>NZ_CP020866.1:0-140000 GCF_003184205.1 Paenibacillus sp. Cedars
ATCGAAAAGGGCGCTGTTGCTGACAAATACAATAAGAACCGCAAGAACCGTGAATTTTGGGCAGCTCAAGACGCCCTGAACGCGGTTCTTTTTCGTTGGGACTCGTGGGAAAGCGGGATGGAAACAGACCCGGAAATCATCCGCGAAGCCTTGCAGGATTTCGTTGAAATTGCCCAGGACGTATTGGTGCAGGAGGACATCGTTAAAGCGATCGGGAAACCGCCTGAGCAAATTGCCAAAGCCGGCAAAAAAGATTTCTGCAGGCAATCTCAAACATGTTGACGACGCAATCGCCGCATTAACCGAATTGAAAAATAAGACAGCTCCTGCAGACGACGAGGAGCAAGAGGAGGAAGACGATTTGAAACCAGAAGATATTGCAAAAGCTGTGCAGGCTGCCATCCAGCCGATCGTTAAGCAGGTCGAAGGTTTGGCTGCCGATGTGACGGAGTTGAAGAAGCAGGAAGGTGAAGGTGCTGATCCAGCAGCCGGCACGGAGGGCGGAAATGAGTCAAAGCCCGATGCCGTGACGGATGCTATTGCAAAGGCACTTGCCCCACTGCAGGAGCAAATGGCCACGTTGGCCACAGATGTACAACTAGTCAAAAACAGCCGAGGCGGATCCGCGCAAGGCGGCGAACCTGACGACGATATTGAGAAGTCGGCCAATGGAGGCGTGAGCTTCGGCGGCTTGCTGTAATTCAGTTCAAATTTGAAGGGAGATAAATAAGTATATGAAAACCAATGGACAAATCATTCAGAAATCCACCATCGTTACACCGATGGACCAGACTGCCCTCAATTATGAGCAGGTAGACAAATTCACGGAAATGGCTTACGAATCAACAAGCTTCTTGAAAGGGATTCGCACCGTGACTCGCACAAGTGCAAAGGGAACCATCGATAAGATTGGCGTAACAGGACGTAATCTTCGCAGCAAGGTAGAGAACGTCATGGCATCGAACACGGCTGCTCCTACCTTCCCGCAAGTGCCTTACGCTGTAGCCCCTGTCGTGCTGCCGTTTGAAATAACAGAAGAGTTCATCCGTCAGACACAGCGTGTTCGCGGTCAAAATGCAGAGGAGATCATCATGGCTGCTATGACTAAAAACTTCGGTGAAAACATGCAAGACCTGGGATTCAACGGAGATACAGCAACAGCCAACACTGACCCAGATTATGATTTCTTGAAGATCAATGACGGATGGTTGAAAAAAGCGAAAACCAAAGGGAACTTTATCGACTGGGCTACGCTTCCCGCTGAAAAGAAGGTGGGTATTTTCTTCGAACTGGAGAGATCCATCCCAACACGTTTGCGTGCTGGCGGTGTATTTAAGTATTTCATGCATCCGAACACCTTCAGCGAACGACTGCAGAAGCTGGCCGAGAAGGATACCAGCGCATCCATCCAACTGCAAATCACCGGCGGTGTGAAGAAAATCAACTCCTACGATGTGGAAGAAGTACCACATATGCCAGAAGGCGCTGTGGTGTTCACCTATCATCAGAACTTTGTCCTGGTGAACACCTATGACATGCAGATCCGGAAGACCACTGAAGGTAAAGAGGCCATCTATGCAGACAAGCGCTTCTATGCCATCCATTCGGACTATGACTCTATTTTCGAAGAGCCAGGAGCTGTTGGGTTCGCGGAAGGGGTGACATTCTAATGCCATACATTACTTATCGGGGGATAATGCATCCTTGATGCTTCACGGCATCCGCTTTCCTGCCAAGGTGCCTGTGATGGTAGAGAATGAGTCCGTCGCAAAGAAACTTCGTGAACGACCTGATTTCGATGTCAACGAGGAAAAGGTCATACCTTTGGAGGATTTGACCGTGCCTCAGCTCAAAGACAAAGCGAAGCAGGCGGGGATTGAAGGTTTTGCGGACATGAAGAAGCCCGAGTTGATTAAAGCTTTGAAAGGGAACTCGCCCCGGTTGATAACGATCCGCCTATTAACGGTGTGGGCACCAAAGAGGGAGCTGACGGTACGAATGCTGACAGCAACAATCCTCCAACAACGTAGTCGTGTAACTCCGATCCAGGAAGCCACAGCGGAACAACTGAAACAATATATTGATGACGCCCAGGTGCGCATTGAATTGTATCTGCCCATGCCTTTCCCGGAAGTCGTGGATCGACAGATCATGCTTGCATGGGTCAAACTAGCCGAGGGACTGGCCCTGCAGGACAGCGAGGAATACCTGGCTGCTGTCGCCCGGAACTATGCATCTGAGAGTGACGGAGCTTGGACATACACTCGGCAGGCGATCGCAGGAAAAACCACGGGGAACCCGGACGTGGATGCAATCCTGTTCCTCTGGGTCAAGAAACAGCAGGAAGGGCCGGATGATGGCAACATCACGGCCTATTTGCTGTGAACCATCGCTTTAAAACGCCGCTTGCTGTATACCGGGTGGGAAGCAAGCGGGATGATGATGATCTGTTCAGCGATCGCAAGTCAGGAAAGGTTGATGATCTGAAGTGTTTTGTAATCAAGACAGAGACATCTGAAAAAACCGACTCCAAACCAGTGCTGTACATTGTCAAAAAGGTCATTGGAGTTCCGAAGGCGGCCGACGTCCAGCTTAGTGACGAAGTGCTTCTGCATGGCCGTCGTTATTTGGTCATTGACTCGATCCCGCGTCGTTACTGGCGCGAATTATTGGTGACATGCGAGGTGAAGGGCAATGACCGTTAATGATTTCGATGGGCTGGCCAGGCGCTTTCGCCAGTTGGCCGACAAGGGGATGCAGCAGGTCCTCACCAATATTGCCGAAGTCCTGGGCGATAGTCTGCTAAACCACATCATTGACGAGATTGATCGGCAAGGCTTGATCGATACGGGCTTGATGTGGAACTCCTTTACTCGAGGCGGAGAGGGAAACGTTTGGGAATGGGACCTTGACCGGAATGCGATCACTCTTGAGGTAGGCTCCAATCTTGGTACGGATTCAACGGACCAGAATGTCTGGGGATATCCGCGACTGTTGAACGAGGGGTACACAATCCATAAGGAACACTTTGTGCCGGGATATTGGAACAGCGGCGGTTCGTTTGTCTATGATCGAAACGCCAAAGGCGGATTCATGGCCAAACCGAGATCCTTTATTGGCAGGCGGTATTTCGACCTGGCGGTTACTGAGTTCGAGGTGGGATGAATCAATTGATTATCAAACGTTTGGAAATTGAACTAGAAAGGGTGCTGCGCTGATGGATGCAGGTTTGAAAACATGGGCTGAAATCGTGCGGCAGGTATACCCTGATCTGCCGATCCTCCGGGACCGGACACAGTGGATTGCCGGTAATTTCGAGCGGCCATCGGTGTTTATTGAGACGGACCTAGTATCCGATAAGGTCCATACGCCGCGAGCAGATAGGATCATTGAGGATGTGGACTGGTGTTCCACTACGACAAGGAACGTTTTACGGAGGAAGATGAGGGCGAACGATCCCTTTGATCTAACTCCTTTCTTCACCTTCTTGCGGCAGCGACGGTTCTGTTACTCGTCACGACGTTTCGGCGTGGCATTGGTTATCGAACCGCCTCGTACTCGTCCGGAAAAGGATCGGATCGAGCTCACATTCCGATATTCGTATCTATTATCGGTTCCTAAGATTCCGGTACCGAAAATCAATGAATTCCACATTGCATATGGAAAGGAGCCACACCATGAGTAAACGAAGAGAAAGGGATGCTTCCGTGGCATCAGTCCAGCCGGACTTAAACAAGCGGACCAAGCAAGAATGGGTTGAGGGTGCAGCAGCCTTGAAGCATGAACGCTTCGAGATTGCCGGCGCCCTTTTTGATTGTAAAGCAAACGACCTGTTATCTCGACAGGACGTACAGAACCGCTTGGACGCATATTTGCAGCCAACGGAACAGAAGGAGGAATCGCTGAATGTCGATTCAGAGAGTTAGAGCAGGAGCGTATGTTGAATTGATTGCGCTGGCCAAGGCAAGAGTTGTTCCGGTAATGGGTCGGGTGCTGGTCCGTACCAAGCAGAATGGGGTGCGCCCAATTTTGCGGTGGATATGGCTGACCGATCGGAACGATTGAAAGAAAGTGGTCTGCAGGTTGATGTACTGGAACTTGCTGCCGAAACGGGGGCAACGGTGGTCGGGTACCGAGTGACCAACGAACAGGAAAAAGCAGCGGCGGTTACGGTGGCTGACAGTTACACGATTGAAGCGCGGTACCCTGGATTACGCGGCAACGATTTTGAGTATATGATCCGGACGAGCCTGGTCGATGCAACCAAAAAGGAGATCGTTGTGCGAGATACCAAAGGGATCTATGACACAGAGACATTCTTGGTGTCTGATAAAACATCGGCTGAGGAGGCCCTGAAGAAATCCAACATGGTCCGCTTCAAGGCAGCGGGTGCTGTTGATATAGCTGATGTGGAGTATACGAAGCTGACCGGGGCCGTAACCGGCACAGCAACCATCTCGGCTTCCGACTGGAGCCGAATCTTTAACCGGGTCGATGGCCTTACATTTGACGTGTTTTATCTGTCCGCAACTGATCCAGCCGTTCAAGCAGCTGCCAAACAGTGGTTACTTGATCGACGGACAAAGGCCCGCAGACTGGCTCAGTTGGTTGTTGCTGGCCCTGCTGCAGATGACACGGACATCGAAAAGCATAATGCCCGCAGCAGTGCGATGAATGCCCGTTATATTGTCAATTGTTCCTTGGCTGGTACACATACCAACGGTAAAACATATAACTCCGTGCAGTGGGCTGCATGGGTGGCAGGCCTGATGGCCGGCACGCCAGCGAACAAGTCCTTTACGGGCGTTAAGGTTCCGATGACCATGGCAGCCATTGATTGGAGCCATAGCGAAGTCATGAAGGGACTGGCTGAAGGAACGCTTATGGCCACGCGTGACGGGTATGATTACATCATTGAATCGGCGGTCAATACGTTGACTACTATGGGGTCTGGCGAACGTGAGGACTTCGGAAAAATCCGAGTATCCATGACGATCGATCAGGTCCTTAACGATATTTACGGTGCAGCTAAAAAGCAAAAGGCAAAACTGGACAATGACAAAGATGGGCGCGGGATGTTCATTGCTTCCGTGTTGGAGTATTTGGGAATTCGTGCAAGCCAGAAGGCCATTGCAGCCGGGTACACATTCACTGAGGATCCCGATCAAGTAAGCGACTTTGACTATGCTTATTTCAAGCTTTACGCCAAACCGCTCGATGCGATCGAAGCATTCTACATCACATGGGAGGTGGCGTAATCAATGGAACGCGAACTCATTGGCCGGAATCTATCCGTCCAGGACGATAACGGAGATCCGATTCAAACCATTAAGGAGATCGAGGTCATTTTGCAACC
Organism: Paenibacillus sp. Cedars; assembly: GCF_003184205.1. Lineage (NCBI taxonomy): Bacteria > Bacillati > Bacillota > Bacilli > Caryophanales > Paenibacillaceae > Paenibacillus > Paenibacillus sp. Cedars. Next base: position 5,357 of record NZ_CP020866.1, read on the forward strand.
TGAAACACTGGATGTCGTGCGCGCACGGAAGATGGCAAAGACGAAACAGATCGTTGGGTACGAAATCCCGGTCAAACTGGTCATGTCTAAACTGGAGTCACGCTTGCGTTACCGATTGCTGGCCGACTTTAAATCTGGTAAGACGATGTTCTTGGATCGCATCACAGGTGCGCTGGAGGATATGCAGACAGGTAACGTTGAGCGAGTCTTGATCACCGGAATCCATATCCATGGCAACATGGATATTTTGGTTGCTCAGATCGATAGTAACAGCGGGATTGATATTACATTAGAAGGTACCGCATCTGACTTCGATTTTGTTGAAGAATTCCCGGATTACATGGCATAGAGGACGGGCAACCGTCCTTTTTTCTTTTCACCTAAAACCAATTTAAATTTATGGAGGAACAAACGATGAGCGATAAATTACAGAAGTACCTGGCACGAGGCAAAGAGAACAATAAACCGGAAACCATCACAGTGGAAGCTGACGGCGAACAATGGTCTGTTCGCAAGCTGACGACCGTGGATGTGCGCCGGGCATATGAGCTTGCGTACAAAGATGATGGTACGGCCAAAGAGACATACAACGACCTTGACGTCATGATTGTGAAGGCGACCGAACATGATTTTGACTGGAACAACATCGATCTGCTGAAGGCTTTCAATTGTATTGAAAAATTCGAATTGCCGCCCCGTCTCCTTTCTGATCCGGATGATTACGGTAAGCTGAGCAAGGCGGTCCGGAATTTTAAAGAAACGAAGGATGAACTGCTGAAAGAAGCAAAAAACTCATCCGGCGAGACGGAGAAGCGAGCTGGGTAGCGTCCTTTTGGATCAACCAGAAGAAATTGCCTTCCGAAGTCTTGCCTTATAATGTGGATCTTAATCGACAGTTTCACTTTTGTTTAGCCGCATCGATGCTGGCTGAGGAAGAGACGAAGAAACTCAATAGAAGCCGGGGGAGGGGGTGAACGACATGGCAACGGCAAAACGCATAACGGTACCGATTGAAGCACAAGATCTGGTGTCTGGTACGCTGCGTCGCATGCAGCGAGGATTTCAATCGACGCAAGACGATGTGTCAAGGCTAAGGCGATCTGCAGGGGATATGGGTCAGGACTTTGTTAACAGTGCCCGCCGGGCTAGTGAATCAGCCCGTGATCTCGGTGCCCAAATTGGTAGAGCTACCAATGAAGCTCGTCAAATGGGGAGAACAGCAATCGGTGATTTGTTTAGCCGCGCGCGGACCAGTGCTGAAAACTTCCGGCGTTCAGTCTCCCGTGCTGACAGTGAAGTGCGGTCCATGAGTGATGCTCATATCAGGCTTCAGGCTGACGATCAGATCAGCCCACTCATTGATAACATTTCTGGCAAAATCTCTGCCTTGGCCGCGATCGGTGGCGGCATGGTGTTAGGCGGTGGAGTGTCGGATTCCCTTTTTGGAAGCGTTGGGGATTTTTATACTGAAGCTGCTCGGGCTGCTCCTTACCTGTCAACGCAGGAGAGAGATCAGGCACTGGTTGTTAATGATGAACTGTACGCACAAGCTATTATTCCTGATCGAGCTGTAGGGGCTAGAAACCTTGCAGATCTAGCACCAATGGTTTCTGATAAATCCCAGATTAACGATGCATTGTCCTCGTCTGCTAAGATTCAGTACATTCGGCCTGATTCCGGATCAGAAGAAATAAACCGTGCTTTGGTTCAAGCGAGTAATGCGTTTAAAGAAGCCCCAGCCCAAATTGCTGATAGTATGATGTATGCCTATCAGAATGTGGGTGATCGGCAGCAAGACTTGTTTGATACTTTCTGGGAATACAGCCCATACTTTGCGAGTGCTAACACTGATTCGGCTCAAATGGCTAACTTTCTGACGAAAACTGTCCAAGAAGGGGCCTTCAATTTTGACAAGCCGGGTGATTTCTTTAAAGAAACGTTTGGTGTCAAGGCTTTGAACAGAGACGATATGGTCAACTACTTTATCAGTCGGGGTTCAGGGAAAAACGATGCGCAGCGTCAAGCTGAAGCTTTTACTGCAGACATTAACTCTGGCAACAGTCAGCAAGCTCAAGGTGCTATTGCAGCGTTATTGGGTGACCTGGCGAGTCAGACTAGAAATGATCTGAAACAATCACTCGTATTACTCGGATCAGCGACAGCAGAAGATAACTCTGATGCCATTCTTAAAACCTATGGAGTGGCATTCGAAAAGGCACCTGACATGACTGGCACCACGGATAGATTAGTTTCAGCACAGCAAAAAGCCGACCCGTTGACCGAATTCAAACAGACTCAAGCTGAGATGAAATTACAGTTTCAGGACATCGGCGGTACCATCATGCAAGCCTCGATTCCTGCTATGCAAGAGTTCAACTCGCTACTGGTTGAGAACAAGGGCAGTATTGAGGCATTTGGATCCGGAATCGCGACTGGAATCGAAAACGTAGTAGGTTTCTATAAAGAACACACGGAGATGATTAATACAGCTTTAATGGGTTGGCGGGTGTACTTGTTATAAAAGGTATCACAGCCTTTACCAAAGGAATTATGCAGCTTAACAGAGACTTGGTTGGGGCGGGAAAACGGATTTGGAATATGACATCCACTGGAGGGAAATGGATATGGAACAAGCTTCCTACCAAACGTAAATTTGGCGGAGGCGGTGCTCCTTCAATTGATGGGCCTGATCTACAATCCGCGTCAACCATGAATGTTAACGCTGGGCGCGTCTATATTACTGGTAATGTTGGTGGAGGCGAGGGAGGGAATAGGAAAGGGAACAGAAACCGCCGTCGAGGAAGCAATCGGGTGGGCTCCATGCCGGACATCGATCGTCCTCTGACTAATCAATCCAATGATATCAAGCCGAAACAGAGAAAGATTTCTCGCGGGATCTCATTAGGCGGTGGCACCAAAGGTTTAATGCGTGCAGGTGGTGTTCTTGGTTTGGTAGGGGGAACAGCTATTGGCGCCTATGACCTCTATTCCGTAGCCAAGGAGGAAGGATTTAACGAGGCCATTTCAACCCGCGGCGGATCCGTCGTAGGTGGAGTTGCAGGGGGAGCGATAGGCGGTATAGTTGGCTCCATAGCCGGTCCGCTTGGCTCGATGATTGGTGCTTCGGTGGGGAACTTTGTGGGCGAGAAGGTCGGGAACTGGTTTGACGACTCGGGTATCACTCGGAAAGTGGTGGATACCTTCTCAAACATCACGTCCAACGTATCCAACTGGGCCAGCAATACTGCAGATACAATTAAAGATACCATGGGTTCATGGACTGACACCGCTGCTGGTTGGTTAGGTCTTGGAAAGAAAGAGACGCCTCCAGAAGCTCCGCGGCCTGAATCCAAGCTCACCTTTACCGGAACAGCCGAAAACCAAGTCAAAGTAGAAGCTGCCATGCAACGCTTTTTTAATGACGTGGGTCAAAAGGGTATGAAGGAAGCAGTCTCCGATGTTGTGAATGAGTCAGGCGTCAAGACAGTTATGGATGGCCTTAAATCCTCATTCTCGAACATTTGGGATGGTGCAAAAGCTAAGGCGGCTCAGGATGACATTAAGGGTGTCGGGATTGAAGCGCAAAAGGTAGGAGAGAAAACCAAAAACCTTGCCCAAACATCAAAAAGTAGCACCCAAGAAATCGTATCTGGCGCTAAAGATGCGGGGCAGAGCTTTTCTGGCGTTAGTTCCGCTGCCGGCAATGCGGCTTCACAAACCAAACAGCATCTGCAATCAATCCAAAATTTAGTGAGTCAAGGCAGCAGCTGGGGAAGTAATCTAATATCCATGATGGCTGATGGTATGCGTAATAAATTCCCGTCTCTGACATCCGTGGTTTCTCAAGCTGCAGGCGTCATTAAAAACTATTTAGGCTTCAGCTCACCAACCAAAGAAGGTCCGGCTAGCAATTCGGACAAATGGGCAGTTAACTTTGTAAACATGTTTGCTGATGGACTGAACCCTATGAAGATTCGTGAACGCATGAGCCTGATCGCCGGGACAATGCGAGACGGAGTTGATGGAGTAGAGGGCCCGAGTATATCTAGTAACAGTATTCCGGTTCGGACAACACCGTTGGCAGCTGAAGCGGCGTCAGCGGCTTCTAAATCGGTAACCATCGGTAATATCACAATGGATTTTGGTGGGTTAGCCGCCGGCATCACTGATTTTCAGTCATTTGCTAAGGCATTGACCAGCCCTGAAGGCCGCGCGCTCATCCGGCAAGTGTTCGGCGAAGAATTATATAAAGTGCTGGAGACAGGAGGTTAAATCATGCTGGCAATGTCACAGGGGGCGATCCGGCTAACTTTCCCGATCACCCCGGCCGAGATCCAAATCACTACCGGCAACAACGTTGACTCGTTCAGTGTAATAACAGGTCAGGAACGAACAGGGAAACCCTATGCCAAGCTGCAGCGGGTTTCTTTTTCGACCATTCTACCCCGTGAGTGGCGTGATTTGTGGGAGACGGACAAGAAGCAAACGGTTACTTACAAACGCCCAGAAACGACATGGCAGCTTCTCGAAAAATGGAAGCCCAAACCGGTAGTGCTGAATTTCGAAGAACTGTTTTCTCAGACCATGTTGATTGAAAATATGGACATTGTCTACAAGGACGGCCAGGGTAACATCCATATTACGATGACGCTGGTCGAGCACAAGCCGGTAAAAATCGTGTCTTACAGTAATACTAAGCAGCTCCTGAAGCCTGGCGTGATCATCACCAAAGCTTCGAAAAGTAGGCCCAACACAACTGCCAAGTCCGACAAAAAGGACAAAAAAAAGAAGACCGACAAGCAGAAAAAAGCAGAGGATAAGAAGAAGAGCAAGGAAGCAGCTGATAATGCGAAAGGGGCATTTGATTATACTGCACAGAGAAAGAAAATCTCAGATGCTTTAGCTATGCCGATGTAAGGAGGGGGATCATGGATAAATTCGCTGTTATCTACGGCAAAAACGATGCCAGATCGGCCCTGACTCCTGCGATAACGGACGTATCGTGGTCATCCCAAAGGGATGAAATCGCCCGAAGCATGACGGTTCGGTTGCGTGATATTCCTACCGTCAGTGTGGCCGGTATGCTGATGTGCTTTTCTCATAAGGTGGGTAAGTCCCTCCTTCATCATAAAAACCAGTTCTTCCACGGTCCTATTATCAAATATGATCGTGATGAATTTTCGAACGTCTGGGAGATCGAGGCAAGGGAGATCGGCTGGTATTTGGCCAAGAACAAAGGGACCCGGCCATATCTGAAAGGTGAAGCAGGAGCGGAGCTGCAGAAGTACATTCAGACTACGGGCGTGGATTTTAGATGCCCCAAGCTTGGCTTCAATCTGGATGAACGCTATGGGACAATGGCACATTCTGAGGTGATTTTAGATGTGCTGCAAAAAGCATATGAGCGTAGCGGCTATCGTTATCATGTGGATGCGATCCGGACAGAAAAGCATTTTTACCTGCAGGTGGTTCGAGAAGGGACGAATGAACGCGTTCCTATCTTCGTGCCTGAACAGATGGAAGCCAGTACTGCAGGATATAACATGGAAGAAACTTATACGGTAGTCACCGCGCAGAAATATAAGGATGATAAGCTCGTTTCCTCTGTTACGAAAACAAATACCGATGCTCTCAAAACGTTTGGCCGGATGGAAGAGATCATTGAAGTCGAAGAAGACGAGAACCCGACAACAGTAGCGACTCAGCGGGTTAAGGCGATGTCTTCTGCTAAACAAACCAAGAAGATCACCGTACGTCACGAGGATTATACCCTCGCAGGCCTGCGGGCTGGATGGCTCGTGTTGATCAAGACAACGGTGGTTACAAAATGGATAGTGGAGAGCGCCGACACCAGTTGGAGCAACGGCATATTCACTGTTAAATTGGTTCTGGAACGGAGGGAGGCTTGATGCTTCAGGATGCAATCAAGTTATTACAGAGCAAGACAAGGGATCGCATCGATGCGCGGGATACGGAACGAGCAACGCTACTGAGCTGGCCTGCTGCCAAGATTGAAATTGACGGCGATCCCTATCCTTATGAAGCCGGGAGCCTGGTCTTTGCGGATTACCTGCTGGAACGTGAAATAGATTGCACATTTGAAGTGATGGAGCCCGAAACCTCAACGATGAAAGGGAAATTATTGATCCCCAGCCCCCTGAAGGTCGGCGATAGGCTCATTGTTTCACGGATGACTGGGCAGCGGTATTACGTACTTGGAAAGGAGCGATAGCGGATGGATGAGGAAGAAACGCTATTCCCTGAAATGGAGCTGGATGAGGTAGACGTTACTGACTTGGTGGACTCCATCCCTTCCGCAACCAAATGGACTTATAAGATCGATTACCACAACCGCAGGGCTGTACTGGACGAGTTTGGGCGGCCTGTCCGGACCGAAACTTATGAGGAATACCTTGTTGAAACGGCGATGAAGATCCTTTGTACTGAACGGTTCCAGTATGTTGTTTATAGTGCTGATGTGGGAGTTGAAAAATCAGAATGGCCAGGTTGGGAAGACCACGAGATCACCCGAGATATCGAAGAAGCACTGACAGCACACCCCGAGGTTGAGGAGGCTGAAGTAACATCAATGATGCGCGTTGATCGTGGGATGAATTTAACCGTGAAAATCACTGGTCTGGTTGGTAATGCTGAGCTGAACGAGGTGATTGATATATGAGCTTAACGATTAATGATTTGCCGAAATTCCCAAGTATGCTTGTACTGGAGGAAACACCCGACATGATCTATCAACGTTGGGTCAATCGTGCAGTTGCCCTCGCTAATGAGCGCGGCCTGCCGCCACCTCCAATAGACGAAGGGGAATTTTTTTATGACATGTGGTACCCGATCGCTCAGGAGCTTGCCGAACAACAGGAATTGTGGGGCTACGGCGTACTGCAGTCCACCCCCATTTGGGCAGATGATGAGTTTCTGGACGCTCATGGATGGGCCGACGGCATCCCGCGTAAAGATGGGGAATCGAACGATGATTATCGATTGCGAATTCTAGATCGGGCATTTACCGAGGAGGGGAGCGGACGCCGGAAGGATTACGAGGCTTGGGCAAAAGAAATCCAAGGTGTGGGCAATGCCGTAGCCCGCGAGAAAGAACGGCACGACACTTCCATCGATCTGTACCTAACGGATATGTCCGGACAACCCATTACTCCGGAGTTTGCCGAGCAGGTTAAAGAACTGATGTGGGAGGATTATCGCATCGCTGGGCATGATCTTGCCGTGTACCCGGCTCCAGTGTTTGTTGTCAGTGTGAAAGCTATGTTGGAAACAGCTGAGAACCTTCAAAAGCTGGCAGGATTGATCCGGCAACGCGTGGTCAGCTACGCGAACGGCCGAAACAAACTGCTGTACAACTATATCGCCGCTCTCTTGCTCGTTCCAGGCGTGGAAAACTACAGCAATTTTACGCTTAACGATGACATTTATGACGTGGACATTCCTCCTGTATCAATTCTGCAGGTTGAGGTGATTCTTTCATGATACCTGTTCGGTACCGAGAAGTGTTGCCGCCATTTTGGTATGAAAACGAGATGGCGGGCTGGCACTTTAGCGTGATGGAAGAAGAGATTGACTCACGTGAAAAGAAAATGGATGATCTGGTGAATCAATTTTTGCTGGAGCGTGCGACCTGGGGGCTTGGGCTTTGGGAGTGGATCTACTTTCGTGCAGAACAGCTTGGGGCGATCGAGCAGAGGCGGGAAGCGATCCGCCGGAAGCGGTTAGCCAAGAATCCGTTTAAATTGCCGATTCTCCGGCAGCTGGGCGCCCAATACGGAAAGCTCCTGCAGGTGAAAGAAGAGTTTCTGGCCAAGGAGATTCACTTTGTATATGATTCCAGCTCCCCGATCAGCTTCGAGGGGCTATTTGGTGATTTCGAATATATCCGCCCGGTCCACATCAATCGGGCAGTGCCCGTTGCCAAAGCACCCACATCAACGATCACATTGACCGCCAAGGCATACTCGTATCGCATCGATTTCCCGATCTGCGGGCTAGAAATGCTGATAGAGACGGGGACGAGCGGTGCGATGGCGAAGCAGCACATAACCATTGGGGCGGGAGCTACACGTGCCGGCATCGATAGCCCGATCACTGGTTTTGAAATACCTACGCAAGGAGGGACGCCGTAATGGCAGATGTTATTCAGCCGCTGCTGCTTGATTACGTAGTAGAGGACATTGGTTTTCGTATTGATCATGCCTTAGTCAACGTCGGCGGCGAGCTTATTGAGTATCCAATCCACAATACCGTGATTGCTGGTCGGTCCATTCGAAAATATGTTTTCCTTGGTGAGACGGATCTCATTGGGAAGCAGATCCTTGGAGCGTCCTTGATGGATGCCCAAGGGAGAACTCTTGCTAATCAAATCATGAATGTGGTTAAAAACGATCGTGGTTTCCTGATTGGATTTGAGTTTGAAGTAAAGTTGGAGGTGAAGCCAGTTGTACAATAAGCAGCAGTGGTTAGATGAAATACCGGACCTGTCTCGCCCTATTTTAGATGGATCTGGTAAGCAAAAAACTGATCCGCAGACGGGAAGGCCCTTATTCGAATTGGTTCAGGCTGGTACCCGGATCACATCCACCAGGCTTAATACCATGGAGGGTGGGATCGAAGGAGCTCATGTCCTGATTGAACAGCTTGCCAAAGAGCTTGCTGGTAACTTTGTTGCCGTGATCGACGGGGTTATGGGATTGCAATGCAGCACGCAAGGACTCACAGCATCCTGGACTGCTGGGGTGGCTTATGTCGGCGGTCGTCGGTTTGAAGTGTCTGCCGGAAATATGACGCTCAATCCAACTCAAGGACAGTATTTGTATGTAGACGCAGATGGGACCGTCAAAAAGACAACATCTCAGGCAGCAGCCAAGGCAGGGGTGTTGCTTTTATATGTAGCGACGGATGCCAGTGGAGTTATTTCATCGACGGATCAGCGAGTGAATATTAGCCTTGAAGAGATTCTGATGAAGCTTGAGAATATTGACGTTCCGGAAGCAACCCTTACCGAAAAAGGTATCGTACAGCTGTCCAATGCCACGAACGGTACACGCGAGAATGTGGCTGCAACCGAGAAGGCCGTAAAGGATGCCTATGACCGGGGGAGTACGGGAGTGACGGCAGCTGCTACAGCACAGTCCCGGGCGGACTCCGCATATTCGGAGGCGACCGCGGCAAAGCAGCTTGGAGTTGAGCAGAAAGCGAATGTGGTTGCCGCGCTCAACTCCATAGGTGTAACGGCATCCACAAGTGAATCTTGGGCGCAGCTCATTCCAAAAATTGCAGCAGTTATCCGGGCGACGGGAAACGCAACGGCGGCGGAAATCCTTGCCGGAAAAAAAGCATCGAACGCAAACGGACCAGTAACAGGGACAATGCCCCACCTTACAGGAAATAGAGCTGCTACTGGTGTAGCAAAATGGCCTGATGGTGGTTTGGCTGTATACCCTGAAAAGGGCTATCAAAAAGGTGGGGTTGGTGACGGTGAAATCAAGGTATCCGTTGCTCAGTTGAAAACCGCCGAACCAAATCTAGTACCTGGGAACATCTTAAGAGGGAAGACAATTTATGGTACCGCTGGGGAATTAGATCCTGCTGTCAAGGGTACAGCCACGCTAAGTAGCAGCCTGTCCCGGTATGATGTACTACCTCTACAGACCCGTAGGTTCCCGGTAATCACCATTCCCGCTGGGGCGACCATGCTTGAATTTCAGGTTGAAGACAACAGCGCCACAGCAACTTCCTTGGAAATCTATGAGGTGACACCAGTCAACCCATGTTTAATCTATCTTTGTCTGAAGGATTCCGCTGGTAATGAGATAAGGTTGTTCACCCTGAATAATTATCAGAATTCACAGACTTATTTTCAGCACGGTGTAATCAACTTTTTAACACCGTCACTAACCTACGTATACTCGAACTATCCTACCTCGACCGAACATAAAATATTTTCGTTCAATCCTATCGCGGCAGTACCCAATTTTAATAGAAATCAACCAATGAGTATGGAGGTTGTAGCGTACAACTATAACGACACATATACAGCCAAATACTCACACTTTATCAGAGGTAAATTGTCTTATATGTAAAGGAGGACACCATCTGTGTATGTTTTATTTGACCCAGTAAACGATGTAATAGGGAAGGTGAGGGCATATATTCAAGCCCCTTACCCTGAACAGATTGAAGAGCATGGTGTTTTCGTGGAAACTATACCCCCATCGGAAGCATTACCGGGTATGGTGCCTATCCCTCTAATCAATCTTGACACCAAGGTGATTTATTATGATTATGTTCAACTTCCACCACCGCTGCCATCAGATGAGACAATAGCGGGTAAGATTGAGAAACTGGAGGCTGAAAACAGCCAAATCAAAGAAATAGTTGAACAGAAAGACCGAGAGAATAAAAACGCATTATTTGAAATCTATACGATGTTAGGCGGGTGAGTGACGTGAACGTCGTTTCCCGCCTTTTATTCTGGCTTCTGATCCGCACTATGAAAGGAGGTGAGTTGCGCATGGTTATCGTAATGGCATCCCTGATTATTTGGGGCGATATCACTTTTGCACAAGTGCCTGCCGGGTCCAAAGATGAGGTTAAAAATCGGCTGGCAACGCTTGGCTATGACGAAAACGGACAGCCGCTGCAAACAGAAAATGCATAAGTAAAAGCAGCGCTGAAAGGCGTATTTTTTATGCCCCTGGGTGGTCCGGGGGCTCTTTTTTATACACAGATAGACAGGGGGAAGAAGGGTGGACGTTACTGCCATGATTGCGTTAATAGCTGCGATTAGCGGTATTGTGCTGGGCTGGATGGGTCGTACAAAGGCATTTAAGGATGAAGTTGCGCAAGAAGCGACAGCAGATGCGTCGTTACAGACGGACGTATCTTATATCAAAACCGGCATTGTTGATATCAGAGTGGATATCCGGGAAGTTGGGAAACGAATGGATGATATTTCAGAACGATTAACACGAGTTGAAGAGTCGGCAAAACAAGCACATAAACGTTTGGATGATTTGAAATAGAGAGAGGATGATTTTAAATGAGCAAATGGATAAAAGCGGCAGGTATTCGGGCAATTAAAACAGCAGCACAAACGGCAATCGGTGTAATCGGTGCGACCGCAGTGTTTAATGAAGTGGAATGGTACGTAGTAGGTGGCACAGTCTTGCTGGCGACTATCACTAGCTTATTGACAAGCTTGGCAGGCCTTCCGGAGGTGGCGTCCAGTGAAAAAAGTTCGGATTGATGGTGGCCATGGTGGTAAGGATTCGGGAGCATCCGGAAACGGGCTACGAGAAAAAGATATTGTTCTAACACTTTCTCTTGAAATCAAAAAGCAGCTGGAGCGTGAATACGATGGAGTACAGGTAGAACTCTCCCGGTCAAAGGATGTATTCCTTGAGCTCAAAGAGCGAACCGACGAGGCTAACAAAGCAGGTGCGGATCTCCTTGTTTCCATACATTGCAACGCAGGCGGTGGCGCTGGCGGTTTTGAATCTTTCCGATACACTAATGCTTCAGCTGCTTCACGGTCCCTGCAGAATGTGCTCCATACCGAGATCACGGCGGCCTTGAAACCGTTTGGTGTAATCGATCGCGGCCAGAAAGCGGCGAACCTGCACATGTGCCGTGAATCTAAGATGCCGGCAGTCCTGACTGAAAACCTGTTTATCGATGTGGCAACAGATGCAACCAAATTGAAGCGACATGAAGTCATTGAAGCTTTAATTGATGGACACGTAAAAGGGATTGCTAAGTATCTCAGGCTGAAGAAGAAGGAGAGTGCAGCTAAGATGAGCGACAAGGTAAATGTCATCGTTAACGGCAAGAAGATCAAAGATGGCAAGCTGGAGAACGGAGTAACTTATGTTCCTCTCCGGGCAGTAGGCGAGGCGTTGGGGGCAAGTGTTGGCTGGGATAAGGAGAGCAAGACAGCCACGCTGGAAAGTTAATCCATACTGCAAGCAATAATTAGCGGACCTTTAGAATGTCAAGGTCCGCTAAATTTCATACGAATTAAGATCCCTATACTAAGCCAGAGTTCTATTCAAGAATCATAATAAATATTATCTAAATGGTGGGAGGTTGAGATTAATGGAGTATAGCAATAAACATGAGCTTAATAAAGAGTTTCAATGTGTTTTGTGTGGTTCTGGAGAGCATGGTATTGGTAAAAATAATAAATTTGTTTGTTTTGATTGTATAAAAGAGTTGGTCATAGCTCATGACCTGATTGTTAAACAACAAATTAAAATACAAATAAAAAAATGAAGTTATGCTGTTACAGGGAATTTGAAGTTCACAAAATGCTCAACCATCAGTGAAAACTCCTTGTCTACTAAGGTAAGTGCCATAATATCATCCCAAATGAGGCTCTTTAAAGTTTGATTGTCAGTATCTTCATACTGTTTCATTAATGGTTCAATACTTTTAATGTGTTCCGAGCGCCTTTCAATTAACTCTGGACGATCTAACTTTAATAATTTTATAGTCATTTCAGCACTTTTATTACCATCAATGGGAAATGGGAAGGCCCCCCAAAATTTAATATGGTTCTCGGGCTTGTCCGTATAAGGATTTAGAAGTGGTAGAGCTGGATCATAATATGTCAGTTTATTTTGATTGCACTTAGTACAACCAATTGTGAGATTATCCCATGTGAACGTTTTTTCTCTGACCGCTGACTTCGGCACGATATGTTCAATATCTCCATGGGAAATGTGAGTGATTTTTGATTCACAATAGACACATTTACTATATGTTTCCTGCAACAAGGCTTCCTTTATATGAGGATGTCTGTACCTTCCTCCTATTGAATCAGGTATTTTATCACCTGTGTTTATACAGGCTAAAAGGTCCTTTGTCCACTGATCTTCCTTTTCTTGAAGAATTTCAGGTTTATTGCCTTTAGTTAACGATCTCAATTGTCATTCTCCTTCCTGAAGCATGCCTAAAGCTTGAGGTAAGTGGTCAGACAATCCGATGTCCGATAGTTCACGTTTTAATCCTATATAGCTTTCTGGCGTTAGCTCTGATGCTCTGTATTTATCAAGAATGATGTTCAAACTATTTTCAACCCAAACTGGGACCGTTACAGGGACTCCTAATACTTCTCTTAGTATATGAGATGCATTAGCAGATTTATTTTCAAAGTCTAACTCTTCACTGATTACGCCATTTTCGCTATTGTATTTTAAAGCGTAGACTTTTGAATCTCTCACAGAATTGACCATTAAGGGACTATGGGTCGTAACGATAAATTGGGCATTAGGGAATGAATCCATTAGATTAGGTAATAATTTCCTCTGCATTGAAGCGTGCAGATGATTTTCGGCTTCATCAATCAACACAAAAAAAGGCTCGTCTTTTTTTGATTCAAACATGTAAATTTGCCATGCAAGATCGAGAAGAGCACCGATTCCCCCAGATACTGAATCTAGTAAAAAATCCCCGCTTGCTGTTTCCAGAATCACTTCACCATTTCTAACACTCAAATTCTGAAACCCTAACGTTGGTGGCAGAAGTTTATGAAGTATATCAATAAATCCGAGAAGAAGGTTTAAAGCTTCTTGGTCGGGTTGAACATATTCATTTCCACTGCCAAATAAAGCAAGACTAATGATGGTGGCTTTCATTTGTTGACTTGGGGGATCAGAATAATTTCCGAAGGATCGATTCATAATTGATGAGTTAAACATTGAGAAAGCTTCGCTCCTAGTGTGGGCCTTGACAGGTATAGAAGTAATTGGCCTATATGTATAAGCAGTTCTGTGAGAAGGAATATTGAGTCCTTTTAAGTGAACGTGAGGATTTAAACTAATATCATAGTTCACTTGTTGTGATTCGATTGGTGCATTAATTGAAATTTGGTTTCCGTTAGCAAGTTTTATGTTTCCTATAGATGTGACAGAATTAACATTGACGCCATCTACTTGTCTGCGACCTAATCGATAGCGTATATTTATTCCTGCTCTCTTTCTTAAAGGTGTAGCTACCTCGCTATACCCCCAACCAATTAACCTACCTAACAATCTTAAAATCGTACTCTTACCTGCTCCATTTGCTCCCGTAATGATAGTTAATTGAGGATGTAGCGTTATGTTCACCTGGTCAAACTGGTTCCATTTTTCTATGGAAATACTCTCAAATATCATTGGTTATATCTCCCATCTCATGTATTGAATCCAATTATCAAACAATGGGTACAGAATTACAAGTAAGCTAATATTATTTGCTCAAATATCCTTAACTTTTAATCATGGGGTCCTACCGGCTAAGTGCTGGCAGGGTCTTTTTTTGACTGTTTACCAAACTAACTCGTTATCTACGGTGTTCTTTAAGTAGGGTATTATTTCACTTTGTGATCAGTACCAATGGAGGAAACTAGTACTTATTATCCAGTTAAAAACTTATAAAGAACTATATAACATTATAGTAATTATATGTAATATTATTGGAGGGGCTTTAATCTATGAAGAAAAAAAAGATTCTGATTGCTTTTCTGTTACTTGTACTGATAATTGTAGGCGGATCCTATACTTACCTACAGATCAAGTATAATTCACTAGAAAATAGCCTGAGAGATCATCTCATCAATGTTGAGGGATACTCTGATTCAGATATTATCAGTATTAAAGCAAAACTTAGTAAAATGCCTACATATCCTGTTTATGTTAGGTTTGCAGATGATCCAAATACAGATTATATCTTTACAGATGGAAACGGGGACGTACCAAAATGGCATCAACTCGATCCTAAAAAGCCAATAAGATTATCTGGCCAGCGTGAATAAGCGCAATTTTTCTATTTATTGAAATATGTCTAAAACATCGTTGAGTGGCTATACTCATACTGAGTGATGTATCCTCAATTCACTCCCTTTATGTAGAAACCCTGCTGGCTTAGGCTGGTGGGGTTCTTTTTTTGTTTGTTATAAACTACCAGCTTTAAGGTATAATATAATACGTCTGATGATGTTGAGAGATTAGGAGGAAGCTGAGTTGCAGTATATTATATATATGGATGAATCAAATGATGAAGGGCCATCATTTGGTAATTTTTACGGCGGTGCACTTGTACGTTCACAAGATTATCAACGCGTTACTGAAATACTCGAAAAGAAAAAACTTGAGCTTAATATAAATGGAGAGATTAAATGGCAGAAGGTTACACTGCCATATGTAGATAAATATATTGCAATGATGGATACCCTTTTTGATCTTATAAAGGATGATATAGTAAAAATTCGAATAATGTTTACTCAAAACTTACATGAACCCATAAATTTGTCAGTGGAACAGAGGGCCAAAGAATATCAAATGCTTTATTATCAATTTTTTAAGCATGCTTTTGGATTAAGGTATTCGAATCCTACAGGAAGAGATGATCTTTCGCTGCGTATTTATTTTGACGAGTTACCTGTATCGCCTAAAGACGCATCAGAGTTTAAGGATTATATTGAAAAAATCCAGTCGACTAAAGAGTTTGTGGAAGCAAAAATAAAAATCAAAAAAGAGGACATTACTGAAGTGAAATCACATAATCATGTGTTACTTCAGTTTATGGATGTCGTGCTCGGATCGATGTATTTTAGGTTGAACAACCTGCATAAGATTATTCCTGAGGGCGAGAAAAGAAGAGGAAAGAGGACAGTAGCAAAAGAAAAAGTCTACAAACACATAAATAATAGGATCCGGGAGATATATCCTAACTTTAATATCGGAGTATCAACCGGCTACACAGATATCCAAGATAGATGGAATCATCCTTACAGGCACTGGCTATTCATTCCAAGTGAACACAGAATTTCACCTGAGTATGTAAAAAGAAAGAGCCCCGTCTCTCCTACATAATTGGCCTAAGTGGAACTTAAGCGTTCGGAGAAGACAGGGCTTTCGCTACACTAAATATATACCCTTTTTAAGGTATTTGCAACGATTTTGTATGAAACTAGGCTTTATTATGGACGAATAATAAGCATTGTATACAGTGGATGTTTCAAAAAAAGACCCTTCCAGCAACAAAGCCGTTTGGGTCTTTTTGTTTTTGCCGTCACCAAGGACATATTGAAAAGGCCCTACTAACTAACTGCTGGTAGGGTTTTTGTTTTCGCTATTTTTCGATTTAATCCAATCGAATAAAGATCTCGCTTGACTACTTGTACAGTAAAACTCGAAGTTAGCCACACTTAGCCTTGTTCGTGTTTGAATCAAAAATTCCTGAACCTGCTCCTCTGTTGCATAGAAGCTGAACTCTCCATAGGCATTGTTTGTCGTGAATCTAATCTGCTGCATTATCAGTTTCCTTTCTTGGTTTCTTAACAAGTGTACGATCATATAAATACGGCTTTCCGTGGTACTGCCATCTTTCCTTTTGCTTCTCTTTCTTATAAATGAGAACTTTGACTTCCGAGTTTATTACTTTCTTCTGAAATTGTGAAGCGTACCTTTTGCACCACTTCAACCCGGATTCTTCGGTCTCACTAAAATATGTCCTCAAAAGAAATCCATTTACAGTCATTTCAAATTTACACATACCCATGATGTTTCAATCCCCTCAATATGTAATCTATCACGGTTCGTTAGGCCCTGCATTATTTTCATATTTACTGACATCAAGACCTAGGTACTTACGCATCAATACAGACGCCTCAGCCGTGATAAACTCCCAACGCAGCTCCATCTCGGATCGATATCCCCTACACATAAATTTTGCATGTATCCCGTTTTGGGTATTCGTTTGCTCGTATACTTTAAGCCCTTTGGACCGAAAGTGTTTTTTAATATCCTTTTGATGGTCCCACACTCTGTTTATGGCTAATTTTATCGTATCTACATATGGTGCCGGTGTTTTAAGATTCGCTTCTATTTGACGGCAATCGCGTTCGTATGCAGCCATAACCAACTGCAACAAAATATATCTTTTGACATACTGACGATCTTCAGCCGTAATAGCCTCTATGTAGGGCATGTATATCCCTCCTATACATTGGGATCATCTGTTCCATGATAGCTTTTAATAATAACGAAAACAAGACTTGATAAGAACTAGTGTTCGTAGTACTATGTTGGTACAATCGAGGAGGGAAGATACATGAAGAATGAATATATTTTGGTAACAAGTGGTCCCGTAAACAGAGATTTTATTAGGAATCATATTGAAAGCCACCTGGACGAGTTCGCATTCCCATGTAAGTTTACAATTCGATATGGAAAAAGTCTTAGATCATTTTATATAGAAGAAAGTAATGTTCGTAAAGGTGTTATGATCATTGGCTGGAATAACATTGCTGTTTCGATGAGTGAGGAGTGGGATCGTGTATCTTAGATTTGAAATCTTCGTTGTTGTGGCTGGCCATGAGAATGTTTTGGTCACAACTGTATTTAATGATGCTTTTAATAAGTATCTGCTATCAAAACAGCCGGTTAAGAAGATTGAGGTCTGGGATGAAGGTGTCTGTACCGAAACTTATAGATCATTAGATGATTTCATAAAAGCCGGTCGAGTTAAATCCGCAATCGAAGAAGAAGTGAGGTTATGAAGCGTATGAAGAATCATGTTGAAGGTGAGCTGGCTCCAGTTTTTTGTGATGAAATATCAGAACATACTAAGAATGAGATCTTCGAATTAATCCGTAAAGCGAAAGAGCAGCCTAACATCCAGTTTAATTATGTGGATCCGTTAGAAAATGTAAGTTACTGTGTTTCTGCAGATGATCATAAATTTGCTGTTTCTGTTGTTGATATAGGACCGTTGCCGAATGCAAGTTTGTATCCTGTACTCACGGATATTTATGGGGAACCTGATAAGGTTTTTTCTAAACCTTGGTACCGAGATGAACGATTCGTGTTTTTGGTGATGTACTGGGAAGGTAATTGGGGTAAGAGAACTTTTCACTGAAGCCTGTTTTCGAAGCGGCATGTCCATTGGATAAAAATCGATGATATTATTTCCGTAAGCACATCTTGATTAGATCGCCTGTAGAGTTATGAAGAAAGAACTGCACCCGATATAAGTGGGTGCAGTTCTAATTTTATTCCTTAATTTGTTCAGTTATGGTTTCCGCAATTGTAATCATTTCATCTACGTTTAGAGTGAAACTGTTCATTTCGAAATAAACATCACCTTTAACCCATCTTAGCATCCAACCGCGCTGATTGCTTTGCCATGGATCATAATAATATGTGGTGTTATTGAAAAGAGTATGTTTTGTTTCATTCAGTGGAGTGATCGGTCTTCTACTATACTCGCTAATTGATGTGATGAATCCGTCGTTCTGGTCCAAGTAAATTAGAAGAAAACAGTTTTCAAATGTTTTTATAACAAGTTTCCAATCTCTTGGTGCTGTTGGAAGTAAGGGCTTCGTTAGCTTTAAAGGGGTAAAGCCGTAAGTACCCTCATTATTATTTGTTTGATTTGGTTCAGCATAACCTATCGGGCACATGGTGAATAACATCAGCATACATATCATTAATTTTTTCATATTGCCTCCATATAAGTTGGTTTTATTTATAGGATTACAATTAAAGCTTTTTTTTATGTGGAGGGTTTAAAATTATCCATTAATTTGTCGAGTAATTTTTGTCTGAGTATTAGGATCTGCACAACAGGTAAAGATAATGGTACAGGATATTAGAATAGAGGGAATCTTCAATGAGAATAACTTTAAAAACAATGCTACTGATATTTGTAGTTCTGCTTTTAATTAGTACGACTAGTTTTGCGAAGGAACGTCTAAATAGACCTTCAGCAGTTGAATATTATAATAAGCTGAATAAGAAAATTTTCAGTGATTTTGATAATGCTGATATTAATGTGAAAGAATACGTTCAAATAAAAGATCTTGTTGGCGTTGCTAGTAAACTTAATGAAACTGACAGACGTTTATATGAAAGAAACTTCAAGGTATTTGTGGAGCGGAAATTCCAAGAAAGAGACCAGTATGTATATGTCTTTATTAGTACAAAGAAAGACTCGAAGTATAAGAATAATAAGCACATAATTATTGATTCTGAAACCAACAAGGTTCTCGTTGAAGGCAAAGGTTGGTCCTCACTTAAATAAAACAAAAAGCATCTGCTGATCGCAGATGCTTTTTGTATATTTTAGTGTAATTATTTGTACGCAGATTCTCGTTGGATTAAGATCGATGAAATTGTTTCAGTTGGATGAGAAGCTACTATTATAAGAGTGCAGCACCTTACACAATATAAATATCGTGGGAACGAGCGTTACGCTCCGCTTCTAGCAGAAATGCTGCTGCGCGCATATGCCTTGCTTCATAGGGAAACGAATATTCATTTACATAAAAGGGGGTTAAAGAACCCTCGAGCCGAACCATGGAATGTGCATGCCGTCACCTCGGTTCCGGTAAGTGATGAAAGGCTTCGAGAGAGGGGATTCAACCAAGCCGAAGTACTTGCCCATGGGCTTGCGTTTCGAATAAAGCTTCCTTATTTCCGGCTGCTGGAGCGGAAGCGCCACACGGATAAGCAGAGTTTCAAGAGCCGGATGGATCGGCTCAAGGATATGGAAGGGGTGTTCGGTGCAGTGCAGCACGTACCCGATGTGCTAGGGGTCATAAACAGGCAGGCCTCCAATCGCATCCCTTCTCCAGCTGGAACCTCGCATTCCCGTATGAAAGGTCCCTTTCGTATACTTTTGGTAGACGATATCTACACAACAGGAAGTACGATTAATGCTTGCGCAGAGGTTTTACGGAGTTATGAAGCAAACCTGGAGATGCCGATAGAGATCTACAGTTTAACCTGGGCCCGCTCGTAAATACCGGAAATCAGAAAAATGTGTGGATTCTCTTTTTGAACGATAGACGTAAGGCCTAAGATAAGGTAATCTAGGGGTATCAAAGGTTCTATGTGGCATGGAGGTTGTTGAGCATGAATCTGGGGAATTGCCCTCGGTGCGGCAAGTTATATACCGTTAATATTCGGGAAATGTGTCAGGATTGCATGAAGGTTATTGAAAAAGAATACGAGAAATGCGCAACCTTCCTTCGTGAGCAAAGAGGTGCTACCATTCACGAGGTCTCTGAGGCTACGGAAGTATCCATGAGGCAGATTACGAAGTTTATCAAGGAAGGCCGGATCTCGATTGCGAACGCGCCCAACATGGCTTACCCTTGCGAAGTATGCGGGACGTTGATTCGCGAGAGCAACATGTGCGAGTCCTGCCGGACGCGATTAACGAGAGAACTTAGGCAGGCGGCTGCAGGAGACCAGGAACATCAGCCTGGGTCCGGAAAAGATAGAGAGACTTACCGCGCAGTAGATAAACTGCGCAAATACTAACTTTTGAACTATTAACAATGTTTCATATCCGACCGATAAACTTAGTAAAGCTTATCGGTCTTTTATTTTAAGTGAGGTGATTTGACGTGAAGATTAACGAATCGGGACGTGTGAACGGCATCAATTCGTATCAACGGAATATTGAATCTCGGGAGATGCAGCATATCGATAAGAAGAAGCGCCGCAAGGATGAAGTATCTATCTCACCGGAGGCGATGGAACTGAGTGCACAGAGTAAAGTACAGGATCCGGAGCGCGCGGAGAAAATTCAGCGTTTGAAGGAATCCGTAGCTAATGGTACTTATGAGGTGCCCGTCGACCGTTTGGCGGACAAATTGCTCCCGTATTTTCAATCCTACAATAAATCAGGTGAGTCCAAGTGAGTGCTAGAACCATTATCGAATATATGAAGCGTCAGGATGAGCTGCATGAGCAGCTCATAGAGGCAGGGAAAGATAAAAGGCAAGCCATTTTGGATAATGATGTGGAACTTCTTACAGCGGTCATGACCAAGGAGAACCGCCTGCTGAAGCAGGTGGCGGAAACGGAAGCACTGCGTCAAGGCGCCGCAGATGATTTTTTACGTGAGAAGGGCATCCGCTCCCAGCTTCAGCTGACGGTTACCGAAATGACTCGTCTTGTATTTAATCCGGATGAAAAAACAGAGCTGCAGGATGTGCAGGAGCAATTAATGGACAGGCTCATGGAACTCAAGGAACTGAATGCCATCAACCGCGAGTTGATCGAACAATCCCTGGCGTTCATTGACTACAGTTTGAACTTGTTAGTCAGCCGTCCTGAGGATGATTTGCTATATCAACATCCGAAGCATCAAAATCTGGCCGGCAAAGGCCGAAGCATGTTTGATACCAGGGCATAAGCAGAAAGGAAAATGTACGATGAGATCTACATTTCATTTGCTCGAAATCGGAAAGAGGGGCTTGATTGCCCAGCAAGCTGCGATTAACACAGCTGGTCATAACGTTACGAATGCTAATACGCCGGGTTACTCTCGTCAGACCACACGCTTGGTTGCGGCCAATCCTATCGCTTTTCCAGGAATGCAGCGTTCCCAAGCGGCCGGTCAGCTCGGGATGGGTGTCGAGGCAGATAGTATCAGACGGGTGCGGGATTTCCTGCTGGATATCGAGTACCGCAACCAGAATACCAATCTGTCGACGTGGAGCGTACAGCAAGAGACGCTTTCGAATATTGAGGGGATTTTTAATGAGCCTTCCGACAGCAGCTTGAGCGCAAGCATTGCGGAGTTCTGGACCGCCTGGCAGACATTGAGCAAAAACCCGAGTGATACCGATTTGTCGGCCCGTATGGCAGTTCAGCAGAAAGCTATCGCATTGACCGAGACGTTTAACCATATATATTCCCAGCTGGACACGCTCAGCAATAATCTGACTTCTCGTATTGACACTAAGGTTGCTGAAGCCAACAATTATATCGACCAAGTTTCAGAATTAACCCAGAGTATTAAACGGATTGAGGGTCTTGGCGATAACGCGAACGATATGCGCGACAAGCGGGACCTGCTGATTGATCAGCTCTCCTTGCTTGGGAACGTGAATGTAACCGAGACCGGGGATGTCTATCAAGTGACGTTTGGTAATCAGGTTGTGGTGGACGATATGACCTCCACGCCGATTACGAATGCCATAGCGGGGACATTAACCGGTGGAGAAATTGCTGGATATGTAACCTCCCGAGATGTGCACGTTCAAGGGTATATCACCCAGTTGAATATTATGGCCAACACATTGGCTACCGGAAAAGTAGAAGTTACCCTGCCGGCTGGAACGATTCTCCCTCCAGGCGTGAACATTCCGAATGCGGTAATGGATGCGAATAATCCTCGTAAACTTGCGGTGGATACCAAGCATACTGTAGACGGACTTAACGGATTACATAAACTCGGTTACACCTTGAACGAACCTGCTACTACAGGAAGTGACTTCTTTGTATCTGCCAATGGAGGTCCAATTACAGCAGGGAATATGAGGCTCAGTCAGAATATCCAATCCGATTTGAAAAACATCGGCGCGTCTTTACGGACCGAAATGAAAACAAATCCGGATGGAACAACATCCGAGGTGGTCCTGAAAGGTAACGGCGGCATGGCGCTTCTGATTGCCGGCTTGTCTGAACGTACATTTAGTTTTAATCCAAACAACAGCAACGGTGCAGTAACGGATATTACGAATTTTGAAGGATATCTCCAGTCTGTTATCTCCAAATTAGGTACGGATAGCAGCAACGCCATTAAGATGGTGGAGAACGGTACACTGCTGGTGGAACATGCAGATACACTCCGTCTATCCATTAGCAGTGTGTCACTAGATGAGGAAATGTCCGATCTCATCCGCTTCCAGCATGCATACAGCGCATCTTCACGTGTAGTTACTACCATCGACGAGATGCTGGACAAATTAATTAACGGTACCGGCATCGTCGGCAGATAGGAGGAGTAAATTGTGCGCATAACCCAATCTATGATGACCAGCTCCATGATGAGTGGTCTCCAAGGCAACTATCGCAGACTGGATAAATACCAGGAACAAATGATGACCCAGCGCCGTATCAACCGTCCTTCCGACGATCCGGTGGGTGTAGCCAGTGCTCTCCAGTACCGCGGCCAGATCACGGCAACAACGCAGTTTGAGCAAAATGCGGATGATGCGGATGCATGGCTTAAGTATGGAGATACGGTCATGACAGAAGTCACGCAGATTGTCCAAAAGCTGTCCGAGCTGGCAGTACAGGGCGGAACTGACACCGTACCTAAGGACGCTAGAGAAAATATCGCAGCTGAAGTAGATCAGCTGTTCCAGCAGCTCGTTTCTCTTGGAAATTCACAATTCAAGGGGAAGTATATTTTTAATGGTGAGAGAACCGATGAGAAACCATTCCCTGATGATCCAACGCAAACATCATATGCATTGGATGATGGTGAAGTAAGATATCAAGTTGGTGCTGGAATTACGGTATCCGTGAATACCCTGGGAGAGCAAGTATTTGGATCGTTTGGAGATACTTCAGGGATATTTTCTGTGGTAGACAATCTTAAGAAGGCGCTGTTAGCAGATGATACAGCAGGTATCCAAAGTGCCATCCCTTCACTGCAGAAGAACCTGGAAACCACAATTACCGCCCAAGCGGAGATGGGTGGTAAACAAAATCGTCTGGAATTCACCCTTAGTAGACTGGGCGATTTAAATTTAAACTACATGGATTTACAATCTAAAGTAGAAGATGCGGATATTTCGAAAGTCATTATTGATCTCAAGACTTCTGAGAGTGTTTATCAGGCTTCCTTAGATACTATGGCTAGAATTATTCGTCCGAGTCTGTTGGATTTCCTAAGATAAAGGAGGATACGAATGAATATCCCCCGAATACAAATTCAGCAAGGGTACTCACAGATTGGTCTTCAAACAACGAAAGGGCAACAAAGCATAGAGCAGCCTAGGCCGACCTTAAATATGACTCAGAAACAAGCCTCCATTGAGGTGGAACAAGCAAAGGGAACATTGGAGATTGATTCACGCAAGGCATGGTCAGCATTAGGCAAAGCTCGTTTTGAAGAGGCTACGGATAGAATAGCGCAGTCTTCTCTCCAGATTTCAATGCAGAATATTGGAGAGATAGCCCAAAATGGGGACCGTATGATGGCTACTCACGAGGGCGGTAATGTTTTTGCGGAAATTGCGAGAAACAATGTGTTCAAAGACCGTCCAGGGGTCGAAATAACGGGTGATCCAGGGTATGATAATGTGGATATTACATATACTCCTGGTCAAGTGAAAACTAACTATATTCCAGGTGGGGTTAGCTTTAATCCGGAGACACATAAACCGATAATTGATTACTATCCAGGTAAGATAAATCCATATTTGATCAATCAAAATTTTATATTTATGTCGGCAACGGGGAAACAGCTTGATGCAGTTGTCTAGTTGTAGATATACAATAGCTATAATGTGATTATCATTATAGCTATTGTTGTTATAGGAGGGGGGAGTAAAAAATGATCATTAATACGAAAAGATTTGGGAAACTTCAAATAGAGGATAATGAGATTATTACTTTTGTCAGTCCTATATTGGGGTTTCCAGACTTAAAAAGATATATATTAATCAAACAGAATGATAATCCTTTTGAGTTTCTACAATCGTCTGAAGATGAGGATTTAACTTTTATTGTAATTGATCCTTTTAATTATTTTGGAGATTATGAATTTAGCTTGGAGTCTCATTGGGTAGAGTCTCTAGATATTACAAGTGAGAATGATATTGATGTAAAGGTGTTAGTAACTGTTAGGTCTAGCGAAGATATCACCTATAATTTGAGAGCCCCTATATTAATAAATCATCAGAATAATAGAGCAGCACAAATTATTCTTGAACGTGGAGATTACTCTACACGGCACCCATTTCTTGTTGAACCGAAAGGAGAGAATGGGCGTGTTGATATTATCGAGAAATAAGGGGCAAAAAATTATGATCGGGGATAATGTAGTTCTTTCAGTTCTTGAAATTAATGGCGATCAGGTCAGAATTGGCGTAGAGGCTCCCTCAAATATAACCATATATCGTGAAGAAATCTTTGAGGCGATTCAGCAACAAAACAAAGAGGCAAGGGAGTTTGATGAAGACATACAAACAATATTGAGACAAGCTGCCTCTGGTAAAAATAATTAATATATTATATAGAAAATTAGAGATTAGCTATAAACAATCAGAAAGAGACACCGATATATATATTATGGGTCGAAAGGCATAGTAGTGGCGGCCGAATGCTATGTCCCGATCTTATATGGGTGAAGCAAGGATGCTTATCACCAACACATTCCAGGGAGGAATTTTATCATGCGTATTAACCACAATATTAGTTCTTACAACACACAGCGTCAGTTGAGCTTCAACAACAACTCTTCTTCCAAATCTTTGGAAAAGTTGTCTTCTGGCTACCGTATCAACCGTGCAGCTGACGATGCTGCAGGTTTGGCTATTTCCGAGAAAATGCGTAACCAAATCCGTGGCTTGGAGCAAGCATCGAAGAACTCCTTAGATGGTATTTCTTTGATCCAAACTGCTGAGGGGGCACTTAACGAAACACATGCAATGCTGCAACGTATGGCTGAACTGTATGTACAAGGTGCGAACGAAGTATTGACTACTACCGATGCTGCTAAAATTGATGCTGAAGTAAGTCAACTGTCTGCACAAATTAATGATATCGCAACTCAAACTCAATTTAATACTAAGAAGCTTCTTGATGGCTCTGAATCCTCCATTGTTTTCCAAGTTGGAGCAAATGCTGGCGAGACAATTACATTAGATCTGAGTGTTGCGTTGGCAACTTCGTTGAGCGTTGATTTCGGTGGTGCAACTGGATTGCCTTCGTTGGCTTCTGCAGCATCCATGAACGTTACTGCTTCTTCTAACTTGTCCGTTATACAGAATGCAATTAACATGGTATCTGATGTACGCTCTAATCTCGGTGCTGTACAAAATCGTTTGGAGCATACTATCAACAACTTGGGAACAACATCAGAAAACTTACAAGCAGCTGAATCCCGTATTCGTGATACAGACATGGCGAAAGAAATGTCTGAATTCACCAAAAACAATATCCTTCAACAAGCTGCTACGGCAATGTTGGCTCAAGCAAATCAACAGCCGCAAGGCATTCTGCAATTGCTTCGTTAATAAGCTGAGTAGCCGGCCGGGAAACCGGCCGGCTTTTTTCATATAGTAAAGATTTAAATTAGGATACGGGAGGTTATCAGAGTGATTGTTAATTCTGGGCCTAGTTACACTCCACCGCCCCTGATTCCATGGTTCGTAAATCTTGCTGATGAAGCTTCAATGGACATTGCAACAGTTAAGCCAATAAACAAACAAGAAAAAACCGTGTCCGAACTTGTAGAACAAGTAAATAAGAAGCTTGTAGATCTAGGGACGCACATTCAGGTGAAAATCCATGAGAAGACTAATACAATAATGGTTCTTGTAATGCGAGATAAAACAAACGAAATAATTCGTGAAATCCCTAGCGAAAAAATGCTGGATATCATGTTCAATCTTAGCAATAAAGTAGGGGTGTTTCTTGATGAAAAAGTGTAAAGGGGGAAGCTTTAATGGCAGGTATTTCAGGTCCTACAAGGTTAACTGGGTTTAGTGGAGCGCTGGATACAGAAGGACTTATTCAGAAATTGATGCAAACTGAAAGATTACCTCTTGTCAATATTCAAAAAAAGAAGCAGCAGGCTCTTTGGAAACGAGAAGATTATCAAAACATGAATAAAGTAATGCTATCTTTTCGAAATACCATGAATAATCTTCGTTTTGAAAAGAACTTTGAAAAAATAACTGCTACATCCACCAACCCTTCTGTACTGAGTATTAGCGCAGGGGGAGCCAATATTGGAACCAGCAATGTTGAGGTGAAGCAGTTAGCTGAGTCAGCAACGGTCATCAGCAATAAGCTATCTTACAAGCCAGGAGAATCCATGGGATTAGCTGGTACTATTGATTTACCAGCATTAGCTGGAGGTAATAATGTATCTATTCAAGTGACAGCTGACTCAACGATTGATAACGTTGTTAAAGATATTAATATGAATGCCGCTACGACGGGAGTCAGGGCAAGTTTTGATGCGAGTAGTGGGCATTTGTTTTTAACATCTACAACTACCGGACAAAATGCAAAGGTCCAAGTTTCTGGTAGTTTATCAGCCTCTTTCTTCAGCACAACAGATGCAACAGGGAAAGATGCGAAATATTTGGTTAACGGTACTGAAATCACTGCCAGTTCTAACAACGTCATGATTAATGGGGCCCAAGTTTTATTAACCGGAGTAGGGACGGCATCTATTGGTACAAATGTTGATAAGAGTGGTGTTGTTGAAGATATAAAGAAATTTGTTGCAGAGTATAATGCTCTTGTCGATCTCTTTAATATTGCAACCACTACAAAAATTAGTCGCGATTATACTCCATTGACTGATGAAGAAAAGGAAGCAATGTCTGAGTCCCAGATTGAAAAATGGGAGAAGAAGGCCAGAGAAGGTATCCTTTATAATGATTCGATTCTAAAAGATACACTTACTACGATGCGTCAGTCGTTGAACACACCTTTAAATGTTTCTAAAGATCAAATATCCATGTTATCTCAGATTGGTATTACAGTGAAATCAGACTGGCGGGAAAATGGGAAACTGGAGATCGATGAAGCAAAATTAGAGGATGCGATAACATCTAATTTCGAGCAAGTAAAGCAATTGTTCGTAATGACATCATCGGCAGCAAAAGTACCGGGTAAAAGCAATGAGGGTATTGCTGACAGGTTGTATAATACACTCAATGAGCAAATGGAAACTATTAAGAAGAAGATCGGTGTAGGTGCTGCAGATACAATAGATGATAGTGTAATGGGTAAACAGTTAAAAGAATTAAATGCCCAGGAAGTTAGATGGAAATCCAAACTGCTGGATATTGAAAATCGCTACTATAAACAATTCACAGCAATGGAAACTGCACTTCAAAAAATGAATGCCCAACAAGCTTCATTATCTTCTTTACTTGGTGGGTAATTTTTGTGACTCAACATTACATGAAATAAAATGACTTATGGAGAGGGTTATAATGCAAAACGCAGCACAACAGCAGTATTTAAAGGTTCAGGTTGAGACGGCAAGTCCTGGAGAATTGACGCTTATATTATATAGAGAGATGGTCAAACTTTTGCAGATTGCCAAACAGTTCTATTCACAGAACCAAATAGAAGGTATGAATGCTGCGCTACACAAGGTGCGCGCTATTCTAAATGAATTAATTGTGACGCTCAATATGAACTATGATATTTCCAAGAATCTTTATCAACTTTATGAATTTTATAGCAGGCATATAGCTGAATTCATGATTGAACGTAACGAAAAAATGCTGGATGAGACTTTAGAATTCGCCCAAGGAATGGCTGAAACATGGAAACAAGCAGTTCTTTCCTTAAAAAAAGGTGGAAATTCGTAATATGTCTGAGCAAATTCATGAGAGAGCAGAAAAATCCCTTGCCTCATTAGATCGTATTTATGAAATCTATCAAAAAATTTTGCTGAATCCTTCATTCCAAACCTATGAAGAGTATGTTAAAGAATTGGATTTGTTGTACAGAGGGATTGAAGATATGCCACTTGCTTCATATAAACAATCTAAAGTGATAGAGATTCTTGAAATGCATACGGAAATATCTAAAGTCATTTTAAATGAAAAGGAAATGTTGGGTCAGGAAATTATTTTGTTGAACAAAAAAAAGCAGGCTTCTAATAATTATGGGAATTCATCTTTTCATAATCTAGATGGAGGCGCTTTTTTTATGGATTTCAAAAGCAAATAATTTAAGGAGGTTTGCAATGAAACAACTACAAAGGTTTGTTTCCCTATTTCTTGTTTTAATTGTTGTGGTGGTACAATTCCCGTTTGCAGCTACAGCAAACACAACTGTAGGATCCGAAGCAAGCGTTAAAGTAAGCAAGTCTGTTAACCCTGCAGAAATATATGAGGGGGAGACGGCAGAAATCACTTTAAACATTCAAGGATCACCTGATGTAAACGAAGTTAAGCCTAATGACATTATATTAATTATTGATCGCTCAGGAAGTATGGCTCCAACATACGCGCCTAACAAGGGCGAGGATAAAATGAAAAATGCGAAAGATGCAGCAAAAGGCTTTATTGATTTGGTTGATTTTTCAAAACATAGAGTTGGTATAGTCGATTTTGCTAGCAATGTTAGCTTTACTAACCTATCTTCGAATCCTGAAGAATTGAAGAATTATGTTAATAATATTCGCGCAAACGGTGGGACAGGTACTAAAGCATCGATTGAAAAAGCGCAACAATTACTGAGTCAACATCGGCCAGATGCACAACCTGTTATTGTTCTTATGACAGATGGCGAAGCAACAGAGCCTTCTCCTAATGATTATGCTCGTCAAGTTGCATTGGAGCAAGCGGGAGCTGCAAAGAGTGAAGGGGTTGTATTTTATACTATAGCTCTTTTACAACTGGATGAAGACCCTGAAACAAGTAAGCCCAATCAATTGATGAGAGCTATGGCAACTACATCCCAGCATCATCATTTCGTACTGGGATCTGTTGGGTTAGCTGAAATCTATGCAGCTATCGTGGAAGAAATTGGACTTTCCAGTGCCTATAATGTAGTCGTTACGGATACTGTGGCACCTGAATTTGAAATTATCCCGGACTCTTACAAGGATAACATTCCACAACCAGAGGTCTCCGGAAACACATTGACTTGGAAATTTAATGAGCTTAAGAATGACCTGCTTTCTTTTAAATATGAGATTAAACATAAAAGTGGGTCTAATATAGGCAATCTTTCTGTTGGACAAGATGACATTCATGTGAAATACAATGATTATAAAGGTGTTGCACATGAATCAGACATTGTAAACCCGTCGATAAAAGTTTCGTATCACGCACCGGAAATAATTTCAGTTATAGAGGATCATGGGAGTATTAACGGAGGAGAAACTGTTACGGTCAACGGTAAATACTTTCTTCCGAATTCAGAGGTTTCATTTGATGGAGTTCCTGCAACCTCTGTGACTTATGTTGACTCCACCAAATTATTAGTTATAGCACCTTCCGGTAAGCAAGGACAAGTTGAGCTTAAGGTCACGAATAGTGATGGACAATACGCAACAGGTCAATATCGTTATTTTGCCGATCCTGTTATTGAATCCGTGTTGCCTAACGTAGGACCGTTGCAAGGAAACAGTGAAGTTATTATTCAAGGGCAGTATTTTATGCCAGGAGCAAAAGTGTGGTTTGGAGACCAGCTAGCAACGGTGGTAAATGTAACCCCTACTCAAATCGTAATAAGGACACCCTCCTCCGTCGTTGAGCAGGCAGTGGATGTACGTGTAGAGAATACAGATGGAACTGAAGCGGTTTCTCCTGATGCTTATACATATGTAGCCAGTCCAAGCCTCACAGCTGTTTCCCCGAATAAAGGCTTAACGACGGGTGGGCATACGGTTAAAGTGACAGGGGAAAAATTCTTACCGGGAGCTAAAATCTATTTTGATACTACAGAAGTAGAAACAATATACGAATCAGCAACTTCCTTGCAAATTACAACACCAGCATGGTTGACTGCTGGGTCGGTTAAAGTAAGAGTCGTGAACCCTGACGGGCAGGAAGCTGAGCTTGCTAATGGCTATACTTATATATTACCTAAGCCAGTAATAATAAGTATCGACCCAAATCAAGGATCTGTGTTCGGCGGAGTATTGACAACCATTCATGGTAAAGATTTTGTAAATGGAGCAAAAGTGTATTTTGACAATACAATGCTTGGTCAAGTTACATTTGTAAATAATAGTCAAATGCTTGTTCGTACACCGGTTTGGGGAAAAGGTGAAGCCGTTGATGTAAAAGTTGTAAACCCAGATGGACAAGATACAGTAGTTAATGATGGGTATACTTATGTGTTGCCGGCTGCTCCTGAATTGGTATCGGTCACACCTTCAGAGGGGCCAATGGCAGGTGGAACGATTGTTACACTCATGGGCAACAATTTTCGCGCAGGTATCAAGATATATTTCGGAGACACTTTAGTTGCGTCTAGCTCAATTACAGACTCCAAAATCACATTAACAACTCCGAAATGGACTAAGGCGGAGAAGGTTCATGTGAAGGTCATGGATGCTTATGGACAGGAATCTATAATTGAAGGAGCATTCGAGTTTACTGCTCCCCCACCACCTCCTGCACCAAAAGTAACAAGTGTTACACCGAATTCCGGGCCGCAAACTGGAGGCACGTTAGTTAGCATTGTAGGTTCGGATTTTGTTAATGGTGCCCGAGTGTATGTGAACGAAAAGGATGTTACTTCGACTACAACTTTTAGCTCCAAGACACTGATTTATCTAAAGATGCCTTCATGGACTAAAGCTGAAAGTGTGTCTATTAAGGTTGTCAACCCAGATCAACAATATGGTGAGTTAATAAATGCTTATACTTATGACGCTCTACCAGCTCCAGAAATAAACTCTGCCAATCCGAATAAAGGTTTGATTTCCGGTGGAACAGTAGTCGTTATCCAGGGTAAAAATTTTGCGAACAGTGCTTCATTAAAACTTGGTGTGAAGGATGTTCCCGTTACTTTCATATCTTCAACCCAGCTTCAGTTTAAAACACCCGCTTGGGACACGGAAGGTTCTGTTGATATAACTGTTACTAATCCAGATGGTCAAAAAGCGGTGCTTACGAATGGTTTTACGTTTGAACTGCCACCACCACCACCAGCACCTGAGATCACCAACGTATCACCTGATAACGGGGAACTATCTGGAGGCCAGCTTGTCTATATCAATGGGTCAAACTTTGTTAAAGGTGCTAGGATATATTTCGATGCCAAGGAAGTAGCGGCTACTTTTAATAATGCAACACAACTTATTATTCGGACTCCTGCTTGGGTTCAGGCTGAGAGTGTTAATGTAAAAGTGGTTAATCCGGATAAACAGGAAGTTACTTTAACTGATGCATACACCTATAATCCTCCTCCTAAAAAACCTGAGCCAGTTATAGTGTCTATCACGCCGAACGAAGGGGAAACAACTTCTGGGCAGGTTGTTACTTTAAAAGGAGAAAACTTTGAACAAGGCACAAAAGTGTATTTTAACAATACACTTACATCAACCACGTTTAATAATTCAACGACAATTTTTGTTAAAACCCCTCAGTGGGCTGTAGCAGAGCAAGTCGATATAAGGATTGTAAATCCGGATAGTCAAGAAGCAATATTGCCAAAAGGATATACTTACGTTTTGCCGCCACCACCACCAGCGCCTATTGTTGAATCAGTGAATCCTTCTGAGGCTCCATTAACAGGCGGAACTTTGGTTACGATAAACGGTAAAAACTTTGTTAATGGTGCTAAAGTGAAACTGAATAATATCAATGTCCCTGTTACTTTTGTTAACCAGACTCAACTAGTAATTAAAACTCCTGAGTGGGATAAAGCTGAATTTGTAAGTATAACAGTAACCAATCCTGATAATCAATTTGGGATTCTAAATGATAGTTTTAAATTTGTACTTGGACCACCGCCTACAATCTCATCTGTAACACCAAACTCCGGCATAAATACAGGTGGATCGATTTTGGTCATCGCAGGCTCGAACTTTAATATTTCGAGCAAGGTATATATTAATAATGTTGAGGCGGCAACGACTCTGTTTAGTCCAACTGACTTAAGGGCTAAAGTACCTGCTTCTTCCATTGTGGGCCCTGTAGATGTCAAGGTAGTGAATATAAAAGACGGCCAATTTGCAATTGCTGCAGGAGCGTTTAACTACACTGCACCTGCACTAAAACCTGGTCCAACGATTACCTCCATTTCACCAAACACAGGGTCTAAAGCCGGAGGATACATTATAAATATTTATGGAACAAATTTTGCTAATACAACAAAAGTCTATGTTAACAATGTTGTGGCACCATCTACTTTTTATAGTGCATCACAGATACTGATTCGTGTTCCTGCCTCTCCGACGACAGGTCCAGTGACAATTAAAGTAGAGAATGCCGATAGGCAGATTTTCGAATTGTTAGACGGCTTCACGTATAACTGATCAAAATGCAAGAACGGGTGTCTTTAAAGACACCCGTTCTATGCTTATTGCAGGAGGCAGATATGATAGATCATAAGATAAGTGTTTGTATGATTGTGAAAAATGAAGAAGAACACATAGGAGATGCTCTGTCATCTGTAATGCCAATCGCTTATGAGATTATAGTAGTTGATCATGGATCTATAGATAATACTCGGAATATATCTGAGCAATGGGGTGCTAAAGTTTATACAAGGGAATGGAATAATAGTTTTTCCGATGCCAGAAATTATAGTATCAGTAAGGCAACGGGAGACTTTATTCTTGTCATGGATGCTGATGAAAGATTAGTTATAAATGAGGAAGCATTAAAAGAAGCATGTGAATTTATGAAAGGAAATTCCACCAGTTCTGTAAGAGTTGAGATTGAAAATATTACAGACAATGATTCCACCACGTCATGGGTAACAAGATTTTTACCTAATCATTCGAACCTTCGTTATGAGGGACGGATACACGAGCAGGTTATGCTCAACAAAGGAATAAGTCCTACTTGGGATTCATCAATCAAGCTTATACATTATGGATATAAGACGGAGAATATACAAACTAAAAAAAAAGCAGAAAGAAACATCGAGCTATTACAAGAAGAGCTAGAAAATGATCCGAAAAATCCTTATTTGCATTTTCAAACTGGGCGTGCTTTTCAACAGGCCTCTAATTGGAAGGAAGCATTTGAATTTTACCTGAATTCCTACCAGCTTATAAATAGGAATGTGCCTCCACTGTATTACAGTACTTTAGTGTTACATATGATTAAATGTTCTGTTGAGTTAAAACAATGGGACAACTTTCTGAAATATGTTTCAGTAGCTCTAGAAATTTATCCGGATTATACCGATTTATATTATATATATGGAGTTGGACTAATAGAGGCGAGAAATATCGATTGGTTCTCACAAATACCTCAAGCTTTTGAGAGCTGTTTGGCCATAGGAGAAGCTGATCAGAAAAAGTATGAGACCACAATAGGGACAGGCACTTTTAAGGCACACTACAATTTAGGCCTATATTATGAATTGATAGGGGACAGAGACTCATCGGTTTATCATTATCAGGAGAGTTCTAATTATGGTTTTCTTCCTGCTAAAGAACGTTTGAATTTAACTAATTATAAAGAATAGAGGTTTTTAATAATGAATCGTTCTAAAATATCGCTTTGCATGATTGTGAAGAATGAAGAACGTTGCTTGAAGAGATGTTTGGACAGTGTACAAAATTTGGTAAGTGAAATTATTGTTGTAGACACTGGATCGACGGATAGAACCATTGAAATTGCAAGGGAGTATACTAATAAAATATACCATTTTCAATGGACTAATAATTTTGCAGAAGCGAGAAACTATGCATTACAGTATGCTACTGGAGATTATATTTTACATTTGGATGCCGATGAATACATTGGATCCCATCCTGAAAGCCTAAAAGTACTTCTTGATAAAGATTATTACTTTGTGAGAATTAGAAATGACCTTGGTTCGGGATTTGCGGAAATGCATCAATTTGTGCGTTTGTTTCGAAATGATCCGAAGCTTCGTTATGTAGGAGCACTTCATGAACAAGTAGATTTAGAAAAAGTAAAAGATCTACAACCGGATTTAATCGACGCGATTATATATCATGATGGTTATCTAGAGCATGTGGTAAGAGATAAGGTCAAACTTGATCGGAATATGAAAATCATAATGGATGAGGTTGAAAAGCATCCTAATGCATTTAATTTTTTCAATCTCGGTGTCCAATACTCACTTGAAAATAAACATGAGAAGGCACTGGAAGTTTTCAAAAAAGCGTATAGTATGGGGCGGAATTTTTCATACGCGCCAAGGATTCTTATGTTCATCATGAAATCTTTGTCTGAGCTCAACAGGTATGATGAAGCGCTAAGTGTTGGTAAAGATAGCGCTTTGATATACAGCGAACACGCAGATTTTCAATATCGTGTAGGCCTCATTTATGAGCAGTTAGGTTATGACATGGATGCAATCTCCTGCTTTCAGAAATGCTTGGAAATTGGTGAGGATAAGAACAGAACTCAATTTAACCATTATGAGGGTACTGCATCTTATTTAGCACATGCCCAATTGGCGGAGCTTTATATGAAAAATAGTAGGAAAGATAAAGCACAAGACCATTTTATTATGGGTGTGAAGACAGCTCCAGACTTATTGGCCTTTATTAAAATTTTTACTGATTTGTATCCTCATGTAAAAGGAAAAGAGTTTGTGGATGCAGTTGTAAATATATGGCCTATCAATGAGGTCAAGAGACTAGAGCAATTGGTAGTGGCCCTTTACACTTTGAGACACCCAGGAACATTGGATTTGATAGATTGTTATGATGTTCATTCATTAACATTGGAAGTGGAAGCATGGCTTTCAACTGTTAAAGGAGATGATATTAAGTCGGAAGACTTGTGGATGAAGGCTGTTGATATTAAGGATCATCATTTTAGAGATATATTGCTTGTAGACTTCATAAGAAAAGATCCATCAATTCTTAGACTTCATCGTAGCACTTTTAATATAAGGGAGACGGAATGGAAGTGGTGGGAGGACCTCGTAAGTAAAAGATTAGTAACGGATATTACAATTACTCGATCAATACAAGAGCAATGGAGCATGTTATGCGAAGATATAATCCGACTGAATAGATTTGAACTTTTGGAAGATCTGATTAACAGTTCAAATGTTCCGATATTAAGGTACATGATAGCAACGAATTTATATAAATTTGGTTTTGAAGACATCGCATTAGAAGTTGTGGTTGAGTCAAATGAAACTGTTGAAAACAATCTAATATACGGTTTAGTTCGAAAAATCCTCGTGAACTTGGGGAATTTGGATGATGCAGCTTATTATGCTGAGAAGGCCTATTCACTCCAGAAAAATTTTATGAATGGCTATGAACTTGTGAAAATTAAAATTATGCAAAATAAAATAAATGAAGCTAACGCTTTTTTAGAAGATTTGAGTGATTTAGAACCGGAATCACCTTGGGCTATAAATACAGGCATAGAAAAATGGGTTGATAGGGCTTTAATTCAAACTCAGAATTAAGTTTGTTGATACTTAGCATGTCACGAAAAATAGTAATAGGTGTTGTGTGAAGGGACTAATATCTGGTGATTGGCATGTAGTTGGAAACGAAGAGATTAAAAGAAACACTTGCTTTGATGACGAAGTTGAAACCAGAATCACATAAGGTAAAACAAATTGTACACAAAAGCAAACAGGAGGCAAAATGAAAACAAGTATTGTAATATTAACGCATAATCAGCTCGATTACACTAAGCTTTGTATTGAAAGTATTCGAAAATTCACACTCTCCGGCAGTTATGAGCTAATTGTCGTGGATAATGCTTCATCCGATGGAACGGTCAGTTGGCTTAAAGAGCAAGGAGATGTAAGAACAATTTTCAATGAAAGTAATCTTGGATTTCCAAAAGGATGTAATCAAGGAATTTCAATTTCTACAGGGGATAACGTCCTATTATTAAATAACGACACAGTAGTTACTGAACGGTGGTTAGAACAGTTGACAACCGCTTTGTACAGTGATGATAGCGTTGGAGCAGTAAGCTGCGTAACAAATAATTGCTCATATGCTCAAAAGATATCGACCAACTATAACAATTTGGACCAAATGCAAGAGTTTGCTGCTGAATATAATGTAACCGATCCAACAAAGTGGGAAGAGCGTTTGAAATTAATAGGTTTCTGTTACCTGATTAAATCCAGCGTGATTGAACGAATTGGGGTTTTAGACGAAATCTTTTCCCCCGGAAATTTTGAGGATGATGACTATTCCTTAAGAATCCGCAAGGCAGGTTACAAGCTACTGTTATGTAAAGATACATTTATCCATCATTTTGGTAGTGTATCTTTTGGAGAGATGTCAGCAAAATACAGTCAAATTTTGAGGAATAATGCTCGGAAGTATGAAAACAAATGGGGATTTAGCCCTCTGTATTCCCAACATATTCGTATGGAAGTCATTAACCTTATTGATGAGCCATCTGACACGCCAATTAATGTTTTAGAAGTTGGGTGTGCTTGCGGAGGTACGTTATTAGAGATAAAAAATCGGTTTAAAAATAGCAATCTTTATGGAATAGAACTAAATGAAAAGGCAGCAGAAGTCGCAAAAATTATAGCGGATGTTCAACCAGAAAATATAGAAAACGATGGTTTGAATTATGAAGCAGATTTTTTCGATTATATTATTTTTGCAGATGTGTTGGAGCATCTTTATGATCCATGGAGTGTACTCATTAACATCCGTAAGTACCTCAAGCCAACGGGTAAATTGCTTATCAGTCTTCCTAATATTATGCATCATAGTGTAATGAGTGATTTATTGGTTGAAGGTAACTTCACTTACGCAGAAGCAGGTATTTTGGATAGAACTCATATGCGTTTTTTCACCCTAAAAGAAATTCAAAAAATGAGTTTTTCAACAGGATATAAGATTATCCATATAGGAGGGGTGAGTACGGGAATTTCCCAGAAAGAAGAGGTCTTTATAGATCAACTTAATATGCTTAGCGATGTGGATCTCAGGGCTCAATTTGGAACATATCAGTATATTATTAATTCTTCCAAGAATTCACTATATGATATCGTGTTAACAATAATGGATTTTAAGGATCAACCCATTGCCATTGTAGAAAAACTGCAAGACTATAACATACAAGATATATTAAGTATGGTTAATGTGTTATTTAAGGATGATCTCATTAAAACAGAGGTGTTAAACCTTTTAGGGGTAGTGCACTTTGAAAATGGAAAGTATGAACGTGTATTACCTTTCTTTGAGCAAGCCCATTTAACGGATATGTTTAATTCGGAAGTTTTATATAATATTTCTTATTTTCTATATTATATTGGAGAGGTTCCCGTAGCTGACGAATATCGTAACGAACTTCGTAAAATTGATAAACAAGCGCATGAGGATCTATCTAAGATAGTAAAAGAAATGGTGCTAAGTCTGTAAAATTTAAAGGTGATCATAAAAATATAATTTATCACCCTGTTTCACCCCCATATAATCACAGTATTATCACTCAGGCATGACCGACTGACATAAACAAGTCAATTCAAAATTAATTGTCCAAGACCCCAGAAGTTCTGGGGTCTTTTTGTGAGCATTTAAGTATGTATTCTTCACTTATTTTAACTAATGTAATTAATCAGATTCCTTCAAATGAAACCAGTAATATAGACATAGACAAAAATAGAATAAAATGCTAAATTATTAGTATAAAAGAACCAATATAATACTATAGGAGGATAAAAATTGAAAAAATCTAGTAATTTACTGCTTGTTTTTTCCCTGTTTTTAAGTTTAGCTTTTATCAATCCATCAGTTGTCAATGCAGCATCGCAGTATACAGGTGGGCTAATGGACGGCGAGACAGTACAAATTGGGGCTTCTGTAGGGCAATCATCATCTGTGGCTACACAGCTGACAGACAACGATCCAGCGACGTCGGTCGTTCTGGCTAACGGGAATCTCGCTTGGTACACTTTTACTTCGCCGGTGGAGATTTCTGCAGTCATTGCAAGATATAGTGGGCCAGTAGCAGTTGAATTCTATGACGCAACCAATAACCTGTTGCAAAGATATGAACTATTAAGCAGCGATGGAGTTCAGACGCTTCCTGCTTTGGTACAAGATGTTTCGACAGTAGCGTTAAAATATACGGGAACCAATTCGAGAGTTTACGAGTGGAATGTATTTGCAGCTCCATTAACAGCCCCATTGCCTACGACGATTACATGGATTCAAGGTGGCGACCAGGTAGTCAAGCTGGAGTGGACGGCAAATGGTGCGGAATCGTATAATGTTAAGCGTGCTACTTCACCAGGCGGTCCATATGCCACGATTGCGAATGTTAAGGGAACCTCATATTCCGATAACACGGTAAACAATGGAACGACTTATTATTATGTAGTTTCGGCGGTAAATCAGGCAGGGGAGAGCGGCAATTCGCCCGAGAAGAGTATTAAAGTAGAAGCAACGAAGTACACAGGAGGTTTGCTTGATTGGGTTACTTTACAGTTGGGTAAATCGATATCCAGTCCTACCGGGACCGTGCGTGAATTGACAGACAACAATGAGTTAACCTCTAAAGTCATAAGTAATGGTGATTTTGTTTGGTATACATTTGCTTCCCCGGTAGAGATTTCTGCTGTCATCGCAAGATATAGTGGTGCAGTAGCGGTTGAGTTTTTTGATGTAAACAATAACTTACTGCAAAGATATGAATTATTAAGTAATGATGGAATTCAAACACTTGCAGCTCCAGTAAAAGATGTTTCTACAGTGGCGCTAAAATATACGGGAACCAATTCGAGAGTTTACGAGTGGAATGTATTTGCAGCTCCATTAACAGCCCCGTTGCCTACAACGATTACTTGGATTCAAGGCGGTGATCAGGTAGCGAAACTGGAATGGACCGCGAATGGAGCAGAGTCGTACAATGTTAAGCGTGCTACATCGCCAGGTGGTCCCTATGCCACGATTGCGAATGTCAAAGGAACCTCTTATTCAGATAACACCGTAACTAATGGAACGACTTATTATTATGTAGTTTCAGCGGTAAATCAGGCAGGGGAGAGCGGCAATTCGCCCGAGAAGAGTATTAAAGTAGAAGCAACGAAGTACACAGGAGGTTTGCTTGATTGGGTTACTTTACAGTTGGGTAAATCGATATCCAGTCCTACCGGGA
Source organism: Paenibacillus sp. Cedars (assembly GCF_003184205.1). NCBI lineage: Bacteria > Bacillati > Bacillota > Bacilli > Caryophanales > Paenibacillaceae > Paenibacillus > Paenibacillus sp. Cedars. The sequence goes on from NZ_CP020866.1 coordinate 45,135, forward strand.
CCGTGCGTGAATTGACGGACAACAATACGTCAACTTCTAAGGTCATAAGCAACGGTGAGTTTGTCTGGAATACTTTTACTTCTCCAGTGGAAATTTCAGCAGTCATTGCTAGATATAGCGGTGCAGTAGCGGTTGAGTTCTATGATCAAAATAATAATCTACTTCAAAGATATGAGCTATCTACCAATGATGCTGTTCAGACGCTTCCAGCCCCGGTACAAGATGTTTCGACAGTTGCGCTGAAATATACGGGAACTAATTCAAGAGTTTACGAGTGGAATGTGTTTGGCAAAGGCGGGGAGTTGCCTCCAGAGGCACCGTTTAATTTAAAAGCTACCGCTGGAAACAAAAACGTTATTTTAAATTGGAGCAGTACCAACAAGGCCGTTACGAGCTTTGATATTAAGCGAGCTACAGTATCTGGCGGGCCATATACAATAATTGGAAGCGTGACTGGCAGCACTTACAGTTACACAGATATCAATGTTGTTAATGACACTACATATTATTATGTTGTTACCGCGGTAACCGCAGCAGGTGTAAGTGGGGATTCAAATGAAGCTTCCGCTACACCGAAGGCCGTAAATCCTCCAATTCCTGGCGATGGCCAAGAAGGAGAGCGGGGATTGCTTCGTCTTATCCTGATAAATGGAATTGATAGAGAGTACGACCTATCCATGACGGAGGTTAACGCCTTCATAAATTGGTATGAAGAACGCGCCAACGGTGTTGGAACAGTTATGTATGGTATCAATAAATACAATAATAATAAGGGACCGTTTGTGAATCGTAAGGATTATGTATTCTATGATAAGATTGTTACGTTTGAAGTGAATTCATATAATACGGAGGCCAGTATTCCGGAAACCCCACCACATGAACCGGGTGCCCATTAATACAGCGGGTATTTAAAAGAGCTGCTCTTGGCGATACAGAATGTGTTGCCGAGAGCTTTTTTTTTGCACTTCAATTTGGGAGCACGATAATAATCTCGATTAGAATCTATAACTAGTGGTTTTTTATAAGCAACTTGATTCATGATTTTTTGTATAGGGTAAATAACCCTAACCTAATTTTGTCCGCCTTTTCTTTGCGCCTGCCAACTCAGTCGTGGAGCCAAGTCGACATTTTTCTGTTTTTTCTGCAGCAGAAAACCTTTTTCTTGGTAATTGACACTGGATTGGACGGGTGCTATAGTCGGAAATGTGGACAATTAGTGTCACACTTTATTTGACAATGAAGGGAATGTTAGTGCATGCAAGGTAAAGTTAAATGGTTCAACGCAGAGAAAGGTTATGGCTTCATCGAGACTGAGGACGGCGGCGACGTATTTGTACATTTCTCCGCAATTCAATCCGAAGGCTTCAAGACTCTTGAAGAAGGACAATCCGTAGAATTCGAGATTGTTGAAGGCGCTCGTGGCCCGCAAGCTGCTAACGTAATCAAAATCTAATCATCCCGGCATAGCCGACCTACATAAACGGTATTGATGGTTAACAATTGGAGATTCGCTAGCCCAAGACTCCGGAACTTCCGGGGTCTTTTTTTTGTATCCGACCTCCGAAAAATATTGTGCTAAAATTCACAATTCTGTCTTTTTACATGGGCTTAACAAAATGCTATAATGAAGGTGCAAAGGAGGAGTGCCCAATGCAATTCACTATCCGAGGTCAACAAATTGATGTGACCGATGCTTTGAAAGACTATGTTGACAAGAAACTCAGCAGGCTAGATAAGTATTTTGATGCACCCCCCACCTCCGAAGGATACGTTACACTCAGTGTCATTCGAGGATTGCACACGGTGGAAGTGACCATTCCGCTCACAGGCGTGGTACTGCGTGCGGAAGACCGAAGCGACGATATGTACGCTTCCATTGATGCCGTTGTGGACAAGTTGGAACGTCAGATTCGCAAGCACAAAACCAAGCTGAACCGCAAGATCAAGCAAGAAGGCGGACTGAAGACGCTCATTGCGGAGAACGGGGCAGCGGCAACCAGTCAAATGGATGCAGAGCAAGTGGAGTACGACGAGGACAACTACGAAGTAGTCCGTACGAAACGTTTTACCATGAAGCCCATGGACGTGGAAGAAGCGATCCTGCAGATGAACATGGTAGGCCATAATTTTTTCGTATTTTCCAACATTGACACACAAGAAGTAAATGTCGTCTACAAGCGTGATGACGGCAAGTACGGATTGATCGAGCGGGACTAAGTCTCAAGCGGCATTCCTCAAGGAATGCAGAGGCACCAGGTTCGGTTCGAATTTTAAAATGAAATCGAAATTGTAAGATGAGCCTTCATCCGTGTTAGCGGGTGGGGCTCTTTATTTGGATATATGGACGTCTATTTTACACCTGTTTAGATGTAGGGTTTTGCTACTATAATGAATATAATTCCATTGCCAACGACTGGGTAAATGCTCCACGCAACTTTTCAGGACGTCTTCGCGTCTCATAGAGTAGGGCTTCACGTAACAGACATCTCTTGTGAAAGCACATATTGTTGCGGCATCCCTTACAAACTGTTACAATTTATGCAAACCCTCATTTTACGGGACAGGCTTTTTAGCCTGCATGAAATGGGACCATCATAAGGAATCAATGAATCGATTTCATCATTTAACCCTTTGGCATTTAATGAAGTTGATTCTATCACTTGTTTTGCACGAAAGGGGTTAACCATGCTAGGACTTGTCAAAAAGATTTTCGGCGACACCAACGAGCGTGATGTCAAACGTCTCATGAAGACGGTCGATGTAATCAACAAAATGGAACCGGATTTTGAGAAGCTCTCCGATGAGCAGCTGCAAGCGAAAACCGAGGAGTTCCGTGCGCGGATCGAGAAAGGTGAGACGCTGGAGGAACTGCTTCCCGAAGCGTTTGCGACAGTCCGTGAGGCTTCCAGACGAACACTCGGCAAGCGTCACTACGACGTACAGCTGGTCGGAGGAATGGCCCTCCACGAAGGCAGAATTGCAGAGATGAAGACCGGTGAAGGTAAGACCCTTGTGGGTACGCTGCCGGTTTACTTAAATGCCCTGCTTGGCAAAGGGGTTCACGTTGTAACCGTCAATGATTATTTGGCACAGCGTGACAGCCAGGAAATGGCGCAAATATATAACTTCCTGGGTCTAACCGTCGGGGTTAACCTGAGCGGTATGGAACACCCGGATAAACAGCATGCTTATGCATGCGATATTACGTACGGAACGAATAACGAGTTCGGCTTTGACTATCTGCGTGACAACATGGTCCTCTACAAAGAGCAGATGGTTCAGCGTCCACTCTATTTCTGTATCATTGATGAAGTGGACTCCATCCTGGTTGATGAAGCGCGTACGCCGCTTATCATCTCGGGACAAGCTCAGAAATCGACCGAGCTGTATTTTGCAGCGGATCGCTTCGTGAAGCGCCTGACGGCAGAAGAGGATTATACCGTAGATATTAAGGTCAAATCCGTAGCTCTGACAGAAAAGGGAGTTGCCCAGGCGGAGCGTTCCTTCGGTATCGAAAACCTGTATGACCAGAACCATGTAACACTGAACCACCACATTGTACAAGCGCTGAAAGCGAACGTGATTATGCGCCGCGACGTGGATTACGTTGTCACTGACGACGAAGTGGTTATTGTGGACGAATTTACGGGTCGCTTGATGGCAGGACGCCGCTATAGCGACGGTCTTCACCAGGCGATTGAAGCGAAGGAAGGCATCGAAGTTCAGAACGAGAGCATGACACTGGCGACGATTACTTTCCAGAACTACTTCCGTATGTATCGCAAGCTGGCAGGTATGACCGGTACAGCGAAGACAGAGGAAGAAGAGTTCAAGAAGATTTATGGTCTTGAAGTGCTCCAGATTCCTACAAACAAACCGAATCAGCGTAACGACATGCCGGATGTTGTCTATAAGAGCGAAGAAGGCAAGTTCAAGGCAGTTGTTACGGAGATCGTGGAACGTCATAAAAAGAATCAACCGATCCTGGTGGGTACGGTTTCGATTGAGAACTCCGAGCGTTTATCGGAAATGCTGAAACGCAAAGGCATTCAGCATAAAGTTCTGAATGCGAAGTACCATGCAGAGGAAGCGGAAATCATCTCACGCGCCGGTCAGCCGGGATCTGTAACGATCGCGACGAATATGGCGGGACGCGGTACGGATATTTTGCTGGGTGAAGGCGTGCAGAATATTGGCGGACTTCACATTATCGGTACGGAGCGTCACGAATCGCGCCGGATCGATAACCAGCTGCGTGGTCGTGCCGGTCGTCAAGGTGACCCGGGATCCACTCAGTTCTATTTGTCCCTGGGCGATGAACTGATGAAACGTTTTGGTACAGACAACGTTCTGAACATGATGGAGCGTCTTGGCTTTGAAGAGGATCAGCCGATCGAGAGCAAGATGATTACCCGTGCGGTTGAATCCGCGCAGAAGCGGGTTGAGGGCAATAACTTCGACATGCGTAAAGTCGTTCTTCAATATGATGACGTGATGAACCAGCAGCGTGAGATCATCTACAAACAACGCCGCGAGATTCTGGAGTCCCAAGACATTAAACAAATCGTTGTTGAGATGATGAAGCCAGTCATTGAACGGGTTGTTCAGGCTCACTGCAGCGATGATATTCCGGAGAACTGGGAACTGCAAGAAGTGGCAGACTTCGTTAACAGCAAGCTGTTGGACGAGGGTGCAATTACCCGCGAAGATCTGTGGGGCAAAGAATCGGAAGAAATCACGGAATTTATCTTTGAGCGCGTGATGAAGAAGTATGCAGAGCGTGAAGAGGCGATTGGTGAAGAGATGGTACGCGAGTTCGAGAAAGTTATCGTGCTGCGTGCGGTAGACAGCAAGTGGATGGATCACATCGATGCGATGGACCAACTGCGTCAAGGTATTCATCTCCGTGCATACGGCGGTACCGATCCGCTTCGCGAATACCAGTTCGAAGGCTTTGAGATGTTTAATGCCATGATCGCTACGATTCAAGAGGAAGTGGCAACGTACATCATGAAGGCGCAGATCGCAACGAACCAGGAGCGCCAGGCTGTCGTGGAGGAGAACAAGGTATCCACGAACAGCAGCAGCGAGCCAGCCGAGAAGCGTCCAGTGCAAGTAGCTGAACAGATCGGCCGGAACGATGCATGTCCTTGCGGCAGCGGCAAGAAGTATAAGCACTGCCACGGACAGAACGCTTAAGCTACATTTTCATAAAACGGCCTTGTGTATAGGCGCTGATTTTTCAACTCCCTTAAGAGCAGCAGATGAACCGGTCATTGTGGTCTTATCCACAGCGATCCGAAACCTCTGCTGCGCTTAAGGGAGTTTATCTGAATAAATAACGAATGATCTAGTAAAGTCGCATAAATTTCTCTTGAATATGGAACGTTTTCCATGCAGGAGAGGGTATACTGAAGTTATTACGATTACGTATAGATAAGAAAGGACGAGGGACTCATGATCGAACCAAGTGTGAAGCAGGACCTGCGTGAAATCAGCAAGAAACTAACCAATCTTAGGGGGTCTCTTTGACTTAGATCTCAAACAGGAAATGATTGAGAATTTTGAGGAGAAGATGGCTGCCCCGGATTTTTGGGACGATAATGAAAAAGCCCAAGCTCTCATTGCTGAGATGAATGCTGTGAAATCATCCGTGGATCAGTATCAAAAACTTCAGCAGGATTACGATGATGCTGTTGTTATGACTGAACTGGCGGATGAAGAGGGCGACGACTCCCTTGCAGGAGAAATTGGCGAGACAATTAAGGACTTGGTTAAGCGCGTGGAGGAATTTGAGCTTCAGCTGCTGTTGAACCAGCCTTACGATAAAATGAATGCCATCCTTGAGCTGCATCCCGGAGCGGGCGGAACCGAGTCGCAAGACTGGGGCCAAATGCTGCACCGAATGTATACCCGCTGGGCGGAGAAGCGCGGCTTCAAGGTGGAAACACTGGATTACCTGCCAGGCGACGAAGCGGGAATCAAGAGTGTAACGCTGCTGATCAAGGGCTACAATGCTTACGGATATTTAAAAGCGGAAAAAGGAGTTCATCGTCTGGTTCGCATATCACCATTCGACTCTTCCGGTCGCCGTCATACCTCCTTTGTATCCTGCGATGTGGTACCGGAAATCAACGATGAAATCGAGCTGGATATCCGCACCGAGGATCTGAAGATTGATACCTACCGTGCCAGTGGCGCAGGGGGTCAGCATATCAATACGACGGACTCGGCCGTACGGATCACTCACTTGCCAACCGGCGTGGTGGTAACGTGTCAGAATGAACGCTCTCAGATCAAGAACCGTGAGCGTGCCATGACAATGCTTCGTTCCAAGCTCTACGAGCGCAAAATCGAGGAGCAGAAGAAGGAATTGGCGGAAATTCGCGGCGAGCAGTCGGAAATCGCTTGGGGCAGCCAGATCCGTTCGTATGTATTCCATCCGTACAGTATGGCTAAGGACCACCGTACACAGGTGGAGACCGGTAATATTGGAGCCGTCATGGACGGAGATCTGGATGCTTTTATCGATGGTTATTTGCGCAGTCAGATCAAGCAGGAAGTCGAGTAGGACGTTGAGGAGAGATTTGAAGAACTATGGCGCAATCCGCTGGCAATCCATCGATTAACAAAAGAAAAAGAGAACCCCTGATTCCGATCAACGGTCCCCTTCGGCAGACGGTGGACGCAATTTTTATTATCATCGGCTCCTTTATCATGGCCCTGTCATTCAATTTATTTTTCCTCCCGAATCACATTGCCTCCGGCGGCGTGTCGGGTTTGTCCGTTCTTGCGCAATCATGGCTCGGCATTGAACCGGCTTTTACGCAGTGGGCACTGAACATCCCATTGTTTGTACTCGGCTTCTGGCTGCTTGGACGCGATTACGGCATTCGTTCCCTGCTGGGCAGCGTGATTTTGCCGTTGTTTGTTTTCCTGACCAAGGACTGGCCAATCCCAACCTCCAATCCACTTCTGGCCTCCATTTATGGAGGAATCGGGGTCGGTATCGGGATGGGGCTGGTCTATCGCGGCCGGGGGTCGACAGGCGGGCTGACCATCGTGGCACAGCTCTTGCAAAAATACAGCGGCCTGACGTTCTCCCTCTGTGTCGTACTGCTGGATGCGATTGTGATCTCATCGGCAGCACTGGTGCTGTCACTGGAGCAGGCGTTATACGCACTGATTGGACTGTATGTTACAGGCAAAGTGATTGATGCCATTGAGCTTGGCTTCAGCTTTACCAAGGTGGCCTACATTATATCCGATCATAACGAGCCGATAACGAAGGCTATTCTGGAGGATTTGGACCGGGGATTAACCAAGCTAACCGCTGAGGGAGGTTATACGGGTGAACATCGAACCGTCCTGATGGTGGTAGTCGGGCAGAGCGAGATTCCCCGTCTAAAGACAGTGGTCCAGTCGGTAGATCCGAATGCTTTTGTAATTATCAGCAATGCGCATGAGGTATTGGGTGAAGGATTCCGCAATATTAAGGCGTAAGCCAATAGAATACAGCGGCCGAGACATTCTCGGCGATAGGAAGAGACGGTGTATATCACCGTCTCTTTTTCTATTTTCAGACGAATCCGATTTCAGTGAAGCTGGAAGTTCGATCATCGCAAAAAATCTTCCCTAACGCAGTCTGCCCTCTGTGAAGATACAATGACAGATAGTTTTCTTATGGGGCCAACATCCACCCCCAGTAGCGGCAGGCTTGAATTCTCCTTTATTTTTCTAGTAAAGAGCATATAATGGAAACTAAACTTGTAGGGGGTAGGGGATGATGGAGATTGAACAGATCTATGGTAATTTGCCAGTGCTGGAGACAGAACGTCTGCGTCTTCGCAGAGTATCGATGCAGGATGCAAACGAGATGTATGTCTATGCCTCCGATGATGAGGTTACAAAACACGTAACTTGGGAAACCCACCGCTCCGTTAATGACAGTAAGCGATTCATTCAATTTATACTGGCCCAATATGCGAAGCATGATATCGCCCCGTGGGGGATTGAGCTGAAGGAAAGCGGACGTATGGTGGGGACGGTGGATTTTGTATGGTGGAAGCCCGGGCATCAGAGTGCCGAGATCGGTTATGTACTGGCACGCGATTGTTGGGGACAAGGACTTATGACAGAGGCGGCCACTGCATTGCTGAAGCTGGGCTTTGGCCAGATGGAGCTTGTACGCATCCAGGCCCGCTGCATAACAGAGAACATCGGCTCCCAGCGTGTGATGGAGAAGATCGGCATGTCCTATGAGGGCACGTTAAGAAAAGGGATCAAGATCAAGGGGCAGCATTGGGACCTTAAATTATTCTCCATACTAAAAGAAGATTATGAATCGGCTAATTAAAGGTTGGAGGAACATGGAGCATGCATGAAAATTGGACCAAATTTGAATAATCCATTGTATTTATATGAATACGGTCGTATAATAATACATATTTATGAGACGGATAGGTCAATGGAAAACTTGTTAGTAAGAGAGCCACAATTCAATGCGGGACACGGAAACATTCCGAACAAGGTAAAGGGCCGCCTGACAGCAGCAGCTTCATGAAGAAGAAGCATTTCAGGAGCATTCGCAGCGGCTCGACTTGTTTCTATACACCTAAGATATACAGATTTCGGGGAACAACGGGAATCGACCGGAAGCATGAACCGTATCCGTAAGATGTAGAGATGAAGGAACTGGCTGAATGGGACCTTGCCTAAGGTCCTATAGCTGTTCCTGGGGGAGAGGGATGAGGATATGACGGACACAAACACATTAAGAGTTGCCATTGTTGGATCTACCGGTTACGGGGGAGTGGAACTGATCCGCTTGCTGCAATCACACCCGCGAGTTGAGATTACGTCGGTGATTTCTTCATCGAGTGCGGGGGCACCCATATCGGATGGTTTTCCGCATTTGACGAATATCGTCACCCGGAATTTGGATGGTGTAAATCCAGCGGAAATCGCAGAGGTGGCTGACCTGGTGTTTGCCGCGACACCTTCTGGCGTTAGCGCCAAGCTGGTGCCGGAGCTGCTGGAAGTTGGCCTTAAGGTTATTGACCTTTCAGGCGATTTTCGCTTGAAAGACGGAGGGATATATGAGCAGTGGTATAAGCACCCGGCACCGAGCGCGGAGCTTTTGGAAAAAGCGGTATACGGCCTATGCGAAGTGTTTGGCGAGGAGGTCCGCGATGTGGATTTCATCTCCAATCCGGGCTGTTATCCGACAGCGACCCTGCTCGGACTGATCCCGGCCATCAGCGCGGGATGGATCGATGCCTCTTCGCTGATTATCGACGCCAAATCCGGCGTGTCCGGCTCCGGAAGGGGAACGAGTTTGACGTCCCATTATGCCGAGATCAACGAGAACTTCAAAGCTTACAAGGTGAATAAGCACCAGCATATTCCTGAGGTTGAGCAGGTGTTGACTCAGGTGGCGGGTGAACCGATCACGGTTACTTTTACGACCCATCTCGTACCGATGACACGTGGCATTATGAGCACTATGTATGCAACGCTGAACGGTCCATATACGGAAGAGGATTTCATTGAGCTGTACCGCCAGTATTTCAAAGATCGCCGGTTCGTGAGAATCCGTGAGCAAGGGGTATGGCCTGCAACAAAAGAAGTGAGCGGCTCGAACTATTGCGACATCGGATTTGCGGTGGATGCACGAACAAACAGAGTGACCATAATATCGGTCATTGATAATGTGGTGAAGGGTGCGGCCGGTCAGGCGATCCAGAACCTGAACTTGATGATGGGATGGGAGGAGAGCCTCGGACTTACGTTTACGCCGATTTATCCGTAAGCGGCTGGGGATACAGACATGGGAGAGAATACGTTTGCGATAATTGAAGGGGGCAGCATTGTAACGCCGCAAGGCTTCAAGGCGGCCGGCCTCCACTGTGGACTTAAGAAAACAGACCGTAACGATCTGGGTGTCATCGTATGTGATGTGCCTGCCGTGGCGGCTGCGGTATATACAACGAATCTTTTTCAGGCGGCACCGCTGAAGGTAACGCGTGAGAGTCTGCAGGATGGCAAGCTTCGCGCTATTGTTGTCAACAGCGGGAACGCCAATGCCTGCACGGGTAAGCAGGGTGAAGAGGATGCATATACGATGCGTTCCAACACGGCTTCGCAATTCAATCTGGATGTAGACGATGTGGCCGTAGCCTCGACAGGAGTCATCGGCGAACTGCTGAAGATGGATCGTGTATCTTCAGGCATTGCCAGCTTGCCGGCACATCTCAGTGGCGAGAGTGAAGGAGCGGAAAGCTTCAGCCAGGCGATTTTGACAACGGATCTTGTAAAAAAAGAAGCCTGCGTCACCGTCCAAGTCAACGGTACAAAGGTTACCATCGCGGGAACAGCGAAGGGATCGGGGATGATTCACCCGAACATGGCAACCATGCTCGGGTTTATGACGACAGATGCGGTTATTGATCAGGAAGCGCTGCAGCTGCTGCTGCGCCAAACGACCAACCTGACCTTTAATATGATAACCGTGGATGGCGATACGAGCACGAACGATATGCTGATTGCGATGGCCAGCGGTCTGGCGGAGCACGAGGCATTGACACCGGAGCATCCCGATTGGGATGCGTTCGCAGCGGGCTTCCACCATGTGTGCCAGCAGCTGGCGAAGGCCATCGCGCGTGATGGAGAGGGAGCGTCCCGCTTGATCGAGGTTCGCGTGAACGGTGCCGAGTGTGACGATGATGCCCAAGCGATTGCCAAGACGATCATTGGCTCCAGCCTGGTGAAATCCGCGGTGTTCGGGGCAGATGCCAACTGGGGGCGCATTATTGCGGCTGTAGGTCGTGCGGGTCGTCCGGTCAACCCGGAGACGGTTGATATTGCCATAGGTCCAATTTCGGTGCTGGAGCAGTCCAGACCGGTTGCTTTTGACGAGGATGCCGCACTGGTTTACCTTCAGGGCGATTCCGTGGACATTGATGTGAAGCTGCATATCGGGAATGGATCAGCCACGGCGTGGGGCTGTGACTTGACCTATGACTATGTCCGCATTAATGCGGCTTACCGTACGTAGATAAATCACCTATAGATCGGGAGGAGACGGATATGAAGAGCACGATCGATCAAGAGGATATGTTGCCGGTCCAAACATCGGGGGCAGATACCTTTGTCATGAAATGCGGCGGCAGCACGCTCGCTGCACTTCCGGACAGCTTCTTCGAGGATTTGAAGGAGCTGCAGCAGAAGGGAGTCCATCCTGTAATTGTTCATGGAGGCGGTCCTGCCATCTCCGGCAATCTGGAGAAACTCGGTATCGAGACCGAGTTCGTGAATGGACTGCGCAAGACGACGGAGGATGTGCTGGACGTTGTGGAGATGGTGCTCGCAGGCACTATCAATAAAGGGATTGTAAGACGGATACAAAGCGTGGGCGGCTGTGCTATCGGCTTGTCCGGCTCGGACGGAGGACTGATCGAGGCCAAACCGGTTACGAACCATGCGGAGGTTGGCTGGGTTGGCGATGTAACGAAGGTGAAGTCATCCATACTGAGCGGTGTACTGAAGATGGGATACATGCCTGTGGTTGCGCCGATTGGTGTGGATTCATCCGGTCAGCGCTACAATATCAATGCAGATACGGCTGCTGGCGCCGTTGCCTCCCATCTGGGGGTCAAGCGGATGATTGTTGTCACCGACGTGCCCGGGATCATGAAGGGGACGGGCGGCGAGAAGCGGGTGCTTCCGACCGTGACGGTGCAAGAGATTGAAGACATGATCGGCACGGGCGAGATCTACGGGGGGATGATTCCCAAGGTCAGAGCGGCCATCAGCTGCATCCATGGCAAAGTGAGCGAGGTTGTCATCGTGAACGGAAGCGAACCGAACGTGCTGAGCCGTGTCCTTGGTGGAGAAGTGCTGGGAACGCGTATTGTGCGGATGTCATAATAAATGAACAGATTGAGTTTTTACGAATAGAACGACCTCAACGGAGGAGGCGGAATTGTTCTGAAGAAGCAACGCGGTCGCCTTTGCCCCAGGATTTTAACAGTTGTATCCATTTTAATAGAAAAACTGGGGGCAACAGCGATCGGAAGAACAATCCGCATGCGTAGTGATGAAAGGGCAGTCAGAGTTCATGATGATGAACCTGTTTTGTCCAAATGCAAAGGAGTGTGTGAAGGTCATGGGAAAAGAAACAGCGGTTAGCGGTATCGTAGCAGCGAATGAAAGCTCATTGTTCCAGACGTACGCCAGATATCCAATTGCCTTGGTAAAAGGAGAAGGCAGCTGGCTATGGGATGATCAAGGCAACAAATATCTTGATTTCATGGCAGGGCTGGCAGTAACGAATCTCGGTCATGCTCCTGTGAAAGTGAAAGAGAAGCTGAAGGCCCAACTGGATGAATTGTGGCATGTCTCGAACCTGTTTCACATTCCCGGCCAGGAAAAAGCGGCAGCGCTGCTGACAGCAAACACTTGTGCTGATGCCGTTTTCTTCTGCAACAGTGGAGCGGAAGCTAACGAAGCAGCCATCAAGCTCGCGCGCCGCTACCATCAGAAGGTGAAGGGTACGGGGCGCTACGAGGTGATTACGTTTACCCAGTCCTTCCATGGACGGACGCTGGCTACATTGACAGCTACCGGCCAGGATAAGGTGAAGGAAGGCTTCCTTCCGCTGCCGGCTGGTTTTAAGAGCGTCCCGCTGCATGACCTTCCGGCACTTGAAGCTGCCATTAACAACAATACCGCAGCCATCATGATCGAGATGGTGCAGGCGGAAGGCGGCGTGCATCCGGTGGAGCCGGAATTCCTGCAAGCCGTGACCGAGCTGTGCAAGAAGCACGGTCTGCTGCTGATTGTTGACGAGGTTCAGACGGGCATGGGCCGTACCGGCAAGCTGTTTGCGCATGAGCATTACGGCATTGAGCCGGATATTTTTACCGTAGCCAAAGGGCTTGGCTCCGGCTTCCCGGTCGGCGCGATGCTGGGCAAAGGCTATCTGCGCGAAGCCTTCACGGCAGGCAGCCATGCCACGACGTTTGGCGGCACACCCATTGCGAGCTCCGTCATCCAGGCTACCATCGAGACGATGATTGAGGATCATGTGCCGCAGCGCGCGGCGGACGCCGGAGAATATTTGATGGCGAAGCTGAACGAGAGCCTGGGCGGTCATCCCTTTGTGAAGGCCATTCGGGGCAAAGGCCTGCTGATCGGGATCGAATGCGCGGAACCGGTTGGCGAGCTGGTACTGAAAGGACAGAGCCGCGGACTGCTGTTCGTGACAGCGGGACCGGAAGTGATTCGACTGCTGCCGAATCTGTACGTGACAAGACAAGAAATCGATCAGGCGGTATCCATTATTACAGAACTGATTCATGAGCATTCAGCGGTTCAGCAAGCATAACGAGAGCCGTTATCCTATATGTAGCTTTGACAATAACAGTATACGGCAAGGAGGATTTAAGTTTATGACCGCAAGCGGACAAGTGAAGGAATTAAGCCTGAAAGGGCGGGATATGATAGAGCTGGATGAATACTCCACGGAAGAAATTCAGTTCTTGCTGGATTCGGCTATCGAGATTAAGCGCAAGCAGAAGAACGGTGAAGTCTATCAGCCGCTGAAAGGCAAGACGATCGGCTTGATATTCGAGAAGTCGTCCACGCGGACACGGATTTCGTTCGAGACGGGAATGTTCCAACTGGGCGGACATGCACTCTTTTTAAGCAAAAATGATATTCAGCTTGGACGCGGGGAGCCGATCAGCGATATGGCCCAGGTAATGTCCCGCTATCTGGACGGCCTGATGATCCGTACCTTCGGACACGACAATGTGGTGAACCTGGCGAAATATGCCTCCATTCCGGTCATTAATGGTCTGAGTGATATGGCACATCCATGTCAGGTGCTGGCGGACCTGCAGACGGTGCTGGAGCACAAGGGCAAGCTGAAAGGCCTCAAAATGGCCTTCATCGGCGATGGCAACAACATGGCGCATTCCCTTCTGATTGGCGGAGCCAAGATGGGCATGCATGTGGCCCTTGCCAGTCCGAAGGGCTACGAGGCGGATGCCGGCATTGTGAAGCTGAGCGAGGATATCGCAGCACAAACCGGCGGCAGCATTACGATTACGCAGGATCCAATCGAAGCCGCGAAGGATGCGGATGTGATCTATACGGATGTATGGGCCAGCATGGGCTTTGAAGAGGAGCAGGCACAGCGGGAAGTTGCGTTTGCAGACTATCAGGTGAACGAGGAACTTGTAAAGGCGGCGAAGCCGGATTATTTGTTCCTGCATTGCCTTCCGGCCCATCGTGGCGAAGAGGTCAGCGAAGGGGTGATCGACGGCCTCAACTCCGTCATATTCGATCAGGCCGAGAATCGTCTTCATGCCCAGAAGGCTTTGATGGTTGCTTTGATGGCATAACGCCGTTTATAGCAGAGGGTGCATTCTCTATGAAAATGTCTGCGGACGTTTTCTTTAGTATAATGAACGATAGGGTTGTTAGTAACAAAGAGAGGGAGTTTAACCATGGCAAAACAAAAAATCGTACTGGCGTATTCCGGTGGCCTGGATACGTCCGTAATTCTGAAGTGGCTGAAAGAAACTTATGATGCGGAGATCATTGCTTTCACGGCTGACATCGGCCAGAAGGAAGAGCTGGACGGACTTGAGGAAAAAGCGCTGGCAACCGGCGCATCCAAAGTATACATCGACGATCTGCGCGATGAATTCGCGAATGATTTCATCTACCCGATGTTCCAAGCCGGTGCTATGTATGAAGGGCAGTACCTGCTCGGTACCAGCATCGCACGCCCACTGATTGCGAAGCGCATGGTGGATATCGCACGCGCCGAAGGGGCAACAGCGATTGCGCACGGAGCTACCGGTAAAGGGAACGACCAGGTCCGTTTCGAGCTGGGCGTAGCTGGCTTGGCACCGGACATTGAAGTGATTGCGCCTTGGCGTATCGAGGAGTTCCGCAGCTCCTTCCCGGGACGCGCGGAGATGATTGCTTACGCGGAAGCGCATGGCATTCCGGTAACGGCATCGGCAGCCAAATCCTACTCCATGGACCGCAACCTTCTCCACATCAGTTATGAGAGCGGCGTGCTGGAGGACCCTTGGTTCAATGCAAGTGCAGAGGACAGCAAGGATATGTACCTGCTCAGCGTATCTCCCGAAGATGCACCGGATGAGGCAGAGTATCTGGAGCTTACTTTTGAACAAGGGAATGTCGTTGCCCTAAACGGAGAGTCTCTGAGTCCGCTGCAGGTGATGGAGAAGCTGAATGAGCTGGGCGGCAAGCACGGCATCGGTCGCGTGGATATGGTGGAGAACCGTTTCGTGGGTATGAAGAGCCGCGGTGTCTACGAGACTCCGGGGGGAACCATCCTGTTTACCGCTCATCGCAAAATGGAATCCATCACGATGGACCGTGAAGTGATGAACCTGCGTGACAGCCTCATTACCCGTTACAGCACTTTGGTCTACAACGGTTTCTGGTTTGCGCCTGAGCGTCTCGCACTGCAAGCGCTGGTAACCGAAAGCCAGAAGAACGTATCCGGTACGGTGCGCGTGAAGCTGTACAAAGGCAACATCATCGGAGCAGGCGTGAAGAGTCCGGTCAGCTTGTACAATCCGGATATCGCAACGATGGAAGCTGATCCAACGCAAGCGTATGATCAAGGCGATGCAACCGGCTTTATTCGCTTGAACGCGCTGCGTTTGAAAGTGGCAACCGGTGTGAACCAGAATCAATAAGACTCGCAAGCAAGGGCCCGTGTAGACAGAATGCTTGCACTAAGCACGCGGGCTGGGACATGCGACTGTGAAGCATACAGCATGGTTTGTTCATGGATTTGGCAATAGACCAAGTACAGATGCATGGATCGAGAAGTAATGAACAGGCTGAAGGCCGTTTTCATGCTTGGGAGCTCCGATGTTTCTCGTGATACCGGGAACAGGTGGGGCTTCTAGCGGGAAGCGGCCCTCTGCCTTAAACAGAGAGGGGCAAGTGTTGTGAGCAAGTTATGGGGCGGACGCTTTACGAAGCAGACCAACGCATTGGTGGAGGAGTATACGGCATCCATCGGTTTTGACAAACAGCTGGCTGAGGAGGACATTCAGGGAAGCCTTGCGCATGTGTCCATGCTGGGCAAATGCGGCATCGTGCCGGCAGAGGATGTGGAGACGATCAAGGCAGGCTTGAACAAGGTGCTGGAGCGCATTCGTGAAGGCAGCATTGCGTTCTCTGTATCGGATGAGGATATTCATATGAATATCGAGAAAAATCTGATCGACGAAGTCGGACCTGTCGGCGGCAAACTGCACACAGGCCGCAGCCGCAACGATCAGGTGGCTACAGACATGCATCTGTACCTGCGTAACCGTGTTGTGGCGTTGACTGGTATGCTGCATGAGCTGCAGACCGCCTTGATCGGACAAGCGAAGGATAACCTGGATACGATCATTCCAGGGTATACGCATCTGCAGCGTGCACAGCCGATTTTGTTCGCTCATCATTTGATGGCTTACGTGTCCATGTTCCAGCGGGATATCGACCGCTTGATCGACAGCTACAAGCGCATTAACGTGCTTCCGCTTGGAGCGGGTGCGCTTGCTGGCACAACGTTCCCGATTGACCGTCATTTCGTGGCGGAGCAGCTTGGATTTGACGGCGTTTACGAGAACAGTCTGGATGCGGTCAGCGACCGTGATTTTATTCTGGAATTCCTCTCGGATGCATCCATCATCATGATGCACTTGTCTCGCTTAAGCGAGGAGCTGGTGCTCTGGAGCAGCACGGAGTTCAATTTCATCGAGCTTGACGATGCGTTCTGCACAGGCAGCAGCATTATGCCGCAGAAGAAGAATCCGGATGTGCCTGAGCTTGTCCGCGGCAAAACCGGTCGGGTATACGGCAACCTGATGGGCCTGCTTACCGTCCTCAAGTCGCTTCCGCTTGCTTACAATAAGGATATGCAGGAAGACAAAGAGGGCATGTTTGACACGGTGGCCACGCTGGAAGGTGCACTGCAGCTGTTTGCTCCGATGATCGCAACGATGAAGGTCAACAAGGGCCGCATGCGGGAGGCGGTGAATACCGACTTCTCCAACGCAACGGATATTGCGGACTTCCTGGTCGGCAAGGGACTTCCATTCCGTCAGGCGCATGAAGTGATCGGCAAGACGGTATTGTACTGCATTCAGAACAGCAAGTACTTGCTGGACCTGACGCTGGAAGAATTCAAGCAGTTCTCGGAGCTGTTCGATGACTCCATCTACGATGTGCTTCAGCCCGAGACGGTGGTTAATGCGCGTAATGTGTACGGTGGTACGGCAACCAGTCAGGTGAAGGCTGCGATCGAGCGTTCCGTGCAGACACAACAAGCGACGGAAGAGTGGCTGAACGTTCGTCAAGGAAACGTAGAGTAAGTAGAGTAACGTACACAGAGGGCATGGTTAAAATAAAAAAAGATGGATCAGCACAAACCATGTGCCGATCCATCTTTTTTTGTATCATAAGCATGAGAAGCAGGCAGCAGGTACAGGCTTTCGAATCCCGATTCGAAGCAGGCATAGCTCCATGGATACTTCGCTCAACCAATCAGCGCCTCGGTATTCTCATGTCATAGTTTCTGTTTCTCAGGCCTTCAGTGGAAGCCACTTCAGCACGTCCTGAATGTGGGTATCCCAATAGCCCCAATCATGGCCGCCCGGTCCCTCCTGATATGTGAAATCAAGGGACGTTCCTTCACAAGCTTTGCGGAAGGCCTGATTGTCCTGATACAGGAAGTCTTCCGTTCCGCAGCATTGATACAGGAGGGGTTTTGGCCCTTCCATGCGGTCCACTTCCTGAAGCAGCCACAGCAGGTCGTTGTCGGTGCCGGTAATGTCCCGTTCTCCGTAGACTAATTGGTGCTCAAACAAGGCTTCATTTCTTTCGATATGACCTGCCATGTCGAGTGCTCCAGACAAACTGGCCGCCGCGGCAAAAGATTCCGGACAGCGCAGCGCCAGCTTGAATGCACCGTACCCGCCCATGGATAAGCCTGCAACGAAGTTATCTTCTCTGGCATGCGACAGCGGGAAGAAAGAACGGGCTATGGCCGGAAGTTCTTTGCTGATGAAGGTCCAGTACTTACCTCCGTATTCCATGTCCGTATAGAAGCTGCGGTGTACTTGCGGCATAACAACAGCAATGCCCATCTCGGCGACATAGCGTTCGATGGAGGTTCTGCGCAGCCAAATGGAATCATCGTCAGATAAACCATGCAGCAGGAACAGCGTTGGATGAAGCCCGCTTTTGGCATGGTTGGTCATCCCGATCTGTGATGTGGTTTGCTGAGGCAGAATGACGGTCATGGACGTGCTGAGACCGAGAACCTCCGAAAAAAAGCGACAAGTCATAAGAGCCATGATATGTATCCCCTTTCATTTTTACATATGAGAGATCAACGACGTGCATATCAGAATCATATCATAATTATTTGCCCATTCTCCAAGAAATTCGTATGAAAATGCCTCGGTCTCAAGACCGAGACTAAGTTCCGTCATCGGGCTGTTTTATGAATAGCAACACTATGGTATCTTAGAGGGAGATTATGACTTTAAACGGTGCAAAGTAATGAAAAATACTTGAGAAATAAATAACGTTGCAGGCAGTAGCTGATATATATACAGTCATTACTTTTAAATCCAGAGGAGGATTAACATGATACCACATAACGAAAACTTGTCTGACCTGAAAATATCGGGAACGGGAACTTCAAGCGGCGGTCAGTATAACAAGGTGAGAATTGATGGTGCAGGGCAGGTGAACGGAAATCTGGATTGCGAGGAATTAATAGGTAACGGAACGATGAGTGTGAATGGAGCGGTAGCCGCACGTACAATTCGCGTTAACGGTTCGGGAAGCATCAAGGGAGCTGTAGACGCCGAAGAACTGAATGTTGCCGGCAGCTTGAGTCTGAAGGAAGGGTTGCGCTGCCGTTCTATTGTTATTGGCGGACATTGCAGCATTCACGGAGATTCGGAATCCGAGAGGCTTGAAGTGAACGGAAATTTGCGAAGCCGTGGGGATGTTCGGAGTGAGTCGGCCACGCTTAAGGGAGGCTTTAAGATTGATGGCCGTCTGCATGTAGGAACAGCGGATATTCGAGTGTTTGGTCGCTGTTCCGCTCAAGAAATCGTGGGAGACCGGATTACCATCCGCAAGAAGGGGAAGCGCCTCTGGGAAATGCTGTCCCTGCCATTAAAGGGAGCGCGGGTAGAGGCACGGATTATTGAAGGGGATATCTTGGATTTAGAATATATCGAGGCCGATATTGTCCGCGGTAACCGGGTGATTCTCGGCAAAGGATGCGAGGTAAGGCAAGTGGAATACAGAGACGAATTGACGCAGCATCCGGAGGCAGAAGTCAAAGCATCCCGGCGGTTTTAAGTTAGTTTAACCATGCCATAAGCATTCAGGTTAAGGCCGATTAGGTGGGAATCAAGGAGGCGGCGAAGAGTGGTTAATGATACGGCTGTGGAAAGACCCGGTATTTCTATTATGGGTGACGGAACCGTTGGCGGCGGTGTCGTGGGAAGGCTGCGAATTAACGGCGAAGGTGTCATTAACGGAGATACTGATTGCCATCTGCTGCGCTGTAATGGAAGTGCCATTGTCAATGGAAGCCTGCTCGGAAGGCTGGCACGGGTTAACGGTCATCTAAAGGTCTCTGACCATGTAGAAATGGAGCGTATCCGCATTAACGGGAGTCTTGATGCTGGGAGAAACGCAAGGATCAGCCACATTGGTATGAATGGAGATCTGAGTACAGGGATGGATCTGTTCTTCGTCAAGGGGGTCGTGAATGGCACGGTTACCGTTCAAGGCAATGTGGAAGCAGAGCAGATGACGGTTCGGGGAACGCTAAGCGTGAATGGGCACGTACAGGCCAGGGAATTGAACTTAACGTTAATCAAGCAAATTTCAAGTGTCCCTGAAATTCGAAGCCGCATGATCACGGTAGCGCCGACGAAGCTGGCGAAGTTGTTTCATTCATCCCGCAGGGGGCATCTGAATGCCGAGCGGATCGTAGGCGAGGAGATTCGCTTGGAGAATACGAGAGCGTCTGTTGTCAGGGGCAGCCGAGTGCATATTGGTAAAGGCTGCACCATAGACCGGGTGGAATATACCGAGACTTTCAGTGCAGATGCCAAGGCCGTTGTCAAAGATTTTTATAAAATAGATTCCATATGATTTTTAAGGCTAAAAGCCCGTATTCGCGTGAGTTCGCGTATACGGGCTTTTTTTCAGTTATGTCAATGTTTAAGGTGTACTGATTCCGTCTTCAACCACTTCCTCTTTTGGCGATTCTTTTGCTTCCGGCATCTGGACTTCGTTTGTTGGATTGATCGCAACGATGCTGTTTTGCGCGCGGTAAGTGTCTTTGGATATCTTCACGTTCTCCACGACCTTGCCGTTCACTTTCTTGGTTCGGTAGGTTTCGACCACATAGCCAGGTTTCCCGTTCTGGACTACCTGCTTGAGTCCTGGCGGCAGTGTGGTATTATGGATGACCTTCTCTGGGGAAGGCAGGGTTTCGATGGTGGTGGATACCAGTCCATACTCCGTATTCTCCGGGAAGGTACCGAACATCTTCAGGGTTAATTTTCCGTCTGACACGCTGGAAAGGATCAGCAGATGTTTGCCTGTGTTGTTCCGGAACCTGAAGTTAATGGCGCCCTCGGCAAAGGTGGCGTCCTGCCCCTTGGGCAGGTAGCTGACCGGAAGGGAATGATTGCGCCGTTCGGTTATATCCAGGCCCAGGAGCAGAGCAGCATGATAGACCGTGCTGGATACCTGGCAGATCCCGCCGCCTATGCCCGGGACAAGCTTGCCGTTAACGATAACGGGAGCTTCTTCAAATCCGTACTCCTTCTTCGCGGTATCTATAACATGAGCATAATTGAATTCATCGCCCGGCTTCAAAATCATCCCGTCCACGGCTTTGGCAGCCGCGGTTACGTTATGAACCCGTCCGGGTCCGCTGGAGCCAAGATCAGTGGAGAATTCGATGATTTTACGCTCCACCCCTTCATCCTGCAGCGATTTTACTGTAACCGGGGGCTTCTGACGGATCAAGGGCAGCTGTACCGTGATTTCTTCATCGCCTCTCGGCTCTGTAAACTGGCGTTCATCCGGAAGCGCAGCGCTGAACCCTTCATAGAAAGCCGCCCACTCGATGCGGTAGGCCGTCTTCTCCGGGGTATAGCGGACAACGTCATCACCGGAAATGCTTCGGACCGCATTGACCGGTTCGCCAAAGCGCTCCTTTTGCCAGTCTTCATTCAGCCGCTTCTTCAACGTATCGCGGTTCCAGTCGGTTGATATATGCCACTCCAATTGAAAATGGCGTCTGTACAGTACCTGATCCCACAGTGATCCTTCAGACATCTTGGCTATGGCATCCTGAAAATCGGCTGCGCTGAACTGAACACCGGCATCTTGCAGACTAAAACTTTCCGTGTGACCCTTCAAGGCCTCCGCCGCCAGCTTCACCTTCATCGTACTCATCGCTTGCAGCCGTTGATCCAGCTCGGCGAGCACCTCATCGGCGGGTTTGCCGCCTACCTGCCAGCCGGAGAGAACGACCCCCTTCGGGAGTTCCTTCTGATTCACATACATCGTCAACAGACCGAATCCGACGGAGAGGAGAAGAGCAAAACTGATGACAATGATGAGACCGAGATGAATTTTTTTCATTGGAAACCACCTTCTTAACTTCGTATTGGCCGCAGTTCGTGCACTTGTTCATGTATATGTCACGGTGGGCTTAAACTTTCGGGTACTCAAAAGGTAACAAATTTGTTACAATAGACGATGTCGTGAGGATTTTTCATGGATTTTAAAGGAATTCGATGGATACTGTCGAAAGTATAATGGCTAATTATGGATTGGGAAGTGATGAAGTGATTGAAATGCAGGACGTATGGAAGACCTATCCAAGCGGCGCCCATGCGCTTCAAGGAGTTTCCGTTAAGATCAATCGTAATGAATTCGTCTATGTTGTCGGACCTTCGGGTGCAGGCAAATCGACATTTATGAAACTTATCTATAGAGAAGAAGTGCCCACCAAGGGGCAAATTTCGGTTAACGGATTTAATATCGGGAAGCTGAAGCAGCGAAAAATCCCCTATGTTCGCCGAAATATTGGGGTTATTTTTCAGGATTATCGCCTGCTGCCCAAGCTGACTGCTTACGAAAATGTAGCTTTTGCCATGGAAGTTATCGAGGCGCCGCAGCGTCTCATCAAGAGACGGGTGATGGAGGTGCTGGAGCTTGTGGGCTTGAAAGCCAAGGCTGGCCGCGAGCCTTCCCAGCTCTCGGGCGGTGAGCAGCAGCGAATCGCGATTGCAAGAGCCATCGTGAATAACCCGTCCGTCATTATTGCGGACGAGCCTACCGGCAACCTGGACCCGGAAACCTCCTGGGGGATCATGCAGCTGCTGGATGAGATTAATTTCAGGGGAACCACCATTGTGATGGCAACCCACAACCGGGATATCGTCAACACCATGCGCAAACGCGTCCTTGCGATTGAGCATGGACAGATCGTCCGTGACCAGCAGAGAGGAGATTACGGGTATGAATTTTAGAACCTTCTTGCGGCACTTGCGGGAAGGGGCGAAGAGCGTTTTCCGGAACGGATGGATGTCGGTCGCATCGATTACTTCCATCGTGGTGTCTTTGTTTATACTGGGTGTTTTCATGCTGTTAGTCATGAATGTTAACGCATTAGCCGATAAAGCAGATAGCAATGTGCAGATCAATACTTACTTAAATCTCAACGTGGATGAAAAGCTGCGTGAAACCATCAAGGGTGAAATCGAGGCTATGCCGGAGGTTAGTGCCGTAAAGTTTGTGTCCAAGGAAGATGGAATGAAGGAGCTTGAGGAAAGCCTGGGCTCGGAATGGGTGGAAGGCTTCAGCGAGAAGGACCAGAATCCGCTGCCGGATGCATTTGAGGTTTCCGTCATTCAGCCAACAACGGTCGGCTTTGTAGCCGACAAGATTACAGCGCTGAACCAGAAGTATACGGAGGAGCCGATCCTGCGCGTCAAGTACGGCGAAGGAACGGTAGAGACCCTGTTTAAGATTACGAAGACGGTTCGGAATATCGGGTTTATTTTCGTAGCAGGACTCGGTCTGATGTCCATGTTCCTGATCTCGAACACTATTCGCGTTACGATTCTAGCACGCCGCCGGGAGATTGGGATTATGAAGCTTGTTGGCGCCACGAACAACTTTATCCGCTGGCCATTTTTCGTAGAAGGTGCCATGATCGGCCTGCTTGGGTCGATTGTAACGGTTGTTCTGCTGTTTGTAGGTTACGATCGTTTGTACGCTGCATCGCAAACCGATATCACGCTGGCACAGAGCCTAATCCCGCTGGGGGATTTGTGGCCGCTGATCGGCTCCATCATTGTTGGGCTGGGTATCGTGATTGGCGTCTGGGGAAGTACCATGTCGATTCGTAAATTTTTGAAAGTATAAAACAAGGTAAAGGATGGGGAGCGAAACTTGAAGAAAATCGCCGCAGGAGTAGCAGCCTTATTACTGGCCACTGTTATGATCCAACCGAATGTCGGACAAGCTGAGAAGAAGACCACTGCCGACGTAGATAAAGAGTTGAGAATGCTTCAGGAGCAGGTCAAGCAAGCACGGCAACAGAAGAACAAGGCTGCGGATGATAAACAAGAAGCCCAGCATTATAAGAATAAAACGAACCAGAACCTGAAATACGTCATGGAGCAAATCAGTATCGTCAGTAATGAATTAACCAAAATTTCCGTGAAGATCGACCAAACGGAAGATTCCTTGAAAAAAACAACAAAGGAGCTTGAAGCGGCGGAGGAGCGCATCGCATCCCGTGAAAAGCTGTTGGAATCCCGGATTCGTCTCATTTATATGGATGGTCAGGTATCCTATCTGGATGTGCTGCTCTCCTCGACCAGCTTCAGTGATTTCATTGAGCGCGCGGATTCGTTGAAATCCATCGTGGATCAGGACCAGGATCTGCTCGTACAGCATAAGCAGGACAAGCTGCTGGTCATTGATAAGAAGAAGGAACTTGAAGGCCAATATGCTACAGCCAAAGATCTGTATGGTCAGATGGAAGACCGCAAGAGCATTCTGAACGAGAAGGAACAGGAGAAGCGCGTTCTTCTGGCCCAGTACGATCAGGATATCGAGGATGCTGACATCTTGACTGAGGAGCAGGATAAAATGCTGGTTGCCCTGGCGAGCAAGCGTTCCGACCTGCAGAAGGAAAAGAACAAGCTGGCTGCTGAGGAAGCAGCCCGTAAAGCGGCGGCTGCCAAAGCGGCCGCAGCGAAGAGAGCGAAAGCGACAACCCTCGGCGGAAGCAAGGGCGGCGGTGGATACACAGGAAACGGTGGCCCATTCGCGATTCCGGTCTCCGGTGCCAGACTTTCTTCGGGTTATGGACCGCGCGTGCACCCGGTAACGGGTGAAGTCGGCAAGATGCATACAGGTCAGGATTTTGCTGTTCCGCAAGGGACCGAGATCCGTGCAGCCGAGAGCGGCACGGTGATCTTGGCCGAGTGGTGGAGCGGTTACGGAAACTGTGTTATTGTTGATCATGGGGGCGGTGTGTGGACTTTATATGGACATATCCGCAATGGCGGCATTAAGGTCAGCGAAGGCGACAAGGTGTCCAGAGGGCAGAAGATTGCCGAGGTGGGTTCCACTGGCCAGAGCACAGGACCGCATCTTCACTTTGAAGTTCGGGTCAACGGATCACCGGTTAATCCTTCGCCGTATCTGTAACTGATTCTTATGACCGATACTATATAACCTTCAGACCGCTGTATAAATATTCCCGGCAAGCCAATCATATACTAGGTGGACGGGATTCCCCGTGTGTTTAGCAGTTGAAACGTACAAAGGCGGTGAAGTACTTGCTGAAAAAACGAACGGCTGTCTTTCTGGTCATAGCTGCCCTGTTGTGCGGCGGACTGTTAACGATGGCTTTGACTCAGCTACCTGCTCCCAGTCAGACCGGAGACGGCGAGGGGTTGCTGGCCAGTATAGCGAACAAGAATGGACTGGAGCAGTCTGAAGCGAAGAAATTGGGGACAGCGATTGACCTCATCGAAAGCAATTATTACAAGGATATCGACCGGTCGAAGCTGATTGACGGCGCCATCAACGGTATGATGGAAGCCCTGGAGGATCCGTATTCCAACTATATGGGGAAAGAGACGGCAGCCCAGTTTGAAGAGAGCATTGAAGGCTCCTTCACGGGAATCGGTGCTGAGGTCTCCTCTGTAGACGGCAATGTGATCGTCGTATCACCGATCAAGGGATCTCCTGCCGATAAAGCAGGGATTCGGGCGAAAGACGCCATTCTTTCCGTTAATGGCGAGTCCTTGCAGGGGCTTGAGCTGAATGCGGCCGTAAACAAGATTCGCGGACCTAAGGGCTCCAAGGCCATTCTTCAGATTAAGCGTGCAGGATCCGAACAGCCGATCGAGTATGTGATCGTTCGCGATGATGTCGATCTGGAAACCGTATCTGCCCGGATGGAGAAGGGCGGTATCGGCGTCATTGAGATTTCCCAATTCTCTCTGAATACAGGCAAACGCTTTGAAGAAGAACTCAAGAAGCTGGAAGGTCAGGGCATGAAGGGACTGCTGATTGATGTTCGGAACAATCCGGGCGGCGTATTGTCCGTGGTCATCGACATTGCAGAGCAGTTCGTGCCTAAAGGCGAACTGATTGTTCAGGTAGAGGATAAGGATAAGAAGCGGGAGAAGCATCCTTCGAACGGTGAAGCCAAATCCTATCCGATCACGGTGCTGATGAACAAGGGAAGCGCGAGCGCTTCCGAAATCCTGGCAGGCGCGCTGCAGCAATCTGCAGGAGCTACCCTGATGGGCGAGCATTCCTTCGGTAAAGGGACCGTTCAAACCAGCTTTGACAAGCAGCTTGGCGATGGAAGTTTACTGAAAGTGACAATTGCCAAGTGGTTGACGCCTAACGGAACCTGGATCCATGAGAAGGGGATTGAACCGGATATTAAGGTGTCGCAGCCGGATTACTTCACGGTTGCACCAATCGATAAGAAGAAAACCTATGCGTACGATGCAAACAGCACCGATGTCAAGAACGCACAGATCATGCTGGAAGCGGTTGGTTATAAGACAGGGCGTTCGGACGGTTACTTCGATCGGAATACGGAGAAGGCGGTCAAGAGCTTCCAGAGCAAGAATAAGCTGAAAGCGGATGGTATTATTAATACCGCGACAGCCGAGGCATTGGAGGCCGCGTTGATCGAGAAGATTCAGGATCCGAAAGAGGATAATCAAATGAATCGCGGAATTGCCGAGGTTCGGAAGGAAATCGCCACAAAGGCGTCGAACAAGTAAGAAGGCTGAATTTTAGCCTTCTTTTTTCTTTTAAGGTGCATGTTCAGTTGAAGTGTTTCTTGAATTTTGAACTACGTTTTAGAGCTGAAAGGAGCGTGGCAAGCTGTTGGAGACATTGAAACAACTGCTTATGTATGGGATAGACGCAGGCATACAACTGCTGACGCAGCCCTTTTATTATATTTCGATTTTGTTTGTGATGCTGTTTTACCGAAGGCAGGTGCTGGTGGAGCGTAAGCTGTTCCATGTGAAGCTGCATTCTTGGGGAATTCAGACCTGGCGGACGTTTCTCGGTGGGGTGCTGGCAGGCATCGCCGTTTCCATCGTTGTGGCCTTCCTGGGTATATCGTTAAGTTTGGAAGCCATCCTATGCATTTGGGTGACTTCGCTGATTCTGATGCTGTTTCATATTCGGTATTTATGCTTTGCTTATTCCATCGGGCTGCTTGGCATCCTCCAGTTCGTCCTAGGCTGGTTTCCGAACTGGCAGCTAGACGGCTGGATCAGCCATGTAACGACGACAATCCTTAGTCTGGATATCCCGGCATTGCTGGCTTTATCCGCCGTATTGCACTTTGCAGAAGCCATGTTGGTCAGGCTCCAAGGCTCGGGCTTTGCAACCCCTCTGTTTCTGGAAGGAAAGCGCGGCAGACTTGTGGGCGGCTATCATATGCAGAGCTTCTGGCCGCTGCCCCTGTTCTTGCTTGTCCCGGCGGTTGGCGGAGGCAGTGTGCTGCCGTGGACCCCATTCTTCGGGGGCGATGCCTGGAGCGGCGGCTTTACGATGATGGCGCTCCCGGTCGTGATTGGCTTCGGGGAAATGACGCAGAGCATGCTGCCGCAGGAGAAGGCGGGAATTACGGCGAAACGGCTTGTATTCTATGCGGCGACCGTGCTGGCATTGAGCCTGCTGGCCGAGTGGTGGACGCCGCTTATGATCGTGGCTGCATTAGCAGCGCTGCTGCTCCATGAAGGTTTGGTGTGGTACAGCCGTTATGAAGAGCAGCAGCGAAGCCCGATCTTTGTGCATCCGATTCGTGGACTGCGAGTACTCGCAGTCCTTCCGGATAGCCCGGCAAGCGAGCTTGGCATTCTTGCGGGAGAGACGATTCTGAAGGTGAATGGCAAACTGATTCACAGCAAGGAGCAGCTGCATGGAGCGCTGCGGCAGAATTCGGCCTTCTGTAAGCTGGAGGTTCAGAACCATCAAGGCGAGAGCAAGTTCCTGCAGCGTGCGATTTACGCGGGCGATCATCATCAGTTGGGAGCCATCGTTGCTCCGGATCCGAGGGATGGCATAGCGGTAGGTTTGAAGCCGGTAAGCTTGCTGACCCTGCTAGCGAATAAACTTCATCTTCGCAGCAAGCGAGGATCATCTGAGGGCAAGACGCCCGGTGGCTCCGAAGATGCAGGATTCCATTCGTGAATGAACAATTAACAGGCCCTTGTCCTATGGACAAGGGCCTGTTTTATTTGACTTTATAAGCTAACGCAGAATGCGAAAAGGTCTAAGCCTGCACTTTTTTTAGATAAAAAATAGCGATTTGCGTCCGGTCCCGAAGATTCAGCTTGCCTAATATTTCGGTTACGTAGTTCTTGATGGTACCTTCGCTTAAGTAGAGCTGGCCGGCAATTTCCTTGTTGGACAGGCCTTCTGCAATAAGGCCGACAATATTCTTCTCGGCCGGGGTAAGACCTAATGATCCAAGAACATCAGACTGGGAGACCGATTGGGGTGCAGGACGGAGCATGCCGGTCAGCTTGCGGGCAATATCCGGATGGATCAGCATGTTACCGTCGTACACCGTTTTGATACCCTGGATGATCCGATCCGGCGGAATGTTTTTGAGCAGATATCCGCTGGCCCCGTTCCGCAGCGCTTCCACAATGTAATCATCATCATCGAATGTCGTCAGCATGAGTACCCGAATGCCCGGGTGCTGTTCGCGAATTCGCCGCATGCCTTCAACGCCGTCGCATACCGGCATGCGGATGTCCATGAGGATCACGTCTGCCGTAAGCCCACCCTCCAATAAAGCCAGAGCTTCTTCGCCGTGTGCCGCGACACCGGAGATTTCAATATCCGGGTCCATCCCTACCAGCAACTTCAGACTTTCTCGAATAAACGGGTCATCATCTACAATCAGAACTGATATCATGGATGTCCACGACCTTTACTAAAATATAGATATCGAATTACACAATCTCACTCTTTCGATAGACAGGCAGCCGGGTGATGACGGTAAAAGGTGTCGTTCGCCGTATCTCTAACGTCCCACCAACAACTTGAGTTCGTTCAAGCATGCCGCTTAGACCGATGCCTTGACGTTCAGGGACAGCGGCATGGGCGACCGTCTCTTTGACCTCCCCGTTATTGGAAACCTCCATTCGAATTTCCTGTTCCCCGTAGTGAAGCAAGATTTCAACCCGTCCGGCTTCGCCATGGCGGATGGCGTTGGTTATGGCTTCTCGGGCATTTTTATACAGAACCACTTGCTGACTAGGATAGAGCGGATAGGGCATGCCGTGCAGGATAAGTTCGGTTTCGATTCCGGTCTCCCTCCCCGTTTCCTCAAGCAGCCGACTCAAGGAATAATCGTCAGCAATACGTCTGCCGGGGCTCATTTGTTTTACAGCCGTGCGCATTTGCTCCATGCTCTGTCCTAACTGGTCACGGATCTGATGCAGCATATCCATACCTCGGGCCGGATCATGAGGTACGACTTGGAGGGCGGCTTCCATCATCATTTTGACGCGAATCAGCCGGTGGCCGATGTCGTCATGGAGCTGGCGCGAGATGCGGTGGCGTTCCTCCACCTGTGCCGCGTTCTCTACCTGATGCGCGAATTGCAGCAATTGTCTACCTGCCTCATCCTGCTGGAAATGAAGTCTCTTGAGCTCGTCGTATAACTGAATATGGTCAACTTGTTTCTGATTCATCCGATGGATATGACTGAACGTTACGGCCAGAAACAGAAAGAGGAGATTGGCCGTTGTAATCAGCAGTGGATCATAATCGGTAATGGCGATGTTCAACAGCACGAGATGGGCGGTTGCCATCCAGAATTTGCTTGACCGCTCCTGAAACAAGGGCAGATAGACACATAATGCAGACACGGACAGGAAGACCATCATGAAGCCGTATTGATGGCATAACCACAGGGACAGCGCCATCTCCAGCAGCACCGCTGCTCTTAGATAGGCTGGGGATCGTACAAAGCGGCTTAACACCGTAAGGGCCAGAAAGAGCAGAAAGTACACCATGTATTCTCCATAATAGTCG
This sequence comes from Paenibacillus sp. Cedars, assembly GCF_003184205.1. Classification (NCBI taxonomy): domain Bacteria; kingdom Bacillati; phylum Bacillota; class Bacilli; order Caryophanales; family Paenibacillaceae; genus Paenibacillus; species Paenibacillus sp. Cedars. The sequence continues at coordinate 74,844 of NZ_CP020866.1, forward strand.
AGCTGCTGCAGAAAGATATCAGCCGCAGCGGGAAGGAGAATCAGGCCGTAGCGCAGATAGGTGAGTGGGGAGGTCACAATGCGATCAGCACCCTTTTCCATAATAAAATCAAACCGTACACACGATTGGCTTCATTATATCACAAGGATGTTTTACATAAGGAGATGACTTTCGTCACCCGTATAAGGTGACTTCCTCTACCTTCAAGAGCTGAGGGTCTTAGATAAAATGAACTTAACGGATAGATACGAAAGAAATGGAGTTGGTGATGATGGCGGTCTTTCTGCAGATGAAAGATGTCGTGAAACGATACGGTAGCAAGCTGTCGGTGGACCATATGAACCTGGAAGTGAATGAAGGCGAGATCTTCGGGCTTCTCGGACCGAACGGGGCCGGCAAGAGCACATCCATCAACATGATCTGCGGGCTTCTCTCGAAGGACCAGGGCAGCATTAAAGTTGACGGTATCTCGATTGAAGAGCAGCCGCTGGAAGTGAAGCGGAGAATCGGATTGGTGCCGCAGGATCTGGCCCTATATGAAGAGATGTCCGCTTGGGACAATGTCACTTTTTTTGCGAAATTGTATGGACTGCGCGGCAATCTGCTGAAGGAACGGGTGGAGGAGGCACTGGAGTTTGTCGGGCTGCAGGACCGGGCTAAAGAACGGCCGTCAACCTTCTCCGGCGGGATGAAGAGAAGACTGAACATTGCCTGCTCGATCACGCACCGTCCGAAACTTATTATCATGGATGAGCCAACGGTGGGAATTGATCCGCAGTCGCGCAATCATATCTTGGAATCAGTGAAGACACTGAACCGTATGGGCTCTACCGTTATCTATACAAGTCATTACATGGAGGAAGTTGCCGCGATCAGTGACCGGGTGGCGATTATGGATCAAGGTCATGTCATCGCTTGCGGAACGCAGCAGGAGCTTCGGGCGCGTGTCGCCCATGAGGAGAAAATCATCCTTACCGCAGACGGGATAACGCAGGACTTGATCGAGCAACTGACGATTCATCCGCGTGTAAGGCGCGTTACGCAGAATGACAGCGAGATTCAGGTCTATGTGCCTTCGGCCCAGAATGAGCTGCAGGATATCCTGTTCATCTGCAGTAAACATGATACCATTCTCCGAACCTTGCAGTGTGAGGAGCCGGACCTCGAAACGTTGTTTCTCAGTTTGACCGGGCGGACGCTCCGCGATTAATCACATGCGCACGTCTGGGAATCTATGAAGGAGGAATACCGGAGATGAATATGATGATTATCGCCTGGTTTGAGCTGAGGCGGATGGTTACCAGCCGCTCGGTGCTAATTAACCAATTTTTGCTGCCGCTGATCCTTATTTTTATATTAGGCAACGCACTTTCGGGCTGGTTCGGTAATGATCAGGAATTTAAACAACAACCGGTCAGGGTAGGAGTTGTCCTGAGTCCTACGGATGGGGGCCAGCTGCCAAAAAGCATTCAGGCTCTGATGAATACACCGGCACTACAAGACATTCTGGTACAAGAGATCGTTGCGAGCCGTGAAGAGGCGGAAGGAAAGCTGCGCAGGGGCGAGGTGGATTATGCGGTAGTGACCCCAGCTTCTTTTGATGAACGAATGGACCAGGGAGACGAAGTAAAACTTGAATTGCTGCCGGGAAGGGACCGTAATCTCAATCTGGTGGCTGACACCATCTTTAAAACCTTTATTGCAGATGCCAATCACAAACAGGCGGAGGCCGTTGTTCTGGGCCGAGATAAGGTTCTTGCGGCACAAGCCGCAGCGCCTGTTGAGGCCACACCCGGACCGAACATTACGATCGGGCAGCTGAGTGAGAAAGAATCCACGTATTCGGCGGCGCAATACTACGCAGCTGCCATGCTGATTATGTTTCTGCTATATTCGGGCCTGATGGCAAGCAGCAGTCTGCTGGGAGAGCGGGAAAGCAAGACCCTTTATCGTCTGCAAAGCGCACCGGTGACCCCCGGAACCATATTTGCAGGGAAAATTATCGGCTGCACTTTGATTACACTTGCACAGGCAGCGGCCATCGTGCTAGGGTCCATGTGGCTGTATGGTGTGAAATGGGGCCCTCACCCCTTTCTGCTCACGATGGTCTGTGTATTAATTGCATTATCGTCCATGACCATTGCCACGTTCATAACGCTAATTTCTTCGACAGCTGCAGGGGCCAGAGGGTTGATGCAGGCTATCATTATCGCCATGACGTTTGTCAGCGGAGGCTTCATGCCGCTGCCCATGGAGTTCTTCCAGAAGATCGGCGCCTTCACCGTTAATCATTGGGCTATGCAGAGCATGCTCCGGATGATGCTGGATAGCGAAGTGCATTTGATTATTACCTGTGTCGGCATGCTGGCGGCTATTACCGCAGCTTTGTCCGCTGCAGCCATGTTTATGTATAGGAAGGTGGGATACCATGCATAGCTTGACCATTGCCTGGCATATGGTAAGGCGGACGCTTGGGCGAAAAAGGGGCTGGATCGTTTATCTGCTGGTCCCTTGCGTGGTCGTTACTTTGACGGTGTTTCTCATGGGGCAGACGACAGCCGCAAGCATTCTGGTCTCCTACGTGAATGAGGACGAGGGGCCCGCGGGTCAATACCTGATAAGCGAACTGGAGCGTAGTGGACAATATGTACTGAAGCAATCTGTGACCGAAAGTACGCTCAAGGAAGAGCTGATAGAGAATAAAAGCACGGTAGGTGTTTATATACCGGAGGGCTTCAGCGATGCATTGTTGGAAGGACAATGGTCAACGGTGAAGGTGTACGAAATATCAACCTCGGAAGCTTCGGTTATGATTCGAATGACGGCGGATTCAGCAGCAACGCGCCTGAGCGGCACTGCGGCCTTGATCCGGGAGACCTCAGGTCCAAGTGTGAATCCCATGATGGCATTGGAAGAGGTGATCGGGCAGTCTGCACAGAACCGGGTGGATACGCAGGTTACCGATTTAAATTTATATGCCAGACCGGGGCTCTCCAACGTTACGGGATTTACCCTGATGTTTATGATGACCCTGATCTCCAGCGTGGTATCCATGATTATGGATGACCGCAGGCAGAGAACATTATCGCGCATGTATACGGCACCTGTACGAGCTTATCAAATTGCTCTGGGCAATTTCCTGGGCAGCTTGGTAGTCGGCTCGCTGCAGGTGGTGGTTGTGCTTGTTCTCAGCCGGTATGTACTCCGTTATGATTACGGTATCCCGTTATTGCTGCACTTCCTCATTCTGATGGCTTTCATGCTGGTCTCATTAGGGGTTGCCAGCACGGTAGCCGGGTTAATCCGGAACGGGCAAAATGCGGCGATGATCAATTCCATGATCGTCACACCGACCTGTATGCTGGGCGGATGCTTCTGGCCGCTTGCCATCATGCCGGACTTCATGCAGAAAATCGCCAATTTCATTCCTCAAAAATGGGCGATCGAGGCGGTGGAGACGGCAGCTACGGGGGGGACGCTGTCTGATATCGGTTTGCCGCTTGTGGTTCTTGGGCTGATGGCTGTCATTCTGCTGGCTGTAGGGTCTGTTGTCTTGCGGCCAAGCGAGAGCGGGGCAGGGCATGGCGCCTAGGCGCAAGGCTTTAAATCCTTGTTAACTGCAGAGATATCGTCGTTGCCGGCATAATTATTGGGTTTCGTGATCAAATCATATAAAAAAGAGCGCCTGGCCAGATCTGAATGTACATGGATTCAGTCTGCCGGGCGCTTGTTACATGGAATATAAAGTGTGCTGCGACAACACGGTACCCAAGTCATCTTGAGTGTGTTGGACCTGTTTGAATATGTGAAGAATCAGCTGAATCTACCCTTCACTATGTAGAACGAGACTACTGCTTCAGCTGTCTCAACACCGTGATTTCAACCCGGCGGTTTTTCTGTTTGCCTTCGGGTGTGGCGTTGTCCGCTGCCGGACGGGTATCGGCATAACCAGCGTACTGGAATCCTGCCGGGTCCAGCTTGCTGTCCTCCAGGAAGAATCTCAGCACCGACATGGCACGGGCGCCGGATAGCTCCCAGTTATCCTTGTAGCTGGAGTGGCGACCAATCGGCACGTTGTCCGTATGCCCTTCGATGCTTACCGTTGTATTCAAATCGCCGAACAGGCTTGCCAGCTTGCCGAGCACCGGGGCAGCCCCGGATTTAAGCTCGGCCTTCCCGACATCGAACAGGAAGCGGTCGCTTAACGTAATGGCAATCCCCTGGGGCTCGTCCGAAATGAAGATGTCCTCCTCCAGCTGGTTGTCTTTCACGTACTGCTGAATGAGTCCCATAAAGTTCGCAAGTTCCTCTTCCTGGGCTCGGAAGGCCAGCTCACGCTCGGTTAAAGGTGCTTCCCCGTTATCTTCCTCCTTATCCTCAGTGACGGCTGTTTGTGGCGGCGGATTCTTATGGTTCTCCGTATCGGCTGTGCCCGTAATGCCCGAACCCATCTCCAGGATGCTGTCACCGCTCTGGAAGGTGGCCTGCAGGGACTGGGTGACCAGTTTGTATTTTTCCGTATCCAGCCGACTCATGGCATACATTACAACAAAAAAGATCAGGAGCAGCGTAATCAGATCCGCATAGGTGATCATCCAGCGGTCGCGCTGATCGCTTCCATCCTGCTTACGGTTGCGCCGCCGTCTATTCGGCTGTCTCATGCGCGATCCCCCTTGAGGACGGAGTATCCGTGGTGCCAGCGGAAGCGAAGGAAGCTAGCTTTTTGCGGACCAACAGCGGGTGCTCGCCGTTCTGAACAGCCATAATTCCTTCGAGCAGCAGCTCCATGTTTGCAATTTCTTCTTCGGAGCGTGCTTTAATCTTCGATGCAATGGGCAAAAAGATAATATTGGCACTCGCAACACCGTATAAAGTTGCGGTGAATGCAACAGCGATGGAAGGGCCGAGATTGGTTGGGTCTTGCAGACTGCCCAATACATGGATCAATCCCATGACGGTACCGATGATGCCCATGGTAGGGGCATATCCCCCGGCGGATTCGAAAATTTTGGCATAGCCTTCATGCTTCTGCTCGGCGGCATTGATATCGAGCTCCAGGATTTGCCGCACCATTTCAGGGTCGTTGCCGTCCACAACCATCTGCATGCCTTCCCGAAGGAACGGATCCTCGTGGTCGGCCGAGATGCGCTCCAGCGCCAGCACGCCGTCTCTTCTGGCTGTTACCGACATATCGACGATGTCGTCAATCAGCTTCTCTGACGAACGCTCGCTGCGGCCGAAGGCCAGCTTGAGCGCAGCAGGGATGGTGCGGAGCCGGGTGGCAGGGAAACTGACGATGACGGCGGCTATGGTGCCGCCGAATACGATAAGGGCTGCCGCACCTTGCAGCAGACCGCTCAGATGACCGCCTTCCCATAAGAATCCCCCGATCAACGCGGCGAGACCGGCGAGAATGCCAAAAATAATCGTAATATCCATAACGCTGTACCATCTCCTTTAAGGAAGTTAAATTCATGAAGTCATAAGTTTGATATAAAGCTTGTTCAATGCGGGCCATGAAGTCTGCCAGACTCTATAAGTTGAAATCCCGACAACGGGAACTGGAACTTATTGAAATTTTCATTAAACTGTTTGCATCAAAAAAAGGGAAGGGGTATAATGAGACGGGAACAAATATTCTTATTCCCTAAGTAGACACCACTAATTTCCCATAATATATCATCGGGAAGTTTCGACATATCTTTTAGCATGAATTTAATTTTAGAGTATGAGGGTGATGAAGGGCAATGAGCGATTTAGTTGTCAGTACCAAATCCTTTGAGATCGAGTCTGAATTCCAGCCGCAGGGCGACCAGCCCACGGCTATTGATGCGTTGGTCGAAGGATTGCACCAAGGGAAGAAGCATCAGACACTGCTGGGTGCAACAGGAACGGGTAAGACGTTTACGATCGCGCAGACAATCGCCAAGGTAAACCGTCCGACACTCGTCATTGCACATAACAAGACGCTGGCTGCTCAACTGGCCAGTGAGTTCAAGGAATTCTTCCCGAACAACTCGGTGGATTATTTCGTGAGTTATTACGATTACTATCAGCCGGAAGCCTATATCCCTTCCTCTGATACGTATATCGAGAAGGACTCCAGTATTAATGAAGAGATTGATAAGCTACGCCACTCTGCAACAAGCTCGCTGTTCGAACGACGCGATGTCATCATTGTGGCGAGTGTATCTTGCATATACGGTTTGGGTTCGCCGCATGAGTACGGTGAACTGCTGCTTTCGCTGCGGGTGGGTATGGAGAAACCTCGAAATCAGATTTTGTCCCGACTTGTTGACATCCAATATCAGCGGAACGATATCAACTTCGTTCGCGGCACATTCCGCGTTCGGGGGGACGTCATCGAGATTTTCCCTGCTTCGAAGGGGGAGCATGCCGTTCGCGTTGAGTTGTTCGGCGACGAGATTGAACGGATCACAGAGATTGACGTGTTGACGGGCGAGCTGGTTGGAGAACGCGACCATGTCGCCATATTCCCGGCATCTCACTTCGTTACCCGTGAAGAAACGATGCGGGTAGCGCTTGTCAATATCGAACGGGAGCTGGAAGAGCGTCTCGAACTTCTTCGTTCGGAAGGCAAGCTGCTGGAAGCGCAGCGACTGGAGCAGCGCACCCGTTATGATATTGAGATGATGAAGGAAGTCGGCTTCTGCTCCGGCATCGAGAACTATTCCGGTCCGCTGACCTTCAGAGAGGCGGGGGCAACCCCCTATACACTCCTGGACTACTTCCCGGACGATATGCTGTTTGTCATTGATGAATCGCATGTGACCCTGCCGCAGATCCGCGCGATGTACAACGGTGACCGTGCGCGCAAAACCGTGCTGGTCGACCATGGTTTCCGATTGCCGTCCGCGCTGGATAACCGGCCGCTGAAGTTCGAGGAATTCGAGGAGAAGGTGAACCAGATCATCTACGTATCGGCTACGCCGGGTCCGTATGAGATGGAGCACTGCGAGACGATGGTTGAGCAGATCATCCGTCCGACAGGACTGCTTGATCCGATCATCGATGTGCGTCCTACAGAAGGCCAGATCGATGACCTGATCAGCGAGATCCATGACCGGGTGGAGCGCGATGAGCGTGTGCTCGTGACCACCCTGACGAAGAAAATGTCGGAGGATCTGACCGATTATTTGAAGGAGATCGGGATCAAGGTTCGTTATATGCACTCCGACATCAAAACGCTGGAACGGATGCAGATCCTTCGCGATCTGCGGCTTGGTACATTCCATGTGCTGGTGGGTATTAACCTTCTACGGGAAGGTCTTGACCTGCCAGAGGTTTCCCTGGTTGCGATTCTGGATGCGGACAAGGAAGGCTTCCTCCGTTCTGACCGCTCCCTTATCCAGACGATTGGCCGGGCTGCGCGGAACTCGGAAGGTAAAGTTATCATGTACGGCAACAAGATCACCGATTCCATGGATCGGGCGATCAAGGAAACCGAACGTCGCCGCAGCATTCAGGTCGCTTATAATGAGGAGCACGGCATTACGCCGCAGACGATCCGCAAGAAGATCCGCGATGTCATCGAAGCAACGAAGGTTGCAGAGGGCAAGACCGATTATCTGGTGGGCGAAGGACAGAAGATGTCGAAGAAAGAACGTCAGAATCTGATTCAGCGTCTGCAGTCCGAGATGAAGGAAGCCGCAAAGAATTTGCAATTCGAGCGTGCGGCAGAGCTTCGTGATGCCCTTCTGGAGCTGCAGGCTGAATAATATGGATTGAAGAATGTCAAGGGGGACGGCCAAGCGGTCGTTCTCTTTGTGAAATAAATACAGCTATACATGCATGCCATATGGAGTAGGAGATGATATCGTTTGGCAAGTGAAAATATTGTGATCAAAGGCGCCCGCGCACACAATCTGAAAAATATCGACGTCACGATACCTCGTGACAAGTTCGTTGTTCTTACAGGTCTTAGCGGCTCGGGCAAATCCTCGCTCGCATTTGATACCATTTATGCCGAGGGTCAGCGTCGTTACGTGGAATCCTTGTCCGCTTATGCCCGCCAGTTCCTCGGACAAATGGAAAAACCGGATGTCGATTCCATCGACGGCTTATCGCCTGCGATATCGATTGACCAGAAAACGACGAGCCGCAACCCGCGTTCCACGGTGGGTACCGTAACGGAAATCTACGATTATCTGCGACTCCTGTTCGCTCGCATTGGACATCCTCATTGCCCGGAGCATGGCGTGGAGATCACTTCCCAGACGGTCGAACAGATGGTAGACCGCATCATGCAGTATCCGGAGAAGACGAGACTGCAGATTCTGGCACCGGTCATTTCTGGACGCAAAGGCGAGCATAAGAATCTGTTTGCCGATATTGCGAAGCAGGGCTTTGTCCGGGTTCGTGTCAACGGGGAGCTGCGTGATCTGTCGGACAGCATCGAGCTTGAGAAGAATAAGAAGCATACGATCGAGGTTGTGGTTGACCGGATCGTGGTCAAGGAAGATATTGAGGCACGTCTTGCCGATTCGATCGAGACGGCATTGAATCTGTCGGGCGGCCAGCTTCTGGTTGATATTATGGGACAAGAGGAGCTGCGCTTCAGCTCCAACTTCGCTTGCCCGATCTGCGGTTTCAGCATGGAAGAGCTGACGCCGAGGATGTTCTCTTTTAACACCCCGTTCGGAGCTTGTCCGGAATGCGACGGCTTGGGTGTGGAGATGATTGTGGATTCGGAGCTGCTGGTGCCGGATATGAGCAAAAGTATAGAAGAAGGCGCCTTTGCCGCATGGAGTGGAGGCACCTCCACCTATTATCCGCAATTTCTGAAATCGGTCTGCGTGCATTTCGGCATTCCGCAGGACAAGCCGGTCAGCACCCTGACCCAGGAACAGATGAATAAGCTGTTATATGGCACGGGCAAAGAGAAGGTTCATTTCCGTTATGAGAATGATTTCGGTCAGCGCAAGGAAGCGCACGTGACCTTTGAGGGAATTATTCCGAATCTGGAACGCCGCTACCGGGATACGAATTCCGAAGGTATTCGCGAGTACATCGAAGGCTACATGAGCAGCAAGCCATGCGACGTATGTAAAGGGCATCGTCTTCGGAAGGAGAGCCTGGCCGTTACGATCAATGAGCGCAATATGGCCTACGTTTCCAGTCTGTCGATCGGGGATTCCCTGAAATTCTTCGATCATCTGGAACTCAGCGAGAAAGAAACCCAGATTGCCAACCTCATCCTGAAAGAGATTCACAGCCGGCTGGGATTCCTGGTCAATGTGGGATTGGATTACCTCACCCTCAGCCGTTCAGCGGGAACGCTGTCTGGCGGGGAAGCACAACGAATCCGGCTAGCCACGCAGATCGGATCGAGCCTGATGGGCGTGTTGTACATTTTGGACGAGCCTAGTATTGGACTTCACCAGCGGGATAACGACCGACTGATCTCCACCCTTGAGCATATGCGGAATTTGGGCAATACGCTGATTGTGGTAGAGCACGACGAAGATACGATGATGGCTGCGGACTATATCATCGATATCGGTCCAGGCGCTGGCATCCATGGCGGCCAGGTCATTGCGGAGGGAACACCGAAGGAGATTATGAAGGACCCTAATTCTCTGACGGGGCAATATCTGAGCGGCCGCAAATTCATTCCGGTTAACAGCGAGCGGCGCAAGACTGATGGACGCTGGCTTGAGATCAAGGGCGCGAAAGAAAACAATCTCAAGAATATCAACGTGAAAATTCCGATTGGCGTGTTTACTGCGGTAACCGGCGTGTCCGGATCCGGTAAATCGACGCTGGTGAATGAGATTCTGTATAAAACGCTGGCCCGCGATTTGAACAAGGCGAAGGTGCGTCCAGGGAAATACCGTGAAATGAAGGGTCTCGAGCATATCGAGAAGGTCATTGACATTGACCAGTCTCCGATCGGCCGTACGCCTCGCTCGAACCCTGCTACCTATACAGGCGTCTTCGACGATATCAGGGACATCTTCTCCCAGACGAATGAAGCGAAGATTCGCGGATACAAGAAAGGCCGCTTCAGCTTCAACGTGAAGGGCGGACGCTGCGAGGCCTGCCGCGGGGACGGAATCATCAAGATTGAAATGCACTTCCTGCCGGATATTTACGTTCCTTGCGAAGTATGTAAGGGCAAGCGCTATAACCGTGAAACGCTGGAAGTCAAATATAAAGGCAAGAACATCTCCGAAGTGCTGGAGATGACGGTTGAGAATGCAACGGATTTCTTCCAGAACATTCCGAAGATTCACCGCAAAATGCAAACCTTGATGGATGTTGGCTTGGGCTACATTACGCTGGGCCAGCCTGCCACAACGCTGTCCGGCGGTGAAGCCCAGCGCGTGAAGCTGGCATCTGAACTCTACCGCCGCAGTACAGGGAAAACGATGTATATCCTGGATGAACCGACAACCGGCCTGCATGTGGACGATATCGACCGTCTGTTAGTTGTGCTTCACCGCTTGGTAGAATCCGGCGAGTCCGTCCTGGTCATCGAGCACAATCTGGATGTCATTAAGACAGCGGATTATCTGATCGATCTTGGTCCAGAGGGCGGCAGCGGTGGCGGTACGATCATTGCCACAGGTACGCCTGAGGAATTGGTCAAGGTGCCGGAGTCTTATACAGGCAAGTACCTGAAGCCGGTCTTGGAACGTGATACGAAGCGAACCAAGGAACTGAACAAGGTTGAGGCTGCGCGTTCATAGTAGTTCGGCTTTCTTCCCATGCTGAAGGGGATTGCGCTGGCATTGTAATCAACAAATAACTTCAGCCAATGAACAAGAGGTTGTCTGACAAAAGAGCACCCGATGGAATAATCGGGGGCTCTTTTTTTTCTTATCCAAGAGCAGCTTAGAGAATGGAGTAGTCGGTGAAGGAATATACTGTGTATTTTCATATATTCCTCCAATACCATCCCGTTCCAGGATATGGTATGATCTTGGTGATTTTGATTAATGGGGGGATTGTATGAAGAGGTACACCTATTCCATGCTGATTGCTCTGGCAGCAAGTGCTTTATACATAAACTCATCCACTAGTGCTCAAGCAGGCGTTATTTTTTCAGATATCGATCCATCCTATGCAAAGGATGCCATTCTCCGGTTAGCAGACAGCGGGCTGTTCCAAGGTGACGGGTACGAGGAGTTCAATCCGAATGAAAGCGTGAGCCGGCAGGATTTTGTTATCATGATCGTAAATGCGTTAAATCTGAGTACAGGCAATCCTCCCGAGAGGGCTACATTTAAGGATGTGTCTAACGATCATTATGCCTTCTCCGCTATAGAAGCTGCGGTGAATAAGGGACTCGTCATGGGAGTCGGAAACGGAAGGTTTGGACTGGGACAACCGCTGACACAGCAGGATATGGCCGTGTTATGTCAGAGAGCCCTGCAAGAGATTACCGGCAAGGAAATTTTGCATGAGGGAACCTTGCAGGAGAAGTCTAATGATCCTTCGATTAGCGAATATGCAAAGGATGCTACAGCACTTGCGCTGGAACTAGGTCTCTTCCCGGAAACCGCAAATGGTTTTAGCCCCAAGGGGACAGTTACAAGGGAAGCCGCCGCCGCGGCAACCTTCAAATGGCTGCAAGCGGCAGAGCAGATCAAGCTGGATGCCCCCGAGAGCGAGTTAGATACTCCCGAGGAAGAGCTGGATTCTCAGCCAGAGAAAGAGCAGGAGACTCAATCAGAGGATACGCTACCGATCATCTATGGAGTTGCGACGCCTTCCCGAGAAGCAGCAGAAGTACCTTCAGGAGGTGCGCAGCCGCATTCAACGCAATCGGGAACGGAATCGCAGGGGCCGTTACAATCACAGCTGCCGACAACACCACCTTCAGCTCCTAATGATGTGAAATTTCATGATGTGAATGGTCAGGTTCAATTGACCTGGACTCAGCGACAGGGCGAGACCTACAACGTCTATTCCAGTGCACAGCCGGGGGCAGGCTATACGTTATTGGCAGACGGAGCGAATGTGGAGGCGGGTTCTTATGTGATATTGAACGCAACTCATCAGGAGCCGACCTTCTATGTCATAGAAGCTGTCAATAGGATCGGCAAGAGCGGTTATTCCAGCGAAGTTTCGAGCCGGCCGAATAAAGTATCGGGTCTTCAGGCTATTCTAAATGAGGAAGAGGAATCCATTAGTCTAACCTGGTCAGATGCACATGAAGGCGTTAAATATAATGTTTACTACATAGGACCCGACGGATCGAGATCACGCTTAAATGATGATCTGTTAGATAACCGTGCGTATCTCATCTCAAATCTCAATATGTTAGCTGGCCCGTCTGGCAGGTATACCATTTATGTGGTCGCTGTTAACGGACTGAACGTAAGCAGTGAACCGTCCAATGAGGTTGCCCTCGATGTCAAAAAGGATCCGGAGGATCGGATCACGATCACGGACCCGTCCGTAGCCTTGCCTAATGATGACTTGGAAGAGGAAACGACAGCCGAACCGGAGTCGGTCACGGAGGACGATGGAGGACATCATCTTGATCCTGCAGATGTGCCGCTTGAGAGCTCCAAGCAGCCCCAACCCGATTACATTCCCTAAAATAACGGGCCACAGCCATGATGAAAGTCATGCTGAAGTCTGACAATTTGGTTAAAAATGAGAAAATTTTATGACTTTTTTCATTTTTGGGGACAGAGGGCTTGCATCTGGACGGGCACATGGATAACATATAAGAAGATATGTAAATTTGCCCGAGAACAAACCCACGAGGAGGTACGTTTCATGATCCTTGCAGCAGCATCGGATGCGAGCGCAACATTCAAGACATTTGATATCTTTATGATTTTGTTTACGATTTTGATCTTGGTTGGTGTGGTTCGCTTGCTGATGGCCCGCCAAAAAAATAAATTCGCAATCGCTTTCGGCCTCGTCAGCTTATTTGTGTTCCTGTATTCTGACTATGCCATGATTACGGGATGGTTTAACAATTAGGCTGCATTTCGTACGTTATTAAAGCGGCTTCATTTGACGAAGGAAATACATACAAACAAGACGCCCTTCTGCTCTTGCAGGATGAAGGCGTCTTTTTGTTGCTTCGAGGGAAAGTTACACAATCCGCAAGAAAATAAAAAAGAAATAGGTCTAGAAGCAATGGCTGTATATGGAAAAACATGATAAATTGAGGAGTACAAGTTGGATAGAGGATGGAACCGGGGGAGGAACCGAACAATTGAAGAATATACATTGGCAGCAGCGATTAGCTGCTGTTCTGCTGGGGACCGTGATTCTGGCGGGAAGCTGCGGTGTCGTTATGGATACCGATATTGCGGCAGCTGCAGCATCAAAGAACAAAAGTACATATGAACAAAACGCGGTGCCACAGGTCATCAGCCTGATGTCGCCGTCGGTCGTTGGCATTATCGGGAAGGCTGCATCAGGAGGCGGGGAAGTGGACGATCGATATAACCTCGCTCATGGCACGGGGGTCATCTGGAAGTCAGACGGCTGGATTGTGACGAATGCCCATGTAGTGGATGGTCTAACCGGCATCACGATTGTGACCTCCGATGGCAAATCCTATAAAGCCAAGGGCGTATACAGTGATCCGATGAGCGATATCGCCTTGGTCAAAATCAATGCCAAGTCCTTGAAGCCGGCCAAGTTTGCCGCTACCGCGCAAAATGCGCTGGTGGGGGAAACCGTGGTTGCCATCGGCACCCCGATCTCATTCTCGCTGCGGAATTCAGCCTCGGTCGGTGTGGTTAGCGGTCTAAACCGCAGCGTGGACGGTTCTTACCGTCTGATTCAGACCGATACAGCGATCAACCCTGGAAACAGCGGCGGCCCGCTGGTTAATCTGAAGGGCGAGGTTATCGGGATCAACAGCAAGAAATTCGCCGCGGTCGGCATTGAAAATATGGGTTTCTCCATTCCGGCGGAAACCGTTCGTTATGTGACGGATCACTTATTGAAATATGGTGAAGTGAGAAGAGCGGCACTCGGGTTGGAGCTGGAAGAGAGCTGGTCGGCCATTGTGGGGCTTCCTTCAGATGATCCGCTGACGGTTACCAAGGTGCTGTCTGCAGAGGCACGCAAAATCGGGATTCAAGAAGACGATGTGTTATACGCAATTAACGGAAAGCGCGTATATTCCGTTGTGGATATAAACGAACGGTTAAAGTCCTTCATGCCGGGCCAGCATGTTCAATTGCTGATGCAGCGTGACGGGGATATCGTAAATCTTAAACTGACGCTCAGCCAGGATGGAAGCCAAGCTGTTTCGTCAAGCGTTGGGGAGGCTGAGTAATGGTTAAGAGAGCAAGCACGGAGTCAAGCCGGCGTCTGCGGAGGTTTACAGCGGGTACGGTAGCGGCTTTCATGTTATTTACGTCGCTGTCACTTCCGGTATGGGGGGATGACGTGGTTCCCGAGAAGCGGGTATTGACGGTGCAGAGCGGCAGCAGTACAGCTTCGGTGAATGGCACGGCCTACACGATTGCCAAACCCCAATTGAAACAGGGGGTGCTCATGGTGCCGCTTGGCGTGTTCAAGAAAGCTTTTGGCAGCGAGATCAGGCTCGAAGGGGAGAATCGGGTTCGATTGCTGCAAGGCTCGCATACCGTTGTGCTCGTGATCGACAACAAGACGGCTTGGATCGATGGGAAAAAGGTGCAGCTTCCGGCAGAACCAACGATGGTAGCCGGCACGCTGATGGTGCCTCTGCGCCCGGTTGCGGCAGGGATTGGCGCCAAGGTAAGCTCTTCCCAAGGCAAGCTGTCCATTAGCCTCATGGTTATGGATAAGGAAGAGAAGCAGGGCGAAGGCGAAATCAACAATACCACGGGAAAGACCCGGATCGGGAATAGTTATTATGAATGGAGTATGAATTATCCCTCCTGGATGATGGTTGGAAGAGGGACGGACGACGAGAGCGGAGCCGCGTTCAATGACGCGACGGGCCGTTACTACTTGGAAGTCCATGCTTCCTCCCAGAAGGTGAAGCAAAGTCCCGATGACCTGCTGGAACGTCTTCTGAAGGAAGTAAACGACTCCGGGGATGTTGTGCTTCACCAGGAGACGGTCTCCGGCGGAACCGTGCCATACGCCAGAGTCATTTCCCGCGATGTGGACGGCGTCTTATGGGAAGGGCGGCAGTATTATGCCAACGACCGCGTGTATGAGCTGTATTTTGCCGATGCAGAAGCGGTTCACTACAAGGATATGGACAAACATGCGGGCTTGCTGGGCTCATTCAGA
The DNA here is from genome assembly GCF_003184205.1 of Paenibacillus sp. Cedars. NCBI lineage: Bacteria > Bacillati > Bacillota > Bacilli > Caryophanales > Paenibacillaceae > Paenibacillus > Paenibacillus sp. Cedars. The sequence continues at coordinate 90,072 of NZ_CP020866.1, forward strand.
ACGACCTATAATGCGGGGGACAAATCAGCAAAAGATGTATCGACCATTGTCAATGGTCTCCGGGAAGCAGGAAGTGAGGAATACGGAATATGGTTCGGCGTTCCTGCAGGCTGGGAGATCAACAACAAGGAAATGCTGTATGGCGGGGAAGGAGAGGGCTACCTGTCCGTTTCGGTGACATCCGCTCCGACGGGGGCCGACTCTACATTGTCGGCTTGGGCGCAGCGGCTTAAAGACTGGCTGCCGGAATCCTTTGTCAAGGATGCATACGAATATGTCGGACTTTCGCCTGTTGAAATATCGGGTGTAAAAGGACAGATTCAGGAGGTACGGTACAACTTCGGCGATAAATGGGTAACCGAGTATGAAGTGATGATTCAGAAGAACGGCTATCGTTATTATCTGGAGTACGCGGTACCGGACGGCCAGGAGCGGGCGGCTTCCAACTGGAAGAAGGTTCTGGAATCGATTGAAATCGATTATGAGGTCGTGCCGGAGAACTTCGGCCGTATTGGCGAGGAAGGCTATCTGACGGATAAATCCAAAATGAGAACCAAAAACTCTCAAGCTTATCGCTATCATATCGATATCCCAAGGTATTGGGAGCCGCTGAACGATCAGTTCGAGCAGGGAAGCGTGGAGTATGGTTTTGCCGGGGGCGGTTTTGAGATTATTGCGCAAAGGGACGTCGCTGCAGAATACATCGTCAGCAATCTGAAGCGATATTATAACGAAGCGAGCTCAGCCTCGGGAACCAAGGTGAAGCTGCTTGGGGTTGAAAATATCACTTACGCCGGTGTCCCGGCCGTGTCGTTCAAGGTACATCAGGTCAAGAGCGGTGTAGGTTTCACCACACAGGAAATCGTCTTTGAGAGCGGGAACATTGCCTACACGATTACGACGACGCTGAACGATGCCAATGCAACGGACGTGCAGAAAGCCGCGATTGAACGTGCGCTGTCATCATTTGAACTGGTGAAATGATAGAAGACATGAAGGAACTCATCTGATCCTTTTATTGCAATAGGGTTCATTATCGGCATCATTTATAGCTGTCCAGCTGCATCCATGGGGTGCAGAGGGGCAGCTGTTTTGATATAGACAGCGGGGATATCGCCAAATTATTTGGTGACACATAGAACATATGTGCCGTTTTTGCGGTTCGATATGTTAAAATTAAAATAGTGAGTGTATTTATAATCAATGAAATCGGCTTGTAGAAGAGGGAAACAGCGGATGAAAAAAACAATAGGCATGTTCGCTCATGTGGATGCGGGGAAAACCACGCTGGCAGAGCAGCTGTTATATATGACCGATACCATCCAGGAGCGCGGCCGCGTGGATCATCAGAGCGCTTTTCTGGATAGTCATGATATTGAAAAAGAACGCGGGATCACCGTATTCGCCGATCAGGCGACCATGCAGTTCAACGGCTCTATCTATTATTTGATCGATACACCGGGTCATGTCGATTTCTCCCCGGAAATGGAGCGGGCCATTGGGGTAATGGACGCCGCGATTGTTGTCATCAGTGCCGTGGAGGGTGTCGAGGGTCATACCGAGACGGTATGGCATTTGCTGCGCAAGCATGGGGTGCCTACGTTCTTTTTTATTAATAAAATCGATCGGGTAGGCGCGGATGTGCCGCGTGTGCTTGAAGAGATTCGACATGAGCTTACCGAGGACGCCTGTATGATCACAGAGGAGGATGTGTTGCACGAAGGCGTGATGCAGTCCTCGCTTATAGAGGCGATTGCAGAGCGGGACGAGAAGCTGCTGGAGCTCTATATGGAGCAGGGATATGAGGTTTCGCAGTGGTTGGATACGATGACAGCGATGATACGGGAAGGACAACTCTTCCCCTGCTTCAGCGGCTCTGCTCTGCAGAATATGGGGGTGACTCATTTTCTGCATCAGCTGGATCTGTTGACCGTTACGGATTATGATCCCGGGGCGGATTTTGCCGGGAGGGTATATAAGATTCGCCATGATGAGCAGGGAACGAGGCTGACCTATATCAAAGCCATGGGCGGAACGCTGCAGGTGCGGGATGAAATCGTTTATGTGTCCGGAGCCGAGATGATCCGGGAGAAGGTGACGTTTATCCGCCTGATCAACGGGGGACGGGTCATGAATACCGACCGGGTGCATGCGGGTGATCTGTTTGTGGTGACGGGTATTTCTGCGGCTGCGGCAGGAGACGGACTCGGGGCTTTAAGCGGACGGACGGCATACGAGCTTGTACCGACATTGAAGTCGAAGGTGCTGTTTGAATCCTCCATTCATCCCAAGGATATGCTGCGCGGATTTCGTCTGCTGGATGCGGAGGACCCCTCGTTGTCCGTACAGTGGGACGAGCCGGCCCAGGCGATTCATATTCACGTGATGGGGATCATTCAGCTTGAAGTACTGGAGCGCATCGTGTTCGAGCGGTTCGGATACCGGATTTCATTCGGTGAACCGGAGATTCTATACAAAGAAACCATCACAGAGGATGTTGTGGGCTGCGGCCATTTCGAACCGCTGAAGCATTATGCGGAGGTGCATCTCCGGCTGGAGCCCGGAGAGCGCAACAGCGGCATCGTATTTGCCAATGCTTGTCATCCCGATGTTCTGCCGGTCAACTATCAGCATCTGGTTGCCCAGCATGTCGGTGAGAGGGATCATCACGGGCTGCTTACAGGCTCTCCGGTCACTGATATCAAGATAACCCTGCTCAAGGGGCGGGCGCACAACAAGCATACACACGGCGGGGATTTCAGGGAAGCTACCTACCGAGCACTTCGCCAGGGGCTGGAGAAAGCAAGCAATAGGCTGCTGGAGCCTTACTATCATTTCAAGGCGAAGGTGGCTGCGGAGCATATTGGACGGTTGATGTCGGATCTGACATACGCGAAAGCCAACTTTGAGCCGCCGGAAACATCAGGGGACAAGGTAACGGTCACGGGGTCAGCTCCTGTATCGACCATGATGAATTACAGTATGGAATTAGCCGCCTATACCAAAGGAAGAGGTGCGATATCCCTTGTTTACGGGGGGTATGGCTGGTGCCATAACGAGGCAGATGTCATTGAACGTAAAGGATACGATAAGAATGCCGATCCTGAATACAGCTCCTCCTCCATCTTTTGTGCGAAGGGCAGCGGTTATGCTGTGCCTTGGGATGAAGCGGACCGACATATGCATGTGTAGGTCGGCGGAAGCGAATAGGCGTACAGCTAGGAAATCCAGTGATAATGCGTCCAGCAGTGCAGACAAGTAATATGGGCAAATAAGGGATACCAAGGCTTTATTTAGGTCCGGGAGGTGCTGCGCATGCGTCATATCGATCTTAACGCGTGCGCAGTCCAAGTGGATTATGAAGAGAGGGATCCTTTTTCTACTGGCTGCTGGCGCGAAGGGCGCATCGTCCAATAGGTGATGCCGGTTGTAATCAGCATTAAGACGCCGGTCATCAGGAACACCGAGTGAATGTTAAAAACGCCGCTGACCAAACCGCCAACGAGCGGTCCGGCCATGCCGCCAATCTGGTTGGCCGTCTGGTTGAGGCTGAACGCCCGTCCGCGGAATTCGCTTGGCGTATGTTTGACAACAAGGCCGTTGAGTGCGGGGAATACGGCACAGAAGAACGCACCGTAGGCAAAGCGGATGGCTGAGAACGCCCAAATATTGCTGAACAGGATTTGAGCGAGCGATCCGATTCCGCCGGCCAGCAGGCCGATCAGGAGCACCTTCTGGAATCCGATTTTATCGGCCAAGCGCCCCCACCTAGCTGCAAACAGGATGCTCGCGATCCCGACGATGGAGAAGACGAAGCCGGCAATCATCGAAGTATGGGATGAAGAGCCGCCAATCTGAGCGATATAGAGTGGCAGTACGGGCTCGATTGTCATGACGGAGAACTGCGTCAGAACGGTGAGCATGAGCACGGTCATGAGCGCTTTGTTGTGTCCGGCGACTTTGAAGGTGTTCATGACGGAGACGCGCTCCTTGCTGGGTACGAATTTCTCTTCTTTGACCCAGAATATGACGAGCAGCGTAGCTGCGAAGCAGAGCATCCCTGCCAATCCGAATGCCATTCGGTTGCTGAACAGGGAGGCCAGCGTGCCGCCGATCATGGGACCCATGATGCCGCCGGTGGCGGTTGCCGTGGACATCATCGAGAGGGCATAACCGACCTTTTTCTCAGGGGTATTGGTACCCACGATTGCGATAGCGCCCGGGATAAAGCCGGAGAGAAGGCCTTGCAGCAGGCGAAGAATCAACACCTGGTACTCATTCGTTACAAACGCCATCAGAACATAGATGACAAAGAGCACGAGCCCTGCACGGATAATCATCGGCTTGCGCCCGTATTTGTCCCCTACAGCTCCCCAGAAGGGAGAGGACAAGGCGCCCGCAAAAAAAGCGGAACTGAACAGCAGTCCCGACCACATTTCCGTATTCTTGGTAACGCCGAGTTCAATCAGAAAAAGCGGGAGAAATGGTATGACCATTGAGAAGCTTGATGAAACAATAAAGGAGCCGAACCATAGTATCCATAAATTCTTTTTCCAACTTTCCATGTCTTCTTCATCTCCTGATGTGCGATTTGTTGTAATCCTTCGGGCTTCCCCTCCAATCTTTAGATAGATAATGATATATGTATTAGTTGTTCACGGTCTCTTGGGTTATTTATAAATATCAAAATCTTAACTTCGGTCATTCCCACAAAAGGGGTATCACAATTCGGGTAAAGCAAAACGCCCCCCAAATTTGGTAAACTGGAATCACCCAGACTACCGCACTAAAGCGAAAGGCGTGCAACTTCATCCTACACCACATGATATGGAATGGGAAGAGGCTGGGTACGGGTGTATGGAGGCTAAGGGCTCATTTCAGGATGGCTTGGAATCCCCTGGTCATCGCATAAATAAAGGGTTTTCAGGAATCGATAAGACGTTGACATAATATCGTAAAATTATTTTTTTGGGGAGAACTGATATGAGAGAAACGCTGAAGGATCTATATTCGAATACATTGTTCCAACAAGTGACCGACCGGTTAAAGGAAGCCTATCCGGCATTCGATGTGAACCGGTTCATGGGGCTTGTTCATGATGAAGCTTGGGAGCGGGAGGAGTTCAAGCAGCGCATTCGTCATATTACGATGGCCTTAACGGACACGCTGCCCGCTTCCTACCCCGATGCTGTGCAGATCCTTAAACAGGTGGCACCGCATTTTAGAGGCGTGGAATATGTGTTTTTTCCGGATTATGTTGAGGTTAATGGCATGGAAGACCTGGAGACCTCGATGGAGGCTTTGGCGGTATTCACGCATTCTTCTACGGCGGAGTTTGCCGTGCGCCCCTTTATTATGCAGGATCAGGAACGGATGCTGACCCAGATGATGACATGGGCTCGGTCTGAGGATGAGCATCTGCGCAGATTGGCGAGCGAGGGCTGCAGACCGCGCCTGCCCTGGGCCCCGCAGCTGCCGGCGCTGATTAAGGATCCGCGTCCGGCTCTGCCGATCCTAGAGCAGCTGAAAGAGGACTCTTCCCTCTATGTAAGAAAAAGCGTGGCAAATCACCTGAACGATATCTCAAAGGACCACCCGGAGCTTGTGCTTGAGATTGCCGCGAAGTGGTATGGCCAGCATCCTCTCACGGATTGGATCGTGCGTCATGCGCTGCGTTCTCTGCTGCGAAAAGGGGACATCCGGGCATTGGCTATTTTCGGATATGTGGAGCTGGAAGAGCTTGAGGGACTTGAAGTCCGCGAGCTTCGGATCAAGCGATCTGTGATCGCGATGGGCGACGACCTGGAGTTTGTTTTTCAGGTGGTCAATGAAACCGGTAATCCGATGGCACTGCGCATCGATTATGAGATTGATTATATGAAGGCAAACGGCAAGCTTGCGCCGAAACGCTATAAATGCTCGGACAAGATCTATTCACCGGGAAGCTGGAAGGTCGAGAAAAAGCAATCCTTTAAGCCGATCTCGACGCGCCGCTTCTACTCCGGTGATCACCGCCTTCACATTGTGGTGAACGGCAAGCGATTGGCCAGCATGGACTTTGTGCTGGAGGGCGCGGAGTAAGCGTAGGGGACTTGTGCAGGACGTATACCGGCAAACCCTGGGTGCAGGACGTTGCACTGCAAACCTCTGGCAAAGGAATCCTGGATCGGGTTGACGGTACGGGAGAGTTCCGTTCCAAAGTTTTGTACATCGTGTGCAACTGCTCCCTGGCGTACGGCACGGTGCGTGGTCCGAGGCAGGCTTGGATGGCTGTCGACCGCCGTGATGTTAAGAAGGCTCTGACTAAAGGATACGGAGATCAACATGCAGTATTCCAGATCCCTGGTTGAGGAAAGAGGAAGTAATCCCCGTATGCAAAAGAAAGAGATGATAATACTAGCCCCGCACGGTGATCATGCCAGGCAGCGGTCGTAGCAGGTCATGTGAGGCAAGCCTTCCAAGGGGAGGGCTTGTTTTTGTTTTGTGCAAAACTGAGCGCCATGCGGATTATGGCAGCACTATCAAATGTGTGGAAATCAAGCTAGCAGGTAGAAGAGAAGCCGGACTTTTGGTACACTAGATAAGTTGAAGAGCTATTCAAGTGTTAACAACCAATTGATATAGATGTGAAACGTCCTGTTCTATGAAAATAGAGTATGGCTTGTTGGTTTCAATGAAAGAATAGTAGTACACAGTATACCGGCATGAACCGGTCTGGGAGGATATAGATGGACACGAAAGCAATACAAAGAGAAGACGTGGAATTGCTGGCGCCGGCAGGGGATTGGGATTGTATGCGGGCTGCCGTGGCGAATGGGGCGGACGCGATCTTTTTTGGAGTCGAAAAGTTTAATGCCCGTGCACGGGCGAACAATTTCCGGATGGATGAGCTGTCCGAAATTATGGCCTTCCTGCACAGTTACGGGGTTAAGGGGTTTCTGACCTTCAATATTCTGGTGTTTGAGAACGAGCTGGAGGATGCCAAGGAACTGATTGATGCTTGCGTAGATGCCGGGGTGGACGCGGTGATTGTGCAGGATCTGGGTCTGGTGAAAATGATTCGCGAAATCTCGCCGGACTTCCCGATCCATGGCTCTACGCAGATGACGATCACTTCGCCGGAGGCTGTCGAGTTCACAAAGCCGTTCAATATGGAGCGCGTCGTGCTGGGACGCGAGAACAATCTGAAGCAAATCCAGAAGATCGGGGAGCAGGCAAAACTGCCGATGGAAGTATTCGTGCATGGTGCGCTATGCGTATCGTACTCGGGTCAGTGCCTGACTTCCGAAATGTGGGGAGGTCGTTCCGCGAACCGCGGCGAGTGCGCGCAGGCTTGCCGTCTGCCGTATGATCTGATCGTGGATGGCGAGCAGAAGCCGATGGGCGACGTCGCCTACTTGCTCTCGCCAAAGGATCTGGCCGCCATTGATCTGATGCCGGAGCTGATCGAAGCGGGCGTGACTTCGTTTAAGATTGAGGGCCGTTTAAAGAGCCCCGAGTATGTGGCCAACGTCGTGAGCAAGTACCGGAAGGCCATCGACCGGTATTTCGACGGGGAAGATGCGAGACCGAGCAAGGAAGAGGTGCGTGAGCTGCAGCAGAGCTTCTCGCGCGGCTTCACGCATGGCTTCTTGGATGGAACGAACAATAAAAAGCTGGTTGAGGGTACGTTTCCAAAAAGCCGCGGCGTGTATCTCGGCCGGGTAGAGCAGATTCTGCGCGACGGTGTTGTCTGCAAGCTGGATGCGCCGCTCAAACGCGGGGACGGCATCGTGTTCGATGCTGGAGATCCTACGAAAAAAGAAGAAGGCGGACGCGTCTACGACGTACGGCGCAAGGGCGTGAAGCTGGAGGGTGAAGCGGAGGAAGGATGGATCATTGATATTGTTCCCGGCCGGAGCGACGTGGACCTGCGCAAGCTGCATGTCGGCGACCGGATCTGGAAGACCAATGATCCGGCACTGGACAAGCGCCTCCGTCAGACGTACGAGACGGAGAAGCCGTACCGGGTATTCCCGGTACATGTACGTGTCAGCGGCCGTCCCGGACAGCTGCTGTCAACCTGGTGGACCGATGTGCAGAAGGGCACGACGGTCCAGGTGGATTCGGAGCTGGAACTGGAGATTGCCCAGAAGCGCCCGCTCAGCCGGGAAATTCTGGAGGAGCAGCTTGGCCGCCTGGGCGGAACGGTGTTCCAGCTTGAGGCACTGGACGTCGACCTGTACGGCGACGTCATCGTGCCGATTCGCGAGCTCAACAGCATCCGCCGCCGTGCGGTGGAGCTGCTCGCCGGCGAGCGGCCTAAACCGCCCGTGTACGTGAAACGGGCGGTGGCGGTGTATGGCGATGCGGCTGTGCCCGCAGCGCCCGTGGGCCGCGGTGAGGCGAAGCTCACCGCGCTGTGCCGCAGCCTGCCGCAGGTGCAGGCTGCACTCGAGGCCGGCGTTGAGATGATCTACGCCGACTTCGAGTTCATCAAGCAGTTCCCGGCAGCGGTGGAAGCCGTGCGTGCAGCCGGCAAACAGATTGCGCTGGCAACGCCGCGCATTCACATGCCGGGCGAGAACGGCTACCACAACAACATCCTGCGCCTCCAGCCGGACGCCGTGCTGGTGCGCAACACCGGTGCGCTGTATTTCTACCTGCGCCACCGGATGGAGAACCCGGGGGCGAAGCATCCCCGGCTGATCGGCGACTTCTCCTTGAACATCGCCAACCATAAGGCGGTTGACCTGTTCGTCGAAGCCGGATGCGATGCCGTCACGCCTTCCTATGACCTGAACATCCAGCAGATGGTGGATCTTCTCGGTAAGGCCGACACGTCCAAAATGGAGATTGTCATCCATCAGCATCTTCCGATGTTCCATACGGAGCACTGCGTGTACTGCACGTTCCTCAGCGAAGGAACGGACTTTACGAACTGCGGTCGTCCGTGCGAAGAGAGCCGCGTGTCCCTGCAGGACCGGATCGGCATGTCCCACCCGGTTCGGGTAGACGAAGGCTGCCGTAACACGGTATACAATGCCATCGAGCAGTCCGGCGCCGAGTATCTCGCGAACTTCATGGAGCTGGGCGTATCCAGCTACCGCGTGGAGTTTCTCGAAGAGACGCCGGAGCAAGTCCACGAAGTCATCGATCTCTACAACCTCGCTCTGCGCGGCGAGATCAACGGTACCCAGGTATGGAAGAAGCTGAAGGCAACCAACCAGCTTGGGGTAACGCGGGGGCAGTTGGTGAAGTAAGGAATAGATATTTTTATGAAATATAAGCACATGCCAGCGATTGGGCTGACATGTGCTTTTTTTGTCTGGAGAATATGAATATAACTTCTATCCTATCTCAACTCTTTAATGTTATTTCGTTCTTCCACATATGCAATGCTCCGCTCCACAAATTTCAGCACCTCTTCCGAGACAGGATACAGCCCGGATTCTTCTGCCGGGCGCTTTCGCACTTCCCAGAACTTGTCCATCAAGTCTTCATCTCCGCTAAAAGTTTCATTGGACAGCGCCATTAATTCGCTGGCTATATTATGTCCCTCATCGGATTCCGGCAGGATAGCCTGCTGTACGCACCACTCTATTCTCCGGAGCAGTGAGACGTACTGCTGCGTCATCCGGTCATTGTGGCTGAGATTCGGGAGTGCCTGCTGTAGAAAGGCGCGCTCTTCTTCCTCGAAATAATCCGTCCATTTTTTCGCGCTCGCTTGTGCGTTCTGTACAAGGTGGGATACTCGCTCCCAGGAGAGCGAACCCTCCAGATCGATCATATGGATCAGGGAGGTGGTGTTGGAAATATGGGTCTGTAACAAAGACAGCTGTTCCTGCAGATGATTGTGATGCGCAGTCAAAATATCGCGGTAGGATAACTTGTCCAGCACATTTTGGATCTCCTCCAGCGGCAGCGCCAACGATTTAAGAAGCGTGATTTTTTCCAGCGTAAACAGGTCGTCTTCCGAATAGTAACGGCGTCCGTTATCCTCTTTCTCGCTTGGCTTTAAGAGACCGATCTGATCATAGTAGCGCAGCGTTCGGACCGAGATGTTCCACTGTTTGGCTACTTGCCCGGTTGTCCATCGATTCATGCCGTTCCTCCTGAACATAAAACTTGCAGGTGACGTCACGTCACTCTCTATAGTGGAATTATATCACAGAGAATCTGGAGGAATGGATGATGAGCAGAACGGAGACTTGGAAGCAGAAGGACCCTTGGACATGGCGGGGGCTGGTGTTGTTGCTGGTCCTTGAATTTGTGTTAGTGATGGTGGTAGTCAAGTATGGGATGCAATCCATATATGAAACCGTCTTTGAAAATACACTTTACTCCGGTACACTCACTGGTCTCACGATCGCAGGTGTACTTTTAACAGGATTATATTTAGCTGCACTGCGCCCAAATTTGAGGCCACCGATCTCTATAACTGCGCTTTGCGCGGCGAGATTAGCGGTTCCCTACGTCCACCAACAGGATCAGTGTGAATTTCGAGATTATTGATGTAGACGTTTCTTTCTATCATCAGCAATCAGCTTTTTTGGCTTTTTGTCGAATGAAGTTTTGTACAAGTGATGGGCTGCCCGTTCCATGGGTAAATGCTCGAATTCTCTATCTCAAGATATCGGCCTTGGCTTTCCAAAGTCGCACCAAGAACCGATAAAGGTCCAAGGGAGTCATTTCTTGGCTACTTCATATACGATTTGAGATGGGAGAGAGACTTTAGCATGATCACGAACACAAGAAGAAGAAGGTGCATTGCTTTTCTGCTGCTATGTGCCCTGCTGATCGTTTTGCCAGAGAAGGGGATTACGTCGGCAGCTGCTGCCGATGGGAAGGAAAAGGTAAGGCACCGGGCAACCTACATTTTTGATGGAACCCAGAATCAAGTCACGGTCCGTACAACCCGGATCAGCTTTGATACCGGGATGAAAAAGGTGAGTGAATATGATTTTACCGATAAGACATTGTTGCCGTCGCACTACCGGTTTTGGTCCACGAACGGTTTCAATATGCAGGATGGGGTTGTCGCGGACACGCCTCAAGGACTCAAAGCCTATACGGTAGCGGTACAGAGCCCTGTCCAAGGAAAAGGTGAAGTTACTATTATTTATGAATTTGATTACACCACCTTGTCGCTGCGAAAAGTGAAGGAGATCCAGCCGGGGCCAAGAGTCGGGCTTGAAGCCCAGCTCGGCCTGTACTCCTTAAATTCGGAAAAAACCGGAATCCAGTATTACTCACTGGTGGACAACAAGCGAAAGCTGTCCGGGGGGCGGTTAATCACTTCGGAGGATGTGACGGAAACCGATTACAGCCTCTCGCCGGCTCCGGCTTCACAGAATTTTGGCGTATATTGCCCCAATAGCCAACTGACCGGCTGTTATAACGTTACATTCGGCGGAGGGAAGGGCAGCGCGGTCAAAGTCACGGAGAACCGGGTGGCATATGATTCCAAGCAATCCACGTCCACGAAGAGTTTTATGGCCGGAGGGACCAGGATTAAATGGAAGAACAGTTACCAAAACGGTACCTACCAATGGACCGTGGAGGGAAGTCGCAGCGGCGGCAAAACCGTCTCTCTCTATAAGGGGCTGGTCAAGGAAGTAAAAACCTTTGTTTCCCCCGGCGGCAAGTACTTGGTGATCATTGCGGATCCTTCAGGAGGCGTCAACAAGACGCAGAACGGCAAAGTGTACATGTATGATCTTAAAACCTTGAAGCTGGTACAGCAATACGACGCCTTATATAAAGCGTATGTTACCGGGATTCGGTGGGCATCGGATGAGCTCTATGTCATCGAATACTATTTTTCTAATCCGGGCGCCTATCCGCCGTCCTTCTATTACGTCCCGGAAGGGAAACATTTCAAAATCGAGTACGACCAGTACCGGGATTGGGTCAACTACTGGGACTCCTTCTCGTATGAGGGCCTATTCTATTTGACGCTTCCGGTCGCGGTGACATCCGGTAACGGCGTGCTTTCTTATGAAGGGCAGCCCGCGTTCCACATGAACGGCCTGTATTACGTTCCACTGAAGGAGTTCGCCGATGCATTCCATATCCAATATGAGGTGAAGGGTAAGGAACTGCTGTTCCAGCGGGAAAGTCGAACGAGCAAACTTGCAGCCAGCCAGAACAAGCAAGTGGTCGTCGACGGAAAGGTGTTCCTGCCGCTCGGACAGTGGAATAAGGAACTGGGATTAAAGGTTGCCCTGGCCAATAGACACGTTATGAACACTACACTGCAAATCAGCGATGAGCTGCGTAAGACGGAGGCGGCTATGAAGACGGAGCCTCAAGCCTTTCAGGCTATCGTGGAGCGGCTTCAGCGGGCGGGTGATGGATCCGGTGGTTTTGTGGGTGATCTTGCTTGGGAGATGACCGAGGCGGATCGCGCCGTATTAGGGAATGTGCAAGTTGTGCTTAATCATGACCGGAGCTTGAGCATCCGCATGCAGACTAACCGTGAATACGGAGAGATAATTCCTGTCATCATCACTAGCAGGGATTATGGCAAGGTGCTCATGGAGCTTCCGGTCGATATGAAAGATAAGTACCAGGCGACGACCACAGCCTTGCCGAACCATGTTTTTGATGACGGGGTGGTGACCGTCGTGCTCCCCGACTCCAAGGAGTCGTACTCGGCCTTTACGCTAAAGCAGCCAGTCTTTGATAAAAATCGGTTTTAATCGAAGGTTTGACCGGACTCATGGTACAATGTCATCAATATGTGGGAGACTTACGGGAATGGAGAAGATAGGATGAACATTCGTAAAGCGATTATACCGGCAGCGGGACTTGGCACCCGGTTTCTGCCGGCCACGAAAGCAATGCCGAAAGAGATGCTTCCTATTGTGGACAAGCCTACAATCCAATACATCATAGAAGAAGCTGTGGCTTCCGGCATTGAGGACATTATCATCGTGACGGGTAAAGGAAAGCGGGCGATCGAGGACCATTTTGATTCCTCATTTGAACTTGAACATAATTTAGCGGAGAAGGGCAAGTGGGGGCTTCTCGAAGAGGTGCGCAAGCCGTCCAATATGGCGGATATCCATTACATTCGGCAAAAAGAGCCCAAGGGTCTTGGGCATGCGATCTGGTGTGCGCGTAAGTTCATTGGAGACGAGCCGTTTGCGGTATTGCTCGGTGACGATATCGTGGAGTCGGAGGTGCCTTGCCTGAAGCAGATGATGAAGGTGTACGACACCTACCAATCCGCCATTGTGGGCGTTCAGCCTGTCGATTGGGACGAAGTCGATCGATACGGGATCGTGGATGGCTTAAGGAAATCGGAAAGAATTTATGAAACATCAAGATTGGTAGAGAAGCCGTCCCGTGCAGAGGCACCATCCAATCTGGCCATCATGGGCCGTTATATTTTGCCGCCGGAGATCTTTGACTTGCTGGAGAATCAGGAGGTTGGGAAGAACGGGGAAATTCAACTGACTGATGCGCTGTCTGTACTAGCTTGCCGGAGTCCGATTATAGCCTACAATTTTGATGGCATACGCCATGATGTCGGCGAGAAGCTGGGTTTTATTGAAACCAGTATTCATTACGCATTGCAGCGGGAAGAGTTGAGAGATGATTTGATTGCTTATATGAGCAATATATTGAGGAAAGTGAGATGATTTAGGAAAAATAGCGGGTGCATTCCTATAGCAGGTGTTGGTCTGCTTGGAAATGCGCCCGCTATTTGTTTTAGAATTGAAGATCTATTAGCTGCTTGATATTGTGCTGTGCATTCGGGTCAACTTGCTTTAACTTCTCAAGCAGCACTTCATCGCTCTGGCCTTGCTTCTGAAGCGAAGCTAGGTACCATCTAGCGATCTCTTGATTGGATGACTGCGTAAGATCCTCCTGGATGCCTATTTTGAGGGCATTGGCTGCCTGCTCCAATTGATTCATCATGTAATACATTTTTCCTGCATGGAGGATCATATCCGGTGTAATTTCAAAGGGATTCCCCTGGAGTTGTCCTTCTGGCAACGTCTTCAGGTGTTGAATGCCTTTCTGGACTTTAGAGAATGCATCGGTCGCCTTCATAAAGTACTCGTCTTTTTTAGAAGTTTCGCCTGTTCCAAGGGCCTTCATGCCGAGTTCATACCCTTGCAGTATGATGTCCTTGTACCATTCAATGTCCCAGTTGAACTTTTGAGCGTTCTGGATCAAGACCTCGTATGCTTGCTCCGGTTGCTGCTTGATTTCATATAATTTCATTAAACTTCGCAACATTAATTTGTTATAAGGTTCGTCTTCCAGTGCTTTGTTAAGTAAGTCAACTGAAGCATTATAGAAGCCTTCATCTTGGTTTTGCTGATAAACCGTTTGATAGAGAGATGATAGAAGCAGAACAGAGTCTGGATGACTCGAACGGATGCTAAGATCTTTATCCAGAGGGGCTTTGATCTCTTCATAAGAGGTACTAACCTGGATGACCCTGCGAGCCTCCGCAGCTGCATCGGCAGCTTGAACATATCGAATCGATGTAATCAAGACAAGAACAGCACTGAGACCAACCACAGCGCTATATGCGCCTCTAGCAGTGGAATCCTTTACATTCCATTTGTTAACCGGTCTATGCTCCATCGCCGCTGCCATACCACCAAGGCCCAGGAATACAAGAATTCCCATGAACACATAACTCATATTAAAGTCCAAAATACTATGAATCAAAATGGAAAGGACAATGATGAGATATAGGAAGTGACTATGGCGCTCATCTTTACTACCTTTGATATAACCACGAATATACTTAAAGAATATATATAAGATAAACGACATGAAGATCACGAATCCGACAATGCCGACCTCGATCAAGTACTGTAAAAAGAAGTTATGCGCTTGACGGCTTGTGTATGGGTTGTTCTGATACTGCTCATAGAGTGAAGCCCATGCTCCGCCTCCGGCACCAATTATCGGGTAGTCAGCCAGCACCTTCATAGCATCTTTATAGAAGGTAAAGCGTTCCAAAACACTGTGCTGATTAAAGTTAATGTTCTCAAGTCGGACGCTGATGCTTTGCGGGAGTATATTTTTTAACCCAGTACCCATAAATAGAATAATCAGCAGGCCTCCAATTATAACGGAGCCAAGTGGGATCCATAGGTTGGAGGTTTTTTTAATTGACCAATTGCTTAGAGCTTTTTCAAGTTTAGGAGCGATAAGACTTTGTATAACCCACCCGAGGAGTCCTACGATAGCGGACGTAACAAGCAAAATTCCCCAGCCCTTAAGGGCACCACTGCTGCTGAATGCTTCATTTAAACTCAACCCCAGCTCTGTTACTGGTTTGGAAATGATCAGCGAAGCCACACCTGCTATACCGCAGTATAGGATCCACAATAATTGTTTAGCCGGCTTCAGGAATAGGAGCAACAGAATAAATACTACGGGAAGCATGACCAGACCACCACGAGACAATGTCAAGAGCAGCGATACTATGATGGGTACCAGCATAAAGCTATGAAAAGCTTGACTGTACCATTTTCGAGATGTCGTTACGAAAAAAACTGCTGCAAACAAGAAAGCCATGAGAAAAGCCGCATAAGTATTTGCGTATTGGAACACCGATGTCAGACGAAGACCATTAGAGTCGGTCATGACAGCATAAGTATATGTACCGTTTAAGACCGTGTTAGAAAACCATTTTGCAATGGCACCTACAGTTCTGCCCTGGCCAAACCAATGCAGTAGACCGAAACCAACAATAAGATATGCTACAGCCATAATCGTACTTTGAATGATTCGGTTCCCTAACTTGTCACGGAGTACGTACAGTCCAATGATAAACATAATAGCGTAGATACAATTAATGATAACCATATTCATGGCAAGAACATGGGAGGCGGCACTAGTTAGCGAGAGTATGTAAGTTAAGGGAAGTAAAAGCACACCTACAGCTAGCCAATCCCTTTGATCTTTTAATTGGATGCTTTTAAAGCTATTTGCAATCCAGAGAAATAATAAAAGACATGATAAGATTGAAGCCCAGAAAATCGGTTTCTCAAAAACTAAAATTTGTCCGTTAAATAGAGCTGTTTGGAAAGGAGTCCAAGCTAGAAACAGAATAATTCCTGATATTAACACCCAAAACAAAACCGATCTCGTATCGCCCTTCCTCGACGCGGCGGCTTTTTTACCGTATACTGGATTCGACAACGTAATTAGCTCCTTTTCTTGTAGATACGACAATATTCTAGCATATGATTTATATTATAACCAAGATAGTAAACATTATCTGGGGAAATGTAACTCTTGAATTAATTCAGAAGTATATTAAATCGCTTTTCTATAAAGTAAACCAAATAAGGGGAAGTCTAATGAGTCGTTTTAAGAGAGTTCTTTTGTTTGTAATAGCAGTAATATCAATGATAGGTTCTTTTTCTATCTTGGAAATATATAATCGATCTAATTACAATGTCTTACTAAGCTTTGAAGTGAAATCAGAATTCTCAGATGATTATCAAGTTTTTTATTCTAAAGATAACTTAGGGTGGGAAGAACAAAAATCTTTACACTTGGACTATAATACTCCAGGAGACTGGAAAACTCTCGAATATCAAATTCCAAAGGACACAAGTCAATTACGAATTGATTTTGGAACGAACAAAGGTGATATACTACTTCGTTCGTTGATTATTTCTACTAATTCACAAGTTCCTATTTTTCTGGAAAGACTAAAAGAAGCTTCATACAATCAACTACAATTAAAGAATGTACTTGAAGATCGGCTCGAGATTTATTCTTTGGGAAATGATCCTTATATAGAATTTAGCGTACAGCAATTTATCCAAGATTCGGTGCATAATACGAGTTATAGTCATAAGGTTAAAAATATTGTTATTAGTATTATTTTTAGTGGTCTTATTGTATTTATAACTAGATACCTGAAAACCATTTTCCAATTTTTCAGAACTATTACGGCTAATAACCGCTTAATTTTAAACTTAGCGAGAAATGATTTTAAAACTAAATATGCCTCATCGTATCTTGGAGTCATTTGGGGATTTGTAAATCCTCTTTTGACTATTCTAACTTATTGGTTTGTATTCCAGGTCGGTCTTAGAAGCGGTAACGTTTCAGAAGTTCCATTTATCTTGTGGTTTATTACAGGTATCGTTCCTTGGTTCTTCTTTGCAGAAGCATTCTCAGGCGCAACCAACTCATTACAAGAATATAGTTATTTAGTAAAAAAAGTTGTGTTTAAAATAGAACTCTTACCTGTAGTGAAAATAGTTTCTGCATTATTTGTTCATTTATTTTTTATTTGTTTTCTATTCGTTGTATTTGCTGCGTACGGTTACTATCCGACAATCTATAATCTTCAATTTATATATTACTCTGTTTGCTTGATAGTTTTGGTTCTATCGTTATCTATTCTAACATCTGCAGTAGTGTTATTCTTCAAGGATTTAGGCCAGATTATAACTATAATTCTACAAATGGGTTTTTGGTTTACCCCTATAGGATGGCCGGTGGCTATGTTATCAGAATTCTGGGCATACATCTTTAAGCTTAATCCTGTTTTTTATATTGTACAGGGCTATAGAGATACTTTCATTGACAAGATCCTGTTTTATGAGAGACCGTATGAGACATTATATTTTTGGATATTATGTCTAAGCATTTTTACTTTAGGGACAGTGGTGTTTAGAAAGTTGAAGCCTCACTTTGCTGACGTACTCTAGGAGTTGAATATTTTATGAAACCAATGATAGAAGTTAAAAACATTGTAAAGAAGTACAGATTATACAATAAACCAATAGATCGTCTAAAGGAATCTTTGAGTCCCAACAAAAAAAAATATCATCAGGAATTCAATGCTTTAAATGATGTATCCTTTATTGTAAATAAAGGTGATGCAGTGGGAATACTCGGGAAGAATGGGTCGGGTAAATCTACATTACTTAAGCTTATCACTGGTGTTATATCTCCAAGTTCTGGGGAGGTTATCGTAAATGGGAAAATATCCGCTATTCTTGAATTAGGTGCTGGTTTTAATCCTGAATATACTGGTAGAGAAAATATATATTTGAATGGATTAATGATGGGTTACACTAGAGAAGAAATGGATGAGAAGATCAATTCAATTATCGATTTTGCTGATATAGGGACATTTATAGAACAGCCAGTAAAAGTGTATTCAAGTGGAATGTTTGCAAGACTAGCATTTGCTGTTTCTATTAATGTTGAACCAGATATTCTAATCGTTGACGAGGCATTGGCAGTAGGAGATATTCGATTTCAGACAAAATGTATTGAGAAAATGAAGGAATTGAAGTCAAACGGGACTACTATATTATTTGTATCCCATGCAACGGAACAAGTAAAAAGATTTTGTAACAAAGCAGTTTGGATTAAAGAAGGTAAAGTTAAGGCTGAAGGTGCATCGAGTGAGATTGTAGATTTATATGAAGATTACATGAAGCATGGCAATGATTATTTTGGAGCTGCGAATACAAACTCCGTTGCTGTTAATAGAGCTTTTGATAAAAGTGACGAGGAAACAATTATATTGCCAGAAGACCCAAATATACTTGCTTCCATCACTAACGTCAATATTACCAAAGACGAACTTAAATCCTTCGACCAATTAGAAATTGAAGTTATCTATGAAATATATGAAAATTTTATTGAAGACATTTTAATTGGAGTAGCCCTTTATACACCCAAAAGAGACTATATTTTTGGTCCTAATACTCACTTGGAAAAAATAGAGATCCCAAAAAGTTTTGGGAGACACAGTATAAAATATATAGTTCCGAAGCTTCCATTGATGGGAGGTACTTATTGTATTGATGTTGGAATATTTAGCAATGAAGGTTTAATCTGTTTAAATTATAAGGAGAATGCCAATCAATTTGTAGTTACAAATGATTATTTTTCGGAGGGTCTTGTTTATTTGAATCATAGATGGGAAGTGGTTAAATGATCAATATTTCTTTTGATCAGTATCAACGATACAAGAATGTTGCGAATCTAATAAATCGTCTTCGTACGAAAAATGAGGTATTTAGAATCCTTGAGGTCGGGGCTAATGAGCACCAGAACCTAGAATTATTTTTGCCAGATGACATGATTTTTTATCTGGACATACAAATTCCCGATCAGCTTTTAAATAACCCACGATACATTTTGGGCGATGCCACAGAAATGTCCTTTTCAAATGATTCGTTTGATATTGTAGTAGCCTTAGATGTATTCGAACATATCCCTCCCCAGAAAAGAGGGGATTTTATTAATGAATTATATAGAGTTAGCTCTCAGTTCTTTGTGCTCACTGCACCGTTTTATTCAACAGAGATAATTGAAGCTGAAAAGAGAGTAAATAAAATATATAACCTATTCTTTAAAACTGATTTTATTTGGTTAGAAGAACATTCAACTAACGGTTTACCGAAACACGAAGAGTTGGAGAGTCAATTGAAAAACAACCATTATCCGTATTGCGTTTTTAATCATGGGAATATAGATATATGGGAAAAATTAATGGGAGTTCATTTTATTGCTGCTTCCAATCCTGAGTTATTAATGTATCGTCAAGAAATTGACGATTATTATAATAGATATTTATTTGATTATGACTTTACTGATAGCTCCTATCGGAAAATATTTGTTGTGGGTAAGGAAAGAAGTATTGAGGCTGTTCAAATGAAACCTCACTGCGACATTCCTCAAGATAGAATAAATAAAATCAATGAATTAGTAATTAATTTTTATAGACTTGCGGCCCTTATGAGTTCAAAGCTGAATGTTCCAATGGAACAATTAATTAATAAAGAGGATGAGACTGATTATATTCAAGTTTTCATTGATGAGGGGCATGGCTACAATGAGCAAAACAGTCATACTATAAAACATATTCACGGACATACGGTGAGACACTTTTCTAAGGAAGTTAACTATCACAATTCTATTGCCTCGATTAGAATTGATCCCTCTAATTATATGGGCATTTTTAAAATATATAACATAAGACTGTTTGATAATATTGGAGAAGCATTTTCAAGATATACGATATCAGGAAACTATAGTTTTAATCATAAAAATAATTATCTTTTTGAAGAGGACGATCCACAGATAATTATTAAGTTTGATTCTAATGTTAATCTGAATCGTATAGAATTCGATGTTTTAAGGTTCTTTGATGATTATCGAGTTATTATTCCTGAGATTAAGAATGAAATTCTTGCATTAAATGACATCTGCGAAAACAGATTAACTGAAATTAACAATTTGAATAGTGTAGTGTCTGAGATAACCAATAAACAAAATGAAACTTTAGAATTACTTGAACTAAAAGAGGAAGAATTAAAAAGAATGCAACTGGAGTATGAGACACTTCAATTGCAAATGAGGACTATAGAGTCTAATAATGAAAATGAGATGAGGATTGTTAGAGAGCAGTTAGAACTAAAAAGTAATGAGTTAAATCGAATTTATAGCTCTAGGGTTTGGAAGTTGATTAAAGGGACTATTAAGACTTAAGAGGAGTGTAGGTTTTGAAATTGGGGAGATTTAAAGATAAATTAACTTCTGTGATAACTGGAATATTTAGAATTAAAACGAAAATAAGACTAAAACCTATCTCAGATTTAAGAAAGTCAGGGGGGGAATGGATTTCAGATGGCAATGATCCTGCTTTTTTAATCGAAGGTAATTTTTTTGGTGGATGGAATAAAATTTCATATTTCTCCCAGTCTGAAGAATACATCCCATTGAAGTTATACTGGGATATTGGAGAAGGATTTTCTGAAAAAGATAGTAAAGTCATATGTGCTATATTGCCTGGAAGCCTGAAATATGAACAATTTATATACATCCCCGTAGGAACGATCAATCTTCGGTTGGATCCTGGGGAAAGAGAGCTAACTTTCGGTTTGGAGAATCTGTATTTCAGAAAAACGACAAGGTTAGATGTATTGTTAGCATCATTCAGTAGAATTCTCAAGGAAAGAGGAGGTGGTTTAGTAACTTTTAAAAATATAATAAATAAAACTTATAGAACTTACAAAACTCAAGGGCTAAAGGCAATATGGAGAAAGGCAAAGAGTACATTGGGGATAGATTCGGAAACTAGTGCTCAGGCTTACCAGATATGGATTATACAAAATCAATTGTCAGATGAGGATAAATTAAAGATTAACAGAGAAGTCGAGCAATTTACATACAAGCCGTTAATCTCAATAATTTTGCCGGTATATAATGTTGATGAGATTTGGCTACGGAAATGTATTGATTCAGTGATTAATCAGATTTATCCTAACTGGGAACTGTGTATTGCTGATGATGCTTCACCTAAACCCCATATTAAGAAAGTACTTAGGGAGTATTCAGAACGTGATGCCCGAATAAAGGTAGTCTTCAGAGAAAAGAATGGTCACATCTCTGAATCATCAAACACTGCTCTTAGTATTGCACAGGGAGAATTCATTGGGTTACTTGATAATGATGACGAGTTAACAATTGATGCATTATATGAAAATGTCAGACTCCTTAATGAACATCCAGATGCTGATATGATTTATAGTGATGAAGACAAAATTAGTGTAGAAGGTGAGAGAAACTCGCCATTTTTTAAACCAGACTGGTCACCTGATTTATTAATGACACATATGTATGTTTGCCATTTTGGAGTGTATCGTACATCTTTGGTTAAGAAAATTGGAGGATTTAGAAATGGGTTAGAAGGTAGTCAGGATTTCGATTTAGCTTTGAGAGTAAGCGAACTAACTCACAACATCTACCATATCCCTAAAATTCTATATCACTGGAGAACTATTCCTGAATCGACCGCGTCTGGTCCAGGAGCTAAAAACTACACACATTATGCCGGACTAAAAGCAGTTAATGATGCTATACAACGAAGAGGGATTGATGGTTACATTGAGGAACTCGAGGGTTACTCGAATTTTTATAGAGTGCACTATAATAATAGGATTGATTCACTGGTTAGCATTATCATTCCTACTAGAGACGGCGTATTGCTAGATCAATGTTTGAGTTCATTAACGAAAACACTGTTGGATAAAAAATATGAGATTATTATTGTTAATAATGGAAGTTCTCTAAGAGATACATATTTACTTTTTGAAAAATGGAAGAGTATCCTTAAGGATCAATTAAAAATCATAACAGTTGATGAGCCATTTAATTACGCAAGAATAAATAATGTAGCTGTTGAAAATGCGAGTGGAGAGCTTCTCTTATTATTAAATGATGACATTGAGGTTATTAGTTCTAATTGGTTTGATGATATGGTAGGACAGGCAGTAAGAGAAGAGCTTGGGGCAGTAGGTGCCTTTCTAATATACCCTGATAAAACGATTCAACATTCTGGTTTAACTCTCGGTTTAGGTAAACAAAGAGCTGCCGGAGATGGACATCACAATCGTCCAATAACTGATCCGGGATATTTTGGGGCAATGTTATCTGTTAAGAATGTATCTGCTGTGACGGCTGCATGTTTGATGGTGAAAAAAGAGATATATCTAAAAGTAGGCGGGATGGACGAGAATTTGTCGGTGGCTTACAATGATGTGGATTTTTGTCTTAAACTAAGATCTGAAAGTTACTTAAATATATGGTTACCTTATGTTCAGATGATTCATCATGAGTCAAAAACTCGAGGAGATGATTTGTTATCTAATGAGAAATTAATTAGATTAAACAAAGAAGCATTATACCTGCAAAATAAATGGGGAAATATTCTTCTAGAAGATCCTTACTATAATCCTAATCTTTCTTTGGATACAGGGTATGCTCTAAACATAGAGGCTTCTTTAATAAAGTAGAAATAGACTTGGTATTAGGGGGAATCGGACTCTATCGTATAAGTTTTGAAGACTTAAGTTTGAGGTCAGCAGATATATTACCTTGATATTTGTATCTTGTCTCTACTCTAAGTGATTAATAGCAGAGAAAATGGCTGACATGATAAATTGGTGATCAATTCGATAATTTCCCTCGCTTCTTTAGTGAGAATTCATGTTTGAAATTACTTGAAAAATAACAATGAGATATTGAAGTCAAGGCGGGGTATTTTAATGAAGAAGAATTTTGCTCTCTGGATTATATTAACCATTATGTTGATAAAAGGGTTGGTTTGGACATTCATTATTCCCCCCTTACAAAACCCTGATGAGCCTGTTCATTTTGCATATGTCCAATTTATGGGTGAAGAAAACAGGGTACCTATCCAAACATCCGAACAATCTTTTTCTCATGAGCTAAACTTATTTACAATGGCTGTTAAACTTAATGAAGTTGCCTTCAATCCAGAGTCAAAATATACCACTAATCAACCTATTTATGACATGCTCTCAAAGCCTGAAAACAATAACCCGTTACAACGTGTTTCTGATGGAAGTAATCTTGCCGCAGGGTATCCGCCAGGTTATTACTTTTTCGCATCCTTATTTTACAAATTGGGATATGAATCCACAATAATTTTCCGGTTTTATGCTGTTAGGATTTTTTCAGTATTGTTAAGTCTGGTCGCTGTTACATTGGCGTATTTCGCTGGCAAAAAAATAGAGCCGAATTCAAATTTTTTAGCTTCAGTTTTAGCAATTACAACGGGCATGCATCCGATGTTTTCAATGATTGGTTCAGCGGTAAACAATGATATCATGATGGATGTTGTTTCTATAGCGCTTTTGCTTTGGCTTTTTACTATAGCAACAGAATCTGTTAGTGAAAAAACACTTATCATCGGTGGTTTACTTTGTGGATTTGGTTTGATTATTAAAGCTCATATGGTATATGTTTGTGGATTTATTTTATTCTCAGCTCTCTTAATTTTTATAAAAAAATACGGAATGAAATCTACACTGCGTTCTGCTGTGATGGTTTCTGTGCCGCTGCTTATTTTATACCTTCCCTGGGCCTTCTTTAGTTTAAGACACTATGGTTCTTTCACTGGTGGCGTATCAATGCAACCACAAGGTGATGCGTCACTTGGTTTGAAATGGTATTTTCAAAATGCCTTTTTAAATGAAGCAGGCAGGAATAGATTCTTCGATCTATGGATACGGACATATTGGGCTAAATTTGGGTGGTTAGATACCCGATTCAATTCGATCTTGGTTTATAAATTGATTGCTCTAATTGTGATCACGGGATTAACTGGGGCAGTGTATGGCATAATTCGCAGAAGAGAAAATTATAAAATAGTTTTGTTCTGTTTGCTTTTTTCTTTAGGGAATGTATTCTTTTTATATCTAGTAGAGATTATTTATTTCAGGGAATACCATAATTTCATGCTGCAAGGACGATATTTGTTCACTTCTCTTGTTCCAATTAATTTAGTATTGATTTATGGATTCAAATACATTTTCCGGAAATATACAAACTACGTTTATTATTCAGCTGCATTTTTAATGATTTTATTTAATTTAATATCAATTAGCCTTATATACAGTCGGTATTATTAGAAGTAATAATGTCACTTATTCTCAACAATTTTTTCGCTTACTCGTCTGGATTTCAAGAATATTTAGCTAGGATTACAAAATTAGTGGACTATTTATTATAAAATGAAATGGAGGGATAACAAAAAAATGAGGATATTGGTAATAATACCAGCTTTTAATGAGGGAGGAAATATCGAAACAACCCTTCAAAATATAAATAGTATTTATAATACTGATCTAGATATTCTTGTAATTAATGATTGTTCTACTGATAATACCTCTCAAATATGCAGAAATTATAACGTGCATTTGATAGATCTACCATGCAATCTAGGAATTGGTGGCGCTGTACAGACAGGATATAAATTTGCTCGGAATAATAATTATGATATTGCTATTCAACTAGATGGGGATGGTCAACATAATCCAATTTATATAGAAAATCTCATTAACCCAATTCTTAGGGGTGAGGCTAGCTTAGTTATTGGTTCAAGATATATTAATAAAATGGGATTTCAATCTACAGCAATGAGAAGGTTGGGCATTCGCTATTTTTCTAAACTTCTAGAAATACTTACCGGCCAGTTAATTACTGATCCTACATCTGGATTCAGAGCATGCGATAAGCGGGTTATTCAACTGTTTTCCAATAGATATCCAGTAGATTATCCCGAACCCGAATCTATTATGTTTTTAAAGCGAAATAACTTAAAAATTATGGAGGTTCCTGTAATCATGGAGCCAAGGTTACAAGGTACTTCATCTATTACTTCATTAAAATCCATATATTACATGACCAAAGTATCACTAGCTATAGTTATAGATCGAATGAGAAAGCAAGTTTCGTAAGGAGGGGCTATGATCTCTTTTAAATTACAGGTTATCTTAATAGCTTCTTCGCTGCTCTGTGTAGTTTTACTAATAAATCTTTTAAGCAGATACAGACTGGAAT
This sequence comes from Paenibacillus sp. Cedars, assembly GCF_003184205.1. Classification (NCBI taxonomy): domain Bacteria; kingdom Bacillati; phylum Bacillota; class Bacilli; order Caryophanales; family Paenibacillaceae; genus Paenibacillus; species Paenibacillus sp. Cedars. Next base: position 115,437 of record NZ_CP020866.1, read on the forward strand.
TAAAATATTCTATTCTTTGGATCGCTGTTGTAGTGTTATTGTTCATACTATCCATATTCCCTAAAGTTTTCAGCTTTTTCTCGGAATCATTGGGCATAGAACTTCCTGTAAATGCATTGTTTCTGTTCTCGATTTTTGGTTTGATATGTATTTCCTTTTCTGCAACATTGGAAATCTCAAAAGCCAATAACAAAATTAAAGATCTAACTCAAGAAATTGGAATTATGAAAAGAAATGTAGAAATGTTATCTATACAATTAAAGTTGAAGAGCGAGGATAGGGATGTTAAAAAATAGCACTGCATTCAGTTATCTTTTGTTGGGATTAAATGTAATTATGTTATCAGGAGGACAAATACTCTTCAAAGTTGGTTTAGAAAGAATGGGAGGAGTAAACCTAGCTCAATCCTGGAAAGCAATTTTTAATCCGATAATATTCTCTGGTCTAATGCTTTATGTGATAGCTACTTTAATATGGTTTGTTGTGTTGTCGAGAATTCCTTTAAGCATAGCCTATCCAACACAATCCATAGCTTATATTCTTGGTATCTTTGCTGCTGTATATATGTTTAATGAACCAGTATCATTGATGAAGTGGATAGGAGCTTCACTTATACTTATTGGTGTTATTTTCATAGCCACAAATTAATTAGGAGGTATTCTAAATGAAAGGCATAATACTAGCTGGCGGTACTGGCTCACGCTTGTATCCCTTAACTAAAGTAACTAATAAACATCTCTTGCCAGTTGGAAAGTACCCAATGATATTTCATGCTGTACATAAGTTGAAACAAGCGGATGTTCAGGATATTCTAATTGTAACAGGTAAGGACCACATGGGTGATGTAGTAAACCTACTTGGAAGTGGAAGTGACATGGGAGTAACTTTTACGTATAAAGTTCAGGATGAAGCAGGTGGGATCGCTCAAGCTTTAGATCTTGCTGAAAACTTTGTTGGAATTGATCAAATGGTTGTTATTCTAGGTGATAATGTTTTTGAAGATGATCTATCGCCATTCGTTCAGAATTTTAGAAAGCAGCAACATGGAGCGAAAATTCTTATACAGGAAGTAGAAGATCCAAAACGATTTGGCGTGCCCGAACTCCAAGGGAATCGAATAATCTCAATAGAAGAAAAACCGTCTAACCCAAAATCTAATTATGCAGTAACAGGAATTTATATGTTTGATCATCATGTTTTTGGCATTGTTAAGACACTGAAGCCTTCTGCTCGTGGAGAACTCGAAATCACCGATGTTAACAATGCATACATTGCAAGAAGTGAACTCACGTATGATATTTTAAACGGATGGTGGACCGATGCGGGCACACACTCTTCTCTTGCAAGAGCAAATGAGTTGGCACATGATCTATTATTTACCGAGGAATTTGGCAAGCTTAAAGTCTAGTAGGCTGGTAGGAGGTAGAAATATGAGTGTTATTCGCTTATCCTTAAACGATGCTTTGTTGATTGAACCAAAAGTCCACGGCGATCACCGGGGTTTTTTTATGGAGAGTTACAACGATTCGCTATTTAAGCAACACGGCATTACCTACAACTTCATCCAAGACAATCAATCTTTATCTGCCGAAGCTGGTGTCTTGCGGGGACTTCACTATCAACTCAACCCTAAGGCTCAAACCAAACTCATACGTGTCTTAACAGGTGCCATCTATGATGTCATCGTAGATATTAGAAAAAGCTCTCCTACCTTTGGTAAGTGGGTTGGTGTCATTTTAAGCGAACACAACCATCGTCAGCTGCTTGTTCCTAAGGGCTTCGCACATGGTTTTTGTACGCTTGTGCCCAATACCCAGGTTCTCTATAAAGTGGACGAATATTATTCCCCCGAAAATGACCGCGGCATACTATGGAAGGATCCGGCTTTGGGGATCGATTGGCCAACATCAAATCCGATTTTATCGGATAAAGACCAGCAGCACCCGCTGCTGAAAGACGCAGAGATGAATTTTGACTAGGGGGCAGTTTGGATGAAACTACTTGTTACCGGCGGGGCCGGTTTTATAGGCAGTAACTTTATTTTATATATGATTCAGCAGTATCCCGATTACCAGATCATCAACATGGATGCTCTTACGTATGCGGGCAACCTTGAAAATTTAAAATCCGTTCAACACCATCCTAACTACTCATTCGTACAGGCAGATATCGCTGATAAACCAGCAGTAGACGCGATTTTCCAACAAGGCATTGACGTCGTAGTTAATTTCGCAGCAGAATCCCACGTGGATCGCAGCATCCTGGAACCGGAAATCTTTGTAAACACCAATGTCATGGGCACACAGGTTCTTCTGGATGCAGCCAAAAAATATGGCGTGACCAAGTTTGTTCAAGTATCCACTGACGAAGTATACGGTTCTCTCGGGGATACGGGATTATTCTCTGAAACCACACCACTTGCTCCTAACAGTCCTTACTCAGCTAGCAAAGCAGGCGGGGACCTGCTCATAAGGGCTTATCATGAGACCTTTGGTCTCCCGGTTAACATCACTCGATGCTCGAATAATTATGGACCATACCAATTCCCAGAGAAACTGATCCCTCTGATTATTTCTCGTGCCCTAAATGATGAATCTTTGCCAGTCTATGGCGATGGCCTCAACATTCGCGATTGGCTGTATGTCGAGGATCATTGCAGTGCGATCGATCTGGTTATTCATCAGGGGAAAATAGGTGAGGTTTATAATATCGGGGGAAACAACGAGCGGACCAATCTGCATATCGTCAAAACGATTCTGGAAGAGCTCGGCAAGCCGGAATCCTTGATCACTTATGTTGCTGATCGCCCAGGCCATGACCGTCGTTATGGCATTGATCCCACAAAAATCATGAATGAGCTGGGCTGGAAGCCCAAGCATAACTTCGAGACAGGCATTAAGGAAACGATTCAGTGGTATTTGAACCATAAGGATTGGTGGACACGTATCCAGTCTGGAGCTTACCGGGATTATATGACCCAGCAGTACGGGAAGCGGTTGGGTGAAGCTGAATGAAGGTACTCGTAACCGGAGCCAACGGTCAGTTGGGGCAGGATGTAACGAATGTTCTTGCTGAAGCTGGGTATCAGATTATCGGCTGTGGAAGAGCAGAACTGGATATTACGAATATGGAGCTATGCGAACAGGTTATTTCATCTCATAATCCGGATTTCATCATCCATTGTGCGGCTTATACGGCTGTAGATGCAGCCGAAACCGATACAGACGGTGCTTATCGTGTGAATACTTTAGGTACGCGAAATATCGCAGTATCCGCCGAAAAGATAGGTGCCGCCGTAGTCTATATCAGCACGGATTATGTTTTTAATGGTACTAGTGAGACGGCTTATGTTGAGTACGACGACACCGACCCGCAAACGATTTATGGTCGATCCAAGCTGGCAGGCGAGCAAATGCTCCGGGACTTCTGCTCCAAGTGGTTCATCGTAAGAACATCTTGGGTATTTGGGTTACACGGGAATAACTTTGTGAAAACGATGCTCCGGCTAGGTCAGGAAAAACCTCAGCTGAAGGTGGTTAATGACCAAAAGGGTTCTCCCACCTACACGGTAGATCTGGCACAATTTTTGTTAAACCTCATCTCCACCGAAAAATACGGCTTATACCATGCCTCCAACAGCGGCTCTTGTACATGGTATGAATTCACTCAGGCTATTTTTGAAGAAGCACGAGAACAATTGGGACTAGAGATTATGGCTGAACTGCAGCCTTGCACGACAGCAGAGTTTCCACGGCCCGCTCCGCGTCCGGCTAATTCAACAATGGATCACCTGGCTATCCGCCTAAACCAATTAGAGGATCTACCGCATTGGCGCGAAGGACTGAAGCAGTTTATGGTGGATATGAAGCAGCACCCTGAACTATACTTAAAGTAAATACAGCGATGTAAGAGACCTGATCTGTATGGATCAGGTCTTTTATTAGTCTATCTTTTAATTCACTCATAGATCTAATGCATGACGATAGTATGAAGCCAATGTTTTCCGGAGGTTCTTTCATGATGAATAAAGTGCAAGTATTGCTATCCGCCTACAATGGCGATCAGTATATTTCTGAACAAATCCAGAGCATTCTCAATCAGACACACCCCTCCATTTCGATTTTGATACGAGACGATGGATCCACGGATCTAACAGTAGACGTTCTCGAACAATTGATGAGGATACATCCGAATAACATAAAACTCATCAAAGGAACGAATGTCGGCGTTGTCTCCAGTTTCTTTGAACTGCTGCGTGCTGCAGACGCTGAAGCTGATTACTACTGTTTTTGCGACCAGGATGACGTGTGGCTTGATCATAAGGTGGAGGGAGCTATAACTCGCTTAAATTCCTCCGTACATACAGAAATACCCGCGATGGTATTTACATCGACCTACCTAACGGATAACGAATTAAATCAAAAAGGTACATGGCCCAAGCCTCCGGCACGGGAGCCATCCTTCTTTAATGCGTTATATGAGAACATCGCTATTGGCGCGACGTTAACCATGAATCGGTCAGCAAGGAACCTTTTTATGAATAGTAAATCGGTGGACAGTCATAAGGTTCTTATGCACGATTGGTGGTTTTACTTGCTTGTATCCGCATTTGGAACCGTAATCTACGATAACAAGCCATCCATGTTATACCGTCAGCACAATAATAATGTGGTAGGGGGCAGCAACTCCATCCTGGGTAAGTTGAAGAGCAAATGGACCAGTTTTAAGAGACATACAGGCAAAGACTTGCTGCATAAACAAGCGAGTGAGTTTGATAGAATCTATGGATCACGTTTAACTGGCCTAAAAAAAGAGCAGTTGGAGTTATTCCTTGCATCTCGTACAAGTTTTATAGACAGGTTGCATTATGCACGTAAGAGCAAGTTGTACAGACAATCCAAAGCAGAGAGCCTGTTATTTAAGTTTTTTATATTGATCGGTTTTATATGAGATAGATAGGATGAAACACTATATTATTGATATTCCTTCTTTCCCCACGAACTATGTTATAATGTCGATAGATTACTATATTTGTCAGGAGACGTTATGCAATGGATTTAAGCATTTTAATCGTGAACTACAACACCTGTCAGCTGACGGTGGATTGTTTGCGATCGGTATACGCATCGGAGACCGAATTTACATACGAAATCATCCTCATAGATAACAACTCGAAGGACGAGTCCGTTCAGACCATCCGAGAGTTATTCCCGCAGGTCAAGCTGATCGAGAACACGGAGAATACCGGCTTTGCCAAAGCCAACAATCAGGGGATGGAAGTGGCGGAAGGTCGCTATATGCTGCTGCTTAATTCCGACACGATTATCCAGCAGGATACGATCCAGACGATGGTAGCTTTTATGGACTATAATCCGATCATCGGTGCTTCCGGCTGCAAAATCGTCCTCCCGGACGGTTCGCTGGATAAGGCCTGTAAAAGAGGGTTTCCAACGCCTTCGGCGTCCTTTTACTATGCCTTCGGACTCAGCAAGCTGTTCCCGAACAAACCGGAGTTTAACCAGTATCAGCTGGGATATTTGAACCCGGACGTAGAGTACCCGGTGGATTGCTTGGTGGGGGCATTCATGCTGGTGCGCCGCGAGACGATCGAGCAGGTGGGCGGACTGGACGAGACGTTTTTTATGTACGGGGAAGACATTGACTGGTGCTATCGCATCAAACAGGCGGGATGGGGAATTCACTATTACCCCCGGACGACGATTATCCATCATAAAGGCGGCAGCGCTCGGCGTCGGCCGTTCAAGATCATTTATGAGTTCCATCGGGCGATGATTCTTTTTCATCGGAAGCATTACCGGCAGAAATACAACATATTCGTTAATGGAGCCGTGTATGCGGGCGTTGGTTTAAAATTGCTCCTGTCCCTGCTTACGAACCGGCTCAAACCCGTTCGTCCAGCAAACATAACGCAAGCTTCAGGTGGAGTGGAGGTAAAATCATGATCCGGCAGAATCAAGGCTTTCTGACTAAATTGTATATGATTACCGACTTTGCATTTATCCAGCTGGCGTTTCTGCTTGCATGGTGGGTGAAATTCGAAAGTGGTTGGTTTCCGTATGAAAAACCGCTGCCCATCCAATCTTACGGGATGTGGAGCTTGGTATACGGAGCGGTTGCGGTTGTCGTCGGCATCATGATTACCTTGTACTCACCGAAACGGAAAAAGCGCTTTGCCGACGAGTTCTTAAAGATCTTCCAGATGCATTTCATCGGTATGTTCATTCTCTTAAGTATTATGTTTTTTGTTAAAGAGGTAGATATCTCCCGTTGGTATCTCGCCATCTACATGATCTTTAACGTCGCTTTTATCATCTTGTACCGTTATTTCCTAAAGAAATCCCTCAAGCATTTTCGGGAAAAAGGCTACAATCGCCAATTCGTGCTCATCGTGGGTGCTGGTACGCTGGGCAAACGCTTCTTCAAAAATCTAAAGCAATACCCGGAGCTTGGTTATGAAGTCATCGGTTTCCTGGATGATTACCAGCAGTGGGATGAGATCGAAGCCAGACGCCTCAAACCCATTCTGGGTTCAGTCAGCGATCTACATAAGGTGTTAAACGAGAAACTTGTGGACGAAGTCGTGCTGGCCCTTCCGCTAAATGCACACCACTTGTATCCTGAAATCATTGCTGCTTGTGAAAAAGCTGGTGTGCGTACGCTCATCATTCCCGACTTTTTTGATTACCTCCCGGCAAGGCCGGTATTTGATAACTTTGCGGGTATGCCGATGATCAATGTACGCGATATTCCGCTGGATCTTGCGGCAAACAGACTGTTTAAGCGTGCGTTTGATATCGTATTCTCCTTAGTGGCGATTATCCTGACCCTGCCAGTAATGATCGGGATTTACCTCGGAATCCGGTTGACCTCCCGCGGCCCCGTCATCTTCAAGCAGGAGCGGGTCGGGCTTAACCGCAGGAACTTCTATATGTATAAATTCCGCTCCATGAAGCCGCTGCCGGAAGGGGCAACGGATACGGGCTGGACCGTGGAGAATGACCCCCGCCGAACCAAGTTCGGCTCGTTTCTCCGGAAGACCAGTCTGGATGAGCTGCCGCAGTTCTTCAATGTCCTGTTCGGACATATGAGCGTGGTGGGTCCTAGGCCGGAGCGTCCTTATTATGTGGAGCAGTTCAAAGAGGAGATTCCGAAGTACATGGTGAAACACCACGTACGCCCTGGCATCACAGGGTGGGCACAGAGCAACGGTTTGCGCGGTGACACCTCGATTGAGGAGCGGATCAAACACGATATTTTCTATATCGAGAATTGGTCAATCCTGTTTGATATCAAAATCATTCTGCGCACGATCCGCAACGGGTTCAAGAACGCATACTGATTGTAATCAATGAAGACGTCATTTGGCATGGGCCAAATGGCGTTTTTTTTCTTGTGTCCCACGAAGCAGATACGTAGCCAAGATAAATACATCCCAAGCACGAATCACAGGAAAAGATATCGAATACTGTCGCTTCATGTGAAAATATGACATACCAGATTACGATGGGTTCATTTTTTAAAAGCTGGAAATGCAACACACCCATCAGATAATAGTTACTCGGATATATTTACAATATATAACTTTAATACTATTATAATGAAATGTTGGCTTGCTGCGGTACCGCACTGAGAATATGTTTCTTCGTAGGGTGCCCGTGCAGCCTATGACCCAACGTCTTCCAAGCGCTGACTCCGCACCTCATGCAGCAGCCATTATTATACCGCGTGCCTGAAGAGGATTTTCTTGAGTTCGCTAAATTTTTTCGATTTGTCGTGTTTTCAATCCAGTCATTGTATTAGCAAGTGGAAGCTAAAGATCCAATACTAGGAGGGAATCCCAATGGAAAATGCGAAGGTTCAGGATTTCATCGAAAGCAACCAGCAGCAATGGGACGAGGAGTACCGATCCCGCATGTGGGATTATTTATCGGACATCACCGAATATGCCAGATACTCGGTCGTGTATGGTTATATAAGAAAGTATATTGCGGACGAGGGAATCCTGGATATGGGATGCGGGGCCGGAATATTGTACGATATGCTTCTGGAGGGCGAAAAATCTAATTACACCGGCGTGGATTTATCCGAAGAGGCTGTCAAAATCGCATCCAGCAAGACTTCGAGGCACATTTTCTATTGTGCAGACATTAATCATTATGTTCCACACAAACGCTATGATGTCATTGTATTTAACGAATCGTTGCAATACGTGCCGAACACACCAAGCAAGCTGCTTGAATATGCCCGTTATCTAACCCCGGACGGGGTCATCATATCTTCGCTTTATTCTCATAAGAACACCCAGGATCCGGATTATACGATGGTAGAACATAAAATCGAAGAGATCGAAAGCTGCGGATGGTTTGACGTCTTGGATAAAGTGAGTGTGTTTAATCACAATGCAGGATTGAAATGGTATATTCATCTTTTGAAGGCTAAGGGCTAGCGTACTATAACTACCGCATCCATAAAGAACATTCCGTCATTTGGCAGCCGCCGAATGGCGCTTTTTTTGTTTTGCCAACCATTCAAAAGGGTAGTTAACTAGCAACAACTATGCAAAAGGTGGGCATACCATGAAACGGATCATTGCTGTCCTTATTTTAATTTCCGCCATCAGTATTCTGTTGCTCACTTATCATGAGAACGAAGAAGAACCGCAGGGATTCACGGCCTATCGCTTGATTGCGCATGCCATGGGAAGTATCGGCGAGCAGCCGTATACCAATGCTTATGAAGCGATGCTTGCCAATTACGAGAAGGGCACTCGTGTCTTCGAGATTGACTTGATGCTGACTGAGGATCGTAAAGTTGTTGCGCGTCATGAGTGGACGGAGAGCATGACCCAACAGCTCGGTCAGCAGGATAAACTTCCGGATCATAAGCAAGCTGCCCGCCTAACCCATGAGGAATTTATCAATACGCCGATACTGGAGCAATATCAACCGATGGATATAGAGGCCATTATGGACATGATGCAGCACTATTCGGATATGTACATTGTGACGGATACGAAGGAGCAGGAGGATAAGGATATTGAGCACCTGCTGACAGAGATCGTGAATGCTGCCGAGCAGCGAGACCCGGAACTATTGGATCGAGTTGTCATTCAAATTTATAATGAACCGATGCTTGATATGGTCCACGAGATCTATCCGTTTGAATCCATTATCTATACGCTTTATGCCACGCAGGATTCGCCTGCCGAGATCACGGCCTTTGTTCAGGAGAACAAGATCGACGCCGTAACCATGCCAGAGTATAAAGTCAGCCCGAATTTTGTGGCAAAGCTGAAGGCAGCCGGGGCCGTAACTTATGTGCATACGATCAATGACACCAATACCGTTAACAATTATGAAAAATGGGGTGTTTATGGTGTATACTCAGATTTGCTGACCGAGCCGGAAATAGAGCAGAACAGCTTGAGATACTTGTATTAGCCAATAACCATATATCAGAATTTGAAAAAATATGTCTATAAAAGGACATATTTTTTTATTTATACCAGTAATTGGCTTGTGTTATTTACTGGAAGTGGTAATGTTATTAGAACTTAAAGACTATTATGATTTGGGTCTAATGATATAAATTGATAGATTTTTAGTCAAATAGTCTTATAGTATGAATAAATTATTAGGTGAGAGAGAGGAATTCAACTTGGGTAACAGACTAGGATTTTACCAAAAGGCTTTAAGTGCAGTATTAGGGATAACCCTCATACTGTCTCCGTTAGGTGGAGCCTACGCTGCAACAGCAAAGAATGAAACAAAAACCACTTCCAGTGCTAGTGATATTGAAGGACACTGGGCGAGCAAGACACTTCAGAAATGGAATGAACAAGGTTATCTTAATGGGGATCAAACCGGAAAGATTAATCCGGATGCTCCAATAACTAGAGCTCAACTGGCAGCGGTCGTTAATCGATCGTTTCAGTTCGAGACCAAGGCTGGCATTTCATACAGCGATGTCAAAAGTACATCATGGTACTATAATGATTTGTCCGTGGCAGCTTCGCAGGGGTATATGAAGGGTTACAGCAATGGAACCTTCAAACCAGACAACAAGGTAACACGTCAGGAACTGGCTGTCATCTTGAGTTCACTAATGGAGCTCAAGCCAAGTGATGCAGCTAATAAATTTACAGACACGGATCGTAGTCCGGCATGGAGCAAAGGAGCGATCGGAGCCGTTGCTTCTAGCGGTATCATGAATGGGAGCAATGGCAAGTTCAGACCGACAGCAAGCGCATCCCGTGCTGAAGTCGTTACTGTACTCGATCGTGCTCTTGAAGAGATTAAATCTCAGGAAGTTACGAGTTACGATACGGCAGGTACATACGGTCCTGTTACAGGAACCAAGAACGTTCCGGGATCCGTACATATTAATGCCTCGGAAATCACGCTTCAAAATATGACCATAGAAGGTAATCTTGTCATTGGCGAAGGCGTTGGTGAAGGGGACGTCACGCTTAAAGGGGTAACGGTTAAGGGAAGTACAACCATAAAAGGCGGAGGCAAAAACAGTATTCATGTGGTTGACTCCGTGCTTATTACCGTTATTGTGAACAAAAAGGACGGCAGTGTCCGTATCGTTACCGAAGGTGGCAGCTCTGTGTCACAGGTTACACTGCAATCCGGTGCGATTCTGGAAGAAACAGGTTTGACAGGTGAAGGGTTTAAAGATCTGTTATTGTCTAATCTTATTCCATCTGGCTCCAATGTGACTTTGGCAGGGCAGTTTGAAACAGTGGATGTTACAGCAGCTTCGCTGAATGTAAATCTTACTTCAGGCTCTGTATCTCAGCTAAATGTTGCGGCGAATGCTTCCGGCACGAATCTGAATGTTGGATCTTCCGCATCTGTTCTATCCCTGATTCTTAATGCAGCAGCGTCTGTGAGTGGTCAGGGAAGCATTGGCAGTGCTCAAGTTAATGCCGCTGGCGTATCCTTCACTCAGCGCCCGGGCAGTCTGGTGTTAGCCGATAACGTTACCGTAAGCGTTGGTAGCGGAGGTTCTACTTCTGGATATAACGCTGGAACCGGAGAGAGCGGGAATACAACGAATCCTAATCCTACCCAGCCGCCGGTTACGGATCGTATTCAATTGAGTAACGGACAGGCAGTACTGCAGTTTGTGAATGCAGTTCCGTCTCTGGAACTAATTGATTTTAACATCAGCGCAACGGTTGCAGGTGCTGTTTATCAGTTGGAGGACATGGCGTTTAATAACGCGACTAAGACACTGACATTTACACCGATTTCGCTGGATGAACACTATGGTGATACATTGGTTCTTAATGTTACTCCTGCAGCAGGCAGCTCCAAATTCACAACAAGTTTAACAGGCAGCATTAAACTCGAAGGCTTTGAAGGGACAATAACCGATGTTAACGAACTCCCTGTGGAAGGTATGAGAATTGATTTCCGCAGAGGATTAGGCAATACAACGGGCAGCATTGCGACGTCGACGCTTACGAATGCAGATGGACGATATACCGCTAATTTGCCAGCCGGGGTATATACTGGACAACTCACAAAAGCCGGCTTTATTACGACTTATGTAGTAGGCGTCTCACTAAGTGACAGCTTTAACCGGAATGAAGATGCGACTGCAATCAAAATCCCGGCAAACGATGAGATTCGCATCGTGTTGACATGGGGAGAGAAGCCGCGGGATGAAGACTCCCATCTGCTTGGACCAACACCTGATGGAAGATCATTCCACACTTATTTTGGTGACCGGGAATATTATTATCAAGGAGAAAAGTTCGCGGATCTGGACCATGATGATACAGACTCCTATGGCCCAGAGACAACGACAATCCGCAAGCGCGTAGACGGCAAGTATCAGTTCTATATTCACAACTACTCCAGAAACGGATATGACGGATCGGAAACGCTGCGTAATTCATCTGCTAAGGTTGAGATATACAGCGGGAATAGCGGTCAGCCTGTGAAAACATATCATATCCCGAGTGGAAGCGGAGACGAGTTATACTGGTATGTATTCGATATGGAAGTTAACGGTGCGGAACTGAATTTCACGGATCATAACAAACTTGTTGTGGATGAGCCTCAATCCGATCTTCAGCCAGCCATCGATTATAATTTTTACTCATCCATTGAAGGAAATCAGTTAGTAGATAACGCTTTACAGCTTACATTGGGTACAGGGTATTATCCAACGCAAGATAAGGTCTTCCTTCGTTTTTCTGTTGAGGGTCCGCTGAACCCGGCTCTTATTGAACTCAAGTCAAGTGAAGGAGCTTTGTTACCGTTCCAGACCAATTCATTGAATAATTCGATTGAGGCTTACCACGGTTCAAATGATAACGGATATGATGTGTCCAATCTTGAACTCCAGTATGAGCTGAAGTTCAAGCAAGCGGGAAGATATACACTTAAAACTGAGTTTATTGATGTAAGCAGTAATCAAGTTTTGGATACGACTTACGATACGCTGGACATTAAAGACGGAGAGCTTGAACTTCTCAACGAAGAGAAGGCCAAACTATCGTTAGAGTCGAGAGTTTCCTATCTTACAACGGTTGGGGAGGCTGTTTATCTTACAGATCGAAATAATCCTCTATTGGATGATACTTTAGTGATCATTGAGGATCTGGAAATGACAACTCCAGCAACCGTGATTGGCAGCGTATATCTCAAGCAAGATCAAGGTGCTATCCTTCTTGAGAATTACAATGACGGAAATCAATACGTTACTTATCAAGCAAAGGTTAAGCTGGTCCGTGGGTCGCAGCAGACAATCGCACAAACCATCTCCATTATTGTCCCAACGCTGGATATCCTGATTGAAGAGGCTGTTGAAGATGCCGATGAGCTAATTCATGATGATCCTGGCTTGACGGAGCTGATTTCTGCTCGTGATGCTGCGATGCAAGCAAGAGTTGGCAGCCAAAACGATGTTAAAATAGCGTCTCTTAAACAGCTGGCGGGACTACTAATTAACCTGCTCTAAACATGAGGCCAATATAATCTCCTCCGCCCGTCGGATTCACTCTAGTGAATTCGGACGGGCTTTTTCATTCCCTTCACAGCAGTAAGTACCGCGGCCATTAGGTCACACATCACAATTACCAAAAAAATGTTCGCATTTTATACGAACATAAATTGACTTGATTACCGTGCTAGCATAGACTTATTTTAGTATAATAGTAACCCGTGAACGTGGAGGAATGACGCTTGAAAGAGATGATACAATCCTGGAAGCATGTGTTTAAGCTGGATCCCGACAAGGAGATCAGTGACGACAGCCTTGATGTGGTATGCATGTCAGGAACCGATGCCATTATGGTTGGGGGTTCAACCGGAGTCACTTATGAAAATACCGTGGATCTTCTGTCCCGTGTAAGGCGCTATGAGCTGCCGTGCGTACAGGAAGTATCCGATCTGGAAGCCGTTGTACCCGGATTTGATCTGTACATGATCCCGATGGTTTTGAACACACAGGATCCGACCTGGATCATGGGGCGGCATCGTGAAGGAATCGAACGCTATGGTTATATGATTCCGTGGGACTTGGTTGTGACCGAAGGGTATATCGTATTAAACGAGAATGCGGCGGTGGCGAAGCTGACCGGAGCAGAGACTTCGATTGAAGCAGGCACGGCCGCCGCCTATGCGCAGATCGCGGACAAGCTGATGAATTTACCGATTGTTTACCTGGAATACAGCGGAGCCTTTGGAGATATGGAGACCGTTCGTACGGTCCGAAGATCGCTGGATAATGCCCGTTTGTTCTACGGTGGCGGAATAACCAACGCCCAGCAAGCGCTGGAAGCTGCCTCTACTTCAGATACGATCATTGTAGGCAACGTAGTGTACGATGATCTCGAGCAGGCGCTTGAGACGGTTAAGGCTGTGAAGGGCTGACCGGATCGGCTATCTTTTCTGTTTGCAATCATTTCTCTTTTATTAAATCTACAAATCTAGGAGGCAAAATAATATGCAGCCCATTGACATACACGAGGCGGTCAAGCGTCTCAACCCCGAGCAGCGGAAGGCCGTTGAAGCTACGGACGGACCTCTGCTCATTATGGCAGGAGCCGGCTCAGGCAAGACGAGGGTGCTGACGCACCGGATTGGTTACCTGATCGCCACCCGTAAAGCCGCACCATGGAGCATTCTTGCGATTACCTTTACGAATAAAGCAGCCCGTGAGATGCAGGAGCGGGTATCCAAGCTGGTCGGCCGCGAAGGCCAGGATATCTGGGTATCGACATTCCACTCGATGTGCGTGCGCATTCTGCGCAAAGACATCGAGCGGATTGGTTTTACCTCCAATTTCAGCATTCTGGATTCAACGGACCAATTGTCGGTCATTCGGAACGTGATGAAGCATCATAACATCGATCCGAAGAAATTCGAGCCGAAGGCGGTTCAAGCGGCCATGAGCGCGGCCAAGAATGAGTTGATCTCCCCGCAGCAGTATGAACAGAAAGCCGGGGACTATTTTGAATCCCTTGTAGCCAAGGTGTACACCGAATACCAGAAGCGCTTGAAGAGCAACAACTCGCTTGATTTCGACGATCTGATCATGACCACGATCCAGCTGTTTAAGGAAGTGCCGGAGGTCCTCGACTTCTACCAGCGCAAATTCCAGTACATTCATGTAGATGAATATCAGGATACCAACCGGGCGCAGTACATGCTCTGCCGCATGCTGGCGGACAGCCATCACCGCATATGCGTGGTCGGGGACAGCGATCAGTCCATCTACCGCTGGCGCGGTGCGGACATCACGAACATCCTGAATTTTGAACAGGATTATCCCGAGGCGCGGACGATTCTGCTGGAGCAGAATTACCGTTCTACAGCGAACATTTTGAACGCTGCCAACAATGTGATTGGCCTGAACACGGGCCGCAAGCCGAAGAATCTGTGGACCGAGCAAGGTGAAGGACCGAAGATCAAGGTGTTCCGGGGGGATACGGAGCATGATGAGGGATATTTTGTTACCTCGGAAATCAGCAAGAACATCAATGCAGGCAAGAACTATCAGGATCATGCGATCCTGTACCGGACCAATGCGCAGTCCCGGGTTATCGAGGAAATTCTGATCAAGTCGGACATTCCGTACCAGATCGTCGGGGGTATCAAGTTCTATGATCGCAAAGAGATCAAGGACATGCTCGCCTACCTGCGCCTGATTTCGAATCCGGATGACGATATCAGTTTGACGCGGATCATCAACGTGCCCAAACGAAGCATCGGTGACACCACCGTCGCGAAGCTGGCTGCAGCAGCCGGAGAGCGGGGCATCTCGATCTTCCGCGTGCTGGAAATCGTGGACGACCTCGGTTTTGCCGGACGGACGCGCAATGCGCTGGTGGGCTTTTACGACATGATTGCCGCCCTCAGTCGAATGGTCGAGTTTCTCTCGGTCACCGAGCTTACGGAAAAAATACTGGAGATGTCCGAATACCGGCTCGAGCTGCAAAATGAGAATACGATCGAATCCAGATCCCGCCTTGAGAACATTGACGAGTTCCTGTCGGTTACGCAAGAGTTTGAGAAGAATAATGAGGATAAGTCCCTCATCTCCTTCCTTACGGATCTTGCGCTGATCGCGGACATCGATTCGATGAACGATGACGAAGAAGACCGTGACGACGCTGTCGTGCTCATGACCATGCATAGCGCTAAAGGTCTGGAGTTCCCGGTGGTGTTCATTATCGGCATGGAAGAAGGGGTATTCCCGCATAGCCGTGCCTTCATGGATAACGAAGAGCTGGAAGAGGAGCGCCGCCTTGCTTATGTCGGCATTACGCGTGCCGAGAAGCAGCTGTTCCTGTCCTGTGCGCGTATGCGTACACTCTTTGGCCGCACGACGGCGAACCCGCCTTCACGCTTCCTGGAGGAAATCCCGGAGGAGCTGAAGGAAGACACGCAGATGGCGCATGACCGCTACCGCCGCGGTGGAAGCGGAAGTGTAGGCGGATCTTATGCAGGACGTGGCTTCGGCGGAGGCGGAGGCAGCAACTTTGGCGGTGGACGCAGCGTGGACCTCTCCCTAAGTGGATCGACGGCTTCGGCTCAAGCGGCACCGAAGAGCCGGGTGACCATGACTACCGGTGCCGCATCCCGACCAGCGTCTGCTTCGGGCAGCGGGGAATTTAAAGCTGGCGACAAAGTAGCCCATGGCAAATGGGGTACCGGCACCATTGTGGCGGTGAAGGGAAGCGGCAATGACATGGAGCTGCAGATTGCTTTTCCGGCACCGGTTGGCGTAAAACGTCTTCTTGCTGGTTTCGCGCCGATTACGAAGGTGGAATAAGGGAAGAACTAGGAGCATCAGCATGAACGAAACGCAGCCTGTTATGCCCTTATATTATTGAAGGAGGATTGCCCCTGTATGGATTTCAAGGAGAAGATGGGGAAGCTCATCACGGAGCTGAACAATTATAATTACCACTACTATACGCTGGATCAGCCGCTGGTGAGCGACAAGGAGTATGATGCCCTGTACGATCAGTTGGTAGCGTTGGAGGCAGAGACCGGAGTGAAGCTTCCGGATTCTCCGACCCAGCGGGTGGGAGGGGAGATTCTGAAGGGTTTTGCCCCGCACCGTCATTTGGCTCCGTTATGGAGTCTCGATAAGGCTCAGAACATCGAGCAGCTCCGTACCTGGCATGATCGGGTGGTCAGGCTGGTCAATGACTACAATACGAAGAATCCCGGCAATCCTCTGCCGAATCCTTGTTACGCGCTGGAGCTGAAGTTTGACGGGTTAACGCTGAACCTGACCTATCAGGACGGCAAACTGGTTCAAGCTTCGACACGGGGCAACGGTGCAGTAGGCGAAGGCATACTGCCCCAGGTGAAGACCATCAAATCGGTCCCGCTGACGATTCCTTATGATGAGGGCACGATTGAAGTGCAGGGCGAAGGTATCATGAACCTGTCGGTGCTGGAAAAATACAATCAAACCGCAGCCGAGCCGCTCAAGAATGCGCGCAATGCGGCGGCAGGGGCGCTTCGCAATCTCAGTCCGAAGGTGACGGCCGAGCGCAAGCTGAACGCTTACTTCTATAATGTAGGCTACTCGGATGGAATCACTTTTGCCGACCATAAGGAAATGATGGATTTCCTGCGTGAGAACCGCCTTAAGGTCAATGCTTACATTTTCTACTTTGAGCAGTTTGATGATGTGATGGAGCAGCTGGCCGATATCGAGAAACGCCGTTCCGAGCTGGACTATCTCATCGATGGAGCGGTTGTGAAGGTGACCGATTTCCGCATCCGCGAGGCGCTGGGATACACCGACAAGTTCCCTCGCTGGGCGGTCGCTTACAAGTTCGAAGCGGAAGAAACTACGACCGTACTGCAGTCGGTCACCTGGAACGTGGGACGAACGGGTAAAATCACGCCGCTCGCGCGCGTGGAGCCTGTTGAGCTTGCCGGTGTTACCGTGCAAAATTGCACGCTGAACAATATCGGGGATATTGAGCGCAAGAACCTCAAGTTCGCGCTGGGTTCACGTGTCTTCATCCGCCGTTCGAATGACGTCATTCCCGAAATTCTTGGAAAAGTAACGGAAGAGAACGACGGCGAAGAGATTTTGTTCCCGGTGGAGTGTCCGTCATGCGGATTCCCGTTGGAGCAGCGCGGGGCGCATCTGTTCTGCAACAACAAGACCGGCTGCAAACCGCAGATCGTGGCGAGAATTACGCACTTTGCTTCCAGGGACGCCATGGACATAGAAACGTTCAGCGACAAAACCGCCATTCAGTTGTATGAGGAGCTCGGCGTTCGGGAGCCTGCGGATCTGTATACCCTCTCTTTTGACAGCTTGGTGAAGCTGGAGCGCTTCGGCGAGAAAAAAGCACAGAACCTGCTGGACGCCATCGAGAAGAGTAAGGAGCGGGATCTTGCATCGTTCCTCTTCGCCCTGGGTATTCCGAATACCGGCAAATCCACGACCAAGATGCTGGCCGATCACTACCGTGATCTGCATCGCGTGATGGCAGCGACCGCAGAAGAGCTCGTTGAGCTTCCGGACGTAGGAGGCATCGTGGCCGATAGTATCGCCGGATACTTTGCCGACCCTTTTGCGCAGGCGAGTATCGAGAAGATGCTTTCATTGGGTGTTCAAGCACAAGCGCCGGAAGCACCGAAGCCGGTCAGCAGCGATTCCTATTTCAGCGGCAAAACCGTTGTGCTGACAGGCACGCTTCATCTGCTGACCCGTGAAGAGGCGACGGAACGCTTGGAAGCACTCGGTGCCAAAGTCACCGGCAGCGTGTCCAAGAAAACCGATCTCCTCATCGCAGGCGAAAAAGCCGGCAGCAAGCTGGCCAAAGCCCAGCAGCTCGGCATCGACATCCTGGAGGATGAAGAAGAGTTCGTGCGCTTGCTGAACGAATAACATCTTAATCTGGATATATCTTGCAGAAGCAGATAAAACCCTATATAAACCGAGGCTATCAATAGCCTCGGTTTTCTTTTTTTCACTCGCTCGATTCAACCTCTCTTACTTCCCTTGTAAGCTTGATTTTTCTTGAATCTATTGCGGTTTCTCTCATTCGTCAAAACCTCCTATGAAATCGACTTTTTTTAACAAAAACATACAGAAAAGGATGGAGGAATCTAATTTTGTGGTCTAGAAGTTATTTACCATGGGTCAGTCATCCAATAGAAAGAGGTGGTAGTGAAGTCGTTTACTGCTAGTTTTAAGACCCTGTTGTTATAACAGAAAATTGAGTTGTAGGGAGGAGCAAAGTCTTGAGTAAACGAGTGTTGTCCATATTATTAAGTTTGATATTAATGCTTTCATTGGTTATTCCGGCAGCTGCTGCTCCATCGGAGTCCAAGCAACTGCTGAACAACCCGTTAAGTGCGGAAGATGCTTTGCAATTAAAGCAGATTCTGCAGGATCGGGCTGAGCTTGCCAAGACGCCTGTGCTTGATGAACAATTGGAAAGTTTGGGGACGGGTCAAGTTGATGTCATCGTTGAATTGTCTGCTGAGCCGGTTGCACTGGCGAAGGGGATTTCCTCGATAGCGGGCAAATCATTTAGTTCTTCCATGAAGGCAAGGGTTGAGCAGAAGGTAGAACTGCAGCAGCAGACCTTCATTGACAATCTGAGCACCAACCATATCAATCATGAGGTTTCAAACCAATATAGCTATGCTTTTAACGGGGTAGCATTGGAGATGGACAGCAATAAACTTGAAGACATTCTCAAGATCCCGGGTGTGCTCGGGGTATATCCCGATCTGGAAGTAACGGCAGGACCAAAAGGTGAAGTTAGCCCGCATATGAAGGATACAGGCCCGTTCATTGGCGCTCCGGAGGTATGGGATCTGGGATATACGGGTAAAGGGGTTAAAGTTGGTGTAATCGACACGGGAATCGATTACGTTCACCCTATACTGAAGGATGCTTATAAGGGTGGGTATGACTTCGTGGATAACGATAATGATCCTTATGAAACGACACCGCTTGATTGGGAGAACGATCCTACCAATCCGCCAGAGGTGGATGATAGAGGAAGCACGTACTGGACCGAACACGGAACGCATGTGGCGGGCACCATCGCAGCCCGGGATGCGGGTGAATTCGGCGTTGTGGGTATTGCTCCAGAAGCGGATATATACGCCTATCGTGTTCTTGGACCTTATGGAAGTGGTAAGTCCAGCTGGGTACTGGGAGGTATCGACCGTTCAGTTCAGGATGGACTGGATGTCATTAACCTCTCGCTTGGCAATGCCCGCAATGATCCGGACTACGTCACGTCCGTAGCTATTAATAATGCTGCGCTGGCTGGTGTTACGCCAGTCGTTTCCAGCGGCAACTCGGGGCCGAACCGGTGGACCGTAGGATCCCCGGGGGCATCAGCATTTGCTATTACCGTAGGTAACTCTACAGGGCCAAGTGATGAAATTTCGGCAACCACGCATTTTTACACGGATGCTGTACCGCCTGCGGCGCCAATCGGCGTGGATGAGAGCGCAGTAGATACTGGGGCTCAGCCTGAACAACCGACTGTTCCTGAAGAACCGCCTGGTGTACAAGCAGATGATATAGCCCAACTGGCAGTGACGGATGAGAACCCGTCGAATGCAGCAGGCGAAGAAGCTCCGGCAGCGGATGCGGTCCCTGTTGAATCTGCCGAAGAAGAAGCTGTTCCTGCAGCAGACACAAATGCACCTTTGAGCGTAGTAGACGCTACGTATAAACTTGAACTGATGGCTTGGAATCTCGCCGAGGATCCGGAAGTAGTCCTTAACGGAGAGTTTGGCCTCGTTTATGCGGACCTGGGTAAACCTGAGGACTTTGCAGGCAAAGACGTGGCGGGCAAAATCGCGTTGATTAAACGCGGAGAACTCGCATTCGTAGATAAAATTGCCAATGCCAAGGCAGCAGGTGCCATCGGAGCGATCGTATTTAATCAAAATCCGGGACCGATCGGCGTCCTGCTTGGTGACAGCTTTAACTTTATTCCGACGCTTAGTATGAGTAAAGAAGATGGGGATGCCATCAAATCTCTGCTCGACGCCAACCCCGATCTCAAAGTAAGTTTTTCCGATTTTATGAGAAACAAGTCGGCCGGAGACGAGATCAATGACTCAAGTTCCCGCGGTCCGGCTAAAAAGACGCTGGATATTAAACCTGACGTTGTAGCACCGGGAACAAGCATTCTATCATCCGTTCCGGCTTACGGGAAGAACGATCCAGACGCGGATTACAGTCAATCCTATGACCGTTTAACGGGTACAAGCATGGCTGCTCCACACGTAGCGGGGCTTGCCGCACTCGTCTTGGAGAAACACAGTGACTGGACTCCGTTTGATGTGAAAGTCGCACTGATGAACAATGCCAAAGTGCTGGATACGGATTCCTATGATGTCACGGATCAAGGAGCCGGACGTATTCAGGCAGTTGATACCATTCAGGCCGAAGCTCTGGTCAAGGTTCTGGATAAGACCTCTTATCTGGAAAACGGAACAAGTAAAGAGCAGGACAACATTACCGGAAGCATTAACTTCGGTAATTTTACGGGAGCAACGGCTCAAACCGTTCAGAAGAAAATAAAGGTTGAACAGATTGGTGGTATTGGCGGAGCGTTTGAGGTTGAGGTTCATACAACACAATCGACCCCGGGAGTAGCGGTTACGGTGGATCAATCCTCCTTTGACTTAAGCGGGGAGAAAGAATTGATCGTAACGCTAGAAGTACCAGCCGGTATTACCGGAGTTTCGGAACAGCAGGGCTATATTAACTTTGTAAACGGTACCCGCACTTATTCTGTACCTTTTGTAGCATACTTTAATCTTGAAATGACGGGTGTCAAATATACGAAGGTCTATAACGACACGGAAACCTACCTGCCGCATTTTCCTTTGAATGAACAGGGGGAGCTTGGTGAAGTGTCTGTAGGTTTCGAATTTTATAATCCTATGCAAGTTGTCATCATTGATTTGTACGATAGCCTGAATCCTGAATCAGGACCAGATGGTGACGGGTTGATTGGGCAGATTTTTGGTACAGATGAGTTTCTTTTCGAAGCCAATACGGAATATACCCTCGGATTTGATGGGGAGTACTTCAATTACACAACCGAAGAAATTGAATTGATTAAAGACGGTCTGTACTCGGTAGATCTTAAGTCCCTCGGTACTAATAGGGTCGTTTACGGCGATTACGCAACCATTCCGTTCTTTGTCAAAACCAAAGCACCTATCATTAACACAAAATCTGATGTGCAGGCTTCCAGTGGTTCCCCTCTCGCATTAACTGGAACCATCAACGATCTTTATGTTACGGCTGTTCCGGCTTTAATGGACGAATGGACGATTGATTTTGATGTGAGCGAATGGCTGGATGCCACTTATGTTGTCAAAAAAGCCGACAAGACCGTTGCCAAGCAAGGCAGCTTCGACGTCGAACAGGATGGCGCATTTAACATTGCGTTAGATGGACTGTCCTCAGGTAAATACAACGTTGAGCTTTCGGTTAAGGACCATCAAGGATTGGAAGGAAAAGCTGCGGTATCTGTTAATGTACCAAGCACTCCAGATCCAGGTAATCCTGGCGGCGGCTCATCAACCGGTGGCGGATCCACAGGCACACCATCCACTCCAGCTCCTGAAGTTTCGGGTGATGCCAAAGTAACCACGAAGAAAAATGCGGACGGCACCGAATCTGCAACAGCAGCCCTGTCCGAAGCAGCGGTTACAGCTGGAATTGCTGGTGACAGCAAGGAGGTGAAGCTGGACGTATCCAAGCTTGATTTCAGTAAATATAGCGATGTAGCTCTTACACTGGGCAAGGCAACCGTTGATAAACTGAAAGCATCGGGCAAGCCTCTTGTTATAACTGGTAACGGCTTTACCCTGACAGTGCCTGCCGATGCCTTGGATGATTTCACAACGACCAGCGGATTCAGCTTAACGGTCTCGGCAGCTGCGAGCAAAGCAGGATCCGGAAACAGCTTGAGCGCTGTATCTTCCATTGTTACGGTTAAACACGCCGCCAAGTTCAAACATCCGCTTCTGTTGACCTTGAACTATGACCCGGCCAAAGTGAAAGATACTCGTAAGGTTGGAGCTTACGTTCAGTCGGAAAAAGGAGACCTGCAATCCGCAGGATTGCTGCAATCGGCGTCACGCGGATCAATCACGTTCCGTATCAACGGACCGGGATCTTATGCAGCCGCTGAGAATAACGTAACCTTCAATGACATCGTAGGCCACTGGGCTAAAGATGAGATCGAAGTTGCGGCTTCGCAGCATATTACGAACGGTACCGGTGCAGGCCGGTTCTCTCCGAACAATGCAGTGACCCGCGCCGAATTTGCGACGCTGCTTGATCGTATTTTTGAGACAGGCATTGATTGGGAGACACGCAGCACAGAAGCGGGTGCGAAGAATCCGCTAACCCGTGAGGATATGGTAGTCATGATTGCTGAAGCATTGAAGATTGATTCTGAAGCAGGCTCCTTGTCATTTAACGATGCGAATCTGATTTCAGAGGATGCACGTGCGGCTGTAGCCTTTGCTGTGAAGGAAGGTCTGGTTAAGGGCGTAAGCGGCAACCGCTTTGCTCCAGACGAAACCTCCACTCGGGCGCAGGTATCCGTGATTGTGTATCGCTTGCTGGATTATTTGAATAAAATCTGATGATCTACGAGCTAGTGATTATATGCAGTAAGATAGGGTAGAATCGACGGGAGTTGTCCTGGGTCTTAAAAAGAACCGGGCCAGCTCCTTTCTTTTTTAAACAGTAAAATATGGTTATATATTCTCATTGTGTCATGGTATATTTTATATGGATTAGTCAATCTTTAATCGGAAGGGATAGACATGAAGAGTAAAAAAACATTCGGTTATCTGGCCATACTCTTATTCCCGTTGTTTATAATCATTTTGGTTTTAAGTGGATTGACTCAGCCCGGGAGGGAAGCGGAAGATCTTCGCATGAGCATCGAATGGCTGACGAAGTACGTACTGCCATGGATATTTCTGTACTGGTTCGTCAAACTCGTTAGAAAAATCAAATAAAAAGACACTCACCATGCACGTACTGTGCAGTTGATGAGTGTCTTTTTTACGATATGAGGGTTATTCTCTGGACCATTCGTCCAGCTTGTCATCGCCAGGAAGAAGCAGGGCAAGGAGACCGAGCAGAGGCAGAAAACCAATCGAGATCATGACATTGCCGATTCCCCAGGCATCCCCAAGATTACCGAGTACAAGCGAACCGATACCGCCCATGCCAAAAGCGAACCCGGTAATCAGTCCGGAGACCGTGCCAATATTGCCCGGATGCAGCATTTGAGCATAGACGACGGTAACCGAGAAACTCGACAGAAGTACAAACCCACCGATCACGAGCAGAACGGCCGCCCAGAACGGGGAGACAAATGGAAGGATCAGAGCAATCGGAGCTGTACCAATCATCGAGAACATAATCATGTTTCTGCGTCCGAACCGGTCTGCCAGAGGTCCACCGAAGAAAGTGCCTATGGCTCCTGAAGCGAGAAACAGGAAAATATAAATCTGAGCATTATCCAGCTTGATCTGGTAAGCATCCATGAGATAGAAGGCATAATAGCTGCTGATGGCTGCGCCATACCAGGAGCGGATAAACACAAGGACGACGAGCACCAGCGTTGCGTTGCGAATGCTTTTACGGCGGGCGGGATCGAGCATGCGCCCGGCGGCTCTCTTTTTAAACGTGTATCCTGCCTTCAGCATACCGTGATACCAATAGGCAACATAAGATTGCACGAGGATACCCGCAGCGGCAACGAAGGTGAACCCGATCGCGCCAAACTGTCCAAACGGTACGAAGATATATCGCGTAAGTAGTGGAGCCAGCGACTGACCGGCATTGCCCCCTACCTGAAAAATGGATTGAGACAGTCCCTTTCGCATGCCTGCAGCCATATGGGCGACCCGCATTCCTTCAGGGTGGAAGGTCGCAGAGCCTAGCCCGATCAGGACAACGGCAAACAACACCAGGACATAGGTATGCGCATAGGCCAGAATGAACACGCCTGCAAACGTGAAGCACATG
>NZ_CP020866.1:142500-220000 GCF_003184205.1 Paenibacillus sp. Cedars
TTGCACGCAGGAGGTCAGGGGTTCGATCCCCCTTGGCTCCACCAAATCAATTTCATCTATAGAAATACACTTGATCCTTGAAAACTAGATAACGAAACGAATTTGCGCAATTAGAAATATTCCTTTTAGCTGAACTTGTGTCAAAACAAGTTTTTATAAAAGTAGCAGCGGAAGATTCGTGACAGTCGATCCTTTGGAAGTTTCGTTTCCACCTATTAACTCGTTTAGTAGATCAGGAAACAAACGGACAACAGAGCGAATGGCGCGAAACTGAAGCGTTGGTTAAGCTACTAAGAGCACACGGAGGATGCCTAGGCGCTAGGAGCCGATGAAGGACGTGGCGAACAACGAAACTGCCTCGGGGAGCTGTAAGCAAGCTTTGATCCGGGGGTGTCCGAATGGGGAAACCCGGCTGATGTAATAGTCAGTCACTTCTATCTGAATACATAGGATAGTAAGAGGCATACCAGGGGAACTGAAACATCTAAGTACCCTGAGGAAGAGAAAACAAGAGTGATTCCGTCAGTAGCGGCGAGCGAACGCGGAACAGCCTAAACCAGAGAGCTTGCTCTCTGGGGTTGTGGGACGTCTCACATGGAGTTACAAAGGAACATATTAGACGAAGAGGTCTGGAAAGGCCCGCGATACAAGGTAAAAGCCCTGTAGTCGAAAGTATATTCCCTCCGAGACGGATCCCGAGTAGTGCGGGGCACGTGAAACCCCGTATGAATCCAGCAGGACCATCTGCTAAGGCTAAATACTCCCTAGCGACCGATAGTGAAACAGTACCGTGAGGGAAAGGTGAAAAGCACCCCGGAAGGGGAGTGAAATAGAACCTGAAACCGTGTGCTTACAAGAAGTCAGAGCCCTATTTATGGGTGATGGCGTGCCTTTTGTAGAATGAACCGGCGAGTTACGTTCCCATGCAAGGTTAAGGCGAGAAGCCGTAGCCGCAGCGAAAGCGAGTCTGAATAGGGCGATATAGTATGTGGTCGTAGACCCGAAACCGTGTGATCTACCCCTGTCCAGGGTGAAGGTGCGGTAACACGCACTGGAGGCCCGAACCCACGTATGTTGAAAAATGCGGGGATGAGGTGGGGGTAGCGGAGAAATTCCAATCGAACTCGGAGATAGCTGGTTCTCCCCGAAATAGCTTTAGGGCTAGCCTCGGAATTAAGAGTCGTGGAGGTAGAGCACTGATTGGGTGCGGGGCCCGCAAGGGTTACCAAGCTCAGTCAAACTCCGAATGCCATAGACTTATATCCGGGAGTCAGACAGTGAGTGCTAAGATCCATTGTCAAAAGGGAAACAGCCCAGACCATCAGCTAAGGTCCCCAAGTGTGTGTTAAGTGGGAAAGGATGTGGAGTTGCACAGACAACCAGGATGTTGGCTTAGAAGCAGCCACCATTTAAAGAGTGCGTAATAGCTCACTGGTCGAGTGACTCTGCGCCGAAAATGTAACGGGGCTAAACACACCACCGAAGCTATGGCTTGATACATTTGTATCAGGGGTAGGGGAGCGTTGTATGTAGGTTGAAGGTGTACCGTAAGGAGCGCTGGACAGCATACAAGTGAGAATGCCGGTATGAGTAACGAAAAGATCAGTGAGAATCTGATCCGCCGAAAGCCCAAGGTTTCCTGAGGAAGGCTCGTCCGCTCAGGGTAAGTCGGGACCTAAGGTGAGGCCGAAAGGCGTAATCGAAGGACAACAGGTTGAAATTCCTGTACCACCGTAAACCGTTATGAACGATGGGGTGACGCAGGAGGGTAGTGACGCGGACTGATGGATGTCCGTCCAAGCAGTGAGGCTGATGTGTAGGCAAATCCGCACATCGATAAGGCTGGGCTGTGATGGGGAGTGAAAATTATAGTAGCGAAGGTCATGATCTCACACTGCCAAGAAAAGCCTCTAGTCAGGTGAAGGTGCCCGTACCGCAAACCGACACAGGTAGGCGAGAAGAGAATTCTAAGGCGCGCGGAAGAACTCTCGTTAAGGAACTCGGCAAAATGACCCCGTAACTTCGGGAGAAGGGGTGCCTCGGTAGGGTGAATAGCCCGAGGGGGCCGCAGTGAAAAGGCCCAAGCGACTGTTTAGCAAAAACACAGGTCTGTGCGAAGCCGTAAGGCGAAGTATACGGGCTGACGCCTGCCCGGTGCTGGAAGGTTAAGGGGAGCGGTTAGGAGCAATCCGAAGCTGTGAACCGAAGCCCCAGTAAACGGCGGCCGTAACTATAACGGTCCTAAGGTAGCGAAATTCCTTGTCAGGTAAATTCTGACCCGCACGAATGGCGTAACGACTTGGGCGCTGTCTCAACGAGAGATCCGGTGAAATTTTAATACCTGTGAAGATGCAGGTTACCCGCGACAAGACGGAAAGACCCCATGGAGCTTTACTGCAGCTTGATATTGGATTTGGGTACGATCTGTACAGGATAGGTGGGAGCCTTCGAAGCATGAGCGCCAGCTTGTGTGGAGGCGACGTTGGGATACCACCCTGATCGTATCTAGGTTCTAACTTGGTACCGTGATCCGGTGCGAGGACAGTGTCAGGCGGGCAGTTTGACTGGGGCGGTCGCCTCCTAAAGAGTAACGGAGGCGCCCCAAGGTTCCCTCAGAATGGTTGGAAATCATTCGAAGAGTGCAAAGGCATAAGGGAGCTTGACTGCGAGACCTACAAGTCGAGCAGGGACGAAAGTCGGGCTTAGTGATCCGGTGGTACCGCATGGAAGGGCCATCGCTCAACGGATAAAAGCTACCCTGGGGATAACAGGCTTATCTCCCCCAAGAGTCCACATCGACGGGGAGGTTTGGCACCTCGATGTCGGCTCATCGCATCCTGGGGCTGAAGTAGGTCCCAAGGGTTGGGCTGTTCGCCCATTAAAGCGGTACGCGAGCTGGGTTCAGAACGTCGTGAGACAGTTCGGTCCCTATCTGTCGTGGGCGTAGGAAATTTGAGAGGAGCTGTCCTTAGTACGAGAGGACCGGGATGGACGTACCGCTGGTGCACCAGTTGTTCCGCCAGGAGCATGGCTGGGTAGCTACGTACGGAAGGGATAAGCGCTGAAAGCATCTAAGCGTGAAGCCCCCCTCAAGATGAGATTTCCCAACTAGTAAGACCCCTTGAAGACGACGAGGTAGATAGGTTGGAGGTGGAAGTGCAGCAATGCATGGAGCTGACCAATACTAATCGGTCGAGGGCTTATCCAAACATATTTCAATGTGCTGCATATTCGTTTCGTATCTAGTTTTCAGGTGATTAAGCATCTGAAGCGGTTTGGTGGCGATGGCGGAAGGGTTCCACGCGTACCCATACCGAACACGACCGTTAAGCCTTCCAGCGCCGATGGTACTTGGACCAGGGTCCCGGGAGAGTAGGACGTCGCCAAGCGAACAACCATAAAGACCGTTATCGATAACTCGATAACGGTCTTTTCCTGTTTGTAGATATTCTTTAAAGCTAACCTGTATGCAGTCAAATTGGTAGACATCAGGATCCTTAACTACATGTAGAGTATCCTTAAGCTTCTTTACAAGTAGTCAGAATAATTTTCGTATGTCGTCATTAGGGTTCTATATGTCTAGTCATAAGGTAGGGTAGTCGGAAGCACTGAAACAGCACCAGCACAGGGAACTAATCCGCTCATCCACCAAAGACGCTCCTTCATAATTGAAGACGTCCTAGAAAAGACGCCTTCATTATCACCATTATATCTACGTAATGTCCCATCTCTGATCGTTCCCATCGGGGATCGTGTCTGAGGGATGACTACGTTTATGCTTGGGTAACATTCCTCTGCCCATATGGCAGAACCGTAAGAGTAACACTTAAGGGTTCACCACCTCTAACGAATCCGATCTCAAACTTCTCACCAGGCTCCATGGATGTGACTTTATCCTCCAGCTCATCATAGCTGCGGATGACCTGCCCGTCCGCGCCTGTGATGATATCGCCTGCCTCTAAGCTCCCGTCCGCAGACGTACCGGGTAACACCTCAACGACCTTGACGCCCTCTAAGCTGTCACCGCGGTAAGTATAATGATTCATGCCTATCCAGCTTGACCAGAAGGTGGATCGCATGTCCGCCTCATCTTCCAGGACACTCTTCATATTACGCATAAAACGATATGTACCAAATGCCATGTTATCCATCATCATATACTCTTGCTCATTAGACCATAGCCCAGTGTACTCAATGCCAACCAGTGTCCCATCGAGATGAGGTTCCATTGTCCAAATGGTAAGCTCGTTGTCTTCACCTCTGAGCGTAAGTCTACGGTTAGGGATAAGCTCTTCAATCGTGCCGATATAGGATACGCCCCAGCCGTAATCAAGAGCGACTTGACCGCCGACCTTCAGGTCGATCTCACAATGACGGGTTTCCCAGCGGTTTCGTTCCTGCGGTTCGGTCAATGCCTTCCATGCCCGTTCCAGTGTTGTGCGGATTACAATTTCTCTCTTCACGTTCTTAAAAATAGCTGTCATTCATAAGTCCTCCTCTAGGTATTGTTTGAGCTTAGTCAGTTTGTTCTCCAGAATATGGCCAAGCTCATGCTGAAGCTGCTCATACCCGTTCTGAAAGATTGGGACGTTCAGTAGGTAGAAGCAGTACTTGCCTTCTCTGCGCTCAAGCAGCAGTTCTTCTTCGAGCAAAATCGCCAGATGTTTTTTAATGGCCGGCTGCGAAATATGAAATGCTCTCACGATCTCTAGCTGAGGGAGCTCTTGATGGGCTACCATGTTTAATATTTTCCTTCGGATGGGATCTGAAATCGCACGGTACATATCGCTCATGATTGAAATCCCTCCACACCTCATTCAGATAACCTTTTGGTTATATGTATGCATTCAGTATAGGTTCCCATCAATTGGATGTCAATATAAATGGTTAAATTGAAAATCAGGCTTTACAGAACCAAAACACTAGTGTACTATTTAACTATAACACCAGTACAAAAAAAGGAGTGGAACACATACATGAACGGAAACGGTTCAAAAGAACTCACAGCAGACAACACAGCCATGGGGAGCAGTGCTTCCCAAGCTGTTAACGCTATAAGCAAATCCGGCACAACGAATGCACATACCCATCTCCATTCATCCAATAAATCGAACGCATCAGATGATCTAGGGGATGGAATGCATTCATCAGTGATACCCTCGACAAATGCTCAGAATAGTCCAGTCGTTCTTACAGTCCAGCAGGTCACCAAAACCATTGGAAAGAAGAACATCGTGGACGGACTTTCTTTTGACATTTATCGTGGTGAAATTGTGGGATTGCTTGGACCGAACGGTGCAGGCAAAACGACAACCATCCGCATGATAGTCGGACTGATCGAGATGACTCAAGGGGATGTGCATGTTAAGGGGCACAGCATCAAGAGAGATTTCGTTCAAGCCATCCGCCATATCGGGGGCATTATTGAAAATCCTGAGTTCTACCCTTACATGAGCGGCTATGACAACTTGAGACAATACCAGCGGATGTCCGAGGGCGTGACCATCACCAGAATTATGGAGGTTGTGAAGCTTGTTGGGCTGCAGGATGCCATACACAAGAAGGTTCGTGCTTATTCACTGGGTATGCGCCAACGGTTAGGGATTGCCCAGGCTTTGCTGCATAATCCATCCATCCTCATCCTTGATGAGCCGACGAATGGACTCGATCCAGCCGGTATCCGAGAGATGCGGGACTACTTGAAACAAATCGCCAAGGATGAGGGGATTGCCATACTCGTATCCAGCCACCTGCTGTCGGAGATGGAATTGATGTGCAGCCGTGTGGTTGTTATCCAGGAAGGTAAACTCGTAACCGAGCGTTCTATCGGAGGCCCAGTCGTTGATGAAGAGTTGACCACGGTAACCTTCCGCGTAAACGATGCGGCCATGGCGGAACAGACCATTAGGCATATGAAAGACATCACGCTTCTTGCCACCCAGATCGAGGAGGGCATCGTTACGGTTCAACTGACGGAAGAAGACATACCTGCATTGATCCAGTCGCTGTGCGATGCGCGGGTACGAATCTATCGGGTGGAAGAGATTAAATCTTCACTGGAAGAAGAATTTTTGAAATGGACAGGAGGCAATCGCATTGCATAGCTTTGGAAATCTCGTCTGGAACGAGTGGCTCAAAATGTTTAAAAAACGGAGTTTTTTCCTGCCGTACGTGCTGTTGGCTGGAATGGTGCTATTCATGGCGTTTATGCTCTATAAATTCAGCGGTGGCAGCAGCACTGGTTATGAGTTCGCTCAATTGGCTGTAACCACCAAGGGGATGGGACAAATGCTGACCCTGCTTGCGATCGTAGTTACGGCGGGAGCGGTAGCAAAGGAACACAGTATGGGCACCGTCAAACTGCTGCTTATACGAGCGCAGAGCCGTACCAAGATTTTGGCTTCGAAATATGTTGCCATTCTGATTTACATCCTGACCCTTGTAGCTTTCATGTTTGTTGTCTCCGTGCTGACGGGTCAGATCACGTTCGGCATGGAATCCGGCACGGTTGCAATCGGTGATGTGTTGAGGGAAGCAATCAATAATCTGGTGTATACAATCGTCTATGTAACGTTAACCTTTATGGTAGGCATATTGACGAAATCCACCGGTCCTGCCATCGGCATCGGGATGTTCATGGTTATTATGGAAAGCATGGCTGTACAGCTGCTTGCACGTTATTCCTGGTCCAAATACCTGCTGTTCACGAACGTGGATCTTTCCATGTACAGCGGGGGAGGCAGTTCCCCGATACCGGGAATGAGCCTGACATTTTCAATTATTGTGCTCGCTGTATATCTTCTCTTGTTTCTTACGGCAGGCTTTGTTACGTTTAAAAAACGGGATGTCGCATAAGGAACCTCGAGAGAGGTAGAGCGGCGGAAAGGAGCAACCCGACAGTGAGTATAGAATTCGACAATAATCTGCCGATCTATTTACAGATCATGACGTATTTAAAGAAAGAAATTATAATCGGTAAACTTCAGCCCGGTGATAAAATCCCATCGGTCCGAGAATTAGCAAGTGAGCTTCAAATAAATCCAAACACGGTGCAGCGAACATTTCAAGAATTGGAGCGTGAGGGTATTGTGGAGACACGGCGGGGATTGGGCCGATATGTGACAAGCGAGGAATCGAAGATTATGGCGATAAAAAAAGAAATGGCCGGCGATCTGCTGGAGCGGTTTATTCGCGGAATGCAGGAGCTGGGCTTTAAAGATCAGGATATCATATCGATCGTGGAAGATGCAGTGAAGCAGTCATGATCAATAGCGGAGGTGAAACCATGGTGGAGAACTTGTTGCAGGTCCGCAGCGTAAACAAGACCTACGCCGGCGGCCGGAGAGCATTACATGACATAAACCTGAATATTCATGGTGGAAAAATCATTGGTTTGCTGGGTACCAACGGAAGCGGAAAGAGTACGCTTATGAAGATTGCGGCAGGCTTGATCCAGCCTTCGACCGGCGGTGTTGAAGTGAACGGCAAGCCGGTCGGACTGGAGACCAAAGCTATCGTATCCTTCATGCCCGACCGTCCTGTGACGGAGCCCTGGATGAAGGTATCGGATGCGGTGGCATACTTCAAGGATTTTTATGAGGACTTTAATGTTGAGAAAGCCCACAATATGCTGGAATTCATGAATTTGAAGGCGAATGATCGCATCAGTTCCTTGTCCAAAGGAATGAACGAGCGCCTGCAGTTAACACTGGCTTTGTCCCGTGAAGCCCAGCTGTATATGCTGGATGAACCCATTGGTGGAGTGGATCCGGTAGCAAGGGGCAAGATTTTGGATGCGATTGTTGAATTCTACAACGAGGACAGCAGCATTATCATTTCGACCCATCTGGTCCGGGATATTGAGCGGATATTTGATGAAGTGATTTTTATTCGCAACGGCGAAGTTGTCACGCATGACGAAGTAGAGAACATCCGCCTTAAGCACGGAAAAAGCGTGGATGAGATGTTTAAAGAGGTGTATGCGGAATGATGAAACTGTTGAAATACGACTGGAAGAGAAACTCGACAACGCTGCTTGGCGCATTCGCGATACTTCTGATCGTACAGATTGCGATCACGGTGGCGGGCTCCATCAGAGACTGGGAGCTTGGAATCATGCTTGGGTTAAGCATGCTGGCCTACGGCTCTGTAAGTGTCCTACTGGTGGTTGTCGCTAGCAAGACATTCGACTTTAATATCAAGGCGTACCACCGTCGCCTGCTTCCTGTTCGTTCGGTTTGGAGCGTAGCTTCCTCGCTTATAATGGCATGTGTGAGTCTGCTTGTGCTTGGCATACTGGCGGCTTTGCATATGTGGTATTATTGGAACTCGGCCGGCATACCGCTGCAAGACATCCATTTATCTGAATTTCCCATTACGTATGCAATTGGGCTGGCGCTGATGATGGCTTGGAAGTTGATCTACTTGATGATCACAATATTTTTCTCCATTACGGTTGCCAGAAGCATTACGAAAAAGGGGAGCGTTTGGATCGGCATTCTGGTATTCTTCGCACTGCAAAATATTCTTGGCTGGCTCAGCCATGTAATCTTTGGTGAAAAGGTGGCGTGGGTCGGGCCGATGGCTACCATCTCTTTTGGGAATGAGACAGACTTTGCCGTATCTGCCGGAGAGTATACGCTGGCATGGGGAGCCCTTGCGTTTGAAGTCGTGCTTGCAGCCTTGATCCTATACGCAACGGTCTATCTGATTGATCGGAAAGTGGAAGTTTAGTTTAACCATAGAGATAACACTGTCATGGAGATGAAGAAGGCAAGAATATATAGTAAGAGACGAAGAAGCTGCCCGGAACAGGGCAGTTTCTTTTTGGTATGGAAGGAGATTACCCTTGCCAAGCCGAACCTATCAGTATACTTCATGATCGAAATAACTCATCATATGAAGTTATAGCAAGGAGATAATATGTAGGAATATGCTAAACATTATAACGTTATATTCACGTATCGATTGTTCTATGCTATGCTATAAGCACGATACACAGATTACACACCATATAAATCGGCGAAATAACGAGGATAACGGCTGGATCGGCAAGGCTAAAGGGGTGGGATTATGAAGATTTTGGAACAGCGCTTTGTGTTGCGCAATGTACAGACGGTGTTTGATGATCAACCTTTTGACATGGTTATGGAGAACGGATTTATTACCGAAATAACGGCTGCGAATACGGCCACCGGTGCTGATCAGTTTGATTGCACGGGCCTCTATGTCTCCAGCGGCTGGATTGATATGCATGTCCATGCGGTTGCCAAGCTTGAGCCCTACGGGGATGTCATTGATGAGATTGGCGTTAAGCAAGGGGTTGCCACTATTATCGACGCAGGCAGCTGCGGTGCGGACGGGATTGGGGAGCTGGCAGACGAGGTAGCCCGGTCCAAGACCAATGTGTTTGCTTTTTTGAATATATCCCATATTGGTCTGCAACGAATCGATGAGCTTTCCAGTCTGGATTGGGTTGACGCCGACAAGGCAATAAAAGCGATACGCACCTATCCGGATCTGATCATTGGACTTAAGGCAAGAATCAGCAAAAGCGTCGTGAAGGATAATGGGGTAGAGCCGCTTCGTCTCGCAAGGAAACTGTCCGAGAAAACATCGCTTCCGCTGATGGTACATATCGGATCGGGACCCCCGCCTATTGAAGAGGTATTGGAGCTGCTTTCGAAGGACGACATTATTACCCATTATTTAAACGGAAAAGCCAACAATTTATTTGATTCGGACGGTAAGCCGATCCCGGCACTGGTAGAGGCGATAGCCCGCGGCGTCCATCTGGATGTGGGTCATGGAACAGCAAGCTTTTCGTTCCTGGTAGCGGAATATGCAAAGAACCAGGGGATTAAGCCCAATACAATCAGCACGGATATTTATCGCGGTAATCGTATGAACGGTCCGGTGTACAGTCTGGCCAGCGTGATGACCAAGTTCCTTTATTTGGGCTACAGCTTGCAGGAGGTGGTCTCAGCCGTAACGGACCATGCTGCTGCTTGGCTGCGACGGCCGGAGCTGGGGAGAATCCAAGTGGGTGATGCAGCACACCTGACGCTGTTTACGGTGCAGCAGGGGCCGCTGAGTTTAACGGATTCCGAAGGGGAGACAAGAATCGCCGACCGATATATCGAAGCCAAGGGAGTGGTAGTCAATGGATCATTCATTACATGCTAAGTATGGATTGAAACGAGTGGTTAATGCCAGTGGCCGCATGAGCATTCTCGGAGTATCTGCACCAACGGATACCGTGATGGAAGCGATGCGGATCGGTGGTCAGAGTTACGTGGAGATCGCAGATCTGGTAGACAAAGCCGGCGATTACATGGCGCGCATACTCGGTTCGGAGGCAGCGGTTGTTGTCAATTCCGCTTCCAGCGGTATCGCATTATCCGTAGCAGCCATTGTAACCGAGGGCAATCGCAGACGAAGTGATCGGCTGCATCAGGAGCCGATTGCCAAGAACGAAATCATCATGTTCAAGGGACACAATGTGCAGTATGGAGCTCCCGTTGAAACGATGGTTTACCTCGGAGGAGGTAAGGTTGTTGAGGTGGGCTATGCCAACGAAGGGCGCAAGGAACATATCGCCGAAGCGATTCATGAGCGCACCGCTGCTATTTTGTATGTGAAATCACATCACTGCGTGCAGAAAAATATGATCTCGGTGGAAGAGGCAGCTGAAGTGGCCAAGGCACACGGCCTTCCGCTGATCGTGGATGCGGCGGCTGAAGAGGATATCCAGAAGTATGTGAAATACGGTGATCTGGCTATATACAGCGGCTCCAAAGCCATTGAGGGTCCAACCTCCGGCATCGTAGGCGGCAAGCGGCAATACGTGGAGTGGGTGAAGGCGCAGCTGCACGGCATTGGGCGAAGCATGAAGGTAGGCAAGGAAACCACGTTTGGATTGCTCCAGGCGCTGGATGAGTACATGGTGAAGGAAGACAAGAGTGAACAGGAGAAGGCTGCACTCGAGGAAATGAAGTCCTTATCGGATTTGCCGGGCATTGAGGTTACCATCGTGCAGGATGAGGCAGGCCGCTCCATCTTCCGGGGACGTGTGAAAGTAGGCGAAGAAGCTGCGGGAGTCAGCGCCAAATCGATGAACGATCAGCTTCGCGAGGGCGATATCGCCATATACACAAGGGATTACGGTGTGCGGCAGGGGTATTTTGACATCGATCCACGCTCGCTTTCCGGCGATGATTTGCAAGTCATTATAACAAGAATACAGCAGATTGCAGGGGGAAACTAAAATGGCCAATATGGAGAAACGTCTTTACAGAAACCGCGCAGCACTGAATGTGCTTGCAGGCAGCATCCAGAATGCAAAGGAAATATTCGAAGCAGCGGAAGGACATGTGGTGGTCGGTGTGTTGTCGAAGAACTATCCGAACGTGCAAGAAGCCATTATCGCGATGAAGGAGTACGGTGCTGTTATTGAAGATGCCGTGTCCATCGGACTTGGAGCAGGGGATAACCGGCAAGCGGCAGTCGTAGCAGAGATCGTGAAGGGCTATCCAGGCACGCATATCAATCAGGTATTCCCTGCCGTTGGCGCTACCCGTGCTAACTTGGGGGGAGAGGAAAGCTGGATAAACAGCCTTGTGTCCCCTTCGGGTCAGGTGGGCTACGTGAACATATCTACCGGCCCGGTGAGCGCTGCCGGAACGGATGCGGCCATCATTCCTATTAAAGCCGCTATTGCGCTTGTGCGCGATATGGGAGGCAATGCACTGAAATATTTCCCGATGCAGGGGCTGAAGCTAGAGGATGAATACCGCGCGGTAGCGAAGGCATGTGCAGAGGAAGGTTTTGCGCTCGAGCCGACTGGCGGCATCGATAAAGAGAATTTTGAAGCGATTGTACGTATTGCTTTGGAAGCGGGAGTACAGCAGGTTATTCCTCACGTATATTCCTCCATCATCGATTCAACCAGCGGCGATACCATCATCAGTGATGTTCGGGAACTGCATCAAAAGTTAATAGCGCTGGTTGACCAATATGCCTAAGAGAATCGCTGCCTATGGCGAAGTGATGATGCGGCTGCAAGTACCAGGGTATGCATCTTTGGCTCAGGAGAGCCATTTGAATTACTCCTTCTCGGGCACCGGTGTCAATATCGCATCGGCCATCGCCAGATTCGGTCATACCGGATATCTGGTCAGCACGCTGCCGGATAACCCGCTTGGTGAAGCGGCGATCTCATACCTACGCAAGCTTGGTATTGGCACATCGCTGATTAGCCGGGGAGGCAAATACGTGGGCATGTATTTCCTGGAGAACGGCTTCGGTGTGCGGCCCGGACGTGTCACGTACACGGATCGGCTGGGCAGCAGTTTTAATACGGCAGCGGATGAGATGTACGATTTCGGGGCGATTGCCGAAAGCGTGGATATGATACACTTTTGCGGCATTACCCTCTCGATGAACGACACGGTGCGGGGGCAGATGAAGACGTTGGCCAAGGAAGTTAAGGCAAGAGGCGGTACGGTTGTGTTCGATTGCAACTATCGTCCCTCTTTATGGGGTGCGGACCGCTACGACTTTGCCAAGCCGCATTATGAGGAAATGCTGTCATTGGCGGACATTGTTTTTATGAACGAGAAAGACGCTCTCTATATTCTCGGCATGGAGACGACGCGTGAAGACCGGAACGAGCAGCTGCAGGAGTTGATTCCGCAGGTAGCCGCGAAGTATAATATTACGGTTGCGTCGGGGACCCACCGCAAGATCAACGGGGATAATACCCATTCCCTGCAAGGATATCTATACACGGACGGAGTCTTTAATTTTTCCCAAACATTGACGTTCTCCGTTCATGACCGTATCGGAGCAGGCGACGCCTATGCCAGTGGTGTGCTTCACGGAATTTCAGAGGGATATGAACCGGGACGGACGGTTGATTTTGCCGCCGCTGCCGCGATGCTTGCCCATACCGTAACGGGAGATACGCCGACGGCGAATGAACGCGAAGTCCTTCAGGCGATGAGTCAGCATATGTCTGATGTGGAAAGGTAGGAGGAAGTATGTCGATCACGCGGAAGAACGGTCCATTATATCTGCAAATCAAGAAGATCATTAAAGATCGGATTCTGCATGGGGTTTACCCACTTGGTGCCCATATTCCTTCCGAGCCGCAGCTGGAGCAGGAATTCAATGTCAGCAAAATGACAGTTCGTAATGCCATCCAGGAGCTGTATCAGGAGGGATATGTAGAGAAACGGAGCGGAGTGGGAACGATTGTGACCCGGAACACCTCCTTTTCCAAACTTTCCAAGGGCAAGCTGTTTACGGAGATTTTGGTTGAAGAAGGACACCAGATTCGGAAGCGCCACCTGAAGACGGAATGGGTGCATAACGAGCCGGATAGTGAATTATACTTGAAATTCGGCGAACGGTGCCTGCTTATTGAACGGTTGTATTTGCTCGACGGGAACCCTTATATTTACTATACACATTATGTGTCAGCTCAAGTGGATATGGGGGAGGAGTTCGATTCCAACGAACTGCTATCCCTGTATGACCGTATCGAGGAGAGTCAAATTACGTTGGAGAATTTCCGGGATCGCTTTCTGGCGACCGTAGCCGATGATGAGATTGCACCACTGCTTGAAGTAAGTGCAGGCGCACCGCTGCTCAAGCGGTTGAGATCCTCGTACGACGGAGCGGGCAGCATGATTGAATACAGTATCGGTTATTATAATACGGAATTACAGCATTATTTGATTAGTTATGATGTTTGATGGCGTGAATTTATAGATGGTGATGAAGAAGTGGCCCTTAAACCGGTGTTTATCGGAAATGGAGGCTGCTTCTTTTTTTTGCCGCCATATTGAATGGATCTTCAGAAAAAGGCTATAAGGGTTCGAATTAGTGGGTACAATAAGAATAAATGGACTGCAGGATGAATTCGCTAAGACCCTCTTGGCAAAATGAAAAAATGTGCTATAATGAGATTAAAGTCAAAGAAAGTCAAAGTCAACGAGAGGGTTCGCTGATTTTGATTATGGTTAAACCAAGTATAAGCAAGGCTCTGTGCGGACGTGTAAGATCACTATCCGTCTTAACGTTTCAAACAGTGGAGGGTGAACAGACCATGCGTAATATCTCTGATATTATCGAACAATACCTGAAGAGCATACTGCAGGAAAGTCCGGAAGGCACCGTTGAAATTCAGCGTAACGATCTGGCAGAGCAATTTTCTTGCGTTCCTTCCCAGATTAATTACGTCATCAGTACACGGTTTACCTTGGAGAAGGGCTTTCTCGTGGAAAGCAAGCGCGGCGGAGGCGGTTACATACGCATCCAGCGTATTGAGCTTCCTCAGCATACTGCACTCCAGCAGCATCTTCATCATACAATCGGCAGCATGATTGATCAGACGGTAGCGGAAGGGCTGATCTATCAGCTGGAGGAATCCCGGTTTTTGACGAGGCGGGAGGCCAGTCTGATGCGGGCCGCCATTTCAAGGGAATGCCTGAATGTGAAGCTTCCTTATCGGGATGAGCTGCGTGCAAGGATTATGAAGGCGATGCTTATTTCTTTATTAGGTAAGTGAGTCTGTGTAAGGAGGCATTGGATATGGTATGCCAAGAATGCGGTAAACGGCCAGCGACACTTCATTTCACCAAAATTGTGAACGGGGAAAAAACAGAGTTTCATTTTTGCGAAACTTGTGCCCGCGAAAAAGGGGAATTGATCCCCGGTACGTCGAATGGTTTTTCTATACACAGTTTGCTGTCGGGTCTCCTGGATCTGGATCCTTCAGGCAAGGGCCAGACTCCCGGTGCCAAAATGGCTCAGACGCTGCAATGTGAAGAATGCGGTATGACGTATTCGCAGTTCAGCAAGCTTGGCCGATTCGGCTGCAGCTCGTGTTATAAATATTTCTCGGATCGATTGGATCCGTTGTTCAAGCGAGTCCATGGCGGTACATCCCATGTTGGCAAGGTGCCGAAGCGCACAGGGGGGCGTATTCAGATCAAACGCCAAATCGACGAGCTTAAGAAAGAGCTTCAATTCCGGATTGTGCAGGAGGAGTTCGAAACCGCCGCCGAGATCCGGGACCAGATCCGTGAGCTGGAGAAGAATATCGCTCAGGGATAAGATCTAATGAGTATGCACTTTAGTAGGAGGAATGCGTGATGTCTAATCTCCGGTTTACCGATACGGCGCTCAGCGAGTGGATGCGCGGAACCGGTCAGGATTCCGACATTGTCATCAGCACCCGTGTCAGGGTGGCGCGCAATCTGCAGCATCTTCCTTTCCCGCTGCTGGCAACGGATCAGCAGTCAGGAGAAGTGCTAGAGCGCCTGACCCGTGTGTTAAATGATAAGGAAGATTTGCAGGATTTTGGGGATTTGCATGTAATTAAATTAAGTGAGATTGATGAGCTGGATAAGAAGGTTCTCGTTGAGAAGCATCTGATCAGTCCCAATCTGGCGAACGAATCCCGGAATGGTGCAGTCATCCTTACCGAAGATGAGTCCGTCAGCATTATGATCAATGAAGAGGATCATCTACGCATACAGTGCTTATATCCCGGATTTCAGGTTCGGGAGGCATGGGAACGTGCCACTGCGCTGGATGATGTTTTTGAATCCGAAATCGATTATGCGTTTGATGACAAACGGGGGTATCTCACAAGCTGTCCGACGAATGTCGGTACCGGTCTCCGGGCCTCTGTCATGATGCATCTGCCGGCTCTCGTTATGACGCAGCAGATCAATCGAATTCTTTCGGCTGTATCGCAGGTGGGTCTGACCGTAAGAGGAATTTATGGTGAAGGCAGCGAAGCATTAGGCAACCTGTTTCAAATCTCGAATCAGATAACGCTCGGTCAAACCGAGGCGGAGATCATCGAGAATCTTCACAGCGTCGCCTTGCAGATCATCGAGCATGAGAAGAATGCCAGAGCACGGCTCTTGGGTGACTCCAAGCTCCGTATTACGGACCGGGTGATGCGTTCTTACGGCATACTGTCCTACGCGGCAGTAATGGATTCCAAGGAAGCAGCCCAACGCTTGTCCGACGTTCGACTTGGGGTGGATCTCGGCCTCCTGGAAGGTCCGGAAATTCCGGTAATGAATGAGCTGAATGTGAAGACACAGCCGGGTTTTCTGCAAAAAACCTTTGGAGAGGGCATGCATCCTTCCGAACGAGATATGTACAGGGCTAAACTCATCAGAGAAACATTAGGTAACCATTAAGGATTGATTCTCGTTTTACTAATGGATGAACGGAAACGTCACAATAACTGGCGATACACCGAAATCCGCGAGGTTAAATATATTAATTGAAACGTGGAGGTGCAATACTATGATGTTTGGCAGATTTACGGAACGTGCACAAAAGGTGCTTGCATTGGCTCAGGAAGAAGCGGTACGTTTGGGTCACAACAATATCGGCACAGAACATATCCTGCTTGGACTTATTCGTGAAGGAGACGGCATTGCAGCCAAAGCGCTGATCGGACTTGGACTGGGTCTGGAGAAAATCCAGGACGAAGTGGAGACTTTAATCGGACGCGGACAGGAGCAGCCAACTAACATTGCTTATACGCCTAGAGCGAAAAAAGTAATTGAGCTCTCCATGGACGAAGCCCGAAAGCTGGGTCACACGTATGTGGGTACGGAGCACATTTTACTGGGACTGATTCGTGAGGGTGAAGGGGTTGCAGCACGCGTGCTGAACAACCTGGGCATCAGCCTGAACAAAGCCCGTCAGCAGGTTCTGCAGCTTCTTGGCAGCAGCGAGGCGGTATCCAGCCATCACGGTACGCCGCAGAACGTGAGCACACCTACGCTGGACAGTCTTGCTCGTGACCTGACCGCCATTGCCAAAGAAGGCAACCTCGATCCGGTCATTGGCCGCAGCAAGGAAATTGAGCGCGTCATCCAGGTGCTGAGCCGTCGTACGAAGAACAACCCCGTATTGATTGGTGAGCCTGGAGTAGGTAAAACCGCCATTGCCGAAGGTTTAGCACAGCGCATCATTAACAATGAGATTCCGGAGACGCTGCGCGATAAGCGCGTTATGACGCTCGATATGGGTTCTGTTGTAGCGGGTACGAAATACCGCGGCGAGTTTGAGGATCGTCTGAAGAAAATCATGGATGAGATTCGCCAAGCCGGCAACATCGTTCTGTTCATTGATGAGCTGCATACCCTGATTGGTGCGGGCGGAGCAGAAGGAGCGATTGACGCTTCCAACATCCTTAAGCCTTCATTGGCACGCGGTGAGCTTCAGTGCATCGGGGCAACCACGCTGGACGAATACCGTAAATACATTGAAAAAGATGCTGCCCTTGAGCGCCGGTTCCAGCCGATTACGGTTGATCAACCATCGCCTGAGGAAGCCATTCAGATTCTGTATGGACTGCGTGACCGTTACGAAGCGCATCACCGTGTGAAGATTACGGATGAAGCGATAGAGCAGGCAGTGAAATTGTCCGACCGCTATATCACCGACCGTTTCCTGCCGGATAAAGCAATTGATCTGATCGATGAGGCCGGTTCGAAAGTTCGCCTTCATACGTATACTATACCGCCAAATCTGAAGGATCAGGAAGCACATCTGGAGGATATCCGCAAAGAGAAGGACGCAGCGGTCCAAAGCCAGGAATTCGAGAAAGCAGCCGCGCTGCGCGATACGGAGCAAAAGCTGCGTGAAGAACTCGAAATCACGAAGAACCAATGGAAAGAGAAGCAAGGCCGTACCGATTCCGAAGTGACTCCAGAGGATATCGCCGATGTGGTGGCCAACTGGACCGGTATTCCTGTGAATAAACTGAAGGAAGAAGAGACCGAGCGTCTTCTGAATCTGGAAGAAATCCTGCACAGCCGTGTCATCGGCCAAGAGGAAGCTGTAAAAGCAGTCAGCCGTGCGGTTCGCCGGGCACGTGCAGGACTGAAAGATCCGAAGCGCCCAATGGGCTCCTTCATCTTCCTCGGTCCTACCGGGGTAGGTAAAACCGAGCTGGCACGCGCGCTTGCAGAAGCGATGTTCGGTGATGAGAATGCGGTCGTGCGGATCGATATGTCCGAGTATATGGAGAAACACTCCACGTCACGTCTCGTCGGGGCGCCTCCGGGATATGTCGGATATGAAGAGGGCGGCCAGTTGACCGAGAAGGTTCGCC
The DNA here is from genome assembly GCF_003184205.1 of Paenibacillus sp. Cedars. Classification (NCBI taxonomy): domain Bacteria; kingdom Bacillati; phylum Bacillota; class Bacilli; order Caryophanales; family Paenibacillaceae; genus Paenibacillus; species Paenibacillus sp. Cedars. Next base: position 160,655 of record NZ_CP020866.1, read on the forward strand.
GCAAGCCGTATTCCGTTGTTCTTCTCGACGAAATTGAGAAGGCGCATCCTGAGGTATTTAACATTCTGCTTCAGGTACTGGAAGATGGTCGTCTGACTGATTCGAAAGGCCGTGTGGTGGACTTCCGGAACACGCTGATCATCCTGACGTCCAACGTGGGTGCAGAAGCGATTAAGAAGAACTCGACGCTGGGCTTTACCGCTGTGAGTGATTCAGGCCGCGATTATAACAACATGAAGGGCAAAGTGATGGATGAGCTCAAGAAGAGCTTCCGTCCAGAATTCCTGAACCGGATCGATGAGATCATTGTGTTCCACTCTCTGGAAGAGAAACACATTGCCGAAATCGTGACACTGATGTCCGATGAGCTGCGCAAGCGTCTGCTTGAGTTCGAGGTTCAATTCGAGCTTACAGACAAAGCGAAGACCTTCATTGCGAAGGAAGGCTACGATCCTGCCTTCGGTGCCCGTCCATTACGCCGGGCTATCCAGAAGCACATCGAGGATCGTCTCTCCGAAGAGCTGCTGAGAGGCAACATTACCAAAGGTGATTCGCTCATCATTGATGAGGCGAACGGCGAACTGGTTGTGAACAAGAACGAGAGCGTTACGGCCGCATCAGCCGAAACCGAATAAGTGTTAACTTCAACCCCCGTTGGATTAAATCCAGCGGGGATTTTGTTTTTAATGTTAATGGAAGATGAGAGAATTATAAGCGAGAGGTTTATACAGGGGAAGATACATGAATGCCTGGAAGTCATCGAATGCAATGGACTGGGGTTGTTTTATATCGGCGGCAATAAGACATATCGCGAAGGAAGCTGGCCTCGTGTATCAACCCAGCGTAGAGAACGGAATCGTTCTGTAGAAGCGACAGCGATCGTAAGAACGATCCGGCAGCGAAGAGGACATGTATGGTTTACATGTACTTATGTTTGTTATTAAATTGCAGCAAAAAATAACGCTGATTTTCCTTCAACCCTTCAAATTTGAAACAAATCCATCTCAAGCCGCGTAAAGTTTCTGATTAGCCTTTACGTTGAATTATAAGAAATGGTAAACTTTGAGTAATGCCTGATTTTGCAGGGTTTTACGGAATCCGACAAAAGATGTGCGACATAAAGGAGACTCACATGGCAAAAACTAAGACGAAATTTTTCTGTACCGAATGCGGCTATGAAGCGCCCAAATGGTTCGGAAAATGTCCGGGCTGCCAATCATGGAATTCCATGGTAGAAGAGACCGAGACGGTAATCAAGACGCAGGGGATGAATTCCCCTCTTTTTCATAGTAAAGAAAAACCCCTTTCGATCATAAATATAGAAAGCGGCAAAGAACCCAGAATCCAGACGGGCATTGCGGAATTGAACCGTGTGCTGGGCGGCGGGCTTGTCCCGGGCTCGCTCGTGTTGGTTGGCGGCGATCCCGGCATCGGCAAATCCACGCTGCTTCTGCAAGCCTCCAACCGATTGGCTCAGAACGGCGTCCGCGTTCTGTATATTTCCGGTGAAGAATCGGTACGTCAGACGAAGCTTCGCGCTGACCGGCTCGGCGCATTGTCTCCAGAGCTGTTTGTCCTCTGCGAAACCAATCTGGAATCGATTGAGGAGGCCATTGAGAGCGTACAGCCCGGTTTTGTTGTCATCGATTCCATTCAAACCGTGTATTTGCCGGAGGTAACAAGCGCGCCGGGCAGCGTCTCCCAAGTTCGGGAGTGCACCGCCCGCTTTATGCGGCTGGCTAAGGTGAAGGGCATCGCTACGGTTCTTGTTGGTCATGTGACCAAGGAAGGCGCCATTGCAGGTCCTAGGATGCTGGAGCACATGGTGGACTGTGTGCTTTATTTTGAAGGAGAGCGTCACCATACTTACCGTTTGCTTCGTGCGGTGAAGAATCGTTTCGGTTCGACGAATGAAATTGGCATATTTGAGATGGGTGAGGATGGGCTGCGCGAAGTCGGCAATCCATCGGAACTATTTTTATCTGAACGACCATTAGGCGTAGCCGGTTCGACAGTTGTTGCAAGCATGGAGGGAACCCGGCCGGTTCTTGTCGAACTGCAGGCACTCATTTCTACGACCCATTTTCCATCACCACGTCGAATGGGCACCGGTGTGGATCATCACCGAATGAATTTAATCATTGCTGTGCTTGAAAAAAGGATGGGCATGTTCCTGCAAACACAGGATGCCTACCTGAATGTCGCCGGTGGCGTTAAGCTCGATGAACCTGCGGTGGACTTGGCAATAGCGGTCAGCATTGCATCCAGCTTCCGTGATATTCCGACCAAGCCGTATGATGTCATTTTTGGCGAGGTTGGCCTGACCGGCGAAGTTCGTGCCGTTTCAAGAGCAGAACAAAGGGTAAGAGAAGCGGAGAAGCTGGGTTTCAAGCGCGTACTCATGCCTGAGAAAAGTTTGAAGGGATGGAAGCATCCCAAAGGAATACAAATCATAGGAGTAAACACTGTTGCAGATGCATTAGCGGTTGCGTTAGATTAGGGGGCATACGAAGGTGAAAGAAACGAGCCAACTGGACAAAATGAATGATTTGCTGAAGCTGGTAGCACCGGGAACGCCGTTTCGCGACGGGCTGGAGAACGTGCTTCGGGCAAAGACGGGCGCCCTGATCGTTGTGGGTTACAGCCCGGAAGTAATGGAAGTTGTCGACGGCGGCTTCTCCATAAACTGCGATTTTTCGCCAAACTATTTATACGAGCTGGCCAAGATGGATGGCGCCATCATCTTAAGCGAAGACCTGAAACGGATTTTGTATGCCAATACCCAGCTGATCCCTGATTCCTCGATCTCTTCCATCGAGACAGGGATACGGCACAGAACGGCAGAGCGGGTAGCGAAACAGACGGGTAAGCTGGTGGTGTCCATTTCCCAGCGCCGTAACATTATTACGCTGTACCAAGGATCTTTGAGGTATGCGCTGAAGGAAATCGGCGTAATATTAACCAAAGCCAATCAAGCGATACAGACATTGGAGCGATACAGAGTGGTGCTTAATCAATCGCTCACGAACCTCTCTGCCTCCGAATTTGAAGAGCTGGTGACCATTCCGGAAGTTGTTAATGTCATCCAGCGCGTGGAGATGGTGCTTCGCATCAAGAAGGAAATCAAGCGTTATATTAACGAGCTCGGCAACGAAGGGCGTTTGATTAGCATGCAGATGGATGAGCTTGTGAGCAATATGGAGGAAGAGGCTTGGCTGCTATATGCAGACTACGCCCGGGAGTACAGCGAGGAGAAAATCCGCGAGATCATACTGGCGCTCAAGCGTTCGACGGATGAGGAGCTGCTGGACATTCACCATATTGTGAGGCTTCTGGGATACCCGGCTTCTGCCGCTGCTTCCGAAGAAGAGATCCTGCCGCGCGGTTACCGCATTCTGAACAAAATCCCACGCCTTCCGAACGTGATCATTCGCAATTTGGTGGATCAGTTCCATGACTTATCCAGCATTATGTCGGCATCGATTCACGAGCTTGATGAAGTGGACGGGATTGGTGAAGTACGTGCACGCACCATAAAAGAGGGCTTGAAAAGATTGCAGGAACAAGTATTCATTGACAGACAAATCTAAAAGCCCTACAATCGATGTTCGAACGTACAATTAACGAGGTGAATATAAAAATGACGAAATCAATTCCGAACATGTTTACTTTAGGTAATCTGTTTCTCGGAATGATTGGTATCATCTTGGCGACAGAAGGTCGAACGAGTATGGCCGCCATTATGATTATCATTGCCATGCTCCTTGACGGACTGGACGGTCGGGTAGCTCGAGCATTGAATGCCCAGAGTGAATTCGGTAAAGAACTTGACTCATTATCAGATGTAATTTCCTTTGGCGTAGCTCCAGCACTTATCATGTATACCGTAGCGTTTACGGATATCAATACAGCTCTGGCTTGGACAGTAACCGCGATATTTCCGATGTGCGGCGCATTACGGCTTGCACGGTTCAACGTTCGTCCAGGAATACCGGGATATTTTATCGGCCTGCCAATCCCCGCAGCGGGAGGCGTGCTTGCAACACTGGCTTTATTCCATGAAGAGATTACAGCTCCTTATATGATATTTGCCATTTTACTTCTTTCCTATCTCATGGTTAGCGCAGTCAAGTACCCGAACTTCAAGAAGATTGGCATTCCGAAAACAGCAATTAAATTTACACCCTTTGTTATCGTAGGTGCAGTCATGGTTGCCGTGTTCTTTCCGGAACAAACCTCCATGCTCATATTCGTACCCTTGGTACTATATGCAGGGTATGGTTTGCAGCAGAATTTCCGCAGATTGACTCGCAAAAACCGACGACGCAAGAAGGATGACCACAAATCGGATGAGGCTTATCAGTCCTCTGACCGATAAGCAGCATAACTCACGGGCTGACATAAACCCAAAATAAAAAGCATTTATTTCCCTGCTTAGGCAGCGAGATAAATGCTTTTTTTGTATCCATGTATGACCTTGCCGCCATAACCGTTTGGAATGCCAACGGCTTTACGACAGGTTAAACAGACCCAATGTGGAACATTTCTGAGACTCCTTAACAACAACCTCATCCAGCTGGATGTCCAGAAGATTCGCAAGGGCAGACATATAAAATATGTTGCGGCCAAGCTCGGAGCTCACCGCTTCACGGCAGTTCTCGCACAGATGACCTTCGACGTGGGTGCCTGCCAATTCCCGGGCCGATTCGAGATCAGAGCCGATATCGAAGCTTTGCTTCGTGGCATGAAGCTCGATGCATCCGCACTCTGTGATGGCTTTGGTGACGGCACGGTTGACAGAAGCATTGCTTTGACCATTTTTAGACAGAACATCCAAGAGACTGCGGTGACGGAGCAACAATTCGGAAACTTGATCCTGAAAAGCCTGTAGACTGGGAGCACTCATTTATACATCCACCTCGATATTATGAATTGAGTTCATTATATTCCACTACTTCAGCCGATTTCAACCAATTTCAGGTGCCCGAAGGCAGTCAATTCCAATTGTGAGGTTGGTGTTAGCATACATCAAAGCCTGACGGGGGTAGGCTGGACCGTACAACAGGTGAGGTGAAAACTCCATCAATAAAAATATTAAACGAGGCACTTTCAGGGAAGTTAGATCGCATACAGCGGAAGTTTTTCTTAAAAAAAGATGACCTGGCACGATTACGACTTTATAAATTGGACCATACTGGAAAATAGAAGCAACGATATTCAGGTATAAAAAGGAGGTGTGCGGAAGCTCATGTTAAAAAAAGCTATTTTAGCATTTACGGTATTATGCGGTGCGTGGGGCGGGTATACGTTATATCATACAATGGAACGGTCTTTTCCAGGGCTCTCGCCTATTTTTGGACAAGGAATACTGGCAGCGGGAAGCGGAGCCTTCGCGGTGCTTGGTGGATTATTGTTTGGCATGATCGGTGTTCTTTCGGCTGATCGGGTATCGAGATGGCTGCACAGCTTGATCTCCTCGTTCTCCCGGATTCCGATGAATGAACTGGCCGCTGGAACGGCTGGATTGCTGGGCGGCTTACTGTTGTCCCTATTGCTCTCACCCGGGTTGTCCCTGCTAGGAGAAGCTGGGCAGCTGCTGCAGGTCGGGATTACACTGCTCGGCGGGTACATCGGACTGCGGATTGGACTGGAGAAGAAGGATGAACTGGCTTCCTTATGGATGTCGGGCAAGTGGAGCCAAGCCCCTGAGCCGGAAGGAAGACGCGTTGAGGAGCACAAGATATTGGATACAAGTGTCATCATCGACGGGAGAATCGCAGATATATGCAAAACCGGATTTATCGAAGGGACCATTGTGATTCCTGAGTTTGTTCTGGAGGAGCTTCAGCATATTGCGGATTCCTCGGACCTTCTTAAACGCAACCGCGGCCGGCGTGGACTTGATATTTTGAACAAAATCCAGAAAGAGCTGGATGTAAAGGTGCTCATTTATGAAGGCGACTTTGAGGAGATATCCGAAGTCGACAGCAAGCTGGTTAAGCTCGCCAAGGTGCTTCAGGGCAAAGTAGTCACGAATGATTTCAACTTGAATAAGGTTTGTGAGCTGCAGGGCGTGTCGGTGCTGAACATAAATGATTTGGCCAATGCAGTCAAGCCGGTGGTTCTGCCCGGGGAGGAAATTCTGGTCCAGATTATCAAGGACGGCAAGGAGCATGGTCAAGGCGTTGCTTATTTGGATGATGGCACGATGATCGTTGTGGAAGGCGGACGTGAGTATATCGGCACAATGATGGAAGTGCTTGTCACCAGTGTACTGCAAACCTCAGCGGGCCGGATGATCTTCGCTAAACCGAAACTGTTGGAAAAAGCCCAGTAAACGGGGTATGATGGGGATATACATATCCGTTCTCCGTCAGTCTGACGTGAAGGGTGAAGACAGGAGTTTTGTGCATGTTGAACGACTTCGGCGCCGTTATTGTGGCGGCGGGTAAGGGAACGAGAATGGGAACCCGGGAGAGCAAGCAATACCTGGCACTGGGTGGAAAGCCCATCATCGTTCATACACTGGAAGTATTCAGCCGGATACCCTGGCTGCAGGAGATCGTGCTTGTTACGGGACCGGAGGATGTTTCGCGCTGCCAATCCTGGGTTCATGAGTACGGACTGGACAAGGTGTCCGCTGTAATTCCTGGCGGTAGCGAGAGGCAGCAATCGGTATACCAAGGTATCAAGCAAATCTCGTCAGAGTGGGTAATGATACATGACGGCGTCAGGCCGTTTGTAACACTAGAGGAAATTGAATCCTGCCGCGATGCGGCAATCCGTGAAGGCGCCTCGGTACTTGGGGTGCCTGTGAAGGATACGATTAAGCAGGTGAACGGTCAGGGGCTGATAACAGGTACCCCGGACCGTCAAAGTCTGTGGGCCGTCCAGACCCCACAGGCTTTTCGTCTTTCCGACCTGCTGTCAGCCCATGAGGCTGCAGCCAAGGAAGGGTTTACAGGGACCGACGACGCCATGCTGATGGAGCGTGCAGGACATTCGGTCATCGTGGTAGAGGGGAAATACAGCAATATCAAGATCACCACACCGGAGGATCTGGAGTATGCGGCTTTTTTACAGAAACGCAAGGGAGAGGACAAGGAATGATTCGAGTAGGACAGGGGTTTGACGTGCATCAACTGGTGGAAGGAAGACCGTGTATTATCGGGGGGGTCACCATTCCTTATGAGAAAGGGCTGCTGGGACACTCCGACGCAGACGTACTGCTGCATGCGGTGACGGACGCGATTTTGGGAGCGCTTGGGCTTGGCGACATTGGGCGCCATTTTCCCGATAATGATCCGGCTTTTAAAGACGCGGACAGCCTGAAGCTTTTGGAGCAGGTATGGGCCATGGCCAAAGAGCGCGGTTATACGCTGGGAAATATCGATTCCACGATTATTGCCCAGAAGCCGAAGATGGCACCTTACATCCCACAAATGGCGGAAGTGATCGCCAAAGCGCTGGATGCTGAGGTGGATCAGGTAAATGTGAAGGCCACCACAACCGAGCAGCTCGGGTTTACCGGCAGGGGTGAGGGAATCGCGGCACAATCGGTTGTCTGCCTTGTGAAAGGTATGCTATCCTCTTAAAGGACGCGTTCAAATCAGAGCAGATATGGAACGAATGCCTGAAGGAAATCTTTGAAGAAATAGGGAAGCGGAGGGGTTACAATGACCGGAGAAGTCCGCGTGCGTTATGCACCGAGTCCAACGGGACATTTACATATCGGCAATGCCAGAACGGCATTATTCAATTATTTATTCGCCCGCAAGAATAATGGGAAATTTATTATTCGCATCGAGGATACAGACGTAAAGCGCAACGTAGAAGGCGGAGAGCAAAGTCAGTTGAAATATTTGAAGTGGCTGGGCATGGATTGGGATGAAAGCGTGGATGTCGGAGGCGAGTACGGACCGTATCGCCAAACCGAACGTCTTGATATTTATAAGGAATATTGGCAGGACCTTTTGGATCGTGGGCTAGCTTACCGCTGCTACTGCACAGAGGAAGAACTTGAGCAGGAGCGGGAAGAGCAGATGGCTCGTGGGGAGACGCCTCGTTACTCTGGGAAACACCGGGATTTGACGGAAGAGCAGCGTCAGGCGCTTGAGGCTGAAGGGCGTGTAGCAAGCATTCGTTTTCGCGTTCCAGAGGAACGTATCTACACCTTCGATGATATGGTGAAGGGTACGATTTCTTTTAACAGCAAAGAGACGGGCGACTTCGTCATTGTCAAAAAGGATGGTATTCCTACCTACAATTTCGCGGTAGCACTCGACGATCACCTGATGAAGATCAGTCACGTGCTTCGCGGAGAGGATCATATCTCCAACACGCCGCGTCAGTTGATGATCTATGAAGCCTTCGGCTGGGAGCCGCCGCAATTCGGGCATATGACCCTGATTGTGGGCGACGATCACAAGAAGCTGAGCAAGCGTAACGAATCGATCATTCAATTCATTGAGCAGTATGATCAGCTCGGTTATTTACCTGAAGCACTGTTTAATTTCATCTCGCTGCTCGGCTGGTCTCCAGAAGGGGAAGAGGAAGTATACTCGCAAGAGCAGTTGATCTCGATCTTTGATGAGCATCGGTTGTCCAAGAGCCCTGCGGTATTCGACACCAACAAGCTGGCTCATATGAACAACACCTACATCAAGAATGCGGATCCTGATCGGATTGCTGATTTGGCCATTCCGCATCTGCAGAAAGCGAGCCGCTTGCCGTTCGAGCTTAACTCCGAGCAGGAGGAATGGGCACGCGCGCTCGTGGCGCTGTATCAGGAGCAGATGAACGCGGCCTCAGACATCGTGGATCTGTCGGAAGTGTTCTTCCGGACGCATCTGGAGCTCGATGCAGAGGGCATCGAAGTGATGGGCGGCGAGCAGGTGCCTGCCGTATTGTCCGCATTCCTTGCGAAGATCGAGCAATCCGATGAGTTTAACGCTGCGAAGATTGCTGCTCTGATTAAGGAAGTACAGAAGGAGACGGGATTTAAGGGCAAGCAGCTCTTCATGCCGATCCGCGTTGCTCTGACTGGACAAACCCATGGCCGCGATCTGAACCAGACGATCTGGCTTCTTGGCAAGGATCGTGTGCTTGACCGGCTGCGCTCCCAAATCAAGGGCGCATAACCCAGGGTACGGCATTCTTGATAAACGTTCCTTGTCAGCCTGTATCTCATCAGTTATAATTACACCAAACTATAAGTGAAATATTCTTTGATCTAGGGTTTTATTAAATGGGGCATTTACTCATACAGGGAAGTAGCGGAGAGGACGGAATCGTGTTGTAGAAGCGAAGCGTTCGCCTTTGTTTTCGGATTTCAACTATGTAGATTTACGTTCAGGAAATCTGAAAACAGCAGCGATCGGAAGCACGATCCGTCAGCGCAGCGTCACTAGTGAGCAGCGCGGTCATTTATGAAGCATTGATCAACAAAGATAAACGTATAAAAGCTACGATCAGGAGAAGTACGCGTAAAACAGGCACGTTCCAGAGAGGACAATCGGCAGAAGACAAGGACCACTTGAATCTGCCGGCTGAGAGTTGTCCCGTTGCCTGAAGCGGAAATGCACCTGTGAGCTGCATGGTTGAAGCGAACACAATCGTTAGATCATGCCGGTCGTCTGCCGTTAATGACATGAAGTGAATCGGTAGAATCCGTCCCGGACCAAGGGAGGATGCTTGTGCCGGTTCTAAGCAGAGTGGAACCGCGGTCTAGCGCCTCTGCAGCGATAAGCTGCAGGGGTGTTTTTTATTTTCAGGAATAACGATGGAGAGCAAGTTGCATGCGCGATTGGAAGAGGGGAAAGAGGGAGCGTTCATGTTTAAACAGATGAAATCGGATATTCGGACAGTGTTCGAGAATGACCCGGCTGCCCGGGGACTTTTTGAAGTGGTATTCACCTACTCGGGACTTCACGCCTTGTGGTCTCATCGGGTAGCTCATGCATTATTCAAGCGGCGATGGTATACGCTGGCCCGGATCATATCTCAGATCAGCCGGTTCATGACAGGGATCGAGATTCACCCGGGAGCCCGCATCGGGAATAGACTGTTTATAGACCATGGCATGGGGGTTGTCATTGGAGAGACCTGCGAGATCGGGGATGACGTGGTGATCTATCAAGGGGTTACCCTTGGCGGCACCGGGAAGGAAAAGGGCAAGCGTCATCCGACCATCGGCAACAATGTGGTCATCGGATCAGGAGCGAAAGTGCTAGGTTCCTTTACGATTGGAGATAACTGTAATATTGGTTCCAATGCAGTCGTATTACGACCGGTTCCGCCGAACAGCACCGTTGTGGGCAATCCGGGTAAAGTCGTGAAGCAGAATGGTGAGCGTGTGCGTGACCGGCTCGATCACACCAATCTTCCGGATCCGATTGTGGATACACTGCGTTCGATGCAGATGGAGATCGATCAGCTTCGGGCGGAATTGAATGAGGGCAAACAGAATAACAACAAAACCAGGGTCTCCGAGGCCGTAATCTCGTCGGTCAAAGAGGAATGAGTTTTTTTGGAATAAGCAGCAATGTACGTGAAGGAACAATAAGTGATGGAATGAAAGGACTGGGATGATACAATATGGCACTGCAAATCTATAACACGCTAACCCGTATGAAAGAAACGTTTGTCGCTCAGGAATCTGGGAAGGTCAAGATCTATGTGTGTGGTCCTACCGTGTACGATTATATCCATATTGGGAATGCGCGCCCGATGATTTTTTTCGACGTGGTTCGCGCTTACTTCGAGAATCAGGGCAATGACGTGAGTTATGTGGTGAACTTTACGGACGTAGATGACAAAATGATCCGCAAAGCCGAACAGACCGGCACCACCGTTCCGGAGGTAGCGGATAAGTTTATCCAGGCGTATTACGAGGATTTGGACGGTCTTGGCATACCGAGAGCCACGTTAAATCCGCGGGTAACGGACAATATGGAGAATATAATCGAATTTATCCAGGAGCTTGTGGATCGCGATTTTGCGTATGAGAACGGGGGAGACGTATTCTATCGCACTCGCAAGTTTGATGATTACGGCAAGTTGTCCCAGCAAAATCTGGATGAGCTGCAGTTCGGTATTCGGATTGAGGTCGATAAGCGGAAAGAAAACCCCGAGGATTTTGTTCTATGGAAAGCAGCCAAGCCGGGAGAAATCTACTGGAGCAGCCCATGGGGAGACGGTCGTCCAGGCTGGCATATTGAGTGCTCGGCGATGGCACGCCGTTATCTTGGGGATACGCTGGATATTCATGGCGGTGGGCAGGATTTGCAGTTCCCGCATCATGAATGCGAAGTTGCGCAGTCCGAGGCATTGACGGGTAAACCGCTCGCGAACTATTGGATGCATAATGGATATATCCGTATCAATAACGAAAAAATGTCGAAGTCGCTGGGTAATGGCGTATTGGTTAAGGAGCTTCGCGAACAATATACGAAGGAAGCTGTGCGTTATTTCATGCTGTCTACCCATTACCGAAACCCGCTGAATTATAGCGATGAAGTGATGGACCAGGCACAGAACAGCGTAGAGCGTCTGGCTAATGCGGCAGCTAATATTGAACATCGCTTGAGCACGGCCATCGGTTCCAAAGACGACGAAGTGAGCCAGGAGGTTGCGGGTAAAATATCTGCGGTTCTTGGCGAATTTCATCAAAAAATGCAAGATGATTTCAATACGCCGGATGCAATCACAGCGATGTTCCAGTGGGCTAGCGAGGCGAATCAGCTGCTGAAGGAAGCTTCGATTCCTGCAGCCGACCTACATGAAGTGCTGCGTGCTTTCAACGAAATGAACGGCGTTCTTCGCATTGTCAATACCGGTACGGGCGATTTGCTGGACGAGGAGATTGAAGCCTTGATTGCTGAACGTATTGAAGCCCGGAAGAATAAAAACTGGGCGAGAGCCGATGAAATTCGCGACAAGCTGGCGGACGAAGGCATCGTGCTAGAAGATACGGCGCAAGGCATGCGCTGGCGGCGTAAATGAGCGGGGCCGAGTTTCATGACCCCGCAGCCGGTTGGTTTGACTTTCCGCCGTCGAAGCCGGCACGTCTGATTCCGCCGATCGTGCTTGCCTACATCGGAGATGCCATTTACGAGGTGGCTGTCCGGCAGTTCTTGATATCGAAGGCGAATCTTCGGCCTCATCACCTGCACCGCACAGCGACAGGATTCGTGTCGGCGAAAGCTCAGAGCCGGATATTGGCATTTCTTGATCCGGAGCTGACGGAGGAGGAGCGCGATGTGGTCCGGCAGGGACGCAATGCCAAATCAGGCAGCATACCGAAAAATGCCGATGTGCTGGAATATCGGCATGCAACGGCATTTGAGACGCTTGTTGGGTATTTATATTATACGGGAGAGCAAGACCGTCTGCGTGAGCTCATTGGAAAGAGCATAGAGTTTATCGAGGGGTCTGCTAAATAGATCGAAAGACATCAAATACCAGCAATGAAACGATACAGCCGGTATTTCCCGAAATTGGGCAGCTGGCTGATATGCAGGAGGAGACATATATGTTGCAAGAAGAGGAAGTAGTGGCTGGTAAGCATTCCGTAACGGAAGCGCTCAAATCAGGACGTACGATCAATAAAATATGGATTGCCGAGAATGCGCAGAAGCATTTGACGCTGCCCATTATTGCGGAAGCCAAAAAACTGGGCATTGTCATTCAGCACGTAGACAAGCGCAAGCTGGATCAGATGGTTCCGGGGGTTCAGCATCAGGGCGTGGTTGCCCAAGCGGCCCCTTATGCTTATGTGGAAGTGGAGGATCTGCTCAAGGTTGCGGAGGAAAAAGGGGAACCGCCTTTCCTGCTGCTTCTCGATGAAATCGAGGATCCTCATAACCTGGGCTCGATTTTGAGAACGGCCGACTGCACGGGGGCTCACGGTGTTGTACTGCCTAAGCGCCGATCCGCTCAGGTGACGGCCACCGTATCCAAAACATCGGCTGGTGCGGTAGAATACGTACCTGTAGCCAGGGTGACCAATCTGGGTCAGACGATTGACCAGCTGAAAGAAATGGGTGTCTGGGTGGTTGGCACCGTGGTTGATGCTGTTCAGGAATTGTACGATACTGAAGTATTTGACGGACCGGTCGCAATCGTAATCGGGAATGAAAGTAAAGGAATGGGGCGTCTGATCCGCGAAAAATGCGATGTGCTTGTGAAGCTGCCGATGGCTGGAAAGATCAATTCGCTTAACGCTTCGGTTGCCGCAGGTGTCGTTATGTACGAAGTTCTTCGCCGTCGCCGCCTTCAGGGTTAGCAATGATGGCCGATTGGCGGGATGTGCTGCTGGTCGATGGCTACAACATGATCGGCGGCTGGCCTTTTCTTGCGAAACTCGCCAATAGCAGCATGCAGGAAGCCCGGGATGTGCTGCTTGAGAAATTAGCGGAATATCAAGCGTATTCAGGCCTCAGAATCGTGGCGATTTTTGATGCTTACCGGGTTCCGGGCCTTGGGAAATCATACATCCAGGGTAAGGTACAGGTGTTTTTTACGAAAGAGAAGGAAACGGCCGATGAGTGCATTGAACGGCTTGTTGGAGAGTTTAGCCACCGTCGGCGTAAAATTTATGTGGCGACCAGTGATCTGATTGAACAGCATGTCATTTTTGCCCGGGGAGCGCTTCGGTTATCTGCCCGTGAGCTGCTGAATGAAGTGGAGCAGAGTGAGCGCGAAGTGAAGCAGAAAATTACGAAGGAGCAGACCAAGAGCAGGAATACACTTGACGGGAAGCTGCCGCCGGATGTGAGACAGATGTTTGAGCGCTGGCGAAGGGAATAGGACTGTTTTACACAATGGGGACGAAAATGCAGGCTCGTCTGAAGAATGGAAGAGTATATGAATCTACGAAATAGTTTACATTAAATGTTATTATCGGCCTATATTGGCTAGAACGTGGTTGACGGTCTAGTAGACATCATATATACTTGTCATATATTTCAAGCGAGTGACGGGCTACCGTGCGTTCCGGGCCGGAGGGATTCTATTGAGTGTGGACCTCAAGGAAGTCATGTTGTCAGGGTATGATGTGATAAGCGATGAAGACATTGTCGAGGCGGTCCGTGAGGGTGACAGCGGGGCGCTGGAGTATTTGATCAATAAATACCGGAATTTTGTACGTGCTAAAGCCCGTTCTTATTTTCTGATTGGTGCTGACCGGGAAGATATTGTCCAGGAAGGCATGATCGGGCTGTACAAGGCAATTCGTGATTTTAAAGGGGATAAGCTGTCCTCGTTCAAGGCCTTTGCCGAGCTCTGCATTACCAGACAGATTATTACGGCTATTAAGACCGCTACGAGACAGAAGCATATTCCGCTCAATTCGTATGTCTCATTGGACAAGCCTATTTACGATGAGGACTCCGACCGTACGCTGCTGGATGTCATTTGCGGCACAGCGGTAAGCGATCCGGAGGAACTAATCATCAATCAAGAGGAGTTTGTCGGCCTGGAAGACAAGATGTCAGAGATCTTAAGCGATCTGGAACGGAAAGTCCTGATGCTTTATCTGGACGGTCGATCCTATCAAGAGATTGCGGTGGATTTAAGGCGTCATGTGAAATCGATTGACAATGCCCTCCAGCGGGTAAAGCGAAAGCTTGAACGCTATTTGGAGGTCAGGGATAACTGAAACAACGTCGGATAAGAAGCAGAAGGCTCAAGTAGAGCCTTTTTTTAATTGTATTACAGTATTCATGATGGCCAGCTGGGAATCTCCGTATACTCTGCAGCCATTAGTCTTTTGACGGGTGATATCATGTTATGATAATGTCAAAGATCTTCATTCTGCAAAATGTGTAATATTTGGTGTTTCATCTGTTAGAAGATTGAACATACTGGATATAGAATAAATGCTGTGCAGAATGGACAAAGACTGTGAAACGCCACAGTTTTTTACAGTGAGATGTTTACAATAAACCGGGGACCTATTCCCTGGCTTAGCTGGCAATGGCATTAATTGCAGCCCGCAATCAGAGAGAAAAAGGCTTGAAATGGCGCTACCCTTGTGATAAAGTGTTTTAGGTAGGCCTAAATTCGCGTGTTTTATGAATGGATCGTTGTTACAGTTTTTGGAACAACGGTTTTATTCATCTCGCAGAAATAACCGAGTTTCGATGAGAACAAGGTTGTTTCTACTAGGATCAATATCGATTCTTCTGAAAAGAAGGACGTCTTCGGGAGGTGCACATCATGCGGGTAATTATCACTTTGGCTTGTACAAGCTGCAAACAAAGAAACTACACAACCACCAAAAACAAGCGAAATCACCCCGACCGCATGGAGATGAAGAAATTTTGCAAGTTCTGTAACGAGCAAACTCCTCATCGCGAAACCAGATAGTTTTCTTTTGGAGGTGTAGTCGGCGTGAAACGTGGTTTCAAGTCTCTGTTTTCCTTTTTCTCTGAAAGCTGGGCGGAACTTAAAAAAGTTCGCTGGCCCAATCGTAAAGAACTGACGAACTATACTTTAATTGTTCTCGGCACCATTGTGTTTGTCACGATTTATTTTTGGGTTGTAGACATCGGTATTTCCGCTGTGATCGAAGCGATAATTTAGAAGGGTCCCAGGTGGCTTGATATGGAAAAAAGATGGTACGTAGTTCATACCTATTCTGGGTATGAGAATAAAGTCAAAGCCAATTTGGAAAAACGTGTCGAGTCTATGGGCATGGAGGACAAAATATTCCGCGTTCTTGTTCCGATGGAAGAAGAAATTGTAAACAAAGACGGCAAGAAAAAAACCGTCATGCGTAAAGTTTACCCGGGATATGTCTTGGTCGAAATGATTCAGACCGATGATTCTTGGTATGTTGTCCGCAATACACCAGGAGTGACCGGTTTTGTTGGTTCGACAGGGTCCGGTTCTAAACCGACGCCTTTGCTTCCAGAAGAAGTTGAACAGATTCTGAAGCATATGGGCATGGAAGAGCCGAAACCGAAGATCGAATTCGACATCAAGGAATCCGTTCGTATCAAGGTTGGTCCTTTTGCGAATTTCGTGGGCTCCGTGGAAGAGATTTTGGCTGAAAAGAGCAAGTTGAAAGTTCACGTCAACATGTTTGGACGGGAAACCCCGCTGGAGTTGGATTATACTCAAGTGGAGAAGATTTAATTCTTCAGGTTTCTTGTGGGAGGGCGTATTATGGCGTCCGCTACCACTATTGATGCAAGGAGGTGTCAACCATGGCTAAGAAAGTTATCAAGATTGTGAAACTGCAAATTCCTGCAGGTAAAGCGAATCCGGCTCCTCCAGTAGGTCCAGCATTGGGTCAAGCGGGTGTCAACATCATGGCATTCTGTAAAGAATTCAACGCTCGTACTGCTGATCAAGCTGGTCTGATCATTCCGGTTGAAATTTCGGTGTTTGAGGATCGTTCCTTTACGTTCATCACGAAAACTCCACCGGCTGCTGTACTGCTTCGCGTAGCTGCTAAGATCGAAAAAGGATCTGGCGAGCCTAACAAGAAGAAAGTTGCAACGGTTAAGCGTGACGCTGTGCGTCAAATCGCTGAGCAAAAAATGCCTGACCTGAACGCTGCATCTGTTGAAGCTGCAATGAAGATGGTGGAAGGTACTGCCCGTAGTATGGGTATCACAATCGAAGACTAATGGTCTCTCGATTGAAACCGGACTAGGTTCGGATTATGTGGGAGGAATTTCCGCTAACACCACAAAGGAGGAAAACAAACATGGCTAAACACGGTAAGAAATACGTTGAAGCTGCGAAGCTGATTGACAGCGAAGCAACTTACGAGCCTTTGGAAGCTGTAGAGCTTGTGAAGAAGGCTGCAACTGCCAAATTCGACGAAACTGTTGAAGCGGCTGTACGTTTGGGTGTAGACCCACGTAAACAAGACCAGGCTGTTCGTGGTGTTGTTGTCTTGCCTCACGGCACAGGTAAAACACAACGCGTTCTGGTATTTGCGAAAGGTGACAAAGCGAAAGAAGCGGAAGCGGCTGGCGCTGATTTTGTTGGCGATCAAGACATGATCAACAAAATTCAACAAGGCTGGTTCGAGTTCGATGTCTGCGTAGCGACACCTGATATGATGAGTGAAGTCGGTAAACTTGGCCGTCTGCTCGGTGGTAAAGGCCTGATGCCTAACCCTAAAGCTGGTACGGTTACGTTCGATGTTGCTAAGGCTGTTCAAGAAATCAAAGCCGGTAAAATCGAGTACCGTCTGGACAAAGCAGGTCAAATCCACGCTCCAATTGGCAAAGTGTCTTTCGATGCAGCTCAATTGAATGAGAACCTCAAAGCTCTCATCGATGCATTGAATCGTGCGAAACCAGCTGCTGCTAAAGGTGTATACCTGAAAGGTATTGCTGTTTCCTCGACTATGGGACCTAGCGCTCGCGTGAACACAACGACTTACAAATAATATTACCATTGACTTCGGTTAGTGATATTTGATATTATGTAACAGTTGTGAGTCTTCGAGACTGACCTTTAAAGTTGAATATGCTTACCGTAGACAGTAGGTGCCCTAAGCAGGCTTAATTTCCTACCGAGGTGTTATGATAGAACGTCAACAATTTGTCCGGTTATCCGGCCAAATGATGATTCATCAGGCCTTCGTAATTCTACGGAGGCTTTTTTAGTGCCCGTAGGAAGAGCGGAGAGCCTGGTGCTCTTACGCTACTAATACAACCAGGAGGTGTAATCATTGGCAAACGCAAAAGTGATTCAAGCGAAACAAGAAGCGGTTGATGTAGTTGCTGCTAAGCTGCGCGAAAGCGTATCGACAGTAGTTGCTGACTATCGTGGATTGAACGTTGCACAAGTAACTGAACTTCGTAAACAGCTTCGTGAAGCTGGCGTCGAGTTCCAAGTACTGAAAAACACGCTGCTTCGCCGTGCGACTGCAGCTGCAGATTTGACTGAGCTGGACGAAGTCCTGACTGGTCCTACAGCTGTTGCATTTGGCACCAATGACGCTGTCGCTCCAGCAAAAGTTCTTAACGATTTTGCTAAGAAAAACGACGCGTTGAAATTGAAAGGCGCAGTAGTAGAAGGTCGTGTAATCGGAGAAAGCGAAATCAAAGCTCTGGCAGAACTTCCGTCCCGCGAAGGTCTCCTCTCCATGCTCCTCAGCGTGCTTCAAGCTCCAGTGCGCAACTTCGCGCTTGCAGTTAAAGCAGTTGCAGAGAAGGAAGAACAAGGCGCATAAGTTTTGTTTTTTCCGAGCTGTGTAACAACAACTATAAAATCTTAATAATAAATGGAGGTTCAACTTAAATGAGCAAAGAGCAAATCTTGGAAGCAATCAAAGGCATGTCCGTTCTGGAACTGAACGATCTTGTAAAAGCAATCGAAGAAGAATTTGGTGTAACTGCTGCAGCTCCAGTAGCTGTTGTTGGTGGCGCTGGTGCAGCTGAAGCTGCTGAGCAATCCGAATTTGACGTAATCCTGACTAGCGCAGGCGCGTCCAAAATCAACGTAATCAAAGTGGTTCGTGAAATCACAGGTCTTGGCTTGAAAGAAGCAAAAGAACTGGTTGACAACGCACCAAAAGCTTTGAAAGAAAAAGTAGCTAAAGAAGAAGCTGAAGCTGTTAAAGCTAAATTGGAAGAAGCAGGCGCATCCGTAGAAGTTAAGTAATAACTTCTCCAGATTATCGTCAGCAAGAAACAAACCCCTTGAATATTTGTTCAAGGGGTTTGTTATTGTGGCGGAGAATTCTTGCGCGTACTGATTTCAGTGAGAACGGTTATACTGGGATAATGGAGCCCCTATGGACCATAAGTCCAGGCGGGTAAACTTTGGTTCAATACGGAGGAAATGATGCCGAATCAACATTATTACTCGAATCAGCCAGACATTGCTCATGACCGCAAAGAGTTAAAGACAGAGCTGAGAGGACAGACGTTCAATTTCATTAGTGATGCGGGTGTATTCTCAAAGAGCGGCGTGGATTTTGGCAGCAAAGTTTTGATAGATGCAATGGAATTTCAACAGAATGCCTCCGTTCTGGATGTGGGTTGCGGTTATGGTCCGATCGGTCTAACGGCGGCAAAGATGGTCGTGGATGGTCATGTGACAATGATTGACATTAATAGCCGAGCTGTCGAATTGGCTAAAGAGAACGCGAAGCGTAACGGAATCTCGAATGTAACGATCCTGGAGAGCGACTTATTTGCCGTGGTTAAGGATCAGCAGTTCGATGTGATTCTGACCAATCCGCCTATACGTGCCGGGAAAGAAACAGTGCATGCTATATTTGAAGAGTCGTTGAGTCATTTGCGTGAGGGTGGGCAGCTGTGGGTTGTAATTCAGAAGAAGCAAGGTGCACCTTCGGCAAAAGCTAAACTGGAGAGTTTGTTTCACCAGGTAGAAGAAGTAACGAAGGATAAAGGGTACCGGATATTTAAAGCGACCAAATCTTCTTGAAATAGTTTAACTAGGCTGTTGACTTGGGTATGCTGGTATGGTATTATTATAAAATGTCAGTATTAGGATGGTCTCTTTGTCTTTAGTTTGCTGAAATGTCAAGACTTAATGTGTGGAAAGATGCATAAAGTCCGTCATATTGACGTATAATATGTACGTTTTGGGCAAATCTACAGGATATGAGATGATTATCATAACCATGGATAAGCTGCTCTTTTTTCGAAAAGGTATTCGATAAGGGCTTTTCTCTATTTATGGAGTGTCCTCTGTATGTACCATTATAGTGTTACAAACAGAGGTTCGCAATGAAATATTTTTAAAGTGAGTAGACATGAGGGGTGAGTTTAAGTTGGCAGGACATCTTGTTCAATATGGTCGACGCACTCGGCGAAGTTATGCTCGTATTAACGAGGTACTCGAAGTTCCGAACCTGATTGAAATCCAACAAAAATCTTATGAATGGTTTTTGGAGGAAGGACTCCGCGAAATGTTCCAGGACATCTCGCCGATTCAGGATTTCACAGGTAATTTGGTACTAGAGTTCATTGACTACAGCCTTGGAGAACCGAAATACACCGTCGATGACGCGAAAGAACGCGACGTTACTTATGCGGCGCCGCTCCGCGTGAAAGTCCGGCTCATTAACAAGGAGACCGGAGAGGTCAAGGAGCAGGAAGTGTTCATGGGAGACTTCCCGTTAATGACGGAAACCGGAACATTCATTATCAATGGTGCCGAACGGGTTATTGTCAGCCAGTTGGTTCGCTCTCCCAGCGTCTATTTCAGCACAAAAGTGGATAAAAACGGTAAGACGACGTACACTGCAACAGTTATCCCTAACCGCGGCGCTTGGCTGGAACTGGAGATGGACGCGAAGGACATTATTTATGTCCGGATCGACCGCACCCGTAAAATCCCTGTAACGGTGCTTTTACGTGCACTTGGTTTTGGTACAGATGCCGAGATTCTGGATCTTCTGGGCAATGATGAATATATTCAAAACACGCTGGATAAAGACAACACGGACTCTACGGAAAAAGCGCTCATCGAAATTTATGAACGCCTTCGTCCGGGCGAGCCGCCAACACTGGAGAACGCGAAGAGCCTTCTCGTTGCTCGTTTCTTTGATCCAAAGCGTTATGATCTGGCTAACGTTGGCCGCTACAAGATCAACAAGAAACTTCATATTAAGAACCGTCTCTTTAATCAACGTTTGGCAGAGAGTTTGATAGACACGGATACAGGTGAGATCGTTGCTGAAGCTGGTCAAACCGTAGACCGTCGTCTTTTGGACGAGATTATGCCTTACTTGGAGAAGAGTGTTGGCTTTAAGAATTATCATGTTGCTGGCGGTGTGATGGACAGCGAGGATATCCCGCTGCAAACAATTGATGTGTTCTCTCCTACTGAGGATGCAAAAGTTGTGAAAGTCATTGCGAACGCAAACATTGATAAATCCGTGAAGCATATTACTCAGGCTGATATCATTTCTTCCATCAGTTATTTCATCAACTTGCTGCATGGAATCGGTAATACAGATGATATTGACCACCTGGGTAACCGTCGTCTGCGTTCCGTAGGCGAATTGCTTCAGAACCAGTTCCGTATCGGTTTGTCCCGGATGGAACGTGTTGTTCGTGAGAGAATGTCGATTCAGGACGCAAATGTCATTACGCCACAAGCGTTAATCAACATTCGTCCAGTTATCGCATCAATTAAAGAGTTCTTTGGTAGCTCCCAGCTGTCCCAGTTCATGGATCAGACAAACCCGCTTGCGGAATTGACGCATAAACGTCGTTTGTCTGCACTCGGACCAGGCGGTCTGACGCGTGAGCGCGCAGGCTTTGAAGTACGGGACGTTCACCACAGTCACTATGGCCGTATGTGTCCGATTGAGACACCGGAGGGACCAAACATCGGTTTGATCAACTCCTTGTCCACATTCGCACGCATCAACGAATATGGCTTCATTGAAGCCCCGTATCGTTGGGTTGATCCGAAGACCGGCAAAGTAACGGAACAAATCGATTATCTGACTGCAGACGAAGAGGATAACTACATCGTTGCCCAGGCGAATGCCGAGCTTAACGAAGATGGTACCTTTACTGATGAAATGGTAATCGTTCGTTATAACAAGCAATCCGATAATATCCTTCCTATGCCAAGCGATCGTGTAGACTACATGGACGTTTCGCCTAAGCAGGTTGTATCGGTAGCAACGGCGCTCATTCCGTTCCTTGAGAACGATGACTCCAACCGCGCGCTGATGGGATCCAACATGCAGCGGCAGGCTGTACCACTCCTTATTCCGAAGGCGCCGCTTGTCGGAACTGGAATGGAGCACAAGTCTGCTAAAGACTCCGGTGTATGTATTGTATCCAAATATGACGGGATTATTGAACGTTCATCTGCTAATGAGATCTGGCTCCGCCGCGTAGAGAATGTGGACGGACAAGAAGTCAAAGGCGATATCGTTAAACATAAATTACACAAATTTATGCGTTCGAACCAAGGAACATGCATCAACCAGCGTCCAATCGTGAAACGTGGGGAAGTTATCAAAAAAGGTGACATCCTCGCAGACGGTCCATCCACGGAGATGGGTGAATTGGCACTGGGCCGCAACGTGGTCGTTGCGTTCATGACTTGGGAAGGTTACAACTACGAGGATGCGATTCTTCTCTCCGAGAAGCTTGTCAAAGAGGACGTGTACACTTCGATCCATATCGAGGAGTATGAATCCGAAGCTCGTGATACGAAGCTTGGACCAGAGGAAATTACACGTGATATTCCGAACGTTGGGGAAGAAGCACTGAAGAACCTCGATGAGCGCGGTATCATCCGCATCGGTGCCGAAATCAGCGCCGGAGACATTCTCGTTGGTAAAGTAACGCCTAAGGGCGTAACTGAACTGACGGCAGAAGAGCGTCTCCTGCATGCGATCTTCGGCGAGAAGGCTCGCGAAGTGCGTGATACCTCGCTGCGTGTTCCTCACGGTAGTGACGGTATCATCGTAGATGTGAAGGTATTTACACGTGAGAACGGCGACGAATTGCCGCCGGGCGTGAACCAATTGGTTCGTGTCTACATCGCGCAGAAGCGTAAAATCTCGGAAGGTGACAAAATGGCCGGACGTCACGGTAACAAAGGTGTCGTTGCCCGTATTTTGCCTGAGGAAGATATGCCGTTCCTGCCGGATGGCACGCCGGTTCAAGTCGTACTGAACCCACTGGGGGTACCATCACGGATGAATATCGGTCAGGTGCTCGAGGTTCACTTGGGTATGGCTGCACTCCAGCTCGGCATTCACGTGGCTTCACCGGTATTTGACGGTGCAAGCGAGTACGACGTGTTTGATACGATGGAAGAAGCAGGCATGCAGCGTAACGGTAAGACCGTATTGTACGATGGACGGACGGGTGAGCGTTTTGAACGTGAAGTTACCGTCGGCGTCATGCATATGATCAAACTTGCGCACATGGTTGACGATAAAATTCACGCCCGTTCTACGGGACCATACTCACTCGTTACGCAGCAGCCGCTGGGTGGTAAAGCTCAGTTTGGTGGACAGCGCTTTGGTGAGATGGAAGTGTGGGCACTTGAAGCTTACGGTGCCGCTTATACACTGCAAGAAATTCTTACCGTTAAGTCCGATGACGTGGTTGGCCGGGTGAAAACCTACGAATCCATCGTCAAGGGCGAGAACGTTCCGGAGCCGGGTGTTCCTGAGTCGTTCAAGGTATTAATAAAAGAGCTTCAGTCTCTCGGTATGGATGTCAAAATCCTGAGCGAGAATGAAGAGGAAATCGAGATGAAAGAACTCGATGACGAAGACGATGCTCAAGGTGATAAACTGAGCCTTAACTTGGAAGGCACTGAAGTCGGAGTGGAATAACGGTCAATCATTCACCCCCGTCGGCTTTATAAGTCGGCGGTGGTGTTATGGTCGTATAGCACATAAATAGGACTAGGTTGAGGAGGGTTGCTCCTTGTTGGACGTTAACAATTTTGAGTACATGAAAATCGGTCTTGCTTCACCGGAAAAAATTCGCTCTTGGTCTCGCGGAGAGGTGAAGAAGCCGGAAACGATTAACTACCGTACATTGAAGCCGGAGAAAGAAGGCCTGTTCTGTGAGCGGATTTTCGGCCCGCAGAAGGACTGGGAATGTCATTGCGGTAAGTATAAGCGTGTCCGTTATAAAGGAGTAGTCTGCGATCGCTGTGGCGTTGAAGTTACGCGCGCCAAAGTCCGTCGTGAACGGATGGGCCATATCGAGCTTGCGGCTCCTGTATCGCACATTTGGTATTTCAAAGGGATTCCTAGCCGCATGGGTCTGGCTTTGGATATGTCCCCAAGATCTCTTGAGGAGATCATTTATTTCGCATCTTATGTTGTAACAGATCCAGGAGATACGCCTCTGGAGAAGAAACAACTGCTGTCCGAGAAGGAATATCGCAGCTATCGTGAGAAGTATGGCTACGGGTTCCAGGCAGGCATGGGTGCGGAAGCTGTCAAGAAGCTTCTTCAAGACATCGACGTTGATAAAGAGTTGGAGTTCCTGAAGGAAGAATTGCGTACAGCACAAGGTCAGCGCCGCAACCGGGCGATCAAACGCCTGGAAGTTATTGAGGCGTTCCGTAACTCCGGCAACAATCCGGAGTGGATGATCATGGATGTGCTGCCGGTCATTCCACCGGAGCTTCGTCCGATGGTTCAACTGGATGGTGGACGCTTTGCGACCTCCGACTTGAACGATCTGTACCGTCGCGTTATTAACCGGAACAACCGTCTGAAAAGACTGCTGGATCTCGGTGCGCCGGATATTATCGTACAGAACGAGAAACGCATGCTGCAGGAAGCTGTCGATGCACTGATCGATAACGGCCGTCGCGGTCGTCCAGTAACAGGTCCTGGTAACCGTCCGCTTAAATCTCTCAGCCACATGCTGAAAGGTAAGCAAGGACGTTTCCGTCAGAACTTGCTCGGTAAACGGGTTGACTACTCTGGTCGTTCTGTTATCGTTGTAGGTCCTTACCTGAAAATGTACCAGTGCGGTCTGCCTAAGAAAATGGC
Source organism: Paenibacillus sp. Cedars (assembly GCF_003184205.1). Lineage (NCBI taxonomy): Bacteria > Bacillati > Bacillota > Bacilli > Caryophanales > Paenibacillaceae > Paenibacillus > Paenibacillus sp. Cedars. The sequence goes on from NZ_CP020866.1 coordinate 185,148, forward strand.
ACTTGAGCTCTTCAAGCCGTTCGTTATGAAGGAATTGGTCAACAAAGGCCTTGCACATAATATCAAGAGCGCTAAACGCAAAGTAGAACGCGTAAGTCCAGAAGTATGGGATGTGCTCGAAGAAGTCATTAAAGAGCATCCGGTTCTTCTGAACCGTGCACCGACGCTTCACAGACTCGGTATTCAAGCATTTGAACCGATCCTCGTTGAAGGTCATGCCATCCGTCTTCACCCACTCGTATGTACAGCTTATAACGCTGACTTTGACGGTGACCAAATGGCGGTTCACGTTCCTTTGTCTGCTGAAGCTCAAGCTGAAGCACGTCTCTTGATGCTGGCATCGGGTAACATTCTGAACCCGAAAGACGGCAAACCGGTTGTTACGCCATCTCAGGATATGGTACTCGGTTCCTTCTATCTCACGATGGATAACAAGGAAGAGAAAGGTACCGGTATGATTCTGGGCAGCGTGAACGAAGCGGTATCCGCATATCAGCGTGAAGCAGCAGGACTGCATGCACGCGTAGCGATTCCGGTTAAAGCGCTTGGCAAAACCAACTTTACCGAAGAACAGCAGAATGCTATTTTGGTTACGACGATTGGCCGGATTATCTTTAACGAGATTTTCCCTGCCAGCTTCCCATACATTAATGAAGCGACTCGTACGAACCTGCTGCATGGTACGCCTGAGAAGTATTTCGTATACGAGAAGGGTGCAGATATTCAAAAAGTAATTCAGGAATTGCCGATCAGCGGAGCTGTAGGCAAGGAATATCTGGGTTCCATCATTGCACGCTGTTTCGAAACGTACCATACAACCGAAACCTCTGTGATTTTGGATAAAATCAAGCAGATCGGTTTCACCTACTCTACTCGTGCAGGCGTTACCGTTGCGGTTTCTGACGTTATTGTACCTGACGAGAAGAATGAAATTCTGAAAGAGTCCGATGAGAAGGTTAAAGTAGTAACAAACCAATATCGTCGCGGCTTGATTACGAATGAAGAACGTTATGACCGTGTTATCGACATCTGGTCCAAGACCAAGGATGACATTACGGAAGTACTCATGAAATCAATGGATCGCTTTAACTCCATTATGCTCATGGTGGACTCCAAGGCACGGGGTAACAAATCGCAGATCACCCAGCTTGGTGGTATGCGGGGTCTGATGGCGAACCCGTCCGGTCGTATCATCGAACTCCCGATCAAATCGAACTTCCGTGAAGGTCTGACGGTACTCGAGTACTTCCTGTCCACTCACGGTGCACGTAAAGGTCTTGCCGATACAGCGCTCCGTACCGCTGACTCCGGTTACTTGACTCGTCGACTTGTTGACGTGGCCCAGGATGTTATCGTTCGCGAAGATGAGTGCAGCACGGACAAAGGTTTCACCGTTAGCCGTATCCAGGACGGCAAGGAAGTTATTGAGGATCTCTATGACCGTATTGAAGGACGTTACGCATTTGAAACCGTTCGTCATCCGGAAACCAAAGAGATTATCGTAAATCGCAACGAATTGATTGATTCCGACAAAGCTGAAGAGATCGTGGCAGCTGGTGTTGAAAAACTTCAAATTCGTTCCATCTTGAGCTGCCGTGCACGTTATGGCGTCTGCAAAAAATGTTATGGTCGTAACCTTGCTACTGGTAAACATGTTGAGATTGGTGAAGCGGTTGGTATCATCGCAGCTCAATCCATCGGTGAGCCGGGAACACAGCTTACGATGCGTACATTCCACACAGGCGGTGTTGCCGGAGACGATATCACGCAAGGTCTTCCGCGTATCCAAGAGCTCTTTGAAGCCCGTAATCCTAAAGGTCAAGCGACCATTAGTGAGATCGACGGTGTGGTTAAAGAGATCCGCGAAACGAAAGACCGTCGTGAAATTGAAATTCAAGGTGAAGCCGAAACGAAAGTTTACGCGGTTACCTATGGCTCCCGTCTGCGCGTAAGCGAAGGCAAGCACATCGAAGCCGGGGATGAACTGACGGATGGTTCCATTGATCCGAAGGAAATGCTTCGCATCAAAGGTATCCGTGGTGTGCAGAACTACATCCTTCAGGAAGTACAACGCGTATACCGTAACCAAGGTGTAGAAATTAACGATAAACACGTTGAAGTAATGATCAGACAGATGCTGCGTAAATTCCGTATCGTTGATGCGGGCGATACCAATCTGCTGCCAGGCTCCTTCGTGGATATGCATGAATACGAGACAGCCAATAAAGACGCTATTCTGTCTGGAAAAGAACCAGCAGTTGCTAAACCGGTTCTTCTCGGGATTACGAAAGCTTCCCTTGAAACAGATTCGTTCTTGTCAGCGGCCTCCTTCCAGGAGACGACTCGCGTGTTGACTGATGCTGCCATTAAAGGTAAAGTCGATCAACTTCTTGGCCTGAAAGAGAATGTTATCATTGGTAAGCTGATCCCTGCGGGAACGGGCATGAACCGTTATCGCAGTGTGAAATTTGCGGGACAGAACGACGTGAATGACGAAAGTCAGGAGCTCGAAACGGCTTCTATAGATTAAGAAGAAAGTCGGGTGACGGGAGGAAACGGCATGTTGAATGCTGAACTCTCTCCCGTCCCTAAGTTTCTTTTTTTTCTGATTTAATAGCTTGACATCGCTTAGGGCAGATGCTAATATAGCAAAGGTGCGTGAATAGTTTCTTTGTTCCCTGTTCTTTTGGAGGAATGACTGTGTCTAATGATAAAGGATTACAGGATGCACACATCAAGATTGGCACCAAACAAACGATGAAGGCCGTTGAATCCGGTCTGGCTGCAGAGGTTTATGTAGCTGAAGATTGCGACCAGCGTTTGATTTCAAAAGTCGTATCCGAGTGTGATAAGAATGGAGTACATATAAATTATGTGCCCACGATGATAGAGCTTGGAGAAGCATGCGGTATTGAAGTCGGTGCAGCTATGGTAGCTGTCTTGAAATCATGATTTGAGAAATCGTTTTTGTTGGAGAAGGCGTTACTTCTCTCGGCAAAAACTTTTCATTTGTTCTTTTATGAACCGCCTGGGTCTGTGGACTTAAACGGGTTTGTAATAGGATGATAAATACGGGAAGGGGGTGGCTAGCATGCCAACAATTAACCAACTGGTTCGCAAGGGCCGTCAAGCCAAAGTTTACAAATCGAAATCTCCAGCTCTTCAAAAAGGTTTTAACGCTTTGAAACGTGAGGAGACCGACTTGAGCGCTCCGCAAAAACGCGGTGTATGCACTCGTGTAGGCACAATGACGCCGAAAAAACCGAACTCCGCACTTCGTAAATATGCTCGTGTTCGCTTGACGAACCGCATTGAGGTGACAGCTTACATTCCGGGTATCGGACACAACTTGCAAGAGCACAGTGTTGTATTGGTTCGCGGTGGACGGGTAAAAGACCTTCCGGGTGTACGTTACCATATCGTTCGCGGCGCACTTGATACCGCTGGTGTAAACAACCGGATGCAAGCTCGTTCCAAATACGGCACGAAGCGTCCTAAAGCAAAAAGCTAATTGATGTTCATGTTTTCTAACATGACTCACGACTGAAGAAAGGGGGATATCCATGCCACGCAAAGGTCCAGTAACCAAAAGAGACGTGCTTCCAGATCCAGTGTACAACAGCAAGCTGGTAACTCGTCTGATCAACCGCATCATGTTGGATGGTAAAAGAGGTGTTGCTCAAAGCATCCTTTACAATTCATTCAACATCATCAAGGAACGTACTGGTAATGATCCGATGGAAGTGTTTGAAGCAGCTATCAAAAATATCATGCCAGTATTGGAAGTTAAAGCTCGTCGTGTCGGCGGTGCTAACTACCAGGTTCCTATCGAAGTTAAACCAGAGAGACGTACATCCCTTGGATTACGTTGGCTCGTAAACTACTCCCGCAACCGCGGTGAGAAAACAATGGAAGAGCGTTTGGCGGCAGAGATCATCGATGCTTCCAACAACACAGGTGCTTCTGTTAAGAAACGCGAAGATACACACAAAATGGCTGAAGCGAACAAAGCGTTTGCTCACTACCGCTGGTAGGATTCGGCAACTATTTTATACTTCAAATTTTGAAGGGAGACTATTCGCATGGCGACAAGAGAGTTCTCCTTGAAAAATACACGTAATATCGGGATCATGGCGCATATTGACGCTGGTAAAACGACCACTACAGAGCGGATTTTGTTCTATACAGGCCGTACGCACAAAATCGGGGAAGTTCACGAAGGTGCTGCTACAATGGACTGGATGGAGCAGGAACAGGAGCGCGGGATCACGATTACATCCGCTGCGACTACCGCTTCTTGGAAGGGTCATCGCGTTAATATTATCGACACCCCGGGGCACGTTGACTTCACAGTAGAAGTTGAACGTTCCCTTCGTGTATTGGATGGGGCAGTAGGTGTATTCAGTGCGAAAGAGGGCGTTGAACCTCAGTCGGAGACTGTTTGGAGACAAGCAGACCGTTACGGAGTTCCGCGGATCGCATACGTAAACAAAATGGATATTATCGGTGCCGACTACTTGAACGTAGTTAAAGACATGAGAGAGCGTCTGCAAGCGAACGCGGTAGCGATTCAGCTTCCGATCGGTGCAGAGAACGATTTCATTGGCATCATCGATATTGTCGAGGAAAAAGCTTTCATGTATAAAGATGACCTTGGTCAAAATATCGAAGAAACCGAAATTCCAGCAGAGTTCAAGGATCAAGTGGAAGAGCTTCGCAACGAGTTAGTTGAGAAGGTAGCAGAACTTGACGAAGACTTGACAATGAAATACCTTGAAGGTGAAGAAATCACCATTGCTGAGTTGAAAGCCGCTCTGCGTAAAGGTGTTGTCGAAGTTAAGATCTTCCCTGTTATCTGTGGATCTTCTTACCGTAACAAAGGCGTTCAGTTGATGCTTGATGCCGTAATCGATTATTTGCCGGCTCCAACTGACGTTCCAGATATCAAGGGTTCCCTTGAAGACGGAACTGAAGCAATTCGGCATTCTTCTGATGAAGAGCCGTTCTCGGCTTTGGCATTCAAAATCGCTACGGACCCTTATGTTGGTAAGCTGACATTCTTCCGCGTATATTCCGGTGTTCTGCAATCCGGCTCTTACGTACTGAATGCAACTAAAGGCAAGCGTGAGCGCATTGGTCGTATCCTTCAAATGCATGCGAACAGCCGCCAAGAAATTTCCGAAGTATTTGCCGGAGATATCGCAGCTGCTGTAGGTTTGAAAGATACGGGCACAGGTGATACACTATGTGATGAGAAAAACCCGGTTATCCTGGAGTCCATGAACTTCCCTGATCCGGTTATCGAAATCGCAGTTGAGCCTAAAACAAAAGCTGACCAAGATAAAATGGGTGTTGCTCTCGGTAAGTTGACTGAAGAGGATCCAACTCTTCGTGCGCATACTGATGAAGAAACAGGCCAAACGATCTTGGCTGGTATGGGTGAGCTTCATTTGGACATCATCATCGACCGTATGCGTCGTGAGTTCAAAGTAGAAACCAATGTGGGTAAACCACAGGTAGCTTACCGTGAAACCTTCCGTGCACCTGCACGTGTTGAAGGTAAATTCGTTCGTCAGTCCGGTGGTCGTGGTCAATACGGTCACGTTTGGGTTGAGTTCGAACCATTGGAAGCAGGTAGCGGTAACCAGTTCGAGAGCAAGGTTGTCGGTGGTTCCGTACCAAGAGAATATATTGGTCCTGCACAACAAGGTATTGAAGAGCAAATGAAGAACGGTGTACTTGCCGGCTTCCCGCTTGTTGACGTTAAAGCAACCATCGTTGACGGTTCATACCATGATGTTGACTCCAATGAAATGGCGTTTAAAATCGCCGGCTCCATGGCTCTGAAAGCAGCAAAAGAAAAGTGTAAGCCTGTCCTGCTTGAGCCAATCATGAAAGTAGAAGTTACCGTGCCTGAGGAATACATGGGCGACGTAATGGGTATGCTGAACTCCCGCCGTGGACGTATCGAAGGTATGGACTCCCGTGGTGGTACTCAAATTATCCGTGCGAAAGTACCTCTTTCCGAAATGTTCGGTTACTCCACTACCCTTCGCTCCGGTACACAAGGACGCGGTGTGTTCTCCATGGAACTCTCCCATTATGAAGAAGTTCCTAAGAGTATCTCCGATGAAATTGTGTCCAAGATCAAAGGCGGAGAGTAATAACGTTTTACCTGCTGGATAGGAGGCGGGACGTATATCCCGTTAACTCCGCTTCCGGCCCAACATATATATCCCCTTAAGGAGGAATTGTTCAAATGGCAAAGGCTAAATACGAACGTACGAAACCCCATGTTAACATCGGTACTATCGGTCACGTTGACCATGGTAAAACTACTCTGACTGCTGCAATCACAAGTGTATTGTCCAAAACTTATGGTGGCGCAGCAATGTCTTTCGATCAAATCGACAAAGCTCCAGAAGAGCGCGAACGCGGTATCACAATCTCTACTTCCCACGTAGAGTACGAAACTGACGCTCGTCACTATGCACACGTTGACTGCCCAGGTCACGCTGACTATGTTAAAAACATGATCACTGGCGCAGCTCAAATGGACGGAGCGATCCTGGTTGTATCCGCAGCTGACGGCCCAATGCCGCAAACTCGCGAGCACATCCTGTTGTCCCGCCAAGTAGGCGTACCTTACATCGTTGTATTCTTGAACAAATGCGACATGGTTGATGACGAAGAGCTCTTGGAATTGGTTGAAATGGAAGTTCGCGACCTTCTGAGCGAGTATGACTTCCCAGGCGACGACACTCCGATTACTCGTGGTTCCGCTCGTGAAGCTCTGCAAAACCCAGATGGCGAATGGGCACAAAAAATCGTTGAAATGTTCAAAACAATCGACGAGTACATCCCATTGCCAGAGCGCGACACTGACAAGCCTTTCTTGATGCCTGTCGAGGACGTATTCTCCATCACTGGTCGTGGTACCGTTGCTACAGGTCGTGTAGAGCGTGGTACGATCAAAGTTGGTGAAGAAATCGAAATCGTTGGTATCGCTGAAGAAACTAAGAAATCCGTTGTTACGGGCGTTGAAATGTTCCGTAAATTGCTGGATTCCGCTCAAGCTGGTGACAACATCGGCGCATTGCTTCGTGGTGTAGACCGTACTCAAATCGAGCGTGGTCAAGTACTTGCTAAGCCTGCTTCCGTTAAACCACACACAGAGTTCACTGCTCAAGTATACGTACTGAGCAAAGAAGAAGGCGGACGTCATAAGCCTTTCTTCACTGGCTACCGTCCACAGTTCTACTTCCGTACTACGGATGTAACTGGTGTGATCAACCTGCCAGAAGGTTCTGAAATGGTTATGCCTGGTGATAACATCACCGTTACGGTAAACCTGATCAACCCAATCGCGATTGAAGAAGGAACTAAGTTCTCCATTCGTGAAGGCGGCCGTACCGTAGGTGCTGGTTCCGTTGCTACCATCATTAAATAATTAAGGCCTACTAACAGCCTTGCATATAGCAACAGTGTATTGTAACAAGCAACAATGTGATGTCCTTATAAAAGAGTCCGATCCCTTGGGATTGGGCTCTTTTTCTGTTGTACAAAAGCTTGAGCAGCGTAAAACAAGGGAACTGCATTATTTCGAATATTTGTAGAAAAAAAGTCAAGCTCACTACACAGAATATGCCATATATTAAAGGATTCATTCTAAATTTGCGCCTAACATGATTACAATCTCTGTTTGAAGTCTGCTTCACAGATAAGAAACTACCTAATATATAGAATGGAGAGCACAGCTCATTATGAAATGCCCTTTGCTTTTATGAAGAAGAATATGGCCCATGTCGTTTCGTCTGCAGAAGTACAGCGTGATCCCCTCGAAGAGAGTTACATATACCAGGAGAAGTTGGGTGAACTGAATGAACAGATGAGAATGATCGGTCTGACAGTGGGAGATTTGCAACTGCTAAAGCAGTTACGCCCGCAGATGGAGCAGAAGTTGGAAGCGATCACCGATGCTTTTTACCAATCCGTTGTGGATGTGGATAAGTTGAGGGATATCATTGTGCAGCATAGTACAATTGAAAGGTTGAAACAGACCTTAAGGGATCATCTTCTTGAAATATTAAACGACGAGATCAATGAAGCCTACGTGGGGAAAAGATTCCGTATTGCCGAAGTCCACAAACGGGTAGGACTGGAGCCTAAATGGTACTTATCGGCTTTTCATAATCTGCAGAATGAATTCTTCAAGATTATATATAAAGAAGTGAAAGAAGAGGAACAGCATATTCGGATCGTGTCGACGATCACCAAGCTGCTCAGCTTGGAGCAACTGCTTGTACTGGAAGCTTGCGAGAAGGAGAACATGAATGAGAAGCAGCAGCAATATGAATGGGTACGCAAAGAACTAAAGCAGAGCATTGCTGCTTTTGTCGGTGAATTACCGATCTGACACTGGACATTAATGAAGCTGTAGAACGCTTGATGTCAAGCAGCGGCGAGGTGACTACTGCGTTTCAGACGACTTCGGCCACTACCCAAGGATCTATTTCTTATGCTCTGGCTGGAGAGGCTAGGATAGCGGATTTGGCAGTACAGATGAATGCAATAGATGAGAGCACCTCGGATATGCAGAATGCTGTACAAGAACTTCATGATTCCTCCAGACAGATTGCCCTGATAGCGGTAAGCGTTCATGAAATAGCGGCACAGATCAAACTGCTCTTTACTATAGAAGCGGCGCGTGCTGGGGAACACGGAAAAGGTTTTGCAGTTGTGGCTCAGGAGGTCAGTCGTCTCTCCGAGGATACACGAACGACAGTGAGCCGTATAACTGATATCGTAACGAAATCCAGATCCATCACATCCGAAGTGGTAGAATCTATTAACCATGTACAGCTGCTTGCGGGGAAAGGGAAGAACCAATCAGAGGAGACAAGCCAATTGTTCACCGATATTCTTACATCTGTACAATCCAGTGTGATCAGATGATCACAGCAGAAAAGCAAATGAAATTGCTGTCCATGACAATTGGCAGCATACGGGGAAGCTACATCAGAAGCAGCGATTTTAGCTGAAAATTTCAAGAAAAGCACGGTGCAAATATAAACTGACATGAATTATGAATTAGTGCTTGCAATGCGCCTATCTTTTATATATAATAGTGAATGTTGTTCTGCGACGTTGCGATGATGTGAGAGGTTACCGACACACCCGGCCCCTTTGCCATGAGGCAGGTGGTTGGAAAATTTTCACGGAGTATGTCCGATACCAAATTGGGCGATAGAAGGAGGGAATAAAATGGCAAAGCAAAAAATTCGTATTCGCTTGAAAGCATACGACCACAGAGTTCTTGATCAATCCGCTGAGAAAATTGTTGAGACAGCAAAACGTTCGGGTGCTGGTGTATCCGGTCCGATTCCGCTTCCAACTGAGAAACAAATAATTACCATTCTCCGTGCGGTGCACAAGTATAAGGATTCTCGGGAACAGTTCGAAATGCGTACTCATAAACGCTTGATCGACATCGTGAACCCGACTCCACAAACTGTGGATGCCTTGATGCGCTTGGACCTGCCGTCCGGTGTAGATATCGAAATCAAACTGTAAGACCAGCATAACGAATTAGAGAAGAGAAAAGAGGTGTCAACATGAAAGGTATCTTAGGTAGAAAGCTCGGAATGACTCAAGTATTTACCCCTGAAGGTATTGTAATTCCTGTAACGGTTATCGAAGCAGGTCCTTGTGTTGTTCTTCAAAAGAAAGATCTGGAAAACGACGGATACGAAGCGATTCAAGTCGGTTTCTCTGACAAGAAAGAGAACAGATCTAACAAACCAGAAGCAGGCCATGCGAAAAAAGCAAACACTGCGCCTAAGCGCTACGTTCGCGAAATTCGCGGTGTTGACCTCGCGAGTGTCGAGGTTGGACAAGAGCTGAAGGCTGATGTCTTCGCAGAAGGCGAATTTGTTGACGTAACGGGTATTTCCAAGGGTAAAGGTTTCCAAGGTGTAATCAAGCGTTGGGGACAAAGCCGCGGACCAATGTCTCACGGTTCCCGTTATCACCGTAGACCAGGTTCCATGGGTTCGATCCAGGCAAACCGTGTTCCTAAAGGAAAACGTCTGCCAGGTCACATGGGCAATGAAACAGTTACGATCCAAAAACTCGAAGTTGTTAGAGTCGATGCAGAGCGTAACGTAATCCTTGTTAAAGGATCCATTCCAGGACCTAAAAAAGGTTTCGTTCAAATTAAAGAAACGGTGAAGAAATAATCGCCTAAAGAAAGGAGGAACAAACAATGCCTAAAGTAGCACTTTATAATGTCAGCGGTAGCCAAGTTGGCGAAGTAGAATTGAATGAAGCTGTGTTCGGCATCGAGCCGAATACGCACGTACTGCACAGCGCAGTATTGTTGCAGCGCGCTTCCCTTCGTCGTGGTACCCACAAAGTAAAAGGACGTTCTGAAGTACGCGGCGGCGGACGTAAGCCTTGGAAACAAAAAGGTACTGGCCGCGCTCGTCAAGGATCGATCCGTTCACCACAATGGAAAGGCGGCGGTGTGGTATTTGGACCAACTCCGCGCAGCTACACATTTAAACTTCCTAAGAAAGTCCGTCGTTTGGCTATTAAATCTGCATTGTCTTCCAAAGTGATTGACAACGCAATTATCGTATTGGATCAACTGACGCTGAATACGCCGAAAACAAAAGAGTTTGCTAACATTCTTAGCAACCTGAAAGTAGGCCGTAAAGCTCTCATCGTTGCTCCAAGCTATGATGATAATGTAGCCCTTTCCGCACGTAATATTCCTGGTGTGAAATTCGTAGCGGCTGACGGCATTAATGTTCTTGACGTACTGTCGTACGATCAACTGATCATTACGAAGGAAGCAGTTCAGAAGGTAGAGGAGGTGCTCGCGTAATGAAAGACCCACGCGATATAATCAAGCGCCCGGTGATCACGGAACGTACGGCTGACTACATGGCAGAGCTGAAATACGCTTTTGAAGTGGATATCCGTGCTAACAAGACCGAGATCAAGCAAGCTGTCGAATCTATTTTTAAAGTTAAAGTATCGAACGTGAATACGATGCGTGTTCCTGCGAAACCAAAGCGTTACGGCCGTTATTCCGGTTACACAACCGAGTGGAAAAAGGCAATCGTAACTTTGGCTCCAGACAGCAAACCGCTCGAGTTCTTTGAATCGGTTGAATAAGAATTTCTTAAGTAAGGAGGGAAAACTCAGTGCCTATTAAAAAGTATAAACCGACATCCCCGGCTCGACGCAACATGTCCGTGTCGACTTTTGAAGAAATCACCACGAATCAGCCGGAAAAATCGTTGCTGGCTCCACTGAGCAAAACAGCTGGCCGCAACAACCAAGGTAAAATTACGGTTCGTCACCATGGCGGCGGACACAAGCGTAAATACCGTATTATCGACTTCAAACGGAACAAAGACGGCATTCCAGGTCGCGTTGCTACAATCGAATACGACCCGAACCGTACTTCCAACATCGCTCTGATTCACTACGTAGATGGTGAGAAGCGTTATATCATCGCTCCTAAAGGTCTGAAAGTTGGAGACCAAGTAGTATCTGGAGTAGGTGCTGACATCAAGATCGGTAACGCACTTCCACTGGAAAACATTCCAGTAGGTACAGTTATCCACAACATCGAATTGAAACCAGGCAAAGGCGGACAATTGGTTCGTGCTGCTGGTACAGAAGCTCAACTTCTCGGTAAAGAAGATAAGTACGTAACTGTTCGTCTTTCTTCCGGTGAAGTTCGCCGCATCCTGAAAGTTTGCCGTGCAACCATCGGTTCTGTGGGTAACCAAGACCATGAGTTGATCAAAATCGGTAAAGCTGGTCGTAGCCGTTGGCTTGGACAACGTCCTGAAGTACGTGGTGTGGTAATGAACCCTAACGATCACCCTCACGGTGGTGGTGAAGGCCGCGCTCCAATCGGACGTAAATCGCCGATGTCTCCATGGGGCAAACCAACCCTTGGTTACAAAACACGTAAAAAAGGAAAAGCTTCTGACAAATATATCGTTCGCCGCCGCACGAAGTAATGCGCGTTTAAGTGCATAACTTCGTGACAGGCTCGAAGGTAACGAGACAATTTGGTGAAGGGAGGATTTCAATATGAGCCGTAGTTTGAAAAAAGGACCTTTTATTGACGGATATCTGCTCAAAAAAGTGGAGGACATGAACGCAGCAAGCAAAAAAGCTGTAATCAAAACGTGGTCCCGCCGTTCCACTATTTTCCCGCAATTTATCGGTCACACGTTCGGTGTATATGATGGCCGTAAACATGTACCTGTATATGTAACAGAAGATATGGTAGGACATAAGTTGGGTGAGTTTGCTCCAACTCGTACTTACAAAGGTCATGAAGACGATAAGAAAACGAGAAGATAATTTAATGAAGCTCTTTGTTTGAGAGGAGGTTAAACATATGGAAGCAAAAGCACATGCAAGATCGATTCGTATTGCTCCTCGTAAAGCTCAACTCGTTGTTGACTTGATTCGCGGTAAGCAAGTCGGCGAAGCGATCGCAATTCTTCGTCACACTCCTAAGGCTGCATCTCCAGTTCTTGAGAAGCTTTTGAACTCGGCTATCGCAAACGCTGAGCATAACTACTCACTGGATGTAACTAAATTGGTTGTGACGCAAGCTTATGTCAACCAGGGACCGACTATGAAACGTTTCCGCCCGCGTGCAATGGGACGTGCAAGCCGGATCAATAAACGCACCAGCCACATTACTTTGGTGGTAGCTGAAAAATAAGGAGGGAAAACGTGTGGGCCAAAAGGTAAATCCAGTAGGACTCCGTATCGGTATTATCCGTGATTGGGAATCCAAATGGTATGCAGGCAAAGACTTCGGTGATCTTTTGCTGGAAGACGTGAAAATCCGTGAATACCTGAAAAATAAATTGAAAGACTCCGCTGTATCCCGTATTGAAATCGAGAGAGCGGCAAATCGTGTGAACGTGACGATCCACACTGCGAAACCAGGTATGGTTATCGGTAAAGGTGGTTCCGAAGTAGAAGTACTGCGCGGACAAGTGACTAAAATTGCCGGCGGTAAAAAAGTTCACATTAACATTTCTGAAATCAAAAACCCTGAACTGGACGCAATTCTTGTTGCTGAAAGCATTGCTCAACAGCTGGAACGTCGTGTATCTTTCCGTCGTGCGCTGAAGCAAGCAATCCAAAGAACGATGCGCTCTGGAGCAAAAGGGATTAAAACATCAGTCAGCGGACGTCTTGGCGGAGCCGAGATTGCTCGTACGGAAGGCTACAGTGAAGGAACTGTTCCACTTCATACGCTTCGTGCAGACATCGACTACGGTACAGCAGAAGCGCATACGACTTACGGCCGTATCGGCGTGAAAGTATGGATCTATCGTGGAGAGGTTCTTCCTACGGCTAAGAAACAAGCTGCTCAGGAAGGAGGCAACTAATCATGTTGGTACCAAAACGTGTAAAACACCGCAAACAACAGCGCGGCCATATGAGAGGCCAAGCTAAAGGCGGTACGGAAGTAAGCTTCGGCGAATTTGGCTTGCAAGCTACTGAACCAGGTTGGATTACTAACCGTCAGATCGAAGCTGCGCGTATCGCGATGACTCGTTATATTCGCCGTGGCGGTAAAGTATGGATTAAGATTTTCCCAGATAAGCCGATTACTCAAAAGCCTCTCGAGGTGCGGATGGGTAGCGGTAAAGGTAACGTTGAGAAATGGGTTGCCGTTGTAAAACCAGGCAAAATCATGTTTGAACTTGGAGGCGTGTCTGAGGAGATCGCCCGCGAAGCGATGCGTCTCGCCGCTCACAAGCTGCCTGTTAAAACGAAGTTTGTGAAACGTGAAGAAGTGGGTGGTGAAGCAAATGAAAGCTAATGAACTGCGCAACTTAACCACTGCAGAAATCGAGCAAAAAATCTCCGGATTTAAAGAGGAACTCTTTAACCTCCGTTTTCAGTTGGCTACTGGCCAACTTGATAACCCAACTCGGATTCGTGATGTTCGCAAAGAAATAGCTCGTGCTAAAACCGTTATCCATGAAAGAGAACTTGGGATTAGTTAATGAAACAGAAACGATTGTTCTGTATTCAGGAAGGAGGCTAACAAATGAGCGAAGAACGTAATGCTCGTAAAGTGCAAATCGGTAAGGTTGTCAGCGATAAAATGGATAAAACCGTTGTTGTAGCTGTTGAAACTTATAAGAAGCATGACTTGTATCACAAGCGCATTAAATACACGAAGAAATTTAAAGCGCATGATGAAAACAATGAAGCTCAAATCGGAGATACCGTTAAAATCATGGAAACTCGCCCTCTATCCAAAGACAAACGTTGGAGACTGGTAGAAGTGGTTGAAAAAGCGGTTATCATCTAAGATATGATCAGTTTTCGATGGAAGGAGGAAATTTAAATGATTCAACCATTTACACGTTTAGCTGTTGCTGACAACTCCGGTGCGAAGGAACTGATGTGTATCCGCGTATTGGGTGGTACTGGTCGTCGTACAGCTCAAATCGGTGATTTGATCGTATGTTCCGTCAAACAAGCAACACCAGGCGGCGTTGTCAAAAAGGGTGATGTAGTAAGAGCGGTAGTCGTTCGTACGAAACGTTCTGTTCGTCGTAAAGACGGATCTTACATCTCATTTGACGAGAATGCAGCTGTTGTTGTTAAAGACGACAGAAGCCCACGCGGAACTCGTATTTTCGGACCAGTTGCTCGCGAACTTCGCGAAAGAGACTACATGAAAATCGTTTCCTTGGCTCCGGAAGTAATCTAATATAACACCCCAAAAAGTGACGTAACTTTTCGGGAACCCGATAAATAGTTGAACTGGCTAGTCATAGGAGGTGTAACGAATGCCTAAAGTGAAAAAAGTTCTGGAATCCCATAGCAACAAACTGCACGTGAAAAAAGATGATACAGTTATCGTCATCAGCGGTAAAGACAAAGGCAAAAAAGGCCGTGTCATCGCAGCGTACCCTCGTGAAAATCGCGTTTTGGTTGAAGGTGTGAACATGATCAAAAAACACCAAAAGCCAAACCAAATGAACCCACAAGGCGGTATCATCGAGAAGGAAGCTCCGATCCATGTATCGAACGTTATGCACGTTGATCCGAAGAGCGGAAAAGTAACCCGTATCGGTTACAAAGTACTGGACAACGGCAAAAAAGTTCGCGTAGCAAAAAGATCCGGAGAAGTTATTGATAAATAAGACGGTTGAGAAAGGAGGTCCTTGAATCATGGCAGCAAGAATGAAAGAACGTTTTTTGAACGAAGTAACTCCTGCTCTGATGCAGAAGTTTAGCTATAAGACAGTAATGCAAGTACCAAAAATCGAGAAAGTGGTTGTCAACATGGGTGTTGGTGACGCAGTATCCAACTCGAAAGTACTTGATTCCGCTGTAAACGACATGCAGCTGATTGCTGGTCAAAAACCGGTTATCACCCGTGCGAAGAAATCCATCGCGGGATTCAAACTCCGTGAGAACATGCCAATCGGTGTGAAAGTAACACTGCGCGGTGAGCGTATGTACTACTTCCTCGACAAGCTGTTCAACGTTACACTTCCACGTGTACGTGACTTTCAAGGCGTGTCCACCAAAGCATTTGACGGACGCGGTAACTATACGCTCGGTCTGAAAGAGCAACTCATTTTCCCTGAAATTGAGTATGACAAAGTGGATAAAGTTCGCGGTATGGATATCGTTATCGTAACGACTGCTAAAACCGACGAAGAATCCCGTGAACTGCTTGCTCAACTGGGCATGCCTTTCGCGAAATAAGACGGTTGTCCTTTTCTCCGAAACTATTTAGGAGGTGTCAGGCTAAGTGGCAAAAACTTCGATGAAAGTTAAACAACAACGTACACCGAAATTCAAAGTACGGGCATATACCCGTTGTGAACGTTGTGGTCGCCCACATTCGGTACTGCAGAAGTTTAAAGTTTGCAGAATTTGTTTCCGTGAATTAGCTTATAAAGGCCAGATTCCTGGCGTGAAAAAAGCAAGCTGGTAAGAAGTTTATAAACGGGAAGGAGGTTTATCCTACATGACTATGTCCGATCCAATTGCAGATATGCTAACTCGTATTCGTAACGCGAACACGGTTCGCCACGAAACAGTAGAAATGCCTGCTTCGACAATTAAGAAACAAATCGCTGACATTTTGAAGCGTGAAGGTTTCATCCGTGATGCGGAGTTTGTAGAAGACAATAAACAAGGGATCATTCGTGTATTCCTGAAATATGGTTCTAACAACGAACGCGTAATCACAGGTCTGAAAAGAATTAGCAAACCAGGTCTTCGCGTTTACACGAAGAGCAACGAAGTACCTCGTGTACTTGGTGGTTTGGGTATTGCGATCATCTCCACGTCTAAGGGAGTTATGACCGACAAAGAAGCTCGTCAATCCAAAGCTGGCGGAGAAGTTCTCTGCTACGTATGGTAATCAACGTCACAAGATAGGAGGTGTAATGAATGTCCCGTATTGGTCGTAAACCAATTGCTATTCCAAATGGTGTGGAAGTCACACTGGATAACACTGTAATTACTGTTAAGGGGCCTAAAGGAACCTTGACTCGTGAACTGCATAAAGACATGCAAATTACAGTAGAAAACAACGAGATCAATGTTGTTCGTCCTTCCGACAACAAAACACATCGCTCTCTTCACGGCACGACCCGCAGCGTTGTCTCAAACATGGTCAACGGTGTAACTGAAGGATTCTCGAAAAACCTTGAGTTGGTCGGTGTTGGATACCGTGCAAGCAAATCCGGAGATAAAATCGTTCTGAACGTGGGCTACTCCCACCCAGTTGAAATCACACCGGAAGCTGGTATCGAATTTGATGTACCGGTAAATACAAAAATCACTGTTCGGGGTATCGATAAAGAGCGCGTAGGTGCTTACGCTGCTAAGATCCGTTCCGTACGCGAGCCTGAGCCTTATAAAGGTAAAGGGATTAAATACGAAGGTGAACGCATTATCCGTAAGGAAGGTAAAGCTGGTAAGAAGAAGTAAGGTTAGCTAACCGGGGATTCGCCTGGTGGATAACTAGCCTCTTCTCCCATACTTACCCGATGCGTCTAAAAGTGAAGCTCTTAAGGCAAAACTGAAGGGAGGAAATGGAAGCATGATTACGAAACAAGACAAGAACAAAGCTCGCTTGAAAAGACACCTGCGTGTCCGTAAGAAAATCCAGGGCACAGCTGAACGTCCACGTCTGAACGTGTTCCGTTCTTCGAAACACATCTATGCTCAACTGATTGACGACGTGGCTGGCGTAACTTTGGCATCAGCTTCTACGCTTGATAAAGAATTGGCTGGCGACATTAAGAACGGCGGAAGCGTTGAATCCGCTCGTAAAGTCGGCGAACTCGTTGCAAAACGTGCTGCAGACAAAGGTCATAAATCGATCGTATTCGATCGTGGTGGATATTTGTACCATGGACGTATTCAAGCTCTTGCAGAGGCAGCTCGCGAGGCAGGCCTTGAATTCTAAGATATTTTCAAAAGGAGGTAAACGACTTGCGTGTAGATCCTAACACTTTAGAACTGACTGAAAGAGTAGTAAACATTAACCGCGTTGCTAAAGTTGTAAAAGGCGGACGTCGCTTTAGCTTTAGTGCACTGGTAGTTGTCGGTGATGGCAAAGGTTGGGTAGGAGCAGGTATCGGTAAAGCAGGCGAAGTACCGGATGCAATCCGCAAAGGTATTGAAGATGCTAAGAAAAACCTGATTCACATTCCACTTGTTGGAACCACTATTCCTCACCTCGTAACAGGTCACTTCGGAGCAGGCCGAGTATTATTGAAGCCAGCATCTGAAGGTACTGGAGTTATCGCTGGCGGTCCTGTTCGTGCAGTACTCGAACTGGCTGGTGTAGGCGACATTTTGACAAAATCTCTAGGTTCTTCGAACTCCATGAACATGGTCAATGCGACTTTGGAAGGGTTATCCCGCCTGAAGCGTGCTGAAGATGTTGCCAAGCTTCGCGGCAAATCCGTCGAAGAGCTGTTGGGTTAAGGAGGGAATCTCATGGCTAAACTTGAAATCACCCTCGTACGCAGCGTGATTGGTCGTCCAGAAGATCAGCGTGCAACCGTGAAAACACTCGGTCTTCGCAAAATCAACCATTCCGTTGTTCAAAGCGACAACGCTGCAATTCGCGGAATGATCAAGAAAGTAAATCACCTGGTTTCTGTTAAAGAAATCGAAGGTTAATCCCGGGTTGTTTTTCCCGGACATATTAAGGAGGTGCAACGAACGATGAAGTTACATGAGCTGAGCCCAGCACCTGGATCCCGCAAAGAACGCAAGCGCGTTGGACGCGGTACTAGTAGTGGTACGGGTAAAACGTCGGGTCGCGGTCACAAAGGACAAAACTCTCGTTCCGGCGGTGGTGTGCGTCCAGGCTTCGAAGGTGGACAGAACCCATTGTATCGTCGTCTTCCGAAGCGCGGTTTCGTAAACCCAACTCGGAAAGAGTACGCGATTGTGAACATCGAAGAACTTAACAGCTTTGCAGCAGGTACTGAAGTGACTCCAGAAGTTTTGGTTGAGAGCGGTATTGTTAACAATACAAAGAGCGGAATCAAAATTCTTGGCAACGGTGAAGTTACCGTTTCTTTGACTGTAAAAGCTAATAAGTTTTCTCAATCTGCGGTAGAGAAGATCGAGGCTGCCGGCGGTAAAACCGAGGTGATCTAATGTTTAAGACCCTGAAAAATATATGGCGTGTCGAGGAGCTTCGCAAACGGATTATATTCACCTTGTTCGTTCTGATTATTTTCCGTATTGGATCCTTTGTTCCGGTTCCCGGTGTTAACAAAGATGTCTTTACACAGACGAATCAGGCAGGTAACGAGTTGTTTGGTCTTCTTAACACGTTCTCGGGGGGCGCGCTATCGCAGTTTTCGATTTTCGCCCTTTCGATATTTCCATATATTACTTCGTCCATTATCGTACAGTTGCTGTCGATGGACGTCATTCCAAAGTTTGCGGAATGGAACAAACAAGGGGAACACGGGAAGAAGCAGTTGGCTCAAATTACTCGTTATGGTACGGTAATATTGGGATTGATTCAGGCCTTCGCAATGTCCGTCGGTTTTAACCGTATGTACGGCGCAGAAATGGTTCCTGGAGCAACGTTTATCGACTACGTTGTAATTGCGATCGTGCTTACCGCAGGTACATCATTCTTGATGTGGCTCGGTGAACAGATAACGGAACGCGGAATCGGTAACGGTATTTCGATCATTATCTTTGCTGGTATCGCTGCTGGTATTCCGATGCACATTCGGACAACGATTGAATCGAACTTCATTCAGGATGGTCAAGTGTTCATGAACACTTTGAAAGGTCTTATTATCCTTCTGATTTTGATTCTGATCATTACCGGTGTTGTATTCATTCAGCAAGGTATCCGTAAAATTCCGGTTCAATACGCCAAGCGTGTTGTAGGAAACAAAATGTACGGCGGACAGAATACTCACATTCCACTTAAGATTAACGGAGCAGGCGTTATTCCGGTAATCTTTGCGATGTCACTGCTGCAGTTCCCGGTCATTCTCGCCAGCTTCTGGGGACACATGAGTTGGGCGAAATGGATTACGGCGAACCTGGCTTATGACAGTCCGCTTGGAATGGTGCTGTATGTGCTCATGATCATTGGTTTCACGTTCTTCTACACCTTCGTGCAGATGAACCCTAACCAAATGGCTGACAATATGAAGAAGAACGGCGGCTATGTTCCAGGCATTCGTCCTGGTAAAGCTACCGAGAAGTACCTGACTCGGGTTATGACCCGTTTGACCATGACAGGAGCCCTGTTCCTGGCCGTGATCTCTGTACTTCCGGTATTCTTCGGATCACTTGCAGGTCTTCCACGTACGGTTCAGATCGGCGGTACATCACTCTTGATCGTTGTTGGTGTTGCACTGGACACGATGAAGCAGATCGAAAGCCAATTGATCAAACGTCATTACAAAGGTTTTATCAATAAATAGGCGATAGGTTCCGGCGAGTGGTCAGTCTGCTTCCCGGCGCCTATTGTGTTGTTCTTGCTAGTCAATCAAGGGGAGGGAGTGACGTAAGGTGAACATCTTATTCATGGGTCCTCCTGGGGCAGGAAAAGGAACACAAGCAGAAAACATCGTGAATGAATTCGGAATTCCTCATATCTCAACAGGCGATGCATTTCGTCTGGCGATTAAACAAGGAACTCCCATCGGGATTAAAGCGAAGGAATTCATGGATCAGGGTCTGCTGGTACCGGATGACGTAACGATCGGTATTGTGGAAGAACGTCTGCAGCAGTCCGATTGCGAAAAAGGTTTTTTATTGGACGGTTTTCCAAGAACCCTTTCGCAAGCGGAAGCGCTGGATGACATTCTCGCCCGCTTGAATACAGGTCTCAATCACGTCATCAACCTGAAAGTTGATCGTGAAAAGCTTCTGGCTCGCCTTACTGGTCGCCGGATTTGCAAAAACTGCGGTTCGACTTATCATGTGATCTTTAATCCTCCTAAACAGGAAGGCATTTGTGATAAATGCGGCGGCGAATTGTACCAACGCTCCGATGATAACGAAGAGAGCGTCGGCATTCGTTTAGACGAATATATCAACAAAACAGCACCACTCCTCACGTTTTATGAGAACAAAGGTCTTTTGCGTCAAATCGACGGTGATCAGGAAATCGACGCGGTTTCCGCACAAATTGCGTCTATACTGAGAGGTTAAGCATAATGATCATTTGTAAATCCGAAACGGAACTGAGCTTGATGAGAGAAGCAGGAAGGATCGTGGCGGAATGCCACAAACTCCTTGCCGCTCATGTTGAACCGGGCATTACAACCGGGGAACTGGACCTAATGGCCGACAAGTTCATTCGAAGCCAAGGCGCTGTGCCATCTTTTAAAGGCTACAACGGATTTCCTTCCAGCATTTGCGCATCAGTCAACGAAGAATTGGTGCATGGATTTCCAGGCAAACGCAAATTAATCGAGGGCGATATCGTTACGTTTGATATCGGTGCACAGTACCAGGGTTACCACGGTGACTCGGCATGGACCTACGCTGTAGGAGAGATTTCCGAAGAAGCCCAGCGTCTGCTGGACGTAACGGAAGGATCGCTCTATGCTGGACTTGCGCTAATCAAACCTGATGTCCGCTTGTTTACGATTTCTCATGCCATACAGCGTCATATCGAGGATGCAGGTTTCTCTGTTGTCCGGGAATACGTTGGTCATGGTGTGGGTACCGATCTGCATGAGGATCCGCAAATTCCGAACTATGGCATACCTGACCGCGGTCCAAGACTAAAACCGGGCATGGTGCTCGCGATTGAGCCGATGGTCAACGCGGGTAAACGGAATGTGAAGACGCTGGAAGACAACTGGACGGTTGTAACGGTAGACGGCTCGCTATGTGCCCACTTCGAGCACACGGTGGCAGTCACTCCGGATGGCATGGAAATTTTGACGAAGCTGCCGGAATAGGGTGATGGACTTGAATAACGAAATCACGTTTCAGACCGGACAGATCGTTAAGATACTGAAAGGCAGAGATGCCGGTCAGTATGCCGTTATCGTCTCAATTGAGGACAGCAGGTTCGTGTGGATCGCGGATGGAGACAAACGTAAGTTTGACGGAGCGAAGAAGAAGAATGTTCTTCATCTGGAGCCCCTATCCATCATCAGCAGTGAAGTGGTAAACAGTTTGCAAGAAAGCGGTCGGGTCACAAACGGTAAACTGCGTTTTGCACTGAGCCGGTTTGTATCCGATAAATCCAAGGCAAATCAGAAAGGAGACTAACTGTGGCTAAAGAAGATGTCATTGAAGTCGAAGGGACGGTCATTGAGCCGTTGCCGAATGCTACCTTTAAAGTCGAGCTGGAGAATGGTCATCAGATTCTCGCTCATGTATCCGGGAAGCTGCGGATGCACTTTATCCGTATCCTTACAGGAGACAAAGTGGTTGTTCAACTCTCGCCGTATGATTTAACCAAAGGTCGTATCACGTACCGTAAATAGATTTAAGGTTCCCCTGGGGAATCAAGGAAAGCTGCGAAGCGGTTTTACTGACGTAAAACTCAGCAGCGGTTACAAACTACTTTAGTTTCGAAGCTGGTTTTACAACGTAAAACTACGAGGAGGTAATTAGCATGAAGGTAAGACCTTCTGTAAAGCCTATTTGCGAGAAATGCAAAGTCATTCGCCGCAAAGGGAACGTAATGGTTATCTGTGAAAATCCGAAACACAAACAAAAACAAGGTTAAAGAAGGGGGTGTAGCGTAAAATGGCTCGTATAGCTGGTGTGGATTTGCCACGTGACAAACGCGTTGAGATCGCCTTGACTTACATTTTCGGAATCGGTAAAACGACTTCCCAGAAAGTATTGAAAGAAACTGGAATCAATGCGGACACTCGTGTCCGTGATTTGACAGAAGATGAAGTCAGCAAATTGCGCGAAACGATCGACGGTATGGTTAAGGTTGAAGGTGACCTGCGTCGTGAAATTTCCTTGAATATTAAACGTCTCACGGAGATCGGCTGCTACCGCGGTATTCGTCACCGTCGTGGATTGCCTGTTCGTGGTCAACGTACTAAAACGAATGCTCGTACACGTAAAGGTCCTCGTCGTACCGTAGCGAACAAGAAGAAATAAGAAAGGGGGATAATAGACAATGGCTAAACCAAAAAAAGTCGTACGTACTAAACGTCGTGACCGCAAAAATATTGAAAGTGGCGTGGCTCATATTCGCTCCACATTCAACAATACAATCGTAACGATTAC
Source organism: Paenibacillus sp. Cedars (assembly GCF_003184205.1). Classification (NCBI taxonomy): domain Bacteria; kingdom Bacillati; phylum Bacillota; class Bacilli; order Caryophanales; family Paenibacillaceae; genus Paenibacillus; species Paenibacillus sp. Cedars. The sequence goes on from NZ_CP020866.1 coordinate 207,945, forward strand.
GGATCCTCACGGAAACGCGATTTCTTGGGCAAGCTCCGGCGGCCTTGGATTTAAAGGTTCCCGTAAGTCGACCCCGTTCGCTGCGCAAATGGCTGCTGAATCAGCTGCCAAAGCGGCTATGGAACACGGTATGAAAGCGGTGGAAGTAATGGTTAAAGGTCCTGGTGCTGGTCGTGAAGCAGCAATTCGTTCTCTGCAAGCAGCAGGTCTCGAAGTAAACCTGATCAAAGACGTTACACCAATTCCACATAACGGATGCCGCCCACCAAAACGTCGTCGCGTATAATGAAGTCATCCTGTTAATGTGGTATAAATCCGTTGCAATCTGCTAATAATGGTTGTTTAGGCATACTACTACATGGATTACTGGATAAGATGACAGTTTCATATAGGAGCGACGTTTGAAGGAGGGGTACTTGCGTGATTGAAATCGAAAAGCCGAAAATTGAGACCGTTGATGTCAATGAAGAAGGAACCTATGGGAAATTCGTTGTTGAGCCTCTAGAGAGAGGATACGGCACGACGCTGGGGAACTCGCTTCGCCGCATCCTGCTGTCCTCACTCCCGGGCGCTGCAGTTACATCGATTCAAATCGATGGCGTACTTCATGAATTTTCCACGATTCCGGGTGTCATGGAAGACGTGACCGAAGTCATCCTGAACCTGAAAGCTTTGTCTCTGAAAATTCATTCCGATGAAGAGAAAGTGTTCGAGATTGATGCGGAAGGTGAAGGGGTTGTTACTGCTGGTGATATCCGTGCGGATAGTGATGTGGAGATTCTGAATCCAGATCTTCATATTGCAACGCTCGGCCCTGGTGCAAGACTTCATATGCGTATTTTTGCCAGTCGCGGTCGTGGCTATGTCCAGGCGGATCGGAACAAACGCGATGACCAGCCTATCGGCGTCATTCCCGTCGATTCGATCTACACTCCGATTAGCCGTGTGAACTACGGCGTGGAAAATACGCGTGTTGGTCAAGTGACTAACTACGACAAACTGACGCTTGAAATTTGGACGGATGGCAGCATTCGCCCAGAAGAAGCCGTTAGTCTCGGCGCGAAAATCTTGACCGAGCATCTGTTCCTCTTCGTGGGTCTGACCGACGAAGCCAAGGATGCAGAGATCATGGTTGAGAAAGAAGAAGACAAGAAAGAAAAAGTGCTTGAAATGACGATCGAAGAGCTGGATCTTTCCGTTCGTTCCTACAACTGCTTGAAACGTGCCGGCATTAATACGGTACAAGAGCTGACTACGAAAACCGAAGAGGATATGATGAAAGTCCGGAACCTCGGACGCAAATCCTTGGAGGAAGTTCAAGAGAAGCTTGAAGAGTTGGGACTGGGACTTCGTACGGAAGAATAGCATAGATTCGGCTTAGCTTAGCAAAGGAGGGAAAAACACATGGCATACCAAAAGTTGGGCCGCGATTCCAGTGCGCGTAAAGCGTTGTTCCGTGACCTGGTAACCGACCTTTTCTTATATGAACGCATTCAAACGACAGAAGCCAAAGCGAAAGAAGTTCGTTCGATCGCTGAGAAACTGATCACAAAAGCAAAAAAAGGTGATCTGCACGCTCGTCGTCAAGTAGCTGCATTCGTGCGTCGTGAAACAGTAGATGGCGAACAAGATGCAATTCAAAAATTGTTCTCCGAAATCGCTCCACGTTACTCCGAGCGTCCAGGCGGATACACTCGTATCCTGAAGCTGGGTCCTCGTCGTGGTGACGCAGCTCCAATGGTTTTCTTGGAACTGGTGGATCGCGCGTAATTTAGCTTTGTTCCATTGAAGTGACTGTAGTTATGTATGCCCGGCTCTGTAGAGGTTTATTCTTAGAGCCATGAACGGGAAGTGGTGCGAGATATAGTCGATCATCTGGTTCGACTCGTCTCGACTACTCCATGGGCAGTAATAACGGGGACCTTCTAGTCATGTGGCTGACTCGAAGGGTTCGGCTTAACATGATGAAAAGGAGCTCCTATGGGGCTCTTTTTTTGATAATGTGTATTGGCTTTAGGCTGGTATCCCAATAGCTCCGAATAAGTGAAGGCGTCAAAACGCCTCAGCAGAACGAGCCTTGGAAATACTGAGCTAAAAAGCACTCAGGAGGCCAGCAATGCGTAATCTTCTGATGAGGGTCAGTTACGACGGTACCGATTATAACGGCTTTCAGACCCAGCCCGGTGGCCACACGATTCAGGATTATTTGGAGGAAGCAATTCATCGCTTGTCCGGAGAACAGCTCAAGATTACTGCTTCTGGCCGGACGGATGCTGGGGTGCATGCACGCGCCCAAGTATTCAATTTCTACACAGCTTCTCCAATTCCCTTGGAGCGTTGGTGTATGGCATTAAACACCTGGTTGCCGGAAGATATCGTAGTTTCGGATGCGATGGAGGTACCTCTGGAATTTCATTCCCGCCATGCAGCCAAACGCAAAACCTACCGCTATACGATCAATGCGAATCAGCATCCGGACTTATTCAATCGCCGCTATCAGATCCATCATTATGGACAACTAGATATCCCAGCGATGGAGCAGGGACTTCGTCATCTGATCGGAACGTATGACTATACAACGTTTGCGTCGCGGAAGTCGACGAAATCGTCCCATGTACGTACTATATTTGATGCCTGGTTTGAGAGGGATACCTCGATGTGCCGCCCCGGCACTAGAGATCAGGGGGTTATTCATACGTACTTATCCGGGAATGGATTTCTGCAGCATATGGTTCGAATTATCATGGGCACGCTGATTGAGGTCGGGGAAGGCAAGCGTCATCCGGATGATATGAAGATCATACTGGAGGCCAAGAACCGGGCAGCAGCCGGGCCTACAGCCATGGGCAAGGGCCTGATGTTGTGGGAAGTGGAATACGATATCACAGGGAATGAGAATCCGCTTCAGGAATTCTGATGTTCCGGCGGTAATGCGCAAGGTTTCAGGTAGTAAACCTAAAAAACACTTGCGTAAGTGGGCGTAATCCTGTATTATATAAGTTGTGTTTTCTTAACGGCTCTCCCACAGCCCCGGTTAAGAAAATGCCGATGGCAAGACTGCAACACCATGACAATGCTTTACACATGAACGAAGATAAATGATGAAAATTAATGATGATTTTCGGACGAATACAAGGAGGAACTATACATGCGTACCACCTATATGGCGAAGCCAAATGAAGTTGAGCGCAAATGGTACATCGTTGATGCCGAAGGCAAGACGCTTGGCCGTTTAGCAAGTGAAGTTGCGGCTCTGATCCGCGGCAAACATAAGCCTCAATTCACTCCACATGTTGACACAGGGGATTTCGTGGTTGTTATCAATTCCGAGAAGATCCACCTCACTGGCAAAAAGATGGAGAACAAGAAATACTATCGTCACTCCCTGCACCCAGGTGGATTGAAAGTAACTGTTGCTCAAGACCTGATTGCTAAATACCCAGAGCGTGTAATCGAAAGTGCGGTTCACGGCATGCTTCCTAAAACTCGCATGGGCGAAAAAATGAAGCTGAGACTGAAAGCATATGCAGGCGCAGCGCATCCACATGAAGCACAAAAACCAGAAGCTTACGAACTTCGCGGTTAATTAAAAAGGAGGACAGTTTCATGGCACAAGTACAATACTATGGGACAGGTCGTCGTAAACATTCGGTAGCACGTGTACGCCTCGTACCGGGTGAAGGACGAATTGTCATCAATAAACGTGATATTAATGAGTACTTCGGTTTGGAAACACTCAAACTGATCGTTAAACAACCTTTGAATCTGACAGAAACACTGGGCAAATATGACGTGCTTGTCATCGCACACGGTGGCGGCATCTCCGGTCAAGCTGGAGCAATCCGTCACGGTATCTCCCGTGCTCTTCTGAAAGCAGATCCTGAATTCCGTCCTTCTCTGAAAAGAGCTGGATTCCTGACACGCGACCCACGTATGAAAGAACGTAAAAAATACGGTCTTAAAGCAGCTCGTCGCGCACCTCAGTTCTCGAAACGTTAATATTCTCGATCTACGAAGCTCTTGGCCAATTATGGTCAAGAGCTTTTTTATGTTTGTCCACAATGATATGCACATAACCGCAGGTGAAGCATGTGATATCACATCAAATAAAACAGGTTGTGCACATGATGTGCACAACCTGAGGATATAGGAACCGATTGCACCTCCATTCCGCTGAAAATGACATCCATCACCACTTGACTTGATATGTAAATAGAGATATATTAATAAATGCAAATTAATTAAGTACTTAAATAATTAATATTTAATCATTAATTGATTAAATGATTTTGAATGTGGTAAGGGGGATATTGTTGGATAAAAGTGAACAGATTTTCAAAGTATCATCTATGTTTCGTGCCCTGCTAAAGAACATATCGCAGGAATGGAAGAAATCAGGTGCCGGAAAGTACAATGTCACATACCCACAATTTCAAGTGTTGTATGTTTTAAAATTGCGGGGGCCGCAAAAGGTATCTGATCTTGCAGAGGCCTTGTCCTTGACCCCACCGGCAATTACGGGGCTGACGGATAAATTGGTCGCAGAAGGATATCTGCAGAAAGAGCGTGCTGAGGATGACCGCAGAGTCGTGAATATCACGATCATGGAGTCCGGGCTTGAGATCATTAGAAGTGTGAAAAGAGATCAAAAAGAAGTGATTCAGGGGTTCTTTGACAATCTCTCTGAAGAAGACATAGAGCATCTAAATCGGATTTTTTCCTTGATGCTGTCAAACATAGATAATCAAAATGGGTAGAGGTGGAGCATGGAGCATTTAACGCTTAAACGTAAAGTTTCAATTATGGTAGCCATTATGGCCGCAATGTTCTTCGCAGCCATTAACCAGACGATAACAAGCACGGCAATGCCGCGAATTATCGCTATTCTTGATGGCATGGATTATTATACATGGACCATCAACATTTATTTGCTGACATCAACCATAGCAACGATACTGGTTGGTAAGCTGTCTGATATGTTTGGACGTAAACCGTTCATCTTAATAGGTATATTATTTTTTATGTTGGGGGCCTTTCTTACGGGTACATCAACAGATGTGTACCAATTCATCATATACCGCGGTATTCAGGGTATTGGTGCCGGTATAATCCAATCGACAGCATTTATGTCTGTCGGTGACTTATTCCCACCTCGAGAACGTGGTAAGTGGATGGGACTCATGACAGCCGTATTCGGCTTCTCCAGTGTCCTTGGACCAACTCTTGGCGGATACCTGGTAGATAACATTGAGTGGCGCTGGTTATTCTGGATCTTCCTGCCGCTGGGCGTGGTAGCCTTTATCATGATCTGGTCGTTATTTCCGAAGGTTGAGCGCAAGACAGGACAGTCCGTTGACTATCTGGGCTCCTTGTTTCTTACAACTTCCATCGTTCCCTTGCTGCTTGCTTTCTCTTGGGCGGGCACGGAGTACCCTTGGGGGTCACCGGAAATTATCGGTCTTATAGCAGGCTCGGTTGTATCGGCCCTCATCTTTATTTTTATCGAGATGAAAGCCAAAGAGCCGATTCTGCCGCTCAGTTTGTTTAAGAACAGCGTAGTTACGGTATCCAATCTGATTGGATTCTTTATGAACTTTGGTTTGATGGGTGCCATGATTTATATATCCTTCTATGTTCAAGGCGTACTTGGTATCTCACCAACATATGCGGGTTATGTAACCATACCTATGTCGATTTTCATGATGGGTATGAGTGCGATAGCAGGCCAGCTTATCGCTAAGAGCGGTAAGTATAAACGCTATGCACTTATTGGAGTTCCAATTATGATGGTGGGCATGGGCATTATGGTGTTTATGGACAATATCTGGCTTACTGTGATCAGTACCGTGATTTTCGGTATCGGTTTGGGTCTGGGCATGCCGGTCTTCTCTTTAGCAACTCAGAATGCGGTATCTCACCAGGAGCTTGGCGTGGCAACGGCTTCGTCTCAATTGTTCCGTAATCTTGGAGGTACAATTGGTATCGCGGTTATGGGTACAGTTATGTCGAATAATCTGACGAAGAACCTGAAGGAATCACTTCAATCGGCTAATGCGCCGGATTTTAGCTCTGTGGATCCGCAGCTAGCGCAGCAGTTGCTGTCCTTCGCCAATCCGCAGACACTGATGAATAAGCCGCTCATCGAGCAGACACAGGCAAATCTTCCTGCTGATGTACAGCCTTTATTCGTGCAAATGATCGACACGATCCGTGATGCGCTTGGGAATACATTGTCCATGGTGTTCCTGACAGGTACGGTAGTTCTGGCAGTAGCACTGCTGCTTGTCTTCTTCTTGAAGGAAATTCCGCTGCGAACGACAAATCAGACACCTGCTCCAAAATCCGAGGACACGGATGGAAAAGGTTCCAGTCCTGTTGCCGCCAAAGCTGCAGAGGCAACCGTGGCAGTAGACTAAGTTTGCTATTTGTCAAAATGTTTGGAAATTGGGGTAACATGAAGACCTTTCCTGCTAGTGCAGGAAAGGTTTTTTCGTTTTTAAAGGTGTCGATTTGATGGTTGACATTTATTAGGATTGTTTTATACTGTATTTAATTCATATTATTTCAGTAGGATTATCGGGATTAATAACGGGGGAGGCATAATCATGAATTTGCTGGAGAAAGAAGATTTAATCAGAGTGCAGGCAGAAGAGCTTGAGCATGCAACGGCTGAGGAAGTCATAGCATTTGCGATCAAGACATTTCCCAATATAACGTTCGCTTGCAGCTTTGGAGCAGAAGATGTGGTATTGGTGGATATGATTCAGAAGATCAGCCCATCAACAGATATTTTCTATCTGGATACCGATTTTCATTTTAAGGAGACCTATGAAACTCGGGACCGGATGGCAGAGCACTACAGCTTGGAGTTTGTAAAGGTATCTCCTCTCATTACGCCGGAAGAACAGGCAGCTCAGTTTGGGGAAGAACTGTGGAGGGTTAGCCCGAACGAGTGCTGTAACATTCGTAAGGTAGAGCCGCTCACTCGGATTCTGTCCCAGTATGAAGCGTGGATTACAGGAATCCGCAGGGATCAAGCTCCGACTCGTGCCAATTCGAAGAAGATCGAATACGATACGAAGTTTGGTTTGGTCAAATTCAACCCCATTGCAGCTTGGACAAGTGAAGACGTGTGGAATTATATCCGTGCTAACGATATTATCTACAATCCGCTTCATGATCAGAATTATCCGAGCATTGGCTGTGAGTATTGCACTCGGCAGGTCTTTCCTGGGGAAGATCCGCGTGCAGGACGCTGGTCAGGACATGAGAAGACGGAATGCGGACTTCATAAATAAGAATCCATTAATAAGATGTTAATTCATTCATAGCAACAGAGGAGGAATCATTCATGACAGCCATACTCCCTCATGGAGGTACGCTGGTACAGCGGGTAGCCCACGGAGAAGAGCGTGACGTTATTTTGAAGCAGGCAGACACTTTGTCTAAGATATCTGTTAACGCCTGGAGCATATCGGACCTGGATCTCATTGGAGTCGGGGCATTTTCGCCATTGCAAGGGTTTCTTAACGAGTTGGACTATAAGTCAGTCATATCCACGATGCGTTTATCTAATGGCACGGTGTGGAGCATTCCAGTCACACTGGCTGTTGATGAGGATACAGCGGCTAGCCTCGTTGTAGGCGAGAAAGCTGCGCTGGTAGGAGAAGAGGACGGTGTGATCTACGGCGTTATCGATGTAGAGAGCATCTATCAGGTAGATCAGCAAGTCGAGGCTGTTCAAGTATTTAAGACAGACGATCCGGAGCACCCTGGTGTAAAGAAACTTTTTGAACGATCGGCAATCTACGTAGGAGGCCCCATTCAAGTTTTGAACCGCCCGCAGCCGGCAAGGTTTGGGGAATTTTATTTTGATCCGGCAGAAACCCGTGAACAATTCAGAGCCAAGGGCTGGAATACGGTTGTCGGTTTTCAAACACGTAACCCGGTTCATCGTGCACATGAGTACATCCAGAAGAGTGCAATGGAAATTGTGGATGCACTTTTTTTAAACCCGCTTGTGGGGGAAACCAAATCAGATGATGTCCCTGCTAATGTACGAATGAAGAGTTATCTGACATTGCTGGAGAATTACTATCCTGAGGATCGTACCTTTTTGGGTGTATTCCCGGCTGCGATGCGTTACGCAGGGCCTAGAGAAGCTATTTTTCATGCGATCGTTCGGAAAAACTATGGATGTACCCACTTTATCGTCGGCCGGGATCACGCGGGGGTTGGCGATTATTACGGTACCTATGAAGCGCAGGAAATTTTCAGAAACTTCACGGCGGAAGAGCTTGATATTACACCTCTTTTCTTCGAACACAGCTTCTTCTGCACAACCTGTGGAAACATGGCCTCAAGCAAAACATGCCCGCATCCAAAAGAGAACCATCTGACCTTGTCCGGAACCAAGGTGCGTGGTTTGCTCCGGGAAGGTCTCTGTCCGCCGCCGGAATTCACACGTCCGGAAGTTGCTCAAGTGCTGATAGAGGGTATGAAAGAACAGATCACGGTATAACAGAAGGTATAAATAGCCACCTTGTCCCATATGATGGAGTAGAACAACTCATGGGACGAGGTGGTTTTGTTATGTCCAGGCGGAGATCGGACAAGGTTACGGTGTGGATATCGTTGAAGAGAATCAAGCAAACCATAATAGGGATCGCGCTGCTGGCACTGCTCATTATCGTGGTGACGTACGAAATCCCAACTGCCAAAACGTCCAATACCTGGAGTTTGCCGCTTTCCGGCAAAGTCATCGCACTCGATGCAGGACATGGTGGGCCTGATGGTGGGGCGGTAAGCCGGCAGGGTGTCATCGAGAAGGATGTGAACCTGGCCATTACCCTCTATTTACGTGATTACTTGCAGCAAGCCGGAGCTCTTGTCATCCTGACAAGAGAAGGAGACTACGACCTCGCTGCAGAAAGCACGAAGGGGTATTCCAAACGGAAAACAGAGGATCTCAAGCAGCGTGTGCGGAAGATTGAAGACAGCAAGGCGGATATGTTTATCAGCATGCATCTGAACAGCATTCCGTCTAATCGCTGGAGAGGGGCACAGACGTTTTTTCCTCCGAATAATGGGGACAGCAAAAAGCTGGCTGAATTAATCCAGGATGAGATCAGGAACAATCTGGAGAACACGCAGCGTCTGGCAAAAACGGACGATAAAATATTTTTGCTGCAAGCTCTGCGCATGCCGTCTGCGCTGGTGGAGGTAGGTTTCTTGTCCCATCCACAGGAATCCGAACTGCTCAGGGATGAGAAATATCAGAGAATGGTCGCAGCTTCCGTCTACAAAGGAATTTTGCGTTATTCCTCCGGCGATTCCATCAGCGAGTCGTCACAAGCTGCAGAGTAATGGTATAATAGACGCGATATTGAAACATCTATTCCATTACATAGAGCAGAGGTGCTTATATGCTGACTAGAGAAACGGTACAGGAGATACTCCAGCCTTTACGTGATCCCGAAACTGGGAAGAGCTTGATGGAGCTCCAGCGTATTCGTGATATTGTTGTAAAGGAAAGCACGGTGCGGTTATCTGTGATTTACAGCAGCGAAGATGTACGCGCTTCCCTGGAAGCGCAGATCCGAGAAATCCTTGAAGCCATGGGGGCGGAAGATATTCATATCCGAATGCGCCCTCTTGACAGTAATGCAGGTGGAACTGCGCGTGCTAAAGAGCCAAGCAATGAGGACAAGTTGACGAAGGGACATGCTGCCGGCATGGAGGATAACACTCTCCTGAGCGAGCAGTCAGGGATCCATTTTATTGCGGTAGCCAGCGGTAAAGGCGGGGTAGGCAAATCCACCGTTACTGTGAATTTGGCTGCTGCCTTGGCTCGTCAAGGCAAGAAGGTAGGATTGATTGATGCTGATATTTATGGGTTCAGCGTGCCAGACATGATGGGGATTGAAGAGGGGCCAACCGTGACCGAAGACGGCGTGATTATTCCGGTTGAGCGGTTTGGTGTCAAAGTCATGTCGATGGGTTTCTTCATCCGCGAGAACAGTCCTGTGATTTGGCGTGGACCGATGCTTGGCAAAATGCTTCGTCAGTTCTTCAGTGATGTCGCGTGGGGCGAACTGGATTACATGCTGCTGGATCTCCCTCCAGGCACAGGTGATGTCGCTCTTGATGTGCATCAGATGATTCCACAGAGTAAAGAGATTATCGTAACGACTCCGCATGCAACCGCCGCATTTGTTGCAGCCAGAGCAGGTGCAATGGCATTGCAGACCGATCATGAAATACTGGGTGTTGTGGAGAATATGTCATACTACGTATGTGCGCACGGTGGGGAGAAGGATTATGTATTTGGCCGTGGAGGCGGCGGAAAGCTTGCCGAGACACTTCATACCGAACTGCTCGCGCAGCTTCCGTTAGGAGGACCGGACAATCACCCTTCCGAGCCGGATTTCTCTCCATCCGTTTATAAATCGGGAACAGAGAGTGCAGTCATTTATGATGAAGTAGCCAGAAGAATTACGTCCAAGCTTGAAGACAACAACGAACGTAAATAAATTACTGATGTATATAATCAACAAGCTCCCATACAGGGAGCTTGTTGTTGTTTGAAGCTATGTGTCTAACCTCCGCCACCGCTTTCACCGCTCTCTTCTCCACCTTCGCCGCCATTCTCACCGCTTCCGCCACCGCTGCCCTGCTCGCCCTGCGCTTGACCTTCACCCTGTTTCTTCTTCTCTACCTTAGGTTGAAGCTCTTCCTTCACCACCGACTTGAGCAGCTCCAGCACCTCCATACGGAAGAGCGGATTTTGCATGGCTTCCTGCATTACGGTCATGGACTGTTTGCGATAGTCCGGCGTATTGGTCAGTTCAAGAAACGATTTCATGACATCCGGCGATTTCAGCATATCCTGAATGGCCTTTTGATACGTTGGATCTTTAATCAGCTGCATATGGAGCTGTTTGCTTTCGGAATTGATCGCTTTGGCAAAATCACCGGCAAATTTAGGGTCGGTCATAATCTTTTCGATTTCTTTTTTATACTCGTCTGACACTAGTGTATCCTTAACAGCCGTACGAATCTGTTCACCCGATTGAGCGGAAATCATCCGCATTCCCATCGACCCACTGCTGGAGGTGCCTCCAGATCCACTGCCAAGCGCCTCTTCGACTGCCTTTTTTCCTTCGTCAGTTTTCAGAATGTCGACCACCATGGATTTGATTTCTTTATATCCAAGCTGCGGGGACGAGCTTTGTTCTGCACCACAAGCGGTAAGCACCATGGCAGCAACGAAGACGATAAAACATAAACGAAATAACGGCCACTTCATTACCGTTGTCCTCCTTTTGTCTTCTGTATAAGTACATCGATACATGTTTTCTTACGGTTCTACGGATAGTATGCGATGGTTTTGCGGAAATATGTCGGATTCAGAATGGTTTTTTATTGTGAACGTTGGTAAAATAATGATCTGTGGGGGTGGAAGTTAGTTGAGCTTACGAAAGTGGTCTAAATTATTTTTGAAAACGCTGCTCGTTGGAGCAGTTGCTGCATTAATTGTAGGTCTGATACTGCAGCTGTTTAATGGTGCGATCGAATTCACAGGATGGGCCGATGTATTAATATACCCGTTGATTTTGTTAGGCTCGGGGGCGCTCGTGAGTGTGTATTCCCAGATGGGCTTTTTTGCATACCTGACTCTGAATTATATGGGGATAGGCATATTCCGCAGGAAGACCTGGCAATACATTCAGATTGTGCTCGCTGTTCTTGCATTACTGGAGCTGATGTTCTTCCGTACTTTCGTCGGGGGTTCAACAAGCTTACAGCAGGATTTGATTTTGGGAATCGCAATTCTGATTATCGCAGTTATGGTTGCTTATCTAAAAGTGAAGAGCACGAATGCTAATGCGTGGATTCCAACTCTCTTCTTTATGATGGCGATTTCCATTGTTGAGATTATCGGGGTACTCCAGATCGGAGTAAGCAACGCGACCATATTTATGGTGGTACCCTTGCTGATCTGTAATGCATACCAGATTCTGACGCTTCATAAAGTTACACAAGACGAAAAAAAG
>NZ_CP020866.1:227500-460000 GCF_003184205.1 Paenibacillus sp. Cedars
CTTGAAGACGACGAGGTAGATAGGTTGGAGGTGGAAGTGCAGCAATGCATGGAGCTGACCAATACTAATCGGTCGAGGGCTTATCCAAACATATTTCAATGTGCTGCAACTTCGTTTCGTATCTAGTTTTCAGGTGATTAAGCATCTGAAGCCGTTTGGTGGCGATGGCGGAAGGGTTCCACGCGTACCCATACCGAACACGACCGTTAAGCCTTCCAGCGCCGATGGTACTTGGACCGCAGGGTCCCGGGAGAGTAGGACGTCGCCAAGCGGATACATATTCCCTGATAGCTCAGTTGGTAGAGCACTCGACTGTTAATCGAGTTGTCACAGGTTCGAGTCCTGTTCGGGGAGCCACTTGCTTCCATAGCTCAGTAGGTAGAGTGCATCCATGGTAAGGATGAGGTCACCGGTTCGATCCCGGTTGGAAGCTCCAGATTCGTTTTTAGAATGGACATGCGTCATGTAAATGAGGCCCGTTGGTCAAGGGGTTAAGACACCTCCCTTTCACGGAGGTAACAGGGGTTCGAATCCCCTACGGGTCACCACTATTTCTCATCCATTACATATGGAGGCTTAGCTCAGCTGGGAGAGCATCTGCCTTACAAGCAGAGGGTCGGGGGTTCGAACCCCTCAGCCTCCACCATTTAACTCATGATTATTAGAGTGTTGAAATGAAAAATAGAAATACTCATCGATATTGGGGATTAGCCAAGCGGTAAGGCAACGGACTTTGACTCCGTCATGCATAGGTTCGAATCCTATATCCCCAGCCACTTCACACCAAAAAGTGAAGTTGCGCTTTGAAGGTGATTCCGGATATTTTTCGGAGGCCCTGATATGCGAGCCATTAGCTCAGTTGGTAGAGCACCTGACTTTTAATCAGGGTGTCGAAGGTTCGAGTCCTTCATGGCTCACCATTGTTTCATCTTGTGCGCGTGTGGCGGAATTGGCAGACGCACTAGACTTAGGATCTAGCGTCTTTGACGTGGGGGTTCAAGTCCCTCCACGCGCACCATTTATGCGGACGTGGCTCAGCGGTAGAGCATCGCCTTGCCAAGGCGAGGGTCGCGGGTTCGATTCCCGTCGTCCGCTCCATTTGCGCCCTTAGCTCAGCTGGATAGAGCGTTTGACTACGAATCAAAAGGTCGGGAGTTCGAATCTCTCAGGGCGTGCCATTTTTTCAAAGATTAATATCGGGATGTAGCTCAGCTTGGTAGAGCACCTGGTTTGGGACCAGGGGGTCGCATGTTCAAATCGTGTCATCCCGATTTGCTTAGGCGTTATTGCCCATAAAAGTAATCAGAATATGCTACAAAGCATAAGATCACTTTTGTGGGGTGATATGCGGGTGTAGTTCAATGGTAGAACTCCAGCCTTCCAAGCTGGTAGCGTGGGTTCGATTCCCATCACCCGCTCCATACATATGCAGGACATCACCGTGTGTGATGTTTTTTTTACATATTTACACGACTATCCTGCGAAGTGTTAATGTGATAAAGAATGCAGTCATATCAAGGGTTTCTTGGACTAATGTTTATCGTAGAAGGGCATATCAATAGCATGAGTTTTGTCGATTTGGCTAATTTTTTCGCCTGAAAAATGCAGATTTTCATTCGCTTTTATTGTATGATGTTAGGAAGGCGTTACGTCCTAAAGATAAACTGCTGAAACGGGTTGAGATGGGAGGAGTAGCATGACTGAACTTACAGTAACCGCAAAGAGCAATTCCAACAATCTGCTGCGGCGTGATGTACGGTTCCTTGGCAATATTCTTGGGGAAGTTCTTGTCCATCAAGGAGGCAATGAGCTTTTAGATATAGTTGAGAAAATTCGCGAAACGAGTAAATCGTTGCGATCCGTATTCCTGCCGGAATTGTTTGCAGATTTCAAAGGGATTATCAGCACGCTGGAACCAGACATTCGCCATCAGGTGATTCGTGCGTTTGCCATTTACTTTCAATTGGTTAATATCGCAGAGCAGAATCATCGCATACGCCGCAAGCGTGATTACGAGCGTTCCGCTGGGGAGAGTGTTCAACCAGGTTCCATTGAAAGTGCGATCCAGGATTTGAAAGAGCGCAATATTACGTTTGAAGAAGTTCAAGAAATTCTCGAAAGTCTATCCCTTGAGCTGGTAATGACAGCTCATCCGACAGAAGCGATGCGTCGGGCTATTCTGGATATTCATAAACGGATAGCAGACGATGTTATGCAACTGGACAACCCGACACTGACATTCCGCGAACGAGAGCAGCTTCGGGAGAAATTACTGAATGAGGTTATCACACTGTGGCAAACCGATGAGCTTCGTGATCGCAAGCCGACGGTTCTTGATGAAGTCAGAAACGGCATGTATTATTTTCACGAGACTCTGTTTCACATTCTGCCAGAGGTTTATCAAGAGCTGGAGCGCTGCCTAAGTAAGTATTACCCGGGTCACCATTGGCACGTTCCAACCTATTTGCGTTTCGGTTCATGGATTGGTGGCGATCGGGACGGAAATCCTTCAGTGACGGCGGACGTAACATGGAGAACGCTCGAAATGCAGCGGAAGCTTGCGGTTCGTGAATATCAACGGATCTTGCGTGAATTCATGAAATACCTCAGCTTCAGTTCATCCATTGTGAGCGTGTCGGATGAATTGCTTCAATCCATCGAAAAAGACCGCGAGCATGTGACACTGAAAAAGATGGAAATTTGGCACAATGAGAAAGAGCCTTATCGTGTAAAACTGGTATATATGTTAGCTAAAATGAGTCATATTCTTGATGAAAACATGACAGGAAGCGAGCGGTACCAGTCTCCTGAAGAGTTTATTGAGGATTTGAATATCATTGATCGAAGCTTGCGTTTCCATTTTGCTGACTATGTTGCAGACACTTATATCCAGAAGCTGATTCGCCAGGCGGAGTTGTTTGGTTTCCATACAGCATCACTGGATATCAGACAGCATAGCCAAGAGCATGAGAACGCAATGGCCGAAATTCTTCGTAAAATGAACGTCACTCAGGATTACGCACAAATGAGCGAGGACGAGAAAATCGAGCTGCTCAATAACCTGCTTAACGATCCTCGACCGTTGACAACTCCATATCAGGAGTATAGCGACAGCACCGAAGAATGCCTTGAAGTCTATCGCACGGTATTCCGCGCACAGCAGGAGTTTGGTGTGAAATGTATTTCGAGTTATTTGATCAGTATGTCGGAAGGAGCAAGCGACATTCTTGAAGTGATGGTGTTTGCCAAAGAGGTCGGACTCTTCCGCAAGGATAATGATGGTTCTGTGGTTGCTACATTACAGGCTGCCCCATTGTTCGAGACGATTGAGGACCTTCATGCAGCGCCTGAAATTATGCGCAAGCTCTTCAGCCTGCCGATTTATCGTGAGGCCGTAAGCGCAATGAATGAACTGCAGGAGATCATGCTGGGCTACTCTGACAGCAACAAGGATGGCGGAGCTATTACAGCAAATTGGGAGCTGCAGGTAGCGCTCAAGGATATTACCGCTGTAGGCAACGAATACGGCATCAGGCTGAAATACTTCCATGGACGCGGTGGTTCGCTTGGACGCGGCGGCATGCCTCTGAACCGCAGCATTTTGGCTCAGCCGGCATCCACTATTGCTGGCGGCATCAAAATCACGGAACAAGGCGAGGTGATATCCTCCCGCTATTCCTTGAAAGGAATAGCTTACCGCAGCTTGGATCAGGCCACTTCAGCACTTATTACGGCTTCTCTGAATGCGCGGTACGCTGAAACCGAATCGACCGAAAAGGAATGGGAAGAGATTTCTTCCAGCATTTCGGCTGCTTCACAGAAGAAATATCAAGATTTGATATTCCGTGACCCGGATTTCCTTAGCTTCTTCAAGGAATCCACACCGCTTCCCGAGGTGGGAGAACTGAATATTGGCTCCCGACCTTCCAAGCGTAAGAACAGTGACCGTTTCGAGGACCTGAGAGCCATTCCTTGGGTGTTTGCGTGGACGCAGAGCCGTTACCTGCTTCCAGCATGGTACGCTGCTGGTACGGGCTTACAGAGCTTCTATCAGGACAAGGAAGAGAATCTGAAGGTGCTTCAGAAGATGTATACGAGTTATCCGTTCTTTACTTCGTTAATTGACACGCTTCAGATGGCTCTTGCCAAGGCCGATCTGATCATCGCCAAGGAGTACTCCTTGATGACGAAGGATGATAAAGCTCGTGAGCGTATCTTCGGTTTGATACAGGATGAGTTCAATTTGACGAAGGAGCTTGTTCTCAAGATAACGGGTCAACAGGACATTCTGGATAACCAGCCGGTCCTTCAGGAGTCCATCCGTCTCCGTAACCCTTATGTCGATCCGCTCAGCTATTTGCAGGTTCAACTGCTTAATGAGCTGCGTGAACTTAGAGAGCAAGAGCAGGATGACGATCCGGATCTGCTCCGGGAAGTACTCCTCACGATCAACGGCATTGCAGCAGGGCTGCGCAATACAGGTTGATTTTTGTAACTGGTCAAAAGGGTAGGCAAGGGTTAATATAAAGCGAGGTTCCCCTGTGGGCCTCGTTTTTTCATCTATGAGGTTGCTTGCCTGCTGATCATGAATTTACAGGCTGCAGGAAGCGTATCTTTGATATGGAAATGGGATTGTTTTTGAATTATTGTTGATTTTTAGAAACAGTTGAATTACCATTTGAATGATGCTTTTTAGACGTTACCCATCAGACCATTCTGGGGGAATTATGGTGGACAATTTGGATGTAAGACTGGCGAAGCTGGCCCGAAAAGGGGATCAGAGAGCTTTTGCCGAAATCGTAGAGCTTTA
This sequence comes from Paenibacillus sp. Cedars, assembly GCF_003184205.1. Lineage (NCBI taxonomy): Bacteria > Bacillati > Bacillota > Bacilli > Caryophanales > Paenibacillaceae > Paenibacillus > Paenibacillus sp. Cedars. The sequence continues at coordinate 232,311 of NZ_CP020866.1, forward strand.
TAAGGATAAGATTTTTCATCTGGCTTACCGGATGCTGAGCAACCGCCATGAGGCCGAGGATGTCGTACAAGAGACTTTTCTGCGTGTGTATAAGAACCTTGATCGATATGACGAGAACCAAAAATTCTCAACTTGGATATATCGTATTGGCACAAATCTTAGCATTGATCGGCTGCGTAAACGCAAGCCTTCTTTCTCGCTGGACGCAGATCTGAATGAAAGTGAAGGCATGGACGGCTACTCCCTGATTCCGAGTGATAACCGTACACCTGAGAGCGAGATGCTGCTGTCCGAAACACAGCGCATCATTCATCAGGCTATTGATGGACTCCCTGCGAAGTACAAGACGATCATGATCCTTCGGTACATCCAGGATTTATCACTGCAGGAGGTCAGCGAGATTATGGACTTGCCTGTAACAACGATCAAGACGAGAGTACATCGCGGACGTGAATTTTTGCGAAAAAAATTAGAGTACAAGCTTTGAGGAAAAACGCCTATCGCCGTTCTTAGAGGAAGACAGACAGCGTTTATGGGCGCTTTTTCTTGAGGAATCAGAAAGTCATGTCATTTCATCTTTCTTTCCGATTTTCTTAAAAAAAATTGAAACATCCCCGATTCCGGCACGTATGAACAATAAGCAAGTCTTATGCCTCTCAGGAGGTATAGACCCAGCAAAGAGATTGAATGAAAGGATTGGCTCACAAATGGATTGCAAATTAGCCGTCTCTTTGATGCATGATTATCTGGATAATGACTTGTCCAACCCGCAGCAGCTAGAATTGCAGAAGCATTTGCTGGATTGTGCTGACTGTCGGAATTACTTCGAGAAGCTGGAGCATACCGATATGCTTCTTTTTTCCTTAACTCATCATGCGACCAAGCCATCAGATGATTTAACGGATCGTATAATGGGCATGCTGCCGCAGCCCAAGACACAAAAAGTCTGGGTCAAATGGGTTAGGAATCATCCTGCGCTCACGGCTGCAGCAATGTTTTTGGTTGTCATGCTCTTTAGTACAATCAGTTTTTGGAGTCAGGATAATCAGCTGGTTGTGAAGAGTGATGAATTCGAAAAACTGGTGATTGAAGGAGATACCGTCATTATTCCTCCAGATCAGATCATCACGGGAGATATTACAGTTGAGAATGGCAAAGCTAAGGTTTATGGCCAGGTTAATGGCAATTTGACGGTCATTGACGGAGAATTATTTCAGGCTTCCACCGCACATATAGCAGGTCAAGTGAAAGATATAGATAGGGCAATGGATTGGATATGGTATAAAATTTCCACTCTGTTTACAGATGTCGCTTATCGCTAGGTGAAAGCCGCAGCTTGCTGAATGAAAGCGCCTCTTTTCAGTGAAAAGAAGGCGCTTCTTTTGTTGATTTTAGGCTTCTAAATACGAAAAGCGAGGGACGTCCGCTTGCATCGGAAAGATTAACGTTATAACCTAGAGAGTGTAGAGCACATACTACATATATAGTCTCAAGCGTTACTCAAGAGGAAGTTCAAAAAGTCCTGGGGCATTCACGAAGGATCATGTGGGCAGGTTCGGTATCGAATCCTGCGATCATCTTCGAGGAACCGGATGGATTGGGCCCGCACTTAAAGGAAATGACGGGGGTTGCTGTATGGAGTATTTCACAGATATGACCTGGGGTGAAACCATTAAAGATATCATCGATATCCTTATCGTTACTTATATAATATATCAATTGATTCTGCTCGTCCGAGGTACAAGGGCGGTCCAGCTGCTTAAAGGGATTCTTGTGCTGGTTGTCATCTGGGCGCTTAGCACCTGGTTTGATTTGTACACACTCAAATGGCTGATGAATCAGATCTTTACATTTGGGGTGCTTGCCATCTTTATCATCTTCCAACCGGAGCTTAGACGTGGTCTGGAGCAGCTTGGGCGAGGTAAGCTGTTCGGACGGGGCGGGGATGTTGATGAGGAGACGAATAAGTTAATCAGCGAAACCATTAAGGCGGTTAATTATTTGTCGAGGCGCAAAATAGGGGCTCTGATCGTGTTTGAGCGGACCACAGGTCTGAATGAATTTGTAGAATCGGGAATTCCGATGCGGTCTGTGATCAGCTCGGAGTTGTTCATTAACATTTTTATACCGAATACACCTCTCCATGATGGGGCGGTCATCATTCAGAATGGTCAAATTGCAGCGGCAGGCTGTTATTTGCCACTATCAGAGAATCCTTTTATCAGCAAGGAACTGGGAACGAGGCATCGTGCAGCCATCGGTATCAGTGAGGTGGGGGATGCCATTTCTGTTGTTGTATCCGAGGAGACTGGACAAGTATCGCTGGCTTTGAATGGACAAGTGGTTCGGGATATCAAAGAAGAGTCTCTGATCTCCAAGCTGTATGAGGAGCTTCGTCCTGCCGCATCCATAAAGGAGAAACGCTCGTTCTTCTGGAAACGGAAGGGGGATGGCCGTAATGGATAAATGGATCAAGAACAACACGGCAAGCAAATTGATTGCTTTGGCAGTCAGTATCCTGTTATGGGCAATGGTTCATATGGACAGTGGAGCTCCTGCCCCGCCAACTACATTTTATGATACCAAGATCATTGAAGGCGTTAAGATCCAGACTTATGGATTTGATGATAGTGAATATGCATTAACCGGCATTGATAAAGATCGCGTGAATCTCGAAGTTCGAGGGAAGAAGTCCAACATTGCGCTCTTGACGGATGAATATAAAGTGAAACTTGATCTGAGTACTGTCAGAGAACCGGGTACACACACACTTCCGCTAACTTACTCGATTCCAAGCGGAGTTGAGCTGGTATCGATGGAACCTTCCGCTGTAACCGTAACGGTAGAGACAAGAGTATCGGAATCCGTTACGGTAAGTATTGGCACGAAGGGGGAACCGGCAAAAGATTACCGGGCCGGAACACCCGTGCTGATTGACCCACGACAGGTCACCGTAACCCTGCCAGAATCGTCGATGGCGAATTTGGGACAGGTCAAAGGTAACGTGGATCTGGATGGAGCCAAGGAGAAAATTACGGAGAAGCGAGTCAAGCTTACAGCATATGATAAGCAAGGCGTCGAGATGGAGGATGCGGTCATTGAACCTGCTGCGGTAGCGGCTGAAGTACCGATTGAACCTGCGTTCGTGACTCTTCCTCTGGAGCTTGAATATACGGGAAGACTGCCGGAAGGATTCGTTTTATCCAAGGTAGACCAGAAGGTAAAAGAAGTGAAGCTGTTCGGCAGCAAGGAGGCACTCGCAGGAGCTGGGACCTATATCGAAGCCGCGATCAACTTGGGAGAAGTTAGGAACTCCGGAACAACAGTGCTTACGGCCGACTTGACGCCGCCCGAAGGTTTTGAGAAAATCGAGCCGAGCTCTATAACAGTGGATGTTACGGCCGTATCGCATGGTGAACGGGTTGTTAATGGCATTCCCATTACGTTAAAAGGGGTCTCTTCAGGCCTGGATGCTGTAATAACCGATCCGAAAACGCAGACGATATCCTTGACGCTTACCGGTGCGCCGGATTTGCTGAATAGTCTGGAGCCATCAGACATCGGGGTTGAAGCGAATGCGGCCGGCTTGAAGGCGGGGGTGCACGAAATTCCGCTGCAGATCACATTGCCAAGTTTCATCAACCGAGCGGACCGGAATCGACTTGTCATTAAAGTGGAGCTGAAGGACAATTCCAAGCCAGTTACAACGGATCCAAGCAGCTCTAACAACGAGGGAACCGACAAAGACAAGCCTGATTCACCGGGAACGGGATCAGGTAATGATCAAGTGGAGAATCCGCCTGCGCCTCCCACGAACGAGGGCACGGATAACTCCGGATCAGGAGAAAGTCCATCCCATCCGCCGGGAGACGGATCGAACGATGGAACAACGGGGTCAGAATCATCACAAGATGGATAATATCGAAGAGTAGATAAAGGAGTATATAAAACATGGGGAAATATTTTGGTACAGATGGAGTAAGAGGAGTTGCGAATCAAGAACTGACAGCGGAAATGGCTTATAGCATCGGTCGCTGCGGCGGCTATGTGTTGACAGGTGATAAAGAGAAGCCAACCGTAATCATCGGTATGGATACCCGGGTATCCGGGGCTATGCTGGAGTCGGCTTTGGTTGCAGGCCTGCTGTCCATCGGTGCACACGTCATTCGTTTGGGTGTTGTAAGCACTCCCGCGGTGGCTTATATTACAAGACTGTTGAAAGCTGATGCAGGTGTCATGATCTCGGCATCGCACAATCCGGTGCAGGACAACGGCATCAAATTCTTCGGCGGAGACGGCTTCAAGCTGTCGGATGAAACAGAACTCAAGATTGAAGAGCTGATGGATGCCGAAACGGATAATCTGCCGCGTCCGATCGGAGCTGATTTAGGTGAGCTTCTCATTGATGATGAATCGAAATATAAATACCTGGATTATCTGAAAACCACGGTTAACAACCGGTTTGACGGCTTGAAAATCGTGCTCGACTGTGCAAATGGTGCTGCTTATGAGCTGGCTCCGAAACTTTTCCGTGAGTTGGGTGCTGACGTAATCACCATTGGCGCTGAGCCGAATGGCCTGAATATTAATGATCACTGTGGATCTACACACCCAGAGAAACTCGTTGAGGCTGTGCTTGCTCATGGGGCTGATCTCGGTCTTGCTTTTGACGGTGATGCGGATCGTCTGATTGCGATTGACGGTAAAGGCGAGGAAGTGGATGGCGACTTCATCCTATGCATTTGCGGTGACGCTATGAACCGTGCGGGCAAGCTTAAGGAAGGCACAATCGTTTCGACCGTCATGAGTAACATCGGCTTTTATAAAGCATGTGAGAGCTTGAAGCTGAAAACAGCAAAAACCGCAGTCGGCGACCGTTATGTCATGGAAGAAATGCGCCGCGGCGGGTATAACCTGGGCGGAGAACAATCCGGACATGTCATTTTCCTGGATCACAACACAACCGGTGATGGCATTTTGACGGGGATTCAACTGGTGGATACATTGGTAGCCTCCGGGAAGCCTCTGCATGAGCTGAAGAGCAGCATGCGCAAGTACCCGCAAGTGCTGGTTAATGTACGTGTGGGTGATAAGAGCAAATATCAAGGAAATGCGGTTATCGAGTCCGCGATTGCTGAGGTTGAGGGCATTCTGGGCGATAACGGCCGTGTCTTGGTTCGCCCATCGGGTACGGAATCCCTTATTCGAGTCATGGCGGAAGGCCCGGACAAAGAAGAGCTCGATCGTTATGTTACGCAGATTGCGGATGTAGTGAAGCGGGAATTGGCGTAAGTCTAAGGGTGTATTTTTCAAGGAAAGCAGACTAATTTCTGTCAGGGCCAGTGAACTATGTTGTTCGGTTCACTGGCCCACAGCTTTTCCAATATGTCGAGTGTATGAAAGCGCAACACACCCTGTCCTGTCTGCGAACATAGCTGTGTAAGCCATCGCCTGCGAACATAGGTCATTCGATGTCATCAGCGTGGATTATAGCGTGTAGAGTCCAGTCGGGCAAGGAAACGGCCGAGTTGCCAAAGTGATGATGTGTGAATATAATAAAGGATGTTATTCAAGAATAGAAAGTGAGGACCGTGAGGTTACTATAAGCTTCATAAGCGCCAGAGCTTGTACCTGCGCGGGGATTGGTTATTGCTTGATGGAATGACCAAACGGCAGAACGCAAGTTGACGAGGTAGAGGTGTTCGGATTATTCGGCGGGGACCTCTCGGTGATGCACCAACCGTAAGCGGATCACGGAAAAGGAATGGGCGACCGTTCTGACAACGTATTTGCAGGTGCTGCACAATAACTTATATACCAAAACATGAATGTGCGATCTAGAATGCGACAGCGCGGTGGAAGAAGAGTGCATTCATGTCTGTTCAACTAAAATCAGCCTACGTATTGCTGGGTTTCTTGAACGTTGATAATTGAATAGATCATTCTTCTTTCCTCATACCGCACAGATGCTGCCGTGTTCTATTTCCGCCTAACTATTATAGGGAAATCGAACGGAGGAATCATACTATGTGTGGTATTGTCGGATATATTGGAAATCAGAAAACGCAAACGGTGTTGATCGAAGGATTGAGAAAGCTTGAGTATCGTGGATACGATTCTGCTGGGATCGCGGTCTTCACGAATGAAGGTCTGCGCGTTGCGAAGGCACAAGGACGTCTTGCCAACTTGGAGGAGAGACTGGAGTCTGCTCCCCTCGTAGGAACCGCAGGTATCGGTCATACCCGCTGGGCTACGCATGGTCGTCCATCGGACGTGAACTCTCATCCGCATACAGACGAAAGCCAGAAGTTCTCCGTTGTTCATAACGGTATCGTTGAGAACTATTTAGAGCTGAAGGAAGAGCTGATCAGTCAAGGACATCACTTTGTTTCGGAGACCGATACAGAAGTTATTTCCCACCTCATTGCCCGTGAGTATGACGGTGATATCGTTAAGGCCGTGCAGAAGGCGATCTCTTACATGAGAGGTGCATTTGCCCTTGGAGTCTTAACCGAGTATGAGCCGGATCGTCTGGTGGCTGTGCGTCAAGCAAGCCCGCTTATTATCGGTCTTGGCGAAGGAGAGAATTTCATCGGTTCTGATATTCCGGCGATTTTGAAATATACACGGAACGTATATATTCTTAACGACGGAGAGATGGCTCTCTTGACGGCAGATGCTGTCGAATTAATGACCATTGAGGGGAACTTTATTTCTCGGGAAATGATTCGTGTCGATTGGGATGCTGTTACAGCGGAAAAAGGCGGATTCGATCACTTCATGCTGAAGGAAATCCATGAGCAGCCAAAAGCATACCGTGATACGATGCTGGGCCGCGTGGATGAGAGCGGACGCAAAGTGGTTCTGCCTGAACTGAAGCTGACCCAGGAACAGATTAAGAACATTCGCAATGTGCAGATCGTTGCCTGCGGTACGGCTTATCATGCCGGTCTTGTTGGACGCAGCGTGATCGAAGAAATGGTACGCATTCCGGTAGAAAATGATGTGGCTTCCGAGTATCGTTACCGTTCGCCAATCGTTACACCAGAGACCCTTGTCATCGTGGTGAGCCAATCCGGTGAGACGGCTGACACATTGGCTGCGCTTCGTGAAGCCCAGAGCCACGGTGCTCATGTCCTGGCCATCACGAACGTAGTAGGCAGCTCGATTGCCCGTGAAGCGAATGATGTACTCGGCACGCTGGCTGGTCCAGAGATTGCTGTAGCATCCACTAAAGCTTATACCTCACAGTTGATTGCCTTCTATCTGTTTGGTCTGTACCTGGCTCAAGTACGCGGTACAATGACTGAGGACGCTGTTGCTGAAGTCATTGCAGCGATGGAAGCACTGCCTGAACAGGTGGAATCCATGCTGACCAACGCGGAATCCATTAAGGGATATGCCGAGCAAATTGCGGAGCATGAGAACCTGTTCTTCATCGGCCGTGGTCAGGACTACGCCGTGGCACAGGAAGGCTCCCTGAAACTCAAGGAGATCTCTTACATTCATTCCGAGGCATATGCTGCCGGCGAACTGAAGCATGGTACGCTTGCCCTTATTGAAGAGGGAATACCAGTCATTGCCCTGGCAACCCAGGAAGCGGTGTTGGAGAAAACCGTAAGTAACATCAAGGAAGTGAAAGCACGTGGTGCTGAAGTAATGGCAATTACGTATGAAGAGCATGTGGCTGGCCTGCTGAAATCCGTGGATCAAGCCTTTGCCATTCCGAAGACCTTGCCGATCTTGACGGCTGCCGTGTCTGTAGTTCCACTGCAGCTTCTTGCTTACTATGCATCTCTTGCCCGTGGCAACGACGTAGATAAGCCGCGTAACCTGGCGAAGAGCGTGACGGTGGAGTAAGGAAAGAGGGTGGGAGCAAGGAAAATATAAGCTTCCTAGTGGCACAAAGTGTAGAAGAGTAAAATGTGTGGAAACACATATAAGATATCGTATATAGAGGGCAGTCTAAGGGAGTCATCCCAGGCTGCCCTCTTTTTATTTCAATGAACATTATTTCGTGTAGAATCTGAATATGCTGGTTTAAAGAAGCTGTTTGAGCCTGTTTATTTCATCGAAATTTCAAAGCGGTCGTGGCTGGCTGTGATTCGATGGAGTTGTGCCGACCCAGGAAAGTCGGTGCTCCCTATATTGTTGCGGTAAAGCTGACTTACAAGATGCCGCTCAGAACTGAAAAGCAAACACCAAAAAGCACCTGATAGTATCAGGTGCTTTTTGGTGTACTACTGCTATTGCTACGCTGCCGCGCGTACGGCATTTTATGCAAACGTAATCCAGCCCTTATGGGACATAGCTTACTCCAAGCTTTGGCTTAATTTGACAATCTGATTCCAGCCCTCGTCGATGCTGATTTTACCGAACATAATCGACTGCGTGATGTTGTCGTACTCCTTCGTGAAGTTGGCCCAGCCGCCCTTATTCCCCGGGCCGGGGTCAAACGCGGCGCCGTCCTTGGATACCTCGTTGATCAGACCGAGGGAGCTTTTATCGACGTCCGTAAATTTAGGCTGGAGCGCATCGGCTACGCTTTTATTAACGGGAATCCCCCTCGAAGTGCCCAAGATTTCTCCGGCTTCTTCGCTGTTGACGAACCAGTCGATAAACTCCTTCGCTTCCTCTTTATATTGGCTGTTGGGGCTGACACTCCAATACATGGAGGCTTTCAGCCAGCCGCTCGCCTGCGTGGCCCTCGGCTGAGTCGTTAGTGCCATCACGCCAGGTTTTAAGGCATCCGTTCCGCCGAATTCCGCCGCATGTGCGCCCCGAAGCAGAATCTTTTCCTGGATGAGCAGGTCCATTTGTGCGTCCTGCCCTTTATCCGACACGGTCACGTCCGGAGGTGTCACAAGTTGTTCTTTGCGAAGCTCAGCCCATTGGTTCATCCAATCCTTCCAGGTAGCCTCGTCATAATGGAATTTTCCGTCCTTGCTCATGGAGAAGCCTTTGCCCATGCTCAGCTGATAGGACATATAGGACGCGCCATCCGCGGTCAGGTCCCGCGTGAGGTATTGGTCTTTGGCCAGCCTCGGTTTCAGGTCACGCGCCATGGCAAAAAACTCGTCCCATGTCTTTGGCGGTTGAATGCCGAGACTGTCCATCATCGTTTTGTTGTACACCATGCCCCAGGCATTGTTGCCCAGCGGCATCGCGTACAATTTGCCCTGATAGGTGCCAGTCTCAAGCAGCACCTTATCGATCTTGTCCGTCGGAATGGAGGAGAGATCCTCCAGCCGTCCGCTGGATGCCCAATCGTTGAACCAGGCGGCATCCATTTGGAAGATATCCGGTGTATTTTTCCCCGCGGACTGGGTAGACAGCTTGTCCTGGTACCCGTCGAAGGACTGGTACTCTGGTTCGAAAGTGATGCCCGGATGCTTTTCAGAGTATAAATCAAGCGCTTTCAAAGTTGCGTCATGCCGGGCTTGAGAGCCCCACCACATGATCCGGAGTGTGATGGACTTGCCGTTTCCCGAATCCGCGGATCCGCCTTCTTCCTTCTTGACACCGCTGCAAGCGGAGAGAATGAGTGATAGTGAAAGCACTGCCGCAGCGCCAGTGGCGAGACGATGCCATGATTTTCTCATCGGATGAACCTCCCTTAAGTAACTGATCTACTTCTTCACTTAACGTACCAAGTCCAGAGCCTCCCTCGTAGTGGACAAATCAACAAATCGTTTCAGTATTTTACGATTATCGAGTGAAGGGGGCCATATGCTTAACGCCAGGAATAATCGGGAACTCTTCATTCAGGCTTTGTGGAACTCGGTCGGACTGCGTCCGGTATGCTTTTTGAACAGGGTGGTGAAGTACGGAACATTCCGATAACCGACCCGCTCGGCGATTTCGGCGATCAGCAGTTTTTTCTCGAGAACCATGCGCTTGGCTTTGTCCATTCGGACCCTGGTTAGATAATCGCCAAAGGTTTCGCCTGTAAACTGGCGGAATAACGTGCTGAGATAGTTTTTGGAGATATAGACCTGGTCGGCCAAATCCTGAAGGTGGATGTTCTCGGCATAATGCTCATGAATGTATTGGATGATATAATCGACCGTTTCCTTATGCTTGAGGTTCTCGTTAGGCGTGTAACGCGAGCAGATTCGTTTCACTTTCTCCGCTACCCATGCTTTCCACTGCAACGCATCTTCCATTTGGTCCAGCTCTTTGGTCAAGTCCGTGAGAGGCAGTTCATCGTCGAGCCGGATGCCGGACTCATACAGGGTGAAGGAGAGGATGGCGAACAGCTGCGTTCCGATGGCGGTAAGCTCTTCGGGTTGGAGCTGGGCCGCGCCGTTATCCCTGCGGAAGAAATCATCCAGCGCCAGCAGCGCCCGGGGCTCATCGAAGGTTCGAACAGCGTCGGTCATCTCCTGGAAAAATCGCACCGGCCGTACGCTCCGTGCTGCTGAATGCCGGAAACCGCCTTCGTTATAAACGTAGACACAGGGAAAGGCGACATCCGGTTCGCGCCGCTCGGCGAGTGCCTGAAATGCTTCTTCGGTAGAATCGGGGATGGCAAGCCAGTCATCCTTGCGAAGACCTGCCCCGATGTGCAGCTTGACCTTGAGGAACCGATGCACAGATGAATTGATTCGCCCTGCCAGTGCCAGAACTTCCGAGCGGAACGCCTCTGTCGGCCAGGAGAGGGGCTTATACAGCAGCAGTGCCATATGGTGACTATGCAGCTCCAGGAAATAGCTGCGCAGCCCATCCTGGCCGGCCAGCTCCTCGACCGTGTTGCCCACGGCGAAACGGAACAGGTGCCAGTCACGGACGGAGATTCCCTCCATACGTCCTTGCCGCTTGATTTCTAAGGCCAGCATCATGAATTGGGCATTCTTCCAGCCGAGCCGTTCCAGCATTCGGGAGGGATCTGTCAGCGGGGAGGGTGTTCCTCCGGTGAGGGCGGACTTGACCCATTCCCTTTCCAGATAAGGCTCATACTGCATAAGCTGGGTTTGAATCTCCTGCTCTCTGTGTTCCAGCGCTCGGCGTTCCGCAAGCTCGCGGGTGACGCGCTGCAGCACCTCGCGGATCGTGGTCGGTGAGGCCGGCTTCGGTAAATAATCATCAACCTGAAGCCGAAGCGCTTTACGAGCGTAGTCAAAATCCGAGTACCCGCTCAAAATGATGATTTTGCCAGCGTACTGCTGCTTACGGAGCTGTTCAATCATATCGAGACCGTTCATCACCGGCATATAAATATCCGTAATGACAATATCGGGCTGAGTCGCTTCAATCAGCCGAAGTCCTTCTTCACCATCTAGAGCCTCCCCGACAGGCCGGACTCCGAGCTGCTCCCAGGGAATCAGCCGGGACATGCCGCTGAGCACTTGCCGGTCGTCATCCACGATAGCGATGGTCCACATGTATTCCTCCCCCTTCCTGATCCCGCGGCTGATTTACCTTCGGCCAATAGATCTCCGCTTCGGAGCCTGGCGCATCGGTACGGTTGCGAAGCGAAACGCCAAAGGGCGGGCCGAAATAAACCTGTATGCGCTCCTTTACATTGCGGATCCCGTATCCGCCCGTGGGATGGCGTTTACGAGTCTTCCAGTCTTCACGCAGTCCGATGCCGTCATCCCGAATCCAAATCCGGATGCCTCGGTCCTCTTCCATGCAAATCAGATGAATCCGGCCCTGGCGTCTGCCATGAAAACCATGCATAACGGCGTTTTCTACAAAGGGCTGCAGGGTCAGCTTCGGAATCATCAGATGCCGTAATTCCTCCGGGCAATCGATGTGCCATTCCAATTCTTCGCCCCACTTGAACTGCTGGATTTTCAGAAAGCAATCCACGTGCAGAAGCTCTTCCTGAAGCGTAATCATGGATTCGCCGCCTGACAGCCCGATGCGGAACATCTGTCCCATCAGCTCGAGCACTTGGCTGATCTTCTCCTGGCCAGCTTCAAGGGCCATCCAATTCAGCTGATCCAGCGTGTTGTAGAGAAAATGGGGGTTAATCATCGCTTGCAGCGCCTTAATCTCCGCTTCGCGCTGTGCTTTATACTGCTGCTCCAGGGATTGATACAGGGTTTCGATCCGCTCGGTAAGCTTGCGGTAGCCGCTGAACAGGCTGCCGAATTCGTTGCGGTATTCTGTCGGCAGCGGCTGTCCGCGCTTCTCGGGATTAAACGCCTGCATCAGCTGAACGAGCTTCCGGATCGGCCGCGTGAAATTCCGGGATAGGAACATTGTGAAGAACAAGGACAGCAGAATGGCGGCGGCTCCAACTACAGCCATCGTCCACGCCAGACGTACACTTCCGCTGGTGATGTCCTTCCAGGGCGTAAGCTCCACCAGCATCCAGCTGCCCGGGGACGTCCGGGACCATACGGTGAGCATGCTCTTCTCCGGCAGCGAGCCGGCGGCAGCCAGCACCTGATGCGCTTGGCCGGTGTCCCCGTCGACCCGCTCCAGGATGGCGTTGATTTCCCCGGGAGGCGGAGCAATCCGGGTGTGCATGATCATCCGGCCGCCGGAGTCGAGCAGCAGTCGGCTGGCCGAGGAGTTGTCTTCAGTCAGAATTTGCTGCAAAAATTTAACCCGGACATTGATGATCAGAATCCCCCGGTTCACGCCGTCCAGCGTGGTGATTTTACGGATAAAGCTGATTACCTGCTGCTTCCCCTGCGGGGAACCGACCTCACGCTGGCCGATCCAGACAAAGTCGGACTTATCCACGGCCGGATACCAGCTCTCCCGGCTGGCCGAGGCGAGAGGGAGGTACTGAATGTTGGCGTTGGGGTCGACCTGAAGCGGATCATTCATATAAATCTGAAAGGAGAACATCGAGCGAGAGCTATTCAGCATCGGCGCCAAATAATCCCGGTTCAGCTCGTCCCTCGCTGTCTTTCGTGCATAATAATCTCCGTTCATCGTTACATAGTTGACCAGAGGCGAGTTAATGGACACGGCTAACGAGGTTTGCTCCACAGCACTCATATGGTCGGTAAGCTGCTTGTTGAGCTGCTGCAGCACCGCCTGCTGGTACATGGAGGTGCTGTCCGCCTGCTCAGCTGCCGAGAACCGATAGCTAACGATCATCATGATCGTGATGAGGACCGCGACAAAACCGGCAAAGCTGAAGAAAAAGACGTAATCGATGCGGAACGTGCGAAACGGATTCATGCGTTTTTCCCTCCTCTTGGTAGCTGTGAGGACTCTGCATTCGCTCTGCTGCCTCAAAGCCAACGTTGACGGAAGCCGAATGAACGAGACCGTCCGGCTTAACCGCTGCCTGAAGAAGAGCTGGAATAAACTTGGCACAGCGATCCGTTTACCGATCTGAAACCTAACCTTTCAGCCCGGTTGTGGCGATCCCTTCCACGAAGTGCTTTTGCGCCAGAAAGAAGATGACAACCGGCGGCAGCACGGAGAGCAGGGATACGGCAAGCAGTTGTCCCCACGGAACGGCTGACTGGGAATCGATGAACATCCTGAGCGCGAGCGGGACGGTATACTTGTCCACAGTATTCAGATAAATCAGCGGGCCGAAATATTCGTCCCAGCCCCAAATAAACGAGAAAATCGTGACCGTAATGAGCGCCGGGAGAGTCAGCGGCATGATGATGCGCAGATAAATGCCGAACCAGGTGCAGCCGTCGATTTTTGCTGACTCATCGAGCTCTCGCGGAATACCGCGGATGAATTGGACAATCAGGAAAATAAAGAAAGCTCCGCCCATGGCTGACGGGATGATCAGCGGCAGATAGGTGTTGATCCAGTCGAAGGAATGGAACATCGTATACTGCGGGATGAGCGTGACCTGCCCCGGAAGCATCAGGGTCATGAGCAGGATGGAAAACCATAATCCCTTCAGCGGAAAGGTCAGCCTAGCGAAGCCGAAAGCCACCAGGCTGGCTGAAATAACGTGAATGATCGTAGTCGCCACGTTGAGCTTGAGGCTGTTCATAAAGAAGCGTGTAAACGTATACTTGGGCAGTGCCATCCAGCCTTCCGTATAATTTTGCCACAGCCATACCTTGGGGAACAGGGTGGGCAGACTGATTTCTGGTGTAGACTTAAAAGAAGCGCCGATCCACCAAAGCACGGGATAGAACATCACAAAACAGAACGCAATCATCAGCACATGGACCAGCCAATTTTGTTTATTATGAGCCCCTGTCATTTGCGACCCTCCGTTTCAGTTTCGTAGAACACCCAGTATTTGGACGCAACAAAATTGAGCGCCGTGGCAATGCCGATGATAACGAGCAGTATCCAGGCCAAGGCCGAAGCGTAGCCCATCTGCAGCGAACCGAAGGCTTTATTGTAGAGGAACAAGGCAAACATCTCGGTTGAATTGACCGGTCCTCCATTCGTGACCACAAAAGCCGAAGTGAACATCTGGAATGCGTTGATGATGCCCATGATCAGATTAAACAGGATGACCGGGGATAACATGGGCAGGGTAATCCGGATAAACTTGCGGAGCGGCGATGCTCCGTCCACGGAGGCAGCCTCATATAACTCACCAGGGATTTGTTTGAGACCGGCAAGGAAGATAATCATCGATGAACCGAACTGCCATGCCGTCAGCAGCACCAGGGTGGCAAGGGCGGTGGAGGGGGTGCCAATCCAGTTTTTGGGGGCGATTCCGACCCAAATCGCGAGATGATTAATGAAGCCGTTCAGGCCGAAGATATTGCGCCACAGCACGGCCACCGCCAAGCTTCCGCCGATCAGAGAAGGCAGGTAGATGATGGTCCGGTAGAAGGAGATTCCACGGATGTTCCGGTTCAGCAGCAGGGCTACAGCCAGCGCAGCCAGCAGTTTCAGCGGCACGGAAGCGATCACGTACAGAAAGGTCACCTTCAGCGAATTGAAGAAAAGCCGATCTTGGGAGATATCCTGGTAATTCTTGAGTCCGATCCAGCGGGCCGGCTCCAGCAGCGAATACTCGGTGAAGGATAAATAGAAGGATTGGATGATGGGCCACAGCTGTAAAATGAGAAAGCCCAGCAGCCAGGGTGCGATGAACAGGTAGCCGGCTAACGGAGCGTTCCAGCGTCCTTTGAACCTTTTGGTAATCGCTTTCATCTTTTTGTCCAGTTCGACCTTACCCGCCGACTGTACCGTTTGTGGATTCATGATTGATTAATCTCCTCTCGCCTATTGATAGCTCCCATTGTATCCTGATGAAAATGTGGCCTGTAGGCGAAAGATGCACAAATTCTTTCATTATTGAATGATGATTAGGAGTGAATTCAAGGTAAATTGCAGGGGGATGTTTTAAGAGTATCTTTTCTGACGATGGGTGTTCAGCACAAAGGACTGTAAAAAGCATTAAAAGCATGCCGGTTACTATGGGCGTCAAGCAGTTGAGTTAATGTGCTGAGGAGAGGTCTGCAGAATCACAAAATCCTTATTTCACAAGGGTTTTGTGACATCGTTGTCGAATTTATCTGCAAGGAAAACCGACTCCACTACATTTTATCAAAACAAGATAGAAAGGTGACCAAGATGGATGGTACACGGTCTCAAAACATTTGTTTTTTCGAATAGACCTTATAAACTAAAAACGCTTATCATTTTACTGGTAACCGTTGTGCTTGCGGTGTCTCTTATTTTGACAGGTATACTTATTGCAAATGACTATGCAACTACAACCCAGAGAAATCTCGAAGATAAAGCTAAAGCGATTGCAAGTGCAGTGGGGCACACCTCCACCACTCTGGAAAGCCTGCGCAATGGAAGTTATGGCGGTGCGGTCCAGACTTATACAAAGGATGTTCAAGCGGACACAAACATTGAGTACATCGTGGTCATGGATATGAATAGCATTCGCCTCTCTCATCCTAACGAAGAGATGATTGGCAGAAGGTTTGTAGGAGGAGACGAAGGGCCAGCCCTTGCAGGAGAAAGCTATACATCGGTCGCTCTCGGCACTTTGGGAGAGTCGATGCGTGCCTTTGTGCCAATTTGGGACGGAGCAGAGCAGGTTGGCGCAGTGGCGGTGGGGATGGCAAAGGATAAAATAAATGATGCGGTTTTTCATAGTCAAAAGATTATCCTTTTCGGCATGAGCATTGGTTTGGCTGCAGGCTTAGTTGGTGCACTCCTGCTGGCGCAAAAGGTCAAGAACACGATGCATGGGCTGGAGCCGGCTGAAATAAGCAAACTACTGGAGGAAAAGGAAGCGATGCTTGCTTCCGTTCGTGAGGGAGTAGTGGCTATTGATGAAAAGGGGATCATGGTGGTGGCCAATCCGGCAGCGCGGGATATATTTAAGAGGGCTGGTCTTGGAGTCGATCCTATTGGGAAAAATGTGCAAGAAATTATGCCAGAATCAAAGCTGCAGGAAGTTCTCATTCATCAAAGAGCAGAGATGGACCAGCCGCAAAAACTTAACAATCTGGAAATCGTCGTAAACTGTGTTCCTGTTAAGGCAGCAGGCAAACTCGTAGGAGCACTGGCTACGTTTCGTGATAAGAGGGAGTTGACAAGCATGCTGGAGCAATTATCAGGGGCCAAAAATTATGCAGAAAGCCTTCGGGTTCACACGCATGAGTTCATGAATAAGCTTCATGTGATATCAGCAATGGTACATACAGAATCTTACAAGGAATTGCTGGAGTATATAAAACAAATTTCAAATTACTATCAAAAAGATGTAGGCTGGGTCTCCAACTATGTGAAAGACCCTGTGTTAGCAGGATATTTGCTTAATAAGCTCACCTTTTTACAGGGTCATGATGTCAAAGTCACACTTACAGGGCAAGAAGCGTGGCCTTCCATTGCACGGTCAGAAGTTCTGGATGCGCTTACTACCATAATAGGAAACAGTTTGGACAACGCCTATGAAGCGATGGCCGGGCAGGAAGAAAAAGAAATAACGGTTGAATTGTCTTCAACCAAGGACGGCTGGCTTGAATGGACGGTGCGTGACAATGGCCCAGGTCTATCGGAAGAGCTTCCAGGGGAATGGATCAGAAAAGGAAGTTCTACCAAAGGAGAGGGACGGGGCTACGGCATGCATCTAATCCACAAAGCGGCGGCAGACACAGACGGCACTGTGCATATATCATCAAGGAAAGGAGACGGGATGAAATTGACGGTGCGCATCCCATACCAGGCATGATTCAGGTCTTGATTATTGAAGATGATCCGATGGTAGCAAAGTTTAACGGAATGTACGTGGACAAGGTGTCAGGATTTGAATTGGCAGGAACGGCAGATAGAGTGGAAGCGGGATGGGAGATTCTAAAAAATAAAAAAGTTGATTTAATTTTACTTGACGTATATCTGGCGAACAAGAACGGGCTTGATTTACTCGTTGATGTACGGAAATCTAACCATTCAGTTGATGTTATCGTTGTCTCTTCCGCGAATGACCAGGGCTCTATACAAACGGCTCTTCGTTACGGGGCTGTTGACTATTTAATCAAGCCCTTTGATTTCGAGCGGTTTCAAGAGGCGCTTATGCGATACAAGTTCAGATATATCCATTTGCAAAAAGAAGGAATTCAGCAAAAAGAGCTGGATGAATTATTTCATCAAGGGAACGGGAACAAAGAAAGAACTGAGGAGAACTTGCCCAAAGGGATTACAAAAGAAACATATATTCGTGTTCTACGTGAGCTTCATGGGCTGGAGGGCTGGTTTTCCACAGCTGCGTTAGCTGAGGTAACAGGGATTTCAAGAGTCTCGCTGAGAAAATATCTGCGCTTCCTGGAGGACTGCAACATACTGCTTAATGATGTCAGCTATGAAGGCAGCGGCCGTCCACTTCATCGCTACAAGCTTAGTCAGGAGGGGCATGATTACGTGCTTTCTATTCTGCAAAAAACCAGATAAAAAATGAAGTTCATGCAGCTCGTTTGCAAATTTGCAACGAGTTTTTTCATGTTCACACACTTTTTTTAGTTACAAAAAACCAGATATTAGTTACAAAACCTATACGGAAAGGCAAATATATAAGAGAATTATCGAAAGCGCTTACAAAATGGAGGGGTAAATGATGAGACAACTGGCTTTGTCAGCTTGGCGCAGCCTGTGGGCACAGCACAAACGAACAAAAAACATACTGAATGTATTCTTTTATCGGAATCAATCAGCAGCTGTGCCAGAACCTAAACAAGCATCAGACAAGATAGCTATTCAACATAACGAAGAAAATGCTGTTGAGGATATGAAGAGTCAAGAATCGAATGAAAACTCCAATAAGCCGTACTCAAAAGCTCAGCTGATCGGGCTTATACTGGGGCCAGCCTTGTTCATATTGACGATGTTATTTTTCCAACCTGACGGACTGTCCACGGAAGGGAAATCCGTGCTCGCCGTTACGTTATGGATTGCCACATGGTGGATTACAGAGGCGATCCCTATACCGGCTGCATCATTGCTGCCGCTCATACTTCTTCCTGTTACAGGAGCGATGCAGGGCAGTGAGGTGGCATCATCATACGGCAACGATATTATTTTTCTGTTTCTGGGCGGTTTTTTCATTGCTACGGCGATGGAAAAGTGGAATTTGCATAAAAGAATGGCCCTATTTATCATCTCGATGATCGGTACCAGCACACAGCGTATCTTGCTAGGTTTTATGGTTGCAACTGGATTTTTATCGATGTGGGTGTCAAATACCGCGGCTGTTATGATGATGGTCCCAATGGGCCTTGCGATTACCGCCCAGGTTGCCAGTGCTTTGAAGGGAAGGCCGGAAGAAAAGGATCTGCCGAAATTTGAGAAGTCCCTTATTTTTGCTATTGGCTATGCAGGAACGATCGGTGGACTCGGGACATTAATCGGCACTCCGCCTAATATTATTCTAGCTGCCCAAATGAATGAGTTATTTGGTATTACCATTTCCTTTGCCCAGTGGATGCTGTTTGCCGTACCCGTTGTCATTGTAATGCTGTTCTTCACATGGTTTTATTTGGGGAAAATGAAGTTCAACACGTCCATTAAACAACTTCCAGGCGGAAGAGAATTGATTCAAAGCGAGCGCGGAAAACTTGGCAAGTTATCCTTTGAAGAAGGTATGGTTGGCGCGGTGTTTGTATTTGCTGCATTTATGTGGATCACTCGTGAGTTTTTATGGGTAGAAGATGGTTTACTCATCCCAATTCCCGGGATCTCGGATGGGATGATTGCAATTATGGCAACCGCACTTTTGTTTATGATTCCAGCTAAAGCAAAAACAAGTTCTCGTATTTTAAATTGGAGTGATTCGAAGGAAATTCCGTGGGGTGTACTCCTTCTTTTTGGAGGCGGCCTGGCTATTGCGGCAGGGTTCCGTTCCAGCGGCTTATCTGACTGGATGGGTGAGCAGTTGACCATACTCAATGGTTCTCATCTTATTGTTATTATTTCATGTGCTACACTTCTCATCATCATGATGACCGAGATCACGTCCAATACGGCAACAGCAACGATGATCTTGCCTGTCGTAGCTGCCCTTGCCATCGCCCTTGGTATTCATCCATTCGCTCTTATGGTGCCTTGCGCCATGGCGGCCAACTGTGCCTTCATGCTGCCTGTCGGCACGCCGCCCAATGCGATCATATTCGGCACGGGGAAAATAAAGATTATTGACATGGTTCGCGCAGGTTTCTCCGTTAACATTTTTGCCACAATCATTATTATCCTTGCCGTGTATTATTTGCTTCCCATCGTTTTTGGGTTTGATCTTACCGTTGTCCCTGAAAGTTTCTTGAATAAGGCATAAAGAAGCCACCCCACTTCTACATCTGCATCTGCATAGCTTGATGAAAGTGGGGACCTCTTTCGGTATCGTTTATACGCTTTAATATGTCTTGCCGATATTTCCTGTTATTTCTCTTCCATCTTGAATTCATCCTTGTCAATAGGATGAATTCATTGTGACAGGCCTTCATTCTTATGACTCATTCTACCGATTCTACCTGAATGACAGGAACCTGCGTGAGTTTAGCAGTTTCAGTACTGTCACGACTCTCACTGTTGTCTGGTTGGGCATCCTCAGGATTGATGACCTCGGTGGGGACGGAATCTCCTGGAATATCCGTTTCCTCCATGGAATCGCCCTCAGCTGGTATATCCTCCGGTTCGGTCGGGTCGGAGGCAGGAGGATCCTGGCTGCCTGGTATCTCCATCTGCTGATACTCGCTAAACGTTCCTATAATGCTTGCACTCCCCGCAGGGAAATCCAGCTCGCCTCTTAAGATCACATAGTGGCCATCCCGTTCAGCAAGGGCTTCACCATAGCCCCCTGCCAGGATATTGATGGTGAAGCGGACTTTCTTGTTCCGGTGACTTTCGATATCAGCAATATCGATGTCGGTATAATTGGGCTGAAACCCTGTGAATCCGTATTGATCTCCCTGACGCTCGAAGATGGCGATCTCTTCCGGGCTTGCTCCTTCGAAGTTGGTAACCAGCAGAGACTTATCCGGAAGGATTTGATAGCTTTCGGCGGTAAACTGGAACAGCGGAATCAGATTGGAAGCCCTGGCTTCATAGGCTGAATACCATACCAGATCGGTTCCTGTGCCACCTTCCACCAGGACGACCGGATTTGTCTCCGTGCTGAGCGATTCTTCAATTGAAACTTGGCGGATCGCGATTTCAGACGGGAAATCATGATTTTGGAATAATTGCACGCTTTCATCGGCGTTTAAAACCGCTAGATAGATGATATTCCCTTCATCGACTCCAATGGCATATGCCAATCCCCCGAAACGTTTCCCGCCTCCGCTGACATAACTAAAGCTGCCTTGAATATCTGCCATATTGAACAAACGAATGGGATCGTGAATAGTCCAGGCCAATTTTGCAGCTTGCAATGGTCTGCTCATATCCTGGTACCCGGACAGCGCTTCATAGAGCGCTACAGCTTCCTCGTAGTTCTGCTCTGTTACCATTTCATCCGCAGCCAGGATCCACCGGTTGATCTGATTCTGAATATACTCCAGCATATCCGAATTCTGTTGATTACTCCGATTCAAGTAGTCTCTGTAACCCTTGGCGTGTGAAACAAAGTCTGCCGGCCGTTCCCGCTGTGCATCCTTTTGCAGCATGGCAAGCACAAGTTCATCTGTCTTGCCGCTCACCCAAGCAGCCTTCACTGAACGGCTGGCATATTCGGAGCTTATGGCATGGGACCAGTTTAGCAGCTCGGCGTAATGTCCGGCTCCTGCCAACCGGGTCATTACCGTCTCATCGTAACGCTGGAACAGGCTGAGCAGCTTCTCATCCTTCTGCTTCTCGCCGCCATAGAATGAGTCCGGGATGCGAAGCAAGTTCCATTTAAAGCTGTTGTCATCATACTGCAACTCTTCAAGCTGCTCGTCGGCCTGGCGGTTAAACAAACCGATGAATTGCAGGAAAATTCGCTTCACATCATCGGGTATGCCATAGAACGCAACAATTTCATCGTAATACGAAGCATATGATCCCTGGTGCCCCGTCAGCTTCTCCTCCGCATCAAGCAACTCGGCATATACGTTCATGAAGGCGGAAAAGTCGCCTGCTTCTCCCACTTGATTCAACCGTTGATCTAGAGAGGAGAGATTCTGCTTCATAGACGTAATGGGGGCGAGCTCCTGAAGCCTTGAGGCCAGCAACGCTTCTTTATATAGAAGGGAGTGGTTTCGGCTTGCCTTCTGATACCACTCCTCAGCCTGAACGAGTTTCTTCTGAGCATACAATCGTTCGGCTTGCGCCATTGTCTGGATTTTTTGATAGATATGAACGCCCTTATATCCAATCAACAACAGTAGGACTATACATAGAAAAAAATACAGATTACGCAGGGTTAGCGTGTTTTTTATCGTCATAACGGTATAGCCCCTCTAATCCCATTTTTGAAAATCAGGGTCCGAGCGGTATTGTTCATTATAAATGGCAGATACCCGGTCCCGCAGGCCGTTCCACGACAAGCCGGGATTGCGGCGTACGATCTGATACAAGCGGAGGAAGCGATATCTTGGCAGTCCATCCGCATAGCGGCTAATAAAATCAGGGAATGTGTCGATATATTTTTTCTTCCGTACCGCTGCTCCGGCAGCGTCAATCATAATCTGCCTGCCTTGCTCCATCCGCAAAATGTCAGCTTCATGATCGAGCAGGTAACGGATGGCTTTACTGTTAATCAGTTCCCGCTTGATTTTGGCGATTTCACCAATATAAGCGGCCAAGTCCGGATCAAACTCATTCAGCAGCAGCGGTTCAAGTTCAAGCTCCATATCCTTGCGCAGGCAGAAGGTTTGCAGAAGAACGATCTGCTGCAGGCGGATTCGGTCATTTCGGACCAGGGAAGAAATTTCCCTGACGATCTCATACCCTAGTTGGGCATCTTCCTTGATGGCGGCAGCAGCCGTTGCTTTGTTCAGATCTAGGCCATCAAGAATCTGTTTTTGATGACTTCGTATTAACTTGTCCAGAGCATGCAGGGTCTCCGTTTGCAGCACTCGCCGCTGGATCAGCCATAACCATACGAGCAGGACCACCATACAAGCAAAGGAGATCACGATCTGCAAGAAGGTCTGACTAAGAAGTACGGCAGAGAGTCCTATAATATAGAAGAGAAGCCGGTCACTCTGCATGGAACGCTTGGCCTTTTTCTCTGCAAGCTCCATCACGTGGACCAGCGAGTGGCGTTTACAGAACGCGCAGCTGTCTTCCCACAGAATCGTAAAATTGTGGCAATGTTTGCAAACCCTTAACTTTTGGTAGACATATCTCGTTTTAATATAGGGACGAAGTTGTACCGGCTTTTTCTTATCCATGCCGTTCCCTCTTTGAATTGGCGACTTCTAGCAGCGTTTGGTGCAGCTGCTCCGGTGTCGGGGCGTTCTTCTTACGTTTGAAGTATGCCGTGATCTTGATGATGACAAAAAGAAACAAAATCCCGAGACATCCGTATGTAATCATATACCTATTCCTTTCCGGTATCGTAATGGGGGTGAAAATGGTGAATGAGCCTTGTGTCCTAAGTCCGGGTGATACACTGATTATGTTGAACTTTGGCAGGTATAATTATATCATATGGACATAGTACTGGGATATTTTAGTGAGTTGCATGGTATTTCCTATATAAACATACCAAGGAAATGAAAGTGGATGTATCGTTTTTAAGCTTTTTTTCATATATTTTTAAGACTTAATGCCTACAGTTAGATTAGAGGATCGAACATAGGCATCCTCAAATGCTAGATTAAATGGGTGAAGGAGTAAAATCAATGCTACGTAACAATAAATGGCTGCTCTGTCTGATGGCAGCAGCGCTGCTGATCGTGACCTGGAGCGGGGGAACCTTGCCTCAGGCAATGGCAGCCTCGCAAGGCTCCAAGATAGATGCCGTTCTGGTGATGGATGCCAGCAACTCGATGAAAAACAGTGATCCTGACAGAATCGGCAGCGAAGCGATGAAGATGTTCATCGACATGCTGTCCACAACCGGCGACAAAGTCGGCGTTGTTTCCTATACCGACCGGATTCAGCGGGAGAAGGCACTGCTGGAAATTCAATCGGAGGCGGACAAAACGGCGCTGAAGGAGTTTATCGACCAACTGGACCGCGGTCCTTACACTGACATTTCGGTAGGTCTTGATGAAGCGGTGAAGGTGCTGAAGCAGGGCATGGACCCGGCTCATGCACCCATGATCGTTGTTTTGGCCGACGGTAACAATGATCTGGACCCCAACACAGGCAAGACGAGCCAAGAAGCGTCAGATCATTTGAACCAGGCGGTTCAGGAGGCCAAAGGAAGCGGCATCCCGATCTATACGATTGGTCTGAACGCCGACGGGAAGCTGAATAAAGAGGCTTTGGCTGAGCTGGCGAACCAAACGGGAGGAAAATCCTTTACCACGAGCTCGGCGGATGATTTGCCGCAAATTCTAAGCGAGATTTTTGCCAGCCACCAGCAGCTCAAGATTGTACCCGTGCAGTCGATTACCGGCAATGGCAGCTATCAGGAGGTCACGGTCAACGTACCGAATGCAAACGTGCTGGAAGCGAATATTTCTATTATGTCCTCAAGTCCCGTGGACGTTAAACTGATGGACCCCACTGGTGCTGAGCAGAGCATTCCATCGGCTAATGTCATGCGCTCCACATCCAATTCCTACTCGCTTCTCAAGCTGCTGAAGCCGCAGCAGGGCGATTGGAAGCTGCAGGTGAAGGGTGTATCCAAAGACAAAATCGATATCAATCTTGTGTTCAACTACGATCTGGAGCTGACCATGGATCCTCCGTCATCATCGAAGGTGAAGGCAGGGGATACAATCGATATTAACGCGTATCTCGTCAGCAACGGACAGAAGCTGCAAAACAATGAGCTGTACGGCAACATGAAGGCCAAGCTGTTGGTGAAGGATCTCGACACCGGTGACGAGTCGGAGGTCGAGCTGGAGAACAAAGGCGGCAGCTTTGAAGGGAGTTACAAAATTCCGCAGAAGCATGACTATGAGCTGCGGGTAAGGGCGGAGGAGCAGAGCTTCTACCGCGAAAGCGCGCCTGTGAAGATCAGTGCGAAAGCAGCCGCCGCGGGCTCCGGCAGCGGTGGGAATGAGCTGACCGCAGGCGATGAAGAGAAACCTTTTCCATTATGGCCCGTAATCATTGGCATCGCTGCTCTGCTCATTGTGGGGGCTGGAGCTTATTTCATACTAGGCGCGATTAAGAAAGCGAACAAGGGCTTTGTCGGTCAGATCGTG
The DNA here is from genome assembly GCF_003184205.1 of Paenibacillus sp. Cedars. Lineage (NCBI taxonomy): Bacteria > Bacillati > Bacillota > Bacilli > Caryophanales > Paenibacillaceae > Paenibacillus > Paenibacillus sp. Cedars. The sequence continues at coordinate 256,970 of NZ_CP020866.1, forward strand.
ATTGAAATCAGGGATGAGAATACCGGCGAGAAGACCTTCCCGCAATACAAAAAGCTGACTTCATTCAAAGGGAAGTTCAACCTGCACCAGCTTCTGCAGCTGGCACCTGAGCTGAAGGAGACGGAGAAGATTCTGTTCACGCCTGGCAAGAATGATCGCATCATGCTTAGAAATAATTCTTCGGCTGTGATTGAGAAGTCGGGACGTGCCCTGGATGCCACGAAAGGGACGGAACTGAAGAACGGAGACCGGCTGAGAGTTTCCCTGCAGCAGGCTGACAAGACCATATTATTTGAATATTTGGCTTAAAGTGCGTGTTCATGATCAAAAGCGGACTTTTTGAACAACCTCTTAAGCCATGACCTATCAGGAGGGGAAATTATGAAACCGGTAGTTAGAGAACATATACAACAGCTTGACGTTTCACTCGGAGGCGGGATTGTCAGTGAGAAAATACGAGTGGATACCATCGACAACCCGATTCTCATCATTGGACTTGGAGGCACGGGGATCGATGCGCTGCTGCGCCTGAAATATCAGATTAACCGCCGGTTTAAGCTGCCGGAGGATCCCTTGTCCAAGAAAAGAATGGACAAGCCGGACAATGTGGAGTTTATGGCTTTTGAGACCAACGAACAGGATAAGAATAAACGCTATAAGGGCATAGGGCTTGATCCGATCAATGAATTCGTGCTTCTCTCGAATGCGGAGATTGGAGGGCTCCTTCAGAATCGCAGCATCCTGGAGCCGTACATTACGGATTGGCTGTCGCCGGAGCTAAGCATTACCGATGGAATGAACGGGGCAGCCGGTGTCCGTCAGGCCGGCCGCTTGCTTCTGTTTACGAAAATCACCCAAGTGGTGCAAGCGATCGACAAGAAGATTAAGACATTATCGGTTGGCACCAACAAAAAGCTGATGGTCTTCCTGTTGACCGGATTGTCCGGCGGGACAGGCAGCGGCTGCTTCCTTGATATTGCTTATATCGTCCGCGGCATTATTGAGCGCGATCACGGCTCTGCGGGGATTGACCGCGTGAACACACTCGGTTATCTGTTTACGCCGGATATCAATCTGGCTAACAAAAGCTTGAGCGAGCACACGCGCGAGTACATCAAGAAGAACGGATATGCGGCGCTAAAGGAGCTTGACTACTGGATGAACGTGGATGCCAGAGGCGAGCGGTTCAAGCAGCAGTACGGCAGCATTCTGAACGTGAATTCGCCGCTGCCTCCGTTTAATCTGTGCCATCTCATCTCTGCTACCAATACGGAGGGCAAACTGCTGGAGAACGCCTATGATTACTGCATGAATGTCACCGCCGAGAATATCACGAACTTCATGGCCAGCGAGGAAAAGCAGTCCGGCGAAGAGTTTGCAATCCATGATTATATCAGCAACATCCGAACCAACATTGCCCAGATGAACAAAGCCTATCCTGCCAATTACGATTACAACATTATCGGAGCATCCTCGGCCGTGCTGCCTATCGAGGAGATGACCACCTATCTGGCATACCGCGTATTTGGCAAAATGCAAACCATGTTCGAGAAAGCGCCAAGCCAGGAGGATGTTGAGAAGTTTGCAAGTAAGCTGGGCATCGACCTGGACTCGATGACGAAGAATTTCGAGTCCCGCGTACCGGAGCCGCTGCCCGGGTATCAGAACAGCGAGCGGCTCAGCTACGCCAATGTGGTGAAGAATCAGGTCATTAATATGGATACGGAGCTGGAGCAGAATTTTCTCGCCAGAGCCCGTGAGGAATACATCAAAGCGAAGAAGCAGCTTCCAGGCGAGATCGTGGATCAATTCAGCGACCAAATCCGCCGGATGTTCCTGCATCCGCAGCAAGGACCGTTCTATGTATCCCGTCTGATTTATACGGAGAAGGGCTTCAGCCTGCTGAAGATGCTGCTGTCTTACATCGAAACGCTCCGGGAGAACCTGACCCGCATTCCCCGCGACATCGAGTCGGCCAGAGAACAGGCGATCGAACGCCTGGGCGATGCGAAGAGTGCTTTTGTTTCTAAGGATAAGAAGAAGAACATCTATATTGAAGCAAAGATCAATGAATACTGGCTGGAAGCCGATGTGGAACGCACCGAGCAGATGATTGAATTCTATGAGGATTTATACGATCTACTCAACCAGGAGAATAACCGGATTTATAGCGTATATACCGAAATTCTGAACGCGCTGAACTCCATATTTGCCAAGAATGGGGACATCCTTGTCAACGGTGATGAACAGCAGGATCATAAAGGGAACAAGACGTATTACTGGAACTTGGTCAGCGTGCCCGACATCTCCGATGTGATCAACAAGATCATGGATCAAAAAGATGTGGACGATCTCATCCGGGATTTCGCACAGGAACTGCTGAGCCATGCCAATCGTTGGACACGGGAGCAGGAGATTGATATCGTCAGATCCATCTCCGAGTTTCTGACGGACAAATTCGGCGATTTGATCACCCGCTCGATGGAGGACTTCCTGACCATGAAATTCGGGCAGGAGGATTCCATCGAAAAGTTCGTCGAGCGCAACATCGCCAGCAAGCTGGATGATGAAGCCGTGCCGGTCTTCCATCTGAGCAACAGCGCGGGCAATTTGTACTTCCCATCCTGGGGCTTTGTGTCCGTGCCTGTGCAGGCGCCAAGCATTCTGAAGGGCATTCGCAATTACCAGAACAATTCGGTGGGTAAATCCCATTTCACGGTGAAGGAAAGTGAAGTGAAGAATCGGATATTCTGGTTGAATACAAAGAACGGTGTGCCGCTGTTCGTTTACACGCCGCTTAAGGTTTATGAGGAGAGTTACGAACGCACCATCATGGACAAGGAAGGCGTAGGGCGTCATTTGGTGCAGACAGACCGCAACAATTGGACCTACCTGCCTTCGCCGATTCCTGAGAAGTCCTGGGGCGATACTTATATCAACCCGCGGGTTCAGGATTATAACGCCCGGGTTCGTGCAGAATTCAACCAAGCACTTACGTATAAAGTTATCATGGAGAAGGATGTGGACCAGAATACAAGCAGCCGTTATGCGGTTGTGTTCACGAAGCCATTTGATCTCAGCGAGCTGCTTCGTGCCTATGATCTTCAGCTTGACACGCCTAAGCCTAATCTGGGCGAAGTGAAGCGGGCCTGGACGGAGCTGAAGCGACTGATGAACGAAGGCCTCGAGCCGGTGGGGTCCAAGGATATCTTCAACAGCATCAATGAGGATATGGCTAAAGAGAATTTGATCCGTTCACCGGAAATGATTCGCAGCGTGCGTGAAGAGTTGAAGAAGTATGCCGCCATTGCCGCCAAAATCACGGCATTCGAGCTCTTGATCAGCGACAATCAGAATGAGGAGAAATGGCTGGATCAATTTATCGAGGCTATGTATACCGGGACCATTACCAAGAAGGGTGCGCTGTTCGTCTATGACCGCGATCCGGAAGAGGATTCCTGGGAGCCGTTTGCCAATCTGCTGAAAAGCGTGAATGACGTGGAGTATGAAGTCTACAAGCATTTCCGCCAGCTGGATGAGAAAAGCCGGAGCACGCTGCTGCGCAAATCTTCCCGCCGGGATCAGGAGCTGACCGCTTCCGAAGATATTACGCCGCTGCTCGGTAAGCTGGAGGAATTGGCTGAGCGTTTCCTGGAGACGCGCGACCGGTTGGAATACGAGAAGGTGGAGCTAGCGGACGGCGAAGAGCGGTACCAGTTCTACCGACAGGTATCCTCCAAATTAAACGACATTCGAAGAAGGTTGAAATAGACGATGAGGGAAATTCTTCGCCAGTATGCTGCCGGTTATGCCAAGTCGGAAGAGCAGCTTACCTTGATGGAGGATGATCAGAGCAGCATCCACTACCCGGAGGTATACTTGTTCATCGGTGATATGACGGCTGCAGCCATCGAACCGATCATGGAGATTCATGACCGCAAATGGGACAACAGCGCTAGCGTCATCTATTTTCATGTGGGAACGGACCGTGGCGGCAGGCCGGGGCCGAAAGGCTCCGAATCCTCCAATCGTCTTCACAGTTATCAACTGGATCTGCCGGTGGCAGACGGTGCGTCCAAGTCCTTACGCAAAGAGCTGTATCAGGCGTTCTATCAAGAACGGGGCCCCCTGTCTGGGTTAAATAAAGCCATTCGGAAGTTGAGCCACCATATTTCAGATTATGGACGCAGTTATTCGTCTTTTGACCGGGTCCATCTGTCTATCATTACACGGGTCGATGACCCGTTTAATGTATTTATCCCGGAAATTTCATTACTGGCAGAATCCATCTTCAATCAGTCGTTCAAATCGGTGCAGATGGATTTGTACGCGCTAATCAATGAGAGGGAGCAGATTGAAACCTATGGCTATGCGAGCTCCGTGGGGGTCGCCTTCTTACGGGAGCTTGAGTTGATGCAGAGCCGGGATTACAGCTTCTCCGCACCGCTTCAAATGACGGAGGATGGACTGAGCATCCCGGTCGTTCACCCGGCTTCTCCGTTGTTTGATCTGGTCTACGTGCTGTCCGATAAGAATGAGCGGGGCATCTCCGGTTACTCCGGCATGCAGGATATCTATGATATCATCTGTCATCTCGGCTTGCTTAAGAATCGGAAGCGGAAGGACGAGGCATATGACGGGATCAGAGGCGTTTACAACAATACATCCTTCAAAAGCAACATCATGACCGAATCCGGTCGCCAAGGCTTTGTCTCGGCTGGCTTTGCCCGGGTAAAAAGGCCGAACGAGCCGATTGCCTTAACGGTCCTCTATCATCTCTGCCGGGGACTTCTCCAGCGCATGAAGACCGGACCTGAACCGGAGGTTCAGGAATGCCTGACTTACTTCGGCCTCGACCCGGAAGCCGTAACGGCTAGAGCGAAGCGGATGCTCCCGAATGTCGAACATCTGGACGGACTGAAAGGCATGATGTCCCATCCTGTCAGTTATGCCGGACTGAAGCGGATGAATATCCGCGAGGCCGAAGAGGCACTGTTCGGAGAAGGCTGCCAGCAGTTTTTCCATAGCAATTATGAGCTGGAGGTCCAGAAGAGACTAGGGGATACGAGCACAGCCGAAGAAGTACACGCTGCCCTTCGCCGCTCGTTGTCCACACATCCGCATATCGGCTGTTATCAAATCGTGGAGTGGACAAGCGACAAGGGTGGAGCGGGGATCCTGCTCGAAGCGGTCCGTTCCCGAATCCGGGATCTCGGCAGTCTGCTGAAGACGGAGCAGGAAGAACTAACCCGCTATTATGAAGAAAGCGTGGAAACCCAGCCCTTCAAGAAACTGCCCTTTCGGGATAAACAGAATGTGCGCCAGTTCATTCGTTTTTTTGTAGGCGAGGTTTATCATCGCAGGTATGAGCTGCTGCTTCTGGAGACCGAACTTGCGCTGTACAGGTTATATGAGGCGGAGCTTGAGCAGATTCACCGGCATTACAAGCAGCAAGCGAGCATGCTGGACCAGTTGGAAGCAGAATTGCTGGAAGCAGCTCAGTCCAGTATCCGCACGGCAGACGATTATATCGGTCAGAACTTGATGGAGTATTATGGCCTGGTGACCGAGGAGTTGATGCTGGAGCTGGAAAGTAAGCGCGGCGCGGCTGTATTCTTCGAGGATCGCTATGTCGGCAATTTATCCGTTCTCACTCACGAAGGTACGGAGCCGATCCTGGCCAATATGATTCGAGTCTGTCTAAGGGATTTATTGACGGCAGAGCCGTTTGTGCAGACCTTCGAGGAGGAGCTGCTGCGCCGGGCGAACGTAACCATCGAGTATCATAACAAGCAGGTGCTTGCCAAGGAAGATTTGTTTAAGGTGCTCTATCGGATGCTGGAGGAGAACTCCGTTACTTTGGTCAGGCTGCTGGACTATACGCAGGAGCATCGATATGAAGAGAAATATTTCTTCGGCGATGCCGACAGTGAATTCGTTCGCTACGCCATCCGTGCGGATGAAGCATTACGAGTATACAAGCTTGGCATCGTGCATGAGAAGCGCTCCAGCGGGGTCGAGAAGCTGAATCTGATGGGGGGCTTCCATCTGGAGGATCTGATGTATTACCGGAATGGCAGAGCTTACTACGAAACCTATACGGCGAACGGTTATGAATTTCATGGAATGGAACCGGCGCTGCTCCCGGAGCTGCGCTAGCGTTCTTAGATTCTGATAAAGAGAGTAGGCGCGTATTGTGCAACGAAAAATAAACCCTCTCCTGCTGCTGTTGAGTCTGGTCGGCGGGGGAATTGGATTTGCCATTGGGGAATTTCTGCTCCGCCAGTGGGGAACAGGGCTTCCCGTTATTGTGGTTACGGGAATTTATTTCGGGATTCTGGCCTTCTGCATCGGCTTGGCCTGCTTAATCGCAGAATTGATCTCCCCCCGTTTGAGCGGGAGCTCCTGGAGACAGCGATACACGGGCACATCGTGGAAGCTGCTGATTCCATCCACTTTGGTGGCACTGTTCCTGCTTGGCATGCTGTTTGAGTGGGTGTACCAGCTGAACCCGGGCAGCGCCAAGCCCGTGAAGGACGTTGTTCTGGTCATAGACAATTCCGGCAGCATGAAGGATACCGACCCGAATCAGGATCGCTATACAGCAGCCAAAAATCTGATCAACCGCATGGATCGGGATAACAGGGTATCGGTGATCGTGTTTGATCATGCAACAACGTTACTGCAGCCATTTACCCGTGTGAAGAACCAGGAAATCAAGGATGAGATCATGGCGGAAATCGACGGTTTGGCAACAACTGACGGCGGTACGGACATTAGTCTCGCACTTGAGGATACCATGTCGCATATTCAGGAAAGCCAGGATGCGGGGCGAAGCGCCATGGTCATTATGCTGTCAGACGGATTTAGCGAAACCGACCATGATCGTGTGCTTGCGGACTACAAGCAGCAGCAAATCGCGGTGAATACGATTGGCCTTAGCCTCGTGTATAAGGACGGTGCCAATCTGCTTCAAACGATTGCAGCCGAGACGGGCGGGCAATATTACGATGTGCAGAATGCGGCAGACTTGTCTTTTGTTTTTCAGAAAATTTATGATGATGTCGGGGACCGTTCGCTGTTGACGAAGCGAACGGGCGCTATGGAAGACAGCGTTTATTATCAGATCGGAAGAATTGCTGCGATGCTGCTCATTGGCACTGCCATGGGTCTGGCGCTCGGCCTGGTGTTTGACAACCGTTATCTCGCGCGCAGCTTTAGCATAGGCGGTGCGGTATCGGGCTTACTGGCGGGCGTTGTTCTGGAATTTGGCCTCTCCGGGGGAGAAGTCAGAGATGCCAGTGTGCGTCTCTTGGCATGCTTCATCCTCGCAGGTATGATGACCTTGTTCACGCTGGTGATACCTGTCAAGGAGAACGGCAGGTTAACTGGCGGCACGCAGCGGCCGGGCCGAACAGGACGTGGACAACGGCCGAATGATTCGACAAGCCGAGGATTTTAAGCAGGGGGCGTTCGATATGCAGTATAAAAATGCGGAGCCCGGAGATTGGGTTATTCAGGGATTAAGCCATCAATTGGACGAAGGTTTCTGCACGATTCGCTGGAACTGGCCGCCTGGTCTTCAAGCGGTATACATTCAACGTGTGATGGATGACGGATTCGCCGCATCGAATGGAGATCCGCATCTTGGCAGCCTGCGCTTGTATACCAGAGACGAATACAAGGCGAATAATGGTTATCGGGATCGTGTGGATGGTGTTGGGCAGATCTCATATACGGTGTATGCCTTCTCTTCTGAAAACGGGGAGACCACCTTGATCACACAGCCCGATGAAGCGAACTGCATTCAGTTCAGCACCGGTAAAGCCATGCTGGTATACTCCATTCGCGAAAAAAGCCGCTGGCTGCAATCCTATAAAACGATTGAAATTCAGGTTACAGCCGAAGTGCCTGTACCGAAGGAGGCTCTCTGCTATGTGAAGAAAGAGGGAGCTTATCCGGTGAACAAGGAAGACGGGATATTGTACCCGTTCGTTACGGATTTTGGGGCCGGACGGAATGTACTGCCCGTCATTGAGGTCGGTAAGAACGATTATGTACGCCTGTTTTTTACGGACGGGAAGAAGTATGGGCAACGGTATGAGCTGGTGTATAGATAGAGAGAGCAGAGATAGAACACAGTGACAACAACGAAAGCGTCCATGCAATCCAGAGGTTTAGAGGGAGGTACAAATGATGGGCATTTTTGATATTTTCAAGAAGAAGCCGGAGCCGGAGCCAAGGCCGCTGTTTTATGATATTGTGTGCCCTTACTGTTTCAGTAAGTTCACGCCGAAGGAGGTTGTCTTCCGGGCTGCCCACGACCGTGAGGACGACGAGGATTATGCGCTTGGGGAAGACGACGAGCTGAATCGTTACCGCGAACGCTTTGGGCTGGATTCGGTCTATGATATTGAGGCTATCATCCGGCCAAGCGACATACCGGAGGAGCATCACATTTATTCGGATCATGTGCTGGTTGGATTGAACGACCGCTACGGTGTCGTCACACGCAGACGCCTATGCCCGAAATGCCATAATGAGCTGCCTGTGACCGCAGGGAAGGTACCGAGCAACATTATCTCGATTATTGGTGCATCCCAAGTGGGCAAGTCGGTGTATATGACTTCGCTGATCCATACATTGCAGCATACGACGGCGGATCACTTCGATGCGGCCTGTATGCCGCTGAATGCGGAGATCAGCCGCAAGTTCCGCACCGGATATGAGGAACCGTTGTTTGAACGCGGAGATTTGCTGGCGTCTACTCAGAAGGAGAAGATGCAGGAGCCCTTTATATTTCAATTCGTGTTCAAGGATGAATCGAAGCCGCCGTTAACGCTTGTATTTTTTGACGTGGCGGGTGAAGGCATGGTGGACGAGGACTACCTGGGACTTCATGGACAGCATATCAAGAACTCCGCGGGCATTCTGTTTATGGTCGATCCGCTCCAGATTCGCTCCATTCGGGAGAAAATCCGTTTGAAGTTCGGCGATCAGCCAGGCGAATGGGTATCCCAGTACGATGAACCTCGCGATGTTGTCCTCACCATGTTCGGTGATTTCATTGCTTATGAGGACAAGGGCAAAACGGATATTCCGACAGCTGTCGTCCTAACCAAGAGCGATATGCTTCATGCGCTTAAGGATGAGGATGGCGAATATGTGAAGCTGAACAGCAACATATTCAACAATATGGTTCACCGCAAGCATTTGAACATGACCGAGTTTGAAAATATCGATGGCGAGATTCGCCGCTTTATCGAGAAGGTCGACCGTCCGTTCAAGGGCACAATGGATGTATATTTTTCGAATACAGCGTATTTTGCCGTGTCTGCCTTAGGCAGCAACCCTGTGGATCAGAAGCTGCAGAGCGTGGTCAGCCCGATCCGGGTGGACGAACCGTTCATCTGGCTTCTGTACAAGCTGAAGTATATTGAGGGGAGGGATGACTAGTGCCGGATTTCCCTTCCCGAAACATACAGCAGCAAATGTACACGAGGGAACGGCGGGGCGTGTTTCGCTCGGCTGAAGGATTTGATACGGTTGCGCGCTCGTCAGGATTGGAACCTTCCTATATCAAAAAGGTGCTGCATCCCTTTTGTCAGTATGAAGCTCCGGCGGAGCTTACGGCACGCAGCGAGAAGGACGCCGAGGCTTATCCTGCCGCTCTTCATCTGTTCCATACGGAAACAGGGGAGACGGTGCTGGGGCGCAGTGTGTTTCAGCCAGCGGATTTCACGGGACTTCGCAGCGCTTTTTTTACGCACCATTATGTGATTCCTGACGGATTTCTGGAAGATGAGCATTCCGCTTACCGGACTTGGCTTCAGGCCTCTTTTGCCAATCATTACGATATTGAAGAGGGGATAGAGCTGCCGGAGTTATCTGCCATGCCGGTTCAGGCTCGCCCGCAAGTTCCCGTCTCGCCTGACCATACCCCGGCCTTACTGCAGGAACTGGGCATTGACGAGAAGGTATTCAAGCAACTGCTCTATGCATCGATAACCGCAGCTGCGGGTAAGAAAAAGGTGTATATCGTACTGGATGTACCGGTGGAACAGTTGTCCGCGAAGGCGGAGCAGCTGCTCTTTGTGTTGTTTGGCCGACTGCCTTACGCGCTGCGCCGGGTGCTTGGGTTCGTAACGTATGCCAAGGAACCCTACAGCAAGAAGGGACTTCATCTCATGTTCGTGGAGAAGGGCGGCCTGCGCCTGAATGACCGCAACATTGAGAAGGACTATTTATTTGAACTTGCTGCCGGAAGGGTCATTAATGCGGATTTGAAATGGTCCGAGCAGCCTTATCTTGATTTTGCATGGGATACAGTGCTGGATCTGGCCCGATCTGAACGTTTTTTTGCCTTCGCGGAGCAGATGCTCTCGGATATGGAGCCGTCCCGTCAGATTTCTCTGGATAGCTACGACGATTTATGCGTGCTGTTCCAGATCGAAGAGGGCCGTGAAGATCTGTATACCGACCATAAGTTTGTTGTGCTTCGTGCCTTGCTGCTCTATCTGGAGCCAGCCGGGGCTCTGGGTTTAAAGAAACGGCTGGATGATCTGTTCCTTGCCCTGTTTGCCCATGAGTTTGAGCTTGTGAAGGGCGGACAGGTTCCCGATCCGGCGATTGCCGGGTCCGTGAAGGACTATCACAGCATCAACCCTAGACAGCACAATGACATGATTGTGGAATATTTTATTCGCTCATTAAATAATGCCTTGTCGAAGCAGCGTCAGGATGTGACCTTGGCGATTTATGGCTTGCTGGAGGGCAGTCCGGCTCTAAGCCGTGCCTTCTATGCCAGAGTACTGACCAGCCCGGGGCTGCCTGCGCTGATGTTCGATCCTTATATGAAAGCCAGTATGAAACAGAGGGTAACGCCAACGGATCTGGTTGATCTGATCAGTCTATGGGTGAGGAACCATCCCCTTCTGCTGGAACAGGAGAATTATGTTAGGCTGGCTGAAGCCCAGCTCATCGATAAATTACAGCATGATGCAGATCCTGTAAGAGCGGTCAACGCCGTGCTGGATCAATTGGATTCCCTGGAGCATCACGAAGAGCGGGGGATCGGTCGTTACCAAGGCGGGACCGCATTTGCAGACCGAATGATTTATGCAGCCAACCTCTTTCTCTTACGAGAATTGGAGCCTGAGCAATTGAACCGGAAGCAGCTTCTGGACATTGGATTTCTGCAAATGCCCAAGGAATTCAAAGGGTGGGTAGAACGTTTTGATTCCCGAATACGCTCCAAAGCGGCTGTCATGCTGGCGCTGTACCAGTGGTGCAGCAGAACCGAAGTTAAAGCGGAGGTGCTTGCCGATCTTTCAACCGAGGAGCGGGAGCGCACCCAGTATATTATGCGGAGGTGGCTGCAGCAGGATGTGGCGCCATCCCATTTTGAAAGCATCACCTTGGCCTTCTGCACGGAGATTCATTCCGGCGCTATTGACTACCGTGGCCTGCTGGATTATGTACATAAGTACAGCAAGAGTCCTGAAGTGGTCTACCAGTATATTCAATGGTCTGCGAAGCAGCCGGTATTCGTTAAGCCACGGGGTCTCGTGCCGGCCTATGCTGCCGCGATCGTCCAGTACTTCAAGACCCATGACCGCGAAGCATTCAAGAATAAGGAGTACGTGAAGACTTATTTTAGTAACCCTGACCCTGTTCTTAAGGGGGTCTATACGAAGGTTAGGGCCGAGCTGGCTTCGCCATTCATGAGATTTATCCGAAGCCATCCGAGGTTCGTAAAAATAGCTTCAGCTGCACTTGTCCTCATCTTGGCCGGCGGTATCTTTCTCATGGTGCAAAACGGGAAGGACCCTGCGGATCCGAATTCAGTTGTTACGCCTCCAGTTACCGTGCCTCCTGTCTCGCAGGATACGGTTCCGGAGCAGCCGCTGTTGACGGCGTCCGTAGTGGAAGAAGGTGAGCAGAAGGGCTTGACTGAACTGAGCTTCCATTTCAAACAGTCGGCAGCTTGCCGGGATTTCAATATGGAGAATCTCCAGGTCCTGGGTCAGGATGCAAACCTATTGTTTGAAGCGGCAAGTCCTGAACTATCACGGACGTGCACGGATGAAACAACAGGGGGAGCGGACACCGATCCAACAGGAACAGATTCTGGTTCCAGCCAGGATCAGACAGATTCGAATTCGGGGACAACAGCGGGAGACGCAGAAGGAGCAGGCTCAGATTCTTCCGAGTCGGTTGATGGTGGAGAAGAACCGGAGTCCTCAGGAACCGAAAATGACTCACAGCAGAAGCTGCCATATACAAGCAAAGTTATCGTGAAGCTGGATAAACCGCTGGATGTGTCCCTAATCGACAAGGTTGTTGTGGATGGCATATCTTATGAGCTGTCCGATGAAAGTGCGCTTTCTGAAGAGCAGACGCCTGAGAATGGAACGTCTGAAAGAAATGAGTCATCTGAGAATGAGTCTGGCAGCGGAAAATGAATATAATGAGGGCGAAGGAGCATACAGATCATCTGTGTGCTCCTCATTTTATATATCCACGCAGCAGCCGGATTACTCCCTCAGCGGCTTTAATCGCCGCAGTCAGGGAAGAGGTCAGACGATCGGTGAGGGCAATGATATCTTCGTGCTCATCCGGCGTGTTGAGAACCTGTTCAACGTTGGGTTCCTGTGTACGTTCTGTTTTATGGAGAAGTCGCAGGACTTTAACAAAGCAACCGTGGCTTGGAACAGCTCCAAGGCTTACATTGGCGGTGAACGGGTATCTTACAATGGAGCCGTTTGTGAAGCAAAATGGTGGACCAAAGGGGAAACGCCTGGCCAAGCCGGTGTGTGGAAAAAGGTTCAGTAAAAAAATGTGCCATCCTTATAATGGATTAGAGATGGGAGGTTAAGCGAAATGTCATATCAGAACGCACTTGAGGCTTATATTGCGGCTACGAACACACATGACTTTGATCAAGTGGCCCGGCTGCTGGATGAAGAGGCGGTTTATTGGTTTTCGGACCGGAGCTGCACGACCTTGGATGAGATCAGGTTGTATTTCGAGCAGGCGTGGGATGCCATTCGGGAGGAGGTATACCGGGCGGAGGATGTGGAATGGATTGCGAGTGATGCCCATTCGGCGGTGTGTATCTACACCTACCACTTCGAGGGTTATCACCAGGGGACATTTATGTCCGGGAGCGGCAGAGCCACCAATGTGTTTATTCGAGATGTCGAGGGATCATGGAAATTAAAGCATGAGCATTTAAGTTCGATGAAGTAGATCGAAGATTATTATGGTTTGCTTACATAGGGAAGTGAATAGACAAAAGAGCCCCTGGAGGGCTCTTTTTCAGCTCATACGTCTGCTTTGATTACTGGACCGGCTCCATTCGTACAGTGGGTTTAACCGCCCCGCCCCGCTTGGAATCCTAGAAGGCTTCATTATGGCACTTCGTTGCTTTTGGGATCGGATAATTCAACGGGCTGAATATGGAATTCGCTTGAGCAGATGTAACGGCTGCTTGAGTTTTTTTATGATGGTACTCCTTTTCTTTTTTATGCAAAACATTCGTTTAGTGGACACTAGCTGATTCTATATAGATTGAATTTATTAACAGAATATAAAATCACAAGATTTTATCCCATGTTTATGGAAATGTATCCCTTCTCAATAGAGAGGTTAGGTTCCATGATACAAATATGAATATGCATTAAATATATGAAGTTCTTTGAAGGGAGGCTGTAGCAGAGCGTTGGGATAAGAGATTGATATACTGGAATGAAGAGGGGGATATGATAAACGTTACACAATCCATCTGGAAAAAATAGTAACCGCTTTCAAAATAAGTTGAATTTCGGGCGAAATTCGAAATGGGGCAAGCCATCATGGATATAACCCGATGACACCGAGAGAACAGACATTCATGGAAATGCTGTATCCTTTGCAATCGAAATATATCGACAGAGGTGAAAACGGTGAACTCATTTATGACGAAAAAGCACCCGAAATGGGTGGTATGGTTTCTGGCTCTAATCCTTATCTTTACCCCTCTTCTCAACGCGCCTGTATCCTATGCTTCAGATGGTGCCCCTCCCTCAGACATACCGGCAGTCAGTTCCAGCGTCGATCCGTTGACGGTAACAAGCGCAACTTATGGATCTCAGGATCCGTTGGCGCCGCAGAATCTTCGTATTGAAAGTGTCTCTCATAACATGGCGATATTTCAATGGGATTTCAAACCCGTCGAAGGTGAAAATAATATACAAGTGTGGGACGCGGATTCAGGCAACTGGCTGGCATGGGGAAACTTCTGGACTCGTGCGGTGACCGGATTGACACCTGAAACGACCTACCGAATCTATATTACTTGGGACGGCGACGTGAAAAAAGAACACAAAAGCAATGTATTGGAATTCATCACAACCAAAGATGAAGCTGAATATAAAGATGCACCGTTGACTCCTCCAAGTCATCTTAAGATTGAAGATGCAACGGAAGATACGGTTACGCTGAGTTGGGGTTCGAGTCCCGGGGCCGAAGCCTATGACATTTATATTAATGGAGCATGGAAAGGCGGCACTTGGGAAAACTCCGTTACCACGGCTACTTATGGACCTTTGGAAGCAGGAGAGACTTATACTTTTAAAGTAGGTGCACAGAGAAGTGTGAATGGAGCTTTGGAAGCATCCGCCAATAGTAATGCTGTTACCCTTAAATGGGGGGAGCTGGCTCAACCTCGAGGGTTACAAGTAGTCACTTCTACACGATCTACGGCTTCACTGGGCTGGGCACCGGTGCCCGGGGCCACAAGTTACGACATTTATCAGGATGGGGTAAAGGTTGGCTCGAGTAGCGGGAGCCGATATGTAGCTGCTGGACTGGAAGAAGGAAAGACCTATTCGTATAAGGTAGTGGGTCATAACAGCCTATGGACTTCGTCTGAAAGCGAAGCAGTGTCGGTAGTGCCTGGCAGCAATTATAACAATATTACGTACTACACTTCTTGGTCAGCTAGTACCGAAGAGCGTAATTTTCATCCTGGTGACTTGGATGTATCACAGATCACCCACATTAACTATGCCTTCGCCGATATATGCTGGAAAAAATACGGGAGCGGGCCGAGAGCCTGCGAAGACCCTAATATTCCTGCACAGGATCGATACGTCCATGACGGAGAAATTGTGATTGGAGATCCGACATTTGATTTTCAGAATTTCGCAGCTTTCGAATCTATCAAGGCATCGAACCCTCATTTGAAGCTTATGGTTTCAGTAGGAGGCTGGACTTGGTCTGATAATTTTTCTAACGTAGCCATGACGGAAGAAACACGCCGTACTTTTGCTAATTCTGCTGTGAAGTTCCTACGAGATTATAAGTTTGATGGTCTGGATGTTGACTGGGAATATCCTGTTGAAGAAGGTGAAGAGTCGAACTCCAGAGCACCGGAGGATAAAGAAAACTTCACATTATTAATGAAAACCGTTCGCGAGGCATTGGATGCTGCGGGGTCAGAAGATGGAAAATATTATCTGCTGACGATTGCTTCCGGTCAGGGAGATAACTTTACCGTTAACGCAGATTTTGCGAATTCAGTCCAGTATCTGGATTTCATTAATATTATGACTTATGACTATAGTGGCAAAGATGACCCGTTTGGTCATCATAATTCACCATTGTTCTATGATAAAGCTCTTTCAAAGTCTTCTGCTCCAAGAAATCATGTGCTTGGCGGATTGTTAGGCCATCTGAATGGCGGGGTACCACAGCATAAATTGATTGTGGGAGTACCCTACTATGGCAAGGGCTGGGATGGCTGCGGGCCACTTGGTCAGTATCAGACTTGCAATAAGGGCGGGACTGATTTGAAGTCTTGGGAAAATGCCATTTTCGATTTCAGTGATCTCGAGAACAACTACATCGACAAGAACGGGTACAAGAGATATTGGAACGAATCGGCTAAGGTGCCTTATCTGTACAATGATCAGAATAAAGTGTTCATCACCTACAACGATAAGAACACCATGAAGTATGCGGCTTCCATTGTGAAATCGTTGGATATTGCAGGCGTCATGAGCTGGGAAATAAGTGGTGATCGTAATAAAACATTAACCACCCAATTAGTCCATGACCTGCCGGTTAACGGCAAAGTCAATGCTTCAGCATTACAGGCCCCAACGAATCTTCAACGGGTCAATGCCGACTCCAGCTCCATTCAAGTCACATGGGATGCAGTGCCAGGGGCAACGGGGTACGAAGTCTATGTGAACCATGCATTGGCAGGTTCAGTCACCGAGAAGGGTTATATCATTAATGGCCTTAACGCTCTAACGAATTACAAGATTCATGTGCTTGCTGTGGATCGGGCGGGGGATGAAATTAACCGCGTATCCAGCGCTTCGAATCTACTGAGCGTTACGACTTCTGGCAACAGCACAGGCGGATCTGAGGGTTCCGGCGGATCAAGCGGATCCGGTTCTACTACGCCTTCGACGCCGCAGCCGCCTAAAGGAAAGGATGAACTGGAAGCAA
This sequence comes from Paenibacillus sp. Cedars, assembly GCF_003184205.1. Lineage (NCBI taxonomy): Bacteria > Bacillati > Bacillota > Bacilli > Caryophanales > Paenibacillaceae > Paenibacillus > Paenibacillus sp. Cedars. Next base: position 273,470 of record NZ_CP020866.1, read on the forward strand.
AAGTTGTGCTTGAGGGAGATAAGGCGGTGGTTACCGTGCCAACGGCAGCAGCAGTTAACAGCATTAACCTTTCGGACTCTTCCAGCTTCCAGATTCATGCGGGCACGGGTGCGAAGCAGGCTGAGTTTGAGATTCCACAAGAAGTGATTGCAGCCATCGCGAAAAAAGGAGCCCAGGCCAGTCTGTCCGTTATCGTAAACGGCACAGAATATCGGATTCCGGCTTCGCTGATCTCGGTTTCCGGCCATGTGAAAGTCTCCATTGTGGCTCCCGGTGCAGCCGATGCTACGAGCGTGGCATCCCTGCTTAAGGGTAAAGAAACTCTGACTTCTCCGCTGTTGTTCAAGCTCGAGCAGCTGAACGCGGATAAAACAACTACGGAGCTGAAACATTACGGGAAATCCTATGTCAGTGAGCTGGTAACCGTGGATGCCAAAAAGATAGATACAAAGCGCGCGGGCGGAGTGGTTTATATATCAGGCACAAATGAGCTTCGATCCTCTCCAACCTTGTATAAGGTGAATGCGGACGGTACGGTTACCGTGGAGATGAGGAGGACGGGAAGCGGTATTTATGCTCTGCTTCAGCAGGATGTCCGGTTTAACGATAGGATTCCTTCTTGGGCACAGGAAGACGTGGAACAAGCGGCTGCGAAGCTGATTGTGTCTGGGGAGAGCATCAGCACGTTTGGTGCGAATAAAAACATTACCCGTGCCGAAATGATATCCATTGTAGTGAAAGGGCTGGGTATTCTTCCAGATGATAGCCTTGCTAACTTCCAGGATGTGAGCGCGAATGCCCCTTATGCCAAAGAAATTGCGGCTGCCAAGGCAGCAGGGCTGGTGAAGGGGCGTACAGGCGATATCTTTGATCCAAACAGTCTGATTACCCGTGAGGAATTGGCTGTCATCCTGAGCAGTGTACTGGAATATGCAGGCAAGAAGAATGAGGCTGATCAAGGGCTGTTAAACAAATTCAAAGATCACTCCAAGGTGTCGTCCTATGCGAAGTTGTCCGTCGCCTTCGTAGTGGAACAGAAGATTATGCAGGGGGTATCCGCTGCCAAGCTGGATCCGCAATCCCATGTGACGAAAGCTCAAACGGTTGTAACTGTCATGAGATTGCTGCGCGTAGCGGAGTTATCGAACTAATAAACATGACGGAATCAAATTAAATGGATGCCTTTCAGGCGGTTTGACGCTGCCTGGAGGCATCTTTTTTTCGATTCATGGGTACAGCTTACAGTCGGCTGAAACGCTGCTGCGTATGGTTCAGAAAACGAACCCGTGCTTCGGAAAAACTTCTTCGGTGGGCAACATATTCGGATGCCTTTCCGCCATAGGGATGATCAAACACAATAACGGCTCTCATAAATGACCTCTCTTCTCAGGAATATTGTTTCCGCGATTATAAATATGTTTCTAGGGAACGATATAATATATCCATGCCCATTAAGTTAATATTGTTTCCAAGGAAACTTTAATTAGTTCCAGGATCTTGTTATACTAAATAGGACGATAGCTGAGCGTAAGGAGATACGGATATGGAAATAGACCGGAATTCTGCTTCTTCTTGGGAACGAACCTCTCGGAAGGATCAATGGATCCTTGAATTAAAGCAGAAGGTTTCCGTGCTGCAGAAGAAATTCCAGGCCGAGGATGACGAAGAGAGACAGTGGATGATACAACGCTGCAATCAGCCGGAGCTAATCGAGTTGCTGAGGGAAATGACCGTTACGATGCTGCACGTGGTGGATGCGGTAGGCAGATTGGAGCCTGTTAACGGGATCACGATTTCCAAACAGTTCGGGATTCCGAAGGGCAGCGTCTCCAAAATAACCAAAAGATTGGTTGATAAACAGATTCTCCATATGGAGAATCTGCCGGATAACAAAAAGGAAATCATATTTACGCTGACTCCTGCCGGAAGAGAGATCTTCAAGCTGCATGGTGCGCTGCACGAGCAAATGGATCTCGGAATCAGCCTTTTCTTGCGAAGATACAGCGAGGATGAACTGCGATTTTTGAATCGCAGTATGCAGGATACGATCGATGCATCTTGGGTTAACTTTGAAGACAGCGAGGTGCCGAGCCTGATTCAAGGGGAAGCTGGCGAACTGTGCCTCCCCGAAGACCAACTCAAGACTGAGGGGGTTCCGCTATCAGTTTTCGGAAGTGAAACGGAGGAGATCGAGAGGATCCTGAGCATGCTCCGCAGGCTGGATTCCCCCAGCTTGAAGAGAGCGGAGGCCATTTTGACGGATGTGTTTTTCACTGAATTCGACGAATAATGGTTTGAACATAGCAAGTGAAGAGAAATGTTGTACTGCTGCCCGTGTTAAGATGAGTCTATCAAATAAAATGAGGTGATCCCGAGATGGCGTTGAAATGCGATAATATTTTTGTGAACCTGCCTGTAAAGGACCTGGAGAAAACGAAGGAATTCTTCTCGAAAATCGGTTTTGAATTTAACGCGCAATTTACGGATAAGAACGCAGCCTGCCTGGTAATCGGCGACAATATTTTTGCGATGCTGCTCACCGAGGATTATTTCAAAACCTTCACGAAGAAAGATTTGTCCAATGCGGCCAATACAACGGAAGTTATTCTGGCATTGTCGGCAGACAGTCGTGAGCAGGTAGACGAAATCGTGAATCATGCACTCGCTGCAGGGGGATCGCCTTCCAATGACCCGGTGGATCATGGATTTATGTATGGATGGAGCTTCCAGGATCCAGATGGTCATCTGTGGGAAGTCATGTACATGGATCCGGGTCACGTAGAATAAAAGTGATTCACATTAAAAGCACAAACCGTAATGAAGCATAGAAACCATAAAATGAAGCGGCGGAAGACTCCAAGTGTTATGGGGAAACTGCCGCTTTACTTTTATTTGGAAATCCATTATATATGTATGTGCAAACAATAAATGGTTGATCATCGTGATGAACTTAGCGAAAGAGGTAGCCATGATGCTGAATACGTATATCAAAGAATGCCTGTACTTTACAGCCAATCGTCTTAGCCGGGTGATTACGAAAATGGCAGAAGACGAGTTTGCCGCAAGTGGATTATCACCAACGTATGCTTATCTACTTATGGCTGTATATGAGAAGGAAGGGATCTCGCAGAAGGAATTAGGCGAAATTCTCCATCTTCAGCCTTCTACGGTTACCCGACTGATTGAGAAGCTGGCCGTCAAAGGCCTCGTGTATAATCGGGTAGAGGGAAGGATGTCGCTGATCTACACAACGGATAAAGGGAAAGCGCTCGAAGAGGTTATTCACGAATGCTGGAACCATCTGCGCAGCCGGTATGGTGCCATCTTAGGCAACGCTGAAGGCGACGAATTATCACTGCGGCTCTATGAGGTTAGCGATCAATTAGAGAATAAGGACTGAGGTCTTTATTTTCACGAATTATAATTGTATGTACAAACAAATTTAATATAAAATAATGAGCTTCACAACTGAATCTTGATTCTAACAAGGAGGTGGATCCACTTCGTCATTACGGGTTATCGGTTATCTGGAACAAACAACATATTAAAGGAGTGAATGGTTCATATGGAAAGAGTACTTGTCATTAATGCCCATCCTAGAGTTGTAAGTGCAGATTCTCTAAGCTTGCAGGTGTTGGATCATTTCATAAGCCAGTATCGCGCACATAGTCCTGAGAGCGTGCTCGAACAGATTGATTTATATCGAGAGCATGTGCCTGCCATTGATGTGAATTTGTTGAACGGGTGGGAGAAGCTTGAAACCAGGGAGCTTCTAACAGAAGATGAGGAGAAGGTGATGGGCCGGATGGCAGAAATCTTGCAGCAGTTCAAGAGGGCTACGAAATATGTGATCGCTATGCCGCTGCATAATTTTAACGTCCCTTCCAGGCTGAAGGATTATTTGGACAACATCATCATACCGCAGGAAACGTTCAGATACACCGAAAGCGGTTCCGAGGGACTCCTTACGGATGGGCGAAGCGTTGTGGTGATTCAGGGCAGTGATGGGATATATACCGAGAACGATTGGTATAGTGAGGTTGAATATTCGCATAAGTATTTGAAATCCATGTTCGAATTTCTGGGCATTACCGATTATCAGATCATCCGTGCGCAGGGGCACGCTGTTCTGGATAAAAAGGATATTCTGGATACAAGCCGTTTGGCAGCTGCCGAGATTGCCGAGCGGTGGAGTGGAGATAAACCGTCAGAGGTAGGTTAACCGGTGTTGGAATAACACATCCATTGAGTTTTCAATAAAAACGTTATACCAGCCGAGGCTCTCTAACCACGGAGCTAATATGAGAAGAAGGCCCTCCAAGGTAACTTGAAGGGCCTTCTTCGTTTAATTGATTTGAGCTTCTGTTGTAACTTGCCATAATACGCCGAACTTGTCCTCCAGCACACCGAACAGCGCTCCCCAGAACTGAATCTTCAGCGGGTCAAAGACCTTGCCGCCCTCTGCCAGTCGGTCAAAGTCTTCATGTGCATCCGAATCTATTTAAAGCAGTGTACGGGTTCGTCCTACAGAATAGGTGACAGCAGGCGGGAGATCGACTCCTTGAACTTGACCCATCTCGAGCGTTCAAGATACTGCTTCATGGTGAGCTGGCTGGATACACGAAGATCATGGTGGAATATTCGAGTCAATCGTTTCGACAGCTGCTCATCGTACAGGAAGGCATTCACTTCGAAATTGAGCTTGAAGCTGCGAACATCAATGTTCGCCGTGCCAACGGATGAGATTTTCTCATCAATGATGATGGTTTTGGCATGAATGAACCCGTTATTGTATAGATATACGTTAGCACCCGTTCTCAGCATCTCCCCGATGTAGGACAAGGTTGCCCAGTACACAAAGGGATGATCCGGTTTATCCGGGATCATCAGGTGAACCTCTACACCGGACAGCGCCGCAATGCGAAGCGCATCAAGCAGGCTTGCATCCGGGATAAAATAGGGCGTCTGGATATAAATTGATTGTTTGGCGGACGAGATCATTTTGATATAACCGTTCTTGATGTGCTCGTATCTTGAATCGGGACCGCTGGTGACAATCTGAATGCCGACATTACCCGGTGAATTGATCTTGGGAAACAGATTGGATTCATAGGAGATGTCATTATGGTGAGAAGCCTGGTTCCAGTCCAGAATGAAACGAACCTGCATCGCGTAGACGGCTTCGCCTAAGATGCGCAGATGGGTATCACGCCAATACCCGAATTTGGAGTTCAGGCCCAAATACTCATCCCCGACATTAAAACCTCCGACATAGCCGATATTGCCATCAATGATCGCCAGCTTCCGGTGATTTCGGTAATTTAAGCGCAGATTAATGAAGCGCAGCTTGGAAGGGAAGAAGGCTTCGGCTTCACCACCAGCTTCGCGAAATGCCTTGAAGAATCCCTTGGTTAATTGACGTGAGCCGAGCTCATCGTATAGAACCCGGACTTTCACGCCTTCTTTTACCTTTTTGGTTAACAGGGTCATCAACTTCTTGCCAAGCTCATCACGACGGATAATATAGTATTGAATGTGTATGTAGACTTTGGCTTCCTCAATATCCTGAAACAGTCGTTCAAACTTCTTGCGTCCATCCGTGAAAATCTCGACGTCGTTGTCGTCCGTAAGAATAGCCTGATTTTCGTTGATGTGCATATGAATCAAATCGCTGTTATCCTTGGCGGCCTGGTTGCGAAACGGGTATTCCCCGGAACTCATTCCTTCCATCTGGGACAGTAACACCTTCTCAATACCGGTTTTCTGCAGGTCATCCCAATGAAAGAGTCGGATTCTTCTTAAGTTTTGAGCGAACAGCAGGTACAGAATAAACCCGAGAATGGGTATAAAGGACAGCACCAACAGCCATGCCCAAGTCGAGCCGGCATCCCGCCGTTCCCTAAAGACCACGAACATGGAGAACACAATATTCAGAATGATGATCAGACCAAGAATAATGGAAGTAACATGCATGTTTTTTATTATCCTCCTAAACTATAGCCTTGCCCTTGCAATGCTTCATATTATACGTGAGCCGTTAGGAGAAGTATATATCCGCAGTATGGCGTGCAACCGATGTTTTTAAACGGTGGATGCGGCAGCGTCTTCATTTCATACAAGCTGTCACGGTTGCTATTTGTATCACAACTCGTTGTCATGATACGATGATTGAAAAAAGTAGGAGAAGGGGCATGCTGTTTTGCTGAAAATGAATAAGTTTTTCAAATTGTGTCTTGCCGTGATCCTGGTTCTGATCATTATTTACTTGGGATCGCTGGTGAATTTTATATTCAGACCGATTCTTTCGTTCTTCTCCATTATCCTCGTGCCTTTGATGCTATCGGGATTTTTCTATTACCTGCTCAGGCCGCTGGTTGATCTTCTGGAAAAGCGAAAGCTCAATCGCTCGCTGGCGATTCTGCTCATTTATGTCGTATTTGCCGGTATATTCACGGGATTCATTATCGGAGTGTGGCCGTCCCTGCGTGATCAAATCATTGCGCTTGTGGACAATGCGCCTGCGTTGTTTGCTGCATTAGGGGAACAGCTGCAGGAATGGGAAAATAACGGTTTGTTCAAGGAGATATTTCCGGAGGATTCTAATCCACTTACCCAATTAACCGATTATTTGAATCAAGGCTTTACGTTCCTCACGAATTACATTATGAATCTGTTCTCGATTGTATCGAACTTTGCCATTGTATTGTTTACGTTCCCGATCATGCTCTACTACATGCTGAAGGAAGGCGGGAAGTTCGGGAAGATGATTGTCAGCTTTATGCCGAACCGCTTCAAGGAAGTGGGTGCTTCGGTACTGGATGAAATCAATAGCGCACTCAAAGGGTTTATCGTGGGACGGGTGCTCGTCAATTTGGCTTTGGGCGTCTTGATGTACTTCGGCTTCCTCATTATTGGGCTGCCGTATGCCTTGCTGCTTACAGTGGTAGCGTTCTTTGCAAACTTTATTCCGTTTATCGGGGCCATTCTGTCCTCCATCCCGATCGTTATCATCGGGTTCATCCAATCCCCGGGAACGGCAATCTGGTCCCTCGTTGTCATTCTGGCCGCTCAGCAAGTTCAGGATAACCTGATTGGTCCGTATATCTTTGGTAAACAGTTGGCCATTCACCCGATTACAATCATCATCCTCGTCCTGGTGGGACAGGATCTTGGCGGGATTATCGGAATTCTGATCGTGGTGCCCGTGTATATGATCATTAAAATTGTGGTTACCAGAGTGTATCAGCTGTTCTTTAAGGAAAAATGGGAAAAAGCTTGAGCTCAGAAATGAGCTGAATGTAAAAAGTGAAGCCGTTAAGAACGGGTATTCGTTCTTGACGGCTTTTTTATGAAGGGAAAGGGGCTTGGAACAGAATATCTTGCTTGACAACAAATAGGAAAATATATAATCTTTAATTAAAGATATTATAAATTGAGATTGTATTCAAATAACTATGATCATCTACCAAATAACGTTCGATAAGGGGGAGAAGAAACATGACGTTACAAACGGCAGGCATTCATCATATTACGGCTTATGCACAGGATCCGCAGAGGAACGTTGATTTTTATACTGGCGTGCTTGGGTTAAGAATGGTGAAGAGGACGGTCAATTATGATGCGCCAGAGGTATATCATTTGTATTTCGGGGATGAGGCAGGGCAGCCAGGAACGATTATTACGTTCTTTCCGTCTTCTGCTTCGCGAAGAGGCATGCATGGAGGGGGGCAGGTCGGTTATATCACATTTGCAGTGCCTCAAGGCGCTCTTTCCTACTGGGAGCAGCGGTTGCGGAGTTTTGGCGTCTCGGTTATGAAAGCGTTCAGGTTTAATGAGCCTTATCTTCAATTCTCTGATCGTGATGGGCTTCGCCTGGAACTGGTTGAGCGGGACAGCGGATCGATGAGCGGGTGGAGCGTGGATGACATTACTTCGGAGACAGCAATTAAAGGATTCGGCGGTGCGGTGCTGTTCAGCAGCAAGTGGAAGGACACGAAGGAGGCACTTGAGCAGGTACTGGGACTTACATTCATTGGGGAGGATGTGAACTATGCCCGGTATGCGTCCGCGGGACCCTGCGGGAATATGATTGATCTTCCGATGCGGGATATCTCTTGGGGCGCTGGAGGTGCCGGAACTGCTCATCATATTGCTTGGCGGGCAAAAGACGATATAGAACTCGGTGAATGGAAGGAATGGGTGAAGAAGTACGGGTACGCATCCACCGATATGATGAACCGCAATTATTTTAAATCGTTATATTTTAGGGAACGAGGGGGCATATTGTTTGAGATTGCCACGGATGTGCCTGGATTTACGATGGATGAGGATCTCCGTTCATTGGGTGAACGATTGAAACTTCCTGCGTGGTTGGAGCCGGAACGCCTCCGAATTGAGGAAGGACTGGAGCCGATCCAAATTCGTACACTGGAGAGGGGCAAGTGAAATGATATCCATTGATCCAAAAGTCCAAGACGAACGGGACAATTACAAACTTTTGATAGGAAGTGTTGTCCCCCGACCGATCGCTTTTGTTACAACATTATCAGCGGATGGCGTGCTGAACGCGGCACCGTTCAGCTATTTCTCGATCGTGTCCAGCAATCCTCCCATGCTATCCGTTTCGGTTCAGCGAAAGAATGGCATTACAAAGGATACGGCGAGGAATGCCATGCTTAAGGGTGAGCTTGTCATCCATATCGTGGACGAAGATAACGTAGCAGCCGTGAATGAAACAGCTGCGAATCTTCTACCGCATGAAAGCGAGATTGAACGAACGAATCTGACGCCGGTGGCCAGTGAGGCTGTTGCCGTTCCCGGCATTCAGGAAAGCAAGATTCGCATGGAATGTGTACTGGAACAGGCGGTTGCCTTGAATGACGCAGAACAGAGGCCAGCTGCTGATCTGCTGATCGTCCGCGTGGTAAGGTTTCACGTATCGGAGGAACTTTACGAGAAGGGCCGGATTGATGCTGCCAAGCTGAAGCCTGTGAGCCGTATGGCGGGGAACATCTATGCTGCTCTGGGAGATATGTTCACCATTGAGCGGCCATTATAACGCAGGCGAGATACGATAAATAATTCAACGATATAGGAGGAGTGGTTAACGGATGAGATTTCAATCGAAGGTTGTTATCGTAACAGGAGGCGCCAGCGGGATTGGCGAGGCAACGGTAAGGCTTTTTGTTAAAGAGGGAGCCAGCGTTGTTATTGCGGATTTCTCTGACCGGGGACAAGCTGTTTCAGACGAATTAAGTGCAGCGGGGTTTAACACCCTGTTTGTCAAAACCGATGTAACCAAGGAGCAGGATGTTGCCAACATGGTTGAACAGACGGTCAAGCAGTATGGGCGTGTGGATATCTTGTTTGCGAATGCAGGCATTGCGCATGACGCTCCCGCAGATCAGTTAACGATGGAGAATTGGCAGAGAACGATTGATATTAATCTTACAGGCGTGTTTCTCTGTGATAAATATGTAATCCAGCAGCTGTTATCCCAGGGATCGGGCGGGGCTATTGTAAACTGCGGATCGATCCATAGCCATGTCGGAAAAGCAGGAGTAACCGCATATGCTTCGGCTAAAGGCGGCGTTAAGCTGCTGACGCAGTCGATGGGCGCTGATTATGCCTCCAGAGGAATCCGGGTCAATGCAGTGTGCCCGGGTTATATCGATACTCCGCTTATTCAGGGAAGAACTGAAGCGATCACGCAGCACTTGGTCGGCCTGCATCCGATGGGGCGCTTGGGGCAGCCTGAAGAAGTAGCTAAAGCCGTGCTGTTTCTTGCCAGCGAAGACGCATCCTTTATTACTGGCACCACCTTGCTGGTGGATGGCGGATATACAGCGGTTTAAACCATATGAAGAAGCCCCGAGCATGCTCGGGGCTTCTTTGTTATATATGACAGATACGGGATAGGGCAAATTATATAATGCTGACGCCAGCACTGCCGTAACCGGCAGTTGCAGTGATCAGAGTCAGACCTGTTGCTGTTGTGGAGAATACCATCAACAAGCGGGTATTTGCTGCAACCGGAATAGCCAGGCCATCCAAGAAGCCGTTGCTGACCGTACCCAATGTGACTGCGCCGGTATATGGGGGAGCCAATGTGACAAGGGCACCGGGGATTGGCGTGAAGATATTGCTTGTAGCCGGAGCGCTGTACAGCTGGGCTGTGACCGTAACAGTAGTTCCAAGCAGGTCGAGTGCCAAGGTGTTGCTGAAGGTTGCGGAAATTGCCGTGATGGTGCCTGCGCGTGGCGTATTAAAAGCAAAGTCAAGCGCAGTACCTCCCGCACCCGTAAGGTCGATCGTTCCGCCAGCGAGCGTAACGGTTGGACCCGAAATACCGAAGCCTACGAGACCAACCGTTCCGACCAAACCTCCAACAATGGTTGTAAGCGCAAGAGGTATGCCGGATGCGAAAGGAATGATCGCTCCTCCACCTGGCAACCCAGTAGCCCCTGTTGGCCCAGTAGGGCCGACGGCTCCAGCAGGACCAACGGGTCCGATCGCTCCAGCAGCTCCAGCAGCACCGGCAGGTCCGACAGGTCCAACAGGTCCAACGGGTCCTGCAGGTCCTGTTGGACCCGGAATGCCTGTTGACGATCCAGCAGGTCCAGCAGGCCCAATTGGCCCAGCTGGCCCGACCGGTCCAACGGGTCCAAGAGCTCCAACCGGCCCCACAGGTCCGACTGGTCCAAGAGGTCCTTGCGGTCCAACCGGTCCGCGGGGACCTCTGACACAGTGGCGACGAATCGGCTTGTGTCCACCTTTACCACTATTGCCGTTATCAGGACATCTTTTTTTCTTGGCGTGCAGTACTTTTTTCTCTATCTTTTTAAGAGCACACAATTTTCTCTTTCTAGAAGAACGATCCAAATCAAGCACCTCCTTTAGATTTGCTTTATACTACGCAAATGCTCTCTTAGCCGCATGGGTTAACAGCTTATAAATGATAGATATATACCTATTATTTTAAGAATGTACGATAGCCTCTGAGGAATCAGTCTATAAACGAATAGCGAAAAAAAGCGATCGTGATGATATTTGGAATAGCGAAATTGGGGGCTAACAGAGCTTATAATGGATCGTGTTGAAAAAAAAATCTGTTTCCAAGTTAAGGGCTTGTCTACTCTGCATCGTTCATGATTCATGTCATGAATGATCTACCGCATGAATTATCTGTTATCTGATGGGCGCAATGCCTGCTGTATAGCGAAAAACACACCTCCGAACAAGGAGGCGACAGGCAGGGGACAGCCATGAATTTGTGGAGATTATGGCTACTAATAAGCCTTGGAAGAGCGCTGATTTCACCTCCGATTTTCCAGAAAATGCAGCTCCAGGGGTTTGACTTTTACTGAGCTTCCCTTTATCATGAACACACGCTTAGTTTCCGGCATACATTTCCGGAGAGCGGGGGAACCAGTTTCATCAGGGGCGAGTCACTTGAATTCACGAGTGTAGGGTACCATCTTACCCGAGTCCGTCAGCTAACCTCGTCAGCAGTGGATGGGTCTTGTATACATAATGGATGTTCATAACAAAGGCCCTTTATTCTCTATAGGGGCCTTTTCTCTATTTTTTGACCCCCTGCTGGCGGAGCTATGTCTAGATCCCCTGTTTGGTGGTCTTTTTGTATTCTGCAAAAGAGGAGGGCAATGCCTGCTAATGTTTAGCCAATTGAATCAGTCAGACGGTTTGGGTTTACAAGGCACAGGGAAATGGATGCAACCTCTCCCCTGAGCCCCCGGACTGTGCAAGTGTGTCTGAATGTCACATATCCGAGTTAACACATGTGTTAACATGGATAATTTACTCATGCCGTTTTTAGGAACAACAAAGTCATTGCGAAAGGTTGTGGAAGGTGTTGAAGAAAGTTGTTGTGCTGTTGTTGTCATTGGTTATGGTGGTATCGCTCGCGGCCTGCGGCGATAAGGGGAGCACGCTGGAACGGGCCAAAGAGCAGGGGTATATTACCGTAGGTTTTGCCAATGAAAAGCCTTATGCCTACAAAGAGGCCAGCGGGGAGCTTACAGGCGAAGCCGTTGAGATTGCCCGTGTCATTCTGGAGCGACTTGGCATTAAGGAGATGAGAGGTGAGCTTACGGAGTTCGGCTCCCTGGTTGCCGGGCTTCAGGCGGAACGGTTTGACCTGATCACTGCAGGCATGTTCATCAATCCGGACCGCTGCTCCGCCGTTTTGTTTGCTAATCCGGAGTACAGCATAGGGGAAGCTCTTGCCGTGAAGCAAGGGAATCCAAGTGGACTCGGAAGTTACGAAGATATTGCCAAGGATGATCAGGCGAAGGTGGCCGTCATGACTGGCGCGGTTGAAATCGGCTATATGGAGAAGTCAGGCATCCCTTCGGACCGGATCATACAGGTTCCCGATCAGGCCTCGGCCATCAGTGCCCTCCAGGCAGACCGGGTGCAGGCGATTACCATGACGGGACCGTCCCTGCAGGCGATGCTGGATTCGGCCAGCGATGACAACATCGAACGCGTCGCGGATTTCGAACAGCCGGTCATCGACGGTGAAAGCGTTCGGGGCTATGGGGCCACGGCATTCCGTCAAGCGGATACCGAATTCCAGGAGGCTTATAATGCGGAGCTTGAAAAAATGAAGGAGTCAGGTGAGCTGCTAGAGATCTTGCAGAAGTTTGGATTTACCGAAGAAGAGCTGCCGGGCGAGATGACAGCCGCTGCGCTTTGCGGTGAATAGTATGCCGAATTCATGGATCGATTTTCTTCCTACTCTGCTGAAAGGAGCGGAGATTACGGTTTTGGTCGCCTTCTTTTCAGCTGTTCTGGCCATTGCCATGTCCTTCGCAGCTGGTTTATCCAGACTGTCGAAGCTGTGGATCGTCCGCACGGTTACAGCCGTGTATGTGGAAATCTTTCGGGGAACCTCCTTGCTGGTGCAGCTGTTCTGGTTGTATTTTGCTCTTCCGTTTATCGGCATTGAGCTTCCCAAAATGCTGGCAGCCATCCTTGCGATTGGATTCAACTTTGGCGCATATGGCTCCGAGATTGTCCGAAGCGCGGTGCTGGCTGTTCCAAAAGGACAGTGGGAAGCTTCGGTGGCGCTTAATATGAAGCCATGGCAAAGGATGTGGAATGTTATATTGCCTCAAGCTTCACTGCGAATGCTCCCGCCATTCGGAAATCAGCTGGTGGAACTCATCAAATCTACGTCACTTGTCTATTTCATCACGATGGCGGATCTGACGTATCAGGCCATGGTGCTGCGCAACAACTATATTTCCTGGACAACCGAGATTCTGGTGCTGCTGCTTCTTATGTATTTTGTCATAGCTACGCTTGTCTCGATGGCAGTTCGGCTGCTGGAGCGTAAATGGACGGCGGGGAGGCTATAGCGGATGTGGGATTGGAATTATGTGTTTGATATCCTGCCGGAATTGCTGAGTGCATTAAAAATGACGGTATGGGTGACGCTCTGCGCTTTTGTGGTGGCCTTGATAATCGGGCTGCTGCTTGCCTTTGCTGCTCGAAGCCAGTGGAAGCCTGTGTCGCTCATGACCAAAGGTCTTATCGAATTTATCCGCAATACACCGCTGCTGGTTCAGGTCTTCTTCCTGTACTACAGTCTGCCGCTCCTTACCGGAATCTCCATTCCGGCCTTCTATGCCGGGGTGATCGGTCTTGGGCTGCATTACAGCACGTATCTGTCCGAAGTGTATCGTTCTGGCATCGAAGGGGTCCCCAAGGGGCAGTGGGAAGCTGCAACTGCTCTGAATTACACGAAAGCCCAAACCTGGCGGAGCATTATTCTGCCGCAAGCGGTGCCGCCTATTATTCCGGTGCTGGGCAATTATTTGATTGTCATGTTTAAGGAAACACCGATTCTGTGTGCCATTACGCTTGTTGAGATGATGCTGACAGCCAAGAATATCGTTTCCCAGTCGTTTCGTGCATTCGAGCCGTATACGCTGGTTGGCATTCTGTTTCTAATTATCAGTTATATCGCGTCTTTGCTGGTGCAAAGGCTGGAGAAACGAATGAATCTGCAGCGTGGAAAATAAGGAGGGAGTCTATTGAACGCAGTAGTAATTGATGCGTTTGCCGGAGCCGAGGTGCCGCAGCCTGATCCAAGCCCGGCAGCGGAAGTGAAGCCGATGGTGAGATACAAGGGCGTGACGAAGTCGTTTGGTAATCTCCAGGTGCTTAAAGGCATTGATCTGGAGATGCAGCCTGGAGAAAAGGTGGCTGTTATTGGTCCGAGCGGCTCGGGCAAAACGACGATGGGGCGGATGTTAATGACACTGGAGGAACCGACTGAAGGCACCATCGAGGTTGATGGTGAGCTTCTCTGGCATATGCAAGAGAAGGGCAGGCTTGTTCGGGCAAACGAGAAGCATTTGCACCGAATGCGCTGCAGCGTCGGTATGGTTTTTCAGCATTTTAATCTGTTCCCGCATATGAGTGTGCTTCGCAATGTGACGGAGGCCCCGCGCAAAGTGCTGGGTTTATCCAAGGAGGAGGCGGAGGAGCGGGCCGTCTCCATGCTGGGCAAAGTCGGCTTGGACGACAAGCTGAAGATGTACCCGGCCAATCTGTCCGGGGGGCAGAAGCAGCGTGTTGCTATCGCACGAGCGCTGGTCATGCGGCCGAAGGTGATGGTGTTCGACGAGGTGACCTCGGCTCTGGATCCGGAGCTGGTAGGCGAGGTGCTGGAGGTGATCCGGGAAATCGCGGAAGAAGGCGATATGGCGATGATGCTGATTACGCATGAAATGGATTTTGCCAAGGAAATCGCCGACCGGGTCATATTCGGTGCGGACGGCTTGATCGTCGAGCAGGGGACGCCGGAGGAGATATTCGATAATCCCCGGAGCGAGCGGCTGCAAAACTTTCTGCAGCGATTCCGCTCTAATTGAAAAATGACCAGGGGACTGATCATGGAAAGAGGTGCTTGTATAGAATGATTGTTGATACTGGAGTGGACATCGTTTATCGCAGACCGGAAGCGCAGGATGGCGCCCGGGTGTGGGAGCTCGTAAGAGATACCGGATCACTAGATCTGAATTCCCCCTATTGCTATATGCTGCTTGGAGACTATTTCAATGATACCTGTATGATCGCCGAGCACGAAGGAGACATCATCGGTTTTATCTCTGCATTCCGCTCACCGCGTAATCCGGAAACGCTGTTTGTATGGCAGGTGGCCGTTGCCGGCTCGCATCGGAGGCAAGGGATTGCGAAGGCCATGCTGACAGGACTCATGAACCAGAGGGCATGTCACGGCGTTCGCTTCATTGAAACAACGGTATCGCCAAGCAACATGGCATCCCGCCGGTTATTTCTCGGTTATGCCGAGGAGAAATCCATTCCCAGCACCGTAACCGTAGGTTATGGAGCGGAGATGTTCCCGGATGGAACGTCACATGAAGATGAGCCATTATTCGTGATAGGCCCTTTTTTCAATGACATTTAGACCAATGGAGGGAATTATGGACAATCAAGTCATGGAGAAACCGAAGCTTACGGTGTTTAACAATCTGGAATCGGAAGTAAGAAGTTATTGCCGCAGCTTCCAGACGGTCTTTGACAAGGCTCGGAATGCAAGGCTGTGGGATACGCAAGGCAATGAATACATTGATTTTTTTGCCGGCGCCGGCGCGTTAAATTACGGACACAACAATGAGAAGATTCGACAGAAGCTGGTTGATTATATGATGCAGGATGGTGTTACACACAGTCTGGATATGGCTACCGAAGCGAAGGAGACCTTTCTGACCCGCTTTCAGGAAGTCATTCTAAAGCCGCGAGGCTGGGATTATAAAGTGATGTTCCCCGGTCCGACCGGCACGAATGCGGTAGAGGCAGCGCTCAAGATCGCGCGGAAGGTGACAGGGCGCAGCACCGTTCTGTGCTTCACGAATGCCTTTCACGGCATGTCCCTCGGCTCACTGGCTGTTACCGGCAATTCCTTCAAGCGGCAGGGTGCTGGCGTGGATCTGAGCCACTCGGTATTTATGCCTTATGACGGTTACTTCGGCGATGACGTGGATACGATGGCATATATGGAGAAGCTTCTGGATGATCCGGGGAGCGGTATTCCGCTTCCGGCGGCGGTTATCGTTGAAGCTGTACAAGGTGAAGGCGGATTGAATGCTGCGAGCGGGGAATGGCTGCAAAAGCTTGCGCGCATCTGCAAGGATAAGGGGATGCTGCTCATTCTGGATGATATCCAGATGGGCTGCGGCCGAACGGGTCCGTTCTTCAGCTTTGATGATGCCGGTATTGAGCCGGACATCATATGCCTCTCGAAATCGATCGGCGGCTTCGGCTTGCCGATGGCGCTCACGCTGATGAAGCCGGAGATCGATATTTGGGAGCCGGGCGAGCATAACGGCACCTTCCGGGGCAACAATCTCGGATTCGTTGCTGCAGCGGCAGCGCTGAATTATTGGGAAACGGAAGATTTTCAGCTTGATATCGGTATTCGCGAGAATCAGATTCGCGAATCCTTGGATTGTATAGCTAAGGATTATCCACAGCTCAGCGGTGAAATACGGGGCAGGGGGCTGATCCAGGGATTTGCCTTTAATAAGCCGGAGCTCGCAGGCAGATTGTCTGAAATCGCCTTCGAGCAGGGACTGATTATGGAAACGTCAGGTCCGCACAGTGAAGTAGCGAAACTCATGCCGCCGCTGACGATTGAGATGGACACATTGGAGCAGGGATTGGGGATATTTATAAACAGCGTGAAACAATTAGCAGCAGAGGAGAGGTTGTCATGATTGTTAAACATTTGGAAGAGATTGTGGATACGAAGGACGATATCGATGCGAAGACTTGGAATTCGAGAAGACTCCTGCTCACCAAAGACGGCATGGGCTTCTCCCTCAATGACACCATCATTAAGGCCGGAACCGAGACGCTGATCTGGTACAAAAATCATGTCGAGGCTGTTTATTGCATCGAGGGAGAGGGTGAGATCCAGGTGGTCGGGGGTGAGACTTACCCCATCTCTCCGGGGATGATGTACGCACTGGATGGACATGAGAAGCATTACTTGAGAGCTCGTTCCCAGATGCGGATGGTCTGCGTGTTCAATCCGCCGCTGACGGGGGCTGAAGTTCATGACGAGGAAGGAACCTACCCGCTGCTTGCCCCCATATCGAACAAAGGAGATGACATGCGATGAGTCATAATCAGGTATCGGCGTTTCAGGAAAAAGAGATGGACGTTTATCCTTCAAGATTGCATTCAGAGCCAAGACTCTTAAAGAGACAGGATCCTGTGGTGTATTCGGACTGGACACCGGATGCTTCTATAACACTGGAGCAATCCGAATTCTATGAGCGCAACGGATATTTGTTTCTGGAAGGTTTCTTCGATCGGGAGGAACTGCAGCACTATCAGGCGGAAGCCCGCAGTCTACAGGTGACCGCGAGAGAGTCGGAGAAGGATGAAGTTATTCGAGAGCCAGGCGGTGACGAAGTGCGTTCGGTGTTCGCGGTGCATCACAGCCATGCGGTATTCCAGGAGCTGTCCCAGCATCCGAGACTCCTGGCCATTGTGGAATATCTGCTGGGAAGCGAGACCTATATCCATCAATCGCGCATCAATTACAAGCCGGGTTTTACGGGCAAGGAGTTCTACTGGCACTCCGATTTCGAAACGTGGCACGTGGAGGACGGCATGCCGCGGATGAGGGCTTTGAGCTGCTCCATCGCACTAGAGGATAACTATCCCTTTAATGGCCCGCTCATGGTCGTGCCTGGATCCCATAAGGAGTTTGTGGCTTGCGTTGGCAAGACACCGGATAATCACTTCAAGGATTCGCTGCGCAAGCAGGAATATGGCGTTCCTGACCATGACAGTCTGACACGCTTGGTGAAGGAAGGCGGAATTGATACACCTGTTGGCAAAGCGGGATCGATCGTGCTGTTTGACTGCAACATTATGCACGGCTCGAACAGCAATATCACGCCTATGCCGCGCAGCAATATTTTCATGGTCTATAACAGCGTGGAAAATAAGATCGTTCAGCCCTACTCGGGTCAGAGCCCTAGGCCGGAGTACATTGCTGCCCGTGATTCTCGATGATCTCGCTGTCGCTTATCGGCTCGATCATCGGCATCAACGTAGTCTATGTCTCCATTTTTACGCTGCGCTTGATTCTGATGATCAAAGGCAGAAGAGGGGTAGCCTCTCTTCTTGCCATGCTGGAGGTATTCGTTTACTTGCTCGGCCTGAATCTTGTTCTGCAAAATCTGGACAATCCCTTTAATATGGCGGCTTATTGCCTGGGCTTCGGCCTTGGGGTATATGCCGGCAGCCGGATCGAGGAGTATTTGGCACTCGGGTACATCGTGGTACAGGTCATTGTAAATTCCGTAGAGACCAACCTGGCGATGAACCTGAGGGAGAAGGGATACGGCGTGACCGCATGGGAAGCGGATGGCAAGGACGGCAAGCGGCTCGTGCTGCAGGTTCTCGTGAAACGGAAGAACGAGCGCCGTCTGATGGAGACGCTGGGCAAAATGTCGCCGCAGGCGTTTATCATCTCTCATGAACCGAAAAGCTTCAAAGGCGGCTTCTGGGTGCGGTTGACGGAAGGTCGCAAATTATAGAACGCGTGACAAGGCATAGCCTGCTCGGAACCTGGTTTTTCGAAGCAGGCTTTTTTTATATGGCAGTATGTCGGGTTTCGTACAGTAGGAACAGCTAGCCACTTGCGAGTCAAGAAAGGAGCCTTCGATTCTTCGAATCCTCACTTGAGGACCTGCTCCGACTCACTCCGGTACCAAAAAAAAGCGTAATCGGTCATCGTGGAGGAGCTTCCGAGCTGGCGCAGCATGGCGGTAATATTTCCCCGACGGTAGGTGCCATGATTCACGATGTGCAGCACGATTTCGGAGAAGCGGGTATCCCGGATGCCGGCATAGGGATTATCCAGCCGAATGCTCTGCTCAAGATCCGGATGCTGAGACAGAAAGGCCGTGAATTGTTCTGACAGCTCGATAAACCGAAGATTCAGGTCCTCCAGCAAAATTGTTTCCAGCTTCTCGCGAAGCAGGTAGGCATCCGCTAAAGCAGCGTTCATGTCCGTCCCGGACAATATCTTCATCCAACCGAGATCTGTTGTGTAGATCTGAGTCAACGCCTCAGATACGGTCGGGAAAATGCTCGTTATTTTCCGATTGTATACATCGCCCGGCAGCTCCAGCAGACGGTTGAATATGGCTTGATTCGCCCAAGCATGGTATTCATACATTTTGACGGGATAATTCATGAGCATTGTCCCCTTTAGCTTCGTGATTTGGTTTTGTTGAGATCAGTGTAAATAAAAAAGTATGACAGCGGACTGTCATACTTTTGCATAAAGCTGCAGCATTTTTTCTAGCTTCGATTGCATGCGTGTCCTTAAGCTGGCAGGCTCTATGATCTCGATATCCTCACCAAAGCTCAGCAGGGTGGACCAGAGCCACCCGGAGTCCGGATGGTCGATTTTAAATGTAAGGCGGAGTGATCCGTCCTCACAAAATTCCCGCTGGACATCATAGAAATGGTCCATTGCCTTCGCCAAAGCTTGAGTTGATACATGCAGCACGACTTCAATGCCATCTGAGGAAGCTTTCCATGCATGCGTTTCGTTCCTGTGGTGCTGCCGCTCTTGAAGATGGGGGCCTTGGGTGTGCTCCTCCGAATGTTTGCGCTGAAAGGGCTCAGCGGAAGCAGAGAGCTCCGACATTCTTGATATGCGGAATTCCCGGTAGTCGGCCCGGGTTCTGCAGAATCCGTACACATACCAGACGCTATATTTATACATAAGCCGAAGGGGCTCAACCTTCCTGTAAATCCGCTCATTTTTGGCGCTGATGTATTGAAAGGAAATCACGTGTTGATCCGTAATGGCGCCGCGCAGAAGACGAAGCGATTCATGGTGTGACCGCCAGCTCCCGATATCCATGGACAATCCTTGCGATGCAGAGCTGCCGGAACGGTCAATGGTCTGCAGCCGCTGTATGGTATCCATTGCCCGTTCATCCTCAAACACGGTTGACATGCTGTGCAGGATCGTGATTAAGGCGCTGACGTCGTAAGAGCCAAGCAGGCTTCTGTCCATCTTATACTGTTCCATGATGCCATATCCGCCGTTTACCCCTTGATAGGATACAACCGGAATGCCGGCTGCGCAGATTGCGTCAATGTCCCGATAAATGGTTCTCTGGGATACGTTATATTTCTCAGCCAAGGCAGACGCCGAGAGAATTTCGTTGTTCAGCAGCATATAAATCATGGATATGAGCCGCTCCAATTTCATATCGGTTGAACCCTCCTATCCTTATTGGGTCTATTCTCCAATGATTCCGTATTATATCATAGCTTTATAGAAAGAAAGGGGAGGAAGACACAGATGAGACAAAATATGAAATCTTTATTATTATCGCTGCTTGCAGCGTTATCTGTGCTGGCATTGTCCGCGTGCAGCGAGTCAGCTCTGTCAGATCCGGAGAAGAAACAAATTGTGAAGCAGGTTGAGCAGCTGGAGACGGCCGAATATAAATTGCTGCATTTTCAGACGGACTACCCGAAGTATCAGGCGGAGCTGGACGGGATTGTCAGCGATTCGTACAGGGATGTTATCAGCGACCGCATTATTTTCGGATATAACGAGAAGGAATATCGTGCTGCGGATTTGATGGGGATGCCCAAGGAGGAGTACGAGAAGCACAAGGAGCATATGCTCGGGCTGATTCATTCTATGGGGATGGACGAGGAGAAGGCCGTTATCCGCGTTTCGGAGCCTTATGGAAGCGAAGGGGCAGATGGTGTCTATGTCTACGTCTCGGAATCCAGGGAGCTGAAGGAGAGACTGCTGTCGCAGACGAACCGAAGATATTCGCTGGACAACGCGAGCGGATCGTGGACCATCACGAATGTAGATCAGGATAAGGTCACGATCGGAAGTGACGAACGTGATGACGAGGCTGAGGCGAAGCTGAACGGGCTGGAATACCAGACGCATGACGGAGTGAAGATCGTTTATCGGGACAAGGCCCTTGCGTTTGATGGATGGAAATGAACAGCTGTGTAAAGGGAGTGGGAGTCTGCGCGAGCTTTTCGTTCCATTCCCTTCGGGTTTGCCGTACAATATAGGGGAATTCCATAATATAAGGAGTGTGAGCCTCATGGCCCGTACCAAAACACAAAAAGCGCTCCGCCAAGCGGAACGTGCCGGCACATGGTCAGCCGCGATGATGAGAAAGACCAATGAAGATTATAGTTCACTGTCACAGCATGTGAGAGTCAAACCTACGAAACAAGAACAATTGCATAAGGTCAAACACAGAAAGCGGATCGGAGACGATGGCGCTTTTTTTGTTGGTTTTGGGGGATGTGATATAGTACGCTAGAGAGGTTAGCTCAGGATGGAGGTTTATGATGGCGAAGCAGAAATTTTATGTAGTCTGGGTAGGTAAGGTGCCCGGAATTTATACAAGCTGGGCCGAATGCCAGCAGCAGGTGAACCAGTTTACTGGCGCTAAATTCAAGGCGTTCGAATCCCGAAGCGAAGCGGAGAAGGCTTATGCTGCGGGCTATAAGAATTACTGGGGACAGCAGTCCGGAAGCGGTGCCGGAAGTTCAGCATCCAAGGGTTTCAAGCGAAGCAGTGCTTCACCTGACATAGATCCGGGAGAGATCGATTACGATAGCATCTCAGTGGACGTGGGAACGCGGGGAAATCCGGGACCTGTGGAATATAAGGGTGTAGATACTCAAACCGGGGATATTCTATTCTCATGCGGACCCATCCAGAAGGGGACGAATAACCTCGGCGAGTTTCTGGCGATCGTTCATGCGTTAGCTTATTTAAAGAAAATAGGAAGCACCAAAACGGTGTACAGCGATTCCATGAATGCGCTCAAGTGGCTGAAGCAGAAGAAGGTGGTGTCTACACTCCCGCGGGATGCATCAACCAAGGAAATCTGGGATCTGGTGGACCGGGCAGAGCACTGGCTTAGAACCAATACCTATGAGAACAAGGTGTTGAAATGGCAGACGAAGAGCTGGGGAGAGATTAAGGCCGATTACGGGCGCAAATAAAGAGAAAATTAACAGGAGGAAACCATACGATGACGTACAAAGCCGTGTTTTTTGATATAGATGGAACGCTTGTGAATGAAGAGAAGGAAATTCCACAGGATACGATCGATGCGATTCATCAGTTGAAAAAGAACGGGATCGACGTTTTTATTGCCACAGGGCGGGCGCCGTACTATTTTGAGCATTATGCTAGGCAGCTAGGTGTCGATTCCTTCGTAAGTTTTAACGGATCTTATGTCGTGTATCAAGGGAAAGCGGTATACGAGCACCCGATCTCCGAGAAGACGCTGGAGCTGTTGGAAAATACGGCGCTTGCGCACAATCACCCGATTGTGATGCAAGGTGCGGAAGCGGGATTTGCAAACCATGAGGAGCATCCGTATGTTGCCGAGTCTTTCTACGATCTGAGGGTCGAAGTTCCTGGATACCGCAGCAGCTATTGGAAAGAGGCCAAGGTATATCAAGCGCTGCTGTACTGTGAGGCGCATGAGGAAGAGCTGTATACCTCTGCAGAGGCTCCGTTCAGCGATGTGAGCTTTGTGCGCTGGCATCGGGTCGCTATGGATGTCATTCCGGGAGGCGGTTCGAAAGCCAAGGGGATCGAGGCTGTGCTGAAGCATCTCGGGATTACCGCCGAGGAAGCCGTGGCCTTCGGGGACGGGCTTAACGACAAGGAAATGCTGTCTTATGTAGGGCTCGGTATTGCCATGGATAATGCGCATGAGGAAGTGAAGCCGCTTGCTGATTATGTAACCAGGCATGTGAACGATGGCGGCATTCGCCATGGATTGGAGTATGCGGGCCTGATATAGGACAGGTTACATCATATGACCCGAAATCGGGCGCTGCCGCGGGCAGGCCTAAATTCATAAGCGAAGACAGGGAGGAGCTTCCCTTGTCTTCGCTTTTTTTAATATACCTTAGCGATATGCAGAAAAATCCAAATTCTATATTGTGGATAATTCAAGCTCTCACAGCAGTGAGACTCTTAATGGACTGTGCATAACATCGTTTTGGAGTTCTTTATACACAGAGTTATGAACATTATCCACGCTAGATTCGTGTAAATTGAATTTAAGTCGCATATTCCATGAAAGTTATCCAGTGTTTGTGAACATATGTGGAGAAGTGCAAAGATAAGTGAGCGTCAAAACTCTTGTTCAATGTTGACAGACCAAAATCAGCTATGTATATTTTATTTACCGACTATATAGTCGGTAAATAAAATGAGAGATGGGTGAATGTCATTGGAAAAAAAATATGGCCTTCAACCGCTGATACCGTTCAGCGTCAAATCTTTAGCAGGCTTCATCATCATTTTTATGATTTGGCAGGGCGACACTTTATTGTGGCTCAGTCTGCTTCATAACTTGATTCCCGCTACTCGCTCAGGACTGCCTGGTCTGATCACGCTGTATTTGTCCTTTGTTTTCCTGATTCTCGGAGTTTTCCTAGTCACCAGATATTTCTTCAAAATTCGTTTTAGAACATTTTTGTTTGAAGGTAATAGGCCTGATTTCCGGAAGTTTGTACGTTATTTTTTATGGTATTTATTTGCCCTTATCCTGTATTTGCTTGTGGATATAGGCGTACATCCTCAAGCTTTTACGCTTCATTTTGATCCGCTTCCATGGTTAGGTGTACTCCTCATTACCGCTCCTTTGATTTTGCTGCAAAGTGCTGCTGAAGAGATTTTCTTCAGAGGCTATATGTACCGTATGTTCAGATCATTAAGAGGCGGGGTATTCTGGTCCATCTTTGCCACTTCCCTAACCTTTGCCCTGATCCATGGTTTTAATCCCGAAATGCTAAACTATGGGATTTTTGGACCGTTGTATTACCTGCTGGGGGCCTTCTTTCTGGGAATCGTTGCTTACCACACCAATGGTCTGGCTGCTCCCATCGGGATCCATTTTGCCACGAATATTTTTAATACATCCATTTGGGGATATGGATCATCGACGTTGGATAATATGGGACTGCAGAGCATTGTATACCGTCACACGCTGGATATGCCGTTTGCATTCTTTGGGATTTTTGCTATTGTTATCACATATGGGGCTTTTCAATTTTTCAAGCATCAAAGGAACCGTCCATAAGGTTCCGGGAGGAACATATGACCAGAAGGCGACTGCCAGCAGAAGAAGCAAAAACGATCATATTAAACCATGCCAAGTTATTATTTATTGAAAAAGGTTATGACCGAGCCACAATGGACGACTTGTGTGCATCGACACAGATGAGTAAAGGCAATTTGTATCATCATTTCAAAAATAAAGAGGTGCTCTTTCTCCAATTGCTTACCCAGCATGCGGAACAAATGTCACAAAAGTGGCTTCATTTGATGGAGCATTCCACGTCTCCCAGCGAACAGCTGATTGAAATGGCTGATTTATTCGGCAGAGATTGTGAAAGTCCATTAGTCCAAGCACTCGAAGAGTATGCCAGAACACTTTCTAGCGAATCCGAGTCATTGGCTACATTGAGAGAGATCACAGAAGCAGCCTATCGTGCAATAAGGCAAGTGCTGCAAACGGGGATCGACCAAGGCGTCTTTATTAATGAAGATA
Source organism: Paenibacillus sp. Cedars (assembly GCF_003184205.1). Taxonomy (NCBI): domain Bacteria; kingdom Bacillati; phylum Bacillota; class Bacilli; order Caryophanales; family Paenibacillaceae; genus Paenibacillus; species Paenibacillus sp. Cedars. The sequence continues at coordinate 298,126 of NZ_CP020866.1, forward strand.
TCGAAACGTTGAGTTTTGGTGTAATGTCCACATTGGCTGGAGCAACGCAGCTCTGCCTAACGATGCCAAATCTAAGCGGGGACGAGTATGCAGCTCTGCATGTCAATGCGGTCAAGCTGCTATTAAAGGGGATATCGATTGAACGATAATGAAATGGCCGGAGCAGCCTTGCGAGAAAATGATACACACGTAAAAGCCGCATCGTTGCGGCTTTTTGTGTTTTTACGATCTATAATTTTGTCTAAACCGGAGGGTGATCCAAAGCTCGGGCCGCACCTGCTGTGCCGACCACGGTGACGAGTTAGTCCGTGTGTGCAACGGCGCTTATTTCAATCCATTGTTCAGCGGACGCAAGATAGGTCACGCCGAGGAGACAGCCAGCCGGCCGGTGTTGTCCTACGTATTCCTTGAACAGTCTGATGACCGGATCGAAATGTTCTTCAGCGTTTGTTAAATAGATCTCCACATAAGCGAGGTTCGACCTCGTGACATCAAATCCCGCCAGTACGCGATCTAGATTTTCCAGCGTTTGCCGGGTTTGTGCCTCGATATCGCCTTTGCCAACGAACGTGCCCTCCGTGTCGTGGGAAAATTGCCCCGAAATGTAGATAGTTCCGTTTACGGAGTAACCCTGGGTGATGCCGTGATCCCAAAGACTGTGATTGTAGCTTTTGATATTCGTCATTTTTTTCTCTCCTTTACTTGAAGTAAGGTTAGTATAGATTGAAAGTATATAAAAAAATAGTACGCACATTATTGATAGGTACTATCAAAAAGGATAGTGTACGAAGTGAGACTAAGAAGGGCTTGAGCTCAAAATTGATCATGTGAAGAAACTCGATGTATGCAAGCCAGAAACATGAATATGGTTCAATATGGCGTAAAGCGCATGTTTTCTTCTTGACGTAATGAAACAAAATAGCTATTATAGACCTGTGAAGTCCCTAATTGAGGTGATGTTGAATGAAGTACTCCAAGGCTACAGACTATGCCCTCCATACGATGCTCTTTCTTACTGCGGCGACTCCCCAGAAGCCAATAGGCGTACAGCAGTTGGCGGAGCGACAAAGTGTGTCTCCCACCTATCTGTCCAAAATACTGACCAAGTTGGTGAAGGCGGGCATGATCGAATCGATAACGGGGGTGAATGGCGGCTATCGCCTCAAACGAAATTGGGAAGATATTTCGTTTCTGGATATTATCCATGCGATTGAAGGTTCGGCTTCCTTGTTCGATTGCAGTTTCGATCATGGACCAGGATGCCCGATTCAGAAGGTGGTGTTGTCGGCAGAAGAGAAGATGGAAGAACTGTTGAGAAATCAGAAAATGTCGGATCTTGTACGTGAACATAACATCGTTATATGATCCTTCCTTTTTTTAAGTCAATTAAAGACAATAAGAGTCTTTGAAGTCTGTAATATGATTTTTAACGGGCATGATTGAATCGATAATGGGGGTGAATGGCGGGTATCGATTTAAACGAAGCCGTTAGCCCATGGGTGACAAGTGATGGTTATCTAGCGGCCGTGCTGCCGGATGTGTCTGCCGATCGCATTATTTTTTAGCTTGTGATGGACCCCCCAATGCGCACCTTGGCGAACAGCTGATCTTGATGGATTATGAAGGACAAGAGCGACCCTGATCAATGGGAAGGAGAGGAGACTATGAATATGAATATCAATATGAAAGCAATTGCGCTTGGACAATACGAGGGAGCGAAATATCATCCTTTTGCGCATATTGATCACGAATTACAAACCATATTTGAACCTATGGACGTTGAATGTACGGATGATTACGCCGTGCTTCAGGAGGATAAGCTGGAGGGCTATGATCTGTTCATATCGTACGCGGATTTCTCGGATCTGGAGATCACCCCAGATCAGGTGCAAGCGCTCATATCCTATGTGAGAAACGGTGGCGGCCTGCTAGTCATCCATAACGGTATCTCACTGCAGCAAAGCCAAGAGCTCGAAAAATTAATCGGCGGCAGGGTTACGGGACATCCGGACTATACGTCACTGCCAATTCGATATAATCGGGGGAGTCACCCTATTGTGGAGAACTTAAGCGATTTTACAATAGATGAAGAACCGTTCCGGTTCGAGCTGAGTCCGCATGAATCAGCGGTTATACTTGCCGAATATGTGCATGATGGCCAGCGGTGGCCTGCTGCGTGGGCACATACATATGGCTCTGGCCGCGTGGTATATCTGATGTCGGGGCATCATCTTCCATCTTTCCAGGTGGAATCCGTGCGTAAGCTGATTCGGAATAGCGGAATGTGGGCTGTTCGGGGGGCGAAGAGTAGTGATGCGACATCCTAATTTTATGTGCATCGCTATTAACGGCGGTATTTTTTAGCGCTTTGTATGGCGATTAACTAGGTGGGGAAATCCGCAATTTAATCATACGTAGCTTATTATCAAAAGGAGGGGAAGAAGATGGATGTATTCAAAAGCCAGTATGATTTGATTAAGCGTACAAGGGAATCATTATTTCGTTACTGCGAAACTATGTCCCCCACAGATTATGTTAAAGAAGTTGAAGCCCTGGGCGGAGTTTCTATTCGGAGTCTGCATGTTCATGTAGCTGATTGTTATCGGGTATGGTTGGGGAATCGTGGCCTTGGCAAATCACTTTCCAGATTAAAACCGGAATCCGTTGACAATGTGCAGGGAATGCGTGAAGTTTTTAAGAAAACGGATGCCCTGGTTTATGAATTTCTGAATGAATTTAAAAACCAATGGGATCCTACCGTTCAAGCATCCTGGCAGAGTGACAGCGTAGAGTTAACCGAATTATGGCTATTTACCCATGCCATCACGCACGAATTTCATCATAGAGGACAAATTGTGAAAATAGGCAGGCAGCTCGGATATATCCCGCCGAAAATGAACCTCGCTAAATCTTAGTGATTTCATTTCATGGAGATACGTTACTGCCCGAGCTGGTGAAGGCGAGCATGACAATCCTGGGCCAGAACGCCCGATTGTTGTTGCGATTGCAGGTTTCGTCCTTTCTCTTTTCATGAAGCGTGTTCACATATCGGTCAGAAGGACAGGAACGTTTAGCCATTCCCGACCCCATGTGAAAAATGATTATGAATAGACCTCCATGTTGGTTTTTCAATTGAGTCATAAAAATCGTGAGAAAATAGGTGATGTATACAATGAGCCATGAACTGTTTGATTCGGCGGTATGGGAAAAAGCATGGAAGGAAGATCCGTATACGGGTGTAAACAAGATGAAGAGGGCCGGCATCGACCCGGCTCATTCATTTGATTCATCGGCTAAGTCATTCGATAAAGAAGTGTTCAGCGAAGAAGGCAGACAAAGGGCTAGACGGATTATGAACTGGCTGGAGGACCAGGGCGTTGAATTTTCAGGATCTTCTGTTCTGGATATAGGTGCGGCGTCGGGTGGCTTTTCCGTACCTTTCGCGGAGCGGGGAGCGGATGTAACCGCGGTGGAAACCTCCCTTCCGTTGGTCGAGCTCCTGCAGCAGAATAGTTCAGCCTTGGTCAATGGAACGGTCAAGGTGGTACACGAACCTTTCGAAAATATTGATCTTGAGGCAAAAGGATGGGAGCGAGCCTTTGATCTTGTCTTTGTCTCCATGTGCCCGGTTTTGGTTGATTGGGCCAGTGTGGAGAGGGTACTGAGCTGCGCGAGGGCGTTCTGCTACATGAGCTTGGCGGTAGGTTTCAGGGAGCACAGCTTGGTTGACGAGATATGGCCGCTTGTCACTGATCGCCCCCGAAAGACCGAGCATTTGGAGATGATTTACCTGACCCAATTACTGCTGCTGAAGGGCTACTCTTATCAATCGCTGGTAACCCGAGAGGTGAAAACAACAACGCTTTCCAAAGAGGCGGCATTCCATGATACGATCAAATGGTTGAATATGCACGGCTTGACTGTGGATGAGCGGGTTCGTGGCATCGTCTCGAGGCATCTGGACAATCATTATCCGACTGACGAGGTTCCGCTTCGGCAAGGAGGCAGCTTTGGTAAGGTGCTCGTTCGATTGCAAGACGAGAATATGTACAGCAGAGAAGATAGGGGTTAGCCCGAACAGCATGGGGGCAAGAATAACTTCCCCAAATGTACTGCCATTCCGTATCCAAACGTTACTACATTCAGCGTTTTCGGCAAAACCGGAAATACTCCCTTAACTTTCTTTTGTAGGCGTAGAATTAACCACTTTCCATTGATCCTGTTGGTAAGCTAGAGTTACTTTTGCGGTGAGCCCGCCCTCATTCGAACGATACTTGCTTACCTCGATAGTCATGTTGTTCTGATCCGATTGCTCCTGCTTTTCGATGCTCAGTAAAATCCCTTTACGTTTGGTATCACCAGCGTCATATAACCCTTGCGCAACCAATTGTTCATAGGTGAGATGATAAATCTTCACGTTATATCGGCTTTGCAGGTATTCCTCGATGCTTTGCTTATCTGAATCCTCTGATGGAAGCTCTTCATCGAAATCCAGTGAAATGAACTCCATGCCGTCATTGAGGGCTGTATCGGTTGATATTAATTCATCCAGCGCCAAGCGATAAGGCTCCGCTAACCCGATCTGCGAATCTGAGCCAGTAACGCCATTGGCGCAAGCTGATATGAGAAAAACGACTACAACACTGAGCACAACATACAACGACTTGAATCTTATGATAATCCCCTCCTTGGCATTCGCTACTTAAACTAACGCATTCCGTCCATTTAATGTTCCATTTATGCCTGATATTTTCCAACAAAAAAAGCGGCTGACCGCCGCTTTATTTCTTCTCATGCACCTGTTTATAGTATTGATTGGGGGACATGCCAACGTATTTTTTGAACACCTTGCTGAAATAGAATGGATCATCCAGGCCGGTCAGATACCCGATCTCCCCGAAGCTGAGATGGGTGGCCTCAATCAGCTCCTTGGCATGATGAATCCGGACTTGGTTCACGTAGCGCATGATCGTAAGGCCAGTGAGCTTGGCGAACACCCGGTTGATGTAGTCATAATTGCATTCGAAGCGCAGCTCGATTTCCGAGCTGATGATCTTCTGGGCGTAGTGTTCATGGATGTAATCCAGCAATGCATGCACCTTCATGTAGGACTTGGTATGCGGGCTGTCGTTCTCCAGCTCGTCGAAGAGGCTCTCGCGGGACAGCTCGATCAGCATTTCCATGAATTTGAGCGCGGTCAAACTGCGGTTGAAGTGCTTGCGTCGGTACAGTTGCAGCATTTCACCCAGGGCATGGTGCATATGATGGAGGCTTTTTTTCTGAGTCAAGGTGCAGGTCTTAGGGAAGTATAGCTGCCTGTTGCTATCCTTGCCTGCGGGGTCGCTCTCACCTATTATCCATTGTTTGGCAAGCAGGGATAAGGGACGGTCCGGTGCTGGATGAATATCCGGATGTTCAAAATGAATATAGTAGTAGTCGCAGGCATGCTTGCGGGTCCCCTCATGGTCCAGATGCGGTTCAAGCACGAGCAAGTCGCCTTTCTTGAGCACATGGGCCACACCATTCTCCTGAAGATGAAGCTCGCCGCTCTTCACAAAATACAGAATAAACTCGTGCGTATTCCGCTTGAAATGAATCCAGGGGTTCTTGTAGGAGACAAATCCCATGAGTTTGATTCTTGGTACATAGTCCGCGTTCATCGATAGCACGAATACACCCTCTCTCCCCCAAAAAAACGCAAAGTCGTTTTTGTACAAAAAGAGTAACTTTCTCACATTCCCGTTCATTGTAACACAGCCTATACTTGGGGTGAATTTAAATGGTTTGCCAACGAACGATGGATGTTATTTGCTGATTTTGGTCGGAAGAACGCAGAATGATCATACTTTGGGAGGTCACTAACCATGGCTAGGATTAATGTAACGGTATGGAATGAATATCGGCACGAGAGACATAATGAACAGATTGCAAAAATTTACCCCGAAGGCATACACCGGACGATTGCGGACTTTCTGGAGAAGGATGCCGAGTTTTATGTACGTACAGCCGTTTTGGATGATCCGGAACATGGTCTGACAGATGAAGTGCTAGCTTCAACAGACGTTCTGCTCTGGTGGGGGCATGTGGCACATGGTGAAGTGAGAGATGATATCGTGGAAAAAGTACGCCAGCGCGTACTGGACGGCATGGGGATCATTGTGCTCCATTCCGGGCATGGATCGAAGATTTTTCAGCGCCTTCTTGGCACGAATACTGGCGCCCTGAAATGGCGTGATGATGGCGAGAAGGAACGTTTATGGGTTATTGATCCAAGCCATCCTATCGTTAGCGGGCTCGGAGAGTATATTGAAGTTCCGCAGGAGGAAATGTACGGAGAACGCTTTGAGATTCCGGCACCGGATGAACTGGTGTTTGTCTCCTGGTTTGAAGGCGGCGAGGTGTTCCGCAGCGGCTGCTGTTATAAGCGGGGGCGCGGCAAGCTGTTCTATTTCAGACCGGGTCACGAAGCGTTCCCTACCTATCATCTGCCGGACATTCAGCAGGTGATCGTGAACGCCGTAGGCTGGGCGGCTCCGATCCAAGGCGCCAAGGCTTCCTATGGCCGAGTATCTCCGCTCGAATACAATCAGCCGGTATAGGCTGGTAGATGGTAAGTGGCAAGTGCCCGTTGTTAACGCGTGAAGCGACTGAGTTTTCAGCGATAGCATGTGCTGCGCGGGTGCTTGTCTGTTTTTGCAAGGAGGCAGTTGGTTGACACAGGAATTCCTATGATGCTGCACATCAAATTGCGAACATATCGCAAATTTATGTGCTTCTTTTGCATGGCTATCGAAATCCGCATAAGAACGCTGTATAATGTACCCAAATTGTATACGACACAACAAAGTGGGTTGGATGATGGAACAGGATAAACAGCGTCTCAGTATCGAGGCCGCAAGATTGTACTATATGTCGGATTACAGCCAGCAGGATATCGCCACCAGGCTCGGCGTTTCACGCCCTACGGTTTCAAGGCTTCTTCAGCACGCTAAAGAGCAGGGGTATGTGCAGATCAGCATTGTGGACCCGCTTGAGAATCTCGATGCTTTGGGCGAGAGGGTCAAGAAGGTATACAAGCTGGAGGAAGTGCTTATTAGCTATTCTCCCATCAATGAGTATCGTGAAATTCAGAAGCATATCAGCAAAAGGGCAGCCGATTATTTGCATGAAACGGTTCAGGATGCCGACATTATCGGCGTGACCTGGGGAACGACCATGCATGCCGTGGCGCTGCAGCTGCAGCAGAAATCGGTCCGTGGCGTAGAGGTCGTGCAGCTGAAGGGCGGGGTCAGTCATTCGCATGTGAACACGTATGCAGCGGAGATTGTCAATCTCTTCGCGGAGGCGTACCATACGATGGCGAGATATTTGCCGCTGCCCGTCATATTTGACACGATGGAACTGAAGGAAATGGTTGAGAGGGACAGGCATATCCAGCGAATCATTCAATTAGGCAAACAAGCCAACATTGCCATGTTTACGGTGGGCACGGTGCATGAAGATGCGCTCCTCTTTCGACTCGGCTACCTGAGCGAGAAAGAACAGAAGCTGCTGCAGCAGGTCGGCGCAGGTGATATCTGCTCCCGGTTTTTTGACGCCGAGGTCCGGGTGTGCAGTGAGGATATCAACAGCCGTACGGTCGGCATCGATTTGGAGGATTTGCGGCACAAGGAGAAATCCATTCTCGTTGCAGGCGGACAGCGAAAGGTAGATGCCATAAGAGCTGCGCTAATCGGTAAATATGCCAACATACTTGTGACGGATCAGTTTACGGCGCAAGCCTTGCTTTCATGAAATCGTGCATGTCGATGCACAAGAAGGATCAAACACACCTCATTGCGGTGATCATCGAAGCGGATCGGCTTCGTGCTCACCTTCATGAGGTGTGTTTGTGCTGTGGAATATGTGACGGACTAGTGAAGGGACCGTATCTTCTGTTTATGTTTACCCCGACAGGGTATAGAGCATAGTAAACAAAGAGTTGTTAGATTATTCCTGAATGATGGCAAGTTGTTAAGCGAACAATGATAAATATCATTGCCATAAATCGGAATGAACATATTTTCACCATGTGTTTTACATATGTTCATAGCTGTGATATGATGGTCCCGTCTACAGGTTTAAGCGTAATGAGAGCGCTTTTACAAAATTACAAAAATTATATTAGGGAGTGTTTAACCAGATGAATATAGCAGGAATGATTGACCACACACTGTTGAAGGCGGATGCAACCCAAGCCGAGATTACGAAACTTACAGATGAGGCCAAAAAATACGAATTTGCTTCGGTTTGTGTGAACCCGACTTGGGTATCCTACTGTGCTGAGCAGCTTGCGGGCACTAAGGTTAAAGTATGTACCGTTATCGGCTTCCCGCTGGGAGCTTCGACAACAGCAGCCAAAGCATTTGAAGCGAAGGACGCTATTGCCAATGGGGCTGGAGAAGTGGATATGGTCATTAACATCGGGGCGCTTAAAGATCGTAATGATGAGCTCGTGCTTAAGGATATCCAAGCTGTAGTGGATGCAGCTAAGGGCAAAGCGCTGGTTAAGGTCATCATTGAGACAAGCCTTCTGACCGAGGAAGAAAAGGTGCGTGCATCCGAGTTGTCCGTGAAAGCGGGAGCGGATTTTGTTAAGACCTCTACAGGCTTCTCTACAGGCGGAGCTACTCCGGAAGATGTTGCCTTGATGCGCAAGACCGTTGGTCAGAACACCGGCGTTAAGGCGTCCGGCGGCGTACGCAGCAAAGAAGATATGGAAGCTATGATCAAAGCGGGCGCAACCCGAATCGGTGCAAGCTCCGGCGTGAAAATCATGGAGGGCGGCCAGTCCAGCTCATCCTATTAATGTAACCAGCAGTTCTGAATGATCATCGGGTAACCGTGTTATATCATAAAAATTCACCTATGGGGGAACAACGACGATGAAATTTTTAATCGCCATACTAGGTTTGCTGGTCGTATTCGGTCTTGCGTTCCTTATCAGTAATGATAAGCGCAAAATTCGTTATCGTCCGCTGGCTGTAATGATTGTGCTGCAGCTGATCCTGGGATTTATCCTGCTGAACACCAATATCGGCGAGTATCTTGTCAAAGGGATAGCGAATACGTTTAAAGCGCTGCTTGACTACGCGGGAGCCGGAATCGAGTTTGTATTTGGTGGCATTGCCAATGAAGGTGCAGGTCCGTTCTTCTTGAACGTTCTGCTGCCCATCGTGTTTATTTCCGCGTTGATTGGTATACTTCAATATATTAAGGTACTGCCGTTTATCGTAAGATATATCGGTCTCGTCTTAAGTAAAGTCAACGGCATGGGAAAGCTGGAGTCTTACAATGCGGTAGCTTCCGCGATCCTGGGGCAATCCGAGGTGTTTATATCGGTTAAAAAACAGATCGCCTTAATTCCGAAGCACCGTATGTATACGCTCTGTGCTTCCGCGATGTCCACGGTATCGATGTCGATCGTAGGTGCGTATATGACCATGATCGAGCCGCGGTACGTGGTGACCGCGCTGGTACTCAACCTGTTTGGCGGATTTATTATTGCTTCCATCGTGAACCCATATAAGGTGGAGAAGGATGAGGATATCCTGGAAGTGCAGGAAGAGGAGAAGCAATCCTTCTTCGAGATGCTGGGCGAATACATCATGGACGGTTTCAAGGTAGCGATTACCGTTGCCGCGATGCTTCTCGGATTTGTTGCATTGATCGCGATGATCAACGGCATCTTTGATATGATTTTCGGGATATCTTTCCAAGAGCTGCTAGGATTTATCTTTGCTCCCTTTGCTTTTGTCATGGGTGTGCCTTGGAAAGAGGCAGTGGACGCCGGCAGTATTATGGCAACGAAGCTTGTATCGAATGAGTTCGTAGCCATGCTTGAGCTGTCCAACTTCACGAATCTGTCCGAGCGCACCATTGGTATCGTGTCCGTATTCCTGGTGTCGTTCGCAAACTTCTCCTCCATCGGCATTATTGCCGGTGCGGTGAAGGGGCTAAACGAGAAGCAGGGGAATGTGGTTGCACGTTTCGGCTTGAAGCTGCTGTACGGTGCAACGCTGGTAAGCGTGCTGTCTGCAACGATTGCCGGACTGTTCCTGTAATCAAGGGATGGAAGTAAACAACAAGCGAGCCTTATGGATAGTTTGATTTTTTGAGATCATATATGAGGGGGAGCATGGATATGGAACGTTTTGACCGAATTCACTTGATTGTACTGGATTCTGTAGGCATCGGTGAGGCACCGGATGCGGCTGATTTTGATGATATCGGATCTGACACGCTGGGGCATATCGCCCGCGAATGCGGGGGGCTCAACATGCCGAATATGGCAGCGCTTGGGCTGTCGAACATCCGGGAGATCGAAGGAGTGCCTGCTGCCGATAAACCTCGGGCCTATTATACGAAGATGCAGGAAGCTTCGAACGGCAAGGATACGATGACAGGTCATTGGGAGATCATGGGCCTGTATATTGATACGCCTTTCCGAGTGTTCCCGGACGGTTTTCCGGATGAGCTGATTCAGCGAATTGAAGCGAAGACCGGACGCAAGGTTATCGGCAACAAGCCGGCAAGCGGAACGGAGATCATTGAAGAGCTTGGCGAGGAGCATGTAAAGACAGGCGCGCTGATTATTTATACCTCGGCGGACTCTGTGCTGCAAATCGCGGCGCATGAGGATGTGGTTCCCCTGAAGGAACTGTATGAAATTTGCGAATTCTGCCGCGAAATTACGCTGGAAGATCCTTATATGCTCGGCCGGATTATTGCGCGTCCGTTCACTGGCGAGGTTGGCAGCTTCAAGCGTACCGCGAACCGGCATGATTATGCCTTGAAGCCTTTTGGACGCACAACCATGAACGAGATGAAGGATGCAGGACTCGAAGTGATTGCCCTCGGCAAAATCTCCGATATTTTTGATGGTGAAGGCATTACGAAGGCTGTCAGAACCGTATCGAATATGGACGGCATGGACAAAATGGTGCAGACCATGGATGATTCCTTCAAGGGTCTGAGCTTCATAAACCTCGTGGATTTCGATGCGGTGTACGGGCACCGCCGCGATCCGAAAGGATATGGCCAGGCATTGGAGGATTATGACCAGCGCCTGCCAGAGGTGTTCGAGAAAATGACAAACGATGATCTTCTGATCATCACGGCAGACCACGGGAATGATCCTACTTACAAAGGGACGGATCATACGCGGGAATACGTACCGCTGCTTGTCTACTCCCCGCGTTTTGCGGAAGGCAAGGAGTTGCCGCTGCGCAAGACCTTTGCCGACATTGGGGCCACGGTTGCAGACAATTTCGGGGTGAAGCTGCCGGAGCATGGCATAAGCTTTTTGAATGATTTGAAATAAATCGAAAAGTGGAGGAATTTGCACATGAGTACACATATTGGAGCGAAGCCGGGAGATATCGCAGAATCGATTCTGCTGCCAGGCGATCCGCTGCGGGCTAAATTTATTGCCGAGACGTATCTGGAGGATGTAACCTGCTACAACGAAGTGCGGGGGATGCTCGGATTTACGGGAACTTATAAGGGAAAGCGCATCTCCGTGCAGGGCTCGGGCATGGGCGTGCCTTCCATCGGTATCTATGTCAACGAACTCATTCGTGATTATGGCGTCAAAAATTTGTTCCGTGTCGGAACCTGCGGCGCGATGCAGGAGCATGTTCGTGTGCGCGACGTCATTCTGGCTCAGGCAGCATGCTCGGATTCCGGTATGAACCGCCATCACTTTAGCGGCTATGATTTCTCTCCGATTGCCAGCTTCCCGCTGCTGCTTGGTGCATATGAGCGCGGCAAGGACAAGGGCTTGAAGATGCATGTCGGCAATGTGTTCACATCCGATGTATTTTACCGTGAGGACAAGTCGGTGGTTGAGAAGCTGATGCAGCATGGCGTGCTGGGCGTAGAGATGGAGACAACGGCTCTCTACACGATTGCGGCACGGTTCGGTGTGAATGCCCTGACAATCCTGACGGTAAGTGACCATTTGCTGACAGGGGAAGAGACTTCCTCCGAGGAGCGCCAAACCACGTTTAACGAGATGATGGAAGTAGCGCTGGATACGGCGATTTCGTTGTAAGGAATGACGAAGGAATCCGGGGGCAGCAGCGATCGGTCGAACCATTCGCCTTTGTAGTGCTGCCCATAGAAAGAACACAATCATCGCAAACAGTGAGGAGAATGTACGATGAGAATGGTTGATTTAATTGCGAAGAAACGCGACGGCAAGGAACTGACAACAGAAGAGATCAATTTCTTTATCGATGGATATACCAAGGGAGATATTCCTGATTATCAGGTAAGTGCCATGAATATGGCGATCTATTTCCAGGACATGTCCGACCGGGAGCGGGCGGACTTGACGATGGCGATGGTAAACTCCGGAGAAACGATTGATCTGTCCGCAATTGAGGGAATCAAGGTTGATAAGCACTCCACCGGGGGTGTTGGCGATACGACAACGCTTGTATTGGCACCGCTCGTAGCGGCTCTGGACATTCCCGTAGCGAAGATGTCCGGACGCGGTCTCGGTCATACCGGAGGAACGATTGACAAGCTGGAGTCCATTGAAGGCTTCCACGTGGAGATCAGCAAAGACGAATTTGTGAACCTTGTGAATCAACATAAAATTGCTGTAATCGGCCAAACCGGGAACCTCACCCCGGCTGATAAAAAGCTGTATGCACTGCGGGATGTGACGGCAACCGTCAATTCCATTCCGCTGATTGCCAGCTCTATCATGAGCAAGAAAATTGCTGCAGGTTCCGATGCGATCGTATTGGATGTTAAAACCGGTGCGGGCGCGTTCATGAAAACCGTGGAGGACGCCAAGGAATTGGCGCATGCCATGGTTAGCATCGGCAACAACGTCGGCCGCAAAACGATGGCCGTCATCTCCGATATGAGCCAGCCCCTTGGGGCTGCGATCGGCAACTCGTTGGAGGTTCAGGAAGCGATTGATGCGCTGCGCGGCGAAGGTCCGAAGGATCTGGAGGAGCTGTGCCTGGCTCTGGGCAGACAGATGGTTTATCTGGCGCAGAAGGCAGACTCGCTTGAAGATGCCGAGGAGAAGCTGCGTGAGGTTATCCGAAACGGCAAGGCACTGGAGAAGTTCAAGGAGTTCATCCAGAACCAAGGCGGCGATTCGTCTGTGGTGGATCATCCCGACCGGCTGCCGAAGGCGCAATATCTGATAGAGCTTCCTGCACAGCAGGACGGCGTTGTCGCCGAACTGGTAGCGGATGAGATCGGTACCGCGGCGATGCTGCTTGGGGCCGGACGTGCAACGAAGGAATCCGAGATAGATCTGGCTGTAGGCCTGATGCTGAACAAGAAAGTTGGCGACACCGTGAAGAAGGGTGACTCCCTCGTCACGATTCATGCCAACCGCGAGAACGTGGACGACGTGAAGCAGAAGCTGTATGAAAGCATTCGAATTGCTGATCATGCGGATGCACCTGTATTGATCTATGATATCGTAACGGAGTAGGTTAAATCCTAATCCGATCAAGCCATAACGCTGATCACCGTCAGGCGAAGCGAAGACTCTTCAAGATAGGGGGAGAGGGAGCTCTGCCCGGTGTGTCAGCACGATGTACCACCTGCCCTTTCAACCGTTCGCTGAACGGGGGCAGGTTTTTTTTCTGGGATCTCGTCATAAATCGGGAGCGAGCCCTCATAGGATGGTAGTGGGGAAAGTAAGTAAGGCATTTAACGGGAGAGTGAGATGTATAGTCCGGGCAAGAGCCATCCTGTCATAAGGAGGCTTTCCGCCATGACCATCGATCAGTTGATTGCTTTGCTGGCACTTATCGTTATGATCATCGGACTTGTGGTGAACAAGAAGGAGTCTTAACCTGTGAGTCCGGAGGGCTGCTGCTAAGTAGATCATTCTACTGATGTGGCAGTCTTTTTCTTTTGATAGGTTGATAGAGTTCCTTATAAGTCATATACTTAGATTGCAATGTTCTCCATTATTCATCATTTATTGGGAGGAAACCATGCTCTATTTAGCAGCGTTTGTCATATCCATGGTGCTGGTCCTGGTATTGATTCCGCCATTTCGCAAACTTGCGATCAAGATTGATTTTGTGGACAAGCCAAGGCCGGACAGCGAGCGGAAAATACACCGCGAACCGATACCGCTGACAGCGGGCATCGCCATATTCATCGGATTTTTTATCACATATTTTGCACTTACCGGTACCATTTCCAGGGAAGCGGTAGGTATCTTTATCGGTAGTGCCCTGATTCTTGGGATTGGTCTTGTGGACGATTGGTATAAGTCCCAGGGCAAGGAACTGGCTTCACTGCCGAAGTTCATTGTTCAGATGAGCGCGGCTGTCGTTGTATACAGCTACGGCATTGCGTTTGAAGGATTCAACAATCCGTTCACGGGGCAATATATCAATTTGCCGGAATGGCTGCAGCTCATCTTGACAATATTATGGATTTTTGGTGTAACGACCGTCATTAATTTCTCGGACGGCATTGACGGACTAGCCGGAGGACTCTCAGCCATATCCGGAGGCACGTTGTTTGTAGTGGCCATTACGATGGGCAGAGGCGAATCCGCGCTGCTTGCGGTCGTTCTCGTGGGTGCTGCGCTTGGCTATTTGCGGTACAATAAGCCGCCGGCCAGAGTATTCATGGGGGATGCCGGTGCAACCTTCCTTGGGTTTATACTAGGGATCATTGCTCTGGATGGCGCGTTTAAAGGGGCCACCTTGGCTTCCTTGTTCGTTCCCATCTTTGCTCTGGGTGTGCCGATCTTCGATAATATCATTGTGGTTATCCGCAGAATGCTTCAATCCAAACCGATTTATCAGGCCGACGCTTCCCAGGCGCATTATCGTTTGCTGGCAACGGGGCTGAATCAGAAGCAGACACTGGTATTTCTGTGCTTGCTGAATCTGTGTTTCGGTCTGGCTGCGATCATACTGGCGATGAATGGGAGCGGAGCCTAAGGCGCTGATCCTTTGTCTGAATTACATCTGTACGTTATCTAAGTCCCGTCTCCAAATTAATGTTGGTGGCGGGATTTTTTGTTAGCATGATAGGGTAGGAAGTAAGAGGAGGTCTGCGGATGAATGACATGGCAGGGAGTATCATTATTGTAACAGGGGCTAACTCTGGTATGGGCCTGGCTACAACGATTGAGCTTGCCAAATTGGGGGCGCATGTTGTGATGGCATGCCGGAGCCAATCCAGAGGGGAAGCGGCGCTTCACCAGGCGCTGGAAGAGAGCGGAAGCACAGAGCTTGAACTGATGACGCTGGATCTGGGCTCTTTTGACAGCATTCGGGCATTTGCTGCCGATTTTAAGGCCAAGCACAACAAACTCGATGTTCTGGTGAACAATGCCGGTGTGGTTACCATTAAGCGGGAGTTGACGAAGGACGGGTACGAAGCCATGATCGGCGTTAATCATTTAGGTCATTTCCTGTTGACAAACGAGCTGCTTGAACCCCTCCAGCGTGCACGGCAGGGTCGGATCGTGAACGTATCCTCGGGGGCGCATAAGGTTGGAAGCATCCACTGGGAAGATCCTAATCTGGCGAAGGGATTCAATGTGGCCAAGGGTTATGCGCAGTCGAAGTTGGCCAATATTTTATTCACCAAAGAGCTGGCGCGCCGACTGCAGCCGACGCGGGTGACGGTCAATGCACTCCATCCCGGCGCCGTAAGCACCAGTCTTGGTGTAAACCGGGATACAGGCTTCGGTAAAGCGGTCTATAAGCTGCTTCGCCCGTTCTTCTTAACGGCGCTCGAAGGTGCCCGGACAGCGATTTATCTGGCCTCTAGTCCTGAAGTAGAGCATGTGACAGGGGAATATTACGTCAAGTGCCAGCCGGACAAAACCACAGAGAAGGCAAGGGATACAAAACTTG
The DNA here is from genome assembly GCF_003184205.1 of Paenibacillus sp. Cedars. NCBI lineage: Bacteria > Bacillati > Bacillota > Bacilli > Caryophanales > Paenibacillaceae > Paenibacillus > Paenibacillus sp. Cedars. Next base: position 314,031 of record NZ_CP020866.1, read on the forward strand.
CCGCTCGCCTGTGGGAATGGAGCGAACAACAGGTTGGAATGAAGCAGGGCATGGACAGATGAGATCATAGGCAGTGAGTATCCGATAAAACAGCAAAAAATAAACGGGATATCGTACAGGCCAACATGGACCTGGAGATATCCCGTTTCTATTCATGGAAGGCTTACACAGCATAACAAGCCCATTGCTTTACTTGGACGCCTTTAGATCAATCGCACCGCGAACGAATCCGCGGGTACCATCAAGCAGCGTGGATGCCTCCGCAGCACTGACATTCGCCAAGAGCATAACAATTGCTGTTTTGACATGGGCACCGGCTTCATGGTAAGCCTTCTCCACTTCCTCCTCCGATGCACCTGTTGCAAGCGTAATGATGCGTTTGGCACGATGCACAAGCTTGTTATTCGAAGGGTTGAGGTCGACCATCAGGTTTTTGTACACCTTGCCAATTCGAATCATGGCCGTTGTTGTCAGCATATTGAGGATCAGCTTTTGCGATGTACCGGCCTTCATGCGCGTGGAGCCCATAATGACCTCAGGGCCAACGACGGCTTCAATCACAAAATCCGCATACTGATGCATGGGCGATTCGTAGTTATTGCAGAGCCCGACAACAACCGCTCCGAGTTCCTTGGCACGTCGCATAGCTCCAAGAACATAAGGCGTGCGTCCGCTGGCGGCGATCCCAATGATAACGTCCTTCTTGCTGATACCGTTTTCATTGATGTCCTGGGCACCCAATTCCTCGCTATCCTCCGCACCTTCAATCGCCTCCTTCACGGCTCTGAAGCCGCCTGCGATCAACCCTTGCACCATGGACGGATCCGTCCCGTAGGTAGGTGGGCATTCGGATGCGTCAAGGATACCGATTCGACCGCTGGTTCCTGCGCCTATGTAGAACAATCTGCCGCCATTCTCGAAAGCTTCTACCACGAGATCCGCTGCTCGGGCTATAAGAGGGATCTGTTCACGAATCGTTTCGGTGATCAGACTATCCTCGTTATTAATAAGGATCATAATTTGTTCTGAGCTCAACTGATCAATGTTCTGCGTATGTTCATGAGGCTGTTCGGTTGTCAATTGACTTAGAGTATTCGTCATGAGACAGGTCTCCTTTTTTGCCTTGGAATATGGACGGGCACTGATGATGTGAATGCTACAGCAAGTCAGAGACGCCGTCTGTAAATAGCTTGCAGGCTAACAGGGCCGCACCATGCGCGGGTGTTCGTTCACGGTTCCCTTCGGGAAATCGCAGCTGAGGATAACGCATTAGCAGGGAGTCGCAGTACGCCTTCCGGAAATCTGGCGAATGCTTGAATATCGAGCCGATCCATACCAGATCACTCTCTTCGAATTCAGCTTGCTGCCTGATGAGAGCGCTAGTTGTATCGGCCAGCTCTTCAGCCTGCTGCCGGATGATACGGAGTGCCGCTTCATCCCCGGCTTCCGCTGCTTCAATGCAGCAGCGGGCGAAGGAAGCGATATGCTGTTTCGTTATAGCGGGCTGGTAAATGTAAGATTTGAGATCGGTAATATGCTGGAGAGGGTAGGATTCAACAATCAGGCTGGTCATGATAGTGGGCGGTGTAATGCCTTCATGACTCTTGATTACCGATTTCAGGGTCTGAAGCCCAATTTGGTAACCGCTGCCTTCATCCCCGAGAAGATGCCCCCAGCCGCCGACGCGGTGGATATCTCCGGATTGGGTGATACCGTAAGTATTGGAGCCGGTTCCCGAGATGGCGAGCATTCCATGCTGACGCTCCAGCACAGCCATTAATGAAATCTCGGCTTCCGAACGCATGTATATGCGTATGGAGGGCAGCCGCTGCTGAAAATAGGAAAGAAGGTGTAATTGAACACGCCGACGTTCATCCACAGAACTTATACCTGACATCCCAAGACATATTGATGTTAATGAAAATGACTCATCATTCAGAGGTGTCAGGAGCCCATCCAACACGTTCTGGAGTTCCGCCATCGCTTTATCGAACGTTACAATATAAGGATTTGTGGAACCTCCGGTAAAACGGGACAATACCTCTCCGCTGCTGTGGATAGCGGTTGCATCAGTCTTTGTGCCGCCACCATCAACACCGATATGAATTTCCATATTGAACCACTTCGCTTTCTATATCCAGTATAGGAGAAAAAAGAAGTGTTGTAAAATAAAATTTTAAATCATCAATTATGTATTGAAATATAATTTCATACAATTTATAATGAACTCAATCCACTGATATTGAAAGCGATACCAGTCATGCTTTCATTCAATAGGTGTAAAGTAATATTACATATGAATGATCATCAGAGGATTATGAGTAAAGGGGGGCAAGGAATGAACGGCGGATTGGTTCGATTGCGTGAGGTGTATGATTCATTAAATCCGTCCGAGCGCAAGGTTGCAGCCTTCATTTTGCAGGAACCGGCAGAGATGATACAGATGTCGGTCGCGGATCTTGCTGTCCGAAGCGGTTCCAGTCAGGCTGCTATCGTTCGCCTGTGCAAAACGATGGGATTCAAGGGCTATCAGGATCTGAAGCTGAAGGTAGCCGGAGACTTGCAGGAGCCATTAGCCACCGGATATCAGGATATTCGGCCCAATGACAGCATTTCTGCAATTATACAGAACGTCTCGAACAATAACATTCAATCGATTCGGGATACGATGAAGATTATGGAGGAAGGGAAGGTGGAGGAGGCCGTACTGGCCCTCGATCAGTCTAAGCGTATTTTCATGTTCGGGGTAGGGGCTTCGAATCTGATCGGGATGGATGCCCAGCAGAAATTTTTGCGGATTAATAAGGTATGTATATCTTTTCCGGACCCTCATGTGCAGCTCACCTCGGCGGTGCTGCTGACTCCAGATGATGCGGCCGTATGCATCTCCTATTCCGGTGAAACGGATGAAGTGATTCGCGCAGCAGCCATAGCCAAAGAGAAAGGATGCAAGACGATTGGCATTACGAAATACGGTGACTCTACCTTAAGCCGATCGGTGGATATTCCCTTGTACACCTCCTCGACGGAGAACGAAATTCGCAGTGGCGCGATGTCGTCTCGTATTACGCAGTTGAATCTTATCGATATTTTATATCTTGGCGTCGCCAGCCGGAATTACGAGAATTCAGTGAAATACCTGGATGAGAGCCGGCAAGCGATCAAGCGGTTGTAGTTCATAGCGAAACCACAAATATATAAATGATAAGGGGAGTAGTACATGAAGAAAAAAGGTTGGCTTACATTGTTGGCTTCTTTAATGCTCGTGTTCACCGCGGCTTGCGGCGGTTCCGGCGGGGCGAAGGCTCCTGAAGGCGGAAGCGGAACAGCTTCGGAAGGAAATGGCGAGGCTGCACCGAAGCAGGACACGGTTGTTGTCTGGACTTATCCGGTACATGGTAAATATGAAGATGAATTGAAAGAGCATGTAGCGGATTTGAAAGAAAAATACCCGCACATTACAGTCGAAACCGAAGTGCTTTCATGGGCTGAAGGTCCGAAGAAGTTCGATGTAGCCCTGAATGCCGGTAATCCGCCTGATCTTTATTTCCATGCGGTGGACGGTGCTTATGTGGATACCGGTCTGGCACTGGAATTAACCCCTTATATCACAGACGAGATAAAGAACGACTATCTCCCGGGTACACTCGAGCTTGGTCAAATCCAAGGCAAGCAATACGGTCTTCCGCTGTACCAATCCCTGTGGGCATGGGGCGGCAATAAGAAGATCCTTGAAGAAGCAGGCATCGACTGGAAGTCCATTCAGGAGAACGGCTGGACCTGGACCGAATTCAAGGCAGCTGCCGATAAGCTGACCACCAAGCTCCCGAACGGCAAAAAGCGCTATGCGCTGGTAACGGACGGAACTTCCCTTGACTTCATCGAAATGCTGACACGCAGCAACGGGATGCCGGACGTCCTGAACGATAAAGGCGAGTTTCAATGGAATGATGAGCGCATTCTGGACACGATGACGTTTGTTTCCGATCTGATGAAAGCCGGGCATATGCCGGCTGAGACAGCGGCGATTCAACCCGCTAAACGGATGGACTGGTTCTATGCAGAGGAAGCCGCCATCGTATCCAAGGCAATCCCTTATTACGATGTGATGCTGCAAAACCGTGCGAAGGACATTGACAGCGGTACGGTGCAAGGCGAGAAAATCGACTTTGTTCTGCTGCCGGTTCCGCACAACGACGGGGCAGAGCGCAAAACCTCCATGTTCGGCGAAGGCTACGTAGCCTTCAAGCAGAAGAAGGATAAGGGCGAAGAGCATGCGAAGAATACCTTCCTGATCATGGAAGGCCTGAGCGGCGCGAAAGCCGGTAATTCCGCCAATGAACTGGTGCTGCCATTCGTTCGCAAATCACAGGCGGAATTCTATGCAGGCAAAGGACTTGGAACAGAATCGACCATCAAAGCAGCAGAAATTTTTGCGAACTTCAAAGACATTCCTGTGACCTTGAGCCTCGATGCCAAAGATTCCGGCAACCAGAAGAAATTCAAGGAGCAAGTGGTGAAGCCGAACATCCAGGCGTTGTTCTCGGGTGAGAAGACGCCGGAGCAGATCGCACAAGACTTCATAGACAAAGGCAAACAAATTTTAGGACAGTAATTGAAGTTATAAGGGGGTGTCCCGTTGTCCTTAGCAGGAACAAATCGGGTCACTCCCTTTTTAAACGAATCGCTCTAGGCTTTGTAAGAATTAAGGCTTCATGAACATACTTCACCTGTGCGCAAAGGAGGAAATCAAATGCAGACTGCCCCGGCGCAAGCCCGGCCTTCACGTCCCCCCATGAAGGGGTACTGGCGCGAATATGGATGGGCGTATTTATTCATTCTGGCTCCAGTACTGTTGTTCTTGGTATTTACGCTATACCCGGTTGCTTCCGCCTTTCTGATGAGCTTCCAGGAATACAGCGTTATGGGCTCCGAATGGATTGGAACGGATAACTACACACGGATGGTACAGGATGAAGTGTTCTGGAAATCCATGAGGAATACGGTCTTATTCACGATCGGCACGGTTCCGGTCAACATTGTTATCACGTATGGTCTGTCCTTTTTCATTTTCCAGATGAAGAACAAATGGCAAACGTTCTTCAAGGCTACGATGTATTTGCCGGCCGTAGCCTCCGGCGTAACGATCTCCGTCGTATGGCTTGCCATTTACGATCCGACGAATGCCGGGCTTTTGAATCGGTTCATTGGATTGTTCGGATTCGATCCCGTCATATGGCTTGGCAAATCGGATACCGCCCTCTTTTCGCTCATATTGATGAACTGGCTCGGTTCGCATGGTGCAGGCATTATTCTCTATCTGGCCGCCATGGGCGGGATTCCCAAATCGCTCTATGAAGCCGCGGATATTGACCATGCCAGCGGATGGTCCAAATTCTGGCGCATTACGTGGCCACTGATGAAACCAACCACGCTGTATCTGCTTGTGACGGGCGTCATTACGTCCTTCCAGGTGTTTATCTCGGTGTATCTGATGACACAGGGCGGACCGAACTTTGCGACGACCACCATCGCCTATCTGATTTACAGCACGGCGTTTAATTTCTACGAATTCGGGCTTGCGGCGGCGCAATCTTTTGTACTGGCTGCATTGATTATCGTCATTTCCATCATTCAGTTCAAATATTTCTCTTCCGACGTAGAGTACTAACGTATATCACTGAAGCTAAAAGGGGGTGCACCCATGAAATCAAGATCAAAAGTGATCATGCTGATTGTGGCTTCGGTCATCCTGGTGGTATGGAGCGTTCTGACGATCATTCCGATGTACTGGATGTTGATTGGCTCTGTACAGGACACCAAGTCGGCCGCTTCGTTTATTCCCAAAATGATCCCGGACGTGCTGTCCGTAGCCCCATATGAGCGTTTTTTCGGCAAAACCAACGTAATGAGGTGGCTCTTTAACTCCTTATTAATCTCCACCATCCTGACGGTGACCAACGTGTTTCTCGCATCGCTCGCAGGGTATGCCTTTGCGAAGCTGAAGTTCCCGGGGAACAAAGCGGTATTCTGGGTTTTGCTCAGCACCATGATGATTCCGGCACAAGTTACGCTGATTCCGCTCTATATTTTGATGATTGACGTATTTGATCTCGGGAATACATATACGGCCATTCTGCTCCCCGGAATCGTAAGTGTGGGCAACATTTTCTTGATGAAGCAGTACATGTCGTCGCTGCCCACCTCCTTGATTCATGCAGCGCGGATCGATGCTTGCGGAGAGTTCGGTATCTTTTGGAAAGTCATTCTTCCTATGGCTAAACCGGGTCTCGCCGTACTCGCTATCTTCACGTTCGTTGCATCATGGAACGATTTCTTCTGGCCCTTCCTCGTGACCAATTCGGCGGAAATGAGGACCATTCAGGTAGGTCTTGCTTCCTTCGTCTATGCGGACACAACCGATTTCGGCGCACTTATGGCTGGAGCCACCGTCGCGGCACTGCCGATGATGATCCTGTTCTTCTCGCTTCAGCGCTATTTCCTGCAAGGCATCACCATTGGAGCCGTTAAAGGCTAGAAGGAGGCAAAGTTATGGCACGCGTAGAATTCCGTAATATACGAAAAGAATTTGTAGACGACAACAAAGGGACCTTTACCGCTGTAGCGGGGTCGGACTTTGTAATTCATGATAAAGAGTTTGTGGTATTTGTCGGTCCTTCCGGCTGCGGCAAAACCACTTCGCTGCGCATGATTGCCGGGCTTGAGCGTCAAACATCCGGTGATATCCTCATCGGCGACCGGGTGGTAAACAATCTCCATCCGAAAGACAGGGATATCGCCATGGTGTTCCAGGATTACGCCCTGTATCCCCATATGACAATTCGCGAGAATCTCTCCTTCGGTTTGAAGAATCTGAAGAAACCTAAAGAATATATTGAGCAAAAGGTATCACAGGCCGCCTCCATTCTCGGCCTGGAGTCGATGATTGATCGGAAGCCGCGCGAGCTGTCCGGCGGACAGCGTCAGCGCGTTGCGGTGGGCCGGGCGATTGTACGCGATCCGCAGGTGTTCCTGTTTGATGAGCCGCTCTCGAACCTGGATGCGAAGCTTCGCGTGCAGATGCGCGTGGAGCTGTCCGAGCTGCATAAACGTCTTGAGGCAACCATTGTATATGTAACGCATGATCAGGTTGAAGCGATGACACTCGGCGAGCGGATTGTCGTGATGAACAACGGGATTATTCAGCAGATTGCATCACCGACGGAGCTGTATGCGAATCCGCAAAACATGTTTGTTGCCGGTTTTATCGGATCTCCGCCGATGAACTTTATCGATGTGCATAAGGAAGGAAACGTGCTTCGGATGGAGGGCGGCGAATTTGTCATTCCCGATTCCATGGCGGCTGCGCTGAGCAAATACGAGAATGAGCATCTCATTCTGGGCATGCGTCCCGAGCATATTACGGGTGAGGATATACCGGTCATCTCGAATCTGGACTATACGTATTCAACCAAGGTACAGGTCGTTGAACATCTGGGCTCGGAGAATCTGGTGTATTTCCGAGTTGGCAACCGGACCGTTACCGCGAAGGTTCATCCCGAAACGACAGGTTATCCGGGCATGGAGAAAACATTCATTTTCAATTTTGATAAAGTGCATTTCTTCGATCCTGAGACGGAACAGCGTATTGATTGGTAAACAACGACGAAGAGGAGAGGAAATCTATGCGCAAGCTGAATGATGTGTTGAAAAAGACAGGGGTTGAGGTTTACCGCGAAATTACGGCGGTGGCCTTATACAGCATGATAACCTCGCTGATCCTCGTGGTTGTCGTGATGTTTGTGCCGCTGATGGCGGCGCTACTGCTGCTGCCGGTGCTGTATATGCCGTTGTTCTACGGGGTTTGTTATGCTTACCATCGCAAGACGGAACGGGGCAAGTCCAGGCTCAAGGACGTGTTCCAAGGTGCGCTTAAAGGCCTCGGGCCTGCTGTGGTTATGGGCTTCTTCTTCGTAGTGATGGCACTGATTCTGTGGTCCACCTGGTGGTATTACGGAGGCAAAGAGGGAATCGGCTATCTCGCGATCGGTGTATTCCAGACCTATTTTGTCATCATGGCGCTCATCTCCCAATTCTACACCTTTCAGCTTGTCATTCAGGAAGGGATGGGCATCTTTAAAGCGATGGCCTACAGCGTCAAGTTGTTCCTGAAGTTTCCGGCCTATACGCTTGGAGCAAGCTTTCAAGCCTTCTGCGTTGCGATTCCACTGGTCCTTACCGTGGTTGGTTTTGGATTCCTCTTTAACGGCATGTGGGCGATATACCAGCATAAGGTTACGTATAATGTACTGAATCCGGAAGAGGCCAAGCCGGCAGAAGACGGTATTGCAGCCTCGGAAGCGAGAGGTGTAAGCGTATGATGAGGGGTAACATGCGGAGCGGAATTGATGTCCTGCCGGGATTATCGCATGAGAAAATCACAGGCTGTCGCCTTGGCGTCATCACGAATCCGACGGGGCTCACGTCGGATTTTCGTTCATCTATTGAGGTGATTGCAGGCTTGCCGAATTCGGAATTGACGGCTTTGTTTGCTTGTGAGCATGGGCTGCGCGGTCAGCTTCAGGCAGGCAAACACGTGGAGGATGAAGTAGATCCGGTATACGGTGTTCCTGTGTACAGCCTGTACGGCTCCCGGCGTAAGCCGGATGCCGATATGCTGAAGAATGTCGATACCGTCATCTTCGATATTCAAGACCTCGGTGTGCGTTTCTACACCTATATGACCACCCTGCTGTATGTCATGGAGGCATGCGCCGAACATGGCAAGAGCCTGCTCGTTCTGGACCGGCCGAATCCGCTCGGCGGGGAACGCTGTGAAGGCGGCTTGCTGCAGCCGGGATACGAATCGATGGTGGGCGGATGGCAGATACCGATTTGCACCGGGATGACCATCGGTGAATTTGCGCGTATGGCTAACGAGATGCGGGGAACCGGCTGTGATCTGGATGTCATTGGGCTGGAAGGTTGGACCCGCAGGATGGACTACACCGAGACGGGGCTTCCGTGGGTGCTGCCTTCCCCGAACATTCCCACGATGGATACGGTTCGCCTCTACAGCGGAACCTGCTTCTTCGAAGGGACCAATCTTTCGGAAGGCAGAGGCACGACCCGGCCATTTGAATGGATCGGTGCTCCGTGGATCGACGGCGAGGAGCTGGCCAAGGCGTTTAACGCCTATCGACTTCCAGGCATCCATGCCCATCCCATGTTCATGACACCAACCTTCTCGAAGCATCAGGGTGAAGGATGTGGAGGCGTGATGCTGTTCATGACGAAGCCATCTGAAGTGGAGGCTGTACGTACTGGGCTTACGCTTCTGCATCTGGTCAGCCGGATGTACCCGGAGGAGTTCCAGTGGCTTACTCCGCCGGCAGGACGCAATCGATATTTTATTGATTTGCTCACAGGAAGCGAGGATGTCCGGAGGCACATCCATGAAGAAGCCGGACTTCAGCGTATTGCTGCGCAGTGGGCCCGGGAATCGGAACAGTGGAGAACGATGAGGGCTCCTTACCTGCTGTATGGGGAGGCGTAGACGATGATGTTCTCACCATGGAAGGATGGAAGGCCGACCGTTGTGGTCGGCTTGATGTCCGGCACTTCGCTGGATGGCATCGATGCTGCGATTGTCCGCATAGAGGGAAGCGGCCTTGCAGCCTCGGTCGAGCTCTTGCATTACTACAGTAAGGCATATGAGCCGGAGCTTCGTCAGCGGCTGCGTGATTTGTGCGTGGAAGCGAATTCGAACAGTGCTCTAATATGCAATATGAATGCGTTCCTCGGTTATCAGTTTGGAGCGGTTGTTCTGGAAGCGGTTGCCGATGCGGGCATGCATGTCGATGAAGTGGATCTGGTCAGCTCTCACGGACAGACCATCTGGCATCAGCCGGTACCGGAACAAGGCGACCCGTATGCTGTCGCGTCGACTTTGCAGATCGGCGATATCTCTGCTATTGCCAAGCATACCGGCAAGCTCGTGGTCGGGGACTTTCGTCCCGCGGACATGGCGGTCGGGGGCCAAGGCGCACCGTTTGCTCCGTATGGGGATTGGATATTATTCCGTCACCCGGAACGTGGAAGGCTGCTGCAAAACATCGGCGGGATCGGCAATTGCACGGCGCTGCCCGCAGGGGCGGATCCTTCGGATGTGCTGGCCTTTGATACCGGACCCGGCAATATGGTTATAGACGCTGTGGCCTACATCCTGTCCGGAGGGCGGTTGTTGTATGACGACGGAGGTAATTGGGCTGCCCAAGGCAAGCCGGACCGCGTTTTATTGGACGAAATGCTGGGCCATTCTTACTTCGGCACCCCGCCGCCCAAATCAACGGGGAGGGAGTTGTTCGGCCACAGTTATGCGGTTTCGTTCCTGGAACAAGCCAAGCTGCGCAAGCTGTCGGACGAGGACGCAATGGCAACGGCAACGGCTTTTACAGCTCATTCCATTGCTGACAGCTATGAGAACTATGTTTTCCCCCGTCACGGGATCGATGAAGTGATAGTGACCGGTGGAGGAGCCCGCAACAAGACATTGCTCTCCATGTTAGGCGAGTTATTGCCGGGGCAGAAGGTGATGACCTCCAGAACGCTGGGGTTTGATGACGATGCCAAGGAAGCCGTGATCTTTGCACTGCTTGGCAATGATTTCATGTTCGGCGTTCCCAACAATCTGCCTGCAGCTACTGGAGCGTTTCGCCCAACCGTGATGGGAAAGCTGGCGCTGCCCTAGTGGGAGAAGCAAGCCTGAATTTCTCTAGCTTAGGAAGAGGGACGATGGGCTCGATGCCGTTCCTATAATTGATATTCAAGCATCAGGACGGAAAGCGTATTTAACTTCGTGAGAAGCAAGGGGAATTTATCGTAGTAAAGCCCGTAATGGGAGGGGGAATGAAATGTGCTGGAATCGGTTATTCGCGAGTTGTTGATCAAAGTGGTTGGCGGGGAGTGGTTCAAGGACGATCCGGAAAGCCTGGTTTCTTACAGTTATGATGCTACCCCGCTATATCAAGCGATGCCGGACGGGGTGATTTTTCCCGAAAGCACGCAGCAGGTATCCGACATCGTCAAAATTTGTTCAAAGCATCGGATACCCGTCATTACACGAGGTGCAGGCAGCAATCTGTGCGGCGGCACCATTCCGCTTCAGGGCGGGCTGGTGGTGGTCATGACTCGAATGAACAAGCTGCTGGAGATCGATTCGGATAATCTGACCGCGACCTTCCAGACCGGTCTGAATACAAAGCAGTTTCATCTGGCGGTTGAACGGACCGGGTTGTTCTACCCGCCGGATCCAAGCAGTATGATCATCTGTACGATGGGCGGCAATATTGCCCTGGGGGCTGGTGGACTGCGTGGTTTGAAGTACGGCACAACCAAGGATTATGTCCTGGGGTTGGAGGCTGTATTGCCGGACGGCAGCATCCTGCGTACAGGCGGCAAGCTGGTGAAGGATGCGGCAGGGTACGATCTGACCCGACTATTGGTAGGATCGGGCGGAACGTTAGCCATACTCACAGAAGCAACGGTTAAATTAATTCCGAAGCCTTCTTACAGGAAAGCGATGGTCGCCGTTTATGATGACCTCCATGCGGCTGCCCGAACGGTTTCGAACATTATAGCCCATCATATTTTTCCGTGTACGCTGGAATTTATGGATCAGCCCACACTTCAGGTGGTCGAGGATTTTGCCAAAATCGGACTGCCGGTTCACGCTAAAGCGATGCTGGCTATCGAACAGGATGGCAACGCCGATGATGTGGAGCGGGATTTGAAGCAGCTGGAGGAAATATGTCTTGCATCGGGTGCGGTGCAGCTGAATATCGCCAAGACTCCGGAGGAAGGGGCGAAGGTGATGGAAGCCAGACGGAGTGCGCTCGCAGCGCTATCCCGTCTGCGGCCCACAACGATATTGGAGGATGCTACGGTTCCCCGTTCGAAGATTGCGGATATGGTGCTTGAGGTTCAGCGAATCGCTCAGAAATATGATGTGCAGATCTGCACATTCGGTCATGCCGGGGATGGCAATCTGCATCCGACCGCGATGACGGATGCACGGGATCCGGAAGAGATTCACCGCGTGGAACAGGCCTTCGCCGAAATCTTTGAAGTGGCCATTGCGATGGGCGGCACCATTACCGGGGAGCATGGCGTTGGGATCGTGAAGGCACCTTACTTGGAATGGAAGGTGGGCGAAGCCGGCATCAAGATGATGAAATCCATCAAGGATGCGATCGACCCGCATCAGATCATGAACCCGGGCAAGCTGTTCGCGGAAACGAGAAAGCGGATCATTTATCAGGATCGAACGGAAGCTGTAGGACGGACGACAACGCAGGATGAGGAGATTCAAACACCGTGAGGGGAGCGAGAGCGCATGAATTCAACCCATGAGAAGCTAGCCCAATCGCTGAAGCTGACGCTGGATGAGGATCAGCTGACAAACTGTATGCGCTGCGGATTTTGCCAGACCGCTTGCCCAACATTCATCGAGACGGGACTTGAGGCGGCCTCCCCCCGTGGGCGGATTGCACTTATGAAAGCCGTTGTTGATGGCTTGATGGAGCCGGATGAAAGCTTCCGTAGCCAGATGGATCTGTGTCTGGGCTGCAGAGCCTGTGAGCCAGCTTGTCCTTCGGATGTGAAGTACGGCCAATTGATCGAGCAGACCCGGGCTGCCATTGCTGCGGAGAAGCCGTATTCGATGCCTGTGCGAATCGTCCGCAAGACCTTCCTGCAAGGGGTGTTCCCGCATCGCAGAAGGCTGAAGCTGATTGGCAAGACGCTTTCCTTCTATCAGAAATCAGGGCTGCAGAAGTTTGCCCGAAACTCAGGGGCCATGAAGCTGTTTCCCGACCATCTTCAGCAGCTTGAGCAGGCACTGCCTGATGTATCGGGCGATGGCCTGGAAGAGCTGTGGAGCAAGGCGGGCTTTCCTTACCGGCGTGAAACGACTGACAGTGGTTCAGGGCTTATGGTTATTCCAGCGGCAGGAGATACGGTTGGCCGGGTGGGCATGTTCCGGGGCTGCATTATGGATGTTATGTTTGCACCTACGAACGTAAATACCGTGCGACTGCTCCGTCAGGCCGGGTTCGAAATCGTCATACCGGAGGAGCAGGTATGCTGCGGAGCACTGCATGCCCATGCGGGTGAGATGGGTGATGCCAAGCAGCTGGCCGGTCGAAATATTTGGGCTTTCGGGGAAGCGAACGTTGATTATATCGCAAGCAATGCGGGGGGGTGTGGTGCCTTGCTGAAGGAATACGATCATCTGATGCATGCGGAACCGGATGAGCGTCTTTCGCAAGCGGCGGTCCGTTTTGCAGATCAGGTGAAGGATATCTCCGAGCTGCTGCACAACCTGGGCAGGCCGCTTGAGCCGATCCATGCGGAAGCCGGAAAGGACGATGCGGCGGTTGCCGTCACCTATCAGGATTCCTGTCACCTGCGCAACGTGATGAGGGTGCAGGGAGAGCCGCGCCAGCTGATGTTGCAGCTTCCGGGCGTGCAATTGTGCGAGCTTCAGGGGGCAGAGGTATGCTGCGGTTCCGCTGGCATATATAACCTGACCCAGACGGAAATGTCGACAACGCTGCTGGACCATAAGATGGAGCATGTGGAAGCTACCGGGGCCAAGGTCATTGTGACTTCTAATCCGGGCTGCCTGCTGCAAATGAAGTGGGGTATCGAGCGTGCCGGTTTGCAAAATGGCGTAGAGGCCGTTCATCTCGCAGATTTCCTGGCAAAGCAGGTACGAATGGAGGATCAACTCGATTAATTGCACGAATGGGTGTCCCCGTGATCAATGATGATCATGGGGATGCCCTTTTCGTTTTGGGCTTAACCGGTTTACATCATCAACGAACAACGGTATGGTAACCTCAGGAAGACGATATGGTAGCTACAGGAAGGGTGGACTCTATGTCCCCTACAGAATTTGTATTTATGGCTTACATATGAAATGCAATGATACAAGGAGGGAAACAACAAGATGAAGGAAATCTTTGATAAGACACTCATAGACCGATTGGAAAGTCCGGAAAGAAAGAGGGAGCTGCCCGCATCTTCGCTGCTTGAGAGGCTGCAGGTGAGTGGAGAGGTGGATGTGCTGGATATTGGAGCAGGCACCGGATATTTTTCCATACCGGCCGCTGCGCTAACGACAGGCACCGTATATGCTCTGGATACCGAGCCAGCCATGCTGCAAATGATGCGGGATCGTGTACGGGAGCAGGGGTTAACGAATGTCAACGTCATGGAAGGGATCGTGGAAAAGCTACCGTTCCAAGAGGGAACGATGGATCGTGTCATCGCTTCCCTCATTCTTCACATCACGGATGAACTGGAGGAGTCCATTCAACAGATTGCACGAGTATTGCGCCCGGGCGGACGCTGCTTATGCCTGGAATGGCAGGAGGATCCATCGGAGCAGCGGGTTCCTCGTCCGAACCGGATCGACCCGTATGTCATGAAGGACTTGTTGGAGCAAGCGGGGCTGAAGGTGGAGAACATCGAGTACCCAACAGAACGACACTATTTGATGGTAGCCAGTAAACAGCCTGTATGATGCGACCTATAAATCTCTTGCCGGATCGTCCTTCCTTTTATAGATCAACGGGAACATTTTAGAGGAGAGAGACGTCTAGGGATTGAGGTGATCCTTTATGAGAAATTTCACGGTCATGATCCTGCTTAGCTGTTTGCTGCTGCTTGTGAGTGTATATGCTGTAAAACCAACGGATGTATTCTCCTGTTCTTGCGCTGGACCGCCTACGGTTCCGGAAGGCTTGGAACGGAGCGCTGCTGTATTTGCTGGCAAAGTGACAAAGATGGTTGGCCCGAAGCCAAAGCTGGTGATGTCCTCTACAGATCCGGTCGTTGTGACGATTGAGGTAACTGAGGTATGGAAAGGGGAGTTGCCACTTAAGACGGAGCTTACAACGGCGATGTCTTCAGCCAGCTGTGGTTATGATCAGTTTGCGGTGGGAAGTGAATTTTTGGTGTTCGGTTATGTACGCTCCGGTCAGCTGCAAACAGGGCTGTGCGACGGAACGAAGCTCCTCTCTGCGGCAGGTAAGGAACTAACCGAGCTTGGCAAGGGGTATTCTCCACAAGAAATACCTAAATCAGGGGATACAGGGGAGAACACCCTTCCCGAGGAAGTCCCAGCAAGCGAAGATCAGGGGGCAGGTCAGTCGCCGTTACTGCAGCCTTTCTTGTGGGGAGCTGCAGTCGTTCTCGCAGTTGTACTGTTGGTCTATGCCTGGAGGAAGAAAAGAGAAGTGTAAACGGAATGTAAAATTTTCGGAAATCTATTGGCGCCATTATACAGCCATGCTATAATCCATTTATTCAAGTAAAGGGGAGTAGCAGCCTCAGCAAAGTCGTCAATTCGTGACACGTAACGTGTCTCCGGCTTTGTTGGCAACGAAAGTTGTTTGCGAGACCTTTGCCGATTCGGTAAAGGTTGTTATTCCTGTGAGCTATTTCTGGGTATGATACCTTTATCGCCGATTTTCGGGATAAAGGTTTTTTTGTTTCCTTCAACCTTTTTAAAACGGAATCGGAACATTTCATAACAAGAAGGAGAGATTGCGTTTGGAAATGGGACTGTTGCTTGAATATGGATGGGTACTGATTGTGCTGATTGGACTCGAGGGTATCCTCGCAGCCGATAATGCACTTGTCATGTCCATCATGGTCAAACATTTGCCGGAGGATAAGCGGAAGAAGGCGTTGTTTTACGGATTGGCAGGAGCTTTTGTATTCCGTTTTGCCTCGCTATTCATTATTTCGTTCCTGGCAGATGTCTGGTACGTACAGGCTATCGGAGCCTTCTACCTGTTGTATATCAGTATCAATCATATCGTTAAACAGTTCTTTGTGAAGAAGAAGAAACATCTGAAGGAAGCTGAGACGAAGACCGAAAAATTCTGGGTTACCGTATTGAAGGTAGAGCTTGCGGATATTGCCTTTGCAGTCGATGCGATTTTGGCAGCCGTTGCGCTTGCCTTGACGCTTCCAGAGACCAACCTGCCGAATATCGGGGGGATGGACGGCGGACAATTCCTGGTTATTCTCACAGGCGGAATCATCGGCCTCATCATCATGCGATTTGCGGCGTCGTATTTCGGAAGGCTGCTGGTAAGAAGACCCGGCTTGGAAACGGCAGCTTTCCTGATCGTAGGATGGGTAGGGATTAAGCTGGCCGTATATACGCTCGCGCATCCTGATATCGCTGTACTGGAGAAGACATTTCCGAAGAGCACGGGCTGGAAGCTTGTATTCTGGGGAGTGCTGATCCTGATTGCGGTTCTCGGCTGGTTCCTGTCCAAGGAGAAGAGCGATATGACCGATGAGGAACGGAAACAAGTGGAAAGCTAAGTACCTGGATCCATTTGATATAATAAAGCATAGGAAAAAAGAAAGGATTTGTGATCTCACGTGTAAAATTATCGTTTCTGCGCATCCTTAATGTATATTTTATTTTATGAGGAGAAACGATTGTCTTGGTTAAATGAAGTTTTAAATGGGGAAAATGGATGCCTGCTTTTATTCTGCTCATGGCTATAGAGAGTCATATGACCTCCTGGATTACGGCAGAGTTGAAGTTGCCCCCGAGAATACAAAATGTTTACGCAGCGGCTCTTGTACCTGTTACGTTTAAATCGGAGGGCAGATATTCATAACGGAAATGTTTGAGGTTACCTTAGCTTAAGAGTAGAATAAGATGATGTAGGGCGCTTCAGCTTTTCTTTTTGGAATATACGATTTAAGAAGAAAGCAGATACATCTTGTGCTTGTGAATCAGCCTTATTGGCAGGGGAGTATGGAGGGCAGGTGCCTGTCCTTGGCTCTCCAGCCAGCTAAGGCTTTTTGATTTGGATAGGAGATAACAGCATTTGAAAAAAGGAGTGAGCAGGATTGATAATCCTCAAAACACAAGAACAAATCGCCAAGATGAATAAGGCTGGAGACATTCTTGCCGAATGTCATCGGCAGATTGCGCAGATGATTAAGCCGGGCGTGACAACACTGGAGATTGACCAGTTCGTGGAGCGTTTCCTGGCAGAGCGAGGTGCGACCCCGGAGCAGAAGGGATATCACGGATATCCCTTTGCCACCTGCGCGTCGGTCAACGATGTGATTTGCCATGGCTTCCCGAGCCATGAACCGTTAAAGGACGGAGATATCGTTACCATCGACATGGTAGTGAAGTATGATGGCTGGCTTGCCGATTCCGCTTGGTCTTACCCGGTAGGCAGCGTATCTGAGGAAGCACAGCACCTGCTCGATGTGACCAAGAAATCCTTGTATCTCGGGATTGAGCAGGCAGTGGTCGGCAATCGGATCGGTGATATCTCTCACGCCATTCAGTCCTATGCAGAGTCGCAAAATTTATCGGTGGTTCGCCACTTCGTAGGGCACGCAATCGGCGAGAACATGCACGAGGAGCCGCAGGTTCCGCATTACGGCCCACCCAATCGGGGGACACGGCTTAAAGAGGGCATGGTCATTACCATCGAGCCGATGCTTAATCTGGGAACGTACCAATGCAAGATTGACTCAGACGGATGGACGGCAAGAACGGTGGACGGCAAATGGTCAGCTCAATATGAGCATACTCTGGCCATCACGAAGGATGGCCCGGTGATTCTGACGGAACAATAAGTTTCTCCTCCACTCCATAGGGCTAATGCCTAGCGGGAGTGGGGGAGATGTACAAGCTGCAAGAACTCTCACGATGCTCCAACGGAGCAGGCGGAATTGTTCTGGAGAAGCGAAGCGTTCGCCTGAAAGCTTTCCAGAGGAAAGCTGGCATCGGAAGCATAGGCTCATCCGGATTCCAACGATATATTCATGATTCAACAGGAATCCGGGATCAACAGCGATCGGAAGAACAATCCGCATGCGGAGTGATGCAGCATCTTTCAGAATTCGTCAGCATCTGCGAATAGACGCCAATAAGATCTTTTCATATAATAGAATCATCATTTTACAAGCGAAGGGAACATGGAACATGACGATACGTAAAGCACTAACAGTAGCGGGCTCGGATACGAGCGGCGGTGCTGGCATCCAGGCCGATCTGAAGACGTTTCAGGAATTTGACGTATACGGTATGACCGCTCTCACCACCATTGTCTGCATGGAACCGAAAACATGGGATCATCAGGTTTTCCCGGTGGCGCTCGATATCGTGGAAACACAGCTGAAAACAGTGCTTGAAGGCATCGGCATTGATGCAATGAAGACCGGAATGCTCGGCTCTGTTGAGATTATTGAACTTGTCTCCCAATATATCGATCGCTATGACTTGAAACGGATTGTCATCGATCCGGTCATGGTATGCAAGGGAACAGATGAGGTGCTGCAGCCGGAAAATACGGAAGCGATGCTGGAATTCCTTCTTCCGCGTGCCGATCTGGTAACGCCAAATCTGTTCGAAGCGTCCCAATTGGCGAAATCCGGTCCGATCACGTCCCTGGATCAGATGCAGGAAGCTGCCGCCATCATTCACGAGCGCGGCGCGAAGAATGTGCTGATTAAGGATAGAGGCAAAATTCGCGAAGGAAAAGCGATGGACCTGCTCTATGATGGAAAGAACTTTGAATGGTTTGAAGCCGATACCATCGTGACGAAGTATACTCACGGTGCAGGCTGTACGTCATCGGCATCCATTACAGCGAATCTTGCCAAGGGATTGACCGTGCGCGAGTCGGTACAGCAAGCGAAGGCCTTCATCACGCAGGCGATTTCAAACGGCTTCCCGCTGAATGATTTTGTGGGTCCGACAAGACATTCGGCACATCGCAGTATATCTGCAAATTAAACAAAATACATTTTTTTGCAAGCTTATTCATTTTTGATTCCGGCTTGCACAATGTGACGAGAAACCTTTCTTACTGCAAGAAAGGTTTTTTTGTTGTTAGTTGAATTCGATGCATATACTATATAGGAGCAAAGGCATGCTTCTTTATTCACGTATTTCCGCAGGGCTGGAGTGGCTTAGGTCCTTTCCAGTATAATTATGTGCTATAATTTATAAAGGGTCTGATAGAAACAGGAAGAAAATATTTAGGGGTTGAGACATGTTTCAGGTCATTTTGGATTTTTTGAAGAGTTTTGGTCCATGGGGATTGTTTATTCATTCATTTGCTGATGCTGTAATTTTTCCGATACCCGCCTTTTTTCTGCAAGTTTCGCTAAGTATTGTTCATCCGCAGGATGCACTTTGGCTTGCAACTTATGGTTTTATCGGGTGCTTGCTGGGAACGCCATTTGGTTATTTAATCGGAAAGCTGCTTGGGAAGTCGGTATTATACAAGATTTTGAAAAAAGAGTGGATTGACGCTGCAACGAACATGTTTCAGAAAAACGGCGAGGCGGCCATATTGATTGGTTCCTTTACGCCGGTTCCCTTTAAGGTGTTCACCATCCTTTCGGGTTGTTTGAACTTCCCGTTATGGAGGCTCCTGGCGTATGCTGCGATTGGCAGAGCCACCAAGTTTTATGTGGTAGGTACTTTGTTTTACCTGTATGGCAACGCGGCCGAAGGTATGGTTAAGGACGTATCCTTGTATATTGCGCTTATTGCCGTTCCGCTTCTGTTAGTCGGCGTGTATTTCAACCGTAAACGCAAGCGCAAGAAAATGGAGCAGCAGAAGCTGGCTGAAGCGAATTTAACTGTCGTGGAGAAGACACCAGTTGTTCTGGATCAAACCTCGGATCAGACTCCATCAGCCTAAACCTGAGCACGACGTCGGGGAAATCCCGTGAAGAACATATAAAGAAGCAGCCGGGCGATCGCCCGGCTGCTTTTTTTTCCAAGATGTTATAGGTTCCTATTTATATCATAGCTAAACATTTCGGTATTAACCCGTTTTCCCGATTCGGAAGAACTTGCCTCTGCCTTTGGTTGTTGCAGGAGCAAAGGTCGGCGTCGAGGACAGCGGGGAGGTCATTTCTTGAGCAAGATAACCATGAAGAGGACCGTGATAGATTTCATTCAACTGCGGTGAATGGGCGAAATCTTCTGGCGTTACCAAGTGACAAGGTTTGTTCACAGGCCGCAGGCCTGCTTGCTCGAGAACGGTAGCGACAAAGTGAGAGCAGAAGAAAGCATCATCACGATCAATATGAATCCGAAACAATATACCCAGCAGCCCTAGCAGATTATATTTGTAGCGGTTCTGATCACGCATCATCTCTTTGACAAGATTGTGCATGCGTTGATAGTCCTCATTACTGACGCGGCAGCGGTAAACGGCGCATTCCGAGGTGTAGAAGAATGGAGCGCGCAAATTCTCGCGAACCAAACCGCCATCAAACGGATTGTTTGCCTTCTTTCGGCCAAAGCTGTACACTTCGCGTAATTCGGAATCAAACGCAATGGATGCATGGTTTAGTGGGGCCTTCGTGAAATATTGGATCATTCTGCTGAACCAGGTGCCCGTGCCTGTAAGCACAATCCAAATATCTTGTTCCGTGTACATACTCGCAAACTCCTTTGTTAACGGTCCTAACGACTAGCAATTGTAAATGACTTGCTTTCTTTCACAATAAACGAAAAAGCGATGGCGTTCAAGTCAAAAAATACCATTTTCTCTCAATTTCACTAGAATAGCTCTGGTATTGACACCATATATTAGAAACTCCATAACAATATATTCGCCTTATGTCCAAATTATCCTTTGGTTTGCTTTATTTATATTTTCTAATATAGAGAAGAGGAGAGGAGAAGCAAACCTATATCTCGAAATATGTAAAACGATTTGAACAACGAAGGACAAGGAGGATCTCCACGATGATGAATAGTGAATGTCTCAACTATGATTTTATGGTTCAGGCGGTTGAAGTTGCGCCGATCGGAACGGTATTCATCGATTCTGAGGGGAGCATTATCAAGATCAATCCCGCTGCTTGTGTCATATTAGGGTATGAGGCGGAGGAATGTCTGTACCATCCGTACTATCATTGGATTTATCCGGAAGACGTGAATAAGGACAGGGAACGACTGGAGAAATTAGTGTCGGGTAAGGCCCTTTCCCTGCAAATGGAGAAGAGGTTGTTACATAAACAAGGCGATATCAAGTGGGTATCCTGCAGGTTAAGCATGGCCCATAGCAGAGATGGAAGAACGCTCGGCTACATAGCTCACTTTACGGATATCACCGATTTAAAGCGAGCCGCCCATCAGGAAGAGGAGAGGCTGATTCAGTCCGATAAGTTGTCGATGGCCGGGCAGCTTGCGGCAGGTATCGCCCACGAAATCCGAAATCCGATGACCTCCATCAAAGGATTTGTCCAATTAATTCGATCCGGTGCAGGTCGGAAGGATCAATATTTCGATATTATCTCTTCAGAGATCGAACGGATTGAGCTGATTGTCAGCGAGCTTCTGTTCCTGGCAAAGCCGCAGAGTGTGAAATTCGAACGTACGGATATCCGTCAGCTCCTGGAGCAGGTGATAACACTCTTGAATACACAGGCTATTATACATAACGTTGAGATCATCACGGATTTCGGAGCGCACGAGGCCAGCGTGGATTGCGATGTGAACCATCTGAAGCAGGTGTTTATTAATTTTATCAAAAATGCGGTGGAGTCCATGCCAGATGGCGGGGAGCTGACCATTCGGCTGGGAAGAGGCGAAGGCCATACCATCGCCATCCATTTCATTGACAATGGCTGCGGGATTCCCGAGTCTATTCTCTCCCGTCTGGGTGAGCCCTTTTTTACGACCAAGGAGAAAGGGAACGGCTTGGGATTCATGATCAGCAAAAAAATGATTGAGGATCACAAGGGGGAGGTTCATGTTTCCAGCAAGCTTCAGGTAGGTACAACCATCACTGTGATCTTGCCGATGGCATAATCCAGCTTGACCAGACGTATTGTTCGCTCTACATTATAGAAAGATATAGGAGAGGGGGCGGTCAATATGGGCAACATGCAATTATTAAAAGAGCCGAAGCGGCGCAAGCTACTGTTCAGCGCGGGACTCAGCTGGATGTTTGATGCGATGGATGTCGGGATGATTTCGTTTGTTGTCGCAGCGCTGGCAACCGAATGGTCGCTAAGCTCGCAGCAGGTTGGAATCCTGACGAGTACAACGTCGATCGGAATGGTATTTGGCGCGGCGATGGCTGGGTTTTTGGCGGACAAATACGGACGGAAGAACATTCTGCTCTGGACGCTGCTCATATTCTCGATAGCGAGCGGCCTTTCCGCGCTGGCTACCGGTTTTATTATGTTGTGTTTTATGCGCTTTATCGCCGGCTTTGGACTTGGCGGAGAGCTTCCGGTTGCATCTACCCTGGTGTCGGAAAGTATGCCGGCAAATGAACGGGGAAGAGCGGTTGTACTGCTGGAGAGCTTCTGGGCAGCGGGCTGGATTTTATCCGCACTTATCGCCTATTTTGTCATACCGGATTACGGCTGGCGGGCAGCCTTTGTGATTGGAGCTCTGCCTGCTTTCTATGCACTCTATCTGCGGCGTGCGATTGAGGATTCGCCAAGGTATATACAGCAGAAGGCAAAGATGGCCACGAAGGTGACCTTAAGACAGCGGGTAGCCTCGGTCTGGTCGGTTGAACATCGGCGTACAAGCATTATGCTGTGGGTGCTGTGGTTTACGGTCGTATTTTCCTACTACGGTATGTTTCTGTGGCTTCCGACGGTTATGGTGGACAAAGGCTTCAGTCTGGTCAGGAGCTTTCAGTGCGTGCTGATCATGACACTTGCCCAATTGCCAGGATATTTTACAGCCGCCTACTTTATTGAGAAGTTTGGACGGAAGTTTGTTCTGGTTACATACTTGGTGCTTACGGCTCTAAGTGCAATCTGGTTTGGCTATGCCAATACGGAAGCATCACTTCTTGCTGCGGGGATTTCCCTGTCATTCTTCAATCTCGGGGCATGGGGCGGACTCTATGCCTACAGTCCGGAGCTCTACCCGACGAAAGTACGTTCAACAGGGGTTGGGCTGGCGACGTCCTTCGGACGGATTGGCGGCGTGATTGCGCCGCTTCTCGTCGGTGTGCTGAAGCAGAACGGGACCAGCATTGAGTTCATCTTCGTGATGTTCTTTGTGACCATTCTAATCGGGGCTGCGGGGGTATTGATTCTTGGAAAAGAAACAAAAGGGCTGGAGCTTGCGGATTAAGTAATCAGCATCGCAAGCAGCGATAGCTGTTCTGTTATTCACAGCAAGGAACTAAATGTAAGAAAAGGGTGGACCCACAAAGGTATGAAATACCTTGGGTCCACCCTTTTTGTATGGTGATTCTGTTCATGCGGCAGGGCGTGAAGCGTTTATATTTCCATAATGGAAGGCATAATGTACGGGCTTCGGCCCAGCTCCCGCTTGAAGTAACGGTTAAGCGTGTTGTTGGTCATCTGCTCCCAAGCCGCGCGGTTGTATTCACGCTGCTCTCCGGCCTTGTTCAGCTGTTTGCGCAGCATGGCTTCTGCGCGGCGGAGAAGAGGTTTGGAATCCTGCATATAGACAAAACCGCGGGTGATCAGCTCCGGCCCGGACATCAGCTTGCGTGTTTCGCGATTGATGGTAATGGCAACGATGACAACGCCATCGTGAGCGAGCTGTACCCGCTCTTCAAGCAATTCCTTTTCATGAGTGCGAAGCTCACCGTTATTAATATAGACGTCTCCGGAAGGGATGTTCCGGCCTTTCCGCGCGTAGTTGCGGAACAGGGACAGCGTATTTCCGATGTTCATCAAGTAAACGTTGCTGTCAGGAACACCAACCTGCACGGCCAGATGACGGTGATTGAGCATCATCCGGTACTCCCCGTGAATCGGTACGAAATATTTAGGACGCAAACTGCTGATCATCAGCTTGAGATCTTCGCGGCAGCCGTGACCCGAGGTGTGAATATCGAGAATGGATCCGTATTTGACCTCTGCTCCGGCCCGCATCAAGAGATCGATGCTGCGGTTTACATTCTGGGTGTTTCCGGGAATCGGCGAGGAGGAGAAAATGACGGTGTCCTCCGGATGAATTTGAATGGAACGATGGGCACCTGAGGCGATACGGGTCAGTGCCGCATTGGGCTCGCCCTGACTGCCTGTACAAATAATTAGCACCTGGTCGTCCCGATAACGGTTAGCGGCTTTGGCATCGATAAACATGCCGTCAGGGACGCGAATATAACCGAGTTCTTGTCCGATGACAAATACCTTCTCCATACTACGGCCGACAATCGCGATTTTGCGTCCTGTTCGGATGGCAGCCTCAACGACCTGCTGTAACCGATGGACGTTAGAAGCAAAGGTTGCGAACAAAATCCGTCCGGGACATTCCTGGAACAGACGCAGAATGGAGTTGCCCACGGTACGCTCTGAAGGCGTAAATCCGTCGCGCTCGCTGTTGGTGCTGTCGGCCATAAGGGCGAGCACGCCGCGTTTGCCAATATGCAGGATTTTATGCAGATCAGCGGGTCTATCCTCTGGCGTAAAATCAAATTTAAAGTCCCCGGTATGTACGATCGGACCGTATGGGGTTTCTACCACGACCCCGAAGGCATCCGGAATGCTGTGGGTGGTTCTGAAGAAATGAACGGAAAGATGACGGAATGAGATGGTTTCGTCTTCATGAAACACACGCAGATCGCTTTGGTCCAGCAGACGATGCTCTTCCAGCTTCGCACGAACCAATCCGATGGTCAGCGCCCCGCCATAAATCGGCATCTGGATTTGACGAAGGACATAAGGAATAGCCCCGATATGGTCTTCATGGCCATGGGTCAGAAACAGACCCTTCACTTTGTGTTTGTTATCGATTAAATAACGGATATCCGGAATGATGTAATCGACTCCGCTCATTTCGGCATCCGGGAATTTCAGCCCGGCATCGATGAGGATAATCTCATTCTTGAATTCCACACCGTACATGTTTTTTCCGATCTCTCCAAGCCCCCCCAGCGCAAAGATGCGCACAGGCGGAGCGGATGGCCTCGGTTTTTTGGCAGGCTTGGCAGTTTGAATCTGATCTGTTAGCAGGGGTTTAGACATAATGTGAAAGAATCCTCTCTATGGTAATTAAGGCAGAAGCCTGGTCATTTTATATTTCTTCTCTACTTAAGATATCAGAAAGTTCAAGCTTCGTGAAACGCTTTTCGAAATTCATTTGGATTTCGGCCGGGACAGTCACCCATTTTTATCCACTCTTATATGCTGTAGAAAGAGGAGGACTGGTGATGAGCGGTTTAATGAGGTTGGAAGATATGGATGCTATTCATGGATTACCGGAGGACTGGCAGCGAGAAGCGATAATAAAGCTAACCGAGAAAATGACGGACCGTTCCGCCAAATTCCCCTGTATTCCGGCAGTGCAGGGACATGTGCTGAAGCATTTTAGATATGGCTTTATTAATCAGGGCGAATCGCAGGAGGCAGCGGGACAACTGGCCTCACTGCTGCATGAGTTCGGACTCGGCTCCAGAGATTTTGGGCCGTATACTTCACTTGTCGTGTTGATCAACACGGAACATAGCAGGAATGACTTGGCAGGCGTCGAGTACTATGAGCGTTTATTCTGGCAGCTGCTAAGCCGAACAACCGAATACGACGCAGAACCTTGGCCGGAGGGTCTCCCCGAGGAGCCTTCGGAACATCTGTGGGAATTTTGTTATGCAGGCGAGCCTTATTTTGTGTATTGCGGCACACCCGCGCATGAGCTTCGTCAGAGCAGATATTTCCCTTATATGATGCTTGCCTTCACGCCCCGCTGGGTTCTGCAGCAGTTCAATGCCCGGGAAGGGCAAGCAGAACGAACAAAGGCCATGATTCGCCAGCGGTTAGTTGAATATGATCCCGTACCGCCTCATCCGGATTTAAAGTTCTATGGGGCGGAGGATAATTATGAATGGAAGCAATATTTTCTGCGGGATAACACAGAATCGCTGTCAAAATGTCCGTTTGCAAGGCTCCACAAGGAGATCAACAGATAACAAGAAATAACACACTGCTATCATCATACCCTAAATTGTAGTAAGGGTTAACCAAGCTTATCCATTCAAGGCCGTTATTTTGCGAAAATTTGCAGAGTGACGGCTTTTTATTGGAATTATGGATTCATTAGGGTGTAGGATTTTGCCCCTATATAAGTAAATCTTATCCTTTTTGTACAAAGATCCACCAAGTTACACTTAAAGTGCGTTTTATAATTTCATTGGTATAGACCTGGGGAGGTGTATGGAACGAAGCTTTTGTCAGATTTGAAAACGCTTTAATAAGAATAATGGAAGGAGTTGTATGATGATGAACAGCATGTCCAGAACCATGAGAGGTTTTATTCTCGGAATCGTTGCTGTGCTGGTATTCAGTGTATTTCCAGTGTTCAAGGCCCAAGCAGCCGAGGCTTGCACAGAGCCTGCGTGGAGCAGTTCGGCTGTGTATGGTGGAGGCAACATAGTATCCCACAATGGTCATGCGTGGAAAGCGAAGTGGTGGACGCAGGGCGAGGTTCCTGGAACGACCGGACAATGGGGCGTATGGGAGGACTTGGGGGCCTGCAATCCAGGAACACCACCAGTCGATCCGCCAGTGGATCCCCCGGTCGATCCTCCTGTGGACCCACCTGTTGATCCTCCGCTGCCTGGGAGCCGGATGTATGTTGCTTACGCGAGCTCTTGGAATACAAGCATATACGACCTGACTACGGCTAATGTTCCCAATTACATTACCCATGTCAATCTGGCATTTGTAAGACCAGATACCACGTATGCCAAAGGCTCTTATGCATTTGACCAAGCCGTTGCGGGTTTGGAATTCGTGGAAGGAGCAACAACGCCAAACGGCCAGCGTAAATTTACTTCCCAGCAGTCCCTGGACCTTCGAAACAACATCGCGGCGCTGAGAGCCCGCGGAACGAAAGCGTTCCTGTCAGTAGGAGGCTGGTCGTACAGCCAAGGCTCACAGTGGTCCGGATTCAATGCCAAGAACATTGTGGATCTGGCACAGGATTTGGGTGTGGCCGGTGTCGACATCGATTGGGAGTCCAGCGGCAGCAGCTGCAACAAAGGAACAGCCGCTCAGTTCAGCTGCTCCAAGGATGGCGAGATCGCCGGCATTATTACGAGCCTCTATAACGAGATCAATGCAAGGAATGCCAATCTTCAGATCTCCATCGCAGGATGGTCTACGGGCGCTTATTATGTGAAGGGAACGCCGTTTGAGGAAGGCAAAGTTCAATGGGGTTCCCCTTTTGGCGGCACGATGTACCGTGTCGTCAAGGATCATGGCAGCAAGATCAATTTCATTAATCTGATGTCCTACGATGGAGGCATCTACTACGATCCTCGTGAAGGATACGAATCTTATAAGGCGATATATAACGGGCCGATCAACATGGGCATGCAGATTGCACCGGAGGGCTCCGGCGGCGCTGTCCTGCAGCTAAATGCAGCACCGGGGACGGTGTATGATGCCGAGATGATGAACGGACAGAATAACATCGCAACACAGTATTATAATGTAGAAACGATGGTTAATTACATCAAGAATAAGGGAAAGGCCAATGATGGCTTCATGCTGTGGCAGCTCTGGAAACAGCGGGTGCACCAGCCTGCACCTTCGGGAGCAGCGAACGAGAACAGCGCCGGGCAGTACGTATGCCGTAATTTGCCGCTACCTGGGGATTGCAATCAGACCATACCAAGCTTACCGAAATTATAATTTCTTCCGATACTCCGATGGTGTGCAGTTCATGATCTTTCGGAATACCCGAACAAAATAACTGATGTGTCCAAATCCGACATCGAGTGCGATGTCGGATATTTTATTGTCCGGCTGCCGAAGCAGCTCTGCCGCTTGGCGAACGCGATAGGAGTTCATATAATCCACGGGGGTTTGCCCGGTCATGGATTTAAAGAACCGGCAGAATTGGCCTTCGCTCATCGG
Source organism: Paenibacillus sp. Cedars (assembly GCF_003184205.1). NCBI lineage: Bacteria > Bacillati > Bacillota > Bacilli > Caryophanales > Paenibacillaceae > Paenibacillus > Paenibacillus sp. Cedars. The sequence continues at coordinate 341,973 of NZ_CP020866.1, forward strand.
AATGAGCTCTGCCAGCTCACTCAGCCGGATGGGGCGGTGGTAATGATTCTGAATGTAGAGAATCACCTTTTTTAAGCGCTCGGTCCTCGTGATATCAGCGGTCTCGCTCCGGCTTCGGTTTGCCAGCCTTCCAGTGGATGCAGCTTCAAACAACATGAGAAACAGATGTCCCTTTATAGCGGCTTCATAACCGGCAGGCTTTTGCTCCGATAACCCAATCATTTCCTTTATATGTCCAAGCAGCCTGTCATCGGTTTCGGAGGTCATCCGTCTTGGGAAGGTTGCCCTCCGCTCCTGAAACGGGATAATCATGCCCTCCTGAACAAGATCATAGTGGGGGCTTGCAAGCATGCCGAAATCGAACACCATGGCGCAGAAGCTGCACCCTTGGTCGCCCTGGGCATGTCCGGTATGGAGGTCGCCTCCGTCGATAAATATCGCTTCACCCGCCCGAACAGGAATATATTCCGAATCAATCTGAAACAGAACCTCCCCTTCCATGACGTAAAAAATTTCCGCTTCCTTATGCCAATGGGAGTCTACCACATGGGCACCGGGGGCAAAGTGATACCAGTAGGCGCCGAACGGAAACCGCTCATTCCCGTGGATGGTGCTTTCTTTTAACGATTGACGAAAAGATTGATCCATATGGAATCCCCCTTGGAAGTGGAATGCGTGAAGTGGAATTAAAATTGAAATCGAAATTGGTAAACCGATAGTTTGCGTCAATATTGTGCTATATATAGATCGAATACTGATAGTATGGGTAAAAATAGATCAGTATAATGACATTATAACGCTTACATCATAAAGTTCAATTTACCAAATATAGAAGGGCGGTATATAGCATGAAATTTACGGACGGCAACTGGCTTATCCGGGAGGGTTACTCCGTTTCGGGAGCGGTTCAGGCTTATGATTTCGCGGTAAAAGGAAACACGCTGACGGCTTATGCATCTACGGCACCCATTCCGGGAAGAGGAGCCACAATTAATGCCCAACTGATCACCGTGCAATTTCATTCGCCGGCACCCGGCGTCATCGGCGTTAAGCTGGTTCACTATGCGGGGGTACGAGATCGCGGTCCTGCATTTCAATTGTATGGGAATGAAGGTGACCACACGGTCATAGAAGAGAACGAGCAGGAGGCTGTTCTTCGCAGCGGCAATCTGAGCGTTGTGATCAGGAAGGGGCCGGAATGGTCGGTTCACTTCTATAGGGGAGGCGAGCGCATCACCGGCAGCAGGGCCAAATCCATGGCGCATATCGTGGAAGACGGCGGACAGGCCTACATGCGCGAAGAGCTGGACCTTGGCGTCGGCGAATGGGTATACGGACTTGGCGAGCGCTTCACTTCGTTTGTGAAGAACGGTCAGGCTGTGGACATATGGAACCAGGACGGCGGCACCAGCTCCGAGCAGGCCTATAAAAACATTCCATTCTACATCACGAACAAAGGATATGGTGTGTTTGTGAACCAGCCGGATCTCGTATCCTTTGAAGTAGCATCGGAAAAAGTGAAGAAGGTGCAGTTCAGTGTGCCAGGAGAGTCCCTGGAATATTTCATCATCGACGGACCGGACCCGAAAGGCGTCCTGGACAAATATACGAATCTGACGGGGAAACCGGCACTGCCGCCGGCTTGGACCTTCGGATTGTGGCTGTCGACGTCTTTTACCACGCAATATGACGAAGACACTGTAAACTCTTTTGTTGACGGTATGCTGGAGCGCAATATTCCTCTGCAGGTCTTCCACTTTGACTGCTTCTGGATGAAGGGGCTCAATTGGACGGATTTCCAGTGGGATGAAGAGGTGTTCCCTGATCCTGAAGGCATGCTGAAGCGGCTGAAAGAAAAGGGACTGAAAATTTGCGTATGGATCAACCCGTACATCGCCCAGCGCTCGCGTCTTTTTGAGGAGGGCCGTGAGAAGGGCTATCTGGTGAAAAAAGAGAACGGCGACGTTTGGCAGTGGAATCTGTGGCAGCCGGGCATGGCGCTTGTGGACTTCACGAACCCGGATGCGTGCGAATGGTACGCAGGATACCTGCGCGAGCTGACGGATATGGGCGTTGACAGTTTCAAAACAGATTTCGGTGAGCGCATTCCGACGGATGTGGTTTATTTTGACGGCTCCGATCCGCATAAAATGCACAATTATTACACCCAGTTATACAACCAAGTGGTATTCAACGTGTTAGTCGAGAAATTCGGCAAGAACGAAGCGGCGGTGTTCGCTCGCTCCGCAACGGTTGGCGGGCAGCAGTTCCCTGTGCACTGGGGCGGCGATTGTTATGCGGATTATGAATCGATGGCGGAGAGCTTGCGCGGGGGCTTGTCCCTTGGTCTCGGCGGCTTTGGCTTCTGGAGCCATGATATCGGCGGTTTCGAAAATACAGCTCCAGCGCATGTGTTCAAACGCTGGCTGGCATTCGGCCTGCTGTCTAGTCACAGCCGTCTGCATGGCAGCAGCTCCTACCGGGTGCCATGGTCTTATGACGAAGAGGCTGTTGACGTTACGCGTTTCTTCACGAAGCTGAAGAGCCGTTTGATGCCTTATTTGTTCCATACAGCTGTGCAAGCATCGGAGCAAGGCGTACCAAGCATGCGCGCCATGTTCCTGGAATTCCCGGACGACCCGGCTGTCGAGATGCTGGATCGTCAGTATATGTTAGGGGATTCTCTGCTTGTGGCACCGGTATTCAGCGAGAAGGGGGATGTGAAGTACTACCTGCCGCAGGGCCGCTGGACGCATCTGTTAACAGGAGACACCGTGGAGGGCGGATCCTGGCGCAAGGAAACGTACGATTTCCTTGGACTGCCATTGTTTGTACGCGGCAACTCGTTTGTTGCCCTCGGTTCGAATGATGCCCGTCCGGAATATGACTATGCAGACGGTGTAGAGCTTGGTTTATATGCGCTGGAAGACGGCAGCGAGGCATCCGTCACGGTTCGCAGCATGAGCGGAGAGAGCGAGCTGGTCGTGCGGGCCGTACGCGCAGGAAACCGCATTGACTTTACGGTGGTGGAAGGCAGCGGGAAGCCATTCTCCGTGAGGCTGCACGGGACAGGAGCCGTGTCATCCGTCGAGGGCTCAGGGGCGAGTCTGCAAGAGGGTCAGATTCAAGTAGAAGCAGGACAATCAGCGGTGAGCTTCTCAGCAGTGCTGGCAGTATAAGAGTACAACACTTGTCTGTAGAGGTTTCTGGCATGAAGTAGAAGGTTTGCTTATTAAGGAAAAAAACATAGCGAAGATAAGCCCGGACCAGCCTTGTGTTGGAGTCGGGCTTCTTCCATATTTTAGTTGGCCTTGGATGAATGGCAATGCTGATATAATAGGCCTGCGGCAAGCATAAGTGCACTGTTTTGTAATCGCTTTCCTAAAAAATGCCGAAGACTAGAGGACAGGAGCGAGACGGTCCGATGTTATCCAATTTCATTCAAATTATGAACGACATGAAGATCCGCAACAAACTAATATTGTCCTTTGTTGTTGTGGTTTTTGTACCGGTGGCCATCGTGGGGATATTCCTTACGGGAGAGCTCCGGAAATTCGCTTTGAACAATGCTTTGGAACAGGCTTATCAGAATGTGGACCGCATTAAGAAACGGTCAACCGAAGTTATCAACGTGGCGGACGATTTATCCTATCGCCTATCGTATGATGAGCGTCTGAAGAATGTTGCCAACCGGCAATATGAAAGCGTATACGACGTATTTGTAGCATACAGGGAGTACCCTGACTTGCAGCAGGCCATTCGGATGTATAAGGAAATATCGAATATTCGCTTTTATAGCGACAACCCCACCATGCTGAACAATTGGGAATTCATATACCCGGAGGGTGAAATCAGGAGAACCGAGTGGTATCGGCGAGCCGAAGACAATATCGGCGTCATCTACTGGGATTATGTTCGAGATGAACGGGATCAGAAGGTATACCTCAGCCTGATTAAAGGGGTCGACCTGGGAAGCAAGGACAATCTGGGTGTATTGGTGATTAACGTGAACACCGGCTTGCTGAATACGATTCTGAGCCAGGAAACGTTCGACACGATTATAGTAGACAGCAAGAACAATATCGTTGCGGCCAACCGCCCGGAGCTGTACGGAAAGACTTTGGCGGAAATTCACGATAACAACGGCGCTGTGTACAACGCCAGTGGAAGCTATGAATCCGTCATTGACGATGAAGCCTCCAAAGTTCTGATTGAGCCGTTGAATACGGAATCGGGCGTAAACGGCCTGCGTATTATCTCCATTTTTTCGATCGACAGCATTGTGTCGGATGCCAACCGAATCAGCAAGCTGGCAATGACGGTTATTATTGTGAGCCTGCTGTTGGCCGTTATCCTCATTTACAGCTTCTCTGCACTGATCTCTAACCGGTTGCTGCGTCTCAGCAAACATATTACGAAGGTGGGTACGGGTAACCTTGGCGTTGCCATGGCCATTGACGGCAAGGATGAAATCGGCCAACTGTCGCGTCAGTTCAACTCCATGGTGGGCAATGTTAACGACCTGATGAACGAAGTGCAGGAGTCCAACGAACAGAAGCGGTTAATGGAGCAGAAGCAGAACGAAATCAAATTCAAAATGATGGCCAGCCAGATCAATCCGCATTTTCTGTTTAACGCGCTGGAGTCCATTCGCATGGAGGCGCATCTCAAGGGTGAGAGTGAAATCGCCAGAATTGTGCGGCTGCTTGGCAAAATGATGCGGAGCAACCTCGAGGTGGGCAGTGGAAAAACAACGATTAAGGACGAGATCGAGATGGTGCAGTGTTATCTCGACATTCAAAAATTCCGCTACGAGGATCGTCTGAAATATGAGCTTCAGGTGGATCCCGATGCGAATCACGTCAGAATCCCGCCCTTGATCATCCAGCCGCTTGTCGAGAATGCGGTCATACACGGGATGGATCACAAGGAAGAGGGTACCTTCATAAGGGTTAGGGTCACGGCCGCCGAAGGGATGCTGCACGTCATCACCGAGGACAATGGAGCGGGAATATCTTTGGACCGGTTAAAGATGATCTATGGCTATTTGAACGATACCGACGAGAAGGACGGCGGACGGATCGGGCTCCGTAACGTTCATGTTCGTCTGCAGCTCACCTACGGCCCTGAAGCGGGGCTGATCATATATAGTGAACCGGGAACGGGAACACGTATTGAATTCAGGATTCCGACAGGAGGAGAGAAGGATGTTGAGAGTGTTAATCGTGGATGACGAACCCAAGCTGCGTGAGGGGTTGAAAAGCATTGTGCCTTGGGGCGAACTGGGGTATCAGATTGTGGGCACAGCAGCGAACGGGAGCGAGGCATTGGAGAAGCACAGACACCTAGCCCCTGATGTGATGCTGGTTGATATTCGAATGCCAGGTATGGACGGATTACGGCTAATTGAAGCCATACGGACCGTGGATGCTGCGATTCATCTGTTGATCCTGAGCGGATACGCTGATTTTGATTATGCCAAGCGGGCCATCTCCCACCGCGTTGACGGGTACCTTCTGAAACCGGTAGATGAAGAGGAGCTTCGCCAATATTTGCTTCAGATTAAGGAAGCGATAGAACAAGAGCAGGAATGGAGGACATTGAACAGAGCAGCTTCCGATATGAGTCGTGAGCAGTTCATTCAAACCTGGTTCAGCCAGGAGAGTAAGCCGGACCCGGCTTGGCGGCAAATCGCCGAGAAGATGGGGCTGTTATGGAATCATTATCAGGTGCTGCTTATCCATGATCATCGGCATGTTGAATCCGGGCAGGAGGGCAGCCATCTGTTGAAAAACAGGCTGATTGAGGCTTTTGAGGAACAGGGGCATGGCGTGGTATTTTCAATGCATGACTATATCGGCATTCTAATGCCGATTCCGGTTCTGACGGCAGGAGGAAGGAAGGAGCTGCTTCAGATGGCGGAAGGAGCTGCAAGTCTTGCAGGCACTGCAATTACATCTTCTCTAGGACGCCAGGCTCACCGTCTGGAGGAGGTCCCAAGCTCTTACCGCTGTGCCAAGGAACGAATTCGCGAACGCTTCTTCTATGCGCCGGGGGAGCTATTATTCTCTGGATCTGAGCGATTTGCGGGTGACATTTCACGCGACGAGCAGCAACCCTATGATCCGTTGCAGTGGATGGAACAGCTCTATTATGCCGTGGATGTGGGCAATGTCGAGGTGCAGCGAAATCTGCTGCGCTCCGCCGCTTATGCCATGGTCCATGAGGGATACAGCGAGGAGGGAATGAAGCGTTCGTTCGTTGCGCTCCTCACCGGCGTGTACAACAAGCTGATGCAGCATCATACCGAGCTCCAGTCGCGGACGAAGGAATATTCGGATCGGATCGCCGCGATATTCCGTCAGCGGACGGCGCATGATTTATGCCAGCATTCATCTCAATTTCTGGAGGAGCTGATCTGGCAGGCAGGCAAGGGGGGGCGGGACCAGGAGATGAAGCGGATCATGGATTTGATCCAGCGCAATTACAGCGAGAATATCAAGCTGGAAACCCTGGCGTCGGTATTTAATTACAACAGCGCTTATTTAGGGAAAATGTTCAAGAATACAACCGGAGAATATTTTAATACCTATCTCGACAAGGTCCGGATCAGCAAAGCCAAGGATTTTTTGAAGCAGGGCATGAAGGTGTATCAGGTCGCGGAGAAGGTAGGTTATACCAACGTGGACTATTTCCACAGCAAGTTTAAAAAATACGTCGGCACATCCCCGTCCAACTACCGCAAGGAGCTGGATCTGTAATTTAGCCGTGCCGTAACGCTGATTCGCACAATGTGACCGAGCCCGGATGTGGCGCCGAGGTTATACAGCCCATTGTGACAGAGTATCGCATGAGTAACCGCAGTGAGCCGGCACACGGCAAATAGGCTTCAAGCAGCTCCGCGCCATAAATACTTTCATATATCGCTGCCCATTAAGACGCGACTAAGGCACGCGTCTTTTTGTTTTTCCTGTGCCTCCCCCAAGGCATTACCGTGGGAGCCGAATGCTGCGAAGCATAGAGCGGAGGGGCCGGAATCGTATCGGAGAAGCGGCAGCGGTCACCTTTTAAAGCCGGGAAACCACCGCCCCGTGTCAATCGAAGTTTCCCGGGTTTAACAGCGATCGGAGATACGATCCGGACACGGAGCGGTGTAGAGGTCTTTCGCATTTTCACTCCCACCGTTAATGTCTAATTTTTATATGATTTTTAAGCCAATCCTTTGGGTACTTCCCTGCCGCAGCCTGGTTTATCATCAGAATATACAAGAGAGGAGGGGTTGGTTTGAAAGCGGTAACAAAGACAGAAGGCAGCATCCAACCTGCCGCAAAGAGAAAGAAAGGCTTCTGGGCCACTTTCAAAGAGCAGAAAGTACTGTATGGAATGTCGCTCCCATTTATCGTCATTGTGTTCATCTTCAGTTACATGCCGGTATGGGGCTGGTTGATGGCATTCCAGAATTATAAGCCCGGCAGGGGCATATTTGACCAGAAGTGGGTGGGTCTGGACCATTTCATCGCCCTGTTCTCTGACGATAAGTTTTATCTGGTGCTGCGAAATACACTCGCCATGAGTTTCATGGGATTGATTGTCGGATTTACGATTCCGATTCTATTCGCAGTCTTGTTGAATGAGCTTCGTGGAAGCGTATTCAAGAGGACGGTACAGACGATATCTTATCTCCCGCATTTTGTGTCCTGGGTTGTGGTAGCCGGTATCGTAACCAAGATGCTGTCCACAGATGGAGGCGCTGTCAATCAGCTGCTGATGTGGCTGGGCTTCATCGATCAGCCGATACAGTTTATGGCTCAAGGGAATCTGTTCTGGTATATCGTAACGGGTTCAGATATATGGAAGGAAATGGGCTGGAGCGCGATCATTTACTTGGCAGCGATTTCAGGGATTGACCAGGAGCAGTTTGAGGCAGCCAAGGTCGACGGTGCGAGCCGGATTCGCCAGATATGGCATATCACGCTGCCCAGCATCGCTCCTACGATTGCTATTCTGATGATCATGTCGATCGGGCATCTGATCAGTATCGGTTTCGAGAAGCAGTTTTTGCTGGGCAACCCGCTGGTGGTTGATTACTCGGAAGTATTGGATCTGTATGCACTGAACTATGGGCTTGGCATGGGACGTTTCTCATTCGGTACGGCAATCGGGATGTTTAACTCCATCGTAAGTATCATCTTGTTGCTGCTCGCCAACGGGGTGTTCAAAAAATTCACCAAGCAATCCATTATGTAAGGGGAGGGAAGCAGCATGGCACGAACCAAAACAGCATTCAAGCCCACGCTCTCCGACCGCGTGTTTGATATTTTCAATTTTACATTTATGATGCTGGTCATGATTGTCACCCTGTATCCGTTCCTGAACGTTCTTGCGATATCGCTGAACGATTCCGTTGATACGGTGCGCGGGGGAATCTACATCTGGCCACGGGAGTTTACGCTGGAGAACTACGTGCAGATCTTTAAATACGAAGGCTTGATTACCGGTTCAAAAATCACCATTCTTCGAACGCTGGCAGGAACCTTCCTTGGTCTGCTTAGCGGAACGATGCTGGGGTATGTCCTCAGCCGAATGGATTTTCAGGGAAGGAAGTTCATGTCGACCTTTCTTGCGCTGACGATGTACTTCTCGGGCGGCATGATTCCGGTGTTCATTCTGATCCGCGACTTGAACATGATGAATTCGTTTCTGGTCTACATCATTCCGGGAATGGTCAGTGCGTTTAACGTATTTGTTATCCGCTCCTTCATCGACAGCTTGCCTTACTCGCTGCAGGAATCGGCGAAGCTTGACGGGGCCAGCGATTTTACGATCTATTACAGAATCATTCTGCCGCTTTGCAAGCCCGTGCTGGCTACCATTGCGTTGTTCCTGGCAGTCGGGCAGTGGAATTCATGGCTAGATACGTATCTCTACAACGGTAACGCTCCCCATCTCACGACGCTTCAATTCGAGCTGATGAAGGTGCTGCAGAGCACGCAGGGGCAAACCAGCGGCATGATGTCCGGGCAGAATATGGCGGAAATCGTAAAGCAGGTCTCGCCGGAATCGATCAAAATGGCAATCACGATTGTGGTCACGGTTCCGATATTGCTCGTCTATCCGTTTCTGCAGCGGTATTTCGTGAAGGGCATGACACTCGGCGCTGTGAAAAGCTAGCATTCATGTACGGTATCAGCAGGGCTTGCGTCCTGTTATACGATAGATTTTTTTGAAAAATATCAGAACATTTAAAAAATCGATTAGGGGGTAAAGCAATGAAACACAAGCAGAGATTGTCACTGCTGCTCGCTATGATGATGCTGGCTACGTTCGTTCTTGCGGCGTGCGGCAACGGCGACAGCAGCAATAGCGCCAACGGCGGCAAAGATGGCAGTGGCGGAAGCGATACGCAGCAGGAAGAGAAGCTTGAGCCGATGACCATGACGTATTACAGCGCCGATTCCAATGCGAATTGGGCTAACATGCAGGATGCGGTCGGCAAGAAGCTGACCGAGAAGACCGGCATTACGATTCAGGCCGAATACGCGGTGGATGGCTCCAATCAGAAGCTTCCGCTGATGGTGGCGAGCGGCGAATATCCGGACCTGGTATTTGCCAAGGGCGATGCCAATCTGTTCGTGGATTCCGGCGCGTTTATTGATTTGACGGATTTAATTGAAGAGCATGCGCCGAACATCAAGAAGGTATACGGTGACTACATGAGCCGTCTGAAGTGGAGCAACGAGGACGAGGCTATCTATGTGCTTCCGACACTTGCAGCGGTGGACCATCAGATGCTTGATGCGGGCGGCACGTTCCAGATCCAGCATGAAGTGCTGAAGGAACTCGGATACCCGGAACTCAAAACCGTGGAGGATTACGAGAAAGCGTTGAAGGATTATTCCGATAAACATCCGACCATTGACGGACAGCCAACGATTCCGCTCACGCTGAATGCGGACGGATGGAGAATTATGATCTCCGTCACCAATCCGGCCTTCATCGCGACCGGCGCATCCGATGACGGTGAATATTATATCGACCAGGAAACGGTGGAGGCGAAGCTGCACTACAAGCGCCCGGAGGAGAAAGAGTATTTCCGCTGGTTGAATCATATGAACGCTACAGGACTTCTGGATAAAGAAACCTTCGTACAGAAAACGGACCAATACGAAGCTAAAATTTCCTCCGGCCGCGTCCTTGGTGTCATTGACCAGGAGTGGGGCTTCGGCAATGCAACGAATGCGCTGAGATCCGCCGGCAAGGAAAATCGCACGTATGCAAGATTCCCGATCCAGCTGGGCGAGTCCAGTAAGGATGCAACGTTCCAGAACGCGGGGTACGTCGCAGGATGGGGTGTGGGAATTACGACATCCGCGAAGGATCCTGTTCGGATTATCAAGTTTCTGGATTATTTGGCCTCCGAGGAAGGGCAAGTTTTGATGAACTGGGGAATTGAAGGCGAGCATTACGACGTCGTGGACGGCAAACGCGTCATTCCGGAAGACGTGCAGGAGCGCAAAACCTACGATAATGCCAACTTCACCAAAGAAACGGGAATCGGCTTGTACAATGCCATGTTCCCTCGTTACGGCGACGGTGTGAAGGATTCGACAGACAACTACTATACAACGAACTTCCCGGAGACCATCATCGAGAACTATACGCCATCCGCCAAGGAAACGCTGAAGGCCTACGGCGTGGAAATGTGGAAGGACCTGTGGCCGAAACAAGAAGAATTCGAAGTGAAGCCATGGGGCGTGGCTTACAACATTCCGGTACCAAGCGACTCCAATATCAATATTACCTACAAAAAAGTGGAGGAGATTACCCGCAAACGCATTCCTGAAATTATTCTGGCCGATCCGGCCAAATTCGATGGGCTGTATGATCAGTTCATTAAAGAGCTGAACAGTGCAGGTGCAGAAAAAATGGAACAGGAATATACCCAGCTGGTACGTGACCGCGTCAAACTTTGGAACGATTAAAGGAATAGGGGAATAGAAGGGGCCGGCTGCATGCGGCCCCTTTTGCCGCTATCTGAAGGCCGGGATTGTATAGCTGCGTCCTTTTGCTCATCGCAGAAATACGGTTGGGGGTTGAAGGATTTGAAGAACTCTTCGAGAAGACACTTATCAACAGGAATAAGGAGGGATTACAGTGAATCCAGCGTTTACAGTGAATCCAGCGAAGCAATGGACCTCAAAGCTATGGTACCGGGAACCGGCAGCCAAGTGGGAAGAAGCGCTCCCGCTCGGGAATGGCCGGCTGGGTGCAATGGTGTTCGGGGGAGTAGAGGAAGAGCGCATTCAATGGAATGAGGATACACTCTGGTCCGGATTTCCAAGGGACACGAATAATTACGAGGCACGACGGCATTTGGCAGCCGCAAGGAAGCTCATCACATCCGGGCAGTACAAGGAAGCGGAGGAGCTGATTGAGGACAAGATGGTGGGAAGGGGCACGGAGTCCTTCCTGCCGCTAGGAGATCTGTTGATCAGACAGTCGGGAATTCACGGCCACCGGACGGAATATCGGCGCGAACTGGATTTGGATACGGGGATAGCGTCCGTTCGCTTTCAGTCCGGCGGTTCGGCTACCTATGCCAGGGACATGTTCATCAGTGCCGTTGACCAGGTAGCGGTTATACGCTGTGCGAGCCCGAATAACGAAGACATCCGGCTGGATATCAGGCTGGACTCTCCGCTGCGGCATGGTACACGCCGCTGTGCGGAAGACGGGTCCCTGGTGTTATATGGACATGCTCCAACCCATATTGCTGACAATTACAAGGGCGATCATCCCGGGTCGGTACTCTATGAAGAGGGGCTCGGCATACGGTATGAGATGAGGCTGCTGGCCTTGCCGGACAGCGGTCAGGTGACGGTGGATGACCGTGGCATGCACATCAACGGGAGCGGTACGGTCACCCTGCTGATTGCGGCGGCAACGAATTTTGCAGGCTTCGACCGTTCTCCGGGCTCTGGAGGAATCGATCCGTCCGTTATATGCAGGAAGAGGCTTCAGGACGCGGTACAGCATGGATATGAGGAACTGCGCGCGAGGCATGTGAAGGATCATCAAGCGTTGTTCCGGCGTGTGGATCTTCGGCTTGAAAGCCTGGATTGTGAGCGGTCCACAGAGAGTGCGGCGACCGACGAGCGCATGAAAGCGTACAGGGAAGGGCAGGAGGATCCGGCACTGGAGGCACTGATGTTCCAGTTCGGAAGATATTTGCTCATGGCGAGCTCCAGGCCGGGAACACAGCCCGCACATCTGCAGGGAATATGGAATCCGCATGTACAGCCGCCATGGAATAGCGATTATACAACGAATATCAATACCGAGATGAACTATTGGCCGGCAGAGACAACTCATCTGAGCGAGTGTCACGAGCCGTTGATACAGATGATTCGGGAGCTTAGCGTGAGCGGGCGCCGGACCGCGAAGATTCATTACGGAGCCCGCGGATGGGTTGCCCACCATAATGTGGATCTATGGCGCATGGCAAGCCCGAGCGATGGGAGAGCGATGTGGGCTTTCTGGCCCATGGGTGGCGCGTGGCTGTGCCGGCATTTATGGGAGCGTTATCAATTTCAGCCAGACCTTGAATATTTGCGGGGAACGGCATATCCGTTGATGAGGGAAGCGGCGCTGTTTTGCCTGGATTGGCTCATTGAGGACGGAAAAGGCCATCTGGTGACCAGTCCGTCAACATCACCGGAGAATCAGTTCCTCACCGCGGAAGGCGTGCCTTGCAGCGTGTCTGCAGGCTCCACCATGGATATGGCCATTATTCGCGATTTGTTCCATAACTGCATAGAAGCGTCGCAGCTCTTGGGGCAGGATGCTGATCTGCGGGAGGAGTGGGAGTCGGCGGCCGCACGGCTGCTCCCTTACGGAATGGACGGGGAGGGCAAACTCATGGAGTGGAGCGAGCCTTATCGGGAAGCAGAGCCTGGTCATCGGCATGTGTCCCATTTATATGGACTCTATCCGGGTTCCGATATTACCCTTCAAGGCACGCCGCAGCTAGCGGAGGCCGCATATCGTACGCTATCGTCCCGCATCAGCAATGGAGGCGGACACACGGGCTGGAGCTGTGTGTGGCTCATTAATTTGTTTGCCCGGCTCCGGCAGGCGGACAAAGCCTATGGTTATATCCGGATGCTGATTTCCCGCTCGATGCACCCTAATCTGCTTGGAGATCATCCTCCGTTCCAGATTGATGCGAATTTTGGAGGGACTGCAGGACTTGTGGAAATGCTGCTCCAGAGTCATCTGGGGGAGCTTCAGCTGCTCCCTGCGCTGCCCTATGCATGGAGGGAAGGCTCCGTAAAGGGCTTGAAGGCGCGCGGCGGATTTATCATCAATATGGAATGGAGCCAGGGGCTTCTCATTTCGGCAAGCCTCACCTCAACCCATGGTCAGCATTGCAGGCTGAATTACCCTGAGTCTCTTATCGTTACAAGGGAAGACGGAAGTGTTGTGAAGACGCAGGAGGACGGTGCGTTTGAAACGGTGATCGGGAGCACTTATTATATTACGCCGGTTACCAACAAGGCCTGATCGAACAAGGGCAAGGGCTGCTCATGAATGGACCGTTCGAGTTGAATGTATACCGGATCTAAAATCTTAAAGGAGCTGAGTCCAATATGATTAACGAGAAGTTACCCAAAATGTGGTATGGCGGCGATTATAATCCGGAGCAGTGGGATGCGGATGTCTGGAAGGAAGATGACCGCATGTTTAAACTGGCGGGCATCGATGTAGCTACCATCAATGTATTCGCCTGGGCTTTAAGTCAGCCGGATGAGGAAACCTATGATTTTGGCTGGTTGGATGAGACGATAGACCGGCTGTACAGCAATGGAGTGTACGTCTGTCTGGCAACCAGCACAGGCGCACATCCGGCCTGGATGGCGCGTAAATACCCGGATGTGCTGCGTGTCGATTATGAAGGGCGGAAACGCAAATTCGGCGGCCGCCATAATTCCTGTCCGAACAGCCCCACCTACCGTAAATACGCAACGATTATGGCCGGGAAGCTGGCGAGGCGTTATAAGGAACATCCGGCCGTCCTGATCTGGCACGTATCGAACGAGTATGGAGGTTACTGTTACTGCGACAACTGTGCAGCGGCATTCCGTACCTGGCTTCAGCAGCATCACGGGACGCTGGATGCCGTAAACAAGGCATGGAATACCCGTTTCTGGGGCCACACCTTCTATGACTGGGAGGATATTGTTGTGCCTAACGCTCTAAGCGAGGAGTGGTCCGGCAGCCGGACCAATTTCCAGGGCATATCCCTGGATTACCGCCGTTTTCAGTCGGACAGCCTGCTGGAATGCTATAAGCTGGAGCGGGATGAATTGAAGCGGATCACGCCGGATATTCCGGTGACCACCAATCTGATGGGCTTCTATCCGGAGCTGGATTATTTCAAATGGGCCAAAGAGATGGATGTTGTATCCTGGGACAACTACCCGTCGCTGGATACTCCGTTCAGTTATACTGCCATGACGCATGCCTTGATGCGTGGGCTTAAGGGCGGACAGCCCTTTATGCTGATGGAACAAACGCCAAGCGTGCAGAACTGGCAGCCGTATAACTCCGCCAAGCGTCCGGGCGTTATGCGATTATGGAGCTACCAGGCGGTCGCCCACGGTGCGGATACGGTGATGTTCTTCCAACTTCGCCGCTCGATCGGAGCCTGCGAGAAATATCATGGAGCCGTCATTGAGCATGTGGGCCATGAGCATACACGCGTGTTCCGCGAGTGCGCGGAGTTGGGCAAGGAGCTGCAGCAGTTGGGGGACCGAATTCTGGATGCCCGTTCCGACGCCAAAGTCGCAATCATCTATGACTGGGAGAACCGATGGGGCATTGAGCTGTCGAGCGGTCCGACCGTGGCCCTCCATTACGTGGATGAGGTCCATAAATATTATGATGCCTTGCATCAGCTGCATATCCAGACCGATATGATCAGCGTTGAAGAGGACTTCAGGAAGTATGAGGTAGTCATCGCACCTGTAATGTACATGTCGAAGCTGGGATTCGCAGAGCGCGTTGAGGCTTTTGTAGCGCAAGGCGGAACGTTTGTGACAACCTTTTTCAGCGGTATTGTGAACGAGAACGATCTGGTGGCGCTGGGCGGTTATCCCGGAGAGCTGCGCAAGGTCATGGGAATCTGGGCCGAGGAAATTGACGCGCTGCTACCTGGCCAGCACAATCAGATGGTGATGCGAGGACGGCAGGGCCGTCTGGAAGGCACCTATGACTGCGGAATTCTGTGCGACGTGATTCATGCAGAGGGAGCGGAGGTTGTTGCCGAATATGGCTCAGATTATTATCAGGGCATGCCGTCGTTAACCGTCAACGCCTTCGGGCAAGGGAAAGCATGGTATGTGGCGACAAGCCCGGAACCCAAATTCCTGAAGGATCTGATGCAGACCATCTGCAACGATCATGGCATTGAGCCGGTCCTGAAGGCTCCTCAAGGCGTCGAGGTAACAAGACGCATCAAGGAAGATAAAGCATTCACCTTCGTGCTTAATCACATGTCAGAGAGCAAATCCGTTCCCCTGGACGGGGATACCTATGTGGACCTGCTGACAGGGGAGGAGCATCGGGATACCTGCGAAGTTCCGGCACGAGGCGTGATGATATTAGAGCAACGGAGGGGGTAGAGAGAGCATGAGGACTTTTTGATGAAAGCAAATAGGATAGGGGTCGTTTTTGGAAAAGTCTATGTTAAATTCTAATTCTAATGCTGATTTGTGACCATAAGAAAACCGCCTTTGTGAAAAGGCGGTTCATTGAGCTATCGTCTCCCGTTAGCGTAATCACCTTAAGTGACAAGGTCATCTTACCGTCTGGTAAAAGAGACCTATGGCTCCAGTGGTCAAGACCCCATTTTGTGGACATTGGAAAAACACCTAAGCTGCAAACTGGCGTCGGTACTCTACCGGCGTCAGTTTGTTTAATTTCCGCTGCGGTCGTCTCTGGTTGTAAAATCGTATGTATTTTTCAATTCGGTTTTGTGCCTCTGCCAGATTTCGGATATTATAAGGGTAGAGCCCTTCCGTTTTGAGATGCGAGAAGAAGCTCTCCATGGAGGCATTGTCTAGGCAATTGCCCCGACGAGACATGCTGATTTGGGCGCTAACCTTTGGCAGCATGTCATGGTAAGCATGAGACGTGTACTGGAACCCTTGGTCGCTGTGAACGACCAATCCGGTCACGTCTTTTTGCTTGGCAAACGCTTTGGCGAACGTCTTTAGTACCAGTTCGTTGTCGTTGCGTTCGCTAAGCTGGTAGGCCACAATCTCGTTGTTGAATAAATCTTTGACTGCCGAAAGATACAGCCAGCGCTCACCTACCCGGTATTGCGTCACATCTGTTACCCATTTCTGGTTCGGTTTTTCTGCTGTGAAATTTCGCTTCAACAGATTCTCCGCCACGCGTTCCCCCGCATGGTACGCCGTGTTAAAACGGCGTTTGCGGCGAATGTTGGATTGAAGTCCGAGCTTTTGCATCAGACGCAATACTTTCTTGTGGTTCATCCATATGCCCTCATCCTGCCACAAGAACAACTGGATTTGGCGGTAGCCGTATTTCCCTTCGTAGCGCGCATACACCCGACGAATGAGCAATGCAGCTTCCTTGTCCCGGTCCATATGTTTGCGCTTCAGATAGGCGTAGTAGCCGCTACGAGAGACCTTGAAGAGTTTGCAAAGGCTGCTGACGGGGTAGCTAGAGGCAGCTATCTCAATGACTTTATATTTCTGTTTTTCACCTCCTGCATCCAGATTTCCAAGCACTTTTTTAGCATTTCGTTTTCCCGCTTGAGCTTTTGAACATACCGATCTTGGTCGATGTATGCTTCCCGTCGACCTCGCTGATCCACCAGTCCAAACTCGCCCTGTTCCCGAAACTTCCGCATCCATTTCTTCATCCGCTGAGGATCATTAATCCCCAAGTGTTCATTAATCTTTCGGTAAGTCCATCCCTCGATAACATGCAGACGAACCGCCTCTTTCTTGATCTCTTCCGAATACGTTTTATACTTTTGTCCCTTAATTGCCATACAAAAATGCACCCCCTAGAATTTCATCGGATAAACCAGGGGTTTATTCCAATGTCCATTCTAAGGGGTGCACTTCACCAGAATCAAAGGTCTTGTTTTCGATTAGCTTAAGATTGATCTTCTCCTTGAGACCTTGGAATAACGGCAATCCCTTACCGATCAGGACGGGAGAAACCGTAATTTTATACTCATCAATTAAATCAAGCTGCATAAGGTGGTGTGCGAACCTAGGACTGCCGAGGATGACCATATCCTTGCCTGGCTGCTGTTTGAGGTTATTGATCTCTTCCTCGACATCTTCTTTCACGAGTCTGGAATTATTCCATTCGACTTTCTCCAGCGTTGTGGAGAAAACGATTTTGGCTGTCTTTTCGATCCACTCGGCATGATTTCGTTCATGCTGCGAAGCGGATGGGTTTGAAGGTACAGATGGCCAGTAACTGTGCATCATCTGATAAGTCCCACGTCCCCAAATGACAGTGTCGGCAGTACTCAGAATTTCTTTCGCATGTTTCTCCAAATCAGCATCGTAGGAAACCCAGCCAATGTCCATTTCACCATTCGGCCCTTCTACAAAACCGTCAAGCGATGCGTGCAGAAATAGAACGAGTTTTCTCATTTTCAGTTCTCCTTAGTTTATAAGGGATATATATATTATAAATTAACTACATCTTAGCAGAATTCAACTCGGGTTGTTTCTTATGGATTGCTAATCTCAAACCTGCCCTTTTCGACAACGCCTGAGAGATTTGACGTTGCAATAATTTTCTCAATTGTTGAAGCGCCGTAATCTGACGATCCACTTGGGTATGCTCAGGTTTTACAACAAGTAAAAGTTCCAATTTAAGGTACAGGTGAATTAGACGGGTTACGTATAACCGCCCGTTAGCTTGCGGAACTCCTTGGGGGAAATGCCCTCTTGCTTCTTAAATACAAGACTGAAGTATTTCTCGTTCTTGAAGCCTACCATCTCGGAGATCGCTGCCATCTTCAGGGCCGGGTTTTGCAGCAGGATTTTGGCTTTGGAGATGCGGATCCGGTTTAGATGCTCCGGGATGTTAATCCCGTGTTTTTGCTTGAATTTGCGGGAGATGTACTCCCGGCTTACGTGAAAACGGTTTGCAATATCATACAGGGATACATCGTTCTGATAATTCTGCTCGATAAACGCCGTAATGTCATGGATCAGGTCTTGACCTGTTTGCTTCTGGGACTGCACAAGCGAGGCCAGCAGGCTCATCAGCGCTCCCCAATGCTGCTGCCACTCCGCCAGGGAGCAGATATACTTGTCCGGGCTTGGCCGCTCCATGTTGGCGCTTTCTTCTTTGTATAATTTCAATAGTGTTTCAGACGAAGGGTTTGCAGCTTCATGAATGACATGGTTGGCGAATCTTTCAATTTCCCGGTCCCAGCGCTCCAGAAGCTCCGGCGTGAGGATGCCGCTTTTGCGGATGGCCGCTATCCAGGTTTCTACTGCTTCGGCGATGGGTCCGGGTTGCCCGCTAAGGATAGCAAGCCTCCATGAATCTTCAAATCCGCTGAACTGCACGCCATTATGATGATCGGCAGCGGCGAGAAGCTGTTTCTCTCCATCATGGATGAAATGGTTCAGCACCGTTAAATCACGCGAATGAAGGGCAGCCGAGCTGCGGGCATACAATTCGGGAATGTCTTGGGGGTACCGGCCGTCAGAACTGATGCCAAAATGCATGTGGCGCGACAAGGTGCGGTGCATCCCCTGATTGATCTCTTGAAGCCTCGTAGGCAGCGTGGCAAGCTGATCCCACAACAGAATAACCAGCTGGTGCGGAGAACCGAAGTGACGGAAGGCGATCCCGGTCCGGTCCTTTTGCAGAAATTCATTGCATATATTCAGCAGGGCAAACATGAGCAGGTCCAGATGGCGGCCGAAGCGGTTAAAAAGCGCATGATCGGTCTTGTCCATCTGCATGACGGCCAAGCGTATGGTCTTCGTGTCCTCCGGTACGATGCCTTCGTCCCTGAGACGGTTGACCACCTGGGAGTGGGCACTCCTGTCATCGATGAGGCTCGACAGCAGCTTCTCCGAATAGACCGGCCGGTACTCGTTCACCTGAACATGCTGCTGCCGCGCCGCAAGGCGCTCCTGCTCCTCGGCCCTCCAGGCCATGGTTGCTTTGCGGACTGCTTGGTTAATGACGGTCTCCTCGATAGGCTTCAGGATATAGTCCGTGCCGCTGTACCAGATCGTGTTGCGCACGAATTCAAAATCGTCATGCCCGCTGATAACGATGAATTTGATATCCGGGTAATTTTTGTGAATCCATTCCATCAGGTCGACACCGTTCTTGAGCGGCATCAGCATGTCCATCAGCACGAGGTTTGGCCGGAACTTCGGAATCAGCTCCATGGCCTCCAGCCCGTTGGCTGCTTCTTCAATATCGGTTATCCCGTGCTCTTCCCACTGGACCAGCAGCCGGATGGCTCTTCGCACACGAGACTCGTCATCCACGATTAATGCCTTCATCCGTTTCACCTTCCACATTTATAGTCAGTACAACCCGAAAGCCGTGAGGCTGGTTGTTTTCGATGTTGAATTTGGATTTTCCGCGATAATACAGCCTGAGCCTTGTCATGATGTTGATGAGCCCAATTCCGCTGCTGTCTTCCGCTTCTATCTCGGAATGAACCTGCAGCTGTTCCAAATCCATCTCTTCCATCAATAATAAGTGTTCCTGGAGTGCTTGGAATTTCTCATCCTGCATTCCGTTTCCGTTATCCTCGACCGTGATCTGAACGATGGAGGCCGAGAGGCGGCGGCTTTTTAATGCGATGTAATTGTCTTGTGTCAGAGGGTTCATCCCATGCTTGAAAAAGTTCTCGATCAGCGGCTGAACCAGCATCTTCGGTATCAACACCTGCAAAGTCGACTCATCCACATCGTAACGGAAGTCGAACTGATTCTCAAATCTCTCTTTTTGCAGCTCGACATAATCGTGGATATGATCAAGCTCTGTGCTCAGTGTGACCGGTTTGTCGGTGTTGTACATGCTGTATCTCATCATTCGGGCCAAGGCCGAGATCAGGGAGTAAATCCTCTTCATCCCATGCTCCAGTGCAAGCGTTCCGATCGTTTGCAGTGCATTGTTCATAAAATGCGGGTTTACCTGGGCCTGCAGCGCCCGGAGCTGATTGGTCCGGTTCGCGAGTTTCAGCTTGTATTCCTGCAAAATAAGGTTGTTGATCGTATCCATCATGCTGCCGAATCTGCGATGCAGGGTTCCGATTTCGTCCTTGCGGTCGGAGGAGATATCAACGGTCATTCGTCCGCTTTTCACTTGGCTCATGAGTCCTACCAATTGTCGAATCGGTGCTGTGATGTACACCGAGATCCAGATCATGGCGATGATGATGAGGATCAAGGACACGCCTAACAGTGAAATGTTGACAAATGCCGCTTTTTCCGCGCTGCTCAGAATATAGGAGGACGGAATTTCCTTGATCATTGTCCAGTCGCTGACAGACGTCTTGATATTGTTATATAAATAGATTTTGTTGTTATATTCGAAATGACCTTCCTTGTGGCCGGATTCCTTTATTTTGCTATACCAGTCTTCCTGGATCTGCCGACCCAGCGTGGCTTCGTTACCGGAATACATGACATGACCGTCTTCATTCACAATATAGAGCTGCTCATGCTCGGGCTGAAACAGCTGACCGCTAATTCGGCTGAGGAAATTCATATTCAGATCAATGGCGAGAATACCCAATCGTTCCGAAGAAGGGACTCGTTCAATGACTCGGTACATCGTGAATACTTGTTGATCGGCTTCATAAGGATAGGCTAATTGAAAGCCGTATGTGTGAAGGGGATGGGGAGGCTGAATGGACACCGTACGGCTCTTTAGATCGGGTATTTCGGGATAAAGCGCGACATCGCTTGTCTTTCTGGCGATATCCTGCGCGAACAACGTAGCTTCTCTTTTGCCGTCAACATAGAGATAGACCTGCCTTGCGCCGCTTATAGCTTTATTGATCGATTGCAGCGTAGCGGATTGCCTGCCGCTGGCATTGATATTCTCGTGGCTGTAATAGAGGCTGCGGAAAAAATCCGGATCCGAATAAACCGTAAGGGAATTACGGTTCATGTCTTCCAGATAGCTCTCCAAATTCAACCGTCCCTGATAGAGAAGGTTCATATTCTCAACAACCGCCCGTTCCTTGAGCGAGTTGGTTGTCATGACATAACTGATGATCATGGAGATGGTGGTCGGAATGATGGTAGCCATGATCATGAAGGTAATTAATTTAGTGCGTATGCTGTTCCAGTTCAATATTTTCACCGCCGATCAATTTTCTATACCAATTAGTTCACATCCTATGGTAGTGCCAGGGTCTTCATCTTAGCATAATTAAATCATAGAGAAATGGATAGAGAAACGATAGGACAAGCGGAGGGGGATTTACATGAACAGCAAGAGAACGGCTGCCTTGACGCAGCAGTTGGTTTATATCGGACCCGCGCTGCTGTTTTTCGGTATTACGATCATTATCCCATTTGTGATGGGGATGTATTACTCGTTCACCAACTGGAATGGTGTATCGGGGAATGTCGAATGGGTGGGGCTGGACAATTTCAAACAGATTTTCACAAATGACAGCGCATTCGCACAGTCGTTCTGGTTCACCACCAGGTTTACGATCGTGGGTGTGCTTCTAACGAATGTGGTCGGTTTTTTCCTGGCCTACTTCTTGACAAAAAACATCCGGGCGCGCAACTGGCTGCGAACGATCTTCTTTATGCCGAATGTGATCGGCGGATTGCTGCTCGGTTTCATCTGGCAGTTTATCTTCGTGAAGGGCTTTGCAACCGTTGGCGAGGTTACGGGAATTCCGTTCTTTAATCTTCCATGGCTGGGAGACGAAGTGACCGGCTTTTGGGGGATTGTGATGGTATTCGTATGGCAGTCGTCAGGCTATCTGATGGTCATCTACATTGCGTCCATTACGAATGTATCCAAGGAAGTGATGGAAGCCGCTGAAATTGATGGAGCGAACCGCTTCCAGGTGCTGAAGAGCATCATCGTTCCGCTCATTATGCCAGCGGTCACCGTCTGTTTGTTCCTGGCGATCTCATGGTCATTCAAAATGTTCGATTTGAACCTGTCCCTCACAAAAGGCGGACCGTATCGCTCCACGGAGTCACTGGCCATGAATGTGTACAACGAGGCGTTCCTGAATAACCGGTATGGACTCGGGACAGCCAAATCTTTGATTTTCTTCCTCGTTGTTGCGGTCATCACACTCATTCAAGTCCGATTAACGAAACAGAAGGAGGTTGAAGCTTAAGTGAGAACGAAGAAACCTCCGATGTCGGCTTCCCATATCGTATTGCAGATTGTTATGGTGGTTGTGGCTCTGATCTTTCTGGCGCCTTTTTATTTCCTGCTGGTGAACTCGGTCAAATCGCTGGGGGATATTATGGTGGATGCGGCCAATTGGCCGACTGCGTTTCACTTTGACAATTACAGCAAGGCATGGGAAATGACCCGCTTCCCGGAAGCATTCACGAATTCCATCATCATTACGGTCATCAGCAACCTGATCATCGCCCTGCTGAGCGCGATGGCCGCTTACCGGATGGTTCGGTCCAATACAAGATTCAATCGCATCGTGTTCATGCTGTTTGTATCGGCTATGGTCATTCCGTTCCAATCCATTATGATTCCACTTCTTCAGGTCATTAACTTCCTGGGCGTTAACAACAGCATCGTAGGCTTGATTCTCAGCTATCTGGGCCTCGGCATACCGCTGTCGGTCTTTCTGTTCCATGGTTTTGTGAAGGGGATACCACTTGAAATCGAAGAGGCTGCTACGGTGGACGGAGCTTCCCCGTTCAAGGTATTTGCCCGGATCGTTTTGCCTATGCTGAAACCTATGATGGTGACGGTCATCATCCTGAACTGTCTCTGGGTCTGGAATGACTACCTGCTGCCATCCTTGATCCTGCAAAGTCCGGAGCTGCGTACCATTCCGCTCGCAACCTTTGCATTCTTCGGGCAGTACTCGAAGCAATGGGACATGGCGCTGCCGGCTCTGGTGCTGGGCATTACGCCGATTATCATCTTCTTCCTGTCATTGCAGAAGTATATCGTTGAAGGCGTCGCTGCCGGC
Source organism: Paenibacillus sp. Cedars (assembly GCF_003184205.1). Lineage (NCBI taxonomy): Bacteria > Bacillati > Bacillota > Bacilli > Caryophanales > Paenibacillaceae > Paenibacillus > Paenibacillus sp. Cedars. The sequence goes on from NZ_CP020866.1 coordinate 365,209, forward strand.
TCCGTTAAGGGGTAGGGCAGTCGGGCGCTTCCTACATTGGTTTTCCATCATTTATATATAAACATTACTAGGGGGTAGTAAGATGAACAAAATGAAATTATCACTTGTGATGCTGCTGGCTTTCTCCATGCTGCTGGCAGCGTGCGGCGGCAAGTCGGAGGGAAGTCAAGGCGGGAGCTCGGACGGGGCCTCTGGTGAAGTCAAGACGGTTAAGATTTTCCAATTCAAAACCGAAATCGTGGATGGCTTGAATGAGCTCAAGGTGGAATTTGAGAAGGAATACCCGAACATCAAGCTGGATATTCAAACGGTAGGCGGCGGTGCGGACTATGGCGCTGCACTGAAGACCAAATTTGCGTCCAACGATGCGCCTGATATTTTCTCCAATGGCGGCGATGCCGAGATGGAGATGTGGATCGACCGTCTGGAGGACTTGTCCGACCAGCCTTGGGTGAACGATCTGGTTGAGATGGCGAAGGAGCCGATGACCAAAGACGGTAAAGTATACGGCATGCCGATGAACCTTGAAGGATGGGGTTATATCTACAATAAAGATTTGTTTGAGCAAGCAGGCATTACCGAGCTCCCGAAAACCTATGCCCAGCTGGAGGAAGCTGCGAAGAAACTGGAAGCTGCTGGCACAACTCCTTTTGCGAACGCTTACCAGGAGTGGTGGTTGATCGGCAACCAGGGCATTAACCCGGCATTTGCCCAGCAGGATGATCCGAATGCATTTATTCAGGGCTTGAATGACGGAACGCAAAAATTTTCAGGCAATGCGAAGTTCGAAGAGTGGGCCAAGCTGATGCAGTTGACCTTGGATCATGGCAACAAGAACCCGCTGACTACGGACTACAACACGGCGATTTCCCTGCTGGCCACCGAAAAAACAGCCATGATGCAGAATGGCAACTGGTCCCAAACCGAGATCGATGCCATCAACCCTGATCTGAATCTCGGCTATCTGCCGATGCCGCTTGGCGACAATGCGGAGCAAAATGATAAGCTGAACGTGGGCGTTCCTGCGAACCTTGTTATCAACAAGGATTCCGCATCGAAGGAAGAAGCAAAGATCTTCCTCAACTGGTTTGTCACATCCGATATCGGTAAAGAGTACATCGTGAAGAAATTCAAATTCATTCCGGCATTAACGACCATCGAAGCGACGCCGGAAGATATGGGCGACCTGGGCTCGGCTGTGTGGGAATACGTCCAAGCCGGAAAAGTGCTGCCAAGACAATCTGCCAAGTTCCCTGACGGGGTAGCGCAGGAATTCTCAGGCTCCATGCAGGCGTTCTTTGCAGGCAAGTCCGACGCAAACAAGATGCTTGAAGACATGCAGACGTCTTGGGACAGCCTGAGCAAGTAAGCGGCAGGTAGTGCTCGTAATGTGTAAGTAGATCTTTCATAAGAGGTATGATCCCTTGTTCTTAGATACAAGGGATGGTGCCTCTTTTCTTTTAGACAGATTATCAACATCGATTGACGTTTTCTTATTGGACACTCATAAAGGAGGCAATTCTATGATAAATCAGCGTGTTCCGAAGATATGGTATGGCGGAGACTATAACCCCGAGCAATGGGATAAGGCCACGATGGAAGAAGATCTGCGGATGTTTGAGCTGGCAGGGGTCGATGTGGCAACTCTCAACGTATTCTCCTGGGCAAAAACACAGCGCGATGAGCATAGCTACGATTTCACATGGCTGGATGAAATTATGGATCGTCTGGCAGAGGAAGGGGTCCATGTCTGCCTGGCAACAAGCACGGGGGCGCATCCTGCCTGGATGGCCAAGAAATATCCAGACATTCTCCGAGTGGATTACGATGGACGCAAGCGCAAATTCGGAGGGCGCCACAACTCATGTCCAAACAGCCCGACGTATCGCAAATATTCTGCGCTGATGGCGCGCAAGCTGGCTGAGCGGTACAAGGACCATCCGGCACTCGTGATCTGGCATGTCTCCAATGAGTACGGCGGCTATTGTTATTGTGATAACTGCGAATCGCAGTTCCGTATTTGGCTGAAAGAGCGTTACGGCACGCTCGATAAAATGAATGCCGCCTGGAATACCGGGTTCTGGGGCCATACCCTTTACGAGTGGGACGAAATTGTGGTGCCGAATGCACTCAGCGAAGAGTTTGGCGGGAATCGGACGTTCTTCCAGGGGATATCGCTGGACTACCGTCGCTTCCAGTCGGACAGCCTGCTTGCCTGCTATCGCCTCGAACGGGATGAACTGAAGAAGATTACCCCGGACATGCCGGTGACCACGAATCTGATGGGCTTTTATCCGGAGCTGGATTACTTCGAGTGGGCGAAGCATATGGATGTTGTGTCCTGGGACAACTATCCCGCAATCGATACGCCGGTAAGCTTTACGGCGATGTCCCATAACCTGATGCGGGGCTTGAAAAGCGGCCAGCCATTCATGCTGATGGAGCAGACCCCGAGCGTTCAGAACTGGTCGCCTTACAATTCCGCGAAGCGCCCCGGCGTGATGAGATTGTGGAGCTACCAGGCTGTAGCCCATGGCGCAGATACGGTGATGTTCTTTCAGCTGCGCCGTTCCGTGGGGGCCTGCGAGAAGTTCCACGGCGCGTTGATTGAGCACGTGGGGCATGAGCATACCCGCGTCTTTCGGGAATGCGCGGAGCTGGGCGCAGAGCTGCAGCAGCTCGGAGACCAGCTGCTCGGTTCCCGCTCGAACGCCAAGGTGGCGATTATGTATGATTGGGAGAACCGCTGGGCGCTGGAGCTTTCAAGCGGACCTTCCAAAGCCCTGAACTATGTGGACGAGGTTCATAAATACTACGACGCGCTGTACCAGTTGAATATTCAGACCGATATCATCGGTGTTGAAGAGGATCTGGGCAAGTATGATGTGGTGGTTGCGCCCGTAATGTATATGGTGAAACCGGGTGTAGCCCGGCGTGTGGAGCAATTCGTATCCCGGGGAGGAACCTTTGTGACCACTTTCTTCAGCGGCATCGTCAACGAGAACGATCTTGTGACCCTTGGAGGTCATCCTGGCGAGCTGCGCCACGTGATGGGAATCTGGGCTGAAGAGATCGATGCCCTACTTCCTGGGCAGCACAATCAGATCGAATGGAATCAGGAATGGGGATCACTGCGTGGAAGTTATCCTTGTGGATTGCTGTGCGATGTCATCCATGCGGAGACAGCGGAGGTTCTGGCTGGGTACGGTTCTGATTTCTATAAAGGAACTCCTGTTGTAACCAGGAATAGGTTTGGAGAGGGACTGGCCTATTATGTAGCCAGCAGCCCGGATTCGAAGTTCCTGCAGGGCTTTCTTGCTAATCTGTGCGAAGAGCAGGGGGTGAAGCCGCTGCTGAATACACCAACCGGGGTAGAGGTTACGGAACGGGTGAAGGATGGAGGTTCCTACCTGTTCGTATTGAACCACAACGCCGAAGAGATGACGTTCGATGCAGGTTCTGCCAAGCTATTCGATCTTCTGAGCAACCGGCAGGTTTCAGGCCATGTTACGATTCCGGGAAGGGACGTTATGATCCTGAAACGGTCCGCTGCCCAGTCTTAAACAGGTCCAGGAAGATAAAAAAATGGGACTCTGGTTAGGTGGCAGAAGCCTGCGCTGCTTGCTGAGTGCCAGCGCGAAACGGCCCATCGCTATATGCTGGGACCGAGGGCCGTTCAGACGCGGGATTGGCCATCCCTGCGATGCATGGAGATGTCCAGAAACATATGTGGAGATACAAGCGAGAATAGGGATGTTGTGTAGCCTTTTTATGTACCTTTTCGTTCGTTTGAGCACCAGCGTGCAAACAGCCTAAAAGAACCGCCAGATGAATCATGCTGGCGGTTCTTGGCGTTTTTCAATTCGGCTGCGTCAGGTTGCCTTGATGGTGTAAGTACCACGCTCCGTTGTGAGTACGACATGATTGTCGTGGATCTCCGCAGCTTTAAGCCCATCCAGCCCGATGACATAGGCGTTGGTTGGCAGCGGTGCTGTGTGGCCCGCAGTCATGACAACACCGGAACCGTGCAGCAGCAAAGCGCTGCGATCCCCATAACCGTCAATGGACGGCTCCTGATGCTGATGATGCTCCAATCGTTCCAGCTGTAATTCAATCTGGTCCTGATCTTTGTCTTCTTCCTTGGATATGTGAAGGGTGTGGCTGCTCTTGGATTCAAGCCAATTCGTAATTTCTTCGATGGATGGATTCATCATGGACACCTTCCTTGATTTCGATTGCTTCAAATAGTCTGTCCATGAATCGGCCTCCTTATTTCAAATTTCAATTCGAGAGCCCCTCCGGAGAAACGCACCGAAAAATTAACGCTGTGCAAACCCCCTTATTATATTTACGTGTTAATATAGTTAAAGAATAAGAACAAACGCTTGATACATAAGGAGGGGCCATGAGCAAGAAGTGGTATTATGGGCTCGCCATCCTGCTGGTTGCCTGCAGCTGGATCGGAAATGTCTGGTATTATGAAGCCAACCAACTGGGAAGAACGGTATTCCTTGCGCATCATGTTGAGACATCGGATAGGGAAGGGCACGTGTTTGACTTGTATTATATAGAGGACAAACGAGCCGATAAGACCCTGAGCACCATTCAGATCGAGGGTTACCCTGAACAGATCGTGACACCTTACCCCAAATATGCAGAGTACCAAAGGCAGTATCTAGGGAAAATGATGGTGAATTTAAATAACCCTGCTCGAGGGCAGGGCGTGGCGGAAGAGCTGCTTAAGGAGCCAGTGCTTGTCCGCGAGATCACCGCGCTTTACTCCGATGGAACCTCGGAACAGGTGGATGTAGGAGAAATTTACATTTGGCCTGGCACATATAACGAAGTCAAACCCGTGGAGTGGACCTCCGGTGGATCCTCGTCGGATCACTCGGGAAACAACTCCGCGGTCATCAAGCGGCCGCTTCAGTTAACAGCGTTCTGCTCGAAGTTTCTGGATATCGCAGAAGAAGGAGCTTTGCAAATCTATGCCGATATCTCGGGTCAAGGGCCGGGTACAAGTTACCGCCCGCTACCTCCGGAGTCACAGATGGAACAGAGCGGTATGCCTATTCAGGAGATACAGCTTCCAGCGAAGATGAATCAAGGGGACTCTTTTAGGATCAGCTATCAATTTAACATGCCGTCTCGTGAGAAGAGTATGCAAGTGTATCAGTTAATGCTGAGAACAACGTTTACGGAGGAAGGTCAGGGCACCTGGCAGGAAGATACGATCATACCTTATCATCCAAGTCCGACCGATAAAGAAATGACGGCATATGTCCGCGAAAGAAGGAAGGGATTATGAGAAGCGCTTGGTATCGTATACTCTGGGGGCTGCTCTTTGTACTCATCGATCTGAAGGTTGAAATGGTGGATATACTGCCCGATATGCTGGGGTATCTGCTGATTGCCTCAGGGTTATGGCGGCTGCAGCGATTGAACGGATATTTTAGGCTGGGACATCTGTCGGCTTGGCTGCTGCTGGTGTGGTCGGCGGCTTCATTATTTTGGTTCCCCGAGGTCGCAATGGACAGCGTGCACATGCAATCGGTTAAGAACCTGTTCATTCTACTGCCTGCCGTGCTCCTGCATACGGCATTGATTTACAGTATTTGCAGAGGGATTCAAGCTCATTATACAGGCACGGAATCCGAATTGGATAGGAAAGCCCGCTTCCGGCTGCACCTGTTTATGGCTGGGCAGCTGTTATTGCTTATCCTGTACCCATTCATGCTGAATCTGGATTCGGGGGATATGATGTCTGTTATTTTCATCTGCTCACTTCTGGTGATGGTTACTGAAATTACAGTTCTGTTTCTCGTTAGGTCAGCGGGAGGGGAATGGATTGAGTAAGTAAATGGATTAGAGACGGTATGAGCGATTGGGATGGTTTGTGCCGGGTTTAGGCTGATTTAACTGTTGTCTTTACTGGGATGATAAACAATTGTAACGCCCAACTGATTATATATTTCCTCGGTGTAGTGGTGATCCGGGCAATGCTTGATCGTAGCCATGTCTTCCTGCTTGGAGATCAGCTTCTGCTCGCAGTCAGGACATCGGTCCTGGAAGAGAAATTTCAGCTTGTTTAACATGATCGCCACACACCTCCCTGATTTCCGATATAAATACTTGGGTTTTATTATAAATCAACAACGAGGTACATTCAATAGCAATGTGCCCGTAAAACGATATCAAATGAAACGGAGATCGATCACCTTGATAGTGCAGCTTGTAGTCATGATCTTTATAGGTATCATTGGTTCCTTTTTCTCTGGGCTGCTGGGTATTGGCGGGGCTATCATTAATTTCCCATTGCTGCTGTATGTTCCCTCCTGGTTTGGATTGGAGGCTTTCACTTCCAAGGAAGTGGCATCCATTAGCATGCTTCAGGTATTTTTCGCCTCATTGTCAGGCATGATAACCAACCGGATGAGTTCGCGCGGAAGTGAGTCATACGTTCACAAGCCATTGGTTATTCAGATGGGGGCCAGCACGCTGGTAGGCAGTCTGATCGGGAGCCTGTCATCGATGCTGATGACCAGCGGAACGATCAACGTCGTTTACGGTTTCCTGGCGGTTATCGCTGTGTTATTAATGATTGTGCCGACACGGGCGTCCATGGAACAGAGGTCGGTGAGCGAGGTTACCTATCATTCAGGGATTGCAATGGGAGCCGCGTTCATAGTCGGAGGCATTGCCGGGATCGTTGGTGCCGGAGGCGCTTTTATCCTCATCCCCATTATGCTCACGGTTCTAAAAATACCGACTCGGATCACCATTGCATCCTCACTTGCTATCGTATTTCTGTCTGCGGTCGGCGGTGTTATTGGCAAAATCGTTTCAGGCGGCATTCCGTTCTGGCCTTCCCTGTTTGCCGTTGTGGGGAGCCTGCTGGGTGCGCCTATCGGCGCCATGATCAGCCGCAGGCTGAATGTTCGTCTGCTGCGATATGCCTTGGCGATTCTCATTGCGGTAACGGCGTTCAAGATCTGGATCGATATTTTAAGGTAAGTAAAGGGGTAGAACCTTATTCATCATAAATAAGAGGAGGATATCGAACATGAGAACCAATCAGCTGGGATCTTCAGAATTGTATGTAAGCGAAATTGGGCTGGGCTGCATGTCATTGGGAACGGACGAAGGACAAGCGGTGAAGCTGATTCATGAAGCGCTTGATCAGGGCGTGAATTTCTTGGACACGGCGGATTTGTACGATAAGGGTCGTAATGAAGAACTGGTCGGCAAAGCCGTTCAAGGCCGGAGAGAGGATGTCATTATCGCTACCAAAGTAGGCAACCGGCGTGTTGAAGGTCAGGATGGCTGGGTATGGGACCCCTCCAAAGATTACATAAAATCCGCCGTCAAGGACAGTCTTCGCAGGCTGGGTACGGATTATATCGATCTGTATCAGCTCCATGGAGGAACGCTGGATGATCCGGTGGAAGAGACGATCGAAGCTTTTGAAGAGCTGAAGCGGGAAGGATGGATTCGCTATTACGGGATTTCGTCCATCCGTCCGAATGTCATCCGTGAATATGTGAGTAAATCCAATATCGTCAGTGTCATGAGCCAATACAGCATCCTGGACCGGAGACCGGAGGAGGAGGTGCTCGATCTGCTGGCGGAGAATGGGATTTCCGCCATTGCGCGGGGTCCCGTTGCCCGGGGGATCTTGTCGGATCGGGGCCAATCCAAGGCAGAGAAGGGTTACCTGGACTACAGCAAAAATGAGCTGCTGGACATTCTGAAGAGACTTGAAGAGTATGGAAATGGCGCGGATCTGACTCATACGGCCATTCGCTATGCGTTAAGCCATGCCGCCGTTGCCTGCACGATTCCCGGCGCAAGCTCGCTTGAACAGCTGCTGCATAATATTGCTGCAGGTACTGTGGAGAAGCTGTCGCCGCAAGATATCCAGACGATTCAGGCTATAACCCGCGCGAACCAGTATGAAGCGCACCGGTAACGCAAACAGCACATGAATGATCGATCCTGTTAATCATTTGGGACGTGAAATATTTACGCCTTGAAGGATTGCGGATGAACATTGCCGCTGCATGTTATACTAATAAGATCAGAACCCATTAGATTATGCCCGCAATCCGTTCTTAGGATCACGGGCTTTTTTGCACCTTATAAATAAATTGGCTTTAGAACGGTGAAAATTCAAACTTTTTGAGAAGGCGGTTCGTTCCAATTAACGTAAACCGCGCGGGCTTATCCCATAATCGTAAATGGTGAAAGGATTCTAGAATGATTACCATTGAACATCTATCCAAAACCTATCGCAAGGGCGCATGGGCGCTCTTGGATGTTTCTCTACAATTTGATAAAGGCATGACCGGTCTGCTGGGACCCAATGGCGCTGGCAAAACAACGCTGATGCGTATCCTGTCGACCTTATTGTCTCCAACCTCCGGGCAGGTAAGAATGAACGGGATATCGCTTGGACGGCCTGAGGAGATTCGGCAGATGATCGGTTATTTGCCGCAGCACTTTCATATTTACCCGCAGCTGACTGGCAGGGATTATCTGGATTATGTTGCCGCTATGAAGGGGATTACCGATCGAAACGCAAGGCTGAAGGAAATCTCCAGGCTGCTTGAGATGGTGAATCTCCAAGAGAAGGCCGACAAGAAAGTGCGCACATACTCCGGAGGAATGAAGCAGCGGCTGGGCATTGCCCAAGCGCTATTAGGATCCCCGGACGTTCTGATCGTTGACGAGCCGACATCCGGGCTTGATCCTCAGGAGCGTGTCCGGTTTCGTAACGTGCTGACTCGGTTTAGCATCAACCGGACCGTGCTGCTGTCAACCCATATCGTAGCCGACATCGAGAGCAACTGCCGGCGTATCGCCGTTATGAACAAGGGGAGGCTGGTCATGACAGGGAGCCTGGCTGAACTACAGGCCTGCGGTCAAGGGCAAGTATGGGAAGCCGTGATGAGCCCGGACGAATTTGCCTTGATTGATCCCATGTCCGTTGTGTCCACCCGAACGGTTCCGGAAGGCATCTTGTGCCGCTTTATCAGTCCAACTGCGCCGGTTGAAGGGGCGTTTGCGGCTGATCCTTCTTTAGAAGACGGTTATCTGGCCTTGCTGCGGAGGGATCGCCATGCATAAATGGTGGAGGCACAGCCTCCTGGAACTTCGGCTCCTGTTTGGCAATCCTCTGTTTGCCTCAATGCCAATCATCTATGCCGTTTTGTTTATCGTCATGATGCTGCAAGCGGCCAGCGGCAACGGGGCAGACCATAATCTGTACACGGCTGCGTATTCCTTCCATATGCTGGGCCATACGATGACGCTAGGCCCGGCTATGCTGATCGGCATTTTGTCCATCCGCAGAGACATCAGCCGCCGATCCTTCGAATGGAATCACAGCTTGCCTGTACCCTTCTTTACATTGCTGTCATCGAAATACGTGGTGAGCCTGCTGTACTTTTCCCTGTTCACGCTGTCCACGTCGGTTATATTCTACATCCTGTCGGTTAGCAAAGGCATTGCCAGTGAAATTGCGATCATGCACACGATGCAAATTGCCGTGCAGTATGAAGTTTCCTATATGGTAACTCTGGCGCTCGCGATGCTTCTTGGAGCGAGCATTCCGAATCGGATTGTTTATTTGATCGGTTTCTGTGCATGGATGTTCGGAACTTTTTTCATGGAGATTTATATCATCAGCGAACTGAAATGGCTTCCGGCTCAAGTGTTCCATCTCAATCAATTTTTTCTGCAGTCCAACCGGTATGAGTATGAGAATTGGGGATACGGCTTGTTAACCGAGGATATACAGCTGGCCCGGTGGTTCGTGCTGGCTTTCACCCTCATGCTGCTTACCGTGTGTTTGTTCTTGTTAAACCGCAGGCGTCCAACGATGCTCTTGAGGGCAGGTTGGGTTGCCGTGCTCGGCACTTTTGTGTTAACAGCGATTGCCGCGGTACCTTACAGTACGATCTGGTCGGAACGATATGCCCAAATTGATAACAGGCTGGAGGACCCTTCGGTTTCCTATGTTAATGATACGGAAATCGGATCGATTTACAGGGTTTCCTCCTACGATATCAAACTGAAACGACTGCCGAATGATGAACTTCTGGTTACGGCGAGGCTGAATATACCACTCTCTGATGAAGTATCGGGTAAGAAGCAGCTTCCGCTGACCCTGAACCGGATGTTCAAGCTGGACCGTGTCCAGCTCCAGGGAGTGGACGCTCCATATCGCAGACAAGGAGAGCGGATTTCGGTAAGTATGGCGGGCGTTGCGAATGGAAACGACATTCAAGCAGAGCTGACATACAGAGGTCATGTTATGGATTTTATGCCCGGATACTCCAGCGAAGAATTTGCCGCCTATAGTGTGGGACCCGAAGTTAAGCTGGAGGGACATATGGCCTGGTACCCGCTGCCCGGGCATCAGAATGTGTACTTGAAGAATCCGGAGGAAAACAATCGGCCAACCGAAATGTATCTTGGCGGGGAATACGGCGTTATGCGTTATTCTTTCGGCGATATGCGGCTGGAGGTGGAAGGCTACCCGGTTCCCTTGTATACGGGGATGAAGGAGCTGGAACGAAGGCCGGGCTATCAGCGGTTTGAGGTCCAGGGGACCGAACAGAATGTTTCCCTGTACGGAGGCAAGTTCTGGAGGGAGATTCGCTTGAATCAATTTCCGATCATGGTTGTGACAACCCCGTATCTGGAGAAAACATCAAAATTGATGCTGCGTGATCTGAAGAAAAAACACGACTATTTTGCCAAATGGGTACCCGAGTTTAAAGGCAGCGTGGACAAGATTTTGTATCTGGGCCAAGGATTTAGATATCCTCGGGTAGACCATTCGTTGATTCTCTCCTCTCACCAATACACGTATAACATCAGCAATCTGTCAGGCGAGTGGATGAATTCCATTCTGTTTGGCAACCAGGATGCCATTTATAATTATTATGAACATCCAGAGAGAGATGTGCGCGGAAAGATCAGCAGTCTGTTCTGGTACGTGTATTACATTGAAGAGAAAGGGCTCAGCGATAAGGAATTAAGATCGGCGTATCTCAATTTGCGTTCGGTACAGCAGCTGCTGTTCAAAAACGGGGACGGCAGCGACCCTCAGAACAAAATCGGCATCAGCATGGCCAAGCAAGTCAGAAGGGCATTGGAAGAGGGCAGAGGGCACCAGGTCAAAGAACTGCTGGTGCATTTTTACCAACAAGGGGTGCGGCTGCCCGATACCGAGCGGAACAAATTCCTGGACCCGGAGAAACCGATCACATACCAGGAGTGGCAGCAAAAGTGGGATGCCATGATGAATGTCAAATAATGACGACTATGCACATGCACACGGTCGGTTATAATTGAGAAATAGATAAAATGGGAAGATTAGAAATGCATATAGAAAGGGGGGGAAGGCATGATTTCTGATCAGCAGCTGACCGAACGCATGGCGGCCGGCGACCAGGAAGCATTCGAAATGTTGGTGACCAGGTACCATGGACCTCTGCTCAGTTATACAACCCAGCGGCTTGTTGACAGGCAGAAGGCTCAAGATATCGTTCAGGAAACCTTTATCCGGCTCATACGGCATCTGAACCAGCACGGGACACTGGAACATGTTCGCTCCTGGTTATACCGCGTCGCCCTGAATATGTGCAAGGATTACTGGAAGAGCGCATCGTACAGGTCTGAGGGGCTTGCAGGCGAGGAGATGCCTGATGCATACGATCCTGCACCCGGTGCCGAGGAGCTTGTGGAGAGGCAGGAGACATCACTGGAGATAGCCGCATCGCTGGAGAGCCTGCCCGATATACAACAGGAAGTCATATCCCTTCGATTCTTTCATGATCTGAAGCTGCAGGAAATCGCAGACCTGGTTGACCTCCCCTTAAGTACGGTAAAAACACATCTATATAACGGTTTAAGAAAGTTAAAGAAAACGTTGTCCATGGAGCATTCCGATTTGGTACCCGTGAATCCGCGCCAGCGGACACGGGAGAAAAGTCCTCAAGAACAGGTCAGGAGCCGCTCCAAATCGGAAGAGTCAGATTCGCAGTGCAAAGTAAAAGAAAGTGAGGTGTATCTCCATGGATCATCCATTCGATAACGAATTGAGAAGACTTGAAGACGAGCTGCGGGGTCCCCTTAGACGAGCTGCCCTTCCATCGCCGTCACCGGATGAGACGGCCCAACTCATTGCGTCCCTTCAGGGAGAGTTCAATCAGCTCAAGATTGAGCCCGAGTCCCCCAAGCTGGATTTTAATCCACAGGTGGACCCGCCCTCATTGAAACAGATCCTACGGAGCCAGATTCGTTTGAATCAAAGATCCATCCTGCTCACAGCCGGGGCGGTATTCTGCATGCTCGTCCTGCTGATTGACCCGGAATACCCGTTGGATCAGTTTGCCGGATTGCCTGGCGGCATTTTTCCATTAATCACGCCCCTGCTGTTGATCGTATCCATGCTGTTCAGCAGCCGAACCTGGGATAAAGGGATGAGAGCTGTAGAGACGCTAACCCCATACCCGCCGGCACTTGTTTTGTATACCCGGCTGCTGCTTGTGACCGGCATTGTCATCGGAATGGCGCTGCTGAGCACGCTTGCCCTCGGGCTTCGATCCATCCAGGCGGAGACCTCTCACTTTTTATTCGGACCCTTTATTCTGGAGTGGATGGGGATTCTATTGGTGACGGGCGGTGCTGCGATGTATATGCTCTTTCGCAAAGGGATGGTGGTATCGCTGATCTCTGCCGTATTGGTCTACGGCATGTGGATTGTCATCCAGGGCCAGATTATCGATCACGGGGTATCGATGGGCGGTAAAATGCTGACGGATATGACCCTGCTTGTTATCGGATTGATCCTGCTTGTCTCCTCCTACGGCCGCAGTCTGAAATTGAACGGAGCCTGGAGAACCGCTAATGATTAGGGTAGAAGGACTGGAACGACAGGCCGGAACGTATCGGCTTGAAATCGAGAAAGCGGAGATTCATTCCGGCTTGAACCTGATTGTCGGAGCGAACGGCGCGGGAAAAACAACGCTGATCGAGCTGTTGGCCACGCTGCAAGCTCCCGACGCAGGTGAAATTCTATATAGTGGGCGCAAGGCAGGAGACCATCTTCCGCTCATCCGGAGCCAAATTGGTTATGTTCCGGCTGATATCGAGCTATACGGGGATATGAAGGTCGGCAAGCTGCTGACCTATATGGCGGAATTGAAAGGCATCTATAACCCGGAAGCCATCGACCGGCTGATGCTGGACTTTAGGCTGGAGCCTGTTCGCAAGAGTAAGGTCAAGAATCTATCGCAAGGGTTACAGCGGCGGATTGCCGTCGTACAGGCGCTTATTGCTTCGCCGTCCTTTCTGTTCCTGGATGAACCCCTGAACGGCATGGATGCAGAGGAGCGCAAATTCCTTATCACCTATCTTACTAAATATGCGCGCGGCCGAATGGTCATCGTTGCTGCCCACGAGTTGAATGAATGGGAAGAGGCAGCAGATACGGTGATTTGGGTTCATCGCGGGCGCATTCGATATATTGGTTCCCCGAGCCAATGGAAGCTGAATGTTGCCTCCAGCGTCTGGGAGGGCGAGGTTGATCTTGAGGCCTTCGAACGGATCCCGCAGGAACTGTTAATCCATTTTCAAATGACGGAAACTAACATGAGAGTCAGGCTGATGGGGAAAAAGCAGCCGGGTGCTGAGTTTATGGAGAAGGCACCGACGCTGGAGGACACTTTTTTCCTACATATGAACGCTTTAGCCAGACGCGGCTGACTGCAGCTCGGATCTTGGAGAATCATCGCCCAAAAAGGGCGATGATTTTTTTGCGTTTCATCCATCAGCGACAATTCATTTGGACGCTTTATGGTCCCGGTGCCTTCAGTATAGTGTCATGAGGCAACCATGCAGGAAGGCCAAAGCCATCCTTGCGTACTGTAATGCAGCTGTTCTTCCTGAAAGGACATGTTGGTGTTATACGCTTCTTGATCGACCCCTTGACTTCGGGGGGCAACTCTTCAATGCGTGCAAATAGCACTACTGTACGGGAATCATGATCAACTATTCAGGGAATCGAATGGCTCTTCATTCGGATTTTATCTCGGAAAAGCAATCATCCCTCACAGAACAGGGTAAGGAAGGTTAGGCAGGATGAGCATCATTGTTTAATCCACGGCAAGCCACCGTGGCATGAGAGGATGAAATCTGAAGGGAGAAAACGTGATGGGAACCGTAGGTAATCAAGGCTTGGAGAAGGTGGCGTTAGTTACAGGAGCAGGTGCAGGAATCGGAAGAGGGATTGCCAAGGTACTGGCTGAGAAAGGTTACCGGCTGGCGATGACATACAATTCAAGCAAAGACGGCATCTTGGACGTAGCAGAGGATATCGGCCACATCTATGGCAAGGAGCCGCTCATTATTCAAAGCGACCTCACCGTCCGCAGTGAAGCGGAGAACACGATCCGCAAGACGGTTGAAGAGTTTGGCCGGATTGATCTGCTGGTGAACAATGCGGGGATCGGCATTTATGACGAGCTGACGGAGCTTGAGGAGGATGCGCTGGACATGACCGTTCATCTTGATTTCAGAGCGCCGATGCTGCTCAGCAAATATGCTGTCAGGGAAATGATGGCACAGGAGATCCCGGGGAATGTTATTTTCATTACCTCTTCCCGCGGGGAGAGGGCCTACCCCAAGGACAGCATCTACGGCGGCATGAAGGCAGCGCTCATACGTGCGGCGCAATCGCTGGCGCTGGAGTGGGCGCCGCACGGCATCCGCGTCAACTGCGTCGCTCCGGGCGCGACTGTCCATAAGCCGGGACAGTCGGCAGAGGATGAGCCGCTGGGTAACAAAATCCCTCTGGGACGGTTAGGTACGCCATCGGATATCGGTGAAGCAATCGCTTGGCTGTGTTCGGATGCGGCATCCTATATTACCGGGATTAATCTCCGTATCGACGGCGGTCTGATTCTGCCCGGCATGCCGGAAGATACGTCTCCCGAGGCAGGATACGGATGGGGCAAGGTCTATAAGAAAGAGAAGGAATGATGGAAGCCCACATAGGTGAATTTATTATATTCCGATGAAATTAGTTGGTTATCACTCTTTTCAAACGATGGAAAGTATGAGAGAATGGGAGCAATTATGAATTCATAATACTTTCCATATGAAGAAAAGGGAGGAAACACCTATGTCAGAAGAACGCCAATTTTCCATTGAAACCTTAGCGGTTCATGCCGGTCAGGAGCTTGATCCGACCACCTTATCACGTGCTGTGCCTCTGTATCAGACGACTTCCTACGGGTTTAAAGACAGTGAGCATGCGGCGAATCTGTTCGCACTTAAAGAATTCGGCAATATTTACACACGTATTATGAACCCGACCACGGACGTGTTTGAGAAGCGGATTGCGGCGCTTGAAGGCGGTGCCGGTGCACTGGCGACATCTTCCGGGCAGGCAGCGATTACGTTCTCTGTTCTGAACATAGCGGGTGCCGGTGATGAAATTGTTTCCTCCTCCAGTTTGTATGGCGGCACATATAATTTATTTTCCAATACGCTGGCGAAGCTGGGCATCAAGGTGCACTTTGTGGATTCCACGGATCCGGAGAATTTCCGTAAGGCCATCAATGGCAAGACCAAGGCATTGTTTGCAGAAACGATTGGCAATCCGCAAGGAAACGTGCTGGACGTGGAAGCCGTGGCTGCCATTGCGCATGAGAACGGTATTCCGCTGATTGTGGATAATACCTTCCCAAGCCCGTACTTGCTGCGTCCGATTGAATTTGGAGCGGATATCGTTGTTCATTCGGCCACCAAATTTATTGGCGGTCACGGTACTTCCATCGGCGGGGTTATTGTTGATAGCGGTAAATTCGATTGGACGGCAAACGACAAGTTCCCTGGGCTTACGGAGCCGGACCCAAGCTATCATGGCGTTGTGTATACGGAGGCCGTAGGCCCGATCGCTTATATTATTAAAGCGCGTGTCCAGCTGCTGCGGGATATCGGCGCATCCCTCTCCCCATTTAATTCCTGGCTGCTGCTGCAAGGTTTGGAAACACTGCATCTTCGCGTTGAGCGGCATAGCGAGAATGCGCTGAAGGTTGCCAAGTATTTGGAGAGTCACGAGGCGGTGGAATGGGTGAGCTATGCAGGGCTGCCGAGTCATCCGTCATACGAGCTGGCACAGAAGTACCTGCCAAAGGGCCAAGGCGCCATTCTGACCTTCGGTATCAAGGGTGGAGCTGAAGCAGGGCAGAAGGTGATCGAGAATGTGAAGCTGTTCTCCCACCTTGCCAACGTTGGCGACTCCAAGTCTCTTATTATTCATCCGGCTAGCACCACGCACCAACAGCTGACCGAAGACGAGCAGCTGACAGCGGGCGTGAATCCGGAACTGCTGCGTCTGTCCATCGGAACCGAATCCATTGACGATATTCTTTATGATCTGGAGCAAGCCATTGCGGCAAGCCAGAAGTAGAGGTTGTTAATACCACCTTATAATAGAATCAAAGGCACTTTCCTTTTTGAAGGAAGGTGCCTTTTTGTTGTTTTTATCTCTAGAATGACCTGCCGGATAGGGAGAAAAGTCAGGAGAGTCAATGCCGCTGGGGGAGACGGTCAGAGCGCCGATTGTCCGGAATGGATTGATGACATGTCATATTGATGTTATGATGAAATTAGAAATTACAAATATATACTTACATGGAAATTATTTTATATATTGAGAGTGGCTCTATCGAATTTCAAAACCATATAAATTAGAAGAGGTGAACCATCATGAAGATACGAACCCTGCTTATCGAAGATGATCCCGAGTGGATCGATGGCATAAAACTTACAATTGAACAATCGAGGGATATTGTACTGATCGGCGTTCTTTCCGGGAATGAGATCGAACTGCAGATGATCAAGTGCTTGGAAGTGGAAGTCATTGTTATAAACATGAATGCTGATAATGATATGGAAGTGCTCAAAGCAATCGATAGCATTATCGATATTAATGATAACATTAAAATAATTGTGCTGTCCTCGGTGGAGGAAGATCGCGTTATCTGGGATGCCTATCTGCACGGAGCTGTGAATTATGTTGTCAAATCGGCTGTTTGCAGTCGTGCAATAACGAAACTCATCAGAGAAGCGCATGCGAATACATTGGGCATTCACCATACATCGGCACAAGCGATCCGAAGGGAATTCCAACGACAGAGAAAAGAACTATGGAGCAAACTTCTTACCCCGCAAGAAAGAAAAATTCTGTGTTACGTCTATCAAGGAAAGACAACGTCTGAAATTCATCGTATTCTGAATATTGAAGAAAAAACGATTGATAACCATGTGACAAGCATCAACCGCAAGCTTCAGGTCAAAAATCGCAGGGAAGCTGCGCAAGTTGCCAACAAAAAAGGACTGCTGTTGTTTGACGAAATCCGATCCCAATTCTATTCCGCTTTCAATATATTAGGTCTTATCCCCCTGAATTTTATTTAGGGGGTTTTTAGCATAATGTCCATGCTCGACCTGGTCAATCCGGTTGGATTCCACGATTAAAACTCACGGATTAGAAATAATAGAATGGTTTGTTATTCTAATAATTGTAAACTTCACTTTATGAATAGATTAGGAAAGGAGGAAAGACTCATGAAACTTCAAGCTGGTCAAATCAAAGAATACGGCACTTTTATGAATCTGACGCTTGCCAAGAAGAACAAGCCAGGTGATGGAAAGAACGGCCTTGGCGTGAAAAAAGGATAAGGTTTGAAAACAATGAGAGAGTGAGTTCACTCTCTCATTGTCTAATTTAAAGCTTGTTGAGGTGAGTTCCTTATGATGATAAGTCAAAAAGAAGAGGTTTATACGACGGTACATGACCAAGAGGTTGTTCTTTTGGATATGAATCAAGGGAAATACTTCGGATTGGAGGGAGCGGCAATGGCGCTATGGAATGAGCTGTCGCAAGGTCCGGTCACGACTTCCGCCATTCTGGAAAAATGGAAGACGATTTATGATCAAGCGGAAGACGAGCTGAATTCTCTATTAACCCAATCCTTGGAGGAGCTGACGGCAAAACGTTTGGTTGTGGTAGACACATGATGAACTTCCGAAGAAAATCAGACGATAAATTATACGCCTTGGTCATTCACTCCCTGATCCGCAGTGCTCTCAAAGACGGCGATTTCTTGCAATCCTATCGACAGCTTGCTGTGCAGTTGTTTCCTTTTTTTGAGAATGCCATTCGCCGCAAGGAAGTGTCCGTCTCCTCGAAGAGGCTTGATGAGCTGGGGCGGTATTTGATTACCCTGGATGAAGAGGACCAAGTCGTAGCGACTTGCGTGTCCGTGGCTGCCACGGCGCAAGCGATATTGTTCTGTTCGGGTATTCAGGCTGAGCTGCACATCGGGGTGAAGAAAATAGATGAGAAATTGTTTGCCCATGCCTGGGTGAAGCTGCCTGACGGCAGCATGATAGACCCGCAAAACAAATATGGGGATCTGCAAATCATTCGAGTGCTGAAATTGAAAGATGAAGCAGAAAGGTGGGCCGCTTCCGTTATATGAAAATATGGATAGCGATGTGTTCTGGAAACGATGCGGCATGGAGTCAGTGGACGAGCAATTTAGCCGAATGGCTCAAAGACACGATGACCACCTATGCATCAGGCTGTGACGGACCGGTGAGGATGGCGGAGTTTCAGTATCGGTATGAGAGGCATGGAAGAAAGACTCATGAAGAGGGTTTGGGGGCTGCCTGTGTGCTCGATGGATGGCTGAAGCATGCACAGTGCGGTCAGATATGGGGAGACCATATGCCTATGGGCACAAGACATCAGCTGCTGCAGACCTTTAACCAGCATCCGGAAGGAATGATGCAATCCAGCTCGGGGGATTTTACATTATCCGTATGGGACCGGGAACGAGAGACGTTATGCATCGGCAGTGATGTTTATGGATCAAGGCCTATCTATTACTGGATTAGTCCTGAGCAGGAATTGTTTGTCTCAAGCGACCTCAGAGCACTGCTCCATGTTCACCATATCCCGTTTGATATAGACTACGAACGTTGCTTGCTGTACTTAAGCTCCCAATATGCTGTCGGCGAGAATAATTTCGAAGCGAATACGTTCTTTAAGGGAATCTGCAAGATACCCGCGGCAACGATTGCAAGATGGAACAACGGAAGATGGACTTTGAATACATATTGGGGAATGCACAACCTGCTCAACTTGGAAAATATTCAACAGGACGCAGCTCCCATGTTCCGGAATGCCATGATAGAGGCTGTGGGCGATCGTTTGCATCATTCAACATCGATTGTGGAGGTTAGCGGTGGATTGGACTCTGCAGCTGTGCTTGCCGCAGCCATTGCGGGTGGGCATAAGGAGCGGGTTTTAGGCGTGAATATTTCCTTTTCCGGTGAGGATATGGTACAGAGCAATGACATGGATCTTGTGCGGAGATTGTTTCAGGATTTACAGATGCCCTCCATCATCATTCTTGGAGATAACACGTTGAAGATGCCGAATGCCGAACTAGGACGGGATCCTCTGTGGTTTCTGGACGGGCCTGATCCGCGGGCTAACGTGTTAATTAATGAAATGTACACCGCCATTGCCAACGAATTCGGAACGGACGCCGGGTTGACGGGTGAAGGCGGGGATTTTTTATTTACCGGCGAAGAGTATGTGCTCGATTCGTTGATCAGGCAGCGGAAATGGAAGGAGATGCTCCATACGCTGTGGGCCTGGTCTGATCATAAGCTGGGAAAGGCAATTCAACTGGGGGCCGCTTACGGATTAGCCCCGTTTATTCCGGTTGTTAACGACAGGATGTATTACAAATTGGCTTGGTCAGACTCCGAATATGAAATGCCGGAGTATTTTACGCAAGCCCATATGGCCAGGGAACGCAGCGCTCAACGCGATGATTATATGCGATATAAACAGAGTAAGCCCTTCAAATATTGGGGGAAAAGGTACCACTATGACTACACCTGGCCCAGGGCCAGTTATTTGGACGCGGTTGGGGTATCCATGCAGAGCATGCATCCTTTTTTTGATCGCAGAATGATGGAACTCTCCTTCTCGGTGCCGACAGAGCAGCATTATGATGTGCTTAGAGGCGAAGTGGATAATTATTATGGAACCAAAATGCTGATAAGAAAGGCATTTACAGATATTTTGCCGACCTATTTGCATAATCGGGTCACCAAAACGTCCTATGCGCATATGGCAAGAAAGAGCTTGCTCAATGAACGCAGTAATCTGCTGCAGCTATTTGACCGCTCGGAGGAGGTCCTGCTTCATCAGCTTGAGGTGATTAACAAGCATAAATTTTGGGAGCACCTGCTTGGAACATTGATTCGGGTGTCGGACACGAATAATGATCTGGGAATGTCCTATCAATATTTACGTATGGTCATCTCCATGGAAATTTGGCTCAGGGAAATGAGCAAGGGCAAGGCAGCCGTCCTGGAAAGGGCAAAGCCGCGCAGTCCAAGATGGCTGGCCGATATTGAAATCGTTGGCGAGCTTCAACAGTTTAAAGAAATTAAGAATCATAGCTTCATGACAGGTGTCTGATATGAAAATGTGGCAAGAGCAAGCCAAGGGGCAACATGGGTGGCAGAGCAGGTGGCAAGAGGCCATCTCCCAGATGAGGACGATTCGACTGATAGGGAGCATGATATGGAGATCAGGACCGTTATTGGTCGTGCTTCTTTTTGCAGCCATGTTTGTGCAAGGACTAATCCCTGCACTTCAACTGCTTGCTTCCAAGCAAATCATTGATCATGTTACGGTTGGAAACGGGCGAATCAGCATGATCTGGGCATGGGCGTATGCCATTTCCATGGTATTCATGGTGTTATTGTTGTCTGTGCAGAAATGGATATCCAAAATCCTGGCCGAACGCTCCATGCTCGCCATCAATCTGCTTCTTCTGGACGCTTGGGAGAAGGTCCCGGGTATGAAACTGTACGATCAGAAGAAGTACCGCAACCGTCTGGAGGCGCTGCAGGATTCGGCCAACTGGCTGCCTGCCCAGATCATTGCATTAAGCGCAAGCTTCATGACGGGTCTTGTGTCCCTTATCAGCATTGTTGTGCTGGTTGGAAATTTGTCCTTGATGTTAGCGATCGTGCTTGTGCTCAGCACAATTCCCCACGCCCTCAAGCAGAATCGGTATGCCGAGATGGATTGGGAATATGATAAATCTTCCACTGAAGATCGCCGCCGTATGAATTACGCTCGCGAACAGCTGCTCGGGCGCCGCGCCGCCAAGGAGATTCGGCTGTTTGGGCTGGGTCCGTTTTTTTTGCAGCTTTATCGTAAGAAGTTTGAACGATTGTTCCTTCGTTTTGAGCATCTGCAAAAAAGGTTTGTCCGCGGCTCGGTCCTGACAGGATTGTTATCCGGGGGAGTGGCCGGACTCGGGTATTTTTGGATCGTGAATCAAATCAGCAGCGGCTCGGTTTCGATGGGGGATATCGCGCTTTACCTGCTAGCCATCTTCCAACTATCGAAGGAACTGCGGGAGACCAGCAACGATGGCGTAAATGCGCTTGAGCTTTGGCGTATGGGGCATGATTTCCGTCTGTTTATCGAGGCGGAACCCGATATCCATCAAGATCCGAATCCGGTGAAAGATGTGTATGGTAGTCCGATGACCATTGAGTTTAACAACGTCGTTTTTAAATATGAACAGGATGCGGAAGCAAATGAAGACGAGGACGAAGATGACACGGACGAAGATGAGCCTGACTTCGATGAAGACATGGACGATAACTCGTATGACGTCTATATGGAGGATGGGGCCGGAGAAGAGTCTGAAGACACTGAACAGGAACGTCCGGACAGGGAATACATATTGAATGGAATCAGCTTCACCATCGCTCCAGGTGAATGCGTGGCGTTAGTGGGGGCCAATGGCTCTGGGAAAACAACCATCGTTAAGCTATTGTGCAGATTCTATGAGTTAACGGGCGGTTTTATCCGGATGAATGGGCGTGATATCCGAACGCTGGATATCGGGGAATTGCGCAAACGCATTTCGGTTGTATTCCAGGATTACGGCAAATACGGGTTGACGGTTAGAGAGAATGTAACGATTGCGAATGTGGATCAGCAGGACTTGAAGAAGATGGATGAAGCTGTGACACTCGCACAAGCCCAATCATTCATTCAGGATTTGCCGAATGCCTATGATACGTTATTAGGACCTGAATGGGGAGGCGAGGATTTGTCGGGCGGTCAATGGCAGCGGCTTGCCATTGCCAGATCGATGTATCGCGATGCGGACTTCATCATCCTGGATGAACCCACAGCTTCCCTTGATGTAAGGGCCGAATACGAGCTATTTAACAGCTTCCGCAAGCTGGCGGAGGGCAAATCCGTGCTGCTCATCTCCCATCGCTTCAGTACGGTGAGGATGGCTTCTCGAATTCTTGTGTTGCAGGATGGGAGAATCATAGAAGAAGGAACTCATAATCAGTTAATGGAACTGGGTGGCGAGTATGCAAAAATGTACAAAATTCAGGCTGAAGCATTTGAACATGCCGGAGCTGAAAAAGACAGCTAGCTACGCTTGGTGGGGAATTAAGCTGATGTACCGCGCTAATCCGCGGCGGGCTATCTTTGTGCTGTCGGTCAGATTAATGGAGTCTACGCTGGGTCCGCTTCTTGTGTGGTTAAGCGCCATGGTCATCGATGGTTTGATACGGGATTACAGCGCCTTTTCCGAACGGGGTCTGTTCTTCTGGATGGTCGTGCTGTTTGTGATTCTTACCATTCTGGTTGAAGTGCTGGAGCCGATCGTGGAGATGAACAAGAAATTACTCACCGTTCAGATTCAGAAGCACATCGATGAACTCCTGATGGAAAAGGCAAATGAGTTCGAGGATATCGCTCCGTTTGATGATCAAAACTTCTATAACAAAATCAAAGTGATACGCCACAACGATTATGTTACGGAGTTATGGCTGGATATGACCTCCAATACATTTGGCGGTCTTGTTCAAATCATTGGTGGAACCATCCTGATATGGACGGTCTTTCCATTAGCCCCTGTCTTGTTTGTAATTATGGCACTTCCCAGAGTTTTTGCAGAGGCCAAGCTGAACAACGTTACGTTTGAGGGCAGGGCCGAGGTTCAGGAATTGAGGCGCCGATCCGAATATTACATGAGCATTCCTCTCAGTCACGAATTGGCAAACGAGGTGAAAATGTATGGTCTCACTTCATTCTTCAAGAAGAAATACAAGGATGCTTCCCATGAACTGATAAAGATGCTGTCCGGTGATCAAAGAAAATGGACGCTCCACAATATGGGCTGGGGAGTCGCCGAAGCTGCCGTCAGCGGTATGGTGCTTCTATTTATTGTAAGCCAGGCATCATCCGGAAGAATTGCTGTTGGAGCACTGTTATTATTCATCGGAGCACTGTACCAGCTCAGGGAAGGGATTAACGAGTTATTCGCTGTATTTGCTATCGGGGCGCGCGAGATGGTCAATCTCCGCAATATGGCGGAGTTCTTGTCATTCCAGAGTCCGAAAACATCCGGGAGCTTGCCGGTCCCGGCACGCATTCATCAGGGCTTTGTACTGGAACAGGTAAAGTTCTCGTATAAAGGTCAGCGGGAAATTCTAAACATCGATCATTTAACGTTACCCCACGGCAAGGTTACTGTGCTTGTCGGCGACAATGGGGCCGGGAAAAGCACACTGGTTAAATTGCTGCTTCGGATGCTGCACGCAGACAGCGGTTCGATCTATTACAATGGCATGCCCCTGGAAGCTTATGATATGGACGCATTCCGTTCCAACGCAACAGCCGTATTTCAAGACTTTGTCCGCTACGAAGCAACGATGAATACCAACATTGCAGTAGGAGATATGGAGCATTACAAGGATATGGACGCTGTGATGAGGTCAGCCGTGCTTGGGGGAGCTGACGGAATTGCTGCCAAGCTGCCGCAAGGCTACGAGACGGAGCTCGGACGCTTTTTTGGCGGTACTCCGCTGTCCGGCGGCCAATGGCAGCGCGTTGCGATGGCACGCGCTTATATGAGAGATCAATCCGCGCAAGTCTTAGTATTTGACGAGCCCACCTCGGCTCTGGACCCGTATATGGAGCACGAAGTCATGAGACGACTGAAGCAATTAGGGCAGAACAAGACGGTCGTTATTATTTCGCACCGTTTGAGCACGGCAAGATTAGCGGATCATATCATTCTTCTTCAAGAAGGAAACGTGCTGGAAACCGGAGATCATCTTACTCTGATGAAACGTGGAGGCGTATATGCAGAGTTATACGACATGCAAGCATCCAAGTATCAAGAAGCGGGGCATAATCAGTAACCCTTCGGCTATGCTCTCTGCCATGCATACAAGGTTGTTTCCCAAATTAAAGGCCCGTTACACCGTGCTGATCTATATGGTGGGCTCCGATCTGGAAACCAACTATGAGATGGCAAGCGGTGATATCAGGGAGATGATGGAGGTTGGCTCTTCCTGGGGTATACATATCGTGCTGGAAACCGGAGGAGCCAAGAAATGGGGACTGGATTTCATTCCCACGGATCGCAAGTGCCGTTGGCTGGTACAATGCGGTCATTTGCAGCTGCTGCAGGAAACGGGGAATGCGAACATGGATATGGCAGAAACCCTCGGCGATTTTATAACCTGGGGCATTCAGCAGTATCCGGCAGAGAACTATGTTCTGATTTTATGGGGACACGGACTTGGCCCCATTGACGGATTTGGCGGTGATGAGCTTCACGGGAATCATAAAATGAAACTTGTCACTCTGCAAAATGCTTTGCAGCGAGCCTATCAAGTTACGCAGACGACATTCCGAATCATAGGCTTTGATGCCTGCAATATGGCCGGGCTGGAAATTGTATATGCGCTCAGGCATTATGCGGAGTATTTGGTGGCTTCCGTTGATTATACGAATCATAACGGCTGGGATTACAAGACGATTATTGAATCGCTGCGCCAAATGCCTGCGTTGACCGCTCCCAAACTGGGGGAGATTATCGTGAACAGCTATCGGCTCCATTCCAGGGAACATGGCGAGCTGCAGGATTTGCAGCAAGGGGTCATCCGGTTGGATAAGGCAGAGCGGATTGTTCACGCCCTGGAGGCGTGGAGCCAAGTATTGTTGGAGCGTATTGCCAGTGAGGATTCGTTTGATCTCATGAGACATGACAGAACCCGTTGCGAAGATTATGCGGAGGAAACAGATATGGTGGATCTGGTCGATTTATCCGGTCATTTCGGCCGCAGCTTTGGTTGTATGCAAGAAACCCATACCATTCAGGAAGCGATAGAGGATGCCGTTATCTATCATATGAAGACACCCGAGCATCCGAAGGCCAAAGGGATTTCCATCTATTTTCCCAAGCAGGATCAGGAACGTTTCATTGAAAAGTCAATGATCTATCAGCATCATGACTTCTCCGTCTCCTACAAAAAATTAATTGACCTGTATTCCCTTATCATGATCAAAAAGGATTATAATGGAATCTATCATCATATGAAATGAGGTTGTTATGTTGATCGAATTCGAGCGTTGGGAACGTCTGCAAAAGGATGATTTGCCGCTCTTGGAGCTATGGCTTGAGGATGCGGAAGTGCTGAAGAGAATGGACGGCATGCTCCCTCTGGGAGAGTGGTATGAGAATACGTCACAAAACGATATGTACTTTACATGGCTGGCTTATATAGGCGAACAACCGATTGGAACGGTCATTATAGAACGGGACAACGAATCCGCTTATATCGGGATCATTACCAATCCAACACTCCGCTATCAAGGATACGGCAAGGCATTGATCAGCGAAGTAATGAAACGCCCCGAACTGCAAGCCGTGGCAAAATGGGTGGCCAGCATCGAGGAAGATAATAAGCCGTGTTTGGCTTGTTTCTCAGCTCTGGGTTATGTGCAGGAGGAAGAGGAGCCGGATGAGGACGGATTTTTGGATCTTGTGTATGAGCGTGAACGCGAAAGGGACTGAACATGAATCCGATAGCCTGATCAGGCATTTATATGATAATGGCTGTTCTGCGGGGATTTCGACGATACCGCGGAGCAGTCTTTTTTTATGAGACCAGGGGGAATGCTTGGCGGCGGCTAGAACGATGATTGAATGTAATCGATCCAGGGATGTCCCTCTGGAAACTGTGTACGGAGCGCATAGATAAGCCATTCTTTAGCCTGTGGGTCAAGTAAGGGCAGTACCCTGATAAGATCCCTTTCATCTTTTTCACGAATCTTCTTGCTTCCCCCTTTGTATAGGAGCTGTATCTCTGGCCTCAGGTAAGGGATTCCGTGGTCCGTCTTTAAGAATATGTCCGGGAGCGGTCTTCGGATCGAAGGTTCTCTTCCATATATCCAGTTGTCCTGCTCGGCCTCAACCAGCATCATCTGGAATGAAAAAGGGGCTTCATGATTCTTGCTTACCCATACATCCCCAACGGCATGCAGATATTCGCCTTTCTCCCATAGAGATAAGGTTCCTTGATCAGCTTTGTATAGCGTCCATTCTTGGGTTAATTCGGTGTAAATAACGGTTTGCTCTTCACGAAGGATGAAGATATCAATATCGCTGTGCTCCCTGGTCTGCTCTCCTACATATAAATCTAAAGCCCAACCGCCGGCGATGTGCCAACGAGCAGGAATGGCGGCAAAAATCTTTACGGCTTCCGGTACGCTAATCGGCACCCAATAATCATAGTCGGTTCTCATATGCATCTCATCTCTCCTTTACGTAATCATACCGGTTTCGATCCATTCCTCCATTATAATGATTTCATCGTATCCGTAAACCGAAGATAAATTCGCGTTACGTATCCCCTATCCATCCCATCGGCCTGACAGTCTGAAAAAGGAACAGAGGTACCGTTTCCCTTCATCTCGATATTTTTTATCCATCGTTCATGCGGTGCACTGTATATTTCCAATTGTTTCATAATAGTCTGTAAGGAGGCGTTTATCCAATTCAACGTGAAAGGGAGTAGAAGGATAACCATGACGGAAAGGCAATGGGGAGCTGGCA
Source organism: Paenibacillus sp. Cedars (assembly GCF_003184205.1). Taxonomy (NCBI): domain Bacteria; kingdom Bacillati; phylum Bacillota; class Bacilli; order Caryophanales; family Paenibacillaceae; genus Paenibacillus; species Paenibacillus sp. Cedars. The sequence continues at coordinate 392,268 of NZ_CP020866.1, forward strand.
GTGAATTGGGAGAGCGTCTATGGGAAGATGAAGCGTTCATCGAAGCAGGGGACAGCACGGCAAGTGAAAATTCTCCCGAGACGGATCTGCTGAAGCATTTTGCAATGGCAGGAGGAGTCACTCACGAGGAGGTGTTACTGCTGTTGGCATCGCCTGACGATATTGAAGAAGCTCTCAGGGTTTCGGGTATTCGGCATAACGGCACGGACAGACCTTCCTTGAGCCGTCTGCTGGGGTGGAGTGACCGGAACCGAAGACTGAAAGTCATGAGCCGATCCACAGATCCTGAATCCATTACGCGTGATCTCAGGCAAGGGGCTCAGGGGATCGGATTAATACGCGGTGAAGATGCCCTGAAGCAAGGTCTGCTGCAGGAGGTATACTCGGTCTGGTTGAATTCACGCAGTGCGGAGAAAAGCGCGCTGTTAAGGCGGAGACTGATTATGTTATGGACGTCATATTGGGTGTCCATATTCCAAGCCGCGAATGGAGCCCGATGTGCAGTCAGCCTGCTTCTTGACTCCAGGCTGTCCAGTATGCTGGAATTACGCGAGGCGCAGGATGCACAGCTGGAGTCCCTCTTCCGATCCATGGAGCAGTGCAGTGAGGAAGGCGTGGACTGTCAATTGGAGCTGCTGGCTGTACGTCCAGCTCATGCGGATGAGTTTATATCGATCCATAATTTTATGGAAGAGGTGGCAGAGCAGACCCTTATGGACCAGAAGCGATTTGTTCGTATTCGCTATGGGGCACTGCTTGGAGAAGGGATGAACCCATCGGCAGCGGCTGAGATTGCCCGCTTGGCTGATGTGATTGTATTGGATTCGGAGAGGCTGGAGGATTCGGGGCCATCAGTGGAGTCGAGGGATAAGGTCTCGGTGTTCTCGGATATGATCAATCGAATAAAACGCACGAAACCGCAGTTAACGCTTCGGATCAATGGGGTAGGAGCCACGGATTTGCGGATGGTTTACCAGCAAGGCATACACGAGGTATGCTGTCAGCCTTCTGAGCTTGCAGCCATTCGAATAACAGGCGCGAGATTGGAAATGCGTCGCAGATGTTCACCCATCATGGATTAATTGTATCATTATGAGAGCGCTTTAAATGGAAGTTACACATAGAGGAGGCCCTGCGGCGAGACCGCAGGGCCTCTTTTTGTTTAGCAGATAAGAGTTCATCGGGGCAAAAAACGGAGCACCGTGTCGGTGTTTTTTATATTTTTAGAAAATGGTTAAAAAATGGGTTTACAAATGATGGGGATGTGAGTATGATACTTATAAAGTTGTATTAGGGAAAATAAATTGTATAAGTTCAAAAATGATTCTCATTCTCATTTAGCATGCTGCTCCGGCGAAGCCGGGGCAGCATGTGTCATTTTAAGGGTAGTAATAATGGATCTCATTCTCAATTAGGAAGGTGATTGTAATGCAATGGATACAAAATCAAACGTCGACTGGACGCATATCATCCATAGAAAACGGGGCCGATCCGCGTGAGCCGCGGCAGCCGGGCAAGTGGGATTTACGCAGCCTGCTGAGCAATTCGGAGGTGGTAGCTGCGCTGGGCAGCGGTATGCTGATGCTGGTGGCTTGGCTTACGAGCCAATGGTCAGAGCCGCTCTCGGTTGTGTTATATGTAATATCCTATGCCGTAGGCGGATGGGTGAAAGCGAAGGAGGGAGTCGAGACCCTTCTGAAGGAACGCGATCTCGATGTAAACCTGCTGATGATTGCTGCCGCTATGGGGGCAGCGGCCATCGGATACTGGAATGAAGGGGCGATGCTGATCTTTATCTTTGCACTTAGCGGAGCGCTTGAGAGTTATACGATGGAACGAAGCCGTAAGGATATCTCTTCCTTGATGGAGCTGCAGCCGGAGACGGCGCTTCGAATTGAGAAGGGAGAGATGGTGTCGGTATCGATCGGCAAGCTGGAGATTGGGGACATGATTCTGGTGAAGCCGGGCGAGCTGATTCCGGCGGACGGCAAGATTTATCGTGGCAGCTCCTCTGTTAACCAGGCGTCGATTACCGGTGAATCCGTACCCGTTGATAAAGTCGTGGGCGATGAAGTGTTCACCGGAACGCTGAATGGTGAAGGGGTGCTGTATATCGAGGTGACGCAATCGGCAGAATCCACGTTATTCGCCAAGATCATCCGGCTTGTGGAAGAAGCGGAAAACGAAGTGCCGGAATCACAACGGTTTATCAAGCGGTTTGAATCGATATACGCACGTATCGTTGTCATGGCAACCGTGGCGCTGATCGTTCTGGCAACTCCCGTCCTTGGGTGGGATTGGGATACTACTTTTTATAAAGCGATGGTGTTCCTTGTTGTGGCTTCCCCATGCGCGCTGGTGTCCTCGATTATGCCTGCGATGCTGTCGGCGATTTCCAATCGAGCCAGAAAAGGCGTACTGTTCAAAGGCGGCGCCCATATTGAGAATATGGCACGCACGGCGGTTGTAGCTTTTGATAAGACTGGTACATTGACGCTCGGTACACCTGAGGTTACGGATTTTATAGCAGGAGAGGGATGGGATCGCCAGGAATTGCTTGGCATCAGTGCCTCTATTGAAAGAATGTCGAAGCATCCGCTGGCATTGGCGATTGTCCAATCGGCCGAGAAGGAGGGCGCTTTGCTGCAGCAGGTTGAGAACGGTCAGTCTATAACAGGCTGGGGCATGCAGGCCGATGTTGATGGCGTCACTTGGAAAATAGGGAAAAGCGATATTTTGGATGAAGTCGCTGGGAATGCACAAGAAATTACCGGTTCAATCGAACAGGACAGCTTGTCTGAATCCGAGGAGAATCGCCAGCACTGGCTGTCTATCCGCAGCACCCTGGAATCCGAGGGCAAGACGGTATCCGTTATCTTGAGGGGAGACAGCATCGCGGGCATGATCGCTCTGCAGGATGCGGTCCGTCCACAGGCGGCCATGGCGGTTAAGCAGCTGCAGCAGTTGGGCATCAAGGTGGCGATGCTGACAGGAGACCGGAAGGCTACGGCGCAAGTGATTGCGAAGCAAAGCGGCGTGGATATGGTGTTCTCCGACCTGCTGCCTGAAGATAAAGTTACACACATTAAAGAACTGCGTGCCCGTTACGGTCATGTGGTTATGGTAGGAGACGGTGTTAATGATGCACCTGCACTGGCTACTGCAACCGTCGGGATCGGCATGGGTGTCTCGGGTAGCGGCACGGCGCTGGAGGTAGCAGATGCGGTGCTGATGAATGACAATATCGATGAAATTGCCGGCACAGTTAAGGTGGCACGCCGGGTACAACGCATCGTGAAGCAGAATATGATATTTGCCATCACCGTCATCTTGACGCTGATTACAGCCAATTTCATCGAAGGTGTTGCGCTGCCGCTCGGGGTTATCGGTCACGAGGGAAGCACCATTCTGGTCATCCTGAACGGACTTCGCCTGCTGCGCTCCAAACCTTAATCGATAAATAATTAGGTGAAGCGGCACAATTGATCATGTAACAAATTCCCCCTCTTTTCCTGCGTGGAGAAGAAGGGGATTACTTTGTCCGGGACGAGAAGAATACGAATGGCCATAGCTGTCATTTTTTTTCATCAAAAATTCATCTTCCTTCCGATATAAGAGCGGGATGGAGTCTGTTCATAGGCTGAAATTTATATAACCTCCTCTGTAGGTACAATCAACCTTGAAGCAAGCGCTTCCATAGCAAAAGGCAGATAACGCGCTTAAAGTAAGAGGATGCAGTTCACTCCATATGTTGGTTTATTTTCCGATCATGAAGAATAGGTAAATAATATTTCCTCTGGGCTGTGAGGCGGCATATTGACATACGGCTCCGATATAACCATAATAAATATTAATTTATAATGATTATAATTAAGCGTTGCAGATATAGGAGGGAAATCATATGTACAAATCCGTTATTATCGGCACAGGCCCTGCGGGTCTGACGGCTGCAATTTATCTGGCTCGGGCGAATCTGAGCCCGCTCGTCATTGAAGGTCCGCAACCTGGCGGACAGCTCACAACCACTACTGAAGTTGAGAATTTTCCGGGTTTTCCCGAAGGCATCATGGGTCCTGAACTGATGGACAATATGCGTCAGCAGGCTGAACGCTTTGGTGCAGAATTTCGTACAGGCTGGGTAAACAGCGTTGAGTTCGGGGAGCGCCCGTTCAAGCTGGATGTGGACGGTTTAGGTGAGGTTGTTGCCGAAACCTTGATCATTTCTACAGGTGCAACTGCAAAGTATCTCGGAATTCCAGGAGAACAGGACAACGTGGGACGCGGTGTAAGCACCTGCGCAACATGTGACGGATTCTTCTTCCGCGGCAAAGAGATTGTTGTCGTTGGGGGCGGAGATTCCGCGCTGGAAGAAGCGAACTTCCTGACCCGCTTTGCGTCCAAGGTGACGCTGGTGCACCGCCGCGAAGAGATGCGTGCCTCAAAAATCATGCAGGACCGTGCCCGCGCTAACGAGAAAATCGAATGGGCACTGAACCGTACACCACAAGAAGTCATCGCAGACGAGTCCGGTGTTAAAGGGATTAAGGTGCTCAATAACGAAACGGGTGAAGAAGAGACGATCGCCGTAAGCGGTGTGTTTGTAGCAATCGGTCATCACCCGAACACAGGCTTCCTGGGCGGAAGCATTACGACCGACCCTAACGGTTATATCGTAACTACGCCAGGAACCTCCGAGACGAATATCCAAGGCGTATTTGCTTGCGGTGACGTGCAGGATACCCGTTACAGACAAGCGATCACGGCAGCAGGAAGCGGCTGTATGGCAGCTATGGATGCCGAGAAGTACATTGAGAGCTTGGAACACAGCGCGGTCGTGTTGTAAACTGTATAGATAGAGATCGAACCGGCTCTAATAGAATCAAATCATAAGTAGAGGAGACTGACCGACCATGGAAAATGTTATTGTATACACCTCCAACAACTGCCCGCACTGTAAACAAGTGAAAGGTTTCTTGTCCGATCAAGGCATCGAATTTGAAGAGCGCAACATCGAACAAAACGATGAGTTTGCTCAACAAGTATGGGATATGGGCGTTCGTGCAGTACCTCTCACCATCATTGGTGAGCACCGCATTCTTGGCATGAACAAACTTCAGTTCAACAAAGCGTTGAATCCGGAAGCTTAAGATCATCGATACCTTATGGCAAGCGAACCGCTTGTTTCATGATATGAGAAAAAAAGCTCTTTCCCTGGCCAGGGAAAGAGCTTTTTTTGGCTTCAAGCAGATGCTGCAACGGGTGTTCATTTGCTAAAGAACAGACTCATGATGATCTGAAATACAACATACACACCCACGCCGGAGCCGAGAAGAATGAATCCGTTTTTTTTCTTGCCTTGAAAAAAACGCATAATGCTGAGACTGAACAAAGGTGCGATAACTAGGAGAAACAGCAATACAGTCACAAACATTTCTGGCGATATATCCGCAATGCTTACATAGGTCATTTGAGCGGTTCCTCTCCCTTTAGTATAACAATCACACGCATTCCCATAATGAAAATGATAATTTAAATGTCAGGACGAGATTAATTATAGCGGAAAATCATGAAATTTTCCTTAATATGCAGGGCGTTAATTACGACAAAATATCGTCAATTTTTAATGAATCGGCATGGATACCCTTACCGGCCCAAGAAATTGCGAGATGGCAGAATATGCTGCGCCAATCAGGGTAGAACGGCTGCCCAACTCGGCAAACCGGATCTCCATCAGCTCCCGGTGGTAGGGAAGCGTTCGCTGGGCGACGACCTGCTGCAGTGTTTCCTCAATCCAGGGCCGGGCATCAGAGAGCGGTCCACCGATGATAACCGACTGCGGATTGAATCCATTGACAAGATTGGTAATGCCGACACCCAGAAAGCGCCCCAGCTCTTCAAAATGGCGGATCGTTTCTTCATGGCCCTGCTCGGCGTAATGGATAAGCTCGGACGTTCGTCTGGAGGGAAGAGCCGTACCTTTGCTGTCGTAGGATTTCTCCGAAGCGTACAGCTCCCAGCAACCGCGGTTGCCGCAGGTGCATTCCCGTCCTTCGGCTTCGATGGACATATGCCCGCTTTCGCCCGCATACCCGCGGGCGCCTTTATAAAGCTCGCCATTGATAATGATGCCGGAGCCGATACCGCTGCCGGCGCTAATATACAGGAGGTGGCGGGCATCCTGGCCGGCTCCGAATCGAAGCTCGCCTTGAGCGCCGGCATTCGCTTCGTTATCGATGGTAACGGGAAGTCCCAGTTCGTGCTCCAGCTGCTTCTGAAGGGGCACCATGTCCCAACCCAGATTGGGTGCGAAGAGCACGGTGCCGTCGCCGTCGACCATGCCCGGTACACCCACGCCGATCCCGATGATGCCGTAAGGGGAGGGTAGGGCCTGTCTCATCAGGCCGTTAATCATGCTAACCATGAGTCTGGTCACCGATTCAACGTCATGCCCTTCAAGCGGCCTATCGTCTTCGGCCAGGATGCGGCCTTCAAGATCCGTCAGAACTGCGGTCATTTGTTTGACGCGCAGCTCTACGCCGATGGCATAACCGGCCTGTCCGTTGAACAGGAGCAGCTGCGGCTTTCTGCCGCCGCTGGATTCTCCGGGTCCGATCTCCTGGATCAGATGATGACTGCTCAGTTCTTGTACGAGATTGGAGACGGTGGCCTTGTTCAGTCCAGTCAACTTGGAAACCTTGGCCCGGGAGACCGGGGCGTGCTGACGTATTGTATCCAGAATAATCGATGTATTAATTTTCTTGACCAAAGCCTGGTCACCGGTAATATTCGTCATGTGCATTCATCCTTTTAGTCTTGCTTTGATGATGATTTATTTGTCTTAAAGATTTGATATGCTCATAGTCTAGGGGCAAAGTTCGGAAATTGCAACAAGGTGTAACGTCGTACAGGGGAAACACTGCCCTTGTACAGCGGGGCTCTGCGGGCGAGGTTCGCTGTTATCTATCGGGATGGTTCCGCTGTTTTAGTTCGTGGACACAACGTGAGCATAGGGGCACACTGGCAAACGGCAGCCGTAATAGTAGGGACCATCGGGCTTGTAAAAGTTGTAAAAGAATAACTTTGTTTAACCAATAGACAAAGTAGAAAAGCTGTGTTAGGATAGCCTTGTAAGCGTTAACCAAACCTTAATAAGGTATAGGAGGATTTATTCATGGCCTATTTTAACAACGTCAGCAAAGTGGAATACGAAGGCAGCCAATCGACCAACCCTTATGCTTTTAAATTTTATAATCCGACAGAAGTTGTAGCCGGCAAAACGATGGAAGAGCATCTCCGTTTCGCGATGGCTTACTGGCATACATTGACTGCGGGCGGCTCTGACCCGTTTGGGGCCGACACAGCGGTTCGCCCTTGGGGCAGCCACTCGGGTATGGACCTTGCAAAAGCCCGCGTAGAAGCAGGCTTTGAGTTCATGGAGAAATTGAACCTTCCGTATTTCTGCTTCCACGATGTGGACATTGCTCCGGAAGGCAGCAATCTGCGTGAGTTTTACAGCAACATTGATACGATTGTAGATTCGATTGAAGATCATATGAAATCCACCGGCAAAAAACTGCTGTGGAACACAGCGAACATGTTCACGAATCCGCGCTTTATGCATGGCGCAGGCACGACCTGCAACGCTGATGTGTACGCACATGCAGCAGCACAAGTGAAGAAAGGCCTTGAGGTTGGTAAACGCCTTGGCGCCGAGAACTATGTGTTCTGGGGAGGCCGTGAAGGTTACGAGACCCTGCTGAACACGGATATGGGTCTTGAGCTGGATAACCTGGCGCGCCTGTTCCATATGGCGGTGGATTATGCGAAGGAAATCGGCTTTGACGCCCAATTCCTGATCGAGCCTAAACCGAAGGAGCCGACGAAGCATCAATATGACTTCGATGCGGCAACCACAATTGCATTCCTGCAGAAATACGGTCTCGACAAGCACTTTAAATTGAACCTCGAAGCAAACCATGCAACGCTGGCTGGTCATACCTTTGAGCATGAGCTTCGTGTAGCGCGCATCAATGGCATGCTCGGTTCTCTTGATGCGAACCAGGGCGATATGCTGATTGGATGGGATACCGATGAATTCCCGGTTAATATCTATGATGCTACCTTGACGCTCTATGAAGTGTTGATGAATGGCGGTCTCGGCCGCGGCGGCGTGAACTTTGACGCCAAGGTTCGTCGTCCATCCTTCGAGCCGGAAGATCTATTCCATGCTCACATTGCAGGCATGGATACCTATGCCAAAGGCTTGAAGGTGGCAGCGAAGCTGATTGAAGACCGTGTGTTCGAAGACTTCATTGCGAACCGCTACAGCAGCTTCAACGAAGGCATCGGTGCGAGTGTTGTATCCGGCAAAGCCACGTTGGCTTCCCTTGCAGAATATGCGTTGAACAATGAGTCTCCTCGTCAGAATGAATCCGGTCGTCAAGAAATGCTGAAAGGGATTCTGAATCAGTACATTCTTGCAAACTAATGTAATGCATGCTGGCTTCAAGTTGGCTCTATGACATTCAAACCTTCACCGGCTCCCTTCAGGGAAGCCGGTGTACTTATTTCATACAAGGAAACCAATACACCTTTCATATTCGGTTCATGATGAAACGAAGGAGGATCTAGATGAGTTACGTTATCGGAGTTGATTTGGGAACCAGTGCGGTGAAGACCGTACTCGTGGACCGCAGCGGCACGGTAGTCGCCGAGCATTCGGAGGCGTATCCGCTGAGCCAGCCGAAGCCGGGTTACAGCGAACAGCGGCCGGAGGACTGGGTAGACAAAACGGTATTGTCGTTACGTCTGTTGATGGAGGGGAACGACATCTCTCCAGCCGAGGTTGAGGGATTGAGTTTCTCCGGGCAAATGCACGGTTTGGTATTGGTCGATGGAGAGGGCGTCGTGCTGCGTCCGGCTATTCTGTGGAACGACACCCGTACAACGGCGCAATGCCGCCGTATTGAGGATACCTTGCAGGAGAAGCTGCTCGGCATCGCGCGCAACCGCGCGCTGGAAGGCTTTACCCTGCCGAAAATTCTGTGGGTGCAGGAGTTTGAACCGGAACTGCTTGATCAGGCAGCCCTGTTCCTGCTGCCGAAGGACTATGTACGATACCGCTTGACCGGACAGTATGCGATGGACTATTCCGATGCTGCCGGGACGCTGCTGCTGGATGTGGCGGGCAAATCATGGAGTGAGGATATACTGGATGCCTTCCATTTGCCGCACAGCTTATGCCCGCCGCTGGTCGAATCCTTCGACGAGTGCGGAACCCTGCTGCCGGAGATCGCCAGGCAATCCGGCCTGCTGCCGGAGACGAAGGTATTTGCCGGCGGCGCGGACAACGCCTGCGGCGCGATCGGTGCCGGTATTCTGGAAGAAGGGCAGACGATGTGCAGCATTGGCACATCGGGCGTGGTGCTGTCCTACGAGGAGCGGCGCGAGGTGGATTTTGAAGGGAAGGTCCACTTCTTTAATCACAGCGAGAGGGACGCCTACTATATTATGGGCGTAACCTTGGCGGCTGGATACAGCTTGACCTGGTTCAAGGATACCTTTGCACCGGACGTTTCCTTTGATGAGCTGTTAAGCGATATCGGGATTATCCCGGCTGGCAGCGGTGGTCTGCTGTTCACGCCATACATTGTCGGTGAGCGCACACCGCATCCGGACGCTGCCATTCGCGGCAGCTTCATAGGAATGGACGCAGGACATAAGCTGCCTCACTTCGCACGATCGGTACTGGAAGGAATCACGTTCTCCCTGCGTGAATCCATCGATATTTTACGTGCATCGGGCAAGCAAATTGAACGTGTCATTTCCATCGGTGGCGGTGCCAAGAACGAAACCTGGCTGCAGATGCAGGCGGATGTGTTCAACGCCGAAATCGTGAAGCTGGAAAGCGAGCAGGGCCCGGCCATGGGCGCAGCGATGCTTGCAGCTTATGGCTGCGGCTGGTTTCCAAGTCTTCAGGATTGCGCAAGGGAGTTCTTGCGGCCAGCTCGCGCTTATTCTCCCGATCCTGAAGCGGTTCAGGTATATGACAAGCTGTTCGGACTCTATCAGAGCGTATACGGAGCAACGCGCGAGCTCGGCGCAGCGCTGTCCGCATTCCGCGGATAATTCATGTAGGATACAGAATCGCAGGTCAGGGATGATATTCCTGGCCTGCTTTTTTTGCGTGAGCGCTTATGACGGCATATACTTGAATCAGGCTGAAGGCTCGCCCGGAGACATTGTGAGGCAGAGGCTTGGATAAGGCTCCTGGAGGAGCGGCTGTTATTATCTTTTTTTGCAGATGGCAGGTTCTTGAGGCTCTGTAACATGTGATCATTATGTAGCATTTGGGGTTATATCGATTTAGGATAAAGCGGGACGTGTAAAAAGAAGGGGAGGGCATGGGATTGAAACTGACAGCTGAACTCAAGCGCGAGAAAATCGTTGCCATTATGCGCGGCATTACCCGAGAACAGGCAGGCTTCGTAGGAGAAGGATTGTCCCAGGGGGGAATCCGGTTTATGGAAGTGACCATGAATACCGAAGGTGCTCTGCATATTATGGAGGACTGGCGTACCCGATATGATGGTGCTGTAAATGTAGGGGCGGGGACCGTCCTTGACGTGGAGATGGCGAAGGAAGCAGTCTGTGCAGGAGCACAGTTTCTGATCTCCCCGAATACGGATCTATCCGTCATTGAGTATGCCTTAGAGCAGGGAATTGACGTGTGGCCCGGAGCGATGACGCCGACGGAGATTGTGGCGGCCTACGCAGCCGGGGCTGAGATCGTGAAGCTGTTTCCTACGGCCAGCCTGGGCCTGGAATTCATTCGGGAGCTTCAGGGACCGCTCCATCATATTCCGCTGCTGGCAACGGGGGGCGTGACGCTGGATAACCTTGCGGACTATTTTGCAGCTGGCGCGGCAGCGGTCGGCCTGGGCAGTTCGCTGCTTCCCAAGGATGCACTGGCTGCCGGCAATAGGGATGAAATCACGAGTCGCGCCGCTGCTTTTGTGAATGCAGCCAAGGGGCTGTAGCACGTATAGTTTGAGAGGTATGAACCATCGCCAAGAGGGTCGATTCAATAGTTACACTTTATTCATCCTTTACAATGCAGGTTATCTTTTGGAAACTTACTACATAAGGAATATATAGACAAGTTATGGTATTATTTAGGGTAGCTTGGTTATGTCATTGCTGCCGTGTACAGGCACTTGTTATGGATATCATCATGTGTAAGTAAGGCATGGTTAGGTTCAAGTTAATGGAAGGGAGCGAATCGAGTGAATTCATCGGTTAAAAAGAAGGTAAGGGTAAAAAAGACCGTGTGTGCGGTCACGGCTACAGCCATGCTCTGTTTGGCGCAGCCGGTATGGGGGGATAATTCCGTTCCGGGGAGCGGCGTCGCTGTATCCGATACGGTAACGACTACCGTCAACAGCGGCGGGAGTGCGGCTTCGGAGAGTGTAACGGATAACGAAATACCGAAAGGGGCCAAGATTTCGTCCAAGCAGGCGGAAGAGATCGTTAAGAAGGCTTTTCCTGAACTGAAGAACGTCAAGGTAACCAACGTGCAGTTCCTGGAGGACGACGGCATGAGATCCAACGCGCTCGCATGGGACATACAACTGGTGTTAAACAAAGGGAACTCAAGCTCCGGCTTTAGTGCCCAGGTCAATGCGGTAACGGGTGAACTTATTAATATTTATCTTCCTAATCGTATACTGAATAATGAGAGTGACAAACCGGTGATAACAAGAGAACAGGCGAAGGCGAAGGCGCTTCAATGGATAGCCAGTCACGCCTCGGACGTGAAGACCAGCGACTTTAAGGAGAATGAGGCTTATCTTGGAATGCAAGCTGCCTTGTTTAGTCCGCCCCGGTTTGAATTCTATTTTCAGACGGCACACAACGGGATTGAATCGGATGTGAACAGCATTTCGATCACGCTGGATGGACAGGGCAATATCATGAGCTACTCCCGCAATCAGATCAAAGAAGAGTTTCCATCATCAACACCGAAGTTGGATGAAGCCTCGATTCGCAAATTGTTTGAGGAACAATTCCAAGTCTCCTTGGCTTATGTGCCTGAGAACTTATATAACAACTCCAAGGGCAATTATTTTTTAGGTTACATACCTAACGATCAATCCAGTTATTCACTGGATGCCAATACAGGGAAGTTCATTGGTTTCGCAGGGGAAGAGAGTGAGCTTATTTCTATAGAGAACCGTACGATCCCGGCATCCGGGGAGGCCTTCAAGCCTGTCACGGCACCTCTATCCGGCGGTGAAGCCGCTGCACAATGGGTGGAGTCCCAGATCAAGCTCCCGTCTGGCCTGAAAACAGAGTCCAAGACTCTGGGAACCCGATGGAGCAACAAAGAGACGAAGACGTGGAATATCAGATGGACTGACAGCAGCGTCTCATCCATGGGGAGAGGGGAGATGGTGTCTGCGGAATTGGATGCCAAGACCGGTCAGATCTACTCGTACAGCAGATATCGTTATGACAGCAGCGGAACCCCTGAGGTGAAGAGCCCGATTTCGCAGCAGGCTGCGCAGAAGCTCGCCTTCGATACCGTAACGAAACTGGTGCCTAACGCCAGCCAGGAATGGAAACTGACGTCGGTTGATAAACTGGGCAAGAACAATACCGGCCTGAGTTATCAATTTTCATTCCAGCGCTATGTCGGCGATATCCGCGTGATGGGGGATTCCGTGAATTTGGCTATCGATGGCAACGGCCAGATTCAGAACTTTAACGTGAATTCGGACGCCGTCCTATCCAAGCTGCCAACGGACGTGAAACCTGCAATCAGCGCGGAGCAGGCGAGATCCCAATATTTAAAAGAGATTGACCTGAAGTTGAAATATGGTTATTACGGCGGTTATACAACGATGGGCAATGAGATCACGAAGCCGTTCATTAAACTGATCTATTATGCAACGCACAAAAAGGCAGCCTACGGCGGCATTACGGTGCCGCTTGACGCCAAGAGCGGAGAATGGCGTGATATTACGCCGGAAATCAGCCGCAAGGATATTCCGGCAGTCACGGATGCAGCCGGTCATTCGGCAGAAGCAGCCCTTAAGGAGCTGGTCAAATACCGGGTATTGGTTCCGGACAAGGACGGAAAGGTATATCCGGAGCGCCAGATTACCCTTGGCGAATGGTATCAGCTGGTAGCGGCGGCAGTTAGCCCTTCATACGAACAGCTGTATGGAAGATCCACGATGGACCCTTATGCAGGTCTGCAGCCGGATCATCCATATTATCAGGCCATTCAGGTATTGCTCGGACAGAACTGGATTCCGTACGATCCGGAAAGTCCGCTGCAGCTCGACCGCAAGCTCACAAGAGATGAATTGGCCAGCTCGCTGACCCGCATTTTGAATTATGAGAAGTTATCCAAAGCCTTTATTCTGCCGACCGACGTACAGGGGATCTCGGATGCTGACGCCGTGTCTAACAAAGGAGCAGCGCTGATTGCCTTGAAGCTTGGACTTCTGCCGGCGGTGGATGGAAAGTTCCTGCCGGAGCGAGAGGTAACGCGTGCGGAAGCTGCAGAGGTTCTGGTTCGCATGTCGAAGCTGGCTGGACGAAGCGATTCTTTCCTGTCCACATTTTATTGGTAATATCTGATATTCGTGCCCGGTCGACAAAACTAGAACCCTTAAGCCCTGATGTTATGTGTTACAATGGTGGTGCATACGGATGAGGAAGATGAAGGGCGGGTGTACCGATGAAACGAAGCCGAGGAACGATAGTTAAATTACTGTTCATAGGGACTTTGGCGGTAACCGTTGCAGCAGTACCAGAGCCGGCTAACCTCAGTGATGTCTATGCTACTTCCAACAAAGCGGTCGTGAAGTCGGTCAGTGCCATTCAGCAGAAGCTGTTAACCGCGATGAGCGACAGGCAGTCAACGGTTCGTTTTGTTTATCAGGGAGAGACCAAATCACTGAAATCACAGCTTAAAGATGCACTCGATCAGGCGATGGCCAGTGATCCGTATATTCACTACACCATCGCAAGCTATAGCTACGACTATCGTGGAACATCCAGTTCCGCCAATGTTACGGTCCGGTTGAGTTACCGCGAGACTGCGGAACAGACGGACTATGTTAATCAGCATACCGACAGCATATTGAAGCGTATCATCAAGCCGGACATGAACGATCATGAGAAGGTGAAGGCCATCCATGATTGGGTCGTCCGCAACTTGAAATATGATACAACGCTCACGAAATATACGGCCTATGATGGGCTCTATACCGGCAGCACGGTATGCCAGGGCTATTCCCTGTTAACCCATAAGCTGCTGAGGGAAGCAGGAATTCAGAACAAAATTCTGGAAGGCACAGCTTATGCCTCTGACAATCCCAAGGGTCAGCTTCATGCCTGGAACCTGGTTCTGCTGGACGGCAAATGGTACCATCTGGACACAACGTGGAACGATCCGGTGCCGGATCGGGAGAATGAGGTGTCTTATACGTACTATCTCCGGACCGATGAACAGATGAGCCGCGATCATACCTGGGTGAAATCCTACCCGAAGGCGGATACGCTCTATCGCAGCACGCTGGCCGGGTTGGCCGTAAAGGATCGTGCGAAGGCCGGGGTATACGAAGAAATCAAGCGGGATTTGGAGTATCAGCTGTATGATACCCGTTCCATTGTCAGCTCCTATAAGCAGCTGGAGCCGCTGGTTAAGGCGGCTAAGGCTAAAGGCGGCCAAAAGCTCGTATTCCGGTTTGAAGGCAGCGAGCGTGAGCTTGTGAATGTGCTCCAGCAATTGCAGTTGAAGAGCAGTCTCGGCTCCATCAAATACTATCATAATGCTTTTGAAGATACGGATGATCTGAGAGTTCAAATCATATGGTAGTGCGATCACTAAAAAAAGGCTTCCCTCCTCATTGAAGGAGGGAAGCCTTTTTGTGCATATCTGGCTTTAGTTATTATTGACGTTCGTGCTTAGATCGCACTCATTCAAAGGCACAACCCGGCTTTTCTTAACGAACCGGTAGCCGAACCAGATGGAGAGGAACAGCGGAACGCTCACATACGTAGCAATGATTGTTAACCAGTCGATCTCACCGCTGAAATTACCTTGGCCAATGATGGCGACAAGGCAGAGCAGGAAAGCGAAGATGGGACCGAAGGGGAACCAACGCGCACGGAATGGCAGATCCTTCAGGTCTTTTCCTTGGGCAACGTAGGCCTTGCGGAAGCGATAATGGCTTACCGCGATAGCCAGCCAGTTGATAAACCCGCACATGCCGGATGCATTCAGCAGCCACACATACACAACACCATCGCCGAAGAAGGAGGCCAGGAAGGCCAGCATGCCAACTGCGGAAGTTACGATCAGAGCCGCTACGGGAACGCCGCGGCTGTTCAGGCGGCTGAGCCATTTCGGAGCCATTCCCTGCTTCGCCATCGCATACAGGACACGAGTTGAGGCATACATCCCCGAGTTGCCGGCAGACAGCACGGAGCTTAGAATGACCGCGTTCATAACCGATGCGGCAAAGGCCAGACCGGCCTTCTCAAACACCAAAGTGAATGGGCTGACCCCGATATTATCCACACCGGATTGAAGCAAGCTTGGATGAGTGTAAGGGATCAGCATGCCGATGACAAAAATAGCAAAGATGTAGAAAATCAGAATGCGCCAGAACACCTGGCGAATGGCCTTGGGCACATGCTTTCGCGGATTTTCACTTTCACCGGCGGCGACCCCGATCAGCTCGGTCCCCTGGAAGGAGAAGCCTGCAGCCATGAAGACCCCGACCAGTGCAAAGAATCCGCCGTGCACGGGCCCGTCGCCCAGGCTGAAGTTGGTGAAACCAACCGCTTCACCGCCAAGTATGCCGAAGATCATCATGACTCCGATGATAAGGAAGATAATGACGGTTGCCACTTTAATGATCGCAAACCAATATTCCGATTCGCCGTACCCTTTGGCGGACAGAAAGTTCAGCCCGAACATGATTGCGAGGAACAACAGACTCCATACAAACGAAGGGCTGTCCGGGAACCAAAATTTAATAATCACCGTTGCGGCCGCGAGCTCGGCGGCAATGGTCACGGCCCAGTTGTACCAGAAGTTCCAGCCGACGGCAAATCCGAAGGCAGGGCTGACAAACCGGGAGGCATAGGTGCTGAATGAGCCGGAATCCGGAAGATAGGTGGCCAGCTCGCCCAGGCTGGTCATCAGGAAATAGACCATAAGGCCAACGGCAGCATAAGCGATAAGCGCTCCGCCCGGGCCGGCAGAGGAAATGGCGGTTCCGCTTGCCAGGAACAGGCCTGTTCCGATCGAGCCGCCAAGCGCGATCATGGTCATATGGCGTGCTTTAAAGCTCGGCTTCAGCGAAGCAGCAGGGGCTTTTTTGCGATTCAAGGTCGAACACTCCTTCTATACACTAAGAAATAAAATTTGAAATCTATGCTCTGCCAGAAAAAAAGACCACAGGTCCAATACCTGCGGTCTTTATCGTATCCGCATCATTACCCTCCATGAAGATAGCACAACACGGGGAGTTCCCCGTGACAGTTCCGTTTCTTTCGACAACGGTCCCAGCACAGGATACAAGAGCATACCCTGCACTTCGGCAGACATGCCTTTCACTGTGCTTCACCGGCTTCTCTTCGCCTCGGCACAACTACTGATCATGTCTGCAACCTCTACCTCATCTTGGAATGATGAGGCTATCTGTATATTCAATTCTAGCAAGAGATTCCTAGTATAAATCACATCATTCGCTAGAAGCAATGGTTAATTTTGACGGTTCGCGGTTGACTCCTGTGCGATTAGGATTGATTCCGCTTGGCCATTTGCTGCCAGACGGTTCCGGCGGCTTCTTCACCGGATTCGATGCGTTCCAGTGCCATGCGGGCCTGAAGGCTAACCTCAAACTCCGGATCGTCCGCAGCTTCTTCAAGAGCGGAACGGGCTTCCTCGGTCCCCACTTCATACAGGAAGCGTGCAGCACGCCAACGAACAATCTTGCTGCTGTCCTTCAGCGTTTCGATCATGACCGGGGTAGCGGCAGCATCACCGATATCGGACAGCGTATCGCCGGCGGTACGGCGCACGGCTGGCGTTTCGTCGCGCATCGCTTCATATAAGAGCTCCATCGCTTCAGGTGAGCGAAGGTCGCCCAAGTACACAACAACGAGCCGGCGAATCTGCATCTTCGGATCCTGAAGCGCTTTGCGAAGCAGCGGGATGTGTTTCTCGGTCGGCTCCAGTACATCCAGGGCGGCATAGCGGACGCGCCAGTCTTCGTCCTGCAGCGCAGCTTCCATTTCTTCGTCTGTCAGCTTCCGGCGCTGCTCGACGAAGTCCTCATCGCTTGCACCATGGGCAATGGCCTGAGCGACAACCTTATCCAGCCGCTCCTGCGGGAATGCAGCCTCAAGCTCCTGCTCGACGTCACGGGCAATGTCGGCAAGCTGTCCGTAGCGAACGCCGTATTCCTTCAGTTTGCGTTCCTTGATAAGCGATGCGGTTCCCACGGCAGCTACCGCTTGGGAGAAGCGCTCGGACAGGCCGATACGTTCTTCCTGGTTACCGCCCTTTACACGAATTTGCATCGGAATATTCCGGAAATACTGCACGAATACTTGAGCTTCGCCGAAGGCGAAGTCCTCATCGGCTTCTTTTAATCCGGCAGCAAGTCCCTCCTGGCCGAATATTTCCTGAACAGCGCCCAGAATGGAAGGCCAATCGGCATTGCCTTTACGGTCCAGCGCGATGAAATCGAGGGTATGGAACACGCTCTTCACACCCGGAATGTGCAGCAATTGCTTGATCCAGGGGGGAGCCGAACGTTCGTTATCTACTGTATATGTTCTGCGTATCCCGGCTTCTAGCGTTTCATCGAGATGAAGCATCATGGAGTTCGGGCTCGGGGTTGGTTCAATGAATGTAATTTTCATGGTATGGTATCGCCTCCTTATCTTCTTATTGTACCTCTTTTCCCAGCAGGAAAAAACATCATGCAGCGGTTTCAAACAAAATGAACGGACTTTGGATAAAAAGAGGAAAGGTTTGTCAAACTGATAAGGGTGGCTGTATTCCATTCCTATTTTCAAAGAGTAACCGCTGCGAAGAATAGCACCCTTGCAGAGGGCTGTCATACATAAGGAGGCTGGCGTACGCATGTACAGGAATCAGGAGAGAAGGCTTGCGCTTCTATGCTTTATCGTTGCGGCCATTATGCTGTACGGCGCGGTGAAAGGATATTTGCGCTACATGAAATATTTTGGATAAAAGAACCCAAGGAGTGAACCTGATGTCTTCACTGGATCCAGTACTGATGAGCCGGATATTAACCGGTCTGACCCTGTTTGTACATATTGTTCTGGCAACCATCGGGGTAGGAATTCCGATCATGCTGGCCCTGGCGGAGTGGAGGGGGATCCGGACGGGAGACAATTACTATACATTACTCGCCAGGCGGTGGGCGCGGGGGTATGTCATTACCGTGGCGGTCGGCGTTGTGACAGGTACCGCGATCGGTCTGCAGCTAAGCCTGCTGTGGCCTACGTTTATGCGTGTTGCCGGTAAGGCCATTGCACTGCCGCTATTTTTGGAAACCTTTGCTTTTTTTGTGGAGGCTATCTTTCTAGGCATATATCTGTACACGTGGGATCGCTTCAAGAACAAGTGGACCCATCTGATGCTGCTGATCCCTGTAGCAATTGGCGCTTCGGGTTCGGCGTTCTTCATTACCAGCATGAACGCTTTTATGAACCAGCCGCAGGGCTTTGAACTGGTGGACGGTGTATTCACGAATGTAAACCCGTTCGTAGCCATGTTCAATCCGGCGACACCAACGAAGGTAAGTCATGTACTGGCTTCTGCGTATACCACCAGCGCTGCGGCATTGGCGAGTATAGCGGCCTTCAGCCTTCTGCGGGGGAGCAAACATATTTATTTTAAAAAAGCGCTGAAACTGACGGTGGTGTCCACCTTTGTTTTTGCTGTAGCGACGGTGATGATCGGGGATTTCTCCGGCAAGTTTCTGGCGAAATACCAGCCGGAGAAGCTGGCGGCGGCCGAGTGGCATTTTGAGACGATGACCGAGGCTCCGCTTATTTACGGCGGTTTCCTCGATGAGAACAATGAGATTAAGTATGCACTGGAGATTCCTTATGCGCTTAGCATATTAGCCGGGAATAGTCCCAGCACGGAGGTCATCGGGTTGAATGAATTTCCGGAGAATGAAAGACCGCCCCTGTCGGTCCACTATTTTTTTGATTTGAAGGTGACAAGCGGCGCGGTGATCGTTCTCATACCGCTCTTGTATATGTTCCGCAAGAAACTTCCTGGCAAAAAGCCTTATCCAAAATGGCTGCTGCTCAGTATATTGGCTTTAGGGCCTCTCTCAATGACAGCCATATGGCTGGGCTGGTTCCTTGCCGAGATTGGAAGGCAGCCATGGATCTTACGCGGATATATGAAGGTATCGGATGCTGCGACGACTTCTTCCAGCGTCGGCTGGATGCTGGTGCTGTTTATCGTCCTGTATCTGGTGCTCTCCATTTCCGCGATCCGGGTGCTTAGCCAATTGTTCCGCAATAAGAGTGCTGAAGAGGAAATCCGGCAGCTGGGACTTGAACTCGAAGGGGGAGACCGCAAATGAGCTATGCCATGGTGGCAATAACCGTCCTGTGGACGTTCCTGTTTGGCTATTTGCTGGTTGCCTCGATTGATTTCGGTGCCGGATTTTTCAGCTTTTACAGTGTTCTTACCGGACATGAGAACAAGATTCATAACATCATTCAGCGGTACTTATCCCCCGTGTGGGAAGTGACCAACGTGTTCCTGATCTTTTTTGTGGTCGGTCTTGTCGGTTTCTTTCCGGATGCGGCGTACTATTATGGAACCGCTCTGCTCGTACCGGGCAGCCTTGCGCTTGTGCTGCTGGCGATTCGGGGCGCTTATTACGCCTATCATACGTATGGCACCCAGATCGGGAACAACATCGTACACATGGGGTTATACGGAGCAACGGGCCTCCTCATTCCTGCTGCGCTGTCCACGATACTAGCCATCTCGGAAGGCGGCATTATCTATGTGGACAACGGGAAGGTGGAGCTGCACTGGTATGCATTCTTTACGAACCCGTACACGTGGTCGGTTATCCTGCTCGCTCTTGTCAGTGTTCTGTATATCTCGGCGATGTTCTTGTCCTATTACGCGCAGCGCGCGGGGGATGAGGTGGCATTCGGCGTGGTCCGGGGATATGCGCTGGGCTGGAGCGGACCGACCATCCTCGCTTCGGTTTTCGCGTTTTTCCAGATCAACCATCAGAATCCGGTCCATTTTCAAAACATGCTGGATATCGCCTGGATGTTTATCGCATCGTTTATCTGCTTCGTGATTGCGGTCTATCTTGTGTGGAAACGTACCCGGCTCGGCATCGCTTTTATCATGGTCATGTTTCAATTTGCGTTTGCCTGGTATGGCTATGGCCGCTCCCATCTGCCGTACATTCTCTATGATTACATTCATATTCATGAGAGCATTACGAACGACGCCATGGCGATCGCTTTAATTACCGCGTTCATCCTTGGCTTCTGCGTGCTGGTTCCTTCGCTGATCCTGCTGATGCGGCTGTTTCTGTTCGACGCCAACTACATTCGGGGCAAGTCCGCCAAGAAAGGGTGAGCGAAGTGGAGGATTTCAGCATTTTTGTCGCACCGATGCTAACCGTTCTGGCTGCTGTAGCCTTTCTGGCGATCTATGTTGTAAAGTACAAGGATCCTTCGGATTGAAGCTATATACTCAAAGGGATTGTTTCGCAAATAATCATTCGGTGTAAAAAGAACAACAAGCGTAAAGTTGAGCGGATAGGTCATTACAGGTTAAAATATGGGTAATGGAAGGAGGAGGCTGCATGCCAAAGATTCGCTATAACAATATCGATAACGTCAGCACAGACAAAACACTGAAACAGTTCAAGCAGTGGCGCGACGAACGTCGTCAGAAGAAGAAGGATTATTCCTACTGCATTCCGAATCTGACGCCGGATCTTCAGTATTTGCATAGCAACCGGCACGAAACCTCCGTTACCTGGATCGGGCACGCCACGTTCTTCATCCAATATGAAGGCATGAATATCGTTACTGATCCCGTATGGGCGCGGAGAATGGGTTTTAACAAGCGCCTCGGAGAACCTGGACTTCCCATTCATGAGATTCCTCCAATCGATGTTATTTTGATCTCGCATTCTCACTATGACCATATGCATATTGCTTCGATCCGCAAGCTGTATCGTGCGGATACGACCATTATTGTGCCAATTGGTCTGCGTCGCAAAATGATGAATAAGGGCTTCCGCCGTGTCATCGAGCTGAAATGGTGGGAATCCACGACCATCAGGGACGTGAAATTCTCATTTGTGCCAACCCAGCACTGGACACGGCGCACGCCGTTTGACACGAACACATCCCACTGGGGAGGATTCGTGATGGAGCCTGTTTTGCAGGACGCGAAGATCGACCCGGATCCTTCTGATGAATCCTCATGTGAAGTCGGGGGTGCTGCCGAGGCCAATACCCGCTTGCTTCCGCCGAATGTATATTTTGCCGGAGACAGCGGATACTTCGAGGGCTTCAAGCTGATTGGCGAGCGGTTCAACATCCACCTTGCTCTGATGCCGATCGGGGCCTATGAGCCGGAATGGTTCATGACGTCACAGCATGTCAATCCGGAAGAGGCGCTGCAGGCGTTTATGGATGTGAAAGCGGAGACGATGATTCCGATGCATTACGGTACGTTTAAGCTAGCTGACGATACAGCCAGAGAAGCGCTGGACCGGATGGAAGCGGAACGCCAGCGGCTCGGTATCGCCAAGGAGAGAATTTGCGTATTGAAGTACGGAGAAACCTTCAAGGTTCAGCCTGAATGCCGCAGTGCACAATCTTAATCACTTTAAATTTTAATAGGATGAACCATATAGGCCTCCTGTGTGCTTGCCAAGAGAAATTGGCGGGAGCAGGAGGTTATATTTGTTTAAAACCGTTTTATATCGTGCAGAAGCTTCGATAACCGCCGGACTTATGCTATAATGTGCTGAAACCAATAGTGATAAAGGATGGTAATGCTTAATGATCAGTACAAGCGGCGTAACGCTCCGCTATGGCAAACGAGCACTATTTGAAGATGTCAATATAAAATTCACCCCGGGCAACTGCTACGGCCTCATCGGCGCAAACGGGGCGGGTAAGTCTACATTCTTAAAAATCCTCTCCGGTGAGATTGAGCCAAACCAAGGCGAGGTTCATATGACACCGAATGAACGGATGGCGGTTCTGAAGCAGAACCACTATGAATATGACCAGTATCCAGTTCTGGAGACGGTTATCATGGGCCATGCACGTCTGTACCACATCATGAAAGAGAAGGATGCGCTCTATGCAAAATCCGATTTCTCCGAAGCAGACGGTATGCGTGCGGGTGAGCTGGAAGGCGAATTCGCAGAGTTGAACGGTTGGGATGCAGAGCCGGATGCGGCGGCGCTCCTGATTGGTCTCGGTATTCCGCGCGAGCTGCATGATAAGAAAATGGCAGAGCTGAGCGGCAATGAGAAGGTACGCGTTCTCTTGGCGCAGGCCTTGTTTGGCCGCCCGCACAACCTGCTGCTGGATGAGCCTACCAACCACTTGGACCTGGAATCGATTCAGTGGCTCGAGAACTTCCTTATGGATTACGAAGGCACCGTTATCGTGGTGTCCCATGACCGTCACTTCCTGAACAAGGTATGTACGCATATTGCGGATATCGACTTTGGTAAAATCCAGCTGTATGTCGGCAACTACGACTTCTGGTACGAATCCAGTAAGCTGGCTCTTGAACTTCAACGCGATGCCAACAAGAAAAAGGAAGAGAAGATCAAGGAATTGCAGGCGTTTATCCAACGCTTCTCCGCGAATGCTTCCAAATCGAAGCAGGCGACTTCCCGTAAGAAACAGCTTGATAAAATCACGCTGGAGGATCTTCGTCCTTCGAACCGGAAATATCCGTTTCTCCACTTCAAGCCTGAACGCGAAGCTGGTAAACAATTGCTCACGGTGGATGGCATTACGAAGTCCCTGGATGGCGAGAAGGTTCTGGATAACATCAGCTTTGTTGTGAACAAAGGCGACAAAATCGCATTTGTTGGACCAAACGGGATGCCGAAATCAACGCTGTTCCAGGTCATTACAGGTGAAACTGAGGCAGATGCGGGCGAATACAGCTGGGGAGTTACAACTACCCAAGCTTATTTCCCGAAAGACAACTCCGCTTATTTCGACGGCGTGGATATCAATCTTGTGGAATGGCTGCGCCAATACTCCAAAGACCAGGATGAAACATTCCTGCGGGGGTTCCTGGGCCGCATGCTGTTCTCCGGTGAGGAAGCGCTGAAGAAGGCAAGCGTATTGTCCGGGGGCGAGAAGGTTCGCTGCATGCTGGCAAAAATGATGCTGAACGGTGCAAACGTGCTGATATTCGACGAGCCGACGAACCACTTGGATTTGGAATCCATTACGGCACTCAACAATGGCCTGATCGATTTCGATGGAACGATTCTGTTCACCTCGCATGACCATCAGTTCATTCAGACGATTGCGAACCGGATCATTGAGATTACGCCGAATGGCGTAATTGACCGCAGCATGAGTTATGACGAGTATCTGGAGAGCGAAGAGGTTAAGGGTCTTCGTGAAAGCATGTACCCGGTTGAAGCATAAGGTTACAATTAACAGATGGCGGGGAAGATGATGGTTAACAGCTTTCATCCTCACCGCTCCAATAAAAAATGCTGCACCTCGGATAAGTTGGAGGTACAGCATTTTTTTCGCGTCTGTAGGGCTTTGGCTCTACGAACCGCCAGTACGACGACGCTGGTTGTTTGGTTTTTTGTTGTTTTGACTTTTCATTTTTTGCGCAGATCCAGCCTGGAATTGTCCCGGCTTATTGGCAGCTGAATTTTGCTGTTTCTTCTGCTCCAGCTTTTGCTTGATGGCATCAGCCAAATTCACTTTACGTGACTCATTATTCTCGGGCATAGTATCACCCTCCTCTTCGTGTTCGCTTGTCCTCATTTTATTCGTTTTTAAAACGCCCGGCAAGGGTAACAATGATTAATATCATTTTCTACGTCCACTGAAGGATTGGACGAAAGCCATCATGTTTCTTTTGGACCCACACGAATTTCCGTTATTAGGATTAAATATGGATAATGATGGATATGCTTTAACCCTATAGGGAGCAGCAAAAGGAGAGACATGCATGGTAAATACCTATGACAACATCAAACAAGGTGAACGCGGGGCCTGGATCAGTATTGCGGCTTATCTCGTATTATCATCGTTTAAAATATTCAGCGGATATTTTTTTGCATCCAGTGCCCTGCTTGCGGACGGCTTCAATAACCTTACGGATATCGTGGCATCACTCGCTGTATTGATCGGACTGCGGATTTCCCAGAAACCGCCGGATTCCGATCATGCATACGGGCATTTAAGAGCGGAGACGATTGCAGCATTAATTGCCTCATTTATTATGGCGGTTGTCGGGATACAGGTGCTGGTTGAAGCCGTGCGTTCTTTTTTTGAGGGAGCTAAGGAAGTGCCGAATCTATGGTCTGCCGGCGTAGCGGGGATCAGCGCGATTGCGATGATTGGTGTCTACCGGTACAATCGGAACCTGGCCCGACGGATCGATAATCAGGCGCTCATGGCGGCGGCCAAGGATAATTTGTCGGATGCACTTGTCAGTGTGGGGGCAGCGGTCGGTATCATTGGCGCTCAATTCGGTTTGCCTTGGCTCGATACGGTAGCAGCAGTAGCCGTTGGTGTCATTATTTGCAAAACGGCATGGGAAATATTCAGGGATTGCACTTATAGTCTGACGGATGGTTTTGACGAGAATCGTTTATCAGACTTAAGGAGCACGATAGCCCGTACGCCCGGCGTTGAGGGTATCAAAGACATGAAGGCCCGAATTCACGGCAATCACGTGCTGGTGGATGTTGTCATCGAGGTGGACCCGGATATCAGCGTTTTGGAGGGGCATCGAATCAGTGACCGCATAGAAGAGCAGATGGAGAAGATTCACAATATCATGAGCGTTCACATCCATGTTGAGCCTAAAGCTTCGTCATCGTAGTCTGGTGGATAATAAGAGGTTATACAAATGGCAGGTCAAGATTTCTTGACCTGCCATTTAATATGCAAGGGATACTTGATGGATCAAGGAGCCCTTAATCATAGATGATTACTCTACATAAATCCAAGCCTTACCGAGCCATGTATAAACTTCGACCCATTCCCCGCCAAACACGACATCCTGTCGATTGCCGGTGGTGTCGATTTTTTGCGCACCCAAGGCGCCAAGCTTTTGGCCATTTGGAGCGTTATAGAAGTAAGTTCTTTCGGTCAGCTCAATCATAGGTGTAGGAACAAGTACAACTTCCTCAGGTTTGATAATCGGCTCTTCTACCGAGATGGGAGCAGGTGCGGTTGTGTCGGATACCGTTCCGCTGATCGGATCTGCGCTGGCTACGGCGGTCAGGGACAGGGTGAGTGCTAGGGCTGCAGTAATGCTTAGAGTTTTTTTCATAGAATAATTCCTCCTTGGGACCGAAGTATGATTTGACAATATCGTAATAACCACGATTTGGATGTTATGAACCAAGAAAGTTGGGAACATTTCTCAAATCGTGACAAGTTTCACGGATTCCTATATACTTTGGAGATGGGAAAAACCCTGTATTTACAGGGATATCCAATGGGAGGGGGACTAAAGATGGTACGCCGAAAAAAAAGAGCCGGACGATTCCTATTCGGAATATTTATCCTGCTCCTTGTGATCATCGGTGCGGCGGTCTGGTTTGTTTATCCTACACAGTCTCTGGACATGCGTTATCGCTCCGTTGATTTCAAGGACAAGTTGATGACCATGGTATCGAACCGGGATACTCGTATGCTGCTGAGCACCGAGGAAGTCGGGGAATTGAGCAAAAAGAACATGGTAAAATATATAAGCACCCATAATCTGGGTGTTGAGATTACTGGGGCCGATTTCACGATGAACGGCACTACCATGACAGCGCATATGAACGGGAAATGGGGGATCGTTCCCTTTGGTGCCGTGCTTCGCTTTCAAATGTCTGCGGAGGGAAGCCATCTTTACTTGACTCATCAATCTACAACCATCCGGGGCGTTGAAGTACCGCAGAATCTGTTTCAACTGGAGCCCATTCAAGTTTCGCTGAAGGACTATTTACCGGATCTGGTAACAGTGAATAATGTTAAATTTCTATCCGATGGTCTGGAATTGAATTTCACGATGGATTGGATGTCCATTCCGTCGCTGTTTAAGTAAAGTTAGAGACTAGGCTTAAGACTCAAACAAGAAATCTTGTTTGAGTCTTTTTTTTATGATGATCTATCATTCAATGTCATAATTTTCAGAAAAACATTATGGTAAAAATATATATGTAAAGATTGACACTGTGGAGATCGGCCACTATAATCAGTAATTGTTTAGAAATAAATGTTTTAGTACTAAAGTATTTAGAGGCGAAGGAGTGGGTGTCTCTATTGAAGGAGTGCTGGACCTTTAAAGGAGTGTAATGAATACATGTCCATGCGGAATGAAATTCTGGAGTTGGAGATGCTATTTAAGAAGATGGTTCGGACGGTTCATCATGAATGGCAGAAGGAGGGGTTTCCTAAAATAGGCAGAACCCAGTATGCCGCTTTGGAGAAACTTCATGAACTGGGGTCCTTGAGATTGTCGGACTTGGCGGATACCATTCATGTGACGTGCGGGGCAGTAACCGGCATATCCGATAAGCTGATTGAAGGCGGATTTGCGCGTCGAATAAGAGATACCGAGGATCGCCGGGTTGTCCATCTGGAAATTACGCCCCGCGGGCTGGATCTGATCGATCAATTGGCCAAGAAGCGCGCCGAACTGAGTCATTTGTTATACGGATTCTTATCCGACGAAGAGGTTAAGCAGCTTAACATCCTGTATCGCAAAATTATGGTGAATGTCGAACATATGCAAAGTCAGATGTCCACATAGAACAATACAGTTTATCACATGAACTTACTTAGAAAGAGAGAGTGAAACCTACACATGAGTACCCATACTGCTGTTCGCCCCGGCGAGCCCATTAAGAAAGGTCCCATCATTGCCGCATTGATGATTGGTGCATTTGTTGCGATTCTCAATCAGACATTGATGAATGTTGCTCTTCCGAGCATCATGGAAAATTTGAATATCAAACCGACGGTAGCCCAGTGGCTGACTACAGGCTTCATGCTGGTAAATGGGGTGCTGATTCCTGTTACCGCCTACCTGATCGCGCGTTTCTCGACCAGACAGCTGTTTATCAGTGCGATGACGCTGTTTACGATTGGCACCTTGCTGTGCGCCGTTAGCCCGAACTTTGCATTCCTGCTGACCGGACGTCTCGTTCAGGCAGCTGGCGCGGGCATACTGATGCCGCTTATGACCGTTGTATTTCTGAACATTTTCCCTATTGAGAACCGGGGGAAAGCGATGGGCATGATGGGGATCGCCATGATCTTTGCTCCTGCCATCGGGCCTACGCTCTCAGGATATATCGTGGAGCATTATGATTGGCGTGTGTTGTTCTACATGATTTTGCCTTTCTCCATTATTGCAACGCTAATCGGGATCTTCTTCCTCAAAAATGTGACCGAGGTCAGCCGACCTAAGCTGGATATGCTCGCTGTCATTTTATCGACTCTTGGATTTGGCGGTCTGCTGTACGGCTTCAGTGATGCCGGGAATGACGGTTGGTCCAGCGCACCGGTTGTTACCACGCTGGTTGTCGGTGCGATCGCACTCATCCTGTTTGTATGGCGGGAAATGACCGTCGACAATCCGATGCTGGAGTTCCGTATTTTCAAGTACAACATGTTCTCGTTAACAACCTTGATCAATGTCATTGTTACGATGGCGATGTATGCGGGTATGATTCTGCTTCCGATCTATTTACAGCAGATTCGCGGGTTCACACCTGTAGAATCCGGACTTCTTATGCTTCCCGGTGCTATTCTGATGGGAATCATGTCGCCGATTACGGGGGCGATATTTGACAAGATCGGCGCCAAATGGCTCGCTGTCATCGGTCTTGCCATTACGGTCATTACGACATGGGAGTTCAGCAATCTGACGGAGACGCTGTCTTACAACCACATTATGATCATCTACACGGCAAGAATGTTCGGGATGTCCATGCTCATGATGCCAATCCAGACGGCTGGACTCAACCAGCTGCCACGGAGCATGAACGCTCATGGCACCGCCATGTCGAATACGCTCCGCATGGTTTCCGGCTCGATCGGAACGGCGATTCTCGTTACCGTGATGTCTACCCAGGCACAGAGCAAGGGGGAAGCCTTGATGCAATCGGGACTGTTTGATCCGAAGAATCAGGCCGATCTGCTTAAGCTTGGAAACGAAGCAACCATTTATGGCATTAACTATGCCTTTGTCATTGCTACAGGTATCAGTGTGGTTTCCTTGATTCTGGCTTTCTTCATCAAGAAAACGAAGCCGGCGGATGAGCCAAAGACCTCCGGTAATCAGGAAGCCGCCGCAGCGACGCTGTAGTCCTTATTCCTATCAACTGCGCAGCAAAAAAAGGGTGTCCCAAGCCGTTTATCTACGGCAGGACACCCTTTTTTTTACATTTGCTCTGTGTATGTTCAATGCATGGGCTTCAAGTATGCGACAGTGTCACATACTTCGTCTGCGTCCGGTAAAGAGAGAGATCACAAACAGGACAACGAAGATGAAGAACAGAACCTTCGCAATGCTGGCTGCAGCCTCTACGATACCGAAGAAGCCGAAGATCCCTGCAATCAATGCAACAACTAGAAAAATAACGGACCATTTTAACATAATGTTCACCCTGCTTTCTTAATCGATTTTAATTGGATATGCTCCTGGGATTGCATGATGTTCTATGAAGCGGCATATACCCAATTTGAAGGATCGTTAGGGAGGCGTTGGCAAGTTGCCTCAGCGCCCTTCGTAGTGTTCTTTAACCGAGGCGGCAGAGGATGAAACAACTTGGCGAATGGTGGCATTCCTGGCAAATGCCCTTTGTTTCGTAAGGTTGGGGATGGGGTAACTATTGCGTATCGAAAACCAAACATTACTGGAAAGTGAGGGACAACGTATGCTAACACAAATCAGTGTTGCCATCATCGCTGTAGCGTTTGCGGTTCTTGTCTTCTTCTTGATCAAGACCTTAAAGGCCGCAACACAATCGCTCGAAAAGGTAACACAAACACTTCAGGAAGTTCAAAAGACCGTGGACGAATTGAGCTACGAAGTGAAGCAGACGATTCGAAATACAAACGATATTACGGTGGATGTTCAGCATAAGATGAAACAGATCGACCCTGTAATGGATACCGTCAAGAACCTGGGAGAGGCTTTAAGTGAGGTTACCTACGCGGTGAAGCAGGTTTCCTCAGGCATGGTCAGCCGCTTCAAGCAGTCCAGGGTGGAGCAGAAGGAAGAGCCGCGCATTCGTCAAGAAGTGCCTGTGACAGCCCAAGACCGCACGTTCCAGTCTTATGATGCCGTATATCAGAATACAGAAGCACAAGAGAAGTCACGCAGTCGGAATTGGTTAGCCTATGTGGACACAGCCGTTAGTCTGTGGCATAGTTTCCGCCGTCAAAAGGCCAGATAAATCGAAAGAGCGAATTCAAGTTACAGCTCTGTAAGGTGAAGAAAGGAGGAGGTCGCATGTGGAATGTCACACTGTTGATGGTAGGGCTCTTGATTTACTCCGGAGGTGGAGGTGTTGTGTCAGAGCCACAGCCACAGCATACAGCCGGGATATCGCAGCCGCCTATAATTCTAGCCGCTTCGGATGTTGGACAAGCACATATTAGCGACAATTCTGTAGAGAGCTATGGGACATTAAACGGGATTTCCTTAACGGATAGCAAGAAAGACGTTATCCGTAAGCTGGGAACGCCGGCCCGAACTGAACAGGAAGACTTGAGCGGGATAACCAAGCTTCATTATAAAGACATGGAGGTTGGTGTCCGCAACGGTTATACCGAATACGTTCATGTGAAGCCCTCTGCAGACTCCTTTCAGGTGGAAGACCAGAGCATAGGTATGACAACCGAACGGGTCCGGGCGTCCTTGGGCAAGCCATATTTTAAAGCCGAGGACGGAGATGTTTATCTCGAGAATCAAAATGCGCTTAAGGTTTATGTGGATCGGGATACCGGTCAGATTGAAGGAATTGATTTGTTTTTCGATTATAGTCAATAAAACTGTTTCAACCTTGAACAGGATGGGTAATAACAGTTGGACTATAACCTAAATTTAGGTTTTACACTATTAGGGGAGGTTTTCATCATGGAATTTACAAATACACAGTCTTATGCAAAAGTCGTTGAGAATGGTACGCAGGCGGTTCAGGAGGTTCAGAACCTTCGCCAGTCCGGCTACGATAATGATCGGATCTATGTGCTGGCTCACGATTCGGATAAGACGAGCCGGATTGTGGATGCATCAGATGCCAATAACGTAGGCATCAAAGAAGAAGGCGTGTTCGATGCCTTTGCGAATCTGTTCCGCTCACGCGGCGATGAACTGCGCGCCAAAATTGTATCTCTAGGATTTACCGAGGCAGAGGCAGGCTTCTATGAGAAGCAGCTGGATCTGGGTAAAGTACTCGTTATTGCTAAGAAGGATTAATAACTGTAACGGAAGTTCAGCCTTGTTGCTGTGACTATAGTATGAGTTATAGGTCTTAAAACATAGATAAGGAATGAGACATAAACAGGTCTCATTCCTTATCTATGTTTTAAAAGAATGTTCCATGAACCTATTAAAAGTGGAAGATTCAAGTTTTACACCCTTTTTCTATGGCAAAAGATACAGCGGTTATTATAGTATAATAGTAGGAAAAGGATTTCTATCGTATAAACCGAACGTTAAAGGAGAGGGCAATGAGAATATTAATCGTAGACGACAATCCGACTAACGTCATCATTATTCGAGAAATCTTGAAAAAGGAAAACTACCAGGATACCGTATCTGCATCTTCAGCCCTGGAAATGTTTGAGCATTTGGGACTTGGGGATCGCAGCCATGTGCTGCATCCACGAAGAGCGGATATCGATCTGGTTCTGTTAGATATGATGATGCCTGAGATGGATGGAATAGAAGCATGCCGTATTGTTCAGCAATACGAGCATTTGAAGGATATACCGATCATTATGGTAACCGCCGTCGGCGATTCCAAGAAGCTGGCAGAGGCCCTTGATGCCGGGGCTGTAGATTATGTGACCAAACCGATCAACAAGGTTGAACTTATGGCACGGATACGCCTGGCGCTCCGGTTAAAGCATGAGAAAGACTGGCATATTGAGCGTGAACAGCGGGTGCAGGCGGAGCTTAAGCTTGCGGCTATGGTTCAAAATGCCGTCCTGAGCTCTCCAATTGAAGATGAGCAGCTAGAGATTCATGCACTGTACCAGCCTTCGGCAGAGCTTGCGGGAGATTTGTACGCATGGTACCCGCTTGGAGATGGCCGTTACGGCGTGATTCTGCTGGATATGATGGGACACGGTATTACTTCGTCCCTATTTTGCATGTTCATTGCCTCGGTTCTGAAAGACACCGTGACGACTTATGTCGAACCGGAGAAAGTCGTTCAGGAATTGAACCGCAGGTTCAATCAGCTAAGCCTTGGCGAACAGCTGATACAGTACTATTTTACAGCTATCTATCTTGTCGTAGACACGCGTTTGAAACGGGTGGACTATGTTAATGCCGGTCACCCACCGGCGCTGTTCTTCCAGGAAGACGGCCGTGTTATGACCCTGGACCAAGGCTGCTGCCCGGTAGGCTTGTTCGATCGGATTGAAGACATGGAGCCAAGAAGCTTTCAATATGAAGGCGAGGGTCATTTGGTGATGTATACCGACGGTCTGCTTGAATTGGTGGACGGCGGACATGACGAGAAGCTGGACTATTTGAAGGAACATTTGGGCGGCCCTCATCATTGGAGAGAAGATGAGATGAAGGAACAATATTTTGTAGATGATCCAATGCAGGAGCGAGAGGACGATAAATGCCTGGTTTGGATATCTCTTAAAAAAGGAGAGAACATAAATCAATGAAGCTTAAGAGTAAGTTAGTCATTGGTTTTACAACCTTGTTAGCTCTCATGCTGGTTCTTACCCTGATTGGGTACGACCGGATTAGTTATATGAACAGCCAGATGGACAAAATCTATGAAGAGCGCTATCAAAAAGTGCGAAACTCCAGCGGTATGCGCGGGGAAGTCAACAATATGGCGCGCGAGCTAACGAATATGATTTTGAGCAATGACCAATCCACGTATGCTGTATCCAAACAGGAAATCGAAAGCATGACCACAAAGGCAGTGGAATATTTCTCATTCATTCAAGATAGCGTAAATACCGCTGAGGAGCAGCAGCTGCTGGTCCGGATTGAACGTGCGGTTAATGAATAT
Organism: Paenibacillus sp. Cedars; assembly: GCF_003184205.1. Classification (NCBI taxonomy): domain Bacteria; kingdom Bacillati; phylum Bacillota; class Bacilli; order Caryophanales; family Paenibacillaceae; genus Paenibacillus; species Paenibacillus sp. Cedars. Next base: position 424,835 of record NZ_CP020866.1, read on the forward strand.
ATTGTATACCAGAACAAGACACTGGATCTGTTGGCCAACAGCGATGCAGACGAGGCTAACTCGCTACGTAATTCAACAGGGCAATCGGTTCAGGATGAAATGCTTACCAGCTTAAACGAGCTTAGCAGCTACGAGAATCAGAAGATCAATGATGATATTACGGCAGCCAAGGCTGCTTATGACCGTTCCGTTCAGATGTTCATTTATATTATGGCCGGTGGACTATTAATCGGGATGCTGGTCATTCTATGGATCCTTCCAAGCATTACCCGGGGCATCAACGTTGTCTCGATGATGTTGAAGAGTTTTGGGGAAGGCAGACTGAAGGCAATTCGCCGTATCAAAGTTACGTCCAAGGATGAATTTGGAGATGTAGCCCGGGTATTTAAAGACTTGTCCGAAGATATTCTCGAGAAGCAGCGGATAGAGGAGACCTATCTTCAGGCGCAGCGTGATCAATCGTGGCTTAACTCGAATATGGCCAGAGTAACGGAGCTGCTGGAGGGGATTAATTCCCTTGAAGAGGTGGGTCAGCGGTTTATTAGCGAATTCACACCGATATTAGGTGCTCACTATGGAGCTATTTATATTCATCAAGAAGATAAACATCCGAATAAATTGGAACTGAAAGGTTCCTATGCGCATGAGGGCGGCGAGGAGCCCAAGATTTCCTTCATGATTGGGGAAGGACTCGTAGGGCAAGTCGCGATGGACAAGAAACCGATTGTGCTGAGAAATGCGCCTGACGATTACATGAAAGTGGAGTCCGGCTGGGGATCATCCAGACCGATTTCCGTCATGATCTATCCGATTCTGTTCGAGAATGAAGTGCTGGGTGTGGTGGAGCTGGCAGCCTTCGAGGAGACAACATCCCTGCAGGAGCAGCTCATCTCACAGCTGAGTCAGTCGCTTGGCATTATTCTGAATAATATTACAGGACGCCTGCGGGTCGAGCAGCTGCTGCGGGAGTCGCAGGCGATGACAGAGGAGCTTCAGGTTCAGTCGGAGGAGCTGCAGACCCAGCAAGAAGAGCTTCGCCGTTCCAATGAAAATCTGGAGGAGCAAACCAATGCCCTCAAACGTTCCGAAGATTTGCTGCAGCGTCAACAGGAAGAGCTCGAGCATTATAATACCGAGCTGGTTGCCAAGACGCGCGCGCTGGAGGAACAGGTGCAGGAAGTGGAAGAGAAGAACGATGAAATTGAGAAGGCCCGGTTGAAGCTAGAGCAGCAAGCGAAGCAGCTTTCGGTTACAACCAAATACAAGTCGGAGTTCATGGCAAATATGTCTCACGAACTGCGAACCCCTCTTAACAGCCTGCTCATCTTGTCACAGCTGCTGTCTGAGAATAAGAGCGGAAATCTGAGCGATAAGCAGATTGAATATGCGCAGACGATTTATATGTCAGGTTCGGACCTGCTCAAAATGATTGATGAAATTCTCGACTTGTCCAAAGTGGACGCCGGGAAAATGGAAATTAATTACGAGGATGTTCAGCTGCAGGATATTGAATCCTTTGTGGAGCAGAATTTTGCCGCTGTAGCGTCGCGTAAACATATTGATCTTCATGTACACATCGGGGAGGACATTCCGCAAAGCATCGTTACGGACAGTCATCGCGTGAAGCAAGTCCTTCGTAACCTGCTGTCCAATGCATTCAAGTTCACGAACCAAGGCTCCGTTGAACTTCATGTGGAGAAGGCCGATCCAGAGAAACTCCCTATCTATTTGAATGCAGAAGCAGACTATGTGGCATTTGCGGTAAAAGACAGTGGAATTGGTATACCTGCTGACAAAACCGATCTGATCTTTGAAGCTTTCCAGCAGGTGGACGGCACCACAAGCCGCAAATATGGCGGGACCGGGCTCGGCTTGTCGATCAGCCGCGAGCTTTCCCGTCTGCTTGGCGGGGGGATTCTGGTTGAATCGGAAGAAGGCAAGGGCAGCTGCTTCACTCTCTTCCTGCCGAGCAGCCCTCCGGAAGTGGTTCAGGGAGTACAGGAGGCAGCGGCGTCCATTGAGGCTCCGCCAGAGAGCAATCTGATTGTTCCGAAGGCCAAGATGGTCACAACAGAGGTCAACCCATCCGTACAAGTGGATGATGATCGCAACCAGATAGGGCCGACCGATCGAGTGCTGCTCATTATTGAGGATGATGTGAAGTTTGCCAGAATCCTTCTGGATATGGCTAGAGGACGCGGGTTCAAAGCCTTGGTTGCTCTGCAGGGGGATATCGGCCTGGAGATGGCGAAGTCCTACAGACCGGACGCCATCATCCTGGATATTCAGCTTCCGGTCATCGACGGCTGGTCCGTCATGGGCGAGTTGAAGAGCTCAGCGGTTACGCGTCATATTCCGGTGCATGTGATCTCGGTTGTGGACGAAGTGAAGCAAGGACTTATGATGGGGGCTATCGCCTACCTGAAGAAGCCATCATCCAGAGAGGCACTGGAGAATGCGTTCACGCATATCGAATCGTACGCGGAAAAATCGATGAAACATCTCCTGATTGTTGAGGACGATGACATTCAGCGTAACTCCATCATTGAATTGATCGGTCATGACGATGTATCTATTACGGCGGCATCCACGGGTGCCGAAGCACTCAGCGAGCTGCGTAAGCAGCGCTATGACTGTATGGTGCTTGATCTGATGCTGACAGACATGACGGGCTTTGAGCTGCTGGATCAGATTCGTGATGATGAGAACCTGATGGATCTGCCAATTATTATTTATACCGGTAAGGATCTGGATTCGAAGGAAGAGATGCAGCTTCGCAAATATGCGGAGTCCATCATCATTAAAGACGTGAAATCTCCCGAACGGCTTCTGGATGAAACGACCCTGTTCCTCCACCGGATTGAAGCCGATTTGCCGGAGGATAAACGTAAAATTCTGCAAAAGCTGCACAATAAGGAAGAGCTGTTCGAAGGCAAGAAGATTCTGCTTGTGGATGATGATATTCGCAACGTATTTGCTCTCTCCAGCGTACTGGAAGGATACAACATGGAAGTGACCTTTGCCGAGAACGGCAGGGAAGCGATAGAGCTGCTTCAGGATAATCCGGACTACGATTTGGTGTTGATGGATATGATGATGCCGGAGATGGACGGCTATGAAGCGATGCGCCTTCTGCGAGAGATGCCTGAGTTCGAAAAGCTGCCGATTATAGCATTGACAGCCAAAGCCATGAAAGAGGACCGGGCGAAATGTATTGAAGCCGGAGCCTCTGATTATATGAAGAAGCCGATTCAGACCGAGCAGCTTCTTTCACTTATGAGGGTTTGGTTGTATTCGTAAACCGCTTTTGTGGGTAAAGTACAAGTAGCAAATAAACACTCGGAAAGCGGTGCACCCGTTATGTCATCTAGTAACCATACTGAATCAGAACAACTGTTGATAACAGAGGATAGCGAATGTGAGCTGGAGCAGATCGAGTTGGAGCTTCTTTTGGAAGGTATACATCGATTCTATGGTTACGATTTTCGTAATTATGCTATTCCTTCATTGAGGCGGAGAATCTGGCATCATGTGCATGCCGAAGGGGTATCCTCGATCTCCGCGCTTCAGGATAAAGTACTCCACGACCGTTCTTGTTTTGAACGGCTCATATATAATCTGTCCATTCCCGTCACGGAAATGTTCAGGGATCCCAAATTATTCCTGACATTCAGGCAGACGGTAGTTCCTCTGCTTCGTACGTATCCGTATATACGGATATGGCACGCCGGCTGCTCAACTGGAGAAGAAGTGTATTCCATGGCGATTCTGCTTCATGAAGAGGGGCTGTATGAAAAATCCCGGATTTATGCGACGGACATGAACTCGCGTTCTCTCCAGCAGGCCAAGGAAGGCGTGTTTGACATCAAACGCATGAAGCAGTACACCAAGAATTATATGGAGGCGGGCGGAACCCGCTCGTTCTCCGAATATTATACTGCGAAGTACAACTCGGTTATTTTTCAACCGTATTTGAAGAAAAACATGATTTTTGCAGAACATAATCTGGCAACGGATCGTTCCTTTAACGAGTTTAATGTGATCTTTTGCCGGAATGTCATGATATATTTCAATGATCAGCTGCGGGATCATGTGCACGGATTATTTCACGAGAGTCTAAGCCATTTCGGTATTCTCGTACTGGGTGCCAAAGAGTCCATCCACTTTACGAATTACAGTGAAGCCTATGAGACACTGGACCGGGTCGAGAAAATTTACCGGAAGATTAAATAGAAAGTTTTGTAGGAGGATCTCATGGGGTTTCACGAACCGATTCATATTCTGTTGGTAGATGACCGCCCTGAAAACTTACTTGCACTCGAAGCTGTTCTGGACAGTGAGCAATACACGCTAATAAAAGCGACTTCGGGGGAAGAAGCTCTGCGGTATCTCTTGAAGTATGACTTTGCTGTGATTGTTCTGGATGTACAGATGCCCGGTATGGACGGTATCGAAACAGCAAGGCTGATCAAGGCGAGAGACAAAACAAAGGATATTCCGATTATCTTTATTTCTGCAAACAGCAAGGATGCGGAGCATCTCTTTGCGGGTTATTCGGCAGGTGCAATCGACTATATGGTTAAACCTTTTATCCCTCAAATCTTGAAGTCCAAGATCGAGGGTTTTGTCGATATGTACCAAACCAATAACAGACTCAAGATCCAGTCCATGCAGCTGCATCAGAAGACGCTGGAACTGGAGAAGATCAATCATGAGCTTGTGCAGGCGAAGGAAGCAGCGGAGATTGCCGTTAAAGCCAAAACGGAGTTTCTGGCGATGATGAGCCATGAAATCCGTACGCCGATGAATGGCGTGATCGGTATGATCGATTTGCTGATGGACAGCGAGCTTCAGGAAGAGCAGCGGGAGTATGCAACGATCATCCGCAACAGCGCGGATGCTTTGGTTAACATCATTAATGACATCCTGGATTTCTCCAAGATGGAATCCGGCAAGATGGAGCTGGAGGAATATCCGTTTGATCTCAAGTCTTGTGTGCAGGAAGTGTTCGGTTTGTTCTCGGGAGAAGCCTCCAAGAAAAATTTGCAGCTTTCGTATTACATTGAGGAGCGTATTCCGTCGATGGTATTTGGCGATATGGGACGTCTTCGCCAAGTATTGGTCAATCTGGTATCCAACGCTGTGAAATTCACCAATGAGGGTGGAGTATATTTGGTTGTATCGCTGACCCAAGTCGAAGAGGACCGGTTAACCCTCGAATTTACGGTGAAGGATACGGGGATTGGCATCTCATCAGAGAAAATCGATCGGCTGTTCAAGCCATTCTCGCAGCTTGATTCCTCCATGACCCGCAAATACGGAGGGACAGGGCTGGGACTTGCCATCTGTAGATCCCTTGTGCAGATGATGGGTGGGGACATTACGGTGGAATCCAAGGAAAATAAGGGTGCCACCTTCGTATTTACGATGTGTGTTCATACCTATGAGGAAGGAGACTATCGACGGCGAGAAGATGAGCCTACCGATAAATTTCGCGTCCATGGGGAGAGACAAGCCAACATCCTGATTGTGGATGATCACCCGATTAATCGAAAGCTGATGGACAGCATGCTGAAAAAGATGGGAATGAGCGCGGACATGGCAGAGGACGGTAAGCAGGCGGTTGATATGGTTGCCGGTCCTAAAGTGTACGATATCATTTTTATGGATCTGCAAATGCCGGTTATGGATGGCCTGGAGGCTGCACGCCTGATCCGTCAGATGAAGAATGGAGCGGATGCACCTATTCTGGTTGCCATGACAGCCAATGTGATGGATGGTATCCAGAAGCGCTGCTCGGATGCCGGAATGGACGAATATATTAGCAAGCCGGTCAAAATCAGCTGCGTTAAGCACCTGTTGTCCCGATATACACCAGTGGAACCGGACGACTGGGACAACCGTCCAAACAACATTCGAATCATTAACGGTTAGGGAAAAGATTCGTTTCCATATATTAGCACGGCCACATTCCCCTTCAACCTGTTTCAACGAGTTAGATAACGGGTTATGTAAAGGGAAAACAAATTATTTGGGAGAGAGTGTCTATGAATACAAAAACAAATGATAAGTTCAATGCCAAGACTCAGATGAGCGAGGGTGTATGTACTGTATTTTTGAGCGGTGAACTTGATCTGTCCGTCGCTCCGGATTTTCGATTAGTAATGGAACCTCTTGTCGGCAATTCCGAAGTAGACTTGATCGTCAACATGAAGGACATGACATATATTGATAGTACAGGTATTGGTATTCTTCTGTCGATACTGAAAGCAAGACACGGCATGGAAGCCCGTTTTGCAGTTGAGGAAGTTCCGCCGCAAATTCAGAAGCTGTTTGATATGACGGGTATTGCGAAGTTCTTTCAGTCGTAAGAAGTATTCCCAATAGGAAAGGATCGAAAAGAATGAATTCAGATGTACAAAGAGTAACACTTAATTTGCCTGCCAGTGCTGAATACGTGGATATCGTAAGGCTGAATCTGTACGGGATAGCTTCCAAGATGGGCTTCTCCTATGAAGAGATTGAAGATATGAAGGTTGCAGTGTCTGAGGCCTGCAATAACTCGGTTTTGTATGCGTATAGTCAGGAAGGCGGAATGGTAGAGGTATTATTCCAAGTGACTAGCGAGTCGCTATCCATTACGGTCAGAGACGAAGGGGAGAGTTTCGACAGTGTGGGAGCGGTTGGTAACCGTTCACTTCATGATAAAGATCTCAGTGAGGTCCAAATCGGCGGACTCGGCTTCTACCTGATGGAGGCGCTTATGGATGAGGTGAGCGTAACAAACCAGGCTGGAAAGGGAACCGAGGTTATGCTTACGAAGCGGCTTGCAAGAAGCGAGGAGCGGGTATGAGTGATAAGGTGACTCCCCCAGAGTCCAGGGATGAAGCAGTACATTTAATACAACAGTATCAGCAGACGAAGGATAACGATATCGCAACGGTGCTGATTAAGAAATATGAGCCGATGGTCAAAATGGCTGCGGGCAAAATTGCCCGGAATCGGCCGGATCTGTATGAGGACTTATATCAGGTGGGTCAGATGGCATTAATCCGTCTGCTTCAGCAATACGACATTAGCCTGGGGATTCCGTTCGAGCCCTATGCCATGAAGAGCATGATTGGGCATATGAAAAACTTCCTCCGCGATAAGTCGTGGTACATTCAAGTACCCAGACGAATCAAGGAGAAAGGTGCCTTGGTCCAGCAGGCAATTGATGAGTTAATGGTGAAGCTGGAGAGGTCTCCGGATGTGAATGAGATTGCAGCTTATCTGGATCTATCCGTTGAAGAAACCGTCGAGGTGTTAGCCGGACGGGAATGCTATCACTACGTATCACTCGATTCCCCATTATCTCAGGAAGAAACCGGAGCAACGCTTGGAGAGCTGATTAGCTCGGATGTGAATGACTTTGATTCCGTGGAGAAGCGGATGGATCTTCAGCAGGCGATGAGTCAGTTGAAGGAACAGGAGCAGAAGGTGCTGCTGCTGGCATTCCAGGAAGGGCAGTCCCAGCGGGCCATTGCTCAGAGACTTGGAGTATCGCAAATGAGTGTGTCGCGTATCCAGAAGCGGGCAACGGAAAAATTGAAGCAGATTATGTCCAATTCATCTTACTGATATGGACAAGCCCCGTAGTGACAGACGTATGGGAACATAAGGCACGCTTCCTCAATTATAGGAAGGCGTGCCTTTTTGGAACCGCAATATCCGGATTGAAATAGAAGGGAGTGGCAAAGAGAGTATGCTTGCGCCAGATAGAGCGGAGGGTCAGGATATATATACTTTTGCAGGAGGGTGGCAGTGGCATGATGTCCGAACGGATGATTGGCAATCCTCCTGGATTGGTGAACTTCGAACGCGTTATCCCTATACGTCCGAATGGTTTGATCTGGCATCGACGTTAAAGGATCGGAATTACTTGTCCGTTCGCTTCAAAGAGGGCGTAGAAACCGTTATTATGGGGACCATGCTCTATAAGGTTACGTCCGATCCTGATCATCACAAGTCGGAACAGTTCTATTTCTATTTGGACGATCATGTGCTGATTACCATTAATCTGGATGACCATACCCGTAGTGTGATGGCCAAGTCGGAGAGAACATCCATGCTCCATCAATGCCGGGGGCCTGCAGATGGCATGTTTGTTCTGGCACGGGCGATTCTGCATTATTATCATGCAGGGATGGATCAATTCGAATGCAATCTTCGGCTTGTTGAAAGTGATATGCGCACGCGCAACCGGCGAACCTTGATGGATAAGATCCTGTCGGCCCGGTTCGAGTTATTGGACTGGAGTAATCTGTTTATCCCATTTCAAGAGCTTGTTGCCGCCGCTAGAGAAGGCTATCATAACCAACTGGATGACAGCCGCTCCTTCCAGCAGCTCCAGTACAGAGTGGAGAGACTGGAGCAGCTGATCCACCATTATGAGCGCGAAATTGATACGCTTGTTTCTATTGATGATGCCATCTCCGGATTCCGCGGCAATGAAATTATGAAGACGCTGACGATTTTTACCGTCGTCTTCACACCGGCCACGGTGATCGGTGCCGTATGGGGAATGAATTTTGAGAACCTGCCGGCTATTAAAACATTCTGGGGATTTACGGCAATCAGCGCTTTCATCCTGCTGTGGACCGGTGGAATGTACCTCTGGTTGCGTGCGAAAGGATGGACGGGTGATTTGCTCCGCGTGAAGTCCAAAAACAGAAACATATAAAATCAAGGTTAGTAGGAAAATTTAGCGTCATAACAGCCCGGTACCTGCTTAGGTTACCGGGCTGTTTGTATGCAGCGAGAGCTGGCTAGGATTTGGATTGATCGATATATCCTTGCAGATCGGAGATGAAATCTCCAATCATCGGTACATTGACAAAGAAGCTGAGAATGTAGCCCAAGAGACCAAGCACAAGAGCCGTGCCCAGGGTTAGACCGAGCCCCCGGGACAGCCCGGCCGTGAGGTTGGCAATGATGCGTTTCTTGGGATTCATGTAATTGTCGATCATATCCTTCATTTCCGATTTCTCCAGGGTGGCCGCGATTTTGTCCAGACGAGTGTTCAGCTTCTTCACTTCATGCCGGAGCTCGAAAGGGTGCTCCTGAACATCATCTGCCGCGCTGGAGTGCCTTTCCTTGGTTGATGCAGATTCCTCCCGCTTTTCCTCATGTGGTCTGGAATGCCCCCCGCTTCGTGTTGAGAGGCTGGAGCCGCTGTTATATGGATTGGCTTTGCTCATGAGATATCCCCGCTTTCTTAGGCAGATGCCCCGTGTCATTTCACCTGCAGAACAATACACTAATAACAAGTAACCTTCTAACGCTCTGGCACAAAAATAGCCAGCTTTGTCAGCTGGCTATTTCGTGACTTCACGAATTAATAATTCGTAGTCGATTTTATTTCACGGCTGACATCGGAAGAGGTGTCCATCGCTTTTTCCTTCACGTCTTTGGAAGCACTGGATACCTCGTCGGACACATCCGCTGAGACTTCCTTAACGCTGGACATAATATTTTGACGGCCTTCATTCACCGTTGTCATGACATCGGAGGCTTTGCTGCCCACGGTTTTAGCCAGCTCAGAAGCCTTATCGCCAACAGTGCAAGCAACTTCCTTGGTTTTATCGGTTACGATGCTCAGCTTCTCGGACAAATCGCCACGAAGCTCGCGGCCTGGCTTGGGAGCGAACAACAGAGCTGCTGCTGCTCCGACCAATGCACCGATAAAAGCACCTCTAAAGAATGTGGATCCGCCTTGTACTGGATTTTCTTGTTCTGTGTGATTCATAACTTTCACTCCTTTTAGTTAATATAAAGTTTAAACATATAAACACGAGTATCAGGCTGTGCGTCTAAACAATTTGGCAACAAGACCGAGCAGGAATACAAAGATGGCCGTACCGATAATAGCAGGTACAATGGCAAATCCGCCAATTACAGGGCCCCATGCTCCGAAGAGCCACGGTCCGAGCCACGCACCTACAAAACCTGCGATCATGGATCCGATAATTCCGCCCGGCATTTCATGACCCACCAGCGCATCCCCGATAATCCCGATGATGATTGCCATCACGATGCTGATAATGATTCCCCACATAGGATCGCCTCCTTTTTCAGAGCAATGTTTTTCGTGTGGGCTTGCTTATCTCGTAATTAAACGTAAGGCCACATCGTGAAACAGGGCAGACGGGGAACGGGGAAGAAAATAAAATGTCCATCCTCTGCGGAATTTACCCTGCTGTCATTTGCGGATTTTTGTACTATACTGGATAAGGATTTGCAATTATTATCGAATAAAAGATCTATTTCGATGTCACAAACACTCGAATTATTCAGGAACGATGCTGTCATAGACGGTTTATAGAAGGAGTCGTGCAACATGGATACTGTATTGGTGAAGGAATATCGAGCGGATATAGTGGAGTGCGTCCACAATGGACATATATGTATTGTTAATGATGAAGGAGCCGTTCAAGCCTATGCAGGAGACCCGGAGTATGTCGCATTCACGCGTTCCTCCGCCAAGCCGCTGCAGGCAATCCCATCCATCCGTGCGGGATTGGCAGATCATTATGGGTTAACAGTAGAGGAAATTGCGATTATGACGGCTTCCCATCGGGCAGAGCCGGCCCATGTTGAAGTATTGGAGCGCTTTGCCCGCAAGGTAAGCATTGGGGAGTCCAATATGGTCTGCGCATCCAGCTGGCCGCTGGATGAAGGAAGCAAGGAATCTCTTTTGCGTGAAGGAAGCGATAAGAGCAAATGGTACCATAATTGCTCGGGCAAGCATTACGGCATGCTTGCCTATTGCCAGATGGCGGGATACCCGCTTAAAGGATATGACCATCCGGAACATCCGCTTCAGCAGGAGATTCTTGGAACGGTCTCCGATTTGGCCGGATTGGCACCCGGAGATATTCGTCTAGGCACGGATGGATGCGGACTGCCGGTATTTGCTATGCCGCTCCGTGCTCTGGCCACCGCCTATATGAAGCTTGCATCCCCTGACCGGATCGAGGATGAGCCTACGCGAAAGGCGGTCCTTACGATCACATCGGCTATGAATGCATCTCCCTATATGGTTGCGGGAAACCACAAAGTGGACACCCTCCTTCTGGAAGATGATAACGTGGTGGCAAAAGGGGGCTTTAAAGGGGTGTACTGTTTTGGTCTGAAGAAGGAGCGATTGGGTATTTCGTTTAAAATCGCAGATGGTTCAGAGGAAGAGTGGGGCTGGATTGTGGAGTCCATACTGGAGCAAATCGGATACAGCAATAAGACGACCCTCCAGCGGCTGAAAGCCGCGTATCCCAAGGATCTATTCAATGATGAGGGACGCAGGGTAGGCAGGGCCGAAACTGAATTTATACTGACCCGCGTTTAAACAAGAATGATTAGATCGAAATCCGCCGGGGTATTAGAATAGTAAAAACGGCGGAGGTGACCGGCCATGATTAAGATCATGACGGCTGCGGAAAGACATACTACCCATGATGATGGTATTCATAGTGAATTCAGTTTTTCTTTTGGAGATTATACAGATCCGCATAATGAGCATTTTGGAAGCCTACTCGCACATAATGAATATGTGCTGAAACCGATGGAGGGTTTTGATCGCAGGTTTCATCATGACTTGGTGATTGTCCATTTGGTGCTGGAGGGCAAGTTAACGTATGAGGATGATAAGGGGAAGTTTATGGAGCTTACCCCAGGCACGATTCATGTTGTGAATACAGGCTCGGGTGTATATCATGCAGAGAATAATGCGTCTTCCTCCGAAGATGTCCGTTATCTGGAAATGTGGTTTTTACCTGCTGAGCCGGGTCTTGAGGCCAGTCATCACCAAGGCGACTTTACACAAGCACAGCGATTAAACCAGATGCTTCCGATCATCGGATCGGGTGACGGTGAACGCAGCTTGCCCCAATCATTGGATGTTGTGATGTACAGCAGCATACTCGAGACAGGCAAAGAGCTGACGTACAGCTTATCCGAGGATAGGAGAATGCATGTGTACGTTATCAGCGGCCAGGTTGAAATATCATCGGAAGACGGAGTATTTGATATTTCATCCGGTGACGCCGCCAGAATACAGCGTCGTCATGAGCTGACCTTCCAGGGGAACTCAAGTGAGGGGAACTCGGAAGTAGTTATCATTGATATGCCATAGATTAGGACGGCAAAGCCCCCGGAAACTCGCGAATTTCATTAGCGAAGTTCCGGGGGCTTTGCCGTGGAATGGGTATCTGCTTGGTTTCTTTACGATTTAATGATTTCCGCGAAGCTGGCCGAGTTCTGATACTACGGCTTCCACTTCGGATATGCTGAGATTTTGTTTATTCATGACCATATCATACAAGTCATAAATATCATCGTATTGATTAACCGAGAAGGCGGAAGCCTGCATTGCAGCGCCTGTAGCCATCCGAAGCTTTGTTTTGATCTGCTCAATCATATACTCGACATTCGCTTGCGATTTTTCATTCAAGTTCATGTGTAACACCATCCTCTCTTCGGCGGATTTACGATTTTCATCCCTGTATTGTATCATGTTACTGTGCAGCTCGACCAATGTTTTTGCCATTGTGGACGTGAATAGGTTAAAATCAGGAAAAAACCTGTTTCAAAGGCATCGGTAAGCAGTATGGGAGCATGGATTAATGAGGAGGTCCGTCATGAGCGAACAAGCTGATAAACCGCCAATCGTATATGCCGCCAAGGCCAAAATGTCGGGCCACGAACTGATGGTTTTCTTTCAAATGATCTCGCAGCGGCATGCAATCGAAAGCATTGTGTTCTTATGTATTGGTACCGATCGTTCAACGGGGGATGCACTGGGACCGCTGACGGGAAGCCGGCTGGCGGCATATGGGTTCCCGCACGTGGTTGGGACGCTGCCTGAACCGTGTGATGCCTTCAATCTTCAAGCGAGACTGAACGGGATACCCGCGGATAAGGTGATTGTTGCCATTGATGCGTGTCTGGGGCAGGCTTCCTCTGTCGGTTATTTCTTTACGAGTGAAGGTCCATTGACACCAGCCCAGTCTGTCGGAGGGAAGCTTCCTTCCGTGGGAGATTACAGTGTGGCAGCCGTTGTGAATGTTCAGGGTCCAAAGCCTTATTGGACCCTGCAGGTAACGTCCCTTTACCAAGTCATGGGGATGGCGGAGGAGATAGCACGGCAAGCGGCATTGGCCTTTAATCTTAGGACATAAGGCATGGCGTTTCAGCCTGGGTTGATTCTGTTTAATATAGATCATTCTTTATAAAATAATGGGTGTCTACCAAATGGCATCCGCTGAATAGAAAGAAGGGTATCGCTATGGAAAAAGTACAATGCAACGGCAGCACGATTTGTTATGTTGATCAGGGACAAGGTGAGCCGGTCATTTTGCTTCACGGGTTCTGCGGAAGCTCTGCCTACTGGGAACAGATTCTGCCATTTCTTCAAGGCTTCAGAGTCATTGTACCGGATCTCCGGGGACACGGACGGTCTGACGCACCGATGGGACCTTATACCATCGAACAGATGGCAGACGATGTACTCCAGTTAATGGATGAGCTCGATATTCCGAAGGCTGCATTACTTGGCCATTCCCTCGGAGGCTATATTACGCTCTCCTTCGCCCAGCGTTACGCTTCTCGTCTGAACGGCTTCGGCCTGATTCATTCTACGGGTTATCCGGACTCGGATGAGGCGAAGGAGAAACGAGTGAAGGCGGTTAGCACCATTCAAGGGGAAGGCATTACTGCTTTCGTTGACGGGTTGGTGCCCGGCTTATTCGCTCCTGGCACAGAGGATACCAAGCCAGAGTGTATTCAGCGGGCGAAGGAGATAGGCTACCTGACACCACCGCAGGGAGCAATAGGGGCGGTGCTGGCTATGCGTGAACGTCCGGACAGACGCGACGTTCTCTCGGCATCCATACTGCCTATCCTGCTTGTAGCCGGAGAGAAGGATGGATTAATTCCAGCAGAGCGTACCTTTACGACAGAGAATGACAATGTAACTCGCATTGTGATTGAAGGTGCCGGACATATGAGTATGATGGAGACGCCGGAGAAACTTGGCGAAGTGATTACGTCTTTCATGGAACAGCTTGAACATGAATAAACGCATGACAACCCTTGTATAGCTTATAATAAACGGATACCTCTTGAATCGGGGTATCCGTTTTATTTTTTTCATAATGTGTTTGGTTTGCTCCCATCATCCATCCTGGGCTGATCAGTGCTGTGTTGTTGAAGGTTACCCCGCGCTACTGGAATTCTGATCCCGGATAGCCTACAATTTAATCTAGATTGAGCTTAGAGTAATGAAGGCTGCGCCGCAGAGGGAATCTGCGAAGCTGCCCAGCGATCACAGGTGAGTGTCCGGCAGCGGAACTCATATTGGAAATATAACAATCAGGTCACTAGATGAATACGCTGCATTCGAAGTGATGCAGGTTAGGGGGCAAGCGTATGTTTCGCAGGGATTATCTCGTGCGTCTTATAGAGGATATGTCGCAGATGATTGCCAAGGTGTTTTCGCTGAAGCAGGAGCGCAAGCACACAGAAGCGCTCTGGGAATTGGATGATCTATTCAAACGGCAGTTCCGGTTGAATTCCCAGCTGCTTCGCTCACTGTCTGCTTCCGATATTGAGCAGTTATTTCGAAATCACGGCTATCTGGAGGCGGACAAGCTGCAGAGTGCTGCAAGACTAATGGAAGAGGAAGCCTCCATTCTGCTTGAGTTGGAGCGTGAAGAAGAAGCAGCGCTGCTCTATACCAAGGTCTTTCAGTTATATTTGAAGGCTGCCCTGCAAGGGGCCGATCCCAAGCTCCTGAACTTGCCGGAACGGATACACATCGTGAGGGAGCGTTTAAAGTCATATGCATTGCCTGACACCGCTGCGCGGGATTACTATGCATATGCGGAGCAGCAGGGGATGTATGCGGAGGCCGAGAACATCCTTTATCAATTGCTGGATCACCGTGCGATTGAATATAACGAAGCGCTGCAGTTTTATCAACGATTACAGCTGAAGTCGCCTGAAGAGCTAGTCAATGGAGGGCTTCCTCTTGAGGAAGTCCGCGAAGGAATGGATGAGCTTCACCGTCGATTCCAGCATTCGGAGGAGGACGGTGGCGAGCAATCTATCCGTCAGGATTAACCTGTCCCTGTCTATACCATAAAGAAAGTGAGATGTACCTTTTGGATACATTAAGAAAATTGATTCATAACATCATGGAAGAAAGATCATTAATTACGGCTACACTGAGCCAGCTTCGCAAGCGGGAAGGCATGACCTACAGCAAGGTGACGATCAAGCCCGTAGATCTCAAGAACAAGCTCCACTATCAGTTCGCCTATTATTCGGGCACCAAGGTAACCCATCAGAACGTGCCGTTGGATGAGGCGGAGGCCGTGCTGGTGGACTTGTTCGAGAATGTATTCCGGCAGGCGATGATCTACACACCGGAAGCGGATTATCAGGTTCTGATATCCAAGAAATACAAGGTTTCGATTCTGACGAAATCGCCGTCCAAGACGAAGACAGATTTATCCCATAACCGAAAAAAGACGTACATTCTCGAAGAGGGGGAGCCAGTTCCGTTTTTGGTGGAGCTGGGCATTATGAACGAGGATGGCAAGGTGTTTGCCCGCAGATACGATAAGTTCAAGCAGATTAACCGTTTCTTGGAGATGGTTGAGGATGTTCTTCCCCATCTGCCGGAGAACCGTCCGTTGACCATCGTCGATTTTGGCTGCGGTAAATCCTATCTGACCTTTGCCTTGTATCATTATTTGGCGGTAACCGCACGCAGAACGCTGAATGTTGTCGGATTGGATCTAAAGGCGGATGTGATCGAACACTGCAGTATGCTGGCGAAAAAACTGAATTATAACCAACTGCGGTTTCTTGTCGGCGACATTGCGGAATATGACGAACTGGAGCAGGTCGATATGGTGGTTACGCTGCATGCATGCGATACGGCAACCGATGCAGCGCTGGAGAAAGCAGTCCGTTGGGGGGCCTCGGTCATCCTGTCGGTGCCTTGCTGCCAGCATGAGCTGTTCGCCCAAGTAGAGAGTCCCATCATGGAGCCTTTGCTGTCCCACGGTATTCTGAAAGAACGCTTCTCGGCGCTTGCGACAGATGCGATCCGGGCCAAGCTGCTGGATCTGATGGGGTACAAAACGCAGCTTCTGGAGTTTATCGATATGGAGCATACGCCCAAGAATATCCTGATCCGTGCGGTCAGCGGTTCGGCCGGTGATCGGGATAAGCTGTGGCAGGAGTATACCGCGTTTCGCGATTTTCTGAGCGCTTCGCCATATCTTGAGCGAGCGTGCCAGGATTTATTGCCAAATGCAAAAAAATAATTCGCGTTTTGACCCTGTGAACGATGAAAGTCCCTCACAGCCGCAAGGCTATGGAGGCGTAAGCAGACTAATTCATGTTGACCCTGTAAACGATGAAAGTGCGAGAGCTCACTTTCATCGTTTTTTGATTATGATATAAGAAAGTATGCTCTATCTGAAATCAGCACCTTGACGGATGCTTTGGAATGCGATAACAATCGACCCTCTTAATGTATTCATCACGCCCACGGTGCGTGGTCCGAGGTTTGCTTGGATGACTGGTGAAGCTAATGGACTGGAGCGAGCTTATCTGCCATAAAAACCAGAGTTTGATTTGCTAACGGACACGAGGGTTCTTATTTGCCCAAAAACAACCCCAAAGATGCGTTCAAATGCCGAAAAAGGGCTGTGGTGTCCGTTAGTTCTTACAAGTTCTCGATTTCGTTGAAATAACCTCTCTCTGGTCCGTTAGGATGATGTCATACTCCCCAACAGTGTCACACTCCCCAACAGTGTCATACCTCTCAACAGTATTACATTGATGCTGTGGCTGCTGTGGGAGGAGAGGGATTCAATGCTTATGTAGAGGCTATAATCAAACCGGCTAGATAGGGCTCTGCAAAACCCGAAGACTCTAAATTCTTCTTCAATACGCCTGTCCTGATCTTCTTCTGAATCGATTGGTCCAAGCGTTGTTTCTGCTTCTAGACAACTTTACAAAGTCATTTGCGTCTGTGAGCCGGACAATATGGACCGTACTGTAAACCATCCCCTAATCCAGCAAGGAGTTCACCGCCAGTTCCATAAGAATAGCCGTGTGGTTCCTTGTCCAAAATGGATAATAGGTTGTGTTGACTCTGTGAGCCGAATGGATGAAGGCCTTGAAATGAGCATCCACATGCGAGGGTTACACACACATTCCTTATGGAATCGGGGTGTTCATTCATGGTACAGACCACATTTCGTTATGGGGTTGTGATGCTGATCGTTCTTCTGCTTGTCGCTGGTGTTCGTACAGGAATGTTCTTTGATATGGACGTATATCTGATCGGAACAGGTTTCGGTATGCTCCTGCTGGTTATGGCGGGAGTACGGCTGTTCGGAACACGCCGGAGGGTGGCGGCAGTTCAGCGTGTCATGATGCCGGATACTCTGCTGTTTGATAGAGGTCTGCCCGTTATCCTTGGATGTATATGCGGCATCCTGTTGCTTTATGGATTTCATGGAATCAGAGGGCCGCTGTCGCTGGAGGGTACGATGAAGGAGATCGTTCTGTGGGGAGGTTATGGAGCCTTTGCAGCTGCTGCATGGAGCGTGTGCCGTACAGCAGAGGGTCTGAAGGCAATGCGGATGGGCTGGCATCTGCTGGGGGCAATTTTGTGCGGCAGTGCGCTGCTTGCCGTATATGGGCTCCTGGAGCTATCGTATGGGATTCACCATACGGCGGATGCGGCGATCAGCGCGACGGGCGCGAGGCTTGGCGGACTGCTTCAGTACCCGAACACGTTCGGGGCCGTGATGGCCGCCTTCCTGCTGGAGCGGCTGTTCGCGCTGCCGTCCGTCCCGTGGACTCGGACGAGCACGCTCCGCGCAGCGGCGGCCTTGCTGCCGCTGCTGCCCTACACCGCCGCGCTCCTCCTGACGGAGTCGCGCGGCGCCTGGCTCGCGGCCGCACTCGCGTGCGCGGCCGGCTTCGCCAAGGAGCGGCGTGCCTTCGCGCCGCTCCTTGTGGCTGCCGCCGCGCCTCTGGCAAGCGCGGCGCTGCTGTACCGCCAGCTGGCTGCTGCCCAGCTGGCTCCAGCGGTGCTGCCCGGCCTGCTGTGGCTGGCCGGGCTCTGGGCCGGCGGCGTCCTCGCCGGCCTGCTGCTGTGCCGCTGGCGGCACAGCGCGGGGCCCCGGCGGCGATATGCCGCGTTCGGGGCATCGGTGGCGGCGGCGCTGCTCGTCGCCGCCGCAGGCGTGCTGATCCTGCTGCAGGTGCAGGATCGGGCACTTGGCGGCGCGGCAACGCTTAGCGCGCGCCGCCTCATGTACAGCGACGCGTGGCAGCTGGCCCGGTCGTCGCTGTGGCTGGGACGGGGAGGGGAGACGTGGCGCCAATCGTACCTTGCCATTCAGTCCCAGCCTTATGTCGGAGCCGAGGTGCACAGCGGATATATTGATATTTTGCTGGACACAGGTTTCATCGGATTGGGGCTCGTCCTTATTCTGCTGATCTTTGTTCTGACCAAGCTCATGCAGGCAAACCCACGAGCCATGCCCCCGGCCATCGTGCTGATCGCGCATGCGGCAGTCGATTTTGACTGGAGTTTTGGACTGGTATGGCTAATGCTGCTGTGGATCGCAGCGATCGGGTTGGCTGAAGGCATCTCCGGCCAGGAGCCCCGGCATGGACATACTGCAGCGCAAAGGCGCTGGCAATTCAAGCTGGCGGTACCACTGCAAGCGGTCGTCCGGGAAGGGAAACGGGCCCATCCGGCTTGGCGGCTGCTCAGTCTGACAGCCATCCTGATGCTGCTGGGCTGGACTGTTCTCGCAGCTTCCTTGGGCATCAGCGAAGTCAACCGCCGTGCTGCTGTATCGGCTTCAGACGGAGGGCAGATCGCGCTGCTCCAATCCGCATTAAAGTGGAATCCTGCCAACACGAGTGCAGCAATGAGCTTGTCCGATCGGCTGCAGCCCAATCAGCGAATCCCGCTGCTGAAGAGGAGTATGGTCTATGCACCCGAACACCCGGGGCTTAGCTGGAGGCTGGCAGAAGCGTATTCCCTTCGAGGCGAATCAAAGGCAGCGGCGGCTTGGTATGACAGGAGCCTAACCCTGGACCGCTTCAATGCAGTTAAGCAAACCCGAGCCGTGCTAAAGCTGGCCTCCCTCGCGGACTGGCACCATACGGCAGGAGAGCAGGCCGAATCGATCCAAGCAGCTCGGTCTGCTCTGGCCATCCTGCAGCGCTATCGTTCTCTTGCCGGAGGACTTCATGACATCACCCATCTTCGAAATGATCGGGAGTTTTATCTGACCATGCTTGCGAACCGGCAGGTGAAGCGTCTGGAGAACAGGCTTGATCTAGGAACATAAATGCTTGAGTTCTCCAGGCCACCGATTTGTGAAATCATGAGTCGAAGGATGCCGCTTCCTTGTTTCGCTTAGGGTTTCATGGCAACTGAAGGCAGCAGGGGCTACCTGCCAAAAGCATCCCGGAAAGCGGAGGCCAACTGGCGTTCCGGGACCTCCCATAACTCTGCCAGCTCACTGCACACCTCTTTTTCCCACCACTCGCACAGCAGCTTTTTGTTGCTATGGTTATCGTGGATCCAGATCAGGTTGCCAATCACCTTCCGGTAATACAATTCTTCTCCTTGCTTCAGGCTTTCCGGGGGAATGTACAGCTTGAGGCGTTTGGTCGTTCGGTATAATTCTTTGCTGCAGGCCCGCCTGATACCGCGGGGGGTGGGGGGCTTGCTGTCGGGTTGTTTGGCATGGGGAGAATGCATACGTGACTCACTCCTTTGCTTCACCATATGTCCTGAAACGGGCGGAAGTCACTGTGCCGCCTATAAATGGGCGCAGTAGAAGGCATGTCCCGGGCTGTGTTAGAATAGGCTAGTATAAGAAATCAACGCAGTAGGGAAGCGGGGGACGGGCGTGGAATTCTTTTACGAGGCTGTCGGTCAATTGTTTGCATGGATCCAGCAACTGGGTTATTTCGGCATCATGCTCGGCTTGATGGTAGAGGTCATCCCGAGCGAGATCGTATTGGCATATGGGGGATATCTGGTTTCCCTGGGCGAGTTTCATTTTCTGGGGGCCATGCTCTTCGGTACCATTGGCGGCGTATTGGCACAGTTGTTTATTTATTGGATCGGCCGTTACGGCGGAAGACCCTTCTTGGAGAAGTACGGGAAGTACATATTGATTAAGAAGAAGCATATTGATTACGCCGAGGAGTGGTTTGGCAAGTACGGCACGGGCGTTATTTTTACGGCCCGGTTTGTGCCTGTTGTCAGACACGCTATATCGATTCCGGCCGGCATATCCAAGATGAATGTAGGCCGATTTACGCTTCTGACCACATTAGCCGTAATTCCGTGGACGGCATTATTTTTATACCTTGGCTTGCTTCTGGGAGACCAGTGGGAGCACATCGATGAGAAGGCAGGGCCATACGTGCAGGAAATTCTGCTGGGGGCACTGGCCGTCATGATTCTTTATTTTTTGATAAAATGGATAAAATCAGCGAAGGCGAGGTCGTAACGAATGAGTATGAATATGGCAAATCATTTGGGAACAGGCATATCTCCTCAGCAGTTTATGGATGGCATGCAGAAGAATCAGGACACCTTCAAGGCAGGGTATGAACAGTTTGCCTGGGAGAATGAAGAGGACAAGGAGTTTTTCGAGAGTCTGAATTTCCGCGATGACCTGCGGGTCCTTATTCTGGCAGCGGATTGGTGCGGTGATGTTGCGCGTAATATTCCTGTGGTGTTCCGTGCGATGGAGACGGCGGGAATCGAGACCGAAGTGCTTATTATGGAAGAAAACCTGGATGTCATGGATGAGTTTCTAACCATGGGTGGGCGCTCGGTGCCGGTTGTTATTATTTCCGATACCGGTGGTCATGTTCTCGGCACATGGGGACCGCGTCCGGCACACGTACAGAAGTTCATGATTCAGTTCAAGCAGGACAACCCGGATCGTGAAGCACCAGATTATCAGGATAACCTTGCCGCAGCACGTCAGAGCATCATTCAAGCCTATGGAGAAGGGTACGAGGTTCACGCTGCTATTATTAAGGAATTGCGCGAACTGATCTCGGGATTCTAATCATGACACTTCATATTGAAACCTTCAATTTAGGACCGCTTCAGACAAACGCCTACCTGCTGACAGGCCCCGTGGAAGGCAAAGCGGTTATTATCGACCCGGGGATGAACCCGGGTCCCTTGCTTAAGCGGATTGCCGATTTGGAGATTGAAGCGATCCTGCTGACGCATGCACATTTCGACCATATGGGCGGCGTCGAGGAAATCCGTAAGCTGAAGGGCTGTCCCGTCTATCTGCATTCCATTGAGAGCGATTGGCTGACCAATCCGAAGCTTAACGGCTCATTAATGTGGCCGCAGGTGAGTGCGCCGTTGTCAACCGGACCGGCGGAGTTTGATTTGGCGGACGGACTGGAGCTGCAGTTGGTTGGACATACGTTCAAGGTCTATCATACGCCGGGTCATTCCCCGGGTTCCGTCAGTTTTCGGAGTGGAAACGATCTCTTCTCGGGCGATGTGCTGTTCCGTTTAGGTGTGGGACGCACGGATCTTCCGGGCGGCCGTGAGCGCGATTTAGTGGACTCCATTCAAAATACGCTGTATACATTCCCTGATGAGGTCGTTGTTTACCCTGGACATGGACCAAGGACAACCATTGGCTATGAAAAGCAGCGGAACCCCTACGTCTCTTCGAGTCGGTGAGGATAACATCCGACAAAAACCGGGAATATTTGTCTGGACAAGTTAAGACAAGATTGATACAATACGGTTAATTAAATGTTACCCATTGCGAAGCACGCAGACTGTGGAATTTATCCCGGTTTGCGTTCTTTTATTTTATGGGGAGTTTTGGCATGGACGTGATTAGGGGGAAGCGCCTTTGAGGAAGGATCATCTATCGCTGTTGAACGGGAATGTTACAAGAAGCGACGAAGTTGATCGACAACCCGAGTCGAAGCGGCCAGCTCAGACGGAAATAACTTCGGTTGTCTGGGACCGGCTCGTGAAGGACGAGGGAATAGCGCAGCAGCCATGGTTTCATCGGCTGCAATGTATAAGATTTAATGAATGACATTGGAATGCAAACCTGACACCCTCATCATGAAGTTTTAATTTTAATCTAATCGCGAAGGCAGCCGGAACATGGTCGGCTGCTATTTTTTTGTGCGTTTTACAGACTTCCTGACGAATTTAAGTCTCATTATAATGGGACCTATATAAATTACATCATTTGGTACAGGATAAAGGCATGAACCATTTGAACGATTGGATCGGGTTCGTCGTATTACATATGCAAGACGAAAGAAGGTGATGAGTTCATCATGCTCCCTGATGAAGAGGATTTGATACGGCAAGCGCAGCGGGGAGATGCTGCGGCGATGGCCCAACTATTCAAGCAGCATTACTCCTTTCTCTATAAATATTTGCTTAAAGTGACAATGGATCCGATGATCGCGGAGGATACGGCACAGGACACCATCGTTCGATGCATGGAGAATATGGCCCGATATAACGGAACTTCGTCCTTCTCCTCATGGATGATCACGATTGCTACGCGGCTGTTTATCGATCACGCCCGGCGTAAGAAACGGGAGAAGAAATGGCTGGAGCAGGAGGGGGTTCAAGCGGCAAGGCGGATGCGCTGGCAGATGGAGCGGCGGGGTGAAGAATGGACGGATATGCTGGACGGATTATCCCGTTTATCCGAGGATCACCGGATCGCGATATTGCTGAAGCATTATTACGGCTACAGCTATGATCAAATCGGAAGCATGCTGGGCATACCCGAGGGTACAGCGAAATCACGGACAGCATACGGCATTAAACAGCTGCGAAAGGAGATGGGTGACGATGGCCAAAGTACCTGAGAATGAAGACGATTTATGGATTGAAGGATTGAACACGGAGATGAAGCGGGTAGATCAATTGTTTGACGATGTGCCGTCACCTTCCATGGAAGGACTGCAAATGCTGGCCGTTCATACGCTGGAGCGTCAGCGGAGACGGATGAGATATGAATTCATGCTCTTTCTCTTGGTTGCATCTTTTATCGTGGGAGGGGGATTGCTGGCCGCCCTGGCAGCGCCGCTTATTCTTCTGTTCATTCACGGGATCGGAATGATTGCGGGCATTGCCACTCTTCTATTTTCCAAAAGACTGAGATCTGCCGGAAAGAAGGGGACTCCATGAATGAAATGAATGAGTCCTCGATTTGGATCATTATTGCAGCCGTTGTACTTGTGCTGGTACAAGGGACATGGCTGTTCTTGGATGCGAGGAAGCGGGGGCTTGGCAAAATGGCTTGGTTTTGGGGGATATGGGGCTCGACCACATCGCCGACACCGCTGATATTTTACTGGATATTCGTTATCCGCAAGAACCGCCGCAAGCCTTAAGTTCTTTCATTATATAGAAAAGAGGAGGATCATTATGGAGATTAATTGGGGATTGATTTGGCCGATCCTTGCACTGCAAGCGATTCTCGCTGTAACAGGTCTTGTCTCACTGTTCAAGGCAGAACCGGCGAACATACGAGGACCGAGATGGATGTGGGTGCTCATTATACTGCTCGGCAACATTCTGGGCAGCATTGCTTATTTTGCCGCGGGGAGGAGGGAGACATGACGGAGAAACTTCTGAGTATTCATGAACTTACCAAAAGCATTGGAAGCATCACGCCGGTCAAAGGCATATCGTTTGATCTGAAGCGTGGAGGCTGCACGGCACTGCTGGGCCCGAACGGCGCAGGCAAAACAACGACCCTGCGCATGCTGGCAGGATTGATTCCCCCAACACGGGGAGAGATCAAGCATGGGTCAGCGGATAAGCAAACGAACGACTGGCGACATCGAATTGGCTACTTGCCGCAATACCCGAAGTTCTACAGTTGGATGAGCGGTAAGGAATACTTGTCTTTCAGCGCCAAGCTGTCGGGATTGTCCGGACAAAAAGCGCTCCAGCGGAGTCAGGAAGTGATCGAGATGGTTGGACTCCAGCAAGCATCCAAACGGCGTATTTCCGGTTATTCCGGCGGGATGAAGCAGCGGCTTGGCATTGCTCAAGCGCTTGTGCACGAGCCGGAGCTGATTATGCTGGACGAGCCGGTATCTGCACTCGATCCGATCGGGCGCCGCGAGGTCATGGATTTGCTGAACCGTCTGCGAGGAGAAGTGACGATTCTGTTCTCCACCCATGTGCTTCATGATGCGGAAGAGATTTGTGATGACATGGTGCTGATGGTTGACGGAGAAATTGCAGAGAAGGGTGCGCTGAGCGAGCTCCGCAGCAAATACCGGCAGCCGGTCCTCTCCATTGAGGTAGAACCAGGAGAGCGTGAACTTGCATGGCTCCACGGTCTCTCCAAGCGATCCTTTGTCCAAGAGGCAGAGGTTGGCAAACACAGAGCGAAGCTGACGGTAACGGATATGGGGGCAGCGCGTGCAGTGTTAATCAAGGAGCTTGCGGATAACGGGATCGAACTCCTCCGTTTTGAAGCAGGTACTTCCTCGCTGGAGGATATGTTTATGAAGGTGGTGGGCCCATGAAGCCGTTCTGGATTTATTATCAAAAGGAGATGCTCGAAGCCAGCCGTACTTACAAATGGATCTGGGTTCCTGCGGTTTTTCTGCTTCTTGGCATTATGCAGCCGGTATCTACTTATTATTTGCCGGAAATTTTAACTATGTCGGGGGAGGTTCCTCCGGAAGCGGCGGCATTGTTCACGATTCCGTCCGCTGATAGTGTCATGGCATCAACGTTAAGCCAGTTTAGTACCATCGGACTGCTGGTGCTTGTACTGGCCGGGATGAACACCGTAGCAGGGGAGCGGGCAACCGGTACGGCTGAGCTTGTACTCACCCGAACGGTATCCACGCTGCCGATGATGGGCGCGAAATGGGCAGCCATGATGACTTTAATGTTGGTTTCCTTCGCGCTTGGGCTTGCCGGTGCAGCGTATTATACGCATCAGCTCATTGGTCCCTTGGAATGGGGGGCCGTGGCGAGCGGCGGATTGCTGTATGCTGTATGGCTTGCCTGGATCGTAACGCTAGTTCTTCCGCTTGGTGCGGTCCTTCGAGGTCCTGCCGCAGCGTTCATTAGCTTGGGAACGGCGGCTGCTCTCTCGCTGTTGTCCGGCTTGCTGCCTTCCCGTTTTCAGTGGAGTCCGGGCCGGTTAAGCAGTATGGCTGCAGAGTGGATGCTGGGTGCGGGAGCCGGTGCTTGGGCACCTGTCATCGCTGCTTTGCTTATCATGCTGCTGTCCATTATCGCTGCTGCAGGGCTGCTCAGAAAAAGTCCGTTATCTCCGCAATCCTAGTTTCCATGGGAGATTCAGGTTTATTCTGAATCGCATGGACATCTCTATCTTTTTTTAGTAGACTATGAAGATAAGAAAAGCGTCTATCGACGTAGTTTCTCGAAAGACAGCCCGCTGTAGCGGAAGTTTTTCTTGTGAGACAAGGAGGATAAACCTCTGAAGTTTATTATTTCTTATCTCTAAAAAAAGGATGGACAACTCAGGAGGTAGACGATGCTGCGTTTAGGGGAAAAGATTACAATCGTCGCGGACGCCTTTGAGCAGAATCTTCCAGTTGGTCAATACGGTTATATAATCGCTTATGACCGAAATCCGGACAATGCGTTCGATTACGTCATTCGGATTCCGAGCCTCAACCGTAATTTTTTTGTTCCGGCAGATGATGTAGAGCTGGAATCGATCGTGTTGAAACAGGAAGCCGAGCGGGTCGAGCGGGAAGCGCTCATCGATTTCGCCCTGTCGACATATAATGAGAAGCTGTTTCGTCAAGTGATGAACGGCGAGTTAGAAGAAAGTGTTGAAGAGGAAGAAGAAACCAAGGAAGCAATGTCCCAGGCGGATTTCATCAAACAAGTGAATCTGCGTGCCTGGATTTAGAAGAGTCGGCTGAGGCCGGCTCTTTTTTGAAGTGATAAGACGTATCCTAGGAAGCAGAAAGCTTCAGCCGATTGGATTGAATCTTCCATGCTTCTACAATATAATGAGAAAAGTTATCGAGACAGACTTTACCCCTTTAATAGGACAGGGGCATGAAGGAGGACGCACAGCCATGAGCATTACCGATAAGGATGTTCAGCATGTAGCGAAGCTGGCCCGTTTGAATTTGACGCCTGAGGAAGAACAGATGTTTACCGGCCAACTGAATGCGATTTTACAATATGCCGAGAAATTGAAAGAACTGGATACAGAGGGTGTTGAGCCGACAACGCATGTGCTGCACCTCAGCAATGTCATGAGAGATGACGAAGTGCGCGAGAGCTTGCCTATCGAGAAAGTGCTGCTGAATGCACCGGATGAGGAAGACGACCAAATTAAAGTACCTGCTGTATTGGAATAGCCTGAAGGGAGGATACACACTTGAGCCTGTTTGATTACAAGTTAACGGAGATACATAATAAGCTCCAGAACAAAGAGCTTTCGGTCACCGATTTGGTTGACCAAGCCTTCAACCGCATTTCGGAAACGGAGGATCGGGTGAAAGCATTTATTACGCTGGATGAAGAAGGTGCGCGTTCATCTGCCAAGGTTTTGGATGATAAGCTGGCTGCAGGAGACACGCGTGGACTGTTGTTCGGTCTTCCTGTCGGAATTAAGGATAACATCGTAACGGAAGGACTTCGCACAACATGCGCAAGTCAGTTTCTGTCTAATTTTACGCCAGTATACGATGCGACGGTTGTCGGTAAATTGCGTGCAGCAGATACCGTAACAATCGGGAAGCTGAATATGGATGAATTCGCAATGGGGGGCTCGAACGAGAACTCCAGCTTCTACCCCGTACGCAACCCATGGAATCTGGATCGGGTTCCAGGCGGATCAAGCGGAGGCTCGGCAGCAGCCGTTGCTGCGGGCGAGGCATATTTTGCGCTGGGATCGGATACAGGTGGATCAATTCGTCAACCCGCTTCCTATTGCGGTGTCGTTGGATTGAAGCCAACCTATGGACTGGTGTCCCGGTTTGGCCTCGTTGCCTTTGCCTCTTCGCTGGATCAGATCGGACCCCTGACTAAAAATGTCGAAGACTCCGCTTATGTCCTGCAAGCTATCGCAGGTTATGACCAGATGGATTCAACATCTGCCAAAGTGGACGTGCCGGACTATCTTAGTGCTCTTTCGGGTGACATTGCGGGACTGCGTATCGCTGTGCCTAAGGAATACTTGGGCGAGGGCGTTGACGCGGAGGTGAAGGAGACCGTCCTCAACGCACTGAAGGCGCTTGAAGCGCTGGGAGCGACTTGGGATGAAGTTTCCCTGCCGCATACGGATTATGCGGTTGCTACGTATTATTTGCTTGCTTCTTCGGAGGCTTCCTCGAACCTGGCCCGCTTCGACGGCGTACGCTACGGCGTTCGTTCGGACAATGCAGGTAGCCTGATCGATCTGTATCATGAGTCCCGCAGCCAAGGCTTTGGTGATGAAGTGAAACGACGCATCATGCTGGGCACCTATGCCCTCAGCTCGGGTTATTACGATGCCTACTATTTGAAGGCACAGAAGGCTCGTACCCTGATTAAGCAGGATTTTGATAAAGTATTTGAACAATATGACGTCATCATCGGACCAACGGCTCCTACGACAGCTTTCAAGCTGGGGACTCAGGTGGATGATCCGCTGACGATGTATTTGAATGATATCCTGACGATTCCTGTCAGCTTGGCGGGTGTGCCGGCCGTGAGTGTTCCATGCGGATTCGCAGACGGACTTCCTGTAGGCATGCAAATTATCGGCAAAGCCTTTGATGAGTCGACCGTGCTGCGCGTAGCGCATGCTTATGAGCAAAATACAGAACATCATAAACGGCGCCCTGAACTGTAAACCGGCGGCAGAGAAGGAGGGAAACAATAGATGTCTACATCGAAATATGAAACGGTTATCGGATTGGAAGTGCACGTAGAGCTGCATACGAATTCCAAAATATTTTGCGGTTGCTCCACGGCATTCGGAGCACCGCCGAACACACATACATGTCCCATTTGCCTTGGCCATCCCGGCGTACTGCCTGTATTAAACCGCCAGGCGGTGGAATATGCGATGAAAGCAGCCATGGCGCTGAATTGCACCATCGGCGATGTCAGCAAATTTGATCGCAAGAACTACTTCTACCCGGATTCGCCCAAAGCATATCAAATTTCTCAATACGATCAGCCGATCGGTTTAAACGGCTGGATTGACATTGAGGTAGACGGGAAGACGAAGCGGATTGGCATTACCCGGCTTCATCTGGAAGAAGATGCGGGTAAGCTAACTCATGTTGACGGCTTATATGCCTCGCTGGTTGACTTTAACCGGGTAGGAACACCGCTTGTTGAGATCGTATCCGAGCCTGAGATCTCAACGCCTGAGGAAGCCAAAGCTTATCTGGAGAAGATGCGTGCGATTATGCAATATTGTGATGTCTCGGACGTGAAGATGGAAGAGGGCTCGCTTCGCTGTGACGCCAATATCAGTCTTCGTCCATGGGGACAGAAGGAACTGGGAACCAAGGCGGAACTGAAGAACATGAACTCCTTCCGCGGTGTACAGCGCGGCTTGGAATATGAGCAGTTCCGGCAGGCTGAAACGCTGGATGAAGGCGGTGTAATCGTTCAGGAAACCCGCCGCTGGGATGAAGCGCAGGCCAAAACCTTCTCGATGCGCGGCAAGGAACAAGCGCATGACTATCGCTATTTCCCGGACCCGGATCTGGTAACGGTGCATATTAGCGAAGAATGGAAGGAGTCGGTTCGTGCAACGATTCCGGAGCTTCCGGATGCTCGTAAGGCACGTTATGCTTCGGAATATGGTTTGCCGGACTATGATGCTGCGGTGATCACGTCGTCCAAGCTGCTGGCAGACTTTTTTGAGGACAGCTTAAACTATACCAAGGATGCTAAATCCGTATCCAACTGGATCATGGGTGATTTGCTGGGTTACTTGAACTCGGGCAATCTGGAGCTGTCCGATGTGAAGATCTCGGGTCAAGGCTTAGGCGAGATGATCGGATTGATCGAGAAGGGCACCATCAGCAGCAAAATCGCCAAAACCGTCTTCAAAGAGATGCTGGAGAGCGGCAAGCTGCCTGCTGTAATCGTGGAGGAGAAGGGACTCGTCCAAATCAGCGATGAAGGTGCCATCAAGAGCATTGTCGAGCAGGTTGTCGCGAACAATCCGCAATCCGTTGAGGATTATAAGGCAGGTAAACAGAAAGCGATCGGCTTCCTGGTTGGGCAAGTAATGAAAGAGAGCAAGGGTAAAGCCAATCCTGCTCTGGCGAATAAACTGCTGGTTGAGGTACTGAACGGATAATTAGCCACAACAGCAGATAACCATTACCCTCGAATTATTTCTCAATAAGCGGAGCTTGTCCTGTTTAGGGGCAAGTTCCTTTTTACAATGAAATTAGATAGGGGATGAAATGTATGATTAACGAGTTATCTTTAGAAGATAGGGATACCGTCCAGCAAATATGGGGGTTGCAGCACATGGCGTACCCGCTGGAAGCTGAGCTCATCGGTTTTACGGATATTCCGCCGCTGCTGGACACCTTTGATACCATTCGTACGAGTGGAGAGACCTTTTTTGGGTATATAAATGATGAAGGGGAGCTGATCGGCGCGATTGCCGTGGAAGCCGAGGAGGCGCAGGTCACCATATCGCGGATGATGGTTCATCCGGGGCATTTTCGTAAAGGTATCGCCGGGACTTTGATACGCCATGTATTAGAGACGTACCATAAGGCGCCGATGTTCACGGTCTCGACGGGAACGCGCAACACGCCTGCGGTTACCTTGTATGAGAAGTTCGGGTTTGTAAAAGATCATGTTTTTGAAGTTGCTCCTGGAGTCGAGTTGACCGAATTCCATCTTCGCATACAATGATCATATAACATAAGCAACAAGAAGCAGACGTGAGGGGAGTATCGTTCTTTTGAATAATCCTTGGGTAATAGATAATGGATCTATATTATTAAGGCTGTTGCTTGCTATGCTGCTTGGCGGCTTGATCGGATTTGAGCGTGAGCGTTCCAATCATGCAGCGGGTCTGCGTACACATATATTGGTTTGCTTGGGTTCTGCACTGATTATGCTTTTATCCATCTACGGATTTTCGGATTTCGTAGACGAGATTAATGTCCGGATTGACCCTGCGCGTTTGGCTACAGCCGTTATTACGGGAATCGGGTTCTTAGGCGCAGGCACCATTCTGTTCACGGGTAAATCCATTACCGGTTTAACCACCGCTGCTTCCATCTGGGTTGTTGGCGCTGTAGGATTGGCCGTCGGAGCCGGGTTTTACTTTGCCTCGATTGTGTCGACAATCCTTATCCTTCTGAACCTGGTGGTCTTTAATAAACTGGAGCAGCGATATATACGCGGCAGCAAGCTGCATCTGATTACCATCCATTCAGCGAATACACCGAATATTTTGGAGGAAATCTCGGCGGTTCTGGAGGAACAGGAATGCGTGATTAGGAAGTTGGTTGTTAACGAACGAAGCAATACTGTTTATGGAGAGCTGCAGCCTGCGGTATTGGGGCTCGAAATCACAATGCAAGTATTAACAGATCGTAAATTCGAGCCGATGACGATAACCCGGCAATTGCGGGGAATCGGCCAGGTGACAATGGTAACAGCCGAGTAGGATGTACAACGAAGAAACGGCAACTGCTGATCATCGGCAGTGCCGTTTTTTTATAGGCTTGTCAGCAGTCAGCGGAGGGCTCATCCAGTTTTTTGCCAGTTACTTCGGCCTCTCGTTGGGGTACTATCAAAGAAAAACATCGTTAAACAACGCCAGTTCTCCCTGATGTTTGAGAAGGAGGAGAGAGGGTCATGAACACGACACCTGAACCGCAAACCGCGATAAGCAAGAAGAAACGAGAACGTATCCGCATGAAGCGTCATTCAGGCCTGCAGAGAAGAAGGCGTAAATTATATGCGCTTTTGCTAGCCGCTCTCATTCCGGGCTTGGGGCATCTCTATCTGGGTGTGTACCGTAAGGGAATTACGTTTATTATGTTATTGCTGCTGGATATCTCGGCGCTTTTATACTTTTCTTCCATCGGCATGCAGATCAATGTACCGCTGCTTATTGTACTGGGGCTGCTGATTCCGATTGGCTATTTCTATAATGTGTACGATGTGCTGCAAGCAGCTGAATATATGATCTCGCGGAGACGGCGTGGCGAGGCAGCCGCTGTTTCTTCTGATGAGGGAAGAGGGCCGAACAATCCGTTCCGAGGTGAACGGGGAATCCCTTTTGGCTTGATGCTGGTTGCTATAGGGATCCTGCTCATTCTGTTTCATCAGAAGCCTCCCTGGCTTCAGGTGGTTATCCGTGATTATGGAGCGGAGTTCTCTGCTGTCGTATTAATCATCCTCGGAATATGGGCGGCGGTTCGAGAAGTTCTCCGGCACCGTAAAGGTAAAGGCAAGGGCAAATCCCTGTAGCGTATCTTTGCAGGGCACAAAACACGATAGCTGCCAATACTGACGAGGGGAGGAGACGGATGAAACATAAAATCAGAGTAGGTCGATTTACAGCTGCCATACTGCTTGTCTGTTCAGGGGTGTTATTGCTGCTGGATGAACGCGGGGGCACCGATTATATATTTTTGATCCAGCGGTGGTGGCCGCTGCTATTCATATTGCTCGGAGTTGAATATTTAGTACGGTACACCGTGACACGTGTTCTGGGCAGACGTAAGGAATTTCGGTTCCGGCCGGATATCAAGGGCGTTCTGCTTGCCGCAGCCATTACGGCATCCGTGTTCGTTATCTCTCAGCAGGAGCATTTTCTCCATCTCTGGAATCGGGTGAGCCTGAATTTGACGGCAGCGGGAGTCGATTACAGCGAAGCTGAGGGTACCCAGTTTCAGAAGCCGGTGCTGGATATTCCGGTAGAACTGGACACCGAGAAAATCATCGTGGATCACTTAAACGGCGATATCACCATCGTGCGGCAGAATGTGGATGAGATCAGGGTCGAAGCGGAAGTTTGGGTCGACCACGAACCTTCCGGTCTAGCCGAAGCGATAGCGGAACAATCCACGATTGAAGTGGGAGAAGGCAAGACGATAACGATTCGATCGAAGGGGAAGGCTTATGGACAATCGGGTAAGCGTCAGCCCCGGATGAATCTCCATATCGCGGTACCGGATGATCGTCGATTTAATTTTGAGATACGGACGATGAACGGAGCGATCACCTTAAACGGCGTTGAAGCTATAGAGAATATTTCGCTGGAGAGCGGCAACGGACCTATTACGATGGATCGTGTTTACGGGAATGTTACCGGTAAAACATTAAATGGCGACATGACGGCACGCGGCGTCCTGGGGAATATCAAAATGTCCACTAACCGAGGCAATATGATGGCCGTAGACATCACAGGCGAAACAGATATGACCACTCAGGTGGGGAATATGACCGTCAAGCGAACGACGGAGGAAATCCGGGTCCAGACGAGGAATGGCAATATTCTGATCAGTGGTGCAGAGTCGCAATTAAGCGCGGAATCCCTCAATGGCGGCGTTGCTATACGCTCACCTCATGTGGGAGGCGATTGGAACGTGTACAGTGCGGTTGGCGAGATGAATCTTCATATTCCGCTTGAAGGGGATTACAAGCTGGAAGGGACCATCAGTTACGGTAGAATCCTTACGACGCTTCCCAATCTTCTGATCGATCAAAAAACGATATCCGGTGAATCGGGCACATCCGAACACTCCATTCGGATTGAAGGCAACAGTAATTTGAACATCTATCGGAGCTATCCGGAGCAGGAGGAAAGCCGCAGTAACGGGGGCTTGACGCCTCTGCCGGATTGACAAGAATCAAAGAAACGCCTTACAATAAAGGTTAAGAGCGGTATAGGTTTTGAAAAAAACCAGTTAAACCTGAAGGCGGTGGGCAACCATGGGAACGTCCGTACAGCATGCGCTGGAACAACTGAAAACGACCGGTGTCCGTATCACGCCGCAACGTCATGCGATTTTAACGTATTTGGTTGAATCTATGGGTCATCCGACAGCGGATGATATTTATCGGGCTCTGGAACCTAATTTTCCTAGTATGAGCGTAGCCACTGTATATAACAATTTAAAAATGTTTATTGAGGCCGGCATGGTGCGTGAACTGACTTATGGAGATAATTCCAGTCGTTTTGATGCAAATGTATCCGATCATCATCATGTAATATGCCAGAGTTGCGGAAAAATTGAAGATTTCAGCTATCCGTCCCTTGAAGATGTTGGAGTACAGGCTGAGAAATGCACCGGGTTTGAAGTGAAGGGATTAAGGATGGAGCTGTATGGGCTCTGCAAGTCCTGCAAATAGACTTCGGTTACTTATAAATGAACGTGCGGAATCAACCATTCCACACGTTTTTATTTTTAAGGGCGTTTTCTCACAAGGGGATATATAGAGGGCGAGAATGAAATGGGGGAGTAGTTTGGCAAGAAGAAGATATCGTGGAAAGAGGCGGCGTACCAGGAGAAGCTCTTTTTATCTGGGCTTGATGTTGATAGCGGCAGGAGTCTGGTGGGTGGTCACCACCCTTTTTCCGAACCAGACTTATACGGTGCCGGACTGGCGAGGAATGGACAAGCCGATTTTTGTCCAGGGTGAACTGCAGGAGTATCCTGCCCGGGAAAGCGGAGAAGAAATGATGCTGCCCATAACGGTTATTCAGGAGAGCGTTGATGCCAATATTCGTTATGAGGAAGAGACCAAATCGATTATCATGACAACCTCGGAATCGGTTCTCCGTATGAAGATCGACAGCACCAAGGGGGATCTGAATGGTAAAACGGTTACCGTCCCTTATGCTCCTGAGCTCGTTGACGGTATGGCTTACGTGCCCCTTAAGCCGCTCGAGCAGCATTACGGGATAGCCGTTCAAGAGAACTCGTTAACAGGTGCAATTATCTTGATGCGTGCAGGTGATTCGATTCAGCTTGCGGAGGCAACACCGGGTAAACCTGAGGACACGGTGGCTCTGCGCGAGAGCGGGGAGAAGAAGTCACCGATTGTACTGGACATGCCTGCCGGTGAGCGGCTCCGGGTATGGCGCGAAGAAGAGGAATGGTTATTTGTTCAAGCCGATAACGGCTACACCGGATATGTTCTTAAAGACCAGACTAAACTCGGTAACGTTAAAGATATTCCGGTCCTTGCAGAGACTCCTTCGCGGGTTGAGCTGGAGTGGAAGGACAAATCGGTCAATCTGGTGTGGGAGGCTGTCTATTCCAAAAACCCAAGCACGGATAAGATCGGGGAATTACCTGGTGTCAATGTGGTGAGCCCCACCTGGTTCAGCATCGTGGATGCCGAGGGTACGGTCAAATCTAAAGCCGTGAAGCAGTATGTGAGCTGGGCGCATAACAGGAATATGGAAGTTTGGGCCCTAATGGACAACAGTTTTGATCCTGACCTGACAACGGAGGCGCTGTCTACTTATGAGAGAAGATCTCATATTATCAAGCAAATGCTGACCTATGCCAAGCAATACAAGCTGGACGGAATCAATATCGATTTTGAAAATGTCTACACCAAAGATAAAGAACATGTGGTTCAATTTGTGAGAGAAATGAAGCCGCTGGCTAAAGCCAGAGGATTGATTGTTTCCATTGATGTTACTCCGAAATCGAATAGCGAGATGTGGTCGCTCTTTCTCGACCGCAAACGGCTTGGCGAGACGGTTGATTATATGATGGTGATGGCCTATGATGAGCACTGGGCTTCCAGTCCAAAAGCGGGATCGGTATCCTCGCTGCCATGGGCCGAGCAATCGGTAAGACGAATCATGGAAGAGGACGGTGTGCCTTCATCCAAGCTGGTATTGGGTGTTCCCTTATATACCAGGGTATGGACGGAGACCAGCGAAGAGGGAGAAGCGAAGGTGTCCTCCAAAGCGATTGGGATGGAGAAGCTCCAGACTTTGCTTAAGGAGCAGAAGGTTAAAGGGGCGCTGGATGCCAGCACGGGTCAGAACTATGTTCAATTCACGGAGGGAGAGGCCATCAAGAAAATAT
>NZ_CP020866.1:465000-4327500 GCF_003184205.1 Paenibacillus sp. Cedars
TTGAGAGTCGTGGAGGTAGAGCACTGATTGGGTGCGGGGCCCGCAAGGGTTACCAAGCTCAGTCAAACTCCGAATGCCATAGACTTATATCCGGGAGTCAGACAGTGAGTGCTAAGATCCATTGTCAAAAGGGAAACAGCCCAGACCATCAGCTAAGGTCCCCAAGTGTGTGTTAAGTGGGAAAGGATGTGGAGTTGCACAGACAACCAGGATGTTGGCTTAGAAGCAGCCACCATTTAAAGAGTGCGTAATAGCTCACTGGTCGAGTGACTCTGCGCCGAAAATGTAACGGGGCTAAACACACCACCGAAGCTATGGCTTGATACATTTGTATCAGGGGTAGGGGAGCGTTGTATGTAGGTTGAAGGTGTACCGTAAGGAGCGCTGGACAGCATACAAGTGAGAATGCCGGTATGAGTAACGAAAAGATCAGTGAGAATCTGATCCGCCGAAAGCCCAAGGTTTCCTGAGGAAGGCTCGTCCGCTCAGGGTAAGTCGGGACCTAAGGTGAGGCCGAAAGGCGTAATCGAAGGACAACAGGTTGAAATTCCTGTACCACCGTAAACCGTTATGAACGATGGGGTGACGCAGGAGGGTAGTGACGCGGACTGATGGATGTCCGTCCAAGCAGTGAGGCTGATGTGTAGGCAAATCCGCACATCGATAAGGCTGGGCTGTGATGGGGAGTGAAAATTATAGTAGCGAAGGTCATGATCTCACACTGCCAAGAAAAGCCTCTAGTCAGGTGAAGGTGCCCGTACCGCAAACCGACACAGGTAGGCGAGAAGAGAATTCTAAGGCGCGCGGAAGAACTCTCGTTAAGGAACTCGGCAAAATGACCCCGTAACTTCGGGAGAAGGGGTGCCTCGGTAGGGTGAATAGCCCGAGGGGGCCGCAGTGAAAAGGCCCAAGCGACTGTTTAGCAAAAACACAGGTCTGTGCGAAGCCGTAAGGCGAAGTATACGGGCTGACGCCTGCCCGGTGCTGGAAGGTTAAGGGGAGCGGTTAGGAGCAATCCGAAGCTGTGAACCGAAGCCCCAGTAAACGGCGGCCGTAACTATAACGGTCCTAAGGTAGCGAAATTCCTTGTCAGGTAAATTCTGACCCGCACGAATGGCGTAAC
Source organism: Paenibacillus sp. Cedars (assembly GCF_003184205.1). Taxonomy (NCBI): domain Bacteria; kingdom Bacillati; phylum Bacillota; class Bacilli; order Caryophanales; family Paenibacillaceae; genus Paenibacillus; species Paenibacillus sp. Cedars. The sequence continues at coordinate 466,124 of NZ_CP020866.1, forward strand.
GACTTGGGCGCTGTCTCAACGAGAGATCCGGTGAAATTTTAATACCTGTGAAGATGCAGGTTACCCGCGACAAGACGGAAAGACCCCATGGAGCTTTACTGCAGCTTGATATTGGATTTGGGTACGATCTGTACAGGATAGGTGGGAGCCTTCGAAGCATGAGCGCCAGCTTGTGTGGAGGCGACGTTGGGATACCACCCTGATCGTATCTAGGTTCTAACTTGGTACCGTGATCCGGTGCGAGGACAGTGTCAGGCGGGCAGTTTGACTGGGGCGGTCGCCTCCTAAAGAGTAACGGAGGCGCCCCAAGGTTCCCTCAGAATGGTTGGAAATCATTCGAAGAGTGCAAAGGCATAAGGGAGCTTGACTGCGAGACCTACAAGTCGAGCAGGGACGAAAGTCGGGCTTAGTGATCCGGTGGTACCGCATGGAAGGGCCATCGCTCAACGGATAAAAGCTACCCTGGGGATAACAGGCTTATCTCCCCCAAGAGTCCACATCGACGGGGAGGTTTGGCACCTCGATGTCGGCTCATCGCATCCTGGGGCTGAAGTAGGTCCCAAGGGTTGGGCTGTTCGCCCATTAAAGCGGTACGCGAGCTGGGTTCAGAACGTCGTGAGACAGTTCGGTCCCTATCTGTCGTGGGCGTAGGAAATTTGAGAGGAGCTGTCCTTAGTACGAGAGGACCGGGATGGACGTACCGCTGGTGCACCAGTTGTTCCGCCAGGAGCATGGCTGGGTAGCTACGTACGGAAGGGATAAGCGCTGAAAGCATCTAAGCGTGAAGCCCCCCTCAAGATGAGATTTCCCAACTAGTAAGACCCCTTGAAGACGACGAGGTAGATAGGTTGGAGGTGGAAGTGCAGCAATGCATGGAGCTGACCAATACTAATCGGTCGAGGGCTTATCCAAACATATTTCAATGTGCTGCAACTTCGTTTCGTATCTAGTTTTCAGGTGATTAAGCATCTGAATTGAATATTGTTCCCTGATAGCTCAGTTGGTAGAGCACTCGACTGTTAATCGAGTTGTCACAGGTTCGAGTCCTGTTCGGGGAGCCATACGGAGAGGTGTCCGAGTTGGCCGAAGGAGCACGATTGGAAATCGTGTAGGCGCCAAAAGCGTCTCGAGGGTTCGAATCCCTCTCTCTCCGCCACTATTATTTCAAGCAAGGCCCGTTGGTCAAGGGGTTAAGACACCTCCCTTTCACGGAGGTAACAGGGGTTCGAATCCCCTACGGGTCACCATTATATTCAAAAAAATACTTGCTTCTTGTGCCGAAATTTGGTACGATAAAGGTCGCTTTTGTTACGGAGGCTTAGCTCAGCTGGGAGAGCATCTGCCTTACAAGCAGAGGGTCGGGGGTTCGAACCCCTCAGCCTCCACCATATATACACCTTTTAATGACGCGGGGTGGAGCAGTTCGGTAGCTCGTCGGGCTCATAACCCGAAGGTCACAGGTTCAAATCCTGTCCCCGCAACCAATTTATATCACTTATAGTGATCATACCTTATGGAACTGTGGTGTAGAGGCCTAACATGCCTGCCTGTCACGCAGGAGATCGCGGGTTCGAATCCCGTCAGTTCCGCCATTATTTACAAGCTTCAGGGATAAGATGAGTATCCGATATGGGTTTCGTCGAAGTTCGCGAAGAACTAAGGCTCGGTAGCTCAGTCGGTAGAGCAGAGGACTGAAAATCCTCGTGTCGGCGGTTCGATTCCGTCCCGAGCCACCATGTAATTTTATAATTGTGTATGCCGGTGTAGCTCAATTGGTAGAGCAACTGACTTGTAATCAGTAGGTTGGGGGTTCAAGTCCTCTCGCCGGCACCATTATGGAGGATTAGTGAAGTGGCTAAACACGGCAGACTGTAAATCTGCTCTCTTCGAGTTCGGTGGTTCGAATCCATCATCCTCCACCAGTTTTTAGGGGCATAGTTTAAAGGTAGAACAACGGTCTCCAAAACCGTTGGTGTGGGTTCAATTCCTGCTGCCCCTGCCATTGAATACTTATAATGAACTTGGCGATCGTGGCGAAGGGGTTAACGCACCGGATTGTGGTTCCGGCATTCGTGGGTTCGAGACCCATCGGTCGCCCATTACTTCATTATGATTATTCTCTAGAAAAAACTATTACATTATGGCGATCGTGGCGAAGGGGTTAACGCACCGGATTGTGGTTCCGGCATTCGTGGGTTCGAGACCCATCGGTCGCCCCATAGTTTTTTAAAAAATGTTGGGGATTAGCCAAGCGGTAAGGCAACGGACTTTGACTCCGTCATGCATAGGTTCGAATCCTATATCCCCAGCCATTGATTTTTTAATAAGCGGACGTGGCTCAGCGGTAGAGCATCGCCTTGCCAAGGCGAGGGTCGCGGGTTCGATTCCCGTCGTCCGCTCCATTTTTGTTTCTGGCGCCATAGCCAAGTGGTAAGGCACAGCTCTGCAAAAGCTTTATCCCCAGTTCGAATCTGGGTGGCGCCTCCATTACAAACTTATGTGCCCTTAGCTCAGCTGGATAGAGCGTTTGACTACGAATCAAAAGGTCAGGAGTTCGAATCTCTTAGGGCACGCCATCAGTAAGCCGGTGTGGCGGAATTGGCAGACGCGCGCGACTCAAAATCGTGAGGGAAACCGTGGGGGTTCGAGTCCCTTCACCGGCATCATCAAAAGGAATGCAGACTATAAACGTCTGCATTCCTTTTTTCGTATTGATCTTTTGTTAGGTTAGTTACTCCACGCTAAGCCTCCGTTGCTTTTTATGATAGGGACTGATGTAATGCTCCTCAGTATGTAGGCAGCTCCTGAATTGCACCTAACTGCATGCCTTTAACTGCAAACCTTTAACTGCAAACCTTTAACTGCATACCTTTAACTCCCCCTTTTTAATACACTATCGTATTTCTTTACGTGGTATTAATCCCCTCACTAATCCGGGACACGTTTAATTCCAGTGCTTTCAATCAAATGAATATCTTTGATTTTCTTACAAGGCCTTTGTAAATCAGGACATATTACGCGACCCGCGGTATAGATCCTTTCTAAACCGACACTTTTAGCACTGCTCTAAGGTAATCAGACAGCAGTAGAGCTATGCTCTCGATGGTAATGATACATCCCATGGAATGAGCTTAGAGCAGATCTAGTGTAAGGGTTGGACGCAGGTCTGTAGGTGGCCCCGACTTAGGTCTAGGTTCAAAAACCGTCCGCAGGCCGTTTTAGTTCATCTTGAAATTACCTAGAATAGAGTCATAAGGTTGAACAAAAGAAACAACAATCAAATAACAGAAAGGCGGTGCATAAATGAGGAATTCAAAAGGAAATGGAATAAGTATCCTGTTGATTGGTTTAGGGATATTGGTTCTCCTGGGAATATTCGGTCCTCTGCTCGGATGGTTGTTCAGTCTTCTAATTCCAGTGCTGATGGTCGCTTTGGGATATTACGGGATCCGTAGAGGAAATACCTTAATCGGATGGATTATTCTCGGTATCGGTGTGATCTGGTTGATGGGTAAACTCTCCTGGTTGATCGGTCCGATCTTTGGAATCATCTTAATCATCTACGGGGTGTCCAGATTGAAGAATGGCAGACCACGTTACTGATATAACACAATAATGAATGGCAGGCATAAACAGCCAGATAATGATCGCGATAGAAGAGGAGGACTAAGCCAATATGAGTGTTTTCCGGCGGATAAGAGACATAACCGTTGCAACATTGAATGAAAAGCTTGAACAGAGCCAGGATCCGGTTCGTTTGATCGACCAGTTCCTTCATTCAACCAGACAGGACATTGCAGAAGCAGAGAAACTGCAGCAGCAATGCCAAGTACATTCCAGACAGCTGAAACAGCAGGTGGATCAAGCAGAAACCATGCGCTATAAACGTGAAGAGCAGGCATTGCTCGCACTGAAGGCCGGTGAAGATCATCTTGCCAAACTTGCATTGCAGGAAAAGTTGATCTATGAGGAAAAAATTGAGCAGTACCAAGGCCTGTTATCCTCAAGCCTGGAGTCGCTGAAAGAAATCGATGAACAGCTCGGCGAGCTGCGCATGGAATATCAGACGGTGTACAGCAAACGTCAATATTACGTTGCCCGGGTCGAGACCCTTCGTCTTCAACAAAAAATGAATGAACGTACGGGATCCTACGGCGGCGGTCAAGATGTACCCAAGATGTTCAATCGCCTAGAAGATCGCATCAGTGATTGGGAATTGGAAGCCAGAAGCCTTCGCGATTTACGGCGCATGGGGCAAGAATACATGAATCAGGCTGGTGAATCGGTCTCCACTGTATTGGAAAAGGAACTTGCCCGCTTGAAGCAAAAGCTGAATAACAGCGGAAAGGAGTAAACATGACTAGATTGTACCGTTCCACCCGCGACAAAATGTTCACAGGGTTGATCGGCGGTATATCCGATTATTTCGGAGTCGAATCGACCCTACTCAGAATCATATTTGTAATCAGTATCTTTTTTACAGGCGGTACAACGCTCTTAATATATCTGATTGCATCCCTCGTAGTTCCCAAAGAACCGTATTATCACGATCCGTACGGACCACCACGGGGAAGACAGGGCGGCGGATATCGTTACAACGATAATCCAGGACCAGGTCCAGGCTACAATGGTTACAACGACGGTTATGGACGCCAAGGCTATCCTAATGAACATGGGATCTTTGGTCCGAAATATGACCGCTCTGGGCGTCCGGATGGAGGACATGGCGCAAGAAACAACGCGTCCCCGGATTCCGATCTGGATGCAATGATGAAGGATATCGAGAAGAAGGCAATGCAGAAAGAAATTGAAGAACTTAAGAAAAAACTTTCGGACTATGAGAAGGGAGATAAATAACATGGGAGTATTTAAAAGACTTAAAGATATGACAAAGGCATCGGTGAATGAACTGCTGGATAAAGTAGAGGATCCGATCGTAATGTTGAATCAGTACCTGCGCGATATGGAGGCAGAAATTCATGAAGCAGAGGTAACGGTTGCGAAGCAAATGGCTAACGAGCGCCGCATGAAGCAGCGTGTGGATGAGGCAGTAAAAATGGCTGCACAACGCGAAGCACAAGCTGAATTGGCTCTGAAAAACGGTCAAGAAGAAGTGGCTCGCAAGCTGCTTGAAGAAAAAATTTATTTCGATCAAAAAGAAACCGAGTATGTGGAGCTGCACCTGCAATCCGAGGCTCAAGCGAAAGAGCTTGTCGCTCAGCTGCATGAAATGAAAGACGAGTTCTACAAAATGCGTAACAAGCGCAATGAGCTCGTAGCCCGCGCTCAAATGGCTAAAGCGAAGAAACAGATGTCTCAAGTGAGCAGCCTGCACACGATTGAAAGCGGCAGTGCTTCGATGGGCTTCCACCGTATGGAGGAAAAAATTATGCAGTTGGAAGCAGAAGCTGATGTGCTCCGTGCACCATACCGTCCTAACAATGCTGTATACACCAGCCCGGTGGATGCTGAGAAGCAGTTGAAGGTGGATGAGCAGCTGCAAGCTTTGAAAAACAAAATGGGTAATTCCTCAAAGTCAGAGTAATTGCTTAACAAGTTAGCAAAATAAGTACAAACCATATTCGAAATCCATGTTCATATGATATGCTATACGGTATGATAGTTGTCCGAATAGTACAGGTAAAGCCATACAGTGTGGAGTGTCACACTGATATGGCTTTTCCGAGCTTATATCTTGGTCATCAAGGAGGTGCGACATGGACAGAAACCGCTGGATTGCAGTTGGTTTAATGAGCTTGGGATTCATTATGCTTTTCGGCCGATGGTTTGGTTTCTTCACCATTGTCGCCCTGCTGCTCATGTTTGCAGGTGTCCTTCAGATCAGGGAAAGTCACGTGAAGAAGGGATACATTCTGCTCGGAGTAGGTGCCGTGATGCTGCTGCTGGAGCATCTCATGCTGATTATCGGCATCAGCTTGATTTCGCTAGGTATTTTTTATGGTAAGTCCAAACGGGCTCATACAACAACAGGATACATTCAGAAGCAGAACTTTATGTCCAACTTTGATTGGGACCGTGCACCGTGGGTGATGCGAAGTCTGAGTGTGTGGCATGTGCTTGGAGAGGCGGATGTGGACCTATCGCTTGCGCTTCCTGAGGAACGCCAAACCGTCCTGATGTTCCACGGAATGCTGGGCGATATTGATCTGATGATTCCTGACTATTATGGGGTGGAGATCGAAGCATCGATACTGTTTGGCTCCATTCATATGGACGATCGGAAGGAAACCGGCATCCTCAATCGAGTTCGATATAAATCGCCTAATTATGAGGCCAGTGAGTATAAGGTGAAATTCATTGTTTCTTATTTAGGCGGGGATTTGAATATAAGAATGACCTAATAAATGCAGAAGCATTGTTTTGTTTAAACCATTCAGGAGGGTTGCCCCGTGGAAACAGAAAAGAAAGCAAATATGATTACCCGACATATGCGCGAGGGGACCCTTCTTGGATTGGTTGTCATGCTCGTTGTTCTTTATTTATTATATACATATGGTTATCTTAAGCCGTTTGATTCGTGGAAGAACCGGATCGAAGCCGGCATTACTCTGGTACTGCTGCCGATTGGACTTGGAGCCATTTATGGATTCTTTCAAGGATATCGGGTAAAGCGCCGGGTCGATCTTGTAAGGGAAACACTGGTAAACTGGGAAAAAGGCAGCCTAACGGACGTAATGCCCGATATCGGTGAAGATGAAGTGGGCAGGCTCGGCGAGCAGCTGGTTAAGATCAGCAAACGCTGGGAGGATCAAGTATCTTCCCTGCAGCGACTGTCTACGAACAATGCGCAGCTTGCAGAGCAAGCCAGAGTCACGGCGATTGTAGAAGAGCGGCAGCGTCTGGCACGCGAGCTTCATGATGCGGTTTCTCAGCAGCTGTTTGCGATCTCGATGACCGCAACAGCCGTAGGAAGAACGCTGGATAAGGATTTTGACAAAGCACAGCGTCAGGTCGCGCTGATTGAGGAAATGTCGGCCGTTGCACAGTCGGAGATGAGAGCACTGCTTCTTCATTTGCGGCCGGTCTATCTCGAAGGAAAAGCGCTTGAGCAAGGACTGAAGGATCTGATCAAGGAACTGCGGATCAAAGTACCCATGGAAATTACGTTTGAGATGGACGATGACATACATTTGCTAAAAGGGATTGAGAATCATCTGTTCCGTATCGTTCAGGAGGCGATGTCGAATACACTTCGGCACTCCAAGGCGGAGAAGATGGATATCCGCATTCATCGTAAGCAGAATACCGTTCGGGTGATGCTGCGGGACGACGGGATCGGATTCGAGTTGGATGACAAGAAACAAACTTCCTACGGTCTGTCCACGATGCAGGAACGGGTAACGGAGATCGGGGGCTCGGTACAATTCATAACAGCACCAGGTAAAGGGACGCGAATTGAGATTGTTGTGCCGCTCATAAATGACGAACGTAAACGGGGGGATGGAGATGGAAACACCGATTAAGGTGCTGCTGGTGGATGATCATGAGATGGTTCGGATCGGTTTGGCGGCCGTTCTGGGTACAGAGGATGGCATCGAGGTGGTTGGTGAAGCCGGCAGCGGCGAGGAAGGGATACGCTTAGCCCAGGAATATCATCCAGATGTGGTGCTCATGGACTTGGTGATGGACGGAATGGACGGGATCGAGACGACGCGTCAATTGATGAATCAGTTCCCGAATCTTAAGGTTATTGTACTGACCAGCTATCTGGACGATGAGAAGATGTATCCGGTTATCGAAGCAGGCGCCTTCAGTTACTTGTTAAAGACTTCCCGCGCTTCAGAAGTAGCCGATGCGATACGTGCAGCCGCACGGGGGCAGTCGGTACTCGAGTCGCAGGTGGCCTCCAAGATGATGAATCGCTTCCGGCATCCGCAAAATGAAGCACCGGCCCATAACGACCTCACGGATCGTGAGATGGAAGTGCTGCGATTGGTGGCCCAGGGCAAGTCGAATCAGGATATTGCTGATGATTTGATTATAGGCATCAAAACTGTGAAGTTTCATGTGACTAATATTTTGGGCAAGCTGGGTGTAGAAGATCGTACCCAGGCGGCCATATATGCATATAAGAACGGGTTGGCTGAGTAAGAACGGCCGGCTCTTTTTTTATAGAAATAGAATTTATTAGTTATCAACAGGCTGATGAATTTAATGGCGAGAGGCGGCGAGAGGCGCATTTTTCAAGTTGGGTGTATAAATCCGCTGTGACGAGGCTATCCTTTTAGTAGATTGATAGATTCGTACGGGGAGGCGTGGCTGACGATGCGGAAGATGCAATTACAGATTATTGTGATGATGTTGTTGCTGTGTGGAGCGGCAGGTGTCATGGCGGGTTTTGCAGGAACAACGAAGGACAATATGGGCGTAACGGTTCCGCAAGCAAAAGCAGTCTCAACCTCGGCAGGATGGGAAGCAGCAGGTGTGGCAGCAAAAAGTGATCTGGAGCTCCTTGTCGATCTGGGGGAGGAACACATGGACCCTTCGGCTCTCTTAACGGTAAAAATTCAAGGAGAAATCATAAATACCGTATCTGCGGATCAAGCTAAGATGCTTGCGGATCAGTTAGCGGGAGCTATTGGGCTGTCAGAGGTCACTACGGCTCGACTTCATGGAAACGAAGTATTCCATGCTGAAGCGAAGGTTTCCGGTGTATCTGCGCAGCTGGATTGGGCGCTCAGCGAGGAGGGTAGCAGTTACATCAGAGTGATGCTTATTGGAGAGGCAGCAGAGCAGACCACGGAGATGATGACGATGCAGCAGAACATCCAGGATGAGATGAATCAGGCAGGCATTGCCAACACATGGAATGCGGCCATTCAGGGGTATGCATTGAAAACAAGGGGTGTCGAGGAGACGATGAATCAGGTAGAAGAATCCATATCCGCTGAACTTCCTATTCGCTCGGTTGAAGATTATGCGGATGACACAACTTTGAGTCGTTCATATGAGGCTCCTTCCTTGGATGCTTTCGTGATGAGTGGCAGCACACCCATTCATATGCAGATGGCGGTGCATGAAGATTCGGTGAAGAAAAGTAATAGAATAACGATCGGATTTCCCGTCATTACAATAGAGTACTGAAAATGATTTCTGAAACTCCGATGAAAAAATGTGGAATGAGATAGCATACTTTATATGAATATGCTAAAATGTCATCACATCGTGTTAAGTTCCGATGCATAAAAATACACTATAATTCATAGAAAGAATGAGGAGCCATGGCTGAAAATCAAAATCTAGATACATTGAAGACACCGGGAGCGGTATTTTTCATCTTTGGAGCGACCGGTGATTTGGCAAGACGTAAGTTGTTTCCGGCGATCTACAGTCTTTATCGTGAAGGGAAACTGGATGAGGATTTTGCGGTAATCGGCGTGGCGCGGCGTCCGCGCACCCAGGAAGAGTTCCGCGAGGACGTTTATCGTTCGATTCAGGAATTCTGCCGATACAGTTCGGAACAGGATAGTGAATGGCATGCATTTGCACAGCATTTTGAATATAAATCTTTAGATATTAACAATATTGACGGTTTCCGTGAGCTTCGTGAACAAACAGAGCAGTTGGAGACGAAATTTAATATACCGGGTAATCGCTTGTTCTATCTGGCGCTTGCACCGGAATTGTTCGGCAGCGTATCGTTTAACCTGATGAAGGGCGGTATGCTGGACGGAGAAGGCTGGAACCGTCTGGTGATCGAGAAGCCTTTTGGCTACGATCTGGAGTCGGCTGCCAAGCTGAACGAAGAGATCCGCAAGGTGTTCAAGGAAGAGGAGATTTATCGAATCGACCACTATCTGGGCAAGGAAATGGTACAGAACATCGAAGTTATGCGTTTTGCGAATGCTTTCTTTGAGCCGCTCTGGAACAACAAGCATATTGCGAACATCCAAATTACGCTTGGCGAAACGGTTGGCGTAGAGGAGCGGGGAGGATATTACGACCATGCCGGCGCACTGAGGGATATGGGACAAAACCATATGCTGCAGTTGCTGACCATGATTGCAATGGAGCCGCCTAGCCGTCTGCTCGCAGAGGATATCCGCGACGAGAAGGTGAAGGTACTTCGTTCCCTGCGTCCATATGCCTCACATGAAGAGGTGAAGAACAACGTTGTCCGTGGCCAATATACCCACGGCTCCGCAGGCGGCAAAGATCTGCCGGCTTACCGTGAAGAGGACAAGGTTAATCCGGAATCCAATACAGAAACCTATTTTGCGGCCAGAGTATTCGTGGATAACTTCCGTTGGGCGGGCGTACCGTTCTATATCCGTACAGGCAAACGCCTGCCAGTCAAAACAACCGAGGTTGTTGTCGAGTTCAAACGGATGCCAACAAATGTATATTTGGGACAGAAGCATTCTCTGGAACCTAACTTACTCGTTATCCGCGTCAACCCGATGGAAGGCATTTACGTGAAGATTAACGCCAAGAAGCCAGGTTCGGAGTCGGAGATCGCTCCTGTAGCGATGGACTTCTGTCAAAGCTGCATCGTGGGAATCAATTCGCCTGAAGCTTATGAGCGTCTGCTGCATGATGCAGCCCGCGGTGATTCCACCTACTTTACGCGCTGGGATGAAGTGGCTTCAGCCTGGTCCTTCGTGGATCGAATCGCAAACGCCTGGAGAGAGAACCAAGGGGAGCTGGAATCATATCCTGCAGGTTCTTGGGGACCAAAGAGGGCGGATGAGCTTCTGGAAGAAGACGGATTCCACTGGTGGCCCGTTAATGGTCAACTCGAGGATAACGTTGTGTGGTTGAAAAACTAACCAATTTCTAAAATTTACGTGATAAAAATCATCCTCATGCGCACCGCGTATGGGGATGATTTGCGTATTAATTGTGGTACAATGATATACATGACTTTAGTTACGAAGGGATAAGTGAAATGGCAAAGCTAATAGATGAACTGCAGCAGGAAGTGGATAAGCGACGTACGTTTGCGATTATTTCCCACCCTGACGCCGGTAAAACAACACTGACCGAGAAGCTGCTCTTGTTCGGGGGCGCCATTCGTCTGGCTGGATCGGTTAAGGCTCGTAAAGCGAGCAAGCATGCAACGAGTGACTGGATGGAGATCGAGAAGCAGCGCGGGATCTCGGTTACCTCGTCTGTTATGCAATTTGATTATTTAGGGCATCGAATTAACATATTGGATACGCCAGGTCACCAAGACTTTAGTGAAGACACCTATCGTACGTTGACGGCCGCAGACAGCGCAGTCATGTTGATTGACGTTGCCAAAGGGGTCGAGGCTCAGACCATTAAGCTGTTTCAGGTCTGTGCCAAGCGGGGCATTCCTATCTTTACGTTTATTAACAAGCTCGACCGAGAAGGACGCAGTCCGTTCGATCTCATGGAAGAGCTGGAGCAGGTGCTCGGAATCCGTTCTGTACCCATGAACTGGCCGATCGGATCTGGACGCGATCTGTGCGGTGTATACGACAGGGTTAAGAATCAGGTTGAATTGTTTCAGGGAGACGACCATTCCAAGATTAAAGTACAGAAGGTCGAAGGCTATGAGGACCCGCTGATTCGTGAGATGGCCGGTGATTACCTGCATGATCAATTGTGCCAGGACCTGGAGCTTCTGGATGTCGCTGGCGACCAATTTGATCTGGAGAAAGTTATGCAAGGTCAGCTGACGCCCGTATTTTTTGGAAGCGCGATTAACAATTTCGGTGTTCAGACTTTCCTGGAGAACTTTCTTCAGCTTGCGCCGAAGCCGGAGCCGCGCCGCAGCACGGAGGGTGTGGTGGAACCGACCGACGAGAAGTTCTCCGGGTACGTATTCAAGATCCAAGCCAATATGAATCCGGCTCACCGGGATCGTATCGCTTTTCTGCGAATTGTGTCGGGTAAGTTCGAGCGCGGCATGAGTGTGAAACACGTTCGCGTAGGCAAGGAAATCAAGCTGTCGCAGCCGCAGCAGTTCCTGGCGCAGGATCGAGATATTGTGCAGGAGGCTTATCCTGGCGATATCATCGGTCTGTTTGACCCGGGCATTTTCCGTATCGGAGATTCCCTCAGTCAAGGACGAGAAGTGATATTCGATGAGCTGCCAACGTTCTCCCCAGAGATTTTTGCGAAAGTAACGGTGAAGAACGCGCTCAAGCATAAGCAGTATCAAAAGGGGATTGACCAGCTGACGGAGGAGGGAACCATTCAGGTATTCCGTACCGTTAGCTTCGACGAAACAATCCTCGGGGTTGTAGGTCAGCTCCAGTTCGAGGTATTCGAATACCGGATGAAGGGTGAATATGGTGTCGATGTCCAGCTTCAGCGGATGCCGTATCAGTTCGCACGCTGGATTGTGGATGAGACCATTGATCCGTCCAAGTTCCGGATAAATTCAACGCTCGTGAAAGACAAGAAGGATAATTATGTTGTCCTGTTCGAGAATGAGTACGCAATGAGAACGGCAATCGATAAAAATCCAACCGCGAAGTTTCTAGAAACGGCTCCGTAAGTTGTAGATCGTAATGCGGTACATGAAAACAATCCCCCAGCTATGACGGCTTAGGGGATTGTTTTTTTTGTTGACCTTGGGTTTATCCTTGCAGGTTGCCGGGGGTAACGGTTTTCAAATGGTCGTGAAGGGAAGTGACAAGGCTGTTCTGCTGCGAAGCATCCATGTCTTTCCACATCATTTCAAACATCACACCGAGTCCCGGTAGCGCGGCTTCAGGCCCGTCAACGGAACCCTCGATCATGGAGCGCAGCTCTTCTTCGTCCTGGTTGTGGACTTTATGAATGACGGCCTGCCTTAGATCTAACAATATGGACATGGAAATGTTCCTCCTTGTTATGAAAGGGTCATTGTGTAATGTACCCGTTAAGCGGCCGTTACATTCAAGTATTCGGGACAGTATGATATACTGATATCATTCATATTAGGAAATGGACCTAGGCTCGTGGAGGGGTATATATATGGCTAAGAAGCAGTACGCAGTAATCGGTATGGGGCGTTTTGGCACAAGTGTTGCCAAGGAATTAAGCAGCATGGGATTTGACGTATTAGCCGTCGATGCGAGCGAACAGCGCATACAGGAAATCGCGAATTTGGTCACTCATGCCGTATCGGCAGATTCGACGGATGAAGACGCGCTTCGGGCGCTGGGCATTCGGAATTTTGACGTGGTGGTTGTGGCAATTGGCGAGGATATTCAATCCAGCATTTTGACTACGCTGATTCTGAAGGATCTTGGTGTACCGGCCATTATCGTCAAAGCGAAAAACGAGCTGCATGGTAAAGTCCTTAACAAAATCGGTGCGGACAAGGTGATATTCCCGGAACGGGACATGGGGCTTCGGGTTGCCCATCATTTGGTGTCACCGAACATTTTGGACTATATTGATTTATCGGACGACTACAGTATTATGGAGATGCTCGCTACCGGAGATCTGATCGGTCATAATCTGAGGGAGCTTGATATTCGGGCACGTTTTGGCTGCAATGTCATGGCGATCCGAAGTGACGCGGATATGAACATCTCGCCGAGTCCCGATGACCGGATAGAGGACGGCGATATTCTTGTTATCGTTGGGCATAAGAACGATTTGACAAAGCTGGAGCTTGCTTATCCGAAATGACGTCGGTAATGTGAATTTTTGTGAATGTAGTATCAGGTTGAGTGGAACTCAGCAATGTATATAAGCAAAGAACGGATGGATTAAGAATGGAGATACTATCGCCGCAGAATGCCAGGGTAAAGGGCTGGGCACAGCTGCAGGAGAAGAAACATCGAGATAAGCAAAACAAGTACGTGGTTGAAGGTATCCATCTTGTTCAGGAGGCCTTGTCATCCGGTGCGGATATCGAGTGCATAGCTTATGATATGGATAAGGGTATCCCATTTGAACTCCGTCAAATTCCAGATAGGGGTCAAGGTGCCGAATGGATTGGCGTATCCCATGCGGTGATATCAAAAGTCAGTGATACTCCGTCCCCGCAGCCGGTGTTTGCCGTTGTTCGGAAGGAAGCGCGTCAATGGCAGGACTTGATCATGCGCGAGAACGGATTGGTCATTGTTCTGGACGGTCTTCAGGACCCAGGCAACGTGGGAACTATTATACGGGGGGCGGACGCCGTAGGTGCTGCTGGCGTTATACTAGGACGCGGCTGCGCGGATTTGTATAACCCCAAGACGCTGCGCTCTACCATGGGCTCCCTGTTTCATCTGCCGGTGCTGGAGGGCGAGCTGCTGAGCATTTTGCCGGAGGCTCGAGAGCGAGGAGCCCGATTGGTGACAACCATGTTGGAAGGGAAGCGTTCCTGCTTCGAGTATGATTTCAGAGGGACAAGCTGGATTGTAATTGGAAGCGAAGGCCGTGGTGTCTCGCCTGAGGTTGCGGCTATCGTGGATGACGCGATCCGTATCCCGATGCCGGGTCAAGCGGAATCGCTGAATGCAGCCATGGCGGCGTCTGTGCTCATGTACGAGGCACTGCGGCAAAGACATTACGCAGACACAGGTCAATAGCAGATAGGGTCTTCTTCTGGGCGGGAAAGTGATTAGGTATCGTTGCTGATCATTTTCCGGCCTTTTTAAGTTATTTTTGAGAAAATGGAAAATCTAACGGGAGAGGTAGAAAGGAGTTTATTCCAATGTATGAGCAAAAAACGAAAGAGACAGATAACAGCGTGGTGGAGTTTATCGAGCAGGTGGATTCCCCTAAAAAGCGTGAGGATGCTTATCGCTTACTTGATATTTTCGAGGAAACAAGCGGCTTTCCAGCCAAGATGTGGGGACCCAGCATCATCGGTTATGGCTCATACCATTATCGTTATGCATCCGGTCACGAGGGAGATGCGCCGCTGGTTGGGTTTTCTCCCCGAAAAGCGAAAATCAGCCTGTATTTTGCCCCTGGTGATGATAAACGGGAGGAACTGCTGAAGAATTTCGGCAAGCATACAGCTGGCAAAGGGTGTGTGTACATTAACAAAATCGCGGATATTGACGTTGAGGTGCTGAAGCAGCTCATTCGAGAATCCATTGTCTTTCTGAACGAAACCTACCCGGATCAACATCAGGAGGATAATATTGGTATTTGACGCGAAACCTATTGGTATCATATTATGTTAAAAGGGAAACCAAATGGTTTCATAATTCAAACATAAGTGAGGTATCATTTTGCCATGGACAACCCATCAAACGGCAAGCTGCCGGATATTCGCCATACCCTTGTACTTCAAGCGCCGATCGAAAAGGTGTGGAAGGCTGTATCCACCTCGGAAGGCATTGCGGCTTGGTTTATGCCAAACAACTTTGAACCGGTGGAGGGCTTTGAGTTTGAGCTGAATGCAGGTCCATTCGGGAATTCACCCTGCAAGGTTACAATCATTGATGAGCCCAACCGTCTGTCTTTCAACTGGGGGAAGGATTGGAGCGTTACATTTGAACTGGTACAGCAAGGAGATCATACGGAATTCACGCTCATCCACGGCGGCTGGACAGCGGATCAAGTCACCGAGTTCGGAGAAGCTCACGATATTGTACGTGGCCGTATGGACGGCGGATGGGCAGGAATTGTTCAGAAGCTTGCCAGATACGTGGTTTAATCCATGTCTCAAGCTGCTGCAAAGCATGATGTTTATCAAGCCATTGCAGATCCCACGCGCCGCAAACTGCTTGGTTTGTTAAGCGATAAGGAAATGCCGGTTAAGGAAATCTCGGGGCATTTTCCAATGACGCGTACCGCCGTGTCCAAACATCTACGAATTCTGGGGGAAGCGGGGCTCGTGCAGGAACGCAAGGTTGGACGCGAGACCCGCTATCGCCTGGATGCCGAACCGCTGAAGGAATTAAAGGATTGGCTCGCTTACTTCGATCGTTTCTGGGAAAATAAACTGTCGATGCTGAAGCATTACGTAGAAGAAGAGGAAGTTCGATCCCATAAGGAAGAGTAAGGATAACCTATCCTTGCTCTTCTTTTTTGCCGTTTGTCCGCATACCCTCTATACAGGAGAGCTTGCCATGGTAAACATGCTCCTCGGGGCGTAAATAGGGGGGACCAAGCATGAGACGAAAGAGATGGGGAAGCAGACGTATATCCTTTCCGTCCCTGTCATGGCCCAGACCAAGGAGGGCTTATAAACCACCACGCAGAGGCTTTAGGCCCGTACCTCAGAGCCGGGGCCGTCCTCAGGCTGCCAAACGGCGCAGCATGAAAAAATGGTGGCTGATCGGTGCTCTGCTCCTTGTGTTTGGGATCGTTGAGTTTTTTATGTATATTGAACAGAATCTGCGTCCGCCAATCATGCATCTTGCGCAAATCAGGGTGAAGCAGATTGCCACCGAAGCGATTAACAAAGCGATCACATCACAGGTGACCCAAGGCAAGGATTTTGATAACCTGGTTAACTGGAAAACGGATAGCAACGGCAAAGTGACGGGATTCATGCTGAATTACGCCGAGCATCTGAAGATTACGTCCCATACAACCGAGGTTGTTCAGAAGACACTGGACGACATCCATAAGCGTAAGGAACAGATTCCACTGGGCCAGGTGATGAAGAGTCCAATCATCGCTTCATTCGGTCCGCAAATCCCATTAAAGATCGAACCGCAGGGAGCGGTAAAGGTTCAGTTGGATACTAGGCAGCAGGGAGCCGGTATTAATATGATACTGGTGGAGGTATTTGTTCATATTGTAACCGAAGTGGCGGTAGTTGTTCCTTTTGACATGGAGCCACAGATTGTGGAGGCCGATATTCCCATCTCCTATCTGCTCGTGGTCGGCGATGTGCCGATGTATTATTATGATGGTCAGGGAAAGGCTGTTGGTGAGAATAAAGCTAGCGCGCCAAGCATAGCGATTCCGCCACCAGTGACGAATGAGAACAACCATAACTCGCAGCAGGAAACCCCACCGGCAACAATTCCCGGAAATCCGGTTGAGGGAAGCGATGTGCCCATTATTCCTCCTCCTTCGTCCGGTGGCGTAAGCTCAGGACAACAAGAGGGGACAGGGATCGGGGATTAAGCATTAGGGGTTAGCCTATTATTCGGAATACCTACCTGGGTTTGTACTCGGACCGTGTGATTGAATCAGTTGAGCAGTTGATGTCATTGAACGAAAAAAACGCGCCCTGAGCTAAGCTCAGGAGCGCGTCTTTTTCTTGGTTCGTCTTTCTTCTGCTTCCCAATGCTTCAGCAGCGGGTAAGGATCGAATGCCCACTCGGTGAGTCCGGTATCCCGGTAAATGCCGTAATGGAGATGAGGAGGAAATTTGCCTTGGGTTCCGGGCTTTCCGTACCCTGAGCTGCCGACCCAGCCCAGGGTTTGCCCCGGCGTCACAACATCCCCAAGCGAAATGCCTTTGTCGAAGCCTTGCAGATGGGCGTAATAGTGGTAATGGTTGTTCAGGTCACGGATGCCGATACGCCAGCCGCCGTATTTATTCCAGCCCTTGATTTCAACAACACCGTAACAGGTACTGCGAACGGGGACTCCATAATGGGCGAACAAGTCGGTTCCTTCATGGACTCTTCTGCCGCCCCAGTTGCGTCCCATTCCGAATGTGCTTCGGTAGGAATAGTCGCTTTGGACAGGCAGAGGAAAGGCATGATCGAACAAATCCAGCTTCCCAAAGGTCTCATACAGCTTGGCATACTGCATCACGCGCTGCACGGCCCGAGTGTTCTGATAGTACGACCACAATCCGATGCTGAAATCATCAGCGGCATGCCCATACGGAGATAGTCTTGTCGCAACCGTATAGAGAAGATCGATATTATTATTGGGGTCTGCCTTGCCATCTCCGTCACCATCCAGACCGATCCCTGAAAACACGCTGATCGACATCGGATCAACATCTTCCTGATTGGGATTTAAGGGACCGGTCCATCTTGTGGGAGGGATGAAGATGCCGATTGTCCGCTCTGGATGCTTGCGATCCTTGGGATGGACCCGGGTAAGTGTTCTTTCATACTGGTCGATGGCCGCAAGGCGATACCATGGAATCTGGGTCACGGTAGCAACCTGGTCGTACAACGATTTCCGATCAGCAAAAATGGCTGCGGCATCGATGCTTTCTACGGATTCATCGGCTTTGTTTATCGCGATAGAAGCGGATGCAAACACAGGTCCGCACATGCAGCAGGCAGCGGTCACTGCAGCCACTGCTGCAGTGGTCCAGCGATAATAGATGCCGCTGCGGCTCAATGGTTGTAATATCCTCAATGTGTCCTTCTCCTCCTTCTAGATTGTCATAATTAAGGACGGACAGTCATGCCTACACTGTAGGGTGAATCGAAATAAGGATTTTTATCCATGCCGCAAGTAGATTAATCTCATATCGATGCGAAACAAGTAATATGATGGTTTTCATGATATAATATGGGACAGTAAACGATGGGTTATGTCTTGCGTTATATCATTACAATTCGAAAGAAGGTTTTTTCTTTGTCTAAAACCAAACAGCCAAAACCTGACTGGATTCGAATCAAGCTGACTACTGGCGATAATTATAAAGAAATCAAAAGCATGATGCGATCCAAGACGCTGCATACGGTGTGTGAAGAGGCTCGCTGTCCAAATATTTACGAATGTTGGGCAAACCGCACGGCAACCTTCATGATTTTGGGCGATATCTGCACCCGTGCATGCCGATTCTGTGCCGTGAATACAGGGCTCCCAACAGAGCTGGATCTGCAGGAGCCGGAACGCGTAGCGGAAGCAGCAGAACAGATGAACCTGCGCCACTGCGTAGTAACAAGCGTGGCCCGCGATGATCTGAAGGATGGCGGAGCATACATATTTGCAGAAACCGTGAAAGCCATTCGCAGACGTTTGCCGTTGTGCTCCGTGGAAGTGCTGATTCCCGACTTCATGGGAAGTGAGGAAGCACTGAAGATCGTCATGGATGTGAAGCCGGACATTCTGAACCATAACATTGAAACAGTAGAAAGAATGTCGGATCGGGTTCGTGCAAAAGCCAAGTATGAACGTTCTCTGCAATTGCTGAAGAATGCCAAAGCGATGCAGCCTGATATTCCAACCAAGTCCAGCATCATGCTGGGTGTTGGGGAGCAATGGCATGAGATCCTGGAGGCTATGGACGATCTGCGGTCCGTTGGCTGCGATATTATGACGATTGGACAATACTTGCAGCCTTCACCGAAACATCTGAATGTGGATAAGTACTATACGCCTGAAGAGTTTGCTATCTTGAAGGAAGAAGGAATGAAACGTGGATTCAGTCACGTGGAGTCCGGTCCGCTTGTGCGCAGCTCTTATCACGCCCATGAGCAAGTGAAATCTGCGGAACGCAACAAGGAAGAGACTGTACAGTCTTAACCTTTGGAAAGGCAGGGGAAGCTTTCAATGATCGTTATCGGAAACAAAAGTTATGAAGTGTTAAAGGACCATCGAAACGGCTGGAATCCGGAAGCTTTCCGTGAGCGGTACAGCGAGGTGCTGGAACGCTATGACTATATCGTGGGAGACTGGGGTTACAATCAGCTTCGACTTAAGGGTTTCTACCGGGACAACCATCCCAAGGCTGCCAAGGATTCCACCTTCTCCAGCATGTCCGATTACATTAACGAATACTGCAACTTCGGCTGCGCCCACTTTGTGCTGCAGAAATCCAAGGAGCAGAAGGAAGCGAAAGAACGGGATTCCAAAGAGCCTGCAGAGGGTCCCGCATCACCCAAAGAAATTCGGGTAGATGGGGATCCTAAGGGAAACATGGATAACAAAGAAACCAAGGAAATGAAAGAAACACCGCAGGATGCCAATAAGGCAAGCAAGGATAACAAGAACCAGCGCGAGCGACGTGAAGCGAAGGAAGCGAGACGCGAGCACCGCGATCTTAAGGAATCCAAAGAGAAGGAAGCCAAGCCTTCGAAGGAGCTTAACCCTCCTGCAGAGCAGCACCAATAAAAAAGATCGGTCATCTGCTTAACAGATGACCGATCTTTTTTTAGTTCAATCAGCCAAGAAATGCATCCCTTACACGATTCCAGAACGGGAACGGCCGATAACGGGCAAAGCTGACCTGCTGCTCCGCCACTTGACAGCGCACGGAAACGAGATCATCAATCGAGATGTTGACATGATCGATGGTCAGCAGCAGACGCTGCTCTTTACGCGAGAATATATCACAATGATGATGCTTGGGCAGGAGGAGCGGTGAGCCCAGCGTACGGAATATCCGATTGTTAATCGAGGCGATCTCCGCGATCTGAAGGGCATCGATGGAGGGGTGTACCATGGCGCCGCCGACACTCTTGTTATAGGCCGTGCTGCCGGACGGCGTGGACACGCAAATGCCATCTCCCCTGAACATCTCAAAGGTTACGTCGTTGATGTCAATCTGAGCGACGACAGTGCCGTCAACGCCCTTAAGCGTAAATTCGTTTAAGGCAATGTAAGAGGACGTCCCTGATTTCTTATGGATTTCCAGCTGAACCAGGGGATACTTGACGAGACGCGGCTTCATGCCGCTGTGTTCGCCTTCTCCGCTCATATGATCAATTAGCTCCGTCAGTTCATCCGCCTTCCAGTCTGCATAGAATCCCAAGTGTCCCGTGTGGACACCAACAAAAGCGAGGTCAGGAATCCGGTCAATAAAAGTATGAAAGGCGTGCAGCATCGTACCGTCTCCACCGATGGAGACCACAATCTCCGGAGATTCTGCATCCAGCACAAACCCCCGCTGTTCCGCCAGCTTGTGAAACTGCTGGGTCAGCTCTACAGACAATGGGTCACCGCGGTCCAGAACATAATATCTCAAGTTGATAAGCTCCTTTGTAAAGGTTATATAAAGATGATAATCAATCTTGAAGAAGAACACAATGTTCACCTTGGGAATTTGCGGAATTTCTGCTGCAGTCCTTTTATGAACTGGATCAACAACGTAAATGTTATGAGGAAACCAAGCAGCATGCAAAAAGCCGCCATAATATGGGTATACCCGTTTAGAACGGAATTCGAAACAGCCGGCAGGGCCATGGTCGGAATGGAAGATCCCATCACGCTCTTCCACAACAGCATGACTGCTGTCGCGGCAATCAGGCCATGAACGAGTCTTGCGATGACAAACGGGAAATACCTGAGGTTCGTAGAGTTCAGGATGCTGATAATCTGTGCATGAACGGACAAGCCGCCCCATGACAAGATGAAGGCCGCTGCAGCCGCTTTATACGCCAACGGAATGGCGGCACCCGCTTCCCCGGCGTAACGCGCTCCGAGTGTTACTTCAAAAATCCCTCCTACGATGGCAGTGGAGAGGGACTCGGGCATGCCAACCAGGGACAGCATCAAACCGATAGCCTCGGTAAGCGCCGGGATAACGCCGGCACGGGTCCAAAGCTCGAGAAAGACGGAGAAGAATACAACGAGCCCGCCAACCACGATATTAAGCTGGAGCGATGATTGTATCGCTTGTCTAAGCAAGGTCCCCAAGTCCCGGCCATCCTGCTTCCTCGCAGCATGCATCGCACGAATCGCGGCTTTAACCCGGCTTGTCTTAACCTGAGACAGGTGAAGCGGCGATTCAGATGAGCTTTTAGCGTCATGTTTGCCATGAAACCTCATTAGCAGTCCGACAAGGAATCCACCGCCATAATGGGCTATTGCAAGAATGATACCGATTTTGGGATCGTGAAAGAAGCCGATGGAGACTGCTCCGATTAAAAATATAGGATCAGAGGAAGTGGTAAAGGCCACGAGCCGTTCGCCTTCCTCTCGACTTACCATTTTTTGTTCCCAAAGTTTGGCGGTTAATTTGGCACCGATCGGGTAACCTGATACATATCCCATTGCGGCAACGAATCCCCCTGCTCCCGGAATACGAAACAGGGGCCTCATCATAGGGTCCAGAAGGGTGCCAATCAGGTGCACCACACCAAACCCAAGCAGCACCTCTGAAATGACAAAGAACGGGAACAGGGACGGAAAGAGAACGTCCCACCATATCGCCAGGCCCCGAAGAGCGGATTGAAGAGCGGCATCGGGAAATACAGCCATCAGGATAATTACGCTGAGGAGTGCCGTTACAAGCATGAACCAGCCCATTTTTTTCATGGTCATATAATGAATACGCCCCCTGGCATCGATGTGAACTACTGAAATATAGGTCCATTAATTTAAAATCTATGCAGGATATAGGACAAACAGTATAAAAAAACATGAGAAAGCGGTTACAAATGTGCTTTATTTTCGAGGATATTGTGCTATAATAAAAAACATCAAAGCACATCTTTCGTATTATGTTTGGATGGAGTGATGATCATGAGCATAGTCGCAGGTATCCTAGTATGCGCCTTCGTTTATGTAATACGTGCTTCTCTCGTCCAGAGTGAAGAAGACTGGCGCAGTTATTAATAAGTTTCTAAAAGGTGCTAACCATTGCTTAGCGCCTTTTTTTGTTGTTTTTGCTATAATAAAAAGGTATATCCAATCGAAAGCGAATCATAAACAGATGGGAGAATTAGCGGATATGAATCCGAACTTAAGCATCTATGATAACCTCGGGGGTGCCGAGGGTGTACGTTCGCTCGTCGAAGCTTTTTATCCGAGAGTTCAGCAAAATGAATTGCTCTCGCCCTTGTTTCCGGAGGACATCATGCCGGTGATGGACAAACAATATATGTTCCTGAGTCAGTTCTTTGGAGGGCCTGCCCTATTCTCCGAAGCCTTCGGTCATCCCATGATGCGGGCCAGACATATGAAATTTCCGATTACGGACCGCCACGCTGAAGAATGGCTTGGCTGTATGGCAGGAGCCTTGATCGAAATCGGCGTGGAGGATGATCTGCGTGATTTTGTGCTACAGCGTCTTTCCGGTCCCGCCCACCATTTCGTCAATACACCTTAGTGCCTTGGAACTAGAAGTGGACTGGAATTAGACGCGAATGAAGGGATGGCGAATGGCGTGAAGTTAGAACCCTTGTATTCCATCAAGGTGGTTTGTGCGCACTGTGAGCAAGAATATTTAACATCTAGAGTAAGACCAAGCTTCAAAAAGGCATTCCGAACAGATACGGACTTCTGCGCTTATTATAAATCGGAGAATCCTGATTTCTACGTGGTGCGTGTCTGTCCTGAATGCGGATTTGCCTCAACGGAGAATTCGACTGTGAAATTGAATGAGCGGCAGAAGACGCTGTTCTACGAGCAGGTTGGATGCCGATGGGACAAGAGGGATATGGGGGGTCCACGCAGTCTGGAGGATGCCCTGGAGGCGTATAAGCTGGCTCTCCTCTGTGCGCAAGTGATCGGGGAGCGGGATCGGATTGTGGCCAGCCTGCTGCATCATATTGCTTGGCTGTATCGGTATCAAGGCAATCAGGACCAGGAGAACCGCTTCTTGAAATATAGTCTTGAATCCTATATCCGGGTGTTTGAACACGAAGGAGTAGGAGCAAACGATGCCCGTCTTCTATTCCTGATTGGAGAGATCCACCGCAGGCTGGGACAATTCCAGGAGGCGGTTCAATGGTTCTCCCGAGTGGTCCAGGACGAGAAGATTATGGATGCTGCCATGATCCGGGCTTCCAGAGAGCAGTGGAAGCTTATCTCGGAGCAGATACGGGAACAGAAGAACGCTGCAAAGGCGGAATCTCAATGAATGCAAAATGCAAACAGCCCGCCGAATGAAATGCCAGCAGGCTGATAAGAATGCTCATTCTTACTCGTACTAGGCGAAGTCAGCGAAGTCGCTGATCCGTGAGCAAGTAGTCGATGTCGCTGTCCAGTACGGTTACTTTATTATGGCAGCAGGGGAAGATCAGCAGCTTCTTTTTCCCCTCTCTAACACTCACTAATTCTTTGGGCTTCATTGGCAGTAATACATTGTCAGTTCCACAGAAAGGGCAGCTGTGTACATAAACGTCGTTTCCAACGACATCGTAAGGCCACGTATTAGAAAAAGGGATCATGAGTTCTCCGATGAGTGAGGCTCATCGTCCTTTTTCGAGGATGGCCCTTCATCATTTTTGGCAAGCTCGGCAATTTTCTGCATCAATATATGCTGTGGCATATGCATCAGCTGTTCCAGCGGAACGCCCAGCTGCTTGGACAGTGTAACCGCCGTCTCCGGTGATATTTGTAAAGGTCTCATGGCTTCCAGCTCCTTTTAGTTATAGCAGTAATTTGATTTATATATAGTTATACACTTTTCCCTATGCTCGCACAAATGGTATTACTGCATGGATTCATATTATGATTCGAAAGGTGATGAATGTTCGATGGCACTTCAACAAACTTGGGATTTAGATTCGATATTTCCTGGAGGGTCTTCCTCTCCACAGCTCGTGAGCTTTCTTGAGACCCTTGAGCAGGATGTACAACAGCTCCAACAGGATGTACAGGCACTGTCCGTTCCGGAAACCGTCGAGCGTGCGGCGAGCCTTGAGCGTTTCCTAGAGCAGTTTCAAAGCGCCTATGCCCGTATCCGTGAAGTCTCCGCATTTGTGAGCTGTTTGACCGCACAGAATGTGAATGACAAAAAAGCGGTTCAATTGACCGGCCGGGTAACTTCCTTGTCCGCAACCCTGCAATCGGTTAAGAACCAATTCGATAATGTGCTCCGCGGCATGAACGATGAGCTTTGGACCGCTTGGACAGGTACAGATAAAGTGTCTCAGCTGGACTTTGTATTGAACGAAGCCCGCAACCTTGCCAAGGATAAAATGAGCCCTGAGCTTGAAAGCCTGGCTCTGTCCCTCGGCGTTGACGGTTATCACGGTTGGGGAGAATTCTATGATACCATCGTGAAGAAAATCCAGATTCCATATGAGGAAGATGGCAAGACCGTCATGCTGTCTGCAGGACAGGCATTCAATAGAATGCATGATCCTCGCAGAGAAGTACGCCAATCCATGTTTGAAAAATGGGAGCAGGCTTGGGGAGATTCTGCCGATTACTGCGCGGATACCCTTAACCATCTATCGGGCTACCGCCTGAAGCTGTATGAGAACCGCGGCTGGGACGATGTACTGAAAGAGCCGCTCGCCATTGGCCGAATGAGCCGTGAGACTCTGGATGCCATGTGGGCCGTCATTCAGGACACCAAGTCGGTACTGGTGGAGTATTTAAACCGTAAAGCGAAGCTGCTGGGCTTGGAAGGCTTGTCGTGGACGGATGTGGATGCACCGCTTCGTACTTCGGCTGCCAAAATCTCCTACGATGATGCTGCCGTCAACATTGTCGAGCAGTTCCGTAAATTTAGTCCAAGGCTGGCAGACTTCTCGCAAATGGCCTTCGACAAGAGCTGGATTGAGGTCGAGGATCGTCCAGGGAAAAGACCCGGCGGTTTCTGTACATCCTTTCCGGCAAGCAGCCAGACGCGCATATTCATGACATTTGGCGGAACCGCCTCGAATGTTTCGACGCTGGCTCATGAACTCGGTCATGCTTACCACCAGCATCTGATGGGCGGAATTCCGGTTCTCAACCAGAAGTATGCAATGAACGTTGCTGAGACGGCCTCTACTTTTGCCGAGATGATTGTTTTTGATGCAATGGTGAAGGGTGCCGGCAGCGAAGAAGAGAAGCTGGCTCTGCTGGAAGAGAAAATTCAGAACAGCGTAGCTTTCTTTATGAATATTCATGCACGGTTCCTGTTTGAAACCCGCTTCTATGACAAACGGAAGAGCGGACTGCTCAGCAGCGAGGAGATTTCAGAATTGATGGTTGAGGCACAGAAGGAAGCCTACTGCGATGCTCTGACATCCTACCATCCTCATTTCTGGGCATCCAAGCTTCATTTCTATATCACGGGTACACCATTCTATAATTTCCCATACACCTTCGGTTATATGTTCAGCACAGGCTTATATGTACGGGCATTGGAAGAAGGTCCGACCTTTGCAGATAAATATGACGCGCTTCTTCAGGATACAGGTGTCATGTCCGTTGAGGATTTGGCTAAAAAGCATCTGGATGTGGATTTGACTCAGCGTGATTTCTGGCAAAGTGCAGCGGATTCTTGCGTATCCGATATCAGACAATTCTTGAAAATGACTGAAACTTTGGCATAATTTGTTGATTATCATCGGAAAAACAGATAAAAAGGCCGTTCCTGAAATGGATATTTCCATCCATATTCATGTTTATCCCGTCAAAATAGAGAAGCTCCCAGCGAGCTTCTTTTTTTGTCGTAAAAGAAAGAAAGTTGACGCAAAAAAGGAGTGAAAATCTAAAATATTTGTGCAATTTTAGTAATAAATACCCAATTGTGTTGAATATTGTTGATACATTGATTTCTTTATCCTATAATGAGTCACAAGCCCTAATAATAGGGAAGATTTACTAATAAAGGAGGGGAGAAGAGATGGTAAAACTAGATCAATTATCACTGGCTAGACAATTGGACATTGTTTTTAAAGAGCTGGAAGAAGAGTTGGGAGGTCTAAGTTCAGGGACAGTATTTGTACAAATACGAAACAATGTAATTGGTAAATTTGGCATACGGCATAATCCATTGGCTGGGCGAAACGGGGTCATTGCTCCTTGTGAAGAGGGGCTTAGTGAAGCTCAACAATTCTCTTTTCGTACGATGGCGCTTGAGAGTTTGAAGCATAAACGCCATTGGACACATGGCGAAATTAGTTATGAATTTATGGTACGGCAAGGAATTGTCGTGGTAGATGCTATTCTTGAATCGAACTATAACATGGCCAATCTAATGATTCGGTACCCTCGTAATACATATGCCGAAGCTGCTTCGGAATCCTGAAATCATTTATCATATAAAACATATAACGAAAGAGGCGATCTTTGGGGAGAAGATCGCCTCTTTCTATTTGTGGCTGGAGGGAAGAGATGCGAATTACAGGTTCGAACGACCCGATAATTGCTGCTCAGCCAATTGAACCAGACGTTTTGTAATGTAACCTCCCAATGAACCGGTTTCACGGGAAGTATAGTTTCCATAGTAACCGTCTTGTGGAATCGTTACACCCAGTTCTTGTGCAGCTTCCATCTTCAATTGTTGAAGAGCTGCAGTTGCTTGAGGTACGACAAGATTGTTAGAAGAACGACCTTGAGCCATGTCATGTCACCTCCTTTGATGTTGTATGAGGATATTATGACCTGAATGCTAGGGGTCTCATTCGTTCTGGAGGAAGATTGATCACTGGTAAAATTAGCCGATTCATAAAAATCGTCGTTTATATAGAACAAACCAGAGCAGCACCCTGGTTTCAAAGGTCAACTCTGGTTTGGATAAGTTAAGTATAGATGCTGGTCATCCAGCAGGGATAGAGTGAACTAATCTTGATGCGTTTCCGGTGAAGTTCTCTGGATGCTGATCTTGGTATTCAGATTGACGGTCTGTCCCGGTTCCAAATGAATCAGTCCGGTTTCGTCGTCCGGGAGATTCAGATTGGGAGCGTTAGGAAGCCAGGTATAGGGTTCGATACAGAGGAATTCCTCTGCGACGCCCTTGGTATAGAGCACCCAGTGCTTGAAAAAATCACGATCAGCCGAATAATGGATTTGATAGCCGTCATCCCGTTTAAGCAATGCCTCTGCCGGCTTGCCTTCAGGAATTCTCAGGATCGTATCCAGATCGGCATCCTTCATATTGAGTCCTGTATTCAGTAGTTCCAGATGGCCAAGCGGCGAGAGATCACCGGTTGGGATCAGTTCGTTGTCCAAGGTATAAATACCTTCTACAGGCAGATCAAGCGTCCAGCGATGCGGTTCGCCATCCAACAGGAACCACGTATGATAGCCCATGCCGAATGGTACAGGGCTAGAACCGAGATTGGTTACACGAAGACTCTGCGACAGGCGGGTACCTTGAAGGCGGAAGGTCATCTCCAGCTTCAGCGGTACAGGAAATTGAGCAATCCACTTTGGATCATCCGATGAGATGAACTCTGTCGAAACGGCACAACCGTCATCTTCTTCCTCAATGTCGCTGACACACCAAGCCTGTGAACGGTGGAGTCCGTGGATATGATTGTCGTTCGCGGTATTTTGATCAAATTGATACGTTGTTCCGCCATATTCGAAATGGCCCTTGGAAATTCGACCTGGCGGAATGAGCATCGGGATGCCGAAGTGGTAAGGCTTCTGCAGATAGAATGCAAGCTCGCTTTCATCTGGTCTTCGGAGAATTTCGCGTGTGTTCTCGATGTCTTTGATCCCAATGACGTTGTTACCTAGACGAGGAAGGAGAGTCACTTCAAGACGGCCGCTGTTTAAAATATAGGTGTCGTAACCATTCCACTGGCCTTTGGTCACTTGATTCATATCGATGCTCCTTTACTAACAGAAATCATGGTCTGGACGATTAAACACATCATAACAGATTTTTGTGGAAAGGGTAAAAGAAAAGCTTCAAAACCCAAGACAACCTGATTCCAAATTGGAATTGACAAGGCAGAGCAAGAGTTTTATCATTGCATGTAATAGTGAACCATAATGATGGAAACACGATGACAAGGACAAGTAAGCAGTGCGGTCTATCCTTCAGAAAGCCGGTGGTTGATGTGAACCGGTGGATCCGCTTTGCTGAATGGACCTTCGAGTGCCGAGCTGAACGGGAGAATGCTGTTATTCCTTAATATGCCGGCCGGGTATTCTCCGTTACAAGAATCTAAGGCTGCATCGATTTTTTGATATGCTGTTGCAGCGAATAAGGGTGGCACCACGGTCACACGTCCCTTGCGGATGTGTGGCCTTTTTTGCGTTCATATAGGCACGTAGGCATGCTTCGTATATCGGAGCAGACTCGGGATTGAAAGAATTTTTCGAGATAAATTGGAGGGCTAATCATGAAAACTGTATTATCGGGCATTCAGCCAAGCGGTAACCTGACACTGGGTAACTATATTGGCGCCATCAAAAATTTTGTTAAGCTGCAGGAAGCACATGATTGTTATTTTATGGTGGTCGATCTGCATGCCATTACCGTTCCTCAGGAGCCGAGCTCGCTTAGAGACCGTTCCGAATCGGTTGCCGCACTGTACGTTGCTGCCGGAATTGATCCAAATCGTGCGAATATCTTTTTGCAATCCCATGTGCCGCAGCACGCTGAGCTGGGATGGATCATGACAACCCTCGTCAACATGGGTGAATTGGAACGGATGACGCAGTTCAAGGACAAATCAGAAGGCAAGGATTCCGTAGGAGCCGGGCTATTCGTCTATCCAGCGCTTATGGCTGCAGATATTTTGCTCTACAATGCCAATCTAGTACCGGTGGGGGATGACCAGAAACAGCATCTTGAGATTACGCGTGATTTGGCTGCGCGGTTTAATCACCGGTTCGGTGAGTATTTCAATGTACCGGAGCCTTTCATCCCTGAAGTAGGCGCTCGGATCATGTCGCTTGATGATGCATCTAAGAAAATGAGCAAGAGCAATCCGGTAGAGGGAAGTTATATCGCGATGCTGGATACGCCGGACCAAATTCGCAAAAAAATAAGCCGTGCCACAACCGATTCCGGAACAGAAGTGGTGTATGATCCATCAGCCAAACCGGAAGTCAGCAATCTCATGAGCATTTACTCCGAATGTGCCGGAGTGTCTTTGCAGGAAGTGCAAGCACGCTTTGAAGGAAAGATGTACGGGGCGTTTAAGAAGGAGCTTGGCGAAGTGGTGGTGTCTGCTCTGGAGCCACTACAAAACAGATACTACGAAATTCGCCAAACCGGTGAAATTCATGACATTCTAGCCAAGGGAGCGGAGCAGGCACAAAGAACTGCGACTCAGGTGCTGGATGGCGTGAAAGACAAAATGGGCTTCCTGGCTCCGAGATAACGCTGTCCAACCTGTTTAAGAAGGTCTGCGTTTCGCTTTGATAATGAAGCCCCAGCCGATGTTGAAAATGGATAGGATCCCTAGACCGACAGCAAGAAATCCGTTATAGCTGATGGAGATGGCTGCAGCCGCCAGCAGAACGATGGAAGATACCGCAAACCAAAGAGATAAGCCTTTACTCATATGAAAAAACCTCCAAAGATAAAAAATTTAAAAAATACGTATAACGCTGCAAGAAGGAGCCATAATAAGTTTGCAAGCTTGCACTGGAATTACAGACATTCAGTGAAGGGAGATATTTAATATGGCACGCAGCAGCAACAATTTGGTGGTACCTCAAGCAACAGCAGCATTACAACGTTTGAAACTCGAGGCTGCTCAAGAACTAGGCGTAACGATTCCTCAGGACGGTTACTATGGTAACTATACTTCCCGTGAAACAGGATCCCTGGGCGGATACATTACAAAACGTTTGGTACAGCAAGCTGAACAGGCTCTTTCTGGATCTGGCCGCACACTGTAATATCTTTCTCATAACGTGAGTGGGAAGCCCGGAGCGCAATATTTGCGCTCCGGGCTTTGTATTCATTTCAGAGGCTCAACACGCATTCTAATACATAGACAAATTGTGCCTTAAACAACGGTATAACGTCAAGATTATATCGCTTCCAAATGTCACTGAATTGTCATATAGATGGAACGAATTCCGAAGGATTGCTAAACACTTTTTACTAATGATATGATAAACTTTATAGCGGAGGCAGTACTTCCTCCATAACGACAGATACAAGGAGGAACGTTTACACGTGGATAATCACTTGAGATACCAGGCTCCTTCAGAATCCGCGGCACTGGCCTCGGCAGCGCCTGCACCTCCCGATAAGGCGGGGACTTGGAAAGATTTTATCACGGTGACGAAACCCGGAATCATCCGGTCAAATTTGATAGCGGCTTTTGCCGGATTTTGGCTAGCATCGCGTTGGGATATCCAATTTGGATTGATGATTATGACACTTCTCGGAACCGTGCTTGTCATGGCTTCGTCCTGTGTATTCAATAACTATTTTGACCGTGAACTCGACATGAAGATGGAACGGACCCGGAACCGCTCTCTTCCAACCGGACGGCTGACGCCAAAGGTTGTTCTTTGGTATGCCGTCATTCTTGGGGTGGTCGGACTAGCTATACTATTCTCGTTCTCCGGTGTACTGGCAGGTATATTCGGAGCTATCGGCATGTTTGTTTATGTGGTTGTCTATACACTATGGCTAAAGCGCTCTTCGACATGGAGCACCTCGGTAGGCGCGATTTCTGGAGCAATGCCTCCGGTGATCGGTTATGTGGCAGTGACAGGAAGCGTAGATATGGCAGCATTTCTGCTGTTCGCGCTGTTGTTCCTATGGCAACCGCCCCATTTCTGGGCGCTGGGCATTCGTCGGGTCGAGGAATATCGGGCAGCGGGCTTCCCTCTACTGCCAGTTGTAAAAGGAATCCCGCGCACGAAGATACAGATGATTCCTTATTTGGTGCTTCTCATTCCGATACCGATTCTGATGTACGCGTATGGGTATGCAGGTATATTTTTTCTGGTTATCGGACTCTTTCTGGCTATTTGGTGGCTTTACGCCGCACTGCAGGGTTTCCGTGCCAAGGACGACGAAGCCTGGTCCAAAAAAGTATTTATTATCTCCATTAACTATTTGACCTTGAGCCTGATCGTTCTCATACTTAACACCACTTTTTAATAAGGTGGAGTTGCTATAGGCAGTATATTCCCTGATTAGGAACTGGGTTTGTTTGAGACGAAGGGAGAACGAGGAAGGTCATGAGTGCATTCAAACGGTATAAATGGACTTGGGTATTGCTTGCTGTCTGTGTAGTTGCAGCTGTTTATCTGGTTTACAATTCGCTCGGCTTCGGAAAAGAAAAATTTCCGATTGTTCGTGAGGTTGCCGCCTATTCCATGGAAAATGTGGATGGGAAGACCATCACTTCAGAAGATACCAAAGGCAAGGTGAAACTGATGTACTTCTATTTCACCAGCTGTCCGGATGTATGTCCGATTACAACATTGGTCCTTTCACAGATACAAGAAGACTTGAAAAAAGAAGGTTTGTTTGGAAAAGAAGTTAACTTTGTGTCCATCTCCTTTGACCCGGAAACCGATACGAAAGAGAAGATTAAGGCATTCGGGGACCGATTCTATGCCGATTATAGCGGCTGGTACTTCCTTCGAGGTGATCAGGAGGAAACGCGGAAGCTGATGCAGGAATCCTTCAAGATTCCGCTGCTTGGCAATAACTCGACCAATTTCACTCATGGCAACTCCATTGCGCTGGTTGACCGGAATAACAATATTCGGAAGACCTATAACGCAGCGGATCCGGCGCAAGTGAAGACCGAGGATATTGTGCAGGACATTAAGACCTTAGTTAAGGAATAACATAGTGGTAAAACCAAAAGACGCGCTTCATCGTTAAAGATGGAGGGCGTCTTTTTTATATTCTTCAACTGGCTCATAAAAGGCTTTGGACCAAATCAGGCGTTATTTACCCAGGGTAAATCAGAATTCATCAGGTGGCGGATAAATAATGAATTCTTCCAGCCCGGCTTTCTCCAACTGGGCAATCAAGTATTCATCCGGGGTTCCTTCAACACCGGCATACCCCCGGCGTGTATAGATTTGCCCGGCATCTGGGAAGACATCTCGCAGGGCCCCGCGAATTTTCTTGCCGGAGCTGTCATTATCCATAAACAGATAAACCTCATGGTCTTTCACCTGTTTATGCAGGCTCTCAAGCTTGGCGGTGTTTAATGTTCCGAATGTACACAGGATGGTTATATCTGATGTCAGCAATCTGCGGATTCGGCTGCGATCGTTCTTGCCCTCTACAATGAGGAATATCGGCATCTTTTTTCACCTCTGTCATGATACGGAGATCCTTGGCAGCATTCCCCGGGAAATGTTGATTCGACGTCGAATGATGTATGTATAGTGTAACTTGTTTTTTGTTGATCATGCAAAGCAAACGAAATAAACGGCCATCCGAGTGGAAGGCCGTTTAAGCTAATCCATGTATTCTAGTAGAAGCAGCTCAAAATGATGACAAGCAGAATATACAATACAAGTACCATGCCTACAGAATTTCCATGGCCTCCATGACAGTGCTTATGATGATGAACATGACTCATGTTACTTCACCCCTTGGTTAGATGTCCGTGGTCATTTGCCACACTGTATCTTATGTGGTTTTACCCATACGGATTGTGTGTTGGCCTATCCGCCACTTTTTGGGCGCTTCATCATAACAGGGTACAGGTTCATTAGTCATTTCAGACTATAACGGTGAGATGACCGTTGATGGTGCTTCACGATTGCGTTTCGGAAGCAGGAGCAGGACTGTCATCAGCATGAGGAATGCGATAAAATAAGGAGACACTATCGTCCGGAACTGTCCAGCTGCAATCGGTCCGACAAAGGACCCCAGCGACATCGCAATGGATTGCAAAGAGAATACTTTGCCGAGTCTGCCTCCTCCGCTAAGTTCAATAAACAGGGAGGATAACGCCGGGAACAGCAGGCCCTTGGCAAGACCCAGGGAAAACAGGATAACCATAATCGGCACATGGTCTGCTGCAGCCAGAGCGTAAAAGCAGATCGCCAGTCCCAGCACGCCCAAAGCGACCCTGATATGAGGCGCATAACGGTTCAGGAACAGCATGCTTAACGTGACCAGAGCCCCAAGGCTAATGACGGAGAATAAAATCCCCGTAGACATTATGCTTGCCTTCCCGCTTTCGCGAAGCGGAATTTCGAAGAACAGTATGCCTTGAGAGCAGGCGATAGCAAACGGAATTAAATAAAGGCGCAAGCTAAACGGAAGCCGTGCCGGCTTCTCTTCCTTGGAAGCCAAAGCATTTTCTTTATTGGCGGCCGTGGCTGATAACCGCTTGGGTAGACTGAAGAATGCCATAAACCCGGTAAAGATCAAGAGCCAGCCCAAACTCTGAAATGTACCGGAAAAACCGGCGTTAGCGACAATAAAAGCTCCTGCTGCCGGTGACAAAACAGAGGCAAGGGTGTGTACGACGCCATGACCGGACATGTATTTGCCTTGCGTAACCGGATCACGGGAGAGAGACGCTAACAGCGCCAGGCAGGCTGGTGATAAAAAAGCCAGTACAAAGCCGCTGATCGAGCGAAGCGCGAGCAACTGCCAAGGCAATTGGACATGAGCTTGGAGTAGCAGGATAACTCCAGCCGCAGTTAAACTGAAAATAATGTAGCGTCTGCTGCCGTGTCGGTCGATCAGATTACCTGCAATCAAATTGCCAGGCAGATGCGTCAAAGCATAAATTCCCATCATCCACCCGATAAACGTGGGAGCTGCACCAAGGGAAATCGCAAAAGGTGTCAGCACGGGATACTGAGCATGCAAATCAAAAAACGCCAGAAACAAAAACATATAGAGCCATAAAGCGGTTTTCAATATGGCACCCTCCTATCCGGCAAGAGTTCGGTATTACTACTTGTACGTTCGAAGGGGCAAGCTTATACCTTTTTGTGAAAAGACCCGGTTGGCTGACAGCTTTGCGGGGTATCATGTATAATTAATAAGACGGCAAAAAATACGCCGCCTGAAAGTATGGACGGGAGTGAAATAAATTGGATACACAGGTCTGGATTGAATTTCTTAAACAAAACTGGCTGGTCATTGCGATTGCCTTAATTATCTTGTTTATTGTACTGAATGTGTTAAGAACCGTAATCAAGTGGGTACTTGCGGTCCTTATCATTGGGGGATTGCTGGTGTACAGCGGAATTTCCTTGGATAAGATTGGGGAAGTGGTGTCCACGGTGAAGGAAGAGACGGTGGATACGATAAAAGCGGAAGCGATGAATATGATGATGAAGGAAGCGAAGGAAGCCAAATATACATCGAATGGGGACGGCACCTACTCGATTAAAGCTCCCAACCTGGAGCTAAAGGGCAGTGCTGGTTCAGAAAAGGTTGAGGTCACTTTCCGCGGGGTTTCGGTAGGAAAGTGGGATATCAATGATACGATCCGGAGTTTTATCAACGATGCCAAGTCCAATACAGCCACTAAATAAAGAATACTACCATAATCGGATGCGGATGTAAGGCAGCGTGGGCAAGTTTATCTTATTGCCAGCAAGCCTGCCCTCTTACATCGGTAGACAAGACATCTTAGGGAGAGGAGGGGATACCGTATGATGTCGGCATGGAAGGATAGCGTGCTCGATGGAAACGGAATTACCATCTTGTTGCTGCTGATTGTGGCTTTTTCATTATGGCAGGGGTGGAATCGTGGAGCCTCCCGCTCAGCCGGGAAGCTTGTTTTTTTTCTGGGGGATGCGGTGCTGCGTTTGGTTGGTCTTGCAATTTCCGTTCCGTTTACATTGTGGTTATCACCCAAGGCAGGGGACTGGTTGGGTGCTGCCTCAACGCTGCCGAATCGTGAACTGCAATTCTGGGAGCAGATTTATTATACGGCTCTAAAATCGCTGGCGGATTTTCCGCTGCTGAGGTTTGCCGTGCTGTTTATGCTCAGTTATGCGCTGATTGTATTTATGCTTCGGCTGCTTGTTTCCCTGATCATGGGAAGCAGGATGGGAGTCTTCGGATCGAGAAAAGAAACCCGGGCATCGCTGCCCAGCCGGCTTGCAGGTGCGGGTATCGGAGCCATCATGGGGGCTGCGCGGAGCATTATCGTGATCGCGATTTTGTTCATCTATGTCAGTCTGAATCCGGACCACGGCTTTAGCCGGTATGTTGAAGCTTCACCCGTATATCAGCAGGGTGCACAAGCTGTTATTGAGCCGCTATCCGGTTCGCTTGTCAAGGAAAAGCTGCCCGTATTCACCCAATCCGTTCAGGATGAACTGAATGGAATCATACAGCGCAAGTATGAGGTGATCGACCATAAGATTCCCGAGGGAATCGAACAGACAGCCGCCCATGTCGTGAAGGAGGCAGCCACCGACGAAGAAAAGGCTCGAAAGCTTTATGATTGGGTTGGCAGCCGCATCTCGTATGATCATGACAAGGTAACATTGTACGAAGAGCAGCGGATATGGAAAGAGCAGACGCCCCAGGATACGTATGATACAAGGTTAGGCGTATGTATCGACTATGCCCGGCTGTATGCCATGATGGCACGGTCACAGGACCTCGAAGTCAGGGTGGTGACCGGCAGGGGCTACAATGGACAAGGCGGTTATGGCCCCCATGCCTGGAATGAGGTTTATTTGAGTGAAGAAAAGCGGTGGATTCCGCTGGACCCAACCTGGGCACAGAGCGGCAACTGGTTTAACCCGCCGCGCTTCAATGAGACTCATATTAAAGAGCAAGTGTTTTGATGATGGACAGGGGCGGACTTTCACAAGGGAAGTCTGCCCTTCTCTTGAGGTCGGCCCTCCGCGTGAAGTGGGGGGGCGTTTATGTTAAGATGGGTTTATGTGATTGTGGGTAAAGGGGAGAAGCATACGTGAAAGGGTTTAGGCCGGATAAACGCAAACAAGAAGAAGGGGATGCCGGCAGTCAGTTTAATTTGCGGGTCAATCTGTTCTTTTTCAGCACATTTATCATATTCTGTGTCATTATTATACGTCTTGCGATACTGCAGTTTGTCGAAGGGCCTGAGCTGAAAGAGCTCGAAACCGGCGGGCAGGTTAAGAATTTCCCGCTGCAACCCATCCGGGGGAGCATCATCGACGCTTCCGGAACGCCGCTCGCTTACTCGACACCCTCCCAAGCACTGTATTTAACGCTGTTAAAGGATTACAGTTCCTCTGAGAGAGGGAAGAAGAACCGTCCGGAAATTGAGAAGTTGGCTGAGGAAATGGTTAAGATATTCGATCAGCATGGGGACCCGAAGGCAGAGAAGCTGACGGTGGACGACGTGACCAAAGCGATGGACCTGGAGTTCAATAAGCAGCCGGGTTATGAGCCGAGACGCATCAAGTCCGAGCTTTCAACCAAAGAAGTGGCTTATTTCATGGAGCACAAGAACGAGTATCCTGGGTTGGAGGTCGTTGAAGAAAGTCAGCGACAATACAATCAGGACAGAATCGCCGTTCAGACCATCGGTTATTTGAAAGAGTTCCGCGGAATTAAGACACTGGAGAAATATAAAGAGATTGATGAGCAGAACAAGAAGCAAAAAGATCCGGGACTCATCTACACCGAGCAGGAAAAGGTTGGTGTTGATGGCCTGGAAATGATGTTCCAGGATGAGCTGCGCGGCAAGAACGGATATATCGGCATTCCGATTAATCCGCAGAACATGGCGGACGGGGTCCCAACAATGATCGCTCCGGAGAAGGGGTATAACATTCATACCACCATTCATAAGGATATCCAGAAGGTTACCCAGCAGGCGATCATGGATCAGCTGAAATGGCTTCATGCCAACCCGGTTTCTGGCAAAACGCACCCGAATGCACAAACGGGTTATGCAGTGGCCATGGAAGTGGATACCGGCAACATCGTGGCCATGGCCAGCATGCCTGATTATGATCCGAATGTGTGGGAGTTCGGGACCGAAGATTGGGAGACGGTCATGAAGTATTACGGGAACGGAACCATCTCTCCGTACAGCTCTGGGCGCTCCGGCAACAATCTGGAATCGACTGTGCTGCTCGGCTCTACGATAAAACCACTGAGTGTGTTGATTGGTTTGAACGAGAAATTATTCGGGCCCAACGACTACTACTATGATTCTGGTGCTGCATTCTTTGGTAAGGATAACTCAAGAGTTCAGAACTCCGGTGGTAAATCCTACGGGTCCCTCAACGCAAGAAAAGCGATTGAGCATTCCTCCAACGCCTTTATGGTTGATTGGATTGGGGAAAAGCTATATAACAAATATGGCTCCGAATCCGTTGGAATATGGGATAAATACATGAAGAAGTTCGGTCTGGGTGTATCCACCGAATCCGGTCTGCCGAAGGAGCATAAAGGAATTATCGAGTATACCAACATTGAGCAGGCGGGAAGTTATTTGGCGGCCATGGCATACGCTTCATTTGGCCAGTCGGGTAAATATACGACCCTTCAACTGGCGCAATATGCCAGCACACTTGCCAATCAAGGTGAGCGTATTCGGCCGCAGCTTGCGAGCAAGATCGAGGATCAAGACGGCAATGTGGTCAAGGAATTCAAACGCGAGGTGCTGAATAAAGAGGAATTCCCTCAGCAGTACTGGAATGAAGTTATTGCTGGGATGAATACCCAAGGGCTTCGGGCTTTTGAAGACTTCAAATATGATTTTGCCCGGAAAACAGGAACATCGGAGCAGGATATATATAAAAACGGAAGCCGGATTAGGGTAGAGAACGGGGTATTCATCGCATTTGCACCGCGGCAGAACCCTAAGCTGGCCGTTGCCGTCGTAATTCCGGAGGCCGGCTTTGGTTCCCAAAGTGCGGCGCCGGTGGCCCGTAAAATATTTGATGCATATGATGAAATATACGGTCTGGACGGTACGCCTCATCCTAAAACCAATAATGATGAGAACCAGGACGGCGAAACGGAGTAATAAAAGGTAACGGCAAAACGGCAGCCAACAGCCCGAATGGGTTGGCTGCCGTTTCTTTTATGCCGTCGATACGGGGGAATGTTTTGGCGCACCCTCTTTTGTGGTAAAATGTCGTTATGTTTGCTTGTGATGGATAAGGGGGTTAATTAATACCATGAATTATAAATATCGTTTGTTAGCATTGGATATGGATGGAACACTGCTTCAGGATGATCATGAGGTGTCGGAGGAAACGGTGAAGTGGATCAAGGAAGCCGTCCGTCAAGGCATCCATGTCTGTCTCTCAACAGGTCGGCCGTTTGCGGAGGCTTATCCTTATGCCAAACAGCTTGAATTGACGACACCGATGGTGACAGTGAATGGCGGTGAAGTGTGGCGTGCGCCATATGAACTGTATCGCCGCGCGCTGCTGGACAGCAAGCTGGTGGAACAAATGCATGCGCTGGCTATTGAAACCGGATCCTGGTTCTGGGCGTATTCAGTAGATAGATTATATAACTCTGAGAACTGGACAGATGATGTTGCGAATCAGGAATGGCTGAAATTCGGTTATACTACGAAGGATCATGAGGTGCGTCACCGAATCCTGATGCGGCTGCAGGACATGGGCGGATTGGAGATCACGAACTCCTCTCCCATAAACCTGGAGATCAATCCGCAGGGCGTCAATAAAGCGACGGGAATCGGGCAGGTATGCGAATTGCTCGGCATCAGCATGTCCCAGGTTGTAGCGGTAGGGGACAGCCTGAACGATCTGGCCGTGATTCAGGAGGCGGGCCTTGGCGTGGCTATGGGCAATGCCCAGCAGACCGTTAAGGATGAGGCAGACCTTGTGGTTTCAAGCAACAATGAGGACGGCATCGTGGAGGTCATCAGGGATCATATTTTGATCGAAGGGTGAGATGTAGATGGACGTATTGGGCTGGATTATCGTAATTGCTCTGTTTATCATTGGTATGGCCGGAGCAATTTACCCTATTTTGCCGGGGGTTGTCGCCATTTACCTGGCGCTGTTCGTTTACGGCTGGTTTTTTACATTCGAGCATTACAATACATGGTTCTGGATCATCCAGACGATCATTCTGGTTGTGCTGTTTGTCGCCGATTATGCGGTTAACGCATGGGGAGTCAAGAAGCTGGGCGGATCCAAAGCCTCTATATGGGGCAGTACGATTGGACTCATTGTCGGCCCCTTTGTAATCCCTGCTTTCGGATTGATCATCGGTCCGTTCCTCGGTGCATTTCTGGGTGAAATGTTCGCGGGGTCAGGACCAAGCAAATCCGCGAAGGTGGGGTTCGGCTCGGTCATCGGATTGTTCAGCAGCATTGTGGTCAAGATCGTTTTACAGCTGGCGATGATTATTATTTTCTTCATCTGGATTTTCTAATAGACGTTTGGATCGCTGTGAGAGGCGTTTTGGAGGAGAAAGAAGGGTACGGTTTTGTCAAAGAAAGAATCATTTATTAAAGGCACCATCATCCTGGCCGTTGCTGCGCTGGTGGCCCGTGTACTTGGGCTTGCGCAGCGGGTGCCGCTTGAGCATATGTTGAATGATATAGGGGATGCCTCATTTACGATTGCTAATAACGTATATTTAATGCTGTTAACCGTAGCTACGGCAGGAATTCCCAGCACGCTGAGCAAAATGGTCTCGGAGCGGCATGCACTGAATAAGCCTGCCGAGGCACAGCGCGTCTATCATGCAGCGCTTATCTTTGCCGGAGCGGCCGGCGTCATCATGACGCTCCTGCTGTATTTTGGAGCACCCTTCTATGCAACCAATATAGCTAAGGTGCCGGAATCCGCAGCTGCGATACAAGCATTGGCTCCTGCCCTGCTGCTGTTCCCGGCCATCGCGATGATGCGGGGGTATTTCCAGGGGCGCAACAATATGACGGCAGGCGGCATCTCTCAGATCATCGAACAGATTGCAAGGGTTTTAACTGCTATTGGTCTGGCATATGTGCTTCTGCGTCTGGGTTATGACGATACCTGGATTGCGGCCGGCGCTTCCTTTGGTGGCGTACTCGGCAGCATCGGGGCATTTGCGGTGATGCTGTACTTCACGGTAAAACTTCGCCGAAGTGACCGGGAACTCGAGCTACCGGCAGCCGACCGTTCCATTCCGCTCGGGGGAATATACAGGGATATCTTTACCCTGTCCATTCCGATTGTCTTATCATCGCTGGCAGTTCCAGCCGTCAATTTCATTGATGGTTCCATTGTTAAGCCGCTGCTTATGGGACAGATTGGTCCCGAGCAAGCAACAGCAGTACTTGCGGTGTTAGGAAACCGGGCACAGAGCGTGGCAGGAATTCCGCCGATCTTAGCGATTGCGCTGAGCACCTCACTCATTCCGATCATCTCTGCAGCCTTTGCCCGAAAGGATCAGGAGCATTTGGAACGACAAGTGACGCTTGCTATGCGTGTTGCTATATTGACGGGAATGCCGGTTGTTATCGCACTTTGCGTTGCATCTTATTCTATTAACGGCTTGCTGTTCAGTTCCCTCGGGGGAAGCGGGATTATTGGCTTTCTGACGTTTGGCACCATTTTTCAGATTACGATGATGACCACGAACTCGATTCTGCTCGGTATCGGCAAGGCCAAGCTATCGATGGTTCACGTTATGATCGGCATTGTGGTCAAACTGGCCGCGAGCTTCCTGCTTGCACCGTTGTTTGGCATTTATGGCATCATTGCAAGCACGGCTCTCTGTTTCCTGGTGATCACGATGCTCAATCTGCGATCCATTAAAGCGATTGTTTCTTTCTCCATCCTGGGCAAACGCTGGACAGGCTTTGGATTGACCGTCATTGCAGCCGGCGGAATCGGCTACGGCCTGAATCAGGCCGGTATTCAATTGGTTGACGT
This sequence comes from Paenibacillus sp. Cedars, assembly GCF_003184205.1. Lineage (NCBI taxonomy): Bacteria > Bacillati > Bacillota > Bacilli > Caryophanales > Paenibacillaceae > Paenibacillus > Paenibacillus sp. Cedars. The sequence continues at coordinate 507,308 of NZ_CP020866.1, forward strand.
CATGCCGGCACGACTGGCATTCCTGCTGACTTGCCTTATGGTGGGCGTAGTTGTTGTTATGGTATATCTGGTGCTGCTGGTGGTGTTTGGCGTACTGCGTCAATCCGAGCTCAGCAGTTACCCGCGCCCGTTGCAGAAGGTGTTCCGTCCGCTGATGAGACTGCAGCCTTCGCGAATGCGGGATCGGGGATAACCCAGAGTTTAAGAGCAGCAGCACAGAATAGAATGGAGACCTTCCCAACCTCATCGGGATGGTCTCTTCCTGTTTTCATGGGAATGGATTCGCTCCGATACGTCATGCACGATGGAGGTCTTCTCAAGCGCGGCGCGATGGGCGTGGGTCATATCCGGCAGCAGTGGGCGTATTGGCTTGCGAATGTGACGGAGCATCACGCGGCCTTGATACCAATCGTACCGGGGAATGGGTTCCTGGGATTCATCCTGCCAGATCTCCTCAATATGGGGGCTGTATAGACGCCCTCCCTCCGGCAGCCACTCAGACTGGATCAGGTTGCGACTCTCGTGAGTATTATTCATAGCGGACTCAAGGGTCGGGGTAAACAATGCAGGCCAATATTCGGCCCGCGATCCCCGATGCTTGGTCGACTGCGCGAATGCCAGCACGGAGTGGAATATTTCCTCATAACCAAACAACAAAGCGTATAACGTTCTGCCCGCCTTGATCCGAATGCTCAGATCAGCAAACTTGGGGATCGTCATTCCGGCTAAAGGCCTAGTTGAGTCAGGAGGCTCTTGGGAAGCCATCATGTCCGCCTCGGGTCCGCTGACTTGTCCAAGTGGAAATACAATCTGATTCAGCCTGGCCAGCTCATGGATCCGAAAGAAAGGTTGCTCCAGAACATGCTCCAGGTAAAAAGGGTGCCTTGCCACACGTCCTTCAATATAGTTCTGCTCGTTAATGATCAGGGCAACCGTCAGCAGCGAACTCCCACGGTCCAGCCAGAACTGCTCCCAAAACGGAGTCATGAAGGCCGAAATATGGAAGTGAGGGAGCAAATGGAATAAAGGAGCTCCTTTTTTCCGACTGTGGATATAGAGAAGCAGCTGTGGATAGGCATCCTGAAAGATCAGAGCATTGCAGCGCTCGAGGAACCGGTACAGATGGTTCTTGAACTGTGAATCCGTGAGATCGGACATTAATCCACCCTTCAGATCACTCATATTCCACCCGGCATTTCGTGATACCATATGGGCCAGCAAAGCCCAGTGCAGCTCAGGATATGACTTATAGCAGTCATAATACGCTTGTGTACGGGTCACATTGCTCCGATTCGCATTCGCTGCAGCCTCCTGAATGAGAAGAATCAGCTCTTGCTCTTCCTGGGTTAGGTTATGAAGTTGATTATGACTTCGAATGCTGCTGTATCCTTCTGTAGAGGACATCAGTGAACCGGGCGGTTGAAGATAGGGATGGGAGGAGAGGATATCCTTAAGTTTCCTACGGATGGTTCTTACTGCTGCGTAATCCCATCGTAATTCATGCTTGTTGGTTGTGAGTTTTAAGGAAATTTGCCATGAGGCGAGCGTACCGGACCAAGATTCTGCAAGGGCATGCGGAATGGCGGCTGTCCACGCCCATACATCCTTTCCCCCCTTTTTATTATCTCTGGTTCCGTGCGAGTGCATTGCAGTTGTCACCTGCACTTTCTGATGAAATTCCAGGGTTTCAACATGGTAATGTCAGTATGCCTCTAAAATTTGACTTCCACTCAACATTTTGATTCACTAAGGGTGAAGGAATTCGACGTAAAGGGGAGATAATCAATGGAAAAAATCACTTCAGAAGCAGAATTTCAGGTTGCAATCCAGTCTCCGCGACTGACCGTTGCCGTATTTAAAGCAGACTGGTGCGGTGATTGCAAGTTTATCGATCCGTTCATGCCGGAGGTAGAGACTAAATTCTCGAATCAACTGACTCTGGTAGAAGTTGACGTCGATGCTGTCGGTGACGTGAGTCAGCAGCAAAATATTTTGGGAATCCCAAGTTTTGTTGCTTATTCAGACGGACGCGAGCTGGTTCGCTATGTTAACAAACTTCGCAAATCGCGAGAAGAGATTGAAGACTTCCTGCAGCGCGCTGTGGATGTATACGATACGATTCACAAGTAAAGCATGGATAATAGCACCGCCGCCTCATAGCTATATCGGGCGGCGGTGCTATTTTACATAACAAAGGGTTTGGTTGAAGAGCCAAGCGTGTCCAAGAATGATTTTCTCATTTTTGAACATTTTGTCACAATCGCTCAAGTGACCGTAGCTCCAGAATCAGGTATAATGAAATGTGGACTGTGTTCGATGCGATCCTGTAAAGGTTCCAGATAGTTAATGATTACGAGCAGCAGGTGAGATGAGTGAATGATAAACAATTAAAATGGTTGAGTTACATAACATGCATCGTTATGTTCTGTGCGACTTTTGGAGGCATGGTTGTAACGAAGACGGGCTCGGGACTCGGTTGTGGCCAAGAGTGGCCGCTGTGCAACGGGAAATTTGTTCCCGCTTACACGGTTTCCTCCATGATCGAATACTCGCACCGGGCAGTTAGCGGAATGGCGGGTTTGGCAGCTCTGGCCTCGCTTATCGCGTTCTGGAGATATAAGCGGGACCGGCGGGATCTGATGGCTTACGTCATTGGCACCTCGGTGTTTGTTGTGGTACAGGCTATTATGGGAGCCTTTGCCGTGGTCAAGCCCCAGTCGGCAGCAATCATGGCGCTGCATTTTGGATTCTCGCTGATTGCGTTTGCCAGCTCGGTTATGCTGGCTCTTGGCATGCGGCGGGTAGAACAGGCCAAGGAATCCGTTGATCGGGAGCGGCTGCCGCGGGTAACCAAAGGGTTCCGTAATTTGGTGTGGGGAACCACGTTGTACAGCTACGTCGTTGTTTATATCGGTGCATTCGTCAGCCATACCGATTCGCGGGAAGGCTGTTCGGGATGGCCGCTGTGTAACGGAGAAGTAATACCCGAGCTGACCGGTGGCGTGGGGATTGCCTTTATGCACCGCGTCGCAGCCCTTCTGCTGCTGATTGTGGTGGCTGTTATGGGGCACTTTGCTTATTGGCGTAACCGGAACAATAGGGAGATACAGATGCTAGGGATTTCGGCAGCAGTGCTCTGTCTGCTGCAGGTGTTCAGCGGTGCCCTCATCATGGCAACGATCCATAATGAGGAGGTTTATGTATTCTCCGCATTGGGGCATACACTGCTGATCTCGGCGCTGTTCGGCGTACTTTGTTATTTAAGCGTGAGAGCATGGCAGCTAGGCAAGCCGCTTGAAGCGAAATTGCAGCGGGACCAAGGTATTCCCCGCGAGAAGATTGTGTAAGTAGTAAAGGCTCATGCCTGAGCCTGATCAGATCGAAATTTTTAATAACATAGATGTACGCAAAGTCCCCGGGCCAGCAATGCAGTTCGAGGGCTTTGTTGTATAGGAAGGAGGGGAGTCGTTGATCGTTCATAATCTTCGCCAGTGGCTCGAAACGCTACGCAAGGAGAATGATCTTGCTGTCATTGATACCCCGGTAGATCCGTATTTGGAGCTGGCCGAGATTCATCGGCGCGTGATTGATGAGGGAGGGCCGGCCTTGCTCTTCACTAATGTGAAAGGCACGCCCTTCCCTGTGGCTACGAATTTGTTCGGCACGCCGCGCAGAGTCGATATGGCCTTTGGGCCCAGGCCCGAGCAAATGATGAAATCGCTGATCGGTGCTGCGGAGACATTGCTTCCACCAACCTTTTCAGCGCTGTGGAATGAACGGGGGCTGCTTAAGGACATTTTAAAGGTAGGCATGAAATCAGTTCCGCAGCATGAAGCGCCTGTGATGGCAATAAAAGTGACGGAGAATCCGCTGAAGGATCTGCCGCGGCTGACCAGCTGGCAGGATGACGGCGGACCTTTTGTTACACTGCCGCTTGTATACACGGAGAGCCCATCCAAACCGAAGGATCATAATCTGGGCATGTACCGGCTTCAGATTTACGATGACAACAAGGCAGGTATACACTGGCAAATCCATAAAGGTGGCGGTTTCCATTATGCTGAAGCAGAGCAGCAGAATCAGGCGCTTCCGGTCTCAGTATTTGTAGGTGGACCCCCAGCTCTGATTGCCTCTGCGATTGCACCGGTTCCGGAGCATTTGCCGGAATTGCTCCTGGCCTCCCTCATTCTTGGCGGGAAATTGCCAATGACCGACAACCCGCTGGGAGGACATCGCATTCCGGCAGAGGCGGAATTTGCGATTAGCGGTGTGGTGCCACCGCATGAACGCCGTCTGGAAGGCCCTTTTGGGGACCACTACGGTTATTATTCCCTTGCCCATGATTTCCCGGTCCTGCATGTGAAGCATATGTGGCATCGCAAGGAGGCGATATATCCGGCTACTATCGTCGGTAAACCGCGGCAGGAGGACTATTACCTGGTTGAATTCCTCCAACGGCTGCTCTCCCCGGCATTCCCGATGGTTATGCCATCGGTACGCTCCTTGTGGACTTATGCGGAAACCGGCTTCCATGCCTTAACCGCAGCTGTCGTACGGGAGAGCTATTCCCGTGAGGCGTTTGTGTCCGCATTCCGAATTTTGGGCGAAGGGCAGTTGTCACTAACCAAAATGCTGCTCCTGACCAACCGTCCGCTCGATCTGTCCGATTTTCGTGAAACATTGGAAGCGGTATTGGAACGGTTTAATCCGGCATCAGATTTGTTTATATTTAATAAAACGTCCCATGATACCCTGGACTATACGGGGAATAAGCTCAATCATGGCAGTAAGGCCGTGCTCATGGGTATCGGTCGGCCAATTCGTGAGCTGCCGCGCAGTTATACCGAAGGTGAAATTCCGGGCATATCTCAAATGGCTCCATACTGTGGGGGTTGTCTGGTCGTTTCGGGGGCATCCTATGAGGACGATCCCGGACTGACCCAGCAAGTGATGGGGTATTTAAAAGCACGGGATACCGCATGGCCGTTGGTGATTGTGGTTGATGATGCCGAAGCGGCAGCGGCCACACAAACCTCATTCCTGTGGACGGTTTTCACCCGCTTCAATCCGGCAACGGATATTCATGCGGCAGCTGATATCCATCATCATCATCTATCCTATAAACTTCCGCTGGTTATTGATGCACGAATGAAACCGGGATATCCGGAGGAGCTGTCCCCGCGAGAAGATATCGTGCAGACGGTGGATGCTCGCTGGAGCGATTATTTTGGCAAATAGCAATTCATGAAAGAAGGTTAATCTGACGACGCGAGGGGGTACCGCCATGCTGCGAATGTTACTCGGGGAACAGCCCCGACACAACAATGGCTTGCTTGAGGAGGCCATCGAATCGATGGTCAAGACAACCCGGCTGCTGCAAAAGGAAATGGAGAAACATCAGGATCCAACGCATGATTTTCGCAAGCTTGAGATTTGGACCCGCGGATTGATTGTATCCCTTGATGAGCTGGAGCAGAGCTGGAATGCGGCCAAGCATTTCAGTCAATCGGTTAAATCGGGTTATATCGATGATATGTCAATTCAGGAGCAGGGCGAGTATCAAAGGTATGTGTATTTTTACAAAAACGGATTTATACGCGTATTCTCCATCCTTGACAAGCTGGGTACGGTGCTTAATGAGCTGTATGATCTCCACACCTCGAAGGTTAAGGCTCATTTCTCCTATTTTACGGCACTGCGGCAGTTCAAGTTTCTAAAGGCACACTGTGAGCTGGCGTCAGAGCTTGAGGCGATCAAGGAACGCTATAAAATACCGCTGAACACACTTCGGAAACGCCGCAACGCTGAGATCCACTATATGAATTCAGAGATGCAAGATGATCTGTGGCAGCGCCATCAGGGACTGTCGGATAAAATCGAGCTGGAGGATATCGACCAGCACCTCGAGGATCTTAAGCAGGGTGTGGATATGGTATGCCGAAGCTTGGCTGCCTCGTATCGATATACTAATCGGATCTGGGCGGAAAAAGGAGTGAAGGTTTAGGCACAAAATCGCCATGAAATTCCTTTTGACAAAAACCTGAAAAGAATCTATACTAACTATTGCATTCATTAAATGTTATTAAATCAGATCAAATTAATTGGAAAAATTTCATATCGATGTTTTCTTATCGAGAGAGGCGGAGGGACAGGCCCGATGAAGCCCGGCAACCGGCTCCAGCGTATATCGCGTAACGCGATGACGGATGGAGTGACATGGTGCTAATTCCTTCAAAGCTGCAGGATCATCCTATGGCTTTGACAGATGAGAAAAGGCGTTGACTTTTACGTAAAGAGAGCCCTTTTTGATTCTACAAAAAGAGGCTCTTTTATTTTGGGTAATAGATATGAGGCTATGGAAAAAGGAGGATTATCGGATTGATTGAGCTCAAGCAATTGACGAAGCAGTACGGAAAAGCCCGAACGCTAACCACAGCCTTGTCCGAATTGGATTTGTCGATTGAAAAAGGAGAAATCTTCGGTGTGATCGGACACTCCGGCGCAGGTAAAAGTACATTGATCCGTTGTATCAATTTGTTGGAACGTCCCACCTCCGGCGAGGTGTGGGTTAACGGTAAGAATTTGACACTGCTCGGCAAGAAGCAGCTTCAAGCAGAGCGTCGCAAAATCGGGATGATCTTTCAGCACTTTAACCTGCTGTCATCCGCAACGGTTTACGATAATATTGCCTTTCCGCTGCGGCTGATCAAGACGCCGAAGGCTGAGATGGAACGCAAAGTATCCGAGCTGTTGGCCTTGGTTGGCTTGGAGGCTCACCGGGACAAGTATCCGTCCCAGCTGTCAGGAGGACAAAAGCAGAGGGTCGGCATAGCCAGAGCGTTGGCAAGCGATCCGGAGGTTCTGCTGTGTGATGAGGCCACTTCAGCGCTGGATCCGCAGACCACGGATTCGATCCTGCGCCTGCTGCTGGATATTAATAAGAAATTTCATCTCACGATTGTGTTGATCACCCATGAGATGCATGTCATCCAGAGCATATGTGATCGGGTGGCCGTTATTCATCAGGGCGGCATTGTGGAGCAGGGGCCGGTGACGGAAGTGTTCCTGAAACCTAAACATGAGGTGACGCAGGAATTCATCCGTCAAGAATTGGACAGCGGAGAAGCGCTCCGGCTGGCCATGCAGGGTCAGGCGAACAGCTCTTCCCAAGCGGTGCAAATTACGTTCCTGGGATCGAAAACGTACGATTCCATTCTATCCCATACCGTTCATGAGACGGGCGTGAATTTTGCGATTCTGCAGGGCACGATCTCCACGATCAAGGAAACGCCGTATGGCCAGCTCATCGTACGCTTCGAAGGGGAAGAAAGAGCCATCGAAGAGACGATTCGGAAGCTGCTTCAACAAGGATTAGACGTGGAGGTGATTCATTAATGTTCGAGCTCGATTTTACCCAGATCGACTGGAAAGAAATCGGTACGGCAACATTGGATACCCTGCGAATGCTGGGGGCTTCGGCTTTGTTCAGCTTCATTATCGGGCTGCCGGTTGGCGTGCTGCTGTATATGGCTGCAAGATCCACATCGGGCTTGGTGCGCTTCGGATATTCGATCCTGTCGTTCATTGTGAACATCCTGCGTTCGGTTCCGTTCATCATCCTGATCGTTGCGATGATCCCGATTACGAAGTCGCTTGTGGGTGTATCGTACGGCGTCCTGGGAACCATTCCGCCGCTCGTTGTGGGGGCAGCACCGTTCTTCGCCAGACTGGTGGAGACGGCCCTGAATGAAGTGGACAAAGGCGTCATTGAAGCCGCTCATGCCATGGGCTCCTCGACAAGCCAAATCGTGTGGAGGGTGCTTCTTCCAGAGGCTCGTCCGGGTTTGCTGGCGGGCATGACCATCACGATTGTGACCCTGGTATCCTATACGGCGATGTCGGGTCAGGTCGGCGGCGGCGGTTTAGGGGATTTGGCCATCAAGTACGGCTATTACCGTTATGAGACGGAGATCATGATTCTGGCCGTTGTGTTAATGATTGTGCTGGTGCAGCTGCTGCAAATGGCAGGGGACCGCCTGGTACGGCATTTTACAAGAAAATAACGGGATTGGTAAAGCATCAAGGCAGACATTATATAGATAATACATTTTCGGAGGGAGAGTTTAAGAATGAAAAAATGGACATTGGCACTCATCAGTTTGACTTTGGTTACGGTGCTGGCTGCATGCGGCAGCAAGCCTGCGGATAACGCTTCGGAGCCAGGGGGAACAACGGGAGGCAGCGGTCAAGAGACCGTAACCTTGAAAGTAGGAGCTTCGCCTGCACCACATGCGAAAATTCTGGAGCATATCAAACCTGCGCTTGAAAAAGAGGGCGTGAACCTGGAAATCGTGGAGTTCACGGATTATGTTCTGCCGAATACGCAAGTAGATTCCAAAGAAATCGATGCAAATTTCTTTCAACACAAGCCTTACCTGGATAATGAAATCAAGGAACGCGGCTTGAGCTTGGAATCGGTGATTGCGGTACACGTTGAACCGCTGGGTGCTTACTCCAGAACGATTAAGTCTGCGGATGAGTTGAAGGATGGAGCCGTTGTAGCAATCCCTAGCGACCCATCGAACGCTGGTCGTGCATTGTCCCTGTTGTCCAAGAACGGCGTAATTAAGCTGCAGGATGAGACGAAGCTTGAAGCTACCGCCAAGGATATCGTGGAAAATCCGAAGAACCTGCAATTCAAGGAAGTTGAAGCCGCCATGCTGCCGCGTATGCTGGATGAGCTGGATCTGGCTGTCATCAACACGAACTATGCGCTTGAAGCGGGACTCGACCCAACGAAGGATGCTCTCTTTATCGAGGACAAAGAGAACCCTTATGCAAACTTGCTGGTAGCCCGTCCGGATAACAAGGATTCCGATGCCATTCAAAAATTGGCGAAGGCACTGACTTCCGAGGACGTGAAGACTTTTATTGAAGAAGAGTACAAAGGTGCCGTCATTCCGGCATTCTAATGGATCATAGCAGGTATCTGCTGTATCCATGAATAGAGGGGCATTATTCGAAAAGACCTGCGGGTCTATCGAGTAGGCCCCTTTTTTTGTTTACCTTAGTCGCTGCCCCCTACAAGTTGTGAGGCTGGATCAAATCTTTTATACTGAAGGAAGGATATCCATCTGAGGAGGGAAAGCCTTGAAGGGAAAAGTGGCGCTGGTTACAGGCAGTGCGACAGGTTTAGGAAAAATGACTGCTCTGTCGTTAGCGCGGCAGGGATGTAATATGGCTATAAATTATGTAAACAGCAAGGATGAGGCAGAAGCCCTTTCTCGTGAAATTGAAGGACTTGGCGTCAAGTCGATAGCGATTAAAGCTGATATCGCCAGCGAGTTGGAGCTGTATTCTCTGGTGGACCAAACGGAAGACCGTCTTGGCAGCGTCGATATCCTGGTGAATAACGCAGGCCCTTTCATTCGGGAGCGCCGCCTGTTCTCGGAGTACACCCGCGACGAAATTGTACATATGGTCAATGGCAACCTAACCGGTGTCATGCTGCTGGACCATCGCGTTCTACCTGCCATGCGTGCGAAAAAATGGGGCCGGATCATCCATTTCGGCTTCGGGCATGCCGGCGAAGCACGAGCGTGGCCTCAACGCGCAGCCTATGCGGCTGCCAAAGTGGGCCTTGTTTCGTTTACCAAGACGCTTGCGGTGGAGGAAGCGCCATATGGAATCACGGTCAATATGATCTGCCCTGGAGATATACGCGGTGCAAACAAGGAGAAGTCCATTGATGAGGTGTCAGGTATTCAGGATGGTCTGACACCGCGCGGACGATCGGGAAGCGGGGAGGACATCGCCAGAGTAATCGAATATTTATGTCTGGATCAATCGGATTTCATTACTGGTAATATCATGGACATTTCCGGCGGACTGGACCCGATCCGGCCGTTAATCAAACCGGAATAGGATCTCATTATATTCTCTCAAAAAAAGAGTCTTGGTTCCGTAAGGAAACCAAGACTCTTTATAGTTAAAGAAGATTTAGAATACTTGAACTACTTCTTGAATGCCTTCTACTTCTTCAACCAGGGCGCGTTCAATCCCTGCCTTCAAAGTAATGGTGGAGCTTGGGCAGCTGCCGCATGCACCCATCAATTTCAGCTTAACGATGCCGTCTTCAACGTCGACCAATTCCACGTCACCGCCGTCGCGCTGCAGGAACGGACGAAGTTTATCAAGCACTTCAGCCACTTCATCATATACAGTGGTTTGCGTGTTTTCACTCATCTTGTTCAACTCCTTTCCTCCCTATATTATAGTACATAAACCGGCAAATTAAAATGCCAATCTTAAGGCGGGTTGAATAACAATGTCCATCATGATTGAGTTTTGTACAAGTAATTCCTATTTCGGAACGGATAAAGTTTTACAACTTGAAGCCAGGTTTGATTGTCAAGTCATTGAATATGGCTGCCTGACAAGCTGCGGCCAGTGTTATTTGACGCCCTTCGTCTATGTTGATGGCGACTGGATGGAAGCCCCCACGGCTGAAGCGCTGCTTGAGGCCGTAGTGCGCAAGCTGGAGAGCCTAGAGCCCAATCAGGAGCAAGGCTGAGCTGCAGTTTTTCCATGAGCGACTCGTCATATTTCAGACTAGTAGTGGCGCTTGGATTTCCAGAGTACACCGCTCTTCAATATTCTTGGCACTCGGCCCATAACCGAAGTGCTGCCCATCAGGCCAAAGCCTGCATGCTTGCCAAGGGAACCCAGCGTTCCCTTCAGCTTCAGCGGAGATACCTTAGGCGTATCCTCACGCCAAACCGCTTTCAAGACATGTCCCACTTGCTCGGCTTGAGCTCCGGCCGCTTGGGCACTCGGGACGAACGGAAGGCTGGCGCAGTCGCCGATGACATACACTTCCGGATGGGAAGGAACCTGGTACCACTCGTTTAGCAGAATGCGCCCGCTGCGGTCTTTTGGCAGATCGAGATCCTGCACGACTTTTACAGGCTGGATGCCAGCCGTCCAAACAGCCAGATCGGTTGCGATGGGCACATCGAGATTGTACACGGCGTCCTTCTCAACCCTGGATACGGAAACGCCGCTGTGGATATCCACGTGATGCTCCTCAAACCAGCGTTGAATATAAGCAGACAAACGGTTAGGAAAAGAAGAAAGAACGCGTTGTCCCCGGTCCAGTATGGCGATATTAAGGTCAGGTCGGCTTTCACGAAGATCGGCAGCGAGTTCGATGCCGCTTAAGCCTCCGCCAATGATATGAACTTGACCGTAAGGTCGCAGGTTGTTCAGGTTCAAATAGGTTTCCCGGGATGCAGAGAAAGATTGCAGGCTGAACGTAAATTCCTCAGCGCCCGGTACTCCATGATAACGGTCCGTACATCCCAGGGCAATGGCGAGCTGATCGTACTCCACAGGATCGTTGTTTGTCAGGTTAACAAGCTTCTTCTCAAGGTCAACGGATGTAACTTCACCGTATAGAATATGGAGCCGATTATACACTGGAAATTTCACACGAACGGCGGTATCGGCCACGGTGCCTGCTGCCAGCGCGTAATATTCGGTTTTGAGTCCTTGATATGGCATGCGGTCGATGAGCACGACCTCCACGTCTGGAGGAAGATAGCCGCTGAATAATTCCTGAATTAAGGCAAGACCACCATAGCCTCCACCGAGAATGACGAGCTTTTTCATAAATTTCTTCCTTTCTCAAGAGATAAGAAGGTGAGTGGATGTTCGCAAGAAAAACGCCGCTAAAAGCGGCTTAGGGTACCCACGCTATATTATCTCTTTAACCTGTTTTCCGTTTTTTGGAACGTCTGCTTGTATTCATCGCTGCTGATAAGGGTTATTCGTAAACCTTGATCTCGTTGTAGAATGTGTCTCTTTCAACCGGAATGCGGCCAGCGCCTTTGATAAGCCACACAAGCTCTTTGCGTGTCAATCCCTCCGGTGTTAAAGCTCCTGCAGCATGGCTGATGCGTTCCTTCAGGATGGTACCATGCACATCGGAAGCGCCAAAGCTGAGCGCCACTTGAGTCAACTGTGCTCCGATATTAATGAAATAGGCCTTGATGTGGTCGATATTATCGAGCATCAAGCGGCTGATGGCAATGGTTTTGAGATCCTCGTAAGCCGAGTTCCGGCGCATAATGCCCGCATTTTTATTCTTAGGCTGCATGGACAGTGGAATAAATACCATGAATCCATTGGTTTCATCCTGCAGATCCCGGATTTGCAGCATATGGCGGATACGGTCCTCATGGCTCTCGATAGATCCGTACAACATGGTTGTATGGGTCTTCATACCAAGCTTGTGTGCAGTACGGTGAACATCGAGATACTGATCCACATTGGCTTTATCCACCTTCATCTTCTGACGGTATTGGTCCGATAAAATCTCGGCACCGCCGCCTGTCAAGGATTGCAGACCGGCCTTCTGCAGTTCCTGCAGCACTTCCTTCGTGCTAAGCCCGCTGATTCGGGTGAAGAACTCGATCTCTGCCGCGGTGTAGGCTTTCAGGGTCACTTCCGGGAAACGTTCGCTCAATGCCTTCAGGGAATCTACGTAGTACTGGAAAGGCACATGATTATTATGTCCGCCAACGATGTGGAATTCTCGAACTCCTGGATGAATATGCTGTTCCACATATTCAATCATCTCAGCACCGGATAGGGTATAGGAGCCTTCCTCGCCTTGATCCTTTCGGAAATTACAAAACGCACAGTGGGATTCGCATACATTCGTGAAATAGAGACTCATGTTCTCGATGAAGTATACTTTTTTCCCGTTCTTGCGCAGGTTTGCCTCATTAGCCAGCTGCCCGAGGGTCAGCAGGTCATCGGTTTGGTACAAATACACACCGTCTTCGAGATTCAGGCGTTCGCCGCTTCGGACTTTGGCAACGATTTCGGCCATTCTCTGATCGGTAAAGGGTGTTACAATCGTGGACATGTTCAATCCTCCTGTTCACACTTGATCTGTCTGAACATTCAGCAGCCAAGTGATCATAAAGTGGATCACTCCCCGTAGGGAACGGTCCGTCTATAATGGTATAACTGCTGCATCCATAATGGGCTGAATAATTAATGGAGTTTGTGAAAAAATATACAACTGTGGACCAGCCATAACCTTTGCCGCATTTAAGCCGGGGGATGTGACAATTATCCAACAGTTGCCGCCCATGTTCCTTCCCTATTATAAACCTGACCCCTCGGGGTAGCAATACAAATAGAGGAATTGAAAACAGGTAATTGTTCATATGGCAAAATGACCATCATAAGAACCTTGAGCGAATCCGCGAAGAGGAGTATACTTAAAGGGTGAACGAAAAGGAGGGTGACCTATGATAACAATCAGCGAAACGGCTGCAGAACGGTTGAAAGAAATGCTTGCTGAACAGGAAACGCCCAATATGTTCCTTCGATTGGGTGTCACTGCCGGCGGTTGCAGTGGTTTTTCATATGCAATGGGCTTTGATGACAGTGAAACGGAAGCAGACGTATATATGGACTTGCAGGATATGAAGGTGGTCGTTGAGAAGGACGACCTGAAATACCTGAACGGTCTTGAGATTGATTTTGAAGAATCCGGCATGACCGGAGGCTTCACCATTCACAACCCGAATGCTACGGTTACTTGCGGCTGCGGTTCGTCGTTCCGCACGCGAGAAGACGCAGGCAAACCGAGCGAGGAGCCTTGTTAAGAAGCGGGTTTTCAGCGTTGACGGTTCCGGATGTGCCTTGCGGAAGCATAGGCGCCATGATTGTGGATCACGGCCTTTATGACGGTAAATAACCGTTATGGAGGTCGTTTTTTATGTCTTTAAAAAAGCGCACGAAACGAATCAATATTGATAAGAGTTATTCGCAATTAACGTTTAAGCAAGCGCTCGACATGGCAATCAGCGAGAAGAAGGCGGAGGGTTTGCGTGATCGTACGATAAAGGATTATGAGAAGCATTACGGATACTTCGTTAAATGGCTACACGATTATATGAATATTCTATCAATAAAGAAAAATAATTTATTAGTATTTATAGACACATTTTATATACATATATTACTATATAAAGGTAATTAAATCTTGAAATGGGAAGGGGTAACAATGAAGAAAAGAAGGGTATTAAGTATTTTGTTTTCTCTGACACTAGTAGCTGGTTTATTTTCTGGAGTAGCGTCTGCAGAAGAAGAAAAAGAAAGTCCAAAGGCTGTTGTTAAGGAGACTATTCTGTCATCGGTAGAAAAGAATGAGAGTTTGAAGGTGACCATTCAACAACTTTCTGATGGAACACAGAGAAGGATTTTTAGTGGCTCAGGTAATGCTGCTGATAACCCAGTTCGATTAGACATTAAAGTGAACTCCGAGAATAATACATATAACGTTATCAGAACTGACCTGTCTAATGACCCCAAATACCAAAAAACGATTGAGCCTTTCGCTCCCTTGTGGAACAAGCAAATTAAGTTGTTAACAAAAGATCCCGCGAATTGGGATATTGTCTATACAAAAGCTCTGCTATACTGGTATTCACAGAATGGGTATCCTGCTTATAGTACTGGCGGATCTGCAACTTGGGCTGTTAAAAATTCTCCACTCAAAACTAATTGGTACGTTGATCTTGAACAATCATGGAGAAATGATAGGCAAGATGGCACTGCAGTAGGACAAGCAGCATATGGGAGTTTTCATAATTATGATTTTGGTGACCATAATAAAGGAACATGGGTTACTCACAATGTCTATGTTTGGGGAGAAAACAATGCTGGGTTTGACTATGATGCGATTCAGGACATAACTGGTGAAGGCGAACTATTGTTATGGAGTACAATCGAAATATATTAAGTGAAAATGACCGACTACCTACTATGGGTAGTCGGTTTCTTAAAGTTCATTAAGATAAAGCTAACAGATAACAACACGATTATAATCCACGTATATCTATATACTCCATTTCCCCCAGAGAAATAAAGAGCCACAGGTATCAACCAAACTATAGAAATTAGCATGAGTCCTCTTCTACGTGCTATGGCTGAAAAAACTGCCAAACAACCAGGGATAAATAACATAAAGAGTAAGATCGTAATAGTACCCCAATTCAACATTTCGGTAGGGTTGAAAAAACAAACGATAATATAAATCACAACGCTACACAATCCTCCGCAAACTCCTAGCAACTTATCAATAAACATTATCTTCCTCCCCTCTTGAGGTATAAGGACCTTCTTCCATTCTAATTGATATTATTTCACAGATCAGTATAAATTTATAATTTTTAATTTTCACTATTGTTCACTATACCTTTGCTTCGGCAAAGAATTACGTGTCCTGTATCTCTCATCCGATCCTTAGTTCGTGTAGTTTTAACGACTTATGATTATTAGGTTTCCCCTCGTTGTATGACTGAATCAACACTCCAATGCACATTTTTCTCCTAGATCGAAACATCGTTCCGTAAGCCGCCGGGATCAAGCAAATTATACTGCCTAACGAAGTATCTTGCTTGTTCTGATCGTTTCTCTTCCGGTTCTTGGATTGAGCACGTTTACGCAGCGTTACAAATAGTCGGAATATTGCGGTCCTAACGACACGGACGACATTAGCAGATTACGGTCGAAAATGAGCGGATCTACGGAAGGGCGATTTATACGTTGTGATTTATTGTGAGTTTGCGCAATTTTCCTGCCGCATGCCTCTGACGCGTGACCCCTCCGAAATCTCATAGTTTGTTTTTTCATGGATTCTCCCCCATTCTTATTGTTTAGGGTAAACATAAGCGTTTACACCATTAATATCATCTGGTTGAGGTTTAACTATTTTATTTCAATCTCTAAGCTGATTCATTAGTACATCGCCTGATCTGAGGTCACCTATATGCAATGCATGGCCCAATTCATGAGCGAATATACTCTGAGCAACATTCCAAAAATCCTTCCCTAGAGTTGTTTGATTAACTACTGCAGTTTGATTGATCCAAATCTGAAATTGAGAAGCTTGACCATGTCTATCTAAAAACTGTGGCGTGTAGCTTCCAAAAATTTGAGTATCGGATAAATTACCCATTATAACAGTATTATCAGCGTTAGCATCTCGGCTAATATACACTTTAGTAGAAGCCGCATTTCAAGAAGCCGCAGCGCTGATGAGGGCCGATTCATACTGTGAAGGTAAACCCTGGGGGGCAAACCTTATACTTGGTGACAAATACCCAGTTTTTAAAGATACGTAAGCGTATACACTTGAGGAGAACAATAATACTAACGAAATAATAGCTGTTAAGATTAATGACGTTTTCTTTTTTAACATTTTATACCTCCTGTGTTTTCAGTGGACTCTTTTTGAGGCAATTGTAATTGAGAAGGGTGATGAAACCATTACGGTAACATCCTATGAGAATAGGACCGCTGCAACGTTTCTCGTCGCAGCGGTCTTTTTTTGTGTAACACCTGCCGCTTCCTACATAATATATAGATGAAGAAGAAACTCAGGCCATAATTCAGAGGCACATAACAAAAAAATGCAGCCCGCCCGACATAGAGGTGGTAAGCTGCATTTTTTTATGTTCTCCTTAACCGATCATACGGGGAAGAAGAAGGTGTCGTTCAGCATCAGCACAATCATACCGGCTGCCACAAGCGAAAAGACGATACAGCCCGCTCCGAGTACCCGGCGCTTGTCTTTGATGAACTTGAAGCCCATGACAAAGATAAGAACGGTGATGGCTGCAAGGGCAACGGACATGCCGACAATGGCAATCCAGTACAATACTTCAAACAACTCTGCCAAGGTGACAAAGCCTCCTTTATCGTTATCCAAGCGTGATGGATTTATTACGGACAAAGCTCTTTTCTTACTATACGATAGATCACATCATTTGGAAAGGGAAGCCATCGCGACAACACCGGGTAGACAAATTATTAGGCATACTCTCACGGACAATCATCCAAGAAAAAGCGCGGATACGGGAATAGAATAACGTATGTCATGAATAAAAGGAGGCGAAAGCAGCATGGCGGGAAGACAGCTGGCCAGCAAGTGGCTAAAGACGGAGGCACTGCTGACCGATCCGCAGGTTGCTCCCTACATTCCGGCTACCGAGTCGTATGGAGGGGATACCCTGGTCTCAATGCTGGCGGAACACGAAATGGTCGTGATCAAGCCGATTGTAGGTACCGGTGGTAACGGAGTCATCCGAATACAGAAAGACGGGACGGGGTACCTGGTAACCCATAAGAGACGTACGGTTCATGCAGATACATTGAATTCCCTGTTGCAGGTACTGGGCAGAATGAAACTTAAACGGCGTTACATGATTCAGCAGGGCATTCATTTGGCTAAAATCCATGGGCGTCCACTGGATTACCGGGTGAAGGTGGTTAAGGAGAGAGGGAGATGGGAGTTCAGAGCAATGCTTGGGCGGCTCGCCAGCCCGGGGCTGTTTGTTACGAATATTTGCAAAGGGGGAACGCTGCTTCGGTGTCGCCACGCGCTTCGGTTGTCGCTGCCCCATATCAATGCAAGGGAAAAGCGAAATGAAATGCGTCGTGTAACCAGGCAGTGTATTTCAATAATGGAATCACGCTTTCCGGGAATCGGGGAACTGGGGTTTGATTATGGTCTGGACAACGAAGGGAAGATTTGGATTTTGGAAGTTAATACAAGACCAAGCTGATTTTTTGTTCGTTATTCCCCCTGATATTCGTTTATATGATTTTTTAATAGGGTAATTAAAAAATAACCACAAGTTTCCGATATAATAATTGATTATTTTTTTTTATAGTAGAGTTGTTCCAAATCCTGTGTATAACATTTATCCCCATAATCCACTTTGATATGACCCTGTTTTTTACACTTACCAACAAATTATACACAGGATTTCCACAGAAGGCTGTGGATAAGCGAACAGTTGTTCCGCTTTAGTATGTCTGATATGATAGATTCAGGAAATTTGAGGAAGGGGTGTGAGAGGGATGGCTATGTTGACGGATGAGATGCTTCTCGATTCCTATCATATGGCTGTTGAATTGAAGTTGGAGCGAGAGTTCATCACTCTACTATTAGCTGAAATTCATAAACGGAACTTGGACACCGATTCCGGCAGCATCCTGCATTAATCAGATTTTTCGTATATAGAGCAGATAACTTACGACATGATACGTATATAATGTGGGAGCTTTCAACCAAGTTCTACATAGGCTTTGACGAAATAGAAAAGGTATCTTCGATTCTGGGCCGGGCTTAAGCCCTTCGGAACGAAGATACCTTTTTTTCTATAATAACGTTCTATATGAAGTCGAAGTCATGTACCTTATAATTTCATGTTACTGCTGTGGCCCGGAGCGAGTCTGGCCTCAGGATCAAAGTATACCTTGGCGTTATTCACAGCGGTAGGCGCTTCACCAAATCCGACGGCGATCAGTTTAACCTTGCCCGGATAGGTGGTGATATCACCGGCCGCAAAAATTCCGGGAATACTGGTTTCCATGCGGGAATCCACAACGATGGAGTTGCTTTCAATCGCAATGCCCCATTCGGAGATTGGACCGAGGGAAGAGACAAATCCGAAGTTGACAATCACATCGTCCACTTCAATCTCCTGCGTTTCCTTGGTCTTGATATGGGAAAGGGTAACCTTGGTGATGGCTTCCTCACCAAACAATTCGGTGATTTCTGTTGGTGTAATGATGTTCACCTTGGATGCCAGCAGCTGCTCGACACTATGCTCGTGAGCACGGAACTTGTCGCGTCTGTGAACCAGGGTGACTTGCTCTGCAATGGGTTCGATCATGAGTGCCCAGTCCACAGCGGAATCGCCACCGCCGCTAATGAGAACCTTCTTGCCCTTGAAGCGGCTGAGATCGTTTACGAAATAATGAAGGTTGCTCTTCTCGTATTTCTCGGCACCTTCAACTTCCAGACGACGGGGTTGGAACGCACCTACACCTGCTGTGATAATCACGGCTTTGGCATGGTGTTCCCCCAGATCGGTTTTCACGACAAAATGACGTTCCTCGAGCTTTTCCACAGCCTGGACCTTTTCTTCAAGACGAATATCCGTTTGAAAGAGCTCCATTTGTGTGGACAGATTGTTCACAAGCTCCTGAGCGGTCACTTTCGGAAAGCCTGCTACGTCATAAATATATTTTTCCGGATACAGCGCAGCCAGTTGACCTCCGAGTTGAGGCATGCTCTCGATAAGTTTTACCGAAGCTTGGCGCATTCCGCCGTAAAAAGCGGCAAACATGCCGGCAGGTCCGCCACCGATAATCAAAAGATCCGTCATGTTGTTGTCTTGTGGCATCGTTGTCATGCGGTAAGCACCTCCATAAAATGAGATTATATTCGAATCAGACAGACGTTCTTGCCTGGATTAAGCTGATTCATGAATTCCTTACCTATTATAATCGCCCCGAACCAGCATGAAAAGACGAGAATTGAGCTAAAATACCTAACATTGGAATGTTTGCGCTTACTTAGTATGTCAGGGTATAAAAGGTGGATAAATTTGCATATTAAATGGCAAAAAAAATCTTGATATTTGCATGGTTTATGCATATGATTAACGTGATAACTTGTGTTCATTACAGGGTTGCAATATATTTTGATAATAGTAGCAACTGTACGGAAACCGCAGAATGACAGCTGTTTTTGAACAAAAATGGATAATCAGGTCAAATGATGAAACGGGCTCTGATAAGGGCTCTTCTCTTTTTTTGGGTGTAATTCACAGAATGTTAACATGTGTACCATACTGTATATATAAAGAGTAAGCTGGAAGGAGCAGTAGAATGAGCAGCATACCGAAGATCGTAATCCTTGGCGCGGGTTACGGGGGCATATTGACAGCGCAGCGGCTGCAAAAAGAGCTGAATTATAATGAGGCCGATGTTACATTGGTGAATCGCCATGATTATCATTATATTACAACGCATTTGCATATGCCGGCAGCAGGAACAGACAGCATTGAGAACACCCGGGTATCCATTTCGAAGCTGATTGACGAGTTTAAAATCGATCTGGTCAAATCCTCGGTGCAGGAGATCCGTCTTCACGACAAGAAGGTGATTCTTGAAGATGGCACTTTATCTTACGACTACCTAGTCATCGGGCTTGGAGGGGAACCGGAAACCTTTGGTATTCCAGGGCTCGCCGAGCATGCGATGACCATCCGAAGCATCAACTCGGTCCGATTGATTCGTGAGCATATTGAGTATCAATTTGCTTTATATAAGAATGAGCGCAGACCGCAAGAGCGCATTAACTTTGTTGTGGGCGGGGCAGGTTTCAGCGGCATCGAGTTTGTAGCCGAGCTGGCGGACCGCATTCCGAGATTGTGCAAGGAATATGATGTCGATCCGACACTGGTGAATATCTATAACGTAGAAGCCGCGCCAGCTGCCCTTCCGGGATTTGCACCGGAGCTGGTGGAGTACGCCATGAACGTTCTTGAGAAGAAGGGCGTAACCTTCAAAATGGGCATTGCCATCAAGGAATGCCTGCCGGGCGGCGTCGTGCTGAACAACGGCGAAGAGATCAGAGCGGCAACGGTGGTATGGACCGGCGGTATCCGCGGCAATCGCTTGGTTGAAGCAGCAGGCTTCGAAACGATGAGAGGCCGCGTGAAGGTCGATGAATATCTGCGTGCTCCCGGGTATGAGAATATTTATATTATCGGCGATAACTCCCTGATTTTTAATGAGGAAGGCCGTCCTTATCCGCCGACCGCCCAGATGGCGATGCAGCAGGGTGTATGCTGCGCCCAGAATATCGTTGCGGCAATTCGGGACAAGTCGATGCGCAAGTTCGAGTTCAGTAATAAAGGCACGGTAGCCTCCCTCGGCCGAGGTGAAGGCATTGCTGTTGTCGGGGATAAGAAATATCAGGGCTGGAAAGCGGCTCAGCTGAAAAAATTGGTTGATCTCCGCTACCTCTTTATTATCGGGGGGATTCCGCTCGTCCTGAAAAAAGGTAGGTTTCTGTAAATGAGACACTGCAGCGTTCAAGTACGGGGGCTGCTCACAAGAGATGAGCTGGATCGTTACAACGCCTTAATGGAGGTTGGCTCCTATCTGGAGTCGCAAGATCAATACGATCTTGCGTATACGATTCAGCAGGAAGTCGACATTCTTATTCTTCCTGCCATCGAGCGGCTAAAGGATAAAGGACGTGCCCGCGACCGGGCGACAGCGGAATATCTTGAAACCTTGCGCAAGCAAGAACAAGATGAGGAAAACGATAATGAATGAAGAAGGGATGCTCTCCTGAATTAGAGAGCATCCCTTTTTTTGTACATGTTATCTATGTGTTAGAAGGAGTTATACCTTCATCAAATCGGTAAATGAAGCCTGGTCAAGCAGGTTGCCGACATAGAAAGGACCGAACTCGCCAAAACGTGCACTCACTTCGTCAAATCTCATTTCATACACGAGTTTTTTGAACTGAAGGGCTTCATCGCTGAACAGCGTTACGCCCCATTCCCAATCGTCGAGTCCAACAGAACCGGTAATGATTTGTTTTACTTTGCCTGCGTAGCCGCGGCCAATCATCCCATGGCTCTTCATCATGGATTTACGGTCATCCATGCTCAGCATGTACCAGTTGTCCGACAAGTCTCGTTTTTTGTTCATCGGATAGAAGCAAATATGCTTCGATTTAGGCAGGGCTGGCTTCAGACGAGCGATAACATGCGGATTCTGCATCGGATCCTCATCGGAAGAGCCGGCCAGATAGTTGCTCAGCTCAACAATGCTTACATAGGAATAAGCCTTGGTGGTGAACTGCGCAAACGTCGTTTTGTTAAAGGCATTCTCTATCGCGTTTAGATCTTCTAGCGTCTCGCGCAAATGCATGAATACAAAATCGGCTTTCTGGCCGACGATCGTATATACAGCGGTGCTGCCTTGCTTAGCGGCTTCGATGGCATCCCATTCCTGAAGGAACGCATTCAGCTCGTCCAGCGCAAAAGCGCGTACTTCTTCATCTGCAGCTTTCCAGGCCGGCCAATTGATGGTACGGAAATCATGCAGCGCATACCAGCCCTCCAGCGTCATTGCAGCTTCGTTCATGTAATCACTCCTAAACGTTATGTTCGTTATCATTGAAGCGGATAACCGCTTGCATTAACTCCCTTCATTGTACTGTAAGCGTGGTCGGAAGGGCAAACGATGACACAATGTATTCACGATTGTTCGTTGATCTGTGACATGATTTTTAGTAAACTAGCTATTAGCTAAAGCTTGGTGTGCTGTTTCTTGCTGCAATATTGTAGAATAGCTGCTATGCGTAGGTGATAAAGAAGAGGTGAAAACAGCGATCATGCTTCAATTTATTCCTGTGCTCGTGCTGATGATTTTGTTTTTTGTCATGATGTTCGGTATCGGTTTTATCCTGAATATGTTGATGAAAACGACTTGGTTTCCATGCTTTTTGTTTGTGATTGTTATCTTGCCAGTCGTTGTATACAGCTTGTGGGATCGGGGCCAAATGTCGTTCTGGACTCACGTCGGATCATTCCAACTGGTTGATTACTTAACGGGGGTTGCAGGTCTGATCGGTGCTTATTTGAGCGGATGGACCATTAAGACATTGCGTATTAAAGGCTTTAGAATGTTTTAGTGCGCTTGGCGCAAATTGAATGTAGTGTTAATGGCGGCTCTTCAATACCCGGGGGCCGTCATTTATTATTTGTGGAACCATGCAAAGCTTGGATACGCGAATTCCATAATTTTTGATGCGAAAGAACCGACTTCTGATCTTCGGATTTATGATAGAATAGAGGAAGTCTATTTTTGGGCGACAGGGGGAGCATAAACGATGCGCATGACTAATTTTTTACATTTTACCGAGAACCACCGTTACTGCGTATACCGTGACTTCTGTTTAAGCGGCCTGGATGACAAAATGCTTGGTTCGATTTATCAACCGATGGTTGGTGCGTTTGCGGTCAGTCTGTACCGTCTTCTCGTTTCCCATGTACCGGTGGAGAAGGTGGGTTATTCGGCCATTGAACAGCAGCGACGATTATTCCTGACTCTGGGACTTGATCCTAGTGAAAAAGGACGCCGTTATCTCATTGAACAAACCTCCAAGCTTGAAGCGGTAGGGTTACTGCAGACAAGCCGGATGTTCGTCCCGGAAACGGATGACCATGTATATGAATATGAGCTGCAGGCGCCGCTCAGTCCGGCGGAGTTCTTCAACACACAGCATCTGACACTGCTGCTTCGGGACAAGGTGGGGAAATTTGCCGTCCTGTCGCTAAGGGAAGAGCTGTGGAGCAAGGAGCCTCTTGAATGGTCCGGTATTTCCTTAAACAAGGAGAACATTTCGGTTCCCTTTTATGATATTTTTGAGTTGAACACGCACGTTATTGATTATGAGCTGGAGCAAGCGCTGGAGGAGGTCGCGGTGTCGCGTAAGTCCATCCTGCCGCCGAATCCGCAAGGGGATGGCCTGAATTATGCCGACATCATTCTTCGCTTCCCGCGTGAAT
Source organism: Paenibacillus sp. Cedars (assembly GCF_003184205.1). NCBI lineage: Bacteria > Bacillati > Bacillota > Bacilli > Caryophanales > Paenibacillaceae > Paenibacillus > Paenibacillus sp. Cedars. The sequence goes on from NZ_CP020866.1 coordinate 530,776, forward strand.
CCCGCAATCGGGTCTTTGTGGAGCGGCTCCGCTATGATCACGAGCAAATGGGCATTGTGAATTACGTTGTGCGCAAATACGATCTGAGCACGCAGGACTTGTGCCGGCTGCTGGATGAGGACGGCATATTTACCGAGCATGGCGAGGTCGTGCTGGATGATCTGCAGCACAAGGCCAGCCTTCACTTCCGTCAAGGAATGAAGATGCAGGAGAAGCGGCAGATTACGGCAGGCAAAGTGATCGCTCTCCATCAGGAGATGACAGCCGATCCGGACGAGCCCGTACAGGAGCATGCGGTACAGACGGAATTTTATGTGGAGGTTCCAGCCCAGTTCCAATCGAAATGTGATATACACCAATATAATATGATGCTTCGCAACGAACCCTATACCCGGCTGCTGCAGACGTTCTTTCCAGGCTCCGTTCCTGCACAGTTCCTGGATATCTTTGAAAAGATTGATCTGAGCTACAAACTGCCGGGTGAAGTCATCAACGTGCTCATTCATTATTTAATGTCGCTTATTGCCGCAGGCGGCGAGCAGCGGATCAACCGCAATTTTGTGGAAGCGATCGCTTCCAACATGCTGCTGAAGCAGGTTAACAGCTACGAGAAAGCTGTTCAATATATACGTGATCAAGCCAAGATGAAAGGCAAACAGAAGGCAACCACGCAACGTACGCGTACATACGCTAAGGGCGGGAAGGTGAAGCCGGAAATCCCGGTGGCGCTGGAGTCCGATCAGGGCGAGGCCGTATCGGATGAGGAGTTCGAAGAAATGATGCGATTTGCAGCAGAAATGCAAGCTGGCAATAAGAAGGGCGGGTAATGAGATACCGCTCATGAGAGGAGGAAAAAGAGATGGAGTCCCTTGGTGAACTGCTAGAGAGTATGAAAAGTCCTGCGCTTCGGCGCAGAACCGAGCAGATTACGGAGGATTTACTCAAGAATCCTCTGATACAAGCATTGCGGAGCGAATTCCCGGAAATCGATGATCGGGTCATACGCTTAAATTTAAGTAAACTGTATCAATATGCGGGGGACCAGGCCCATTGCCAGTCGTGTCCGGGGCTGGACCGCTGTCCAAATGATTTCCAGGGGCATATCAGCAAGCTGGATATTCAGCGGGTGAATGGAACGGTAGAAATTTATGAGCGGAAGGCTCCTTGTTCCTTGCAGATTGCAAAGACCAGCGAGGACCAGATCAAGAAACGGATTCGCAGCTTTTATGTGGATGAGCATGCCTTGAACGAAGGTTATAACAATATGGAGATTATGGCAAAGGACCGTTTGCGGGCACCTGCGGTTCATCAGGTCTTTAAATATATCCGGGATACCAAGGAGAACGGCTTGTCTCCGCGAGGACTGTATCTTACCGGTTCGTTTGGCACCGGGAAGACCTATCTGATGGGGTATTTGATGCATGAGCTCGCGAAGGTGGGCCACTCGGGCGTCATTGTGTACATGCCTGATTTCGTGGAGGATCTGAAAACCATGATGCAGGATGGACAGAAGCTGAAGGAAATGGTGGAGACCATGAAGCATTGCGATCTGCTAATCTTTGACGACATTGGTGCGGAGAACTTGAATCCGTGGGTTCGGGATCATGTCCTTGGTTCCATCCTGAATTTCCGGATGAACCGGCTGCCGACCTTCTATACGTCAAACTATCCGCTCGACGGACTTGAGCAGCATCTCAGCTTCACAAGCAAGGACGGCGAAGAAGCCCATAAGGGGCAGCGGTTGATGAACCGGATTGCGCCTTTTGTGGATGTGGTCCACTTATTCGGCGAGAACCAGCGAGGTAAATTTTAGATCGATTGCGGCGGTCACATCTTTATCATGAACAAACTTCCCGGAAATCGTAAAAAGTCTGATCCCGTTAGCGTACAGAACGCGGCGGGATCAGACTTTTTAATGCTGCACAAGGAATCATCAATTAGCCGACCAGGAACTTGATAATAACGAATCCGAAAAAGATGATGGTCATGAAACCGAACATCCCCACGAAGCCCATCATCAAATCGCCAAAGTCATTGCGTGGTTCTTCATTGATGTGCTCCCGTGGATCGTTAACGCGTACGTTTACATCCATGGTGCTTGCCTCCTCAAAAGGTGAACATGTCGTGTGAACACGAAAACTTGACAGTCACCCGACTTGTTACTAGTAGTATACCCAATGCGCAAATCATTTGTAAAGATTGCATAAAAATCCCGTGAAATCCTCTTTCTTTAGGTGAGTATATTTCACTTTTTCGGGCCGATTGTGGTATACTAAATTCGTCGACCCATTCGACAATTATGATTTGCACTATACCCGATCTTATCCTGTGAGGAGGAGAATACAATGGCTATCGTCAATGTTACCGACCAAACCTTCGTGAATGAAGTTGAAGGCGAAGGAACGGTTGTAGTTGATTTTTGGGCGCCGTGGTGCGGCCCTTGTAAAATGCTTGCTCCGATTCTGGACGAATTGTCTTCAGAACTCGGTGATGATGTGAAAATCGCAAAGGTGAACGTGGATGAGAATCCGGAATCCGCAGCACGCTTTGGCGTGATGAGCATTCCGACCATGATCTTCTTTAAAGACGGCCAGCCTGTCGATAAAGTGGTTGGTTTGAATTCCAAGGAAGCCTTGAAAGGCATTATTGCAAAACATCAATAAGCGTGGTTTGGCATCAGCTGAAATCCGCTTTCATACAGCGCCTTCGGTATAAACCCGAAGGCGCTTTGTGTGGTTATTCATAATGGTTTATATTTATGGTTAATAATATATAATCTCCTTGGAGAGGAGGAAAAGCATGGACGATTTTGCTAAACAGCTGCAGGAGCAGGAGAAGGCGCTTGAGAGTATTCGCCATAAGCTGGCATTACTGCCGGATCTGCCCGGCTGTTACCTGATGAAAAATCAGGATGGAACGATTATCTACGTGGGCAAGGCCAAGGTGCTGAAGAATCGGGTGCGCTCTTATTTTACCGGTAGCCATAACGGAAAAACCCAAATGCTCGTTTCGGAAATTCGCGATTTCGAATACATTGTGACAGGCAGCAACATGGAAGCACTCATTCTGGAGTGCAACCTGATCAAAACACATCAGCCCAGATTCAACGTGCTGCTGAAGGATGATAAAACCTATCCATACCTTAAAATTACGAATGAAGAGCATCCTCGTCTGGAAGTGACCCGAAGGGTGCTTAAAGATAAAGCGAAATATTTTGGCCCCTACCCGAATGCGTATGCGGCACAGCAGACCAAAAAGCTGCTGGACCGGATGTACCCTTTGCGCAAATGCGGTGTCATGCCTAAAGAAGTGTGCTTGTATTATCATATGGGGCAATGCTTGGCTCCATGCGTGAAGGAAGTGCCGAATTCCGCGTATGAGCAGATTACCGGCGAGATTAACTCTTTTCTGAACGGCGGACATGAAGAGATCAAGAAGGAATTGCAGCGCAAAATGCAGGAGGCCGCGGAGGATTTATATTTTGAGCGTGCCAAAGAGCTGCGGGATCAGATCATCCATATCGATACCTTAATGGAGAAGCAGAAGATTACGACCACGGATACACGGGACCGCGACGTATTCGGTTATGCTGTGGATAAAGGCTGGATGTGTGTGCAGATTCTGTACATGCGGCAGGGGAAAATGGTGCAGCGCAACAAATCCGTCTTTCCGTTCTACGGGGATGCGCACAGTGACTTTATGTCTTTTATTGCCCAATATTACAGCGACAATCCTGCACTGCCGCAAGAAATTTTGCTCCCTGGCCCTCTGTTGATAGAGGAAGCTGCTGGTTCAGTAACCGCAACGGGAACCGTTATCGAAGCTGAAAGCGTACAGGGCAAGGAGAATGCCGCGGATTCGGCGAGCCAGCCAACTGCAGGTTCTGCGGAAGAGCTGCAGGAAGCCTTAGTCCAGGCTCAAGAGGAGAAGGCGGAGGCAGAGGGTATCGTGGATGCCGCCGGCGGGGCTGCCGCCTTGCAGGAATGGCTTGGAGTGAAGGTACACGTGCCGCAGCGGGGCTTGAAGAAACAGATGGTGGGCATGGCATCGGATAATGCGAGGGTTTCCCTGGACGAGAAGTTCCGGTTGATCGAGCGCGATGAAGAACGCACCTCGGTTGCGGCGGCTAATCTGGGTGAAGTGATTGGACTCCAGTCGCTCAACCGGATTGAAGCATTTGACAACTCGAACATACAGGGGAGCAATCCGGTATCGGCCATGGTGGTATTCACCAATGGGAAGCCGGATAAAAAGGAATACCGCAAATACAAAATCCGCACCGTCCTGGGACCGGATGATTATGATACGATGCGTGAAGTGATTCGGCGGCGGTACGAGCGCGTCTTGAAGGAGAACTTGCCGCTTCCCGACCTTATCGTGGTTGATGGAGGCAAGGGACAAATCTCTGCGGCCATCGATGTATTGGAGAATGAGCTGGGACTGTTTGTCCCGGTATGCGGGCTTGTGAAGGACGCCAAGCACAAAACGGCGCAGTTAATGATCGGAGATCCACCGGAGCCGGTAACACTGCCACGGGACAGCCAGGAGTTCTATTTACTGCAGCGCATCCAGGATGAGGTTCACCGCTTTGCGATTTCCTTCCACCGCGATCAACGCGGCAAATCGATGGTATCCTCGAAGCTCGATTCCATTCCCGGCATAGGGGAGAAGCGCCGCAAGCTGCTGCTGAAGCATTTTGGCTCGGTCAAAAAAATAAAAGAGGCTTCAGTCGAAGACTTCAAGCCCCTTTCCATAGGTGAAAAATTAGCAACGCAAATTCTTAATGCACTTCGTGAGGAGGAGTCGTAACATACGGCTTCTCTTTTTTTGTCGGATTGAAACGGTATATCAAATAAGCAACAATTCCCGGCAGCACCATGTAGAACACCCCGATCAGCAAGTTAGCGGTATCCTTGAGCATAATGAGGCTGAGGCCCATCAGAATGCTGTTGAAGATGACGTGGGAGAACATGGCCGCGAGATACCCGTATCTCAAGAAGATGTAACTGAACAGCAATCCGATGATGACCAGCTCGATAGGCCTCGAGATCACGGGGTATATCGGATAAAGCGTATGCCCCAGCGCCCAGATGAGCGAGGTGATCAAACTTGCCACAAAGGTATTGCGAACGATTTTCTTCAGCATTTTGATACCAAACAGCCGGTATACGGCTTCCTCCGATATGCCTGCAAACCAGGCCATCAAAGGGAACAGCCATGGATACAGCATATTGTATGGCGATTGCGTGGCATCGGTTGTGGACCATGTATTCAAGGTAAGGCCAAGAACAATAAAGATCACAGATTGAACCCCGAGCAGAATGAACGCCCACATATACCCCAGCTTCATGCTATCCAGCACATAACGTCCATACCCGGCTTCCTTGGCCCGCGGCCATGGGTTGAGGCCGTCTTCTTTTTGCCACAGCCCGTTGCCTCCGACCAAGGAGAAGTAGAGCAGCGCGGAGAAGATAAGCGAATAAACCGCATAGAATATCATCATGCCGAGAATGCCGGTGGAAGACATGCCCTCGGATTTGAACACGGGTACCAGATTGTACGTATTCAGCATTTGAATAACGAATAGCAGCGCCGATAGGAACAAGCCGCGTTTAAACGAGGTGTAGGCTCTGGTCTTCACGCTGTACACAATGGCAAGTATGCCAAGAATCAGGGTAAACAAACCGTAACCCGCCAGCGTTAGCAGTGTTGCATCTTGAGTCTGCTTGTTTACATAAGCGGAATGCGCAGCCGGAATCGAGAAGGATGGCTCATAGGAGCGTAATTTCCCGTGCTCGAAGGTGAAGCGCAGCTCCAGCACGGAATCGCCGATCTTGGTTTCCGGATCCACGTATTTCAGCCGGGGTTCTCCTTCCCGCGTAACCAGCTTCAGATGCGAAATATCGTAGCCTGCACGCTTGAGCCAAGGCTCGGCAAGCTGCTGCTTATCGGCCAAAGTCATGCCGTCCTCTACGACAAGGAGCATTTGTTTCTGCACTTTACCCTTGTTCAGTTCAATCCGGTCATAACTGGAGCGGGCAAAATCATACGAGAACCCGACGATGCCGGAATTCTGCATATGCACGTCCACATTGAGGGCATCGCCTCCCGGCTCGCTGAAGCGAACGCGGTATACGTCATAGGGATATTTGGCCTCAAAGGTTTTGTTGTACTCCGAGAGTTTCTTTTCCCTCGCTAAATATCCGTAAAGCTCCGATTTGGATTGATATGTAATCAATGTCTCCTCAGCTTCCGCAGCGGAGAACTGCAAGTGCTCCTGTGCGAACCTGGAAGCGGCTTGCTGGGCTTGTGCTTTGGATATAATATCCGGAGTGGCCATCTCGGTAGAATCCGTATTGGCTGATGGAAATACCTGAAATAACAGGAACAAAATCAGGCCAACTGCGGCAGGCGCGATGAGCTGCTTCAAGTTGGGCTTCAGCCTCAAAGGCTCTCTTGCACGATTCATGAATTTCCTCCTCTGGAAAGTTGATACTCCACTGGGTATTAGAGCTGCCTGATGAAGAACGCATAGAGCCAATATAACATAGATATGAAAGGGATAAGCAGCTTATCCCAATTTGGTAATAATGAAATAAAACGATGAAAATGAATGAAAGGTTTCGAAAATGTTAGAGAACCATACGCTTGTATTCTTGAATATGCCCAATTCGAGCTCTTTTAAAGACTTTTTGGGTGAAAAACGGCGTTGGGTTACGTACCGGATTGGGTTATAATCACATCATGCTTCAAGGAACCGAATATTCCAGCCGAATTTCGTACTGAAAATGGGGGAACCATGTAATTGGGGTGAATTTCATTATTCTATAGAATAATGAATAGGGCGACCTGTGGAAATGCCCGAATCCGTCAGCTAACCTCGTAGGCTGCAGCACAGGAACCAGACCGTAAGGGGCACTGCGTTTTCCAGTGTCTTTTTTCTTTGACTTTTTTTAAGAAGGTGACGGATTGAACTCCAAATTAAAATGGCTCAGGTTGTCCCCGCCGCAGATTCTGGTGCTTGGTTTTGCGGCCATTATCTTCATCGGGGCTGCATTGTTAATGCTGCCGATTTCCAGTAGAACCGGCGAGCCGCTTGGATTTATTGATGCATTGTTCACTTCGACATCAGCAACGTGCGTAACGGGTCTGGTTGTGGTGGATACAGGGACAACATTCAGTTCTTTCGGTCAGATCGTGATCATGCTGCTGATTCAGATTGGCGGGCTCGGCTTCATGACGATGGCTACTTTGTTTGCCCTGGTCCTCAAACGGCGAATTTCCCTCAAGGATCGTCTTGTCCTGCAGGAGGCGATGAATCAATCCTCGATGGAAGGCATCGTAAGGCTGATTCGCAGAGTATTGTTATACTCACTCGTGATTGAGGCTTGTGGCGCTGTACTGCTGTCTATCCGGTGGGCGTTTGATATGCCGATCGGAAAAGCGATATATTACGGTGTTTTTCATGCGGTGACCATGTTCAACAATGCCGGTTTCGATTTGTTTGGCGATTTTCGAAGCTTGACCGGGTATGTATACGATCCGGTGGTAAACGTGGTCGTGATGTTTTTGATTGTTTCAGGCGGTATTGGCTTCATTGTATTGTCTGATCTGATTGACTTTCGGAAACAGCGGAGACTGTCATTGCATTCCAAGGTGGTGCTCTCTATGACAGGAGCGCTGCTGCTGCTCGGATTTATCGTTATTCTCATATTTGAATTCACCAATCCGCGAACGCTCGGCTCCCTCAATTGGGGCGGGAAGTTCTTAGGAGCGTTGTTCCAATCTGTAACGCCGCGCACAGCGGGTGCGAATACTATAGATATTACGGGCCTAAGGCAGGCCACACAGTTTTTCATCGTGATTCTCATGTTTATCGGCGCATCTCCCGGATCAACCGGGGGCGGTATCAAAACAACGACGTTTACCATAATGGTTGGTGCGGTCATCGCCATGATGCGGGGACGCGACGACATCGTCATGTTCCGTTATCGGCTTGCACAGGAGCGGGTACTGAAGGCGTTAACCATCGCACTTCTCGCCTTGCTGCTCGTTCTTGCGGTCTCCATGATTCTGTCCACGACAGAGGAAGGGGAGTTCCTGGAAATCCTGTTCGAAACAACGTCCGCGTTCGGTACGGTGGGGCTCTCGATGGGCTTAACGCCTGATCTGACCGTGTTCGGCAAAATATTGATCAGTATTACGATGTTTGCAGGACGATTGGGTCCGCTGACACTTGCTTATGCACTAGGGCCGAAAAAGGGTAAAGAATTATATCGTCATCCGGAAGGCAAAATGATTATTGGATAAGGAGTATAGGAGAGACATGAAACCAAAGCAATTTGCAATTATCGGTTTAGGACGATTTGGCTCCAGCCTGGCGCTTGAACTGATGGAACAGGGATATGAGGTGCTCGGCATCGACCGGAACGAAGAGGTTGTCGAGGATATGAGCGAGCTGCTAACACATACGGTGGTCGCGGATGCTACAGATGAAGAGGTGCTTAAATCACTCGGGATCCGCAACTTCGATTGTGGGATTGTTGCAATCGGGAATGATATCCAGATGAGTATTTTATCCGCCATCTTGTTGAAAGAGCTTGGTGTTACCACGGTAGTGGCCAAGGCGATTTCGGTCCTGCATGGCCGGGCTCTGGAGAAGCTGGGCGTGGACCGGGTCATCTTTCCGGAGCGGGATATGGGCATTCGGGTAGCTCACCAGCTCGTTACGCCGAACCTGCTTGATTATATCGAATTATCCAAGGACTATTTGATTGTGGAGATGACGGTTACGGACTGCATGGACGGAAAAACACTGAGCGAGCTGAATACGAGGGTTCGTTATGGCGTAAGCGTGGTAGCCCTGAATAAGCAAACCGGCATTATTGTGGCTCCGACCGCCATGGACGTGGTGAACTCGGGCGATATTATGGTCGTTATCGGATCCAATGATAACGTAGACCGCTTTGAATCTGAAGTCGTGAACATGCTTGAGAAATAAATATAGAAGAAAAACCTGACGGCTATGATCGCTGTCAGGTTTTTTTTGATTTTTCCTCTTCCAGTCTCCGGAACAGAATCTCTGTCTCGTCAATCCACCTGCTGGCCGCTTTGCTGAGCTCCGAGGCCTGGCCGTAAATCAGCGACGTCGTTCGACGGGTTTCGATGAGTGCGGGAATATGAATGTCGACCAGTCCGTTATCGGATAATAACTGTGGACGGAGGTACGACTTGGGCAGAAGTGCTGCCGCCTTGCAGGTAGGAATCAAACGGACGATCGCCTCGAAGGAGTCAATTTCCATTCGAATATCCGGCATAATGCCCCAGCGGTGGAACAGGTCATCCGTCAGCTTGCGGTACCACGTTCCGGTCGAGAAGATAATCATTGGCAGTCCTTGGAGCTGCTCAATTCCGACGTCCTCGATGTCAGCCAGCGGGTGCGATGAGGGAATGACAAGCTCCAAGTGGTCATCAAACAGCGGAATGCAGTTTAGGCCGGGCTGGTTGATTGAGGAGGCAACGATGCCGACATCCACCCGCTTATCTCTTACATACGAAACGATTTCATGGGTTTTGCCGGTAATCAGCTTGATTTCGGCTGCAGGATGGCGCTCCATGAATGCATTGACCAGCGGGGGCAGCGTCGTCTGAAGGGTGGTCAGGCTGGCACCCAGATTGATCGATATTTGGTCGCCCTCCCGGTAATGGGCCAAAGTCTGCATGAATTTGAGCTGCTGCTGCCGCTGCTCCAGGGCAAAGGTGTACACAATCTGACCGATGGAGGTGAGCTCCAGGCGTTTGCCGCGGCGGTTAAAAAGCTGCAGTCCGAGCTGATCCTCAAGCTTCGCTATTTTTCTGGACAGGGCTGGCTGTGACAAATTAAGCAGTTTGGACGCCTGATTAATGCTGGATTGCTCTACAACGACGGCAAACATGTCCAGTTCCTCGAACATGAAATTCCTCCTATATAAAATAGACATACGTGCAAATAATTGCTTATGCGTATAGATTATAACGATTAATAATTATATTGCAATTCCATTATAAGAAAAAAAGGAGTAACATGAGACATGACACAAGTTGTTCACACTATTGCAGAAATAGGCAGCTTTTTGTCGTTGAAACGGTTTGAGTCCGCGTTCAAAGAGGTCGGTTTTCAATACTGAGGCTTGTGCTGCCGGTGTGCGTTTCTTCAAAACGCTTAGATTGGATGAAGCCAGGGACGTCAGGTGCGCAGCTGGAAGTTTGGGTACGCTGCACCGGAAGGTGCGGCTGAATTCAAGATTCGATGCCGAGTGGCTTCTTGATTCACTTCGCGATCCCAAGCGGGCTTTTTGAACAACCTCTTTAGGACAGGGAAAGTGTAATTGTTCTGAAAATAGGAAAGATTGAAAATGAAAACGCTGCACATTGGAAAGGGGAACGTCAACTAATGAAAGGGTATTATTCCAGAAAGCTACATTCCTTACTTGGTGTCATACCGCTGGGAGCATTCTTGATCAGCCATATGATCTCCAACTTTAAGGCTTTCGAGGGCGGAAAGAAGGGCTTTGAGGGGGCCGTGCATTTCCTGAACAGCATGCCGCTCGTTTTTTTCCTCGAGCTGTTCCTGATCTGGCTGCCATTGTTTTATCATGGCATCTACGGTCTGTACATTGCTTATCAGGCCAAAAATAACGTAGGGAACTACAGTTATGAGCGCAATATTCGCTTTACTATCCAGCGTGTCACCGGGGTTATTACGTTTGTATTCGTTATCTGGCATATGTACGATACGCGTTTCCAAATCATCATCGGCAAAATCACGCATGATGATCTGGGCGCCACGATGCACAACATTATGAACAACCCCGTGCTGTTTATTCTGTATGTTATCGGTGTAGTCTCAGCAACCTTCCACTTCGCAAACGGCCTGTGGGCGTTCCTCGTCAGCTGGGGCATCACCGTCGGTCCGCGCGCGCAGAAGGTATCTACTTACATCTGCATGGGCTTGTTCGTGCTGATGAGCGTGCTGTTTATTCTTGCTATGACTGCATTCCGCAGTTCTGAGTTCCAAGCGGCGGCAACAGCAGCGATCGATGTAGTTAAGACAGTCTTAAGTTAAGGGGAGTGAACGAAAAATGGCATCTAATATTATTGTAGTGGGCGGCGGCCTTGCCGGGTTGATGGCAACCATCAAAGCGGCAGAAGCCGGGGCTCACGTTCATCTATTCTCACTTGTACCTGTTAAACGCTCTCACTCCGTGTGTGCGCAAGGCGGAATCAATGGAGCTGTTAATACCAAGGGCGAGGGTGACTCTCCTTGGGAGCACTTTGACGATACGGTATACGGCGGCGACTTCCTGGCGAATCAGCCACCTGTAAAAGCGATGTGTGAAGCGGCTCCTGGCATTATCCACCTCATGGACCGCATGGGCGTTATGTTTAACCGTACCCCGGAAGGGCTGCTCGATTTCCGCCGTTTCGGTGGAACGAAGCGCCACCGTACTGCGTTCGCTGGCGCCACGACAGGTCAGCAGCTGCTGTATGCGCTTGATGAGCAGGTTCGCCGTTGGGAAACCGCCGGTCTCGTTACGAAATACGAGAACTGGGAGTTCCTGAACGCAATCATCGACGACGAAGGCATCTGCCGCGGTATTGCTGCCCAGGATCTGCGCACGATGGAGATCAAGGCGTTTAAAGCGGAAGCCGTCATTCTGGCAAGCGGTGGTCCCGGCATTATTTTCGGTAAAACCACGAACTCCGTCATCAACACCGGTACAGCAGCAAGCGCTGTCTATCAGCAAGGCGTTCATTATGCAAACGGGGAATTCATCCAGATTCACCCGACGGCGATTCCAGGTGATGACAAGCTTCGCTTGATGTCGGAATCGGCACGCGGTGAAGGCGGACGGATCTGGACCTATAAAGACGGTAAGCCTTGGTACTTCCTCGAAGAGAAATACCCGGCTTACGGAAACCTGGTGCCGCGTGACATCGCAACCCGTGAGATTTTCTCTGTGTGCGTAGACATGGGACTCGGCATCAATGGCGAGAACATGGTTTACCTCGATCTCTCCCATAAGGATCCGAAAGAACTCGACGTGAAACTCGGAGGCATTATCGAGATTTATGAGAAGTTCATGGGCGATGATCCGCGTAAAATCCCGATGAAAATCTTCCCGGCAGTCCATTATTCCATGGGCGGCATGTGGGTCGATTACAACCAAATGACAAACATTCCGGGGCTGTTTGCAGCCGGGGAATGCGAGTATCAATATCACGGTGCAAACCGTCTGGGTGCGAACTCCCTTGTCTCCGCGATTTATGGCGGCATGGTGGCCGGACCGAAGGCCATTGAATATATCAAAGGCATGAAGAAGTCGACAGAGGACATTTCCTCGACCGTATTTGATCGCGTAGCGAAAGAGCAAACCAACAAATACGAAGGCCTGCTCAAGATGGAAGGTACCGAGAATGCTTACGTGATCCATAAAGAGCTGGGCGAATGGATGACCAACAATATGACGGTGGTTCGTTATAATGACAAGCTTGAGGCAACCATCGGCAAAATCAAGGAATTGAAGCAGCGCTACCGCAATATCAATATGACGGATACGTCCCGCTGGAACAACCAGGGCGTGGCATTCACCCGTCAGCTGTGGAACATGCTGGAGCTGTCCGAGGCGATGACGCTGGGCGCACTTCTTCGGAACGAAAGCCGCGGCGCTCACTACAAGCCTGATTTCCCTGAACGTAACGATGAAGAGTTCCTGAAAACAACGAAAGCTGCTTGGACGCCTGACGGACCGCAGATTTCATACGAAGAAGTGGATGTTTCCTTAATCCCGCCGCGTATTCGCGACTATTCGAAAGACAAGTAAGAAGGAAGGGGGATTTAATATGTCTCAAACGGCAGCCGCCTCAAAGAGTGTCAAGTTTATCATTACACGCCAGGACAACCCGGAGACGAAATCCTACACTGAGGAATTCGAGCTTCCATACCGTCCAGGTATGAACGTCATTAGTGCGCTGATGGAAATTCAGCGTAATCCCAAAAATGCGCAAGGTCAGACAACCGCGCCGGTATGCTGGGACTCCAACTGCCTTGAGGAAGTTTGCGGAGCTTGCTCCATGGTCATCAACGGCAAGCCGCGCCAAGCATGTGCCGCGCTGATCGACAAGCTGGAGCAGCCGATCCGGATTCAGCCGATGAAGACGTTCCCGGTCGTAAGAGACCTGGTTATCGACCGCAGTCGTATGTTCACGGCGCTCAAGCGTGTTAAGGCGTGGATTCCAATCGACGGCACCTATGACCTGGGACCTGGACCGAAAATGGCTGAGAAGAAGCGCCAGTGGGCTTACGAGCTGTCCAAATGCATGACATGCGGTGTATGTCTTGAAGCTTGCCCGAATGTTAACGAAAAAACGGACTTTATTGGTCCCGCGGCCATTTCCCAAGTCCGCTTGTTCAACGCTCACCCGACAGGAGAGATGAACAAGGAAGAGCGTCTGGAAGCTCTGATGCAGGATGGAGGCATTGAGGGCTGCGGCAACTCGCAGAACTGCGTCCGTTCTTGCCCGAAAGGCATTCCGCTTACAACGTCCATTGCGGAAATGAACAAGGATACAACCAAACATCTGTTTAAGCGCTGGCTTGGCGTTTAATCGGATTTCAGGTTTCACAACCAAGGCGTCTGACCGGGGCATCACTTCGGTACAGGCGCTTTTTTAATGTGTGATATAATTCATGTGTTTTACGGATATTTAAACAGAGGTGAGTTAGGTTGATTATAGAAAGACCGATTACGATACAAGACATAAGCGATGACTTGATGATTCTGGGCGTACAGAAGGGAATGACCTTGCTTGTCCATTCCTCGCTCAAAAGCATTGGGGGGTGGGTTGTTGGCGGTCCAGAGGCAGTCATACTGGCGCTGGAGGAGGTGTTGGGCGAAGAAGGGACACTGGTCATGCCGACACAATCTGCGAACTTGACCAATCCTGAGACGTGGGGAAATCCTCCGGCGGACCCGAAATGGTGGGAGCTGATCCGCGAGGGCATGCCGCCCTATCATCCCGATATGACGGTCACTACGGGCATGGGGATTATACCGGAGGTGTTCCGGAAGCAGGAAGGCGTTATCCGCAGCGCTCATCCTCATGTCTCGTTTGCTGCCCGCGGCAGGAACGCAGAGTCACTCATGCATCCTCATGCGCTTGATTATAGCCTGGGAGAGACCTCGCCTTTAGCGCGTTTATATGAGACAGGAGCCTACGTGCTGATGCTGGGGAGCGGTTATGGCAATAACACATCATTCCACCTTAGCGAATATCGCGCCGATTGGGAAGGAAAGAGGATAGTTACCGCCCATGCCCCGGTACGCAGAGTGCAGGGGAGAACGGAATGGGAAGCATTCCAGGACATCACCTACCATTCCGATGATTTCGAAGCCTTGGGAACAGCATTTGAAGTTGAATGCAGGGAAGCATACAAGCATGGCCGTGTAGGCAAGGCGAAATGCATCTTGGCTGAACAACGGGCCATGGTGGATTATGCGGTGCGCTGGATGGAGGAGAATCGTTAGACTCGTAAAGTGTCTTGAGAACCAGCTGCCATGAACACATCACGCCAATTACGCCGATTACCAACCACCTCCAGGTGTTTCAGTACCGTTTCGAGGGTAATAGGATGATAGTAAGGCCTGCTGGTCAGGCCCCAAGCCGAAGGAGGGGACTGAACATGTCCTGGTGGATGTGGCTGCTCAATTTAACTGGATTGCTGCTGTTGATCTATTTTTTCTACAGCATGGATAAGAAATGGTCCAGCAGGCCTTTGCTGCTAGCCCCGCTGCTCATTTATGCCCTGGTGTCGGTTGAAGATCTGCTCGGGTGGATCGATCTCATGAAGATTGTGCCCGGAGAAGGCGGCATGCGCGCTTTGATCCTGCTGTTTGCGCTATGCTCCGTTATATTTTATGTGCTGTACATATTTGATAAGATCGCTGACTCGGTTCATCAGCACGTCGATATGAAAACAACTCTGGTTCGAATCAGCATGGCGGCGGGCATGTGTATTTTGTTCTTCACGTTGGTGTATATGTCCATCTATAAGCTCTTTGGAGGTGTATCCTTCGAAGGTGTTAATATCGGTCAGGATTTGCTGAGCCAGTTCATTACCTTCCTGTATTTCAGCATGGCGACGTTTGTGACGGTGGGGTATGGTGATGTAGCCGCTGTGGACAACACGTCCCGGCTGGTGGTCGTGCTGGAGATTGCATTCAGCTTCATTACCGTAGCCTACGCGCTGTCGATGCTGGGAACGCTTCGCCGGATCTTTAAACCGGGTGGAGACGGCTCGGAGATGCTGGATGGCGGCGAAGAGAGTAAGAAGGCCAACATGCCGCACCGGAGAAAGCATTCTTCCATGTAATAAAAAAGAGGCGCACCAAGTTGGTGCGTCTCTTTCAGTTCTGCCGGCGTAGAAGGAAACGGACGCCTTGCTTACAGCCGGGCCTACGGCTTCATTAATTTTTTCAGGATGCCCAGACCGTTTTTTGAAGGGTAACGGAATTTAAAATCAAACCGGTTGGTTTGTTTGAGCACACTCTTCATATGGGAAAAGGTATGAAAGCTGTATTCTCCATGGTAAGAGCCCATGCCGCTCTCCCCGACACCCCCGAATGGGAGGAACGGCGTTGCCAAGTGCATCAGCGTATCGTTCACACATCCTCCGCCAAAAGAAACGGAAGAAAGAACGTAATCCTGCACGTCTTCATTCTCGGTGAACAGGTACAACGCCAGCGGTTTAGGGCGGGCATTAATTGCCTGGACAGCTTCATGCAGATGGTCATAGGTCAGGATCGGGCACAGCGGCCCGAAGATCTCTTCCTCCATCACGGGCATATCCCACGTGATATCATCCAGCACGGTGGGTTCAATGAGCAAGCGATCTCTAAGGGTATTTCCACCGTGACGAAGGGTCCCATTGTTCAGAAATCCGGATAATCGGTCAAAATGCTTCTCCGACACAATACGGCCGTAGTCGGGGTTGGCCAGTGGTTCCTTGCCATAGAACGAAGTTATGGCATCCTTCAGATGCGAGATGAACTTTTCCTTCACCTGGCTGTGGACCAGAAGATAATCCGGGGCAACACAGGTTTGGCCGGCATTCGTATATTTGCCAAAAGCGATACGTGAAGCCGCTAAGGCAAGGGGGGCATCCTCATGGACGATGCAGGGACTTTTTCCACCAAGCTCAAGTGTGACCGGGGTCAACTGCTTGGCTGCGGCTTCCATGACAATTTTGCCGACATGGGTGCTGCCGGTAAAGAAGATATAATCCAAAGGCTGCTCCAGCAGGCTTGTGCTGACCTCGGGTCCTCCCTCGACAGATGCTACGTATTCGGGATCGAACGTCTCTTCGATCATTGCAGTAATCAGCCTCGATACGTTAGGTGTTAGCTCGGAAGGCTTCACAATAGCAGTATTCCCGGCCGCCAGTGCTCCGATGAGCGGAGAGATGGCCAGCTGCCAGGGATAGTTCCATGGGGCGATAATCAGCGCGGTGCCGTATGGCTCGGGATAGACCATCCCTTTGCTGCCGACGTGCGTCAGCGCGGTTTTGACACGCTTGGGCTTGGCCCAGCGCTTCAGATTCTTTATGATGAAGGAAAGCTCTTTGTAGACAATTCCAATCTCGGTGGAGAAGGCCTCCTGCTCGCTCTTGTTTAAATCCTTGCGAAGGGCTTCCATGATGTCGTTTTCTCTGGCTATCACAGCTTGTCGCAGTTTCCCCAGCTGCTGGAGACGGAAATCGATTTCCTTGGTGATATCTTTATGAAAAAAATGCTGCTGTGCCGAAACTATTGCTGCTATAGAATCGTTAACAGTCATAATTAAGACCCCTTTCTCTTCGGATCGTTTATGTATATGAGTCATGGGTAAGGCTGCAAAACGGGTATTCTTTCATTTTATTATATAGGAGGATGTCCATATATGAGAAATCCATCCTCAGAACCGCTGCATGGTACCGCTCGCCAAGGAGCAGAACGAGTTAGTCAACGTAAGACGTTGTCGCGCCGCCAGTTTCTTAAGGCAGGTCTATCGACGGTGGTCGGAGCAGGCGCTGCAGCCGGGGCCTACGCCTATCTATGGGAGCCTCATCGGCTGGAGGTTACCCGACTGGAGGTGCGGCTTCCTTCACTGCCCAAGGCTTTTGACGGGATGAAAGTGGCACACTTTAGCGATTTGCACCTGGGTTTTCATACTGGAGCGAAAGATGTGGAACGTGTGGTGCAAGCGATTCATGCAGAGAAGCCGGACATGATCTGTTTTACAGGGGATATGGTGGATGGTCATGCAGAGGATATGACAGAAGCGATTAAGCCGTTTGCCACGCTCAAGGCCCCTCTTGGTTTATTTTCCATACTGGGTAATCATGATTACGGAGACGTGGAGAAGCTGACCCACATGGAGGAGGAGGCCGGGTTTAGAGTGCTTCGGAACTCTTCGGTGAAGCTGCGGCGGGACGGTGCTGTGATCGCGGTGGTGGGATTGGACGATGGAATCTGGGGAAATCCGGATCCGATAGCGGCCACTCGCGACTTGCCTGAGGGCATGTTCAAGCTGCTGCTGATGCATGAGCCGGATTATGGAGACATTGCGGCTGGGTATTCATTCCATGTCCAGCTCTCCGGACACAGCCATGGGGGCCAGGTCCGCCTGCCCTTGGTGGGTGAGGTAATAACGCCTCCCGGAGCAAAACTTTATGTGCAGGGGCTGTACCATATTGGCTCTCAAGGGATGCAGCTCTATGTAAACAGAGGAATCGGCACGACAGGGCTGCCTTTTCGTTTCTTGTGCAAGCCGGAGCTTACCATGCTCACATTACGCTCAATGACATGACAGGATCTTTAGTTATCTATCTAAAAATTTCAATATGAAAGGTTTAACTGGAATTTGTTACACAAATGAAATATACCTGTTATCAAACTCTAACAGCCGCAGGTTAAACTTATCACATGACCCCCTTTTGAGAATATATATTATGTTTTGGACCCGGAAACGGGTCCACTTTTTTTGCCTATTTTGCTTAACTTCATAGGTATATACGAAAAAACAGAAGGGGTACCCCATTAGAGAGGTACAGTCACCTTCTGTTTTTGTTCGAAGTATACCCATTCCTTATATCCGATTTCTTTGAGCACTTTGGCAACTTCATCGAACTCATCCCCGACACGGGAAGGTTTGTGTGCGTCAGAACCGAACGTAATATCGACACCATGGTGGTGGGCAACTTCCAGTATGGCATGGGAAGGGTACCAGCCGCCGGATAACTTGGTTTTACCCGAAGTGTTGACCTCGATAGCCAAGCCGCATTCTGCGATAACGCGTAAGGTTTCATCGATAGCAGCATCGGTCATGATATCGGAAAAAGGCGGGTAATTGCCTTTCATGGCATCCATGTGGGCGATAATCTGGAACATCCCGCTGCGCGCGGATTGACGGATCAGATTGAAGTATTCCTCTTTATCGGCAATCTGCTGCTCCGGGGTCAGGTTGTTCCAGCGCTTCTTGTTAAAGATGCTTACATCTCTGACGTGATGAATAGAACCGATGATGTAGTCAAAAGGGTGAGCAGCTAACGCTTGCTGATAAACCGGGGCATGGTCAGGAAAATAATCGGATTCAATGCCCAGCAGCACCTTGATTTTTCCATCGTATTCCCGCTTTAATTCCAAAACCTCTTGGACATAACCTTCAAAATCCGTTTTCCTCATGGAGATGGCCGGGAAGGGTTGATCTTCGGGGCTTCCAAAATACGGAGTATGGTCAGAGATCCCAATCACCTTAAAATCCGCGGCGATCGCAGCGTCGATATAATCCCGAATGCTGCCTTCTGCGTGACCGCAGCGGAAGTGATGGGTGTGCAGATCAAATTTCATATGGACCTCCTTCATGTTGATAGAATGGTTGTTAAGATCCTCTAGGGATTGTATTTGCGTTATTCACTGCTGATGAATTGCGTTTCCGGCATGCCTTTCAGATCGCTGAGGAATTGACGCATCGCTGAGCTGACGTATCGCCCGCTCTTATAGATTACGCCGACAGGATGGCTGACTTCAAGCTCGCTGAGTGGAACGATCTGCAGGGTGCCGTTGCGGAGCTCGGTAGAGACCGACTGCTTCGAGATGATCGCTGCGCCCAGATTGATCTCGACCATCCGTTTAATTTCCTCGCTGCTGGACAATTCCATGACAACCTGCGGATTGATGCCGTGCTTTTTCATCACGTCATCGGCGAAACGTCGGCCGACGGTGTCACGCGTAAGCAGAATGAGCGGCGTTCCGCCCAGTACGTCCATACTTGCAGTAGACAGTTTAGCCAGCGGATGCTGTGGAGATACAACCAGCTCAAAGGTATCGTAATACAGAATGGATGTGCTTAAGTTGGGATTGCGCTCGATCAGATAGCCGATCCCGATGTCGATGAGACCATTCTCCACGCTGTGATAGATCTGTGAGGAAGCCATGGATTGAATGGTAGTTTTGATATGAGGGAATTGATCCTGAAAGTAGGAAAGCACCCGTGGCAGGATTTGAATCGCAATGGAAGTAGTTGTACCTAACTGGATATGTCCCTGGGGAGTTTGGTCAAGGTCGGATAACCGCTGTTTCAGCTCATCCACAATGCTGAGGATTTGTTCGGCGTGATCCACAAAGACCTGCCCCCGGTCGGTTAACGTCACTGGCTGGCTCCGGTCGACCAGTACCGTCTTGAATTCTTCCTCCAGGCTTTTGATCTGAGCGGATACCGCTGGCTGTGTCAGATTAAGAAGCTCTCCCGCTTTGCGAAAGCTCATCGTTTTGGAGATGGTAATTAGCGTTTCCAATTGGCTGATGTTCATAGCCTTCCTCCTTACTTGATATGTTCTTCCGCTCCTACGATCGCGTGCAACCTGTATTATTTAAATTATAGGTTATTCTCCCCGGTGGAGCAATGAAGAGAGCAAACCTGCCGGTTATCGACTAAAAAAGCTTAAAAACATTTTAATTTCCGCATAATTATTATTAAAAGATGGGGCAACCATCCGATAATAGTAAAGTAGACATAGAAAAAAGGTGAGACCAAAGGCCCGTTTAAGCGAAAGGATTATCTTCGTATTAAAGCGTTTCAGGCGATATCTGACATAGCAAGACAGTTGTTGTCATGGGGGCTGTCGCTATTTTGTGATGATTTATTACAAGGTATCCATTATAATGTTTAAATAAATAGGTGGGACTTTGGGACCCTGACCAACAACCCAGTGAAAGGGGCGTAATGAGGAATGAAAGCTGAAGTCATCAATCCTTTTTTAGAGTCCGCACGACACGTAATCGAACAAGTCATACAGGTTTCACCTTCCACGGGGAATCTTGGGGTCAAAGAGATCGCGTATATCGAGAATCATATCTGGATCCAAATCGGCATGACAGGTCAGATGAATGGTGATATTGTATTTGGAATTCAGGAGCATGTAGCGCTGCAGATGGTATCCGTGATGATGGGCGGTTATGTCATTACCGAGATGGACGAGATGGGCCGGAGTGCGATTTCAGAGCTCGGTAATATGATCAGCGGCAATGCCAGCACCATTTTATCGAATCAGGGTGTGAGTGTAGATATTACGCCGCCAAGAGTGATGAAGTCGGATAGTACGTCAAATCTTATTCAGAAAAAGGCGCTTTGCATTCCGCTCTTCATGGAAGGAATCGGAGAGCTGGATATTCAAGTCATGATTTCATAAAATAAGAGTAGTAAACCCAAACCGTGCACGTAACGGCCCTTCATCTAAATCGGTGAACGGGGAGCTGCTGCCGGTGAAGAAAGGGATAAATGAAATCATGCTGAAAAACAAAGTTGTTGTCGTTACAGGAGCATCGAGCGGAATCGGGGCCTTGATCGCGGAGAAACTTTCTGCGGAGGGCGCCCATGTAGTGCTGTGCGCACGTTCAGCAGACCGACTGCAGGAAGTCGGCGAACGGATATCCGGATCTCATGAATTATCCATAATGGATGTCCGGAATTCCGAGCAGGTTGAGTCCGTCATGAAGGGGATTCAACGTCAGCATGGCAGAATCGATGTGCTGGTCAACAATGCCGGTTATGGCAAGTTTGAAGCCATTATGGACATGCCGGTGGAAGAGTTCCAGGACATGATGGACGTGAATTATATGGGCATTGTGCGGTGCACCCAAGCCGTGCTCCCAGGCATGCTGGAGCGGGGAGACGGCCAAATCGTCAATATCGCGTCCATGGCTGGGAAGATCGGAACGGCCAAATCGACTTCCTATACGGCTACCAAACATGCTGTGCTGGGATTAAGCAATGCCTTGCGACAGGAGCTGCGTCATACCGGAATTACGGTATCTACCGTCAATCCGGGGCCCATCGATACCCCGTTCTTCTCGTTGGCGGATCCAACAGGCGGGTATGTCAAGAATGTGAGCTGGTTTATGATGAAGGCAGACTATGTTGCGGATCAGGTTGTGAAGCTGGTTAGAAAGCGCAAGGAAGAACTCAATCTTCCAAGGCTTGCTTCATTCGGTATAAGGCTGTATCAGCTATTCCCACGGTTTGCGGACCGTGTGTCGTATAAATGGATGAACAAGAAGTAGCGTGCCTGCTGATTCACAATGCTTCTGTTTCGAAGATGATGTCCTGAAGCAGCGACAAGGCCAGTTTTGTTTTTTCTATATCGGATGAGAGCAGTGTAATCACTTGGTCCAATCGATCCTTGTAGTTCGCAGGCTTGAGGAGAAAGGTCTCGATCATGGATACTGCACGCTTCTCGTTGATACAGTATAGCCCGTTTTTGGCGAAGATCACCTGATTCAGGCACGAAATACTGCGGAAGCAGTGACCGGTTACATAAGTGATATCATCGATTAATACTGCTTTTTCCGCAAGCATCAAGGAGAAGGATGCCTCGAAGGTAAAAGAGCCGATCATCGCATCCTTTAATGCTGGTGGATATGGAATCGTTTTGGCTTTCCATGTCTTGATCCGATCATCGGGGTCAGACAGTATCTGGCAGATTGCAACTTCCCCCATATACATAACATTCAGATAAGCGTGTGGATGTCCGGTCTGGTAATGGGCTGATACCATGCCAGCAGAACATTCCTCAATTATGCGTGACACGCGGTGAACATCGCGGAATAAGAAATCCACATGGTAGCCTTCTGACCTTAACCAGCCGCCCCCGTTAACCCAGGCTCCCCATTCTCCCAGGGAAGTGATGATGTTATCACGATGCTCGTCGTCTAATTTCCTGGCTGCCCTGGCTACATCCTCCACCTTGAATCCCTGTGATTCATCATAATAAATGCCAATATCGATGTCGGAGTCCGCTGCGGCGGTGCCTTTGGCCCTTGATCCTCCAAGGACTACACCTGTAATGCCAGGCAGACCCTGCAATTCTGTCGTTATGCGCTGGATTAAATGCTCCAATTCTGAATTCATTACGAGACCATCCCCTTTATCGCCATTCTAAAAAGTCTGCTATCTCTATTGTCCGATGTCTTTTATGTATATCTTCGCTTCATGGCCTCTATTCTCTCTAACGTCCATTGGACCGCTTCAGTCGGTGAGATGATGGTTGCTTCCTCTCCCAGCCGCCAAACATAGTCCGAGTAGAACGCAATGTCTGCGGCCGGAATTTCAATTGCAACCGATCCACTGCCGTCCTTGTTCTTGTGGATAAAGGGACCGAGCCGTGTATCCGTTTCGAGCTGCCAAACCCCTTTGGAAGTTAATTGTACCTTGAACTCTTTCATTTCCCAACCACTGGTTACCGGTTTGTTCTTCAGCGTCTTGACGGCGATATCCTCGCGGATGGCGATGGACTTATTCAGGCTGGCAGCCGTCATCCGATCAACTCTGAATTGCCTGATGTCATCTTGTGTGAAGCAGTATGCCGGACAATACCAGTAGCCCGAGCTTGCATACAGGCCGATCGGTTGTATATCCCGCTGGCTGCTTCCGGTTGATGAGCGGTAGTGGACGGTAACGACTTGCCGAACCATTACAGCTTGCATAAGCGTCTGGAGAATGTTGGCTGACATCGGCCGGAACGAATTGTGAATCATGACGCGGTCTTTAAGGCGATTGATCTGTTCCTTGATGTCTGCGGGCAAGTAATGATAGAACTTGTGGATTGCCGCGGCTGCCCCGTCACCGAACGGTAACGAACTGAAGTCGTTCAGGGATTGGCAGGCAAAAAAGATCGCGATCGCTTCGCTTTCCGTGAAACTGATCGGCGGCAGCATCCGCTCCTGCAGCAATCGGTAACCGCCGCCCCGCCCTTGCACGGAATAGATCGGCACGCCGAGAACGCTCAGCTCATCCAGATCTCTGGACAAGGTTCTGACGGAGAGACCAAATTCGTCGGCCAACTCTTTAACGGTAAACGTTTTTTTTGCGTTGATCATCATCATTAATTGAATCAGACGCTGGGATTTCTGCATGGCACGCCTCGTCTCATCATTTTTTATTTATTTTATCTTATTCCTTAAATAAGACAATATCTGTCTTATTTAGTTGATACGATATCACCAGAAGATGGATTTCATGATAAACCGGGAACATGACAAGTCATTGGAAGGGAGTCATAAAGGATGAAACAAGAAATGTCTCAAGAGCTTGGATTTGTGTTTGTGCATGGTGCAGGGTTGAACGGAGGGGTTTGGAATTCGGTTGTAGATGAGCTGGGCCATCCGTATTTGGAGGTCGATTACCCTATGCGAAGCGGGTCAGCAGCACCGGGACATCATCTAAAGCTTGAGGATTACGTAACTCATATGACGGAACAGGTGAGAGGGTGGAAGACGGACAAGTTTGTAATCGTGGCTCATTCTCTGGGTGGAGTGTTTGCTCTGGAGATGGCTGCTCAATTATCCGATCGTGCTGTAGGATTCGTGGCAATCGGTGCCGCCATTCCTAGGCGCGGCAGGTCGTTTGTTTCGATTCTTCCGTTTCCCCAGAGAGTGATCATGCCATGGGTTCTAAGAATGGCCGGGACGAAGCCGCCGGAATTCGCAATCCGTAAAGGGCTATGCAGTGACCTGCCGGTGGAGCATGCCTCCCGCATAGCAGCAGCGTTTGTTCCAGAGTCACGCCGAGTCTATACGGATCGGATTCAAGTGGCTGTTCCCGATATACCCAAGCTTTATGTGAAGCTTACCCGAGATAAGGAGTTTGGAGGATCCACACAGGATACCATGATAGCCAATCTGTCCCCGGATGGGGTAGAGAGCCTGGACACCGGGCATTTGCCGATGTTGAGTAATCCCGGTGGAGTCCGGCGGATTCTGAAAAGCTTCGCCGCTCAAGTGAATGCACGCCACTCGTCTATGATCTCATCATAATTTGATCCCGTCTTGGACCGACGGATATCGTCTTGATAGGAACTCCAATCGACGATTCAACAAACTGCACATATTGCTGCGCGGCTTCAGGGAGCTCTTCAAAAGATCGGATGTCCGACAGGTCACACTTCCAGCCTTTGAGCGTCCTCAGGACGGGTCTCGCGGATTGCAGATCGGCCGTGACCGGAAAATGATCCAGAATGCTTCCGTCCTCTAATTCGTAACCAACGCATACTGGAATGTCATCCAGGTATCCCAGAACGTCCAGATTGGTCAGTACGGCCTCCGTAGCGCCCTGTACCATACACCCATAGCGTGTGGCTACCGTATCAAACCACCCCATTCGTCTGGGCCGGCCGGTCGTTGCGCCGTATTCCCCGGCATCTCCACCGCGGCGCCGGAGCTCGTCGGCTTCATCTCCGTGGAGTTCGGTCACGAAAGGACCCGCTCCGACACAGCTTGAATAAGCCTTCACCACAGCGATGACATTGCTGATGGCGTACGGCGGGAGCCCGGCACCTACTGGTGCATAACCTGCCAGAGTAGATGAGGAGGTAGAGAACGGATATATCCCGTGATCCGGGTCGCGCAGTGCTCCTAATTGGCCTTCAACCAGGATGGGATCGCCTTTGATATAAGCCTGCTGCAGCATCGTGGTGGTGTCTTTTATATAAGAAGTTAAGTATTGGAAAGGCTCGAGAAGCTGATCGACCATTTCATCCACGCTTAGCGGATCTCTGCCGTAAAGGTGCTGAAGCTGTACATTCTTGATATCCAGCAGCTGCTGGAGTCGCACACGAAGTCGATGGGGATGGAACAGATCAGCGACCTGTATCCCGAGCTTAGCATATTTATCCGCATAGAATGGAGCAATTCCTCGTTTGGTAGAACCGAATCCCCGGGCACCGAGTCGTTCTTCCTCCAGCTCATCCAGCAGCCGATGAATGGGCAGCACGACTTGGGCACGTTCGGATATAAACAGATTGGGCTTTGGAACATTCCTAGCTTCCAACTCTTGCAGCTCCTTCAGTAATACATCCATATCCAGAGCCGTCCCTGGACCGATAATATTCGTTATATTCGGATAGAACACACCGGATGGCAGCATGTGCAGTGAAAACTTCCCGTAATCGTTAATAATGGTGTGGCCGGCATTGCTGCCCCCTTGAAATCGAACGACATACGACGATTGTGCCGCAAGAACATCCGTCATTTTACCCTTGCCTTCGTCTCCCCAATTAGCACCTACAATGGCTGTGACTGTCAAACTGTTCGCCTCCTGCGATCTTTTTCTTTTACTGGCTCATTATAATTGGTTGTTACAATATAAATAAAATTGATATTAATAATGGTAGACATTAGTTTAAATTATGTTATACGATTCTGTGGTGAAGGATACTTCGATGCCGGATGAATTCCGGTCCGGCTGTCATGGATCCGGTTCACGTTATCATTTGACAAAATCGAGGTTATCATTATGGAAATCAATATGGAGTGGTACCGCGTCTTTTACTGGACATCCCGGCTCGGCAGTTTATCCAAGGCAGCGGAGCATCTGCATATCACCCAGCCGGCTGTCAGCCATACGATTAAGCATTTGGAAGGAACGCTCGGAGGACCGTTATTCTTTCGAACGACCAAGGGAGTGAAGCTTACATCGGAGGGGGCTGTGTTGTTCCGCTACATCGAGCAGGCATTCAGTTTCATTGAAATCGGCGAGAAGGCAATTGGGGACATGCATAATTTGCACAGCGGCGAAATCAATATCGGTGCCAGTGATACCTTGTGCAAGTATTACTTGCTGCCGCATTTGGAACATTTCCATGCTGCTTATCCGGATATCCGCATCCGCATTACCAATCGCACAACACCGGAAACCTTAGTCCTTCTAAAAGAAGGGAAGATTGATTTCGGCATCGTTCATTTACCGGCCTCCGACAAACAAATCGACTTTCGGGCCAGCTCACCGATTCAGGATTGTCTGGTTGCCGGCAAGCCGTTTGCGGAGCGGGCTAATATCCATAACCCTTTACCCCTTCCCGGTATTCAGGACTTCCCGCTGCTCATGCTGGAGGGGGGAGGGAGCACGAGAAGATATATCGACCAGTATGCGGCGCAGCAAGGTGTGACATTGAAGCCCGAGTTTGAGCTTGGCAGCATTGAGCTGCTTGTGCAGTTTGCACGGAGCGGCTTCGGACTTGCCTTTATTATTCGTGACTATGCTTCTGAAGAATTTCGAACGGGTCAGTTAGTGGAGGTTCCCCTTCATCCGCCGATTCCTGAGCGGAGCATCGGCATTGCAACGCTTCGCGGAATTCCGCTGTCCGCTGCAGCAAAATCATTTCTCTCCTTACTGCCTTAGCTGTCTATAAGAATAAGACAAATCTTGAGTTATCCATAAATAATGGGATATTCGCACGTATTCCTCATGTTCTATTTGGTGAGGACTCCTGTTTTGGCATATAATGATAAAGAGCGAACAAGGCTTGTGAAGAAATACGCCTGCTGCACCACTTGTAAAGCAACAAAACGGAAATTAACGGAAGTTTTTCTAGCGATATCAGGCAGACGCGCTTTGGAATATATAGACTTCTGATATCTAAAAAAAGGATGGACTAACATATGACTTCGACTACATTTCATACATTAGGAATAACAGAGGATTTGTCCTCCAGACTTGCGGAGTTCGGCATCGTTACGCCTTCTCCCGTTCAGGCTGAAGCTATCCCGCCCATACTGGAAGGCAAGGATGTGCTTGCGACTTCCCAGACAGGCACAGGAAAGACACTGGCATATCTGCTGCCCGTGCTTCAGAGCATCGATCCGGAGATCAAGGGAGCACAGAAGCTGATCCTTGCTCCGACACAGGAACTTGCTGTTCAGATTGTCAGAGAGAGTGAGCGTTACGGGGAGACCCGAGGAATCGGTGTGCTCGGATTAATCGGCGGGGCCGCGGCCAAGCGCCAAATCGAGAAGTTGAAGTCGCATCCGCAGCTGATTGTCGGGACACCGGGGCGAGTACGTGAGCTGATCGAAATCCGGAAACTCAAGATGCACCAAGTGACCACTATTGTGGTTGACGAGGTGGATCAGGTGTTCAATCTCGGCGGTGCCGGCGATGTTGATCGCATTCTGCGCAGTGCGCTTCGCGACCGCCAATTGGTATTCTTATCCGCCACGGTGAGTCCGGAGACAGCGGAGCTTGTCAAGAAGGAGATGGACCAGCCAGTTGAGATCGGGATCGATCCGGAGCAGCGGACACCGTCTGCGCTGGAGCATTATTATTTTGTGACGGAAGAGCGTGACAAGTTGGACATGCTGCGCAGAGTGGTGCGGCATTACAACCCCGATCGGGCTATTGTTTTCGTGAATGCCACCGAGGATTTGGCAGAAGTCGAGGCGAAGCTGAACTATCTGGGATTAAATGCAGCTGCTATATACGGAGATGCGGACAAGATGACAAGAAGCCGCGTGCTGAATGCGTTTAGAGAAGGGCGAACCAAACTTCTTGTAGCTAGTGACGTTGCGGCCAGGGGGCTTGATATTGAAGGGCTCGGGATGGTGATCAACTACGATCCGCCCATTGATGCGGAGCATTATACCCACCGTGCCGGTCGTACAGGGCGTATGGGGCGAAGCGGCATGGCGATTACGCTTGTCACGGACCGTCAGACGTTCATTATGCGCAAGTTCAATCGTGAGCTTGGCATTTCGATTGAAGAGCGCGCACTCTATGGCGGCAAGGTAAGAACACCGCGTTCAGCGCCTCCGGACCGGAGAAGCGGCGCCCGTGGGCCAGCAGGGGGAACCGCCCGTAAAGATAAGCCAGCGGGCAAGCCGGCTTCCATAAGTGTGCAAGGAAAAGCGGGAAGCGGAAAGGCATCCGGTGAACGGCAAAGCGAGCGGGAGCGCGACCGCAAGAACAAGGGTGCTCCGAAATGGCTGAAGAATAAGCCTCCACGGGGCTAACGGTTCGCATTTTCCATCAGCTTAAAGTGTGTATCCTATTCGAATTTGTTGTTTACGGGGTCCGGACGGTTTTCAACCGAGGAAGAAGTAAGCCAGTAGGGACCGGACTCTTTAGAATAAGAGGTGATTGATAATGAGTGAACAGCCGGTATTGTCTGTTCAAGGATTAAGTGGTGGGTATAGCATCAACCGCCCGGTTCTGCATGACGTAACCTTTCAGGTTGAACCAGGCGAGATGGTAGGGTTGATTGGTCTGAACGGTGCGGGCAAGAGTACCACGATGAAGCATATTCTGGGACTGATGAATCCCCAAAAGGGAAATATAGAGGTTCAGGGCAAACGCCGGGCGGAGCATTCAGAGGCCTATCACAGCGCATTGGCGTTTGTTCCCGAATCCCCGCTTCTGTATGAGGAAATGACCGTGCGCGAGCATTTGGAATTTACCGCGCGTTCTTACGGCGTATCCCGCGAAGATTATGAGGCGCGATCGGAGCAGCTGTCGAAGATGTTCCGCATGGAAGAGAAAATGGACAGCTTGTCCACCCATTTATCCAAAGGCATGCGTCAAAAAGTGATGATTATGTGCGCGTTCGTGGCCAGACCGTCCTTGTATATCATTGACGAGCCCTTTCTGGGGCTTGATCCGCTGGGGATACGCTCCCTGCTTGATTTTATGCTGGAGTTGAAGGCATCCGGCGCTTCCGTATTGCTCAGCTCGCACATTCTCTCTACGATCGAGAATTATTGCGACCGGTTCATCGTGCTGCACCGCGGCAGCATTATTGCTCAGGGGACGCTGAAGGAAATCCAGGATCAAACCGGAAGACCGGGAATGTCCCTGGAAGAGCTGTTTAACGTGTTGATTCAGGATGGTAATAACGAATGAATCTGCGTGAGCTGTATGTCAAACGACGCGGACAGTTCTGGGGCGAGATTCTTCCCTATCTGGGTTATGTCATACAGAGCGGCGTGGCAGTGGTATTTCTCTTCCTGCTTATCGCATTCGCAGCCTGGTATACCGCCCTTCTGCAGCAAGTTCCGCCAGAGCTTCCGATACGCTGGATCATGCTGGTCATACTTGTGCCCATCATGATAAACAGCAGCATCCGCACGTATCTTCGTACTGCGGATACGGTGTTCCTCATTCCACAGGAATCTCGGATGAAGGAATACTTCCGGAAGGGCTGGTTCAGCGGAGTCATTTATAAAATCATCGGCTTAGGCTTAGTCATGCTAATCCTGTGGCCATTGTACATACGCAGCGATATTTCGCCTAAACCGCTTTTGGTTACATTTGCGGTCCTGATTGCCTTTAAATTGCTGTCCAGTTATGGAAGCTGGAAAGAGCAGCTTATGGTTTCTAGGAATGCTGCTGCCGCCTATCGGGTGCTTCGCTGGATCGTTCCCGCGCTAGCCGCAGCCGCCTGGCTATGGCATCCAGCAGGCCGGGCGTTCATATTTATGGGGCTGCTCGCTCTAACCTATGCTGCCGCCTTGTCCGTACCTGCGAGGCATCTGGTAGCCTGGGAGCGATTAATTGCGGTGGAGCAGAGGCAGGCAAGCCGGGTGATGATGGTCCTGAGCTGGTTTGTGAATGTGCCTCAGCGTGGACAGCGCGTGCATACGCGAAAATGGCTGTCCGGGTGGGGGAAGGGGCTTGCTTGGAAGAAGGAGAGCGCATATCGCTTTCTTCTTATCAAGAGCCTCTCACGCAGCGATATTCTGGGCATATTGATTCGGGTCGGATTGCTTGCGGCTTTTCTTGTATGGATAACCCGCGATAGTCTGTCATCTGTGCTGGTGTATCTGATTAGCCTTATGATTATCGGACTCCAGCTGTCCGCACTGCGAAAACTTCATCCTGAATCGTTCTGGCTGCATGTATACCCGCTTCCGGAGGGAACGCGCCGCGACAATGAAGGGAAGCTGATCTTCCAGGTGCAAATGTTCTGGGCTGTGCTCCTGTGGCTTCCGCTCATTCCGAGTATCTTCAGCGCTCCAGGCCGGATCCTCGGTACGGCAGCTGCAGGCATCGTGTTGGTATTCCTGTTCCGAAGCGCAGCTGCACGAAAAAATCGCCGCGAGGACGAAGATGACGAATAGAGACGAATAGACATAGAAGAGGCCGAGACGTTGACGTCTCGGCCTTCTATGGGTGAGGATATAGTATAAGTTATTGCTGCAGAAATCGCAGTGCTTTCTCGCGTGAAGACTTGCGATTTCTGTACGCTGTTATCTAGATGTCATTACACCCAGAAAGAGCGAGTGATGATAACGAGCAGGATAAAGAGAACCAGAATTGCTCCGACTCCGTATCCACCGCCGTATCCGCCACATCTTGCTTCTTCTACTACTCCACTCATGTTCATTCCCCTTTCGGTTCGTTGATTTGTAGTACACGGTATTGTATGTAGCAAAGGAGCTATGTGTATGGGCGAGCGCTTATTTACGAATATAGAAATTATAAGTTCTCTGCGAAGCTGAATAAATGCGATAATTCCATGAAAAACATTTCCTTCAGCCGAGGGATGTCTTCTTGGTCATAGTATGTTGATGCATTCTTCTTATGGCTGAAGAACAAATAAAGACCGGGAGGAATCCCGGTCTTATTAGGTATGATGGATTGGCCTTGTGATCTCCAAACGTTTAATTTAAGCCTGCTGCAGGTCCTGAATCCCTCTGTAAACCAGATCAAACAGATCCTCCAAGTACTCTTCATCGATACAGGAGAACGCAATTCGGAGATCATGCTCTCCGAGGGCGATCGTTCCCACGCCGTACTCATGGATCAGATGGGAGCGCAGCGCTTCCGCGGATACCGTGTTCAGCTTGAGGCACATGAAATAGCCGGAATTGAACGGATAATACTCCCATACGTCACCATACTTACCGCTGTCGAGAATGGATTTCACTTTGTTGGCGCGGCCCTTCATAATGACAAATTTCTCTTCCTTCTGCTCGTAGAATTCAGGTGCCTTCAGCGCTTCCAGAACAAAGGTTTGCGAAGGATGCGAGGCGCTGGAAATCGTCGCGCGAATAATGCCGAGGGTCTTCTGTTCCAGTGCGTCCAGCACGTCTTTATCGTCAGCCGCGAACGTTATGAAGCCCACGCGGAATCCCCACACAAATTCTTCCTTGGTTGCACCGTCCACTTTAACGGGGAGCACCCGAGGATGAAGGCCAGCCAGACGGCCGAAGAGTGATTCCTTCAACGAATCCTCAAAGAACAATCCGAAATACGCGTCATCCGTAACAACAACAACGTTAATGCCGGCTTCGGCAGCTTCCTGGATCGCGGAAACAATGGCAGCCCCTTCTTGGGCGCCAGGCGTATACCCTGTCGGGTTGTTCGGGAAGTTGAGCAGAACGACAGCTTTGCCTTTATCCTTCTGGCTCAGCAGAGCCTGCCGAAGTCCTTCGGCGTTGAATTTCATATCTTCAGTGAAGAGAGGATAGGTTACATGAACGCCATGGCGGCGAATGCCAAATGTGAGCTCGTAGTTCTCCCAATTCTTGTCCGGATAAATAACGGCATCCCCTTCATCCACAAACAGATCCGCTACAATGCTAAGTCCGTGCGTCAGGGCATTGGTCACAATCGGATTGCTGAAGTTCTTGCCTTCCAGGGAGGGATTCTCCTGAATCATTTTGCTTCGCCATACGGAGCGCAGCTCCGGCTTGCCTGCCGGCGGGGCATACGGGTACAGATCCTTCGGCTGGTAAGCCGAAAGTTTGTCTTGGATGACGCCAAGATGCATCGGGATTCCACCTTCGGTGGCAATACCGATCGTCGCGTTATATTTTTTCGCATGACTCGTTGCTTCCGCAGATTGGCTCAGGATGCCTTCCTTCGGGAAGTAAATTTCTTTGCCGAGTGTGGAGAGCATGTCGTATACATGCGGATTGCCAGCTTGCATTTTTTCATTCAATTGACCAACCAATGGGTTCATGAACTGATTCCTTCCTTCCGATTGCTTTTGGTTAACGTGAGAGCAGATGACGTGTTACCTTTACGTTTTCATTGCCTAACATTATACCACCTACCCCTGGAACCGTCACGGATAAATGTAATGCTTTAACGCGGTCCAGGATGATACTTGCACATAAGTTCCGCGGTCTCCTCATCCCGGTGTTTTCCTCGGCACTCAAGCTCCTCTACGACCGAGTTCAGCCGTTCCGGCTTCAGGTTCTGACCGAACTTGAATTTGGCACTCATTCGCTGCGGAGCAAGTTTAATGACGGCTACCCCTTTTAGTCTGGGAATATAAGCCCGGTCGCTTGCATCGATGGTGCGGTACCCGCCCTCAGGCTGCAGCTTTTTCATTAAAGCTTCCATCGCAAGTGCTTTCTCCTCCAGATCATCGACGAGGATCACCTCTCCGACAGCCGTTACACTTTTGAAAAAAGCCGTGGCCGGGCATGCCATCTCCGGATCGGAGAAATAAGAAGGGATGAGGGCATATTCGTCGGCAACGGTAAAACAGACCGCTGGCGTTCGGCGCAGATGCTCCATTTTCTCACCCATTCGGCTGCCGTGGAAATAAAACGCACCGTTGACATAGGCGAAGTTCAAGGGGGTGACGCGAGGGATTCCCGCCTCATCCGTCGTTCCAAGGAAACCAAAACTCATGCCATTCAGGAAATCCTCGACCTCATGTGGGTCTTCCATCGCAAATTCGTCTCTTCTCATGATTAAACTCTCCCTCTATCATTTTGAATAACAGCATACGATGAACATTGACAAGGAAAAAGCGCCAATTTAGAGTAATTTATATAGTCCAATCTTACGAAGGTTAGAGGAGTAGGTAACATGGAGCTGGGATTGCCTTTCGAAACGTATGTGGAACAATATCGATATAAATATTTGGCTTTATATCACGCCATTCGTACTGCGATACACAGCGGCAAGCTGCCGGAAGGAACCCGTCTTCCTGCAACCCGGGAGCTGGCGAAGCTGTACGGGGTGTCCAGAGGATCAGCCGCACAAAGTTATGACATGCTCATGGCAGAAGGGTATGTTGTATCCAGACCGGGCAGTGGAACCTATGTGGCTAAGGGGATTGCTATGATAGACCAGCCGCCGGCGGCAGATCGCGCACCCGTTCTCTCGGCTTGGGGTCAGCGATTAATGGAGAAGAGCGGGGAATATGCCTCTGCTCTCATGTCGATTCAAGAGCCTCCCCTAGGTACGATCTCATTCGCGAATGCAAGGATGCCCATTCAAGATTTTCCGTATTCGGAATGGAGGAGTGCCCTGTCCTACGCGGGCGGAAGCGGAGGAACGCAACTCCAGAGCGGAGCGCCGCCCGAGGGAGATACGGAATTGCGTCAGGCGATTGCCGGGCACTTGCGCTTTACAAGAGGGATCCAGGTCGATCCCGAGCATATTGTCATCTTCAGCGGATCGATGCAGGGGCTTGTTCTGTTATTTCAACTGCTTGTGGATCCTGGTGATCATGTGGTCATGGAAGATCCGGGATATCAGGGAATCCACCGGGGTGTAAGCCTTAGCGGCGGAATCCCGCTGCCCTCCCCGGTTGACGAGGCCGGACTGATTCCGTGTGATTGGGATGCCGGGCTGCTGGTCGTAAGCCCCAGTCGTCAGTACCCGACAGGTGCTGTGCTGCCGCTGGAGCGGAGAAGGGCTTTGCTCAATTGGGCGAGAAGCCGTCAAGCCTTTATCATTGAGGATGATTATGACAGTGAATTCCGCTGGGGCGGCAAGCCAATCGAGCCCTTGAAAATGCTGGATCACGAGGGGCGTGTCATCTTTGTCGGTTCCTTCTCCAAAACGATGTTTACCGGGCTTCGCATCGGTTATGCTGTACTGCCCCCAAGCCTGGTAGAGGCGGTCGTGCAGGCCAAGGCTCTGTACGAGCCGATCTCGCCTGCCGTACTGGAGCAGCGTGCGCTTGCGCGTTTTATTGTAAGAGGTGGCTATGGACGGCATCTAAGAAGGATGACGAGGCTGTACGGTGCGCGGTACGAGGCGCTTCACCAAGCGATGGATGCTTATGCCTCTGATCTGTTCTGCCTGCACTCCGGTGATGCAGGTCTGCACGTGTACGCGAACTGGCTGCGATCGGCGGAAGAGTATGCGGCGCTGCGGAATGCAGCCCGTAATCGAGGGGTTATGTTTCGGGATGCTGCGGTCTATCACCTCACGCCTGGACCGCCTGCCGCCTGCTTTGGCTTCTCGCATTTAGATGCTTCTATGATTGAGGAAGGGGTTAGACGAATAGCCTTGGCATGGCTGGACATGCAAAAAACTTAAAAACCGGGTATGATGGAAAAGAGATAATTTTCAAGAAATGAGATGAGGGGGTAATGACGTGATGCTGAATGCATCGCCGTCTTCTTTTATAATCATGCCTGCGCTTGCCAAAATCGTCTGTGAGCCGGGCTGGAAATGGCAGAAACGCGAAAGACCCATGCAGAACTATGATTTGTTCTATGTATGGAGCGGGGAAGGCACAGTCGAGGTGAATGACGAGCCTTTTACCGTGGGAAAAGGAAGCTGCTTCCTGTTCCGACCTGGAGATCATACGAGTGCAACGCATAATCCGCAGAAGCCGCTCGTATTGACATATATCCATTTTGACGTGACCGATCCGGTCCAAGACATCCCTGCGCCGTATCGCCAGCTGACGGAAACGATGGATTTTGAATACTTGCTGGCACGATACGTGCGATTGTATCTGGACAAGCCTTACGGGGCATTGGAGGAGGGTCAGCTGATTCTCAAGCAGCTGATGATTCATCTACTGCGTGTGGACCTG
Source organism: Paenibacillus sp. Cedars (assembly GCF_003184205.1). Taxonomy (NCBI): domain Bacteria; kingdom Bacillati; phylum Bacillota; class Bacilli; order Caryophanales; family Paenibacillaceae; genus Paenibacillus; species Paenibacillus sp. Cedars. The sequence continues at coordinate 565,913 of NZ_CP020866.1, forward strand.
GATGAGCCCGTTGTCAAAAAAGCGAGCAATCAGCTGTCAGAGGCGATCCATGAAATCGCGAATTACGTCCGTCAGCATCCGGGGGTTCCCCATCGGGTAGAGGATTTGGCGGCGAGAGCGGGTTTGTCCCCCCGCTACTTCTCGATCAAGTTCAAGGAACTGATCGGTACGCCGGTGCAATCCTACATCATTCAGATGCGGATCGAGCGGGCACAGCATCTGCTGCTGCATCAAGGGATGAATGTCACGGAAGTAGCCGACGCGCTGGGCTATCGGGACATTTTCTTCTTCAGCCGTCAATTTAAACAGTATACGGGCAAGAGCCCATCCGAAATTCGGTGATTCCCCCACCCTTCCATAACTTACCTGCTTGATGGAAGGGGCTTATGGGTTTCATAGTAAGCGCTTTAGGGTAAATGTGACGTACAGTTTAATTTTATGAAGGGGGGAGAGGGGAATGAGCCCAAGAAGACGGGTGCGCGGTCGTTTCTTCAGCCGCGGTGGCTGCGGTATATTCAGAAATCGCTTGCGCCGCATGAAGACAACGAATCAGGATCATCAGGATGTGTGGTTTTAATGAGCCTTGGCCTTCATACGGGTGATGTTGAATCCCGATTTCATATATGCTTTTCTCAGGATGAACCGCAAAGGGAGCTAACCGGCTCCCTTTTTCTCGTATATTTAGAGTACGCGATAGGTATTTTTTTCTTATGTGTACCTTCGGGTGCCAGACCTATTCATACAACGGAAATTTGGTATATTAAGCATATACATAAAGTTTGTTCGGCTGAGGCCAAAGGGAGTCAGTTTGTTGGTAAGGTACTCTGAAGGAATAGAAAGGTGATGGGAGTGACGTTGTTGGTGGCAAGTACGGAATATGTGGTGAACCGTTGGTGATTGCAGGGACAGGAAAAGTGGCATTGGTGACGGGGGCCTCCAGCGGCTTTGGGCTGCTTATCAGCCTGGAGCTGGCGCAAGCGGGATATGATGTGGCTGCAGGGCATCGCAGACCGGAGGCGGCTCAAGAGCTGATGACCCGCGCGGAACAGGCGGGTGTTGCAGAGCGAATTCATCGGGTTCGATTGGATATATGCGATGAAGAGCAGATACGGGCGGTTGCCCTGCATTTGGAGCAGCGGTTTGGTCGATTGGATGTGCTGGTGAACAATGCCGGTGAAGCGGTAGGCGGAATGGTGGAGGAAGTGCCGCTGAGTGGGTGGAGAAGACAGATGGAGACGAATTTCTTCGGAACGGTATCTGTGACACAGCACATGCTGCCGCTGATGCGCCGGACCGAGAATTCCAAGATTATTCTCATGAGCAGCATCAGCGGCGTGGTCGGCTTCCCGGGTTATGGACCTTATGCTTCCTCCAAATTTGCGATTGAAGGATTCGGGGAGAGCCTGTCGCTGGAGCTTATGCCCTTCGGCATGCACGTTGTGCTGGTTCAGCCAGGTGCTTATGGCACACCGATCTGGAATAAGAGCTTTGGTGAGTTAGAGGTGAAGGAAGGGTCACCCTACAGCGACATGCTGAAGGGTGTACTGGACTATTCCGAGCGGACAGCCAGGGGAAGCGGAAATCCGCTGGAGGTGGCGAAGCTCGTGGCAAGGATTGCCTCCATGTCCAAACCGAGATTCCGATATAAGCTGCCCCAAGGCACGCGTATAACCGCATGGATTAAGGGATTGCTGCCGGACCGGTGGTTTCAGCAGATGATTTATCGGATGCTGGGCAGACGTTAATCATTCATGCTGCTAATGATTGATGGCCTTAACTTGTCATGTGCGCTGGGGCGGCAGGAATTACCCTTTTTTGGCCGTGGAGGGGTGCAGCAAACCGAGTAATTCTCCCATTTTTACTTTGGAGCCGGGCTCCAGGTCGCCACGAGGGCTAAACGTGCCGTTCTCCGTCAAAAGCACAACGGTAGAGCCGAATTCAAAATACGCGAGTTCATCGCCGATCTGCCATTTCTTAACGCTCTCATCGGCGTAACGGATGCTGCTCACGTTCATTGCGCCCACCTTCACGACGGCAACTTCTCCGAATTCATGGGCAATGTAGGTAATGAGACGCTCATTGCGGCTCAGCACAGTTCGGATATGGGTCATCGCAAAGTCATTCACGGGGTAAACCTTCCCCTTCAGATGCTCGCTTTCCGCCTGAACACCGGTTACGGGTGAATGGATGCGGTGATAATCTGTTGGGCTTAAATACAATACGAATGCATAACCGTTTATATAGTTTTCCATTCTCGGGGATTTCGCGAGCAGCTCGCTCAGGGTGTAATCCTGTCCCTTGACACTCAGAATGGTGCCGGCATGAATGGCGCACATTGCTGAAATAGTGGCATCGACAGGGCTTACCATGGCATCGACGGTGTCATCGATGGCACGCAGGCCTATTTTTAACCGGCGGGAAAAGAACTCGTTCAATGAGCGGTATTCGTGGATCTCTTTCTCCGCTTCATGAGCCGGAATTTGATAGATTCGTATAAATGCAGGTATTAGATGACGGCTCAGCCGGCTGTGGGAACAATGCCCCATCATTCGGGACAACCATTTTCGGGAGGAGAGCTCAGTCATCAGACGCAGCAATTGTTTAGCCATGTCATTCTCCTTTGTGCATAGGTGTAAGCAATATAACGATGGTGGAAAAGCCAATCACTCTGATATTGACATAGAATGAGATGGAAATCAATAAATAGCCATATTTGAAAAAAGGTTCTTGCAAATTCTGGAGCGGACCTGTATTTTAAAATTAACATAAAACCGAATAGGGAATACGGGGGCTTGAGTGAATCAGGCTGAGATTGCAGCTATTATCCGCTGTTGACCGTTAATCTGAACTGGGTAATGCCAGCGTAGAGAATATCCGACCCTGCCTACATAGGGCCTATTTTTCCGTCTGCGCGTTTTTCCAGACGGTTTTTTGTTGTGTTTACACAAAAATAGCGGTGGAGAGGGGTACAGGTTGTTATGGGAACATCAATGCAAGAGAAGTTGGGGGTTCAGCCCAGAAGAGGGCTGCGGTTAAGCGATATTTTGGTGACGGTGCTGGTATCGCTTGTGTTTGGCGTGATTTATCACTTCTGGGGGTCGGTCTATAATCTTTTTAAACCGTTGTTTTTTGAAGCGGATGAGCTGCTCTACGGCATGTGGTTTGCGGCAGCTACGCTGGCTTATTTGTTAATTCGCAAGCCGGGCGTGGCCATCATCGCGGAAGTGGCTGCGGCCCACGTGGAGGTGCTGTTTGGCAGCGGCTGGGGATTGACTCTATTGTTATATGGCTTGATTCAAGGACTGGGGGCAGAGTTGGTATTCGCGGCGTTCCGCTATCGGAGTACCTCAGCGTGGACCTTGGTGATTGCCGGGGCCGGAGCGGCCATCGGTTCGATGATGATGGACTTTTATTACAGCTATACGGATGATCTGCAGACATGGATGTTCCTGGCCAAATACGGTATGCGGGTAATCAGCGGTGCAGTTATTGCAGGTCTGTTAATGCTGCTCTTGGCCAAGGCGCTGGATCGCACAGGCGTAACGTCTCTGCTGCGTCCCGCGTCGAAGAAGGATTACGAAGCGCTGGATGATGCGCGCCATGTCTAATGCCACGGTAAGCCTATTTCCGGCTCAGTCCGCTGAGGTTCAACAGGAGCAGGCTGTGCAGGTGGAGGGACTGCGCTTGAAGTATCCCGGGGAAGAGAGGCTGATGTTCAAAGATCTCTCGTTCTCGGCAGCCCGCGGGGAAAAGGTGCTGCTGCTTGGTCCGAGCGGATGCGGCAAATCCACGCTGCTCCAGGTGCTTAGCGGAATGATTCCCCGCGCTACGGAAGTGCCGATGAAGTGTGAGGCACAGATTGTCCCGCGCTCCTGGGGATACGTATTTCAAGACCCGGATACGCAGTTTTGTATGCCGTATGTGGATGAGGAGCTGGCCTTTGTACTGGAGAATCTGAGTATTCCCCGAGACGAGATGAAGGAACGGATGCAAGCGGCGCTGCATGAGGTAGGGCTGAATTTGGAGGAGCTTCATCTGCCGATCGGCCATCTGTCGCAAGGGATGAAGCAGAGGCTGGCGCTGGCTTCCGCCCTGCTGCTGGAGCCGGAGGTGCTGTTCCTTGACGAGCCGTCCGCACTGCTTGACCCGGAAGGACGGGAGCAGATCTGGGATGCGGTGAAATCCGTATCGGAAGGACGTACACTGATCATCGTCGAGCACCGGATCGAAGAGATGGCGAAATACGTGGATCGTGTCGTTCTGTTCAGTCCGGATGGCGTTATTCTGGGCGATGGACCGCCGGCGGCAGTATTTGCTAAGTATGAGTGCGAGCTTAAATCCTATGGAATCTGGTATCCCGGCGTGTGGGAAGATTATGCTCAGACCCGGGCCGGCCGGGAATTGTTTGCTCCGGTTGATGCCTATGGCGAAGATCTGGGGAATCTCCTGCACGAGGCTGCCCTGCCTTACCCTTTAGATGGAGAGCCTGTGATCCGTTTAGAGGATTTCAAGGGACTGAGATGGGATAAACCTGTGATTTCTCTCCCTTCGGCAGAAGTTTATCGGGCAGAATTTATTGCGGTGGTAGGGCCGAACGGAGCGGGGAAAAGCTCGTTTCTTCTCAGTCTGATGGGACTGCTGCGCGCGCAAGGGACCTACGTGCTCTGCGGGGAAGAGGTTGTGCAAGGCAAGGCGAGAAAGGTGCGGAAGAAGAGAGAACAGCAGCTCCGTCAAATCGGATTCGTGTTTCAGAATCCGGAGCTTCAGTTTCTGACGGAGCGTATTGGCGACGAGGTTGTTTACTCCTTACTGGTGGATAACATGCCTGCGGAGGAAGCGAAGGCCCAAGCCGATCGCTGTCTCGAACGCTTCGGACTAAGCGGAATGGAGAACAGGCATCCCTATCAGCTGTCAACCGGTCAGAAGCGGCGCTTAAGCGTTGCCACTGCGATGGCCAGACAGCCGGAAGTTCTGCTCCTGGATGAGCCGACCTTCGGTCAGGACGCGCGGAATACGTTTGCGATTCTGGAGATGTGCGAGCGGCTGCGCCGCACGGGAACCGCCATTCTCATGGTGACCCATGAGATGGAGATTGCGCAGCGGGTCGCCACGCATATATGGGAAATTCGGGAAGGTCAGCTGACCTCGAGCATGGCTTCACCCCGATTGTGTACCGGTGCGGAATCCCGGCAGGAGGATGATGGATTGAACCGGGCCGGAGAATCCTACGATCCCTCCTCCGCAAGCGCAGCTCACCTCACGGGGGTGAATTCATGAATATATGGAACCCTGTACGGATCACTTGGCTGCACCGGGCCAATCCGGTGGTGAAGCTCGGCCTTATTTTTGCCCTCTTTTTCATGACGGTGCTGACCCATGATCTTGATTTCATGATGTATCAGGCACTGGTATTTATGGTCTGTCTGGTGGTGCTGAGTGGGGTTAAACCGTGGAAGATGCTGCTCTTCTTCATTCCGTTTCTGCTTGCCTTTATATCTTCGTCCTCTTCCATGATGCTGTTCGGCAAAGGGGAGACTCTCTGGTGGGAGTGGGGGTTGTTCCGGGTATCGGAAGAAAGCTTCTACCGGGGACTGCATCTGGGGTTTAAGGGGATTGCTTTTGCCTCGGAGGGACTGCTCCTTGTAACGACAACGTCCTCCGTGGATTTATTCTACAGCCTGATGCAGAGGCTGCGGCTTGCGCCCAAGTATGCGTACAGCTTCATGGCTTCGATACGGCTTCTGCCCATGGTGTGGGAGGAGTTTGTGATTCGCCGTCAAGCCTTGAAAGTAAGGGGAGTTCGCCCGATTCGGGGCGTGCGTGACATGGTCAACCGTGCGGGGATGTACGTGGTGCCGCTGCTGGCGCAGAGCATCCGCCGGGCACACCGGGTGGCTGCGGCAATGGAGGCGAAGCAGTTTAACGGGGACCAGGTGAAGGCCCGGACGTATTATTATCCGTCACGTTATTCGCGGTATGATCTGCTGGTGATCGGCTTGCTGGCGGCCGCAGCCTGCTGCGCTTATGTGGCAGCCGGGTATTTTCCGTGGTTCGAGATTGGCGATGTGCGCTTTGATTAAGAAGAATTCATTTTGCAGCAACTAAGCCGGGGATATCCTGAAGGGTCTTTATGGACCTTTTGGGATATCTTTTTTTGGTGGGATTTCAAGGCTATACCTGAGTGTGGAACAGGCCATTCTTCATATTTTTGTAAGGATGTCTGGATTTAATGCCGAGTTTGGCGTTATAATACTATTGGTACTGATATAGTATTTATAGTACCAGAAGCGGGGGAGTATTCACTTGCGTGAGCGAATATTGAATGAAACGATGCGATTGATTCAGCGGCAGGGCTTCACCTTCACCGTTAGTGACCTGGCCCGAGAACTTGCCATCAGCAAACGGACGATTTATGAGCATTTCTCTTCCAAGGAAGAGATTGTTGAACATATCATTGATGGAATGATCCGGCATATCCAGGAACAGGAACGTGACATTGCAGCGGATGAGGAGCTTACCATTCCGGAGAAGCTTCGCCAAATTCTGATCTGTCTGCCTCAGGAGATGGAGAAGATGGATTTGGGGATGCTGCCGGATTTGAAACGGTCGCATTATCCGCAATGGGAGAAGCTGGACACCTTTTTCAGAGAAGAATGGGGTATTGTCAGCGAGCTGATGGAGCAGGGGATGGCGGAAGGAAGTCTAAAGAGAATCCATCTGCCGGTGTTCATTGATCTGTACCTCGGGTCGCTTCATCAGATTTATGACTCGAGAGCGACGGTTAAGCATCAATTGCCGCTGGGAGAACTGCTGGAGTCCATCATGGATATATTACTGTTTGGCATCGCCGCGGATAAACGGGAGGGGTCGTAAGATTATGCATTGGTTGTATTTAGGTTTGGCGATTGTGTTTGAGGTGGCGGGTACCCTGAATATGAAACTGTCGGAAGGGTTCAGCAAACCGCTGCCCAGCGTGCTGCTGGTTGTATTCTACATCTGCAGCCTGAGCTTTCTGACGCTGAGTCTGAAGCAGATTGAAATCTCGGTGGCATATGCGATTTGGTCAGGTCTTGGCATTCTTATTATTACGCTTATCGGATATATGTTTTTTGCGGAGCAGATCAATGGATTGAAGGTCTTCTCCATCCTGCTTATAATTGCGGGTGTAGTGCTGCTGAATTTGTCAGGCAGCGCGCATGCGCAGGAACAGCCAAGGATTCATCAGTCCGGCAACTAAGTGCGTCAACCATATAGGATTCTTAGAGAAGAGCTGTGCCAAGTGCTTGGTGCGGCTCTTGTTCTGCTGCAATAATGTACTATGCCCCGCAGCGCAACCGGCTCTATAATGGCAAAGGAAATTCCTTTGTAAGGAGCTATCATCATGAACCTTTCGTCGTTTTTTATTTACTGTGTCATTGTGGCGTTCTCGCCGGGGCCAGCGAATATCGTCATATTGGCCTCTGTTCAAAATTCTGGCATGAAAAAGACGCTGCGCTACATTGCCGGAGCATCGATTGCCTTTTTCCTATTAATTGTCGCTTCGGTTGTATTAGGTCAATTGCTGACGTCCAGCATGCCTTTCATTCTGCCGGTGCTGCGAATTGCGGGCTGCCTGTTTATGCTGTATCTTGCATATCAAGTGTATACCATGGATGTATCCAAGTCGTCCGGTAACCAAACGACATCCTTCACATCCGGTTTTCTTATGCAGTTTCTCAATCCGAAGGTGGTGCTGTTCACCCTCACGGTTATTCCGAGTTATGTCATGCCATATTATACGGCAGGCCCTGTCATCTCTGCGTTTGTTGTTGCGGTATCACTAATCGGGCTGTCTGCGTACATGACCTGGGCGGTGTGCGGTAGCCTTTTTCAAGGAATTATGCAAAAATATCGGAGAACGACCAACACGATTCTGGCTTTGTTTCTGCTGTATTCGGCAATCGTCGTATCTGGCATACCTGAGCTCATAAAGGGGTGATGGAAAGATGGAGCAGTTTATCTATAAAAAAGCGGTAGGCATTACGGCGCTGTCCGCGAGCCTGACTGATTTTAAATACAAAAAACATTACCACGAGGAGTATGCCCTTGGCGTAACCCTGCGCGGCATTCAGAAATACTCGCTGGATGGCAGTCAGCAGGCTTCCTACCAAAGCGGGGTGATGCTGTTCCATCCAGAGCAGAATCATGATGGCTGGTCGCAGGAACGGACGGGTATCGACTATGTCATGATCTACATTCATCCTGAGCTGTTCCTGGAATTGATCGAGAAGAAGGATATTGTCCGTTTTCAGTCCCCGGTTGTGTATCATGCCGGACTTCGGCAAAGCATCCTGGACGTGACAAAGTCGATTTTCACCGGTCGACCGGAGGCAATGAGCAGCGAGCTGCTGCTGGGTTTGGCGGGACATTTTAACGAGCATATTCTGAACCCGGACGGCAGGAGGGACACCATCTTTACCCGGAAGGCAAAAGAATTGATGCAGGGTCACCTGGACCATGTTCTAAGGCTGGACGAATTAAGCGGGGAGTTCGGGATGTCGAAGTATCAGTTCATCCGTTCCTTTAAAGCGAATACGGGGCTCTCGCCTTATCAGTACTATCTGAACTGCAAAGTGGAGCGCGCCAAACATCTGATTGAGGACAGCAGGGATGTCTATCAGGCTGTTACCCAGTGTGGCTTCACAGACCTTGCCCATCTGAACCGACATTTCAAGAATGTGTACGGCACAACGGCGTTTGACTACATGTCCCACCTGGATAAGTAAGGGACAGCCGCGTATTTCAGGCGATGCGTGGCATTCGTGCATCATCTCCGTTCTAATGTGTATAGAATGTAAGAGGGACCGTGCGCTAACACGATCCCGGGATACAAGGTACCGCTATAAGGGCGGCCTTGCTATGGGAAATCCGATCAGAAATAGACCGCTATCCTGACCAAAGGACGGTCTATTTCTTTTTATGTAAGGAAAGTATGAACACAACCAGCGGTGCAAATGAAATCATTCGCGTCACTTTTTAGGTCTGATTTCAAGTTTGTTTAGAGCTTTGGCATATGGATATACATATTCAGAACGTATGTTCGATTAAAGTCTAAAAAAATATAGCATTTCCTGTGGGATGCCAGCCCGTAGATAGAATTCGTGCAAGGATTCTCCCGGTCCCGGGGCCAGATTGGCCGTCAACAGGGCGATGGCAAAACGGTTGGCCTGCCGCTCCAGTTTGCCGGGGCTGAAATAGGAATGCTCCTCCAGAAAAAAACGGCTGATTCCCTTATGGAGACGATCATGTCCCAGCTCATGGGCGCACACAAAGCGCTGCCAAGGTGGTGGCAGCTGATTATGAATGACGATGAATCTCCGTCTTAATTTACGGAAATACAGCCCTTTGGTCGTCTGGCCTAAATCTGCAAATCGAATATGTATGCCCAGCGAAGCCGCAATTTCAAAAGGGCAGTTGGTATGATGTTTTTTGATCAGCTGGCGGATTACGGGTTGTAATTGATCATCCATGCCGGTTCACCTGCAATATTGGTATTGGTTGAATCGTAGTAATCGGTATATAGCTCCTTATTATGTAGATTTAGTAGATTATTTCTTGCGTTTGTTCATCTGTTTGGCTTCCCAGAACAGTCCGGTCAGCACGTCCTTGATGCGCTGCTTGTCCTCTTCATTCAGAGGGACGCCATCAAACATCAGCTCACCGTCATCCTCAAGCATTTTCTTAAAATCCCGTTTGTCCCTGGAGGTTGCCCAAGCGGGAGCCGATATTTCATCTTGATGTGCGGCATCCGTCGGCAGATAGCCTGCTTTATTCATTAGCTCTTCGTAGGGGATTTCAAGCGCATCGGCAATCTTGCGCAAGGTTTGCGGCTTGGGTATGCCCCGCAGCCCGTTCTCGATACGGGAGATCTGTGATCCGCTGATGTCAGCGGCGTGTGCCAGCTGATTGATGCTCCAGCCTTTGTCCTCCCTGATCTCTTTCAAGTATGTTCCAAATATGTGATCCACGTTCCGGCCACTCCTCACCATAGTCCATCTGAGACATCTACCCCTAGTATAAACACATTCACAATCTTTGCCAACAGGTAAAATAAAAGAGAGGATTATTGCCAAAAGGCAAGAAAACGAGAGTTATGATCCCTATTTTCGTGAAAAGTTCACCCTTTTGATGGTTTACGTCTCTCTCCAAATAGTGGTATATTAATGAAAAAATACGAACAATATACGAACGTAAGAATGAGACCACCTTCTGCCAAATGGCAAATTAAACTTTGAAAATGACATTCAAAAGGGAGTGTTTTAAAATGAATCCATTTTTACCGGAATTAGATCGCAGAAAAACCCAGCATGCCGTTGAGGCGATATTCGAGAAATATCGTATCTATAAAACCATTACATTCGAAGTAAGAGAGGTAAGCGTCACCGCTTCCTACATGGAACGGTTCCATGGGCCAACCAACGTAACCTCGGATCAAACGGCGAAGGTCGCTATATATAATGTAGATGTTCCAGCGGCGAGGAAGCAGTATTGCGAGACCATCGAATCGATTGTGGAACGGCTTGGCGAGCGGGAACAGCTCCTGATCCGGGAACGGTATATGAAGCATGACGACGTATTTGATTACAAGGTGTACAACCATATCCTCGAACCGCCGGTCAGCAAGGATACGTATACGAAGATCCGCACCCGGGCATTCTATAAACTGGCCTTGGCCTTGGCGGACAGGGGATTGCTGAAACTGAACGAGTTGGAAAAAGCCATGAAAAGCACACGGAGCTGAGCTGATACATGTCCAGCTAGAACAGCATATGGAAGTTTGAGCTGATACACGCTCAGCTAATGGATCCAGGCAAACGATAACCGGAGCACCTCTAAGAGGCGCTTCGGTTTTTTTGTTTCAAGATGTGTGCAGTTTACCATGATGTTAGAACTCAAAGGAGGTTGTGGATTATACAATAAATAAGAACAAGTGTTCTTACTTTTTTCCGCCGACAATCCACTTTAAGTTCCGCTTTAACCGTCCAACGATACGTCAGCGTATCCGATTTAGGGGTGTAAGATTGTATTATCGGGAATGAAGCAAAAGAGCATACCGAACACGCATCGTGTAGATGTAGGCCGGCCTTGTAGAGGACCGGTTTTTTGCTTTCGGATGAGTTTCGATTGCTTCATTTTCGATCCCTATATGAACAGAAAGGAGGGGCCGTGTTGCACAATGTGATCGTAGTGACAAGCTGCCTGTCCGATGAACGAGCGGAAGCCGTCCGGCAATCTGCGGAATGAGAGGGGCGGTCAGGCAGGCCGTTGTAGGCATCATTCCGGAGCTTGAAGGCCGCGTGTATGATGTATACCCGCCGGATGGGGCCGTTGAGCCTCTTTTTGCGGCCATCACGCTCGGTGAGGACGTATGGAAATCCTCATGGGCGGGGTACCGGCAGGTGGTTCGCTTGAAGCTGTATGCGAATCCTTCCGAATTGCTGCAGCTGGATCGCTGGGCGAATCAATTAATTCCGGGACTTCACCGCAAGCGGGTTACCGGAGCAGACGGGAACAGCTTCAAGCTGCATTATTTGGGTGTGCCGGAAGCCGACAAGTTCGATCCATCCACAGGCAAAATGATCCGAATCATGCGATTCGGTGTCTATGTGCCGGAGCTTTCAGGAGCTGGTTTCACCGGACAGCCTGACGAATGGCTGAGTGCGCTGGCAGCCTGGACGGGAGATGTGCTGGGCAATTCCTGGAGCATCTACCACACGGCATGGCCGGCAGGGCGGGACGATTGCGCCATGTTATGGCGGATGACGGGTTGTGAGACCCGAATGGCGGGTGCTTCGATGGTTGAGGTCCGCAAAACCTTCACCGGGCACATCGCCGCTCTGGATTCCGGAAGCGAGCAGCTCACCGCTGTAAGGCTTGTGGAGGAGCTGGGCACCCAGGTTCAGCTGCTGCTGGATTCACAGAATCGCCGCTATGCATCGGTGGTTGAGATTGCGAGCGATATGCAAGCCGATCCCATTCTCGACGGACAGCTGAAGCTGACCCTGGCGCAGCGGAAGCTGCGTTCACCGGAAGAAGCAGCCTTGATCAGGCGCGTTAACATTCAACCTATTTTAAAGTGAGGTGGCCACAATGGCTGTGAAAAAAACAAACAAGGCGGAAGCCCAGAGCAGCAGCGCTCCGCGATATGCACTTGCAGAGCTTAAAGCACACGCCAAGGAATTGTTCGAGGTTCGGACGGAAGTGCTCGCAGGCGCCATGTATGGAATTGACGGAGCGTTGTTCACGGTAGCCGAGGTCAAAGAAAAAATCCAACAATTTATGAAAGCGAAGGTGGTCTAATCATGGCGGGTGGAACATGGGAAAGTACAAATAAACCGGTATTGCCGGGGTTGTATATGAATTTCAAGGCGGCGGCCGCTTCGGCGATCTTGGGCGGAGCCCGAGGTACGGTCGTTGTGCCGGTCAAGGCCAATTGGGGACCGGTGCGCGAATTCGTAGAAATCGGAAGCGAGTCTGCGATTGCCGACCTGTATTCTGTGGATAACCAGGACGGGGCAACGGCCTACGAGACGCTTTACCTGGCCTTGCTCGGCGGTCCGAAGAAGCTGCTGGCTTATCGCCTGGCAGATAACACAGCAGCCGCGGCAACTGTTACGCTTCAAAATGCGGAGGCCACGCCATCCGATGTGCTGAAGCTCACGGCTAAATACCCGGGCAGCCGGGGCAACGGCTTCTCGGTCAGCGTTCAGCCGTCGCTGATTGATCCGGCAGCCCGGGAGCTTCGCATCTATGAAGGCGCCAAGCTGCTGGGTTCTTACACAAGTGAAGACGGTTCAGCCGCTTCGATTGCGGCTCAGATCAATGCGGATGACGCGAATCTCTGGGTAACGGCTGCAGCGCTGGATGCTGCCGGTATTCCCGCCGATGTGAGCGGTGCCATGCTGTCCGGAGGCAAGAGCGGCAACGGCAGCCTGACCAACGCGGATTACATCGAGATGCAGGATGCGGTCGAAGGTCAGGAGTTCAACGTGCTGGCACTGGATTATGCGGCCGATATGGCTCTGCTGCAAAGCTTTGCCGCTTGGGTGAAGCGCCTCCGCCAAGAGGGACGCGGCGTGCTGGCGGTGTTCGGAGGGAGCGCTGCGGACGATACCTCCAAGGATGCAGCAAAACTGGCGGCAGATCGTTCGCTTGCATTGAACCACGAAGGGATTATCAATGTCGGTACGGGCGTGCGGCTGTCCGGCGTGAACTACAGTTCCGCCCAAACCGCTGCTTATGTTGCCGGGCTCATTGCCGGCCAACGCTTGAATCAATCTGCTACATACGCGGTAACGCCTTTTGAGGATGTGACCCGGCGCTGGACACGCTCCGAGCAGGAGCTGGCCGTACGCAGCGGTGTGTTCGTGCTCTTCTATGACGGACGCCAGGTAAAAGCGCTGCGCGGAATCAACACACTGGTGAGTCCGGCAGAAGGTCAAAACAATGCCTGGAAAAAAATCCGTTCGATCCGCGTCATGGATGCGATCCATGCGGATTTGCAGCTGGCTGCCGAACAAACCTACATCGGCAAGGTAAACAACACGGAGGAAGGCCGACTCGCATTGATTGGCGCCGTGAAGGAATATCTCGCTTCGTTGTCGCTCAGCAATGTCATTGAGCCTGATGGCTATGACGTCATTCTCGATCCGTCCTATTATGGCGATTCCGCCGTGAACACGCCGGAACCCGATCAGGTCTTCCTGCAGTGGAACGTGAAGCTGACCGACGTGATGGAGCAGCTGTTTGGAACATTCTACGTGCAGTAAATGGGACGTTATTGAACTTGTTTTTCAAGAGGGTATGAACGACCACAGGGTCGTCATCTATCCATTAAAACCTAACCATTCGAGGAGGAACTTAACATGTTGGATGCTTCAAGAGTCATTATGGGGACATATGGCCAGGCGTATATTGACGGGGTATGGCAGACGCATATTAACAAGCTGGAAGCCAGCGTGGAATTGGAGAAGCGCGAGCTGAAGCTGGTCGGGAACGACTGGACGGTGCACAAGAACGGCAGCAAAAAAGGAACGGGCACGATGACCGGCTACAAGGTCACCTCCGATATGATCTCCCGCGGCTTCACCAAATTCGATATCATCTCCAAGCTGGATGATCCCGAATCCTACGGTCATGAGCGCGTTCGCCTGATCCGCTGCATGCCGGACAAAATCCAGCTGGCCAACTGGACAGCGGGTGAGGAAGTGCAGGAAGAAACTTCCTTCACCTTCGAGGGGTATGAGCTGCTGGATCCGATTCAGGGGGATTAAGAGGGATAGACTAAATGTGTGCAAGTTGTAGAGTCGGGGTCTGTTCGTTTTAGGACGCCAATGGCTCCTCAGAGTGCAGCGTGTCCCCTTTACGGGTGTACTTCTATTTGTGTCTTTTGAGTAGCGGACTCTGGTTCCGTTATGTCTTGGGATATTGCCATAATTTTAGATTTAGCGGACATGAGATGCGCTATTGGGTCTATTATTGGCACTTTTATTGTGTTTTCGCGGAAATAGCGGATCGTGGGTCCGTTCAGTTCCTAAAAACAACCCATTTATTCGAAATAGCGTCTGCTGGGTCCGCTTTAAGAGTAGGGTCCAAACGATGGGAGCCGGTGGCTAGCCGCTGGATGATTTTGATGAATGCTATGTTGGTTATGACAACTGAAGTTAAGCATAGAGGGAGTGGGTGCATGTACGGATTCGTTCTGCCCATTTCCTCATGCGTTTGAAGGTAGGGGATTATTAGCAGTTGTACACTACTGTACCCTTCAATCCTTCATCGGAACAGACATTGGCTCGCGCAGCAGCCCCATTGAGGGCACCGATTTGATTTGATTACTTGATTCATAAAGGAGATAGACGCATGAGTTTAAACGAGAACATGAGCGAAGAGCAAATTTTGGATGGTCTGTTTGAGGCGGCGGAGAAGCTGCCGGAGGAAACCGTACGCATTAAGCGGCTGGATATGCAGATGGTACTGCAAGGCTTGACCTCTAGTAAAGTGGACAGCATCCGCGAGCGCTGCACAGTCCGCCGGACGATCAAAGGCGCGGTGGACGAGAAGGTGGATACGGAGACTTTTAATGCATTGCTGATCTCCGAGGCCACCAGCAGCTTGTCCGTAAAGGGTCTGACGCTTAGCGGCTGGGGTGATTCCCGGATTACCAGCCGCTTGAAGCTGTCGGGCGGAGAGCAGGCGGTCCGCCGCATGCTGCTGGCGGGTGAACTGGATGCCGTAGGCGATAAGGTGCTGGAGCTTTCCGGCTTCGGGGTCGAGATTGCTGACCTAAAAAACTGATCGGCTCCGGGGGAATGACAACGATGCTGTACCATCTGTGGGTCCGGCATCACCTTCGTCCCGGAGATTTTTGGCTGCTGCCGCGAGGCGAGCGGCTGCTGCTGCTTGCCTTCTCCCAGGAGGAGATGGAGGGCATGGCCGGTCAGAGCTTGAAGTGAACAGGAGGTGAAATGAAATGGCTGAAGCCATGAACTACCGCATGAATCTGGTCATCGATCCGAAAAACGTGATCAAGGCCAACCGTGAGTTGCGGGCGATGGAGCGTTATTTTGAGCGGATCCAGGGACGCGTCATGCGTATCGGGCGCACCCGCATGGCGCCTGAAATCGTGCTGAAGGACAGCGCCTCGAAAGGGCTGGACAACCTGCTTGCCAAGATGCAGCGGGTGAAGTCGCAGGTGATCCAGGCCTCGGCCAATGTGAAGCTGAACGTGCAGAAGCAGATCGATACCAATCTGAACTTAAGTGTGCAGAAGCAAATCCAGGCGAGTGTTATGGTGGATTTGCGGGCATCGGGGCTTGATTTTACTCCCATGATCGATGCCTTGAAGGCGAATACGGAGGCTGTGATTCAGCTTACGAGTTCGCTTGGGGCGATAAAGCCTGCAGGCGGGAGCGGGAAAAAATCTGGTTGGGATACGGCGATAGGTATATTGGGGAACGTAGCGTTGGTTGGTTCCACTATGCGTGGCACGGGCCAAATGAAAGATAAACACCAGAAGATGCGCGAGGCCTGGAGTAAAGATAAACCTGCTGATAACAAGCCCGCTGAGGTCAACAAAGAACGAAGGGTAGGCTCCAGAAATAGGGGGCGTCAGGCGAATCAAAACACGGCTGCTGTTCCCAAAACTGAACAAGCGGAGAAACCTTTAACGAAGTGGGGCAAGGCTTTTAACAGAGCTGAAAAAACAGGGGACTTTATAGAAAACGTTGGATCAACGGGAAAGGGGGCAGTGGAATTACTTAAGAAGGCCTCAGATTTTGCCAAGGATATGTTCGGCGGCGGTGGTGCCAGCGGCATCGTTTCCGGAGGTTTGGCAGGTGCTAGCAAGACGGGTGCAGGATCAGACGCCGTAAAACAGGCGGCCGATGGCAGCACAGCAAACGCAGTGAAAAATGCCGGCAAAAACGGCCTAGGCTCCGGTTTAATGAAGGGTCTTGGTAAACGGGCCCTTGGTCCGTTAGGATATATAGCCGATGCGGCCGCAATCGCTACCGCTAAACCAGGGAAAGAGCGCAATCAAGCCATGGGCTCTGCCGTTGGCGGCGGCATTGGAAGCACAATTGGCGGAATTGTCGGCTCCGTGATCCCGGTTGCAGGGACCTTGATTGGATCGACGCTCGGCGGCACCGTTGGAAGTTTTGTTGGCGAGAAGGTAGGCGGTGCCATAACGGGCATCAGCGAAAAGTTTAATGAGAGCAAGGAGAAGGTATCGGCATGGTTCTCCAAGACGTTTTCCTTTGGAAAAAAAGACGAGGAAGCAGTCAAGCCGAAGGAGGCTCCAAAGTCGCCGCCTCCTAATTCCAACGTGGCTGCTCTTCCTGCTCCCATCATTCCGAAACCAGCGCCGGCTGATTTCAACAAGCCGCTGCTGCCGAACCCAGCTCTGAATCCGATGTATGGTTCCTATGTGCCGCCTAGTCATGCTGCAAGCATGAGTACTTTTGGGCCGCCTGCAAGTGCTGCCCAGAACCAGGCTTTTGCCGGGAAGCCAACGTCCCCGCAGTCCGTTCAGATTAGTCCGGACCAGATGAGCACCATATCCGGCTTGCTGATGGACTTCAAAACGGAGACAACCGTCAACTACAATCTTCCTCCAGGTGCGGTGCAGGTTACGGTTCATGAGGAACACCCTGTCGATGTCGAAGGCTTGATCCTTCTGATTGGGCAGAGGCTGAGAGCCGAATTCAGCAAGGCGGCGCAGAACCGGAAGCCGACCCCGATGGCCTATTGAGGATAATCGATAATGACAGGCATGAAAGGGGCGGAACGCATCCATACAGAAAGGAGGGGGCCCAAGGTGGAGTTTCTTTTGAAGAATGGAAAGGGCATGACGTTCATATTCCCGGTTAATCCCGAAGAGGTGACCATTTCACGGCAAAAGGGCCTGGAAACGGCCACGATTCTTAACTATGGAGAGTTTGATTTTCCCCAGGGCAATCGGATCAAGGAGATTTCGTTTTCTTCATTTTTCCCGCAAGAGTATGATGCAGCATTCTGCAAGGGGGATAAGAAGGATCATATTAAACCCCAAACCGCGATGAATAAACTTAACGAGTTTCTGGCGTATAAAACGCCGCTGCAGTTCGTCATTACCGAGACGGCGGTGAATGTGCCGGTGTATGTTGCTTCCCATCAGTCCACGTTCCGTGGCGGCGAGGTCGGGGATGTGTATTTTGATATCACGCTTCGGACCTGGAGCGATATGAAGGTAGCCAAAACAGCGGGCAGCAGCGGGGCAGCGGGAGCGAATAAAAAGCCTCGGGCAGACATGAAGGAAAAGAACAAAACCTACATTGTGAAGTCAGGGGACTCACTCTCCAAAATCGCCAAGCTGGAGCTCGGGGACAGCTCAAAATGGAACCAGATCTACAAGCTGAACCAGAAGATGATCGGTAAAGATCCGAACGCCATCAAGCCTGGACAGAAGCTGGTGTTGTCATGAGTTACAAGGTGATTTTGCAGGATCAGTACGATTTATCTCCCTTAGTAGAAGCTATCCATCTGCGGGATTCGCTTGAACAAGTTGCCTATCAGGGGACCGTCAATCTGGTCGTAACGCCGGATATGCCGCCGATCTCGCCGGGAATGGCAATCCGTATCAGCGGAATTCCTTACGGCAAGAAGGATTATGTCCCCCTGCTGCACCCGGCTGTCGTGTGGGAAGTGGAAACTTCGAATAACGGGGTGAAGCGAATGACCCTCACACTGTACGACCGTACGGTCTATCTGGACAAATCAGAGGATGAGTACCTGTTCCCGGCGAAGCAGACGGCCACCCAGCGGTTCAAAAAGTACGCAGCCGACTGGAACCTAAAAATTGCGGTTTTGCCGGATACCGAGAAGCAGCTGGGACGTTCCGTTTACCGCACGCAGTCGATCTACGCAAGTATGTTCGCTGATCTGCGGGAAACGGCCAAAGCCGGCGGCAAGCTGTACCACCCGAGAATGATCTCTTCCGGGCTGGAGCTGTATGAGCTTGGAACGAATCGAGATGTGTATATCCTGGAGGCTTTAGCCGATACCACGCAATCGCGGACGCTGGAGGGTGCGGCGACCAAGGTCAAGGTGCTGGCAACGGCCGCAAGTGAGACGGGACAAGAGGTTCCGTCCAAGGTGATGGCGATTGAGGAAAAAGATATCGCTAAATATGGCCAGCTCCAGGCCATTATTCAAGATGATGAAGTGAAGTCGCCTGCGGCTGCCCGCCAGCTGGCTCGAAATAAATTGAGAGGAATTCGGGAGACCATTTCCCTCAATGCACCCGACATCAATACGATTCGCGCCGGTGATGCGGTGATTCTCGGTTCGATGAGGCTGCTCGTCATTTCCGTCAGTCGAGAGCTGGGCAGCCCCGGTAACATGATGTTGGAGCTGGGGAGTTACGACGATGTAAAAAGGAGGTTTTACCTTGAATAAAGACCCCTATGGACAACTGGCGTCCTCCCTGTATGCCTCATTAAACAAGCAAACTCGTCAAGCTGTGGGCGGCGTGGGGGCCGTGCTTGGCACGATAACCTCGACAGGACTCAAGCTGGATGATTTTAAGCATGAGCTGCAGGACTATATGGTGGCGGAGCTGCCGGGGTTGTTGTCCTTACCCCCTTATACGGCTGCTGGCAGCGCCAATCTGGGGGGCCAGCAGCAGGATATGACGTTCGATGTGGAAGAGCATGAAATGGAAGACACCCTTTTTCAATTGGGAAAAGGCTTGAAGCCGGGGGATCGTGTGCTCGCCGTTCGGGTCAACAGCGGCAATGACGTGGTGGTTGTGTGCAAGGTGGTGAGCAGCGGTGGCTAATTTATTTCCGGAAAGTGATGACATGATCTGGAGTGATGCCACGGATCCGGAGGTGCTGGAGGGAGACGGGGCTGTTTTTGGACGGAGCTGGCGGTATGATTTTGAAGCTGGCGAGTTTATTATGACACCCACCCGGAAGATTCCGGTTGCGGACGAGAAGGAAGCCTGGGTCATCTGGTGTGAAAAAGCGATTCGTACGCCGCGTTACCGTCATCTGATCTATACGCGGGATTACGGCAGCGAGCTGGAGGAGCTGGTCGGCAAAGGCTACGACCGTGCCTTGCTGGAAAGTGAAATTCAGCGCATGGTGACTGAGACGCTGCTGGCAGATGCGCGGACGGAGAGCGTGGACCAGTTTCTTTTTGCCTGGGAAGGAGAAGCTTGCCGTTTCAGCTGCCGTATTACGAGTGTCCGGGATGAAACGGAAATTATAGAAAGCGTGGTGATCTGATGGCAGACTTGCCGTTATATTTGCAGGATCAGACGGAAGAAAATATTATGAACCGCATGCTGAATCAAGTGCCTTCGGACATCGACAAGTCGGAGGGCTCTTTTATCTGGGATGCGCAGGCACCGGTGGCATTTATGCTGTCCGAGGCGGCCTTGTGGGCGCAGGAGCTGCTGCGGCGCGGCTTTGCAAGCACCGTGGCAAGTGATCGTCCGGAGATCAGGTCAGCCGAACTCGATCTGAGGACAGCAGAACATGGGATCACGAGACGAGAAGCGGTCGCTTCGTCTGGTAGTGCTGTGTTTACGGGAAAACCGGGGACAACAGTGCCTGCCGGAACTTATGTAGCCACACCGGCCGATGAAGGTTCCGGGGAGTCCTCGGTGGAATATATGACGATATCCGGCGTTACGCTGGGTGACTTGGGTACCGGCACGGCGGCAATTCGAGCCGTTACACCGGGCAGCAGCGGGAATGTTCCGGCAGGCGTTATTCAGCTTATGATGACGTCGGTCAGCGGCGTAGCATCGGTTACCAACCCGGAACCCACACGGAGCGGGACGGATACCGAAAGCGACCAGTCGCTGCTGGAGCGTTTTTACGCCAAGGTTCGCAGTCAGGGGACCAGCGGCAACAAAGCGCAGTATATGCTGTGGGCCAATGAGATTGCCGGTGTTGGCGGTGTGGAAGTGGCGCCGCTGTGGAAAGGGCCTGGTACGGTCGGGCTGTATCTTCTGGATACGGATAAGCGTGCGGCAAGCCAGGATATCGTAGATGCCGTTCAGCAGCACATTGACCCGTCCCAGGATGGGCAGGGGGAAGGCGTAGCCCCGGCTGGGCCGGTTATCACGGTGATGCCCGCAGCGGAAGTAGCGATAAATATTTCCGTCAAAGTGCAGCGCACGCAGGAGCAGCCCTCGACGATGGATGAAATCCGTAAGCTGATTGAGGACGGTGTTCGTTCATATTTACAGCAGATTGCTTTTAACAGGAAAGATCCGTTGGTTCGTTACACGCGAATTGCCGCTGTACTGCTGGATATTCCGATTATTGTGGACTACTCGGATTTGACAATTAACGGCCATACCGAGCAGCAAAATATTGAAATTGGCTCCGGTCAGGTAGCGGTGCTGGGGACGGTGAGCGTAAGTGAATAATGTCCGAATGAACAGCTTGCGCGGTCGCGAGCTGTTTTCTTATCTCCCGGCCTATTACGAGACCTCGCGCGTCATGTTATCCGATATGGATGCCAAGGGCAGCGAGTTGGACGCGCTATATCAAGCGCTGAATTCAGCGGCGGACCAGTTCTTTGTCCGTACAGCCACCTGGGGACTGGTACGCTGGGAAATGGAGCTCGGCATACCCACCGACCGGAACAAGCCGGTCGAGCAGCGGCGGGCGGTGCTGGAGTCCAAGCTGCGCGGAGCAGGAACCTTCTCCGGTGCGCTTGTGAAAAATGTGGCGGAGGCTTACGACGGCGGCACGGTCGAGGTATCCTTCCAGCCCGAGGAATGGGGCTTCACGGTTAAATTCGTGGATACGCTCGGAATCCCGCCGAATCTGGAGGATTTGAAGTCCGCGATCGAGGAGATCAAGCCGGCGCATCTGGCGGTGGCGTATGCGTTCAACTATTTGCTCATACGCGATATTCATGACGTGATGACTTTGGGCGAGCTGGGGCAGACGCCGTTAAACAAATTTGCAGGAGGTGTTTGAGTTGTCCAGTAACACACCGAATTTAGGACTGTTAAAGAAAGACCCGATGGTGGATGGCAATGAGACCTTTAACATCGAAACGATGCTGAATGAGAACTGGGATAAGGTTGATGAGGCGGTGGGGAATATTAAAGTTCCAGACGCTTCGTTGACGGAGAAGGGTATAGTGCAGCTCTCCAGTGCCACAAATGGTACGAGGGAGAATGTGGCGGCTACGGAGAAAGCGGTGAAGGATGCTGCTCTTCAGGCGAAATCATACACCGACCAACAGATTAGCCTGGTCACGGAAACAGGCATCCCGAAGCTGGTCAGCTACCCGCTATTGGTGACGGCCACAGCCGATAATCAGAAGGTATTCGAGATCCCGCTTGACCTTTTCGACGCTGACACTGACACCTTGCTAGTAGCAATTAATCGGGCTGCTCTGGACCCGACACAATACACCGTGACCAACACAGTCCGAAACGCTGCTGGGGAAGTCAGTCAGAGGGCGAAGATCACTCTTCTTTCCGGCGTGGCCTCAACGTCTGAGGTGACGATGGTAGTCCTGAAAAACGTTCCAATCGGCCCGGAGGGCGCGATCAATGGTGCAGTGCTGGCGATGGATTCTGTCCCGATCAATCGAGTAAATGGGCTGCAAGATCAACTAGACGGGGCTTTTCAAGCTGGCAATGAGCGAAAAGCGGAAGTGGTTGCCGCGCTTGTTGCCATCGGAGTACCGGCATCCACTAGTGAGACATGGGCGCTGCTGATCCCTAAGATATCGGCGGTGATCAGAGCAACGGGGAATGCAACGGCAGCGGATGTATTGGTCGGGAAAAGTGCTTCGAATGCTAGCGGCCCTTTCAATGGCGGTATGCCGAATCGCTCCGCCGAAAACAATTACATGCCTGGACTTGAATCAACGGTATGGGCGGGGGATCGCTTTTTTATCAAACCACCGCACGGTTATTATAACGGGACGACATGGGTAACGGCTGCAGTGCTGGGGTTGACTGCAAATAACCTGCGGGCCGGGGTTAATGTGGCGGGCTTGGTGGGGACGTTGTCGCCAGGCGACAGAAGTTTAGTAACCAATAATCCCATGCCAAAGAATATACCAAACCCTAACGCTTGGGTGTATCACGACTTGTTTACAATCCCACCGAGTGAGAGCTATATAGATGTGTACACAGCCGAAGACAATAATGTCCCTAAATTGCAGGCTCTGACGATGACAAACGAATTCAGCACTACAAAGACGGCTGCGCTAGTTCTTATTGACGATGCTGGAGTAGTATATACACTAAAAACATCGACATCAACTGGAGCACAGGTGATGGCCCAACTTACAGGGTTTGCTCTTGATCGAAAGCAACGCACCGGAACCATGTACGGTAGCGGCGCTGGAGGACCTGTGGGTGTGGCAATGCCTGCGATCCCAGCCAACTTTAAGCTGACGGGGACGTTGCGGTTCTGCAGCGCATCTATGTATCAGGGGAACGATAGCAGATCGACAGCTGAAGGATGGGCTAGATCTTTAGTGGTTCTAACAGCTTAAAATTAGGGAGAGAAATGGAAAATGTACGTCATATACCAAAAGACATCTGAGAAGACGGACAGGTTCAGGAAGAATTTTTTCCTATGCCGTCAGAAAAGAACCGGGAAGGTGTAGAAATTGATGTGCCTATGCTTTATCTCAAGATCATTTCAGATTTGACATCAAGACTGATGGTTGACTTGGAGAAAAATGAACTGTATTACGATTATTACACCCCGGAAACAATTGAAACCAAGGTGTCCGACTTACAACAAGTAAATGTAGAGCTGAACACAACCATGGGAACACTGCTAGTGGAAAGTGCTAACGGCAACGCAACAATTACATCTCTGGAGGATACGATAGGGACGTTATTCTTCGAAGTGGCCGCATTGGAAGGAGTTACAGAGTAGATTTGGTATTCGATAGTCAAGGGTTATTATGATAACTAACATCTGTTATAAAATACTGACAGCCTAATTTTCGTCGTGGCCAAGATGATCACTCCAGAAGAATACGAGCAAATCACAAATGTTGATTATGCAGCATAGTGCGCCGCAAGGTTTTAACGATATTTTATAGAGGGGAGACGAACACATATGGCAAAGGGAATAACAGCGCAGGAGATGGATTCGGTGACGGCATCGGGCCTTGTCCCACATCTTGGCACAACGACCAATAGCGGCAATTCATATAGCGTTACATCCAACACGCCTATCAGCACGAATCAAAAGTTTACGATAAAGTTCAATGTCGCAAGCTCTACAGCTCCGACACTCAAAATCAATAACGATACAGCATTACCTATTAAAAAAGCGAATGGCAATAACGCAAAGTTATACGCTAGTGTCTATACACTGTTCCGGGATGGATCGGCTTTTATTTTACAGGGTGAAGGGGGGAGTGGAAACGTACAACCTGATCAGGTTGAGGCGGGGTTTACATTTACTAATGACAACGGTGAATTTACAGGGACACTTAGTAAGCAGGCTTTTGTTGATGCTATTACATCAAAAGGCGTTACAGCATCTATGGCCGATCCATTTAATACTTTGGCTGCTAAAATTGATCAGATCAGCACCGGGTTAAAACGAGCATCCGGAAATGGCGCTCCAACCGGCGTGGAAATAGTCAATTTAGACTTTGAGCCATTAATAATCATCATTAGGTGTAACGGTAGTTTTTATTATAATGATGGCCATCAGGGGAACGATAACAGATCAGCTCAAATAGGCGGGGCAATGTATTTTGTTAAAGGGGAACATAACTATAATATCTCGGCATCAGTCACTACGGGACGTGACGGATCAACCAATATAGAAATAAACCCAACAGTATCCTGGTATCTGAACGGATTTAAAATAAATGTACAAACACGGACATCATCATCTTCTAATAATATATCCGCATCAATAGGAAATTGGGTTGCAATCGGAATATAACATGATTATTTCAGGGGCAGCGATAGAATGAATGAGCTCGGAAGAAAATTCAACTGCCCAACGCCTTGACTCAGTAAAGGAGAAACACTCACCGATTAAGGGAACTAAACGGGCATTCGTTTGAATAGGGTTAAGGACAAGGAAGACAAAATGGTAAAAATTTGGTTGTCTGAGAATCTGGAGATACAATAACATACGATAAAAAATGCTAAACAACAAAAAAACATGAGTTACACTACTGAAAAGGAGCCCAGCCATGCCTACCCAACAAACACGCGCCGCCCTGGCAACCAAACTTACAAATGGCTTCCCCGACATCCCCCTCATCTCCAAAGAGGATGCCGCCGTACTACCTCCAGTCCCATACTTCCAAACCGAGCTAACCCTAGCCGAGTTCGAGCCGATATCGACCCATCGATATGCGGCTCGTTTTCGTTTCAGGATCCATTACGTTCCGGTTACTGGAAGGCCAGTGTCTACCATCATCGACGAGATGCTGGAGAGCCTGACATCCTTGGATGTCAGCGGCCGTCCATGCCGCGCCTCATCAGTGGCCTGGGAGCGTCCAACGGGGAATGACGGGGCAGGGGGAGAAGGTTGTTTTCGCGCAGAGTATGTCATTCAGATGACGACCGATCAGTTCGAAACGGAAACGAAGATGCAAACATTGAAACAGGGAGGCGAATTGAAATGAGTAAAAAAGAAACGGTACCAACATTCAACAAGTTTCAGCTGGCACAGTCCAATCAATTCAACAATCGCGAGAAGGATGTGCTGAGCGCCATTCTTGAAGAGGGCAAGGCGTACACCGTTCAGCAAGCGAAAGACCAGATGACTACATTTTTGAAAAAGGAGGTCATTTAAATGGCCGGAGGAACATGGACAACACCCAACAAAGTAAGACCAGGCGTATACACCCAAATCTCATCGCAGGAGCAGCCGATCGGGCGCGTTGGTGAGAGGGGGATTGCGGCACTGGGTCTCTCCCTTCCATGGGGGGAGTCGAACAAAATTCTAACCATTCAACCAGGTACCAATCTGGTCGAGGTGCTGGGTTATGATATCACAGCGCCGCAGCTGCTTGCGGTAAAAGAAGTGCTCAAGCGTGCAGGTACTCTTCTGCTATACCGCTTGAACAGCGGTGTCCAGGCAGCGGGTTCCGTTGCCGGACTCAAGGTAACCGCACGTTATGGCGGCGAACGCGGAAATGACATCCAGATTGTCGTTGAGAACGCCGTGGATGATCCCGGCAAGTTTGTGGTCAGTACGCTGCTGAGCGGCAAAGCTGTGGACAAGCAGCTTGTAGCTAGTGCGGCCGAACTGGAACCGAACTTGTACGTAGCCTTCGCACCGGATACCGGTGATCTAACTGCAACGGCTGGGTTTGCTCTCACAGGCGGCGCGAACGGCACCGTAACCAACCAAGACCATGTGGATTTTCTTGCCGCGCTTGAGGTCCAAGACTTCCAGACCGTAGGTCTGTTGTCTGAAGATCCAACGCTCAAGTCCCTGTATACCGCCTTTGTCAAGCGTCTTCGCGAGTCAGAAGGCAAGAAGGTGCAAGCTGTATTGTCTGATTACCCTGCTGCGGATTATGAAGGCATCATTAGCGTGAAAAATGGTGTTGTTCTCACCGACGGGACCGTTGTAGATAAAGTAAAAGCCGTTGCTTGGGTTACTGGTGCTACGGCTGCGGCAGCTGTTAACGAATCGCTCACGTATGCAGCGTACGACGAAGCGGTGGATACCGATGTTCGCCTGAGCCATACGGAGATTGAAGCGGCTCTCACGAAGGGCGAGTTCCTGTTCAGCTACAGCGGCGGCAAAGCCGTGGTCGAGCAGGATATTAACAGCTTTACTTCGATTGAACCGGCGAAACAGCGCCATTTTTCCAAAAACCGAGTGGTCCGCGTGCTGGATGGCATTGCAAATGACCTGAAGCTGATTTTTGAGAAGTCTTATATCGGGAAGGTAGACAACAATGTGGATGGCCGAACGCTGTTCTGGGCGGAATGTGCTGCGTATTTTGCTTCCTTGCAGAACATAGGGGCGATTCAGAATTTCAATGCGAACGAGGATATTGTGGTGACACCGGGTACAGAGGGCGACGTGCTGTTTGTAGATATCAAGGTACAGCCAGTGGATGCAATTGAAAAAGTATACATGAAAGTGAAGGTGGTCTAAGATGGCATTTTTGCGGGCAAACGACACGATTTCCGGGCAAGAGGGCAAGGCATTCGTCAAAATTGGCGAGCGTATGGAGGAAATGTTCTACATTAAAACGCTGGAAGCTACGGTGGAGAAGGAAAAAGCCGAGCTGAAAACGATGGGCCAACGCGCCGTGCAGCACAAAGCCATTGGCTGGAAGGGGAGCGGCACGATGACCATCTATTACGTGACCTCGCTCTTCCGCGAGCTGATGATGGAATACATCCAGACCGGCAAGGACGCCTACTTCATGATTGAAGTGCGCAATGAGGATCCGGGTTCGTCGACCGGGCGTCAGACGGTGATTTTGGAAGGGGTCAACCTGGACAGCGTGATCATGGCTTCCCTAGACACCGAAGCGGAGGCGCTGGAGGAAGAAGTGGCCTTCACGTTTGAGAATGTGCGGATTGAGACCCCGTTTAACCCATTGGCCTAATAGTATTTAACATGAATGAGGAGGAAGGAATATGAGCGATTTTAGTATGTTTTTTGCTGGACAATCGGCTGCGGAGATCACGGAGGAATTCGTGGTCTCTGTTCGTTTTAAGGATGCTGAGGGGAGCCCCGTGCCTTGGAAGCTGCGCAGTATCACCGAGGAAGAGAACCAGGAGTGCCGCAAAGCAGCTACCCGTAAAGTCAAGGGCAAGAATGGCGTATTCACGCCGGAGATCGACCCGAATGACTATATGGCGAAGCTCATGGTATCCAGTGTGATCTACCCGGATTTAAAAAACAGCGAGCTGCAAAAATCCTACAGCGTGCTCGGTGCAGAATCCCTGCTCCGCAAAATGCTGCTGCCAGGCGAATTTGCCGCGCTTGGCGAGCGGGTGCAGGCCCTTAACGGTTTTGACCGGGATATGAACGATCTGGTGGACGACGTAAAAAACTAATCCAAGAGGGCGATGGTGACGCGAACTATGCGTACTACGCCCTCCATGAACTGCACATCCTTCCTCACCAGTTCATGGCGATGACGGTCCGGGAACGGGCCGCCATCTATGCCATGATCTCGATGCGGGTGGAGAAGGAGAAGCGCGAGCGAGTCCGGAAGCGGAGATAGGTTGTAGAAGAAGGGGGTGAAGGAATGGCGAATTCTCAAATACTTGTTCCACCAAAAATCATGAAGGCATTAAGCAACTGGGATAAACTCGTTTTTGAACAGTCGTTTATATTCGGTCTGAGCTTTGAGCACGCTACCAAAAAAATAAAAGAAGCTGAGGCTAAAGTTAATGAAGCGGCAACAGCTCAACAAAATCTGAATACTGAAGTGAAAAAGGGAGAGAAGTTATCGAGTAAATTTAGCGGTGCGCTAGGTGCAATTAAAGCTGCGTATAATGGAATGAAATTCATAGCGGATGTTTCCATTATACCGGCGGCAAAACAACAAAATTTAGAGAATGTTATTCAGAGTAAGATAGGAGATCCAGAAGTTGGCTCGGCTATGTTTGAAAAATTCAAGCAGGATGCATTGAAATCGGGAGCCGATGTCAATAAAACGCTCGGTAATTCAATATCTTTCATGAACATGACGACAAACTCAGATGAGATTTCCACGTTAAATGGTTATGCTGAGCGATTGAGTAAGCTTTCATCTACGGGAAAGAGTTCGGGAGATGCCGCTTCTGCCATAATGAGTGCCATGCAAGGCGACACGAGCTCGCTTGCGAAAGAGTTTAAGTTACCTGAAACCAACATCAAACAATTCTCCAAGGAAGTGACATCATCAAAGGGCAATTTTGGGGCATTTTTAGCATCTATGGATCAACTCTTACAAAAATCGGGGATGACGGAGGAAGCTCTTCAAAAGATGATGGACTCTCCTATGAGTAAGTGGCAAAAGATGTTGGGATATGTGAATAATTCCTTTATTCAAATAGGGAGCGGGGCACTTGAATCTATAATGCCTATTCTAGATATAATTAGCTCTGCATTTGAATCAGGGGCATTTGAACCGTTTTTTAACATATTGAATTCTGGACTAGCCTTATTAGCTCAAGGGTTCTTATGGATTGCTGAAATGATACCTTCAGCCTGGGAATTCATTAAAGCAACCATTGCGGGTGTTGGTAACACTATCTGGAATTTGATCACGATCTTTATGGGATTAATTCCTGTTATTGCTTTAGTAGGTGTTTTTTTTGCAGCGTTAAATGCAGGGTTAATCATGGGGAAAGTATATGCTTACGCGTTTGCAGCAGCTCAAACGACTATGGCTATGATCACGAACGTAGTGACAGGAGCGATGAGAATATTTAACATGGTTATCAAAGCTAATCCTCTTATGCTGTTAATTTCTTTGGTCATCGCTGCTATGGCCGCTTTCGGTGCTTGGAAAGTAGTAACCCTCGGACTTAAGCAAATATTCAGCAACGTATTCGGCTTCATCGTCGATCTTGCACAAAACACCGTCAATACAGTAATTAATCTTATTAACGGCATCATCAAAGGTGTGAACGCGGTAGCGGGCTTTTTTGGCAAGGTTCTTGGCGTGGATACGAAGCAAATTGCAGAGATTGAATATAAGGCGGACTTTACGAATTTTAAGGAAAATGGGAAGGGTTTTATAGAAGATTTTTCGATGGATACGTTTAAGGACAGTTTCATGCCGGATAAGAGTGCGGGCAAGAACAACGAGGATCTTTTGGAGCAGTACAATATAGGCAAAACCGGTTACGATGTTACGATGCCGAAAACAACTCCAACCCCGGCCATGCCCGGGATGTCTTCCATGCCGGCCATGTCAAGCGCCCCAATTCCTGTAGCCCCTGCGGGCGGCAGCATCGATTCCATCGGTCAAGTGGACAATTCGGTCGACGTGGCGAGCGAGGATCTGAAGGTCATGCGCGACCTGGCGGAAGTGAACGCGATCAGCAATATGATCACCCTGACGCCGACTGTACAGATGACAACGGGGGATATTAACTCCGGCGCCGATCTGGATACCATCATGTCAAGAATAAATCGTACGCTGGAAGAACAGTTTGTGTCCAGTGCCGAGGGGGTGTATTTGTAGCATGAGCGACTACGGATTTTTCCTGAGCTTTAATAACCAGGAGGAGGTTTTTCGATTTCCGGTGAACCCTGAGCGGATTGAAGTCAAGGATAGTGGTGAGGGCAAATCCTATACGGTAGCGGGACTTGGCGAAGTGAATGCGATTCTGCATCCGAAGCTGACGGAGATTTCGTTTGAGAGCTTTTTCCCGGGCAGGGTATATCCCTTTGTCCATCTAGGGTCTGATGAGAAGCTGAAACTTCCAATGGAATACGTAAATACCATCAAAGGCTGGATGGAGAGCCGCAGACCGGTACGTTTTGTGATGACGGGGCTTGTTCCCGATCCGCTGAGCGGTACAGACGGCAAGAATGTGGTGCGGGCGATGAAGTCATTTGGCATCAACATGGCGGCATCCATCGAAAGCTTCAACTGGAACACGATGTCCGGATCGCCGGAGGATATTGAATTCTCCATTACCTTAAAGCGCTATGTGTTCTATGGGGCAAGGAAGGTGGTACCGCTCAAGGATAAGAAGGCGGCAGCCGTGAAGAAGGAAGACCGGCCGGATGACCGGAAGAAGCCCGTCTCCTATACGGTTGCCAAAGGCGACACCCTGTGGAGCATTGCCCAAAAGCTGCTCGGGAGCGGCTCGCGCCATACGGACATCCAAAAACTGAACGGAATCAAGGACCATGAGGTTCGGAAGCTGGCGATTGGCCGGGTTCTCAAGATTCCTTAAGGAGGTGGCTGCATGATCGAGCTGATGATTGACCGAAAGAATGGAAGCGTGTGGGATCTGGGGCAGATCGTAACGGATATTACATGGAAAACAAGCCGTCAGGCAAAGCCGGCGAGTCTTGATATCAACTACGTCAACAATGGTCTGGCGCAGAGCAAGGAATTTGACGTGGAGAACGGTGACATTGTGCGTTTCCGCAAGGATAACAAGGACCTATTTTATGGCTATGTTTTTTCAAAAGAATGGGGGTTGGACGCCCAGGTGAAACTGATGGCCTACGACCAGCTGCGCTATTTGTCCAGCAACGACACCTATCGGTTCACCAATGCCAAGGTAGAGGAAATCATTCGCAAGATTGCCAAGGATTTTAATCTGAAAACAGGCACGCTGGCCCAAACCGGCCATACGATTCCCGCGATGCTGGAAGCAGACAAAAAGCTGATTGATATAATCTGCAAGACGCTGGAGTCCACGCTGATTGCGACCAAGCAGTATTATATGTTTTATGACCAGTATGGTGAACTGACACTTCGCAACATCAATGATATGCTGCTCATGCTCGCTGTTGGAGAAGACAGCCTGATGACGGATTTTTCATATAAAAAAAGCATCGACAACGAAACGTACAACCGCGTTAAAGTCGTGCGGGACAACAAGGAGAGCGGGAAGCGGGACGTGTATATGTACCAGCATGGGCAGAACATCGCCCAGTGGGGCTTGCTGCAGCTGTACGAGGTGGCAGACGAGAACATGAACCCGGCCCAATTGAAGCAGCTGGCACAGAATTTGCTCGAACTGAAGAACAGGGAGCAGCAGACGCTGTCGATTGAGGCTATGGGAGACTTGCGGGTCCGTGCGGGAAACACGATTTATGTCAATCTTCCCGAAGAAGGGCTGAAGCCGTACCTCATCGATGAATGTACGCATAAATTCTCGGACGGTACGCACACGATGTCGCTCAATATGAAGGTGGTGTAAGCAGGAATGCTGGATATTATCAAAAAAGCCAGTCTCAGCGCCGTAGGAAGCACGAATCCGATGGCGGTGCTGTACGGCACAGTCACATCTGTACATCCTCTGGAGGTGAACGTGGATCAGCGTTTCAGCCTGACGGAGGATTTTTTGGTTATCGGCGAGTCGATGACCGAGTATAAGCTGAACATCGGCGGTGCAGAGTATTACATTCGCAGAGGGCTGGAGACTGGGGATACGGTGCTGCTCATTCGTTATCAGGGCGGGCAGACATACCTCGTGCTGGATCGGCTGGTGAAGCCGTCATGATCCCGCAGGGAGGAACGATTCTACCGGGTAGTGAGATCGTGGAAACGCTGGAGCAGCCCAGTTTGACGTACCAATTGAACCTGGAGGAAGGCTCGATATCCGGTCACATAGACGGTCTTGAGGCCGTTAAGCAGGCTGTCGTAAAAATCCTTCAGACCCGCCGGTTTGAGCATTTGATCTATAGCAGTAACTACGGGCAGGAGCTGGATTCCGTCATCGGGCGTGACCCGCTGTGGGCTTATGCCGAAATCGAGAGGCACATCAAGGAAGCGCTGCTGCAGGATGACCGGATTGTGTCCGTGGATGATATGAATATCACTTTTGCGGGCGAGCAGGCGATGGCGAAATTTACGGTTCGGAGTCTGTATGGGACTTTCAATATGACGAAGGAGGTGAGGGATGATGGTAGAGGAACAGACGTATGAAGCCATTCTGGAGCGGATGCTGGATCGGATTCCGGACGGCATGGACAAAAGAGAGGGCAGCATCATCTACGATGCGTTGGCACCTTCTGCTGCTGAGCTTGCTCAGATGTACGCGGAATTGGGATATTCCATGAATCTGAAATTTGCCGCTACGGCATCGGGTGAATATTTGGATCGGAGCATTGCGTGGTCGGGATTGACCCGGAAGCAGGCTACTAAAGCGCAGCTTTTGGGACACTTTCCTGGCAGTAATGGTGTCCCGGTGGATGTACCGCTGGGAAGCCGGTTTTCGTTGGATCCGCTGAACTATAAGGTCATTACCCGGCTGGAAGCGGGTCAATATATTGTGGAATGCGAGACGATCGGGAAGGATGGCAACCGCCGCTTCGGTTCGCTGCTGCCACTGGAATACATTGAAGGCTTGGTGAAGGCAGAGCTGATGGAACTGTGGGTACCAGGCGAAGATACCGAGTCGGACGAAGCGTTGTATGACCGTTACCGGGAAAAAATCGCCCGTCCCGTGACCAGCGCGAACCGGAATCAATATGAGCTGTGGGCCAGAGAAAAGGCCGGAGTTGGCAAAGCCAGGGCTTTTCCGTTGTGGAATGGTCCGGGTACCGTGAAGGTCGTGCTGCTCGACAATGAGATGCGATCGCCGACGCCTTCTGTTGTGGAATCGGTGCAGGAGTACATCGATCCGACCATGGATGGGATGGGCGAAGGAGCGGCTCCCGTCGGCTCGGTGGTTACCGTTGTTGGCGCGAATGAAGTGCCCGTTCATATCGAAGTGCAGGTTACGCTTCTGGAAGGAGCCGGCATGGATGGCGTGCAGGAAGCGATTGAGCAGGGGGTTCGCCAGTATCTTAAAGATCTCGCCATGTCCGATCCATTGGTCCGGTTTAACCGGATTGCCAACGTGATTTTGGACATACCCGCGGTAATCGACTATGAGGTACTGACCATTAATGGAGGAACGGACAGCATTCCCATTCACCCGGAAGCGGTAGCCGTCTTGGGGACGGTGACGGTCCAATGAGCAAAGCGGAGGTTTGGCTGAGTTACCTGCCGTCCTTTTATCACGATGTTCGGGAGATGAAAGCCATCGCCGGAGCCGAAGGGACCGAGCTGGACAAGCTGACGCAGGAACTGGAGGATCTGCTGGATCAGTATTATCCAGAGACTGCTACCTGGGCGCTGTCCCGATATGAGCAGGACTTGAACATTCCGGTGAATCTGTCCAAGCCGATAGAGCAGCGGCGCTCGGTTATTATCTCGAAGATGCGGGGGAGCGGGAAAGTGTCGGCCAGCATGCTCAAAAACGTGGCGCAGGCCTACGAGCGGGGCAGCATCGAAGTAACCGTACAGCCGGATGCGTATAAAGTGACAATTCATTTTCGGGATACGCTGGGCATTCCCCCGAATTTAAGCGATCTGAAATCGGCCATTGAGGAGATTAAACCTGCGCATATGACTGTCGATTACGCGCTGCGTTATCTCACGATAACCGAGGTGGAGGGCATGACCTTTGATGAAATATCAGGAACAACACAAGACAGATTGTTGGGAGGAGGAGCTTAAATGACAAATCCGGTTACACCGAATATCGGATTGAACAAAATCGATCGAACCTCACCG
This sequence comes from Paenibacillus sp. Cedars, assembly GCF_003184205.1. NCBI lineage: Bacteria > Bacillati > Bacillota > Bacilli > Caryophanales > Paenibacillaceae > Paenibacillus > Paenibacillus sp. Cedars. The sequence continues at coordinate 599,675 of NZ_CP020866.1, forward strand.
TCCACGACGTATTTCGATCTGGATAAGTATATCGATCAGAACGCGGATGCCGTAGATCAGTTCGCAGGTGAAGCCAGTGAAGCGATCGGCGCTTTGGAAAAGCGCCTGGACACGGAAGAACGCAGGGAAGTCGTGCTGCAGCCAGGGCTTCAGATCGTGAACGCAGAGCGGAGCGCGCCTTTTAAGTTGAGCGGGATTAAAGGGCGGACGCTGGTGAATTTGCTTGGGCGGGATGGGGGTTGTGAATCTGTAAACAGATGGTCCGCAGCGTATCAAACATCGGTAATGCTCGATACCGGCATGAAGGAAGGGGGTTCGAGTTCTCTAAAAGTTTCAGCTACGGGAACCGCATCATTCGAGCATTATATTGACCATGAGGGAATACCTGTAAAGGTGGATGCTCATTACATCCTGGTAGGAATGGCTAAACCATCAAATAATAAAAGTAAAGCCTACATGAGGATATACGGGTTAGACTCAAACAATGAACCTAACAATATTTATGCAGCATCAAATACAGTGGAGGATACAGCAAGCTTCAAACCTGTCGTTCTAAAATTTAAGCCAACAGCCGTAATAAAAGTTGTTGCTAGATTGCAGCTAAAAGATTCATTAGGCAATGAAATATATATTCAGGATGGGCAGTCGGGAAACTTTGATTCCATTCGAATATACGAGATATCTGCCACTGAATACACTGCACTTGACAGTATGACACCAGAACAAATCGCCGCCAAGTACCCATACGTCGATAGTGTTCAGCCTGTACGAAACCCGTATGTAATCCGGTATGGGGAGAATTTGTTGCCGCCGTTTTATGAGTGGTTTAGTCGTCTTCCTTACCGTACTGAGGAACCATACACAGTTTTCGGTCCTGCAATTCCAGCACAAGTAATCTATATTGATATACCTGTCCTTCCTGGCATAGTGTACACACTATCGTTTGGATCTTTAAAATGTGATTACGTTGCCATTCATGATATTAGTGGGGTAAACGCCGGAAGTATGGGTTACCTTGTAAAGGTAGATAGGAACCCGGCTGAATATAGTCCTTATAGCGTCCAATTTACTGGACCTAATAGTGGGGTAGTTCGCATACATCTATACGCTTACGATTTGCAATCTGAAATAGATGGGGAAGATAGAAATTCATTACCGGCATACGATATACGTGCTACTAGCCCTATGCTTACGTTCGGTTCCACTCCTAAACCGTTCAAACCACGAGAAGACGCCATGCTCGCGCTGCAAACGGATCTATACGCCGATCCGCTGACGGGTGCGAATGCTGACGAAGTGTCCGAAAAGGACGGGCAGTATTTCAAGCTGGCGAAGTGGCGGAAGGTAGTGCTGGATGGTTCGGTATATTGGGGGATATACAAACGAAATACAGGATTTAAAGATATTCTATCCCCAATAGCAAACATTGGGGGAACTATACCAATCAGCCATACAGGGGTTGTCACTAAGTACGACGGCTCACTCGTACTGAGAACGACGGCGATCTCGACAATAGGTAACGGGAATCATTACTTGGACACGGCTAATGTTGTCATATCTATCGCAAACTCAGACAGCGGATGGGGCGACGACTACCCACCGGATGCCAACGAGATTAAGGCGTATTTTATGGGCTGGACAATGCGTAACATGAGCGCCAGCCCCTACAACGATCCAACAGGAGCGGCCCAAAAAACATGGACGCCGATAGGCTACACGCCTCCTGCTAACTGGAACAGTACTTGGGAACATCTACGAACGTCAGTACCAGTAAACGAGGTTTCTCCTTCTCTTAAAGATAAAACAATAGCGCCGTACCAACTCGTATATCAGCTAGCAACACCAACGATCGAGCCTATCGTTTCCGAAGGTATGCTGACTTTTAATGAGGGCAGTAATCAGATCGAGGTTGGAACAGGACTTGTGGTTCAAGAGAGTGTTAAACCTAAACAACACGCCAATACAAACTGGATAATCAACAATACAGGCGTGGGTACGTCACTCTCTAATAAGGTGTCCGCGATAAAAGTGATATACAGAGATTCCTTCCGTGACTACGGGTGGACCAAAGAGACAGTGGCTGGCGCGTGGGGAACGGAGCAAGCCTACACCCCCAACGCGAAATACGATCCATCCGCTGCCTATTCCGCCACATACCTGACTCTGGACAAATCGCCTATCGTTCCATTCAGCGGATCTTATGCATCCAACGAAAAGGCTATGCTCCAAGAGCTGACCGATGCCGTGCAGCAGCACGCAATCGCTGTATCTGTGCTGATGAATAAGAAGGTGGATAAGGACGCGCCGGGGTGGATTACGCCAACGTTATTAAATGGATGGAGATCGCCGTGGGAATTACGCCCGCCGATGTATAAAAAAATAAACAAGATTGTTTATTTAGCTGGAAGAATAACGGGTGGAGTTGTTGGGATAACAGAAAGAGAATCTGTCTTTATACTTCCTGTAGGATATAGACCTGAACATACGGTTTATACTACAGTTAATGATGCCACATTTAACTCAAGGTATATCTGTATAACTCCTAGTGGTCATGTAAATATTGAAACAGGAAGTAACGAATTTATAAATATAGATGGAGTGTATTTTATAACTGGGTAAAGGAGGTTCCACATGAAAGCCGTACCTAAAGTAAATACAGACGGCCTCTATTTAGAGGACACACTTGTGGACGATGCCTTTTCCGGTGTCGTCCCTTTTTATTCCCACATTGAACCTGACGTTTCTACAACAGTAGACGCTACAGAACCAGAAGATGAGCCGTCAAACGACTCTGACTCCAGTCTCTCGGGTTACATTGTTGGCATCCCGACAACTCCTGGCTTGTACCGCCCGTGTTTTGATCTCGCAGCCTGGAGTGCATACCAGTCTGCCACAAGCGCAGCTCAAGACTCATACCAACGAGTCCTTTCGGAGTGGCAAGCACTGCCGAAGGAAGAACGCGGCGAAATGCCGGTTCTGGAGTCCCCACCTCAGCCGACTCTATGGATTGAAGGCTTAACCTCGGAAGAAATCGAGGAACTAACAAAACCTCAACCGCAGGAAGCCAATGAAGTGGATCGCCTAGGCAGCGAGATGGTGACACGAGAACTGGAGGCCTTGGAACTGCGTCAGCAGAATGAGACGCAGGGCGCTCAAATCGTAGGGCTTGAATTGCGGCTGCTGTCACTTGAAAATAGCTGAACGAAAGGAGCGGGAGACGATGTTTGAGAACGATTTTGAACGATTGAAATACTACTATGAAAAAAAATGGGCGCAGAAGCCTCAATTAAGACAGTATGTTGCGTTTGGCGTAATCACCTCGCATGAATATGAAGTCATCACTGGCGAGGCATACTAGACGCTGCTTTGAATGAGCTTACATTAAAAAAACTTCAACGGAGAAGGCGGAATCAGGCTGGAGAAGCGGAGCGGTCGCCTTTGTCCACGGATTTTAACCCTATCGATAAAGTTACAAGAAAATCTGGGGACAACAGCGATCGGAAGCATGATCCGCATACGAAGTGATGCACATGCTAAAAAGGTGATCTCTATTATGATCAGCTATGAATAACTTCAATTCTAACTTCAATCCAGCCCTCGGCTCACCGAGGGCTTTTTCACACCCTCAAAACCATATAAAGGAGGAGCAATTATGTATGAGCACATCGGTCAGATTTTTAAGATGCTGGTGGCGGGGACGGGGGCCGTGACAGGGTACGTCTGGGGCGGGTGGTCGCTGCCGCTGCATCTGTTGTTATGGTTCGTGGTGATCGATTGGCTGACAGGATGGGGCGCGGCCTGGATGAACGGTGAGCTGCGCAGCCGCATTGGTTATACTGGTATTGCACGAAAAATGACCATTTTTCTCATCATCGCCCTGATGCATCTGGTGGACCGTGTGCTGGGAGAGATGAATTATTTTCAGAATACCGTGATTTTCTTCTATCTTGCGAATGAGCTGCTGTCTATTATTGAGAACGTTGGGCGAATGGGAGTACCGATCCCTCAGTCCCTGCGTAATGTGGTACAGGTGTTCCAGATCAAATCCGAAGAAGGGGACAAGCAAACCGAAGGAAAGGAGGAGAAAAAGAATGAAGCCTCTTGAATTTATTGCCCGACTTGCCCCTGTTGCTGTTCAGGACATGCGTAAATACGGGGTACCGGCTTCACTTACGCTGGCCCAGGCTATTTTGGAGTCGAATTGGGGAACGAGTGGTCTCACGCAAAAAGCAAATAATCTGTTTGGTATCAAGGGAACCGGTCCGGCGGGAAGTGTCACCATGCAGACAACGGAATACCGGGGGCAGACACCTTATACAACCAACGCCCAGTTCCGCAAGTATAACAGCTGGAGCGAATCGGTTGCTGATCATACGCGGCTCATCCTGAATGGAACGAGAGACAAGCCAATGCGTTACCATGGCGTGTTATGGGCTGACTATAAAACGGCAGCAACGGAGATATGGAAGGGAGGCTACGCTACAGATCCCAATTATCCGAAAAAGCTGATCTCCCTTATGGAGCAAAACGCACTTCATCAGTATGATGTACCCAGTCCGGAGGAGGAGGAACGCATGAAAATCGAACAATTAACAGCGGAGCTGCAAAAGACACAAGAGCAGGTACGTCAGCTTAACGAGCAGTATGCTTCCGCAATGAAAATGTTAACAGAACAGAGCAATACCATGAAGCAAATGAACTCCAGGCTCAAGGACGTAGAGAGTGGAAAGTCTGCAAAAGTTCCAAGCTGGGCAGAACCCGCGATACAGGCTGCTCAGCAGGCAGAGGTTTTGAATGACCCGGAAGGCAGCTTCGATTTTTACCGAATCATGACTGTCCTGCACCGGGTAGGGGTCTTTAATAGCGAGAGTAAGTGACAAGCGCTGTTTTACGACATACGAAACGTCGCTAATTTTGCAGCATCTAACAGCCGTATTGGCAGAAAAAAACTTATTGTGAAACACTGGGGTCGCCAATAGGCGGCCTTTTCATTCGGTACGGGTTTTGTGTGATCCTAGAAGCGTCTGGTGCTTTACATAATGTAAGCTTTATTACGCTCCAATCCATCCTTTTTACATAACATGAAATGCTTGGCAGAGGGAGAGTCTGCTCACCGTGTCGGTGTTTGAAGCTTGGTATATGAAGGAAAATCCTCCACAGCGGATAACAGGCGTTACGATAGGGGTATACAATGAGGGAACGGGTACAGAAGGAATAACCTTTTTCTTTCAGAAGCGAGATGGCATATAATCTAAGGAACGAACAATTCAGAATCGACCATAAACAGATAAACAGGAGTGGGGAAAATGAGACTGAGGGAGCTTAGAGAGCATCGCCAATACCCGGAGCAGACGAAGTCCGATGCTTCGCGCGCAGTATACGAGCGGGATTATTCCCGCCTGATCCATTCGCCGACGTTCCGCAGGCTGCAGGGGAAGTCACAGGTATTCGGTGCAGGCACCGGCGATTACTACCGAACGCGCTTAACGCATTCACTGGAGGTTGCGCAGATTGCACGGGAAGCGGCGCGAAGCCTGACCCGTCATTATCCTGAAGTGCTGCCGGAACAAGCCGAGAATGCGGGCCTGATGATTGATCCCGAGGTGGTGGAATGTGCGGCAATCGCCCATGATTTTGGACATCCTCCATTTGGTCATAAAGGCGAAGAGGTGCTCCAGGGCATTCTGGAGAAACTCATCGACCGCAGAACCGAGAAGGAGCTGACGCGTCAGCCGGGTACGCCCACACCGGAGCAGGCTGCTGAAGTACAGCGGGCGATGCGTCGAAAATATGAGCATTTTGAAGGGAACGCGCACAATTTTCGGCTGATCATGTTTTTGGAGAAAAGAGAGAACGTGAACGGGCTCAACCTGTCCGATGCGGTTCTGCTTGGAATTAATAAATATCCGTTCTCCGGTTTGGTGAATCCGAAAGGGATGTACCGGCATGAATGGGAATATATCTCCCACATCCGGGAGGCTTGGCAAATTCCTGCCACGTATCGGACGCTCGAAGCGCAGCTGATGGACCTCTGTGATGACATCGCGTATTCCGCGCATGATCTGGAGGATGGCATTAAAGCCGGAAAGATTGAGGTGCATGAGCATTTTCTGCGGGACAGTCATCTGAACAAGCTGATCGTGGAGAAGATCATGACGCTGGAGGACGAGGTGTGGAAGGGCTGGACCCCAGAGAAGATTCATCCGAAGGTGGATTCGGTGCTGGATGAGTTCCTCAAGATTTGGAATGAGAAGATGCCGACTTGCGAGAATGACTATTCCCGTACCCGGCGCGAGGTAAAGGCCTATTGGGTGAGTCTGTTTGTAGGCAGCCTGGGCGTGATCACGAACGGGGACTGGAAAAAGGTGACGTTTGTCAGAGACGGCGCGGAGGACGAGGATATGCTGCGCACGGTCAGCGTCCTGAAAAGTTTCGCCTGGGTGACCATGATTCGCGACCTGCGGGTCCAGCGTCTGCAAAAACGCAGTGAGTGGATCATTAAGCGCCTGTGGGACGCTTTTCTTGATCCTGTTGCCTCAACGGCCATCATTCCATCGGATTGGCTTCAGCGTTATGAAGCGGATCAGAAGCGGGCGCACCCGATCTGGACATGGGAGCATATGGTGATTGATTATATCGCGGGCATGACGGATGCCTTTGCCGAGAAAATATACAACGAGTTATATGGCCTGAAGGTTGGCTCGATCTACGATCTGGATTAGGGGTCAGGAGAAGGAGGGAGCTTATGAACAACCCATTGAAGTTTAGCGTGCTTGATCTTGTTCCGCGTTTTGGGGAGAGCACCTTCGAGGAGGCCCTTTTGCATGCGGTGGATCTGGCACAGCATGCGGAAGCGTGGGGCTACCGCCGTTACTGGGCGGCGGAGCATCATGATCTGGAGCACTTGTCCTGCGCTTCGCCCGAGATTCTGCTCTCCCATATCGGCGCCCGGACAGAACGTATTCGCCTCGGCTCCGGGGCCGTGCTGCTGCCGCATTACAGTCCACTGAAGGTAGCGGAGAATTTCCGTATGTTGGCGGCGCTGTATCCCGGACGCATCGATCTCGGGATCGGGCGGGCGCCGGGAGGTTCCGCGCATACAAGCATGGCGCTTAGCGGAAATTTCCTGGGCCACGTGGCAGATTTACCTCATCGGATTCGGGCCCTGACCGAACTGCTCGAAGACCGATATCGCTACGAGGATGTGCCGGTGGCAGCGAAACCGGTTCCTGTAACGGAGCCGGTTATGTGGATGCTCGGCACGAATACGAAGAGTGCCGGTTATGCGGCGGAATTCGGCACGGGGTATGTATTCGGCCAGTTCATGAGCGATACGAACGGTGCCGAGGTTCTGCGCTCTTATCGTGAAGGTTTTCAGCCCAGCGCACGTCTGCGAGAACCGCACACGATGGTGGCAGTAAGCATTGTGTGTGCAGAGACGGAGGAACGAGCAGGCGAGCTTGCTGCTCAAGCTTCCGGGTTCGGACAGCGCACGCTGCCCTCGGACCGCTTGGACACGGGGGCAGCTGCTCCCGAACAGAGCTCTGCTTCAACCAGGATTGGACAAGCTGAGTTTTATGGATCGGCCGATCGCGATAAAGGGGGGAGCCGCAGCCGAGATCCGATCTACAACGGAGATCCGGCAGGCAAATCCAAACAAGGAAGTCCGGATACGGCTGCTTCCAGAACGCCAGGCCCTAGTCAACTTATTGTCGGTACGCCTGCAAGTGTGCACCTCAGGCTTCGGAATATGGCAGAGCAGTATGAATGTGACGAGTTCTTGATTGTCACACCGGTGAGTGATTATGCTGCGCGGCTGGCATCTTATCGTCTATTAGTAGAATCCATATAGTTCTCTATATAGAAGAAACTATTCTAAACTGCGCAGCATTTTATTTCCATACAACATTTATCCTGCCATATATGTATTAATGCGTATGTTTAAGCTGATGCAGGATATTCACTTATATAATAGAAGGAAGTAGAAATAAATGACGAATTTCGTTCAAGATGACATTGTATGGGGTCCTTCTTCCATAAGGGATAAGTCATCATATCTGTATACTTACGCCTGTCATGAAACAGAGCGTGAGCTGTGCTTCATGGAGCTGGCCGAGCTGTTCGGACATATGCCGGATGGAGAGGACTGGCTGGAAAGGGAGCAATGGGTGGATCCGGATCGAAGCCCATTCCTGTCCGCTTGCCTGGATGTCAGGGTGACTGGCGATTCGATAGAACAAATGGCAGAGCAAGCAGACGAAATTCAACTTAGGAACGCCACCTTCAAAGTTGTTTCCCTAAAGGCGGGAGATCCTTATACTTATGATCAATTACGCGAGTTTGAGCGGAGGGTAGGCCGCCGAATCGCAGGAACAGCACAGATGAAATCACCCGATATCACGTTTGGGATGATATCCATAGACGGCATCTGGCGCTTGGGCATACTGCAAGAGCCAGCGCGTGCCTGGCTGAAGCATAAGCAGAAGCCGCAAAATTACTCCACAGGTCTTAGCTCTCGGTTAGCAAGGGCATTGGTTAACATCGCTGCACCTGAACCCGATGGGGTCATGCTGCTGGATCCCTGCTGCGGAATGGGAAATGTTCTGATCGAGGCGTTGTCGATGGGAATTTCGGTCGAGGGCTGTGACATTAACCCGCTTGCGGTGCGGGGAGCAAGGGTGAACCTGAAGCATTACGGTTATGATGACAACATAGTTGCCATTCATGATATGAATACATGGCAAGGACATTATGATGCGGCTATTCTGGATCTTCCTTATAATGTGTGTTCCGTTTTCCCAGAGGAAGAGAAGTTGAAGATGCTGCATAGCTTACACAGGTTGGCAGATCGGGCGGTTCTCATTAGCACGGAACCATTAAGGGGACATCTGCAGGAGACGGGGTGGAAGGTGCTTCGTCATAGCACGACCCGCAAGGGGAGTTTTGTAAGAGAAATCTGGCTGTGTGTATCTATTCCGCAGGATCGTAACCAAATTTCTTCAAGTCGATCATGCCCAGGTGGTTAACCGTAACGCCTTCGTCCTGCAGGTATAGCTCCTGCATTAATCTGGACTCATCGTCCTTGATGGCAATTTCGCCTTTGGCATTAACAACCCGATGCCATGGAAGCTTATGAATATGACTTTGGGTGTGAAGTATTCTAACGACTTGGCGTGCGGCCCGCGGACTCCCAGCCAATCGGGCTACTTGTCCATAAGTCGCCACATATCCTTCGGGGATGCTCTGGATCACTTCGATCACGCGTTTCGTAAATGGCTGCATACATGTTCACTCCTGCCGGCATTGGGATTATTATATAAACGAATAGGGTGTCCCGAGGATAAAGATCACGGGACACCTTTCTATTTGCTTCAAGATCGCTTCAAACGAATGTTCAGACTTCTTGCACTCTGATCCTAGTACGACTTGCTGTAATCGATCACATTGCGGGATAGCGGCTCGCCGTTTACATAGTTCTTTAAATTTTCCAGGAAAATAGCCACGGCTCGCTCGCTGTAGCGATCCGTATCGCCCGCCGTATGCGGCGTGATGATAACGTTGTCCATCACCCACAGCGGATGATCCGACGGAAGCGGCTCTTCCTCGAAGACGTCAAGGCCTGCACCCGCCAATGACCCGTCCTGAAGCGCCCGAATCATATCATCGGTTACCACGGTCTGGCCTCGACCCACGTTGATGAAAATAGCGGTGTCCTTCATAGCGGAGAATCGTGCTTGATTGAATAAGCCCTGGGTCTCATCCGTCAGCGGGAGGATGTTCACGACATAGTCGCCCTCCGCCAGCGCTTTATCAAGCTGATCGACCTTATACATCACTTCTATATGGGGATCTGATTTACCGGAATGACGAACCCCGACCGTCCGCATACCGAACGCCTGCGCGACACGTGCGGTGTGGCTGCCAATCTGGCCGACGCCGACAATGACAATCGTTTTGCCTGCCAATTCCGTGAAAGTACCCGAAGTATCCCATTTCTTGTTCGACTGCTGCCGGATGGCAAGATGCAGGTTGCGGGTAAAGCCCAGGATCATGGAAAAAATATGCTCCGTAATCGGAACGCTATGTACACCACTGGCATTGGTGAGGCGGATGTCCTTTTCCTGAAGCTCTGGAAGCGGCATTTTATCCACGCCAGCGGACCATGCTTGTATCCACTTGAGTTTACTGTTCGCAGACAAGACATCCTCCTGGATGGAGCGCGACCAGCCGATCAGTATTTCGGCATCCTGAACTATGCTTGTCGTAAGCTCTTTGGCTTTTGTAACGATCAGCTCATAGCCGGGGGCGATATCCTTGATTTTTTGCTGCTGCTCGGTGGTTAAGTCGTGAATGGCAACGATTTTCGGCATGGTACTACCTCCTGGGGAATGTGATGATAATACAGAATAAAAGCGATACTCTCTTTGGAACATATTATCAGAAATCATGGCTTTGCGCATGGCGGAACCCGTCCGCTTAACAAATTTATACATGTATTATTGTCCGATTTATGGTAAATTGAAGCTTCATCATATTTTTAGGCGAAATGATGTACCCCTCATATTTATTTTCAGGCTCTATTGCTCACACTATAAACGAACTGCGAAAACATGGTGCTTATAGCAGCCGATGGCTGCTTGATGATGATTAGGAAGGAAGTGTCTTAGTTGAGCCATTCGGCTGAGGGAGCTATGGATCGTTTATTTGTTGCCGTTCATCTGCCATCCGAGGTATCTTCCCGGATTCAGGAGTGGGCGGACAAGCTGGCAGAGCATGTGAATTTCAAAAAATGGGTTCATCCGCAGGATTACCACATTACTTTACAGTTTCTAGGTGATACACCGACTCATCGCATTGAGGAATTGACGGAGGGGCTTCAGCAGGTAGCCGGGGAGCACAAGCCTTTCAAACTTGGCATACAGGATGCCGGCGTGTTTGGGACAAGCAGCTCACCCCGGATTTTATGGACAGGGGTCGGCGGAGATTTGAATGCGTTGGCCCATCTTCAGCAATCGGTGGTGTCCAAAATGCAATCCTTCGGATTTGCGCCGGAGGATCGTCCCTATCGTCCACATATTACCATCGCCCGGAAATTTCAAGGAAATCAAAAATTTTCATTGGATGAAATTGGAATAGGACCCGATCCTATCCAGTTGAGCGTGCAGGAGCTTGTTCTTTTCCGTACAAATTTGCAGTCGATTCCGATGTACGAAACTGTAGGTGTGGCGCGGCTTTAAACCTTTTTCTGAAATTGAAAATAAAATGTTCATAAAATTACCATGTTTTCAACGCCTAAAAATGTGGTTACATAGTGTAGGAAATGTGCCGACATCATAGGAGGAAAAATATGGTTATAAAAATTCTTCGGCAAAATCGCTGGGTTGCGCTGCTCATCGGAGCGCTCTTTGTGAGTTTGTCTCTTATAAGTTTGCTTGGAATGCAGGCAGAAACAACTGAAGGGGAAGAACAGCAGCAGGACATGCCGAAGTTTGTGATGGCTGCCCTGGCTCCTGAAGGCGACCCTGATACATTAGCGGTAAAAGCGAGTACAAAGCAGGATAGGGAACCTGTCAACATTTTGTCTTCAATTGTTTTCCATGAGTGGAATAAGCCGGGTGGCAAGAATGACGCTTTTTCAAGTTCAAAGGGCATTGGTTTGGCTGATCCCGGGAACTTATACTCACAAAAAACATTGAAGACTGCAGATGAGAAGAAGGAAGAATCCAAATCTCAGGATGCAGACGGGAAACCGGCAAAACAAAAGGGGACACATGTCGTCAAATCACAGGCTAAAAGCCTAACACCCCCCACAACTTTATTCTTCACAAGAACAAATACGTTAACCCAGGCTCAGAAAGATAAAGCAACCTGGACCTATGATTTGTCAGCTGAAGAGCTGCTTCTGCTCCAGAAGATTGTCATGGCAGAGGCGGAAGGCGAACCGTACGAAGGCAAAGTAGCAGTTGCTAATGTTGTCTTAAACCGGCTGCGGTCAGCCAATTTTCCCGATACTATTACCGATGTAATCTATCAAAAGCACCAATTTAGTCCTGTAGCGAACGGGCGTCTTAAGCGTGTCCAGCCAAACGAGGAGACGATCAAATCTGTGAATGCGGCACTTCACGGCCAAAAGGAAGTAAAGGACGACACGTATTTTTTCCTGTCTCTAAAGCTTGCTCAGGACCTGACGGTTCATCATTCAAGAACGTTCGTGAAAAAAATAGGGAACCACTCTTTTTACAAGTAGTGCCCATATGGGTAAACTAGTATGTAGGAGGTGTGTTTAACCATGAATATTACGTATTACGGCCATTCTAGCATGTTGGTGGAAGAAGGCGGAGTTCGTGTTATCATCGATCCGCTGCTATCAGGCAATCCAGGCTCCGGTATTAAACCAAGCGATGTGAAAGTTGATGCGGTTGTGCTGACGCATGGGCACTCCGACCATTTTGGCGATTGCATCGAGATTGCCAAGCAGAACGATTGTCCGATTATCGCGGTTTATGAACTCGCGGTGTACTGCGGTACCCAGGGCGTCAAATCCCATGGCATGAATATCGGCGGAAGCGCACAGTTTGACGGCTTTAAGGTGAAGTTTACCCCGGCCTTTCACTCTTCATCCATTTCGGTAGGGGACACCTGGATCTATGCAGGGCAGCCTGGTGGCGTCATTCTGACGATGGGCGGCAAAACATTCTACCACGCGGGCGATACGAGTCTGTTTGGGGATATGCGCCTGATCGGGGAGATGAATCACATCGATGCAGCTGCGCTGCCGATCGGTGACATGCTGACCATGGGTCCGGAGGACGCTCTGCTGGCCGCACAGTGGATTCGTGCGAGGCATGTGATTCCAGTGCACTATGACACCTTCCCGGGCATTAAACAGGATGCAGGGGCCTTCTGCGCCGAATTGGCCAAAACCGGTATTCAGGGTCATCCGTTGAAAGCGGGAGAAAGCCTCGAAATATAGATGGGTTAATGCAAAAAAGCTTCCCTGTCCTCCGTGACAGGGAAGCTTTTTGTTTGAATAGGCAATGTAAGAATTAGAATGGATATTAGGGCTGGTCCGCCAATATCTTGATCGTTTCTTCCTGATAGCCGGGTATGCGTCCTTCGTTCAGCAGCCCCATCACCTGGCCTGCGCAGTGATCCGGCTCCAAATGCCGAATGCGCCGCCTGCCTGCATCATTACGGTGTTTCGTTACTTGATCATAGCGATCCGACAGCAGATTCAACCATTTATCGATAACGGAAGCAGAATCCAGAATCTCCGCATAGCCCTCGCTAACAAAGAAGTGGGAATTCACTTCCTCCTGTCCCGGGATCGGCTCGTAGAACAGCATGGGAATCCCTTTGGCGGCTCCTTCCGTACAAGTCATTCCGCCGGGCTTCGTAATGAGCAGGTCCGACACGTCCATGAGTTTATGTATATCCTCACGATAACCAAGGACGTGGATGTTGGGGTGCTGAAAGATCGGATCCTCGCGCATGCTGGCCACCAGCTTCTCGTTCTGTCCCATACAGAAGACAAGCTGGATATCACCGGCCCGGCTTGCCAGCTTACTGAGCAGTTCCTTATTGAATACGAGACCCCATCCGCCGCCCATAATCAGTACTGTAGGCATGTTTTTTAATTGAAGCTCGGCTTGAAGCGCCTTGCGATCGCCCCTTTCCCAGAATTTCGGATGCACGGGAATGCCGGTCACATGTATGTATTCCGGCAGAATGTCCCGGAGCATGAGCATCTTTTTCACATGGGGAGTGGATACGAGATATTCATCCACTTCCGGATTGACCCAGGTGCCATGTGCATCATAGTCGGTGATGAGTGTATAGAGCGGGACTTCAAGTCCTTGACGCTTCAGGCGTGAGACCACGGCGTTAGGAAACGGGTGCGTACATATAATAAGATCCGGCTGCAGCTCCTCAATCACCCGCTGGGCCTGTGCATAGAAAATCCGGTGAAGCGCGAGCCGCGTCAGACGGTTTAACGATTTCTTATATTGCGAACGGTACAGCATGCCGACAAGGCGCGGCCTGGTGCTGACGGTTTTTCGATAAGCGGACAAGATTAACGGCCCTACGGTCGGATTTAAAAAATTGCCAAGCTCAATGACACGGCATTGGATGCCGGGACTCATCCGTTGTATACCTTCAGCCAGCGCATACGCTGCTTGCGTATGTCCTGTGCCGAATCCCTCGGAAAAGAGGAGCACTCTTGTATATCGCATGGTTTCACCTACTTCTTTCTCCCTCTATCTTACAAAACAGGAATCGTTTTTTGAAGAGCGGCGCGAAAAAAAAGAGTATGCACCCTAAGTATACGCGCAAAAGGGAAAAGCATTTCAATTATTTTGCGGCCCCATATTCGTTGATCGACGTTTTTCTTTCATTAGACGTTATAATAAGATTTGAACACTTCACTTGGAATTATTTAAAAATTTAACGAAAGATATTGCAATGGAATCGATAATCTGATAAAGTGATTTTTGACCGAATGACCAGAATTGTATTATGGTCAGTTTCGAGGGTAAGACCAATCTTAAGAAGATCATAGAAGGAGGGGTAAGCATGCCAGCTGTGGACCGTCGGAAGCAGGTGCTAGATGCTGCCTCCAAGTCGTTTGCTTTGTTCGGATATAAAGCGACGACGATGGAACAGGTGGCGAAGATTGCGAATGTTGGGAAAGGTACGATCTACACGTTTTTCACGAATAAGGATGAACTGTTTGACGAAATTCTGCTCTCGGCGATTATGGAGATGAAGCGTCTTGCGGAGCGGGAGATCAAGAAGGACAGGGATTTCTTTGACAATCTGTATCGCGTGCTGGATGCGCTGCTTGAATTCCGGAGCGAGCATGAGCTGTTCATCAAGCTGTCTCAGGAAGTGCGGGATATCGGCACACCGAAGGCTCATGAAGGATTGACGAAAGTGGAGAACGGGATCGTCGGCTATCTCCAGGGGATTGTGGAGCATGCCATATCGATCGGTGAGATCAAACCGCTGGATGCTCAAGTGGTATCCTTCGTGATGCTGAAGCTGTACGTTGCGCTCACGACCGACTTTAATCAGCTTCATGAGCCATTAAGCAAGGAACAGATCAAGGAATATATGATGGTGTTCCTGGCTGACGGGTTGAAGGCCTCTTCATAAGAGGTAAGAATGCAGCCTCCTTCGTGATGAGGAAGGCGGACTCTCTTGGCTTGAGGGATCGTCTTCCTTGCCAGCGATCGCTTTTTTTTTGGTTTAAACTGACCGAATGAGAGAATTGGTCATTAAGTACTGGTTTGGAAATGTTATCTGCCTGTGATGCAGATTCATGTCGGCAAAATAGCTGCTGTATCTAGAGAAAAAAAGGAGAGAGACTGGATGAAGTCATTATCTGTATTTGCAAAGGATCTTGGCGCTGCCGTTCGGAACAAAAAAATCTTGATTCCGATTATCGCAGTGCTGTTCATACCGGTCATGTACAGCGGTATGTTCTTGGGGGCCTTCTGGGACCCCTATGGAAAGATGGAGGATTTGCCTGTAGCGGTCGTCAATAACGACCAGGGCGCTGTTTTTGAAGGGAAGACGCTTCAGGCTGGCGAGGATTTGGTCGCCGAACTGAAGAAGGGAAAAGACTTTAATTGGCAGTTCGTTGACCGGAATGAAGCTGAGCAGGGCATGCAGGATAATAAGTATTACATGACCATCAGCATTCCGGAGAATTTCTCGCAGCAGGCGACAACTTTAATGGATGAACATCCGCAGCCTGCGCAGATCGTATTTGAGCCGAATGAAGGCTACAACTTCCTGGCAGCCCAAATTGGCGGATCTGCCGTGAAGCAGATTCAGTCCAAGGTGTCCGCGAAGGTAACGGAAGCCTACACGGAGACGCTGTTTGATCAAGTAGCCAAAGTATCCGATGGTTTAAGCGAAGCCGGAGACGGCGCGACCAAGCTGTCCAAAGGTGCCGTTAAATTGGACGATGGCGCCGTGAAGCTGAAGGAAAATCTGGCTAAGCTGGTCAGCGGCACGCAAGAGCTGCAGGACGGAATTGCGCCTTTAACCCAAGGGGTGCAGGAACTAAATAACGGTGCTGGCAAGCTGAACACGGGAGCAGGCACCCTCGCCTCCGGCTTGGATCAGCTTAAAGCGGGTCACAGCCAGCTGCAGGTAGGCGCTGAGGAAGCAAGCAAGGGCAGCGCGAAGCTGCAAGCAGGGATTGAATCTGCTGCAGCGGGCAGCACCGGTCTCCATGAAGGGCTGCAAGCCAACCAGGCCGGAGCTTCCCAGCTTGCGGCAGGAGCGAAGAGCGCTCATGAAGGCAGCAGCAGCCTTAAAGCGGGGCTGAATCAATCGCTGGAAGCTACGGCTGCCCTGGAGCAAGGGGCTCAGGCTGTTGCGGATGGATTGAAGAAGCTGGCAGAAGGGAATCCGGAGCTTGCGCAGAGTCCCGAGGTTCAGCAGCTGCTGGCAGCGAGCCAATCCGTGTCATCCGGCACGAGCGAGCTGAATGCGGGCCAGAAGCAGCTGGCACAAGGTGCAGCGGAGCTGAACCAGGGCACGCAGCAGCTGCAGGAAGGCGCAGGCAAGCTGAGCGCAGGAGCGGCTCAGCTGACTGAAGGCGGCAAGCAGCTAGCAGCCGGCGGCCAAGAGCTGCTGGCGGGTGCAAAGCAGCTGAACGCCGGCCAAAGCCAATTGGCTGACGGCATGAAGCTGTTCGGCACGAAGCTGAGCGAAGCGGCAGCCGGTGGCAAGGAGCTTGCCAGCGGTGCGGCCACGCTCTCGCAAGGGACGCAGCAGCTGGCCGGCGGAGCAGGCAAGCTTGGAAGCGGCGTAACTACGCTGGCCGACGGCTCGAAGCAGCTGGATTCCGGCGCCGGAGAACTGGTGAGCGGAATGAATGAATTGAAGGATGGCAGCGGGGAGCTTGCAGGCAAGCTGAACGAGGCTGCCGGCAAGACGGGCGACATTAAGACAACCGACGAAACGGTGACTATGTTTGCCGGACCGGTACAGGTTGAAGAGCACAAAGTGAATGAAGTACCGAACTATGGTACGGGCTTCGCACCTTACTTCCTGTCGCTCGGCTTGTTTGTCGGGGCATTGATTTCTACGATTATCTTGCCGATTCGCGATGCTTCTGTTCCGAATGCATCCGGATGGAACCGGTTTGTCAGCCGTACGTTATCCTTCGCCGGCATGGGATTGATCCAGGCATTACTGGCTGTGGTTGTCATGCTGTACGGATTGAAGCTTGAGGTGCAGAGCGTTCCGCTCTTCTATCTCTTCTCCTTCATTACAAGCTTGTCGTTTATGTTCTTAGTGCAAACGTTCGTAACCTGGCTGGATCAGCCTGGACGCTTTGTTGTCATTGTGATTCTGATCTTCCAGTTGACCACGAGCGCAGGCACGTTCCCGGTGGAGCTCATTCCAGGCTGGATGAAGGCATTAAATCCGCTGCTGCCGATGACATACAGTGTCAAAGGCTACAAGGACGTCATTTCCACAGGAAGCTTCGACGGCATGTGGGCCAGCGCAGGCGTACTGGCCGGATTCGGTTTGGTATTCCTGGTTTTGACCGCCGTATACTTCCTGGCTGCCCGAAATAACAAGAAGGCGGCAGAGAGCGACGCAGCGGTGACTGCTTAAGCAAGATCACATTTATATGTAAGCAAAAAACAAAGGGACTTCCCCAAAGGTCGATCGGATCTGGGGGAAGTCCTTTTTTTAATGACCAGATGAGCTTGGCAATGTATACTTGAGCACGCTCTAAAGACGGATCCATTTGGATGAGGTTTTTGGTCCGAACAGATCCCTGAAGTCTGATTTCGGTAGAATGGGGAATGGCAAAGCTGAACCGAATATATTCATTTTGCAAAAAAAGTCAATACATCGACCTGTTCGGAATGTTTTATTTGCATGTTTTTTTGCACTATTCTACATAAAAATAAGCGATCTATTGTGATTACTCTCACAAAAACAATTCTTATCAAATTCATAAAAACTTTGAATTGCCTGCATTGTATGAGGGTGATAAAATATATAGAACTAATTAATCTACGTGTTAGGTAAATGTCAACCTTTGGCGCTTTTGCACAATACTGCATCACCTCAAGACAGTGTGTCCACTGCAGGTGAGGATTGATGTCCAACCTTTATGTTTTTTCTGTTATTGATCAGCAGTTTTTATTCTATAAAAAGAAAGGTTGCATCTTATGAAACATACTGATTTTCCCCAGAAACAGGGCCTCTATGATCCGCAGTTTGAAAAAGATGCTTGCGGTATGGGTTTCGTTGCCCATATCAAGGGTAAGCCATCCCACGAAATCGTCAGCAGCGCGCTGACTATGCTTGCCAATATGGAGCATCGCGGCGGTCAGGGCAGCGAGCCGAACTCCGGTGACGGCGCTGGGATTATGTTGCAGATTCCTCATTCTTTTTTCTCCGCAGAAGCGGCCAAACTGGGCTTTGAGCTCCCCGAGGCCGGGCACTATGGTGCGGGCATGCTGTTCCTTTCCCACGATCCTGCCGTTCGCACGGCACATGAGGACCAGTTGGCTTCCATTATTGCTGAGGAAGGTCAGACCCTGATCGGGTTTCGCGATGTGCCAACCAGCGATGAAATGCTCGGCAAGTCCGCAAAAGCGGCAAAGCCGTATGTTCGCCAAGTGTTCATTGGACGCAGCGCCGACATTCAGGATGATCTTGCGTTCGAGCGCAAGCTGTATGTCATCCGTCGTCGTGCCGAGCTGGCTATCCGTTACAGCGGCAAGCCCGAGGGCGACAGCTTCTATGTATCCAGTCTTTCCTGCCGCAAAATCGTATACAAAGGCATGCTGACGACGGAACAGGTCGGGGAGTTCTACCTTGACCTCCAGGAAGAAGGACTGGAATCCGCAATCGCGCTGATTCACTCCCGTTTCAGCACGAACACCTTCCCGAGCTGGGAACGGGCGCATCCGTACCGATTCATGATTCACAACGGCGAGATTAACACGCTGCGCGGTAATGTGAACTGGATGCACGCACGCCAGTCGCTGTTCGAGCATGAGCTGTTCGGAAGCGACCTCGAGAAGGTGAAACCTGTAATCAATCCGGACGGTTCCGATACCGGTATGTTTGATAATACATTTGAATTCCTGTATCTCAGTGGTCGTTCCCTGCCGCATGTGGCTATGATGATGGTTCCCGAGCCATGGAGCAATCATGAGAGCATGGATAAAACCAAAAAAGCATTCTACGAATATCACAGTACGCTGATGGAACCATGGGACGGTCCAGCAGCCATGGCGTTCACTGACGGAGTCCAGATCGGGGCTACCCTGGACCGGAACGGACTGCGTCCATCCCGGTATTATGTGACCAAGGATGATCTGATCATCCTGTCCTCCGAAGCGGGCGTGCTCGATGTTCCGCCGGAAAATGTGTTGTACAAGGACCGCTTGCGTCCAGGACGGATGCTGCTTGTTGATACGAAGGAAGGCCGCATCATCTCCGACGAAGAGGTCAAGGCCAGCATTGCAGCCGAGCTTCCTTACTCGGATTGGCTGGATGAGCATCTGGTAGAGCTTCATGATCTTCCTGAAGCGCCGGAACTGCCGGATCCGAAGCACGAGAATGTGCGCCAGCTCCAGCAAGCGTTCGGCTACACTTATGAGGAGCTGCGCAAAGTGCTGGAGCCGATGGCGATCACCGGCGCGGAAGCCATAGCGTCCATGGGTTACGATGCACCGCTTGCGGTGTTGTCCGACCGGCCGCAGCGGCTGTTCAACTACTTCAAGCAGATGTTTGCCCAGGTTACCAACCCGCCGATCGATGCGATTCGCGAAGAACTGGTGACTTCAACCGCAACGACCATCGGTCCGGAGCGCAACCTGCTGAAGCCGGAACCGGAAAGCTGCCGCCACATCCGCCTGGATTCACCGGTGCTGTCCAATGAAGAATTTGCGAAGCTGCGCCATGTTCGCCGTCCCGGCTTCAAGTCCATGACGATTCCGATCTTCTTCCCGCCAGCGGAAGGGGCTGAAGGTCTGCGCAAAGCAATCAATACGCTGTGCGAGGCAGCGGATCGAGTGATTGCCAAGGGCCATAACATTCTGATCCTATCGGACCGGGGTGTGGACAAAGACAATGCTGCGATTCCTTCGCTGCTCGCCGTCTCGTCGCTCCATCACCACCTGATTCGTCAAGGAACTCGGACGAAGGTGGCTATCCTGCTCGAATCCGGTGAGCCACGCGAAGTGCATCATTACGCGCTGCTGCTCGGTTACGGTGTGAGTGCAGTCAATCCGTACCTCGCGTTCGAAACGCTGGACGATATGATTCAGGAAGGCATGCTGCGCGGCATTTCACATGAGAAGGCTGTGAAGAACTACATTAAAGCAGCAAGCAAGAGCGTTGTTAAAGTCCTGTCGAAGATGGGGATTTCTACAATCCAGTCCTACCGTGGCGCTCAGATCTTCGAGGCTGTCGGCCTGAAGGAAGATTTCGTGGAAAGTTATTTCACACGTACACCATCCCGTATTGGCGGCATCGGCCTGGAGGAAGTGGCCAAGGAAGCGCTGGCCCACCACGACCGTGCCTTTACCGATAAAGATGGCAATGATAAAGCGCTGGATTCAGCCGGCGAGTATCAATGGAGAGCAGACGGGGAAGAGCATTTGTTCAACCCGAGAACGATCCATCTGCTGCAGCAGGCTGTTCGGACGAATGATTATGCAACATACAAGAAGTATGCCGAGCTTGTACAGGGTGAGAATGAGCAGCATCTGACACTGCGTTCCCTCTTGAAAATCAAGCCGGTCGGCGAACCGGTTCCGCTGGATGAGGTTGAATCTGCAGCCTCCATTATGCGGCGTTTTAAGACCGGTGCGATGTCCTTCGGCTCCATCAGTAAGGAAGCGCATGAGAGTCTAGCAATCGGGATGAACCGCATCGGCGGCAAGAGTAATACGGGCGAAGGCGGAGAAGATCCGGGACGTTATGTGCCGGATGCTAACGGCGATTCCCGCCGCAGTGCCATCAAGCAGGTTGCTTCGGGAAGATTCGGCGTAACCTCCAACTATCTGGTTAACGCAGACGAAATCCAGATCAAGATGGCGCAGGGGGCGAAGCCGGGTGAAGGCGGACAGCTGCCGGGACGTAAAGTGTATCCTTGGGTAGCTGAGGTTCGGGGATCAACGCCGGGTGTAGGCTTGATCTCGCCACCACCGCATCACGATATCTACTCCATTGAGGATTTGGCAGAGCTCATCTATGATCTGAAGAACTCGAATCCGCGTGCGGATATCAACGTGAAGCTTGTATCCGAGGTCGGTGTAGGTACCATTGCAGCAGGTGTTGCGAAGGGCCGTGCAGATATTATTTTGATTAGCGGTTACGATGGCGGTACAGGCGCTTCACCGCAAGGCTCCATTCGCCATGCCGGTATGCCGTGGGAGCTTGGACTTGCCGAAACGCATCAGACCCTCATCATGAACAATCTGCGTGACCGCGTTGTGCTTGAAACCGATGGCAAAATGCTGAACGGACGCGATTTGGTTGTGGCGGCGCTGCTTGGAGCCGAAGAGTATGGATTCTCGACTGCACCACTGGTTGCCATCGGCTGTATCATGATGCGTGTATGCCAAATGGATACTTGTCCGGTTGGCGTAGCCACGCAAAATCCGGAGCTGCGTAAGAACTTTACGGGCGATCCGGAGCATGTGGTCAACTTTATGCGTTTTGTTGCTGAAGACATGCGGGAACTTATGGCGGAGCTTGGCTTCCGTACCATTGATGATATGATCGGACGCACCGATTGCCTGGACGCCGTTCAAGCCGATTATCACTGGAAGAAGAAAGGCGTGGATATTTCCGCCCTTCTGTATACGCCGGAGCTTCCGGAAGGCAGCACACGCTTCCGCACGCAAAGGCAGAATCATGGCCTGGAAGAAACGCTGGATATGCGCTCTCTGCTGAGCAGCGCTGCACCTGCATTGGAATCGGGAGCAGCTGTTGAAGGCACGTTCCCGATCACGAATGTGGATCGTGCGGTTGGTACTATTCTGGGCAGTGAAGTGACACGTAAATACGGTGCTGCCGGACTGCCGGAAGATACGATTCAATTCAGCTTCACTGGTTCCGCTGGTCAGAGCTTTGGTGCATTTGTGCCGAAAGGGATGACCCTGACGGTAGAAGGGGACGCCAATGACTATATTGGTAAAGGACTTTCCGGTGGCAAGCTGGTCGTGAAGCCTTCACCGAAAGCGACCTTCAAAGCAGAAGAGAACATCATTGCGGGTAATACCGCATTCTACGGTGCTACAGGAGGCGAAGCCTACGTAAGAGGCATCGCGGGCGAGCGCTTTGCCGTTCGTAACTCGGGTGCGAACATCGTGGTTGAAGGTGTCGGTGATCATGGCTGCGAATATATGACGGGCGGCCGGGTGGTTGTTCTCGGGGAAACCGGGCGCAACTTTGCAGCGGGCATGTCCGGCGGCGTTGCATACGTCTATGATCCGGAAGGTACTTTTGTAGATCGCTGCAACCTGGAAATGGTGCTCCTCGAGCGTGTAGAGGAAACATCAGAAGCGGAAGCACTCCTTCGTCTGGTTCAGCAGCATGAGCGGTATACCGGCAGTGCGCCGGCACAGCAAATTCTTGCGGATTGGGATCAGGCGCTAAGCCGCTTTGTTCGTATCATTCCGAAGGATTATAAACGGATGCTGCTGCATATCGAGAAGGTTCAAGACCAAGGCCTGACAGGCGAAGCGGCGCTCCTCGCTGCATTTGAGGCAAATATGAAAGAACTGGCTCGTACAGGGAACTAGAACCGGGCTCAAGTTGCGTCAAACCACATTGTATTCTTAAATGAATCCAATGTGGTTTTTTTATATATAAATAAGATACAATCGAAATCATCAATAATCTAAAATATGTGACATCATCTCCCCATATAAAATTCGACAAAATTAGAACCCGAAGCATAGGACAATGGTTCCACAAGACGACAGTATCGTGTGAATACATTCGCTATAATATTGGTAAGTAAGTTTGGTGAGTAAATTGGTTTAGCGAGTAAGTTTTTGTACGGATGAGAAATAATGACAACGAGTTTGCGGAGTTGGGGATGGAGAGGAAATTATAGATAAGCGAGGTAGTTGTGGAAATGAGTGTGGACAAGGAGAGAGGCTCTGGAAGCACCGAGCAGCAGCTTGACCAGCAGAAGACGAATATAGACATCTATAAGCTCATGACTCAAATGGGAATCCATCCTGATAAATGGCTGCAAATGGAGGAACTTCATAAAGATTAAATCATTTGTCATCACTTATACATGACAATTAGTGAAAATCCCCGATATCACTGAGAACTTCTCATCAGTGATTATCGGGGATTTCCATTATTCGTTGCCATGATTACTTCATAGACCGTTCCATGCGAACAAATGCAATAAACCGTCTGGCTTCCTCTTCCGTTAGCTTGCGACCATCCACCGTGAGATTGAATCGCTCCAGCAGGTCTTGATCCGAGAGTTCAAGTCCGTCCACAAATGATCGAACCTCCGGATCAAGCACCGCTTTCTCCTGTGCCGTTCTCCCGATTAGATAATCTATCGATACGTCAAAGAGGTCTGCCAGGCGGGTCAATGTTTCGAAATCCGGTTTGCGCCGGTTTTTCTCATAATGGGATAGTGCAGCACGAGTAATGCCGACAGAGGTAGCGAGTTCTTCCTGAGTCCACCCGCGCTGTTCACGTAGTTCTGAAATTCGTACTCCGTAGTTCATGCTAGATCCCCCTTTCAATTGCTGGCAATACCTGTTGTGTAAAAAAATAAATTTGTCCAAAATTTATATCAATCAGCCTAAGGTACTTTAACTCAGTCTTATCCTGAGAGGTTGTACCTTTACGAAACATGCTAATTTCACACACAGGAGGTAGAAACTGACGATTTTCCTGTTGACTTGATACAATATGTATCGTAAAATTGGAAAATAAAATGATACATAATGTATCTGGATAATTCAAAAGAAGTAACACTTAGTATCATTTTATCCATGGATAAAATGTCCCATACCAGAATTTATAGAAATAAAGGAGCGAATTAAATTCCTGATGTCAAGTGAAACGAAGCATCTTATAACGCTTGGGATTAGAGTCATGGAAATTGGCGCACTGAGTGTGCACGGCAGAAGCCACAATGTAACTCCGGTTGAGCTTAGCCCGGAGAAGCTTGTTTTCCTGTGTCCCTGGGACATCCCGATAAGTCCTAAGATAAAACTAAGCTACGAAATTGATGACACTTATGATCATATTCAAGTTTTTGGCAGGATCCAGATTCAAGAGCATTTACATGATTATCAGTTATATCAGGTTGAAATATGTACAGACCGCGATCAAAAAGCACGGATAACAGGAATGCTTAACCGAATGATCAGTAGTCATATGGCGCTAAATCACTCCGTTTATAGAAATTACATACATAGTTCGCAAGGCCAATATAATAAAAAGCTAATCATACAGTGATACAGACATTTTACTATATTTGAGTTGCTTGGTCATTAGTTCTTTTACCTTAAATCCGTGCACTCATGCATAGAGAACGGACTATTTTAATAGGCAGGTGAGGTAATATGGCAAGAAAATACAAAAACCCCTTGGTTACCGTCATTAATCCAAAATCTCCGGCAGCAGAATCTTATCGAGGACTGCGGACTAATATTCAATTTTCTGTTCATGACAAGCAAGTAAGGGTCATCATGGTTGCTTCGGCCCAAATGAATGAAGGCAAAACCACAACGGTAAGTAATCTGGCTGTTGCCTATGCTCATGAAGGTAAAAATGTATTATTAATCGAAGCAGATTTACGCAAACCCTCGTTACACCATGTATTCGGCGTTTCCAATGAAACTGGATTAACAAATGTTTTGGCCCAGCAGATGGATGTTGAAGATGTGATACGACAGACTGCTGTTCCTAATCTCTCCGTTATTCCTTCAGGCTCTATTCCATACAACCCCTCCGAAATGTTAGGTTCTCAAAATATGCAAGTGTTAATCCACGATCTCAAGCAGAAGTATGACATGATCTTGTTTGATACGCCTCCGGTATTGGCAGTCAGTGACGCGCTTATTGTCAGCGCTTTGTGTGATGGTGTTGTTTTAGTTGTGCTAGGAGGGAAAGTAAAGAAATCCCAGGTCAAAAAGGCAAAGGCTCAACTCGAGCATGTTAAGGCACGTCTTCTTGGGGTAGTGCTTAACAATATCACCATTCGCGAAAATGAAGCTGAACAGCTTTATTATGGCAGTACATGGCTGAAATGAAGAACCAAGATGTCCTGGTTACGTTTCTTGATGAGTTATATCAGGGACGATTGCCCTCTCTTGATGAGATGCAATATGTCAACCTTATGATGGATATCGATTTATTTGATATCGCCCCACAGGTGTTCGCTGAGCTTCGACAAAAAGGATTGTCTCATCAAGTACCTGAACAGGTCCGGCTCAAGTTAAGCTCTGAAGCAGATATTGTCCTGATACAGAACTTCCTCATTAAAACCGAACTGAAAATGATACTTCAGACCTTCGAAGCGTCCTGTATAGAGGTAATCCCTTTAAAAGGGACACAGCTTGCTGAACGCTATTTCGGCGGTCTTGCAGCTCGTGGAACGACGGATATTGATTTGCTTGTTGGTAAGAAGGACTTACATCAGGCAAGCGATTTGTTGATCAGCCTTGGATTTGATAAAGTGACAGGCGATCCGACCCATTTCCATGAAGAATACGTCAAACCATTGAATAATGCCAGTTTCCCCTCATTAACCGTAGAACTGCATTGGAATATTATCAGGGAAGATTTTACGAATACTGATGTCTCGCGCTTGTGGAGAGATGCTTCCTTAATGAGTGGCTACCATTATGTCTATGAGCTGAGTCCCTTGCACACTTTCTATCATATATGCTTGCATGGTATGAATCATCATATGATGTCGATGAAATATTTTGTAGATATAGCAACCCTTATTCACGTGATGGATAGCAGGCTCGAGTATGCTGAATTACTAGATGTTGCCGCCGCAGATCGAAATCTTTCTAAGGTATGGATTGCTTTGTCTTTAGCTTATGATATGCTTCCACATCTTCAAAGGTTGAAGCCGATGCCCATGCTTCCTTATAAGTTTAAGTATCCTGGATGGAATCTTGAAAAAGCACGCAAGGTAATGCTGGGTCGTAAAGGTTTCAGTTACTCCTGGTTTCGAATTGTGACTGCATTTACGGTTCACGATACATGGGGGCAGCGTTGGTCCCAGCTAGGGTTCCTGATTTGGAATCTTCCATTATTGTGGATCCGAAAACGTGAAATCTTCAGATAGCTTCTTTTTACTATTTACAAGTTACGATGTGTAACAATAATCAGTTGACATGATACATATTGTATCATAAACTAATCCTCAAGAAGGAGGTGTTAAGTATGAAAAAAACGTATGAGGCTCCCAAGATTTTGGCACAAGGCAAAGTGGAGTTCGGCACAACTCGTCCCAGCAACCCGGGTGGAGGCGGGAATCCTATCTGGTAACAGGTATACATTTATTTATTAATGACTCCATGCACAGTTTTCGCTCGAATTGAATTATTATAAGTGGAAGTTGAGGTTGATCATATGTTTGTAGCTACTGCAATAGTCGGAAAGTCCCGGATATCCTTCAAAACACAATCAGAACGAATGGCTGAATTTGTCAAGCGGCGGTTCAGGATATCCAATATTCAACATCAGGAGCCGCAGGCTGACCTGTATGTTCGTATTCAGGATGGGTACGGAAAGCCCTTTGATGAAGGACCTGTCCATATTTCCGCATCCGACCATTCGGTTACTTTCCAGCGCTGCGACTATCATATGGTTTCATCCCGGGATTACAGCTCGGCGGAAATTCATATCTATGATGAGTTTGCCTTGAAGCATGCACTTATTAACTTGTATAGCTCATGGCTAATCCATGGAGCGCGCGGGCTGCTGATCCATTCCTCTTGTGTGATTCATGAAGGCAAAGCATGGATGTTTGCAGGCCAATCCGGTGCAGGGAAGTCTACTGTAGCTGAGTTGTCGCGTCCGCGTCCGATTTTATCTGATGAAGCTACGTTTCTGTACATAGAAGAAAACGGACGTGTGACCGTATACGATTCTCCATTTCGTAGCGAGATGGAGAATCCCTGTGAACTTGAAGAGGCGAAATTATACGGTATTCATTATATTATTCAATCACCTGACGTTGAGCGTATTTCAATCACACCGTTAGATGGATTCGCTCTTATGTTGGATAAGGTATTTTATTGGCGCCACGATGCAGAGGAAACAAGAAACATGATCGCTTTATGCAAGAAAGTGGTACAGCAGGTTCCATCGTACCAGCTCTATTTTCAGAAAAATGATACGTTTTGGGAGAGGATTTCATGAGTCAAACACAAACGAAGCTGCTGAGAAGGAATGAACATGTTGAGAGCGAAATGATTGGCAGTGAATGGATTCTGCTAAATATGAAGGAGCATGTGGCGACCAAGTTGAATGAGCTTGGAGGTTATATATGGAGCATCATCCCTGAATATGGACTCATTGATGAGATCATTGAGAAAATTGCCGAAGAGTATGAGATTGATCGTCATACTGCTGAACAAGATGTGAACTCCTTTATAGAGCAGCTGTTAGGCAGCGGTCTGCTGAAATATGATGGATGAGACCAAAATCGTGACCGAATGGTTGACTAGACGCGGAGGGATCGAGCTTCCCTCCTGGGGACGCAGTATGTTTCCCTTCATGATGGAAGGGGAGCGCAGCTCCTTTGAGGCGTTCAACCATGACGGACTCCGGATCGGTGAAGTATATCTCTTCATTACCACAGAGGGAAAGCTCGTCTGTCATCGTCTTTATGATATTCAAGGGGAAGGCGATTCGAAACAGTACATATTTAAAGGGGATACGAATATTGTCCCTGATGAACCGGTAAATGCCGCTCGGATTCTGGGGTGTTTCACGGGCACGTATAAGAAAAAAGGCTGGATTCCGGCCCATCATTGGAAGTTGTCATTGCTAACCTGGATAACACTTAACATACCGCTGTGGCCAAAGATGGTGAGGCGGTATTTGTCGTTCAGAAGGCTATAAATAGAAAGTTGTGTTGATTATGAGGGGAATAAGAAGACGAGAATCGAGCGCATCTGGTAATTCGGGATTATTTGGCATGGAAGAAGCATGGCTGACATTACAGGGAGACTTGAACCGCAATATGCAGTTTGAACAATTACAGGTTTTGTTTACTGCTTCCAAGCTTCTCGTACTGGATCGTGAAGGGAGACAAATCCTGCACATTCCCAAGCAGAATGTTGAAAACATTAGATTGATTGAGGCTCTGGGCGGTGGCTATCTTGTGGCTTCGACAGCTAAAGGTCCGGTTGAAATTCTTCGGTTCACGGAAATGCATCTCGATTCCTGTCGTAAGGCTCTATCACGGGTTGAACAGTGGGTATCGAAAGATTCATTCACCACGGATAAACGCAACGATTTGAAGGATAGAAATAAAACCTGTGCCCATTGTGGGCGCGTTATGAGATCTGCTAAGGATTCCTGTATGCGTTGTAACCGTAAATGGAGTACCGTGTCTCATCTTCTTCAGCGGAGTAGAGCCTATAGTGCTTCTATGATTGTGATGGGAATTATCGTTATCCTTACGGTTCTTGTATCACTTGCCCCTCCGTATATAATCAAATGGATTATTGACGGGATATCAGCACCTGTCGGTATGGGTGGCGTTTCCTCTCATTTATTATGGATGTCTGGTTTGCTCGCGGGGATTTACATTTTACAAGCCCTGCTGCAAATGATTGAAGGCTATACTGCGATTTCGATCGGTGGGCGTTTTCTGGGTGAACTTCGGAGAGATATGTTTCATGCCCTGATGAAGCAATCCATGCGTTTTTTTGATAACCGTCAGGTTTCTCAATATATTGGACGCATTAACCAGGATACCGATACCATCAAGGATTTTATGTCCCAAGGCATAGTTCATCTGACATCGCAATTGTTATCAGCCCTCTTTATTCTGGGGATGCTGTTCTATTTGGATTGGCGTATGACCTTGATGATTCTAATACCGCTTCCACCGCTTGGACTATTCGTGATGCGTCTGTGGCCCAAGGTGAGAGAAATGTGGTATTCCCAGTGGCAGTCGTCTATTCATGTTCAAAATATGGTTGGAGAAGCCCTTCAGGGAATACGGATCATTAAAGCTTTCTCTAAGGAAAATGATGAGAAAGAGCGTTTTGATAAGGCAAATTCTCGATTTGTAAACCGCATGATATCCATACAGAATTTATGGATGTTCATGACACCCGTACTGACGTTGTTTATTTCATTATTTGTTGCGCTTATCTGGTTTGCCGGAGGACGAAAAGTTCTGGAAGGTGGCATGACTGTCGGAACCTTGAGTGCATATGCAACTTATCTGATCATGTTTTTCGGACCTGTTAAATGGTTGGCGCAGTCCGCAAGCTGGATAAATGAGGTGCTTGGATCCGCAGAACGAATTTTTGAGGTGATCCATACTCCAGCCGAAGTGACGGACGACGAGGAAGCGCAGCCACTTAGCAAAGTCCGGGGAGAGATTAGATACAACCATGTGGGGTTTGGTTATGCGCAAGATAGACGGATTTTGCATGGAATCGATCTCCATATTGCACCTGGTGAAATGATAGGCTTAATCGGTCCCTCCGGGGCGGGCAAGTCGACTTTGATTCATCTGTTATGCCGCTTCTATGATCCGGATGAGGGGGAGATATTACTGGATGGCCGTCGCCTTAGCAGCATCAGACAAGAGGAACTGCGCAAAAATATCGGTGTTGTCTTTCAGGAAACCTTCCTCTTTGATGGTACGATTGCACAGAATATCGCTTACGGAAATCCTGAAGCTGAAGCACAGGATATTATACAGGCAGCAATGACCGCAAATGCACATGATTTTATATGCCGACTCCCTCATGGCTATGAGACAAAGGTAGGAGAGCGTGGACACCGTCTGTCTGGGGGAGAGCGGCAGCGAATAGCGATTGCAAGAGCTGTATTACTCGATCCACCGATCCTCATTCTGGATGAAGCAACATCTTCCGTAGATGTTGAGACCGAAGCGGTCATTCAGGAAGCAATGGATAAGGTGATTCAAGGGAGGACGACCATTGTGATTGCCCATCGCCTGTCAACCCTACAGCGCGCAGACCGGCTTTTGGTTCTTGAAGGAGGAAGACTTGTCGAAAGCGGAAGTCATGAGGAGCTGCTCAATCGCGGAGGGGTATACCATCGTTTGCTTCATGCTGCACAGGGGGCGTCAGGCAGAGAGGTATGGATACCGATGCAGGAGGTTGCGAGATAGTGAGAATAAGCAGGGGAATACGACATAAGGGTTCAGGGCTTCGGTTTTATCGGAATGAGGAAGGGGTACTGGAGGCTGTTATGAATGGAGAGCCGGTCAGTGATATATACCTCGTTCTCACATTTCCAGTTACAGAGCCGGAGAGGTATATTTCTGTGCGAACCGCATCGCATCAAGAGATTCACCTAATTCATTCGTTAAGTGAGTTAGATATATCAAGCCAAGCTGCGGTACGGGAGGATCTTGAGCGCCGCTATATGATTCCTAAAGTTGTTGCAATCAAGATGATCAAACGTCAGGGTAACCATTGGTTATGGGATGTGGAGACCAGTTATGGCAAGGTTGTGTTTCGTACGAACCAACCCCAAGAGAATATAGACATACTATCAAACGAAACATACATCATTCGAGATACCGATGGAAGGCGATTTGCTCTACATGTGTCGCGCCTCGACAAACGCAGCAAGCTATTTTGGAATAAAATCATTTAGTTATATGGACTCACAATTTAAATGAAAAGAGTACCAAATTATGTAAACGCTTGCCGAAAGGAGGCGTTTTTCTTTTTTTATTATCCTGTATTTATATTTGTGTACGCTTTCATGCCTAGAAAATATGCTGAAATATTGTGAGATATCTTCTGATTGTGTAACAAAATGTATCGTTAATAGGTAAATAAGACCAATTCAGTATTGACATGATACGAATTGTATCGTAAATTGAAGATGCTATATGATACGAATTGTATCGGAAAAGAACATTTGCTTATGGACGGAGGAAATTTAGTGGAACTTGAACTTAAGGAGTATGCTACCGTTTTGAAAAAAAGACTATGGCTAATTCTCCTTGTTGTTGCTGTGGTCTGCGTACTCGTTGGATTTTACAGCTATCGAATGGTTGAACCTCAATATGAAGCAAGCAACAAGATGATTGTGACAAACAAAACAGAGGAGAAAAAGTCTGTCCTTAGTTCAGATGACATGGATATGGGGATGCGCTTGGTTTATACATACAAGGAAATTATCGGAACGAGCGTGATTTTGGAGAAGGTCGTTGAGCAGCATCCGGAATTGAAACTCACTGTGAAAGATTTGATGGATATGATGGTGGTTGATTCGGTGCAGGATACACCGGTTATGACGATATCTGTCAGAGATTATAGCTATGAAGGTGCCCTTAAAGTATCAAAGGCCGTTGCTGATGTATTTAAATCCGAAATCTCCTCTATCATTCCGGGTGGAAACATAACGATTCTGTATGAAAATAATGCAGATCCCAAACCAGTCACTCCAAGCCCATTGCTGTATGTGGTGATTGCTTTCGTAGTGTCACTTATGCTGTCGATTGGCTTCTGCTTCTTGCTCGAATATTTGGATGATTCTATCCGTACTGACAAAGAGGTCGAGATGGTTCTTGGACTTCCAACTCTTGCTGTCATACAGCATTTCAAATCAAGTGATTTCAAAGCGAGAGGCGGATCCGTTTCCAGACGCAGCCCGGTAGAACCTCCAGGGTCCGGTAAAGCTATCGTTAACGCGTCTGATTGATAGGATTTTAAGATAGCATACATCAGGTGATGCCTACTGAACCTCTACCACCGTAGGCACTCGATTATGCTGTGGGCATCCGTAATGAAGGATGCCTTAGACGTTCATCGTCAAGGGCATAAAGTGAGGCAGGGTTAGATGCCCTCGCTTAAGCACTCGGCATACACGACAACCAATCTTCCGGTACACACGAAATGATAAGGATAGAGGAGGGAAGTACAATGGCAACCATTAAAAAAGCTATCATACCTGCTGCCGGACTGGGTACTCGATTTTTGCCAGCAACCAAGGCAATGCCCAAAGAGATGCTTCCGATCGTGGATAAACCAACTATCCAGTACATTGTGGAAGAGGCAATAGAGTCAGGTATTGAGGACATTATTATCGTCACAGGTAAAGGCAAGCGGGCAATTGAGGATCATTTTGATCATGCATTTGAGCTAGAGCATAAGTTGAGGCAAACCAAGAAACTTGATTTGCTTCATGAGGTACAGCGTCCTTCACGAATGGCGGACATTCATTATATTCGTCAGAAGGAACCCAAAGGGCTGGGTCATGCTGTATGGTGCGCACGAAAGTTTATAGGCAACGAACCGTTTGCCGTTCTGCTGGGGGACGATATTGTTCGTGCCGATAAGCCGTGCATCAAACAATTGATTGAGCAGTACGAACAGACACAGAGTTCAGTCATCGGCGTGAAATACGTATCTCCCGAAGAGGTGCATCGATACGGAATCATTGATCCGTACCCTGTACCCACCATTGGGGGATTATCCCGAGTACAAGGAATGGTGGAAAAGCCGCAAGCCGATGAAGCTCCATCGAATTTGGCTATCATGGGACGCTATATCCTAACTCCAGCCATATTTTCATACCTTGAACAAATGAAAGAAGGAATCGGTGGGGAAATCCAACTGACGGATGCCATACAGAAGTTGACTGACATTGAAGAAGTGTACGCCTACCAGTATGAAGGCACCCGCTATGACGTTGGAGAGAAGCTCGGGTTTATTCTTACATCGGTTGAGTTCGCATTGATGAAAGATGAGCTGCGTCTTCCATTACTGCATGGACTTGAGCAAATGATACATAAGAATCGAACGTTGGCTAGATAGGAGACCAGGTCAAGCCATGAATGTAGAGACGACGATAGAAACGAGAACGCTGGAGAGTGTTGTAGCAGAAGAATATCCGATGATGACAGGGGTACACCTTGTTCCAGCGAAGCCCCATATCGGGTATTCCCGACTGAAAAGGGTAGGGGACGCCATTCTGTCTGCAGTTGGTCTTATTCTGCTCTTGCCTCTATTTATGATCATATTCCTGTGTATGAAGTTCGAAAATCCCCATGGCCCCATGTTTTTCTCTCAGACCCGCGTAGGAAAAAACGGGAGAATCTTTAAAATGTACAAAATCCGTTCCATGGTTGTAAACGCGGAGGAGCTGCAACAAAAACTGATTCATCTAAATGAGATTGAGGGTGCTATGTTCAAGATGAAGAACGACCCTCGGATCACGAAGGTCGGACGTATTCTTCGGAGAACGAGTCTTGATGAGCTTCCACAGCTGTGGAATGTACTCCGGGGCGAAATGAGCCTTGTTGGCCCGAGACCGCCGCTGCCTACAGAGGTAGAGTCCTATACACCATATGATATGCAGCGGTTAAGTGTAGTACCTGGCTGTACCGGCTTGTGGCAGGTAAGCGGGAGAAACGCGCTTGGATTCCATGAAATGGTGGAGTTGGATTTGCAGTACATCCGCGAACAATCTACGACCCAGGATATCCGGATTATGCTAAAGACAGTCCGAGTGTTTCTAGGGTCCAAAGATGCTTTTTAATGAAGGAGATGGCAGATATGAATTTGGATTCCCGGATATATGTGGCCGGTCATCGCGGTCTTGTGGGATCTGCTATTGTAAGAGCTCTTGAACAACAGGGATACCATAATCTGGTTACCCGTACCAGTCAAGAGCTGGATCTGCGAGAACATGATCGCGTAGAGCAATTCTTTTGCAGTGAAGGAATCGAATACGTGTTTCTCGCTGCAGCGAAAGTCGGTGGCATCGTTGCTAATCGCGATTATCCTGCCGATTTCATACGCGATAATCTTCAAATCCAGAATAATGTTATTGATCTTTCTTACCGCTACGGAGTGAAGAAGCTGCTATTTCTTGGCTCTACGTGTATTTACCCCAAATTGGCGCCACAGCCGATGAAAGAAGAATATTTCATGACAGGCACTTTAGAACCTACCAATGAGGCATATGCCATTGCCAAAATAGCCGGGATCACGATGTGTCAATCATATAACAGGCAATATGGAACTCGCTTTATATCGGCCATGCCTACGAATTTATACGGTCCGAATGATAATTATGATTTGGAAACCTCTCATGTTCTTCCGGCTTTACTGCGGAAAATACATGAAGCTAAAGAGAATGGCCGACAAGAAGTAGAAATATGGGGAAGTGGTCAGCCAAAACGGGAATTTCTCCATGCTGACGATCTTGCCGATGCTTGTGTATTCCTGATGAATCAATATGAGGGGAATGACATTGTCAATATCGGATGCGGTAAGGATGTGTCGATCCGTGAGCTTGCCGAAAGTATTGCCTCCATTATTGGTTACGAAGGACAGTTTGTTTATAACACTTCGAAGCCTGACGGAACACCAAGGAAGCTGGTTGATGTTAGCAGACTGACTGAGCTTGGCTGGAGGGCTTCGATTACTTTGGAGCATGGCTTAGCCCGAACGTACGATCATTTTTTGGAATCTCATCAGATCTTCAGTAAACCTGTTGGAGGATAAATATGAAAAGAGCATTGATTACCGGTGTTACCGGCCAGGATGGTTCATATCTTGCTGAATTTCTTCTCAGCAAAGGCTACACGGTCTATGGACTGAGACGTCGGACCAGCACGCCCAATTATGAGAATGTGCAGCATATCAAGGAGCAAATTCACTGGATATCTGGCGATCTTACCGATCTTGCATCACTAATCGAGGCTGTCCGTATTGCGGATCCTCATGAAGTATATAACCTGGCAGCCCAGTCTTATGTAGCGGCTTCCTGGCCTCAGCCTCTGGCGACAGGTCAAATGACAGCCATCAGCGTTACCAATATGCTGGAGGCGGTCCGACTCGTTAAACCGGATACGCGTTTCTATCAAGCATCGAGTAGCGAGATGTTTGGCAAGGTGATTGAAACTCCGCAGAAGGAGACCACTCCATTTTATCCGCGAAGTCCTTATGGTGTAGCTAAGGTATATGGTCATTGGATCACGGTGAATTATCGAGAAAGCTTTGGGATGTTTGCTTGCTCCGGCATTTTATTCAATCATGAATCCCCTCGGCGGGGGTTGGAGTTTGTTACCAGGAAAGTGACAGATGCTGTGGCCAGGATCAAACATGGTTTGCAGCAAGAGCTGCGTATGGGGAATCTTGATGCGTTGAGGGATTGGGGATATGCAGGGGATTATATTAAGGCCATGTGGTTAATGCTCCAGCAGGAGCAACCGGACGATTTCGTCATATCGACGGGTGAAATGCATACAGTCAGAGAGCTGCTTGAAGTAGCCTTCTCGTATGTGGACTTAAATTATGAGGATTATGTAGTCATGGACCCAGAATTCGTACGACCTGCGGAGGTTGATTTGCTTCTCGGGGATTGTACGAAAGCTAAACAGCAGCTGGGGTGGGAACTTGAAGTCAGTTTTCAGCAGTTAATTAAAATGATGGTGGATGAGGACATGAAGCGGGTGCGAGCAGAGATTAAATACCAAGAAGCGCTGTCTGCGGCATTGGTGTGAGAAGCAAACGCTCATCAAGAAAACAGAGCGGAAAGCATGGACTCCATCATCTTCGTGAATTAACTCGTAATCAAACTGTGAATGGTGGTTTGTGGATATTTGTAGGGCGGGCATTCTTTGCGGGGTCCGCCTTACTTATTAACATTTTACTATCAAGGGTCCTGGATACGGCAGCTTTCGGTGCATATTTGATGGCTTTTAACATCGCTTTTTTCGGTGGTGTGTTCGGTACGCTCGGATTGAATCAGAGTATTATTCGTTTTATGGCTGAGCACAGGGAAAATGGAACGTGGAGGAGGGCCAAGAATACCGCGCTGCTGTCTTTAAAGTTAGCGTCTATTGGAGCGGCGGGTACGGGACTGTTGTATATATTTTTGCAGCTCACGCTCCTTAAAGGCGTATTAGGCTCGGAACTTATGGCTTCCGCTGCACTATGGACAGGGCTATGGATTATGCTGACGGTGCTGCAGAATTTAATAGCTGAAACCTTTCGG
Source organism: Paenibacillus sp. Cedars (assembly GCF_003184205.1). NCBI lineage: Bacteria > Bacillati > Bacillota > Bacilli > Caryophanales > Paenibacillaceae > Paenibacillus > Paenibacillus sp. Cedars. The sequence continues at coordinate 635,912 of NZ_CP020866.1, forward strand.
GGTCATGGTGATGTCAAACAGGCAACATTATTTAGCGGCGTATTGTCCAATTTCTGCATGCTTGTGGGTTTGGGTTTGATGATGTGGCTGGGCCGTTCGTCTTGGTCGCTTCAGGAAGCGCTCCTGCTCGTGACAGTCTGTATGGGGGCAAGCTGCTTCATAGCCGGTTGGCGATTGTTAAAGCTCCTCCAGGTAAGAAACCGGCAGCAAACGAATGAAGCGGCAATGAGCAATGAGCCAAGGGCACGGCAACTGCTGGCTGTCTCATTGCCAATGATGGCATCCAATGTAGCTCTGTTTATGCTGACCTCAAGCGACATCTGGATTTTAGGTGTATTTTACAGCGAGAGTGAAGTGGCGATTTACGGGGCAGCAGTTCGCTTATTGGCGGTGCTTAATTTTTTTGTGGTGTTGATGAATACATTGATGACGAGTATCATCTCCAAATATTTCGGCAGTGCTCAGTTCCCCAAAATACAGAATTATGGACGAGTTATAGTGGGGATCTCCACATTGCCTGCAATTGTTATTGGAGCTGTTTTTATTGTAATGGGCGAGCAAGTACTCAATCTGGCTTTTGGAACTACATATGGTTCGGGTCAAACGATACTGGCGGTATTGTCGGTGGGGCAGTTAATTAATTTGTTTGCAGGTCCATCAGGCCTGCTTCTGACCTTAACCGGTAATGAGCGTACCATGTTGAAGATTACACTGATTACGAGTGTTGTCACGGTAATAGCAGCTGTAACAGTTGTTTATCTATGGGGACCTTTTGCGCTTGCGATAGTGATGGTATGCGGTTTGTTTGCACAGAACGGGTGGATGTGGGTAGAAGTGAGAAGAAAACTTGGTATTTCGGTTCACTTCAATCCCGTTGATCTGGTTCGTCAGTTGATACGTCTTGCAGGCAGAAACAAAAACTTAGAACAGCAAGTTCGAATCCAAGGGAGCCAGTTACAAATGATACGGACTCAGTGGGTAGAAGACAGATCTGAAGTATTTCTGTCCGTAGTCACGGTTTGCAGGAATAATTTGCAGGGTCTGATCAAAACTTGGCAGAGCGTAAGGTCCCAATCTATCTCGTTGGAGTGGATCGTAGTGGATGGACAATCAGACGACGGTACGCTGGTTTTTCTTCAGAGTATTGAAGATGAACGGTTGTCTTTTATCAGTGAACCAGATCAAGGCATCTACGATGCCATGAATAAAGGGCTGGAACATTGTAAAGGTCGTTACGTTGTCTTCATGAATTCCGGGGATCAGTTTCATGATCATTTGACTGGAGACTTGCTTCAAGTGCAGGCCTTACGAAATCACCTACCCGATTTGCTGTATGGCGATGCACTTGAGGAAACAACTTTCGGTGAACTGTTATACAAAGCAGCCCGCAGTCATAAGCGAATGTGGTACGGCATGTTTACGCATCATCAGTCCATGGCTTTCAGGCTGGGAAGCCTGCACAGCATCAGGTATCGCCTTGAATATCCCATTGGAGCCGATTACGCTTTGACGGCAGAACTGTTGGTAAGAGGTGGAACTGCAGCATACATTCCGGAGCCCTTATGTATTTTTGAACAGGGTGGAGTCTCACAAATACAGCATAGGCAAGGTCAGAGGGATCAATGGTTTATCCGCAAGACTATTCTTAGGATGCCGATCATCCTTCGTGTTGCCGTTGCATTGCTGCATTGGGGTGTTCGTTTGGTTAAACATAGCTTTCCTAAATTCTATAAGAAGGTGCGCTTTTCTTATGAAAAATAAAATTCCGGTGTCCGTCATTATCATGACAAAGAACGAAGAAAAAAATATCGCGAAATGTCTGGCTTCGGTATCTGCTTTTGATGAAATATTCGTCGTTGATTCCAACAGCACGGATCGAACCTGTACTATAGCAAGGGAAATGGGTGCTCATGTAATCAATTTCACTTGGAATGGTCAGTACCCCAAGAAGAAGCAATGGTGCCTTGAGGAATTGCCATTCCGAAACGACTATGTGTTTTATGTTGATGCTGATGAAGAAGCTACTCCAAAGCTGGTTGCCGAAGTGATGGATATGTTTCAGAGTAATCAGATATTGGCCGCAGGTTACTTCGTAGCATACGACTATGTTTTCATGAACAAAGTGCTCAAGCATGGGCACAGGATGTATAAGCTTGTACTGTTTCACCGTAGCCAAGGCAGGTTTTTGGATCATAACGATCTGTCTGCGTCGAATATGTGGGAAGTGGAAGGGCATTATCAGCCTCAAATCGATGGAGGTACCGGGGTGCTGGGCAACTGCATGGTGCACTATGATCATGATTCCCTGTTTGACTATTTTGCGAAGCATAATCGCTACTCGGATTGGGAGGCTGTTGTCCGCTCTAATGGTGGTTTCCGTAATCTGAACGAATCCCAAATCTTTATCCGCAGTCTTCAGAAAAAGCTTTTTGATCGAATGCCGCTGAAATGGGTCGTTGCATTTATACACTCATACATTGTTAAACTCGGCTTTCTTGATGGATCCGCCGGTTTCCACTATGCCTTTGCTCGTTCCGTTTATTATTGGCAGATTGGAATCAAGATGTCGGAACTTCGGAAAGTAAGTCAGGGCACATGAACAGCCGTAGTGCTATCGGTAATCCGTTGTCCTCAGTCCCAACTCCGAACGGAGGAGGGATTTTGGGAGGGCTGGCATTTATCCTGGCTCTCTTGATTTACGCTATATTCAGCGCTCCATTTCCAGCCAATCCAGGCATGACAGAAGTTCTGATTGCTGTATTGCTCATATTGTTTGTATCACTTCCTACAGGAATTTTTGTCATAAGCGGCGGTTTCACGCTATATCGCAGATATGACACAGTTCCCATGCCGCTGCATTTGGGTTTTTTTGTGCTGCTGTGGCTGGGCCTACTAAATGGAGGCGTAATATACCGATGGGATTCTACGGATATATTGCGTGATCTCATCCCATGTGTGTATTTATTCGTCCCCTTGCTCCTTCTTCCAGCGATGAACCGTTCCAAATTAAAGTGGTTGTCTATTCTTCCTTGGTTAGTCGCAGTAATGGGTGTTATTTTATCCATCAGATTTTATATGGAAGTTCGTATTTCACCGCTGGATATAGGGAAAATGTATTATTTTGATAATTTTCTATACCTTCCGTATGATCCGAGTGTCTCTTTTGCAGGGGTTTTCCTTCCAATCATGGCTGTACACACGTGGAAAAGCTCAAACCCACTCCGTTGGCTAAGCAGTCTTGCTATGTTAATCGGAGGGTTTTTGGCGTTAGGGTCCCTAATGGCAGTGGCACAGCGGGCGCCTCTTGGGCTGGCTGTCCTATGCTTTGCGGTATATTTTGGTTTAAGTTCTGGAAGGTCCGTACGCAAGTTGCTCGTTATCCTTGTGATCATGATTGGAGCTGGAATGCTGGCACAGGAACAGATATCGAGTTCGTTTGATTTGCTGTTATCCAAGCAAGTGAACTATGGAGCGAACGGTAAGACAGATGAACTGGCAGCTGTTCTTCAGGAAACATCCAAATCGGTGTACACCTTGCTGCTCGGCATCGGGTGGGGGGGATTATTCTTTGATCCTACTTATATGTCGGAAGTCTCGTTTACGCACTCGGCATTTACCTTTCTGCTTTTAAAAGGGGGGGTTATCGGCCTGACTGTCTTCTTGGCTTATCTTAGCTGGATCTCACTGAAGTGCCTAAGACGGGTAAACATGAACAATCTGCCTTATATGCTTGCAGCTGGAGTTCCGATTATGATCGGATTGTTTTTTCAGCCCAGTTTTAAGACTCTTTCCTATGGAATGCTCCTCACTGTTCTGATCTTAAAAGATAAGGAGTCAATCTCATGAATCACAATCTGAGTTTACCTGCTGATACATTGCATAATCGAGGCAGAAGCTCAGTGGCCAACTGGGGAGGATTCGGTTTTATAGCGGCGCTGCTGTTATATGCGCTGTTTAGTTCCCCTTTTCCAGCGGACCCAGGTATTCCAGAAGCTTTGATTGCCGTTCTTTTGATTTTATTTGTATCCGTTCCAACGGGAATCATCGTCTTGGGTGGAGGTTTCTCGTTGTATCGGCATTACGGAACCGTCCCTGTCATTATTCACGCGGGTTTTTTCTTCTTATTGTGGATTGGACTCCTGAATGGCGGGGTTGTTTATGGCTGGGATATGACGGATATTATCCGCGATCTGATCCCATGTGTGTATCTGTTCGTTCCGTTATTGCTTCTGCCTGCGATGAAACGCTCAACGCTTAACTGGCTTGCCATATTGCCCTGGATCATATCCGTAATGGGCGTCATTCTATCTATTCGATTTTACCTCGTTGTACAGATTTCCCCGCTTGAAGTGGGCAGAATGTACTATTTTGACAACTTTTTATATCTACCTTATGATCCGAGCGTTTCTTTTGCGGGAGTCTTTCTTCCTATCATGGCGGTCCATACGTGGAAAAGTGCAAGCCCATTTCGATGGTTGGGCAGCATTGCGATGCTGACTGGAGGCTTTCTGGCGCTTGGCTCGCTCATGGCCGTTGCCCAGCGTGCACCTCTTGCACTTGCCGTGCTGTGCTTTGCTGTGTATTTCCTGGTAAGTTCACGCAAATCAATGAATAAGCTGATCATCGGGCTGATCGTTCTTGTTGCAGCAGGAATTTTTGCCCAAGAACAAATCTCCAATTCATTTGAACTGTTGGTATCTAAGCAGGAGGATTTTGGCGCCAACGGAAAAACGGATGAGCTCGCTGCCGTATTGGCTGAAACCTCAGCGTCTCCCTACTCCATGTTGTTTGGAGTGGGCTGGGGAGGGTTGTTTCATGATCCGGCGGTGAACAACATTCTTGTCTCCTATACCCATTCAGCTGTCAGCTTTTTCTTGCTGAAGGGTGGATTGATTGGCATCGCTGTGTTGATGTCTTATCTTGGCTGGATCATGTACAGGGCTTTACAGCGGTTTACGATGGTCATGCTTCCTTATATGCTGGCAGCGTTTGTACCTGTAGTCATCGGCCTGTTGTTTCAGGTCAGTTACAAAACCTTGTCGTACGGAATGATCCTTACCCTGATTTGCCTGATACATAAGGATGTCGGTAAGGTTCATACAAATGACCAGAAGAACATTCCAAGACAGTAAGGGGTCATGAAATGAAAAAAGAAATTGTGTTTGTAGCTAATTATTTTCATCCGGATTATGCTTCCTCAGGGCAATTATTGACTGAGCTTTGTCTTGAACTTCAGCATGATTTTGATGTGACAGTTATCGCTGTTCAGCCGGAAAATGTAGATCTAGGCAAGAGAAATAAGCTGTTCGAATACGATCAGCTCGAACAAATACGCGTTATCCGTCTGCGTACACCCAAAGTGGATAAACGAAGCAAATTCAGCCGTGTCATGTTTATCCTGTCATATTTTATATTGGCTGTTATTGCTCTGCTGCGTATTAAGAAGGTGGATGTGATTTATACAATATCTTCGCCTCCAATTATCGGGGGATTGGTCGGAGCAATCGGTAAGGTTCTGAAACGGGGCAAACTCGTGTATAACATTATGGATTTTAATCCAGAGCAGGCTGAAGCTATCAGTTATACGAATCGTAAATGGCTGTTTAGTCTGGCGAAGAAAATTGATAACTTGAGCTGTAGCGTATCCGATCATATCATCACAGTTGGACAGGACATGCAAGAAACGCTGAACCACCGTTTTCGCGGGCGCAGGGTGCCCAGCAACAGTGTCATCAACAATTGGACTGACGAGCAGGATATCATCCCCTTGCCTCGCAGTCATGCTCAAGTATCGAAGTTTGTGAGAGAGCATGATTTACAAGGGAAATTTATCGTGATGTATTCGGGCAATCTGGGTTTGTATTACGATTTGGAGAATATTATTCGAGTGGCTTCGGATTTTAAGGATCATCCGGAAATCCTGTTTGTTTTTATCGGGGATGGCGCAGTGAAGCCCGAAATGCAGCGGTATGTGAAGGATAAGGGATTACAGAATGTGCGTTTCCTTCCTTTTCAGCCTAAGGAACATATCAAATACTCCCTGTGCGCAGCAGATGTTCATCTGGTAGTCAATCAAAAGGGAATCAAGGGTGTCTCTGTTCCGAGCAAAATATACGGCGTTATGGCAGCTGGAAAGCCAATTCTCGGTGTCCTGGAACAAGGCAGCGAGGCTGCTGTTCTAATTAAGGAGAGCGGATGCGGAGTTGTGATAGAGCCGCAACAATACCATGAAATCTCCGAGCATATAGCGAATATGTACGCCTGCGGTCAGGAGACGTTGGAATTGACAGGGCGAGGCGGCAGGTTATATTTGGAACGTTATCTTGCCAAATCTCAGTCCATCGATAAATACCGAACGCTTCTGCAATCCATATAATTTCTGTGTGAAGGATGGAGGGAAGTAGTAAGATGAAAATTATTTTATTGTCCGGTGGTTCAGGTAAGCGTCTATGGCCTCTCTCCAACGAACTTCGTTCCAAACAGTTCCTCAAAGTGCTCCCAGGAGATAAGGGACAGTCTGAATCTATGGTCCAACGGGTTTGGAAACAGCTGCAGAAGACCAATTTGGCTGATTCATCCTTTATTGCCGCAGGCATATCGCAGATTGAAATTATTCGAAATCAGCTCCCTGGCAGAGTGCCCATTATCGTGGAACCCCAGCGGCGGGATACCTTCCCGGCTATTGCGCTCGCTGCCGTATACTTGTATTCGATTGCCAATGTGGATTTGAAGGAAACAATAACAGTATTGCCTGTAGACCCTTTTGTGGAAGAACCTTTTTTTCAGACCTTGTCTTCCTTAGATCGAGTTTTAGCCGATTCAGGAGCAGATATCGCTCTGATGGGAGTCAAACCAACCTATCCTTCGGAGAAATACGGTTATATTCTGCCAGAGCGAGCCAAAGCCGGACCGGTCGCCTTCCATAAAGTAAAAAGCTTTAAAGAAAAACCAAGCGAAGAGCAGGCCCTGGAATACATGGAACAGTCTGCTTATTGGAACTGCGGTGTGTTTTCTTTCAAGCTCGATTATCTAATTCAGCTGTTGATTGATAAGGGACTGCCGATTCAATATGAGGAGATGTCGAAACAATATTCGCGATTGTCCAAGATCAGCTTTGATTATGAGGTAATAGAGCAGGCTCAGCGCGTAGTGGTTGTTCCGTATGAAGGCAGCTGGAAGGACCTTGGGACATGGAACACGCTAACAGAAGAGATTCCCTCGCCCATAAACGGAAAGGGAATGATCAGCGATGATTGCCAGAACACGCATTTAATTAATGAATTGGATATTCCGGTAGCCGTGTTGGGGCTCTCTAATGTAGTAGTTGCTACAGGTGCTGATGGTATTTTGGTTACGGAGAAATCATCCAGTCCGCGATTGAAAGAATTCATTTCACATATCGAACAGCGGCCAATGTACGAGGAACGGCGATGGGGGTGGTATCGGGTGCTGGACCTGCAAAAGCACAAGAATGGGCAGGAGGTTCTGACAAAGCGAATTCGGATAGATGCAGGGAAGAACTCCAGTTATCATTATCATCTTCACCGTGAAGAATATTGGACCATTACGAGCGGTACTGGAGAAGTGTGCATTCAAGATAAGGTGCAACCCGTTAAAGCCGGAGATGTGCTCAAAATTCCAGCGGGAACCCTGCATGGTATTCGTGCCCTGGAGGATCTTGAATTTATAGAGGTTCAATCCGGTACTGAGGTATCAGAGGAAGATACGATAAGGCTAACGTTTCAATGGGAAGAAATGACTCAGTTCGTCTAAGGGTATAGGCGATAATGTAACGGGGAGGATATCGTGAGCAGAAAGAGAAGCAGCTACAGGAGCAAGAAGCGCCTGTTGATCATCATCATCGTAATCATGTGGATGAGCATCATTTTTTTCTTCTCCTCCCAGTCGTATCAGCAGCAGGATCTAAGACCGTGGCTGCAGAGGCACTTGCCTGAAACAACGATTGAACATTGGTTTTCCTGGGTTTCATTCACTTATGCCGGGGAGATTGTCAGTATCGATGCAAAGGGTATGCCTGGATTTGTTGAATTCTTCATTCGAAAGGCTGCTCACATCGGAGAATATCTAGTTCTTGGCGGCCTGTTGTTTCTACTGCTGGCGACCTTGTTGCGAATCAGGGCCAGGGTCGCCATGCCAATTGCGTGGTGCTTATGCGTGCTGTATGCCATCAGCGACGAGCTGCATCAAAGTACATCAGGTTACCGCGTCTTTAAAGCACAGGATGTTGTTTTGGATTCAATCGCCGCTTTGTTCGGTATTACGCTGGTTAGTGCATATACATATTGGAGGTCTGCAAGAACGAGACCGAGGGAAGTGTTAGATCGGAGAGGATGACAAGGTATGAGAAAGTGGCTTAAGATTACGGGGACTGCACTTGTAAGTCTTACAGTGTTGGCAGGCGGTTACGGTATATATGTGTATCAGTCTGTTAAAGCGACAGCTGAACAAATTTACGAGCAGCGAGAACCGTCATCGCTTCCCGCTTTTATATCAGCCGATCCGGTCCTGGAGGAAATACATTCCGCAGATATTGATCAGCGCGAGCCCTTCACAGTTCTGGTGCTGGGCATCGATGAGCGCCCCAATGATCGAGGGCGTTCGGATGCGATGATTATGCTATCGGTCAATCCGTCTAAACAATCCATACTCATGTTCAACATACCAAGGGATACCCGAACATTAATTGTAGGCCATGGTACCGAGGACAAAATCAATCATGCCTATGCCTTTGGAGGAATTCAGATGTCCGTCCGGACGGTGGAAGAACTGCTGCATTTTCCTGTTAATTATTATATTAAAGTTAATATGGAAGGATTTGCGAACATTATTGATGCTCTTGGCGGAGTAGATGTAGATAATACAATAACGTTTAATTATGAGGGACATCATTTTAAAGAAGGCAGTTTACATTTGAACGGACAAGAAGCATTGGCTTATTCTCGTATGCGTTATGAGGATCCGCGCGGCGATTTGGGCCGAAACTCACGTCAGCGTCAAATTGTGAAAGAGGTATTGAAGAATGCGCTTGATGTTTCAACCGCTTTTAAGCTTGAAACCTTACTTAAGGAGGTAGGCACAAGCGTAAAGACAGATATACGATTTGATGAGATGAAGACTTTTGTAACGGAATATCGGCAGGATATGAAGAAGATCGAGCAGGTCGAGATTCAGGGCAGCGGCCAGAATATCGGCGGTATCTGGTATTATAATGTGGCTGATAAGGAGCGTGAGCGAATCCATGAGCTGCTCAAAGAGCATATGGATCGAGAGGGTTCTTGATCTGAAACGAAGCGGGTGAAGACGTGCGTCTTCGCCCGCTTCTTTATTAAAATGTTCAAAGCTCAGGTCGTTTGAACTATCCCAGCTTGATCCAGGTATGAACACCTTTTGAACGCTGCTTGCAGATATATAGGGAATCCACGCCGCTGCTGTCCTCAACCATGATGATTCGGCCCCGGTGGGCGGCAGATGCTGCAGGGATTGCGGGCAGCGGACTGATGACCATACTGCTGGAACGGATCAGTTCAGTAAAGACTGCTGAGCTTGATATCGTCTCCTCACCATAAGGGATTTGATTAACGATATTCGGTATAACGTAAATAGAATGGATTTGAAGGTTCAGCGGTTCATATACAACGAGGTCGACGATATCGGAATAGAATTTCTTAAACGTTTTGGTGATGGTGAAGCGTTCAGAGCCAGAAGGAAGTATGAGTGTCAGATCGTTGGTGTCCCCCCCGATGTCAACAAATAATGGAGTGGATATACCGGAAAGATTAGTGCCTGAGATAACAAAAGTGTAGTATTCATGCTTATGCAATCGCTCTATGGTTCTCATTCGGAGCTTGATCTTGGTGCTGCTCGTACTCTGCGAGACAATACAACCTGATGGAGCAGCCTGTTTGAAGGTAAAGCCAGGGTCGGGTTCTACCGAGTAAGGGACATCATTTGCAAACATGGCATATAATGACGGATTTCGAAGCAGGTTATGCCCTGCAGAGCCTATATAGGGTACAGTGCGTCGTTCCGTTAAATAGAAGGAATCCCGAAATGATGTTCGATCCGCAATGTTCTCGACGATTACACAGCCGACCGGATCTTTGACCAGTGTCCCGTGTGTTGTATTGGGATGATTAGCCTGAATTCGGTAATTGCGAGGGCCGAGAATGATATCTTGTGATGCTGTAGAACCTGGATCAACGGTAACGATGTAACCTTTATTGGGATTATAATCCGTGATAGCATAGTGATCCAGACGGCATCCGTCAATCCATACGCCGGAAGTATGCCCGTAGATACCGACAAAGCTTTCATAGGTGGCTTCTGCATGACATTCTTCAATAGATATGGCTCGGGAGTTATTCAATTTGATTAGAGGGGCTGTCATTACTTTATTTGCAGCAATTGCATCTCGCATGACATCTTCCTCGGTGCGTCCTTCAGAGGGAGAAGCAGGGGGAACGGCCTGTTCGCTCCTTTCAAAAGCGGTTGACGTAATATGAATACTGTCTGAGTTCACAATTTCAAGGTGGGGGTAATTCCGTACTGATCTTGAAAAAAAGCAATTATCAATGGTTGTACACAATACGATATCCTCCAATTTCAAACCTGTTCCCAGATACCCCGTCTCCTGCCAGAATCGGCAATTGCGAAACGAGATCATGTAGCCCCCATAACCTGAAGTGGAGTTCGTACCGCTTCGCATCCCCTGAATATATACCCCGATTTTGCCTTCGCCGCATGCACTTGAAAAGAAACGCTCGAACATTTGGTGTGCACCTTGGGGCAAATAAATCCCCCCGCCTTGGGCGTGGTTTATATAAAAGTCTCTAAATAAGATGGTTTCAGCCATGTCTTTATCACTGTAAAGGGCGTAGTCGGTACCCGTATAGATAATACCGCTGTCATACATTCCATCCCCATAGATCGTAAGCCCGATCCCCTGTGTGGCGTTGGTATTAGGCCTTTCCTGTTTCGGTAATACCAAGGTTTGCGTAATACGGTATCGGCCTTTAGGCATATAGATGACCGAGTATGAACCTGATGCACACGCATTTATTGCGCTTTGGAAGGCTAACGTATCGTCTGCAACACCATCGCCTTTTGCTCCGAAATTTTTAACATTGGCTAGATTATTCAGGACAGGCATGTTTGTTTCCTCCCAGCTGATTTGTTTATTCTTATTTACAAAATATGATCAAGGATCGTATGAAGTGATGCCTGTTCACCTAATTGTCCTTAAGTATTGAAGATATTTGTTTGACAAAAGGGTACAAATTTATTAGGATACATTCTGTATCGAAAACCATTATATCAAGCCATTTCTCATTGGGAGTGGATCATGTGTGAAGAATGAAATGAAAATGTATTGTATCAGCTGCCGTCGGATCGTGCTGATGATAGAGGGTGTTAGTGTGTTTAAAACCGGTTTCTACAGATATGATATGCCGATGGGAATATGTAGAGAGTGTAACACTGTCACATCCAATACATCATTTCTTATAGTGCAAGATAGTTGAATGATTAGTCGTATAAGACACATCAAGTGAGGGTACGAATAGACTCATATTATGTAATGTGTATAATTAGGGATAATTGAACGTGCGTCATTTGGCAAAGGAGAATCGATTTCATGAAGCAGGAACCGCTGGTAAGATTGCTCGGGGTTACGAAGAAAATATCGTCCAAGGTTCTGGTTGATGATGTGACCTTAGATATCCTGCCTGGACAGATCTTCGGATTTCTTGGGCCGAATGGAGCAGGCAAGACAACGACCATTCGGATGATGGTGGGGCTGATGTCCATTACCAAAGGGGATATTACCGTCGGGGGTTACAGCATTCGGAACCATTATGAGCAGGCAGCCGCCCAGATTGGAGCGATTGTCGAGAATCCCGAGATGTATAAATTTCTGTCCGGTTATAACAATTTGAAGCATTTTGCGCGTATGATGCAGGGCATCACCAAAGAACGCATCGACGAAGTGGTGGAGCTCGTTGGGCTGGGCAACCGAATTCATGAGAAGGTGCAGACCTATTCGCTGGGGATGCGCCAGCGTCTGGGCGTGGCGCAAGCACTGCTGCATAGGCCGAAGCTCTTGATTCTGGACGAGCCGACAAACGGCTTGGACCCGCAGGGGATCCGTGAGCTGCGCGATTACTTGCGCAGATTGACGCAGGAGGAAGGGACGACGGTATTCGTATCCAGTCACCTGCTGTCTGAGATGGAGCTTATGTGTGATACCGTTGGTATTATTCGCCATGGCAAGCTGATTGACATCCGGAAACTTCGGACGGCTGAAGGGGAGCGGATGTTCGAGGAAACGGCATTTACTGTGAGTGATGCGGACGCTGCCGAAGGACTGCTCCAGGATTTTCAAGCGAGAGCCCAGGAACATCGAATTATCGTCCGTGGGGACCGGAACATGATTGCCGATATCAATGCGGTTTTGGTCGGAGCCGGCATTCAGGTGTATGCCATACAGCCGGTAACGCGGTCGCTGGAGGATCAATTTTTGGAAATGACGGGAGGGGGATCCGCCGTTGAGTAACTTTACCCGTCTTGTCGCCAATGAGAATATGAAGATTTACTACCGTGTACGGACATGGGTTATGATGTCAATCCTGGTGTTGTTTAATGTGGCGATGCCTGCCATGCTGTACTTTACCAACGCACCGATGGATGTCTGGACCGTGTTTACCTGGACCGAAAGCTTCACCATTTATTTGAGTGCCATATTCTCGGTAATCATCGCTGCGGATCTTGTTGCCGGCGAATTTGCAGGAGGCACAATCAAATTGCTGCTGATTCGCCCGTGGAGCCGAGGCAAAATCCTGATGTCCAAATTCACGTCCCTGGTTCTATTTAATCTGCTCTGTGCGGGAATTACGGCTGTGGTGGGTATCGCTATCTCCATGCTGTTGTTCTCGGGCAACACGGGATTCTCTAGCGGATTTGAGGGATCGTCCATGAACAACTCCCTGCTGCTCCTGCTGACGGATACGATCCAGGTGTTTGTGATCTCGCTGATAGCCTTTATGCTATCTACCGTATTCCGTTCAGGCGGACTGGCGATTGGATTATCGCTGCTGGTTCTGTTCACCAAAGATATATTTGGTTTTATTTTCAATCCGGAACGGTTTCAATGGGCCAAATACTTGCTCTTTCTCCATACCGATCTGAGCGGGTATATCCAGTCTCCTATCGGACCGGGAGGAGTGGGTATCGGCTTCTCCGTTTCCGTTCTGGCTGCCTATTGCCTAGTGTTTATGCTCATCTCTTGGTTAGTCTTTACCAAGAGAGATGTAGCCGCATAGCGGGAACGACAGGATAAGAAAAGAGCTCCTTCTGCCGTGTGATCACATGGTTTTAGAAGGGGCTCTTTGATTGTGCCGGCTGAATGCAGCAGCCGGTCTATATAAAACTGCCGGGTTCGGGCATTCGTCCATATGCGGGGTTAACCTGCTTCCGGACGCTGAAGCGGCAGTGGGGTTTCGGTTGATTCTGAAGGAGCGGTGTTTGCGGCTTGATGTTCCATTACACTCGCGCCATGAAGGAGTCCGCCTTCCATAATGACGAGGGAATTGGCACACACATCTCCATACATTTGTCCGGTAGGCGTAATGGTCAGCTTATTCTCCGCTGTTACATCCCCGTAGATCTTGCCAGCCACAATGACCTCCCGGGCTGAGATGCTGGAGCGCGCAACAGCGTTCTCCCCGATGGTAACGCAGCCCTGACTCTCGATGGAGCCGTTAAAGCGTCCGTCGATCCGTAAATTATCCTCGCATTGCAGAACACCCTCAACTTCGCTCCCTGGTCCAATCAGCGTATCAGTCCGGTGGGATGGTCGCTTGTTCTTCTTCTTCATATTACATTCCTCCTATTAATGAATAATAAATGGATGGGACTTATTGCAGGTAAGGTATCGGGTCAACCGTCTGATTGTTTTTGACAACCTGAAAATGAAGATGAGGCCCTGTGCTTCTTCCCGAGGAACCCAGCTTGCCAATGGTTTCTCCTTGATTAACATGATCGCCTACCGATACATCCAGACTGTCCAGGTGCATGTACCAGGTTTCCAGGCCATTGGGATGTTTCACAATGATATAAAGGCCACGGGCTCCGCTGCGTTCGGCAGTAGTTACTTCACCGGCGCCTGCGGCATAAACCGGATCACCGATTTTGCCGGCAATATCGATGCCTGCGTGATAGGCCGAGCGCCCGGTGAAAGGATCGCTACGATAACCGAAGTTTGATGTCAGACGCTTGGACGTTGTCGGCCACAGTGAAGGCGTCCCTTCCCGTTTTTCCTGGGTTTCTTGCGCCTGGTCCAGCGTGCGTGGAATATGACGTTCCATACTGGATATCAATTGCTGAATTTCCACAAAATCATCTTGGGTCTCTTGGGCGAGGCTCAGCATTTCATTCTCATGAACGGCAATGAATTCCCCGCCGACATGTTGGTCGTTTTCATCCGGAATGGAGGAGGTCTGTCCGGACAAGCTGCCGTGCTTCTGAATGAACTGCTGAAGCTCCTGTTCCAGCTGCTGCACGCGTTCCATCTGGACCTTCGTTTGCTCTGCTTCGCCCGATAGCTGAATGATGGCTTTATTGAGGCGTTCGATGGCTTCATCCTTGTCTGTGACCGTTACTTCCATCTTGATGGCTTCCAGGCTTTTCAGGGTTAACTGCTTCTCCAGCCCCATGATCGTTTGGGCTGATTGGATCTGCAAGGAAACAATCAATCCGGCGATTGACAAAATAGCGGCCGCAGGCACCGCTATCATCAGAGGTCTGGACAGCTGGATCTGTCTGACTGAATGCTGGGCATCCCGAAGCACCAGCAGGGTTAAGCGTTGTTTACGGTGTGCGGTTTTCATGGCATCTCCCTTCCCTACATAATGAATGGATCTTAATGGCTATCCGCTAGACTTGGCCAGCCCCTTATCTAGTATGTATTCTATTCTTTCGAAAACTATGTCAAAAATGATGAGATAAGAGAACTTATTCACTATGGTGCCAGATTGGGTAATTGAATAAATACATAAGGAATTGGTCAATGATGTAGTGTAGTTATTTTGCAGGTCTCGCATTCCAGTGCATTGTCATTTCTATTCAATAACCACTATTATTCATCGTGAGGAGGCTGCCGATATGGTGTGGCTTCTGCTTGCACTAATCACCTTTATTTTGCAGATGGCCGCGGTGCTGCTGCTTGAGTTCCGAAACCCGTCCAAGGCTGTGGCATGGCTGTTTATTTTATTTTGCCTCCCCTTGATCGGCTTCGTACTCTATTTCTTTGTGGCGCAGGATTATCAGAAGCGGTTGAAGATTCGTAAGCGGGGCTCCAGGCTATTCCAGGAAATCAGAGGGCATCTGTGGGATCGAGCCGCCGTTGTTAAGCGTAAAGAGGATATGAATAATCCCGGATTTCATCACAATGACCGTTTGTTTAATCTGCTCAATCATCTGTCGGAGAGTCCCATCACAGGCTGTAATCAGAGCCGGGTGCTGACGGATGGGGAAGAGACATACGATGCGATGCTGAATGCCATGGAACAGGCCAAGGAACACATTCATGTGGAGTTCTATATCTTTCGCCACGACCGGATCGGTACCCGGTTTCAGGATGTAATGATTCGCAAGGCAAAAGAAGGCGTTAAGGTACGTCTGGTTTGCGACGGATTGGGAAGTTATAAGCTTAAGAGAACGTTCATTCAACGGTTCAAAGAATCGGGGGTGGAGTTCTATTTCTTTCTGCCTGCCATGGTTTCGATGTTCAGCCGCAGAATCAATTACCGGAATCACCGCAAAATCGTTGTTGTGGATGGAACGGTCGGGTTTCTTGGCGGGATCAACGTCGGGGATGACTATCTGGGCGAGTACCCGAAAATGGGTTTTTGGCGGGATACGCATCTGGAGGTCAAAGGGGACGCGGTCTATTTTCTGCAAAATGTATTTCTGCACGATTGGAAGCTTGCCTCCGGCGAGCGCATTTCTGATTTTGGCCTGTATCCGGAGCATGAATGCACCGGAAATGAGCAAGTCCAGATCCTGAGCAGTGGACCGGATATGAACTGGAATGCCATCCAGGAGATGTGTTTTGGGGCGATTTCTGTAGCCAAAGAACGGATATGGATCACAACCCCGTATTTCATTCCCGATGAGGGGATATATGAAGCGCTTAAGACGGCTGCGGTGAGCGGCGTTGATGTACGGATCATTATTCCGGATCGTGCCGATTCCCGTCTGGTCAAGATGGCAAGCTTGTCTTACGTGGAAGAGCTGCTGGCAGCGGGAGTTACCTTCTATGAGTATGAAAAAGGCTTTATTCATGCCAAGGTATTGATCGTAGACGAGCTTCTGGGCTCGGTAGGTACGGCAAATATGGATATGCGGAGTTTCTTCTGTAATTTTGAGCTGACTGCCGTGCTGTTTGATCAGCAGCCCATAGAGCGCTTGGTATCGGACTTCAGGGAGGACCTGAGACAGAGCCGCCCTATTGATGCGGAGGCATTTCGGCAGCGGGGAAGATGGCAGAAAGCAGCGGAAATATTATGCCGCATGCTGTCGCCACTTCTATAACTGTAATATATTACATCGAATGTCATATTTAATAGAAAGCAAGTAAAAAGGAGGAAGAACTTTGAAATTTGGATGTCCAGCTTTTATTTATATGATAGAATATTTATATAAGTTCCACTTATAAATATATATTAACTTAGTTTCCATAAGTTGAACGGGGGAGATTTATGTCAAGTGATGTGAAGATTCTTGCACAAGTGAAAGCGGAGCAGCAGAAGCCGGAGAATCCCAAAGCAGGCTCAGCAACTTTGAAGATTCTCCGCCGTCTGGTGTTCTTAACTTTCGGTGCGGTATTGATGGCAATAGGGCTCGAAATATTTCTGGTGCCGAACAAGATTATTGACGGAGGAATTACCGGGGTATCCATTATGGTTTCTCATATCACAGAAATTCCGCTGGGGATATTCTTGACCTTGTTCAACCTTCCGTTTTTGTTTATAGGATATAAACAGATCGGAAAAACGTTTGCTCTATCCACGCTATACGCCGTATTGGTCATGTCCATTGGCACTTATTTCCTTCATCCAGTCGACCCGCTTACGATCGATCCGCTGCTTGCGGCCGTGTTCGGCGGCGTTCTCCTCGGTATTGGGGTTGGCTTAGTTATCCGATCCGGAGGCTCCCTGGATGGAACGGAAATCGTGGCTATCCTGATCAACAAGAAGTCACCGTTCTCTGTCGGTGAAATCGTGATGTTCATCAACGTGTTTATTCTGGGCAGTGCAGGTTTTGTTTTCGGATGGGATCATGCCATGTATTCACTCATTGCTTATTACCTGGCGTTTAAACTGATTGATATTACGATTGAAGGTATTGATCAATCCAAATCGGTTTGGATTATCAGTGACAAGCATAAGGAGATTGGTGATGCATTGACCCAGCGATTGGGACGTGGCGTTACCTATCTGGATGGAGAGGGTGCTTACTCGGGCGATAGCAAGAAGGTCATTTTTGTTGTCATTACCCGCCTGGAGGAAGCGAAGCTGAAATCCATTGTGGAAGACTGGGACTCCCAAGCCTTTGTTGCTATCGGCAACATCCATGATGTGAAGGGCGGTCGCTTTAAGAAGAAGGCAATCCATTAATATGGTACCGATATA
Organism: Paenibacillus sp. Cedars; assembly: GCF_003184205.1. NCBI lineage: Bacteria > Bacillati > Bacillota > Bacilli > Caryophanales > Paenibacillaceae > Paenibacillus > Paenibacillus sp. Cedars. The sequence continues at coordinate 653,620 of NZ_CP020866.1, forward strand.
TAGGTTTCACCCGTGTTGTTTAACAGCGGGTGGAACTTTTTTTATTTAGCGAGTATGAGAATTCAGTTAACGTTTTTTTATTGACGATGTGAACTGGAGTTTTATTTGTAAATCCAGTAAGTTTCACTTATAATAGGAACATATGTTTGATAAAATTAAGGATATACCCAACCTTTATCATGGCAGTATCCGAGGGGAGGAAGAGGAATGGCTCATACGCAATACGAACGCATAACCACTAAACAAACATTAAACAGGGTGAAAGAAGAGAGGATGCCCTTCGATTGGTCCATTAATCCGTATCGTGGTTGCGGACATGGGTGCAGTTTTTGTTATGCCCGTGCTTTTCAATCGTTTATCGGCATGGGGGCAGAGGACGAATTCCAGCATCATATCTTTATGAAGGCAAATGCGGCCGAAGCACTGGAGAAGCAGCTATTGAGCGCGGCGAGGAAGTTTGATCATGATATTGAAGCGATGCGCATATCCATTGGACAGGTTACGATCGGTACGGCAACGGACCCGTATCAGCCGATCGAGGGCAAAGAGGGAATCACGCGGGAATGCTTGAAGCTGCTCGCCAAATACCGTATCTCTACCAGCATTACAACGCGCTCTCCACTCGTGCTGAGGGACATGGACATTTTGACCCGGATGGAGAATGTGTCAGTCAACATCAGTTTGAATACGCTGAACGGGGACATCATCCGGAAGCTGGAGCCTGCATCACCGCACCCAGGGGGCAGGCTTGAAGCGATGCGCGCTTTATCGGCAGCCGGCATAACGACAGGACTGTTTGTTGCACCCGTGCTGCCTTTTCTGACGGATGATGAATCAGAGTTGAAGGAGCTTTTGTCCCAGTCGAAGGAGAGGGGCATTTCTTTTGCCATGATCTCATTGCTGAGGCTGTCTCGCGATGTGAAGAAATGGTATATCGAGACGCTTAAAAACCAGTTCCCCGATGTGGTTCAGTCTTATCGCGAATTATATAGGCAAGGCGCCTATGCAGAAGAACACTACGTTCATGCTTTTAAGTCGATGGCGGCCCGACTGCTCAGCGAATATGATCTGAGCGGTCAGAGCAAGCGGGAGCCTGCTGCCATCACGGGTGCGAATGGGACGAATTCCGGCTTTTCTCAACCATTCGAAATATCGGACGAAGGGGGTCATAATCTTCATCTGCCACAGCCAGACATGGCTAGATCTCCAAAGCCGAAAAAGCTGCCCCAACCGGCTGTGCCAGTTTCCCGGGAGGAACTGATGCCGGATATTGAGCAGCTAGCCTTTCCTTTTTGACGCGTTCTTTCCTTGGGATGTCAGGTGACGGATGACATTTTCGATCGGTTGCGGAGGCAATGCTTGCAGCAGATCCCCCTTTTCTTGCAGACGCTCTACAATGTTCAGCAGGTGGAATTCTGTAGGCGAAACATCCCGATGGACCTCTTCCCAGGTCAGCGGGGTAGAGACGGTCGCAAGCTTGCGCGCCCGAGGTGTATAAGGGGCAGCAAGGGTTCTTCCGCTATAGTGCTGTAGATAATCGAAATAGATTTTATCCCCGCGATTTTTCTTAAGCCGCTCGATGGTGAACAGCTTAGGGAATTTCTCCGTCACATATTGGCCTACGAATTGACCGACTGCGCGAAGCTCATCAAAAGTTACGCCTGCCGGAATCGGGACGATGATCTGAACCCCGGTTGCGCCGGAGGTTTTTGGCACAGAGTTCAGCCCCAAGGAGTTCAGCACATTGCCAACGATTGCAGTTGCCTCCATGATCCGGGGTTCCTCTGGCAGGGTCGGATCCAGATCAATCATCCATTCGCAGGGCTGATCGCTGCCTGCCAAATGCAGCGACGGATGAAACTCAAGTGCAGCCAGATTCCCGAGCCAGAGCAGCTCGGGCAATCCATTCAGCAGCACATAATTAATGTTCTCATGCACATAGGTGTGCACAAAAGGAGGCAGCGGCTCCGGCGCATTTTTCTGATAGAACGATTCGCCTTGCACCCCATGCGGGTATCGGATGGTAGTCAGCAGCCTTCCCTGGCAATATCGAAGCAGGAAAGGCGATATCGCTGCGAGTTTTTGCAGATACATGGCCTTGGTAATGCCGACCTCCGGCCACAGCGGTTTGTCCGGATTGGTAATTTGAATCTCCTGACCTTCAATGTTCAAGGTTCCTTTGACGGTACGGGCCATGCTGCTTACACCCCCTCAATCGAGACAAGTTTGGGATGGCGCATCATGCCGTCCTGACTCCACTCGAGAAATGTAACCTGCACCGTCAGCGGCTGACTGAGCCAGGCAAGCAGTTCTTTTTTTAGGTCATTATGGAGTGCGTGCCAAGCGGCCCCAGCCTGGTGGCTTTCCGCATACTGCAGCAGCTTTTTTTTGGTCTGTTCATTAAGCCCGAGGGATGCTCTGCCGATATAGCTGCCCTCGTCATCGGCAATAACCAGGCTGGCTACGCGGCCCTCCCTCATGATGAGTCCAACAGCCGTGGCTGTCATGTTAACGGCAATTTTCTTTTTGTACCAATCCCGATGCTTCTTGCCTTCGCGATATGGAGAGCTGAGGCGCTTCATTACAATGCCTTCCCAGCCTCGTTCCTCGGCCCAATTCCATAAATGCTCGCCCTCAAGAAACAAATCTGCGATCAGCAGACCCGGCGTGGCGGAAACGGCTTCCTTCAGCCGATGATGGCGTTCAAGATAAGGAAGCTTGCGCAGGTCCTGATCGCCGTCCACCAGAATGTCGAACAAGACATACGTGAACAGAGGAGCGTGCGTGCTGATGGCACGCGATCGCTCCCGCTGGAGAACCTTCTGGAACACGGGTCGACCTAATTCCGGATGAAAGTAGACAACCTCACCATCCAGGAGAAGACGCCGTTCATTCAGCCCGGATAATGCCTGAACGACTTCGGGATACAGGGAGGTTTTATCCAACAGCTTACGGGAGTACAGGGATACGCCGCTAGGGTCTACTCCGGCCAGAATTCGCACGCCGTCCCATTTCAATTGGTATCCCCACTCCTCACCCGTGGTGATCTGTTCCGTCGAGATTGGGGCCATTGGCTCCTTAGGCAGCATATTCTGCAGCTGTCCCATGCCGATCAGGAATCAGAATCGGATTTCTTGGATTTAGTGCTCCGGCGCTTCGGCTTCGGTGCATCCGTATCCGCTTCACCGCCGCTGACCTTGGCGGCAGGCTCCTTGGCCGCGGTTTTCCGGGTGGACTTACGCGGTTTCGGTTTCGTGCCGGGGTCCGTTCCGATCGGCTTCACAGCTTCGATGCTGGCCTGAAGGGCAGCCATCAGATCGACGACATTGGTCTCCTGACGGGCAGGAGCTATCTTGATCTCTTCGCCGGATACTTTGCTGTTGATAAGATCCAGCAGACGCTCTCGATAATCATCGGTATATTTCTCAGGATCGAAGGGAGTCGATAGCTGATCAATCAGCAGTTTGGCCATATCCAGCTCCTTGGAATTGACCTCGGTTTTCTCAGGCAAGTTCGGTACTTGGGATATCGGGCGGATTTCATCGGGATAGAATATGGTCTCAATCGAAAGACATTCGTCCAGCACCCGAATCGCGGCAAGGCTGCTCTTCGAGCGGATGGCGATTTTGGCGATGCCGATCTTGCCAGACTGCTTCATCGCTTCCAGCAGCAGCCGATAGGCATTGGCGCCGGCTTGGTCCGGCGAGAGGTAGTAGGTTTTTTGAAAGTAAATCGGGTCGATTTCGGTCAAATCCACAAAGTCCAGAATGGTAATGTTTTTACTGTTCTGTTCCGCGAGCTGATCCAGCTCCTCTTTTTCAAAGAGCACGAACTTGCCCTTCTCATACTCGTACCCCTTCGTAATCTCCTCCCAGGCCACTTCCTCTTCACATACAGGGCATTTACGAATGTAAGAGAGCGGGCTGCCGCATTCCTTGTGAATGTAACGCATAGAAATATCCTTGTCTTCTGTAGCCGAGAACATCTTGACAGGCACATGCACCAGACCAAAGCTGATAGCGCCCTTCCATACCGTATGCATTCTATGAAACCTCCTATCAAATTCTAATATGTTTGAGTATGACGGTGTAGTAAACGCTATTTACGCCGACTATAAATGGTGTGTTTCAAAAAGTCAGGTTTTCAGCACCGAGAAGGTTGGATGAAGGTAGGGACTGAGGAGCGGAGCGTAGGCAAAACCTACGTGAGCACCAGAAGGCCCGCCTGAATTCAATATTCGATGTCGATTAAGCTTCATGTGCTGCTTCGTGATCAAAAGATGACTTTTTGAATTACCTCTATTGGTGTGTTTCAAAAAGTCAGGTTTTCAGCACCGAGAAGGTTGGATGAAGGTAGGCCCGTCTGAATTCAATATTCGATGTCGATTAAGCTTCATGTGCTGCTTCGTGATCAAAAGATGACTTTTTGAATTACCTCTATTAGTGTGCCCAAAAAAAGACTCTAGTATGAGTTATAGCCCCGGATTGCATAATTAGAACTGTTTTGAGGCATATTGACGATGAACTCTGCCCGCATAAGGAGGTAATCTTCATCATGATGGAGCCTAATGAAACCAATACGTCAGAAGAGATACAGAAGGACCGGGCTTCTGATCATTCCGCTGCGCAGCCGGTCAACGGTGAAATGGTGGATTGGAACAGCCTGACCTCGGAGGAGAGCGAGCTATCTCGGGAATCTACAATGTTCGATATTGACCGGATGATCAATGAAGGTCTTGGCGGAGGCAATGTCACGCTGGACAACGGGCTGATTGGTCCTTCGACGACCGATACGATGGAGGTCGTGGACGAGTCGCCAAGAGAGACGGAGAAGGGGGATTAACGAATGGATGTACAACGCGCAGTGGAAATTTTTAACTCGAAGGATACGCATAAGGTCAACCTGGAAGGGGAGTCGGTGTGGATCGAGCATGTGGATCAGCAGAACGGGATGGCTACGGTTCAGGTGGGTTCCCGACCAACCAATACGATGACGGTCAACGTTGACCGGTTGAAAGAAGGGGAATAGTTTCCCGCAGGGTATCTGCTTCCGAGAAGCAGTATGAATACAACATGAGCATGAACACCAACCAAAACAACACACCTTGGTCGAGATTCCATGACGCCGGAACCCGGATAAGGTGTGTTTGTGCTGGATTCGTCCGTTAAGTAATCCCCCCTGAGAAATAATCGGATATCGCCAGTCAGCAGATCAGGGGGTTACGGTGTCATTATTCATAGTGTATCTTTGTTCCGGTATAACTATAATGTTTGATCTGTGACTACATAGTATTAGTCTTCCAAACCTAGTTAACGCTTACCTTTTTTCACCTCTGTGAATCGGGAATACTCATTTTCTTGCAGCGGATTGGGAGGACCGATATAATGAAGATCAAGTATTTTTAGATATGGGCAAAATAAATAAAGGGTGGGTTATCTGTGAACAATGGCCGTACGGAAGGCCAGTTTCGAATGACTTCAAGCAGTCTGGAGGAGACGGAGCAGCTGGCTGCATGGCTGGCCATGCGGGCCGAAGCAGGGACGGTCATCGGTCTGGATGGAGATCTTGGAGCAGGAAAAACGGCATTTTCCAAACAATTTGCACAGCATCTTGGTGTGAACGGGGTTGTGAATAGCCCGACATTTACAATTATCAAAGAATATGAGGGGCGTCTGCCGCTCTACCATATGGATGTGTACCGGTTATCGGTGGATGAAGCGGATGAGCTTGGACTGGACGAATACTTTTTTGGCGAAGGGGTTTGCCTCGTGGAGTGGAGCAGCCTGATCACCGAGCTGATGCCTGAGCGGTATCTGCATATCCATCTAGAAACGACAGGGGAAGCTCACCGGAACATCACACTCACAAGCCAGGGCGAGCCCTATGGTGAGTGGTGCCGGGATTTGAATGAAAAATGGGGTAGCATGAATGAACAACAATGACACGAAGCCGCAGCAGCGGTTTTTGGCGCTGGATACGTCTACGGCATCGCTTGCGGTATCCGTGATGGAGAAGGACAAGCTGCTGTCAGAAGTGAATACGAATGCGGACCGCAACCACTCGGTGCATCTGCACCCGGTGATGGCACAAGCGCTTGCAGAAGCTGGAGTTGGTATGGACCATATCGAGGGCATTGCTGTCGGGATTGGCCCGGGTTCATACACGGGTATCCGAATTGCGGTAACTGCGGCAAAAACGTTGGCATGGGCCAACCACATTCCGGTCGTTGGAATATCCAGTCTGCATGCCTTGGCATGGGGAGGCCTGGAATCCGGGTGGGATTCAGCTTCGGCTGAGAAGGGAACCCACTGGGTTATTCCGCTGCTGGATGCCAGGCGGGGACAAGTGTACACGGCATTATTCGCCGCAAGTGCAGAGCGCCAGGAAGAAGCCCCGGTACGTATAGAAGCAGACGGCATTCGTCTGATGCAGACCTGGGTGAATACCATTGCGGAACGAATATCCCGCCTTCCCGAAGAAGAGCGACCCGTCTGCATATGGTTTGTGGGAGAAGTCGATCTCCATGCCGAGACAGCCCGTCAGCTCGAACCGGGGTTTGAAAACAGGGTGCACATCCACCCGTATTCTCTTGAAGGGCGCTGGATGGGGTACCTGGGAGCAGCCCGGCTGTTATTCGGGGAAGCGGACGATTTGCATACACTGATACCCAATTATACACAGCTTTCCGAAGCGGAAGCGAACCTGCTGCGTAAGCGGTGAAGGGAGCGTAGGATTCGTCATGGATCAGCAGAATATGCCGGCAGAAGGTGAAGACGGTTTGTCCTTTCGGTTGATGACCCTAGAGGATATACCGGAGGTTCTCGTGGTGGAGCGCGAAGCATTCACTGTACCCTGGACCGAGGAAGCCTTTCACAATGAGCTGAAACTGAATCATTTTGCACGTTATATGATTATGGAATATGAAGGCCACACCGTTGGATATGCGGGCATGTGGACGATTGTGGATGAAGCACACGTTACGAATATTGCGCTGCTGGAGCAGTACCGCGGCCGCAAGTGGGGCGATCGTCTGCTTACGGAACTGATGAAGACCGCTGCGTATATGGGAATGGAAAAAATGACGCTGGAAGTTCGGGTATCCAACCATGTTGCCCAGCGCTTATATATTAAAAAAGGATTTAAACCAGCCGGTGTCCGGAAGGGCTATTATTCCGACAACCAGGAAGATGCACTTATCATGTGGGCAGATCTGCCCCCTTACCGGGAGGACGATGGCGAGGAAGGAAGTCATGGGCTACTATGAAGGATGAAATGACAGATCGGCAGCATAGCTGCATATTAGCGATAGAAACGAGCTGTGACGAGACTTCGGTTGCCGTTGTGAAGGACGGACACGAGGTATTGTCCAGCGTCATTGCGAGTCAGATTGAAACGCATAAAGCATTTGGCGGGGTGGTGCCTGAGGTGGCTTCCCGCAAGCACGTGGAGAGCATCACGTTAATTATAGAGGAAGCCGTGGCAAAAGCCGGAATTGACATGAAGGACTTGTCGGCGATAGCCGTCACACAGGGCCCTGGTCTGGTTGGGGCGCTTCTGGTCGGTGTTATGGCTGCAAAAAGCCTGGCGTTTGCGCTTAACAAACCCCTGATCGGCACGCATCATATTGCCGGCCATATTTATGCCAACCGATTTGTGGGAGATATCGAGTATCCTTGTATGGCGCTGGTTGTTTCCGGAGGCCATACCGAGCTGGTCTACATGAAAGACGAGGGCAGTTTCGAACTGATTGGCAGAACGCGGGATGATGCGGTTGGCGAAGCGTATGATAAGGTGGCGAGGGCGCTTGGGTTTCCCTATCCTGGAGGTCCGCATGTGGATCGTATGGCACTCGAAGCCGAGGGGGTTGTGGACCTGCCGCGCGTGTGGCTGGAGCCGGATTCGTATGATTTTAGCTTCAGCGGCCTGAAATCGGCTGTATTAAATGTTGTGAATCAGAGCAAAATGCGTGGAGAGGAAGTCCGGACAGAGGCCATAGCCCGCGGCTTTCAGGAATCTGTTGTAGAAGTGCTGGTGGAGAAGGCCGTACGCGCGGTCAGAGCTTACGATGCCAAGCAGCTGCTGCTGTGCGGTGGCGTAGCGGCCAACCGCGGGCTTCGCAAAGAACTATCTGAGCGATGCGAACGGGAAGGAATTTCACTGACCATTCCACCATTTCAGTATTGCACCGATAACGGGGCGATGATTGCTGCCGCAGCGCATTTGAAATGGAAGCAGGGCAGCTTTACGCCGCTGGATATGAAGGCCGATCCGCAAATGCCGCTCGAAATTTGGGCAGCGCTATGAAGCTAAAAGCTTCTTGACACCTCACTGCATAGCACGTATAATCATGATCAAATTCCAGATTGTTGAAACGCGATGAACAGGATTAGTATGGTTACCCTTGGATGAAGAGAACTGCGGGACGGTGCAACGCAGTCGATAGGGACCTGAACTCACCTGGGAGCGGAGCAGGGGAACCTTACGCAATGAAATGGCCTATGGTTAAGGCTTGAATGAGATTGCGGAGTTTGACTTTGCTACGGAATGGCCTCCGTGAGAATGGCTGCGCACAAATAACTTGTTATTTGGCGGCTGAGGGGGCTTCAAGGACCGGGCATGTATAGCCTGGGAGCTTAAAGTCAACAAGAGTGGTACCGCGATAGGATAGCCTGTCGTCTCTTGCATAAAGAGACGGCAGGCTTTTTTGCATGCCGGGATATCTCTAAGCAGGCTGTGGGGAACCATTGACAGATTAATGAAATCGCGCAGCGGGGGCAGGTGTCCGGAGAAGCGGTCCGCAGATAGTAAGGATTCGGCATAACAGCATATCGAATAAACGTGATGAACGGGAGCAGTAGAAGGAAGCTGTCTTACAGAGAGCTGCGGGTAGGTGTAACGCAGCGGCAGCAGCCTTTGAATCTCGCCCGGGAGCGGAAGAGGGGAACAACGCATTCGCTGATGGTTCGACAGGAACCAATGGCTCACCATGCTAAAGTACTCTCTTACGGAGAATCCTCCGTAATCAGGAGGTTCATCTTAACTCATAACCGGCCGGTATGAGGAGCAGATGGACAGTGAGTGGACGCTAACATGTCACAGCGATAGCTGTTTGTGAACAGGCGTCAATTAGAGTGGTACCACGGAGGGTCTAAGCCCGTCGTCTCTTATGTTTAAGAGATGACGGGCTTTTTTTGCTGCCGGCAGTAGCTGGGTGGGATGCGAACGCAAGTCGACGTGCGGACGTAAAGCGAACATAACTAGAATGGGATGACTGAGATTGACCCGGAATATCTATCCGGGATATACCATAACTAGGGAGGAACAAGGAAGATGACGGAGTCCATGAGAACGATCCAAATTTTTGATACCACTTTACGGGACGGGGAACAGGCACCGGGGGCAAGCCTTCAGCCTGAGCAAAAGATTGTGCTGGCCGGCAAACTGGCTGAGCTGGGGGTTGATGTAATGGAGCCTGGCTTCCCAGTGTCCAGTCCAGGTGAGTTTGCCGCCGTTCAGGCCATCTCAAGACAGCTGCAGCAGGTGGAGATTTGCGGATTTGCACGCGCAGTGAAAGGGGATATTGATGCTGCTGTTCAGGCAACCCGGGACGCAGCCAGAAGACGGATCCATCTGTTCATTTCCTCTTCCGATATCCATCTTCGCCATCAACTGCGCATGAGCCGTCCCGATGTTGTAGCAAGGGCACGAGAGATGACAGCTTATGCGAAGCAGTTCAGCGATGTGGTGGAGTTCACAGCGATGGATGCCTCGCGCACAGGAATCGATGACCTGATTGAAATGGTGGAAGCCGTCATTGAAGAGGGAGCCACGATTATCAACCTGCCGGACACGGTCGGTTATGCGCTTCCGAATGAGTATGGCGAGATGTTCCGCCGTGTACGGGAAGGTGCGCGAGGCGGAAAGACGGTAGCGTACAGCGCCCATTGCCATAATGATCTGGGATTGGCTGTTGCAAACAGTTTGGCCGCCATTCAGAATGGTGCCAGCCAGATTGAGGTTACCGTAAACGGGGTAGGCGAACGCACAGGCAACTGCGCATTGGAGGAGCTAGTGATGGCTCTTTCTACACGGGGTGACATGCTGCGTGCGGAGACGGGGATTACAGCGGAAAAGCTATACGAAGTCTCCCGCCTCGTTAGCGGAGCCATGCATTTTCCCATTGCCTTCAACAAGCCGGTGGTCGGTCGAAATGCCTTCCAGCATGAGTCTGGCATTCATCAGGATGGTCTTCTGAAGGATCGAAGCACCTACGAGATTATGGACCCGGACAAATTGGGCATTCCGCGCAGCATGATCGTGCTGGGCAAGCATTCCGGCCGTCATGCCTTGAAGGATCGTCTGGCCCGTTACGGGGTTCAGCTTGATGGGGCCGAGATGGAAACCTTGTATGGCACATTCAAGGAGACGGCTGACCTCCAGAAGGTGGTCAGTGATGATCAGCTGCTGCAGATGGTCAGCAGCACGCTGGGTAAACCGGCGCAGGTATATGAGCTGACAGAGGCGCAGGTGATCTCGGGTACGGGAAGAAGCCGTGTTGCAGCCGTAACGCTTCGTCATCTGAGCGAGGAAACGGAAGCCACCTATTCCAGTGTCGCAGAGGGACCCGTGCAAGCCGTCATATCGGCGATTAGCCAAGGCATTAGCAGCGACATCACCTTTGGCGATCTGGAGCTCCATTCTTTGAGCAGCGGGGAAGATGCGCATGCGGAGGCCGCAGTTACCGTCGAGAAGGCCGGCAAGATTTTCCGCGGAACGGCTGTACACCAGGATATCGTCATGGCAGCGGGTATGGCCTATGTCGCTGCATGCAACTCGGCATTGATGTCGGTGTAGGTGGAACAGCAGAGTTCCGGATACAACCTCAATCGAAAGTTTGATTACGCAGAGTTCTCGTCGCGTTGTTGATTCACATGAGAGCGGTCGTTGTCATATACACCTGCCTTGATTCAGAAATGGAAGCTAAGCTCATGACATTATAGATGGGGACGGAATCGGTGGAGTCCATTACGGTGTGGATGCTGGCAAGCGTGCAGATGGAGGATTACAGCAGATGTTGCTGCTGACGAGAATTACTTTGTAAGAAGCGGGATGTGAATCCCCGTGTAATGAGCTGTTCCCACAGCTAGTGACCTTCCGACTCTCAGAATGAGGAAGGTCGCTTTTTTTATAAAAACTCAATATAACTTGGATTGAAATAGAAGTAATTCTATATAGCAGCTCATTATATAGGAAATATAAATCTGTCAAGTTGTGAACAACGTTATCCACATATTCGCCCGGAAATGTGCATAAGCAAAAAAAATGTCGATAAATCAGTGTTTTGCAAAGCTTTGAAAAAAGGGGACAGGATTTTCAGATTTTATGGTCAAAACTGTGGATAGTGTGCATAACTTGGTGGATAAAGTTGGATATAGGACCGGAAATGCGTGTTTAACAATAAAAAAATGGCCATTTCGGCCATTTTCAAGTTGAACTTATGCACCATTGTTGGGGATAAGTTTGTGTATAAATGCAAAACCTCATTTGAAACACTTTTGTGAAATTTTTTTACGATTCCAGCAATGACTCCCATTCGGCAAAAATCTGCTCAAGCTGACGTTTTTTCTCCTCTAACGATTGCTGCCGTTCCTGGAGGGCCATATAATCCTGATAGATCTCAGGCAGTGTCATTTCGGTCTCCAGTTCGGAAATTTCCGATTCCAAAGTATGAATCTGCTCCTCAAGACTTACGAGCTTGCGCTGACGGTTGCGTTCCTCCCGTTTCGCTTGCTTCTCAGCTTCAAAGGAGACGGCCCCTTGTTTCTCGGCTGAAACCTCTGCTTTCCCCTCCTGTTTCAGGGTGTGGCGGGCAAACGGCTCGGAAGGCTCATCGTTCATATCCAGAATTTCCTGCTTTTTCTCCGTATAGTCGTCATAATTACCCAGGAAATGTTGAATGCCGTCCGGATGAAGTTCGAGAATGCGCTCCGCCATTTTATTAAGGAAATAACGGTCATGGGATATGAATAATAAAGTGCCTTCGTAATCCATCAGCGCCGATTCCAGAACCTCTTTTGCAAATAAGTCAAGATGGTTCGTGGGCTCGTCCAGTATAAGCATGTTGGCTTCCAGCAGCATGAGTTTGGCAAGTGAGACACGTGCTTTTTCACCGCCGCTTAAGGAGCTGACCTTCTTGAGCACATCCTCGCCGCTGAAGAGAAAGTTGCCGAGAACGGTACGAATACGAGCTTCTTCCATATGAGGATAGGTCCCCCACAGCTCTTCCAGAACCGTGTTGCTCGGGTTAAGCTCTGACTGCTCTTGATCATAGTAGCCGATTTTCACTTTTGTGCCCCATTGCAGCGATCCGGCTGAGGGCTTCATCGTACCGATCAGACATTTAAGCAGCGTTGATTTTCCGACCCCGTTAGGACCGATCAAAGCTACGGTTTCTCCACGACTGAGGTCAAAGGAAGCTTGTCTGAACAAGGGCTTGCCTTCCTCAAACGAGAGCGACAGGTCACGTACATGAAGCACATCTTTACCCGACATATACTCGGCTTCAAAAGAGAAGTGTGCCTTCTTAAGATCACCCAGCGGTTTGTCCAGCCTATCCATCTTGTCGAGCGCTTTGCGCCGACTCTGCGCGCGCTTGGTTGTTGAAGCTCGAACCAGATTGCGCTGAATAAAGGTCTCCATACGGGATATTTCATCCTGCTGCTTCTCATATTGTTTAAGCTGGGATTCGTATTCGGCGGCTTTCAGCTCAATGTAACGGCTGTAGTTGCCCGTATATTTTTTGGAATGACGGCGTTCAATTTCAACGATGGTTGTAACAAGCCGATCCAGGAAATAACGGTCATGGGAAACGACGAGTAATGAGCCGGAATATCCGCGCAGATAATCCTCCAGCCAGGTGAGAGTCGCTATATCCAGATGATTCGTCGGCTCATCGAGCATGAGCAGATCGGGTGCCTGAAGCAATATTTTTGCAAGAGCAAGCCTGGTCTTCTGCCCGCCGCTTAATGTAGCAATGGAGGTGTCCGGCGAAAAGCTGCCAAAGCCCATGCCGTGCAGCACGCTGCGAATCCGTGTTTCGATCTCATACCCGCCTTGATCCTTGAACCAGTCGGAGCGGATTGCGTAACGATCCAGGAGCTCCTGATATTTTTTGGGGTCCTCGCTCGATTTGGGGTCGGCAATTTGCTCCTCCATCTGACGAAGCTCACGCTCCATCTCCAGCAGAGGGGTGAAGACATCCAGCATCTCATTCCATATCGACGAATCAGACTGAAGTCCGCTGTTCTGGGCAAGATAACCGACGGTGGTTTCCTTAGCCTTGAATATCTGTCCGCCATCGTAAGACATTTCGCCAGCCAAAATTTTAAGGAGCGTCGATTTGCCGGCTCCATTCACACCAACGAGTCCAATTCTTTCGCGTTCAAGCACTTGTAAATTGATCCCGTCCAGTACGGGCGTAACACCATATAATTTGGTAATGCCATTGGCTTGCAGCAGCATGTTATGTGAAACCTCCATCATTCTATATGATTCATTCTTCATTATAAGAAAAACGTCTACCGACGTACATTCTAAGAAGATAGACCGCGTTTAGAAATTGTTTCTGTTGCGATATCAGGATGGTCATGCTGTTGAGGTTCATGCGCTTCTGATATCTTAAAATAAGTGTACATGAAAATGGCCGAACAATCGACCATGATTGGCGACTTCCGGCATTCTTGGCTAAAGGAAGGAACAGTGGTAAACTAAACTTAATTATGAGCGTGAGAGGAACGATCACGTTGTTGAACCCTGAAGAAGAAATTAAGCGGGTATCCGCAAAGCATGCCCTGCGCAGGAGCATGACCTTACGCAGGGATGAGTTATCCGATGAAGAACGGACCAAGCGGTCGAAGCAGGCTTGCGAGATGGCTTCGGAGGTTATGAAAGAGTGCCATGTTCAGAGCATGATGATTTATGTTCCATTCCGTTCCGAGCTGGATTCGCGGCCGCTTGTCGAGTGGGCATGGGAGCATGGGTTGCAAGTTATCGTTCCCCGCAGCCTACCCCAAGATCGATCGATGGAACTGTATGAGCTTCAGAAATGGGATGAGCTGATCCCGGGAGCATACGGTATCCAGGAGCCCGATCCGCAGAGGTCTAAGATGTTTATGAATGACGTACCTGATATCATCTGGGTACCAGGGCTTGCGTTTGACAGGAACGGCGGAAGACTAGGGTACGGCGGCGGTTATTATGACCGGCTGGCGGACAGGCTTTGTCATGAAGTGCATGATGCGGCTCGCCTGAAGGAGCCCTTGTGGGTGGGAATAGGCTACGAGGTTCAGGTGCTGGAGCATGTTCCAATGGAAGAACACGACAGAGTCTTGGACGGTTTGGTTACCGACCTGGGATATTCAGGGAAGGCCGGACCTGGTTTACGGAGGGATAACGAATGGAATTGAGTCACTTTAATAATCAAGGAAGAGCACGAATGGTAGACGTCAGTGAGAAGGATGTGACGGCACGGACAGCGGTAGCGAAGACCACGGTCCGAATGCAGCCGGACACGCTGATCCGCATTCAAGAAGGAAAGATAGGCAAGGGAGATGTACTCGCGGTAGCACAGGTTGCAGCCATAATGGCAGCCAAGAACACGTCGAACTGGATTCCGATGTGTCATCCTCTTCCGCTGACCGGTGTTAACGTGGAATTCAGTGATAATGCAAGAGATGAATTATATATAGAAACAACTGTGAAAACGACAGGCAAAACCGGTGTTGAAATGGAAGCTTTAACGGCTGCTTCGGCAGCTGCCCTCACGGTCTATGACATGTGCAAGGCATTGCAGAAAGACATGATCATCGGTCCGACCCAACTGGTGAGCAAAACCGGCGGCAAGAGTGGGGATTACATACAAGAAACAACTTAGGCATGCATAGATACAGGAGATATTCGGACGAGTGGGAAGGAGAGAGAGCAGATGGTGTGGAAAACGGCGATCCTGACGGCGAGCGACAAAGGTTCGCGGGGGGAACGCGAGGATACGAGCGCTCAGGTTATTCGGGAATTGGTGGAGGAAGAGCTGAGCGGTGAAATTATCGAATACCGGATCGTACCGGATGAGCAGGACGAGATTATTGCTGCACTGATTGAGCTTACGGACTATTACCAAGTGGATCTCGTGCTGACGACAGGGGGAACGGAACTGGCGGTTCGTGATGTTACCCCCGAAGCAACAAGACGGGTCATTGAGCGTGAGGTGCCTGGCATTGCGGAAGCCATGCGAGCTACGGTTATGCAGAAGAATCGAAGTGCAATGCTGTTTCGAGGCGTATGCGGCGTTCGCGGCCGTACCCTGATTGTCAATCTGCCGGGCTCCCCAAAAGGCGTGCATGAGAATCTGGCTGCCGTCATGGACCAGCTTCCGGAAGCATTGTTAATGGTAACGGGGCAGTATCGGGAGCAGCTCTGAGGGGAACCCTATTAGATAATTATGTAAATAAACTGTCACGATTCTAGACTGTTTATGTGATTTACATTATGGTATGATGGCGATATATGAGCTTGTCAATTGCTGTCGTGCGATAATTTCTTTGAAGTTAAAACCTGTTGTAGTGCAAGGCATGATGGATTTAGGTCATCCTGAAGTCCTTTTGAAGGCATAGAGCAGGACGAGGAGGAGAATAGATATGAGTCAAATCGGAGTGCCGGGTATTATTTTGCTCGTCATTTTGGCGCTGCTCTTGTTCGGACCGAACAAGCTTCCTGAGCTTGGACGTGCGGTCGGAAGAACTTTCCGTGAGTTTAAGGATGGTGCGCGCGAGATTATTGCTGACGATGCACCAGCGAAGAAGAAGGAAGAGGCTCCCCAGCAAGCCGTTGCCGCTGAACCGGCCAAGGTTGAAGACAAGCGTCTTCCGGAATAATACTAGAATGCAAGGCGTGAAGTCCCTTCCTTCGGGAGGGATTTTGTTTTGCCAGCGTCACATACAGGGTGGTGTCTAACATGTCAGAGCAAGTGAAAGATATGGCGCTTGTCGAGCATTTGGGCGAGCTTCGCAAACGAATCATTATCGTTCTCGTGGTATTCATAGCAGGACTGATTGCAGGGCTTTTTGTTGCGGAGCCGATCTATCATTATTTGACGGCAGCGGAAGAAGCGAAGAACTTTGAACTGCATGCTTTTTCCTTCTGGGATGGCATCGGGATTTATATGAAAATCGCTGCGATTTTCTCATTGGTTATCTCGGTTCCGCTGATCTTCTATCAGTTATGGGCGTTCGTAAAGCCTGGACTTCGCAAAGAAGAGCAGAAAGCGGCCATTCGCTACGTACCCTACGCGTTCCTTCTGTTCATCGTGGGCATTTCGTTCGGATATTACATCGTGTTTCCAATGACGCTGTCATTTACTACAGCGATTACACAGAGTATGGGGCTGCAGGAAACCTACGGGATTGCCAATTATTTAAATTTTATGTTCAATCTCGTTTTACCCTTGGCCCTGCTGTTTGAGCTGCCGCTTGTGGTAATGTTCTTAACGAAAATCCGCATTTTGAACCCGCTGCGGCTTCGGAAAATGCGCAAAGTGTCTTATTTTGCACTCGTATTCATAGCGGTTGTTATTACGCCGCCGGACTTCATATCGGATTTCCTGGTCACGATTCCACTGCTGCTACTGTATGAATTCAGTGTGTTCCTGTCCTCTGTGATCTATCGCAAGCAATTAGAGGCGGACATGGAACGAGACAGCCGGTATATACGGGCGGATGAAGAGGATGAAGATTAATATTTACTCAAGCATGAAGAGCACCTTCGAGATCGGCAGAAGGCGCTCTTTCTTTGTATAGATGTTTGTATAGGCATCCTTAGGACTCAGGCATATTTTGGCTGGTCATGGATACAATGGAGAAGGGGGTTGAGAGACAACCCCAACCGGAGTCCAATTTACAAAAAAATGATCAAAAAATCATGCAAAGGACTTGAAATTTTGAGACAACTTGAGTATCATAAAATTGGTTGTTAGCACTGAGGCTTGTCGAGTGCTAATACATAAAGCTTTGAAAAAAGCATCACAACATATTTAAAGGAGGCTATTTTTTCATGATCAGACCTTTAGGTGAACGCGTATTGGTAGAACCGATCGAACAAGAAGAAACTACGGCATTCGGGATTGTACTTCCTGACTCCGCTAAAGAAAAGCCGCAAGAAGGTAAAGTTATTGCTGTAGGCAGTGGCTCCCTGAAAGACGGCGCTCGTGTACCTTTGGAAGTTAAAGAAGGCGACCGCGTTATTTTCTCCAAATACGCTGGAACAGAAATCAAATACGAAGGTAAAGAATATTTGATTATGAAAGAAAGCGACATCCACGCGATCTTAGGCTAATGAACGCCTGAATATATCATGTTCCAATATTCATTAATCCACTAGGGAGGTATGTAATACCATGGCAAAAGACATTAAGTTCAGTGAAGACGCCCGTCGCGCAATGCTTCGAGGTGTAGACGCTTTGGCAAATGCAGTTAAAGTAACACTCGGACCGAAAGGCCGTAACGTGGTGCTTGAGAAGAAATTCGGAAGCCCGCTCATCACGAATGACGGTGTAACCATCGCTAAAGAAATCGAGCTGGAAGATGCATTCGAGAACATGGGTGCTCAGCTCGTTAAAGAAGTAGCTACCAAAACAAACGATGTTGCTGGTGACGGTACAACGACTGCAACGGTTCTGGCGCAAGCCATGATCCGCGAAGGTCTGAAGAACGTAACAGCTGGTGCAAACCCAATGATTATCCGCAAGGGTATCGATAAAGCGGTTAAAGCAGCGGTTATTGAGCTTCAAAACATCGCAAAAGAAGTGAAAAACCATCAGGAGATCGCTCAAGTCGCTTCCGTATCCGCAGCTGACGATGAAGTAGGTCAACTGATTGCAGAAGCTATGGACAAAGTGGGTAAAGACGGTGTTATCACTGTTGAAGAATCCCGCGGCTTCTTGACGGAGCTTGAGGTTGTAGAAGGTATGCAATTCGACCGCGGCTACATCTCTCCATACATGATTACGGATACGGATAAAATGGAAGCTGTTCTTGAAAATCCATACATCCTGATCACGGATAAAAAAGTAACCAACACGCAAGAGATCCTGCCGATCCTTGAAAAAATCGTACAACAAGGCAAACCGCTTGTTCTGATTGCAGAAGACATCGAAGGCGAAGCGCAAGCGATGCTGATCGTGAACAAACTGCGTGGAACATTCAACGCGGTTGCTGTTAAAGCTCCTGGCTTTGGCGATCGTCGCAAAGCCATGCTGCAGGATATCGCTGCATTGACTGGCGGCCAAGTGATTACCGAAGAGCTCGGTCTTGACTTGAAAACAGCTTCCATCGATCAATTGGGTACAGCTCGTCAAGTGCGCGTAACCAAAGAGAACACAATCATCGTGGATGGCGCTGGCAACAAAGAAGACATCGATGCTCGCGTGAAGCAAATCCGCAACCAATTGGAAGAAACCACTTCCGATTTCGACAAAGAGAAACTGCAAGAGCGTCTGGCTAAATTGGCTGGCGGCGTAGCAGTTATCAAAGTTGGTGCGGCTACTGAAACGGAATTGAAAGAACGCAAACTGCGCATCGAAGATGCCCTGAACGCAACTCGCGCTGCGGTTGAAGAAGGTATGGTGTCCGGTGGTGGTACAGCGCTCGTGAACGTATACAACGCTGTTTCTGCTGTGGAAGTACAAGGCGATGAGAAAACAGGCGTAAACATCGTTCTGCGCGCTCTGGAAGAGCCAATCCGTACGATTGCAGCCAATGCTGGTAAAGAAGGCTCTGTCATCGTAGAGCGTCTGAAAAAAGAAGAGATCGGTATCGGCTACAACGCTGCTACAGACGAGTGGGTGAACATGTTCGAAGCAGGTATCGTTGACCCTGCGAAAGTAACGCGTTCCGCTCTTCAAAACGCAGCTTCCGTTGCGGCTATGTTCCTGACAACCGAAGCGGTTATCGCTGACAAGCCAGAACCAGAAAAACCAGCTATGCCTGATATGGGCGGCATGGGCGGTATGGGCGGCATGATGTAATAAGGGCCTCAAAAGCCTGCCATATCAATGAAAAAGAGACCTCTCGGGGTCTCTTTTCTTGTATAAGGTCACAACAAGGTCACATTCCTTGCGAGGAGAGGCCAGCTAGGATGTCTGAAAATTGAATGTTCATCTTGCTCATCGTGACCGACGCGTTCTTCGGCTTGTTTTTTCGTATCTCCTCAACGTTTGATTTGATATTGCGTTTTCCGGTGACAATCCTTTATACATCCCCACTTAAATCCTTGTTTATTTTTTGCTGGTACCTTGAAAAAAGCTAGCCACTATTCCATCGACCTCCTAAAATAATATTAATTGCTCAAGTATCGTCTCTTAATAATGGGAAAATAACAATTTACGGGATCCCAAAGCCGTCTGTCTTATTGGAAAACTGCAATCATATCCCATCGGTAGACGAGTCCATGGAAATGCGTAGAGGATATCTGGACCAGCTCAACAGGGATGCTATGGAAAGGATACCTCAGCTTTACTGGATATCTTAAGGATGAGATCCCTGGGAAGTATTTCATGATGAACGATGGATCGGGAACAGTCGTGTTCCTCAGTGTTCAGTGGAACTAAAACAGAAGCTGGCACGTGAGTGGGTAGAATCAAGGTACGGCCCTGATGAAGCCTTGATATATGTCGGCAATTGATTGGATGGAAATACATCGTATGGAGGCCATACAGCGCGGTTGGCCTTATGAAGTAAAAGCAATGATGACGGAAGTCCCATATTGGGACAAACACGAAATGCTTAAGGCTCTAAAACAGGATGGGATACGCAAGCCACGACTTTATGATATGGGATTCGCTCATAACAACTGCGGTGGATTCTGTGTACGAGCTGGACAGGGACATTTTATAAATCTGCTGCAAAAAAAACGGGATTTATATCTATTCCACGAACAGAAAGAGCTTGACATGCAAGAATATCTCGGGCGTACTGATGTTTCCAGGTAAAGGGCGATGAGGAAAAATTAACCCTTCGTCAGTTACGCGAGGAATGGGAGTCTGGACTAGGAAACCAAATTGACTTGAACGACTTAGGTGGATGCGGTTGTTTCGCATCCGATGCTTAACCCTTGGGGAGAGTAATCCTCCCAAACTATATACGAAATAGGTTTACCAATTAAACGCAATCCAAAGAAAACCATAGATAAATGCAAAGCAACCCAATATACCAAGTGCTGAGGCAAGTAAAATTATTAGAACCACCTTTTTACCGCTCAAAAAAACACCTCCAGAAAAGTGAAAAGCCCCCCTAATCCTTGGCTGGGGCGGGGGTCAATCGATAATATATTCCTCTCAACGATTATATCACAAAGGGGATTGAGGGGACTGGCGATGTCATGGGGGCAAGGGGAACTCTTTCCAACAGCGAATGAAGCGGAGATCCAGCGCACAAAATTCCTGCTCGGAAAATATAAAGAGATGATAATGCTCATGCAAGATTTTGAAAAATTCGAAAAAGAATTAAGGCAAGTGGCTATTGATGGTGAAGCAGCTCGCCGCATCGACCAGGAGGATCTGCATGCTGATTAGACGGCCAATGCTACGATTCTGATCGAAAAGTAGCGTTGGGTGTATCAGCGGTACCAGTTTTATACTCATCAGCTTCGCAGGGCTTTCAGTTTGATCCAGGACGATGAGGCAAAGAGAGCTGTCGATTACATGTTCATGCAAGGTTACTCTCCTACAAGGAGACGCTGCTGTTTTTCCGGCATGGTCTAAGTGACAGCACCATTCGGCGGAAGATATCTGAAGGCACTGAAAGCATGGCAAACAGTATGAAACTCATGGGGTTCTTTGAGCAGGATGACGCGGAGTTTTAGTGAGCATGAAAAAAATGAGTAATTTCCATTGATTTCTTAGTCCAATTCAATTTTAGCCACCTTCATATAATGTATTAACTCTTTTATGGGAGGAGGAATATCTCATGAGACATCATCATAAAAAAGTTATTGTTGTTATCCTTAAACCTGGGCAAATAGCAGTAGTTAAGTGCGAAAAGCACAGAAAACATCGTCGCTTATAATTTTTTTTGTCGGTGGACCTTATCTTAAGATAAGGTCCACTACCACTTTTCAAAGGGTTCATATTTCTTAATTAATGGTTTGGTTTGTTCCCTTTTTTGACTCTAAAATGAACACAACCTGAACGTAATTTTGACCGTATGTTGAGCACCACATGACGGTTTTTCCGTGATAGTATGTAAGCATAGAAAAAGGCGAGAATGACACACACCGCTGCATGAATGCGGCATATGACCGGGGCGTAACTCTTCTCGCTTTTTCTATTCAGTATTTTATTACTGGAACTAATTGCTGGATGAGATCGGGCCGCTGTATGAAGACATAAAAGTAACGAAGCCCATTTTCTTAGATATCAAACTCAATGACCACTTTCATTTCTTTGTTCAGAATAAATCATTAAATGTGTAATAGCAAAATAACAAGAAACTGGAAGGTTATCTAATACATCTGAGGTAATGGAGTTCCTGGAGGTCTCCACCAAGATTCAACAGTTCTCCAAGCAGTATCATAATCGTAGCCTTTTCCCATTAAATATCCAATGGCAACTGCTTCTGTTAATGCATGTTGATACCCAAGGTAGTGGGCTTCTCGTAATCCATGTCTAACAGCCGGGCTTATGGTTGCAAGAGTTTGATGTTGAAGATGTTGTTGATTAGTCATATTCATTTTGTTACTCCTCACTTTTAATAAATGATTTGTAATAATTTATGAGGGTATAGGTAGAGGCGGAACATGTCCTTTAAATATTTCAAGTGAGATTGTGAGGCTGCTCGTTCAACTAATGGAACACGATAACTCAATAAATCAGATTAGCAATTACAAATTCAAATTTGGCTACCGAGGACTAATTGGATAGTAAAGATATTTGAACTGACTCGGAAACCTTTATTGTTTAGAGGTAAACGTCTAATTTGGGCGGTTTTTCTTATGTTAAGGCAAATTAAAAGGAGGACGCTGTAACGTCCTCCCCATAGACCAGGGTATCCCCCGGCTGAGATAGCGGCCCGCCGCGCGCGGCATTTATCGACTCCGCCGCTATCTCGCATTCCATCATAACGGAAAGCCGAGGGAACGACAATGGGAACACCTGAGAATAAGGATTTGCTTATGCAGCATGAGCTCGCAGTCATGGAAGGTATCCTCGAGAGCAAGGGCAATACCGGAAGATCGTCAAGGCAGGCATAGCCAAGTGGGTAAAGGACTTTCAAGATGGCCGGATTGAGATCAAGACGGTGGATGACCTGAAGAAGCTGATTGAAATAGATATTGAGATACAGAAAGACACATTCTAAGCTGTCAGAAAAGAGGCCCTGAAAAGCCATTTAGTCGGGCAATTACTCCGATTTGTCCCACATGATAAGTCTAGTGATCGAACACATGATGAAATATCCAGCGTAGAGTTGGAGGAGAGGGCGGTTGCCAACCATCGGAATATGTAGGTAGCGGGATAGCCGGATCATTCTCAAGATAATGGATTGAATTGAGTTTGAGATCAGTCTGTTTCCGAATGTCTATGTAGGCTTGTAAAAGCTGCTGGGGGCTTTCAATTTTTCGAGGTAATTGTAGCTCTGTCTTCGAAGCAACAACATTGATCCATTCATCTTCGCTACGAGCGATATGTTCAACGATCCAAGCTATTGAGTTAGGGTGATCGGGGTGTGCTCCATACCACTGTTCTACGGTCAGTTCTTTTAAGTACGGAATTAATGTCTTTCTTACATCATTTCGATAGGGGAAAAAAGTTGCAAGGTTCATATGATTCCTCCTGATAGATTTGTTCATTCTGGTTAAGTCTATCAAAACCTATAGTGGCGTCAAGGAGCATTGAGCAATTGATATATCGGGGGTGGTGATGGTGTAGCATGGCTGGAGAGAGAAGTCCCGAACGGGACAAGGCAAAACTGATGTGGCTGGGGAACGGCGGGACGATGAAGCTAAAGGACATCGCTGCTGCTCTTTCTATTGGGGAGACTCAAGTTCGTAAATGGAAGTTCCAGGACAAGTGGACTGCCCGATTTGAATAGTAACGTTACCAATGAATCGAAAGGTAACGTTACTAAACGTGGCGCTCCCAAAGGGAACAAGAACGCTGTCGGTAATCGCAGCGGAGCACCCCCGTGCAATAAAAGAGCAGTTGGTAAAATAAGGGCGGGTCTGGAGGACCGCCAAGAAACAAGAAGGCCGTTACAACGGGGGAGTATGAAACGATTTGGCTTGATGCTTTGGGCGAAGATGAGCGGGATCTGGTGATCAAGTAGATACTGATCCAATTCAACAGGCGGATGAAGCGATAAAACTGCTGTCTATCCGTGAGCGCCGGATGCTTCAAGCCCTGAAGGAGATTACAGAGCGGCATAGAGCGAAGCAAACGGAGCGTTAGCCGATGAGTAAGCCGTATAACGTTGTTACTGATTTGCTTGATCTATATTGGGATGACCCGGTTGCTTTTGCTGAAGATATGATGGGCTTTGATCCAGACGATTGGCAGTGTGACGTCATGATGGATGTCACTCAGTTCCCGAGGACCAGTGTCCGCTCTGGTCAGGGTGTAGGGAAGACGGGCCTTGAGGCTGCATTGGTCATTTGGTTTCTGTGTTGCCGTCCGAATCCCAAAGTGGTATGTACGGCGCCAACCAAACAGCAGCTGCATGAAGTTCTTTGGGCCGAGGTGTCCAAGTGGCTGGAGAACTCCATGGTGAAGAATCTCCTGAAGTGGACCAAGACCAAGGTCTATATGATAGGCCATGAACAGCGGTGGTTTGCAACGGCCAGGACGGCCAACAAACCCGAGAACATGCAGGGTTTCCACGAGGATTACATGCTTTTCATTGTTGATGAAGCATCGGGTGTGTCCGATCCCATCATGGAAGCCATCCTTGGTACGTTGTCCGGTGCTGAAAATAAACTGTTGATGTGTGGAAACCCGACTCGAACGAGTGGGTTTTTTTTTATGATTCGCACAACCGGGACCGTAGTCGTTTCCGTTCTCATAAAGTGGATATTGGTGGCGGCGGTGCTGCTTATTGTATCGGCAGCTGGAAATGTGTTCGGGTTTGAAATTTCCGAGGAATTAAGCACAAATATTACCGGGTTAGCGATGCAATCCTCGGCCTCCTGGTGATCCTCGGGATCATCTCCAATCCCAAAGAGGGAACAGGATACACCGATAAGGAAGACAAACCGAAAACGAACAAGTTTCTGTAAAAAGCGGGACCCTACCGGCTACGTGCTGGTAGGATCATTTTGCGTTCATTTGTTTTATTTACCGCTTCGCCTTTACCAAGCCGCGATTAATTCATAAGCTATGATGTACTCTAAATTAAAGGAGGAAATACTCGTGAGTGAATTTGTAGGCGGAGTTGGCGCAGGTCCCTGTGCAGGTGGTTACGGTTTTGGTGGTGGAGGTATAGGAGCAATTTTGGTTCTTTTTATCTTGTTAGTGATAATTTCTAGTGCCTTCTGTGGTTGGATATAATAATAATCTATCACGGCTTTTATGCTCGGTTATACTCGCCTTAACATTAACGGTAGAACAGTGGTGTAATCCGATGGCATCGGTAAAAGAAGCCTGCTGGCATAGGCTGGCGGGGTTCTTTTATTTTCTTCTCATCCTAGTTCCGTTAATACTGGCGTCCGCAACAGCCCCGATTTGAACCAGTTTCTAAATTTAACCCGCCAAAGGCTATTCTTCCGCTTACCGACCATCCCTTCAAGTTTTCGTTTCACTATCTGATCAAACAATCCTTCTCCCGCACCTTCCACGAAGGGTATGACGCAGAAGTGCTGATTCGGCATACGTATGCCGGCAAGGATCTCTTTACGCTGCAGCAGCGGCATCTTCCGTAGGTCCTGATTTTTATACTGCAGGATATCGAACACCACATATGTTACTGGGGACGTCGCTACCAGATGCTTGATGCGTTGATCCTTACTAGCCTTAAACCGGGTCATGACTTCTTCAAAGTCCACGCCCTCTGGCCCTGTGCATGCTACCTCACCATCCAGGAGAATGTCATCATCAAACGGAACCAATAATTCGGGGTATTGTTGGGTACATTCCGTCTCATGACGTGTATAAAGCCGGATCCGGCCGGACTGTTGGGAGAACAGGAGCCTATGCTCGTCAATCTTTGGTTCGAATATATAGTGCGAATCTGAAAAAGGAGCTGGTGCGGTTGCGAGTAACATCGGATCAATAAACATAAACAACACCTCTTTACCGAATTATAGTGCTTGGCAATGTGATAGAGAGGTGGTAAGTAATGGTGGTAGCCTTGATGTCATCTAGCTTAGTTGCTCGAACAAATGGAAGATTCGACAAAACATTTAACATGATTATACCAAATTAAGGTTCTTTAAAACTATATACTCCAATAATATCCAAATATTACAATTGAAAACAAAGTTAATGTGAATTAACTTTATAAATATCGGGAGGTGTTAGTATGGTTAAGATGGGAAAAAAATTAGTAATATTCTCTTCGATCATTGCAGCTTTTATGACTGTAGCAGCACCAGTATCTGCAAGTTCTATCTCACAGACAGAATCTGAGATAACGCCTCAATATTGTAACCCATGTAAAGTAAAAGCAGGTTATATGTACCCGAAAAGCCAGTATAGCAGAGACTATTTTACGCCATTACATTACATTACTGTTGATGGAGTGGAGTACTTTTTTTGGTACATAGATGATGATAAATCTACAGCCACACATTGGTATACTGTTTGGAAAGAAGAATAACAAAAAAAACGTTGGGGTTTTGAATGCATAACCTTAAGGATTTTTTTGGAGTACACAATAAGGAAGAAAGCGTAAGTGTTTAGAATTACGAGAAGTCTCAAGAGTTCAAACCCTATCGGTTATACTGGTAGGGTTTTTTATTGATATTAGCCAACTTACACGCTGTATATCTGTGAGAGCTATGTATTTCTTTATTCAGAATTTTACAAATTAAAACGAACGGTGTGGTTCGATAGAATACCCTCCCAGTCCCCACCCCAAAGCCTAACATTAACCAACTTCAGTTTTTGATCGCCAAATCTAATTCTTTACCACACATATTTACTATTCGCCTTCTGTCCAAGAATTAATTTGCCAGTTACGTGCCTTTTCCTCCATTTTACATTGATAAAGGAACTAATGTTCGCATATAGTACAAACAAATGTTCTCGTAACAAGAGGTGGAATTAATAAGCATTGGTCTGAAGCCAGATGAATCAAAATTAGTGAAGGATTTTATCTTGTTACCTCTCTTGCTCGATGTGATGGAAAAAGATCAAGGTATCCTGTCCGCTGCAGCCTTAAAGATGCCTGTAATAACAAACACCATAATTAAACGACTGCAGAAAGCGGCACTAGCTGACTTGTCACAGGTACGTCAAGACATGCGTCGGCGAGGAATGAAGGTGTACGAGGAGCGAAAGACCCGTCTTGGGCGTGGAAGTTGAATTTTTATGTAGAGGATATCACCAAAAATTGTCCGTGCTTTGGGGGCTGGTTGAAGCAGAGATTGAGGAGAGGTCGTACACGTATTTGAGGTTCGATATCTCAGACAAGAGGGGAATATCAATTGACAACGCGCAAAAAGCTGGAGGGTAACAGGCTATGGGAATCAAGTCGGATGATGCTGCCAAAGCATAAGGAAACAATAATCCGCCGGCAGCTGGAGGAGGGCAGGAAAGATCGAACGACATTGGATCCACAGGAAATGGAATTAATCGAACAAGCGCTGGCTGAATCTTTTCATGAACACCGTGCCCTTACTGTAAGGCTGTTTGATGAGTATGAAGATACAGAGTTAACAGGTATTGTCGTACTGATCCACACGTTCAGACGGGAATCAAATTGTCCATAGCTGAAGGAGGTTGGCAATGGATCAAGATCGATGAGAATTGTTTCTGCTCACTGAACCTATTTTCAAAGAGGACGATGTGGCCTTATTAAAGGTCACAAAAAAAGTCACAAAAATTCCGGTCGAATATGAATACTGGCGATTGATTAATTTCGAGTGAGTCAAATTCGACTTTGATTTATACCTAAAATTTCAAAGGTGAACCGAAGCGAATTATAGTCAAATATGGGCGGCATGATGTAAGTAAGGCCTTAAAAACCTTATAATACCGCTATTTAAAAGGCTCCCGAAAGGGAGCCTTTTATTATAAATCACAAAAAAATCACATTCTCTGCAAAAATCAGAAATCAAGAATATCAGCGAAATGGCTTTTGATCTTCTCATCAGCATTTTTTCATCTTTTCAGTCGGAACCTCTGAATGAAAAAGGCATGGATTGATGCAGGACATGGTGGTAAAGATCCGAGGGCAGTCGGTAACTGGGCTGAAGGACAAGGATATTGTTTAGGTATCCTTGGGTAAACAGCGTCTTGCTGCCGAGTATGACGGTGTGCAGGTGTTGTTATCCAGATCAAGACCAAAGCGGTAAATAAAGCCGGAGCTGAGTAGTGCAATTTCATCCAAAGGATATATTGTTTTCAACCAGATTCCTTCTTTGACTTGGTCCCTCATCCCATGTTTATTGGTTATCGCCAAACCAGATGTTTTCAGTCCCTGTACGGGTGTCAGTCCAAGCTGTTACGAGCCGACCTGTTTGAGGAACTATCGCATTTCCGATGTAGTCCCCTATTACTTGTAACCCCGCGACACTAAACGAAGTTGTCGTAATACGGGTGTTGATGAACGTAGTTCCACCGTCCCTGGACGTGGCAAGAAATACGTCAAGATTCAGCGGACTTACCCGATTGGTGTAATAGGATACGAATACCGCTCCATCTGTTGGCGAGACGGTGATGGCCGGGAAAAAATTTTGGGATCCCACCGGACTGTTTGCGATGGGTTTAGGCGCTCCCCAGGTCTGGCCAAAGTCTGTGGAAATTGAGAGAAAGATATCGGAATAACCTTCACGATAATCTTGCCACACGGCATAGACGTTCCCTCGTGATGCTGGTGCATTAGAGATGTCCGCTGCAAGTGAAGGATACGTCAGGCAACGGAATTGATAACCAGGAAGCGGCGAGGGTACTACAACGACAGATGTTATTATAGTCTGAGCCGCAAATGTTGATCCCCCATCTTGTGAGATGCGAACGATAAATTCAGATGTTCCTGGAGGTTGCGTAATCCATCCTACAATGAGTATTCCATTTAACGTGATTGCGATACCAGGAAATTCTTCAAATACATTTACTGAAGATAGGAGCAATGGCCTTTCATACGAGTTTCCGCCATCTTGCGATCGATTGAAGAATATCGTATTCCCCGGGATGAATTGCGTGTTGTAATCATGCGTATAACCAGTATAAATGTTTCCAAAGAATGGGCTGGACCCAGCTTTATCGCTGATAACCACCACCTGATCGTCATTAACGAACTGTCCGAATCCTTGGTTCACGATGACAGGTGCTCCAAAAGATGAAGCGTTATCGTTAGAAATATAACTTACGATCGAACCGCTAAGTCCATCAGCATCAAAGGCGTGTGCTGCCACGACAAACGTATTAGGGAAAATATAATCAATATGAGGCGCTTCTATTCCAGCGAACCCAACTGGTAAGGGTAGCAACACCGTGCTCCACGTTGCGCCGGCATCGATAGACTTGTATAATCCAATATTTGGCGGACCTGCTCGAAAATCTACAGCCACCACCACCATAACAGAGGGGTTAAGCCAATTTACGGCGATGGTTGGCTCAAACTGGCTACTCGCACTTGGCGAGATTTGGATATTTACCATGGTCACCACCCTTGTTAACATGAAACTGATCATTCTTATTTTTTCAGATTACGGGTTGAGCTGCCCAATTTGAGTGAGTTCTTGCTGTAACACCTTTTGGTAATGAATAACATTGCCGGATGAATCAGTTCCGAATACGTTGATAACAGTGTCTGTCGGAACCGTCCCTGTCACAAGAAATTGGACCTCATATGAAGAGTTGCCAGCGATATTGAAATTAAGAATTTGGCTGGTATTTGCATTGATATTTAGCATATTGGAATAAATCAGCGCCTTACTCACCAAAGTATTCCACACGTAAATGTGATAAACCACATTAGATGAGAAACTGAGATTATCATTAGCAATGTTAATTACAATGTTCGAAGCATTAGGAGAACCAGTATTCGTAATCATGCCTGTTGTTAACGCCATATAACCACTGCCCTTCAATTAGTTTTTACTAGTATACGTATTTAGATCTCCGGGTTGTGTGGACAAAGCTATATAGCTATTAGCCTTTTTGTTATCTCAGTCTGTTTCT
Source organism: Paenibacillus sp. Cedars (assembly GCF_003184205.1). Classification (NCBI taxonomy): domain Bacteria; kingdom Bacillati; phylum Bacillota; class Bacilli; order Caryophanales; family Paenibacillaceae; genus Paenibacillus; species Paenibacillus sp. Cedars. The sequence goes on from NZ_CP020866.1 coordinate 683,003, forward strand.
GTTAACTCGACGACCTTGGTCAAGATGATTCAACATGGTGCTAAACCGATTAGCATATACGCTACTGGAAAAATGCCTTTTGATATGAGCTTCTGCGTTAACGATCAGTTGCTCTCTCTCATTCTTGTTAGTCAACAGTGATATTGCCTCCAGAGTGGCTTCCTCTATTCTACCTTGAGTATAAAACTTACCCGTCTTGTTATGAGTGATAAATCGCCTAACCCCTCCTGAATCAGTAGACAGAACCGGGCAGCGGCACAACATAGCTTCAGCAACAGCATATCCAAATCCTTCAGAAATCGAGGTCGAAAGAAGGAATCCCCCTGAATCGCCAATGATGCTTAGATAGTCCGCCATAAGATCATGAGGTACGTTTGAGTAACGGATAAGACGAGCCTTGAGAGTTGGGTTATTCGCAAGTATCTCGTTAAAATCCTCAAGTTCTGCAGGATCGGCCATCGTTTCGTCTTCAAAGAGCCACAAATATAGATCTGGATACAAACCGATGAGCGTCTGTCCTAACAATAAAAAATCACGCCAATTTTTATTAGACTGTAAACGCCCCACCCAGCCTAAAATCGGGAAGGATTTTCTGGGATAGGCTGTATATCCGAAGTATTCCCAATCCAGAGGATCATCAAAACTGTATTGAGGGATTTCGGGATAGTTCGAACTCATGAGTTCTCTCAGTTGTTGATTATAAGGATAAAGTATTGCATCCGCGTGCTCATAAATTTGATCTTTGAAGGACTGCGTTAGAAGGAGCCGCTCTTCATGTCTTCCCAAACCCTGCAATTCAAAAATGAGTCGGCCGCTGTACCCAAAGCTTCTTAACTGTGCGAGCATGTTAATGTCAGAGCATACCGTTATTGCATCATAACCTTCGCGCTTAATGATTTCCCGGATGGTTTCCTTTTCACAAGTAACAAATGTCGTGATGTTCTTGATGTTGTTTCTGCCCTCCCCATCGAATTTATAGAGAAGATGGGATTCAACTCCGTGCGCTATCAACGCTTTGCTTCGAATCCGGTTTAGGGTCTCCATCCCTCCGCTCGGGTTGTAAAACATAAACAACACTTTCATGATGGATCACCAACGTGTTTAACCCTTTCTTCAAGTAAATGAACTAGATTATTGGTTCGGAACAATTCATTGGAAAGCACGGGCTTAATCAAATCCACGGTACGGTAACCAATGACCGCGTGATTATCCGTATAATACGTGGACCATATGTTATGGCCTGATTTATGAAGCTGGTTGATCAGAATTTGTAAATCCATTACATTCTGAAAACCTTTTAAATCGAGCAACATGGTAAAAGGAGTATGAAGACTTCGAACAGTAGCCAGAACAGCCACATCCTTCTCCCAATTCGGGTACGTTGCATAGACTGAACATGGATGCGGGATCTGTTTCAGGGCAGCACTCACATGTTGATCTGAAGAGAGGTCCAACACATAACATATATAGTTACTGAAAACTTGCTCATAGAGATTTTCAATTCGATCTATCGTTTCTTCCGAAACTTCACGCAGTGGAAGCAGAATACTAATTTCCGGGGCAATTCCCCTCCGCCTTCTTGCATCATGTCTGGCCAGATGATAAGCATATCGCCATTTCCGATGAGCATCCGTGGTCTTAAGTTGTGCTGAAACGCTGAAGGTCGAGTCCACCCGATATTCCATTAGCTCAACTGGAATATATTTGATGTCACAGTAGTCCGTGAGCTTTAGCCAATAATCATAATCCTCAACCGGAGCCAAACTGTAACCTCCTGGTACTTTCTTAGCGTAGCATGATTTATACATAAATGAGACACCAACGATGGAGGAGTCAAGCAGCGCCTCTTTGGGTTTCCCTTGATACTTACGCAATGCACTGAGTGCAACCTCATCGTTCAAAGGTTTATTGTCGTTATCAATTGATTGGAAAGAACTATACACCAGTCCCAGCTCCTCAGGGCCTTTCAGTAAGGCAGCACGGAGCACCTCCAAAAAATGCGGACCATAGATATTATCGCTCGATACCCAAGTCAAGAATTGGATTCTTCTATCCTTAAACAACTCTGCAAACCCCGTATTAAGTGCATGTGGAACTCCTTGGTTGATGGCGTAAGAGACCGTGTTCACTCGGGAATCGTTACCTACGAGAGACTGGACCAACGGTTCCATTTCGGGAGCCCCATCGATGACAATGACCATTTTAAACTGCTGGATTGTTTGGTTCAGCACGGAATGAAGTGCCGCTTTCAGGAATTCAGGCTTTTGCTTATAAAGAGGCATGACAATCCCCAAATCCACCAAGGCTTTCACCACTTCCCTTAAGGATTTATTAACAGTGTATTGAGGCCTTTAGTCCTTGCTTGTGCGAATAACCATCTATGTATCACTAAAATGCTCTTAGTTTAGAAAACGATAGGTTTCATTGTTCTTGAATCGATGAATAAGTGGCCGAGCAGCTTATTTTTACATTGATAAAAGAATGAGTGTTCGTATATAATACAAACAAACGTTCTCATAACAAGAGGGGGAATATCAATTGACAACGCGCAAAAAGCTGAAGGGTAACGGGCTATGGGAACCAAGTTGGATGATGTATAAGGAAACAATAATCCGCCGGCAGCTGAGAAGAGGGGAGGAAAAGATCGACCAACGTTGGATCCTCAAGAAATGGAGTTGATCTAACAAGCACTGGCATGAGAACTCCTTGAGTGCTAGTAGGGGTCAGATTATCAAGCAACTATAGGCGTGGCGACATCACCACGACAAGCAAACAAAATCTTCGAACTTCTCTCGCTGCCTGAATTATGGGATAGGGCTTTTGCTAAAAACATTAGCGATGAAATCAAAAAAGAGATCCATTATCATCAATATAAGTGGCACATATTTAGCTACAAAAAGAAAGAGTGTTTAGAAGGAGAAGCAGCGAGGGATGCATTTGATATTCTTACTAAAAATGAATTATATGTTATGTATCAAAACTCCCCCGATATCTTATTTGAGTATAAAAAAGCTAAGGATGTAGTATCGGCCAATTTTGATTCTGAGCAAGATATCTATATATTCGACAAGAGTTTCAAATGGACTTACGTACATACCCATGAATCAATGTGTGGACCATATTTTTATAACAATGAACTTATATAGAAGTAATGGCAGTTAAGTTCGGTTGTGGTTATATGCAAAAAAAGTGATAGACCAAGTTTTAGTTATCCACTTTTTTATGAACGTTCTATTTCGCGTAACAAGGGCCCTTGCATTAATCAACTATGATGGAGGGTCTCTTTTAAAGCAAAGTCAACAGCACTTTTAGCATGGAGTGTTGCTGTATCATATACGGGTATATTGCAATCATCCTGTGAGATGAGCAGTGTTATTTCTGTACATCCCAGAATAATACCTTCTGCGCCTTGTTGTATAAGATGATTTATGATCTTTAAGTAGGTTTGCTTAGACTCTTCACTAATGATGCCAAGACAAAGCTCTTGATAGATTATGTCATGTATAACCAATCGATCGTCTTCATTTGGCACAATAACCTCGAGCTCAAACTTTTCTGTAAGTCTGCCCTTGTAAAAATCTTGTTCCATGGTAAATGCAGTACCCAATAACGCGACCTTCTTAATTCCATCTGTAACGATTCTCGCTGCTGTCGAATCCGCAATATGGATTAACGGAATCGATACCGATTCTTCAACTTCTTTTGCCATCTTATGCATGGTATTCGTACAGATGACAAGTAAATCCGCTCCAGCCGTTTCAAGTTTTTGTGCTATATCAATCATAATTCTCGCAGCCTCATCCCAGTTCCCTTGATGCTGCAAATTCTTAATTTCTTGGAAATCCACCGAATACATGAGGCTTCTTGCAGAATGATGCTCGCCTAGACTTTCCTTTACATATTGATTAATGATTTGGTAGTAGAGCTGTGATGACTCCCAACTCATGCCGCCAATAAGACCTATAGTTTTCATCCTAAACACCCCGTTTTATGTAAAAATTATCGATAAAATAACTCTTCCGCATAATTGCAAGCATGGTTTATTTTTTTTGCACTGTTGAATGATTGCTTTTTTCCTCTTTCGTTTTCAAATTCATATAGAGCAGTATGCTTCCAAAGAATGATATTTCAATTGCCCCCGTAATGATCCGCATGGGGCGTGTTTCTTTAAAATCAAATAAAATATGTCCCAGACAGTACAATGCCGAGAGAGCAATGATCCACCGAAGTATTACTTTTTTCACTAGCAGTCACTCCCTTACCTAGAAACAATAATACTACAAGTGAGGGGGAAAACCACCTTTTTCGGATGTTTGCAGATTTAGTTCAATATTATATATTCATTCGTTTGGCTGTTGAAGTGAAGCCTGTAATGAATGGAATGGGAACAGCTTGCTGCTTTTCGCAGGAGCTGTTTTTGGTTTGGAGTAAATTTACATTGATAAAAGAACGAATGTTCGCATATAATACAAACGAATGTTCCCATTGCGAGGTGGATATAAATATGTTGAGCATTGGACTTAAGCCAGATGAAAGCAAGTTAGTAAAGGACTACACATTATTGCCTTTATTGCTTGATGTACTGGAAAATGATCGCAGTGTTCTTTGCCAATCTGATTTAAAGACATCCGAAGTGACCCGTGTTATGATCGACCGTTTACAGACTGCAGCCTTAGCCGATTTAACGGCAGCGCGAAGGAGCATGCGTGAGAATGACTTAAAAGTGTACCAGCATCGAAAGACCAATCTAGGCATTGAAGTTGAATTTGTGTGCAGAGGATACCACCATAAACTGTCCATGCTTTGGGGACTGATTGAAGCGGAAATTGAGCAGAGGTCCTATACCTATTTAGGGCTGAACATTGCAGACAAGGGGGGGCCGCATTGAAATCAAACAACCGGGTAGTCATGCTGGCGGATTGCCAGTCCTTTTATGCTTCTGTTGAAAAAGCCGATCATCCAGAGTATAAAAATCGCCCCCTGGTAGTTGCTGGTGATCCGGAAAGGCGTTCAGGAATCGTGTTGGCTGCATGCCCACTTGCAAAGGAAAAAGGAATAACGACAGCCGAGAGGCTGGGCGAGGCGCTTGCCAAATGTCCAGACCTCGTTGTCATCAAACCACGTATGCAAAAGTATATAGACGTCTCGATGCAGATTACTGAGATATATAAAAGCTACACGGATTTGGTCGAGCCCTACAGCATTGATGAACAGTTTCTCGATGTCACGGGTTCCTTACACCTCTATGGAACGCCAGTGGAGCTGGCCCAGATCATTCAGCGGCACGTCATGGAGGCGACAGGTGTTCGTGCTCGGTTTGGAATTGCCGAAACCAAAATACTTGCCAAGACGGCATGTGATAACTTTGCGAAAAAGAATCCGTCGGGACTCTACATTTTGTCAAAGGATACGCTTGCAGATACCTTATGGAAACTGCCGGTGAGCAGCATGTTTATGGCCGGCAGCAAGATGACGCGCCATTTTAACGTAATGGGTTTGCCTACGATCGGCAGCGTTGCTCAGACTCCCCTCTCTAAGCTAAAACAAATGATGCGTCGTAAGTTTGGCAAAAACTCCGATATCTCCGCTGAAATGTATTGGCGCATCGCTAATGGAATCGACGATAGCCCCGTGCGTCCGGGAACGCACCAGGTAGACCCCAAGTCAGTCGGTCATATGATGACCTTGCCTCGTGATTATGCAAAGCTGGAGGAGATCAAGGTCGTGCTGCTTGAGCTCACGGAGCTGGTTTGCCAGCGATGCCGTGGTCTTGGTTTTATGGGGCATGTAGTATCAGTCGGTTGTATGGGGGCTGACTTTGACCGTCCCACAGGATTTAGCCGACAAATGAAGATGGATGATCCCTCGAATATAACGAACCAGGTTTATCGCTGGGCATGTCGGCTGCTTGAGTCCTATTGGGACGGCTTGCCGATCCGGAGGGTGGGTATTAGTTTGTCGCAGTTTTCCCCGGATACGGAATATCAAATGTCTTTGTTTGATACAGGACGGGAGCGGTCGATGGCTCTTGAGCGCGTGACGGATGCCCTTAAGAATAAATATGGGAATTCGATTGTTATTAGAGCGGTATCCAAGACAGATGCAGGCCAAGCGCTGGACCGATCAGCTAAGATAGGAGGACACTATAAATGAAAACACGAAAAAAGCTGGAGGGTAACGGGTTATGGGAATCAAGTCGGATGATGCTTCCAGAGCATAAAGAAACCATTATTCGAAGACAACTGGAAGAGGGAAGAAAAGAACGACCGACATTGGATCCACAGGAAATGGAATTGATCGAAAGCGCGTTGGCCGAGTCTTTTCACGAGCATACTGCAATTAAAGTTCGATTATTCGATGAGTACGAGGATAAGGAGCTGACAGGCATTGTCGTTCTTATTCATACGGTTAGACGAGAGATCAAGCTGTCCATGGCTGACCGTGAATGGCATTGGATTAAGATCGATGAGATTATTTCCGTTCGATAAAAAACAAGTCGCATGAACAACAGGATAGCCATTTGCTCCATTCCAGGCAGGGAAAACCCGACTGATGTCGAAGTTTGTAGTGGGGGGGTGCTTACATGCTAAAAACATTGAAAGTTGAACTCTTTAGCGATTCTGATTTGGATCAGCTGCAGGATCAGGTTAATGAGTTCCTCTATAAACTTCATCCTGATGATGTCAAGGATGTTAAGCTTTCATCTGCCGATGGAACATATGATATTTTAATCATTTATAAACAATAAAGAAAAAAAGCACCTGCGCGGTGCTTTTTCTTCTGAATCCATATCATTATTCTGGAACAGGGCATGTCCAGGAACACTAATCGTTTATTCAACCTTATCAATAGTCGAAACGCCCAGAAGAATTGAAATGGTGGTTCCACCACTAATATTATCAAATGAATAATATGTTGCCGGCACTCCTCGCAAAGTTACATAGTCGTCTTCCAGAATATCGCCCGTAGAGTTGGCATAAAAACCAACGATGGAGTTATCGTTATCATCGATGATGTGTATTTCTGCAATGGTAATGCCCCCGTCGAGTTCTTCTTCTGTGATATCAATAACGTAGCCACTTACCTCCATCATTTTATCAAGATAAGGATTTAAATTTTTGAGGAGGTGACGTGAAGTAATTGTTGGATCGACTTCAGCCTTTGCACTCTTTTGATCCTCAGGTGTTACCGCTGGGAATAACTGATGATGTTGAATAATATAGTTATACGTTTTTTCATCAAGAGCTCCGTCTTCAATTTCCGTAGGGATAATGTAAGCCATCATTTCGGCAAATATATTTTCTTCCGTAAAGCCCTCAAGACTACTGTCGGCGTTTGCACTGGTATCAATGCTATTCATAGCACTTTCTGTAATCTTGAATGAGTCCAATATGTTTTGGATCGTCGCTTTTCCACCGTTATCGTAGGACGTTTTGGAGTAGGAAATCGAAAGAGTATAAAGCGCATTGCCATTGGAAACAAAATATTGAGTCAATACTACCTGTTGGTTTAACTCTCCGTGAGTGTATTCAGCCTCTAAAATTCCCGCTGCTTTCTCTGGAACGTCGACGTAATTCAACTTCTTGTAATTTTGAATTAATTCCCCGCCATCTCCATTCGATAAACCTTGCGCCGATAAATTAGCCGCTTCCTCAGGGGTGGCAGATGATTCCTCGATAATCAAATTTAAATTATCAACAAAACCTCCCTTGGGATTAGGATTTACAAATGCAGCAACAACTTGAGGTATGTTAAGGTCTGCGTCTTTCCAGGATGATGGGTAAGAAAACGAGAAACTCTCACCCGTAAAGAGTTGGGTTTCTTCTTTTGCTTCTGTACTTGCAGAAACTGTATTGTTCACCACTTCGTTTTCTGCTGGTGCAGGAACGGATGAAGTTCCGGTTGTATCTTCCTCAGCACCGCACGCAGTAAGAAGGGCCAATAGGAATAGAATGAATATCGTTGATTTTACTGTGCTTTTCATTTGTTCTTCTCATTTCTTAAGTCCCCATCGGTTAGGGTATTTGCTCCACCGGAAATGATTCCGCTTGTTGTCAATCTGGTGCATCTTTGTTTCCGTTATACTTATAAGAGAAAAATAAGGATATTACAAAGTAGTCTATCAGAACCAGGTATATTTTTCTATAATTAATCTGAAAAAAGAAGAAAATGTAGAAAAATAGAATTCGGTAGGATTAAAGAACTATTTCTGATGAATACCGGACGTTCTCGATGCTTGGCACAGTGTCGATGACCCACCCACACTTTTTATGTCCCCCTAATGAAGCTTTAAGGTTCCATTAAGCTACATCTCTTATGATGGAATCACCTCTTAACATATAGATCAGGAGCCCCTCTAATTCCGTGGTTAGAGGGGCTTCTCTTGTCTGCATATGGTTGTACAGACCATAAACGCATGCAAAAACCCGCCTCCGGTAGATCGCTGAACCGGAGGCGGGTTTATTTTTATTTTACGAGGTCGTTCAACTGTTCTTTAAAGGCTTCCACGATCTCGCCATTCCGCTCTTTGCGGGCGGATTGGTGGGAGACGGACGCCTCCTGGATGTCACCAAAAGCCCAGAAGCTCTTAGGTACATCCGGCCAGGTAGGATCGATGTCCACCAGCGGTCCGCGGTACAGCATGCGGTTAATTAAGGCTACTGCTTCGGAACGGACGATGGCTTGGTTCGGTCGGAAGGTTCCGTCCGAATAGCCTTGAAGCATACCGTGACGAGCCAGTGTTTCAATGGCGGAGGTAGACCAGCTGCCTGCCGTTACGTCGTTGAAGTGAAGCTCCAGCGACGTCGCTTGGTCCAGCTTCAAATAACGTGCCATGACAGAGGCGAGCTCGCCCCGGCTGACAGGCTGGTCCGGATGGAAGGAGCCATCCTGGTAGCCTTCAAATATTTGATGCTTGGTGACGGTACGGATGTATGAATAGGCCCAGTGGCCTTCCGGTACATCCTTATAGCTGTCGGCTGCACTCTCGTAATCCCCAAGCAATCTTGCGATAATAGCGGCAAGCTCGGCGCGGGTCAATGATTTATGCGGCTTGAAGTCGCCGTCCGGGAAGCCAAGAATGTAACGCTCATGCTTCAAAACTCCCGCATTTGCACCATACACGAGCAGCTGAAGCCGATCGTTATTGGCTTTGCCCGATACATGGTCTCCAGATGCTGTATATTGAGCGGACAGCGTAAATGCTTGTTCATCTACGCCTTGAGCCAGTTGTGGCCATTTAAGTTTAATATGATAACTCTTCAATTGGCCGGCATCCAGCTTGTCTACGTCCCATACGATCTTGCCGTCGATCACTTTACCGCCGGCGGCATCGATGACTTCAACGCCTTTTGGCAGGATAAGTTCAATTTGTCCACCATGAACGGTGGAGCCGGAAAGATTCTTGTAGCTTAATTTTACAGAGGCCTGGCCTCCATCCGGATGGATAGAGCGGCTGATCTCCAGGTTCACATTTACGGCTGATAGATCAATGGGCACCGGTTTTGGTGCCTCAGGGTCAGGCTTTGGCTGAGGTTGGATAGGTATTCCAATGCCGCCGGAAGAGCCTGAATCGTCGGAACCTCCGGAGTTGGCCGACCGGATGGTGAACGTACGGATCGACACCGTACTCAGATTGCCAGCCATGTCCATGGCAAGAGCCTCTACACGGTACGTACCGACAGAGGAGATCGGACGATCCGGCGTGAATGTCCATTGATCCCCGGGACCCGGAATAGCCAGGCCTTGTGCAACAACGCGATTGTTCCGGTCGTAGACCGAAACGGTTACGCTGGTGGCGGGTTCATTAGGACTCACAACGATTTTATCCACCGGGGCGTTTGGACTTCCAATGTAGCCGTCTGCCGGTGAATCAATGGTAACTACAGGTGCAACCGTATCGATGGTAAAAGGATAGGCTTCGCTGGAAAACTCATCACCATTCGTGTCTCTTCCTTTGGAGATAACGGTATAGGTTCCGTCAGCAGCTATCGGCTCATCCGGTATGAAGGTCCAGCGCTCCGGATCGTTTGACAGCTTAAGGGCTTGCCCCGGAATCAATTGGCCCAGTCCATCTCTGACTTCAACTTCAATCAGATCGGCAGAAGACTCGATCATACCGGTAATTACGGTTACGGGACCTTGAATGTGTTGACCATACTGCATAGGGCCAGTAACCGAGATGCGAGGTCCGACAACGGTGAAGGTCATGGTGTCATCCACGATTTTGCCGAGTACGTCCTTCGCGGTGGCTGTCACCGTATAGATATCGTCTCTCCAGTACGAGTCTGGCGTAAATGTCCATTCTCCATTAGGAAGAACGGTTACGGTTCCATTTACAGGACCATAGGTTGCGCCAGTCACAGTCACCACAACATGATCATGAACCGGAGTGCCAGCATCCCTGTAAGTCCCCTGAACAGGCAGTGTAATGTGCTGAATCGTGGAGCCGTTTGCCGGAGCGGTTATGGCAATCCCCACATTGCTTACCGGAAAGTCTCCGTTCACCCCGGAAACCGGTCCAAGCGGCCGCAGAACACGAGACGGGTCAAGATGATCGATAATGCGATCCCCTGCCTTGGGAGTATACGTTAGTTGTACATTGGCGTTCTCCGGTATTTCGATACCGTTCGGGAGAGCCAGAACCAGGGTATCTTGATCCGTTGTCCCATTTCCGATCATATCAACCGGATATACCGTGGCACCGTTATCCCATGTGAGAGATAGTTCGGGCTGACCGATCACATCCACGGTCCGTTCAAATTTGACGGTCACGGTATTGCGGTCTGTACCCACAGCAGCAGCGGCCGGTTCAAAAGCCGAGGTCTGGTTCTTGACATCAAAATGTTCGAGCCATCCCAGACTGCGCTGAAGGGGGAGGAGTTCCTTGATATCTGCACCGGCAATGCCTGTGCTGTAATTCATGGTGATATTGGTTGGCGCGCTGTCATCTGCTTTGAAAGGAATGCCTGTTGCAGGCAGATTGGCAGCATCCAACGTGAAGATCAGCGTTTGGCCTGTCGGATCGGCCGGATCCATCTCCACATTTATTGCACTCACCGGAGCAGCGATCCCATCAAGCTTGAAGCTAAATGCCGGGGCGCTTCCAGGGAGACTCGCCGCGTTCAGCGGCTCCGCAAATTCCACCTTGACCTTGTTGCGTGACTCATCATTGATCACTTCAGCCGCTGTCGGCTGCATCTGGTTGCGCACCGGGTCGTTCAGGAACAGATCCAGCTGCTCGTTCGAACCGTCGGCCTTCTTAATGAGGTCAGCAGCATTCAGCTTACCGGGCTCATACGAAATGCTCACTTCAGCAGCCAGTGGGATCTTCCCGTTCCAAGCTGGCGGTACGCCAGGAGCGCTGTTCAGATCCAGCTTAAGCGTTAAATGCTTGTCCGTATCCTGCGTGAATGAAGTTCCCGCTGGCGTCAACGCCAGTTTCACCGGCGGCAGAACACCGTCGTTAATCGTCACTGTGAACGCGGTCATAGCATTAGCTGCCACAGGTTCGATAGAATCAGGGAACGTGATGCGGATCGAGTCGCGATCCTGAGTATTCACGACCTCATGATTTACGGGAGCAAAGCGGTTCTCAACAGGCACGGTAACGCCTCCATTGACCGGGAAGCTCTCTAATGGGAGGCCGCCTGTACCGGTTCCGGTGACAGAGCCCTTATCCTTGTCATAGTTCAAGGGCGTTTGCACATTGGGAGGTATCACATAATCCACCGGCAGGCTTGGAGGATAGTCGGGAGAATCGGCATCGATCTCCAGTACAAGCCGGAAAGGATCGTCTTCATCCTGAGAGTCCTTGGCATGCCCCTTTACAACAAGCGGAATCTTCACCGTTGCTGAGGGATCCGCCGGGTCAGGAACTTCAATGTAAAAGCCGCCGGTATCATGAGGATCGTAAGTTACCGGCATATCAAGTGTGGTGACAATCGTTTTACGGTCGTCACCGACCTTGGCATTTGTGACGACAGGAGCGCTTCCTGACTCGAAGTAGACAGGCGTCGTATCGAAGTTGCCGCCGCCATACACTTTGCCGTTCAGCTCGCCGCCGATCCGTGCCTTGGCATAGCTCAGGTGCGGGTAGTCGCCAAGGTTCCAGAGGTTGACGCTGGCAACACCGTTGGCATCACTCGGAACGGTGATTTCCCGGACCAGAACCTCTTGTCCATTCCGATCATAACGTTGTGTTCGAACCTCGTACCCGTCTGCGGTCAGATACATATCGGAATCGTCGGCAAGCGTTTCGGACCATACCTTGCGTCCGCTGCCGATGTCGACCTGAGTATTTGCCAATACATAATACATGGAGAAGGTAACCGGATAACCGGCGATAAGGTCTCCATCGATAGTTCGGACCTCCGCTTGGATCTCTGCAGTAGATCCCCCGGCTTTTATGCCGTCCATTGGAGTATCTCCGGCTGCACCGGTCACAGGCTTAACGCCCAGTACGCCGTTACTGCCATTAGTATCCTTCTGGAAGAAAACAGGTAGGCCGCTTGCATTTCTTAAAGGCACCGTATTTACAATTTGGATATGGGTCGGGGCCTGCTCTACTTCCTGTTGTCCTTGATTCGTGCCAGGCACAATCAGTCCGCTGTAGTTGTTAAACTGCCAGGAATAGATGTCATGGTCCTGATAGGAACCGCCCGTGGCTGCCGTAAATCCGATGTAGGCATCATCCTGAAGCAGCATGGACGAAAGGTCCTGCGTGTCAGACATGATGGGTTTCACGGGAATGACAGATCCGCCCGAAGTACGGGATACGAGCTGTCCATTTTCCAAATACGGGAATTGGGTAACCTCCTGGGTTGCAACTTCGTTCCCGGCGATAACCAGTTTGCCGTCGGTTCCGACTTGAGGCACAAGATAGGTGCCGTTATTGTTCTCGCGGATCAGATAGACATTAAACTTCTTTGTCAGTCCGTCATAGTCGATCCAGGTATGGAACAGCTTGTACGGATCCGATGCCGCCTCGCTGGGAGTTTGGGCAAGGGACAGCTTTTTGATATCCATATTGGCGATGTTCTTGCCGTCGACCGCACCTTTCGGTTGAGCATCATGATCCACGTTGCCGTCCAGGACGAGGGCTACGTGGGAGGCGCGGTTGCCGCTTGAAGTTCCAATAGCTCGGGGATCATTCCGCGGTGTGCCGTTGTCCAGACCCTTGTTGTACCAGGTATCGTATTCCACACCGATGCTCTTGGCTACGCCGGAATAACCGAGCCCGCCGCCGCTGGCACCTGCTTCGTTGGACGCAGTTTGTACCACGAACACGATGCCGTCCGCTTGGGTTCCCCCATGCATTTTAAAACTGAAATACGTACTGAATGAGCGGTTGTTGGATAAGGTTACGCGCTCTTTGTTAAACATGCTTCCAAACGATTCCGGCTTGTTGGTAGCCAGACGCATCGGAAACAGGCCGTTTCCGGCATCCTTGAAGCCCACAATATTGTTTGGGCTCTTGATTTGAGAATCGCTGTATGGAGCGGTGCTGGTTCTCACACCGTAGTTATACTGCAGGTCTTTAGCGATGACTTTACCCAATTGGGTTAGGCCGGTTGGAGGTGTTTCGGTTTGGTACGCAAAATTCGCATAATTTCCGACCCTCGGATTGTTTGACGAAAAATCCGTATTCTTGAGTGATATGTAGTTTTTCGTCTCATCCACTGCTACATTCGCGGCCGCTGAAGCTGTACCGGTCGACCATAGCGGAAAAACAGCAGTGAAACAAAACACAAATGCCAGGCAGGAGCTGATCCAGCTCTTGGCGCTGCGCCTTGGTCCTGATTCAAATCTTTTCAAAACTTTACCCCTTTCTACTCTCATATTGTTGTATCCCCTGCGGAAATGAAACAGGGACGCCTCCTCCAAAAACCGCAAGAAATCACTAAAGCAGTATATAAAATCGATCTCTACAAAAACTCGACAAAATCTGTCGTTTCTCTACAATATATCAACATACACATAGGCGAGGTTTGATTGTTGCTATTTTTTTGGGCTATGATAGACTAGTGTTTTTTATAAGAAACACAAATGTTTCAAAGAGAGTAGGAGAGTTATGGAAGATTTGATCTTGTGGTTGAAGTACTTGCTGCTGGGCATCGTGCAGGGGGTTACGGAGCCGATTCCGGTATCCTCCAGCGGTCATCTGATTGTAGCCCAACGATTAATGGGCATGGAGCAGAACGGGCTGTCATTTGAAATTTTGACCAATACGGCGTCGCTGATTGCGATTGTGTTTATTTTTCGCAAGGATCTGCAGAGATTGATTGTGAATGGCCTGAATTATTTGCGCACACGAAAACCGGAGTATAAATCCGATTTCATGTTCATTTTGTATATTGTTGTGGGTACGATCCCCGCTGTGCTTATTGGCTTGCTGTTTAAGGATCAGATCGAGTCGATATTCTCCTCCGTACGTACGGTAGGAATCGCGCTGCTGTTCACGGGAGTTGCCCTCTGGCTGATTCGGAATCTTCGCGGCCGCAAGCAGGATAATGACCTGTCCTTCAAGGACGCGCTTATCGTAGGGCTGGCCCAAGCTGTTGCGCTGATACCAGGCATTAGCAGATCTGGCTCAACCGTAATCACTTCGATTGCTGTGGGCATGAAGCAGGAGACAGCGCTGCGGTTTTCTTTTATGCTCTATATTCCAATCAGCCTTGGAGGCATGGTGCTGGGCATTTCGGATATTGCGTCCGATCCTGACATTTCCAAGCTGATGATGCCTTATCTGCTCGCGTTTATAGCTACACTGATCTGTACTTATTTTGCAATGAAATGGTTCATGAACATTATGGCGCGTGGGAATTTGAAGTATTTTGCATATTATTGCTTTGTTGTCGGTATTCTGCTGCTGGTGTTCTTATAAGAATGAAGAAGGGCTTCGCATAGGTTCCGTGAACTTGTGGGGAGCTTCTTTTATACCGTATCTACCGTACCAGCAGCCGAGGATGAGAAACAGATAAGGTACTTTTTGAAGTTAGGTATCTAATGGGAGAGTGATTCTGATGATAAAAGGACCTTTTCAATCCGTGATGACATCGGAGGAGGAGCTTCGCGGTTTGTTCGGGGAATCCAGTCATGTGGTCAAGCATAAAACGTTGGATCGAATGGATCATCACTGTAAAGACTTCATAGCAAAGAGTCCGCTGCTGTTTATGGCAACCTCCGATGCATCGGGTTATTGTGATGTCTCACCGAGGGGAGATGCGGCGGGGTTTGTTCACATCATGGATGAATCCTGGTTGGTCATTCCGGAAAGGCCGGGTAATCGACGGTTTGATTCGCTGCGAAATATACTGTCCAACCCGAGGGTCGGCCTCGTGTTTGTCATTCCCGGTTTGAAGGAGACTTTGCGGATCAATGGCAGCGCCGTCTTAATCAGAGATGAGGACCTGCTTGACCTGCTGAGCGTACAGGGAAAAAGGCCATGGCTTGGGATTGGGGTACGAGTGGAGGAATGTTTCATTCACTGCGCAAAAGCTTTTATGCGTTCACAGGTTTGGGATTCTGGTTCCTGGTTATCCAGAGAACAGCTGCCGAATCCGTCCAGGATTATAGCGGATCATGTGAATCAAGACCATGTGACGGAAGAGTCCGTTGCCCAGGCGCTTCAGGACAGTTATAAGAAACGTCTCTATTAAAGTTGGTTTATAATAGGTTTGCGGCATTAGGAAACGATACATATAAGCCCGGTCACATTGAAGATAAGGGGACCAGTAGCTTTGATAACGACCAGAGAACAGATTTTAGATACATTACATAAAGGAATCCAGACCCAGGAACGAATCATCGGCGTTGCAGTCGGAGCCGGGATCTCGGCCAAATATGCGGTAAAGGGCGGTGCGGATCTTATACTGGCCCTGAATTCAGGGCGTTTCCGGCAGATGGGGCTCGGCTCCCTTGCGGGGCTGATGCCTTACGCG
Source organism: Paenibacillus sp. Cedars (assembly GCF_003184205.1). NCBI lineage: Bacteria > Bacillati > Bacillota > Bacilli > Caryophanales > Paenibacillaceae > Paenibacillus > Paenibacillus sp. Cedars. The sequence goes on from NZ_CP020866.1 coordinate 698,944, forward strand.
AACTGCAATGATATGGTGATGGAGTTCGGTTCACGGGAGATCCTGTCGGTGGTCCGGGATGCGCCGGTTATATTCGGTTTGTGCGGAACGGATCCGACCATTCATCTGCCGGGTTACCTGGATTTAATTCGGAGCAGCGGTTTTTCCGGCATTATCAACTACCCTACGCTGGGATTGATCGACGGGCAATTCCGCGAAGCCCTGGAGGAAGAGGGAATCACTTACCGGCAAGAGGTAGAAGCCATCCGGCTCGCCCATGAGCATGGAATGTTTACGATGGCTTTTGTGTTTAACCCGGAGCATGCCTTGTGGATGCTGGACGCGGGAGCTGATATCATCTGCGCACACCTGGGCGTCACGGCGGGCGGTTTGATGGGAACCAAAAAAGCATGGTCGCTGGAGAAGGGAGCCGAGATCGCCAGAGAAATTTTTGACGTATGTGACGCTTCGGGCAAGAAGCCGATCAAGCTGGTGTATGGCGGTCCGGTCCACACGCCGGTGGATGTCCAGTATATGTATGACAACACATCGGCTATGGGCTACGTGGGCGGCTCCAGCTTTGAACGGACACCGACGGAGGAAGCCATCGTGGATGCAACACATCGCTTCAAGGCGACCGGCCATCTGGAGCAGGACCAGCAGCTGATGGATAAGCTTGCACACCTCGCGGAGCCGATGGATTATGTAACTTACGTAAAAGAGTATATTGCTGACCATTATGCGGACAATATTTCATTGACGGAGCTGGCAGAACAGATTCATGTTTCCAGAACGCATCTGAGCGCGCTGTTCAACAGAGAAGTGGGGTGCAGCTTTCCTGAATATATAGCCAAATACCGCATCCACAAAGCCCAGGAGATCATGAAGCAGAGCAAGCTGGCGCTCGCTCGAATTGCGGAGCTGGTCGGCTATCCCGACTATGTCCATTTCAGCAAAACCTTCAAAAAGTACGCGGGAACCTCTCCCCAAACCTATCGTCAGCACATCGAAGACAAATATACATAAAGATCGTACACGGATACGATCTTTTTTATTTGAAAGCGCTGTATTATTTATGTATAGGGATCACATGCCGGGCCTCTTTAGGACTGGTGCAAACGATCTTGATAAGCGACATTGAGGAGGTCTGTACGGTGAAGACAATAGCCATAGCGGGAACATTGGATTCCAAGGGTGCCGAGTTTTTATACGTGAAATCCGTTATCGAGAGCCTGGGGCTAAAAACGTTTACGATCCACAGCGGTGTGTTCGAGCCGATGTTTGCGCCGGATGTATCCAACATCGAAGTTGCAGAGGCGGCTGGGGCGGATATACGCGAGATCGCTGCCCGGAAGGACCGGTCGGCCGGGACCGAGGTTTTGGCTCAAGGGATGGAAAAAATCGTGCCGAAGCTGTATGCCGAGGGGAAATTCGACGCCATTATGTCTTTCGGCGGTACAGGGGGAACGTCGATTGTAACGGCAGGCATGAGAGCCTTGCCGATCGGAGTTCCGAAACTGATGGTATCTACCGTTGCATCCGGGAATACGGCACCTTACGTAGGGACGAGTGACATTATCATGTTTCCCTCCATTGTGGATGTATCCGGTCTGAACTCGTTCTCCACGAAGATTTTTACCAATGCAGCTCATGCGGTAGCAGGTATGGTGTCGTTCGAATCGGCACCACCGATGGATAAAAAGCCGTTGATTGCAGCAACGATGTTTGGTGTAACGACACCCTGCATTGATTATGCCAGGGAGCATTTGGAGCGGCATGGGTACGAGGTGCTTGTGTTTCACGCAACAGGTACAGGCGGGCAAACGATGGAAAGTCTGATTGATGCCGGGTTTATAGACGGTGTACTGGATTTGACAACAACGGAATGGTGCGATGAGCTGTTCGGCGGCGTTTTGGCAGCAGGACCTCATCGGCTCGAAGCCGCTGGACGCTGCCAGGTACCGCAGGTCGTATCAACTGGAGCATTGGATATGGTCAACTTCGGTCCTTATGATACTGTGCCTGAGGCATACCGGGGTCGGAACCTGTACAAGCATAACCCCTCGGTTACACTGATGCGGACGACGGTGGAGGAGAACCGGCAGCTTGGCGAGATCATTGCGGACAAACTGAATCTTTCGGAGGGTCCTACGGTGTTGATGCTTCCCCTGCAAGGCGTATCCATGCTGGATGTGGAGGGCGAGGCATTCCGGGGGGCACAAGAGGATGAGATGCTGTTCAATACGCTGAGACAACGCATCAATCGTGAGAAGGTGGAACTGGTGGAGATGGAGACCGACATTAACGATCAAGCTTTTGCAGTGGCAGCCGCCGATAAATTGATGGAACTGATGAAGCGTAAGTAAGATTGGAGCAATAGCTCACCAATACACCAAGTATTCATATCTGAAGGAGGAACATATCATGGCAATGAGCACGAGAGCGGACGTATTAGCCAAGTTAAAGGCAGAGGTAGCAGAGGGCAAGGTATTACTGGGAGCGGGAGCAGGTACGGGCATATCGGCCAAGAGTGCCGAAGCCGGTGGCGTGGACCTCATCATCATTTATAATTCTGGCCGTTACCGGATGGCTGGACGCGGCTCCCTGGCCGGACTTATGGCATACGGAGATGCGAACCAGATCGTGGTGGACATGGGAAACGAGGTGCTGCCGGTTGTGAAGAATACGCCTGTATTGGCAGGTGTTTGCGGCACGGATCCGTTCCGGATCATGGATATTTTTCTAAAGCAGCTTAAGGAGCAGGGCTTTGCGGGAGTTCAGAACTTCCCGACGGTAGGCCTGATCGATGGTGTATTCCGTGCCAATCTGGAGGAGACCGGCATGGGGTATGATCTTGAAGTTGAGATGATCCGGAAGGCGCATGAGCTGGATATGCTGACTACCCCCTATGTGTTTGACGTTGATCAAGCGAAGAAGATGGCGGAAGCCGGAGCCGATGTACTGGTTGCCCATATGGGCCTGACTACCAAGGGAACGATTGGTGCCAAGACGGCCTTGACGCTGGATGATTGCGTGGACAAGATTCAAGCGATCTGCGATGTCGGAAAAGCGGTTAACCCGGACATTATGATTCTGTGCCATGGCGGACCCATCGCGGAGCCAGAGGATGCAGCGTATGTATTATCCCGAACCAAGGGTGTCGAAGGATTCTTCGGAGCATCCAGCATTGAGCGTTTTGCCACAGAGGTTGGTATCAAGCAGCAAACAGAGGCATTTAAGAATATCTCGAAGTAAGATATGACCAGAATACAGCAGCGTGTCTTGGTTAGGTCATTAATTAAAAAAGACTCCCTGGCAGGAGTCTTTTTTGTCTTTATATAGATTTAAATATAGAATCTTACAGCAAATTACTCGTCTTTCATGGAATATATTTATTTTCTAGTGATAGATACCCGGCCCGTCTATACCAATCCTTGTAATCCAACATACTCTATAATATCTCAAAGGTTGGGAGGTTTTGATAAAATGGCGAATTTTCTAGTGGATAGCCAAGTTTCCCTGAATGCTGCTACAAGCGGATCGATTGCAATCCCGGTATCGACCACGCCTGAGTTGTTCGGTACACTCGGTTTGAATACGTCAGGAGCAGGAGCAGATTTAAGAGTTGTATTTGATTTTACCGTGGCAGTGAGCAGTTTGTTATCGGTGTTGACTCCTCTTACAGTGACGGTTAATCGTATTGTAAGCGGGGTAACAACAACTGTCTATACTGCCACCGAGACACTGCCTTTACTGGCAGGAGTCACGGAGATTACTCTCCTGTCGGGAAGCGGAGTCGACTACCATCCGCCAAATCCCGGATTTATTATTTATCAGGCTCTGATCAGCGTGCCTGGTGGTATTACTTTATTTCCTACCCGCGTCGGTCCGGAAAGCTTTACGGCCGAAGCCTATTCAGATTTTGCATAAAGAAAAAGGGACTCCGGCGGGGTCCCTCTTCTTTTTACATAGGATATGAGTCTGTATTCAAAATACTACCTGTGTCAAGGGTTCTTTAGGCGAACCTCCAAGCCAGAGTCTAATCATCATCCCTCCGCTTGCTCTTGGATGCAGCCACAGCAAAGGCAATAATGACAAGCGGAATGAAGATGAACCAAGGGATTGTAATAGTGCTCCCGATCAGTATGGCCAGCAGCAGCACCACAACCATACCAATAATAATGTACAAACAGCCTCTGCCGAATGTCTCCATCATCCATCAACTCCTTTTGACAAGGATAACGTGACGGACAAGATGTAAGTTTCAGTCTTTCGATAAAAAGGCAGAAGCCTTGCTCTTGCCATCACGCCCTTTGGGTCACGCTGACAATGAATGAAGGTTTCCACCCAGATTCAGTGTAAAGTATGAAAAGCATACCAGAGCAAGCACTCTTTTATGGTGTCTTAATCTTTTGCGTTCATCTTATAATCCTTCAACGCGCTAAGATTGGCTCTGGAATTTCCAAGGGGAGGCTTCTTATCGCCAGGCTGCTGTGGAAGACGGTGAAGCACCTCCCGGAGCAGGGCATTATTCTCCCATACGATTTCATGGATTTCGCCCACCGTATAGAACAATGCGCCCATGATCGCACCGCTGATAAGCCAAGTAATCCCTGTTAACCAATTGCCCTCCATGATGATGAATACGATGACCCCTCCAATAAAACCGCCGATAAGCCATATGGCACCAAGGGTCTTGAACAGGTTAGACATACCGATCCCTCCATAGAGCTGAAGTCATTCGTCACTCATTCATAGTACCAAAAAAAGTAATTAGTGGATATGATCTTTATGCTGGTTCAGTGGCTTTAACCCGCTCGTTGCCTCCCTTTGAATAGGAGAGGCAATCATGATAGTATCAGGAAGGAACCAGTGGATAAAAGGAGGCATGACGGAATATGGCAAATATCAAAGAGATCGCTAAGCTGGCAGGCGTATCAGTATCAACGGTATCCAGGGTCCTGAATAATCATCCCTATGTCAGTGAAGATAAGCGGACACGTGTGCTGGAGACGATGAAACAGCTGAAATACGCCCGAAATATGAATGCGGTTCATCTGATTACAGGTAAAACGATGAATATTGCCATTATGCTGCCGTTTATTAATCATGCCTACTTCTCCTTACTGATGGAGGGAGCCGGCCAAGAAGCGCTTGCCGCCAGTTATCGCCTAATCCTGTGCCAGACCGGATATGCGCCGGATAAGGAGCTGGAAGTGCTGGAGATGCTGCGCAACCGCGAGATTGACGGCATCATTATTTTATCGTCGTCGGTTACTCCTAAACAGATCGAAGCCTACTGCACGTATGGACCGATTGTATGCTGCCGGGATGCAGGGGAACGATTATTTTCTTCTATATATATTAACCATGCGGAGGCATTTCGCAGCGCTATGCATTATTTAATGGAGCGGGGACATCGGCGCATCGGATTCACGGTAGGCAGACTGGACAGCCCGAGCACGAGAGCACGTCAAAAGGCATACGGAGCAGTGCTTCAGGAGATCGGGGAGCCTTACCGCGAGGAGTGGATCCTGGATGGCTGTATAGATCTTGAGGACGGCGCTGCCATTATGGATCGGCTGTCGGACATGAAGGAACGCCCCAGTGCCTTGTTGGTCACGGGCGACCATGTGGCAGCCGGGTTGATCTATGAAGCGGAGAAGAGAGGACTGAACGTACCGCAAGAGCTTGCTGTTATCGGGTTCGACAATCAGCCGATCGGCAAAATGCTGGGGCTGACCACGATTGATAACCGATTGTTCGATATGGGGTCGGAGGCCTTCAGGATTGTTTATGCACATATTCAAGGAGAGCTGAAGGAACCGGTTCGCAAGGATCTTGCCTTCGAGCTCATCGAACGGTCATCGGTATAATGGCTGGGCAGCCAAGTTCTAACAAACGGATTACAAAGTTCGACAATTATGATATTCTTATTTATGCAAGTTCTATGTTTCACAACGCTAAACGTCTGCAAGCTACTTGCAGGCGTTCTATTCTGTATTAATAGAAGAGAAAGGAGCATATCAACGTGGATGCCCTTACACAGTTTAAAAAAGCTTCCCGAATCAAAGTCATTCCCGTCATGCTGATTCCGGTTGCTTTGGGAGCACTCGGGGCTTATGTATGGACAGGCCAATTTCATATAGGCCTCTTTTTGTTGACTTTGATCGGAAGCGGGGCTGCGCATCTGTTCTCCAACATGGTGAACGATCTGTGGGACTATAAGAACGGAACCGATACGGAAGCGCAGGAGCATGTCGATGCCATCTCCACGAATTCGGGCTTCCTTACGAAAGGCGTCTGGTCGCTTCGCAAATTCGAGCTCATCACCTGGTCTCTGTTCGGATTAGCTGCACTGAGCGGCATTATTCTAAGTTTAATCAGTGGCTGGTGGGCATTCGTCTTCGGTGCACTTGGCGGATTGATTGCGTATTTCTATGTCGCACCGCCCATCCAATTCGGATATCGGGGCAAGGGCTTCAGTGAAATTGCTATTTTGCTGTCCTTCGGTATTTTGCCTGTGATGGGTGCATACTACGTTCAAACCTCACATCTGGATATACGGGCGCTGCTGCTGTCACTGCCTATCGGGCTGCTGACAACGCTTATTTTGTTCAATCATCACTTCTTGCATTGGCAGGCGGACCGTCAGGCCGGGAAGAAGACCCTGGTCGTGGTATGGGGTGAAAAAAGAGCGCTGAACTTCTCGCGTGTTCTGCTGCTGCTGGCCTGCCTGTCTTTGATAGTCTGCGTATTAGCCGGAGCGCTTCCGCCTTACGCACTGATAGCACTGCTTACGATTATTCCGTTGTATCTTGTATATGGAAGACTGAAGGACAGTAACCGTTCCGAAGCGTATTTACCGCTAATGGGCGCGTCAACCATGACCACCATGCGCTGCGGCGGCGTGCTGATCCTGTCGTTGATCATCCAGGGAATTATTCAGACTTTGTAAGAAAGAAGGGGAATTAGATGGAACAACAACGCGTTTTTGGTGATTTTCACTCCATCCTGTCCGAGAGCGAGGTATGGAAGATCGGCGGTTTCCCGCTGCCGGACGGTTCGTTCTGGGAGTATCGGGAGCCGAATGCTGTCGTTATCGTACGCAACGGAATCCTGTACGTTCGCGCGCCGCTGAGCCGCCAGAATAACCAGATCCAAATTCTCGATAATGCCAAGCATATGTATTATTCCAACGAGGAAGTGGAAGTGCCGGAATCCGGTGAGGTCACCTTCGAGCTGCAGATCCGGGCGCGCACCCAGGGCACGGTGCCTGGCGACCTGTATGACGGCTATGTATCCCTGAACCTGCTTGATTTTAGCACCGGCGGAGCCTTGGATTTCTTTGCTTCGAACGACAAGTATGCCAGCGTATATGCTGTTCTGCCGTTCCCGGGCGTTCAGGTGCCGGAATCGGACAAGACCCGCTACTTCTGTATTTTTAAAGAGGAAGACACACACTTTACACCACTGGAGTTCAATACTTACAAAATTACGTATAACCGTGCCGAGGACGAAGCGGTGTTCTACGTAAATGGAGAAGAAATTCGCCGGGAGAACAACATCCCGATCAAATTCAATAAATTCACCATTGCCCTTGGCATCATGACTGAAAAAGACCTCACGCCGCAAGGCAGCGTATCGGTGCACGGTCAAACCGTGATCGCCGAATACTCGCCAGTAACGGTAACGATAAAAGATTAGCCGCGTGCGCGCCAGCAAAAGCTGCAAGTCTCTTAAAGGGACTTACAGCCCGCAAGAAGCGCCAGCAAAAGCTGCAAGTCCCCCAAAGGGACTTACAGCCCGCAAGAAGCGGCCGGCAAGCCTGTGAGTCCCAATGGGTACCTCACAGCTTGCCTGGCAATAACTCAGGCTAGCTGACCGTGTAGAATACGGGTCAGCCAAGTCCCGCCACCGCAAAGAGCCATCCCAAGATGAATGGGATGGCTCTTTTTACGTGGAAAGATTGGAGGCCGAAGTCAAGAAAAGAGGATGTATCCGTGGAGGAGACCTGGCGTTCGCCTTTGAAACCGGGAAAATGCCGCAAGAGTATCATCCTGTTTTCCTGGTTTCAACAGCGACCGGAACGGATACATCCTCTCTCCAACACAGGCCGACAATCTTGACTCATTCTTTAGAAGAAAAGCCACCCCATATTCCATGGGATGGCTTCACAAGTATTTATTTTAAATCCTCAATCGAATTAGCTTCCACGTAGGATGGAACCACCAGGCCGGTTTTTACACCTTCCATGTTAGCGCCAAGGTCTTCGACCTTGTCCTTGAATTTATCCCAGTAGTCGGCATGTGTCAATGGCAGCCAAGCTGCTACGGTTGCATCAACGTCGCCGTTGGCAACGCCGGTCCACATCGGGCCTGCTTCGACCTGAAGCGCCTCTACTTTATAGCCCAGTTTGTCTTCCATGATGACCTTCAGCAGGTTGGTGCTGGCAATCTCGGAATCCCATGCGACATAACTGAATTTGAAAGTTTTGCCTTCAACCGGCTGCACGCCTTCAAGCCAGGCATCCACTTTCTCTGTGTTGCTGTCAGCCCATTCCTTAGCAGCAGCTTCCGGATCTTGCCCTTCTTGAATAGCAGTCATAATTTGACCCATATCGTCAGAGGTCCATTTGAAATTGCTTAGGAATTTGTAAGCTTCCGGATGATCTTCCTTCAGTCCGAGACGGGCAATCGTGTGAATTTCTTCAGCTTCGCCGAATACTTTTTTCGGATCTTCCAGATACTTCAGATCATATTTGGCGAACATCCAGTGAGGCGTCCAACCGGTAATGATGATAGGATCCTCGTTCTTGATAGCTTTATTCAGTGTTGCCGTCATGGCTGCACCGGAACCCTCGATCAGTTTCCAGTCTGTCAATCCATATTCCTCGATAGCAGCAGCCGTTGCTTTCATAATACCTGCACCTGGATCAATACCGATGATTTCATGCTTTACTTGTTCGCCGAGGGAAGCGGTGGAGCCGCTGTTTGCTCCATTATCCGTAGTTCCATCCGTACCGCCGTTTCCGCCGCATGCGGACAGGATTAAAATAGCGACCAAGCTTAGCGACAACCAAAACTTTTGATTTTTCAAAATTAAGCACCCCTTTTTTTCGATTTAAATATATTTTGTGTAAAGCGGTCGAGGACAATCGCCAAAATAACGACGGCCAAGCCAGCTTCAAACCCTTTCCCGATTTGCAGCTGAGTCACTGCACGATAAACTTCGGCACCAATGCCTTGAGCACCGATCATCGAAGCGATAACGACCATCGACAAGGACAGCATGATGGTCTGATTAATACCGGCCATCAGGGTTGGCATGGCCAGCGGAAGCTGAACCTTGAACAATTTCTGTCCGGAAGTCGAACCGAATGCATCCGCAGCCTCCGTTAATTCACCGGATACCTGCATAATCCCGAGACGAGTCAGACGAATCGTTGGCGGAATCGCGAAGATAACCGAAGCAATAACCCCTGGAACAACACCCAGACTGAAGAATGTGACGGCAGGGAGTAAGTATACAAACGCCGGCATCGTCTGCATAAAATCGAGAACCGGTATAATAATCCGGGATGCGGACCTGCTGTAAGCCGCCCATATCCCAAGCGGAACACCCAGTAGAACCGATATTAAAGCTGCCGTGATGACCAGACTCAGCGTGCTCATCGTTTGCGACCAGTAGCCGAGGTTATCAATGAGCAGAAAACCGATCGCCGTGAATAAAGTCAGTGGCAGGCGGCCCAAGAAATAGGCGATGACAGCCAGAATGACAATGAACAGATACGGATGAGGAAGCATGAACAGATCCGTAAACAGCTGCACGATTTTCTCGATGATCAAAGAGATCGCGTCAAAGAAGCCGGAGAACACGTCTCCCATCCATTCGACCAGTGAATCAACCCAGCTTGCGAGAGGAATCTTAGGCATCTTGCGTCACCTCCCCACTCTTGCTTTCTCCAGCCAGAGCACCGAGCACAGCACCGCGGACGATGACGCCCATCAACCTGCCGTTATCATCCACAACGGCTAATGGCACTTTGGACATACTTGTAATTTCAAACAATTCATTCAGCAGTGTATCGGGTCCGACGCTCGGGCCGTCCGTGATAAGAATGTCCTCAAGCTTGCGGTTATTCTTCATCGCATCGGATGCATCTTCGGCCGTTATGACGCCAAGCAGCTTCTTGGAACGGTCAATGACAAACAGGTTCGAGATTCCACGTTCGCGCATAAGCTCAAGTGCAACGCGTGGTCCGCGATCCATCGTAATGGTCTCGGGACGGCGCATAACCCGGGAAGCCGTGAGCACCTTGGACAGATCCACATCTTCCACGAAACGCTCCACGTAGTCGTTGGCAGGCTGAGTCAGGATCTCTTCCGGTGTTCCGATTTGAACGATGGAGCCGTCCTTCATCAGGGCAATGCGATCGCCGATTCGCAGGGCTTCGTCCAGGTCATGTGTGATGAACACAATCGTTTTCTTCATTTTGTCCTGAAGCTCAATCAATTCGTCCTGCATATCTCGGCGGATGAGGGGATCGAGTGCGCTGAATGCTTCATCCATAAGCAGAATCTCTGGATCATTGGCCAGTGCGCGGGCAAGCCCGACGCGCTGCTGCATCCCGCCACTAAGCTGGTCGGGCATTTTTTCTTCCCAGCCCTTCAAACCTACGAGCTCAAGTGACTTCATGGCGGCTTCGCGCCTCTTGCTCTTGTCTACCTTTTGAATCTCTAATCCGTACTCCACATTTTCTACAACCGAGCGATGGGGAAACAAAGCGAACTTTTGGAACACCATGCTGATTTTCTTGCGTCGAACCTCCCGCAGCTGTTCCTTGTTCATTTTTCGAAGATCTTTGCCATGAATCAATATTTCACCCGATGTTGGTTCAATCAACCGATTTAGCAAACGGACCAATGTAGACTTGCCGCTGCCGGACAGCCCCATGATGACAAAGATTTCGCCTTCATGAATGTCGAAGCTGACACGGTTAACGCCAACCGTTATATTTTTCTCTTTCGCAATTCGCGTTTTACCCCAGCCCTGCTCAAGCAGTTGAATCCCTTGTTCCGGATTCGTGCCGAACAATTTGCTGACCTTGTTAACTTGCAGAATAGCCAAAAGTACTCCTCCTTTTAGAATGTATAGAGACGCGTCCAATTGACCGAGTCTGTACCGATGTCGTCTCGTAAACCCATGTCACCCATTGTAACAACCGATACGTAAAGTATCAAACGTTATATCCGTACATAAAGTACGTACAGTAAAAACTGTACAAAGTTATCCTTTCATATGCTCCCATATGCTCCTATATCCTCTGGAGCGATCTTCTTTACTTTTAAAATAGCTTTCCCTACAATAGATCAGAGAATGTGTATTGAATTGGGATTGATTAGATTTCTTTGAGATCGTTCACACTACAATTCGAGTCCACCTGGTTTGGTTAGGTTGATATGACTTCTTGGATGGCTACAGATAGAGGAGGCTGCAAGCATGGGCTTGTACCATTTAGATGATGAACGGCAGGCAGCCGTGCATAAGATTCGTAAGCGTGTCATTGAGAATATTGGACGAAATATGGATTTGTACGGCATTCCACTCTCAACGGGGCATTTATACGGACTGCTTTATTTTGCGGATAAACCGATGAACCTGGATGAAATGGGACAGGAAATGAAGATGAGCAAGACCAGCATGAGTACAGGCGTGCGGACACTGCTCGATTATAAAATGGTAAACAAAGTGTGGGAGAAGGGTTCCCGCAAGGATCTGTATGAAGTCGAGTACGATTGGTATCAGAGCTTCGTGGACTTCTTTGATATTAAGTGGCGAAAATCGGTGGAGAGCAACATTATGGTTCTGCGCAAAGCGCTGGATGAAACCGAGAAGCTCCATAAGGAGCATGAGCATGATGAAGTATTGGCAGCGGTGCTGCAAGAGGATCAGGCTAAAATGCGTGAGGCCGTCGCCTATTATAAATGGCTGGAGCGTTTGATCGATACTTTTGTGGATGGCGATATCTTTAATTATGTGCCCAAAGAGCCGCCCGAGGGTAAATCCTGATATTGAAATTGGGGAAATTCCCCAGTATAATGACGGGTAAGGCAATGCTTACCTCAGAGGTACAACCTGATTTACCGGGTTGTGCCTTTTTTGTTGTTCAGGTAACGTTTTTTTCCAGTGTAAGCAGCATTTAGTGGTCCTTGTGGTGCAAAAATAGGCAGGAGGGGTTAGAATGGTCAGTATGTCCTCAAGAATGGTGGAAATCGCGGATTTTCCATCGGTTAACCTTGGTAATACCCGAAGTTTGTATGTATATCTTCCGCCCAGCTATCATGTGAATACGGAGAAGCGTTATGCTGTACTCTATATGCATGATGGGCAGCATGTTTTTTCTGCAGACGTGACCGGGGAGTCCTGGGAGATGCATGAGACAGCAGATCGACTTGTTTCCGAAGGACGGATGGAGGAGATTATTATCGTTGGTATCGCAACGGTTCCCCATCAAAGACTGAACGAATACTTCCATGACAATCCAAGGATGCATGAGGTGACCGACCCCCCGTTTGCGGGTGAACAATATGAAGCCTTTATCATTGAAGAAGTGATGCCCTACATGAATGCAACCTTTCGAACGCTGCAAGGGCCGGAATACACGGCTATGATGGGTTCCTCGGCAGGCGGCATTGTCACCTATAACATAGGATTTCGCCGTCCGGAGATTTTTGGAAGCATCGCCGTGATGTCACCCTTTTTCGTGAAGACTGAGTTTGACACTGAGGGCCAACTGCAGGAATATCCATTTTACCAAAGATACGGTACGCATCCGAACCTGCGAATATGGCTGGATATGGGCGGAGCAGAAGGGATCTTCATGGAAAAATACGCCCGAGTGGAAGCAGAGCGACTCATTCATGACGGCTTTGTACCGGGAGAGGATCTTATGCTGTTCCTCGATCCGGGCGCAGGCCACAGTCAGAGAGACTGGGCAGGCAGAGCTCAAGCGCCGTTGTTATATTTTTTTGGCCATATCGGAGAACCAGCTTCTATTCAACTCCATGGGGATAGCGTTGTGGGCATAAACGGACCTCTCAAACAGCTGAATCCGGTTATTACATATACCAGTGGATTTGTTCAAACGCTCATGAACGGGACATTCCATGTCGAGGATCCGGATGTGCTTCGTGTATGGCCTGACGGAAGCATCATACCCAGAGCTCTTGGCAGCACCCGTATGTTTCTTCAATATGGGGGTTTGACCGCGGATAAAGAAATGAGGGTCGTGGATGAGATGCCCGAGTTTGTGAAGGTCACCGTCCAGGTGAAAGTGCCATTATCCACACCGCCCTATCCATCCATTTATGCCGGATTTGAGCTTCCATACTGCGGAGAGGGTTTGTATAGAGGAAGTGCAATGATACCTCATGGTTTAACTTTTGCTTTCAAGGTATCCAGAGGTTTTGGACTGCATGAGAAGATCGGAACCAGCGGATTAAACCGTCGATCCTTTACAGCTTCATCCGAGATGGATTTATTTTATGAGGTTGAGGACTGGGATGTTTGAATTATTGAATGTAATCGGAGGCTTAACTGACATGACAATCAGATCAGCAAGACAACAAGATGCTCCTGCAGCGGTAAGGCTATTGTATGATGCGCTGCACGATGTAGCGCACCAATTGACAGGGGAAGAAAGCGAAGAGAAGGCGATTGAAGTGCTGGAGCAATATTTTCGTGCGGATGAAGGCAGGCTCAGTCACCGGCAGGCTGCCGTAAAAGAGGTAGACGGCGAAGTAGCGGGCATTATCGTGGCATACGGGGGCGATAAGGTGGCGGAACTGGATCGTCCGATCCTGGAGCGTTTGCGGAAGCTGAAGAATGACAAGGCCATCGCCCTGGATAAAGAATCCGATGAGGATGAGTATTATATCGATACCTTATCCGTTTCCCCGCAGTTTGGCGGAAAGGGAATAGGTTCGGCACTTATCAGCCATGCGGAGAAAAAGGCGAAGGAACTTCAGTATGATAAAATCGCGCTCGCTGTTGTGACGGACAATCATCGCGCTCATTCTTTATATGAAAGAAGAGGGTACAGCACGGATAAGGAAATTATGATTAACGGGCACGTTTATTACCACATGGTCAAACCTCTTTAGAAAAAAACATAAAAAAATAAACCGCCTATTTACAAATGGTAATAGGTGGTTTATTATTGTGACATACCGATCTAGAAAATTAGAATGATAAATTAAAGTGGAATGAACGGAAATAACAAATCAAATTATAGAATTGGAATGAACAATTCAGTTAGAATGGAGTGCTGGCAAACATGGATCAAGATCATAATCAGAGCATTGAGATATCGGTGGAACAAGCCAAGCTGCTCGGCAGTGCACAACGCGTGAAGATTCTCGGAACCATGCTGGATACGGCCAAAACCGCCAAGCAAGTAGCGGACGAATTGGGAGAATCGCCAGGGAGCATTCACTATCATATTCAGAAGTTATACGACGGCGGATTAATAGATTTGGTGGAGACCCGGACTGTCGGCGGCATTGTAGAGAAATATTATAAATCCAAAGCCAAGTGGTTTAACACCAAGGGAACGCAAATGATGGACCCCGTCCTTGCCGACGATTATGCGGCGGCGACCCGAACCAGGATAAGCCTGAGGCTGCAGCTGAACGGCGATCAATATCAAGAGATGACTACGGAATTCAAGGAACTGCTCGAGAAATGGGTGAACAAAACCATCGCGACGAAATCAAGCGACAGTCAGGAATTTGCAATCGGAATCAATGTGATTTCAACGGAGCTCGAAGATAAATAGAGGCCAACACGGCCTCTACCAGGCTTAACTATTAAACTTCGAAATGGAGAGAAGCTGAATGGAAATTTTCAAGAACCGAAATTTTGTGCTGCTGTTTATCGGCCGGATTTTAACGAATATTGGTGACAGTTTATATGCGGTTGCAGCGATGTGGCTGGTCTATGACCTCGGCGGTTCAACCTTGTATACCGGAATTGCCGGCTTCCTGTCCATCCTGCCGCGAATCATTCAGATTCTGTCCGGTCCGATGATTGATCGTGTTCCCTTACGTGGACTGCTGGTAAACACCCAGCTGGTTCAGGCCGTAATGTTATTGATCATACCGCTTGCGTTCTATTTTGACTTCTTGACGGTTGGTCTGGTCCTGACCATCACCCCGATTTTATCGACACTGAATATGTGGGTCTATCCGGCGCAAATGACGGCGCTGCCCCGTATTCTTGAGAAAAGACAGCTGACACAGGGCAATTCGTTGTTCTCGATTGCAAATCAGGGCATCGATGTTGCATGTAACGCCATCTCCGGCGTACTGATTGTGGTTTTAGGTGCAGTTTCACTCTACTTATGGAATTCGGCCGGATTTTTCATCGGTGCGCTGTTGTTCGCGCAATTGAAGATCAAGAAATCCACAAAAACTTCTGATAACAACGATAATAATATATCAGAGGCGAGTTCATCAAAATCTAAAAGTATTCGGAACACGATGGGAAGTTATTGGAGTGACATGAAGGAAGGGCTTCGCTACATGCTGGCAACGCCTCTTGCACGGATCCAAATCGGGATTATCGTCATTAATGCAGCAGGCGGGGCAACATTTACGGTCATGCCAGCATTTGCTGACAGTCTTGGTGGGGCCAGCATCTATGGAATGCTGCTTATGGCTTCGGCTTGCGGAAGCCTCCTGGGTGCCATATTGACGCCTTATATGAAGCTTGAGCGCTTACCGCTCGGCTATCTGTTTGCCGGTGCATTCTGTTTGTCCGGAGCTGCCTGGGGATTAAGCGTATTTACCCCATGGACCTGGCTTGTCGTTTTGGTGTACGGCTTGGCCTGGTTTCCTGGAGGCGTTACGAACGTCATCATTATTTCGGTCATCCAGAAGGCAATTCCCGAGAAGAGACTGGGAACCGTATTGGCGGCAGCCAGCGGAATCAGCGGGATTGCGATGCCGCTGGGAAGTTTGATCGGAGGAACCCTGGGTGTTGTGTTTGCTGGTTCAACTGTGATCGCCGGGTGTGGGGCTGCTGTCCTCGCTGTAGGTATATTCTGGATTTTTGATCCGATGACACGAGGCCTTCCATCTCCAGACCATGTGGATGAGGAATGGTTCGCGCCCTATACGAATGCTGTCCCTGATAAGTCTGTTGCTCTTCACTCAGCTCCTTAAGAGGGGATGCTCTGGATGACTTATGAGAGCAATCAAGATGTTTTAAGAAAATATGCCCTTATGGAATCAACGATCCGCTGAATCCGCCAGGGCTTTTTTTCTTGTCCCAGCCAATGAACCCCTTGCGAGGCCTGCCGTAACGGTGCTTGTCAGGCTAGTCTGCATAATGTGACCAAGTCCCTCATAGACATGTATCAATCAAGTCAAAACAAGTGTTGAAGGGGATGATGACATGCGCCGGATTTCATGGGTGCTGCTCGCGGTAGTATTATGCTTAACAACAATACTGGCGGGATGCGGGAAGAAAAATGCGGACAGCGTTGTGAAGGATCTGGGCAAGGTGGCTGATAAGCTGGAAAGTGCCAAGGGTGCTTACCAGGGAGCGGGCGTTATGACCATACATACCGGTTCGGCGCCGCAGGAGTACCAGGTGGAGGTATGGTATCAGTCACCATCTTACTACCGGATCAGCTTAACGAATGGGCAAAAGGATATTACGCAAATCGTGCTTCGTAATGATGATGGTGTGTTCGTCCTGACGCCAAGCCTGAACAAGAGCTTCCGCTTCAAGAGCGACTGGCCGGATAATCAGGGACAGGTATATCTGTATCAGACGCTGCTGGGCAGCATTCTGAGCGACAATACCCGTCAGTTTGCCGAGGATAAGGATAGCTACGTGTTCGATGTGGCGGCGAACTACCACAGCCATTCCCTGATTCGTCAGAAGATATGGCTCGCCAAGGACAATTACACTCCGAAACAGGTACAAGTATCGGATTCGGAAGCTAATGTCGTGGTTGAGGTTAAATTCAATACCTTTACATTTGACACCAATCTGACGAAGGAATCGTTTGATACCAACAAGAATCTGAGCGCAATGAGTGATGCGAAGGGAACGCTTGCGGAAGTGGACGAGAATGGAGTGCCGGTGGCTTCCGGAGCAGATGGCGATGGGGCCCAGGGAACAGATGGTTTGACGCCAACGGCCTCCGGCGGCGACATGGGATCGTTCGGCATTATTTATCCGGAGTATCTTCCTGCCGGGGTTACCAATAAGGACACCATGGAGGTTGCAGAGAGCAAGGATCATGCGGTCATCCTGAAGTATGACGGCGTGTACCAATACACGATTATGGAATCCAGACCGGTGGATCGTGCGGTTTCCCTCGTACCGGGCGAAGCGATTTACATCGACTTCACAACGGTAGGGCTGCTCACTGGCGATCAGCAAAGAACGCTGACCTGGAATACAGAAGGAGTCGAATACCGAATCACCAGCGCAAATCTTCCTGTGAGTGAAATGGTGAAAGTCGCTGCTTCCATGCAGGGAGAATCGGGTAAATAATACAAAGTAGGCGGATACCAAGCATTGAAGGAGGGCAAAATTCCGACAATGGGGCCATTCGCCTATTTTCCAAATAAAGGCAATCCGTCAGGGGTTCTGCCTGCATTTCTTGCAGATATTCCGATGTTTCACCAAGTTTCGTCACTACAAGGGTACCGCGAGCTTCAGAAATAAGCAGTTTGGCTCAATTGACAGTTGCTCGCGGGAACATTACCATTAATCTAATGTAAACCTAATGCTTTTTTCAAAATGGTAAGAAGGTGACTGGAATTGCAAGCGATATATCGACCTACCCTGGCGGAAATCAACCTGGACCATCTGCGCGCTAACTATAACGCTTTTCGTGAGGCGCTGCCCAAGCACATGGAGTTGCTTGCGTGTGTGAAGGCTAACGCGTATGGTCACGGAGCTGTAGAAGTGGGACGCGAACTTCAGCAACTGGGAGCGGCTTACTTAAGCGTAGCTTTCCTTGATGAGGCGCTCGAGCTTCGGCAAGGAGGCATTTCTATTCCGATCCTGGTGCTCGGTTATACACCACCGGAGGCGGTAGAGACCGCTTATGAGTATGATGTAACCATAACCCTGTTCAGTTCGGAAGTGCTCAAAGCGATAAAGGCACTGCCGGTCAAGCCGGAGAAGCCACTTAAGGTACACATCAAGATTGACAGCGGAATGGGTCGTTTGGGCCTGCTTCCTGGTGAAGATGCTCTTACTTTTATAGAAGAAGCATGTTCACTGCCGCAGGTTGTTGTCGAAGGAATGTTTACCCATTTTGCAAGAGCGGATGAACACAACAAAGACTATACATTGGAACAGTACCGCCGTTTTCAGGGCGTAGCGGACGCTCTTCGGGATAAGGGCTACCATATCCCGATCATACATACGGGTAACAGCGCTGCTGCCATCGATACACCCGAATTATCTTATAATATGGTTCGTATTGGCATTAGCCTGTATGGATTGTATCCTTCGGATGAGGTGAATCGGAAGGCAGTGAGCCTCCGCCCTGTCATGACGTTAAAGACCAAGCTTGTCTACGTCAAAAATCTGCCTCCGCATTCCGGCATCAGTTACGGGTCGAAATATGTAACAGAGCAGGAAGAGAGAATTGGAACCCTTCCTATCGGTTACGCCGACGGTTTCTCACGTATGCTGAGCGGTAAAGCGGAAGTGCTGATACGCGGCCGCCGCGCCCCTGTAATCGGAAATATCTGTATGGACCAATGTATGGTATCGCTCAAACCTTTCGCCGAGGAGGCGGAACAAATTAAAGCTGGTGAAGAGGTTGTACTCATCGGCCAGCAATCTGGCGAATGCATCACGGCAGATGAGCTGGCAGCCAAGCTGGGAACGATCCACTACGAGGTCGTCTGCATGATTGCCCACCGGGTACCACGTCAGTATATACGCGACGATATACCCGTTAAGACGGTAAATGCACTCTGGAATCACCTTTAAAGGCCTTTCGTGTCCCAAGTAATTTATTCAGGAAAGAAGGAATACGTACAGACACCCTCGAAATAGGAATATGTCGCTAAAGTCTGTACGAAAGTGTCGATTGTAGTTTATAATGATATGCAGCATACTTGATATACCTTCGGCATATATATTCTTTTGTATAAATTTCCTTGAATAATGTAATACTGGTGCACAGGGCGAGAAGGTTGTGGGGGTGTGATAGAAGGTGGCCAATATGCAGAACACCAAACGAATCATGATCAGTTTGCCGGATCATCTTTTGCAGGAAGTGGACGGGATCGCTCAGCTGGAAAATTCCAACCGCAGTGAGCTTATTAGGCAGGCCATGAAGTTGTACCTGAATGAACGGAAGAAACGTTACATTCGTGAATCCATGCAGCGAGGTTATATGGAAATGGCCAAAATTAACCTGACCATGGCTTCTGAGGCGTTTCACGCGGAGGAAGATGCAGACAACACTCTAGACCGCTTAGTAAGCGGGGTGTAGACAGTGATCGTTAAACGGGGCGACGTATTTTTTGCGGATTTATCACCCGTTGTCGGTTCGGAGCAGGGCGGCGTAAGGCCGGTTCTTGTGATCCAGAACGATATCGGCAACCGGTTTAGTCCGACTGTGATTGTTGCAGCCATTACGGCACAGATTCAAAAAGCCAAGCTGCCGACTCACGTCGAAATCGACGCGGCGTCGCATGGATTTGATCGGGATTCCGTCATTTTGCTAGAGCAGATCCGGACGATTGATAAGCAGCGGCTAACTGACAAAATCACCCATCTTGATGATGAAATGATGAGCAAGGTGGATGATTCCCTGCAAATAAGTCTGGGCTTGATTGATTTTTAATTCAATCCAAGCGTTGCATGTTCCACATAGAACGATGGCCATAAAAACCCTCAAGGACGAACTCCTTGAGGGTTTTTACGTAGATGGCCGCACTGCCATCTGCCTGCGATGCGCATGAGAAGCTGGGAGCACGCTTCTTATTGAAGATTCGTATTTAGGTGTTAGTTGGGATGAGAATGTAGGCCGTGGTGACCGCGACTGCAATAAACAGGAGGCAGGCAACGGACCAGGCAATGGCTTGTTTGTCATTCATCTAAGGTGACCCCCTGATCATCATGAAGGTGTGGATATCCGGCAGCAGCATTTTCTTACTATTAAGAATATAAAGCGAATCTTAAAATGAGATGAAATCGACATTAAAAACAGCTTAAACCCTTATGATGTAAGCTATGAGGTGGAAATGAGCGCTTAAGTTTGGGATAATAGGTAATATAGTTTCATTGAAGAAAGAGGGATATCATTGTCTGAATTAGAAGCTGTTGTGGAAGTAAATGAAGAACAGATTCGCAAGGAAGAATTAAAACGGATCGTCAAGCAAATGGCGAAAGAGCTTCAATTGTCCGAGAAACAGGTGCGTACGACCGTTGAGCTTCTGGATGAGGGCAATACCATACCGTTTATTGCACGTTATCGTAAGGAAATGACAGGCGAGCTGGATGAGAATCAATTACGTGACATTGAAGAGCGGACAAACTATTTGCGCAATTTGGAAGTCCGTAAGCGGGAAGTCATCCGCATCATAGAGGAGCAGGGCAAGCTGACGGAAGAGCTGAGGAAGTCGATCACGGCTGCTGTCAAGCTTCAGGAAGTAGAAGATTTATACCGTCCGTATAAGCAGAAGCGCAAGACACGGGCAAGCGTCGCGAAGGAAAAGGGGCTCGAGCCGCTGTCCGAGTGGATTTGGTCGCAGCCGAAGCAAGCCGATGTGATGCTTGAGGCCGTCAAGTATGTTGATGAAGAGAAGGGTGTGGCTTCGGCCGAAGAGGCAGTGCAAGGCGCGATGGATATTTTGGCTGAAAATATAGCCGACGATGCAACCGTTCGTTCCTGGGTGCGCAGATTCAGTATGGACCATGGCATATTGACTTCAGAGGCGAAGGATACCGAGGCAGAATCCGTGTATGAGAACTATTACAACTACCGGGAACTGGCGAAGAAAATGCCACCACACCGGATTTTGGCCATTAACCGCGGGGAGCGCGAGAACATTCTGAAGGTGGGGCTTGAGGTTCCTTCCGAATCCATTCATGGGTACATCGGCAAACAGGTGCTTAAGGGCCCGTCATCCGTATCGGATATTCTTACCGCGGTGATCGAGGATTCGTACAAGCGACTCATCGCACCATCCATTGAACGGGAGGTTCGGGGCGAGCTTACGGAAAAAGGGGAGAATCAGGCGATCTCTATTTTTGCAGGGAACCTGCGCAGCTTGCTGCTGCAGCCACCGGTGAAGGGACGCTGTGTATTGGGTGTCGATCCGGCCTATCGCACCGGCTGCAAGCTTGCTGTGGTTGATGACACGGGCAAGCTGCTTGAAGTAGCGGTAACGTACCCGACGCCGCCAGCGAACAAGAGGCAGGAGGCTGCTGCGAAATTCAAACAGCTGATTGCGAAATACGGGATCAAGCTCATTGTCATTGGCAACGGGACGGCGTCCCGTGAGACGGAGCAATTTGTAGCAGAAGAGATTATTGCGGAAATCGCTGACCCTGAGCTTGCTTACCTCATCGTTAATGAAGCCGGAGCAAGTGTGTACTCTGCCTCCAAGCTGGCACAGGAAGAATTCCCGGATCTGGATGTAGCCGAGCGCAGCGCGGCTTCAATTGCGCGCAGGGTACAAGATCCGCTTGCCGAGCTGGTGAAGATCGATCCGAAATCGATCGGCGTGGGTCAATATCAGCATGATGTAACCCAGAAGCATCTGGAGGAAAGCCTGAAAGCTGTCGTGGAGTCTGCGGTTAACCATGTCGGAGTTGACGTGAATACCGCATCGCCATCCCTGCTTTCGTACGTGGCAGGGATCAACGCAACCATTGCCAAGAATATCGTGAAATATCGGGAGGAGAACGGGAAGTTTGTAAGCCGCAAGCAGCTGCAAAAGGTTCCGCGGCTAGGCGCCAAGACGTTTGAGCAGTGCGTGGGCTTTATGCGGATTTCGGAAGGGGAGAACGTTCTGGACCGTACGCCGATTCACCCGGAATCATATGCGGTCGTTGACCGTTTGTTCCAGGAGCTTCAGGTAGGGCTGGACAAGCTCGGAAGCAAGGAGCTGGCTGAGCTGCTGGATGCGCAGCAGCCGGAGAACCTCGCGGTGAAGCTGGAGGTTGGCGTGCCAACGCTGCGTGATATTCTGGACAGCTTGCAGCGTCCGGGACGCGATCCGCGTGAGGAACTGCCGCTGCCAATCTTCCGTCAGGACGTACTGAAGATCGAAGATCTTCTGCCGGGAATGGAGCTTCAGGGAACGGTGCGCAATGTTATCGACTTTGGTGCTTTTGTTGATATCGGCATCAAGAGCGACGGTCTAGTGCATATTTCCCAGCTGAGTGATGGATTTGTGAAACATCCGATGGATGTTGTCTCCGTCGGAGATAACGTTACAGTATGGGTGCTGAACGTGGATTTGAAGAAAGGCCGCGTCGGTTTGACGATGCGTAAGCCAAAGGACCAGTAACAGGATCCCATATTAGTTCAACACCTGGCCGACAGCAATCCAAGCAATCCCCGGATCGAACGAACCTTACGCAATGGCGTATAAAATGATGAAAGAGCCGTATCTCCCATTGGGAGTTACGGCTCTTATTCGTTCTACTGCTTGTGAAGCTCAGACAGCGGCATACCGCTGCTTTTTATTACCCAGAGCTTACCCGTCATGGGTCAGCTTTAGAAGCAGGACGTTTTTATCGTATGTTTTGAGGCACCAGTGATATTTTTCTAAAATCCGGGGATTGGCATTGGAGGCAGGGGCATCGAATGCATGAAAGCCGAATTTCTCATAGAAATGCTGCAACTCTTCAAACGGAATGCAATACACCGTCTTGAGGTTCTGTCTTTTCGATTCTTCTACCAGGTATGAAACGAGCTCTTGTGCAAGGAATTGTCCTCGAAATGCATCCAGTATATAAATGCCGCCCATCTCAGCCTCATGCGCATTCAACATAACCAGTCTGCCAACACCGGCATAGTGGCCTTGAGACATAACGATGGCAATGATTTCATTCTGTAGCTTGCTTGGCATAAATCCGATTTGTTCATACTGCCGGTTAACCCAAGCTAATTCTGCTTCAGTAACCCTCTTTATAATCATGATTTTTACCTCCAACCCATTTAAATATAAGAAACGATCTACTGAGCGCCCTAACCCTAGCTTAGTTCTCGATATCGGCTTGCTGCTTTTTCTTCGCCCGAAACCGTCTCACTTTCATGAGGTTGCCACAGGCCTTGTCATCACAGTATCGCTTGGAGCGGTTGCGCGTATCGTCGTAATACACCCACAGACAATCCGGGTTGGTGCAGATGCGGAATCGAGCCAGCTCGCCTTGTTCCAAGGTTTGCGCAAAAGAACCCGCTATCTCCGCGGAAAACGTCTGAAGATCCGGAGTTACAGGGGTGTAGGTCAGCACGAATTTCTGGTCCCCCTGCATCCCAAGCTGGCGCACGACTGGCCCTGCGGCCATCCAGCGGTTCAATTCCTCCAATTGCTGGCGGGAAGGGGGTTCTCCCGCAACGATGTGCTGCACGCATTTTCGGAGGAAGGAGCGAAGCTGTTTTAACAGATCCAGTTCATCCGTTTTTAATGGCAGGGTCATTTGAAGATGATATTCGTCTATAAAATCGGTGAGCCAATCCTCACGATAAAGTCTGTCCTCTGACCGGCCGCTACCTCTCCAGTCATGCCATTCACTGTTCAGAAAATCATCCCACAACATGAAACTCATCCTTTCTCATTCCATTATTGTAACAAGTAAAAATTTATGTTGCTAGTTACTTGTAATGGAGGTGGCAGTATGTTAGTTTATGTGTAACGATCTATTTTATTTAAGGTGGTTACATATTAAAATGGAGGCGATCGAATATGAACATGCGAGAATTGTTGTTACTTTACTGGGATAACGTTATGGAGCAGGAGGACTGGTATCCGCCGATTCTTCCTGCGCTGAAGGATGTGACGGCTGAGCAGGCTCTTTGGAAACCGGAGGGGGAGGCCGCGAATTCCATTTGGGAGAACGTGCAGCATTTGCTGTATTATAAGCAGCGGCTGCTCGCAAGATTGGAAGGGACACCCCTTAGTAACGAAGGAATCGGCAATGACGAGACCTTTCTCATACACGATCCAAGCCAGCAGGCGTGGGAAACAGCTCAGGAGCAGCTGAAGGAAGTTCATACTGTGCTAAGACAAAAAATAGAGCAGATGCCGGAAGAAGAGATCACCGAATCTCCACAGCGGATAGCCAGCTTAATTACGCATGATGCATACCATACGGGACAAATTATTTTTCTGCGGAAGCTGCAAGGCTCCTGGCCGGCTAAGCGCAGCTTTCTGTAAGTTGCAGTAGATCGTGCTCCCCTTCAGCTATCATGATAAAATACACACAAAAATAAGCCGGACAGCAGTCCGGCTTATTGTCATACTTATGGATCGGTTGCAGCGCCCTATCGGGCATTCGAATTCTCTTCGCCCGGTGAATTCCGGTAAAAGTACCAGCACTCGTTCAGCAGCTTGATCTGACGTCTGTCCTTTTTACGGAAAGCACGTATTAATTGATTGCAGAGCCATTGCGGCAAGGGTATCTCCTCCTCTTGCTAATTCCATCTGTATGGATAGCATATGGGGAAAAAGCCCAAAGCGTGCAGGTCTACCTCGATTATTACGCCTCTTCCTCGTACCACTGCTCAAGCTGGGCTTGAAGAGCCCGAATCTCGGTTAGCAGCGAGATGAGTGGATACTCTGTTTCGTTAAGGGAAGCAAAAGCCTGCTCAAGCTCATTTATGTAGTCCAGACCACCTTGAATGCTCAGCGATTCCTGCAGCAGATCAAGATTGTCGCATTCAGCTACAGCAAGAGGCAGCTGAGGTTTGCCTGGAGCGGTGAGTTTATCGATTTCCTTGTTAAGGCGTAAATTCAGAGCACTGAGCTGGTAAGCGTGGTCACCAGGCATTTCGACGAACTGCAGCCCCTCGTGTCCCTTTAATATAACGTAACGCATGTTCGGCATGATTGCAGGTTCTCCCTCCATACTTTCTACTTGACAGTGTAGCCCAGAGAGAAGTTAAAATTCAAGTAGCATTTATAAGGTAAAGGAAGGATCAGATATTGTTATGATGAACGAGATGAGCAATGAAGAACTGCAGGCTTGGGTTGAGAAAATTTCGCTGGAGAGCTTCCGGGTTCCGTTCAGGCATCAGGCGACCTTTAACCCGCGTTTGTCCTCAACGGGCGGCCGGTATTTTATGAAGAGCCATCATATCGAGATCAATCCGCATCAGCTTGCTACGCACGGCAGGGAAGAGGTCGAGAAGATTATTAAGCATGAGCTGTGCCATTACCATTTGCATATTGCAGGGAGGGGGTATCAGCATCGGGATGCCGATTTCAAAAAATTGCTGCAAGCCGTTGGAGGAAGCCGATTCTGCAAATCTTTGCCGAAGGGCAGGGCAACGGGCCGCCAGCCGGAACCTTACCGCTATATGCTGCGCTGCAGCGCCTGCGGGACCGAGTATTTGCGGAAACGGAAGATGAACCCGGCCCGGTACAGGTGCGGAAAGTGCAGCGGACGTCTTACGCTTCTATCGCTTGACTCCCCTAAGAAGTCATGATAAATTATTAGTATTCTATTTAATGTTCCCTGATAGCTCAGTTGGTAGAGCACTCGACTGTTAATCGAGTTGTCACAGGTTCGAGTCCTGTTCGGGGAGCCATATGGAGAGATACCCAAGTGGCTATAAGGGGACCCTCTGCTAAGGGGTTAGACTGCGTAAGTGGTGCGAGGGTTCGAATCCCTCTCTCTCCGTTTAGCGTTACACCGAAGAAAGCTCCCATCACAAAGTGATTGGGGGCTTTTTTTTGCAAAGGGATGAGAACCCTGGATAGGGTTCGTCGGAGCATAAGCAGCGTTAGGCATACTTCGCAGTCTCGGTGTTTTATTAACGGGGTTAAGCGCTGGCTCCATATGCTGGTTTGAAGAAGGGATTACAGATCCGCTGAACGCACCCTTGTACAAGCTTGAGGGGTTGGGTATGCTGAGGGGAAGCCATTGCCCTCACTATGATGGCGAGAGTAAGAGAAGGCCGTCGTACCATAATCTTGTACTTAATGGTGAGGCGCAATCCGGATATGCTGCCGATGATGGGGCTGCTTTGCATTTTATAGATGAACAGCTGCATAAGATCGTAAGCTCGAGAGTGGACGCTCATGCATACCATGTGCAGGGTGTGGGAAATATCGTCACAGAAACGCAGCTAGCGGCTGGTTTCTTGGGCTGATTATGGGCCGAAAAAACACTGAAAATAAATATTAAAATTTACGAAAAAAAAAGCTTGCCAGCATTTTTAAATTTATGCTATACTCAATCTTGTCGTCACGGCGACGTGGTTAAAGTGGCCCGTTGGTCAAGGGGTTAAGACACCTCCCTTTCACGGAGGTAACAGGGGTTCGAATCCCCTACGGGTCACCACTTTCTTATATAACCTCAGGGATGAGAACCCCGTCGATTCGTCGGAGCAAGATCTTCGTTAGGATAAGCATCGCAGTCTCGAACGAAGAGAGGTTATTCCCTACAGGTCACCATTTTTCTTATATGGCAGCTGCAAGATTGTCATCGAGAGCCATTAGCTCAGTTGGTAGAGCACCTGACTTTTAATCAGGGTGTCGAAGGTTCGAGTCCTTCATGGCTCACCATTTTTTATTTAGTAACGAATGGATGTACCCTTATATTATGCGGTAGTGGTGGAATGGCAGACACGCTATCTTGAGGGGGTAGTGGGTGTATACCCGTGGAGGTTCGAGTCCTCTCTACCGCATACAGATTTTGATAAAAAGTCCCGCACTTTGTGCGGGGCTTTTTTTTCGTGTATATCAATACTTTGTGCAGGATGACCTTGATGCAAACTTGCGCATTTATGCAAAATTTATGTTTCATCGCCGTTCACAAGGTTAATATGATACCGTGGACGAGCAACAACTTCCAATAACCTATAAGGAGTGATTCAGAATGGCTAAGAACAACAACAATGGAAAGATGAGCCGTGAAGAAGCAGGACGTTTAGGTGGAGAAGCTACTGCGAACAACCATAACAAAGAATTTTATCAAGAGATTGGACGAAAGGGCGGGGAGGCAACCTCTCGTGCTCATGATAGAGATTTCTACCAGGAAATCGGCAGGAAAGGCGGAGAATCTACGTCTAATTCGCATAATCAGGAGTTTTATCAGGAGATCGGTCAGAAGGGCGGAGAAGCTACTTCGGATACCCATGGCAAGGACTTCTATAAGGATATCGGACGCAAAGGCGGAGAGTCAACCTCAAGCTCACATGGACGCGAGTTCTATCAAGAAATCGGCCAGATGGGTGGAGAATCGAGAAATCAGAACCATACCGAAGATGCCAAGATGAGCCGCGAAGAGGCAGGCCGCAAGGGCGGCGAGGCCCGGGCTCGCAACCGGCAGCGCCTTCGGCGGAATTAACCCTGAATATGCGGGCCTAGGAAGAGGCTCCTCGTGGAGGGGAAGGAAAATATCGCATTCTAAAGACCCACCTGTATGTACCTTCATTAGATATATCCCATTTGAAGAAGCAGTCATGACTCCCTGTGGAGGCAAGGCTGCTTTTTTATGTTGGGTCTATACTTGTGACAATTCTGAAAAGAGGATGGTCCCACTGGACATTTGACACGGTGTGTGATAATTATATGATAATGATAACCATTCTCATTAATTAAGGTTGGGATCTAGTATATATGTTAAATCTGATGAGCAATAGCAGTGATAAGAATGATCCGAAAGAATACGGCGGGCTGATGGCCCGTTTATGGAATATCGATATCGTTCATGGACACAGCTTGTCCCTTGACCAACAGCTGACCGTACAGTCGGCCCTGATCGTCCCCCTTAGCGGGGAGGCCTCTTTGCAGCAGGCAGAACAAATCACCCGCATGAATAAGGGGTGTGTTTATTTTTGTGCGGCGGGATCCACGTTTGGTATTATGAGCGACGATCATCGAAGTGTGGAGGAACAAGAGTTGACGGCGGTTGCGATCCTTCATTTTGGTTTTTATGAAGGCGAGTTGGGCTGTGGTCGATTCCATGAGGTGGACGACGCAGCTTTCATGCCCTATGACGGCATATTCGTTGTCAGCTCCCCTGACCGCTTGAATCTTGTCTGCCGCACGATGCACAAGGAATTTCACAGCAAGGACCCCCTAAAACAGTGGAGGGTACAGATTGATTTTCAAGAGCTGTTATATACAATGGTCGCTGGATGCGGTCCATACGCCAAGAACGACAAGAGACAAGCGCTGGAGCGGGTGAAGGAGTATATTGAAGAACATTATAATGAAGATTTAACGATCGAAGAACTAGCCGGCCTGTCCGAGCTGAGTCCTAAATATTTTGTAGAGGTGTATAAGAAGACGTATGGTCATAGCGCGATGGACTATTTGGCGAATGTGCGCTTAAACAAGGCGAAGCAGCTGATGCTGGGTTCGGATTCTTTGCTGCGGGAAGTTGCGCATATGGTGGGATACAAGGATGAGTTTTATTTTAGCCGCAAGTTTAAGAAGGCATTTGGAATCTCTCCCTCGGTGTATATGAAGACAAGGAAAAACAAAATGGCCCTGTATGGTTCAACTACCCTATTGGGCTATGTCATGCCGCTGGATTTCACGCCATATGCAGCTCCGCTTCATCCCAAGTGGTCGCAACACTATTATAATGTTCTCGGTCCGGATATTCCGGTGCATCTCGATGCGTACCGTCAGAATCATAATAAATATGCGAATCTGGAGAAGCTTGCTTCGGCGCGTCCGGAGCTTATTGTTTGTGCATACGGAATAGAAGAATGGGAGAAGGACCAGCTTCGGCTGATCGCCCCTCTCTACGAGATGCCGGGAGAGCATGAGGGATGGCAGAGCAATCTGCTTGGGTTGGCGGAAGTGCTGGACAAGCTGCCGGAGGCGGAGCAGTGGATTGAAGGGTTTCATCGGAAAATATCGTCCTACCGCGAGAAGCTCCCCCCTGGCAGGATGGGACAGCGGACCCTTTTGACCGCACGCCTGCATCAGGATGAGCTGATGAGTTACAGTCATCCGGGCATGAAGGAATTATTATATGATGATTTTAATTTCCAGCCCGCGCTGTCTTTGGATTTCGAGAACGGCAGGGGGCTGACGATGGAGCAGATCAAAGAGAGCTGCGCAGGGCATATTCTGCTTCTGATTCGTCAGGATTCCGAGACACTGGCCCATTGGAGAAGATTGCAGGCTACGCCGGAATGGATGACGCTCCCAGCAGTGAGAGAGGGATCATTCCATCAATTATCCTCTTATCCTTGGCGCGAGTACTCGCCCATCGCGATGGAGCATATGGCTGAGGAGGCCTTCCGGTTGTTTTCCGGAAAATGTCCATGATGAATCCGGTTATTTGTCCATGGTGAAAAAAGGGCAAATCCTATACCATAATCAATAATGATAATCATTATCAATTATTGAGTGATCATTGATCATGGAAGGGGTAAATGGAGAGAGATGAAGAGAATGAAATGGGTCTTAGGGCTGTTGGTGGTATTCACTTTGGTGTTATCCGCTTGTGGAGAGGGCAACGAAGTTAAGGATACGGACGCAGCAAGCACGAACGGTGCGGCAGAAACGAGCAAACCCGCGGAGGAGAGCACTTCGAATGAAGAAGCGAAAACCGCTGAGTCAGATACAAAGGTTGTGAAATACCTCGATCAGGAATACACACTTCCGGCAAAAACGGATCGTATTGTCATCACCGGTGCGGTTGAAGCGATGGAGGACGCCATTGTACTGGATGTAAATCCGGTTGGAGCCATCACCTTCTCAGGCAAATTCCCGCCGATGTTTGAGTCGATTACGAAGGAAGCCACGTCGGTCGGTGAGAAAATGGAGCCGAATTTTGAATCGATTCTGTCTCTGAAGCCTGATGTCATTTTGGGATCGTCCAAAGCCAAACCTGAAGTTATTGAACAGTTGAACAAAATTGCGCCTACGATTCCATACTCCCATGTGTCAACCAACTGGGAAAGCAACTTGAAACTGCTTGGCGAGTTAAGCGGTAAGCAGGAGCAGGCTGAGCAGGAAATAGCCAAATATAAAGAAGATTTGGAAGAAGTCAAAACTACCCTTGGAGATAGCCTGAAGGACAAGAAGGTTCTGGCGATT
Source organism: Paenibacillus sp. Cedars (assembly GCF_003184205.1). NCBI lineage: Bacteria > Bacillati > Bacillota > Bacilli > Caryophanales > Paenibacillaceae > Paenibacillus > Paenibacillus sp. Cedars. The sequence continues at coordinate 729,210 of NZ_CP020866.1, forward strand.
CGTATTCGTGCAGGCGAGATGTACATATACCCAGCCGGCGTATTCTTTAACCCGGTGTTGTATGAGGATTTGGGGATTGCAGTACCAGCAGAAGTAGCGGCAGCCAAGGCACAGGAATTGATCTCAAAAGAGAAAATTGCGGAGATGAATCCGGATTATGTATTCGTACAGTTCTCACCAGATGAGAACAAGGATACACCCAATGCACTGGAAGAGCTGCAGAATGATCCAATCATGAAGAACCTGAACGCATTCAAGAACGGCACCGCATTTGTCAATGTGGTCGATCCGCTTGCTCAAGGCGGAACAGCATACAGCAAAATTATGTTCCTGAAAGCTGCAGTCGAGAATCTGACTAAGTAAATAAAAGTTCCAGTATAAACGTATAAGGCGTGTTGTTCATGGGGTTCAAAAAATCACTGCCGGCTGTCATCCTTGTGATGGCCCCGGCAGTCTGTTTATTACTCATAGCGGCCTCCATCCTGTATGGGGCCAAGAATATTACGATGGATACCGTCTGGGATTCCATCTTTGCTTTTGACTCGGAGAGTGTTGATCATCAGATTATTATGAGCTCCCGAATGCCAAGGGTAGTAGGCGCGATGCTCATCGGTGCCTTCCTCGCGGTTTCAGGAGCTTTAATGCAGGGCATGACGCGGAACTATCTGGCTTCACCATCCATTATGGGGGTGTCTGACGGTTCTGTGTTTGCCGTCACGCTGTTTATGGTATTTATCCCGAATGCCAGCTCCAATATGTACATCGTCAGTTCATTGATCGGTTCGGCCATCGGGGCTGCCGTTGTGTTCGGATTGGCGTGGCTCATACCGAATGGGCTCAGTCCGGTTCGGCTGGCTATACTCGGTACCGTGATCGGTACGTTTCTTAGCGGGACTGCAGAGGCGATAGCCGCCTATTTTCAAATCTCGCAAAATATCAGCTTCTGGTACAATGCCCGGCTGCATGCAATGGACCCTGAGCTGATCAAGCTGAGCATTCCTTTTGCTATCGTTGGTCTATGCCTTGCCATCGTATTGTCCAAATCGATCACACTCCTGTCGCTTGGAGATGAGACGGCCAAGGGGCTTGGTGTGAATACATGGCTGATCAAAGCCCTCGCGATGCTGGCGGTTGTTATTCTGACAGGCGTGTCGGTGGCGCTGGCGGGCAAGGTTGCCTTTGTGGGCTTGATTATCCCTCATATAGCCCGGTTCCTGTCAGGTTCCGATTATCGATGGATTGTACCCGTCTCGGGAGTATTAGGCGGCATGTTTCTTGCGTTATGTGATATTCTTGCGCGCTTTGTGAATTTCCCGTTTGAAACGCCGGTCGGTGTCATTACATCATTAATCGGGGTTCCTTTCTTCCTGTATCTGATCAAGACGAGGGGAGGGGCGCAGCGTGCGTAACACATATTATCGATTCCCACTTGTGGTTGCTGGAGGAATTGCTATTGTCTTGACGGCGATATACTTCAGTTTGACGAACGGAACCTTTGACATGTCGATTAAGGAAGTATTCCAGACGCTGCTCCGGTTGAATCCCAATTCGGACTTCGATCTCGTTGTGTTTGAATTCCGTCTTCCGCGCATTGTACTTGGTGCACTCGTAGGATTTGCGCTGGGCATGGCCGGGGCCGTTATTCAGGGCGTAACGCGTAATGGACTTGCAGACCCGGGCATTCTCGGCATCAATGCCGGCGCAGGCATGGCGGTTGTTCTGTTCATGTTCTTACTGCAGGGGCAGATCACGATGTCAGGCTGGCTTGGGGTTATGATGATGCCCATGTTTGGCGTTGCAGGCGGGTTAGCAGCGACAACGGCCATATTCATGTTTGCCAGAGAAGGCGGGAAGCTGGACCCGCAGCGGCTTATCCTGGTGGGTATTGCGATTGCTTCCGGTTTTGGGGCCATAACGATGTTCTTCTCTCTCAAAATGAACCCGTCGGATTACGAGATGGCCGTAGCTTGGCTGGCCGGCAGCCTTCACAGTGCCAATTGGAAGTTCGTGGTCACTATGCTGCCTTGGCTCATTATTTTGCCGCCTGTTATATGGTTCCGCTCACAGGTACTCGACTTGTTCCAGCTTAGTGAAGAAAGCGTGAAGAGTGTAGGGGTATCTGTCGAACGTGAGAAAAATATTTTGCTGCTGTGCAGCATCGGCTTGATCAGCGCGAGTGTTGCCGTGTCCGGCAGCATTGGATTTGTCGGTCTGATCGCTCCGCATCTGGCCAGACAGCTGGTGGGACTGCGGCACAGGCATATCATACCTGTCAGCGGCATAGCCGGGATGGCGATTGTTGTCATCGGCGATTTCATCGGCCGAACGATATTTGCTCCGGCCGAATTGGCTGCAGGGATTGTGGTGTCTGTGATCGGAGTGCCTTATTTCATCTATCTATTGATTCGCATGAGAAAATAAAAGAAGCTTTCGGGAGGATTACATGAATCGTTATCAGCAGCTGGTGGTTGAGAACAGGGAACTCAAACTGTATTTGCCTCCTTCTTATCAGGATGATTCGAAACGCTTTTATCCTGTTGCCTATGTGCAGGATCATGGAGATTTGTTCATGGACTGCCTGAATTATGTGGAGCATTTGTTTTCAACCGGGCAATTGGATGAAGTTATTCTGGTCGGAATATCACCTGTAAACCGCAATGATGAGTATACGCCATGGCCGGCAGATTCTCTGCTGGATGGGAATCCCCCCTTCGGAGGGCAGGGCAGAGCCTACGTAGACGAAGTGGCTGACGTCATTAAAGTCCACATTGACGGACAATACCGGACACTACCTGAGCCTGGACATACGGCGATTATCGGCGGCTCCTTTGGCGGGCTGATCTCGATGTTTGCGGGATATTGGCGTCCCGAGAGTTTTGGAAGAATCGGGATGCTGTCGGCTTCGCTGTGGTATGAGGGGGTTATGGATTTCATCAGGCAGCAGGGGAGCCTGCCAGCCAGCCTGAGGGTATTTATGTCTGTGGGGCGTCAAGAGGGTGTATATAAGAAAAATGCACAGAAGAATATGTTCCCTAATAACCTTGAGGCCCATCGGTTTTGGGGTGAAAATGGGATGAGCAAGCAGCGACTGCAGCTGAAGGTAGATCCGGATGGAACCCATGACGCCATCTTTATGGCCAGAAGATTTCCCGATGCACTGCAATGGTTGTTCATGAAGGAGGCCCAAGGGGAGGAGCTGAAGGCGAAGCAAGCTCAGGGTGAGGGGCCAAGCGCCCAGCCTAACGACAGCTTGTTTCACATACCCGGGACGGTGACCTGGTCTATGCAGTCCGACCTTACGGGCCGTGAATACCGTATCTTCATCGCCGAGCCGATGGGACCTCCGCCCGAGGGCGGGTATCCTGTGTTGTATTCACTGGATGCCAATGCTACCTTCGGATCGCTTGCAGAGGCGATTCGCATTCAGTCTCGTACGCCCCGCGGCATCCCTGCGGCTCTTATTGTGGGCATCGGCTTTGACAGCGACAGTCCTATCGTGAGTAATGAGCGTTTCTATAACTTTACGGAATATGCCGATACCGATGAGCTGCCGGTCCGTCCCAATGGATTTCAATGGCCGGAGACAGGCGGTGTCGAGGCATTCCATGCGTTCATCGAGGATCAGCTGAAGCCAGCAGTAGAACGGCAGTATCCGGTAAACCTTGCGAAGCAGGCGTTATTTGGGCACTCGCTGGGGGGTTATTTTACCTTGCATACACTGTTTACCAGGCCGCAGGCCTTTCAGCGGTACATAGCGGCATGTCCCTCCGTATGGTGGAAGAACTACATGCTGTACAAGCAATGGGAAGAAGGGAAAGCGCGTATACTGCAAACTGGACAGCGCAAAGAGCTGCACATATATGTCGGAGCTCAGGAGAAACCGTCCATGGTTCAAGACGCCAGAGAGCTGTATGCGTTTCTCAAGGGGCAAGAAGACGTGCTGGAGACCGCTTTTACCGAAATTGAGGGGGAAGGGCATGTATCGGTGCTGCCGGCTCTCATAAGCCCTCTGCTTCGTTTTGTGAACGCGTAATATACGAAAGATCCCGAATGATGAATAAGCAGATTCGCCTTCCGTATTATTCGGATGACGAAGCTGCTTATTTGTGCTGTACTATGTATTCATCTAATCAGGTATCTGGGGATCATCCAGGATGGAGGAATATTTGGGGTATAATCTGCGGATGCAATCAGGACAAATATCATGTGTGAATTCAATCGGGAGACGACTCTCCAAATAGCTCTCGACCGGCTCCCATTCTTCGGCATGGCGCACGTATTTGCATACGGCACAGATCGGAATGTGTCCCGGCAAGGGATAGCTGTGGGCCAGTGCTTGCTCCAGCAGCAGCTCCTTGTGCTTAAACTTCGTAATGTCAGTGAAGGAGAGCATGGCTCCATGGATAAGGTTGTCATCACTCATAAGCAGCGGCATGACCTCGCATAGCACCCAGATATCTTGACCGTTCCCATTCACTGCATATTCAAAGGAATATTCAGGCAGCTTTCCTGCTATAACATCCTTGATGGCAGGGAAGTCCACCACATCAAAAAAATGATCGAATGAGGCCTGTCCCAACTGCTGGGAAGTGATATCAAAAAAGGATGTCCCCTGCCACTTGAACTCAGGGGAAACACCGTATTGTTCGGCCATGGCAATGAGCGGATCGTTCATTTTGTCGATGATGCCGTCGGGGGTAATGATCATCAGTCCCTTGTTCAAGGAGTGAACCGCATTGTTCCAAGATGTGATTATGGTATCGTAGGGCAAAATTACTCGCTCCTCGTACTAAATAGACTCATGAGTAAAAGATACAACGATCTATGAGTACTATGGTATAATTTAGGCAATATATATTGATTATACACTTAATTAAGTCATTGTGCAAGAAAAAATTACGTACATAAGATATTTTCTTTTTAGAGAGAATAGGAAGGCGGTTGTTTAATGCAGTCTATTTACCAACGAATCGAACATCTCATAGAAAGCCGGGGTATGACCAAGAAGGCGTTTTGCGAAACCCTCGGGATCAGCACAGGAAATTTTGGTGACTGGAAGAGGGGGAAAACAACGCCGAGCACAAATAAATTGATTGAGATCGCTGCATTCTTCTCCGTGAGTTTGGATTGGCTGATCATTGGCAAGGGCAGTCCCAATACTCGGGTCAGGGAATCCCGCGGAGAATATGAAGTGGACCCGGAAGCGGCTGATCTTGCCATGTCGGGACTTGCAGAGAATGAGAAGGAGTTCATCCGCGAATATATCGAATTTTCTGCTTACCGCAAGGATAAGAGAAATGACAAGACATAGCTATGCAGGTGCCGAATTTGGAGCTCAATAATTAACTCTTTACTTTTGTATTGCAGAACAGTATAATAGGGAATGTTCGCTACAGAACTTCCCTTATACTATGCGGTAGTGGTGGAATGGCAGACACGCTATCTTGAGGGGGTAGTGGGTGTATACCCGTGGAGGTTCGAGTCCTCTCTACCGCATACTTTAGAAAAAGCTGTGATTGAAGTGGAATCATCCATTTGAATCACAGCTTTTTTTGCTGTTTTTTATGATTGGTAAATAAGGTGTTTCCTGAGAACTGCCCTATTTGTCGTTTCAATCTGTGCCATAAGTTTAAAGAGTACATGTAGAGATCATAATAGGGTATGAAGGAGATGAACGAGCATGAAACCATTATACACAGCAGATGTAAAAGTCATTGGAGGACGTGAAGGTTCCGTTGAATCTACGGATGGAGTTCTTCATCACAAATTAAGCATGCCGAAGGAACTGGGAGGACCCGGCGGGGATGGAACCAACCCGGAGCAGCTGTTTGCGGCTGGATACGGGGCTTGTTACGAAAGCGCCTTGGCTAATATAGCCCGTAAAGAAGGCGTGCAGCTTAAGGATGTTGTGATCCACTCCCAGGTGATGATCGGAAAAGACGAAGGTGCTGACGGCTTCAAGCTTGCGGTGAAGCTGAAGATTGAAATGCCGGGTATCGAACGAAGCCAGGCCGAGGACCTCGCCAAAAAAGCGCATGCGTTCTGCCCCTATTCCAAGGCAACCCGAGGCAACATCGACGTGGAGTTAAGCGTAAGCTAACCATAAGAACAAGAATAAGAAATGGGGATGACTCTCTTATATGAGGGTCATCTTTTTTTGTCAGCTCAGCTTGCATATATGAAACTTTTTACATGAAACTCCGTATTTCTCCTTATGATTAAGTATTGAGAAAGGGGCACCTGGGATGCGTATTGAACAAATGATCGAGGAACGGTTTGTGTGCAGTAAATGCGGAGGCAATCACTGCCAGACGAAGGAGGTCTCCATGTCGGGAGCAGGACTAAGCAAGATGTTTGATATTCAGCACAACCATTTCCTGTTTGTTTCCTGCACAAACTGCGGATATGTGGAAGTGTTCAACCCGGATATATTGGAAGGGAAAAAGCGAGGCCAGCTTGGCTCGATCCTGGATGTGTTCTTCGGTTGACATCACCTCTAAAATTCTTTAATATGACTAAGTACCAGAAAGTACAAACCAGTCATAAGGAATTTAAATAAAATAAACGGGTGATGACATGCCATACAGACCGCATATTGCAAGTGTGACCACAGCTGGAAGCAATGACAAAGAAGGGCTATACGAATTCATTATCCACACGGCTGACGGAACGGATATTCGCGTATTCTACAACCGCTTCCCGGAATGGAAACTGACTGCGCTCAGCCGACTTGGGAAAGTACCTTGCCCGGTTTGTCGTAAAGATTTCATATGCAAATGCATGGAGAAATTCTCGAACGAATTCGACCAGCAGATGAAAGACGGCGAGTGGCTGAGTAAAGCTGCTGAGTAGTAAAACCAAAAATAGCGTACTTGATCAAGCGTAGGAGAGGGCTCCTGCGTTTTTTCTTTAAGGAAGAAAGTGTAAACTATTCGATTAGCGGCTTGCTAATCTTAACTTGCAAGAATGAGTTTTGCTGTATGCAATCTGTTGTCTGAGAAAGTACGTCGAGAGACGTGTTTTTTTATATAATACGAGGGGGCTGCGAACTATGGAGGATCAACGCATCGTAAATAATGAGGACTATGCCGTTGTGCTGATCGATGGCGTGTGCCATTTGTGCCAGGGGTTGACCCAATTCATTATTCGGAGAGATCCTGCGGGGGCGTTCCGCTTTGCTTCGCTGCAATCGGAGATAGGACAGGAGCTGCTGCGCCAAGGGGGATTTGATGGAGAGTCAACCGAAACGATGATATTGATTGAAAATGGGAAGTATTATACAAGGTCGACAGGTGCTCTTCGCATTGCACGGCGTCTTCGCTTTCCATGGTCGCTGTCGTATGCGCTCATCCTGATTCCGCCTGTCTTACGGAACCTGGTGTACCGCTGGGTAGCAAAGAACCGTTACCGCTGGTTTGGACGCTCCAACGAATGCATGGTTCCGACGCCGGAGATTCGGCGCCGGTTTTTATCCTAGATGAAGTCTTATTTTTAATGCTGATGTTCAGCTGTGCCTTCTTGAAATGTCGGGGTTTCCGCTTGGAGATAGGCAAGCTCTGCCTCGGACAATGCTCCGACCGCGAACGGTTTTTGGGGAATGATGATGGAGCCGTTATTGCCGCAATGAAGTTTAAAGAAATAAAGCCCCTCTTTATCGAAGGTTTTGGTTACTGTATACACACCTTCTCCTACCTCTACCGCATCCGTCATAGGCTCACGCAGGGAGCCGTCATGGCTCCACAGCTCGTAATGGACAAAGTCCGCATCCGGCACTCTTTGGCCGCCCTGGGTAAGGATGATCTCGATGGTCTCCGGTTGACTCACGGATAGTGTGTCGGGGATATTAACCTCGGCGATCAGCGGAATTTCCTTTTCATACCGATTGGCTGCGTCAGGTTTGGCCGAACAAGCACTCAGCAATAGGACCGACAGCAGAATGGACATTATAAAACGGCTTTTTACGATCATGAAACCGCCACCCCTTGTTATGGTTTGAATATGTTGTTCAGGCATTCAGAAATGTCTTGACAGCCGATATTCTCCGAACGATAAACCGATCGATGAGCCAGACGATGATGAGCGATAATCCCACCAGCGGGAACAGAATCCCCAGAGCGATGAAGAGCAGAAGGAATACTCTCCTATGCTTGGCATCCACCTCGGGTGCCTTCGGTGCTCCCAGCCCATGTTCCGGTTTTCTCTTCCACCACAAGTACAGACCGCTTACCGCGATTAGAACGATTCCCACGCATATAAGCAAACTGAAGATCTGGTTTACGATGCCGAATTGGGTTCCTTTATGCAGCGTAATCCCAAGGGCGACGGCTTTGCCGACCGATCCGTAATGATCATAGCGATAATCTGCCAAAACCGCTCCGCTGTACTGGTCGATATGCATCGTGGCCTCATCCTGGGCTTTAGGCGGATAGGCGGACAGCGTATAGACACCATCCGCTTGCTGCGGGATGCTGATCGTATAGCTCGGATGAATGCCCTCGCTTCTCGCGACATACATTACATCTTCGATCGGAAGCGGAGTGAAGTCGGAGATGCTGGAGTTCGGCACCTCCAGATTCTCTGCAGCCCAGGGTACTTCTGCCACGTCCTTGGTCTGCACCACATGGGAGGATGGCGCGCTGCCAGACCAGATGGACGGAGGGTAGCCGGCACCGGTATTGGTTGCCACGGTCTGAAAGTTGCTGCCCCACAGGCCTGACCATGGCAATCCGGTCATGATGAGAAATAACATGCCTGCTGCAACCCAGAAGGCGGGAACGGCATGCAGATCCCTGCGGAGAATTTGCTTGCCCTTGCCGAGCCTTGGATACAGGACGCCGGCAAGGCTTCTCTTCTTCTTGGTTTTGCTTTTGTTTTTATTTTTCGGAAGCCATAAATACAGGCCGGTCAGGATGAGCACAATCGCCCAGCAGGCGGCTAGTTCGACGATTCGGTCTCCGATCGTCCCGACCATCAGCTCACCGTGGAATTCCTCGATCTTGTCCATTATGCGGTCTTTGTCTTTCAGCTCGCCAATTTTCTCTCCCGTATAAGGATTCATGAAGACGGTCATGGATTCATTGCCAGAGGTCATGCTGATTTCCGTGGAGCGGGAGTCCGACTCGCCGGGGCGATACTTGGTAATGGTAGCATCAGGGTAGAGCTCTTTAACTTGTCCGACCAGCTTGCTTGGAGTTACCCGTTCAACCTGAGGGGTTACCGTGTAGTAGTCCCGATATAGCGCTTGTTCAATCTGGGGCTTAAATAAGTAAACGGAGCCGGTTATAGCCAGGATGATCAGAAAAGGAGCAAATAGGATGCCGGCATAGAAGTGCCATCTCCAGACGGTTTTGTACAGTGCGGCAGAGCTTGGATTAAGCGGCTGGCTTTCATTGGGCTGGGCTGCTGGTGTTTTCTTTTTCCCCATGACTCGTGGCTCCTTTTCACATACGGCTAAAATGTATATAAGATGAACATGAATGTTCATTTCATATCCTGAAATTCAATTCTAATTGCGAGGCGCCCGGAAGCCGGCCTGGACGGCTTCTTCCTCCGTGCAGAACCACTGCTCCTGCTTCGTGCGATCATAATAGGGAGATTGGGGAGTATGGTAGATTTTTTCGCCTTTGGAATTGATATTCCCTTTAATGTCGCAGCCTTGCTTGGGCTTCTCGCGGTTCTCAATCGGCGTTTTGGTTGTTGGGGCGCTATTGTTATTATTGTTGTTTTTATTCGCGTCCTGTTCTTCCGGATGGAATCCGTCTTCCTGGGCGTAGTTCTCTACGCTCCATATGCCGAGAGCCTGCTCCCGGCTGATTCGCTGCAAATCGTCGAATTTGTCAACGTACCGGGTGTTGGGCGGATAGATGTAGGCGACACGTGCGAGTCCTTCCTGAAGCAGCGCTTCCTGAACCATGGTTCCATCGGCATAAACGTAGGCGAGCAGCCTGGAGTATTTATCGCGGTTCGGACCGATGTCAAATTCCAGTTCCAGCCGATCGGCTTGTTCCACCAGTTCCTTTGTAAAGGCTTTGGCCTCGGGCCCGAATGGCTGTACGCCCAATTTCGGATGACTGGTTTCGGGCGTATCGATCAGCAGCAGCCGAACATTTTCCTTTTTTCCTTCAAACATAACGCTGATGGTGTCTCCGTCTATGGCTTTGACCAGCTCTACCGCAACCCTCGGGAGATTGAGGTCATCGGTTGGGTAGGCCGCTGTATTGGAGCTGGCCGTGTCCGTGCCGGACTTGGCTTGGGTTGAAGTCTGCTCGCTGGATGTTGCTGGAGACATTATTGGCTGGCTGCAGCCTGATAATAGAAGCAAGGCAGCTAGTATAGCGGTTAACATTCGTTGTTTCACTTGTTGTCACTCTCCTGGCTTGTATGTATTCGTCCAGATAGTATAGGAGTTTATATAGGTTTTTCTATATAAGTAGTTACTATTTAGAGAACATTAGTTCTAATCCTATATAGTAGTGCATATATCCACGTTTTGACAATAGTGATTAAGGGCTATCTATGTAATAAAAATAAATCTTGCCGTTCTGCAGCAACTGTGATATTCTAATGTCAAATTATAGCAGACAACGGAAGCACCGTTCATTGACCGCGATTACGCGGCATGAACGGTGCTTTTTTGCGTTGTTGCAGAAGAGAGGGATTGGCTTTATGATACCGGCCCGAATTGTGCTGGCAGTGCAGGATTCCCGGTATGTCGAACCGCTGCTGAACTATGCGTATGGCAGTTCCTACGGATCAGCTCTGCAAGTGACGGCATTTACCCGCATGGATTCATTTCTTCATTATATGAGCTCGGGGGAAGTACCGAATCTGGTCGTGGGGGATGCTGAAATGTTGGAGAGCTGGCTCAGCCGGGGGGATGCCCCCGTGCCTTGGCTGCTTCTTAGCGAAGGTGATTCACCACTCTCACGGATGGAAGACGGCAGCAGTACGCCCAAGTATCAGCCCCTGCCTCAGCTGCTGGAGGTCATGATAGCCTGCTGTAAGAGAAACGGCGGCTCTTTAGAGAAACAGAATGCCGAAACGACACCGGTTATCGGCATTGTATCTCCTCTTGGAGGGAGCGGCAAGTCGACGATCGCAATGAATATGGCGAAGCAGCTGGGCGTGTTGGGGCTGAGAGTGTTCTATCTTAACTTGGAGACGGTGAACAGCAGCGCATTGTTTCCTTCCGGCTCGGTAGGCATGGAGGGAAGCTTCTCCAGATTGCTGTACGACATGAAGGCCTCGCAAGAGTTGGCTCCAAGGACAGAGGTGTCGATAACCCCTTACATTGTCAGGCATCATAGCCTGAAGTGTGATTCCTTTGAGCCGAGTTTCAATGTGAAGGAAATGACGGAGATGACCCTGGAGGATACGTCTTTGCTGTTGACCTCTCTAGTTTCTTGTCATCACTACGATGCCATTGTGGTGGATACGGAAGGGTACATGGGGGAACGAATTCAGGCCGTTCTCGAACAAGCCGAGCTGCTGATCTGGGTTCTATTGGATGATCTTATTAGTATGCATAAGTGCTGTGTATGGATGGATCAGTTGGAATTAAAGAACACTGCACTCTTCGGAAGTATGAAGAAGCGCAGTCGATTCATTGTCAATCGGTTTACTGGCCAACTGGTGAACAGTCTCCCCCGCAAGGATATTGGTATTGACGATGTACTGCCTTATATTCCTTCATGGAAGCAGCTCCATCAAGAGGAGCTGCTGTTGTCCTCACCCATATACCAGAGGGAAGTATTGAAGCTCTGTCAGCAGCTGTTGGATAACTCGGGTATTAGGCCAGCTCTTGCAGGCGGAGGGTAGCGAATATGATGGAAGATCAATTCAAGTCCGTCCGTGATCAGGTTCGGTCTGAGCTGGACATGAGCTCCAGCGTGAACAACTCGGAGTTAATGGCACGCATCGAGGAGATGGCGTGGAGAAGGCGCGAGCTTTTGGAGCTGACGGCCGCAGAGAAGCGCAGGCTGGTGCGGAGAGTGTATGATTCCTTTCGCGGGTTGGATGTGCTTCAGCCCTTAGTGGATAACCCCAGAATAACGGAGATTATGATCAACAGCCATCAGGATATTTTCATTGAGCAGGATGGTGAGGTGAAGAAGCTGCCGCTCCAATTCGAGTCGCAGAGCCGCCTCGAAGATATCATTCAGAGCATTGTCGGTACGGTAAACCGTGTAGTAAACGAGTCAACACCTATTGTAGACGCGAGATTGAAGGATGGCTCGCGGGTTAACATTGTGCTTCCCCCCATAGCACTGAAAGGCCCGACCATGACGATTCGCAAATTTCCGGAATCGCCGATGACGATGCATGATCTGGTCGAAAGGGGGGCGTTATCGGAGGAAGCGGCAGAACTGCTCCGGGTATTGGTCAAGGGCAAGTACAACATTTTTATAGGCGGTGGAACGGGCTCGGGAAAGACAACCTTCCTGAATGCCCTATCGCAGTATATTCCGCCTGATGAAAGGGTCATAACGATTGAGGATTCGGCAGAATTGAAGATCGTAACCGTTCCAAACCTGGTGTCACTTGAGACACGGAATGCCAACACAGAAGGCCGGGGGGAAATCGCCATGCGCGATCTGATCCGTTCATCGCTGCGGATGCGTCCCAATCGGATCGTGGTGGGTGAGGTTCGTGGAAGCGAGGCGCTGGATATGCTGCAGGCGATGAATACTGGGCATGACGGAAGTCTGTCGACAGGTCATGCCAACAGCACGCAGGATATGATCAGCCGCCTGGAGACAATGGTGCTGAGCAGTGCGGATCTCCCAATCAGTGTGGTCCGTCAGCAAATCAGCTCGGCTATTGATGTATTCGTTCATTTATCGCGGCTAAGAGATCGTTCGCGGCGCGTAACGGAGATTAGCGAAGTGATCGGGATGAACGGCGGGGAAGTGCTCTTGAACCCGCTGTATCGATTCCGTGAGAGCGGGGAAGCGTCCGGCCGGGTTATTGGGGGCCTTGAACCTTGCGGTAACCCACTTCGATGCTCGGACAAGCTTCAAATGGCCGGGATTACGGATTGGCCGCTGAGGAAGATCGTGGGGGTGGCGGAATGAACCGACCTCACAGCTCAGTCCCGATTTCCGAGAAGGAACAAGGCGAGCAGGCGATGAAACGGCGTAAGGCTGGCGGGAAGGCCGAGCGAATTACCGCTCAACGAACGAACACCCTTCCGGATTACAGTGTATATCACCTCTCGATAAGACAAAGAGCGGCATGTGTCATCCTTGGCGGAGTTCTGTTTTCTTTCATCGGTTATCTGTTTTATCACCATTTGATTTTGTCATTGTTGCTTGGCGCCGGCGGCTTGATGATTCCTAAGTTTTGGCGCCGGTTTATGTTGGATCGCAGACGCAAGACGTTGAATCTCCACTTTAAGCAGGCTCTGTACTCTTTGTCCTCATCGCTGTCGGCTGGCCGTTCCGTAGAGAACGGGTTCAGGGATGCGGTACAGGATTTACTGCTGCTCGATCCCGGAGCTAGCAGTGATCTGATCTTTGAGCTTAAAGTCATTGTGTCCCGATTAGAATACGGTGAACCGATTGAAGTGGCGCTGCAGGATTTTGCCCGGAGAGCAGGGATGGAGGATATTACGAATTTCGCAGATGTTTTCTCAACGTGCAAACGAACAGGCGGCGATCTGGTTGAAGTCGTTCGCAGAACCTCTTCCGTCATCGGAGAAAAGCTGGACATACAGCAGGAGATATCCGTGATGATTGCCCAGAAGCGGTTTGAATCCAAGGCGCTGCTGGCTGCGCCGTTCCTGCTGCTGCTGTTCATGAATATGACGTCTCCCGATTACATGGAGCCTATGTACAGCGGAGCCGGGATTTTGATTTCAACCTTTGCATTGGCTGCTTTAGGAGGCTGTTTCCTGTGGATCAGCAAAATGATGAACATCAAGGTGTAAGGAGGTGAAGCGGGCATGTTGACATGGATATCCGGTGCGCTGATGGTTCTGCTTGTGGGTGGTTGGGTGGTGCTGAATCAAATGTGCGGCGAACGATACCATCGTCTTAGCAAGTTGTCCATGGCGGGACTGAGACTGCAAAGGCTGGCTCCGCCTCTGCTGTTCATGCTGGAGCGGGGGAAGGTTCCGATGCGCATTCCGATTGTCTTCTATCGGATGCAGGGCTCCGTCCAGAAAATATACGGCTTGCGCCACAGTGCAGAATTGACGCTGCTGTTTATGGCCGAGGCACTTGCGTATACATGGTTAATTTGGATCGGTGGATGTATATGGGCATTGTTATCGGGAGAGGTTATGGGGCTTATAGCGGGATTGGGGTTAGGCGCATTGCTGCCCGTTGCTTTGGTTAAGGATCTGCATAAAAAAGTGATGCTGCGCGAGCAAGAAATCATTATGGAGCTGCCGGAGCTTCTAAACAAGATTGTGCTGCTTGTTGGGGCAGGAGAAACGGTGCAGCGGGCAGTGATTCACTGTGTAGAACGGAACAAGGATATGAATCATCCCCTGTATGCCGAGCTTAAGAGAATGGTGCTGGAATGGGAGGGAGGCCATCCGTTCCAGCAAGCCTTCGAGCAGTTTAACAAACGATGCGGCGTTCAGGAAGTGTCGATATTTACAACTACGGTTCTGCTTAATTTTCGTCGAGGCGGAAATGACTTTGTACTGGCGCTTCGGGATCTGTCGCGTGTGCTGTGGGAGAAGCGCAAGGCCATCGGAAGAACAAGGGGGGAGCAGGCCTCCTCGAAGCTGGTGCTGCCGATGGTCGTAATTTTTATGATTGTAATTGTTTTGCTTGGAGCACCTGCATTTATGATGATGAACATGTAGAAGGGATCGGTGTATGAATATGATGCTAACCGTGATGAAGAATGGAATGAAGGCTTTTTGGAAGGATGAGAAAGGGATTGGAACGCTCGAGATGATCCTAATCCTCGTTGTTATTTTAATTATTGCGCTCATATTCAAGGATCAGATTACGTCGCTGGTTAATAATCTGTTTGATTCTGTGAATAACAAGAGCGAGGAGTTCCTTGAATAAGATGCTTGCGAGGAAATGGAAGGACGAAAGAGGAAGCTTCACGGTTGAAGCTTCCCTGGTTCTTCCCATTGTGTTGATGGTGACGGCTTTGCTTCTGTTTCTATGCTTATATATCTATCAACAGTCTATGCTGGTCCAAGCTTCAGCTGCAGCTTCCGAACGGACTGCGTATGCCTGGGACAACAGCCATAAGGTTTCAGCCTCGGGATCGGTGGAGCTGGGGCAGCATGATTCACTATATTGGCGGTTGACGGATGATCATGTGTTAGGAACTCTATTTGGTTTGGCCGGGGGAGACGAGACGAGGTCAATCTCATTGCCGCAAGGCGAGTCTGCTGGCGGAAAGCTGCCTGAGCTTAAGATGTACAAGGGAGGTATGGCTGTGCCGTCAAGTATGGCGGGAGAGATGCGGTATACCAATCAACTGCTCATTCGAAAAGTAACAACGTCATTAAACGAGCAAGTATCGCTTACGCCGCTCAGCCGGATGTTAGATGATGGCGGTCAGATCAAGGTAAGCGGACAATCAATTGTGGTTGATCCTGTCGAGTTTATTCGGACGGTAGCTTTGATGCGCTATTACGGATCGAAGTTTCAAGGCGGAGGCAATGGAACGGATAAGGCTGCTGCAGGAGAAGTTCTACAAAAGTTCGGAGGTCCGCGATAGTCATGGGGAAACAAGGGGAAACAAAGTCGAGCCGGAGAAGAAAACAGGGAGTCCGATCGTCTGATGGATCTGTATCTGTTTTTTTGATTATCGCATTGGCTGCTGTATTCATGTTTGTTGCCATATTTATTGATTATTCGCGTATAGCCGCCATGAAGGTGCAGAGCGAACGCCTGACAAGAGCAGCCGTACGTTCTGTGATGTCATCTTATGATCCGCAGCTGCAGAAGGAATATGGATTATATGCCTTTGGCGACAGCAGCGGGGATTTGATCATGGGCAATGTGTTGAATGATAGCCTCAATCCAGGAGATCGAAGCGATGCATTTCGGTTAATGGCAATGGAGCTCGACAGTTCAGGACTTGAACTGCAGCGTCCGCTGGGTACCTATGACATATTCAACCGGCAGATTATCGAGGATATGAAGTATAAAGCGCCGATTGATTTCACGCTGGAGCTTGTCAACAAGTTTAAACCGTTGTCGCAGTCCATGAAGGAAGCTTCTAATACGGTAGATGTGCTTAAGCAGCTTCGCAAATTGTATGACAGGCGGGAAGAGGCCCTCGATGAAATGCTGGTCAAGCAGCGCAGGGCAGGCGAATATGCAATCAAACTTTCGAAGCTGGTTATGGATCCGCCCGGACGATCCATCTACGATGCTTCGCTTGGAGGAAGTATTTCTACTGCTGCCGATGGGGCATCACAGTACCCCGATTATAAGGCTAAACAGCAGGAGGATGCGGACAGGCCTCCTAAGGAGAAGCTGTACACGCTGCAGCTTATGGCTTATCAGAACGGAATTTCTTCCATTGGTTCAGAAATTTCGAGTGAGGCCAGCAGGTTTCAGAAGGAGAAAGACAAACTTCTCGAAGATGCATATAAGCTGTGGGAGGAAGCAAGGAATCTGAACGATGAGATGAAGCAGGTTATCAAGGATTCGGAGAATCGTTCATCCAATAAAGGGTATGATCAGGTCACGAATGATGTAACACCGGGATCAACCGATTCATCCGGGTCAGAAGCGGAGATGATTCAATCTATCCGGAAACAGGCGGACAAATTAGTTCACAGCGATGAATTGATGAACAGTTTCCGGCAAGAGATTGAGGGGCAGGAGAGCCTATACCAGCAGGTTGTTCATGCGGTCTCTTCACTTCAATCTTCACTGGGCGGAGAGGGTATGAAAGGGGCTGTGCTTGAAGCTAGCCATGCCCTGCAGATTTATATCTCCAATTACGGAACTTCAGGCGGCAGCAACATAATAGACCGGCAGCAGGCAGCATTGGAGCAATTCCGGACATCAGATAAGGAACGCAAGGCGATGGAGAGACAAGCTAATCAGAAGCTGAAGCAGGCCACGAAAGTCATTGAGGTGATCAACGGACTGAACGGGCAGCATCAGGCTATGTTGGATGAGTTCCGGGAACTGCAGCAGTACTATGACGAAAGTCTTCAATTTAATGCCGAAGCAGACAGTATGAGCAAGGGAAAACCACTTCATGATGATCCTTATGAAGCAGGCAAAGATGCAATGGATAATATGGACGGTATGTTCGGATTCATGGGGAATGTGCTTGGTGGTGTTAGGGACGAATTGTTTCAAAACGAGTACGCTGTTCATTATTATCAGCATTTTGATATAGGGAATTTATCCGGTATTGTGGATGGTTCTAATGCAAGCGGAGATATTGCTCAAGAATTTGCCATCGGGAATCAGGAAGTGGAGTATATTCTGTATGGATTCCATAACCCTGCCGGGAATATATCGGCTGCTTATGCAGAGATATTTGCCTCCAGGATTGCTGTTCGGACAATGGAAGGATTTATCGTCAATAGCAAATTAGGAAATCCATTGGCTATTTTGGCTGCTGCCATACTGTATGGCATTGAAAAGGCTATAGAGGATATGATCCAGTTGTGTCAGACGGGGAGTATTCAGTTATCCAAGTATGTCCCCGTTGTGCTGACATACCGGGATCATTTACGGATATTTCTGTTTATTCACAGCGATAACGAGAGGAAGCTGTCGCGAATGCTGGCATTGATTCGCCTGAACACCGGAATCAATCCTGCGGAACGATCGACCTACGCATCAGGTGAGGTCAGGACGGCCATGCGGCTATGGTTTCTTCCCGGGGTGACGAAGTCGCTTGGCGTTGTATTTGGAAGCGGCGGTGATGAGGTTCAGGGAAATCGTTACATTGTAAATCGCAGGGCGGATTTTTCTTATTAGGATTAGGGGTATTCGAATGAAACGATTAGCGGTGTTACAGAAGCCTCCCCGTAAGGATCAAGCGTCATCGGATCAAGGAAGTATGGTTGTTGAAGCAGCGCTTGTGCTGCCAATGTTCATGTTTTTTATTATTTTCCTCATATATATCGTGCAAATGACGCTGATATCGACAGCGCTGCAGAGCACGGTTTCGGACACCGTCAAAACCGTAGCAGCTCATATGTACCCTGTTTCCCTATCCGTCCAAGGCAACTCGGTTGGTGGTGGGGCAGGAGAAAGCGGATCCCCCAGTACATCCCATTGGGAAATCCCAAAGTTGTCGCTTGCTGATTGGGTTTCTAATTACAGCGACTCCCTTCCGTCACCTGTTAATGAGTGGATTGTCCAAGCTGTAGCTTCAGGCGAGGAGCCGCTGCAGCAGCTCAAGAATCAGACCGTGGAAGCCGTACTGGATCCTGTGGTCAAACCGATGTTGAAGCCGTTTATGCCAGATCGTCTTTTGGACTATGACCGAATTCATGTATCCAATGTTCATATTCCGAATTTAAGAAGTGGAGAGAGTCCTTATTTCGGTATTGAGGTCAACTACGCCCTGCCCATTCGGGTCCCCTTCTTGAACAAACGCATTGTGCTGCAGGCGAAGGCTCAGGAGAGGCTGTGGATCGGGGATACCGGCGAAGGAGGGGGAGATTCGGGTAACGGCGACGGCTCGGAGACAAGCGGGGGGATCGAACTGCTTGAGAAGCCCAATCCGGCTGTGGCGAGCAAGCAGGCAAAAGTGAAAGTAAAAGTGGAACCGGGAACCAGCGCGCAATTGTCCGTTTATTATAAGAGCGGTCAGAGTACGGCTAAATATTTGGGATGGGAGACCGCGGACGAGAATGGCTATATCGAATGGGAATGGAATGTGGGATTTAATACAACGCCGGGTACGTGGCTGTTTGTTGTTGAGACAGCAGACGGGCAGCGGATGGAGGTGCCGTTTACGGTGGTTGCAAGGTCGGGTTAGACAAGATTTCGATAAGTTGGGTTCCAAAGAATGAGTGCATGTAGAAATGGCTTAAAGAAGCGTACTAGAGATGTGGCCTTAGAAGTGAAGAGAGATGTGATCAGAGATGTGACCCAAAAGGATCATTCTGAAGAAGCGTTCGTGCATCAGAAGTGAAATTCTATTAAGGCTATTCCAGCGAATAGTGACGACAGAGGAGGTTGATACTTATGGCCGTTGCCTATGGACTTTGTGCCGTTTATCTGATTGCGGCTTTCCTGACAGACCTTCGTTCCATGAAAATCCCCAATGCATTGACTGTTCCAGCTATGCTGCTGGGTCCTGTCTATCATGGCATTCTGGACGGATGGGAAGGCATGTTCTTTTCACTGAAGGGTCTCGGAGCAGGGTTCCTAATCTTGTTGATCATGTATTTTATAGGGGCCGTTGGAGCAGGTGACGTCAAGCTGTTTGGAGGCATAGGTGCCTGGACCGGTCTATGGTTTACGCTTCATGCAATTATGTATTCTGTCCTTTGTGCCGGTGTAGTCGGCCTGATCATACTTCTCTGGCGGAGGGAAACGATGAAACGAATTCGTAAAGTTGTTGGCAGTATTGCCGGAGTCTTTATTTTAAAGAGTGGGTTGCCGTGGCGTAATAATCAGGAGGAGCACTTGCGGTTTCCTTTCATGATCGCGGTCCTTCCTGGTGTAATCAGCACGTATATAGTACTGCACATGTAGGAGGCGGTCCTTATGTTCGGATTAAAGAGGGATTTTGTGCAAAACGGCGGAACGAGCATGGTTCTGGACCGGGCCGAGGGAATCCAATCATCAGAACTTAATCATGTGCAGCTGGGCATGATTCGATCTTCAAGAATTCCGCATTTTCTGAAGCTGCATGTGAAAGAAGTCGATTACAAGGTGACGCTGGAATATGATATTACCGGCAAAAAGATGCTCTCTCAATCATTAAAAAGTGAGCGAATGACACTCACCGAATATTATGGGTTGCTGCTTCAAATCGCGACCGCTCTGGATGATAGCAAGCTATATATGCTTCAACCGGAGAACTACATCCTTCATGAGGATTATCTATTTATTGAGGGTTCCATTCATCTAGGCACGCTATATTTAACTTATGTTCCACTTGCAGCTAATGAGACCGGGAGCAAGCAACTCCCTGTATCGCTCAAGGAGCTAATGACAAGGCTGCTCGCATCCGTGTCAGAGCTGAAAGGGGGAGGAATACAGGCACTGATGTCCTACTGCGGTGAACAAAGCTTTAATTTGCCGGGACTTAAGAGGCTTATTGTTGAATTGCTTGCAGGGGAAGACGGTGAAGACCATCGACCAGTAGCGCAGATGAAAGGGGGAGTGCCTGCAAGAGTGGAGGGAGTATCCTCATACTATAACGATATCCAACCAAACGGTATCTCCAAGTCTGACTCCGCCTTTACGGAATCGACACGTTTCCGGACAGCAGCGCCACATACGGAGAGTGACGTCAAGACGGATAAACAGAGTTTAATTCGAAGTCTGACTGAGCGTACAAATTTGAAGTTTGGGAGAATGGGCAGAGGCGAAGAGAAGAACACCCCTCATTCGGATTATTTCGACTCGGGTTCCAACGCTGCTTGGGCATCTGATACGGATTATGGAACGGACCCTGGGGCTTCGGGGCAAGACAAGTCCTCCCCGGTTCGTACCTATATTCTGTTAGGATGTTTACTGGCTGCAGCGGGAGTTTGGAGATTGTTGTATATGAGTCAACCGGGTGTGCTGATGCTGGCGTTGTCAGTCGTGATTACGCTTCTCCTTGCTGTTGTTGCCTGGCTTGGCTGGAGTGGAAAACTCCAGCTGCTCTCCCGGAGATCAGATGATTGGTCCGAATCGTTACCGATGTTTGAATCAACTGAGCTTAGCCCCCCGGGCCACTCCAAGTGGAAGTCCGTTCCTCGTTTCGAGGCAGATCCCTTATCAGGTCTTCTGACGGGAAATTCCAGCTCCACAACAGGAACAGGAACAGCAGATATGGAGCTTAGGGAGAGCAAGGAGAACTGGAGATGGAAGGTTCCCAAATCTCCAACCCATCCAGAGGACCATCAGAAACAAGCAGGCTATCCTCCGCAGGGGCAGGACTATCCCTATTCGCATTCACAAGAGGCTGAACCTGCAGTCTCTTATGGCGAGGAAGGTGATTATTATGCTCAGTTGTCCCAGCGCACGGAGGTGCTTACATCACATGGAGGCGGAGGGGCTACTGTACTGCTAAGTCCGGAAACGAAGCCTCCCGCTCATCCACATTCAGCAAGAACCTATCTGGAGCTGAACGAACCGAATGCAGCCGCCACGCAGCGGATTGAATTGACGCAACCCCATTTTATCATCGGCAGATCCCCTGATGTCGCGCAATTTGTTGCTCAGGGTGTGGGAACTTCGCGGGCACATGTCGAGCTCTCGCGTGAAGGTGGAGAATACGTATTAAAGGACCTGGGTTCAAGAAACGGTACGATTTTAAAGGGAGAGTCCATGGTGCCGTATAAAGAATACCCCCTGAAGGAGGGGGATGCTTTTGTTATTGCAGGCTGGTCGTTTACCTTGCGTAGCGGGTTATATTGATAGGGGATAAAATAGTAGACAGAGATTTAAATACTTCCGAAGCCCATATTTAATGATGCATGCTTATGTTAACTTCATTAGTTTTATGAGAAGTGTTTTTAATTTAAATCACTTACACATAAAAGGTCTCCAGATGGTGGAGACCTTTAAGTGAAATTTCATTGAGTATTTAAAGGAATCAGGGCTTAGAATCGATGATTGCTTATGTATTAGTAATATTCCGATATTTCTCGGAAAAGTCTTTCTCAACCAGCATCAAAAAAGCTACCCCTCTAATTTTTTTTCGGTCTACTCCTTCAAAATATGACGACATCGTCGCATTTGCCAACCGGAAAAACATTCCACTACCTGGGGGTCACTTCATAAACATCAGGCTTGTTTTTGTTTTTACTAGTCTTCAAATAATTCATTCATTAGATCATCAAATCTCTTCTTTACGTTTCAAGGTTTCTGTTTTATCAACTGTAATTTTATTATCGCTAATGGTAAGCACATCACCCACACTGCAATCATTAGGAAGCAGTTCTTTTGGAATGTCCTCTGAACTACCTTCAATTTCTACAACAGCAAAGCTTCCTTCAAATCGATCTATTATTCCCTTTCTCATTTCGCACCCTTTGTTGTAGTAAAAGTTATTGTAGATCCGTTACTGATAGCCGTAATTGTTCCTTTTTGGTCAGTTCGCATTACAGCAGCGCCAGCATCTTTGAGGCGAGACAGGATACCTGCATTCGGATGACCGTAACTATTCTTTCCTACACTGATGATTGCATACCTCGGCTTTACTGCGTCTATAAATTTCTTACTTGAAGATGAGATAGATCCATGACTCCCCACTTTAAGAACGTCTGCTTTTAATATGGACTTGTTTATAAGCATGTCTGTTTCGGATTTGATATCGGCGTCGCCAGTAAAGAGGAAGGAGTTATTCTTATACCCTAATCTTAGGACAGCACTCCACTTATTTAAATCGCTGCCATATTCATTAACGGGAGCTAAGAAGGTAGCGGTAACACCCATGAGCGGGATTGTAACATCTTTTTTAGCCTGTTTTATGGTAAGTCCTTTGTTCTTTACAGCCAGCAAGAAATCTTTATAGGTGTCTGTTGTGTGTGAAACCTTTGGAGCATAAACAGATTTAACATTAATCGATTTAATAACATCATCTAAACCGCCGATATGATCAGCGTCTGGATGTGTAGCAACTACAGCATCTAGTGTATTCACACCAAGGTGATTCAGATACTTAACAACATTATTGCCTTGATTATTATTCCCAGCATCAATAAGTATGTACTGATTTTCAGGCGTTCTAATTAACGTTGAATCGCCTTGCCCTACATCGAAGTAATAGACCTGAAGTGTTCCACTAGCTTGATTCTTAGGTAAATCTATTCGTCCCGGATGAGCGAATGCTCCAGAGGAAGATAAAACTGTTATAATCAAGAAAAAAATTAAAGATAAAATAGATTTGTTTTTCATAAGACTCCTTCGATTAACCTATTGTTTTGCTAACTCATAATTTTATTGAGCCAATATTTCTGTTTCTCTAATAGGGCGTTTTCTTTTTCTAAGCTTGCTAACATCGCTTTGGAGCCTGGTTTTAACTTTGACTCTGTAATTTTTCTACCTCGGATTTTAACTTATCAATTTGTTTTTGATAGTACTTGAGCTTATCTGCTTTACTTTGACTTTTTTTGCAACTGCTGATGGTGCGGTTTTCTGTGCGTCAATTTGTTGGTGCTACTAGGACTGATGTGAGTCCTAACACAAAAGTGACTGCAACAATAAGTTTTTTCATTATTTATGCCTCCTAATTATAGAATTTACTCTCTTATAGTAACAAATAAACTGGAAAAAATATATATATTCAGGTGAATGGAAGTGCGACTATAGTCTCGGTAGTTAATTGCAGAAAGCTTCCAAATTAAGACCATATTCATGGCTCGATTGGAACGAACTCAAAATGTTTCTTGGGATTAAATCGGATGGAGTGCAACTTCGGATACAGGAATCACAAAAAAGAAAAAGCGTTAATACCTTGGCAGAGGTAATAACGCAAAGTCCAATAATACACATATTATACCTTAACCTTTTTTGGAAGACCAACATTAGCTTTCATTTAGGAGTTGGGATTGATTGAAAAGATCCCTGAAGACAAACAGATAAAAATAGATGATGAGTCCCTGCGAATAATAACAGATGAAACTTTTAAATCTGCGCAAATAGAAAGAGAAGCCAGGCCAAAAGTTAAGAATATGGTGAAGGGTGTGGATTCAAGATTCTCCACAGCTCACCATTTTAGCAATCTATTGAAGTGTCAATGTGGAGGTAGATTAAGAAAAAAAGTACAAAAGACAAGTCGCCAGACACATCATTATTATTACTGTCGCAATCATGAGTTATACGGTAACGAAGTTTGTAAGTATCGAAATCTTCAGAGAGAAGAAGAATTATTAGATTGGGTGAGTGAAGAATTAAGAGAATTTGTAGATTATATAAGTAATTATTAGGGAGAGGACAAAACCTCTCTTTTTCTTTTGCTCGCAAAATAGCCTCTTAATATATTTCTTACAGGCGATGTTTATAAAATAGGACTAACTGTTCTATTTCTTCGTTCAAATGAGCACCATAGGGTGTGGTCCTTTTTCTTTCACTTAGTTTTTGAAACTCCTGTTGTAAAATAGACTCTTCAGTCGTATCCATGAACTTCCAATATATTCTATGAGAATGCTAACTTTCTAAATGAAAAAAAAGAGATTTATAAAAAAGACTAAAAGGTAATACAAGCGACCAGTACCGCCAATCATTGGTACGGATTATTTACCGTATACGGGACAGTCAGTGGTGAGATTTGTTTGTGACACGATTTTATGATAGCTCAATTTCATAACAGTTATTCTGATTCAATTACAATTTTAGTTGCTTTACCTTGAGCCGGATAAGAAGTATCGATCTTCCCAGTAGTCCATACATCAACTTGATTACCGACCGAGTAGTCGTCTAACTTTTGACCTTCAGGTATAATTAACCAAGTCGCGTCTGGTGAAGCTTTTGTCAATATTTCATTAATGCTTAGTTTATTCAGATCCTCTTCAACTATTTCTCCACCTACTACTAGGATTCTATTATCTGAAATATCAACGATATATCCACTAATGTCAGAAGTAACCTTCACTTCATCCCCCTCTATAACTTTAGAGTTATTTTCAGGGTTGCTTGTTTGCTCAATATTTCCACAACCTGCACTACAAATTATAATAAGAAAGGTGATTATAATTTTTTTAAAATTCATAACAATTGTTCCTCCCCACTTAGTTAAATATTATGTTCTTAATACTTTAGACGGCTGGGTGTGGGGATATGTTGCGAGAAAAATCATATTTTACCAAGTAATGGGAGTTAGTCCTAATCGATTTGTTACATTTCCTACATGGCTGTAAACAGAATATACAAAGCCATTGGCGGGAAGGGTACCTTTGTTAATGCCTTTTAAAGTGTTCCCTCGAAAAATTGTACAACCACTGTCCCCTCCAGTAGTAGAATATGTTGCAGCCCTTAAGTTATCAAACCATAGTTTTGTTAAGACTCCGCTATAGTCTTCAAATAAATCATGCATTCATTCATTAGATCATTAATTTCTTTTTTGCGTTTCAAGGTCTCTTCCTTATCAATTGTAAATTGGTTGGTTATCGCTAAAGGAAAGCATGAAATTAAAAAACGAATCCCCCAGATCCTCTGGATGAGGACTAGGGGGAATTATCTTCTGGACTATACGGTGCTTGTCCCACAGTGAGGACAAGCACCGTTGTTCCATTTAAGGCTGTATCATTACTTATTAATCAAATGCTGATAAGGCTTGTAGTCAATTTCCTTCTTCTGGAGGAAATTCATCAAGAATTTGTAATCCCGCTTTGGCGTAGCCACGATATAACCTTTGATGCAGTGGTCTTTTGTCACTGCTTTGGCATGGTCCTCAATAGCAATCTTGCCAATCTCCGCTGCAATGGAGTGTTTGGCAATATCCCGGAATGGTCCCGGAACGGGCTGCACCAGCTCGTCCAGAAAGGCTTTGGCTTCATCAGTCCACAGCGGGCGGCTTCGCTCGACCCAGTAGTTCTGCCAATCCAGCTTGGATTTGCCGTCTGCTTTGGGAAGCACTTTCAGAAACTTGCGGAACATGAAAAATCCGCCGATGCCCATCAGTCCAAGCATAACCCATCCCCAGAAGGCAATGGAGTTCATGAACCATGACGGTGGCGCACTGGAGGACAAATATCCCAAGACGGCTCCTGTGCTCTTCATCTGTATATCACCTCAATGATTATTATCACATGTCACTTTCATGAGAATTATAACGCATTTCTAGATTTATTTCGATAGCCCAGACATAATTAAATCATGCACGGTACTATAGGGATTTCGGAAGTTATGGTGAGGATATGCCCACGTGTTACCCAAACAGCTATGAATTCATCACCTGTTCGAAACGGTCAGGAACAAGTTTTCGTTGTTGCTCGGTAATGTGTAGATATATTGTTTTTGTGATTTCGTCGTTCTTATGACCGAGCCTTTCTTGGATTACCGCTAATTCTTCTTTGGCTTCAGCAAGGAGTGAAACATGGGTATGTCTAAGACTATGGGGAGTAAGGTTGTCAGGAAGTCCACAGTCTTTCAGGATCTTTTCAAATCGTTTCTGATAGCGACTATAACAAGCTGGATATCCGGGAAACTTCAAGCTCCAAAATATAAAATCTGCATCATGTTGTAGTTCACCGTTATTGATTTTGTTTTCTCTCCAAGCCGGCTGTCCCTTGATGGCTTTAATTACAATTTCACCAATGGTGACCGCCCGGACTGAGCTTTTATTTTTCGGGGGACCGAGTACATAGTTTTTACAGACCCATCGACATAGAGATTTTTTTACAGAAATAGTTTTTTCCTCTTCATCGAAGTCAGATACTTTAAGCGCGAGTAGTTCGCCGATCCTCAAGCCAGTAAGCGAGAGATAAAAAGACGGCATACTCTTGCGGTTTAGCGCGGAATCTGATGTATTGAAGTAAGTGCTGCAACTGCTTCTTTTCGAGAAACCTCGGAAGATTGACAACTCCTGATTCTATTCTTCAAGGGTTGATTTAAAAACAGGGAGTGACCAAAGATAAAAGAGGCGTTCAGGATTCATTCTGAACGCCACAATGCTAACCAGTCATTTTTTTAGAATATCTAACGCTGATCTTAATTTTCTAGCAAACACAATAGGATTTTCAATGGATTCAATATGAAGATACATCAATCTTGGTTTATCGAATAACCAATGGTTGTGTATTGCAGATACTTTAAAATTGCGTTTTCGAGCCGCATCAATAAAACGTTGTACTTCGGATTGTAAAAGAGTTATTTCGCCCGTATTTAACGTTGTTCCGTTTTGCGGGGATTGAATCGTGATTTCATGTTCGGTTTCATATTTTCTACCAAGGACTCTAGCATTTAATTTTCTTTCAACCATGATAGAGCAGCTTTTCCCGTCAGACATACCTGTACCACCTAAGATGGTGGCTAGACGTTTACAAAGTGCCTCGGATATTTTCATATTATCTACTCCTTTCGTGATGTTACAAAATATGAAAATTAAAAAAAAATGTAACGAGCAAATGACTATTTTAAAGAAATGTGCTAGAAAGCGATTGATTATTACGGAAATGCCTCTATTGTGATGAGAACGGGAACATTTATGACAATCGAAACGTGCTAGGGAAGCCCTTTAAGGAGGGATAAGACGGAATGAGTTTAGAGGGGTACATCAAAAACGAAATCAAGAAGTATGAGTTATGGGCATTC
This sequence comes from Paenibacillus sp. Cedars, assembly GCF_003184205.1. Classification (NCBI taxonomy): domain Bacteria; kingdom Bacillati; phylum Bacillota; class Bacilli; order Caryophanales; family Paenibacillaceae; genus Paenibacillus; species Paenibacillus sp. Cedars. Next base: position 756,584 of record NZ_CP020866.1, read on the forward strand.
TTCCTTGAAAACCATGGCGGCAGTATAGGTTACCCCAGTGGCTATCTCCAATCTCTTAGGGAAATGGGACTTGGTAACGCCCATTTGATTTGCGTATTCTGTCTGCGATAGAAGATCAGCCAGGGTCATACCCTTGAATTATCTCCAATTTCTTATCCTTAGTAAATTTAGTCATAAAAAAAACTGCACCTCGAACTGTTAGAGTGTGTCTAACAATTGGGGTGCAGTCCATAACTCGGCGGCTTTTTTCTTTTTGGTTTTGCAGAAGGCCCCCGAAGCGACCGAATAACCCAGCGGAGCGGAGGCCGTATAACAAGGTTTTAAAGTCTCCTTATAGAGGAGTACATCTTCATTTCATATGAAGGGTGATAGTGATGTATGAGGAAGTGGTATTTAACCGCGATGCCTTAAACAGTGCAATGGGTGCATTGGATAGGTTAGGCAAGCAGCATTACATCGAGAAGTTCAATAAAAATGTAGAATCGAAAAGAGGATAGCGGACCGAATGGAAGTTAAGGGCATGAAGTATTCTCCGGTGTGTGGGCCCAATAAAGGCTGCTTTCATGTTTTCTCCACAATCCACCAACAAATGGGTATTCCAACCTATTACTTTGCATCACCTCGTATTTCAACACCAAACTAAGAAAACCCGCACCATTACTGATTTCATTCCAGCAACGTCCCTTACATTCCATCCCTTCTAGATTTATTTCGATATACAAGCTAAAATAGGTGTAATTGTGTGTTAAAAAAGGGGGATGCAGCATGTTGAAAATTGGTTCCCACGTGTCGTTTTCGGACAAGGGATTGCTGACTGCAACGGCTGAGGCCACATCATATGGCTCAAGCTCGTTCATGATATATACCGGCGCACCGCAAAATACGCGCCGCAAGCCGATCGATTCCATGTTTATTGAAGAAGGCAAGGCCGCTATGCAAGCAAGCGGGATTGATGAGATTGTGGTCCATGCGCCATACATTATCAACCTCGGATCGTACAAGCCCAATACGTTTGAGCTTGCCGTGAGTTTCCTGCAGGAGGAGATTCGCCGGACACATGCGGTTGGCGTGAAGAATATCGTTCTCCATCCTGGTGCATATACAGATAAGGATGCCGAATACGGCATTGACCGTATTGCGGAAGGACTCAATGAAGTTCTGGGCGGTACGGATGAGACCGAAGTGAAGATCGCTCTGGAGACGATGGCCGGCAAAGGCACCGAAATGGGACGCAGCTTTGAAGAAATTGCTTCCATTATTGATAAGGTGAAGTACAATGACCGATTGGCGATTTGCCTCGACACTTGCCATATTCATGATGCGGGTTATGACATCGTGAATGATCTGGACAACGTACTAGAGCAGTTCGATAAGCTGATCGGACTCGACCGGTTAACGGTCGTTCACGTAAACGACAGCAAGAACCCGCGTGGAGCGGGTAAAGACCGCCATACGCCGATCGGAACCGGTTGGATCGGGTATGAAGCCATTCAGAGCGTGGTTCATCACGAGAAGCTTCAAGGCAGACCGTTCATTCTGGAGACGCCGTGGATCGGTAAAGATCCGAAGACGCAGCGTCCGATGTACGAAATTGAAATCGCGCTTTTGCGTGGAGATGTGGAAGGACGTTTCGGGCAATCCTTTGTTCAGCAAGTGGAAGAGCTGCGAGCCTTCTTTGCTAAGGAAGGAATCGACTCCCGTTCGTTCGTGCTGGATACGTGGTCACTTCTGAAGAATGATGCCAAAGCCAAAAAAGCAGATCCACGCGAACCGATGGAGCGTCTGTATGATATGGTCATGGCAGCTGGATTATTGCCTGAACTTGCGGAAGAGCAGATCAATCAGCGCATCATCGCCTGGTTATCCGGGACTTCTCTGACTTCATAAGCTTCAATAGAAGAGGCATTCATTAAAGTAAAGATGACTAAGGCATTCTCAAGAAAACTTCCGCTTGCTGCGGTTGGTTTTCTTGGGAGGCCAATTCACGCTAATTGTAGATGTAGAGGAGGATCACCGAGTCTTATGGAAATTCACATCAAGAAGGATCTGCCGTCTGTGGCAGGCCAGTACCCTAATCGTGCCCGCATGCTCATCTCCTGTCCGGATGGACCAGGAATCGTGGCAGCGGTCTCCCAGTTTCTGTATCAGCATGGTGCGAACATCGTTCAGTCTGACCAGTATACGATGGATCCTGCAGGCGGTATGTTTTTTATGCGGGTTGAATTTGATCTGGAGGATCTGAACACCAAGCTTCCTCAACTGGAGGAATCGTTCCTGGAAGTTGCGGACCAATTCCGTATGGAATGGAATATCTACCATGCAGCCCGTAAGAAACGGCTGGCGATTTTTGTATCCAAAGAGGATCACTGCCTTGTAGAGTTGTTGTGGCAATGGCAGGCAGGCGACCTGGATGCAGATATTGCGCTGGTGGTAAGCAATCACCTGGATATGAAAGAATATGTGGAATCATTCGGTATCCCGTATCACCATATTCCGGTTACGGCAGATACAAAGCCCGAAGCGGAGAAACGTCAACTGGATGTAATCGGCGATGATATCGACGTTATCATTCTGGCGCGGTACATGCAGATTATTTCGCCAACCTTTATCGAACATTACCGGAACCGGATTATCAATATTCACCATTCCTTCCTGCCGGCTTTTGTCGGTGGCAAGCCTTATGCACAGGCCTATAATCGCGGCGTGAAAATCATCGGAGCAACCGCCCACTATGTAACCGAGGAGCTTGATGGCGGACCGATTATTGAGCAGGACGTGCAGCGTGTAAGTCACCGGGATGATGTCAACGAGCTGAAGCGCATTGGCCGTACCATTGAACGCGTGGTGCTTGCAAGAGCCGTCAAATGGCATGTCGAGGATCGGATTCTGGTGCATAACAATAAAACGGTTGTATTCAATTAAAGTGTATCAACCTGGCGTGTAAGTATCGATAGGTGAATAAGAGAGTTTACACCCTAAATTGCATCAGCAGCAACTACAATCCCGACGATTCATCATAGAAAGTACAATGGAGCAGCCTGACACTTTAACGCTGCAATGGATTAGCTCTTGATCCCGCTCCTTCTTCTTGGAGCGGGATTTTTATTTAATTTTTATTTTGGAAAATAAGCCCAAGCTCCAGCCGAAGCCCGCAAAAATCGGCCCTGAGTATCCTTTTATGGAGAGAAACGTCAAACTTTTTATAATTTCGACTCGTCAATATAGTTGAACTGCCAAGAGAACCATTACATAAGTCTTCTGATTTATAGGTGTAATTTATCATGAGAAAGCAATTTATATGTGGAGAGGGGAATCATCAGTTGTCGTTTTATACAAAAAAAACGTGGATTCTGCTGCCGATAGTGGCACTGCTGATTATGGCAACGTTATCCTTGTCAATTCCGGCAGGAAAGGTCTACGCCGACGGAGCGAAGATTGGAATTCAATCCGAAATGGGTTACCAAGGCAAGATCAAAAATCAAAAATGGAGTCCTGTCAAGCTGACCTTAACAAGTGACCGGGATATTTCCGGTGACTTGGTTGTGCAAATTCAGGACAATAATGGCAATAGGTATCAAACTTCCTATGTGCAGCAGGTGGATCTGCCAAAGGATACGCCGAAGGAAGTAGTCATTGGCATTCCGGGGACGATGCTTAATAAAGATAATAATCAGATCCTGTTCTATGAAGGATCTTATTCCAAGGGAAAGCCGACGACATTTGCAACAGGGAAAAGTTATCTCCAGGCCTCCCCGTATCAAGGTGCACTCATTGCTGTATTATCCGATGATCCGGATACAATGAATTTCATGAACGTTCTTAATGGTAAAGGCAACAGCTTGAACGTATTTCCGCTTAAGGCGGCCAGCATACCAACGGATCCGATGCTGCTTAGCGGGCTGGACGTGATCGTTATTAACAATTTTGCATCCGATACGTTATCAGAACCTCAGCGCAAAGCGATAACGGGTTGGGTTAACGGCGGCGGCACGCTGGTCCTGGCAGGAGGAGCGGGTTACGCCAAAACAGCAGCACCGTTTGCCGATATCGCACCGGTTGTTGCGAATGGAACGGCCTCTGTTCAGTCACTATCCGAACTCGAGAAGCTTGGAGGGAAGCCGCTGAAGCTGGATGGGGACTTTACCATCTCCACAGCGAAGGTGGTGGAAGGCGCCAAAATCGGGATTGAAGCAGACGGCCAGCCTTTGTTTGCCTCGCATGCCTACGGCCAAGGAAGTGTTCAATACGCTGCCTATGATCTGGCTATGGAGCCGGTAAGTTCTTGGGCAGGCCATCCGGATGCCTGGGCATCGGTATTGCGGAGCAATCTTCCGATGACAGGTTCGCAAAATGGTATGATCTACAACTCGCTTATGGATAATCTGAATTATGTGCTGGAATATTTCCCTTCCCTGAAGATGCCGTCCTTCACGCTGTTGTTGTGGATGCTCATTATTTATGCGGTTGTGGTGGCACCGATTCTCTACTTTATTTTGAAGAAGGCGGATAAACGGGAATGGGCGTGGTTCCTGATTCCGATCATCGCCGTCATTGCAAGCGTTTCGGTTTATGTCGCTGGCTCATCCGACAAGACGAGGGAACTCGCACATACCATAAACTTGATTGAGCTGAACGGTCAGGGAGATGCGGTTAAATCCACAGCCTCGGCTTTTTTCACACCTCGAAGCGGGAATTATGCGTTGGAGTTTCCAGCGAATACGTATTTGAAGACGGGAGGTGCCCGGAATACATTCGGGGGAATGGGCGAGAGCAAGAGCTTTGTCCGGGTGGAACAGGAATCCACAACGCTTGAGCTTCGCGATATGTCTCAGTGGTCGCTAGCCAAGGTATGGGCCGACCGCCAGGGAACGGAGGAGATGGGGCGTCTGGCCATGGATCTAAAGCTCGATGCCAAAGGAGCATTAAACGGGAAGGTCACCAATGAAACCATCAACGATTTGACCGAGGTGGTGCTTGTTGTTGGAGGCAATGCCTATAAGCTTGGAGATATCAAGAAGGGTGAAGCGGTGGCAATTCCTCAGGACCCACAACAAATCATCAAGTTTGTGAGTGGAGATTTATCCGGCATGCTGTTCCCTTATTCTCCGAATGATCCGAAACAGCGGGAGCGCGATATTTTATCCAACTACGGGTATTCGATGGGAATGGTCAACAAGGATGCTTACATTCTGGGATGGAGCAAGGACCATCTGACGAATTATACGCTGAAAGGGGCAGAGGTGGACAGTGATCAGCTTAATTTCTGGATTCAGCCCGTGACTATGGAATGGGGCCTGAGCGGAGAGATTAACATTCCTTACGGTTTCCTGTCTCCTGAAGTATCCCAGGTGAACACGCCGATGTTCGGGACGTTCCCTCATGGCGTTGAGATGGGACAAGGCACGGTAATCGCTGAATTTCCGTTAATATCGGAAGGCAACATCCAATATTCGGAGCTGTCCATCAAAGGCACCAAATTAAACAACAACGTAACGATGGAGATCTGGAACGCGAAGAAGAATGAATGGGAGCCCGTAAGCGATACGAACAATGTGCATACCATTACGGGAAATCCGGAGGACTACATCGTGGCTAACCGGATCAGGTTCATGCTAACCGCTAAGGATCAGACCAACTTTATGATGCCGGAGCTGTCTGTGAAGGGGGAAGCCATTCAATGATCGAAATTACAAACCTGAGCAAAAAATACGGGACATTCCATGCTTTAAAAGACATCAGCCTCCATATCGAGAAGGGGACTGTGTTCGGGTTCGTCGGTCCTAACGGAGCAGGAAAATCAACAACGATGTCGATATTAGCCACTCTGATGCTGCCAACCTCGGGCGTTGCCAAAGTCGGTGGATACGACGTTACGCAGCACCCGAAAGAGGTTCGCAAGCGGATCGGTTATATGCCGGATTTCTTTGGCGTATATGACCAGTTGAAGTCAACCGAATACCTTCATTTTTACGGGGCAAGTTACGGCATCCCGCGTGTTGAGCGGGAGCAGCTGATTCCGCAGCTGCTGGAGCTTGTGAATTTAAGCGACAAGACGGATACGTACGTAGACAGTCTCTCGCGCGGCATGAAGCAGCGGTTATGCCTTGCCCGGTGTCTGGTGCATGATCCCGATGTATTGATTCTGGATGAACCGGCTTCGGGGCTTGATCCGCGGGCTCGGATCGAGATGCGTGAAATATTGAAGGAACTGAAACTCATGGGCAAGACCATTATCATTTCATCACATATTTTGCCCGAGCTTGCCGAGATGGTAGACGAGATCGGTGTTATCGAGCACGGGGAGATGGTGGCCCAAGGCAAGGTTGCCGATATTCAGAGCCGGCTTCGCGTGAAAAAAGTCATCCATATCCGCACCCTTGAGCGTGAAGAGGAGCTTGCCGAGAAGCTGAGGGATGAGCCGTTTGTCACGTCTGTATTAACAGACAACACCGGGGTTCATGTTCATTATAGCGGGGATGATGCACAGCAAAGCGCACTGCTTCGGCAGGTGGTCTCCTGGGAAATTCCGATTGTCTCGTTTCAGGAAGCGCAGAGCAACCTGGAGGATGTATTCCTCGAAATTACCAAAGGAGGACCCCGCGAATGAATTGGAGCAGAAAATTAATTAACCCGGTCATTGATAAGGAATTTCGGCTGCGGATGCGTTCCACGCGTTCCATGCTGTCGGTGTTGTTGTACGTTTTGGCGCTTGGGGCTATTGCAATGGGTTTCATTTATCTCTTTTTATACTTGGGCCAGCGGGGACCGCAGCGGTTCGATCCGCAAACGAGCCAGATGATGTTCTATGTGCTGAGTTTTGCCCAGCTTGTCCTCATTGCGTTCATGGCGCCGGCACTAACCGCCGGAGTTATCAGCAGCGAACGTGAAAAGCAAACGCTGAGCATGCTGCTAACGACGCAGCAAAGCTCGGCGACGATTGTCCTGAGCAAGCTGGTGTCGGCACTTAGTTTCATGACACTGATTGTGCTTGCAACACTGCCGGTATATAGCATCGTGTTCCTGTATGGGGGAATTTCACCGAAACAGCTCATTTCGGTATTTGTATTCTACTTATTCGTGATGCTGCTGCTCGGTTCGCTTGGCGTGATGTTCTCCACCTTATTCAAGAGAACCATCGTAGCGATTATTGTCACCTATGGCACAGGACTTATTATATTTCTCGTGACGGGCCTGTTGTATCTGTTCTTTATGGGAATTGAACAGCGGAATATGTATGTTAACGGACAGTCGCCAGTTCCAGGATCGTATTCCTGGGTAGGATATCTGCTTGGATTGAATCCGGGGGGAGCGATGATGAGTTTGTTTAATCCATCGTTCTCAAAAGACGTGTTCCTGCTGTACGGCGGAAGCCTGAATAGTAAGGCTCCTGTTGAATTATGGCTGGAGTTTCTGCTTGTGTATTCGGTCGTGATCGTGTTTGCCCTGTGGATTGCGATACGGAATATACGCCCCATCGCAAGACGCAAGCGAAAGGATAAAGCCAAAGACGCACTTCCGCCTGAACAAGAGCCGACCGTAAGCGGAGCTTAAGTACCAAGGATTGTACAGAGTAAGGAGGAATTACCATGGACAACATCATGCGTTTTGTTGAAGCAGCGAGACGGCGGCTTCAGCGCTTTCGTGTAGTCGCATATGCATTATACGGGCTCATTGCGGGTTTCGCCGCTCTGCTGCTGCTGCTCGTGATTGGGAGATTCGTGCCTATAGCCTGGCTTCCCTTCGCATCCGTTGTCATTCCGATTGCGGCGGGTCTTGGTGGCCTGCTGTGGGGGTGGCTGCACCGGGTTCCGATCGAGGAGGCCGCATCGGTCATGGATCAGGTTCCAGACGGAGCGGAGCGAAGCGACATGATGGTGACAGCCCTGTCATTTAAGGAAGAGGAGTCGCAGGCCGCAAAGTGGCAGCGTGAGCAGGCGGAGCGTTACGGCGCGCGGTTTGCGGAGCAGTTGCCGGAGCGTCTGCCTTCCCCAAGTCGAAAAAGACAGCTTTGGATATGTAGCGCGTCGCTTGCTGCTGTGATCGTCCTTGTGTTTGTTCCGAATCCGATGGACAAGAAAGTGGAGGCAGCCAAAGAGCAGCAGAGCTGGATGAAAGAGCAGGTAGCAAAAACCGAAAAGCTTGCAGAGCAGCTCCAGAAGGAAACGCTTGACCCTGCTGACAGGAAGAAGCTGCAGGAGAAGCTGGATGCCTTGAAGAAAGCGCTGGACCATGAGAAGCAGCCCGAGCAAGCGCTGGATAAGCTGGAGGAAGCGATGAAGGAGCTGGAGAAGCTGGCGAAGCAGCAGGAGGAAAAAGTGAAGGCGTTGTCTGAACTGGCGAAGAAAATGCAGCAGGAGAAGGCATTGTCTCAAGTAGGTAAACGGCTTGCTGAGGGTATGGCCGAAGAGCTGAAGCAGGAAATGAAAAAACTCACCGAGCAGGTGAAGAAGATGTCCCAGGAAGAGAAGAACGAGCTGTCCGACGCATTAAAAAAACTGGCGGAGGAAGCTTCCAAGCAGATGGAAAACGGTGACCTTGAGAAAGAGCTCAAGAAGGCAGCGGATGCTCTGAAGGACGGCAAGCTACCGAAGGAGCTGGAAGAAGCGCTGCAGCAATTGGCTGAGGAGTTGGCGAAAGCGGCGCAAGCGAAAGCCGCATCGGACAGTCAGTCGCAGTCGGCCGCCTCTCTTGCGTCTTCACTTGCTTCACAAGGATTGAGTTTAGCCGATCAGATGGCGGCTGCAGGGATGTCAGTATCCGACGCCTGGAGTAATGGAGGCAGCGCGGAGGCATTGGCACAGGCAGGTCTTGGGGAAGGTTCGGGAGAGCAAGGCGAAGCCTCGGAGGGATCAGGGGGAGCCGGTTCGGGTCAAGGCGCTGGTAGCGGGCAAGGAAGCGGATCTGGATCTGGATCTGGATCTGGATCTGGATCTGGTTCTGGTTCTGGTTCAGGTGGCAGCGGAGGAGCAGGAACTGGCAGCGGAGCGGGGCTTGGCACTGGCGGCCGCGAGCTTGTGACGATCCCTAGGGATTACAAGGGCAGCGGTAATGTACAGAGTGACTCCGGTGCGATCAAGGGCGGCGGAGGCGACATTCAGAAGGGCGGCGTTTCGCCGACCGTTCCGGGGATGTCGAGACCGTATGAGGAAGTGTACCGTGACTATGAGACCGAGGCTCGCAAGACCTTAGACCGCAATCAGCTGCCTGACCAGATGCAGGGGCTGGTCGAGGAATATTTCATACAAATCAATCCGAACCCGTAAGGCACAAGGTAGCCCATAACGGACAGCAATAATGAGAACTTGAACTTTACCAAGAAGATGGAGGTTTCGTCCATGTCGGATATTGCAGTGAGACCACAGGAATGGATGGAGAAAATATCAGGCCTGCGGGAACATATCGGCAAGGTTATTGTCGGACAGCAGGAAGTTGTGGAGCAGATGCTCTGGTGTATCTTTGCAGGAGGCCACGCCCTCCTGGAGGGGATTCCGGGACTCGGCAAAACGATGCTGGTCCGCACGGTGTCGGAAGCGTTGGAATTGTCATTTTCCCGTATTCAGTTCACACCGGATTTGATGCCAAGCGATATAACAGGCACCAATATCTTGTCGTTCGGACAGCATGGCGACACAGGGATGACGTTTCAGAGGGGGCCGCTGTTCAGCAGTATCGTGCTTGCCGACGAGATCAATCGGGCCACGCCCAAAACCCAGAGTGCGCTGCTGGAAGCCATGCAGGAGAAAACCGTTACGGTCGGAGGGGTTACCCATCAGCTGCCAAGGCCTTTCTTTGTACTGGCTACACAGAATCCGCTGGAAAACGAGGGGACCTATCCGCTGCCGGAAGCGCAGCTTGACCGCTTTCTGCTGAAGATTGAGGTGTCGTATCCCAGCGCGGATGAATTGAAGGAAATCGTGAAACGAACGACGTCCTCGCACGAGTTCCAGGTGGAAAGGCAAATGACCGGGGAAGAGCTGCTGGAAATCCAGCGCGGGGCCAAGGAGGTCCTTGTTGCCGAGGAGATTCTGGATTATGCGGTTCGTCTGCTGATGATGACACATCCGGAAGAAGCTTCAGCGCCGGAGGCAGTCCGTAAATATGTCCAGTTTGGTTCCGGACCAAGGGGGATCCAGTCCATCATTTCGGTCAGCAAAGTCCGTGCTTTATGCAGCGGGCGGATGCATGTTTCGACGGGTGATATCCGCGCCGTGGCCTTAGCGGCGCTGCGTCACCGCTTGTTTCTGAATTTCGAGGGTCAGGCGCTGGGCGTTACGACCGACCGTGTGATTCAGGAGGTTCTGCAGGCGCTGGAGGCATCCGCGTGACCGGGGACGGGCACCTGCTGCCTCCGGAATGGCTCCCGCGTCTGGAGCGTCTGAGCCTGGACGCCAAGAGACGGGTTGCCGGAACGCTGCAGGGAAAGAGACGATCCCGCCGGCTCGGCTCATCGCTCGAGTTTGCCGATTACCGTGTATACTCACCGGGAGATGATGTCCGCAGATTCGACTGGGGCGTATATTCTCGTACAGGAAAAGCGTTCGTGCGTCAATTCATAGACGAGCAGGAGCTGACAGTCAGCATATTTGTGGATTGCTCCGCATCGATGGGAACCGTTATGTCATCGGCAGCAGATTCACCAGCGACGACAGTCCCGTCGGGGATGAAGGGAAGCCCGAAATGGACGCTTGCGCGTCAGTTGGCTGCAAGCATCGGTTACATGGCGTTGTCCTCTTACGACAGGCTGCAGATTGCTTGTTACAGCCGTACGATCAACAACCGTCTTCCGATCATGAGAGGAAAAGGCTCGGCTCATCGACTGTTTTCATTCCTGCAAGGGGCAGAAACAGGAGGCGAGGGCAGCTTGAGCGCGGCACTTGCGGTGCCGGGTGCGCTGCCCAGACAGCCTGGAATGACCTGGGTCTTCTCGGACTTCTGGCTGGAGGGCGGCGAAGAGGAGCTGTTCAGGGCACTGTCCCTGTTGTCCGGTACCGGGCAGGAAGTGGTGCTGGTGCACGTCTTGTCGAGGGAAGAGCTGGAGCCCAAGCTGGCTGGTGACTTGCGATTGGTCGACAGCGAAACGATGAGTGGAAAAGAAGTGGCGCTTACGGGTAAAGTGCTTGATGCCTACAAGGAAGAGCTGGAGCGATATCGAATGATGCTGTCCAGTGTGTGCGCGGAGAGGGGAATGTCATACGTGCTGATTCCCGCGGATATGCCGCTTACGGAAGCGATGTTCGGGGTGCTTGCGGGGGCAGGCTTGGTCACTGGATAGGGGATAGGGCCAGCAAGTTATTGCGTGGTTCAATATCCATATTCAGGAGGGACATGTGGCTCAGGGAGCCTGGAAAGTCTGGGAAGCTCGTCTAATGTTGACCACTGAACAATAGTACTTATGAATACGGGTCTCTAAGAAAGGCTCCTATTAGCCAACAGATGGTGCAGGAAGAGATAAGAAGGTCAGGCACATATTCGAATGTGAGAGCGGCAAGTTGCAAGTCAGGGTCCACGGGAGTAAGGAGGGGACACTTTGGGGGTTCAATCATGGCTGAGTTTATGGTTCGGTTTAACACTGCCGGCCATCGTGCTCATGTATATGTTCAAGCGAAAATATGTAGACACAACCGTTCCCAGCCACTTGCTGTGGGATCGGGTACTGCGGAACCTGGAGGCCAACAGGCCATGGCAGAAGCTGCAAAACCGGCTCCTGCTGTGGCTCCAGCTGCTTGCAGCGGCATTGATGGTCTTCGCACTGATGCAGCCCTTTATGCAGGTGTCCGGAGGAGGCAGCGCCCATGTCGTCATTGTTGCCGATACCTCGGGCAGCATGAGCGCGCAGATTTCTTCAGCTGAAGGCGAAGCAACAAGGCTGGCATTGATGCAGGAGCGGATTAAGGAATATGTGAAGGGGCAAGGGAGACGGAGCGAGATTACACTTTTATCCGTGGGAGCGAGTCCCGTGACGCTGGCCGCCCATGAAAGTGACCGGGCTGCAATCGACAAGGCCGTTGACGGCTTGCGTACCTATTATGGACCGGCCGCCTATCGGGAAACCTTGTCGCTCGCTTCAGCCCTGACACGGGAGGAGACGGATGCAGAGGTTGTTATCTTTACGGATAGCTACTGGAAGCCGGATACGGCTCCCATTGCTTTTCAGGTTCCGGTATCGGTGGAGAAGGTGCAGGGGGAGCTCCCGCATAACGTATCCATTGACCAATTCGGCATCTCACCGAAGAGTGATGCAGATTCATCCTATGCGGCGGTCGCTGTCATCAGCACGAATGCCAAGAAATCTGTCTCGGCTGAAGTGAACCTATACGGGGATGAGCAGTTATTGACCAGCAAAGTGCTGGAGCTGGAGCCAGGAAAGAAATTAACGGAGTCCTTTGCAAATCTGCCGTTTGCGGAAGTGTACCGGCTCGAGTTATCCCAGGAGGACGGATATGCGGCAGACAACGCATCCTTTGCTTTTGGCCTGGGCCACGGGTCTTCCCGCGTGCTGCTGCTGACTTCAGGCAATCTGTTCCTCGAGAAGGCGCTGCAGTTGAGCGGAGCCGAAGTGACCCGGGTTGCTATGGACGGATCGGATGGCAAGAAGGATGAGAATACGAGCAAGGACAAGGATGTAGACAAAGATAGCGTCAATTCGGATGTGCCGCCCGTACCTGAGGGTGAATTTGATCTGCTCGTTATCGACGGAAGTATACCGGATGGCTTCAGGCAAGGAAAATGGGCTGATCTGACGGCCAAAACCCCGTTGTGGACGATTGGCGGAGAAGGAACCAAGGTAGGCAGTCAGGGAGGGCGCCCCGTCCTTGCCAAGCATCCGGTGACCGCTTATGTCACTTTGTCGGGTGTCTATTTCGGTACATTGGTGGATCAAGCACCTGCGTGGGGCGAACCCGTAATTAAGCTGGGTGATCAGCCTATTGTATATGCCGGAACCGAAAGCGGCAGACCGCGGTTGTCGTTTAATTTCCTGCTTCAGGACAGCGACCTTCCGTTATCGCCGGAATTCCCGGTTATGGTCAGCAATGCGCTTGAGTGGATGACCTCGGGCAAGGGAAGCGGTCTTGGCCGGTATATGGCCGGTGCGCAAGCGGATATTCCGATTGCGGCAGATACGGTAAAGGCGGCATGGATTCCCAAGAGCGGCCTCGCACTTGCTGATAGCTTCCCTGCTGAAGATGCCCTGCGCAATGAGCAGGGGATATCCCCGGTGCAGATTGTGCCGGAATATCCGGGTCTGTACGCTTTTGAACAGCAGAATGAAGCGGGCGAGAAGCTGAAGTTTTGGCTGGCCGTGACGGCCGATCCGTACGAAGCGGATTGGAGTAACGATCAGGGGCCGACGGTGAGTCAATCGGCACCGACTTCGGATGAGAGCAAGGCTGGTGATCGTGATCAGGCATCGGAGCGCAGCGGAGCGGGAAACCGCGCCAGTTCGTTAATGCCATGGCTCGCGGCCTTGGCACTGGCTGTTATCGCAGCGGAATGGGGGGTGTACCAGCGTGGGCGTTCAATTTAGCCAACCGTGGTTTTTGCTGCTGCTGATTCCGGCGGGAGCGTTTCTCTATTACGCATATAAATCGGATTTTCGACTAAGTGGTTTTCGCAAGAAGCTGGCCTTATTTTTTCGAACCTGCGTCATTCTATTATTAATTCTGATGATATCGGGTCTTCATGGCTTTACCGTACTACACGATAAACAGGTTGTGTATTTGGCTGACCGTTCGGACAGTATGGGGGACTCTGCACGGATTACGGGCTGGATTAACGAATCCCTTGCAGCAAAAGGAGAGAAGGATGGCAGCGCTGTTGTATCTACAGGCCTTGAGGGAGCTGTGGAACGGCGATTATCCTCTGCGGATAACGCGGGCGCCTCTTTAAATGCGCTGCTGGAGCAGCGATTTACCGGACTGGAGTCAGGGCTTCAGCTCGCGGGGAGCCTGTTCGAGGGCAGCAGCGATTCACGAATCGTGCTGATCTCGGACGGGGAAGAGAACGTAGGCAGTATGGCCGCAGCGGGCAGGCTGCTGAAAGATCGGGGAATCGCGGTTGATGTGCTTCCGACCCCGAAGCAGGTTATCCAGGATGTGGCTGTCGAGGAGCTGAAGGTTCCGGATAAGCTGTATCAGGCAGAGTCGTTCTATGTGGAGGTTATGATTCGCAGCACCTTCAAGACATCCGGCGAACTGCGCATATATGAGGATAATCGCGAGATCGGCCGGGAGCGTGTGGATGTAACGCCTGGTGAGAACCGGTATGCCGTGAAGGGTTTGGCCAAGAGCCCGGGTCTGCACCGATATCGTGCTGAAATCTTCATGGACGAAGACGAAGCAGCCGCCAATAATGCGGCTTTCGATTTTACCCGGGTAGAAGGTCCCCCGAAAGTGCTGATCGTTGAAGGGACGCCGGGAACGTCAGGGAATATAACGGCTGCACTGGAATCGGGAATGATTGGCACCGAAGTGATTCCGCCGGAGCTGCTTCCGCTGGAAGCGGCAAAGTACGCCGTGTATGACAGCATTATTTTTAATAATGTCTCCGGCAGCGATGTAGGCGGCAAGCAGATGGAATTGATTGAGCAGGCGGTCCGGAGCTTTGGCATCGGGTTCATGATGGCGGGCGGCGAGGACAGCTTTGGGATGGGCGGATATTTTAAAACCCCGATTGAAAAAGCGCTGCCGGTCTCCATGGAGCTGGAAGGCAAACGGGAAATTCCCTCGCTTGGCCTTATTCTTGTCATTGACCGTTCGGGCAGCATGGACGGTACCAAGATCGAGTTGGCCAAAGAATCGGCCATGCGTACGGTTGAATTGCTGAGATCCAAGGATACGGTCGGCGTTGTTGCTTTTGACGATCAGCCTTGGTGGGTGGTACCGCCGCAGAAACTGGGCAATAAGGAAGAGGTGCTCAGCAGCATCCAGTCGATTCCGAGTGCTGGCGGGACCAATATTTATCCGGCCGTTTCCTCGGCACTGGAAGAAATGCTGAAGATCAAATCACAGCGCAGACATATCATTCTGATGACCGATGGACAGTCCGCCATGAATTCCGGTTATCAGGATCTGACTGACACGATGGTGGAGAACAAAATCACGATGTCCTCCGTTGCGGTAGGTACGGATGCCGATACCCATCTGCTTCAATCCTTGGCGGAGGCAGCCAAAGGCCGTTATTACTTCGTTGAGGATGAAACTACGCTTCCGGCGGTATTTAGCCGGGAGGCGGTGATGCTGGCCAAATCCTATATCGTGGATAAACCATTTGTTCCTGCCGTTCAGAACGCGGGCGATTGGGGAAGTCTATTTCAGCAGGGCGTACCGGGACTGTATGGTTATGTAGCAACAACACCGAAGTCCTCGGCCCAGACGGTTCTGTCCAGTCCGGAACCGGACCCGATCCTGGCGCGCTGGCAGTACGGATCCGGCCGCACGGTGGCATGGACGAGTGATTTAAGCGGGAAGTGGTCGAAGGAGTGGGTATCGTGGCCCGGCTTCGCCAGCACGCTGACCGAAATCGTGAAGTGGACGTTTCCGCAGTTTACGTCTTCGCCTTATGAAGTCACGACCGAGACTGCAGGAAACCAGGTGAAGCTGCAGGTGATCGCCGAGGGTGAGAACCCGCCGGAGAAGCTGAATGCGGTAATTGGGGATGACGAGGCCGATGAGCAGACGGTGGAGCTCATTCAGGAGGCGCCCGGACGTTATACCGGACTTGTCCATGTGTCCAAACCGGGAGCGTATCTCATGTCCCTTGAGGATGCCAGCGGGGAAGAGGCGCTGCAGGCTGCCCCCGGCACAGGTTTTGTTGTGCCGTATTCTCCGGAATACCGGTTGTCTTCCGGCAGCGGCGAGGAAGCCATGAAGCGCCTGGCCGAGGTTACCGGCGGCCGCGTGTTATCCTGGGACGATCCGGCCGAAGTGTTCGACCGGCAGGCGACCTCGCGGATGAACCTCCATGATTGGAGTTATCCGCTGCTGGTGGCGGCCCTGCTGCTGTGGGTCGCCGACATCGCCGTGCGGCGTCTGGCTCTGCCATGGGGCGCCATCGGCGTACGGCTGGCCGCCCTGCTGCGCAGGCGGCCGGCTCCTGCCGAGGCCGCGCGTGACGCCGGCCTCGAGCGGCTGGCGGCGCGCAAAGCCCGCGCCGCCAGCTTCTACGGCGGCAGCTCCGCTGAGCCGCCGCAGGCCCCGCCCGCGCGCGAGCGCAGCGGCGCGGGCAGCAGTGCCCGGGGCGGGAGCCCTGCCCCGGCACCTGGCGCAGCTCCGGCAGGGGGCCGCAAGGCCCCGCCGGAGGCGCGCGATGGCGCGCGCAAGGGAAGCGCGCCTACACCGCCTCCCCCGCCGCCGAAGGCGCAGGGGGAGGGCAAAGACCGGCCCGAGGATACCGGGCCGGCACCGGAAGGAGGCTCCTCAATGGATCGCCTCCTGAAAGCCAAAAAACGCGGCACTCGATAAAGTGCCGACACAACCAAGCTTCGGTCCAGCATGTCGATTACGCTGGACCGAAGCTTTTTTATATATCCATGACGTAACTTTTTCCATGGGATCAGCTTGATTTATCTCGTTTAACATTGGTTGAATTCGGTTATAACCGGACTATTAAGGGAAATAATGCTGGGGGGATGTAATTGCCACAGGGTGACTTTTACACAACAATGACAATTACGTTATGGAAATGAAGCACGTCTGGTGATACAATAAGAGTCAAAATGATATTCTCAACATTCCTAACTGCTCTGTTTCCTTGATAATTGGGGCTGGAGGAACGGAAGAAGCCTCATTTTTGAAGCTTACTATGGAAAAGATTTGAGGAGGACGAATCATGACAACTGAACATAACCAAACGATCGACAACCTGTCTATCGCAACCATCCGGACACTGGCGATCGACGCGATCGAGAAAGCCAATTCCGGTCATCCGGGCATGCCGATGGGCTCTGCGCCTATGGGATACCAGCTGTTCGCGAAGACGATGAACCATAACCCGGACCAGCCGGCGTGGATTAACCGCGACCGTTTTGTCTTGTCTGCAGGCCATGGCTCCATGCTGCTCTATAGTCTGCTCCACCTGAGCGGTTATGACTTGTCCATTGAAGATCTGAAGCAGTTCCGTCAATGGGGAAGCAAAACTCCGGGACATCCGGAATTTGGCCACACGGCCGGTGTCGATGCAACGACGGGTCCTTTGGGACAAGGCGTGGCGATGGCTGTAGGTATGGCAATGGCTGAGGCCCACTTGGGTGCGACTTACAATAAAGACGATTTCAACGTAGTTGATCATTATACCTATGCGATTTGCGGCGACGGCGACATGATGGAGGGCGTTGCTTCCGAGGCAGCTTCTCTGGCAGGTCATTTGAAGCTTGGCAAATTGATCATGCTGTACGATTCCAACGATATCTCCCTTGATGGCGAGCTGAACTTGGCATTCTCCGAGAACGTAGCGAAGCGTTTTGATGCTTATGGCTGGCAAGTACTGCGCGTTGAAGACGGCAATGATCTCCCTGCGATCCAAAAAGCGATTGAGGAAGCACAAGCTGATACAAACCGCCCAACGTTGATCGAAGTGAAAACGGTGATCGGTTACGGCAGCCCGAACAAACAAGGCAAAGGCGGTCACGGCGGTACGCACGGTTCCCCGCTTGGAGCAGATGAGGCGAAGCTGACCAAGGAATTTTATGAATGGGTTTATGAAGAGGATTTCTACGTACCTGATGAAGTGCGCGAGCACTTTGGCAAAGTGAAAGAACGCGGCATTGCTGCATATCAAGCTTGGGTTGATCAATTCGCGAAATACAAAGAGGCTTACCCGGAACTGGCAGCGCAATTCGAGCGCGGTGAATCCGGTGAACTGGCTTCAGGATGGGACAAAAACCTTCCGAAATACAGCGCAGACGACAAAGCGGTTTCCACACGTGTAGCTTCCGGTAAAGCGCTGAACGGTTTGACGGCAGGTGTACCGCAGCTGCTTGGCGGATCGGCTGACCTGGAAAGCTCCACCATGACTCACCTGAATGATCTGGCATCTTTCACAGCAAACAGCTATGAAGGCCGTAATGTATACTATGGCGTTCGTGAATTTGCAATGGCTGGCGCTATGAACGGGATTGCGCTTCATGGCGGACTGAAAATTTTCGGAGGTACGTTCTTCGTATTTACCGATTACCTGCGTCCGGCTGTTCGTCTGGCTGCAATTATGAAACTGCCGGTTACGTATGTACTGACTCATGACAGTATCGCTGTTGGTGAAGACGGTCCTACGCATGAACCGATCGAACAATTGGCTTCCCTGCGCATTATCCCGGGTCTGACCGTGATTCGTCCTGCGGATGCCAATGAAACTTCTGCGGCATGGGCTTATGCGGTTGAGAACACAGACCGTCCGGTTGCGCTGGTGCTGACTCGTCAGAACCTGCCGATCCTTGCAGGCGCAGTAGACAATGCACGTGAAGGCATCAAACGCGGGGCTTATGTTGTTGCTGACGCAAAAGATGGCAACGTACAGGCTCAAATCATTGCAACGGGTTCCGAGGTTCAGCTTGCTGTTAAAGCGCAAGCGGCATTGGCTGAAGAAGGCATCGCCGTTCGTGTCATCAGCATGCCAAGCTGGGATCTGTTCGACAGCCAGGATCAGGCATACAAAGATTCCGTGCTGCTTCCTGACGTAAAAGCCCGTCTTGCCATTGAAATGGCTCATCCGTTCGGCTGGGAGCGTTATGTTGGCGATAAAGGCGATATTCTCGGCATCAACACGTTTGGCGCTTCCGCTCCTGGCGACCGCGTCATTGCCGAATACGGCTTTACCGTTGAGAACGTAGTCAGCCGCGTAAAAGCTTTGCTGTAAAACATCCAAAACACCCGTGATGTAACTCCATATTGATTTTCCGGCACCCGTATCATACGGGTGCCGTCCATATATCAAGACATGCCTATTTTGGAGGAGGAGAGTTTGTCGATGTCACAATTTAAGAATGCTACCGTCACGAAAGCAGCCAATGTTTACTATGAGGGGAAGGTAACCAGCCGTACGGTGCTGCTGGAGAATGGCGAGAAGGTAACACTGGGGATCATGCTTCCGGGGAGCTATGAATTCGGCACAGATGGTCCTGAAATTATGGAAATCCTGTCCGGCGATTTGCGTGTCCTGCTGCCTGGAGAGCAGGAGTGGTTAGAGATTCAAGGGTCTGCGACCTTTAACGTTCCGGGCAATTCAAGCTTTAAGCTGGAAATCCGCACCGTCACCGATTATTGCTGCTCTTATCCGACCATGTAGCAGGACAAGCGGCGACGGAGCATTCATATTCGCGAATATGCCAAAAAGGCTCAAGCCGATGGCTCTGAGCCTTTACTGTCAATGCCGGATGTCAACGCAGGCCTTTATCGGCGGTTGATATAATGGACTTATTCCTCCGGGATTGTCACGATCTCGCCTTTATATCCGGGAGCCCGGTTGTCAAGCTCTACGTATCCTTCGCCCCATTCCTGGCCGCGATCCAGCAGGCGATAGCTGGTAACGCCGGAAGGGTAGCGGAATACAAATTTGGCGATCGTCCAATTTTGGGTGTTCGGCTGATTACCGATCTCAGCTTTCAGTGCAGGCAGGAAGAACAGGTTTTGGTTTGCCGATGCTTTAGCGCCATAGTCCAGCTTGCCTTGCCATTTTAAGTATTTGACGCCGCCATGGATATCGAAATAGCTGGCGATATCGTTGTCTACCAGGAAGAATGAATTGGATTTGCCTTTAGGAAAATAATAATTCACGCCCTGCATTTCCACGGGGAGCATCTCCAGTTCAGGCTTCTTCAGTTCGGATGAATAGGGAAGCTTGGCTGCAGCATTCCGGGCGGTGGCCAGATCGGTGCTTTTTAAGTCGGCGATGATACCCGGATCTGCCTTATTGATATAAGCTGTTTTTAAAGCGTCATTCCAGTAGACGTTGGCATCAAATGCTTGGGCAACAGCCCTTAAGGGAATCATGGTCTTGCCGTTATGCAGCAGTGGGGCTGAAGGCAGCGCCTTTTTAACTCCATCCACTTCCATGCTGGTATTTCCTGCTGTTAGGATCACCTTTCGGTTATCGCCTTGGATGGTCACCTGCTTTTTGCTGTTGTCGTATCTCAAGATGTAGTTACCCAGAGGTTTAAGATCGGTGAGGGTAACATAGGTGGAGCCCTGCCTGATCAGCACTTCACCGCTGGCGGTTACGTTGTTGATGGCAGCGGCCGGTTTGGCTGCTGCAGAAGCTGGTGAACTGGCTAATGCAGGAGACAGAACAGTGGTTAGTATGGCAGCGGCTGTCATCGCTTTTAATGTTATGGTCCATTTCATGTTGCAATTCCTCCCTTTGCATTGTAAACGGAGGAAATAACAGAAAAGTTTCTTTCGGAGAGGGAAATGGTGGAAAAGCTCAAAAAAAGGCCCCTTCCTCCTGGTCCGGATGACCCGGAACCAGCATGAAGGAGCCAGTAATGACAAGGCATAATCTGTCTGGTTATTGCGGCTGTCCGCCGATTTTTTGGCCGATCCAGGCTTCATAGCATTTCACGACAGCGGATAGATCCTCTTCGCCATAGCCTTCGCTGGCACCGGCTTGAAACAGGCTCTTGGCCAGATTCAGCATAGGGGAAGGCATGCCGATGCCATCGGTTAGTGAGGAGGCCAGCTTCAGGTCTTTGAGCATGAGTGCAAGCGAGAACTGGTTGCTGAAATCGCCGTCGATAATTTTGCGTCCCTTCAGCTCGGCCGCTTTGCTGCCAGCAGATCCGAGCTGTACGAGTTCCAGAAAGTTGTCGGCGGGAATGCCTGATTTTGCAGCGATGGCAAAACCTTCGGCCAGCGCCAGGTTGTTAATGCCCACAATGGTATTGTGCGCAAGCTTGGCGACGGCACCGCTTCCGTTTGGTCCCATGTGAATGACCTTTTTGCCCAGGGTGTCAAACACGTCGGCATGGGCCTCGATCACAGCTGCTTCGCCGCCGACCATGAAGACCAGGGTTCCATCAATGGCCGCAGGCTTGCTGCCGGTTACCGGGGCATCCAGGAAGGATGCGCCAAGCCCAGTTACGGCAGATGCGATTTCCTTGACAAGGCTCTCGGAGATCGTGCTGCAGTCGATGACGGTCATCCCGCCGGTCAGGGAGCCGAGCAGACCGTTCTCTCCATAGAACACTTCCCGGATGGAATGGTCGTTGCTCACCATCGTAATGACAAGATCCTGTCCTTCGGCAGCCTCGCGAGGCGTGTCCGCGATGGAAGCTCCCTGTTCGGCCAGCGGACGGCATTTTTCATGGGTGCGGTTATACACGGTCACGTCGTAATCCTGCTTAAGCAGATTGGAGGCCATAGGAGCGCCCATGGTGCCCAGTCCGATAAATCCGATTTTTTTCATAGCTATATCACCTTCGATTATGGATTCCTGATCCACTCTATCTTAGCATGGGTTCTGGAAACGAAGCCAGCGTTTGTGGGGGATTGGAGGTTGAAGGGTGTCCAGCATGAAGAATACATGACGGTTAGCCCGTGCAACTTGCGGTCTTTATTAAATTAAAGTATCCTATTTCTAAATTCACAGGAGGTTTAAGGCATGTCTAAAAAAATCAAGTTTGATTACAGTAAAGCACTGACTTTTGTCAATCAGCACGAAGTTGACTATTTTGCAGAGCCGATCCGTACAGCCCATGAACAGCTACATAACGGTACAGGTGCCGGTTCTGATTATCTGGGCTGGATCGACCTGCCAACGCAGTACGATAAAGAAGAATTCTCACGCATCCAGAAAGCGGCTGCCAAAATTCAGAGTGACTCTGACGTTCTGATTGTTATCGGTATCGGAGGTTCCTACCTGGGAGCGCGTGCCGCGATCGAAATGCTGTCGCATTCGTTCTATAACGAGCTGTCGAAGGACCAGCGCAAGACGCCGGAAATTTATTTTGCAGGAAACAACATCAGCTCCACCTATGTAACGCATCTGCTTCAATTGGTAGAAGGCAAGGATTTCTCGGTGAATGTCATTTCCAAATCCGGTACAACCACGGAGCCGGCTATCGCATTCCGTATTTTCCGTGCGGAGCTGGAGAAGAAATACGGCAAGGAAGAAGCTCGCAAACGCATTTACGCTACGACCGATCAGGAGAAGGGCGCACTCAAGAAGCTGGCAACCGAAGAAGGCTACGAGTCCTTTATCATTCCTGACGATGTCGGTGGACGTTATTCCGTGCTGACGGCAGTCGGTCTTCTTCCGATTGCAACGGCTGGAATCAACATTGAAGAGATGATGCAAGGCGCCGCTGACGCATCCAAGGAATACAGCAGCCCGAACGTAGCCGAGAACGAAGCATACCAATACGCGGCGGTTCGCAACGCTCTTTACCGTAAAGGCAAGGGCATCGAGATCCTTGTAAACTACGAGCCTTCTCTGCATTTTGTATCGGAATGGTGGAAGCAGCTGTACGGCGAGAGCGAAGGCAAGGATTACAAAGGCATCTATCCTGCTTCCGTAGACTTCTCTACTGATCTGCACTCCATGGGTCAATTTATCCAGGAAGGCAGCCGCAACATCTTCGAAACGGTCATTCAGGTTGAGAATGTATCCGAGCATATTACGATTGAATCGGATCCGGACGATCTGGACGGATTGAACTTCCTGACCGGGAAAACATTGGATTTTGTCAACAAAAAGGCCTTCCAAGGCACGATGCTGGCCCATACCGACGGACAAGTTCCGAATTTGATTGTGACAATTCCAGATTTCACTCCCTATTCGTTCGGATATCTGGTATACTTTTTCGAAAAGGCCTGCGGTATCAGCGGCTATCTGTTGGGTGTCAACCCGTTTGACCAACCGGGCGTAGAGGCGTACAAGAAAAATATGTTCGCGCTGCTCGGCAAACCAGGGTATGAGAAAGAGAAGGCCGAACTGGAAGCTAGACTTTCCGAATAAACCTGACACTTTTATTGGATTAGACGTAAGACGCTGAAGGAAGCAGTCCGCTGGCAGATTATTGCCGTGGACTGCTTTCTTGGCAATATAGGGGTGGTTGTTGTTTCATGCTGGATCGTTACAAAACGGTACGTCAGGCGGGCTCCAAGGAGATTGTCATTAAGAAATCGCGATTCATCGGCCATGTGATGCCGGTCGAATCCGAAGAGGAAGCCGTCGCTTTTATTGAAGAAATCAAGAAGAAGCATTGGAATGCTACGCACAATTGTTCCGCTTATATGATTGGCGAGCGGGATGAGATTCAGAAGCAATCGGATGATGGGGAACCGAGCGGAACGGCCGGCAAGCCGATTCTCGAAGTGATCCGAAATCAGGGGCGGAAGAATGTAGCCATTGTTGTCACACGTTATTTTGGCGGTATCATGCTTGGCGCAGGCGGACTGATCCGGGCTTACACCGACGGAGCTGTGGCTGCTATAGAATCAGGCGAACCGATTACAAGGGTTCTTCACCGGCAGATTTTAGTGGAGCTGGATTATACCTGGCTGGGTAAGGTGGAGAACGAGCTTCGAAATCGGGGCGTACGTATGGGAGAGACCAACTTTGCCGACACGGTGACCTTGACCTGCTTGCCGCTCGATGGTGATGCGGAGAGCTTTATGACTTGGATGGTAGATTTGACACAGGGGCAGTCTTTGATCACGGAGGGAGAGCGGCTTTATTTTATTGAAGGGGAATAAAATAATATGGCAAGAAGAGCAGTAGAACGCGAGTTGTCGAGAGAGCGGATACTGGAAGCAGCGAGGCATTTGTTTATAACCAAAGGATACCGAGCCATTTCGATGCGAAGCATCGGGCAGCATTTGGGTTATAGCCACGGCTCCTTGTATTATCATTTTAAGGAAAAGGCGGAGCTTTTCTACGCCATTGTCATGAAGGACTTTAATGATCTAAATGATTTGCTGTTGGAAGTATCGGGAAAGCCTCCCTGTGACGGGGTATCGAAGCTGGAGCAGCTGATGCTGGAATTTGTTCGTTTCGGACTGGATAATCCTTACCAGTACGAGATCATGTTCATGATTCGGGACGAAGAACTGCTGTCCTACTGTCGCTCTGAGCAGGGACGCTGTTTTGAAATGTTTGCTATGCTTGTCCGTCAGTATTTGCTTGATGAGAATTACAGTGAGGAAGAGCGGCGAACCGTTCCGCTGACCTTGTTTTTGTCGCTGCATGGATTTATATCCTATTATATTCAGGACCGAATTGGCTTTGATGAGATCAAACCAGCCGCTCTTACCCATGTCAAAGTGTTATGCCGGAGTTTGTACAGCAGGGTCTAACTTCTGATTATTGCCACGACGTGTGACTTGATACTTCAACCCATTACAACGACCTAGCGTTGAAACGTCAATCATCTAATGAAATAAAACAGACAGGTCCACGCCCCCTAGCATGTGCCTGTCTGCTTTTTGTGCTTTTTAACTGTCTTTCCCGTGCCTGTATCCCTTTTTGGCATCAGCCCTCCATGATTTTCACGTGATACTGACGCTGCCTCGGTCCATCGAATTCGCAAAAATAAATGCCCTGCCACCTTCCAAGGAGCAGATGACCGTTCTGTATAATGACGGTCTGCGAAGGACCGCAGGTGATCGATTTAAGGTGGGAAGCGGTATTTCCCTCCGCATGACGATATTTGGGATGATTCCATGGAAATACTTCATCCAAAGACATCAGGACGTCCCGTTTCACATCGGGGTCCGCGTTCTCATTAATGGCAATTCCGGCGGTGGTATGCGGACAATAGATCAGCACGGTGCCTTGCTGAACCCCGCTTTGCTTCACGTGAGCAGCGATCTCCCTCGTGATATCCCTCATCTCGTCACGCCCTTGCGTGTTTAGTTCACCGGTATACAGCATGCAAATACCCTCCTCTATTTTTTCATTTCTATTATTTTACCCGATAAAGTGCAAAAGATGGATTGACGATCGGATTCAGCATTTGGTAAAGTATGTGTAAAGTAAAACCAAGTATACAAATAGGAAATATAAAGATGGTTGGTGGAGAAGTTGACCGGAATACCATCCGGAGGCAGGAGGGATACGATATGACCACATGGATTCGTCATAAAGGTTGGACTTGGGGATTTCGAAGTACCGTGCTGCTTTATTTTCTTGCCTTGATCGTGCTGCCGATCTTTGGGGTGTACGTGCAGTCATTCTCTGCAGGATGGAGCCATTTTACAGAGAGCATATTGGATCCGATTGCCTGGAAGGCCGTGCTGCTTACAATCAAACTGGGCATAATCTCTACGTTCATCAACGTGCTTGTCGGAACGATGATTGCTTGGGTGCTCGTCAGGTATCGTTTTCCGGGAAGGACGCTGCTGAACAGTTTGGTGGATCTGCCCTTTGCGCTGCCGACGGCGGTAGGGGGACTGATGATATTGCTGCTGCTGGGACCGGGGAGTTTACTTGGCGGCCTGGCGGAGAAGCTTGGTTTCGAAATCGTGTTTCACCAGCCTGCTATCGTTATAGCCATGCTGTTTGTCACGTTTCCGTTCGTGATCCGGGCGGTGCAGCCGCTGCTGGAAGAGCTGGATCCGCTGGAGGAAGAGGCGGCTTATACGATGGGCGCTTCGAGGACGAGAGCTTTCTTCAAGGTCATTCTTCCCTCGATGCTGCCGGGTATCATCAGCGGGGGAATGCTCGCTTTCTCAAGAGCGCTGGCTGAATTTGGTGCCGTTGTGCTGGTTGCGGGCAATATTCCCGGAAGGACGCTGATTGCTTCGGTCTTTATTTTTGGCGAGGTTGAGAGCGACAACCCGGCTGGTGCAGCGGCGGTATCCGTTCTGCTCCTTACCCTCTCCTTCCTCATCCTCTGGGTGATTAATGCCGTACAGCAGAGGGGGAGACGAGCTTGAGACGATTGTGGATCGGGTTAACGTATGCCGTATTTATCATTCTGCTAATCATCCCCTTATCCCGGATTGCAATCGGAGCGTTTGATAAAGGGCTGGATGGGTTTGCGGAGGGCCTGCTCAGACCTGAAGCCCTGCATGCTCTTATGATGACGGGTCTTATCGTTGTATTCGTTACGGTGTTAAATGCGCTGTTTGGCATCATGATGGCGTTGTATCTGGTTCGGGCGAATTGGCTTAGCCGGAAGATCAAAGGCATTCTGAACAGCATTGTCGATTTGCCGTACGCGGTTTCGCCGGTCATTGGCGGCCTGATGATTGTACTGCTGCTTGGACCGGACAGCATCATTGGCGGTTTTTTTGAAGGGATCGGGTTTAAGGTCGTATATGCGTTTCCAGGCATGGTGATTGCTACGCTCTTCGTCACGTTTCCGCTGATGGTCCGTGAGGTCATGCCCGTCCTGCAGGAGATCGGGAATGATCAGGAGCAAGCGGCAGCAACGCTGGGAGCTTATGGCTGGACAACGTTCCGAAAAGTAACATGGCCCTCCATTCGGTGGGCTGTGGTGTACGGTCTGGTGCTAACTGTCGCCCGCTCGCTGGGGGAATTCGGCGCCGTACTGGTGGTGTCCGGTAACATCATGAACAAGACGCAGACAGCAACGACGCTTGTGTATCAGGATGTAGAGAATTTTAATGTGGCTGCTGCCAATGGTGTCGCATTGGTGCTGGCTGCCTTCTCCGTTGGTCTCCTACTGCTGATGGAATGGGCCAAAAAAAGAAAGGATGTGCATTGATATGCATGTGGAAGTTCGCGATCTGAACAAGCACTTCGGTACGTTTCATGCCGTAAAGAATGTCAGCTTTGAGATTGAGAAGGGACATCTGATTGGACTGCTGGGACCCAGCGGCGGTGGTAAAACGTCCATTCTGCGCATGCTGGCCGGGCTTGAGAATCCCGACTCCGGGCAAATTTCCTTTCATGGTCAGGTGGTCAATGATCTGCCGCCCCAAGAGCGTGGAATAGGCTTTGTATTTCAGAACTATGCCTTGTTTAAGCATATGACCGTATTTGACAACATCGCGTTTGGCTTGAAGGTGAAGAAGGCATCCAAGGCCCAAATTAAAGACAGGGTAACGGAATTGGTGGAGCTGACCGGGCTAAAAGGTTTCGAGAGCCGCTATCCGCACCAGTTATCAGGCGGTCAGCGCCAGCGTGTGGCCTTTGCCAGAGCGCTTGCACCGGAGCCGCAGCTGCTATTATTGGATGAACCGTTTGCCGCGATTGATGCAAAAATCCGTCAAGAGCTGCGTTCCTGGCTTCGCGAGCTGATCGAGCGGGTCGGCATTACGTCGATTTTTGTGACCCATGACCAGGATGAGGCGATTGAAGTAGCGGATGAGATTATGATTATTAATCAGGGGAGAGTTGAGCAGAAGGGTACGCCCTGGGATATTTATAAGGAACCGAAAACTCCGTTTGTCGCTTCATTCATTGGCGAATCTACGGTCATATCGAGTGCTGCCGAGCTGAAGGGATTTGAGGCAGCAGCTAATAAGAATGCAACGCGCGCACTTATTCGTCCGGAATATATCGAGATTGGGAGCGAGCATGACTTCAGCGTGCTGTCGGCAACCGAGACGGGCGTTGTCCGTCATCTGCATTTTCGCGGCAGTGAATGGCTGGTGGAGGTGGAGGTTAAAGGACATAAGCTGATCACCTACCGTTCCCTGGAGAAGGAGACGCTGCAGCCGGGCCAGGAGGTTCGTGTCCTCGTTCACCGAGCTTATCTTTTCAATGACGACCACAGCTGGATTGAGGAGAACCGTCTGAAGGTTGATCCGATGCCGATTATGATCTGATTGTTCAATACTCCGAAGGGAAGTGGATTCATGCGGATCTTGAATATAAAACGCACCTCATTCCTGCTGGCTGGCATGGCGCTTCTCTTCAGTCTTCTCGTAGCAGGATGCGCCAGTGACGATCCGGCTGGTGAAGAAGTGACATCACCGTCAGGTGAGAGAACGCTGGTGCTTGGTGCTTACAGCGTCGTTAGAGATGCCATGTCCGAGATCATTCCCGCTTTTCAGGCGGAATGGAAGGAACAGACGGGCGAAATCATTAACTTTCAGGAATCTTACGAAGCCTCCGGGACGCAGGCTCGTGCCATCACAGGCGGATTTGAAGCAGACGTTACGCTGCTCGCCATGGAAGGGGATGTAGACAAGCTGGTCAGGTCAGGGCTTGTGGACCCGGAATGGAAGTCTCAGCCTTACAGCGGAATGGTGACACGCTCCATTGTTGTTCTGGGCACCCGTGAGGGGAATCCAAAAGGGATACAGGATTTTGACGACCTGACGAGATCAGACGTGAAGGTGCTGTATCCGAATCCGAAAACCTCCGGTGGCGCACAGTGGGACATTAACGCAATCTATGGCGCAGGCTTGAAGCAATCGGAAGAGAAGGGGAAGCGCGATCCTGCTCAAGCGAAGGCTTTTCTTGAAGCGGTGCACCGCAATGTGGAATCGCTGGATAAAAGCGGGCGCGCGTCCATGGCGGCGTTTGAATATGGGGTTGGGGATGTTATCGTTACGTATGAGAACGAGCTGCTTGCCCGAATCGCCCAAGGCGTCCAGTACGATATCGTTGTGCCGGAGCATACGATGCTGATTGAGAATCCCGCTGCAGTTGTGGAGCGATTCGCTGATAAGCACGGCAACCAGGATGTGGCGGCTGCCTTCGTGGATTACCTGCGTACTCCGGAGGCCCAGAACATATTCGTCAAATATGGCTTCCGCCCGGTTGAGGAGTCGGTGCTTGCACAGACCAAGCATCAGTTTGCTAACCCGCCGGGGTTATTCGACATTGAGTACCTGGGTGGATGGGATCAGGTACGAGAGACGCTTTATTCGAGGCGGGGCGTCTGGTATCAGGTGCTGGCGGGATTGTAATGCCAGTTGACATGGAATTCATGGGATACGTTGAATAAACAGATCCGCCATGATCATGTTTGAGTTTGCAGCGCCTATGAACATACCTTTATAAAAAAACGAGCTGTCCCGGGAGACCCTGGGACAGCTCGTTTCATTTGTATGCTGATCCAAGGTGCGGATAATCGTCTGGCTGTGTCCCTATTCAGCATGTACTCCCGAAGTTTTTGTAGATGGGTCATTCGATGCGGTTACACAAGCTGCCTTTTGTGCTTCCCATTCCTCTCGCAGAATGCCCATACGAATGGAATCGTAGTAGACGCCTGCGTAATATCGGCACTTCCGCATGCGGCCTTCAAGCTGCATGCCAACCTTCTCTGCGCAGCGCATCATTCTCGGATTGCCGGACCACGTCGTAATACCGACCCGGGCAATGTTGAGATGCTGGAATAAACATTCAATCCACAGCGACAGTGCCTCCGTACCATATCCACCACTCCAATGGCTCGGATCGTAGATCAGGATGCCTGCTTCCAGCCAGCGCGAGGCTTCATGCTCCCAATAGAAGGTGACAATGCCAATCGTTTGTCCATTAGCTTCAATGAGCAGATCACCCGGGAATTGATCTGTCTCGAAATCCGCGTTCCATTGGGTTTCAAAAATCTCGTAGGAAATCTTCTTTAATGGAAAGTAGGGAGCGTCGAATTTTTTCCATTCCGGATTTTCCGTGCCATAGATCAGATTATATAGAACCGGTGTATCATCGGGCTTTCTGGATCGGAGCGTAACTTTATTGCCTTCAAGACGAATTTTTTGCATATGTAGAAGCTCCTTTCGTTCTGGCTGTCTTGGTTAATGATGGAGGATCCCATCTCTTTATTGTATCGGTGATGAAGTGGATTGCAACTAAATTTGGATAAATGAACCTTTATATGAAACATTAGGTGTATGGGTCCCGTCAATAGCAGATAGATAAAGAATATAATATTGAAGGGGGACAAGGATATGCGAAAAAGGCAGGTATTAATAGGTCTATGCTTGCTTCTCGGACTTACGGCTTGCGCTCAGGATGGTGGGTTACAGCAAGGGGAACCCCAAGGGAGCGCGCCACAGCAGCCCAAAGCGAAGGAATTGTCGGTCAATGAACGCAAAGAGGTATTAGGCAGGGTAGATACCGGCATGGTGAACGCGCAAAATGCTTTTGGTTTACGATTGCACCAGGCGTTATCGGATAATCCTGAGTATACGAGTGATAATCTAATTATCTCTCCATACAGCATTACGCAAGCCTTGGCACTTGCCTATAATGGCACAGCCGGTGATACAGCAGCCGAGATGTCTGACATGCTTGGCTGGAAGGGCATGAAGACGGCTGATATCAACGAAGGGAACCGCCAGCTGCGGTCATTGCTGGAGAACGGGGGCGGCGTCGAGCTGAACGTGGCCAACTCCGTCTGGCACCGGCCAGGCCTCAAGTTGAAGGATGCCTATTTGAAAGCCGTAAAGGACGGTTATGGTGCGGAGGTTGTGGAGACGGATCTGAAAAGCGGTGATGCGCTGAAGGCGATAAACAAGTGGGTATATGATAAAACCGGCGGTATGATTCCTGCCATCTATGAGGATCCACCAGGCGGTGTTGCGGTCCTGATCAATGCCATTTATTTTAACGGTGGATGGATGGATGAATTTGACCCTGCGCATACGGTGGATGAAGCATTCACGCTTGCTGACGGCAGCACTCGAAAAGTTCCGATGATGAAGCGGGAAGGACAGTATAGTTACAAAGAAGGAGAGTCTTGGCAGGCTGTTCGCATTCCTTACGGAGACGGCCGTATGCATATGCTGGTCATCCTTCCGAAGGTGTCCTCCTCCATGGATGAGCTGCATCAGCTGCTGTGGAAGGATACGTCCGTCTGGAAGGACGATTACTCGTTTGAGACCGTTCGACTTGACCTGCCCAAATTCAAGCTGGAACAGAGCTTCGAACTTCCGGATGCACTAAGAGGACTGGGAATGGTCAAGGCATTTGATGCAGGCGAAGCTGATTTTAGCAATATGGCTGAAGAAGGTGATGGATTTTGGATCGATCATGTCCAGCACAAAATCATTGTGGATGTAAGTGAAAAAGGGACAAAGGCCGCAGCGGTTACGGCGGTGGGAATAACGGAAAGTGCCGAGCCGCCTGCCCAGCCGGTCGTGATGAAGATCAACCGCCCTTTTTTCTTTGCCATTGAAGATCGGGACACAGGCACATGGTTATTTATGGGGTCTGTTTTGCGACCTTAGCATATAATGTACCAACATGCGCCTGCCATTATTTTCACCCAAATATAGGCAACTTTGTTATAATGGTCGAATAAGACTAAAATGTATAACAAAGGGAGAATAGGATGTGCCTATGACCATACCGAAGCCGAATTTATTCATAGGTTCTTCCAGAGAGGCCATCAAGTATGCAAGGGCGATCCACGAACAGATCAAGCGATCCGCGCAAGTGACACCTTGGTACGGCGGTACGTTCGGGGCGAATATGTATACGATGGAAGCTTTGGAGAAGCAGCTTGCGTCCAGTGATTTTGGTGTGTTCGTCTTTTCTCCGGATGATGTGGCACTCATTCGAGGCAAACATGTATTTGTGACCCGTGACAACACGTTGTTCGAGATGGGACTGTACTGGGGAAGGCTCGGGCGACGAAGGGTGTACTGCATCATTCCGGATCAGGTGGAGCCAGACAGCATGTCTGTTCAGGATGTTATTGTTAAGGATTATCATCTTCTTTCCGACCTCCAGGGTATTACGCTGCTTGAGTATGAATTGCGAAGCGATGACGATTACAAATCAGCCGTTGACGTTGCATGCGGACATATTCTAAATGCCATAGAAACCGAAGGATTCTACAACAACCCGAGCACCGTGATTGAGCAGAAGGATGCAGAGCTTCGGCGCAAGCAAAGCGTGCTGCATTTTTTCTGGGAATATAATCGAAATGTGCATGTGATCGATGAAGCTGAAAAATATCATGCACTGAGTGAAGCCGTCCGAAACTCCTTACTCCCGCCGGCTGCAGGGGACTTTAGGGTGACCGGTGCCGCTTTTTGGGGACGCAGAGATGAAGGCATTGCCCAAATTGGGGGTAATGTAGGTAGAGGAAGGTATTTCCCGTTCGACGGGAAAGAGGAACGCTCGCCAAGTAACCAGTCTATTTACGTGATTGATGTCTATAATAGTGGAAAATGGGCATTTTATCACGAAGAGGAAGTTGCGCAGGTGTATGTGTTCTGCTATCCTTTAGGAGTAAATCATGTATTGTCCGTTCATTTCACGGGACATGAGATTCTTTCGGATGAAGATCTCGCGGAGGTTGTCGAACAGAATCGTGAGCTGCTTCGTACCATCAGGCATTTAGTTGGAGGGGATTCGTCGTGAGCAGGAATGAGAAGAAGAGAACGTCAGGTCATCCGCAGGGGTCCACCAATGGCAGCTGGGTGGTTCGGGGACCGGTACCGA
Organism: Paenibacillus sp. Cedars; assembly: GCF_003184205.1. Taxonomy (NCBI): domain Bacteria; kingdom Bacillati; phylum Bacillota; class Bacilli; order Caryophanales; family Paenibacillaceae; genus Paenibacillus; species Paenibacillus sp. Cedars. Next base: position 788,885 of record NZ_CP020866.1, read on the forward strand.
TGATGAGTACGCTGAAATCAAGGAAGCGCTCGGTAAGGCGCCAGAGCAAGAACAGTGTATATGTGGGTCCTTCTGTGGAAGGTGTAGATAAGAAATACGTCAAGGTCATCAGCGGAGCTGTTGACGATAATAAGCCCTCATTTGCTTAATGAATTGCTATTCTTAGCGACATTATAGGATTGGGAATGACAAGTGACCGCTCGGATATGATCCGGGCGGTCTTTGTTTTTTCTCCTTGCACTTATACAATAAGGGGACCGGGTTTCTTAACAAGATGCCTCTAGCTTGTTTAAGGAATCTAACGAGGAATCAGGCTGTAAAATGCAGGTCGAGGAGAATCCTAATGCGGGTTCCTACTGCTAGAATCGGACTGGTCCCCTAGCGCTTTTTCAATCATGCTGATTTCAATCGAACTGGTTCGTCCTGCTGCTTCAGCATGCGTAGTTAATCTAATATGCTGCTTATCGTGATGAACGAGTGCCAGCCAGTCATACTGAAGAATGACCAGGTTTGATACCGATATGGGATTTCAATAAAAGAAAGTGGGGAATGCGTGTGAGCGGGGATACGTTAACTTTTTTGGGAACCGGGGATGCAATGGGCGTTCCACGGGTATATTGCGACTGCGAGGTATGCACGGAAGCACGGAATACGGGTGTGAATCGGCGTCTTCGCTCCTCGGTGATGGTGGAGTGTGGCGAAGCGTCTTTTATGATTGATTGCGGTCCGGACTGGCGCTTTATGATGGAAGGGCTCGGCAAGCGGAAGATGAGGGATATGCTGATTACCCACGCTCACTTTGATCACATCGGCGGTCTGCCGGAATGGAGCGATGCCTGCAGATGGCTGGGGGAGAAAGGTCGGTTATATGCTCCTGCAGAGGTACTTGAACAGATTGTTCGGCAGTATCCATGGCTTCCGCGACAGATGGAGATGACGGCTGTGGATGACGGCATCACATTGGGCGGTTGGGAGATTTCCTGCTGGAAGGTGAATCATGGCAAGAATGGATACTCCTACGCTTACCGGCTCCAGAAAGGCGAGTATACATGGGTGTACAATTCGGATTCGATTAATCTGAGCCCGGCGGAAAAGGAGCCTTTAAAAGGCCTTGACCTGCTTGTCCTCGGGACAAGTTTTGTTCATGAAACCGCGATATTCGAGTCGCGCTCCGTTTATGATATGAAGGAAGCGGCACAGCTGCTGTCCGAGGTGAACCCGCGCCAAACGATATATACGCATATGTCGCATGATGTGGATGTCCGGAAAGAGCTGCCTCTGCCTGAAGGGGTAAGCGTGGCGATGACGGGGATGACTGTAGACTTGAGTAAATGAAAAAATGCTGGTGATGACTCCGGGATGGAGTAAAATATATTCTTTGCTCTTTGGAGACTCTTGAGTTATGTGTACGTTCATCATGATCATCCTCCCGTTGTGTTCGAATAGAGTCAATTCATCTCTGTACCCACCAATATACAACATTGATGCAAGTGAGAAGATGTTAAGCACACCAAACCCAAGCGATCCCGAGGAGTTCAATTCATAACCTTTCCGAAGTACTTCAACCTTTTAATTAAAGGTTTGCCAATGGCTTGCGATTCTGGTAAAGTAGGTTCTCAATCCCAATCGAGGAGGGAACGCCATGCATTACCTCAAGCCAAAAGATATTGCGAAGGAGCTGCAAATCAGTACCAGTGCTTTACGGCATTATGAATCTTGGGGAGTGGTGCCCTCTCCTGAACGTAGCGAGAACGGATATCGTTTATATACGCAGACTCATCTGGCCTACTTTCGGTGTCTGCGTGCCATGTTCCCCGGTTTCGGTTTTGCGGTGACTTATGAGGTGCTTCGCCACATCCAGAAACAAGAGATGGATGAAGCCTTCTGGCTTGCAAACGGGGAGCAGGTCAGGCTGCAGCAGGAGAAGAATATTACCGATGAAACGCTTGCTCTGCTTGAGAATCCCGACCTTAATCTCATCCAGGAGAAAAAGCTCAAAGCCCACATGACGATCGGCGAAGTTGCCGAACTGACCAATGTGGAATCGTCTGCCATACGGCATTGGGAGAGAGAAGGGCTGTTAACCCCGGATCGAAATCCCGAGAATGGCTACCGGCTCTATACTCCATCGCATGTCCGGCAGATTTTGCTGATTCGTTCGCTTCGGAGAACCGTGTACTATCTGGAGCGAATTAAAGAAATTATCCAAGCCGTAGAACATCAGAGTATCGATCAGGCCAGGAAATTGGTGCGTGAAGCGCTGTCCATCATTCATCAGCGGAATCGCCAGCAATTCAACGGAATTCATAAGTTGATGGAGCTGTGTATCGAGGTGGGGCTGCTGAAATACAACGAAGCATCACTCCTGAAGCCGATTCTTACATTTGATACGGACCGAAAATGATACAGCGGAACGTCTGCAAGCTTGCTATGCTCCAAGCGAATGTAATTGACCGCGTACAAAGGACTAAATATGAACAAGTACAAGCCCCCATGGATCACCATGGAGGCTTGTTACCGTTTGTTTATTTTTTTCGTATGTTAACCGTTATTCAGCACGAATTTATCAATGACATGTTTCACGCCGTCCTCGTTGTTGCCAAGCGTAACGTAATCCGCAATCGCCTTAAGCGGCTCGATGGCATTGCCCATCGCGACGCCAAGTCCGGCTGCTTCCAGCATTTCGTGATCATTCCAGGAATCGCCGACAGCGATGGTTTCCTTCAGATCACAGCCAAAATGATCGGCAAGGAAGGTGAGGGCGTGTCCTTTGGTTCCTTCCTTATGCATGAACTCCAGAAAGTGCGGCTTGGATTTGGTAATATGCATTTCATCGCCAAGCAGCTCGCGGAACACAGGAATCAGCTCATCCAGATAGTCAGGATCGTCGATGATGAGCATTTTTGGAGTTGGCTTCTGAACCATGGTCATAAAATCAGGCTCAATATAATATGGCGTACGATTCAGGGCACAGTAATCGATAAGCTTCTGATTCTCTTCACGGGCATAGAGCTTGTCATCAATGTAGGTTTGCAGATGAAGATTGTGTTCCACACAGTATTCAAACAGCTTCACGGCAGCATCAATGGGAACGAAGCGTTCGTAGAGAACCTTCTCATCGAGCAGATTTTTAATCAAGGCACCTTGGTAGGTGATAATGGGAACGTTGAGTCCGGTCTGACGGGCAATGGCCTGGGCTGACGCATAGGCACGTCCGGTAGCCAGTGTCACAACGACACCGTGGGCGACCGCTTGCTCAAGCGCCTGCTGGACACCGGGGGTTACTTCCTTATCGTCATTGATCAGGGTATCGTCAATGTCGATGGCCATCAATTTGTAAGTTGTCATGGTTATCTCTCCTTTGAATCTATCTCTGTCTTATCTCTATTGTACCTTCTGTGGCGCAGACTTCAATTCCGCAATCATCATTCCTGCCAAAATACATAAACAACCGATGCCTCCGATGAGTGTAAGCCGCTCCCCGGCAAACAGGATTCCGGTTAGCGCAGCGAATACGGGCTCTGTTGCGTAGATGATGGCTACACGGGAAGGCGTCGTGTATTTTTGACAGACGGTTTGAATCCAGAAGGCGAAGGCGCTGGTGGGTCCGATGGATACAGCCAGTGCCCACAGGACGTTCGGCTGGGTCAACTTCTCCACGAGGTCGGACGTATTCCCGACATGTTCAGTCACCACGGAAGCGATCAAGCTGCATATTCCGACAACAGCCATCTGAAGCGCAGCCAGGAGCAAAGAAGGATAACGCCCGGCATAAATGCCCGTGTAGCCGATATGAAGCGCAAAACCAATGGCACATACCAGCACCAGCAAGTCCCCTTGATTCAGACGTATTCCCGATCCGGTGAAGGTCAGCAGATACAGGCCTGCTGCCGCAAGCAAGGCGCTGATCCAAGTGAATTTGGAGATGGCATGCTTTAATAAGGCGTAGGATATGAAGGGTACCAGCACAACGGACAAACCTGTGATAAATCCTGTATTGGATGTGGTCGTGTACAGCAGGCCGGCGGTTTGAAACGCATAGCCTATAAATAAAAAAAGACCCAGCAGACAAGCATGAACAAGCATTTTTCCGGAAATTTGCTTCCACTGGCTCCGATAAAACACCGTAATGATGAATGCCAGAAGCAAGGCCGCTCCCAGAAAACGGACAGAATTAAAAGCCATCGGCGGGAGCACGCGTACCGCATGCTGGACGATGAGAAAGGTAGATCCCCACATCATAGCCACCACGAGCAGGCTGAGATCGGCGATTCGTGCGCGTTTCACTTATGTAGTCATCCTTTCCGAAAATGAGAAACTCCAACTCCTGATGAGAGTCCGTACAGTTGTCCCCGGCAGAAATCCGGGGCAAGTGATCAAATTGTATCCCATATCAGAGGATAGGACAACCATTTTTAACCCTAGCAAAAGTGGAAGGGCTAGACAAAAAGAGGATGATTTTGCTATACTTATGAACCGAACGTATATTCTCATGACCCTGGGCTTATCGGACGAAAGACCGGCATCTATCCCATAGTCAACACAGAGCTTTAGAAAGGAAGATTGTCATCATGATGGGGAGAGCTCATTTGATTATTAGCACAGGGGTTACTTTATCCGTAATGGGCATGAGCGGGGTGCCTGTCACATTGCCTGCTGCGGCTGTGGCCCTGGTTAGCGCTCTGCTTCCCGACATTGACGAACCCAACTCCCTGCTGGTCCGCAAAGCCATTCCTTCAGGCATGCTGAGGATACTTCAGCTCGCCATGATTGGCGCCGCTATATTCGTTGCATTCTATGGCAAGGAGTATGCGCCATGGAACATCGCCCTGGCCGGACTGATCGGGGTCGTGTCATACCTGCCAAGCCGGACGCTGCGTCATATCGTGATGTTTCTGATCGGTCTTGGACTGATATCCTTCGGGCAAAGCTTCAGCCCATGGAACACGATTGCAGGCAGCGTGCTGATTGCAGGTTCATTGGTGACCCATCGCGGGTTAACCCATACCGTCTATGCTGCCGTTGGATGGACAGGTCTGCTCTATTTTGCATCGCAGGGCAAGATCGGCGGGGAAAGTCTATGGTTTGCCGGAGGTCTGTCCTATTCCATTCATTTGCTTGCAGATGCCTTGACCAACCGCGGCATCCGGCCGCTGCCGCCGTTCAAATGGAGAATTAAATTTAAAATTATGAGCACGGGAAGCAAGTGGGGGCGTACAGTAGAGAATGTATGCATACTGTTGACGCTTATCCTGGTGTGGTATGTGTTTATGGCCTCGTGATGAATAGCTGTTATCGACGAAAAAAGCCTCGCACCCTTCTGTGTTTTTTACCACATGGGGTGGGAGGCTTATTTAAATTTGGGCCGGAATCCAGTAACAGGATGCCTCAGACCTTCTATTCCTCAAGAAAGATGAGGCTGATCAGATCATCAAACTCCAGGTTGCCAAAATAGTGTTTGACGTTGATGTCTGAGAGTGCGGTGCGAACGGCATGCTCTTCGTAACGTTTGCCGCGGAGCAGGTTTTCGATGTCAGCGACATCGCCTACACCGAAGAAGTCGCCGTAAATTTTAATCTCTCCAATATGTCCTTCACGGATATCCATGCGGATATCGATAATGCCCACCGGGAATTTCTTGGCATGCTTCACGTTGCTCTCAGGGGACAGTCCGTAGTTCCAATCCCAGTTCCGATAACGCTCCTTCGAGATTTGGTTGATGATTTCCCAGTCCTTCTCCTGAAGCACATACTGCGGCACTTGGTCAGGCTCCATGCCAAAAATCGAGCGGAGCAGTTCAGCGCGGAACTGTTCAATGGTCATGTCGGTGCCGAGCAGCTCCTTGATGTTTGCAACGCGGCTGCGGACGGACTTGGTGCTCTTGGATTTGAATTTTTCCGGATTGGCATTCAGCGATGCCTGTACGTCATCCAGGTTCAGATCAAACATGAGTGTGCCGTGGCTGAACATGCGTCCCCGCGTCGAGAACTGAGCGTTCCCTGAAATTTTCTTCTCGCCGACCTGGAGGTCATTTCGGCCGCTGAGCTCAGCGGGCACGCCCATCTTTTGCAGGAAGTCGATGACCGGCTGGGTGAACTTCAGGAAGTTGTGGAAGGACTGCCCGTCATCCTTTGTAATAAAGCTGAAATTCAGGTTTCCGAGATCATGGTATACTGCGCCGCCGCCGGACAGCCGGCGTACAATCTGAATGTTGTTGTCACGAACGTATTCCTGGTTGATCTCTTCAATCGTATTCTGATGCTTTCCGATGATGATGGAAGGCTTATTAATATAAAAGAGAAGGTAGCTCTCGTCCATCGACAAGTGCTTCAAGACATATTCTTCAATCGCTAGGTTAATGGATGGATCATGGATCCCCTGATTATCGATAAATAGCATAGTATCCTCCGTCGTCACAATTCAAAATGTGGTGCCACAAAGACTATTGTAAACCAATTTTAAGGCAGAGACAAAGCATTCCATGTTGACGAGTCAAGGAATGTAGCGACATAATGGTGGCATTACATAACGGCAGGGCTTGCAAGCGCTGTGGAATGGAACTGGAGGAGCCCGTATGAGTGATAAAAGACAACCCTTGATCGAGGTATACGGACATGGCGGGGATGTGGAGACAGCTGCTTCGACGTTTGGACAGCCGATTTCCGCTTTTCTGGATTACAGCGCCAACATTAACCCGCTTGGACCGCCTCAAGGGGTCATAACAGCATTGCAAGAAGGACTGGGCGCAGTTATTCGTTACCCGGATCCCGGGCATCGCAGCTTCAAGGGAATGCTCGCTGAGGAATTGCGCACCGATGCCCAGCGAATTCTTGTCGGCAATGGGGCGGCAGAATGCATGGCATTGCTGCTGATGGGCCTTCAGCCGCGAACGGTTGGAGTGGTCGATCCCTGTTTTTCCGAATATCGGGAGCTGTCTGTCAAGTTCGGATCGGATATCCGATCCGTTTGCGGTCGCCCGGAACGGGACTGGCGTGCGGACAAGGCGGATATTGTGGCGCTGCTTGCCCGCACGGATTTAGTATTCTTGGGGCAGCCCAACAATCCGAACGGGGTTCAATACAGCCTCGAGGATATCCGCGATATGGCGTCTGCTGCAGAGCAAGAAGGGAGTTGGCTGGTGCTGGATGAGGCCTTTATTGATTTCATTCCGCTGGAAGACAGGCAGACCTTGATGCCAGAGCTCCATCAATATCCTCGGACGGTAATCGTAAGATCGATGACCAAGTTCTATGCGATTCCGGGTCTGCGGCTCGGGTATACTATTGCGCATCCCGATGTCATACAGGCGATGGCTGGCAAGCAGGTCACATGGAGTGTCAATGGGCTGGCATTGCTTGCAGGAGAAGTGTGTTTAGGGAGCGGAAGGGATTATGAACAGAATACGCTGCAGCTGATTCACGAAGAGCGTGTCAAGCTGATGCAGGGACTGCAAGCGCTGGGGCTCGATGTTACGCCAGGGGAAGCCAATTTTCTGCTGATGGAGCTTCCGCAGCATATGGACGCAGAAAGTTTTCAACGGGAAATGGGCAGACGCGGCGTGCTTGTCCGCAGCTGCGCCATGTACCCGGGTCTGGGTGAGCGCCATATCCGGCTAGCCGTTAAAGATGCCCAGTCCAACGACAGGATGCTTGCCATGGCGGCGGAGGTTCTTTTGAAATCTTCTGGATGACGTGCCTTAGGGATTGTCAGAACGGCAGTTACATGGGCAGCGCACTTGGTGGGGAGTTAACAAGATCATGGAGCAGGGAGAGAGAAACGTGGCCGTACCTTTTCTAACAAGCAAGAGTCACCTTTACCGTTCGGAAGCGTGGCCGGGAACGACAGTGTTCCTGGAAGCGGAGCAGGATTACCCGCATATTCGGATATCGCTGCCGGATCAGGCCGTTTCCTTAAGCAGTGCCATATATGGCGGCGGATTTGGGCGTGTGGATCATCTGGTGAACCGCTATGTGGACAGGCATTACGATTGCAGTGATCCCGTAAACGATATGTTTAGCTTTATCGAGGAACACGGGTATCCGGCTGGCTCTACGGCGGGATTGATGACAGCGGTAAAACTGAAATATGCATCCATATGGGAAGAGCGTGGGGAACAAGCCTCCATTCTATGCTGCGCCACCGCTGGTGTGGGCAATGCTGCGCGTGCAGGATCAAGCCGTACGACCTTTGCCGCTTATCAGCCGGGCACGATTAATATCATGCTGTTGATCGACGGGATGATGACGCCTGCTTGTATGGTGAATGCCGTCCTGACGGCAACGGAAGCAAAGGCCGCAGCACTTCATGATCTGGGCGTGAAGGATCATGAAACGGGAGCCATCGCGACCGGAACGACAACCGATGCCATCGTCTTGGGGGTTAGCGGAAATCCCGCTTACGGCGTGAATCATCATTATGCCGGAACTGCAACCGATATGGGCGGTATGATTGGCCAACTCGTTTACCGCAGTGTTACGGAGAGTATTGTCTCTGAGAGAGCGGACCGGATATGACAGCCATATGGGTCATCTGGGCAGCCGTGCTGCTGGACTTACTGATCGGGGATCCGAGATGGCTGCCCCATCCTGTCATCGGCATGGGGAAGGTCATTCGCCGGGTGGAAGGATGGATACGCCATCGTGCGACTACGGCTCAAGGCCTGAAGCGTGCGGGCATTCTGCTGCCGGTGATTGTGGCCGGCGGCTCCTTTGTGCTGACTTGGCTTCTGCTGCTGTTGTGTGCGGCGATTCATCCTTGGCTTGCCTGGGGAGCGGAGATCGTGCTCATAGCCACTACGATTGCTGTAAAAGGGCTGCGTGATGCCGGACTGGAAGTATACAGCCATCTTAATTCCGGGAATCTCGCCAAAGCGAGATACTCCCTTAGCATGGTGGTCGGCAGAGACACCGACCATCTGGATGAGCCGGAGGTTGTACGCGGAACGGTGGAGACGGTGGCGGAAAATATCGTGGATGCGGTGATCGCCCCGCTGTTGTTTGCCCTGATCGGCGGAGCGCCGCTTGCAATGGCCTACCGTGCGGTGAATACACTCGATTCCATGGTCGGTTATAAAAACGAGAAATACGAGTCCCTAGGCTGGGCTTCCGCCCGTTTGGACGATATCGCCAATTGGATACCAGCGCGCCTGACCGCAGGCCTGTTAACCGTGGTGGCTGCGATGTTCTCATTGCAGTGGAAGCAAGCGATTGCGATGGTCAAAAGAGATGCACGGAAGCATCCAAGCCCGAACAGCGGCTTCCCGGAATCCGCGGTTGCCGGTGCCTTGGGCATTCGCCTGGGAGGTGAGAATTCCTATCAAGGCGTGATCTCGTTCCGGGCTTACATGGGCGATCCCGAACGTGCGCTTCATGCAGAGCATATTCGGGTGACAACCCGGCTTCTGCTGGGCGTATCCATTCTGTTCACGGTACTCGGCACAGCGGTGCTGGGGCTGATTACAGCAGCCGGAGGTGCGTTATGGCTGTAAGACTGAACCTGCATCTTGTTCGTCATGGCCGTACGCAGTGGAATGAGGAACGCCGTTACCTGGGTCACGAGGATCAGGGGGCTCTGATGGAAGGGCTGGAACAGCTGCTTCCGCTGCGGGAGGAGTTTCGCTCCAGGCATTTTGCCAAGGTCTATTGCAGTGATCTCCTTCGTTGTAGACAAACACTGAACTGCATCCTGTCGGATTTACATATGCCCGGCATTACAAATGAGGTCGAGCTTGGCAGCGTTATTCCCGGTGTCTGTTATGACAGGAAGCTGCGGGAGTTTGATTTTGGCGATTGGGAAGGAAAAACCTACGAGGATTTGAAGGAAAATGCGGCTTATCGGCGCTGGATCGACAACCCGGGAACGGTTACGCCGCCGAGCGGGGAGAGTTGGCCATCTTTTTGTTCCCGAATTGAGGTTTTTCTGGCCGAAATGTATCAGGATATGAAGGGGTTATTGTCGATGCAGGAAGGCCCCGCTATTCTCTTGGAGTCAGAGTCAGAGTCAGAGTCAGAGTCAGAGTCAGAGTCAGAGTCAGAGTCAGAGTCAGAAGCAGCGGGCCACGATACTGAGACTCAGCCGGGGGTGCTCGATATGGACGTGCTTGTAGTCACCCACGGGGGCGTCATCCGGCAGATTGCAGCGGCAACCCTCCCGGATACAGAATTCTGGGCTACGTCGGTATCGCCGGGCGAGGTGCTCCAGCTGCAGCTGGCCTGGGACGGAGCACGCTGGCGAGGCGTACGGGTAAACGAATAAATGAAATCGTACGATTTTGGCGAGGAATGAACGATAACGGGAAAAACCAATATCGTTAAACCCTTGAAACGAGCGAAACTTCCAGTTGTAAGGCGATGGTTTATCGCCTATAATCTTGTGCAGAGAAACCATGCTTGGCCTATCATAAATAAATTCATATTGTTTGCGAGGGTCCCGGACAGAAGAGGTTATTCATGTCTTCTGCCGGGTTAATAGGGAAGCCGGTGCAAGTCCGGCACGGTCCCGCCACTGTGAAGCAGGGACTTCTCCACATGCCACTGAGCGTCAGCGCTTGGGAAGGCGGGGAAGTCGTTACAGCCTGTAAGTCAGGAGACCTGCCCTTAGCGAATGAATGACGGTCCTTCGAGGAGAGGATTACGTTTTGCAGTCCCGTGCGGACGGCAGTTTAAGGCGCTATCTGTGAACGGTTATCCAGGTGTCCTTACGTTAAAACGTAATCCCTGAGTCCTTATTTACGAGGAATCAGGGATTTTTGCTTCTTTGGAGTATGACGATTGACGTTTTTCTTCCTGCTCAGGGGATCGGTTGAAGGAATTTAGACGTACAGCGCCAGGTTCTCAATTATGTTTAGGGGGATTTGAAGAGATGAAAGCAATAAACAAAACATGGTCCGTATTTCTGGTAGCCATACTGATGGCTCTGGCCTTGATCGGCTGTGGCGGGGAAGAAGCGGCACCGAAAGAAACCACGCCGCAAGCTGCACAGGAGCAAGGACAGACCAACGAAGCGCCAGCCGACTCCAGTGAGGAGCTTAAGACCACGTATCCATTAACGGTTAAGGATTCAACCGGGGTTGAAATGACGTTTGATAAAGCGCCGGCTAAGATTGCATCCTTGACTCCGTCCGAGACGGAAAAGCTGTTTGCTCTGGGTCTGGATGAGGAAATCGTAGGCGTATCGGATAATGACGATTATCCGGAAGCCGCGAAATCCAAGCCCAAATTGGGCGGATTCCAAGTGAATGAAGAGGCTATTATTGCAGCTGATGCCGATGTGGTGTTTACCGCTTCGATGAATGCACAGAATGCCGAGAAACTGCGTGAGCTTGGCGTAACCCTGTTTGTCAATGATCCGAAAACCATCGATGCCGTGATGGAGAACATTGAGCTGATCGGACAAATTACCGATCGTCAAGCTGATGCCAAAGCGGTCGTAGATCAGATGAAGCAGGAACTGGCATCCGTTACGGAAGCTGTGAAATCCGTGAAGGATGAAGACAAGAAGAAGGTGTACGTCGAGTTCTCCCCGGGATGGACTGTAGGCAAAGGCGAATTTATGGATGAGATCATCACTGCAGCCGGCGGTGTTAATGCAGCTGGCGATACGGAAGGCTGGTTCGAAATCAGCGAAGAAAAGATTATCGCTGCGAACCCGGATGTCATTCTGTACACGGACGATGTGGTTGATGAAGCGACCAAAAAAACACTGGATCAACTCATTAAAGAGCGCGGAGGCTGGGATCAGATCGAAGCCATCAAGAACGATCAGGTCATTGCCGTAGATGCCAACCTGCTGAGCCGTCCGGGTCCCCGCGTTACGCAAGGACTGATTGAAGTGGCGAAGGCCGTTTACCCGGAACTGATGAATCCATGAATAAAAAACTTGCAGGATTCGGTGCGGCCGGCGTTATCCTATTGCTGCTAACCTTGGTTGTCAGTCTCGGAATCGGATCCGTTCACCTGCCTGTGAGAGAGATTGGGGCGATGCTGCTGCACCGGCTGCCGGGGATCGGCGATTCCATCCTCCCGAGCTGGGAAGCTTCATCCGAACAAATTCTGATGAAGGTGAGGTTACCGCGGATTTTGCTGGGGATGCTTGTTGGAGCTTCCCTGGCGGTAGCCGGGGCTGCCTTTCAGGGCGTATTGCGTAATCCGCTGGCGGATCCGTTCACGCTCGGTGTATCCTCGGGTGCTGCGCTTGGCGCAGCATCCCTGATTTTTTTCGGGATGGAATACTCCTTTGCTGGAGGTTACACCCTGCCGCTTGTAGCATTTCTGACCGGAGCAGGCACATTGTGGGTTGTGCTGCTGTTGGCAAGGGATCAAGGAAAGCTGCCGATTCACGGACTGATCCTGTCCGGGGTGGTCATGCAGTCGTTTCTGGGCGCTGTGGTTTCGTTTCTGACGGTGATGTCCAAAGATACGGTAAACCAAATCCTGTACTGGACGATGGGGAGCCTGAGCATGCGCGGATGGTCGTATACGGCCATCCTTTTCCCGTATTTTATCGTGGGATTCGCGTATTTATGGAGCCGGTCGCGAGCGCTTAATATTTTGTCGCTTGGGGAACGGCAGGCCGCTCATATGGGATTGAATGTGGATCGCCTGAAGACAAGCGTACTGATCGTAGCTACCCTCCTTGCCGCCGCTGCCGTATCGGTCTCCGGCGTCATTGGCTTCGTGGGGCTTGTGGTTCCGCATATGATACGCCTTATCACAGGCTCCGATTACCGTATCATTGTCCCTTTGTCGGCTCTGGGCGGTGCGATTTTTATGGTCTGGTGCGATACGGCTGCACGATCCGTGCTGGCTCCAACGGAAATACCGCTCGGGGTGGTCACTGCATTCATAGGCGCTCCTTTCTTTGCGTACCTGCTGTACCGGAACAAAAAACGGCGTAGGGAGGGGTTAGCATGATTAGAGCCCAGGGTCTTGGCAAGGCATATGGCCAGGTGCCGATACTTGCAGGTGTAGATCTGCACATAACGGAAGGTGAATGGTGGGGAATCATCGGTCCGAATGGAAGCGGCAAATCCACCCTGATGCAGCTGTTATCCGGTGTGGAGAGTCCTACGGCAGGGAGCGTCTCGCTCCGGGGCAGGGAGCTTTCGAGTTATAACAGAAAAGCGCTGGCACAAATCGTAGCCGTCCTTCAGCAGGAAGGTCTCGATCCGACGGATTTTACCGTGCGGGAAGTGCTGGAAATGGGACGCTTCCCGTTTCTGAATTGGCTTGGTCGAGAAGATAAAGATGCGACCCCGCTCATTGATGCCATTATTCGGAAGCTGGATCTTGGCGGTTTCGAGGAACGTCGGCTTACCGAGTTAAGCGGGGGTCAGCGTCAACGAGTTGCCCTTGGCAAGGTGATGGTCCAGGAGCCGTCCTTGCTGATGCTGGATGAACCGACAACCTATCTGGATATTCGCTATCAGCTTCAATTCATGGATATGGTGGCAGAATGGCGGAACTCATCCGGCATTACGGTGATCAGCGTACTGCATGATCTGAACCTGGCGGCTCAATTTTGCGATAAGCTGCTGGTTCTGGATCAGGGAAAGGTCGCAGGGGTCGGGAAGCCGGAGGAAGTGCTGACAGCAGAATATATTCGCCAAATATTCAGGGTAGAGCCCTCCATTGTCACCCATCCCGAGAACGGAGCTCCACAGGTGCTGTTAACGGCGAACAGCACATGGTCCTGACAGCTCTTGCTCCGGCTTCTGCTGGCGATGTAAGATTTAGGTGCAAGAAAGAAGGAGGAAGTTTGAATTGAGTAAATCCTTGACGGATCATTTGAACGATATAACGGCTAACATCAAACCTCTGAATGCCGAAGTGCAGGCCGCGACCGCAGCCTATTTGGACACCTTGACGAAACCTCCGGGGAGCCTTGGCAAGCTCGAGTCGCTTGCAATTCAATTAGCCGGGATCACAGGCAACATCAAGCCGTCGTTTACAAAAAAATCTGTCGTTGTCATGGCCGGGGACCATGGAGTGTGTGAGGAAGGCATCAGCGCATTTCCGGCAGAGGTGACGCCTCAGATGGTCATGAACTTCCTGAATGGAGGCGCAGCTGTTAACGTGCTGGCTCGCCAGGCGGGAGCCGACGTTCATTGTGTTGACATCGGTGTCGGGACAGAGCTGAACCATGAGAAGCTCCTCTCCAGGAACATTGGCAGAGGAACCGCCAATATGGCTAAAGGACCGGCCATGACCAGAGAGGAAGCGCTGCAAGCCATCATAACCGGAGCAGAGATAGCGGCAGAGCTGGCTTCCCAGGGGACGCAGATGTTCGTGACCGGTGAGATGGGCATTGGGAACACAACGCCAAGCGCCGCGATCTTCTCGGTTCTGTCAGGCAAACAACCCTCTGAGGTTGTGGGACGAGGAACTGGCGTAACCGATGAGCGGCTGATACATAAGATTAACGTTGTGGAGCAGGCTATACAAGTCAATCAACCGCATGCGCATGATCCTCTGGATGTGCTCTCCAAAGTCGGGGGTTATGAAATCGGCGGATTGACGGGGCTGATCCTCGGTGCAGCTGCACACGGATGCCCTGTTATCATCGACGGTTTTATTTCCAGTGCGGCGGCTTTGATTGCAAAATCGATTTGTCCGGAAGCCCTCGCTTATATGATTGCCTCTCATGCTTCGCATGAGCAGGCGCATGTTCTTCTGCTCGAAGAACTGGGACTTCACCCGATGCTGCAAATGGACATGCGTCTTGGAGAAGGAACCGGCGGCGTGCTGTGCCTGCATCTGGTGGAAGCGGCTTGCAGGATCATGCAGGAGATGGCGACGTTTGAAAGCGCCGGAATCAGCGGGGGATCGGTATGAGCCAACAAGGAAGCGTGCTGGTCACGGGAGGGGCAAGAAGCGGGAAGAGTTCATTCGCGGAGAAGCTGTGCATGAAGCGGGCTGAATCCGGAATGTATGTGGCGACTGCGCAGGCTTATGACGATGAGATGCAAGCACGCATCCGCATCCATCAAGACCGGCGGCATGATTCCGCTTATGGGTGGCAGACGGTGGAGGAGCCAATTGCCTTGCCAGAGCTGCTGGACACGCTTGGCGAAACGGTTTCAGATGCTCCGGCCGTAGTGGTGGACTGCCTTACGCTGTGGCTTACGAATGTACTGCTCCAGGCTGAGCCTGAAGGAACAGCCGTGATGTAAGAGCGTCTGGGCCTTTCGATCGGCAGGCTGGCAAGAGCGGTTCAGGTCTATCCGGGCCTGGTCATTTTGGTGACAAACGAAGTGGGGTCGGGCATTGTGCCCGAATATCCGCTGGGCAGGATATACCGCGACTGGGCCGGGATTATGAATCAGAGGCTGGCCCGGGTCTGTGACGAAGTATTTCTGGTGACCGCGGGAATTCCGGTGGAAATCAAGAGCAAGGAGTACCTCATATGAGCAAGATGATACAGGCGGCTGCGGCCGCTTTTCAATTTTTATCGAGGCTTCCAATTCGGCGCGAGATTCCCTTTACGCCAGAGGTTCAGCAGCGGAGCGTTGTTTTTTATCCATGGGTAGGCGCTGTTATCGGTCTGATTGTGGTCGGTTTGGGAATCGGCTTGAGCTTTGTGCTGCCTTCATTTCCTGCTGCTGTCATCCTGCTGATCGTATGGGTAGCGCTGACGGGCGGGCTTCATCTGGACGGCTGGATGGATAGTGCGGACGCCCTGCTAAGTCATCGGTCACGCGAACGGATGCTGGAGATTATGAAGGACAGCCGCGTAGGTGCGATGGGGGTCATGGCGTGTATGCTGCTTCTCCTGCTGAAGGCTGCCTTGATTATGTCCGTATGGGATTTATCGGAGGGGTCCTGGAAGCAGGAAGCTTGGCTGCTGGTGCTTGCTCCGGTCTGGAGCCGATGGTTCATGGTTCATGCCATGTATCGCTGGCCGATGGCGCGGGGGAGTGAGGGGCTTGCGGCTTTGTTTCACGGACTGACCGCTGGAAGAAGAAGGCTGGCGGGCTTCATGGCTGCGTTGTTAACAGTTGTCATCATAGGTCTCCAATGGGTCATGGCAGATACCGCTGATTATTGGCTGCTGGGCATCGGGGGATTCTTTTTCATACCGTTCATTTCATGGGCAATCGGAACGGTAACGGCGGAAAGGATGAGCCAAAGACTTGGCGGACTGACGGGAGATACTTACGGGGCGCTGAATGAACTGATCGAAGCGGTTGTGTTAATATTTGTGGTTCTGCTCTTGAAACTTACATGATAAGATAGAAGAGGCATAGCAGTGGTAATCCGATCAACATAATCAACATCAGCTGAAAAACAACGATTTCGATAGGAAATCTACGGGAATGGGTAATGTTATGTTTAGAGTGGGCCGTGAGATGGAAATGAATACATACTAGCGCACTTATGACATGAGGATGATACAACATATCCTTATACAAGAATGGGAGGAATGATTAGGATGGAAACGCTTTGGGTTATCATCAATGTCCTTGTTCTGATTCTGCTGGTCGGCATTTTGTACTGGATGCAGAAAAAGCATTACTCGTTTACCAAACGAGTGTTTGCAGGACTTGGCTTGGGTGTGTTGTTCGGAGTGGCACTGCAGCTCATCTACACTTCGACTTCCGATGTGGTGGTGAAATCCACCGACTGGTTTAATCTGATTGGATACGGGTATGTTCGGCTGCTGCAAATGATGGTTATTCCGCTTATCATGGTATCGATCATATCGGCTATCATGAAGCTGAAGGGAGGCCGGAATGTTGGCAAAATGAGCGGCCTCATCATTACGGTGCTCCTGCTAACGACGGCGGTTGCTGCAGCAGTTGGAATTACAACCGCTCTGGCATTTGATTTGTCTGCCGTGAATATTCAAGGCGGTGCTGCCGAAGAGCAGCAAGGCGCACTTCTGCAAGAGCGGCTCGGAGATGTTGAGGGCCGGACTCTGCCCCAGCAGATCCTTGATTTCATTCCGAGCAATCCGTTTGCCGACATGACCGGAGCGCGAAGAACCTCGACGATTGCGGTCGTCATTTTCTCCGCATTCATCGGGATAGCGGTTCTCGGTTTGGACAGGAAAAACAAGGAGCAGGCGGAAACCTTCCGCAATATGATCTCGGCAGTCTATGGCGTCGTCATGCGTATCGTGACCCTTGTGCTTCGTCTGACGCCTTACGGGATTCTTGCATTGATGGCCAAAACGATTGCCACAACGGATCTGCAGGTCATCATGAATCTGATCGATTTCGTGCTGGCTTCTTATGTGGCCTTGATTGTTATGTTCATTATCCATCTGGTGCTGCTTGCGATATTCGGGTTCAATCCGCTCAAATATGTGAAGAAGGTGTTCCCTACCCTGACCTTCGCCTTTACGTCACGCTCCAGCGCGGCTACCATCCCGCTGAACGTACAGACGCAGAACAAAAAGCTAGGTGTCTCCGAAGGCATTGCGAACCTGTCGGCATCGTTTGGTGCCACGATTGGGCAGAACGGCTGCGCAGGCATTTATCCTGCCATGCTGGCCGTTATGATCGCGCCGACAGCCGGTGTGGACCCAACCTCCTGGTCGTTTATCCTTACCTTGATCGTGGTTGTTATGATCAGTTCCTTCGGCGTGGCGGGTGTTGGAGGCGGAGCAACCTTCGCTTCACTCATCGTGCTGTCGACGATGAACCTCCCGGTAGCCCTGGCGGGTCTGTTAATATCCGTAGAGCCGCTCATTGATATGGGCCGTACAGCTCTGAATGTGAATGATTCCATGACAGCCGGCGTAATTACAGGGAAAGTTATGAATGAAGTGGATAAAGACGTGTTTAATGATGACAACATTGAACTGGACTTGGTTCAGGGATAAGCGAAATAAGCGAATTGAATGGAGGGCCATCTTGACGGCGAATGTTGTGCCGGCAGGATGGCTTTTTCGCCTCGGGTGCGTACAAGGATAACATGGATCAGAGACAGCAAATAGGCCGTTGTAAACAGAGAAAGCCCGAATACCGTTGCAATAACGGCATTCGGGCTTACTGCTATGATGAAAACAACGTTAACCGATGATGGTCAGCTCTTTCGGGAAAGAGGTTAGCACTTCTACGCCATTCTCGGTTACGATGACATCATCCTCAATCCGTACGCCGCCTACTCCTTGCAGGTAAACGCCAGGCTCGATTGTAAATACTGCACCGGGCCGCAAGAGTTCTTGGTTCATGCCGTGGATCGATGGATATTCGTGAACATCCATGCCAAGCCCGTGTCCTAAACGGTGTACAAAAGCATGGCCGTATCCTGCATCGTCAATCACCTTACGAGCCGCCCGGTCAATCGAACCATAGGTTACGCCTGGCTTGACGGCTTTAATACCGGCCAGGTTCGCAGCGAGGACCGTCTCATAGACGTGTACGGCTTCAGGCTTCGGTTCGCCTACGGCAAAGGTACGGGTAATATCCGACGCATAACCTCCGGCATATACGCCCAGATCAAACATGAGCAGATCCCCGGCTTGAATACGGCGTGTTCCGGGGACCCCATGCGGCAGCGCTGTGTTGGGACCTGATAGTACCATCGTGGCGAAGGAGGGGGCATCCGCGCCCAGCTTCTTCATCAAGTATTCCAGCTCTGCTACAAGCTCAATCTCGCTGACGCCGATTTTTACCTGGGCCAGTCCTTGAGTAAGAACCTCTTCAACCAGCCGGACTGCATGCTTGATGATCTTCACCTCATCTGCGGACTTCCGGATTCGCAGTTCCCGGAGAACAACACCGACATCATCGATGCGGTCAGCGTTCACATGCTGCTGGAGCTGCTCATAACGGGAGACGGTAAGCTGTTCCTTCTCCACGGCCCATGTCCCGGCTGCCCCATGAATTTGCCGTTTAAGCAAAAGATACGGGTTCTCGGTATCCTGATGAGTGACAATATTCTTAACCGTTGAAGCAGCCCCGGCCGCATCGGCATCCAGAGCCGGCACGATAAGCACCGGCTCATTCGCAAGGGAGAGGAGCAGGCCGAGAAAGCGTTCATGAGGATCGCTCGCAAAGCCTGTCAAATAATAGACATGCTTGGGGTCTGTCACCAGCACATGATCCCAGCCGTGTGTATTCATGGATTGCTGCAAACTTTGCAGTCGTTCGTTCATTTGCATTCATTCCTTTCTTATTCGAAAAACGGTCGTTATGCCTTTAATGTTAGGGTATCGTGTTCCTTAGTGTAAGTAAAGTTTTCCTTGGGCAATACATTCGTGAATAATCTCCCCCTAAGAAAATAGAAGCGTTTTTCCGCTGCCTCTTGTACAATAGATCTCATATGGAGCAAGGCATCTTACACTCATTATGAGACTTTATTACGCATCTATTCGGAGGTAGAACATGATGACGCATCAATACCGTATCGATTACGCCGTCAAAGAGGATTTGCCGGCCATTGTGGACATCTACAATTCAACGATTTCAGGCAGAAAAGTAACCGCCGACCTGGAGCCTGTTACGGTGGAGAGCCGTATTCGCTGGTTCGAAGAGCACAGCAGCGATTTTCGGCCGCTGTGGGTCATGCACTCTGATGATGGAATGGTTGCATGGATGAGCTTTCAATCCTTTTACGGGCGACCAGCCTATAATGGAACTGCTGAGATCAGCATATATGTAAACGAGAAATATCGCGGTACTGGTGCCGGCAGTATACTGATTGAGAAGGCAATTGAGGAGAGTCCGCGCCTTAAGGTCAGCAATTTGGTAGGGTTTGTATTTGGTCATAACGAACCGAGCCTGAAGCTGCTGAAGAAGTATGGTTTTGACCAGTGGGGGCTGCTCCCCGGGGTTGCGGAGCTTGACGGGATCAAGCGGGATCTGGTCATCGTAGGCCGTTCTGTGTAACCACCGCCGCGAGAAGAATACAATATCTGCCGGCGTTACCGACGCATTGCAGACCAAATGAACAGAAGGCTGTCCCCTGCTTCAATCTAAGGGGGCAGCCTTTTGTTGTGAAAATATACAGCGTTCCGCAAGCAGTATGGCCTGCCTGCCGATGCCAAAATGCTCCCTAGATACGCAGGTCGCCTAGCCAGCAGTCAGCCAGCAGCTTAATGCCTGCTTCAATCTCATCTTCCCTCAGTCCGCCAAAACCGAGAATGAACTCTCGATGCTCCGGTTCCTTGGGATGATCAGGGTTAGTCATTCGCGTATAGGAAGCGGAGTTTACGCGGATTCCCCGATCCTCGGCTATCGTCTGCAGCTCCTCCTCGGACAGGGGATGCCTCAGGCCGAGCATGAGGTGAAACCCGGAGCCGGTACCTGATATATGAGCGCGATCTCCAAAGTGATACCTAATGGCGTTGATCAGGCGATCATGCTTTCTGCGGAGTTTCATTCTCATTTTGCGCAGATGCCGTTCGACATGGCCTTCCCGCATAAAGCGCTCCAGTGTGATCTGATTCAGCTTAGAGGCCGTACAATCCAGAAACAGCTGGAACTTTAATTGATGATAATCCGGCAGCAGTATGTTCGGCAAAATCATATATTGGATGCCTAGCGCGGGGGACAGCACCTGCGAGAACCCTCCCAGGTAGATGACACGGCTGTCGGGCAGCAGCCCCTGAAGGCTCGGGATCGGTCTTCCCTCATATCTGAACTCACCATCAGAATCTTCCTCGATAATGAAACCACCGGTCTCATCTGCCCATTGCAGAAGCGACAGCCTGCGGGAGATGGGCATGATGACCCCCGTCGGGAACTGGTGGGAAGGGGAGACGGATACGAAGGATGCTCCGCTGCTTTGCAGTTCCTGCTGATGGATCCCATCCTGAAGCACGGGGATGGGAATGACATCGTAGCCCTTCTGCCGGAAAACCTCCGGGTGCTGCGGGTAACAGGGGTCTTCTACCGCGATAGTCTGTCCGTAAGGAAGCAGCAATCGGCTGACCAGATCCAGAAGAGGGAACGGGTCCGAGCCGATAATCACCTGCTCAGGTGTACAGGATACCCCGCGAAAACTCCTGGCGTAGTTTGCAATCTGGTAACGGAGCCCTTCCTCGCCTTGAGGGTCACCGTAGAACAGCATGTCAGTGGTGGCATTTTCCTGCAAACAACGGTTATAGGTTTTTCTCCATTCCGTCAGCGGGAAATATTGATATTCATTCTTCGACATGTGGAAGTCGTATGGGAAGTAGCGGTGGCGCTTAAGCATCGGCACTTTTGGTAAAGACGTTTGTATAGGAGGCGAAAAGGGAGGATCGGCTGCCATCTGAACATAGTATCCGCTGCGGGGTTTGCTGGCAATGAACCCTTCCGCCAGCAGCTGCTGATACGCCATTTCAATCGGCGTGGTGCTGACATTAAGCAGCTCCGCAAGCTTGCGCACGGAAGGAAGACGGGCTGAATGAGGCCACTGACCGCCTGAAATCTCCTGTTTGATATATTGATATAATCCCACATACAGAGGGATAGAGGAATCATCAAGCGCTGATGTAATCTCTGTTTGATTAAGGGGAACCTGTTTCATAGAATCTGTCCTTTATAATTATTGGAATCTGCATATATGGATATGGTCAATGTATTGATATAGTATAAGGGATTTCAAGTTCCAGAGGAAACAGGAGGTTACAACGGCAATGAGTTCAACCATATGGAATCCGAAACCGGTACGGTTTCTGGAAGGCGAGCGGATCTACTTGAGACCCGTCGGACAAGAAGACACAGAAGGATATTTCCAGATGCTGTTCAATCCGGAAATGCGGAGGCTGACGGGGACAAGACAGGCTTTTACGATGGAAGGCGTTCGTCGATATATTGAGGCTAAATCTGTTGGCGGCGATACCGTGCTGCTCCTGATTGCTTTATCGGATAACGATCAGGTCATTGGTGACGTAGCTCTGCAGGACATCGATCATATAAACCGGAATGCTAATATTCGCATTGCTATCGATTCCGCTGAGCATCTAGGTAAGGGATATGGACCGGAAGCGATCAGGCTTTTGTTGGAATATGCCTTTGGACTTCTTAATCTTCACCGGATCGAGCTGCAGGTGTTTGATTATAACGAACGGGCGATTAAGGCATACGAGAAGGTAGGGTTTAAACGGGAAGGGGTCCAGCGTGATGCGCTGTACTACAATCACCGTTACCATGACTCCATTATGATGAGTATCCTGGAGGATGAATACAGGGCGTTATATCATCAAGCGTAATAGCGGATATCGGGATGGTTAAATAGGGTTATCCATGCAAACAATTCATTGAAATCTGCATTCTAAACACCTGCATGTCCCCAGTACACTAGAATTAACGATGGACAAAAAGGATGTGGGATGTTTGAAGGCGGAGATTTATGTATATCGAGCAGAATTGCAGGATCTGGGCAAGGCAGCCGGTTTATTCAATCAGTATCGGCAATTTTACAAGCGGGATGATGACTTGTCCGGGGCAGAGCAATATATCCGGGAGAGACTCACTCAAGGGGATTCAGTTATTTATTTAGCAGTCTCTAAGACGGCAGATACTCTGGTTCCGGCAGGTTATGTACAGCTATATCCATCCTTATCATCGCTCTCGATGTCCCGCATATGGATTCTGAATGATCTGTTTGTGGATTCGGATTACCGGGGGCATGGCATCGGCAGAAAATTGCTTGATCAAGCGAAAATGCATGCTGTTCAAACCGGTGCCAAGGGGCTGACTTTGTCCACGCAGCTGCATAACCTGAAAGCGCAGCGGTTGTATGAATCCGCGGGGTACGCGAGGGATGATGAGTTTGTGTATTATAACCTGAATGTATAATTATAGAGAGCGGTATCCTCATCTATAAAACAAAGACGATTCTTCCAGCTGAAGAATCGTCTTTGTTTTATAGATATATCGAGCGTATTTTTCGGAACACCTCAACCCGCGCAATTTTAAGCCTCCACATCTGATCCAGCAGCTCGCGCTGCATGTCTTCATCATCCGTTGCCTTCAGATCATTGTACAGGACAAGCATGCGGTCATTGATTTGATCCACGCATTGCCACAGCTCCTGCTCGGTGCACTCGTCCTTTTTCATGTGCGGTTTGGACTGCGGCTCCTGCATTTGCTGGAGCGTGGCCATAATATCTGCCTGCCACTTCGTATCTCCCAAGCGAATGGCCAGATTCAGAAGATCGAGATAATCATCAAGGGACAAAGATGCCGGTTCTTTATCGTGATACTCCAAGTTGAAGGCCCCCTTAGCAAACTCTTTCTCAGTTTTATACCAAGTATTATACTTGGAATTATAAGTTTTTCAAGAGAAAAAATAATGAGTATATTGTCATAATTGCGATATCGATTGTTGCAACAATGCGCAGGAATCAATATAGTTAAATATGACCGTATTTTTCCAATCCAAGGAGTAATATGAATGAAGGTAATTCTCGTAGATGACGAACCGTTGGCCTTGAAGTATTTAGAACGGCAGCTGTTAAAACTGGATACCATTTCTATAGATGTAATAGGCGCGTACACGAATCCCTTTGAAGGGAGAAAAGAAATTCTATCACGGGATGTGGATATCGTTTTTTTGGATATCAGCTTACCCGAATTAAACGGAATTGAGCTGGCCGAGCAGCTTCTGGAACAAAAGCCCCATCTGTGCATTGTTTTTGTGACGGGTTATCACGAGTATGCCGTTACTGCATTTGAATTGAATGCGGTCGATTACATTGTGAAACCCGTGCAGATCGACAGAGTGGCCAAAACGATGGAGCGCTTGCGAAGCCGCATTGCTGCAAGGCCGGAAGAGGTTATGGAGCCCAACCGCAAAATTCGGATGACAATGTTTCGTCAAGTGATGGTCGAGCAGCCGAATGATCCAGGGCAATTTGCCATGCTCCATTGGCGGACAACCCGGGCCCAGGAGATATTCATCTATATGCTGCAGCATAGGGGGCAGCTTGTTCGAAAGTCGGCATTGATCGATATGCTGTGGCCGGAGTTCGATATGGACAAGGCATATCCGCAGCTGTATACCGCCATTTATCACATCCGAAAGACCCTGGAGCCTTACGACACTAGGTTTCAGATTACCAACACGACGGAAGGCTACGTGCTGAATATAGAGGACGTACAGCTGGACATCGAGGAATGGGAGAACTGGTTCTCGTCAAACCCTTCCGTGTCGGCCGCTTCGATTGATCGGCATATTGAAATGATGAAGCTGTACACAGGCGATTACCTGCAGGAATATGATTATTGGTGGGCAGAGGGAGAACGGCAGCGCTTGAAGGAGTTATGGCTTACTTCTTCTTTATGCATGGCGGACTGGTATGTGGAACAGGAGCGTATGGATGAGGCCATATTGTGTTATTCCTCGATCCAGAGGCAGCATCCCATGGAGGAGAAGGCCTATTTTTCACTCATGAAATTATATGTGATGCAGGATAATCCGGCACAAGTGCACCGACAATTCGCTCTTCTGTCTCAATTATTAAGGGATGAGATGGGTGAGGAGCCGAGTCCTTACATAAAAAAGTGGTACGACGAATGGAACCACGGAGCTCATACTGAGAGCCTGAACTAGAATAACACTTATATTGCGCGTAATCACCGGATATGCATTCGGTGATTTTTTTTATATTGTTCGAAGAAGGAAGACCTGCATTCTGGTGCCCTGTTCAGAAATTGTAGAGGATGGCCGCCTATACTCTGGAGAGAATCATAAGAATCAGGAGGTACATCATTCGGTTATGAAATTTATTCGGAGATTTAAGGATTCTTCGCTGCATAAGGCTGTGGGGCTGGAGCTTGGATCGTTTCGGGAGCTTGAGCTGGATGCGGGGAAGGATGTCCAGTATTGCAGAGGCTTCTATGTTCATTTCAACACAAAGCTGATCGGCATCGTAGCGACAGACGAGGGGCCTGTATTCATATGTGACCAGGAGAAGTTTTTGCTAGATGAGCAAACACTTCATTTTTTATTGCAAAAAAATGCGGAGGTCAACACGTTTATTTTCATGTGGGAGGGCAAAGTGAAACTCCAAATCCCTTATCTGCGGTCGCTCGTTGAATACAACGGAAAATGGGTGGATGATTCGATATTCGATTTTTTCTCGTGGCTGTATGAGGCGTCGGGAAGGAAAAGATTTTATTCTTATTATAGGTTAAAACATGTTTCTGCCGCAGAATTATTTCCATACCGGCCGCTGCAGCGTGAAGGGAAGGCGGTTGTGTAAGGGGTGTGCCTGACAGTAGGTTAAGCTGAAACTTTGTCGAAATTAAAGACAGCGGTCCTGTAACGATGTAAAATAATGGACATGATGTAGGGTTCATTATTATAAGGTAAAGGACTGTTATGGTTGTCGACCCATTCCAACACTGAATCCAAACCGATCTCCGGCAGAAGATTGCTGGGGATTACTTTATTATTTATCGTGATATTACTCTTCATACGATTCGTATGGTTTAAGTTCATCATGGTACCCGAACAAGTCTCGTTCCAGCAGCAGGGGGTGTTAGATCTGCGGGGGTGGCAGGCGGATGACCGAAATATGGTTGCTCTTAATGGGGAATGGATCTTTTATCCGAATCAATGGAGGGGCCCTGAACGGCTGCATCATCAAGGAGCACAGACGGCCTCCGATTCATGCTGCCTGCAGGTTCCCGGCCCTTGGAAGAGTTTGAACGAGAACGGAAGCGAGATCGGATACGGAACCTATCGTCTCAAGGTGCTCGTACCGAAACAGAGCGCAATTTATGGCATCTGGATCACGGATATCCGTACGGCCTATCGTTTGTACGTCAATGGCGATTTAGTGCACGAATTAGGCCATCCGTCTGATACGCCAGACACTCATGTCGCCAGGAATGTGCCTCATGTCGCAATCTTTCCACCGGGCATTGGAAATGAGCTGGATATCACCCTGGAAGTGAGCAATTATCAATATCCGGATTCCGGCGGAATCCGGCTGCCCATCAAATTTGGAACGGCTGAAGCGGTCATGAAGGGGAAAGCATTCTCGGAAAACATGCAGCTGCTGGTGTGCATCGTGTTACTGCTTCATGTCTTGTATGTGTTTATTTTGTATCTGATCGGCTATCGGAGCAAAGGCCTATACTATTTTGCCGGTCTCATTCTTGTCACTCTCCTTGCCACGCTGGTTGACGATGATAAGCTGCTTCTTGCCTGGCTTCCTGTCATTAATTTTGAATGGACGGTGAAGCTCAGGGTTATCAGTTATGTGGCGATTTCTCTATGCTTGATTCTGTGCACCAAGCATCTGCTTCAGCCCAGAATCAAGGAGGTCTTTTATCGGGTCTACGTGATTCTGGCAGTTTCCTATGCAGTGGTTTATTTGATTCTGCCGTTTCATCTTATGGTGTATCTCACTAAATTTTTGTCCGTGGTATTAATAGGTGCCGTGTTGTTTCTGCCCTCAATGGCCAGAAAGGCGGTCAATGAGCGGACGGAGGCCGCGATATTCATATTGCTGTCGGCCGTTGCCGTGTCCTGCAATATTATGCTAAGCGGAATTCTTAGATTTTGGTATTTCAAAGAGCTTCCGTATTATCCGGTTGATCTGATCATCGCATTTCTCGGTTTCGCCTCCTTCTGGTTCATCCGCTTTACGAGAAACGCTGTCGTTCTGAAGGAACAGGCTGAGCGGCTGAAGCGTGCAGACAAGATGAAGGATGAATTTCTCGCGAATACGTCTCATGAACTGCGGAACCCGCTGCACGGCATGATTAATATCGCACAAACGCTGCTGGATCGGGATAAGAAACAAGAAGCACCAGCGAAAGAGGATCAAAGACAGCTTGAGCTGATAACCGGAATTGGCCGGCGGATGTCGCTGCTGCTGGATGATTTGCTGGATGTTTCATTGCTGAAGGACAACCGAATGCGGCTTAACATTCAGCCTGTTCATCTTCAGGGTGCAGCCCAGGGTGTGCTGGATATGCTCCGGCCGATGGCGGAAGGCAGACCCATCGAGTTGGTATGTAAGATCGCAGATGACTTTCCTAAGGTACGCGCTGACGAAAGCCGTTTGGTCCAGATTTTGTTTAATTTGATCCATAATGCGTTGAAGTACACCGAGCATGGCCGAATTGAGCTAGCTGCGGATGCGGATCAGGCAACCGCTCGCGTCCATGTTCGTGATACGGGGATCGGCATGGAGAAAGAGACGCTGGGACGTATATTCCACCCTTATGAGCAGGGTGATTCCCGTTTGACTGCTGCAAGAGGCGGCTTGGGGCTTGGGCTGAGCATCTGTAAACAGCTGGTCGAGCTGCATGGAGGGAATCTTTCCGTGTCATCTGTTCCCGGACAGGGAACTTACTTTACGTTCACCTTGAAACTGGACGAGATTACGGCACAGGAGAAGCTGCAGACTCAGGAGTTGATCGCAGCGGCCGCTTCATCCTCAACCCCATTACAAGAGACGGGGGCCGCATTTGATAAGATGGATGTGTCCGATAAGGAAAGGACCGAAGCGGTGGAGGTTAAGCCGTATTCGGATCAAGACGTCTTCAGATTGCTCGTCGTAGATGATGATCCGGTTAACCTGAAGGTTATCCGTGGATTGCTCTCTGGCGAAGGGTATTGGATTACTGTCGTGACCCAGGCAGAGGAGGCCCTCCGATTACTGGAGCAGGCCGAGTGGGATCTGATCATTTCGGATGTGATGATGCCCCAGATGTCAGGATATGAGCTGTCCAGACGTATTCGGCAGAGATATATGCTCGCCGAGCTTCCGATCCTGCTGCTGACCGCCCGAAGCCAGCCCGAGGATATCCATATGGGGTTCATGTCCGGAGCCAACGATTATCTGATTAAGCCGGTGGATCATCTGGAACTAAAAACGAGGGTACGCGCACTGCTGGAACTGAAGCGGTCCATTCAGGAACGGCTGCATATGGAAGCGGCCTGGCTCCAGGCACAAATCCAGCCGCATTTTCTGCACAATACATTAAATTCGATCGCTTCATTAGGCGAGCTCGACCCTTCCCGGATGATTATGCTGATTGAGGAATTCAGCCATTATCTGAGAACAAGCTATGATGTCAGCAACTTGCAGCGACTTATACCGCTGGAGCAGGAACTGGGCCTGGTTCGTTCATATCTGTATATTGAGGGTGAACGGTATGGTAACCGGCTCCGCGTCCATTGGAATATTGCGGACGAAATTCCTGTTCAGGAATTGGAGCTGCCTCCATTGGCCATGCAGACGATTGTGGAGAATGCAGTTGTTCATGGAATACTGGTACGGGCTGAGGGGGGAACCGTGAGCATCAGCATTGCAAGTGAAGCGGAAATCTTGAAGATTATTATCGCGGATGATGGTGTCGGGATGGATGAGAAGCACCTCAGCCGCATGCTGGAGCAAGATCAGCGAAACCACAAACACCTCAAGGGAGTCGGCATGATCAACACAGACCGCCGCTTGAAGCAAATATACGGGCAAGGCTTGGAGATCAACAGCTCGCGGGGCAATGGAACCGTCGTTTCCTTTGTGATCAGGAGGCTTACATAATGAATACCTATTAGACCTATAGTCTTTGAATCTTGGACGAATGCTTTAGGGATGGGGTAGGATGTAGAGAACGTGATATTTTAATTTGTTTAAGGGTGAACTCCATGATCTCTTCTTTCTTAGCTACGATTTATAGCGTATTCCTGCCCATATCTCTGCCTGTCATCGGTGGAGCGCTGCTCAAACGCTTTAAGGGAATCGAAACCAAGGCGCTCTCGGCCTTGTCTTTGTATGTGTTAAGCCCGGCCCTCATCTTCGAGACGCTGGAGAAGGCTTCTATAACCTCGAACGAGGTCACGGTCACGGTTGCGTTTTGTCTTCTGAACGTGATGGTCCTGTGGGCACTCAGTGCCTTCGCCGGGAAAATGCTGGGTCTGTCCCAAACGGAAAAATCCGGGCTTGCCTTGACCACCATCTTCACCAACAGCGTGAATTATGGACTTCCGCTCGTGCTGCTGGCTTTCGGGCAGGCAGGGCTGGATAAAGCCTCCGTCTATGTCATTGTACAAATTATCATTATGAATACATTAGGCGTGTATCTGGCAGCAAGATCACATTTTTCGGCAGCCAAAGCGATCCGATCGGTATTCACGCTTCCCTCGGTCTACGCAGCGGCGCTCGCCGTGCTCTTCCGCGTGACGGATTTCCAGCTCCCGCAAGGGTTGGAAACCGGCGTATCCATGCTGTCCGCAGCTTATGCGCCACTGGCCCTTGTGATTCTGGGCGCTCAGATGGTAGGCGTACGGGAAGCTGGAACGTCTTTATCCGTCACAAGGCGCGGATTCTGGTCGGGGATGGCGATGCGAATGCTGATCGGCCCGTTAGTGGCTTGGGGCTTGCTCGCGATACTATCCATTAAGGGAACATTATTCTCGGTTATTCTGATTCTGTCCGCCATGCCTGCGGCGGTAAACGCCGTGATCCTTGCGGAAGAGTATGACGCCGCACCGAAGCTTGTATCCAGGTGCATCCTGTGGACCACACTGGCTTCCTTCATCGTGCTGCCTGCCATGATTGGCTTTCTTTAAATAACAAGGCCTGCTAAGGTACTATCAATTACTCCAGTCTCCCTTGCAGAATGGTTCAATCTCTTGACGAGTGTGTAAAGAGTAGTAAGCTTCAAGAGATTACCATCATCTGCACTACAGAATCGGATGGAGGTGGAGACTATGAGCAGGCAGCGCCAGGACCATGACGTGGAGATTGAGACTCGGAACATCGAGGAGCGCAGCGACTCCAGCAGGGTGGCTTCTACTTTAATCAAGTACGTTGCATATCTGATCATCTTTTTTGGTTTCTTGTATTTCCTTATCAAATACGTATTCCCGATGTTCTAAATCCAGCGGATCCTAAACGTGAAAAGCCTCTCTCAGCCATATGGGACTGACCCATAGCGTGAAAGAGGCTTTTTTTCATGAAGGGATGAGCTTTATTTCGCAGGCGGGATCATCAGATTCTCCAGTGTGGTCTTTTCATCAGACCAGTTGGCGAGCAGCTCCTGAATATATCGGATATCCGAATCGTTAAAATTACATAGGAGGGACCGTGTTCCTTGGATTGATATAGCGCACTTCGTGCTCTTGGCGGGGCTTGATCGTTGACTTTGCGGTGTAATGTAACTATGATGGTTACATGCTAGTTATTTGAAGATTGGGACCGTCAGGAGGGATCACATGAATATAAGCAGCCGATTTGCAGTGGCTATCCATATTCTTTCCGTGCTGGAGATGAATAAGGCTGGGATCAGCACCTCAGATTATATTGCAGAGAGTGTGAATACGAATCCGGTGGTCATACGGCGTATTGTCGGCATGCTGAGTAAAGCGGGCCTTGTTGAGGTTAAACCTGGAGTTGCAGGCGCGAAGCTGGCGAAGCATCCAGCCGAGATTACGCTTCTGGATATTTATCATGCTGTTCACGTCGTGCAGGAGGATTCCCTGTTCAGCATTCACGAGAATTCGGACGCGAAATGTCCTGTGGGCAAACATATACAAACGGCCATTGTACCGGTCTTCTCTGCCGCTCAGAAGGCGATGGAGAATACGCTGCATGAGGTGAGTTTGGAAGAGATCATCAGGAATATCTACGCTTCAGCTAATGGAACATTAAACGAAAATTAGTGATGATCAACGCTCTGTCCTAGTGTGGGAAGGGCGTTTTCTTTTTGTTAGCGGTAGTAGTGCAAATAGTTGAAATGTTAATTACTGTATTTGACAAAAGTCACGTCCTGTAACTATAATGATTACAAGTTAGATGTAACTGATTTGATTACAAGTTGTCCTTATAGAACAGATGAATATATTTTCTGGAATACAAACAACATTTAAGGAGTGAGAACATGACAGCCATACTACATCCATCCACAAATCTCGGACCGGTTTCTCTGCGCATCAGCAATCTGGCACAATCCGTACGCTTTTATACGGAGGTCGTTGGTTTGAAAATGCTTCGCCAACACGGCAGAGTGGCCGAGCTGACGGCGGACGGCAAGCAGCCGCTGCTGATTGTAGAGGAGGTTCAGGATCTGGTCAGACCCCAGACCCGAACGGCGGGTCTATACCATTTTGCAATTCTCGTTCCGGACCGGGAATCATTGGGGCTCGCACTTGCGAATTTAATTGCTCATAATATTCCGGTTGGTCAAGGCGACCATCTGGTCAGCGAAGCATTGTATATTAATGATCCCGATGGAAATGGCATCGAGATTTATGCCGACCGCCCGCAGGATACCTGGAAGCGGGATGCCAAGGGTGAATACGTGATGACCACCGATCCTGTCGATGTGGAGGGTCTGCTCGCTTTATCCAAGGATAAGGAATGGTATGGACTTCCGGAAGGCACCGTGATCGGGCATGTGCATTTCCATGTGTCCAGCCTGCAGGATGCACGGGCGTTTTATTGCGACGTGCTGGGTTTTGAGGTGACGGCCCATTACGGAGATGCTGCGCTGTTTATATCTGCTGGTGGATATCATCACCATATCGGACTGAATGTATGGGCTGGACGCGGTATTCCGAACACCCCGCGGAGCGCTGCGGGAATCGAGGATTATAGCATTGTGCTTCCAAGCCATGAGGAGCTTGAGGCCGTCACCGGGCGTATCCGTGAGGCCGGCTTGCAGCTGGAGCAGCGGGATGGCGTCTGGGCAGTCCAGGATCCATCGGATATCTGGATCCGATTGGTGGTTGCATAAGAATATAGCAGAAGAGCCCGACCTCTATTTAATGATAGGGTGGGCTCTTTCTTTTTATGAGATAGCTGCCTATGGAGTAACTCAGCATGATGATACCGGCAAGTCCTAGTATAAAATGTGCAATTAGAAAGGTATCGTCTTTCACCAAGCGGATCAACCAATTTATGCCGAAAATCATCGTTAATCCGATCCCAGCAGACAGAATGAACCGTTTCACTAGAACTCACTCCTCTCTAATTCTTGTACACTATAGAGCCCCTTGCTAGTTACATCCGGTTTAATTCCCCCAGCGTACGAAGCATAAACTCGATCATGTTCTGGATATCCCCCATCTGTTCTTCGTTAATTTTGCGGGGAAAGCGAAGCTCAATGGTGTTGTGTAATTGAGGCGAATCGTTGCCGTAGGTGTAACTTATCGTTTGCACCGGACGAAGTTCGGGCTTCCATATCTCCTCCACGATCTGCGAAATGACCGGACATTCCCTGGAAACATCTGCGATATGTTTATAGAAGCGGAGCTTCAGCTCACAGCCAGGCTGTCCCTCCGAAATTTCCAAAATCTCAGTGGCAAGATCACGCAGTCCCGTCTCCAGAATAATCTCAGCCGAAGTCATGGGCTGCTGAACTAACTCGAATCGAAGGCTGAAGCTTCTGGACATAACGGCCATATCCAGCAGGTCTGCCCTGCCGATTACATGAATAACTTCATCCAGATTGTCAAGGTCATAGACGACATTCTCAATGCCAACCTTTAAATTATCAAATATATTGGGGTCAAACATAAGGCACATCCTTCGAAAATCATAATGACATAAATACGATGAGGCTACTATATCACAATTCGGTCATAGAAGGGGAACATGCCGACTATAGGATAACAGGATTGACTGTGGATAATTGACATGTTAGGATGATACACGACCAACAGTAAAATTAATTTTACCGGTAAAGTATAGAGAGGTGTTAAATTGGAAATTACGGGTGTCTATAAAATTAAAACCCATGAGCAGCTGAAGGCGATTGCTGATCCGCTCCGCACGAAAATACTGATGAAACTCGTAAAGGATGCCCATACGGGACAGCAATTGGCAGAGATGCTGGATATAACGCGAAACAATATTTATTTTCACTTGAAAGAGCTGGAGAAACACGGGGTTATTCAGATCGTCCGCAAGGAAGAGAAGAACGGGATCGTTCAGAAATATTATCGCGCTGTCGCGAGCCGTTTTATTCCGGAAGATTACTTGCTCCCCAGCCTCGATTTGGTGGAAACCTCGCGGCAGGTCTTTATGGAGACGCTGGATATTACCCGGACGAAGATTGAGCATGCACCGGCAGCTTCTTTTGCCTTGAGCAGCGCGAATGAGCATCACCGGAAAAATCTGGCCTCGACCTATCGTTTCCATGCTACACAGGAGAGCTTTCATGCTTTTATAGAGGAGTTCAAATTGCTTATGGACAAGCACTTCAGGATGGAGCCGACCCCAGCAGGTGGGACATCTCTGACCGCAGAAGAGAAAAGTTATTATATGTCTTTGATTGCATTTCAGGATAATCGTAAGGACATAAACGGCTAAATAAAGCTGAATGAGGGGGACATACATATGGAGCATAAACCATATCAAGTCGTGATCGATGATGTCTGGTTTACCGTATCCAAGCTTGACGACACTACGTTTGCGATCAGTGAATACGGTCATTGGGAGAAGGTGCACTCGTTTTTGTTAATTGGCGACGAGCGGGCGGCATTGATTGATACGGGACTCGGCATCGACAACATGAAGCGGATGACGGATCAGCTGACGGATTTACCCATCATGGTACTGACCACGCATGTTCACGCGGACCATATCGGCAGTCACGGGCAATATGAAGATATTTATGTGCATGAGGCTGAGGAGGACTGGCTTGTCAGTGGTATTAAGAAGCTCTCTGTTGAACAGATTCGCAAGGATATATCACGCGATATCACAAGACCCGTACCGGCCTCCTTTGATCCCGCAGCGTACACGCCTTACCAAGGGCAGCCGACCGGTCTCCTCCGGGATGGAGATATCATCGAGCTTGGCGGGCGAAATCTAGTCATCTACCACACACCGGGTCATTCTCCCGGTCATATCGCATTGTTTGATCCGAGCCGGGGATATTTGTTCACGGGAGATTTGCTGTATGACGAGACACCGGTCTACGCATTTTACCCTACGACAAGCCCGGAGGATCTGGTGAACTCGCTGGAGCGGATAGCGGATATCGACGGGGTGAAGCGGATTTACGGAGCCCATAATACGATCGGGCTGGACCCGGTCCTGCTGGACGAGGTTCGAGCAGCGGTGCAAGCACTGCGGAAGCAGGATCTGGTCCGATTTGGGACGGGAATTCACCGGTTTGACGGATTTTCGGTTCAATTCTAATACACGGTTTATAGGTTAAAGCCGTTAAAGCCGCCTGCACTGCCAATATAGAAATTGGAGTGGGGCGGCTTTATTAGGGAGTGATACTACTGAGGGATCATGCTACTTCCACAAGCCCATGAGGGCATGGGCTTGGTAAGACAGATTCAACCGTGCTTTATTCGATATCGTTCCCGGTTTCTTCATCTCCTCAAGCTGAGCAATAAATGTATTCATGAATTTGAGCGCTTGCCCCCTGGAGCCTTTGCTCATGTGAAACTTCGCCTGCTTCAGGGAATGGGTAAGCCGGGAGTGCAGCGGATTTGTCAGTTCGCCCGAGAGGGCATATTCGCTCACCCGATTTTCCAGCAAATCCAGCATGCCCGGTGATTGATAGTAAGGAACGGGAACAGCTGAAAAGTCCGTATCGGATGCAAAATAAAAGCTGGTGTAAGAAGGCTGGTTATACGTTGTATTCTGCCGGGCAACCTCTACCCGGTACTGCGGATCATGCATTAACGTATAGAGTTTTCGGTCGGTGACCTCGGTACTCAGATAGATCCGAAGTGCGGAGCTGTCCGTAGTGCGCACCACCAGCTCTTCTCTCCAGTCTCCGAAGATATCGGCAACGAGCGCCGGATTTCCCTTCGTACCGTTATTGGTGCGTGTGCCTTCTGCGGTGAGCAGTGTTCCATGGCGCCAGCGCTCAATGGAAGGCGTCAGATCTGAATTTCCGTTAATGATCTGGGTTGTCATGTCGGCGGACCATTTGATGTTCATGTTTGTGCCCGGCATGGCGGTGGAAAGCTGCTTCCCGTCTGCAGTCCACGTCCCGACAGCCCAGGTTTCAAGTCCCCGCTGATCGGGATCGATATCCCCAATCATGCCGCGGCCGGTGTCTTTTCCGGTATAACCACCGTACAGCAGCTCGCCTGTTGCAGCGTCACGGAGGGAATAACCGTAAGGGGCATAAGTGCCGCCTTCATGAACCATGAAGATTTCGAGACCCGGTCGATCCGGATCGATATCGGTCACATGCATCGCATCCCCGTGCCCAAGGCGAGCCACCGTACCGGGATCTGCGCTCTGGGGCGGAAGCACGTCCATGGAGCTGTACAGCAGCGTGCCGTCATGGTCAATCGTTGCGGAGCCGTATACGATTTCCTGTTTGCCGTCTCCATCGACGTCGGCCGCACTCAGAGAGTGTGCCCCTTGCGTTGTCAACGTACCGAAGACGGCATCGGTTCCGTCCCGGCCATGCGGGCTGTCGTTGAACGGATTGGTCATGGGCGTCCAGCCGCTGTCCACGTACCAATGCTCCTTTAAATGCTTCCCGTCCCATTGATAAGAGACCAGCGTGGATCGGGTGTAATATCCCCTAGCGAATACGGCATAGGGCTGTACTCCATCAAGATAAGCGACAGCAGCAAGGAAGCGGTCCACGCGATTCCCTGGCTCAATTCGGGCCATCGCATAATCGCCCCACATCAGACCGTCGTCATGTCTGCCGGGTTTGTAACGGATGGTTTCCAGCTCTTTGCCGGTTGCGCCTTCGAATACACTGAGATATTCCGGACCCTCCACGATAAACCCTTCGAAGGCCCGGAGATTATTGCGGGCGCTTCGCTGCGGAGCATAACGATCCATGAAATCATCGACCAGACTTTCGGCATCAGTGCGGGAGAGCGGATAGCTGTATTGTTTCTCCATCCCGAAGCTTTCTTCCAGTGTAGCCGGCCAATGGCCGCTTGCGACCTCTTCATGCTGATGCCAATTCATGAACAAACTCACCATATGCTCGTAATAGCCGTCTTTACTCAGCCGGTAATCGTCCTGATTGGAGTAACCAGCCTTCACATCCTCGGGCAGCAGCGTAATGTATCTCTGGGAGGTCATGTTGCCCGCAGGGTCATAGCGCAGAATTTTAGTGCCGGGTGCTGTCTTGAGCATCATTTCCGCTTTGCCGTCACCGTCAAAGTCGTAGACCATGAACTGCGTATAGTGTGCGCCTGAACGAATGTTTACACCGAGGTCGATCCGATACAGCAGGGTACCCTCCAGTGTGTAACAGTCAATGTAAGTGTTGCCGGTGTATCCTATCTGGGAAACGTCTTTGGAGTTGGAGGGGTCCCATTTGACAAAAAACTCATATTGCCCGTCGCCGTCGACATCCCCGATGCTGGCGTCATTCGCGGAATACGTATACGGCTCTCCGGCAGGCGTCATGCCAGCCGCCGGTTTCTGGAGCTTCAAGTCGTAGTAAGGGGAGGACCAGGGGGCAGAGTCTGCACTTTGATCCACTTCCTTGCCGTCGATAACGGCGGATACGTAATAGGTC
Source organism: Paenibacillus sp. Cedars (assembly GCF_003184205.1). NCBI lineage: Bacteria > Bacillati > Bacillota > Bacilli > Caryophanales > Paenibacillaceae > Paenibacillus > Paenibacillus sp. Cedars. The sequence goes on from NZ_CP020866.1 coordinate 825,246, forward strand.
GATGAACTTGTACCTGATGGGTCCAGATAGTTGGTGCTGTTCTCCACAACGGCAATTTTGGCGCCGTCCCGGTATACATGGAAGATCGGACCGGTCAGTCCTTTGCTGCTATAGCCGGTCACTTCATCAGCAAGCAAACGCCAGCTCAGGAAGATACCTTCCGATGTGGGGGCCGATACGATCCCCCTGTCCAAATATTCCAGCTGGATGCGGCTGGCTTTCGCATTTGCTTCCTGAGGACTGCCCTCCAGGTCATGTGATTCCGCCGCAAACAATGGGCTGCTACCGCCAATCATAAGTGGAATGATAAGGGCTGCTGCCAGCAGCTTGCGGTAAAAGCCGATGATTATTCCTTTCTTCATGTTCAGCCACCTTTCCATGGTTGGTGTGGATGCTGATATACAGCCATCCGTATGCGCTTTCATTTACGGGGTGTGGAAATCCTCCTTCCCTTATGGAATGGCAAGTTATTGGAAAATCACTTTCATTGTATGGAACATTGGGGATTGGCAACATACAAAAAACAGGCCATTTGATTTAAAAAACAGAGTTTATTTCCTTGTTGGATATAAAGGGGAATATCAATAAGTCCTGCAGCGAGGGGTGCAGAACTTATTGATCCATGATTTATTTCAAGGCTATCGGGAGGGCGTAGTAGTTAAAAGCCTTGTCCAGCAGCGCACAGGCTTCTTGACGAAGGAGCAGCTGCTTGGAACGAAAGTGGACCGAGCCGTCTTGTTGGACGCGGGTGTCCGGGTCCACGACACCATTTCCGACAAGCGCTTGAACGGCTTCTACCGCCCAGGCATCTGTCGAACCGGATAAGGTAACCTTGGTATCCACGTTCAGCTGTCTTAGATTCTGGATCATGACAGCGGCAACTTGCCTTGTAATAGGCTTCGAGCGATGATAACCGGGAATGCCTTGGATCATTTGCTGTTGATTGGCTTTGGCCGCGACCGGGAATATATTCCAGCCATGGGCCGGGATCAGCAGGTCTGCGAATTGTCCCTGCGTCATCGTTCCTTTGGGATCAAAGCGATTTCCCCCTATGCCCTGAATTAAGCCCAAAGTCTGCAAATGATCGATGTGGGTTCTAAACTTGCTGTTTGACGGCACATCTGCAAAAGGAGGTTTAGACTCCATTTTTTGAGATTCCGCTACGACACCCAGACCGACTGGGCTGGTGTAGTAAAAATATTGGATCTGTCCGGCTGCTCCTTTTTTGAAGCTGACTTTGTTTCCCAGCTCATCCTGGAACAGCAGGGCATTGATTTTCTGAAGCGTATGTTTACCCGTTGTGGAATCTTGCATGGTAAGATGGCCGTTCTCGTAAGCGAATTGAGTCCGAATGCTGAAAGCCCGGGTGTTTTGATAAATTCCGGTATATGGCTTGGCTTCCTCTTTGCTTAATTCTACGAATGCAGGCTACGGACTTGCTTCCGTTTCCGGGAAGTAGTGATCCATGAACGCCTCGTAGATCTCCAAGCTCATGTTGGTGTCGTTATTATAGGACATGTAAAAGCCCGTATTATGCTCCGGAATCAATACCATTAAGGAGGAATGTCCCGGTATATTGCCGCCTTTCAGGACGACATGGTGTCCATTCATTAGTTCTTTGTAGTAGCCTTCGAAGCCAACGGTGGCGATGGGGATCGAGGCTTCTGCGAAGGTTTGGTAAGTGTGCATCTGCTTCAAGCTTTGCGGGCTTACCAGCTGTTTATCGCCAGCTCTGCCATTTTGCAGCTGCATCAGAAGATATTGCGCCATGTCTTCCCCCGTGGATAAGATGCTTCCCTGAGGTCCATCAGTTGGAGCGTGACCAGACAGCGGCTGGAACTCTCCGGCCGGGCTGTAGTGGGAGGCCAGCCGCGCAAGCAGCTCCGGTGTGAATCGCACACTTGTGGATTTCATTCCCAAAGGCTCGAAAATATTCTTCTTCATATATTGGTCATAACGCATGCCGCTCATATTCTCCACTGCGTAACCGGCGAGCAGAAAGGCAATGTTGTCGTATGTATAAGCTTCTCCTGGCGGACGGACCACGGTAGGCATATGCTTCTCCAAAAATTCTCTGGTCGGAATGTCCTGCTTCACGTATTCCGGTGAGACGTAGGTGGTAATGTCAGGCTTATCCACGCCGCTGGTGTACGTCAGCAAGTCGAACATGGTGATCGGCTTCCCTGTCTTGTTCGGAATCTTCAATCCGGCCAAATATTCTTCTATGTTATGGTCCAATTGGATTTTGCCCTGATCCACGAGCTGCATCGCTGCCAAGGCCGTGAACGTCTTGCTAATGGAAGCAATCTGAAATACGGTCTGAGAATCTACGGGAATTTGCTTCTTTTTATCGGCATACCCATAACCCTTGCTGACAAGCACTTTGCCATCTTTGACAACCACAAAATTGGATCCGGCGACATTGAATTTTTTCATTTTGTCGGCAAACAGCGGATCAGCGAATGTTAACAACTCCTGTACATCCTCAGGTCCGTTACGGACCGGGGCGGATAATACCGCCGGAGAGGTAATCGTATTCGTTGTCGTATTCGAGGCTACGGTTATAAGAGGTCCATTCCCCAATAGTGCAACCGCTGCAAGAGCTCCGGTCGTTACAAATAAACATGCCTTTTTCAGTTTCGGGTTGTTCCATTTCATTGATATCATACTCCTTCAGTTATGAGATTGGATAAGGCTGGTCCGATGGCTCCTTGATCCTGCATTTCATCATCTTGGGGCTTGGACGGCTTGATCTCCCACAGTATGGCAAACGGGTTGTCATATCGGCCAGTAACAAGCTGTCATCTCTTTGATGCAGCAGTGTCATATGACAATTTGACACTGTCCGATATGACAATGGGTGAAGTAGGATACAGGAAATCGAGGTCGCCAAGACCTGAAGGGAGCTCTGATAAGTATGAAGAAATGGCTGAGGGAATATCTGTTGAACTTTTGTTTTTTGATGTTGACTTTCGGAACCGGGGTATTTTATTTTTGCTATTATCTCGTGGGCCTGGTGTTTGGCTTGAGTATGTGTTTTACCATCGTGGGAATACCGATCCTTACGTATCTTCTGCGAACGACCCGGACCTTCATGAATTATGACCGGATCCAGACAAAGTTCTATACGGATATTACGATTGAGCCTGTTATGAAGAGGAAGGCGCACTCTGGGTCTTCCTGGACTCAGGCCAAGGAAGAGCTTGCGAACGTACGAAATTGGAAAGCGGTGTCGATGTTAATGCTGAAGTTTATCGTTGGCATCATTAGTTTATTCTGTGGCGTTATATTTTGTATTGTCCCTGTCTTGTGGATATTGGCACCATGGACCAGTTCGGTTGTGGATGTGAATTTAGGGAACCTTCGCATTGATACGTTGCCGAAATCCCTGCTTGTGATGGTGGCTGGCATTCTTTTTGCTTACGTCGGGTCGTGGGCAGCTAAGGGGGCAGCCAGACTGACAGGCCGCTACACGCAATGGATGTTCTCCGTTTGGCAGTAGACACATGCTGGGCGCCATGTCATATTAGTGAGGTATCGTGAGAGGAAATACAAGGAGTGGTAGCTTTGTTTGACATCGTGAAGCAATGGAAGTGGTACGAATGGGCGATGCTCCTGCTCCGCATGGTGGCCTGCATCTCTCTGATCTTAACGTTCATTGAGCTTCGAGATCAGTTTACTCTGGCGTTATGGGTTGTCGTCTTGTGGGAATTGGCGGCTTTCTCGGTACCATGGCTGTGCCTGCTGTTGAATCATAAAGCATATTGGGTTACGGAAACCGTCATTTCGGGCGGTATCTCTATATATTTGACCTCCATTTTTCCGGCAGCCTATCTGTCATTTATTGTACCGGCTTTTCTGATGGCTGCGAATAGCTCGGGCATTGCGTATCGATGGACGGGGCCAGTTACTATAGTGCTGATACCGCTGCTGATCAAGCTGTATGCGCCATCAACGAATTTGATCCTGATGATGGTTCATGTCGCGCTTGCGTTTGCATTTGGATTTGCTTTTCATCTGTTAATGGTCAATCATCGCCAGAATGAAATCATTCGAACGCAAAATACGGTGTTGGAGCAGTATTTGTCTCAGGTTGAGCGGGTCACGCTGCTCGAAGAGCGCGAACGCTTGTCCAAGGAGCTGCATGATACGATGGGTCATACGTATACCGCTGTCATTATGGGGCTGGAAAGCCTTCGCTCTACGGCAGCTGATGCAGCTGCACAGCATAAGCTGTCTGATCTGCTGGAATTGACGCGGACAAGTCTGGATGAGATCAGAGGGTATTTGCATGAGATGGATTCTCCACAGGAGCAGCTTCCGTTGGTACAGTCACTCCAACAGGCAGCAGAGGAGTTTGGGCGGAACGCCGGGGTTAAGGTAGGGCTCAGAGTACTTGGGGATGAGTATCAGATATCACGGCAGGCGAAAATGACCTTCTACCGCTGTTTGCAAGAATCTTTGACCAACAGCGTGCGGCACGGCCATGCTACGAGGATGGATGTTCTGCTTCAATTTGAGCTGCAGCAGACCCGGCTTGAGATACAAGATAACGGCAGAGGAACTGCCCGAATCCAGGAAGGCTTCGGCTTAAGCGCCATGAAAGAAAGAGCCAGCCGCCTTCAAGGGCAGGTATCGATCCACTCGGATTCCGAAGAAGGCACGGTTGTGACCTGCAGCCTGCCCAGGGCGCTGAAGCCGGCAGACGATGTCATAAAGCTAATGCTGGTGGATAATGAACCCTTTGTCAGGGATAGTCTCGGAATGATTCTGGAATCGGAGAGGGATTTCGAGGTGGTTGGGCGTGCAGAACATGGTCTGGATGCCGTGAACATGTGCGAGGAACTCCAACCTCACCTCATTCTGATGGATCTGGAAATGCCCGTGATGGATGGCATTACAGCGACTCAGAGTATCAAACAGCGCTGGCCCTTCATCAAGGTGGTCATCCTGACCACGTTTGAGCAGAAGGACAAGGCCGTCCAGGCTATGCGAAGCGGGGCTGACGGTTATTTACTGAAGACGATGGAGCCCCGTGAACTTGCCGAACATATCCGAATCGTGATTCGAGGCGGAACGCTGATGGATCCTTCCATTTCCGCGAAGCTGTTCGAAGGGGACGCGAGTGATTTTCTTGAGGAGAAGACGGCCATTGCTCCCCTGGATACTAGTGCTCCGGAGTCATCTCCGCTCAGGGTTTTATATGATCTGACGCCGAGGGAGATGGAGATTCTGCAGCATCTCTCCAAAGGCATGCGGTACAAATCGATTGCGATGAAATTGTATCTGTCTGTTGGCACCGTAAGGAATTACGCTTCAGCCCTGTATGCCAAAATGGGCGTCCGTAACCGGGAAGAAGCCATAGAAGCGGCAAACAAGGCCGGGCTCATATGAGAGCCCAGCCTTGTTTAATATATCCGAATCGTCAATAACTGCGGTCCATGTTCTTACCGTAATAGATCTCATCCATCTCCAGCTTGATACGCTCTGTTATCTCCTGCTGCTCGCCTTCTGCCAGCTTGTCCTTGGTGTAACCGAACAGATAGTTGTCCAGGTCAAACTGCTTCAGCTTGCACTTGGTGTGGAAGATGTTTTCCTTGTAAACATTGACGTCAATCATATCGAACAAATCCTTGGCTTCGTCGGGAATGTAGTTCTGAATGGAACTGATTTCATGGTCGATGAACAGCTTGTGACCGTGAATATCCCGGGTAAATCCACGGATTCTATAGTCTATTGTCATAATATCCGTATCAAACGAGTGGATCAGGTAGTTCAGGGCTTTGAGCGGCGAGATTTCCCCGCAGGTTGACACATCGATATCTGCACGGAAGGTGCTGATGCCTTCGTCCGGATGGAATTCCGGATACGTGTGGACGGTGATATGGCTCTTGTCGAGCTGCAGCACAACGTTGCCTGGCAGTGGTCCCGGCGACTCGTCATAGGATTCCTCCGAAACCTCAACGACAGGCCCTTCGGATACGAGCACCGTAACGCTGGCTCCTTGAGGGATATAGTCCTGCTTAGCAATATTCAGCACATGGGCTCCGATAATTTCGGCCACGTGGCTTAATATGTTGGTAAGCCGATCCGCATTGTACTGCTCGTCAATATACTCAAGATAGGCTTCCCGTTCTTCCCGGGTCTTGGTGTAGCAGACATCGTACATATTAAAACTGAGCGATTTCGTCAGGTTGTTGAACCCATGCAGGGTGACACGTTGTTCCGGTGTAATATCCATATGAATTTCCCCTTGTGTAGTTAGTGTATCAGTTCGAGTACCTATTATTTCCGAAACCGGTAATTCCTAATCTATCGATGCTTCTGACTCCAGAGGTTTGCAACAATATGTTCTTACCCGTATCAGGTTAAACCTTAACAGAGGGTTCTAAGGAAAGCACAGAGTCAAGCATTCGCTGCATAAAAAAAGGATACCCTGCTACACGCAGCGTATCCTTTGGGTTTCGTACGTTTACTCCGTAAACTCAAGCAGTTCTATTACGTTGCCAAACGGGTCCCGAATCGCACTGTACAGACCGGGAGGGCAAGGCTGCGGCGTATCAAAGATCACCTCAACGCCCTGCGATTTGTACTTCGATATGGCAGCGCTCACATCAGCAGTTTCGATTCCGATAATCACCTGCGCCTCATGCGGGTAATCCGTTTTTGTAATGCGGTCGCATTTCTGCAGAACAAGAGAGAGGCCCTCGTTTTCCAAACTGATGATCTCTTCACTGTATGCCTTGGAAATTTGAAATCCCAGAATGTCGCAATAAAATTGCTTGGCTTGATCCATGTTACTTACATTAATCGACAGAACGCATAGATTGGGCATAGTTATTCACTCCTCTAGTTTAATTGGTTTACTCGCAGCATAGAATGCCATCTCCTGATTCGAAGCTCGATTTCAGGCTGGCTAACATGTCTTCCCAGGCATTCACATCCCATTCTCTGGCTTGCAGCCATTCTTGCGAATCCTTCCAGCCTGTATGCTCCAAGGTAACTCGGGTGCCGCTTCGATCCGGGTTTCTTGAATTATGGTCATGTCTTTTGCCTCCATCATCTAACGATCAAGCGTTCAGATTGCTTATTCTATAAATTCAGTATAGAGGGACAGGCTATTCCAAAATTCTTCTACTTTGCGCTGTTGCCCCGATCCTTCTCGAACAATAGCAGAGGCAGGTTGACCACGATCGGAGGGTCATAGGGCAGCGGCTCCCGCAGGGTAATCTTGACCGACAGATCGGTAGTCTCGTCAATATGAACGGGATTATCGAGCTTGCCGCGCAAGGAGTTGTTCAGCAGATAGTAATCCCGAGGATTCAGGCTCCAGGGGATGCCAGCAGCCAGCACATAGTACGTGCCGGCTGGAATGTGGGTCAATATACAGGACCGGTTTCTAAGATTGACAGCTGTACCGCTTATAGGCTTCTGGTCGGGAACGGGCCTCGGGAACACCCCGACATAGATCATGCCGCGGAAATTCTCCGGAGCTTCAATCTGGCAATGGATCCGGGGTAAGTCATTGAGTTCTTCCTCAGCCCAACTTAACGGTTTGTTCTCATACTGATTCACATACTGATGCAGGGATTCGGATGTGGACCGGAATCGCTTCGGGGACAGACCGACAAACTGCTTAAAACGGGTATTGAAGGTGCCCGGACTGGATAAACCGATAGTCATCCCGATTTTAACGAGCAGGGAGGGTCTCTTGAGGAGTTCAGTTTTGCCGGATTCGACTCTTAGCGCAGACAGGTATTGCCTGACCGAGATGCCGGTTACGCGTTTGAATACTCTGGAGAAGTGGAAGGGGCTGTATCCTACGAGATCGGCGAGCTGCTGTGTTGTCATAGGCTCATCGAGATGCTCCTTCATATATTGAATGACTTGCTGTACGGCTCCGGTATGTTCATCATTCACTAGGGATCACCAACTTTGGGTGTTTATATTTTTGACTATGAACGTAAGGCATTTTGTTTCCATGATTATCAAGTTCTCGTTATCAAATGCAATTTCCTTCTTGGATTCGGTTGCCCATTCACGGAAAGGCCGTTAAACTTAAAGGATGAGCGTTTCCAAAACGGAAAACCAAGGTGAAATAAGGAGTTTTTATCCATGAATGTGGAAACAAATGATAGAGAATCAACCAACATGAATACAGCGCGGGATTATCTGCAGAAATATTACGGTTATCCTGATTTTCGGGATGGTCAGAAGAAAATTGTTGCCAGTCTTCTGGAAGGCCAGGACACGCTGGGAATCATGCCGACCGGTGGAGGCAAATCCATCTGTTATCAGATTCCGGCACTGCTGTATCCCGGTCTGACGTTGGTAGTATCCCCCTTGATCTCTTTAATGAAGGATCAGGTGGATGCACTCACGACGGCGGGCGTTGCGGCTGCTTATATCAACAGCACGCTCAGCGGCAAAGAAGTGAACGAGCGCATACGCGCAGCGAAACGGGGAGACCTGAAGCTGTTGTATGTTGCCCCGGAGCGGCTTGAGCTGGATTGGTTCCGGGAGGAGATGGCAGGACTCGATATTTCGATTGTTGCCGTCGATGAAGCTCACTGCGTATCCCAGTGGGGTCATGACTTCCGGACAAGTTATCTCTCGGTGGCGCCTTTCGTTAAAGGATTGCCTAAGCGGCCGATTGTAGCCGCATTTACGGCAACGGCGACACCTGAGGTTATGGAGGACATGCAGCGTCTGCTTCGTCTGGAGCAGCCGCAAGTATTCGTAACGGGACTTGGGCGGGATAATCTGGAGATGTCGGTTCTGCGCGGTGAGAACAAGCGCGAGTTTGTGCTCGACTACGCGGCTTCGCATACCCACCAGCCGGGCATTATCTATGCTGCAACCCGCAAAGAGGTGGATGATCTGTCTCAGAGGCTGCAGGCTCAAGGGCTTCTTGCCGGCCGATATCATGCCGGAATGAGTGATTCGGAGCGAGCAGACAGCCAGGAGGCCTTCCTGTATGACGACATCCGGGTCATTGTGGCAACGAATGCATTTGGGATGGGGATCGATAAATCCAATGTTCGGTATGTCATTCATTACAATATGCCGAAAAACATGGAGTCCTACGTTCAGGAGGCTGGCCGTGCAGGGCGGGACGGCGAGCCGAGCCAGTGCATACTGCTGTTCAGCGCCCAGGACATCATGACGCAGAAATTCTTAATTGAACAGAATCCGCAGGAAGGCGAGCGCAAACAGAATGATTACCGGAAGCTGCAGCAGATGATTGATTACTGTTACACGACCCGCTGTCTGCGAAGCGCGATGCTGGATTATTTCGGGGAAGAGCATGAGGACAAGCCTTGCGGCACGTGCAGCTCCTGCACCGATGACCGTGAGCTTGTGGACATCACGGTGGATGCGCAGAAAATCTTCTCCTGCATTCACCGGATGCGTGAACGTTTTGGTGTGTCCATGATCGCCTCCGTGCTGAAGGGATCACGCGCCAAAAAGGTGCTGGAATACGGTTTTGACCGGCTTCCGACCTATGGTGTGATGTCCAATCGGACGGAGAAGGAGATTTCCGAGACCATCAATGTGCTGATTTCGGAAGGGTTTCTGGCGTTGACCGAAGGCCAGTATCCTGTCGTGAAACTTCAAAGCGAGGCGGCAGACGTGTTAAAAGGGCAGCGCGAAGTCATGCAGCGCGTTCCGCGACCTTCAAAAGCAGCAGGCAGCCAGCGAAGCAGCGGCCGTCGCCTTTACTCGCCGTCCGCTGTGAATGAAACGGTATTCGAACAGCTTCGCCTGATTCGGCGTGAGCTGGCAAGCAAAGAGCATGTGCCTTCTTACATCATTTTTAATGATGCAACGCTGCGTGAGATGAGTGTGGCCTGCCCGCAGAGTGAGGATGAGATGCTGAATGTCAAAGGGGTCGGAGAAGTGAAATTCCGCAAATATGGCCGCCCGTTCCTGGATTTTTTCCTGAACGGACCGGGCGCATCGCCTGACAGTGACAACCTGTACGACTATGAATAACGAGCTGCCGCAGGTCAGAAGCACGGAATATATTATTTAGAAGGAAAGTGGACACTACCATGAAAGTCATACTAACAACCCTGAATGCCAAGTACATCCATACCTCTTTGGCGATTCGCTGCCTGAAGGCATATAGCGAGAAGGATTTCGATATTGAATTGACGGAGTATACGATCAAGGACCCGGTGATGAATATTGTCTCCGACCTGTTCCAGCGCAAGCCGGACGTGATCGGATTCTCGTGTTATATATGGAATATCGAAGAGACGATTAAAGTGATCGACATCGTGAAGAAGATAATGCCGGAAGTCACGATCATACTGGGCGGACCCGAGGTTTCCTACGATACGGACTACTGGATGAAACGGCTGCATAATGTCGACTTTATCGTGATGGGGGAAGGCGAGGAAACGTTCCACCATCTGCTGCAAACGATAGAAGGCGACCGGAAATTTCATTTTGTGTATGGCGTGGCCTACCGTAAACAGGGCGAAGTGATCGTGAATCCGGGAAGACCCAAAAGCATTCTGGCAGAGCTGCCTTCGCCGCATCGTTTTCCGGAGGATATACCGCATCTCGGGAAGCGGGTCGTATATTTTGAGACCAGCCGGGGGTGCCCTTTCAGCTGTCAGTTCTGCTTGTCGAGCATTGAGGTGGGTGTTCGCTACTACGACATCGAACGGACCAAGAAGGATATTCTCTATCTGATTGAGAACGGTGCGAAGCTGATCAAATTCGTGGACCGGACATTTAACATTAAGCGGGATTATGCGCTTGACATGTTCGAGTTTTTGATTGAGAATCATGGCGGCTGCGTATTCCAGTTTGAGATAACGGCGGATATCATGCGTCCCGAGGTTCTGGATTACTTGGCGAAAAATGCCCCTCCCGGCATTTTTCGATTTGAGATCGGGGTACAGTCTACCAACGATCCAACGAATGAGCTGGTGAAAAGGCGCCAGAATTTTACCAAGCTGTCCCGCACGGTGACTATGATCAAGGACAGCCGCAAGATCGACCAGCATTTGGATTTGATTGCAGGGCTTCCTGAAGAGGACTACGATACCTTCCGCAAAACGTTCAATGATGTATTTGCCCTCGGACCGGAGGAACTGCAGTTAGGCTTTCTGAAGATGCTTCGGGGAACTGGACTGCGGATTGATGCGGAGAAGTATAATTACACGTATATGGATCATGCTCCATATGAGATTTTAGGCAGCGACGTGCTTCCATTCTCGGATATCGTTCGATTGAAGAGGCTGGAGGACGTGCTTGAGAAGTATTGGAACGCGCACCGAATGGACCATACCGTGAATTATCTGATGAAGCATGAATTTACATCCCCGTTTGATTTCTTCCAGGAGTTCGGTGACTATTGGGAAGGACAGGGCTGGCAGAAAATCGGCCATCAGCTGGAGGATCTGTTTACGCGCTTGACCGCATTTCTTCAGCATCGAAAAACGCGACATATGGAGGTCATTCTGGGTCTTATGAAATTTGATTATTTCCTGGGCCATAAGTACAAGCCGCGTAAAATTTGGTGGGATCATACACAGGATAAAGCCCAGTGGACCGCCCATGTTCGTCATATTGTTGAGAAGCCTGCGGCACTGTCCGGCGATTTCGCCGATCTGGGAATCACTGAGCGCGACCTGCAGAAACATGCGATGATCGAGCTGCTGCCTTTTGACCTGAATGATGTCATTCAGGGAGGAATCGGCCTGCCGGCGAGCGGCGGCGAAGGTGAGGCGGCAACGATGCTGCTGGTATTGTACCAGCAGAATGAAACCGGGCAACCGCAGTACTACACGGTGCCAGTGTAACAAGGGCAGCTCCCGCTCGGAATAAAACTTCCCGGGTATCGGTATTCTAATCGCATCAACCTATATGAGGAGGCGATGTTTGGTGAACGGGAATCAGAAGGAGCGAGCGCCGCATTCGCATGATGAACCGACGATTGCGCCCGGGATGGAAACCAACGATGATTTGCGTATAGAGGCAGCAGAAGACGAAGTGGAGCGCGGGGATTATACCGAGGTCACACAATTGATCATTGACCGCACACCGAGCGACGAAGAATAATCAGCTTGTTTGTTCAACGCTGACAATTATTGATAAACAGAAAAAGGATGCCCAGGTTTACAACCCTGAGGCATCCTTTTCTATGATTGAGACATTAATAAGCATGTTTACATGATCTGTTCCGGCTTCCGGGTCGTATCACCTGATCCAGCTGTATGCCGCTCCAGCCAATCGAGGACATGGGCTGCTACTTCATCTCGATTGATCTCGTGCAGCATCTCATGACGGCCGCCAGGATACAAACGGTATTCCAGATCTTCAATGCCATACTTCTGGTACAGTTCAATCAACCGCCGCACGCCTTTGCCACGTTGTCCGACGGGATCTTCCTCACCCGAGAAGATATAAATCGGTTTATCCTTGAGCAGGCATTCCATCAATTCCGGCTTATGGATTTCGGACAGCAGCTTGAAGAAATCACGGAAGAACTGTGCACTGCACACCTGACCACAGTAGGGATCGTTCACATATTTATCGACTTCTGCTTCATCCCGGGACAACCAATCAAATGGCGTTCGGATGGTGCCGAAGCCTCTGTTGTATGGGCCGAACACGAGGGCGTTCAGCATCACGCTTCGGTGTGTGTTACCCTGGAAGCGCATCTGCAGTGCGGCCAGCTTGAGGCCAAACAGAAGCATTCCCTGGGGACCGTTTGAGCCGGAAAGGATGAAGCCATCGAATGCTTCCCCGTTCGAACACATGATTTTCTGTGTCAAAAAGGACCCCATGCTGTGTCCCATCAAGTAATGAGGAACAGCGGAATGCCGCTTGCGCAGCTCGGAAGCAAGAAGCAATTGATCCTCGATCATTCCTTCAAACCCGTTCTCCCCGGCATCGCCGAGAAACTCAAGCCCGGCCGTTTGTCCATGACCTCGATGATCATTGCAGTACACGGCATAACCATGTCCTGTAAGCAATTCAGCAAGCTCCTCGTACCGTTTGCCGGTTTCGCACATGCCGTGAGCAATTTGCACGACTGCACGGGTGGGAGTATCCGGGTCAGGAAGCCATTGATATACAAAAACATACATGCCCTGCGTATTCAGTATCGTAAACGTGTCGGTCTGCATTTTTGGGCTTTACACCTCCACAAAAACGAATGGATTACAGCATGTTACATAAGCTTATTAAGGAAGATAAGAACGAAGAACCGTCGACTGCCCATCCAGTGTATAGGCGCCCAGATTAGCGGGCAGCAAGAAGCATTGTCCCGATGTATAGCCGATGGAGCCATTATCCCAGCTTAGCGTTCCTTGACCGTCGCATACCACGATGATGGTGAAGCTCTCCGGGGAAGTGGACTGTGCCCAAGCTCCATTGACAACACCTTTTTCCACTACAAAATACGGAGACTTGGCAAGCTCCAGCCATTCTCCAGGTGCCGTGCCATCCGTGCTCATGGTAGTAGCGCCTGACCCTTCGTAAGCAGTGACATTTAGGGAATCCTCGATGTGCAGCTCACGCGGCTTGCCGTCAAGGCCCGGGCGATTATAATCGAAAATCCGGTACGTGGTATCGGAGTTCTGCTGGATCTCTGCCACAACAACGCCGGCACAAAGTGCATGAACCGTACCAGCAGGTATGTAGAACGTATCTCCGGCTTTTACGGATACTTCCCGAAGCTGCTCCATAACGGTCCCATTTTCCATGGCTTCCTTCAGGGTTTCACGGCTAACCTGATCTTTCAGACCGTAAATGATCTTGGCGTCAGGCTTCGCATCCAGCACATACCACATTTCAGTCTTGCCCAATTCGCCTTTCGGGAGTCCTTCGTAGTCATCGGTCGGGTGGACCTGAACCGAGAGGTTGTCATTACAGTCAAGCAGCTTGATCAGCAATGGAAAACGTCCGTTAACTTCGGAGAATCCTTTGCTTCCGAACCATTCCCGGCCGAATTGCTCCCGAACCTGATCCAGGCCGCGGCCAGCCAGCTCGCCGTTGACAATGCTGGTAGTGCCGTTCGGATGGTCAGCGATCATCCAGCCTTCTCCGATATGTCCTTCCGGAATATCCAGGCCGAATTGCTCGAGGGCGCGGCCTCCCCATACGCGTTCTTTGAATTCAGGTTGAAATAACAGTGGATATGGTTGTGTCATTGTACATCAACTACCTTTCGTCATGTTTGAAATTCTATGGCTGCTTTAACTTTGGGTTGCTTTAAGAACTTATATCATAAGGGCTTCTTGCGTTCCAATGCAATGAGATATGGTGCATCTGCACGCTGAAGGCCTCGATATAATATCGTTTGCACCGCGTGCTGCGGAAGCCGCTCCGCCCATGCCTGCACAGCGGCTGCTTCGGCGTCGCCGCCTTTGTGGCCCGGATAGAGCACGACCGTGATAATGCCTCCCGGCCGGAGAAGCTCGATTGCGGCTTCCAGAGCCGTTAGCGTGCTGGTGGTTTCCGTCATGATCCGTTTATCCGACGAATCAGCCGGTAGGTAGCCGAGATTGAACATAACCGCGCCAACTTGGCCGTGATCGCGATCCGAAACGCAGCTCTTCATGAGCGCATGGCTCTGCTGATGAAGGGAGATTGCGGGAAGCGAATCCGGCGGTTCCTTGGCGAGCCTTTCGCGGGTTAGCTGCAGCGCCTGCTCCTGAATATCAAAAGCATACACCTTGCCTCTTGAGCCTATGCATTTGGCTAGGTAGAGCGTATCGGCCCCGGTGCCTGCTGTGGCATCCAGCGCGATGTCTCCTTGCCGGAGCCTCTCAGCCACCAGTTTGTGGGCAAAACTCAACACCGAGAGGAAGCCCATCAGGATTCCCTCCACAATTTGCCCTGCCATGTATTCCGGCGTTTGAGTTCGGCATCAATGCCATTGAGGACTTCCCATTTTTTCAAACTCCACATCGGTCCGATCAACAGATCCCGGGGGGCGTCTCCGGTGAGACGATGGACAATTATTTCCGGGGGCAGCAGTTCCAGACTGTCCACGATCAGCTTGATGTATTCGTCTTGCTCCAGGAAGCGCAGCAGTCCGGCTTCATACTGCTTCACCATAGGCGTCTTCCGCATCAGGTGCAGCAGGTGGATCTTAATGCCCTGCACATCCATCTTGGCTACGGCTCTGCACGTTTCCAGCATCATTTCATGGTCTTCTTGCGGGAGACCGTATATGATGTGGGTGCAGACACGAATGTTATGCTCGCGCAGCTTCTCGACGGCCTCCAGGTAACATTCCGTGTCATGGGCACGATTGATGAGCTCAGAGGTTGAATCGTGGATCGTCTGCAGACCCATTTCCACCCACAGATAGGTTCGTTCATTCAGCTCCGCCAAGTATTCCACGACATCGTCAGGCAGACAGTCGGGGCGCGTAGCGATCGACAGGCCGACAACACCTGGCTGCTGCAGTATTACTTCGTAGTATTCCCGAAGTTCTTCAACAGGAGCGTAGGTATTGGTATAGGCTTGGAAATACCCGATATATTTGGCGTTTGGCCACTTCAGGTGCTGTCTGTCCCGGATGGTATTGAACTGGGTAACGAGATCATCCCGCCTGCGTCCTGCAAAATCACCGGAGCCGCGTGCGCTGCAGAAGGTGCATCCGCCCTTGGCTATCGTGCCGTCACGGTTCGGACAAGTAAACCCGGCGTCCAGCATGACTTTGAACACCTTGTTCTGGAATTGGTTGTGCATTTCGTAATTCCAGGTATGAAATCGTTTCTCGCCCCATAGCTCTGGAGCGGGTATAAGTGGCGTATTCATGTGTTCTCCCTTTGTAGCTGTATAGGTTGAATTGAGATGTGCATCTTGAAGCTTCTAAGCATGCCGTTATTTGGCATTTGTTTATCAAACAGATACGTCTATTGTAACAAAAAATCCGGCTTTACGTCATATGCAGGTCTTCCTGCCTAATTAAGACGTTGTTACTTGAACGGACTACATATAATTGGTATATTTAAAGTAGAAAAATAAATATATGATTCAAGCAATTTTGGCATGGGTATATATCGGATAGGATTCATATTTGTGTGACGTCATGGATACAATAATACCGTGAGGTGATTACGAATGAATTCATCAACAGTAAAGCATGATCGTAGTGACAAAATCGCTGTGGAGCTTACCCCGAATGAAGCTTTAGCCCTTACAGGAGTAGAGTTTAACTCCAACCAAGATGTGAAGGCTTCAGCACGTCGCAAGATTCGGGCCGCCTTTGAGAAGACATTTGATTTTAAGGCAGATGAAAGGTAGACTATTCACAGTTTAACCATCGCGGAACCCCAATTCCAAATATAAGAAAAAGGAACCTAAAACCTTTGCGTTAAGCAGAGAATAGGTTCCTTTTTCTATGGGACTCTTTACATTTGGGGTTAACTTCGTCACAATAATGCAGTATCGGGATATAATTCTAAATCTTACTTGGACAAGTTTCGGAGGTATGACATGCGTTTACGCGGAAGAAAAGGTATACGGGAAAATCTGGAGCAGCAGGAAGACCTGGTCGTTTTGGACCCCGGTCAATATAGAGGGAAATGGGCTTCATTATTTGGCAATGATCTTCCGATTCATGTCGAATTCGGCATGGGCAAGGGTCAATTTATCAGCCAGATGAGTTATAAGCACCAGCAAGTGAATTTTATCGGGGTGGACATGTACGATGAGTTGATTCGCCGCGCCAGTGAGAAGGGGCGCAACGTGTGGGCCCAGGAAGGTGTGGATACTCCGCCGAATTTGAAACTGGCGTTGTTTAACATCGAGAGTGTCGAACAGGTTTTTGAGCCTGGCGAAATTGAACGGTTGTATTTGAACTTCAGCGATCCGTGGCCAAAATCAAAACATGCACGCCGTCGTTTGACGCATCCTCGTTTTCTGGACAAGTACTCCCAGATACTGAACGATCGCGGGGAGATACATTTCAAGACCGATTCGGTGACACTGTTTGAATTCTCGCTGAATTCCTTTGCTGATTATGGGCTGCAAATGACCAACATTTCACTTGATCTGCATCGTGAAGGATTGAACGAAGAGCATGTAATGACAGAATACGAGACTAAATTCGTTGGTCAAGGCATGCAGATTCATCGCTGCGAGGCCATTGTGGGCAAGGAAGCGCTTGATGCCTATCGCAAGAACCGTCTTGAAAAATACGGAAAATAGTGTGTATGCACGATAATTTCGTCTATGATAACGTTTACAACTATTATAATAGAAGAAAATCTATCAATCGGTGACATATTCACCGAAAAAAGCATAAAAAAGGTGTGCTCCGCTTTTAAAATGTACCCTATAAGATGACCTTTTCCAAAGTGTCTGTCTTATGGGGTACATTTTATTTTAGGAGTACACCTTTTCATTTTCGAGCATATCGATGATGCTGCGCGCGCTTTGCATCGGATGGAAGCGCTCGATATTTCGCAAGTTTTTCGCTCGCTGCAATTGGATCAGATCATAATGCTGGAGCAGTTTATTCATCCATTTACCAATAACCTCCAGCGAAGTGATGGGTTCTCCCAAGCCCTGGGCTGTAAAGTATTGGCAGTTCTCCTCTTCCTGTCCTGGAAGAGGCTGGTGAAACAGCATCGGGATTCCCTTCGCCAGGCCTTCGGTGCATGTCATGCCCCCGGGCTTCGTGACGAGCAGATCCGATACCTCCATCAGTTTGTCAATCTCGCGTGTAAAGCCCAATATCCGGATGTTGGGATGCTGGAACCGCGGATTGCTCTCCATTTCTTCGCGTCCCTTATCGTTATTGCCAAGACAAAATATGATCTGGACTTCGCCCCGCCATCTTGTCAAGAATTCATGGACAACCTCGTCATTCATGATTCCCCAGCCTCCGCCCATGACAAGCACGGTCGGCATATCGGACAACTGAAATCGTTCCCTGATCTCCTCTTTGCCCGGATGAGTCCAGAAGTCAGGATGAATGGGAATGCCGGTAACCTGAATTTTAGCTTGAGACACCCCGCGGTTGAGCAGCTTTCGCTTAACCTCCGGCGTGGATACGAAATAGCGGTCGACTTCAGGGCTAATCCATGTATCATGAGCATCATAATCGGTTATAACGGTACACAGAGGCACATCGGTGCCGAGCCGTTTCAAACGCGAGATCACAGCACTTGGAATGAAATGGGTGCACACGATGATATCGGGTCTGAGTTGTCTGACCACGTTCTTGGTGCTTGTATAGAACATTCGGTGAAGCGCCAATGCGGTGAACCGATTGAAGGATTTTTGATGACGATACATATACCCGACCAATCTCGGGCGAGTTGTGATCGTCTTCCTGTAGGCCGAAATGATCAGTGGAGCGATTTTCGGGTTCAAGAAGCTTCCAAGCTCAAGAACCTTGGTCTGTACGCTAGGCGACAATTGGCGCAGGCTGCTGGAAAGTGCGTGAGCAGCCTGCGTATGGCCTGCACCGAACCCTTCCGATAACAGCAAGACTCTTTTTTTAGCCACTACTTTTCACCCGTTCTGCAGCGTTATTCTTTAACTTTAACATATCGACTTTGGGAATAGAAATCAACCACTTCCAGCCTGTGCTCACGGGACTTTGGTCCCGGGAGAGCAAGCTTTTCTCGGCGAGGTTCTTGCCGGAGCCTTGTTACTAAAGGAGTTAGTCGCCAGCGCGCATTTTGTAGAAAATCAGGGTCCGTGGACTTTTGACTTGAGTATAAGTTGCCGCTACAATGATTCAAACGGGCGTCAAAAAGTTTATTTAGAGAAAGAGTGTTGAAAAACTAAAACTTTTTGGGTGTCTGTTACGTTTATTTATTGGCGGACAAGATTAAAAAATAAAAAATGGGCAGCCAAAGAAATAAAAAGTAAGAAAACAGATGAAAATAAGAACTAAAGCCGTTTGAAACGAAGCTTGCTGGCAAACTGGATCGCAAGCTGCGCTCTTTTACGAAGTTTTTCCGTAAATTAGAGCATTCCACGGTTTTGACAAAAGATTCAAAAGTGTGGAAAATCGTGTATGACGTGCGAAGTTGCCCCGCGGCACCGAGGCTACTATGAAGAAACAGACACAGGTCACAGGGTCATGCAACAACAAAAAAAAGCAAAAAACTTAGAGAGAAAAAATAACAAAACATTCTCGGGTTATAAAAAGGGGGTAACGGAGAATCATGACAGACGCCATCTTTATCGCGCTCCAACTATTTTTGGCCGCGGTGGGTGTGTACCAGTTCGTATTCTCTTTGTTTGGTCTGATCAAGAGAAAAAAGAAGCAGCATTTTGAACCGAATAAATCATTTGCAGTGTTAGTTGCTGCACACAACGAAGAACAGGTTGTCGGAGCTCTGATGGAGAACCTGAAACAGCTTAACTATCCAAAAGATCTGTACGATGTATTTGTCATATGTGACAACTGTACAGACCGTACTGCTGAGATCGTCCGTGCCCACGGGATGAACGCATGCGTGCGTACGAACCAGAATCTGCGAGGCAAAGGCTATGCCATCGAATGGATGCTCAAAGAGCTCTGGGCAATGCCGCGCCAGTATGATGCGGTCGTCATGTTTGATGCAGATAATCTGGCAGATCCGAATTTCCTGATCGAAATGAATAATGATCTTAGCTCTGGAGCGAGAGTTATCCAGGGATACATCGATACCAAGAACCCTGAGGATTCTTGGATCACCGCCTCTTACGGGGTGTCCTATTGGTACATCAACCGTCTGTGGCAGCTTTCCCGCAGCAATCTGAACATGGCCAACTTCCTTGGCGGTACAGGAATGTGCTTCGAGACGAATCTCTTGAAGGAGATGGGTTGGGGCGCAACCAGTCTGGTTGAGGATTTGGAGTTCACCATGCGCAGCGTTATGCGCGGCGTGTACCCGAAATTCAACTATGATGCCAAGGTATTTGACGAAAAGCCGCTTACGTTCAAGGCTTCTGCCAGACAGCGTCTGCGCTGGATGCAGGGTCACTTTACGGTTGCCCGCCGTTATTTTTTCCCGCTGCTGTGGCGTGCCATTAAAGAACGCAGCCTCGTGAAGCTGGACTTGGCTCTGTACGGAGTTAACGTCTACATCGTGCTGCTGACTTTCTTGTTGACGGCCGTCATTTGGATTGACAACTCGTTCTTCGATGGTCCGAATATCGCAAATCTGTATGGATATCTGCCGCTGTGGCTAAGCTTTACCGCGATTGCGGCTAACGTGTTCACGTTCATGATTGCGATGCTGCTTGAGAAGGTCAAATACAAGAAGGTTTACTTGTATCTGGTGCTGTTCCCGATTTACCTGCTGTCGTGGTATCCTATCACGGTGTATGCGTTCTTCACGCAGAACAACAAGCAGTGGAGTCATACGGAGCATACCCGGGTTGTGCGCCTTGAAGAAGTGCAGAGCAAACAAGGGTAATAAAGTTTATGTTATATCTGTGTTGACACAGGCTGGTGGGACCTGTTATACTATCCTAGTCTGTTAAACAGAATATCTGATTGCAAGCAGAAGCGCCGCTTCTCACCTGACTGACATACGTTGGCTGGTTTGATCACGAAATCAATGAATGGATTCAACTTCATTTGTGAGATGAGTATCAAATAGGGATGTCGGTGATTAACCCGTCATCCCTTTATTTTTTTTGCAAACAGGAACAACAAGTAATTTGGAGGTGGAGGACTATCAGTAAGGAACATATGATCAATGACGAGATTCGGGCCAAGGAAGTACGTTTGGTTGGTGCCGAAGGTGAGCAAATCGGGATCAAGCCGATTCGTGAAGCACTGCAAATGGCAATTGATCTCAATCTGGATCTGGTGAACGTGGCCCCTCAGGCGAAACCGCCGGTATGCCGCATCATGGACTACGGTAAATTCCGCTATGAGCAGCAGAAGAAAGAGAAGGAAGCACGTAAGAACCAGAAAATTGTGGATATTAAAGAAGTATGGTTCCGAGCCAACATTGAGGAGCATGATTATCAAACCAAGCTCCGCAATGTCGTTAAGTTTTTGAAAGAAGGCGACAAAGTGAAATGCTCCGTGCGTTTCCGTGGTCGTGAAATCACCCATGCCAACATCGGGCAGAAAATTTTGGAGCGCGTGAAGGTGGAAGTAGCAGATCTCTGCGTCATTGAGCGTCAACCAAAACTGGAAGGCCGCAGCATGATTATGATTTTGGCACCAAAAGCCTAAGAGAAATTAGAGGAGGAAGTACTACAATGCCCAAAATGAAAACACATAGCAGCCTGAAAGGCCGCTTCAAAATTACAGGTACTGGTAAAGTAAAACGTTATAAAGCTTACAAAAACCACTTGCTTTCCCACAAATCCAAGCGTGCGAAGCGCGTATTGTCCAACAGCCCTGTAATGGCGCCTGGAGATGTTAAACGTTTGAAGCAAGGTCTGGCTAACTTGAAATAGTAAACAACAATTATTGGGAGGTCTTTTGATATGGCACGAGTTAAAGGCGGATTTGTCGTTCGTCGTCGACATAAAAAAGTATTGAAGCTTGCGAAAGGTTATTTCGGTTCCAAACACCGCATTTTTAAAACGGCTAACGAGCAGGTAATGAAATCCCTCGTTTATGCATACCGGGATCGTCGCAATACGAAGCGTAATTTCCGCAAATTGTGGATCGTTCGTATCAACGCGGCTGCTCGTCAAAATGGTCTGTCTTACAGCAAATTGATGCATGGTCTGAAACTTGCTGGCGTTGACATTAACCGTAAAATGCTGGCTGATCTGGCTGTTAATGATCTGAACGCGTTCAATTCCTTGGCTACTGTAGCTAAAGAAAAAGTGAACGCTTAATTATACGTGTATGAAAAAACCGCCGTAATATTACGGCGGTTTTTTCGTTTTTGAGGTCTTGTTGCATCCCCCGGATATATAATGCAGCCGAAGCCATGCTTTTTGCAGAATTATGCCTATCTTTTGCCCGATAAGGGCCATTAAACAAGCAAAGGATATCCTTCCTGAATAGATTGAAATGTATATTACCTGAGGAGGGATCTTATGCACAAGCCTGTCAGTAAGGCAAAAGTGAAATCATATGTGGGCAAAGAGATCGTAGCGTATAAGAAAGACGGGACTGTGGTGACAGGCAAGCTGGTACGTGTCTCCGGCAGCCGCCTTTTTGTGGTACCTGCAACAAAGGGCAAAAAAGTAAAGACCAAGGCGATTGTTCCGCTCGCATTGTTTGATCTTCTTGCCATTGGTACGGCTCCATACGCATTCGGCGGCGGTTTTGGCGGCTATCCGGGAGGATACCCTGGAGGATACGGAGGATTTGGACCTGGTTATGGCGGCTACGGCCCAGGTTTCGGACCTGGCTTTGGCGGGGGCTTTTTCTGGTAATTAAGCATACCAGATCTTCTCCAGTTCATAGCATTGGCTTGGTTCAATGATTCTGGTAACCGTATAACCGAGTTTGCGGTAAAAGTTAAGACCAGTTTGGTTGCCGATGTCTACCATGACCTTGGCGCGTTTGCATCCGCGGGATACAGCGAAACGTTCGGCATGTTCCATCAATCGGATACCCCACCGTTTTCGCTGTGCGGTGGGTGCTACGGCCAGCATGTCGATATAGAGCAGTTCGCCGTGCATCATAAAATGGATAAAGGCAATGACTTTTTCGTGATCTGAATTTGAGGCAACGAGAGTCACGCCGCGTCGCAATCGAGAGGGAATATCCTTGCGGATGGTATCCAACTCTTTTTTTGTCATATGGGAAAGCGGGACGAGTTGGGACTCAATCAGCTGTTGAATCATGGGATCATCCTGCCCAGGTTTTCGATAGCGGATCATCGTATTATTCCCTCCCTTCACCGCTATTCAGTTAGCTCCATTTATCATATGTAGCAGGGTTTAATAGGGTGTTTTACATCAGAAAAGCGAAGGATTAACTCGAATTGCGAATGAAAACCTTTCATCGGAAGTAAAATAAATGTGTTGACTTCTGGAATGAATGAATCATATAATGTTTCTAAACATTTTAACGAATATATCCAATCGGCAATGATGAGGACGAAGTTTAAAGGGCTCTTTTGCTCAGAGAGTGGATGGATCAGCTGAAACCACCACCAAAACCCCTTTTATACGAGCTCACCTCGGAGCTGTTTTCCTGAAAGATGTTACGCTATGACTTTATCGCATTAAGTCGTAACAGCGTTTATTAGGGAAAATCGTCTTAGTCCACGTTACGGACTGCAGATATTGAAGATCTGTGTTTCATGTTCTTCATACCTGCTGAGGCTTTACACTGCGAAGTGTAGGGCAAACATGGGTGGTACCACGGAAGCTAAACCTTTCGTCCCTCACACGGAGATACTCCGGGTGTGGCGACGGAAGGTTTTTTTGTTGCTTGGATGATTGAATGAATGAGTGCCAATATTTGAGAGGAGGATGACTGATGAGCGCGCAAACTCCAGAAGTGCGGTCTACAGAACAATTACGAGAGAAATGGTTGAAGCCTGAAGTGATTACCGGATCGGAAATCTTGCTTCGGAGTCTTCTGCTCGAAGGTGTCGAGTGCGTCTTCGGATATCCGGGTGGAGCGGTCCTGTATATCTACGATGCAATGTATGGTTTTGAGGATTTCAACCATGTCTTGACCCGTCACGAACAAGGCGCAATTCATGCGGCTGACGGCTATGCCCGCGCAAGCGGCAAGGTCGGTGTATGTATTGCGACTTCGGGACCGGGGGCCACAAACCTTGTGACCGGTATTGCAACAGCCTACATGGACTCCGTTCCGCTTGTTGTCATTACCGGAAACGTAGCAACAACCCTGATTGGTACAGATGCTTTCCAGGAAGCGGACATTACGGGCATCACGATGCCGATTACGAAACACAGCTATTTGGTAAGAGATGTGAAAGACCTGCCGCGGGTGATTCACGAAGCCTTCCACATTGCTTCAACAGGACGCAAAGGTCCGGTATTGATCGATGTGCCTAAGGATGTATCGGCAGCAACCACGCTGTTCCAGCCGGATGATCGAATTCAGCTGAGAGGATACAATCCTCGGACCGTGCCAAACAAACTTCAACTGGATAAATTGGCCCGGGCGATCGAGGAAGCGGAACGTCCGATGATTCTTGCAGGCGGCGGCGTGATCTACTCGGGTGCTCATGAAGGACTTTACGAATTCGTGAATAAATCCGGTATTCCGATCACAACCACGCTTCTCGGCTTGGGCGCCTTCCCAAGCGGTCATGACCTGTGGACGGGAATGCCGGGTATGCACGGTACCTACACATCGAACCATGGCATTCAGCAATCGGACCTGCTGATCAACATCGGGGCAAGGTTTGACGACAGGGTTACAGGAAAGCTTGACGGTTTCGCTCCGCATGCGAAGATCGTCCATATCGACATTGACCCGGCTGAGATCGGCAAGAATGTGCCAACGGATATTCCGATTGTCGGGGACGTGAAGACCGTGCTTGAAATGCTGAATCCGATCGTTCCTTATGCGGCGAAGGCAGACGCTTGGAGAGATCAGATCAGCAAATGGAAAGCCGAGTATCCATTCCGTTATGTTGATTCCGAGACGGTGCTGAAGCCGCAGTGGGTTATTGAAATGCTGAATGATACAACGAAGGGTGAAGCGATTGTAACGACGGATGTTGGTCAGCATCAAATGTGGGCTGCTCAGTATTACAAGTTCAACCAGCCTCGTTCATGGATCACCTCCGGTGGACTTGGAACGATGGGCTTCGGATTCCCGTCAGCGATCGGCGCTCAAATGGCACATCCGGATCGGCTGGTTATTTCGATCAACGGGGATGGCGGCATGCAGATGTGTTCGCAGGAGCTTGCCATCTGTGCCATCAACAACATTCCGGTAAAAATCGTTGTTATCAACAACCAGGTGCTCGGCATGGTTCGCCAATGGCAAGAACTGATCTACGATAACCGGTACAGCCACATCGACCTGGCAGGAAGCCCTGATTTCGTTAAGCTGGCAGAAGCCTATGGAGTCAAGGGACTTCGTGCCACTACGAAAGAAGAAGCACAGCGTGCATGGGCTGAAGCGCTGGAAACACCGGGACCAGTCCTCGTCGAATTCGTTGTTGAGAAAGGCGAGAACGTGTATCCGATGGTGACGCAAGGGTCGACAATCGATCAAATGCTGATGGGGGATGCGTAAGATGAGTACAAAACATACCATTGCCGTACTAGTGAACGACCAGCCGGGTGTTCTGCAGCGTGTATCGGGATTATTCGGACGCAGAGGTTTTAACATCGAGAGCATTACGGTGGGCCAGTCGGAGGAAGCCGGATTATCCCGGATGGTTATCGTAACCACCGGTGATGAAACGACATTGGAGCAGGTTGAGAAGCAGCTTTACAAGCTGATCGATGTCATCAAAGTTATCAACCTGAGCTCGAAACCGATGGTGGCCAGAGAGCTTGCCCTGATTAAGGTGAAGGCAGAGCCTTCAGCCAGACCGGAGATTATGGGCGTTGTTGAGACCTTCCGTGCATCGGTTGTGGATATCGGCACAGCAAACATGATGGTTCAGGTCGTAGGCGACACAGTCAAAATCGATGCCATGATCGAGCTGCTTAAGCCGTACGGCATTCAGGAGCTTTCCCGTACCGGGGTTACTGCGATGATTCGCGGTAACGCGTAATGATTCTATACGATGATCAATTACCCGAGATTACAAAGTTTACAGCTAATATAAAGCGATAGACGCCCGCATCGCATGAGCGGGTGTCTCAGCGGATCGGTGATTGGGAATAAAGTCGGTCTATTGAGATACCCGCTCATCATGAAGGGTCTTTAAAATCAAAGGAGGACTTATACAAATGGCAATTACTACTTATTATGAACAAGATGCAGAACTCAGCGTGTTGAAAGACAAAACAATCGCGGTTATCGGTTATGGCAGCCAAGGTCATGCCCAGGCACAAAACCTGCGTGACAGCGGATTGCAGGTCGTGATCGGTCTTCGCGAAGGTAAATCTTTTGATAAAGCGAAAAACGATGGCTTTGAAGTGCTTCCTGTAGCAGAGGCTGTTAGCCGTGCTGACGTGGTACAAATCCTGATGCCGGACGAAACGCAAGCATCCGTGTACAAAAACGATATCGAGCCAAACCTGAAAAAAGGCGCTGCCTTGATGTTCTCCCACGGATTTAACGTTCACTTCGGTCAAATCGTAGCTCCTAAAGACAACGATGTCCTTCTGGTTGCACCTAAATCCCCGGGCCACATGGTTCGCCGTACGTATGTTGAAGGCTTTGGCGTACCTGGATTGATCGCAATCGAGAAAGATGCGACTGGACAAGCTAAGGCGATCGGCCTTGCTTACGCAAAAGGCATTGGCTGTACTCGTGCAGGCGTTATCGAGACTTCCTTCCGCGAAGAAACCGAAACCGATTTGTTCGGTGAGCAAGCGGTATTATGCGGCGGTGTATCCGCATTGGTCAAAGCCGGTTTCGAAACATTGACGGAAGCTGGATATGCGCCGGAGATGGCATACTTTGAGTGTCTGCATGAATTGAAGCTTATTGTAGATATGATCTATGAAGGCGGCCTTGCAAGCATGCGCGACTCCATCAGCAACACGGCTGAATATGGCGACTATGTAACAGGACCGCGCGTTGTAACTGAAGATACGAAGAAGGCGATGAAAGAAGTGCTGTCCGATATTCAACAAGGTAAATTCGCACGCGACTTTATCCTTGAGAACCAATCCGGACGTGCATTCCTGACAGCTACTCGCCGCAACGAATCCGAGCATCCGATTGAAGTGGTCGGTGCCGAGCTTCGTGAAATGATGCATTGGATCAAAAAATAAGAATATATAGAATTCATAAGGAATTCTTCAGGAATGGGGCAGTCAAGCATCAGTTCAATGGTGCTGCTGCCCGTACCCTGTAAATCAAGCAGCCGGCGGCAGGGTATAGGATGAACCTGCCGCCGGATGTTTAACGTCATGCGATAAAACTTCAAGGAGGTGCCGACATGCGAAAGATTTATGTCTTTGATACAACGCTGAGGGATGGAGAGCAGTCTCCTGGCGTGAACTTGAACACTCGGGAAAAGGTGGAAATTGCCCTTCAACTCGAAAAGTTGAAAATCGACCGCATGGAAGCAGGTTTTCCGGCTGCGTCACCTGGTGATCTTGCAGCTGTGAATGCAGTGGCACGCGCGGTCAAGGACGTTACGGTCATTGGACTGTCACGCTCCAGAGAGAACGACATCGATGCGGTTAGGGAAGCCCTGCAAGGAGCACAGGATCCGTGCATTCACGTGTTCCTGGCTACATCGCCGATTCACCGCAAGTTCAAGCTGCGGATGGAGAAGCAGCAGGTGCTGGAAACGGCACAAGCTTCGATTCGTTATGCCAAGAAGTATTTCTCCAAAGTGGAATTTTCCCTGGAGGATGCTGGCCGGACAGAGCTGGATTTCATGGCGGAAGTGGTCGGCATGGCCGTGCGGGAAGGCGCGAACGTTGTGAATATTCCGGATACGGTAGGTTATTTGAATCCTTCGGAGTATGGAGCCATATTTAAATACCTGAAGGAAAATGTTCCGGATATCGAGAAGGTTCAACTGAGTGCGCACTGTCATAACGATCTGGGAATGGCTACGGCAAACACGCTTGCTGCCATCCTGAACGGGGCTGATCAGATTGAGGGAACAATTAATGGTATCGGCGAACGCGCAGGAAATACGGCAATCGAAGAGATTGCGATGGCGCTGGCGACCCGCGAGGAATTTTTCGAAGCGAAGACCGGACTTGTGCTGACCGAGATTGCCCGCACAAGCCGCCTTGTGAGCAAGCTTACGGGAATGGTAGTGCCAGGAAACAAAGCTATTGTAGGGGCAAATGCATTCGCTCATGAATCCGGCATTCATCAGGACGGCATGCTGAAGGAAAAAACGACATACGAGATCATGACGCCAGAGTCGATCGGCCTTAAAGAAAGCAAACTCGTACTAGGCAAGCATTCCGGTCGTCATGCCTTCCGCGAGAAATTGCTGGATCTGGGTTATGAGTTAAGCGAAGAGCAGGTGAATGACGCCTTCGCTAAATTCAAGGTGCTGGCTGATAAGAAGAAGGAAGTATCCGATGAGGATCTGCTGGCTTTGCTGGAGGAGAAACTGATCGATACGCCGGAAGTATTCAAGCTGGAAACAATCTTTGTTGCTTATGGCAATGAATCCACGCCGACGGCCAGGGTTCGCATTGCAACAGCAGAACAGACTATTGAGGAAGAAGCCGAGGGCAACGGTTCCGTTGATGCAATCTATAATGCGATCGACAAGGTGACCGGGGAAGAGGTAACACTCGCGGACTATTCCATTAAATCGGTTACCCACGGGAAGGATGCTCAAGGCGAAGTGCATGTAGTCCTGTCACAAAATGATGTGGCTGCACAGGGACGCGGCTTGAGTACCGACATTCTTGAAGCTAGCGCAAGAGCTTACGTGGATGCGGTTAACGTTCTGATTGAGAAACGCAAAACCTTTAGCCGGCGCGAGCGGGCTACACTATAAATACTTAATGCGAAGGGTAACTCTGTTTCCCGAGTGGTAGCAGTGGAGATATCCAATGAAAAAGAGGGGCCGCCTGTTGAAGCGGTCCCTCTTTTTTGGTCACTGCGATATATATAGCTTACCTGCTGTTATCCGTACGATGACGCTCGAATTAATCAGGCTTGAAGCAACCGTCGAGACGCTGCAAGTATTTACCAGGCGTAAGCTTGTGGAGCGGCTCCTCCCGGACCCGGGAAGATTTCATCGAGACGCTTCATCACCGACTCATCGAGCTCAACCTCAAGCGAACGAAGAGAACTTTCGAATTGCTCCAAGGTGCGTGGACCGATAATTGGTCCTGTAACAGCCGGATTCTTGAGCACCCAGGCCAGGGCTACATTATCCTGCGGTTCCCCAAGCTCTTGGCAGAGAGCAGCGAACTGTTCCAGCTGTGGGCGATATTTTTCCACACGCTCCGCATTTCCGCCACTGCGTGAGCCCTCCATTTTCTTGAGCGCATTGCGTCCGAGTAATCCGCCATCCAGCGGGCTCCAGGGAATCACACCGAGTCCAAGCTTCTGCGAAGCAGGAAGCACTTCGAGTTCTGGCAGCCTGCAGGTCAGGCTGTATTTATGCTGCTCGGAGACCAGGCCGAGGAAATGCCGATTCTGCGCAGCAGCTTGAGCAACTGCAATCTGCCAGCCAGCAAAGTTGCTGGATCCAACATATCCGATCTTCCCTTGCTGAACCGCAACTTCAAAAGCTCCCCATAGCTCGTCCCATGTAACGGATAAATCAATATGATGCATTTGATACAGCTCGATATGATCGGTTTGTAAACGCTTTAGCGATGCTTCGAGATGACGGCGAAGTTTATAGCTGGACAATCCGGCTTCATTGTTGGGGCCATCCAGCGGATCACTCATGGAACCGTAGAATTTGGTAGCCAAAACGACTTTCTCACGACGGCCTCCGCCCTGGTTGAACCAGCGTCCAATGATGGTTTCGGTCAGCCCGGAGTTCTCGCCCCAACCGTAGACATTAGCCGTGTCGAAGAAGTTAACGCCTGCATCGAGCGCTGCATCCATAATACGGAAGGCTTCTTTTTCATCCGTAGATGGACCAAAGTTCATAGTTCCGAGACAAAGACGACTTACTTTCATACCCGATTTACCGAGTGTGGTGTACTGCATCATTATTGATCACTCCTTGGTCGTGTAGGATATAAGACAAATTCATCCCTATTGTAGCGTATTGGAGGAAAATTGTAACTAATGGCATTCAGTAACGTTAATATTAATAAAGACAGACTTTATGAGGAGGGATAGGATGAATCGAAGAATCCCTATGAAGAATCTTTTCTTACTAGTGTCATTAATTTCCATGCTGCTGATTAGCGCTTGTAACCAAGCGCAATCTGACACGTTTGGCTACGCTGAGTCCAAGGAATCGATTGATAATCTGCCAAGTCTTCAGTCCGTATCATTGTCGGAGAATAACAAGCAGGTGATTCGAGAAACCTTTGATTCCGTGAAGGAACTTCAAGATAGAATCCGAAGTGGTCCAAATCCGGATTGGGTCGTAAAGGATGAAAAGGTTAATATATCGCTGAGCGATTATGTATTAGCCAAGAAAAACAGGGATTTAATCTATGCCTTGAATCAAGTGGTAGAGATTCCTTCAGACGAAGCACTCCTACAGGATATGGTCACCAAGCAGTTAACCGTGAATTATGCCAAACAGTCAGGTATTGTGGTAACACCCGAAGAAGTCAGCGAGGCAGTCCATTTTCAAAAAGCAGCGCTGGATGAAGCTGATCCGAATGATGAGAACCACCAGTTGATCCGTTATATGATGGAGAACCGCATCCGCATTACCGGTATGACTACAGAAGAGTTTTGGAACAGTGATGAGGTATACGAAGCCTACGAAACTTCGCTATACATCAGTAAATTCCTCCAGAGCATCCTGACAGACGAGAGCATGAAGGGCATGGACAGTTATCAGCAGCTCCAGGAAAAACTCTTCGACGATTTCCAGAAGGCGCATCCCATTAAGGTGCCGGACTTTGACGTGTTGTTCCAAAAAGTCGGCTTGTAATACCTCTGCTCCCTTCCTCGAATTCGCCAAATTTAAAGGCGGAGAAGGGAGTAAGGAGGGAAGTAGCGGCTGAGTAAGAAACAAGAAGCAAGAAGCGAGTATCAAGTAGCAAGACAGCAAGGAGCAAGAAGCGAGAAGAAAGAAGAAAGAAGAAAGAAGCAGAAGCAAGTAGCAAGAAGTAACAGCAAGGAGCACGAAGCAAGTAGCAAGAAGTAGTAGCCAAAAGCCAAACCACTACTAACCAAGTATCCCTTCATGACTTCATGAGATTACCTTCAAGCCGCCGTCCGATGCCTTTTGCAAGGGCGGCTTTTGTCCCCCTTCTCACCCTTGTGATCAGGGAGATTCGCATCCGCTGGGACGCTATTTCGCTCTGCTTCGAAGCGGCGGAGAGGACGAATCGATTCCGGAAAAGCGAAGCGGTCGCCTTTGGAGCCGAATTTTAACCATTAAAACATAATCCAAGAAATTCGGCGACAACAGCGATTGGAGGAACGATACGTACTCGGAGCCCCCCATAAACACTTCGAAGCTCTGGCATAAACTCTTCGGAGCCCCACATAACCCCTTCGAAGCTCTCGCATAAACTCCCCGAAACACTCGCTTAAACTCCTCAAACCCCCAGGCTCATTCACACCCGCCACCATCTCCCTGATCACATCCCCCTCTACTTATAGGCAAAACAAATTAAGTTCATAGTTTCTATATCTTGGTCAATCGAGGGGGAAGTATGTTACAACAGTAACTAGATGATTAAAATGACCAGTGCATTTATAAATAAGGAGTGACGAAGGATGGCTGAAACGAAGAAAATCGCCGTAATTGCCGGAGACGGTATCGGTCCTGAAGTAGTAGCGGAAGCGGAAAAAATTATTAAACGTACCGAAGAGGTGTTTGGATATTCTTTTACAACAGAGCATGCTCTGTTTGGCGGCATTGCTATTGACGAGAAAGGAACGCCTTTGCCTGAAGAAACGTTGAGCGTGTGCAAAAGCGCCGATGCGGTACTGCTTGGTGCGGTAGGCGGACCGAAATGGGATAACAATTCGAAGGAGCTTCGTCCTGAAACCGGTTTGCTTGGCATTCGTAAAGAGCTCGGCTTGTTCTCCAACCTGCGTCCGGCCGTCATTTTTGATTGCTTGAAAGACGCTTCCACATTGAAGCCTGAAGTTCTGGAAGGCACGGACCTGATGGTCGTTCGCGAGCTGACGGGAGGTATTTACTTCGGTGAGAAGTTCAGACGCGAAGGTGCTGGCGGCGAAGAAGCGGTAGATACTTGCGTGTACAACACAGCAGAGATTGAGCGCATTGTGCATCAAGCTTTTGAGATCGCTCAGAAGCGCCGGAAGAAGCTTGCTTCCGTTGATAAAGCAAACGTTCTTGAAACCTCCCGTCTATGGCGCGAAACGGTAAACCGCATCGCTCCTGAATATCCGGATGTGGAGTTGGAGCATGTACTTGTGGACAACTGCGCGATGCAGCTCCTGCGCCGGCCGTCCAGCTTCGATGTTATTGTAACCGAGAATATGTTCGGTGACATTCTGAGCGATGAAGCAGCTATGCTGACAGGTTCCATCGGCATGCTGGCATCAGCATCCATGGGTGAAGGCGCCTTCGGATTGTATGAGCCCGTGCACGGTTCCGCACCTGACATTGCGGGTCAAGGCTTGGCGAATCCAATCGCAACCGTTTTATCCGTAGCTCTGATGTACCGTCTTACCTTCGGTTATGAAGATGCCGCGGACGCGATCGAGCGTGCAGTTGCCGAGGTGCTTGATGCCGGACATCGCACAGCGGACATCGCCGTGGATAAGAGCAAGGCGCTCAGCACGACCGAGATGGGCGATCTGATCGTCGCAGCTATCCGTTAATACAGGAAGCAGCTGTTCAAGAAAACTTCTTATTTATAATAATTATAATAAAGTAACCTTTATAATCTTGACTTTGATTAGCCTCGATGATAACATTTCTATTAAATGTTCATAGGAACATAGAATGTAGGAAGTAATCATTTTTCTTACATATGTTAAGGAGGAATTCAATCATGGCAGAACGTTTGGTTGGTAAAGCGGCTCCTGATTTTACAATGGAAACCGTATCAGGAGACGGTAAAGATTTTGGAAAAGTTAGCCTGTCCGACTACCGCGGCAAATGGCTCGTATTCTTCTTCTATCCGCTTGATTTCACTTTTGTATGCCCGACTGAAATCACGGCATTGAGCGATGCTTACGATCAATTCAAAGCATTGGATACTGAAATTCTGGGTGTGAGTGTTGACTCTATCCACAGCCACAAAGCTTGGATCAACACTTCCAAAGAAGCTAATGGTCTGGGAACATTGAATTTCCCACTGGCTTCCGACATCACCAAAAACGTAGCTAAAGACTACGGCGTTCTGATCGAAGAAGAAGGCGTTGCACTTCGCGGCCTCTACATCATCGATCCTGAAGGCGAATTGAAATATCAAGTTGTTAACCATAACGACGTAGGCCGCAGTGTTGAGGAAACCCTTCGTGTTCTCCAGGCACTTCAATCCGGCGGATTGTGCGCTATGAACTGGAAGCCAGGCGACAACAACCTGTAATTCCATTTCGTTAAAGTTAGGACAACCCTCATTATCTGACATTATGTGCAGGTAGTGGGGGTTTTTTCTCACTGATTTTATTGGATGATTTAGGGGAAGACTCTTGTTTAGAGAACCGCGCTTGCGTTGATATATAATTAAAGATATAGGCTGACAGACTTACGGTTAGGGAATATGGCCCAAATTTTTAATCAAGGTTTTTTTCATGAAGGAATTAGCGTGAGTGAAAGCGAATACAATATTTTGAAACGGTGGAGAATCCATGGAGGAGGGTGAACGATATGAGTTTTTGCTGTGGGGCTAGTATGATGGGTACAAAGGGTACACTGAAGCATTATCGCACTCAAGTACATAATGTTCCCCTGCTGTTTTGTCCGGTCTGCCATCGCGTAGAGGTACATCATCGGGTGGAGAATGAGTATGAAATATTAGCCGAATACGCCCATGGTGACGGAGCATCCCAGGTGGATTTTCAGGATTATGTGATGGAAGATGAGGATGCGATATTTGAGAATGTTGTCAACCGTGAGTCGGAGGATCCCCTTACGGTTGTTCAGAGTCAGATTGATATGTCGTTAGATCTCTTGGTGGTTGCCAAATGGATGGAGGATGAGAAGTGGCAGGGCGAACTGAAAAGACGGCTTGCTGTAATGAGTCAGCGCAGGCTCCGGCTCCAGAAGCAACCTTAATTCAGGAATTAATTAAGCCTCGTTAATACCCGGGGCTTTTTTAATGTTTCAAATCCCAACCCATTGGTTAATGATTTATGTTATTTGTTAGGAATGAGGATCCTATCCTTTACATATACGTAAATGCATAAGCTGAGATTATGGTATTTACAAGTAATTTTCCATTTTTCGACAGGATTTCTGATTGACGTTTCTTTGTCTCGATGACTATCATGGAAGGAAGCAGATTCGGGCTGCTTCTGATTCAAAGGCGGACAAGCTGATTTTTCTTGCATGAATTTTTTGTCGGTTTGGTGAGTTCAACTTTTCAAGAAAAGGGGGAGCCATCTTGTTGAGTCAAATCCGTGAATCTGAGCTGCAGGCTATTCGTTCTTTTCATTCCAGCCAGCTTATAAGGAACAAGTATGAAAACATACTGGAGAATCTCGACAGCGGGATCATCCTGTTTGATAGTGACGGAGTCTTGGCATTTGTGAATGTACAGATGGCTAAACTGCTAGGTGTATCCCGTAAATCGCTAACTGGCTGTACATTGACCCAGCTGGTGCGTCATCCCCAGCTCTCCAGATTCAAGAAGAGAAAAGTACTGCGCATTTTTCGGGAGACGGTGTTTCATCGAAAAAGATTCCATGAACTGGTAGACGAATACGGCAGATCGTGGTTGATCACTATGACCTATGGGGATCAGATGGAAGGCGATTTTCTGATCAGTGTAAAGGATGTATCCGACTTCAAGCGAATAGAGCAAAGCGCTTATCAGAATGACAAGCTGGCCATGCTGGGAAAGATCTCCGCATCCATTGCCCATGAAATACGCAATCCGCTGACATCCATCCGTGGCTTCATACAACTGCTTCGTCCGCATCTTGTAAGTTTAGGGAAGGACGAGTACGCCAGAATTATACTAACGGAGATTGATCGCGCGAATGATATTATATATGAATTTCTTAATTCCTCCAAGCCCTCGGCACCAGAGACCAAGATTGTGTCCGTATCCTCCTTATTGAAGGAAGTAGTTCTTCTAACAGAGAGCGAAGCACTCATGAAGGGATGCCAGATCAATCTGCATACCGATGAGACCCCGCCTGCGTACATTTCCGTGGATGTGAAGCAGATCAAACAGGTAATTCTGAATATTATCAAGAATGCGCTGGATGCCATTAATGAACACCATGACGAGAACATTACAGGCATGATCGATATTTCAGCCCGCGATAACGGAAAGCATATCAAAATCTGTATTTCCGATAACGGGGGCGGCATGGATCAGAACACCTTAAATCATCTGTTCAATCCGTTCTTCACAACGAAGGAGAGTGGAACGGGTCTTGGACTATCCGTGAGTTACAGCATTATTAGAAATCATGGTGGTTCGATCGCAGTGGATAGCCAGGTCGGCGCCGGAACGGAGTTTGTGATTACTTTCCCCAAGCTGGAGGTTTCGGAAGTTTAAAGTTAGTTGCACCTAGAACAATCTTAAATGAATACGAGAGCAGCTGTTCCGATGGAATGGCTTTTTCTTTTTGGGAGGATCCATGATGAAATGGACAATAGAGAGTGGCCTAACCCCTCAACATATTCATTGTGATGCCATATTTGTTCCCGTTACAAAAACACAAACAGTGGAGGGCGGTATTTCTGAATTTTGGGATCCGCTGCTGAAGGACTTGGAGGATAGTCGTTTGTTTGACGGCACTCCTCATCGGACATTCGTATGGCCGGAAAGTTTCCGTGGCAGAACGCGACTGCTCCTGTTTATAGGGTGTCCCGAAGGCATCCTGACAGCTGAACAGCTGCGGTTAGTAGCGGCTCAAGCGGCGAAGATCGGCACTAAATCAGGTATACGCAGTGCTGCGATTCAAATTCCGCGAACGATGGTCAGCAGCATGGCTGAACAGACGCCTCGGGATGCTGCGCAGGCATTAACGGAAGGTTTTATCCTCGGAAGCTATCGAAAGTCTCAGTATAAGCGTGATGCTTCTGAACGAACGGAGATTGATGAAATCGTCTATTATATGAAGGAAAAAATGGACCCAGCATTTGAAGCACATTGGGCAGAAGGTGTGTCTCGAGGCGTAGCGGTTGGGGAAGGAACCTGTCTGGCACGTGATTTAACGAATCTGCCTGGCAATATGCTCGTACCGGATGATCTAGCCGGAAAAGCCCTTCAGCTAGCCGAGAGGTACGGTATGGAAGCTCAGATATTGGACGAGCAGGAACTCGAGGAGAAGGGCATGGGCGGGCTACTGGCCGTAGGTAAGGGCAGCATCCATCCCCCGCGCATGATCGTGATTCGTTATCAGGGGCTGAATACGTGGAATGATGTGATCGGCCTGATTGGCAAGGGGGTCACGTTTGATACGGGTGGTGTGTCCCTGAAGCGGGCGTCCGGGATGGAGGATATGATTAGCGATATGGGCGGAGCAGCTACGGTGCTGGGCGTAATGGAAGCGCTGGGACGGATTCGCCCGAAGGCCAATGTGGTGATGGTGATCCCGTCTGCCGAGAATGTGATGAGCGGCAGCGCTTATAAACCCGGAGATATCATTACTACGCTGAGCGGACGTACTATCGAAGTGCTCAATACGGATGCAGAGGGCCGTATTGTTCTTGCGGATGGAGTAACGTATGCCAAGGAGCTTGGTGCGACGCGCTTGATCGATGTTGCCACATTGACCGGGGCGGTTGTTTCGACGCTTGGAGACGTAGCTACAGGGGCAGTTACCAATGATGAGGCCTTTCTGGAGGAGCTGATTGCCTCTTCCCGGAGGGCAGGTGAGAAAATTTGGCCGCTGCCGTCTTATCCCGAATTCTGGGATAAATTGAAGAGCCAGGTAGCGGATATACGAAATCAAGCCGGTCGCGACGCCGGAACGATAACGGGTGGTCTTTTTGTGGGCACATTCGCTGATGGACTGCCATGGGTGCATTTTGATATTGCAGGAACAGCGTACTTGTCCAAGGAGAGGGGAGTCGATCCCAGAGGGGGGACCGGCGTGCTCGTTCGTACCATCACCGACTGGATATGCAGGCAGTCGTGATTTCCTTTACAAAAACGTGCGCCCTGGAGGACAGTTGTGCTTTACTTTTCAACCGGCATTCAAGTATGATGAAGAGAAAATTGCCGAGAGGAGTTTAGCTTAGAATGATTAAGAGCAGCCAGACAAAAATTGTAGACTGTACCATTCGCGACGGCGGACTGGTGAACAATTGGGATTTTAGTGTGGAATTCGTACAAAATTTATATGCAGGCCTGAATGAGGCTGGCGTGGACTATATGGAAATCGGTTATAAAAATTCTCCTAAGCTCTTGAAGGGTGCGGATCAAGCCGGTCCTTGGCGTTTTCTGGATGATGAGTTCCTGAGAGAAGTCATTCCTCATAAAGGCAAAACCAAACTGTCTGCCCTTGTGGATATCGGCCGCGTGGACGAAGACGATATTTTGCCGCGCGAGGAAAGTCTGCTGGATCTGATCCGCGTAGCTTGTTACATTAAAGATGTGGATAAAGCGCTGGCGCTGGTTCAGACCTTCCACGATCGGGGTTATGAGACTACGCTTAACATTATGGCGCTTTCCAATGTGATGGAGAATGAGCTGCTGGAAGCTTTTGAGATGATCAGGGAAAGCGTCGTGGATGTGGTATACATCGTTGATTCTTACGGAAGCCTTGATCATAAGGACATGGAATACCTGGTTAATAAATTTAAGACACATCTGCCGAATAAGCGCCTTGGCGTTCATACCCATAACAACATGCAGCTGGCATTCTCCAATACTCTGGTTGCTGCCGACCTTGGGGTTGAGCTGCTGGATGCGTCCGTGTACGGAATGGGACGTGCGGCTGGCAACTGTCCGACCGAGCTGCTGGTTACCCATTTGAAAGGGACCAAGTACGAGCTGCGTCCGGTTCTGGATATTATCGAGCGTTACATGATTCCTCTGCGCGAGAAAGAGGAGTGGGGCTACATTATGCCCTACATGATCACAGGTACGCTGGACGAACATCCACGCTCCGCTATGGCTCTTCGCGCTTCGGATGATAAGGATAAAATCGTGGATTTTTATGATAAATTGACGACGCCGGAAGTAACTTTCGACAAGAACAAATAAGGATGCTCCTGGCATCACGTTATGTTCTCACGGTTAAAACAAGGCAGCATCTTTCCCTCGCGGAAGGATGCTGTTTGTTTGCTTTCGTTGTTCATATTAATTTCCATAAAATACATGTTGAAATTATACTTTCAGCGTGGTATATTTATTTTTGTCTTCAAAAGACAACATCATCATCGGGACGTAGCTCAGCTTGGTAGAGCACCTGGTTTGGGACCAGGGGGTCGCATGTTCAAATCGTGTCGTCCCGATTCGCTTACGTTTTAGGACCTCGCAAAAGTAATCAGAATATGCCCCGAAGCATAGCGTCACTTTTGTAGGTTAATATGCGGGTGTAGTTCAATGGTAGAACTCCAGCCTTCCAAGCTGGTAGCGTGGGTTCGATTCCCATCACCCGCTTAGCTTTAAGAAATGCTTGAAACCCTTGTGCCACAAGGGTTTTTTGTTTGCCCTTTTTTCGACATACGACTTTCTATATAAGGGGGCATGATTAGGGGGCAAGTTTGATCCATTTTGGATTCAGCTCCTCTAACTGGTCAGCTACAGACCGATTAATGGCTTCAGATCTATGTATGTAAATGTTGGCCCTCGTGTCCATCTTCGTATGTTGCAATCTCTCCTGTATGGTTTTGAGATCCATGCCGCACTCTCGCAGCAGCATCTTCTTGACGTCACCCTCGATCTTATTTCCTTCTTCGTCCAGCGTGATTTGTTTCACGATCCATATCGCAGACCTCTCATGATCAACGTCAGGCCATTCTACTGCCAACAATTCCCCCGCCTAAAGCCTCCAAGGATTGCCCCGGTAAAAATACAGCCGCCAGTGAGCAGGGAGGGTATAGAGGGCTGTCAGGAGCTTCACTTCCTCTTGTTTTGTATAGGCGTGTTTTCTTGATTGAATCAGTATCCGGATCTAATCTCTGAGATATAGCTCTTTCCTTGAAATTAGGATCAAAAAACTCCAATTGTTTTTTCTTGAGAAATATCAGTAATGTTGGTCTCCGGAGATGAAGTAGAAGGTTGATGAACTCAGTTAAGAATGGGCTCAAGGAAGTAATTCTGATCGGAAAATTGGATTGGGGCGGTTGTGAGTAAGGGCGCTGATTCTTAGAGTCATTTCTTAGGTATAACGAACTGGGATCCCCCTAATAATAACGCCTAATTTTTATCTCGGAATGGTTCCGGTTTGTTTGATACAAGTTATTCGTCCACCCCCAAAATGTGCATTTGACATATAGATATGATCATACACACAGTCATGAAGTCTAAGGGAAGGAGGCGTAAATGAAGGATGGCAGCTAAACGTAAGTACAAATGTTTAAAGGCAAAAAGAAAATACAAATATACCAAAAGAATTAAAAAAACAGTTTTTCGTAAGAAACCCCTTTGTAAGAGGCGGTTATCAATGTGGTGTTTATTAAATAGAAGAAAGCAAAATCTTCAAGCTGCAATTGATCAGCAAGCCTTACAAGCTGCAATACAGGAAGTTAAATCCGAAATGAAGGCTGAGTTAGATAAATGGTGTGAAATGCAGAGATCGCTAAGCCAGCCAGGTATTCAAGGGATTTCAGGTCCGCAAGGGATACAAGGTATTCCGGGAGCTCGAGGAGAACGAGGGATTGATGGATCTGAGGGTCCCCCAGGAATACAAGGCCTTCCGGGATTACAAGGAATACAAGGAGAGATAGGTCCTCAAGGAATACAAGGAGAGATAGGTCCTCGAGGAATACAAGGAGAGATAGGTCCTCAAGGCCCTCCTGGACCTGTAGTAATTCCAGAAGTTACCATCTCGCCTACGACAAACCGTTATTTTTATCAACCGGAAACAGATTTGGATTTAACCATGTCGGTTACAATTCCAGCCAGTTTTTTCACCAACGATTTGGGGGCTCCAGTTGCGGATTTCTCAGCACTCGACCCCAATAGTTTTAACAATCTTTATATAAATGGAATTCTTCAGCCGGGTAATTCGTATGATGTAAACCCTACCAGCTTATTATTTCCGGCACAAAGCACCATAATCTATGCGGGAACCCCTATCGTTTTAGAAGCAGTACAGCTAACGGCGAATGTTACTGTCTAGTAATTTTTAGAAGAATGCCCTCACTTCTCCCGAACCCTCTGCATTTATTGTACAAGAGGATCAGGCATGTTTTCTAAGTTTTTGCTTGAAAATCTGTATGAGTCTCAAGAATGAAGGGAGGCGATGAAAATGCCAATAGTACCACCGTATCAAAACAGTAGAAGATTCACTGCTACAGCGGGTGCTGGAACGGGAACAGGAACAACATTCGCGATTGCAGCAACAGCGTTTATCAATGATGCAGGAACAGCTGCCACGGTATTTCCGAGTACGTTCAACTATTACAACCTTTATGTGAATGGTATAATGCAAACGGCTGACGTTTCTTCTGTTACAACAACGACGATTACCATCCCTGATGGCGACACGTTAGATCCTGGAACTCCACTTATAGTTCAATTCGTTGTCTCTTAATTCATGCTGGTTTTCAAAGAAAGACCTGCTCTGATTTTTAAACGAGTAGGTCTTTTCTCTGATTTCAAACCAAAGGGGAATTTTGATCCTTCCCGGATGCGTTGTCGGTACTACTAAATCAATGGATAACGAACATCGAACCCTGACCATAAGGCTGTTTGATGAATATGAAAATACGGAGTTAACAGGGATTGTCGTTCTGATCCACACGTTTAGACGAGAGATCAAATTGTCCATGGCTGAAGGTGAATGTCATTGGATTAAGATCGATGAAATTGAAAATAAATTACGAAGGCCCCACCTTCATTTTGAAGTGCCCCCCTTTTTGTGGACCGTTTGTCGCCTTTGACAGAAGAACAAGCTTTGAATTATTTGAAAAGCAGCACATAATGAGGTTTGGGCAACCTATCAAAATGATGCTAAAGATCTTGCAATGAGAGCTGGACAAAGTTTCTTTACTGGACCTGAAAGTCATCGTGCAAACGGATATAATGAGACCTACTACTATTACCATTACCATGGAGGAAAAGATACTAGTCGCCAGATTGGTCATATCTTTTACGGAACAGCAGGTAGCTTGGGGCTTCAAAAAAGAAAACAAGTTAATCTACAAAGGATAAGTTCTTACTCTAGTACCTTCTTAATATTATTCAAAACACGGATTCATTAATTCTAAATAATAAGAGGTTTATAAAATGCAAATAGATATCCAAAAACTTTATGATAAGTATATGACTTTAGACATTCCCAACCCTTTTAATTTAGAACAGATCGATAAGATTCTAAAAGATAAATATTTTGCTGTAGAAACGGATCTTGAAAATTTTTCAGGACTAAGATGTGACCCTTACGAGAATTTTGATGAAGCAGTTAAAGCATATAGTTTTAGAGATAAAAGGGGTATTAAGGAACTTTTTAAACTTAATTCGGAAGAATATGATGAATCTTTAGTCCCTAATGGAATTAACTTAACTGTGAATTCAAAAGATAATATGTATATTTCAGGTGGAACCGAGATAGGTGGCTCTAATTTGTTATCTATTGAAACAGCAATTTTTTTTGGAATTGATAAGGAAGAAATGACACTGGGCAATGAGCGATTCGAAGACTATTTGGTTGCTCTATATTTGGCTGGATATATACAATTCGAAAATGATACAATATTAGAAGAGGTTTACAAGCGATATAGGGATAGCTACTTGTTAGAATATTATGGTCCTTCCAGTGGTCGTGGAGGAGAGAAATTGTATTAATGCAATGTTAACCCATGGATATGTACAAAATTGTAGGATAGCCGATTCAAGTCAATTCAGATAATTGATTCGCGTTCATTCTTTTATCGACATAAATGCCTTTAGGTATTTGTATCTTGGTCTTTGATTACTTCTATTTCTGCTTTCATGCATCGAAGATGTCGTAACTCAGCGTTGGTTATCACACCAATAATTATGGTACCCCCGATAATGATTCCAATAAAGGTAAACATTATGCCCTATGAATAAGATCAAACAACTCGATCATTATTCTTCACCGTCTTTACCTTTTTGCCTAAGTAAGTGTACACAAATGGAACGAAGTAACCAATTGCCACTAATGACTTTCGCAGATGCCCCTTTTACATCCTAGGATTATCTGTTATAATGGCGATAATTTCATTCCAAGAATGCGAGGTAACCCAGTCCAATGAAGTAAGACACCCTTTTCTCTAAACAACTGCATGTGGTTTTGCAGGCGTTTCTCTACGGCGGTAGAGGAGAGATTTGGTGTGTCTGAAAAATGTGACCGGGGTACCTCTTTTTGTTGTGTAGAAACGGTGCTCTTATGTAATAAAATCACATATACGGAACGAACTTACAGCTTTCGCTAACGGCCCGTGTTATCGAGTTTATCTCCATAACCGTCAAGGCTGGCTTGGAATGAACAGCCGAACGTTAGTGGCTGCTTGCTGTAGATCGTCCCGTCTTCAGCTCCATCATCCTCTTTAAACATCCGCTGCAGGCTAACGCTTGCGGTTTTTTTATGTTTTCCAAGAGAGAGGATGAGGTTATATGACCATGATTTTAAAAGCAAAAGATATAAGTATGGAACTGCAAGGAAGGCCGCTGTTTGAAGGAATTCAGTTTGAGGTTGCGGAAGGCGAACGGATCGCGCTGTACGGACGGAATGGTACTGGTAAAACGACGCTGTTCTCCATCTTGGCAGGCGAGCTCGAACCGACCTCGGGCGTAGTGGAGACGATTCTGCCGAGGGAGCGCTGGGGCTGGCTCAGGCAGCAGGATGAGCCGGATGAGGGAAGCATGAGTGCAATCGATACGGTGCGAAGCCGCAGTCATGCTTCGCTCTGGGAGTTGAAGCTTGGGCTTGCCGGTGTAGAGCGGCTGATGAATAGCGGGAACAATGAGAGCATGGAACAACTGCTGGAGCAGTACGGAAATCTGCTAGAGCGCTTCGAGTCCCAGAACGGGTTCCAATGGGAAACCGAGGTGGAGAAAGCTATGACGATGCTGGGAATCGGGCCAGAGGTGTGGCCTGTTCCCTACCGCGAACTCAGCGGAGGACAGAAGACGAAGGTTATGCTGTCGGCCCTGCTGGTATCCGCTCCGAAATTTCTCCTGCTCGACGAGCCAACGAACCATTTGGATAATGAAAGCCTGGTCTGGCTGGAGCAGTGGCTGGTATCGTCCTATAAGGGGACCGTGTTATTTGTGTCTCACGACAGGGAGTTTATCGACCGGGTGGCAACCTCCGTATGCGAGTTGACACCAGACGAACTCAGGCGTTACCGGGGAGGTTATACGGATTACCGCCGGGAAAAAGAACGGGAGCTGCGCGAGCAGGAGACGCTTTATCGCAAGCAGGAGCTGGCGCGCAAGGCGCTGGAGGAGTCGATCCGCAGGTACGAGGAGTGGTTCCATAAAGCGCATGATGCGGCCGGGGACGTCAGTGACGTCAAGATAACCGCCAGCTTCTACAAAGCGAAGGCGAAGAAAAACATCTCGCGATATCACGCCAAGGAGAAGGCACTGGAACGGCTTGAAGCCGAACGGGTAGATAAGCCGCGCAGCGGTCCCAAGCTGAACATGGAGCTGGAGGGGGAAGCTTTTGGTGGTCGCACGCTTCTCCAGGTGAAGGATGTAGGTTTTGGATATGGGGAAACCCGTCTTTTTGATAAGCTGACCTTCTATTTAAACCGAGGCGACCGGTTGGCCGTAAGGGGACCTAACGGAAGCGGCAAAACGACGCTGCTCAAGCTGCTGCTGGGAGAGATCGATCCGCAGGAGGGACGGATCACACAGAATCCTTCAATCCGGATCGGCTATTTCTCACAGGAGCTTGAAGGGCTTGAGCCCGAAACCACACTGCTGGACAGCCTGCTTGTCATACCGGGCATGACGGAGAGCCGTGCACGCACGCTGCTCGGTTCGTTCCTTTTCCGAAGGGACGATGTATTTAAGAAGATGGGGCAGCTGAGCATGGGGGAGAAGTGCAGAACGGCTTTTCTCAAGTTATATTTCAGCGGAGCCCATCTGCTTGTTCTGGATGAACCCTCGAATTACTTGGATGTGGATACCCGCGAGGTAATTGAACAGGTGCTCGTGAACTTTCCGGGTGCGATTGC
Organism: Paenibacillus sp. Cedars; assembly: GCF_003184205.1. Taxonomy (NCBI): domain Bacteria; kingdom Bacillati; phylum Bacillota; class Bacilli; order Caryophanales; family Paenibacillaceae; genus Paenibacillus; species Paenibacillus sp. Cedars. The sequence continues at coordinate 869,321 of NZ_CP020866.1, forward strand.
GCTTGTATCCCATGACCGGTATCTGGTGCGCCAAATCGCCAACCGGCTGCTGACACTGAAGCCTGGTGAAGCTCCGGTATGGTTTGAGGGGAGCGTGGACGAGGAGGAAGAGCAGGCCTCTCGCATTGGTGTCATCAAGGGGGACACAGAGAAAGATAACCGCCGTATGGCGCTTGAATACCGGGTTCAGGAATTGCTGGGCCTATCAACCGACGAGATAGAGGCGGGGGAAGAGGCGAACTGGCTTGCTGAAATCAGAGCACTTCGGGCTGAGCTAGCCAATCTTCAAGCGGATAAATAAGCGTTGTTGACTAAAATCGAGCCGATAGGGTTAAAATGGGGGAAATGAAACTTGCCATATCCCGCAAGGTTGCATATAATAAACCCTATATATTTGTATAAGACAAAATGCGTCGATGGAGAAAAGTAGCTAGTGCCTCTTTACAGGGAAGAGATACCATGGATTGAGAGTGTCTCTCAAAGAATCAGGCTGGCGAAGTTCGCTCCGGAGCAGTTCCTTGAACACGGCATGCTGCCGGTCAGTAGGGGATAACGGGTCCGATTCGTTACGTCGGTCAAGTGAGCATGATAAGCCATATCCAATCCAAGGGTACAATGGTCTTGGCAAGGATAGGATGGCATGTTAACAAGGGTGGTACCACGGTCTCTTCGTCCCTTTTCGGGAGGAGAGGCCTTTTTTGTTTTCAGTACAATGATGGAGTTTACAAAGGGGTGTGCGAATAGCCATGAAGGAAAAATTAGAAGCATTGAAGCAGGAAGCATTGGCGCAATTGCAGGATGTCAACGATCCGCAGCAGCTGAACGATTTACGGGTGAAATACCTTGGCAAAAAAGGTGCCCTGACTGAAATACTGCGCGGAATGGGCGCGCTGAGCGCAGAGGAGCGTCCTGTCATTGGCCAGGTGGCCAACGATGTGCGCGGTGCGATTGAGGAAGTCATCTCCAGCAAGCAGGAGGCCTTCCAGCAGCAGGAAACCGAAGAGCGTCTGCGTGCGGAGAAGGTGGATGTAACCCTTCCGGGACGCAAGCTCACCCAAGGCGCGGCTCATCCGCTCAGCAAGGTCATTCAGGATATCGAGGATATTTTCATCGGTATGGGCTACCGCATAGCGGAAGGTCCGGAGGTGGAGACGGACTACTTCAACTTCGAGGCATTGAATCTGCCGAAGAATCATCCGGCGCGCGACATGCAGGATTCCTTCTATTTGACGGAGGATTTGCTGATGCGTACGCAGACATCCCCGGTGCAAGCCCGGACGATGCTGTCAATGCAAGGGAAGGCGCCTGTCAAAATCATCTGCCCGGGACGCGTATTCCGCCGGGACGACGATGACGCGACCCATTCATTCCAGTTCCATCAAATCGAGGGACTGGTGATCGGTGAGAACATTCGCATGAGTGACTTGAAAGGAACGCTGCTGCAATTCGTGCAGGAGATGTTCGGCGATAACACGCAGATTCGACTGCGTCCAAGCTTCTTTCCTTTCACCGAGCCGAGCGCGGAAGTGGATGTATCCTGCGTGAAATGCGGGGGCAGTGGCTGTCGCGTATGCAAGCAAACGGGCTGGCTTGAGATTTTAGGCTGCGGAATGGTTCATCCGAAGGTGCTTGAGATGGGCGGCTATGACTCTGAGAAGTACAGCGGATTTGCATTCGGTATGGGCGTTGAGCGGATTGCCATGCTGAAATACGGTGTGGATGATATCCGTCATTTCTTCAACAACGATGCAGCATTCTTGAATCAATTCACGCGGATCTAATTTAAACGATAAAGGGAAGTGAACAGACAATGAGAGTATCAACCGATTGGTTGTCCGATTATATTTCGCTCGAAGGTGTGACCTCGGAGGATTTAGCGAGCCGTATTACATCAGCCGGTATTGAAATCGATGTGATCGAGAAACGGAATCAGGGCATTAACAAAGTTGTCGTAGGCTACGTCAAGAGTAAGGAGAAGCATCCTGATGCAGATAAGCTGAATGTGTGCATCGTGGATGCCGGTCAGGAGGAAGATATCCAGATCGTTTGCGGAGCAAAAAATGTGGATGCCGGCCAGAAAGTGCCCGTAGCGCTTGTAGGCGCGAAGCTTCCCGGCGGCATGGATATCAAGAAAGCCAAGCTGCGCGGTGTTCTTTCCCAAGGTATGATCTGTTCGGCCAAGGAGCTTGGCATGAACGACAAGCTGCTGCCCAAGGAGCTGCAGGAAGGGATTCTCGTTCTTCCGGCTGAAACCGAGATCGGTAAGCCGATAGTGGACGTGCTGGGTCTGAACGATGAGATTCTGGAGCTGGATCTGACGCCGAACCGTTCCGATTGCCTGAGTATGCTGGGCGCAGCATATGAAGTGAGTGCTATTCTGGGACGTGAACTGAGCCTTCCAAACCCTGAGAAAGAAGTGATGGAAGTTCATGATACAGCTGCGGATCATATCTCGGTTACAATCGGTGCAGCTGAGCAGTGCAGCCATTATGCTGCGCGCTATATTACCGGAGTAAGAATCGCGCCTTCCCCACTGTGGATGCAGAACCGATTGATGGCAGCGGGCGTGCGGCCGATCAACAATATCGTGGATATTACAAACTATGTCATGCTTGAATATGGCCAGCCGCTGCATGCTTTTGATGCGGACCACTTGAAGGACGGCGCGGTTCATGTACGAATGGCTGAAGCCGGTGAAACGATGGTAACGCTGGACGGAGCAGAGCGTCGTCTGGAGCCGCATATGCTGGTTATTACAGCCGGTGGAAAACCTGTAGCTCTGGCAGGCGTTATGGGCGGCCTGGACTCCGAAGTAACGGACGGTACGGTGAATATTCTCCTCGAATCGGCTAAATTCGATGGCGGTACCGTTCGCAAAACATCCCGTCAGCTCGGCTTGCGTTCGGAAGCAAGCTCGCGCTTCGAGAAGGAAGTGGATCCAGCGGCAGTCATACCTGCGCTGAACCGTGCAGCGGCGTTGATGGCGAAATATGCCGACGGTGCCGTACATCAGGGGATTGTCGAGGCAGGCAGCGCTCATGCCGAGCCGACCGTTATCACGTTGTCGCTGGAGAAGCTCAACCGGTATCTGGGCACGGAGCTGTCTCTGCTTGAGGTAAAAACCATTTTCTCGAGATTGCATTTCCCGAGCGGTGATGCAGGCCAAGGATTGGTGGATGTTCAGGTGCCGTCCCGCCGCGGCGATATCGTGCTGGATGTGGACTTGATTGAAGAGGTTGCCCGCTTGTATGGATACGACAACATTCCGACAACGGCGATTGAAGGTCCGACAACACCGGGCTCCTTGACAAAAGCGCAGGCTATTCGCCGCTCGCTTCGCCGGCTGCTGACACATAGCGGCTTCCAGGAGGTTCTGGGGTATTCATTCATTCATCCGCAGCAAGCGGAAATGTTTACTTCTCTTGCGTCAGAAGGCACGGCAGTTAAGCTTGCCATGCCGATGAGTGAGGACCGCAGCGTGCTTCGCACCAGCCTGCTGCCACAGCTGCTGGATATCGCTGTGTATAACCATAACCGCAAACAGCCGGATCTGGCCCTGTTTGAAATAGGGAACTTGTTTCATACGTTAGAGGAGACGCTGACGAAGCAGCCGCTGGAGCGTCCGGTTCTCGGCTTGCTCATGACAGGCCGTAAAGGAAACAAGCAGTGGAATGTGCAGCCTGCCAAAGTGGACTTCTTCGATCTGAAGGGAGCGCTTGAGACGGTACTCGACTATCTTGGAATACGCGTTGAGGACATCACTTACGTGGCAAATAGCCCGGAAGGATTCCATCCTGGACGCTCCGCTTCAGTATATACGGGTCAAGGCGAGAACCAGCAGCTGCTTGGTGTACTGGGACAAATTCATCCGAAGACGCAGCAAGAGCTGGATTTGGAAGATACCTATGCTGCCGAAATCCTGCTTGAGCCGTTGTATGATTTGACCAATGCCCGCGTCGCTTATCGCGATCTGCCTAGATTCCCGGGAATGGAGCGCGATCTTGCCATCGTGGTCGATGAGCAGGTTGAAGCCGGCTCCCTGATTCAAGTCATCAAGGAGAATGCAGGCGAGCTGCTGCAGCAAATTCAGGTGTTTGATGTCTTCACCGGCAGCAAGCTTGGGGAAGGCAAGAAGAGTGTTGCCATCTCCTTGACGTATCGTCATCAGGAACGGACGTTGACGGACGAAGAGGTTGCCGAGGTTACCGAAAAAGCAGTCTCAGCGCTCCAGCAAACTTTTGGCGCAGAATTAAGAAAATAGCAGGAATTGTGAACGCCCGCATCGAATCCATTACATCAGAGATTCGATGCGGGCTTTTTTGCTCTAAATGGAACTGGGATTTGCATCAGGATGCCCGCAGGGTACATAATTATAAGCACAAAACTGTGTTATCATATACCAAACTTCGGTCTGTTTTCTTGAGGTTCGTCTCCAGATGTTATCTCATATATAATGAAGAAAGAGGATAGACCATTTCAGACATCATAGAATCTACACATAATAGAAGGAGGGCACAACTGTGACTACACCGGACCGTAAAAGCGTTACCGTAGACATCTACGGAACTTCCTATAAACTTGTTGGCAATAGCAGTGATTACACTAGACAGGTAGCGAACTATGTGGATGACCGCATGCGCACCATATCCAAGGCACATTCCAGGCTCGATACCCCGCGCATTGCCGTCCTGGCCGCAGTACATATGGCTGAAGAAGCTTTACAGAAGCTGGAGTATCAGAATGAAGCCAAACAGATGACGGCCGAGCGCAATGAACTGCGTACGGAGCTTGCCAAGGTGCAAGGGCTTCAAATCGAGCAGCAGGAAAGACACCGGCAGCAGCTGGAACAACTGGAGCAAAGGCTGGCGGAGCAGTCTTCCTTAGCTGATAAGTACAGAATTTCCACTGAGAATTTAACGAGTGAGTCAGAGCGAACCAAGGAGCTGCTCCAGAAGGAATCGAGCCGGGTGGAAGAGCTGCTGAAGGAGAAGCAGCAGCTTGAAGCACGTCTTAAGGAACAGCGGGAGAAGCTGGAGGGCGGTCATAAGCAGGCGATTGAAGATATGAAACGCCGTTATGAAGGGCAAATTTCGCAGTTGACGGGCACCCACAAGCAAGCGCTGGATAAGTTGGAGCAGACTCATCGGGCAGCAGTGAAACAGGCCGAAGAGAAGCAGGCTGAACAATTGAAGAAGCTGGAGAGCTCCCATAAACAAGAGGCGCTCCAGAAGGAGCAGCAGCACTCGAAGACCGTTCAGGATTGGGAACAGAAGTATACGAAGTCTATGCAGGATCTGAAGCAGGAGCACTCGAAAAGTGCGCAGGAGTTAGAGCAGCGGCACGGAGCAACCGTTCAGGATCTGGAGAAGCAGCTCTCGGAGCAGCGCAATCGCGGAGGGCAGCTGCAGTCGCGATTATCGACCACGGAGAAGGAACTGACTGCCGCTAAAGCGGAGTCCGTGAAACTGAAGGAAGAGCTGCAGCTGTCCAAACAGCAAGGAGATGCCTCTCAGCAGGAATTGCGATCCTTCCGGACGAAGGCGGAAGGACTCGCGAAGGAGCTTGAGGGACTGAAGCAGGAATCCGGCAAATCGGAGGAAGAGCGTCGCCGTCTCCAGAAGTTAGTGGTGGATGCGAATCAGACTTCACGCAAGCAGCAGGAAGAGCTGCAGCGTCTTAGCGGTGAGCTTCAATCCTGGCGTACCCTGGCTGATCAGCGTAAAGAGGAAACAGGCGAGCTGGAGATGAGAATTGTTGAGCTGATGGAAGCGAACGAGAGCCTGGAAGAAGGAATGAAGGGGCTTCAGGATGAAATCCACGTCATGAAGGATGAGGCTGACCGGTCTATTTCCGAGCGCAGAACGGCTCAAGAGGAACTGAAGGAGCTGCAGCTTCGCTATGAAGAGCTGGAGAAACTCAGCGAGGAAGCGGGGATTCGAGAGGAAGAGACAAGCAAACTGTACGCTATGCTGGAAGAAGAATACGATACAGTGTCGAATCAGCTCGAGGAGCTTCGCAAAAAAGCGGCTGCAAGTGAAGAGCATGGACGTGAGCTTGCAGAGCAGTTAAGAGATTCGGAGGAGCGAGCCGCGCACTGGCAGAACCAATACCAGCAATGGATGGAGGAGCGGGAGCAGCTTGCCGCTGACCGTGAGAAGCTGGCTGCAGAGCGGGATGAGTGGAGACGCACGCAGCTCTCTCTTGAAGAAGAGCTCCAGTCCTGGCAGCAGGAAATTGCCTCTGCACGTCAAGCCTGTGAACGTCTGGAAGGCGAGAAGAGTGAAGCCACGCAGCAGTATTCCGATCTTGGTGAGCAGTACGAACTGGTCATGCATCAATACCAGCTGCTGCAGGCAGAACAGGAACTGAAGGCGGAGCAGTCAGCGCTGCTTGAAGAAGAACATCGTAAATTAAAGGAAGAGTATGCTAAGCTCCAAGTTGAATATAACGAGTGGATCGAGTTGATTGAGCAGGATCAGCGTTAGGCCATGGTGAAGATTTGAACCTGAAAAAACCTCCGAATCAGCAGAGGCAACTCTGGCGATCCGGAGGTTTTATTAGGATGCTCTATTCTTCAATGATGATTTTGGAGATCATTTTGCTGTGACCGGCTCCGCACATAATGGAGCAGGAAACTTCAAATTCTCCAGCTTTGTCGGGTGTAACAACTTTGCTGTTATTGTTGCGGTCAAGCTGAAGGCCAAGCGCCGGAATCATGACGCCGTGGTTGCCGTCTTCATTCTCGTAAGAAATTTTCACGGGCACGCCCTTTTTCAGATGATATTCTTCCTGGTCGAATTGGAAGTTGGATCCCTTTATAACGAGCTCTGCTTCAGGCGCCACGCCGGTATCCGAGATTCCGGAATCTCCTTGGGTTGCCTCCTGATCTTGGCCGCAAGCAGCCAATACAAAAAGGAGCATACATGAAACAAGTAGTGCTATGCCTTTTTTCACTATAATCTCTCCTGACTATGAAATAATGGTGAATTTATTTTTTCCAATCTTTATCATAGCGCAGAAAAAGAGATTATGCACAGCGGTGTTATGAAAAATTAGTGAACGTGAAGCGTTTGCAACGAAGGTTATGGATTACGATATAATGTAGGGGAAGCCTGAGTATAGGGAGATAAGGACTTCTGCGGCCATAATGGACAACCCCCTGTTCATATAAGCAACAGGGGGTTGTTGTGGGAGATGTAGTGGAATGAGCCGCAGGAAACGATTCATTCAGGAATAAGGGACTGAGGAACAGACCTCCAACAGAGTCGGATGACTTTGCCTCTTATTCCTTGTGGCTTTTGCCTGCTTCATACGGTGTGGAAATCGGAATGAACAGATCGATGATCCCGATGACCAGTGCTGCAAGCAGCGCACCCAGTATGGAGACGGTGACGCCCCCGACAATGAACTGAGCGAGGTAAATCACAAGCGCACTCACAAGGAAGCCCACGATTCCGCGTCCAAACGGCGTGACTTTTTTGCCGAAGATGCCCTCGATTGCCCAGCCGAAGAGGGCGATGACGAGTGCAAGCAGCAGGGCACTTCCGAATCCGCCGACGGAGAATTGAGGGACAATCCATCCGACAACCATAAGAACGAGCGCGGCAACGATAAATCGAACGACATGCCCGAGAAATTGCATGGTACCTGCCTCCTTAGAATAAGACTGGAATGTTACGCAGAATTTATTTTGTTCAATAGGGCCGCAGGTTATGTGTGGAAGGTTTTTGGATTCCATGGCGAATTCCCTCGGCATTCGATATAATATAGGCATTGATTGAGAGGAGTTGTGAACTTCTTGAACGACAAGATTTTGCAAACTTTAGAATACCGGAAAATTTTAAATACATTAACACAATACACGCAAACATCCATGGGGAATTTGAGAGCCGAGGCGTTAAAGCCTGAAACTGAGCTGGAAGCTGTAAAGGATCTGCTGGCGGCAACCGATCAGGCATATACGGTAGACCGGCTCAAGGGCAATCCATCTTTCCGCGGTATAACGGATATTAACGATGCCTTGAAACGCGCGAGAATTGGAGGCACGTTGAGCCCCCACGAATTGTTAGCCACATCGAACACGATTCACGGGTCACGCCGTATCAAGCGGTTTATCGCAGCCCTTCATGAGGATGAGCAGATTGAAATTCTGTTTAATCTTAGCGATCTTATCTCGGAGCAGAAGCCGCTGGAGGATGCGATTCGGCTCTGCATTGACGATGCGGCTGAGGTTCTGGATTCGGCGAGTGCAGAGCTTTCGCAGATCCGCCGCGAGCTTCGGGGCGGGGAGGTCCGGATTCGGGAGAAGCTCGAATCCATGATTCGTTCGCAATCGGTGGCCAAGATGCTGCAGGACCAGCTGATTACGATTCGCGGGGATCGTTTTGTCATACCCGTTAAAGCGGAATACCGGTCGCATTTCGGCGGAATCGTACATGATCAGTCAGGATCGGGTGCCACGCTGTTTATCGAGCCGGAGTCCATTGTGGCCATGAATAACAAGCTTCGTGAGACCCGGATGCGGGAAGAGCGGGAAATCGAAGTGATTCTGCAGAAGCTGACTGCCCAGGTGGGTGAGCAGGCTGATTTGCTGTTCATGGACTTGGATTTGATCGGACAGCTTGATTTTATATTTGCCAAGGCACGTTTGGCTCATGTGATGAGGGCGTCTCTGCCGCGAATGAATGACAGAGGGTACATTAAGCTGCGCAAGGGCCGACATCCGCTTATTCCGATGGACCAGGTTGTACCGCTTGATGTGGAATTGGGCAATACCTATACGTCCATCATTGTCACGGGTCCGAATACCGGCGGTAAGACGGTCACACTCAAAACAATCGGTTTGCTAAACCTGATGGCGATGTCCGGACTGTTTATTCCTGCCGAGGAAGGCAGCCAGATGTGTGTATTCGATGCGATTTATGCGGATATTGGCGACGAGCAGAGCATTGAGCAGAGCCTTAGTACCTTCTCGAGCCATATGACCAATATTATCCGGATACTGGGTCAGATGACGCAGAAGAGTCTGGTGCTCCTTGATGAAGTAGGAGCAGGTACGGATCCGGCTGAGGGCTCCGCTCTGGCGATTTCCATTCTGGAGCATATCCACCGCATGGGCTGCCGAATGATTGCGACCACGCACTATTCAGAGCTCAAGGCTTATGCCTACGAACGCAAAGGCGTTATTAACGCCAGCATGGAGTTCGATATCAACACCCTAAGTCCGACTTACCGGCTTCTGGTTGGTGTGCCTGGACGCAGTAATGCGTTTGCTATTGCAGAACGTCTCGGTCTGCCAGGATCCATTCTTGAGTTTGCCCGCGGTGAAGTGAAGGAAGAAGATCAACGGGTGGAGCATATGATTGCTTCCCTTGAAGAGAATCGGCACACTGCTGAAATGGAGCGTGAGAAGGCAGAGCAGGTCCGCAAGGAAATGGAGGAACTGCGTGTCCGTCATGAGCACGAGCTTCAGAAGCTGGAAGAGCAGAAGGACAAACTCGTTGATAAAGCTCGCATGGAAGCGAGACAGATCGTGGATAAGGCGCGAAGCGAGGTGGAGGAGATCATTTCGGATCTGCGCAAGATTGCTCTGGAGGAAGGGGCTTCTGTTAAAGAGCATAAGCTGATTGCGGCTAGAAAACGTCTGGATGATGCCGAGCCGCAGCAGGGCAAGAAAACAGGAGGCCAGCGCTCGGCTAAGCAGCAGCGCAGTATCGAACCTGGCGACGAGGTTCGGGTATTCAGCCTGAATCAGAAGGGCCATGTTGTGGAAATGACTGGCTCCAAGGAAGCGGTCGTACAGCTTGGCATTATGAAGATGAAGGTCGCCCTGGATGATCTGGAGTTATTGTCGAATCCGGCGGCGAATGCCAAGCAAGCACCGAAACAGCATGCGACGATCCTGAAGCGGACTCGTGATGCCAACATTCGCAATGAACTGGATCTAAGAGGAGCGAACCTGGAAGAAGCGCTGATCGAGGTTGATCGTTTTATTGATGAGGCTTTTCTCGGTAACCTTGGTCAGATTTCCATCATCCATGGCAAGGGAACCGGTATTTTGCGGACCGGAATCCAGGATTATCTGCGTAAGCATAAACATGTGAAGAGCCATCGTTTGGGCAATTACGGCGAAGGCGGCAATGGCGTAACGATTGCCGAGTTGAAATAAAGGAAGCCAGAAATCAGGAACCGTTTTCTCCTTCAGTTCGTATAACATATCATCTGGGTTTAGAACAACGGGATGCGAAAGGTGCCGCATCCCGTTTATATCGGGGAGGAACATAGGGTAATGACGGAAGCGATTGATCATTTGCTGACCCATCCGCTGGGTGTGCTAATCGGCTATTTCTCGGTTGCGATACTGGCACTTATCGTTTACTTGTATTGCTTTGAACTGGTTACGAAGTACAATTGCTGGGATGAAATACGCAAGGGAAACGTAGCTGCAGCGATGGTGACCGGCGGTAAAGTATTTGGTATATGCAACGTTATGCGGTATAGCATCACGGCCAATACGTCCATTTACGGCATGATTAAATGGTCGTTCTTTGGGTTTATCCTGCTGTTATTGGCTTATCTGCTGCTTGAATTCTTGACGCCGGTTTTCTCGGTTGATGAAGAGATTGGCAAGGATAATCGCGCAGTAGGTTTGATCGTACTTCTTATCACCGTATCTTTATCTTACATTATTGGAGCGAGTATCACTTAAGAGCTTCGGGAGGAAAAGGACGATGAAATATTTACCGCGGATATTGTTTGCGGCCGCTTTGATTTTTTTTGTGTCAGGTATTGTATACTTAATGTCTCAATAAAAACAACTATACAGGGCCTGCAAGGCCGTTTGAATAAGAAAGGAATGAATACCTATGGAACCGACGGTTTGTCCATGGTGCCAAAGTGAGATTGTATGGGATGAGGAGATTGGTCCAGAGGATACCTGTCCTCACTGTGCTAACGAACTGAAGGGCTACCGTACATTGAATATCGCATTGGAAGGCGAGGATGCAGAAGCCGATCAAGAGGAACTGGATGAGGATTATGAAGCAACCGAGGAGGAAGCTGTAGATCTTCAGCGTATATGGGGGTCGGAGAACGAATCGTTGTCATCGCTGCGAACTGTGGATAAATACGGGGAGGATCATGATTTGTTTGCATTCGAGGAGACCGTGGAAGCGATCCTGGATGAACAAGATGAAGTACCGGAGTGTTTGCATTGCAGAGAATACATGCTCCATGCAGGTACCCAGCACGTGAGCGGGGAAGGCTTCCAGCCGGTTAACGCGGCTTTGATCCGTGGACCTATTCTGCAGCCGCCATATGAATTGAACGTATACGTATGCCCAGGATGCTTCCATGTACAGTACAACCTGGCCGAGAACGACCGACTTCGGATGATTAAGAGCTTTATCCATAAAAAGGAATAGAGTCCGCGGATAGGCGCTGTTTGGCGTCTCACGGCAATTCAAGGGAACTGCATGCTGCAGTTTCCTTTTTTTTGTTCATGAAGTGGAGGAGTGAAGGGTAAAATACCCTGGACTTCAAGTGCGAGAGCAAGGGAGGGAACTGTATATGAAGTTGACAAAGGACCCCCAGGCCATGCTTCTGCTATCGGTTCATGGTTTGTTTATTCTATCGAGCGCATTGTCGGGTACATTCCTCAATGTTTACCTCTGGAAGAGCCGTCAGGATTACACCATGCTCGGATGGTTTACTATTGCCCAGCAGGTCGCATTGGGCCTGACATTCTGGGCAGCAGGCAAGTGGGTGAAGGAACATAACAAAATGAACGCACTTCGTCTGGGGATTGCGGTGTCCGGATTATTTTATCTATGCGTGCTGTGGGCAGGCCGGGATGCGGTCCATTATATCTGGCCTCTTGGCCTGCTGTTCGGCGTATCCCTGGGCTTATTCTGGCTGGCCTTCAATGTGGTTTATTTCGAGATATCGAATGCAGAGAATCGGGATTGGTTTAATGGCTGGATCGGACTTCTTGGCTCTGTGACAGGAATCATAGGACCATGGTTGGCAGGCTGGGTGATCACATGGATGCACGGGGACGAGGGCTATCAACTTATTTTTACCGTGTCGTTGGTCATATTCGCGGCGGCTGTAGTGCTTAGCTTTTTTCTGCGAAAAAGGCCTGTACAGAATGACTATAATTGGCTGGAAGGCCTGAGACGCTTGAAGGAGGGCGGTGTGTGGAAATATGCGGTTTGGGGCTTGGCTGTACAGGGAATGCGGGAAGGCGTATTTTCCTTTCTCATCACATTGCTTGTGTTCGTGGCTACGGATCAGGAATCCAAGCTAGGTCAATTCGCATTGATCACTTCTGCGGTCTCGTTGGTGAGTTATTGGGCCTGCGGCAAATGGTTCAAGCCTCAATTCCGCAAAATCGGTATGCTGGTGGGGGCCGTACTCATGCTGCTGGTTATTCTGCCGTTATTGCTGGCCGTTAATTATACTACGCTGCTGGTCCTTGGAATCGGTACCTCCTTGTTTATTCCGCTGTATATGATGCCGGCCATATCGGTTAGCTTTGATCTGATGGGATTGAATCAAGAAAATGTGGAGAAGCGGGTGGAACTGGTTGTACTGCGGGAGCTCAGTCTGACCCTGGGCAGAATTACGGGGCTGCTGGTATTTATTCTGGTGTTGTCGATCAAGCAGGACACCTTAACCATAACACTACTCTTGCTGTTCCTGGGGGCATCCCCGATCGGATCATGGCTGTTCATGCGGAGGTTATTCCCTTCCAAGGAACAAGTAACCTGATCGCTTGATCAGGGATGAGGGTGTGGGAATCAAGAACGGCACACTTCATGAACCACGCCACCACATTACACATGCGAAGAGGGTATCTCCAGGGCACGCTGGCAGGCCCTAAATGGAGTTACTCTCTTTATTCTAAATAATCTTCAGGTCAATCGGACGTGTTAAGGAGAACCATTTCAATTCCTCGGGCTCACGACCGGCAATCGTCTCAGCCAGTAAATCGGCAGCAATCATGCTGTAAACCGTTCCATTGCCTCCGTACACCTCGATAAAGTAACTGTGCGGATATTTGGGGTGCTTGCCAATCAGGGGAATGCCATCCTTGGTTGAGGCGAACACACCAGCCCAGCTGCAGGCAATTCTCAAGTCAGCCAGATGGGGAAAAAGCTGCTGTATCTCGTCCAATAGCCTCCGGCCTCTGACCTCGGCGTACTCTTCAGGCTTACCTGAAGGAGGCAGCGCTTCATCCAAGCCCCCGGCAATGATCCGCTGATCCGGTGTTGTGCGGAAATAGAGATAGGGGCGATTCGTTTCCCACAAGAAAGATCGTTCATACCATGAGGACAGATCGGCGACAGGTTCCGTGAGAATGGCGTAGGTGTTTAGCAGTTCAGCGTTATGATCCGGTTTCCATTCCTGAATAGTATACCCTGTGGCCCAGATTACTTTTTGAGCCAGAACGCTCCCCTGATCTGTAATTACGGTGACGTCGCTGTCCGTGTACCGGGTATCCGTCACTTCACTGTTTTCGTATATCCGAAGTCCATCCTGACTGGCATCCTGCAGAAGATGATGTCCGAGGCGGTAGGGATCTACTTCGGCGTCACCATGCGTATAGATGGCTGCTTCTTTCGAAAATGGAAAATGAGCCTTTATATCATCGCGGTTCCAATACTCCACGTCAAAGCCTCTTCGTTTCAGCAGATCATATTCATGCCGAAGCATGCCCACGTCTTGGGGAGTACTGGCATAATAGAGGCTGCTCCGGGGAATCAGGCCGGAGTCTCTGGAGAGGCTGTTTGCGATATCGGTAAGCCTGCGAACCGCATGGCTGCACATTTTGTAGAAGGAAGTGCCGCGATGGTCATCAAACTGACGAATCAGATCCGTCAGGGTACAATCGTTCGAAAATTGCAATAGCCCCGTATTGGCAGAGGTGCTGCCTCCACAGACGCGTCTTTTTTCCAGCAGAATGGTGTCCACGCCCTGCTTGTTCAGGACGTAGGCCATCAGTGCACCACTAATGCCTCCGCCAATGACGAGAACATCACACTTCATCTGCTCGGTAAGTGGAGGGTATTTCTTTACGGGTTCGGTATTTAAAAACTTCCATGGTGTTGTTCCGCCTGTCAGCAACATGACCCTATACCTCCTCATATCACAACCATTTTAGTTTGGACGTTCATTCTGTATTTCATGACAGCCTACAACATAGATTTCTGTAAAGGTGGCATACTAGTTCCTGTGCAATCTAAATGGAAAGGGGAATTAACCCGTATGACACCGAATCAACAATTACAGCCTCTAACCTCTAAAGAATTGGATTATATTGCGGACTGCATCTCCAACGAGACGATGCTGGCCAAGCATTGCGCTGCAACAGCGGCAGCCAGTCAGAATCCGGCCATTCAGCAAGCGCTCCTTGGATTCGTAAGCCGGCATGAACAGCATTTGGATACTTTGGTGAACTTTCTGCAGAGCCACATCCAAGTCGCACCGACCCAACCTCAATAAGTGATGCCCTTTGTAGCGGAGAAGTTAAATTGTTAAAGGAGGAACTACCTATGGCAACAACAAACGGATCTTCATTCCTGCCGGAACAAGATATGCTGGACCCTATCCTGGGCGAGCTGAAACGGACCGTTCGAGAGTACACGACAGCAACGACAGAGTCCTCTTGTCCTGTTGTCCGTCAGATGTTTACGGATTTAACCGCAGATACGCTGAAGCTTCAGGGTGAGTTTTACACGATGATGAAGCAGCAGAACATGTATACGTCGGGCCCATACGCATTGAAATATGATGTGGACAAGCAGCATAAGCAAGCACAGCAGTCCATACAGAAGGCCCATGATACCATTAATCAGAAGACTGCAGGCATGGGTACTTTCTCACATAGTCCCAATGTTGCCAGCCATGCAACAAACGTACCGCCTACATCTTATATGTAACCCACTATTCCATTGCTAACTCAACTATGAAGCCGATCGCATTCGCAGCACCCGCTGCAGGCATGCATCGGTTTTTTTCTTTTGCACATCCCGTGTAAGTTATTGTAATATAAGTATTAATCTCTGTTCCGAAGAACCTGAGGATGGATTATGAACGGTTATTCGGAATAAGTGCTGGAGGATACGTATATGGAAGAGCTAAGCGAATTGAAACTGAAGGTGCTTGACCTGCTGAAAGAGGACGCGAGAAGATCGCCAGCTCTGCTCTCTACTCTTCTGGGTGTAGATGAGGAAGAAGTAAAGACCTCCATTGCGGAGCTTGAACGAGATCACGTGATCGTTAAGTATGCGACCGTTGTCAATTGGGGCAAGGTTGAGGACGAGAAGGTAACTGCGCTGATCGAGGTTCAAATTACACCTGAGCGCGGCAGAGGCTTTGAAGGAATTGCAGAACGGATTTATTTGTTTCCTCAAGTGAAATCGGTCTATCTTATGTCTGGAGCCTACGATCTGCTGGTCGAGGTGGAAGGCGCGAGTTTGCGTGAAGTGGCTAATTTTGTTTCTGAGAAACTGTCGCCTATTGATTCGGTATTATCGACCAAAACGAATTTCATTTTGAAAAAATATAAACAAGACGGGATTATTTTTGAAGAACGTCAAGAAGACAATCGTCTCCTGATCTCGCCGTAAAGGAAGCGTGTGCTATGATTTTGAACGAACAGCAGCTTGCAGAAAATAACAGGAAATCGATGAGCTCCTATTTGGCGCCAAGTGTCAGGGATATTCAACCATCCGGAATTCGAAAATTTTTCGATCTTGTCAGCGGAAATAAAGATATTATTACGCTTGGAGTTGGCGAGCCTGATTTTGTAACACCGTGGCATGTAAGGGAAGCTTGCGTATACTCTCTGGAGAGAGGCTTTACAGGGTATACATCAAATGCCGGTATGCCCGAGCTGCGGGAGGCCATTGCGGAGTATCTGAATGACAGCTTCCAAGTCACTTACAATCCGGCTAATGAAATCATCGTTACCGTAGGCGGCAGTGAAGCGATCGATCTGGCACTGCGTGCCTTGATTGTTCCCGGAGATGAAATCCTCATTCCCGAGCCTTGCTACATCTCATACTCGCCGATTGCTTCAATCGGCGGCGGGGTGCCGGTTGGCATTGAAACCACGGCCGAACATCAATTTAAGCTGACGGCAGAGGCGCTGGAAGCGCAAATCACACCCAAATCCAAGATCCTGATTCTATGTTATCCGAGCAATCCGACAGGGGCGATCATGACCTATGAGGATTGGCTTCCTATTGCGGAAGTCGTGGAAAAGCACGATTTGATTGTGATCTCCGATGAAATTTATGCTGAGCTTACGTACGAAGGCAAGCATGTCAGCTTTGCTTCTATGCCGGGCATGATGGACCGCACCATATTGGTGAGCGGCTTCTCGAAGGCATTTGCTATGACGGGCTGGCGTATGGGGTATGTGTGCGCTCATACGGATCTCATTGCCGCCATGCTGAAGATTCACCAATATACGGTGATGTGCGCACCAGCCATGGGGCAAGTCGCTGCGCTGGAAGCATTGCGTAATGGCTTGGGGGAGAAGGATCGAATGGTTGAATCGTATAACCAGCGGCGCCGGCTCGTTGTTCAGGGGCTGCGTGAGATTGGTCTCGATTGTCATGAACCCCAAGGAGCATTCTATGCATTCCCAAGCATTAAGGGAACAGGCCTGTCCTCGGATGAGTTCGCTCAGCGATTGTTGACGGATGCAAAAGTGGCTGCTGTGCCCGGTACTGCTTTCGGTCTGGGCGGTGAGGGATTTATTCGCTGTTCCTATGCTACATCCATTGCCCAACTGAATGAAGCCATCGAGAGAATGGGCAATTTTGTGGAAAAAATAAAATAGACAAGGAAATCGTTGAACAATTTCCTTGAATTAACAAAAATTTCACTTTTCATCAGTAGAAAATATGTTATAATTTTATTTTGGGGGCAGAATTTTACTTTCCAAGGAGGGATCACCAGTGTTTTGTGATTATGAATTGTCAAACTACCGTGGTGACTTTACGGCTGAAGACAATAATCACGGTAAATGGTCAATTAAATCAGCCAAATCCACTCCTCAGGAAATTACCTTGGAAGACGAAATTCACATGCTTCGCCGGAAGATGGAACAGATTTTTTTGGAAGAGCAGTCCTTTACCTCGGAGATCGTTATCGAAATCAGCAGTTTGCTGGATTTGAAGATCAATGAATATATGAAAGCTCATCCCAAAAAGAAACTATAAATGAACTATAGTCATCAAATAAAACAAGGCTGTTCCTGAGTGAAGATCCCTCAAGGAGCAGCCTTGTTTGTATATGATTCTTCTCTAAGTGATATGAGAATACTCTCCTGAAATGATGGAGGGACTTGTGCAGACGGTTTACAGTGGGAGCGCTATCCGAATTATGCTATAGTGGAGCATAAATAGGGGAACCAAGTGTTCGTTGAAGTGATAGAATGCTGAATGGAGGAAGATGTGATGAAGGTTTACACAAGAACAGGAGATGCCGGAGAGACCTCGATTATTGGCGGCCGGGTGCCCAAGGATGATCCACGTATCGAAGCTTACGGCACCATAGATGAATTAAACAGTTTTGTTGGCCAGGCCGTCTTTCTGGCGCAGGAGGTGGATTTTGATGAGCTGTATCTTCAGCTTATGCGAATTCAGCACGAACTGTTTGATTGCGGGTCCGACCTGGCGTATGCGAGACCTCGCGAGGATAAGCTTAAGGTAAGTGCAGAGCTTGTCGATAATCTGGAGACCTGGCTTGATGCATTTGAAGAAAAAAATCCACCGCTCGAACGCTTTATATTACCGGGTGGAAGTGCGCTGTCATCTTCGCTTCATGTATGCCGCACGGTATGCCGCCGTGCTGAGCGGCTGACCGTTACGCTGCAGCGAACCACCGAGATCAACCCGGAGGTCCGCCGCTACCTGAACCGGTTATCCGATTATTTCTTTGTCACTGCACGGGCAGCCAACGCGTTTTCAGGAATCAAGGATGTTGAATATGAGCGCAGCGGGAAGGTGTTCCGTTAATCCATGGATTTGTATTATCCGCCAATCAGCTATGTCGTGTCTGAACGTGAAGATGGCATGCTGCTCAAGACTATTATGCAAAAACGAATGGGGGTATCCCGCAAGCTGATTTCTCGTCTCAAGTTGACGGAGCAGGGCATTATGCTGAACGGAACCCGCGTATATATAAGTGCTAAAGTGCAGACCGGCGATATAATTGAGATTCGTATGGAGCAGGAGCGATCAGACGACATGCTGCCTCAGCCGATGGAGCTGGATATTCTGTATGAGGACGGGCATTTGCTCGTGCTGAACAAACCTGCTGGGATCATTGTTCATCCCACAAAGGGACATTACACGGATACATTGGCAAACGGAGTTGTTCACTATTGGCTGGAGCAGGGCTGGAATTATCGGTTCCGGGCTGTTCACAGGCTGGATCAGGAGACTTCAGGCGTGCTGGTTGTTGCCAAGAATCCCTATGTGCACCAGCATGTCTCAGAACAGATGATAGCTGGCACCGTAGACAAGAGGTATATTGCGCTTGTTCATGGCACGCCAGCTTCACGGTCCGGTGATATTGAGGGGCCGATTGATCGGGATCCTCTAGAGCCGCATCGCCGGATCGTCACACCTGGAGGATACCCTTCTCTTACACGGTACAAGGTGTGCGAAACCTTTAAGTCCGCCTCCATGGTTGAGTTGAAGCTGGAGACGGGAAGGACACATCAAATTCGGGTACACATGCTGAGCATAGGATGTCCCTTAATTGGAGACCGGATGTATCGACATCCGGTTTATGACACACGGGTACAGAGAAATGACCAGGTCCAAACGATTGCACCGGAGGCAGCTTTAAATGGGGTCGTCCCCCGCACAGAGCTGGAAGCTGCCTCAATTCAAGAGCTGGACAGCAGCATTGGCAGGCAGGCGCTGCACGCAGCAAGCCTGACGCTGGTTCACCCGATTGAGGGAAGAACCATGGTGTTCAGTGCACCGCTGCCAGAAGATATGAAGTCCCTTAAGGCAGGTCTTGCACAAGAAGAAACCCCGGAGGGCGCTTCAATACATCATAACAACGAAGGAGAACTTAACGTATGAGCCAACTGAAAGTATATCAGTACCCGAAATGCGGAACATGTCGTAACGCTGTGAAATGGCTGCAGAATGAGGGGCACGAGCTGGAGCTTCAGAATATTTTTGAACAACCCCCGGAGAATGAAGAATTAGCTGATCTGATCGCGAAGAGCGGCCTGGAGTTGAAGAAATTTTTCAATACGAGCGGGGAAGTGTATAAGGAAATGAACCTGAAGGACAAGCTGCCGGATCTTTCCGATGAGGAGAAGATCGAACTGTTGTCCGCAAATGGAAGGCTGATTAAGCGTCCAATCGTTACTGACGGGAGAAAGGTTACCGTCGGGTTTAAACCGGAGTTATATCAGGAGGCATGGCAGAAGTAGAGTCGCGTCCGATGGACTGCACCCGGTGCCGGATTCGTCGTCAAAAGAGTGAAAAGCGGAGCGTCCTTGCGGTCATTGGCCCAGGGGACGCTTTTTCATTTATTTTACAAGAGTGGGGCCATAGTTAATCCGCAGTATGGAGGGGTGACTGGGTGCTGTGAAGCTGTGAATGGTCTGTGACAGGAAATTCAAAGAAATCCCTGTGGCAAGCCCAAGTCCTTACATGGATATGGTATAATGGCAGGGTGTATTTTAAAGAAATACCGAGAAGTTAAAGTTAGGAGCGATCATTACCGTGATACCCAATCAACAACCATCCTTACTGCTTGTAGACGGGATGGCTTTATTGTTTCGAGCGTACTATGCAACTGCCTCCAGCGGTTATATCCGCCGTACCAAGGCAGGAATTCCAACCAACGCGATTTATGGCTTCTTGCGGTATATGTGGGATGCTATCGATAAATTTCAGCCAACCCATGTAGCATGCTGCTGGGATATGGGCTCGAAAACGTTCCGTACAGAGCAGTTCGCCTCATACAAAGGGAATCGTCCGGAGGCACCGGATGATCTGATCCCTCAGTTCTCGCTAGTTCGTGATGTGACAGAATGCCTCGGAATTCCGAACCTGGGTGTCGTGGGTTATGAAGCCGATGATTGTATCGGAACGTTGGCCAGACGATACAGTGATCATATGAATGTCATGATCCTGTCGGGTGACCACGATTTGCTGCAGCTCGTAAGCGATTCGACTTCCGTTATTATCATGAAAAAGGGTCATGGCAATTACATGCACTATACACCGGAAACGCTTTATGCTGAAAAAGGTCTTACACCAAGACAGGTCATCGATGTAAAGGGACTTATGGGAGATACCAGCGACAATTACCCTGGTGTACGCGGAATTGGCGAGAAAACAGCCCTCAAGCTGATTCAGGAGTATGAATCTGTTGAAGGGATACTTGAGAATCTGGAATCGCTGGCAAAAGGGGTCCGGACCAAGATTGAAGCCGATTTGGAAATGCTGCATCTGTCCCGGGCTTTGGCCGAAATCCATTGTGAGGTTCCAATGGAATGTGAGCTGGATTTATGCCTTTTGAATGTTGATCACGAACGTGCACTAACCAAGCTGGAAGAGCTTGAGATGAAGAGCCTTGGTCATCTGTTTGGGGTGGCGGTGGTCTCCTAGCCATGAGCGGTAGAACCATAATCGGAGGAAAAGCATGCATAACCTGGGTTCTGCTCGGGGTCATGCTCTTCTTGTCGGCATGCAGCTCGAGTCAGACTCCTTCCAAGGAAGCATCTCCAGAGCCCACAGGGGATGAGAAGAAGGTCGAGGTCATCATCTCTGCAGCAGCAAGTCTCAAAGCTAGCTTGGAAGAGGCAGGACAACGGTTTGAAGCAGAGCATCCGAATGTTACACTGCGTTACAATTTTGGCGGTTCCGGCGCTCTGGGTCAGCAAATGGAGCAGGGGGCGCCTGTCGATTTATTCGTATCCGCAGCGGCAGAGCCCATGGAGCGATTGGTTGAGAAGGGAATTGTGAAATCCGAAGCTGTTCAGTTGATGTTTCGGAATTCGCTTGTACTGGTAGTCCCTGCGGGTAATAAAAACATCAAGCAGCTAACGGATCTGCTCAAACCGGACATTCGTGTTCTGGCTATTGGACAGCCGGACACGGTACCAGCCGGCGAATACGCCAAGGAGACTCTCCAGCATGAAGGTTTATGGGAGGATCTTGAGTCCAAGGCCGTATATGCCAAGGACGTTACAGCGGTGCTGGCTTATGTGGAGTCGGGGAATGCGGATGCCGGTTTTGTATACAAAACCGATCTGAAGAATTCCGCCAAGGCCGTGCTGGCGCTTGAGGTGGATCCGGACATGCACCAACCAATCGAGTATCCGGGGGCGGTTCTAACAGATGCCAAGCATCCGCAGGAGGCCAAAGAGCTCCTAGAATTTATGAAAACTCCCGAGGTTAGGGAGATCTTCACAACGGCTGGATTCGAGGTTGTGGGGGAGTCGCCGTGACCGAAGCGGAAGTGTTCTGGATGCCGGTATGGCTGTCGATAAAAACCTCACTGCTGTCCAGCATCATTGCATTTATACTGGGATCAACGGCAGCACGCTGGATGGCCCGGCGCTCGTTTGTTGGCAAGACAGCGGTGGAAACGGTACTGATGCTTCCGCTTGTGCTCCCACCCACGGTGGTTGGCTTTCTTTTGCTGGTCTTATTGGGGAGAAATAGCTGGATCGGTGCCGCCGCAGAGTGGCTTTTTGCCAAGCCCATTATTTTTAGCTGGGGGGCTGCGGTGATTGCGGCCATTGTGGTTTCATTTCCGCTTGTATATCAGAGCATGCGGGTTGGCTTCGAATCCGTGGATCCGGAGCTTGAGGATTCTGCGCGCTCGGCTGGAGCCGGGGAATGGCAGGTACTTCGCTGGATTACGCTGCCGCTCGTCCGCAGGGCGGCGATTTCAGCGTTCATTCTTGCTTTTGCCAGGGGATTAGGCGAATTTGGCGCAACCTGGATGGTTGCTGGCAATATTCCGGGCGTTACGCAAACGCTGCCCACGGCGATCTACGTGGCGGTAAGCAATGGCGAGAGTCAGCTTGCCTGGGCGTGGACGGCCGTCATCATTTTGTTCTCCTGGCTCTTGCTCGCGGCTTCGGGAATAGGCAGAAGCCGCGAAGGAAGCGGGCGGACTTGACGGGAGCACAATGTTTACATATGCTTCGAATAGAGCTAGTCAACAACTAAAAAGAGACAAGGCACAGCACATCGTGGAGAGGATGGAAGAATGCATGAGTTTACTTGGAGCAATTGAAGCAGGAGGAACCAAGTTCGTTTGCGGCGTGGGCACGGAGGATGGAACGGTAGTAGAGCGTGTGAGCTTTCCGACAACAACCCCTGAAGAAACCATGGCAAACGTCTTTAACTTTTTTGCTGACAAGGATATAGAGGCGATTGGAGTCGGTTCATTCGGACCGATTGACCCGGTGAAGGGCAGCCCGACCTATGGCTGCATTACGACAACACCGAAGCCGCATTGGAGCAATTACAATATCGTGAAGGCGTTGAAGGAACGCTTTGATGTTCCTATAGGATTCGATACAGATGTAAACGGTGCAGCTCTCGGTGAGTATACCTGGGGAGCGGCTCAGGGACTGGACAGCTGTCTTTATATTACGATTGGTACTGGAGTAGGGGCAGGCGCAGTGGTTTCAGGCGAACTGATCCATGGTCTGTCACATCCGGAGATGGGACATATTTATGTGCGCCGCCACCCGGAAGACCAGTATGAAGGAACTTGCCCTTACCATGCAGACTGTTTGGAGGGTCTTGCAGCTGGTCCATCGCTCAGCAAACGCTGGGGAGTTCCAGGGGTAGAATTGACACCGGATCATCCAGCCTGGGAGATGGAAGCCCATTATCTGGCTCAAGCGCTGATGAATTATGTGCTGATCTTGTCCCCGCAGCGAATCGTGATGGGCGGAGGCGTCATGAAGCAGGAGCAGCTGCTCCCGCTGATACGTACGAAGCTCCAGGAGCTGCTGGCGGGATATGTCCAGCATCCAAGCCTTCATGATGCCATTGATCAATTCATCGTACCGCCAATGCTGGGAGATAACGCAGGTCTTTGCGGTGCCTTGGCACTGGCCAAGCTGGCGGTGGATGAAGCGTAGAGCGTTCAAGCGTAACGCTTTATTTCTTGTAAACCATGAGTGAAAAAACCTGTTGGATTACGTTACAAAATATGGTATTATAGTTTCAACAGTATAATCGTTGGAACGGGAAGCACCTTTCTTGACGCTGCGGCGGAGGAGAGGTGCTTTTTTGCGTTGTCCTATCGTTGTGCTGAATGAGTAACGGGAGGCAGTGAGGGATGTTAATTGTGTTCATGAATCAAATGAGCGGAGCGGATGAGTCGGGTCATCTCCGTTCTGCTCAAGTATGGATCGGCGAGGATGAAGGAGTATGGCGGCTCGGTTGGCGGAATATAGAGCCGGACGGTGAGGTACTCGATGACGAATGGTATGAAGGGAACTCATGGAATGAGCTGTTATGTGTGTACCGACACCGATTGGCGATGAAGCTCGGGGAAGGATTTCGGCCGCTGATCGAGGGGATATTTCATGAACCGGGAGAGAGTGCCGGCAAGAATCTGGGCGTGCAGAAGCTGCAGTGTTACAGTGAGCTGTACGGCTCGGAGGAGCTGTATACAGAACTGTGCGCCTGGCGCAGAAGGAAGGCGGCATCCGGGAGAAAAGCACCTTACTTTATTGCTAGTAATCGGGTTTTGAGACTAATCAGTGCTTTTGTTCCCCAAACGGAGGAGGAGCTGCTGCAGCTTCCTGGAATCGGGGTTAGCAAGGCCTCGGAGCACGGAGTAGAATGGTTGGAAATGACGGCAAGAATCCAGCGCACAACAACGTTTCCGCTGAATTGGGTAGACGCGCAGCTGCAGGAAGAGGTGTTCTTATCCTGGCTGTACAAGCAGAAGGAACAGAAATATAAACAGGAGCTGGATCGCTTTCGCATTCGTCGTACCGTGCTGCTTGGCATAGCCGAGGGAGTGTCGCTAACCCAGCTGGAAGAGCGTACATCGTTATCAAGGCGGGATTTGGTCGAGGAATTGGAAGGGCTCGAGAAGGAGGGCTATGACACCGAGCAGCTGCTGCAAGTAGAATTGGATGAGATTACGGATTTGGAGCAGGAGACGGTATGGAAGGCGTTCGAGGAGCTGGGCGATACGTTTCTTAAGCCGGTATTGCAGCGCGTGTATGGACAATCTCCGAATGGTGATGAGGCTGGCGGAACGGAGCGGCTGTATGAGCGGCTTCGCCTGATGCGGATTCGCTTTCGCCGGGAAGAGCCCGGGAAGGCAAAAGTCGGCTAATAGGCATTAACGAAATCAGGACGGAATCTCCTATGAGCAAGGAGGTCCGTCCTGATTATATGAATCCTATATATCATATCCAGTCTTTTTTGCGGAACAAATAGAACATGAGAGCGCCGGCAAATACCATGATGCCGATAACAACATAATACGAATATTTCCAATGAAGTTCAGGCATATAGTCAAAGTTCATACCATAAATGCCCGTAATCAGCGTTAGTGGAATGAAGATGGTTGTAATGGCCGTGAACACACGCATAATTTCATTCGCCCGATTGGCGATACTGGATTGGTAAGCCTCGCGAAGGTTACCCATGAGATCCCGATAGGTCTCAAACGTTTCTGAAATTTTAACGGCATTCTCATAGATGTCACTGAAATATTTCTGCAGTTGGTCATCGATTAGCCGGAGATCCTTTTTGTTCAAGGTGTTGATAACTTCCTTCTGAGGTCCAAGGACTTTTTTTAGCCACAGGATTTCACTGCGCAGGCCGATGATTTCACTGAGATGAGATTTCTTGGTATGCATGAGGATGTCTTCCTCCAGCTTCTCGATCCGTGCTTCAATGCGGTCCCCGACAGAGAAATAATTGTCTGTGACGAGGTCGATCAACAGATAGAGGAAACGGTCAGGCGTGCTAACCTCATCCTCCCAAAGGAGCGGCTTCACCGAACGGAGTTCATGAATCTTCTGCTTGGTTACCGTAATAATAAAATGTCTGCCCAGGAAAACGTTTAATGCCCGAAGAAAAATTTCCTCGTCGTCAAACCGGATGCTGTTCACGACGATAAAATAATGGTTCTCATATATTTCGATTTTGGGACGCTGTTCCTCTTCACTGAGACAGTCCTCAACTGCAAGATCATGCAGGGAGAAGAGGGGCTGCAGCTCGGCTAAATCATCCACGTCTGCATCCAGCCAGTAGAAGCCGCTGGCCGGAGCTGTCAGCGTCATTTCGATGTCTTCAACAGGGGTAAATACACCCGAATCGACCAACCGGATTTTCATCTGATATCACTCCTTTGTCAATTACAAGCTGCTTGGTTAAGCAGTAAAGGCACAGGATATCAGCTAACCGGCGTACAGGCATAATCTAAGGAAGGGATGAATACGATAAAAGCGCATGAAAAATAACGCTGCCCCCTGCCGGTAAGCTGATCTTAATCCTATGCGGTTGTGCGTCTTGTGCATCCACTTTCTGGCTCGGGTCACCGTCCATCTTCCATGTCACCTCTTTCATACTCGGTTTCAAACAGCACTTGTCTAGTATAACGCCGGGTGTGGGACCTTTCAAGTTGAAATCCGGCGTATGCAAGACCCTAGTACAGGGTATGGGAGCCCACGGTGAAGTGTGACGGATTAAACGAAAAGGTTCTTGACGAACAATTGCGGATGATTTAAAGTAAATATCAATTACGAACCATGTTTGAAGACAATTGAATAAAGCGAAATCTTATCAAGAGCAGGTGGAGGGACTAGCCCTATGAAACCCGGCAACCGGCGGCAACATCGCACGGTGCTAATTCTTGCAGGAGATACGACGATTCTTATGAGCCGCGTATAGCCTGACAGATGAGAGAGGCGCATTGTGATACGTATATGATGACCTTTCTCTACTTGAGAAAGGTCATTCTTGCGTTTATACAGTCTAACGCTCTTTCTCACAGCTTAAATGGATGTATCATTTCACAATTTGAAGGAGTGAGCCCTTATGCCAATTAAAATTCCGGATGCCTTGCCGGCAAAGGAAGTTCTGGCTGGAGAAAACATTTTTGTAATGGATGAAAGCCATGCCTTTCACCAGGATATCCGCCCATTGCGGATAGCTATTCTGAATTTGATGCCTACCAAGGAAACCACGGAGACGCAATTGCTACGATTGATCGGTAACTCCCCTCTTCAGGTGGACGTTGTGCTTCTTCATCCCAGCTCCCACGTTTCGAAGAACACGTCGGCAGAGCATCTTGAATCCTTTTACAAAACCTTTGAGGAAGTGAAGAACCGCCGTTTTGACGGCATGATCATTACAGGAGCCCCGGTGGAGCAGTTGGAATTTGAAGAAGTAAATTACTGGAATGAGCTCACCGAGATTTTTGAATGGAGCAAGACGCATGTGACTTCCACGCTGCACATCTGCTGGGCGTCTCAGGCAGGGCTTTATTATCATTACGGTGTGCCCAAGTACAGCCTGGAGGAAAAATGCTTTGGCGTATTCCCTCATACGATTAATGAGGCGTGTACCAAGCTTCTTCGCGGCTTTGACGAATTGTTCTTTGTTCCGCACTCCCGTCATACGGAATTTCGGCGCGAGGACATTACAGGGATTGACGATCTGGTCATCCTGTCCGAGTCGGAGGAAGCAGGAATCTACTTGGTTTCAAGCCGGGACGGAAAACAGATTTTTGCCACAGGACATTCCGAGTATGATGCAGACTCTCTGAAGTGGGAATATGACCGCGATGCTGCCAAAGGATTGGACATTGCCCTGCCGCGCAATTATTACCCGAATGATGATCCAACCAGAACGCCTCCATCCATATGGCGTGCGCATGCAAATTTATTATTTACTAATTGGCTCAATTACTATGTATATCAAGAAACGCCATACGATATTGGTCCGCAAATATAGCAGCGTACAGGAGGAGAGTAAGTGATGGAGAAGAAACCATTAAGTATAGAGAGCCGGCTGGCACAGATCGGATCGGTGCAGGAGCCGGTGACAGGTGCAGTTACATTTCCGATATATCAAGCGACGGCCTACCGTCATCCGAAATTAGGGCAGAGCACGGGTTTTGATTATGCCCGCACGAAAAATCCCACCCGATCGGTATTGGAGGATGCCTGCGCAGAGCTGGAATCCGGTGATGCCGGATTTGCATGCAGCTCAGGCATGGCTGCGCTGCAGACAATATTTTCCCTTTTCGGTCAGGGGGATCATCTGATTGTTTCGCTGGATCTGTATGGAGGAACGTACCGGCTGTTAGAGCGGATTATGTCCAAGTTCGGCGTAACGGCGACCTATGTGGATACGAATGACATGGATGCACTGGAGCGGTCCAGGCAGTCAAACACGAAGGCTGTGTTTATCGAGACACCGACCAATCCGCTTATGATGATTACGGATATCAAAGCTGTCTGTACATGGGCAAGACATCATCAGCTCATCAGCATCGTGGATAATACACTGTTAACTCCATACTTCCAAAGACCGATTGAGCTTGGGGCAGATATCGTCATACATAGTGCCACCAAGTATTTGGGAGGACATAATGATGTGCTGGCCGGCATTATCGTAACGAAAGGCAAAGAGTTATCAGAGGAGATGGCTTTCCTGCACAACTCCATTGGCGCAGTATTAAGCCCGTCTGATTCCTATCAGCTGATGAGGGGAATGAAGACACTTGCGCTTCGGATGGAGCGGCATGAAAGTAATGCAACTGCGCTTGCTACATTCTTGACCACACACCCTGCGATTGGCGAAGTGTTTTATCCTGCACTGCCGGATCATCCGGGGCATGACATACAGAATCGTCAATCCAGCGGCAACACGGGCATCTTCTCGTTTAAGGTGAAAGACGCCCGCTATGTAGAGCCTGTACTAAGACATATTACACTGATTGCGTTTGCCGAAAGTCTGGGCGGTGTGGAATCGTTGATGACGTACCCGGCCGTCCAGACTCATGCGGATATCCCGATTGAGATTCGCGAGGCTATCGGTGTAGATGACCGTTTGCTGAGGTTCTCGGTTGGCATTGAGCATGCGGAGGATTTGATCGCTGATCTGGATGCTGCCCTGAACACAGCCATGGCTGAAGTGGAAGGGAGCACCGGAGAATGAGTATCGATAAAGGTCCATCAGGATTGGAGTCACAAGTCAACGGCAACAGCGTGCCGGGAAAAAAAGGTCGCGAAGGCGATGAACTCCGATTTGAAACCAAATTGCTTCATTTCGGCGGAGAGATCGACCGGGCAACCGGTGCATCGAGTGTTCCGATATATCAAGCCTCCACGTTTCACCATGAGGATATTTTCAACCCGCCGCTGCATGATTACAGCCGTTCCGGCAATCCGACGAGACAGGCTTTGGAGGATTATATCGCCCTCCTGGAGGGAGGCGCGCGCGGCTTTGCCTACGCTTCCGGCATGGCGGCGATTTCCAGCTCATTCATGCTGTTATCTGCCGGCGATCATATGATTGTAACGGAGGATGTCTATGGCGGAACCTACCGCCTGCTGACCAGCATTCTGAGCCGTATGGGCATCGAGAGCACTTTTGTTGACATGACGGATTTGGATCAGGTGAAGGCGGCGCTCAAACCGAACACAAAAGCTGTGTATATGGAAACACCTTCGAACCCGACGCTGAAGATTACCGACATCGGTGCAGTGACGGATTGGGCGAAGGAGCATGGTCTGCTCACCCTGCTGGATAATACGTTCATGACTCCGTTTTACCAGCGTCCGATCGAGTTTGGCGTGGATATTGTCATCCACAGTGCCACCAAATTCCTTGGCGGGCACAGTGATGTGCTGGCAGGTCTCGCTGTTGCGAGAACACAGGAATTGGGAGACCAATTGAAGCAGCTGCAAAATGGTCTGGGCACCGTGCTTGGCGTTCAGGATTCCTGGCTGCTGATGCGAGGAATGAAAACCCTCAGCACGCGCATGGCTCATTCGGAGCAAAGTGCAGCCAAGCTGGCAGCCTGGCTGCAAGGCAGAAGCGACATTAAGCAAGTGTATTATCCCGGCCTGCTGAGCCATCCTGGTCGGGAAGTGCACGAGAAGCAGTCCAGCGGTTATGGCGCGGTGATCTCCTTCGATGTCGGCTCGGGCGAGCGGGCGAAGGAGGTGCTGAACCATGTGAAGCTGCCGCTTGTAGCGGTGAGTCTGGGTGCTGTGGAGAGCATCCTGTCGTACCCGACGATGATGTCCCATGCGGCCATGGGCGAGAAGGTTCGGCATGAACGCGGCATTACGGATGGTCTACTTCGTTTCTCGGTCGGACTTGAGGATGTGGATGACCTGATCGCTGATCTGGATCGTGGTTTTGCCGCCAGTCATGAAGTTCCAAGATGAAGTGATGAACTGAATATACGCTCTGCCAAATCATAGAATTCGGCATCCTGTCACGGACGGGATGTCGTTTTTGCTGGCGGAATGTGGTAGGATGGGATAGATGAAGTTTTACTGGTGCTTTGTAATTTTGTTCTAATAGGGAGGCTGCAAGAATGAGTGCGGTAAACCGTATTTTGGATAAAGCTTTACGCGGTGATCGTTTAGATCTGGAAGATACTGTTACGCTGTTTGAGAGTGATGAGATTGAGAAGATTGGACATGCGGCGAATGTTATGACAAAGCGTCTGCATCCCGATCCCATCACAACATTTGTTATTGGCCGGAATATTAACTACACGAACATTTGTGATGTATTCTGCCGTTTTTGTGCTTTTTACCGCAGACCCGGCTCTTCAGAGGGGTATGTTCTGCCCGATGAGACCATCTTCCAGAAGATTCAGGAAACCGAGGACGTGAACGGTACTGAAATTCTGATGCAAGGCGGAGTTAACCCGGATTTGCCTTTCACTTATTATACGGATCTGCTCCGCAACATTAAGAAGCGGTTTCCTAACATTACGATGCATTCCTTCTCGCCTGCGGAAATCATGAAGATGGTTGAGATCTCCGGGCTGACGCTGGAAGAGGTTATGCGTGAGCTTCATGCGGCTGGTCTCGACTCCTTGCCTGGCGGCGGTGCAGAAATTCTGGATGATCGTATCCGCAAAAAAGTCAGCCGTCTGAAAGGCACATGGCGCCAATGGATGGATGTTATGCAAACGGCTCATAAAGTCGGCATGAATACAACGGCTACGATGGT
The DNA here is from genome assembly GCF_003184205.1 of Paenibacillus sp. Cedars. Classification (NCBI taxonomy): domain Bacteria; kingdom Bacillati; phylum Bacillota; class Bacilli; order Caryophanales; family Paenibacillaceae; genus Paenibacillus; species Paenibacillus sp. Cedars. The sequence continues at coordinate 899,566 of NZ_CP020866.1, forward strand.
TATCGGTCTTGGCGAATCGATGGAAGAGCGTGCGCTGCATATGCTTCGTGTACGTGATGCGCAGGATGAATGCATTCAGAACGGTTACGATTCCAAGGGCTTCCTGGCCTTCATTCCGTTTACCTTCCAACCGGACAATACGAACCTTAAGCGTGAACGTGAAACACCGGAAGCGTATTTGAAGACAGTAGCGATCGGTCGTCTGGCCATCGACAACGTACCGAATTTGCAATCGTCCTGGGTAACGATGGGTCCTGAGGTTGGTAAGCTGTCCCTTACTTATGGCTGTAATGACTTTGGCAGCACGATGATGGAGGAGAACGTCGTATCTTCCGCAGGTGCCGTATACAAGGTCAATATTGAATCCATTATTCAATTGATCCGCGAGACCGGAAATATCCCGGCTCAGCGCAACACCCGCTATGATATTCTTCGTGTTTTTGAAGATAACAGCACCGTTGAGCGCGACTTTGTTATGCAGAACTAATCTTATACTTTCTGATTTGTTTAGGGTGGGCCGAAGGATTTCGGCTCGCCTTTTTATTATGCAGACCATTTATTAGATATTCTCCGGACTTGCTTGTTTTTCCAAGCGAGAGTTCCGTATATCCCCGAGCGGGTCCCCATATACTGAAAAGGGAACTCGAAAGGAGTGATTCCATGGAACTGTTCAGCATTTCTGTCGGTACAAGGACGGAAGACGAGAAAAAGACGTTTCACCGTATATTGTCAGACAAGCAGAAAGAGCTACATAAACAATGCAAGCAGCTGAAATTCGCATTCACCGCTTCGAATGACCGCGTTATTTGGACGTGCTCCGGCAAACTTCCGCTATCCTCATGGACCGTATCTGCCGACACGCTGCGGCGGCTCACTTCCGAAGCAGTCACTGCTTATATTATGGAAGAGAAGGAGCAGGAGATTGCTGCACGGTTGATGTTCTCGGAATTCGAGTTTGATGACGAGGAAGAAGCAGGGCGGATTCTGCAGTGGTTCCTCATGCTGCTGCAGAAGGAAGAGGGCCCGTCGGGGGACTTCTGGCAGAGCCGCAGGCGCAGGCTGTCTGAGGGCATCTATCAATGCCTTAACGAGTCACCGGAGCTTAATCTGGATGGGTTCATGACCTTCCGTCTTCAGTCCTATGAACAGGAGCTCCGCGAGATGGCGGAGTATGCAGTGGATGAATTTATGCTGGATCAGCAGTACGAGGAATTTGTGAGCCTGCTGAAATATTTTGTCTATTTCCAAGAGCCGAAAATGCCGCTGGTCCATGTGATTCATAAAGGGGATGAAGATTTTCTGCTGCTGGACGGCAATCTTCGGCCGATTGAGCGTCCTCGCGATGACGGACTTGTGATGGAGAGGCTTGATCAAGAGATGGAGATTGAGGATATGGTCGTCAGTACATTGATAGCCGTGTCACCGGCTCGAATGATTATCCACACGAGACAGCCGGAGCTTCCTGTCATTGTGACACTGGCCCATATTTTTGATAACCGTGCCGAAGTATGCTGCAGCTGTCCGGAATGCAGTGCACTTCTTGGAAGTGGTCGAATGATGACTTGACGTTTCGAAGCAGTCAGGATTATAATTACTGATAAATTCACGTAAAAGCTCTGACAAAGACATGAATCAATTCGGATTAGACCGCTCAGAGAGAGGAAACCTCGGCTGCAAATTTCCTCCGGTTCACCATTGGTTTACCCCTTTGTAGCTGTGTCGTCGAACCCGCACATCAAGATCAATGCGGATGAGTAGGCTTCACCGGTTCATGACCGTTACTTCATGCTGATGAAGGATCTTCTTGATGATGTACCAGGTACATCCATTGATGGAGAGATCGAATTAGGGTGGAACCACGGGTATAACACTCGTCCCTTCGCGGGACGGGTGTTTTTTGCATGTTCCGGCGTCTGACGGAGAGTGCACGGGTTTGTGAATCCGAGCGCTTGCTTGCGGAGGGAACTGGACTAACGCGTCCTTCATATATGGAAGAAACGTGAAAACCTTTTTTGGGAGGAATACAAGGTGGCTATTAACATTAAATTGCCTGACGGCTCTGTACGCGAGTATGAGGCAGGCAGCAGTATCGAAGATGTGGCTGCATCGATCAGCAGCGGGTTAAGAAAGAATGCAGTTGCGGGCAAACTGGACGGGATTGTCGTTGATTTATCAACGCCGCTGCAAGACGGAGCCTTGATTGAGATCGTTACGCAAGATACGCCCGAAGGGCTTGAAGTGATGCGTCACAGTACAGCGCACTTGCTGGCGCAAGCAACCAAGCGGTTGTATGGAGCAAAAGAAGTCAAGCTGGGCGTGGGTCCCGTCATTGAGGATGGCTTCTATTATGACATGGATCTGGAGGAGCCGTTGAATCCGGAGGATCTGCAAAAGATTGAGAAGGAAATGGAACGCATCATCGGCGAGAATCTTCCGATTGTCCGCAAGGAAGTAAGCCGTGCAGAAGCCCTGCGCGTATTCGGCGAGCTCGGGGATCCATACAAGCTGGAGCTTATTAATGCCTTGCCTGAGGATAGTGTCATTACAATTTATGAACAGGGCGAATTCTTTGACCTTTGCCGTGGACCGCATGTTCCTTCAACCGGCAAGATCAAAGTATTTAAATTGATGAATGTGGCGGGTGCATACTGGCGCGGTGACAGCAAGAATAAAATGCTCCAGCGCGTATACGGCACAGCGTTTGTAAAAAAAGCGCAGCTGGATGAGCATCTTCACCTGCTCGAGGAAGCCAAGAAGCGGGATCACAGAAAGCTTGGCAAGGAACTGCAAATGTTTACGTTCTCGCAGCTTGTTGGACAAGGCCTGCCGATCTGGCTGCCAAACGGTGCGAAATTGCGCCGTACCCTGGAGCGTTATATCGTTGACATGGAGGAGCGTCTTGGTTACCAGCACGTATACACGCCTGTTCTCGGAAACGTGGAACTGTACAAAACCTCGGGTCACTGGGAGCACTATCAGGAGGACATGTTCCCGAAAATGGAGATGGACAACGAAGAACTGGTCCTTCGCCCTATGAACTGTCCTCACCATATGATGGTGTATAAGAGCGATATGCACAGCTACCGGGATCTGCCGATCCGCATTGCCGAGCTTGGCATGCAGCATCGTTACGAGATGTCCGGGGCACTGACCGGCCTGCATCGCGTACGTGCGATGACGTTGAACGACTCGCATATCTTCTGTCGTCCGGATCAGATCAAGGAGGAATTTGCGAGAGTCATTCAACTGATCATGACGGTTTATAAAGACTTCGGCATTCATGATTACCGTTTCCGCTTGTCGTATCGGGATCCTCAGGATACCGAGAAGTATTTCCAAAACGATGAGATGTGGGAAATGTCCCAGCGCATGCTGCGTGAAGTTGTGGAAAGCCTCGACATGCCGTTCTATGAAGCGGAAGGTGAAGCGGCCTTCTATGGTCCGAAGCTGGACGTGCAGATTCGTACGGCACTGGGCAAGGAAGAAACGCTGTCCACCGTTCAACTCGACTTCCTGCTTCCGGAGCGCTTTGAACTGGAATACGTTGGGGACGACGGTCAAAAGCACCGTCCGGTTGTTATCCACCGCGGTATTCTGGGCACCATGGAACGCTTTACGGCATTTTTGCTCGAAAATTTTGCAGGCGCACTGCCGCTGTGGCTCTCGCCTGTACAGGTTAAGGTGATTCCGGTCTCCAACGCCTTTGAAGACTACGCCAAGGAAGTGGCGGAGAAGCTTCAATTCGCAGGCATCTCGGTAGAGCCGGATCTTCGCAATGAGAAGCTGGGCTACAAGATTCGCGAAGCACAGCTTGAGAAGATTCCTTACATGTTCATCGTAGGTGAGAATGAGAAAAATGCGGGTGCCGTTTCCGTTCGCAAACGCGGCGAAGGGGATATCGGCGCGCAGTCGCTGGACGATATCATCCTCAAGCTTCGTGAAGAAATCAACACCCATGTCGTTTAAGTTGAAGTAAGAAGAGCAGCATGCAAACCTCTGCCAAGATGTATATTCTATTTGAGAAGTGGGAACCCTCGCTAGTAAGGGGGAGGTACTCACATGATCCAATGGAAAACATGGCAGAGGTTTTTTGCTGGTTTTATTTTATCAGCAGTCTTGTTTAGTGCAGGTTCTTCAACAGTAGATGCCTACAACTTGATTCTAAGCGAATCCTTCGAATCAACAGACACCAGGAATGTTTATGAACCTTACGGGGAAATTCAAGGCTCCGATTACATCGAAATGTCTCGGTTCTATGCGCTCCGAGTAGCAGGGTTCAGTGATATCAATAGATACTTGGAAATTCCCGACACAGCCAAGAGAAGTGAGCCTGACAAGAAGCGTGGATCCGTTCCTGTGCTTGCACCGAAGGATGATCAGGTGCTGCACACCGTGAAGGTAACCGCTACCGGGTACACGGCCGGTTATGAATCCACCGGGAAGAAGCCGGGACATCCGCAGTATGGAATTACCTATTCCGGTGTGAAGGTTAAGCGGGATCGAAATACGCTGTCAACGATTGCCGCAGACCCGGATGTGTTTCCAATCGGGAGCATTCTCTATGTCCCAGGCTATGGGTATGGCATTGTAGCGGATATCGGGTCTGCCATCAAAGGCCAGAAAATCGACCTTTACTTCTCCACAACCAAGCAGGTGTTTAAAGAGTGGGGTAAAAAGGACGTCGAGGTGCAGGTCATTAAGACCGGCAGCGGCAAATGTACGGAAGAAATGCTGAAGACGCTAGATAATGCAATTGAGACCTATCACTTCCTGCCTTCATCGGTGCTTGAAGAAGCAATTTAAGGCTCTTTAAGCACGCGCTCAAGGAATAAAGATTTCGGAATAATGACTGCTTGTTCTTCGCATACTACTTTTCGGGGGCAAAACCCCTGAAGAGGATGATGGTATTGCATAAGAACAGGGAGGTGAATACTGTGGCTAAGAAGAACAAGGTGCAAGAGAACTTTAAAACACCGAATGAAAAGTTTAACGCTGAGTTTGCTGAAGATACCAGCATAGCCAGCAACCCTAAAGGGAATTCCAAAGTTCAAGAGAACTTCAAAACACCGAATGAAAAGTTTAATGCTGAGTTTGCTGAAGATACCAGCATCGCCAGCAACCCAAAAGGAAATTCCAAAGTTCAAGAGAACTTCAAAAAACCGAACGAGAAGTTTGATGCTGAGTTTGGCGAACTGAACACACCAGGGGACCATTCTGCAAACCGTTAAGGTTTAGATGCCAGCGTCCGTTCGTGAAAAATAAGACCTCCGCTTTAGCGGAGGTCTTTTATTATGGTTAAATACCCATTTTTATCCACTCACTCGGTCTCAAGACGGAGATCACTTTCATTCCACCGCCGCTAACCGGTTCATTCCAATATGTTGTACACTGTAGTTAAATAAAAAAATGAATTGGAAGGCAAGGGGATGACCATGAGTAGAAAAGGATGGAGCCAGCTTAGCAGCGGATTGCTGCTCATTGGTATCGGCGTTCTGTTTCTTCTAAATCAGCTTGATCTTATAAATGTGGACCTTGGTTATATATTCTCGACCTTTTGGCCGGTGTTCCTTATCTGGTTCGGGCTGCAGAGTTTGATTTATGCCCGTGGAGGAGCCCTGTGGGGTGCTGTTGTACCCATCATTATCGGGACGTATTTTCTCGGAAGAAACCTGGATTTGGTTGATTTCTCATTTGGCGATCTTATCAAGTATGCGATTCCGATCATTTTGATTGGTTTTGGATTGCAGGTGATCTTTAAACCGAGACATCATACACCGCCACCTTCACCGCCAAGTCCGGATGATTTCAGTTCGCATCGCCGGGAGGACTATGATCTGCCTGAGCCGCCGGAAGCCCGGCCGCTCGATTCTTCCCTCGATGAAGAGTTCGAACGGAGATTCGGCAAGCCAGACAAGGCTGACAAGGCTGACAAGACTGACAAGACCCATTCGGATCCAGAGCCAGCCTTTATGCACGATCGTGAACGAGGTAAAGGATATCGATGGGATGGACAGCAGCATGAACGCCCGCGCCAAGAGCGTGAGGATCGCAGTCGCTTTAGGGTTCATGTTGATTTTGATAATGACGGCAGAAGCTACGGTGATGGCTCCGACAATACAGATCACCATCATGACCAATCCTGGAATGGTCATGATACGGTGAATAAGTCCTCTTTTATCGGGGATGTCCATATGGGTAAGGATTATTTTCAGCTGAAGCCAACGAATATTTCGCAGTTCATTGGAGATACGGTGCTTGATCTGACGAAGGCTCAGATTCCCTATGGGGAAACGAAGATCAATATCTCGGCTTTTATCGGGGATGTCAAGGTGTTTGTTCCGAATGATTCGGATATCGGCATCCATGTCACGACCAACTCTTTCATTGGCGATATGAAGGTGCTGGAGGAAAGCCGAAGCGGGTTTATGAGCAATGCCGGATTGGAAAGCCCGCATTACAGGGAAGCGGGTAAGAAGATTCGAATTATTGTTAGCGTGTTTATCGGTGATGTCAAAGTGAATAGGGTAGGATAACTGTTATGATGGGAATTTTAAAAAATACCAAATGGGTGATTTTGTTTTACTTTTTGCTGATTGGAGCCGGGGTTGCTGTTTTCCTGTATACAGCGAACCAATCCGGCTACATACATATTGAAGATAACCGGCTGTGGGTGTATTACACGGTCGGTGTCCTTCTGTTTACGGGGATTGCGGGATACATTGCAGGACAGCGCATTCAGCGCCCGCTGGATTTGCTTCATCTGAACATGCTGCAGGTTGCCAAGGGAAATCTGAATGTGCGGCTGCCGGCCATGGAAGACGGTTCTTTTGCCAGAGTGTATGATGAATTCAATGGAATGACGGAAGCGCTGGAGAAAAAAATGAAGCTCCTGCAGCGCCTGGGCGAGCAGGATGTCATTGAGAAGGAAATCGCTGCGGAAGCGGCGGTCCTTGAAGAACGGCGCCGAATGGCAAGGGATTTGCATGATACGGTTAGCCAGCAGCTGTTCGCGATTCATATGTCGGCCTCATCCCTTCCGGCGGTTCTCAAGCGAAATCCGGAACAGGGCGATAAGGTGCTGGGGCAGTTAATCGAGATGTCTCATGTTGCACAGAAACAGATGCGGGCACTGATTGCACAGCTTCGTCCCGTGGAATTGGAAGGCAGAACCCTGGAGGAGGCACTCGAACGGTGGTTTCCGGATTACTGCCGCCAAAATGGCCTGAAGGGCATGAAGGATGTTGAAATTTACGGAGGGGTATCGGATGCGATTGAGCATCAGCTGTTCCTGATCATTCAGGAAGCGGTTGCCAACATCGTGAAGCATGCGGGTGCAAGTCTTGTCAGCATGTCCCTCCGGGAGGACCAGAAACGTGTCATTTTAAGCATCAGCGACGACGGTGTTGGATTTGACGAGGTTGCAGGCAAGCAGGGCTCATACGGGCTGTCTACCATGCGTGAGCGCGCCGAGAAGCTCGGCGGGCAGGTGGATATCATAAGCAAGAAGGGGGCAGGCACGACGGTTCGCGTGAATATTCCGCTTTTTGAAGCAGAGGGGAAACAGGGATCGACCACGGAAGAGAGCAAGGAAGATCGAGAAGAGCTGGAAGAACTGGCTGAGCCAGTGGAATAGAGAGGGGACAACATCATTATGGGTACGATTCGGATACTGCTGGCTGATGATCATGATATGGTTCGCATGGGGTTGAAAACGTATTTGTCGCTGGACCCGGGATTTGAAGTCATCGGTGAGGCAGCGAATGGGCAAGAGGTTGTCGATATGTTGCGGAATGGAGATGAGGCATCGAGGCCTGATCTCATTCTTATGGATTTAATGATGCCGGTTATGAACGGGGCCGAGACTACACGTGCCGTCATGTCCGAATTCCCTGATCAGAAGATTGTCATTCTGACAAGCTTCCTTGAGGACGAACTTGTGGTGGAGTGCATTGAAGCGGGTGCTGTCAGTTATGTGCTGAAGACCGTATCGGCCGATGAGCTTATATACGCTCTCCAGGGGGCATTCAGAGGCATGCCGGTGATGACTAAAGACGTATCGGAAGCGCTGACTCGGGGGATTCGCCGACATATGGTGAACGGGGATGAATCCGGACTCACCGAGCGTGAGAAAGAGGTTCTGCTGCTGATTGCCGAGGGGAGAAGCAACAAGGAAATCGGGGAAGAGCTGCATATCAGCATTAAGACCGTGAAGACGCATGTCAGCAATCTGTTGATGAAGTGTGAGCTGGATGATCGCACGCAATTGGCGATTTATGCCCACCGGAAGGGCTGGGTCAAAATGTAGCGAACAACTCATATTCCGGGATGTAGCCCAGCTTTCTTTTTATCTGCCTTTTAATTGTTTTTAAGGTACTATTAAGGTTTATAGTACACAATAAGAACAGTTAATCAATTAAACCACTTGGAAGCAAGTGATTTTAAATAGGAGGTAGACCTATGGACGATCAAAGAAAGCGTTACGGGTACCCGGATGATGAGGCAAACAACAACGAGTCGAATAACAATGAATTACCGAGACGTGAAAATGAATCTTCTTCTGAGAATTCTTCTTCTTACTACTATTCATACGGACCGTTTCAGTCCATACCCAGTGAGCGTGATGACGAGCAGACAGATCACCCATACCGCAGCAGAGAATCGCAGGAAGTGGAGGTTACCGCTCCTCAGCCTGTTAAACCGATACCATCTTCGAGCTTCTCGCATTCCTCCGGAAGCCAGGGCGGAGGAGGTGGCGGCGGACCTGTGGATTCCATGACAAGAAATAAAGACTGGAATTATAATCAGAAGCCTAAAACTTCAGTGAAGACCGTGCTCCTGTCCTTCCTGGCAGGCGTTCTCGTCATCTCAAGTTTGATGTTCGCCGCAGATCGTACGAATTTATTTACTCCGGATGCAGCGTTCTCATCTGAGCCAGCCCAAGAAACTTCGGCTAACGTGAGTGATAACGGCGGAGCAACAACGGCATCGGCGATAATTCCTTCGGGTCAGGGGGATGTATCCGCGGTTGTGGATCAGGCAAGTCCGGCTGTCGTGCTGATTGAGACACTGGTTAACAGCAATAATAGACAAAGCACGAATCCGAACATGAATGATCCGTTCTGGTACTTCTTTGGTGGCGGCCAATCGAGCCAGGAAGGAAACGGCGGGAATAGCGGTAATGGTGGAAACAGTGGAAATGGCAGCAACGGAGGACAGGAATCCCAGCTCCAGCCTTCAGGGATTGGCTCGGGTTTCATCTTTGACAAGTCCGGATATATTTTGACCAATGAGCATGTTATCCATGGTGCCGATGTGATACAGGTCACGGTACAAGGCACTAAAAAGCCTTATGAAGCGAAACTGCTCGGTTCCAGTTATGAGCTGGATTTGGCCGTTCTGAAAATCGAAGGGGCCGATTTTCCGTCGGTGGAGCTAGGTGACTCCAATTCGCTGAAGGTCGGTGAATGGCTTGTGGCCATCGGAAACCCGCATGGTTTTGAGCATACGGTAACCGCAGGCGTACTTAGCTCGAAGGAACGCGAGATCGATATTCAAGGCACGAACGGCGAAAGTGAGCGGAATTACGAGCATCTTCTGCAAACCGATGCCTCGATTAATCCGGGTAACTCAGGCGGACCGCTTCTTAACCTGAAAGGTGAAGTCATCGGGATGAACGTAGCGGTCAGCGCGGAAGCGCAAGGGATCGGGTTCGCGATTCCGTCCAACACGATTAAGGAAGTTGTGGAATACCTGAAGAATAATGAGGAAGTTCCGAAAGATCCGGTTCCGTTTATCGGGGCAAGTTTGGGAACAGTCACTCCACAAATTTCCCAGTCCCTGGGTACCGACGTGACGGAAGGCTCTTATGTTGACAGCGTTGTGTTCCGTTCGCCGGCATATGAAGCAGATTTGCGTCAATATGACATCATCGTTGGTGTGGATGGAACGAAATATCCGACTTCGCAAGATCTGATTGAATTCATTCAATCAAAGAAGGTTGGGGACAAAATTACGCTGAACGTTGTTCGTAACGGCAAGAACATGGAACTGCCGCTGACGATCGGTGATAAGAACGAGTTCGATCTTTCCCAGCAGCAACAGGAGCAACAACCGTAACCCCGGATAGGTGTAAACAACAAGCGGAAGGGATCGTTCCCTTCCGCTTGTCTTGTCCTTGAGACGACCGATATAATGGGATTGTAACGTCGTACTAAATATAACGCTAGAAGATAGAGGAGATGCCGCTATGCGATCCCGGATATTAATTGTAGATGATGATGAGAAGATTATTTCCATGCTGCGCAGAGGACTTGCGTTTGAGGGCTACGATGTCCTGACCGCATCCAACGGAGCAGAAGGATTGAAAGTGATATTGAGTGAGGAGCCGGATGTTGTCGTTCTGGATGTGATGATGCCTCAAGTGGATGGATTTGAAGCGTTGCGTAGACTCCGGGAAGGCGGAAGCACGATACCGGTGCTGATGCTGACGGCGAAGGACGAAGTGGAGAACCGGGTGAAGGGACTCGATACCGGAGCCGATGATTATCTGGTTAAGCCGTTTGCGCTGGAAGAGCTTCTTGCCCGCGTAAGGGCGCTGCTGCGCCGTAAAACCGGCGACGATTCGTCTAACCACCGGCTGACCTACGAGGATCTCATAATGGATACGGATGCGAGGGAAGTCATTCGCAGCGGTCAGAGACTGGAGCTGACGGCGAAGGAGTTTGAGCTGCTGCATCTGTTTATGCAAAATCCGAAGCGGGTCCTGTCGCGCGATTTGATTATGGATAAAATATGGGGCTATGACTACAGCGGAGAGTCCAATGTGCTGGAGGTTTATATCGCCATGCTCCGGCAGAAGACCGAGGAACATGGAGGTAAACGGCTGATCCAGACGATCCGTGGAGCCGGCTATATTTTAAGAGGAGATAACTAGCATGTCCATTCGGTTAAGACTGACAGCGTGGTATACCGGCATCTTATTTGTGACACTGCTGATTTTCAGCTCGGCGGTGTATGGCTTTGTCCATTTGTATACGTATGAGGAGTTAAAGCAGCGTATTGAGCAGCAGGCTGACAAAATTGGTTTCACGCAAGGGGCGGTGGAGGTTCTGCCTAATAGATCCTCGGCTATCAGCTTGGAAGAAGCAGATCTGTATGTACAGACCTATACATTTTATAATGGTAAACTATGGCAATCTCAAAATATGGCTTTTAGCGGCATTCAATTTGACGTCCCTTCTGTAGAGAAGGCTTTAAATTCAAAACAAGCGTTTAAGCGTGTTACCGTGAACGGTAATTCGTTTTTGGTATTTGAAAATCGTGTTGTAGAGACAAATTCAGGGAAATTGTTTGGGTGGATACAAGTCGGTGCTAACACGCGTACCATCGAACAAACCCTGGACCGGCTCCAATCCATCCTGATCATGGGCTCGGCAGCCACACTTGTGATTGCATCAACCTTGGGACTGTTTCTGGCACGCAAATCCATGAAACCGATCGGCAAGGTCACCGAGGCGGCGGAGCAGATCCAGAAGGGCACGGACCTTAGCGTGCGAATCGAATACGACGGGCCGCAGGACGAGATCGGGCAGCTGATTGGTACCTTTAACGGGATGCTTGAGAGGACGGAGGGGTTCTACAAAGAGCTTGAGGATGCCTACGCCGCACAACGCCGTTTTGTATCGGATGCTTCCCATGAGCTTAGAACTCCATTGACAACCATTCGGGGGAATGTGGATCTGCTGCAAAAAATGTGGGAGGTAGCACCCGGCGAAAGAGCGGATATGGACGAAGCCACGATCAAGCAGATCTCATTCGAAGCGGTGGGAGATATATCGGATGAAGCCAAGCGGATGAGCCGGCTGGTGAACGATATGCTGTCTCTGGCAAGAGCCGATACCGGCCAGACCTTCGAGCTGGATCCCGTACCACTCCAGCCGTTGGTTGAAGAGGTCGCAAGGCGGGCTCATTTCCTGGAGAAAACGGCAGAGTGGCATGTGGGCGAACTGTCCGTTCTGAATGGTGTTTACGTGGAAGGCAACAAGGATTATTTACAGCAGATGCTGTTCATATTCATTGAGAATGCATTCAAGTACACGCCGGAGGGCGAGGTGAGCCTGGATGTTGTCCTGTACAAGGGACAGGTCGGGCTTCGAATTTCGGATACGGGAATCGGTATGGATAAGGACGAGGTTCCGTTCATATTCGAACGTTTCTACCGTGCGGATCAATCCAGAGGCATCACGAGCGGGACCGGACTTGGACTCTCCATTGCCAAGTGGATCATTGATGAGCATAAGGGGTCTGTGGAGGTTGTAACCCGAAGAGGGGAAGGCAGTACCTTTATCGTCTGGCTGCCCGTCGTATTTGCTCCTCCTCTGGAATAGGTTATAATAGACTAGATCGTTTACGTATTACAAGGGAAAGCAGGTGAGGATCATCGAAGTCTTGAGAATATCACCGAGAGGTTATTGTTATGGAGTCGTTGATGCCATGGTATTGGCACGTCAGGCGGCCCAGAATTTGGATCTTCCTCGGCCTATTTATATATTGGGCATGATTGTTCACAACAGTCATGTAACGCAATCCTTTGAAGATGAAGGCATCATTACCCTGGACGGTCCGAATCGGATGGAAATCCTGAGTCAGGTGGAGAGCGGCACCGTTATTTTTACCGCGCACGGGGTCTCTCCGGAAGTACGCAAGCTTGCACGGGACAAAGGGTTAACGACACTGGACGCCACTTGTCCGGATGTTACCAAAACCCATGATTTAATCCGGGAAAAGGTAGCCGACGGATATGAAATCATTTATATCGGCAAGAAGGGTCATCCGGAGCCGGAAGGTGCCATTGGCATCGCGCCGGATCATGTGCATCTTATCGAGAACGAGGAAGAGATCGAGCAGCTGCAGGTGAAGTCATCCCGAATCACCATTACGAATCAGACTACGATGAGCCAGTGGGATATCAAGCATATCATGAAGAGTCTGCTGGATAAATTTCCGGGAGCAGAGATTCATAACGAGATCTGTCTTGCCACGCAAGTGCGGCAGGAAGCTGTAGCCGAGCAAGCGGGACAGTCGGATTTGGTTATTGTGGTTGGAGATCCGCGGAGCAATAACTCGAACCGGCTTGCCCAGGTATCTGAAGAGATTGCAGGCGTTCCCGCTTACCGTATCGGGGATGTGACGGAACTGAAACGCGAATGGCTTGAAGGAGTAGGCAAAGTGGCAGTTACATCAGGGGCATCAACACCGACTCCAATTACCAAGGAAGTCATCGCTTATTTGGAACAGTATGAACACGATAAGCCGGATACTTGGGAAATCAAACGCACGGTGAATATGAGCAAGCTGCTTCCCCCGGTTCGGGTGAAGAGTAAGTCATAAGAATTGCCATTTATATGCTCAATTAAGACCCATCGCAGGTACTGTTTGCGATGGGTCTTTTCATGTTTGATTTCAGAAATGTTTATTACAAATCATAGGATTAAAAGGTGGAAACTGTAATTTTTCTAAAAGCCATATCTCTCACTTTACATAAGAAAGCAATATTCCATGTTGTGTAAGCGTTTCACTTTTCGATTGAATAATATCATTTTTCGTTGAATAGGCAAATGTTTATATTTGATAGTTTAAACTACAATGTTAGACATCAGATAAACTTCATGGCATAGAACACACGGGGGGTTGGATATGGCGCAAATATCCGTAGAACAGGAACCTGTTCCAAAACGGAAGAAGGACAGCTTGTTAATTCGCTTTGCTAAACAATGGGATATTCAGTTAATGGTGCTTCCTGCACTCGCACTCATTTTTGTGTTTAGCTATATACCGATGTACGGTATTTTGATGGCTTTTCAGGATTTTAACATTTTTAAAGGCATGGGTGACAGCCCTTGGGCAGGATTCAAACATTTCGAAATGTTCTTTGAATCACCAGAGTTTATGACGGTCATGAGAAATACGATCGTAATCAGTTTGCTCAAGTTTCTCATTGGATTCCCTGCACCGATTCTGCTTGCACTTATGCTGAACGAAGTCCGGCATATGTTCTTCAAAAGACTCGTGCAAACGGTCAGTTATCTGCCGCACTTCCTGTCTTGGGTTATCGTTTCAGGCTTTGCGATTTCTCTCTTGTCAACGGATAACGGCAGCGTAAATATTTTGCTTCAGAAGCTGAATTTGATTGAGGAACCGCTCAACTTCCTGTCCATTCCGGAATACTTCTGGACAATTCTCGTAACGACAGGGGTTTGGAAAGAAATCGGGTTCTCCTCCATCGTATACTTGGCAGCTGTGGCCGGGGTTGACCCGCATATGTACGAAGCTGCTGACATGGATGGTGCAAGCAAGTTCAGACAGATCTTTACGATTACGCTTCCCTCGATTATGCCGGTTGTAAGTATTTTCATGATTCTTGCCATTGGTAACTTGCTTACTGCAGGTTTCGAAGACATCTTGCTCTTGGCTAAGAACCCGGTATTGCGAGAGGTTTCCGACGTTATCGACACGTATGTTTATCGAATAGGTATTGAAAATTCCCGATTCTCATATGCAACGGCTGTAGGCTTGTTTAAAGCGGTAATCAGCGTCATGCTTCTGACGATTGCCAACTTGATCGCACGTAAATCAGGTAACAGCTTATGGTAAGAGAACATTGTGATGAAGGGAGTCGGTAGTTTTGGTACGGTTAGCATTCGGTGACAAAGTGATGATGGTTATTATATATATCTTTCTGGCATTATTGGCCTTTGTAACTTTTTATCCGTTTTGGAACGGACTGGTCATTTCATTTAACTCGGGTTCAGATACAGCAATGGGTGGCGTTACCTTTTGGCCCCGGGACTTTACATTGGAGAATTACGGGATCGTGTTTCAGGATACCAGGCTGCTGAATGGTTTCAAGATTTCGGTGCTTCGTACCGTGATCGGAACCATCTCCTCCATACTCGTAACATCCATCTTTGCTTACGGGATGACCAAGAGCGAATTGATTGGCCGCAAGTACTACATGATTATGTGTATCATTACGATGTATTTTGGCGGCGGCTTGATCCCAACCTTTATGCTCGTTCGTGGTTTGGGTCTGATGGACTCCTTCTGGGTGTTCATTATTCCGGGCTTGGTAAGCGTGTGGAACATGATCATCTTCCGGACTTTCTTCAACGGTCTTCCGAATGGTCTTGAGGAATCCGCCAAGATTGATGGCTGCGGCAACTGGGGTATTTTCTTCAAAATCATTCTCCCGCTGTCCGGTCCGGTTATCGCAACATTATCGTTATTTACGGCAGTTTCCCATTGGAATGAATGGTTCTTGCCAAGTATTTATATCAATAACGAGAACCTGCTGCCCATTCAGACCATGCTTCGCCAAATATTGAATTCTAATATTATGTCTGAACAGATGAGCAACCTGGATTCGGCTTCTCAAGCCGTTCTCTCACGGATGCAGAGTGTAACTTCTAAATCGCTGTCCATGGCAACTATGATGGTGGCAACGCTTCCGATTATTATGGTGTATCCATTTGTCCAGAAGCACTTCGTTAAGGGTGTTCTGGTAGGTTCCCTGAAAGAGTAGGAAGAGATAACAGGTGTTGTTTGAAGCATGAGCTTTGGACATAAATATCAAGTGTAAAGACGAAAGGGGAAATTAGAGAATGAGGTTGAGAAAGAAATCGCTGACCACATCGATGACGGCCTTGCTGACTGCAGCGCTCATGCTTTCGGCATGCGGCGGCGGAGCGAAAACTGCTGACCCAGCTCCTGCGGACAAAGGTGGAACTAGCACGCCTCCAACAGAAGAAGCAGGCAAGTTTGTACTTGGCGAAACTCCACTGGAGTTCAGTTTCTACGGTCATTATAACGAGTATACCATGCCTCCATGGGGGCAAGACGAATCTTCGAAATGGATTAAAGAGAATAAGAAAGTAACCGTAAACGCAATTCATTCGCAAGGTAACGCGCAGCAAAAATTCAACACTATGATTGCTTCCACTCAGCTTCCGGATGTCATGTGGATGGACCGTGGACCGGATGTAGAGAAGCTGCGTCAAGCTGACATGCTTGTGCCTTATGATGAATATCTCGATAAATATCCTAACCTGAAAGAATGGATGGGTGAAGAAGGTCTGAACATGCTTCGTTCCCCTGACGGCAAACTGTATCAGTTCCCGAACTGGTATACAAACCAGCCGAATGGTAATGCAGGGTATGTTGTTAATAAACAAATTTACACAGAGCTGGGTTCTCCTAAACTGGAAACCACAGATGATTTGTATGAATACCTGAAAGCAGTAAAAGCCAAGTATGGCGATAAAGTTGTTCCGTTTGAACCACACGTTCAAGGTCAAGGCATTGAAGTTCTGTATTCCGCTTTTGCTGAAAATGCTCTAACTCGCTGGATCAGCATCCGCGGCGTACCTAATGGCGATAAGCTGACTTCTATCTTTACGGATCCAATCTTCCGTGAGTCGATGCAGTATTCTGCGAAGCTGTTCCGTGAGAAATTGATTTCTCAGGATGCTATGACTCAAACGGTTGACCAGGTTAAAGAGAAAGTGAACACTGGACGCGTTGCAGTATACGCTGCATCAAGCCCGACTGAAAATGCAATGAACGCTCATGCAGAGTTGGCAGCAAAAGATCCAAATGGAGGATACTTCATGATCTGGCCGATTCACAAAGAAGGCCTCGACAAGAACAAAATCTTCCCTGGTACTTATACTCAATTGGGTTGGAACGTAAGCGTAATTACGAAGTCCGCTAAAGATCCAGAAGCTATCTTTGCTTTCCTGGATTGGTACACAGGTCCTGAAGGACAAAGCGTTCTGATGTGGGGCCCTCCAGGAGGATATTGGGATGGCTTTGAAGAAGACGGCGTGACACCTAAATTCACGGAGAAATATGTATCTGATGCAGCCGGTCTTAACAAACTTCAAGCAATCACAACGAATCTGCACTGGAATGGTAACACGGTATTTATTGATACAGCAAAAGCAAAATACGAGAGTACATTGCCAGAAGAGCAGCGCAACTGGTCCACTCGTTGGCAGTATGAAATCACTTGGAAAACCCAAGCGAATGCTACGGAATACATCAACCTCGATCCGGCTCCGGACAGCGAGGAAGGAATTATCCGTCAGCGTGTAGAAGATATCTTTACAGAATCCAGAGCGAAAGCCCTGTATGCGAAGGATGATGCAGAAGTATTGGCTATCCTCGACAAGGCTGAAGCGGATGCACAATCTGCTGGATACGATAAACTTCTTGCATTCAAAACAACGAAATGGCAAGAAAACGTTACAAAAATGAAAGGCCAATAATAATCTTTACTTAAACCAAGAAGGGTATGCTGCTGATGCAGTATACCCTTATCGGAATTTATAGGGGAGATGGTAACCTGTGTATAAAGTGCTGCTGGCAGACGATGAAATACTGGACCTAGAGGGCATGAAGAGCTTTATTCCATGGGAGAATCTCGGAATGAAAGTGATAGACTCGGTCAATAATGGCTTCGCCGCCTATGAGGTTCTCGAGAGGGAGAAGATCGACATCCTCGTTACCGATGTCCGCATGCCCAATATGACCGGGCTGGAGCTTGCACAGCGGGCGCTGAAATTGCAGGAGGAACTTCGGATTATCTTCGTAAGCGGTTACCAGGACTTTGGTTACGTGAAGCAGGCTATCGCTTTGAACGCATGCAGTTATGTTTTGAAGCCGATGGAAGATCAGGAACTGATCGATGCCCTGACAAAAGTGAAACTTGAGCTCGATCGCCTTCATGAACGCAAGGAGACGGAGCAGGCCTATCAGCAGATGATCCCTATCCTCAAAAATCAATACTTGCTGCAAATTCTTCAGAAGCCTTACGATGGCGCGATACTGGATATCATCAAGCGGGAGTACCGTTTTACAGAGCTTCATTGGCCGGTGTGCGTCATTTTGCTGGAACTTGATAATGTGAGTACATGGCGCAACAGCTCGCTCGATTCCGAGGAAAAGCTTAGTGTTGTGGAGAACTACTTTGCAAGATTACATAAACTTCTCGACGCGAACGGCTTTGAGCATATATGCAAGGTGAACGATCAGCGGACAGCCGTGCTGCTTAGCGGTGGCCGAGGCAAAGCGGAGATTCAGTCCCTTCTGGAAGAATTGAAGCAAGAATGCGCCTATACCATGACTGTAGGGGAAGGTAAGGCCGTCCACAAGCTGGAGGATCTCCATACATCCTATCAGGAGGCTTTAGCTGCCCTGGACTATAAGATGTTTCGGGGCAAAGGCAGATGGATTCTGTACAGCGAGGTGCCTACCGAAGATCGTGAAGATGTAAAAAGTCTCGATATCCGCTTCGATGCATTGTTTACAGCCATGACAGAGTATGATATTGTTCGTATCTATGATGAATTGGAAGCGATTCAATTACTTGCTTCCAATATACGTTCCAAGTTCACGATACGCAATTTAGCTGTGTATATCATGGTAAAGCTGGAAGGTCATCTTCAGACGATTAATGAAGAATTGTACCGAATGGCAGGCTTGGAGCTCAAGAATTTTGATATTTTGCTGCACTTTGAAACGATGGATGATATTTTCTCATGGCTGCGAATGAAGGCAATGGAAATATCGGAAATGCTCAAAAACCGAAAATCAACCAAGAATGGACGCTTGGTCGAAGAGATTATTGAGAATATTCAGGCGCGCATGCATGAGAACATTACACTGCGAGATATGGCAAACCGTTTTTCTTTCTCACCGAATTATCTCGGGGTACTCTTCAAAGAAGAAACCGGGCATAACTTCAGCGATTATGTGATTAAACTCCGCATGGAGCGTGCGAGAGACCTGCTCAAGACAACCAAGCTGAAAATATACGAAATTGCGTCACAGACCGGGTATCAATATTTACCTTATTTCAGTCGGCAGTTTAAGGAAATGTACGGAATGACACCCTTGGAATACCGGCGCAAGCACTCTTAACTTGCAAAATACAGATTAGATGTGGGGTCATGCATGTTATGGCGGGGAAATTCGAACGAATACGGGTCAAGATACCATTCGGTTACAAGTTGATGATTTCGTACTGTGTGTTCATCATTATACCGGTATTGCTTGTGGGTCAAATCGCGAATCAAGTCTTCGTTAAGTCAACTCGTGAGCAGACGTACAACAACATCCAGGGAACACTTCATCAAATGAGCGAGAATATTTCTTACAAGATGGAGGATATGATTCGAATATCAGACATGCTGTATTTCGATACGACCTTTAACAGCCGGCTGCGATATACAGAAAGCGCCTGGGTAAGCTACGATACAACGATCAATGTGCTCATTCCGAAGCTGGAGACAGCGGTGAGCACAGCGAACCGGAGGATTTGGCTGTCGATCTATCTGCGCAATGACGATCTTAGGGAGATCTATGACAGTTACGCGTATTCGGATCCGCTCGACTCGAACAAACGTCTATTCGATATTTATCAATATGAGCGGCTTGAGAACAGGACCTGGTATAAATTATATCCCAAGGAAGAGAATTACGGAGTAACACTCCAGTGGAAACAGATCGAGGATGATGCGAGCAACGGCCGTATCTCATTGCTGCGGAGACTGGTCGATATCAGTACGACCATTAAACCGCAGGAGATCGGATTCATGCGGATTAATGTCAGCATGACAGATTTGTTCGAAAGCATGGATTACAACAAGATCGGCGATGGCACAGCGTTGTATTTATCGGATTCCCAAGGACGCGTGGTCCTGTCATCGGGCGGCAAGCAGACCAACGTCTTTAGAGAGAAGGAGCTCCGTAAGAACGGGGATTTGCTTATCCGCAAGCCGATTCCTCAGCTGGGCTGGGATCTCATTGCCGTGGTTCCTGCCCAAATTGTGGAGAAAGATACCGTAAAGATACGTAATCTAACCTATCTGATCTGTCTCATTTGCATTGGTATCTTTTTTGTTGTCAGCATCGTGGTCTCAAGATATTTCAGTCGAAGGGTGTCCAAAATCGTATCGGTGCTTGATTCATTTCAGGAAGGTGAATTCCATAAAAGGGTGTCTTTTAAAGGAAATGATGAGTTCACCCACATCTCCTCTGCTCTGAACGATATGGGCAGCAATATCGGTAAACTGATCAATGAGGTGTATCTTGCCGATCTGCAGAAAAAAGAAGCGGAGCTGGAGTCGCTTCATGCGCAGATTAATCCGCATTTCCTATACAATACGCTATCTTCCATCAGCCGCTTGGCACGGTTCGGGATGCTGGATAAACTTCAGCGCATGGTGATGGATTTGGCGAAGTTTTACCGTCTGTCGCTGAATGATGGCCGTAATATCATCTCGGTGAAGAATGAATTGGAACAGGCTCAGGCGTATGTTGATATTCAAAAGATCAAATACGATGAGCGGATGCAGGTTACCTATGATTATGCGCCTGAGGTGGTACGGTATGAAACGGTGAAATTGATACTGCAGCCGTTTATCGAGAATGTGCTGGAGCATGCATGGACCGGGGAGTATATTCATATCCGAATTACGGCCACAGTGCTGGAAGTGGAAGATGTGCTGGAATTCAAAATCATTGATAACGGCGTGGGCTTCCCTCCCGGCAGAGTTCTTGATAATACAGCTGGTCAGGATCTGACCAATGCCGGATACGGCATTCGGAATGTAGACCAACGGATCAAGCTTCACTACGGTAATGAATATGGGGTCACTTTGTTCAGCCGTGCTGGCATCGGGACAACCGTAAGAATTGTCATACCGCTGGTTAAGCGAAAAGTGGCAGAAGGACGTAATAAAACGTTATTGTAAACGGAAAGACCAGATCTCCCGATCATGAAGGCTTGAAGAATGGGCTTGACGACGGGAGATTTTTTCTGTATATTTACTTTATCAGTTAAAAGCATAAAAGCTTAAAAGCGAACAAGCGCGAAAGTGAGCATTAACTCATTCACAAACAGGAATATATTCAGAAAGAAGGTTATATAATGATCGTTATCACTTCAAATCAAATATTAGAGGAACAAGTACAGCATATCGTAGGGGAAATTGAGAAGGAAGGACTGCAGGCTCATGTATCCCGAGGAGCGGATCGGACGGTAATCGGTCTTATCGGCAGTGTGAATCCGAAACTTGCGGAGCATCTTCGTCAAATGAAAGGTGTAGAGAACGTAGTCAAGATCTCCAAGTCCTACAAGCTGGCGAGCCGTGATTTCCATCCGGATGATACCGTTATCGATATTAAGGGCACCAGGATTGGCGGCGGCAACCTGGTTGTCATGGGGGGACCGTGCGCAGTGGAATCTGCGCAGCAGATTGACGAGATTGCACAGCTGGTCAAGGCAGCAGGTGGGCAAGTGCTCAGAGGAGGCGCATTTAAGCCTCGTACGGGTCCATACAGCTTCCAGGGTGTTGGCGTCGAGGGTTTGATCATGATGGCTGAAGCGGGCCAAAAACATGGCCTGCTGACGATAACAGAGGTTATGACCCCCGAATACGTTGATATTTGCGCCGAGTATGCCGATATTCTTCAAGTAGGTACCCGAAATATGCAGAATTTTGATCTGCTTCGCAAACTGGGCACCTGCGGCAAGCCGGTTTTGCTCAAGAGAGGCTTTAGCGCCACCTATGATGAGTTACTGAATGCAGCGGAATATATTCTTGCCGGCGGCAATCCGAATGTTATGCTCTGTGAACGCGGAATCCGAACATTCGAAACGTATACCCGAAATACATTGGATTTATCTGCCATCCCGGTTCTGCAAGGGTTGAGCCATCTTCCGGTGATCTCGGACCCAAGTCACGGAACGGGCCGGCGCGAGCTCGTAGAACCGATGTCCAAGGCTTCTGTAGCGGCTGGAGCAGACGGTCTTATCATTGAGATGCATACGGATCCTGACAATTCCATGACGGGAGATGGCGTTCAATCGCTGTTCCCGGATCAATTCGCCGCGCTGCTGAAAGACTTGGAGCAACTGGCTCCATTGGTAGGTAAAAGCTTTGCCACTTCAAAAGCACCTGCCTCTGAATTTGTGCGCGTATAATAATCGATATAGGTGAATTTGATAGACTTAAGCATATCGTTCGCTATATGAGGATAGCTGGGCCAGTCCCTTATTTATAGTAGTAGACACTTGCAGCAAGCTCGCAGGTGTCTTTTTGCTTCGTTTACATTAACTGGTTTTCAATGTCAGTATATATAACATCATTTTTAAAAATACCTTACATAGGTATTGACGTCAGGTTATCTCCCGGCATATAATGACGAAAAGAAATCGAAAGATTATGAACATTGTTAAGCTGTTTTAGTCTTAATGTTCGGAAATTGGGAGGAAGAGACATGTCGGTAGAGAAAGTATTGCAAACCATTAAAGAGAACAATATTGAGTGGGTCGATTTTCGTTTTGTGGACTTGTCGGGACGGGCGCATCACATTACCTTGCCGGCTTCAGAGGTAGATGAAGAAACATTCGTGAACGGGGTAGCGTTTGATGGATCTTCTATTCCAGGATTCCGCGGCATTGAAGAATCAGATATGGTAATGATGCCAGATCCGGAATCTTGCTATATCGATCCATTTACAGCACATCCTACACTTAACATTATGAGCAACATCTTTACACCGGAGGGCGATGCTTACGAGCGTGATCCACGCGGTATCGCAGCTCGCGCTGAGCAATATCTTCAAGAGGCGGGAATCGGTACAGCAGCATTCTTCGCACCTGAATCCGAGTTTTTCCTGTTCGATGATGTTCGCTACGAAAGCTCCATGAACAGCTCCAGCTACTTTGTAGACTCCGAGGAAGCAAACTGGAATACCAACCGCAAGGAAGAAGGCGGCAACCTTGGTTTCAAAGTTGGCGTTAAGGGCGGATACGTTCCAGTGGCACCTATTGATACACAGCAGGACATTCGCAGCGAAATGTGCCGTTTGCTTGAGGAGGCAGGACTGCGGGTTGAGCGTCATCACCATGAGGTAGCAACGGCAGGGCAGGCTGAAATCAACTTCCGTTTTGACACATTAAAGAAAACAGCTGACAATTTGTTGATCTATAAATACATCGTGCATAACACGGCTCGCCAATATGGCAAAACGGCTACATTCATGCCGAAGCCACTGTTCGGAGATAACGGAAGCGGCATGCACGTTCACCAATCCATTTTCGATGGCGATACCCCTTTGTTCTACGAAAAAGGAGCTTATGCTAACCTGAGCGAAACGGCTATCCACTACATTGGCGGTATTCTGTACCATGCACCGGCATTGATTGCTTTGACAAATCCGAGCACAAACTCCTTCAAACGTCTGGTTCCAGGCTATGAAGCACCGGTTAACCTCGTGTACTCCAAAGGCAATCGTTCCGCAGCAGTTCGGATTCCGGTTGCAGCTGTAACACCTAAAGGCTGCCGCATTGAGTTCCGTACACCGGACTCCACGGCGAATCCTTACCTTGCATTCTCGGCCATGCTGATGGCTGGCCTGGATGGCATCAAGCGCAAAATCGATCCGACGGCACTGGGCTACGGACCATTCGATAAGAACATCTACGAACTGTCTGATGCTGAGAAGAGAGAAATCCGCAGCGTACCAGGTTCCCTGGATGAGGCTTTGGATGCTCTTCAAGCAGACAGCGAATTCTTGACTGAGGGCGGCGTGTTTACGCAGGAATTCCTCGATAACTTCATTGAGCTCAAGCGCTCTGAAGCTAAAGCGGTTAACATCCGTGTTCATCCGCATGAGTACTCCCTGTACTACGACCTCTAATACTCATATTAAAAAAAGCTTAGGGCCTGTGGCTCTAAGCTTTTTTTAGTATGTAGATGGATGGAAAGTAGATAGTGCTGTCCAAGCGAGCAGAAGGGCGGCCTTCCGGGTGAGGAAGGTGAGGAAGGTGAGGAAGACCGTCGGTCCAATTGGACAAGCAATCAGAAGTAACCGAAGTGATGTGTCTTGCTCCCGCAAGATTCGCGTACGATAAGCTCAGGCTCAACAACAAACGAGCTGACCGGTGATTGCTTATTGATCAGGTCGTAGAGCATAAGTGCGGCCAATCGGCCGATCTTGTCTTTGTTTTGACGAATGGTCGTTAACTTGGGTGTAGTATATTTACATGCTTCAATATCGTCACAGCCAATGATCGAAACATTGTCTGGCACATTCAGGCCTTGCTCCTGAAGCGCCTGGATGGCCCCAATGGCAATCTGATCGGAGGCTGCAAAGATGGCACGGGGCAGCGATCCTGCCTGGATCAACCGTGTCATGGCCTTATATCCGCTTGCTTCGTAAAAGTCATCCCCGTTCAGAAACCACTCCGTACGGGCAGGAAGCCCGAAGCTCTCCATAGCGTTGCGATAACCGGCCTCACGCATGTTGGAGATTTCAGATTCCTTGCTGCCCCCAATGAATCCTAAGTCTCTGAAGCCTTGGAGGTAGAAATGTTCAACGACCTTCGAGGACATTTTATAGTTGTCCGACATAATGTGCCCCGACATTTCGCCGATCAGCTCAATGTCGACCCCAATACACGGAATGTCGCTCTCATCAAGCTCCTTAATGGAGGGCTCGATTTCTTCCCCGGATATAATGACACAGCCGTCCACCTGATAATGACGACATCTTCCGAGATAGTCGGCATCATCACCCTGGAATTTTTCATTCGAAAAAAACAGAAGGTCGTAACCGAGGACACCCATTTGTTTCTTGAACGAATTCAGAACCTCAACGAAAAAAGGATGGGTAAAATCCACATTCAATTTCCCGGCAAAAATAACGCCTATTAAATTGGATTTTTTCGTGGCTAATGTTTTCGCGGAGTTGGAGGGGGTATATCCGGTTTCTTTCATGATTTCCAGCACACGAGCTTTGGTCTCCTCGGATACATCACTATAGTTGTTAATAATCTTGGAGACGGTGGAAACGGATACCCCCGCCATTTTAGCGATTGTTTTAATATTCAACCCCATACTAAACGCCCCTTATTTGTTTATCAAGTCACCCCGAAATTTTCGTGGATTTTCGTTATAATTGTTAAAAAAACCTAAATATCAGCATAAAAAATGCCGCTTTCAACTTGTTTTTACGTTTAAGGTGATTCGTTCGAAACTTTTTATAATTCTCTATTCGAAACTGTTTCGTAAAAATAGTGTATCCGCTTTAGTACTTTAAGTCAATGGAAGGAAGCGGCTATATAGCTGGAGTATCAAGGGGAAATAACGGAATGATAACGAGACGAAAAATTGTATTGAATGAGGTTAAAAAAAGCTTTGACAAACAAAATGTTATGAGTAATAATAGGCCTTACGAAACCGCTTTCGGTATAATTCGCTGAATTACGAAATGGATTACTGAAATTTTCGTAGCATCAAGACTATACTGGACGAAAAGAAGCGGAATAATGAATCCGGTTTCATAAATGAATTGCAAATTAATTTCAGGGGGTAAAGAAATGATTAAGAAATTATCAGCAGTACTTCTGGCGGGTGCTTTGACTTTCTCGCTAACGGCTTGCGGAGGAAGCAGTGATTCGGCCGATAAAGAAACACCGGCTAAAGGCGATAAGAAGGTCATCAAAATTTTACACTGGAAACAGGATAACATCAATAAAGCAGTTGAAGAGATCAACAAGAAATTTGAAGAGAAGTACCCTGAGTATAAGGTGGAATATACCACTACAGGACCGGATGATGAATTTAAGCAGGCGCAGAGAGCGAGAATCACGGCAAACGATGTGGACGTTCTGGCTGATTTGTCCGGGATGAGACTTTCTCCGCAGGAATGGACGCCAGGTGCTAAGGTGCCCGATTGGCAGCAGTGGATTGATACAGGACTGATCGCAGATTTATCGGACCAAGCCTTCATTAAGAATTATAATGCTAACGATATCGAAAAAGCCGGAACTTATAACGATAAAGTCTATGCAGTTCCAACAGGCAAGGTAGCCATGTCCGGCCTTTTCTATAATAAAGAGATTTTCGAGCAAAATGGTCTGAGCGTTCCAAAAACGTGGTCGGAGTTCATTATGCTCAATGATGATCTGAAAGCCAAAGGCATTACCCCGATTGTTGTTGCAGGTAAAGACGTATGGCCTTTGAAACTCCCTGTATTCGCTCTGCAAGCCAAAATTCTGGGTGGCGGAGATCAACAGAAATGGATTGAGGGTGTTTGGAAAGGCGAGACGGCTTATAACGATGAAGAGGCAGTCGAAGTATTGGAAAAAATGAAGACGCTTCAAGACAATTACATGATTGACGGATTCATGGGGATTGATTATGCAACAGCGCCTTCTTATTTTGCAACAGGCAAAGCGGCGATGCTGGCTGATGGATCCTGGGATGCTCCAACCATTGCAGCTGCAAACCCAGAGCTGAAGTTCGGATACTTCCCGCTTCCTGCAACAGAAGATGCAGCGAAGAATGCATCCTTTGTCGGCAAGTATGATGTAACCTGGTATGCTGCCGAGAAAGGACCGAACAAAGAGGGAGCATTGAAATGGCTTGAGTTCTTCTCCGAACCGGAGAACTACACGACATTTGTAAAGGCTGCCGGTTTCATTCCAACACAGGATAACATTCAAACCGAAAGCGATTTTATCGACAACGAACTTACTCCGTATCTGGGGGACTTTGAATTGGCGTACGAAATCATGATGATCAACCGTCAGAATATCGGCGAGCATCTGGCTGCTGAGGGTGTTCATACTGAATTCCTGGCTCCGGGCGGCCTTTACAAAACAGCGAAGGAATTGGCTGACATTCAGCAAAAAGAATGGGAAGCCGCAGCTCCTAAATAAAGATTTCTTCTACTATAAAGAGACCTATATAGAATGAACCATACTGTAATCGGGGTCTGTGCAACAGGCCCCGACATTTATTGAATCGGGATTTGCGAGGTGAGAGAGATGTATCCATTTGGAAAAGGGTTTAATCGCTTCATACCATTATTGCTGCTGCTGATACCCATGGCATTATACATTGTTTTTTATTTTGGACCTTCGATATTGACGGTCATTTACTCCTTTACCGACGTTAAAAACCTCCCCGGCAGCACCTATCAATTTGTGGGGCTTGATAATTACAAGGATTTATTCTTCTCGGGAAATTCAGGCGAACGCTGGCGCTCCATTATAAATACCCTGATCTTCATGTTCGTTGTTACGATTGTACAAAATGGAGTTGCTCTATTTATTGCCGTGATCATCAATCAACGCCTTAAAGGAGATTATTTCTATCGTGCGGTGTTTTTCTTGCCGGTTGTACTAGGCGTAGCTGTGGTTGCCCTAATCTGGGGGATGATGTTTGATCCGTTAAACGGACCGGTTAACCGCCTCTACGATGTTCTTTTCGGATATCAGGATATGTTCTTCGGAAGTTTCACCCATGCGTTCGGCTATATTATATTCGTACAGATTTGGATGTACATGGGATACTCCATGTTGATCTTTCTGGCAGGACTGCAGTCGGTTCCAAAAGATTTATATGAAGCAGGTCATATTGACGGCACTAGCAAATGGCAATCCTTCCGTCATATTACCTTTCCTCTCATTGCACCGTCTTTCACGGTGAATATGCTGCTGTCTATTATTGGGGCTATGTCGACGTTTGATATCATTTTGGCAACAACAGACGGTCGATTTAATACCAGAACGATGGCATATGACGTGTACAAGGAAACATTCCGCGGCAGCTTGGAAATGGGTCTTCCTTCTGCGCTTTCCGTGATACAGTTCTTGATTATTCTCCTCTTTGTTGTTGTTGCCGTCAGACAAACGCGTAAGAGAGAGGTGGAATATTGATGCAGAATTCCAAAACAACTCAAATTCTTTCTTACGGCGTCGTATTTCTGCTTCTGATTCTGTATGTCGTGCCGCTTCTGCTGGTGTTCAACATTTCGCTTAAATCCTTTAATGAATATTTGCTCAATCCCATTGGGATCGTCCAGAACATTGAATGGGGCAACTACACGCAAGCATGGTCTGAGGGCAATTTTGCCGGTTATTTCACCAACAGTCTGATTTACACGGTGGCGGCAACGGGGCTTACCATCATTGTTTCGTTGTTTGCCGCTTTTCCGGTTGCGCGCGGATATGTCATGTGGAGCGGATTCATTTATATGTTCTTCTTGCTGTCCCAGTTCCTTCCGAACCCGATGGTAGCCCAATATAAATTAATGCTGTCCTTTAAAGAGAGTGTTTCATTTTTCGGTTACGATACCAAGCTCGGTTATATTTTACTGAAAACGACGGGCACAGGCGTTGTATTCATGATGTTTGTGGGCTATATCAAATCGATCAGCAGAGATCTGGATGAAGCCGCAGGGATGGACGGTTCCGGATATATTCGTTACTTGTTCCAAATTATTCTGCCCCTTATGAAACCTGTGATAGCAACAGGTGTCATTCTGACCGCGATTGGGGTGTGGAATGACTTTGTAGGTCCGATCATGTATCTTCCAAGTCCGGCTAATTATCCGATCACGTTTGGCCTAAAAGAGTTCAGAGGGCAGTACGGGAATAACTGGCCGCTGCTTGCATGCGGAATAACGATCGTGGCTGCACCATTGATCATTCTGTACACGTTCATACAGAAATACCTTGTGGATGGCGCTCTTGCAGGAGCGGTTAAATCCTAATGGCATAAAGGGGAAGAGAACGATATGAAATCGACAGGATGGAAGTTTCAGGGGAACCAGGGCGTGTTTTCATTGAACATGCCTGAACATAACAGCTATTTATATTTTCCGTTAGTTAATGAAGCCGGCATGATGTCAGCCATAACGCCGAATCTTCATGGAGAAATCACAAGCAGTCACAATACTTTTTTGATGTCACCCGTATCGGTAGAGGATCTGCATAATTCTAAATCTGCACGTAATTTCTGGGTGTATATCGATGGGTACGGGGCATGGTCCGCAACTGGCAATTCCGCCAGGCAGAATGCAAACCGATTCATGCAGCAGGAGGAAGAGAGCAAATTAGAAGCAGGGTTTCTATGGCATAAGCTGAAGCGGATTAACCGGGAAACGGGACTGCAAGCGGAAGTGACGAGTTTCGTTCCTGTAACGGATGACAAAATTGAATTGATGAAAGTGAAACTGACAAACACAAGCGATCAGCCGCTGAAGCTGACGCCTACCGCAGCCATCCCGCTGTACGGACGCTCGGCAGATGATCTGCGGGATCATCGTCATGTGACTTCACTGCTGCATCGGATCTTTGTTCATCGTAAGGGGATCGAGGTGCAGCCTGTTCTGTCGTTTGACGAGCGCGGTCACCGTATCAATCAGGTGTGCTACAGCGTGCTGGGTGCAGAGGCAGATGGTGCGGAACCAGCCGGTTATGATCCGGTACTCGAGGAATTTATCGGGGAAGGCGGCGCACTGGATTGGCCCGAGGCTGTAGTTGCCAACAAGAAAGCGGGTGCAGCGGCTGGTGATACGCTGGAGGGCTACGAAGCGATTGGGGCTCTCCGGTTTCATGAGCTTCAATTGCTGCCAGGCCAATCCAGAGCTTATGTGATCGCAATGGTCATTTCAGAGGATCGCATAGAATCCGGCAGGCTGGACGAAACGTATTTATCGGAGAAGAGTTTTGATGATCTGCTTAAGCAGAACGAAAACTATTGGAATGACAAGCTGGCAACCGTGTCCTTTCATACTGGAGATCAACAGCAGGATATGTGGATGAAATGGGTAACGCTGCAGCCTATATTGCGCCGTTTATACGGGAACTCCTTCCTCCCCTATCATGACTATGGCCGTGGAGGCCGCGGATGGCGTGACCTGTGGCAGGATTGCCTTGCACTGATGATTATGGAGCCATCTGAGGTTCGATACCTTCTGCTCAATAATTACGCAGGTGTGCGAATGGACGGAAGCAATGCAACAATTATCGGAACCAAGCCGGGTGAGTTTATCGCGGACCGGAACAATATTCCTCGCGTATGGATGGATCATGGTGCCTGGCCGTTAATGACCACCCTGCTTTATATCAATCAGAGCGGGGATCTGGATTTCCTGAAGCAGCCTCAAACGTATTTCCGTGATGTGTTTGTGAAACGGTGTCAGGAGAAGGACAGCCACTGGTTGCCGGAGAATGGGAATAAGCTCTTAACCGTGAATGGCAGGGTATATGAGGGAACGATACTTGAGCATATTTTGCTGCAGAATCTGGTTCCGTTCTTTAATGTAGGCGAGCACAATAACATCAAGCTGGAGGGAGCAGACTGGAATGATGGTCTGGACCTAGCGCCAGGCAGAGGCGAGAGTGTAGCATTTACTGCGTTTTATGCGAGCAACTTGATGCAGCTTGCTGATGTATTGCTGGCATGGCAGGAGAACCACGGTGTCGAATTCATTGAAATTGCAGAGGAAATGGCTGTTTTGCTCGATTCGTTAACGACTCCCGCTTCCTATGAGGATGTTAAAGGGAAACTCGAACTGCTGGATAGGTATTACGAATCAGTAAAAGTCTCTGTGACCGGAAACAAACTGAAATTAAGTTTAGCGGATGTTGTACAGGATTTGAAACTGAAAGCGGAATGGATCATCCAGCATTTGCGCCGCAACGAATGGATCACAAACGAAGAAGGGTATGCGTGGTTCAACGGATATTACAATAATGATGGAGAACGCGTGGAAGGCGATTTTCCCCATGGTGTGCGCATCACGCTTACAGGTCAGGTCTTTGCTGTCATGGGCGGAATTGCTGACGATGATCAGGTAAGCCGGATTACGAAGGCTGTGGATCGTTATCTGAAAGACCCTAACATCGGTTACCGCCTCAACTCGAACTTTGGCGAGATTCAGCAAAATCTTGGACGTGCGTTCGGATTTGCGTTCGGGCATAAAGAGAATGGCGCCATGTTTAGCCATATGAGTGTCATGTATGCGAATGCTCTGTATAAAAGAGGTTTTGTCCAAGAAGGATATGAGGTGCTGCAGTCGATTTATGATCTGAGCAATGACTTTGATCGCAGTCGCATGTATCCTGGTATTCCTGAATACATCAATGAGAAGGGAAGAGGCATGTATCCCTATCTCACCGGATCAGCAAGCTGGCTTCTGCTTACGATGCTGACCGAGGTGTTTGGCGTGAAAGGTAATCTGGGACATCTTCGCTTGGAACCTAAATTACGTTCCTCTCAATTTGGAGCTGATGGCAACGCAGTTGTAGATACAAGGTTTGCTGATCAACAGCTTCAGATTGTATACAGCAATCCAAGCGGATTGGATTATGGAAGTTATGGGATTCAATCCATTACACTGAACGGCGAGAAGGTTCAGCTGCGGAGTATCACCCGAGGGGCAGCTGAAGTGGATCGTTATACGTTGTCTGCGTTATCCATGAATGAATCTCATATCATTCTTGTCGAGCTCGCCTAACATAAGAACATGCAAATTGACGGAAGCCCTGGCAGACAAGTGACCGGGGCTTCTTCATCATGAATGGAAAGGGAGCGATTAGCATGAGCCATCTATTAACGAACGGACAACTAGCCTTAGATATAGCGGATATTGATAGTTACCAAGGCACACGTTTTGATCGGACCGGATTCATTACACAGGTCAGGCTCGTGGGGAGCGGTCATACGTTCTGTGTTCATGAGTATGCAGAGGGATTTAACCCTGCCGGCGGATCAGGATTATGCAATGAATTTGGTCTTCACGACGGAATGGGGTACTCGGAAACCAGGGTAGGCGAGTGGTTTCCTAAACTAGGGGTAGGCCTTCTTAAGCGGGTTAATGAAGACGGTTATAACTTTCAGTATACGTATCCGCTGGAACCTTTCGATGTGGATATCACGGCGGACGATTTAAACATCACGTATGTGGTTCATGCAAGGAACACAAAGGGATATGCAGCCAGGCTGGTTAAGAAGATCTCCATCCAAGGTACCTCGTTGACCATGGATTATGAGCTCTGCAACGAAGGTAGCCGAAGGATTGATACGGAGGAATATATCCATAATTTCATAGGTATAAACGATCAGGACTCAGGACCAGAATACAAGCTGCGGCTGCCTGTACCTGTCCGATTTACGGAGGTTGAATCTGACTATACCTCCGGCTTGCTGTCTGTCCAGGGTTGCGAGGTGAACTGGAACGCCAAGCCGAGCAAGCCCTTTTATGGAAAGCTGGAAGGTTTCAACGGCAGTGACCATTCTTATTCATGGGAGCTCACGCATAAAGCCAGCAGGGCGGGAGTAAGGGAGAGCAGTGATTTTCCAGTCGCTTACATGGCGCTATGGGGTACTGGCCACGTGATTTCTCCCGAGGTGTTTATTCGTCTGAGTCTGGCTCCGGGAGAACAGAAATGCTGGAGAAGGCAGTTCCAATTCTTCAGTTGGTAAACAAAAGGGTGTCCCTTTTGGGTCTTCGCAGGTTGGAACTGTAGGATTTATCCGTTTTTGATGGAGAATAAAAAATTGTATAAAATGCACTTGATGGACCTTCGCTTTGTTGCTATGATTAGCTTTAAATCTATAAAGCGATAAAGGGAACAAGGAGAAAGGGTGGAGAGTCTTTTGAGCAAGAGAGCATACAATTTTAATGCAGGGCCTGCTGCGCTGCCGCTTGAAGTGTTGGAGCGCGCTCAGGCTGAATTCGTCAATTACGGGGATACGGGCATGTCGATCATGGAAATGTCGCATCGCGGTGCCGTCTATGAAGCAGTTCATAATGAAGCGCAGGAACGCCTGCTGTCCCTGCTGGGAAATCCGTCCGGGTACAAGGTGTTATTCATTCAGGGTGGTGCCAGCACGCAATTTGCGATGATTCCGATGAACTTTTTGGGACAAGGCCAGGTTGCAAATTATGTGATGACAGGCAGCTGGGCCGAGAAGGCGATTAAGGAAGCCAGGCTGATTGGCGAAACCCATGTTGCCGCCTCATCGGAAGCGAGCAAATACATGGCTTTGCCTGAGCTTCAAGATATCAAGCTATCCGATCATGCAGCTTATCTTCATCTGACTTCCAATGAAACCATTGAAGGCACACAGTTTAAGGAATTCCCGGATACCGGATCCGTACCGCTGATCTGCGATATGTCGAGTGATATCCTGAGCCGTCCTTTTGATCTAAGCCAATTTGCCATGGTATATGCCGGTGCGCAGAAGAACCTTGGACCATCCGGCGTGGCCGTTGTGATTGTCAGAGAGGATATGATTACAGATTCTCCTAAACATCTCCCAAGTATGCTCCGGTATGATACTTATTTGAAAAACAATTCGCTCTACAATACGCCGCCGTCCTTTGGCATATATATGATTAATGAGGTTCTCAAATGGATTCAGGAGAAGGGGGGGCTTGAAGGCGTTCAGGAGCTGAA
This sequence comes from Paenibacillus sp. Cedars, assembly GCF_003184205.1. Classification (NCBI taxonomy): domain Bacteria; kingdom Bacillati; phylum Bacillota; class Bacilli; order Caryophanales; family Paenibacillaceae; genus Paenibacillus; species Paenibacillus sp. Cedars. The sequence continues at coordinate 932,891 of NZ_CP020866.1, forward strand.
CCGCAAGAAAGCCGCACTCATCTATGATGCCATCGATAGCAGCGGCGGTTTCTATCGCGGCTGCGTGAACGCAGAAGTGCGTTCGGATATGAATATTACGTTCCGTCTGGGCACGGAAGAGCTGGAGAAGGAATTTGTGAAGGCTTCGGAGCAAGAAGGCTTTGTCGGTCTAAAAGGCCATCGCAGCGTCGGCGGTTTGCGCGCTTCGGTGTATAATGCCCTTCCGTACGAGAGCGTTCAGGCGCTTGTACAATTTATGCAGCAGTTCCAGAACAGCCGCAGCTAATACATCATCGAAGATGAACAGAAATAACCTTCCGCCCATCAGCGGAAGGTTATTTCTGGATACCCCGGGAATTCAGGATGGAATCGGTTATAATAGAAGAAAACAGAAGAAAAGGTGGACTTTATCAACATGGCATTACACATCGTACTAGTCGAACCGGAAATCCCCGCCAATACGGGCAATATCGCCAGAACCTGCGCCGCAACAGGCACTCATCTGCATCTGGTCCGTCCGCTCGGCTTTAATACAGATGACAAAACATTGAAGCGGGCAGGGCTGGATTACTGGTATGCCGTACATATTGAATACCACGATTCCTTTGAGGAATTAAAGGCACTGTATCCGGACGGACGTTATTTCTATGCCACGACGAAGGCAACCAAGCGTTACATGGATATCGAGTATCAGGATGGCGATTTTCTGGTTTTTGGCAAAGAGACCAAGGGTCTGCCTCCAGAGCTGCTTGCTGCAAATAGCGAGCATTGCATACGGATGCCAATGACAGATAAGGTCCGCTCGCTGAATTTGTCCAATTCGGCTGCGATTATGGTATACGAGGCATTACGCCAGCTGGATTTCCCGGGTATGGATTAAAAGCTGCAAAACTTCGAGTTTTTAGGGAAAAATCATCCAGTATACCTATTTGATATTGAAAAAAACTAAGAAATTCTTAATATCCAGCAGGATTCGACAACTTTTTATCGAACTATTATACTAGGCCCTTATTATCAGTTCTGTAATTGTGGTGTCAGAAATCACTTGTTGAAAATGAAAGAGGTGTACAATCGTTATGAAACCTGCTGGTGTTGTTCGTAAGGTCGATCAGCTGGGAAGAATCGTTCTGCCTAAGTCTCTGCGGAAGAGATATCAAATGAACGAGGGGGATCCCGTAGAAATTCTTGTACAGGGGGACCATATTATATTAGAGCGCTATCGTCCGAAGTGTGTCTTCTGTGGTTCTATGGATGGTGTAAGCGAGTTTAAAGAGCGCTACATCTGCTCGCAATGCATGTCCGAAATGCAACAGCTTCCGAAACATGCCTAGTTGCCTAATATGAATTACCTTTTGAGCATCGCTAAAGAGCGGTGCCTTTTTTGTTTCGCAATAAAATAAAAACTCCCCCGTATTTCGGGGGAGTTTATGCCTTACAGGCCTTTGGTTTTATCATCATTGTATGACGAGGTCCAAATGCCGACCATGTAAAGGGCAAACACGAGCATGACGATCCAAAAGGTTAATGAGAAAGACATCCTTGCCACCTCCTGCTAAGCTATTCTTATTATAACCACCTTGGGCGAAAAAATAAATGAGAATATGAAGCCGATTCCATTACTCGAAAAATAGGAAGTGTGTTGGCACGGGCCGCAGACTTCCGTCTGATGGCTTGTTCACGACACGACCGTTCAGGACAAGGGAGGCCGAGCCGCCGCCATCCAGATTATAAGCGTCGATGACGCCCAATTTTTTCAGCTTGTTTTGCAGTTCCTGCAGTGTAGCGCCGGATTTACCCTTCTCATCGTATCCTTCGGTTACGAGAATGAGCAGCTGATCATCCTTGTAATTGCCGATGACCGTGCGAGGTGCCCGTCCAGGGGCCGTTCGCCACTTCTCGGGAATGGTGGTTTTGTAGCCGTTTTGGAGCAGCACGGGCACAAAGGTAGCACCGAATACCGGATCCAGGCGATCAAGATCGCTCTGATTGTAGAATTTTCCACCGATCAGCTTGCCGGATTTGCTCATGCCGACAAAGGAAAGATCCTTAAAGCTCGGTTGAAATCCTGAAACGTACTTGCCCTTATAAAAGGTTGTGCTTAGCGGATGCCTGCCCCCGTTGCCATCCGCGTATCCGCCGGCATTAATGCCGGCAACCGCGCCATGCCGACTTACCGCACGCATGGTCGTTTCGACGGACCCGGGTCGGCCGCTTTCACTGCCCAGTGACATACTCATGGCGGAAGGGTCCTTCAGCTTGACCTTCATCGCGTAACCGTGATAGGTACCCGGATTGATCTTATATAACTCGATTCGAATCCGGTCGCTGTTAACCGTCTCGATCGGGACCCCCAGTTTGCTTGTGATCCGGCGGTTATAGATTTGCTCCGGGCGTGCAGCCTGGGATTCCGCGGTTCGCAGAATCGTTCCTACCGAGGCTGTCGTCTGCTGATAGAGCTTGGCTGTTTTTTCAATAGAAGATATCGTTTGCTCCGCAGTGACGGCCGCTTGATCCAATTCTTGCATGATGACGGCGGACTGTTCCGATATGCTGCTGGAAGGTATGTACTCAGCGGTTTCGTGTGATAGGTGCGGCGGCTTGGTTATCAACCACATACACAGCAGCAATCCGATAAAAGGAGCGATGGCTAGCATAAACGTGCGGTTGAGCTGCTTGGGACGAATATATCTCAGCCTGGTCACTTGAGCAGCTCCATCTTGCGTTCCAGCTCCTTCAGCTGTTTCTCTACCTGGCTTAACTGACTATACAGCTTATTGCTGTTGTCCGTCTTGCCGCTAGCCTGATCCTTGGTAAAGGTCAGCAGTTCATTAAAGGACTGAACCTTGCTCTGCATCTCATCCATTTCCTGAACCAGCTCATTAAACCTTTGGTCATACTCCGCTTTGAACGATGCCATCTCCTTGCGCGTATCCTGCTGCAACTGCACAACGACCTGCTCTTTTAAATGATTGCTATATAGGTAGGCTGCGGTCGTCCCCAGCCCGATCAGAACAATCCAAAATACCCAGAACCATTTGGTAGACGGCCCTTTTTGATGCACTTCCTCACGGGATTTATAGGGGGCATTGTTTTCCGGCTCTAACATTGGCATATCATCACCCCTCAAAAACTATCATTTTTTCCAGATATCATTCTATCATGTCAGGATTACTTTCGCAAAGACGAACAAAAAGCGCGCGTTTTTTATGAAAAATAGATTGCCTAGAAAGTTAGAGTGGGATACAATCTGTATAGATTTGATTATCAAATAGGATACATATAAGACATTCGCCATACATATCGTCAAAGGCCCTGCGTCTATAGGATTAATTAACCTTTTTTCTATACGGATAACAGGATGGAATTGTATCAATCCATAGCCGCAAACAACGAGAAATCGCATGCCGGGTATGTAAGGAAATGACGGCGCTTACTTAATAGAGATGATAGAGATTCAAGTTCGTTGAAACAGGAGGTCTATTAGAAAATGAATCAGGTTTGGCGGGTAGTTATAGTTGGCAGTCAACCTACAAGCATGCTGGGAACAAAATTGATTTTGGAAGAGCAGCAGGATCTGCTCGTTGAGGGAATGACATCCTCAGATTCAGAAGGGCTTCGATTGGTCGGGGATTTGCTTCCTGACTTGGTTCTATTGGATTATCACCTGCAGGAGCACACGTCTGAAGCCGTGCTGGAGCAGATGAAGCAGCTGTCTCCGAGGACCCATGTTGTCATCATGACCGATAACGATGGTCTTCCCTTGCTGCAATCCTTGATCAGCCGCGGCGCAAGCGGGCTGTTATCCAAACAGGCATCCACCTTTCAGCTTATACATATGATTACCGGCCTGCGGGAAGGTGTTGCATCACTGCCGCTCGAGTGGGTAAGGCAAGGAATATGGCCCCTAACGGCCTCTGCCATGAATGAAGGTGGACTTCAGCTCTCCGAGACGGAGGCCTTTATTATGGAACGGATTGTCCAAGGCATAACCTACGATAAAATTGCCATGGAAATTCAAGTAAGCCGCCGCTCCATTGATAATTACCTCCGCAAAATATACGTGAAGCTTGGGGTCTCCACCCGTGCGCAAGCGATCGAAAAGTACGCACTGTATACCCGCCAAGGCAGGCAAATATATGCGTGATGTGGTTCATAAGGTATAATATATAAACATCAGGAATACCTTTTAGAGGTTGTTAAGAGGCTCCTGAATACAAAACCGAGGTTTTGATAACGGTTAGAGGAGGGACTTCCATGCAGTATTCCTTTGCTTCCCGTGCACAGACCCTTTTGTCATCCCCGCTGCGCGATATCAGGGAACTTGCGAAGCGGGATTCTTTTATTTCCTTGGCAGAAGAGCTTCCGGCCGAAGAGTTATTCCCTCTGCATTCTCTGGCAGAGGCAGCGACATCGGTCCTGTCTGAGGATCCGCTAGCGCTGCAGTATGGTGAGGCGGAAGGATACGGGCCGCTCCGCGAATGGCTGAGCCAGGATTTTTCCCGGCGAAAGGGGCTTAGCGTTCAGCCCCAGCATATTTTACTGACAACCGGTACGCAGCAGGCCATTGACTTGCTGGTCAGGGTGTATGTGGACCCGGGTGACCCGGTGCTGGTCGAGAATCCAACCTCGCCTGGACTGCTTCAGGTGCTGCGTCTACAGGGCGCCCTCATTGTGCCTGTTGAGGGAGATCAGAACGGGATGCTGCCAGAGCATCTCGAAGCGATGATCCGGCAGCACAAGCCGAAGCTGCTGATGGCTGCGCCCAATTTTACCAATCCGACAGGCGTGATGTGGAGTTTGGAGCGGCGCAAGCAGGTGCTGGAGCTGTGTGTTCAGCATGGGCTTCTCATTGTGGAGGATGATTCTTACGGCGATCTTTATTTTGCGGATGCCAAGAATCAGGGGACAAGAATTCCTTCAATATTCTCACTGGAGGAACCCCAGGGTAAGCATGTTCTATATGTTGGCTCCTTCAGCAAAACGGTTGCACCGGCGCTTCGTACAGGATGGGCCGCAGGAAATCGGCGCGTCATTGAGATGATGACGGCGGTGAAGCAAATGGCCGATTGGCAATCCAGTATGCTGAATCAGCGGATGCTGCACAATCTGCTGGAATCCAAGCATTTTCAGCTGGAGGATCACATCGGCATGCTGAACCGGGAGTACGCAACGAGGCTTAAACTGATGGTAGAGCTGCTGAAGCGCAGCGCATGGAAGGATTCGACGTATGCGGTACCTTCCGGCGGGATGTTTCTCTGGGTGCAGCTGCCACCTGGCTTGAATGGCGATGCGCTGCTGAGAGCTTCTTTACTCAAAGGTGCGGCTTTCCTGCCAGGCTCGATGTGTTCCGCCGAAGATCATACCCGTGAATGCATCCGGCTGAATTTTACGCATCCGGGCCGGGATGAGCTGCTGCTGGGCATGAATCTGATCAGCGAAGCGGTGCTGGAATTTACTGCCCGTAATTAGACATGGAAGGCTGCTTCTTTAAGTATCGTTAATAACATAGGGTAGGCTGCTGATTGGACCTGTTATCAGGTCTGGAGTAGAATCAGCAGCCTTTTTTTGCATCACGGGATTTGCCGGTTTTCGGGCTGATGAATGTACATTTTATGATTTTAACACGGTGGCGTAGTCTGCCAGGGCTTGGATACCGGCAGGCGTCAGCACGTAGCGTCCGCGGCTCACCCGGCGGAACCAGCCATAATAATTGCGCTGCAGGATATCAGCAGCCGATCCTACGCCGCTTCGATCCCGCACAGCCGCGGGGGAAATGCCGGGCAGCGCAGCGGCTGCACGCCCTGCTTGAAGCCCGTGCTCCTGCTCCTGCAGTTCATGCAAGCTGCGCTGCTCCGCTTCCGCGGAATTCATGGCTGCAGCTACACGCAGCGTTTTCTCGCGATATGCGGTAACCAGCTTGGCTCTTGTTATGCCGCCCGTGTTGTAATCGCCGCTGCGCTCCCGAAACTCATACAACAGGCGCTCCTTCCGTCTGATGGCCGTTCGGCCCGTCTGTACGGCCATCTCCGGCTCACAGAGCACTTCCACAAAAGGCGCTTTGGTTTTGTAGAAGGTTACCGTGATAAGTCCCAGACCCAGGCGCCCGCATAACCCTGACAGCTCGTTCCAGCGCTGATTGACCGCTCCTTTTTTCGCACGGCTCTTCTCGACCGCCAGATAAACGTACGGAGTCAGCTTCAGTCTCTCGATGCCCTGGAGCAGCAGCGCAAGATTAAATGTTTTTTTTAACTCCACAATAAGCGGCTCCTCGAGGCCTTCCTTCATACCGACAAGATCACAATGGCGAACCTCACCTTTTACTTCATATCCATTCATTTCAAAAAAGGCTTTTAAGGGAGCGTACAGCTCGGCTTCATGCTTTATCGCCATGGTTACTCTCCTTTTGATCCGAAACATGTTTGATGTCACGTTAATGTAATTTCAGTATAGCATGGGGACTGCTTTCATGCGTATCCGGGTGTAGACTGCTCGGAGAGTTCATCAAAAAAGCACTTGCTTGACTTCGAAAATAAGGTCAACTATTCCAAGTAAGCCGCATAGGTATGTAATACACTTTTTTCGAAAATGGAATGTTTTCTAATGACGCTGTGGAATGGAAGCCAATCCCCATAAACAGACTCATAGGAGGTAGCGATATGGATATTTTCGAACGCATAGCATCGTATCGGGCTGAAGGCGACCGTTTGGCGTGGAGCGGCACATTCAGGGAATACATCGAATTGCTGAAGAAGGACCCCTCTCCAGCCATGACGGCACATGCCCGTGTATATGACATGATCGAATCCTACGGTTTTGAGGAGATCGGGGGCCAGAAAAAATATAAGTTTTTTGAACAGGAAATTTTCGGTCTCGACCGTGCGGTTGAGAAACTCGTAGAGGAATATTTCCATTCCGCGGCCCGCAGGCTCGATGTACGCAAACGCATACTGCTGCTTATGGGGCCGGTCAGCGGCGGTAAATCGACCTTGGTTACGCTGCTGAAGAGGGGCCTGGAGAAGCATTCCCGTACCGACCGGGGAGCGGTGTATGCGATCTCCGGCTGCCCGATGCAGGAGGAACCGCTGCATTTGATTCCTCTTGAGCTCAGACAGGAAATCGAGAAGGAGCTTGGCGTTCGAATTGAGGGGAATTTGTGCCCGGCCTGCCAGTTGAGACTCAAAACCGAATACGGTGGAGATATCGAGCAGGTTGAAGTCCAGCGGGTGCTCATCTCTGAGGAGAGCAGAGTCGGCATCGGGACATTCAGCCCTTCCGACCCTAAATCCCAGGACATTGCGGACTTAACCGGCAGCATCGATTTTTCCACCATTACGGAATATGGCTCAGAATCCGATCCTCGCGCGTACCGTTTTGACGGCGAGTTGAACAAGGCAAACCGCGGTCTGATGGAATTTCAGGAGATGCTGAAATGCGATGAGAAGTTTCTGTGGAATTTATTGTCCCTGACCCAGGAAGGAAACTTTAAAGCAGGCCGGTTTGCGCTGATCAGCGCGGATGAGCTGATTGTGGCCCATACCAACGAATCCGAGTACAAAGCGTTTATAGCAAACAAGAAAAATGAGGCGCTGCAGTCCCGGATGATTGTGATGCCGATTCCCTATAATCTGAGAGTCAGTGATGAGGAGAAAATCTACTCAAAGCTGATTGGCCAAAGTGATATGAAGCATATCCATGTGGCGCCGCATGCCCTTCGTTCAGCCGCCATATTCTCCGTATTGACGCGCCTGAAGGAAACGAAGAAGCAGGGCATGGACTTGATCAAAAAAATGCGCATGTACGACGGTGTGGAAGTAGAGGGCTATAAAGAAGCGGATTTAAAAGAGATGCAGAATGAATACCTGGAAGAGGGGATGTCCGGTATTGACCCGCGTTATGTCATCAACCGGATATCAAGTGCTCTTATTAAGCAAGATCTTCAGTGCATTAACGCGCTGGATGTGCTGCGGGCGATCAAGGACGGTCTGGATCAGCATGCTTCCATCACGAAGGACGAACGGGAGCGTTATCTGAACTTCATCGCCGCCGCACGTAAGGAATATGATGACTTGGCCAAGAAGGAGGTGCAGAAGGCTTTTGTGTATTCCTTCGAAGAGTCCGCCAAGACGCTGTTTGAGAATTATCTGGATAATATCGAGGCGTTCTGCAACTGGACGAAAATCCGCGATCCGCTGACCGATGAGGAGATGGATCCGGATGAAAGACTGATGCGCTCGATCGAGGAGCAGATCGGAGTCTCGGAAAATGCGAAGAAGGCTTTCCGGGAAGAGATTATGATTCGCATCTCAGCCTACTCGCGCAAGGGCAAAAAATTCGAGTACCACAATCATGAGCGCCTGCGCGAAGCGATTGAGAAGAAGCTGTTCACCGATCTCAAGGATATCGTCAAGATTACAACCTCGACCAAAACACCGGATGCCGTGCAGTTGAAACGGATCAATGAGGTCAGCTCCAGATTGATTGAGGAGCATGGATATTGCCCGGTATGTGCCAACGAGCTGCTGCGCTATGTGGGCAGTCTGTTGAACCGGTAATGTCGAAGCTGTATGTTGAAGTTGTAATCTAGAACAAAGTGATTAACGTGAGAGACTACTCTATGGATTCGGGGTGGTTTCTCACGGTTTATAAAGGAGTTATCCTGGTTATGATTGGTGCAAACCTGCGTGTAATTAGGACTTTAGGATTATGTCCAGGTGGTAAATATAGGCTATAATGGACCCTAAGTACTTGAACCTGTGATATGGATCACGCTATTTAGGAGTGGATTTTTCGAAATGATTGATGTTTCCCCAAAAAGACGTCAACAGCTGGAGTTTATCGGATTGGATGAGCACGGGTTGGCGCTGTTAGCCAACCATCGTGATGTGTTTGAGAAGGTCGTGGAAGAGGTCGTTAACCGGTTTTACGCGCAGATCGGCACACAGCCGCAGCTGATGCAGATTATTGATCGTACCTCGACCATGGAGCGGCTGAAGGAGACCCAGCGGGTGTATTGGTTGTCACTCGCAGCTGGCAGAGTGGATGAGTCTTACATTTCCGACCGAATCAAGATCGGACAGGTTCATTCCAGAATTGGCCTGACAACGGACTATTATCTCGGAAGCTACATGGTGTATCTTGATATTGCAGCCGATTTGCTGAAACAAATCGTGCCGGATCAGTGGACTCAAGTGGTGCATGCGCTTAGCAAAATGTTTAATTTGGATTCCCAGCTCGTACTGGAAGCTTACGAAATGAAAGAGAAAGAGAAGATTAACCGATTGGTCACGGATCAGCAAAAAATGTTGGAAGCGATTACAGAAGCAGTCCAGGAATTGACCGCCATGATTGTGGAGCTGGATCAAAGTGCAGCGCTTATGGCCGACAATGCCATGAAGACAGCAGAAGCGCAGGATAAAGCGCATACACTAACTTCGGAGCTTGGCAATGAAATCCTGCACATCGAACAGATGGGGAGTTTGATCCGGGAAATTTCGGATCAGAGCCACTTGCTCGGCCTGAATGCCGCGATTGAAGCAGCTCATGCTGGCGAGTTAGGCCGAGGTTTCGAAGTTGTTGCTGGCGAAGTGCGAAAGCTTGCCACCCATTCCAAGAAGGCGATGGACGAAATTCAGGACAAGGTCAGCGGCATCATCCGCAAGCTGGGGCTCGTTGAACAGGAATCGGAGAAAACGTCAATTAATGCCCGCAATCAGGCGGCAAGCTCGCAGGAACTGGCTGCCTTCGTGAAGATGATGGAGAAGCTGGCTGATGATTTGGAATCGCTTCAACATGAGTATGATGTTCAGAAGCATGATACCCATGTCGAAACCTTGAAGCAAGCTGAGAAGGTGACCGTCTAGGTCAAGCAGCCTACGCATGGATCGTTGAATATCGGTAAACAAAGCACCCGCGATGAGGGATTCACTCACTCGCGGGTGCTGTTGTTGTAAGCAGCTATATCCATGCATCAAGCACTGTTAAATAAATCGCCGATGAAGTTTCTTGCCGTCATAGGAGAACAGAATCGGTTTGCCTTCGATCATGCTGTGCAGATGCACAGGTTTGCCCCAGAGCCGGTAAACATAAGGGATGGTGCGTTCCATGTATTTAAGGTCAAGCTCAATCCCTTCGTATAAATGCTTGATCATCATCTCACCGGAACGGAGATGATCGCCATCGGTAATGACGAGAAACGGGGAACCTCCGTTCACACGGGAAACGACCAGCTGGTCGCGGATATTCTCCCATGCTTTGTCGGTGATTTTCCACTCCGGCCCCTTTTTCTCAAACACGTAGAGATCCAGATCCTCCACTAATTCCTTTGTCAAATAATTGCGCAGGAATGAGATGTCCGAATCATATTCGCGTACATCAAACATCTTCTCCCGGTCCCAGCGGCGTTCGATATCCTCGAAAATCTTAAGCCCGAGGTAATAAGGGTTCAAGCTGTGGCGTGACGGCTGTACGACCGAGGCGTTAAGCTTGGCGAATTCCACGGTTTCCTCGCTGGTCAGATCCATTTCCCGCAGGATGCGCTGATGCCAGTACGAAGCCCAGCCTTCGTTCATGATCTTCGTTTCCATCTGCGGCCAGAAGTACAGCATCTCCTCTCGCAGCATGCTCATGATATCCCGCTGCCAATCCTCCAGAATATCGGAGTGTTCCTGAATAAACCACATGATGTCTTTCTCCGGTTCCGGCGGGAAGCGCTTTGGTGTCGGGGTTGAATTCTCGGCTTTCTCTTGCTTTTCTTCATCGATGTCCCACAAATCGTCGTACCGGCCAGGGGGCTTATGCCGTTTGGCTTCCTCCTTGCGCTCCAGTACCCGGCGAGCATTGTAACGCTGCTTGTCGAGTTTATCCGGTCTAATAATATGAGGATCTACATGCTCCTGAATCGCAAGCACAGCATCGATAAACTGCTCAACCGCTTCGGTCCCGTGCTCAATCTCATAGCGGGAGATACGCTCGGCCGTTGCCGACATGCTCTCGACCATATTGCGGTTGGAGACGGAGAAGCGGGCGTTGTTCTTGAAGAAATCACAGTGTGCCAGCACATGGGCCACAATGAGTTTGTTCTGGATCAGGGAATTGCCGTCCAGGAGAAACGCGTAGCACGGATTGGAGTTGATGACGAGTTCGTATATTTTGCTAAGGCCGAAGTCGTATTGCAACTTCATTTTATTAAAGGTTTTTCCAAAGCTCCAATGGCTGAACCGGGTGGGCATGCCGTAGGCGCCGAAGGTGTATATGATGTCTGCCGGGCAGATCTCATATCGCATAGGGTAAAAATCAAGGCCAAAGCCTGTAGCGATTTCGGTAATCTCCGCAATAGAACGTTCCAGTTCCGCGATCTCGTCTTGGTGCACGAGGATCCCCCCTTCGTCATGAAAAACATGGTTCTTATCATTTATATGGCAACTCGCTGCAGATATGCGGGCTGAAGAGGGGAGGGCGTGAATATGTACAGGCCGCTTCTAGAAACTGGGCTTTCAGCCCAGTCTGAAGATGTAGGAAGCGTCCGGTCTATGTAATGATGTTCTGTATGAAACTTTGCGTTATAATGGGAGTAATCCAGCGGATTGGAAGACTTGCCCATTTATTAACCGATGGACAATAATATGAAGTAGGGAGGCATATGGATGATTGAATTTCCCAAACCCGATGTAGAACAGTTTTTTCAAACGTACAGTATTCGTACTTTTGGAATCAGTGCAGACGAGTCACGGCTTGTGTTCAGCAGCAGTCTGAACGGAAAGTTTAATTTATGGGCGATGGATTTAGCAGGGGATACAGCTTACCCTTACCCGCTTACATACAATGATCAGATCAGCAGCTTTATCAAGCTCGACCCGGAAGGACGACATATTTTAACAGCCTTTGACCGTGATGGGAATGAGAACTATCAATTCCACGCGCTGCGCTGGAACGGCGGGGAGCCGATTCCTCTGTTTGAAGGAGCGTCAGGGGATGACAAGCATTATTTTGTACATCTGTCAGAGGACGGCAGACGCTTATACTATGTAACTTCGAAAGACAATCCATCCTTCCTGAACTCGCGCGTGTTTCATCTGGACACCAAAGAGGATCAACTCCTGCTTGAGGGCAAGGATACGTCAACCGAAATGTGTGCAGTAAGTCCCGATGAGAAGACCATCGCATACACCAAAATGTATGCCAACACCTACTATGTGAGTTATGTGCAGCGTGAAGGCGAAGAGCCGTTGTGCCTGACCCCTTCTCCTGAGCAGGTGCATATTTCGGGCGATGCGCTGTTTATTGACAACGATCAAGTCATTTTTGCTACGGATTATGAATCGGAATTTTCCTACGTTGCCCGCTACGATATTCCTCAGCAGAAGTTTGAGCCCTTGTGCCGTATCGATCGGGAAAGCATCCAGCTCCTGCGCTATCATAAGGATTCGCAGACGCTGTACATCGTTACGGAGAAAGGGGTGGAGGATCGGCTGTATGCCTATTCGCTCGATAGCGGCGAGTTAACGCCCATACCGCTTCCTTCCGACATTGTGGAGCAGCTGAATGTGACAAAGTCGGGCCATCTGTACCTGCTCGCCCGTGGTGCCGTGAAGCCGCTTAACATTTACCGCTATGCGGACGGCAAGTGGAGCATGATAACCAAGAACGTTCTGACAGGATTAACCGATGAGGATTTGGTGGCGCCGGATGTCGTGACCTATAACTCTTTTGACGGCATGGAGATCGAGGCGCTCTTGTTCCGTGCCCAATCCCATGTTGCGAACGGTTATACGGTATTTTGGCCGCATGGAGGTCCGCAAGCCTCGGAGCGCAAGCAGTTCCGCTCCATGTTCCAGTATATTCTAGCCAAGGGATACAACATCTTCTGTCCAAACTTCCGCGGCAGTACGGGTTATGGCAGCTCCTTCGTGAAATTGGTGGAACAGGATTGGGGCGAGGGACCGCGCAAGGACTGTCTGGCAGGGATGGATTGGCTGTTTGAGCAAGGTATTTCAAGCCGGGAGAAACTCTTTGTCATGGGTGGAAGTTATGGCGGTTATATGACCTTGCTGCTGGCAGGGCGCAATCCGGAGTATTTCAAGGCTGCTGTCGATATCGTCGGGGTCAGCAATCTGTTTACCTTCTACAACTCGGTACCGGAGCATTGGAAACCGATTATGGAGCGCTGGATTGGCGATCCGGAGCGGGATAAGGAAAGATTCATTAAGGATTCGCCGATTACGTATCTGGATGACATGGTGAATCCGATGCTGATCATTCAAGGGGCTAACGATCCGCGTGTCGTTAAGGAGGAATCCGACCAAATCGTCGAGGCGCTCCGGGCTAAAGGCCGGGATGTGGAATACCTTGTGTTTGACGATGAGGGCCATGGCATCACCAAAAAGGCCAATGAAAAAATCGCTTACGCGCGCATGGATGAGTTTCTTAAACGCAATCATTAATCATTAGGGCAAAAAAAGAAGAGGCATCCCTCGGGTCCATCAGACCTTGAAGGTTGCCTCTTTCCGTTTATTGATCCAGATCCTCGCGAGGATTCCACAGCTTGATTCCGTCGTCTTCCAGGATACCCAGAGTTACATCCGAGATATTCGGATCCTGTGTCAGTATGGCGTTGATTCTCATTTTGGTATGGCTGGCTTCGGCAAGCGACATCCCTTTTTTCAGTTCGATATACGCCTCCACGTGATAGTTGCGGCCCTCTTGCAGAATACGCAGACGGTTGATATCCCGCACGTCCGGGTCGTTAAGAATGAGATTGGAGATTTTCTCCTCGACATCCTTAGGCGCGGCAACTCCGATCAAGCCCACCATGTTGTCATATCCAACTTTAAAGGCAACGCCGACCATCAGGCAGCCGATCAGAATCGTAGCAATTCCGTCCAGGATGAGGAAATCCATGAAATGCGCAAACACGATGGCAATGAGAGCGAAGAGGGCGCCAAGCGTGGCAACAATGTCTTCATAGAACACCAGCCTTGTTGGCGGAGCAGCGCGACCGGCATTTTTGAATGCGGCAGGCAGCAAGGCAAAACCGGTTGCTTGAACGCGGGTTTCCTTCATAATCTCTTTCATGGCTTTCATCAGAATGGAGCCGTCTATAATGACAGCGATGACCAGTACGATAAAATTGAGCCAGAAATTCGTAGCTTCTTCAGGGTGCTTTAATAACTTGAACCCTTTGAGTATCGTTTCATACGCCATGATGGTCACCACGATAACAGCAACCATGCAGACCAGATTAATAACCCTGCCGAATCCGGTCGGGAACTTCTTGGTCGGCTTTCGCTCTGCCAGTACGCTGCCCACAAATACAAATCCCTGGTTCACGGCGTCAGCCACCGAGTGCATGGCGGATGCAAACATCGTTCCGCTGCCGCTGATGGAGGCGGCAATTGCCTTAATAATAGACAATCCGGTGTTGCCCAAAGCCGCAATCGCTGAAGAGGTGTTTCCTTTCTTAATGAGCTGCCAAGTGTTCTTCAATCCAAACCCTCCGTCTAAAATGTCAATTTCTATTTAATCTGAAGTATATATTATCATACCATTCCAAAATAAGGGTATCCTCATTCTCGGCAAGAATGGTAATTATCACGAAATTTACTTACCATGTTTTTTAATACATTAAACATGATTGACTCATATCTTCATTTCTTACCCAATACATTAAGAATATAGTGGAAAATAAAGGGATGAGTAAGCAGAGGAGAATTGAATTCGGCCCCTTAACGAGCAAGCAACTGCCTTGCAGCAAAGTCAATAAACATAAGGAGGAAATGTTATGAAAGCGTTAACAAGTCCGGAGGCAGTAAAGGGTAATGGGAACGAGGAATGGGGGCTTATTATTTGCTCCAGATGCGATGAAATGGTGGACACGATTCCTACCGACGGCGTAAAGATCATCTACGGATATTGCGGCAAAGGAGAATGCAAAGGCACCGGGCCCAAGGATGGATCATCATAACGATTAGCCAAAATGAAAACGAAAGCATGCTTAAGGGACGTCTGTTCCGAGGGCATGCTTTTTTATTGAATTATAAGCTTTTTTGATGGGAACCAAAAAAAATATTGATACCCAATAAAGCAAATTTAGACGAAAATATGTTGCATATATAATATATATGACGTATTATATCGGCAAGTAGAGGAAATGCATGCAGGAGGGATCACTATCGAACTGACGACAAGGCAGCAGGATATCGTCGATATCGTAAAAAAACACGCACCCATTACAGGAGATCAGATTGCGGAGATGCTGAATGTCAGCCGAGCTACGCTTCGCACCGATTTATCCAAGCTTGTGGTGTTGGATTATATCGATGCCAAACCCAAGGTAGGGTATTTTCTGGGGAAGCGGGGAACTCCTGACCGGGAGGAGAAGTTCCGCCTTCTCAAAATGAAGGTTGGCGACCTGCACGGCGTTCCGGTAATTGTACGCGAGACAACGACGATTCACGAGGCCGTTGTATCCTTGTTTCTGGAGAATGTAGGGAATCTGATCGTTACCGACGCCGATGGTCATCTCGCGGGCATTGTGTCCCGCAAGGATCTGCTCAAGGTGACGCTTGGAAATCCGACGGCGTCCTCCATGCCGGTAAGCCTGATTATGACCCGCCAGGCGAATGTGACAACCGTTCAGCCGGAAGATACGGTACTGGACGCCGCACGTAAAATCATCAATCATCAAATCGACAGCTTGCCGGTTGTTGTGCCATCCACCACGGGGAATCCGGGGGAGCACTGGAAGGTCGTGGGCCGGATCACGAAAACAAATATCATCAAAATGCTGCTCGACATGGTAGCCGAGGAATAGTGGGAGGAATCGGATGAATCAGGCAATAACTCATTTCATAGCAATCTGTTCAGACTCCATCGGGGAGACGGCCGAAGCGGTTGTCCAAGCTACATTGCGCCAGTTCGAGCTCCCGAATACAGAGATTAAGCGATATATGAATGTACGGGAAGAAGATGAATTGACCGAGCTGATGGAGGAGGTGGCACGGCGCGGAGGTTTTGTGGCTTACACGCTCGTGCAGCCGGAGCTTCGCGAGGTCATTCGAGAGGAAGCCGTGCGGCTCAATATTCGTACAGTGGATATTATGGGTCCGATGATGCAGGCGTTCGCCGATACGTTTAACGACTATCCCAAACGGCTGCCGGGGCTGCTGCACCGGCTCGACGACAGCTACTTCCGGCGTGTGGAAGCGATGGAATTTGCTGTTCAGTATGACGATGGCAAAGATGTGAGTGCCATCTTGAAGGCGGATATCATCCTGCTGGGCGTATCCAGAATCTCGAAGACGCCGCTATCGATGTTTCTCGCTCATAAAGGCTACAAGACGGTGAATTTTCCGATTGTGCCGGAGATGTCACCCCCATCCCAGCTTAGAGAAGTAACGAATGGGAACATCATTGGACTTACGATAGAGCCGGAGCATCTTCTCAAAATCCGCAGCGAGCGTTTAAAAGTAATGGGGCTCCCGCATCAGGTACAGTACGCATCCCTTGAGAGGATTCAAGAGGAGCTGGATTATGCCTTGTCGCTGTATACAGAACTGGGATGCCCTGTCATCGATGTCACCGACAAGGCCATAGAGGAATCCGCAGGTCTGATTATGAATTTCTTGAAGTAAGCAGGCAGGAATGGGTATGGAAAAAAGCAGAAGGAGGGGATTCATAATGGAGAGTTCATTAGCATTGGAGCTTGTAAGAGTGACGGAGGAAGCGGCATTGCAATCCGCCCGGTGGACAGGAAGAGGAGACAAGAACAGTGCTGATGAAGCCGCTACGGTCGCCATGCGCAAGCATTTTGATTCCGCAGCGATGGATGGGGTTGTTGTCATTGGGGAAGGCGAGATGGATGAAGCGCCCATGCTGTATATTGGAGAGCGCGTAGGGAACGGCAAAGGTCCGAAGATGGATGTGGCCGTCGATCCTCTCGAAGGAACCGAAACGGTAGCAAACGGGCTGAATAACGCCCTGTCTGTGATTGCAGCCGCTCCTCAGGGAACCCTTCTGCATGCGCCTGATATCTATATGCATAAGCTTGCGGTAGGACCTGAGCTTGCAGGCAAGCTGAGTTTGGACGATCCCATTGCGGTTACGCTTCAAAAGGCATCTGAGCTGTTATCAAAACCGCTGTCGGAGATGACGGTCTCCATTCTGGATCGTGAGCGTCACAGCTCCATGATTCGAGACTTGAGGGAGTCCGGGGTAAGAATCAAGCTGCTGAGTCATGGCGATGTCATGGGTGCGATCGAGACCTGCACCGACAGCGAGGTGGATCTCTATGTGGGTTCCGGAGGAGCACCGGAAGGTGTGCTTGCCGCTGCTGCCCTGAAATGTCTGGGCGGAGAAATCCAGGGGCGGCTTATACCGGAGACACCGGAGGATTATGTAAGATGTCAGGCTATGGGCTTGAAACATCCGGAGCAGCTGCTGTCGATGGAGGATATGGTAGGGCGGGAAGGCGTACTGTTTGTAGCTACCGGCGTTACGGCCGGGGATTTCCTGCGCGGCGTTAAATATATGGGTCAGCGTGCCGAAACGCATTCGGTCATGATGTATTCCGGCACAAGAACCGTTCGTTATATCCGCAGTGTTCATCATCTGTTTCAGAGTAATGAAACCTTAGCAGCGGCAGCGTCTTCATAATCACTCAAGTCTGAATAGACCAAGGGCACTCGAAGGGATGTAACCTTTCGACGTGCCCTTTTCTGTTTGTTTATGAGTGGTACATGCAGATCCGACTCGATTTATCCGTGTCTCTTCCGTCCGAGAATCAGCCAAGTTCCGCCCAGCACAAGCAGCACGGCAATGACAGGCTGAACGAATGACAAGTAATTCAAGATCGGCCCGATGGAGAATACAACGAAGAACAGCAGCGACAAGACAGTGAGAATGTTGATGGGGATTAGCAGCCACTTGTTGCGCGACCCGAACCAGTAGAACTCGAACAGCCCGGCGGCTACGGCGAGGATGAACCCGGGCCACATGGTTTGCCATGAGTCGAACAAGGAAGCGATCTGGCTGACAATGCCGGCTGTGAGGAGGATGCCGCCCGGGATCAGCAGCCCGATGCCCTGTCTTCCTACCAGAGAGAAGTACATCCAGTGAAAAAACAGTCCTAATGGTATGACAAACATGGTGGGCCAGAATGTGGCGAAGATGGAACCGGCGCCTACCGAACCGCCTTGGTTCAAGAGTAAGTAGGCGCCGAGCAGAATTAGCAGCGGTGCCAAGATTGTACGTTTCGTCATACAAACTTCGTTCCTTTCCTATGTAAAATGATTAATCCAAGAATACCATGCGAAGGATCAAGATGTCCTCGGTCCGGGGGGAATGTTTCACCTAGACTTTAGTCTAGGATGTAGGGTTTGGCCGGAGGACATGCAGTTTAATAAGGACATAAGCTGCCGTTAGCCATGGAAAACAAGAAAAGACAGTCCCGCAGCTAAAGCAACACAGCAGAACTGTCTTATGATGAACAAAATGTTATTTAAGAAGGCTTCTTCGTATACATGAGTCCGACGGTTTGAGGACCGCAGTGGCTGCAAATGACACAACCGGCTGTAGAAATGCTGACTTGCCTAGCTCCGGTTTTCTCCTGCAGTTTTTTCTGAATGAAGCGGGCTTCCTCTTCAGCCATGGTATGTACAATAACAATCAGATCGTTGTCCATGTTATCCACTTGAGCGAGGGCATTCTGGATCATCTGGTCCAGCGCCTTCTCTTTCTTGCCGCGAACCTTGTAAGCAGGCGTCATGCTGCCGTCCACGACTTTGATAACCGGACGGATTTTCAGCAGACTGCCAATGATATTTTGCATGCCGGAGCAGCGTCCGCCTTTGTGCAAATATTCCAGTGTATCAACAACGAATTCGCATTCAACTTCGTTCACGGTGCGGTTTAACAGCGCAACGATTTCTGGAATGGACAAGCCTTCACTCGCTGCATGTACAGCTTTCATGACAAGCAGTCCAATGCCGGATGACAGATTGCGTGAATCGAAGACCGTTACCCGGCCTTCCGGCAATTCGTCTGCGGCTATCAACGCATTTTGGTAAGTGGAAGAAAGCTCGGATGAAATGCTAAGGAACAGGATATCTTCGCCTTGCTCTATGGAAGGTGTGAAGGCAGCAATGAAATCGGATGGAGAGGGCGCCGCAGTTTTGGGCAGGCTGCCAATCTGATCTACCCTGGCATATAATTGTTCAGGAGTAATATCCACTCCGTCGCGCAGGGATTCTTCTCCAAACACAACATAGAGCGGGATAATGCCGATATTATATTCTTTTATCCACGAGGGTGGTAAGTCGCAGGTACTGTCAGCAAAAATTCTAATTTTTCCAGGCATGAACATCTCCCTTTATCAACTATTTGAATCTGTACTACTAGAATAACCTGTTTAATGAGAAAAGGGAATGCTCTTGCCATATTGGGCGGGAATTGGACGCGTAAAGACCAATTGTGAATCGATAAAGCCGCAAAAAAAGCTCCCGCTGTTTGGCTCGCAAGGCCAAGCAGCGGGAGCTTCCCTAGTTTATACCTCAGGAATGGGCCAAACCCGATGGTTATTTGGACGACTCCAGATATTGCTTAATGAAGAGCTGGGCGTTTGCATCGCGTTCCGTGCCTTCACGAATCCCGGCAAACATGTCTTTCTTCAGAACAGGGAGCTCCTCGCTCATGGTGCTGCCTAAAATATCGACGGCATACACATGCTCCGAGCCGTCTTCCTCATTCGTACCCTTCACGAGTTGTTCCGGGGTCAACAGATCCTTCCATACGCCTTCCACCTCGGCTTCAAGCGGTCGCACCATTCCTTGATTACCCACCCAATCATAGGCGGTTTGATCCATGATGTACAGGTCCGGCCGCTCGGTGGACAACACAAGCAGAGCCTTCTGCAGCATGGCTGCATCCTGTGGGTTGTTGGAATCCAGAGGAGGGACGTAATTCATGGTAACGGTTACGCGTTTCCATTCGGGAAATTGTGCCAGAATCGCATCTTCAATCGGTGTGAGATCCTGTCCGCCATCCTTGTTCATATAAGAACCGAGGAACATAACTTCCAGGTCAACCGGCGGCAGGCTGGCCAGCCGTTCTTTCTCGGCCTGATGGTTGAAAATACTAATGACGATATAAATGAGTACTCCGATCAGAGCAATGCCGCCGAGTACATGAAATTTATAATAACGGAAGAAATGATCGGTTTTCTCCGCTGTCCCGGCAAATTTCTTATATTTACCATATCGTTTCTGGTTCATCTCTTCCAAAGATTTGCGGGTCTCTTCTTCAAGGATGAACTTGTAGGCTTTGGTGATTTCCGAAAATTCGGCTTCGATCTCCTCCGCTCGGTCGGGCTCCCGCCTTTGATGTGAACGGGTTTGGCGCATGAGCAGGGTATACCGGTCGTCGAGCTGCTCCTTGGTAGCATCCTCAGGCAAACCCATTCGCTCATAGGCTTCTTTCATTTGGTCCATTCATGTCACCTCTTCTATACTGTGAGAGTTTCCTAGTTACCAGTATATAGTGTAAAGGCTATCGGTTACAAACGTTTACGTGATGTTCAAATGATTGCCGGCTTACGATTAAGAACATAATCACCAATAACAAAATAAACGGCCAGGATCTACCATCAGGCAAGGTGAACGATTGAAACTTTTGATGAATGTTTTTGAATGATTTTGAAATGTTGTGATTGTTTTTTGTGCTGATTATGTTACTATAGGTTCTAAAGGGGTGGATTCATTATGCTGACGGAAGAAAGATACCGGATCATATTAGAACGCTTACAAGAGCGCGGTGTTGTGAAACTGCAGGAATTGGTGGAACTTCTTGAAGCTTCTGAATCAACGGTAAGACGGGATCTAATCGATCTGGAAGAACGACAATTATTAAAGCGCATTCATGGGGGAGCTGCTCTGCCAAGTCCCAAAATGCAAGAACCCGGCATCGAGGAGAAAACCTTCAGAAACATTCAACAGAAAAATGCCGTTGCCCGGTTGGCGGCAGCCCAAGTGGTGGATGGAGAAAGCATATATATCGATGCGGGAACGACTACGCTGGCGATGATACCGTTCATTGAAGCGAAGGACGTAACCGTGGTTACGAATGGCTTATCCCATATCGAAGCATTGGTAAGCAAGCGAATCAAGAGCTATCTTCTGGGCGGAATGATGAAAATTCATACCAAGGCCGTCATCGGAAGCATCGCTCTTCAAAACATGGACAACTTTCGCTTTGACCGGTGCTTTCTGGGCACGAACGGCGTGGATGTTGAGATGGGTTACACCACGCCTGATCCGGAGGAAGCCTTGATTAAGCGTCGAGCGCATCAGCTGTCCGCGTCAAGTTATGTCCTGGCGGATTCCAGCAAATTAGGCGAGGTCTCCTTCGCCAAATTGTTGGACCTGAACGAAGCGACGTTGATTACGGAATCCTTGACTCCATCTTGGCGGAAGTCCATTTCACAGAAAACCAACATAATTGAGGGATCATAATGATATATACGGTAACGCTGAATCCTTCCATCGACTACATCGTGGAAGTTGAGTTTATAGAGCTGGGCGGTTTGAACAGAATGACTCGGGATATGAAGTTTCCGGGCGGCAAAGGAATTAATGTATCGCGGGTGCTCAACCAGCTTGGAGCTGAAAATACTGCCATCGGCTTCCTGGGTGGCTTCACCGGACGATATATCGACGAGACGCTGAGTAGGGAAGGGATCCGCACTGATTTTGTAAATATCGCGGATGATACCCGGATCAACGTGAAACTTAAGCACGGTGACGAGACGGAGATCAACGGCCTTGGACCCGTCATCCGTCCAGAAGAAACGGACGCGCTGCTTCATAAACTGTCACAGCTTCAGGCGGGAGATATCGTTGTGTTGTCCGGCAGTGTTCCACCATCGCTGGGACCTGGCTTCTATGAGCGTCTGATCGGAGCGTGCCGCAAGAGCAGTGCCGAATTCGTAATGGATACAACGGGGGAGGCCCTGATGAAGGCGTTGGTCCACAGGCCGCTTCTTGTTAAACCGAATCATCACGAACTTGCGGAATTGTTCGGCGTGGTTATCGACTCGAACGAGCTGCTTGTGACCTACGGCCGGAAGCTGCTTGAGGAAGGCGCCCAGCATGTGCTGATCTCCATGGCCGGAGAAGGTGCACTGTTGATTACAGCTGATCAGGTTTATCACGCCAATGTACCGTCAGGCACAGTCCGAAACTCGGTCGGAGCTGGCGATTCGATGATTGCGGGTTTTGTCGGCACGCTTGCTCTTGGCAAGGATTTATTGGAGGCGTTCCGAACCGGGGTTGCATCCGGCAGCGCAACCGCGTTCTCTGACGACCTGGCTGTTAAGGAAGCCATTGATCGGCTTATTCCGCAAGTTAACATCACGAAGTGGTGAGCCGCTGTATATCTGAAGAAGGCAGCCTGCGGAAACTTGTGCCCCAGCAATAGTCACGATTGAAATCAAGGGAGTGATCCAATATGAGAATTACAGATTTGATGATCCAGGATACAATGATCATGGATCTGAAGGCAGTCACGAAGGAGGCGGCCATCGACGAACTGATCGCCAGTTTGGCCGCTAGCGGGCGAATCAATGACCCGGTCCTGTTCAAAGAGATGATTCTGAAGCGTGAAGCTGAATCGAGTACCGGCATCGGAGGCGGCATTGCGATGCCCCACGCAAAAACGAAAGCGGTTAATGAACCGACCGTTGTGTTTGCCAAGAGCAGCAAGGGCGTGGAGTTCGAAGCGCTGGATGGTGAGGCAGCTTATGTATTCTTCATGATCGCTGCGCCTGAGGGAGCCGGGAATACGCATCTCCGTACGCTTGCTGCGCTTTCACGGCTGCTGATTGATGCCGAATTTATCGGGAAATTGATGGACACGAAGACGCCCGAAGAGGTAACGGAGTTATTTGACACCAAACAGGCTGAAGAGGAAGCGGTTAAGGCAGAGAAGGAAGCAGCCCGGATCCGGGAAGAGGCTAAAAAGGAAACGGAAAAGCACGAGGAATCCGGCAGCCATTCCGAGGCAGCCATTTCGACAGGTGCTGACGGAAACGAGAATGCTTTTGTTGTGGCTGTAACAGCGTGTCCTACCGGTATTGCTCATACCTTTATGGCTGAAGATGCGCTTAAGAAGAAGGCCCAGGAAATGGGCGTTGAAATCCGGGTGGAGACCAATGGCTCGGAAGGTGCGCAAAACGTGTTGATGGAGGAAGAAATCCGAAGAGCGGCCGGTGTCATCATTGCCGCAGACAAAAATGTGGAGATGGCCCGTTTCAACGGAAAGCCTGTGCTGCAGCGGCCTGTAAGCGATGGCATCCGCAAATCGGAGGAGTTGATCCGCAAGGCAGTAAGCGGTGATGCGCCGATCTACCGAAGCGAAGGCGGAGCTGCTGCAACTCAACCGAAGGACGCAGAAAAAGGCGGCATCGGCAAAAAAGTATACAAAGATCTGATGAATGGTATTTCTCATATGCTGCCTTTTGTTGTGGGTGGCGGGATTCTTCTGGCTATCTCCTTCCTCATCGAGCAGCTTGCCGGAGAGGACCATCCGCTATTCCAGCTGCTGCAGACGATTGGCGGCGGAGACGGTGCTTTCCACTTCCTGATACCGGTTCTTGCGGGATTTATTGCGCTCAGCATAGGCGACCGTCCGGCTTTAATGCCCGGCATGGTCGGAGGTCTCATGGCATTGAATTCAAATTCGGGGTTCCTTGGTGGTCTGGCGGCAGGATTCTTGGCGGGTTATGTTGTCATCCTGCTGAGGAAAGCGTTTGCCGGTCTTCCGCGAACGCTGGACGGCTTAAAGCCCATTCTGCTGTATCCGGTTGTGGGCCTTCTTATCACCGGTACGGTCATGTTCTACCTGTTCGATCCGTTCTTCAGCTGGATCAATCTCGGTCTGGTTGATATTCTTAATAATTTGGGTACCGGAAATGCGGTAATTCTAGGTCTTATCTTAGGCGGGATGATGTCCATTGATATGGGCGGTCCCTTCAATAAAGCAGCCTATGCATTTGCGATCGGCGTATTTACGTCCAGCGGCAATACGAACGGAGCCATGATGGCTGCGGTCATGGCCGGAGGAATGGTTCCTCCACTCGCTATTGCACTGGCCACAACATTGTTCAAGCACAAATTCACGGAGCAGGAACGAAAGTCCGGTCTGACCAACTATGTGATGGGTCTTTCCTTCATAACGGAGGGCGCGATTCCGTTTGCTGCCGCTGATCCGCTGCGCGTGCTGACTTCCTGTATTCTCGGTTCGGCGGTTGCTGGTGGATTGACGCAGCTGTGGAGCATTAACGTTCCTGCACCTCACGGAGGGATATTTGTTGCCGCGCTTGCCAATCATGCGCTTCTGTTCCTGCTGGCAGTTGTAATCGGTGCTGTGCTGTCAGGCATGCTGCTGGGAATGTGGAAGAAGCCGCTTGAGCGTAAATAGATTTCAAGTTAAACATGACTATACGGGTTGGGACGGGCATCTTTAGATGCTCGATTCCAGCCCGTTTTGTCCTCGTGGGCTTCCACAGCGGCTGCCGTCGGGATAAACAGTGACACATTCTCAGCTCTGCAGCATGTTATAATCGAATGAAATACGGATAACGGAAGGAGAGATCGAGGGATGAAGGAGCTTGGACAAGGCAAGGATAGGAGCCCGGAACAAATCATAGAGGAAATCAATCAGACTTCCACCTCTTACGGGATGGCGGCGGTTTGGTTTCTGGGACAAGAGAGCGTTGTCATCAAGGGTGGCGAGGTCGTCATTTACATTGATCCTTATATGTCGGATGAACTTGAGCGCAGGGGCGGATTCAAGCGAGCATTTCCCGCGCCGCTGCAGCCGGAGCATATTCGGAACGCGAATATCGTGCTGATTACCCATGAGCATGATGATCATATGGATCTTGCCACCATCTCGGTGATAGCCAGGCAGAACCCGGACACATGGTTTGTTGCACCGGCTCGATGTCATGAAGCGATGCAGGGGGCTGGCGTAGCGCCTGAAAGGCTGGTTGCAGCGGTATGCGATGAGTGGCAGCAGCTCGACGGTGTACGCCTGATGGCGATTCCCGCTGCCCATGAAACCTTGGATGAAGACGAAGTGTACGGACATCGTTTTGTCGGATATTTGATGGATATCCAGGGCGTTCTCATCTACCATGCGGGAGATACCGTGGTATATCCAGGCTTGGTCGAGAGGCTGCAGGCACATTCGATTGATATCGGTATGGTGCCGATCAACGGGGGAGATGCGTTCCGCCGGAAGGACGGAATTGTAGGGAATATGGGCTTCCGGGAGGCAGCCGAGCTTGCAGCAGCGTCGGATTTCGAGCTGACCATTCCGATGCACTACGATATTTTCCCTTGGAATGGGGAGAAACCGGGTTACTTTGTTGATTACTGCTATGAGAATTATCCCTATATGAAAACCAAGGTAATGGCAAGAACAGAACGCATGTTTTATGTAAAAGGTTAGGCATCTTCCAAGCATCAGAAATGTTGGAGTGGAATTTTTTTTCAAATGTGGGACAACGAGTTCGCAATTTTTCGGAATGACAAGCATATGAATTAGACATGCCCTTATAGATGGAGATGTCGGAAATGGTGTCATTTCGAAAACATGTCATAATCGTGATCGGCAGCTTTCTGATTGCGATGGGGACGAACTTTTTTCTTGTCCCGCATAAAGTTCTGGACGGTGGAGTCATCGGCATTGCGTTAATTGCCAACTATGTGTTTGATCTACATATTGGATTTGTCATCATTCTGTGCAGTATCCCCATGTTTATTGCAGCCTGGATACTAAATCGTGAAATATTTTACAATAGTTTGTCAGGCATGCTGATCTCTTCTTTTGTCATTGACCTGCTATCACCACTGCGAGCTGATTTTTTGCAATTATTTGCCCCGAATGTGATCTTTAGTGCAGCCATTGGCGGGGCGCTAATTGGGACTGGCCTTGGATTGATGCTGAGAAACAATGCAAGCACAGGGGGAACGGATCTGCTGGCACATTTCTTGGCAAGGTACCTGCCGCTTAATGTAGGGGTCATTATTCTGCTAATGGATGCCATCATCATTGGGGTGGGCGGACTCCTGCTGTCTGGAAGTACATTCGTTTATTCCGTGCTGACGATTATCTCGGGCGGCTTTACCACAGGGATGTGTACGCAGCGGCGGTGGGCGAGGAGAAAACGAAATAAATAACAGGCCTAACAAGAATTGATTCTTGTTAGGCCTGCTGTCATGATAATGAAATTATGACGGGGAGTGGGCTTTTTTGAAGGCATTAATGTAAGCGCGCGCCTTCTCCGTAATGAGGTTATAATCCCCGCTCTTGAGTGCGTCCTTGGTCAGATCGGATCCGATTCCGACAGCAAATGCTCCGGCCTTAATCCATTCGTGAAGGTTGTCCAGGTTCACGCCGCCGGTCGGCATAATGTTGGCTTGCGGAAGCGGGCCCTTCATGGATGGAATAACCGATGGAGAGTACAGGTTCCCCGGGAAGAGTTTAATGACATCGACACCGAGCTCTAGCGCGGCGATCATATCATGAACGGTGACAGCGCCCGGCATGACCGGTATCCGGTAGCGATTGCACAGCATAATGGTATCCCGGTCGAGGCTTGGGGACACAACGAACTCAGCGCCAGCCAGTATGGTGATTCGGGCCGTTTCGGAATCGAGGACGGTGCCGGCACCGATGATGGCATAATCATCAGCTTGCGGATCCTTGGAAGAGTACATTTTGGATAGCGTTGTAATGGCTTCCGTAGCAAAAGGTACGGTCATCGTGACCTCGATCACTTTAATGCCGCCTTCAATGGCACGCTTGGCGATTTCCACTACTTCTTCTGGAGAATCTCCGCGCAAGACAGCTACAACACCGGCTTGATGAATCTGTTCAATCAGTCTTAGTTTTTTCATGCTACACAGCTCCTTGTCGTATGATGAATGAATTAGGGATTATAGCTTATGAAAAGGTCTAGCGCTCGATATGAGCCGAATGGCCGCGCCGCTGCTGAACCTCATCCCATGTCGGAAGCGCTTCCCAATCACCGGGAGCTTGGATAACCAGCGAGCCGGTTAAGCCACCCAGGGATAAAGCCTCTTCCGGTGTCCAGCCTTTGGCAATACCGGCAAGGAAACCGGCACAGAAACCATCGCCTGCCCCCACGGTATCCACCACTTGCTCTACGTGTTCAAACGGCAGGGAGTAGGTTACATCCTGGTGAACCATTACGTTGTTTCCGTTGAAACTCTTGATAATGGACATTCCAGGCAGCTGCCGCAGACGGTTGATGATGACCTGCTCATCCTCGGTTTCAAATAAAAGCTTGCATTCATCGTAGCCGGGGAGGAAATAATCGCAGGCTCCGGCAAGCTCCAGCAGAACAGGGCGGGCTTTCTCTATATTCCATAACTTGAGCCTTAGGTTGGGAT
Source organism: Paenibacillus sp. Cedars (assembly GCF_003184205.1). Lineage (NCBI taxonomy): Bacteria > Bacillati > Bacillota > Bacilli > Caryophanales > Paenibacillaceae > Paenibacillus > Paenibacillus sp. Cedars. Next base: position 960,358 of record NZ_CP020866.1, read on the forward strand.
CGAAGCTGATCAGAACGCCATGCTCCTTGCACACAGAAATCACATGCCGAATCGTATCCAGGCAGCTGCTGCTCAGCGCTGCCGTAATGCCGGTGAAATGAAGAATACGGGCATTAGCTATGTATTCGGAATCCACGAGATCCGGCGTCATTTGACTGGCCGCTGAGCCTTTGCGGTAGTAGTACACGGAGGACTGACCGCGTACATTCTGTCTTAGCATAAGGCCGGTCGGCGCGGCATCAGTTTGCCTGGCGCGTGAAACATCGACCCCTTCTCCGCGAAGCGTTTTCAAAATACCGGTTCCGAGCGGATCGCTGCCCAGTTGACCAAACCAGCCGCTGCAGCAGCCTAGCCTGGCCAGGCCAATGGCCAGATTGCTCTCGGCTCCGCCGAAGGATTGCGCCAAACTTCCGCCTTGACCAATTCCCCGTGTGCCTTCCGGATATAACAATCCCATGGACTCGCCGAATGTGATGACATCCATGGACTGCGTACCATTCTTCATAGAATCTACCTCCTTGTAGTCCGCCTTTTGTTATTACCACTTTACCCTGATGTAGAGCATAACTCAATAACAATTCACACAATATAAATAACCTCCTACCAGGGAATGATAGGAGGCGAACTTGGGTTTTACTCGCAGTTAGAACAAAAGTGCAACGAATATTAGAAGCCTTTATACTGAGGCTCTTCCTGTTCAAGCTGCTGGACTCGCTGTGCCACTTGGTCTACGACTTGTTGTGTCTGTTGTGCGGCAGTGGTAAACAGAGTTTTAGCATTTTGGTCTTGTGTAGACAACGCAAATTGCTCAAGGCTGGCCTGAGCGCTTTTCAAGGATGAGAGACATGTTTTTACATCGGATGCTACAGTCATTTTTATCACTCCTTTCATGCATCATAATGTACTCATTTTCTCTCAGATCATGCATGATGGGGGAACAGGAAAATAATGGTGTAATTTCTATGCGTAAATTTGACAATAATCTATAAGGTGATCATTGAACAAAAAGATGGAGGAGGGTCATTTATGCCGCAATGGCTTGAAATTGTACTTCGTACATTATGTGCCGTAATTGTGCTGTTTCTGATGACAAAATTGCTTGGAAAACGTCAGGTCACACAATTATCTTTTTTCGAATATTTGACCGGGATTACCATTGGTAGCTTGGCTGCCTACATATCCATGGATTTAAATACGAACTGGTATTTGGGACTGATTGCGTTGGGGGTATGGGTCTTATGCTCTCTTGCTATCGAGTTTTTGCAGATCAAGAGCAAGAAGGCACGTGATTTCATAGACTTTAAACCAACCGTGCTCATACAGGGTGGAAAGATTCTTGAGGAAAATATGAAAAAAGAGCGCCTGTCCACTGATGAGATCATGCAGCAGCTTCGAAAAAAAGATATTTTTCAACTGGCTGATGTGGAGTTTGCCATTATGGAATCCAGTGGGGAGATCAATATCCTGCAGAAGCGGGAGAATCTCCCGTTAACCCCTAAGCATTTAGGCATTACGGTGGCTCCGGAGAAACCGCCGCAGGTTGTTGTTATGGACGGGAATATCATGGATGAGCCCCTGCGAGTTATGGGTTTTGGCCAGAATTGGCTGCTGGATGAGCTGGATAAAATAGGAGCCAAGTTGAAGGATGTTTATTTTGCCCAGGTTGATACGTACGGCACACTTACCGTGGATTTGTATGACGATCAGATTCAGGTTCCCCAGAATGAGGAGCGCAAGCTGTTGTATGCAAATTTAAAAAAATGCCAAGCAGATTTAGAGCTGTTCAGCCTTAGTACCAAAAGTAAAAAGGCGAAAAAAATGTATGAAGAGAGTTCCAAGCAGATCGAGCAGATTTTAGCTCAAGTGACGCCGATTCTTAATACTTAGTTGCATCCCAGAGTCATATTTGCGTAAAAATCGGAATAGGATATTTTGTGTATCACAAAAGGAGCCGGTTGCCGCCGACTCCTGATACAGCGGACTGTTGCATGCAGGGCGGATGATTGCTTGCTCCAACCAGACGTAAGAAATAGATTCATCTGTACAAGGGACGGGTCTATTTCTTATTATGGAAAGCAAGGATCGAAACGACCAGAGTGGCGAACGAAATCATCAAAGCCAATGCCTCATTCACGCCCATGCCTATCACCTCCTAGATGCCACCCTTGCCAGCTGGTCTACTGTACTATATAATATGCCAATTGCTTACAATAAAAGAACCTTTTGTAGGAAGCGCTTTCACAAAATTTGGTTTTTTGTTGGAAACTTTGATAATAAAGCTGAAAACAGATCTTCTCAGAAAATGGTTGACATGTATTGGATGGGAATATATTATCAAATACACAACAACAAGACGTGAAATTCAGTAGTTCATACGAATAAAGGGTATTCGGGAATCGACTGGGCCTCCGGAGATTCAACGGATTTAGCAAATCAGCTAAACCGTTGGATCTTTTTTTATTCCCTAAATACCTACTATTCACATGAGAATTATAAAATTTGATGAATGGAGTGGATGCTCATACGCGTTCTGGGACAACCGTTCGACTCAGCACTATGCTGTAAATGACTATTATCCGAACCGCAGGGTGGCTGAGCGGGTATCGATTATCGGCGACCGGCCTTATTAAAATCGTGTTTCATGGAATGAAAACTATAAATAAGGAGTGCAGAGTCTATGAGTATTGGGGTTAAACAAGAAACAGATACATTAGAGGTACGGCCGATTGGCGGCCGCGTTGGAGCCGAAGTGAAGGGGATCACACTGGGTGGAGATCTGGATCAGGCTGCGGTCCAGTCTATTCGAGCGGCCCTTCTTAAACACAAGGTGCTGTTCTTCCGAAATCAACAGCATCTGGATGATGAGAGACAAGAAGTCTTCGCGGATCTGCTCGGTGAGCCCTTCGCACATCCTACGGTGAAGACCAAAGAAGGAAGCCGTTATATCTTGGAGATCGATTCACATCATGGCGGACGCGCCAATGCATGGCACACGGATATTACATTTATCGATGCATATCCCAGCATTTCTGTACTTCGTTCAGTCGTAGTGCCTTCTTCCGGTGGAGATACCGTATGGTCCAATACCGCTGCTGCCTATGACAGTCTGCCGAAAGAGCTGAAGGAGCTGGCAGAGAAGCTGTGGGCGGTTCACACGAATCTGTATGATTATGCCGCAAGACGTCCGGAAGCCTCGGAGGACAGCGTGAAGGAGTATCAGCGCACATTTGCATCCACCGTCTATGAGACCGAGCACCCCATCGTTCGCGTTCACCCGGAGACCGGGGAGAAATCGCTTCTACTAGGGAGTTTTGTCAAGCGATTGCTTGGAGTATCCGCAGCGGAATCGTCCCGATTATATGAGCTGTTTCAAGGCCACATCACCAGCCTGGAAAATACGGTGCGTTGGCACTGGGCAGCAGGGGATGTAGCCATCTGGGATAATCGCTCGACCCAGCATATCGCTGTTAATGACTATGGTGAACAGCACCGCATCGTTCGCCGCGTTACGCTTGCCGGAGAAGTGCCGTACAGCGTGGACGGCCGGCAGAGCAAGACCTATCTGAAAACGCCTAACATCCAGGCTCAGTAGAAGCAAACGTCCAGCTGGATATAAACAAGGAGAGAAGCAGCCATGGTCCTGATGAAGTCATCACACTTTAAGTTCATGATAGTCCTCTTATTCATGCTGACACTGCTGATATTTGCAACAGGGTGCAGCAGCAAAGCCTCGGAGGCGGGGGAGGGGGAGAAGGAACCGATCGTTGTCCAGCTGGCGATTAATGGGGGAACCAATTTATTTACGGTCATCAAGGAGAAGGGCTGGCTTGAAGAGAGCTTCAAGGCTCATCACGCAACCGTGAAATGGAGCGAATTCCAGAGCGGTCCGCCGCTGCTGGAGTCACTGGCAGCCGATCGAGTGGATATTTCACTTCTTGGTGACGGAGCAGCTCTGCAAGGCCAATCCGCAGGCCTTCCTTTTGTTAATATTGGATTGATCAGTAATGGAGCGAGACTGAATGCCATACTGGTGCCAGCGAATTCGCCGGTGCAGCGTGTGGAGGATCTGAAGGGCAGAAGAATTGCCCTAGCCAAAGGGACGACCTCCCATGTGTATCTTCTGAAGGTATTAGCCAAGTATGGATTATCCGAGCAGGATCTGGAGATTGTCAATTTACAGTTTACCGACGCACTGCCCGCTTTCACTACGGGGAAAGTAGATGCATGGGTTGCTATTGATCCGTTTACGACTCAGCTGACACGGCAAAAAACAGCTGCTATTGTGGCGGGTCCCGAACAGGGAATTCTCGCGCCGGTCGCGCTGATTGCACGTACCGGTTTTGCGAAGGAGCACCCGGAGCTTGTGACGGAGTTCCTTCGGGTGTATAAGGAGGCGATTGTCTGGCAGAATGAGCATTTGGATGAAATGGCCCAGATGTTTGCCGATGAGAAGAAGATACCGGTCGAAATCCTGAAGGAGGTATTCAGCAACCAAAATGCGGAGCTTACACCGATCACGCGGGATGCTATTGCAACCCAGCAGGCTTCGGTCGAGATTTTGGAGGCAAGCGGATTCCTGAAACAGCCGATTCAATATGAAAAGTATGTTGATAACTCGTATATAGAGAGACTGGGGCCTTGACAGGTCATATTAAGGAAGGAGAGAGCGGCATGATTGCCGCTCTCTTTTATGTTTCATTGCCAAGCAGGGACTACGGATTGTCGAGCAGTAGTTTTAAGCAGGCTTTTGTTTCTGTCTGGGCTTCTGTCTAGCCTTATGTTTATGTCCACGTCTGCGAAACAGGGAGGCTATCCAGTAGAAAATGGGGATGAACTCCATCAAAATAAAGAACACCGCCATCCCGAAGGAATTGAAATCCCCCATAAATCGGATCGGATTCTGCGAATACTGATATGCGATTACGATAGCGGTTCCCCCGATGATGGCAATCAAGGGACCGTCCATATGGTTTAATTGAAACAGCTTGGCAAGACATCTTGCACTGATATGGATTAAAAAAGCGCTGTGCAGGAACATAGAGCTGCTCCACAGACCGATCATCAGCGGATCCGAATTTCCGAGGAATCCACTGGCTGCCCGCATTAATTCAACGAGCGGATACTGAAGCTCACGGCCCAGATAAGGGCCGAAATTCAACAGCGTGGATGCCCATTGGAGCAGCATGCCGATGGTTACCAGCAGCCCGGCTGCCGCCAGGTTTCGAAACGATCTTCGATCAAACTTGAGGTAGGGCGCGAGAAAGAGGAATACGATCCATTCCGCAAAAAAGGAGAGGCAGAACAGGGCATCCTTAATCGTTGATCCGTAATTGTGATGTCTGACCATCGCAATGGCCATATCGAAATGAGCTTCCTTGAAGAAAAACATATTCATAAACACAATGGCAATCACAATCACGATAAACAACCCATCGGATATATAGATCATGGTTTCCAGGCCCCAGCGTGCGGATATGGTTACGACCAGGCCCACGATAAGGAGGACAAACCATTGCGGGGTTTCACGCATGTAATTGGTGTCAAAGAATAACGTGAAACCTTCTATATCCATCCCGATATAATTAATGGCCCAGAACATTACCAGGAAAACAATCGGAAAGTGAATCCACTTGCTAACCAGCTGGCTGCCGAAGTCGAGCCATGGCTTATGCGGATCCCAGAGCCCGACCTTTACGGTAAACCACAGCAGAATCAAACTCAAGGCATAGCCCCCCAGTATGGAAGCCCAACCTAAATAGGCTGAATTCCACAGTATGGGACTGATCAGAAAGCCAGTGGGTATGGCGTTGAGATAAACAAATCCGAATCGGAACAGCTGCCAGGGAGTATTACGCATGAGGATTCTTACACCCTTTCCGTTTTTTCTTATAACTTATCAAGCCAGCCAAATAACCAGATGATCAGATGGTTTGGGGTTAGCCATTCGTGAAAATAGAGGGCGATTACGTTCCAGGTCGTAAAGGCCGCAATAAGAACAAGCATCGTCCATTTTTCACGGGGGGCTTTTACTTTATTCTTCGCAATGAACCATTCAACTAGGGCATAAGCTAAGAATAAGAGTGCCAGCATTCGGACGTGCCTCCTTATTTCGGTTTCATTTTGAGCGTTGTACCGAAGTTGCGGACCCGAATGTCCGTGACGACCTGGATCTCAACCTCGTTCTTGTAGTAATTCGCCCATTCGGAGCGAACCTTTTCCCAATGGTCAGGATAGTTCCAGTCTACCAGCATGCCTAACTGCAGAATATCGGAGCCCACCCTTTGCGAAGTCCTGAGCGCTTTTTGCAATTCGCTTTTGACCATGTCATTGAGCTCTCGCTCGATAATTCGTTTGGCTTCCAACGTGTCCAACTGCTTCTGGTTCCGCTTGTAGATGACATCTCCGATTCCCAGCAGCTTAATCGTGAATACCGGATGACCAGAGACCATGCGGACGGATTTCTTGGAGTTTGTCGAGATGAGAAATACGCTGGCTCTTCCGGCTCCTTCATCCCAGGAAACGGTATACAGCGGCCCTTTCACTTCGTTTACGGCCCAACTGACAGCCAAGGACTCCTGCATGGGGAGTGTGGTGAGAAGCTTGTGGTTATGAAAAATGGCTGTGCCTTGAATCCCGGTCCAGGGCTCCAGCTTTTCCTGGTCGGCCACCATCGGTTTTTTTTGCGCTGCCAAATAGGTCAAGGCATATCCCTGGTTAGCGGATTCAGCATACAGGCAATCCTTCAAGGTTGTATTGATCATGTTATGTTGAGTAGCAAACCGGATGAGCACTTCGGAAGGCATTTGCTCAAACACCGGTGTCAGCTCCGCGACTTTTTTAGCATCGCCGGGTGCAACCATTAAGTATGTACGCAGGTTTGTTGTTGGTTCCCGCTGAAGCCAGTCCATCAGATCCTCAAGTCCCGCCTCGGCATAACTTTTGCCAACGACAACCACTTTGGTGTGACTGAAGTCAAACCGGCGGGAGAGATCCCGTTGAATAAGATGCAGGGTATCCTGCACGGTGGTGGACGTTTTGGTTACCATGGCATAAGGATCTCCACCGCCATGTCCTCCCGCTTGTCGACCGGATGTGAGACGGTTCGGCAGGGGGGCGCTGATGGTCACCTCAACGGTTCCCTTTTGCTTGCCCTCATTGATGTACATGGCAAATACGAAGGTTTGTTCATTGATTTCAACCTTGGACAGGCTGAAGCCGCAGCCTGTCAGCAGAATGAGGGGAAGCAGAATTTTGAACAATTTGAGTAGAGGCATGCTCACTTTCGTCTCCTTAAATTGTTGGATGATGCATAGGCCTTTGGCCTGTTCTTCATCAGCATGGATGGTGCCCGCAAGAAGGTATCCTTCCATTCGGATATTACGAGTGGCGCCACTGGCTGCAGATACGGCGTGTTAAACGACTTCAGCGAAGCCATGTGTCCATACACGAGAAAGGCGGCGGCAAATACACCGATGAGGCCGAGGGTTCCCCCAAGAATCAGTATCGGAAAGCGCAGCAAGCGAAATGCTAGCCCAAGCTCGAAGTGCGGGATAATATAAGAAGCGATGCCCGTTATCGATACCACGATGACCATCGGATTGGATACGATACCTGCTTCAACCGCAGCTTGTCCAATGACGATGGCGCCGATAATGGATATGGTCTGTCCAACAGGCTTGGGAATCCGTGTTCCGGCTTCTCGCAGCGCTTCAAACGTCAGTTCCATGATCAGCGCTTCGGCCAGCGCGGAGAACGGGATATTCTCACGGGATGCCGCAATGGTAATCAGCAGATCGGTTGGTATGATGGATGGCTGAAACGTTGTGATCGCGACATACAGAGAGGGCATTAGCAATGATATAACGGCGAACATGAACCGGATAATCCGTATCCAGCTGGAAGAGAAGAAGCTGTGGTAGTAGTCCTCAGACGACTGCAGCAGCGAAAACAGCGTCACGGGCACGATGAGTGCCGAGGGTGTCCCGTCCTGCATGATGCCAACTCTTCCTTCAAGCAGGGAGGCAGCTACGGAATCCGGTCGTTCCGTATATTGAAACTGCGGGAAGGGGGATTTTACGCCTTCTTTCATCTGCTCCGACAAGGTGCTGATCCCGAAAGTCCCGTCAATGGATAAGCTTTTCAACTGACGATCTACCTGGGATACGATTTCGGGTTTGCATAAACCGTCCACGTATACCATATATACGGCTGTCTTTGAGTAATCGCCGATTTGATAACGGATGGTTTTTAAATCGGTATGCTTGATTTTGTGCCGCAGCAGCGATAAGTTCGTGCCGATATCTTCAATAAAAGCTTCCTGCGGGCCATTCACCACCAGTTCGTTCTGCGATTCCGAAACCGCTCGTTTCTGATACAAAACAATATCAAACAAATAGCTCTCGGTCAGCCTCTCGACAATCAGTACGGCTCTGCCTTCTACAATCATGTTGGCAATGTACTCGGCCGAGGCTGAGCGCTCAAACGGAACCGAAAGTGTATCTCCGCGATCCATACAGTCAATGAAGTTATCGAAATTATGCTGTACCTGCGCGGCTTCCTTGATAAGGGGTTTAACAATATGTTCGTGCAAGGTGCTGATGTCCACAATCGATTCAATATAGATGATGGTGCATGTCGATCCATGGATGCGTAAGGATTGATAGATGACATCTTCGCAATTCTCAAGACGGTTCTTGACGTTAAGAAGGAGTTCGTCCTGTACTTTCGATTTCATCCGTGCTTTCCTCCCTTGCTGGTAAGTAGTGAAGGCTCATCCTCTTTAGAATGCCGTACTCTTAGCAACTTATACCGAAATTTCCAGAGAATTTGTCAAGGGGGCTGGATTTGGTCAAGGCACAAACAAGGGGATTTCTATATAAAAAAGCGCCGGAGTGGAGTTCCGGGCGCTTATACATGAAGGGTTCATCTTATAATTTTGGATTTACCTTTTCGAATGGATTGCTTGATTTTCTGAAGCAGGGGTTTGCGGTAAACCGAGAGCATGATGCGCAGCAGAATATAGAGGATCAACGTAGACAGGACGCTGTTGATGAGGGCACCTACAAGGAAGTTAACACCCATATGCCCTAATCTGCCAAAATGATCGGTCTCGATAATATAATCCGTTTCAGGTACCGGAACCGTAAGGGCATCTTCAATTTCAAATGTTTTGGGAAATGTGGTGAACAGATGCACCAAGACCCCGACTCTGTAGTTTAAATAGAACAGGATGGGCCATAGAACGGACCCGGCCGTGGCTGCAAGGAAGGCCGAGGGGATATTACCCCGTACCAGACGAGCGAGCAGCGGGGCCAGCAGCAGATCAATGCCAAAAGTTGGATACCAGCAAGGAAAGAAGCCAACGGCAAAGCCGAGGGCAATCCGATGATCGCTATTTTGCATGCGGAGGGTTCGGAGTATATAGTATTTCAGTCGTCGAATGTATTTAAGAAGCACAACCGTCTCCTCCTGCAGATACTGATACGATAAAGAAGTGTTTCGATATCATATATAGCATGGAATGGATTCTATTTATAATAGGAAGAACTTTCATGAATTATATAGCAGGTGCTTGTAAATCGTCAATCTGTAGAGCATTCATTCCGTCTATATACATGTGTGGAATATTACTTTGACACGCATAGTAATATGCGTTATACTATACCTATTCCGCCAGTGGGAGGTTCAGGAGCTTGATGGAGTCATTACATAACAGTGATTTGATACGAGGAAATATTGATACATTTATTCTGTGCGTGTTGTTGGACGGAGATAATTACGGCTATCAGATCATCAAGGAAATCTTATTGCGAAGCGGGAACCGGTTTGAGCTCAAGGAACCCACCTTGTATTCCAGTCTGAGAAGGCTGGAGAAGCAGGGCTTGATACGTTCCTATTGGGGGGAAGAAACCCAGGGGGGAAGGCGTAAATATTACAATCTTAGTCAGGATGGACAGGAGCGTTTAACACAAAATCAGGAAGAGTGGAAGGCTGCACGGGAAGTAATCGATGTTCTGATCGGTAACGGAAGGGAGCTGAGACAGCAATGACAAACCGGCATGATCTTGAGATCTTTGTCGACCGCCTATTTGCGAATCAACGTAGAACCAAAGAGGTTGTAGAGCTGAAGAATGAGGTTCTCAGCAATTTAGAGGCACGGGTGACAGATTACATGGAGAATGGTATGAATTATCAATCAGCTATCAGCCTGGCTATTGACAACATTGAGGATATTGAGTTCTTAATTGACGATAATCAGAAGATATACAGCTACCGCTACCGTTACGATTTGGTTCAGAGCGCCTTGATTTATTCCTTGCTGGCCTGGATTGCAAGCATCCCTGCCCGGATTCTGCCGAGTGGTATAGCGGTGAATGGATTACTGCTTTGTCTTGTTGTGCTGAGTGGGGTGGTTTATCTCTCCATGTCACGACATTTGAAAGTATATGAGAAGCAGACGGCGGTCATTAACGCAGGCAAGCTGTTCAAATGGAGCAAGGCAGCGTGGGGACTGTGGGGGATTTTTGTCATCGTGGTTTCGGCTTATTCCTTTGCGATGCAATTCGGAAGTGATGTATGGTTTGGAAGGGAATTGCGGATAGACGGCCCGTATTCTTTTTACGTTACTGTTCTGCAATATGCGATTCCATTAACGTCGATTTTCATTCCACTGCTGATCCATAAAGCCTGTAAGCTGACGATTAAACATGAGGTGAATGTGCAATGAGTAGAAAGAATATGCTGATCATTGTATTGCTGCTTATTGGCATAGGGGGCATGATTGCGCTGGAAGGATATATCAAGCCTCGGGCGCATGCCCAGGCCATCCAGTACGAAGCAGAACAGAATGATCCGATGACGCATGATATTCGTAATTCATTAAGTTTTGCCAGTCCCTATATGGGGAATGCAGGGAATTTCATAAATCTGAATGCTTCGCTTCCGTTGCGCGAGATTGGGCGCACCTTCCAGCTGTACCCGGAGGAACGGACGGCAGAGCTGCGTTTTCAAGCAGGTGCCAGAGCTCTGAAGGAGGAGAAGCTGAAGGAGTTTCTCCTGTATAACTCCACTGCAAATTTTGTGATGATTGATAATCTGGAGAAGCTGATTTTCGCATTCGAGGACCAAGTCTTCAGCATTTCCAGGGATAAAGTAGAGACATGGTATGGCAGCACGGGAAGTCTTGCTTCATTAAGGGATGCTAAGACGTGGGAGACGGAGGTGCAATCTCGTCTGCAGGATGCAGAGTATGTCAGCGATTACGTAGAGAAGCTGGTCGAGCAGCAGGAAGCATTGTAAGAGATCGGATGAGTGAGTTGAGGGGCAGAGGAGCTTATGATGGATTCAACATTATGGCTCCTTTGCGTTTGAGGCGGACCTTAGCCGTTTATGGAGCGTGTTGTACCGCTTCTCCAGCAGCGCTGGTGTTTGCGGGAATTGTCTTTGGAGCGGACGGTAAGGAGACATCCCAGATTGATCTGGCCGAGAATCCAACATGAAAAATAATTGACGACAAAAATAGACGATGCTATAATCCTACTTAACATATCGGAAATAATATAATTAAGGAATTCTTCATCTACCGGACAACCGGAGATGCATCCTTGGATCATCATGATCCAAGGTGTGTCTCCGGTTGTTTTTGTATACCAGACAATACAAGGAGGCTGTAACTATGCAGTACAGGACGTTTGGCAGAACGGGAGTGAAAGTGTCGGAGGTTAGTCTCGGGACCATGGCGTTCGGCCGACGGATCGATGAAAGGGCCTCGGCTGCCGTTTTGGATCAGGTACTCGGGATCATAAACCGAGGTTTGTCGACCAGATCACTGGAGGCACGGCAGGTGGCGCTGTGCCTCTTTGTTGTTTTTCCATAGATGAAGGCCATGGAGTCTTGCCAGGGCTCCGCATCATAGGAAACATTTTTTGTGACGGGAGGGATATCAGGTGAAGGAAATGGCCTTTGAGTATGTCGACATGAAGTACTGCATTCCTTCAGATATGGAGAGAAAGAGCGGAATATGGATCCTCCGCACGGGTCGGAGCATTGCCAAATCCCATTATTATGTTGGTCCCAAGGTATCGGAGAACTATTCGCTGCATTTTGTTCTAAATGGAAAGGTCTCACTGGTCTATGGGGAGGAGGAGGTTACCTTGTCAGAAGGGGACGCCTTTTGTTTGTTCCCTCATATCAGGTACAGCTACTGGGAATCGAATCATCATCCGGAATTTCCGCTCCGTACACATTCGGTCACACTCAACGGAGAGTTTGCCGTCAGCGCTTTGAACCGAATTGGTCTGCATCCGCATAAGCCCTTTATTCGCAACGCGATGAAGGCAGAGCTGCCGGGGGTGTTGAATCAAATCTACGAATGTGTGGATGACGATACGCTTGGCAGCGAGTTTGCACGCCAGAAATGGGTGTATCTTCTGTTTGAACTGCTGTCTGGCGCCCCGGCCAAAAAGGGGACCAGATCGAACTGGCTTGAGCAGAGTCTGCATTATATGGATTCCCATTACATGGAAGGCATTACGGTTACGGATGTTGTCGAGCATGCGGGTGTACACCGAACGCATCTCTATTGTGAATTCATCCGGGTACACGGCATCAGTCCAAGTCATTATCTAATGAAGCTGCGGATGGAGCGGGCGGCGGCGCTGCTGACCGAAACGGATGTATCCGTCACCGAGGCGGCTTTTTCGCTGGGATACTCCAATCTGCATACGTTCTCGAGAGCGTTCGCTAAATACCATCACACGTCACCAACGGCTTATCGGCAGCAATATGTTCTGGTGCCAACCTAGATATGCTTCTTGAGGTGGCTGTATAAGGCTGTGACAGGGGGGATCAAGCGACCTGTGGCAGCCTTTTTTCGCATGTCTGACTGAGAATAACCGTTAAATAGTGCAGTATTATCATTGAAATGGCTAGGATTCACTAAATATTTACATGTAGGATGAAGATGAACAACCAATAAGTTACACCCATATCAACTATTTTAACGAAAGGGGGCCTGTTTTCCTTCAAGATTCCCGGAAGCATAGAAGCATCGTACTTGTATTCTATTCATTACATTCCAAGGAAGAGGTGTTGTTCATGAACATGCTAATGAATTTCAGAAGGAACATGACGGCCGTGCTTACGGCAGGTACCCTGTTATGCGGATTGCTGTTACCTATTCAAGCGTCAGCTGCAGATGTGGCTTTTAACGAACCGCTGAATGGAGCGAACCCTAACCTGTTCTATACCTCCGATGGATGGGGAAATGGCCCGGATTTCGGTGTCGGCTGGAAAGCGGCTAACCAGGAATTCTCGAATGGCATTATGGCTCTGCGACTCGACAAGGCAGGCTGTCCTGCCAGCTGCTCAGGGAAAAATTATGCTTCCGCCGAGTACGCAACAAACGTCAAGTATGGCTATGGCCGGGTTGAAGCGCGGCTGAAAGCAGCCAAGGGAACGGGACTCGTCACGAGCCTCTTCACGTATTCCGGACCAGGGACCGGCACGTCTAACGACGAAATCGACATTGAAATCCTGGGGAAAGACACCACGAAGATGGAAACCAATTATTTTACGAATGGCGTAGGTCAGCATAGCACCATTATCAACCTGGGATTTGATGCCTCCCTCGATTTTCATAACTATGCGTTCGAATGGTCGCCAACGTCCATTAAGTGGTACGTAGACGGCCAATTGGTACACACGGAGAACGGCTCGCGCGGTGCGCTGCCGACAAGCCCGGGCCATATTATGGTCAACTTATGGTCAGGCGCGGGGCCAGCTGAAATATGGACGGGGAAATTTAATTACCCGGGCACTCCGGTACGCGCCTACTATGATTGGATTAAATTCACCCCGGCAAACTAACGTTCCGCAGATGGGGGACTATAAACGCTAACTCAGAAGTTTTTGGTGTCAATAAGCTGTTCCATGTCAGGGATGACATTCGGGACAGCTTTTTTTTATTTACAACTATGGAATGTGGATGATAGAGTCTTTGACAAACAATGTATGTGTGCAGCGCTTACATGAATAAACGATTGCGGAGGGGTTTAGGATGCCGTCTATCATGCGGGAAGAAGCGATTCCAAAAGAAAAAGTAAAATTGGCTAAGAATTATCCGATTTTTGTCGTCGATACGATTGGCGTGACGAGCCCCTATCAGAAGCTTCATTGGCATAATGTTCTGGAGATTAATTATATTAAAGCCGGGACAGGCTACTACATCATCAACGGGCAGAAGTTCGAATTTCAGCAGGGCGACGTGCTGCTTATCAACTCCAATGACCTTCACTGCGCCTATGAGACCCAGGATCTTGTCATGACGGTCATTACGTTCGATTCGACCTGGTTTATCCATAACCTCCGGTTCGATCCGGAGCTGTTCAGTCCGTTCCGCGAGATGGGCAAGCATTACACGAATCTGATCCACCGCGACCATCCGGCCATGGACAAGCTGCGTGCGCTTCTGTTTCAGCTCCAGGAGGAGCACGAGAGGGAGCGGCGTTCCTATGCTACGGTTGTTTACGCGCTTCTGCTGCAATTTCTGGCTACCGTAAACCGGGAGTGCCGGCAGGAGGGGGACAACGGAAGCGAGCCCAGCATCAGCGAGCGCCAGCTTGAGAAGATGCGCCAGGTCATCATGGTCATGGAACAAAATTTCGCGCATCCCTGGACACTGGAGGAGCTGGCATCACTCGTCTATCTCAGCCCTTCCAGGTTCAGCGAAATATTCAAACGCGCGGTTGGCATGCCGCCGCTGCTGTACCTCATCCATATTCGGCTGGAGCAAGCCGTCATGATGCTGGAGGCAGGTCATATGAAAGTAATGGATGTTGCCCTGGAATGCGGCTTCCGCACGCTGACCAATTTTAATCGACTGTTCAAAAAGCACATCGGCATGACGCCGAAGGCTTCACAAAAGCAAAATTCCTAAAAACCAGTGATATAGTGCTGGTTTTTACTTGTTTTAGCAGAGAAATGAGCCTGGTGCAGGCGATACAATGAAGTGGCAAGCATCTCAGAGTTATGTCAATAAATCTAACATAAAGTCAAAAAGGGGGAGATGCCCATGCCGCAAGCCGAGATCCATCGCAAGGCAGAGCCGCACAGGAAGAAGGGCCGCCTGCACCGCTTCCTGAAGCAATGGGATATTCAGCTCATGGTGCTTCCGGCTATGATGTTCATTCTTGTCTTCAGTTATATTCCGATGTATGGCGTGCTCATGGCATTTCAGGATTACAGTTTGTTCAAGGGATTTTTGAATAGTCCCTGGGTGGGTTTCAAGCATTTTGACATGTTTTTCGGAGCGCCGGAGTTTTGGAACATTATGCGGAATACCCTCGTTATTAGTGTGCTCAAGCTGTGCATCGGGTTTCCGGCGCCGATTCTGCTCGCGCTGATGCTGAACGAAGTCGGGAGACGGTCCTTCAAAAGAATCGTCCAGACCATCAGCTATCTGCCTCACTTCCTGTCGTGGGTCATCGTATCGGGCTTTGCGATCTCCATCCTGTCTACGGATAACGGCAGCCTGAACATCCTGCTGCAGAGTCTGAATCTGATCGACGACCCGATTAACTTTCTGTCGGAGCCGAAATATTTCTGGAGCATCTTAACCGTGACCAACGTGTGGAAGGAGATCGGTTTCTCATCCATCGTGTATTTAGCGGCTATTGCGGGCATCAATCCCCAACTGTATGAGGCAGCCTCGATTGACGGTGCAAGCCGATTGAAGCAGATCTTCTCCATTACGATTCCGTCCATTATGCCGATCATCGTTGTGTTCTCGATTCTGGCCATTGGCAATTTCCTGAATGCAGGCTTTGAGGATATTTTGCTGCTGGCGGGCAATCCGGTATTGCGAGATGTCAGCGATGTGCTGGACACGTATGTGTACCGGATTGGCATTCAGAACAGCCGATTCTCCTACGCGACCGCGGCAGGCTTGTTCAAGGCCATCATCAGCGTAGTGTTACTGGCCGGGGCCAATTACTGGGCCCGCCGATCGGGGAACAGCCTATGGTAGGGAAGAAGGGGGAGAGATTCATATGAGGCTGTCGAACGGAGATCGGTTGTTCGTTGGCATCGTCTACGGCTCGCTGGCTTTGCTTGCATTTATTGCGCTGTATCCATTCTGGAACGCCGCCGTCATCTCGTTTAACTCGGGGACCGATACGATGCAGGGCGGGATTACATTCTGGCCGCGCGAATTCACGCTTGAGAATTATCGTGTGGTGTTTAAGGATGAGCGGCTGATTGACGGGTTCATCATCTCGGTGTTTCGCACGGTAACGGGCACCCTGCTCTCCATTGTGGCAACCGCCATATTTGCCTACGGCATTTCGAAGCGTGAATTAATGGGACGCAGCTTCTATATGGTAACGTGCATCGTGACTATGTATTTCAGCGGCGGTCTCATTCCGAACTACCTGCTCATTCGGGAGCTGGGTCTGATGAACTCGTTCTGGGTTATGGTCATACCCGGCATCATCAGCGTATGGAATATGATCATCTTCCGGACGTTCTTTAAGGGCATCCCGCCCGGACTCGAGGAGTCGGCTCATATCGACGGTTCATCGAACTGGGGGGTATTCTTCCGAATTGTGCTGCCGCTCTCAGGTCCGGTCATTGCAACGCTGTCGCTGTTCACGGCTGTATACCACTGGAATGACTGGTTCGCTCCCAGCATTTATATATCCAATGCGGATCTGCTGCCAATCCAGACGAAGCTTCAGCAGATACTCAATGCCAATATCATGATGGAGCAGATGCAGAATATGGACGCTGCTGCGCAAGGCCGAATGAGCGCAATGAAGGCCGTGACCACCAAGTCGTTGTCCATGGCTACCATGATGGTGGCAACCGTTCCGATCCTGTGCGTATACCCGTTCGTTCAGAAGTATTTTGTTAAGGGCGTATTGATCGGTTCTTTGAAGGAGTAGTTCAAGCCAGCCAACAGGAGGGTTTAAAGCGACAGCTTTGACCATAGATGAATCGTGAAGGGAGCACTGGGAATGAAAAAAGGGGAAAAGAAGCTTCTGTCTGCCTTGTCAGTCACACTTGTCATCGTCATGGCTCTAATGGGATGTTCGGGTTCAGGTGGCAATACCGCAAGCCCGGATAGTGATAACCCAAGCTCGCAAAACAATGAAACACCCGGCACGGGGGATGCCTTTGTGCTGGGGGAGAAGCCGCTGGAGTTCTCGTTCTACGGCCATTATGACTGGTATACGATGCCGGATTGGGGTGCAGATCTTGCCACGAAGTGGATCCAGGAGAATAAAAAGGTCAACGTCGTGCCTGTCAGCTCCGGTGGCGTTGCCAAGAACAAACTCAGCACCATGATTGTGTCCGGGGAATTGCCGGATGTCATCTGGATGGAACCGGGAGCGGAGGTCGAGAAGTTGCGTTCCGAGGGAATGCTGGTGCCGTTCGATGATTATTTGGATAAATACCCAAACTTAAAAAAATGGGCCGGAGAGTCCACCCTCGAATTGCTTCGTTCTCCGGACGGGAAGCTGTATCAGTTCCCGAACTGGTATACAACGCAGCCCAACGGCAACGCCGGTTATCTCGTCAATAAGAAGATTTACGAGGAGCTGGGCTCGCCAAGCCTGGAAACGCCGGATGATCTGTATGCTTATCTGAAGCAAGTGAAGGCAAAATATCCGGATGTTGTGCCGCTGGAGGTGGGCCAAGCGGCCGCGGGTGTGGACATCATGGTTTCCGCATTCGCAGAGAATCGTCCTTATACGTTCAACAGCATGATTGCCGTACCGCAAGGGGATCAACTCGTATCCTTGTTCACGGACCCGGTCTATAGGGAGCTGCTGCAGTATATGGGCCGTCTGTACCGTGAGAAGCTGGTCACTCAGGACGCCTTCACACAGAAGCTGGAGCAGGTTGAGCAGAAGATTCTGAACGGAAAAGCAGCGGTTTATGTGGCATCCAGCCCGACGGAGTTCGGCTCCAAGGGCAATAATCTGCTGAAAGCGCAGGACCCGGATGCAGGTTACATTATGGTATGGCCTGTACACAAAGCGGAACTGGATCGCAATAAAATTTACCCGGGCGATTACAAGCAGCTTGGCTGGAATGTCAGCGTCATTACGAAAGCAGCCAAAGATCCTGAGGCGATCTTCGCGTTCCTGGATTGGTTCACAGGTCCGGAAGGCCAGCGTACGATCATGTGGGGGCCTGAAGGGCTGTACTGGGATGGAACGGATGAAGAGGATATGCCGCTGTTCACCGATAAATTTACCAGCGATGCGAAAGGCCGCGATGAGCTGATGAACGCCACCGTTAACTTCCAATGGAGCGGCAACACGGTGTACGTGGACAACTCCAAGATGAAATTCGAGTCCACACTGCCGCCGGAAAAACGGAACTTTGAGACGTATTGGCAATCCGAGATTACCTGGAAGACGCAGATGAATACAACGGAATACGTCAACCTTGATCCTGCAGGCGATTCGGAGGAAGGCATCATTGCGCAGCGTGTGTTTGAAATCTATGAGCAGGCCAGAGCAAAAGCGATTAGCTCAACGTCCTCCGATCAGGAAGTGCTCTCGCTTCTGGACAAGGCAGAGGCGGATGCACAGAAGGCGGGTTACGACAAGCTGTTGAAGTACAAAACAGCGAAATGGCAAGAGAACAAAGAGAAGATGGCAGTATCGAAATAAACGTCATGGCAGGAAGCCGCCTGATTTGAAGGATCCCAGGTTGACGGCCGGGCGGCTTGGCGGGGCGGCTTCTTCAGCCTGGCAGCATAGGAGAGATCATACTTGAACTATTACTTGGGAGTCGACGGCGGAGGGAGCAAGACCCTGGCTGTCGTGGCGGACGAAACGGGACGAATTGCAGGGAGGGGCATCAGCGGCTGCGGCAATCATCAGCTTGGCGCAGCCCTCGCGGAGCGAAGTATAAGACAAGCCGTGGATGAAGCACTCGCACAGGCGGAGCTGGAAAGAGAGAGCATTACCTGTGCCTCATTCGGGCTGGCAGGAGCCGACCGCGAGGCGGATTTCCGCATCCTGCGGCCCATGATCAGCGGCATGGGTTTCAAGAAACATCAGATCGTATGCGATACCGTCATTGCCATGAGAGCCGGCACGAGACAGACGGACGGGGTCGTTCTTATATGCGGAAGCGGGACGAACGGTTATGGTGTGAATGCGGCGGGAGAGGAGATACAGATTGGAGGATTCGGTTATGCATTCGGCGATTTCGGAGGGGGCGGTGATCTGGCCGTCGAGGTGTTTCGAACGGTCGTTCGTTCATGGGAAGGCCGGGAGAAGCCGACTTCATTGACTTCGCTCACGCTGGATGAACTTAGCTTCGGAAGCGTGGAGGAGATGTTCCACCGCTTTTTGGACGAGGGCAGAAGGGCGCCGCACACGCTGGCAAAGCTGTTGTTTCAGGCGGCGCCGGCAGATGAAGCCGCCAGAAAGATACTGGCGAGGCAAGGGCTGGAGCTGGGTAAGGTCGCAAGTGCAGTTATTCACAAGCTGGGCATGGGCCATGATGCCTTCGACGTTGTGCTGGC
Organism: Paenibacillus sp. Cedars; assembly: GCF_003184205.1. Taxonomy (NCBI): domain Bacteria; kingdom Bacillati; phylum Bacillota; class Bacilli; order Caryophanales; family Paenibacillaceae; genus Paenibacillus; species Paenibacillus sp. Cedars. The sequence goes on from NZ_CP020866.1 coordinate 979,901, forward strand.
AGGCAGTGTGCTGACCCGCGGCGAAGGGGATTATGTCGTTCCGTATATCGAGGCCCAGGTGGGTGCAGCCGCACCGAAGAGCCGATTGCGCATATTGACCCTTGAGCCCGTTGCGGGTGCCGTTCTGCTCGCAATGGATGAGAACGGCGTCGTACCGGACGCCGCCGTGTATGAGCGATTGCATCACGAACTTGCTGTAAAGGGGAGGAATATGGAATGGGCACTGGATTGAAAGTGGCTGTTATTGGGGGAGGCTCGTCCTATACACCTGAGCTGATCGAAGGTTTCATTCAGCATTACGAGTCGTTTCCGGTGACGGATATCGTGTTGGTGGATATACCGGTGGGTCATCATAAACTCGCCATTGTTGGCGGGCTGGCCCAGCGGATGGTTGAGCGAAGCGGACTGCCGATTAACGTTTCCTTAACCCTGGATCGCAAGGAAGCGCTCAAGGATGCGCATTACGTGTCGACCCAGATGCGTGTAGGGCTGCTCGAGGCAAGAGGCTGGGATGAGAAAATCCCGTTAAAATACGGAATGCTCGGGCAGGAAACGACCGGAGCCGGCGGCATGATGAAGGCTCTGCGTACGATCCCGGTGCTCCTGGATATATGCAGGGACATGGAGGCATTGTGTCCAGACGCTTGGCTGCTTAATTTTACGAATCCGGCCGGCATGGTTACGGAAGCAATCATGAAGCATTCGAGCATCCGCTCCATCGGATTATGCAATTCCCCGATCGCCGCTTACAAATGGCTGTCTGGACTGTATCAGGTGCCTGCCGAACGCATCTACTGTGAGTTTGCCGGATTAAATCATCTGCACTGGATCAGCCGGATCGAGATTGATGGAGAGTCGAAGCTGGAGGAGCTGTTGGAGGCAGGAGGAAGCTATTCAGCGAGCAATGTACCGCAGCTTGCCTGGAATGATACACTCATTCGGGCAATCGGCGCGATTCCGTCCTATTATCTGAAATATTATTATCTCCACCGTGAGATGCTCGGGGAGCAGCAGGCTGCCGCGGCCAGAGGTGAGACAAGAGCCGAGACGGTCAAGCGTCTTGAGGATGAGCTGTTCGAGATTTACAAGCGTCCGGAGCTTGCGGAGAAGCCGAAGCAGCTGGAGCAGCGCGGCGGTGCTTACTACTCTGAGGCCGCTGTCAATCTGATGAAGGCTATTCATACGGACAGCGGCGAAATTCAGACGCTGAACGTTATGAACGGCGATACGCTGGAATTTTTGCCTGCGGATGCCAGCATTGAAGTGAACTGTGTTGTCACGAAGAGCGGTGCCGTTCCGGTCCCGATTAAGCGAGTGCCCGCTGCTGCCGTCGGCCTGATTCAAGCGGTGAAGACCTACGAAAGCCTGGCCATTGAAGCGGCAGTGACGGGAAGCAGGGAGAAGGCGCTGCTTGCGCTAAGCAGTCATCCCCTTATCGATTCCGTTAGTGAAGCGGAATGGATGCTGAATGAAATGCTGGAGCGGAACCGTTTGTATTTGCCGCAGTTTTTCAAGGTATAGAAGGCGAGTGCGCAGTAAATTGTGGATTCTTAATGTGACTCCGAAGTAAATATTCGCAAGAAAAGAGCCTGGAACTTCGCATCCAGGCTTTGTTTATTGTCCGGCAACCCTAGTCGGTTGTCGCGTTTCGAATGACGGAAATGCTGGATTCCCTCACGATGAGCCGCGGTTCGAATTGCACACGCTCGTATTGGCCGGACTTTTGCTCGCGAAGGCGCTTGAGGAGCAGTTCCGTAGCCAGACGCGCAACTTCGTCCCCCATGATGGAAACCGAACTGATCTGCGGATTGGTAACGGTTGTCCAAGCATTGTTATCGATGCCTACGACCGCCACATCTTCGGGAATCCGTATATGCAGCTCCTTAAAGCGATTGACAATGCCGATGGCGACCATGTCGTTAACCGCATAGATGGCGTCCGGCATATGCTTCAGTCCATAAAAATAGTCTGCTGCACGAACCCCCGTTTCAAATGAGAAATCCTCCCCGAAATAAACGAGGGACGGATCGACCTGCTTCAGCGACTGCTCATATGCCCAATACCGCTCTTCGATTTTATCTTTGGGGGCTCCGGCATAGGCGATTCGGGTTCGTCCGATTTTCAGCAGATGCTCCATGACAAGTCTGCCCTCCTGGCGGGCAAGTCCGACAATATCGGCCTTATACTCCTCGCCTAACTGCTTCCCGTAATTAATGATGGAGACGGGCAGGCTGGATTTATTGATTTGCTCGCCCAGTGTTTTGGGATAGGCCAGCGGCATAATAATCAGACCATCCACGTGCAGCTTCTTGATATCCCTCACAATTTCAAGCTCGTTGCGGGCGTTGCCAGCTGTATTGATCTGAACGACACGATATCCATGCTGCTTGGCGGTCTGTTCGACCGACCAGGCGATTTCTGGGATAATGGCATTCCGGATGTCCGGCACGGCCAAGGCAATTTGATTCGTCTGGCGAACCTTCAGGCTTTGAGCTGATGTATCCGGACTAAATCCGATTTCCTCGATCACTTGCAGGATCCGTGCTTTTGTTGCGGGACTGATTCCCTTGCTGTTGTTGATCGCTCTGGACACAGTGGCAATACCGACGCCCGCTTTTTTAGCGACATCTTCAATTGTCACTTTTTTGGGGTTCACCATATTCGAAAAAGTCCTCTCTATATCGGAAACGTTTCCTGTTCTGAATGTAATTTGGAGAATAAATCGAGCCATATCTATATTATAACATTAAGAATGTACTTAAATCATGGTACTCATGTAAGACGAAGAATACCGAGATTGTTTCATCGGAACAGTTAGCTTTATCGCCTTGTAAAATAAAGAGTAAGCACAATCGTAAGTTGTCCATGACTTTTCATACATTTGGGGCTGCGGGGTTTGACAGAATGTCAAAACTGTGACATATTTGATTTCGGAAACGTTTCCTATTTCATTCTTATTTTTTCGAACTCATAAGGAGATGAAGACAATGCAAGCATTGCGCTGGCATGGCGTGAAGGATCTGCGTTTGGAGACGATAGCGGAGCCTCAAGCAACGAATGGAAAAGTGAAAATCAAGGTTGAATGGTGCGGCATTTGTGGCAGTGATCTCCATGAATACGTGGCCGGGCCTATATTTATACCTGAGAATACACCTCATACGCTTACAGGAGAACAGGCTCCCGTCGTTATGGGCCATGAATTTTCCGGCCAGGTGGTAGAGGTTGGCGAAGGCGTTACGAAATTCAAGGCTGGTGACCGAGTGGTCGTTGAGCCTGTATTTTCATGCGGAACATGCGACGCTTGCCGACAAGGGAAATATAATCTATGCGAAGAAATGGGCTTTCTTGGGCTTGCCGGCGGTGGCGGCGGATTCTCCGAATATGTGGCAGCCGATGAGCATATGGTTCATAAAATTCCAGACGGTGTCTCTTATGAACAGGGAGCCTTGGTAGAACCTGCGGCGGTCGCGCTGTATGCCGTGCGCCAAAGTCAGCTGAAAGCCGGGGATCGAGCTGTGGTCTTCGGAGCCGGGCCTATCGGTCTGCTTGTGATCGAAGCATTGAAGGCAGCAGGCGCTTCTGAAATCTACGCGGTGGAGCTGTCCCCGGAGCGGAAACAGAAAGCCGAGGAGTTGGGTGCCATTGTGTTGGATCCGAAAGCCCACGCTGTGGTGGATGAGCTTCATCGCCGCACCGGTGGTGGAGTCGATGTGGCATTCGAGGTTACGGGTGTCCCTCCTGTTCTGAGCCAAGCGATCAACTCCACGAAGATCGGCGGACAGATTATGATTGTCAGCATATTCGAAACCTCCGCGCCCATCGTGCCGAATGATGTCGTGATGAAGGAGCGGAATATTACCGGAATCATCGGTTATCGCGACGTATTCCCGGCTGTCATTAGCTTGATGGAAAAAGGATTCTTCCCTGCGGATAAGCTGGTAACCCAGCGGATCAAACTGGACGAGGTGATTGACCAGGGCTTTGAGGCCCTGCTCAAAGAGAAGAACCAGGTGAAAATCCTGGTAAGTGCTCACTAATGATGTAGCTGTGCTGTGCAGCAGCAAGGACTGTTAGAGACCGCGTAACGCGGTCTCTTTTTTGTTTTTGGTGAATAGGATCGACAGGTCAACTTCCCGTGTTCCACAGATTCCATTAGATTACATATATAACCAAATCTGATATACTCATAGAGTGTTTTAGGAGGAACCAGACAAATAAATCTAGTGGAGGGATCGGATGAATCAGAAGAGTTTGTTATCTGTTCGCAATATCCACAAAACCTATGATGGAGACGGGTTTAAGGTTGATGCATTAAAGGATGTGTCTTTTGCGCTTGAGGAGGGTGAACTGGTTGCTGTCATGGGGACTAGCGGCTCTGGAAAAAGCACCCTGCTTAACATTATCAGCTCCCTTGATAAGCCAACCTCGGGGACAATTGAGTTAAAAGGTAAGGTCATGGACAACATCTTTGTGGAGCCTCATGCAACCCACTACCGGCGTGAAAATATCGGTTTTGTGTTTCAATCCTTTCATCTATTGAATGATTTAAGCGTAGAAGAGAATATAGCGATTCCTTTAATTTTACAAGGTGATTCAGAGGCGGATATACAGCAAAAAGTCCAGAATATGCTCCAGCTGCTTGGGCTGGCAAACTGGAGGAAGAAACGTCCTACACAGCTGTCGGGGGGACAGCAGCAGCGTGTAGCTATCGGCCGTGCGTTGATTACGAAACCGCCGCTGCTGCTGGCAGACGAGCCGACTGGCAATCTGGATTATAATACGTCGAAGGAAATCCTGGAAGCCTTGGTAGAGATGAGAAGCAGCTTGAAACAAAGCATGATTATGGTAACTCATGATCCGAACGTGGCCGTTTACGCGGACCGGGTGTTGTTTTTCCATGATGGGCAAATTGTGGATCAGTACGTGAGCAGAGGGAAGAGGGATATCGATCCGATATTGTCTATATTCAAGAACATGATGGAGCGATCCGCATGATCCATTCATTACGAGGCATAGCCCTTCGTATACTTGCCCGTAATAAGACGATTTTGTCCTTCTCCGTGATCAGCATATGTTTAGCCGTGTTTTTGATGATCACGGTGTCTTCCTTCATGGCGAATGCCAATCGTTCGATAGACCATGAAATGAAGCAGCAGTACGGCGACATGGATATGCTGGTGGGGTACGCGACCGAGCTGGACAATGAGACATTAGATCAGTATATGGCAGATTTGATGCAATCGACCGGTGGGGTACAGCGGGTGTCTCCGGTCATTCTGTCACATATGCGCGTTAAGGGACAGGCGCTGCCTATATCCACTGCTGGCGTTGAGAACGATGCATTGTCGAAGAGCCGATATCATTTCACGGCCTACCCGGGACAGGAGGAGCTGATTCTGAATCAGTCGCTGGCGGATGAACTGCAGCTGCAGGCGGGCAGTCAAATGACAGTGGAAGGAAAGGTCTACACCGTTAAGGAGATCATTGGTGATCCTGTTGGTGGTGCGGAATCTGTTTCGAATATTCTGCTTATGAACCGGGAGGAAGTCAAGCAGATTGAAGCTGCCAGAGCCCGGCATGAAATGTTGTCAAGTTATATGATGGTGCAGGCAGCGGACCATACCGATCTTCTGATTCTGAGTGAGTACTTACAAGAGCTGGATCCCGGGTTCACGGTAGAGATTGCTGAGCAAAGTTCGGCGTTAAAAGCAGGCTTGTCCCTCTTGAGCAATTACATCTTGGTCATTTCGGTTCTAATTGTGATGGTCATCGCCCTGCTGATCATTTCTAATTTTGAGGGTATGCTGCATAAATACCGGTTTCAATTCGCCGTTCTAAGGTCCATGGGCGCTCAAACGGAGCAGCTGTTTAAAATGGTCTTCATTCAGTGCTCGGTTACGAATGGACTCGGTGTTGTGTGCGGACTGCTGGTATCGCTGCTAAGCTATTCCTACATCATTCCATGGATATCCGGACTGTTTGCGGTTCCGATATCGGAACCCCGTTTTGATGTTGGAGTTGCAGCTATGGTTGCGGTGGCAAGCTTTATCATCCTTGAGTTATTTATGTTGATCCCTGCTTATCGAAGTACCAAGATTCTTCCGCTGAAAATGCTGGAGATGAACCAGAATCATAATTTTAAAGGGCAAAAAGGACGGGGAACTTTAGGGAAAGTGCTGATGGCAGCCAGTCTGTTTTGCATCCTTTTCGGGGTTGCCTTTTCAGGTACGCCGTCTGCTAACGCGGAGTTAGGTTATCTTCTGGGCTTTCTATTGTTTATATGGTCCGTGTTTACGATGGTTCCCGTGTACCTTTCCGTTGTTTTAACTAAAATCCTGCCTGTACTAAAGCTGTTTGCGGGCCGAATCTCCTATGTTGCTGTCAAAAATATCGTGCCGCAGGTCAAGAGAAATACCTTCCTTATCCTGACGATAAGCATTGCCATGATGATTGCTGTCATCGGCTCGTCCCTGCTGAATACGATACAATATAATGAACGGAATTATGTCAAGAAGCAGTACGCTACGGATATCAAGATTGTAGATCGGCTGGAGGGCTCGTCTACCATTGACCCGGAGCAATTAAAGCAGCAAATCATGCAATTTGAAGGGATAGAAGCAGTAAGCACGGTCAGCCGATTAAGCCCCGCCAAGCAGGGGCAGGACGACAAGGTTATCGACTATGCGCTGGCTGACCTGGATGCATTGGCAGCGCAGCGGCTGCTGCCGGATATAGTGAATGTGGCGAACGGAGTTATCGTGTCCAAGCAATACGCCAAGGCACATGCGATAGGCATCGGCGACTCGATTGCTTTATCGGTTTATCAAGACGAGGATCCAAAGAACTTCAAGCATGCCGGAACATTGACAGTAGCAGCTATCGTGGAGCCATTTCATCACGCGGATATGTACATCGATTGGTCGAATGCGGATGTTCATACGAAATTTACGGTTTTTGATACGGCTTATGTAACGCCCATAAATGAGAATGCTGCATTGAAGCAGCTGGAAGGAATCGTGGGGAAGTTTCCTACAGTGGACATCAGCAGTTATTCACAAGCTCTGGAGAATTCAAGCAGCATGTACACGCGGGTGTGGTCCTTTTTCCTGAGCGCGATCATTGTGATTATGCTGAGCGTTACCATTGGGGTATTTAATTCCCTGATGAACAACATCCACAGCAAGCGCAAAGAATTCGCCGTGTTACGGGCCATTTCTGTGGACAAAAAAGGGCTTGTTCGGATCATACTAACACAGGTGCTGTTGTATCTCTGTATTGGAATGGCGGTGGGGATTATGCTTGGGATAATCCTGTTATATGCTTTTAGATTGATAGACCCGTCACCTATCCATATTCATGTTAGGTTCGTAACCACAATCGTAGGAATCATGCTGTTCTTGGCGCTTATCGTGTTTATTCCGTATGCAAGCAGTCTCGGGAATAAAAAGGTTGCCTCTGAGCTGAATCAGAGCCATGCCTAGCGGTTGTTGTTATACCTGAACTCGTGCTTGGTGGGGCGGGGGCAAACAGGCAATGTAATAAACAAGTGAGCCCGTATTTTAAATAAACAACGGCGATCTCCCCCGTGTCCACTCGGGAGCGATCGCCGTCTTTTTATATTTCAACTTCGTTAATCCTTGATCAACAAATAAATAAAATAAGGCGCTCCTAGACACGAAACGACCAGCCCCACAGGAATTTCGGAGGGGGCCATCAGGTTTTTGCCGATCATATCAGCCACAAGCAGAACAAGGGCGCCGATAAGTGCAGAGACAGGCAGCATTCCCTGATGACGGGGACCAACCCATTTACGCGCCAGATGCGGAGCGACAAGTCCCAGGAACGCAATCCCTCCGCCAACAGCGACGCAAGCGCCAGCCAAAGCAACGGAGATGAACAGCAGCGTTCTTCGCTCGCGTTCAACCTTGACGCCAAGTCCCGTTGCCGTATGGTCCCCCAAATTTAGCACATTTAAATTTTGCGATTTATACAGCGCCAAAGGAATCAGCAGAAGAATCCACGGCAGGATGGCATAGACATATTCCCAGCTCGCTCCCCAGATGCTTCCCGACAGCCAGATGGTAGCCTGCATAAAATTGTTAGGGTCCATCATGAGCTGGAATACAATAATAAGTGCTGCAAATGCGGCATTGATACCGATCCCTACCAGGACAAGCCGAATCGGCGTTACCCCCTGCTTCCAGGCAAGCGTATAAATCAGGAATGTGGCAAGAAAGGCGCCGAGTAACGCGGCAAAAGGCATTATGTAGACGGACAGTACACCTGAACTGAATGAGCTCCCTTGAAAATAAAAAATGTACAGTACGACGGCCAGTCCGGCCCCGGAGTTAATGCCGAGTATGCCCGGGTCCGCCAGCGCGTTTCGTGAAACGCTCTGCAGGATGGCGCCTGACACGGCGATTCCGGCACCAATCAGGATGGCGATGACCATACGGGGCAAGCGAAAGTGCACGAGCACGGTATAGTTCTGCTCCGATCCGGTCCCGTTGAAAGCTTTGATGACCTCTGCGAGCGGGATTTTGAGGGTGCCCATATTCAAGCTGATTAAAAACACGGTGATAATCGCCAGCAGCAGGATCATGGAGACCGACATGACTTTTCTTGTCTTATTCGTCATTACAGCCCCCTCCCTTCCCGGCGTGCGAGATAGAGGAAGAAGGGAACGCCGATAATCGCCGTAATCGCGCCGACAGGCGTCTCAAACGGAGGATTGATCATGCGAGCTGCCACATCGGCGAACACCAGAAGAAGCGCCCCCATGACAGCAGAGCAGGGAATGATCAGACGATAGTCAGGGCCTACAATGAACCGAACGATATGCGGGATGACGAGGCCTACAAAGCCTATCGTTCCGCCTACCGCCACCGCCGCCCCTGTTAGCAGCAGGACAAGTAGTGTGCCCAGAAATTTAACAATGCCCGTTTTTTGACCAAGTCCGGTGGCCACCTCTTCACCCAAACTCATGACGGTAATTGACCTGCTTAGCCCCAGCGCAAGCAATAATCCGACGATGGATACAGGAATCAGAAGCTGCACATTCACCCATTGCACACCGGATACGCCTCCGGCGTACCAGAAGCTGATGTCCTTGGCAACGTTAAAGTGAATGGCAATGGCCGAGGATATCGAGCTCAGGAGTGCGGTAACGGCGGAACCGGCCAGTGCCAGCTTGACAGGTGTTAGTCCCCGCTTTGATAACGAACCGATCAGGAGCACCAGTCCGGCACCGAGGCCAGCGCCTGCAAAAGACAGCAGCATCAGTGTGGTGTTGGAAGCCGACTCCATAAAAGCAAGGCCGATTGACATCACGAAGGTAGCTCCGGCCGTGACTCCCATAATAGAAGGGGAGGCCAGCGCGTTCCTTGTCATGCCCTGCATAACGGCTCCGGACACGGCCAGGGAACCGCCGATTAACGCTGCCGCCACAGCTCTTGGCATACGCAGTCTCTGGATAATCTGGTGAGCGGTAGAACTGGAATCGAAGTGGACAAAAGCTTCCCATATCGTCGAGAGTTTGATGTTCGCTGCTCCATAGATGATGGAGAATGCCATGGCGAGGACAAGAAGGCATAACCCCGACACAATCACAGCCACGGCTGTTTTAGGGTGGTATGTTTTTGTTTTTGTTATGGAATGATTTGCTTGCATAGTCACCTAAACCTTTATGTTGATAAAAAAATAAAAATAACGTATTGTAAATGAGAATGAATTTCATTATCATGGTTATGGCTATTATATCACTTGCCAAATAGAATGCTAGTGAATTGTATCAAAAAATAGACATTGGGGGAAATGAAAATCATGAATCATTTCAAGAAAAAAATATGGATTATCGCAAGTTTATTGGTTGCCTTGACACTTCTGGCAGCCTGTGGAAATAACAAGGACTCGGCTGAGAATGGCCAGTTTGAAGCACAGACGCCAAGCGAGCAGAACAGCGGCACTGAGGCCAAGCCTGATGCCGAAGCCACAACAGAACGTACGCTGACAGATGCCATGGGACATGAGGTTAAGATTCCGGCTGAGCCGAAGCGAGTCATAGCTTCCTACCTGGAGGATAACTTGGTGGCACTCGGCATCACACCAGCTGCCCAGTGGTCGGTCAATGGCGGAAGCGTTCAGGACTACCTTCAGGAGTATCTGAAAGATGTGCCGACTATTGAACATGATCTTCCCTTTGAAGCGGTAGCCAGTTTCCAGCCGGATCTATTGATTATGGATTCCGCTTCCATGGTCGAAGGCAATAAGTACAGTCAATATGACAAGATCGCTCCTACTTATGTAGTTGGTACTGAAGTCAATAACGATTGGCGCGAAGAGCTTATGCAGGTTGGCGAAATCTTCGATATGAAAGAGGAAGCTCAGGCGGCACTCGACAAGTACGAGCAGAAGGCGAAGGATGCCAAGGAGCAAATCCAGCAGGGCATCGGCGGTGAATCGGCGGCTGCCATTTGGCTTGTCGGCGGTAAACTGTTTGTCGTTAGCGAAACGTTGTCCAGCGGTGCTGTCATGTATGGTGACCTGGGTCTCGCGGTACCGAATGTGGTGAAGGAAATTTCCGCATCGGCAACTGGCAACTGGTCCTCCATTTCCCTGGAGAAGCTGGCTGAGCTTGATGCCGACCATTTGTTCTTCATTAACAGTGACGGAGAAGGTGCCGAAGTGCTCCAAGATCCGCTCTGGGCGAATATTCCTGCTGTTAAGAACGGAAACATTTATGAGTATGGGAAAGAAACAAGCTGGTTGTATACCGGCACAATTGCCAATACCCAGATCATTGATGATGTACTGGAGAGTTTGGTGAAGTAAGTTTTAAATGATTGCATGTGCAGCCGTCTTCCGATGTTTATCGGGAGGCGGCTGTTTTGTGTGTAACCTTGAACATTCAGCTAATCCTGATCCCGGCAGTTCTCCTCGGCAGCCGAGGTAAACTCTTCTTCATTCTCGGAAGCAAGTTTGTCGCCGTATTGGTCCAGACGATCCGGACTGCTGGAAGGGCCGTCGTTTTTGGGTTTGTTGTTTCTGCCAGTCATGCTGTGCACCTCCATAAGATAGGATCTTCATCTGTTATTGTGTGCGTGCTCCGTGCCGCACTTCATGTACCCTTATGTTGTTCCTGATTGTGCTCCCGATTATGCATGCAAACTCTCGATTCTATGTATGAAGTTATGATGAAACAGTGAAGTTCCCTTGTTCGTTCCGGCCGGCGCATGATACCATAATAGAATTTAGAAGATTCATAGATTCTGCTTACCGCACGATATGGATATCATGGAGGTTTCGATATGAAGTTAGTGTCTTGGAATGTCAACGGCCTGCGCGCCTGCGTAACAAAGGGTTTTAACGATTATTTTCAACAGGCGGGTGCCGATATATTTTGCGTGCAAGAAACGAAGCTGCAAGCCGGACAGATTGAACTGGATCTGGGGCCTGAATATCAGCAGTATTGGAACTATGCCGAGAAGAAAGGCTACTCGGGAACAGCGGTATTTACGAGAATTGCCCCTTTGTCTGTACGATATGGCTTGGAGGAGGACAGCGAACCGGAGGGGAGAGTGATCACGCTGGAGTTTGAGGGCTTCTATCTGGTGAACGTGTATACACCGAATGCCAAGCGGGACCTGAGCAGGCTTCCTTATCGATTGGAATGGGAAGAGCGGTTCCGCCATTATCTGCTTCAGCTTGATGAACGCAAACCCGTCATCGTATGCGGAGATTTGAATGTGGCCCATCAGGAGATCGACCTGAAAAATGCCAAATCCAATCACGGCAACTCCGGCTTCACGCTGGAAGAACGCGGCAAAATGACCGATCTGTTGGCAGCGGGCTTCATCGATTCCTTTCGATTCTTCTATCCGGACCGGACAGATGTATACAGCTGGTGGTCATATATGGCGAAGGTCAGAGAGCGGAATATCGGCTGGCGCATCGACTATTTTCTGGTGTCTGCCCGTTTGTCCGAAAAGCTCAAGGATGCCGAGATTGACTGCCATGTGATGGGAAGTGACCATTGTCCGGTGAGTTTGACACTTAGCGAGTCATTACGTTAATACAGATTTTTCTGAAAAAGCCAACCGGAAGCAGGGGACTGGATAACGGTCACGACCCTACTTGTCGGTTGGCTTTTATATTTGGGAGCAAAGGCTGCGTTCATCCTATCTGATGCTTCAGCTTGTCCAGAAAGATCGAGGCTGGCTTTGACAGATGGTGGGTTCCGGGCTGTACCCATCCGAATGAAGAAGCAGCATGGCCGGGGGGCATCTCCAGCTCCAGCGTGACGATGTTTCCCGAAGGTATGGGAGTGAAGCTGGAGAAGGACAAATCAACCCCCACCGTAACCGCTACATTCTCTTCGACGACCTTCTGTATGACCCTCGTCTGGTTGGTTGAGAAGAGCAGATCCATTTGCCCGTATTGTTCCTGGAACTGATCCATAAGCTTCAAGAGCTGATCATCCTTATAGAGGACGAGCGGATATTTGCACAGCTCCTCAGGCGTAATGGACTGCCTCATTGCAAGCGGGGATTGACGGCTGACCCCCACGACGAATTTACTTAACAGCAGCTTGCCGAAATGCAGTCCGCGGTGCTGATGGATGATAGCGTCATCGACAAAAATCAAGCCGATATCGGCCTGGTTGTGTTTGATATCCTCAATAATATCAAGTGTCGCTTTCTCCGTGATTTCGAGTTGGATCTGGGGAAAGTCTTTTTTGAACTGAATAATCGCATCAATGGATAGTGTTAACGGTACGGGTACGGTGGCAATCCGAAGAGATCCGCTCAGCAGGTTGGAATATCCTTCCGCTTCTGATTTCAGATCCTGAAATTGTTCCAAAATGGCATAGGCTTTCTGGAGGATTCGCTGGCCCTCGGCTGTAGGTACGGCGCCAAGCCGTGAGCGGGTGAACAAGGAGAATCCGAACTCGGATTCCAGACTGGACACCGCTTGACTGACGGCTGACAGGGTAACGTTGCAGTTTTGGGCCGCCTTCGTTAATGATCCTGTCTTGGCGGTTTCCACGATATATTCCAATTGCTCCAGATTCATGTGATCGCATCCTTAATTTAAATTTAAGTAATATTAATTATGTTTAAATTTACTTAAATATAACGCAGCGTTACAATGAACACAAGGACATGGACACACAATGTTCAAATAATAACGCTATTTTACCCTAGGAGGTCATTGATAATGTCAGAACAACGCGTAGCGGTAATTACCGGTGGAGCGAGCGGCATCGGCCGTCAGGTTTCTCTTAAATTTGCTAGAAAGGGCGACCGTGTTGTTGTTGCCGATTTTAACGAGGCTGCCGGACAAGAGACGGTGGATATGATCCAACAAGAAGGCGGCGAAGCGTCTTTTGTACAGGTTGATGTTTCCAAACCGGAAAGCGTTGAAGCGCTTGTTGATAGAGCGGTTGAGTTATATGGCCGTATTGATGTCATGCACAACAATGCAGGCATTGGCGGAGCTGGACCGGTCCTTGAGCAGAACATGGATCTCTATCACCGTACCATTAACGTGAATCAACACGGAGTAGCTTACGGCATTATCGCAGCAGGCAGAAAAATGAAGGAGCTTGGCATTAAAGGGGTTATCATCAATACGGCATCCGTATTCGGATTCCTGGCTTCGCCGGGTACGTTTGCCTATCATGCCACAAAAGGTGCGGTCATCATGATGAGTAAATCTGCCGCGCTTGAACTTGCACCATACGGCATTCGCGTCGTTGCCGTTGCTCCTGGAGCAGTTGATACACCGATTATCCAAGGCTATAAAGATTCTGGGATGCTGGATTCCATGAGAGCCAAAGTCATGGGCGGGGAATTAACCCAGCCTGAAGTTGTCGCAGATACGGTTTACCTGGTATCCCTAGACGAAGCAGCCGCCATTACAGGCAGTGTGGTCATGGCTGACCAAGGCTATGCTTCATTTAAATAATGCGGCGGCTATAGAATCGAATCCGAATAGATGACAAGAAGAACCTCTCTTTTAATTGGATGGAAGGCGATGCCCTCCGTTATTTAGAAGGGAGGTTTTATTGGTTCTTCAGTCAAAAGATTTCCTCTCTCCACAAAAAACAGTTAAAATAGAAAGGAATTCAAAAGACCATACATATGGTGTCAGACGACGAATACTGGAAGAGAGGTATATAAATATGATTATTAAACCTAGAACCCGAGGATTTATTTGTACCACATCCCATCCTGTAGGATGCGAAGCACAAGTACAGGAGCAGATCGATTATGTATTGAAGCAGCCTGGATTCGAAGGTCCGCGTAATGTGCTGGTCATCGGCGCCTCGACAGGGTATGGTTTGTCGGCAAGAATTGCTGCGGCATTTGGCTCCCGGGCGAATACCGTGGGAGTTTACCGTCCCAGCCAGGCCACCGAGAAGCGGACGGCTTCCGCGGGCTGGTATAATTCAGCTGCATTTGAGAAGGCGGCAGACGCGGCAGGCTTGAAATCGTTCAGCGTGACAGGGGATGCTTATACACAAGAGACAAAAGCCAAGACGGTTGAGCTTATCCGCAAGGAACTGGGCCAAGTTGACCTTGTGGTGTACAGTGTTGCCTCGGCGCGCCGCACCCTGCCTGAAACCGGCGAAACGGTCAATTCCGTATTGAAGCCGATCGGACCTGCCTACACCAACAAAACGGTGAATTTCCATACCGGTGAAGTAACGGAGGTTACGATCGAGCCCGCTACGGAAGAGGAAGTGAAGAACACCGTTGAGGTGATGGGCGGCGATGATTGGGAGCTGTGGATGAATGAGCTGGCTGAAGGCGGCGTACTGGCTGAAAAAGTCACAACGATTGCGTTCTCCTACATCGGTTCCGAGATCACCAAGGCCATTTATCGGGATGGATCCATCGGACAAGCCAAGGATCATCTGGAGGCAACTGCGCTGAAGCTGAACGAAAGGCTTGCAGATGGAGGCGGACGTGCTTACGTGACGGTCAGCAAAGCGTTGGTTACCCAGTCCAGCTCGGCGATCCCGGTTGTTCCGCTGTACGTATCGGCGCTGTACAAAGTTATGAAGGAAAAAGGACTCCACGAGGGCTGCATTGAGCAGATTTACCGTCTCTTCGCGGATCGTCTCTATAACGGACAAGAAACGCCCGTGGATGAGAAGGGCCGTATCCGGATTGACGATTGGGAGCTTCGCGAGGATGTGCAGTCTGAAGTTGCGGAATTATGGAGCAAGGTTACAAGCGAGAACATCG
The DNA here is from genome assembly GCF_003184205.1 of Paenibacillus sp. Cedars. NCBI lineage: Bacteria > Bacillati > Bacillota > Bacilli > Caryophanales > Paenibacillaceae > Paenibacillus > Paenibacillus sp. Cedars. The sequence continues at coordinate 995,152 of NZ_CP020866.1, forward strand.
AAGAATTGACCGACCTTGCAGGGTATCGCCGCGAGTTCTTCCAGCTGTTCGGCTTTGAAACCGACGGCGTGGATTATGATGCGGATGTAAACCCTGTGGTAGACAATCCGAAAGCCATTTAATAATGGAGCCCCGGCCAACGTGAGCCGGGGCTTGTTTTTTAACTTCGGAAGGAGCTTTGACGTTTCGCTTCTCCTCTGTATCGATCGGGAGTCGGCGGACCGTATAGCCACTATTTGTGCATGAAACCGTGTTTTGGAGCAAGAAGCGGACTCAGGAGACGTTATCTGCTTAAAAACATCCGTTTTTTGCAAGGATTCCTGTACTTAGCGTCTCCTGAGTCCGTTAACTTCCTAAATAGCCGGATATATCAAAAATAAGGCCTGTGGAGTCCGCTGCTCGTATACACTGTCGATTAGTTCGCTTGAACGCAGTGTAAGTGGGCAAGCATTGAATGAAGTACTGATTCTGGCTGTAAGCCTATTTTATACGGTTAGAGGAACGTAAATTTGAGCCAAAGAAGCATGAACGGAGGCTCTCAGCTCCAGGCAGTAGCGTGTCGGGTTCGGCGTAAGACCGCGTTGTTTCAGCTGCTGGAGAACATAAGCATAGGATTGATCAGTATCCTCCCTGTTGGAATGCCCTTCATGCGTATACATTGCATACTCCTGCGTTGGCAGGGTTAGACTCACCATCCGTTCTGGCATATCACGGATCGTTGTTACCTCCATCCCGGCCACATAATGATAGATCTGCTGCCGGTTTAATACAGCGGCGACATATTGGGGTTTTGATGTTCTCCGCAAATATGGAATTTCAGCCATACGCTGCTCAAGCTCTTGCCACAGCTTGGGTTTGAGGGCATGCGACATGTAATAAGCCGTGAAAGGGATTTTCATTTCCAGGCCAACTATCAGGGTCTGCGGCTTGATAATCCGCTGAATGGACTCCCCCGTTTGCTCCGTGCGCGCTCGCTGCTGGCGTGTGTTCAGGATCGAATAACCACCGTTCTTTCCCTCATGGGCATACAGGGGAACACCCAGATGGGACAGCTCATGAAGGTAGCGGAGCATTGTCCGATACGAAACCGAGAATTCCTCAGCTAACTCGCCTACCGTGAAGTTTTGCCGTTCATATACCCGCTGCATGACCTTAAGGATTCGTTCGGTTTTTGGCATGACCCTGCTCCTTTGATTATTTTTTATACTGTGACAGTTTTTGACATAGTTCAAGTATATAATGAATTTAAAAAATATGAAAAAGGAGCATATCCCCATGACAATCAATCAACGAAACGAAGCAAAAATCATGAGCAAGGAAGCCTTCCAAGCAGTTGGACTGAAGTGGGCAGGGACGTTTGCCGAGGCCGGTGCCGGGGGGATTCGCGCGATTCATCGGATGCTGCAAGAGAGGCTGCCGGAGATCCCTTATGCGATACATACCGATACGCTGTTGGGGCTGTCGTATCATGCGTTTCCTGATGGAGAAGGATTTATCCATTATGGGGTCGTCGAAGTGGAACGGATCGAGGAAATTCCGGCAGGAATGGTTTCATTGTCCGTACCTGCACTTACCTATGCAGCCTGTGAGCACAGCAGGCAGCACAGCATAGAGCAATCCTATAATAATATTTACAGCTGGATTCACGAGCAAGGCTATACGGAATATAATCCGGATCATTTAACCCACTTCGAAAAATATCCGATGAGTCAGGATCCGTATGCGGATAACCCTGAATTTATCATTATGATTCCCGTCCAAACCGATCAGGGGAAATAACAAGTATACTGGAGCCGCTCTGATAGTGAGCGGTTTTTTTCTTGGACAGATGAACTTTGTCTACTTGATTGACCGGTTGACGAAATTGAAGCTTTATAGCTCAGATTATGGAATGGTAGAATAGTACAGAAATGATGGATTAACACGTCTGGGCCATGCCATCAGGTTAAGTCCCAACGTCAAATTCGAGGTGATACGGAGGCGTATGATGATAAATGGGACTGAACTCGGTGCACAAGAGCCGCTGCTGCACTCGAAATTAACCGTTCCAAGAACGGTATCCACCTTGATTCCCCGGCCGCGTCTAAGTGAACGGCTGATGGATGCCATGTCGGGCAATGTGACACTGATCTGCGCTCCGGCGGGATTCGGGAAAACGACGCTTGTCAGCGAGTGGCTGCTGCAGCATGGGAAACAGGCCGCCTGGGTGTCGCTGGATTCCGGAGATAATCAAGGCTCCCGCTTTTGGAGGTACATATCGGCTGCGATAGCAGAAGTGTTTCCCGCTTACTGGGAAGAGGTCAAACCTGTGCTGCCGCTGCTGCATACGGAAGGTTATGAGCAGGGGCTCATCGTGTGCTTGAATACGCTAGGCAGGCTGAACGAGGAGCTAATCCTCGTGCTGGACGATTTCCATGTGATTCAGAACGAAATACTATCAGCTTCATTTTCGTATTTTGTCGACCATTTGCCAAGGGGCATCCATGTTTGCATGATCAGTCGTACAGAACCTGGTTTCTCTGTAGCCCGTATGGAAGCAAGACAGCTCGCCAGCAGACTCCATACCGAGGACATGCGGTTTACAGAGAAGGAGGGTGCGCAGTTCTTCCAGAGCACCGAGCTATTGCTGAACGAAGAGCTGTCCTCCGCACTCGTCAGAAAAACAGAGGGCTGGATTACCGGCCTCAAACTTGCATCTATTGCCATGCGGCGGCAGGAGAATAAAGAACCGTTTATCCGCCATTTTGCAGGGGACAGCCGTGAGGTGAAGCAATATTTGTTCGAAGAGGTGTTCTCGGTTCAGAACGATCGGATGAAGCAGTTTCTGCTAACCAACTCGATCCTGAAGCGGTGGAATGTATCCCTGTGTATGGCTGTGTCTGGGTTTGAGGATAGCCGGGAGCTAGTCGAATCGATAGAGCGTTCCCACCTATTCGTAGTGGCGCTGGATGATAAGGGAGAGTGGTTCCGATTTCATCATTTATTCTCGGAATTTTTGCAGAGACGACTGGAACAGGAGAAGGATATTCATAAGGAATTGCTATACAAGGCAGCCGGTGATTGGTGCAGTGAACAACGCCTTGCGGAGGAAGCCGTTGAGTATTACTTGCAAGGTCAATATTATGAGCAGGCCGTGTTGCTGCTGCGCGAGATGACTTCCCGCGTCGTGGATTGGGAATGGTCGAATCTGCAAAAATGGTTATCCGTGATTCCCAGCGATATTTTGCTTCAGCACCCGGTTCTCTTTTTCTCCTATGCCAACTCGCTCATTGCCGAGGAGTCGGGGGATATTACGGAGGGAGAGGAGCTGCTGCATCAAGCGGATGCCTGGTATGCCGAATCCTCTGGAGCATTGAGCGAGGTGCTGCGACATGAATATTTGGCAATGCTTCACTATGTGCGCGGGACGTTAATGGTGTTTGGGCGGAATGATCTGAAGCTCGCCAAGGAGGAATACGAGCAGGTTGTGCGATATGCCCCGAATGGGATCAAAATGTTGTTTGGTCAACCGGAGAAACCGCTGCAGCCGATCACGGTAAAAACTTATAAAATCGGCCGCGGTCATGCCTCAAAGGCCATTGCAGCACCGTACACCATGCAGATGGCAGAGGTGTACCAGGCCGTGAATCCGATTTTTCTGGGAAAATTATTCCTTAATCACGCGGAAGTGCTCTACTACTGGAATGATCTATCGGCGGCAGCCGATTATGTTTCCAAGGCGATGACGTGGATCGGACAAAATCCAAACCGGCCCGAGCATGACCTTGTGGCGAGCTGGATTCTGCAAGCGAAACTCAAGGCCGCCGAGGGTCATATGCTCGAAGCTCTGGAACTGCTTGAAGGCGGGCAGCGGCGGATGAAGTGGATGGATATTCCCCGGGGGATGGAAATTTTACACCTGGAGGGCATACGTCTCCAATTGCAATACGGCGATCCGGCGGCTGCACTGGCTTGGGGCGAACAGTGCCAATTATCGAGCCGGGACAGGGTGTCTGTCTTCGAATTATTTGATTATCAGCTGTTTGCCCGCGTTCTTGTTCTGCAGGGCAGATGGGATGAAGCCGAAGAGCTGTTGGATCGGCTGCTGTACCTTGCGGAGAGTGAGATGAGACCGATCGATGCTGCTGAAATATTATGCATTACAGCCGTCATGTTACAGTCCAGGGAGGAGCATCGCAAGGCGCTGATCCAGCTTGAAGAGGCGCTGCAGGTATCGGAGGCCAATGATTTTACCCGGATTTTTCTCGATGAAGGAGCTCCGGTTATAGAGCTCCTGCACGAACTGATCCGCGCGAAGCAGCAGGGGCGATATCGGGGGAAGGATTCCGCATCTCTTTCTTTTATCAGATCGATCCTTGCCGCAGTGGACGGAATGGCCGAATCGGTGAATTCCCCGCTGGAGGCTCTGCTCACGTCAAGGGAGATGGATGTTTTTCAGGGATTGTTGGACCATCTGAGCGGAAGGGAAATTGCGGAGAAACTGAATGTTACCTACGAAACGGTGAAGACGCACAGGAAACGGATCTATAGCAAACTGAATGCAGCCAATCTCAGTGAGGCGATTGCGCAGGCCGAGAGGCTGAGCGATCCCAAGAAAACGAATAGACCCTGAACTTGATACGATTCATCATTTTATCACCCCTCATCTATCCCCCTTCAGGGGGATTTTTTGTGCTACGTGTTGTCTTACAATGAATTCGGAGCGCACAAATAAAAAGGCAGGTCTATTTAGTGAATGGGAGGTTAGAAGTTGAAGTCGATGTTCAGGAGAAATTTTATGAGTATTCCAAACGGCTATAAATTCATGATGATACTGCTATGCAGTCTTTTGCTGCTGCCGCCGAGTGCCTATGCGGCTGTACCGGACTATGAGAATAAATCCGAGATCGCCCAGCTTAGCGGTAAGGTGGTAGATTTAAAATCGGGTGATTTCAACCAAGACGGTCATTTGGATTTTGCGGCCATAACGGATGATGGGAGTGTCCATGTATTCTATGGCCAGGGGGATGGAACATTTGATCCTCTCCCACAAAGCCTGCAGGTTCTGGGGGTGCCGCATACACTAGAAATCGATGATTACGATCAGGACGATCACTTGGACTTACTGATCGGAACGCAAATCGGAACGTTTTTATGGTACGGGGAAGGTGACGGTACCTTTCGTGATACGAGGCTGCTTTCATTGCTGCCTTCTCAGGATATCGTAGCTGCGGACTTTGATTTGGATGGTAAGAGAGACATTATGATTATTAATTTCAATCAGGTTACCATTGTTCACGTTGCCGCAGATAGAACTTTTACAATGCTCCCCATCACTTTGACACCAGGCGGCAATAGAGCGACAACCATCACGAATGGAGCCATAGGCACGGTAGATTTGGTTGTGGCCAGTCCGATGCTGGGTCTGCAGCGGTATAAGGGAAATGATTATACGCGGAGCGAGATCTTCCATATGGTACTAGGCAATACCGTGGATCTCATATCCAGGGATATTGATGGTGACGGACATATCGATATTATGGCGCTGAATGACATGTTAGGTGTCTTCTTTTATATGAATCATGGGGACAATACGTACAATCTTCAGCAGCAGCCCCTGGTCACGGTTCCTCAAAAAGTATATGCAGAGGATGTAAACGGGGATGGCCAATCGGAAATAATCGTTGCGACGGGAAAAGGCGTTGATTTGTATTCCAAGGAGTATGCGTCAGGCCAACTGAATTTACTGTGGCAAACGGAATTGGTCACTCAGGGAAATGGAACGCACCGGGCGCTTGTCGGGGACTATGCCGAGGACGGAACGCCGGACCTTATTGTATCTTCTAATCAAGCCCTGTATATCTACAAGGCTATTGTTGTGCAACCCGAACCGGGAACGATAAGGCTGGAGGCGGCTGATTACGCGGTTTCGGAAGACGGGGCCGAGGTACGGGTGAAGGTGATGCGTGAAGGAGGCAGCCACGGTGCTGTCGCTGTCACTTATCATACTGCGGATGGAAGCGCTAAGGCTGACAAGCATTATAAGCCAACTTCAGGGACGCTCTCTTTTGCCGATGGAGAGCTTGAGAAATGGATTGAGATCGAAATTCTAAATGATGATATCCATGAAGATGACCGTGAGTTTTATTTGAATATTGCTGCAGTGCCAGGTACAGTCGTTGGCAGCCCAATCCAGGCGGTTATCACGATAACAGAGGATGACCCGCAGCCAGACACGGAAGGGCCGTTATGGCCTGCGGCTGCGGAGCTGCTTGCATCCGACATATCCACCGACTCCCTCAAGCTGTCTTGGCCTGAAGCCACGGACAATGACGAGGTTGCGGAATATCGCATTTTTAATGGGAATGATGCCACGCCGGCAGCAACGGTGACGGGTGCCACCTATTCCTACGAGATGAACGGTTTGGCGGCCGACACATCGTATACGCTTAGCGTCCGTGCCTATGATCGGGCCGGCAATGCGAGCGTTCCGCTCCAGACGACGGTTCAGACGCTGGAAGATCCGAATTCAGGCCCTGATCCGGATCAGGAAGCTCCGGTATGGCCTGATCTCGGACAACTGACGATATCTGACATCCGCACAACCTCGATGAGATTATCCTGGCCGCAAGCCTCGGATGATGAAGAGGTTACAGGATATCGGGTATACCGCGTAGATACCGCAGATACGCCGGTAGCAACGGTAACCGGCAGCACGTATTCCTACACGGTGGACGGTTTATCCCCGAATACGTCCTACACGTTTCGGGTAAAGGCATATGACCCTGCCGGAAACGGTAGCACACCGCTCGAGGCAACAGCGAAGACACTTCAGCTCCCTGCGCCTCCAGCTCCAAATCCGGGAGGCAATCCAGATCCGGGACCGGCGAACCCGATCCCGTCTACACCCACGATTCCTTCGGATAATGCCTTGCTTCATACATTCTCTATTGGAGCTGGGGAAGCCGGGAATGCGTTGAAGCTGAGTCCCGACTTCTCGCCGAACGTGTTCGCGTATCGTGCCGAGACCGAGGCATCAGAGATCCAATTCGATCTCACTGCCGCCCATAACAAAGCAAGCATTACGGGACCCTGGGACAAAGACGGAAGGATCACATTAAAACCTGGGGAGAATGTCATAGAGATTAAGGTAAGCGCTGAAAGCGGCAAGGTGAATACGTATACCCTAACCATTGTCCGCACTGTGCCAAATCCTGAGCCGCCGATGAGACCTGAGCCACCTCAGGCTGCGGAAGTTTTTCGTGATACGGAAGGACACTGGGCGCAGGCAGCGATTGACGAACTGGCAAGCCGAGGGATCGTCAAGGGTTATGCTAACGGATCGTTTAAACCGGATTCCTTAATTAGACGGGATGAATTCACGGTTTTGCTGGTTAGAGCGCTGGGGCTGCAAGGTGAAGGCCAATATCCATTTAAAGACGAATCCGACATCCCGGAATGGTCAAGGGAAGCGGTAGGGCTTGCAGTAGAGGCCGGGATGATTCAGGGATATCAGGATGGGCGATTCCAGCCTGCAGGTGTGATCACAAGAGCGGAGTTAACTGTCATGCTGGCCAAAGCGTTAGGTTTAGAACCGCTTCAAGGTGACCCTGCCAAGTTTGCAGACTTGGCGAGTTTTCCAGCCTGGGCAAAAGGTTATATCGCCGCCGCATATGCAGAAGGACTGGTAAGCGGTCGGAGCGGCGGGAAGTTCGAGCCGGATGCCCCGGCCACCCGGGCAGAGGCTGTGGTTATGCTGCTGCGATTGCTGAACAAGTAACATCCACGACCTGGTCGGTTAAGGTTAAAGACATGAATTTCGATATAAAAGCCGCAAGCTTGTGATATCACAGAGCTTGCGGCTTTTATCGGCTGGATCATGATGTTGACGGAATGGCTGGAATGTCCGCTGAACCATCGGCATGGATATACTGCTCATTGGTTTTGCATTATGGGTCGGTAGAGGGGGGAGCCCTGGTTAAGCCTTTCTAATGACAGGAATCCATAACTCATTCTTATTCTCATCCGGTGGAAGGTAGCATTCAATAGCAGGTATCGGTGCGAGATCATACGCATGGGATGGAACCCATTCGGTATATAGACGCTTCCACATATTCGCTATCCCGCTCGGGTCGCCCTCCATTTCGAAGACGGCCCAAGTGGCCGGGGGAACATGCCGCTGCACCATCGAATCCGGAGGCGTGTGCTGGGAGACCACGGACATGATGTAATCAAAATCTTCGTTTTTCCCATAGTCGCCGTCCGCGCAAACCCCTAGTATCCCCCGAATCGGATGGTCATCCTGACGATAGTTCCACAGCTTATCGAATATTCCTTCCACATGGGCGTCTTTCCAGAGGAGGGGGACGTCTTCATAAGCTTGCTGTGTTCGAATTTGCTTCTGGAAGCCAACAATGGAGAAACCCTTCATTTCCTCAATTCTATAATTCATTTCTGCAGCTCCTCGCATGGAAAATTGAAAGAAGATGCGGGGATAGGCCTTCAGCTTTGTACCGGCTTGGCGAGCCGCCGTTGGCGTTGTGCGATGCATATTCTGGAACGCGCGCGCGAACGCCTCCGGCGATTCATAGCCATATTTGAGTGCAAGGCTGATGACTTTGATATCGCTGTTCTGCAGCTCGTAAGCAGCCAAGGTCAGCCGTCGTCTCCGTATGTATTCGGATAGCGAAACATCCGTAATGTAAGGGAACATGCGCTGAAAATGGTACACGGAGCAGCATGCAATCCGTGCAGCTTCCGCGTAATCAATCTCCTCGGTCAGGTGCGCTTCCATATAGCCTATGGCCTCATTCATTCGCTGAATCCAATCCATCCGGTCATCATCCTTTCTAAAATCAATATAAAGAAGCTGTGATCGATAAGCCTAGCCGTTGCTGCACGGATCCGGCTAGCCTGGTTATTTCCAGGTGAACGATCAACCGATCAACTGTACTGGGGCAGGAATGCGGCCTAGCGGCTTGAAATATTCGGATTCGGATATCCATACTTTACGAGCACGTGCCACAGCTGTTTGAGATGCTGAAAGGTTTCATCATAGGTTCCCCAATCGCTCCAATGGTCTGGTTGATGATACAGCTGTGCTGCTGCTTTGCCGATAACAGCGGCGTCCAGCACGCCTTGCGAATCCGCAAATTGCCGGTCGATCCTCTGGGCCAGCGGCGGCATGGCGGGTCCCCGAAAGTCATCGGGTACATCCTGTACAGCAAGGCAGAACCCGGGATGCCAGGATAGGGTAAGGTTATATCGTTCACACAATTCTTGAAACAGCTGACCGGTTCGGGTATTCCGGTAAGATGGATCGGCAACAAGCGCTTCCACATCGCTGGACAAATCGATAACGTCATGAATCTGCGCTTCAATATAATTATCCAGGCTGCGACCAACAGGTCCGGAGTGACTGGTATAGGATGAAGGCAGGTGAACAAGCTGCTCCACCATAGATGGAATATTCATGTGGGGGGTGCCCAGGGCTGACCCCGTGGACTCGATTTCAAGCAGAAGGGCTGCAAGAACGGAATCCCATTGCTTTATGGTACCTGTAAATTCAGGTCCTGCATGACTGTCCCCGAAAGTAAACGTGCAGCGGCTCAATATGGCCGGAGACAATACAAAAAAACAAGAGCCAAACCGGGGAGTGGCGCCGTCCGCATAGTTCATGAGATTAAGGGCCCCGTATTTGGGCCGCTCCTCATTATGAACGCCAGGCTCTTGGTAGGCTCCGCCAAACAGAAGCTGTTCCCAGCGGTCACGCTCACCGCCCGGATAGGCGGTACGGCTTCCATTCGTTACGCTTGTGATGAACTGGTTATGGTAACGGCCCTCTGTCAGAAGGCTTTCTATTACAGCGCGGTTGGTGGTGGGCAGTACCCGGTCAGGATGGAAATTCAACGTGACTCGGGCATTCTTTCGGATACAGGTTAATAGCGAGTGGATTGTCACAGCGCCTAAGCCGTTACGTTCTAAAATGCGCTCTATGATGTCTATGGCATGCTGTTGTGCTCGTTTCGCCGATGAGCCGACATGAAGAATCGCCTGCTGTTGTGCTTCGGATAACCATTCACTCATATCGTAACTCCTTCCTCATACTTCCTTCATGCTTCGATAACGATGCTGCTCTTACATCATTTCTAGCCGAGAGGCCATGACTCCTCCATTGCTTTTCGGTAAATTTCCTTTCCGGTTCTAGGGTTCCAGCCTCCTGCCGGACTTCAAATGATCTGGTAAAGATTGCCTCGGCCTTACCGCCATGATTTAATGTAACTACATATACGAATAAAAATCATGGAGGTTTAACATATGCAGCCTAATTTCAGTATTGAGGGTAAGGTCGCCATTGTAACCGGCGCAAGCAAAGGAATCGGGTATGGTTTGGCCCAATCGCTTGCAGCGGCAGGGGCTAAGGTGGCGGTCATGGCACGGAGCAAGGAGGTGCTGGATCAATTAGTTGAGGACATATCCCAAGCAGGAGGTCAGGCCAAGGCCTATGAACTGGACGTCCGGAACGTGGAACAGATCCGTGCTGCTTTTGCTCAGGTTGCCAAGGATTATGGCAGACTGGATATCGTGGTCAATAACGCTGGCTTGGGAGAGGGGATGCTGGCCGAAGACATCACAGAGGACTACTGGGATGAAATGATGGATGTTAATTTGAAGGGCGTATTTTTCTGCTGTCAGGCCGCCGGCCGCATCATGCTGGAGCAGGGTTATGGCAAAATCATCAACGTCAGCTCACAGGTCAGTGTCGTTGGCATTACCGAAGGTGCAGCTTATTGCGCCTCCAAGGGAGGCGTGAATCAGTTGACGAAGGTGCTGGCGCTGGAGTGGTCCAGTCGCGGTGTAAATATCAATGCGGTGGGCCCGACATTCATTCATACGCCTGGAACGGCCGAGCGTCTGGACTCGCCGGATTTTCGAGATGGCGTATTGGCGCGTATTCCGGCAGGAAGGATCGGCACCATTGGAGACGTGGCGGGAGCCGTCATTTATTTGGCCTCACCGGCCTCCGATCTTGTTACAGGTACTTTGCTGCTTGTGGATGGCGGCTGGACAGCACAGTAGTGCTGCATTCATTAGAAGATTCTATCGCTTATATACTAGGAGGCTTTCAAAGGTCCTCTCTGTAACTCCTTAAATCTAGCAATGCATAAGAAAGATAGCATGAGGCCTTTTGCTAAACTGGATTGTGATTGATGAGGTGAAGCCAATCAGGACTGCACCTTGATAAAGGAGGAGAAAACGATGATTACGTCTGCTATTCAAATTACTATTTTCGTGAGAGATCTTGACGAAGCCAAAGCCTACTATACGGAGAAGCTGGGGTTTCATGTTGTAGCAGAGGAGGAGTTTGCACCGGGTTGGCGCTACCTGACCGTTGCACCCCAGAAGCACAATGAGTTGGTTCTGGAGTTAACTGAAGCGGATACGCCAGAACGAGAGGAACTTATAGGTAAACAAGCAGCCGATCAAGTTCTTATCATGTTTGCATCGAATGATATCGACCAAGATTATCAGGATTTGAAAGCAAGAGGCGTCGTATTCCACGGAGAACCGAAGCCTGTTCCAGGTGGCAGAGGCGTAGGTTTTGAGGATTTATACGGTAATCAGTTCGACTTATATCAAGTTCTCCGATAATGCTTGGGGCACCTGCCGATTCCTAAATTTCTTGGGTTAAATACTTCAGTTACACTTCAGTTTATATGGAAATTGTTCGATATAAATCATAGAAAGCACTTGCAAGAAAATTATTTCTCAGATGTAAAATATATGATACTATTGAGAAATCGTCGTCTAAAAACGACATAAACCGAAGCGAAATGTGAAGTCAGGAAGTCGGAGGTGCCTGTTCAGGCATGTTGTTTAATTCTTATCCTTTTATTTTTGTGTTTCTGCCGATTACGGTGCTTGTTTATTTTATGCTGAACCGGCTTCGTTATGGATTGGCCGCTAAATGCTGGCTGGCATTATCCTCGCTATTCTTCTACAGCTGGTGGAATATCAGTTATTTACCTCTTCTTCTCGGCTCCATTGCCTTCAATTATGCCGTGGGACGGCTGCTCCAGGCACGTCAAGCTCATTCCCTAGATCAAACCGCTTCCCGGCGCGGTGCAAAAGGCATATTAATCGCCGGCATATCAGGGAATGTATTGCTGTTAATCTATTACAAATACGCTGATTTCTTCATCGTTAATATTGGAGCAGCGACAGGGTGGGAAGTGCCCCTTCTCAATCTGGTGCTGCCGCTCGGAATCAGCTTTTTTACCTTCACCCAAATCGCCTATCTGGTGGATGCGTACAAGGGGAAGGCTCGCGAATACAATCTGGTCAATTATGTGCTGTTCGTGACTTTCTATCCGCATCTGATCGCGGGTCCGATCCTGCATCATGGCGAGATGATGCCGCAGTTTGATCGGGTTCGGGGCAAGCTGTGGGATTGGGGGAACGCCGCAAACGGCATTTTTATATTCTGCATCGGTTTGTTTAAGAAGGTAGTCATCGCGGATACGCTGGCGGTTTATGCCAATACAGGTTTTGATACTGCTTCGGGCTTTGTTGATTCCTGGGTAGCTGCGCTATCTTATACGTTCCAGCTTTATTTTGACTTCAGCGGTTATACCGACATGGCTATCGGTGCTGCGCTTCTGTTCAATATCCGGCTGCCGCAGAATTTCAACTCACCTTATAAGGCGGTGAATATTCAAGACTTCTGGCGGCGCTGGCATATGACACTGAGCCGATTTTTACGGGACTACATTTATATTCCGCTGGGAGGCAACCGCCGTGGTGAAGCGATCATGCTGCGGAATCTGGTGCTGACCTTCCTGATCGGCGGACTGTGGCATGGCGCAGGCTGGACGTTTCTGTTCTGGGGCCTCCTGCACGGTGTCGGACAGGTCATTCAACGGTTATGGGGGAAGCTGGGCATTACGATGCCCCGTGTGCTCGCTTGGGCGATCACCTTCGTTTTTATAACGGTGACCTGGGTCTTTTTCCGAGCGGAAAGCTGGGCTGATGCCATGCGGCTGATGAAGGGAATGAGCGGTCTATCGGGTATTCATCTGAATTTGGACACTGCCCTGTTAGAGCCGGTCGCGATCATGATCCTCATCGCCCCGATCGTGTTCTTCTGTCGGAATTCCTCGGAGCTGTCCATATCCTTCCGGCCAAACTTCAGACAGGCAGTAGTATGTGCGGTACTGTTTGTGATCTCTTTGATGTACATTACTCGCATTAGCGAATTTTTGTATTTTAATTTTTAGGAAGGGCGGCTAATGAACATGCCATCCACATCAACAGCCGCGAAGTCGGCGCCATCCAAGAGGCATGCTGTGGCAGGTCCCCAACCTGCGCGAGCTTCTCGGAGAGCCGGAAAAAGGATGCTGATTCAGTTTGCTCTCGTTTCCATCGCAGCTGCGCTGCTGATCAGTTGTATGACATTTGTGCTGGACCCTTTTCAGTTCTACCGCAAGGCAACCTGGTATTCTCCTGTATTCACCGGCGAGCAGCGATACCAGAACCCTGGTTTGGCCCGCAATTATCCCTATGATACGATTATTCTGGGTACATCCATGACGGAGAATTTCCTGCCGTCTGAAGTGGGGGAGGCTCTGGGAGGTCAAGCTCTCAAGCTGTCCATGCGAGGATCAACAGCGGATGAGCAGTTTAAGATTGCATCGCTGGCGCTTGAGACTGGGAAGGTGAAGAGAGTCCTGTGGGGACTGGACTATTTTGCACTCAAGAATCCGGATGAGGGCACAGATGCTAATTTTCCTGATTACCTTTATGATGACATCTGGTGGAACGATTACAAGTATTGGTTCAATTACTCCGCTTATGAAAACTTTGCAAGAGGGATTGCCAAGTCGCTCCTGGGTGGAACACCCCAAAATATCGAGTATCTGTATAACTGGAACGATGAAGCGTCCTATGGAAGTGATCAGGTGATGAATGCCTACGATCGCGCAAGAAACACGGAACATTATTTTGGCGTGAATGAAGAGCCGCTCGAAGAGGTGCAGCATCATTTCAATACGTATGTCTTGTCTTTGGTCGATGCATATCCCGAAGTTGAATTTATCGTTTATTCTCCGCCATACAGCATTCTGCGGCAGAAGCTTTGGCAGGATTCAAACCCGGCCCGTTACAGCAACCAGTTGGAAATGAAGACCTGGATGTTCCAGCAGTTCAACCGCTATCGCAACACGCAGGTATATGACTTCCAGGCTGAAGCGGACTGGACCTACGATTTCTCGTTATTCAAGGATCTGTCGCATCATTCACAGGACATAAACTCCCGTATAACTTGGGCAATCAGTGAAGGGGATGTCCGCTATAAGGTGACGCCGGATAATGTTGAGGCATTCACGGAACGGCTATCCAGACAGGTCGACACCGTGCTTATTACGGGGAAGGAAGCCAGAAATGTCGAGGTCTTGATAGACGGAAATGGGGAGCCCATCTCTTTTACAAGCCGGAAGATGCCCGACGAGACGGAATTGATGGTGCCTGTGAAGGAAGCGGTTGAAGCACTGGGGATATCGGCTGCGTATGATGCGGGGATCGTGATATTATCAGGCCGAGGTCCCGCAGTCGAGCTGAAGGTGGATTCAACACAGGCATGGGAGTCCAGAAGCAAAGAGGACAGGAAGAATGGAGTGGCCAAAAGCGAGGTTACACTTCGACATGCTCCTTATGTTGCGGGCGGGAAGACCATGGTTCCCCTTCTGCAAACCGCCGAGTTATTGGGCTATAACGTAGTCATTGAGAAGCCGGATTACTATACGCTTCGTTATGTACTCGATCGGCCTGCTTCATAACATCGACGGAGTTCAATGAAAGAACCCGCCAAACATTCAAAAGAACCCCGACTCTTGTTTTTTGCAAGATGGGGGTTCTTTTTTGGGTTTGTTTGAATCCGGGTTATTTTAACGGGACCTGATTGGACAATGCCTCAAATTGCAACAGATGAGGATTTATTTTGTTTTGTATGCTCTTTAAATATTTTTTTGCGGCATCATTTTGACGTTGTTCTGCAGCCGTGTTGGCCGGAAAGATCGAATAGGATTTGTTGACGGAGCCGTTTTTGTATTGGACATTGAACATGGAGGCAGCTGCCCAGGCTTTTTTCATGTTTTGGTTGCTTCCCATAATCGTCAGCAATTCCTTGCCATTCTTGTAAGTGAAGCTGTAATCCGGGTCCGCTATGGCATGAATGACATCGTAGCCGCTTTGGAATACACCTGCCTTGAATGTCCCCTTCCGGAGCTGGTTCCATCTGACGGTCCCGTCGGGGAGCGTGACTTTGTGCGTCTGGAGGCCTTCGCCATCCATCTTATCGTCCGTCCAGGAGCCGTTGTACACCACTTTATGTTCTTCATCATCTGCTTGGTATTGGTTCATGTATTTACCGGTGCCCGTGCGTTTTCCGTTTACGAAATCGCCGGAATACTGTTTGTCTTCACCCCATTTGATAGTGCCTCGCCCGTGGGGCTGGCCATGGGCTGTCTCACCGTAATAAGATGTCCGTGCGGATATTTGGATCCATTCCTTGGCGGAGGCGGCATTGGCATCTGCTGATGCTGGTGCTGGAACGAGAGAAGATGCAAAGAGCGATAAAGAACAAGCAAGAGTTATGGATAACGCCTTTATTTTTTGCATGATAACATGTCTCCTTTTCTCGGGTGATCTTAATATTCACTTCTCTTAAGCTTCCATAAATCCTCTTATGGCTGCAAAATTATGGGTGCTTCGTGTTGAAATAGCAAGAACGAAGTCAGAATACCGGGGCAACGTTTCACAAGACGACAGGCAAGATTATTGTGGATAAAATATGAACGAAACAGATAGAAAGGATTTCCTCTCAACATAAAATAGTTTACATTTGTTGTGATGTCTATATACTTATACTTTAAAGCAGTACATAAACATCATGCCAATGGAAGTATGGTCTGGCAAAGGGAGGATAAACATTGAACGCATCTATTAAAGTAGGAATCGTAGGTTATGGTAACTTGGGTAAAGGGGTACAGAAAGCGATCGGACAGAATCCGGATCTGGAGCTGGTGGCTATCTTCACGCGCAGAGACCCGCAGCAAATGCCGGCAAATTCCGGTGCACGCTTCGAGCATATATCAGCGGCAGAGCAATATATCGGCAAGATTGATGTCATGATCCTCTGTGGCGGTTCGGCTACGGATTTGCCTGAGCAAACTCCACAGCTTGCCAGTATGTTCAATACGGTAGACAGCTTTGACACACACGCGAAAATCCCTGAGTTTTTCCAGGAAGTTAACAAAGCAGCGATGGGCGGAGGTCATGTGAGCGTGATCTCGACAGGCTGGGATCCGGGGCTGTTCTCCATGAACCGTCTCCTCGCCGAAGCGATTCTGCCTGAAGGAAAAGACTACACGTTCTGGGGCAAGGGCGTAAGCCAAGGCCACTCGGATGCGATCCGTCGAGTACCCGGGGTGAAAGCGGGCGTTCAATACACGGTTCCGGTAGAAGAGGTTATCGACCAGATCCGTTCCGGAGAAACGCCGGAGCTATCTACTCGCGAGAAGCATCGGAGAGATTGCTTTGTTGTAGCGGAAGAAGGAGCGGACCAAGAACAAATCCGCCAAACCATTGTGTCGATGCCTAACTATTTTGCGGATTACGATACAACCGTTACCTTTATTACGCAAGAAGAGCTTGAGGCTCAGCATGCCGGGATGCCTCACGGCGGATTTGTCATCCGCAGCGGGATCACCGGAAACGGAAGCAAGCAAATTGTTGAATTCGGGCTGAAACTCGACAGCAACCCTGAATTTACGGCGAGCGTGCTCGTGTCTTATGCAAGAGCGGCCATTCGCTTGAGCAGAGAGGGACAGCAAGGCGCCAAGACGGTATTTGATATCCCGCTCGGATACCTGTCGCCAAAATCAGCCGAAGAGCTCCGCAGCGAGCTGCTGTAAGCTGTAAGAAGCCCTGCCGCATATGCGGCAGGGCTTCTTTTTTTCTGTATATTATACGATACCTTGGGCGATCATGGCATCGGCCACTTTGATGAAACCTGCGATGTTGGCGCCAGCCACAAGATTGCCGGCCACACCATACTCTACAGCAGCATCTACGGCACTGCTGTAGATGTTTTTCATAATCTGATGGAGCTTCGCATCCACCTCTTCAAAGGTCCATGACATTCTCATGCTGTTTTGGCTCATCTCCAGAGCGGATACGGCAACTCCGCCTGCATTGGCGGCTTTAGCCGGTCCAAACAACACGCCGCTGCTAATGAACAGCTCCATGGCCTCCAATGTTGAAGGCATATTGGCTCCCTCGCCGATAGCCTTCACTCCGTTTGCGATGAGTGTTTTGGCAGCGTCGGCGTCGAGCTCATTCTGCGTGGCACAAGGAAGTGCGATATCGCATGGAAGGTTCCAGATTCCCGAGCAGCCTTCGGTATACTCGGCATGCGGGTGGATCTTGACGTATTCGCTGATCCGCAGGCGATCCCGCTCCTTCAGCAGCTTGACGGTTTCAAGGTTGATTCCGTCCGGATCATGCAGGTATCCGTTGGAATCACTGCAAGCAATGACATGCGCGCCGAGCTGCTGCGCTTTCTCGATGGCGTAAATGGAGACGTTGCCCGAGCCGGAAACCACGACGCGGCGGTCTTTGAAATCAAGGCCTTGCGCAGCCAGCATTTCCTGTACGAAGTAAACGCAGCCATAACCGGTTGCTTCCGTCCGAGCCAGGCTTCCGCCATATATGACGCCTTTGCCTGTCAGCACTCCGGCTTCATGTCCTCCGCGGATACGCTTGTATTGACCGAACATATAACCGATCTCGCGAGCACCGACACCGATATCCCCAGCAGGCACATCGGAATCAGGTCCGATATGGCGGTACAGCTCGGTCATGAAGCTCTGGGTAAAACGCATCACTTCCTGATCGGACTTGCCTTTCGGATCGAAATCCGACCCACCCTTGCCGCCGCCGATCGGCTGGCCCGTGAGCGAGTTTTTAAAGATTTGCTCAAAACCAAGGAATTTGACAATGCCGGCATAAACCGACGGATGGAACCGGATGCCGCCTTTGTACGGACCCAGTGCGCTGTTAAACTGGACGCGGAAGCCGCGGTTCACTTGAGTTCTGCCTTGGTCGTCCATCCAAGGAACGCGGAAGGTGATCATACGCTCCGGCTCGACAAGGCGCTCCAAGATACCAAGCTCACGATACTTCGGATGCTGGGCTAACACAGGGACGAGGGAATCCACAAATTCCCGGACGGCTTGATGAAATTCGGACTCATGCGGATCTCGCGCTACAACCTGGTTATAGATGGATTCCACATAATCTTGCGCGGCAGTAAGGGGTGAGGATACAGAAATATTCGTATTCACTTTTGCGATGCACTCCTTCAAATCGTTAAAGTAGTATTGCGTGAAAAATCGTCTGTTCTGCAGAAAGAGGGGCCTGTCTTGGACAATTTGTACTAAAACATTAAAAGTTTGCACTCTGCATTTTTAAGTTAAAAAGAATTTTATAGAATCTTGGCTCGCATTACCAATAAAATGTTTTTTACGAACTCATTAAATATTTCTATAAACCTGTCATTAGGTGTTAATTCGCTGGCAGTTTCGCCGTGTTTCGTGTAGTTAAAATGCAAAAAATAAGCTGAATTTGTCATGGAAATACACAACGAAACCGGTCGCGCAGTTAAATTTTTTGGGTGTGTTTTACGTTTAGGGTAATGGAAGTAATGGAATATTATTGAAGGAGCTGAAGGAGCCATCTTCCGGCGGAGACGCTTCTGGTCATCCAGCCAGCAGATCCGAAGCAGGCCGGGGCGGAAGGAGAGAATGTACCTCTGCTGTCCGTGTCGAATGATGCGATAACGAATCTCGGATTGGAGTACGGAAGATATATGTCTCCGATATAAGCTGTTTAATATAGCCGAAGATGTACACAAAAAAAAGATCGAACCCAGTCCGCGTGCTGAGTTTCGATCTATTTTGTTATTACAATAAGAATAAGTGCGTTTTATTTGGATATATCAATGAATCCCTCGCCAAACACATCGCGTACATCGTGGATCGTGACAAAGGCATTTTTGTCCTCTGCGCGCACGATTTTTTTGAGCATGGATACTTCTTGTTTGCTAATGACGATGTAGAGCACATCTTTCGTTTGACCGGTGTAGTATCCGTAACCCCGCAATACGGTTACCCCGCGATCCATGATCTCCGTCACCCGTATGGCGATGCGATCATGATGGGTTGAGATGATGGTAACAGCTTTTTTGGGATTCAGCCCCTCGATAATAAACTCCATGGCTTTTGTCCCGATATAGAGGATCACCACCGTGAACATCACCTTCTCGATACCGATAACAAAGACGGACAGTCCAGCCACGATCAGGTCGAAGAACAGCAGGGCGTAGCTGATATTCCAATCCCAATATTTGTTGGCCAGACGTGCGAGTATGACTGTGCCTGCCGTTGTGCCGCCCACCCGGACGATGAGTCCGATTCCGACGCCGGCAAACAGTCCGGCGAAGATGGCGTTGATCACCGGCTCATTCGAAGCGATACGCCAGTTCTCTGTCAGATGCAGGAAGATGGAGTTAAAGGCAACCGCAATAATGGTATACACCGTTGTTCTTCTATCCAGCAGCCTGTAGCCGATAATGAGTAAAATCCCGTTAATAACGATGCCGACCAGTGCCGGGGACCATTGCAGCACGTAATACAGAATGATGGATACCCCGGTAACGCCGCCTTCGCCAAAATCGTTGGGAATCACAAATAAATTGACGGCCAGCGCAAAAATAAATGCCCCGATGAGCAGCATGATCATATCAAATGCTCTTTTTTTCATACGTACCTACCTCCATGACTTTCAACAAGCTCACAAAAAAAGCGATTAAAGGAAAAAATCATCCTTTAATCGCTTTATGCAAACATAGGTTGCGCAGCTCTTTTGATATTCTCATTATAAAGAGCATTACATGGAATGTAAATGATTTTTAATTTTCAGAAAAGGAATGTCCGAATAGTGTCCGAATAGGTGAGCAACATTTCGAAACGGACCCTGTGATAAAACTGAAAGTGAAAGAAGAAGAGGAGATGATGAGATCATGACTGCATTGAATGGGAAGATAGCCCTGGTTACGGGTTCCAGTCGAGGAATTGGGCGCGCCGTAGCCATGCGTCTAGCAAAGGAAGGGGCCTTGGTAGCTGTTCACTATGGCAAGAACCGCGATACGGCGGAAGAGGTCGTACGGGAGATAACACAGGGCGGAGGCGATGCTTTTCTGATTGGGGCAGATCTTGGCGACAGGGATGGAGTAAGCAAGCTGTACAAAACGCTGGATGAGATGTTGAGAGCACGGACCGATGATACGCGTTTCGATATTCTGGTCAATAACGCAGGAGTCGGCTTGATGGCAACAATCGAGGAGACAAGAGAAGAGAGCTTTGACGATATCATGCGAGTCAATGTGAAGGCACCGTTCTTCCTGATTCAGCAAGCCCTTCCACGCCTTCGGGACGACGGGCGCATTATTAATCTATCGTCTGCCGTAACCCGGATTTCCTTGCCCAATATTCCGGCGTACACCATGACGAAGGGGGCCATCAATGCGTTGACGCTCTCCTTGTCAAGCCAGCTTGGCTCCCGTGGGATTACGGTCAATGCGATTCAACCCGGATTCATTAACACGGACATGAATGCCCCGATGCTTCAGGATCCTGCTTCGTTTCAATTCGGCGCCGACTATTCGGTCTTCGGAAGGTGGGGAGAGCCTGGCGATATCGCAGATATCGCAGCATTTCTGGCTTCTTCGGAGAGCCGCTGGATCACGGGTCAGAGCATCGATGCAAGCGGAGGCTCTCACTTGTAAGAGCTTGCTTCTTGAAGCAAGAGAAGAACACGTATTCATGAGAAGAACCGTGCCATGCACGGTTTTTTGCATGTTCTGTAACAGGCCGACATACCATAAAGTCCGCGCGCAGTGCGCAGGCTTCTTATGGTAGGAAGCTAACCCAGCCGTTACCTCATGCGGCATGATAGTTATGCAAGTACTTCTACTGTAAAGCCTCCTGGAGCCTTGACATAGAAAGTCCAGCCGTGGGCCCTTTGGGGAGGAGGGACATCATACCCATCCTCCCTCAGACGTTGATGGATTTCATTTACCTTCTCTTCGCTTTCCTGTATAAAACCGATATGAAAAGTCTTGGGATAGTTCACCTCGGTCCCCCGCATTAAGGTCAGCACCATCCCTTCATCGTCAAACAACGCTGCAAATGACTGACCGCGCTCACCGCCGATTTTGAGTCCGAAATAAGTTTGCAGAAATTCCTTGGCTGCGGTTACATCAGTTACCGTGAGATTAAGATGATTCAGTATCATTGTGTGCACACTTCCTTTTTAGTGGAATGAGTGATTCTTAATTCAAGCGTAGCACATATATGCAAGTACCAGGCTTATGGTCGTTTTAGACTGTAGTTGATGATGAAAGCCGTCATTTAAGTTGAAGGTTTTTGAACGGACTTTGCTTTGTCAGTTCATAAAAATGCATAGCTGCTGAGAATGGATTTATCCTAACAGATGAGACAGCGCATCTGTTATACTTAATTGATAATGATTATCATAATCAAGGGGGGATTCTATGTTAACTCCAAAGGCCACCTTTTCCATGTACTCTTTTCATATCCCCATTCGTTTAATCGGATTGGAGAAAGGGATTCCAAGCACCATCGGGGACAGTCGGGAGGCGGATTACATAGTACTGATTATTCAGGACGGAGCCGGTATGCTGCACCAGGA
This sequence comes from Paenibacillus sp. Cedars, assembly GCF_003184205.1. Taxonomy (NCBI): domain Bacteria; kingdom Bacillati; phylum Bacillota; class Bacilli; order Caryophanales; family Paenibacillaceae; genus Paenibacillus; species Paenibacillus sp. Cedars. The sequence goes on from NZ_CP020866.1 coordinate 1,016,959, forward strand.
TGATCGTTCATTCCCGGTTTCCAGGGGAAGCGTATTTGTCTCTGGCAGCACCATTCCGGATTTAAGGCTGGAATCGAACAGAGTTACCCCGTTGCGGGGGATTTATATAGAATACCGGTGTTTATCTATAGCTGGCAGCACATCTTATGGTCTTGATTCCTCTGCGCCGTTTCATGCCATCTCGCCCGAGACTCTGCGATTGGCCGGAGAGTTTGAGAGCTTGTGGAGAGGTCAGAACTCAGATGAGCCCTTTCACATGCAGCTTCTGTTTATTAAACTGCTGCAGGAGATCCATGCGGAGATGGAAATCAGGGCTTCTTCATCAACAAAACAATCTTGGGTGGAGCAAGCTCTTGAGTATATAGAAAAGAACTACCATCAAGATGTAACACGTGAGCATATGACTGCTCTGTCGGGTGTCAGTCCTGAGCATTTCTCACGCATGTTCCGTAAGCATACCGGACGTACCTTTAATGCTTACCTGACGCTGCTTCGAATTCGCAAAGCGCAGGAACGAGTATTGACCGGATCGCAGGATCTGAATGCTCTGGCGCAGGAGGTAGGGTATAAGGAGGGCTTGTACTTAAGCCGTAAATTCAAAGAATCCGTCGGTGTATCGCCTACGGTATACAAACGCAAGACTAAACGTATCACGGCGTTGAATCTTAACCATACCGCATCGTTGTTGGCACTTGGCATTATTCCAGAGCTTGGTGTGTATACTCCCTGGCTGCTGCAGACTCAATATAACAAGAACTTGAGTACAGGACGTTATTTCGATCCCTATACGCTTGCCACTGATGGATACTATGAAGCAGTGGCTTCATCCAGTCCCGATTTGATTATTAGCTACAATTCTGCGGCTGAGAATAAGAGGATGCTCTCTTTGGCCCCTGTTCTGGAGCTGCCATTCAAGACGATGAGCTGGCGTGAACAGTTTCGTTTCATTGCTTGCACGATGAACAAACAAACGGCAGCAGAGGATTGGCTGTCCCGTTATGACGAACTTGCCGATCGTGTGAATGGTGAGCTGAACCATGTGCTTGGTGAGCGGGGCACCGCCGTTGTCTGGGAAATATGCTCGGACAAGGCCTATTGCATTAGCGGCAGCTTCGGCAGAGGCAGTCAGATTTTATATGATGATATCGGATTCCGTCCACCTGAACGGCTGATAGAGGAGGGTTTGTTTCGTGATGGGTTTGTCGAAGTCGATATTGGAGAGATCGCTTCTTATGCAGCAGATCATATTTTTATCACGTCACTCCCAAGTGATCCATCTGGTCAGGAACGTGTCAATGTATTGTTTCGTTCGGAGGAATGGATGAATTTGGATGCAGTCCGGCGCAATCAAGTCTATGTGCTGAATCAGCCGGAATTATTCTTCGGGTATGATCCCATCTCTTCGGAAGCACAGCTGCACGAATTGATGAAGGTGCTGAGACGACATCACAAATTTGCATGAATGGACATCATTATAAGGCATAGCCATTTGAAGGGACAGGGGGTAAAGTTATTTGAGAATGATTATCGTTATCGATAAATAAGGGGGATTCAAATTGCTTTTTTCAGATTATTTGAGCAGACGAAGGCTTACATTGATTGTCATGGTCCTTATAACGGCACTTATGATCAGTGCGTGTGGAGCAGCAGATACGGGTAACGGCAATAGCAACACGGAGACAGTACAGACTGCAGCATCGGATCCGTCGAAAGCGGTTGAGACGAATTCGGAGGGAGATTCCAAAGTGAAAACGATCTCCACTGTCCATGGAGACATTGAAGTTCCGGTGCATCCGCAGCGAATTGTTGCTGAAGAATACTTGGGAAGTCTCATTGCGCTTGATGTGATTCCGGTCGGAGCGCCAGGATTAACCATCAAGAACTACTACTTTAAAGAATCTTTGGAAGGAATCGAGGATATTGGGGATTACGGAAAGCCGTCAGTCGAGAAAATCGTGGCATTGAATCCGGATCTCATCATCACCGGCAATGCTGAAAAAACGTATGAACAGCTCAGTAAAATTGCACCTACTATCGTCATTCCGTACGGGGATTTAAAAAACGCCCACGAAGAGTTGACTTATTTCGGCGAACTGTTTGGTAAGGAAGAAGAAGCTAAAACCTGGCTGGAGGAATATGACCGGCGCATTGCGGCCGCCAAGGCTAAAGTCGATGCAGCAATTCCCACTGACGCCACCTTCAGTATTATGGAGGACGGCGAGAAGTCAACCTGGGTATACGGTGATAATTTTGGGCGTGGCGGTCAGGCTGTCTATCAGGCTTTGGGAAGGAAACCTCCGAGCGGGGTGGCCGAGGAAATATTAGAGAAGCAGTGGGCTGAGTTAACGGCTGAAATGGTGAGCAAATATGCGGGTGATTATATTATTATGACTTCCAATTCGCGTACGATGGAGGATTATAAAGCAGATCCGATCTGGGGCAGCCTCCCGGCAGTGAATAAGGGACAGATGTACGTCTGGCCTGAAGAACGCTCCTGGTATTATGATCCGATTGCTGTTCTTGCTCAAACAGAAGAATTGGCGGATTGGCTCTCCAAACAGGATAGATAGTTGATGCGGTGCTTTCCGTCGTCGACGATGAGCACGCTCGCGAATGATATGACATGTTGGCTTACTGGAAAAATAGATAAAGAGTGTGCAATTTCTGCACACTCTTTTTTGTTGTATTGAATTCAATCTATGAGGAACCAGCCTAATACTTGAGAGGTTATGGTGTAATGGAGGGAGCAGGATTATACAACAGGCATCGTAGTGTTTTTTCAGGATAACGAAGCTCTGCATCATAAGTGCTGCCATCTTCCAATGTAATTAGAATGTTAACCATTCCACGTTTATCGTTAACTGGATTCTTCACATATTTTGCGCTCTTGATTGCTCGGGTTTCGCCAAGCTTTTTAGTCACAATCTGCCTAGCTGCTACTACCCAGCTTGCATCCTTGCTTATTTTTAGACTTGCTGAGGAACTAATAGGTGTTCTTTTGTATGATAAATCAGTAACCGTTGTATCTATCACCGTACCTGTTGTTGAATCCAGGATGACAATATAAGTTAAATAGGCTTGTCCATTGGCTCGTAAAGTATCTGCTTTATAAGGCTGAAAGAGAATACTCCATGTTTTCTGTTGTTCGGAATATAAGGTATGCAAAGAGGCAGAAACCTCCAGTTTGGAAACATCGACGTCAAATATTTTCTTTACACTTGCTGCTGCAAATTTGACAGCTTCTGACTCTTTGATGTCGGTGATTTCCTGTTGTTCGGGATCAACTCGTTTGGATAATACATAGTTGATCCGGTAGTACCAGTCGATATGTTGCAGCAGCTCTTGATCTGTCATAGGTCTCTTGGGGTAGAAGAAGATGTCTTTGTCCATATCGAGATAAAAATCATAAGGTCCTGGCTCTAAGGGTAGTGGGCTCGTTGGTCGCAGTCCATCATATACATATTGATCGCCCAGCTTTAGAAGACGGTTACTTTCCTCTTCTGTAAGCTCTCTGCTTAGCTCGGTGGTTTCTTTTTTATTTTCATCGAAATAGTTATTAATTAATTGTATTTCTTCATCTGTTATGGTCTGCTCTAGATAGCTCTCAACTGTTGATACAGGAGCTGTGGCTTCAATTTTCATAACAGGCACCGTGCTGCTAACAGAGCTTACGGTTGATATGTTCTGTTGCAAGGACGCCTTTTGTGCTACAACTGTTTGATTTACGACACTTGGAACCATGACTGCATTTAATGCTAGAAGTCCCCCCGAAATAACAAATACTGTTGCTGCCATCGTAAATAATTTCTTCCTGTTTTTCATTGTTATACCCTCCATTTAATAAGCTTTTGTCTTGGTTTACTTTAATATAGCGTTATTATGGAGTCGTACTGGAGTTGTTATGGAGTTGTAAAATAAGATGGACACTCGTTCCTGAATGCTGCTTAGACTGCAGTGATAGACGAGCATCGTGTGCTTCGGCAATTTGACGGCACAAGGATAAGCCGAGCCCTGCCCCTCCATGTTCTCTGGAACGGGCACTGTCAGCTCGGTAAAAGGGTTCAAAAGCCCGTGCCACCTGCTGTGCAGTCATTCCAATACCGAAATCGCGTACTTCCAGAACGGCTTCTTCGTCAAGTTCATAAGCCATTAGCCTAATTTCGCCTCCTTCAACGGAAGCATGAATTGAATTCTCAAGGCAGTTTACTAGGAAAGTGGCGAGTAAATCAAAGTCCCCATATACATAATCGATATCCCGATGGACAATAAGCTTGATTCGAGAATCCCTCATGTTTTTCATTTCAGTCTGTTGGACAGAATTGAATAACTCTTCAACAGGGATTCGTTGCAGTTCCAGCGGTTTACGACCGACAACCGAAAGGTCTAGCAGCTTAAAGGCCAGGCTTTTTAATCGCATGGTTTCGGTCCATATATAGTGGGTGGCGGTGCCGCGTTCTTCTTCCCCAATGTTAGCGGATCTCAAGTATTCTGCGAAGCCTTGCATACTTGTAAGTGGTGTTCGCAATTCGTGTGCAAGATTATCAACGATTCGTTGTTTTTCTTCTGCCATTTCTGACAACTCATGCATACGCTGTTCTATCGCTTCAGCCATGCGGTTGAAATTCTGCGACAATTCGCCGAACTCATCCTTGTTGTATAACAGGACCCGTTCTGAATAATCGCCTTCGGCAATATGTTTGGTTGTCTTCGATAATAACCTAAGTGGTTTAGTCAACTGCCTGATGAATAGAAACAGGAGAATCATAAGCGCAGGGCTGATCGTAAAGTTGATAGTTACAAAAAAACGATTCAGCTCTCGCTGATTGTCATACAATTCCTCAATATCTCGTGTGTAAACAAGCAGTAGATGATCATAAGGGGGAGGAAGTTTATGAGAGAATTGTATATAATGAATTCCTTGTTCTTCAATTTGTTCGAATGGAATGTCGGGTTTTATTAGATGGTTCATATCTTTTGGATATAATAGCTGTTCTTGATTCCAGAGCTGTAAGGTAACACCCTGTTGTAAATAATTTTTGGCATAAGAATAGGTGACATTGTGCAGGATTTCATCGTCTACACTCGATCCTCGTGACATGATCGACGTTAAATTCTCATAGATGTTATTAGCAATGAGCGCTTGTTCACTTGAGGCTCTTTGGATTTCTCGCTCTGTATTAAGAGACCAGCTTTTATTCATAATCATGACAACACTGATATCAAGTGCCACAACGAAAAGAACTAATACCACGAGTAGTGTCTTCAGCCAGAATTTCAATGGGTTCTATACCTCCGCATTCAGCCTATAGCCCAGCTTAAAGATAGTGACAATCCGTTCTTCCCATCCTAGCTTTTTACGCAGCTGTCTAATATGGACGTCTACCGTGCGGGTTTCACCGAGGAAATCATAACCCCAGACAAGTTCCAGCAGTTTCTCTCTGGATAACGCAATATTGCGATTACGGATTAATACCTCAAGTAGATCGAATTCTCGTGCAGTCAGTTCTACAGGTTGGTCGTCTTTTAATACTTGCCGTTCCAACAATTTGACTTCTGCTTCACCTAAGACAAAGAGGTCATCGGATGGCTTCGCACGGCGAAGCACGACATTTATGCGAGCAAGAAGCTCTAAAATTTCAAATGGTTTGATGATATAATCCTCAGCTCCAAGTTCAAATCCGGTGATGCGGTCGGACAAGGATTCCTTTGCTGTAAGAAAAATAACCGGTATGTTATATGCTCGTATATGTTGCATTAGTTCAAAACCATCCATACCAGGCAGCATTATGTCTAGGAGAATCAGATCAAATTTCTCCTGTTTAAGAAATTGAATGACGTCTGTTCCGTTGTAAGATTTACAGAAATGATGTCCTACCAGTTTTAAATTCATTGTAATTAAATCGTTTATCGATTTTTCATCTTCAACGACTAATATATTGGCCACAATCGAGTCCTCCGTTTGCTAAAATCCGTTATTCACTGCGATAAGCAGGGCGTTTTTTAAGTCAAAGCCCATGTTTTACGATAGTTTCTCTTTGAATGTACTTTAGCACGAGTTGTCGTTTCAGCGATACATAGATTCATGAAAGATAGTTAACAAGAGCGATCATATAAAAAAAGAACCCGCCGACTAACGGGTTCTTGCACTTTACTCGTCTCCCGTCGCAACCGGGTTGTCCTCGTAACTGATCCAGTCGCTCCAGCTGCCGGCATACAGCTTCACATGGCCGTAACCGGCTTCCTCCAGAGCAAGCACGTTGGGGCAGGCAGTTACGCCGGAGCCGCAGTATACAATGATCTCGGCATCTTGCGGAATGTCCGAGAAGTGCTCACGAAGTGCTCCTGGAGCCTTCCAATGTCCGGAAGGCTCCAGAACACCCTTCCAGAAGTAGTTCTTTGCACCCGGAATATGTCCGGCCTTGGCATCCAAGGGCTCCTCCAATCCGGCATATCTGCGCGGCTCGCGGGAATCCAGAAGCATGCTGATACCCTGTTGAGAAGCCTCGCGTACGTCATGTACGCTGACGAGTTTATGGGGCTGCAGCTTCATTTCGTATGTAACGGGAATGACAATCGGCTGTTCATCCGTAACCGGATAAGAAGCACTCTTCCAGGCTGAATAGCCTTCGGCCATTACATAGGCTTGTTCGTGCCCCGTATATTTCAGCAGCCACCATAAACGGCTGGCCATGGCCCCGCCCTGGTCATCATAGATGACGACACGGCTGCCTTGATGAATACCGGATTGGCCAAGACGCTTTGCCAATGTATCCAAGTCTGGCAGCGGATGGCGTCCGCCATGTTCCGTAATGGGGGAGGAGAGGTCCTTCTCCAGATCGAGATAAACCGCACGCGGGATATGCGACTCCTCGTAACTGGCCTGGCCGCTTTCCGGCTTGCCAAGAGCAAAACGGCAGTCTACGATGACCAGATCCGATTCGTAGAGTCTGGCCAGCAGCCATTTCATCGTCACGATATTGTTCATATATCAGGACACCGCCTTCTATGGGAAATAATGATATAAGGTAATCGAATTATATCATATTGCTGCTTGCCATTACGTATATAAGTAAAAAGTCGACCTGTCTCATAAAATTATGAGAGCAGGTCGACATTAGTAAGAATGGAATATGGCAAGAATCGGATAATGCTTATTTCTTGATAGATTGAAGCAGCATCGAGGTGTAGGCAGCGGCACCTTCCGGTTCCAGGTGAACGCTGTCGGATCGGAAATATTCAGGATGATCCTTGCTCGCCGAGTACCAATCCACGAGTGTAACCTTCGGGTTCTCGGCAGCCGCTTTTGCCAGCATGTCGTTTACGTTCTGTTCCCAATCACGAGGAACCCGTGTATTGACAAGTACAATTTGCTTAGCGGAATCCAGCGGGCGCAGAAGCGAATCGAGGTCTTTTTTCGAGAAAGCTCCGTTGGTTCCCAGTCCGATAATGATGATGCCGCCATCGATACGGTTTTGAGCTTTCAATGCTGGGACAAGATCATCAGCCTGGCGCATTTGGCGTCCAATCACGGCATCGATATGAATGCCGGGCAGTGATTTCTCCAGATAAGGGGAGACACCGAGCATGACCGAATCTCCGATGGCCGTGATTGTGGATTTAGACGATGGACGAGCTTGCGGATCCTTATTCACCGGCTTGGTATGGTTAGGGTCCTTGCCATCAGCAGAACCGTCTGAAGAATCCTTGGATTGAGGAGGATTTTCAGACTTTATTTCCTTACCAGTCTTATCATTGTTGCCGGAATCCGTTGTCTCTGAGCTCCCATCCACTTTGTTTGTCTGATGGCTCGCGGTGCCATCTCCGGCTGGAAGTGCATTGCCCGAATCTTCATTCACGATTGAATCGTTATTCCCTGGAACGGCTTCTGTATCCGGGAGGGAATCCTTCTTCGTGTCATCCCCGGAGCTTGGCTCCCTCGTCGCTTCAGGCTGCATCGAAGACACGTCCGCAGGCGGAGTAATGTTTCCACTCGTTCCTACCGGATTTCGCTGCTGTCCTTGCGGAGGAACGTCTGGGGAGGGCTCCTCTGTTTGAGACGGCTCGGGTTCTTCCAGAACCGGGTTCTCGATGTTCAGCATTGCGGCGATATCGCCAACTGTTCTTGCATCGGATACGCTGCTCATCATGCCGGTACAGAAAATACCAATTAAGATAAGCGAGCTTAGCGACACGATCCAGCCTCTTAACGATATCGAAGCCGGACGGCGGCGAACGGAACGGACCTTAAGCCATAACTTCTTCAAACCGCCGTGTCGTATCGGCTCTTCTACATACTTCCAGGATAGTGCTGCCAGTATGACACTTGCCGTAATCTGCAATACAACCTGTGGCAGGCTCAGATCTCCTGAACCGGAAGCAGGCGAGGTGAGTATCATCACAGGGTAATGCCACAAATAGGTGCCATAGGAACGTACGCCTACCCATAACAGCGGTTTCCAGCTTAACAAGCGACTGATTGATGCCGCGGGATGGGCGAGTACCGCAACGAGTACGGCAGCAGCCATAGAGAAGAGGAACATGCCTCCGCGATACAGGAACGGATCGTACCGGTCCACCTGCCACATCATGAAGAGGATGATGAGCAATGCTGCAGCACCTGTCAGGTTAAGTCTGCGCCGGACGGCAGTGGATACTTGAAGGGATAACTTCCAGCTGGGCCATACGATGGCCAGCCCTGCTCCGATCAGCAGACCGAACGCCCGGGTATCCGTTCCATAGTAGACTCGGCTGGGATCTTCTCCCGGCTGGTAGATGAGCGCCATGACCAGAGCCGAGGCTGCTGCTCCGGCGGCGATAAAGCTGAACAGCTGTCCTCTGCGGGGGAACAGCTTGAGTCCCGCCAGCATGATGAGCGGCCACAGCAAGTAGAACTGCTCTTCCACGGCCAGCGACCAGAAATGCCCTAGTGGAGACGGCGGGCCAAATGATTCGAAATAGGATTGCTGCTGATAAATAAACTGCCAGTTGCTTATGTACGTAACGGCTCCCAGTACTTCGCCCCGAAGAGTGAGCAGCCGGGATCGGTCGAACAGTGTAACCCATACGACCAGGATGAACAGCATGAGCAGCATGGCCGGCAGAAGGCGCCGGAACCTTCGTATCCAGAAATCCTTCAGGTCGATCCGCCGTTGATGATGCCATTGGGATGCTAGAATATCGGTTATGAGATAACCGGATAGTACAAAGAATAAACTGACCCCGAGAAAACCACCGCCTGCAAAACCAAAATTCCAGTGGTATCCCATAACCCCGATCAAGGCGAGGGCTCTTAGTCCATCCAGACCAGGCATGTAACGCGAATGTGGTTTATCCGATATCGGCACTGGAGATCACTCCTTTCGAAGGATCTGCACTGATGCCGCCCTGCAACAGCCGCTGCGATAATATGTAGGACATATTCTCAAACGTCTGGGTGCTGAATAGTCGATGTGTCATTTGGAACATGGTAAACCTTCCCTTTCCTTTATAGGAGGATATTTCATATTAAGGAGACCTGTATCGAAACCTGTAATATCCTGCAACTTGATGTCATAGTTAAATACTAGCATCCCCAGAAAAACAGAAGGTGACAAAAAAATGAACCTACGGCTACATTGTGATGTCAATAATAAGACAGATTTTTCATTTGAAATTACAAGCTATTGTGCTTGGTATGTGCACTCTTCGATAACAGCCTGTTAGCCGTATCGCTTCAGACCATAAGAAAGAGGAGGTCCCTGCCTCCCCTGACGTCAAGATGATGAATCAGCTCACATCTTCCTTCATTCTTTTTTGCGTACGGATTATATAGCGGCTCCTTCACGTTTGCGAAAAAAGGTTTTCAGTGCGTCGTACACTTCCCCTTTGTCTTTGATCACATGGTACATGAATTGGTCCAGCTTGATATTCTTATAGGCCGACATCAGCGTGCTGCTGCGATTGTATTGATTGACCTCGCCGTAACCGAACATATTGCTTACCTTCAGCAGCTCGCCGATGAGTTTGACGCAGCGTTCATTGTCGGAAGTGAGATTATCGCCGTCCGAGAAATGGAATGGATAAATGTTGTATTGGGAAGGGGGATAACGGTGATTGATAATATCCAGCGCTTTCTGATAAGCGGATGAACATATGGTTCCGCCGCTTTCACCGCGTGTGAAGAATTCCTCCTCGGTTACTTCCTTCGCTTCGGTATGGTGGGCGATAAACACAATTTCAACCTTTTCGTACTGTTTGCGAAGGAAACGGGTCATCCAGAAGAAAAAGCTGCGTGCGCAGTATTTTTCAAAAGAGCCCATGGACCCTGAAGTATCCATCATCGCAATAATGACTGCGCTCGATTCCGGAATGACGGTATCGTCCCAGGTCTTGTAACGAAGATCGTCCGGGCTGATGCCGTGGATGCCGGGATTGCCGTCTCTGGCATTGCGTCGCAAATTCTCCAGAATGGTGCGTTTCTTGTCAATGTTGGACATGATGCCTTTTTTGCGGATGTCGTTGAACACGATGGACTGCGTCTCGATCTGCTCTTTATCCTTGGGCTGAAGCAGCGGAAGTTCCAGCTCCTCAAACAGCATGTTCTCCAATTCCTCCAGACTGACCTCGGTCTCCACGATGTCCTGGCCTGCCTGATCGCCCGCGGATTCTCCCTTTCCGGGCTGGGCCGACGAAGGGTCTCGACCGAGTACGTCTCCAACCTGGCTGTCGCCATCGCCTTGGCCGACATGCTTTTGCTTCTGATAGTTATAGATGAAACGGTATTCGTCAAGGCTTCGGATCGGAACCTTAATGATCTGTTTCCCGTCGGAGAGGATAATGTTTTCTTCGGTAATAAGGTCAGGCAGGTTGCGCTTGATCACTTCGCGAATTTTATGCTGATGACGTACCTGATCCTGATAGCCTTTGCGGTGCAGCGACCAGTCTTCACGGGATACGACAAACGAAAGGGCATCTTCATTTTGCACGGACAGTCACCTCCCAAGTGTAGCCTTGACACTGTTGCCGTCGTTTTGGCTGTAGTATTTCATTATATTCGGGAGAAAGAGCGATATGTGAGTGTGAATCCGTGTTTGCCGTGAAAAAGGACACTTCACCTGAAAATGATCAGGCAAGTGTCCCACCATGATAATGCTTAGCCGTTTAGTACAAATAGGAACAGGGCGCCGATGGTGACGATAACCACGCTGTTGACGATGGTTGCAATGACGGCAACCGCACGCTTGCGCGTTTTGGAGAAGCAGCCTACAACGCCGAGCACCAGTCCGACGATATTTACGATCATCACAAGGATGAACACAGCGGCAAGCGTCGTCATCGCTTCCATCGTTTCCTGCGTCGGCTCCAGGATCGGGCCATTTTCCGTCATATAAGGTTCAATCATCGTTGTGCCGAGTGCGCCGAGCAAAATATAACCGAGCAGCGTAACGATAGACAGTATGAAGGATGCTATGCCGAATCGGGAGTGCTTTCTGTCCTCAGGGGGGATAAATGTGGTTTTAGGTTTCTGGGGTGAAGCTTGGTCCTCGGATGGGGAGGAAGGTGTTTGCTGATCCATGTACTTAATCGCTCCTAACTTGGGATACATTCTTTAATAGTCCATGCGGGTTATTCATAAAAAAAGACATCCTTATTAATCTTTCACAAAATGGCCCTGAAATCAAGTCCAGAGCGCTTTCATGCAGGTGGAAAAGCTGTGGCGAATCCGTTAAACTTAACATGATTACATAAGGACACGGTGTGTCCGTTGACAAAAGGGGTTGAAACGGCTTGAGTCGAACATTCATCGCATGGGGCTCGATCCTGATGGCGCTGTCTGTGGCCATCGGTGCTTTCGGTGCCCATATGTTAGAAGGCATGATTACGGCAGACGAGCTTGCCATTTATGAGACGGGAGTCCAATATCATATGATGCATGGACTTGCGGTCCTGATTACAGGTATTCTGGCAAAGGTTCTGGGCGAATCCCGCAAGCTGTTCTGGGCGGGAGCTTTATTCATTGCAGGCACCATCATCTTCTCCGGCAGTCTCTATGTGTTAAGTATATCAGGTATAAAGTGGCTTGGGGCCATCACGCCGATTGGCGGCGTATCCTTCATCGTGGGCTGGCTGATGCTGATGTCCTCGGCGCTGTCTCGAAGAAACGCCTGATTCTCCTGAAAAACGGCTTCGCCGATCCCTTGTTGCAGGGGCGGCGAAGCCGTTTTTTAGTGGAATCCGGTTAAATGTATACCCTGTTAACTGACACTGAATTCGTCTATTTCATTAAGCTTGAAGGTATAAACCTGTTTCTCATCCACATGATAGACGTTGACCAGAAAATTGCTTTCATCATAGTTGAGAATCCGGCAGGGAAGACTTGTCTGCTTGCCGTGGCGGTTGGTTGTCAAGCGAACAAGGCGATTCTCCTTACTATATACTTTAATCCATTCAAAGGGATCGTTTCCGGTGAGTGGAGTTTGAACAGAAGGCACGCTGGCAGCGACCTTCTTTTTTTCCGGCGAGGATGTCGCAGGGGGCGGAGCGGGCTTTTCCTTATTCTGAGAAGTTGCAGAAGCCATCTTCTGAGAGGCCTTGCTGATAACGGATTTTTTCTTGGCTTGAACCAAAGTGTTGATAATCTCTCCAAGCTCCATCCCGGATTTAACCCGGAAATCGACGACCTCAGCCTTGTCGTTCAGCATTTCCAGCAAATATTGCAAAGCCAGTGCGTTGGAGGGACTCTTGACCAGAATATCAACGTTGAATAAAAAGCCGTTATCATCGGTGACAGGAATTGTGTTCATAGCTTTTATTATTCACCAGCTTTCACATTGTTTCTACTGAATCAAATATACCATAATTTTCAGATTTTCATAGTCCTAATGTCATGCGTATTTCATGATTGTTCTATTGATCTAGAGACATTCGTACCACTTGTATGCAGGAGAAGGCCCAGATATCAGAGACATTCGCACCATGTCGGTTCATGGAGAATAAACATAATTCTAAGCCGATGTGAGGGGAGGTTTGTTTATATTGGTGACTTTACTGCCAATCGAAATTGAAGGACATACCGTTATGGGGGTTGAGGTTAAGCTGCCCAAAACTACGCTGCTGGCCGTATATACTTCCCGCGGCTATATTATGTGTGGTGCGCTGGATGTTGGTCTTCTGAACGAACAGCTTGCGGACCGCAAGATCATTGCCGCAAGAGCCGTTGGGGTACGCACACTCGAGCAGCTGCTGGAAGCACCGCTCGAATCCGTAACCTTGGAAGCGGAGAAATGGGGTATCCATCCAGGCTTGGCTGGCAAGGACGCAATTCTTCGGATGTTATAGGGCCTGTTTCTGGGGCTGAGGAGTGGTCCAAGCGGATCGCTCTTTTTTATATGAAATACGTTAGTAAGCTGCATTGAAGCAGCTTTGACAAGAAAAAAACGGACAATCGGGTTTTTCAACCGGTTGTCCGTTTTAGTTGAAGTGACTTGCATTTGCAGCGACAGGACTATTCAAACAAACTTTTCAAGCTCTCGTGATAAGGAGCCTGTACGACGCCTTTTTCGGTAATAATTGCTGTGACATATTCATTCGGTGTGATGTCGAAGGCCGGGTTATATACTTTTACGCCTTGCGGAGCCGTGCGTTTGCCAAAACCTTCTGTGATTTCCTCGGCAGGACGCTCCTCAATCGGAATATCCGCGCCTGTCTTCGTGTTCAGATCAATCGTAGACAGCGGACAAGCCACGTAAAAAGGAATGCCGTGGGCTTTCGCCAGAACGGCTACCCCATACGTTCCGATTTTGTTGGCGACATCGCCATTTGCGGCTACACGGTCTGTACCGACGATGACTGCCTGGATCCAGCCTTTGGACATAACCATGGCGGCCATATTGTCTGCCAGCAGCGTAACGTCGATACCGGCCTGCTGAAGCTCAAAAGCGGTTAGTCGGGCGCCTTGCAGTACAGGTCTTGTCTCATCTGCGAACACCTTGATGTTCAAGCCTTGCTCATGAGCCAGATACATCGGTGCCAGGGCTGTGCCGTATTTGGCAGTTGCCAATCCGCCCGCATTGCAGTGGGTAAGGACGCCCATGCCATCCTTGAAGAAAGGCAGTGCATTTTCCCCGATCCGGCGGCATACCTCTTCATCCTCGGAACGAATGGCCTCAGCCTCAGCGAGCAATGCTGCATTTAGCGCGGCTGTATCAAGCTTATCTGCTGCGAGTTTCTCCGCAGCCAGCTTCATACGGTCCAGTGCCCAGAACAGATTGACAGCCGTCGGTCTGGAAGTGGCGAGATAAGCGCAGGTCTTTACAACTTGCTGAAGCCACCCCTCGCTGTCGTCAGCTTCGTACAGCATGCCTCCCAGCACGGCGCCGAATGCTGCCGCGATTCCAATGGCCGGTGCGCCGCGGACCTTCATGGAATGAATGCCTTCCCACACCTCCTCCGGTGTTGAAAGCTTGAGATACACAATTTCTTCCGGAAGCAATCTCTGATCAAGCAGGACCAGATGGTCCCCGCCCCAGTATACGGAGCTTAGCGGCTCATAGGTGCTGGAGTTGCCGGTAGTTATACCGCTCATATCGATACCTCATTTCCTTTAGTTGCTTGTTGAATAAAAGTCAGGATATCCTCGAAGGATTTGATGCTGCGGTGATGGCGAACAAGATTCTTGCCGATCGCCAGTGCTTTGCGCTGCGCCGCTTCTCTGGCAGTATCGTCGGCAATGGTATCGATATCCGCAACGTGGGACAGCCCAACAATGCGCCGGATCATCTTGCAGCCGGCAAATCCTGCGGTGTCCTTCAATATCTGCGATACGTAGTAGTCCTGATATCCAGGCGTACGAGACATTTCATCCAACAGGTCATCATTCCACAGCATGCGGAAGTTGCTCTCGAAGTGATTCCACACGTCGCTTGCCATTTCGAGGAGCCTTGCCTCCCGGGTCGCTTGCGTGTACTCGTCCTGGCTCCAGCCCGGCTGAGCGGCATAGTTGAGCAGCAGGTTGCCAATCACGGCGCCGATATCAAAGCCCATCGGCCCGAAATATGCAAATTCCGGGTCAATCACCTTGGTTGATTCCGGCGTGACGAAGATGCTGCCTGTGTGCAGATCCCCGTGCAGCAGGGCTTGGGCGTGAGTCAGGAACTTCTCGCGAAGCAGAGCCACTTCGAAGTGGAGAGGCAGATCCGTACGAAGCGCCTCCGCCTCATCGGCAATATGGTCCGGATAGTTATTATTGGAGGATTCGCGGTATGGATCTTCGAAGATCAGATCTTCGGTGATTTTGCATAAATCCGGATTCACAAAACGGCCGGCAAGTACTTTCTTCTCCTGTTGGTTCATCCCGAGATCCGATGTATAGAACAGCGTTCTGGCCATGAATTCGCCAATGTGCTCGGCAAACTTCGGATAGGCGATGCCCTCAATAAGGCCTTTGCGCATGATGGTATACTCGCTCAAGTCCTCCATCACGGTGTAGGCGAGCTCATCCGAATAGCCGTATACTTTCGGTACGAGGTTCGGGCAGAGGGAGTACTGCGTCTCCAGCGCCACACGTTCAATACGGGCACGGTCGAGCGACAGCGGCCAGGATTCACCTACAACTTTTGCATAAGGAACGGCTTGCTTGATAATGATACTATCAGCCGTATTTTTGGCGGTGACATGAAACACCAGATTCAGATTGCCGTCGCCGATTTCGCGGCATTCGAGTTCGGCATGGTCCGGGAAACGGCCCGGTATACTTTTTGCTAACTGTATAGCTTCTTCCGCGTTCAGCGGATGGTATGCAGACATGGATGGTCACCCCCAAATAGAATAGAAGAAAAACAAAGCCAACTTTTTTGCTTGGTATTACCTAGTATAACGTTTTTTCGCGAATTTTGTATAACTTTTTGGCAACCCTTAAGTTTGGTGAATCTGATTCGCTTCGAAGCCGTAAGGGTAAACTACAAATAGACGCCCAAGCTCAGGATGTACTTATATATTAATGAAGGAATGGCATTAGCAGAAGGTTCCAGTTACAATGGGTATACACCGATCTGCAGCATATTCCTTTGTCGCAGTACAGGGTGCATTTCATATAGAAAAGGAAGGGATTAACCATGGCAAAAACTACATCAGGCAAATCTGCAGGAAAAACAAAAAACTCCAGCTTAGAGCAGCTGTTGAACCAACAGGTCGCGAATTTCAACGTGCTCTATGTCAAACTTCATAATTATCATTGGTATGTAACAGGAGAGCAATTCTTCTCCCTTCATGTCAAGTTCGAGGAACTGTACGATGAAGTTACACTTAAAATGGATGAGGTTGCGGAGCGCCTGCTGTCGATCAAAGGCAAGCCTGCGGCAACCATGAAAGAATATTTGGAACTTGCAACGGTTCAGGAAGCTTCCGGCAACGAGGATACTCGCGGAATGGTACAAGCCCTGATTGAGGACTTTGCTACCGTATCGGAAGAGCTGACAGAAGGTATCGAAATGGCTGAGGAAGCCGGAGATGCGCCTACAGCGGATATGTTTACAGGCTTCAAGGCTGATCTTGAGAAGCATATGTGGATGCTGCGTTCCTTCCTTGGATAATTCGTGAATAATAATGTAGCGATGCCATGTTCATGACTTGTATTTGCAGAGCTTTAGGGTGCTCGTCCAACGTGCGCCTGTACAGCTCAACATGATGATGACTATAACACCGTTTGTCAACGAGCGTTAACGCCGGTGACGGATGCCGTGACGACACTAGAAGCATCAGCAACTACAGGATGAGCAGAGCAGATTAAAACAGGCTTGGCCGGTCTATCGGTCAAGCCTGTTTTTTAAGTGTTTTGGTTGTCCGAATGTTGTCTCTAAAACGCTTGTCCGGTTGAAATACGTCATATTTTATTATAAAATGGCTTGAGAATCATTGATAATCAGTTTAGAATGATTATAAATAAATAATTATTTTTTATTTATGAAATCAGGGCGTCCAAATCCTGTTATCATATAGGACAAAAATACACTACCTATCTAACGGAGGGAATCTAATATGTCAACCAAGTTTGTCATTGAAGGATTGAAAGCAACAATCGAAGGCAAGGAGATCCTTAAGGGAATCAACCTTGAGATGAAGGGCGGAGAAATTCATGCCATCATGGGACCAAACGGCACAGGCAAAAGTACGTTGGCTTCCGCTTTGATGGGTCATCCTAAATATGAAGTTACAGACGGTAAAGTTTTGTTGAATGATGAAGATGTGCTGGATATGGAAGTTGATGAGCGCGCACTCGCCGGTCTGTTCCTGGCTATGCAATATCCTAGCGAAATCGCTGGTGTTACGAACTCCGACTTCCTGCGCAGCTCCATCAACGCGCGCCGCGGCGAAGGTAACGAAATCTCGTTGATCAAATTCATCCGTCAAATGGAAGGCAAAATGAAAGAGCTCGAGATGAACCCTGAGTTTGCCCATCGTTACCTGAACGAAGGCTTCTCCGGCGGTGAGAAGAAGCGTAACGAAATCCTGCAAATGATGATGCTGGATCCGAAAATTGTGATTCTTGACGAAATCGACTCCGGTCTTGATATCGATGCTTTGAGAATTGTAGCGAACGGCGTGAATGCCATGAAATCGGAAGAACGCGGTTTCTTGATTATTACCCACTACCAGCGTTTGCTTAACTATATCACGCCAGATTATGTACATGTTATGATGCAAGGCCGCATCGTGAAATCCGGCGGTCCTGAACTGGCGGAGCGTCTGGAAGCTGAGGGTTACGACTGGATTAAAGAAGAGCTGGGCATTACTGATGAAACTGTAGGTCAAGACGCGTAAATAGACGGGAGGAGGAAACGATATGACTACACAAACCATTCTTCCGGTCAACGCTGAGGCTCTGAAGGCATTGTCCGAAAGTAAACAGGAGCCGACTTGGCTGACAGACAGCCGTCTGGCTTCTCTGGAACTGGCTGGCCAGTTGGAACTGCCCAAGCTGGAGAAACAGCGTATTGAACGCTGGAACATTCAAAGCTACGGTGAATATAAAGAGAGCAAGAAACTTGCTTCCCTTGATGATCTGCCTGAACAAGTTGCTAAACTTGTAGAAGGTTCAAGAGAAGGCGGTCTGGTTATTCAACGCAACTCGGGAACTGTGCATGTAAGCTTGGCACCGGAACTTGCTGCAAAAGGCGTTATCTTTACCGATCTGGAAACAGCGGTTAAAGAGCATGCGGATTTGGTTAAACCTTATCTGCACCAAGCGCTTAAGAACGATGAGCATTCGATGGCTGCTCTGCATGCTGCGGTATGGAACGGCGGGGTGTTCCTCTATGTTCCCAAAAACGTAGAGGTGGATGTTCCGCTTCAGGCCGTTATGCTGAGTGATGATGCCGAAGCGACATTTGCTCCGCATGTTCTGGTCGTAGCGGAAGCGAACAGTCAGATTACGTATGTGGATAACTACGTATCGGATTCCCTGACTGGGCCGGTAACGCACAACGGAGCGGTGGAAGTATTCGTTAAAAATGGCGCGAAGGTTCGGTATGCTTCCGTACACCAATTGACCGGCGAGGTAACGGATGTTACATTCCGCCGCGCGGTGCTGGAGAATGATGCCTCCATCGAATGGATCGTCGGCGAGATGAATGATGGGGATACAGCAAGTGACACCATGAGTATTCTGAAGGGCAATGGCTCAACCTCCGATGCAAAAATCATTGCAGTTGGTTCCGGCTCCCAGAAGATTAACTACACGACGCAAGCGAAGCATTTTGGCAAGAGCTCTGAATCCCAGATGATTACTCGCGCGGTCATGCGTGAAGAAGCCCAGGCCATCATCAACGGAATCACCAAGATCGAGAAGGGTGCAACGAAGGCGGACGGACAACAAACCGAGCGCGTTCTGATGCTCAGCCCGAAAGCCCGCGGCGACGCGAACCCGATCCTGTTGATTGACGAGGACGATGTAACGGCAGGACACGCAGCGTCCGTCGGACAAGTGAACCGGGAGCAAGTCTATTACCTGATGTCCCGCGGTATCTCGCGTACAGTGGCTGAATCCTTGATTATTTATGGCTTCTTGGCTCCGGTTGTAAGTGAAATCCCGCTTGAGGGACTTCGCGATCAGCTGCAGGGGCTTGTTGAAAGGAAGCTGGGACAATGATAGCCTCCGTCCGTGAGCAATTTCCCATCCTTCATCAGGAGATTAACGGACATCCGCTGGTATATCTCGACAATGCCGCGACATCTCAAAAGCCGCAGGTAGTCATAGATGCTGTCAAGCGGTACTACGAGTGGGAGAACTCCAATGTGCACCGCGGGGTTCATACGCTCGGCAGCCGTGCTACCGACGCTTATGAAGGAGCCAGGGAGAAGGTTGCCCGTTTCATTAATGCCGAGAGTTCGGAACAGATTATTTTTACCCGCGGTACAACGACGGCACTGAATCTGGTTGCTTCGTCGTACGCACGCTCTGTATGCGGTCCCGAGGATGAAATTGTCCTGACGGAAATGGAGCATCATAGTAATCTCATTCCGTGGCAGCAAGCGGCCCTGGCCGTTGGCGCTACGCTGAAATATATTCCTCTGCAGCCTGACGGCTCGATCAGGGTCGAGGATGTAGAGGCCATCGTTACCGAACGGACGAAGGTCGTTGCGATTGCTTACGTATCCAATGTCATGGGCATTGTGCATCCTGTAAAACAAATCGCGGAAATCGCCCATCGCCACGGTGCAGTTGTTGTGGTTGACGGCGCTCAAAGCACACCGCACATGAAGGTGGACGTTCAGGACTTGGATTGCGATTTCTACGCCTTGTCCGGCCACAAGATGTGTGCTCCAACAGGCATCGGCGCATTATACGGCAAGAAGGCGCTGCTGGAATCAATGGAGCCGATCGAATTCGGCGGCGAGATGATCAATGATGTTGGATTGTACGAATCGAATTGGAAGGAGCTCCCTTGGAAGTTTGAGGGGGGCACGCCTATCATTGCAGGGGCTGTCGGTCTTGGCGCCGCTATCGATTTCCTGGAGGAAATCGGAATGGACGCGATCGAACAACATGAGACTCAGCTTGCGGCTTACGCTATGAACCGCATGTCCGAGATTGAAGGGATTACGATATACGGTCCACGCGAACGCAAGGTCGGTCTCGTTACATTCAATCTTGGAGACGTTCACCCGCATGATGTAGCCACGGTACTTGATGCACAAGGAATTGCGATTCGAGCAGGACATCATTGTTGTCAGCCGCTTATGCGTTGGTTAAAAGTATCATCTACGGCACGTGCGAGCTTTTATCTGTATAATACAGAGGAGGACGTTGATCGGTTAGTTAGCGCCTTAATCCAGACAAAGGAGTATTTCGGCGATGCAACTTGACGATTTGTATAGACGTGTCATCATGGATCATTATAAGAACCCCCGCAACCGCGGAAAGTTTGATGAAGATGTGGTAACCATCGATTTGAACAATCCGACTTGCGGAGATCGAATTTCCTTGCAGCTGAAGGTGGAGAACGGCGTTGTTGCCGATGCCAAATATACAGGCGAAGGCTGTTCCATCAGCATGTCTTCCGCTTCGATGATGACCGATGCTGTAAAGGGCAAGTCGCTTGATGAAGCAATTAGTCTTGCGAACCGCTTCTCCTCCCTTATGAAAGGTGAGGCCGTGGAATTTGAAGAGTACGAGGACATTGAAGCCCTATCCGGTGTTAATAAATTTCCTGCCCGCATTAAGTGTGCAACACTTGCGTGGAACGCACTCCGAAAAGGAATAGACGCGAAGTAAGCGAACGATAATAGATCGATAGGGAGGTAAGTTAAATGGCTAAAAAAGCACCAGAAATGGAAGAGTATAAATATGGTTTCCGCGACGAGCACAAAGCTATTTTTCAAACCGGTAAAGGTTTGACACGTGAAGTCGTTATGGAAATTTCCAAAATCAAGAACGAGCCGGAATGGATGCTGGAATTTCGCCTGAAATCACTGGAGCAGTTCGAGAAAATGCAAATGCCTCGCTGGGGCGGCGACCTCGACGAGCTCGATTTCAACGATATCCAGTATTATGTAAGACCTTCTGATAAGCAAGGGAAGACTTGGGAGGAAGTACCTACCGAGATCAAAGAAACCTTTGACAAATTAGGAATTCCGGAAGCAGAGCAGAAGTTTCTGGCCGGTGTATCCGCACAGTACGAATCCGAGGTTGTTTATCACAACATGCAGAAGGATCTTGAGGATCAAGGTGTCATCTTCATGGATACCGACACGGCGCTCAGAGAGCATCCGGAAATTTTGAGAGAATACTTTGCAACGGTGGTACCTCCAACGGATAACAAATTTGCTGCACTTAACAGTGCCGTATGGTCCGGCGGAAGCTTTATCTATGTTCCAAAAGGTGTGAAATGCGAAATTCCGCTGCAAGCATATTTCCGCATCAACTCCGAGAACATGGGACAGTTTGAGCGTACCCTGATCATTGCGGACGAAGATAGCTTTGTTCACTACGTAGAGGGCTGTACAGCTCCAATCTACAGCACGAACTCGCTTCACAGCGCGGTAGTTGAGATCATCTGTAAAAAGAACGCTCGCGTTCGTTATACAACGATCCAGAACTGGGCACCTAATATCTACAACCTCGTTACGAAGCGTGCGGTTGCTGAAGAGAATGCAACGATGGAATGGGTTGATGGCAACATCGGCTCCAAACTTACAATGAAATACCCAGCTGTTATTCTGAAAGGCCGCGGCGCTAAAGGGATGGTATTGTCCATCGCTGTAGCAGGTAAAGGCCAGCATCAGGATGCAGGGGCTAAAATGATTCACCTGGCACCGGATACAACGTCTACCATTGTATCCAAATCCATCAGCAAGCACGGCGGTAAAGTAACGTACCGCGGACTTGCCTCCTTCGGCCGCAACGCGGAAGGCGCCAAAGCCAACATCAAGTGTGACACACTCATATTGGATAACGAATCTACATCCGATACGATTCCTTACAATGAAATCAAGAACGATAATATCGTGCTGGAGCATGAAGCGACCGTATCCAAGGTTTCCGAGGATCAATTGTTCTACCTTATGAGCCGTGGTCTCAGTGAAGCTGAAGCTACACAAATGATCGTTATGGGCTTCATCGAACCGTTCACCAAAGAACTCCCAATGGAGTATGCGGTAGAGATGAATCGTCTTATCAAGTTCGAGATGGAAGGTTCCATCGGTTAAATCCTAAACACAGGGGCAAATCACTCACATGCGAGTGGTTTGCCCCTTTTTTTGCTTATTCCCGATTATTAAAGCCCACAGAGAAGGGGAAAGCCTGGTGTCCTTCTCCATTCATTTTGACAGGAACGGTCCCATGATGTATCTAGTGTGACTTTTATGCTTGCGTGCTCAGGTTATCGGGATACGTCTTATATTCTGCCAGAAACCAGGAGGGATCGGATGTGAGAAATATCACACCTTCCCTTGAAAATATGAAAAGGTTCCCCGGTGGTGAATCTCTCATCCAGCCGGGGAACCTTTATTTCAAATGTATATATCGAAATGAATTCGAAAAGGACGTAACCATAGAAAAACGCGGTTTACAGATTACAGGAGGATCTCCAGAATCGCCGTATTGTATTCCTTGGAAAGATCGATGAACCGGTCGTCGGTTTTCACCAACGGACGGAAGTAATCCGAGGGATTGTTCATCACAATAATGCCCGATTCACCGGTTGTCAGCTGAACTTTTTTGCCAATAAAGTTCGGAAGCATTTGCTGGATGAAGGCGTGTGTAGGCTTGCCGTTCAGCTTACCGAAACTGAGGCTGTAGAGCTCCCGAAGAACGGTTAACAGCTGCTGCTTGGACTGATACACCCGGTTCGTTGTCATCGCGCTATATACATCCGCGACAGCACATATTTGGGCATATGGATGGATCTGATCTTCACGGAGTGCTCTGGGATAACCGGAGCCATCGTCTCGCTCATGGTGCTGCAGGGCAACCATTGCGGTAACCTTATCATTCATGGATTCCGAGATCATCTCGTAACCATAGATGGTGTGCAGCTTCACTTCCTCAAACTCTTCAGGGGTGAGCTTGCCAGGCTTGTCCAGTATATCTCTTGAAATCTTGCTCTTGCCAATGTCGTGGAGATAACCGGCTTTGCCAATATCGTAAGCTTCCTTTTGGGAATATCCCATCCAATCCGCTATATAGTACGATAACATTCCTACTTGAATGGAGTGCCGGTAGGTGTAATCATCTTTACCGTTAAAGAGGAGGAGGAGGGATACGACATCCGTATGCTCATCCAGAGAGCCGACCAAAGGTTTGAAGACATCGTCTACAACGGATTCATTGAACTTTCCGGACTGAGATGCTTCCGTGAACAGGGTGGAGCATCCGTTGAATGCGAGATTGAATTGTGGTTTCACCTTGTTGAATGAATCTGAAATTTCAGATAATGGATCGAGGGATACAGTCAATGCCCGTGGCTCTATTTCAATGTAATCGATGCCGTGCTGCAGCAGCTTGGATATATCCTCTATTCGAAGTGTTGCTCCTTTTTGTAGAACATGAACGCCGTTACTGTTGTAAGCATCATGCTGCATTTGATCACCGGGTATCAGGTCCGTGACATGTACTCTCAAATCATTGCACCTCTTGCCCTTATAGTAAGTAAAAAGATCAAAACTATCTTAGCAAGAAAATTATGGTTTTACAATGATATAATCACGACTTATTGCCTAATCATTGGGTCCCAGGGTCCGGTCTGCGGTCCTTTCCACTCCGACCCATCGTCCCATATCTCCTTCTTCCATATCGGGACGGAGCGCTTCAGCTGTTCGATGGCGTAGCGACTGGCATCATAACAGGATGCCCGATGGGGAGAGGACACGGCAATGACCACACTGGTTTCACCTATGCCGACGGTACCGATTCGATGAGAGATCGCGCATTGCGTACCAGGCCATTGTGAGAGAATGTCTGCACAGATTTGCTGCATTTCTTTTAATGCCATCGGAATGTAGGCCTCATATTCCAACGTAACCGTACGCATCTCGCCGGTCAATTCCCT
Organism: Paenibacillus sp. Cedars; assembly: GCF_003184205.1. Classification (NCBI taxonomy): domain Bacteria; kingdom Bacillati; phylum Bacillota; class Bacilli; order Caryophanales; family Paenibacillaceae; genus Paenibacillus; species Paenibacillus sp. Cedars. The sequence goes on from NZ_CP020866.1 coordinate 1,040,982, forward strand.
GGTAGTTCCTATAAATGAAAGTGTAGCTCCATGATTTGCATCATGGACTTTGGCTACAGCCTCTTCTACAGACAGCTTGTCGTAAGTGATAAGGCAATTCCCATCCGTGGAGGACTTCGAGTCAGGGGCATCCCCCTCTGTTCCATCACCGCCGGATACAGGCGGAATGAGAGCAACCTCATCGCCAATCTGAATAAGCTGATCCGATAGGGCATATTCTTGATTGACCGCTACAAAAGCGGTGGCAATCTGGGATTTGGCATGAGGATAAGCTTCGCTGAGAAGCGACTTAAATTCGCCGGCTGTAAGCGGGAGGCCCGGTACGTTGAAGGCAAGCGAACCGGTGCCGATTCGATCAGCTAGTCCGGCGAATAGCAGTAAAGGAATGGTTGTCGACATCTTTATCACCTCGTAATTCTTATGGGCTACAATATACCATATTCTTCGCTAAAATGTTATGCTTGTAAGACCGGAAATTATCGTAAAACGAACATAGGGAGGGGGGCCGCCAGATGGGGATACAAGGCAATAAACAGACGCTTACCATACTGTATACCAACGATATACACAGCCATTTTGAAATGATGAGTAAGGTGGCGGCACTTATTTCCCGGGAAAAGACGGCTGCCGGCGATTCTGCTATCGTACTGGATATCGGTGATCATATGGACCGGGCTTCGGTGGAAACGGAAGGCTCCATGGGCCAAGCCAACGTGGATGTCATTAATCTGACAGGATACGACGCGATTACAATTGGCAATAATGAAGGGTTGACCATACCCTATGACATCTTGGAGAGTGTTTACGCCGGACTGCTATGTCCTGTCGTCTGCTGCAACATTCATGAGACGATAAGCGGCGCTCCTCCTTCATGGATGAAACAGCATGTCATCCTTGAGCGGGAAGGCATCCGAATCGGGCTGACAGGCGCAACCGCTGCTTTTGCAGGATTTTATCAATTGTTAGGCTGGGAAGCTGAGGATCCTGTGCAGGCCATTGCTGAACAAGTAGAGGCACTTCAGGACAAGTGCGACATCGTCATTGTCCTATCCCATTTAGGTCTAACGATTGATAAAAGATTGGCAGAGACTATCGAAGGCATTGATGTCATTCTTGGCGGTCATACCCATCATATTTTAGAGGAACCGCTGATGATCGGAAATACCGCCGTATGCGGCGCAGGCAAATTCGGACAATATGTTGGTCGAATCGTTATGCAGCGCAGCCATGTGGAGGAGCGGTTTACTTGTATTGAGGGCAGCCTTCTGCCCGTTGACAAGAGCGTGATGGAGCCGATCGTCGAACAAGCGATCATGAGGCATCATGAGTTGGCAAGGGAGCGATTAACGGAGTCTGTTGCCGTTATAGATCGGAGTCTGCCGATCCATTATGAAGAGGAGTCGCCGTTTGCAAACCTGCTGGCTCAGGCCGTGCTTCAGCACACAGGGGCAGAACTTGCCATCGTTAACTCGGGACAGCTGCTCGGTCCATTGCCGGAGGGCGAGATCAGTACGGGAATGCTCCATGGTTTGTGTCCTTCCCCCATTAACCCCTGTGTAGTGAAGCTGCTTGGGGAACATATCTACAAGGCGCTTGAAGAGAGTCTACTCCAGGAGTTTAGCAGCAAGAAAATACTCGGTTTCGGCTTTCGCGGCTATATATTAGGCGGGCTTGCCGTAGACGGATTAAGCATTCACTACGATAAGCAGGGAGAGCCGTATCACAAGATCACCGATATCTCCATCCAGGGACAGCCGCTGGATCGACAACGTGAATATGAAGTGGGGACGCTGGACATGTTCACTTTCAAAATCGGATACGAGACGCTGGCACTTGGCAAGGATACGGTTTACATGCTGCCGGAGTTTATCCGAGATTTGCTGAGAAAAGAACTTTCGCGCCCCGGCTCGCTTGAAGAGACCTTGATTTCACGCTGGATATCCTGACAACCCCCGACTAACTTCCTTTGGCCGAGCATACATATGAGGACAAAGGTTAGGGAGGGGATGGACATGGATTTTATAACAGCTATTATACTGGGGATTGTGGAAGGATTAACGGAATTCATTCCGGTGTCTTCCACAGGCCACATGATTTTGACAGCCAAGGTGTTAGGGTACGATGATCAAACAGCGATCATGAAGACATTTGAAATTGTTATTCAGCTTGGCGCTATTTTAGCGATTGCGATTGTTTACTGGAATCGTATTCTGAACCTGCTGGGCTGGAGTCGAAGTGAATCTTTGAACAAAAAGGCGCCGCGCAAAAAACTGAATCTGATTCATGTATTTTTGGGTATTGCTCCAGCGCTGCTGGTAGCGTTTTTTGCGAGGGATTTCATCAAGAGCCTGTTTCATGCCCAAACTGTATTATTTGCACTTGTTGCGGGCGGTATTTTCATGATATTTGCAGAATGGTACAACAAAAATAAAGTCCAAGTGACTTCACACGATCTGGACGAATTGACATACAAGCAGGCACTTCTGATTGGTGTCTATCAGATCATATCGGTATTATGGCCGGGCTTTTCCCGTTCGGGCTCGACCATCTCCGGCGGCATGCTCAGTGGAGTGAGTTACAAGGCATCGGCTGATTTCTCTTTTCTTATCGCAATTCCTATTATGTGTGCTGCATCCGGTTATGAATTGCTGGATTCTTATCCATATTTTACTTCAGATACGATTGGTGTATTTCTCGCCGGATTTATCGTTTCGTTTGTTGTCGCTTATTTTGTCGTCTTGGCCTTCATGAAGCTTATACAGAAGATACGTCTCACTCATTTCGCGATCTACCGTTTTGTTCTCGCCGCTGTTTTCTGGCTGTTTATTATGCACTAGAGATCGTAGGCACAAGAGGTGGTCCGGCTTCTTCGTATAGTGATCGACTGAAGACTAGACGCTATATCCCACACAAGTTTGAGAATAGCAGAGGAAGTGACGGATTTGCGTCTTATACCTATCCATGCGTTGAGGCCGGGAATGGTACTTGGTAAAAGAATATACAATAGCGACGGTTTGGTCCTGCTTGCTGAAGGTGTTGAACTGACGACTGGACTGATCCGCCGACTTGGCACATTAGAATTGGGATATGTATATATCGAGGATGCAGTGACAGAGGATATCGTGGTTCCGGAGTTATTGACGGAAGAAACACGGCTTCAGGCGATTCGGTCGATTCGAACCAGCTTCAAGAACCTGGAGAGTCAAGCGAGTCTGAAAGGCAGCTTTCTTCATTTGGGCAAGACATTTTCGGGAATGATGGAATCGATCATGGATGAAATATCGGGACATGATGAGTGCATGGTGCTGCTGACCGATATGAATACGAATGATTACAATCTGTACCGCCATTCCTTAAACGTATGTTTATATTCAACGGTTCTTGGCGTGTCCTACGGATATAACCGGGAGGAGCTTCGAGTTCTCGGTCTGGGGGCTCTGCTCCATGATATTGGAAAAACCAGGATTTCCCAGAAGCTTCTGCAGCATCCCGGGCGGCTTAGCGAGGATGAATTTCGCGAGATCCAGAAGCATACCGAAATCGGGTTCAAAATATTAAAGGACGAGCCCAATATTCCGCTGTTATCAGCTCATTGCGCGCTGTCGCATCATGAGCGTCTGGACGGCAGCGGTTATCCAAGAGCATTGAAAGGCCCTGACATCCATGAATATGCCAAATGGATTGCCATTACGGATTCTTACGATGCGATGACAACGCAGCGGGTGTACAAGCCTGCCTTACTGCCGCATGAAGCGGTAGAAGTCATGTATGCCGGGTCGGGAACGCTGTATGAACAGCAATTTCTGGCCATGTTCCGCGACCGCGTAGCAATATATCCTCCAGGGATAACGGTGAAGCTGCACACGGGTGAAAGCGGGGTTGTATCCAAAATCCACGCGCATGTGCCCCATCGGCCGGTGGTTCGTGTCTTAACGGATGGGGACGGAACGCCGCTCTCGGCTCCGTACGAATTGGATTTATCCGAAACCTTGGCGATCATGATTGCCGGAATCGGACAGAGCACCATAGATCAAACTTGACTATAAGGAGGTTGACTCGTGAAACGTAACGGCCGTACAACATTGCTGCATACATGGGGGCGACAGATATATCGCTACCGTAAAGCCGTTGTTGTAACTTGGCTTATTTTGTTTTGCGGGCTGCTTCCTTTTGCGTTTAAACTTCCCTCCATATTGCAGCATAACGGATTTACACCGGAGGATAGTCCCGCCCAGATCGGGATTGAAAAGCTGGAGGAAGGGCTGGGGCTTTCGGCAGCCTCGCTGGATATTGTCGTGGTCAGCAACAGTGATGAGAACCTGACAACAGGCATGGCGCAGAGGCGTATTCTAACGGAGCTGGAGCCTTTGCGTTCCCGTCCTTACGTGAGAGATATCTATATGAATTTGGCAGCTCATAGAGCCGGTCAGGACCATATCGTATCGGTGACGGTGCTGCTGGACCTGGACTCCTCGGAAGCCCTGTTACAGTTTGATGAGATTAGGGAATCGGTCCCTGCCATTACGGGAGCGGATACTTACATAACCGGAAATACGGCCATATTCGCCGATATGAATGAAGCTGTCAAAAGCGACATAATCCAAGCCGAGATGATTGGCATACCTGCAGCTTTGATCATTTTGGCCGTGGTCTTCGGCACATTGACCGCGGCGATCCTTCCGCTGATCGCAGGCGTGGTCAGCGTGGTTGTTACGATGGGGCTCCTGTATTTTGTTGCCATGGCTGACGGTTCGATCAGTAATTTTCTTCCGAATGTTGTCACGATGCTGGGTCTGGCTGTAGGTATTGATTATGCTCTGATCGTAGTAAGCCGATTCAAAGAAGAGATGCAAGCGCGCAGCGGAGACGTGGAAAGTGCCTTGGCCGTCACTTGTGCAACAGCCGGCAAAGCGGTCATGTTCTCCGGAGCCGCTGTATTGATCGGTTTTGTGGCCATGGGTTTTATCAATCTGCCGATTTTCCGTTCCTTTAGCCTTGGCGGCATTACGGTGGTGCTGTTATCGGTTCTGGCAGGCAACACGCTTCTTCCCGCACTGTTGGGGCTACTGGGACCCCGCATTCATACACTCCCTCTATTCCCGGCCAAATTCCGGCACTTCCGTGCACAGCAGACTTCAGGCATGTGGAGAAAACTATCCAGGTTTGTCATGGCTCATCCTGTGACGATCTCGATAGCTGTGATCGGTGCGCTTCTGCTGGCCATTTATCCGGTACGAAACATGAACATCGAGATCCCGGCTGCCGAGGTTCTGCCTCCAGCCTATGAATCCCGTTATGGTCATGACCTGCTTGCACAGGCTTATGATGAGCGTGAACTAAACTCCATCGTTGTTGCTGTGGAGCTGCCTGCCTCTTATGAGGATTTGCGCAGCATCGAGCAGATGAAGGCATATACGGATGAAATCAGGATCATGCCGGGCGTGAAGCGGGTGGAGAGCTATCTGAGCATCGGGCGGGGGTCCATCGATGAAGTGTCCAAGTATTTGTCTCGTGCAGATATCCGCCAGCAGCTGGAACAGCATCGTTTCGTAAGGGGAGAGATGGCCGCAGTAGCTGTGATTCCGGAATACGGTGAATCTCATGCGTTAACAACGCAGCTTGTCCGGGATTTGAGAACGATGGATGCGTTGGGCCTGACAACCTATGTAACAGGTAGCCCTGCTTATAAACTGGACATCATTGACGTTATTCATCAGAATATTCTGTTTGTCCTTACCTTTGTATTTGTAGTGACTTACGTCATTCTCCTTATAGCGTTCCGATCGATGGTGCTCCCGTTAAAAGCGAGTGTGATGAACCTGCTCAGCCTTGGTGCGGGACTCGGGATCGTTGTGTGGGTATTTCAAGAGGGGATAGGCGCAGAATGGCTGGGCGTGTCCTCAACAGGATCCATTTTTGCACTTTTGCCGATCCTGATATTCTGTGTTGTGTTTGGCATATCCATGGACTATGAAGTCATGATGCTCTCTCGGATTATGGAGAACTATGAGCGGACGGGGGATAATGAATACAGCACAGCCGAAGGTCTGGAGAGCACGGGTGGGCTGATCACAAGTGCTGCCCTGATTCTGGCTGTCGTTGTGGGTGCCTTTGTATTTACGGATAATGAAGTCATGAAAGCAATCGGTTTAGGTTTAACTGCGGCTGTTCTTCTGGATGCTACGGTGATTCGTGTTTTACTTGTTCCTGCATTCATGAAAATGCTGGGCAAAGCCAATTGGTGGAGTCCAAACTGGATGTTTTCTCGATATAAGCCTGCTGCCAGGGATACGCCTGATCGCGGAAGGGAAACCGGCTGATATTCACCAAGAATGAAACACAAGCCTTCTGTACGGGTATGTTATAATCATATAATGGGCATGATCAACAACCGTAAGTACATCCATGTAAGTTGTACTGATAGAATCGGTAATTCAAAGAAGTAAGGTGAGTGAACCATGAGTAATACAGCACAGCCATTTCCATCAGCTTTGAGGCCCATTTCGCCGAGTTATGATCCGTGGGATCCGATAACTTCATTGCGTGAGCATGGCCGCCATGTGCTGACCAGCGTGGAAATGACAGTGACGCATCTTTGTAATATGCGCTGTGAACATTGCGCTGTTGGCGATATGCTTGTCATGAAGGAAGCTCCGATGCTGCCACTTGATACCATGCTGAGGCGGCTCGACGAGGTAGAGCATCTGCAGACGATCAGTTTGACCGGTGGGGAGCCGGCATTTCTCGGCAAGACGGTGGACAACGTGATTGTTCCCCTTCTTAAGTATGCCAGGGATCGGGGAATTCGGACCCAGATCAACTCTAATTTGACGCTCGATATCAGCCGTTACGAGAAGATGCTGCCCTATCTGGATGTTATGCATATCTCCTTTAATTATTTGAACGGGGACGACTTCTATGAAGTCGGATTTGCGAATAGTGCGCGTCCTGTTTCTAAGGAAACAGCATACAAGATGTATGATACGATGCTTCTCAATTCGGAAAAATTGAGTGCGGCGGGAATGTACATCTCCGCTGAATCCATGATTAACTACCGAACGCATACCAAATTGGGAGGCATTCACAGGTTGATTAAGGACATGGGCGCCAAGCGGCATGAAGTCCATCCGATGTATGCATCGAACTTTGCTTCTGCTCTGCCTGTGTTGTCCTTAGCGGATACGAAGGCCGCCATTCAGCATTTGCTGGATGTGCGCGACCCTGAGATCTGGATGCTGTTCGGAACGCTGCCTTTTTATGCGTGCAGCTTCGATGCTAACGATCAGGAGATCATCCGCCGCCTGCGGCAAGAGCCTAATGTAACGGTTCGCAATGATCCGGATGGTCGCAACCGGGTGAATGTGAATTTATTCTCGGGTGACGTGTATGTTACGGATTTTGCTGATATCCCGGCTTTTGGTAATATTAAGGAACAGAAGCTGGACGATATTTTTGACGAATGGTCGACCGGCCACCCGTTAAATCAAACCGTCAACTGTCATTGTGATGCAGTAAGCTGCTGCGGCCCGAATTTGTTGGTAGCTGACATGTACTATCGGGGTGTGGATTTCAAGTCAAGAAAAGCACAGACAAACTAGAACCCTAGAAAGAAGGCGTGTCATCATGGCAGAGGAATTTGAGGTCGGGCAACTGATTTTGAATTTACTCTTGGTTTTCCTGCTCGTTTTGTTGAACGGTGTGTTTGTAGCTGCGGAGTTTTCACTTGTGAAGATGCGTCAATCCCGGTTGACCCAGCTCGTTAGTGAAGGCAACCGGCTTGCAGGTATTGCGCTGAAAGTTAACCAAAAGCTGGATGCGTATTTATCCGCGACTCAGCTTGGAATCACCTTGACTTCACTGGGTTTGGGCTGGATTGGGGAACCTGCAATTTCGGATTTGCTGGTAGCGCCGATTATGCACAGTATTGGCTTTACGGATGAGCGATTGATCAGCACAATCTCCGTTGCAGTCGGCTTCTGTATTATCACCTTCCTGCATATTGTATTAGGGGAGCTTGCCCCTAAATCAATTGCGATTCAGCGAACGGAGGGGACGGCACTGATCCTGTCGGCTCCGCTGCTCTGGTTTTACCGCATTTTTCTGCCGGTGATCTGGATACTCAATGCGTCCGCAAACCGTATCCTCAAGCTGGCCGGTATTCAGCCGGTAAGCGAAGCTGAGGCGGCCCACTCGGAAGAAGAGATTCGAATTCTGATGAACGAGAGTGCAAAGAGCGGGGTCATCGATGAGAATGAGATGAAGCTGATGGACAACCTGTTCGATTTCTCCGACTTGCGAGCCAGGGAAATCATGCTGCCGAGAACCGATATGGACGTTCTGTTCACGAATCTTACGTTGGAAGAGAACTTGCAGATTGTCAGCGAGACGAAGCATTCCCGTTATCCGGTTGCAACGGACAACAAGGACCGCATCATCGGATTTGTTCATATTACGGATCTTTTACTCGCCGATCCTGAGAAACAGCGTGATCTGGCCAGCTTGGTCAGACCGATTATGGACGTATCGGAATCGACGGAGATCAGCAAGGTGCTTCGTCAGATGCAAGCGAAGCATGAGCAGCTTGCTCTTGTGATAGATGAGTATGGGGGAACTGCCGGCATACTCACAGCCGAGAAGATTCTGGAAGAGATCGTCGGTGACTTGTACGATGAATTTGAAGATGAACGTCCGGAAATGGAAGTGTACGATGAGTACTTTTCGGTGGATGGGCGAATGCTCATTGAAGAAGTGAATGATTTAACCGGATTAATGATTGAGGAGCATAATGTTGATTCCATTGGCGGCTGGTTATTCAAGGAACTTGAAGGTAATCCGGCAGTCGGGAAGAAAACAACATTCGATGGAGTGGTCTTCGAGGTGGAGGAGTCAACCCGTTTTCGTGTAAACCGCGTCATGATTCATCAGAAGCTGGATAGCAGCTTCACTTAGAACTAGCAAGACTCTATTTGTTAGGAAGTGGATTATGTCGATTAAGCAGCTGATATTTATCGGCCTGGGGCTCTTCTTGCTGTACGGAATGTTTACGGTGGGAGCTCCCTTCTTGTTGGCCATTGTCATTGCTATTGCACTGGAGCCGTTAAATCGGCTCTTAATGAAAAGGCTGCGGCTCAATCGGATCGCGGCGGCCACCGCTACAAGCACACTGTTCCTTCTCTTGCTGCTGCTGTTAGCCTATTTAATCGGCCTGCAGGTGTTTAACCAGCTGGTTGAGTACTGGAGCCGGGCTCCGCAATATTTTGAAGGGGCTAACGAATTCCTTCAGCATACGATTATACAAGCTCAAGACATGCTGAACGGCATTTCGCCGGGACTTGCAGACAGTCTGACCGAGTTTATGTCGAATATTTCTTCCTATGTGCAGTCGCTTGTCAATTCGGTATCATCGACATTCCTGTCCTTTGCCAAAACATTGCCTAACCTGTTTGTAACCTTCATCGTGTTCTGCGTGGCCGTGTACTTATTTGCCTTCAGTCTGGATACGATGCGAGAAAGAGTGCTCTCCCTGTTTGATGAGACATCGCAGTCGCAGGTGAATGAAGTGCTGCTCAGCCTGAAAAAATCAATTTTCGGATTTTTACGGGCACAGCTGATACTCAGTCTGTTTACATATGTGATCACACTGCTGGGCTTGCTGATATTAGGGATTAACTACCCGCTGGCAATCGCTCTGCTTGTTACGATTGTCGACATTCTTCCGATTCTGGGTGTAGGGTCCGTATTGGTGCCATGGTCGGTGTATCTGCTTGCAACAGGTGATGTTTTCACAGGGCTCGGCTTGATCTTCCTGTTCATTCTGATTACGGTGATCCGCCGTGTATTGGAACCGAAGGTCATCGGTGATGCTGTTGGTATAGGCGCATTACCTGCTCTGGTCAGCATGTATGTCGGATTTAAGCTGGTTGGCGTCATCGGATTTTTTATCGGTCCATTAGTCGTCATTATCTACTCAGCGATGCGCAAAGCAGGCTTGTTCCAAATCAAAATTAAATTTTAAGGACAACTTGAAAAGAACCCTTTTCCCGGAAATATTCCAGGGATGAGGGTTTTTTTGTCAATTTGGAGTTCATTTTCTGGGCGAAGGACATATGTTAATTACGAAGAGTCCTTGATATTACGGATAGTAAAACATAAGGAGGAATACCCTTGAAGGAGAATCCAGAGGTACGTGTCTACCCGGTTTTTCATTCCCCGTTTGATCCTTGCCCTCCCAAACTCTACAGATCGTACGTTGTCCCTGTTAACCAGTATATCGTATTTCAACCGGCTGGACTGCCACAATTCAGCCCTGCCGAAGCGTTGAGATACGGAACGTTGTGGCCATCCTTATATAGTCCGTATACCTCGCGAAAATTTAAAGGAGAGTGAGCGGCGTGAATGAAGCCAAACCCCAGGTTGGTGATCTGAAGTATTACGAATTGCTGGAGCAGCTGCAGGCATTGGATTTTGTCCTGGTGGAGCTGAATCTGTTTTTGGATACTCATCCGGATGACCTGAAGAGTATTGAGCAGTTTAACAAGCTGACACAGGAAAGAACGGTACTTGCGAAGCAATTTCAAGAGCTGTATGGACCCCTGCAAAATTTTGGCCGTGCATTTTCTAAATATCCCTTTGAATGGGCTCAAGGCCCCTGGCCTTGGCAGGTTTAATGGTGCCGTCACTCGGGCTGCAACTTCCTTCACGAACGGCATGCAGCCCTCAAGATTAGGAAAAGCGAGAACAAGGAGGCGGAAGAGCCCATGTGGGTATATGAAAAGAAGCTTCAATATCCGGTCCGTGTAAGTAAATGTGATCCAAGAATGGCGAAGTTCTTGATTGAGCAGTACGGAGGTGCCGATGGCGAGCTGGCGGCAGCGCTCCGCTACCTGAATCAGCGATATACCATTCCTGACAAGGTCATTGGGCTGCTTAATGATATCGGGACTGAAGAATTCGCACATCTTGAGATGATTGCCACCATGGTATTTAAATTAACGAAGGATGCAACGGTGTCGGAGATGGAAGCTGCAGGACTCGGTGCTCACTACGTGAATCACGACCATGCGCTGTATTATGAGAATGCCGGAGGTGTACCATGGACGGCAGCCTATATACAGGCCAAAGGCGATCCTATCGCGGATTTGTATGAGGACATTGCCGCAGAAGAGAAAGCGCGTGCTACATACCAGTGGTTGATCGATATGACGGATGATGTGGATTTGCAGGACGGTCTTAAATTTTTACGGGAACGTGAAATCATTCATGCCATCCGTTTCCGGGAGGCGGTAGAGATTATTAAGGATGATCGGGCGACAAAGAAGGTTTTTTAAATAGGGAATACATAAAGTCCCACCGGCAGCCTGCCGGTGGGACTTTATGTATCTTACTGCATCTGCAGGCTGAACTGAGGTTCCGTTCGGAGGTAGTAGTTGCCCCTAACCTCCGCAGTCCAGTTGGCAAAGACCTCTCTCCACTGCACGCTGCCAAAAAATTCATCCACGGTCTGATTGTCGGAGTCCCATTCCACGAAAATGTTCAGCGGCGTGATGCCGCCTGCCCAGATCCCATTGGTGGTATCGGTCCCCCGTTCCCTGACCAACAAGATCGGAAGGCCAAATTGGAAAGCCATCGACGGTTCGATCTGTGAAAAGGTAGAGCCCTGCCAAAACGGCGTGGTTGTTGGCGGCTGCCCGACGTTAGCTTCCAGGATCTGCACAAAAAATCTTCGGAAGTTGATAGCCAGCATACCGTAGCTGGAGATGACCAGACGACGGATGTTGGTCAGCACCGTCTCGGGATACTGCTCGCTCTGCGGCAGGGTGCGTGGAAATAACAAAGCGTCCTCAATTTCCAAAACCAGCCGATTGAAAAATTGCTGCTGCACGTTGTTCAACGAATTGGCCGTGCTCAAAAAGATTGGAATCCGAAAAGCCCGATCGATGCATTCGTTGTATGCGGCACTCACTTGTTGGGCAGCGGGGGCGTTTGCTTGACTCGTAGAAGAAGATGCGTGATGAATGCGCACAGTGGGAAACTCCTGGATCCGGGCGAGCGGGGGAAGTTTTTTTAAGGGGATGTGCTTGGGTTTGGCTTTCGCTTTTGCATGATTCATGGTTTTCTGGCTCCTTCATCGGCAAAATCAAATATATCCCAGTCTATGTACGTTCGCCTAGTTTAGACACAGGCTGGACTGGCTGACGGAGGAAAATAATCGACAATGACTCTGTCCGATTTGCTTTTTGCTTACGCAATGAACAAATAAGGCCAGGCTAATATCTGCCAGACTGTCCTGTATATGATGGAGCTTCGGCGGTTGCCTTTGCCTAGTGATTCAGTCAGTAAGTACCTGCCGGGATGGCGCCGTCTAACGGTGGCAGTCGGTATTGTGCGCAGCTACGCTGTTCATCTGGCGCACGTGTCCGAAGTAACCAGGTCGAAGATTACCTTTCAACGGCCAGCGATACCCAGACAATCAGAATATAGAATAGCAGAGGGATCGTGATTCCCATCGCCATGAGGAGCCACACCAGCGGCGTTCTGATCATCTCCTTAACAATCACGATGGGGCTGCGGACATACCTCTCTCTTTTTAGACGGCTGACTATTCGCTTAAGAATGGCAGCCTGTTCGTCTGAATTATATCGATTGAGCTCTGTCGCCAGTTCGGCTTCCAGTTGCTCGATTTGCTGCGCAGCGGCGGATTCCTGAGTTCCCGGCACGTCGATCATCCTTTCACATTAACTCACTATCTTTATAACAACGATTAAGCTCCCCTGGTTACGCATACTTTATAGGCTGAAGTCCAAAAGTATATAGGAATTGGGGTTTGCAGTTGTGATATGGTTCCTATATGATGAGGGGAGATTAGACTAAAATCAGATTATACGGAGCGAAGGGAAGGACCAAATTGGAAAACACAGCAACTTTGATCAAGCCGGAAGCAATGATATTTGACATGGATGGAACGCTGTTTCAGACGGAAACCTTGCTGCTGCCTGCCTATCACAAACTGTTCGACATTTTGCGTGAAGAGGGGCATTATCAAGGGGAAACACCGGATGAGGAGCTGATGCTTGGATGTTTGGGAATGCTGCTCGATGACATCTGGAAGAAGGTCATACCGAATGGAACGCCTGCTGCCCATCGCAGGGCAGATGAGCTGCTGCTGCAGCTGGAGCTTGAGGGATTGAACAATAAAACAGGCATATTGTATCCTGAGGTGAAGGAAACGTTAGAGGAGCTTCATCAGCGCGGTGTCCGTTTGTTTGTTGCCAGCAACGGTCTGGAGCATTACGTTAAGGGCATTGCTGATGCGAGAGGAATCATGTCGCTCTTTGACGGAGTCTACAGTGCTGGAGAGCATGGAACGGCTTCGAAGGTAGATCTGGTACGGTTACTGCTGGATCAGCATAATATCCAGAATGCCTGGATGGTAGGTGACCGGTCGTCGGATGTGGAGGCAGGCAAAGAGAATGGACAGACCGTCATTGGATGTCAGTACGCTGGCTTTGGCGGGGAGCAGGAGCTGAAGGGTTCGGACGTTGTCATTCATTCTTTTTCACAGCTGTTGAAGCTTCATGATCAAGCGGAATAGATAGATAGGAGTCACAAAGGCTGTTCCCAAGGGTAGGAACCAACTTGGGAACAGCCTTTGTGTGTTCTTCTGAATTCTGAGATACGGCATTCGTAAGCTTCGATTAAGCATTTTTTGCGGATTTTTTTTGACTGTATACCCACATTGCATACTCTAGAGGCCTTACCATGGATTCCCTGTAAGCCGTCATATCGCCGATTTGCGAGAAGACTTCCCGCGATGGCTTCGGATTAACCTCGATAATGAGGATTCTCCCGGATTTATCAACGGCCAAATCCAGGGCGAGTTCGCACAAGCCCCCGTACTGTTCATCAAGAAACTTAGCGACATCCACGCCGAGAGCGTCGGCTTCCTCGCGGATGCTGGCACGCCTTGCCGGATCCGCAATCCATTTGCTCAGCAGTTCTTCCATCCTTGTTGCACGTCCGCCGCCATGCAGATTGGAGGTGACGCTTTTGGGTGCTCCAACGCGTCCTACGCAGCCCGTCACTTGCCAACGGCCGGTTCCATTTTTCTGTACGAGCATCCGGTAATCATGCACTCTGCCATCCGGCAGTTCCAGCTGTATTCCTTCCTGAACCAGGTATCTATCTTTATTGCCCCAGCCTGAGAGGTATTGGGCCAGATGGCCTGAAGGCATGCGTTTTGGTTTAATAATGTTGCGGTTGGCATTGCGTCCCTGGACTTCATAGGTACCTGCGACACCTTCCACTTTGTTTATCCTCAGAATTCCGCGTCCGCCCGTTCCGTTAATCGGCTTAAAGTAGACGGTGGGATGAACATTCAGCATCCGGTGGATATCGCTGGTGCTCGTCACGATCCGGGTATCCGGCAAATGGGGCCGGAATCGTTTCTTGGTGGATAATATTTGATGAATCGTCCATTTATTGCGCAAGGGTCTGTTCAGAAAGAGTAAATACCGGTAGCGGGAACGAAAGCGCAGCAGTTGTTGAAATCGGGCGCTCTTTTGAATTCGGCAGCGGTCAAAGATCATATGGGGAAACGAACGCCAATTTCGGCTCCATTTGTTGTTGTCAGGATCGTACTCCATGGCGTTGATCAGACCTTGTGAGCTGTTGACATCGGCAGGGGTGAAGACATAAACGTCCATCCCCATCGCTTTACCTTCCCTGATCATATGCTCGTAGATATGCCGTTCTTCCAGCTTTTTTCGATCATCCAAGTAAAGCGTCATGATACCTAAGATGGGCTTTGACACAGAAGGTCACCTTCTTGAATAGAGTCAGCATTAGGCGCTGAAGAACTCTGGTATTGGTTTAAGGGCAGGGTTCCGCTCATAATGAGCGTTGGCTTGCCTGTTGGACCCTGCTCAAGGGCGATAGCTTGTAAGCCTGCATGGAAGCACATTTGCAAACTGGCTGAATGATCGGCAGCTACTTTGCAGCGCAGCCGACCAAGTCTGGACAATTGTGAGCGGATCAGGGAAGAGCCGATATGCCGGTTGCGGTATAGCGGGTGCACCGCAATCATACAGGCACCTTCGCCATAGTCCGCCGCATAGCAAATTCCCACAGGTATGCGGCCGATATCGCTTCGAACTGTAGCCGCTATAATAGAAGTACCGGGCTGCATCAATTCATCGTAGGATAGCGAAGCCAGACGCTGATAACCTTCACGGGTTAGACGCTTGCTGCTATACCGCCGGAGAAAGTCGCTGCACTGCTGTCGTGCATGCGGCCATTCATCCGGACTTGAGAGAGAGAGACATGAGATTTCCACAGGATCCCCTCCTTTCCTATAATCCCTAAGGCTCGGTTTCGAGGCGAGGCAACGTCCTATCGTTGATTGATCAGATAGTCGGAATATTGAAAAATCCGCTCAAGTGACTTTTTACGGATGGCCGGTTCGTCAAATTTCATCGGTCTCGAGTTGGCTTCGAAAAACCAGAGGACGCCTTCGCTGTCAATTCCAAGATCCATCGACATTTCACCATGCGTATGGCCGGAGCTTTTCTCAATCTGCCGGGCCATGTGCACGGCTGCTTTTCTAACTTCACTAAGAATGGCCTCAGAGCGCTCCTGACCGAACACGATTGGAAGCAATTTCTCGGGATCCTCAATGGTTCCTCCGCGGGGAACATGTGTGGTTATGCTCTTGGCACCTGCCATGCGAGCGCCGATGCCAGTGACGGACCACGCACCAAACTCATTCTTTTGCACAAGAATTCGAAGGTCAAAAGCGCGTCCATGGACCTGGGCCAGCTCGATTCCCTGCTGGATCAAGTAAGAGCTCCCTTTGGTTTCCTGATAGACGCGATTCCAGAGCCGTTCCAGAGACGCCGCTTTATAAGTCGTGCTGTTCTTGTTGTTCTGAATTTGAATGCGGTAAGGAAGGGAGTTGTTCCTCTGATACCGCACTCTCATGATGCCTTGCCCGGCTTTTCCATCCTCGGGTTTCAGATAAAGGTAAGGCTTCCGTTTAATCATCTCGTATAAAGTGGGGAAGCCTTTCATACGCTTCGTTAGAGGAGCCCATTTTTTAGTTAAGCGTGATTTGTTCAGCCACGAGAAGAGCTGCCATTTATTGAAGAAGTGCGGATTGTAAATATCGATGTGGGGGTGCTTTTGGCATTCCTTGATTTTGCGGCGGACCCAGGGGAGGGATTCATCCTCCCGGTATGGAATCCGGTTGTATATAACCTGGGGCAGAGGACAGAGCCTCTGCTCCCAGGAATTGTCGCTCTGCAGTGTATAGCCCTTGACCGTACCCGAGTTTAGTTTCAGATCACGCACGGTTACTACATAGACCATAAAGCCCATATCTTTTCCCGTCTTGATGATTTCCTGAAAGTTCTGCCGGTTGCCCCTGAACATGGAATACGAATCATGCATGGTCAGAATAGCTACAACCGGTCTTCCATCACTCTCCACTCGGCTGATCACGAATCATTCCCCCTGTGGAAGCCACTCAGATACATGCTGTGCTCAAAAATATGCTCGACCGATGCTTTTCCTTCCCCTTTGAGCAAAGGATGGCTGAAGATCGATCTGCCGGGCTTCGAATTCGCTTCAAACATCCATATTCTCTCGTTATCATCAATGCCGATATCGAACCCGATTTCTCCCAGCAGATGCGGATGATGATTCTCGATGGCTTCGGACATCGCAATGGCGGCGTCCTTGGCGCGCTCCAGCACATCACGCGACCTGGAGCCGAAGGCACGGGAGAGCGCCTGCTCCGGTGTCATTAAGGAGCCGCCGTTCTTGATATGCGTTGTTACGCTGCCCCGGCCGGCTTTTTTGGCACCGATACCGACCACCGACCAGCGGTTCTTGCTGTTCTTATGCATATGGAATCTGAAGTCGATGGGGCAGCCGTCAATTTCAATAAGCCGAATTCCCTGCTGGATGACATAATTCTTCAGCTTGGAGCCGTGTTTGGCCTGAAGCATCCGCATCATGCTGTTAAAGTTCGGGAATTTCAGCAGTGTGTTACCACCGTTTCCGTGATATCGCGCATAGTATCCTTTTTTGGGGAGGTAGGTCAGCCGGTAGATGCCGAGTCCTAAACTTCCGGCTGAGGGCTTATAGTAGACAAAGCTATGGCGTTCCATCATATCCTTGATCCGCTCGGGACTTGGATTGTTATAGGTTTCTGGTAAATATCTTCCTGCCTGCACGTCGCCGTCCAGCTGTGAATACACATCCGATTTATTGAAGAATGCCCAATTGAAGAATTTGATATTGCGTTTGCCAAACCGGTCTCTGAGCTGATTGGTGAACGGGGAGAAGTCGGTTTTCCGGCTGGGCAGGCGGTTATAGACGACGTCAGGAAGCGGAACGGTTTTGCGCACAAAGCCGCCGTTAGAGCCGAGCATATAGGCCTGCACGGTTTCACGCTGCCAGTTGATATCCCGCGGGGCGAAGGCATATACAAACATCTTCTTATTGCCCTCACGAAGCAGCTGCTTGATATACGAAGTCCTGGCGCCGAACGGGCTGGATGGATTATGTGGTCCATCGGACAGAACGCCAACAACGGGCCCGAGTTCGATTTCTCCGTCACGGGGGGAATGAATATAGACGGGTCCTTGTCTGGGGACATTGATGCTGTTTCGGACGCCGTTGCTTAAATAGATATGTTTCCCCGACCGCTCTATCGGTTTCACAGAAGCGGACACGGCATTGGTGCCGATGCGAAGCTGAATGGATTTCCTGCTTGTTAGTCCCAGGCTCCGAAGCAGCGAACCGGATAAAAAGACGACTTTTTCGGGCTGCTGCGAGAAATGAATATTTCCGAAATTCAAACTCATGTATTTACCCTCCTAAGTTGTCGAAGCAATAAATAACGGGCGTATTGAATCGGATGTTCGACGGACAGCCGGGCTGCGTCACCATCTCCCGTTAGTGTAAATGCGCGTCGGCCAGGTTTGGAATTGACCTCCAGAATCCATACTCGCCCGCTCATATCCACGCCGAAATCGATTCCCAGTTCCCCAAGACGGCCGAACCCTTCTTCCAGCAGTGAAGGAAGCTGGGCGGACAATTCCCGGATGGTCTGAATGATCTTCAAGGCCTTCTCTTCCCCGAAATCGGAGGTTAGATATGGAAGGGCGGGGTAAGCCGTACCGCCTCCATGAAGGTTAGAGGTCAACCCCTGGACAGCTCCTTGCCTTACTGCAATTCCTGTAATGGACCATAAGCCGCGATCATTCTTCTGGACCAGCGACCGGATATCGTACGGCTCCCCGTTACGGTTATGAAGCTTCAGGAAGGGTTGAATGATAAATCGGCGTCTGCCGGTAAATCTCCGCACCCAGTCGTTCATCTTCTCCAAGGGAATGGTCTGCTCGAACATGCGATTGCTCCGATCTCTCCCTTGCAATTTGACATGCAGCTCATCTATCCAGGAGATGCACAGCGTGTGACGACCCTGAGAGCCTCCGCTTGGCTTCATAAAAATGCCGCTGCCAAAAGCCAGCAAAGCCCGGTTCAGTGATTCGTCTCCCGTATAACTTAAGGTTGCAGGAAGATAAGGTCTTAAGGCGGCTGAATGCTTCAATAATTGATGTACTTTTTGTTTGCCTGGCAAACCGCGCGACCATAGTCTGGAACCTCGTTGTAACATGCGGTTTAGAGATTCGCTTGCGGCGGCGGTTTCCTCGCCGTTTCGATGCAGACCTCGGTCATAGATGATATCAGGCAGTGGAAAGCTGCCGGAACTCCACTGTTGATCCGGGCCGTAACAATACCCTTTGATTCTGTCTGAACTGCTTCCTGCATCGTCAGCAGCAAAAGCATCGTCCGGGCAAAAAACAAATACCTGCATTCCGAGCTTCCTGCCCCTCAAGCTTAATTCACGAAGAAATTCCTTCTCGGCAAAGGGAGGGGAACCTGGTCTGCGGCATACCATGACACCCAGGGTGCCTATCATGTTTAAGGACATAAGGTTCTCCTTTTTTTAAAGACCCGTCAAGAATTGACAATATTGAACGAGGCGTACGGCTGAAGGTCTAACTTTGGAGTCGGCATTCAGCGGTGCATTTTCACCTTTGGAAGGCTTGGAATTGACTTCAAGGAGCCATATGCGTCCTGACGTATCAATCGCCAAGTCAATGCCGAGCTCACCGAAATGATATGGAATGGCAGCCTCCAATCCATGAGCGATGTCCAGTGCGATCTGGTTCATTCGAGCAGGCGCTGTTTGTTTGGAGGTTAACGGAATTCCACTCATCGCAAGCGCATCCTTGACGGCAGAGAGCGTACCGCCTCTGGCAAGATTGGACACAAAGTGATTTCCGCCGGCGATTCGGGCTACGACAGAAGTCACCGACCATTTGCCGTTTTTGTTTTTATGAACAAGCACGCGAAAATCGACGTTTCGCCGGTTGATGCGGATCAAATCCAATCCTTGCTGAATTTGATAACGCGTTTTCTTGATTTTTCCTGATAAGCTGCTGAACAGCTTTGGAAGCGAGGAGTAGGTATTTTTCTTGATTCCTTCAAGAGAGGTGGTCATCGTCTGATAATGGCCGTTCTCTTGGCGGGATATCCGGATGATTCCTTTTCCCAGACTTCCACGTACCGGTTTTAGAAACACCGTCCGATAAGCGGCACACATTTTTTTGAGGGTTGGATAACCGCTCAGTAAATAGGATTCAGGCAAATACTTTTGAAGTTTCGCATCAGGTCCGAGTGCTTCAAAAACATCGGATTTATCGAGAAATTTCTCATTGAAGATGTGGGTGCCGAATCGTGATTTTACTTCTCTCATAAAATGCTGTACGCTAGGACTATTCTCCAGTTTGCGGGTAGACAGCCGGTTATTAATGACGTCTGGAGCTGGAACGCTGAGCTTTTTCCACCCCGCGTCATAGGCAATCGCTTCAAGTGTCGACGGGTTCGAACCGATCATGTCAGGGGTAAAGAAGTATACATATGCGCCTTGTTTCCTGGCCGCGTTTACCATTTCCAGGCAGAAGGCTGAAATGGATCCGAAAGGTTTGTCTGGCTCATCCGGGTGATAGCGACTGACCATAACCCCGATAAGCGGACCGAGCTTCAGAGTCCTTTCTAATGGAAAATATTTGACATTCATTACGGTTCGAGGAAGAAGTCCCGAATTGCTGAATACGGAAGGGTTAAGATGCAACGAGTTCGATTTACCTCCTGAAGTGACTTGAATTTCCTGCTTGAAGGAGCCAAAGGCAAGCTGTATCGGCGAATCTGTGGGGATACGGAGCTGTCTTATGAGCCGATCACCAAGCTTGATATCGTTATCCGGAAGCTGGGCTGAACGGACTAATTGAACCGATATCTTGGATTTGGTGTTGGGTTTAATCTTGGATTTGCGCATGATGGATCTCCTTCCGACAACAACTGGATACTTAAGTGAACAGACTAAGAACTTCATCTGATCATTGCATGTAATGCATCATATGAGGACATATATCCCTTGGTGATTGTACTGCTCGGGAAAAAGGAGTGCTTAAAATGCCGAACTGGCTGTTTATTTTGGTGAACGTGTGCGTAGCTGCTTTTGTCGGCGGCATCACCAACCACTTTGCGATAAAAATGCTGTTTCACCCCCGCGAAGAAAAAATTCTGCTTGGTCGTCGCCTGCCATTTACACCAGGCTTGATCCCGAAGCGCAAGGAAGAAATCGCAGAGTCGTTGGGACATGTGGTCTCGGACTATCTGGTGACAAGCAAAGGACTGCAGGAACTCATCCGCAAGCCCGTATTCCGGGCCAAGATGGAGGATACCCTTCATCGGAAGCTGGTGGAATGGAGCCAATCGGAACGGAGCCTGGGAGACTTGGCGTTGAAGGTATGGAGTCCCGAGCAGTGGGAGCAGGTAAAGGTTCGGGCCGAACAATCGGCGCGCTCGCTTACGGCCCAGGGCGCATCTGCAATATGGCATGGGTATGAGCTGGGAGCCAAACCGCTGAAGGTGCTTGTTCCCGGTTGGTCGGAAGAAACGATCGAGGGCTGGAGCAGGGCAGCCACTGATATGGTGCTGAAGGAACTGGGGAGCACGCTGCTGTCAGCCAAAGGCCAGCTAATGCTATCGGATGTGGCTTCCTCGCTCATCGATAAGGCGGGCGGATTTTTGGGCACAATGGCTTCGATTTTTGTGGATGAGGATAAACTGATTCAGAAGCTGACCCCCATGCTGATCCAGCAGCTTGAGGGAGATCAGGTTCGTAAGACGATTACGGACATCATCTCAGGAAAATTGTCATATTACGGCGATATGCCGCTTGGGGAGGTCATCGAGCATGCAACGGGCGAGCCAGGGCTGACGTGGATCGAACGCACATTGGATGATAAGCTTCCTTGGGCCAAGTGGATTCAGCAAATCGAAAATCTTCGCGTTGCCGACGTGATCGGGACGCGGATGCCTGCCATCGAGGCGGCGCTGCCGGGCTTGCTTGACAAAGCCCTGGGCTTCCTGGAGCGAGGCGTTCCTGTGGCCATGAAGGCTGTTAATTTACCACAGCTTGTTCAGGAGCAGGTCCAGAAATTTCCCATTGAGCGGCTGGAAGAGGTCATATTAAGCGTCTCGGGGCGGGAATTCAGGGCCATTACGTGGCTGGGCGTCCTGCTGGGGGGAATGATTGGATTGTTCCAATCGATGTTAACCCTGCTCTGGAGATAGATGGATATTCATCGAGTGCAAAGCAAACAAATACGGCAATGAGGCCGAACATAATTGGAGGAAATTAAAAATGAACATCTATGATAAAGCGCACGATTTGGCAAAAGCGATGAAGGAAAGCCAGGAGGTACAGGAGATTACGGATGCGATGAAACTCGTGGATGCCGATCCGGAGAGCCGACGCATGCTGGATGATTTCCGTCAGCGTCAGATGGAGCTCCAGCAGCGCATGATGTCGGGGGATATGCCGGCACAGGACGAAATGGAGAAAATGGAGAAACAGTTCGATGTGCTTAGCCTGAACCTGAACATTCGCCGTTTGTTTGATGCAGAGCGCCGTCTGAGTGTTATTATTGAAGACGTGAACAAGATCATTTCAGATAGTCTTCAGCATCTGTATGGCCCAGGCCAACAATAAATTCGTCATTGGCATAGCCGAACTGGATAAATTTCGAAAACTTGTCTCATAAATTGTGCAGACTCCTCATAGAGTAGAAATATAGATTTCAGAGAGTAGAGGAGCTGCGTTTACAATGAAAAAGAAGAAGAACAAGTTTAAGCACACGTCTTATTTGTTGGTCGCACTGGGCATGTTGATATACGCCCTTCCTAGCATTTCTTTCACAGGAGGGTTCTCATGGGTTTCTCTGTTCGGTGCAGTCTGGGCTGGATTTGCCCTGCTCGTTATCGGCTCGCATCTCTATTACCTTATCGGTGTTGATGATGCAAAACAGAAAGCACTTGATGAGATTCGTAAGGAAAAAATGCATCAATGGGAACTGAAATGGCCTGAAGAACAGAAGAGCCAGGAAGCGAATTAATAGCAGGGGACGATAAGTACCGCGACAAGAACAAATAAACTCCCTAGGGCGGATTGGATGGCTGCACCCATCCGGTATCCGCAGGGGAGTTTTTTGCGTTGGCCGGGTATGGGAGCTTGTTAGGACGTGATATAATAGATACAGTATGGTACAGATAGTGTTCCGGGGGTGTAACAGATGGACGTTCGAGATGATACGATTACAAAACACGAGCAGTTGGTTCAGCATATCGAAAGTTTGAAGGTTGGGAGCAAGATATCCGTCCGCCGATTAGCCAAAGAGATGGGGGTGAGCGAGGGTACCGCTTATCGTGCCGTGAAGGAAGCGGAAAGCCTGGGCATCGTGGTCACCAAGGAACGGATCGGCACGGTTCGCGTTGAACGCAAGCCGCGGAACATATCGGAGCAGCTTACGTTTGCGGATGTTGTTGAAATTGTGGAGGGGCACGTATTGGGCGGTGCGGAAGGGCTGAACAAGAGCCTGCACAAATATGTGATAGGTGCCATGAAGGTAGAGGCGATGATCCGGTATATTGATGCGGGAAGCCTCATGATTGTTGGCAACCGGGAGGATGCGCATTTCCTGGCATTGGAGCAGGGAGCGGGAGTATTGATTACGGGCGGTTTCGGTACGAGCCGTGAAGTGAAGCAGCTGGCAGACCAGTTGGACCTGCCCATCATATCATCCCGACATGATACGTTTACGGTAGCCTCCATGATTAACCGCGCCATTTTTGACCGTTTAATTAAGAAGAAAATTATGCTGGTCGAGGATATTGCTCATGATAAACCCAAGAATCACCAGTTGAAAAACTCTGTTACCGTTCAGGAATTTAAGCGGATTATCCAGGAGACCGGAGAGATTCGGTATCCGGTAACCGATGAATGGAACCGGGTCATCGGCATCGTCGGGGTTCGGGATGTGGAGGGATTGGCCGAATCCCAGCCGATCGAGAAAGCAATGACCCGCAATCCGGTAACGGCAAGTTTGAAGACGTCCCTCGCTTCAGCGGCACAGATTATGATGTGGGAGGGAATCGATTTTCTCCCGATTGTCGATAGGAACCGCAAGCTGCTCGCAACCGTCACCCGAAAAGAGGTGCTTGGCGCACTTCGCGATGCCCGAAACCAGCCTCAGCTTGGAGAGACGTTTGACCAGCTGATCTGGAATGGCATTGCCGAGGATCGGGATGAGGAAGGGCATTTGTTTTTCCACGGCTTTATTACTCCCCAGATGGCCACGGATCTCGGTACGATTTCTCAAGGCGTGCTCACAACGGTGATGAGTCAGGCGGCTGTCAAGGCTGCCAAGGATATCAGCGGGTGGGATCATGTATTGGATCATCTGTCGACCTATTTCATCCGGCCCGTGCAGATTGAGGATCCCATCGTCATTATTCCGAAATTGCTGGAAATCAGCCGGCGCACCTGCAAGATGGAGATCGAAATCCAGCATCAATCCAGTCTGATTGCCAAAGCGGTCATGACGATGCAGGCCATCGATCATGGATAATACAAACGCTTGAAATATAAAGGGGCATCCCATAGGTCGCTATGACCTGACGGGATGCCCCTTCAGCTTAATTCACTCAGCTTGCAGTCCGGGAATTCTTCAGCCTGTTGTAATAGGTGCGGCTTCGAAGCCCGGCAAATATATTAAATGCGCCAAGCACCATAAACGCGGCCTCTACAATAACGGCCGGCGTGGAGCCGCTGAACAAAAACATACAGATAAGGGATAGGGAAACCAGCATAATGCCCATGCAGATGTTCATCATGGACATATATAGTCCGCGATCAGCTGGATCGGCCACTCGGCGAGCACGAATACTGTACAGCGCAGCGGCAATTACGGACAAGACAAGGATAATGTACAGGACGTAGTGAATGACGGTTATCATGGAAGGCTCCTTTAGTTCGGCTATGTGCTCACGATGCAGCACAGCATATACGATTCGATCATTTACGATAACGGTATTGTATCATGATATGCTTGACTTTGCATCCAGATGGTCAATGCTGATCCAGATTTGCAGCACACCCTCCATGACCAGCATGGTCTTGATTTGGACTTTGTAATCTTTATCGCGAACGGTGTAAATTTTGTCGCTGAGGAGCGAACGGGTCAGCTTGCTGTCCGTATCGATATCAAACACGTTCCGGCCGCGAAGGGCTGCCAGATCTTCCCCCATGAGTTTTATGATATCCTTGCTGATCACGGGATCAAGAGGGGCTTTGGCGTCTTGCTCGCTGCGGATCTTGATTTCCTTGATGACCGTAGATTGTTTATTGTATTTTTTTAACGAATCGATATCTTCTTTATACTGCGTGATTTGGAGCTGCTGGGCTTGATTCGTTTCCCACAGTTTAGTGTAGCTTGCGTGGTAGATCGAGTTGTAGACGATGCTGCCGACGACCATCCCCAGCACGAAGATGGAAGCAACCTGATAGAAGGGGCGAAAGCGGTGGGCTGGGGGCACTCGCATAGGCTAGCTCCGGCTGGAGCAAACCCATTTTACGAGTTCGCTGCCCATATGCGCTCCGAGAAATGCAAAGCCAAGATATAATATTTGCTTGATCGCAGGGGATAAATTGCCGCCAAGCATATTGCTCTCGATGACGCGCATCGGATCGATGGTGCCTCCGATGGCGGCAGCAAGCGCCCATATCTTGATCCGGTCTGCGACCTCCAGCATGGTATGGGTGGGGGGCTGCAGGGACAGCACGGCACCCACGCCTCCCACCATAGCGCCCCCCAGGACGATGCCGAAGGCTATAAAAAAGTCCAGGATCGCTTTTGATAAAAAAATGCTCATCGCCTCATGTCTCCTCTCTTCTTAGGTGGATATCACGGCAGCCGCCTGTCCACATTCTCCCTAGTCTCATTCTATGGGCGGGCCTAGCATGATTATGATAAAATGGAATAAAGACTTTTAAAGATATTCCCGGGTTGACTATAAATATAAATGTACCGGCGAAAGGAAGGCGTTACGATGAGCTCTTTCGTGCATTTGCACGTGCATAGCGAATACAGTTTGCTCGATGGAGCGGCACGTATCGGTGACCTGGTGCGGGAAGCGGCAGCGCTTGGAATGAAATCGCTGGCGCTGACGGATCATGGCGTGATGTATGGGGCCATTCCATTCTATAAAGCCTGCCTGGCGCAGGGCATTAAACCGATTATTGGCTGCGAAGCCTATATTACGGCGGGTTCCCGCAAGGAACGGGGCAGCCGGAAGGATCAGCCGATCTATCACTTGATTCTGCTCGCCAAGAATGAGGTCGGCTATCGCAATTTAATGAAGCTCTGTTCGATCGGGCATCTGGAGGGTTACCATTACAGACCCCGAATCGATATGGAGGCGCTGGCTGCCCATCATGAAGGCATCATATGCCTCAGTGCTTGCCTGGGAGGCGAGGTCCCGCAGCATCTGCTTCATGGACGTGAAGCGGAAGCCAAGGCAGCAGCGCTTCGTTACCAGGCGATATTCGGAGATGACTATTACCTGGAGCTGCAGGATCACGGGATTCCGGAGCAGAAGCGCGTCAATCCGCAGCTCATCGCCCTCAGCCGTGAGACGGGTATTCCACTCGTAGCTACCAATGATGTGCATTACCTCACGGAGGAAGATGCCGAGGTTCAAGACGTTCTGATCTGTATCGGTACGGGCAAAACGGTGGAGGACGAGGACCGGCTGCAGATCCAGACCAACCAGCTGTATCTCAAGAGCGGCAGTGAAATGGAGCGTCTGTACCCCCATGTGCCGGAAGCGATACAGAATACAGCCAAGATTGCGGACCAATGCAATCTGGAGCTCGAATTCGGCAAATCGATTTTGCCGGAGTACAGCTCTCTCCCCGAGGGAAAGAATGCTGCGGAATATCTGCGCGAGCTTTGCCTGAACGGACTGCAGGAACGCTACGGGATTACGGAACGGTGGCAGGATGAGGCACTTCGGAGTGAGCTGGAGCAGCGTCTGAATTATGAGCTCGGCGTCATCGAGAATATGGGCTTCAGCGACTATTTTCTGATCGTATGGGACTTTATTGCTTACGCCCACAGACAGGGCATCGCAGTTGGGCCCGGCAGGGGCTCGTCGGCGGGAAGCTTGGTCGCCTACACCCTTCAGATTACAAATGTTGATCCGATGAAATATAAATTGTTGTTTGAACGCTTCCTGAACCCGGAGCGGATTACGATGCCCGATATTGATATCGACTTCAGTGACGAGCGCCGGGATGAGGTTATCGATTATGTGGTGGATAAGTATGGGAAGGAGCATGTCGCCCAGATCATCACGTTCGGTACGATGGCGGCAAGGGCGGCTGTACGCGATGTCGGCCGTGCGCTGAATGTGCCGTTCGGGGATGTGGACAAAGCGGCCAAGCTGATTCCTAACCATCTTGGCATCAGTATTGCCAAAGCGATGGAGCAAAGCCCGCAGCTGAAGGAGCAGTACGAAACAAGACCGAAGGTGCGCGAGCTGATCGACATGGCGATGAAAGTGGAAGGTATGCCGCGGCATGCTTCGACGCATGCCGCGGGTATCGTTATTTCACGCGATCTGCTGACGGATGCGGTGCCGCTGCAGGAAGGCAGCGAGAAGACAGCGCTGACGCAGTATTCCATGGAGAATTTGGAGAGCGTGGGCCTTCTTAAGATGGATTTTCTGGGTCTGCGGACGCTGTCCATCATCGAGCGGACGCTGAAATGGATTCAAGAATTGACCGGCGGGGCGCTTGATTTCGAACAGATACCGGATAACGATGGCAACACGTACGAAATGCTGGGGCGCGGCGAAACCACGGGCGTATTTCAGCTTGAGTCCGCAGGTGTAAGGCGGGTGCTGAAAGATCTGAAGCCTTCGGCGTTTGAGGATATCGTATCCGTGGTCGCCTTGTATCGACCAGGTCCGATGGAATTTATACCGAGGTTTATCCAGGTTAAGCACGGCCAGATAGATCCTGAGTACCCTCATGAGGATCTAATTCCAATACTTGGCGATACTTATGGGATCATTGTCTATCAAGAGCAGATCATGCAGATTGCCTCGACGATGGCGGGCTTCTCTCTCGGGGAGGCGGATCTGCTTCGCCGAGCGGTATCGAAGAAAAAGCGCGAGGTGCTGGACCGGGAGCGCAGCCACTTCGTTTCGGGCAGCCTCAAGCTTGGCTATAGCGAGGATGAAGCTAACCGCGTGTACGATATGATTGTGCGGTTTGCGAACTATGGATTTCCACGTGCGCATGCTGCCGCCTACGGCGTACTCGCCTTCCAGACGGCTTATCTGAAGGCACATTATCCGGTTCCATTCATGGCTTCCATGCTGACCGCCGTTATGGGGAGTCACCGGAAGGTTGCAGAATACGTGCTGGAGGCTCGCCGCATCGATATTGAAGTGATGCCGCCCGATGTCAATGAAAGCGGGACATATTTTACGCCGGTTGTAAGCCAGTCTGAATCCGGCAGCCTGGATGAAGGGAGCCATCATTTCACCGAAGGCGGCATTCGCTTTGGGCTTGCAGCCATCAAGAACGTGGGCACCCAGGCGGTTGAGAATATCGTGGAGATACGCCGCGAGAAGCCATTTGAAAGTCTGCTCGATTTTTGCCGCCGCGTAGACCTCCGCGTATGCAACAAGCGCGTGATCGAGTCACTCATCCAGGCCGGGGCCTTCGATTCCTTGCCGGGTCACCGCTCCCAACTGGTGGCCATGCTGGATGAGACGGTGGAAGCAGCTGTGAAGTGGCGTAAAGAGCGGGACGACCTGCAAATTCAGCTGTTTGACTTTGTTGAAGCAACCAATTGGGACATTGAATATCCTGACATCCCGCCTTATACGGCAGGTCAGCAGCTCGAATTCGAGCGTGAGCTTCTGGGTATGTATCTGTCCGGCCACCCGCTGGATGGATATGAAGATACACTGACGGAGTCGGGGGCCGACCGGCTAATGGACCTTCATGAAGCGGCAGACGAATCGATGGCTGCCGTGGCCGGTATGGTGGTTACGCTGAAGACGATTACGACCAAACAGGGCAAAGCGATGGCCTTCATGGAATGCGAGGACCAAATCGAGCGCTGCGAGGTTGTGCTCTTTCCTGAAGTATGGAAACGAAGCGCGCATCTGATTGAAAAAGGCGCCCTGCTCGCCATACGGGCCAAGGTACAGCTGCAGGATGAAGGCTTCAAGCTGCTGGCCGAAGAAGTGGCGCCGCTTGAAGCGCAGACGCTGCGTCAACTGGTCCAGCGGAGCAAGGTCCGTGGAGCAGCAGGCGGCGGCAGGGGCAAAGCCGGGGGACCAGGATCAGGCAGCGGCGGGGCTGGAAGATCGGGTCCGGGTCCGTCAGGAGCACAGCCGGTTTCCACTGCAGTGCCATCGGCAGAGCCGGCCGCGGCACCGGTGAGCACCATGAATGGCGGTGAGACGACCCCGTCTGGAAACGAAGCCGTAAACAACCGCCATGCGTCCGAGAAGGATTCTCGTACAGACACAGCGAATCCTAAGGCTGAGCAGCGCGTGTTTGTGAAAATAACAGCCGATGCCGAGCAATCAGAATTGCTGGTGAAGCTGAAAGAGCTGCTGCAGCGGCACCCGGGACCTGTCGCAACGGTGTTATTTTACGAGCGGAGCCAAAAGGTCCTTGCACTTAGCGATGCCTACCGGATTAAGCCCTCGAAGGAGCTTTTTGCTGAAATGGAGGGCATGCTGGGACAAGATACCGTCAAGGTAAAATGATATCAAAATTTAAGAACGTTTCTAATCCCTCCCGCATACAATTAGGACACTACAGGAAACATTGGCCGAGTATCGCCAGCCCAACAGGCTCTCCACGACATTTAATCCAGTGGGGATTCGGCCAGAGACGCGGGGGGGATTTGTGATGTCAATTGATTTGGCAGAGAGCATGCTCAGCCGTAGGGGAGTCAGCGTAAGCTCCATCGCGGATATTGTGTTTCAGCTTCAGAAGCGATATCATCCGAAATTAACGATCGACCAGTGTGAGGAAAGCGTTCGAGCCGTACTTGGCAAGCGGGAAGTGCAGTATACGCTGTTTACGGGCATTGCGCTTGACGAGCTGGCAGAGAAGAAGCTGCTGCCGGAGCCCTTGCAGTCGATTATGGAACAAGATGAACCGCTCTACGGTGTGGATGAGACCATGGCGCTTGGTGTCACAAGCATTTATGGCATGATCGGACTGACCAGTTTCGGTTATTTGGACAAGGAAAAAATGGGTGTGATTGAGACGTTGAATGATAAATCCGACGGGATCCATGTGTTTTTGGACGATCTCGTTGCAGGTATTGCCGCTGCCGCTTCTTCGCGGATCGCGCATCGAAATCCCGATGCGGCCCTCTACTCTGCGGGTTCTGACTGATTATCGCGAGTGCTGTCGAATGATGCATAAGGGTACAAATTTGGCTTTCAGCCCCCTGCTCTCTTTGTTGAGGTAAAAACTGAAGTATGTTATCATTATCCATTATATCGGCTCAGGATATGCCTGTGGGACGAGATTAGGGGGATCTGAAAGGCATGTGGACGGTAATCTATATTGCGCCAACTGCAAAGGTGGCGGAAATGATCAAGACCAGGCTAACGGAAGAAGGTTTTTTGGTTCAAAGCCGTCCTGTGAATCTTTCCAAACAGCAGTTTGAGATTTTGGTACCCTCCGGAGAGCTTGAGGAAGTACAGGAAGTGTTGAATTCGATATTGCACCCCTAGTTTCACCTGGGTTACATAGCGAAGCAAGTGTACGGATCGGCGAAGTGCTATTTGCGGCGGCCATTCAAATTTACGGCTGGAGAGGTGTAGTTGTGTTTAAAGACTTGTTTCAGAAAAAAAGGAAATACGCAACGATCCCATCGGAACGACTTGGGACAGCGGGGCAGCCTCAGGAAGGCGAACGCCCGAAACGGGAAATTCCAGAAGGTCTGATGAATAAGTGTGCCAAATGCGGCACCATTCAATACAGCAAAGAGCTTGAGAAGAATCTGAAGGTCTGTCAGGAATGCGGACATCACATGCGTCTGAATGCGATAGAACGGATTAGCATGACATTGGATGAGACAGGCTTCGAAGAATTTGATGCCGATATGATCTCGGTGGATCCGCTGCAGTTTCCTGGATATGCAGCCAAGCTGGAGCAGCAGAAGATGAAGTCCGGACTTCATGATGCGGTTATTACCGGTCACGGCTCCATCCTGGGCCAGCCCGTTGTTGTGGCTGTGATGAGCTTTGATTTCTTCACGGGAAGCATGGGCTCCGTCGTAGGGGAGAAAATTACGCGCGCCATTGAGTTTGCAACGGACAAGCGTTTGCCGCTTATTATTTTCTCTACCTCCGGCGGTGCCCGGATGCAAGAAAGTATTCTAAGTTTGATGCAGATGGCCAAAACAAGCGCAGCCCTATCCAGATTCAATGAACTGGGCGGGCTGTACATTTCAGTAATTACGGATCCGACGACCGGCGGCGTATCCGCCAGCTTCGCAACCCTCGGCGATATTAACATTGCCGAACCGGGTGCCGTATTCGGTTTTGCGGGCCGTATCGTTATTGAACAGACCATTCGCCAGAAGCTGCCGGACGACTTCCAGACAGCGGAATTTAATCTGGCACATGGTCAGCTTGACATGGTTATTCATCGGAAAGATATGCGCTCCATGCTTGGCAAGCTGCTGGAGATGCATTCCGTGAAAGGGGGATTCTAATGTCAGGCGAATTGCCTTTTGAAATGCCTCTTGCAGAAATGCGCAAGAAGATTGAAGAACTGAAACAATTCGGACAGGAAAAAGGGATCGATTTCACGGATGAAATCGCCCGCCTCGAAGAACGATATAGCCGATTGGAGGAAGAAATTTACACTTCGATTTCACCTTCCCAAAAAATGCATCTGGCCCGTCACCAGCAACGTCCGACATCGCTTGATCTGATTCAATTGGTCTTCACCGATTTTATCGAGCTGCATGGGGATCGACTCTATGGGGACGATCTCGCAATCGTCGGCGGATTGGCCAAACTTGACGGCATTCCCGTTACGGTGGTTGGTCAGCAGCGCGGCAAAGATACGAAGGACAATATCGCCCGTTTCTTCGGAAGTCCGCATCCGGAAGGCTTCCGCAAAGCCCTGCGACTTATGCAGCAGGCAAACAAATTCAAGCGTCCGATCATCACCTTCATTGATACAAAAGGCGCATATCCGGGTAATACAGCTGAAGAAAGAGGTCAGTCCGAGGCGATTGCCCGTAATTTACGGGAAATGTCGTCTCTTGGAGTGCCTGTTGTTTGTGTGGTCATCGGCGAAGGTGGAAGCGGCGGTGCTCTTGCGATGGCCGTAGGCAACCGTGTGCTGATGCTTGAGCACGCGATTTATTCCGCGATATCCCCTAATGGTGCCGCATCCATTCTGTGGAAGGATGCGTCCAAGGCAGATCAGGCTGCGGAAGCGATGAAGATTACCGCGAAGGATCTGCTCGAAATGGAAGTCATTGAGGAGATCATTCCGGAGCCTAAGGGCGGTGCCCACCGGAACTATGAGGAGACGGCTGCCGCGATCCAAAGCGCCCTCATCAGCCAGCTGAAGGAGCTGTCGGTGATGGACGCCTGTGAGCTTAAGGAAGACCGTTACCGCAAATTCCGCAAGATCGGCGAATTTGACTTTGCGAAGGCCGAAAAGACGGAACAGGAAGACATTATACTGTAAAAGTCTGATGAGTATGTGACGATATGACAAAGTTCCTATACAAATGAGACTTTTTGTAGTAGATTTAGTTGTTGGAAAAAGAGATATAGAGAACCCTTTAATAAACGGAGGAAACCCAAAATGCGCAAAACAAAAATTGTATGTACCATCGGTCCTTCCAGTGAATCGTTGGAAAACACCAAGAAGCTCATTATGGCTGGCATGAACGTGGCTCGTCTGAACTTCTCTCACGGCGACTTCGAGGAGCATGGCAACCGGATTAAAAATATCCGCCAAGCTTGCGAAGAGTTGAACAAAACGGTAGCGATCCTGCTTGATACCAAAGGACCGGAAATCCGTACAGGTAAACTTGAAGTGGAACCGATTGAGCTTGTACAAGATGAATATATCACCCTTACTACCGAGGAAATCCTTGGTGATAAGAATCGTTTGTCCATTACTTACAAAGAGTTGCCGCAGGACGTTCAAGTCGGATCGACGATTTTGATCGATGATGGTCTGATCGGTCTGACCGTAGTGGAGATTGAAGGCACGGAAATCAGATGCCGCATCGTTAATGGCGGAACCATCAAGAGCAAAAAAGGTGTTAACGTACCGGGAGTTGCAATTTCCCTCCCAGGAATTACGGAAAAAGACGCCAACGATATCATTTTCGGGATCGAACAGGGCATCGATTTTATTGCTGCTTCCTTCGTTCGTAAAGCAAGTGACGTGCTTGAAATCCGCGAATTGCTGAAAAGACACAACGGAGAGCACATCCAAATTATCTCCAAAATCGAGAATCAACAAGGCGTTGATAACCTTGACGAAATCCTTGAAGTATCCGACGGTTTGATGGTTGCCCGCGGTGATCTGGGCGTTGAGATTCCTGCAGAGGAAGTTCCATTGGTTCAAAAACGCATGATC
The DNA here is from genome assembly GCF_003184205.1 of Paenibacillus sp. Cedars. Classification (NCBI taxonomy): domain Bacteria; kingdom Bacillati; phylum Bacillota; class Bacilli; order Caryophanales; family Paenibacillaceae; genus Paenibacillus; species Paenibacillus sp. Cedars. Next base: position 1,074,118 of record NZ_CP020866.1, read on the forward strand.
GAAAAATGTAACCTGGCAGGCAAACCTGTTATCACGGCTACGCAAATGCTGGATTCCATGCAGCGCAACCCTCGTCCTACCCGTGCGGAAGCAAGTGACGTGGCGAATGCGATTTTTGACGGTACAGATGCCATCATGCTGTCCGGCGAAACGGCTGCAGGTAAATACCCGGTGGAGTCCGTGTTGACTATGTCCCGTATTGCGGAAAAAGCGGAGTCTGCACTGAATTATCGTGAAATGTTCTTGAAACAGCGCATCGCGCAGGATACCAGCGTTACAGAAGCGATCAGCCAATCGGTAGCGATCTCCGCACTCGATTTGAATGCAAAAGCGATCATTTCGTCCACGGAGTCCGGTCAAACGGCTCGCATGGTATCCAAATACCGTCCAGAGGCTCCTATCGTCGCTGTAACGACTCAAGACAGAACGATGAGACGTTTGGCACTGACTTGGGGCGTGACGCCGGTTAAAGGCGAACAGGCTTCTTCTACAGACGAGATGTTTGATTATGCTCTGCAAGGCGGCGTGAAGTCCGGACTTGTTAAAGAAGGCGATCTTGTTGTCATTACAGCAGGTGTGCCGCTTGGCCGTTCCGGTTCTACCAACCTGCTGAAAGTGGATCAAATCCCTGCGCAGAAGTAATTTCGATTAACAGGAATCGCGAGATTCTGAATATAGCCGCATACAAGCAATGGACGATGAACTCTATCGACCATTGCTTTTTGCATAGATAAGGGGTGATGACATTGCCTAGCAAAGACGAATGGAGACCCAGCCGCTGGTACTGGACATCCTTTCGGGTGCGTTATCAGGAAAGTGATCAGATGGGCGTGGTATATCATGCTAACTACTTAAACTGGTTTGAGATGGGTCGAACCGAAATGATTCGTGAATTGGGATTTTCTTATCGCGGAATGGAAGAGGAAGGCGTATTGCTCCCGGTGGTTGACCTTGACATCAAGTACCGCCAGCCAGCCCGATATGATGATTTGGTTACGGTATTCACTCGAATGACTGCTTTCTCTCCGCTTCGAATACACTATGAGTATGAGGTTCGTCTACTGAGTGGGCAGGAGCTGGCTGATTTGGATGCCAGTATGATGTTCCCGGAATCCGGACTTCCCGGTGCATTGTTAACCGCAGGGGCTACCCGTCATGTATGGCTGAACCGTGAGTGGAAGCCGGCTCGACTGGATAAATGCGCTCCAAAGCTGTATGATGCATTGAAGGACACCCTCTTGGGGAGGAAGGAGTAGCTTCATGTTCAAATGGTTGCTGGCAGCATTCATCTTCGTGCCTGTCATTGAAATATTTGGTTTCCAATTCGTTGCGGATCGCGTGGGCGGTATGAATACATTTCTTCTGACATTGCTGACCTCTGCCGTCGGCGTTGCCATGATGAGGTTTGAAGGCCGCAAAGCGATGGAAGATGCCAAACAGAGAATGAATTTAGGTATGGTTCCCGGTGTTTCCATGGCGGATGGCTTATGTATATTTGCAGGTGGAGTACTTCTTATTCTGCCGGGCTTTGTCACTGACATTATCGGATTTACGCTGGTATTTCCACTGACCCGTCCGTTGTACCGAATTTTGCTGCTGAAGTGGATGAAGAAAAATATGAAGAACGGCAAGATTACGATTTTTCGCAGATAAATCCAAAAAAGGCTTCCCCCATATATGACCGGCCCATCAGGGGCCGGTCTATTTATATGGAGCACACTGCACTTACTTGGAGCTCAGCGGCCTGTAAATTACATCTCTCCTCCATGGAGAAGTTAGGGTCAGTTACCTCACCCTGCCCCCGATAATGTAATTCCTGAGATCCTTGAATACATGGGCCCGCCGGAAAGCATCCACAATGACAAGCGAAACCGGACCAATGATCAGACCCAGAATGCCGAACAGCTTCAGTCCGACAAACATGCCGAACAAGGCGGCCAGCGGGTCTAATCCCACGCTGCTGGCAAGCACCTTGGGCTCCATGATCTGCCTGACGATCAGGATGATGCTGTACAGCACTGTCAGTCCGATGCCGAGCGTCAGGTCATCGGACATGAAGGCATACAGCGACCAGGGGATCAGGACGATTCCGACGCCAAGATAAGGGAGAAGATCCACCAATCCTATCAGAAGTCCGATGGCAAAGGCGGAATTGACGCCGAGTGCATACAGCGTGATCATGACGATAAAGGCCGTAATGGATATTAGGATCAGCTGGGCTTTGGCGAATCCGAACAACGCTTTTTTGAGGTCCGAGAAGATATAGGTCATGGGTTTATGGATGACGCCCGGAATCATGCGGAACAGCGCCCGATTATGACGCTCCCAGCTATTGCTGAGAAAGAAGGTGGAGAGCAGGACAACGATGAAAATCGTGCCTAAATTCGGCAGGTAATAAATAATTTGCAGAATTCCGTTAAAAATACCAGTAACCAGGTCGGTCACGGCCGTACCGATGGTTTGTGTAGTGCGGGTCACGTTTTGATTGATGGTTTCATGGTAGTTTGGGTTGTTCTGATAGAAGCGGCCGATCTCATTGACAATATTCTGGAAGCTGTCATTTTGCGTCCAAGAGGTAAGCCAGTCCATCCAGGCGTCGATATGCAGGTTGAAGGACTGGGAGAGGGTGATCAGCTCCTTGACCAGCCTCGTAACAGCTGCAGTCAGAATCAGCAGAGCCGCACCGAAATACAGCAGCAGGGACAATGAGACAGCCACCCAGCGCGGCAGCTTCATGCTCTGCTGGAGCAGGTTGACGCACGGATTCATGGCATAGGCGATGACCCAGGCCAGCAGGAAGGGGTAGAGCAGCGGCAGCAGTACATATATCAAATAGGCAGTCACGAAGATGGAAGACATCACCCACACTCCACGGCCGATGCGTTTGAGCATCAATCGTTCCATTGAATCACACTCCTTTTGCGGCTGACTTCAGGGACGAGCAGAATGGGCTCATTCTATACCTATGCGAGGAGTTTCAATATAAGGATAAAGAGTTCGAAAACGTCCATCTTCATGATTCGACAATGAGAAATATCATAGGTATAATGGAATTGTAAGTGATTTCAAAAAAATGTTTATGGTGTCGATAAAACATTTTGATGCGGCGAATGTCGTCGCTTATGTTCACATATCAGACAAAATCCAGTATGATATGAGAAGGTTTTGTGACTAGGACCATAGCAATTTTTTTGCGTGTTTTTCTTTTTCATCCGACTTCATGAAAATGTTTTCATGAATGTCAAAACCGTTCAGTTTATCCCGATCACAAAGGAGAGATGATGCATGACAGCTACCAAGGGTTTGGAAGGCATTGTAGCTACCACCTCCGCGATTAGTTCGATCGTCGATGGCGTTCTGACCTACCGTGGATATGATATTGACGATCTCGCAGAACATGCAAGTTTTGAAGAGGTAGCCTATCTGCTCTGGTTTGGAAAGCTTCCAAACGCAGAGGAGCTCAAGGCGCTCCAGCAGGATTTGAGCGACTACGCTGCAATTCCGGATGAGCTTATTGAGCAGATCAGATTGTATCCGAAGGACGGCAATACGATGGCTGCGCTTCGTTCCGCTGTATCCGCGCTTGCGCTGTACGACGCAGAAGGCGATGATATGAGCCGTGAAGCGAATGAGAAGAAAGCGGTTAAACTGCAAGCTCAGCTTCCGACTATCATTGCTGCTATCGCTCGTGTGCGTCAGGGCAAGGATCCGGTAGCTCCCAAAGCCGGCGTCTCCATTTCGGAGAACTTCCTGTATATGCTGAGAGGCGAGGATCCTGATCAGACTTCCATCAAGGCGCTGGATCAGGCGCTCGTCCTTCACGCGGATCACGAGCTTAATGCATCCACGTTTGCAGCCCGCGTAACCGTAGCAACACTGTCTGACATATATTCCGGTGTTACTTCTGCCATCGGCGCACTCAAAGGTCCTCTGCACGGCGGTGCGAACGAAGCCGTTATGAAGATGCTGAACGAAGTCGGTTCGCTTGATCGGGCACAGGCTTACATTCAGGAGAAGCTGGACAACCGTGAGAAAATTATGGGTTTTGGACATCGTGTTTACAAAAACGGCGATCCCCGCGCGAAGCATCTGCAAAAAATGTCTCGTGAGCTTGGTGAAATGAAAGGGGATACCACGCTGTATGACATGTCGGTTCTGATCGACGAGACGGTTACAAACCAAAAGGGTCTGAAGCCGAACGTTGATTTCTATTCCGCATCGGTTTATACTCAGCTCGGCATCGAGCAGGAGTTGTTCACACCGATTTTTGCCATCAGCCGCGTATCCGGATGGACTGCGCATATCCTTGAGCAGTATGAAGGCAACCGTATTATCCGCCCGCGTGCAGAGTATACAGGTTTGACCGATCAAAAATATGTGCCGATAGAACTTCGCTAAGTGACTGGCAATCATGTACAATAGGCTAGAGAACCGCTTAAACGTGAGCGAATCGCGGCTGGCGGGTTTCTCTGTGCCTATTCACATGGATTTTTCTGAATGGCTAGAAATAAGAACCATATTCGAAGGAGGAACTCATACTTATGAAATTGGAAAAATTCGCACTACCGACTGAAGGCGACAAAATCACGATTGATAACGGCAGCTTGCAGGTACCTAACAACCCGGTCATCCCTTTTATTGAAGGTGACGGGACGGGCCGTGACATCTGGAAAGCTTCCAAGCGCGTGCTTGATGCAGCTGTGGAGAAAGCATATAGCGGTTCCAAGAAAATTGCCTGGTATGAAGTGTTTGCCGGTGAGAAGGCTTACAATACATACGGTGAATGGCTCCCGAATGATACGCTTGAAGCGATTCGCGAGTACATCGTTGCAATTAAAGGACCTCTTACGACGCCAATCGGTGGCGGTATCCGTTCCTTGAACGTTGCTCTTCGCCAAGAGCTGGATCTGTACACTTGCTTGCGTCCTGTTCGTTACTTTACAGGCGTGCCATCCCCGGTAAAACGTCCAGAGCTGGTTGACATGGTTATTTTCCGTGAGAATACAGAGGATATCTATGCAGGTATTGAATATAAAGAAGGTTCCGAAGAAGTGAAGAAAGTGATCAAGTTCCTTCAAGACGAGATGGGAGCGAACAAAATCCGTTTCCCGGAAACGTCCGGTATCGGCATCAAGCCTGTATCCGCTGAAGGTTCCAAGCGTCTTGTTCGTGCAGCTGTGGAATATGCAGTTAAGCATGGACGTAAGTCCGTTACGCTGGTTCACAAAGGCAACATCATGAAATTTACGGAAGGTGCCTTCAAAAACTGGGGTTATGAAGTAGCTGAAGCTGAATTTGGCGATAAAGTATTCACTTGGGCTCAATACGACATCATCAAGGATCAAGAAGGCGTCGATGCGGCTAACGCTGCTCAGAAGGCAGCTGAAGATGCTGGCAAAATCATCGTAAAAGATGCGATTGCTGATATCGCGTTGCAGCAAGTTCTGACACGTCCAACCGACTTTGATGTGATCGCAACGCTGAACCTGAACGGTGACTATCTCTCCGACGCACTGGCTGCACAAGTTGGCGGTATCGGTATCGCTCCAGGTGCTAACATTAACTATGTAACAGGACATGCGATTTTCGAAGCGACTCATGGTACTGCTCCGAAATATGCTGACAAAGACGTGGTGAACCCAGGCTCCGTTATCCTGTCCGGCGTTATGCTGCTTGAGCATTTAGGATGGCAGGAAGCGGCTGACCTGATCTACAAAGGCATGGAAACATCCATCAACAACAAAACCGTGACTTATGACTTCGCTCGCCTCATGGAAGGCGCTACAGAAGTAAAATGCTCCGAGTTCGCAGACGAAATCATTAAAAACCTGTAAGGAGGAGAGACATCGTGGCAATTACTCGTAAAAAGATTACGGTAGTAGGTGCTGGCTTTACTGGTGCGACGACCGCGCTGATGCTTGCTCAAAAGGAACTGGGTGATGTGGTTCTGCTCGATATTCCACAGCTCGAGAACCCAACCAAAGGTAAAGCTCTGGACATGCTGGAAGCAAGCCCGGTTCAAGGATTTGACAGCAACATTGTCGGTACATCCAACTATGAGGATGCAGCAAATTCCGATATCGTTATCATTACAGCTGGTGTAGCTCGTAAGCCGGGCATGAGCCGCGACGATCTCGTTAACACGAATGCAGGAATTGTGAAATCGGTATGTGAGAACGTGAAGACTCACGCTCCGAACTCGACGGTCATCATCTTGAGTAATCCGGTGGATGCCATGACGTATGTGGCATATAACACACTTGGATTTCCCAAGAACCGCGTTATCGGTCAGTCCGGCGTATTGGATACAGCCCGCTACTGCACATTCATCGCACAGGAGCTGAACGTATCCGTTGAGGATGTGCGCGGATTTGTTCTTGGCGGTCATGGCGATGACATGGTCCCTCTCGTTCGCTATTCCAGTGTCGGCGGTATTCCGATCGACACATTGATTCCCGCCGAGCGGATTGAAGCGATTGTACAGCGCACTCGCGTTGGCGGCGGCGAGATCGTTAACCTGCTGGGTAACGGCAGTGCGTACTATGCCCCGGCGGCATCTCTTGTGCAGATGACGGAAGCAATTCTGAAGGACAAGAAGCGGATTATTCCGGTTATTGCTCTCTTGGAAGGCGAGTACGGCTATGACAACCTGTTCATGGGTGTGCCTGCCATCCTCGGGGGAGACGGCATCGAGAAGATATTTGAGCTCGAGCTGACTGCTGAAGAGAAAGCTGCACTGGATAAATCTGCTGAATCTGTACGCAATGTGACGGCGGTTGTGACTCTGTAACTGAATCACGCTTCACAGAATCGTCTAAAAATGCAGTCCCGTCCCGTTTCCAGGGGCGGGATTGCTTTTCTTTGGATGATCTGTCCAGTATAATAAGGACGATGACGTGTATGTAACAATAATCACACTAATGACTTTGGAGGAATTATTTATGTGGAACGTGACATTTTTTCTGCATATGGTCGGTACGGCGGCGCTAGGATTTTACTTGATCCTGCCGTTTGTTGTTGGCGGTATTCAGAAGCTGTCTCTCGGTGCTCAAGAAGGAGCTATTAATACGATTCGGGTAACGAATCGATTTGCTCAGTATGGTTTGGTCATTCAGCTGTTGACTGGCGGATACTTGATGTCTCAAGGGGACTATTCACCTGCCTGGATGATTATTGTAACGATCCTGCTTCTGGCTATGTTTGCGGTAGGGGGCATTATGAGCAAACCGCTGAAGAATGCGCTTGCAGGAATCCGCGAGAAGCGTGAAGTGAAGGAAGAAACAAGCAAGCTGGGTACGCTTAGCGCTCTTCTGGCCTTGCTGCTTTTGGTTATGATTTTCTTCATGGTGTTCAACCATATCATCTAAGAACAGCTACATACGAGAAGAAAACCGCCCGGTGAATCGGGCGGTTTTTTTGTTGAAAGAAAACACTGTACAACGTTTGATCCTGATCAATATGGGTAAAAAACAATAGCGAGAGGCTTTTTAGGAGTATAAAGAGCCGTGTCGTACACATCCTAAGAATGGTTGTTTGAGATACTGACCTGAAAGGAGAAATGTTCATATGCCACAAGATCAACCAAAGCAAACATTGCCGCCCCAGCATCAGGATCACAGGCCAGGAACGGAATCGGAGATGCACCCGAAACCGGAATTCGAGAGTAATGAATACAAAGCTGCCGGTAAATTGCAAGGCAAGGTAGCCTTGATCACCGGTGGTGACAGCGGCATTGGCCGTGCGGTAGCCGTGCATTATGCCAAGGAAGGTGCGGACGTATCCATTGTGTACCTGAGCGAGCACAAGGATGCCGAAGAAACGAAGCGTCAGGTGGAGCAGGAAGGACGTAAGTGCTTGCTGATCTCCGGTGATGTTGGCGATGATGCTTTTTGCCGCGATGCCGTGACCGAAACGGTAGAGAAGCTTGGGAAACTCGATATTCTCGTAAATAATGCAGCGGAACAGCATCCTCAGAAGAAAATTGAGGACATTTCGAAAGAACAATTAGAGCGGACCTTCCGAACAAACATATTCGGGATGTTCTATCTGACACAGGCGGCCATGCCGCATCTGTCCAAGGGAAGCTCGATTATTAATACGACCTCCATCACGGCTTACCGGGGAAGCCCGCAGCTGCTGGATTATGCATCCACCAAGGGAGCCATTGTAGCCTTTACGCGCTCGTTGTCGATGAACATCGTTGAGCAAGGGATTCGGGTAAACGCTGTAGCCCCAGGACCGATCTGGACGCCGCTGATCCCTTCAACTTTCCCAGAGGACCAGGTGAGTGAATTCGGCGCAACCCAGCCGATGAAGCGCCCGGGTCAACCGGAAGAACTGGCTCCGGCTTATGTATATCTGGCATCAACAGACTCCTCCTATGTGAGCGGTCAAGTGATTCACGTCAATGGCGGTGAAGTGATTAACGGATAAGTCACTTGTATCTGTTACGAGAGACTTCGAGCATACATTTCTAGAATAAAACAGCGAACATCCAGGACTTCAGCCTGGATGTTCGCTGTTTTCATGTGATTGATGATTCGGATAATCAGACGCTTCTGAAACCGCTCGGAAGAACGCCGGTATCCCGGATCTCTCTGATTTCGTCCAGGGTCAATATATGCTAGATTCATAGATTGGTATGGTTGATACAACGGGAGAGATCGACACATTTTTATCGGAGCATGGATGATATGGAATCTGGCACTCCGGATAGCGATCTGGTACTTGCTGGCTAAAGGGCCTGCTTACGTAGTCACAATGAATTCGCATGATCTTATTTCGAATTTTCGTTGCGGATCAGAACACTCCGGTTTATGATGAAAGTCAAATACGTCAATTCAGTCATAGGAGGAAACAGGTGAGAAGTTTTGGATTGGCTTTTGCAGCTTGGTTTGAAAAGTACACCTTTCTGCTGATTCCCGGCTCGCTGGTGCTTGGCTGGCTGCTCTCGGATTATTTGCTGGATTTTGTACACTGGATCCCCTATTTGTTTGGTTATATTACATTGATCATGGCTCTTGGCTGCGGCATCCGACATTTGCAAGGTGTTCTAAAAAAGCCCTTTGCCGTCATACTGACGCTGCTGCTCGCCCATGCGGCGGCTCCGGTGCTTGCTTACGGACTGGGTTCTGCCGTATTCGGAGCACAGTCCGACTATACGATAGGTCTGCTGTTATTCGCCATCATTCCACTGGGGATATCCTCGGTGATGTGGGTGGGAAGCTCCGGCGGGAGCGTTCCGTTCATATTAGCTGTTGTAGTGCTGGATACTATACTGAGTCCGCTGGTTGTGCCAGCATTGATGGACATGTTTATCGGGGATGCTCTGGTTACATGGAACTCTTCTGAACTGATTCTGGATTTGTTGACCATGGTGGTACTGCCGACACTGATCGGAGTGATGCTGTACGAAGTATCGAAAGGGCGGATGAAGGACTGGTCAGCTCCGGTGACACAGCCGATATCCAAGCTGTTTTTCATGCTGGTGGTTATGCTCAATGCGGCAGCCATCGCTCCCCATGCAGCTGGCATGAAGGATGAGATGCTGGTGGTTATACCGGTTGTCCTTACGCTGATTGTGATATGTTATCTGCTTGGGTATTTTGGCTCGTATGTGATGCTTGGACCGACCCAGGAAATGCAAATCACATTTACATATGCTTCAGGAATGCGTAATATATCTCTCGGGATGGTGCTTGCGACATCTTATTTCTCACCGCAGGCTTCGATCCCGGTTGTACTGGGCATTATGTTTCAACAGCCGGCCGCAACGGTTATTCATGCGCTGTTTCATAGAAGGCGGACGCGGGCGGTAATATATCCAAAATGATTATGCAGCAGAAAGAGGAGAGACCATGAGGCAGTATCGCAACCGCTTGACCCTGATTATGCTTACTTTAATTGGACTATCCATGCTTGCAGCGGGCCTGGCTATGGTGACCGTGTTCAAACAGTCGCATATTCAGCTGCTCGAGGACAATATGGTTCGGGAAATCAGGCTTCTGCAGACCATGATGGAGTTTCCGGCTACGGACTATCCGGATGCCTTATCGTATTATACCGAACGATCGAAACAACTGGAGGAGTTGTCCGACGCTCGAGTCACTTTTATATTGAAGGATGGGACGGTTATCGGGGATTCGGAGAGCGATCCGCTAACCATGGATAATCATGCCTATCGTGAGGAAATGCTTCAAGCGGTGAAGGAAGGCCGCGGCAGCACCATCCGCCGGAGCAATACCCTTCAGCAGGACATGCTGTACGTTGCACTTCCTGTTCAGGCAGGGGAGAACTTTGACGGGTTCGTCCGATTGTCTGTCAGCCTGAAGGAAGTTGATCAGGGAGTCAGACAAGGCTGGACGGTTATGGGGATCGGCCTGCTGGTGTTGTTTCTGATTGCTGCCTTGGTGAGTTACCGTGTTGCCAAGGGTTTAACCTCACCACTGGAAAAAATAACGCGCGTAGCCAGACGGATATCGCGCCTTGAGTATGATGCGAGGGTGAAGATTCACCGTCAGGATGAGATTGGCCAATTGGCACAAGCCATTAACGCCATGGCTGACAGCCTGCAAACCCAGCTGCGCACCATAAGGGATAATGAGGATTTGCTGCAAAGTGTTCTGAACAATATGACGGGCGGCATCGTTATGGTGAACAGGGCAGGTCAGATCATTCTCGTCAACCGGGCTGCCGAGAAAATGCTGGGTATTGATGCCGAAGTGATTACCGGCAAATCATACCGTGAGCTCAAGCAGCATTATGAGTTGACGAAATTGATGGAGGAAGGACTTGAGAGTAAGGAAGATTTTCATGAGGAGCGCAATCTTTATTATCCGGTCGAAGCCATTATCCGGTTGGATGGGGTGACGATGAGGCAGGAGGAGGAAGAGGACTCCTATCGCGGAATGCTGTTCCTGCTGCAGGATGTAAGTGATATCCGCAGGCTTGAACGCATGCGGAGCGAATTCGTAGCCAACGTGTCCCATGAGCTGAAGACCCCGCTTGCCGCGGTCAAAGGGTTTGCTGAAACACTGCTCGGGGGTGGAGTTACAGATGAGAAGACCTCGCGATCCTTCCTCCAGATTATATACGACGAGTCCGAACGGCTGAACCGGCTGATCGGCGACATCCTGGAGCTGTCCAAAATCGAATCCAAGCGAATCCAGATGGATTACTCGCCGATTCACCTGTCGGTGTTCTTTGATACGATATCGGAAATGATGCGTACAGTGGCTGAGAAGAAGCGGATCACCCTGGAGCTGGATATTCCGGAAGAGTTGTTTATGGAGGGGGATGAGGATAAACTTCGTCAGATTTTCATGAATCTGCTCTCCAATGCAATTAATTATACGCAGGAAGGCGGACGAGTAAAATTAACCGCGCGTGAACAGCATAATAACGGCAGTGCCGATGATATGGTGGAGTTCGTGGTGACGGATTCCGGGATCGGGATTCCCAAAAAAGATCTTCCTCGCATATTTGAACGATTCTACCGGGTGGATAAAGCACGCTCACGCGGATCAGGCGGAACCGGGCTTGGACTATCCATTGTTAAGCATCTTGTGGATCTTCATCACGGCACCATCAAGGTGGAGAGCGAGCTCGGCACCGGAAGTTCCTTCATCATTGATCTTCCGGTATTGCAGGAAACGGACGAAACAGGAAGTTAACACTCCGTTAACATTCTGTTGATATACTTGCATAAGCAGTCCAATTATCTAGATAAGGGCGGGGGTAACATTGAGTCAACGCATGCTTGTTATCGAAGATGAGCCGACACTTTCTCGGCTGTTGTCTTACAATCTCACGCAGGAAGGATTTCAAGTCGAGGTAGAGGAGCACGGCACTGCAGGCTATGAGAAAGCAGCCAATCATGAGTATGATCTGATCCTGCTGGATGTCATGCTGCCTGGAATGAATGGCTTTCAGATTTTAGAGAAGCTGCGCGGCAGCGGAATCACTACGCCGATCATTATTCTGACTGCGAAGAACGCCGAAGAGGAAGTTGTTCAAGGTCTGAAGATGGGAGCGGATGACTATATCACGAAGCCATTTGGGGTATCCGAGCTGCTGGCGCGTGTGTCCGCGGTCATGCGCAGGGTTTCGGGCCATGTGGAAGAGGTAAAGACGCCTGACCAGCAGGGTAATGTCATTTCACTGGGACAGCTGGAAATCTACCCTGAGAAATATGAGGTGCGGCTGGGCGGTCAGAGCATCAATCTCCGACCGAAAGAATTTGAAGTACTGCTCTATCTGGCCAAAAAACCGGGCGTTGTGTTAACAAGAGATGATCTCATGAACGTGGTCTGGGGTTTTGATTATATCGGCGGACAGCGAACCGTGGACGTTCACGTAAGTTCACTTCGCAAGAAGCTTGAGCTTGATCCTGAATCCGTGCACATAGACTCCATACGCGGAGTTGGCTATAAACTGGTTGTTAATCCGAAAAAAGGCTCCCATCATTCGATTTGAAATGATGAGGAGTCTTTTTTAGGTTTTTTGTTTACATTGCCTTAATATTTTGAGTAAATTCTCCTAATACTAGTCCAGTAAGATGCGTCTAAAGGACCAGATTAAAAGGGGTGAGGGCGCATGACATTGCTTCAAACCAAACCGGCACAATCAGCAGTAGTAGAAGTACAAGCGGAAGCGGCATTCGAGAGCCGATTAACAACGGAGCCTGAAGCAGGTGCATCATATCGGCAGTACATAAGAAAGGTCCCTATTATCCGGGAGAGTGAATCTTGCCTGGACGTGCTGAATATGTTCGCGAAGGACCCGTCCATCCCTTGTGTTATTTACTGCAATGAGGAGGACAGGCCGTCAGGTCTGATCATGCGAGATGTTTTTTACCAGCGCATGATGGGCAGGTTCTCCGTAGATTTGTATTATACGAGGCCAGCCTTTCGGTTTGCTGACCATCACCCGATGAAGATCGACATGTCGGAGAGGGTAGGATCCCTGCTTCAAATGGCTTTGGAGCGTCCGGATTCAAAATTCTACGACTGTGTCCTGTTAACGGATGGGGATCGGCTTGCAGGGGTGCTGACTGTCCGGGACCTCATGCGTCTGTCCAGCGGTCTTCAAGCCGAGGCCGAAGAGAAGCGGGAATTGATTTTGCAGGAAAGTTACCGCCATACGCATAATATACAATCCTCGTTAACCGAGGTCAGAGAGGCAGCAGCGAAAACAAGTTCCGAATGCAAACAGATGAGGGAATGGTCCCATACCGGGAAAGAGAAGCTGGAACTTGTCAGAACCTCATACCTTGGGCTTGTCGATGATATGACCAAGCGTGAAGGACAAGCTTCTGAGCTCGTCCAGAATGCAAGCCGCATATCCTCTATCACAGGAATGATTACGGAGCTTGCGAATCAAAGCAGCCTGCTCGCCATGAATGCCTCGATCGAAGCTGCACATGCAGGGGAGCACGGACGGGGATTTCAAGTGGTTGCGGTAGAGGTGCAGTCGCTTGCCAAGCAGACACGAAAGCTCTCAGGCGATATATCCGAGCTGCTGCAGCACATCGAGCGGCTCGCAGCGGATACAGCCGAAGGTGCCGTATCTTCGCTGAGAGAAATCCAATCATGCGAGAGTCATGTGAGTGAAGGCAGTCAGATGTTCCATGAAATGGAGACGACCGTTCATGAGATAGAGATATCCGGCAATCGGGTTTATCAACTGGCAGAGGAAACGGTCCAGCGCGTGGAGCGGGTCAAATTAGAGCTTGCAGGAATGAGCAACAGCGATGTTTCAACAACGTAAGTGTCGAAATCTATGTCTATGATTCTAGTTTTTTTTGAGATTTTACACAGAGTTTACATTTCTCAGAAACTGTTATTACATTACAGGATTATTATCAATATTGTGAGTAGGAAAGTAGAGACAACAACCATTTTGAAGGAGTGGATTCGTTTGTTTAGAAAATGGGGTCGTAAACCAGCAGGTATTCTGGTATTGGTGTTAATGCTGAGCACGCTTCTGGCAGCATGTGGCGGAGGTACTTCCGGCAGTGCTACAGGGGAAAATACAGACAATGGTTCAGCACAGCAAAACGAAGAGAACACAACAGCTTTGACAGGTACAATTGAAATTGACGGCTCAAGCACACTGCATCCTTTGACCGAAGCGATTGCTGAAGAGTTCGGTGCAGCAAACCCGGATGTTCGTATTCCGATTGGAACAGGCGGAACAGGTGCTGGCTTTAAACGCTTTAACAGCAGTGAAATCGCAGTGGCCAATGCTTCCCGTCCAATTAAAGATACCGAAGCAGAAGAAGCAAAAGCCAACGGCATTGAGTATCACGAAGTTCTGGTAGCCTATGACGGATTGTCCGTTGTTGTTAACCCTAGCAATGAATTTGTAGATAAACTCACCGTGGATGAGCTCAAAAAAATCTATGAACCAAACAGCACCGTGAAAACATGGGCTGACGTTCGCGAGGGATGGCCCGCAGAAGAAATTAAAATCTACTCGCCAGGTACGGATCACGGAACATTCGATTACTTCACCGAAGCGATTAATGGTGAAGCACAGTCAAGCAGAAATGATAAGCAAATTACGTTCAGTGCCGATACAAACGCAGTTGTTCAAGGCGTTGCCGGTGACAAGAACTCCATTGGATACTTTGGATTCTCCTTCTATGAAGAGAACCAAGACAAGTTGAAACTGGTTCCGATTGATAACGGAACAGCTACCGTAGCTCCAAGCATCGAAACGATCAAGGATAACAGTTACGCTCCATTGTCCCGTCCGCTGCTGCTCTATGTGAATGACAAAGAGCTTGAGCGTCCAGAAGTGAATGCGTTCATGAACTTCTACCTTGAAAATGCCGCTAGTCTTGCTGGCGAAGTTGGATTCGTACCACTTCAAGATGACCAGTATCAAGAAGAAATAGACAAGTTGGCAAAATAATTAAAGACTAGATGCCCGGAGGGTTCCCTCCGGGCGACCCATAGAAAGGGAAGAGGAGAATGAACAAAACTTCACCCGTGGCGGGAAGCACTAAAAGCATGACATTCCGTCGAAGCAAAACACGCATCTCAGATAAAATCATTCCAGTTCTGCTCGGCTTGTGTGCCATGCTTTCGGTGCTTACCACCATCGGTATTGTATATACGCTTCTACAGGAATCCGTGATCTTCTTTAAGGAAGTGCCGGTATGGTCCTTCTTGACAGGAACGACATGGAGTCCAATTCTCCCTCCAAAAGAATTCGGCGTGCTGCCCTTGCTGGGCGGCACATTGCTGATTACAGGCATTGCGGTCTTATTCGCAGTGCCTATCGGCTTGGCATGCGCTATTTATCTCAATGAATACGCTCCTGCCCGGGTTCGGGGGGTTGTAAAGCCAGTACTTGAAGTATTGGCCGGTGTACCGACGATTGTATATGGATACTTTGCGCTCGAAACGGTAACGCCATTCCTTCAGAAGATTTTTCCCAACATGGGTATATTCAACGCCCTTAGTGCCGGTATTGTGGTCGGGATCATGATCCTGCCGATGATATCGTCACTAAGTGAGGATGCCATGCGAGCTGTACCGAAGAGTTTGCGTCATGGCGCTTATGCGCTGGGAGCTACCCGGTTTGAGGTTGCGCTGAAAATTGTGCTGCCTGCTGCTCTATCGGGCGTAGTGTCATCCTTTGTATTGGCGTTCTCGCGAGCGATTGGCGAGACAATGATCGTAACGGTGGCTGCCGGTGCAACCCCGCAGCTGACACTGAATCCGCTGGAAAGCATTCAGACGATGACTTCTTATATTGTTCAAGTAAGTATGGGTGACGTTCCGCGCGGAACGATCGAATACGGTACGATTTTTGCAGTAGGTCTGACTTTGTTTGTCATCACCTTCTTGCTTAATATACTGGCGCAGTGGGTCGCTCGCCGTTTCAGGGAGGAATACTAGATGGAACAATTAAATCTGGGGGATAGCAAAGGTATCAACCGGAGACGTCGAAGTGACCAGACGCTGCATATTATTTTTCTGGCTTGTACCAGCATTGGTATTCTGGCCTTGATGGCTTTGATTGTTACGATTGTGATGGATGGCGTTCACAGGCTCTCACCGGAGCTGTTCACCAACTTTCCGTCACGAATTGCGGATAAAGCTGGCTTGAAATCGCCGATTGTCGGCACGATTTACCTGCTGCTGCTCATGGCGCCGCTGTCCTTTATACTGGGTGTGGGTGCGGCAATCTTTCTTGAAGAGTATGCGGGACGCAGCCGCTGGGTTCGGCTGATTCAGTTGAATATCAGTACGCTTGCAGGGGTTCCTTCTATTATATACGGTATCCTGGGTCTTGCGATTTTTGTGCGTGGGATGAACCTTGGCCGCAGTCTGCTCTCAGGGGTATTAACGATGACCTTACTCGTGCTTCCGATTATTATCGTTGCGGCTCAGGAGGCGCTTCGTGCCGTACCTAAGAATCGGCGGGACGCTTCGTATGCCCTTGGGGCAACGAAATGGCAAACGGTATCCAGCGCCGTGCTGCCTTCAGCGATTCCAGGAATTATGACCGGGGTTATCCTGGCCTTGTCTCGCGCGATCGGCGAAACCGCGCCGCTGATTATGATTGGTGCTTTAACGTACGTGGCCTTCTTGCCGGAGAATCTGCTTGATTCGTTTACTGTCATGCCGATCCAGATCTTTAACTGGGTATCAAGACCAAGTGAGGCTTTCCACGAGCTGGCAGCTTCGGGTATCATTCTGCTCCTCATCATGCTGTTCATTATGAACATTGCAGCCGTGTGGATCCGGAATAAGTATTCGAAGAACATCTAAGAGAGGCTATAAGCAGATCTAATCGTGAAAAAGGAGACATGAATAAGATATGGAATCCATCATACAAATTGAGAAACTAAACCTTTATTATGACACGTACCACGCCCTGAAAAATGTAGATCTGGACATTCCGGAGAAAACCGTGACGGCATTCATCGGACCGTCCGGCTGCGGTAAATCCACTCTGCTGCGTACGTTGAACCGGATGAACGATATGATTCCCTCCACCCGGATTGAAGGCAGCGTGCAAATTGGCGGGACGGAAATTTACAGCGAAGAGGTTCACGTTGAAGCATTGCGCAAACAGGTAGGCATGGTATTTCAGCAGCCGAATCCGTTTCCTAAATCAATCTATGATAACATCGCGTACGGGCCGCGTCTGCATGGCATCCGCAACAAAGCCCAGCTAGATCAAATCGTGGAACAGAGCCTGAAACAAGCCGTTCTGTGGGATGAGGTCAAAGATTATCTCAAGCGCTCGGCTTTGAGCCTCTCTGGCGGCCAGCAGCAGCGTCTGTGCATTGCCCGGGCGCTTGCCGTGCAACCGGATATTCTGCTGATGGACGAAGCAACATCGGCGCTTGACCCGATCTCAACGCTGAAGATTGAAGAGCTGGTACAAGAGCTGAAGAGCAACTACACCATTGTCATGGTAACGCACAACATGCACCAGGCTGCCCGTGTATCCGGGCAGACGGTATTTTTCCTGAATGGTGAAGTGGTAGAATCCGCAAACACCGATACACTGTTTTCTACACCATCCGATGCGCGTACCGAGGACTATATTTCGGGCCGCTTCGGGTAATGATTCAATATCGAAATGATCTTTCTTAAAAGCAGATAGGAGGAGCGTCACACATGATCCGGAGAATTGAGTTTGATCAGCAGCTTAATGAGCTGAAGACCCTGCTGCAGGATATGGGCAAACATATGGAGGAAGCTCTGGCCAGCAGTGTACAGTCTCTCCAGACCTTGGATACGGAGAAAGCACAGGCCGTTATCAAGAACGATGCGCAGTTAAACACCATGGAAGAGCAGATCATGGAGATTGGCTCCCGCTTAATTGTAACCCAGCAGCCTGTGGCGAAGGATTTGCGCCGGATTTTGGTGGCCTTCCGCATTGCAAGCGATTTGGAGCGTATGGGCGATTTGGCTCGAGACGTTGCCAAGGTTACGATCCGCCTTCAAGGACAGAAGCTGATTAAGCCGCTCGTGGATCTTCCACGGATGTCGGATTTGGTGCGGGCGATGGTTTCAGAATCGATCGAATCCTATCTAACCGAAAACACAGATCTGGCTTATAAAATGGCTCAGGACGATGATCAGGTTGATCATCTATACAGCGTCATTCTGCAGGACCTCTATGCGCATCTGACTTCTGATCCGGATTCGGCCAATCAAGCCATGCTGCTGATCATGGTGGGGCGCTACATCGAACGGATTGCCGACCATGCAACCAATATTGGCGAGAGTACCGTATATCTCGTTACAGGGCATCGTCCTGACCTCAATCAATAAGCGCGATTACAGGGAAACGCTGGCGAAAGCCGGCGTTTTTTTGCGTGAAATCTTGAATTCACCGTTAATCGAACGGATTGTTCGGAATTAGCGGTAACCTATGTTATCATGTGGGAAGGAAGTAATATGGGTGCGAGGTGTTCTATGGACAAGCTGATTCTAATTGATGGAAATAATATCATTTACCGTGCATTCTTTGCAATGCCGCCGCTTACGAATGCAAGCGGGCAGCAGACGAATGCGGTTTACGGTTTTACCACCATGCTGCTTCGGGTGATTGAAGAGCATAAACCGACACATATGATGGTAGCTTTTGATGCTGGCAAGGAAACGTTCCGGCATGCGGATTATCAGGATTACAAGGGTGGACGTCAGAAGACGCCGCCTGAGCTGTCGGGACAATTCCCGCTGCTTAAAGAGCTGCTTAAGGGCTTGGGTGTCCCCCAATTTGAAATCGGCGGTTATGAGGCGGATGACATCATCGGCACCATTACCCGTCAGGCTGATGAAGCTGGCCGTAAAGTGATGGTTGTATCGGGAGATAAGGACATGCTTCAACTGGCTTCCGAGCATACAACGATTGCCATGGTCCGCAAGGGTGTTACAGATATCGAGTATTATGGACCGGAGCAGATCAAGGAGCGTTACGATCTGACCCCTGAACAGATTATCGATTTAAAAGGGCTTATGGGCGATGCTTCCGATAACATACCAGGGGTTCCAGGCGTGGGCGAGAAAACAGCGCTGAAGCTGCTGCATGAATTCGGCTCGGTAGAGGCTGTGATCTCGCGGACCGATGAGCTCAAGGGCAAGATGAAGGAGAAAATTGAAGAGCATGCGGATTCCGCCATTCTCAGTAAGAAGCTGGCTACGATCTTCCGCGAGGTTCCGCTGGAGCAGTCGCTCGATGATATGGCGTTTGCAGGCTTGAATGAGGAAACGGCCGGACCTGCGCTGGCGAAGCTGGAGTTCAAATCCCTGATTGAAAGGCTGAACCTGAGCACGAGCGGGATCAGCGGTGATGCAGCGGAGGCGAAGCCGGAAGCGAAGATTGATGTGGCAATTGTAGGCACGAAGGAGCTAGCCGGCGTTGCTGACATTCTTGAACACGTGACTATGCTGCATGTCGAGACGCACGGAGACAATCCCCATCATGCAGAGGTGATCGGGATTGCGCTGGCAACAGCGGAACGGCAGTACTATATTCCGTTTGACGTTCTGAAGTCGGAGGAGGCGGAGCCTGTCCGTGCTTGGCTTGCTGATAGTGAAATCCAAAAACGGGGTTATGATTTGCATCGGATTGATCTGGCGCTCCACTGGCAGGGCATTGCTTTTGCAGGGGCGGCATTTGATGTCCATCTGGCGGCCTACCTGCTGGATCCGACGGAATCAAATCAGAGCCTCAGCGGGCTGGCTTCCAAATACGGACTCGCGTATCTTCAAGCCGATGAGGATGTGTTTGGTAAAGGGGCAAAATACAAGGTTCCCGAGCTGGAGAAGCTTAGCGAACATATGGCTAGAAAATGTTTGGCCGTCACGGAGCTTGTCCCGGTACAGGAGAAGGAGCTGGCAGCAAATGAAATGCTTCCTCTCTTCCATGATCTGGAGATGCCGCTTTCCCGCATTCTTGCCGATATGGAGAAGCAGGGGATTGCCGTGAATGCGGAAGCTCTGAGGGAGTTGGGGCGTGAGTTCGAGGGGCAGATCGACAAACTCGTTAAAGAGATTTACGAGATTGCCGGAACAGAATTCAACCTGAATTCGCCTAAACAGCTGGGAGAAATACTGTTTGTCAAATTGGAGCTGCCGGTCATCAAGAAGACCAAAACCGGTTATTCCACGGATGCTGAAGTGCTGGAGAAGCTGGCGCCTTATCATGATATCGTTCGCCTGATCCTGCAGTATCGTACCCTGGCTAAACTGCAATCTACTTATGTGGAAGGCCTTCTGAAGGAAATCTCGGCACAGACCGGGAAAGTACACACATATTACCGTCAGACAATAGCTGCGACGGGCCGTCTGAGCAGCCAATATCCAAATTTGCAGAACATTCCGATCCGTCTGGAGGAAGGGCGCAAGCTGCGTAAAGTTTTTGTGCCGTCGGAGCCCGGCTGGAGCATTCTGGCTGCCGACTATTCCCAGATCGAGCTTCGTGTGCTTGCGCATATTTCGGATGATGAGCGGCTGAAGGAAGCCTTTGTTCAAGATATGGACATTCACACCAAGACTGCGATGGATGTGTTTGGAGTCGGCGTGGATGAGGTGGATTCAAATATGCGCCGATCCGCCAAGGCGGTTAACTTCGGGATTGTCTATGGCATTAGCGACTACGGCTTGTCCCAGAACCTGAACATTACCCGGAAGGAAGCTGCGGCGTTTATCGACCAGTATTTCGAGGTGTTTCAGGGCGTACGCCGCTATATGGACGTGATCGTCAAGCAGGCGAAGCAGGACGGTTATGTGAAGACGCTGCTGGAACGCCGACGTTATTTGCCGGAGATCAACGCCAGCAACTTCAACCTGCGCTCTTTCGCGGAGCGTACGGCGATGAATACGCCGATACAGGGAACCGCGGCGGACATTATCAAGCTTGCCATGGTCCATATGGACAAAGCGCTGCATGAACGCCAATTGAAGAGCCGCATGCTGCTTCAGGTACACGATGAATTGGTGTTTGAGGTGCCGGAGGATGAGCTGGAGGTCATGAAGGAATTGGTTCCGGAAGTCATGAGTCATGCATTGAAGCTGTCGGTACCGCTGAAATCGGAAGTCAGCTACGGAGAGAACTGGTACGAAGCGAAGTAGATGTGCTGCAGGCTCTGCCTCGCAGGCAGCTTGCTTACAGATGATGGGGACGTTTCTAAGGGATCATGGCGTGAAGAGGGGGCTGATTATGCACCATACCTTTCCACAAAACCATGGTCCCGCTGTGTCCCAACTTCCGGTATAATGGTACATGAGGTGAAGTCATTATGCCGGAATTGCCGGAAGTAGAAACCGTTAAACGAACACTTAACCAATTGATTAAAGGTAAGCACATAGATCAAGTTTCCGTACATTTGCCGCGGATTATTCAACGTCCCGACGATGCCGAGGCGTTTGCGTTTATGCTGAAGGATCACACCGTGCAAGGGGTGGAGCGCCGAGGCAAATTTTTGCGGATACTGCTGGACGGGCTGGTCCTCGTTTCCCATCTTCGGATGGAAGGCCGATATGGATTATATAGGGCCGAGGAACCTGTAGAGAAGCATACCCATGTCATATTCCATTTCTCGGATGGCACAGAGCTGCGTTATAAGGACGTGCGCCAATTCGGTACGATGCATCTGTTTGCGCCCGGGGAAGAATTCAAGCATGCTCCCCTTGCCAAATTAGGCTACGAGCCGCTTGATGACACATTTACGTTAGGAACCTTCAAGCAGGTCATTGGCAGCAAAAAAACAAAGATCAAGGCTGTGCTGCTGAACCAGGCATATGTGGTCGGAATCGGCAATATATATGTCGATGAGGCTTTGTTCCGGGCCAAGATTCATCCGGAGCGCAGCGCGAACAGCTTGAAGGATGCGGAGCTGAAGCGATTGTACCATGCCATTGTGGATACATTGTCCGAGGCCGTAAACGCTGGGGGCTCCTCTATTAAATCCTACGTCAACGGACAGGGCGAGATGGGCATGTTCCAGCACAGCCATCAGATTTATGGGCGTAAGGACAAGCCGTGCCATGCTTGCGGTGGTCCGGTTCATAAGATGGTTGTTGGTGGACGCGGGACCCATTATTGCCCGAAATGCCAACCGGTCCAGAAGCAATAAAATATAGGCGTGCACCCATTCCCCTTCTCACACATATAATGTGGAACATATGTGGAGCGCATGGAGCTGCTCTCTTTATGAATGAGCAGCTGTCTATGGCGCTTTCGGAGGAGGGAAAAGGGTGCTCAATCATATTTTCTCGTCTGCGCTGCTGGCCATGGCATTAAGTCTGGACGGTTTTGGAGCGGGTGTTACATACGGTCTGCGCAAAACAAGGATACCGCTATTGTCTGTATTAATCATCTCGCTATGCTCCGGACTGGTGCTAGGCGTCTCCATGCAGGCGGGTGCTCTGTTACAGCGGTTCTTATCCCCATCTGTGGCATCCGTTATCGGAGCTGCCATTTTGATTCTGCTGGGTTTGTGGTCCCTCTATCAGCAAGTCCGCAGAAGAAGCGAGTCTGAAGCGCAGCCGGTTTCTGCTTCGGGGATTTCCGAATCCCTTACGGAAGCACAGGCTGCTTTAAATCAAAGGAAGTCCATCCACGGTGGGGCTGGCACAGCTGAACCAGAGGAGCTTCAGAAGGCTGTATTCTCTCTTGAGATTCCGAAGATCGGCGTTGTCATTCAAATTCTGCGCAGTCCGACAAAGGCGGATCTGGATGACTCCGGCAGCATCTCTCCCTGGGAGGCGATGTGGCTCGGGATCGCGTTATCGCTTGATGCGTTCGGAGCTGGACTTGGCGCAGCGATGCTGGGTTTTTCGCCGCTGGGTACGGCGGCTGTGGTTGCATTGTTTAGCGGGATATTCCTCGTTATGGGCATGAGGATCGGTTTACGTTTTGCTTCCAAGGGCGGAATGCGATTTATCTCTTATTTGCCCGCTTTTTTGTTAATCGTCATGGGTATAATGAAGCTGTTATGAGGTGAAGTCATGAATATCGGTTTAACCGGAGGAATTGCAACAGGCAAAAGCACCGTGTCCTCTATGTTGGCCATGAAGGGAGCGCTTCTCGTCGATGCGGATATCATCGCCCGGGAAGTGATGCTCCCGGGTCATCCGGTGCTGGATGAAGTGACCGAACATTTTGGACAAGATATCCTGTTTGAGGACGGTACCTTGAATCGAAAAAAACTCGGAGAAATCATATTTCATAATCCCGAGCAGAGAACGGCGCTGAATGGTATCACACATCCTGCGATCCGGCAGGAAATCCGGGAACGGACGGAAGCGTACGAACGCCAGCATCCGGATCGGCTCGTGGTGGCCGATATTCCGCTGCTGCTGGAGGCGAGGGAGCAATATCCTTTTCTTGAGCAGATAGCGGTTGTCTATGTACCGCGAGAGCTGCAGCTTGAGCGTTTGATGAATCGTGATGCTCTTACCAGAGAAGCGGCAGAGGCACGTTTAAGCAGCCAGATGGATATCGAACAGAAGAAGTCGCTGGCGGATATTCTTATCGACAACAGCGGCTCACTAGTCGAGACACAGCTGCAGGTGGACAACCTGTGGCGCAGGATGGTTCAAATATGAAGTGGCTGCTTAAAAAAAGAGTGCTGCTTCTGCTGTTTGTTTCTTTTGTAGCGCTTCTGTTCCTGAGCTCCAACTGGATGACGCTCCTGTACCCGATCCATTATAAAGATGAGATCCGGAAGCATGCAGATTACTATGAGGTTGATCCATTCCTGGTGGCGTCCATCATTCGGGTGGAAACCAATTTTAAGCCGGGCAAGGAGTCCAAGAAGGGCGCGCTTGGCATTATGCAGCTGATGCCGGATACGGCCAATTGGGCGATGGAAATGGCCAAGCTGCCATCAGTGAACCTCCTGAGCGTAAAGAATGAAGTGGACGCGAATATCCAGCTGGGCACCTGGTATATCCAGAGCCTGCACAAAGAGATGGACGGCAATCCGATTGCCGCGATTGCGGCCTATAATGCCGGCCCCGGGAACGTCAAGAACTGGATCAACAAGGGTATGTGGGATGGAACCTATGAGAATGTGAAGAGTATTCCCATTGGGGAAACAAGGCATTATGTACAGCGAGTAATTTATTATTATAATCAATATACGGACGTATATAAGGGCGGTTTTTAATGAAAAAAGAGCGCTGGACAGGCTCTTACATCGAGCCGCCAACACTCCTTTTTTAAGGAAGAATCAATTATTGACCGGAGTATTGACCAGCCAATTGTTGCTCGGCCAGGGTTACAAGACGTTTTGTGATGTATCCCCCGATCGAACCGTTCTCGTAGGAAGTCATGTTACCTTGGTATCCGTCTTGTGGGATGGAGATACCAAGCTCTTGAGCTACCTCGTACTTCAATTGCTCAAGAGCAGCGTTTGCGCGAGGAACAACCAGGTTGTTGGAGTTGTTGTTGCTTTGTGCCATGTTAAGTTCACCTCCTTGAGTTGGTAAAAGTATTATGTCTCGGGTTTCGCATTTTCATAACATAAAAGACAAAAGTTTTGCTGGTAAATTTTTCTGAATGTAGTTACAGGTTAAATATGCGAAGAACAAAGGAAGTGAAGATGACTTTATGAAATGTCCATATTGCAGTTATGCCGGAACGAAAGTGCTGGATTCCAGGCCGGCCAACGAGAATAAATCCATCCGCCGCCGCAGGGAATGCGAGCAGTGCAGCAAAAGATTCACAACCTTTGAAATGGTGGAGGAAACGCCCCTGATTGTCGTTAAAAAGGATGGTAGCCGTGAAGAGTTTAGCCGGGAGAAGGTGCTTCGTGGCTTGATTCGGGCTTGCGAGAAGCGTCCGGTATCCGTCGACCAGCTGGATATGATTGTGTCGGATGTGGAGAAAGCACTGCGCAATACCGCAGCAGCCGAGGTGGAGAGCCGCCAGATCGGCGAGCTGCTGATGGAACGGTTATATCCCGTGGATGAGGTAGCTTATGTCCGCTTTGCGTCCGTGTATCGGCAGTTCAAGGATATCAATATGTTTATGAAGGAATTGAAAAGCCTGCTGTCCAAGGATACGGACGTACAGGAGCTGTAAGAGCGTCGTGGTTTTTTAGGGAGACGGGTACTATACCGATGTTAGGATGGCTCCGCAGCCTCAACATGATAAGTGACATTATATAGAGAGTAAAAGAAGTACAGCTTGTCTTCATAAAATGCCAAAAAAATGTTGACAGGCCTGCTGATATTTTATATGATATAGAAGTCGCTTACGGGGCCTTAGCTCAGCTGGGAGAGCGCATCGCTGGCAGCGATGAGGTCAGGGGTTCGATCCCCCTAGGCTCCACCAAATCGCCTACAAACCCTTGATATATAAGGGTTTTTTCTGTTTTATGCGGAGCTACTCACCGTTCATTGGTGTGGAATATAGATCAGTGGTTGGGCATTGCGATTGATCCCTATTGGTGGTCAGAGCAGCCGTGGTCACAACCGTGGTCACAAAAGGATTTCAACCTTTTATGTGGTCACAGATTGTCACGCGGCTTATAAAAATCAAAAAGGTCTTGTCCGCATGAATTCCTTCATACGAGCAAAACCTTTTATTGAGCAGTTGCTTTACCGAATATCATATCTCCGTGCCGCCTAGCCGTATCCTTATGAACTGTTGGAAGTACATGGTGATAAGTGCCGAGGGTAATCTTAACATCTGAATGCCCAAGGATTTCCTGGACTACTCTTGGATTTACTCCGTCCATTAGCATGAGTGTTGCTACGGTGTGCCTTAGATCGTGGAATCTAATTTTGGGAACTTCGGCAATCTTAATGATGTTGTAGAAAGTCCGTAGCAGATTCCTAGGTGATACTGGCGTTCCCTTGGCTGTACATACTACTAGATCGTTTTCTTGATACGCGATGCTTGCAGCTTGCTTCTCTTTTGAGATAAGCCGTTCTTGTTTCAGTAGAGCATTCAGCGTCCTAGTATCGATTGAAATGGTTCTGGAACTGCTCTTGGTTTTGGTTTGAGTTAGAAGCTCCTTTCCGTCGTGACTGAGTGTCTGTCTTACATTCAGCACTTCATTATCGAAGTCAACATCCTTCCACCGAAGACCGAGAATTTCACTTTGTCTCATTCCAGTTGCAAGAGCAAGATGGAATGCAACGTAATAGCGGTCGTTCCGAGCGTGTTCGAGGAATCGGCTTACTTCTTCGATTGACCAGACGCCCATTTCCTTGCTTACTACTTTCGGTGTTTCAGCATCCCTTACAGGGTTAGATGAGACATACTTCCTTTTCAACGCAGCCTCGAATGAACTCTTGAGAATTTTGTGAATATCCAAGATGGTTCGGCTAGATAAGCCTTTATCTTCGGATAACACGACATAAAACCTCTCGACCTGGGCAGTAGTTATTTTGGCGATTTCATGAGACCCCAATTGAGGGGCGATATGCCTTTGAACGTGCCCAGTGTACACTTCGTGAGTGATTCGACGCAGCTTAAGCGATTTACTTTGCAACCATTCTGTTAAGAAGTCAGAATAAGTCAGTTTCGTCGGTTTAACGAAGGTCTTCTCATCGACTTGCGACTGAACTTTCCGCATTTCTCGCTTTGCTTCGGATTCGGTGCGGAATCCACGCCTCTTGATTTGTTGTCGTTTGCCCTTATCGTCCTTTCCAGCATCCACTACAAAGTACCATGTGCCGCGCTTCTCATCCTTCTTCACGCTCATACCGTTCACCCTTTCGTAAATATTGTGATTATTTTCACAAGACTATCTCTGTTGGATCGCCGCGAATGCTTACAAGCCGCATTTCGCATCACCTCCTTTCAAGATTCTGTTTTATTGACCGTTCATCCAGTTAAAGAAGACATCGCGTACTACCCGAATGGATTTGCCGATACGAATGACGTGGAATTGACCGCTATTTACTAGCTCGTATGCCTGGCGGCGGCCAATCCCAAGGATTTGCTGAATATCAGAGACTTGCAGAACATCTGGATAGGATTGATTCATATTAATCATACTCCTTCTTTGACTTTAGCAGCACGTTTGCGCTTTAGTTTCGTTATCTTTCACTTCATTGAATTGATTTGCCTCTGTAGAAAGAGATTCCGTAAGGTCTGGATGTTTCTCAATGACAACGCCTTTCCTACCGAGACCAGATGGGCTAGGGGCTTCAATCATACGAATGTAGCCGTGATCGGCCAACACGCTCAATGTGCTGTCCAGATTGTAAGCTGTAGCAAACTTGCCTTTGGTTTTCTTCCATAGTTCCTGTTTCTTGATTACTTCCTCTTTGTCTGCAAGAATAATGCTTAACAGATACTTGGCATCATCCAATCGTGTATCAGATTTCATCACTCCGAATACCGTCCTCGCTTGATTGACAAAGTACTCGCTGTTCTGGATTAGTCTGTTTAAGGTTTCTAGAGATATTTCTGCTGGCAATTGCTCAAGTGAGTCGGCTGTCTGTAGATGCTCAGCTATATGAAGAAGTGATAGGACGCGCAGCAATTGTCCAGGGAATCGCTCAGCCCATGAACGCATGGAATGGTGTGTGAATTCATCCGATCCGTTCAAGCGGTATTCATGCTTCTCGGCAAAAGTAATCCAAGCCTGTTCGGCAGATTCCTCCAAGTAAAGGCAGAAAGGGGCATCGGCTTTGTGGCTCATTAGACTCTGAATCTTGCGACTGTAGAATTCCAACTGTTCCTGATCAATAGGAGTCGGAACAACCTTGCGAATGCCTACAGGTTGCGGAGCTGCATATAGGAATCGTCCAAGGAATCCGCGCTCCACTAGACGCGCAGGTAAGCCCTGTAACAAACCAGGTTGGACGAATAGGCCAATAGTCAGGATTGGATTATACAGCGTCTCAGATGGTCGTCCGACACGGTGCACAGTCATGTAGTCGCCTGTAAAGCTTTTCAAGTAAATATCTAATGAAGGTACGTTGCTATATCGACCGTTGAAGTTGTCGAACAACCCACCTTCCGACGATAACATTGCCATCTGCTCGTTATTGTCTTTCATTAGACCGATAAGCTTCTCAGGTGTAACATCGTCGGTGAGGTAAGTCGGTGGTTTCAACTGTTCCTCTGCAACACCTTCATGTTTCCTGCGATACTCTGCTTGAGCCTCCTGCTGGTACTTGATTAGCGGTTCGGCAAGCAAGTTATATACGGCGCTTTTCCGTTCGCCTGATCGCATTGATACGAGTGTGTAGAGATTAGTCTTTTCGGTGTGTGCACCATTACGGAACGGCTTAATTACGAACTTTTTTGCAGCCGCCGCTGACAAAACGGACAATAGCGTAATTCCAGATGCATCAATCGGCGTTTGCGTTGAATCAGCGATCATTTCAATCAGGTGTCGAAAGCGTTGAGGAAGGATGGATGCAGGAAACGGCTCAAGATTTGGCGAATCAAAGGGTACGATGTCCTTCCATTCTTCTTTTAGAAATTCGCTGATCTTAACGGCAAGATTGTTCAGTTTCGTTGTCATAGGATGATGCCCCCATATTCGTATTGGATTTCGGAATGTTGGCTCACACTCACCGCCACTCCATTGCGTGTTGCTTGCTCTGGAGACGACTATAAAGCAGTTTTTTGACATGTTCAATAGCCCGAAACCCTTGTGTGGTCAGGCTTTTTCTCGACCGCACAAACCAGCTGTTCGGTCTTTATAATCTCAAGACTCTATTATAAAATACAGCAGATAGTGCGGTCGCTTTGAACCCTGACCTCACTATTGGAACAAGCGTGAGGGGTGTGCTTTTATGGTAGATCAATCTGTTAATGGACAAATAGTCTCGCGAAATGAGATACGGGAGTTGCTCTTGAAACCGCCTGGAACTCGCATGAAGGAGATCAGGTTGAAGTTGGAAGGAATGTATCCTGGGGAATTCAATCTAAAGAAAGTGGCTGATGAGGCGAAATTCTCTGAGAACGGTTTAGCGAAGGCAGAAACGGGGCAAACAAACGTCCAACAAGGAACGGTTGATGTGTTTGAAAGGTACTATGCCAAGTTCAATGTGCCTGTGGGATTCTTCGATAAGCAGCCAGTAGATACGATGAAGCCATTCTATCTTGGAAAGCAAGAAGACAGGCTACCGTACTTTGATCGGTTTTATGAAGCGAACGGACAGAAGCATTTCCTGGATGTCAGGGAACTGCCTGAAATAGAGGATGCTGACTATCGTTATTCGGATAACGCAATTGATACCAGTCAAAATGATGTGCTTGAAGACGAAGATGGGGGATATTTACTTTCGGAGATTGGCGTGGAAATCACTCTGAATGCTTATCAGGTCTCTACAGGAGAGCCATTATGGGAGAAGCGCTTAAACCAGATGGCGGTGATCTCCCCGAATGAACTGCCACACTTTGAAAAGGCATTACGCAGGGAAGTCGATGTCTTAGTAAGGCAATATAGCCAGTTGTATTCACTACAGGAACAATTAAAGGATAGCCAGACTAGGCAAGGCCTGCTCGAATTGCAGATAGCATTAAAAGACAAGGATCAAAAATCTGAATATGATTCGGCACTTGAACGGTTAATCGGTACGCTTTTGAAGGGATAAGGCAGATTCGGCGCTCTCTAATGAGGGCGCCTTTCTAACGCCTGGAGAAGTGAAGAAATTTCAGAAATATTATTGACACATTGAATCCGAAAAGGTTGTTCTTCTGAGAAGAGGGATTGCGCGACTAAAGTATTACACAGTTTCTTGTCGCCTCTCCCGTAACTTCAAGGAGGTAATCAACCATGCATGTATCAACGGACACTAAGACCATGTATCTGAAGCTCACAAACGAACTAGAGATAAGGCAACTACATGAGCTTATCTTCAAACGTAACAAGGTAGGACAACATCCTCGCTGGCGGTACTTTACAGAGGATCGATTAAATGGAGTCAAGTTAGGTTTCAGGCCGACATTCCCTACTGCTAAGTTCAATCTATGGCTGAGCTTCAACGGATACTCTAATGACAGTTCTCTATTAAGGGATTTATTCGCGCTCATTCCATTAGAACGATGGATGATTAAGCGCCTGGATATTGCATTCGACAATGGTATGCCATTCCAACAGCAGCATGCTATTCATCCGCCTAAGAAAGCTACGGTCAATCACTACTCGCCTACATCGGTATATATGGGTAAGCGGCGGTCATCCATTCAACTGGCTCATTACGACAAGCAGAGAGAGCGTGGAGAGAAGAGGGGAATGGTAACGGATACTTGGGTTAGAGCCGAACTGCGCTATCGTTTCCCTACAATGAAGAGAGTAGCCGATCTAAAGCTAGATGATTTTGCCGCCGCGAAGGGATATCAGATCATTACCGATATCAGCAGAATGCCCGATGACCTACGTGATATGGTCATACAGCTAAACAGGGGTTCAAAAGCAGGAGGAATGGATTGGGACGAAGTTACCCGAGCTAATCAACGAAAAATAAGAGAGTACGGATCAGCACAGGGGGTTAATCTGCATGAACTCATACTCTCTTCACTTAGAACAACGGATATTGGCGCGTTCATCTACACACCGACGAAGCAGCTTGGCGAGCTGACTTCATAATCATACCGTAACCAATGTACAGTTACCCGTCAAGAGCAGACAAAATGACTAATATGGCTGAATGCTGCGCCGTTGCTGGGATCATTTACCTTCCCCTTACCATACTAGAATAGGACGTGAATGGATGCGCGGCGGCATACTCTCTTCTGTATGATTTTTCGGTATCATTGTAGTCTGACCGCTTGACTAGAATGAAACGTTGCTGGATAAGGAATTCTGCCATTCTAGTATTCATTTCATTGAATTTCTAGTATGTTCGGCTTGCTGTGAAATAGAAGAGGGACGGCTTGCTAACCATCCCCATTTCATTAGTTCAAATCTTGTTGTCGATGTCTTCCAGATCGTCGAGGCAGTCCGCGCCGAACCAATCCACAAGTTTAGCTTTTGCCTTTTGCTTAATATCTTCGTTGATGTAAGCAGCTACAATCCCTAATGCAGCTACTAACGAACCGAGGTCATCCGTGTATCCCGCAACAGGCACAATGTCTGGAATTGCATCCACAGGGCTGATGAAGTACGCTAATGAGCCGACGATTACGGTCTTAGCCCACACTGGCACGTCACCATCCTTCAGGCAGTAGAAGAGAAGCAGTGCAACGTAAACAACCTTAGAACCTGCCTTTTTACCAAACTTCTTAATCTTCTCCCAAAATGAATCCTCTGAATACTGATCGCTTAGATTTGCCAACCCTACCCACTCCTTTTGAACTAGATCGTATGTATCATGTGGGTATATTTCGACAGTAAGCTCCAATATCCTGCAATATAGTTGTATAAGTTTGGATATTGCCTATGGTTACAAGGCAGACTGTTGGGAGCGGTCAAGGGCCGAAGGGGCGAAGCCTTTACCCTTGTACCGAGTATTCTTCTTTACAAGCTGTCCAATGCCTCCCCAACTTGTTTGGAGAGCCTGCTAGCGGCGAGCTGCTTCTAGGTCTTACGGGTCGGCGGCGAAGATCCACCATTATCCTTGTTGCTGCTTTAGGAAGTCGAGATAGTGCTGTACTGCATTACGTAATGATGCCGTACCTGTCCGAATCTTACCATCGATTGGAATTGAATGCCGTTGTTCAGCACCAGACCTTTCATCAGACGCACTGTATTCCAGCCTGTAAAGGAGCGATCTCCCACCATCCTCATTGTAATGATTTAATAGATTCCCTTCATGTAGCTCTACGCGGCGACAGCGAGATATGCAATCGCGTATTACCCTCTCACTGCTTAATACCTTACCAAGATACTTCCTAAATGCATCTTCGTGTACAAGTTCGTTCATCATACCTATATCCCCCAGATCCCATTATATAGCGATCATATCATGGAATCGTGTAGCCTACACTTAGCAAATTTGACGGCTGCAATTGGTGTCTAGCCAGCCATGGTTATGCGTGATTCACTGATTATTGTGCCTACTCCCCCCAAGAGGATGCCCCATACCACTGTTTGAGAATTCAACACTGAATGCCCGAAACCCCAGTCATATCAAGGGTTTTCTAATTATTTTAGTGCTGACTGGTGTAAGATTCTAATATATGGCGGAATTTTCAGAATTATTTTCAGAAACTATTGCATCCCCCCGATCAAAGGGTTATATCTAATACATGAGTGATTCCGCGATCTACGGCGGTTTCTCCTCCTCCTTTTCCTGGCTCCCTTCTACATCGAGGGGAGCTTAACATACTAACGAAGGTGATAATGAATGGATATTAAGCCAAGAAAGCTAACAGATGATGAGATCGAGCTTGTAATGCAATACTTCTATAATGACCGCGAACCAATGATGATTGTCAACGAGGATGTCCGTAGCCTGGGTGAGATTCTACGCATCAAGCGATGTGCAGACAACATGACGCTTTCTCAATTAGGTAAACTTCTCAAGCTATCCCCAGGGGTGCTATCAGAAATCGAACGAGACGTTAGGGAGATTCCACGCGGCAAAGAGAAGGCTATCGAAGAGTACGTGTATAAAACCCTCTATATGAATGGTCGACTGGAGTGCAAGCTGACTGACGATTTTGAGTATGAGATAGGAGCGAAGGATCATGAATAGCACCATTGAATTAATTGAGCAAGAAGAGCAGTATTGGCCTGAATTCGTATTCGGCTTTAATCATGATGAAGGAGAAGATGACATTGT
Organism: Paenibacillus sp. Cedars; assembly: GCF_003184205.1. Lineage (NCBI taxonomy): Bacteria > Bacillati > Bacillota > Bacilli > Caryophanales > Paenibacillaceae > Paenibacillus > Paenibacillus sp. Cedars. The sequence goes on from NZ_CP020866.1 coordinate 1,106,799, forward strand.
GTAATTATGATGACCTAATTGATGCTTTGAAACGAGAGAGTACGCTGAGTACTTGCTCGGACAGTCAAAAGGCCGCAAATGCCCATATGATTAATCTGTACGAGAACCTAAAGAAGAAGCGAACCAGTGATTCGCCCACCTATACTAATGAGCTTTCAATGGACCTTATGGCTAGACGGTTGGCCGATCCTAGCTACAGGTTCAGTGTACGGTCACTTTTGAACGGGAAGTAACAGGAAAGAGCCAACCAGAACGGCTGGCTCCCTTTGTATCAATTGTTGTCGAATAGATGCATTATATCAGCAACCTTGCTATCCATTGCATCCTTGACTGCTCGGAATACCTCTATCTCTGCTAGGCCTTCTGCAACCAGTAGTGCTTTCAATTTTGCGGCAATTTCGTCCTGCTCATGCTTTGGTAGTTGCGCGATATATATAGCTTTGCTCATAGAGTTCGTTCCTTTCACTTGTGTCATAAATACGATTGTACCATAGATATAATGTTGAACTTAAGAAGAGCCAATCACTAATGGACGGGCTCCTCCACGATTACACTCTTAGTTCTGACGGTAGAATTCCGCAGCTTCATCCTCCGTGTACTCATCAAGCACCGAGCGCATAATTGCTTCCAATTGTTCAAGCTGAGCCTGGGAGCAGCCCATCTCACGAGCTGCCAGTAATGCATATCCAGTTATAATCGCGTTTTCGTTAACCATTGATCGTTCCTCCACTGATTTTGATTTTTGTATGCATAGAACCGTGTATGATGCGAACGTGAGAGCACAAAGGCGTAGCGGAACGAAGTGGAGCGGAGCGCACCCACACAGCCGAAGGCTTTTATATAGAAGGGAGCCAGCATAGTAGGCCGACTCCCCGTAATAAAGTTACATGAGGCCCCTTTCCTTCAAGGAACAGAAACTGTCTTTACTTACGATGACGTGGTCGAGACAAGGAATCCCGATGATCTCCGAAGCTTGAACAAGCCGTTCCGTCAACTGGACATCTTCAGGTGATGGAGTGCAGTCACCTGATGGGTGGTTATGGATAGCAATAATAGAGCTTGCCGAACGCTTTATGGCTGGAATGAAAGTCTCGCGGGGATGAACCAAGCTGCTGTTTAACGTGCCGCGAGATATCATCTCCGTACCGATAATGCCATTCTTCGTTGAGAGCATGATTATGTGGAATTCCTCGACATTCAGAATCCCGATTGTATGGCGGAAGATATCGAATACATCTCTAGGTGAGCGGATGAATTTCGGCGTTTCCTTCGGCATATTCAACAACCGCGCCAACTTCATGGCAGATTGGATTTGCTTGGCACGCATTGGGCCGATCCCCTTGATCGAAGTCAGTTCATGCTCCGTTGCATCCATCAGATCGAAAGGCGTATTAAACCTAGATACCAGTTCTTGAACAACATTGCTGCTTTCCTTGATGCAGAGAGCTTCGGAAATTGCTGTGCGGAATGTATATTGATAATTCATGAGTACATAACCTCCAATGGTTTTGATAGGGATAAACAAAAATAGGGAGCCAGCCGAAGCCGCTCCCTTGAATGTGAATAGATATTGAGTTATCATTAAATCGAATAGGAATTACTGAGGGCGCTGGCAGGCGTCCTTTTTCATATCTTGAAGTTCTTTGAGCTGCATTTCCGTACCGACGAGCATTACCAAACAACGGATATACTGCTTTCCTTCCTCGCTTCTCAGCGATGCCTTTCCATTCAGACTCTTCCTGACGCTCTGTAGAGCCTCTTTACGCTCTTGTAACTGCTTTGTCATCGAAGTTCACCCTTCCTTAACTGGCTCGATTTTGACGCTTCAGATGCTGTTCTAGCTGCTTTGGATAGTACTTAGCGAAGTAGCCGCGCACATATCGATTAGCTAGTTCCTCATCAATCTTCCATACGCGCTGGAAGTATACCCCCAAGACGCGAGCTGCCATTACCAACTGATTCTGCATTACCAACTGACGGAGAAGAGTGGTCATCTCGTCAGCTATTTGCCGTTTCTCCACGTTTGATCGCCTCCTTAAGATCGTTGATCGTTTCTTGCCATTCCAACATTCCATGTACGACTTCCAGCAGACATACGCTGAATGGATAACCTTCAGAGAGAAGATCGGAATGATCGGTCTCTAAACGTTCAAATTCTCTACTTAACAGAATCAATGCAGCCGATGCCTCACTCAGCCTCTTACCAAACTCCTCCATATGCATTCCCCTCCCTCTGGCCTAATCTCACTCGGCCTGTATTGGGTTCTCTGTCAACGAAAAAGGACTCCCACCAATACCCATTCCTAGGTATTAAGCAGAAGCCCTTAGTGAAGCAGTTTTCTTATTTGTTTCCGTAGCTTTTGGTTAGCAACCTTTCCGAACGGATTACCGTACTGGTTCCACGTCCAGCTCTCATGTTCTTTCCATATCACCTCCCGTATTTGGTCAAGATCGTTGAATCCTTGTCTGTGCAGATGGTTGAATAACCAATTAACCTGATATCCCTGAGCGGAGAGGGGGCCGCTGTCATAATAGATTTCCTCTTGTCCGATGAAAAGGATTGCAACGATACCGTATGCACCGATCGTTACGTTCTGCTCGATGATTGTGCCTCTGAAGTCATTGTAGGTAGCAGGATGGAGCATATCGACACGGTAAAGCTGATACTGTGTATTACCAGCGGTCTTTGTAACTAGTAGCTGTTTGCTCATTTGCTTCGTTCCCTTCATGGATTAATGTTAGTGCCGCGGCGCTTCAACTCGCTCTCGATCAATGTGATGAATGCCGCATCCAACTCCAGCTCTTGCGCTGCTCTTAGGACATTCAACAACTGCTGATCAGTCAATTCCTTCAGGCTACCTGTCATCTGCTCACCTCCATACAATGTGGGCATCCTCTCACAGCCCTGGTTATCTCTGTCGTGCCATTGAACGCAAAAAAGGCCCTGCTTACCTATCCCATTTGGGATAAGCAACAGAGCCCAGTGTTGGAGCTATACGATTAGTTGTACAACGCTTTTAATAATTGCAGTGCCTTGCGCTGTTCTTCGATGCTCCTGCCTTCCAACAACTTTACAATCTGAATCAGCACAGTATTGTCGATTCTGTTCTTTGATTCGTCGATGTTTTGGAACAGATCGCTGTATGAAACATCTAATGCATTCAGAATGTTATCCAAGCTTTCTATCGTCCAGTTTGACCTGCCAGATTCCAGCTTGGTTATGTATGAAGGATGGACATCGGCCTCATGCGCCACATCCTCTTGGGTTCTTCCTTGATGATTCCTGAAGCCTTGAAGCCGCTGCCCCACAGCAGTCTTGATCTTCTGAACATCTCGCGATTTCCTAGCCATTCTATCACCTCTTACCAAAAACAGTAGAGGAATAGTGAATCATCGTCGAAACATTATAATGCATGATAATAACTTAACTAACCAATATAATGCATGATATAATCTGAATGTGAAAGGTAGGCAATTTGAACTATGGAAGGAGGACTGCCATGCAGGAGGGACCCCGTGGGCGGTTTCAAAAGTTCAACAACATTCTACTATACATAACTTATCACGGAATTTTTATCAACTTTTCAATCTGCATAAGGAAATTTCTTCGCAAAGGAGAGCGTACATGAGAAAAATGGGATTGGTCGCGGCAATGATGCTCGCACTGCTAATGCTTGCTGGATGCGGAGGTAGTCCAAAGTCCGAGTTCATAAAGTTAATAAAAGCTGATGTGGGCAGGGTACATGGAGCAACGCCAGAAAAGACAGTCGAAATAGAATTCACTCAGTTCGATGAAGTTGATGAGAGCAAATATTACGCCAAGGTTCAACTGACGTATGACTGGGGAGAGAAGCCATATAAGTACACGTACAAGCAACAGGCAACCTTTATAATGAAACATTACGGCGGTGAGTATCACCTGGACGGTGGCGGCACGTACTACAGCAGAAATAAAGTTGAATAGCGGAAATAGGGGGAATCATTTTGTTCAGAAAGAGATATGGATGGATTACGGCAATCTCACTGAGTCTTTTAATTGCTGGATGCGGCAATAACTCGCAATCATCAGGAGCATATCAGGGCAAGGCAATTGAAGGTATTGCAAGTGTAGCTTGGACAAACGAGGAACAGTTTCAATTTCCACTGCTAGAGCCTACAGTGACGGAGAAAGCTATGTATGTCGGTGATCTACGGTATCTTTACTCAATTGATACAAAGACGGGCAAGCAGTTATGGACTCAGGAAGTTGATGGAATGATATCGCGTCCTACCGTATCCAATGGTACGGTTAGCTTCATTGATAATGCAGGGGTTCATGCCCTGAATGCTGATTCAGGAGAGTTGCTGTGGGAGCATCTATCTAAGAAGGAAGTTCCCTACGAAATGCGTCCAAGTAAAGCCGCCGCGTCGTCCAATCACGTATTCATTCCTGAACAGCTTGAGGATGGCCGCATTACCCTCAATGCATTGGATATAAAGACAGGTAAGGAAAGCTGGAGCTACGGGGATATCGTATCACTCAAGATTTCTCCATTTATAGCGGGAGACAAGCTGTATCTTCCCTTTGAAGGCGGCATACACATCATTAATGAGAAGTCAGGCAAAGAATTGGATACCATCGAGCACGGATCACCTGTAAGCAGTGTGGCTGTCGATAAGAAGCTCCTGGTGGTTTCTGATCTAGGCGGTAGGATAACAGCTTATGATTTGAAAAGTAAGAAAGCCAAATGGAGCTATGAGAACGATAGTTTCGAAATGGTGAACAGGCCGCTGATTACTCTGCTCGATAATAAGGCACTTTTAACAGAAGTGAAGAGCGGTACTGTGGTGATGCTGGATGCTTCGAATGGTAAGGAATTATGGAGTAAGGTGCTCGGTGATCCATTATTCACACTCATGCATGGAGGTACTATCACAAATCCGATTGTTGCAGAAGAGACAGTGTACTTGGCCGTATTTGAGGGACAGAGTACTGTAACCAAGGGAGCAGCGGGGTACTCTGCTCTCCTAGCTCTGGACGCAAAGACTGGAAATGAGTTGTGGAGATATCAGGAGAATGACTATATCTACTATGCTCCTGCAATAGTGGACGAACGAATGATTACAGTGAACCACAAGTCCATAAAGGCTTATCAGGGCGGGCCAAACAACCAAGAGCTGAATCAATCGGAGTCCGTTGTCGATGAGGACGCGGCTGAACAACCACCAGTAGTACTGAGTGAAGAAGTAAAGGCATTTGAAGGACAATGGAGTACCCCAGAATCGGACGAACTGGCATTCACGCTCTCCTTTACTGATGATAGCAGAGGCACTATAACCTATCATCAAGAGGGGCGAGATTTTCCAACGGACTTTAGATATGAATTCCATGCAGAAGATGGTCATGTTGCTCTTTATATTGGGAGTGAGGAAAAGCTTGCACTGGTTTGGCTATATGACTCTGGGAAATTAGACTACAGGGACAATCAGAATATATACGTACTCGAAAGATCAGGCATTAGCACATCATTGGATGAAGCGGCAGAGACCAACTTAATTGATGCGTTTAAGGGCAAATGGTGCGATATAAACCAGGAACTATGCTTTGAGGTTGTGATTGACGACAGTGAAGTTAGAGGATATCTCGATTACTACCAAGAACAATATCCGTATCAAGAAGCATTCAAGATACCGTACATGGATGAGTACGAGATCGTGATTGAAATGGAAGCTGGCGCAAGCCAGGTCAGCTTAATTCTAAGTGATGATAAACAAACCATGACGTACGAATCGGACTTCAATACAGCTAAAATGACAAAGCAGGAATAGCGCCCACGCGGCGCTTTTCTTTTACTTAAAGCAGGGTAATCGATCGCTAGTGTCGAATAATAGGGTAATAGCTGTATTGATCGGTGATCGATATTTTGATGGGAGAACTTAGAATGAGTATAGGAAAGTTGGAGCCTGTTCCACTTCGTGATATATGGAAACATGAGGAAAGAGATTTCTCTAGTTGGCTTGAGGGAAATATTGAAATGCTTAGCGAGACACTAAACATAACCTTCACGGCTGTGGAACGTGAGAAAAGGGTTGCTTCATTTGAAGTCGACCTGGTTGCTGAAGATGATGACGGGAATGTTGTAATCATTGAAAATCAGCTTGAATCAACGAATCATGACCACTTGGGCAAGGTTATTACATATCTGACGAATCTTGATGCTAAGACTGCAATCTGGATTGTGAGTCATCCCAGACCTGAACACACAAAGGCGATCACTTGGTTAAATGAGTCTACACCAGCAGATATCTCTTTTTACCTGGTGAAGCTTTCCGCGTATAAGATCGGTAACTCTGAACCAGCTCCACTATTTACGATTGTTGTTGGACCGAGTGCTCAAGCTAAGGAAATCGGTAAAGAGAAGCAAGATATGGCAGAGCGACATGTTCTCAGGTTGAAATTCTGGGGAGGATTGCTGGAACGGGCGAGACAGATAGGGTTTAATCTTCATGCAAACCGATCAGCTACTAAATACATGGCTCTGGGTACAGGGGCAGGTAAGGCAGGACTGTCCTTTAATTACACTGTGTGGAGCGAAGACAAGACAGGGATTGAGCTTTATATTGATACTTCAGACCATACTAGGAATAAGAACATCTTCGATACATTATATAATCAGAAACAATTGGTTGAAGATAAGTTCGGTGAGTCGCTTATCTGGGATCGGCTAGATATAAAAAGGGCATCGCGCATTCAATACCTCTTGAATATGGGCGGTTTGAAAAGCGATGAGTCCAACTGGCCGCAAATACAGACAACAATGATTGAGAAAATGAAGAAGTTCCATGCGGTTCTGCAGCCGCTAATAAAGGACATTCAAGAATAGATTGAGGTGTTGAATTTTGCTTACATGTAAAGAATGCGGAGGCGTTTTATTTGTAATAAGTGTAGAGACTCCACCAGATCACTTATCCAAACAGGAGAAGCTAATATATAATCGAGTTTGTGATGTCCAGTGCATTGATTGTAAGAAGGTATTCTATTCTCAGCCATATGATTACGGCAAGAGATTGAACGCTGTTAAAGATACGGGCAAATAGAAAGACTCCCCTCAGGTGCTTCCTAAAGGGGAGTCTCTTCGCCGATGCTTTCGGACAAATAGATATTACCACTTCATAATAATGAAATCAAGACTTTAGTTAAACAACTTGAAGCTCTTTATTAGATTGTTGCGAGTAGTGCAACTTAAGGTATTCATATATTGGCTTTGATATTGCTTTTGCAAGCAAACAAGGAACTGCATTTCCTATTTGCTTATGAATTGAGCCTAAACTACCTTGCCAGATATAATCAGGTGGGAATGTCTGAATAAGTGCACATTCAATATATGAAAGTCTTCGATGCTCGGATGTGTCGGGTAAGATCCAATGATCAGGACCGACTTTTATCATTGGATCACCACTTGGATGTAAAGGCGCGTGACGACCGCTTGCCTGGATGGTGAAGCTAACTTCATCCCAGCTTCGTTTCCTGTTACGGCTTAAGTAACGGGATGAAAAGGTGCTATCATATATTTCGCCAATTTCTGTTTGCTTAAGATGTCCGATTGCATCCCTTAAAGTTACATAAGGTTTTTGTCCAGGCAAGTTCCCATGAGTTGGAGCAGGCAAATTGTACTCGAAATCTATGTCGTCTCTAACTCCTATAATAAATACTCTCTCTCGGTCTTGTGGGACACCATAATCACATGCGTTAACTAGATGATGGGATACAACGTAGCCCTCATTTCTAAAGTCCTGCATCATTGCTTCAATGATTTGTCCACCAGCCATTGTAAGCAGCCCTTTAACATTTTCAGCAATGAAGAACTTGGGATTTGCTTGCCGTAAGCAACGAACAAATTCTCTATACAGATAGTTACGTTCATCAGTAACCAATCTGTTGCCAGCAAGCGAGAAACCCTGACAAGGGTATCCTCCTACAACGACATCAGCTTTTGGAAAGTTTTTGACGCGACGAATATCCCCGCGTTCAACATAGGTCTCTGGATGGTTGGCAATATAAGTCTCACAAGCGTCCTTATCTATTTCATTTGCCCATATGACATTGAAACCAGCCATCTTCAGCCCAGTATCAAGGCCACCAGCGCCAGCAAATAGTGCGACCACGGAATAAGGGGTAGAATCATTTACCGTGCGACTTATGTATTCACTATACCCAAGTCCAAGAAGATGCATGATTGCATCAGAAAGAGACCTATTCTCTTTAACAGAAAGGTCTTCAATCTTATTGATTAGCTCTCTATGTTCAGATTTAGAGAGGGAAATAAGTTGTGTCGTCTTCATGTGCTCACTCCTATCTGGCTCGTAAATACTATATAACATTAATGTACCAGATGGAGGAGTGAAGGTCAAGCACTAGGGCAACATCGCGTGTCGATATATGAAGAATGTAAACACCTGACCTCTGGTATCTCTTCTATCTATCGATCCATCCAACACAAGGTTGCTGTTAAACTCGATTGCGTTATCGAATTTCGAGATTAACGATATTCCTGGAACTGATCTGAGCGGACTAGGGAACGAATACATCTTCCGATGTCTAACAACACCATCGCCATAATCCCCAAATCCAGTCTCCTGTTCATTGGAATGAGCGAAAGCTTGTTGACGATTGTGATTAAAGAAGTCTCCGTCGCAAATTGTAAAGTCCTCAAGGTAACCATAGTTTCTCTCGGTTGTGTAGCGTGCAACAGCATAGTAACATTCGCCTGAGATGTTTCCATGCTTGAAGCCGCCGCAAGGAATAGTCGAATTGAATTGTATTTGGCTATTAGCTCTAAGTGACTTCAATTCGAATCCAACATTATTAATTATCAGATCTGGATGAGCATTTGCCCCAAGCTTCTGTATTGTATATTCATCCAGCCCATCTTCAAACCAATCACTGAACAATTCCGCATTGGATTTTAGATAAATGTTGGGGCGGCGATGCCTTATTAGCCGCTGACTTTTCTTCTCAAATACCTCACAGGCAATTCTTAGACCTAGTTCTTCACTTGGTGTCACTTTGTAAATCCCCTTCCTTGTAAGATACATAAAGGGATTCGACAAGTTTAGTCCAATTCCTCTATTGACACCAAGGATTCGTGGTAGGATTTGGATAGGTTGTGGTAAGATAGTCTCAAAGTTTGCAATGATATCTAAAGAGAAGCGAGGGGCAAAGGATGGCGCACATTAACCGCAAGATTCATTTCTTTAGAATTAGCATTTCAGAGTTACGACAAGGTTCAAGCTCTTTACACCCACATACTGATCCGTATGGAGTATTTGATTACATAAGTAAGCTTCAGTTCATTGATGATGATCCTTTATCTAGGTATCTTTATCTGCCAAGCGGAGATGTCAATCTTATCGAGTTGGATTCGACAAGTACCGCATTAGAAATCAAAGGTCGATTTGCTGTGTCTCGAAGAACCTCGCTGCCTGAGCTAGAGGACCAGGGAGTGCTAAAAGGGCTAAACATTCCCGCAAATGCAGGTCTTGCAGAGATTACTCATTTTGTATATTATCCGACTGCTGGTGTTATTGGTCTGGAGTTCAATTTTTATGGACCAAGAGCAACTTCTCTAAAGGATTATGTGGTTGAAAAGAGCCGAACATTTTCGAATCCAGCAGCTCACATCGATATTACTCCGATACTTAATCTTGATGTAGATCGACAGGTAAGGTCAATCGGTGATGAGGTTAGCTTAGTACAAATCGAAGTGGCAAAGAACTCAATAGGAATCACTGAACAGTTGGATACGAGCCTTAAAAATGCGTTTGAAGCAGCAGCTTCGGTATCAGAAGCTGAGACTGTAGAAGTCATTCTTCGTAAGAAGAAGTACTCAAAAAGTGGATTCGGCTTCCCGTTCGTTAAGCAGAAACTCATCGACTTTCTCACTCAACAGTCAAACCGCGACCAGATTCATCGCTTTAAGTTGGTCGGACAAGATACTACAACTGAAAAGAATAAAGCTTTTGATCTATTAGAAGATAAGATGATCTCCACGAAAAGCGTTATTACGATTGACGATAAACGGCGAGCGGTAGAGTCAACAAGTATGTATAATGCAATTAATGAAGCGTACCATGAGTTGAGGGATAACTTCGCAAGGGTGGAATGATGTCCTGATGAAGAAGATTATTGATACGTATGATAAGTATTTCCTCTTTATGGAATTTGTCTTCTCAATCGTGTTAACCTTTCTAATCCTTTGGGTCATTAATATATACAGTCTACAGGATGAGGTAATGAATGTATTGAAGGGCTCGCGTTCGGCTTTATATGGAGCAATTGCTGGTGTGGCTGGTTCCCTTCTTGGCTTTGTTATTACTGGATTGTCGATTCTGCTTGTTACTGGCAATAGCGAGGGGATGAATGCCTTGAGATCAAGCAAGTATTATTATCAAATCTTCAAGGTATTCCTTAACACTAGTAAATACCTGGGACTGTTAGTGGTTCTTTCGCTTGTATCCCTGATCATAGACCGAGATGCTGCTCCGTTATTTGAAGTAAATATGGTTGTGCTGTGGGGAGTTATAATTGTAACGTTCAGGATTTTAAGATGCTTATGGGTACTGGAGAATATTATCGGGATTAATAAGCAAAAATAAGGTTGCTTTGTACACATGAAATAATACAGGAGATTGTAATGGCAGATAAGATTTCCAAAGAGGCTAGAAGCAAAATCATGAGCGCGATACGTTCCAAGGGAACCAAGTTAGAGGATCGCGTTTCCAAGGAATTGTGGCGCCGCGGATATCGCTTCAGAAAGAATTTGAATACCTTATTTGGAAAACCTGATATAGCCATTAAGAAGTACAAAGTAGTCATCTTCCTGGATTCATGCTTTTGGCATGGGTGTGATATTCACTACCGAATTCCTAAAAGCAATTATGATTACTGGTTCAATAAGATTGAACGGAATCGTGCCAGGGATAAGGTTGTAAATGAATATTATGAACAGAAAGGTTGGACGTTAATCCGAGTATGGGATCATGAAGTTAAGGAAGATATAGAAGCTGTCATCGACCGAATAGATCGTATCCTTCAAAGTAGACTCGTCACGACACAAATCTGAAAGTAGAATGCGATGCATAATCGTGGTCACATTCATGGTCACAGAACGCTAAAATACACAAGGAAACAGGGGTTAACATCAGATAAAGACAATGCCCGAAAACCCCTATTAGATAAGGGTTCTCGGACATCGCAGGATACAGGGGGAGCCGTGCTCGCCACACTGGCAGCGATGAGGTCAGGGGTTCGATCCCCCTAGGCTCCATAACTAAAAAGAACCCGCTAAACACAGGGATTTTCGAGTGTTTGGCGGGTTCTTGCTATGCTTAGATATGATTTGAGCGCGTGGTCACACGTTTGGTCACACTAAGGATTTTTTTAATGCTATTTCATCTTTTGCGAGGCAAATAGGACTCCGCTCAGACCTTTATTTTATTTTTCTCGATCACAAACAATCGCCCTGTCCTCTTTTGGAGGCAGGGTGATTTACTTTTACTCCGTTCTAAATGCTCCGATGAAAGGCGGTCAGTAAGTTGAGGATGAATTATTGAATCATGTTTAACGATTCAGAATCAAATTCTAACGAGCTACCCGTGTCGGCAGCGATTAAAACCTCCTTTTCTTTGCTCTCAAGTTGCGACCCGAAAATCATGTTGCCATACTGATGTGTGGTTTCCTTATGAATAGATGGTTAAATATGGAAATTAATGTCGAAGGTCACTCGAATGTCTGAATGCCCAGGGATTTCCTTTATTTTAGGGACTTTCGCTTTCTTCGTCAAATCATAGAACGTTCGAAGCAAGTTGCGTGGATTTACAAGAGTGCCTAACTTCGTACACACAATCAAATCATAGACTCTATAGTACGAGCCAGCGGAGCCGCAGCAAAATGCGCGGCTTATTTTAATCTCCTTCTGATAATTCCTTGTAGCGTCCCATTGTTATTTTTGCCTGCGACAGTACGTAATCCCTGACAGCTATCTTCGGAATTCGATAGCCCTTCATCTTTATCGACTTGATTTCGCCACTATTTAGCAATTCATAGGCTTTGTTCCTCGCAATGTTCGATGCTGGCAATGGTCAACTTCATCGCGCAAGGGATGGCAATCGGGATCTATGGCAAGATGACGGACCTCAGCAGATCGGCGATTCCAGCATGGAATCCGCTCTTTGGATCACCCGCAACGCAGGGCTTGATCTTCAGCAATATCTGGCTCGTGCTGGCGGTCTTACAAGTTGCCAGCTTAGGCCTCTTCTATTTCGTATTCGGCAGACGTTGCCGCGCTGAATCGTCCGAGACATGGTTAATAACGGCTTAAGCCTTCGTCAAGCGCACACTTCTACGACATGAGGTATTCTGTAAAATTCTTGGCCTTTCGCGCTTCGGCGCGATTAATGAAAGTGCGGTCAATTTAAATACCAAATATTCCTTGACAGGTATATTCCTTAATAGGTATATTCAAAATGAACAGAAAATAATATGAAAAAGGAGTGATTTGGTCTGAAGAAGTCGGCATTCTTGATTGTTGCCGTCGTCCTGTTGTTGGGAGCATTGGTCAGAAGTCCCGTGTTTGCTTTCGTATAGCGAATCCTTTGTAATCGCGCGTATGAATGGATTGGAGTTTTCACGCGACGTTAATCCAAATGCTGATTTATCCAGACTTCATCCAATCGTATTCCGATGAAGAAGGCAACACGATCCGGGCTCCGTTCAGCGGAACGTGGCCGCTCGAAGTGATCAACCACTTGATGTTAATCGAAAGCGAAGGAAAGACGAAGCTTACGCTAAGAGGCGGTCCGTTTAACGCCACTGAGGAAGAACGCGCCACCTTTGAGAGCATGCGCCCGCATGTACAGCAAGGATTCGTCGGGACATTTGGTCAACTCGATGCGTTCTTGGAACAAAACTTGAACCGTTAACTACTGTGTTGGCGATATTGGAAAAAATGGGATAAAATCTGAGCAGAACCCTATTACCTACCCAAATGAGGAGGAAAAACACGATGAGTCAACAGGCAAATAAAGCAACAACGCGAGTAGAAGGACAAGCATTAATCATTGAGCGTATTTTCGAAGCACCGCGCGAGTTGGTGTGGGATGCTTGGACAAAGCCGGAGCATGTGTCCCGCTGGTGGGGTCACGGCGGAGTACCCCTCCATGCCTGCGAGATCGATTTGCGAGTGGGTGGCACCTACCGATATGTTCAGTTGGGTCCGGATGGGACCGAGTTTCCTATCATCGGTACGTATCGCGAAATTGTGAAGCCCGAGCGACTGAACTATACGATGATTTTTGACGTGGCTCCGTATAACGAGCACGAATCCGTCATTTTCGACTCGTTTGAACAGCTTGAAGGCGGTAAATCAAAATTGACGATGCGCACGGAATACGTCTCTGCTGAAGCCCTTCAAGGCTCACTGGCTTCCGGTGCGGAGCAAGGCGCGATTGCGTCCATGGAACGTTACGCCGAATATTTGGCCAAGTTGCAACAGGAAGTCTAATATCCATTGATAAGAGAGGACGTGTTGAAAATGAACCCAGAAGTATCCACATTTATTGAAAATCTGTCCTCGCCATGGCAAGTTCAATTGTGCGGTCAGCTTCGGCATATGGTCCACGAGACGATTCCCGGAGCGGAAGAGAAGATTCAATACAAGAAACCGCATTTTCTGAAGAACGGGCAGTTTGCTGCCGTCATCTCACCTTCGAAAGATGCAATTGCATTTATGATCATGAATACAGTCGGCATGGCGTTTCCGAAAGGCTTCGAGGGTCCGGCCGAACGGAAGTGGATCAAGCTGCGCGAAGGAGATAAGCCGGATCTGGCCCAATTGTCCGGCTATCTGAAGCAAGCATCCGAGTCGTTGTAATTGGGAAAGTAGCAGTTTTTTAGAGGATATAAGCAAAGAGAGAGAGTGGAGATAAGGTTCCTCACTCTCTTTATTTTTATCGAAAGAGAGGTTAAATCGGTGCAAGTTTCCGATGTGAGTTCCGAAGTCTCGCATCACGCAGTAAACGGCCCATCAAAAGGGCACGATAGTTGAAAATTGAAAATGGGAGAACCCTCATATTCTGATGGCTCTCCTTATTAACTTGCTGGGCTCTATTTCGATAACATCATGGCTCTCACTAATTAACCAAGTGGCTCTGCCGCACCGAAATATTCACAAGGACAGCGATGGTCGCCGTCCTTGTTGTGTTTTTTTATTGCAAACCAAACAAATGAATAATGCTTAAATAATGTAACCCTTCTTCACCAGTATGCCTTCCTACAGATGGCATTTTCCTTATGCATCTATCTTTAATTAGTAGTTCTATACAAGAAATTTTATATATGGTCAATATCGGAATAGATACTATGTATATTAACTGTCCAATTTCACAATCGGAATTCAGCAGATTGAAAGTGCAACTCGAGGAAGCTTTAGGCGAAAAGTTTCATCCAGAAAGAAAGCACAAACAAGATAGCAAGAAACAGACAGAGGAGAAGTATCTTAAAAATACATTTATTACCTATGCCTATGCCAAGCTAGGTTTTCAGAAAATAAGATTACGGAAAATACACCGGGACGGTGTGTTGGAAATTTCTCCGGTCTCGACAGCATGGGATCAAAGAGACGCTACATTTTACGTGAAATAAGTCAGGTGTGAAGGGATTGCCCATCTGTAGCGCAGCTATGAGTTTACCTGCAGCATCACATAGAAATGAAGGCAGCTGATCGTAATGATCAACTGCCTTTTTTTCATTAATATCTCGCTGCGCATGGGCAGCATGGGGATGAAGCGAGGGCCATGCAACGAGCTTTATGTACTGATCGTAGGTTCAACCACGGTTATGGTCTTAAGAATGGAATCGAGATTAACCAAGGCGCCAATCGGCAGAGCTGCTTTATACAAACCATGACCCGTGGCAAGATTTGTGATCAACGGCTTGCCGAGCGGCACAATGAACTCGTTGATGACATCCTCGTAGGATTTGCCGTAAGCAGCCTGGCAGCCTGTACATTCCCCCGTAATAATGCCGATGCAGTCACGGAATTTCCCAGCGAGTTTCAAATCGTTCAAGTACCTGTAGACGGTATTGGTCGGTTCATGCGTTTCTTCAAGAACGATTATTTTGCCCCGTGTATCGATTTCGAAAGGCGTTCCAAGCGTATCTACAAACGAGGTTAAATTACCGCCCACAAGCGGCCCCGTAACGTTGCCCGGAACTCGGCTGATCAGAGGCATCTCGGGGGGGTTCAGGATGGGCCGTGTTAATGAATACAGGGACGTCGCGGCAAAAAACTGGTCGTAATTGTAGGAGGGCGTCTCGGGTTTGAAGTCGATAAGCAAGAGGCTGTGAAACGTAATTAAATCCACGAATTGATGCAATGCGTTTAATAGTACCGTTATATCACTGTAGCCCGTCAAGATTTTCGGATGGTTCCGGATCACATGATAATCAAGGTATGGAAGGATTCCGGCTACTCCGGTGCCGCCTCTTGTGGGCAGTATCATTTTCACCTGATCGTCTTGAAACATCATCATTAAATCGGATGCCCGCTGTTCGTCTGTTCCGGCCAGAAACCCGTTTTGGGCATATACATATTGGCCCAATACGACATTGAACTCCATGGCTCGTAAATACTCGATCCGTGCATTGATGATGTTGGCATCGAGCGGGCTGCCCAAGGTAACGATTCCAACGGTATCGCCTCTCTGCAATATGGGCGGACGTATCGGCATATTCCTGCCTCCTTCCTTGAGTCCCAGGGGCCATCGTATTCCCGTATTGCTTAATTATATTGGGTACGTTGGTTTCACAGTACTCAATGAAGGGGAAATGTCGATTCATCGTCAGTCGGATCTAATCACTGCCCGACATAAGCTTTCATGCTTTCTTTCATCGTTGTTAACGGGCGTCCCAATAAATTCTCCAGATCGCCAGAAGTTGAAGCCGTATCGATTTTTCTTAAAAAGCTGAATATCCAATGCTGTAACTCGTTGGTGGGACATAGGGATATCGCTCTGCCCGTTAGTTCTGAAAGAGTGGAGGCTACATCGCTGAAGGTCCAAACGTCAGGCGCCACAAGCTCATACGTTTTATTAAGATGGCCCTCACCGGATAATGCTGCCGCGATGGCGGCTCCCAGATCGGAGCGCGTAACCGCATTGAATTTCCACGACCCCGGATGGATACGAAGATTTCCTGTCAGAATGGACGCATTCACATCGAGTGCTTCGATAAAGTCCATATATAGGCCATTGCGAAGAAAAGTATACGGAATTCCGGTTGTGCGAATGGCATGTTCCGTTGCCAAATGCAAATGGGTCAGTGAAATGTCGCTATGTTCGGGAAAGGCAAAGCTGGTATAGAATATATGGCCAACGTTCGCTTTTTTTGCAGCTTCTATTACATGGGCATGCTGCCGCATACGAACGGTATCATCGGGATGGGGACTAGAGATGAACAACAGCCGCGAAGCACCCACGAAGGCCTTCTCCAGGGAGGCGGGCTCGTCGTAGTTGCAGAAACGAACAGTTATTCCTTGGTCCTCCCATGATTTTCCGGATTCCATACGCCGAACGCAAGCAACGATTTGATCAGGTGAAACATGGTGAAGAAGCTCTTGGATTATGAGGCTGCCGAGCCGGCCATTGGCTCCTGTAATTACGATTGACATTGCCATCATCCTTTTTGATTTTAATTAAGTGCTTAACCAAATGGGCGTGAAAAGCCGTCACGCCTCCTTTAATTTACGCAGAAGGGCCAGTAGCTGCTTTAATTCTTCGTCATTCAGCACGTTCATCTTAGCGGAAACTTGCTGCCTGTTCGCAGGCAGGTTGTGGATTAATAAATGCTGACCTTCATTTGTAATGCTGATAACCGATTTTCGACCGTCCCGGGGATGGTTATCCCGCCGAATCAAGCCTTCATTTTCCAAGGGGGTGAGCAGCAGGCTGATATTGGGTTTGGTTACTCCGATTTGTTGTGCCAGCTTGGAGGGAAGCATGGTTCCTCCCTCTTTCATAAGTTCAACTAATATACGTATTCTGGCTCCGTTCAGCCCTTGTGCCTTCCAGTAGCTTTCGGATACGTCGACCAGCTTTGCCGTTGTTTCCACCAACGTGAAGAAAGCAAGGGTTGGCAGCGGCAAATCCAGCACGTATTGTTGCAGGTCGTCATTCAACGAGATCACACCCCCTATTTAGTTAAGTGCTTAACTATAAATAATATAATTCTAAATGGGTCAACTGTCAATTACCTGCTTCCTATACGCTCCGGGAGTCATTCCCGTCAACGTTTTGAAATTTCGATGAAAGTGAGTCAGGGTGTCGTACCCGCAGATTTCAGCGATTTGTCCGATAGATTTCTCGTGGTGTAGCAGGAGCTCTTTAGCACGGGCGATTCGTTTGGCATTGATGTAACCCGTAACATGCAAACCGGTATATTTCTTGAACATACGGGAAAAATGGGCCGGGTCTACCGATGCATGGGCCGACAGAGTGGCTAGTCCTATGGGTTGATCCAGATGTTCATGAATCCATTGGATGGAATTCCTCAACCAGGAGGGGCCGATCTGTGAGTGGGCCGGCTGTTCTGCGGACAAGGTACTGATGTAGCGATTGATATGCAGCAGTAAGGAGCGCAGCAAGAGCACAAGCGCCTCGCGGAAACCCAACTGAGCAAGTCGGGTCTCTTCCGAGATCCTTTTTAGCATACCCTCGATATATTGTTGATTCGACTTGGGTAATTCATGACGATAAGATCCTGATTTTTGAGCAACGTCGAAGCAAGAAAGGATTGCATATTGCAGATCGCTTCCATTCGCACCTAAGACGAGCGAAGGCGCAAAGAATAAAGCACTCGAAATAATCGGATCATCCGGGTCAGGGAAAGAGCTGTGAATCGTGTTTCCGGGGATGATGAAAAGGTCGCCTGCTTTTTTCTCCATCAGCTTGTTTTCAATAAAAAAAGTGCCCTTTCCCTGGTACACATATACCAATTCGTAAAGATCATGCAAATGATGAGGCAGCTCCACTTCGGGGCTTTTTGTAGTCCGATAAACCAATTCCATCGGAAACAGGGGGTCCCCTTTAAATGGTTTGCGCAGGGGAGTCATGATCATCGCTCCTTACCTTCTAATAGAAACACAATATCAAAATAAGTTATAAAATTGCAATTCCACGCTATATTTGTACACAGACTTTGATCATACAATGAAAATAGCAAACATTACATCAAAAAGGCAGGGATGTTCATGAGAGTGGATGCCCATCAGCATTATTGGCTGATAGAACGAGGAGATTATGGATGGATCAAGCCGGATATTCCAGAGCTTTATCGAAACTTCCTGCCTTCTGATCTGAAGCCGCATTTGGATTTGCACCGGTTTGACGGCAGTATAACCGTCCAGGCGGCACCGACCATGGAAGAGACGGACTATCTATTGTCGCTCGCGGATCACGATTCTTCCATTCTCGGAGTGGTAGGATGGATCGATCTCTTCGATCCCGAACACCGGCAGCATTACGAGCGATTTCGGAAACATCCGAAATTTATCGGCTTTCGTATTATGATCCAGGATATGCCTGATGCCCAGGTGATCCTGGAGCCGTCATACATCGAAGCATTAAGTGGATATGCCAAGGAGGAGGTTCCAATTGATTTTCTTGTTCTGAGTCACCAGTTGGAACCGCTGCTGAAGCTAATCCAACATGTTCCCAGCATCCGCGGAGTTGTCGATCATCTGGGCAAACCGCCGATCCGGAGCGGACGGATCGAGCCTTGGGAGAGCCTCCTGAAGCAAATTGCCGGTTTTCCGAGTATCTACTGCAAGCTCTCCGGCATGGTAACCGAGGCGGAGCATCGCCGATGGAGTCAGGAGGATTTTAATAAGTATGTACATAAAGTGACAGCGATGTTCGGTCCTGAGCGGGTCATGTTCGGCAGCGATTGGCCCGTATGCCTGCTTTCGGCTGAATATGGCTAAGTGGTTGACGTATTGGCCGAAGCTCTGCCGAAATCATGGGGAGAGGCGGAATATGCCCGATTGTTCGGCCTGAATGCCAAGGCGTTTTACAAGCTTAAGGATGTTCGTGGTGACGGTCTGGAAGAATAGCTGGGATACTGCCGGGCAGCTCATGAATCGATATATCTATGAATAGGGAGGGTGTTTTCATCATGAAATATCGTAAGTTAGGTCGTACCGGGCTCGATGTTTCCGTATTAAGCTTCGGAGCTTCTTCGCTAGGCTCCGTCTTTCGGGAAACGGACGACCGCGAGGGAATCCGAACCGTGCACGCAGCCGTTGATGCGGGCATCAATTTGATCGATGTATCCCCCTATTACGGCTTGACGAAGGCGGAAAGCGTGCTGGGCGAAGCAATCCAACAATTACCCCGGGACAAGTTTATCCTGTCCACGAAAGCAGGCCGGTATGGCGAGCATGATTTTGATTTCACGTCCAAGCGGATTATCGACAGTGCCGAAGAGAGCTTGAAACGACTTAAAACCGATTACGTGGATATTCTTTTTCTGCATGATATAGAGTTCGTTCCCGCATCCGTTATTATCGAGGAGGCTCTTCCTGCACTCCAGCATCTAAAAGAGAAGGGGACAATCCGGTTTGGCGGGATTTGCGGTCTGCCGCTGCAGCTGTTCGAGAAACTGCTGCCCCAAGTGCAAGTGGACGTCATCATTTCTTATTGCCATTATTCTTTGAACGATCAGACACTTACCGGTTTGCTGCCGCTGCTTAACGACAAGGAAGTTGGCCTTATTAATGCATCTCCCTTATCCATGGGATTGCTTGGTCCCAGAGGAGCGCCGTCCTGGCACCCGGCTTCAACGGAGATCAAGGAAGCCTGCAGACGTGCGTCCGAATATTGCGCCAAAGCCGGAGTGGATATTGCGAAACTAGCTGTGCAGTTCTCAACCTCGAATGAACAGATACCGACAACGCTGGTCAGTACGGCTAACCCCGACAATATAAAGCGTAATGCTGCTTGGAGTGAAGAGTCGCTGGATCCTGTTGTCTTAGCCGAAGTGTTGAACATATTGGAGCCCGTACAAGGGCGGACTTGGACAAGCGGCCGTTCGGAATACAATGAAGGCATCCACTGATCAAGAGAAGGAGGCAGTTAGAAGTGAAGGGAATTGTGTGTAATCGGATTGGGGAATTTCAATACCGGGAGGACTTGCCTGAGCCACAATTACTCGACGGAGAAGCCATCATCCGCATCAAGCGAATCGGAATTTGCGGTACGGATCTACATGCCTTCCGCGGTAATCAGCCTTTTTTCACGTACCCGCGAATTCTCGGTCATGAGTTATCCGGTGTGATTGAAAAGGTCGGAGTTAACGATGAGGGATTGAAGGTCGGGGACACCGTCTGTGTCATTCCTTATATACACTGCGGAGAATGCTGGTCTTGCCTGAGAGGCAAAACCAACTGTTGTCGATCCATGAAAGTGATTGGCGTGCATCTCGACGGCGGCATGCGCGAGCGCATCTCCGTTCCGATTTCCCATTTGATGCGGACCGAAGGGCTGTCTTTGGATCAGGCGGCCTTGATAGAGCCGTTAGCCATTGGAACTCATGGCGTTAAGCGGGCGAATGTAACCAGCAAGGATACGGTTTTGGTGATCGGAGCCGGTCCTATTGGACTTGGGATCATGGTTTGTGCCAAAGCGATGGGAGCAACCCTTATCGCCATGGATACAAACGCCGATCGACTGGCCTTTTGCAAAGACTGGGCGAAGGTAGATCATACGATTCAGGTTGGAGAGGAACTATCCGATCTTTCGGCGCTAACAGGAGGAGAATTTCCCTCCATCGTTTTGGACGCAACAGGAAACCAGGAATCCATGACCAACGCTTTTCATATAGTTGCCCACGGGGGGACCTTGGTGTATGTCGGCTTGATTCAAGGAGAAATCTCATTTCGGGATTCTGAATTTCATAAACGGGAATTGACGCTGATGGGCAGCCGTAACGCAACCAAGGATGATTTCAATGAGGTGATGAAGCAGATCTCGGACGGCGGGCTGGATGTAGAACCGTACATAACTCATCGGTGCAGATTTGAAGAATTGATCCGTGAATTTCAGGGCTGGATGCATCCTTCCGCCAAGGTGATCAAAGCGATGGTGGAGCTTTGAACCATCCTTACTCAACGTATTAGCCTGGTTCAGAAGAAGTATATGAGCTTAATTCATTCCACACCGGTTCTTCCATTTACGGATGAGAAAATGTTATATTTTTCGATCATTTTACAGGTCATGACGATGGTTATGCAGAATGAGTTAAAGAAGGAGTCATGTTCATTCCCTCGGTAGGAGAAAAAAAGGAGGTGAAGCAGATGGATGTGAACAAGGACCCAAAGGAATCTGCTTCTGCAGCTGATGAAGATCAGCATCAAGAAAAAGAACGGCGTCCTGTGTCGACCAGCAGCGGGCTTCTGGAATCGGCGGTCGACAAGTTTGCAAGAGAAGGTGGCTTTGACGATTTGCCGTTGAAGGGAAAGCCAATCAAGATCGAAGACGGGGATGTATTAACCGGTATCATGAAAAACGCGAATTACCAGCCGGCATGGATTGAGCTGAGAAAAGAAATCGCCGCCGACATCAAGCGGCTCCTGGGTCGTCCGGAGCCAAATGCAATCCCGGAGGCTGAGCTGGAGGCCATCAACCAAAAAATTATGAAGTACAACCGGATGGTTCCGAATCCGCAGCTGCAAAAAGGACTCCTGTCCGGAATGAATTTGCAGGCAGCCTACGACAAATGGGAGTAAAACTGCAAATAGAGACCTTGAAGCAATCAGCTTCAAGGTCTCTTCTGAATATAGACAATAGGGTTCATTCACCCCGATTCAATTCCGCCTACCTGCCGCTTACTCTCTTTGGCTTCGCCAAGCGTCCAGCTGCTTCTGCACCTCTTGTCGTACTTCGTCCATGCCTGCTTGCTTTAGCTCCTCGTTAAACTTGGGGAGGATGGTATCGACATCGACGGAGCCTGTCATGAGGCTTGGATAATATTTTTGCCAGACCATCTCGATGTTAGCGGTTTGGGCGGTCAGGCTGGATAGATCCGGCGTGAATCCAAGAACAGTGGAGTTGACGACGCCGTCGTTGTATTTACGGAATTGGTCCCATTTGTCGAGGGGTTCCGGGTTATCGCCGCCCATGGTTTTCAGAATAAACCAATTCCCCTGCGTGTACTGCACTCCTGAATAGCTGCTTGCCGGCGTATCCGGGACGGCGTCGTCATTGCTGTTCTTATCCGTAATCAGAACTACTTGGCCCTGTTCATCCAGCGTGTAGTGCACGCTTTCGATCCCGTAATTGAACAAGTTGCGTATTTCCGGGTCCGTATTCAGCAAATTCAGGAATTTTATGCACTCCACGGGATGTTTGGTGTTGGCATTAACGGCCATGATGCCTCCACGGACGGCTTCCGTAGTCACGGTGTTAGGGGTTACGGGATGGGCTACAAGTTTGTAGCCGCGATCCTTGCTCCAAGTTGTCTCCGAGAGCGGTCCGCCGCCCGAGGACTTCCAGAACACCTTGGCCCCTCGCTTAAGCGCTCCAGGCTCTCGCAGCGCGGCATCCTTGTTAATGAAGCCCTCCTTGTAATAACGCCGCAACGTATCCAGCACCTGCCGCGCTTCCTTGGTTTCGAAGATATTCACCACCTGGGCGGCAGGGTCCAGCGATTGCACCATCAAGGGCAATTTATGGTTCAGAATATATTCGTATCCATGGAGCGCGAAGAAATTCTGTGAATCCCGGTCCAATTCCATAGGAATGTATGCCGGCTCTTCCTGGCGAATCATTCGTAGCAAGGGTTCAAGGGATTCCAGCGTATTGTATTGGGTAATGTCGATATTGTGCTTGTTCACGATGGAAGCGGGGTACATCCAATGATCACGTACGGCTAATTCCTTATTGGTGGGCACGCCGTAAATGCTGCCATCGTTCATACGCACCCCTTGCCAGAAGGTTGGGTCGATGGCATCGTACATGTCCTTACCAATGCCGGTAAGGTAATCATCAAGCTTCAGCCAGGCGCCGCGCATCGCGGTAGTTGCATAATCGGGGGCAAAAGCGATATCAAACGGACTTCCGGCGGATATCAGCGTGTTCAGCCGATCCTCGTATTCCAGCCAGCTTACCTTGACATAGGTGATCGTTACGCCGATTTTGCGAGCCATGATTTCATTGATTTTGTCGTTTACGAGCTGGAGATCCTTGTCCGGCTCTCCGATCGTATAATAGATCAGGTTAACCGTGTCGCCATCGTAGGCCTCGTCGTTATGTCCGGGCTGCGGGAAACAGCCGGTTGTATACGATGTGAGCAGCATTATAAGAACAATATGCATGAACCATCTTCGGGGTCTGGCATGCTTCAACATCGATCTCCTCCTTTCTCGCAGCGTGTTGTTATCCTTTTCCCCGCAGTTCAGAAGGAGATTTACCGAAAAAGTTGTGAAATTGCGTATAGAAATAATTGAGATTGTTGTAGCCCACCGAAAGCGCGATGCAGGAAATTTTCTCATCGGTTCCTTGAATTCGTTCTTGAGCAAGAAGCATTCGGTAAGCCATAAGATATTCTGAGAACTTCATAGCGGTTTCTTTGAGAAACAATTGTCCAAGGTAGGTGCTGTTCATCTGAAAACGCTCCGCCACGGATTTTAAGGTGATGTTCTGAGCATACTCTGTCTTGATCATCAGCACAATGCGGTTGACCAGCTTCGATAAGCTGTCATAACTTACACCTAATACCGGATCCCTGTTCAAACTCTCGCTATTTATATCACCAATCGAACCATTCAGATCCTCCACTATAATCTTCTCGATCACTTGCTGCAGTTTGGTGCGTTCCACAGGCTTGAGCAGATAGTCTTTGACACCGCAGCGAATGGCTTCCAGAGCATACTTGAATTCGCTATAACCGCTCATGATAATAAATTTAGTAGGGAGCTGAAATTCGTTGAGTCTGCGAATCGCCTCATATCCAAGCTCCTTGCCGATGCAGACATCAAATATGGCGATGTCCGGCATCAGGTCCACCGCTTTGGACATGGCTTCGTTGATGGATTCGCAGGTTTCGATCCGGCCGAAGCCGTATTGCTTCCAATCCAGAATTCGCTTCATCCCCTCCAAAATCTGAGGTTCGTCATCCACAATCATCAGTTTGTACATGTGCAATCACCTCTTTTGAAATCCGCACGGAAATCTTGACTCCGGCTTCCTCATTATTCTCAATCTCTATCGAAAACCCGTTCCCATAGAAGAAGTGAAGGCGTGTGTATACGTTGCGCAGCCCAATGCTGCCGGAAGACGGATCATCGTGGTTAGACAGCGTGCTTCGGACGTTTTCCAAGCGCTCTGGCGAAATCCCGCTCCCGTTATCCACAAATTCCAGCACGTAACACGCTTCGGACTCAAAACCATTAACTACATACAGATTAAACTCATGATGGGTGTTGAAGCCGTGAATGAAAAAATTCTCAGCCAAAGGCTGCATCCAGAATTTCACGGTAGGGAGCAAGAGCAGCGGCGGCTCCACATTGATTTGGTAATAAAAACGTCCCGGGTATTTAAACTCCATAATCTCCAAGTACTTCTGCAGCAATTCCAGCTCACTTGCAATCGAAATGACAGTTTCCTTCTTCACCATCTCCCGATAGAGCGTCCCTAACGTAGCAATGGCGTCCGCGGTGTCCCTGTCCTGGTTGACAAGGGCCGTGGAGCGGATAACCTCTAACGTATTGTATAAAAAATGAGGGTTGATCTGATGTTGAAGCGCTTTCATTTCAGTTTCCTGCTGTTTGATTTTCAGCAGATATTCATTGCGGATATGCTTATTCAGCTGCTGAATCATATCGTCCAATTCCCGGGCGATCATGCCGTATTCATTGCGACGGTAGCGGGCAGGCCCGCTTGGCGTAAAATTGGCCATCTTCACACGTCCTATCGATTGAATGATGCGGCGGAGGAAGAGGGCATCATCCCGCATATTGTATGCAATGAGAAGAAGCACGCTAATCATGGCTGCCAATACGATCAGAAAAACGGTGACCAGCATGCCGGCATGTTGACGAATCAGCATGGATAAATCAATGAGGGTAATGAATTTGAAATTAAATTTGGTGGATGGGAAGGAGGCAAATAGGATATGCTTCATGAACCCTTTCGAAATAAAACCATGACTGCGTCCATCCGCCTCAGCCAGACGGGATAGCTCCTCCAGGTCCTGGTCCTGTCCATTGCCGATGAGATAGGTATCGCCAGAAGCACTAACGGCAGCAGCATTGCCGAATCGAAAATTTCGTATGGATTTAAAAACCTGATCACTGCTGATCAGGAAGCGCATTTCCCCGAACTCCGGAGCGCCGAGCGCCGGATCCGACAATTTCTTGCGATATACGAAGCCCTTCATAATGGTATCGCGAAAGGCCTCATCTGCATTCGGCAGCCCGAAGCTGAAGCTTGCCGTTCCGGTTTCGTTAAAACGTACGACATTGCCATACCGGGCGGTGTGCAGACTAATCTGCGTAATTTCGCCTTGCGCCCAGCTGTACAGGTAGGTCTTAACGTCCTCCGGAAAGGAAACCAACGGCTGTGAGAATTGGCTGTTGACCAGCCTGTTGGTTAAGTAGCCTTCCGCGCTGCTGCTTAAAAAGCTGCGAGCGTCGTTCATCAGACCGGGATTGGAGTATATCCGCTGCATGTAGGCTTCGATTCGGTCGGCATCATACTGCAGCTCGTTCTCAACGCGCGCGAAGGCATTGGCCGCCTCAATGCGGGCATTGCCAATCCATTGATTCAGCAGCATGGCACTGGTCAGCGTACCGAGGGTGAGTCCGATGGCCACGACGAAGATACAATAGGCAATAAACTTGTGACGATAAATTTTGATTTGTAAAAAAGAGCCCATTACGACACCTCGATTGCAGCAGATCGGCCGAAATAATCGTTGCTATATCCCAATGTAACACGATTAACACCAAGCTTCATAGGTGTAAGGAAAAAGCATCCCTTAACAGCGACTCATTAAGGGATGCGCATGAATTCTAAGCATTACTTGAAGTATTGGTTGATTTGCTCCTGAGCAGCTTGCATAATCGTGTCCATGCCGGCCGACTTTAATTCCGCCGTGATTTTGGGCACCATTTTCTCCGGATCGGATGCACCTGTAATGAGTTCATATTTGTATTTATCCCATACGGCCTGGCAATTCGCCACTTCGGTTTGAAGATCGGTAATGTCAAGCGCGAAGCCCAGAATCGTTGAAGAGGTCGCTGCATCGTTCAGCTTTTTGACCTGTTCCCATTGATCTTCAGGAGCGCCTTTTGTAACCGCTAAATTAAAGAACGTCCCTTGCGTATAGGCAGCCAGCGGCCAAGTATCGGAGGTGCGCTCAATCACCTTCTCGCCATCAACGTTGTTGTAGTCCACGCCTAACTCGCCGAAGGCCAGCATATTGCGGAGCTTGGGATCCGTATTCACTAACTCGAGGTACTTCAGGGCTTCCTGTTTATATTTTGAATTCGCCGAAATTGCGTTTAGCGAGCCTTGGATCGTACTGGTTGTATAAATAGGTCCGTAATGCTGAACCATATCGTACTTCTCCACGGCGTCATTGATTTGCCAGCTGACCTCTGCCCCAGGGAAGGCCTGGGCTGCAAAGAATGCTCTTCCTTTGTCGTTCTCTGTTTTTGTCGGCGCATCCGGGTTGATGATGCCGTCCTGGTACCACCCATGCAAGAGCTTCAGGTTTGCCATGATATCAGGCTGCTCAAGGACAGAGACAACCGTACGCGAAGCATCGTCAGCCTTTACGCCGATGGGCGGGAAGCCTAAGGTCAAATCGTCATACTCGTTGAAGAAGCCGTTCAAGCCTTCGCCTTGCGTCATCGGGAGCGGATAGAAGCTTTTGCCTTCGCCAGCCTTCATGTCATGGAGAGGCTTATCCAGATCCTGCAATGTTTTCATCTGATTGATATCGATATTGTACTTTTGTACATGCTTATCATCGAATACCCAGTACTGCGTCAGTGCCGAATCCTTGTAAGTCGGAACAGAATAATACTTACCGCCGATTTTTGTGCCTTCCCATACCTTCTCGGGAATCAATTTGTACAAGTCGGGCGTTTCACTCTGCACCAGATCCGTGATATCGGCAAATGCGCCCATAGCTACTTGTTTGCTGTATTTACCACTGTTCGTGAACATGATGTCAAATGGCTCGCCGGTATTCACAATGGTATTCATTTTGGTGTCCCATTCCCCCCAGCTGGCAACCTTGATGTCAATCTTCACGCCAATCTTCTCGGCTGTGTATGCATTCATGGCATCAATCGCTTTGCTGAAATTGTTAGGCACTTGACCTCCAATGGTCCACCAAGTCAGCGTTGGGACATCCTTGCTTGCAGCTGCGGATTCTTTAGATGTGTCCGGTGTCGTCGAAGATCCATCAGACGTGGATGCAGGCTTCGAGCCGCCACAGGCCGCCAAAGCAGCCAGCATAAGTGTCATCACGCACAGTGCAGATAAGAACCTTAAAGATTTCTTCATTCCATTTCCCCCTTTTTGAAGTTAACTCACCGTAAAAGTTGTATAAGAGTGATCTATCATAAACCAAGTATGGCTTGGCTTATTTCGCTGTTATCCTTTGACTGCACCGACCGTAAGTCCGGATATAAAGTACTTTTGGAAAAAAGGGTAGGCGAATGCGACAGGCAGAACGATGAGAATGGCTACAGCCATGCGGGCAGATTCCTTCGGCATCGTTGCGACAAGCAGCGCGTAGCTGACGCCCATGCTTGCGGCATTCTTGGCAAGTGCATCCACATTGCTCATTAAGCTGTTAAGCAGTGCTTGCAGAGAATAGAGGTTCTGGTTGTCGATATACAGCATCGATTGGAACCAGTCGTTCCAGTAACTAAAGCAGAGAAACAGTCCGATCGTTGCGATGACCGGTAGCGAGATCGGCATGATGATGGAGAAGAAGATTCGCAGCTGGCTCGCGCCATCAATTTCGGCAGATTCGATCAGCCCATCCGGAATCGTGCTTTTGAAGAAGGTTTTACATATGATGACGTTGAACGATGAAACAGCCAGCGGTAGAATTAGGGCCCAGACGCTATCCTTGAGACCTAACAGATTGGTGTTAATGAAATAACTGGATACCAAGCCGCCATTGAAGACCATGGGGATGAACACGACCCAAGTCAGAAAACCTCTCAGCTTGTAGGTCGGGCGAGAGAGTACATATCCCATCGAAGTGGTCAGCAGTACACCAAGTACGGTACCAGCTACGGTAACAAGTGCGGATACGCCGAGCGCGCGTAGAATCATCGTACCCTGCTTGACGATATAGACGTAGGCGTCAGCTGACAAAGCAACCGGCAGCAGATGATATCCCGTCTCGCGGATGGAGTCTTCACTGGAGAATGAAATCGATAGAACAACAACAACAGGGATGACGCAGAGCAGCGCCAGGATTATAAAAATCAGATTAAACAGAAGGTTCACGGCTTTGTTTGTACGGTTAAACTTCTCCAGGCCCGTCTCATAAGCGGTTTTCGTTGTCATCGTTTTGCCTCCTACATCATCGCGCTGTCCGGATCAATTCGGCGAACAATCCAGTTAGCGATCAGAATGGTAGCACACCCCAGAACAGACTGCACAAATGCGGCAGCAGAGGCCATCCCTACGGTGGCGGTTTTTAATTGTTTGTACACCATCACGTCGATGGTGGTAGACACGTTGAAGAGAGAGTTGGAATCTCGCGTAACCTGATAGAACAAACCGAAATCGGTGTAAAAAATCCGTCCGACGGCCAAAATGAACATCATGACAATCACCAGCTTGAGCATGGGCAATGTAATAAATCTTGTCTGCTGCCAGATGGAGGCGCCATCAATGACAGCTGCTTCATAATAAGTGCTGTCAATGCTCGTGATGGTTGCCAGATAGATGACCATGCCATAACCTAAGCCTTTCCAGATATTCAGGAGAATCAGAAAGTACGGCCAATAACTTGGCTCCATATACCAGTTAATCGGATCGCTGCCCATATTGACGAGCACTTGATTGACAATTCCTTTATCAAAGCTCAGGAAGGCCCAGCCTACGGCAGATACGACAACCCAGGATAGGAAATAGGGCAGGAACATCATCGTCTGATAGACTTTGCTTGCCTTTCGACTGTGGAGCAGACCGATCATAATGGCGAATAGAACGGGCAGTACAATCCCAGTAATGATAAAAATCATATTGTAGCCAATGGTGTTACGGATAATGATCCAGGCGTCATTCGACTTGAACAGGAACTCAAAGTTTTTGATGCCTATCCATGGACTGTTGAACACATTACTCAAGAAGCCGCCGCTAATCCTGAAATTTTTGAAGGCGATAATGATCCCGAACATCGGCAAGAAACTAAACAGGATGTACCAGATCGTCGTTGGCAATGCCAACAGGGTCAGTTCCGTATCCTGTTTGTGCCAGCGCATTCGAAAGCGCTTTCGTTTATCTTTTGGTTCGGCTGTAGAGCTCATGTCCGTCACTCCTTACGGGGATATCTCGCTTGTAGTGGCCTTGTTGAATTCATTGTATAAGAGAAAGTTTCGATGCTTCCAGAC
Organism: Paenibacillus sp. Cedars; assembly: GCF_003184205.1. NCBI lineage: Bacteria > Bacillati > Bacillota > Bacilli > Caryophanales > Paenibacillaceae > Paenibacillus > Paenibacillus sp. Cedars. Next base: position 1,136,477 of record NZ_CP020866.1, read on the forward strand.
AACAAACTTGATACTATAGTCAACAAACGTTAGATTTGAAAGAATTGAATTGTGAAACACAACCTAAAATTGCTATTTATGGAATAAAAATAGCGGATAAGTTAGCAGGAACGGGAGGAGGAACGTGGTTGAAACCAGAGCGTAATCGAGACGGGTATCCTATGGTACAAATACCGGCAGGTGAAATTCAACTAAGGGACGATCGTATCAAGACAACATGGACAGCTCAGGTAAATTCTTTTTTGCTCGCACCGGTTCCAGTTACGGCTGCGTTGTATTGCTCGATTATGCAACAGACAGGTGAACTCGGCGACAAGCCTCAAGCGCCGATTGCGAATGTTTCATGGCATGATGCGATTCTCTTTTGTAATACAATATCGCAGAAGTCAGGTTTAAAGGCATGTTACTCGGTAAGCGATGATAGAGAGCAGGTTATCTGTGACCGGGAGACGGATGGCTATCGTTTACCTACAGAAGCGGAATGGCAGTATGCCTGTAAAGCAGGGACGGGTGGTTATCGGTACGGCGAGCTGGATCAAATTGCATGGTATGGTGAAAACTCGGAGGGTATGGCGCATGAAGTAGGCAAAAAGCTGCCGAATGCGTGGGGGCTCTACGATATGCTGGGAAATGTTTGGGAGTGGTGTTGGGATTTATACGACCCGGAAGTGTACGGTCCCTACAGAGTTTTTCGTGGTGGAAGCTGGGCTGAAGAAGCCAGGGGATGTGGAGCAACGTGCCGCCGCCGAAGTCATCCTACATTTCGAATTGAGGATCTGGGCTTTCGTCTTGCAAGGTCGATTCCCTCAAAGGGAATCACCTCCTGAATTACAAATGCATGAGCTGCTGTAAATCGATAGATTTTTCCACGGGAACCCAAACGCCCATTTATTACAGGTAATCTGTAATAAATGGGCGTTTGTTACGAATAGAGGTTTAGTCGGATAAACGTCTGGGACTGTTGACTCATCCGGTGAATTTTTATTGATAATACTAATAAAACAAGACTTATTCATGTTTTTCTATTCCAACACTTACAATTCCAAAAACATAAAGATTAAAAAATACATCAAATTAATTACATTAATTGTGTTTGAAAGCGTTGACAAAACAATGATATATGCTTATACTTCGATTAAATATACAGGATATTTGTATTAAATGAGGGGAATTTGAGTTTTGTTCTAGTTATTTTTTAGCTGAAAGGGGACTTGTTTTCGGGATGGTAATGAGAGCAGAAGCATGGCTTCCAGCGAGGAGGTGCTGGTCCGCATTTCTATGATCTTGTTGGAGTGAATAACATTCGCTTTCTGAGAAGCAACCAATGCTCCGAGATTTAAGAATGAAGTCAAGCTTTAATCAGGCGCCCTTGAATAACTACAGCTAATAGAACATCTCGACACCATACGGGAACGCTTGCAACTATTCATATCATGGGAGGTTAAGCATGAACAGAACGATGAAGCGCCTTTTCACACTGTTATTCATATCCATATTGATCATTTCGACGGTAACCGCTTGCAGCGGTAAAGGAAACAATGAGCCCGATAATCCCGTAGCCAAAGAAGAAGGCGTTTCTAAAGAGAAGAATCAAGTGATTTTCGAAGACATCAGCGGAGACATTCGCGGGAATACAGCACCGACGCAGGAGCAGATTGACGAGGTGAACAGCACGTTAAACGATACATACCTCGGTGATGTTTACGAGGAAGTGATTCCGAGTGATTATTCTGCATATCCGGTCCAAGGTGACGTGGTACTGGATGTGTGGATGCCCGCGAACTCCAATATCCCGGATATGAATAATCACTTGGTCCAGAAGCAGGTGGAGAAGCTGACCGGAATCAAAGTGAACTTCATTACGCCGCCTGTCGGGCAGGAGGCGGACGCCTTCACCTTGATGATCTCCTCCGGCGAGCTGCCGGATATCATTATCGATCCGGGGCGTTACCCGGGAGGTTTTGAAGCCGGGGTGAACGATGGTGCCTATTTGGACCTCACCGATAGGATGGAAGAGTTTGCCCCCAACTACACGGCATGGCGAAATTCCGATGAAATGAGAAGAAAAACGACCGTAACGGACGATGGCCGATTGCTTGGCTTCTACGGCATCGCGCCGTATTCCGAATGGATCTGGTTCGGAACCTTAATCAAGCAGGAAGCACTGGATAAGACAGGGCTGGAAGTTCCGACAACGATTGATGAATGGTACACGTTCCTCAAGAAATGCCAGGAAGTTGGATATAAGAACCCGCTGAATTACGGATCCACTTACGGCCAAATCTTTACTGGCATCATTAACGGAGCGTATGGCGTGTGGGATTGGACCTTCATCGATGAGAACGGCAAGGTTGCATGGGGACCGGCACAGCCGAAAGCGAAGGAATACCTGACCACGATGCAGCAATGGAACAAGGAAGGCTTACTGAATCGGGACTGGGCGACCGCTGACTTTAATCAACGGATGGCAAGCGCCATTTCCGATGATACGGCTGTCATGATGGACTCGCCGGATACGATGTGGAGTTATTGGAAGGTGCAGAACGATATCGATTTTGTCGGGGCGCTGAATCCTGTGCTGAACAAAGGGGATAAATCCGCATCCACCTATAAGAATTTCAAGAGAGCCGGTACCAATGCGGCCATCACCACGCAGAGCAAGAACGTAGAGGCCGCTATGGCATGGCTGGATTTCAACTTCACGAAAAAAGGCTGGGAGCTCATTAACTTCGGCGAGTACGGCACGGTGCATTTGGTGAATGAGCAGGGGATGCCGTATTACCCGGAGAGCAGCTATATCTACAATGATCCGGATGGTCAGCCGGTTGATGTGACGCTCTGGAAATACCGCATGCACAACTGGCCGAATATTCGTGACGAGCACCATGCGAATCCGTTGATTGCGGCAAAAGGCAGCTATTCGGGCGATATCCGGAAGACCTGGACGGAGAACATGGATACGAGCATGGCGATGCCGCCGATTACGTTCACGAAAGAGGAAGCCTCACGGGAGGCAGAGCTCGGGAACCAATTGTCTACGCTGCGCGGTGAATATTTTGCCAAGATCATGATGGGTGAACTGCCGGTGGATGCGTACGATAAATTTTTGAAGGAAGCGCAAAGCATGGGGCTGGAGGAATTCTTAAGTCTCCATCAAGCAGCCTTGGATCGGTACAACCAACGCTAGTGTCACTTTCGAAGAACAGGTGGTTGAATCATGGAGATATTAAGGAAACCAAGGGAAATGGACCCGGTAGGTTTGAACCCGAAACCGAAGAATACGAAGCGACTGATTCAAAAGGATCTAAAGAAAAACTGGTTTGTCTATCTGATGGCCCTTCCGGTCGTAGCCTGGTTCCTGATCTTCTGCTACGGCCCGATGTGGGGCGTGATGATCGCCTTCAAGGATTTCAAGCCCTTGCTCGGATTTGCCGATAGCGATTGGGTCGGTTTCAAGCATTTCATCGACTTTTTCACAGGGCCTTATTTCTGGAGAGTGGTCAAGAATACGCTGCTTCTGAACGTGTGGGGCATCGCATTCGGATTCACCGCTCCAATCATACTTGCCTTGCTATTGAATGAGGTTCGTTCGTCCAAGTTCAAGCGGACCGTGCAGACCATTACGTACATGCCGCATTTTATCTCATTGGTTGTGGTGTGCGGCATCATACACATATTCACGGCGAACGAAGGGGTCGTAACCCAGCTGCTGTCGTTCATCACAGGCAAAGATTACTCGTCGCTTCTGGGATACTCCAATTTGTTCCGGCCGATCTACACCTTCTCGGGAATATGGCAGAGTATCGGATGGGACAGCATTATCTATCTGGCCGCGATGAGCGGCATTGACCCTTCGTTATATGAAGCAGCCGATATCGACGGCGTGGGTCGGGTGAAAAAAATGTGGTATATCACGCTTCCGCAGATCAGTCCGGTCATCATCATCCTGTTTATTTTTGCGATTGGCGGATTGATGTCGTCCGGTTACGAGAAAATCATTCTGCTGTATAATCCGCTCATCTACGATACGGCGGATGTCATCGCATCGTATGTTTACCGAAGGGGCTTAAGGGAAGCGAGCCTCAGCTACTCCACGGCTGTGGGACTTGTCAGCTCCATCGTCAATTTCGGGCTGTTATGGATGACAAATACGATAGCGAAGCGTAGATCCGAATCCAGCCTATGGTAAGAAAGAGGGACGGTTATGAAAGATATCATGCAACCCAAAGCGAAACGAAGCAGAAAGCACAAGTCCATCGGGGACCGCGTGTTCGATTGGACCAACTATACGGTACTTACCGCATTGACCTTAGTGTGCTTTTATCCGATTCTGCATATCCTGTTCGCCTCCGTCAGTGATCCGGGCGCTTTAATGGCACATAAAGGGGTGCTGTTGAAGCCCTTGGGATTCACGCTGGATGGCTACAAGCTGGTGTTCAAAGATAACAGTCTCTTGAACGGGTACAAGAACACGATCCTTTACGTGGGACTCGGTACGCTGGTCAATATGGTCATGACGATATTAGGCGCATACGTATTGTCCAGGCGGGACTTGTATTTCAAGAATTTCATCATGATTGTCATTACCATTACGATGTTTTTCGGCGGGGGGCTGATTCCATGGTTCCTGTTGATGAAGGATATCGGCCTGTACAACAATCTGTGGGCCATGATCCTGCCAACGGCGTTAAGCACATGGAATATCATCATCCTGCGGACCGGTTTCCAGTCCATCCCGAAGGAACTGGAGGAAGCGGCAGTAATCGATGGCGCCAGCCAGTTCAGCATCCTGGTAACGGTGATTCTCCCGCTATCGAAAGCGACGCTGGCTGTCATATTCCTGTACTATCTGGTTGGCAATTGGAACTCCTGGTTTAATGCCATGGTGCTGCTGAAGGATCGGGAGTTGTTCCCGCTGCAGCTGCTCATGAAGGAAATTCTTGTTGCCAATGACGCTACGGCGACAACGATCGGCAGCGCCGGCGGTGTTGTCATCAATAGCGCTCAGAGCTCCACTGCGTTCCGGGAACTCGTGAAGTATTGCGCAATCGTGGTTTCCACGGTTCCGATCTTGCTGGTGTACCCGTTCCTGCAGAAGTATTTTGTGAAGGGCGTTTATGTAGGCTCGATCAAAGGATAGACGGTGAACTTGTACTTGGATGAACTAGATAGAGATGAATCGAACAGGAGTGAGTCACATCTTGACGACAGCAGTTAGCGAGACACAAACAGGTTTGCGCAGCGAATATCCAAGACCCCAGTTTCAACGCAAGGAATGGCTGAGTCTTAATGGAGAATGGGATTTCGGATTTGATGATCTTGGCATCGGTGAGGATGAGCGATGGTTTCTGGGGAATGCCAAACAATCTTTTACACGAAAAATAACGGTCCCGTTTACGTTTCAAAGCAAGCTGAGCGGCATCGACGATCCGGCTTTTCATGATGTTGTGTGGTACCGTAGAACGTTCGAGATTCCGCCGGATTGGCATGGTAAACGGATCGTGCTTCATTTTGGCGCCGTGGATTATGCGGCCAAAGTATGGGTGAACGGGCATATGGTGGCGGTGCATGAGGGCGGTCATACGCCGTTCCAGGCAGACATTACGGCTGCGCTGGCGGCAGGAAGCAACACCGTCATCGTTCGAGCCGAGGATTTCAGCCGGGATGTCACCTTGCCGCGCGGCAAGCAGTATTGGCTTGAGCATTCCGCAAGCATATTCTACACCCGCACGACCGGCATCTGGCAAAGTGTATGGATCGAGCCGGTATCCCCTGTACATCTGAGCAAGACGATGATGACACCTGATATTGATCGAAATGAAATCCGCATCCGGACGTTTATAGAGGGAGTTAAGTCTGCGGAGGAGGTCAAGCTGCAGATTACCGTAAGGTTTCAGGGAGAGCTTGTTGCGGAGGATCAATATGCGATTCAAAATGCGGAGCAGCTTAGGACCATCGGTCTGAGCGATTTCACAGATCATGGATTGGGGCGGCTGTGGAGCCCGGAGCATCCGAACCTGTATGATATCGAGTTTCGCCTCCTTCAAGCCGAAGCCGTGGTGGATCAGGTATCGAGTTATTTTGGCATGCGCAAGGTATCCATCGAGGATGGCAAGCTGTGCCTGAATAATCGCCCTTACTTTCAGAGGCTGGTGCTGGACCAGGGATATTTTCCAGAGGGCATCCTGACGGCGCCGTCGGATGAGGCGTTAAAACGCGATGTGGAACTGGCGAAGGAAATGGGCTTTAACGGCGTGCGAAAACATCAGAAGAGTGAGGACCCCCGCTTCCTGTACTGGTGTGATCGACTCGGCCTGCTGTTATGGAGTGAGGCAGCTAACGCGTATGAATACTCCGAAGCGTATGTCCGCCGGTTCACGGCAGAGTGGCAGGAGATTATGGAGCGGGATTACAATCATCCGTGCATCATCACGTGGGTTCCGCTGAACGAGAGCTGGGGCATTCCGAATGTCCAGATGGATCGGCGCCAGCAGCAGCACGGACTGGCGATGTACCATTTGACTAAATCGCTGGATGATAGCAGACCCGTCGTTTATAACGACGGATGGGAGCATATGACCACCGATCTGGTCACGATCCATGACTATGAGAGCCGTCAGGAGGTGCTGGAGGAGCGGTATGCAACAGCCGCGTCTGCGGTGCAGGCCATGCCGGCTAACCGGAGGATCTTTGTCGGCGGAGCCAGCTATCAAGGACAGCCGATATTCGTATCGGAGTTCGGCGGCATTGCCTTCAAGAAGAGTGAGTGGGATGGCTGGGGTTATTCCGGCGCAGAGAATGAAGAGGATTTCTTGGCCCGGCTGAAGGCGGTGGTTGATCCAATGTTCTCGTCACCTGTGGTTCAGGGATATTGCTACACACAGCTAACGGATGTTGAGCAGGAGATCAATGGACTGCTGACGTATGACCGCAAGCCGAAAGCACCGCTTGAGACCATCCGTAAGATTATGATGGGAACCTAATCGGGGGAGATGAAGAAGAAATGGACCGAACGAATGCCTATGAGGGTGTATACCATGACGAGAGCGCGGTTTATTTAAGGGCGGGAGCTTATGAAGCAGTCATGCTTCCGGGAATCGGGGGGAATCTGATTTCGTTCCGGGACCTGGAGAAGGGGTGCCGGTTTCTGCATGAACCGGCACCGGAGGAAATGGCGGCATTCAGGGAAAGACCGATGATTCACGGCATACCGGTGCTGTTTCCCCCGAACCGCTATGAGCAAGGCAATTTCCGGTGGAACGGCAAGATCCATCACCTTCCCGTCAACGAGGAGGCAACCGGTCATCATCTTCATGGCTTCTTGTACAATATTCCATGGGAGCTTGATGACTACGGGCACTCCAAGCAGGAGGCTTATGTGACGGTATCTGTCCATGTGGATGAACGGCATCCGGTATACGAAGCCTTTCCGTTCCCGTTTCATATTCAGCTGCGGTACAGCTTAAGCGATCAAGGGTTATCCCAGCGCGTCACGATAACCAATACGGGGACAGCATCCATGCCGTGCCTGCTTGCATTTCATACGTCCATTAATGCGCCTTTCGTGGAGGGAGGCGATGCCCGGGATTACCGGATGAAGCTGACCCTTGGTAAGCGGTGGGAGCTCGGTGAATCCATGCTGCCCACCGGCGCCCATCAGCCATTGTCCGCGAGTGAGGAAGCGATGCAAGGCGACGGCGTCTATCCGTTCTTCGAGCGTATGGACAATCACTATACCGCCGCCGCCCAGAATGGAAGGAACCGAATGGAGCTTACTGATGAGGTTGCCCAATTGACGTTGGTGTACGACGTGGGTACCTCTTACAAGCAGTGGATGATCTGGAATAATGAAGCGACGGAGGGTTTCTTCTGCCCTGAACCGCAGATTAATCTGGTCAATGCGCCCAATATGGACATGCCAGCGGAGGAAGTCGGGTGTTTCAGTCTGGATCCACATGAGATATGGGAGGAGACCAGCAGGCTGTACGTTAGGAAAAGCTGAGGCAGTGCCCACCTTCAGCCCCATGGCAATAGATACTATACAGACAAATTAAACGTTAAAAGGAGTTCAACCATGACCCACACTACAGTTCCGCGTCCCGAATACCCGAGACCCCAATGGGTAAGACCCGATTGGATCAACCTGAACGGTCCATGGCAATTCGAAATCGATCATGGCCGGAGTGGAAAAGAACGCGGTTACCAAGAAATCGGACACGAGCTCTCCGGAACGATCACGGTCCCTTTTTGCCCGGAGAGCAAGCTGTCTGGCGTTGAATATAAGGATTTTATGGCTGGCGTCTGGTATAAACGGGAGTTTACCGTGCCGGAGAGCTGGAAGGGCAGAACACTGCTTCATTTCGGGGCGGTCGATTATGAAACGGAAGTATGGGTGAACGGTGTATCCATAGGTACCCATCGCGGAGGATATACCCCGTTCAGCTTTGATATCAGCCCTCAGATGACACCGGGCGCGAATGTGATTACCGTATATGCGGAGGACGATGTCCGTTCCGGACGTCAGCCGCGAGGCAAGCAGAGCGAGCGCTACGACTCCCATGGCTGTGATTACACGCGCACCACAGGCATCTGGCAGACGGTATGGCTGGAGCATGTGCCGGAAGCCTATTTGTCTGACATGAAAGTGGTGGCAGACCCTGATAATGCTTGCGTACACCTTGAAGTGAAAGTGGTCGGAAAGGCATTGGGGGGCAAGCTCACTGCTGCCGCTCTCTATGACGGTAAGGCTGTAGGGGATGCCAGCGCTTTGGTATCCGGACCGTCCGTCAAGCTCACCCTTCCGTTGGAGGAGGTTCACTTATGGGAGGTTGGTCAGGGCAGATTGTACGATCTGGAGTTATCCCTGCAGGAGCAAGGTAAAACAGGTGATACGGTGCAAGCTTATTTCGGCCTCAGAAGCGTTAGGCTGGACGGCATGGCATTTCGGATCAACGGCAGATCCATATTTCAGCGTCTGGTGCTGGATCAGGGCTTTTACCCGGACGGCATCTATACGGCTCCAAGCGACGAGGCTCTTCGCAACGACATCGAAATATCGATGGGCCTTGGCTTTAACGGCGCGAGGCTGCATGAGAAGATATTCGAACCGCGCTTCTTGTATTGGGCCGACCGGTTAGGTTATCTGGTATGGGGAGAGCATGCAAATTGGGGACTGGACATCACAACAACCGAGGGGCTGTCCCATTTCCTGCCGGAATGGCTCGAAGGGATGGAGCGTGATTTCAATCATCCTGCCCTTATCGGCTGGTGTCCTTTTAACGAAACTTGGGATCGGGACGGTGCCAAACAAAATAACGAAGTGCTGCGCATTGTATACGAGGTATCCAAAAAAATCGATCCGACGCGTCCGGTCATTGATACGAGTGGCAACTTCCATGTCGTGACGGATATATTCGACATTCATGATTATGATCAGAACCCGCAGACATTTAAGGAGAGATATGAGCCGATGAAGGATGGCGGCGAGGTGTACAACAGCTTTCCGAACCGGCAGCAGTATGCGGGGCAGCCTTATTTCATCAGTGAATATGGCGGCATCTGGTGGAATCCGGAGCAGCAAGATGAGAAGTCCTGGGGATACGGGGATCGTCCGACATCTGAAGAAGATTTTCTTACGCGTTATGCGGGTTTGACTAATGTCTTGCTCGATCATCCGCGGATGTTCGGATTTTGTTACACCCAGCTATACGATGTCGAGCAGGAAGTGAACGGGCTGTATACCTACGACAGGAAGCCGAAATTCGATCCTGATCTGATACGAAGCATAAATTTGCGTAAGGCCGCCATTGAAGATTGAAGCCGCTGTCCCATGACTGCTCTGTACAGGCCGGAATCTTGGATGCCCAAGTGCATGTTGTTACATTATCCAAAAAGGACGTGACCGGTAATGAAGGTAGACATTCGGAATAAATGGCTGCTCGCAGTGTGCGCACTTCTTATTTTTCCTATGGGGCAGGTGACCCATGCCGTCTCAAGCCAAAACAACTTCTACAACGTTGTCATGCAGGATGGAGCGGATCCTTGGGTTTATAAACATACCGACGGTTACTACTATTTTACGAAAACGACCGGCGGTGACGTTACGATCTGGAAGTCAGCCCAGCTGACGGCGATGGATGCAGCTCCCGCTACGGTCGTAAACACAGGCTGCTGCGGGATATGGGCTCCCGAGCTGCATTACATCAACGGCGCTTGGTACATCTACTACGCGAAGGACGACGGGGACAATGTCAATCACCGTATGTATGTGATGGAGAATACATCGGCAGATCCGACACAGGGAATCTGGCAGTATAAAGGTCAGATTACGGACCACACCAACAAGTGGGCCATTGACGGCACGGTGCTGCAAGCAGGCGGTCAGCTGTACTTTATCTGGTCCGGCTGGGAAGGGGATACCAATGTGCGGCAGAATCTGTATATCGCACGCATGAGTAATCCGTGGACCATCAGCTCGGATCGGGTGGAGATTGCAAGGCCTACTTATCAGTGGGAGACGAATCACTCCCCGCACGTAAACGAAGGTCCCCAGGTGATTATCCAAAATGGCGTCATTAGCCTGGTGTACTCGGCCAGCGGGAGCTGGACCAATGACTATTGTCTAGGATTGATCACAGCCAGCACGACCAGCGATTTGTTGAACCCGGCATCCTGGAACAAACGCAGCCAACCGATATTCAAGTCGGGTAACGGGCTGTACGGACCGGGCCACCATTCATTCACGAAGTCGCCGGATGGCACGGAGGATTGGATGCTCTACCACGTCGCTAAATATCATAATGCCGGGTGGAATCGTGAGGTTCGAATGCAGAAATTCACATGGCATGCGGACAATACCCCGAATCTTGGTGTTCCGGCGAATCCGAATGCGCCCATAACTTTGCCTTCAGGCGAAGCCGCTCACACCCGTTACGAAGGGGAAGTGGGAGCGTTCGGCGGTGTCGCCTATGCATCCGGAAGCCCCAACGGCTCGGGAGGACTTAAGGCGGGACATATCGACACGCCGGAGAGTTATGTTGAATTTTCCGTTCATGCCGCATCGGCTGGCGAATATATTCTGCTCGCCCGGACAGCGAACGGCACAGCCGGGGGGAACTGGTCCAATCTTCTGTTAAGCGTAAATTCAGGCGTGCCGAGCAGGTTCCACATCACGAATAAAGGCTGGGAGAACTGGGGATTGTCCACGGCGCGAGTTCAGCTTAAGGCCGGCGTGAACCAGATCCGTTTTTCTAAAGGCGAAGGCTACGGAGAAATCGATTTTTTTGACATCAAGCCAGCGAATTAGCACACTGTGCATGACAGATGGAACCGAAAAAAATAGTGGAGTTCGCTTGACCATGGATGGCTTCCGGTTCTCCCGGAGGCCTTTTCTGGCTAAGCAAGGAGGCGTTCTCCCCTACTCCTTCGAAGAGCTAACTAACGGCAAAATGATGATAGATCAACGATGTAAGCCTTTGCAAGTTTGATTGTTTTTCGTCACGTTAAGAAGTAAGATAATTGTAATGAATATGTTTAGTTTAAAGGAGAGCAGATTTGTGCTGGAACTTGGCTTTAACGACCCGGAAAGACTCGTCACGGTATCCCATGCCTTGTCAACGCGTTCACGGGTTGATATTCTAAGGCTCCTGAATTCCAAAAATTTAAATATTATCGAGATTGCCGAGAAGCTTAAACTTCCGGTCTCAACAGTAGCCAGCAACATCAAAGTGCTGGAAGCCGCCGAGTTAATCAATACTGAACTGCTGCCGGCTTCCCGCGGGGCCATGAAGGTCTGCAGCCGGAATTACGACGATATTCACATTGCCCTGAACTTGAAGAATTCGGTGCCCAAGGGAGTAACGCATGTTTATGAAGTCGAGATGCCGATCGGTCATTACAGCGATTGCGAGGTATCTCCCACCTGCGGAATGGCTAATGCGGACGGTTATATCATTAAGGAAGACGAGCCTGCGAGCTTTTACCACCCCAAGCATGTGAACGCCCAGATCATCTGGCTGCGCAAGGGGTATCTGGAGTATTTACTGCCGATGGATATTCCGGCCGGAGCTCGCATTGAATCGCTTGGACTGTCCATGGAAATGTGTTCCGAAGCGCCGAATTATGATCATAATTGGCCGTCCAATATTTCGGTATGGGTAAACGGCGTGGAGATTGGAATGTGGACAAGTCCAGGTGATTTCGGGGACCGCCGCGGCAAACTGAATCCGAATTGGTGGTATGATTGGGCTACGCAATACGGCTTTCTCAAAACATGGCGAGTGGACCACGAAAAGACGACCCTTGATATGGATAAAGTGTCCGATGTTACATTAGATCATCTTAGGATTAACGAGAGCCCCAAAATGCGCCTGCGTATCGGCATCAAACCCGATGCCGTAAATCAAGGCGGACTGAATTTGTTCGGCCGTCAGTTTGGCGATCATGAACAAAATATTATGATGCAGATTAAATATACGATGGATCAGGATGAGGAAGATCCGGTTGTCCCCTAGAGCAGTTCGCTCGCTTGACGAAGACCTCACCTCATCAAAATAACAAAAGAACCGTTTCTTTCGTAAATGGGCAGGACGTGCCTCCATTTAACCAAGAAACGGTTTTTTTGCTTATGTCTGAAGTTTGCCTTTGCACAGCACAGCACAGCATAGCGGCGGGGAGGAACGGTTCGTGTGCGGCGCGTAAAAGAGCCCATTTTATTTTACGGTTTACATTCCGTTTAAATACGGGTGTTACGATCCCCATATCATCAATAATGGATTGGAGGAAATAGAAGTGGAGCATGTATACAGAAAGAGAATGGAACCGAACAATGGAGACCTCGCTGTTGAAGCACATGGACTTGTCAAAACCTTTGGCAGCAATCGTGCAGTAGACGGTGTAAATTTGCAGGTGCGCGCAGGCACGATTTACGGCGTGCTTGGACCGAATGGTGCAGGCAAGACAACCACCATTCGGATGCTGGCGACCCTGCTGCGGCCGGATGCAGGTTCCGCCCGAATCTTCGGGCACGATGTGCTTGCGGAATCCCAGATCGTTCGTCAATTAATCGGGGTGACCGGCCAATACGCATCGGTTGACGAGTCGCTCAGCGCCACCGAGAATCTGATCATCTTCTCACGCTTGCTGGGACTGGGCCGTACAGAGGCACGGCGCAAGTCCGAAGAATTGCTGGAGGAATTCGGATTGACGGAGGCGGCGAAGCGGCCGCTCAAAAATTTCTCCGGCGGCATGCGCCGCAGGCTGGACCTGGCGGCAAGCCTCATTGCCCAGCCGCCGCTCATTTTTCTGGATGAACCGACAACGGGGCTGGACCCGCGCACGCGTTCACAGATGTGGGATACGATCCGCAGGCTGGTGAATACCGGATCAACTGTACTGCTCACGACGCAGTATCTGGAGGAGGCTGATCAGCTGGCTGACCGAATCGCCGTCATCGATTACGGCCGGGTGGTGGCCGAAGGTACGGGAGATGAGCTGAAAATGTCAGTGGGGACTTCGTCGCTGCATCTGACGGTCCAAAACCCGCTGGACATTGACAGGGCTCGTCATACCGTGGAACGGGTGCTGAAAGTCCATGTCAATGTGTCACCGGAAGCTGGAAAGATTACGGCGCCGATGGAGAGTGCGGACCTTGTTGCAGACCTGTTGATCGAGCTTCGCTCGGCGGGAATTGGCTTGTCCGAGATGAGTGTGCAGAAGCCGACCCTGGATGAGGTATTCCTGACGATTACCGGTCATGGAGTGAAAGAGGAGACGTCTCAAGCGTCCCGTGAATCCAATAAAACAGAGGTGACAACCGTATGAGCAGCACAATGATTAAGCCAGCTAAGGAGCGGCAGCTGAAAAACCACACAAGTCTCGGTCAGACGCTGCGAAACTCATTGACGATGGCCTACCGGGGGCTGCTGAAGATTCGGCGCACGCCCGAGCAATTGTTCGACGTAACGCTCCAGCCTATTATTTTCACCTTGATGTTTACCTATATTTTTGGCGGTGCGATCTCTGGCGACGTATTGAGTTATTTGCCTGTCATCATTCCGGGGATCCTCGTTCAGACCGTGATTACGACCTCCGTTGTGACCGGGGTTCAACTGCGCGAGGATATGGATAAAGGGGTGTTCGACCGATTCAAGTCGCTGCCTATTGCGCGGATTGCTCCGCTTGCCGGAGCCCTGCTGGCAGATACCGTCAGGTATACCATAGCAACGGTGCTTACCTTTAGCATGGGATATGTTATGGGGTACCGTCCCGAAGGGGGCCTTGGCTACGTTGCTCTCGCGGCGCTGCTGGTAATTTTGTGTTCATGGGCAATCAGTTGGATATTTGCTTTCTTCGGTGTCATTGCACGTACGGCCTCAAGCGTACAGGGCATATCCATGATTGTGCTGTTCCCGCTCACGTTTCTCTCCAATGCGTTCGTTCCGGTAGATACCATGCCGGGCTGGCTGCAGTGGTTTGTGAACATCAATCCGATCTCGCATCTGGTTACGGCTGTGCGGGATCTGACCAACTCCGGGATTGTCGGATGGGATCTCGCGATATCGTTGATCGGCGCTGCCGTCATTGTAGCTATCTTTGCTCCGATTACGGTACGTGCATATATGCGCCGCACGTAAGAGCAGCAGTTGAACAACCGGACTTTCATTCAGGTTTGCCGCCTGTGTAAGACTACCTATGCGAACGCTGGTTGACATCGATTTATTATTTCACTATACTGTCTGTAATCTTATAAACGACATGCGTTGAAAGAGCCCAGTAGCAGCTTGGTCCCTGTTCTAGAAAGCCGGGGGTTGATGGAACCCGGTACACACCAAGCTGGCGAATTACACTCTGGAGTATCTCGGGTAATGCCGAGCGGAAATGGCGAACGATATCTCGCCTGATGAGCGGCATGAACGGCGCGCAGCAGCAGCTGGCGGTCCAATTGTGCAATCTGGGTGGTAACACGGTTATTAATCGTCCCTATGTCTATAACAGACAAGGGGCGATTTTTTGTTTTTTTCAACGAGGATGGACGTTTCGTAATAAGGATATTAATGAATTGAAGGGGTGTTAATGCTGTGAATATTATCGATGAACTTGAATGGCGCGATGCCATCAACCAACAGACGGATGCCGAAGGCCTCCGGGAGCTTACGAATGAAAAATCAATCTCGCTATACTGCGGCGTAGACCCAACGGGCGACAGCATGCATATCGGCCATCTGATTCCCTTTATTATGCTGAAGCGTTTCCAGCTTGCCGGTCATCGCCCGGTCATTCTGATCGGTGGCGCAACCGGCACTATCGGGGATCCAAGCGGACGTCAAACCGAGCGCTCGCTGCAAACGCTGGAGCAGGTTCAGGCCAACGTGGATGCACTGACCGGGCAAATGAAAAAGCTCTTTGTGACGGAAGGCGACAATCAAATTCGCATGGTCAACAACTACGACTGGACGCATAAGATTAGCATTATCGAATTTTTACGAGATTTCGGCAAAAACTTCAGCATCAACTCCATGCTGGCGAAGGACGTTGTGGCGAGCCGCCTCGACAGCGGCATTTCCTTCACGGAATTCACTTATCAGATTCTGCAGTCCGTGGACTACCTGCATCTGTTCCAGCATGAAGACGTGCAGCTGCAAATCGGCGGCTCGGACCAATGGGGCAACATTACAAGCGGTCTTGATCTGATCCGGAAAAAAGAAGGCTCCGAGGCGAAAGCATTCGGTCTCACGATTCCGCTGATGCTGAAAGCCGATGGCACGAAATTCGGCAAAACCGCCGGTGGCGCGATATGGCTGGATCCGAACAAAACCACGCCATTTGAGTTCTACCAGTTCTGGGCGAACACCGATGACCGTGACGTCGTGAAATACTTGAAGTACTTTACGTTCTTGAGTAAAGAGCAAATCGACGAGCTGGCCGAGAAGGTGCAGAGCGAGCCGCATAAACGCGAAGCACAAAAAATGCTGGCAGAGGAAATGACGAAATTCGTGCACGGCGAGGAAATGCTGGAGCAAGCCAAGCGCATTACCGCAGCCCTGTTTACGGGCGATATCCAATCGCTTACGGCCGAAGAGATCGAGCAGGGCTTCAAGGAGATGCCAACATTTGAAGCGACGCAGGAGCCGAAGAATATCGTTGACTGGCTCGTGGATCTGGGCATCGAGCCTTCCAAGCGGCAAGCTCGCGAGGACATCACGAAAGGCGCAATCTCCATGAACGGCGAGCGCGTCAGCGACCTGGAACATGAGGTTACGGCTGATCAAGCGATCGGCGGGCGTTTCATCATCATCCGCAAAGGAAAGAAAAACTACAGCTTGGTGAAAATGTCCTAAACTTGAAAAAACCGCTCAACACAGATCATTGTGTTGAGCGGTTTTTTTACGATGGAAGTTGTTGTGTCTTCATAGGATAATAGCTTTAACAACGAAGGAGGGAATCATGAATATGCAGCTATACACGGAGTTATGCCAACGGTTCGGAATCCGCTACCCGGTCTTTCTGGCTGGAATGGCCGGAGGGCCGTCAACGGCTGAGCTGGTTGCCGCCGTATCGGATGCAGGCGGGCTTGGAACGCTGGGCGCAGCCTATATGGAGCCGGCCGCCATTCGTCAAAGCATTCAGGATATCCGCAAGCTGACGGATAAGCCCTTTGCCGTGAATCTCTTTGCTTCTACTGCCACTCAGGCTTCGGATAACTTGGATCGAATCGGAGAAGTCCAGCATGAGCTGAACCGGATGCGGGAAACGCTGGGCATTCCTCAAGCGGGTGCGGATCAGGTGGCAGCTCCCGATTGGTTTGAGAAGCAATTCACGGTTCTGCTTGAAGAGAAGGTGCCTGTCATCAGCACTGCATTCGGCATTCTGCCTGAACCTCTCATGCGGCAGGCAAAAGCGGCCAACCTGCTGGTGGTTACGATGGTAACGACGGTAAACGAAGCGTTGATGGCGGAGCAAGCGGGCTGTGATGCCATTGTTGCCCAAGGCAGCGACGCAGGTGGACATCGAGGAACGTTTGATCTGACAGAGCACCCGATGGGTGCGAATATCGGGACATTTTCCCTGGTACCGCAAATTGTGGATCAGGTGAAGATACCGGTAATTGCTGCGGGAGGCGTTATGGATGGACGCGGGCTTGTTGCCTCGCTTGTTCTTGGAGCGCAAGGCGTCCAGATGGGGACGCGATTTTTGACGGCACTGGAATCGGGGGCTCATGAGGTTTACAAGCAGGCTCTGCTGGAGAGCACGGAAGAGAGCACAGTCATTACCCAAGCGTTCTCGGGACGGCCAGCCAGAGGAATACGCAATGCCTTTATCAGGCGTTGGGATGCCACTGGTTTAGAGCCGCTTCCGTTTCCCGTGCAGAATACGGTGACCCGCGATATCAGAAACGCCGCCAACCGCCAAAATAATCCGGACTATATGTCATTATGGGCAGGGCAAGGGACAAGAAGGCTGACCTCCGGACAGAGGGCCAAGGCTATCGTATACGAGACCATTCAGGAAGCGCTCTCCCTATGCGGGTCAAGCGAAATCACCGATCCGCATGAATGAGGATGACCGCTGCCGGGTTGTTAAGCTAGTCTAACGACAGGCCACCTGAGGACGAATTCCCGGGGGGCCTGCCAATTCTTTTTAGAATCCGTAAGTATCTCCGCCTTCACCGTTCCACGTCATCTCAACAAAGGAGGATGGACTGGCAGCAGATGCGGTTTTGGAGCCGGAAGCATATAGACCTCCAGCCACGCCGGACATGGTGTAGTCGGAATATAATGTGTTGGTGGTATGGTTCGTATAAATCATCGCACCCGCGATGTTGGAAGCAGTGACGTTCTTCAGCTCCAGCTTGTTTCCACGCCATGGAATCGCGTTGTGAATTCTCATATCATGCCTCCTGCAAGAATGATTCGTCCATCGTCAACGGCAGGACCATCCAATCTCTTTCATCATCACCCTTTACGAGTTTTTGGTTTTTTAGGTATAATCCTATCTAATATTTTTTCAGATATCAAGGACAAGAGATACATAATATGTAAAAAGTTTATAAAAATGCCAAGTGGGATGATGAAGGGCGTATGAAGAGGAGCGTTGTCATCAAGGCGGAGCATGATAACGGCGGAGGTCGTTAGGTTTAATTACCGTAGGCAGCTTATTAGATTAGAGACAAAGAGGCTAATTCTAGCGATCTGCGTTCACATGGATAAAACGAAGTCGTGTTTAAGGAATAAGAATGAAGAGCTGCTCCAGCAGAGGGTCGGCTTTTCTCTCGGCTGGCAGGGAATGAGTAGGCACATCAACAGTAGATGCAGCATGGGAGATATTTCTGAACCTGTGTTTTTTGTGATTTATAATGGAAGTGAAATGAATGAATCCTGAAGGGGAGGAGTACTGAATACGATGTCTAAGGCTGATAATATGCTGGCGATTCTATGGCTCTTAAAGGCACGAAGAAGAATGACGGCCAAACAGCTGGCGGAGGAACTTGACGTACATATTCGAACGATATACCGGAATATCGATGCCCTCTGTATTTCCGGCATGCCGATCGTTTCCGAAATCGGACGCGATGGGGGTTACTTCATCCCTGATCCTATCAAGCTTGCGCCCCTGTTTTTTGATGCCGATGAACAGAAGGCACTGCTTCACGCCGCTGCATTCGCACGGGAAGCGGGTTATCCTTCCGAAGCTCCACTCAGTCGAGCTCTTTCCAAAATCAAGCGGCATACGAATCCGGAGCAGCTGGAGCGTCTAACGCGCCGTGAAAATAGCATCGAGGTCATCCAACCGCCTACAGCTCCCGTGCTTATGTCCATGCTTGCCGCGATTGAAGCTGGCATCGACCAGCAATGCCGTCTCCAGATCAACTATAAGACAGGGTATGATGGTACCATACATACACGTATCCTGGATCCATATGGGCTTGTCCATTGGAAGAGCAAATGGTATACGGTGGGCTATTGCCACCTGCGGGGTGAAATACGCAGCTTTCGCGTCGATCGTATGAGCGATATCCGTTGTACCGTTGACTCCTTTGTCCGTCCGGAGCCGTTCTCCGCCCGTGAGTTTTTGTTGGAGGGATTGCTGGCAGAGCAGGGTTCTGATAACAACCCGCATGGGGTCTCCGTGCACATACAAGGTGTCCCCCAAGCTATTGACGATTTATGTCAGCATTGGCTGCTCGGTCATGTACTGCAGGAGAGGACAGCAGATCATGCGGTGTTCAGGCTGGACGAGCTTACGCTATACACCCAGGTAGCCTATTATCTCCTATCATTCGGGGGGAGGATTCGAATCATGGAGCCCGAAGAATTGAAATTAGGCATGATCGACATTACGGAATCCTTGTTGAAATATTATCAATCCCAATGATAAAAGACTGACCTTCTATGTCAGTTTTTGCGTTATATAATGAATTCCATAAGGCAGCGTTAGGAGGAGATTAGGGTGGCAGGGGCTATTTTTAGACAAGATGTGTTACAGGCAACGGGACGCTCGTGGGAAGACTGGGTCGCCAAACTTGGGCAGGAAATGGACCAGCTATGGTCTCATGAACAGATCCGAAATCATATCTGCGCGTTGGATCAGGTGTCAGAGGAGTGGGGTGAATGGATCACCGTCATGTACGAACAGCTCATGGGCCGGATTCCTGTTGGATTTTCCAAAGACGCAGGCGTGCAGATCGGCGTTAGAAAAACGATGGCCATGACGAAGGAGCAAGCTTGGGACTTCCTCACATCGCCGGAAGGTCTGGCGCTATGGATAGGGGATGTACCTTCGATAGAGTTTCGGGTAGGGCATGAATATGAGTCGAAGGAAGGCGTGTCCGGCAAGATTACGGTGGTCATCCCCTATCATAAACTGCGTTTGACATGGAAGTGCAAGGCGTGGGATAACCCGTCCCGGCTGCAAATCTACGTACTATCTACGAATAGCGGTAAAACCACCATCGCGATTCATCAGGAAATGCTGGAAGACGTCTATATGCGAGAGGTGATGAGGCGTTACTGGAACGAGGTACTGACAACGATTCAACAACATAGGGAGGTGGCAGGATGAATCGATTCAGTCATATGGACCTGCGAGTGAATTCGTGGGAACAAGTTAGTCTGTTTTATGACAAGCTGCTGCATGAATTGGGTTTCACCATCATCTATCATTCCGAGCAATGGAACGTATTCGCGGCACAAGGGGAGCTTCCAAGTGTTCCTTATTTTGCGATAACGGAGGATCCCGAACATCAACCGAATGACAATCTGATCGGGTTCTGGGGAAAAGATCCGGCTGAAGTTGATCATATCGCAGAAGTTGTGAAGCAGCATGGGGGAACCATTAACAGCGGGCCAGGGTTCTTCCCGATCGGTCCGACCTATTATGCCGTTTATTTTGAAGATCCCTGCGGCAACAAGTATGAAATGGTTCATAGGTTGAATTAATTTGGCTGCGGGCAAGGGCATGAACACAAGCGCGATGATGACAGTGGTAATGGGTTAACGCTAATGCTAACGGGCAAAGACCACAGTTAACAGTAAGCTGCCAACGGCAAAGAGTAAGCAGTAGCAGTGAGCAGTCAGAAGTAAACAGTAGACAGTAAGCAGTAGCAGCGAGCAGTAACAGTAGCAGTAGCAGTAAGCGGTAACAGTAGCAGTAGCAGTAGCAGTAGCAGTAAAGTTGCCTTAACAATAAGTAAAGGCGGAGACAAAGTAAGGATAGCGCAAGGTTGAATGCGATCGGCATGGTCAAGGTGCCGGGACCAATGAGCGCGACGAAGATAACGGTGAACGACTAACAAGCACGCCCAACCGCTAAGGCAAACGAATAAACGCAAACGGCCACAGACAAAGAACACAGACCAAAAAACACAATTGCTAACCATCATCTCTCAACCGCCAATTGCCAAACGCGAGAGCAGTGAGCCATATGAGGACAGAGATTCCGCTATTTCGTCCTATGTAGTTGTATATGGTCGGTTTGAGGACACCAGATCCGTTATTACTTAAAAAAAGGCGATATTTAGTGATGTTTTAAGCAAATAACGGATCCTGAGTCCGGAAATTCTCAAAAATAGGTCAGTTTTCTCACAATAACGGATTCTGTGTCCAGTTTAGCATAGGCTCATCCAGAGTCGTGAGACAACGCAGCGTGTAATGCAAAACGAGACTGCCGCACAAGTGGCATGAAAGAAGCGCTGCTGACGAGGAACAAATCCTAGGAGTGCCAGAAGTGCTTGAAGCACCCAAAGTGCCAAAAATGTCCAGAGTGCTCGAAGCCCCCGAAGTGCTCAAAACCCCCGAAGTGCTCAAAACCCCCAAACCCCCAAACCCCCAAAACCCCCAAAACCCCCAAAACCCCCAAAACCCCCAAAACCCCCAAACCCCCCAAACCCCCAAACCCCTCCCTCAGATACCTGAGGTTCATGATGGCGTCGATTACTGGGTGCAACACACACTCTGCCGTGGCAACCAACCAACAAGTGGCGCTACTGCATGTAGCCAAACGCAAGTACTGTTGCATAACCCTTGATCATAAACGAAGTTTATAGGTGCGAGCTCGTTGTTCCCCGCTTGCAACGTCTAGTATTTGGAGCTCAACCAGCCTATGCAACAGGCGCCTTGTGTGTCTGTCGCTGACCCTAAGGTGATCGGCGAGTTCCAGTGGGGTGATTGGACGCAGAAGCCTTCGCGCAAACCGGACAGCTTCCGCCTCAAGCCAAGTCAAGGTGGCAGGGACATCTGATGCAATAAATCGACCGACAAAAGACAATACGAGCTGCTGACATTGTTTTGGCTCGTCGACGATGGAGGGGTAGGCAATCGGAAGAAAGGTCCAGCCATCCAAGGCCAATAAGCAGTGACGGCGGCATAAATCCTTGAACCTTCTGACGTCAAGATCGCGGGCATGCGGTCCATATCCTTGGATTTCGATTCCTCCTCTCGCGCCGCCAGGCATATAAGCCAAGTCCAAATATCGATAACCATTGCTGAAATCACGGACTTCCCACTCTGGATGCAAATCATTGAAATTACCGATCGCCGGAAACCATATCGAGCGCAGGAATTCGATTGTTCCATGACCTAATCCTTTATGAAGGATTTCGAGTCTGCGCGGATTTTTTTCATTTAGGGTATTTGTTTGCATCCAAGACTCATATTGCTTATCAAAACGTGACATGAATCGGTCTACCCCCTTTGGGTTGTTTAATAAAAACAAACATTAAAAAGCCGCCCCATACCCATGCAGCCCGATCACTTCATTCGGGATACATCGTATGGAAGCGGCGTGTTCTTCACGTCCTCAGTAGGTATAGTATAACTCGCGGTTTTTGGGTTTAGCAACGGGTTCAGATTAAGATTCTCAGATCATGAACTTCTCTGCAAAGGTTCTAATCTTGTCCACGAAAATCCTCTTTAACGGATCCTCATTCTCTTTAGGCGCCGCATAAGCCTTATATCCGCCAAACGACTCCATACAAACGGCTGCTTTCTTGAGATCATTCGGAATATTCTCGTCCAGGATTTCCTCGGTTTTCCTAGGCTTCTCGTTACAAATAAAGTAGCCCATCTTCTTGTTTAGCAGCTCGCTATGATTCTTCTTAATAAAGTCGCGAAGCGGCTTATATATCTTTCCGTCTCTGACGCCCGCCCCCACAATAATGCTGTCGAATTCATCGATTGTCGGCTTCTCCGAGCCAATATCACAAATTGTACAATGGGGAAGCTGCTCCGATAAAAGCCGGGCACACTGCTCGGATGCTCCTGATTTGGTTGCATACACAACGAGTATTGACAAGGTTCATCACTCACTTTGATTTGGAAGATTTATATAACTGGTGATTGGCATATCAAAAAAAGAGATGTTGGAAACAAAGTTCCTTAATCGTCTGATATCTTGATTATCAAGATAAATTTATTGTAAATGTGAGGATAACGTTTGTCAACAAAACGGGATGTTAACAGATTCAAGATATGGATTATCAGCGGCAAAAAATAAAGCCGCACTCATAACGGAGCAATAACCCTACAAGAAATGAAGAAAGCCGATCCTATATCAGGGTCGGCTTTTTTGTGGATACATTTATATGTAGTTAAGGGTGTATAACTATTTATACAGTAAGGTGGAAGAGTGTCCAATTAATTAGAATTCGGTGCATCATCAAAGATTCAGCCGTTTCAGCTTGTTATACAATGTAGCTCTTGAAATGCCAAGTTGTTTAGCCATGCTCAGCTTGTTACCGTTAACGGCTGCTAATGCCTGGGATAACAATTTCCGTTCGTAATCGTCGAGCGCGGCTTGAAACGCCTCTCCGGTGATGGGGGGAGTGTTCATATTGTTGGAATCATGGGCTGGGACGGGCAGCTGTTTGTAGCCAGAGTAAATGTTGTCAGGCAAATATTCGCGCCGGATCTCACCATCGGTGGAGAATATCACCAGTCGCTCTATGGTGTTGCGCAATTCTCTGATATTGCCCGGCCAGTCGTACCGCAGCAGATCTTCTAACACATCGGGAGCAATAGACTGGATGTGCCGGCCGTAAATAAGCGAGAATTCATGTAAAAAGGATTGCGTCAATTCGTAAATATCTTCTTTGCGTTCACGCAAGGAAGGAATCTCGATAGACACTACGTTCAGTCGATAGTACAGGTCCTCACGAAAGCTGCCTTCGGCAATCATCTGTTCCAGATTACGGTTGGTTGCTGCGATGATACGGCAGTCGGTCCGCTTCAGCTGTGTGCCGCCAACGGGAAAATAACTGCGCTCTTGCAGCACACGAAGCAGCTTGACCTGCATTTCCAGCGGCATTTCCCCGATTTCATCGAGGAACAATGTACCGCCGCTCGCGAGTTCTATTTTTCCTTTCTTGCCTTTGGGATCCGCTCCCGAGAACGCTCCCCGCTCATAGCCAAACAACTCACTCTCGAACAAGGCAGCCGGAATGGCTCCGCAGTTGATGGCAATATACGGAGCGTTGCTCCCTTCACGGGAATCGTGGATGGCTTTGGCGAAGAGCTCTTTCCCGGTGCCGCTTTTTCCTTGAATGAGAACCGTCGCTTTGGTTGTACTGATCTTACGGATGGTATCGATGCTATTCTTGATGGTTCGGCTAGTTCCTTTGATATGCTGGAAAGGGTCGCTGGAAGGGCTGAGCATGGCGACTTCCTTCTGTAAATGATGGACTTTGGTTGTCATCTGGAGCAGTTCCTGATGGAGTCTCATTTGTGTAGTCAGATCGGATTCTGCCGCTACAGCGCCAATGATCTGATCATCTAAGGTGATGGGGTTGGAATTAATGAGGACAAACATATCCTGGCGAGGCCGATGCTGCATTTTATGCGCCGATTCGCCGGTTTTGAGCGTTCGGAGCGACTGCAAACGGTCCGCTTGGAAAAAATCCGAAGCAGGCTTCCCGATAATCTCGTCCCTGCGAATGGAGAAGATGTGCTCCGCGCCGGATGTCCAGACAGCCACATGGCCTTCCTCGTTGATGAGTGTAATTGCGACATCGGGATTAAGCGTTTCCAAAGTGGTGGAGAAATAGGCCTCCAGATGGCGAAACGCTTGCAGCGCAGCTTCGATCACATCGCTTGATGAGATGTAGCCAACGGGTGTGCCGTCACGTTCCACAATCGCCAGAGGGGCCGCTCGGAATGCTTGCGCAATACTTTGTATAGACTCATCTATATTTACAGCAGCAACATCCATTACACAGGGCTGATCAAGAATTTTGGCATGGGCTTCGAATTGTAGCAAACCATAACGGCCCTGACCGTCCTCCAAGAAGACAGGAACTCCGGCCGCCTCGTGTTGACCGTTCTCAAGCTCTGACAGGCTGGACAGATGAATCATGCTGTAATCCGTACGGATAAGGCATTCCAGACTAGGCAAAACATGTTTCATTCCGGTGCCCCCTATATATGAATACATTTTATCTTGTTTGTATTAATAGGGCCATTATACCCAGCCTGATTTTCAGTGTAAATATTATTTGAACATATTGCTGAGAACCATCCACAGATTGGCCGGTTTTTCGGCCAGTCGCCGGGTGTAGTAGGGGTACCACATCGTGCCATAAGGCATATAACAGCGGATGCGGTAGCCCTCTTTGGCTAATTCCGCCTGATCCGTCATCCGCAAACCGTAGAGCATTTGGAACTCAAATGCATCGGCGGTGATGCCATTTTCCTTGGCGTAGGCTTTGACCCAATTTATGATTCTATCATCATGTGAGGCAATCGCTGTATATACGCCTCTGTCCAAATGCATCCGGATGATCCGTTTGTAATTGTCGATGACCTCATTCATTTGCTGATAGGCAATCGATGCCGGTTCATTATAGGCTCCCTTTACAAGCCGAAGATTGACTTTAGCATCAATCAATTGATTGACATCTTCCACTGTGCGATGCAGATATGCCTGGATGACGGTGCCCACATTGTTCAGACCCTCTGCATGCAGCCGGAGCACAATATCAATCGTGGCTTGGGTAAAAGGAGAATCTTCCATATCAATTCGGATGAAATTGTTGTGTTGTTTAGCTTGGCGTACGATCGAGCGGATGTTATCGTAACAGACTTGCGGGTCGAGGGCCAATCCCATCTGCGTCGGCTTCAGCGATACATTGGAGCTCACTTTCCGCTCAGCGATGCCCTCCACAAGCCTGATATATTCTTCCCGGTATGCTGCAGCTTCGTTTAGGTGCGATATACCTTCTCCCAAATGATCCAGCGTCACCATGATTCCCTTGCCATTCAGGTGCTCAATTTCGTCCAGTGCCTCAGCGAGTTTGTCGCCTGCAATAAATTTACCTGCCAATTTCCGGCCGTATTTAATGGCAAGTTTCTCGACCAAACGGTTGCCGGATACCGACAACAGTGTTTTGCGATAAAGTTCAATGCGATCCAAAGGTTACTCCTCCTTACAAGAGCTTGATTAGTGTAATAAAAATACGGAATCGACATATTCTTAAGCAAAAAATGTGCCAAATATCATGGAGTTTGAACTTGGCACGATAATTGCTTGTAATCTTTGAATGAGAAAGCGATATCTAAAACAAATGGTGAGAGGATGGTTGTTCGATATGAGAACCGAGTTTAAGAATGAGGCATTTGTGAATTTTAAGGAAGAAAGAAACCACGAATTATATGAGCAGGCACTAAAAAAAGCAGAGGCTGAACTAGGCAAAGAGTACCCGCTCATCATTGGCGGCGAGAGAATTACAACGGACCGTACAGCCCTTTCCATAAATCCGGCCAATCATTCGCAGGTGATTGGCATTGTCTCGCAAGCGGATGCCCAGCTTGCAGAGCAAGCGATCCAAGTCGCGGCAGCGACATTCGAGACATGGAAGCGCACCGATCCGAATGAACGCGCAAGGTATCTGTACCGGGCAGCGGCCATTCTGCGTCGGCGCAAGCATGAATTCTCGGCCATCATGACCTTCGAGGCCGGAAAGACCAGAGTAGAGGCTGATGTGGAAACGGCGGAAGCCATTGATTTCCTGGAATTTTATGCACGGGAGATGCAGCGGCTTAGTCTGCCTCAGCCGTTAACGGCAAGTGCCGAGGAAGAGAATGAGCTGTATTATATCCCGCTTGGAGTTGGTGTCGTCATTCCGCCTTGGAATTTTCCGCTGGCCATTATGGCGGGTATGACTACAGCAGCTCTCGTTACCGGCAATACCGTTGTCCTAAAGCCGGCAAGCACTACGCCGGTGATTGCAGCGAAATTTATGGCCTTGCTGGAAGAGGTGGGTCTTCCACCCGGTGTTGTCAATTACCTCCCGGGTCCCGGCGGTGAAGTAGGGGACTACCTGGTCGACCATCCGCTTACAAGATTCATCAGCTTTACTGGTTCCCGGGATGTCGGTCTCCGAATTAATGAACGAGCTGCCAAGGCTAATCCGGGACAAAAGTGGATCAAGCGGGTCGTGGCCGAGATGGGCGGCAAAGATGCCATCGTTGTGGATTCCGAAGCTGATCTGGATCTGGCAGCGGATATGATAACAATGTCCGCATTCGGGTTCTCCGGGCAAAAGTGCTCTGCTTGTTCACGCGCCATCATCCATGAAGACGTATACGACACGGTACTGGAACGGGTAGTGGAGCGTGCGAGTCAGTTGAAGATGACAAACCCGGCACATGCAGATGCCAATCTGGGGCCGGTTATAGATGAGAAAGCATATAATAAAATCCTGGAATATATTGAAATTGGCAAGGAGGAAGGGCGTTTGGTGCTCGGCGGCAGTACGGGTGACTCGAACGGCTATTTTATCGAGCCTACCATCTTCGCAGATGTGGCTGCGGATGCCCGAATTTCACAGGAAGAGATCTTTGGACCAGTCGTAGCGTTCACAAAAGCGGCGTCGTTTGACGAAGCCATACAAATTGCAAACGGAACCGATTATGGTTTAACAGGGGCTGTTATCTCGCGCAATGGCGCTAACCTGGAGAAAGCCAGACGTGAGTACCACGTCGGGAATTTATATTTCAACCGCAAGTGCACAGGGGCTTTGGTTGGAACTCATCCGTTCGGCGGATTCAATATGTCGGGTACGGATTCCAAGGCAGGGGGCCGGGATTATCTGCTGCTGTTTACTCAAGGCAAGCTGGTTTCCGACCGGTTTTAATGAGACTTTCTGTAACATTCAACTTTCAATATTCAATGTTCATTGCAAACCAAATTAAGTATAGTAGAGGAAAAAGATCGTAGGATGCAGTTTGAGCTGACCCTGGAGGAAGGGGGAGATGAGTTGTTAAACTATTCATTGGTGCAGGATCAACGTACGACTCTGACTGTAACACCTGAATTGAAGCAGTCGATTCATATTTTGTCATTGTCAGGTTATGAGCTTTTGCAATATTTGCAGGAACAGGCGATGGAGAACCCGGTCCTTGAGATTGAAGCTGGACGTGATGGGTATCTATATCGCAAGAAACGCGGAGCAAGCAGCGGCAGCATTGCGTATGATCAAGATCCGTTGTGGAATGTGAAGTCGGCGCAAGAATCCATGGAGACAAGGCTGCAGAATCAGCTCCGTCTCCTCTCCCTTCCAACCGATGTGTACCGGGTTGCTGCCTTTTTGGCGGGGAATCTTAATGATGACGGGTATCTGGATGCGGAGTTGTCAGACCTCGGAGGAGTGTTGAAGGTTTCTGATGATCTTCTGGAGGCAGCGCTTC
Organism: Paenibacillus sp. Cedars; assembly: GCF_003184205.1. Lineage (NCBI taxonomy): Bacteria > Bacillati > Bacillota > Bacilli > Caryophanales > Paenibacillaceae > Paenibacillus > Paenibacillus sp. Cedars. Next base: position 1,164,652 of record NZ_CP020866.1, read on the forward strand.
ATCAGCTGCAATCTCTGGAGCCAGCAGGAATAGGCTCCAGGAGTTTGCAGGAATGCCTGCTGCTGCAAATCGCGCGGGACCCGGAACCTGTTCCGTATGCGGAAGAAATCGTGGATGGGTATTTACCGCAGCTGGCCGATGGAAGTTTCGATCAGATCGGCTTTTCTTTACGAATCAGCAAGGAGCAGGTGAGCAGGGCATCACAGTATATCCGCAGCCTGAATCCGCGTCCGGGGTTATCGATGAGCATTCCAGAACGACATTATATTGTTCCTGATGCTGTAGTCCGCTGTGTAGGGGATGGTTGGACGGTTGCAATGCACCCGTATGCCCACCCCAGGCTTTTCGTGAATAAGGAATACCGGGAGTGGATCAAAATCAGGCAAACGGCCGAAGCGGACTCCTATTTAAATCATTGCTTTAATTCGGCGCGTTGGATTGAACGCTGTATCGAGATGCGGAAGCTGACCCTGATGAGGGTAGTAACGGCGATGATGGAGGAACAACAGGAATTTCTGGCGAGAGGTGTGAGAGGTCTTCGGCCGATGAATTTGCTTACCATCTCCAGCATGTTGGATATGCATGAATCCACAGTCAGCCGGGCAATTCACGACAAGTTCGTGCTTACTCCGCAAGGTGTGTTTCCTTTGAAATTTTTTTTCGCACCAAGCATAGCCACAGCGGACGGAAGCGGGGCATCCTCGCGCAGTGTAAAGCTGAGGATCAGGGAACTTGTCGATGCCGAGAACAAGAGTAAGCCGCACTCCGATCAGACCATCGTTGAGCTATTATTTGCAGAAGGAATACAGTTATCGCGCAGAACGGTGACCAAGTACCGTGAAGAATTGAAAATCTTGTCCTCAACCTATCGGAGGCGGAGATGATAAAGGGTGTTTAGCATGTTGGCCCCGAGCCTTTGGAACAGAACTGAAGGGGCTCCCGAAAGGGATGCTGGGCAATGGAGCACGATTTTCTTCCGTGGTTCTAGTCTCTGTTGAACACTGCGCTATGATTCATCTTTTAAAAAAAGCGGCGCAGGGAGTATTCCTGCGCCGCTATTTCATTTCAATTGCCGCTGTAGTTACCCCTATCAGGGGATATTTAGCGGAAGACTGGGCTGGAAGAATTCGAGCTTCCCCTGGCACCCAGCGTGAAGGATTGGATTCCGTTGATAAGCAAGCTCAAGGACTCCATCACATTGTAGATGATAATGGGCGGGATAGCGTTTCGATCCGGCATGCCGATTTCGGCTGCGAGGCTGATGCTGTGGTCGAGTCCCATGACCTGAAAGGCAGATTGGCTTAGGGATACGGCCTTTTCGTGTACGATGCCGTTGGCCGGATGGATATCGATCTGCTCCAACGAAGCACCGAGGCGAATGTCGCTGCATAACTTGGACAGGTTAACAGCCAGGCCTTTTAGTGCGGAAGAGAGCTCAACAACAACATGATAAGATGGTTCTCCGCTCTTGGAAGCAAACAGCTCGATTTGGGTTAGCTCCTGTAAATGGGAGGTGGCTCTCTCGTTAAATCCGGAATGATGATCAGGCTGTCTGCCCATGGCTGCCGAATTCAAGCAGATGGTATTCATCTGCGAGACGGCTTTGTCCAGTCGTGTCATATCGCTTTGAATGCACTGGCCATAATCCTCGAATTGGCGGCTGAGCCATAGCGGAGCACCGGAATGATACATAGAAATTTCTGGCGTTTGGAGCTGGTCGAGGGGTTCCTTTTTATACAATAATTCGGTTATCAAATCCTGCAAGGACTTGATTAAATCCTGTGTGAGCCGATAAGCTGCGATCTGAAGAGAAGCCGACATGACCCCGTTTGACGTCTGACCTAAATTCGCGTGCAGCTCAGGATTGACAACACTATAGTTTCCTTTATCTTCAAGCAGGAATTCCAGGGCGCGGTTGGCCAGTATTTCATTCATATTGGTGTTCAGAATATCCCCGGATGCGCTTTGCGAATAATCGGCGATGAAGTGCTTCGAATGTTTACCCCTCAATATCTCCTCTGCTGCCTGTACAATGAGGTTGCCGATTCGTTGAGGCAGCGCACCGATTTCCAGATTTGCTTTTGCAGCCGCGATTTTAACATTAGCCATGGCTGCGATAAACGCTCGGTGAACGGGCGTTCCGGCAGTCGGATAAACTTCGGCGGCTCGCAGTGTTTGAATCCCATAGTAAGCATAGGCAGGTACCTCTACAGCCCCTAATTCGTCTTGTTCGATTCTTATCATCATGATCATGATCCCTCCGCAAGTTTGGTGATAACCTTGACTTGAACTTATGAAGATTAAACAAGCAATTTCTGTACCAACAATCACGGATGTAATTAAAAAAATTAACTTAAGTCCGGTTAGGTGATGGAATCGTATAACGAAAGCGGATTGCTCGGATCTTGTGTGTGCTCATTGAGGACAAACGGTGTACTATGGGGCGATTTGGCGGCACCAGGCAGTAACCGCCTCTCTGTGAATACAGAGGGTGGCTTTTGTATTATTTTAATATGACGTCATAAATAATAATTTTACAACAAATATGCTATTATATATTGCGCATTATTTATTTATATTGTACATTAATTGCGTAAGAAGGATATATAAAGCACATAATTGGAGGGATGAAATGAATCCGGGAATCGGTATAAGCGGAATGGGGAGAATCGGCCGGTTATTGATCAGGAGGCTGATGGCTGAGCATTCAACTCAACTGAAGGCGATTAACAGCATGCATCCCATTGAGACCATCGCCCATTTGTTGAAATACGATTCGATTCATGGGACGTGGGATGCTGCGATATGGGGAAAGGACGATGCCCTTATCATTAATGGGCATTCCATACAGGTGATATATGAGCCTGATCCATCGCGCATACCATGGCAAGCCCTTGGCGTGGAGATCGTCATTGATGCGACTGGAAAGTTCAACAACCGTGAGAGTGCAGAGCAGCATAAGGCGGGAGGCGCATCAACGGTGATCATCTCCGCACCGGGAGACCGAATGGATCTGACGGTTGTCATGGGGGTCAACGACCATCAGTATCATCCCCGGAAGCACACTCTGCTGTCGGCGGCATCCTGTACAACGAACTGCTTGTCTCCCGTATTGTTTATTTTGGATCAGGCGTACGGTGTGGAGCGGGGATGGATGACCACCATTCATTCCTTCACCTCGGACCAGAGGCATCTCGATAATCCCCACAAGGATTTGCGAAGGGCCAGGGGCTGTACGCAATCCATTGTTCCGACTTCGACAGGTGTTGGCAAATCGCTGATCGATGTGCTTCCCCATCTGTCCGGCTGCGTTGAGGGAACCTCCATCCGAGTTCCAACGCAGGACGTATCCCTCATTGATCTGACCCTGCGGGTCTCAAAAGAGATGACAACGGAGGATGTACAGGGCGTGCTGCGTGAAGCGGCAAGAGGTGCTTTTTCGGCATATGTGGATTACACGGTGGAACCGCTTGTATCTGCCGATTTTATAGGAAACGACAAGTCAGCGGTCATAGATGGCTTAACGGTAAGCGCATCTGATGGATTTATTAAATTAATGGCTTGGTATGACAATGAGTGGGGATATGCAAGCAGAGTTATAGACTTAACCCATCTGGTACAAGAGAGGATGAGTGAAGCATGAACGATTCCGTTAAACAAATGAATATGGGTGTCATCTTATGCAGACATTGCAACGCTCAAGTCGATACAGTGGATACGGATCGGATTGCCACCTTCTATGGTGTATGCGATCAGCCGGAGTGCCGGGAGCTGCACAGCCGTTTGGATGTACCGGGAGTTGTCATGGACGAAGAATAACGATATGAAGAGGCTGAAATGGGAGGAATTACGGTGAACGCAAATCGTAAAATGAACACACGGATGGCCAGCCTGCATGTGGAGACATCTCGAAGAAACCTGCCGGTTGTCAAACTTGTGGAGGCAGCTCTTTCTCAAGGAGAGGGGAAGCTTAGCTCCGCAGGCGCTCTGCAAGTTTTGACTGGAAAGTATACTGGACGTTCACCGAAGGATAAATTTATTGTTAGAGAAAGCGAAACGGAAGACCATATTGCTTGGGGCGGAGTCAACCAGGCACTGACTCCGGAACAATTCGATTCGCTATATGAGAAGATGATGAATTACATGGAGTATCGCAGGTTATTCGTTTTTGACGGATATGCCGGGGCAGACCCCGATTATCGATTGCCGATTCGAATCGTTAACGAGCACGCATGGCAGAGCCTGTTTGTCCGCCAATTATTCATACGGCCCTCGGCGGCAGAATTACAGTCCCACGAACCCGAATTTACTGTTTTGGCGATGCCTGGTTTGAAAGCGGATCCCTTTACGGATGGTACGAATTCCGAGACCTTCATTGCGATATCCTTCGCAAGAAGGACGGTGCTCATCGGGGGAACCCACTATGCAGGTGAGATGAAGAAATCCATCTTCAGTGTGCTGAACTATCTGCTGCCATTCCGCGGCGTCATGCCGATGCACTGCTCGGCCAATATCGGGGAGGCGGGAGACACGGCTTTGTTCTTCGGGTTATCGGGGACAGGCAAAACGACGTTGTCCGCTGATCCGAACCGCAGATTGATCGGAGATGACGAGCATGGCTGGTCCGACAAAGGCGTATTTAATTTTGAAGGCGGATGTTATGCCAAATGCATTGGGCTGACGCAGACGAATGAGCCCCAGATCTGGAATGCGATTCGATTCGGCTCTGTTCTGGAGAACGTGTCCATTGATGCTGTATCAGGCGAAGCCGATTACAACGATAAGGCATTGACGGAGAATACGCGGGCGGCGTATCCGATTGATTATATCCAAGGGGCGGTGATACCGGGAGTGGCCGGTCATCCCAAGGTCATTATCTTTTTAACCGCAGATGCCTCCGGTGTGCTTCCTCCCGTATCGAAGCTTACGAAGGAGCAGGCCATGTATCATTTCTTGTCGGGATACACCTCCAAGCTGGCAGGTACGGAGCGCGGCGTCACGGAGCCTGAAGCCACGTTCTCGGCATGCTTTGGCGCCCCGTTCCTCCCCCTTCAGCCGAATGTGTATGCAGAAATGCTCGGGAACAACATCACGAAGCACGATACCCGCGTCTATCTCGTCAACACAGGGTGGAGCGGCGGTCCGTACGGGATCGGCCAACGGATGAACCTGTCATACACAAGAGCTATGATTACAGCTATTATAAATGGAAGTATCGAGAACACCTCGTTCATTCCCCAGCCAGTGTTTGGCGTATGGATTCCAGCCGCTATTTCCGGAGTCCCGGATGAGCTGCTAGACCCGAGGAACGTATGGACAGATAAGGACGCGTATGACCGTGGAGCGAGAGAGCTTGGGAGGTTATTTGCTCAAAATTTCGAGAAATTTCGTGACATACCAGACGCCATCAAGCTAGCCGGACCGCGGCTATAGCGGTAGCTCGGCAAGTTAAACCCGGAAAACGTCACCACATGAAGTGGTGCGTTTTTTGGTTAAGTGGAACATGCTGCAGACCGCCCATTTCGATCTGAGCGACAAGTCCATGTATAATGAAATGAGGTAGGTACAAGAGCAGCCGAATTCATTATTTTATCAAGGAGACCTAAGAATGAAGAATTATATTATATTTGGCGCAAGCAAAGGGCTGGGAGACGCCTTTGTCAAAGGCCTTCCCCAAGCGGGAGATCGGGTTTGGGTGGTATCCCGAAGCAGACCGGGCAGTTTGGATATGGAGGATGGGGTCCAGCGAAAATGGGTCCAAGCCGATCTCTCACAGCCGAAGGCCGTTCAAGAAGTGGCAAATTCCTTACAGCATGAGAAACTGGATGTGTTGATATATAACGTTGGGATATGGGAAAAAGAAGGTTTCGAGGATCACTATAATTTTGATGAGGATGACCCTGCGGAGATTGCTAACATCATACATGTGAACATCACCTCTACGATAACCTGCATGCAAGCGCTGCTGCCGAATCTGCGCAAATCCGAAGCAGGCAAAATCATTATGATTGGCTCCACTGCCGGCTTGGATCATACGAACAATGCCCAAGTCTCTTTTGTGGCGTCCAAATTCAGTTTGCGCGGCATTACCCATGCTCTGCGGGAGCATGTCCGCAAAGACGGCATAGCGGTTACGTGCATTAATCCGGGCGAGCTTGCAGCCGAGATCCCCTATGAAGATGGGGCGGAGAAGGCCATATCCGAATACGGGGGCACCCGAATCCCGGTTCAAGATATCGTCTCGCTTGTCCGGTGCGTAGTCGGTTTATCGAAGGCGGCATGTGTCAAAGAAATTAATGTGCCGGCGATAACGGATTTAAACGCATAGAATGATTGTAAGGGATTTTACAGAATAATTTTACATGCTACATATTTGAAGCACGCCGAATAGGCGTGTTTTTTCATGTGAAAAGCGATACCGCAAGCGGTCTATTCGATTGTTGAGGGAACCGTCTTCATCGAAAGAATTGGTATTGGTATAGTCCGTTCCATGGAAAGTGGCACTTAATAGGTCTATCCCTATCATGCTAAGATGGAAACTACCCCTACACTGAAGTTCGGTCTGACAACGTTGGGTTCATTCCTATTTGTATTCGATTGGAGGTCGTTAAGTTGAACATATTTGTAGCCGGCTCCACAGGAGTCATTGGGCAATTACTGCTTCCCAAGCTCGTTCAGGCAGGTCACGAGGTTGTAGGAATGACACACAACCCTCAGCGTAAGAAGTTCATTGAATCCTGGGGAGCCAGGGGCGTTGTCGCAGATGCCTTTGATCGGGAAGGGATGATAGCTGTAATCGAGGACATACGCCCGGATGTGGTCATTCATCAGCTCACTTCATTAAGCGAATGGAACCTCGAGGATAATGCGAGGATTCGCATGGAGGGAACACGCCATTTGGTGGAAGCTGCTCAGGCTGCAGGCGTTAAGCGAATGATTGCTCAAAGCATTTCGTGGGCCTATGAGCCCGGGGATTACCCCGCCACCGAAGAGGTATCCCTGGACATTCATGCACCTGCGCCGCGCAAGACTACGATCGACGGCATCGTTTCGTTGGAACATGCTGTCGCACAACTGCCAAATCACGTCATTCTACGGTATGGCATGCTGTATGGCCCTAACACATGGTACGATGCCAAGGGGAGTGTGGCGGAAAAGGTAGTGCATCGAGCGCTCCCGTCAACGGACGGGGTTACGTCATTTCTTCATGTTGAGGATGCGGCGAATGCTGCCCTGCTGGCACTGGATTGGCCGATAGGTCCGGTAAACATTGTTGATGACGAGCCTGCGGCTGGAACGTTGTGGCTGCCGGTGTATGCGGATGCGCTGCAAGCACCTACTCCTGAATATCAAGCGGGGAGCCACCGTGGCGAACGCGGTGCTTCGAATGCCAAAGCTCGGAAGGAGTACGGCTGGGAGCCGCTCTATCCAACGTGGCGATCAGGTTTTGCGCATGCGCTGGAGTGAGGGCTTAGCGCGTCTCGTGCTGGCGTTACGCATATCGACATAGCCAAGGTAACATGGGGTGTTCTGAGAAGAAGTGAGGTACCATGGAATGCTCAGAACGAGATCAACAAGGCACCGTGGGGTGTTCTGAACGAGACCAAACCAGATCTAACGGACAGCACAGCCGTTATTCCTGTTAAAAAGGCTGTAATTCAAATGTAACGGACACCATAAGCGCTATATTGACTATTGAGGGCATTGGAGCAACCCTTTTCCTTGAATAACGACGCCTGAGTCCGTTACCCATTGTAAATTGCAAATTTGCCTCGAATAACGCCTACTCGGTCCGTTATCCATCTCGAAATTCGATTTTTCCCCCTAATAAAATCTACTGACTCCGTAAGTAACGCCTACTCGGTCCGTAAGCGATACCTACGATATCTCTAGCTTCAGACGGGTACAGACATGATCTCCAAATCCACGAGTTTACGAGGGTTTGACTGGCATGTCTTTCCGTATATTGCAGAAGCACCGTCAACATTGCAGAAGCTCCGCTGAGTCTAAAAGAGAGTTCTAAACCAAACCAGATCTAACGGACATCACAGCCGTTATTCCTGCTGAAAAGGCCGCAATTCTAATGTAACGGACAGCAGAAGCGCTATATTGACTATTGAGGGCATTGGAGCTGTCCTTTTCCTTGAATAACGACGCCTGAGTCCGTTACCCATTGCAAATTGCAAATTTGCCTCGAATAACGCTTACTCGGTCCGTTATCCATCTCGAAATGCAATGTTCCCCTAATAAAATCTACTGACTCCGTAAGTAACGCCTACTCGGTCCGTAAGCGATACCTACGATATCTCTAGCTTCCGACGGGTACCTACATGATCTCCAAATCCACGAGTTTACGAGGGTTTGACTGGCATGTCTTTCCGTATATTGCAGAAGCTCCGTCAACACTGCAGAAGCTCCGTCAACATTGCAGAAGCTCCGCTGAGTCTAAAAGAGAGTTCTAAACCAAACCAGATCTAACGGACATCACAGCCGTTATTCCTGCTGAAAAGGCCGCAATTCTAATGTAACGGATAGCAGAAGCGCTATATTGACTATTGAGGGCATTGGAGCAACCCTTTTCCTTGAATAACGACGCCTGAGTCCGTTACCCATTGTAAATTGCAAATTTGCCTCGAATAACGCTTACTCGGTCCGTTATCCATCTCGAAATTCGATTTTTCCCCCTAATAAATCTACTGACTCCGTAAGTAACGCCTACTCGGTCCGTAAGCGATACCTACGATATCTCATATTACCGCTGGACACAGATATGATCTCCAAATCCACGAGTTTACGAGGGTTTGACTGGCATGTCTTTCCGTATATTGCAGAAGCTCCGTCAACATTGCAGAAGCACCGTCAACATTGCAGAAGCTCCGCTGAGTCTAAAAGAGAGTTCTAAACCAAACCAGATCTAACGGACATCACAGCCGTTATTCCTGCTGAAAAGGCCGCAATTCTAATGTAACGGACAGCAGAAGCGCTATATTGACTATTGAGGGCATTGGAGCTGTCCTTTTCCTTGAATAACGACGCCTGAGTCCGTTACCCATTGTAAATTGCAAATTTGCCTCGAATAACGCCTACTCGGTCCGTTATCCATCTCGAAATTCAATGTTCCCCCTAATACAATCTACTGACTCCGTAAGTAACGCCTACTCGGTCCGTAAGCAATACCTACGATATCTCATATTACCGCTGGACACAGATATGATCTCCAAATCCACGAGTTTACGAGGGTTTGACTGGCATGTCTTTCCGTATATTGCAGAAGCTCCGTCAACATTGCAGAAGCTCCGCTGAGTCTAAAAGAGAGTTCTAAACCAAACCAGATCTAACGGACATCACAGCCGTTATTCCTGCTGAAAAGGCCGCAATTCTAATGTAACGGACAGCAGAAGCGCTATATTGACTATTGAGGGCATTGGAGCTGTCCTTTTCCTTGAATAACGACGCCTGAGTCCGTTACCCATTGTAAATTGCAAATTTACCTCGAATAACGCCTACTCGGTCCGTTATCCATCTCGAAATGCAATGTTCCCCTAATAAAGTCTACTGACTCCGTAAGTAACGCCTACTCGGTCCGTAAACGATACCTACGGTACCTCATATTACCGCTAGACACGTACATGATCTCCAAATCCACGAGTTTATGCAGAATTCGACGGGCATGCCTGTCTGTAATGCGCAGATGATCCGCCAACTCTAAAGGCGTGAATGGTCTCAGCAGCCGCCTGGCAAAACGTACCGTCTCGGCTTCAAAAGAAGTTAATGCATGCGGAGTATCAAGAGAAGTGAATTTGCCGATGAAGGATAGAACAAGCTGCTGGCATCGTCGAGGCTCATCTTGAATCGATAGGTAAGGGATGGGGAGGAATATCCAATCATCCAGCGCTAATAAGCAATGCCGCCAGCATAAATCCTTGAATCGTCTTACATCAAGATCTCTGGCGTGAGGGCCGTAGCCTTGAATCTCAATTCCTCCTTTGACACCGCCAGGCATATAAGCCAAATCCACGTAACGAAATCCATTGTTGAAATCGCGTACTTCCCACTCGGGATACAGGTGGTCAAAATGCTGTATCGTTGGGAACCAAATGGTGCGTAAAAATTCGACGGTGCCGTGACCTAGTCCCTTCTCAAGCAATTCGCGCCGCCTGGGGTTTTCCTCCTGCTCAATATTGAGCTGCATCCACTCTTCATATTTTTGAACAAATCTTGACACGCGGATTCTCTCCTCTGTTAAAAGGTAAATGCAAAAAGCCGCCCCGATACAACGTATCGAAGCGGCGTGTACTTCACGACCGAATTTATCTACTAGACAAGTGTATCTTGAAAGTTAGATATCAGCAAGCATGTTTTTGCGATCTTATAGGTACTTGGTTTACGTTAGTGCATGATGCCTTTCCTTTACTGTGGACGATGAACGGGCGAGAGGTTAATTTTTATGAGAAATCTACTATTCCGAAGACAAACTGTACGTGTCATACACATGAGCATCAAAAACACTTGGCGTCACAATGAAGCCAAACGCAAATCTCAAGATAAATTGCATGTGCCTTAAGTGCGGATTACCAAAGGAGGTTCAGTTTAAGTTATCCATAAAGAGTGATGAAGCAGACGGCAGAGTTGATGGAATTGGTGTTCCATTGCGAGTTGAGTTTCAGTAACGTTGCTCTAAGCAAGAAGAGTTTTAGCTGCGGATACCAACCGAGTTGAGTTTCAGCTACGGAGCTCAAGCAAGGAAAGTTTCAGTATCGGTCTTCCGAGCGAGAAAGGTTTTAGCTAGGGTGCTCTAAGCAAGAAGAGTTTCAACTATGGTGCTCTAAGTGAGGTGAGTTTCAACTACAGTGCTCCAAGCGAAGGCTAGTTTCAGCTACCGGTGTTGTTGCAGCCGTCCAATCATAGTAAACTGATCTAAAAACAATAGTAGGTGCAGCGATGAATATTGAAATTCGGACAGGACGCAGTGAGGATATTCAAGAAATCATGGGTTTGATTGCCCGCTGCGTTCAGGTGATGCAGGCTGGAGGCAGCGATCAATGGGATGAGTTCTATCCGAACCGGGATGTGATCGGGAAGGATTTGCGGAACGGAACGCTGTTTGTAGCTGAGGGTGAAGGCCGTATCTTAGGGATTGTTGTCCTTGATGAAACACAGGACGAGCAGTATCAGACGATTAACTGGAAGCAGGCAGAGGGTCCGCATTTAATGATGCACCGCTTTGCCGTCGATCCGAAAGCGCAGGGGAAGGGCATTGCACGCAAGCTTGTTGCCTTCTCCGAAGAATACGGCATACGCGGAGGTTATAGCAGCCTCCGGCTGGATACTTACTCCAAGAATGCGTCAGCGCTCAAGTTGTATCAAGGTTTGGGTTATGATCTGCGAGGTGAAGTGAACTTCCCTGGCAGGGTTGCAAGTTTCCCTGTATTTGAGAAGGTTTTCCAATAAGGAAGCAACTTAAGAAGTCTGCTGAGACCCGTACTGATGCGGGTTGACAGCAGACTTTTTCAGATTATAAGAAGGTCATACCGCAGCTGTCGTGTCGGTGTCGGTGTCGGTGTCGGTGTCGGTTCGCTATCACCCGGTATGGCTCTTGCGTGGTAACACTGGACTATCAATTAACGCGAAAGGCTTTGGCTGTATTTATCTACGAGCAGATAGCGGAGGAACATTTCATCCATAAAACCCGGGCGATCAGCAGTTAGCATGCTGCCGATCGCCACAGAAGATGTGAAGATCAAGCCTTCAGTTATAGACACTGTGCCGCATGAGGATGCAGCTCGTATTTCACTACATGTTTGCCTTGCGATCCGGTGACGGGCAAAAGCAACCCCTTATCGCAGAGGGAATGAAGAAAGCGTTAGAGCCGTTCGATGGTTTAAGCGCAGATGTGTCTTGACATCAATCGGGCGAAGCGGACGGGCAAGCATGCACCCAAAACGGATAATTTCACGCTCCGTAACCGTGGACACACCCACAGAGGAAGTAGCGGCATGATAACCAGATCTCGGGACGGTTAGCCACATCATCGTAAGCAAAAGAAATAACCTGATAACCCATAGCTGATAAAAACGTTTCCCGATTTAACTCGTTGCAAAAGGTTTGCCTGTCCATGCCGCTTGCATAAGTATCCAGCCCTTTAATCTCTATGATGAGTTTCAAGTGTGACGTGATGAAGGCGAAGTTGCAGAAATAAGATACTCCCCGCCAGTCCAGCACCTCGAACTGCGGATGCAAATCGCGGAAATGGCCGCGCAGCCTATCAAAATAAAAAAGAACGCCCTGACATACTCCAGGAAAAGGAGTGAATCAGGACGTTCTTCGTCTCTTCCAGCCCATTATAATCAAAATGAAGCCAATTAACCATATACTCTTATAAGTTATGACCATAACCCGATTGGACGTGCCCCAGAATTATTGGCCTTGCTCAATGACTGCTTTGGCAGTTCTTTTGCTGCTCAAACGAAATGCGATCCCGCGCAGCAGCTTGATGAAATAACCGACCAGAAAAGCCGAAATGACCGTACCCTCGCGTACGCCTTCAATCGAACCGAACGCAAACAGTGATATGACAATCCCGATGGATACCAGTGTCCAGTCAAATAGGATTTTGATATTGCCGAATTCGGCACCAAGCTTCTCGGAAATGACCTTCACGATGCCTTCACCCGGGTTCAGAATGGCATTGGCGATAATTTGAAGATAGATGCCCACCGCCAGGATGATGCAGCCAGTCAGCAAAGCCAGCATGTTCATGAAATACATCGTAAAGTTAATCGAACTTACCATATACGCTCCCAAATCAAGAAAAAGGCCGAACAGCACCCCGACCAACACTTGAAGATATTGAATCTTGGGAAACTGCTTGCCGAGCAGAAGGGCCTGAAGCACCACAAATAGCACACAGATTCCTATAGTCATCACTCCCATGGAGATGGGGAACTTTAAACTAAGCACATAGGGAACACTAGCGATAGGGGATGTACCGATATTGGCTTTGGTTACGAGAGCAGTGCCGACCCCCATCAATAAAAGACCTGCAATCAGGATCATGTATCGTTGGACAAGCTGTTTTGCCATTCACGCATTCCTTCTTTCTTATGATATTTCTAGCTCCGCTACCTCAAAATCTCGAACAAATAATACCGACTATAATGGTATCACTAAACAGCGGTAGAAATGCATGGATAAACATGAAAAAGCTGAGCTCCATATGCCATGGAACCCAGCTGGTCTGATTACTTTATTTACTGTAAGGGTCAATCGTCTGAATGGTGCCATCCGCATTGTATTTCAACTCGGTGAATTTCACGCTGCGTTTGTTATCCGCTCCTCCAGAGAGGGAGCTGTCATGATAGAAGAGATACCATTTATCCTGGAACTGCACGATGGAGTGGTGGGTTGTCCAGCCGATAACCGGCGTGAGAATCGTCCCCTTGAATTCAAATGGACCTGTCGGGCTCTGGCTGGTGCCATACACGATTTGGTGTGTCGAACCGGTGGAGTAAGAGAGGTAGTAGGTGCCGTTGTATTTATGAACCCACGGACCTTCAAAATATCTTCTCTCTTCATCTCCGGCAGTTATCGGACTGCCACTCTCATCAATGATGGATATTTCTTGCGGTGTATCCTTGAACGTGAGCATGTCGTCACTCAGTTCGGCAACCCGCGGTCCGATGGCAGGTGCATCTGCGGCAGGTCCCTCCCCATCCGGAATGTGGGAGCCGGTCTGCCATTGCTCCAGCTGTCCACCCCAGAGGCCGCCGAAATAAATGTACGCCCGGTTATCGTCATCCACGAATACGGCAGGGTCAATGCTGTAACTGCCAGGAATGTAGTCGGGCTCCGGCGTGAAAGGTCCGGAAGGGGACGAACTGGTAGCTACGCCAAGACGGAATATGTCGTTATGATCTCGGGCAGGGAAGTACAAGTAATAGGTGTCGTTTTTATAAGCAGCATCCGGTGCCCACATCTGTTTCTTGGCCCACGGAACATCCTTTACATGCAGGGCTTGACCATGGTCAACGCACGGAGCGTTCACATCTTCCATCGATAAAACGTGGTAGTCTTCCATATCGTACTGATCGCCATTATCATTGGACGTGTTCTCATGATCAAGGTCATGGGATGGATAAATATAAATCTTACCCTCAAATACGTGGGCAGAAGGGTCTGCGGTGTAGATGTGGGTTACGATGGGTTCATTAGGTTGTGCCGGTTTGCTCATGATATATCCTCCTTGGTTTATTGCGTTTGTAAGCGTTATATTTTTCATTCTATCAAACGTCCATCTCGCATTAAACCTAATAAAATTAGGTATTATACCTAAAAATTTTAGATCTTTGCTCCTTTTAGTCTTTTGTTGTGTTTTTTTAACATGAAATAACGCTGAAATGATGGGAGAGGGAGTAAACGGATACGGCGATCATTCAACTCAAAACTTAACCAAGCCCTGGGTACCGTCAGGGTGGTGGGTTATAATCTAAGCATAAGAGGGGGCGCAGCGGATGAAAAAATACATGTCCATTCTGGTTGATATGGAATCGAAGATTCAGGAAGGACGATACCGTCCCGGTCAGAAGCTGCCCTCCGTCCGAAGCGCTGCACAACAATACGGATGCAGCATCAGCACGGTCATTCGCGCCTATGCTGAGCTGGAGGAGCGGCATGCCATATATTCGGTTTCGCAAAGCGGCTATTATGTAGTTCAGAAGGAGAGCGATCCCGATAACAGGGACGAAAGCCTGATTGATTTTGCCTCGGCTTCTCCCGACGTGAACGTGTTCCCTTATCTGGACTTTCAGCACTGTTTGAACAAGGCCATCGATACCTACAAATACCATCTCTTCACGTATGGTGACGGGAAAGGAATGGATAAACTCCGCCATACGCTGGTTTCCCATTTTGCAGACAGCCAGGTGTTTACCCGCCCAGAGCGGATTATGGTGACGTCCGGTGCCCAGCAGGCGATGGAAATACTGGCGAAGATGCCGTTTCCTAACGGAAAATCGGTGATTCTGGTGGAGCAGCCCAGCTACAATAACTTTTTGCATTTTCTGGAGTCGGAGAATGTTCCGGTTGTGGGCATTCCTCGTTCTACAGCGGGGATCGATATCGGGTTGTTGGAGGAGAAGTTCAAGACCGGACATATTAAGTTTTTTTATACGATGCCAAGATACCACAACCCGCTTGGAACCTCGCTTCGAGTCGAGGAGCGGAAAGCGATCGCCGCATTGGCGAGTCAATATGATGTATTTGTGGTGGAAGATGATTACATGGCCGATCTGGGGGATGAGCGAGGATTCGATCCGGTTTATGCTTATAACCAAACTTCACACATCATCTATTTGAAAAGCTTTTCGAAGATTATCTTTCCAGGTTTGCGTCTCGGGGCAGTTGTTCTGCCGGAAAGCCTGCTGGAGGAATTTTACGCCTATAAAAAATACGGGGATGCTTCACTGCTGTCCCAAGCTGCGCTCGAAATTTATATCAGCAACGGCATGTATGAACGGCATAAACAGAAAATCTACAGGCAGTATGAGACCCGAATGGTGGCTTTGGATTCCGCTGTGCAGTTATATGGAGGAACTGGACTTATTGAAGTCGTACCCGGCAACGGTGGAATATATAAAATATTCAAGCTGCCGCATAACGTAAATTTGGAGCGTTTGATCAAGCGGCTGGAGGAGCGGAGCATCTTAGTGGTATCAGGCAAGCCGTTCTATCTGTCCCAGTATCTGGAGCGCGACAAATTCATACGCATCAGTATTTCCAGAGTGAGCCAGGCGCAGATTGAGGCAGGGGTTCAGACGATTGTGGAGGAAGTGAAGCGAGAACTGGGGAACCGGTGGTGATGAACGGAAGGATGGTGTAGTGCAGCCGATCGGCCGATAGGGTTCCACTGAAGAAAAAGACGTGCTGTCTGCAAGCCCCTCAAGGGGACATGCAGACGATTCACGTCAGAAAGAATCGGACCAGACCCAGTACAGCAAAAGCGAATAATACCACCCCGGAACCTATCCCTGTGATTGCGCTGTTTGCTACCCGCAGTTTAGGGGACACAAACAGGGAAATAATCGAAACGGCCACCAGTAGAGCTGCCAGAACGTAAAGACTTGGATCGTCAAATACACGGGAAAGCCCGATGAAATGAATGCCGACAATGAAGGCGATCCATGGCGCTACATAATCTTTGCGTTTTTTTCGGATGAGGACAAAAGCTCCAAGCCCTGCCAGGAAAAATTCAACATAAACGGAGATGAGATAATTCTTGAAGTTCGTTTGATCCGTTAGCGCAGAAGGTGCATCCCAGTTTGTTATACTTAAATAAACCCCCAGCAAACACACCAGGAGCGCAGCACCCGAGGCGATGCCCAGGTATTTGCGCCAGCTTGCCCGCGGATTTTCCTGTGCCCAACCAAACCAGCTCATGCTGAACATACCGAAGATCGATGCGTACATGGCGTAATCCCGTATGTATTCCATTCAACCCCTCCATGATTAAGGAAAAATTTACATGACATTCGCGTTAATACTATATCATGGAACGGAGGGTTCCGTGATAGGTTCCGGGTAAAAAAATTCACACGTCATTATCATCCTGAAGGGTGAGAATGTCCTCAACTGCTCGTCGCATGAATATGAAGAAGAAAATTTGCTGCCCTGGTTCATCAAGGCGGCTTATTGATGTTCTCGAGCAAACATGCTTCTTCACAGATTGAGCTTGGTAGGATACACGTTCCAATCCGCCTAATCATAGTATGGGGAAAATACAATCACGTTACAAAATATGGTGAATGCCATCTATTTAACGGACTGCTGACAGCATCCTTGTCAGGCTTGGATACAGATTGAGCAGTTTGCTGTTGAGGGGGAGATTATCCCCTTATTGGAATGGATACGTAATCGAATGGAGGGAACCGTGTTGGCATTTCATGCTGCAGTCTCTGGGAACATCAGTCGATTGCATCCATTGGCCGCGATTGACATCCCTCCACGGGCAGAGCCCAAAAAGACTTCCGGTTCATCAACCGGAAGTCTTTTTTTGAAAGGATATGTATCCGTCCCAGATAGCGCGAGCTCGGCTAAATGTAAGAAAGAAACAAGGTGGCGATGCCGAAGTAAATGACAAGCGAGAGAATATCGTTGATGGTTGTAATTAACGGCCCGGAAGCCACAGCCGGATCAATCTTGAATTTAAATAGAATGAGAGGAATGATGGTACCCGCCATGGTTCCGACGATGAGGGTTGCAACCAGCGAGCTTCCAACCACAAACCCCAGGTAGAGATTGCCCTGCCAGAAATAGGCGATTAAGGAGATCAGAAAGCCGCATGTCACACCGATCATCAAACCGACCTTCAGCTCTCTTGCTAACAACCGGTATACCAGCGATTTGCTCATCTCCTTTGTTGTCAGACCACGGACAATGACCGCAAGGGACTGTGTACCGGTATTTCCGGTCATACCTGCAATCATGGGCATGAAGAAGGCGAGGGCCACAACCTGTGCCAGCGTTTCTTCAAACCGGGAAATGATTGTTCCCGAGATCAGACCGATGAATAAGAGCAGAATCAGCCAAGGCAATCTTCGGTAGGCCGCTACCGTGGCCTTGGTGTTAAAATCAATGGATTTTCCGCCAGTGGCGTTCATTTTCCGGATGTCCTCATCTGCTTCACTGATGACCACATCGAGAATATCGTCAACGGTAATGATCCCCACCAACCGGTTGTCCTGTTCAACGACCGGAATCGCGACCAAATCATACTTTTGGATAAGCAGCGCGACCTCCTCCTGATCCGCATCCACAGGCACGGACAGAACTCGGCTATGCATGATATCCACGATATATTCATCCGGCTCGGCCAAGATGAGCCCGCGGTAGGAAACCACGCCCATGAGTTTCTTGTCATGATCGATAACGTACAGATAGTTGATCGTTTCCGAAATAGAAACATAGGTTTTCAGCTTCTGCACCACCTCCGACACGGTGTAATGCTGAGGAATCCAGACATAGCGGTTGGTCATGATCCGGCCGGCCGTTTCCGGCGGATATTTCATGATGTTCCGTACAAATTGGGATTCTTCATCCCGCATTCCTCTAATGAGCTCGTCTTTCTGTTCGGGAGACAGCTCGTCCAGCAGAATGGCCAAGTCGTCATTATCCATCAAGTCCAGGATGATGGCGGTTTTTTCTTTACCCAGCCTGGTCAACACTTCAATTTGATTGGGATGCTCCATTTCCTGGATCATATCGGCAATCTGGTCTTCATTCAGAAATTTCAGAAGCTGAGCCTGCTCCGTACTACTTAGATGGCTATGTACTCTTGCCAGATCATAAGGCAGAAATTCATGGATGATGTACTGAAAGTCTGTCGAATTCTTCGCTTGCAGACTCTCCTTAATGTCCGGCATTAATTGCTCGAGTGTTCGAGAATTCACGCTGAAATCCCCCTTTCTTATTCCATAACAGGATAACGGAATGCATTATTATAGGGTTCACCATAACAACTTATTATTAAACAGTCTACATATGGGGGGTGTGTGAAAATAAAATTTTTGAATGGAACAAGAGAAAGCCCTAATGTGCGAGCTGCCATCCGTATATAATCAAGCTGTCAAATTCATTTCGATTGTTGCAAACGGTTGCAATATCACATAAGATATAGGCGCACAAATCTGCGGGAAGAGGTGAGCGTATGAAATACAGACGATTAGGCAAAACCGATCTGAAGGTATCTGTAGTCGGTGTGGGAACATGGCAGTTTGGCGGTGATTGGGGGAAGGATTTCGACCAAAGGGAAGTTGACGAAATCTTGACCCGCGCGAAGGAACTGGGCATTAATTTGTTAGATACAGCCGAGTGTTACGGGCCTCATCATATGTCTGAGAATTTCATCGGGGATTTCTTGTCGCGTGACCGCCGCGAGGATTGGGTTATTGCCTCCAAGTTTGGTCATCAGTGGCATGAGCAATGGGAGAATGCCTGGGACGCGAAGCAGATTCGAATCCAGCTGGAGGAATCTCTTAAAGCGCTGCGTACGGATTATATCGACCTGTATCAATTCCATTCCGGCTCGGATGAAGTGTTCAATAATGATGAGATGTGGACGATGCTGGACAAGCAGGTTCAGGCGGGAACGATCCGCAATCTCGGGATATCGATCGGAAGCAATAGGAATATCTATCAAACCGACAAGGCTGCGGAGCTGAATGCCAAGGCGATTCAGGTTGTATATAACCGTCTGGATCAGGCACCGGAGGAAGAAGTTCTCCCTTCATGCCTGAAGCAGGATCTTGGTGTATTGGCACGGGTTCCACTGGCAAGCGGATACTTGAGCGGGAAATACAAGCCGGGGACGGTGTTCAGCGATAAAGTGCGCAGGAACCGTGACCAGGACGAGATTAATGCCAAGCTGAAGCTTGTGGAAGAGATCAGACAGAAGGAAGTGCCCGAAGGCGTGAATATGGCGGAATGGGCGCTGGCCTGGTGTCTGAAGCATCCAGCGGTGAGCTGTGTCATTCCGGGCTGCAAAAGCGTGGATCAGGTAGAGATGAACGCAAAGGCCGTGGAGCAGGATCTGGTGAACGAAGAACACCCGGGTGCTTGGAAATAATCAAGCAGCGGTCGTAACTGACGCAGGCTGTTACGGGATGAGCGGGTTAGATAGTAGAATGTTTAAGCATCTCCAGGTCTTTCGTAGATCCTTGTGATGCTTTTTTCATGGTGGCTATCCAAGTGAATCTCTTAAATCTTCTGAACGATTAACAGTGACTCATTGCCATAATAGATCGTAATGGAATAGTATAAAGTAGTAATCATCGAGAGCTATAGTATGGGGAGCCTTGGACATGAAGATACGAGATCATAATCGAATGACCTGGACTAGATGGTTTATGAACAAGCCATCGTTTTACCGAAAAATGGTGTGGATCGCTTTATTATCGTCGATTGTTCCGATTATGATCTTGGGCATATCCAGCTACGCCATGACAACCAAAATGGTCAAGCAGGATGCAAGTCAGGACGTCTCGCAGATTTTGAATTATGCTTCACAGACGATTGATACAGGGATGGATCGAATACAGAATAATTTGATTCAGATGTTAATGGGGTCATTTTTCACCTCCGATTTTGCAGAGCAGAAACGTAACAATTATGCCGGGTTTTATTCCAATATGTATCAGAATCTGGCAGCCTTTAAGAATGGAAATCCTCAGATCGAGGATATTTCCTTATATACGTTGGATGAGAATTACTTCATATCGGCTACATATGGCGGGCACAAGGCTGAATCTGAAGACGAAATCAGAGCAGCCCATCAATTGCTGAACGACAAACAGCAGCTTTATTGGAAGGCAGGCTATTCTCTCAATGGCAGAGAGGACGACAATGGCATTTCTATCATAAGCGCACTCCCCCTGCATGCCCAGGACCCGATGGGCTTTATTGGGATCACGATGGATAATCGGATGTTCGAATCGTTAGCCAGGCCCTTCATCAAATATGAGAATGAACGAATGTATGTCCTTGACGATACAGGCCAATTGGTATTCCATCTCAATGGCACCTCGGTTCCTCCGGAATTGTATGAAATGATAACGGTTACAAATAAAATCGGACATGAATTTGTATACCATTGGGATGGCAAGGAATACCTTGTTACCTCCAAGCTTTCGCCTATGTACAATCTGCTGTACATCGACAAGCGCTGTTCACTCGATTGAAATATGGAACGATCCAACCTATTCGCCGAATCCGGTTGCAACGGAGAAAGCGTTGGAATTGTGGAGTGTTTGCTGGAATGCAGGGCATAAGCTGACGGGGATTGGCGGGTCTGACTCTCATATGCTTCCTACGGAACGTTATGAGGACTGCGATATGCCTTCCTTGATCGGTGACCCGGCAACCTATGTCTGGTGTGAGCACCTATCGGCGGAGTCTGTTCTGGAGGGGGTGCGCCGCGGTCACGTATACGTATCACGGGGGCCCGTCCTTGAGGCTGCGATTCGGGCAGGCCGTGATGAATATCGGTTTGGCAGTGACATGTCCGCTGCCTTTGCAGGCAAGGATGCAGCAGAGGATAACCGTATGATTTACTGTACGCTGCGTATAACAAGCGAGGCGAATGTTCAAGTCGCGCTGGTTCATAACGGCAGGATTGATTCTTCCCAAGCAGCTGTGTCAGCTCAAGAGGAAGGTCAGCCTATTATACTGGAATGGGCGATCCCATGGGAATCGGAAGGTTACCATTGGTACCGGTTCGATATCCGTGATGAAGCGGGGCAGCTTCTTGCGTTCACGAACCCGGTCTATCACGGCTCTAAACAGCCACAGCCCATGACCTGGAGTGAACTTATAACACGCGCCGACCTGTCCGAAATCTGAAACCCTTAACAGGGTGATTATAGGTCTAACAATATTATAACTAGAGGGTGTCCCAAAAGATCTTAAATCTTGCGAGATGCCCTCTTTGCACGAATTTGTTCTGAATCGAGTTATACAAAGTGAATTAGAGCTTACTTATGGGACAGCCCCTGTGAAAAAATGTATATATTTCATCAGTTCTGCTATTCCTTTCAATTGCAATAATAGTTGATTGTTCAGATTTTCCAAAGCCAACTGAAAGGAACGTTTGATGTTACCATAGTTTTGTGTGTCTAAATCATTTAATAACTTCTTCATATTTTCTATATAATAAACGGTTTTTCTCAAACTGCTTATGACCAGTATTTTACGCAGTTCAGGGATGGAGAACATTCTGTAACCGTTTTCTTTGTTTCTCTCTGAATGGACTAACCCTTCATATTCCCAATGACGGATAGCTGATGTATTTACTCCCGATATTTTTGCAGCCTCACCAATACTCATCCATTCATTTAATTTTACATTTTTATATTTAGTAAAATCAGTGTTTTGAATCATGCCCAGTATTTCTTCCACTCGCTGTTTCTCCACTTGTATATGGAATTGCTGTTCATTCACTAACCAAAGGGCTTCTTCAAACCTTCCGTGTTTAATCATTCTCATGACTTCGTAAACCATGGGGATGTCATATCCTTTTAACAAGGCCCTAATGGCAGTAAAAGCCTGGAAGTGTATCGATTTATAGTAACGGTGATTACTTTTTGTTCTCGGTACAACAGGAATGAGGTCTTGTTCTTCGTATCTTCTCAGAGTTGTTGTACTAACATTTAAGATATTTGCAATTTGTTTAGGGGTATATGATTCCATTTATTAACTCCCTTTTTAAAGTAGAACCTTCAAGTGCTACAATAACATATTTTTCATAAAGTCCTAATACAGGAAGGGGAAAAACTGAAAAACTGAAAGATTGCATGAATGTTATATGATATTCGTATAACAAATTAAGGAGTGATCGAAATGGAGAAGATCATAAAGCTGATAGATGAATCCGAATTGAAGGTTGGTTTAGTTGGAAATCCCAACTCTGCAACAATCATGCTCCCGGTTGCTAAAGAATCCGTTTATGGACAAGAAGCCGAAAACTTAAAGTTGTGGGGAGTAGACCCTGAATTAGGAAAACATTTTATCGAGGGACTCGCAGACAAGTTTCAGATTTTATATTTTGACTATGAAGGACATCGTATGCAGCATCCGGTTCCAGAGAATCTCACACCTGAAAATATAGTAAAAGATCTGTTGACTATTGTTGATGAAATGAACGTTAAGAGGTTTAGTTATTATGGTTATTCTTGGTTAGCTTTAGTTGGATTACAATTAGCCATTCGGACGGATAGACTAGAAAGCTTAATCATGGGTGGTTTTCCGGCAATAGACGGTCCCTATAAAGAGATGATGGTGGTGACAAATAAAACATACGAACAAGCTTTGAATAATCAAAATTCTCCTGTTATTGATGAACAAGACCAGAGTAGTCCAGAAGAGGTTGATTGGGATCACATCGAGGTAAAGATCAACCCCAATCAAACGAAACAGTTTGTTACAATGTACGAAAATTTGATGGAATTTGATGATCGAGAAATTCAACATAAATTGGTTATTCCGAGAATGGCGTTTGCTGGGGAAAAAGACACCATTGTCTATGGAGAAAACTTTGGCAGTGTTACAGTTGATATTATCGGTATCCTTCAAAAAAATAAAAGTGATGGACGCCTTGCACGGGACTTTGTTATAGTTAACCTAATGGGATTTTTTCGGGAGGGAACAGATGAAGCCTATTAATAAACTTAGCATACAAGACGATTTCGTCGGCTTTTACTTGTTAAAAGAGTTGAATATGAGACAGACCAGCGGCACGCCCCCAAAAGATTATTTTGATATTGTGCTCTCGGATGCCAGTGGTCAAATATCCGCCAAGTACTGGGATGTGACCATTCAGGATAAAGAAACGTTCTTGCCCATGCAATTAGTTAAGATTCAGGGAACCGTTCTGAGCTACCGGGATCAGCCTCAAGTCAAGATCAGCCGAATCCGGAAGGCATCCGAGGAGGATGGTGTTTCGTTGACTGACTTTGTGAGGGCTGCACCGATACGCCCCGTTGATCTGTTACATACGATTAAACTGACGATGAATGAGATTACGGAGCCGCAGATAAGAACAATCGTGCAGTATTGCGTGGCGAAGGTGGAGGAGAAGCTGATGCATTATCCTGCTGCGAAAACCTATCATCATGCCTACTTTGCCGGACTTGCCTATCATATAGTGCGCATGCTGGAGATAGGCGATTTCATCTGCAAGCAGCGGCCATTTCTGAAGCCTGACTTCATCAAGGCGGGCATTATTCTTCATGATATCGCAAAGCCGGAAGAGATGATTGCACAGATGGGCATCGTAACGGATTACAGCAACCAGGGCAAGCTGATCGGACATATCGCCCTCGCCTCCAACTGGATTGTGGAGGCTGCGCTTCAGAACGAGATTCCGCTTGAATCCGAAGTGGTCCTGGGCTTGCAGCATCTGGTGCTGTCTCATCATAATCTGGGAGAGTGGGGGAGTCCGGTTCAGCCGCAAACGGCAGAAGCCGTTGCGCTGCATCACATCGACCTGCTGGACGCCAAGCTGCAGATGGTAGAGGATGCCCTGGATACAACGGTTGAGACGGAGCCGTGGACACCGATGATCCGTGGGCTCGACAATAAGGCGATTTACCGTTTGAAGGCATGATGATGGCTGGAGAACACTAGTAATCTGAGCCATCAGATTGGTCGTAAATGCACTCAACAACTAATGTGAACGCAATTCAGTCAAGTAACATATGGTATATGGTCATTTGACTAATTGAGAACATGTTGCGGAGGGAACAAATTGATGCATTACAACGACCGTCTAGTGATGCCACACCCCATTCTTCTAGAGGCCAGGCAAGTGGCTCCTAATCAGATTGTAATGATGTATGATAAGCGGACTGATTTAGCATCAGCGACTACTATTTCTAATTACTGGATTAGAAGTAATATGGAGAGTCCAACGGGTATAGCAAGCGTAGGAATGGGCGATGCACTTACAACGGCAAATTCAATACGCCCTGAAATGGGAATGATAACACCTGCTGACCATACAGGTATGAGGTTTGTTATGACATTTAGAGGGAATGCAGTGCCAGGTATCCTATACGTAGTGCTTCCTTGTTTTGTTAATTTGGAGGGAATGGCAGGTTATATGGGGGCTAACTGGGGACCCTCTAGCAGAAATGCATTTATCGGAATGTAGGTTCTCGTGCTTGGACAATAACCAACTATTCGCTTCAATCAGATCCCTTGCGGCTTGATTAGGATACGGCTTGCAAATCCTGTGTATCAAGGGCAGAAGGTGAATGTTCGTTCCTGACAGGAGGGACCGGCCATTTAAATCTTTGCTGCATCAAAGCAACTGAGCGTTAAATAAAACTCTTGCATATCCGTACTGACTGTAATACAATGCATCTAAATTAACTAACACGATATGTTAAAACAAGCGATGATGGAAAGAGTAAGCGAAATAACGTTCCTGACAGGAAAGGGCTGCCACCGACTGAGAGCGCCCGGGCGAAGGTTTTTGGCTGAAGTTCATTCCGGAGCTGGTATTCTGATCGTTTGCAATGCAGTGTGTGCAGGCTGTAGGATTACCCGTAACCCTTGCGTTAAGAGGTTCAAGTGAGATGTGTTTGTCTTTTTTTTTTTTCAGCATATCTAATAAGGGTGGTACCACGACTCCTCGTCCCTTTCCGGGCGGGGGGTCTTTTTGTTTTTTATATATCAGATAAATGAGAGGGAGAGATTCTGTATGAGTCAAGGACGTTTGGAACAATTAAGATCGGAGCTCGATTCCGTAAACTTACAACTGCTGGAGCTGCTGTCTGAACGGGCGCGGATTGCCCAGGAGATCGGTCAGGAGAAGGAGAAGCAGGGAGTGCCCGATTTTGATCCGGTACGCGAGAAAAAAATGTTGGATACTCTGGTTGAGTTTAACCAAGGTCCTTTTGATAATGAGACGGTGCGTCATTTGTTCAAACAGATATTCCAGGCATCATTAAAGCTGCAGCAGGTCGATCACAAGAAACATCTGCTGGTCAGCCGGAAGAAGAAACAGGAAGATACACTCATTCAGCTGGGGAACACGATCATCGGCGGCGGCACGCCAGTGATGATTGCAGGGCCATGCTCGGTCGAGAGTTATGAGCAGGTGCGCCAGGTAGCGGCTGCCCTGAAGGAGGCGGGCATTACCGTGATGCGCGGGGGCGCGTTCAAGCCGAGAACATCGCCTTACGATTTTCAGGGATTGGGTGTAGAAGGCTTGAAAATTCTGAAGGAAGTGGCCTCCGAGTTCGGGTTGAAAACGATCAGTGAAATCGTGGATCCTGCTCACATCGAGCTTGCGTGCGAATATATTGATGTCATTCAGATCGGCGCCCGGAACATGCAGAACTTTGAACTGTTAAAAGCAGCCGGAGACGTCCAAACCCCGGTTCTGCTAAAACGCGGTCTTGCAGCTACGATTGACGAGTTCGTGCATGCTGCGGAATACATCGTATCCCGGGGCAATACGCAGGTGATGCTGATTGAACGCGGCATCCGGACGTATGAGAAGGCGACCAGAAACACACTGGACATTTCGGCAGTGCCGATCCTGAAACAAGAGACGCATCTTCCGGTGCTGGTGGATGTGACACATTCCACGGGCCGTAAGGACATCCTGGCTCCATGTGCCAGAGCCGCGCTAGCAGCAGGTGCAGACGGAGTCATGGTTGAGGTTCATCCCGATCCGGCTACGGCATTGTCCGATGCGGCGCAGCAGCTGAATATTCCGGAGTTCCATGATTTCCTGGCTAATGTGAAGAAGTCGGGACTGTTGTAATTAAAGCGCACGCTTGCAGGTCCATGGAAGATTAAGGGTTGAAAGAAACGAAATGAACCTCGTCACTTCTTACAGCGACGAGGTTCATTTCTGTTTCGATGGCGTGTGATTACATTTCAGACATAGGGTGCGGGGACTGCTCAGGGGGAGTATAGCGTGATACGGAAGAATAAATAGGGAATATTGGATGACAGGAGGTGACGATCGTGATTGATTTTGAATGGTATAGAAGCATTTGCAGCATATACAAGATTAATACCCAACAAACTGTACTTGGCATATCAAACCAAACATAAACATCTGCCCCAGCTTCATGCAACGATGTCTCGAATAAGGGATCATATATAAATATTTTTATGTATAATGCGTTATTTCATAATTTGTTTTATATATTGGACTGCCATTAGAATGGGGATAACTTGTTAAGGCTTATTCGTAGGAGGCGTTCATATATGAAGGTATTTGTTACAGGTGCTACAGGATATATCGGCGGATCGGTCGCGAAGGTACTGATCGACGCAGGACATACGGTTTACGGTTTGGTACGCAATCCGGATAAAATAGACGCACTAAAGGAACTGGGCATCGATCCGGTCCTGGGTACCTTGGATGATACGGAAGTTCTCGCCCGTTATGCTGAGCAGAGCGATGCGGTCATTCATACGGCGGATTCGGACCATCGTCTCGCTGTGGAGACCTTTATATCGGCTTTGCGCGGCAGCGGTAAACCCTTTTTGCATACGTCCGGGTCCAGTGTGGTCGGCGATGATGCCAGGGGAGATGCTGTCAGTGAGCAAATTTATGATGAAGAGACACCTTTCACGCCGATGGATACCCGGGAAGATCGCGTAGCAATCAACAACCAGGTGCGCAGAGCCGGAATAGACGATGCGGTCCGAAGTGTCGTGATCGTTCCTTCCATGATATATGGAGAGGCGCTTGGATTGCCGACAGACAGTGACCAGCTGCCTCAAATCATTCGGAAATCCCGTGAGGTAGGGGCAGGCGTTCATGTCGGAAAAGGTGTCAACCGCTGGTCCAACGTCCATATTCGGGATTTGGCGCAGCTATATCTGCTGGTGCTTACGAAAGCTCCCTCTGCGTCTTATTTCTTCGCTGAAAACGGAGAGGAATCCTACGGGGATATCGCCATAGCTGTCAGTAAAGCGCTCGGGTTCGGCGGAAAAACGGTCTCTTGGTCCGCTGAGGATGCGATCGCTGAGCTAGGGGATTGGGCGCGGTTCGCTATCGCTTCCAACAGTCGTGTGCGTGCGGTTCACGCACGGAATTTACTCGGCTGGAAGCCCGCAGAGGAATCATTGCTGGACTGGATAGAGATTCATTTAAAATAAGCTTTTTTAACCCAAACGGCAGAAATGCCGTTTTTTTTGCGTTTTGGCTCAGGTGATGTAACGCTAGCTTAGGAAAACACATGCGATCAGAAGAAGAAAGTACATGTTAATGGACGGGATATAGAGAGTTATAAAAACGCTTTAAAAATTCGGTGGATCCGACCCTGGGGTTAGGGCACTCGATTGTTATGAAGGAGATGGGCAAGCAGCATAAATCCGAGGGATTCATTTAGAAGAGCATCATGGCAAGTATTCTGCGAGAAATAGGGAAGGAAGCGATGTCGATGAGAAAAAAATGGGGTTTGGTAATGAGGAGTGCGCTGATCGCCGTTGCGGCGGTCGGCTGTAATGGGACAAAGGCGGAGATGGCGTGGAATCAGGCGTTGCGGCTGATGGCAAGCTGTAGGGCCGGAACATGTTGGGGCCATCCTGCTGTACTCAATACGATATGGCATCAAGTCGTTCCGAAATAACATTTGACATATCGATGATTCTCGATATAATGATACGTATGAAACCAATAGAAGTTTTTAAAGCGTTGTCGAATGAATCGAGGCTCGAGATATTGCAGTGGCTCAAGGAACCGGAACAATATTTTACGCCCCACGAAGGGATTGATATGAGAGAAATCGGGGTATGTGTAAGCCAGGTGACTGAGAAGCTGAATATGACGCAGTCCACCGCATCGCAATATTTATCCATTCTGCATCGGGCGGGCCTGATCAAGACGGAGCGGTTAGGGAAATTTACGTATTATAAGCGGGACGAAGAAGTCATTCGTGAAATCGGTGAGTATTTGAAGCAGGAAATATAGCACAAGAACTGAATACTTCCTTAAGAAATAAGGAATATTCAGTCTTGTTTTGCATTACATATCTACATATTACGATATGTATTTTTATTAGTTAAAACATCGATAATTTGCGATATATAAATATATTAAAGAGGTGGAATCATGACTGGTGCTTGGAAAGTTTATTTTTTGGCTATCGTCAGCTTTTTAGTAGGAACGTCGGAATATATTATATCTGGAATTTTGGATAAAATCGCGGATTCATTAGGGATTACGATTACCGCCGCAGGCCAGCTGATCACGATATTTTCAATGGTTTACGCCATTCTGACCCCTATTCTTATGGCACTGACAGCCAAGGTGGAGAGAAGAAAGCTGTTGGTTTATTCAT
The DNA here is from genome assembly GCF_003184205.1 of Paenibacillus sp. Cedars. NCBI lineage: Bacteria > Bacillati > Bacillota > Bacilli > Caryophanales > Paenibacillaceae > Paenibacillus > Paenibacillus sp. Cedars. The sequence continues at coordinate 1,193,508 of NZ_CP020866.1, forward strand.
TAGGCATCTTTGTGATTGCCAATGTGTTGTCCTATGCACTTCCGGGGTATATTCCGTTTGTTTTTGCGCGCGTTCTTATGGCGATGGGTGCAGGCATGGTCGTTGTCACCGCGCTCGGAATTGCTGCCCAAATCGCGGCTCTTGGCAAACAGGCTAGTGCGATCGCGACGGTAATTATGGGGTTCACAGCTTCACTCATCATCGGCGTCCCTCTGGGACGTGTGGTGGCTGCCGCTTTTGGTTGGAAGTCGGTGTTCGGGTTTATTGCCATCCTGGGTGTGATCTCGATGTTTGTTCTATACAAGGCAATCCCAATAACCAAAGGAGATGCACCGGTCCCGTTACTCAAGCAGTTCGCGCTGCTCAAGAAGCCTAAAGTGGCCCTCGGGTTGGCGATCACGTTCTTTTGGCTGGGGGGATATTCCGTTGCCTATACGTACTTGTCTCCCTATCTGCTTATGGTCAGCGGTTTGAACGAAAGCTGGATTAGTGCAGCGCTATTCGCTTTTGGCTTAGCCAGCCTCATGGGTTCCCAATTCGGGGGATTCAGCACGGACCGGTGGGGAGTTTCTTCCACATTAACCGGAGGTATGATGCTGCATATTCTTGCCTTAATCGCTCTTACTTTTACCCATGCAGCTTCATCAGTCATTCCCGTGTTAGTCATCCTTGTTGTCTGGTCGTTAGCCGCTTGGTCCAGCGGTCCGGCGCAGCAGTTTAACCTGGTCCAGCTGGAGGCGAACTCCTCCGGTGTCATGCTTGGGTTGAACCAATCGATGATGCAGCTGTCCATGGCTGCCGGTGCAGGAATCGGGGGAGTTGCCGTAGAGCAGATCTCCTTATCGTCCATCACCTGGATCGGGGCAGTTGGTGTTGCTGTTGCCATGGCAGCGTCATTTGTATTGTTCCGGTTAGGCAAGGAGAAAAGCCCTGATCATGCTGCGCTTGAGACTTAAATGATATCCCTGTCAGCTTCCCTTCCAGATTACCGATCCTGACATATACAGCAGCGGCATTGACGCTGCTCCGGAATACAGGAATACAGGAATCCGGGAGACGCCGACGCCAACGCCAACGCCAACATTCCTCCTCTTGCCAGTTCAATGATGGAGTGGGGGTCACCATTCCAGAGATGGTCGACAGCCATCCAAGCATGCCCCGGACCACGCACCATGAGTCTAGCTTGTCATCAGTGGAACAGTGTCAATTTGACGCCCCCAACCGGCAAAGTTTATGCTATGATCATGGATGGAGAAAAATTTGGTTCCAAATTTTGTGGAGGAGGAAGTGCGATTGGCTAAGCTTAAAGATATCGCCGAGCGGGTCGGGGTATCCATATCTACGGTATCGCGGGCAATCAGCAATGATGCCAGCCGTCCGGTCAGCGAAGAAACCAAGCAGAAAATCCGGGAAGCGGCACTTGAACTTGGTTACAAACTACATGAACCGTCCAGACACGCTAATGAGAACAACGGCACAGCGGCCAAGCGGATTGCATGTATCGTTCCCCAGCACCTGATGGATGATCACCCTTATTTCTCAACGGTATTAGCCGGTTTTCATAAAAAAATGGAGGAGCTCGGGCAGCCTCCAGCTATCGTTCGCACATGCGAGGAAGTGGGCGATGCGGAAAAAATACGGCTGATGCTGAGGGAGACAGGAGCCGAGGGGATTGTTGCCATCAGCTGGTACGACGAAGAACTGTTTGAACTGATACAGCAGAATGGTGTTGCGATCATGGGCGTAAGCCTGAACGATGAAAGGCTGACCGTGCCTGTTGTTGACTGTGACCGCATTCTATCGGCAAGGGCCGCAGTACGTCACTTGATTGATCAAGGACATACGCGGATTGCTTATATCGGAGGGCCCGCCTATTCCAAACAGATGGAGAGCGAAGAACGGTTTGTTGGATATAAATTTGCCATGCTTGAAGCGAACCTGCAGCTGCAGGGGGAGTGGCTGATGAATACAGGATGGAATGTGGATCGAAGCTTCAGCAAGATGTCCGAGCTTCTGGAACGGCTTCCGAAGGCGGAATGGCCCACTGCTGTTTTTTGTGCCAGTGACATGCTGGCTATACCTGCGATGCGTGCCGTTGTTGAGAATCATGGCAGCATACCGGAGGATATTGCGATTGTGGGGATGGACAATATCGATGTAGCCCAGTACACTACACCGCCGTTAACCTCCGTTTCCGTGCCCAAATACGAAATCGGCAGAGTAGCTGCCAAATCCATCGTGGATTATTTAGACGGACATTTTCCGATGGCGACCAAAATATTGCTGCCGGGTTCTCTAGTCGTTCGAGAATCCTCTCACTTCACCAGAAATTAATTTTCACATTAAAAGTTAGATTCATTAACGTTATAGGATAGTTATATACTCATTAAGCAGCGGCCAATAGGAAAATTGGCTGCTGCTTTTTTACTTTTTCTCACCAAAACGAGAAAAAGTTTGCGCCAAAACAATCCAAAAAATGTTTGACAATACAAAATCTCTATATTATTATGAGTGAAATTGCTGAGATATTTGGAGTGTTTCCTCCATTTGGAATCGAAGTGGAATAATCTTCGTATCGTTATACTGGATTTTTGATTGCGTTTTCATTCCTTTTTATATAAGGATATATAAAAATTGATCCAATTTCCTTCCGTTGATATTACATGTTCTTTATTGCAAGGGAACATGTCTCCTATATGCCAATTTGTCTCCAAATTAATTCCAAAACAAAGAGCTTAATAATCCAAAATTTATACAGTTTATATGTTGCAACATCCGTTTATTCGGATTTTATTTATAGATCTACCCCACGTTAATATATATGACATATATTCGCCCGAATAACCGCAATCCATCCATCGGTGGCTGTTGGCGGTAGCTTCGCAGCATGGCTGATTACAGAAAGATAAGGGGGAATCCATCAACGATTATTACGCTACAAGAAATTGACTAATACATACCCGAGGTGATGCTAAATTGGCTAAAACAACCGTACAGCCTGCAGTACAAGCGGTAACCGAAACGAAACGCAGCCCCTTCAAGTGGAATCGCATCTTGCGGAATTGGCAGCTTTATATTCTGATTTCTCCGGTCATCGCCTATTACATCCTGTTCCAGTACGTTCCGATGTACGGTATCCAAATCGCCTTTAAGGATTTCATAGCAACACAAGGGATTTGGGGCAGTCCATGGGTTGGATTCGAGCACTTTGACCGGTTCTTCAACAGCTATTATTTCTGGCGATTGATCAAAAATACGCTAGGCATCGGTTTATACAGCCTTGCCCTCGGTTTCCCGATCCCTATCATTCTGGCTTTGCTCATGAATGAGGTCCGAGCTGAACGATTCAAGAAATTCGTGCAGACGATTACGTACGCTCCCCATTTTCTGTCTACCGTGGTTGTTGTCGGAATGATGATGATTTTTCTGTCGCCCCGTTACGGTATCATCAATCATTTCATTGAAATGTTTGGCGGCCAGCCGATCAATTTCATGACAGAACCTTCCTGGTTCAAGTCGCTATACGTTCTGTCGGATGTATGGCAGACCATGGGCTGGAGCTCCATCATTTATTTGGCCGCCCTCGCCGGCATTGACAACCAGCTGCATGAAGCTGCGCGGGTTGATGGCGCCACGCGGCTGCAGCGCATATGGCATATTAACATCCCCGGCATCATGCCGACGATTATTATTCTTCTCATCCTGAACATGGGCAGCATCATGGGCATCGGTTTCGAGAAGGTGCTCCTGATGCAAAACAATCTGAATATGGAGAGCTCCGACATTATTGCCACCTATGTTTACCGAATGGGGATCCAGAATGCCGAGTACAGCTTCTCTGCAGCTATCGGTTTGTTCAACTCCATCATCAACTTTGTCTTGCTGGTTGTTGTGAACTTTATTTCGAGGCGTGTGAGCGAAACAAGTCTTTGGTAAAGAGGGGAGCTTAATGACCATGCAAATTGAATCCAGAGGGGACCGAATTTTCAATATCATCAACTATACGATCCTGATCTTGGTTACCATCATCGTCATGTACCCGCTGGTGTTTGTGCTCAGCGCATCGTTCAGCGATCCGCAGACAGTGCTCAGGGGCGAGATGCTGCTGTGGCCAAAGGGAGTCAACCTGAACTCTTACGTAAAAATATTTCAGAACAAGGATATTATCAGCGGTTTTACCAACACGCTGGTGTATACGTCGCTCGGGACGTTCATTAACCTTGCGATGACCATTCTTGCGGCCTATCCGCTGTCCCGGAAGGATTTTGTAGGCCGGAATGCCATTATGGCCTTGCTAGTCTTTACCATGTTTTTCAGCGGTGGTCTGATTCCGACGTACTTGCTGATCAAGAACCTCGGCATGCTGAATACGCTGTGGGTCATGATTATCCCGAATGCGGTGTCCATCTGGAACATTATCATTATGCGGACCTTCTTCCAGCAGTCCATACCGGGCGAGCTGCAGGAGGCCGCGACCATCGATGGATGCTCGAACATCAAAATATTAACCCGGATCATTCTGCCGCTGTCCATGCCGATTATCGCAGTAACCATTCTGTTCTATGCGGTCGGTCACTGGAATGCTTTTTTCAATGCGCTGCTGTATCTGTCGGACAAGGATAAATTTCCGCTGCAGCTCATTCTGCGCGAAATTTTGATTCAGGGGCAAACGAATGACATGGTCAAAATGTCAACCGAATCCGCGATCAAGCAGCAAAGAGAGGTGGAAGGGATCAAATACGCGGTGCTGGTCGTGGCCAATATTCCGGTGCTGGCGCTTTATCCGTTCCTGCAGCGGTATTTTGTCAAAGGCGTTATGATTGGGGCCATCAAAGGATAATTCCTTGAATGGATAATGAGGAAGGAACATGAAAAGGGGAGGATCAGGGATGAAGCTGAAGCAATGGGGAAGTCTTCTGTTAACTTGCATGTTGTCGGTATCGCTGGTGGTGGGCTGCAGCTCGAAGGGTTCGGGGGGAGCGTCAGAATCGGATTCGGCGGAAGGTGGGGCGAAGGTTAATGAGACGGGATTTCCAATTGTCAATGACAAGATCACGGTGACCGGTTTTGCCGGAAAGTTCTTTGCCAACGCCGACTGGAACAGCATCAAGCTCTGGCAGGAATATGAGAAAACGACGAATATCCAGGTAAAGTGGGACACGGTGCAAAAGGATAATTTGGCAGAGAAGCGCAACCTGCTGCTTGCCGGTGGTGATTACCCGGAAATGTTCTACGCCTCTGCCTTCCCAAGGGCTGACTTGCTGAAATACGGCAAGCAGGGTGCTTTTATCCCGCTGAATGATCTGATCGATCAATATGCCCCGAACTTCAAGGCGCTGATGGAGAAGTATCCGGTTATCGAGAAGGGCATCACGATGCCGGACGGCCATATTTATGGGCTGCCGACGCTGTATGATCCGGAATTCCGTTCCGTGCTGTACGGAACGCCATGGGTGAATTCGGAGTGGCTGACCAAGCTTGGGCTGGACGAACCGCAAACGCTGGATGATTTTTACGATATGTTAAAAGCATTCAAAGAGAAGGACCCGAACGGAAACGGCCAGAAGGATGAATATGCCTGGGGTGGAGTCAAGACCACTGGTATTGTGAATTATTTACGCGGGTCGTTCGGTCTCAATTATAACGGAACCTCCAATATTAACGTGGATACCGATCCGGAGAGCGGTAAGGTTCGGTTCATCCCGTCTGATCCGCGTTACAAAGAACTGCTTCAGTATGTGAACAAGCTGTATAAGGATGGCCTGCTGGAGCAGGATATCATGTCCGTTCAAAGCACGGAGGTGGATGCAAAGGGAACGGAGGGGCTGCTGGGCGTAGTCGATAACGTGGATCCGGTCGCCATTTACAACCAGAAGGGCTATGTGGGGCTTCCGGTACTGAAGGGTCCGCACGGCGATCAGATGTTCAGTGCTACAGGCTCACCGCTGGGCAATATCGGAATGTTTGTCCTGACAGACAAAGCGAAGAGTCCGGAGGCGCTGGTCCGTTGGATGGATTATTTCTACAGCGATGAAGGGATCCGCATGTTCTTCATGGGCTGGAAAGACGAGACGTACACGGAGGATGCAGACGGCAATGTGGAATACGTGGACGATATTAAGAATAACCCGGACGGACTTAATCTGGACCAGGCGGTAGGGCAGTATCTGATTTGGCCTGGGGGATACTATCCAGGTTTTGTGGCGCAGAAGTATTTTAAAGGAGCGGAGGGCTTGCCGACATCTGTAGAGAACGCCAAAAAAGCGGAGCCCTATGTCATACCTCAAGACAAGGTTTGGCCGCCGTTTAACTTTACAGCCGATGAACAGTCCGAGCTTACCAGCATTCAGACCGACATTAATACGTACGTGGATGAGATGAGGGATAAATTCATTGCCGGCAATGAGTCTTTTGATAACTGGGACCAATATGTAGCTACCCTGCAAAAAATGGGATTGGACCGCTATCTGGCCATCTACCAGTCCGCGGCGGATCGATACACCGAGTGAACGAGTACCTAACATAAAAGGAGCGACACGATATGACACAAATCAAAGCCATATTGATCGGGGCAGGCGCGCGCGGCGCCGGGGGCTATGCACCCTATGCCCTCGATTACCCGCATGAGCTGACCTTCGTGGCAGTAGCCGAAGCTGATCCGGCACGGAGAACCCGTTTTGCCGAGAACTACGGAATTCCGCCTGAACGTTGTTACGAATCATGGGAGCCGCTGCTCGCCGAGCCGCAGCTTGCCGAAATTGCCGTCATCTGCACGCAGGACCGTATGCATTTTGGCCCGACGATGCAGGCGCTGGATAAACAGTACCATGTACTGTTGGAGAAGCCGATGTCGCCGGAACCGAAGGAATGTCTTATGATGGAGCAGGCGGCCGTTCGGAGCAACAGGCTGCTGACCATATGCCATGTTCTGAGGTATACCCCTTTTTGGAGTGCCATCAAGCGCGTAATTCAGGAGGGAACGATCGGTGAGGTCGCTTCGATCCAGTTGAATGAGAACGTAGGATATTGGCATATTGCGCACAGCTTTGTACGGGGAAACTGGAATAACTCCGATAAGGCCAGCCCGATGATTCTGGCTAAGTCCTGCCATGACATGGACGTGCTGTCCTGGTTGATGGACCGGCCGTGCACACAGGTCACTTCTTTTGGCTCATTAATGCATTTCCGCGAGGAGCAGGCACCCGAAGGATCGGCCGACCGCTGCTTGGATTGCCAGGTGGAATCCACCTGCCCATACTCGGCTCCGAGGTTTTATCTGAGCCAGGAGTATAAGGGCTGGGCGGGGCATTTTACCCAGGAACTGACCAAGCCGAACATTATTCAGGGGCTTCGCGAAACGGACTATGGCCGCTGCGTGTACAGGAGCGACAACAATGTGGTCGACCATCAGGTCGTCAATATGGAATTTGAGGGCGGTGCCACCGCAATGTTCAGCATGTGCGGGTTTACGTATGAACAGGAGCGCAGAATCCAGATCATGGGGACACGAGGCGAGCTTCGGGGAGAGGAAGACAAAATTACGGTCTTTGATTTTCTGACAGGCCAGAAAACGGAGATAACGATCCCTTCGCAGTCCAGCGGCCATGGCGGTGGCGACAGCGGCATCGTGGCCAGTTTCCTGAACGAGGTCCGCAGCTATAACGGGCAGGAGAGTCTAACGTCGGCCAGTGCCTCCGTGAGGAGCCATCTTATTGCGTTTGCTGCCGAGAAATCGAGGCTGAATCATGGTGAGTCCATTAATCTGAATGACTATGCACAGGAATTGATGGCAGAAGGAAATGCGGTGAAATAAGTTCATGTCCGTCATAGGGTCAACCGTCATCCAAGCGTGCCTCCGACTCTGCACGGTACGTTGCGCAATAATTGAAATTATATTAAAAATACATCATATGAAAAATTCATAATAGATGAAATATAAAAGAAGAAGCCTTGATCTGACGATCTATGGCTTCTTCTTTTATTTGACCTGATCAATGGACAGGCTTACTTTATAATTCCCGATCGCGCCATGCAAGTCCCGAAAAGGGACTTGCATGGCGCAATAAAATATATTCAACGCGATAAATCCTGACATACTAGATGTCAGGATTCATAATTTATCATTCAATCCAGAAGTCCAAAAAGTGTGGAAGTGTGAGGAGTGTTATCGATGAAACTTGACCGGTTGCTTGGCATTACGATGGAATTATTGACAAAAAAAAGAGTGACGGCAACCGCGCTTGCTGCCCGGTATGAGGTCTCGGTTCGTACGATCTACCGCGATGTGGACCTCATTAACCAAGCCGGCATTCCGGTTGCTTCCTTTACGGGTGCGGATGGCGGGTTTGAATTAATGAGCGGTTTCTATCTGACGAGACAGCACTTCTCCATTGATGACTTTTTGGCTATCTATAATCTCTTAAAAGGCATTGAAGGAACTGCTAAGGGAAAGTACACCACCATCATGAACAAACTCGGAACCCTGCAGCCTGCCTTGTTGAACGGAGGATGTCATGAACAAATCATATTTGACATGAGCACATCAGAGCGTGAGAGAACGTGGGTTCAACCGATACTGCATGCCATGGACCGATCCAACCTTATTAAATTTACTTACACCAGCGCATCCGGCAGCTGCTCCGAACGGCAGGTAGAGCCGCTCCATCTTTACTGGGAGCAGGGCGTGTGGTATTTGGAGGCTTACTGCTTGTTCAAACAAGCGAAGCGAATCTTCAGAGTATCGCGTATATCCGCTCTTGAAGCATCCAGCGAGAACTTCCTTCCACGTGAGAACCTGGAGGAAGGCCGGGAAGAGAATAAGGCACTGGGGATTCAAGCGCATCTCCGCTTCGATTCATCCATTGGACCTCGTGTGACCGAGCAATTCCCGGAAGCTTTCATCTCCGTTGAGGGATATGTTGAAGTCCAAACTATCTTTTATACCACAGCTTATGCCATCTCGGTCATCTTGAGTTATGGCTCGAAGGTGGAGATCCTATCGCCGCCGGAACTGAAGGAAGACCTTCTGCAAGAGTTAGAGAACATACGAAATCGCTACGAAATCAAATCATGAACAGTAACCTATTTCCAAGGAGGATATTCAAAATGACTATTTTAGTGACAGGCGCTGCGGGGACCGTGGGAAGGCACATTGTGAAACAACTTGTACAGCAGGGGAAGGAAGTTAGAGCGATATCGCGCAATCCACAACAAGCGAAATTACCGGCTGGCGTTCAGGTGCTTGCCGGAGATCTGAACGAGCCGGACAGCCTGGTGCCTGCCCTGCAAGGAGTCACTGCACTTCATGTGATCACATCGAGCGATGAAGCTTATGGAACCCTTCAGACCGATCCGCGGATCATTGAACTGGCAGAGCAGGCAGGCGTTAAACGGGTGACGGTACTGGTGGGTTTTGAAGAAGGGCCTGTTGAAGCAGCGCTTAGAGCGAGCGGAATGGAATGGACTTTGCTGAAGCCGGGCGAGTTTATGGCGAATATCCTGGTGGATTGGAGGGAGTCGATTCGAACGGAGGGGGTTGTCCGGGAGCCGTTCGGTCATGCCTTGAGCGCTAGAATACATGAGGCCGACATCGCACGTGTTGCCGTAACGGCACTGGTTGAAGAAGGACACCATGGGCAGGAGTATTTTCTGACAGGGCCGGAAGCCCTCTCCCGTAGGGAAGCGGTTCGGATCATAAGCGAAGTGACCGGCAAAAATATTCGCTTTGAAGAGCTGACGGAGGAACAAGCGAGAGATCAATGGAGAGTGCAGGGCTACGATGAGGAATCGATAGAGTTTTTTGTGCAAATGGGGAAAAATCCGCCAGAGATCGGTTATACGGTATTGCCAACGGTGGAGCAGGTCACGGGGCGGCCGGCAGCCACGCTTGCAGATTGGGTCTCTGATCATAAGGAGGAGCTGTGAAACTTGCCATATGTCATTGAAGCCAGGAAGCTTCGCAAATCATATAACGGTATCGAGGTCGTTCAAGGCATTGATCTGCGATTGGGGCAAGGAGAGCTGCTGGCCTTGCTGGGCCCGAACGGTGCCGGAAAAACAACCACCATCCATATGCTATCAACGCTCCTGAAGCCGGATGCCGGTTCTGCGCAAGTTGCCGGATTGGATATCGTAAAAGATGCTCGAAACGTCCGGAAGAAGATTAGCCTGACAGGCCAGTTTGCAGCACTGGACGAAGGGTTGTCCGGACTTCAAAATCTAATGCTGATTTCAAGACTTTACGGGTATTCTGCGAAAACCGCCCGTTCCATAAGCGAGGAACTGATGGAATCCTTCGGGCTTGGTGAGGCGAAGGACCGCACAGTGCAGCAATATTCTGGAGGCATGCGGAGACGACTCGACATTGCGGCAAGTATCGTGACCAAGCCGGATGTTATTTTTCTGGATGAGCCGACGACGGGCCTTGACCCACAAAGTCGGATGCAGGTGTGGGACATTGTGAAGACGCTCTTGCAGCAGGGAACCACCGTGCTGTTGACAACACAATACCTGGAGGAGGCGGACCGATTGGCGGACCGGATCGCTGTCATTGATAAAGGCAGGATTATTGCGGAAGGGACTCCACAGCAGTTGAAGGCGTCCATCGGTGGCCGGACGTTGTCGATCACATTAACGGAGCAGGGAGATTGGCATAAGATCAGTGCTTTGCTGAACGATGAGCATGGGCTAAGGGTATGGCAGGGCGATCACCTGCGGTTATACAAGATTCCGGTGTTGGAAGCGAGCCTGGCCAATCAGGCCATTCATACATTGATGGAGAACGGGATTGCGATTGAAGATTTTTCCCTGAGCGAACCGAGTCTGGATGAGGTATTCCTGGCCTTGACCAGGAAAGGGGGGACTCCATGAGTTTAAGCCATCACACAAGTAATCAGGTCGGCAGCATGCTTCCTCCGCCCCACCCAGTCTCCGGCCCTCCCCATGCATTCACGGCTATCCGTATCTTCATGTGGAGAACTTGGCAGCATACGAAGAATAACGGATTTAGTCTTGTGATGGATGCGATTCTGTCACCGATTCTGCTGCTGCTCATATTTAATTATTTGTTTGGCGGAGCCATTGCCGGATCGACCGGGGTCTATATTCAATTCCTCTTGCCTGGCATCCTGATCTTAACGGTCGTTCCCATGACGGTTTACAGCGGAACTACGATCTGTTCGGATATTACCAAAGGGGTATACAACCGTTTTCGAACACTGCCCTTTTGGCAGCCAGCATCCGTCATCGGTTCGATCCTTACGGACGGTCTGCGTTATGCGGTGGGCGTTATCGTTGCCCTTGGAACGGGGCTTGCGCTGGGCTTCCGTCCGGAAGGCAGTTTGATCCAAGTGATGTGCGCTGTTGTCTTCATCCTGTTGTTTGCATTTAGCGTCAGCTGGATTTTTGCGATGATTGGCGTTATAGCTAAACGTCCAGAGACGGTTTCAGGGTCCAGCATGATTGCGATATACCCGCTATTGTTCGCCAGCAACATTCTGGTGGATACGGCGACGATGCCGGGATGGATCGGGATTCTCATTGAATTGAATCCGATCAGCATAGCAGCAGCCACCGTCAGGGGGCTGATGAGCGGCATACCAAGCATGACGGAGATTATGGCCGGTATCGGTGTTAGTGTGCTGTTTATCGCTATTTTTGCCCCGACCACGTTGTATTTATATCAGACGAAAAACCAGCGTTAAGGACGCAAAAAAACCAGGTATGCATGTAATTGCAGCCTGGTTTTTGTCTATGTGATGTTCCATCTCATTACATAGCTTGCAACAGGGCGATGCATAGGCTTTCGTTGACCTATTCGGGTCGGGTGAAGTTGATGCCACCCCTTGGTTGAAATCCACATGATGCATCTAACAACCACCTAACTAATACTGTACGTTTAAGATTGAACTCTTAATCCCGAATGGGATGTGATATGTGTTCTGTTTCATGAAGTGGCATATGAAGGGTTTTATATATGTGGATGTGCGAATGAGGAAGGAGGACTGATTTTTTTCTAGAAACTATTAATATGGGAGTTTCACAGCAACGTACGGAAGGGGGAACGAATGAGGCTTATAAACCAACTATCGGACAGGAAGTGATATGGGACATTGGACTCTCATCGAATACTTGGAGACTTTTTCAGGAAGACGTGGCTTTTCTACGTATTGTCGATTTGCTGCCATCTGGTTGCTAATATCATTCATGTGAATTTCCCTAGAGTGCTGGGCAATTTCACGGATGAATTGAAGGATGGTTTATTGTCAGGTGACGGCATTGTGCAGTATAGCTGGACGCTGCTTGGAATTGGTGTTGGTTTTGCCGTTATTGGAGGTATAGGACAATATTTGGTTATGTATACGGGGCGTTACTTCGAATTTATGAACAGGCGCCGGCTGTTTGTCCACTTTACGGGACTCAGTGAGCAATTCTATTCCAAGAACGGCGTTGGCAAGCTGCTTAGTTATTTTATGAATGACGTGACTACGGTGAGGGAAGCAATCTCCATGGGGGTTAACCAGACAGCGAATGCCTCCATCCTGCTGGTGTCCACGATTGCAATGCTGCTGATTACGAACGTCCCGCTATATCTGGTGGCCGCAAGCATGGTCCCTCTGCTGCTGATACCGGTAATCGTGGTTTGGCTTGGGCCGATGATTCGAAGAAGATCGCTTCAGGTACAGGAAGCGCTTGGCGTGATGACGGAATCGGCTGAGGAGCAGTTCGGCGGGATGCGTGTCACCAAGAAATTCGCGGTAGAAGATACGATGAAGCAGCGGTTTGGGACCACAGTGGACAACATCCGCAATAAACAGCTGAGGCTGGTGCGCGTATCCTCCCTGTTTCAATCGATCATTCCGTTTCTCGGCGCCTCCTCACTCATTATTGCGCTCTCATTCGGCGGGTACTTGACGATTACGGGACGGATTACGGTCGGTAACTTTGTTGCATTGACGCTGTACATCCGCATGCTCATGAACCCGCTGCAGCAGATCGGCAATGTTATTAATGTTGTACAGCGAGCGAGGGCTTCGCTTGACCGGCTGAATGATCTGCTTGGCAAGCAGGCCGACATTAAGGAACTGCCAGGTGCCAAGGAGCTGGATTTGGAACATGCCGGAATCGAAGTGCGGGACTTATCCTTTTCTTACGATAGAGTAAACGGTCATGAAGATGGAGCGAGACAAGTGCTGCGGGGCATTCGATTGGAGGTTCCGCCCGGTGCGACATTAGGCATCATTGGGCGAACCGGCAGCGGGAAGACCACGCTGATGAAGCTGCTGCTGCGTACCTATGACCCGCCTCCTGGCACAGTGCAGATTGGGGGCGAGGATATTCGAAAGCTTACATTAAAGAGCCTGCGCGAAGGAATCGCCTATGTGCCACAGGATGGCTTCCTGTTCAGCTCGACCATTCGGGAGAACATTGCTTTCTATAAACGGGATACCGAGCCGGCCGTTGTTGAGGAAGCAGCACACAAAGCCCGGGTATATGACAATATTGCTGAATTTCCTGACAAGTTCGAGACCCGTCTCGGTGAGCGGGGCATTACGCTTTCCGGGGGACAGCGGCAGCGGACAAGTCTTGCACGGGGGATTATCAAGAATGCGCCCATACTCATTCTGGACGATAGTGTGAGCGCCGTGGATGCGGTGACCGAGACAGAGATCATGGAGACGATTCGTGATATCCGCGAAGGCAAGACCACAATTATTATCGCCCACCGAATCAGTGCACTGAAGTTAGCCGATGAGATCATCGTCCTGGATCAAGGAGAGATCGTTCAGCGCGGTACACATGAAACCTTGCTGTCTGAGGACGGATTGTACCGGACGCTGCACGATATTCAGGAGGAGGGGATGAGACATCATGGCACAGGCCATTAACAATTGGCAGATGGATCAGAAGGCTGATCTGAATGCACCTCAGGCCAAGCCCAAGTATATATCCACATTCCGTGCTTTATCGGGTTATATGAAGGAACACCGGCTAACCTTTGCGGGATTTATCGGCTGCACCTTGATTGCCATATCGGCCGAGCTGCTGCAGCCGTATCTGATGAAAATCGCGATCGATGATAATCTGATGGTCGGAAAAAACGATTATCATGGCCTGATGATCATATGCGGCATTTATTTTTCGTTGTCGCTGCTAAGCATGCTGTTCACCTATCTGCAAAATAATTTGCTGCAAAAGGCAGGGCAGAGTATAGTGGCAAGCATTCGCAAACGGCTGTTTGCGCATATATCCAAGCTGTCGATGTCTTATTTTGATAAGGTGCCTAGCGGAAGTCTGATCACGCATGTATCCAGTGATACGGAAGCGATCAACCAGTTTTTTAACCAGGTGCTGCTCAGCCTGTTTCGGGACGGGTTTACCCTGGTCTTCATTCTGGTGATGATGTTCCAGCTGGATGTTACATTGACCCTGTACTGTCTGATCCTGCTGCCGATCATTGCGGGGATCGCGATAGCATTCCGGCGGTACATGCGCCATACCTATCAGATGGCCAGAACCCGTTTGTCCCGGCTGGTGGCTTTTGTAGCGGAGAACCTGTCGGGCATGAATCTGATTCAAGTGTTTCATCAGCAGAAGGAGCAGGAGAAGCAGTTCGAGGAGCGGAACAACTCGTATTTCAAGGCTAACATCCGGGAAATCCGGACAAATGTGCTGTTCAACCGATCCTATGAGATTTTGAACAATTTGGCGATCGCATTTGTGACATGGCTGGGCGGACAAGCTGTGCTTGGGACAACGCTTGAGTTCGGCGTACTCTATGCATTTATTACGTATATCCGTTTATTCTTTCAGCCGATTAATACGATTACCCAGCAGTGGAATACGCTGCAGTCGGCGACGGTGGCGATCAACCGGGTATGGGGCCTCCTGGCGATTCAACCGGAAGTTACGGATAAACCCAAGCCGGCGAAGATTGACAAGGCCGAGATTCAGGGACGCATCGATTTTAACCGAATTACGTTCGGATACGAAGGCGGGGCTCCAGTCATCCAGGATCTCGATCTTCATGTCAAGCCGGGAGAAATGATCGGAATCGTCGGGACCACCGGAGCGGGCAAAAGCTCGCTGATTAGCCTGCTGTGCCGTTTCTATGACGTAAATGAAGGAAGTATTCTGATTGATGGACTTGACATAAGAGAGCTCGCTCAATCGGATTTGCACCGGATTGTAGGCCTTGTACAGCAGGAGCCTTATCTCTATTCCGGTACGGTGCTGGACAATGTAAGGCTGTTCGATGAGACCATTTCAAGGGAAAGCGTGATCGAGGCCTGCCGCTTTATCGGTGCGGATTCAATCATCATGCGGATGAAGGAAGGCTATGACACCCGGTTGTCTGAGCGTGGCAGCGGACTGTCCGCGGGAGAGCGCCAACTGATCTCCTTCGCCAGAATCATCGTGTTCCAGCCAAAGATTCTCATCCTGGACGAAGCCACGGCTAATTTGGATTCGCACACGGAGCAGCTGATTCAGAACGCGCTGCATCTCGTTGCCGAGGGGCGGACGACCCTTGTGATTGCTCACCGCCTATCCACCATCATGGGGGCGGACCGGATTCTGGTTATGAGCAGGGGCCGGATTGTGGAGCAGGGCACCCATCAGGAGCTGCTCGATGCCCATGGATATTACGAAGAATTATATCTTCATTCCCAAGGCCAGAAGCAGGAGCGGGAGGACGTTGCCGGAACATGGCATCGAACGAGGTAACCGTGATGGAACGAAAGTAGGCTGTTTATCGAAGAGGCTGTCTCAAAAGGAGTTAAATACGAGCAAGGGATAATCAATTCACTCAAAAGCAAAACAGAGGTGAAAACCGTCTGGAGAATGTCTTTCATGCAATCGGAACGAACGATTTCTTTTTGTGTTTTTTATATGAAGACGCACGAAAGCAGCGGAGAGAACGAAGCCATTCCGGACAAGCGGTAGCGATCGCCTTTGTCCCCGATATATCTTCCTTTAAGATGAATTCAGGATAATTGGGGGCAACAGCGATTGGAGGAATGCTTCGTTCCGCAGCGTCCTTATAACAGACAAAGGGGCTGCCCTCAGGTCAAGTGACTTTTGGGCAGCCTCTTTTTTGCTGAAACTTACATATGTCTCGCTTTGGCGGCAGTCAGCAAATCGATAAAGTTCAGGGCCATTCTGGAAATGTGATAATCCTTCAGCCAGATTAGGGCGGTAGAAGCGGTAGCCGGGGTACCTGTGATTCTAAAGGCGTGAATGTGATCTGGCAAGTGCCGTTTAACCAGCGTCTCCGGTACGATCGCAACTCCAAAATCGGAGGCCACTAAACGCAGCAACAGGGAAATATCCGAGCATTCGGCGACAACGTTGGGCTGCAGGTTCTGCTCGGAGAAAGCCATCTGAATCGTATAATACACGCCTAATCCTTCGGTGCTGGGCAGAATAAGGGGATACTGCACGATTTGGGAGAGGGGCATTTCCTGTTCCAGGGATGTCTGCTGATCGGAGGCGAGTAAATAAAAGGGCTCCGTATGCAAATGAAGCACCGAGAAATCATCCAGTTCCAGCGGGAGGCGGACGATGGCTAATTCAAGTGCCCTGTTTCGAACAAGCTCACAGAGTTGATACGACTCATTTTGCTGGATTTTATACGAGACTTGGGGAAACTTTGCTCTGAATTCATGGAGCCAAGCAGGCAATTCTACCGAAGACAGGGTATTAATGCCAAGACGGAGCGTTCCCTTATCTCCGTTACCGACCTCTTGAACCTCGGCTTTGGCCTCCTCCATGAGCTGGGTCATCTGCAGAGCATACTTGTACAGAGCTTTACCGGATTCCGTGATTTCAAGCCGCTTTCCCCGGCGGTATACCAAGATTGATCCGAGTTCTTCCTCCATCGCTTTCAGCTGCTGACTGAGAGGAGGCTGTGAGATATGCAGTCGATTGGCGGCGTGCGAGATGGTTCCTTCTTCCACAATGGCGATAAAATACCGGAGCTGTCGTATATCCATATAAACAAGCAAACCTCCTTGTATATGAAAAACCTTTGGAAAATCAATTTTTTATGTATTTTTCATATGTTTCAGTCTCATGTTAGCATACGAATATACACGATAGAAAGAGGGGCGGTTCAAGTGTTTCGTTTAACTTCGATTTTACTGATACTTTTCCTGTCGGCCTGTCAACCCCATTCCGATAAAAAAGAGGTGCAGAATATGGATCGTCAACTCATCGAATACGCTGAGCAAGGGAATACGGAGCAAGTGAAACGACTGCTTCAATCTGGAGCAAATATCAATGCGACGAACGAGGAAGGAAGAACGGCGGTCCTGGCAGCAACCTACCATAATCAAGTGGAGACGGTAGAAATCCTGATTCAGGCAGGCGCAGATATTAACATTCGCGATCATAATCGTAATAATGTATTCCTGTATGCCGGTGCGGAAGGGCTGCGCGATATTTTGAAGTTAGCAATCGATGCAGGCGCAGACGTGACAATAACCAATCGTTATGGCGGTACGGCTCTCATCCCTGCCGCGGATCGCGGGCATGTGGAGATTGTGCGGGAGCTGCTGACCCGGACGGATGTCGATATCGATCATATCAATAATCTGAACTGGACCGCGCTGCTTGAAGCGATCATTCTCGGTGACGGCGGTGAGAACCATCAGCAAATCGTGCAGCTGTTATTGGATCATGGTGCGGACGTTCATCTTGCCGACGGAGAAGGTGTAACTCCGCTGCAGCATGCGCAGGAGCGTGGATATCTGGAAATCGAACGTATTTTGTTGAATGCCATTAATGGGTAGCATGATCATATAAACAACGAAAGACAGTTACAAAGCAAATGCGGGAAGGGATGATCATGATGAATGAACAGAGTACCTCATATTGGCTGCTCCATGTCCGACTGGAAACGGGTTACCGCTACAAGGATGGGATCGTGACCGGAACGGAGACGGGATTATTTCATATGAAAATAGAGAATGGGGCATTCTCCGAGATTCGTCCTGCGGATGCTGTGCCTGAAACGGCATTGCCTGTGCGGGATGTAAAGGGTGGGCTAATGCTCCCGTCATTTCGAGATATGCATATCCATCTGGACAAAACTTATTATGGAGGCCCCTGGAAGGCACCGACCCGTCCCGCAAACGGCGTCTTTAGCCGGATTGAGGAGGAGCAGAGGCTGCTCCCCGAACTTCTTCCTACGGCCAAGGAAAGGGCGGAGGGGCTGCTGGATCTGTTAATAGGCTACGGATCGACACATATTCGTTCCCATTGCAACGTCGATCCCGTGGTTGGATTGCGAAATCTGGAGGCAACGCTGCAGGCTGTGGATGGCTACCGGGAGAAAGCCTTTGTGGAGATTGTAGCGTTCCCTCAGCATGGCCTGCTCCGCAGCCAGTCCGTATCACTGGTCAGGGAAGCGCTCCGGAATGGGGCAGCCCTCGTAGGCGGACTGGATCCCGCAACGGTGGACGATGATATGGAAAAATCATTGAATGCCATGATGGAACTGGCGGTTGAGGCGAATGCCGGCATTGATATGCATTTGCATGAGCCGTCCCATATCGGGCTGAATACCTTTAAAGTATTGGCCGATCTTGTGGAAGATGCAGGCTGGAACGGGAGGGTCACGCTCAGTCATGCCCTTGCATTGGCAGATGTCTCATCAAGCGAAGTGGATGAAGTGGCGGCTCGGCTGGCGAACCTGGGGATTTCCATCACCTCTTCAGTACCACTCGGCCGAACCATTCCGATTCCTCAGCTGCACCGCCAAGGTGTAGGCGTTTCGCTTGGACAAGACAGTATTATGGATCACTGGTCCCCATTCGGCAAGGGAGACAATCTGGATAAGGCGGGCACGCTGGCCGAACGGTTCCATCTGATGGATGAGCGTTCGCTCGGACAGACACTTGGCTTCATTACGGGAGGGGTTACTCCGTTAGACCGGGACGGGCAGTATGCATGGCCGAAAGTCGGGGATGCTGCCCATGCGGTCATTGTAGAAGCCAGCTGCTCTGCAGAGGCGGTTGCCAGAAGATCGCAACGGCGGGCCGTATTGTATAAGGGAATACCGGTTCACGGAACATTATAAAAAGACAGCCGCTGCACCCCGGAAATCAGAGGGGATGCAGCGGCTGTTTTTAGAGCTTCTTATAAGACGAGAGGATTTTCCCTGACGCTTCGGTAAGGTCCGTTTCTTTATGAATGATCGCTTTTGACAACAAACCGGTCTCCAGCCCTGTTCGGGTTAGAAGGTATGGAGGTAATCTTCAAATCTTGAATCATAATGCCTCCATCCACTGAAATAAGTCGAGGACTTCTGCCGTTGGCCCGGCAGCAGGAGAAGATAACAGGAGATAGTCGTGCCATCTGGGCGAGTTCTCCATTCACTTGCGGAGCCTCAACGATCCATTCGGCAGAAGTCTGCGGACCGGTGTAGCGCTGCGACGTTCGAAAGGTCCAGTTGCGGGTTGAGTTGCGAAGGCAGATCAGCCAGATTGATCCGCTGCGCTTGATGATGGTGGCATGCATGCGGTCCCCCGGCTGGACAGGCAATGGAATGAGCGTAACCGAGGCCGGTAGAATCTCCCACCAAGCATAATAATAAGCCTTGCCGTCTATGAAATCATGACCGGTTCCGGTCTGAATCAGACTGTTGTTGCCATACCCGTCGATGCCGATCCATGCGGAGGAATAAGAAGCCCCCTGGCTTGGACGAAGAAACGGCACATTCCATTTGGCGGATACCCGCTTGAAGGTCCCCTTTTTTCCTGTAATGCTGTACCCGCTCCAATTACTTGACACCCATCCGATGTTACGATGCGGTTTGGCTGAAGTTTCAAGCTTGCATGTATGATTCCACTTATCAACCTTGAGAATCCCCATATCTCCACCGCCTTTACTAGATTGATAGTATATCTAATGAAGATTCGGTAGTGAAGGTATGGGTTTTCCGTTAGAAAGTTTGGACACACCTAGATCAGAGGAAACCACCCATGCCGAGGACAAAGGACAGCAGGCAAAAGTATCTCAGAGCAAACATTTGAATATTAATGCAAACAAATAAACCATGCGAGGGAAATCGGCGCATGGCTTATTGTATGTATTATTAATATTGAAACTAATTGCCGGGCAGTAGGATGCCATGCCAGCTGCTTACATCGCATTGGCCATATTTATTATCCCCCACGGCCACCACCGTGCCATCCGATTTAAGGCCAAGAGTATGCGCGCAGCCCGCTGCTACCGCCACTATATCACGCCAGCCGCTTACATCGCATTGGCCATGCTCATTCTTGCCTGCAGCCGCACACCTTCCGTCCGATTGAAGGCCAACGGTATGATAACTACCGGCCGCTATTGCCACCATACCGCGCCAGCCGCTTACATCGCATGCGTCAAACTTATTCAAGCCCACAGCGACCACCGTGCCGTCCGATTGAAGGCCAACGGTATGAAGGTAACCCGCTGCTATAGCCACGATGTTGCGCCAGTCGCTTACATTGCATTGGCTATATCGATTATTACCCGCAGCCACCACGGTGCCGTTCGATGTAAGCCCGATGGTATGCCAGTCACCTGCCGCAACCGCCACGATGTTGTGCCAGTCGCCTACATTGCATTGTCCTTCATTATTTCGACCTGCAGCGACCACCGTGCCGTCTGATGTAAGCCCGACGGTCCGACGCCAACCCGCTGCAACCGCCACTATATTTCGCCAGTCGTTTACATTGCATTGGTCATGTTTATTCCAACCCACAGCCGTCACTGTACCGTCAGATGTAAGACCAATGGTATGGGCATTACCCGTGTTGGTCGCCATATGAACATTACCAGCCGCAACCGCCACCATATCGCGCCAGCCACTTACATCACATTGGCCATATTTATTATCACCCACAGCAGTCACTGTGCCGTCTGATTGAAGACCAACGGTATGACGAGGGCCCGCCGCTATGGCATGATGTTTGGGAGATGCCCATTCCTTACAGAACCCGAGATTAGCCTGTTCCATTATGTTCTCCCTCCTTGTTTTTTTCTTTCCACTTGGATCATACAACATTAGCTTAAGCTGCGTAACGCCAAAACAAACATGACCAGCGCCCCGAGGGAAGTCACGGTTCTTACATGGTTCCACGGCGTCCAGCTTCGGAGATAGGTGTTCCACACCTCTGTACCGGTGCTGCTTCCGGGGTCAACGGCAGCTAACGCATCATTTAGCGGGACGTTGAATGCTATCGTTACGATAAATCCCGCCAAATACAGCAGGCTGGCCCCAAGCAGGTGCAACGAGCCGGGTTCCCCCCAGTGTATGATTGACACGATGGCAAGCGCAATGCTGGTGAGCGCCGTTCCCATAAATAATGTGCTGAATGTGGGATTTAGAATGGATACATTGATGGATTGCATCGCGTTGATCCCCTGTTCATTGGGAATTCGGGACAACGCGGTCATCATGAAGGAAGAGAACGCGAAGAACAGCCCGGCGATCAGCCCTGAGCCTACTACTGAGAATAAAGTCAGCAGGAAAATAAAACGGTCACTCATAGAATGGAAACCTCCAGTTTTATAAGGGGATTTTTTCGGCATCAATTCGATGACGAAGAATACGGTGAATTTATGATATATATTATATTGTTTGTACATACAAATATAATGGGATTTCCATCCAAAGTAAAGACCCAAATGCGAAATGGCTTATCATAAAGGTCATTAAATTAATATTTTCTATATATGGTAAATATAAGAATATTTATTCGTGAATGCTCATATGATGGATAAGGAAAAAAAACGCATAAAGAACGGTAAAGGCCGCTTGCACCAAGCGGTCTCTTTGTCATGAAAAAAAGTTCAGAATATCCTCACTATTTTGAAAATAGAGATGAATATACGCTTTCGTAAGCGTATACAAAATTTGGATAGTAAATCGATTTTTGCTGCAGCCAAAAGGAGGGATACGTATGAAGTCAGGCAAGAGGGGATTTTGGCTAGTCACGACAGCGGTATTGAGTGTTTCTTTGTTATTCGGTTGCACCGGTGGCAAGGGAACGCCGAGTGAAGCCGGCAATCCGGAGCCAGGAAAGGGTGGAGAGACAGCCAAGAAAACCATTACCGTTACGTTTCGGGATGACGGGATCGGCGAGAACGGAGCGTTCTATAAATGGCTCAAGGAAGTATCGGCAAGTTACCCTGACAAGAGCGTAGAGATCAAGCCGACACCGATTCAGGCATCGGAAGGCGATTATTTTGCCAAGGTAGCGTTGGCACTGAAGTCTAAAGATACGGCGCCGGATATCGTGACAGAGGATACCTTTATCTTGAACTCCGATGCGAGCGCGGGCTATCTGGAACCGCTTGACGAGAAATTGGCGGCATGGGAGGACTGGGGCAACGGTTCTTTTATTGAAGCGATGAAGAAGGGAGTTACCGCCAGCGATGGCAAGGTATACGGAGTGCCGTACAATACGGATTCCAGGGGACTCTGGTATAACAAGGACATTTTTAAACAAGCGGGTCTTCCCGAGGACTGGCAGCCGAAGACTTGGGAGGACGTCTTAAGTGCCGCGCGAACCATCAAGGAGAAAACGCCTGATGTGGTGCCAATTTGGATGAATATGGGCAAGGCAACAGGCGAAGCCACTTCCATGCAAACCTATGAAATGCTCCTCTACGGTACAGGTGAAAGACTGTATGACGATGCTGGCAGCAAATGGATTACCAAAAGCCAGGGCATTCTCGATGCGCTGACCTTTGTGGAGACGGTCAATAAAGAGAAGCTTGGACCGCCACTGTCCAAAGTATTGAATGGTCAGGCAGGCAATACAGCTTCCCGTGAATACTTGCCGCAAGGCAAGCTGGCGATTTCCCTTGACGGCTCATGGATCACAGGCAACTATATGGAATCCGGCGCAGCCCCATGGCCTGAATACAAGGATGTGTTAGGCTTCGCGCCAATGCCGACCAGCCAAGGGCAGGACCCTGGCTCGATCACGCTGGCCGGAGGATGGGCATTATCGATTCCAAGCCATTCGAAGAATATAGACGAGGCTTGGGCCTTCATCCAATATGCACTGAATAAGGAAAACACCCAGAAGCTCGTGATGGCGTCCGGTAATATCACGGTACGTGCCGATGTAGCCAAGGATCCGGAATATACAAAAATGCCATTTAACGAAATTGCGACGGAGTACCTCAAGAACGCAGAGTTCAGACCAGCACAAGAGAAATATCCGGAAGTGTCAACACAGATTCAGACGATGGTGGAGTCGGTGGCAACGGGAACCTCGCCTGCGGACGCAATGAATAAATATGCGCAGGATGTCACCCGCATTGTCGGGGCGGATCATGTGGTGGAGAAATAGTTCGATATAGCCACGCAATGCTTGCTCAAGTCCTCCCTTATTACACGGAGGCTTGGGCAAGCGGTTTTTCAGATGATCAGCATGGAAGGAGAACTATACATGAGCAGTCTGTCCGTGGATGTTTACCCTAAACGAAAAAAATCGTATACCTGGCTCTTCTTTTTGCTTCCTTCAATCGCGATTATGCTCGTGTTTTTTGTATATCCGATCCTGCTAACGTTCTTCTATTCCTTCACGAATTTGGCGTTAACAGGCGAAGCGGCGAGGGAGCTTAAATTTATCGGCTTCGATAACTATGCCCGGATGTTCCAAGATCCTACGGTCAGGATCAGTATCTGGAATACGCTTATTTTCCTTATCGGATCGGCGGTCATCGGGCAGCAGGTGCTGGGATTTCTCATCGCACTCCTGATGAAGCAGAGGAATAAAACCTTTCGGCGGGTGATCGGAACGATTGTGCTGGCCGGCTGGGTAACGCCTGAAATTGTATGTGCCCTGTGCTTGTACAGCTTCTTCGGAGATGAAGGCACGCTGAATGCAATCATTACCTTTTTCGGATTTTCGGAGGTGACCTGGTTATTTACGGTTCCGATGCTAACCATCATTCTTGCGAACATTTGGCATGGCACCGCCTTCTCCATGCTGGTGTTCCAAGCTGCATTGGATGATGTGCCCAACGAGATCGAGGAGGCGGCGGTGGTGGACGGTGCGTCCAAGTGGAAGATCTTCACGCGCATTATTGTCCCTTATATTAAAGGAACCATTACAACCAATATGATGCTGGTTACATTACAGACGCTGGGCGTATTTGGGCTCATCTACGCGATGACCGGCGGCGGTCCGGGGAATTCGACCACAACGCTGCCCATCTTCATGTACAATCAGGCGTTTGTGAACTATCAGTTAGGTTATGGAACCGCGATATCCTTGCTGCTGCTGCTGATCGGAATTGTGTTAAGTCTGCTGTATATCAGGTCGATGAAAGAGTAACCAGAGGTGAGATCATATGAATGCCAAACAACGTAAATTAGTCTATCGAATCCTGCCCTATGCCATTCTTGCGGGGATCGGAATCTGTTTTGTGCTGCCGCTGCTCTGGGTGCTTGTGGCCTCAGTCGACCCCAACGCGATGCAATCCTTGAAGGTACCCAGCAAAATTACCGGTGCCAACTATGTAGAAGTCATTACTAGCAGCGAGAATCAGCGTGCTTATCTCATTGGCCTGGTGATGTCGCTTGGCCAAGCCATCCTTGTTGTCCTGTTGGCCCTGCTCGCAGCCTATCCGTTGTCCCGATATCAGATGAAATACAAGAAACCCTTCATGCTGACCATTCTGTTCATGACATCCCTGCCGATTACGGCCGTTATGGTGCCTGTATACCAATTGTTCCTTGGATTGAAGCTGTATGACAATATCTTTGGCGTTATTCTGTTCTATGTAGCGTCATCGATGCCATACGGGATATGGATGATGAAGAATTTCATGGATTCCGTGCCGAATGATCTGGAGGAAGCCGCCTGGGTGGACGGAGCTTCCGTGTTTACGGGAATGCGTAAGGTGGTTGCACCGCTGATGGTGCCGGGGATTTGCACC
Source organism: Paenibacillus sp. Cedars (assembly GCF_003184205.1). Taxonomy (NCBI): domain Bacteria; kingdom Bacillati; phylum Bacillota; class Bacilli; order Caryophanales; family Paenibacillaceae; genus Paenibacillus; species Paenibacillus sp. Cedars. The sequence goes on from NZ_CP020866.1 coordinate 1,218,450, forward strand.
GTGGCGATCTTTACCTTCTCCGGCAGCTGGGGCAATTTCTTTGTTCCGTATATCCTGCTGCAATCGCCTGAAAAATTCCCTGCCTCCCTGAAGCTGTATCAGTTCTTCGGGCAGTACGGCATGGTGGATTACGGCAGCTTGGCCGCTTTCTCGGTGCTGTATGCTATTCCGGCGATCATCATGTACATTCTCTCCCAGCAGTTTATGTCCAAGGGCTTCGGGCTGCAGGGCGGAACGAAGGGGTAGGTTGCAGGGCAGGCAGACACTCCTGCTCAACATTCGAAAACGGCAGAAATGCCGTTTTTTTGTGTTTTGTGTTTTGTGTTTTGTGTTTTGTGTTTTGTGTTCTGTATTCCGTGCTCTGTGTTTCGGAGAACCTGTCATCAGGGGCGCGTTTGCCGACTCATCTTGGAGCCCTATGGTATGGGGAGCAAGAATTATGGACAGGTTGGAGGGAAGTCTGTTTTTATTGGAAATATTTGTTATACTTTAGACAGGATATCACGGATGAAGAGGATTCCGTCGTTTCGATGGGGTATCTCAACACTGAGAAATGGGGGGAGAACATGAGAGTCAAACGAATCGTCGCTAATATTGGCACAAAGGAGATCGCAGCCGCAAAGACGTTTTATCAAGATGTGTTAGGTCTGGATATATTAATGGATCACGGCTGGATTGCGACCTATGGCTCGCAGGATGTGATGACCATTCAGCTCAGCTTTGCTTCGGAAGGAGGCGGCGGCACGCCTGTGCCGGATCTGTCAATCGAAGTGGATGATATAGAGACTGTGCTGAAGGACATGAAGGGAGCAGGCTTTCGCATTGAGTATGGTCCTGTTGACGAGCCATGGGGAGTCCGGCGATTTTTCGTCCGGGATCCGTACGGCAAGTTAGTCAATATACTGGCTCATCTATCGCATGATTGAGGATCATTTGTGGCCAGATTCAATCAGGCCCGTGGGCTGCTGAAATAGGGTTTGCGCTACTGACTCGCGGCTGGATGCGGGAGGATGTGGGTATGTAGAACATGAAAAAAGAGCCAGACGTGATGTCGAAACATCACGTCTGGCTTTTCTGGCAAAATATACGGTTCGGATGATGCAATCGTATCGTTACGAACGATCCGGTTCGTCAATCAGCTCCAGTTCAATCACGGTATTGCGTTTGTCCGGAAGCGGATAAGTAAAGTGCTCCGGCCGGGCGAAATTCACAAACGCATCCTCGGTGAATTCCGCTGCGCTCCAGGGGCGGCTGAGGAACAATTCGTATCCGTCTGCCAGCAGGCGGGCTTTCTTCACTTTGTCGGCCATGCCGATGAGATTGATCGGTCCAATGGACTCCTCGAAGACATGGGCGTACAGTTTGTTGCCTTTTTGCGTGTAGCGTCCCCATTCCGGCTTAGGATAATCGGCAGCAGCGCAGCCGTAGATGCTGTCGCTGTTCTTGCTCATCCAGTCACCGATTTCCTCCAGCACGTCGAGGCTTTCCTTGGGAATGACACCTTTGGCGTCAGGTCCAACGTTCAGCAGCATGTTGCCATTCTTGCTTACGCATTCCACCAGCTTGCGGATTATGGTCGTTGAGGACTTATAATTGCGGTCAGCTGCTGCATAACCCCAGTTATTGTTCAGCGTAATGCAGGCTTCCCATGGAATCGGGGCGCCTGTCTCATCTACGACACCATGCGGTGGAATGATCTGTTCGGGCGAAGCAAAATCACCGCTGTAAATGGAAGGATCGCTGGTATAGATGCTGCCGCCGCTCTCGCCGCTGCCCTCCAGCCGATTATCGATGAGAATGTGCGGCTGCAGCTCGCGAATCATTTTCATGAGCTCGGTAGCGCGCCATACCTCGCCGCGCATCGTATCATACGAGAAGTCAAACCACATTATATCGAGCTTGCCATAGCCTGTCAGCAGCTCGTGTACCTGGCCATGCATGTAATCCAGGTAACGGTCGAAGTTTTTCGGATCGCGCTTGAAGGATTCGTTGCCCCGCATCGGATGAATGCGGTCTCCATAAGCAGGATAGTCTTCATGATGCCAGTCGATGAGGGAGAAGTAGAGGCCGACTTTCAGACCTTCCTCGCGGAAAGCTTCCAGAAACTCCTGCACGAGGTCCCGGCCGGCTTTGGTATTCGTTGATTTATAGTCAGTCAGCTTGCTGTCGAACAAACAGAATCCATCATGATGCTTGGCCGTAAGCACCGCGTATTTCATGCCAGCTTTCTTGGCGGCCTTGGCCCATTCCCGGGGGTTATAGTCTACGGGGTCAAATTCATCAAAATACGTCTGATAGTCTTCGATACTCATCTGTTCCGAACTTCGAAGCCATTCGCCTCTTGCCGGAATTGAGTAGAGACCCCAGTGGATAAACATGCCGAAACGGTCGTTCTGGAACCATTGCACACGCTGGTTTCGATCTTGAATGACTTGATTGCTGGGAGTGGTAGTCGTTGTCATGGAATCAAACCTCCGATTCTTGGAATTGTCGAGTTTGATTTTAACAAGAATGTGTTAGTATGAATAGATAATTACTTAACTCTGACGGGTATTATAATAACTTTAGAGGACAATCGAAGATGAAGAATGAACGAAATGAACATGAAGCTATCCAGCAAATGCTCCTGAATATGCAGGTCCAGATCTGGGAGGCAGAGAGAACGCAGTGCTGGCCGGAGTGGAAGGAATTCGACTATACCGTGTCCTACAACAAGCTCTATTTTATTCTGGATGGTGAAGGATGGGTAAAGATCGGTGATGAGGAACTGTATCCTGTCCCGGGTCAATTGATTCTGATGCCGGCAAGGACCAAGCAGTCCTATTCTGTCATCAGCGGCCGTCCCTATCTGAAATATTGGTCGCACTTCTCGGCGACTGTGGGCGATTCGGATGTATTTTCTTGGCTGAACGTTCCCTACAGCTATGACTTAACGGACAATGCGGAGATGCCCCTGTTATTCCAGCAGCTGGTCGATGCGCATCGCACCCGTTCCATCGCCGCTCGCTTGAAGGAGAAGTCGGTGATGCTGGATATTCTCTCCAGGGTGTTCGATCAACAGCAGCCTCAGATTCATGCGGACAAAATGGAGGATATGAGCAGGCTTCACACCGTGCAGCAGTTTATCAAAAACCACCTGCACGAAGAGATCACGCTGGAGCAGATGGCGGGGACATTGCATTTGCATCCGAATTATTTTATTAAGTACTTCAAACGGCATTTCGGAATCACGCCGCAGAAATACTTGAGCCTCAAGCGAATGGAGCAGGCTAAACTTATGCTTAGAACAACGCCTCTGAGCATAAAGGAGATTGCGGACGCTACCGGCTTTGAGTCAGCCAATTATTTCTCGAAAACATTCCGCAAAGAAGTAGGTTACAGTCCTTCGGAATATCGTAACAATATATAACGGAAGAGGCTGTCCCCCAAGTTTCAATCGGGGACAGCCTCTTTGCTTGTATAAACCTAGAATCCTTTACCTCCAAGCGGCTTCAGCTTAAGCGGTTCAGCGCCGGCAATCAGCAGGCGTCCGCGCTTCAGCAGCTCGGAAGTGTCGGCTCCCTCCAGTGATGCTGCATGTGCGTCTTGGCTGCTCCACAATTCCGTGACCCATACAGCATTCGGATCGCTGTCCGAGACATTGACGATATAAAGCTCACAATCTTTGTTATCACGAAGTAACGCTGCTGCTTCGAGCAGGATCTCCGCAAGTTCATCACGCTTGCCCGGATGGGCAATCAGCTTGCCGTACATCGCAAATTTTTCCATCGTTATCACCCTTCATTATTGGTCATCGCCGTTATCATTTGTTCATAATGGTGCGCCATGTCCGTTGTTATCTCTGACAGTTTCAAGACGAGAGAGGCAGGCTCAAGGATGTGTAAAGATTTGCCGTAGGGGAGAAGGAAATAGGGAACGTAGGCTGTCAGTGAGGACGAGCCTAATTGGAAATGGGCTTCTCCAGGCAGACGTTTGACAAGGGCATGTCCGAATAACCAGTGTTGACTTAATTCATTCAGAACATGCTCATGCCCTTGAATGACGACCGTAACGAGAGGTTCATGGTTGCCGGGATCGGGCAGCAGAGCGCCAAGCAATGCATCCCTGGCCGAAAAATCAGCGGGCCGCTCGAAATGTTGGTCCGTCATCTCCAGTCCGATGATTCGATCCACACGGAAATTGCGTATTTCTTGACGCAAGCGGCAGTATCCGGCGGCATACCATTGCCCTTTCCAATGGATGATGCTGTAAGGGTCAAAGTCACGGGAGACGGTGCCGCCCTCACGGCCGTTTGAATAGATCATCTTCAAGGTTTGACCGTGTGCGGAGGAAGTCTCCAACATTTGAAGCAGCGATCGCTGCTCTTCATGTACAGGGGGCTGCAATACCGAGAGGCCGCTGCTGTGCCGCTCCATTTGATGAAGCTGCTTCTCATTCGTATAACGCTTCAACTTGTCGATGGCCCGCTGCAGCACATCGGTGAATGGATAGCCGGTTTCTTTGGCAAAAATCGAAGCGTGAACCAATGCCTTCTGTTCTTCGGCATCAAACAGCAGCGGGGATTCCGCAAAATGACCCAGAATCCGGAATCCGCCGTTCGGTCCTGAATCGGCGATGATCGGCGCACCGCTGGCGCATAAGGAATCGATACAACGGTATACCGTTCGAACATGGATTTCCAGCTCATCAGCGATTTGATGTGCGGTCACCTTTCTACCCGAGCGAAGCATCCACAGGATCGACAGCATATTGTCTGCTTTGGACATCAGGGGGCGCCCCTTTCAGTTGAAGATGGTCTGGAGTATGCGTTCGAATAGATTGTATCCTTTTTACACTAAAGGGTCCATGCCTCTATCGATCCAGGAATCGTAGGTCGGACCGTAAAGTTCGGGAATGCGCAGGCCGGCTTGTCTCATCAGCACCGTCATTTGTCCACGGTGATGGGTTTGATGCATGAGGGTGAAGTGCAGGAATCCCGCGTTAGTCCAAAGCTCTCCATCGAATTCTCGTGTTTCTTGAAGATCTTCCTCACTCCACTGCGACTTAACGGCATCCAGAAGGGCATGTCGGATGCGGCGATAACTAGCCTGAATCTCGGCAGCGGAATCCGGGATTTCTTGCTCGCGAGACGGGCCTTCAAATTGTAGTCCGAGCATGTTCATATACTGAATCGACATCACCAAATGCCAAGCCAGCTGACCAAGGGTGCGGTGCTGATCCGTAATCGCCGTTTTTAGGGAGTCGTCGGTCAAAGCGTCCATGACTTGTTCCGTTATGCGGGCTTCTTTTAACCATTCTGCATTAAAATCCTCGATACTCATGTTCATGTGTAACCCTCGCTTTGCATTAGATTGATTGTGCTGCTGCAAGTCGAGTATATCTAATAATTCCTGACAGTTATGGTCAGTGATGAAGCGTTCAATATAATTCCGGAGTGATTGTGATGACACTTTATATTGCCAGCAATCAGATTTTCTCCATTCACTGGGCGACTCCATTCGGAGAGCAGGAGGTCGAGATTATGCTAAAATCGCGCTCAAGAAGTATTGGATTGGTATGATGGATTTCGGACATATGTGCCAAAGCTTGGTATAAACCTATTTCAGGTTCATGAAATTGTCGAGAGAATTCAGTAATTCAGCAATCCGGAAGAATTTTGCTGCAGTCTGTCTGATACACTGTCTCTAAACAACGAAATGGAGGTTGGTATCATGTCATTAGCGGATATTCGGTTTCTCGGCGGTAATAATATCGCACTCAAAATTCCAAAATTCAAGTATGACGAAACCGTGCATTTTTACAAGGAAATATTGAAGCTGCCGTATTTGGGTTATAAGGATAATGCTCATGCCTTTCAGCATGGCCCTAACACCTTGTGGCTGGATTGCATGATCAATTATGCCCAGCAGGATGTGTGGCTGGAGGTGGGTGCCAACGATTTGGATGAGGCAGCTGAGTATCTGCAGGAGCATGGGGTGAGCCGCAGAGACGAGGTGGAGGTCCATGAGAATTCGAAAGGCTACTGGATATCTGACCCTTGCGGGACAATTATTCGTGTGAATGCGAGAAAAGCAAGTGAATAAGATAGCCGATAGGCGTTATTATTTCAACATATGAAAAATTCACAATAGATAGGTAAGAGGTATCTATTTCTTGCATGCTAGTATTGGTATCTCTGTAAGGATGGTAGGCGTTATTCCGTTTGTATCCAGCGGAAGCCGAGCTTGCTTACATAGAGCGATTTGAATATGGAGACGGCTCAAAAACGAAAAACCAAGCAGAGTTTCACAGCCTATGGCCGTGAGGGACTGCTTGGTTTTGGTTCACTGGAACTCATCGGAAATGAGGGAGCTTAGGGCTTTAAAACCACCTTGGTGCATTCATCTTCGTGCTCATAGAATATCCGGTAGGCTTCACTTGCTTGTTCCAGTGGAATCCGGTGAGATACAATTTCGGTTGGATCGAATTCACCGGCCGTGATTTTCTTGAACAGCTCCGGCATGTAATGGATCACGGGGGCCTGTCCCATGGTCAGGGTAATGTTTCTCTCAAAGATATGCCCCAGCGGGAACATGTTATATAAAGAGCCATATACGCCCGTTATCTGAACGGTACCGAATTTACGGACAGCCTCGATTGCGATATCGATTGCACTCAACGTACCGCCCTGGATCTTCAGCTTCTGACCGATGGCTTCCAAAGGGGATTTCTTGCCGTCCATACCCACGCAATCTATGACGATATCCGATCCACCCTTGGTAATTTCGCGGATGTATGCGCCCATATCATCATAATCTTCAAAATTGTAGATCTCCACGTTGTTCATCTGCTTTGCCTTTTGTAATCGGTAAGGGAGACGGTCAACGGCGATGACCCGTTTAGCCCCTTTCATCCACGCGAATTTCTGCGCCATCAGACCGATGGGCCCGCATCCAAGCACCGTTACGATATCGCCCGGCTTCACACCGGCATTCTCCACACTCCAATATGCTGTGGGCAGGACGTCGGACAAGAAGAGAAGGGCCTCATCCTCCAGCTCGCACGACTCCGGAATGACCAGCGGCATAAAGTTTCCGTACGGAACTCTCAAAAATTCTGCTTGGCCGCCCGGGTAGTTTCCGTAGCGTTCGGTGAAACCCAAATAACCGCCTGTATGGATATCGTGGTTTCCGTTGGAGTTGTCGCATTGGCTCTCCATATCGTGATTGCAATAGTAGCAATGGCCGCATGACACATTGAACGGGAGCACGACGCGATCGCCCTTTTTCACGCGCGTCACGTTTGCCCCGACTTCTTCCACAATCCCCATCGGCTCATGACCGATGACATAATCCTTTGCCGCAGGCAGAGCTCCTTGGTAGATATGAAGATCGGAACCGCAAATGGCCGTCGATGTAATGCGGACGATAATATCGTCCTGGGTCTGAATGGTAGGATCCTCAACTTGTTTGACCTGAATGTCTTTTGCACCTTGATATGTGACTGCTCTCATACGTACCCTCCTTATGCGATGAATCTTCCCTTTTTTCTTACCCATTTTTACATATTTGCGAACATGGATATGGATATTCATGCAAGCATGGATTGTACAGATTGCAAAATCACGTTCACTCTGAACAGTATGAAAAACATAAAAAAGCAAGCAACCCTCGAATGCCTAGCGGCTAAGCAGATGAATGGGGTAACGCACTCGCTTCTTCTACTACATAGTGGATATCATGACCAAGTTCCTTAATGATCATGCAGTCCTGCGCAGGAGGTTAATCCTAAATATGAGATCCTCACGGCATCGTTCGTTCTCATTGATTTTAATGAGTCGATCCCTAATCCTAACGAGGTTGTTTCTATCGTGTGTTTGGTTATGAACAGGGGTTGCGGACGGCTGCTTAGTCTTTGTTACTCGGCGCGTGGCCGATAATTAATCGCGTGTGCTTGCCAAACAATTTTTGACAGTACTCGGGTGAGCTGGGTATGGTCTGTTTGCTGAACATTTCTTGCAGTAACGGACCTGAGAGCCGCTATTTTAGATAAAATAGCCTGATTTTGAAACTAACGGACAGGGAGGCCGTTATTTGTCTGAAAAACGGGTGAAGTTACCTCTAAATCTGGGAATAGCGTTCCTCATGTCAATTAGATTTTTGAATTGGACCTTTCTAAGCTAATAAGGTCCTGTCGGTCCGTTAACCAAGGGAGTGACATTGGCATGGTCTGTTTGCTGAAGATTTCCTGGGAGTAACGGACCTGAGAGCCGCTATTTTAGATAAAATAGCCTGATTTTGAAACTAAGGGACAGGAAGGCCGTTATTTGTCTAAAAAACGGGCGAAGTTACCTCTAAATCTGGGAATAGCGTTCCTCATGTCCCTTAGATTTTTGAAGTGGACCTTTTTAAGCTAATAAGGTCATGTCGGTCCGTTAACCAAGGGAGTGACCTTGGCATGGCCTGCTTTCCCAGTAATTCTTGGCAGTCCTCATGTGAACTCGGTATAGTCTGTTGGCTGGACATTTTTGGAAGTGCTCGCATGAGTTCGATATGGTCTGTTTGCTGGTCATTTCCTGGCAGTAACGGACTTTAGAGCCGCTATTTTAGATAAAACAGCCTGATTTTGAGACTAACGGACCGAGAGGCCGTTATTTGTCTAAAAAACGGGCGAAGTTACCTCTAAATCTGGAAATAGCGTTCCTCAGGTCCATTAGAATTGTGAATTGGACCTTTCTAAGCCAATAAGGTCCTGTCGGTCCGTTAACCAAGCGCGTGACCTCGGCATGGTCTGCTTTCCCAGTAATTCTTGGCACTCCTCATGGGAAATCGGTATAGTCTGTTTTCTGGACATTTCCTGGTGTGCTCATGTGACCTCGGTATAGTCTGTTGGCTGGACATTTTTGGCATGAGTTCGATACGGTCTGTTTGCTGGTCATTTCCTGGGAGTAACGGACCTGAGAGCCGCTATTTTAGTTAAAATAGCCTGATTTTGAGACTAACGGACCGAGAGGCCGTTATATGTCTAAAAAACGGGTGAAGTACCTCTAAATCTGGGAATAGCGTTCCTCAGGTCCATTAGAGTTGTGAAGTGGACCTTTCTAAGCCAATAAGGTCCTGTCGGTCCGTTAACCTAGCGCGTGACTCCGCATGGCCTGCTTTCGCAGTAATTCTTGGCAGTCCTCATTGAAACTCGGTATAGTCTGTTTTCTGGACATTTTTGGAAGTGATCGCATGATTTCGATATGGTCTGTTTGCTGGTCATTTCCTGGAAGTAACGGACCTGAGAGCCGCTATTTTAGTTAAAATAGCCTGATTTTGAGACTAACGGACCGAGAGGCCGTTATATGTCTAAAAAACGGGTGAAGTTACCTCTAAATCTGGGAATAGCGTTCCTCAGGTCCATTAGAATTGTGAATTGGACCTTTCTAAGCCAATAAGGTCCTGTCGGTCCGTTAACCAAATAGAGGAGGAGGGGAGGTAGAGAGTAGAGGTAGAGAGTAGAGGTAGAGAGTAGAGGTAGAGAGTAGAGGTAGAGAGTAGAGGTAGAGAGTAGAGGTAGAGCGTAGAGGTAGAGGTAGAGGTAGAGAGTAGAGGTAGAGAGTAGGTAGAGAGTAGAGTGTAGAGTGTAGAGTGTAGAGTGTAGAGGTAGAGAGTAGAGAGTAGGGAGTAGAGGTAGAGAGTAGAGAGTAGAGAGTAGGGAGCAGGGAGTAGGGAAGCGGGGGCAACGAACGGATGGTTCAACACAAAAAGAGGCTAATAGGCCCACGGCGCACAGCCCATCCCCAAACGTTAGCGAGTGCGCCCCCCCCACAGCCCAGCCCCCCAACGATAGCGTGTGCAGATCCGCAGCACTGCGCACTACCGCCCACGCTGCGAGTGCAGAATCACAGCACTCGCAGCGTTTTCCATGCAAAAACAAAGCAAGAGGGCTGAAGTGTACACCTCAACCCTCTTGTCTGTGCAAACGATGGAGTCTCCCGAAGGGAGACAAAATCTTAGTTGACTCTTTCAGTCATGAACCGCCGACGGGCGGTAACTGTACTGCAGAAGCCTTCTTATACCAGCTTCAAATACTCCACTGCTGTCAGCAGCCCTTTATCGAAATTCTCCAGATTAAAATGCTCATTCGGAGCATGCAGATTCTCATCCGGCAAGCCGTAGCCCATCATGACCGCAGGGGCGTTCAATGTGCTGGACAGCTTCTCCACGATTGGAATGGAGCCGCCGTCCTTCGTGAACAGGGCACGTGTGCCGTACACATTCTCGAAGGCATCCGCCGCTTTTTGCAGCATCGGATGGGATGGATCGATGTTGAAGGCAAACGCTTTTTCCTTCGGTTTGAACGTAAGCTTCGAACCGACCGGAGTGTGAGCATGCAAGTGTGCTTCAATTGCGTCAAGAACTGCTTGCGGATCCTGGTTCGCCACGAGGCGGCACGTGATTTTGGCGTGGGCTTCCTTCGGAATGACGGTCTTGCTGCCCTCGCCCTGGAATCCGCCGTACACCCCGTTCAGCTCTAGCGTAGGACGTGCACCTACCCGTTCCACGAAGGAGAAGCCTTCTTCACCATACAGGGAATCGAGGCCGAGATCCCGCTTCAGCTTCTCCTCGTCAAATTCCTGCTTGGCAAATTCCTCGCGCATTTCCGGGGACAGCTCAAGTACACCGTCATAGAAGCCTTTGACAGCGACACGGCCTTGCTCATCATGGAGCGAGGAGAGCAGGGAGACGAGGGCATGCAGCGCGTTAGGCACCCCGCCGCCATATGTACCGGAATGCAGGTCGGTATTGGCTGTTTCGAGTGACAGCTCCAGGGAGCATAATCCGCGGAGGCCCGTAGAAATAGCCGGTTTACCAGGTGCGAGCAGGGACGTATCCGAGATCACAATGGCATCCGCCGCAAGCTTGTCCTTATGGTTGTCGAGATAGAGCGGCAGGTTTGGACTGGATACCTCTTCCTCGCCTTCGATACAAAACTTGATGTTGACCGGAAGCTCCTTCTCCTGTTTCAAAATAGCTTCGACAGCTTTGACATGCAGGAAGAGCTGTCCTTTGTCGTCCGTAGCGCCGCGCGCGTACAGCTTGCCGTTGCGAATATCCGGCTCAAACGGCGGAGTTTCCCACAGATGCAGCGGGTCTACCGGCTGCACATCGTAATGGCCGTATACGAGTAGGGTCGGCTTGCCTTCCGCATGCAGATGGTCCGCCGTAATAATAGGGTGTCCTGCCGTCTGATGAACCTCGACATGCTCAAGCCCAGCCTCTCTAAGCTTGCCAGCAAGCCATTCTGCTGCCTTGGCAACGTCGCCTTTGTGCTCGGACAGGGCGGAAATGCTCGGAATGGACAACCATTCCTTCAATTCGTTCAGATGGGTTTCGCGGTGTTCAGCGAAATACGCTTTATAATCAACACTCATCATTTAGGATCCTCCTTGGATTAACATTGGCATACCAGAATGCCGCACCTTACTATTCTACCCCTTTTTAGAAGAATACGAAATATAGCGGAATGAAACTTAAAACTGATCGCGAACATGATTCGTCTGTTGAGATGAAAAATTGTCCATGAGATTTCTCCAGAACATTCGCAGTGCCGGACTAATCAGTTTATTGCGGTGCCGAACGGCATAGATCTGGCGTTCAGGCAGCCAGGACGGGATGGGCCGCGAACGAAGTTTGCCCTCTGCGAGGTCCTCCTGGATGGCGGCTTCTGCAATCATGCCATACCCGAGACGGTGCCGCACCGCTGATTTCAGTGCCTCGGTACCCGAGATCTCCATCGAAACCTGAAGCTGCAACCGATGTTTGTCCGCCCAGCGGTCAATAAGCTGCCGGCTAATGGAGCCCGGTTCATGGGATACGAAGGGATGTCCGGCCAGATCCTCCGGAAACAAATCTTCTGAACTCCCGAAGGGATGGTCCGGCGCGAATATAAGCACGAGATCATCATGAATCAGCGGCTGGGCGATGAATTCAGGGTCCTCCACTTGCGTGTTCGAGATGATGCCGACATCGAGCTCATATTTTTTGATTTTTTCGAGGATATAGGCTGCCGGACGGACATCCAGCATGATGGACAGCCCTGGATAATTGAGCTTCAGCTGCTGCAAGAGCGGCGGCAACAGATAGGTGGCTGGCGTATGGGTGCTGCCAATGGCGAGAACCCCCGCGGCCGTTCCCCGGTATATGTCCATTGTCGATTCAGCTTGCTCGGACAGGGAATGGATCTGTGATGCGTAATGATAGAAGGCGTGGCCGGCTTCCGTAAGCTTGATGACATGATAGGACTTGGTATGAAACAGAGCGATGCCAAGCTCTTCCTGCAGCTTGTTCAGATGGAAGGTGACGGTTGGCTGGGTGATGCCAAGCTCTTGAGCTACAAGGTACAGCTTCTTCAGCTCCACGGTGAGCACAAACACTTTTAATTGCTGTAAGTTCATGGATTACATCCTTTCTTCCAGTTTCATCATCGATATTATTAATCTTATCCTTCATTTGATAGATATTATTTAACTCTTTGTTAACGCAGCGATAATTTTTAATTGAATCTGGGGCGTTATGCTGAAATGGAATCAAGAAGGCCAATTCGAAACAGGAGGGTGACATGAAGAAAAAGACAGGTTTCAAATATGGGATGTTGTTTGCATTAACCGCACTCATGTGGCTATTGTCGGCATGCGCGCAATCCGATGGACAGCAAACGGTCCGATCGGGAGAAACCACCGTACCCATCGCCAGCGGAAGTGGGGCTTCGGGGCAATCGGAGGTGTCCTCAGGTAACGACAAGGTTGAAGACACCGGGGAAACGATCTATTTATATGGAAATGATTTTGTGGATTTCATTGCTCCGAAGTTTATGGAAGAGACAGGCTTCAAGATTGAAGCCGTGCATTATGGCGGGGGAGAAGCATTGGCCAAAATAGAGGCCGAGCAGGGGAACCCGCAGTGGGACGTGTTGATGATGGACGGTCACGGATCGGTGCGGAATTTAGCTGACCGCGATTTTCTGATGACAGGCTGGCAGCCCCAGAATCTGGGGAATCTGTCCGAGAACGGGAAGGCTTATGTGCCGGAGGATTTCGCCTATTTCCCGGTCGGCATTCATGCAGCTGGCGTGATTGCTTATAACACGGATCGGGTATCGCCAGAGAAGGCTCCGACCACATGGGAACAATTTTTTGACTATGACGGTCCAGTCGGTCATGCAGATCCTGCTGTAGCAGCGCCTGCCTATCCACTCGTATCTGCGTTTTTTGAACAGTGGGGCGTAGCGGAGGCGGAGCAGAAATATGCGCAGCGTTTTGAGAAGGGACTTCATGTCTATCCCAAGAACGGCCCGGTAGGCAAAGCCTTGTTAAGCGGAGAGATCGAGGTTGCGGCACTTCAGGAGCACAATGCTTATGAACTGAAACTTGCAGGTGAGCCCATTGAGGTGATTTGGCCGGAGGAGGGGGCACCCGGGAGCCTTCGTGTGGTAGCGATCAGCAAACAGGCCAAGAATCCGGCTGCGGCCAAGGCGTTTGTTGAATATATGCTGAAACCCGAGACACAGCAGATGTTAACGGCGCTGGATTCAACGGACAGCTTCTTCACGCCGCTGGTTGAAGGTGTGCCGGCACGAAGTGAACGTGAACCAAACGGTGCCTTTATGCTGCCTTCTGCAAAGTGGGCCTCCGAGCATGAAGTTGAGATCAAAACCTGGTTTGCGGATCAGAACGTAAGGTAGGCAGATTACATGAATACTTCGGAAGCTCGCTATGGAGGCGGGGTAACCCTCCTCCTGTTTGTTTTTATTTTTTTGCCGCTGCTCGCCGTTCTGATCAACGTGATATTTCCCGGACTCTTTTTCGGGCAGATTCAGTCCAGCAGCCTGGGTTTGATCGGAGAAATATTTCATCGTCCGCTGTGGAAACAATCCCTCCTGAATTCAGTCACATTAGCGCTGGGAACGGCCACGTTTGGTACGATCATCGGAGGCGTTCTGGCTACTATACGGGCAAGATGGAATTTTGCCGCAGCGAGGTTGCTGGATATGACAGCTTGGGTGCTGCTGATCGCTCCCTCCTTCATGATTGCACAGGGCTGGGTATTGTTTGCGAGTGCGGATGGACTGGTTCATCAGTGGCTGGGTCTGACGTGGGTTACCTCGTTCATTTTTCAACCGGCCGGACTAGTGTTTGTCATGTCGCTTAGTAAGTTTCCGCTGGCTTATCTGGCTATCATGGCCGCATCGGAATGGAATATCCGGCAGTTTGGTTACGCGGCCAGACTGAACGGCGCCAAGCCGTTCACCGTGTGGAGAACCGTCGAGCTGCCATTGGCGCTGCCTTCATATGCAGCGGGCTGGACCTTGGTTTTTATGGATTCAATCGGCGATTTCGGGCTGCCTGCCGCATTGGCAACGGTGTATAAATTCCCCACGCTGACCTACTCCATTTACTCGGCTATTTACCAGTCGCCTGTACGTTTTGATATGGCGGGAGTGCTGGCCTTTTACCTGGTCTTGATCCTGGCACTGGCGATGACTCTGCTTATGGTGACCCTTCGCAAATCCAGATTTGACTTTCTGAATGCGAGAGCCGTCAAGCTGGAGAAGGTGAAGCCGCGTTTTGCGTGGATTTACAATCTGTCGATTACGGTTTTTCTTGTTGTGAGCCTCGGGATTCCGATTGGGACGAGTGCTGCGGTATCTCTGCTGAAACAGGCAGGCGGCGGCCTGAATGCGGGTAATTTTACGCTCGATCATTATCGTGAATTATTTGCAGGGCAGGCTGGGGACCACCGGCTGCTGGGTTATCTGGAAGGAATGTATCATTCACTTGCCATTGCAGCCGCTGCCGCATTGTTTAGCATGCTGATCGGGTTTGTTGTTGCCTATATGCTGACCTTCACGGAGTCGAGGCTAAAACCGCTGCTTCAGCTGTTCTCTATCGTTTCATTGGCAGTGCCCGGTGTTGTTCTGGGAATTGGCTATATCTTTATATGGAATCAAAAATGGCTGGAACCGCTTGGTTTGCACTTGTACGGAAAGCCTTCGCTGCTCGTGATTGCGGGCATAGCCGGTGCCATCCCCTACGCGGTCAGGGTCCAGCTTGGAGCGTTCGGCAATTTGTCCAGCACGATGCTGAAGGCAGCCGCTATCCAAGGGGCAAGTGTATTCGAGCGGATGCGGGATATCGTACTGCCCATGGTGCGTCAGTCGTTGCTTATTGCAATCCTGGCTTCGTTTGGAACCAGCGTGTTTGATTTGGCCCTGGCCTCGATGCTGAAACCGGCTAATTATTCGTTGATGCCGCTGGTTATCGACAGAGCTTTTGAATTCTCGCGCTATGGCTATGCTACGGCTGCTACCGTGGTAAGCTGCGGTACCGTGGTGCTGATCATCGTATTGCTTCAAGCAGTGGGGCGTCTTGTATTTCGATGGCTGGATGGCAAGAAATCGCGGTAGATGGAATTGGTTGTCGATAGAGTGTGATCAGACTTGGAAGGGATGGGGAGCGGAATGATCTTAAGGGTAAAAGGCGTATCGAAATCATTCGGCTCACAGCAAGTATTGGAGCCGATCACGTTTGAAGTGGGGGAAGGAGAACGCATCTGCATTCTCGGTCCATCGGGCTGCGGGAAATCGACGCTGCTGCAGATGGTTGCCGGACTTCAGCGCATAGATTCAGGCGAGGTGGAGATGGCGGGTGTCACCGTGGAACGGGGAAGGCACTATGTTCCCCCGGAGAATCGGCCTATCAATATGGTGTTTCAGGATTATGCCCTATGGCCGCATATGACGGTGAAACAGAATATGGAGTACGGGATGAAGCGCCGGAAGCTGGACACTAAAGACAGGGCGGATAAATTGGAACGACTCCAGTCGCTTCTGAAGCTGGAGGGCTTATTGGACCGCCTTCCCGCCCAGCTGTCGGGTGGACAGCAGCAGCGCGTCGGCATCGCAAGGGCCCTGGCAACAGAGCCCAAGCTGCTGTTGATGGACGAACCGTTGTCTAATCTGGACGTTAAGCTTAGAACGGACATGCGCGGTGAACTGGCGAGACTGCTGGGGGAGTTATCCATCGCTTCCTTGTATGTGACGCATGATCGTATGGAGGCATTCACGGTGGCGGATCGGATTCTGATTTTGCGGGATGGACGAATTGATCAATTCGGGGAGCCGAGGGTGTTGTTTGAGAGACCGGCAAGCCCTTGGGTTGCGCAGCTCATGGGATATCACAACCGGCTGGAAGCCGAGCTGGCCCGGAATGGGCAGCCTGAAGCCATACTTGCCGGGCGTCCCATTGCCGGACTTCGCTCAGGCGGGGATATGGGAGACGGCAGAGCCGTGATAATGATCCATCCCGAATCCATCCGGATATGCAGCGAAGAAACTTCGGCAGCAGGAAGCCTGCTGAAGGTGACGGTGGTACAGACGGTGTACGAAGGGACAAGATGGAGAGTCATTGTGGAAACGGCAGATCGGCAGCCCATTCATTTATTCCATGATTGCACGGTGGATGCCGGAAGCGAATTGTGGATACGACTGTCTCCGGATCAAACCATGATATATGCAGACAGCAGCATGCTAGCCCCATGAGCCAGGTGTACGCAGTTTCGGATGTTCATGGTTACGGTCATCTGCTGCAAGCTCTTCTGCTGCATGTGCATTATGATCCGAAGGTGGACCGCTTGTTCCTGCTTGGGGATTATGTAAACAAGGGACCGGATTCAGCAGGGACACTGGATTATGTGAAGGAGCTGTGTGATTCCGGTGCCGTTGCGCTTCAGGGAAATAATGAGCGCAAATGGCTGCATCAACGGCCGGAACAAGCTGGGCTTGCGGCTTCCCGTTTCATGAAGTATCAGCAGTTCATTGGAACCATGCCGTTATGGACCGAGTATAAACAATATGTGTTTGTGCATGCAGGGATTCGGCCGGGCATTCCGCTTCATGCACAGAGCCCGGTAGAATTAACGGAGATTCGTGAGCCGTTTCTTCTGTCCCCCCGATGCATGGACAAAGTTATTGTGTTTGGTCATACTTCTACGTTTCGTTTGGGTGTACCGCCAGAGGAGCTCTGGCATGGAGACGGTAAGCTGGGAATCGATACAGGTGCAGGCCACGGATACTATTTAAGCCTGGTGAATCTGACCTCTGGCTTACAGTGGTCCATATCGGTTAAACAACCTGGGAGCATTACGTGCCGGAAGATGAAAATAACGGGAGCATTCGGCCTTCCTGAATATATTACTCCATTTCAAGAAGAAAAACGCAGCATCACGGACGAATAGTGATGCTGCGTTTGACAATGGAGGACCTAGATCACTGCAGCATGGATCAGAATTGATCCCAGCCGTTTCCGATCAGTTGACGCTGCAAGAAGGGCAGCTGCTGCTGCTGTTGGATGAATTGTTGCCGCTCCTGTTCTCGTAATTGCTGCTGCGAGCGAAGCTGCTCTTGCTCTTGAGCCTGCGTTCGCTGTGGATCAGCAGCATACGCTCCATGCTGCGGTTGTTCCTGTGCCTGAAATTGCTGCTGGAACAACTGCTGCTGTTGCTGCTGTTGATATTGCTGCTGCTGTTGCTGCAGCAGCTCATAGTCACGGTTCACAGGGCTTCCTTGATGGTAGTAGTGCTGGTTGTGATGTGACGGGTGCTGCTGCTGATGCATCGTCTGGCCCTGCACCTCCCCTTGGTGCATGCAGTTCTTAGGCGGCCCGATTACAACCGTATCGGTAATAGGAGCGAAAGTCTCTTTCACTTTGGCTTCATCCAGGCAATACGTATGGGCGAAGACATTGGCTGGGGTTAATCTGAAGAGGTCGGAGCCAGGAATGAATTCAGGCACAGGCGCATCAAAGATGGCTATCAGATGGGTATTGTCAGCCGTCGCCATTTCATAATGCCACCAGCCTTGAGGCACAAGCGCGACCTGACCCGGCATGACCGGGAAGTCCAGCAACTCCTTGGTGAACGGATTAATGATGGAGACGATGGCCGCTCCGGAAATGACATACACCAACTCGGATGCATTCTGATGAGTATGCGGTTCGACCACATTTCCGGTGCTGAGATGAATATCCAGCAGAGAAGCGTTGCCGAGCGTGTTCAATTCTTTTACCGAGAGTGAATTAATATAGTTTTGATTGTCTTTTTTGAAAATTTGGTTATTGTTCAGATCATAAGTATAACGAACAGATGGAGAGGTGAAATCCATATAAGAGACTGCCACGGTGATTCCTGCCCTTCATAATGTAATAGGCGTTGACCCATAGGATACGTTATTCGGATGGGCAAACATCCGTGAGCCCATTTTCGACAAGGCGGCAGCAAGCCACCCGTTAGCCGGGTGGCTTGCAATAATGTAATAGGAAGGGGGAAGCACCTTACCTGTCAGGTCGATTGTGGCAGCAGCGCTCTTTTACCGGCAGCGAAACTGATAAGTCCGGCTGCGAGACCAAGAGCGAGCACAACTCCTCCGAGCCATGGATGGTATTGAAGCGTGGATGTCGTGTTTAACATGAAGCCCCCTGCACCCGCTCCTGCAGCTAACCCGAAGTGAACAACAGAGGTGTTCAGGCTGAGAATCAAATTGGAAGAGCCCGGTGCCCGCTGGATAAAATAACTCTGGACAGCGGGACCTGCCGCAAACATGGACAGTACCATGATGCTTATCAGCATGAGTCCAATGAGCGACTTGCCCGAGAGCAGCGGGAGAAGAGCAAATACCCCAATATGAATGAGTGTACTGAGGGTGATCACTCTGGATGGCCCAAACCGGTCGATAGCATACCCACCCAGCTTGGAGCCGATAGCCCCAAAGAGACCGAATACCAGCATCATGAGACTGATGCTTGAAGGCTTGATATGAAAAATATCCTGGATAAACGGGGTAATGTACGTGAACAGCACCGAATTGCCGGATTCCCGGAAGAAGGTGAGAAACAGGGCGCTCAGGATCACTACACTTCCCAGCACTTTGAACTGCTGATGAAAGGGAACGGCCGCGTCTCCTTCGACATCCGGCAGGAGCTTGGCAAGGACAAAGGCAACCAACAGAGTGAGCAGAGCCAGCAGCAGGAAGATGGATTGCCAGTTCAGCATATTGGTTATCGTGATGCCAAGCGGAACTCCAAGCACCATGGCGCTGCTGAACCCGAGAACGATGGTACCGATCGCACGGCCCAATTTATCCGGGGGTACCAATTTGGCTGCGGTTCCCATTGCAGCAACGAGATACACCCCTGAGCTTATCCCCAGGATGATGCGAGAACCCATAAGCAGCCATACATGGCTGCTGGCATAGGATGCGAGACTGCCGACAATGAACAACAGAAGCGAGCCGAGCAGCAACTTTTTACGGTTGATTCGCGATGTGAGCGAAACCAGAAACGGTGTCCCGATGGCGAAGGCAAGTGAATACGCGGTGATTAACTGACCGGCAAGCGCCAGTGAAATATGGAGATCGTCTGCGATTGCATACAGGATACCCGAAACGATCAGTTCAGAGGTGGCGGTAAGAAAGACACCAAGCGCTAATAAATATATCGTGAATGGTTTCATGTAAATTCATCCCTTCGGTTATGGCATCCGGTCTTGCGAATCATGGCTAGCACATGCTGCAGCCGGTTTAGGAAATGCTCGAGATCTCGTTGTGTTTGTATTATAAGCAGAGCACATTTATTATGTAAGAAGGCAAAGCAATTGGACATTATCCAAACATTTTGATTAACTTACTATTCGTAAGCGGTGGGGTGAGGCTGTGGAACCCGTTAGGGAAGAGTTTCAGGAAAAGCCAGCGTTCAATCATATCTGTTCGGTGCTGCAAATTCTTGGTGCCAAATGGGCGTTTCTTGTCATCGCGCAGTTATCCCAAGGACCGAAACGCTTTAACCAGCTTCATCGGGATGCAGCTATCATCAAGACACAATCCTTAACGGATGTGCTTCGACATTTGGAAGGCAGCGGTATCGTAAGGCGCGAGGTTTTCCCTACGGTGCCCGTGTCCGTGGAGTATTCCTTGACGGAGAAGGGGATGGATTTTCTGGACTCTTTGAAGGAAATGGAGAAGTGGGCGGAAAAATGGGGCGTGGAGCAATCCTCATAAGGTTGATAAGTGAAACGATACGGAGTTTAAAAACTCATTTCTTGTTGTTGATGACAGGAAATGAGTTTTCTTTTTTTTGAGAATTTCGTATTCTTATAGATAACATTTTCAGATCTGGAATGAAGTGATGGGGAGGGGGCTGCCGCTTGCGAATCCATAAGATAAACCTGCTGACCAAGCTGTTGATTTCCTATTTGCTTGTCCTGATGTTTCCCGTGATCGTCATCCTGTGTTATTACTATCCCTATTCGGCAGACGTAGTGAAAGAGAAGGAGATGGACTGGAATGCGCATATTACGGAACAGTTCATGACATCAATGGATACCTTTACCCGGTATGTGTACAATCTGCCGTTTGAGCTGGTACAGAATCGGGAGTTCAAGATGTACAAAGCGGAGGAAAGCGACTACCAGCGGGTCATCATCGCCAATGAGATGAAAAAATACAATGCAACCGATGCGTTTATTTACAACACCTTGCTGTATGTGAAGAACATCGGTTATTTGTTTTCCAAAACTGGAAGCGCATACAGTACGGAGGATCTCTCCATTCCTGGGGTCGGCTATTATTATGAAAACTGGGAGCACCAAGATATGATACAGACCCTGAATGATCTCAAAGCCCCTGTCGTCCGGCCGGTAGAGAATGTGGTTGTGCCTGGCAACAATCGTGTCAGAATGCTGACCTTTGTGCAGCCGCTTCCGGTAGGAGGCACCCATTCGCCCGGAGCCGTTATGATTATGGTAAAGGAAGATACGATTGTCCGCATGATGAAGTCTGTTTCAGAGATTTATAGCGGCGATTTCTTTGTATTTGACGGCCAGGGAAGGAGATTGGTCTCTTCCAATGAGACGTCCTACCAGTCTTCCGATGATTTTCGGGCGCTTGTGCAGGGCATAGGGGAGGAACGTTCTCCCACCTCCGGCATCTACGCGATCAGTGGATCGGACTATCTGGTATCCCACTCGGTTTCAGACAAGAACGGCTGGATATATGTCAGTCTGCTGCCTGTATCCGAATCTCTGAAGGGCATTCGAACGATACAGCTGAACACGGTTGTTCTTGTCGGACTGATTCTGCTGCTCGAAGTGTTCATCATCTATGTATCCATCCGTAAAAATTATCAGCCGATTCGGCGTCTGGTTGACCTCGCTGTTCATGTCTTCGAGCCGCAGGAGCGAAGGCCGATGAATGAAATTGATACGATCAAGTACACGCTGGAGGAGCTTTCACAAGCGAATAGCAAGCTGGACGAGCATGTGAAGGGATCCTTGCCGATCATGCGGGACAACCTGCTGTTCGAGCTGGTGAGCGGGCAATATGCAGACTGGGAGGAATGGGAACAGGAAGCCGGAAGGATAGGCATTAGGTTTAAATATGAACACTTCACGGTTGCCGTGGTATGCTGTGAATCGGATGCCGGAGCAACCGAGAAGATCTTGGCGTGCTGCCGCAAATACGAAGAGCTGCTGCCGCACGGGGTGCAGACCTTCTTCTTCAAGAGCATCTATCAGCATGAGCTGATTCTGGCAAGCTCCCATGAGAGTGATTTCCCCCTCGAATCCTGTCTTGAAAGCATGCAAGAGTCATTGTTGAAGCACAATGGACTGCGAACGGTGATTGGCATCGGCAAACCTGTACGAGCACGATCACCGGTGGATATTCATGTGTCGTACCTGCAGGCGCTTCGGACGGCGGAGTTTCTGCGGATACGCAAAACCGGTTCGGTGCTGATATTTGATGACATGGAAATTCCCCAATCTGGCGCCGTATCCTATTTTGCCGAATTTCTGCAGTCGCTTGAGCTCTCGATTCTGAAGAATGATGCCGCGATGCTGGCTTCCTTGTCGGAGCGTATGATCGGGTATTTAAGCAATGACAGTTTACCGCCGCATATGATCCGAAGTGTATACCTGAACACGGTTACCGTTATCTTCAACGGGCTCCAGCGGTTCCGTCATGATGATCAGAGCCTCTTGCGGCTGACCGATGCCGCGTTCAAACATCGCTATACGCTGGAGCAGATGATCGGAATCATCCGGGAAAGCTGTACCAAGCTGTGCGATATGATCAGCGAGACGCTGCCGCTTGCCCGTCCGGCTACCCAAGAGGCGATTCTATCCATCATTGCGGAAAAAGGAATGGATCCGAACTGCTCGCTGCAGATGATGGCCGATTATTTTGATATGTCGGTCTCCAACTTCAGCCATCATTTCAAGAAAACGATGGGGCAAAATTTTAAAGAGTACATTGATCAGCTTCGGATTCAAAAATCCATTCAGCTTCTGCGAGACAGCGAAGAGACGCTTGAAGCTATATCTCAACAGGTGGGGTACACCAGCACCTCGAGTTTTATCCGCTCCTTCAAGAAGATGGTGGGTACAACGCCCGGACAATATCGGAATACACATAAAGCCTGAACGAAAGACCGCTGATGCCGAGATCCACGGCAGCCTCCAAGCGGTCTTTTTGTAAACTTATGCCCTTATATTCCGCCTCGCACGATTTCTTTTCGAAGATGAAAGAGCTTCAATTTTTGAATATATGCAATATTTGAATCCTTCTGGCCGACGGGCAACGGGTGCGGTTGTTGATCCGATAAATATAAGCGCTTTCAAAAAATGAAGATCCTTAAAAAAATGTGCGTTTACGCAGCTCGTCACCTCCAATTAGAGTGAAATGTGTCCGCAGGCAAGGCAAAATTCAAGGCTGCAATCCCTATGGATCAGACCCACAAACCAAACCAGGAGGTAATGAAATGAAGAAAAAGGTAAACGTTTTCATCTCTTTTATCGTCATCACTGCACTGCTGTTAACGGGATGCAGCGGAGCCGGAGACGACCATAACGAATCGGCGGAATCGCCCGGAGACGCATCAGGCAAGAAAGTGAAGTTGACAGCTCTTATTACCAAGCATCCCCTTACGAAACCTCTTGCTGAAATGGAATGGCTGCAGAAGGTTGAGGAAGCGGCAGGCGTGGAGATCGAATGGCAGGAAATCACGGCCGACTGGGGACAGAAAAAAGGAACGATGCTTGCCAGCGGCGATACCCCCGATCTGTTCATCGGGCCGAACGTCATTACAGATGCCGATTTCGCCCAGTTCCAGGGACTGTTCCAGGATCTGTCCAGTATGCTGGATCAGGCACCCAACGTACAGACTATGTTTAATGAAAAACCGGATACCAAAGTGATTGCAACGCAGTCTGACGGCAAAATATACGGTCTCCCGAAATATCAGCGGTTCTGGCCTGCCTCGGCCAGCAGGCAATTCATTAACCAGCAGTGGCTGGATAACCTCGGACTTGGCATGCCGACAACGTGGGATGAATTGTATGAAGTGCTCGTGGCATTCAAAGAGAAGGATGCCAATGGAAATGGCAACCCGAATGACGAGATCCCGATGGATTGGCCGGGAGGCATCGGCGGATACTTTAATCCTGCTGTTCTTCTCGGAAGCATGGGCATCACGCTGACGGACGGCAGCGGGCAGGGCTATTTTGTGGAAGATGGGCAAGTGAAGAATTTTCTGACCGATGATCGGTACAAAACGATGGTTTTGTTCCTGAACAAGCTGTACAAGGCGGGGCTGATTAATCCGGAAGTGTTCACCCATGATTATACAAAATATCAATCTATCGCCCGCGGTGAAGGAGACACGGCCAAGGTCGGCTTCACCTGGGGATGGGTTGCCTCCGACCGTTTCGGTGAGCAGCTGGCACCGCAGTATGCTTCTATGCCGCAGCTCAAAGCATCCGCGGATTACAACGGAAAGCTGTCATGGAGCTATGACTATTACTCCCTGAATTATGGGCCGAACCATATCGTCATGTCCGCCAAGACCAAGAACAAGGAAGCGGCCATGAGATTCATCAATGAGTTATATGCGCCTGAGGTGGGAATGCAGGTGCTGTTTGGCTCCATCGGTCCGAATATTAAAGATAACGGTGACGGTACATATGCCGTTCTGCCTCCAGCTGATGCCAAGATGGACCCGGGTACATGGAAGTGGACCTCGACGATGGCGGATAACGGCGCTTTCTATATACCGGATTCCTTAAAGCTGACACTCGGGACCGATATGCAGGAGGTGCTGGGACAATCGGGGCCACTGGAGCCTGCATTAGAGGTTGACCCTGACAAGGATGTATTCCCCGGCATGTTCATCAAATATTCCACCATCGACAACAACACCATGAGCCTGAACAACACCAACGTGATGAACCTGGCGGAATCCAGCTTTGCGAAATGGGTAACCAAGGGCGGCGTTGAAGCGGAGTGGGATTCGTATATCAAGGAGAGCCAGAAGGCTGGCCTGAAGCAGAATCTTGAGATTATGCAGAAATATTATGATGATTACATGAATCAAAACTAGGAGGGAGGATATGGAATCCCTAAAAAGACGGAACACCTTCAGACGTGATTATCAGCTGTGGATCATGATTTTTCCGGCTATCATCGTCATCCTGCTGTTCAACTATATTCCCATGTACGGAATCCAGCTTGCATTCCGAGATTATGACTTCAGCCAAGGCTTGACCGGAGGCGAGTGGAGGGGGTTTGCCTATTTTCAGCAATTCATCGACAGCTACTTGTTCACGGATCTGATGCGAAATACGTTTCTAATCAGTCTGGCAACGATCGTGCTTGGTTTTCCGGCACCGATCCTGCTGGCCTTGATCCTTAATCAGATTCGCAGAAAAAGAATGAAACAGCTGATGCAGACAACAGTCTATTTGCCCCATTTCATATCCATCATCGTGCTGGTCGGCATGCTGAATGTGCTGTTATCCTCTGAGACCGGGGTTGTCGGCCATTTCATGAAGGCGCTGGGACTCGGTCATATTAATCTGCTGGCCTCCACCTCGACCTTTATCCCGGTGTATGTGCTCTCGGACATATGGCAGCACTGCGGATGGAACAGCATTATCTATCTCGCAGCCCTGTCCACCGTGGACCCCCAGCTGTATGATGCCGCCAAAATCGATGGAGCCAGCCGGTGGCAGACGATCCGGTATGTCGACATACCTGCGCTCATACCAACCATCATCATCCTGTTTATTCTCAGCATGGGGAATATCCTTGGCACCGGCTTCGAGAAAATATTCCTGATGCAGAATCCGCTGAACCTTCCTGTCTCTGAGGTCATTGCAACATACGTTTATAAAATTGGGATCATATCGAATCAATTCAGTTTGGCCTCGGCCATCGGCTTGTTTAATACACTCATCAATTTTGTATTCCTGTATGCGATGAACACCATCTCGAAGAGAATGTCCGAAACGAGCCTATTCTAATGCTTGGGAAAGGAGAAACGGTTGTGGAACATGAATATACCAGAAAGCGCGTCAATGGCAAGGAATTGATGTTCAGAATAACATTGGCATTTCTGTGTGCTTTTATTTTTCTTCTGGTCGCGTACCCGCTCTATTTTATCGTGATTGCTTCCTTCAGCGATTCCACGCTGGTGTCGACGGGGAAGGTCATGTTTATCCCCAAAAACATAAGTTTTTTCGGTTATCAGGAAATCTTCAAGGATATGCGGATCTGGACCGGCTATCGAAATACGTTGTTTTATACGGTCTTCGGCACCCTGATTAATATGCTGTTTACGCTTCCGGCAGCGTACGTGCTGTCCAGAAAAGAGTTTCGTGCAAGGCGGATTATCATGTTGATTTTTGTCATTACGATGTTTTTCAACGGAGGGCTGATCCCCACATACCTGCTGATGAAGGGGCTTGGTCTGACCAATACGATATGGGTGTTTATTCTCCCGTTTTCCGTGAATGTGTTCTATTTGATCATTGCCCGGACGTTTTTTGAGAACTCGCTGCCGCAGGAGCTGCACGAAGCGGCCGTCATGGACGGCTGCTCGCACTTCACCTTTTTTTTCAAAGTGGCGTTGCCGCTGTCCAAAGCCTTGGTATCCGTCATCGGGCTCTATTATTTGGTTGGGCACTGGAATGATTTCTTCACGGCCCTGATCTACATTCGGGATACGAAACTGCAGCCGCTGCAAATTGTTCTGCGGGACATTCTGCTATCGAATCAAGTATTCTCGAGCGGTGCGGGAACAGGGGGAGATGCAGGAGGATACGCTCAAAGATATGCTGACCAGATTAAGTATGGCGTCATTATTGTATCCACGCTTCCGATCCTGCTTATATATCCGTTTATGCAAAAATACTTCGAGAAAGGCGTTATGATCGGCTCTATCAAAGGGTAACTGGTTACGAATACTTGCAGCTGCTGATAAGGACAGAGATCCCCTTCGGGGGATCTTTGTCGTTCATGAGAATCACGGAAATTGCGAACAAGGGACGTACAGGTAACGATTAGCACCCTCGATATAACAAATGTCACCTTCAAAACAGCAGAAACATTTGTTACAATCTATCCAAATTGATGACGCGATAAGGAGTGGGAAGTTTGACCCGCAAAACGATGACGATGGTGCTGATGTTTTTACTCTTTTTTGTAAGCGCTTGCTACAATCAAAAGCAGGACCGTTATGATGTCATCTATCGAATGGAACCGGTAAAAGCGAGCTCATCTTCTTCCATTGAGGATAAAGAGCCCCGTCCCTTTACGATCGGCATCGTTCCCAAGGTGACGGGCATTCCTTACTTTAACGTGGTGGAAGACGGTGCTGTGGAAGCGGCCAAGGATTTGAACGTGAACGTAATCTACGATGGTCCGCTGATTGCCGATGCCGAGCAGCAGATCAAAGTTATCGAAGACATGATCAAGCGAAAGGTCGATCTGCTTGCGATATCGGCTAATGATCCTAAGCGGCTTGTGCCCGTGCTGACCCAGGCCAAGGAACAGGGAATCCGGGTTATCACCTGGGATGCCGATACCCTGCCTGAGGCCAGGGAGCTGTTCGTGAATATGGTGGATCCCGAGACACTCGGCCGCCATCTGCTGGATACGCTCGCCTGGACGATGGGAGAAGAAGGGGAATATGCCATCATGACCGGCGCTCTTTCCGCTTCAAACCTGAACGAATGGATCAAATGGATTCGTTATCAGCAGACGCATTATTATCCTGGCATGGAGCTGGTGGAGATTGCGGCAACGGATGATAATCCGCAACAAGCATACGAGGTCGCCCGGGAGCTGCTTAACAAGCATCCTGATCTAAAGGGGATCATCGGCAATTCCTCGGTAGGACCGCCGGCGGCCGCACAGGTGGTCAGCGAGACGGGCAAGAAGGGCGATATCAAGGTGGTTGGCCTGTCGACACCCAATCTGATGAAATCCTATCTTCAGGACGGCTCCGCCCAGATGGCGACACTATGGAGTCCGAAGAAACTGGGGTATCTGACGGTGGTAATTGCCAAGAATTTGCTGGAAGGCAATCTCCCTGTCCATGGCCAGGAAATCGAGAATGTAGGCAGCATCCGGTTCAACGGGGATGTAGTTATTATGGGCGAGCCGCTTGATTTCACAAGAGAGAACGTGAGCCAATATGACTTCTGAGAGACGGCGGCGGTTAAGGTTTAACCATTACAGGCTGAGCACGAAGCTGATTCTGACCTATATCGTGTTAACCGTGATTCCGATGGCTGTGCTCGGAATCTTCTCCTTTATCCAATATAAGGAATCCATCGAGGAACAGATCGGGGAATACATGCCGCGATTTTTGAGACAGGCGAACGCCAATATCGACAATCATATTGCGGATGTGATGGCGATGCCCAAGCTGCTGCTGAATTCGGAGAATACACTGGCGATCCTGCGCAAGGATTCTTACCAGAGCCAAGCGGATCAGAACAAAGACCAGTATGCGGTGAATAATTATTTGACGCGGACGTACCTGAACGGGAGCAATAGCGACATTCTAGGCGTATTTGTATTATCCAGGAACCGGCTGTTCCACACCTCAAGGATCCCGTTTACCGGTCTGGATTGGGAGAGCATGCTTACGCCGTATGGTCAGGACATGGATTTGAGAGGGAAGGAAAAAATCATTCTTCCCAGCGAGATCAAACTCCGGTTTGACGGGGATATCCCTTATGTCATGATCATGAAGCAGATTCAGGACACGGACAACCGCAAGGACCTGGGTACCATGTTTATAGCGGTGCAGCTCACATTCATCGATCGGATCCTGCTGGACTTTGAGCAGAATGAGGATGCCGAGATTGCCATGGTCAGTCTCAAAGGCGAGGTCATCTACCACACCCGTCATGAGCTTATCGGATCGATGGATATGGCGGTTCATGAGTATCCGATCTGGAACGGGAGCTTCAGGGAAAGCCGGAGCGAGAAGCTGATCAGTGTAACGGAATCGCAGACATTTGACGGAATTCTGGTTCACAGCATTCCCCTTGAGGATCTGACAGCCCGAACGGATTGGACAAGAACACTCAGCATTATGATTTTTAGCGGATTTGTGATCGTGACGACCTGTTTGACGGTTGTGTTTGTGCTGCGTGTGATGAGCCCGATCAAGAAGCTGATTCATCTGATGAAGGAGGTCGAGCGCGGGAAATTCCAGGTTGGCTTGAACATGCAGCGACAGGATGAGGTAGGCATTCTGGTCCGCAGCTTTAATTCGATGATTGCGACCATTCGGGAGCTGATTGAGAAGAACTATGATATCAAAATCCGGCAGAAAGAGGCAGAGCTGTATGCGCTGCAATCGCAGATTGATCCCCACTTTATGTACAACACGCTGGAGACGATCAGCATGGCCGCAGAGGAGGGAGAGAAGGAAGCCGTTGTGGGCATGGTGACACAGCTTGGACGAATGCTGCGGTTCTCGGTAGGCAACAAATCGAGGTTTGTCCCTGTTCGGGAGGAGCTGCAGCATGTCATGGACTATTTGACGATCCAGAAGTTTCGTTTTGAACAGCGGCTGTCGTTTGATATCCTGGAGCCTCACGATTTGGAGTTGTATTATACGCCGAAATTCATCGTGCAGCCGATTGTGGAGAATGCCGTCAAGTATGGACTCGAGTCCCGTGACAAGCTGATTGTCGAAATCCTTGTAAGCAGGGAGCTTGGTCTGCGAAGCGGTATGGAGGATATCGTGATCAAGGTCAGGGATAACGGGCCCGGGATTCCCTCCAGGCGGCTGTTGGAGGTGGAAGAGTCGCTCAGGCAGCAGACCCTCACAGGCAAAGATTCAGAGTTCGGACTGGGGAACGTCAACACCCGGATTGTGATGATGCATGGGCCTCATTATGGCATGCAGCTGCACAGCGTTGAAGGGAAGGGGACCGAGGTCACCCTTCGAATTCCAATGATCCGTTTAGAGGATGTATCTGATCTTGAACAAGATTGAGCAGGGAGGGACAAGGGGATGGAAGCCATACGTACGATCATCGTAGATGATGAGGCACGGATCCGCAGAGGCATTGGACGGTTATTGTCTACTTGCGAAGGAAATTGGGAAGTCGTTGCTGTGCTCTCAAGCGGCTTGGAGGCGCTGGAGTATATGGATCAAAGCCATGGCGACATCGATCTGTTGATTACAGATATCAGAATGCCGGATATGGACGGGCTGACTCTCGTGAAGGAGGCGAAGCGCCGATACACCTTCTACCCGGTTATGATCAGCGGGTACAACGATTTTGAATATATGCAGACCGCCATCCGTGAAGGAGCGGTGGATTATATTATGAAGCCGGTTGACCGGGAGCAGTTCCGGCGACGGATGAAGGAGATCAGTGCGATCATTCTCCAGAATAAGCGAAACCGCCTGCATCTCCATAAGATGGAGCGGGAGTTGAAATTAACGCGGCAAACGCAAATGCTGAGTTACGTCACTTCCGCGGGACTGGATATGGGAAGGCTCGGTTACTGGGTGGAGGATTTTCCGAAGGGCTTGTATGTGCTGTTATATATAAGTCTTGATCCGGTACCGGTCAAGTCCAGAAGCTATACCTCCAAGGATTGGGAGGCCTTTGATTATGCGATGGAAAATATCATCATCGAGGTAGCGGACCGTATGCAGGAGCAATACGAGGGGCGGATGGAAAAATGGTGCTGGAAGGGCGGCGATTCCGACTACTGGGTGATGCTTCACAGTAATGGAAACCCGGAAGCCACTGAAATCGAGCCATCGGCCAGTGATTTATCTGCAAGCATTCGTACAGCCATCGCGCTGCATACGCCATTTAGTGTGTCGGTGTCCTACGGCAATCGAATGGAGGATCTGTATATGCTTCCAGAGGCGCGGCAGCGATCCCTGTCGCTGATGAATTACCGCTTGCTCTACGGCAGTAACCGGACCTTTCACGATGATATGGCCGATTGGGCGGTGGAGCGGATGGACAGTGAGCTTGCCCATTTCGCCCACCGGCTGCGGGCGGTGGCGGAGCAAGCCAATACGGAGGAAGCCGCTGCCTTGTCGCAGCAATTCTTCCAGCGGCTCAGTCAGATCAGCTCCCCGATGACGATTCAATATGCGGTACAGAACGCCTATATTCAAATCCATTCCGTAGGCATTGAATATGTCAGCGGTGATACCGTACCGGTATCGCTCGAGAAGGGGATTCAGTCGTTATCCCGGGCGGCACATTTACATGTGTTGAAAAAGGAGCTGGACACGCTGATTCTTGATGTCATATCCCTGGTGCGCGACTCACGTCAGAGCGGCAGCCTTAAGCCGGTGGAGCAGGCGAAAGCCTGGATCATTGCCCATTTGGGGAGCGATCTTAGCATAAAATCCATTGCCGATCGAGTGTACATGAATCCGTCCTATTTCAGCAGAACCTTCAAGATGCAAACCGGTGTCACGGTGCTGGATTACATTACAAATCTGCGTATGGAGAGGGCCAAAGAGCTGCTGACTGACGCTAAACATAAGGTTTCGGATGTATGCAGTTTAGTCGGATATCAGGATGTGAAGTACTTCAGCCGGCAGTTTAAGCAGCGGTACGGGGAGACGCCTTCGAAGTACAGGGAGCGGCTGGAAGGAGCAGATTAAGAATGAATATCGTGCAGAAGCGAGACGGCCCCTGTCATTTGTGATGGAGGCTGTTGTAGTACCGACATGTGTGGTGCGCTTGTCGATTAAGATATTCATGGAGTGGATACCGGCATAATAGCAATTGATAAGAAATGACGACATGTTGTAATTGGTAGACTAAGGTTAGTCTAATCTCATTCTCATCCATTAAAGGAAACTACTTTATTCACCTAGGAAGGGGAAGCATTATGAACAGGATCAAAGGAGAATTACCGAAAATCGTGACACGAGACGAGTGGCTAGCGGCCCGCAAAGAGCTGCTGACCAAGGAGAAGGAAGCTACCCGCGCGCGGGATGCACTGAACGCCGAACGCCGCCGACTGCCGATGGTCGAGATTGACAAGGAATACGTTTTTGAGGGGCCGGACGGCAAGGCAAGTTTGCGCGACCTGTTTGACGGCCGAAGTCAGCTTATTGTCGGCCATTTCATGTTCGCTCCTGACTGGGAGCAGGGATGCTCGAGCTGCTCGGCCGGAGCTGATGAAATGTCAAGCGGCCACCTCCGGCATCTGCACGCCCGTGATACGTCTTTTGTGTATGTCTCCCTTGCCCCGCTAGCGAAGATTGAACGGTACAAAGAACGCAAGGGATGGACGTTCCCTTGGTATTCCTCGTACGGCAGCGACTTCAACTACGATTTCCATGTCACGCTGGACGAATCCGTCACTCCGCTCGTGTACAATTACCGCAGCAAAATCGAACACGCTCAGGTCGGAGAATCCATATTTGAGGGTAAGCAGCCGATAGAAATGCCCGGTCGCAGCTCCTTCCTGCGGGACGATGACAGAATCTTTCACACCTACTCGGTCTATGCCCGCGGACTCGAGCAAGCTGGCGGCTCGTACTACTTTCTCGATGAGACGGCGCTGGGTCGCCAAGAGTTTTGGGAGGAGCCCAAGGGCCGTACGGTCGCCCCAAGAGGCGCAGTCCCTAACTTCTTGGATTGACTTTGCGGCGTGGTTATTCCCAACTAGCAAGCCTCGGTGCTGAAAACCGACCTTTTTGAACACGCACTGATTTTATTCAATGCTCCAGTTATGTTTGATCCAAAAAAGCTTCCCGTCAATGATGAATTGATGAGGGGCTTTTTTTTATGGGGAGTGAATGCAAACAACGCAAAAGAGAATGAAGAAAACGCAAATGTAGTCAGAAATGACCCCCTTCATAACCGGTTTGTCTACTACAAGGAAAGCGCTTTAATTAGTAACCTAGGATCAGTACAGTAAACTGCGAAACAGCCAACAAAACAGGATTCGGAGGGGTGAGCGATGGCTGGGTACATTCTGGAATTGAAAGGAATCACCAAAATTTTTCCCGGCATCAAGGCGCTGGATAACGTTTATTTCAAGCTCAAGCCAGGCGAGATTCACGCATTGATGGGAGAGAACGGCGCGGGTAAATCCACCTTCATTAAAGTCATTACCGGCGTATATCAGCCTGACGAAGGCGAGGTTTTGTTGAATGGAGAGCATGTAGAGTTTAAGACACCCAATGCTGCCAAGGATCAGGGCATCGCTGCCATATATCAACACGTTACCTGTTATCCGGATCTGTCGGTGACGGAGAATATCTTTATGGGGCATGAAAAAGTAAAGCGGGGAACGAAGCGGATTCTCTGGCAAGAGATGCATGAGGAGGCGCAGCGGCTGCTATCCGAGCTCGGGGCAACCTTCAGTGCCAAGACGCTGATGGGGGCGCTCAGCATTGCAGAACAGCAGATCGTAGAGATTGCCAAGGCGCTGTCCTCCAATGCCAAGATCATCATCATGGATGAGCCGACCGCAGCGCTGACCAACCGCGAAAGCGAGGAGTTGTACCGGATAACCGAACAACTGCGGGATAAGGGAGCTGCCATCATCTTCATTTCCCACCGGTTTGAGGACATGTACCGGCTTGCCAGCAAAGTTACCGTGTTCCGCGACTCCAAATATATCGGAACCTGGAATGTGAATGAGATCTCCAATTCGGATCTGATTGTAGCAATGGTTGGACGGGAGATTACCCAGCTATTCCCCAAAAAAGAAGCAGCTCTAGGGGAAGAATTGCTGCGGGTAGAAGGGCTGTCGAAGACGGGGTATTTTGCGGACATCAGCTTTATGCTCCATCGGGGCGAAATATTAGGCTTGACCGGTCTCGTAGGAGCGGGAAGGACGGAGGTATGCCAGGCGTTGTTTGGAATCGAACCCTATGATGAGGGCAGCGTTTTCTTCAAAGGGCAGCCTGTTCGAATTCGGAGTCCGCTTGATGCGATGCGCAAGGGAATCGGATACCTGCCGGAGGATCGGCAGAAGCAAGGGCTGGTGCTGGACTGGAGCATTGCCCGCAATATTACCTTGTCCTCGCTGGAGCATGTGAGCAAGCGGGGGACGATCGATACGGCCGCGGAAGCGGATATAGCCAAGCGAATTGCCGAGAAGGTCGGTGTGAAAGCCAAGAGTATATTCGATCTGGCAAGCTCGCTCTCCGGCGGCAATCAGCAGAAGGTGGTATTCGCCAAGCTGCTCACCAGTGAGCTGGACGTCATCATTCTGGATGAACCGACCAAGGGGGTCGATGTCGGCGCCAAATCATCTATCTATGAGATGATCAGCGATCTGGCTGCGCAAGGTTACGGCATTATCATGGTTTCTTCTGAAATGCCGGAGATTATTGGCATGTGCGACAGAGTTGCTGTCATGCGCGAGGGACGAATCACGGCATTTCTGGATCGTCCTTCAATTTCGCAAGAGGCGATTTTACAACATGCGATGGCGGATGAAGCTCCCCTGAATAAACGAGCATAGAAGGTGGGAGAGAACCTATGGAAGACAAGGGCACAGGTGCAACAATCGCAGCTTCACAGCCCGCTACGGGAGGGACAGTCAAGACACGATCTTTTGCATCGAATATTTCGAAGTTCAGGGAAGTGGGGTTGCTCGGTTTCATCGTGCTGTTATCGATTGCGGTGCAGATCAGGAACCCGAGCTTTCTGACCCTTGAGAACATCAGCGATATGGCAACCAATACGGCTATATTAAGCATTTTGGCAGTAGGGATGATGCTGGTTATTGTCACTCGGGGCATTGATCTGTCCATTGGTGCCATTTTAGCGCTGTCCGGTATGACTGCAGCACTCACAGTCGGGGCATTCCCGGACCTGCACCCGGCACTGGTCATTATGCTGGGAACGGCGGTAGGTTGGATCAGCGGGTTGGTCGTAGGTTTCCTGGTGGCGAAGGTGGGCATTCTGCCGATTATTGCGACACTCGGGATGATGAATGTGTTCCGAGGGTTGACATATATGATCAGCGGGGGAAAATGGGTCAGCGCCCATCAAATGCCGAGCAGCTTCAAAGGTATTGCCACCGGCAGCTTCCTCGGCGTGAACAACCTGATTCTCATTGCCATTGTTATTTATCTGGTTGCGTATTATTTCATTCAGCATACTCGTACAGGTCGACAAATTTATGCGGTGGGCAGTAACCCCGATTCCGCCCGGATCAGCGGGATCAAGTCGGACCGCATTATCTGGCTGGTCTATGCCATTATGGGCTCCTTGGCCGGTCTGGCAGGGGTGCTGTGGGTATCCAAATTCGCGTCCGCCCAAGGGGACACGGCATCCGGGTACGAACTAAGCGTGATCGCAGCCTGCGTGCTTGGCGGTGTCAGCATCGCTGGCGGCTCGGGCAAAATATCCGGCATTCTCTTAGGCTCCATCCTGTTTGGCATCTTGAATAATGCTCTGCCGCTAATCAACGTATCGCCATTCTGGCAGATGGGCATTCAGGGAGGCGTCATTCTGATTGCCATTTTGGTGAATGCGTTTGTGAAGCGCGGGGTAGACCGAAGTCATTTGATGAGGAGGAGAATTTAAGACGATGGAAACAAGAGTGCTCATCCATAAACAGGATTTTTCCTGGAAACGCTTCTTTCTCCAATGGGAATGGATGCTGGTTCTTCTGTTTATCGCAATCCATGTCATGAACATGAATTTGTCCGAGTATTACTGGGATTCGGCAAATCTGCGTGATGCCACCATGGGGTTTTTGGATAAAGCGTTCATTGTACTCCCGATGGTGTTCATCATGATTCTGGGGGATATCGATATTTCGGTAGCTTCGATCATCGCTCTGTCATCGACGGTGATGGCTGATCTGTATAACCATGGTGTGCCCATGAGTTTTGCCATGCTGATCTGTCTTGGTGTCGGTATCCTCTGCGGCTTCATTAACGGTCTGCTGATCGTGAAGTTTAAAGAGCTGTCAGCGGTCATTGTGACCTTGTCCACCATGATCATTTATCGGGGTATTGCTTACATTATGCTGGAGGATCAGGCTGCAGGCTCGTTCCCGGAATGGTTCAGCTTCCTCGGCTGGGGTTACGTGGGCCCGATTCCCTTCATTCTGATTGTATTTGCTATCTTTGCCGCAGGGTTCGGCTGGCTGCTCCACAAAACGAAGTTCGGGCGCAGCGTGTATGCGATGGGCAGCAATTCGACGGCAAGCCGTTTCTCCGGTATTCAGGTGAATAAGATCAAGATGATGGTGTTTACCTTGACCGGGCTCATGTCGGCAATTGCGGCCTTGTTCCTTGCCTCCAGAATGGGCAGCACCAGACCGAATGTAGCGACAGGCTACGAGTTGGACGTCATTGCCATGGTAGTACTTGGCGGTATCAGTACAGCAGGCGGGAAGGGGCGCATGATCGGTGCGATTTTGGCGATATTCCTGATTGGCTTCCTTCGCTACGGACTCGGACTTGTTAACGTACAGGCCCAGGTGCTGCTCGTCATTATCGGACTGCTGCTTATCGTTGCCGTAGCTGTTCCCAAGCTGAAATTTGGCAAAGGGTTATCACGTAAGGGCTAGTACGGATTTACATGTTGGTAGATGCTGGCGTTTCAAGCGTCGGTGATACGCATAGAACATGATATATAAAAGGGAGGAACGACGGATGAAGAAGTGGGTATCCACCATACTGACAGCGGTTATGGTCATGAGCTTGCTGGCGGCATGCAGCACGAAAGCGCCTGGAGAGAGCAGTGCTTCTGCGGGAGATGGCAACAAGGACGGTAAGAAAAAACACGCCATTATTTTCAAAAACACAGGAAATCCATACGGTGAGAAAATGATGGAGGGTTTCAAGAATGCGGTGGAGGAGCAAGGGAATGAAGCTATTCTGAAGGCTCCGGATCAACCGACAGCTGAAGCGCAGATTCAGATGATCGAAGAGCTGATCTCACAAAAAGTCGACAGCATCTCCGTGGCTGCCAACGACGAGGATGCCTTGCAGCCAGCGCTGAAAAAAGCGATGAACGCGGGAATTCAAGTGCTGTCTCTGGATTCGGCACTGAATCCGGCCAGCCGCAAGGTCCATGTCAACCAAGCCGACCCTGAGCGTATCGGTCGTACCTTGATTCAAGGGGTAGCCGAAATGATTGGCAATGAGGGACAGATTGCCATTCTGAGTGCGACATCCCAAGCATCAAACCAGAACATCTGGATCGAATGGATGAAGAAGGAACTGGAAGATCCGAAATACAGCAGCATCGAGCTTGTCAAAGTGGCTTACGGGGATGACCTGCGTGATAAGAGTGTGTCCGAGACAGAGGCTCTGTTGAAATCGTATCCGGATCTCAAGGGGATCATCGCTCCCACCACTGTCGGTATCGCTGCGGCAGGCAAAGTGCTGACTGATAAAGGCCTGAAAGGCAAGGTGCAGCTGACCGGTCTGGGGCTTCCAAGCGAGATGGCCGAGTACATTCAGAGCGGTGTCAGCCAGTGGATGTATTTATGGAACCCGATTGATGTTGGTTATATGACGGGTTACACGGCGGATGCTTTGGTCAAAGGCGATATTACCGGGGCCGTAGGCAACAAGTTTACGGCCGGCGAATTGGGTGAGAAGGAGATTGTCGCCGACGGTGAGGGTACGCAGATCATGCTGGGCGACCCGTTCAAATTCGACGCCTCGAATATTGCCGAGTGGAAAGACGTGTACTAATAGCACGCCGCGTAAAGCTGATAAGTTAAGGCGCTCTGTGCATTAGGGGCGCAGCTTGAGCATGTTAAGTGATGGGCGAGTAAAGTAGAGAGCAAGTAAAGTAATAAGTAAGTGAAGTAGTGAGCAAGAAAAGTAGAGAGCAAGTAAAGTAATAAGTAAGTGAAGTAGTGAGCAAGTAAAGTAGAGAGCAAGTAAAATGATGAGCATGTAAGTAATGAGCGAGGAAGCCGATCCAGCCGGATCGGCTTTTTAAAGTTGAACAGATCGTCAGGCTGTATGAAGCGCCGATTGATCGGATTTCAGAATGTATTCACCGGCGAGGACATGGAGTGATTTCTAACGGACACAGCAGGCGTATTATCGAAAAGCTCCTATCACAATTGTAACGGACAGTAGGCGTTATTAGAACCTCTCATTCGAAAGCAACGGACACAGTAGGCGTTATAGTCGTGAGAACCTCTTTTGCAAATATAACGGACACAAGAGGCGTTATTTTCGAAAATAAGCATCTTTTCCAAATGTAACGGACACAGCAGGCGTTATGAAGTCGTTTCATCGCTTGTTTGCCCCTTTTTTGTGTAAATAACGCTCTTCAGGTCCGTTATCTTTTTCAAATGGAGCATTTCTTTCGAATAGCGCCTTATCAGTCCGCTAGGGATTCAGATATGAATCATTATATTTGTTTCGACATCCATAGAATATTTTGGTTCTCGATCTCATTAATATGATAATGTCGCTGATCGGTTACGATGGCGAACGAATTCATAAAGGGGATGATGAGATTTATGAAGAAGGCACGCTCACGTTCGCGCAGGCTGAAGAAAACGACCATGACTGTCATGGCACTGCTGCTGTTGCTGGGCACGTTTGTTACATGGGGCATCGCGAGCGCCGAACCGCAAACCTCGCCCGGTGAGGCGTCAGCCGGTGAAGTTGCGGTGCTTGCCGAGTGTGCGGCCGTACCATGGAGTACAGGAAGCGCCTATAGCAGCGGGGCCGAGGTATCACATGCAGGCAAGCTATGGAGGGCCAAGTGGTGGACGACAGGCGAGGAGCCAGGTACAACCGGACAATGGGGAGTATGGGAAGACAAGGGGCCATGCGGACCGGGTGAAGGGGATGGCGGAGGAAGCGCTCCGCCGGAGGTGCCTTCTGATGCGATTGCTTGCTCAACAACTTCATGTCTACAGAGTGCATTGAAGAATGTGGTTCCTGGTAAACGCATCGTTCTGGCGCCGGGTACATACACAGGGAGCTTCTCGTCCACGGTTAAAGGGACTGCACAGCAACCGGTTGTCATTGAGAGCCAGGATCCGGCGAATCCGGCCATTATTTCTGGTTACTCTACGGGCTCGGGGTATAGCTTACGGGTTCAAGGTGACTATTGGATCATCCGAAACTTGAAGTTTACCAATGCACAGAAGGGCATTCTGCTGGATAATTCCAATTACAGCCGCATAACGAGTGTGGAGGTTTACAATATCGGTTATGAAGCTGTGCATTTTCGGGACGGCACCTCGTACAGCACGATTGAGAATTCCCGTATTCATAATACCGGCAAGACAGGCGCGGGCTTCGGAGAAGGCGTATACGTAGGTTCCGCGGAGGGAGCGAGCTACAACCAGAACACCCACTACAATACGATTCGTAATGTCACTTTCGGTCCAAATATTACGGCAGAGCACATCGATATCAAGGAGAGATCCATCGGGACATTGGTGGAGAATTGCACCTTCCATGGCGAGGGAATTAGCGGCGCCAATTATGCCGACAGCTTCATCGATGTGAAGGGGAATAACGCGATTATTCGGAATAATGCGGCTTATCAGAATGGCAACAGTGTCATTGTAGATGCGTTTCAGCTGCATGAGATCGTTCCAGGATGGGGGATCAATAATACCTTTACGGGCAATACCGTTTACTTGAGCGATCCAGCTGTGTACGTAATCGGTGCGTATAATAATACCTCAGCTACGGCCTCTCAGAATACGAGAAGTCCGGCAGGGAACATGTACAAAGGGAACGTAACAGTCCAATAGCCGTGGAGGAAGCACCCGAGTAACGATAACAACGATGGTCTGTATCTGTGTAGCGGCATAGGCATAGTTTAGTAAACTGGGGAAAAAGCACCCGAGGTAACGACAACAATGACAGACCCGTATGCCATGAATCGGCATGCGGGTCTATCGTTGCCGTAACATACTGGTTACCATCGCAGATGAATTTCGTGGGTAATTTAGCAGGCTGAGAGGCAACCAGACCATTCTCACGCATCAGGCGTCAGGACTGATCCCGAATCATATCCACGAAGTTCATGGCTGCGGCGGATAAAGGCTCTTGTTTGCGGGTGCAGACCGCGATGATATTTTGCAGCTGGATTCCTTCGACATACACCCGGCTAAGCTCTCCGCGCTCCACGTATTCGCGCACAACAAGCGAAGATACGAAGTTGGCACCGTATCCGGCAATGACGGCGGTGATCGCTTCATGCAGACCATTGAATTGCAGCGCGATGCGCGGCGAAGGGGCGCTATGGGTACGGCATAAGGCCAGTAACCGTTCACGGGTTGAGCTTCCCTCCTCCCGCATCACAAAAGGCTCCCTCATCATCTCATCAAGCGAGATATGCAGATTGGCAAAACGGTGATCCGGTGATACCACGAACCACAGCTCATCCCGAAACAATTCTTCGGTCTGAATCTCATCTGGAGATTCTTCAGGCAGCCCTCCATAGATGGCAATGTCGACTTCCATATTCAGCAGCTGCTTAAGCGCATCGCTGGAGTTGGTCGTTGTGATACTCATCTCCACGCCTTCATACTGCTGTTTATATCTCGCTAACCAGGCCGGCAGCAGGAAGTGGGAAGGGAGATAAGTGGCGGCCAACCGGATATGTCCTCTCGAACCGCTTCGAAAATCCTGACAGAACTGCTCGATCTGCAACTCAACGGAGAAGAGTCTTTTGGCAAGCGGGACAAGCTCCTTTCCGGCTTCCGTCAGAGCGATGCCTCTACCTTGCGGTTGAAGCAGGGTAAGGGAAAGTTCTCTCTCAAATTTCTTGACTTGGGCGGTAATGGCGGGCTGGCTTATATTTAACAGTTCGGCAGCGCGGGTAACACTACTTGTCGTTGCTATGACATGGAATAATCTTAGCGCGTGTAAGTTCATGTGAAGTGCTCTCCCTCCATTTATATATTTAAGTTATATAAACAAATAAAAGATATATTATATCTATAATAATAAATCACATACAATGAATTTGTAAGAACCATGATTAATGAACAAGAGGAGGAAATCAAAATGAAAACGAATGATGTCACGACGTGGGGAAAAGTGGACGATTACGTTACGGAGCGCTTGATCCCTTACGATGAGGTGCTGGAGCAGGTGCTGCTCGCAAACCGGGAGGCTGGCTTGCCCGAAATCGACGTATCCCCGGCTCAGGGAAAGCTGTTGAATGTCATCGCCCGTATCAAGGGAGCAAAGCGCATTCTGGAGATCGGAACGCTTGGCGGATACAGTACGATCTGGATGGCAAGAGCGATCGGACCGGAGGGAAAACTGATTTCACTGGAGCTCGATCCGTTTCATGCTCAGGTTGCCAAATCCAATGTGGCATTGGCAGGGCTTGAGGATAGAGTCGAAATCCGGGTAGGCGATGCGTTGGTGCAGTTGGAGCAGTTGGCTAAGGAGAAGGCAGAGCCGTTCGATCTGGTCTTCATTGACGCCGATAAACCGAGCAATCCGAATTATATGAAATGGGCGTTACAGTTCTCGCGTCCGGGTACCGTTGTCATAAGCGATAATGTCATTCGGGATGGAGAAGTGATCGACCATCACAGCACGGATCCTCGGGTGCAAGGCATCCGCAAGTTCATGGATATGCTCTCCGGCGAGCCGGCCATTTCCGGGACCGCTATTCAAACCGTGGGAAGCAAAGGGTATGACGGATTCTACATTGGTATTGTACAGTAGGCAGCAATATGAGATCGCACTAAGCCCTTAAACGGAATAAGACATACGCTGAAAAGGCAAACCAGGAGAAGCCATGTATCGGAACGCAGGAAAAAAAGAGCTGCACCCAAGGTAAGTTATACCCTGGTGCAGCCCTTTGTTGTGTTTAACCAGCATGCACGGTCCGTGTGAAGCACCGGATAAGCCTGGAGAAAGAGAAA
Organism: Paenibacillus sp. Cedars; assembly: GCF_003184205.1. NCBI lineage: Bacteria > Bacillati > Bacillota > Bacilli > Caryophanales > Paenibacillaceae > Paenibacillus > Paenibacillus sp. Cedars. Next base: position 1,259,661 of record NZ_CP020866.1, read on the forward strand.
CTGCCGCTCACATGCAAGGCGCTTCTTTTTCATAAAAGAAGGCAGATCAGCATGCATGTTCGTGCGCTTGAATTACATCTTCAGATCATGTCCTTTACTAGAGGATTCGCTCCGCTCTTTGGGAGTGAAGGGCCACCAGTTGGCCCGGCCGAAGATGCGTACCATGACCGGTACGAAGAATGGCAGGAATACCAGTGCATAGAGCACAAGGCCAACCAGAACCACCGTTGCGATCTGCATCATCGACAGTACGCCGGATGGATACATTGCTGCAAATGTACCGCCAAGGATGACCATGGCAGACAGGATCACCGTACCCATATTGCGCATGGCATGAAGAATGGCGTCCTGAACATCCCAGCTCTTATTCTCGTTGAAGCGTGCCATCAGGAAGATGCTGTAGTCCACCCCGAGTGCGATCAGCATGACAAAGCTGAAGAACGGCGTGGCCCAGGTGATGCCGGAATATCCGAAGCCGTGGACAAAGATCATCTCCGTAACACCGACTGCGGTAAAGTACGTAATGACCAATGAAACAATCAGATAGATCGGCATCACGATGGAGCGCAGCAGCACGACCAGAATGATGAAGATCCCGCTCAGCATGAGAATCACGGTCCGCGTGTAGTCTTCATTCGAAATATTCTGCAGGTCGTTGTTGGTGCTGGTGATGCCGCTGATGGCAACTTCGGCGTTCTCCAGCTTCGTATCCTTCACGGCACGATCGACTGCGGTTTGGATCTGCTCGACGCTGCCTAGCGCTTCTTCGCTGTATGGATTGGTAGCCAAGACAACATCCAGCGTCATCACTTTGCGGTTATCGGTCAAGTAGGTATCAAATACGGTCTGAAATTCTTCATTCTCAAGCGCTTCCTGCGGAATGAAGAATCCGCTGAGCTCTTCATCCTGAACATCCTGAATCTGCTGCAGATAATCCTGGGCGGAATGCAGTCCGTCCGAGATTTGTTTCAGCCCGTCGGCACTGGAATTCAGGCCTTCGGTCAGCTCTCCGATCTGCCCGGTCAGATCGCCAAACCCGTCGGCAAGCTGCTTCTGACCGCCCTGAAGCTGATCCAGCCCACCTGTAATGGAAGGGATTTGACCTATGATCTGGCCTTGCCCGCTAGCTGCCTGGGAGAGGCCGGATTGAAGCTCACCGATACCGGACACCAGCTGCTGGAGTCCGTCGGCAAGCGCCTTTTGCCCGGCGGCCGCTTTAGCGTATCCGGTGTTCGCTTCCGATAAGCCGGCGGATGCGCCCTTGAGCTGCTCGGAGATCTGTCCAAGACCCGCAGCCAACTCGGCAGTACCTGCTGCTGTTTGTGTTACGGTTCCCTTAATGGTTTGGTAGTCGGTATCTTGAATTAGCTCCGGATAGTTGCTCTCAAGGCTTGTGAAGGAACCGTCAAGTCCGCCCAGTGCAGCAGCTACGCCACCCAGCTGCTCCTGAAGTCCGGCAACGCCGCCGTCAAGAGCTGTTAATCCGGTATCAAGCTGTTTATAGCCCTGGAGCAGCTGGGCATTTGCGGCAGCTAACTCTTTAGCGCTCTGCGCAGCTTGCGCAAGTCCGGATTTAAGTTCGCCGGCGCCCGCACTTCCGCTCTGAATACCTTTTTGAATGGTGCTGAGACCTTGACCAAGTTCGGTAATGCCGTCCTTAAGATCGGCGGTTCCCTTGGTCAGTTCTTTGGCCCCCGCTGCGGCTTCATTCAGTTTAGGCGTATTTTCGCTGAGCTGTTTGCCCGCTTCGGATAATCCATTCTGAATTTGAGTCAATCCGTCTTTGGACTCTCCCAACCCTTCATTTAACGTTTTGACCTGCGTTGGGATGAGGAAATCATTAATTTGCTCGCCGGTTGGACGGGAGAGACTGCGGACGCTGGATACCCCATCAACCTTTTCCACCTCACGGCTGATTTTCTCCGCGAGTCCCATATATTCCGCCGTATCCATTCGATCATCATTCTTGATTACGATCGTGGAGGGCAGCGATTGCCCTGGACCGAAGCTGTCCGAGATAATGTTAAAGCCCTTGACCGAAGCGTAACTTGGACCGATCTCCTCCAGACTGTTAAACGACAGCTTGCCGCTGTACGTAACAAGGAAAGGGGCTACGATGACAGCCACGACCAGCAGTGCAGCCCAAGGACGCTTGAGAGAGAAGGAGCCTGCTGCTCCCCATAGTTTGTTCTCGCTGTGCTCAAGCTTGCCGCGTGACGGCCAGAACAGTTTCTTGCCAAGCACCGCCATGAAAAACGGTACGACCGTAACCAACGCTAGAAGCATAACCGCGATGCCGATCGCAACCGCAACCGCGGATTTGTAGAGAATGAATTTCGATAAACCGATGGCGGCAAAACCGACAAATACGGCAAGCCCGGAATAAAGCACGGTCCCTCCGGCTTTCCGATAGGTCTCGATGATAGCCGATTGCGTATCTTCTGATGCCGTCAGTTCTTCCTTGAACCGACTGATCAGCAGGATGCAGTAGTCGGTTCCGATCCCGAACATGACGGCGACCATGAAGATCTGGGTGAAGCTCGATATCGGGAAGTTAAACTGGTCCACGAGAAAAGATACAACCGATTGTGACACAATGTAACTGAGTCCTACGGTCAACAGTGGAACGAATGGCGCTACAAAGGAACGGAATACCACGAATAGAATGAGGAGAATAAAGACAACCGTAATATATTCCGTTTTCTTCAGGCCTTCTTCGGAGCTGACGATGGTATCTTCATTAATGAGGCCTTCACTTGTCAGGTAATGATCGGCTTGAACGCCCTCCAGCACCTCATTGACCTTATCGGGAAGTGCCTTTACAGCCTCTTGGCCCCCGCTGACCTGCAGTGCGACCATGATGGTCTTGCCGTCCTTTGCAATCAGGGTGTCTTCCAGCTCCGTCTGCGTGAACGGTTCATTGATGGAATCGATGTGGAGGCTTTCTTTATTGTCGTTTAAGGCTTGAACGCCTTGCCGGATACTATCCTTGTCCGCGGTGCTTAGCCCGTCGGGCTTGTTGAAGACAAGTGCAACCTGATGCAGGGTTTCTCCGCCTTCTCCGCCTGATGCTTCCTTGAGAATTTCTGTGGCCCGCGACGAGCTGTATCCGTCAGGTACGGATAGCTGACCCTTCTCCCGAACCAGGTCTGACATGGAAGGCGCGAGCATAAACAGCACAACAGCTGCTGCCAGCCATAGAACGATGATTGCCCATCTTGCTTTCAGTATGGCTTTCAATTTTTTCTCCCTCCTGATTCAAACATCAACTGCCCCAGCTTCTCGAACATCGAGATGAACATTTCAATATCTTTTTCTTCAAAATGCTGCAAGTAAGGGGAGATGATCTCCCGCACCTGCTCCTGGGCTGACTCAAAAATGGAATTGCCGTATTCCGTTAACGACAAATACACCAGCCTTCGGTCCGCTTCGTCCCGGGTTCGGTCAATAATGCCTGCATCCACCAGACGATTGACGATGGCGGTGATCGAGCTCTTACCAACGGCAAGCGTCTCAGCCAAATGGGATGAAGTACAGTGATCGATGCTGTTGATCAAACGCACAACCTGAAACTGGTCATGGGTCAGATCCTCTCCGAGATGCTCCCGAATCTGGGCGTTGATCCGGCGGGTTACCAGCAGGTAGACGTCCACATACCGGTCGATCCATTGCTTTGCCTTATCGTTCAAGAATAGTTCTCCTTTCGAATAGTTCACGTGTGAAATAGTTTCATTAATGAACTATATGGCAGAAGGAAAGAAAAGTCAAATGTCAGAATGGGAGCAAACAGACCGCCATGAAGGAGTCTCCTTGGCAGGTCTGTATTATGTAACTGTTGAAGAACCGGCCCCGTTCAAACAGGAGTTAGAACTTTACCTTGGGTAATACGAGAATCCCGGATATTTTACAACAGGCCATTTTTCTTTACGTAAAGCATCGGTTACATCGGGTCCGACTCTCAGGTTATCCTGGACTAGGTCCCGAGGAGTCAATGCCATCCATTGATTCAAGGATACATCCTCGAACCGGTCGCTTCTGAACATTTCCAGAAACCATAGCGATTCCGTGCCTGTGTTCTGGATGTAGTGGCCAAAAGCAAATGGAACATATCCCACATCACCGGCTCTGTAATCAAAGGTCCGTGCCGTGCCGTGGCCCGCGAATACGGTCATGCGTCCCTGTCCGGACAGGTAATACTGCCATTCATCCTGATTCGGGTGCCAATGGAGCTCCCGCATGGCGCCTGGTTTAATCTCGACGAGGGCAGCAGCAATGGTTTTGGAGATCGGGAAATTACTGGAGTCCACGATTCTTACACTTCCGCCAGGGGTTACGATCGGTTCTTGCGCCAGCAGGCGGTGCTTGAAGCTGAGCGGCACGTTCCCGTAAGGCGACTGGACCTCCTGGCTTTCAAGCGAGCCCGGAACCTGATCCTGAAAAATGTAGACCTGTTTGTCCGGGATATGGTCAAATGCGTTCTCCGGTACGCCGAAGTTGGCAGACAACACATCCTTGGGGGTATGGGCAAACCAATCGGAAATCGACAAGGTATTGAGATCCGAGAAGTGGCCGTTGTCAAACACAAGCAGGAATTCACAGCCCTCCTCCAGTCCCTGGATGGAGTGGGGGAGACCGGCGGGAAAATACCACAGATCGCCTGGACCCACGTCTGCGATGAAATTTCTTCCGTTTTGATCCACGGACGTAATTCTGGCGCTGCCCCAGATCATGTAGGCCCATTCCGCCTGCTGATGCCAATGCAGCTCCCGCACGCCGCCGGGCGTAAGGCTCATATTGACGCCGGCAAGTGTGGTGGCAATCGGCAGGTCCCGCACCGTAATTTCCCGCGACCAGCCACCATGATTGAGCTGCATATGCGTGTCGGAGAAGGACATTTTCAGATTGGGCATTAATCCCGCATCCGTAGCTGGAGGCACAAGCAAGTCGGGATTCTCGATATCCCTCATCACGTCCCGCGGGCCATAGTCAGGCCCGCCGGCTCCGTCACTGCGTATTGGCTGAGGCACATGATGCTGATTCTTTTGGTTATGGCTCTGATTCCCCATGAATTTTGTTTCTCCCTCCACGTGTTCATTTATCTACGAACATCCGATTAAAACTGCTATCTTTTATGATTATGAGGGGGTGCTTGACTAATATGAGGGTTAAATGCGGCACACGATGAACCCCTATGCCATGATGTTTATCACTTGCAAACGAAAAGATTGTTGACTTTTGAAAGCGCTGCACATACAATAGGTCTCAAATAGATCTATGATAGATCTATCATAGATTCAGGAGGGACAAGCATGAACAACAATGAGCTGCTGCTTGCTTTCTATGGTGATGACTTCACCGGTTCGACGGATGCGATGGAGGCACTGGCCCGAAGCGGTTTCCGCACGGTATTGTTTCTGGAAGCACCTTCGCTTGAGCGGCTGAAGAAGTTTGAAGGCATTCGCTGTGTAGGTGTAGCAGGTACAAGCAGAGCCAAATCTCCAGAGGATATGGAGGCCGAGCTTCGGCCTGTATTCGAGAAGCTGTCCATGAGCGGCGCACCGCTCGTCCACTATAAGACATGTTCAACCTTCGATTCTTCTCCAGAGGTTGGCAGCATAGGCCATGCGATTAGGGTGGCAAGAGACTATTTTCCTGACCAGGTTACGGTTCCGCTGCTGGTCGGCGCGCCCCGTCTCGGACGTTATACGCTGTTTGGCCAGCATTTTGCGAAAATGCATGATACGGTGTACCGTTTGGATCGGCACCCCGTGATGTCGCAGCATCCTTCCACTCCGATGCATGAGGCGGATTTGCGTCTTCACCTTGCCGAGCAGACCTCAGAAGTGATCGCTTTGATGGATATCGTAGAGCTTGACGGAGATCAGGATACGGTTCATCACCGATATCATGATAAACTGGTAGAGAAACCGGGAATTCTGTTATTTGATGCTCTGGATGAAGACAGGCTCAAGCGATGTGGGGAGCTCATTCAGGGTAAGCCGGAAGGGGCGGGAACGTTTGTTGTCGGTTCCTCTGGCGTTGAATATGCTCTTGCTGCTCATTGGGATGAGCTTGGACTTAGCTCGCACTCATCGGAGAACAACGGACCTGATGCCCGTATTCAGCCAACCGATACAATTCTGGTTATGTCAGGGAGTGCATCGCCCGTCACTCAGCTTCAGATTGAGCGGGCGATAGCCGAAGGTTTTCATGGAATACGCATAACGCCGGACCTGATGCAGAATACGGATGAAACGACCCTGTCGGAATGGATCCATCAAGCAGCGGACAAGCTCGCTGAAGGACAGAGCGTGGTGCTGTACACTGCACTTGGTCCTGAGGATGAAGCCATCGGAGAGACACGCAGCAGGTTGAATTCGCTTGGGCTGTCCGGAGCGGAAACCGGTGAGTTTATCGGGAGACGGCTTGGCAAGCTGACCAAACGGATCATGGATCAGAACCCGGGCCTTCGCCGTGTTGTCATTGCTGGAGGAGATACCTCCGGTTTTGTCACCAGTGAAATGGGTGTATACGGGCTGGAGATGATATGGGATGTTTCACCGGGCGCTCCACTGTGCAGGGTATATTCAGACGATGCCAGACTTGCCGGTCTGGAACTGGCGCTTAAGGGTGGGCAGCTGGGATCACCGGATTATTTTATTAACGTGCGGGATGCCGGTTCGCTTGAACCGGATGAATAGCCCAAGATAGGAGAATACACGAATGACGATGGATAAAAGCAAAGGGGCAGCATCTTCTCTTCTGTTAAAGGATGTGGCCTACAATGAAATCAAGGAAAGCATTCTGAATGAGAAATTTGAGCCGGGCCGATTTTTGTCCGAGAGGGAATTGATTGAGCTGCTAGGGATGAGCAAGACGCCGATTAAAGCGGCACTGACACGGCTGGAGACCGAGGGGTTTGTCACCGTTTCCTCGAAGCAGGGCATCATCATTAATGATCTGTCCGTGAACCGGATTGTGGATATATATGATTTGCGGATTGCGCTTGAGACGTTCAACTGCCAGCAGATCGAAACCAGACTCACGCCTGAACAGGAGAAGGAGCTGGAAGGCAATCTGGTAGAAACGGCAGAAATCGTCAGCCGACTTGATGTGAAGAATTTTGCCCAGGCCGACCATGAATTCCACCTGATTATCTGCGAATGCACGGGCAATCAGGAGATTCACCGGGTGCTGCTGAACTACCATGATCATCTGCAGCGGATCACGCGCCGACATTTGCGGAAGGATCCGCATCGGATGGAGAAGTTCATGGAGGATCATTGGAAGATTTACGAAGCGCTGAAGACCGGCAAGGAGAGCAGTGCGGACGTGATGCGCCGTCATTTGCAGGAATCAAAGCAAGCGCTTTTTATATAACAGAGAGATACGAAATCATACCGCGAAGCTTGAATTACAACAAGGGGGAGAGACAATGAAGGCTGTATATGTGGAGGATGCATACAAAGTTGTCGTTAAAGACGTGGATATACCGGAAATCGGGACGGGGGAAGTATTGATACAGGTAAAAGCCGCCGGTATTTGCGGTTCGGATATTCATACTTATAAGGGATTGCATCTGTTTCGGAAGCCGCCGGTCATTATCGGACATGAATTGTCCGGTGAAGTCGTGAAGGTCGGCAAGGACGTCACCTCCTTCAAGCCGGGGGACCGGGTAACCGTTGAGCCGCAGGTGGGCTGCGGCAAATGCGATTACTGCCTTACCGGCAGAACGAATTATTGCGCGGAGCGGGGAGCGCCTGGCCTGAAGGGCTGGTATGGCTCGATGGCTGAATATTTTGCCGCCCCGGAGACGTGTGTGTTCAAACTGCCGGATCATCTGGACCATGAGCTGGGTGTGCTCGTTGAACCGTTTGCGGTAGGGGTTCATGCGGTAAGGAAAGCCGGAATTGAAATTGGAGACAAAGTTGCCATTCTTGGAGCCGGTCCGATCGGGCTGCTCGCCATGACGGCAGCCAAGGCGGCAGGGGCTACAACGCTGATGGTTACCGATGTGATGGATTACGCGCTTGAATCCGCTAAGGAGATGGGAGCGACTCACACCTTAAATATTCATGGCAAGGATCATTGGACAGAGGATGCCAAGGCAGACATTGCAGGCGAATTTGATAAGGTGCTGATTGCGGCCGGCGTTCCGGGAATCGTGGATGATGCCCTTTCCTTGCTTCGCAAAGGCGGCCGCTGCGTAACGATTGCGATGTTCCATGGCACGCAAACCTTCGATATCGTAAATTTGCAGCAAACAGAGAAAGAAATTGTGGGCTGCATGACCTATACGCGTGAAGATACCATTTCGGCCATTGATTTGTTGTCCAGCGGGGCGGTGAATGTCAAATCAGTCATTTCCCATCGTCTGCCTTATGAAGAGGCGGCGGAAGGCTTCCGTCTGGTGGACAAGAAAGAAGATTCATCTCTGAAAGTCATTGTCACCTTTGAATAATCAGCATATTCCCCGCGGCTTCTGCTTCTAGGGACGGAAGCCGCAGGAACTTCATATCAGATTGGGGGAACGGCAAATGTGGAAAAGAATCACAGTTGTCATGGTGGTTGCACTGCTCATTGTAAGCGCTTTATTTATAACCAAGCCCAATACGAGCGATGGTCCGATCAAGCTGAGACTCGGCCATATTACGGGCGAATCCGATCCATGGCATCTCGGTGCGCTTAAATTTGCGGAACTGGTCAAGGAGAAAACGAACGGAGAGATTGAGGTCGAAGTTTATGCCAGCTCCATGCTTGGGAATGACCGAGACCTGATCGAAGGCATGCAGATAGGGTCGGTGGATTTTGCACTGCCGGCCGGCGTATTATCCAATTTCTATAGTCCTTATGCAATTCTGGAGCTGCCATATTTGTTCCGCGACAAGCAGCATCTGGAGAATGTGCTCTATGGCGATGTCGGAGACGAACTGAAGCAGAGCTTGCTTGATAATGCCGAGGTCCGTGGCTTGGAGTTCTGGATGAGAACCCCGCGCGAGTTGACCGCGAACAAGAAAATTGAAACGCCAAGCGATCTGCGCGGTTTGAAAATCCGCGTGCCCGAGATTCCGGCTTCCATTGCAGCTTGGGAAGCGATGGGCGCTACGCCGACGCCAATGGCCTTCGGAGAAGTGTACTCCTCGCTTCAAACCGGAGTCATCGATGCACAGGAGAATCCGGTTGCTTTTACGGCAAGCTCCAAAATTCAGGAAGTCCAGAAATATATGATGATGACGGATCATGTATACGGCTACGTGATGCTTGCTATGAGTGAAGTGACGTACCAACGCTTGAATGAGTTCCAGCGGCAAGCGGTTGAAGAGGCTGCCAAGGAAGCCACCGAATATGAGAATCAGTTGGTGTTTGAACAGGAAGAGCAGATCATCAATCAACTGAAGGAGTTTGGAACCGAGTTCGTTGAGGTTGAAAAAGGTCCATTCGAGGCCGCTGCCAAATCCGTGCATGAACGCTTTGCCAACATGTACGGAAGAGAGCTTTACGACAAAATTATTAATACGCCATAACCATTTTTTCTCAATAGGGGGGATAAGCCATGCGGCAGACATTAAAAGCGATCGACGCGCTCAACAAACTCGTGGGCATCGCAGTGGCCATGATCCTGGGTGTAATGTCCATCCTGATTATCATGCAGATTATTTACCGGATTATCGGTTATCCACTTCACTGGTCCGAGGAACTTGCGAGATATTTGATGGTTTACCTCGTATTCCTGGGTTCCTCGCTTGCACTGCGGCATCACCGTTTGGTTGCGATCGAGCTGCTGCCGGAGCTGGTGAGTGAAGTAAACAAGAAGGTTATCCGCATTACCGTGATGGTGATATGCATTGTGTTCTTTGTTCTTTTGCTGGTCCAGGGCATTGATATTCTGAATCGGGTATCCGTGCAGTCGTCGGCAGCCATGGGACTCAGCATGTCGATCCCTTATGCGGCGATTCCTGTCGGGGCGATGCTGCTCATTATCAATGCGGTAGCGGTCATTCTGGAAACGATTGTTTCCGAGAAACTACCGCCAGCGAAGGAGGAAGGATTATAATGCCTATCATACTATTCGGATGTCTGATCCTTTTCTTCGCTATCAGCGTACCGATAGCCGTCTCAATGGGAATGGCTTCGGCGGTGGCGATCTGGTGGGAAGGCGGCACGCCGCTGCTTGTTCTGGTTCAGCGTTCATTCACGTCAACGGATTCATTCCCCTTAATGGCGATTCCATTCTTCGTATTTGCAGGGACATTAATGGAATTTGGCGGAATTTCAAGAAGGCTCGTGAATCTGGCCAATGCACTGACAGGTCATTTACCCGGCGGACTTGGACTTGTAACGATTGTAACGTCGATGTTCTTTGCTGCGATATCAGGCTCTTCCGCTGCTGCAACGGCAGCACTTGGCAGCATTCTGATTCCTGCGATGATCTCCCGAGGATATCATAAGAACTTTACGGGCGCCCTTCAGGCAACATCGGGTGAGCTGGGGGTTATCATTCCGCCAAGTATTCCATTGATTCTATATGGGGTAGCGGCGGAGACTTCAATCGGTGATCTGTTTATGGCGGGACTTATTCCGGGACTGATGATTGGATTGTCGCTGATGATAGCCGTTTACATGATTGCTAAGCGCAAAGGCTACGCACGGGAAAAAAGAAAGACGCGCGCAGAGGTATGGCAGGCTTTCAAGGAGTCGTTCTGGGCAGTTCTTATGCCAATCATTATCCTTGGCGGAATCTATGGCGGTATCTTCACGCCAACGGAGGCCGCGGGCGTTGCTGTAGCCTATGCCTTCATCGTTGGCGTATTCGTTTACAAAGAGATTAAATTCTCCAAGCTGATTAACATTCTGACGCAATCTACGATTACGACCTCTGTCATTATGTTCATCATTGCAAGCGCCGGATTGTTCAGCTGGATTATGACGCGCGAAGGAATTCCACAGGCAGTTGCTGGCTTCTTCGTGAACATATCCGATAATCCAATCGTATTCCTGCTGTTGGTTAACGTATTCCTGCTCATCGTAGGAATGTTCATGGAGTCCAATGCATCGATTATTATTTTAGCGCCGCTGCTGGCTCCAGTAGCTGCCGAGTTCGGTATTGATCCAACCCATTTTGGGATTATCATGATCGTCAACCTGGCGATTGGGATGTGTACGCCGCCGCTTGGCATCAACCTGTTTATATCCGCGCAGATTGCAAAAATCCGGCTGGATCAGATCAGCAAAGGCATGGTGCCGTTCTATATTGTGCTGATTATAGACTTACTGTTGATTACGTTTCTTCCGCAATTGTCGATGTTCCTGCCAAACTTGTTGGGCGGTAAATAAGGGACTCACGAAGTCAACGTGTAGAAGTCAACGTGTAGAAGTCAACGTGTACTAGTAAGGGAATCTCAAGTGAAAAATATAAACTGATTCAGGAGGTCGATCTCATGGCTAACGTGGAGACGATTAGAAAAGAACTGCAGCATACCGGTAAATATATGATGCAATACGATCTGGCTTGGGGAAATGCAGGCAACATCTCTGCCAGGAGCGAAGGTGATCGTTACGTGGTCACGGCCAGCGGTACCTTCCTCGGAGAACTGGAGGAGGCGGACTTGATCGAATGCGATCTGTCCGGGAATGTGTATGGAGCCGAGGGACGTAAACCGTCCAAAGAAACCCCCATGCATCGAGCGATTTACGAAAGCCGTCCGGAGATCGGAGCCGTGCTCCATGCTTCCCCGTTCTATACGACGCTTATTGCGTGTTCAGATCTGGAAATTCCTTCGAACATGTTCGTTGAGACGATGTATTACCTGGAGCGAATAGAACGAGTGCCGTATTGCCATCCAGGAAGTGATGCGCTGGGTGAAGGCGTCCGGAAAAAGGCCAAGCTTGCCAATGTGCTGCTGCTTGAGAACCATGGCGTGGTTGTTTATGATACCACCATCCGCGAAGCCCGGATGGCACTGCAGACGCTGGAGGTTGCCAGCCGTATGTTGATTACTTCGATGAGCGCGAAGGTGGGCATCCAGGGACTTGGCCCGGAGACGGAGCTGGAATTCCTGGAGAAAGCCGGATACAAGCCTAGACGTAACTGGAGCTAAACACAGAGCTTTGGATACATGATGAATAAGTAATGTAATGCTGCCGGATGATGAGATCCGGCGGCATTTTTTTAAAAAACACCAGTAGGCATCAACTTCGAACGTTTAACAATCTCTGCGAATGGGCGCAATCTGCTTCCGGAAGCGTTAGACCAAACCATACCAAACAAAGTACGACGAGTAAGGAAATCATAGTTCCAATTGGGAGTGCAGCAGGTTCAACGAAATCTTCGTTCAGGAAGCGATAAAGGTGTAAATGCCATATGGGATTTCCAGAAGCGCTGCCGTAATGACACCGGGCGTATACGCTTTAAGCGCGATAGAAGCTCCTACATGCTTTATGCCGTCCAGCAGGAATACCGCAGCGAAAACGATAAACAGGGCATTGAGGCCGCTGCCGGGTTCAAAGTGCAAGGCAGTCACGAAGGTAATGCTGGTGAGTCAGAGCCGATCAGAAGTACAGCCCGTGTAAATTGCAGGGTGATGTTCTTGTCACAACGGAAATTACAATACATGGGTTATATGCATATGTGAATATTCGTTGACAATATTTGAGAGTCGATTGTAATATAGGAGCAGCTACATATGTGATGGAGAACAGGAGAATCACATCATTGCTTGTCTGTTTAGGCATGCAGTTTTGTGACTTTTTTTGTTCTCTTTTTTTGCGGAATTTTGCTTTCCATTTCGGTTTGAGGGGAATATCCCAAAGAAAGGGGAATGGCAATTGCCTAATTATGAAAGCGTTTTAAATGACAGAAAATCTAAGGAGGTAAGAAAAAGAGTTTGGAAAGAGCATGCTTTAGCCTATGGATTTTTGGCACCCTCCGTCATCGTATTTATGATGTTTCTGTTCTATCCGATGTTGAAATCAGTTTATCTTAGCATGACCATTACCGATCCCCGAGGTCAAGTGGTCGAATTTGTGTGGCTGGAGAACTTTATCCGGCTCTTATCGACAGGACAATTTTATAAAAATTTGGGTGTCACCTTGATGTTTATACTGTTCACGGTCCCTACCTCCTTAATCTGGTCGCTATTCCTGGCTGCCATTACCCACAACAAGCTGCGCGGCATGAAGGTGTTTCAGTTTATCTTCTCCTTGCCCATCGTGATTTCGGTCGGAACCGGCTCGATCATTTGGTTTCTGTTGTTCCATCCCACGGCAGGGATGCTGAATTATTTTCTAAGTCTCGTTCATGTCGGGCCGATTCCCTGGTTAACCGATCCTTCGTGGGCGCTTATCTCCATTTCCATCATGACCATCTGGATGAACATGGGATTCCTGTATATTCTGCTGTCAAGCGGATTACAAGGGGTGCCGGAAGAGATTTACGAAAGCGCTAGAATGGACGGCTCCGGGCCGATTCGGACATTTCTGCAAATTGTGCTGCCACTGCTGTCACCGACCATCTTCTTCGCCTTGATCGTTTCGGTTATCAGTGCATTTCAGGCGTTTGGGCAAATTCACATTTTGACGAAGGGCGGCCCGATCAATTCCACCAATGTGATGGTTTACTCCATCTATCAGGATGCCTTCGTTAATTTCCGATTTGGCATTGGCAGCGCGCAGGCTTTGATTCTGTTTGCGATTATTCTGCTCTTGACTCTGCTGCAGTTCAAAGTACTGGAGAAGAAGGTGCATTATCAATGATCCTGCGAAGAGCTGCGTCCGCATTCACGTATCTGCTGCTTTTGCTCTTGTCTTTGGTCGTGTTGTATCCGCTTATCTTTACCGTGTTCTCTTCCTTTATGACGGAGAAGGAGGTAGCTAATTTTCCGCCGCCGTTGTTCCCGTCGAGCTTCTACCTGGGCAATTTCGCGGAAGCCATTTCAGGGTTTCCCATCGTCCGCTTTATTCTGAACAGCTTTATTGTTTCTACCGCTATCATGCTCTGTCAAGTTATTACTTCGAGTCTGGCGGCTTACGCATTCGCATTTTTGAATTTTAAGGGGAAGGCCGTGCTGTTCGGACTCTTCCTGTCCACGATGATGATTCCATGGGAAGTGACGATTATTCCTAACTATCTGACAATTAAGGATTGGGGATGGATGGACAGCTACCAAGGGTTGATCGTACCTTTCATGGCGGGTGCTTTTGGGGTGTTTCTGCTCCGTCAGTTCTTCCTGCAGCTTCCGCGCGAGCTGTTTGACGCGGCCAAGATCGACGGATGCGGTCATATTCGTTGTTATTTCTCCATGGTGCTCCCGTTGTCCCGGTCGTCCATTGCCACGCTGGCAGTGTATACATTCCTTACCCATTGGAATCACTTCCTGTGGCCGCTGCTCATTACGAACAAGGCATCGATGCGCACGGTACAGATCGGGGTCGCCATGCTCCAGCATGCCGAAGTGATGTCATGGAATCTGATTTTGGCGGGCGTGACGATTGTGCTGATCCCGTCGTTTGTGCTGCTCGCTTTTGGCGTAAAACAACTGGTTCGCGGAATTACGGCAGGTGCGTTGAAGGGCTAATGAAGTGGTGCGCTTGCACTTATGCAGGCTTATCATAGGTTGTTATTTTGAATAGAAAAGGGAGGGCATTGGTGTGAGGAAGAGAAGAATCAGGATGATTGGTGTGGTGCTGGCTGCGGTCATGGTGCTGCTGAGTGCATGCAACGTTAATATGGGGGAGGAGCCGGCGAAGGGGACGGATACTGGCAGCAAGACAGAAGCTGGCGTGCAAAAGGTTGTGTTCTGGCATGCGATGGGTGGAGCGACAACCAAGGTGGTTGACCAGCTTGTCGCCAACTTTAACGAGTCCCAGGATAAGGTACAGGTTGAAGCGGTGTATCAGGGGACTTATGATGATTTGTTAAGCAAATTAAAGGCGTCGATGGGTACAAACGAGGGGCCGTCCGTTGTGCAGATGTACGAGATTGGCAGCCGTTTTATGATTGATTCCAAACTGATTACCCCCATGCAGGACTTCATTGATGCGGACCAATGGGATGCGGCTCAACTTGAACCGAATATCAGCGGCTATTATACATTCGAGAACAAACTGTACTCGATGCCGTTCAACTCATCCAATCCTATATTGTATTATAACAAGGACTTGTTCAAGGATGCCGGACTAGACCCGGAGAATCCTCCGAAGACGTTTGAAGAGTTGACGATTGCGGCCGAAACGATATCGAAAAAGGGGAAAGCCGTGGGCGCTAATTTCGCGATTTACGGCTGGTTCATGGAGCAGCTATTCGCGAGCCAAGGTGCTGAATACGTGAATCATGGGAATGGCCGTGATGATCTGGCAACGGAATCACTAGTAAACACGGAACCTGGAGTAAAGGTATTAACCTGGTGGAAGGAATTGATTGATTCGAAGGCTGCCAACAATCTGGGACGCAAGACCGACGATTCCAAAAAGGCTTTCTCGGCAGGCCAAGTTGCCATGATTCTGGATTCGACTGCGGCATTGAAAGGACTGGTTGACAGTGCGGAGGGGAAATTCGAGGTGGGAACGGGGTTCCTTCCCAAGCCTGCAGGCTCGGCTGAAGGAGGAGTAATCGTTGGCGGAGCAAGCTTGTGGATGATGAACAGTCGTCCTGACACAGAGCAAAAGGCCGCATGGGAATTTATTAAATTTCTGACTTCTCCATCACAGCAAGCATACTGGCATATCAATACCGGGTATTTTCCGATCACAACGAAGGCGTATGAGGAGGACAGTGTGAAGGAAAATCTGGAGAAATTCCCGCAGTTCCAAACCGCGATTGATCAGCTGCATCAGACGAAGCTGGTCAAGGCGACACAAGGTGCGGTGATGGGGGTTTTTCCGGAAGCGAGGCAGATCGTGGAAGGCGCAATCGAAGAAGTGCTTAACAACAAAAAGTCTCCGCAGCAGGCACTAGATGATGCCGCCAAAGAAATCACGGCTAAAATTCAGGACTATAATCGAACCGTGAAGTAGCACTTTCAATCATTTGCCCCCGACTAAAGTCCAGGAAGCAACCAGTCCAGGGAAGCGTGTTAAATCCTGCCATCCAGTTATAATGGATTTATACATAAACAGGAATGGACTGGGAGGATCATAACATGAAAAAGCAAAGAACGATGGCGGTTAAAATCGCATCGCTAATGGTTTTTGCCGTGCTGGTCGGGTGTGATGCAGCCAATAACGCAGATGAAGCCGTCATTCAGGAGCTTGATAAATTAGCACAGGTTGGGAACCTTGCAGGAGATTCCGCGGTGGCAATCAGCGATCATGTCAAGCGGGAGGGGAAAGAGTTCGAATTGACGGCGGCCCAGGAAATCGGCACAGCCGAGGGATTAGTTGTTGACCATGCCGTGGGCAATATCGAGCTCATCGCAGCATCCGGCAGCGAGATCAAAGTAAAAACAACCGTGTGGTTTAACGAAGCTTTCTTTAAGAACGATAACATCCGTACCCAGGTTACAGAGCAGGCGGCCAGCTCCTTTACACTCAAGGACGGCATGCTGGAATTAAGAACCCATCCTAAAGAGGACTCAAGCACGAGTCTGTGGGATTGGTCGCAGAAGCAGTTTGGCGACTCCGGGTTCATGATTGATTATGTGATCGAAGTGCCGGAAGCCCTTCAAGAGGTTCGCATGAATAATGATGTCGGAAAGGTCCTTGTGAACGATTTGAAGGGGGCTTTTGATCTTCGATTAGGGACCGGGGAGATTCAGCTCAACAAAACGGAAATTACGGGGAATTCCAAAATCGTAACCGAAGCCGGCAGCGTCAAGATGTTGCTTGAGGAGATCGATAAGGACAGCACCCTGGCGGTTAACACGTCGGCAGGGAGCATCACGACCACGTTTGCGCCGCAGATGAAGTATACGCTGGATACCCAAACCGAGCTTGGGCAGATTACAGGCGCAAGCCGGGGGCAGAGCGACGTGAACGGTGGCGGAGCTGCGATATCCCTATCGACCTCGGTGGGCTCCATTAAGGTTAATCCATAGAAATCGTGTGCATACGGTCACAGGAATCATAAGGTCATAGAATGCAAGAAACAAACCAGCACGGATGTGTTCCATCCGTGCTGGTTTGTTGTATGTGTACACCACAATATGAAAGGGAACTGGAATTACACTAATTTCAATACTCGGCATAACTGGTATAGGTAGTGTACGCCGCGCATTTGGTTGTGGTTGCGGTAATTCAGATACACCAGCGTGTCCTTCAGTACCCGCCTGGCGTTATGGACATGATGGTGCTCGAGTTCTTGCAATACATCCTTGATGACCTCCAGCGGGTAATTGGCCGAGCGGAGAATGCGAATGATCATAATCTGCCGGATCTGAGCATCATCGAATTTCCGGTAACCGTTGTCCTGATCTCGAGGCAGGTTAAGAATGCCTTCCTTCTCCCAGTGGCGGATGGCCGAGGTGGGAACGCCGGTTTCAGCGGCAACATCACCGATCGTCAGCTCTTTTTTCCGGCCACGGGCATCTACAATATCAAGCTGCTCGGTATCCAGAATGCGGATCGTCCGCTCTGCAAGGATTTTATCCTGTTGAAGGCGGGCTTGTACCTCGCTTACGATCCAAAGCGCTTCATCCACTTCTTGTTCCTGCAGTTTGACCATCACTTTCTTAGTAACATCTACACCGAAACCGGGAAACATGGCCCTGATGCATTCAAAATAAGCGGCATGCTCCTCGGTATATACCCGGTATCCGTTCGGGGCACGTTCAGCAGGAGGGACGATTCCCCATTTCTCATAGTGCTTGAGTGCACTTGTGGTAATCCCCAGCTTTTTTGCTATATCAATCGGTCTGATGCCCATAATGGTCCCCCTTGCCTTACGCGAATCTGCCATAATCCTTTTTTCTGGGGGATTGTATCATGAAGTAAGGGTCAAAGAAAAGAAGCCTGATGGGAAAATAACGAAACGAACTATTTATAGCCCATTATCTAGTCCGTGCGATGGTACACGGATAAACCGCCAACAAACATTATACATAAACCTTAAAGTGATGTGACGGATTCCGCCTTTGAAAACGGTGATGGATCAACCTTTTTAATTGTGGAATTTTAGACTTGCATCAATGTTGTAAGATGGGTTTGTAAATCGAAGGAGGTTGGAATTATGAATGGAACGATTAAGATTCGCGGTGCGCGGGAGAACAATCTGAAGAATGTCTCGCTTGAAATCCCGAAGTACAAACTGGTTGTCATGACGGGCCCCTCAGGATCGGGTAAGTCCACACTCGCAATGGACACTCTTCAGCGTGAATGCCAGCGGCAGTATATGGAATCCATGGGCATGGTGTCGGACTCGGTCAGCAAGCCGAAGGTGGATTTGATTGAAGGTCTCTCCCCGTCGATCAGCGTGGGTCAGCACATTACGAACCGGAACCCGAGGTCGACCATCGGAACGGTGACGGATATCTACACGCTGCTGCGGATTTTATTTGCCAAGCTTGGTGAGCGTACCTGTCCTTCCTGCGGGGACACGGTCACGCCGAATGTGGAGGGGGAAACGTATCACAGTCCGTCGGACGCGGAAGAGATCAGCGACTCCCACGAGACGGTTCATTGTAGGCGATGCGGTCACAGTCTTGATAAGTTAACGATGTCGCATTTTTCCTTTAACAAGCCGGAAGGCGCCTGCGAAACCTGCAGCGGACTCGGCCAAACGGTCAGCCTGAATATGGATGCCGTGTTCAATCAGGAACTGAGTATAAGAGACGGTGCGGTCAAGCCATGGTTCAACGCTTTAGTTGAGTATCACACGAGTACGATGAAAGTAGCCGCTCAACATTATGACTTCACGTTCGATGATCATTTGCCGCTGCGGGACTATAACGAAGTTCAGCGTGATCTTCTGTATTACGGCGTTGAGAGTGAGCAGTTCATTCGGCATTTTCCGGAAGTGAAGCCGCCGAAGTCCGTAGGGCAAGGCAAATACGAAGGTGTTGTAACCGGAATATGGAGAAGGTACCGGGAGAAGGGGAGCGAATCCGGTGAGGCGGTTCTGTTTCAGGAGCAGCAATGTCCGGATTGTCATGGAACGAAACTGAAAGAAGGCAGCCGCCGGGTCCTTGTTGCCGGGGCGGCTATCCATGAGGTCAATGCCTGGTCGATTGGGGATGCACTCGCTTGGATGGAAGCATTACTCGGAAAGCTATCCTCGGATCAGTTAATGATCGTGGAACCACTCATCTATGATTCCGTAGTGAGACTGAAACGCATTATGGATGTCGGCCTTGGCTATATGTCCATGGATAGACAAGTAGTGACGATGTCAGGCGGAGAAGCCCAGAGGCTTAGACTGGCATCGATTCTGGGATCGGGGCTTACGGGGGTCCTGTATATTTTGGACGAACCGACGACCGGGCTTCATCCCAAAGATACTCGTGGACTCATTCAGGTTCTGAAACAACTGAGGGATCTGGGCAACACGGTGCTTGTGATCGAACATGACGAAGAAGTCATGCGTGCCGCAGATCATATCATCGACATCGGACCGGGTGCGGGAACGATGGGCGGTACGGTGGTGGGTCAGGGAACACTGGAGGAATTAATCCACAGCTCCGACTCCGTTACCGGATCGTATTTCCGCGAGAATGGAATGCTTGCGGCACCGAGCCGGCGCAGGACAGGGAACGGCAGCCTGCTTACGATCGAGGAGGCGCATTTAAGGAATTTGAAGAACATAACCGCATCGTTCCCACTCGGCTGTCTCATATCGGTGACAGGCGTGTCGGGATCAGGCAAATCCACGCTCTTGTTTGACCTTCTGGCGGAATCCGGAAGCGATCAATCAACTCCAACCGGCTGCAAAGCGATTACGGGCTGGGATTCCGTGGGACAACTCATTACGGTTGACCAATCTCCGGTATCCCGCATGCAGCGCTCCAACATTGCCACTTACACGGATGTGTATACCCATATTAGAAACTGGTATGCCGCTATGCCGGAAGCCAAACAAAGCCAGCTGACAGCGAAGCATTTTTCATTCAATACACCAGGCGGCCGATGTGAGACCTGCCAAGGTCTTGGCGTGGTCTCGGTGCATATGCATTTTCTGCCGGAGCTGGAAGTGCGCTGCCCGGATTGCAGAGGGAGGCGCTTCAAGGAAGAGGTTCTGCGCGTGACTTACAACGGTTATACGATCTCCGATATTCTGGATATGACAATTGAAGAGAGCCTGACGCTGCTGGAGGAGCGGCCGAAAATCATGGAGTTGACCAAGCTGCTCTGCGATGTCGGACTTGGTTATTTGAAGTGGGGTCAATCGGTTCGAACGTTGTCCGGCGGCGAGGGTCAGCGGATTAAGCTGGCGAAGGAACTGAGCAAGAAGACGAGGAACCACACGCTATATTTGCTGGATGAACCTTCAACCGGCTTGCACCCAGGAGATGTGTTGCAATTGCTGCTTCTGTTGAACCGCTTGGTGGATGCGGGGAACACCGTCATTCTGGTTGAACACAATCTGGACCTGATCTGGAACTCCGACTGGATTCTTGATATTGGTCCTGGCGGGGGAGCCTCCGGCGGATCGGTGGTTGCAGCGGGAACGCCTGAGGAAGTGGCGGCAGTGGAAGCATCGTTTACCGGCCGTTTCATCCAAGAAATCTATATGTGATCATAGCGAAAGAGATAGGAGGGATTCGATATGGAGCAAACCGTAGAAGAAGAGAAAGGCAAGGTAACGAAGACCACGATTCGCTATTTTATCCAACTGCTGCGTTCCGCGGGTATTCCGAAGCTGGTGCTCTTTCTTGCCATTCTGCTAAGTATGGTCGGGGCGGTGACCGGACTGGTCGTCCCGCTCATCACCGGCCAATTGATCGATAATTTTGCAGCGGATTCGTTTAATGTCCGCACGGTCGGATTTCTGGCGATTCTGTTCCTGCTGGAAGCCGTAGCAAGCGGACTCTCGTATTATATGCTTGCCTTTGTCGGAAACCAGACGGTGAACAAGATTCGCAAACGGCTCTGGAGCAAAGTGCTGGCGTTGCCGGTTCCGTTCTTTGACAAGCATCGCTCGGCGGATACGATGAGCCGGGTGGCCAACGATACGAATGAAGTGAAGACGCTGATCACGGATCATCTGATCGCTTTTTGTTCGAATCTGCTGACCGTGATCGGTGCCGTTGCGATCCTGTTTTATCTGGATTGGCGGATGACCCTCATTATCCTCATCGCAGTCCCGGTAGGGTTCGGAATCTTAATGCCCATCGGCGGTAAAATGTACAAAATCTCCATCAGCATGTATGGACAGCTTGCCCAGTTGTCGGCCATGCTGACCCAGGTGATCGGCGAGATCCGACTGGTGAAGGCATCCAACGCCGAGCGGAAGGAGGAGAAAAGCGGCTACGACGACATGGACAGCCTGTATCGCTTCGGTATGAAGGAAGCCAAAATCAACTCGGTCCTGATTCCGTTGATGTCCATGGTCATGGTCGTGCTGCTGGTCGTTATTATCGGGTACGGCGGTGTTCGCGTCTCTTCCGGTGCGCTCAGCGCAGGTGAACTGGTGTCGTTTATCCTGCTGCTGTTCCAGATCATGTTTCCGTTCAGCCAATTCGCTACGTTCTATTCCCAGCTGCAGAAGGTAATGGCAGCTACCGAGAGATTGCGGCTTATTCTCGAATTCAAGCCGGAAACCGATGATCGAGCCATACGTCTTGCACCGCAAGGGCATCGGAACATTGAATTTAAAAAGGTTGGGTTTGCCTATCATGAAGGGGAGACGATCCTGTCCGACGTATCGTTCGCGATACCTGCCAAGAAGGTAACCGCCCTGGTTGGGCCGAGCGGCAGCGGAAAAACGACGGTTTTTTCCCTGATTGAACGTTTTTATGCGCCTTCCGGCGGGGAGATTTGGTTTGGTTCGGACGAGATTCGCGATTATACGCTGGACTCCTGGCGGCGAAAGCTCGGGTATGTCTCCCAAGACAGCCCGCTGATGACCGGAACGATTCGGGACAATATCGTTTATGGAAGGGAGGAGCCAGTCTCCGAGGAAGAAATAGCTGAGGCGGCAAGACTGGCTTATGCCGAGGGATTTATCGAAGCTTTGCCAAGAGGGTATGACACGGAGGTTGGCGAGAGAGGCATCCAGTTGTCGGGAGGCCAGCGTCAACGGATTGCAATTGCCAGGGCGCTCTTGCGGAAGCCGGATATTCTGCTTCTGGACGAGGCAACGGCAAGTCTGGATAGTGATTCCGAGCATGAAGTGCAGAAGGCCTTGAATAATCTGATGGTAGAGCGCACGACCGTGGTCATCGCCCACCGGTTATCTACCGTTGTTGAGGCCGATCAGATTATCGTCCTTGAGAAGGGTCATATTACGGGGAGCGGTACGCACGAGGAATTAATCGAGAGCCACCCATCCTATGTGGAATGGGCGAAGAAGCAGTTCCAGACCGGTGAATAGAGGTAGTAATAGAAATCGGGGAACAACCGGATTGGGGAGAATGATCCGTATACCGTATTCAACAAATTCACCGATATAAGAAGGGCTTTCGGACAGCCCGAACGAATAGAAATAATAGGTAACATAGCTTGAGCTTAGATGAGAACAGAGGAGATGAGTTGAGCGTGGCACAGATTAAGATTTATGGCGTCAGGGAGCGCCTGAACCCTGTGAAGGAAGAATTATCGGAAGTGATCCATTCGTGTGTGGTTGAAGCGTTTGGACTTCCCGTTGATAAAAAATTCCATCGCTTTTTCCCCATGAACCGGGAGGATTTCTACTTTCCTGACGGGAGGACGGATCGTTACACCGTGATCGAGATCAGCATATTTGAAGGCCGGTCCGTGGAAGCCAAGAAACAGTTGATTCGACTGTTGTTCGAACGGATTCAGCATGCGCTGCACATCTCTTCCCGGGATGTGGAGATTACGATATTCGAAACGCCGCAGCACAATTGGGGAATCCGTGGCCTTCCCGGCGATGAACTGACATTAGGGTATCAGGTGAATATTTAACAGTGCAGCTATTTCTGATACGCAAGAATGGAAGACGTGTGAGTGTTTTTAAGACACGGAATAGCATGGAATACATGGATTAAACGGAATAAATGGAAGATAGGTAAGACACGTAAGACACATAAGGCATAGAAAACACGGAAGACACGGAAGACACTTAAAGGTCAGTCAATACGGCTGTCCTTTTTTTGTGTACAGTTCCATTTTAAAAGGGAGACCGGAGCAGCTTGAAATTTGAGTAATCTGATCTTGGCTTGTCCCTAATGGGCTTGTATAAGGTGAGCGATTCAGGTAATGAATCAGATTCCTTCATGCTGTAGACTGTATAATAGAGATATAGAAACATGAACGACCAGCTTCATAGAGAAGCGTGAAGTTTTGATGAGGGGGATCACATTGACCTTACAACAATTAAAATACGCCATCGAGGTAGCCAACCGTGGTTCCATGAATGAGGCGGCCAAACGATTATTTATTTCCCAGCCCAGCCTGTCCAATGCGATAAAGGATCTGGAAGAGGAACTGCGCATCACGATCTTCGAGCGAACCAATAAAGGCATCTCACTGTCCAAAGAGGGAGCCGAGTTTCTGGGTTATGCACGGCAAGTAGTAGAACAGGCGGAGCTTCTGGAAGGGCGTTACCTGAACGCCAAGCCGTCCCCGCAGCATTTTTCCGTATCGACCCAGCACTATGCATTCGCGGTGAACGCCTTTGTAAACCTCGTTCAGGAATACGGTCAGGATGAATACGAATTGGCTCTGCGGGAGACGAAGACCTACGAAATCATTCAGGACGTCAAAACGCTGCGCAGTGAAATCGGCATTCTCTATCTCAATGAATTCAACGCGAAGGTAATCAATAAGCTGCTGAAGGACGCGGGCTTGCAGTTCACCAGCTTGTTTACCGCGAAGCCGCATATTTTTATCAGCATCAACAATCCGCTCGCCAAGCAGTCCATCGTCACGATTGATGAGCTGCAGAATTATCCGTATTTGTCCTTCGAGCAGGGGGAGTATAATTCGTTTCATTTCTCCGAGGAGATCCTCAGCACACTGTCGCACAAAAAGAGCATCCGGGTCAATGACCGCGCGACGCTGTTCAATCTGCTGATCGGGCTGAACGGTTATACCATCTCCACCGGGGTGCTAAGTGCAGACCTGAACGGGAATGAGATTATTCCGGTTCCGCTCGATTGTGATGAGACGATCAAGGTGGGCTGGATCAGCCATAGAAATGCATCGCTGTCCAAGCTGGCAACAGCTTATGTGGAGGCGCTCCATCAAGCGATAACAACTTGATTTTGTACGATATAGCTTCTTACTATAACTGGCTATAGTTTATTGGATTTACTATAGAGCAGCATCCATATGGTATACCTATCTTAACAGAGAGATTATTTTCAGGTGAGGTAGAGAAACCATAGAGGCAGAAAAAACTGAGTTTTAATTAAAGAAATAGCAGACCAGATCTGAAAATCGTAATGATTTATTGCCCCTTCAAGTTAATCATAGGCAGATGTTTTCCTATGAATGCTGAAGGGATTTTTTTTACCGAAAAATCTAATATAGCATATTTATGTGCGGGATATTGCATGCGTGTGACTTTTTGCATACAATGGAATGGTAAATGTTATGTACGTTTTAGAACTTCGGATCCACGGGAGGAATTTATATGGCCAGCAACTCGTTAAGCGCTTTCTTACAGGATAATCTAACAGAACTCAAGCAGCAAGGACTTTATAATACCATCCAGCCTCTTGAAAGTCCGAATGGTCCGATTATTACTATTCAGGGCCGTGAATTTGTGAATTTATCTTCCAATAACTATCTTGGTCTAGCAAATGATGAGCGACTGAAGGAAGCTGCAATTCAGGCAACAACCGATTTCGGAACCGGAAGCGGGGCAGTTCGCTCCATCAACGGAACGCTTGCGCTTCATATTGAACTTGAAGAGAAGCTTGCTCAATTCAAAGGAACGGAAGCGGTGCTTACGTATCAATCCGGTTTCAATTGTAATATGGCGGCGATCTCAGCGGTGATGGGAGCAGGAGATGCTATCCTGTCGGATGAATTGAACCATGCCTCCATCATTGACGGCTGTCGCTTGACCAAGGCGAAGGTGATTCGTTTTAACCACTCGGATATGGACGATTTGCGTTCAAAAGCAAAAGAAGCGAGAGAGTCCGGGTTATACAGCAAAATTATGGTTATTACGGATGGTGTATTCTCGATGGATGGCGACATTGCAAAGCTTCCTGAAATCGTGGAAATCGCCGAAAGCTATGATCTGATCACTTATGTGGATGATGCGCACGGCTCGGGCGTTCTTGGCGGCGGTGCAGGTACAGTGAAGCATTTTGGGTTGTCGGATAGAGTGGATTTTCAGATTGGAACCTTGTCCAAGGCAGTTGGTGTTGTCGGAGGGTATGTTGCAGGATCCCGTGATTTGGTGGATTGGCTCAAGGTCCGCAGTCGGCCGTTCCTGTTCTCAACAGCGCTGCCCCCAGGCAACATAGCGGCCTGCATTACGGCCATCGACATCCTGCAGAACAGCAAAGAGCTTCAAATGAAGCTTTGGGAGAATACCCGGTATCTGCAAGAAGGACTCAAGGATCTTGGCTACTCTGTCGGACGGACGGAAACCCCGATTACACCGTGCATCATTGGAGATGAAGCAACGACACAGAAATTCAGCACAAGATTGTACGAAGAAGGCGTGTATGCCAAAGCGATTGTATTCCCGACGGTGCCAAAGGGCACGGGAAGAGTTCGCAACATGCCGACCGCTATCCATACACAGGAGATGCTGGACCGTGCACTTTCGGCATATGAAACCATCGGACGCGAACTGGGTCTGATCTAACTTAAGGGGGCACGAACAATGAAACGAATTATGGTAACGGGTGCACTCGGTCAGATTGGTTCAGACCTGGTAGCAACATTGCGGCAGATTTACGGCGAAGAGGCGGTTCTTGCAACAGACATACGACAGATCCAGCATGAAACGGTACAGTCAGGACCGTTCCGAATACTGGATGTGACCGATCATCATGCATTTCACGAGGCGGCTCAAGCGCATCGGGCTGATACGATCATTCATCTCGCAGCCCTGTTGTCGGCTAAAGCCGAATCCAATCCGGCGCTTGCCTGGAACTTGAACATGGGCGGACTGTTAAGTGCCCTGGAGACGGCTCGCGCATTATCCTGCCAATTCTTTACGCCTAGCTCTATCGCGGCATTCGGGGCAGATACCCCAAAAAGCGCAACACCGCAAGACACCCTGCAGCGTCCGCACACGATGTATGGAGTCAGCAAGGTGTCAGGTGAACTACTGTGTGACTACTATTATCACAAATATGGAGTGGACACCCGGGGGTTGCGTTTTCCGGGACTGATCTCCCACTCCGCGCCTCCGGGAGGAGGTACCACGGATTATGCGGTTGAGATGTTTGGTGCCGCCATCCATAAAGGCAGCTATATCTCCTACATTAATCAAGGGACGTACCTTGATATGATGTATATGCCGGATGCGATTCGGGCTGTCATTGCATTAATGGAGGCCGATCCGGCAAAATTAAAGCACCGCAATGCCTTCAACGTAACGGCGATGAGTGTCGATCCTGAATGTATTGCGGCCAGCATCCGCCGTCATATACCGAATTTTAGCCTTGGCTATGAGGTGGATCCTGTCCGCCAAGCGATTGCAAACGAGTGGCCGGATTCAATCGATGCAACTGCAGCACGCGAAGAATGGGGTTTTGATGTACAATATGATTTGAACCATATGACCGATGATATGGTGTCAAAGCTTATGGAGAAGTCGCAGGCTGATCAGAGCAAGATCAGTTAACGGCTTAGCATCAGAAGGAGGATATTGTTACACTTGGAACCCATTCATAAAAAGGTAGGGAGAAATCTGCAAGCCATTCGTAAATCCCGAGGCCTCAGCCTCGATAACGTAGCCGAGTTGACCGGCGTAAGCAAAGCCATGCTGGGACAGATCGAGCGCGGTGATTCCAACCCAACGATCTCCGTGCTGTGGCGTATCGTTAGCGGTCTTGGCATTTCATTCACCACACTCATTGAAGAGACGGAAACCGAGGTGACCGTGGTATCTCCGGATGACCTGGAGCCTTTTCACGAGGCAGAGGGCGCGTACCGGGTGTACCCGCTGTTCTCTTACAACCTGCGCACTAAATTCGAGTCGTATATGGTTATGATGGATCCGGGCTGCGACCATGGATCTGAAGCACATAATGAAGGCGTGGAGGAGTATATTTTTGTCCACCAGGGAGAGTTGGAACTCTGGCGCGAAGACGAGAGCTATACCGTTCCTGCCGGAAGTTCCGTTCACTTCTCTGCCAACCGGCCGCATCGTTACGTCAATCCAGGCAAAGAGACAACGAAGTTCTACACCATTATTTTCTACGCGGACGCCGCAGCCCGGGGGTGATCACCACGTGCTGCTTGGGGTAGCCGTTCCTTCGGGGGCGGTGAATGACCAAGCGGACCCGAAGGGTGCTGTTCAACCTTTTGGTGGCTCAACTGGTAGGCGAGTATCCGGGCATGTTGCTGGGTCAGGATAGTGGACGAGTGTCCGGGTAGCGGGATGGGTCAGAAGGTAGGCAATTGTCCGAGCAGTGCGCGGGGGCAGAAGGTAATTGAGTGTTGAAGTAGCGTGCTGGGTTCAGAAGGTAATCGAGTGACGAAGCAGCGTGCTGGGTTAGAAGATAGACGAGCGTTCAAGCAGTGTGTGTTGGGTTAGAAGGCAATCGAGTGTCCTAGCAGTGCGTGGGGTCAGAAGGTAATTGAGTGACTCCAGTAGTTTAACGGACCCAGGATACCCTATTTCCTGAAAAAAGGGGTTTTGGCGAATCCAATGGACATGAGAGCCGTTATTCTCTATAACAGGCGACTTTTTGGTCGCTTTCAAGCTGAATAGCGGCTGTGGAGTCCGTTAGAAAGTGTGATGGGCATAAATCGGGTGAATAACGTACCTGAGGTCCGTTAAGCCTCGGTGGTATGTTCATCCACCAGCGTCAAGGTGACTACCGTGGGAGCAACGGTTGCCAACAGTGGCTGGAACCGCCGAATCTTGAGAATTTTCGAGAATTATAAAGGCACCTGTTTGTGCCATATCAAAAATGTACTGAGGTAAGTACAGGAATATGTCCTGAACTTGCCTTTTTGTTTGTTTTAAGCATTCCCATTCAACGCGTTTCCCGCCTTCACCAAGCGAGTGGTCCAAGCAGCGTGCGGGTTCAGAAGGTAATCGAGTGTTGAAGTAGCGTGCTGGGTTAGAAGGCAAGCGAGTGGTCCAAGCAGCGTGCGGGTTCAGAAGGTAATTGAGTGACGAAGCAGCGTGCGGGGTTAGAAGGTAATCGAGTGTTGAAGTAGCGTGCTGGGTTAGAAGATAGACGAGCGTTCAAGCAGTGTGCTGGATCGGATAAGGTAATCGAGTGTCCGAGCAGTGCGCGGGGGCAGCAGGTAATCGGATGACTCCAGCAGTTTAGCGGACTGAGGACACCCTATTTCCTGGAAAAAGGGGTTTCGGCGAATCTATCGGACATGAGAGCCGTTATTCTCTATAACAGACGACTTTTTGGTCGCTTTCAAGCCGAATAGCGGCTGTGGAGTCCGTTAGAAAGTGTGATGGACATAAATCGGGTGAATAACGTACCTCAGGTCCGTTAAGCCCCGGTGGTATGAACATCGACACTTCTGCTGGCACATTAAGCAAATAGCCCCTCTCACTTTACTTTGACAAAATAAATTAACTTATGTTAATTTATTTACATATGTTAATCTAAAAGGTGGTGCGAGCATTGACAACACATTCAGATATCCCATTAAGAGAATTAAAAAAAGCCAAAAACAAAATCACGCTGTATGAAGCGGGATTGTCCCTGATGCAGGGGCGGATGTTCAGCCAAGTCATGCTGGAGGACATCTGCCGGAGGGCAGAGCTATCAAAGGTTACCTTTTTCAAGTTCTACCAGCGCAAAGAGGATATCCTGGTTTATTTCATGCGGATATGGCTGACCGAGCGGATCATTGAGATTGAGACGGAAGGTAAAAAGGGATTTCAGGCATTTCGCCATCTGTTGTCCCAGGTGGCGAAGGAACATCAGGTGAGGCCGGGGATGATGCCGAGCCTGATCTCCTTTCTGGCCGAGCAGAACATGCAGCCCAGCATGCCTGAGCTTAGCCCGGCGGAGGTGACGCTGCTCTTTCCCGGCCAAGAGGAAGCCGGTAGCTTATCGCCCAATATGTACGAATTGTTCCAGCAATTCATGAAGGAAGAAGCCCAGGCCGGTAACCTCAATAAAGCCTTGACCTTGGAGCAGGCCGTGCAGATAGGTTTCACGGTTTTTTACGGCGCATTTCTAACGGCACAGCTGTACAATTCAACAGACATAGAACGTTTTTACGAGACCCATCTGGGCCTGCTGGAAACGAAAAAAGAGGAGTGATACACACGTATGAGCAAGGTAATCCCAGGGCGTTATACCGCACACATAGATGGACCCTTCGTTGTATTTGTGATCGGGATGCGGATTAATAAATGGTGGTCGGTGCATAAATGGCTGCCTGTGGTGAACGCCATGTCCCCCATGATTCAGGAGCTGTACCGGAACAAAGAGGAGCTTGGATTTTTGGATGGCACTTTTCATTTGTCGTGGCGGGGAGTTACCCTCATTCAATATTGGAGAAGTTTCGAACACCTGGAGCATTATGCCCGTCATGGAGCCAAACATCTGACCGCCTGGAGGGACTTCAACCGCAAGGTTGGAACGGGTGGGGACGTTGGTATTTTTCACGAATCCTATCTCATCGATCAAGGTCAATACGAATGTGTATATAACAATATGCCGAGGTTCGGTCTGGCGAAAGCCGGAGCCCATGTTCCAGCAACGGGACGCAGGGAAACGGCAAGCCGGCGGCTGGGCCGCGAGGGAGAACCCGCTGTGCCCACTCCTCCCAATCCTCCCAATCCGTAGTCTCCGAATATCGGCGGTGGGCGGATCCTCTGAATTACCACACAGCTAAGGGTAAGGATAAATACCATAGGATTAAGATCCAGTCCATGCTATGCAAGTAGTGATGCTTTAGATGTGTTTTTCATGACTTGTCCAAAAAAGTGTTGGTAAACCCCGGGCGTTCTTCTATGATGAAATTACTTCCAATCGATGAATCGGATTAGGAATTCTATCACTCAGGGGGATGCCTATGGGAAGAAAAGCGTGGTTTTACCGACAGCTTTTATCGTATATGCCGGTCTTCTTTATCGTGATTTCCTTTGTGTTTTTTGTATTTTTCCAAATGCTCGGCGAACAGTCGCGGCAAGGCGCGATTCGGGCCAATGAGATGATGATTCAGCAGGCGATGCGCTCGGTGGATAATTCGCTGAAAGCGATTGACCAGATGCTGGTGCAGGAACTGTTATTCAACCCGGATATGTCCGAGTTTTTCAATCATGAGGATCAGGATAATGTTTATTTAAACATGCAGGCGCTGAAGGCGATGAAGCAGTTCAAGGTCTCCAACCCGCTCGTGGATTCTATGGTGCTTGTTCGGGCACAGGACGAGTTTGTCTTAAGCACTTCATCCACCTTCAAATTACAGGATTATGCTGATTATAGCTTTCTCAGGCCCTATTTAAGTCAGGCCAACAGCGAAGCCAAGTGGAGTGGCGTCAGGGATTTTCATGAATTCAGCTTTCATAACGCATCGAAGGTGCTGACCCTTGTACGTGAAGCGCCCTTCGTTACGCATGGCAAAGGCATCATAACGATTAATATCAAGGCAGATGCCATACATCAAATGATACGCAGCATGGTTAATCCCGAGGTGAGTTTTATTCATGTGTTGGATGCGGCAGGTCATGCCATGAATGCAAGCACCTCCGCCTCGGAGGATGGAGAAATGGTCTCCCGTGCGGTGTCTCCGTATACCAATTGGGTTTATGAGGGAGGATTAACCCGGGGCAAGATGGCGGATTTGGTCAGCCAACTATACAATGTATGGTTTATGGTCGGCCTACTCATGTGCGCAGCCGGTATCGTCTGGATTATATGGGTGACCCGTAGAAATTATAAACCCATTGAGGCCATCGTGTCCCGGATTCAGAAATATTCGCAGTCCAAGACAAGCTCCTTGCTCCATGGCAGTAAACAGGATGAATTTGCTTTTATCGAATCTGCGCTGGAGAGCATTCTGGAGCAGTCGAACAGCTTCCAACAGCAGCATCGGGAGGATTTGCATCTGCGAAAAGCGTATTTGTTTCAGCAGTTGATGGAAGGGCAGTACCCGTCCAGCCTGGAGCAATGGAACGTGCAGCACGATGTCATGGGATTGCCTGACTTGTCCAAACCGCTAACGGTTCAAGTGATCGAGATCGACAAATACACACTGTTCTGCGATCAATACCTGCAGCAGGACCAATATTTGATGAAGTTTGCCCTGAAAAGCGCAGTCCAGGAAATTGCTGCAGGACAGGGAGCGGTCATATGGACAGAATGGATATCTGCCTCCAAGCTGGGCGTCATAACGGAAGCACGGGAGCAGAACGCTGAACAGCAGATGGTTGCGCTGTTTGAGCATGCCCGCCTGTGGACGGAAGAGTATCTTAAACTGACCATTACAATTGGCATTGGGGAGATAGCGGAGCGGTACACGGACATCACGGAGTCCTACGAGCAGGCACTTACCGCATTGAAGTACAAAATGATCCTCGGCGAGAACCGAATCATTCATTATACACAAGTAACCGGCGAGGAGCGGGGCCATGCCTTTGATTTTCTGAACCTGATCCGGTCCATGGCTCAATCTTTCCGGCTTGTTAACGGGGACTGGCAGGCGAAATACGATACCCTCATCCATAACATTGAACAGAATATGCTGGACCGGGACGGCGTGGTGAGTTTGGCCGATTACATGATGTATTCGCTGGGTCGGGAAATGTCGTGCATGGCCAAAGAGTTTCAGGATTTGTGGATACAGGAGGGACAGCCGGCCTTAAGGAGGGCTCTTCAATCTTCCGAGACGCTGGAGCAGCTGGAGCATAGCTATGGGGAAGCTTTATCCAGCCTGTTCAAGAGGATGTCAGCCCTGATGCAAGGGCGCAATCATGCGGATGCGATTTTGAAAATACGCTTGTTTATGGAGCAGAACTCGAGCAACCCGGACCTATCACTCCATTATTTGAGCGAACGCTTCGATATAAACTGGAAGACGCTGAGCAAGCTGTTTCGCGAGGAGACTGGACAGAAATTTGTGGATTATTTAATCGAGCTGCGGATGAATCATGCCCGGAAACTGCTTCAAGAGACATTGCTTCCCGTGCAGGATATAGCCACCGAAGTCGGATATTCGAATGCCATCTCGTTTGGGCGGATGTTCAAAAAAATGACGGGAATGTCGCCGGGTGACTACCGGGAGCAAGCGGCTTCAGACACTCGGACTACGGGTGCCGACCGTTCGATCTAACCCTTCTAATACATGACCTTGCCATTTAGAAAGTCCTGCGGATTTTGCGGTCCTGCCGGGCTTTTTTGCTATAACGCGAGATTGGTTTAGTGGAGAAAAAGGTTTATCGCTCGACGTTACATGTATGGATTGTGCTGCGTCTCTTTTAGCGGAAATACGTTGATCCGGAGAATCTTGTTTATTGAACGGGGCGAGGTGTTCCCTCTAAACTTGAGGTCATCACGAAGTGAAGGAGGGTGACCTGATGGCTCGTATGAGCAAAGTCATGACATTACCTGCAGGTGCATCTGCACCACCGAACAAGCCCGTAAACCGAACGAAGAAGAAGCTGATGAGGCACTGGCAGTTTTACCTGCTGATATTCTTCCCGCTGCTCTATATCATCCTCTTCAAATACGTTCCGATGTTCGGCGTCTTGATTGCGTTTAAGGAATACAACGTGGTGCAAGGCATATTCGGCAGCCCCTGGATCGGTTTCGATTATTTCAGTCAGCTGTTTGAGGCACCGTTCTTCTGGCAGTATGTCCGCAACACGCTGGAAATCTCCCTGTACGGTCTCCTAGTCGGTTTCCCTGCCCCCATTCTGTTGGCGCTGGCGCTGAATGAGATCAGGAACGGCCGATTCAAGAAAACCGTCCAGATGGTTACGTATGCCCCATACTTCATATCAACAGTTGTGATCGTCTCCATTCTGATTGTGAATCTCTCGCCAAATACCGGGCTGATGAGCAATCTATACCGGGCGTTGGGGCTTGAGACTGTGGATTTCCTAGGCATTCCAGGGCTGTTCAAATCGATTTATGTCTGGTCTGATGTATGGCAGTTCACCGGATATGGCGCCATCATCTATATTGCGGCCTTGGCTGGAGTTAACCCCGATTTGTATGAGGCAGCAAGGGTGGATGGTGCAACCCGCCTCCAAAAAATCATCCATATCGATATTCCCAGCTTGGTTCCCGTCATCGTCATCCTGTTGATTCTGAATCTTGGCAACCTGATGAGCCTCGGCTTTGAGAAAATTTATCTCATGCAAAATCCGCTCAATCAGAATACGTCCGAGGTCATCTCCACTTATGTGTACAAGGTCGGATTGCTTGGAGCAAACTTCAGTTTCTCGGCCGCAATCGGCTTGTTCAACTCGTTGATCAATTTTATTTTGCTGGTTATTGTCAATTACGTATCCCGAAGAGTCTCATCCACAAGTCTATGGTAGGAGGAATCGCATGAGCAGAACCACAGTACGGGAGTCCGCTGCAGACCGGATATTTCTTGGCATCGTATATTTGTTCTTAGCCATCATTCTGATCGTTATTCTGTTTCCGCTGCTGCATATTGTAAGCGCATCCTTCAGTTCTCCTTCGGCAGTATCCTCTGGCAAGGTGTGGCTGTGGCCCGTGGATATTACGCTGATGGGGTATAAAGCTGTATTTCAGAATTCCAACATTCTGATCGGGTTTGGCAACTCCTTGTTCTATGCTGTCGTCGGCACAGTGGTTAATGTTGCGTTCACGGTGATGCTTGCTTATCCGCTGGCCCGAAAGACGTTTTACATTCGAAATATGGTGATGATGCTGCTGGTGTTCACGATGTTTTTCGACGGGGGATTGATTCCTAACTATTTGCTCGTGAAGTCGCTGGGCATGCTCGATACGCGCTGGGCCATGATTATACCGGGTGCGCTGGCCGTATTTCAGGTCATCATTGCCAGAACCTTTTTTCAGACCACCATTCCAGAGGAACTGGCCGAGGCTGCGGAGATGGATGGGAGCAGCGACATTACCTTTTTTATTAAAATCGTCCTGCCGCTTTCCAAGCCGATCCTGGCTGTGCTCGCACTTATGTATGCGGTCGGTCATTGGAATTCTTATTTCAACGCCTTGATTTATCTCAAGGACAGCAGCCTGTTTCCGCTTCAGATATTCCTGAGGGACATTTTGATTCTGAATTCCGTCAGCTCGGAGATGGTGACCAATGTGAATGAGCTTCTGGCTCGTGAGGGACTGAAGGACTTGCTGAAATATTCGCTGATTGTGGTTGCAAGCGCGCCGGTGTTGATCATCTATCCGTTTGTGCAGAAGTATTTTGTCAAGGGTGTCATGATCGGCTCCTTGAAAGGATGAACCTTAGTTAACCGGATGTTATAGAGGGGGTGAGGCCGACATTGCAGAATAGGGTATTTCTGATGTTCAGACAAACTGGGGGTCGTTGCTAAAGCGGTTTCATACAAGATCAATGGGCGGGTATTCCATATTAAGGAGGAATTGATTTGAGAAGGTTCACTGGATTATGTTTAAGTCTGATTCTGGCCGTTGTACTGGTACTATCAGCTTGCGGTAAGGCGAGTGAAACAGGAACTGAAGGTTCGGCAAGTTCCCCGGGGTCAGGCGCACCTGTTGAATTATCGGTGTTTGCTCCTCAGACAGCGGGGATTGAAAGTCTGGATGTCAATCCGTTCTCCAAGCATATTGAAGATAAGCTGGGCATTACATTTAAATGGAATACAACGCCCGACGCGGTATTCAACGATAAGAAACTGTTGATGCTGGCAAGCGGGGATTATCCGGCCCTCATCATGAATGCCGGCATATCCAAGGCGGATCAGATCAAATATGGCATGCAGGGGGCTTTCATTCCGTTAAATGACTTAATTGACCAGCACGCACCCAACATCAAAAAAGCGCTGGAGGAAGTTTCCTATTTAAAACCGGCCATAACTGCGCCGGACGGGAATATTTAT
The DNA here is from genome assembly GCF_003184205.1 of Paenibacillus sp. Cedars. Lineage (NCBI taxonomy): Bacteria > Bacillati > Bacillota > Bacilli > Caryophanales > Paenibacillaceae > Paenibacillus > Paenibacillus sp. Cedars. Next base: position 1,294,900 of record NZ_CP020866.1, read on the forward strand.
GCACTTCCGAAGGTGAATGAGTGCCTGCACTGCACATATGGTCAGCGGATGTGGGTCAATACGACCTGGCTCGATAAGTTGGGGCTGGAGATGCCCACAACAACCGATGAGTTCTATGAAGTGCTGAAAGCCTTCAAGGAGCAGGATCCGAATGGCAATGGCAAAGCGGATGAAATTCCGATGACAACCTCCCTTGATGTGTGGGGTGGAGGTGTAGATGCTTTTTTGATGAATGCCTTCATCTACAATAACGGCACAACCTATTTAAGTGTCAAGGATGGCAGGGTGATCTTGTCCGCGGCTGAGCCCGAATGGAAGGAAGGGCTGAAGTACCTCCGCAAGCTGTACAGCGAAGGACTGATCGACAAGGGAGCCTTTACGCAAAATGGGGATGCCGTGAAGCAGCTCGGGAACAAAACGGACAATGTAGTCGGTACCGTTGGGTACGCACTGATCAGCAGTGTGCTGGAACCGACGGAAGCGAAGCCGCGTCATAAGGAATACGATGTCGTGCCTCCGCTGAAAGGTCCGGGCGGGGTACAGCTTGCAGGGTACAGCGTAGGTGCTGGAGACGGATCGTTTGTCATTACAAACAAAGCGACAGAGGAGCAGCGGGTGGCAGCGATTAAGCTGGCGGATTACCTGTTCTCCGAGGAAGGCACCGTGATGACCTCGTGGGGTTTTGAAGGAGACGGCTGGCGGAAGGCGGAGTCCGGGGCTCTCGATTACAATGGCAAGCCAGCCGTATACGAAGCGCTGAAACGGGATGTGCCCGATGGATCGCTTGACGTGACCTGGTGGCAGCTCGGCACGATGCTGATGGTGAACTCGCTTCGGGAATCCTTTGTGGCACCGGCGGATCCGCTCGGCAACGGAGCCTATGAATATCGCCTATGGCTTGCCGCGAAGAAATACGAGCCATTTGCGAAGCCGGATGCGGTCTACCCGACGGACGTATTTATCGACCCCACCGATGCAACCTTTATCGCTCAGATTCAGAAGACTATTCAAGATTACGTGAAATCGAACCTGGCCCAATTCGTGACCGGTAGTAAGGATATTGAGAAGGATTGGGATGCATATGTTAGCGGGTTTAAAGGACTGCAGCTGGATAAGTATCTGGAAATTCACCAGAAGGCATTAGACAACCAAGGATAGATAGGAATGGGAGGTTTATCGCGTGCACAATTTCATTGAATACGCTGCCAACATTAAGCCCTCGGAGCGCCAACTGGCCGTACAGGAGATGGAGTTTTATGCTTTCTTTCATTTTACAATCAATACGTTCACGGATATGGAATGGGGCACCGGAAAAGAGGATCCCGCATGGTTTAATCCCGAGCAGCTGGATGCTGACCAGTGGGTTGAAGCCTGTATCAGTGCCGGCATGCGCGGCTTGATCCTCACATGCAAGCATCATGACGGGTTCTGTCTCTGGCCAAGCCGCTATACGGAGCATACCGTGAGGAACAGCCCTTGGCGAAGCGGGCTCGGCGATGTGGTGAAGGAGGTTGCCGATGCTTGCAGAAGAGGCGGAATCAAATTCGGGATTTACCTGTCCCCTTGGGATCGGCATGAACCGTCATATGGAGATTCAGCGCGATACAATCAATTCTTCCTGAATCAATTACGAGAGCTGCTGACCGGCTATGGCGATCTATTCTGCGTCTGGTTTGACGGTGCCTGCGGTGAAGGACCGAACGGCAAGCGTCAGGAATACGACTGGGAGGCGTATTACTCGCTGATTCGCGAGCTGCAGCCGAACGCCGCCATCTCGGTATGCGGGCCGGATATCCGCTGGTGCGGGAATGAGGCGGGACACTGCAGAGAATCCGAATGGAGCGTAGTTCCTTCGTCATTGCGCCAGAATGAAGCCATCCAGGAAAAATCGCAGCAAGCCGACGATCGGGAGTTTGCGCGCCGTTATGAGTCGGATGAAGAGGATCTGGGCAGCCGTGATGTCATTCAGGGCGAGCAGGAGCTGGTGTGGTATCCGGCTGAAGTCAACACGTCCATCCGTCCGGGGTGGTTCCACCATGCTTCCGAGGACGGTAAGGTTAGATCTCTGGAGGAACTGCTCCATATCTATTACGGATCGGTTGGCGGCAACGCGACTTTTCTGCTCAATATTCCACCGGATACCCGGGGACTGGTTCATGAGCATGACATGCAGCGGCTGCGGGAGCTTGGAGATGCCATTCGCAATACGTTCAGGACCAATCTCGCAGCGGATGCGCATATAACGGCATCGGAAAGCAAGCAGGGATGGGACGCGCGTCATATGCTGGATGGCAGCAGAGATACGTATTGGAGTCCGGAGGACGGTACCGAGTATGCCGTGATTGAGCTGGACTTCGGACGTGAGATCGATTTCGATCATATTGTACTGGCTGAATATCGGTATGGACAACGAATCGAGAGGTTTGAGCTTGAATATATCGCAAATGGAACCTGGCATCCGATTCAATCCGGCACCGTTGTTGGTCACAAGCGCATCTGTCGATTTTCTGCCGTGCGTTCTCAGTATATTCGGCTGACCATTATGGAATCGAGATGGTGCCCGCGCCTGTCCAGCTTTGAAGTGTACAGGGGCGCTGGGGATTGATAGGCTGATTGCGAAACCGAATCATATTTTTCCAAAAAAAGATTCGTTCACCTTCCGCTCCCTCCAGATTAGTGTAAGATGTATGTGAGACCAGACCTTACTCCACAGTAGAGAGGATGTATCGCGCATGAGCCAATCCGTAACGTTCCAGACCCGGCTTCTGAGCTCCTTGTCCAAAGTGTTTGCCGATGAAGAACTGTTGCAAGGTTCGTATAACAACGGGTCCGCATTTTGTAATGAGACGTTTTCGTTTCAGGTCGCTTACCGTTCCAATCGCTTGTTGAAAAACATCCGTGTCATGCTTCAGTCGGAGATAAGCCCGCACATTATCGTCCGTTCCGTTGGTCTGGTTCCATCGGAGCTGCCAGCGTACCATGATCATGACGAATTTGTCTTAAGATCCACGCCGGGCCTGTATCCGGACCCGCTGCTGCCCTTGACCGCAGAATCTGTTGTGACAGGATGCCCGAACCAGTGGAGAAGTCTATGGATTACGGTGCAGCCTGAGGATGAGGTAAAGGGCGGTACATATGAAATAGGAATCCGCTTTGAAGCCGATTCGGGGGAGTCTCTTGGTGAAGAGGTCTTCACACTGGAAGTCATTCCGGCATTATTACCTGCCCAAACGCTGATTCATACAGAATGGTTTCATGCCGATTGTCTGGCTGCCTATTACGGTGTCGAGATTTTTAGTGAGCGTCACTGGGCCTTGATGGGACAATTTATGGGGACTGCTGCCCGGCATGGGATCAATATGATCCTTACGCCTTTGTTTACGCCTCCGCTGGATACAGAAGTGGGCGGGGAGCGTCCCACGGTACAACTGGTTGATGTGGCTGTTAGCGAAGATGGAACGTATGCGTTTGCATTCGATAAACTCGACCGCTGGGCGGACTTATGCGATGCTCATGGGATTCAATACTTGGAGTTCTCGCATCTCTTCACGCAATGGGGAGCCCGGCATGCGCCGAAGATTATGGGCAACGTGAACGGCAAGAGCGAGAAGCTGTTCGGGTGGGATACGGATGCGATGGGATCTTCGTACCATGCCTTCATCAGACAATTCATTCCGGCGCTGACCGGCTGGATCGAAAGCCGGGGACTGAAACAGCGCTGCTATTTCCATGTATCCGACGAGCCGTCTGTCTCCCATCTGGAGGCATATGGCCATGCGAGCCGATTGATGAATGAACTGCTGCCGGATTATCCAATTATTGATGCCTTATCCGATATTTCGTTCTATGAGCAAGGACTGGTGAAACGACCGATTCCAGGCAGCAACCACATCGAGCCTTTTCTGGACCAACAAGTAACGCCATTGTGGACCTATTATTGCTGTTCCCAGTACAAAGAGGTATCGAACCGCTTCTTCAATCTGCCGTCGGCAAGAAACCGGATTCTCGGCATTCAGCTGTATAAGTACAACATCGAGGGGTTCCTGCACTGGGGATACAACTTTTGGAACTCGCAATACTCGCGCCGTGCCATTGATCCATTCCAGGTGACGGATGCGGACGGCGGTTTTCCTTCCGGGGATGCTTTTGTGGTATACCCTGGCGAAGAAGGGCCTATCGAATCCATTCGGCTGAAGGTATTTCAGGAGGCACTGCAGGATTTGAGAGCGCTTCAGCTGCTCGAGACGCTGATCGGCCGAGAAGCCGTCATGCAGTCGCTGGAGGAAGGGCTGGAGGAGCCGATCACCTTTAAGTGCTACCCCAGGGATATGGAATGGCTGCTGTCGAAGCGGCAGTGGATGAATGAGGAGATCAAGGCGAATATGGTTGTGAAGTAAACGGGAGGGCAAGTGCAGCTCCATCCAAACCCGTGTGAATATATTGAAAATGCCCCGCATTCACCGTTTAACGGTGAACGTGGGGCATTCGTTTTATGTACATAACCTCTGCTTAAAGAATTCGATTGTTTTTTTCCACGAGTCCACACTGGCTTCCGCAAGTTGCTGCTTGGTTCCCGGATCGGGGGAAATCGCACGCAAGTAAGGTATGCCGATGTAATGGCCTGCCCCATCATAGATTAGATGCTTGGATATCGCTGCTGGATCGTTTTGTGTTTTTCTCCGTAATCCTTGCTCCGATAGAGCAGCAGAATCCCAGCTTTCATCGGCTGATCCCGATATCATTAAGACTTCGCCGTTTATTTTTTCTAAAGGGATGGTTGCCCTCTCTAGCCAATCGATGTTAGCGGACAACCCGTCGTGCCATTTACGGAAAGGATTTCCCTTTTGGCTAATCCACATTTCTTTGCATTCATTCGCCAATTGGACTGGATTATCTGGCTGCAGATAGGGGAGCGGCTGGCCTTGGTAGGTCCATGCAGGTGGAAGCGTTGGATCATTACTCCATGGGACAATTCCGCTGAACGATACGGCTGATCCGTTCAAGGAGACAACGGCTGTGATTTCAGGAAACAAGGCGGCTGACCACAGAGCAAGTTCACTGCCCCTTGACGTACCGTGAATTCCGAATCCTCCTGCCTGAACTTCAGATCGCTTCTGCAGCCATTTTATGGCCGATTCAACGTATTCAAGTGGTATATCCCTTAGCTGCTTTTGGAGATTCTCCACGCCGAAATAGGCAAGCGCGAATACCGAGAATCCGTGCGAGGCCAGAAGGGCAGCGGTTTTCTCGTTCATGCCTCCCTCGGATCCGCCCACAACGATAATGCCGGGTCTGGGTTTCAAATCCTTGTTATAAAAAAAGTTCCCAATCAGACCTGCTTCCCGCACGGTTTGCTTCACAGTATCATTGCTTGTCCAATGGCGGGTTACAGCTTGATGTGCCACAATCTCATCATGAGTTTCCAACAGCATTAGCGAGGTTTGTGGCGACAGTTCATCACGAGTGTCGGGTTGATTATATTTTTCGTCCAGAACATGCGTCAGTGCATTCTTTACGGTAGGCTCCATGGACCAAAACAAGGCCATTCCATCCACGCCGCAGTATGTGCCATGGATGGGTGCTTGATGGTCCAGCTCTACTTTACCTTCAGGGTCTGCAACAAAACTCGCCTGTGAGGCTAAATATCGTTCCTCATTTATTTTTTTGATCAGATGGAATGTTACGGTTTCTTGCGGCTGCATCCCAGCGGCAGATATCTTTATAGGAGCATCTACCATGGAATGAGGATCACTGATTATAATTTTAGATCGGTTCACAAGCAACAATCGCCTCCTTATTTGAGTGAAGATGATATAGTTCTGCTTATCAACGTAAAAGTCCTTTTTTAACCCATAGAGGTGGTTGAGGGATTCATGGGCGATTAAGGCCAACCACGCCTTCGGCGAAAGAGGTCTGCTGTGGTTCTAGTGGTGCAGCTGAATTTATGCCATCATAGAGGCAAGGGGGTAATACGATGTATTTGGATTTCAAGTTTGCGGATGACCGTCCGGCATATATTCAAGTCAAGGATTACATGAAGCGCTTGATGACAACCGGTGCGCTGCAAGCGGATCAGAAGCTTCCCTCCACGCGAGAGCTGAGTGTTTTACTTCGGGTTAGCCGTAATACGGTGCTCAGCGCTTACTCGGATTTGGAGGACGAAGGCTATATCTACGCGGTCAAAGGGCAGGGACATTTCGTTGTCCCGTCGGTAAGTGGGGTATCTGTACAGCTAGAAGGTAAGCGGCTGGATTGGGCTCCGCGTCTGAATGATTACGCCCGGCTCGCGGAAGAGAATGATCTGATGAAGCATGGCATCCGCGCCGAGAAGGGCGCCATATCTTTTACAAGCATCGCTCCCGATGAGAAGCTGTTTGATCTGCAAAATGTAAAGCGTGCATTTCTGGACCGGATGTCGCTTGAAGGGGAGGTTCTCCTTAACTACGGTTATGCCAAGGGTTATAAACCGCTCATCGATTATCTTCTCCGTTATATGGAGAACAAGGGCGTGAATATCCAGGGCAAGGATCTGCTTATCACAAGCGGTTTTACAGAAGCGCTGAGCCTGGTCTTATCGACCTTGAACCAGGGGCATGGACGCATTCTGTGTGAGAATCCAACCCACCATACAGCCATAAAAAATTTTAAAATGCACGGGTACGACATCACCGGCGTCGAGATGGAGCCGGACGGCATCAGCCTGACAGGGCTTGCACGCGAGCTGTCGAAGCGCCCTTACGATCTGGCGTACCTTGTGCCTTCCTATCATAATCCTACAGGAATTGTTATGTCTCACCAGAAGAGGCTTGAAGCTCTGCGATTGCTGAATGAGTATCAGATTCCCGTTATTGAAGATGGTTTCAATGAGGAGCTGCGTTATTCGGGCTCGCATATTGCCCCTCTCGTTGCATGTGCAGGGGGGGAGAACAACAGCGTGATCTATTTGGGCAGTTTCTCGAAAATTTTGTTCCCTGGCCTGCGCGTCGGTTGGGTGCTTGCCGACAAGACGCTGATTCATTATCTCGAAAGCGTGAAGCGTGCCCGCAGCATCCATACGTCGACGCTGGATCAATCCCTGCTCTATCAATATCTGTACAACGGCAACTTCGAGAAATATTTAAAAAGGGCCAAGGCGGAGTATAAGCGAAAATATGAGCTTGCGATCCGCTGCTGTGAGGAATGGATTCCGATGGAGCGCTTGTCCGGAGACGGTGGACTTCATCTGTTTGTTGAATTTGGTCCGGATTTCCGGACGCGGGAGCTGCTTGCTGCCTGCTCCGCCCAGGGCGTCGTATTCACGCCGGGTGATATTTTCCATACCGATGGCGGAGGTCATCACACGATGCGCCTCGGCTTCTCACGCGTCTCGGACGAGAACATCGAGAAGGGGATCCGCATTATCGGTGAAACGGCGAGGAAGCTGCTCAACTAGCAGGGCAAAAAAGAGATCGGAAGAATAACAGTTTAGGAGGACAGCATCATGAAGGTTGGTGTCATCATGGGAGGCGTATCATCAGAGAGGGAGGTTTCGCTGGCTACCGGCAGGGAGATGCTCTCCCATCTGGATAAAAACCGCTACGAGGTTTGCCCGATCGAGATTGATGACAAACGCGAGCTGATCAGCAAGACCGAAGGCATCGACATCGCCCTGCTCGCGCTGCACGGCAAATACGGGGAGGACGGCACGGTGCAAGGTACGCTGGACTCTCTCGGGATACCGTACACCGGCAGCGATGTCCTGTCCAGCAGTGTCTGCATGGATAAAGACCTGAGCAAGAAGCTGCTGCGCTGCGAAGGTTTGTTTACCGCAGACTGGGTCGTGGTGGGCAGTATGCAGGAGCTGGCCGCCGCGGATGTGGAAGGGCTGGGCTTCCCCGTTGTTGTGAAGCCGAATGCAGGCGGGTCCAGCATTGGCACCCGGATTGTCCGTATCCAAGATGAGCTGGCATCCGCTGTCGAGGAGGCGCTCCAATGGGATCGCGCCGTGATGATTGAACAATTCATCGATGGAGAGGAGATCACTTGCCCGATCCTGAACGGGGAAATGCTTCCGATTGTGTCGATTAAACCGAACTCCGAATTTTTTGACTACACGTCCAAATATGTGGAAGGCGAAGCGGATGAGCAGGTGATCGAGCTGCCCCCCGAACTTCGGAAGGCAGTGAAAGCGGCGGCGATTCAATGTTACAAGGCACTGAAGTGCAGTGTGTATGCCAGAATCGATATCATCCTGAAGGATAATATTCCTTATATTTTGGAGGTTAACACCCTCCCGGGTTTAACGCGGACCAGTCTGCTGCCAAGAAGCGCGGAAGCAGCGGGATATTCGTTCAGCAGTTTGCTCGATGCCATTATTGAATTCTCATTAACGGAACGAAAAAGCGAAAAACAAGGAGTAGAAGGATATGAATACAACGAGCAGCTTTATATCGCCGACTGTGCAAGATATGCCCCCATCCGGAATTCGACAGTTTTTTAATGCGGCCGAAGCGGACGATGATGTCATTTCTCTGGGCGTAGGTGAGCCGGATTTTGTGACACCTCAGTGTGCGATAGAAGCCTGCAAGCGCGCTTTGGAGCATGGGCGTACGATGTATACGCCAAACGAGGGTCTTCTGGAGTTAAGAGAAGCAATCGCGGAATACCTGCACAAGGGCTTTCAGCTGGAATATGAACCGTCACGAGAGGTTCTGGTCACCGTTGGCGGCAGTGAAGCGATTGATCTTGCTCTGCGGGCGCTCATCTCGCCGGGAGACGAAATCATCATTCCGGTACCCGGGTACATTGCCTATGCTCCGCTTGTTCAGCTGAATGGGGGGAATGTGGTAGAACTGGAGCTATCGGCAGAGGAGGGCTTCAAATTAACCGCGGATGAACTTCAGAAGGTAATTACACCCCGGACCAAAGCGATCGTTGTTAATTTTCCGACCAATCCGACAGGTGCCGTCATGACTTATGAGGATTGGCTCCCGATTGCCCGCCTGGCCGTTTCGCACAATTTGGTGGTCATCTCCGACGAGATGTACGCGGATCTTACCTATGGCCGCACACATACCAGCATCGCTTCACTGCCTGGAATGCGGGAACGCACCATTGTCATCAGCGGCTTCTCCAAAGCGTTTGCGATGACGGGCTGGCGTGTCGGCTACCTCTGCGGAGATCGGGACTTGGTGAGCGCCATGGTCAAGATTCATCAGTACACTGCCCTATGCGCACCCATCATGGGACAGATTGCCGCTATCGAATGTCTGCGGAACGGACTCGGGGATCGGGATGCCATGAAGCTGGCTTATGATGAACGCAGAAGGATGTTTGTACAGGGTCTGAGCGATATCGGCCTGACCTGCCGCGATCCGCAAGGTGCTTTCTATGCCTTTCCCAGCATTGCAGAAACCGGCCTTGGATCGCAGCAGTTCGCAGAGCGGCTGCTTCGGGAAGCGAAAGTCGCTGTTGTACCGGGTCATGTGTTCGGCGCTGGCGGCGAAGGTTTTATCCGCTGCTCGTATGCCGCTTCCTCCGCTCGGCTGACAGAAGCGCTTGATCGAATAGATCTTTGGCTTAGGGCACACTCATCCCGTGCAGTCCAGGACCTGCACATCCTACAGAATTCTTGAGAGTTTACGGTAATCCGTAGCGGTGATCCCCTCTAACCTGCGGAAAATCCGGCTGAAATAATGAATATCCGGGTATCCGACGCCTTCGCCAACCGCCTCGATCGAAATATCGGATTCCCGGAGGAGCCGCCTTGCTTCCCGGTGACGAACGGATTGCACAAATTCACTGGGTGGCATTCCGGCAAATCGTTTGAATAATTTCGCGGTATGATCGGCACTTAACATTAAATGCTCGGCTATTATTTTATTGCTCCAGTCTTTGGCTGGAGTTTTTTCGATTTGGCTCATCAGATCAATCAGTTTGGCATCATGCGGTGACGTTTCCGTCAGGGCCTGGAAAGGATGCGTCCGACACAATTGAACCAGCACGTCCAGCATCAGTCCTTTGCAGGCGAGTTCATATCCGGCAGGACGGTAGGTGAACTCTTCAACGATGCGTTCCATCATCTGAACACAAGGCAATGGAGGCGTGTAGATGGTCCGTGAGGACAGCGGAAGGAAAGCGGATGAAACCGCTTCTTGAGCAAATTTATCCGGAGCCAGCACGGATTCGTTCACAATCATGTCCGCTTCGGTCTGAATGTCCAGTTCATCAAAGAAATCAAAATGAATTCCCAAAAATCGCGCATCAGGCTCAGATATCACCTCATTCTGATGGTAAACACCGGAGGGCAGGAAAATGAGCTGCCCGGCTTCGATGACATACCGATTCCCGTTCATCGTTGTGGCGGCTGCGCCATGGCATACGTAGAGCAGCTCGAAATCGTACAATCTTCGCCTCGGGAGAGCCCCCGTCGCCATGCGTTGGAATTGAGCATAATGAATGCTGGGCGACCATTCCCGGAAGGACGCTTCACGCTTTATCGGGTAATCCGAGTTTGTATCGTTCATAGATAAATCACTCCAGAAAGGGATGAAATAAAATTTTTGAAGAGAACGGAATTGTCCAAATAATCACTTTTCTATCTAAATCATTTGATGGAATATTTATTTATTATATAAGTATTATTACATCCTGATGGTTTATTTACAACTTGACGGAAAAAGTCAAATGTTGCGTTACATGAATCTTTCAATTTATTTTCAAAGACTTCCATGTGAAAGCGGAAGCTGCATCAATCAACCTATTGATTTGAGGAGGGATTCGTCATGAAGAAAGGGATTAACATTTGGTCATTCCAAGGGGATGCGGCCATCTCCGACTGCATCCGATTGGCAAAAGAAGCTGGGTTTGACGGAATCGAATTGTCATTAAACCAAACGGGCGAGCTTGGGCTCCAAGCCGGTGATAAGGAAGTGCAGAACATCGCTGCACAGCTGAAAGACGCGGACCTGGAAATTGCAGGACTGGCAACAGGCCTTTATTGGGATTATCCAATGACAAGCGAAGACCCGGCTGTCCGTGAAAAAGCGATGGATGTTTGCAAGAAGCAGCTGGAACTGGCTGCCGCATTCGGCGTGGACGCCATTTTGGTTATCCCCGGCGCGGTCGGCGTCGATTTCATCCCTGGCTCCGCCGTGATTGATTACGAATATGCATACGATCGCGCTCAAGAATCCATTCGTAAGCTGGTGCCGTTTGCAGAGAGTGCCGGTGTTGCCATCGCGCTTGAGAATGTGTGGAACAAATTTCTGCTGTCGCCGCTGGAATTGCGAAATTTCATTGACGAGATCGGTTCCGATTATGTCGGCTCCTATTTTGACGTAGGGAATGTTGTTCATAACGGTTATCCCGAGCAGTGGATTCGGATTCTGGGTCAGCGGATCAAAAAAGTCCATTTCAAGGACTACCGCAGGCAAGCTGGCGGGCTGCACGGCTTTGTTGATTTGCTGGCAGGAGACGTTGATTACCCGGCCGTGGTGGAAGCGCTGCGTTTAATCGGCTATGACAACTATGTTACGGCAGAGATGATCCCGGCCTACACCCACTATTCGGAGCAGATCATTTTTAATACATCCAATGCAATGGATGCGATTCTCGGACGTACACCGTCATTGCGCCAGCCTGACGCGCGCCAGCGTCAAGGCCAATCATAATAAGGGATACGGAGGGAATATAGGATGCTGAAAATCGGAATATTGGGTTTTGGTTTCATGGGACGCATGCATTTCGACAATTATGTCCGTCTCATGGAAGAAGGTGCCGACATTAAGCTGGTTGCCATCTGCGATCTGCGTATCGATGAGCTGAAAGACAGCAAAGCCAATGGCAATATGGCCACTGAGCGTGATGTATATGATCTGGAGCCCTATCATCTCTACGATCATGTAGACAGTATGCTGGAGAATGAAGAGCTTGATATCGTGGACGTATGTCTGCCGACTTATTTACATGCGGATATGACCTGCATGCTGCTGGAGAAGGGGATTCACGTCATGTGTGAGAAGCCGATGGCAGGCAGTGCAGAAGAAGCCTGGTGCATGGTGAAAACAGCAGAGCGTACAGGCAAAACGTTGATGATCGGACAATGCCTGCGTTTCTGGCCTGCTTATGAATATTTAAAAGCCTGCGTGGAGGACGGACGATACGGAAGCATCGTAGCGGGGGAGTTCTTCCGCGGCTCCGAACCGCCGAAGGGCTGGTTCCTGGAAGGGGACAAAAGCGGTGGCTGCATCACCGACATGCATGTCCATGACGTGGATATGATCCACTGGCTGATGGGCAAGCCGGAACGGGTATCCACATTCGCCAAAACCATCATTGAAGGCAGCCTGTACGATATCGTGTCCACTCATTACAGCTATCCGGATGGTAAGGTGATTAACGCCCATGCGGACTGGACACTGAGCGGTGAACACGGATTCCATATGGGATACCGGGTGAATCTGGAGCAGGCTACGCTTGTGTTCCAGAATAATGAATTGAAGGTTTATCCTGAAGATGCTCCGGGCTTTACGGCTGAGCTGTCCGGTGATTCCGGTTACTATCGCGAACTCCAGTATTTCCTTGAGCATGTTGCACAAGGGACACCCGTAACGGTATGCACACCGGAAAGCGCTGCCGGATCACTGGAAATTATCGAGGCCGAGATCCGTTCCGCGAATGCGAACGGCTCCTTGGAGACATTGCCTGGGAAGCAGACCGTATCTTAACTAAGTTCATCAACATGGCATGAATAAAAAAAGCAGGCAGATCGGGAAATATCCTTGATCTGCCTGCTTTTGCATATGGAGCCCGCTGCGTGAGGCTCTTATTAGGCCCAGACCCGTTGCAGCGAGACTCTGTATGGTAATGAATCGGTTAGGCTCTGAACGTCTTCAGAAAATCTACGGCGAGTTTGATGTCAGCCTCCGGATTTGCTTTCACTTCGCGTTCGATCGTCAGATATCCGGTGTAGCCAATGTCTTTGAGGGCTTGCAGATATGCCGACCAGTTCACGCCGCCTTCGCCGAGCGGAACCTCACGGAACTTCTCGCCGGATTCTGCCATATCGGCGATTAAGTCATGGTCCAGCGGCGGCGCTTCGTATCCGAAATCGCCGTATACATCGCGAGGATCGATATAGTCGGCGAGCTTGATTCCGTCCTTCGCATGCGTATGGACGATATAATCCTTCAGGTTGTACACGCCCTGTACCGGATCATCCCCTGTAACCATGACCATATTTGCCGGGTCGAAGTTAACCGATACGCCGTTGGAACCCAAACCGTCGAGGAATGCCTTCAAGTGGGCGGAAGGCTCGGGGCCCGTCTCGATGGCAAAGAATGCGTTCATGGAATTTGCGAAGGTGCTGAGCTCCACGCAGGCATTGTGCATCGTTTCGTATACGCGGCCGTTGTGGTCCTGCGGAACGATACCGATATGGGTTGTGATAATATTCGTTCCAAGCTCCAAACCAAGCTCCATGATCCGTTTGGATTTTTCGATCTTGGCCGCATTTTCAGCAGGGTCCTGGAAGCCGTGTCCGCCAAGGTCACCCACGAGTGCGGAGATTTCAAGTCCGAGTGATTCGATATAATCCTTCAATTCTTTGCGAGCGGAAGCAGACAGGTTGGCTGGGTCCATTTCGCCATGAACGGCATAAATCTGAACACCATCGGCACCAACATCCCGAGCCTTGATAAGACCTTCTCTTACGCCAACACGAAAGCTGTCCACAATAACGCCAATTTTGTTAGGCATGATAGGCTTCGACATCGTTATATCCTCCTTATATCATCCATCGTCCGTCTGAATTAAACTTCATTCCATGCTTTGCGGACATATTCCAATCCAAATTTGGCTCCCGTACGGCAATCTTCCAATCCTTCGAATTCGATCGAGATGTAGCCGTCATAACCGGATTCTTTCACGATGCGAACGACTTCCGGCATATCGATATCGCCTTGGCCGACAATCGCGCCCCGGAGCCAATTGCCGCTCGAGGTGTTGAACCAGCCGGATCCAGGCACACGCTTGGCCGGGCGATAATAGAAGTCCTTGAAGTGAACCATCGAGGCCAAGCCGATATTGTTGGCTACAGCCACGGTGGATACCTCATCCGCACAGAGGAAATTCCCGATATCCAGGGTTGTTTTGAAGTTTGGATGATTTACGGTTTGGACAAGTGTTTTTACACGGTCGCTCTGCTGTATGAAATATCCGTGGTTCTCCACGCTGGTGGTGATGCCGTGTTCTGCCGCGTAATCGGCAATGATACGGCAAGCATTGGCCAGACGCGGGAGTTCCTCCAGAAAATGAGTAATGGACAAGTCCTTGGAAGAAGCAACGTCATGGCGCATCAGCTTAACGCCAAGGGCCGCCGCTATGTCCACTTCGCCTTTAACTCTTTCAATTTCCGCTTCATAGGCAGCGTCATCCAATTCCGCAAAATTGGCGCCGATGGCATAATTGGAAATCTCAAGCCCTTTGGATGCAGCATGGGATTTGATGGTATCGATCAGCTCCGGCGTTTCCTTCAGGTTAAAGCCGAGCGGAACGATCTCGATATGCTCTCCGCCGATCTCTGCAACGTAGTCGATGACATCGGTAATGGTCATCTCGCCTTTGTTCATGGCCTGATACAGGCTGTATGAGCTCACTCCAAGTTTCATAGCAGAACTTCAGCTCCTTTCTCAGCGGATTCATAGATACCGCACAGAATCTTCATGATCTCAACGCCGTCTTCAACCGGGCTGAGCGGTGTCGTGCCGTTCTCGATACAGGAAATGAAGTGATTGACTTCGCTTTGGAAAGCGGCATCGAAGTCGAATCCTTTGTTGTCTGTTTGCGGCTGGATATTGATGATGGTATCGTGTTTCTCGGTTACGATGGAAACCTCAGGATCAATCTCGAATCCGCCCTTGTCTCCATACAACTTAACGGATTGCAGGTTTTCCTTGGAGTGCAGGGTGAAGCTCACGTCCACCAGCAAAGAGGCACCGTTTTCAAAACGGATCATCGCATTTGCCATATCTTCAACCGTATTTTTCTCCGCGTCGTAATCAGCTGCCTTGTAGAAGGACAGGTTGCGAACATTGGAGCGGTTGCCCAGTTTCCGGTATGTATTTGCGCTGACGGCAACTGGCTTTGGACGTCCCATCATATACCAGCACAGGTCAATGACATGCACGCCGATATCGATGAGGGGGCCGCCGCCGGAACGTTCGATGTCGGAGAACCAGCCGCCCGGATTACCGAGACGACGGATGGAGGACGCCTTCGCGAAGTAAATATCCCCGAATTCCCCCTTGTCTGCAAACTCACGCAGCATCTGGGCGTTAGGGTCGTAACGTCTTACGAATCCGACCTGAAGCAGCTTGCCCGAGGATTTCACGGCTTCCTGTACTTGAAGCGCTTCCTCAACCGTACGGCAGAGAGGTTTCTCAACCAGAACGTGTTTGCCGGCATTCAGTGCCGCGATGCTGATTTCGGCATGGGTATTGTTCCAGGTACAGATGCTGACCGCATCGATATCGGGATCAGCCAGAAGTTCGTTATAGTCTGTATAGACTTTGGTAGCGCCGTATTTTTCAGCTGCACGCTGTGCTCTTTCTTCATTTAAATCACACACGGCGAGCAAATTCGCGTTCGCATGTTTTTGATAGGATTGCAAATGCATAGCAGAGATCGATCCAGTGCCAATGACGCCAACATTAATAGATTTCATGATTTCACTCCTCTGAATTTACTGCATTACACTTTCGTATTATAATCCTTTTAGAGGAAGACACCATGATAAACCGTGCTGTTTGTTTGTACAATTGTGCTGTCTTACGGGAAGGAGATCAGAGCATTGGACAAAACACTGCGAGAACCGATGACGATGCCGGATCCTCAGTTTCCAATCAAGGTTCATCGTTGCGAGTTTGATGGCCGGGGACAGGTTTTATTTAACCATCATTGGCATGAGCATCTTGAAATTCTGTATTTTGTTTCGGGAGAAGCGACGCTGGAATGCGGATCGTCCACCTTCACCGCCAAGGAAGGCGATATGATCGTCATAAACCGGAATGAACTGCATTACGGGCTCAGCCAGTCGGAACATTTGTTTTATTATGCGTTAATCGCTGATTTCTCGCTGCTGCAGAGCCATTCCCTGGATGCGCCCGAGATGAAATTCATCACACCGATCACCCAGAACCGTCTGATCTTCGAGAACCGAATCAACGGGGATGATGCGCTGGCACCCATGCTATCCATTATCAAGGAGCTGGAACGGCAGGAATTCGGCTATGAGCTGGCCATCAAATCGGAGCTGTACCGGCTGCTTACGCTGCTGCTGCGAGGTTATGTCGCCACGGTTCTCACACAGGACGAATACGTGGAGCGAATGAAAAATGTGGAGCGGTTTGCGCCGATATTCAAATACATTGAAGAGCATTACCGGGACGATCTGTCCGTGGAGCTGTTATCCGGCATGGCCGGTCTCAGCCGATTTCATTTCAGCCGATTGTTCAAGGAGATCAGCGGCCGGACCGTGACGGAGTACGTGAATGAAACCAGGCTTAACCGGGCGGATTACCTGCTCCGCGAAAGTCCGCTTACGGTATCGGAAATTGCGGCGGCTACCGGATTCAACGATATTTATTATTTCAGCCGGACCTTCAAGAAATATAAGCGAATGGCTCCATCGGCTTTACGAAAAAAATGACATTAGACCTGCAAAGTTCTAATAACAGGTTCTATGTAGACATAAGCATAAAAGCAACATATAATGAATAATCATATTTATTGCATAAACGGGCAGAGATCATGGAGAACCCTTTTGCTTCAATGCGTACTGTATTTCAGTATGCATTCAGCAGATGCGGTTCTTTTTTAGATTTATACGTTTTTCTTAATAGATTCAGGGAGGGGAATGTCAGGTGGGCACAAGCTTATCCGCTAGGATGCGGACCCAATATTTGCAGGACATGTCGGCTAGCAAGCTGGATGTGCTGGTGATTGGCGGCGGTATCACGGGTGCGGGAATTGCTTGGGACGCCAGCTGCAGGGGGATGGCCGTCGGCTTGGTCGAGATGGGCGATTTGGCTTCGGGAACAAGCAGCAGATCGACGAAGCTGATCCATGCCGGTCTCCGGTATTTGCGGCAGGGAGAGCTTGGCTTGGTACGTGAAGCAGGCTACGAGCGGGCGCTGCTTCACCGGAGCGCTCCGCATCTTGTGGAGCCGATTCCGATGCTAATGCCTATTTATAAGAAAGGCACCTACGGTTATTTGGCCAGAGCCATCGGATTGTATCTGCATGACTGGCTGGCGGGGGTCAAGGGCAGTGAGCGGGTGACCATGTTCCGACGCGAGGGAACCCTAGCGCTGGAGCCGCTCCTTCGTAAGGAGGGGTTACGAGGCTGCGGTTATTATTACGAATATCGCACCGATGATGCACGGCTAACGGTTGAAGTGATGAAGTCTGCACGGGCCAGGGGAGCGCTGATCGCGAATTACGCTAAAGTATGCGCATTTATTTATCGCGGGGGAAGAGTGGTAGGTGCTCACGTGGAGGATCAATGGAGCGGGGAAACCTATGAGGTATTCGCCAAAAAAATCGTGAATGCAACCGGTCTATGGGCAGATCAGGTCAGGCAGAAGGACAATTCGCTGAAAGGCAGGTCATTATTATTCACCAAGGGCGTTCACCTGGTGGTGGATCATGCGAAGCTCCCGATACGACAAGCTGCTTATTTTGATGTGCCCGGTGGCCGAATGATATTCGTTATTCCCAGGGAGGGCAAGACCTACATCGGAACAACCGATACCGTATACGAAGGTGCAACGGAGACGCCGGGCGTTACCGCTGAAGATCGGCGGTATCTCCTTGATGCGGTTCGTCATGCTTTCCCGGATGTCCATTTGAAGATAAGCGATATCGAAGCGGGCTGGTCTGGACTTCGTCCTCTCGTGCGCGAGGAAGGGAAGGGGCCCTCGGAGATATCCGGAAAGGACGAAATGGTTGTATCCGATTCTGGATTGATTACCATTGCAGGCGGAAAGCTGACCGGATTTCGGAAAATGGCCGAGAAGGTTGTGAACCTGGCTGCCAGACAGCTTCAAGAGGCAGATGGCACCATCTATCCTCCTTGTACAACAGACCGGGTACCGATAAGCGGCGGAGAGCTGAATGGTCTTACTTATGAGGAATTGCGAGAAATGCTGGTTAAGCAGGGGAAATCGCTTGGCATCCCGTCGGAGCTCATGCTGGGCTTGATGACCCGATACGGCTCTAATACAAAAGAGCTGCTTCATCGGATTCATGCTGCTTCGCAGGCGTCGGAATCGATGGAAATTAGAGTGCTGCGAGCAGAAATCCAGTACTCCATAGAACATGAGATGACAATAACCGCTGTTGATTTTCTGCTAAGAAGAACGGGCTGGGTGCTGTTTGACCGGCCAAGGGCCGAGAGGTTAATCGCTCCCGTAATCGAGATGATGAGGGATTATTTAGAATGGAGTCAAGAGGAAGTTGACAGACAGCTGGAGCTGCTGCAGGATCAATTGCAGTTGGCATGGGGGCTCCTGCAGGCGACAGGACGGAGCTGTTTCCGTATCCTTTGGGTAGGGAACATGTAGAAATGGTGGACACCCAAGAGAAAGAGGAGGATTCTCCCACCATCTCAGCCATGATTCGATAATTCTGAATTATTATCATCTTGTCAAATGTAAAAGCTGGATGTAGTATAACCATATGAAGTTATAGAGCTGGGCAGAGATGATGAGAAGCCCTTTGCATAACGAACCTTTCATTTGTCATGGATGAAAGCGTTTTTAATGCGAAGTGTTTCTCTTTTTTTTGTATCCGTATGATCGCTTGCCCAAGGACTAAAGGGAATGGTGCTGTCATATGTATACATACGGATGGGGGCTGTGATTGCATAACAGAACTGATCTAACCAGAACATGTCCCATTTACGTCCCATTTACGTTTGCAGGCGGAAGTTACAGATTGAACATGCAGAGGAGAACGACAATGGATCATTTTTCAGGTTATATTTTTGATTTGGATGGTACGATCTATCTGGGGGCCGAGGCGATTGATGGGGCTGTTGAGACCATTCACTATTTGCAGGGGCTGGATAAGAAGCTGTTGTTTTTAACTAACAAAACGATTGATTCCAGAGAAAATTATCTGAAGAAATTAGCGAAGCTTGGCATTGAGGTAGAACTGAAGCATATATTGAACCCTGCACTCGTTACGATCCATTATCTTCAGAAGCATCATCCGGGTGCACAGGTCTACGTGATCGGTGAGGACATATTGAAGAATGAACTGCTGGATAACGGAATTTCATTCGCATCTACGCCGGAGGAAACCGATGTTGTGGTCGTTTCGTGGGATCGGGAGTTTCACTATCGGCATCTGGATTTCGCATATCAGGCAATTAAACACGGCGCCGATGTTATTGCAACCCATCCGGATCGAACATGTCCCATGCCCGGCGGGGATATTCCCGATTGTGGCGGCATGATTGGTGCCATCGAAGGTACAGCGGGCATCCGAATTACGACTGTCATGGGCAAGCCCTCCGTCTTGACGGCATTGACGGCACTTGATATTTTGGGAGTGAAAGCGGAAGCATGCCTGATGTCAGGGGATCGGCTTGAGACGGATATTCGGATGGGAAACGAGGCGGGAATGAGTACGGCATTGGTGCTGACTGGCGTGTCGGGCAGGGATGACCTGATCGGCAGCAGCGTTACGCCTACCTACGTCCTGAATTCGGTCCACGATATTTATCTCGCAGGTCATGCCTTGGAGCAGGCAGATGAAGCAAAGTCATGATGGATATAAAAATATGCCGGGGCAACGGGAGAATTGGAGATGCTGCTGCGGCAACGAGGTGAAGACATGAGAACCAGTGTAGAAGGTGCACAACGAATTTCGTATTGTTTGAAGCGAAGGCCCATTATCACATCATTAATGCATGCCGAAGAACTGCCCGCCGTGCTGGCAACCGAAT
Organism: Paenibacillus sp. Cedars; assembly: GCF_003184205.1. Lineage (NCBI taxonomy): Bacteria > Bacillati > Bacillota > Bacilli > Caryophanales > Paenibacillaceae > Paenibacillus > Paenibacillus sp. Cedars. Next base: position 1,314,890 of record NZ_CP020866.1, read on the forward strand.
CGAATATCGTTTTTATTCTCAAGACCGATATCTTTATGATTGAATCGATTGTCGAGCAGATTTCTGAGGCTGGCAAGCTCTCATTTGTTCATTTTGATCTCATTGAAGGAATCGGCAAAGACAAGACGGGAGTCAGGTATTTAGCCGAGAAGGCAGGTATTGACGGAATCGTTACAACAAAAAACACAGCGATCGTGGAAGCAAAAAAATTGGGCTTGTTGACAGTTCAGCGTCTATTTGTATTTGACTCCGTCTCACTGGATAACGGAATCAAGATGATTAAGGCCTCCAATCCGGACGCAATCGAAGTTCTGCCGGGCATGGTATGTCAGCGTATTATGGACCGTATTCGTGCCGAGGTGGACGTGCCTGTCATCGCGGGAGGACTCATGATCGATTTGGAGGATTTTGATACAGCTCTGAAGAGCGGTGTAATCGGCATATCCACCTCCAGCAAAGAGTTATGGCGCTGGCAGGATGAACATATGGCATAACGAAGAGCCGCCTTAAATGACAAGGATGGGTGGAGATTAGAAATGGATGTGTTTCAACTGGATACAGGGACCATGCTGATGCGGCTGTTATTTGCTGCGCTGCTTGGCGGTTTAATCGGTTGGGAGCGCGAACGCAGAAACAAGCAGGCCGGTCTAAAAACGCATCTCTTGGTAGCCGTCGGTTCAACGCTGATTATGCTGACTTCCATTTACGGGTTTGATTCAGCCCTGATCAATCATCCCAATGCGAGGTTTGATCCTGCCCGGCTGGCCGCACAAGTTGTAAGCGGTATCGGTTTTCTTGGAGCCGGGGCTATCCTGCGGCGTTCGAATCATATCATTTCAGGTCTCACCACGGCGGCAACCTTATGGGTAGCGGCGGCTATTGGTTTAAGTGTTGGTTCCGGGTTTTATTGGCCAGCGATCATAACAACGGCGATTGTTCTGGTCAGCACGCTGGTGCTGAATAAACTGGAATCGAGGTTTCTCTTTATTAAGAAATCCGGCAGCCTAAAAATCATGATTGAGACCGGGGACCGTCCGGTTCATGTCAGCACCATTACCGATTTGCTGCAAAGGGCGAACATGACCGTTGAGGGCATGATCGTCAACAACGATACATTGGAAGATGATTCAACCAAGGTGACGATGGAATTTCGGGTCTATTCGTTTAACAGCAAGGGAATTAACGGATTGTTCGAGCAGCTGTGGCAGGTTGAGGGAATTAAGCAGGTACGCATGAATTGGCGGGATTAAAGAGGGGCCGGTACCAGTTAGGTCCTTAATAGGATAAAGCAATGAATGATAACAGGGCTGAGCCCGGGTGCAAGATGGACCCGGGCTCAGCTTGTTTTGTGTTCTATTTAAAAACCGATGTGTTAAGGGCTGCGCTGCTTGCGGATTGCATGTGAGGACTATCGAAGGCTGCAATGCTGCGTGCAATGAGAAATTGGGCGGCGTAATAGGTTGTCATGATCCACACGCCGGAGTAGCGAATATCTGAAACAAACATGTTCCAGGACAGGATCGAATCCGAGATGACAAACAGCAGGCTCCCGAGCATCGCCCACCGGTTCCCGGTCATAATGGCCGACCAGAGCATAAGTGAAATGACCGTGATATAAGCGATAACCGGAATAATCAAGCCGTGATCTCCATTGGCCTTAATCGAAGACACCAATTCGCTGCCCATGAATAACGAGTAGATTGCGATTGGAACGATGCTGAGGAAACGGAGGAGCGAGTAGCGCCATTGTGTGAGGAAGCCGGCCGCATAGAACAGATGTCCAATCAGAAAGGCGGTGAGACCGACCACGAACCAGATCAGTGTTCCATCACCAATCATACAGAAGAACAGCCCTATCACCAGAAGATAATGAACCTTTGATTTATATGGCGGGAATTGCCAATAAGCAAAGAGTATGATGAGCCACATCGGAATCAGCTTGAACAGCAGTTTGACCGCTAATGGCTCAGATGGAATCAAGAAAATGTAAATGACGCTCATGATCAGGATGACCAATGGCAACCCGTAACGCTTCAAAATAGTATCCTCCCTGTGAATATAGTCTTCATGCATAGACAATTCTTCGCTCCGTATCTGAATTCCTCTTTGCTCTCCGCATGAAATAGGAATGTAAAGCAAATAATGGAGATAACTTGAGTTTTGAAGGATGAGGATACCAACATGATAGGCTACCGATCTCGTAACCGCCGTAAAGCTCCAAAGAAGGATTCAGAGGAACTGGAGCTATCCTCGAAGACGAGGCCATCCGTAATTTCGGGCAATATGGAAGAACAACTGGCTCGTATACGAACTGAATCCGGAGACAGCCCGGATATCGTTATCCGCCGTTTGAAACTGGGCGGTCAGCCTGAGGATAATTGCGCCATCGTTTATCTGAACGGGCTTAGCGATCCCCAAATGGTCAACCATTTTGTGATGGAATCCCTGCTGCATGTAAATCCTGACCTATTGAATAAAGAAGACCCTGAAGCCATGCTGAAGCGGATCATGGAGGATGGGCTCGCGATGGGTGAATCCAGGACCATGACCGAGTGGAATGATATTATGCTTGCCATACTGTCTGGCGATACCGCCATCCTGATCGAAGGGTCGGAAAAAGCCATCGTAGCTGGTACGCAGGGTGGCGAGTGGCGGTCTGTGACGGAGCCGACTTCACAGCTTGTTGTCCGGGGCCCGAAAGACAGCTTTGTAGAGTCCATTGCCACGAATATATCCTTGATCCGGCGGCGGATGAAATCTCCTGATCTGTGGCTGGAGACGATGAAGATCGGGTCGGTAACCCATACGCATGTGGCGATTATGTACGTTAAGGGGAAGGCAGATCCTGAGATTGTGAAAGAAATCAAAGAACGGATACACGGAATCAAAATTGAAGGGATTCTGGAGTCCGCATACATTGAAGAATTTATTCAGGACAAAACGGTGACGCCGTTTCCGACGATCTATAATACGGAGCGTCCCGATGACGCAGCTGGCAAATTGCTGGAGGGACGCATTATCGTTTTGGTTGACGGAACGCCATTTGTCCTGGTGCTCCCAACGGTATTCGTTCATTTCTTTCAGTCGCCGGAAGACTATGCACAGCGATTTGATATTGCCATTGTGATGCGGATTGTCCGCTATCTTTGCTTCATTATTTTGATCTTGGGCCCGTCGGTGTACATTGCACTCACTACGTTTCACTATGAGATGGTACCAACCTTATTGCTGATTAGTTTGGTGGCTCAGCGGGAAGGTGTGCCTTTCCCTGCCTTTGTTGAAGCAATGCTCATGGAGATTGTTTTTGAAATACTGCGGGAAGCCGGCGTGAGGATGCCGAGAGCCATCGGGCAAACCGTTTCGGTTGTGGGTGCTTTGATCCTGGGACAGGCAGTGGTAGAGGCTGGACTGATTACGCCTGCGATGGTCATCGTTGTCGCCCTGACCGGTATCGCAAGCTTTGCGATACCGGCGTACAACTTGTCCATTGCAGGCCGATTGATCCGGTTTGGATTTATGGTGCTCTCAGGCATGTTTGGCTTTTATGGGCTCACCTTGGGATTAATCGTGCTTGTTGCGCATATGAACAGTCTCCGTTCCTTCGGTGAACCTTACCTGGCGCCCATAAGCCCGTTTCGGTACAAGAGCCAGAAGGATGCCGTCCTGCGGATGCCCTTTAAAACGCTTCAGTCTGCTACTCTCACCGCTTCGGCTTCCGGATCCGGCAAGCAGGGAAACCGTTCATCGACACAGCAAGGCATCGGGGCCGGTTCGGGCACTGCAGAACAGAACAACGGCAGCGAGAGAGGGGGCGGGGGCAGCAATCAGCATGCCGTCGCTCCCAGTGCCGAGGGGAATCGTAACTCAGGTTAGGAGCGATCATGAGATATGTTGAAACACAGATGGTTTGCCTTCCTTGTGCTTGGCTGCTGCCTTGCCATGATGACCGGCTGCTGGGATGCGGTGGAGTTAAACCGGCGGGCGATCGTATCCGGGATCGGTATCGATTGGATGGTGAGCAAGAGTCAGTACTTGATCTCTTTTCAAACAGTGGTTGCCGATGAGATCTCCGGAAAAGCAGGAAGAGGGGCCACACCGACATCAGTCTACCAAGCATCCGGTAAAACCGTTATTGAAGCGATGCGCAATACATCCCGAAAAGTACCGCGAATTATATCGCTGGCGCATACGGGCTTAATTGTCATATCCGATGATGTCGCGAGGAACGGCATCGTCGATTTATTTGATTATCTGGATCGGGATTCCGATATCAGGTTGACAGCTGAAATTCTGGTTGCCGGGAAGGGGCAGCGGGCCGAGGAGGTTGTCGCTGTATTGACTCCTATCGGGAAGATTACAGCCTTCGCATTGGCACAGAAGATCGATTTGACCTCCAGACAGTTAAGCGAGAACTTTCGGGTTGAAGTGGATGATGTTATCCGGGGGATGCTTACGCCTGGAGGTGGACCGATTATTAATGGTGTTATTATCGAAGGGAGCAAAGAGGGGGCAGCTAAGAAATCGAATTTGGAGAGTGCGAAGAGCGACGGGTTAGCCGTCATCTCCAATCTGGCTGTTTTCAAAGGCGGAAAACTCAAGGGCTGGATGACGAAGGAAGAGAGCCGCGGGACCGTGTGGATCAGGGATAAAATGCAAAAAACGCCATTGCATATCAAACTTGAAAATGGACAAGGTGAAGTCGCTTTCGATGTCATGCGCTCCAAGACCCGAATTGAAGCCGAATTTCAGGATCCGCTGCAGCCAATCATTCGAATTTTTGTTGAGCCGAACCTCTCGATCCGGGAAGTGAACAGCAGTATTGATCTGAGGGACCCTCATACGATGAAGATTCTTGAAGAGGCTGTCAACAAAGAGGTTGTGCGAATTTTGAAAAAAGCAGTAGAAAAAAGCAAGAAATTGGATAGTGACATTTTGGGATTCAGTCACGTAATCGAACGGACCAAACCGGCGGTCTGGCGGGAATTGAAAGACCGCTGGGATGTGATTTATCCGCGAATTCAGGTTGAATACCAAGTGAACTCGGTCGTGCGAAATTCACAGATGAGAGATCGTTCCTTTAAACACGACATCCACATCGAGTAACGAAAAGGAGGAGCCGTATGGAGAAGGTGAGAATTAGTCCGCTCCAATTCTTCTCACTGTTGGTCCTGTTTCAATTTGGAACCACGCTTGTCGTGAATCTTGGATTGCAAGCCGGTAAGGATTCATGGATCGCGATGCTGATCGGCATGATCATGGGTCTGCTGCTTTTCTCAATGAACGCTTTTCTCTACTCCCTGTTTCCCGATAAACTTCCGACTGTATATTACCGAATATTGCTTGGGAAATATTTAGGTGGATTTGTCGGATTGTCGTACGGTGTGTTCTACTTGCATACGGCTTCCAGAGATGTTGTTGACGGAGGACTTCTGGTGATGGCATCGGCAGCGCTGAAGGAAACTCCCCTGCTTATCGTAAATCTTATCATGGTGATGACGGTTGCGTATGTGCTGGGCAAAGGGATTGAGGTGCTCGCCCGTACTGCGCTGATCTTCTTAGCCGTCGTATTGATTATCGGAGGGTTTAGCTTGTTGGTCATCCTGTTTGCCGGGATTGTGGACCTGCAGCGTTTGCTGCCTGTGATGGGAGAAGGCACGGGGCCGATCTTGGAATCCGTAGTGGAGAAAAACATTCACTTTCCATTCGCGGAGCTTATTGTTGCTACAGTCTTAATGCCTGCCTTGAATCAGAAGAAAACAGGGATTAAGGCCGGTTATTTGGCGATATTATTTTGCGGCGTCATGCTGGCGCAGACCTCAGCCATTACCATTTCAGTGCTGGGAACGAATATTACCGAGCGTTCGGTATTTCCGCTGCTTACCATGGTCGGCAAGGCCAATATTTCCGAGTTTATCGAGCGAACAGAAATACTCGTGGTGATGGTATTAATCATTGGCGTGTTTTTCAAAATAAGTTTGTATTATTATGCGGCGCTGATGTGCACATCGGAGCTGTTTAAGATTCCGTACAAAAAACTAATCTATCCCTATGCTGTAATCATACTGGGGAATTCGATGGTTCTGTCGCGCTCCTATAGCGAACATCTTATGAAAGGGAGCAAGTATCTGTATACCGTGCTCCCTGTATTCACGATTGTCATTCCTGCTGTCTTGGTTATTCTGGGGATGATCCGCATCCTGGTACGGAGGATGAAATCCAAATCCAGATCCAAATCCGAACCTAATTCCAATTCAAGTCCCGCTTCGTGAGCCACATCCTATTATAAGAGGATTAGGATTGGCTTGCATGTCGGGACTTTTTCTTTTTGAAGAATTGATATACATCCGGAACGAACAATAAGATCAGCAGCAGGATAACAGTCCATTTTTCTACAATGGAGAACAGCGTGAATTTCCAATTGATGATAAAGTTAGTCCATGGGAAACCGAACAGGATGTCGGTGATTACGGTGAAGGCAAGACAGAGTGAGCCCATCAGGAAGGTGATTCCATATTTCTTCATATACATCGTTATGTCCTCGCGCTTCGTAAAGTATATATTACAGGTTCCAGAGCTTGGTTGTTTTAGTATGAGGGGTTTCTCGAATAAACATACCCTGTGGAGGATGAGTAAACGAGGGTATTCTCCAGAATCATTCTTGACCAATGGACGATCTGGCGTCGGGTTGAAATGTTGAAATTATGCGGAATATCCGGTTTCGACATTTTCTTAAAAAATAATGCTTGCTTTTTAACTTCTGGCGTAATATACTCTTAATTACGGTGATCAACACAACACCGGCTTACATAATACGCGGTCGTGGCGGAATTGGCAGACGCGCACGGTTCAGGTCCGTGTGGGCTAACCCCCGTGGAGGTTCGAGTCCTCTCGACCGCATCCAAGAACTTAAGCTGTTTTTCAAGTGAATTTCTACTTGAAGAGCAGCTTTTTTCGTTCCTATTCAGAGAGAAATCGCGTTATACTAAAGATGAGAGTGTGTTCTTCATTTGGGTGAAATTGATGGAGTTGGATATATAGTATAGAGGACCCGTTAACCGTTGTAGCCGATTAATACTTTGAATGTAAGGGGTGTGATCATATGATAAAACCTCAAATTGGGTTTGGCTTTATTTTACTGCTGCTTATCGTTGTGGGCCTGGTTGCAGGCTGCCAGCCATCGGATGGAGGGGATGGGGCCCAAGCTCCGGTGCCGGAGCAATCCCCGAATGCTCCGAACAGAGCTAACCCTGAGGGAGAATCTCCTGCCAATTCGAATCATGCTGCGGGTGAAGCTGATGACGCCGGAGATCATAGTGCCGATGCAGAACAGAATCATACGAATGACCAGAAAGCTTCGGCCTTACAGCCCGATGTGGATTTAGCGGATGTGACGGCAGTCAGGCTGGTTAATCATAAAACGGGATGGATAGGCGGAGAAGGCTGGATTGCATATAGTGATAACGGTGGTACGGAATGGGAGGTTCAAGCTCAGCTGAAGGGAACCGTGCGTCAAATCTTTGCACTGAACGGCAAGCAGGCTTGGGCCGTTATGGAGAATAACGATCTCTACCGCACAACCAATGGCGGGCAGACATGGGACCGGATTGGAAGCACGCCGAATGGGGATTTTCTCCATTTTATATCACCAGAAAGTGGATTCAGTGGTCAGGCCATAACAGAGGATGGAGGCAAGACCTGGAGCGAAAAGGATATACCGGATACAACCTTGGGCGAGGATTATTTTCATGAGTATTCAACGGGCTATGCAGGGGAGCCGACGGATGATAAATCGCTTTGAATTGTGAAAAACCGCCGATGAGGGTTTTCTCAAAATGAGAAAAAGCAGATGGGGAAGCGAATGGTTTCCTTGTCTGCTTTTTTGCTGCACTGCATCTTGGGCAGGGGGTTGTAGAATGTGGAGCTTGGCAATTGATTTTTACGTTTACGGAAACTCTTTGAATACAATGCGGGAGCCAGCCCACCGCCCGGCTGTAATTCCGAATAAACCGAAGAAGGCAACCAGAACTATCAGATCGTAAGAGTGCCAGCCTATCAGAAATCCGATGCCGCTGCCCATCGTAGTTCCGGCCAATAATCCCAATGCCCCGCCAATTTCCTTATGGCGCAACTTCATGCGTGAGTCACCTCCATTCTGGATGCCGCGATTCTCGATGTTACTTGTATTCCCTGATCTCTTCCAAATATGCCATAACAAAAAATAAGCCCAGCCAAGCCGGATCAAATCCGGCCTGCTGGGCGTTTGGTTCGTCATCTTAAGTATGGTTATTAAAAATCATGATAACTTCATTTAGGAGAATCTTGCTTCAATGCGCAATCTGCGAACAGAACAGATTTAGGGATACGGAAGAACTGTTCCGCTTTTTCCTGAAATGCTCCGGATGGTACGGTGCCTTGATGCAGCCATTTGCGGAACGTGCCGGGATGGACGCCGATCCAGCGGCTGACATCGCTTACCGACAAATCATGAACCATGCACAGGCCTGTCAGAATCCGATTGCTAACCGGAGAACGTGTCAGGGTGCGTTTCATGAAGCGGGAAGGTGCAGGCTGACAGATCAATGGTGATTTCTCCAGCAGTTCTTCTCTGAAGAGGATATGACGGGGATAACCCAAGTAGCTGCAGGCTTTCTCCAGGTTGTTTTTTCCGGGAACGCGTCCCTCATACACCCAGGCACTGACACTACGGGAGGATACTCCCAGTTCTTCGGCCAATTGTGACAGCTTGATGTCGTTGGCCATAAGTATGGCTAGCAGGACGCGGTTACGAATTTGGCAGCGGGTCGGCCGGCGAAAGCGCTTGACTCGCACACCTTTCCCCAAATATTTACGATTGATCAGGGACCACGCCTCTATGGAGTGTTTTTCTTGCTGCAGTTGTGTAGGCATAATTCCTCCGATTTTTTTAACACAATACTACAATATTCGACACTCACTTTTCAATAGCCAATCGTTAAACATTTGTTTCCATTTCGTTGTTACGTGATTTGTAAGGGCAGTGTAATCGTCTGAAAGTCCTGGTTTAACAATTTGTTTACAGATGTTATCGTTCGTCTTTTAGTCATTATATTATTTTATATCAGAATTTATTATTTGTTTATGCTTAAAACACGAACGAAAAATATGATTATGTTTGACATATTCGTAATTTGAGTTTATATTAACTGTGGTTGTTGAAGTTGAATGATGCTTATTCGTATATCCCTGATAATAAGGTTCAGGGGTTTCTACAAGGGACCTTAAATTCCTGACTACGAGTAGGATGCGCAAGCATACCTATTCGTAGCAGGATTTTTTTGTGCCTGGAGTCGGTGTGCAAGAGTACAGTCAAACACACAGGGGGATATGATGAGCAAATATGATGTTATCGTGGTTGGCGCCGGACCGGCGGGAATATTCGCGTGTTATGAACTGACATTGAAATCACCGGGCAGCAAGGTGCTGCTGGTGGACAAGGGGCATGATATTTACCGGAGAAGCTGCCCGATTCTGGAGGAGAAAATCAAGCTCTGTCCGCCAGCCATAGGGCGCAAAGAATTTGCCGGATGTCTGCCGGCTTGCTCGATTACGGCTGGTTTTGGCGGGGCTGGGGCATACAGTGACGGCAAATTCAACATAACGACAGAGTTTGGCGGCTGGATGACTGATTATTTGCCTGGCTCCAAGGTAATGGAACTTATTCAATACGTGGATGCCATTAATCTGGAGCATGGAGCGACACCGGCGATTACGGATCCAACCACGAATGCGATTCGGGATATTGAGCAGCGAGGATATGCGGCCGGACTTAAGCTGCTTCGCGCTCAGGTAAGACATCTTGGAACCGAACAAAATTTGGAGATTCTGAAATCGATCTACGAATATTTGAAGACCAGGGTCGATATGGCCTTCCGGGCAGAGGTAGAGGATCTGGTTACCGTCAAAGAAGACGGAACGTACCGCGTTACCGGCATTGCAATGAAGGGCGGAGAGGTTCATGAGGCGAATTTGGTTATGGTTGCCCCGGGACGAGACGGCTCTGCCTGGTTGACCAGCATATTAAAAAAACGCAGATTGAAAATGCATAACAACCAAGTGGATGTGGGCGTGCGTGTTGAAACCTCCGACGTAGTCATGAGAGAAATTAATGAGCACTTGTATGAAGGCAAATTCATCTTTAATACCTCGGTTGGAACCCGCGTGAGAACGTTCTGCAGCAACCCTTCGGGTCATGTTGTCGTTGAGAACCACAGCGGTGTGATGGCAGCCAACGGCCATTCCTATAAAGATCCGGCATTGGGCTCGGCCAATACGAACTTTGCGCTGCTGGTGTCCCATAAGTTCACGGAGCCGTTTGACAAGCCTAACGAATACGCGCGGGAAATCTGCAAGCGGGCTAACGATTTATCCAGCGGCGGTGTTATTGTACAGAAATACGGAGACGTGCTGCGCGGCCGAAGATCAACCGAAGGCAGAATCCGCGAAGGTTTTCTGGAGCCGACTCTTAAGGAAGCAGTCCCCGGAGATCTGGGCTTGGTTCTGCCCTACAACACGATGAAGAGCCTGATTGAGATGGTTGAAGCGCTGGATAAAGTCACACCGGGCATTGCATCCGAGCACACACTGTTCTACGGGGTAGAGGCGAAGTTCTACTCTGCTCGGCCGAAGCTGACGGAGTCCTTCGAGACGGAGATCAAGGGTCTATTCTGTGGTGGCGATGGAGCCGGAATTACGAGGGGACTTGCTCAAGCCGGGGCGGCGGGCATATGGATTGCCCAGAACATGCTAAACCGTTTAAGTTCATGATATCAATGGCAATTATCAAGAACAGGATGTTCTATCAGGAGCGCGTTCCGGCAGCAGCCGAACGATGCTCCTGTTTTGTTTTCTCGGGCTCCGTATCGGGACGGTTTACCGGCCTGCATGTAAGTGAGAGCGATTTCTTTTTTTGGACGAACGGGTTATGATAGATACGGGAGAATTACATAAACGCGAGAGATGGAGGAACGGGCGATGATTAAACATATTGTGTTTTTTAAATTGAAGGAGCCGACGGCTGAGAATATTGAGAAAACAGTTCAGGTGCTGCGCGACATGGATGGGAAGATCCCGATGCTCAGATCCATAGAAGCGGGGGCTGATCTTATTCGCTCCGAGCGCTCTTATGATTTGGCTTTGATAGTTGAAGTGGATAACCTTGAAGATCTGCAGGCTTATGCCGTTCATCCTGTTCATCAGGAAGTCATCCGTTACATTAATACGGTGAAAGATCATACGCTTAGCGTCGATTTTGAAGTGTAGGCGGTTTACAATAGACATACAACAACAGGCTGGAGGAGATTTGCCGTGTATTATGTGAATCAAGAGCAAATTGAACGGCGGCTGAAAGCGATCCCTGAAATAGCTGAAGGATTGCGAACTGCAGCGCAATCATGGGATGGGGGCCTGGTGCTTGGCTTGGTACAGGAGCGCGGGCTTCATCTGGCGATTGAGGTCGTTACGGATGTCGGAAGTTATCTGATTGATGGGTTTATTATGCGGGATGCCAGCAGCTATGAGGATATTATGGACATCAACCATGAGGAAAAGGTGTTCCCTCAAGAGGTTCATACCGTGCTGCTGGAGCTGGTCAGACTGCGTAAACCGCTCGTTCAGGACTACTATGAATGGGACAGGCATACACTTCATCCTTTAACTGCCGCTCTGCCTGATGTGCTGGAGCAGTTTGCTGAGAACGTACGCCATTATCTGAAAAATGAAATGTATTAACTGCTTGCTGTATCTCTTTAGAAGCAGTTCCCATGTTAGTTAATATAGGCTCGACTCTATAACTATTCGCAGCAGACCGCCAAGAATCCCTTGAGCGGTCTGTTTCTATGTGGGGATCCATCCATAAACACACGTTGTCCGAAGCCCTGCCGATTCCGGTTTTGTTCCTTGCCGGAAATAAAAAAACTTGTGATGTTGTGTCAATACAAGCCCATCCTGCTTATAATGCATCAAGCGACTAGGCATTCGCCCGGTCGGACGAAAGGAGGAGTTCCCTATGACAGAGTGGAGTGCGCTGGTGGCTGGCGTCGGCATCGTTCTGATTGCGGTAGCAGCGATCATCGTGATGCTGTCGATGAAGAAACTGCTGAACCGGACCGAGGCCATGCTGAGCAGGCTTGAGGAAGACAGTACTCAATTAGCACAGGAGGCCTCGCAGGTGCTCCGGCAAACGTCTGTCTCTTTAGAGATGATTCAGCGTCAGCTGGCAGCTGGCGAGGCTTTTGCCGCTTCCATGACTGATGCTGCATCGGCGGTAGCCAAGACGGCAGATGCCGTTCACGCCGTAGGGAAAAAAGCCTCTATCACCGCCATCGAGCATTTGGAACGTGCACGCCTCGATAATGAACGTCAAATCGGGGAGATGTTCCGATGGGTGGATGCCGGGATGACACTCTGGCATTCATGGAGCAGGTACACCTCCAAGTCCGGCGAAGGGCAGGCCAAATAGAAGGAGAGATGGGATATGAAAGAGAAGGGCAAAGGACTCCTCTGGGGAGTATTAATCGGCAGTGTTGCAGGTTCCGTTACAGCGCTTCTTCTGGCTCCGAAATCCGGCAAAGAGCTTCGAGGGGATATTGCTGACGGCGCCCGGGGTATCGGCAGCAAGGTTCAGGAGGTAGCGGAGAAGGTAGGAGAGCAAGGCGTTAATCTGATTGGGATCATGACCGATCGGGCAGAGAACGTAATCTCCGACATTCAGTCATGGCGTAACCGGCAAGAGAGCTGGCTGGCAGAAGAAGAAGTTGCGCAGGTCTCTTCATTTGATGACGAGGATTTTGAAGAAGAGCCGTTTGCGTCCTACACTTCGGATGTGAAGGTCAACGATTAACAAGAGTTTAGCATTCGGTATCTAGCGCAGCATTCATGAGGATAAGCAATATGCCAAAATACATGAAAGCCGGTGTCTCATTTGAGACCCCGGCTTTGCTGTGAATTGGAGATGAGAGATGATATTACTGCCCCTTGTTCCTGTAATGAAAATACGGCGAACGAATTTCGTTATTATAGGATTTATGAAAAATATGTGTTGTCGCTGGTGAGACTGGAGGGATCAACCAGCTCCAATCCCCGGTAAGCTCACGCTTCGCCTGCTCTTCCCGTCGTTCAAACAAGCCGAACTGGGTTGCCGCCGTATGGTGATCTACGATGCTGACGCCTGCTTTTTTGAAGGAATAGAGCACGGCATAATTCAGTTCAACCAGTGCGCGATCCCGCCACAAGGTGGATTCGTTGGACGTATCCTGCCCCATAAGCTCGGCAATAAGCGGAAGTTTGTTGTAACGTTCCTTATCTGCCAAATTGCGGGCTCCAATCTCGGTTCCCATATACCAGCCATTAAACGGGGCGGCCGTATACATAATTCCGCCGATCTCCAGCAGCATATCCGATATGATAGGCACCCCGTACCATTTTAACCCCTGGTCGATAAGGTCCGGCAGTTCCGGATGCTCCAAGGAAACCTCCAGTACAGAGGAGTGTGGAATCGACAGCCATTCCGGCGGTTCGTTGTCCTGCTGAACAACGAGCGGCAGGACATCATGATGGGTCAAATCACCTTGCCACCCAAGCTCCATGCATTCCTTCGTGAAGGATATGGAAGCCGGGTCACCTACTGTACCGTCAGGCGTTTCGTAGCCCGCATATCGTATTAATTGATGGTTTTTGATCGTGAGCGGGGGTTCACCTGGACGGGATGGTCGGAAAATCGTAATGGTCGGTACGATCTTTCCGCCATTGGTGGCATTCTCGATATGCCGGATAAGCTCCGAAAAGATGTCAGAAGTCTTGCTCAAGTGTCTGGCATCGGTTACTTTGAGCCGATCCCAGAATAATCTGCCGATGCAGCGGTTGCTGTTTCGCCAGGCCATTTTGGCTCCGTGCGTCAGCTCCTCTGACGTATGCTCATATGTACCTGTGAGCTCGATCTGTGAGCGGATGTCCATGAGCCGGGATTCCGCTTCTTCCTGAGTCCGGTTTAGTTCTGCATAACAGAGCCCGATAAATTGTTCCGCCGACTTCATAAGTTCGGATGGATGTATGTTGTCCTTCACGTGATATTCTCCTTTACTATGCGCACTCATTATAGTATAAACTACCCACGTTTGACGAATAGCACAAGAGTCCTACAATTGCATGAACAAAGTAAGAGGAGGGCTCTACAGCGGCGTCCTCATTGAAGACAAAGGTAAATTGGGGTAAGATTTAAGGTACATTTCGATCCGAAATGACATATGGTATCACTGTAAACCATGAATATGATAAGAAGGAAGCGGTGGGTTCGTGCAGCAAGCAATCGCAATACTAGACTCGGGTGTGGGCGGGCTGACTGTCGCTAAAGAAGTGATGAGACAGCTCCCGAGAGAGAAGATTATTTATTTCGGAGATACAGCCCGCGCACCCTACGGACCCCGTACGCCGGAAGAAGTCCGATTATTTACGGAGCAAATTGTAGATTATTTAATTCAATATGATCCCAAAATGATTGTTATCGCCTGTAATACAGCAACGGCGGCGGCGCTCGATTATATTTCGTCTAAAGTGTCTGTTCCGGTAATCGGTGTTATTCACCCCGGTGCCAGAGCCGCAATCAGTGCAACCAAGACCGGTAATGTCGGCGTGATAGGCACAACGGGTACCATTGGCAGTGGAGCGTATACAGCGGCTCTGAAACAGCTGTCACCTTATGTCGAGGTGCAGAGCCAAGCCTGCCCTAAGCTGGTGCCGCTCGTCGAACATGGATTATTTCGCTCTAAGGAATCCTTGCAGGTTGTGCAAGAATCCCTGAGAGGCATCAAGGACACGTCCATAGATTGCCTTATCCTGGGCTGCACACATTATCCGTTTCTCAGGAATACCATTCAGACCGTCATGGGTCCGGCTGTCAAGCTGATCAGCTCCGCCGATGAGACAGCACGTGAAGTCAGTACCATTCTGTACGATAAAGGCCAACTCGCAAGCAGTGAGGAAAGCCCGGTGCATCAATTCTTCTGTACAGGAGATCCGGTGATTTTCCAGAGCATCGCTACGGAATGGCTCGGGGATCATATCAAGCGGACGCCGGTTGTTTGGCAAATTACGAAGCTATAATCTATGGTTCATTTCCTTGGGCTTATCAGGAACGATGAAGGTCATCAACATAAGCAGGCCGGACAAGGGATATCACCTTAGCGGTCTGCTTCTTCAATTTCACAGCATACATGTTGGACAACCAGCTGCTCATATACATGGAATGGACGCTAATCGAAGCGGCCTTGCCGCGGAAAGGAATCCATTATGCAGCAATATGTCGTACAGAAAGGCGATACGCTTAGGCGCGTGGCGGCCAGATACAGTCTGGCGTTTGAACAGCTGATTACGGCGAATCCATGGGCGGCGCAGCAGCCGTACCTCCAGCAGGGACAAATGTTATATCTTCCTACTTCATTGCGTCGACGGTATGTTATTCAGGAACATGATACCTTTGATAGTATTGCCGGGACCTTTCGTTTTCGGAAGGAAGCTCTGGAAGAACTGAACCCCGGGTTATCGGCGAACCATCTGCCACAGGGAAAAACGATTGTCCTTCCGGCAACAACGCATAAACATTGGATACGATTATCCGGCGAATATGGACCGCGGGATTTGGAGCGGGATATACAAGAGATGCAGCTGCATTATCCTGCAATCGAGTGGAGTATCATCGGCAGGAGTGTTATGGGCAAACCGATTTATGCAGCTAAAATCGGTAGGGGCCCTAAAAACCTTCACATCAATGCCGCTTTGCATGCCAATGAATGGATGACGAGCCCCTGCCTGATGCGGTTTCTGGAGGAATACGCCCAAGCCTTGACGGAAGGTTCATCGGTCTATTCTTATGAGCCGGATGAGTGGTACCGAAACTATACATTATGGATTGTGCCGATGGCGAATCCGGACGGCGTAGAGCTTGTACAAGAAGGGGTTACGCCTTCTCATCCATATTACGAGCGTCTTATTGAATGGAATAGCGGGCGTGAGGATTTTCGCCGCTGGAAAGCCAATATTAACGGTGTAGATCTGGGAGACCAATTCCCTGCCCACTGGGATGAGGAAGTGGCGCGTAGGGGGAAGGTCAGGCCTTCGCCGCAGGATTATGCGGGAAGCGCACCGTTATGCGAGGCGGAAGCCATCGTGTTGTATCAGCATACCCTGGACATCTCACCGGATCGTGCGATCTCGCTTCATAGTCAGGGGAAAGAGATCTATTGGAATTATCGGGATTACGAGCCGCCGGAAAGCGAGGGTATGGCCAGAACATTGGGTCAGGCAAGCGGTTATCATCCGGTTAAGCTGCAGGGCAGTGATGCGGGTTACAAAGATTGGTTTATTCAGCATTTTCGGAAGCCGGGTTTCACCGTGGAGATTGGTTATGGCATTAATCCGCTGCCGCTCGAAGATTTCGAAGATCTGTGTGTAGAGGTGGGATCCGTCCTGGCTGCGTTCATGTCTTTGAGATAGGCTGTTTTGAAACGAAAAAGGCACTGCAACGTATAGCATATACAGAGAAAGACGGCCGCTGCTATAATGGATCATGGCAGTGGTCTCTTTTCGCCTATACCGAATGTAAGGGTCTCGAATACCGTGATGCTAAGGTTTTCTTAGAGATTCGTGAATTGGGTAATGATATATAGACATGCAGTTGAAATGGAGGGAAACACCATGAAGTGGAGAAGATTATGGTCGCTTCGGCGCTGGTCGCACGTATTCCAGCGGATATTCGGTTACTTGACCTCTTCCCAGGTTGCGCTAGGGGACAAGCTGTTATTCCTGATTCCGGTTGCGCTGTACTGGGTGCTGCCGGACTTGATGCCTCTGCTGCCGATTGATGATATCGGATTTACGATGCTGCTGATGAACTGGTTTGTATCCCGTGTCGAGCGCAAATACCCGAGTCTGCCCAGCTAGACAATAGGGTGCATGCAAGCGTGCCTGATAAGCGGAATTCAGGCTCCGGAATCAGACAGGGCCCTTGCGAAAAAGTCGGCTGGGGTCTACAATAACATATTGAATGAACCATCCGTGAGGAGATGAATATACGTGAAATGTAAAATTACCCGCAATGCGGCCAAGGTTATAAAGCGAGAGCTGGACAAGGAAGAGAACACGGGCAAGAAACTTCGCGTCGTGGTTACCCACGCGCATGGAGATCATGCCCATTACGGGCTCGACATGGATACACCTAAGGAAACGGATGTCGTTGTCTCCACAGATAAAGAGATCGACGTCATCTTGGAGGCTGGACAACCCTTCCTGGACGGTGTCAAAATCGACTATCTTTATTTCCCTGAGGAAGGTTTTGTGATTACAAATCCGACCCAAGGCAATCACGGCGACCACTAGGTCACTTCAGAATGAAGAAGGTAATATTCCATGGCTAACGATATCCGCGTCTGCGAGAAATGCAGACACACAAGGTTGAAAACAATGATCCCGAAGATTCAGAAATTGGTCCCGGATGCCGATATTAAGATCGGCTGTAAATCCTATTGCGGTCCATGCGGCAAACGCGCGTTTATTTATATTAACGGCCGCTATGTCAGCGCACCAACAGAGGATGAGGTGCTGGCGAAGGCGTTAGCGTTTGTCAAATAATGATCCATATGCATTCAAGTTGAAGTATTCACGGAAATTCCCATCCTGCGGGTATAGTTCCTGACTCAGCCATCCATGCTAAGAGGGCAACAGGAACCAACAACTATTGAAGGGAGTTTCCGTCATGAACAGTCACGATTCCAGTCTTCATTCCAACAGTCCCAGCAACAGTGCGCTTGATTCCGTGGAGAAGCTGCACCGTGCCGTATCTTCGGCATTGTCGCATCCGACGGACCAGTTAATTCAGCAAGCGGAGAATTCGTTGTCCCACACAGAACGCGCGGTCGATCAGGTGATCGAACAAGGGAATCCGAACGCCGTTGAATTGGCGGAAGAGTTGTTAGGTGAGGAGCAGGAGCGTCTGTCCAAGCTTCGTTCAGCTAAAAAGTAGTTATAAATCCTGTGCAGCCCGTTTAAGAGCCTGTAAGCTCTTGAACGGGTTTTTTAATATTTTTGAATCAAATATATATCTTAGAAATATATACTTGATTCCGATATATATTTCTGTTAAATTCATGTCATGGATAGAACAAGTCTAATTAAAGGACATTTGGAGATGTGTGT
Organism: Paenibacillus sp. Cedars; assembly: GCF_003184205.1. NCBI lineage: Bacteria > Bacillati > Bacillota > Bacilli > Caryophanales > Paenibacillaceae > Paenibacillus > Paenibacillus sp. Cedars. Next base: position 1,333,112 of record NZ_CP020866.1, read on the forward strand.
GTTGGCCATTCTGAGCAATGGCAAGAGTTACGGTTACGAGATTATGAAGGAGCTTGAGAAACATCAACTGAAATTGAAGGGAGTAGGCAGCATTTATCCGATCTTGTCGAAGCTGAAAGACCAGAGGTGGGTCACGGATACAAGAGAATTTAGTGATAGTGGTAAGTACAGAGTGTATTATGAAATAACGCCAAATGGAAGGGTATTTCTGGACAACAAGATTCAGGAATGGCAGGAGCTGCAACAGGATATTCGGTCACTGTTATCAGCGAATGTGCAGCTATATGCAAACGGCGAGGAACGGGAGAGCGGGAGATCATGACACTATCCTATGAAGAAGAACAATTTATAACCATAGTCCGTCAAGAATTGAAAAACTACGATATTACGCCTCATCAGATGGAAGAAATGGTAGCCCAAATTCAGGAACACTTGGAGGCATGCAGGGAGCACGGAGAGATGGGACTTCAAGATTTGGACTCTCCCATTATTTATGTCAGAGACTATGCAGAGGTACAAGGCTTTTCAAGAGTAAGTGACCCCAGTCAATCCACCCCTGCTCCGAAAGACTCCGGAGAGCGAACCAGCACAGGAAGGTTGTGGGGATTTCTGAAGTATCCGCTTATTTTTGCTGCGGTATACGTCATTTGCCAGTTGGCATTTTCCTTCTCATTAACAACGGCATGGGTAAATGGGTATGAGATTACGGGCTTCCATTTACTATATCGGATATCTGATCAGACGTGGTGGAATATGCTTCTGATATTATTCAGCCTTTTGATATCTTCTGTTATTACGCTGGTGGCCTATGTTTATGACAAAAGAAAACATCGACGTCCTTTCCCGGAAACGGAAGCTGGGAGCGTAACATGAGAAAGAAGTGGATGTTTACGATCTTGTCCGTACTGGTATTCCTGTTTCCAACATTCGATCATGCAGTTGAAGCGGAAGATGCACGATTTGGAAAGATTGATCTGTATATGAAAGAGATGATGGAGGAATACAAGATTCCTGGTCTTTCTGTTGCAGTCGTGCAGGATGAGGATATTGTGTTTACGAACAGCTATGGTGTAACTGGGGAGGGCAACGCTGTCAGTTCCAAGACCCCGTTCTTACTCGGATCAATTTCTAAATCCATGACGGCTTTGGGGATTGTTCAACTTTTGGAGTCCGGTCAGGTGGATCTGGATGGGTCTGTTGGAGATTATCTTCCGTGGTTTACGGAGGAAACTTCTCCCGAGGTATCATCGATAACGATAAGACAATTGCTGGCACAAACGAGCGGCTACAGTACATTTACGGGCTTGGAGTATTCCGATGTGGCTGCCAAGGAGGCTTCTACCTTGAAAGAGAATGTTCGTAATCTCTCCAGGGAGAAGCTTAGCAAGGCGCCTGGGGAAGAGCATCAATACAGTAATGCCAATTATATGATTCTGGGTGCTATTCTGGAGGAAGTGTCCGGGCAATCCTATGCTGATTACATGGAGAAGCATGTGTTTGGACCGCTGGGTATGAGCATGGCTGCGGCGGATGAGAAGCGGGCTGCCCAGACCGGATTTGAGAAGGGGTTTCAATCCTGGTTTGGTTATCCTAGAGTAAGCAGTATACCGTATGATAACAGCGGTGCTTCATATGGTTACATCACAGCCAGCATTGACGATATGGCGCGTTATCTCCAGTTTCTGCTTCAGGAGAACGAAGGCTTGATCCGCCGTGAATACAAGGAGCTGTTCCTGTCACCACTGGTCCAGTATAGGACTGATCGTGCCTATGGATTAGGCTGGAGAATAAGTGAGACAGACCAAGGGGAGGCCATGTTATGGCATTCAGGATCAACACCTGAGGCTCGCGCGGAGATCTTTTTTATCCCGGATCGGGGTATGGGTGCCGTCATTCTGAGCAACAAGGACCATATTCTTGAGGAAGCCAGACTAATACAGGTATCAAAAGATCTGAGGAGCATAATTGATGGGCAAGACCCGAAGCCGCTTTCCGTGGGGACCCATCCATTGATTTGGCTGTTAGCAGGAATATGGATCATCTTGATGATCATCGTTGTATGGATGCTTATCATAACGAATAAACGTAGCTTTAAGCTACACCTTGCTCTTCCGTTTAGCTTGATTCTCTTTGTTATTTCAGGTGGTATCATTCCACTGTTTACGAGTTTGTCAAGTTCGCCGTGGAACTCCATCCGTCTTTTTGCACCCGACATTGCCTACTTGACGCTGGGGATCGTTGCCTGCGTTGCAATCATGGGACTCTTGCTCTTGTACGGAGCGCTTGTCAGCTGGAGAAGACGTCAGAAGTCAATATCCCATCGGGCTTGAATTGTGAGCTGTATGGAGCAGCTAGAATAAATGACTTTATGCGCGTGATCAGTTGCTGCAGCATATTAAAAATACCGGCAAAAGTAATACAATTCAAATAAACCATAGCGGTGCTCAGGATGTTACTCACGCCGTTATGGTTTATTTTTTATTGTGGACGCTTGATAAAAGATATGGGCGAGCGAAATCGTTCTGGCTTCCGGGCTTTCTTGCGATCAACCAGCAGGAACGATTCGTACATGGAGCGGCTTCAAACGCAAAAAGGGCTTCCCGCAAGATCTAAGATCTTTTGAGAAACCCTCGTTTTTGCAAAGAGAACAAAGGTAAGGATGCCTGGTCTGGCTGCCTTGTTACTTCGTTTCTGCTCCGCCCTGTGTTTTGAATTGCTTCAGCAAATCATACGTTATGACTTGATCCGATATCTTAAGCTGCTTTTGCGTCTCATCATATCCATCACGACATGCCTGGATGTCGGTTGGCTGACGCGTCACCAGATCATAACAGGTTCCACCTTCAAGCCCGGCCGTTTCGGAAGGCAGGTAGAACACCTTTTCATCGGAAAAAGCGCCGCTGCGAAGCGGAATCAGACGCGGCTCCTCATCAAACAAATGACTTCCGATCCAGTAATACGGCTCGCTAGGCACACCCAGCAGATGCAGGATGCTCGGCGTCACGTTCATCATGCCGGCGGCATCTGAATATACTCCCGCATTTTCGCCGTCCGGCAAGCGGATCAGCAGGGGAACCTGGTTCATGATTTGTTCCATGTCGAGCGCGTTCAGCTCCCGTCCGAGGAACTTCTCGTAGTCCGCTTTGTCCTTGATCGAATTGTCGTGGTCGCCGTAGATGATCAGCATGGTGTTATCCCATAATCCTTGCTCTTTCATCTGGTCCACGAACTGGCCGAAAGCTTCGTCAACATAATGGATCGACTGTAAATAATCCCCGAACATCGTGCCTTCAAAAGCACCTGTATCCAGCTTCCGGGCATCCTTCGGCACATAATACGGATGATGGCTCGTTAACGTGATCAGGAAGGAGTAGAAGGGCTGCTTGATGCTGTCCATCTCATTCAGCGATTGCTCCAAAAACGCTTTGTCACTGAGTGACCATCCCAGCACATCGGTCATATCAAAATCTTTTTTGCTGTAAAACCGATCATACTTCATTTCCCGATACATCGTCGTCCGGTTCCAGAAGCTGCTGTCATAGGCGTGGAAAACATTTGCGGCATAGCCCTGTTCCTTCAGAATCTCCGGAAGGGTATCGTATTCACGATCGGCATACCGCGTAAACACGGAACCCGTGGGCAGCGGCAGCAGGGAACTGTGTGTGACAAAGTCCGCATCGGACGTTCTTCCCTGTCCGGTTTGATGATAAAAATTGCTGAAATACATGCTCTCTTTCATCAATCGGTTGAAGTTCGGCGTGATTTCCTGACCCTCGACGGACTGGCCAACGACAAAATTCATGAAGGCTTCCGTCTGAATCGTAATAACATTACTGTTTTTATACTTGCCAAACCAAGCGTCAGAACCGGATGGCTTCATACGTTTGGCATCAAACCAGGCCTTGACCTGATTGACCTCCTCCTCAGCCAGCTTGGGCTGACCAATCAGGTGATCCCGGCCATATCGGTAAATATCATATCCATGGAAGCCGATCAGCCCCGTCACGTTATAAAGCGTGATATTCCACCAATTGCCCTCAAACAAGCCTACCGCCCATGTATCCGAAGCTCTTTTGATAGGAACAAAAGTCATGACAAGACCAAGGGTGAGAACGAGCGTACCTGTTACCAAACGGCGATTGATCCGCTTGTGACGCTGCTGGCGTTGTTCACCAGGGAACAGGTAACCATTCGTGGTCGATCTCCGTTTGCGGAATACCATGACTGCCGTAAACGGAACGATGATCAGCCAATCCAGGAAAAAGAACAGGTCATACCCGTGAATAAGAGAACGGATGCTGTCTCCGAGGGAGCCGACTTGCCCGGCCTGCAGGAGCACCGGTACCGTGATGAAATCATCGAAGTAACGGTAGTAGATCAAATCGGCGTACAGGATGCCTGTCCACAGCAGATTCAGTAAAGTTAGAGATGCGAGCCTGCCTCTTGGCGGAAGCCAAAAGGTCCAGAAGGAGACCAGCAGAAGCGAGCCCACGGCTATGATATAGTCTGCTTGATCAAGCTTCATATTGGAAATATGGAGATGATGATCCAGCAGGATGAGCTTGTACATCATAAGGACAAGGAATAATAAATATCCGGTATACCGGTAATGGAGCCCTTTGGAGGCCCGTCTTCGGATATCAATCCATGAATGGGATGAGAGCAATGGCATATCCTCCTTCACCAGCATTATTCTTTAGATTATAGTTTGGGCCGGCATGAATTCAAACGGAGCCCTCGCAAAAAAAGCCGCCCGTGGGCGGCGATGGAAGTAGGATCATTATATTATTCTGCCGGTTTATTACGCGGCGGCAGGGGACCCAGATATTGATAGTACTGGCATTCAATCCGGCCATTGAACAGCTTGCGGCGCTTGTCTGCCTTGCGGCCGAAGTAATGCTCGAACTGTTTGGTCGGGCTCAGTGCGAAGAAGGACCAGGTCGGAAGCGAGTGCGTCACAGATCCGAGCTGGCGGATCAGACGTTCAACCTCCTCTTTCTCGCTCAATCGTTCCCCATAGGGCGGATTGGTTATGATACATCCGAATTCACCTTCAGGAATGGCCTTGGCTGCAGGAAGAACGTTGAACTCGATTTCTCCGGCGAGACCGGCACTCTTGGCAGACGCCCTGGCGACTTCGATGGCTTTCGGATCGATATCGCTCCCAGCAATCTGCAGCGGAATATCGTCCTTCACAGCGTCAAATGCTTCCTCGCGCGCATCTTCCCAGAGGTCGTTCCCGATGATATCCCAATGCTCGGACGGGAACGAGCGGCGCATGCCGGGAGCGATGTTCCAGGCCAGCATAGCGGCTTCAATCAGAATGGTGCCTGAACCGCAGCACGGGTCATACAGCGGGCGATGCGGTCCCCAGCGGCTCAGCTGCAGCAGAGCGGAAGCCATAGTTTCCTTCAGTGGAGCTTCCGTTACCAGCTTGCGGTAACCGCGTTTATGAAGGGCAGGTCCCGTCGTATCGAGCGTCAGTATGGCGCGATCCTTCAGCAAGGACACTTCAACTACATAACGGGGACCGTCCTCGGGGAACCATTCCGTACGATGCGAGAGCTTCAGCTTCTCCACGATCGCTTTTTTCACGATACCTTGGCAAGCAGGAACGCTGCTAAGCTGCGATTTATGGGATCGGCCTTCCACAGGGAACTCGCCATCCGCCGGAATCCATTCTTCCCATGGAAGGGCCTTCGTTCCTTCAAACAGCTCATCAAAGGTGAAAGCCTTGAACTCACCCATTTTGACGAGGATACGATCTGACGTACGGAGCCACAGATTACAGCGGCAAATATCAATCAGGTCACCCGTAAAGGTAACTCTACCATTCTCTACTTCCATGTCCGTGTACCCGAGCTCTTTCAGCTCGCGGGCAACAACGGCTTCAAGCCCCATCGGGGCTGTCGCGATCAATTGTAATCGAGGCATTAACGATGTCAACTCCATTTAACATGTGTACGGCGATAGTCGCCGCCGGTTCAATCTATATAGTATAGGCGATTGCATTGACTAAGACAATTATCATATGATAGATCTCGTTAGGTTTAACGGGAAATAAGGTATGCTACTAAGAAAAAGGAGGCAGCTTCATTGCTTACGACCCCTGATGATTATGTTAACCAATTATATCCTGAAGATGAAGAGCTTCAGCTTGTGATAGAGGCCATTCGCGAACATGGCATGCCCGAGGTTTCGGTGGCACCGGCTTACGGTCGGCTGCTGACCCTGCTCGTACAGACAGCCGGCGCACGGAATACTCTTGAGATCGGTGCGCTTGGCGGATACAGCGGAATCTGTCTGTGCCGCGGGCTTCCTGCTGACGGTAAACTCACTTCACTGGAATTGAAGGAGGAGTACGCGGCGCTTGCGGGCACTCATCTGGAGAAGGCCGGCTTCAAGGATCGGGTGGAATACCGGATCGGTCCGGCTGCCGATAGCCTGGCAGCTCTGAAGCGGGAAGGGCGGACATTTGATTTTTTCTTTATTGATGCGGATAAGGAGAATTATCCTCTATACTTGGAATATGCGTTGGAGCTTGCAAATCCGGGTGCCCTGATCGCCGGGGATAACTGCTTTTTGCGGGGAAGAACGTTGAATTCGGAGAAAAACGGACCTTCGGTTCAGGCGGTACGCCGCTTTAATGAAATCATTGCTACCGACGAGAGGCTGGTTAGCACGCTGCTGCCTGCCTATGACGGGTTGATCCTTGCACGCGTTAAATGATTAAACACACCATGATGTTGTGTACTGAACGATAAGATGAGCATGGGAAGGAGTGCAGCCATTGGACTGTCGACTGGAAGTCAGATTTGGGCCAGTGTATGAATTCTTTAACAGTATCCACACCTATATGTGTCCGTATGCCGTGGATATATGCAAACAGCAGATCCCTGATTTCAGGGAGGTTTCCACAGGTCATTTTGCTGCTTGCCATCTGATCTGATTCATAACAAAGGGGCTGTCCTCGGGTCGATTGTGACCACGGACAGCCCCTTGCAATTTGGAGCGATATTGGAGCGGTGCCATCAGGAATTGTATATCTAACGGTACTTGGGCGAGGGTTTGTCTGAGAACAGCTTCCGCCTCACCCAGATCATGTTGATGATCAGCAGGCAGCCTGAAGTAATAAACAGCCCCTCAATTCCGATGAATCCGGACAAGAACCCGCCGATCACTGCTCCGAGCATGTTGCCAAGCGCAAGTGAGCTTGTGTTGAAGCCGAAGGAGCGGCTTTCCATGCCGTCGGGGGTATAGGAGCGAATCAGCGCGTTGACACTCGGCAATAATCCGCCCATAAAGACCCCCATCATAAACCGTACGATGATGAGCTGCCATACGGACTGCACAAAAGCCTGCGGGATCAGCGTAAGTCCCGTTCCGATCAAGGCATACGTCAAGATCCGGTGTGCCCCGACCTTGTCGCTGAGCTTGCCGAGAATCGGCGAGGCGATCATGTTCGAGAGCCCTGTCACCGCTACAACGAACCCGGCCCATATGGCGATATCAACCGCCGACCCATGCAGCTTCTGAACATACAGCGGAAGCAGCGCCATTGGACTGATCATGGCGAATTGAAGCAGGAACGTGACCGCGAACAAGGACGGCAGCTGCGGAATGTGGCTCAGCTCCTTCAGTCCGGCGATAACCGAAGTCTGAGGTGCCCGGGCCGCCTGCTCACGGTTGAAATTCTCTTTGACGAGGAACAAAGCGAGCAGCGAAGCTGCAAATATCAGTCCGCCCGTAATATAGAAGATTGGCCGGAACCCGACCCAACTGGCCATGAGTCCGCCAATTAATGGACCGAGTATCGTGCCGGCAACTTGTCCGGACTGCATGATGCCCATGGCAAATCCCATCCGGTTCTTTGGCGTGGTCCCCGATACGAGGGAGATAGCCGCCGGGTTAAATCCCGATATGGTACCGTTCAGAAGACGGAGAACGAGCAAATGCCACGGATGGGTGGCAAAGCCCATACACGCAATGACAAGCGCCATGCCGAATCCGGAACGCAGCAGCATCAGTTTACGACCGTACTTGTCCGCGACTTTTCCCCAGATCGGCTGAAAAATGAATGATGTCAGGAAGTTGGCTGCGAATATCAATCCTGCCCATAGTCCTATTTCCCGGTCCCCTACAACATTCAGGTCCTGCGCCAAATACAATGTCAGGAACGGGGTGATCATCGTCATCCCGGAGTTGACCAAAAACTGTCCGAACCAAAGCACAATGAGATTGATTTTCCAATTGGTCAATGTGCCCGTCACTTCCTTTCTAAGCTGTCGAGCCCGGAATGAACCGGACGAATGGAGTCTTACCCTAAAATTGCCGTTCTTCCAGTATAACATATTTGAAAAATGCCAAAAGCTAACAATGTCATAAGATTGTCATGCGATTTTCATAGGATGTCCATGTAAGACGGTTGTTACTTACTTTTAAAAAGGGCATAATGTTCTATAGGAAACTTTATACACTGATGGGGGCCGTAATCATGACCTATAACGATCAATTTATCCGCGCTTGCCGTAAGCAGGAAGTAAGCCATGTTCCTGTGTGGTACATGCGACAAGCGGGACGCTATGACCCGGAGTATCGAAAGATCAAAGAAAAGTACTCCCTTCTGGAAATATGCAGTCAACCGGAGCTGGCGGCTGAAGTAACCTTGATGCCGGTACGGAAGCTCGGTGTGGACGCAGCTATTTTATATTCCGATATTATGAATCCCGTTGCATCGATCGGGGTAGACTTCGATATTGTGAAAAATATCGGGCCTGTGATCGACAATCCGATCCGATCTGCAGCGGACGTAGAGAAGCTTCGCCCTATTGATGTGGAAGGCGATCTTGGACATGTGCTGGAAACAATCCGCATCTTGCACAAGGAGCTTGAAGTACCGCTGATTACATTTGCCGGTGCTCCGTTTACAATTGCCAGCTATCTGATCGAAGGAAGACCATCCAAGAACTATCTGCGTACGAAAGAGCTCATGTACAGCGAGCCGAAGGTATGGTTCTCCCTGATGGATAAACTCGGAGACATGGTGATTGCTTATTTGCGCGCCCACGTAGCGAACGGAGGGAAAGCGTTTCAATTGTTCGACAGCTGGGTGGGGGCCTTGTCCCCGCAGGATTTCCAAACCTTCGTGCTTCCTACCATCAAGCGTATTTTTGCAGAGCTTCAGGATCTGCACGTTCCGAAAATTTATTTTCCTGGCGTAAGCTCAGGAGAGCTGCTGCCTACGCTAACGGATCTCAGCGTTGATGTGATCGGCTTGGATTGGAGAGTGTCCATTGCAGAAGGACGCCGCCGTTTAGAGCATAAATATGCTGTTCAGGGTAACCTGGACCCGACCGTGCTGACCGGACCGATGCCGGTCATTCAGCAGTATGCGAAGGAGATCATCGATCAAGGGATTCAGGAGCCGGGCTTTGTGTTTAATCTAGGGCACGGTTTATTTCCGGAGGCTTCCCTGGAGAAGCTGCGTGAGCTGACATCCTACATCCATGAGTATTCGGCACAGGCACTACAGGCAGGTGCACAACGTTCTTAAAAGGTGAATATTTTATTAGTCAGAGGTGAGATGGTATGAAGAACAAGATTGGTGTATTGGTTATGTCCTACGGCACACCTGAGAACATGGAAGGAATCGAGAGTTATTATACCCATATCCGTCGCGGAAACAAGCCGACGGAGGAGCAGCTCAAGGAGCTGACCGACCGCTATGAGGCGATTGTTGGAGGTGTGTTTCCGCTCCGTGAGAACACAGATCGTCAGGTTCGGACGCTGCAGGATACATTAAATGTAGATCCGCGCAGTGCCGACCTTGAATTTGTATGCTATCAGGGATTGAAGCACGCTGCCCCGTACATTGAAGACGGTGTTGAGCAAATGGTGCAGGACGGCATTAAGGAAGCTGTCGGCATCGTGCTTGCTCCCCATTATTCCACGATGAGTGTGGGTTCCTATGTGAAGCGTGCTCAAGCCAAAGCGGATGAGCTGGGACTTCAGATTTCGTTCGTGGAGAGTTATCACATGCACCCGAAACTGATCGAGGCTTTTGCAGACCGCGTGTCTGCCAAGCTGAATCAGTTCGAAGAGGCAGGCGCTGATCGGGACAGCGTGAGAGTGCTGTTTAGCGCGCACAGTCTTCCTGAGCGTATCTTGTCCGTAGGAGATCCTTATCAGGAGCAGCTGCTTGAGACTTCTAAAGCCGTAGCCGAAAGAGCTGGCGTGAAGAAATGGCAGTTTACTTGGCAAAGTGCGGGCCGGACAGCCGAGCCTTGGCTTGGCCCGGATATTCTGGACACACTGCAAACTCTGAATAAAGAGGAGCAGGTTGAGGATGTACTGGTTGCACCGGTCGGATTCGTATCAGACCATCTTGAGGTATTGTATGATCTGGATATCGAAGCCAAAAGCATTGCCAAGGAAATGGATATGCGGCTTGAGCGTATCGATTCGCTGAACAGCGATCCGCTCTATATGGAAGCGCTCAGTGATTCCGTGATCACACTGATTGGACTGTAAAGCCGTTATTCGCAAAATTTGAATATGAAACATGGATATAGAACTCCCCGGTGACGGGGGGTTCTATTCTTTGCCGGGAAGCTGGTATAATGGGGGGAGCGACTTATTGCGCTATTGCGCGATCTCATAAGTGAATAAAGGAGTGACCTATGCAACTGTCACGATCAGAGAAGAGCAAGGCCGAGAAGAAGGCCCGTAAGCAGCGAACCGGACAGGTTTGGATCATACTCAACCTATGTCTGATTTTGATGATTGCTGCTTTGCTTGTCTATCATTTTAAATTTAGAGAAGATCCTGTTCAGCAAACGGCACATCTGCCTGGTATGCCGGAATTTGGCGTGGAAGGGAACGATCCGGATCAGCCGGGTTCCGGGCAGCAGTCCGGCGGCGAGGGAACGGATTCAGCCCACCCGAATACGGATGAGCCCGATGAACAATGGGATCCCGATACATCCGAACCTGCAGACAGTGGAGCCGATGAACCAGCCGGCACCAATGACAACCAACGGGTGATCATGCATTTTGCCGGGGATACCTTATTCTCTGGTAAAGTGGAGGATGCGCTGAAGAGACATGGGTATGACTATCCATACAAGCACTTGGGCACCGCATTCCTGGAGGATGATTTGACCGTTCTCAATCTGGAGACCCCGGTCACGACCGGGGGAGTTGGCGCGGCCAATAAGAAATTTGTATTCAAGTCCTCGCCTGAGGTTTTGCCTTCCCTTCGAGAAGCAGGGATAGAAGCTGTTAATCTGGCTAACAATCACATTCTCGACCAAGGTCAGGAAGGACTTCTGGATACCTTGAAACATCTGAAGGACCATGATATCCGCTATGTTGGAGCAGGCCGTAATGAAGAAGAAGCCTTTGCGGCACAGTATTTCGAGCTGCAGGGCATGACGGTTGCACTGCTTGGATTCAGCCGTGTCCTCCCGGAGACGTCCTGGTATGCCCTGGAGAACAGGCCGGGCGTAGCGGGGGCCTATGATCACGTTCTGCCGAAGGCGGTTGAAGCGATTCAGGACGCGCGTTCCAAAGCCGATCTGGTCGTTGTGATCGCCCATTGGGGAGAAGAGCTTCACAAGACGCCAAATTCATACCAGATCAATCTGTCGCGTGCGTTCATTGACGGTGGAGCGGATCTGATTATCGGAGGGCATCCGCATGTGCTGCAGGGCTTGGAGCAGTATAAAGGCAAATGGATCGCGTACAGCACCGGCAATTTTATATTTACCAAATCGGGGAATGCCGATACGTGGGGCACTGCCGTATTCCAAGCCTCGTGCAGCCGTCAAGGAGACTGTGACCTGAAGCTGACGCCATACCGAACGGAGATCGGACAGGTCATTCCGCTGGAAGGCGAAGAAGCTCAAGCTTTGCTACAGGAGGTACAGAACCGATCCATCGGCGGTGTCAAAATAGCACCGGATGGTGAAGTTATAACAGGTAAAACAGTGGAATAATGTTAATTCGTTAACAGTTACACCAAGGAGGTCCCACCATGAACAATTTATGTGTGGCTCACCGGGGATTTTCCGGTATCGCACCTGAAAATACGCGCGCAGCCATTCAGATGGCGATGGATGAGCCTTTTGTGCACTGGATGGAAATCGATGTGCAGCTGACTCAGGATGGAGTCCCTGTAGTCATACATGATTTCAGCGTAGATCGTACGACAACAGGCCGGGGCAAGGTGAAGGATCTAACTTGGCAGGAAATCCGGAGAATGGACGCTGGAGAATGGAAGGGACGTCAATTCAGGGGGGAGCAGGTTCCTTCACTGGATGAAGTCTTGCAGCTTGTCAAAGGACGATTGAAACTTAATATCGAGCTCAAGACGAGCGGAGATATGTATCCAGGTCTGGAAGAGGCTGTGCTGGAGCGGGTCCATGCTCACCGGATGCTCCCGGATGTGGTGCTCACCTCCTTCGAGCCGAAAGCCTTGATTAAAGCGAAGGAACTGGATCCCGAAGTGAATACAGGACTTATTATCGATGCTCATCCCCGTAATTTGTTATCACGCTTGAAGCAAATGAAATGCTCTTTTTTATCCATCGGTTATTCTCATCTGGATGCAGCCTTTGCGTCGGATTTGGTGAAGAATGGCATCACCCCCATGGCGTGGACGGTGGATGATGCGAAAAGTATGAGATCACTGGCAAGAATGAATCCGGCCATCATGATCTGCACGAACCGGCCCGATACTTGGGGTCAGATTTTTATTCATAAAATTGCACCAAAAGTTCCATTCTGGCGAAGAAAATGGAGGTTTTAATGTATGTGTGCCCTAGTCAATAACGTATATTGCGTTGGTCGTAATTATCAATTGCATGCCGCCGAACTCGGCAATGCCGTGCCGGAAGAACCGATGATCTTTCTCAAGCCTTCCCATGCGGTCGTTCCGCTGGACGGAAGCGTGCTGCAGCTGCCCCTGGATCGCGGCAGTCTTCATTTTGAAGGGGAGCTTGTCATTCAACTCGCGGAGGATTACTCTCCAGGGATGACGGTTGATGAGCTTGTAAAAACAATGGCCCTTGGCATTGATTTCACACTGCGTGACGTTCAGACGGTGATTAAGGAGAAGGGGCATCCATGGACCGCGGCGAAAGCCTTCAAATCCTCTGCGCCCCTTACCCCATCCATAACATTCCCGGGAACCGCAAAGCTGGCGGCTACGGATTTCACCGTATTGAAGAATGGCGATGAGGTGCAGCGGGGGAACGTGAAGGATATGATCTTCTCCCTTCAGCGCATTATTGATTATATTGGCGAATTTTATGGTCTTGGCAAAGGGGATTTAATCTTCACGGGAACGCCGGCAGGTGTCGGTCCAACTGAATCGGGGGATGTATTCGAGTTATTCTGGGGAGACATCCGTCTGGGCCGCTGCGAAATCGGGTAATCTGGCAAGCTATCATGGGAGGGATTGCAGATGGATTGGCTGATTGGAGCCGCAGGCGCCATCATTGTTGCGGGAGCGGCCTACCGGAAACGATCGCTATCGGAATCCGGAGCCGCCGCCGCTATTCTGATGGGCACCATATATTATGGAGCAGGGAACGTGTTTTGGTTCGGGACCCTGCTTCTTTTTTTCATTACTTCTACGCTGCTCTCCCGATATGGAAAGAAACGCAAGGCTGATCTGGAGAAATCTTATGCCAAGACCGGCCGGAGGGATGCAGGACAAGTATTCGCCAACGGCGGTATCGGCATGGTGCTGTGTCTGTTAAACGCATGGGCTCCGTCCGAGTTGTGGGTGCTGCTGTTTATAGGGGTCATGGCTACGGTGACGGCAGATACCTGGGCGACGGAGTTAGGAAGCCTCAGCCGGCGGCCGCCGCGTTCTGTCCTTAACGGAAAGGTGCTGACTGCCGGAGAATCGGGAGGCGTATCCTGGGCGGGCTCCATAGCGGCAGCGGCAGGGAGTGTACTGATCGGAGCCGGGGGATGGCTGCTGGCTGAATGGAGCGGTATGAACGCGGAGTTACTCTCATATGTTCTGGCGGCCCTTGCCGGGGGATTGGTCGGTGCATTTGCTGACTCATATCTCGGGGCGGCTGTACAGGTGATGTATCGCTGCCCGGCGTGCGGTAAAACTGTCGAGGTGGCGCAGCACTGCGGACAGGAGACCGAACGTATGCGAGGGTATTCGTGGATGTCCAATGATGCCGTCAATCTGCTCAGCTCACTTCTTGGCGGGGCAGCAGCATATGGGACTGCAGTGCTGGTTGCGTTATAATGTAGTTCATTCATCGATTAACGATTAACGAAATCTATAGATGTAAGTAGGGATCAGACCAATGAATATCTTGACCGTAGAACAGGTAAACAAAAGTTATGGAGATAAAATACTGTTTCAAGATGCATCCTTCGGCATGGAGGATCAGGACAAGATTGGCATCATCGGCGTAAACGGTACAGGAAAATCTACGTTTCTGCGCGTTGTCGCAGGACTTGAGCCGCCTGACTCCGGTAAAATATCGATGGGCAATCGCATCCGGGTGCGCTATCTTGCTCAGAATCCCGAGTTTGATCCGGATAAAACCGTTCTGCAGCAGGTGTTTGAAGGGGATCTCCCCGAGATGAAGGCCGTCCGGGAATATACCGAAACAATGGAGCTGCTGGAGCTCCATCCGGGCCATGAAGAGCTGCAGCAGAAATTGCTGAAGCTCAATCAGACGCTGGATTCGCTGCAGGCATGGCAGCTGGAGAGTGATGCAAAGACTATTCTGTCGAAGCTTGGAATACGCCATTATGAGGCGAGAATGGGGACACTCTCGGGTGGACAGCGCAAGCGGGTGGCTTTAGCCGCTGCCTTGATCCAACCGTCGGATTTACTCATATTGGACGAGCCGACCAACCATATCGACAACGAATCTGTTGCCTGGCTGGAGCAGTACTTGCAGAAGCGCCGGGGCGCCCTGCTTATGATTACGCATGATCGGTATTTTCTGGACCGGGTGGCCAATGTCATGCTGGAGTTGGATCATGGACGGCTGTTCCGATATGAGGCGAATTACAGCCGTTTCCTGGAGCTGAAGGCAGAGCGCGAGGAGCGGGAAGCCGCATCCGAACAAAAGCGCCAGAATCTGCTGCGGAACGAGCTTGCCTGGATTCGCAGAGGAGCAAAGGCCCGTACGACCAAGCAGAAGGCGAGAATCGACCGTTTCGAGAAACTGAAGGATCAGGAGATCATACAGGGCTCCGGTGATCTGGACGTATCGGTTGCTTCCACCCGTCTCGGCCGCAAAATTCTAGAGATTGAAGGTCTCCGTAAGACGGTCGGCGACAACATATTGATTGAGGATCTATCTTACATCGCCGTGCCCGAGGATCGGATCGGTATCGTGGGTCCGAACGGGAGCGGTAAATCCACGCTGCTGAATCTCATTGCCGGAAGGTTTCAACCGGATGCCGGCGAAGTCGTGCTTGGGCCAACGGTTAAACTGGGTTATTTCACCCAAGAGCATCAGGAGATGGATGGCAGTCAGCGCGTGATCGAGTATATCAAGGATGAGGCAGAGGTTGTTCGTACGGCGGACGGCTCTGCCATTACCGCGGCCCAGATGCTGGAACGCTTCCTGTTCCCGCCTGCGCTGCAGTGGACGCCGATAGCGAAATTGTCCGGAGGCGAGAAGCGCCGGTTGTACCTGCTGCGAGTGCTGATGAGTGCGCCGAACGTGCTGCTGCTGGATGAACCGACAAATGATCTGGACATACCGACATTGTCCGTTCTGGAGCAGTATCTGGATGAGTTTCCGGGTGTTGTCATCGTGGTATCCCATGACCGGTTTTTCCTGGATCGAACCATGGATAAAGTCATGGCGTTTGAGGGCATGGGGCAGATTCGTGTCCATGTTGGCTCTTACAGCGAGTACGCAGAGTGGATGCAGCGTCATGGCAGCGAGGCTGCCGGAAGCAAGACGGATGCAGCCGGTGGCAGTGGCGCTAAATCAGCATCGGGAAGCAACACGGTGCCGGGCAGCAGTTCAGGTAAAGATACACCGCGCGAACGTCTGAAATTCAGTTATAAAGAGCAGCGGGAATTTGAGCAGATTGATGGTCTGATCGAAGCTGCCGAGAACAAGCTTGTATCCGTTCAATCGGAGATGGAAACCGCCGGCAGCGACGCAGCCAGGCTTCAGGAGCTGATGCGGGCTCAAGAGGAAACGGAGCGTGAGCTGGAGCATCTGATGGAGCGCTGGACCTATCTGAACGAGCTTGCCGAGAAGATTGAGCAGAGCAAGAAATCCTGATGCGTCAGGCAGGTTCAAAGAGAAAATAAGGGGCGTCCCCAGGCCTTGTGCCTTGGGGACGCCCCTTACCTATAGAACGGTTTATTTAACGTAGGCTGCCAGCAGTTTGACGGTGTTAAGAACCGCCTGTTTGTGCGTTCTTTCCATCGCGTGGGATGCATGGACGCCGGGACCGATCAACGCAGCTTTGATGTTGCTGCCTGCGGAGAGCGCCGCCGAAGCATCGGAGCCGTAATGAGGATAAATATCAACGGCATATGCAATGCCTTCGCTCTCGGCCAGTTCAATCAAACGACTGGTCATGTCGTAGTCATAAGGGCCGGACGAGTCCTTGGCACAGATGGACACGTCGGTTTCCTTGCAGCTTAAATCATCGCCGATACAGCCCATATCCACCGCAATCATTTCATTGATGTCGGCAGGAATGTAGGCTGCGCCGTGTCCAACCTCTTCGTAGTTGGAGATAAGGAGTTTTACATTATATTTGGGCTTCCAGTTATCGCGCTTCATGCTTTCGAGCAAGCCGAAGAGTGCAGCGACGCTGGCTTTGTCATCCAGATGACGTGATTTGATGTAACCGCTGGGAGTAATGACCGCACGGGCATCAAAGGAGACGAAGTCTCCAACGCCGATGCCGAGTTTTTTTACATCATCGGCTGATTCAACTAATTCGTCGATCCGAACCTCCATATTGGCTTCCTGGCGCTTTAAATCACGGGCGTCACTGTATACGTGAACCGAAGGGTGGGTGGAGAGGATGGTTCCGGTATATGTCTTGCCGCTGCGTGTATGGATGATGCAGTATTCATTCTCAATGCTGTTCATCATGTATCCGCCAACGGAGGTAAGCCGGAGCGTACCTTCCGATTTCACGGCACGAACCATCGCGCCAAGGGTGTCGACGTGAGCGCTCAGCCCGATCGTACGGCTGCTGTCTTGTCCAGCGATGGACAGGATGGCGCCGCCTTTTTCGTTCCATGTAAGAGGAACATCAAGGGAAGCGGCTTCCTGTTCAATCTGCTTCATAATGGTGTGGGTATAGCCGGTAGGACTCGGTGTATCGAGCAATGTCTTAAGCAGGTCCAATACGTATGTTTCATTCGGTTGTATAGCAGACATTAGATGTCAGGCCTCCTTGTTTCTTTCATTCATATTGATTCATCATCCGGGGACATCAGGGTTCAGCAGGAGTGTCCTTCGGATCTTTTTTCATTTCCTCGTCCGCAGCTTGCATTTCAGGAGTGTATCCCGTTACTTCACGGATATGTATAAGTTGTTCCGCTAACGAACGGATTTCCTTCTGCATTTGATATTGACGGTAAATGCCGAATGTACCGACAATCAGTACCCCGATCAGAGAGCATCCGATAATGAGCAGAATCAGCGGTACGTTGACAGTACCGAACAACAGGTTTACTGCAACGGGATTGACATTGATCACGGCAAATACGGCTGTAATAAGGGCAAACAATAAAGCTGCGATTAGTGACCATTGAATTTTCATAGGGAACACCTCCTTCCTCAAACAGTATAAAATCCCTTGCCTGTAAAGGGCAAGGGATTTTATTCCACTGGTCAATTGAGAATGATGCATCTCGCTCAAGCGTTGATTATTTTGTCAACTGCTCCATTTGGCTGATGATGTCTTCGAACACACTCATGGCCTCGCGGATAGGCTCCGGAGACGACATATCCACGCCAGCCTTCTTGAGGATGTTAATGGAGTAGTCGCTGCCGCCGCTCTTCAGGAATCCGAGATAGCGGTCCACCGCAGGCTGGCCTTCCTCCAGAATCTGCTTCGAGAAGCTGGTTGCAGCCGAGAAGCCGGTTGCGTATTTGTACACATAGAAGCTGTTGTAGAAATGAGGAATCCGTGCCCATTCCATTCCGATTTCTTTATCCACTTGCATCCCTTTGCCGTGATATTTCACGTTCAATTCATAGTAGATGTCGGAAAGATCCTGAGGTGTCAGGGATTCGCCGCTCTCAGCGCGCTCATGAACGATTTTCTCGAACTCGGCAAACATCGTTTGACGGAAGACCGTTGTACGGAACTGATCGGCATAGTAAGTCAGCAGGTACATTTTTTGTTTGGGATCCTTGGCGTTTTTCAGCAGGTAATCCATCAGCAGGGCTTCGTTGGTGGTTGATGCTACTTCAGCCAGGAAGATGGTGTACTGTGCATCCCGATATTTCAGGGCGTTGTCTGAATAGTAGGAGTGAAGGGCATGCCCCATCTCATGAGCCAGGGTAAACATGCTGTTCAGGTTGTCTTTATGATTCAATAATACGTAAGGATGGGTACCGTATGCACCCCAGCTGTATGCGCCGGTTCGTTTGTTCTCGTTCTCGTATACATCGATCCAGCCGTTGTCATAACCTGCTTGCAGGCTGCTCAGGTAATCCTCGCCAAGCGGCGCAAGGCCTTCCTTGGTCATTTGTTTTGCTTCTTCGTAAGTGATGTCCCATTTGTACTCTTCCACGAGGGGAGCGAACAAATCGTACATGTGAAGCTCATCCACGCCCATCAGCTTCTTACGGAGCTCCATGTAGCGGTGCAGGAGCGGCAGACTCTCATGAATGGTGTCGATCAGGTTTGTGTAAACTTCTTTCTGGATGTTATCGCCATACAGGGCCATTTCCAGTACAGAAGGGTATTTGCGGACTCGAGAATAGAAAATATTTTTGTTTACGTTGGCATTCAGCGTAGCAGCAAGGGTGTTTTTCTGCTTGCCATAGGTGTCGTAAACCGCTTTGAAAGCACGCTCGCGCACTTCGCGGTTCGGGCTTTCCAGGAATTGAATATAGTTGCCGTGTGTGAGTTCAACTTCCTTGCCTTCTTCGTTCTTGATTTTCGGGAATTTCATGTCCGCATTGTTGAGCATGCCAAAAATCGTTTGCGGTGCAGAGGAGAGGTTGCCGACTTGAGCCAGCAGCGCTTCTTCCGTCTTGGAGAGAACATGTGCTTTCTCCCGTTTCATCTCCGTCAGCGTGAACTTGAATTCCTTGAGGGCAGGGTCCTCGATCAATTTGTCCAGCTCCGCTTCAGACAGGGATAGTATCTCAGGCGTGATGAAGGAGAGTGCTTCTCCAGCTTCGACATTCAGTTTTTTGGCTTTGGCGGATAGCGATTGATATGTAGGGTTTGCTGTATCTTCATCATGATGCATGTGAGCATACACGTATAGACGCTCGGCATGATAAGAAATTTCGTCTTCGAGCTCGAAGCATTCTTTGATGGATGCCGCGTTGTTTAATTTGCCTTGATACTCGTCTGTGCGTTTAAGAAGATTCTTCAATTCCGCAAAGCTTGCATCCCATGCTTTCTGGTCGGCGAACATATCCTCGAGTTTCCATTGATGCTCTTTAGGGACATCCGCGCGTTTCAACAATTGTTCCATAGAGATCCTCCTTGAATGATGTGTATTATTTGGAGTCCGGGTTCCTTCAGATAAGGCTTGGGAGCGGGCAGTAGAAACAGCGATCAGGCTGATAGCAAGTGTAATGCACATCACCTTGGCGCCTCTCATGGCATAACCTCCTCGGATTAAGCTATCCGAGCGATAGTATGCCGCATACCCGCTACTTTCATCCTAATAAAATTTACGAGGAACCCAGATTAAAGAAACTGTATACAATAAGGTAAAAGGCAAACAGGATGAAGGCGACCGCAGTCACGGCCATCCCTCTTCTCAGTTTTGTTGGAATCCGATCCCGGTTCATGATCATAATGGCACCCAAACTGAAGGCAAGAATAATGAAGATGACAATATTCGTATAATCCATGTTACACCTGCTTAAAGGCAGCCATCATTTGTCGCCATTCATCTTCCCGGCCTTCAAAATCATCCTTGGGGAAGCGGTTTTGAGCCCAGTGCATCAAAGCTGGCCGGCTCATAAACGTATGTGTCTCCTCACCCCATTGGTCAGAAATTTCTCGGAGAACGATGTATCGGCCCTGTACTTCAACCGTCATCATGTTCCATTTGTCTTTTTTGTATATTTCATGTTTTTTGATCATATTCAGTCTCCGTTTGCTACTTAGGCTTTTGGGTAAATGATAACGCACTCGCGGTCTTAAAAGCAAATAATCTTTACATTAAAATAGCGGCCCAAAAAAGCATTGCAGGGTGATTTGACGGATTGCATTGTCATAAAACATGGGATATAATATGGATATTCGCCATAGATGGCGGTATTTTTAGGAGGTTGTTCATTTGAAAGGTACAGTTAAATGGTTCAATGCAGAAAAAGGTTACGGCTTCATTTCCGTTGAAGGTGGCGAGGATGTATTCGTACACTTCTCCGCAATTCAAGAAGAAGGCTTCAAGAGTTTGGAAGAAGGTCAAGCGGTTGAATTCGACATTACTGAAGGTAACCGTGGTCCTCAAGCAGCCAACGTAACAAAACTGTAAGCTAACTCCTGATACGGAGATCTTATAGAATTACCAAGGCATGAAGTGCAGTTCTCCCCCGAGAACTGTGCTTTTTTGTATTGTAATGGGACAAGCCCATACTTGTGAAAAAAAGGGGAAGCCCGGATTGCCAATCGCCATGGAGTCCGGACTTGCTCTTTTTGAGGTTAAGGCGCAAAGGAATCTGCGCTGCATTATGCGCTTATTCCACTGATATTCATATCCTCCGGTTTGGCAAAAAGGTGCCGGTAGAGAAACCCGACAAAGGCCACGAAGGCTAGAAAGGCGGCAAGCAGGTAAAAGGCCGGTCTTCCCGCAGCTTCAAACAGCAATCCGCCGAAGGCTCCGCTGAGAAGTCCCGAGGCGCTCGACCAGAAGATGATGAAGAGCGCCATGCCTGTCGCCCGGTACTGCCAGGGAATGATCCTTGTAATATAACGGACGGCGGTTACATAGAACACGCCAAAGGTAATGCTGTGAAGCGACTGAACTGCAAGTACGGACAGCGGGTCGGATGCCAGCGACATGAGCAGAAATCGGAGTGCAAACATCAAGCTTGCAAAGCCAAGGAGCGGCAGCTCCTTCATCTTGTCACCATATTTGCTGAGCAGAAAGAAAATGGGGATTTCACTTGCAGCCGAAATCATTAAGGACCAGCCGATGAGACCCTCGCCGGCACCCAATCCGGATAAGGTGAGGGTAAGAAATGCTTCATTCATGCGGTGTGCGATGGCAAGGCAGAACGAGCAGCCGAAGAACCACAATATCTCTTTGGAGCGCAGAATTTTGAGGAGGGCGGACAGCTCCACCGGCTCGGATTTGGTTGCAACTCCGTCGCGGAGAAGAAAGGAACAGAGCAGCGTAAACACACCGATCCCGATGCCGATAGCCAGTGTCGCTGAAGCGCCGGCAGCTCCGACAGCATAGCCAATCGCCAGCGCGAAGAAGGCATACCCGAGAGAGCCGAATACCCTGATGACCGTAAAGCTGCGGCCGTATCGCTGAGCCGTTTGGATGGCCATGGTATCCGCCAAGGGATAAACCGGATAGTAGAAAAAATAAAACAGGCTGATCGTGATCAGCACAACGCCAAAACTGGAAACCTGCCACAAGACGAGCATCGTCACAAGCTGTCCGATAATCAGAATGTTCATGATGCGCTTGATGGTCCGGTACTTGTCGCTTGTGTAGCTCCATATCATATTGGAGAACATGGATATAAGCGGACCGACCGCATACAAATAACCGATTTGCGCGCTGCTGAAGCCGATCTCTTTGTAATATAACGGAAAATAAGATATGACAAGGGCTGTTGTACCAAATATCGTAAACATAAAGGCGCGCAGCCAGTTCTGATCCGGTCTGGACGAAGCGGGAAGTTGCATGATGGGATCTCCGATCTCTAATGAACCCGGCTTGTATAGCGGCATTCACGAGGTAAGTGGTCTGTTATTTAGCTCCGATTAGTATATAACATACCACGAAATGGAGATAGTTGGATTGACAATAAACGACATACAGGCGTCAATGATATGTGTTATTTGTGCAAAATGAACGATCATATTATAATAGGTTTGATTTGGATAGGTATAAAAAGACAACCATGTGGAGGCAGAGTTCATTGAATAATCAAGAGCTAAGCCGTAAAGTTCCGCGCAGTCCGGTTGGGCTGATGAGCCGGGTGTACAAATTTATACTTCCGGAAGTGCGGATCGAGTTGGAGAAGTGGCGCCGGGAGGCTGAGCAAATTCCGGATGAGGAGCTACGAAAGCAGGCACTGGCCAGTTTAGATACCAAAAAATTTCACTGCCAGGGCGGTGCAGTTTATGCCGCAGCCAATCTGCCGGAGAGGCATATTCTCATTCCATTGATTGTAGCTTACCAAACAATTAGCGATTATCTCGATAATTTATGTGACCGCAGTACTTCGCTGGACCCAGCGGACTTCAGACAGCTCCATCAGTCGATGCTGGATGCCGTTACACCTGATACGGAACCTGTTGATTATTACGCTCTTCGGACCGAGAGGGAGGACGGAGGGTATCTTCTTCGTCTTGTGCAGAAATGCCGGAATTGCATCGGCGAATTATCAGGATATGAAGCGGCAAAGCCCTACATAAGGGATTTGGCTGGGCTGTACACCGATCTTCAGGTGTATAAGCACATCCATCCGGATAAGAGAGAAATGGCATTATTGGAGTGGTGGTCCCGGCATGCCCACCGTTCACCGCATCTGCGGTGGAATGAGTTCGCGGCTGCAACGGGATCGACCTTGGGCGTGTTCATGCTATTCTTGGCTGCAACTGATCCGTTTTTGGATGACGAGGATGCTTCGTCCATTCATGCGTCTTATTTTCCGAATGTATGCAGTCTCCACATTATGCTGGATTATCTTATTGATCAAGACGAAGACAGGCTGGGTGGCGATCTGAATTTTTGTAATTATTACGAAGATGCCGATACGATGCTGAACCGTATAGCTGCCATTGTGGAGTGGGCCCGGAAGGATGTCAGAACAATTCCCTCGACCCCTTTTCATCGTATGATCATTGAGGGGTTACTGGCGTTATATTTATCCGATCCAAAAGTCAGCGAGCAGCACTTGGTTCGCAACGTATCCAAACGTTTGATGAAGAAGAGTCCGATGACCCGGATCTTTTTCTACGTCAACAGCCGATGGATTCGCAAGCATAAGCATGAGTGACATTGAAGGAGGAATAAGAAACATGGCAGAGGTTAAAAAGATTGCAGTTCTTACAAGTGGTGGCGATTCCCAAGGGATGAACGCGGCGCTGCGAGCGGTTGTACGCAGCGGTCTGTATTATGGTCTGGAGGTATACGGGATTCAGCGCGGATACCAGGGGCTGCTGGAAAACGACATTACACAAATGGACCTGCGCAGTGTCGGAGACATTATTCAGCGTGGCGGTACCATCCTGCGCTCAGCGCGCTGTGAAGAGTTTAAGACACCCGAAGGGCAGCAGAAGGGTGCCGACATTCTGAATCAGCACGGCATTGACGGTCTGGTCGTTATCGGAGGAGACGGTTCTTACCATGGGGCGAACAAGCTCAGCAAGCTTGGGATCAAAACGATGGGTCTTCCCGGAACGATTGATAACGATATTTCCTTCACCGATTACACCATCGGCTTTGATACGGCTGTAAGCGTCGTTGTGGACGCTGTAAATAAATTGCGCGACACCATGTCCTCCCATGCCCGTTCGTCTGTTGTAGAGGTTATGGGGCGCCACTGCGGCGACATTGCTCTTCATGCCGGCCTTGCTTCGGGTGCAGAGACGATTCTGGTGCCGGAAGTGGAGTACAACCTGGATGAAGTGGCTACCCGTTTGCGTGAGAATTTTGCAAAAGGCAAACGCCACAGTATTATCATCGTAGCTGAGGGCGTTGGACGCGGCGAGGATATCGTATGCGACCTTAAAGAGTGCCACGCATCAATCGATGCGCGTGTAACGGTGCTCGGTCATATCCAGCGCGGGGGAGCTCCAACACCTTTTGACCGCAACCTCGCAAGCCGCCTTGGCGATTTTGCGGTTCGCAGTCTGATTAATGGGGAGTCCGATAAAGGATGCGGCATCATCAAGGGTGAACTGGTTCTCACGGATATTGACAAGGTCGTTAACACAAAGAAGGAATTTGACCGCGACTTGTACGATTTGGCACTGCGTTTGTCTCAATAAGCAGGGTCCGGCGTATAACGGAGCAACCCATAAAAAAAACCGTCTCCAATGGCAGAATGATTTCTGCATGGAGACGGTTTTTTTATGATGGTGCGGATACGGTCGAAGAAGAGGCTGCCTGGCGTGCAAACTTTCCCTGCACCTTGACCAGGCGGAGGAGCATCAGGACTGCACCGACGGCAAGCCCCGTTATTAAACCGATCCAATAACCGAAGGCCTGCCAATCGGTGTAATTGGCGAGCACATATCCGACAGGCAAGCCGATTACCCAAAATGACAGGAAAGCGAGCATGAAGGCCACGTTGACGTCTTTGTAACCCCGCAGCGCGCCTTGGGTCGGTGTGGCGATGGCATCCGAGATCTGGAAGAAAATCGCGAACAGCAGAAAGTGCTGGATCAACGCTACAACGGCAGGTTCATTAGAGTACAGTCCGGCAACCTGGTGACCGGCTACAAACAGAATGACAGCCGTAATCAGCGAGAGGACAACGGCTGTACTTATCCCGAGCTTCGCGTACTTCCAGGCGTCCTTCATTCGTCTCGAGCCGGCTTCATAACCAACAAGAATGGTCAGGCTCATACATATGCTTAACGGCAGCATATACAGTGTCGTAGCAAAATTCAGGGCTGCTTGATGGGCGGCAATGGTCGCCGTATCAAAGTTGCTCATAAGCAGTGTTACCGCTGCAAACACGGCGGTCTCGAGAAAGATGGAGAAGCCGATGGGGACGCCAATCTTCAGCAAACCTTTCCAGGCGCTCAAGGAAACTCCCCGCAGCTGCCTGAAGACAGCAAACGAAGAGAACGGGTGTTGTCTGTGAATCGTAATGATCGCGATCACCAAGACCGTCCAATACGTAATAGCAGAAGCAAGACCAGCACCTACACCTCCCATTCTTGGGAAGCCCCACAAGCCATAAATGAGCAGGGCATTCAAGCCCACATTCACGGGAAGGGAGATCAGCGTGATCACCATGGAAATCCTGGTTTGCCCCAGCGCATCGATAAAGCTGCGGAGCACCGTATAAGCGAACAGCGGGATGATGCCTAACGATATGGCGGCGAGGAACTGCGAGGCGATACGCCGCACCTCAGGCTCCAGGCTCATCGCACCGAGTATGCCGGGTACTGCGGCATACCCGATAGCGAGTACGACAATGGCGAGTAAAATGGACAGCCAGAGTGCCTGATTGACCTGGTAAGCGACCTTGTTTTCCTGGCGTCCGCCAACGAGCTGCGAAACGATGGGGGTAATCCCCATTAAGATACCGCTAAGGCCGGTCTGAACTGGAATCCAGATGCTTGTAGCTATCGCTACGCCTGCCAAATCGACTGAACTGAACTTTCCTGACATATTGGTGTCAAAAAAAGTAATGGCAGATAAAGAAAGTTGTGTAACCAGGATGGGAATCAGAATGATCGCGAATTGCTTCAGTTTTTCCCAGGTTGTTGTTGTCGGCTGCATGTGTGATTTTGCCCTTCTTTTTTCAAGGTGATTTTATGATATTGCTCTCATAATTCTAGGTGGATCCTATGATGTGTACAATAACCTGTTCATTGAGCGGTGAGAAAGAACTCAACCAGCGGTTGAACGGGAAGTATCAACAAGAGTTCTCAGGGATCTTGTAAGGTCCCAACCACCATCATAGCACCTGCTGTCAAGAGGAATGCGGCCTTCAAAGATACGATAATGAACAAAGGGCCAGCCGTTGGATGGCTGACCCTTTGTTCTGATGATCGATGAATTTATTTATGTGTAACACCTTCGGTGTACCGGTTGGAAGCATTCCAGAGCAAATATTCATCGACATTCGTATCCTTGAGGGCACGAATCTGCTCCTCAATTTCTTTTTTACCGTACTTGGCATAATTTCCGCTTCCGAGCCAGCTGGCGGTAAAGTCCTGAATCCAAGGTCTGATGATCGGTTTCTTCTCTCCCAACTCGTCAAGCTTTTTGTGGGTATCCTCCATGGAGCCTTTAATGGTCTGGTAAGGAGCTTTATCCGGAACGGGGGAGCCGAACCAGCCTGCCGTGTAATGGCTCGGGTACACCATCGGACTGATGATATCCACGTTTTTGGAAATCTTGACAAAGTCCTGGCCAATGCCTTCTGCGGCCGGGACCGAAGCTGCATATCCGAAAATATCTACGGATACGCGGATGCCAAGCGGTGCCAGTTGTTCACGGGTATACTGCACGAAGTCGGATACCACGTCTACGCGGGATTGATCCGTCTTGGTATATTTGAGGGAATCGGCGCGTTTCTCGAAGCCCTCTGGAAAACGAACATAATCAAACTGGATTTCCTTGAATCCGAGTTTTGCTGCTTCTTTGGCAATTTCGATGTTGTAATCCCAGACCTCTTTGCTGTACGGGTTGACGAAGCTGTCGCCGCCGCCAT
Organism: Paenibacillus sp. Cedars; assembly: GCF_003184205.1. Classification (NCBI taxonomy): domain Bacteria; kingdom Bacillati; phylum Bacillota; class Bacilli; order Caryophanales; family Paenibacillaceae; genus Paenibacillus; species Paenibacillus sp. Cedars. The sequence continues at coordinate 1,359,916 of NZ_CP020866.1, forward strand.
TGGTCCATACGCTGCCATCTCCTTTACGGAAGGAGAGCTCCGGGTTTTTCTTGGCGAGAATGGTATCCTTGAACACAACGACCCGGGCAATAGGATAAATATCGTGTTTCTCCAGACGCTTCATCAATTGGTTGATGTCTTTGATAAAAGGCTGGGATTTACCGAGCTCCTTCAGTTTCGGATTATCGGTCTTGTACGTTATGTATCCCTCATCATCCTTGATGTCGATGACCATGGCATTGAGTTCGGTCTTGTCCATCAGATCGACAAGCTGATTCATTCTGGAGCCGCCTGCGCTATAAGCTGTTACATAAATGCCTTTGACTTTAGGCGCATCAACCTGCGGGTCGATCTCGGTGGTGTTTGGCTTGAGGCCGCTCTGGCCTTGAGTTTGATTGTTTTGATGCATGCCTTGAATCATGGCGGTATTTAATGATGCCTGAAGTTTGGCGGTAAGCGTGCTGTCCTGTGGACTGGAACCGCCGAAGCCCGCTGACGCCAAGATGAATAAAGCCAAGATGATATTCATAATTACTCTCTCCCTTGTGTACATTCACATCATGATTATAAAGGAACGTATGCCTTCAAAAAGAACAGGTTTGTTACAATCGACAATAAACTTAGAAGCGGCGGTAAGCATACCTTGTCTACATTAAACGGTTGAAGGGCGTTTTAAACGATAAAAGGGACTTTTGCTGTAGAAGACCGTGAACAACATGTGAACATGGGGGAGTAACCGTTATAGTAACGACGCGAGAGTTGCGGATAAAAAATGCCGTTATTCACCGGTCGATATATCCCCGGAGAAGAACGGCATTCGTCGTGCAATTTTCACGTATTGCTTAAAATTAATGCAGCGGAGTTTGGTTCTGATGCTCGCAAATGCTGAACTGAATGATTTCAAGAGCGTCCTCCTGCTCCAGAATACTCAGCCCGTCCCGCAAAACGATCATGGAGTTCAGTTCGTTCTGTCTAAAGAACGGTATCATTTCCGGGAACCACTTCATGACGATTTGTGACAATTTTACCGTTTCCATTTCCATAAAAATCACCCTTTCCTTCCAAGTTGGTTAGGTAGGACGTCTTCAGTAAAACGGAAAAACAATTAAAATTGGGCCAGGAGAGATGCCCGGGAAACAGATCTCATGAATTATTGTAGGAACCGCGCACAAATATTATACCACAAATTTGCCGTACCCTCACACGCGGCAAATATTTAGTTTTTGCGGAATTGTCCCATTACGGCTGTGGTTTCCACGATATTAACAAAAGCATGCGGGTCCGTTTCTGTAATAATTTGCTTCAGCTCGGCGAGCTCATATCGTGTGGTGACGGTCATAAGCATATCCTTCTCTTTATGACTGAAGGCTCCCTGGGTTTTGATCTTGGTAATACCGCGGGGGCGTTTGAGCAGCTTCTCAAGCAGGGCTTCCGTCTGGTTTGTCACAATGAACACGGTAACCTTGATATGGCTGACATGGAGCATATCCACCATTTTTCCGGCAACATAGATGGATGCCATGGAGGCGAGTGCCAGATTCCAGTCGTTTTCGAGATAAGCAACTGCCATGATGACGATAGCGTTCAAAGTGACAAGCACGCTGCCAACAGGAAAGTCCCGATATTTGGTCACAAGGGAGCCGATGATATCAAAGCCACCTGTCGATCCGCCAACCCGAAAGGAAAGGCCGGTACCGAAGCCGACAAGCACTCCACCGAATACGGAGGACAGCAGCATTTCGGTGGCAACCACCTTAACCGGGATGATCTCGAGGAACAGGGTTGTGACAACAACTGACAGTATACTGAGCCCGACGAATCGTTTTCCCAGCTTGAACCAACCCGTAAGGAGAATGGGAATATTGAGCACAAAATACATGATACTGATATTAAGCGGCGTAAAATAGCCGATAATTAAGGCGAGACCGGAAACACCCCCGCTTAGTAAATGATGGGGAATCAGGAACAGGTTGAATCCGCTCGCAATAATAATGCCGCCGAATACAATCGAGAAATAGGTCCATAGACGCTTCAACATAGGAATCACCTCCCGGTTATTATGACTTCTTTAAGCTTGCTGGTATTCCAGAATTGTTTTGTGATATAATGTATTGGATATTCTTGAGTAGTCCGTTACATTGATAACTTTGCAAGCTTATCAGGATGATTATACATTAACCAGTCCATACACTGGTGATAAGAGAAATATACCGGTTCACCTCGTGCAGAAAATCCTGCTGGCCGGGAAAGCCTATAAACGTTACCACTACTTAAGAATACAGATAAGAAAGTGGATGTCCACAGATAGAAGGAGTATGAACCTATTGAAAAATTTCGCAGATTTTGGCTTGGAGCCGCGCGTGCTGCAAGCAATTACTGAGCTTGGCTTTGAGGAAGCCACACCGATTCAATCCCAATCGATTCCGATTGCTCTTACCGGAAGAGATATGATTGGACAAGCACAAACTGGTACAGGTAAGACAGCAGCATTCGGCCTACCTCTTATCCACAAAATCGCTAAGGAAGAAGAGCGTATCGTCTCTCTCATCATGACGCCTACCCGTGAGCTTGCCATTCAGGTTGCAGAAGAAATTGGCAAGTTGTCCCGCTTCAAAGGAATTCGTTCCTTGGCTATTTACGGCGGACAAGATATCGGGCGCCAGATCCGTGCTTTGAAAAAGAAGCCTCAAATTATTATCGGTACACCGGGTCGATTACTTGACCACATCAACAGAAAAACAATCCGACTTGACGATGTACAAACCGTTGTACTGGATGAAGCGGATGAAATGCTGGACATGGGCTTCATGGAAGACATTCAGTCGATCCTTAAGCTTGTTCCTGAAGAACGTCAAACCTTGCTGTTCTCCGCAACTATGCCGGCTAACATTCAGAAGCTCGCTTCCCAGTTCCTGAAAGATCCTGAGCATGTATCCGTTATTCCTAAGCACGTAAGTGCACCTCTGATTGATCAAGCATATATCGAAGTTCCTGAGCGTCAAAAATTCGAAGCGTTGAGCCGACTTCTGGATATGGAGTCTCCTGAGCTTGCGATTGTATTCGGACGTACCAAGCGCCGCGTAGACGAGCTGGCAGAAGCTCTGCAAAAACGCGGATATTCCGCAGACGGCCTTCATGGCGACCTGTCCCAGCATCAACGTGATACCGTTATGCGTAAATTCCGCGATGGAAGCATCGATGTCCTGGTGGCAACAGATGTGGCAGCACGTGGTCTCGACGTATCGGGCGTTACCCACGTTGTGAACTTTGACTTGCCTCAAGATCCGGAGAGCTATGTACACCGTATCGGTCGTACAGGCCGTGCGGGTAAAGAAGGTACGGCATGGTCTTTCGTAACTCCTCGTGAGATGGATCACCTCTATTTCATCGAGCGCGTTACACGTCATCGTATCCCTCGTAAGCCTTTGCCAACGATTGCTGAAGCGATTGAAGGCAAACAGCGCATCATCGCGGAGCGTGTGCTTGAGATCATCGAGCAAGGCGAATTGACGGAATACAAAGGTCTGGCTATTCAATTGCTGGAGCAGTATGACTCCGTACAATTGCTGGCAGCAGCGATGAAAATCCTGACTGGCGACAAGAAGGAAGCATCAGATATTCATCTGACACCAGAAGATCCGATTCGTGCGAAGCGCCGGAAGCCGGATATCCGCAGTGGCCGCAAACCAAGCGGTGGCTATGGTGGCCGCAACAACAGCGGTGGCGGCGGATATCGCCGTGAAGGTGGCAGCGGCAGTAGCGGCAGCGGCAGCAGCGGTAACCGTGGCGGCTACTCCAAAGGCGGATATAACCGTGATGGCGGCAGCAGCTATGGCGGCAATCGCGACGGTGGTGGTTACAACCGTGACCGCAACAACAGCGGTGACCGTAAGCCGCGCTCTTACAGCGGTGGCGGCGAGCGTCGTCCTAACCGGAGCGGAGACGAATAATGGGTTCTGACGGTTAATTCTTTTGACCGAAATAACTGAATTCAAGACGAAGCAGCTCCCCGTCTAAGATGGAGCTGTGCTTCGTCTTTTTTTCATGGTTAAAGAAGGTACACCACCAAGGGTGTACCTTCTTTTTAACCGCGCAGTTTTACGCATAACAGCGGATCTGATTCATTACATCATTCGGGAGACATTAGATATAGAATGTGCTCAGAATAATTACAAGCAGAATGAACAGAACCAGGACAATACCAACATTATTTCCGTAGCCATAACCGCCTACACCTTCACAAGACATACATAATCCCTCCTCTTAATTTTAAAAATTGAATCTTGTTAAATGGATTACGTGATATCCTATGGAGAAACAGCGGCATTGGATTGGATATACACCTAACGCTCTTCAAATTAGGCTCTGGCAATGCATGTGCAAAATAAGGTATATTAATAGATACATGCATGATTTGAGTGAGGAGGAAACGGATTTGGAAATGAAAGGAGCCATGGGTGGCTTATATAAGCTCACCGAGTGGATTACCCGTATTGCTTTTTCTAACATCTTGTGGGTTATTTGTACATCGCCTTTCCTGTTTATCGTACTAACCAAATTCCTGATGGCCGTTCAGACACCGGATGCGCATAATGAGCAGCTGTTGTCGAACTGGATGCTGGGAATCTTGTCACCGTTTGTGTTGTTCCCGGCTACAGCAGCTTTATTCAACGTTGTACGCAAATGGGTTATGGGTAATTCGGATGTATCCGTATTCAAAACATTCTTCAGGGGTTATAAGGAAAACTACAAACAGAGCATGATCGGCGGCATATTTTATACGCTGCTGTTCGTGATTATGTATGTGGATTACACGGTTTATATGACGCAGCTCGATGGCTTCCAGCTTGTCGGCATTGTCATGCTGGTGCTGCTTATTGTGTTGTTTGTCTCCTTGTTCAATTTCTTTTCCATGACGGTTCATTATGAGATGAAGACCCTGCAATTGCTGAAAAACGCAGTGCTGTTGACCTTGATTCGTCCGTTTCGTGTATTTTCGACGTTGATCGGAAGCGCTGTCTTGGTGTATATCGGTACACAGATGCCGGTGCTCTTCGTGTTCTTCCTGTTCTGCCTGATGGCATTGTTTGCATTCTTCAACTTCTATGCGACCTTTACGAAGATGCAGGAACAGCAGGAGAAGATGAAGAAGGCCGAGGAGGAGTCGGAAACGGAACAGGCGCTTCTGGAAAGCATGGATTCCGTCAAAAAGGAAGAGAACGGGTCGAAGCCTTAAATAACGAGAGGTTTACTTTTCCGGCAAAACCTCCTATAATAAGACTACATCCTGCGATGTTCGTTTCGGTTTTCCGTTGTTTTGAACCAATGACGATGTCTAGGGAGATCAATACGTAATCGTGGCTGGAATGCCCTGTCTATATGACAAGGGGAATTCATAAGCGATTCTGCGGTCACCCACCTGCTAATGCAGGTTCGAAGACAATGTTTACCGGACGGCATAGGCGGGTTTCGTTAAACCAATGAATAGGCATCTCTTCTATTTCGAATTCGAAGTGAAAGAGGTGCCTTTTTGCTGTATATAAAGGTTTGCTGAAAGCATAAACAATGTTAAACTAGAGTATGGAAAGGAACGGTCATTTATAAAGGAGGAACGGTCTTTGTCATTAAAACGAGTTTTAATTGGTATCGTGCGCAGCTATGACGGCACAAGCGACCGTGCTAAAGATCCCAAGCTGAAGACGCGTTATTACAATCTTTCAAAAGAAAAGTGTTTTGAAGAGGTTTCCTCGACACTGAAAAAAATTCCGGGCTACAAAGTTCTGCATGAGGTTAAGTCCGTTGGAGAAATCACACTCGAGAAAAGAACCTCATTCGGACGTACACTGGACATTACCGTATCCGTGCTCGGCATCAGTCCGGTTCGCAGTGCAGTTGATATGTATTCGGCGTCTCGCGGTTCCCTTGGGGATCTGGGGGCGAATTACCGGGTCATCTTGAACCTGTACGCCGTACTTGACAAAAAACTGAGCAAGTATAAAGTGGATGCTTAGTAGAATAAGAAAAAAGCGGGAGAGCTGCTCTCCCGCTTTTTAAAAGTGTACAGTGTATGTAGCCTTTGGCGGTGTTATCTAAGAGATTTAACCGCTTCTACGGCAGCCTCGTAATTCGGGTGCTCTGTCATTTCGCCAAGGTATTCTACATAGGCGATTTTATCGTTGGCATCCACTACGAAGATCGAACGCATGTCGAGTTGGAATTCCTTGATGAGCACGCCATATGCTTCGCCAAAAGAGCGAGATTTATAATCGGACAGCGTGACGACACGGTCAACACCTGCTGCTCCGCACCAACGGGCTTGGGCAAACGGAAGGTCGGCACTGACGGTAAGAACAACAACGTCATCGCCCAGTCCAGCGGCTTCTTCATTGAAACGGCGTGTCTGCGCGTCGCATACCCCGGTGTCGAGGGAAGGGACTACACTGATCAGCTTGATTTTACCTGCAAAATCTTTAAGAGATGCGTCTTCCAGCAGGTTTTTGCTCACTGTAAAATCTGGAGCGTTGTCACCAGCCTTGAGCTCTGGTCCGATGAGTGTAATAGGATTGCCTTTAAAAGTGGCAGCTCCTGAACGTTCTTGAGCCATGAAAAATCTCCTCCTTGGATATCAAAGTTTGGTGATCAGGTTCATGGTACATTATAATCTTTTTAAAAAGGGAATGTCCACTAAGGGCGCCCTTGGCCTGGTTAGGATGAGGAGGATGCTATGATTTTCGTACGTTATGAAAACTGGAAGAGTTATTTGCGTTATTATCCTGTGACATCGCTGCTGCTTGTGATCAACCTTGTAATGTTTGTGATTACAGCGTTTGACGGAGGATCCAGAAATCCGGTTACGCTGCTGAAATACGGCGCTTTGTCGGATTTGCCGGAATTCGTAGATCAGGCATGGAGATATGTCACGGCGATGTTCTTGCATAACGGCTTTGATCATCTATTGTTCAACAGCTTTGCACTGCTGGTATTTGTTCCTCCGCTGGAGAGAATCATGGGGAGCTGGAAGTTTGCTATTCTGTATCTGCTCAGCGGTGTTCTCGGTAATGTAATCGGATTGGCTTATTATGAGCGCATGGAACACTACACATTCCTTGTAGGCGCATCAGGAGCCATCTACGGAGCTTATGGCGCTTATCTGTACATCGCCCTGTTCCAGCGGCATGTCATTGATGAGTCGTCCCGCAAGACGCTGTATACCCTGCTTATTCTGGGGATTCTGTTCTCGTTCACCCCTGGGGTCAGTCTTGTAGCCCATGTCGGCGGATTGGTAGGCGGATTTTTCCTCTACGGCCTCATGATTCGATTATTTAAACGTCGGACATAATCGGACCTTAGAGGGTCTGTTATAATAGAATTGGATGATTTGGATAAAGTCTTCAAGTCTTCTAGGGAATAAGAATGGAGCGATAAAAGGCGTGGAATTACGACAGTTGCAATACTTTGTAAAGGTTGCGCAAAAGGAACACGTTACCCAAGCGGCAGAAGAGCTTCATGTGGCTCAGTCAGCCGTCAGCCGTCAAATTCATCAGCTGGAAGAAGAGCTTGGTGTTAATTTGTTCATGCAAAAAGGCCGGAATCTGCAGTTAACTCCGGTAGGTCAGCTTTTTTGCAAACGGGTGGAGAGCATCATGAAGGATTTGGACCGCGCGGTCGTCGAGATACATGAATTTCTGGATCCGGAGCAGGGAGAGATTCGCATCGGTTTCCCTCACAGCCTGGGCATTCATCTGATTCCGTCCATTGTGGCTGAGTTCCGCAAGAAATATCCGAACGTGAAGTTCCGCTTCAAACAGGGGATGTTCCCGACATTGATCCGGGACGTGGTCGGGGCCGAGGTGGATTTGGCCTTTGTATCCCCTTTTCCGGATCGACATGATCAAGTGGATGGGGATATCGTGCTGACAGAGGAGCTGTTTGCGATCCTGCCGCCGAATCATCCGCTTGCCGGAGAGCAGTCCATTAAGCTGGAACAATTGAAAGAGGAGCGCTTTGTGCTGTTCAGCAAAGGATATTCCCTGCGTCCGATTGTGTGGCACGCATGCCTGGAAGCTGGATTTACGCCGAAGATTGCCTTTGAAGGCGAGGAGACGGATACGATTCGCGGACTGGTTGCTGCCGGCATGGGGGTCAGTCTGCTTCCTGAAATGGCGCTCTTCCAGACGAACCCGCTCCAACCGGCTCGCGTTCGGATTTCCGAGCCGAAGGTAACGCGTTCGATCGGTCTGATTCACCGTGCCGATGAGAAGCTCCCGCCGGTTGCTCAGGCTTTCCGCGCGTTCTTGCTTCAATACTTTGGTATTGACCCGTCACCAAAAAAGGAAGGGAAAGCGGACACCGCTTCAGCTCCCTAGGTTGGCTTCATTAAATTACGAGAAAAACATCATCAAATATAAAAAGAGGGCTTTCCTCTCCACCGATCAATGGTGAGAGGAAAGCCCTCTTTGTTAGTTCTTATACCGATGTTATGTTAATCGCGGTTGCTTGTAAAGATCATAATATAACGAATCAGCTCCAGCAAGGAGATCAATGCAGCAGCGACATAAGTCAATGCAGCAGCGTTCAATACCTTAGCAACTCCACGTTCTTCGTCATTGGCAATGTAACCTTCCTGTACCATGAGCTGGCGAGCACGGTTGCTCGCGTTAAACTCGACCGGCAGGGTGACAAGCTGGAAGGCAACGGCACAAGAGAAGAAGATGATGCCGAGACCGACAAGGTTCATGGCCTGGAACAGGAAACCGGCAATCAAGAGAAACGGCGCGATACCGGATGCAATGTTAACGACCGGGAACATCTTGTGACGGGCAACGAGCATCGGATAATGCTCGGCATGCTGGATGGCATGGCCGACCTCATGACAAGCAACAGAGACAGCTGAGATGGAACGCTCGTAATATACAGGCTCTGACAGACGGACAACACGCTTGGTCGGATCGTAGTGGTCAGACAGCGCGCCTGGCACCGGTTCAATGGGAACATCGTGAAGACCGTTGGCATCCAGCATACGCCGGGCTGCATCGTAGCCGGTCATGCCTGTGCTGTTCTCAACCTTGGCCCACTTATTAAATGTGCCTTTAACACGGAATTGAGCCCATAGTGAGAAAATAAACGCGATTATAATGAGAATAAACATCCAGTCAGAATACATTTATCATACCCCCATACTAAGTTGTAATTTGGCGCGGCATTGTTACATCGAAGTGAACTGATTCAGCAAAATTTGAAGTGACTCGATACAAGCAGCTCCTTTGGGAAGAATATTAGCAAGTACCTCCTTGGCTTGACTGGGCTTTAGTTCGCTCAGGAGTGGATTGAGTTCCTTAACATCCCGTTCCAGCTGTTTCATCTGTATTTCGAGCTTGGTCAGCTTTTCCGTCATTTCGGAATCATCGGCAACTGATTTCCACCGATCCAGTCTTTCCTTAATCTCATCGAGAGTATATTTCTCTTGCTTTAACTGATTAATACGTTCGAGAGTGCTTAAGGTTTCAGAACTGTACAACCGGTAGTTTTTTAACGTCCGTTTTTCAGGGGAGATCAAACCCAGCTTAGTATAGTAGTCAATGGTTCTTTCGCTGATTCCGGCAGCCTTGGCCAGTTCGCCTATCCGGAAAAGGTTTCCGCTCATGATCCCCATAATCATCACCTCACAAGCCTTCATTGAATTGGACATTAATGAATGCATTTATATTTTCATTTTAATAGAAATATGATACATGATCAGGAACCATACAGTCAAACGTCATAGTTGTGACGAAAAAACCTTGCAGTTAAGCCTTTTTTTAACTACATATGATGTAAGGTCATTTGCACTGTATGCGCTTAATGTTATATTACATTACATAAAAGACGTATTTTGGACTTTTTTTTGAAAAAAACCGTTGCGAATTTTCAAGCGTCCCCCTATAATGACAATATGAATTCAAGGATATGTTATATTAGTTAACACAAAGGGGAGTGTAAAACATGAAAAAAAGATGGCTAGGTTTAATGGCGGGAGTAATCGCACTACTCGCATTCCCGGCGAGCGCGTTCGCCGCTGATGGGGGAGCCACAAACGTTGAATTAACGGCTGGTTTGAATTCCGTGTTCGTATTCTTGGCAGCTTTGCTCGTATTCTTCATGCAAGCAGGATTTGCTCTGCTGGAGGCCGGATCGGTTCGTATGAAAAATGCGGGGCACGTTGCAGGTAAAACATTCCTGACTTTCGGTATTTCGATCGTAGCATTCTGGGCGCTAGGATTTGGTCTTGCATTCGGTAACGGGAACAGTTTTTTCGGATTTGAAGGTTTCTTCTTAAGTGGTGACAATGCATCGGGTTCATTCGATTCATTATCGGCTTATGATGTGCCTACCACGATAATGTTCTTGTTCCACTTATCCTTTGCGGCCGTATCCCTGGCTATCGCTTGCGGCGGTATGGCTGAACGTGCAAAACTGAGCGTTTATATCGTGTTCGGCTTACTGTTCACCATCGTGATTTACCCGATTGTTGCTCACTGGGTATGGGGCGGTGGATGGCTTGGGGCTCTGGGCATGCAGGACTTTGCCGGATCGACCGTTGTTCACTTGACTGGTGCTACGGCAGCTTTGGTGGCTACCATTCTTCTGAAACCTCGTCTGGGCAAATATAATAAAGACGGGAAGCCTAACAGCATCCCGGGCCACAACCAGGTCCTATCTGTTCTCGGCGTATTCATCATCTGGATCGGCTGGTTCGGATTTAACCCAGGCAGCACCATCTCCGCACTTACGGACGGATTCTTCGGTTTCGTGGCATTGAATACAAACATCGCCGCTGCGGCAGGTGCACTTGCAGCGCTGCTGATCTCGTGGGCGGTTCTTGGCAAAGCAGACATTCCTAGCATGCTGAACGGTATCCTTGCTGCATTTGTTGCGATTACAGGCGCTTGCGCATTCGTAGAGCCGTGGGCGGCCGTTGTTATCGGTGCGGTTGCGGGTACGATTACTTTCTTTACCGCTCAGTGGTTTGATCGCAAAGGCATTGATGATCCGGTATATGCATTTTCCGTACATGGTATTGCGGGTATGTGGGGCGCAGTGTCCACCGGCTTGTTCGCAGCACCAAGACTTGTTGAAATTACGGGTGTAGGTAAGGCAGGGCTGTTCTACGGCGGCGGCTTCGGACAGCTTGGGGTTCAGCTTCTGGGTCTGATCGGTACGTTTGCATTCGTTCTTGTGATTTCATTCATTATTCTGTACATCATGAAAGTTACGATGGGTATCCGTGTAACGGAAGAAGAAGAATTGATGGGTCTAGATATTAGTGAGCATGGTACTTATGGATATCCGGAGCAAATGAAACTCCTGGTGGAATCGGAAGGCAAATCTCCCGAGTTTCGTTCCGGAAGCAAAACAACTCCTGGAAGCGATGCGTCATTATAAGTCCTAACCATGAATTGCTTATGAAGCATGTAATAAGGAGGCCGCGGCATGAAACCTCTGAAATCCGTAAATCTGTTTCCGGTATTCTCGGAAATTCAGAAAGCAGTATCAGCCCAGCAATTACGAGATGAACGGATCGCTTGTCAGAATCATCTCCTTGAGAAGCGTAGTGACATGGAGCTTAGAGAATGGATCGCTTCTGTGAATCGGATGCACGATATGATTGGGCAGCGTGCCGCGGCTATCTGTGAGCAGGACATGTGGGAGGCTGGCTACGGCCGGCCTCCTGCACGTTATGCGTTTGTTGCTTTTGGCAGCAGCGGAAGGCAGGAAGCTACGTTGTGGAGCGATCAGGATAACGGTCTGATCCTTGGCGATGAGCTGGGCGAGGAAGACCTTCCATTTTTTCGGGAATTTGGACTTCGTCTATCGGATCTGTTGGAGTATACAGGCTACCCTAAATGTTCGGGAAAGGTGATGTGTTCCGAACCGTTGTGGAGTAAACGCCTAGAGGATTGGAAGAATCAGATTAGTGATTGGTGCAGCGACCAGCAGTGGGAGCCGATTCGCAATTTCATCATCGCTGCGGACCTGCGTCACATCTCGGGTGCTGGCGAGCTTACGGAAGCCTGGACGGAGCATTTCCGCAGTTCCGTTGAACAGCATCCGGACATCGGCAATGCCGTGCTTCGGAACACTGTCAAGCACAAAGCAACGCTTAATGTGATGGGAAGGATTGTCACGGAACGGTTTGGTGAGCATGCCGGAGATTTTGATGTGAAGTATGGCGTGTATATCCCTCTTGTAAACAGCATTCGAACGATGGCATTACAGCGAGGCATCATCGAAACCTCCACGCTGAAGCGAATGGAGAGGGTCATGCTGCTGGAAGGAGGCAACCTGCTTCTGGAGAGTGTCCAGCGTGCCTTCCTGACGGCGCTTCGTTTAAGAAACGACACACCGTATCGGATCGAGAATGGACTGATCACAAGCAGCGGTTATATCCCGCAGGAGCAGCTTAAGAGCAAAACCATGCAGTATGAGCTTCGCGATACACTTGGTGTTGTCAGGCGGATACACCGGTCATTGCAGCGCGAGCACCGTTTTGCGGAAAGGAGGAACACATGACGGAACCGGTACAATCAAACGGCGGCTTCTGGAGATCGCTGCGCTCAGGTAACATTAATTCCGCAATCGCCTCCATGCGCGGGGCACAGACAGCGCAGCAGCTCGCCTTCATCCGGTCCCAGATGAAGGATAACCGGAGACCGGAGGTCCTTGGAACTCCACTGGACGAGCTTGAGGTTGTTGTATTCGATCTGGAGACAACAGGGTTCAATCACCAGCATGGCGACGAGATTTTATCATTCGGTGCAGTCCGGGTCATCGGGGAACAGGTTATCGAGCAGGAGTCCTTTCATATGATCGTGAACAGTGGTTCCCCTGTCCCTCCATTTATAACCGAGCTGACAGGCATCACGCAGCATATGGTTGATGCAGCCCCGCCTTTAATGGAGGGACTGCATGATTTCATGGCTTTTGTAGGGGGCAGGGTTCTGGTCGCCCATGCAGCTGCGCATGATCGGGGATTTCTGAATGCAGCTCTGTGGAAAACTTCAAAGGTTCGCTTGACCCACAGGCTGCTCGATACGATGATGCTGGCGCAGAGGCTATATCCGGAACAGACGGATTACAGCCTGGATGAACTGCTGCGAAACTGCAGCATTCCGGTGGAGGGCAGACATCACGCACTCTCGGACGCGCGCATGACCGCCAGGCTGTGGGCGGACTATATAAAAGAGATTCAGGCGCGCGGGGATGCAACTACACTGGGAGATATGTACGTTTATTTAAGCGAGGCATAACAGCGGGGAGCCCGTTATCCTTCATGGATATCAAAAGGAATCGGGGCAAGGGCGTACGACTCCGCATTGTGCTGTGCCAATGTGTTTACTTTACAAGGGGCAGGGGATTCCATGTGTGTTTTTCCTCTGGTGATCTTGTAAGTATGAAGCTGCAGGGAATGGTTGCCAGAGGCAACTGAAACTGTCGGTCTTGCGATGGCATACACCTGAAGCAATCCACCGAAGGATGGAAGCTGAAGCATATCCTCTCGGGATGGCTCGGGCGAAGTGTGCGGGTGGCTGTGAAACAAGCCGACGAGTCCTTTTTCGGTTAAAGCCAGACGGGTCCAATGAACCGGATCCAGATGAAATGAATGCAGCGGAGACTCCGCTGTATTTTTCACGGGAATAAATTGTGTAACGGTCAACGTCCGGCTTGCCGCCCGTGAATGCCCGATAAGGACCCCACAAGCTTCCTGCGGCAGGCAACCGTACATATGCTCCGTTATATGTTCAATAACCTCTGCGTGCAGCAGGAGCTGCTCCAGGGGCGCGTCGCATGGTGTCATCTTTTTTCCTCCAGACAAAATTCAGGTCGTGGTGTGTTTGAAAGATTAGGGTTTCAGGGTACAATAGGGACTATAACTAAGATAAGCAAAGGAACCTATGCCTATGAAACGTAACCTGATCATTATCGCTCTGCTCATCGTCGCAGCAGGTGCGGTTATCTATAATCAAGCCGGTGATCAAATTCAAGCTGTATTCATGCAGGAAAAACCGCTCCCGACAGAGACCGGGGCCCGGGCAGGGCTTCTGGCTCCTGCATTTACCCTGAAGGGGATGGACGACAAGTCTTATGCCGGCGGCGGAGCGCGCGATAAAGCCATGATCATCAACTTCTGGGCATCCTGGTGCGAACCTTGCAAGCAGGAAGCTCCAGAGCTTGACAAGCTGGCAGAGAAATATGCAGATGAGCTTGAAATCTATGGCGTGAACGTGTCCAAGTACGACAATGAGAAGAAAGCTCGTCAATTCGTCAAGGATTTTAAACTTCGATATCCGATCCTGCTTGATCCGAAAGGAGAGGTGTTCGAGAATTTGTATAAAGGGCAAGTGTTCCCGACCAATGTCCTTATCGATCGAAATGGCGTGATCCAAGAAATTATTCTTGGCGCTCCTGCTCCCGAGGATCTTCACAAGAAGGTTGCCAAGCTGGTGAAGTAATCGTCAGATGGAGGTAAGACATCAAAAAGCGCGTTCCCTATGTTCATAGCGGATACGCGCTTTTATTTATATTTCAGAAATCAATGATTAATCAAGCCTTGCCTTACGGCGGATTCATGTGTCTGCTCCGGTGAAATCTGGCCTAGCAGCGCATAGCGCATACTATCCACAAGCGCTTCCCAGCTCGCCTCAATGACGTTGCTGGATACGCCAACCGTGTTCCAGGCATTCTCGAAGTTCTTGGATTCGATCAGAACCCTTACTTTAGCAGCGGTTGCGTCCTTGTCATCCAGCACACGGACCTTATAATCAGCTAGATGCATTTCCTTGAGTGTCGGGAAGTATTGGACCAGTGCTTTACGCAGTGCATTATCGAGCGCGTTGACAGGACCGTTGCCTTCCGCTGCGGTATAGATGCTCTCGCCGGCCACGTTGACTTTGACGAAGGCTTCGGAAACGACCGGCTGCCCGGCTGACTTCTCCACCAGCATTTTGAAGGATTCAAACGTGAACAGCTCCTGAAGCTCTCCGTTTGCTTCCCGAAGAAGCAGCTCCAGCGAAGCATCCGCGCCTTCGAATTGATACCCTTCGTGCTCAAGCTCCTTGATCTTGCCAATAATATGCTTGGATTGCTCGCTGGCCGGATCAAAGGCCAGACCCATGTCCTGCGCTTTGGATACGATATTGCTCTGTCCTGCCAGCTCAGACACCAGCACACGCTGCTTGTTTCCGACTTTCTCCGGCTCGATATGCTCGTACGTTCTGGAATCGCGCAGAATCGCAGAGACATGGATGCCTCCCTTATGGGCAAAGGCAGCGTTGCCAACATACGGCTGATTAACCGGCATATTCACGTTGGCGATTTCGCTGATATAACGTGCGGTATTTGTCAGGGTGCGGAGTTTATCGTCCCCGATGCAATCATAACCCAGCTTCAGCTGGAGATTCGGAATGATGGAGCACAGATTTGCATTGCCGCATCGCTCTCCGTATCCATTCATGGTGCCTTGGACATGCTGGACACCAGCCTGTACAGCGCTCAGGGTATTGGCAACGGCAAGCTCGCAATCATTGTGTGTATGAATGCCGAGTGGAGCGCCAGGGAGCTGCCCGGTTAAAGAAGTGACGATGTCCGAGATTTCATGCGGCAGACTCCCTCCGTTTGTGTCGCACATAACGAGCCAGTCAGCACCTGCATCCCGTGCCTTGGACAAGACGGCAACGGCATATTCCGGATTGTTCTTAAAGCCGTCAAAAAAGTGCTCGGCATCAAAAATCACTTCCAGGCCTCTCTGTTTAAGGAAGGCGATGGAGTCATAGATCATGGCCAGATTCTCTTCAAGTGTCGTCTGAAGTGCGGTGTGAACGTGGAAATCCCAAGACTTCCCGACCAGGGTAGCCGCTGAGACTCCGGATTCCAGTATTCGAAGCAGATTGGCATCCTGATCAGCAATGGAACCTTTGCGGCGGGTGCTGCCAAAAGCGGTTACTTTTGAAGTCAGGCCGAGATCCTGGACTCTTTTGAAAAATTCGATGTCCTTGCTGTTGCTTCCCGGGATACCGCCTTCAATATAATGAACACCAAGTGCATCGAGTTTCTTGGCGATTTTGACCTTGTCGTCCGCTGACAAGCTGATTCCTTCGCCTTGGGTTCCGTCGCGAAGTGTCGTATCAAAGATGGAAATGGACTTAGACATGATGTCCTCCTTTGGGTGTCCGGGATTGGACCGCATTGTTTATAATTTTGTATTATAGCATTTCTTTGCGGGAAAGTAACAGAGTAAAAAACTTTTCACAAAGCGTCTCCATTGTTGACCATCGTCAGGCGTGAGCGTTATGCTGAAGGCATTGGTACCGTATTCTTTGATTCCTGATGAAATATAACATAGACACTCCGATGTCTAAACCAAATATAATGGAATGGAGTTCTTGCCATGATTCAATATTCTGATGATCAGGTGACGGTTTTTCAAAGTGCGTTATTTCAGACCACTTCAACGGTCATCCAGCTTGATGAGAGCATCATTATCATCGATCCGAACTGGCTGCCGCACGAAATCGATGAAATCCGTGAACATGTTAACGGGGTTCGGGGAGGCAGGGATTGTTATCTCATCTTCACGCATGGAGACTATGACCATATAATTGGATATAAAGCTTTTCCGGATGCCAAGACGATTGGAAGTGCCGGACTCCGAGATCACCCGGACAAAGAGCGTAAACTGAAATTAATTCGTGATTTTGATGCTTCCTATTATATTACTCGCAACTATCCCATAGAATTCCCTGTGCTTGATGTCGTTATCGAGGAAGATGGACAGCAGCTCGCACTAGGTTCCACGACACTTACGTTCTATAAAGCGCCGGGACATACGGCTGACGGTCTGTTCACCGTGATTGACTCCGTGGGCGTATGCGTATTTGCATCCGGTGACTATTTATCCGATTTTGAGCTCCCGTTTATCTACCACAGTGCATGGGACTATGAGGAGACGATTCGCCAAGCTGCAAGGATACTGAAAGAGCATCCGGTAACTCTGCTCATCCCGGGGCATGGCCAGCATACGACAAGCCAATCGGAGATGGATCGAAGAGTGGAGATCGCCCGGAGCTATCTGGAGCGGCTGCGTCAGGCTGTGGTTGATGGCGATGATATGGCCCTTGATCAGCTGCAGGAGGAGCACGGATTTGTCTCCGAATTTACGGCGGAGTGTCACAAGGAAAATGTGAGAATTATTCAAAATGAGTTTCAAGCTGAGGGCAGTCATCAGAGTTAAGTAGAACCGAACCGAAAGAAAGAAGGAATCCGTCCGTGGGACATATCGACCATTATTATCCGGCCAGCGGCCGCGTTATTCTTCATGTGGATATGAATGCTTTTTACTGTTCCGTGCATGAGGCGGAGGAGCCGGAGATCTATCGGGGCAAGCCTACGGCTGTTGCAGGCAGCATCGAGCTGCGAAAAGGCGTCATTGTGACATGCTCCTACGCCGCACGGTCACTCGGCATACGCACCGGAATGAATGTGAGACAGGCCCTGCGGATCCACCCTGACTTGATGATTATCCAGCCTGATTTTCATCTCTACCGCAAGTATTCCAATGCGTTTATGAATATAGCTTATGCGTATACCCCGTTATTGGAAGCGACTTCGATTGATGAATGTTATCTGGATATTACGGGCTCGAAGCAGTTCGGCACGCCGCTGGATATCGCCCGGGAAATCCAGGAACGCATTCGCGAGGAGCTGTCACTGCCATGCTCCGTCGGCATTGCTCCCAACAAACTGCTTGCCAAGATGGCCTCGGATATGAAAAAGCCTAACGGGCTGTCCGTCCTGCGGATTCGGGATGTGCCGCAGGTGCTGTGGAACAAGCCATGTGCGGAATTGTTCGGCATCGGCAGCAAGACCGCTGAGAAGCTGCGGAAGCTGAATATTCAGACCATCGGCCAGCTCGCCGCTGCTGAAGAAAGCCTGCTAACCGCCACGTTCGGTGTCATGGGATCGTGGATGAAACGCGCGGCCAGCGGCATAGACCATGCGCCGGTGGTCGCAGAACGGGAGCAGAGCAAATCGATCGGGCATACGACCACGCTCCCGCAGGACGTTACCTCGGCAGATGAGGCGAGAAGGGTGCTGCTCAATCTGAGCGATCAGGTGGCACGCCGGCTTCGCAGGCAGGGGCTGATGACCAGCGGTATACAGATCACGCTCCGTACACCGGATATGAAGACCATTACCAGATCCAGACATCTCGCTATCCCGACGGAAACGACGGAGGATATCTACCGCGAGGCGTGTAAGCTGTATGATCGGCACTGGAAGCAGGACAAGCCGCTCCGTCTTCTCGGCGTAACGCTGCAGCAGCTGATCGCCAAGGAGGAATCTGCGATTCAGCTGGACTTGTTCGATTATGAGAAACAGCCGAAGAAGGAGTCGCTGACCCGGGTCATGGACGAACTGCGCAATAAATTCGGCGAGAGTGCGGTGCTTACCGCGGGAATGCTTGGCGATGATCCATCGTCACTCATCCGCAATCATAAACGGCGAGGGACTTCCTTGCAGATGGATTTTGTAAGGGATCTTGAGCAGGGTAACAAAAAGACCGAGCGACCCTCCTCCGAGGAGGCAGATCGCAAATCATTTGACAACTAGTTAAAGTTGTTGATTTCCTTAGGTGCAGAGCCGATTTTTGTCGGAAAATCTTAGGAAATATATTTGTATTCCTAAAAAAATTGTATTAATATATGTAGATGGTGACGGGTGACCCGTCATATTATACTATGTCTTATAGAGATGTTTATAGATATACAGGAGGAAGAGAGACTATGGCGAAGTTTACTTGGGTAGATAAAGATACCTGCATCGCTTGCGGCGCATGCGGCGCAACGGCACCCGATATTTATGATTACGACGACGAAGGCCTGGCAGAAGTTATTTTCAACGGAGACAACAACCGCGGGGTAACCGAAATTCCGGAAGATATGCATGACGATATGCTGGATGCTTGCGACGGCTGCCCGACGGATTCAATTCGGATTGCAGACGAGCCGTTTGAAGCAGAATAAGAACACCGCTCGATCCCTGATATTCCATCTTAATTGAACTTATACCGACGTCCTCTGCTCCTCAACGGCAGGGGGCGTTTTTTCGTATATAGGCATTCATACATATTTGGTGTCATTATACCGATATACAGGATAATAGAGGTAAAAATGTCATATAGGAGGCTCTCGAATGAACAATTCGCTGTACCTCAAAAGGTATGTGGAGACGCATCCTGATAATAAAATGGCCTGGTATTTGCTGGGCAAGGAATATGAGCAAGCCGGTGAACAGGGGAAGGCCAACTATTGCTACAATAAGGCGGAGGGAGTCTACGAAGCCTTTGAGCTCAGTCAGGTTCCGTCTGATATATGGAAAAATTATGAGCAGCGTTTATTGGAGATGGAAAGGGATAAGGACCTCAAACGGAAACGCATCCGGCGTTTGCTTGCAGCGCTGGTGTTATTGCTATTGGTATTCATTCCGCCAGCCCAGGCGCCAGGCTATTCTTCAGCGGAAGTTGCAGAAGGCAGATTCCCGCCGGATGAGCCGGTTTCAGCTTCTTCCGCCAATAAAGGGAAGAATCATTCCCGTAACGAACCCCTATACATAGCCGTTGCATCCGGTCAGGCGAATAATTCCTCCAGCATGCTGCCCTCACTCCTCCAGCAGCCTCGGCAGCTGCCTGCCTGGTCTGTTGCGCTTGGAATGAAGCGCTCGGGCAAATGGCTGCTATGGAGCAAGGATATGGAGCGATTATACGGATTGCACCGCAATGATCAAGGGGCTATCGCCATTCAGCCTTATGAAGGAGCAGCAGGAGAATGTAATTGTGAACCCGCGAGCAGCTCGGCGCTTAAGCGGGGGGCGGAACGATGGGCGAACTTGCAGGTCGAAACGGCGGTTCTGCAGGAGGCGGCCAACAGGTATAAGGCCAGGCATGACCAGCTGCCGAAGAGCTTGAATGATCTGACACAACCGTATCCTGACAATTGGCTGTCGGGACGCTCCAAGGCGATGGAGGACATGTTCGGGGCTCTGATGAAGCAGCAGTCGCAGGGAGCAGGCGGACAAGGGAATCAACAAGGGCACATGACAGAAGAGCCGGGGTACTGGGGAACTTCACCGAAAGGCGATCCTTTTTTTGAGCAGCCGCTTCAGGTTATCATTGATCGCAAGCATCATCGTCTTGCCGTTGTAAGCGGCTCTGTCCTGCTGCGTAATTATGCTGTCGGGCTAGGCGGAGCGAAGACGCCGCTGGGCGATTTTCATATCAGTGATAAGGTTGTGAATCCGAACGGGACCACGAAGGGTCCCTATGGAACGCGGGGAATGCAGCTTTCCGATACGTTATACGCTATACACGGCACTGAAGATGTGGACAGCATTGGAGCGAATGAATCCGAGGGGTGTATTCGAATGCTCAAGCAAGATGTGGAAGAGCTGTTTGACATGATTCCGATGGGGACAGCCGTGAAAATCCAGGAAGGGGTCCTTCCTGAAGAACTGTGGACGCCGAAAGAGCGCTTTAAGCTCAAGCATTCCCAGGGTCAGACTAACCCCGGCAAGGTGTACCACTGGCTGGATTAAGGCTGGGCAATAACAATCAGAACGATAATCAGGATAATAAGAAGAGCGATGCCGGAGCCGATCCATACGAGGGCCTTCTTATTAACCTCTTCTTTTTTCTGCTGCAAAGTTGGAGGTTTACGTTTGGCTGACATGGTCTTTCCCCTCTTTCTCTTATAATCGCGAAAATATTTATACAACCTTCTATTATTGTATAAGGTTTGTCCTAAAATTACCATATCACTTCCTCATTAGTCGATAGCCTGGTTTATGCTGAAGAACTTTCTTTTTGAGACAGAAACGGATAAACTGAAGGATAGAGAAATAACTGGATGAGAGGAAGAGTGGATGTGCTGTACCGCAACATAGGCAAACCTATATTTTTTAAACTGGATCCCGAAAAGGCTCACCACCTTGTCGTTGGCGGGCTTGGACGTGCCTCCGGCGTGGTCGGCGCAGACGCTGTCATGCGGGGGATGTACGGTGTTAGCGAAACACCGGATTTGGCTGTGGACCTGTTCGGGCTTCATTTCCCGACACCGGTCGGACTTGCCGCCGGGTTGGATAAAAATGCACAGGCCGTCAAAGGATTCTCCTCCATCGGCTTCGGATTTATGGAAGTAGGCACGGTGACCCCGAAGGGACAACCGGGCAATGAACAGCCGCGATTGTTCCGGCTTCCTCCGGATGAGGCGCTCATCAATCGGATGGGCTTCAACAACGAAGGTGCAGAGGCGATGGCAAAGAGGCTGTCAGCACTCAAGGAACGCCGTATTCCGGTTGCCGTGAATATCGGGAAGAACAAAGCGACTCCGAACGAGAAAGCCAACGGTGATTACGAAGCTTGCATCCAAGCTTTATTTCCGTATGGTGACTTTTTTGTTGTCAATATCAGCTCACCCAATACGCCGGACTTGCGCAGCCTTCAGCATGGAAGCGAATTGGCATCTTTGCTGGAAGCCGTTAAGAACGAAATGTCACGGCAAGCCCAAATCCATGGAGGCGATAAGGCCGTTCTGGTGAAGATTGCGCCGGATGTAAGTGATGCCGAACTGGAGTTCATGGTGGATACGATTAGCACAAGCGGCGTTTCGGGTATTATCGCAACAAATACAACGCTTTCCCGGGAGGGTCTGACTCACGGTCATGCCAAGGAAACCGGCGGCCTTAGCGGGAAGCCGCTGCGTGAGCGCTCTACAGAGATTGTATCCCGCATTTATAAGCAGACGGGCGGTTCGCTTCCGATTATCGGGTCTGGCGGGATTTTTACGGCGAGAGATGCATATGACAAAATACGCGCAGGCGCAAGCCTGGTGGAGATTTATACAGCACTTATCTATGAAGGGCCTGAGGTGAACCGCAAGCTGCATTCCGGTCTTCGGGATCTGCTTGCACGGGATGGATTCAACCATATTTCCGAAGCCGTCGGGGCTAATCATCGGTAAAGGGGTTAAAGACAGGAGGCAAGGCGATGGACGTTAGAGACTGGGGGACATTTTTGCTTCCGTATGAGCAGACCGTTGAGGAATTGAAGGTCAAATTCAAGACGATGCGCTCCGAGCTGAAGAAGCGGGAGGAATACGCACCTATCGAATTCGTAACGGGTCGGGTCAAACGGATCTCGAGCATACTGGACAAGGCGAAGCGCCTCAATGTGCCGATGGACGAGTTGGAAACCGGGATTGAGGATATCGCAGGCATTCGAATCATGTGTCAGTTCGTGGAGGATATCCGGCGGGTTGCCGAATACATCCGGGTACGGAAGGACTTGACCGTATTATTTGAGAAAGATTATATTACCAACTTCAAAGAAAGCGGCTATCGTAGCTTTCATATGATTATCGAGTACCCGGTGCAAACTGCCCTGGGACAAAAGAAAGTTCTTGCCGAAATCCAGGTCCGCACATTGGCCATGAACTTCTGGGCGACGATTGAGCATTCGCTCAGCTACAAGTACCGGGAAAGCCTTCCGGATGATATCCGGGCACGGCTGAAGAAGGCCGGAGAAGCAGCCAACACGCTGGATACGGAGATGTCGAGCATCCGCGAGGATATTTTGGAGGCACAGCGCAAGTTCGAGGATGACTCGAATATTACGACGCAGGTGCTGAATGCGATTCACAAGCTGTATTTCTTTCATCTGGTTAATGAGGCGATTGCATTTCAGAGCCGGTTTAACGTGATTTGGCAAAATCACGACATGGATGCGATGAAGGTACTGCTCGACGAGGTCAAAGAGCTGCTCTCCGAAGCGAAGAAGAAAGTAAACGAACATGAGTTATGAACCGTTATACGTAGCTTACCTGGTATATTTCAACCGCGATCAGGATTATTTCGAATGTCATGAGGTGCTTGAGGAGCTGTGGCTTGAGCAGGACCGCGATCCAAGATATAAGGGACTGCTGCAAGTGGCTGTGGGGCTCTTTCATTTTCGGAACAACAATGTAAGAGGAGCGTACAAGATGTTCACCAGCGCCGTATCCTGGCTTGAGGTGTATCCTGAGGATGAACTGGGAATCTCCCTTGGGAAGCTGGTGAGTGAGGTGCGCCGTTATGCCAAGCAGCTGTCATCCTATGACGCTCATCCTTTTCCCTATAGGGATCTGACCATAGAAATTGGGGATACTGAGCTTAGGCAGGCGGTTGAGATGGCTTCGGAGAATATAAAACCCAACATTCCGCAGCGGCGAAAGCCGGAACGGTCACATTCCCATTGAATGGGAAGTGCCAAGGGGAAACAAGGTGAAAAAAAGAGCTGCCCGTCTGTAGAGTGATCTACTCCGGGCAGCTCTTTTATGCGGAAATGCAGCGATCAGGATTCGGTGCCTTTGTATTTGTTATCGATGAACTCTTTGATCTCCTCGACGGATTTTCCTTCATCATGAAGCCGCTTGGCATCCTGCAGCTCGGTCAGACAGATGCCGCATTGGGCGCCATGGTCCGTCCATTTGACTTCGCCGTCCTTGCTCTCGGCGATGAAGCAGCGGTGGAGGGAATCGTGATAGCCGGTTTCCTCATCCATACAGCCGCAATAACATTTGATATCCTTGATGATGTCCTCTAATTCGGCGACCGTGGCATAGGTTGCTTGCGTATTGTCGGTATAACTCGACAGGAATTCCGGCATGACCGTCAGGCTCGCAGTTGTCTCGTATCGTTCAGAATCGGCGCCGTGCTGATGCCCCACAGCGGATTCTTTGCCGCCGCAAGCGGTAAGCAGCATGCCTGAAATGACGAAGGTAAAGAGTATAGCGCGAGTGCGGTTCATGGCGTCACGCTCCCCTTGTATTTATCAAGGAATTGTTTGAAGTCATCCACCGAGTAGCCTTCACTGGAGCCTTCCGGCTTCAATCCGCCAATCATGCGTTCTTTCTCCACACCGTTCTCATAGTAGACAAGCGTTGGGGTGAACTCAATGTTGTATTCCCTCCAGCCTTCCTGGTACTCACGGAGGTTATACTGGTGCATCGTAATGCCGGCATCATCTGCTAAAGGCATCAATTCCGGGGTTGTCGCCCGGCAGTGCGGACAGTCGGAAGCAAAGAAGTATACGAAAAAGTTCTCTTTGTTGTCTACCTTGCTCTTCAGCTGATCCGGCAAAATAATTTGCTGGTAGTTCGGATCATTAAGGAGTTCCTGCGTGGCTGGGTTCAGGCTGGAGACCTTCTTACCGCCATACAATTCGCTTGCTTCTCCTTGACCGTTCAGGAAAAAGAGTGCAGCGACCAATACAATGAAGACTCCGCCAAAGGCGTATAACGCGGTGTATTTATTCTTTTTTTTGCGGTTCATGGATCCACCCCCTAATGATTAATAATAACAAGGACTTGTCCTTTTTAATGTAGTTTATTATACAATATTAAAAGTCGGAGCGGAACATGCGAAAGTCCGCTTCGGTAATGCGAAAATATCATTTAAACCGATACGATACAGAACAGGTAGGTACTTAGTATGGCATTACGTCTGCCTTCGCCGTTTCTGGCGAAGATGAAATCGCTGCTTGGCGAAAACTATGACAATTTTATGAAGTCGTATGAACAGCTTCCGTATGCAGGCATTCGGGTCAATACGCTGAAGATCAGCAGAGAGGAATTCCTGAAGGTATCGCCCTTTGAGCTGGAGCCCATTCCCTGGTGTTCTACCGGTTTTTATATTCGGGATGGGGAACGCCCGGGACGGCACCCTTACTATCATGCAGGGCTTTATTATATACAGGAGCCCAGCGCCATGGCGCCGGTTGAATTGCTGGGCGTTGCCCCTGGGGATATCGTGCTGGATCTGTGCGCAGCCCCTGGCGGCAAATCCACGCAAATTGCGGCCAAGCTGAAGGGGGAGGGAGTACTGGTCAGCAATGATCTTCATCCCGACCGGACGAAGGCGCTGGCCAAAAACCTGGAAATGTACGGCGTCCGGAACGCCGTCGTTCTTAATGAGGACCCGGAGCGGATTGCCGGGGCTTTCCCCCGATTTTTCACGAAAATATTAATTGATGCTCCCTGCTCCGGCGAAGGAATGTTCCGTAAAGACGAATCCATGCTGAAGTATTGGGAAGAATCGTCTCCCCTTAAATTTGCAGAGATGCAGCGGGAAATCTTGACGTCGGCTGCAAAAATGCTTACGCCTGGAGGTCGGCTCGTGTATTCCACCTGCACCTTCTCACCGGAGGAGAATGAGGGGATGATTGCGGAGTTTCTGAACAACCATCAGGATTTTCGCTTAGTCCCAGTGGAGCATTCGGACTATTTCTCCCCGGGTGAAACCAAGTGGCTGACAGGACAAGGGCACGTGGGGGACGACGTACTGATACAGCTGACCGGAACGGCCAGGTTGTGGCCGCATAAGGTGAAGGGTGAAGGGCATTTTATGGCTGTGCTTCAGCGGGAGGGCGAGCTGACTTCAGGGGATGACGAATCGAAACGGGCTGCCTTGATGCTGCAGGACCATTCGAACGACGGGACGCTTGCCGTCTCCTCCCGAACTGATAA
This sequence comes from Paenibacillus sp. Cedars, assembly GCF_003184205.1. Classification (NCBI taxonomy): domain Bacteria; kingdom Bacillati; phylum Bacillota; class Bacilli; order Caryophanales; family Paenibacillaceae; genus Paenibacillus; species Paenibacillus sp. Cedars. Next base: position 1,385,505 of record NZ_CP020866.1, read on the forward strand.
ACCGCGCGAGCGCAAAGGGAAACTGTCACTCCGGGAAGAAAAGATGGGGCAATCCGGGAAAAACAGTAAAAGCGGTAAAAGTGCTGCTCGTCAGCAGACATCACGCCGGGGCAGTGGGGATCGTCAGGCGGATTACATCTCAATCGATCCGTTTTATGACTTTATCCGCGAGCAGCTGCATGGAAGTCTGTCAGGATACCCTGTGTTGTATGGAAACCACGTGTATATATCTTCGCTGCCGGAAGATCGGCTGAAGCAACTGAAGGTGATCCGTCCTGGATGGTATATGGGACAACTGAAGAATGAACGGTTCGTGCCCGGTCATCCCCTGGCGACGGCGCTTCATCCGGAGGAGGCTGCAAGATATGTGAGTCTGTCCTCCGAGGACGGGGAAGCGGTACGTTATTTGAAAGGCGAAACCCTGTCGATCTCTGAGGAGCGCGTGGTATGCCGTCAGGGTGCTGAAGCTAAGGGTTATGTGTTAGTCTGTATAGACGGGTACTCAGCGGGATGGGGCAAATGGCAGGCAGGCATGCTGAAGAATGAGTATCCGGCAGGTTGGAGGTGGACATCGGTATGAGTACAAAGGGAAGAACAACGCAAAGATTGGACAAGGTGCTCTCTAATCTGGGTTTCGGCTCACGTGCCGAGCTGAAGAAAATGGCCAAACAAGGAAGCATTGTTGTTAATGGCACGGTGATGAAAGATCCCGGCAAACATGTTGATCCTTATACGGACATCATTGAGTTTGAGGGTGAGACCATTCAATACCGGGAATACGTGTATATAATGCTGCACAAACCTCCGGGTGTCGTTTCGGCAACAGAAGACCTTCGGGATCGAACGGTGCTGGATCTTCTGGACAAGGATTATCTTGTCTTCGAGCCGTTCCCGGTGGGCAGACTGGATAAGGATACGGAAGGACTGCTGCTGCTGACAAACGACGGTAAATTGGCCCATGAACTGCTGTCACCGCGAAAGCATATCCCCAAAACCTATGAAGCGATTGTAGAAGGCCGCGTCGGGGAAGAAGATGCCCGGCTGTTTGCTGCCGGGGTCACCCTGGATGACGGGTATGCTACCATGCCAGCGGAGCTGGTGATCCATTCCCATGAGGAACGGGATGACGGAGTCATTCTGTCGCGCATCTCGCTGACGATTCATGAGGGGAAATTTCATCAGGTAAAGCGGATGTTCGAGGCGGTCGGCAAAAAGGTCGTGTATCTCAAAAGAGTCAGCATGGGTGAGCTTCGACTGGATAAAAGTCTCGAGATCGGGACATATCGGGAGCTGACCGAAGAAGAGCTGGCTTTGATTGGAAGAACAGCGTCATTATAGAGAAATAGATATTTAAAAGGATGGATGGAGAATGGCATACAAGTTGGTGGCACTGGATGTTGACGGAACGCTGCTGAACGATGATCATGAAATTACGGAAAAAACCAGAAACACCGTCATGGAAGCTGCAAAACAAGGGGTAGAAATTGTACTGTGCACAGGAAGAGGTCCGCTGAATTCGATTCCTTTTATGAAAAGTATGGGTCTTGGCGGTTATGTTATCAGTCATAACGGCGCGGCAACGGTCGAAGTGGAGACCCAGAAGATTGTGCATCAGTTCGGCATGGATCCCCTTCAGCTCGAGCCCTTCATGAAATACTGCCGTGAGCATGGCGTGCATTTTGACGTGAATACTGCATTTGAGATGTATGTGGACCAAGTGGAGGAGCTTGCTGGCCCTGTTCGGTTTATGTATGAAAACTACTTGATGCTGCCAAGCAACCTCCCGGCATGGGAGGAGCTGTCGGGCCCGGTGGTGAAACTTACGGCTTTCGGCGAGTCGGCCGATATGGACCGGGTTTACGGGGATTGGAGCAAGTGGAACCTCCCACTCAACATGCTGCGAAGCGGGGAGTTCTTTATCGATCTCATGCATCGTGATGCATCCAAAGGAAATGCGCTGAAGCAGCTGGCAGCCAATAGAGGTTATCAACAGGAAGAGGTGCTTGCCATCGGCAATTACTTTAATGATATCACGATGCTGACTTTTGCCGGGATGGGTATTGCGATGGATAATTCTCCTGTGGAAGTAAAGGCTGCTGCCAATGCGGTGACGACTTCAAATAACGAGGATGGCGTACACGAAGCGCTGGTAAAATACTGCTTGTCATAAATCGAATAGGCTAAACAATGAACCCCGCCACAGACACTTGAATCAAGTGCCTGTGGCGGGGTTTTTGTGTGGAATGGGTCTCTTCACAGAGTCCATTCGGAACCGAATGTCATGCATATCCTTCCAAATTTGGATTGACACCCTAATGTTGGCATGCTATTTTTATAAATGAAAATGATAATCATTATCAATTATTTCGAGATGGAGAATACATCTGTTCATCGATTTGATCCAAGGGAGGCTGCTCATGCGTACAGAAGAAGAGCTGAAAATAGAAGATTACATGTTGGATTCGGACCGGAATGGAAAAACCAGCCTGGTTGAGATTAAGGAATATATAGATCGTCATTATAACGAAGCGTTATCCATTTCCCAATTGGCGCAGATGGCTAATATTTGTCCTAAATATTTTGTGGATCTGTTCAAGAAGACCTTTGGTCAGACGACCATTGATTACTTGACCGATGTGCGTATTAATCACGCGAAGCGCCATTTGGTTGAATCCGACGATCGGCTAAGAGATATTGCGCTGAAGGTTGGTTATAAGGATGAATTCTACTTCAGTCGTAAATTCAAGAAGAAGGTGGGCATGTCCCCGACGGAATATGTCAGAAATTCAAGGCAGCTGATTGCGGCCTGCTCTTCATCCATCATTGGGCAGCTGGTGGCACTGAATGTCATACCCGCGGCCGCGCCTCTTGATGCCAAGTGGACCCCATACTACTACAATGCCTACAACTCGGAGATCAAGTCCCGGCTGAAACTTACGTCCCCCTACCCGGATAGCCGATTCGAAGAGAATATCGAGCAGTTATTTCGAGCAAAGCCTGATGCCATTATCGGTATGGATCATCTTGGTCCAGACGATATCAGCAAGCTGAAGCATATTGCTCCTACCTTGATCGTTTCATCCCGTGCAGGATGGAGGGATCAGCTTAGGACGATCGCCGCTTTTTTGAGCAAAGAAGAACAGGCGGCATTATGGATCGAGCAGTATGAACAGAGAGTCCGGTATGCACGCTCGCAAATGCGGCAAGTGGTTGGAAAAGAGAAGGTCATCGCGCTGCGGATATATGGCTCGAACCTCTATATATATGGTAACCGGGGGCTTGGGGAAGTGCTGTATCAGGATTTGCAGCTGATTGCTCCCTGCGCTTTGGATGCCAACCATAATCAGCCGATTTCGCTGGATGATCTGCTGGAGTGCAATCCTGACCGGATCCTGATTGCGGTATGCCCTGAAGCCGCCTCTCGCCGCAGTTGGCTTGCGCTTCAGTATTCTGCCAAATGGCACAAACTCAGAGCCGTCGCTCAAGGTGGTGTATATATGATCTCGTCCGATCCCTGGTTTGAATATTCTGCGCTTGCGGTTACGAGAATGCTGGACGAGGCGCTGCTGCTGTTTACAGGAGATAGTCCAAATGGAGTTCTGGATAAAAGCCATGGTGAATCTTTTGCTACATAATATATACTCGACTTAATTGAGAATCATTATCACAGGAGGAGATTGATTGTGGCAAAACGTGTGAACCGTGTAAAGGGTAGTTGGAGAATCAAAATATCAGCAATTGTGTGCTGTGTACTCGTCATAGGCTTGCTGTCAGGCTGTGGGGACAAGGGCGATTCCGGGACAGCGGATGGTGATCAGCAGGCAACAAAGAATGCAGCGACTGAAGTCTCTAATGCAGGAGAAGGCGGCGACAAATCGACAGAGGAAACGCAGACGCCTGATGAGGTGGCAGCTGCAGGGGAGGAACGGACGGTTACGGATGAACTTGGGCATGAAGTTAAAATTCCGGCCGACGTGAGTAAAGTATTCGCACCTAATATGGAGGATTCATTGTTGAAGCTGGGTGTGAAGCCTGTTGCACAGTGGGCTAACGGCAAGATCGGACATGCCTATTTGCAGGAGGAGCTGAATGGCATCCCTCTGATTGATTTTTCAGGAGGCTTGCCTTCACCGGAAGCGTTAATGTCCTATGAGCCGGATCTTATCGTACTGCATACAGAAACTTACGCAGCGGATGGAACTTATGAGAAATATGCCAAAATCGCGCCGACGTATGTGTTTAAGAATGCCTCCGGCAATGTTGAGAAGTCTCTGGCAACGCTGGGGGTTCTGCTGGGGAAAGCTCCAGAGGCTGACGAAGCCCTGGCCAACTATAGGCAAAAAGCAAGCGAAGCGAAAGATAAGCTCAGTCAGGTGGTTGGGGACAAGAAGGTTGCCATTATTCGTTTTGCACCTAGAGGTGTCAGTCTGATGGGCGGAAATTATCTGTGCGGGTTCGTTATTCATCAGGATCTAGGGCTTGGCAAGTCCAAGCTTGTCGAGAACGAAAATGCGGCTAACATCTCATTAGAGATCCTTCCTCAGCTGGATGCGGACTATGTTTTTGTAATTAACGCTTATGATCAAGGAACCGAGCGCATGAAGGAAATGACGGAAAGCCAGATCTGGAAGAGCATGCCTGCTGTCAAGAATGGGCAGGTGTATGAAGCAAATAACGCTTACTGGCTTGGAAGTGGCCTCATTGCATACGAGAAAATCGTAGACGATGTCGTTCGCTCCATTACGGGTCAATAGGGAGGGCATCATGAGCAATCCTATACTCCATCTGGATATGATGCGTCGCAGTGTCGAGCTGTCAAATGCAGAGCATTGGGTAAAACAGTCGAGTGCAGGGCATCGCCGCTATCGGATCATGGCCGCACAGCCGATGGGGCAGGCTCCTCCGGCAGGGTATCCAGTTATTTATTTGTTAGACGGCAACAGCGTGTTCCATACGATGGTCGAAACCCTGCGTCTGCAGTGTCATCGACCGGACAAAACGGGGATTCTGCCTGCTGTCATTATCGGTATCGGTTATGAGACGGAGGGGCAGTACGCCCCGGACCGGTTCTATGATTACACGCCTTTTCCCAATACGAAATTCAGGAACAAGTTTGATGGCAACTCGGTACCGGAACAGGGGGGAGCGGCTGAATTCCTGCAATTTATGGAGGAGGACGTGAAGCCGCAGATCGAAAGCGAGTTTAACATTGACCGTAATCGCCAGGCGATATTCGGCCATTCACTTGGCGGATTGTTCACGCTGTATGCCATGTTCAGCAAACCGCAGGCATTCAGATATTACATTGCAGGGAGTCCTTCCATTCATTGGAATCAGGAGTATCTGCGTGAGATGGAACAGCGCTTTACCGAGCGTGTGAAGGAAGATCCGCTCCAGGTGCGGCTGATGCTTGGCGCGGGAGAACTGGAGAGGTCTCATGTGACTGGCAATTGCATAAGCGCTTGTCAGCTCGCTGAACGCTTGGCTCTTCTGTCAGGATACGGCATCCATGCTGAATTTAAGGAGTTTGAGAGCGAAGGGCATCTCTCCGTGCTGCCGGTCCTCATAAGCAAAGCCTTGAGGTTTGCGCTCAATCCGGATGACTAAGGAGTTGAATGATATGGAGTATGCAGGTATCCGAGGAAAAGTGGCACTCGTGACCGGGGCTGCCCAAGGTATTGGGGAAGCGGTGGCAAGAGCTCTCGCTCAGCAAGGAGCCATTGTGGCGGCTTGCGATCAGAAGGAGGCTGAGCTGATCAGCCTCGCCGCTGATTTAAGCCAATCGGATGCGCTAGCAGCCGCTTATCAAGTCGATGTCGGTCACAGCGCCGATGTCGAAGCCGCTGTTGAGCGAATCGAGAGCGAGCTTGGTCCGATTGATATTCTCGTTAATGTCGCGGGTGTGCTGCGAATCGGCGGGATTGATTCACTGGATGACGAGGATTGGCAGACGCATTTTAACGTCAATACAAACGGCGTGTTCTACACGTCGCGTTCCGTTGTGCGGCGTATGGCTAGACGCAATAGAGGGGCTATTATAACGGTCGGATCGAATGCGTCCAAAGTTCCGCGTGCACAGATGTCTGCCTATGCTTCCTCCAAGGCAGCATCGACCATGTTCACGAAATGTCTGGCACTCGAATATGCCCGTCATCACATCCGATGCAATGTCGTTTCTCCCGGCTCTACCGATACAGAGATGCAGCGTTTGTTATGGAGGGGCGGTCAAGGGGCAGAGTCTGTCATTGAGGGTTCGCTTGAATCCTTTCGTGTCGGCATACCGCTGGGCAAAATCGCACTTCCTTCCGATATTGCGGATGCTGTTCTGTTTCTGGTATCCGATCAGGCAGGACATATTACGATGCAGGATTTGTGCGTAGATGGCGGTGCGATTTTGGGCTGCTGAGGATTCTCGGAATGTACGAGATTCCAAATAAAAAAATATGGGTAGGCTCATAAGCAGAGAGGAGACTGTAATGTTACGCTATGATGCTCCAACCGCAGCCGAGGCTGCGAAACTTATGGAACTATATCGGTCGGGTTCGTCTTTCTTCTTCTCATCGCCGCGCAAGACGTTATTAACGCATGGAGAGTATTCGAGGCTGTCTATCCCCTCGGGAAACGACAATAGGTCGCTGCCGGAACGTGTAGCGGAGCTGCTGGGAGCAGCGAAGCAAGCGGGACGAACGGAAGCCGTGGTTGTAGGTGCCATCCCTTTTAACACATTGCAACCGGCAAACCTGTTTATCCCCCTTACAGCACAGTGGTATGACTCACTTCAATTCACAACGGGAGAAGCGCCCGAAAGACCGCAAATTTCCGGTTATGAAGTACAGCCTGTTCCGGGACCCACGCAATTCAAGCAAGGCGTAGACCGTGTGCTGGAGCTGATCCGGCAAGATGTACTCCAGAAAGCCGTGCTTTCCCGAACATTATACATCCATCTTCCCCAGGCCTTGCAAATTCCTCAAATCTTGTATCACTTAGCATATTATCACGCTCATGGTTATACCTTTGCGGTTCCATTGCTGCCGGAATTATCGCTCTCCACCAGTCCTGATGCCATTGCATCGACACGTACGCTATTCGGTGCAAGTCCCGAGCTGCTCGTTACGAAGAAGGGGCTCCGGATTCAAGCTAATCCATTGGCCGGCTCTGCAGCGCGCAGTGAGGATCCGGTTGAAGATGAGCGGCGGGCGGCGGCGCTGCTGTCCTCCGCGAAGGACAGATACGAGCATTCGGTTGTCATTGATGCGGTGGCAGCTGCTTTACAGCCTTATTGCAGCAAGCTGGACGTTCCCCCAGGCCCTTCGCTTATACAGACGAAGGCCATGTGGCATCTGTCTACTGAAATCAACGGCGTGCTGAAGGATGATGCGGTGACGTCACTGGATCTTGCCCTGGCAATGCATCCGACACCAGCGATATGCGGTACGCCCAGCGATGCGGCCCGGAATGTCATTCAAGAGATCGAGTCGTTTGATCGCGGCTTCTATTCGGGAGCCGTGGGCTGGTTGGATGAAAACGGGGACGGAGAGTGGGCTGTCACGATTCGCTGTGCGGAAACGGAAGGGCAATTCATGCGGGTATTTGCGGGGGCCGGCATTGTGACAGGCTCAGATGCAGATGCAGAGCTGGCCGAGACGTCAGCTAAATTCCGCACGATCCTGGCTGTTATGGGCTTGAACGAACAACAACCGATGACTCTGAAGGAGGAATAAGCCATGTTGGCAGGATGGAGGGCTTGGCCTGAGGAATTTGCGAACCGTTATCGCGCGGAAGGATGCTGGCAGGGAGAAACCTTCGGACAGCTGCTGCGGAAGCGGGCCGCAGCAGACGGGGAACGGATCGCAGTCGTGAGCGGTGATCAGCGGATCAGTTATGCGGAGCTGGACCATCGAGTGGACCGTTTGGCTGCCGGTTTTCTTAAACTCGGAATTAAGGCCGAGGATCGAATTATCGTTCAGCTCCCGAATATAGCGCAATTTATCGATACGATATTCGCGCTGTTCCGGATCGGGGCGCTGCCTGTCTTTGCTTTGCCTGTTCATCGCAGGAGCGAAATCGTCTATTTATGCGGGTTCAGCGAGGCGGCTGCCTATATCATTACAGACAAGGACTCGGGATTTGATTACCGGGAATTAGCGTCTCAAGTCCAAGCATCGGTCCCATCGCTTCGTCATGTCATCGTGGCAGGCGACCCGGGTTCGGGGGCATTTACCTCCCTGGACGATTTGTATATAGATGCCGCGAACGAAGTGTACGACCGGTTAGACGCGGAGGGTCCTGATTCTGGCGACGTTGCATTCTTGCAGCTGTCGGGAGGAACGACCGGGCTTCCAAAGCTCATTCCGCGCACGCATGACGATTATATATACAGCCTGCGCGTTAGTGCGGAAGTATGTGCTCTCCATAAGGAGAGCGTCTACTTGGCCGTACTTCCGGTCGCCCATAATTTTCCGCTCAGCTCGCCGGGCGTGCTGGGGACATTGTATGCGGGAGGTTGCGTGGTGCTTGCCCGTTCAGCCAGTCCCGATGTCGCATTTCCTCTAATAAGATCAGAGGCAGTGACGATTACGGCTGTCGTTCCGCCACTGGCCTTGATCTGGCTTGAGGCGGCTCAATCCCGTCATTATGATCTGTCTCAACTGCAGGTGCTGCAGGTTGGCGGGGCCAAATTCAGTGCCGAGGCAGCCAAGCGGGTGAAAAGGGTCCTGGGCTGCACGTTACAGCAAGTATACGGAATGGCGGAAGGCTTGGTGAATTATACCAGGCTGGATGATCCTGAAGAAATCACGGTGAATACACAGGGGCGACCGATGTCGCCGTTCGATGAAGTGCGGTTGGTCGATGAGGATGATGTTGAGGTACCTCCCGGTGAGGTAGGGGAGCTGCTGACACGAGGACCCTATACCATTCGCGGTTATTATAAAGCGGATAAACATAATGAGAGGGCATTTACGTCAGACGGCTTTTATCGTACGGGCGATCTTGCAAGCATGACGCCTTCCGGTTACTTGGTAATTGAAGGCCGTTCGAAGGATCAGATTAACCGCGGAGGCGATAAAGTAGCGGCAGAGGAGGTTGAGAATCATCTGCTTGCCCATCCGAACGTGCACGACGCAGCTGTGGTAGCCATGCCGGACGAGTTTCTTGGCGAGCGGACCTGTGCTTTTGTGATCGTGCATGATCCTGCCATCAGCGGCAATGAGCTGAAGGCTTTTCTTAGAAAAAGAGGGCTGGCCGCATATAAAATTCCCGATCGGGTGGAGTTCATGGAATCCTTCCCCCACACCGGGGTAGGCAAAGTGAGCAAAAAGAGTCTGCGTGAACTTGCGGCACAACAGCAGGATGAACGGGTGAACGTATCAAAATAAACGAGAAAAGAGGAGATAGGATGGCACTTCCTAAGATATTACCTTATCCAATGCCTGTGGAGACAGATTTACCCAAGAACAAGGTGACGTGGACGGCAGACCCGAGTCGTGCCGTGCTGCTCATCCACGATATGCAGCAATATTTCGTTGATGCATTTACACCTGATCAATCTCCTGTCGTGGAGTTGATCGCCAATATTCAGAAGCTGCGTCTTTACTGTACAGAGCTGGAGATTCCGGTTATCTATTCCGCACAGCCTGGCGGCCAGGCACCCGAGCAGCGCGGCCTGCTGCAGGATTTCTGGGGGTCCGGCATCGATGACGGACCCTATCAGAAAAAGTTCGTTGATGCGGTTGCGCCTGCTGAACAAGATATGCTCCTAACCAAATGGAGATACAGCGCATTCCAAAAAACGAATTTGCTGGAGATTTTGCGCGAGCAAGGGAGAGACCAGTTGATGATATGCGGCATCTATGCGCATATTGGCTGCTTGTTGACTGCCAGCGAGGCCTTCATGAAGGATATTCAGCCCTTCTTCATTGCGGATGCGCTTGCGGATTTCTCGGAAGAGAAGCATCATCTGGCGCTTACCTACGCTGCAGAACGATGCGCTGTAACACTGACGACGGAACGCCTTGTCACCTCGCTGACCCAAGCTTACCGGCCTGAGTCTGAGGGGGTTGGATCGTTCAGCGGAGGAATGGATGAAAGGGTAGCTGTGGAAGAACAACCCCCGCTGACACTGCAAAGACTTCGAGATGAAGTGGCAGCCCTATTACAGGAGCAGCCGGCTAATCTGGGCGAAACCGACAATCTGATCGAATACTGGGGACTGGATTCCATTCGAATTATGAGTTTGACCGAGCGTTTGCGTCGCGACGGCATCGATATCAGCTTTGTGGAATTAGCTGAACATCCCACACTGGCCGATTGGTGGAAGCTGCTCTCAATCAAGATGAGTGTGTCGCCGCCTAATTATGATTACTATACGGTATAGAGGGAGGGGATTTATATGCTTGAGGAGAAGAGGGGGCGCTGGTCTCTGTCCGGAGCTCAGCTGGGTATTTGGTTTGCGCAGCAGCTTGATCCAGACAACCCGATATTCAACACAGCGGAATGCATTGAGATACGCGGTCCTGTAGATCAGACTCTATTCGAAACGGCTGTACGACAAGCGGTGGGGGAGGCGGAAGCCTTACACGTTCGCTTCGGTGAAGATGCGGACGGTCCTTGGCAGTATATCGTTCCTTCCCCGGAGTGGCAGCTTCAGGTTATCGATGTCAGCGGGCAGGATGACCCGGTTCATGCTGCCCAATGTTGGATGGAGCACGATCTTGCCCAGGTTGTAGATCTGAGCCGAGGGCCGTTGTTCACGGAGGCACTGCTCAAGCTGGCATCCGATCGCTACTATTGGTATCAGCGCATTCATCATATCGTGATCGACGGTTTCGGCGTATCGCTGCTGTTAAAAAAAGTTGCCCAGGTTTATACGGCATTAGCAGGCGGTGGATATTCTGAACCAGCTGCTTTTGGCCCATTTCGTACGATCCTGGAAGAAGATACGGCTTATCGCATGTCCCAACAGGTCGAGGCGGATCGTCAGTTCTGGCTGAAGCGCTTTGCCGATGAACCGGAGGTTGTCAGTTTAGGCGGCCACGCCCAGCGGTCTGCACGGAGCTTCCTGCGCCGATCTGGGCAGCTTCCCGAATCTGCGCTGCATCGCTGGCAGTCAACCGCTCAAGCAACAGGGACAAGCTGGCCGGACGTCGTTGCAGCTGCAGCGGCTCTGTACGTACATCGTATAACAGGGGCAAATGAGGTTGTGCTTGGCTTGCCGGTCATGTGTCGACTAGGCTCAGCCTCGATCCGTGTTCCAGGCATGATGATGAATTTGCTGCCGCTTCGCGTGTTTGTACGGCCCGATATGAGTCTGATGGTGCTGCTGCAGCAGGTCGCAGCAGAGATTCGCGACATCAAGCGTCATCAACGCTACAGGCATCAGGACATTCGACGTGATCTCAAGCTGCTGGCGGATAACCGCAGGCTGTTCGGGCCGATGGTGAATGTGATGCCCTTTGTAGAGGAATTAAATTTTGGAGGATACGGCGGCAGCGTCCGCAATCTTGGCTCCGGTCCCGTGGATGATCTGTCATTGAACGTGTATGGTAGCATGGATGGGAACGGGCTGAGGATGGATATGGATGCCAATCCGTCCATTTACAGCGAAGAGGAGTTAGAGTCCCATTTACACCGCTATTTGTATCTGCTTGATAGTCTTGCAGACGCTGAACCGGCTGATCCTGTCGGAGGCTTGTCGATTATCCTGCCAGATGAACGGGACAGAGTGCTCCTGGAGTGGAATGATACAGCGCGTTCATTACCGAGGCTAAGTGTACCGGAATTGTTCGAAATGCAGGCCGCACGCACCCCGAAGGCGGAGGCGGTCGTATGTGAAGCGTTAACGCTTCGTTACGAGGAGCTGAACAGGGACGCTAATCGCCTGGCTCATATGCTTATTGCTCGCGGTGTAGGTCCTGACCGAATCGTTGCCCTATCGCTGCCGCGTTCTCTGGATATGGTTGTTGCGATTCTGGCTGTGCATAAGGCCGGAGCGGCCTATTTGCCGATAGATCCGGATTATCCGTCCGAACGGATCGCTTACATGCTTGAAGATGCGAAGCCGATGTGTCTGATTACGGCACAGGAGCTGGCTGAGGATTTTGGCAAAATGATAAGAACAGAAGCCATTGTAGCGTTGGATGCACCGGCCACCCTCCATGATCTGGAGCGGCAGGCCGTTCATAATCCCGGAGATGACGACCGCATTAGCTCGCTGTTGCCGCTTCACCCTTCCTACGTCATCTACACCTCCGGTTCGACAGGGCGCCCCAAAGGGGTGATGCTCACTTTTGAAGGACTTGCCAATCTACTTCTGGATATGCAGGAGCGCATTGAGATCGGTGAACAGGATCGCCTCCTGTCGGTTACTACCATTTCCTTCGATATCTCGGTGATGGAGGTGCTCCTGCCGCTGACATGCGGCTCGACACTCGACATTGTCATGAGGGATACCATTCTCGACGCACCGGCTCTTATTCGCAGAATCCATGAGACGGGCGCTACCATTATGCAGGCTACTCCGACGTTATGGCAGTCGATTGTTGCTTGCCGTCCCGGGAAGTTTAAGGGGCTGAAAGTCATTACAGGCGGCGAAGCCCTGCCGGTTGGACTTAAGCTTGCGCTTCAGGAACTGAACTGCGAAGTGAATAATCAGTATGGCCCGACCGAAACGACGATTTATTCAACGGCTGCCAAGCTTGACCATGAACGCGAGAAGCCATCCATAGGGGGGGCGATCTGGAACACGAGGTTATATGTGCTCGATATGTCACTCTCTCCGGCACCTCCTGGCGTAGCTGGCGAGCTGTATATTGCAGGTTCCGGACTGGGCCGGGGCTACCTGGGCCGACCCGACCTGACCGCAGAACGGTTTGTGGCCGATCCCTTCGGTCCACCCGGATCCCGAATGTATAGAACAGGCGACCTCGCCAGATGGCTGCCGAACGGCTGGATTGATTATTTGGGGCGTGCCGATCATCAGATCAAGCTGCGCGGATTCCGTATCGAGACCGGAGAGATTGAGTCTGTGCTTGTCACTCATCCGGATGTGGAGCAGGCTGCCGTCATCGTTCGCGAGGATCGTGCAGGTGATCGCCGGCTAGTTGCTTACATCGTACCGGCATTATCAGCTTCATCTGGTTTGATAGATACGGCAGAACTGCGGCGCTACGCCTCCCTGAAACTGGCCGAATATATGGTGCCGTCTGTCATCGTAAGACTTGAGACCATGCCGTTAACTCCGAATAAGAAGGTGGATCGTAAAGCGCTGCCTGTGCCCGATCATCATGCGGCGATTGGCCGTATGCCGCGAACTCCGCAAGAGGAAATGCTCTGCAGAATTTTTGCTGAGGTGCTTGGCTTGCCCCGGGTAACGATAGATGATGATTTCTTCGCGCTTGGCGGTCACTCCTTGCTTGCCGGTAGGGTGATGGTTCGTGTCCGCGAGGCTTTCGGCGTAGAGCTGAGCATCGGAAGTTTGTTTGAAGCTTCAACAGCAGCGAGTCTGGTGAAGCGGCTTGACCATGCACAAGAGGCAAGACATGCGGTTCGCCCGGCTGAGCGGTCAGAGCGTCTCCCGCTGTCGTTTGCCCAGCAGCGATTATGGTTCCTGTATCGACTGGAGGGGCCAAGCCCAACCTATAATATTCCGCTTGTGGCTCGCCTGTCGGGTACGCTGGATCTGGATGCATTGAAGTCGGCACTGGGGGATGTAGCCGCTCGGCATGAATCGCTGCGTACGATATACCCGGATGATCTGGGTGCTTCATATCAGTTTATCTTAGCCTTTGAGGAGGCAAGGCCTGAGCTGATTGTATCCGAAATAAGCGAAGCAGACCTGCCTGAGCGGTTAGCTGAGGCTGTCCGATACCGTTTCGAGTTAGCAAGCGAGATTTCCTTGCACGTAGAGTTATTCAAGCTGGATGATGATGAATATGTGCTTCTGCTGCTGCTGCATCATATTGCAGGAGATGGCTGGTCGTTAACCCCGTTAACACGGGATCTGTCCCACGCCTATGCGGCACGGTGCCAGAGGAGTACCCCTGGGTTGCCTCCGCTTCCAGTTCAATATGCAGACTATGCGATCTGGCAGGAAGAGCTGCTTGGCAGCTCGGGAGACGAGAGCAGTCTGATCAATCGCCAGCTGGATTATTGGAGAGGCGCACTTCGCGGCTTGCCGGAGCAATTGGATCTGCCAACCGATTATCCAAGACCGGCAGTGGCCAGTTATCAGGGAGGAAGCGTGTCGTTTCCGATTACGCGCGAGCTGCATCAACAGTTAAATGCGCTGGGGCAGAACAACAGGGCTACTTTATTTATGATATTTCAGTCTGCCATGGCGGCACTGTTCACCAACCTCGGCGTGGGAACGGACATCCCGATTGGCAGTCCTGTCTCGGGCCGGAACGACGACAATTTGGACAACCTGATCGGCTTCTTCATTAATACGCTTGTGTTTCGTGTCGATACCTCAGATGATCCGTCATTCACTGAACTGCTGCAACGCGTACGGGAGATGAGCCTGGCTGCGTTCGAGCATCAGGACGTGCCGTTCGAACGCCTAGTAGAGGCACTGAACCCACCGCGTTCCCGGGCGCGGCACCCGCTCTTCCAGGTGATGCTGGTTCTGCAGAATACACCAGAAGCCTCGCTTGATCTGCCTGGAATTACGTCCAGCTTGCAGCTGCAAAGCGTGGGTACGGCGAAGTTTGACTTAACGTTCGAGTTGACCGAGCGCCGGGATGCAAACGGCGAGCCTGACGGATTGGACGGATGGATCGAATTCAGCACAGACTTGTTCAAACATAGTTCTGTGGAAGCGATGGCGGAACGGTTTGTGCGTGTGTTGGAGAGTGCTGTCATTGAACCAAGTAAATCAATCAGCAAACTTGATATTTTGACTGGACAAGAACGTGAGGAAATGAGACAGCAGTGGAGCACTCCGCTGCCTGTCTCGAAGCAGGCTACCATACCCCAGCAGTTTGAAGCACAGGTAGGCCGCTCGCCTCTTTCGACAGCCATCGTCTGTGATGGCGAATCGCTGAGTTATGAGGAGCTGAACGAGCGTGCGAACCAGCTTGCTCATATGTTAATCGCGTCAGGTGTCGGTACGGAACAGATTGTGGCTCTGGCACTCCCGCGTTCTATCGAAATGGTGATTGGTATTCTGGCTGCACTCAAGGCGGGAGCCGCATATCTGCCGCTGGATCCGGAATATCCGGCGGATCGACTGGCTTATATGATGGAGCATGCTTCTCCAATATGTCTCCTGGCAAGTGTTCAGGTGATGGATCAGCTCCCGAATTCAGCAAGTGTGCAGCGTATCGTAATCGATGAGCCTGAGCAGGCTCTGCGACTGCAGCGCTATTCCAAGCAGAATCCAAGCGATCTTGAGCGACACCGGCCGCTTATGCCGCAAAGTGCGGCCTACATCATCTATACATCCGGATCTACGGGCAAGCCCAAGGGTGTGCTTGTACCGCATCAGAATGTCATCCGGTTATTTACGTCTACTGAGCATTGGTTTCATTTTGATGAGACGGATGTGTGGACTTTGTTCCACTCCTATGCCTTTGATTTCTCGGTATGGGAAATATGGGGACCGTTGTTGTACGGCGGGCGACTTGTAGTTGTTCCCCATACGATCAGCAGGTCGCCGGATGAAATGCTAAGCTTGCTGTCCCAAGAAGGCGTAACGGTGCTGAACCAGACTCCATCGGCGTTCTATCAATTGATACAGGCGGATCGGGAGCAACCGGAGACGGGAAGGAATTTGGCGCTAAGGTACGTTGTATTCGGCGGCGAGGCTTTGGAGCTTGGGCGGCTGGACGACTGGTACCAGCTTCATGCTGATGATGCCCCGCGCCTTGTTAATATGTACGGCATAACGGAGACGACCGTTCATGTCAGCTATTTGGAGCTGAACCGATATAGCGCGATGCCGGGAGCTAGTAGCCTCATCGGAGAATCCATCCCGGATCTTCGGGTATATGTGCTGGATTCCAAACTCCAGCCCGTTCCGTATGGCGTAACCGGCGAGATGTACGTCGCGGGGGCGGGGCTGGCACGTGGTTATTGGGGGCGTCCCGACTTGACAGCCGATCGGTTTGTTGCAGATCCTTATGGTCCCCCAGGTACGAGAATGTATCGGACCGGAGATTTGGCGAAGCGATTTGCCGATGGCACACTGGATTACTTGGGACGTTCTGATCATCAGGTCAAAATACGCGGCTTCCGCATTGAGTTAGGGGAAATTGAATCGGTTCTGATACGCCATGCTGACGTCGCCCAGGTTGCCGTTATCGTGCGTGAAGATCAGCCCGGAGATAAACGGCTTGTCGCCTATGTCGTCAGCCATTCCAATGAGACGTCCTCGGGTGCAGAGCTGCGCCGTTATGCCGCTTCCCTGCTGCCTGACTACATGGTTCCGTGGGCGATCCTATTCATGGACAAGCTGCCGCTTACGCCCAACGGCAAGCTGGATCGCAAGGGGCTGCCAGCCCCGGATATAACGTCTGATGCAGACGGTCGTAATCCGAGAACTCCGCAGGAAGAAGTGTTATGCGAGTTGTTTGCCGAAATATTGGGTGCCAAGAGGGTTGGCATTGACGACAGCTTCTTTGAGCTCGGCGGCCATTCCTTGCTGGCCGTTCGATTGATCAGCCGTGTTCGTGAAGCGCTGGGGAAAGAATTAAGCATTGCGGCTTTGTTCGAAGCGCCCACGGTTGCGGGGCTTGTTGACAAGCTCGAGATGGGTGGTGGGAACAGCGCGCTGCAGGTCGTTCTTCCGCTTCGGACACACGGTAATCAAATCCCGCTGTTCTGTGTGCATCCGGCCGGGGGATTGAGCTGGTGTTACGCCGGCTTGATGAAGCATCTTGGCATGAACTATCCGATTTACGGCTTGCAGGCAAGGGGGATCGCCCAAGCGGAGGAGCTGCCGCAATCTTTGGAAGAGATGACGGCAGATTATATCCGCCACATACGTTCCATTCAACCAACGGGACCTTACCGGCTGCTTGGCTGGTCCTTAGGCGGTAACGTCGCTCAGTCCATTGCGGTACAGCTGCAGGAAGCGGGCGAAGACATCGAGTTACTCGCCATACTGGACGCTTATCCCAGTCATTATTTGCCGATCAAGGATGATCCCGATGAAGACGAGGCTTTGACCGCGCTGCTCGCTCTTGGCGGTTTTGACAGGGAAAGTATTGAGGAGGGGCTCGGCGACACGCCATTAACCATTGCGACGGCGCTTGAATTATTGCGTAACGAGAGCAGTGCACTGGCATCCCTTGAAGAAGAAACGATGATGAATCTGAAAACGACCTATGAGAATTCGGTTCAATTGTTGAAGGCCTACGTTCCGAAGCGATTCGAGGGGGATATGTTATTCTTCCATTCCACCATCATTCCCGATTGGTTCGATCCCATTGATCCGGAGATGTGGAACCCTTATGTGGGCGGAGTGATCGAGCGGCATGATATCGAATGCCGGCATAAGGATTTATGCCAGCCGGGTCCGCTTGATTATATCGGCAAGTGTATTCTAGGCAAGCTGGAGGCAGCTGCACATCAAAAGCAGACAACTGATGACGGGAGGGAGCTAATTTATGACAAATCCTTTTGAACAAGCCGATGGCAAATATGTCGTATTGATGAATCATGAGGGACAATATTCGCTTTGGCCGGCTTTCGCGGCTATTCCGGATGGCTGGACTCAAGCGCTGGGGCTTAGCACACGAGAAGAGTGCATGACCTACATCAACGAAAACTGGGTCGATTTACGGCCGCGGAGTTTATATGCGAATGCCGGATCGGCACCGGAAAACAGGCCATGAGCCGTTGGATGAATCCGAAAAAGGTATTATGCATCGTCTATGTGGCAGCGATGTTTGTTGTTGCTATGGACGCTACCGTACTGAACGTTGCACTTCAGACGATCAGTCAGGAGCTTGATGTACCGCCAGCGGCTTCGGGTATTCTGAACGTCGGTTACTTGGTCAGCCTCGCCATCGTTCTGCCGATGGCGGGCTGGCTTGGCGACAAGTGGGGGACGAAGCGGACGTTTCTGCTGGCGCTGGCCATATTTACCGGAGCGTCCGCATTATGCAGTTTTGCCGACAGCTTAACGTCCCTGACGTTATTCAGGGTAATTCAAGGCATCGGCGGAGGTTTACTGACACCGGTCGGCATGGCGATGCTGTTCCGTACATTTCCTCCGCAGGAGCGTGCAAAAGTCTCCCGTTCACTCATTCTACCGATTGCAATAGCACCAGCAATCGGACCGATTGTGAGCGGTTTGATGGTTGAGCATTTTACTTGGCGGTGGATCTTCTATGTGAATTTGCCAATTGGAATTCCAGCGCTATTGTTCGGGCTGTTCTGGTTGAAGGAACATAAAGAACCGAATGCGGGCAGATTGGACTTACCCGGTTTTCTTCTGTCCGCGCCGGGTCTTGCGCTGCTTATGTACGCGCTCAGCCAGGGACCGCTTCATGGATGGAATGCCCCGCGGGTATGGATCGCAGGACTGGCAGGCATGATATTGCTTGCTGCATTGGTCAAGGTAGAACTGAGCGTCAAGCAGCCGCTGCTGGATCTGCGACTGCTTGGCAACCGCTTGTTCCGAACGACGGGCTTCATTGCGATGTGCGCTTCCGCAGGGCTACTGGGCATGCTGTATGTATTCCCTTTAATGTATCAGAACGCATTGCATGTCTCAGCGCTGGAAACGGGGCTGACCACGTTCCCTGAAGCCATCGGTCTCATGATTGCCTCACAGCTCGTGCCCTGGACGTATCCCAGGCTTGGTCCGAGACGCGTTATTATCATGGGACTCTTGGCAACGTCGCTTATCCTCATCCTGCTCAGCATGGTGGACGCAAACACAAATCCGTGGTTTATCCGCTGCTTGCTGTTTGGCGTGGGCATTTTCCTGGGCCAAACCGTCGGATCTGTACAGATTGCTGCCTTCGCTACCATTCCGCCAACCTCAATGGGGCGGGCTTCGACTTGGTTCACCGTGCAGAACAGGCTGGGCCCTGCAATCGGCTTGGCTGTGCTGTCTGGCATCCTGGCGGCTGTCGGTACGGGAAGTGTGAACGCAGCAGGGGACATGGAGCCGAATCTGATGGCTTACCGGGCGGCATTGCTTGGAGCAGCAGGATTCCTGCTCATCGGTGTCGGTTTTGCGTGCTGGATTCGGGATTCGGATGCCGCGGCTACGATTCGCAAGCCCGTTGCTTCGAAGCCGGTGAAAGAACAGGCATCTCCGGTTGAAAGTTAAAACAAGATAAAAGTATTTTAGGGTTAGTGATGTTAAGCTCGAGCAGATCGTGTGCAAATGTTAATGATGAGAGCGGCCTTGGTAAGTTGGACAAGGTGGCTTTTTATCATTGATTGTACATCGTATGGACTTCTCCTCATCCGCACGATGCGTGGTTTTGGGGCATGCTTGGATGGCTGTCGACCATTGTTACTCTTTCGATTCAAGAGATAAGATCAGCAAGCTATCTGCATAAAATCTTTAATTAAAGATTCTTTGACTTGACTTATAATCAGTTAACTGATAAATTGATAATAAGATAAAGCAACAGCAGCATGGAGGAGGGATGGGATGATATGGCGATGAACTTGATGACTCGGGGAACTCGGTTACGATTATTTCTATCCGCCCAGAACGCAGCTAAAGCTTGCAGAAGCGGTAATCCATGCCCAAGGTAGGCATGAGCTGGATTAGAAATTGCATATCCCTTAACCTCATGAAAGCTCGGATGCTGACTAAAGAATAAACGGTATACAAACAGTGGAATACGAAAATCATATGTTATCAATGTGAAAATTAAATCGTCCTAATATGTGCCATGACGCCGTGGCGGGCGTTATAGATCGGTGTCGTAATGGATATATATTTTTTTACAACATCACTTAATTAGTTAATTGAAAGAGGTGGGAATTGTTATGCATCACATTCCAGGGCATCATCATATATCCATGCTCACGAAGAACGCTCCGTTAAATCATGAGTTTTATCATAAGAAATTGGGTTTGCGCAGAGTAAAGAAGACAGTCAATCAGGACAATCCTTCCATGTACCATTTGTTTTATGGGGATTTAACTGGAAGTGCCGGGACCGAGCTATCTTTCTTCGAAATGCCTGCTGCAGGCAGAACGGTCCGCGGCACCAATGCGATTACGCAAATCGGGCTGCTTGTTCCCTCCTCAGATAGTCTGAAGTATTGGAAACAGCGGTTTGAACAATATGAAGTTACCCATGGTGACATGACCGAGTACGCAGGCAGAGAAGCGCTTCCATTCGATGATCCGGAAGGACTTCGCCTCATTCTGATTAACCATGACGGTGCCGAGGTACCGGCTGGTTGGGCAGCTTGGGAAGATTCCACGGTTGAACAGGAGCACCGCATTCTGGGAATGGGGCCGGTTGAGATGACCGTACGCAATCTCGGAAAAATGGCGGCAACACTCACGGAAGTTCTTGGATATACCGAAGTTTCACGTTCGGAACATGAAGCGATATACCAGTCCATTGAAGGGCAGGCGCTTGGTGAGATTGTAGTTAAGCAGCAGGATGGGCCAAGCGAAAGACCAGGACGGGGCAGCGTACACCATCTGGCGATCCGTGTAAACAACGAGGAGGAGCTCGCTTATTGGAATGAGGCTGTCATAGAACGGGGGTTCCAGTCGACGGGAATCATCGACCGCTTTTATTTCAAGAGTCTGTATTTTCGCGAAGCGAACGGCATCTTATTTGAAATCGCGACGGACGGACCGGGCTTCACAGCAGATTCCAGCGTAGAAGAGCTGGGCAAGCGGCTGGACCTGCCGCCATTCTTAGAGGGCAAACGTGCTGAAATTGAAGCAAAACTGACACCATTAGATTCATAAAGGAGGCACCACATCATGAAAGAATATCGTATTGATCCGGATAAAGGACTCGAAATCGGCATTTATTCCATCGGTGAGCATATGATCAATCCGCTGACCGGAACCCGCATTAGCGCTGAACAACGTATACATGAACTCATCGAGGCAGCGAAGCTGGCGGATGAATCCGGATTGGACGTAGTTGCGGTAGGGGAAAGCCATCAGACTTATTTCACCACGCAAGCACATACGGTCATACTGGGCGCGATTGCCCAGGCAACAAAGAATATAAAAATCGCAAGCTCGGCCACGGTGCTGAGCACATCGGATCCGGTGCGTGTGTACGAGGATTTTGCTACGCTTGACCTGATCTCGAAGGGTCGTGCCGAAATTGTAGCCGGCCGCGGTTCACGTGTTGGGGCGTACAGCCTGCTTGGTTATGACGTGCGTGATTACGAGGAATTGTTTGAGGAAAAGATGGAGCTTCTGCTCAAAATCAATGCGGAAGAAACCGTAACCTGGGAGGGGCAGTTCCGTGCGCCGCTGAACCATGCGGCTATACTTCCGCAGCCTCAATCCGGAAGATTGCCGATCTGGCGCGCCGTCGGAGGACCGCCCGCGAGTGCAATCAAAGCAGGTTATGCCGGGGTTCCGATGATGCTGACCACGCTGGGCGGCCCGGCCAGGAACTTTAAGCTTGCGGTTGATGCGTACCGTGAAGCGCTGCAGCGCAGCGGATATGACCCTGCTCTGCTTCCGATAGCAACCACCGGCTTATTATATACGGCAGAGAACTCGCAGGATGCGCTTCGTGAATACTATCCGCATATTAATTCCGGCATGATGGCGCTCAAAGGCGGCGGTTATCCGAAGCAGCAATTCGCTCAGTCAACGGATCACCGCGATGCGCTGATGATCGGGAGTCCGCAGCAGATCATTGAGAAAATGCTCTATCAACATGAGCTGTACGGACAACAGCGCTTCTTGGCCCAGATCGACTTTGGCGGACTGCCATTTGATAAAATCGCCAAAAACATTGAGCTTATTGCTACGGTCATAGCACCGGCGATCCGAAAGCATACGGCTAAAACAAAGGAGAATATCGGATGAAAATCGTAGGAATCGCCGGCTCGAACGTCGGCACCAAAACCAAAACGGCGATGGACTATACTTTGAATGCAGCCCGCGCTCAATATCCGAATGCCGAGATTACTTTGCTGGATTTGGCGGAATACACCATCGTGTTTGGGGATGGAAGGGATTATCGCGAGTATGATGGAGATACGAAATATGTGGCCGAAACGATTATGGAGGCAGACGCAATCATCATCGGAACGCCTACTTTCCAAGCTTCGATTCCGGCAACGCTTAAAAATATCTTTGACTTATTGCCAGTGAACGCATTTCGCGGCAAGGTGGTCAGCATGCTGGCGACAGCAGGATCAGCCCGGCATTTTCTGATGATAGAACAGCAGTTAAAGCCAATTCTGTCTTATATGAAGGCACATATCGTACCAACCTACGTGTTTATCGAGGAAAAGGATTTTCACCGCAATGAAATCGTAAATGACGATATTCTCTTTCGGATTGATCGGCTGGTGGAAGATACGGTAATGCATCTGAACGTGCTGACAGCCATTCAGGAAGCCAAAGATGCAGCCTATGATTTTTGATAAGATGAAGACACACAATAGATAAGGTAAGATGAACAAGGGGTTATCCTCTGCGTAATTGCAGAAAGGATAACCCCTTTGTTGGTGTTCCGTTGGACTTAAGATATCGGGAGATAATCATTCAGGCTCAGCGAACCGTGTCATTCTTGCAGTTCGTTGAATCAGAATATCACTTCGGATTCCGCAGGCCTTTAGGCAGATGATTCTTAAGCTGACCGCCGCTGGATTTGCCCCAGCCGATGGGGAGTCCATCTGTAGTCACTAAAGTCCACCCCCGGTATTCGGAAGGAATCGAAAGCACCTCTCCCCGCAGATAGGCGGCTACTTCCGCCGAATCTGAGGCCAGATCCCAGCTTCTCGCAGCTTGGTCGCGTTTCAAGGACATAGCAAGGGCATGTGCGGGCTCGATCCGGTTCTTCTTCAGATGCGCCAGGTGAAGTCCTGCACGGGGCATCTTCAGTCCCTTAAGCTGCTGGTCATTCCAATCCCAGCCTTCGCTGACCGGGAGCCAGTACAGCTCCTCGCCAAACAAGATCGGTCTGCCGCCGCTAAGCTCAAAGCCGGGGATGTCCTGCTTCGCCCAGTCCAGAAACGCGTCCAACGCGGACTGCGCAGGGGGTTGATTGCCGCTCTGTCTTGATTTAGCCGGAAGTTTGCTGTTTGTTGACAACGACTCCATGTTCTGACTTACAACTCCGGCAGCCGATTTGGTCAAGACGGCAACAAAATGCCCCTCGCCGCGTTCCAGATGCGGCCATAAACGCTTCATTTCTCTCAGTTCCATGTCGGGATACTGCTTGAGAATACGCCCGACCATTTCCTCGTTCTCGGCCTTATTGAATGTACAGGTGGAATAAGCCAACGTTCCTCCGGGTTTGAGCATGTGGTAGGCCTCCTGGACAATGTCCCACTGCCGGGAAGCACACAGTTCCACATGATCGTGGGACCATTCGGCAATGGCTGCGGCGTCCTTTCGAAACATGCCTTCACCGGAGCATGGAGCATCAAGCATGATCCGGTCAAAGCAGGCAACGAAACGGCGGGATAGCTGGTCCGGGGCCGCACTCGTAACAACAGTATTCTTAATGCCCATACGCTCCACGTTCTCGGCCAGGATCCGTGCCCGTTCGGGGTGGATTTCGTTAGAAACGAGCAGCCCTTGCCCCATCATCTTGGACGCAATATGGCTTGTCTTACCGCCGGGAGCCGCTGCAAGATCCAGGATGGTCTCCCCGGGCTGAGGATCCAGCAGTTCTACTGCGGACATTGCAGAGGGCTCCTGAATATAATATAGTCCGGCGGCATGGTAGGGGTGCTTGCCTGGACGCTCGTTATCATCATAATAATATCCGCTGTCACACCAAGGCACCGCTGTCAGGTGGAATTGGCGAATCAGGTTCTTTAGGTTGTCTGCGTCATGAACCGCTTTCAGCCGGTTTAGGCGCAGTCCATGGGTGCGGGGCGAATCGTAGCTGTCCCAGAAGTCATATGAAGCATCTCCGAGTATTTCATTCATACTGGTAACATAGCCTACAGGCAATAGTTCCTTTCTCATTCGTTAAATAGCTCCTTCTATAGAATAAATAGCATCTTGAAGTGTAAAGGCAAAAAAACTCCTGTTCAGAGTTGATCGTTCTCTGGCTTTAAGGAATCGGTCATTAGTTTATCACGTTGTTGCGGTACTAGTAAAGAAATGTCAAGCTAAAAAAGGGCTGCCCTCTATACGAAGAGGGCAGCCCTGCCGCCTGTGTTATCCGGCAGATTCCTTCGGTTCTGCTGACGCGGTTTTCATGGACCGGTAATCGGACACCTTGTTCTTGCCGTTTGTCTTCGAATGATACATCGCTTTGTCTGCCTGTTTCATAAGCTCGTCACCACGAACGCCTTTGCGCAGCACGCTGTACCCGATACTGAGGGTTACGATGGTTTCGCTTGCCACCCTGGCCCGAATACTCTCGGCAACCTGAGCGGGCTTGACCTTGCGGTCAACCACCAAGGCGACCAGTTCCTCGCCGCCATACCGGCCTGTAATCCCGATTCCTTCAAGCTCTTCCTCCATAATGGCGGCGACTTGCTTCAGCACTTCATCGGCTCTGGCATGGCCCTGCGTATCGTTGAGTTTCTTGAAATTATCGATGTCACAGAAAATGGCGGATATTTTCAGTTCCTGCGACGTGTAATGATCAAGATACTTCATAAAATGCCTTCGATTGTATAGCCCTGTCAATCCGTCTGTGATGGCAGAGCGGTATATGGATTGCATCAGCTCGACGATGCGTCTGAATAAAATGAAAAATACAATGCTGTAGAACAGCACCGGCAGCGCGAGCGCAAACCCTTGAAGTACAGAAGCCAGGGTGTCTGAATAGGTATGTATGGATTGCAAAATACCCCAAACGGTGTACACGGCAAGCCCCATCGCATATTTAACCGGTTGTCCGATACGAGGGGTTACCTTGACAAAAGCCAGGTAGAGGGCAACGAATTGAAAACAATCAAAATATATGCTCTGCCATATCGGATCTAGGGTGAAAGGAAGGAAAGAAGGAAGAATGAGCGGAAGCACAAGCAGTGCGGCTGACAGCAATGGAAGCCAGTAATGCATGGTCTTGATTTTACGGTACAGCATGACAACCGAGACGTTCAGCAGGACAAACGAAAAAAGCTGGATAAAACGTAAAATGTCCGATTCCGGTGAAAAAACAGGCATTCCCGTCAATGCTGAATGGATGTTCAGACCCTCGTATGTCATAATAAAGAGGAAAGCTGCCGCCATATAAAGGTAAGCATTCTTGCGCTGCTTGCTGTACATAAACAGACACATGATCAGCATCATGAGGGCGATATACGCTCCGCATACAGCAAATATGGTGGGTAGTGGAGAAGTGGACCAGTAGCTCAATTCATAGGACAAATCGATTCACTCCTGAAAAGGGATAGGTTTCCTTTGCATGAAACATATGTTCTAATATATCATATCGAAAAAGAATCTGAAAAGAGATTTAGAGAAAGGGGGATCCCCATGAAACTTCTTCAGGCATTATTTTTCCCTCCAGAACAACCAGGTGGCGTCTCGTCCATGATTCCTTATTTGCAGGAGCGTTTTCATTCTTCCCGTTGGGAGATGGAGATGTTCTGGCTGCCCAAGCGGATCCGCAACAAAGGCCATGAGGATCCAATATTCCATACCTTTGATTGGAGAGAATACGAAGAAAGTCCGATAGTTGCCAAATACCTTCAAACGTACCGGGACTATCTGTGGTGGACGCGTCTGCGCATTCAAAAGCCTTATGATCTCATTCATAGTCATCATCCCATTGCAGGCATGGCCATGAAAGCCGTATTCCCCGAGGTTCCGCTGATTCAAACCGTGCATTCCAGTTACGAGCGTGAGCTCATTCTGAACGGAAGGATCAAGGAGGGGGGGCTTGAGCACCGATTCCTGGTTTCTTTGTACAGGGAGCTCGAATATATCAGTGATCGCCTGCTGACGGTATCAAATTCCTTCAAGGCTTACATGTCGCCGTATGTGAACACGCCTGAATCGATCGGGGTTATCCATAACGGATTTGACGATAAGCGATTTAAGCCGGTTCCTCATGAAAATGCGGTGCCACAGCTTATTACGGTATGCCGTCTGGTGCCTGCCAAAGGATTGGATACTCTGCTTCAAGCCTGCGCGGAGCTGAAACGGAAGGGATACGATTACGTCCTTCATATTATCGGCGACGGACCTTCCCGTCAGGAGCTTGAGGAGATGGCGAAGGAGCTCGACATTTATCAGGAGACGATTTTTTATGGATATACGCTGCATCCTGAGGAATTTATGCCGTTCTTTGACATCTTTGTCCTGCCTTCAAGAGCGGAAGCGTTCGGCTCGGTGTTTGCAGAGGCTGCGTTAAGCTCGCTGGCCCTGGTCGGCACTGACGTTGGCGGTATTGCCGAGCAGATTGAGGACGGGGTGAACGGCTTGCTTGTACCGGCGGAAGACCCGATGGCATTGAGTGTTGCACTCGAGAAGGTCATCAGTGATCCGTTGTATCGTTATGAGCTTGCCCGAACCGCTTCGGATAAGGCGAAGAACCAGTACTCCCTGGCCAGGTCGGTGAATGAACTGAAGAAAATGTATTTGAAATTTCAACCCCAGATAGAGAGTTAGGGATCGGCTATGGCATCTTTTCGATTTATTCATACCGCAGATTTACACCTGGACAGTCCGTTTATCGGCATAAGCGGACTTGATGACAGCTTGCGGTCTTTCGTTCAAGATTCGACTTTTCGCGCGCTGGATCAGCTCGTTCGGCTCGCCATGGATCAGCAGGTTGATTTTATCGTGATCAGCGGGGATATCTATGACAGCTCCAACATCTCGCTTCGGGCACAGCTCCGATTCATGGAGGCCCTTGAGCGTTTGGGTAAGGAAGGGATTGCGGTATATGCGATTCATGGCAACCATGATCCGCTGGACAGTACCAAGCTCTCGATGACGCTGCCCTCCCATGTCCATGTGTTTGGGGGCGAGCCTGCCAGCGTAACGGCGGTTCGTCGTTCAGACCGTGAAGAGGTGGCGGTCATTACCGGGATGTCGTATCCAACCTCGAAGGTAACGGATAATATTGCGATACGATATCCGTCCCCAACCAGCGGGTTGTATCAGA
The DNA here is from genome assembly GCF_003184205.1 of Paenibacillus sp. Cedars. Lineage (NCBI taxonomy): Bacteria > Bacillati > Bacillota > Bacilli > Caryophanales > Paenibacillaceae > Paenibacillus > Paenibacillus sp. Cedars. Next base: position 1,412,716 of record NZ_CP020866.1, read on the forward strand.
TTGGACTGCTGCATGCCAATGTGGACGGAGACCCGCAGCACGAAACCTATGCGCCCTGCTCGAAAAAGGATTTGATCCACGCCGGATTTCATTACTGGGCGCTCGGACATATTCATTCCCGTCGTACCTTGCAGGAATCTCCTTACATTGTCTATCCGGGCAATATCCAGGGACGCCACGTTCGGGAGACCGGCCCCAAGGGTTGTTATGTCGTCGATGTTGATGAAGATTTCAACACGAAGCTCTGTTTCCATGAGCTGGATTCCATGCGCTGGAACGTTGTAGAAGCTCCTATCGATTCTACCCAGGACGTCGATGCGTGGAGGCTGTCGCTGGAGCGGATTCTTACGCACACGGCCCGGGAGAACCCGGAGCAGCTGAGCGTGATCCGGGTTCGGATCACGGGTCGAAGCCCGGTTCATCGCCAGCTTGAAGGCGGATATGTGCTGGATGAGCTGCTGGCCGATCTGCGTAGAAGAGAGGCTGCGAAGGGACGGATGTCCGGTTATCGCGGCTGCGTCTGGATTGAGAGCTTCACGCTTCAATCGGGGGACGTAATCGATACAGAGCGGCTGCTGCAGGAGGACAGCTTTGCGGGGGATTTGCTTCGGCTTGCCAGGCAGGAACAGGGAAGGCTTCATGAGCCGGATGGAGTTGCTGCCAGGAGTGTGGAGCCTTTGCTCGAGCACGCCGAAATCCGGTCTCTGCTCGATGACACAAGCCCGGAAGAGATGCTGGATTGGCTTCGCAGGGCAGAGGAACTGACGCTGGGGTTACTGCTGCGTGACCGTTCGCAGGGGGAAGGTGCCGGAGCATGAGACTTGAGCGGATGAACATCCAGGGCTTTGGAGCAGTGCGTGACAAAAGCCTGACGATTGAAGCACCGGTAACCGTGCTTTACGGACCGAATGAAGCGGGAAAAAGTACCGTGCTGTATTTTATCAGAGCCATGCTCTACGGTTTTCCTGGCAAAGGCTCACCGGCGGAGCGCGGCGCGCCTGCTGATGAAGGAATTCATGGGGGTGAGCTGCGCTTTTTGGATGAAGAGGGTGTGCCATGGGTCATCAAGCGCTACAGCCGGTCCAGGGAGACCGGCTCGGCGGCTGGCAAGGGTGACCGTTTACATATTCATAAACAAATAGCAAACGGTATGGTCATGGAGCTTGGACAGCAGGAGCTGGAGCAGTATGCTCTAGGCGGCGTATCCAGGGATATGTTTCGTCAGCTGTTTGCCATATCGTTAAGCGAGCTGCAGGAAATCCGCAGCCTTCAATCCGCGGAGATGAGCAGCTATCTGTTTCATGCCGGAATTGGCGGCGGCGCCAATATACTGGATGCTGAGCGCAAGCTGTCTACGGAGATGGACAAGCTGTATAAACCTCGCGGGAAAGTGCAGCAGACGGCCAAGCTCCTGCAGTCCATAGAGCAATTGAGGGCACAGGTTAGGGAGAGCCAGGCCTATGTTCCCCGCTATAACGAGGTTGCTGCTTCCATCCAGGAGGCTGAGGAACGGCTGGATTTGCTGGAGCAGGAGCGCGCCAGGAATGCTGGAGATTTGGCATTGCTTCGAAAAGCGGTGGAGATCCGTTCTGTTTGGCTGGAATGGCGTGAGGCCAGGCTGGAATTAAAGGATCTGATGGACAGTGATGCCTTTCCTGCTGATGGAATAACCCGATACGAAAAAATGCAGGAGGAAGAGCGTCTTCTTCTTGCTCAGTCCCTTCGTGCCGAACGGGCGATAGAGGAAATAGAGGATAAGCTGAAGGCATTTGCCTCGAACGCTTTTATGGAACAGTATGGCGAAGCGATTGAGGATCTGTGGTCGAGGCGTAATATTTATGAAGCAGCGAATCGGGAACTCGCAGAGCTCACAGCCGAATATAAGTCGCAAGAGATCAGGCTGGAGCAGCTGCTTCGGGATATAGATCCGGCATGGACTCAGCAGGAGCTGCTGGCCTTATCGATATCCGCCGCTGAGCGTGACGAGGTGCGGAGAATCAGCGCCGCTTTCAGTGGATATGACCGCCGGATGGAGGCGTTGTTCATTGAACAGCGAGGCGCCGAGCGTTCGGCGGCAGCAGCTGAATCGGCGCTCCGGGAAACCCGGCGGCAGCTGCGTGAGGAGGCGGAGCGGGGGGAAGAGACGTTTGCCATAATAAAGCCGGCAGCGCCGAAGGAAACCGCTGCGCTATGGAATCAGCTTCAGCTGGAGATCGAGCGTTGGCGTGAAGCAAGATTGAGCCGGACTCAGCCTGAAGCGGCTTCCTCTAGCAGGCCGGTGAACAGCCGATTACCGCGAATGCATTCGGTGCTGCTTGCGGGTATGGCGGTCATGACACTGCTGCTGGCAGCGGTTTTGTTCTGGACGGCGACCCCGGAAGCCGCAGTAATCTCCAGCATTATGATGCTGCTCGGTATGGGGTATGTATACTGGAGCGGTCGCCGCGGGCTGGTCGTTGATGGAGTACCGCCTCAGGAAATATCCGCTCATGACAGGTACGGAACAGAAGAGATCAACCATCTATATTCCATGCTGATCGCTGCCCCCTATGCCGCTGCGAGCTCGAATCTGGGCAGCCGAAGGGACAAAACCGCAGCGATGGCACATGATCCCTTAACGGTAGAGGCACAGATGCGCGAGCTTCGGTCTGTGATGGAGGGATGGCAGGCCTGGCGGCAGCGGCTGGATCGATTAAGCTCGGACTGTGCGGCGGCCGAGGAGAAAGCCGCACTTCAAGCTGCTGAACTCAAAACGGTTCTTCAAACGATTCAGCAGGAGGAGCAGCGATACTTCGAGTTGGAGCGGAAGTGGGAGTCTTGGCTGATGTCCAGGGCTCTTCCACAGAAGCTTTCTCCGGATGTGATGCTGGATGTGTTCGTTCAAGTGGAGCAAGGGCAGGAGCTGATCCGCCAGAAGAGATCGCTTGGACTGAAAATGGATGTCCTGTTAAGAGAGACGGAGGATTACGTGTTCCGATGCCATGAGATATTTGCGGTTGATTCGGAAGGTGACCTTAACGATAGCAAGAGCCTGACAGTGGCTGAGCTTGGGAATCTCCATTCCAGATGGAAGCAATACCAAGAGGATACGCGGCAGCGTAAGGTGCTGGCAGAACGGATTGCCGAGCTGCGCAAGGAAGCAGCAGCGATCAATGAAGAGACAGATGAACTGCAGCAGCGCAAAGCGGGCCTGCTTGCGCAATCCCAGTCGCCTGATGAAGAATCGTTTCTCCGAATGGGGGCGGCTTCCAAGCGGCGGGAAGAGCTGATTCGCATCATCCGTCATCATGAAATTACGATGTTCAGCGGCTGGAACGATGCAGGCCGCGGGCAGCTGGAACACCTGCTGGAGCTGACGGATGCTGCGGAGCTGGAAGCTCTGTGCAACCAGAAGGAAGAGTCTGCTTCAACTGAGGCCCGTCTTCGGGATGAGCTTCAGGAGCGGCGCGGGCGGCTGCTTCAGGAGCGGGAGTCACTGGAATCCTTGGGCAATCAGGATTCGGCCCTGCAGCAGCTCGAGGAATTGCGATCCGCACTAAGGGAGTTAGTCTCCCAGTATGCGGTTCGTTCGATGGCCTCCGAATTCATAAAGCGCACACGTCGTTTATATGAAGAGGAGAAACAGCCTCAGGTGTTACAGCTGGCTTCCCGCTATTTCTCGATCCTTACCGGCGGCCTGTACAGCCGGATTGTGATGCGGATGGGAGACCAGAGTCTGCTGGCAGAACGTCCGGAAGGCGAGCTGATTGAAAGCAGCAGATTAAGCCGAGGCACGGCGGAGCAGTTGTATCTGGCCATGCGTCTTGGGCTGATCCAGTCGATGCCTCATGCAAAAGGCCTGCCGCTGCTGCTGGACGATTTGTTTGTCAATTTCGACGGTGAACGGCTGGGGCATGCACTGCGGCTGATTTCGGAGTTATCGCGTACCCGGCAGGTTGTGATGATGACCTGTCACCGGCATGTGGCTGAACAAACGCAGGCACAGATACCCGGTGCGCAGCTGATTTCATTGCAGTCATAAAGAATGGGGTTGTCCCAAGGCACTTGATGACGTGCTTTTGGGACAGCCCCATTTATTTTTATTTATTTGCTCCTTATTTGTCCCTCACCTGAGGTGTTCCGAACAGAGTCAGACGGAGCACCCACAGCAGGCACAGTCCTCCGAACGTGGGGTAGAGCAAGGAGAGCAGGGAGCTGAAACCGAACTGGCTGAAGAAATAACAGAACACCATGATACCCAGGGTAATCACTCTTGGCGAGAGGGAGGTGCGCTGCTGCACCTGCAGCGTGATCCCGTAGATGTTGGCAACAAACGTGCTGAATATTTCAAGGAAGATCAGAATGAGATAGATGATCTGAACAAGCCAGCCCAGCTGATTGGCGATGCTGCCCATCGGAATTTCGTATTGGGAAATGCCGGGCATATGGGCGGACATCGCAAAATGGGCTGCCATCAGCATAAATCCTACGCCTGTACCTCCGATGATGCCGCCCCATTTTACGGTGCGAGCGCTCTCCGTTTGACTGCCCAGCGGGACCAGCACCGGCATCGCCATCACCAGGTTAAAGGCCGTGTAGAGCAGCGGCGCAAGCCAAACCGAAGGGAGACTGTGGTCGGTCGTCAATGTTAAGAACCGGGTGGCTCCCGGTGTGTGAATCGTTTGAGAGACAATAGCAACCGATAGGGTCAGCATCATGGGAACGACGAGACTGTTCATCGTCATGATGGACTGAATGCCTTTTCTAAGAATAAAATAAGTTCCGATCATCGTTACAAACAATCCGGTCTGATAATTTAAATTCAGATGCTCCACAAAAACGGATCCGGCACCGGCAAGCATAATGCTGTTCACACCAAGCAGGATGATAAACATAAAGAGGCTGATCCAGCTCCCGGCTTTCTCCCCAAACAGAAACTTGTTCAGGTCTTCGAAGGATTGGGCGCCGATCCGTTTGGATATCGTCATGATTTTGGTGCCGAGCCAGATAAATAATCCGGTAGTCAGTAGAATGGTAAGTGTTGCCCAGTGCCCATACTGGGTAAAAAATTGAAGGATTTCCCGACCGGTAGCAAAGCCAGCGCCCACAATCGTTCCAATATATGTAAAGGCGATCTGTAAAACACGCATATAATTACGCAAGCGCCGCGGCCCCCTTGAAAGTTATTAATTCTGCATAGTACAAGGTATGCCTCACACAGCTGGGACATGACTCCAACCTGTCCGAGCGTACGCTTAATAAGGGGGTTATGTCATTGGTTGGTCTGTTTATGGAGCTTGATGTTAGGATTTATGACGGAAACCGTACACTTAAATGACGGAGTGATCGTTTGTACTTGCCGTACAGGGAGGAATATGTTACTTTTACGACAAAGGAATCGTGGGAGGTCTTTTTGATGGAATGGTTGAAAGAGCGGATCATTAAAGAAGGTGTCGTGTTGTCGGAGCAGGTGCTGAAACTGGATGCGCTGCTGACACATCAGGTTGACCCGGCTTTAATTATGGAGATGGGCCGAGAGTTTGCGGCAAGATTTAAAGAAAGCGGTGTGACCAAGGTGGTTACGCTGGAATCCTCCGGCATTTCAGTGGCATTTGCTGCGGCTTTTGAACTGGGAGTTCCTATGGTATTCGCCCGACGCAAGAAAACACTGCTGGCTGACCCCGATGCCTTGTGTGAGCGCGTCCCGTCTTTCACCAAAGGAATTGTTACGGATATTATGGTGTCACGCCAGTTTATAGGGGAACATGATAAGGTGCTCTTCATTGATGACATTATTGCCAACGGGGATGCAGCAAGAGGTCTGATCAAAATCATTGACCGGGCAGGCGCTGAATTAATCGGGCTTGGTGTTGTGATCGAAAAGAGTTTCCAGGCTGGGGCAAGAACCCTGCGTGAGCAAAATGTTCATGTGGAGTCGCTAGTTACGATTTCCTCACTTGAAGATGGTAAAATTTCGTTCAGCTAAATCGGTAGAATCGGCATAGGCGACTCAACGTGCAAGCGAAGAGGGCTAGGCCTTAGGTCATGAACGTTTGTACCTGTGCCATGAGATATGAAATATGGAAATTCGCAGTTGATTTTAGATGGATTTCCGCCTAAAATCGCAACAAATTCTTTTCGCCTCCGTGATTTTCGCTTATAATAAAGAGGTAGGCAAGAGAGAGGAGGCAGCACCATGGGGAAACAACCTGTAACCGAGCCGTTTTTGATTGATAAGCTGAATGAAGCAAAGGTACATTTTGAACGTGCTTTGGATTGTAAACATACGGAGTTTGATGATCTATATCCCTATATGATTGAACATCCTCAGTTTTTCTGGTACAAACGCTATGTTGCCTGGTCAGAACTGCTGACGATTGCCGGATTGTGTGAGGAGGTTTCCTTCGAGTGGAAGGAACAGTTCACACCTCAGCAAGTGGAATATATCGAGAAGCGTGTGATGTCTTCAACCGTTCTGGACTTCTGGTACGAGAAGAATGACAGCATCGAGCCGGCACAGCGTTAATGGGTATATAGAACATCCCTTAATCAGGATGTTTATCGATAGCGTATGGCATCGCATTCAAAAGACCTAAATGATATTCATTTAGGTCTTTTTTTGCAGAGTAAGATGATGAAGGAGGCATGGCGATGATTAGTGATGAAAGACTTGATGAATTAAGGGTTTCCGGTGAGCTGGTTCGGGTTGTGCGGGACGGCTTGGAGAGCAATGATATTATCGGCTTTGTTGTCGCCTGGGACCCGGAGCAGGTTATCATCCGCCGCCGAAACCGGCGTGTAGTCAAGCTGGATCGCAGGTACAGCTATCAGTTGAAAAAAGAGCCGAGAGTAAGCCCAATTGAAGAGTAGGCATAGATTTGGAACTCGTCGGACAACTTAACCTCTAGAATATTTTATTTAGAAGAGGTGTTCAGATGATGGAAATGTCCAACGATAAGATCTCGGCATATAAAAATGAAATCCTGAATTTAAAGCAGAGCATGCCCGAGATGGCAGAGGCGTATCATCAGTTTACCGGCGTCTGTTTTTCGGATGGCGAGCTGGATGAGAGAACGAAACAGCTGATTGCGCTCGGGATTGGGCTGTTCGCCAATAATGAGCTGTGTACCTTCTATCATATGGAAGAGGCCCGTGCCAAGGGAGCCTCGGATGCTCAAATTATGGAGGCTGTAGCAGTAGCGTCTGCCGCTAGTGCTGGACATGCTCTCTCGCAGGGATTGACCCGTGTGCAGCATAATCTTCACTAAGGCACGATCAAATTAAACCGTCTTATCCGGCGTATTGTGCAGCCGGGAAGACGGTTATTCTCTGTTGAACGGCCGCAATTAGCGGGCGAATGCAGCGGCAGGAGCAACCGGATGCTCGGTCGTCTCGGTCTCAGGCGGAACCAGCCCGAGATAGGCGCGCATGCGGTCCATCATCTCCTCGCGGAAGGATGGCCATAGAATATTCATCGATCCGATGTAACCCCGGCATGCATACCGTGCCTGAATTCCGTCCTGGCTCTGTACGATGTCATAAACCTTGATCGTTCGCTTGGCGAACTCCTGCTTCACTTCACGAAGAAGGACAGCTGCCCGTTTGGCACCGTTACCTACCATTTCCACATACAATTGAGGGGTCTTGAAGACACCGCTCTCCTGGATGATCCGGCAATCCCGCTCAAACACTTTATGGATGAACCTCAGAAGCAGATAACTCTTGATCAACGCTCGCTCTTCCGTCGTAACAGCCGGTATGGCCATCAACTTCACCGCCTTTATATAGTAAATGGTTATTTAATGAGAACTTATGTTCTTATTTTAACCGAAAATCAGGTTTTTAATCAAGCTGAAAAAAAGTGTTGACTCCATTTATTCAGCGTGATATTATATATCTTGTCGCCGCTGATTAGAGATTGACTCGAGGCAGACAGGCAATATGCGGTCGTGGCGGAATTGGCAGACGCGCACGGTTCAGGTCCGTGTGGGCTAACCCCCGTGGAGGTTCGAGTCCTCTCGACCGCATCCTAAAGAAAAAAACTCGTAAACTGCTTTGCAGTTTACGAGTTTTTTTGCGTGGAGATTCTATGGGACAGGGTTAATGACTTATACCAAAGAGATGGAATGCACGTATTATATTAGATAGTGATATAGATATAGGTAGTTGAGAGTAGGTGATTGCCTTGTCAGCCAAGGATTTGAGTCTCCAAGAGCAGCTTGCGGCTTATGCTTGGCTGCAAGCGTTGGGAACGAATATTGCTGCTCTGGGTCAAACCAAAAAGTTGTCCAAACGAAAGAAATTGCAGGCTGAAGGCCGAAGACTCTCTGTTCTTGGAAATGCGATGCAGTCGATAGCCAATGCGGCTCAGGCAGAGATTAGCACAAAAATGAGGGGCACAGCCATGAATAAGAAAGCTAACGATCTTACGGCTGCCGGCAATCTTCTGCAATCCGTCGGAAATGCGCTGCAGGTTATTGCGGGAGAGGAGCACCCTTGAATGACAACACTTTTAACACTTCTGAAGGAAAACTGAACATACTCAAAAAAAGAAACAAGGCGTTTACCTGTGACGGGAGGTGTCTTGTTTTTATTTTCTTGAACGGAGAGGTTTCTTGTGCCTGGTGTCCTAATGAATGTTAACATTCAGCTGCAGTGTTACATATTTGAATAACTTTTCTCAAATAATACGGTTAGGTCTGGTAAGTATGATGGTGAAAGGAAAGGGGCGTGAACAATGCGGAAGGTATTTAGAAATTCGGTTGTCTTCTTGCTGTGTATGATATGTGGGATCGCAAACGGAACACAGGGGGGCGGATATTTTGCAGGGACGGCCAACGCCGCTGAGCCTCCTGTTCAAGTAACCAGGCAGTTACGTGAGGAGCCTCTGAACAACCAGTCTGGAAAAGGGCAGAAAATAAGTAAATTATCGGTCATCATTGATGACTTTGGTAATGGTCAGAAGGGCACTCAGGAGATGCTGAGTCTGCCTGTCAAGATTACGGTTGCCGTGATGCCTTTTTTGCCAACAAGCAAAAAGGATGCAGAGTCCGCGCATAAGATGGGACATGATGTTATTATCCATATGCCCATGGAGCCTAAACAGGGGCGAGCTTCCTGGCTTGGACCTGGCGCCATTCTGAGCTCGCTTACCGATGAGGAGATTCGTAAACGAATGGAAGAGGCGATCGATTCCGTACCGTATGCGATTGGGATTAACAATCATATGGGCTCCAAGGTTACAGGTGATGAACGGATCATGTCGATTGTGCTTGATGTGTGCAAGGAGAGAGGATTGTTCTTTATCGATAGTAAAACCAATTACCGCAGCGTGGTCGGCAAGCTGGCGGCAGAGAAGGGGATGCCAGCGATAGCCAATGATATTTTCCTGGACGATGTTCATACGGTACAGCATGTAAGCAAGCAGCTCGTGACGGCGGCACAGCATGCGGAAGAAAGAACATCCTGCATTGCCATTGGGCATGTTGGCGTATTCGGCACCCGAACGGCAGAAGCACTGAAAGTTTCCATTCCGGAGCTGCAAAAAAAGGTTGAGTTTGTTGGTATTAGCGATTTGGTTAGAGAGCGTTCAAGCTGGAGGCCTAATCCGCTGCCGACGTATTAATGCGTCCCGTTTAATTGCTGGATTAGTCAAAATCGGTACGAAGATGAGGGAGGCTCGGGCTTAGATGCCCGAGCCTCCCTCATTGTTATAAACAAACAGCCTTCCTGTTCAAGACACAGGCTATTACCGACTTGATTGAAGCATGAAGGCCTGTTTAATTTGGTAAAACTGCAATTAACGGATGCGGGAATCGTTGAGCTTGAATTGTCCCACCAGCTGCTGCATGGAATTTGCAATGACTTCTACATTGCCGGAGGTGTGTCTTACGCTTTCGATTTCCCGGGAAAGCTCCTGAACCCTGCTCTCCACGTCCTTGGAGATCTTGCGGTTCTCCTTGCTGACCGAAGCAATCTTCTCCATCAGCTGAACCACTTCATCCACAGCCTGATGCTTCCGAAGATCATCCTCGGCCGCCGCCGTTAACAGCTCGGAGGCTGCGGAAACCAGGAGATTGCCTTCCTGCACCACCTTGGTCCCTTCCTCCATGGATTGAAACGCAAACTCGGCATCTTTGTAGATATGACTGATAATGCCATGGACTTCCTCTGTGGACTGTCTCGTCAGGTCGGACAGCTTACGGATCTCGGATGCAACAACGGCAAAGCCTTGGCCATGCTCTCCGACTCTTGCGGCTTCAATCGAGGCATTCAGGGCGAGAAGATGTGTTTGTGATGAGATTTGCTCGATGACATGCAGCACACCTTTTATCTCCCGAACGGTTTGCATGAAGATGCGGATGGTATGGTTTGTTTCCTCGACTTTGGAAGAGATGTGTGACATCTTGTCCCCGATGCGGACCACCTCGTTCTTGGCCACATCGATCTGTTCATTGGCCTGCTGTTCAAGCTGGCGCAGCGTCTCCCGCATGTGCTCCGCGCGCTCCTTGACGGCATCAATATCCAGAAGCTGGCTGCGCATGCTGCGGATCATCTCGCTGATGTTGCTGCTGACCCGCTGTGCGGACGTCACAGTAACTGCGGTTGTGTCATTCATGATCTGTTGACTGGAGGAAACATCGCCTGCGGTCAATTTCACCTGCATCATGATACTCTCCAGCGAATCGATCATATTGTTGATCCATTTGGCTAACTCGCGGGTTTCGTCATGGTCGAAGTGACGGGTATCCAGCCGCTGGGTAAGGTCGCCTGTGCCTTCGGCATTAATGCGGATGAATCGGCTTAGACGGCGAAGGCGATCCGCCACCCGTTCAATTTCCTTGCGCCCCACCAAAGCAGAAGTGAGGAGACCGGTAATCAGACATGCGGCCAAGCCAATAATGGCGGCAGCTAGCGGAGATAAATGGGAGGCGGCAGCATATACAATCGCAGCAGTCAGTACGCTGGAGAGAAGCGTGGACGCGCTTTGCAGCCTGGAATGTCTCCATCTTATGCTGCGAATCCGGTAGACCTCCTCCAAATCGCCTTCACACATCATCCCCCAGTCATCCGGACAATGGGGCAAGCGAAAAGTCACGCCCTTGCCAATCACCGGTATATGGCGGTAATCGGAGTAACCGGGAAAGGCAACAAACAGATTGTCGCCGTTGCGGATGGTGCTGGCCACCCCTGGATGGAGTTGACCTGTTGCCGGATCGGTGAACATAAGCTCAAGTTCAGTATGCTCTTTGACTGATACCGTACCCCAGTCGGTGGTAACGCCATCCTTCAAATTCTCGCCGTGGGTAAAGGTGCGATCTTCAAATCGGCTTCTTGAAAGGGCCGTCCCCGGAGCGATGTGAAGATTCAACTCAGGCTTCGCCATAAAAATATAGTTGTCACCGGAGTCAGGGTATATGTGTCCGGATTCCCGCTGAATTAAATCCCCAATGACGTCATTAGGCACTCGCCCGCACAGAATACCTGCAAAAGCTCCGTCTGTATGGAGCGCATTCATGAATAAAAGTGTCATTTTGTCGTGAAAAGTGGAGGTTCGAGGACCGATGGTTAATGTGATGGGGTCGCCGTAAGGTCCGAAGAGTAATTTGCCGGTTCCAAGACCGGTGAGATGATGGATAGCACGGCCCAACTGACTTCCGTCATCATAGGTTGTACCAATATGTGAAGCGTATGTAGAATACGTGACCTCACCGGAGGGGTTCAACACAAACAATTCAGTGAAGTCGGAAGCGCGCGAGTAAAGGGCAGAGAACAGCTGCTCTTGATTCATTCGAGAGTCTGAAGACAAGGAATGCGCGCTGCAATCTCCTGAAGCATGAAGCTTGTCCAGCTGCTCCTTGAGGCGGTCCAGATGCCCCCAATATTCATGACTCCACGAGAACAGCAGCTCTTTGCGTGTCTCGGCAATGCCTTCAAATATCTCTTCAACATCTTCCTTCAACTTACGATTCAGACGCCATGAAATCCAAAGCGGAAGTCCCTGGCGATAGCCAAGCCAGTCAAACATAGCGATCTCCCCCAATCCCTATTTGAGTAATGTATCTTTATACATGTTAGTTATACTACCACAGTTTCTTGAAATTTCGATAAGGAATTTTGAAAAAAATGATACTTTTTTCATATTGATGTTAGATTTATTAACGTATGATCGGGTTTTAGGTCCTAGATCGTTAGAAGTTCCCCTGTCTAAACAAAAACAGCTCTGAACTACAGAGCTGTTAAATAACTTATGATCCCGTCGGCAATGGCCTCGGCAATCTTCATTTGGCCGTTGCGGCTGGTCAACAACGTCCGATCCTCCACATTGCTCAGAAAACCGGTCTCTACAATAACCGCAGGCACCTTGGTTTGATTCAGCAGATAATAGGGCTTGCCCAGCATGATGTGATTGCTGTTGTTATAAACCAGATTCAACTGTTCCTGGATAGTATCGGCAAGCAAAGTGCTCCGGCCTTCGGATTGATGGAGCACGATCCCGCCCCGTTTGGAGGAATTCTTCCCCCAATTCACATGAACGCTGACCACGAGCTTGGTCGGAATTTCGCTGCTGAGCTGCTTGCGCTGCGACAGATCGCGGCGGTGTCTGGAGGAGGTTCGATGCCAGCGGTTGTCATCGCTAAGTGCATAATCGGCATCGCGATTCAGCACGGCATGATAGCCTTCCTGGCGAAGCAGCATGAACAGTCGGCGTGAGATGGCCAGATTGATATCTTTTTCTAGAATGTCGCCATAGGACGTACCGCCATCGATTCCGCCGTGACCTACATCAATCAGAACGACATCATAAGGAAAAGGGTGCAGATGCCGAAGCTGGGTGTGGTCGGTTTCTTTACCGGAGGATTGGGTGGATTCCGGCGTTTCTGACAGAAGCTGGGTTGACTGTATTGAACTTTGATAAACGGATTGAGCGGGGGGCGCCATGGCTTGTTCTTTTGCTTGGCAAGCCTCCGCGACAGATCTCGGAATTGCCAGTGCAAGGAGGAGCATGCATACCCCTGCTGCCTTAACCATGATGGATTCCTTCTTTCACGTAAAAAATTTCGGCTTGATTAGAATGTGCATTTTGCGGAAAATTCATGCCGATCATATTCCAGCGTCTAGAATCCATTGAAACGGAGCAAACTGATAATGGGATGTGGATAAACCATAAGGAGTGAATTCATATGGCTAGCGGCGATGAATTAATTAAGTACATTACGGAGCGCGTAGTTCATTATATAGATACACCTAAGGATATCCGGAGAAAGGCAAGGGTCAAGGAATCCTGGACCACCCGTTGGTTCGGTATGATTCCGTTCTCTATGTCGTTATGGAAAGAAGACGTAACCTCCAAACGTAAAAAAAGGCAAAAGTAGCTGGAGCTTCATGCTCACAAAATTCCGAATTTACATCTTATACAGTGTAAACAAAGGACGCTGCCCTTCAGAGGGCAGCGTCCTGTTTAGTCTGTATGTTTAAAACGATGAGGGCAGATGGTTGAAGTACAATTCAGAAGGAATGCTTAGATTGAAACCCTCTATTCCGGCTGTGCATAGAATTGGCCTTGCCCGATCAGATGAGATGCTGGCAAAAAGCGAAGGGTGTCGCTATCCCGCAGCGGAACCGACACATAAATCGCAGCCGGATTCTGCTGATTCCCAGAAGACCAGCGATGCCAGCCAGTTAAGCTGAAAGGGGATCCGAAGGCGGCATTGCTTTTTTTGGATTTGAATATCAGAGCAGAGTGCTCCTGTAGTAGATTCCGGAGATCGGCACTACTGCCAGCGTTTAGATGGGCTGACGTCAGCCAGAGCAGATTATCGTAAGGATCCTCGGAGGCTGCGGCTGATAGATTGGGTGTCTCGGCAAGCCAAGCATTCGAAGATGTCGAAGTGACGATCCCTTTTGTCGCTGCTGACAGAGGTGTTGGTAATGCCTTGATTCTGCTCGACTGAGGTTCATCCGGTAATGCCTCACTGTTCAGCGCGCTAAAATAAACAGGCTTCTTGCCCGGAAGCTGAACCTGCCACACAGGTGATACATCATACAGTTTGCGGACGACACTTCCTTGGGGTAATACCCCGCCTGTCTTCAGAAGACCTTCTGCTGCGAGGCGCTCATTCAGCGGCGCCTGGCTGAAGGGAAGGGTGGAGCCGATCCCGTACTCGCTTAGGATGTAACTACCATCGTCTGCTGCACTAATAATCATATATCCTTGCGGAATACCCTCGCTCGAAATCGTGATCAGCCAGCCGTGTGTGCCCGGACCGAGGGGGGTGAATTCCATCTCTGCTTCGTCCCAAGCGGTAAACGGTGCATGTACCGATAAATGATCCACGGTCTCCTCGGCAAAATCAACCAAACTGCCCGGTATCTGAGCCAGAATGGGGCTGCTTGACGTTGGCGTACCATGGATACCTCCATTACTGGCTGCAGCCGTGCTGGTCAGTGGATTTACCGCACCCAACCACAGAATGGCCGTTATCATGACAGAGGCTGACAACAATTTATAACGGAGAGACCGGTAGTTGCAGGGTGAATCCGATTTGCTGAAGATTCTTACGTTCCAAAGCTTCAAATCATCAACCGCCTTTCCTTGGCTCTACGCGCCGTGGATGTGATAACAATGATCATATCGGACAAGCTCTGCAAAGGCTGTTGCAAGCTGTCGCGGCAGGGGAAGGGGGACAGGTTCTTTTTTTGCCTGCTTTTGTAGAGGGGCGTCATGAAGAGGCATCCACGGGCGAACAAAGGTGAAACAAGCCGCAGGTTATGACGGACAAGCTCACTTTTGGCTCGTACTGCCACTGCATTTCGGACCTTCTGTTCCGGTATTGCTCCTCAATGAGTACCTTTTTCTCTTCGTCCTGCTCCTTGAGCAAGTCCTCGTAATAGCCATCGATCACCAGAAACTCATCCTTCAGACGTTCTCTTGCCTTCTCAGCCCAGTCGTAATCCAGCTTGCTCAATTTGTCGATCAGATGGTTCTCCAGCGTGGATACGGCCTGCTGAAGGGTAAGCACGGCAGGGCGTACATGAACGCTTTCCGGTAATCGGGGCGTAAGGTCGCGGCCCTTCAGGATAGCCGGGAAATCTTGAGCAATCGTTCGGCTGGATAGTGAGATTCCTAGAAAGAACAGCTCCTCACGCTTCAGATCGCAGCTGAACTCTACCTTAAAGCAGACGCTAAGCCACTGCTCATAAGGGGTCGAGCGCCCTCGGGGGCGAGGCTCGGTATCGCGCTGCTGGAACAGATAAACGCATTTGCCTTCCTCGCGGGCTGCATTCCAGATTTGGGCGAGCCGGCTGCTGCCATAACCGATATTTTCCCGTTGAATCCGGCCAGGTCCAAGGACAGGGAGTACCGGCGCATTTCCGTAATAGCGGGCCAGCAGCGGATCCTGCGCTGGTGCCGCGAGCTGAGCTTTGACTTCCGCCTCTTTTGTCTTCGCGAGCCGTTCATCGTATTTATCCGGATCAAAGACGAAGTTGAACGACAACGTTTCGGCTGGAGCGCCGGTACGTTCCACAAAGCCCCAGTAGTACGGGCGGTTGGTGAGCATTTTATCGGCCTGCGGGGACAGTTTCACCGTGACATGCTCAGGTGATTTTTCAATGACGGTGCATTCGGTGGCTTCCAAATAGGCCATGAAGTGCTGCTGCACCTGCTGCGGCGTCATGGTCATATTAGGCCTCTTCCTCTCTAAGGGTTTCTTCTTCGCTGCTTTCGAGCTCGATATCCTGTTTGATATGGTGTATCGTTTCGCCCAGTGTGCTGATGCGCTGCCGGATTTCATCGTCGTTGCCGGATTCCAGCATGATTTTGTACAGGCTCTTCTCAATGGATTCCTTCTTCTCAAACCGCTCCAGAATGACATCCAGTCCGCCGATGACCATCTCGAACATGTTGATCTTCTCATGCAGCAGGTTCAGGATATGTTCTTCAATCGTTCCGGAGGTGGATAAATTGAAGATTTGCACATCGTTGGTTTGACCGAGACGGTGCACGCGTCCGATCCGCTGCTCCACCCGCATGGGATTCCACGGCAGGTCAAAGTTGACCATATGGTGGCAGAATTGCAGATTAATGCCTTCTCCGCCCGCTTCCGTAGCAATCATAACCTGTGCTTTACCGCGAAAGAGATCCATCATCCAGTCCTTCTTGCCTCGGTTCATCCCACCGCGGTAAGGAACGGAAACGAGACCGTGATCACGAAAATAATTAAGCAGATATTCCTGCGTTGCCCGGTATTCCGTGAATACAATAACCTTCTCATTCATTTGTTGAATGAGCTCAATGGTTTTCTCGGCCTTGGTGTTCGCTTTTATGGCCTTGATCAGATAAACCAGCTCCCAGATTTTATCGCGGAGGGGGGAGTCCTCCGGGAGCTTCTTGGACAAATTAACAAGCGTAACGAACACCGCATCCCGGCTGCTGCACACCTCCCGCTGCAGCGTAACGAGGGACAGCATACTGCTTAAATTTCCCCCGGCTGCCTGATACTGATCTTTGACGAAGGATGTGACCCCGTCGTATAATGACTGTTCTTCTGGCGAAAGGCTGAGCCCTACATTGCGGACGGACCGCTTCGTGAATTTCACTTCGCCTTCGCCGCGGCGGTTGCGGATCATGACCTTGGACAGCTCGTCCTTGAGCTGGTCCTGATTCTTGGGTCTCCGTTTATCGACAACGAAATTCGCGGCAAACTGTCCTTGGCCGCCAAGCTGGCCCGGTTTCAGCAGCGTGATGAGATTGAAGAGCTCACTCAAGTCATTCTGCACGGGCGTGGCCGTCAGCAGCAGGCAGTATTTTTTGCGCAGCTTTTGAATGAATTGATAATTGGACGTTTTCTTGTTCTTGAGTTTATGCGCTTCATCGATGATGAGCATATCGTATTCTTCGTTTAGCAGAATTTCCTGATGAGGATCGCGTTTGGCCGTATCCATGGAGGCGACAACGATATCGTTGCCCCAGGAGTAGGCTTTTTTCTGTGCGACCGCAGGTATGCCGAACTTGGAGTTCAGCTCACGGACCCATTGCAGCACAAGGGAAGCGGGAACCAGTATCAGAACTTTGGATACGAGTCCGCGCACGAGGTATTCTTTTAAAATAAGACCGGCTTCAATTGTCTTCCCAAGTCCCACCTCATCGGCCAGAATCGCTCTGCCCGACATCTCGAACAAAACGCGTCTTGCCGTATCCGTCTGGTGGGGAAGCGGGGATAAGGTGCCAAGATGCTTGAGGCATTGCAGCTCTTCGAAGCTTGTAACGAGGCGGGATTTCTCGCCTTCTACGGCAAGCTGGGCCAGTCGATAGTCACCCCAAGGTCCGCCTTTGTCCAGGCGTCCGGCGAGATCGTCAAACCAGGAACGGTCGATCTGCAAGGGAACGGGAATGCGCGGGTCGATGATCATGCCTGAATCGGCAGATGGCTGATGGTTCATGTCGATCTCCTCCTGTTGTGAAATATTCCGGGCCAGCGGTGTATATGTAGTATGGACGAAAAAAGAAGTCTTCATAACCTTGCTTGGATTTGGGAGAAGCGAAATCCCCTGAGGGTGCGCGGCTGCTGGAATTGGATATTTTCATCCTTTTTTTCATAGGGAAGAGTGAAAAAGAGAGCGAGAGGAAGAAAGCAGAAGCTTGCGAGCGGGAGCTTGGAACAGTCGGCTTAATTTTCACATTATCGGCATAGTTAACCTATATATAGTGTAGTATAATGAATAAATAGCACTATATATAGTGTATATAGTGGTTTCGGATGTTTGACCGGCTACATAACAGGTTATGTTGTTGGTGAGCGCATACACTTGGGAATCTTTTTGATTTTATAACTTATATAGGAGGTAGTTGCTCTTGACTACGATGCAGAATCAGCGGCTGGAAGGTTTAAGCGAGAAGATCTTTTTGGACCGGTATGCCTGGAAGGATGCGGACACCAACAACGCGAAGGTCGGCGATGTGGTGCTTGTTCTGACGAAGGATGATCCTAAATTTCCGACTAAGGAAGTTGGCGAAATCGTGAAGCGCGAAGGCCGCAAGGTCACGGTGAAGACACGGAAGGGCGAGCTTGTGGAATCGGATGTGGAGAAGCTGACGTTAACCATCGAGAAAACGCCGGAAGAAATGTGGGATCGACTCGCAGCTGCTATGTCATCGGTGGAAGCAACGCCGGAACTGCAGGAGGAGTGGCGCGGGAAATTCCGCGAGATTCTGGATGATTGGAAGCTGGTGCCGGGCGGTCGGATTGCGGCTGGTGCGGGTGCAAGCGATGAATTGACGCTGTTCAACTGTTACGTGA
The DNA here is from genome assembly GCF_003184205.1 of Paenibacillus sp. Cedars. Classification (NCBI taxonomy): domain Bacteria; kingdom Bacillati; phylum Bacillota; class Bacilli; order Caryophanales; family Paenibacillaceae; genus Paenibacillus; species Paenibacillus sp. Cedars. Next base: position 1,430,997 of record NZ_CP020866.1, read on the forward strand.
TTCCTTCGCCGAAGGACAGTCGGGGCGGGATTATGGAAACTCTGTCCGAAATGACCGAGATTATGGCGCGCGGCGGCGGTGTCGGCATCAATTTGTCCTCCCTGCGTCCTCGGCGGGCGATTGTGAGAGGTGTGAACGGTTCCTCCAGCGGTGCGGTATCGTGGGGCGGATTGTTCAGTTATACGACAGGCCTGATCGAGCAGGGCGGAAGCCGCCGGGGCGCGCTCATGCTAATGATTAACGATTGGCACCCGGACGTGGAGGATTTCATTACGGTGAAGCAGACGATGGGACAAGTTACAAATGCAAACCTGTCAGTATGCGTCAGCAATGATTTCATGAAAGCCGTGAAGGAGGATCTGGACTGGGAGCTCGTGTTCCCGGATACCACCGATCCCGATTATGATGAGTTGTGGGACGGTGACCTGGAGAAATGGAAGAATGCCGGACATAGCGTTATTCCATATAAAACGGTAAGGGCACGCGAGGTATGGCATACGATTATCGAATCTGCATGGAAATCCGCGGAGCCGGGTGTTGTCTTCATGGAATACTACAACCAGATGTCCAACAGCTGGTATTTCAACCCGATTATCTGCACGAATCCTTGCGGTGAGCAGGGACTTCCTGGCTGGGGCGTATGCAACCTGTCGGCGATGAACCTGTCGAAGTTCTATGATGAAGCGAATCATGACGTCGCTTGGGAAGAGCTGGCTACCACGACGCGTTACTCCGTGCGCTTCCTGGATAATGTCATTGACCGGACGCCGTACCATTTTGAAGAGAATGAATTGAACCAGAAAAAAGAGCGCCGCGTGGGCCTTGGAACGATGGGTCTGGCCGAGCTGATGATCAAGCTGAATATCCGTTACGGCAGCCCGGAATCACTGGAATTCCTGGATAAGCTGTACGGCTTCATCGCACGCGAGGCGTATCTGGCTTCCGCCGATATTGCCGAAGAGAAGGGTTCGTTCCAGGCATTCGATGCCGAGCTGTACCTGCAAAGCGGCTTCATGAAAAATATGGCTGAAGTGTATCCAGAAGTGGCGGATGCGGTGCGTGAAAAGGGCGCGCGCAACGTGACCGTGATTACCCAAGCGCCGACGGGCAGCACGGGTACGATGGTTGGAACGTCGACGGGCATCGAGCCGTACTTTGCCTTCAAATACTTCCGTCAAAGCCGTCTTGGCTTCGACGAGCAGTTCGTGCCGATTGCCCAGGACTGGCTGGACAGTCATCCGGGCGAGGAGCTGCCGGATTATTACGTCACGGCGATGACACTCTCCGCCGAGGACCATATCCGCGTGCAGGCGGCGATTCAGCGCTGGGTGGACAGCTCCATCTCGAAGACGGCCAACTGTCCGGCTGACTTCACGGTTGAAGATACGAAGCGCCTGTATGAGCTGGCATTCGATCTGGGATGCAAAGGCGTAACGATCTACCGTGACGGCAGCCGCGATGTGCAGGTGCTGCAGACGGAGAAAAAAGAAGATAAAGCAGCCGAAGCAGTGACCGCCCCTTCGGCGGAAACGGCCTTGGAGCAAAGCGCGGCAGGGCAAGCGGCAGAGGATGCGGCGAGCGTGGAGCAAGCGGGTGCAAGCGTAGCAGTGACAGCATCCACAAGCAAGAGCGGGCTGGATAAACAATACAAGAAGCGCCCGCAAGTCCTGCGCGGAGCTACCTATAAGATGAATACGCCGTTTGGCATGGCGTACATTACGATCAATGATCTGGACGGCATTCCCAGCGAAATCTTCCTGAATGTCGGCAAGGCCGGCTCGGATGTATTCGCGATGGCGGAAGCCTTGGGCCGGGTCTGCTCCCTGTTCCTCCGGTACGGGGACCACGGCAATAAGGTGGAGCTGCTGATCAAGCACCTCAAGGGCATTGGCGGCACCGGCGCGATCGGCTTCGGTGCGAACCGCGTGGAATCCATTGCCGACGCCGTAGCGAAGGCGCTGGAAACGCACGTGGCGAACAACGCGGAGGCGGATCATGACCATGATCCGGCACCGGTTGCAGCCACGATGGCGCCTGTCGATGCAGGCGAGGCTGGTGCAACGGCAGCCGCAGGGTATGGCGGCCACGGCTCGCAGGCAGGCGGCGGCTCCATGTCGCTCGATCTGTGCCCATCCTGCGGCGGTGCATCCTTGATTAACATTGAGGGATGCAAGACGTGCGGTAACTGCGGGTACAGTAAGTGTTCTTGAGGGATTGCCAAGACTTAAAATCATTTTGAAGACTACGGTAGAATAGAATCTGCACCCGAATCGAATATTTAAAAGCTGGAAGCACCAGTTCCTCTGCCATGCAGATGGAATTGGTGTTTTTTGCAATAGATTAACCGTACCATTAACACCCAACATTTATTATTCGGAAAATTTAATATATATGCATAAAATCTTTATTTTGATATAATAGTTAAAATATTACTTATGATATGACCATTACATAATTTCTCTACTGACGTTCTAAATCAAGAAGGAAAGAAGGGAGGTGAATGAATGAAGAAAGTAGTATTGATCTTGTTAATAGCATGTTTCTCTTTCTCTACTAGCGCATTTGCTGCGTATACTGCAACATCGCATGATTTGACAGTTTACCAACCAGCTCAACATAAATTAAGTGTTGGCCTATGGAGCTCTACGAATGAAACCGTTGAGCTAACGCTATATTCCAAAGGACCAGCCGGTCAACTTAGTACAGTCTTCACGACAACCGTGAATATCGGGCCAACCTCACCAAGTCCTGTCGAGTATTCAGTAGGGTATCTTAGTCCCGGAACTTATGTACTCAAAGGACAGTTCCAAGGGTCTTATGGTAGTCTGGGACCTGTTAGTTTAAACCAAGTCTATTAATAATAAATTCATAGAGATCCAAACGGCCAAGCCCCATCGATTGGCCGTTTTATTTTTTAAATTGAAAAAGGATCGGTTCCTAAACGGAGTTTGAGCGAGCCCAACAAAAGGTCACGCTTCGGGTGGCATTCGTCTCCCCCGGCCCACCAGAGTTTTTTTAAGGAAGTGGAATCAGCCGGACATACCTGCGTGGCTAAGTCCTGTCTGACCTGGTCGCAACGCGACCTTAAGACTCTCGGCGCCGTGAATCGGGAAAATGAAAACTATGGTTATTGCAGTAAGCGGTTACTTGGGAGCAGGCAAAAGCACCGTAGTGTCAGCTTTGAGTAGAAGGATACACGGTTAAGGAATGATTCAGAAGTTCTAGTGAACATGCTGGATCATTTTTTATATGATTACTTATATCAAGGAGTAAAAGACATGTATATGAAAGTCGGAAAGAAAGTGAAAGCAAACGCTGATCTGATCATTAATGCAAATAAAAATATGGAGGACATCATTTTTGAGGTATCGGAACTGATGGGAAAGAAGATAGGGCTTTGATGGTATAATCAGGAAAAAGGTAGTTCAGGTAACCAAATTTGTATAAGAGGGGGTCATCAGCATGAACATCCATAGTGTTTATGAAACAAACAGCTCTTATTGGAATACCAAAGGAAATGACCACTTAAGAGCAATTGTGCTTCCTTTTTATGGAGCATTCATCACGGAAGAAAAATGCCAACTTTTTGGCGATGTCTCAGGGAAAAAGATGTTAGAAATAGGCTGTGGAAATGGACAATCTTTGCAATATCAAGGGGAGCGTCATGCATCTGAACTATGGGGGATCGACATATCAGAAAAACAAATTGAAAAGGCAAAACAACACTTGACGGCGTGCGGGCTTTCAGCAAAATGGATCTGTTCTCCGATGGAAGAAGAATGTAGCATCCCTGTGGATTATTTTGACTATGTTTATTCGATTTATGCCATAGGATGGACAACCGACCTTGAAGGTACTTTTCGACGGATCGCTTCTTATTTAAAAAAAGACGGCATATTTATTTTCAGTTGGTCTCATCCGATACACAAATGTGTTGTTGAAGAAAACAATACATTTTCGTTTAACAAAAGTTATTTCGATGAATCTTGGTATTCGGTATCTCCTGATTTTTGTCAAGGCGTGCTAACTTTATCAGATCGCAAACTATCAACCTATATAAATGCGTTGGCAAAATCAGGGTTTGTTATTGAACAAATGGTTGAAGAAACCGAGAATGAAATCACACAACTACACGATGAAAATAACGATTTTGTCAAAAGAGCCAAGATGTTTCCTGTAACCTTCGTTATTAAAGCGAGAAAACTTTAAAACTTCGCCCGTCGTGTGAATAGGGGAAAGGAGAATACAGATGAGCCCTCCGAAACATATTGTTTCTGCAGCAGCAATTGTAATAAATGATAACAATGAGATATTACTTATTAAGGGACCAAGAAGAGGTTGGGAGATGCCTGGGGGTCAAGTTGAAGAGGGAGAATCATTGAGTAAAGCCGCAATCCGAGAAACCAAAGAAGAGTCAGGAATTGATATTGAGATCATCAGATTTTGTGGGATATTTCAGAACGTTGGAAATTCAATTTGCAATACCCTATTTCTCGCAAAACCAATAGGCGGAGAATTGACACCATCATCTGAAAGCTTGGAAACGGGATTTTTTCCGATTGATGAAGCGTTAGCGATGATTACATGGAAAGATTTCAAGAAGAGAATTGAGTATTGTCTAAGAGCAGAGGTACAGCCTTTTTGCATCGAGTTTAACGACAAGATGAATATTTGAAAGGATCACAGGAAGTGTCACTAAATATAGAGTCCCGACTGACTTGTTACAAGTTCAGCAGCCCCTTGCGCAGTCTAAATCAGGGGGCTTTTCTAAACCTATGGAAATCAACGAACAGCTGTGTAACATAAAGGAGTTAGTTATGAAAATTAAAATCAGTGCCTTAAGCACATATATGATCACTCTAAATTTTATAATATTTCTTAATCTTTTGAATATGACTTACAACTTTGTTCGTAATATTACGAGCGATTTTAAACTTATGCAATACGAGGGTTTTGTTATTAATGATGTTGAATTTAATAATTTATCTTTTAGGATACATACAGATTCCGAGGTGTTCAGTCATTTTTGTCACCCAATGCTATTAATCCTTTTTGGAATAACATTAAATATTGCTTATTACATAATCAAAGTAATAGTCGAAGGCAAAAAAGCAAATTCTGATAAACCATTCAGCGTAATCAAATAGTGTATCGAAATCCAAATCACCTGAAGCGGAAAGGATGAAAGGCAATGAAATTTGAGATTTTAACGATACCCTCGTTCTGGAAAACGGACATGAAACAAAAGTATTATCAGCTATATGAGGAAAACAATAAACTCGTTGTTCTGTTTCCCGGAAAAAACTATCCTTGTGATAAGCCATGTCTGCATTTTGCTGGAACTTCCTCAATCCAAAGTGGTTTCGATTTATTGGTACTTGAATATGGATATCAAGCAGCGAGAACGGATTTGGATATGAATGAGCTGCAAAGAGTCATAGAAGATAGCTATGAATCGGTTCAACAAATCATTAGCAAGTATAATCAAGTTGTTTTTATCAGTAAGAGCATTGGAACAATAGTTGCTGGGGAAGTGCATGAACAACTTGAAATCCCAGTAAAACATCTGTTCTTGACACCAATTAAAGACACCATTCACTATGTTAACAAGTTTAATGGCCTTGTGGTTTATGGAACAAAGGATGAAGTGTTCAATCATGAGCTTGCCAACCAAATTAACATAGACAAAGTCAGAGAGGTAATTGAAATTCCGAATGCAAGTCATTCTTTAGAGGCCCCTAGTGTTGAGGAAAGTATTGAGATTCTAAGTAAACTTGTAAAGATATATGTGAATTTTCCAAATAAGTAATCCCATTAGTAAGACAATATCAATAAGGAGCTGATATAAATTGCCAGAACGTCTTAAATATCATTTCGAGCCGAAAACCGGTTGGATCAACGACCCCAATGGTCTAGTCTTCTTTAAAGGGCGATACCACGCTTTCTTTCAGCATTATCCATTTGCTCCCCGTTGGGGTCAGATGCACTGGGGGCACGCTGTTAGCGATGACCTTGTTCATTGGGAAGAATTATCGATAGCTCTTTACCCTGACCAGGAATACGAAGACAGTGAGCAGGGTGGGTGCTTTTCCGGCTGTGCTGTCGTCAAGGACGACATCCTTTATCTCATCTATACCTCGGTATCAGATGTGCACGGTCAGACACAATCGGTTGCAATTAGCCATGACGGAATACACTTTGAGAAGTACAGTGGTAATCCTGTTATCAGGGAGTTTCCTCCAGAAGCGAGTGCTGATTTCCGTGATCCCAAGGTCACCTTCATGGACGGAGTTTACTATATGGTAATCGCGTCAGGCAAGGAGGGCATTGGTAAAATACTTCTTTATCAATCACAAAATCTGCTGGATTGGGACTATGTAGGAGTCTTGTTTGAAGGCTCTGAATATGGAGGCGTCTTGGAATGCCCTGACTTCTTCCCTTTTGAAGGAAAGAATCTGCTGATGTTCTCACAAATAAACCGTGACACCCGTGCGACGATGTTTGCTTATGGTAATTTTGACGGAAAGCAGTTGACTGATTTTTCATTGCATACGCCTCATATTGGGCCGCACTATTATGCACCACAGACTTTTCTGGATCCTAAAGGCCGCAGGATCATTATCGGCTGGTTATTCAACAAGGATGAGAAACTAAACGGGGGAGCCGATTATGCTGGGGCATTGACGATTCCATGCGAGCTAAGCATGAAGGACGGTAAATTGCTCGCCTACCCTGTAGCCGAAGCACAAGAGTTGCTAAACAATTCTGATGAACTGGTTGTTGTCGAGAACGATAAAGTTTGGATCAAAGCAAACAATATTACCTTCCCTGTAGAATACGGCGGTGCAATAAACTCTATCAAGGTGCTGCGTGACACAAAAACCATTGAGGTGTTTGTTAACAAAGGAGAGGCCGTGTTTACCTACTGGTATGCAAAATAAATAAGCCGAGGAAAATGTGTGATAAGCACTTTATCTAACAATCTATTTAAACTGAGGGCTTACCTTTTATGTTAGCTTGAACAAAATCCCCAAGTATTGACATGGAAATTCATCGTATGTTAGCATTGCTGTATCTGATATGAACGGAGGGGTTACGTGTGGCAAACTAATTCTCGATATTCTTCGCACAATGAATTGGATAGTGGTTTAAGGCTATTTTGTGTGCAAAGTAATCGAAGAATGGTTTGCCTTCACGGTAACCTAATTTAGTTATATGCGATTAGAGACGGGGGATTTTACTCTCCTATCGCGTTGACTGGACTTGAAGAAAATGTAATGAACCCTTTAAGGATCTATCTGGTGACTGGACTGCGAGTCTATCATAGGGTGATTATCTTATTTGTTCATTTTCAAATTCTTTTTCGATTACAGTATGCACAGGCCGATATAGCCTGTGTTTTTCTATTTTGTATAAACATTGGAGGTAGGAATTCACATGAACGAACGATTCATAAATGCAGATGGAATTAATATATGTACAGACAGTTTTGGAGACCCCGTTAACCCGGCCATTTTGCTGATTATGGGTGCCCAATCCTCCATGATTTGGTGGGAAGAAGAATTCTGCCAGCGTCTATCTGATACAGGGCGTTTTATCATTCGTTATGATAATCGCGATGTTGGACGCACAACAACTTACGAACCTGGTCAACCCGATTATACTTTCGAAGACATGGCAGATGATGCTATTCGTGTGTTGGATGCTTATAAAATGGAGAAAGCGCATATCTTAGGCATGTCGATGGGCGGCATGTTGACTCAAATGATAGCTCTGCGTCATCCGGAGAGAGTTCTAACGATTACCCTCCTATCCACGTCCAATTTTGCTCCACATCTTCCCCCGATGGAGAAAAAGATAATGGACTTTTTCTCGAAAATGGGGGTTATCGATTGGTCCAACGAACATTCGGTAACGGAATTTGCTGTGGAGAGATCGAGAATTCTAGCAGGTTCAAAGCATCTTTTCGATGAGAATAAAGTTGGCATTTTGGCTAAACGAGAATTTGCAAGAAGTAATAATATCGCGAGCATGAGTAATCATGGCTTAATAGCAGGTGGCGAATCGTACTTGGCTAGGACGAGTGCAATAAATGTACCCACTCTGGTTATACACGGTACGGAAGATCCCATAATTCCTTATGAACATGGTGAAAATCTTGCTAACGAGATTCCTGGTGCGGTTTTACTAACATTGGAGGGGACTGGACATGAGCTTCATTATGATGACTGGGGTTTAGTCATCGATTCGATCTCAAAGCACACTTCAATTTCTGAATAGTTCAACTGACGGGTACGATAGCAACCATTGAGCGGAAGGGAGCCTATATTATGAAAGAATTACTTGAAGAGCCAAAAGGGACAACATACAAAGACTTGTTAGAGGTAGCGTTTAGCACATGTGACGAGTTTCTGTTAGTTAAAAGGGACCAACTTGATTTAAACAAAAACGCTAAACAATGGATTGAAGAGATAAAGCCGCACATAAAAGAAATAAGAAGGCAGGATGCATGGCCAGGGACAACTTTACTTGGACACTATGCGGATGTTTATTATTTTAATTGCAATCAAGAATTGAAAGAAGTGCTGATAAGGAAAACTGAACACTTATATCAATGGCTTCAGCCAGAATTGCTTGAAGACATATGCTTTTTTAAGAACGGGAAAGAATGGTTGGCTACTGTAGCACATGAACAAATAGGTGTTATTATGACTGAAGATGAAAATGAAATTGAGAAAATTAGAGGAATAAAAGGAATTAAAATGTCATGAAAAATTAAAATGATTCAGTATTTTATAACAAGTCTTATACGCATATAAAACAAAGGTGATATATAACAATAGTCAACAAGAGGAAGTAAGAAACCCACCCAAAGGTCGAGGCCAGAGGTGGGTTTTTTCACAGAAGAAAGTACTTATGTAAATTGTGAAGCATAGTTTTTTTCTAAACGCGAATGTCAATACCCATATTACGTTGTTCTTGCAGGTTATTATTCTTGTTCTTGTCAGTATCCTGATTCTGCCCTAGCCTATCGGCAGTGTGTACAGGTTGATTAGATACCGGTAGATCCTCCTGGTTATCAACCTCTCCGGTGACGATTTTCTTATCATCGTTCTGAATATCCTCTCTAGTGTCTTCGATCTTTTCACTGATTTTACGATCCAATTCAGTAATTTTCCTCTCGATGTTTAATGCGTCTTCGGTTTTGGATTTATTAACTGTCAATTCCAAGTTCATTCTCATTTCCGATTTGCCTGGGTCGCCGGGTTCATTCTCACCTCCAAGAAGCTCTCTTCCCTTTCTTACTTCCTGCCTAAGGGTGTCAGATTCCACTTTCAGTGATCTACGCACACTTGCCATTTTGGTCAATTGGTCATGTAAATTGCTGGCTTGTAAAAACTTTTCCATCGGTATGCCGGATAGATCTTGTTTACCTGTATCCGTTTCGGTTTTTTTAATTGAATCTTCCTTTTGAGAAGAAGCACTGTTTTTATTTTTAGTATCCTCAGTCTTCTCCATTCTTTTCTGCATAATTTGAGATTCAAGTAATTGCATGTCCACGGTTAACAGTTTAATTCTTTCATCTTTTTGTTTAGAGTCCAGTTTTTCGTCGGATCTAACACTAGCGATTTTTTCATTAATCATTCCTTTTTGATTGATTAGCTGCTCAATCTCCCGGTCAATGGGTGACATGATATTTGCTCTGGATTTTACAGGCGGTGTAGATTGTGATCTGCTTGAAATACTTGAGATTTGAGCCATGTAAACACTTCCTCTATAATGTAATGGTAAATATTTCTTTACAACTATTATCGGCTGTTCATCATATAAATATTATGAAAAATATGGATAACCGTACACGTTTTCATTCTTGCTTTTATTCTGGCGGATGGGTTTGGTACTTTAATGGGATTTCGGTAATCTAAGAGGGGAGCAATTGAAGATGACAATTTTTCTAAAGAAGTTTTCATTTTTTCAGAAAATGATGATAAAAACATGAAGACTAAAATTTTAATAGCAATTGTAATAGCTCTAGGAATATTCTTAATTTGGTACCTCACACCTAGACAATATACAGCTACTTTAGATGGCGTTTATTATCAATTAGACAAAGAAGAGGTGATCGAGAATGTGAAATTGCATTTCGAGGGGAAGCTGCAAAACGTATGAATGGTAAAAAAAACTTTAACGGTGTAATTAACTTTGAGGGAATGAAAATTCCTCATCTCCCGCAATATCGAACTGAACTGATATTACAGTATCAGGGTGATAATTTTAGCACCATATTTTCCGGATTTCGTGTCATAGATGAGAAAGGTAGAGTAGTGCCTGATATTTATACTTATGGCGGGATATATATAAATGATGACTTCACTCAATTTACGATAACTGTTTTTATAGATGGAGATTCTCAAACCTGGTCTTCATCTGACGGACTTATGATAACGGCACCTGCAAAAGACAGAGTAGAAGCATCGAATTTATCTAGAAAATTAATGAGCAGGTTGGGAATTACTTTAAACAATTGAGCTGACGAAGAACGCTAACTCATTTCAAAGATGGTATAAACATCAGATAACAATGTGTAAATACTATGTTGCAAGGCTATAGAAATGAAATGTTTTTTCGAAAATACATTAGACTTGTAGCAGCGCTTTCGCTCCCTTCCTTAGGAAGGGAGGTTCTCAGACATAAAAACGTAAACTGCAATGGGTCATTAAGGGTGAATTGAAATGATACGACTATACATAAGATTAATACGTCCTCCATTTTTTAGTGTTATAGGGATAATAATATTTATACTAGCCGTAATAATGAAATTATGTTTTATTTATGCGACCGATATAGGTGTGAAAATATTAACCTCCACATTATTTGCGGTTTTATTATGGTGCAGTACTTTTTGGGGGATTTTTGGATTCTATGAATTTTTTATTTTGATGAAGGCATGTATACATTTGAGATTGAGATATACCAATGGGGAAATCGATGGAACAATTTATCATGACAAATTAAGGGCCTCAACATCAAATTACATAATCAATACGATTTATATGATAATTGTAGTTCTTTCATCTGTTTACGTTGTATTTAATTGGGAAGAGATCAATATCTAAAGAAAGCACAAATGGAATTAAAATTACATTTATGCTGGATTAGATAAGTATCAGGAGGCTTGGCGCTTGGGGACCGTTTTATAGTAAGCTTATACTTAGTGATTTTTAAACTTGGGAACTGTGAGGAAATGAAGATGACGAAGAAGCTGTATTACGAGTCCGCTTATGTTAGGGAGTGGGAAACAAGAATCACGCAGAAGTTGGAACGGGAGGACGGCATCTATCTGGTATTGGAGGAGACCGCCTTTTATCCCCATGGCGGGGGGCAGCCCTGCGACCTGGGGTGGATCGATAAAATTCCGGTTCTTGATGTCGTTCTAGAAGAGGGAGCGATTCTGCATAAAGTCGAGTTTTTTCCGGAAAAGGAAGAGGTTGGCTGCCATTTGGACTGGGACCGAAGGTTCGACCATATGCAGCATCACAGCGGCCAGCATCTGCTGTCAGCCATGTGCCTGGAGGCATTCCAAGCCGAGACGCTCAGCTTCCATCTGGGTCAGGATTACGCGACTATTGATGTCGCGCGATCGGGTCTGTCTCAGGCTGAGCTGATGATGCTGGAGCTGGAGATCAATGATCAGATTTACCTGAATCGAAAGGTATCGAATTATTTTGTGAGCCGGGAGCAGGCTGCTGTTCTGCCACTGGTGAAGCAGCCGAAGGTAACCGATGATATCCGGATCGTTGAAATCGAAGGTATCGAATATAACGCTTGCGGCGGCACACATGTCTCCGCAACGGGTGAGATCGGAATGATCAAGCTGCTTAGAGCGGAGAAGCAGAAGGGGCACGTGCGTATTTATTTTAAGTGTGGATATCGAGCGTTAAAGGAATTTAATATTGGAATGGAGATTCTCGGCAGCTTGTCGGCCAGGTTCAATACCGCCAAGGAAGAGATTCCGGACCGGATAGCGAAGTGGGATCTGGAACAGAAGCAGCTCCAGGCTGAATTGAGTGCAGTGAAGGCTGAGAATGATGTTTATTTGGCTGAAAAGCTATTGGCTGATCGTCAGGGCAGGCTGATCCAGCACGTTTTTGCGGACAAGCCGCTGAAGGATATGCAGAACCTGACGGCCAAGCTCACCGAACAAGCTGACGTTATCGCACTCTTCGTGTCCAAAACAGACCATAAGGTAGTTCTCGCCCAAGGAGAGAGGGGACCTGCTTGCGGAGCTTTTTTCAAGTTGCATCTGGCCGATTATGGCGGTAAAGGCGGAGGCAGCGATAAGATGGCACAGGCCGGTTTTGCCACTGCGGAGGATGCCATGTCGTTCTATCATTTTACGTCGGAGTCATTAATGGCGCTTGAAGAGGAGTAAGCGGCTTTGGTTGAAAGCTTCATCTGAGGGCATGCTCGAAACCAGGGTTGGCTGTGTTCACGGTTTATTAATTAATATAGTGCAGAGTTATCGCGGATGACCTGCAGCGATGTCATGGAGATGACCTGCTGCGGGTCTTTTTTTCGATATATGATACGGAGATATTCCGGTTAATCGTAATATACACGGGTATTTACGAACTGCAAGAACAGGGATATTATGGAAGTGTCTAAAGAAGAGGATAGGGATGCCAAGTATTTTTAAAGGAAGGATGTGTTAGGATGCTTCACGATTTACAGGGCGAAGAGAATATGTCAACGATTGTGGGGATGTTATATGGCGCGGTAAAAGAGAATAGTCAACGACTAAAGTCCATATCGGAAGGCATGCTGCAAGAAGAAGTAGATTACAAGGGGCCAAGCAACCATTATAATAGCACCGCTCAGTTAATCCAACATCTCCTGTACGTTGATCTGAATTGGGTTTATAGAATAAAGGGACAGCCGCTTCCAAAGTCATTAAAGGACAAATATGGGCCCATGATCGATGATATTAACAGGCTTCCGATGGTCAAAGGAATACCTCTGGAGACACTTATGTCTAATTACGAAGATGTACTAAATAGGTTGAAGGAAACATGCACGCAATTAACGGATGCTGATCTGGATAACATCGTCACATTTGGTCATGAAAATGAAAAGCAAGCAACCATCCGCTGGGGATTATGGCATATCGCAGATCATAACCGCTATCATCAAGCCCATATCAACCAGCTTAGAAAGTGGTACAGTGAAAAGTGAAATCGATTTTTCATACACTAATGGACAGGTATTGAACAACCCTGTTAGGGATAATTAACCCCGAGGAAGGACATATCCCCATGATGACACAAACAGAAATGCTACATATCGTGCAAACACAGCTCGCTATCGATTTGAACTGTACCGTTGACGAACTGAACGGAGAAAAAGACAGCGTTATTTTTGTTGACGCCAAAGAAAATCCCGGACGCAGGCCGTATCCGAGGAAAGAGCGTTATTTTGAAATTTTGTCCATGGGTAAGTCCATTGTGGTATCGGCTACGCCGGAACGACTGGAGATTGCCAAAGCGCATATGCATGGCAAAGATAGAGACGCTATTTTTTCCTCACCGTTCATTAGAGGTCTCTACCTACACTTTCTCCCTGATTTGGAGAGAATCAAGCCGGTGTCGCCACCAGCCGGTTTTTCATATGAAGTGGCCGAGAAGAATGAGATTGCGAATTTCATGGGGATTAAGGGACTGGAAAATGCTATTATATCTGATGCGAATCTGCCCATACAGACGGTGTTGGTTGTAGTTGCCAAGCAAAATGGGAAGGTCGTTGGTTTGGCAGGGGCGTGTAATGCATGTGCCAAGATGTGGCAGATTGGAATCGAGGTGCTTCCAGAGTACCGCCATTTGGGATTGGCCTCTTATCTTGTAAGCAGCTTAACTTTTGAAATATTAAATCGGGGCTGCGTACCAACATATGATGTCATCTCAAGCCATATTGCCTCACAACGAGTGGCTTACCGGGTAGGATATTATCCGGCATTCGTGACGGATTGGCGAGTTGACTTCAAGGATTATGAAACTGGGGCAAACAGATAACGAAGAATTCGATACATAGTAAATGAAGTTAGCTGTCAATCTGAAGATAAAAAGAATACTTGGTTCGGGTATGCATTAGTTAGCCCCATTGAATCAATGAGGCTTCGGTCTATGCGGAGGTTGCGTTTAATGAAAAAGGTACGCCTTCTTGTGTTTAGTGTAGCTGTATTATTAATTGGAATTGGACTAGTTTGGTATTATGTTTATCCCATTAAGATTCAAGAGGTTATGAGACATACAAACAAGATTGAGAAGATGGATTTTGTATCGATTTCAGAGGGTGAATCCAATCATTATTCTATAGCATTTCATGAGCAAGACAATACGAATGAGTTGATCGACATCCTAGATGCTGTAACGTATAGCCGAGAATTGAACCATTATAAAGGAAGTACGGACAGGGTAATTATGATGATTATCTTTTATCGGAACAGGGATGGAGAAATAAGTAACTATTCCTTCGATATCAATGAATCCGGAATCATTATTAGTCATCATAAACAATATCAGATGAATGGGGATACACGAAGGGTTTTTGACCGTCTTTCTGGATGGATCGAGAATAAAGGTACATACATTCGAGTGCAATAGAGGCTCGTTCCATCAACCAACAACCCGGAGGGATATTCCCTGCCGGGATGTTGTCCGCCCCCGGGACCTACTCCCTTACATACTCCACCGAGTAAATATGCGTCCTGGTTAAATCAATGACCTCTTTAATAAAATCCTCCCGGGATTCCCTGAAACCGTTTCGGATCCAGCTCAGAACCAGTCCGTGGAAGCCGTAGGCCGTATACTGTTTAAAATAATCCATGTTAACCGGGATGTTGTTAATCGTTTCGAATATGAATCGTTCCTTGTAGATTTTTAGAATCGTTTGAGGGAATTCGGTGTGCAGACCCGGTAAGGTATCCTCGTAGGTAATCAGTTCAAAAAAATCACGATTCTCGTAAATGTAGGCAACGATATTGAAGGAGGGTGTACCCAGATTTGCCGTATATACTTTGTGTCCAGGTATATAAAGTTTGCCCACCGATTCTTCCAGACCCCGGAGCATGGAAGCCCGTAAATCCTCGGCCAATTCGATTTTATCCTGGTAATGCACATAAAAGGTGCTGCGATTATATGCGGCCTTATCCACGATGTCCTTCACCGTTACGGCATGATATCCCTTTTCTTTTACAAGTTTGATAAAGGCCGATTTTAGATGTTCCTTTGTACGATTTTTTCGCTCCGATGTTCCGGTTTGTTCATGATTCACGAGATGCGTGCCCCCTAAAAAAAGACAGTTTTGTTGTAAGTGTTGACTAGATAGACACTTCATAACATCTTACTGATTGTTAAATGTGAACAGAATAGTACAATTAAATTGTAGACAAAATAGTACTAAATTTAAAATCTTAAATTGATTCCATTTGAAGTGAGTTAGTACTATTTTAATAAATTTTACGGGGGTATCCAAGATGGGCAAATTACAAAACAAGGTTGCTGTAATTACTGGTGGTGCATCCGGCATCGGTGCAGCGACTGCACGCCTCTTCGCTGAAGAAGGTGCCAAAGTGGTGCTGGTTGATCTGAATGAGGAAAAAGGCAAGGCGTTTGAAGCTGAATTGAAAGCGCTGCATTATGAGGCGCTGTTCGTGAAAGCGAATATTACGAGTGAAGAAGAAGTAGCGAACATCTTCAAACAAGGTATTGAAGCCTTCGGCAAAGTGGATGTTGTATTTAACAATGCAGGCATCGGGCGCGTTCATTCTTCGCATGATCTGGCGTACTCCGAGTGGCGCAACACCGTAAACGTGGACTTGGACGGCGTATTCTTGGTTGCACGCGAAGCAATCCGCGAAATGTTAAAAGCAGGAGGAGGCACAATCGTTAATACGGCATCGATGTACGGTTGGGTCGGCTCTCCAGGTTCCGCGGCTTATAATGCCGCTAAAGGCGGTGTCATCAATTTGACACGGTCCCTGGCGCTGGAGTATGCCGAGCATAATATCCGAATCAACGCGCTATGCCCCGGGTTCATCGATACACCGATCATTCCGGAGGAGAGCAAACAAGCCTTGGCTGCGGTCACGCCGATGAAGCGTCTGGGACAAGCCGTGGAAATGGCGAAGGCCGTTCTCTTTATGGCTTCGGATGACTCTTCTTTCATGACGGGAAATACCCTGACGGTTGACGGTGGATATACAGCCAAATAAGGATAGGGACCCAGACACCTAGAGAAGGATAAATCAAACCGGGAGGTCTATACAAATGAGCAAATTTGATGGAAAAGTGATTGTCATTACAGGTGCAGCAGGTGGGATCGGTGCGGCAGCAGCGAAGAAGCTGGCGGAGCAGGGTGCCAGCCTTGCGCTTGTTGACTTGAACCTGGAAGCCGTTCAACGAGTCATCTCCGATCTGGGTATTGACGATTCCAGAGCGATTGCGCTGCAAGCCAATGTGGCCAAAGAGGAAGAAGTCAAAGCTTATGTGGATGCCACGATTGAAAAGTTCGGCAAAATCGACGGTTTTTTCAATAATGCGGGGATCGAAGGCATCACTGCCAATGTAGAGGATTATCCGACCGAAACGTTTGAAATGGTCTTTAATGTCAATGTTAAGGGTGCCTTCCTTGGGCTGAAATACATCGTTCCCGTCATGAAAAAACAAGGGTACGGCAGTATCGTGAACACCTCATCCGGTGCAGGTCTGATCGGTTCGCCCGGATTTGTCGGTTATAATAGCTCCAAGCATGCCGTAATGGGCATGACGAAAGTGGTTGCCTTAGAAGCTGCTCCGTTCGGTGTGAGAGTAAATGCGGTTGCGCCTGGGGTGATCAATACCCGCATGATGCGCCAAATCGAGAAAAATACAGTTCCTGAGGATGCGGAAGGAGCAAAAGAAGCATTCGGTGCCGCTGTACCGCTGGGAAGATACGGAGAAGCGGAAGAGGTAGCGAGCGTAGCTGTCTTCTTGTTATCCGACGATGCCTCCTATGTAACGCAATCCATCTATACGGTGGATGGCGGTCAAATCAATCAGTAAAACAGATTGGATTCAGAAGGTCTTGGTCAGGTGTTGTATACCTGACTGAGGCTTTTTTGTTTAGCCTGCGTGTGGCTCAGGGGGGGCTGTGAGGTTGGCATTCACCTGAATAGTCAGGTACAGCTCTAAGCTGATTATAAGTGTGAAATTATGAAATTCCATCCAGACAGATGAATTGCAGCTTGTGGGATTTTTTGCTATACTTTTTTGAATAAAATATGATTGGGGGTTATATAGATGGCAAAATTGAATTGCTCATTAGCTAGGGAGTCCTCACGCAAAGCCTAATCTGGGGCGATACTTTGTGTGAGGTGCGATAGGATGAATTCGGTCGCCCAAACGAACTTTATCGTTTCTAATAACGGGCTTTGCACCTTATGGATTTTTCATAAAAAATAAGGGGCTGAAGACCTATGAGTACAGCATTTATTAGAAACTATCAATTCAACATCATTAAAAAACAAGCGGAATTCCTTCTGAAAACATTGCGAACCGTGGCGGATCGGAAGGTTATAGAGACCGTAAGGTATCGTTCTGCCGTAAACGTGATAGAGGCGTTCCCTTACCTTGAAGGGGATCAGCAGCAGATGCTGGAACAAATTTCGGCTCTCGAGACGGCATATGATTTCCAGAGATATCTTGAGACATTAGAACCGTATCTGGATCCATTTCCGCCGATTACGGTGAAGCAGATTGAGAAGCTATTCCCTAAAAATAAAAAATTGAAAGTGCCTGATCTTCAATCCATTGATTTTCGATATGTGACGTATCTAAGCTGGGTTGATATTGCCACGAATAGACTATTCATTGTGTATCCGTTCGAAGGACGGTTTATCGGTATTGAGGGAAGAATCACGCCGACAAACAAGAAAGGGTACTGCCTGTTCTGCAATCGTCATCAGGAGCTTGCTTTCTTCTCGGTCAAGACCAAGCCTGCGAACGCATCACCGGATAATTACGCTGCGATTGGTCATTACGTATGTATGGATAACCATGGATGTAATCAGGTGATTACGGATACAGGATCACTGGAGAAGTTCATTCTCTCCGTACGTAAATAACGCTATAACCCCAAATACGGCTGCCCTGAAGGCAGCCTGTTTTATTTTATAAACAAAGGATGATTTCGGTAGCTGAGCGTGGCAGACTATAACTACGCATAACAACATGCTTTGGCATGCTGCGAGGGATGAAGTCATAAAAATTCTTCATATAAACGAGTTCACCATCAGTTCACTTCATGTAACAATATCTTGACAACTCAAAGCAGCATGTTATCATATTACCGACAGGCAGTCGGTCTATGCAAAAGGAGGTGTAGCCATGAGGGTCGTAAAAAAAGCGGAGGATCGCAAGAACGAAATCCTTGACGCGGTGGATGAGCTTTTTGGACAGAAGGGCTTTGACGGAACAAGTACCAACGATATTCTTGAAAAGGTCGGCATTGCCCGCGGAACCTTGTATCATCACTTCAAGTCGAAGGAGGATATTATGGATGCATTGATCGATCGGTATGCGATCCGATTGATAGATGGGGCACAGGAAGTTGCCGCAGACAAGAGCATACCAATCGTCGAGCGCATCATCCGCGTTGTAATGGCACTGAACCTAAGCGGGGGAAGCAGCGAGCAAATTATGGAGCATATTCATAAACCCCAGAACGCACTGATGCATCAAAAAATACAAAAGGTTATCGTCAACGGCGTTCCCCCGATCCTGACAGAGATCATCCGCGAAGGCATCCAGCAGGGCCTGTTCAGCACACCCTTTCCGTACGAATGCATGGAGATGGTTGTGATTTATGCGAGTACCGTTTTTGATGATGATCTGGTCGTTATGACAGAGAAGGAGCGCAGCTCGCGAATTGTGGCCTTTGTTTGCAACGTGGAGAGGCTGCTCGGAGCAGAAAGCGGAAGCCTTATGGACGTTATGGGGATGTTTGGAGAGGGAGATGAAAGCAGCCGTGATTAAACCAGGGAAGTCTTTCAAGAAATTTCTCCTCTTATGGTCGGGACAGCTGGTTTCAACAATAGGAAACGGTCTGACGTCGTTCGGGCTTGGGATCTATGTTTTTCAGCAGACGGGGAAGGCATCGGCTATGGCGCTGGTAACCTTGCTTGCGTTTATGCCGTCGCTCTTCTTGAGCGCTTTTGCCGGAGTGCTCGCGGACCGGTATGACCGCAGGCTTTTAATGATATTAGGGGATAGCCTTTCCGCGATAGGGCTTGTATTCATCCTCGTCTGTTTGCTTCGCGGAGAAGCGCAGCTATGGCAGATATGCGTCGGGGTTGCCATTAGCTCCGTGTTTTCATCACTGCTTGATCCTGCATATAAAGCTACGGTTACGGATTTGCTTACCGAGGAGCAGTACACACAGGCAAGCGGTCTTGTCCAGCTGGCGGGCTCAGCCAAATTTCTGATTTCTCCGATCCTTGCGGGTTTTTTGCTCACGATTGCAGACATAAAGCTGCTGCTTGTTATCGACATTTGCACTTTTTTTGTTACCGTGGGTACTACGCTCGCTGTCCGCAGCGGCATTGCTTCCAAGACCGGTCACCAGGTTACATCGTTTATTCGCGAATTTATAGACGGGTGGAATGCGGTTTCCAGAAACAAGGGTGTGTTTGTTCTGGTGATCATGACATCGGTGCTGACATTTTACCTTGGGGTGATGGAGACGCTCACGATACCGATGCTGCTTACCTTTACGAACAGCTCGATGATCGGAACGATTGAAACTATTGTGGCTTCAGGAATGCTCGTGTCCAGTATGATGTTAGGATTTCTTCCGATAAAAAAAGATTATGTGAAAATCCTTTCGATTTCGCTGTTTTGCGTAGGCGCGTGTATGGCAGCTTTCGGAGCTCGTGAAAATATCGTCTGGATATGTATTTCGGGATTCCTGTTTTTTGCCATGCTTCCGTTTGCCAACATGAGTCTGGATTTTTTGGTTCGCACCAACATGGATAATGCGGTTCAAGGCAGAGCGTGGGCGTTTATCGGAATCCTGTCCCAGCTTGGATTTGTTGCCGCTTATGCGCTATCGGGTGTTATGGCAGATTATGTGTTCACTCCATTATTGGTTGAAGGCGGAGCGCTTGCTGGGAGTGTGGGGAAAGTCATCGGCATCGGCCTTGGCAGAGGAATGGGATTTCTCATCATCATCGCCGGGGTGCTGTTATGCGTAACTTCGGCCGTTCTGTATAAGCTGCGATCGGTCAGAATGCTAGAAGACAGAGGTGGCTTATGTATTCCAGAATAATTCGCAATGATATATCCAAAAGCAAATTAATCACGTTGACAACCATGATATTTGTTGCAGCAGCAGCGATGCTCGTTTCGCTGGCCGTGATACTCGTTGTCAATCTTTCCGGTGCGATAGATACACTTATGAAACGGGCGGAAACGCCGCATTTTATGCAGATGCATTCGGGTGAGATCAATACGGATCGACTTACAGCTTTTGCGGAGCAGCATGGGAATGTTGATGAATTTCAGGTGCTTGAATTTGTCAACATGGACGGCGCACGCATCATATTAGGCGACAATTCGCTTACCCATAATGTTCAGGATAACGGGTTCAGCATGCAGAGCGACAAGTTCGATTATCTTCTTGATCTTGACGGAAACGTCATCCATGTATCCGACGGCGAGTTATATGTTCCCATCCATTATATGAGGGACAACACCACGAAGGTCGGTGAGAAGGCACGAATAAGTGGAAAGGAATTTACTGTTGCGGGATTTCTCCGCGATTCGCAGATGAATTCCACACTCTCCTCCTCCAAGAGATTTCTTGTAAGCAGCCATGATTACGCGGTAATTCAAAACCTCGGGACCACAGAGTATCTGATTGAGTTCAGATTAAAGGATTTATCGGCGCTTGGCGCATTCGAAACCGATTATGCCTCCGCAGGTCTTGAAGCGAACGGACCCGTGATTACATATCCCCTATTCAAAACAATCAACGCCATTTCCGACGGGATGATGATTGGGGTGATCCTTCTGGTGAGCGTGCTGGTCGTTGCTATCGCTTTGATGTGCATACGCTTTACGCTGCTTGCCAAAATCGAAGACGATTACCGCCAAATTGGCGTTATGAAGGCAATGGGGATGCGTATCTCCGACATGAAGAGGATGTATCTTGCCAAATACGCTGTGATTGCGGCTGCGGGCAGTATTCTCGGGTTCGCACTTTCATTGGTGTTCAAAGGCATGCTTCTTGAGAATATCCGGCTTTACATGGGGGAAAGCGAACATTCTTCTTCAGCATTGTTGTACGGAATCATCGGCATACTGCTGGTATTCCTTGCAATGATGGCTTATGTAAATGGAGTGCTGAGGCGCTTTCGAAAAATATCAGCCGCGGAAGCCATACGTTTTGGCAATTCACAGGGGCATACGGCAGGTGCTAAGCATCTGAGATTAAGCAGGAACAGGCTGCTTAACACGAATGTTGTTCTCGGTATCCAGGACGTTCTCGCAAGGAAAAGACTTTACGCCACCATGCTAACGGTGCTGGTCATTTCGGCATTTATCATGATTGTTCCCCATAACCTGTACAGCACGATTTCATCGAAAGGCTTCATTCAATATATGGGTATCGGAAACTACGATATGCGTATGGACATTCAGCAGACTGACAATATATCCGAAAAAGCCGCAGAAGTACTAGAAAAGATGACAAGCGACAGTGCCATTTCACAATATGCCGTGCTTGCAACAAAATCGTTCAAAGTGAAGACATTGGAAGGCACGGAAGAAAATATAAAAATTGAGCTCGGCGACCATTCGATATTCCCCATTGCGTATTCCCAAGGCAAAGCACCCGCCGCAGAAGATGAAATTGCGCTTTCTTCTCTGAACGCCGATGAACTGGGCATAGGGGTCGGAGAAACCATGACTGTAGTTGTTAAAGGGAAGGAGAAAATTCTCACGGTTAGCGGCATCTATTCCGACATCACCAATGGAGGCAAAACCGCAAAGGCTGTTTTCCCTGACCAATCGGCGGATACGATGTGGTACGTGATCTGTGCGGAGCTTTCCGATCCATCTCTCATCAATAGCATGGTTTCGGAATATGCGAGCAAATTTAATTATGCAAAGGTTTCGGACATTGACAAATATATTGCACAGACATTCGGCTCGACGATAAGCGCCGTCCATAAGGCCTCCTATGCCGCCATTCTTGTCGCGATAATGATAACGGTACTGGTTACTCTGTTGTTTATGAAAATGCTTGTTGCAAAGGACAGATACTCCATCGGCGTTATGAAGGTGTTAGGCTTTACAAGCTCAGATATTAGGGCGCAGTATGTCACGCGTTCGGTATTCGTTCTGCTACTCGGAATGGTGCTTGGTATACTTCTGGCGAACACCCTCGGAGAGATGCTGGCGGGTGTGGTTATCTCCATGTTTGGAGCGTCGACGTTTCATTTTGCGGTCAATCCGCTTTCGGCGTATCTGCTTAGCCCGCTGATGATGATCGGCTCGGTACTTATTGCAACCATAATCGGCACATCGGGCATGGGTCACATTAAAATTTCTGAAAACATAAAGGGGTAGGCATATGAAAAAGGTGATGATCGGTGAACATATCGTAAAATCTTTTGGCGAGGGTGATGAGAAGCACCATGTTCTGGACGGAGTGTCCGCCTATATCAATGAGGGCGAATTCGTTGCGGTTATGGGCCCTTCCGGCTCGGGAAAATCAACGCTGTTGTTTGCGCTGAGCGGAACGGATGTCGTTGATGACGGTAAGGTAGTATTTGACGGCAGGGATTTAACGACGGCTTCGGAGAATGAGCTGGCTGATATACGCAGAACCCAGATGGGGTTTGTGTTTCAACAGCCGACGATGCTGAACAACCTGAATATCCTCGACAACATCATTCTCCCGTCTCTGCGGGACAACCGAAAAAACGTTGCAAACATAACGGCAAAAGCAAGAACGCTAATGAAAAGGGTAGGTATCGCGGAGCTTGAAAAGCGCGACATTACCCAGGTATCGGGAGGCCAGCTCCAGCGTGCCGGAATATGCCGCGCGCTGATGAACAATCCGAGAATCATCTTCGGCGATGAGCCTACGGGCGCGCTCAACTCAACGTCCGCGCAGGAAATGATGGACTTGTTTTCCGAGATCAACGCGGAAGGTACGGCGGTTATGCTTGTCACTCATGACGCCAACGTGGCTGCCCGAACGGAGCGAATTATGTTTATGCGCGACGGCAGCATTGTCAGTGAGCTCCAACTTCCCAAGTATGACGGAACGGATATGGAGGGCAGGATTGAACACGTTACAGTGAAAATGCGTGAAATCGGGATATGACACGATCTCATCGATAGGGTCAATATGAACTTTTGAATGCATTCAAGGCGCAGCCCTAGCGTCCTTTATTCAACGGATGTATAATCATGGAAAATGCTCGAAAAGGGAGTGTTTTCCATGGAGCTTCAAGAAATTAATCGAGAATTAAAAGAGACAAGGAACGAGTTACTTGGCATCCTCAAGGGCTTGGATGGAGATCAACTAAACAGACGGCACGACTCCAACAGCTGGAGCATCAGTCAGATATGTCAACACTTATGTAAAACAGAAGAATTATATGTTGCAGCAATAAAAAGAGGACTAAAGAGCACGGATGATTCAATCTTAGAGAATAAACCTTTGGAATTTCTGCTGGACAGAAGTAAAAAGCTAGTGGCTCCCGACATTGCCAGACCAACGGATGAGATTATGGAGCATAAGGAAATGGTGGAGAAGCTCCATCAGTCAAGAGCAAAGTTAACGGAACTTCTAAATTTATTAGAAGATCCGTCCATCCTAAGCAGAAGACATTTTGTCCATCCCGTCTTTAAAGAGATGTTATTGATTGAATGGGTTAGGTCGCTGTACCTGCATGAACAAAGGCATCTTCAACAAATAAATGAAATTATCGAAGGATTTAAGTGATGCTTTGAAAATTCCCACAAGGGTTGGAACATCTATTGAATTCATACATGACAGCCCTTGTTCAAGTTTGGTTTTTTTATTTAATTGATCCTGCTAATTCTATGATTTCTTGTTCGCTCATAACATCATCTTCTGTATAATCAGTCACCGTGACTACTATTTTCCAATCTCCTTTTTCAAAATAAAGGTGTGGAACATGGATGAACTCTGGACTAGTAATCAATGTAGCCGTGACGTCTTGAATTGAAATTTCCTTCACTAGCGCTGTACCAGTAGTTTGTGCGTAAAACTCAGGCTGTCTATTGTTTTTATAATTAGCTATGACTTCATAGTAGCGGTCATTCGTACGTATGGTATAGTCATACCCAAGAGGTGAATCATCCTCTTTTCTAGTTCTAATTTCTCTTTGCCCAGACATCCCATCTAATGGATCAGGCCATGGAATAGAGATTCCAAGCGACTTCTCTGCCTCCTCCTTGTTTAAAACTAGAGATCGGGCATCACCTGCAGTATTCGCCCATGAATAACCGATTTCAGCATTTTTCACGTTTTTAATAAATTTAACCTCTATAAACTGCTCAATGAACGCCCGAACTGGGGATTGAGATAGGGTAAGAAAGCATAGTGAGCCAAGAATAGATAAAACAATGATTCGTTTTCGATAAATACGACGATTTGGATGACCGCCTGATTTTCTGTTTGAATATTTTTCCCATATATTCTCGAATACAACAGATGCGTGTTTAGAGTCAATATGGGTATGTAATGCATCCTTAATATCCGACCGGTTAATTTGTTTCATGGTAAGCTCTCCTTTTGCGAAATTCAAAAGCTTCATTTTCCAGCATCTGTTTACGAAGCGTAGTTAAAGCTGCATTGAGTCTTGATTTGCAAGTACCTAATGGTATACCTAAGGCTTCAGAAACTTCACTCAGCTTCAACTCAGCATAATAATGAAGTACGATGATTTCTTTGCTTTTCAATGATAGCTGGTTAATTTCTTTCCAAAGTTGCAGAGATTCTTCATTTTGTATGATCTTGTTTTCAATTAAATCCTCATCAGCCGTTTCTGGTGTGAACCCGATGAATTTCAACCATTTTTGCTTGCGAAGCATGTTACGCATCGTATTTATCGTTATTTTATAAATCCAAGGCTGTATCGACTTAGTGGAATCGTATGTATTAAATTTTCTGAACACTCGGATAAAAGTCTCTTGCGTAATGTCATCAGCAAGTGCCTCCGATCTTGTTATCAGCAATGCGGTTTGATAAACATACATAGAATATTCGGTAAATAACTGTTTGGCTTCATCCTGTGTTATTTCAGGTAACATCAAATCACCCCCTTTTTGTTTGTTTTTCACCTTATATACACACTCAGACAAGATTTGGTTCGGTAGATTTTGATTTTTATTGAATCCTATCAACATGTACTCTTGGGTTCATAGGGATCGGTCGCATATTTCGATGGTCAATTTCGTTAACGTTGAGGAGATGTATCAACCATTGTTCATCAAAAAAAGGCTAACCGCACGCGGTTAAGCCTTTTTGGTTTGCATACAGCTCGATTCCCGGCTATGTGCCATGAAACCTTGAATACGAAGTAGTTGTTAAATCGCAGCTCTTACTCCTTCACAGAGCCAATCAGCAGGCCTTTAATAAAATACCGCTGCAGGAACGGATAGAACAGCACCACCGGGCCAATCGTCAGAATGGCGGTGGCCATCTTCACCGATTCCTGAGGGAGCGTCTGGCTGCCGAGGATGGCTCCGCTGCTCTGCATCTGCTGGATCATGCTGATCTCGGAGTTCAGCTTAAACAGCAGGTATTGCAGGGGATACAGCTTCTCGTTGTCCACGAGCATGATGGCGTTAAACCAGTTGTTCCAGTAGGCGATGCCGTAGAACAGCGTGATGGTGGCAAGGACGGGCATGCACAGCGGGAAGAAGATCCGAAACGCGATATAGAAATCGCTGGCTCCATCGATTTTGGCTGCCTCCGTGAGGGACGGCGGAATCTGGGACATGTAGTTGCGCACGAGGAACAGATTGAACGGGTTGAATACCAAGGACGGAATGATCAGGGCCCAGATCGTGTTGTTCATACCGAGATTGAGGTTGATCAGATACCAGGGCACCAAACCCGTATTAAACACCATTGTAATGAAAAAGAACAGTCCAAGTCCGTTGCGGTAACGGATATGCTTGGCGGCCAGCGTATATCCGGCCATGGACGTAATCGTGACGGCAAGGATTGTGCCAATCACCGTCACGAAGATCGAGATCATGTAACTCTGGTACAGCGGCGTGCTGCCGAACAGGAGCAGCTTGTACGCATCCAGTGACAGCTCACTCGGAAACAGCTGGTACCCGAATTGTTTAATGCTGGCTTCATCCGTGAAGGAGACCATAAGCACGAGCAGCATGGGCAGGATGCAGAGGATGGAGATGATACCGATCAGTGCGGCGTTTACGGCGTCGAAAAATTTAGGTCTGGACGTCATCTAAGTTTTGCTCCTTTCCGAATGGTTCCGGCACATCTAGAACAAAGCATGATCCGGATTTACCTTCTTCACGATTTTGTTGCTGCCCCATACGAGAATAAAGCCGACCACGGATTGATACAGTCCGACGGCCATCGCTTGAGCCGGATTTCCGATGGTGCGGAGAGAACGGAACACATACGTGTCAATGACGTCGACGGTGGGATACAGCAGCCCGTTGTCCTTCACGATGGCATAGATCATGTCGAAGCTGCCGTACATGATTTTGCCCAATGCCAACAGGGTCAGGATGGTTATGGTCGGTAGCATGAGCGGTATGGTGATATGACGGATAAGCTGCCAGCGGCTCGCCCCGTCGATCCGGCCAGCCTCGTAATAACTGTCGTCAATTCCCGTAATGGCTGCCAGATAGATGACGAGGTTCATTCCGATGTCCTTCCACACCGCCGCGGTCGTAAGAATCCACGTCCAGTATTGCGGAGAGGCGTACCAGTTGACGGGATCGACATGGAAGAACGCCAAGATGCGGTTCAGGATGCCGTAGTCGGTAGACAGCAAGCTGTAGACAATGTAGCTGACGATGACCCAGGACAAAAAATGCGGAAACAATATCGTGGATTGGGTCACCCTTGAGAACCAGCGGCTGCGGAGCTCATTGAACAGAATGGCCAGTGCCATGGCTGCTAGCGTGCCAACCATGATGAATAAAAAATTGAGCTTCAGGGTGTTGAACGTAACCTCAAGCGCCCTGGGAGACGAGAAGAAAAACTTGAAATTGTCAAAGCCGACCCAGGCGGAATTAAAGAGACCTGTCTTGAAGTTGAATTTTTGGAACGCAATGAGCATGTACGGAAGCGTGAAATAACCGAAGACCAGTGTATAGATGGCAGCCGGTACGACGAGCAGGTAGGCGGATCCATTCGAGCGGATTTCGCGCAGGAAGCCGGAGCGGTTTTTTTTCACAGGTAGCACGTCCTTTCGTTTGTGATGGGGGCTGCAAGCTTCAGCGGTTCTGATTCGAGTGTAAAGAGAGTTGCCGTGTGCAGTAAACTATGAAAATGGAGTTTGGGCGGATTGAAGGGAGATAAGGCTGCTTTAAAAAACGGCAAAAACTTCAAATTTGAGTGTTCAGCACAGCGTTGTCCGGATTGAATAATCCCGAAAACCCCTTATACTGTAAGGGTTCTGGGTAATGATGCTCCTAAAGAATAGCCTGGGGATCAAAATAAAGAATGCGTTTTCATATTGATGAATGTCCTAAGCAAATGTAAGATGAGAGTAAACCAATAATCCGGTCCAAGTATTCGAATTGCTAGAAAACATGATTAAATTAACATATAGACTACATATAATGTTAGTAATGTTCATGGATGATGGGAAATTTTGTAACTCCGAGAATTTCATTTTAACTTATAACAACCAGATGGCAAGGAGGGAGAAAATGATCCGGCAGCGATTATTCCGTTATGCAGTCTACCGAAATATGTTTCTCAGCTTTATTTTGCTTACGGCAGCCATGATTGCCCTCGTAACCGTTGTCCTGTTCATGATGTTCTCCTGGAGCACCGCGAAGGAGGTAGGAAAAATATCCGAGTCGATGCTGAAGCAGAACAGCGCCGTATCGAGCGTAATCCGTGATCAGGTTTATAACGTAGGCAATCTTCTGCTCAGCGACAAGGAGATCGTGGGCGTCCTGTTGGACAAAGAGACCGATCCGGTGAAGCAGTATGGGGTGTTTGGCACCCTTAACCGAATTCAGTCCACGTATCCGTTCATCCATTCAATCGGAATTTATAATGGCTCGAATAACACATATCTGAATACAAAAGGGATTACCAAGGATCAGGAGAAGGCATTGCTGGAGGAGATCAACCGCAAGAACACATCCTATTTCCACCTGTTCCCGCGCAGAATCTCTTCCGCTACTTCGGCGAACCGGAGCGAAGATGTCCTTACCTTCGTCCTCCTGCCGAGCTATTATTCGCCGCTAAGCTCCAAAGGCGCAATCGTGATCAACATGAGTACCGACACCATTCAGGATCTTATCGGGGGTTATCGCAACGAAGCGGTGGATTCACTGCACGTCATCGATGACAAGGGGACCATCATTACCCATTCGGATCGATCCCGGTTCATGGAGGATATTTCGCAGGAATCCTACGTCCAGTCGATTCTGGCATCGGACAAGGAGAGCGGTTATTTCACCCGCTCCATTGACGGACGCAAGAGTCTCGTCACCTACGTCAAGTCCAAGGATATGAACTGGACGTTTATCAGCGTAAGCCAGTATCAAAATCTGCTGTTCAACATGCAGGCCCTGCGGACGTCAGCGCTGGTTCTTGCTCTGGCATGCTTCGCCGTCAGCATGTTCCTCTCGATTTGGCTTACGCATCATGCTTACAACCCGATCCGCCACCTGCTGGAGAAGATGAGCGCCATTCCAAAAGTGAAGGATCGGCGGCAGATCAACGAATTCGCCATATTGGACATGACTTACGCCGAGATGACCGAGAAAATGCGATCGATGGAGTCCGAGGCTTCGGTCGCGCGTCAGGCCCATGTGCTGCAGCTGCTCAAGGGCGGCGACGAGACGGCATTCCGCCGTCTGGCCGGAGAAGGCAAGGGGCCTTACTTTCTGGCAGTAGCTCTTCTACTCGATAGCGAGGACGGATCGCCCGGCGGTGAGGACGAGGAGCTGCAATCGTATGCATGCGCAGCTGTAGCCCGGGCAGCCCAGCACATGCTGGAGCCGGAGGGAGCCAGCGTGGCGGCCGTGGGGGATGGGACGGTAGCGATCCTTCTCCCTATGAAGCAGAGCCGTCCCCCGCTTCATGTATTAGGCATGTTGGAGGAGCTCCAGGGTGAGATTCTCCGCACGCTCCGCGTGTCCGTTACCGTCGGTATCGGAACCGCTGCGCAGACGTACGAGGAGCTGCGTGAATCGTTCGATTGTGCGCAGTCCTGCTTCCGGCAGCGCTTCTTCGAAGGCAAGGGCAGGCTGTTCCAGGCCGATCCGGTCATTATCGCCGTGACCGAGCCTTCCGAAGCGCAGTATCCGGACAAGCGTGAGAAGCGTATCATCGATGCCATCAAACTGCAGCAGAGCGATAAACTGGAGAAGGAAATCGATCAGTGGATCAAGGAGATTCGCGATTACAACTACCATGAAGTTATGTTTTTCATCAATCAATTCATTGGGGGCCTGTACAAGCAGCTCAATGTACACACGGTGAAAAATAGGGAAAGCGCAGACCTCTTCCTCGGTTTCACGCGTCGGATTACGCGTTTCCAGACGCTTCAGGAAACCGCGGATGCCTTGAAGGAACTCGCTCTGCAGCTCTGCAGCCTCTCCGAGGAATCGGGTGCGGTTCGGCATGCGGAGGTGGTGGATTTTATCCAGATGTACGTACGCAAGCATTACGCGAGGCCGGATATGTCGCTCGAGCAGGTTGCGGGCGAGGTGAAGCTGTCCCGGAGCTATGTCGGCAAGCTGTTTAAGGCGCATTGCGAGCTGTCGTTTAATGATTACCTGAATGCCGTCCGACTGGAGAAGGCGAGGGAGCTGCTCGCCAGCACCGAGGATTCGGTTCAATCGATCAGCGAACAGGTAGGCATTCTGAATACAACCTATTTCTATACGCTGTTTAAGAAGCACTATCAGATCTCGCCGGCACAGTTCCGAAGCCAGCATGCAATCGAGACGAAAAAGGCGCAGTGAGGGGCAGCTAAGATGCGGGTTCAACAATTCGGATTTTGTTCGACGCCGAGATTACTTCCTGACTGATTCGTAATCAAAGAAGGCTTCCTGACAGCCGTTTAAAGCGTTTTAAAATGGCGAAAACCATGATTTTGAAGTATACGCCATCCCTGATGTCTCCTTAAGATAGGAATCGTACAGCATGATAGGAATTACAGCATGACAAAACCAAATGAAGTCAGGGGGAGACACGCATGAAAAAAAAGAAAGCGCTAGCACTATGGTTGGCCGCAATATTTATGGTTTCTGTGATCGCGGGCTGTTCCGGTGGAGGCGATTCCGGCGGCGAGAGCGGATCGGCGAGCGGAGAGAACGGCGGCGGGGATAAGCTCCCGGTCCGGTATTTGCTTCCGGGCTCCGCGCCGCAGGGCTTGGAAGCAGCGGTCCAAGCGATTAACGAGAAGCTTGAGGCCGATGGCCTGAACCTCACGTATGAACCGACATACATCGCGTGGGACGTATGGGATCAGAAGACCAATCTTATGATGTCGACGGGCGAGGAATTTGAGCTGATCGCGATCATGCATGATACAAAAGGACCGACGGTTCTTGCCGGCAGCGGCGGGATCATTCCGATCGACGATCTGCTGGATCAATACGGCAGCGAGCTGAAAGCTTCCATGCCGGACTGGATCTGGGAATCGTCCAAAATAAACGGCAAGATTACTTACGTGCCGAACTTCTGGGCGGATACCGCTTATAATGACGGCATGTTCACGATTCGGACCGATCTGCTCGAAGCGAATGGTTTGCAGGCTCCAACATCCCCGGAGGAGCTGCTGGATGCGGCGGAGACGCTGCAGAAGAACTGGCCGCAGGACAACAAGAACGTGTATATCAAAATGCTGGAGGAGCCTGCCTACTTCCTGCATACAACGTACGACACGTATCCTTTTACGGTGGCGGACAACATGATCTACATCGATCAGCAGGGGAATGTGAAGTCCTGGTTTGAGACCGAGGAATTCAAAAAAGACGTGCAGTTCATGAATGAGGCGTACCAGCGTGGACTGATCATGAGCGATCTGCTCACGACACCATCGGAGGTTATTAACCAGGAGGAGCTGGTCGGACGTTATCTGTATCGTCCGGGAGACGTTGGCGTGAGCGACACGATCCGTCAGTCGTTTCCGGAAGCCAAGCTGGATATTTATTATTTGGCTGAACAGCCGAAATTCAGATCCTACGCGATCCGCAATTCCAACGGAATCTCGGCTACGTCTCCGCACCCGGAGGCCGGTGTTCAATTCTTGAATTGGGTGTACAGCAGCCAGGAGAACATGGACCTTGTCCAAAGCGGTGTGAAGGATGTGCATTGGAAGGATACCGGAAAGAATACGAAGGATTATCTTGCGAAGAACGAGAACGGTTCCCCAGCTTATGAGCTTCCGTACTGGCTGCTCGGTCATGTGGAGATGAATCGTTATCCAACAAATACGGATCCTGCACGACTGGAGCGGCGGACATCGATTTCCGACGATGCCGTAAATAGCATCACGATCGGTTTCACCTTCGACCCGACAAACGTCGCTTCCCAGTACGCGAATTGTATTGCCGAGTTGAAGACCAGCGTCTATCCTGTGATGCACGGGGTCGTGAAATACGAGGATGCCTACGATAAAATGCTGGCTGCGATGAAGTCAGCCGGTCTCAATGAGGTCGTGGCGGAATATAAACGGCAATTCGATGAGTGGAGAGCCGGTCAATCGTAAATACAGTCGCAATAGGCGCAGTGCAACATCATATAACCGGGCAATCCCTGCCCCGGCCTTAGTGCCGGAGAGGGATTGCTTTTTTTGTGCATAAACCAATTATAAAGCAGGCTGCGAGGGGAGGCTTGGCGGAAGCAGGTGTTCAGACGTTACCCGCAGCCCCGCCCCATAGCTTCAATTTCCCGATATTGGCCAATTTCAAAGTTTTCTCTCAAAAGTAAAGTGTTCAAGACAGGAATTCCCGAGCTAGAGTAAAGGTCAGACGAAGCCTGGAGGCTTCTCGCAGGACAAATAGACGACAATTACGATCGGGGCTGTCCGCATAACAAGAGCTGGGGCAGCATAAGGAGGACGTTGTTCATGACCAAGCAAGCACAAGCCATCCGGAAGGGCTGGCAATGGTTTACGGAAAGCCGGTACGGCATGTTTATTCATTTCGGACCTTATGCCCAATATGGGCGAGGCGAGCAGGTTCTGTTCCGGGAGCATTTGGACCAGGCGGAATACGTAAGGAAAGCCTGCGAGTGGAATCCGGAATTTTTTGACGCCGAGCTGTGGGCGTACACGGCACGCAAGGCGGGTATGAAATATGCCTGCTTGACGACTCGTCACCATGACGGATACTGCTTGTGGGACACGGAGACGACGGATTATTCGAGCGCGAAGCAGGCGCCGGGCAGGGATCTGGTCCGCGAATTCACCGATGCATTCCGTGCCCAGGGACTTCGGGTCGGCTTGTATTATTCCTGGATCGATTGGCGCATCCCGGCTTACTTCGACGGACCGGAGAAGAATCCGGAGGGCTGGGAAACGATGAAGCGGTATTTGCATGCCCAGGTAGAGGAGCTGGTCACGAAATACGGGCGCATCGATCATTTCTTTTTTGACGGGGTCTGGCCGCGAACGGCGGAGGACCTTGAGAGCATCAAGCTGGTCGAGCGGATGAAGTCGATTCAGCCGGATATTCTGGTCAACAACCGCCTGGGTCTGTCCGAGGAGGAGAAGCTGCATGCGGACGGTGGCGGCGGATCGGGTGATTCGGAGGTGCTAGGCGACTTCGGCTCCCCGGAGCATGTCATCGTCCCGGATCAGAAGCGTCTGTGGGAATCCAACCAGGTGACAACGTGGCGGCTGTGGGGTTACACGAACGGCGAACGATGGCGTCCTGCCGATGTCCTGCTCGACATGCTGTGCGAATGCGCGGAGAAAGGCGGAGCTGCTGGAGGGAATTTGCTGCTTAATGTTGGGCCGCAGCCTGACGGGCAGCTTCCTCCGGCATTCGTGGAGCGGGCGCTGAAGATCGGCGAATGGCTGGATGTTCACGGGGAGGCCATCTACGGCTCCGACGGCGGGAACCTTACAGAGTTCATTTCCTACGGGCGGCAGACGCTGAAAGGCAACCAGCTGTTTCTCATTATTCGTTTCTGGGACGGCCGTCCGATGCTGAGGCTGGCGGATTTGGTGACACCGGTATCCCGGGTTACGCTGCTGACGACGGGACAGGAGTTGTCGTTCCGGCAGGAGGGCGATGTGCTGTATATCGAAGGGCTGCCGCGGGAACGTCCGACCGAGTTGTTCCCGGTTATCCGTATCGAATGCGAGAGCCGGCCGCAGACCAATCAATGGGGCTTGGAGCGCCTCTGGACCGGCGATCCTTCCCGAATCGCCGACTGGGCCAGGACGCGAGGGACATCCGTTTATGTCGATGGTCAGCCTAGAGCGAGAAAGGAGTAGTCCATGAGAACGCTGGTATTTTACGATGAACATTTTCCTTATGAAGGCGAGCGCCCGTCCGAGAAGGCGCTGGAACAATTGCGAGGATGGGGGGAGGTTGCTGATGCTGCGGCTGTAGGAGAGCGGCTGGCGGAAGGCGGCTGGGACGTGCTCCTGCATCTGCATGGACCGTACTTTCCGAAAGCGGCATGGACGACCATCGAGGCATATCTGAAGACCGGTGGAGGTTTAGTGCATGCGGGTGGTGTGCCTTTCCGCAGACCTGTTCGAGAGCTGGACGGAGCCTGGCATATCGAACGCGAACAGTTGGCTTATCATCAGCGAATGGATATCCACGATGTGCTGAAGGTCGATGTGTCGCGCGTCCAGGGGCTGAAGACCTCCGCCGAGTATCCAATCCTGCAGGGGCGCGGGGATCTGTTCGGCATCGAGCCGACCTGGGGCTTGACGCTGCATCCGACCAAAGCAAGTGATATTCCGTCCGAGATGGGGGCAGGCGGTCCGATGGACGCCGTTATCTCACCGCTGCTGACAGGTGTGGATTGGGATCAGCGCGAGCGGTCTGCTCCGATTGTCATGTTAGAGCAGCATAAAGGTGATTTCGCAGGCGGGCGCTGGATTCTGATCAACCAGCAGCTGCGGGCTTCGTTCTGGGAGACGGAAGGGCTTGACGTTCTGAAAGATTTGGCCGAATACGCTGGAATGGGCGTTACGGAGCTGTGGCTGAAGCCGAATTATGCTTCCTACGAGCCGGGCGAGGAGATGCGATTGACGGTTCAGCTTCAGGCTCTGTCCAGAACGTCCGTCCCGGCATCAAGCTGGCATTTTGCGGTTTGCGTCATGAAGAAAGACAACGGAGAGATTGTCTGGACCGGGCACGCGAGCTCGGAAGCCGGTATGGAGCAGCGAGATCTGCAGCAGCTTCACTTGTCTGTGCCGGTAAGGCTGGAAGCGGGCCTATACCGGATCGTGTGCGAAGCTGAGTCCGAGTCCGGGGAGCGTCGCTGCCTGACCCAAGCGGTCTGGGGTGTTGACCGTCCTCTGCTGCAAGCTGGGGAAAGGCTGGAATGCGGGCGCGATTACTTCCGCCGCGGAGGCCGATCTGTTCCGATCGTTGGGATGACATATATGACCTCCGACGTCGCGCGGAAATTTCTCCATCTGCCAAACGTTCAGCGGTGGGATGCGGATATGGCGGAGATGAAGAGGGCAGGGATCAATCTGATCCGGACAGGCATTTGGACAGGATACCGAATGATCATGTTTGCCGACGGCCATGCGACTGAGGACGTGATGCGGGCGATCGATGCCTTTATTCTGACCGCCAAGCGACATGAGCTGGAAGTGACATTTACCTTCTTCTCCTTCGCTCCAGAGGCTTGGGAAGGCGTGAATCCGTATCTGGATCCGCGATCGGTGGAAGCACAGAAACGCTTCATTGCTTCTATCGTAGGGCGTCACAGGGGAACGACCAACGTGCATTGGGACTTGATCAATGAGCCTTCGCTGTTCGATCCGAAGCGGATCTTCGAGGGGCCGGTATCGATAGGGGACCGGTTCGAACGACAAGCCTGGTCCGAGTGGCTGAGGCAGCGCCATGGGAATGATCTCTCGCTGCTTCAGGAGCGCTGGAACATGACGCCGGGTGAACTACCGTCATTCGACTCCGCACCGACGCCGAGTCCTGACGATAAGCTGTTCAACAGCGTGCTGCAGCCGAAGAAGTGGGGGCCGTGGCTTGACTTCACGCTGTTTACCATGGATATGCACAACCGGTGGGCATCTGAGCTCATCGGCACTATTCGCCGCTCCGATCCCCGTCAGCTGGTGACGGTCGGGCAGGATGAAGGCATCTGCTCCCAGCGCCCGTCGCCGTCGTTCTACGGCCCTGTCGTTGATTACACTACGGTCCACTCCTGGTGGCAGAACGATCACCTGGCGTGGGACGGCATCTTTACCAAGACGCCGGACAAGCCAAATCTGGTCCAGGAGACCGGCATCATGCACGTGCAGCGTCCGGACGGCGTCGCCAAGCGGACGGAGGAGGAGCTGCGCAGCATCCTGGAACGCAAGTATGCCTATGCGTTTTCGACCGGAGGCGCGGGGGCCGTGCAGTGGATATGGAATATTAATTACTTCATGGATAACGCCAATGAATCCAATATCGGGGCGCTTCGGGCGGATGGAACGCAGAAGCCCGAGGCCGATGTGTCCTATGACTTCGGCAGCTTCATGAAGGAAGCATCCGTCCTGTTTGACGATGAGCGGCAGCTTGAAGATATCGTCGTCGTTTACCCGTACTCGAATGATTTTTCCAGCAGGAAGCTGGCATACGAAGCGACAACGAGGGCCATGCGCACGCTAACGTTCGGGATGAATGTCCATCCACGCGGTATCGGCGAATACCAGTTGGAAGACCTGAAGCGCTATCCGGCCAAGCTCATCATCGTGCCAAGCGCGCACAACTTCGACGATGAAGCGTTTGCCATGCTCCTTGAGCTGGCAAGGGAGGGCAGTACCGTCCTGTGGACCGGACCGCTGCGCACCGATGCTTATTGGGGGGAGGCACTGCATCGCCTGCAGGCAGAGATCGGCGAGACCGTCCAGGCTAACGTGCTTCGGGAAGAAATGCTGGAGCTGGCGGGCGAGCGGTTTGCCGTTTCATATGGTGAGCGGAAGATCAATGCGCTGGCAGTGGATCGTCCGCTGGGTCGGTTGGATGGAGCGCTGGAGCCCTTCACGGTAACCTTGGGCAAGGGACGATTTATCTGGTGTCCGCTCCCGGTTGAAATGAATGAGCGCTGGGAACCGATCCAGGCTCTGTATGCGGAAGCCCTTCGCTCCGCGGCCATTTTGCCCGAGCTGGAATGGCTGAAGGGGGGCGAGCTCCCGGGGATATATGGCCGCAAGCTGGCGTTCGGACAAGGAAGCCTCTATGTCTTTGTCTCCGAGCACGCGGCAAGCGCAGAAATCGAAGTAAGAGACCCGGTTTCCGGGACGGGTTACGCCTTCGTGTTGGAACGGGAGCGAACGGTCATGTTCATGACCGATGCGGAGGGACAGGTGCGAACGGTATACCGGCCGGAGGAGGTTCATATTTGGCAGAGCCCATCGTCCAGACCTTGAGTCGTACGCCCTTCCTCAACAGGCAGGAAGAGGGCTCGATGGAATTCGACTTAGGTACTGCGCGGTGATGCAGCTTTACTGAAGGACACGTTGAGGGAGGTTTTCTCGGCTGATGAATCAGATCGAGAAGCCTCTTTTTTCGTATCGGGGAACATATTATAGGGCAACCCCCACTGTGGTTTTGCGGGTGACGGTGGAAGGGAAATCGGTCAGCTGAAGTGCTGAACGATCACAAAAAGGATTACCGGAACCCATGGAGAATACGCTTATACGGGCGGTTCCATGCTCATATCGAAGGAAAATTCGGGTTTATTAGACGGAATCGAGTGTTGTTATCTGCATCGTAAATTGCTGAGCGGTCGATATCAAGAGTAAGCGAGGAGTGATATGAATGAACGAACAATTCCTTCAATTATACGACTATAACGTTTGGGCGAATGATAGAGTATTGGAACATCTTCAATCATTGCCGGACGACGTGTTCTTTGAAGAAGTGAATGTAGGCTTCAAATCCATTGCGGAAGTTGTCGGCCATCTTGCAGCCGCGGATGAAGTTTGGTTTGCCCGGATCAAGGAAGAAGTTTCTCCTGCCCTAGTCTCGAAATCATTTGCTAGCATTGAGGCAGCTCGTCATTATATGAGCCAGACCCAGACACAGAACCGCGAATACTTGGCATCGGTTCACGATATGGGAAAGCACGTGACGTATAACAAGCATCAGAATTCGATTTCGGAGATTGTTCAACAGGTCGTAAACCATGGAACCTACCATAGAGGCAATATCACCACGATTCTTCGGCATTTGGGACACAAGGGGATATTAACGGATTACATTGCCTTTTTATGGGCGAGGGCGTAATTCCATTATTGCAGTCTAAATAAAGGGACTCCCTGTTACATGACAGACTTTTATGTGGCTGGCGTTCAAGCAGGACCTGAATGTTATGTTAATATAGTTGAAGTATGATGGAATTGAAAGGATGGTTAACATGATTCAATCGATTGTCCATATCGCATTGGTCGTGAAGGATTATGATGAGGCCATAGCCTTTTACACCGGAAAGCTGAACTTTACCTTGGTTGAAGATACCTATCAGCCTGAACAAGACAAACGCTGGGTGGTCGTAGCTCCTCCTGGGTCAGTTGGCACTACGATATTGCTTGCCAAAGCGTCCAAGCCTGGACAAGAGTCTTTTATCGGAAATCAGTCTGGAGGCAGAGTATTCCTGTTCTTGAATACGGATGATTTTTGGAGAGATTATCATGAAATGGTATCGAGAGGTATCGAGTTTGTGAGAGAACCCAAAGAGCAGGATTACGGCATGGTGGCTGTGTTCAAGGATTTATACGGGAATATGTGGGATTTGTTGGAGCTGAAAGAGAATCATCCATTGATGAAACGGATGAAGTAAGCCAAAATACATAGATTGTATGTCTAAGAAACGTACAGGAGGGGACTCACAGCATGTCCAACATTCTGAATGTGATTGTCATTGCAGCTCACCCGGATGAGCCTGAAATTTACGCGGGGGCCATTTCGGCTTTATATGCAGAAATGGGCCACAGGGTGAAGTTTGTTACGTTAACGGATGGATGCTGCGGTCATCATGAGATGTGCGGAGAAGAACTAATCGCTCGCCGCAAACAAGAAGCGGATGAAGCGGCGAAGCATCTTGGCGTCTTGGAATATGTCGTACTGCCCATTCCGGATGGGGAGTTGATGCCGACACCGGAAGTACGCAAGGAAGTGATTCGTCAAATTCGGGGCTGGGAGGCGGATATCGTCATTACCTTCCATCCAGATGGGCCGGGTCATGTGGACAACCGAAACGCAGGGAAAATCGTACGGGATGCGGCAGATTTTGTGGCAAAGGTGCCCAATGCGGTACCGGAAGTGCCGTCCTTGAAGAAATCCCCGATATTCTTGCTGATGCCGGACTATGCGGCAAGGGCAGCCTATTCACCGGATATCGTCATTGATGCGGGAAGCGTGATCGAGAAGAAATTGCGGGCCTGTGACGCGCATGCTTCCCAATTCTATGAATTTGCTCCATGGCAAGGCGATTTCTTGCATGAAGTACCAGATAATTGGGAAGAGAAGCGGACGTTCATTCTGAAGTATTGGGATCGTTTCCTGCGTGTGTCCGATGAAGTGCTGCCAACGCTTTCGAAGCTGTATGGTCAAGATTACGCAGCAAGCGTTCGATATGCAGAGCCGTTCGAAATTGCGAATTATGGCAGAAGACCGAATGAAGATGAAATGAAGACCTTGTTTCCTATGTTAACAACGAGTGCACGCATGTGATCTAATTCAAGATAGGCAGGAATACAAAGAGCGGATTCCTCTCAAAGGAAATCCGCTTTCTTTTATGATCGAGCAATCCAACATATGCATTTGGCCATCTCTACTAGACTTTTTCTATAGGTGTTTCTACAGCAGGACAAAACCCGGGGTTCGTCGAACATAAGAGCTCGGCAAATTGCGGTTGGAGTTTGGTTAGTTCAGCAAAATAACTTCCAATTACATGATTGGCGCTAACCGAACCATTCTGGAAGTTGAGCGGGTTGTGGGTGTGGACATGACTGTAATAATATTTTTTTTCCCGTTTTGGCACCTTGTAGATATGCGGGGGTGCATGTGTCACAACGTCGAACAGGTTGGCGATGCGGAAGCTGCTCCGAACGTACTTCGTATAGGCCATAGCAAAATCGGGATCGCCTACACGGGGTGACCCATATGTAAACACATGGGGGGTAGTGTGGTCCGTGTTGGCGGCAATATCTACAGCACACAGCGTCGCAAGTGCTCCGCCAAGACTGTGGCCTGTGATATACAAGGTCTTGTCATGAGGCAGCCTGTTAAGCGCGGACATAATCTGGCCTCGGGTGGAGGCGTAGATGTTGGTGAAGCCGCGATGCGTGAGAGAGGGCTCTTTAATATATTTGAAGTTTTTTTGGGAAGCGATGGCATCTGAGATCCAATCTGTTGTGGAGAGAGTCCCCCGAAAGGCAATAATAATCTCATCCGGAGATTCAAGGATAAACCCGAAGCGTTCCGCCACGCCGATTAAGGAGTTCGCTTCAATGGTGTCGTGGAGCGAGTAACGCAGCGGCAGGACAAATGAGCCATCCGTATTGGTGAATTGTGTATAGGTCTGTCCACAGATGGCTGCCAGGAAAATGGCCCACTGTTCTTGTTCCATGCTTGTACCCATGCATATCCCGCCCTTCTGTTCTCCTACACTATATTAGGGAGCGGAGGGAATGGTGCCTAGATGCTCCAAAATGGCGAGTTACACCTCGATCCAAAGGGAATTTGCCGGATTTATTACTCAGAAGGTTTTGGAACAGGCAACTTATATGGTACGATTCAAGAGACATTCATAGGACGACCGATGTATAAGCATATGTGCGCCTTCAGATTGTACTTAATGATCACTAGAGAGAGCAGGGTTATATAGAATGACAGACAATACTCAACAACGCTTCCGTTTCAGCGAAGCGCCCATCTGGGATTTACAACGGACTTATTATGAAGAGCTGGGGATGAAAGCCTGGAATAATGACCAGGTCCCGCAGTATATTACGAGCAACCCCATGATTGCAACGGCTTACGCCGAAGTTATATTCGGATTCCTTCGGGACCGGGCCAATCAAGGGGATATGACCGAGCCCGTTACCATTTTGGAGCTAGGGGCCGGAGCGGGGCGGCTCGGATACCATATCCTGCATAAGCTGTGCGAGCTGAGAGATTATGCAGGAATTGCGCTGCCCCCTTTTCGTTATGTCATGACCGATCTGCCGCAGAAAAATGTCTCCGCTTGGAACCAACATCCTGCGATGCAGACTTATATCGAGCAGGGACTGCTGGATTTCGCAAGGTTTGATGCCGTGCATGACAAGGAATTGAATTTGGTGGTATCGAAGACAACGATCCGACCCGGGGACCTGAAGCAGCCGCTGCTGATTATTGCTAACTATTTCTTTGACGGCATTCCGCAAGAGCTGATTTACGTGGGGGAAGGGAAGATTTTTGAGAGCGATGTTGTCATCGACTTTCCGGAGCAGTATGAGAAGCTTAAGCCGTCTGAAGCGCTGGAGCGAATGAAGCTGGCTTTCGAGCACCGGCGGGCACCCAAATATGAAGAGGAAACCTATCCGTATCGCGATGTGATTGCCCATTACCAGCAAGAGCTGGAGGATTCCCATATCCTGTTTCCGGAGGTGGGGTTGAACTGCCTGGAGCGACTGAATCAGTTGTCAACGTCAGGGTTTCTGCTCCTTACGGCAGATAAGGGAGATCATCGCCTCGAGAACTGGAAATTTGCAGAACCGCCGCAATTGATTTACCATGGCAGCTTCTCGTTAACAACGAACTATCATGCCTTGCAGCATGTGTTCGAGCAAAGAGGCGCGGAGGCGATATTCCCCACCCAGCATTATAAAAATATTAACATCGGCTGCATACTCATGCTGGAAGAGCCAACGACATATGCTAATACTCGGCTGGCTTACCGCCAGTTTATCGAACGCTTCGGACCTGATGAGTTCTTCCTCTTGAAGGAATGGATCGATCGGAATATTGAAAGCATGGGGATTCAGCAGATTTTGTCCTTTTGGCGTTTGGGTGGTTATGACGCAGAGTTCTTCATCCAGAGCGCCAAGCGCATCTCGAATCTGCTGCCGGAAGCCAATGATGAAGAAATGCTGGATATCCGTAAGGGCATATACATCATGTGGTCATCGTACTACGTGATGGAGCAGCGTTATGACCTGGCTCTGGATGCGGGGCTGGTGCTCTTTGAGATGGATATGTACGAGGATGCGATGTTCTTCCTGAAAGAATCCGTTGAAACGGATGAAGATGAACCTGTGCCCACGGTTTTATATTGTCTCGCAATCTGCTGTTACGAGCTTGAACTCGACGAAGAGGCACTGGAATACACGCGCCAGGCGCTCGTTCTGGAGCCGGATCATGAAGAGGCATTAGCTTTGTTGAAATGCTTTGAGTAAATTCAGGAAAAGAATAGAAATAGCACACTCGACCCGGCCCAGAGAATTTCGCAGCCGGGTTGTGCTGCGTAAACCAGTCTGAGCTGGCAGATCAATTAGTACAGATAGCATCTGCGAAGATTGAAGTAGTGGAGTATAATGAATAAGGCATGGATAACAAAATGATGCTGACAGAAATAATACTCACAGAAATAATACAATGATAGGTGAAAACAATGAGAATAGCTTTTTTTGATTCAGGGTTAGGCGGATTAACCGTGTTGTCAGCGGCGATGAGGGAGCTGCCGCAGGAGGACTTTTTATTTTTTGCCGATACCCTGCACGTTCCTTACGGTACCAAAGCCAAGGAGGACGTCAAATCCTACATACATGATGCCATAAAAACCATTATGCAGGAAGAAGTCAAGGCCATTGTGATTGCGTGCAACACGGCTACAAGCATGGCGATATCCGAGCTTAGGAGGACTTATCCTATTCCGATTATTGGTATGGAGCCTGCCGTAAAACCAGCTGTAGAAATCAATCGGTCCAGCGGCAAGCGAATCCTGGTGTTTGCCACCCCATTAACACTAAGGGAATCGAAGTATCGGGATCTGGTCAGACGAGTTGATAGCATGCATATCGTGGACTCCTTGCCTCTGCCAGAGCTGGTGGAATACTGCGAAGCTTTGAATTTTGACCAAAAAATCATGAATGCTTACTTTACCGAGAAGCTTGACGGCTTCGATCTGAACGAGTATGGGACCGTGGTGCTGGGCTGCACCCACTACCCTTTTTACAAGAAGATCTTATCGGATCTGTTGCCTGAACACATCCAAATTATAGACGGCAGTACAGGAACCGTGAACAGGCTGATCCAAGTCTTGCGTGCGAATGATCTGCTCAGCTCCAGCGGTACGCAGGATGTCAGGCTATTAAATTCGAGCCAATCGATGGAGTACGCAGAGAAGATGGAGAAAGCACTGAGCATATACAGGGAAATAGAGAATAGGCAACAGGGATATCCAGAGAGGAATTGAACCCGCTCGCAGCGTCCTCAGTGGCTATTGACCAAAACAACGAATAAAATATGACTGACTACCCATGACCCGACCTAGGATAAGCTTTATTCTTAAGGCCGGGTTGTGTCGTATGGAGGGAGTTAGAATGGATCGTATGCAGCGTTCACTGGATGAGCTAAACGTCCGATTCCAAGAGATGAAGGATAATGAGCCCAGACGATGACCTCAGCAACCGGATATTCGTTTTCTTGAGGCGGCAGATGAAGACGAACAGAAGCCGAGCGAGAGAAGAACAGAAGTTTAAGATGCATTTGCAGCATATTAGAACGGGAGACAGCAATCTATGATAAAATATAATATTTGTTTTGTTCGACGTGGTCATGAGATTTTACTATTAAATCGGGATTACGCGCCATGGATGGGGTGCTGGAATGGAGTAGGGGGCAAGCTGGAGGGCAATGAAACGCCCAGGGAATCGATGATTCGTGAGCTGTATGAGGAGACTCAGATTCAGGAATGCAACTTAACATTCAAAGGTCTTATCACTTGGACAGCAGATGGCAAAAATCCGGGTGGGATGTACCTTTATGTCGCGGACATACCTGAGGATTACAGCTATGTTACTCCGATTAAAACGGACGAGGGGATATTGGATTGGAAGTTCACGGAATGGATTTTGTCCAAAGGGAATGTTGGAATCGCTGCCAATATTCCGGCATCACTCGAAACGATCTTGCATGATCCGAATTGTTACGAACATCATTGCATATATAAAGATAGTAAATTATGGAAACATGT
Source organism: Paenibacillus sp. Cedars (assembly GCF_003184205.1). Lineage (NCBI taxonomy): Bacteria > Bacillati > Bacillota > Bacilli > Caryophanales > Paenibacillaceae > Paenibacillus > Paenibacillus sp. Cedars. The sequence goes on from NZ_CP020866.1 coordinate 1,474,689, forward strand.
ATCGACTGTGATTAGTGAATTGGTTGAAACGAATGAGAAACAGCGAGCCTCGTTATTTGAGAAGTACCTACATACATCACACGGTCCGATTTATCGGTAAGAGGACCATCTAACTGAAGCTGAACAAATCATGAGCTGAATAATTAGTTGGTGATATGTTACAGGGCCGATTAAATTGAATCTGGATCGAAAATAAATTCATGGAGATATAAACATGAGGTATACATTACTGAAAAACAGTTTCGTTCCCGTATCATTTGGATTGCTGCTTGCAGCGATCTGGGTGCCGATTGGCATCATAACGTACATGAATACGTTGGCTGCAAGCATGACTCTAAAATACATCGTGCATTTTTTACTTGGACTTCCCTTGATTGTGGTCATATTTGGGCTTATTCTACTTAGAAAAAAATCCGCATATCACATATTTTCGATTTCATATTTGATCGTAACCTTCTTGATTACGGTGCTTATTCCCATAATTGCAGAGTCTTAAGTTTGAATGAGGGAGGGAATGCAGTTGGACACATTGCTTTTCAAGTCTTATATTCAGGAGATTTTTGGATCGTTGCTGGATGATTTTGAAGAAGATGACGAGTATGGCTTTCATCAATTTTCATCGGGTTCCTATAAAAGAATCGGCTATGCAACAAACATAACGCCAGAGATCGTCCAACAAGCCGCTGTACATAAGGTTGATCTGATCATCACGCATCATGATGCGTGGAGTTTTGTGTATGGAATGAAAGAACGCTGCCTGGAGTTACTGAGGGAACATGGCATCGCCCATTTTTATGTTCACCTCCCTCTGGACTATGCTGAGTTTGGAACCTGCAATTCGTTACTGCTTGAGCTTGGGGTAGAGCGTATTGTTCAACCATCCCGTCATGTGGAGGGTGACAGTTCGGTAGGCATTGGGCAGCTCAAGTCCCCGACCACGATGGAAAAGCTCGTAGAAACCATGTCCTCTGTGCTAGGTGAGAACGTGTTCTATCAGAAGAACAGCGAAAAAGCGATTCAGAGAATCGGCATGGTAACGGGGGCAGGCAACGGCACCAATCAATTGAGAGAGGCTTTGAGCCATAACTGTGACGTTTACATTACCGGTGAAAAAACGCTCTATACCGTTCAATACGCCAGGTTTATCGGATTGAATATCATCGTGGGCAGTCATACCTTCACCGAAATTTTCGGTGTGCGTTCATTGGCGCAGAAACTTCAGGAAAGGTTCCGGGACATTGAAGTTATACAGCTTACCGAGGAGCATATTGAGGTTGTACATACTTAAAATGATGTCTATTAAACACGTTCCATCCAGTGGCTGAATGGAAAATAGGAGATGATGATCGTTGAACAAAGTAATCGATTATTATAATACGTTTGATGAATGGGGACGGTTGGATAGGGAGCCTGTTGAATTTATCGTTAATCTGCACCATATTTTGGCTATGTTACCTAAGAAAGGCCATGTGCTGGATAATGGAGCTGGTCCTGGGAAATATTCGATGGAGCTGGCGAAGAATGGTTTCGATGTTACCTTAACGGATCTTACGCCAAGACTGGTAGACATTTCGGTTGCAAAGGCAAAAGAATTGAATTTAGAAAAACAGTTTAAAGGCTTTCACAGTGCAGATGCCAAGGATTTGAGTATATTTCATGACGAATTATTCGATGCCTCGTTAATGATGGGACCGTTGTATCATTTGCAGTCGAGGGAAGATAGGGATACGGCAGTACAGGAATTGTACAGGGTTACTCGATCCGGCGGTTACGTATTCGTGGCTTTCATGACGAGAATCCGGCATTTAATGACTTCGTTAATGTACCCTGAACATTGGAAGCCTCATGATCATGTAAGCAGCATTAAGGAGTTTATGAAGACGGGAGTCTTTAATCATAGCGATGAAGGAAGGTTTACCGGAGCGTATTATTACAATATCGAGGATATCAAGCCGTTCATGGAATCGCATGGATTCGAAAGCATCAAGTTGATTGCGTCATCAAGCATAGCGGGGGCGCTCAAGCCGGAGCAGTTTGATTATTGGCGTTCTCGTGGGGAAGACGAATTCCATGAGGTTATGAAGATGATATACCAAGAAGCTGAGAATCCAAGCATCCTGGGGGTTTCATCTCATTTGTTGTATATTGGGCGGAAAAGAACAGAGCATCCGAGCATATAGAGGTTCTTGAATGAGAGAACTTTAGGAGGAATATGAAGATACGGATCCGAAGACTTTTTTTAAGTTACTAGGAGATATTAGAGATCATGTCTGTTGATCGGGTGAGGAAATAAGTGGATTTCAATGTACCGGTTTCGTGGGATACCTACATGATCATACATTGAGAAGGGGAGAACCATGAAAACATGACAAACCTAATCGTACACGAAGTGGCTGACCTGAATGCAGCAGACCTTACCGAGATTTTGAGGGAAAGTACGGAGGAAGGACATAGACACATCAATCGTTTACTCCGAGAATACATAACAGGAACGAACAGGTTTGATCAAGAGTCTGAGGCGTTGTTCGCATGTCGAATGGATCATAGATTGATCGGGATATGCGGATTGAACAGAGATCCTTATGCTGAGGCGAACATTGGCAGGGTTCGAAGGCTCTATGTGTTGAAGGAATTCCGTGGACATGGCGTAGGGCGAAGACTGGTTGAAGCTGTCATTCATATGGCAAGCAGCCATTATAGTAAACTTGTATTAAAAACAGATAATCCCCAAGCGAGTGAATTCTATAAGCGTTTAGGTTTTCGAGAGATTAGCAATAATGGCTTGGTCACACATGAACTCCAGTTTTGATCTAGTCTGTGAGATAAGCCACCTAACATTAGAAAGCTGGAATTGTCGGTATCCCAACAGAAGCGTAACGGTTGGTGATTCTTTAGGAACAAAAAAGAAGGTACTGACATCTTAAGTCGCCATAATGGCGACTTTTTCATCATCTGGGATGAAGACAGGGGATTTGCCAATATTCGCGGCGAAGAAGTAGAAGAATATCTTCTGAAGCAATCATTTTAGGATCATGGAGGTTCACATGAGCGGAAGTCAGTTCATCATCACAGGGACATCGAAAGGAATAGGCGAGCAACTGGCTTGTATGCTTGTCGACAACGGGAATGTCGTGTATGGCATAGCGAGGGGAACATCGGATCGGCTAAGCAGCTCTGCCAATTATAGACACATTGCATACGATCTGAATGATACTTTGGGTCTTGAGAATGTAATGGACAGGCTATTTGAGTTGATTGACCCAGCCCATGCGGATATGATATGTCTCATTAATAATGCGTCGATGCTGGAACCGTTGAAGAGCATTGACTTGTGCGAACCGAAGGATATTCAGATGAACCTGCAGATCAGTCTGATCGCGCCAATGATCTTAACTTCCTCGTTTATCAAGAAAACGGAGGGGCTTTCCATTAGGAAGAAAATCATCAATATCTCGTCAGGATCAGGTGTTTATCCAGCACCCACCATGAGTGTGTATTGTACGGCGAAAGCCGGTATGAATATGTTTACGCAGAGTGTTGGAGCCGAGCAACGGAACCGACAGCACCCGGTAGAGATAATTGCGGTTAATCCCGGAATGGTGGAAACCGATATGCAGAGATTGGCCAGAAGCAAAAATGAGTCCGAATTTGACATGGCCCATGTTTTCGCGCAAGCGCACGAGTCTGGACAGCTGTTGTCTACGGAGGAAATCGGGTTGCATCTGCTGCATATCATCGACAAAGAGTTTGAACCTGGCCAGATTGTGAATTATAACGAGGTTTAAGGCGAAGGTGAAACAGTATATATAGGGTTTCTCGAATAGAGAAACTAGTCATTCATAGGAGGGATATATGGTGATGAGCATCGAGTGGATGATCTGATTTGGATAGCAGCAGTAACTTAACAATTAGAAGTGCTGACCAAGATGAATGATGTTTAAACAAATTGATAAGTTATCAAAAAAACGGGTAGAGGTGAAAAGAATGTCCGAAGTCTCCGTTCGCATAATCGAAAGACATGAACTGCCTAATTTGCTGCAATTGTACAGACATTTGCATGAACAAGATCCCGAATTGGAGCATAATGAACATTTGGCTGGATTATGGGATGAAATGATGCAGGATGATTATATTAACATTCTTGTGGTTGAGCTGGACGGGGAGCTGGTAGCAACGCGTGTACTGAATATATTGAAGAATTTAACTCGTAATGCAAGGCCGTATGCCTTGATTGAGAATGTGGTCACACATAAGGATTATAGAAGGCGAGGGCTTGGACGGAAGCTTCTGAATAAAGCCATTGAGATCTCACAGCAAAGAAATTGCTACAAAATGATGCTGCTGACAGGGCAGCCAGGGGAAGAAGTTCATCAGTTCTATCAAAGCCTAGGCTTTAGAAAAGATGTGAAGACAGGATATAATTTAAAACTCGATTGAAGTAGATGATATATCAATTATCGGAGGAATAGGAGCATGGAAGAGGTCGTTGTCGCAGCGTACGATCCGGTATGGAGTCAAGCGTATGAACGGGAAAAATTAAAAATCATGTCTGCTCTGGAAGGACTCGATGTTCACATCGAACATATTGGGAGCACGTCCATCGAGGGCTTGGGATCAAAGCCGACCATCGATATGATGGCCGGTGTTTTTGAATTATCGCAGGTAAACGATCACTATATAAAGCGTCTGGCCGAGAGCGGATATGAATATGTTTTCAAACCGGAGTTCCCGGAGCGCTTGTTCTTTCGAAGAGGTCCATGGAGAGCGGGTACACATCATTTACATATCTACAAGTATCAAGGCTCGCAGTGGCACGATCAGATTCTGTTCAGGGAGTACCTGAAGAAACATTCGAAGACAAGGGATCAATACTATATGCTGAAAAAAAATCTCGAAATGCAATTCCGGCACGATCGGGTGGCCTACACCAACGGTAAGGCAGATTTCATCCGTGGCGTGATCGAACAGGCTCGAAGGGATATGGAGCTGTTTTAGCTTGTAGAAGATGAGGGGCATGTGAGTTTAAAAAGGGAGTGAGAGAGTTGGCCGAATATGAGTGGGATTCGAGGATTGAATACCTCAGAAATACGAGAGGGTTATATTACAATGATGACTACCTCGAGTTTCTTGTTACGACGGTGTGGAAGATAAACCGCGCCGTGAATATCGTTGATTACGGATGTGGTTATGGATATCTTGGACTTAAACTGCTGCCACTGTTACCTGCAGGCTCAACTTACACGGGCATCGATAAAGGTAATGATTTGCTGAAGGAAGCCAGAGATGTTTTTGGGAAGCTTCCTTATTCGACTGCATTCATTCAAGGAGATATTGAGCACATCGTAGCAGAGCGTGAATATGACATCGCACTCTGTCATGCTTTTCTGCTGCATATGAATCGTCCACAGACCATCCTTCAAAAGATGATCGACAGCGTACAAGACGGTGGCCTTGTTGTTTGTTTTGAACCACATTGGATCGCCAATGCAGCTAATTATGGCTTCGATGAATTACAGCATTCGGAGGTTGTAAGTCTAGGGATATTGCAGAAGCTGTACGAAGCGGGTGCAAACGACAGTGGTAAAGACGGAAACATCGGCATCAAACTCCCGATACTTCTGAGCCAGCTCGGGCTGCGAAACGTCGAGTGCAGAGTGAGCGATAAAGTGAATTTTTTACATCGAAACATGGACGTTTCCGCCAAAGAACAGCTATTCCAATCGCTAAGAGAAGAGGGGATCGGACAAGAACCGGATGATCCCGCAACCATTGTGAAGCAGTTGATGCGGAGAGGTTTAACCGAGGAGGAAGCACAGGCGCAATACGCGGCAGAGCTCAGATTATTTCAGGAGTTTGATGAGAATTCGTATTTAACTTATGCACCGAATATGAAGATTTCTTTTGGCATGGTTAGAACAAATTCAACTTCTTAAGGAGTCCTATGCGTATTGGAGTAGCACGACATTTTAGAGTCAACCATAACCCGCAGCAAACTTGGATGACATCAAGCCAGTTCTAGGACAAAATGATTCCAAAAATAATTCATGGTTACAATTGTAATGAAACGGCTGCCCGCTTGTTGAAATATGATGCCGGATACGTTACCATCATTGAACTAACAATTGTCGTAATCGGCCAGGTAAAGGAGTCGTGAATGCGATGACCAAGGTACTTGTAGTAGATGATGAAGTCAGTATATCAAGCGCTGTGGCTTATGCGCTGCGAAGAGAAGGATACACGGTTGAGACGGCAGGGGATGGGCAAGAAGCGCTTGAACGAGTGGAATCGTTCCATCCCGACGTGATGGTGCTGGATGTGATGATGCCAAGGCTTAGCGGATATGATGTTTGCCGAAAGCTTGAGAACCGGCAGCGTCCGGCCATCCTGTTATTGACCGTAAAGGACGATATCGTTGATAAAGTGCTGGGATTGGAGCTCGGCGCGGACGATTATATGACCAAACCCTTTGATATGCGGGAGATCATTGCCCGAGTGAAGGCGTTGTCACGAAGAAGCCGAACAGTTGAGAATGTTCAGCAGCCAGCCTCGCCACAGAATGAAATCCGAATTTCGGGGCTTGTCATTAACCTGTTAAACCGTACCGTGCATGCCGAAGGCAAGCTGCTGGAGCTGACTCCGAAGGAGTTTGATCTTATAGCTCTCCTGGCACGAAACCCGGAGCGGGTATACTCCAGGGAGGCTTTGCTGGAGCAGGTATGGGATATGGACTTTGCAGGCGGGACACGTACGGTAGATATCCACGTTCAGAGACTGCGTAAGAAACTCGGAGATCTGCATGACGTGATTCAGACCGTGTATGGCATCGGATACAAAAGCACGGAGAGTCCAGCATGAGTCTAAGAAAGGTGCGTTTCGGCTTGAAGTGGAAGGTCGCACTGCTTCTTGCCTTGCTGCTGATCTCAGTGCTCGTTGTTCTGAGCACATTGGTTCTTGCGGGCATACGAGAGGACCAGCGCGTCCGCCTGGAGCAATCCTTCGCTCATGAAGCAGAAGCGGCCAATCTTCGGGTTCATCAGGAGTTTCTGACGAATACGAATAATGAAATGCAGCCGGATGCCTTTATGGAAAGCGTGGGTCAACGGCTTGCAGTGGATCTTGGATCGCAGAGCGGCATGGCTGTCACCTTGTATAAGCTGGATGGTACATTCACGGGGACCTCGCTTCCATTCCAGCCCAAAATGGATGTGAAGGATGCGCTTGCCCACATGGCAGAAGGACGTTCGGCTTATATTACCGAGGGTGATCAACTGCTCTACCTTGCTCCGCTTCGCAATATGGACGAGCAGATCGGAACCATTCAATTCCATGCTTCGCTTGCGGAGCAGCATGCTTTCTATGAGCGAATCCGCAAGCTGTTTCTCGTAACCGGCATGTCAGTACTGGCTGCCGGCTTCCTGATCGGTTATCTGTATGTCTGGCGCCAGGTTCATGTCATCAGCAGATTGAATTTGGCTGCACAGCAAATCGGCGAGGGAGCCTATCTTAGCGAGCCGACGGTCAAGCGAAAGGATGAGCTTGGTGAGCTGGCGCAAGGTATTTTTGAGATGAGCGGGAGAATATCCTCCTCTGTGAGCCAGCTCACAGAGGAGAAGTTGAAGCTGCTTGATGCGATTGAACGGCTGCAAGAGCTGGAACAACAGCAGAAGCAGTTTATCGGGAATATCAGCCATGAATTAAAGACGCCGCTCACTTCGATCCTTGCTTATGCAGATTTGCTTGATTTATATCGTGACGATCCTGAGCTTCTGGAAGAAGCGAGGACTCGGATTCGCAAGGAGGCCCAGCGTTTATACGGCCTGGTGGAGAAGGCGCTTCAGCTATCGTCCATGGATATTTATGAATTCGAAACCCATGCGGAATCCATAGAGCTGAAGCCGATCCTGGAGGAGGCGACAGCTCGTCTTCAGGCTAAGGCAGAGCAGAATAACATTACGATTGAATCCAATCTAACGGATGGCAAGGTATGGGCGGATGCGGATAATCTGATGCATATGATGTTGAACCTGCTGGATAACGGAATTAAATATAACAAGCCCGGTGGAACCGTTACGTTGACAAACGAGGTGCAGGATCAACAAGGCGTTGATCGTATGGTGATTCGTGTCAGCGATACAGGAATCGGAATTCCGGATCATGCCAGAGAACGGATCTTCGATCCGTTTTATACAGTGAGCAGTGACCGATCCAGAGTTTATGGGGGGACTGGCCTGGGGTTATCGCTGGTACGCAGCCTGGCCGAGAAACAGCACGGCTCTGTACATTTAACGGAGACGGGACCGGGCGGCTCTACCTTTATAATTACCTTGCCGATGGATCGGCCGCGTCCAGAGGAGATTAGATCAGCAGAAGAAAGTCCAGACTTGGAATAAGGGTCTGGGCCTTTTTTTGTATAGCAGCACATATGTTTACAAGTTCGTTACAAGCCCGATATGTTATCGATATATTCGCACTCTATACTGAGATCAACTGGGAAACATGAGGCATGCTAAGACATGGTGCTGCTGCCGAAGCTCCCTTTAGGGACCATTTGTAGGAGGAACCTGTTATGAAAAATGTAGTAGGAAAGCATTGTGCCCGATTATTGCCGGTTGTTGTTCTCGCCGCTGCGCTGTCTGCCTGCCAGTCCCAGGATCGGTTAACGATTGTGGAACCGGGCGGCAGCCCTAATATTCAACCACCTGTCTCAAACGCTGGCAGCAATGCTTCGGAGGAGCGCAAGCTCACGGTAGTGGAAGGATCAACAGGGGGGACGAGTCGGGAATTGGTTGTGAATCAGACCCATCGAATCCCATCATCGAACATTGAGGCGTGGTTGTCCGAGAATGAAGTACGGGTTACCACCACCAAAATGGTGAAGGAAGCAACCGAAACGGAAGAACCGAAGTATGCTTATACCACGGAAGCCGTGAATGTAAGCACAGGCGAGCGCCGCGAGATCAAGAATCATGAAGAACAGCATCCAGGTGAACATTACGTCAAGGAAGATGCATCACCGGACGGTAAATACAGTTTCATTCAGAAGTGGAGGGATAAGTACACGGCGGACAATTATATGAAGGATTTGAGCACAGGCAAAAGTGTACTGGTGAAGGGTGACAATTATATGGAGGTGGGGGGGTGGCTCAATTCCGATACCTATGTCCTTGCAGCAGGCTCCATGAGCGGCAAAGGGGAGATTCGTCTTATTTCCACGGACGGTTCATATGAGACCATTTCAATCGAAGATGAGGATGTTGAATCGTATAACCAATTTGGGGCTAGTAAAGGCCGGATATATTATACGGATGTGAACCAAGTGCTTAAGGTTGTTGAACCGGGACAGTCGAAGCCTGTGAGACTCATTGAAAACGTATGGAGCTTTGAAATATCGCCGGACAGCGAATACATCGCCGTCTCTACCGCCACGAAAACGGACGGAGAACAAGGCAGCGAGCTGTTAATTTATGACGCGGCTGGTCGTCTGCAAGGCACGCTTATCGGAAAAGGCGATATGATCTCTTATTTATCCTGGTCGCCGGACTCCTCCAAATTAGCCTTCGACGTTTATTCTGAGAATGAGAGCGGAATGAACGGTGTGTATGTTTTTAATACGGCTTCCGGGAAGGTAAGCTGGATGGCGCCCTATTATTCCTCGGTTCATCCTGCAGCCCATCCACTATATCCTCTGAATTGGAGTCCTACTGGAAAGAGACTAGGGATTACGATTGAGGATAAGGAAGCTTTAATTGCGACTCACGTCATCGATTTTAAATAAAAATATCGCATATAACCATTTTATGGATGAACGATCAACCATTTACTCATCGGTTTGAAATGTCGGTGAGACTACGAGAGGAATGAAGCGAATGAAACAGCTAAGAAAATCAATGGTGGCAGTTGCCGTATTAGGTATGACATTAACGGGAGCAGTCGGCGTATATGCAGGAGCGAACCTGGAGAAAATCTCGGCTTACCTGAATCATGGCATTGGCATCAAAGTCGAAGGTGCAGCCTATAACACAGGTGGGAAGCTGACCCCTATCACCTATAAAAACACTACGTATCTCCCTGTTCGCGCGATTGCGGACGTGCTGAATGTTCCTGTTCAGTACGATGCGAAGAATAACCAGGTGCTGATCGGAAGCCATTCTGGAAACGGACAGACGTCCGAGCTCACCACAGTGAAATACAGCGACGCCCAGTTAAAAGAAATCAAAAGCGCATTCGCTAAATTCGATGGTTTCACAACACTCTATGCTCCTAATCAGATGATCCAAGGGGATGTGTACCAAAAGACAGGGGCATCGGAAGATGGAGTCAATATGGTATTTAAACATATGACGGTCTATATCTCCCCAAGAGACTACTCTCACGGGTATGACAGCACAGCCGTAACACTGTCCAACGGAACCAAAGCTAAATGGTATACGCCGGATGATACGGCTATGCTGGGATTCCAATTCCATGATCGCTTCGTAACGATCAGCTCACCGGATCATTCCTTAAGCAAAGCACAGCTGGAAAAGGTGGCTGTAAGTGTCGCTCAAGTGAAGTAATATATAGAGACTATAGAAGAGATATGAATGAGAGATTGAAAAAGGTTGAACAGCGGTTCATACAAAGAAGCAAGCAGGATCCTGTACGGGATCCTGCTTGCTTTTTCATTGTACTAGAATAAGTCCTCAGAGATATTTCCTGGGCAATCTATTCTGGTAAACGATGGGATTTCATGGAGCGAATAGTTCAAATAGAGTTTTCAAACACGTTGCAATAACAGGTATCCGCTAATGTTGGATGTTCTTTTGCGGAATACGATTTTGAATCCTACATCATTATCCAGCAAGCAGGCCAAGGCTGTGCTTAATAACGCATTCGGTGTCAAATCTGCTCTGCAAGGTGAAGAGCTGCCGATTACGCGCGCAGCAAGAATTCTGCGAGGAGAGCCAACAACGAGAGGGTTTCTTGACCAGTTGATTAATACAAGATCCGGCTGGGGAACAGCATTGACAGAAGCCATATGAATCACCTCTTCACTATAGTAGAATCACTATAGTAAATGATAAAGTGATCCGATATGTGCTAAATAAAAGGCGGAGCTGTTTATATAACCTGCCATTTGGGACGGGAAGACTTTATCTAAATCCGTTTAATCCCACATAAACTCGGGATCTGTATGGTATTATTTGGATGGGTGTGTTATAGAAGGAATTTGTGGGTGAGTGAGGGAGTATGAGAACAGTTAAATTTATCATGATCACGTTGAGCTTATGCATATTCGTCCTGGGAAGTACATGGTATGTATTATTTACAGGAGAGGATGCGAATACGGTCATCATTGAACGATCGGATATTCCTGCAACGCTGAATGTCCCGGATGAACCTGCTATACCTTCTTGGCAGATTGATAGAATAGAAGCCTATAACGATCATTTCACCTCGCCCTATTGTCGCATTTTCTTCTCAAACGGGATTGTATTAGTTATTTCCCAGGGCTCGATCCAGTACCCCGAAATGACGGAGCAGGCAGAGGATTTTGGTAATTTTTCAGTGACGGTTTATACAGATTTCAACAAAAAGGTATATCAATATCGTCTGAGCGGACTGCTCTATTCATACCTAACGAAGCAGGGAGAATCCGAAGAAATATTGAGGGAGTACCTCGAATTCAAAGAGAGATCACTTATTTAAAGGATGTGCCTTAGGGGGACATACGTATTATTTTCTTATAAAATGCCTGATGTAGAAACATGCCGTCAGGTTGATGAAGGAAGGATATGGATATATGGAAGAGTCAGTGCAGCAGACTCATCGGGTATTTTCTTTGCTTCAAGCTGATCCTATCATGTATTCCAAGTACTTTGCGACTTATCGGAAAAATGTTTGGTTCAGGCCGAGTTGGTTGCACCTGCAGCAGATGATGCGGGATACGGATGGCTGCTATTGGATCATGTCAGAAGGCACTATAACGGCTGGGATATCCATATCGGAGAATGCACTGGGCTCACTGTTTGTAATCCCTCCATTCCATTTCTCTCAATCCATAGCCGCTTATTTGAAGGAATATATCATAGAGAGAACAAGCGGGATTGACAGAATACATGCATACAATGTATTACCTGAACATATTGCTGCATTCGCAGCAGAAGGCTTCGAGCCTGTGCAATCAAGGAAATGCATGATTCGTCCTACTGAGGATATACCGATTCAGCTTCTTCCAAGGACGTATAAGTGTCTGCAACCATCGCCTGCTGTTCGGATGCACATAACAAGGCTTATACTGGATTCCTATCATGATCATATAGATAGCAGGGACCATCAGTGTTTTACTCAGGACATCCTTGATTATTTTGAGCATCATTCAACTGCCGATCTATTGGAAGCTTCATCAATGATCGTTGATGAGCAAACCGAAGAATTCGTAGGTGTTTGTTTAGTATCGCTATGGGAAGGTCTTCCGTTAATTTATGAAATTGCAATTAAACCTGGCCACAGGGGGAAGGGACTAGCGAAGCATATGCTGCGTAAAGCCATTCATGAATTAAATAACCATTATTATGTACTGCGATTATTTGTAACTACAGGGAATCCTGCGGAGGGATTGTATCAGAAGCTGGGTTTCTTGCCGGGAGACGAATTGACGAGCATGGTCTGCACAACCAATCCAATGAGCAAGTCAGAAGGAGTATGACATGATTAGACTGCAACCTGTTAACCAGGAGAATTGGACGGAATGCATTAAACTGAAAGCGAAACCGGAGCAGGAAAGCTTTATTGCTTCCAATCTGTATTCGATTGCCCAGTTCCAATTCCTTGAGAATTTTGAGGCGATGGCTATTTACAATGATCAGACGATGGTCGGTTTTGCAATGTACGGCTTGGATTCGGATGACGGAAACTACTGGATTTATCGATACATGATAGATGGGCATCATCAATGGAAGGGGTACGGCAAAGAGGCTTTGCGGTTCATAATTGAAGAAATCCGCAACAAACCTGATCGGACGAATGTCCTCATACTGAGTTTTGACCCGAAGAACGAACAGGCAAGACAGCTGTACGTGAAAGCAGGTTTTGAGGAGATCGGGGTTATGCCGTGGTCTGCAGGAGAATCTGTAGCCAAACTTAATTTATAATTCGATAGGTAACCTGAGGGAGACTGATGTACCAAGATGCAAACAATGAATCGCTGCAGCTGTTTTCTAATAGGAAAGGGAGTGTTAGCTGTATACAACAGCTGCACTCCCTTTGTATTGAGCTAATAGATGGGGCTCTTATTCCAATAATTTGGTGAAGTCCTGTAAGGTATCGGCATAATAATACTGAACTTCAATGCTATTATTATCGTTGGTGGCTTTTTGACCCTTGCTCCGAATGATTGGAAAGAATTCTGCATAGTGTGCGCCATTCAGGGATATTCGAACAGGCTGTTTAGGATTGCTCAATTGTTCGTAAGTGTAATAGGAAGGCTCCCCGTTTATGTTGATCTGCAAGTCGAGTTTCTCTGAAGCGTTCATGGCGAGATAGAACTCCGAGGCGCCATCGGGATTCATCAGAGCAAAATCAGAAACCGGACTTACTCCGTGTCCCGATCGCGATCCTGCATACATGTAGACTTTTGTTCCGTTCGGAATGAGATCGTCCTGCGACGGTGCCTTAATATAGCTGGCGCCTTCATAGTAGTTGTATATGCGATGCAGAATGACCGAGGTTTCGGCTAAGGTCACCTTTTGATTTGGACGAAAATATCCTTTTGCGTCGGGCTTCATGATGCTAGCCTCGGCAAAACCGAGCAGGGCATAGGCTTTGACGTAATCAAGGTCCGAAGCTAGCGAAGGCCCCCATTTTTTGTCTTGCAGCAACCCAATTTCAGGCGCTAACGGCTGATAAGCATACTTCCATTTTTCATATTGGTTGTAGGAATTGAAATATCTTTTGGGGATATCCTTAAACGAACGAAGTCTGGCAATATCTTCACCCTCCGGTAGTACCAGTGCGTAACCGATATCTTTAAAGAGCGCATTCAGCGTAATCAACAGGTCCCAGCGTGTTAACACTTTCTCCGGCTGGTAAGTGAATGTTTCATTGTGATAATTTATTTTGTCGGCTGCTTCAATTAGCCCGCTAGACATGCTGCCGTAAACATCCTTGAAAATGGGATAGGACGAGTGTCCATTGGGCACGCCCGGAATGTTGACTTTCTTGTCGCTGGGAACCCGGAATTCGGGAAACAGCCGATGAACCATAAGTGTAAGATCGGTCTTGGTCACCATCTTGCCTAATGTTTGGGTTCGATACTCCATATTCTCAAATACCCCTTGAGACCTAAGAAAATCAACGGATTTCTCGGCCCAGGCATATTTGGATGTGCTGGGTTCCGCTGCACTTGCCATAGACGTTATGCATAGTGATAGAATAAGAGTTAAAGCGAATAATCGGCGCCACCTTTTTAACAACATGATTGCCTCCTGTATGTCTCTATGTATTGGTTTTATATTCCACTATTGTAGACGACAAATTATGACAATATCAATTGTTTTTTATTACGAAAGACCTATTCAGGGATTTTTAATAGAAGAGTGGCCGTTGACTTTATCATTCAAAATGGTAATATTTTAAGTCATTAGATCAAGTGAGTATTTCTGTTTATTCATATAACAACAGGATTCTGCTATCTTTAAATAGGATTGCATCTGATGACGGAGGAGGGAACGCATGGGAATAGATTGGTACGACATGATCGCACGCCGGAACGGTGGATACCAAGGAAGAGCGAAATACACGGTGGTCGGAAGGTCGGCTGAGGACGTGTACGAGGAGCGATTGGTAGAGATGCTGCCAACATTTCGTTCGGTGCTGGATGCAGGCTGCGGACATGGTGAATTCACGCTCAAGATGTCCAGACATGCAGAGCAAATCACAGGTTTTGACAACTCCGCGGAGATGATTCGAATATCCCAATCCCTACTGGAATCCAGCGGAATCGGTAATGTTGAATTTGTGTATGCCACCACGAAGGCGGAGCTGCCTTTTCATGATGGCCAGTTTGATTTCATATATGATCGGCGGGGTCCAACCTCCATCCTGGAGCATCCGCGAATTCTGTGTTCTGGCGGAACCATCTTCGGCATACATACTGATGTGACTGACGTGAGAAGACGATTGTCCGAGAATGGCTACGTTGATGTAACGATCGAAGAATTTAATGAAGCGGTAACTTACTTCCCTAGTGGGGTTGAATTTGCATTAAATTTGTCGGATACGCCTGGTAATCCCGATTTCACCTTGCCGGAACGAAAGGGTGAGCTTGAAGCCAAGATACGGGAGAATCAAATCGATGGGCGGCTGGGGGTCCGTGAGCTCAAATATATATGGAAGGCAACGAAGGCATGAAACAAAGATCTTTTATCATACCTGATAAGGAGTGATTGGATATGGATCATGATTTCAACCGACAATGGCTGATTACGAAGTTCGACAACATCCGCAGCCGTACGCTCAAAGCGCTGGTGCAGTTGAACGATGAGCAAGTCAATTGGAGGCCAAGACCTTCAAGTTTAAGCATATCTACGCTGATCAGGCATATCGATGGTAATATGAAGGAGCGAGTAACGAAGGGGATTCTGCATCAAGACGTTATGCGGAACCGGGAGGAAGAATTGACCCAGACGTTTGTAAGCCGGGATGATTTGATCCAAATCGTGAAGAACCGGTTCCAGTTCCTTATAGACACAGTAAGCTCCATGTCGAATGACGATTTTGAACAGGTTCAATCGGTAAGGGGGACGGAGAGAACGAATCTGGATATTCTGCATCAATGCGCCACGCATTATTCGGAGCATATGGGTCAAATTTTTTATATCGCCAAACAGTGTTTAGAGGCCCAATATAAATCCACATCGATTTAGTATGAAAGTCCCCCTTAGCTGGTGTGTATGTCCAGCTGTTTAGGGGGACTTTTTGAATTGAGAAATATTCAACTAAGAAAAAATGAGATCAATCCAGCGCAGGGGTTACGCTGGCCTTCAGCTCATTCCCGCTGGTGGTCCAGTTCACATGGGCTCCAAATAGAACGGGAATACTCCGGATCGGAATCAGGGTGACGCCGTCCTTCATCATTGCGGCATCGCTGTTGTAGACCGCCTTGCCGTCCATTTCAAAGATAGCCTGCCCGATCGGGACCGTCACAGTCTTGCCGTCGGCTGAAGCAAGGGCGGCATATTTCTTAGGGTCCCACTTCACTTCATATCCCAAACCCTCAGCCACCGAGCGAAGGGGAACGTAGAACTCGTCATTAATGATGGAGGAAGGCAGGGTGGAACCATGGATGGCGATGGAGAGCTTGAGATTGTTGATGAAATGCCTCTTATGGATGAGGGCATGTATTCCCTTCGTTTTGTCCACAACCTGGGAGACTTCGTAGTCCGTGGCGGCACTCATGTAAGCATAGGCTGTTGCGCGATCCATTCCAAGCTTCTCATTCAGGAAACCAAGCGCTTCACGTACCGCTTCCTTCATGGCCTCATCCAGATCTGCGTCAAGACCGACGGGAATCCAGTAATCCTCGGTTTCGGCAAAAGGCTGCTTGAGCTCGGCTCGCGGAAGGGAGGGATCTCCCGGCTTTAGCACAGTTAATCGGAAGGTACCGCGAAGGGAGGCCTCCATCGCAGTCAATGCGACTTCGCCGTCTCCTTGTGCAAAGTGAGGGTCTCCGGTATAGAAGAGTCCGCCTTTAACCTGGATCGGCAGATACAGGGTCGAGCCGACACCGAGCTCGTTGATATCGATATTCCCTCCCGTTTCGATCGGCGGGACACTGCTTACTTTTTCGCTGGTATCTGGCGCCACGCCCATAAGGCCCATGAAAGGTTTAAGGGGAAAGCGCACCTGGCCGCCCTTTTCAATGGGAAGCACGCCATAGAGCTTGCCGTTGATTTCTTCTACCGGTGTAAATTTGGATATATTTTGATATAACTCGGGATTCGACGCGTTTGCTCCTTCCTTGCGCCCCTCATTCTCTGGATATTCACCGGGAAGTGCGCCCTTGTAATGCCGATTGGAAATGACGCCATAGGGAACTCGGGGAGTAAGAGACAGCACTTCAACCTTCAATACGTCACCAGGCTCAGCCCCCTGAATGTCGATGGGCCCCGTTACCACATGCGGACCATCTGCGTCAAAATCATGCGGAAGATCAGATGCGGCAATCGCTTTAGCATCATTAAGCACCTGATCCGGCTGGATACCGAATGAAGCAAAATACTTCTCCGGATCCCGTCCTTGGTCTTCGAGAATTCCCTCATGGGATAATGTATCAAAAGTGATGGTGCTGCCGGAGGAGACAGTCAGGATGGATTTGCTGTCCCGATTCGGCAGAAACCCCCAGCTGATGTTCTCCAGGGAACTGGGAACGTAATAATCCGCTTTGATCTGATCTTTGCTAACGGATTGCAGGATAGGAAACGACGTATTCCCTGCGGCATGTGCGGGTACAGCTGTCAACAAAGTGAGGCAGCATAAAGCAACAGTTAGTGATCTACGCGTTGTTGTTCTCATCAATGGCATATTATCTCCCCTAACTCGTATGTATAATATCAATCTAGCAGCATTATACATCGGAATTATGAGAATTAACAATATTTATGTAATATATTATAACATAAATAGGATGAATTAATTACATAGAACTAAATGGTATAAGTTGAATTACCTAAGAAAACCTTCCATACCCCTTGTGATACGGAAGGTTCATGGAAGGTTTGAGTGATCTTCATAATCATTTTAAGGCTGACCAGGCGAAGGGGCTTGGTGAGTCTCCTTTTTCTGCATGATGCTGGTAAGCGGCAGAGGCTTCAGGTAGGTGATCGATTCGTTGACGCCGGCATCCAGCTGCCCGTTATTGAATTGCACTCCGACGAGATGCGTACCCGAAGGGGATGAAATACCTAACGAGCGTCCACTGGTGGAGGTGCCGTTCAATCCCTGATTGTTGCCCGGCGTGAAGACGGCAAGCAGCTGAGAAGGCGAGAGGTCGTTCTCATTCGCGTTATACTTGGCAAGGAACTGCTTCCTGCTCAGGTCATAACAGCAAGGCTGCTTCTTGATCCAGATGACCTTGGTTTCGTTGGGACGAATGATGGTGTCCGTGCTGTATCGGTCCTTTGCAATCGTCCAGCGGTTGGACTTCGATTTGTCGAATGGAAGAGCAGGGTCGTAATAATAGTAGATTTGGTACCCTTCCAGATCGATCTCCCGGTCATGGGGATTGTAAATCTCCACATAATTGTAATTGCCTTGATCGCTGGAGTTAGCCACGACTTCCGTGATGTGCAGGGCGGTGGTCAAAGGGAGCTTGGGTACTGTTTCCTCCGTGGTTTTGTTGGTCTTCTGCAGCGTGCCCGTGATCATGATCGGATAATGGTCGCTTGGGTATTGCCCCTCCTCATTGTAGTTAATAATCTCGCTGTGCAGGACATTCCATCCCGTGCTATGCAGAATCCAGTCAATCCGGTTACCGCTGCCGCCACCCGTAGGGTCCTTGTAATTATGGAAGGTCCCCAGGTCATCGTTAGTATGCTTCTTGGCGGTGATGTGTCCATCCGACAGCCCATTGCTTGTAAAAATAGAATACGTATCGCTTCCCGGAACGGTATTGAAATCGCCCGTCATAACCACGGGGATATCTGGTGCAAAGCCCTTCATTTTATCGATAATGAGCGCTGCGCTCTTCTGCCGGGAAACCTCGGATTGATGATCCAGATGCGTGTTTACCATATAAAAGGTTTTGCCGTTCCTCAGGTCCTGGAAGCGGACCCAGGTTACCATGCGCGGGATCTGATTTCCCCAGCTTGCAGAGCTGATGATCTGCGGGGTGTCCGACAGCCAAAAGTGCGACTGCTCCAAAGGCTTAAGCCGATCCATTTTATAAAAAACAGCCATATATTCTCCGAACTCCCCGCCTTCGCGGCCAACTCCGATTCGGCCATATCCCGGGAGGTCGTTCTCCAAATCAACGATTTGGCGGTGAAGGCCTTCCTGAGTTCCGATGACATCCGGTTGATTCTCTAATATCAAG
This sequence comes from Paenibacillus sp. Cedars, assembly GCF_003184205.1. Taxonomy (NCBI): domain Bacteria; kingdom Bacillati; phylum Bacillota; class Bacilli; order Caryophanales; family Paenibacillaceae; genus Paenibacillus; species Paenibacillus sp. Cedars. Next base: position 1,493,761 of record NZ_CP020866.1, read on the forward strand.
TTCCTCATCACCGGTCGCCGGTTCTCCCATGGCTGATCATCATTCGCAGCATAGCGCAGGTTAAAACTCATGATCCGCAGTGGACCTGATGAAGTTTCAGCTGTGCCTGCCGGCGCACTGGCAGCGGAGAGAGACGTTGTTGTCAGAAATGTAAGCATCATGAACAGGCTGGTGATTTTGGGGATTCTCATAAGGGTTCCTCCTTTGTCATGTGCGAGACTCGTAAATCTTCTAAAAATTAGATGTATCCTGCTGTCCTCCTTTCCTGATTTGCCCATATCATAACCTATTTCTGGCAGGCAGCGTATTTACAATATTTTAGGTTTTTGCTTTGGTTTTGGATGTTCGTGGAGGAAATGGGTGAGCGTATACGGAATATATGGATGAATCGAGGTGATAAATTTTGAAGCCATTGAATTACAGCGCATTGATCAGTTCTTTGATTATCGGAATATCCATCGTTGCCGCCAGTTTCATCCTTCAGGGTGCTGAGGATTCAAAGTATGTGCCTGCCGTTACAGAAGGAGCTGATTCTGTGCAAACCGATCCTCCGTTAATGACTCTTGAACAAACAGCGGAGTTCTTGAACCTTACCGAGTATCAGGTGAAGAGCATCATTTCATCCGACAATGCGCTAAGAGAGCAGGGAGCATCAGAAGGTAAGCCTTTTCCTTATATAGTAGTACAAAACGAAATGTACGTTAGCAAGCTGGGACTTATCTCATGGCTTGATGAGGCAACGCGGAACAGACGAAGATTTGAATAGAATCTTGCAAGTGCCTGAGGTCAATAAACTAAAGTTAAGCCGAGAGTAATAATCGACTCAACCGGAGGTTGAATATCAGGAACCGGCGTTCTACTGCTGCGTTATACTTTTTGGTTAAAGATTGGTTTATATTAGATGCATCTCATGGAGAACGAGGTGATCTTGGATTCATGAATCAGGCAAACAACGTGATGGGCAACAATATCGTCAGGCTGCGAAAACAGCTTGGTATGACACAGGAGCAATTGGCTAATGGGCTGGGTGTCAGTTATCAAGCGGTAAGTAAATGGGAGAATGGGCAAACTTGCCCGGACATCATCCATATACCACTGCTGGCAGATGTATTTGGAACCACGATTGACGAGATATTTGGCAGATCCGTACATCCTATCGATTTACGAAGCGGCCTTGTTCTGGAATATTTGTTCGACGGTGATGTGCGGGATACCAGCGGGGAGGGGCGTCATGGACGGCTGGAGGGCGGGGAGTATGCTACCGACCGCTTCGGCAGGAAGGGTGGAGCTTTAACGCTGAACGGCAGAAGTGACTATGTTCAAATGGATAAATCGCCAATGCTATCGAAGGATGCTTTCTCTATATCAGTATGGTGTTATTATGACGCACATCAGGTGCTGCGGGGGTGGCATAGCGCGATTGTCTCTCAGGACGGTCACCATCAGAACCGGGCGTTACAGCTCAGCACGAAGGATGAATACATTACGTTCCATGGTTTCCTGCGGGAGCCGGACCTGATGATGAATGCCAGAATTGTGAAGGAACACTGGTATCATGTGGTCCTGATCTATGAGGACTCCCGTTACCGAATGTATGTGAATGGCCAACACACAGCCGAACGATCAGGCAGCTTCACACCTTATCCTGACGAACCCATGTATGTGGGCAGAAAATCTACCGATGAACCTTACTTCTTTTTTCAGGGGCGCTTGGACGATCTGCGGATCTATAATCGTGCCATCGGGGAGCGTGAGGTTGAAGCACTCTATGTTGAGAATGGTTATAAACCTCTTCCTTTACATCATAATGAAACGTCGACCGACCCAATTCCTGTGCTGGATCGTCTGGATGACATCCGTATGATCTTCACGAAGGATACCATCGGGCTGGCGGCGGATTGGTACACTCGGTATTTAGGCTTCAAGATATTAATGCAGGATGAGGGCTTCTATATGTTGACGCTCTACAACAGTCCCAATCTGTTATTAGAGAGCGTGGACGAAACAAGAGAATTGGAATTAACGACGGCGGCTTCATTTATATTCAGAACCAATCGGGATATCGAAGAGCTGCATTCCTATTTGTCCACGGCCGGAGCAAGAATAGAACAGATTCGGGACGAGGGTTTTGCGTGGTTTTTGGATTTTAGGGACCCCTTTGGACGCGAATGGATGATTATGAGGGAGAAGAGTGGATAACGTCAGGGTGGGGCTTTATTTTAGAACATGTGTAAAGGTAGGGGACTATGACGAAGAAGGGTATCGTACTTGTGGTAAGCATTACTCTTTTTCAAGAAGATCAGGTGTTGATCATCCAGGAGAACAAACCCGTGGTACAGGATAAATGGGGCTTTCCGGGAGGGCGGATCGAGCCAGGGGAAGATATTGTTGAGGCAGCTTTAAGAGAAGCGAAGGAAGAGACAGGTTATGATGTCAAATTGACAAGTACGACAGGCGTGTATCATTTTCTCAGCAGTTTGAATCATTATGTGGTTATGTTTCATTTTACAGGAGAAGTGGCGTGCGTCACTCGCTTGCCCTGTTTAACACGCCTTTGATTCTAACTTCCGGGTAAGTGCATATTCATATGTCTTAACTTGTTGCGTTGGTCAATGTTGTTCAGAAAACGTTGGGAGGATGTATAAAAGTGGATGCCATCCGTTATCCGATTGGTTCGTTTACACCTCACGAAGAACCCACTAAGGAAGAAAGGCAGCAGTTCATTGGGCAGATTCCTGCTATCGTACCGACCCTTCGGCAAATCATTATGAACCTGACTCCGTCCGAACTGGATGCCTCTTATCGGGAGGGCGGGTGGAGCATTCGGCAGATTATTCACCATTTGGCGGATAATGATATGAACGCTTATTTGCGTTTTAAACGCGCACTGACCGAGGATGAACCCATGGCGAGTTCATACCGGGAGGATTTATGGGCGGAGCTGAGTGATTACAGCGAGGTTCCCATTGAGAACTCGCTTACGCTGCTGGAAACACTTCATTTCCGTTTTTTAATTTTGCTCAAGGAATTAAAGCCTGAGGATTTCCAAAGAACCATGAGAACCCAAGTGCTTGGTAGCATTACCCTTGATATCGCGCTGCAGCGATTCGTATGGCATAACCGCCATCACATCGCCCAGATTACATCTATATCGAAGCGTGAAATGCGTAGTTTGTTAGAGGAGCGACGGCCATGACTGGAGGTCGGAATATGCATATGGTGGAATTGTGTTTGATCTGGATAATAAAGTCCGTAAGAATTGGGGTTAATACATAGCTTAGAGGTGCACAACGTATCGCAGATCATAGAAAGTACGTCTGGAATTCGCATGCCGCCGTTCTAGGGTTGGTCGTAGGAATATATGTTGTGATTTACGCCGCAGTTGTTATCCGGTTAATCTATCATTATCATATTGCGTTATCTTTTGTATCGGTATCGTGGGTGTCCTTACCCGTACTGCTGCTGTTGTTCATTCTGTATCGGATATCCAGAACAACATGGAGCATGTTTCTGAAGCAGCATTATGCGTCTACCGTCATAATCGGTGTGCTGCTCCTATTTTTCTCAATCTACGCCTTAAGTTACAACCTGTCGTTGCAGCGTTTTGATTACAATCGATGGGTGGGTTATCCTGAGCAGCGTGCGCTGATGGTGAACGATTTTCTACAGGAGCATAACCTCGTGGGCTTAACCCCGGCGGAAGTGATGGATCTCCTCGGTGCCAGCGATAGTGCCAATCGGGCTGACGATGATGATGATACAGTGGTGTATGATCTTGGCGCATTGCGTAGGATGGATTACAAGAGTGAGAAGCTCTTCATCTATTTGAATGAACGTGGTTATGTAAAGAGTTACGAGATCGTAACGAGGTAGGGGGAAAGCGGGGTGTCTATGACAATAAAAGCGATAGGGAGCACGGAGCGGCTTGCAAGCCATATGGTGTTCAAGAGACAGGGAGCGATGGGATGACACTCTTGAAGCCAAGCCATATAAGACGATACATAAGCTGGAGGAATTGATCAGCATCTACACCCATCACCATGAACAACAAGAATAGCGATAAATCGTTAGTTAAGTTCAATTTCATGGAGGTGGACAGGGATTGCGACCGCGTTATAAAACCGAGAATGGACAACGGCTCATCTATGAATCCTATGATCGATTATTGGCAGGCTTGTCGGTTCCCCTAGAACAACAGAACATTCCTACGACATACGGCATCACTCACATTATAACGGCAGGCTCATCGGAGAATCCTCCCCTGCTGCTCTTGCATGGGACGGGAGATAACGCAGCCATGATGTGGGTCTATAACATGGAAGAGCTGTCCCAAGCCTTCTATGTCATTGCAATTGACAACATCGGCGGTTCAGGGAAAAGCGAACCGAATGACAATTACAGTCAGCCATTTGATCAGGCGAAATGGTTGGACGAAATCCTTGAGGCATTGCGGATCAACTCCGTATATATTGCAGGAGTATCCTATGGAGCTTATCTCGCTTATCATTATGCCCTTATGCGACCGGATCGTGTTGAAAAAATCGTATGCATGGCCGGCAGCATTGCCGGGAGCCAGCTAGAGGTTATGAGCAAAATGATGAAAGCTTTTCTACCGGAGGCCTTATTTCCTTCAGAACGAAATGCGCGGAAATTGCTGCGAAAGCTGTGCGGACCGCAGATCGCTCCATTCGAGGAACATCCCGAGCTTATGCAGCACTGGATCTATCTGCTCAAGTTCTTCAACAATGCATCCATGAGGCATCATAAGATTACGATTTTTCCTGCGGAAGACTTTCGTGTGATCCGACATAAGGCCCTATTTCTCATTGGCGACCAAGACATGCTGAGCAACTATCCCAAGGCCATCCACCGATTGATTGATTATGGCATGATTTATCGGATCGTGAAGGATGCGGGACATGCCATCAATCATGAGCAGCCGGAGATTATTCATCGAGCAATCCAACAATTCTGTCTGGGTAACAACGATACACAAAACACCATGTAGGAGAGAGAAGAGGGACAATAATTTAACAGGACTAGCACTATTCTGACAGGAGTTGAGCACGTTATGGCGATTGATGATATATACAACAAACAGGCTGAGGCCTATGAGATCATGGTTAGCAGACAGCTTGCCGCTTGCTTCATCGAGCGTGGACCTGGTGGTGTCGGGCTGGAGCATCAGTTATCTGGCTCATTCAAACCAAGAGAACTGCCGTCAGAATCTGGAGCAGGTGATGGCTGAGCTGCAGCGTGTCTTGAGGCCGGGCGGGACGATAATCATTCTGGAGACGATGGGAACCGGCACAGATACGCCGAACCCTCCTGACTTCCTAGTGGATTATTATGCACAATTAGAGCGTACATATGGATTTAACCATCGTTGGATCCGGATGGACTATGTGTTTGATACGGTGGAAGAGGCGCAGCAGTGCACAGGGTTCTTTTTCGGAGAGGAGTTATCAGATAAAATTCAGGCAAACCAATGGTCAACCGTGCCGGAGTGTGCGGGGGTATGGTGGAAGCATGTTTAAGGTTTGGAGGACATGAGCTTGCATTCTTTAACTTCATCGTGAGAATTGGAAGCAGCCCCCGAGGGGGGGGCTTGTTCCTTATTTAAGAAGGATGTGGATCACTCACATGATATCGTCCTTTGGGTACTACCAGAGGCGATCCCGAGACGGGGTCCGAGATCACCGTGCAATTAAGCCCGAAAATGTCTTTGACCAGCGTGCTAGTAATAACCTCGGTTGGCGTACCTTCAGCGACAAGCTTTCCTGTATCCAGCGCAAAAATATGGTCTGCATAACGCGCGGACAAGTTGATATCATGAAGCACCATGACAATTGTTGTTCCGTGTTTTCGGTTTAGATCGGTGAGCAGGTCCAGAATCTCGACTTGATACGTGATATCCAAAAAGGTTGTTGGTTCATCGAGAAACAAGATATCGGTTTGCTGCGCCAGAGCCATGGCAATCCAGACGCGCTGTCGTTGACCGCCTGAAAGCTCGTCAATATTATGGTTGGCAAACTCGGTTATATTCATAATGGTCATCGCTTCGGCAACAGCCTCGTGATCCTTCTTGGTCCATCCGCTCAGCAGCGATTGGTGCGGAAACCTTCCTCGTCCAACCAAATCCGCTACAGAGATCCCTTCCGGAACAATGGGGGACTGCGGCAGCAATCCTACCACTCGGGCCAATTGTTTGGCCGGGATTTTGCTGATGGGCTTGCCGTCCAGAGTAACGCTCCCCGATATGGGCTTGATAAGCCTGGCCAATGTTTTAAGCAGCGTAGACTTCCCGCAGCCATTGGATCCAATAATAACGCTTATTTTGTTGCTCGGGATAAGCAGGTCTACACCGTGAATAACCGCTTTATTATCATAGCCCGCTACGATTTGCTCGCCTTGAAAAACATGTGTCGGTTTCATTATAATTCCCCCTTTCGATTCATTCGGATTAACAGGAAGATCAGATAAGGCGCTCCGAGTAATCCGGTAATGATGCCTACGGGGAATCTGTACTCAAAAGCAAACTGTCCGATTAGATCTGCCGCCAGGACTAGATTAACGCCAACAAGGCCTGCCGGAAGCGCGTTCGAGGAGCCGGCGCCAACGAGTCTTTTGGCGATTGGTCCCGCCAGGAAGGAGACAAAGGCGATCGGACCCGTGGTAGCGGTAGCAATGGCAACCATGCAGACGGAACTCACAATAAGCACAATTCGGGTCTTGTCCGTGTCTACCCCGAGAGAGGAAGCCGTTTGTTCTCCAAGCTCCAATATGCTTAGATGTTTGCTCAGCATTATGACGATTGGCGAACAGATGATCACCGTAATAACCAGAGGCGGCAGCTCTTGCAATTGGGAGCCGTTGAGGCTGCCCGTGAGCCATCGGAGCGCTGAGGGAACATCTTTCTCGGAACTAACCAATAGAAGGTAAGAGATGACAGCGTCAAGCATAGCCTGGATGCCGATTCCGATCAGAATTAGCCGTCCGATGGAGAATACCTTGCCTCTGGAGAGTACATAAATGAATAATACCGTGGCCAGGCCTGCAATGACTGCAGCCAGGGAAACGACAGCTCCGTTTGCATGAAGGATCACGATGCAAAAAACAGCTGCAGCGCTTGAGCCTGACGTAATCCCGATGACATTGGGGTTCGCCAGGGGATTTCGCAGCATGGTCTGGAACGTGAACCCGGCAACGCCGAAGGCAAACCCGGCAAAAAGACCCGCCAGCATTCTCGGTAGACGTATGGTACTCACGGCAAAAGAAACGCCTTTGATTTGTTCTCCCGAAAGCGCTCGGATTACATCTTGAATCGGATAGATGGTGTTCCCGAGTAATAGCATGGCACTGCACAGCAAACATGCAAGCACAGCAAGGAGACTGGTAACAAGGATCCAGCGGCGGCGTCTTTGACGTCGGCCCGCCATAATAAATTCCATAGAATGATTTGTCATAATGAACGCACTTTCGATCGCATCGCTAGTATGATTAAGATGGGAGCTCCTATAAACGCTGTAACTACACCCACTTCAAGTTCTCCCGGGTTGCCGATGAGCCGGCCGCCGACGTCGGATACCGTTAGAATGATCGCTCCGGCGATGGCTGACATCGGTATAACAAAACGTAAATCAGGCCCAAGAATAAGGCGTACGACGTGAGTAGATAACAAGCCGATAAAACCGATAGGTCCAGCCAGAGCGGTAGCCGCACCGCATAACAGAACGCCAGCAAGCGCTGCAATAAAACGCAGGGTTCCTGTTCGTACGCCGAGTCCTGTCGCAGCATCGTCTCCCAGCGCCAGCGCGTTTAATGCCGGGGCGGTCATAAATGCGATAATTACACCCACAATCAGAAACGGGATGAACGTGCCAATCGCGCTCCAGGTTGCCGAGCCAACGCTTCCCACTTGCCAGAACCTGAACTGGTCCATGACGTAAGAGCGTGGAATCATGATGGCTGTAACAAGGGAAGATAGAGCAGCGCTTACGGCGGCACCGGCCAGCACAAGCTTAATGGGCGTGGCTCCGCCACGCCCCATCGAGCCGATTCCGAATACAAACACTGCAGTAATCGCAGCCCCGGCTAAAGCCAGCCATATATATTGACTCGCGCTGGTGATGTTCAAGAACGCGATGCCGCACACCACAAACAGGGATGCGCCTGTATTTACGCCCAATATACTGGGGTCGGCAAGTGGGTTGCGGGTGACGGCCTGCATAAGGGCTCCGGAAACGCCTAGAGCCGCCCCGCAAAACAAACTGAAAACGGTTCGGGAAACCCGTTTGCGGACAATGTTTGCCCCGAAGGAATCCACGTCCGGGCGAAATAAGCCGTCAATCAGCTCATCAAATCTCACGGGCCGAGAGCCAAACGCCAGTGAAGCTACCACGCTTGCACCCAGCAGGATAACACACATGACCAGAACCCATGTAAAATGCTTCGGGATATTTGAGCGCAGCGTATTGTTGTTCGGAATCGATGAACTATTCATTTATCTTGTCAATAGCTCCGCCGATTAATTTCAGGTAATCATCGATGGTATAAGAGATCGACAGCGGATTTGGCGTTCCGGCAGCTACCAATGGTGTGTCGCTCTCAATAAACGCAACAGAACCTCTCTTGATTGCAGGGATTTTACCAAGCAGCGGATCGGCCTGAATGGCTTTCAACAGCTCGTCATTGCCATATCCAACGATTAGATCTGCATCTTTAAGGGCCTCAGCATTCTCTCCGCTTAAATTCAAGGAGTAGCTGTTCGGGTCCGTAATCTGTTTCGTGATGCTCTCAGGATAAACCATCCCGAGCTCATGCAGGAAAGATACGCGAGAATCCACGGGTGTGTATATATGTAGTTTAGACATATCTTCAGCGGAGAAGTTAACCCATACGACTTTCTTGTTTTTAATCTGAGGATAGGCGCTTAGTTTTTCTTTAATCATGTCCTCGGTGTCTTTAATGAGCTGTTCGCCTTCGGCTTCCATTCCCATACCCAATGCATTATAAGTGACTTGTTCACGCCATGTGGTTGCCCAAGGAGCCGTTGGATAAGCTACAACCGGAGCGATTTTGCTAAGAAGATCGTATTCTTCCTGGGTTATGCCAGAGTAAGCGGCAAGAATAACATCGGGGTTGGAGTCCGAAATAGCTTCAAAATCAAGACCGTCCGTATCCTGGAATACATTCGGGTCCTTGACGCCGAGCTCTTCGAGCTTCTTCGCAGTCCAAGGCAGAAGTCCGCTGTCATCCTGAACGCCGAAGTTCGCTGCCGAGAAACCTACAGGAACAACGCCAAGAGCGAGAACGACGTCGTGATTGGCCCATTGAACGGTAGTGATGCGTTCAGGCTTGCTCTCAATAACCGTTTCTCCAAGAGCATGTTTGATGGTAAGTGGATATTGAGTCTCTGTATCTGAGGAAGCGGGTGTTTCCGTACTTGGTGTTTCGGTGCTTGCTGAATTCGTCGCGGCCGAATCAGTTGCAGGTGTTGAGCTGGATTCCGGGCTGGAACAGCCCACTAATGCTACTGTAAGCACGAGCAGAAGTATTAGTGTTTGTAGTAAAAATTTACGGTTTGCCATCATTGAAATAACCCTTCCTTATTATGATCTGAGTTTGTAAATCGTCTATCTTGGAAAAGATGTATTCGCTTTCTGCTCCGGAGATCAAAATCGTAACTTTCGGGCCCTTGACAGTCATGATAATGATTATCATTTTCATCTTAATATATAGTCTCTTTTAGAGGTTGTCAATGAAAAAATTTGTCGTTTTATCACAAATCATAGGGGCTGTGATGGGATAAAAGATGGTTATGACGTTAGTGTTTTCACCATGATCTCCTGTACATATGAAATAAATATCATTTAGCGCATCTGCGCACATTCCTTAGATGGAGTGTGCGCTTTTTTGCATTTGGAGGAGGAACTTCAATGATGGCTAACCAAACCACAGGTCGGCTGGGTTGGGTGGACTTAAAGACCCCCAGTGACACGACCAGAACGTTTTACGGATTCCTTAGCGGAAAGGGCCATATTGCATTTCAACAACGGCATCGTTCAAGAAACGTTACATCCCGATATGGATCGGAAGATCGTTGTATAGTAAGCGCTTTACCCACGCTTCTATAATGGTAGCAAGCTGCGAAAGGCGTGTTCACCAAGCGGCTTCAATGCAGCACAGATGCAAGTGTAAAAAGGAGGCAATCTACAGGTGATAACGAATCGCGATATGGCTGTGAAGGTTGGGGTGAATGCCGATACTCACGTTCGGGTAACAAACGGCTTGATGGCCCTTGAAGTGGATCTGGTAAAAGGCGAGTACGCTTATGCAGGCAGCAAGGGATTTACACTGCAAGCCGTGCGCAGCGGCTTCCGGTGGCATGGCCGGGAATACCATACGGGGAATTATGACCGCCACGTTATGGCAGGTCAGCCCGAGAAGATTGAGGATGGATTCGGAACAGGCGTGCATGCCGTAATTCAGCATGAATCCGACCTGCTTCCTGGACTGGAGCAGCATTTTTACGTTTACGAGGGAGCTTCGTTCTTCATCTCTCGGGTCGTCGTTGTGGGGCAGGAGGAAATCAAGGTCAACCGCATCGCGGTTGTGAGCACCCAAGCGGTATCGAGCGGGAATGAGACGGTTCCGGATGAGGCGCTGCATGTGCTTCGCGTTCCTTATGATAATGACAAATGGGTGCGTTATCTGACAGAGACGGCTCCGCTGGAAACCGAGAGTTATGAAGTGACGGCCTTGTTCCAGCCGGATAGCCGGAGCGGGCTGATTCTCGGCTCGATCAGTCATGATGTGTGGAAGACCGGGATTCGCGTGAAGGGAGAGACGCCGAAAAGACTGGATGAACTCGAAGTGTACGCAGGCGCAGCGGACATCATGACCCGCGATTCGCAGCCCCATGGTCATGTGAGAGGAACGCGCATCGAATCTCCGCTGGTTTTTGTAGGGGATTATGACGATTACCGGGCAGGGCTCGAAGCGTATGGGGAAGCAAACACAAAGGTTGCGCCAGCGCTGACATGGGAAGGCGGCGTCCCGATGGGCTGGAACAGCTGGTCAGCGGCGATGAGCACGCTGGATTACGAGCTGTATACGGCAACCAGCGATTTTCTGAAGCGGGAGGTCCAGCCGCAGGGTTTTCACAATGAGAACACGCTGTACATTAATTTCGATGCCTTCTGGGATCGGCTTACACCGGCCGAGATGGAGGACGCCTTGCGACGGGTCCGCGAGAATGGGCACTTGCCCGGTACATACTGGACGCCATTTGCATTTTGGGGAAGTCCGGCTGGGTTCGGCAGCCCCGTTGAGGGCACCGATGGGAAGTATACCTATGGCGATATCCTGCTTCGTGATCAGGATGGCGAGATTTTGCCGGATATTGCAGGCGGACTTGCGATTGATCCTACGCATCCCGGGAACCTGGCGCGAATCGATTGGTTCATGGATAAATTCATCTCCGAGGGATTTGAGTATATCAAGCTCGACTTCATGGCGCACGGGGCTTTGGAAGGCAAGCATTATAACCCGGATATTACGACGGGGATCGCTGCATACAATTACGGTCTATCATATCTGACGGATAGACTCTCTCCGGAGCGGATCGGCAGACCATTCTTCATCAACCTGTCGATCGCGCCGCTGTTCCCTTATTCCTATGCGCATAGCCGCAGAATCTCCTGCGATGTGTTCGGGACGGTACAGGATACGGAATATTTGCTGAACTCGCTCACGCATGGCTGGTGGATGAATGATGCGCTGTACCGTTTCAACGATCCGGATCATGCCGTGATCTACAGAAGTTTCAATCAGGACTCGACGACCCGTTACGAAGGGCGAAGCCGCCTGACCGCGTCCGTGATCTCGGGCACGGTGCTGCTGCTGGGCGATGATTTCCGTCATGAGGAAGCCGCATGGCGCGCCAAGAACTGGCTGGGGAATGAGGGAATCATCGAGATTGCCAGACTGGGCAGAACCTTTGTCCCTGTCGAGGGGAATCTGGGCAAACATGCTGCGGATACGTTTGTGCTGACACATCCAAGCGAAGCGGGAACGTCTTATATTGCGGTATTCAACTTCGATGCGGCCCAGTCCGCGCAGAAGACCGTCTCCTTGGCGCGCTGCGGGCTGGATGCTCACGCTTCTTACAAGGTGCTGGACGTGTGGGAAGACACGGTCGCTGAGGCCAGCGGAACACTCGTGGTTGAGCTGGCGCCAGCCGAGTCGAAAATCCTGAAGCTAAGTCCCAATTAAGAAGATGAGGAGGAGAGGTTCAGTGAATATCCCAACACACAGGTTCTTCCGAAGGTCATTCATGCTGTTCTTATCGATTCTGCTTGCGGGTGCTGCACTTGGAGGCTCACTGGCTGCGGCGGGGCAGCAGGAGACGGCGAGTACGACGGCGGGAGGCGTCCTGTCTTACGAGGCAGAATCCACTCCGAACACGTTGACCGGGAATGCGGGCGTTGTCGATTGCGGCTTCTGTTCAGGCGGGCAAAAGGTCGGCAATCTGTATGGCGGCTCCTCGCTGAAATTTAATCAAATTCAGGTCGATAAAGCCGGTGTCTACGATATGAATATGTTCTACATCTCCGGGGATTCCCGCGCGGCTTCGATCTCGGTAAACGGGGCGGAGAAGGAGAACTTCAGTTTTCCGAAAACAGCGGATTGGAACACGATGGGCACCTATAAGATTCAAATTGCCTTGCATCAGGGCAGCAACACGATTCTGTTCGATGACGCAGGCGGTTACTCTCCGGATCTCGACAAGATTGAGCTGAGTTATCATTCTGCGGGCGATGACGGATCAGGCAGCGATGGGGACATCGGCGATCTGGGCCGGCAAAAACAAGTCACTCCCTACGGCTCCATCACCCTGACCGAGTATGCCAAGGGCTTCAAGGTATCCAATCCGACGTATGAGCTGATGTACAACACTTCAACCGGGTTGTCGCAGTTCAATTGGAACGGCCAAGTGGTTGCCAAGGGGTTATACAGCGAGATTGAACTCGACCAGATGGTGGCGAGCACCGATTACAAACATCACAAGTTTAACAAAAATCAAATCATTCCGTTTCAGGATGCAACCGGCAAGGGCATCAAGGTGACGGTCGTGAATGAGCATGGCGGATTGCCATCGCTTAGTCAAATCTATTACATCTATAATGACGGACCGTATTTACTTACGGAAACGGTAGCCTCACACAAAACGGAGCTATCTACGGCGAATATAGCACCCATTGCGATGGAAGCGAGGGGCGGCATCGATATCGGCAGCTATGATGATAACCGGGTTCTCGTCGTCCCGTTCGATAATGATGCGTGGTCCAGATATCAGGCGAAGACGGTGAATACGGGACTTAACAACGGTCTGTACATCAGCTCGGAGCTTACAGCCATCTATGACAATACGAGCCGGAACGGCCTGGTCATCGGTTCTGTAACGCATGACACGTGGAAGACCGGCATCTATTGGAGCGGCACGAATGATAAATTGAATACATTGCGTGTATATGGCGGATTTACGTCATCTACCTCCACGTGGGACACGATCCCGCATGGAAAAGTAACGGGCAAGCAAGTTGCTTCGCCTAAGATCATGGTCGGCTTTTTCGAGGATTATCGGACTGGTCTTGAGGCGTTTGGTCATGTGAATGCAGCCATCGAGCCTCCGTTAGCCTTTGGCGAGGGTATTCCTCAAGGCGTTCCGGTCGGCTGGAACAGTTGGGGAGCGTATGACAGTGGTCTGAGTTACGACAAGGCGGTTTCCGTCTCGAATTATTTCAGGGATTATATTCAGGATGAGTCTTTTAACAATGAAGGTCATATCTATATCAATCTCGATTCCTACTGGGATAATATGACCGATCAGCAGCTGAGCGATCTGGTTCAGGTGATTCACGGCAATGGACAGAAGGCGGGCATCTATTATTCGCCATTTGTGTATTGGGGCAACAACATGGAGCAGGTAGTGGAAGGGACGAATGGTCAGTACAAGTACGGTGACATTGTGCTTCGTGATCCGGAAGGCAATGTGCTGCCAACGCTGGACGGTGCATACGCCGTCGATCCGACGCATCCCGGCGTGAAGCAGCGGATCTATTATTATATGAATAATTTTAAGAGCAAGGGCTTCGAATATATCAAAATCGATTTTCTAAGCCATGGGGCAATGGAAGGCAAGCATTATGATCCGAAGGTTCAAACCGGCATACAAGCTTATAACCAAGGAATGGCTTATCTGAATGAGGTGCTGGACGGCTCGATGTTCATCAGCGCTTCCATCGCGCCGCTGTTCCCTAGCCAATATACGCACAGCCGCCGCATTTCCTGCGATATCGACGGCAGCATCGGCAGCACGGAATACCAGCTGAACAATCTGACGTACGGCTGGTGGCAGAACGGAACGATCTATCATTATACCGATCCGGACTATATGCACTTGACCAAGGGCGGATCGATAGAGGGTGCACGTTCGCGTGTCAATGCGGCTGCCATCTCCGGCACGGTCTTCATGAATTCGGATGATGTAACCGATGCAACGGCCCGGCAGTACATGGAGACGCTGCTGACTCATCCGGAAGTGAATATGCTTGCGATGAAGGGCAAGGCGTTCCGGCCGGTAGAAGGCAACACGGGCACGCAGGCGGCGAACGTATTCGTGCTGGACGATCAGGGAACCCACTATGTAGCCGTGTTTAACTATACGCAAGTCTCGGCAGAGCGCACCGTGGATCTCGTCCGGGCAGGTATTACGTCCGGAGGGTCGGCGTCCTATACGGTGACGGACCTGTGGAGCGGTGAATCCCGGACGGTAACGGGCACTTCGCTGGATGTGACGCTGCAAGCGGCTGAATCCAAGCTTTATAAAATCGTCCCTAATCCATAACAAGTCGTCATCGATTCATTATGTACATCTACAAGTTCATCGCGGTTCTCGGCTCCATCCGGGGATCGCGATTTCTTGCTTTTGCTGTAAGGGTAAAGCTTATCTCAAAACTGGAAAATCAAATGAAGAGGAGAAAACAACATGGCAGATATGAAACTATGGTACACGAAACCGGCTCAGAGCTGGACGCAAGGACTGCCGATCGGCAACGGCCGAATGGGGAATGTGGTTCTGTCCGCCCCGCATCGGGAAGTCTGGAATATTACCGAAACCACCTACTGGTCCGGGCAGCCCGAGCCGGTCCAGGGCCGCAGCAATAGCCAAGCGGATTTGGAGCGGATGCGGCAGCATTTTTTCCAGGGTGATTATCGCGGAGGTGATCGACTGGCTAAGGACTATCTGCAGCCGGAGAAGCTGAATTTTGGCACGAATCTGGGACTATGCCAAGTCGTTCTGGAGTTTGAGCATAACATGAAGCCAGAGCCAGTCTTGGATTCTAGTGGAGAGGCGGAACCGTTGTTCCACCGGGAGCTGGATCTGGAGGAGGCGGTTGTGCGTTCGGCCTGCGAGGTGGAAGGGATGGAGATGGCACGGGAGGTATTCGCTACCCATGCGGATCAGGTGATGGTATCCCGGATACGGAGCCATGGTTCGTTAGGCGTGATATGCAGCATCTCGATTCAGGGGGATAACGGTCCTTTTCAAACCACGGTTACAGGGAAGGACACAATCGAATTTCAGGGGAAGGCATGGGAAAACATTCACAGCAACGGCGAGTGCGGCGTGTCCTGCCAAGGCTTGCTGCGCGTAGTGGCAGAAGGTGGGCAGTTGAGCGGCTCCGCTGGCACCATTACGGTCGCGGGCGCGGATGAGATGTCGATTTATTTTGCGGTGAATACGGATTACCGTCAGGAAGGTGAGAGCTGGCGAGAGAAAAGCGCGTTGCAGCTGGAGCAGGCCATGCGGAAGGGATACGAGGCGCTGCGGACAGATCATCTTGCGGATTATCAGCCGTTGTATGCACGCGTAAGTATGGATCTGGGAAGCTCGGTGCACTCGGGTCTGCCAACGGATGAGCGGATCGCCAGGTTCAAGGGGGGGCAGTTGGATGATCCGGCGTTGTTTGCACTGTTTTTTCAATATGGGCGGTATTTGACGATCAGCGGTTCCCGCGAAGATTCTGTCCTGCCGATGCATCTGCAGGGGATATGGAATGACGGTGAGGCCAACAAGATGGCCTGGAGCTGCGATTATCACCTGGACATGAACACCCAGATGAACTATTTTCCGACGGAGGCGGTGAACTTAAGCGAGAGCCATCGGCCGCTCATGCAGTATATCCAGGAATTATCCGAGGCTGGTCGCTCGGCAGCCCGACATTATTACGATGCCGACGGCTGGGTGGCGCATGTATTCTCCAACGCGTGGGGATTCGCGTCACCGGGGTGGGAGACGTCCTGGGGCCTGAACGTGACGGGCGGGCTGTGGATCGCCACGCATATGATGGAGCATTATGCTTACAGCCGCGACGAGATGTTCTTGGAGGAGCTGGCTTATCCCGTTCTGAAGGAGGCAGCGGCTTTTTTCATAGATTACATGACGGTACATCCGAAGTATGGCTGGCTGGTGACCGGACCGTCGAATTCGCCGGAGAACAGTTTCTATACGGACAATCGGGAAGAAGGGCATCAGCAGTTGTCCATGGGTCCGACCATGGATCAGGTATTGGTCCGGGATTTGCTGGAGTTCTGTGTGAAAGCCGCACAGACGCTGGGCGTGGATGAGGAGCTTCAGCAGAAGTGGCAGACGGCGCTGGATCAATTGCCTCCGCTGAGGATCGGCAAGAAGGGGCAGCTGCAGGAATGGCTGGAGGACTACGAGGAGGCGCAGCCGGAGCATCGCCATCTGGCGCATCTTTTTGCCCTTTACCCCGGCAGCCAGATCACACCGCACCATACCCCGGAACTAGCCGCGGCCGCCCGAGTGACCTTGGAGAACCGGAACAGCCGGGCCGACCTGGAGGATATCGAGTTTACCGCCGCCCTGTTCGGTCTCTTCTACGCCCGACTGCATGACGGGAACCAAGCCGTCCAGCATATTGCCCACCTGATCGGGGAACTCTGCTTCGACAACATGCTCACCTACTCCAAACCCGGCGTAGCCGGAGCCGAGGCTAACATCTTTGTCATCGACGGTAACTTCGGCGGCACCGCCGCCATTGCAGAGATGCTGCTGCAGAGCCACGAAGGCGAGATTCATCTCCTGCCCGCATTGCCGACGATGTGGCCGACGGGCAGCGTGAAGGGGCTGAAGGCGAAAGGGAATATTGAGGTGGTTATGAGCTGGGAAGATGGGAAGTTGGTTGAGGCGAAGGTGAGGGGGAATGAGAGTGGGAGTGTGAAGGTGTTTTATGGGGGGAGGGAGATGGAGGCGGGGGGTGATAGTGAACATAGGGAGGATTGTGTACCTCTACCCGAAAAGGTTTCACATAGGAAATAAAAGTGAAGTTAACAGCGTATTAGAAATCGATTATGATTAAAGACTTTAATAGAATAATATGGTAATATGGGTACTGGGTCATATGACTAATTTACTATACGAAAGGGTGGCGAAGGTACGAGTGAATGTACTGTTTAGACTCTTTCTGACTTTTAATGCCACATCATTAATAATTGTAGTGTATCTTATCAAGGAGCGTTATCTATTGAAAGACATATTACCATTCTTTTCTGTAGTGCCCGACTTTGTAACATTTGTTCTGTATTTCTGCATCCCGCTTTTATTCACATATATCAGTCTTATTTTATCGAAGTTTTTAGATGATGATAGTATTCAATCTAACGATCATCCTGCAATTAAAGAGGTAGAACAAGCAAATAATACGTTTTTACCTAGTTATCTAGGATATTTTTTTGTTGCACTTAGTGTTACCCATCACGAGACGTTGATTTTTGTGTTTTTTATACTTTTCTTATTTACCTTTCTGTCGCAGACACTGTATTTCAACCCACTATATTTAGTGTTTGGATATCAATTTTATTACGTAACGACAGACACGAATGTTAAAGTATTTATTATAACTAAGCGGACATTGAAGAATCCTAGTAAGCTGGATTTTCCAAATTTAAAAAGAATAAATAATTTTACATTTATTGATCAAGAGGTGTGACTGGATGAATTATTTAATTGCAAAAACCAAAGGTGTACGTGGTGAGTTTTTTAAAGTTATTTCAAATACAGAAATATATTCAATGCCTGAAAATATGCTAAATAGTGTTACTTATGATCCATCGTATAAGATTGAAGAGGATGAGTGGTTCATAGTTGATAGTTTTTCAGAAAAGGAATTTTTCATTGACATTCTCAAGAATAGATTCTTCTCAACTGATTATAATCAGATTCCAACTACTGAATATAATAATATGGAATATCTATGTGCATTTCAGAATGATTTAATTTTCTTTCAAAAAATATCTGACAGTTTGATAATCAGAAAGAAGTATTTTTCTCTTTCCGGTGCTCCGATTTTTGTTCAGAATGAACCTATTTTAATTGTTAATAATATACCGGATGCAATATATAATAAAATTGAGGATAAGCTTTATTTTAGAAAATTAAGTACTATCTCAAGCATTTTTCCTGGGATTGATACGTTATATAAAGAAGCAACCCAAGTAGAAACAGAACAGTTTCTTCAGAGTGAATTTATTCAACTGGATAATGGGTATGATGCCAGTAAAGTTAAGACTGCAAATAGAAAACGTATTGCTTTGGCAATGGATACCCTCTCTACGTATTCTAGTAAAGATCGAAAAAGTATCTTCAATTACATCAAGGAATATTGTGATGATTTACAATACGACGACAAAAACTCATGTTTCAAATTGAAATCAGAAGAGGACCTTAAAAAACTCCTTTTTGGAATTGAACAGCGGTATTATACAACTGTGCTGGGTGGGGAAAAGAGGTTGGCAAACTCTGTTATGGTTTTAAACTAAAAGCATCTCCAATTTTTAAGAGTGGCAAGTTTACGATCAGCAGTATGATGAAAAAATTATATTCATTAAATTAATTTTTCCTCTTAGATTAACCTCTCTATATAAAATAGCTTGTAGGTATACTAACTTCTTCGAACTCCTCACAAATACCAACAGCAACTTTCTATACAAGATGTTCTAACGAGACATAAAGAAGAAAAGATATTTCATTAAAATCATATAAATATTTACCAAAATGTTAAACGAAATATATATTTGCACAAAATATTTTAACGAACTTATCAGTTGCCTTGGTATAGGGAGGGTGAACATGTTTCTATTCTATAATTTTGATTCCCCAAGTGAGTCAAAAGCTTATGATAAGGGGAAATTATTTGAAAGGCTTGTTGGTATAATAGTTGATCACGTAGGGTATACAGCTATTAATTTTAGACAAAAAAGAGATAATTTAGAATATGATATTGTAGCATCCAATAAATTAACTGGGGATAAGTTGGTTGGTGAAGCAAAAGCTTATGAAAAAAAAATCTCAGATCAAATCATTACTTTTTATGGAAAAATGGCTCTTTATTGGGCGGAAGATCCAAACACTGTAGGTATTTTTATATCTATTTCAGAGTTAACGCCAGATGTAAAAGGGCAAGTAGATAAATTGATAAAAATAAATAGAAACTTTCGTTATATCGTCGCTGATCAAATAATTGATGTACTGTCTTTACATGCATGTTATTTAAATTTAAAGCAAATAAAAGCTGAGTCAGAAAAGCGGAGTAGCCATAAAGCCGGAGAAACATATCTGCTTGTAACTGATCGTGGCAATTATTATATACAATTATTAATACCTAAAGAGATGACACTACCATTGTTTTTTTGTGTATATGATTGTTATGGTAATAATATACAGGATATTGAATTTATGGGGACATTGAAATCCAATATAGATGTACTGAAAGATTTAAACATATTAGAACAACATGAGAAAGGATATTATAACGAGGAAGAACTTGAAAAAGAAAATGAAAAAGACAATTTTCTGGGTGTACTTTCAGGTTCTGGATGGTTTGATTACTTATTTCCCGCTCCGCCGGATAAGTTCATTGGACGGGAGACGATTATTCTCAAATTTTCTACTTTGTTTAATTCTGTTCGGAAAGAAGAGACTAGTACTCGAGTCTGTCAAATATTAAGTCGTTCTGGAGTAGGTAAAAGTTCAATTACTTTAAAATTAGAAAACAATGCAATGATTCAAGGAGATGTAGGTATTGGTGTAGACTCGAGGAATATTCGGACTGAAACCGATATTTTGAATATATTCCAAATGCTAACAATTAAAATCAACACTATGTTTAATTCATTTATAAACATACCTTCTAATCAAAAAGAGATAACACCAGCAATCCAAGGGTCTGAGATAATATTAAAGGAACATAATAAAATTGCGATAATTTTTCTTGATCAATTTGAAAGCGTGTTTTCAAGACCTAAAATCTATAATCAAATTATTGACTATATCCTTGAATTTTGTTCTTTTAACTATAGATTAATGTTTTGTATCGCTCGAAAAAATGATCAACCGACTACATATGACGAATCTTCAGAAATTGATTTAAATAGATTGAATGGAATTTCCCAATCATTTCTACTAGAAGATTTTAAGTTGCCTGAAGCAGAGTTTTTGATTGATAAGATGAAGGGGGAACTAGGAAGACCGCTCATTAAAGCATTAAAAGAGCAAGTACTCGAAATTTCTAATGGTTTTCCTTGGTTACTAAAAAAGTTTTGTGCCCATATCATTAAATTGGTTAATACCGGAAAAACCCAAACGAATATTATGCAGACCGGAATGCAACTTGAAGACTTATTTAGTGAAGATTTAGAAGCTCTAGATGAGATTATACGGGAATTCTTTAATAGGCTTGTTCATTATTTACCAGCAACACATGCTGATCTAACCGAAACTTTTAAAGATGAAGATCTAGCACATAAATTAAAAATTCTCCAGAATAATCATAGAGTAATTAGACTAACTGGTCGAACTTATGATACATACAATGATGTTCTAAAAGAATATATGAAGACGGGTAAGATATTTTTGTCAAAAAGATATATTTTTAGACTTTACCCTGGGCCAGTTATTGTTCTTTTTGAGAAAATAGTAAAACATAATTGGACTAACATAAACGAAATATTAAGTAATACAAAACAGGCTGAAGGTGCAATAAATAACAAATTGAAAGTACTACGACTAGTTGAATTAATAGAAGGAACAAATGAGTTTTTTAAACCTACAGAGGCAGCTAAAAAAGCAGATTATGAATCTAAAATTAAAGAGTTTCTAAATGGTATTCTTAAGCAAAATACATTGGTAAGAGAAGTGAATATAAAAATCCAAAGAGAGAAGTCAATAACTTTGGATGATCTCGTAAGTTTCTTACAGAGAGAAATGCCATTTATTGATGCTAATAATGAAACTTGGTCTAATTATGGTAGATATTTTTCTAGTTGGATAGATTACGTTGGAATAAGTGATTACAAATCCGGACAGTTATTTCCGGTTGGTGAAGGACAAAATACAAGCAAAATGTTACTCCCTTCTATTTACATGCCTCAATTAGAAAGATTTATAGAAACTCTTGCTAAGTCAGCTACACCTAAAAATGTTATTCAACTCGCAAAAGAAATGGGAAGAAAATCGATAAATGGAGCAATTGCAGATACAGTATACTTAGATTTACTAGAACAGCACCTTGGAAAAAACTATACATTAAATAATGCTGGAAACGCCTTTGCACTAATGAGTAGGGCTCAGCGAAAAGAATTTGTATCCAGTAAGTTAAGATCAATAAATATCATTCAAACATATTGCAATGATGTTAATAATGGTATTGATGCTGACGAAGCATTTCAAACTCTCTGTATAACTGCTAACTTTCAAGGATGGAGCGTAGAGACAACAAAATGGAAACATAAATTACTAAGAAATTGGCTAATTTATTGTGGCTTAATTTTGAAGAAAAGAAGATCGAATAATGAAAATGACAATGGACAACTTGAATTTGAGTTTGAATGAAAAGTATAATAGCATTATTTTTGTGTTGAATCTTGTGCGTTTCCAATAAGCAAGCCCTTACCCCTCCCGGGTAAGGGCTCTCTTCTTTCCCAACCAACCTTCTAACTCTTAATAGCCCCCATCATAATCCCCTTCACAAAATACCTTTGCACAAAAGGATACACCATGATGATCGGCAGCGTGGCGACCATGGTAACCGCCATCCGGATGCTTTCGCTGGAGACCGGGATCCGCTTGGAGCCCTGAGCCAGCTGCTGGGCGTCGGATATCATGCCGGCGGTTTGGAACTGGTTGAGGATCTTGACCAGGACGGCTTGCAGGGTCTTGAGCTCCGGCTTGTAGGTATAGACATAGGAGTCATACCAGGAGTTCCAGTGGCCGATGGCCAGGAACAGGCCGATTGTGGCGAGCACCGGCACGCACAGCGGTAGGATGATGCGGAAGAACGTCTGCAGGTCGTTCGCGCCGTCGATTTTGGAGGATTCCTCGATCTCGCCGGGGATCTGCTCCATGAAGGTGCGCACGAGAATCATCAGGAAGACGCCGATCAGGCCGGGGAAGATGTAGACCCAGAAGGAGTCGATCAGTCCCAGGGATTTGATAATCATATAGGTTGGAATGAGGCCGCCGCCAAAATACATCGTGAACACAAAAAAGAAGGAGAAGTATTTCCAGCCGAGCAGGCTGCGCTTGCTGAGCGGATAGGCGAGCAGCGTGATGAAGAAGATGGAGGCCGCCGTTCCGACAACGGTCCGGAGCACGGTCACCTGAATGGCGTTCCATATCTCCGGATTCCGGAAGATGGTCACGTAACTCTCGATGGTAGGTACTCTTGGCCAGAAGTACAAATTACCCCGCATCGTATCGGTGGCATCGTTCAGGGAG
This sequence comes from Paenibacillus sp. Cedars, assembly GCF_003184205.1. NCBI lineage: Bacteria > Bacillati > Bacillota > Bacilli > Caryophanales > Paenibacillaceae > Paenibacillus > Paenibacillus sp. Cedars. The sequence goes on from NZ_CP020866.1 coordinate 1,516,625, forward strand.
ATGACCAGGATATTCCAGAAGGGATAGAAGGTCACGAGAAAGATGCCGGCCAGGAATACATATAAAGAGGCATCAAAGATACGTTCGGGCATGGTTTTTTTGCTGATCATGGGTGAACCTCCTTATGTTTAGAATAGGGACTGGCCGTTAAGCTTCTTCGCCGTATAGTTGACGATGACCACAATGATGAAGGCCACAACAGAGCTGAACATGCCGACGGCTGCTGCATAGGAGAACATGCCGTTCTGGATACCGTAGCGGAACGAATAGGTGGACAGGACGTCGGAGTAATCCCGCGTCAAGTCGTTGCCCAGCAGGAAATGCTGGTCGAAGCCCGCATTCAGAATTCCGCCGAGTGCCAGGATTAGCAGAATGACTATTGTTGGTTTCAAGTGAGGCAGGGTAATGAACCGGATCTGCTTGAATCGGTTGGCGCCATCCACCTTGGCAGCCTCGTACAGCTCCGGGTTGATGGACGATATCGCTGCCAGATACATAATCGAGCTGTAGCCCATATCCTTCCACGTATTGCCGAGCGCGACGATCCACCAGAAGTATTTTCCGTTCTGCAAGAATAAAACGCTTTCATTGGTGATATGGAAGAACTTCAATATGCCGTTTATTGCACCATCTGAAGACAGCAGGGTGACGATGATATTTGCCGCAATTACCCAGGAAATGAAATACGGAAGATAAGAGGCGGTTTGCACCGTCTTTTTGAATTTCACGTTCTTGATTTCGTTAATCGCGATGGCGATCAGGATCGGCATCGGGAAGGAGAACAGGAGCGTGATCAGCGTGGAAGCCAGCGTATTGCGCATAACGATCCAGAAGTCGCCGTTGTTGAAGAAGTAGCGGAACCATTCGAAGCCGACGAATTCGCTTGTGAACAGGGTCGACCAGAAGCCGCCCAGGGTAGGCTGGTAATTGACAAACGACATGTATAAACCAACCATGGGCGTGTAGGCAAATACAATGGCCCAGATCAGACCTGGCAGCATCATCAGGAATAAATATTTCTGCTGCTTCAGAATGGCCCATCGTCTTTTTCCGGGAGGACTTATGTTGATGTCACTCCGCGTCTGTAGTGTTGTAGCAGGTTTCATATGGGGCACCTCGCATCTCAAGTTATCTAAAATTATAAGACTCCCAAAAAAAGAGTGTCGATATGACAATGTAACGAATGATGCTTGAAAATAACTTACATTGTTTGTTCCCATAGTTAAAATGGCAAAATCGCTATAATATTAAGGGATAAAGCCGACACAGGGGGTATGAGCATGTATAGCATTTTTCTCGTAGATGACGAAGAGCTGGAGCTAGAGATGATCCGAGATTATATTCGTTGGGAAGAGATGGGGATATATGTCGCCGGAACAGCCCTGAATGGCAGGGATGCTGCTGAGAAGATTGAAGTGATCCAGCCTGATATCGTGCTGACGGACGTCCAGATGCCTGTGATGAACGGACTTGATTTGGCTAAGCAGGTGAATGAGCAGTTCGACTGGATTCAGTTCGTATTCCTGACCGGACATGATGAATTCAATTATGTGAAGTCAGCTTTGAATGTGGGAGCGGTCGGCTATTTATTGAAGCCGCTGGATTTAAGTGAAATTGTAAGCGTTATCGATAAAGTGAAACAGCGCTGCGAGGAAGTACGGATGAAGAACCGTTCGATTCGCGTGACCAAATCCAATATTGTTAGAGAAATGATTTTTGAGAAGAACGAGGAACGCTTATTGAACCTGGCTGGCAGCTACCATAAGCTGTCCCGTGATTCGGAGCCGAAGACGCATACCCTTGCTCTGCTGAGTATTGATAGTCAAAGCGTCACACCATCGGGACTGTCCATGGAGGATGGCCTGGCACGACTTCAGACTTATATGGAGGAATGGCTTGCGGATAAAAAGCTGCTGGCTGACTTTGTTGTCTGCCGGGAAGGGGAGCTTGGCATCCTGATGGATGCTGCTTACCATTTGAGCCGGTTTACTTGGGAAGATGTGCTGAAGGAGATGCAGGGTACGCTCGGCTTTACGATGACGGCGGCTGTCAATGAAGAACCGGAGGAGCTGTCCCGCGTCCAGGATTTATACCGGGAGACGCGTTTCATGCTGGAGGAGATGTTCTACGTCGGGAACGGGAGAGTCATCTATGCCAAGGATGTGCAGCGGCAGCTGGGGAGCCGCCAAATTCCTCCTTTTCAAGTGGCCGCTTATTTCGAGGATATTCATCAGCTGGCATTGGAAGAGGCCGCGCAGAAGCTGCGGGAGTTCTTCAGTCGGCTGGTTAAACTTCGGATTACGAAATCGGAGGTGTGCGACTTTGCGATTGGCGTGGTGGAGCGCCTGCTGGAGCAGATCCATGAACCGATGACAGAGAGCCACAGGCGGGCAGAGCTCTACCAATCCATCTATCAATGTCGGACGATTATGGAAATCGAAGCGATTGTCTTGGAGTTTGCCCGGCATGCAATCGATACGCTGGAACACCGATTCATGGACAAAAATGCGAGACTGGTGCATCAGGTGAGAACGACCATCGATCAGACCTTTCATCAGGCCATTACCATCAACAGTTTGTCCGATCAGGTATATCTGTCTCCCAACTACTTGCGTTCCATCTTCAAAGAGAAAACCGGGATGACGATCCATGATTATTTAACGAGAATTCGCTTGAGCAAAGCCAAGGAGCTGCTGGCTGACGATTCCCTGAAAGTCCAGGATGTCGCTCAAAGGGTCGGTTACGAGAGCACGTCCTACTTCATTTCCTTATTCCTCAAGAGCCAAGGAGTCACGCCTAATGAATACCGAAAAAGCATATAGCCCACTCGGAAGGCTGGGCCGTATCGCGAGGTCCTTCCCACTCGGCCAGAAGCGCGCGTATTCCAATTGGCGGCTTCGGCACAAGTTCTTTTTTATCTTCCTGATCGTGATCATCCTGCCGTTCTCGCTATTGATCTATTACTCGTATTCCTCGACCCGCAGCACCATTACGGAGCATACCTATACCGCGCTCAACGGATCGCTGGCACAGATTAACACGAATGTGGAGAAGCGGCTGGAGTATTACAATCAACTGTCGAACATTCTCTACATGGATGCCCAGCTCCGTAATTACCTGTCTACCGATTATGAGCAGGCTTATTATTATCTGGATGCGTTCCAATATATCAACCGCACACTGCCGTCCCTGATGACGCTGAATGCCAACATTCTGGGCATTACGATTTATACGGGCAACCATACCCTCTATTCCGACGGTCAATATGTCAAATATACGGAGGAGCTAGCCCCATCGTTAGAGGAACAGGTGCTGGAGGCCGCGGGAAACACGGTGTATTTCCATTCCGAGGACTTCCGGGCCGAAGAGGCGTCAATCACCATTGCGCGTTCATTGAGTTATTTCAGTCTGCAGCATCCGTACGGCATTCTGACCATCGACATTAACGATAATGAATTTTACTCCCTGATCAAGATGGAGAACTATAACAAGAGCGTCTATATCATTGACGAAAATGGCAGCGTGATCAGCACGGGAGATCAGGAGCTGAAGTCGAACCAGCTGTTTGACGTATTTCCCATTCAGGAGAAACTGACGGAGGACGACGGTTATTTCGATATTCGAATACACGGGCAGGAACGCTTTTTTACATATAAAAAGCTGAGCAACGGCTGGTCCACGGTCATTACCGTGCCATATGACGAGCTGCTCGCCAATACAAACAAGGCGACCAGGAATATCATCTGGTATTCTGCCGTAGCGATTGGCATCGCGATCCTGCTGCTCTATTTTACGACCAAGTTCATGACCAAGCGCATCGAGGTGCTGCTGCAGCAGATTCGGAAGGTGGAGCGCGGGGATTTCCGGCTGTCGATCAAACCAATGGGGCATGACGAGATCGGCCAGGTCTCCTTTGCATTCAATAAGATGGCCTCTACCATTCAGACCTTGATCCATGACGGGTACGTGAAGGAGATAGCAAGGAAAGAGTCGGAACTGAACACCCTGCAGGCGCAGATCAATCCCCATTTTCTGTACAACACCCTGTCCTCGATATCTTCCCTAGCATTGAAGGAAGGGGCGGTGCAGGTATATCAGATGGTTAATTACTTGGCCAAGTATTACAGGGTATCGCTGAATAAGGGGAAGCGCATCATTCTGCTGGAACAGGAAATCAATCTGGTGAAGAACTATGTCGCGATTCAGAAAATACGGTTTCGGGACAAGCTGCATATGCATTATGACCTGGATGAGCAGCTGTTCGGGACCACGACCATCAAGCTCATTCTGCAGCCGTTCATTGAGAACTGCATCAATCATGCCATATGGGATGAGTCGGGGATCAATATCATTGTGAAGGTGAAGCGTGAGGGTGACGGCATTGTACTTCAGGTTATTGATGATGGCATCGGGATGACGCCGGAGCAGCTGGATCAAGCCCTGAATAAATCCGGCAATCTGTCCGGGTATGGCGTGAAAAATGTGGATGACCGGATCAAGCTCACCTACGGGGAGGAATATGGCGTCAGCATCTTCAGCCGACTCGGCATCGGAACGGCGGTCACCATTCGGATACCTGTAATCTCCGATAGGCATCCCGAATATCAACTGGACAGGCAGCAGCCCTTGTTGGAATGACAGACGTTTTGCATTATGAATTGTAAGATTGCGTTATAGAACAATGAACTCCCTGTTTTTACAATGATAGATATATTCGATCACATGAATATGACGACCTTAGAAAGGGGTTCAGGGTATGAAGAAACTAAAATTGATTCTGGCAGCAGCCCTTGTTATGACAACGCTTTCGGCTTGCGGCGGCAACCAGAAGGCGGCATCGGGCGGAGACAGCGGTACGAAAGGGGACAGCAGCGCACCCATTACGTTAACCTGGTTTGACCAAAACACGGGGGATGCCTTCACCAATCCGGTTGCGCAAGTGATTACGGAAAAGACGGGGGTCACCGTTGAAATCCAGCAGCCTACGGGCAATCCGGTAGAGAAGCTGAACCTGATGCTGGCCAGCGGCGATCTTCCCGATGTTATTTTGATGAGTCGTGGAAGCGATATCATGAACAAATATATTACCTCCGGTGCGGTCATTCCGCTGAATGATTTGATCGAAGAACACGGACCTAATATTCAGAAAATGTACGGCGATACGTTGACCAAAACGAGAAGCGAGGACGGCAACAATTATTATTTCTCCAATTGGTACGGCCTGGAACAGTACCCGGTGTTCGGATTCATGATGCGCAAGGACATCATGAAGGAGCTCGGCGTCGGCGATAAGATGGACAATGGGGAGCCGTTCACGGCGGAAGAATTCGAGGCATTGCTGGTGAAATTCAAAGAGAGCTATCCGGCCATCGACGGCAAAGAGAGCATTCCGATGTCACTTAATGGCGAGAATATCGGGAGCGTCAGCGGCAGCTTCAAAGGGATGTACGGCATGATGCCGTATTACGAAACGAACGGTGAGCTGAAGAAGGACATTCGCGATCCCCGCTACCTTGAAATGGTTAAATTCCTGAATTCCCTGTATCGCAAGGGGCTGCTCGATAAGGAATGGGCCACGATGAAGACCAAGCAATACGAGCAGAAGCTGGGCAACGGCAATGTGTTTGCTACAGCGGAAGCGCTGTGGAATGTGGGCAATGCGAATGCGCTGCTCAAAACCGAAGCCGCCGATAAGGCCACCGAGGACGAGCGCCAATTCTATCAATATAAAGTGCTGGCCCCGGGCGTGAAGCCGGAAGAGGCAACCTACGGACCGAAGAGCTCTCTGGGCTGGGACGGGGTCACGATCAGCCGCTCCAACAAGGATCCGGTCAGAACGATGAAGCTGCTGGATTTCCTCGCCAGCGAGGAAGGCCAGTACCTGCTGATGTGGGGGGTTGAGGGCGAGCATTGGGATATGAAGGACGGCAAGCATGTGCCAAGACAGGAAGTGCTGGATGCTTTCAAGAAGAACTGGGACGAGGCCTCCCGTACGACCGGTATCCGCAAGTGGACCTGGATGATCAAGAACGGTCCCGGCGAGGACGGCACCCCGTATGACCTGATGGGCCGTTACCAAACCGATCCGGTCACGGATCTGGCGATTAAGAATCTGGCGGACACGTCCTTTGATACGGCACCTTATGACAATTTGGGACCCGCAGGCGGAACGCCGGAGGCCATCATGGAGACGAAGGTGAACGACACGATCAATAAATATTTCCTGAAGATGGCCCTGTCGCCTTCCGAGGGTCAGGTGGTGGAGTCCTATAACCAGATGATGGCAGAGGTTGAGGCAGCTGGACTTGCCAAGCTGGAAAAGATCTATACGGACAACTACAACCAACGTCAACAATTATGGGATAAATAATCGTGCTGGGGGGAGTCAGAAGATGCTTCGTCTTTTGGCTCCCCTTTGCTCTATGATCCAACATCAATGCGCAGCGGAAGGATGATATTCAGTGACCATTCAATATCAAGAGCAGCATCGGGTCTTTGCCATTCAGACCCATCACAGCACTTATCTATTCGGGATTAACGACCAAGGCAGCTTGCAGCATCTGTATTGGGGACAGCCTGTCGGGGTGGAAGATGCGGCACGGCTGCTTCAGCCGAGATCACATAGCTCGTTCGACGCGGAAGTGCATTCGGAGGTAGAGGAATACGGCTTCTGGGGCGGAGTCAAATACAGCGAGCCCAGCCTGAAGGTCCGCATGTCTGACGGCGTGCGCGATCTGTCGGTTCGTTATGCCGGGCATGAAACGGTGGAGCGGGATGGCAGGCAAGCCCTGGTCATCACGATGAAGGACGACGTGTATCCGCTTGAGGTCCAACTGGAATACCGGGTAATCCCTGAACATGACCTCATCGAACGGACAGCCCGGATCGTGAACCGCGGCGAGACGGATATCGTTCTGGAAAATGTGCAGTCTGCCGCTTGGGTTATGCCGTATCTGGCGGATTACCGACTCACGTATGTGACGGGAAAATGGTCCGGGGAGTTCCAGCTTCGGAACACCTTCCTCAGTGAAGGGAAGAAGGTGCTGGAATCCCGCAGAGGCTTTACGGATAGCCATGCCAACCCGTGGTTTGCGATGGATAACGGACAGGCGACGGAATCGGAGGGGCAGGTCTGGTTCGGCGCGCTAGCCTGGAGCGGGAACTGGAGAATCACGGCGGAGCGGACGGTGTTCGATCATGTTCGGGTGACCGGAGGCATTCATGATTTTGACAGCGAGTGGGTACTCGGAGCAGGCGAAACCTTTGATACCCCTTGCTTCGTTGGAGGGTACAGCAGCGGCGGCTTCGGCGGGATGAGCCGACAGCTGCATCGGTACCAGTATTCGGACGTGCTGCCGAGTGGTGAAACCAGGCCTGTGCTGTACAACTCCTGGGAAGCGACGTATTTCGATGTGAACGCCACCGATCAGATGGCCCTCGCCGAGCGAGCGGCACACATGGGCGTTGAACTGTTTGTTGTGGATGACGGCTGGTTCGGGCAGAGGAATCACGACCGAGCGGGGCTGGGCGATTGGTACGTGAACCGGGAGAAATTCCCGAACGGCCTGAGCGAGCTGATCGACAAGGTACATGAGCTCGGAATGGAATTCGGGATCTGGGTGGAGCCCGAGGCCGTCAATCCGGACAGCGATCTGTACCGTGAGCACCCGGATTGGGTGTACCATTTCGCAACACGGGAGCGGTCCGAGCTTCGCAATCAGCTGCTGCTGAACATTTCTAAGACGGAGGTTAAGGCGTACATTCTGCAGTTTATGACCGACCTGCTGGAGAAGCATGACATCAAGTTCATTAAATGGGATATGAACCGGACGGTGACGGAGCCCGGAATGAAGGATCATCCGCTGCACCGCCAGAAGGAGATTTGGATTCGCCACGTACAGAGTCTGTACGAGATCTGGGCGGAGCTGCGGCGCAAATTCCCGCATGTGGCGTTTGAGACCTGTGCCGGAGGCGGAGCGCGCATTGATCTTGGCATCTTCCGTTATGCGGACCAGGCTTGGCCGAGCGATAACACCGATGCTTTTGACCGTCTCAGCATTCAAGAAGGCTTCTCGTATACGTATGCGCCGCGGATGATGACCTGCTGGGTAACCGAGTCGCCGACCGGCATGAACAAGAGAGAAGTATCTCTTAAGTACCGCTTCCACAGCGCCATGATGGGGACACTCGGTATCGGCGCAAACCTCAATGAATGGAGCGATGAGCTGATGGAACAGTCGGCCGCGTATGTCTCGCAGTATAAATCGATTCGTCATTTGGTCCAATTCGGCAGCCAGTATCGGTTGTCCTCGCTTCAGCATAAAGGGGTAACGGCCGTACAATATGGCAGTGAGGATGGAAGCGACAATGTGCTGTTTGCGTTCCTGCACAGCCAGAAGCTGGGCGAACCGCTGCCAAGATTGCGGCTTACAGGGCTGCAAGCCGATCAGTCGTATGCTATTGAGGGAGTGGAGGGCGAGTGGAGCGGCAGGGCGCTGATGAACATCGGAATTGAGCTGCCCTTGCGCGGGGATTTTGCCAGCTTGGTTTATCGGATACAGATTCAAGAATAGATGCTGTCTACCGGAACGGAAACGCCGTGTTGTCTTATAGACGATGCGGCGTTTTTTTGGCGTTGGCTTCTACGCTAACGGCAATGTTATCGTCGCTAGCCCTCTACTGTATATTCCATATCCTTCACTACATCGGATTGGCCGTCAAGCATGACAACGGTCCAAACATTCTTCACCTCGGAATAATGAATCGATTTAACAAACGGCAATCCGATCGTGTTAAAGTGGTCCAATGTCCTGATAATGACTTCTTGCTGAGTGAGTCGGGATGCTTCAGGCTGTTCGGTTTTGATGATATCTATGTTCTTAGCTGAAGCTTGGGCAGGATAGGAGGTTTCGATGCCGCCATCGAGTTCAATGGAAACTTTTTGACCTAACGCTATATTTTTCTTGGTTCTTATCCAAATCGCGTCATTTAATTCGGATTGTTCATCGTAATGGGTTACCAAGATCCTGTTCTCTTCTTGTTGAACGACATACCCGATATACTCAGGCTCAGGTTGATCCGCGCTATCACTGTTATTACTGCAACCACAGATAAGGATAGCCAATATCATGAAGACAAGCAGAGATTTGTTCATCGCTTTTTCCTCCTGAAAATAGTAAGGGCTAGTAGACGTGGTAAAGATTGAATCGGGCGGCGACGAGATTACCCCTTCCGGGTATCCCGATAATCGGAAGGGGACTTGCCCATGATTTTTTTGAACAGCCGCGAGAAGTAGTACGGGTCCTGGAACCCGAGCCGGTGGCTGATCTCCTTGATGCTCTGGCCGGTCAGGTCCAGATGCTGGCAAGCGAGCTGGATCTTGAGGCGCAGGTAGTAATCGATCGGGGAATAACCCGTCGCTTCCTTGAATCGGAAGGTGAAGTGAGGGACGGACAGATTGGCGTAAGCCGCAAGCTCCTTCAGGCTCACATTGCGCTCCAGATGCTCTGTCATGAAGCGCAGCGTCTCGTCCAGATCGTGCTTGTGCGGCGGTTGAAGGCCATGCTGGGGCTGAAGCCGGGCAAGCCGGATGATAGCCGCCAGGTGGCCCGCCAATTGCGAGACATGGATAATATGGTTCAGCGTATACCCCTTTTGCAGCAGATCATAACTCTCCTGGAACAGCTCCACCATTCGCCGCGATTGATCGACCGGAATGACCGCCGGTTCCGCGGCGTCGCTGAAGCCTTCGTAATAATCGCCCGCAGATTGCCCTTTCATATGCCACCAGTAAATACTCCAGGGCTGCTGCTCCGACGAAGCATACGCATGCGGAGTACCCGGCGGAATGACAACCACCTGGCCCTTGAGAAGCCGGAACGCTTTATGGCCGTTCATCCGGCACCAGCCTTCTCCTTCCACGCAATACATAACGATGTAAGCCGCGCTGCCTTCCGGACGCTCCCGATAGTGATGAAGCGCACGCGGGAAATATCCAATGTCCGTCACATGCAGAGGCTGAACAAGCGGATGCCGGGCAGCTTCTTGCATAATATGATCCGGCAGGACGATAATTTTCTGGGATTGAAATCCGTCTGATTTTCGTAAATTATCCATAGTTATACTATGATTCGGGGGCTGGTGTTTGTCAACCGTGTGGAATATGAACAATCAGAATATAATCCATCATGAACATGAGATCGTCAATGGCTCTTGTGAACTCGGACTACTAAGATAGAAACAGAAGCAGCCGAGTTTACGAAATCGAAAGGGATGATGATCATGACACAGCCATCGCAAGTAAGGGTATGGGAGCAGACGGTGGAAATCCCCACGTATGAGGTGGGCAAGCCGGACCGCAACCCCATGTTTCTGGAGAAACGGGTATATCAGGGGAGCTCGGGGAGAGTATATCCGCTGCCTGTCATTGATAAAATTCACGATGAGAAGGTGCCCAAGTCTTACCGAATCATTTTCCTGGAAAATGATTATGTCCAGATTCAAATCATGCCCGAGATTGGCGGCCGGATTTACCGGGCCATCGACAAAACCAACAACTATGATTTTGTGTACTACAATCAAGTGATCAAACCGGCTTTAGTTGGACTTGCCGGCCCCTGGATATCCGGGGGGATCGAATTCAACTGGCCTCAGCATCACCGTCCGAACACCTATGGGGAAGTGAATTGGAGGCTGGAAGGGAATCCAGACGGCAGCCAAACGGTATGGGTCGGCGAGATCGATCGAATGTACGGAACGAAGGTGTCCACCGGGTTCACGCTCTATCCGGGGAAGGCTTATCTGGAAATTCATGCGCAGATGTATAATCGCACCTCGGAGCCGCAGACCTTTCTCTGGTGGGCGAATCCGGCCGTGGCCGTCAACGATCACACCCAGTCCGTATTCCCGCCGGATGTTCATGCGGTGTTCGACCATGGGAAACGGGATGTGTCGAAGTTCCCGATTGCGACGGGCACCTACTATAAGCAGGACTATTCCGCAGGCGTGGACATTTCCAAGTACCGCAACATCCCGGTACCTACTTCCTATATGGCCTATCATTCGGATTACAATTTCGTGGGCGGGTATGATCATAGCTTGGATGCGGGAATTCTGCATGTCGCCAATAAACATATCTCCCCCGGCAAAAAACAGTGGACGTGGGGTCACGGCGAGTTCGGCCAAGCCTGGGACCGCAATCTGACCGACGAAGACGGTCCGTACATCGAGCTTATGACCGGCGTATACACCGACAACCAGCCGGATTTCACCTGGCTCGCGCCTTACGAGGAGAAGAGCTTCAAGCAGTACTTCATGCCGTATAAAAACATCGGCATGGTGAAGAATGCTTCTATCGATGCGGCTGTTAACCTGGAAGTCCAGGGCAAGCAGGCGGTTGTACATGCTTATGCCACCTCGGTCAGGGAAGAGGCTCGCATTCTATTGACGGGAGGGGGACAGACGTATTTGGACCGTAAGGTCAAGCTGTCCCCTGCCGATACCTTCAAGAGCGTGATCGAGCTGGATCACGATGTGAATGAAGAGAATTTGAGGCTTGCGGTTATTGCTGCGGACGGCAGCGAATTGGTGTCCTACCGACCGAAGCCGCGCGGATTGGAGCGAACTCCGGACCCGGCCCAAGCGATTGGTGCACCGGAGGGATTGAAGAATACCGAGGCCCTTTACTTGGCAGGGCAGCATCTGGAACAGTACCGGCACGCCACTTATGAGCCGGAAGCCTACTATATGGAAGGACTTCGGCGCGATGCGGGGGATGTGAGGCTGAACAACGCCTACGGATTGCTGCTGCTGCGCAGGGGCTGCCTGGAGCAGGGTGAAGCCTATTTCAAAAAAGCCATCGAGACCCTGACTCGCCATAACGCACGTCCGTATGACAGCGAGCCGTTCTACCATTTGGCTAAAGCCCTGAAATGGCAGGGGCGTCTTGATGAAGCATACGCCTATTTCTACAAGTCTGTCTGGTCGGGAGCCTGGCAGGGTGCGGGTTATCTGGCATTGGCTCAGATTGCCTGCGAGAAGCAGGAGTATGAGGAGGCGTTCGAGCTGATCGAACGATCCCTGGCTGCCCAGTACCGGAATTACAAAGCGCGCCATCTCAAGAGCATCATCCTAAGAAGGCTGGGACGCTTGAGCGAAGCGGAATTGTGGCTTCAGGAAACCATCAAGCTGGATCCGATGGATGCGGGTGCGAGGAATGAGCTGGTAAATGTATATCGAGAACAGAAGCAAGAGGATACCAGTCAGCGTACTTTGGAGTCGCTTCTACATCTTATGCGTGGCGATCCGCACCACTATATCGCCCTTGCCCAGGATTATGCGGATGCGGGGCAGTATGGCGATGCCTTGGACATTCTCAAATTTATCGAACGCCGTACCAGTCCTGCGGTATATCCGATGGTTCATTATTATCAGGGCAGCTACCACATGAAAATGAACCAAGAGGAAGAGGCATCCGCCTCTTATCGAATGGCCTCTGCGGCCGATCCGTCCTACTGCTTCCCGAATTCCCTATATGACTATGTAACATTGAAGCAAGCGCTCAAGGTTCATCCTGATGATGCCAAGGCGTTGTATTACCTAGGGAATCTGCTGTATGACAAGAAGCGCTACGAGGAAGCCGTAAGCAGTTGGGAAGCGTCAGTTGCTCTGGATGACAGCTTCCCTACGCCGCAGCGGAATCTGGCGCTGGCTTACTATAACAAAAGGCAGGACCACGCCCAGGCGCTGGCATCCTTGCAAACCGCGTTCTCGCTGAACCCGGCGGATGCCAGAGTCTTCTACGAGCTGGACCAGTTGTATAAGAAGTTAGGGCATGCCCCGGCTGATCGCTTGAAGGCGATGGAGGAGCACATGGAGCTGGTAGAGCTGCGCGACGATTTATATCTGGAGTATATTACGCTGCACAACACGTTGAATCGTTACGAGGAGGCATTGGCATTGATTCTGAAACGTCACTTCCATCCATGGGAGGGCGGTGAGGGTAAGGTGCCGACGCAATACGTACTGGCTCGGGTAGAGCTCGCGAAGGGCCTGTTGATGGAGCATCGATATGAGGAAGCCGTGACGCATTTGCTTGCAGCCAAGCAGTATCCGCTCAACATCAATGAAGGCAAACTCACGGGCGCGCAAGAGAATAACATCGACTATTATTTAGGCTGTGCGTACGAAGGTATTGGCCGACCGGAAGAGGCGAAGATATACTTCCAGCGAGCATCCGAAGGGCTGGATGAACTGACAAGTGCGATGTATTATAACGATCAGCCGCCGCACATGATTTTTTATCAAGGGGCTGCGCTAAGACAGCTGGGCAGAGAGCTTGAGGCGCGGAGTCGCTTCAACAAGCTGATTGATTACGGGGAGAAGCATATATTCGAGCCGCAGAGCATCGATTATTTTGCGGTATCGCTGCCGGATTTCCTCGTGTTTGACGAGGATCTGAACAGAAGAAACGAGATTCACTGCCATTATATGATGGGCCTTGGCTATCTCGGCCTAAATAAACGGCAGGATGCTGAGAAGCACTTGGGGCAGGCGCTCAAGCTGGAGCCTCATCATCAAGGAGCGGCGCAACACTTGGCGCTGTGCTCGGCTTCCATCTAATTGTGTTCGGACGCCCTCCAGGTGTGCCCGTGCTACTCGCCATGTGTGCGAAGGGACAATACGCAAAGATGTACAAAATCAAGGACCGTATGGTATACGGTCCTTGAGCATTTGTGTTGTATTTTTCAAAGGTTATATGGAAGGAACGAAGGAGGATGACCATGTTGATCTGGAGCCAAGGGAAGCTGGATGGATATGAGGTATGGACAGGAAGCACTGGGGTTATGGAACTGGTTATGGTGCCTGAACTGGGAAGCAGGGTAATCTCGCTCCGCAATTGCAGAACCGGACGGGAGTGGTTGACGCAGCCAGCCGGAAAGCTGGAAGCGAACGAATATGCAAGCTCCTTCGGAGATCGGGACGGCAGCGGCTGGGATGAGATGTTTCCGACGATCAATACATGCCGGTACCCTGCATTCCCATGGAAGGGAACTGAGCTCCCGGATCACGGTGAGGTATGGTCCATCCCGTGGACGGTTCACTGCGAGCAAGAGCAGCTTCATTGCAGCGTACAGGGGATCCGAATGCCTTACCAACTGCGCAAAAGATATTCCTTCCCCCGCGAGGACTGCTTGCGGATCGATTATGAAGTCTGCAATCCGAGCCGCTTTCCGTTCTCTTTCTTATGGGCGGCCCATCCGCTATTTCAGATTGAAGAGGGGATGGAGATGATGGTTCCCGAAGAGCTGACCGAGATGATTGTATCGTATTCCGCCCAAGACCGATTGGGCATAACCGGCGATGTCCTGAAATGGCCGCAGCCACTGGAGGAGAGAGTGGATATCCGCTTGGATCGAACCTGCAGCCGGCATGAGCAATCAGCAGAGAAATATTATTTTGTGGGAGAGCTGCCCGAGGGCAAGGTTTCACTCTATGATCCCCGGACTGAAGAAGGCATCCGCTTGATGTTCCCTCCAGAGAAGGTGCCGTACTTATCGGTGTGGGCGAACTATGGCGGTTACCAAGGGCAGTATCATCTGGCGATTGAGCCTGCTACGGGGCTGCTTGACGACCTTTCGTATGCGATGGGTCATCAGGCGGCAGCGGAGGTACCGGCGGGCGGCACGTATACGTGGTATCTTGAGATTTGCTGGATATGATGGCTGAAGAAATAGGATATCTTGCTCTTGAGTGAGGATGCTTTCACGATTTCATTCGTAAGATAATTCACGGATTCGTTGATTGGGGTTATCGGTATATAAGCCGCCATGATAACAGATCACGTTATGAATATCATAGTGAGTGAGCTTCTGTAAGGAAAGCTTGGCTAACGCCAAGTCAGAACTGGCTGCCGGGTCCGGTCCCAGCAGCTGACCGTCTCTAACGTTCATTGCGTCTGCGGCAATCAAGGTTTTGCTCGGTCGGTGATACAAGCTGGTATGACCTGGGGTGTGACCCGGAGTGTGAATAACTATGATGCCGCCACCTAGCGGAAGTTCCTCGCCATCGTGCAGGATACTGTTCACTTCCGCTTGGGGAGGGTTCTCAAGAGTATGCCTAAAAGCGTTCTTCCACTCCGGCGGAACGGCGGCAGGAAGCGAAGCCAGCGCTTGTGTTATGGACTCAGGAGATAATTTGACAAGTCTCTTGTCCCCTTCGATGTAAGGCTTCTCTATTTCGCTGGCGAACACTTCAGGTGTGCGGTTGCTGTTACGAATTACATCCGGCAAACTGCCGATATGATCCAGATCCTGGTGTGATATAATGATTTTGGTTATATCCTGAACGGATACTCCGCAGCTCGATAGCTGCTCCTGAATAAGCGCGAACTGTCCGGGATAGCCGGTATCGATGAGAACCAGATTCTGATGATCCCATATCAATGTCGGATGGATCGTTTCGATTCTTCCCATCATCGCGGCGGAAATTTCCAGCATTTTGATGCCTTGATTGATTAGCATATCTACATACCTCCACTATTAAGGGATATCACCTATCCCTATTTCATCTTCCAGAGAAGTTTAAGCAGAAGTAGAATATCAAATCAATATAATTGTGTAAATAGTAAATATCTTATCATAACATATATAAATTAATTTGTCAATATTTATTTCGTGATTGCTTTCAGAATGGGGAGTTTGTTGGATGCTTGTTTCCATATTTAAATTACTAGTAATAACTTCGCCTATTTTAATATCGGGGATAATAGAATACGCGATGTCCAAAGAAAGTGAGAAACGAATGTTAAGTTTTATCATAAAGGCGTACGTGGATGGCTTGAAAATACTTGGTAAACCGCTAGTGTACGTTTTACAAAAAACAGAACTGCTGCTCAATCGGAAGGAAATGATCCGTTTTTCTCTTGTTGTGCTTGCAATCTTATTCTTTATCGGCGTGTTCAGAGTTGTAGAGGGGTTAAACTCAGGAATTGACCTTACGATATTAGCTGAAGGTCTGACGATTTGTTCTGCCGCGATCAGCTTTATGCTTGTATTGGATAGCGCTAAACGAAATAAGGAAACGAAGAAACAAAATGAAGACTTGATGCTTCGAAATACGGAGCTTCTGGAGGAAATCCAACAAATGCTAAAGGATCGTAACCATGCTGGGTAGCGCAATAAGGCTGTATCAGTCATTTATCACCCCCATTGCGTCACTTAACCTAACATCATTTAACTATTGAGGAATATGTAATTGCTGGTATAATCCTTGAAAAGAGAAACGCGGCGACCAAGCGAATAAAAAGGGGGAGGAACAGCAATGAACACGACGATTGAACTGAATAATGTAACCTGGAGACGGGAACAGAAGACCGTTCTTACAGGCGTGGATTGGACGGTACAGCAAGGAGAGCATTGGGCGGTTCTTGGGCTGAATGGCTCCGGCAAGACAACGATTTTGAATATGATTAACGGGTACATCTGGCCGACTAGCGGGACTGTTTCGGTGCTCGGGAATCTTTTTGGCAGAGTGGATTTAAGAGAATTGCGTAAATCGATAGGCTGGGTTAGCTCCTCTCTGCAAGAAAGAATCCGGCCCAGCGAGTCTACGCTCGATGTCGTGATTAGCGGTAAACATGCATCGATCGGTTTATACCAGAAGGTTGATGAAGCGGACCGGGAACAAGCGGAGCAGCTGATGAAGGATTTTAATTGCATCCATTTGCTGGGCCGTACCTATGAAACCTGTTCGCAAGGGGAGAAGCAGAAGCTGCTGATCGCCCGTGCGCTTATGGCATCCCCAAGACTGCTGATTCTGGACGAGGCCTGCAACGGACTTGATTTTCTGTCGAGGGAAGCGCTGCTGTCGAGTATCACTGCACTGGCATCAAAACCCGATGCACCGACTTTGCTGTTCGTTACGCATCATATTGAAGAGATTCTGCCGATTTTCTCGCACTCCTTGCTCATTCGCCGGGGCAGTGTATTTGGCAAGGGGCCTTCCAAGGATATGCTGACAAGCGACAATCTGACTTCGTTCTTCGAGACACCGGTAGAGGTGAGCTGGCAGAATGATCGTGCCTGGATGTCCATTCCGGATTTAAAATAAAGAGGTGTTGAGCACGCTGCGATATTCATGACCAGGGGGAGTGGATGGGGTGCCAAGTCAAATCATATCGGATCCAAGGCTGTTCAATCAGCGGATAACAGGCACGAAGTATGAGAGTCCGGAGGCAGCAGTCAGAGGACTCGGGGCTGTGCAGGCACAGGATTATCATCAGGCAGTGTGGGGGATCGGGCTGCGTACGCAATCTGCGAGGCTGTATGATGTGGAGCAGGCGGTGCTGGATCGCAAGATTGTGCTGACCTGGCCGATGCGCGGGACGATATTCTTCGTACCGGCTGAGGATGTTAAATGGATGGTGAAGCTGACAGAATCGCGCCTGTATTCCAATGACCAGAAAAAACAAACGGAGCTTGATCTGGATGCAGCCACCATGAACAAATGTAAAAATGTCCTGTATGAAGCCATGAAGGACTGCACGCCCGTCTCCCGTCCCAGATTGATGGAGCTGCTGGAGGAAGCGGGAATCAGCACAAAGAATGGCCGCGGCTATTATATTCTTGGATATTTGGGGCGAAGCGGCATGATCTGCTTCGGCCCGCTTGAAGGCAAACAGCAAACCTTCGTGCTGCTGGACGAATGGGTACGCAATTCCAGAGAGCTTACATACGAAGAAGCATTGGTGGAGCTTGCGCTTCGATATTTTACTGGTCATGGGCCTGCAATGATTCAGGATTTTGCATGGTGGAGCGGTCTGACGCTGACAGAAGCTAGACGGGGCCTGGATATGATTAAACCCGAGCTTCGATCTGTCCATGTGCATGGTACGGAATACTGGGTTTCAGCCTCTGGTCCGCCGGTGTCTGGGGATACCCATTCGGTTGTTCTGCTTCCGGGATTCGATGAATATTACTTGGGTTACAAAGACCGCAGCGCAATCATAGAGACCGAGCACGATCCCAAGATCGCCCCCCATCGCAACGGGGTTTTTCAACCGTTGATGGTCATAGGCGGGGAAATCGTCGGCGTGTGGAAGCGGGAGATCAAACGCAGCGGCATCGAAATCACATTAAACCCGTTCGCATCGATAGGCGATCTGGAAGGGAAGTTCATGGAAGCCGCCAAGGATTATAGCGATTTTATGGGACTGCCGCTTACAAGAACAGAACTGAATCAATCTCTCTAAGCTTGTTGGCTGAGAGGAGTTTTTAAGGAGGAAGAGAAAACATGGAATCGATATTGAAGCTGGACGAATTAATTGCTGACATGACGGAGATTGTAACCGCCACGAGCGAGATGGAATTTAATTTGAAACTCTCGCCTGATAAATGGTCCAAAAAGGAGATCCTGGGCCATTTATGCGACTCGGCGGTTCATAACCATGTTCGGTTCGTGAAAATTTTGCTGTCCGAGTATCCCATTGCCATTCAGGGGTACGCGCAGAACGACTGGGTTCAGGTGCACGATTACCAGAATCAGTATGATCCATCGGAAGTTTTGTCGCTGTGGCAGCACCTTAACCGGATGATTCTGCGTGTGATGCGAGCAGCCGAGACCTCCGATTTTCAAAAAAAGTGCGTGCTCCCGGACAAAACGGAGGTTACGCTGGAGTGGTTGTTTAACGATTATGTGGATCATCTGATTCATCATCTGGAACAAATCGAGGCATAACCGCAGCCGCGGGGTTAGCGTGCACATGATAAATGGAAGGTATCTTGTAAGTTCAGGCGCTGAATTTGCAGCCTTAGGATCTGTTGTTGTTAAGGTTTTGGATTTAGGCATGGAGCGATTGCCCGTTGTTCAATTGCACGAAGCATTTATTGCTCGACCTAAGAAGGCTGTCAACGTCTGTAATCGGACGGGGGCAGTCTGTTTCTATTGGATGCAAGCCTGGATTAAAAGACGAATTAAAGTTGCGTCCGTTAGACAACAGGGGTGATATGATGGAGTGAATGCCTAGGCATATGCTCCAGCGCTGCTGGATCTCGTCCCGTAACACGGGCAATGGCAAGGCTTGCGCATCATATTCAACCTGAAGGTGAGGGAGATAAACTCATGACAGTAAAGATCGGTATGATTGGTTTGGATACATCGCATGTCTCCATTTTCTCGAAAATGCTGTTTGACACAAACCATCCATATTACGTTCCCGGCGCACGGATAACGGCAGCTTTTCCCGGCGGGTCACCGGACTTTGAGCTTAGCATGAGCCGGGTGGAGGGATATACGAAGGAACTCGCTGCATGGGGAACCGAAATATTGGATCGTCCGGAAGACGTGGCAAAACAAGTCGATGCCGTGATGCTGGTAGCGGTTGACGGAAGGACGCATTTATCCTTGTTTCGTGCGATTGCTCCGTATTGCCGACGGGTGTTTATTGACAAACCGTTTGCGGTGACAAGTAAGGATGCCAAGGAAATGATCGAACTGGCCGAGCGGTTTCAGGTGACGGTGATGAGCAGTTCGTCCCTTCGGTATGCCCAAGGGCTTCAGGATGAACTGGCCCGTTGCGGGGAAGGGGATATCATCGGGGTAGATTGCGCGGGACCGCTTCCCCTTCAGCCCACACAGCCAGGATTGTTCTGGTATGGCATTCACGCGGCTGAGATGCTGTACAGAGTTCTCGGTACAGGGTGCGAAAGTGTACATACAGCTGCAACGGAGTTCCATGACGTATTAACAGCAGTTTGGAAAGATGGGAGAATCGGGACGATTCGTGGCAATCGTGCAGGCAATGATCGCTTCGGGATCACCATTCATCGTACAGAGGGCAGCAGTTTTGTGGACATCATGGAGCATCCCAAACCGTATTACGCGAGTCTGTTGGACCAGATCATGCAGATGTTCACGACAGGTGTATCGGGTGTTCCCTTATCTGAAACTCTGGAGATCATTCGTTTTCTGGAGGCGGCGAATGTCTCCCGCGAAACCGGAGAAACGGTGAGGCTGGATGGTTATAACATGGCGTAACATAGGCATGACATATGTCGATGTCCGTTCGTGTACTTTCCAGTAGAACCTATTCCTATTCGGTACCGCTAATTGTATGATGGACAGACCAAGGGCGTTTGCCCCAAGTTTTTAGCAGAGAGAGGTGGATACGTGACATATCATATCCGGGTGAGACCGACGGCCCTGGTCTTTCAGGACGAGCAGATTCTATTGGTTGAATATGATGACGAGAACGGAGTCCATTATAATTTGCCCGGGGGAGGAGCCGAGCCGGGAGAGTCGATTGTGGAAGGCGCCTTGAGAGAATTGTACGAGGAAACCATGTTGGAAGCTGAGGCAGGACCTGTCGCGTTTGTGTATGAAAATGCCCCGCATAAGCAAGTACGCCATAACATATCGGATATTCATACGTTGTATATCGTTTTTGAATGTTATCCGCTAGAGGGGGCGTTCCCTAAACTTCCACCTACACCGGATCCGAATCAATCCGATGTGAAATGGATACCGCTTAGCCAGCTTGACGGCATTATTTTATATCCTAATATCAGGAATCACATCAAGCAGTACGCTCAGGAGCGTAGAAATATCGAGATCATTGAGGATTATATGTTGGATAAATATGTATGAGCCAGACGAACCGGGAGAACGTAAATGAAATCACCTTATAAAATGATCGCCTTGATCCTTCTAATCGGATACACCATTTTGCTGGGTTATTGGATGCTCTGGGGCTTCGGCCGGACCGTACGTCATGAATACAGCTATAATCTGGTTCCGTTCTCGACGATGGTCACCTATTTTCCTGTTCGCTCGACGAGCTCGATCATTAATATTATGGGGAATATCGCTGTGTTTGTGCCTTTTGGCGTGCTGCTCCCGCTCCTGTTTCGGCTTCGTTATCTGAAGATGCTGGGTGTCTTTGTAATCGGGTTGTTCCTGCTCGAAATGGCACAGCTGATCACACGGAGAGGGAGCTTCGATGTCGATGATTTTATCTTGAATTCGCTAGGGGCTACGATTGGTTACGGGCTGCTGCGTATCAGTATGAAATGGAGAGCCAGGTAGCGGCACATTTTAGATAGAAAACCCGATCGTTTATGATAAGGAGCAGAACGGCTTCACTACGGTGATTGTTCGATGAGAAGCTGGAGTTTACAATGATATCAGGGATTGGGAAAATATGTGCGGGAAGGTAAGGCATCCGTGAGAGATTCTGTGTTCAGCAAGCTGACTGAGGCATAAAGTGTACATAGGACTAAAGGATGGTGTAGAGAGCTTATTTATCAAGCATGGAGAGCAGGCCAGTGATCATAAGGAAGGACTGAACACCTATGAATCATAAAACGATGGGCATGATATTTATCTGCATATCCGCCTTTCTGTATGGAACCCGGTATATCGCAGCTGCCATATTCGGATCGAATGTCTCGTCATGGAACAAAGAGATGTATGAGGCGATGTTAAGTTATGTAGGAAGAGGACCGTTGATATTGAGTATAATTAGCCTGACCATCGGTATTTTGTGTTTCATGGGGCCTACGATTCGTCGATGGCACGAGCAGGATCTCAGAAAAATCAAGAGCAACTGGAGAGAATTTGATCAGCCTAATGATAAACGAAGGGTGCAAAAAATAAAGCGTTGAGTTGTTTGAGGTTCTTAACGTTGAGGGGGGAATGGGATGAACGACAACCAAGTGGCTGGCTTTTGGATCCGACTTGGCGCAAATATTCTGGATGGATTGATTATTGGACTTCCTTTATCCATCATTGCAGGCATAATCACAGGGGATTATGAGAATGAGCCGATCAGTAATTTGATTTATGCTCTATACGGCCTTCTAGTGCCGGTGTATTGGAATGGTTATACCATTGGGAAGCGCATATGCCGCATTCGCATTCGAAAGTTCGATTTTCTTGAGCCGCCGGGCATTGGAACGATGCTGCTCCGAAACCTCGTAGCAGGAATCGTGTATGCGTTAACGCTTGGCATCGGAATCATTGTGAGCATTTTCATGGTGGCATTGCGTGAGGATAAGCGTTCCCTTCATGATTTTATTGCGGGTACGGAAGTTGTACACGACTAGGGAAACAGGGAGATTATGAACCATGCGAGTAGGGATTAACAGCAGGTTGATGTTTGCGCTGCTTGTAGCCATGACGTTGTCTTCGGGATGTTATGATCAGAGGTCGGGCGAGTCATTTTATACAGAAAGCGTGAGCGAAGAAGAACGTCCGGGACAAGAAGCAGATTATCGGGAAGTTCCGTACTCTCAGCTCTTATACTCCAAAACCGCCCCAGACTTTACGTGGGAGTATCGGACAGAAGAGCACCTTGATCCGGAAATTGAGAAGCTTTACGAGGATGGAATTCATCTGGCTCCCGGAGGATGGGTACTCAAGGAAACGGATGAGGAATTCTATATGTTGATTAGCGGGGGATTCCTTCCGACGTCCAAAGGGTTTCGGATTACGTCGATTCAGATGGCTGGCGAACAGAAAGGGAACGATAAGAATCACCTTTATATCACTTTGGAACCTCATCAGGGCGATGGCACGAAGGATTACCCCGGCGATGCCAGCATTACGTCTCTGATCAGCATCCCCAAATCAGGACTACCCGCAGGGGCTGCGATTGATGGAGTTTCCATGAATGGGGTTGAGTAGATATCGAAATGATGATCAAAGGCATTGTGTTTGATATGGATAATACGCTGCTGCATTCAAGCATTGATTTTGGAGCCATGAAACGTGAGATCTATACATTTTTATGCGACCACCGATTGTTGCCCGCAGGTCTTAGCTTGGACCTCCACACAACCTCTACCGTCATTGCAGAAGCCATGAACACGGGTTTACTGTCGGAAGAGCTGAGTAGCGAAATGTGGGATATTGCGAAAAAACATGAAATCCAAGGGATGATCGGAGCCCATCTTGAGGAAGGGTCCATGGAGCTCATCCAGCAGCTGCACGGGCAGCTGCACCTGGTCATTGTGACCAATAACGCTTTAGAAGCGGCGATGTCGGCACTGAACGAGAACGGGGTCGCTCATTATTTCGATCTTATTATCGGCAGAGAAGCCATGGGCTCATTGAAGCCTGCACCGGACGGTTATCTGCAGGTACTAAAGCATTTTTCGCATACGTCGCCTAAGGAATGGCTGTCTGTGGGAGATGCATGGGTTGACGGCAAGGCTTCCGAGAGTGCTGGAATGCCGTTCATTGCTTATCGTGGAGACGGAGCGAAAATGAACAGCATGGATGTTGCTCCGTTTGCGCAAATTCAGGATATACGGGAAGTTCTCGGTTTTCTTCAGCCGCTAGGAAAGGATTGAGGTCATTCGCAGGGCAGGCATTCTGTCAGGTATGTTGACCGAGGTTACGTGATGAGAAGATATGTATCCCACTTGTCTCTTGTTTTATTTGTCTGCATTACGCTGTTCACGTTGTACAGCTTCCTGTTTCCGTTTGTGGCGGGCAGTCCGTTTCAGGGACTATGGTTCGCTGCGATTCTTCTGTTGTCGCCCGTAGGTATCCTGCTGGCGCTTGTAAGCAAATATCGCGGCAGTCTCTCGCGAATCGGTATCACAGCCATTGCTGGACATTCGATGTTATTGTTATTTCTGGTTCTTTATATGACACTGGGTTATCTGATCCTTGGGGTCTAAATCATATTAATATGAAGCAATTTATCTGTACCCAACAGTACGGGGAAGGAGGCAGGGCTTCTACATGAAGAACAAAGTTTATATTACCGATCTGGACGGAACGCTGCTGCGATCGGATCAGAGACTCTCGTCCTACACAACGGAGGTTATCTCCAGTGCGCTGGAGCAGGATATGGTCGTTACGTTTGCGACAGCTCGCGGATATATTAGCGCTTTAAGCGTTGTCTCGGACATCACTTGGAGATACCCCTCGATTCTGTATAACGGTGCATTGATATACGACGGCTTGACCCGTTCCGTTATAGATGGATACTGGCTGGAGCGGGATATCTCGAATGAGATTATCGACGTTGGGAGGAAGTATGGCATTACTCCTTACTATTTTTCATTGGATGTGGACCATCAGGAGCGTGTTCTGCATGAGTCGCTGCTAAGAGAGGGAGAGAAGGCCTTTTTCCATAGTCGTCCCCATGATCCGAGGTTCATGGAAGTGAAGTTCTTGAATTGCCCGCCGGATTACCGCACATTAGCTCTTACATACATCGGATTACATGAGGAATTGGAGCCGATCAGGCACGAGGTCACGGAATTATTCGGGGATGTGATTCACGCGCATATGATGCCCGATTACTATATCCCGAGCCATTATTTTCTGGAATTCAGCCATGCCAAAGCGAACAAAAGAGACGGGCTTCAATTATGGTCCTCCCATATGGGCATCGATCTGGAGAACACGGTGGTGTTCGGCGACCACATCAATGATGTAGGGCTGTTCGAAGCCGGAGGCACCCGGATTGCGGTGCGGAATGCGCATGAGAGCATTCAGCGGCTGGCCGACCATATCATCGACTCGAATGAGCTTGATGGCGTGGCGCGTTATATCCAGCAGCAGATGGAGATGTCGATTACAGAGACCATTCTCTAAAGAACACATGCAACCATCGGATAATGGGTCAGATACAGATGGCCGAAGTATTCAGAACAGGGTTAGAATATGAACTTTCTGGGGGCGAATAATGAGAATGAATCTATATAGACTGAACTTTTGATTTACAGACGGATGCAAAGGCGGTCAATGGTCTCCATCCGGTGGATATTGACTCGTCTCATAAACGCAGCGATGTTAAGTCGAATATGATAAAACTTCTTGTAAAATACATTGTGAACCACGTCGCTCTTCAGCCATTTCCAAAGTCCCTCCACAAGATTGAGCTCGGGCGAGTATTTGGGTAAGAAGACAAAATCCAGGCGAGAATGTTGTTGCAAGTACACCTGGACCTGCTTTGCGTGGTGAATTTTCCCATTGTCTAAGATCATAACAATCTTACCGGTCGGATACGCCTGTAGAACGGTATCAAGAAACTGAATGAAGGCGGGCGCATCATAACGCTCACCGTCACGATACAGAATTTCTCCGGTTTCGTAATTCAATACGCCGAATATCTTTGCACCTTGATGGCGACCGTAGGTTGGAATCTTGCGCTGGTGACCTTTGGGAAACCAGTTGTACTGCAAGGATTGATAGGCGCGAATCATAGACTCGTCCTCGAACAGCAAGTGATCGATTTGGTTGTCTATAAGCTTTTTTTTAGCGCAGGGAAGGTTTTGTTACGAAAGGTTTCTTGTTCATCTGGATCAGCTGATTCCAGTGTGTACGTAGCTTTCGTGTAACTAAACCCCAGCCGATGAAGTAATTTGGACATCCCTCTCTCTGTAAACATTTTCTGGAATTCACGTTCAACAAAGAGCATGGTCAGCTTTAGCGTCCAGGTGTATTTGGCCTCGATGCCAACGTCAACGGGTCGCTTGGTGGCGATGGTTTCAGCTAATATTTGTTCCTGTTCATCACTTAATCTATGCGGTTTTCCGGGGGAGTGGCCAAGCGCCAGCGCATCGATACCGCCTTCATGGTAACTGCGAATATAGCCACTGACGGTTTTCTCCGTGCGCTTAATCATCTTTGCAATTTCTCGGTTCGTATGGCCTTCTAGATGATGAAGGACAGCAAGATAGCGTTCGTACATTCGTTTGTCCGAGGTCTCTCGAAGAGCCGTTTCCAACGTTTTGACTTGGTTTGATTTTGTCTTCATCCTGATCACGTCCTAATGGTTAATGTTTCTTCTATTACCCAATTCAGGACGCTTTGTAAAGATGATTTGTAGTTCTTAAGTTCAGTCTATATAGCAGAAGAAATCTATTGATCTGGAGGTGGGCTTATGAAAAAGATTGAAGATGTTTTTGATCCATTCCCTATTCTGGAGACGGCAAGAACCTTGTTAAGACCCATCACCCAAAGGGACCTGATGGATATTTACAGATACTGCTCCGTGCCTGAGGTATCCAGACATACCTTATGGAATACGCATCAATCGACAGATGACACTCAGCGGTTCTTGGAGTTTGTGCAGCAGCGATATACCTTGCAGAAGGTCGGGCCGTGGGGGATTGAACACAAGGGGACCGGCGTTATCATCGGAACCTGCAGTTTCATTGAATGGGATAATGATCATCGCAAGGCGGAGCTTGGGTATGTATTGTCCAATCAATTCTGGAACCAGGGCATCATGACGGAAGTGATCGAGCGGGTCATTACATTCGGGTTTGACCAATTGCAGCTGGTTCGTATTGAGGCCAAATGCCACCCGGATAATACAGGTTCCTATAGGGTGATGGAGAAGACCGGGATGAAGCTGGAAGGGAGGCTCCGCCATTATCTCAAGGTGAAGGGGCGCTATGAGGATATTCTGGTTTACTCCATTATTCGGTTATAAATGCTCCTTTATTTCAAAATTGACCTTGACCAGCTCGGCAAAAGCGGAAAAAGCCTTGTTCCTGAACCGGTCGTTCCGCCGAATCAGGCTTGTTGTGCTATGACGATAGGCCTCCGGTATGGAATAGCTGCCCATATTCGCACATTCTCCGCTCAGTACGGAGCTTGGCAGCAATGTAGCGGCAAGACCTGAACGCACGATACCGAGCTGAGTTTCGAGCGACGACACTTCGATCATCCTGGTAAGCGGAATGCCTTCACTTAACAGCCATTTTTCAAGGGTGCTTCGAAACGGACATCCCAACGGGGCGACGGCCCATTTTGTTGTGGCAAGATCGGGAAATGGCTGCTCCTTCGATTTCGTTAACAGCTTGACCTCGTCCTGATCCACATATTCGGCAACGACTTTCGGCGGCAGACTTCCTGTTACAAAGGCCCCGTCCAGCTGGTAGTTCAGCACTTGAGAGATTAGCTCGGCTGAGCTTCCCGTCAATAACGAAAGCGAGACGTCCGGGTACATATTTTGATAGTCCGACAAGGATTGTATGAAGTACCCGCAATGAACCGTATCCACAACGCCAATGGTTAAGCAGCCGCTGGGATACGGTGTTTCCTGTACCGATCGAATGGCTTCCTCCGACAAATTGAGAATGGAGCACGCATAATCCCTGAGCGTGGCCCCCTTCTCGGTCAACGTCACGCCGTTGGAGTGCCGGTTGAACAAGGGGACACCCAGTTCATTCTCAAGCTTTTTGATCCGGGCCGTCACATTGGACTGCACATATCCGAGCTGCTCAGCAGCACGGGTGATGTTCCCCTCCTCGGCAATCCTTAGAAAAACCTTCAAATCCGTAAGCTCCATACAGCTGCCGCCTCTCCATCCTTCGGACATCACTAATAATGATGACAACATTATTAATTATCATTATACGGTATGTCGATTTTAGATTACAATCACAACTGCGAATCAATAAGGTTCACGATTATAAGAGCAGAAAGGAAGTGGTTGCAGGATGAAGAAGGAATGGTGGCTTTTATTGTTGGCGGGGGCGCTGGAAGTGGTATGGGTATCCGGCTTGAAGCATTCCGATGTCTGGTGGCAGTGGCTCATTACCATTGTCTCGATTTTATTCAGCTTTAAAGTTTTTTTGGATTCTGCGGCGAAGCTGCCCATTGGCACGGTGTACGTTATATTCACGGGTCTTGGGACGGCCGGAACGGTGCTGGTGGAGATTCTGGTTTTTGGAGAGCAGGCAAACCCGGTCAAACTTCTGCTGATTGGCATGTTGGCTGCGGGTGTGCTCGGGCTTAAACTCGTTACGAAGGAAACGGATAGTCAGGCGAAGGAGAGTGGTTTGTGATGGAATGGATCGCTCTGATCGCCGCGGGGTTGTGCGAAGTGCTGGGTGTCATTGCATTGAGACGTGTGGCCTTGTTTCGCAGCTTCGGCTCCTATTTGTTTCTGACCTGTTCGCTTGGATCGAGTTTCTTGCTGCTGACGTATGCGATGAATTTTATCTCCATGGGAACCGCCTACGCCATCTGGACAGGAATGGGAACGGCAGGAAGCACACTGCTGGGGATGTTCGCATTTGGAGAACCGAAGGAATGGCGGCGCGTATTCTTCATTAGTTTAATTCTGGCTTCAGTCATCGGTCTTAAGATGATAACGTGACGTCGCAATCGAACAGAAATTCGAAAGCTTGTGAAGGATATTGAGATTCGCATATAGAATTTACATAGAGTTTGGTGTTATGAAATCATTCCATCTGACGCCACGATGCATTTTTTATCATTGAAAGGACAGGTGTATCCTATGAAATTCAGCGAATATCGCTATGAACGTCCCGATGTAAAAGCTTTTGAGCAAAAGTTTAAAGAACAACTCAACGCCTTTACTTCAGCAAGGACGTATGAAGAGCAGGATCAGGCGATGACCCGCATCAATAAACTCCGCAGTGAGATGGATACACTCGGTCAGCTTGTGAGTATTCGTCACTCGATTGATACAAACGATGAGTTCTATAAGGCTGAACAGGATTTCTTTGACGAGAACGGACCGGTGATTCAGGAATACATAACGGATTATTACCGCGCTCTCGTGGATTCGAAATTCAGAACCGAGCTTGAGGATAAATGGGGCCGGCAGCTGTTCCAGCTTGCAGAGCTATCACTCAAAACCTTCAGTCCCGAGATTATTGAGGATTTGCAGCAGGAGAATAAACTGACCACCGAATACTCGAAGCTGATCGCTTCTGCCAAAATCCAATTTGAAGGCGAGGAGCGTACGCTACCGCAATTGACGCCTTTCCAGCAATCCAAGGACCGCGATATGCGCAAACGCGCCATGGAGGCTTCCAGCGGCTTTATGGCCGAGAATGAAGCAACTTTCGACCGCATTTATGATGATCTGGTAAAAGTGAGAACCAAGATGGCCAAGAAGCTGGGTTTCAACAATTATGTTGAGCTTGGTTATGCGCGCATGGCACGCACGGATTACAACGCAGAGATGGTTGCTAATTTCCGCAGCCAGGTGCTGGAGCATATCGTTCCGGTTGCATCCAAGCTGAAGGAACGTCAGCAGAATCGTATCGATGTGGACCAGTTGCTGTATTATGATGAGAACTTTGCATTCAAATCGGGGAACGCAACACCGAAGGGTGATCCAGACTGGATCGTGAGCAACGGAGCGAAGATGTATGAGGAGTTGTCACCGGAAACCCATGAGTTCTTCACCTTCATGCAGGAGAACGGTCTGATGGATCTGGTAGCCAAAAAAGGCAAGCAGGGCGGCGGTTACTGTACCTATATCAGCGAGTACGGCGCACCTTTTATTTTCTCCAACTTCAACGGTACGTCCGGTGATATTGATGTGTTGACACACGAAGCTGGTCATGCCTTCCAAGTATACGAGAGCAGAGGTTTCGAGGTTCCGGAGTATGGATTCCCAACGTATGAAGCATGCGAAATTCATTCCATGAGCATGGAGTTCTTCACATGGCCTTGGATGGACCGTTTCTTCGAAGATGAAGCGGACAAATACCGTTTCGACCATCTCGCAAGCGGGCTGATCTTCATTCCTTACGGAGTAACGGTTGATGAATTCCAGCATTTCGTTTATGAGAATCCGGATGCAACGCCGGCTGAGCGGAAACAGGCATGGCGTGAGATTGAGCGGAAGTATTTGCCGCACCGGAACTACGATGACAACACGTACCTGGAGCAAGGCGGTTTCTGGCATAAACAGGGTCATATTTTTAGTTCGCCGTTTTATTATATCGATTACACTCTGGCTCAAATCTGCGCTTTCCAATTCTGGAAGAAGATGCACGAAGATCGATCGGCCGCATGGGCAGATTATCTGCACCTCTGCCGTCAAGGCGGAAGCAAGTCCTTCGTCGAATTGGTGAAGGTAGCCGGCTTGATCTCGCCGTTCGAGGATGGCTGCGTCACTTCCGTCATTGGCAGCATTAATGCGTGGCTTGACAGCGTAGACGATGCAGCTCTTTAAATCGTAAATAAGCAGTGACAACGCATGCAGGGGGACACTATTGAGTTACAGCTCAGGTGCTCTTCCTGCATGTTTTTAAATGGAATGAAATTTTGCGTCTGAACCGTTTCGCATTATCCATGCCTATGGAGCAGGAGGAAATAAACCATGATTACCTATAAACCCCTTAGCGAGCTTCCGATTCGGGATGCCTCGGAGCTATGGAACCAATCGTTTGAAGGATACATCGTGAATGCCTCGATGCCGCTGGAGCGTTTCATTGCTCGAATCGGAAATGATGGCTTAAGTTTGGAGGAATCTCTCGCTTGTTATGTGGATGGGGCTGCGGCAGGCATCGTCATGAACAGCTTCCGGGAGTATGATGGCGTTAAGCTTGCACGTAACAGCGGTACCGCCATCGCTCCGGATTTTCGGGGCAAAGGGCTCGGCAAATCCATGATGGAGAAAAACTCGGAGCTTTACGAGAAGCAAGGCATACATCGTGCCTATCTAGAGGCTATCAGCACGAATACAGCAGCGATCCGACTCTATCAAAGTGTCGGATATGTAATCATTGACCGGCTGCTTATCATGTCGAATGAGCAGTCGCTTGAGGAGCTTAATGTTCAGAATGCAGCTTCAACATATACTTTGGTCAGAGGCCAGGCCGCTGAGGTCGCCTCCGCCGCCTTCTATCTGCCCGGCGAAGTCTGGCAGACAGACGCCTCCAATATTAGGGATGGTGAGTGTGTTTTTGTATATAAGGAAGAAAAGCTCGCGGGTTACGGATTGTTTAAGCGAGTGTTTGACGCTGCCGGAAGTTTGACTGCAATCACACTATTTCGCTGTGAGGCAGCTCCCGGACATCCTGACGCAAAAGGGGTCCTTAAGAGGGCAGTGCTTGAGATCATGCAGCCTGGACATGCCTGCAAGCGATCCGCGTTCAATATCCGGGCCTCCCATAAGGAACTGGTGGAAGTTTTGACGGAGCTTGGATTTAACGCTGGAATGGAGCAAGTGCTCATGGTTCGCGAGTATAACGTGGAGTAAAGCAAGCATGAATTTTAGCATAGAGCGAAAGGGAACAGCGCATGAGAATAAATACGGATTTAAGCTCCTATCGGGCGTTATCGAATGATATCCATTGGGGTGTTGTGAAGGCCAGGTTTGATTTAGACGAAGATATTGATGAGTCGAAGGTGAGCAATGTCACGATTATTCCGTTTACCGGAAATCGCTGCGTTGTCTTTCAAGTGGCGGATGGAAGCTGGGAGCTTCCAGGAGGTACGCTGGAGCCCGGGGAGCGATATTTGGACGCGCTGCGACGGGAGGTGAGGGAGGAGCTTGGTGCAGAACTGGAGTCGTACCGAGTCTTCGGCCAGTTTCGTTGTGAATCCAGTTGCAAGACCCCGTACCGTCCGCATATCCCTCACCCGCGCTTTGTCAGATTGGTTGGCTACGGGGATGTATGCATCGTCGGGGAACCGCTGAATCCTGAAGACGGCGAGCAGGTGATCGCTGTGGAGGCGGTCGAATTGGATGTGGCGGTTCAAAGATTTGAAGAAACGGGCAGGCAGGATATTGCGGACCTGTATAAGCTGGCTTATGCCATAAGACAACAAGACCTCTCGGGTAGATAAACCTATAATATCTTGAGCATGGGAATGGGAGGAACGAAGTAAGGCCATGTGTCGGATAACAATCAGGCATACCAGGATTATTGCAGAGTGAAGCCATGAATGAAGACGGGGTTTATGAGATTGATCCTAAAGGCCATGTTCTGGACAATAAAGAGGTGTAGACAATGGAGCACTTATTTCAAGAGCTGCTGCAGCATTATTTTAATGAGCCTGTGCATTCTATGGGCAATGTGCCATTTGGCATGACGAATGACTCCAGAATTGTTGTACTGAACCAAAGCAAATATGTTGCAAGAATATATAATCGTCATACTAAAAATGAAGAAAGATTACAGTTTGAGGTGGAATTAACAGCTTATTTGGAACATTGCTCTTTATCGTTTGGTGTTCCAGGGTTCCTCTCGAGCAAGGATGGCTCGAAGTATGTTATTCTGTCGGATGGTTCTTTAGGCTCCATAACCCGGTTTATTGAGGGTGAGGTTCCAGATTTATTAAGAAATTCGGATGTGCTTAGTTATGGACAGACGGTTGGAGAAATTTCGTATGCCCTTCAGCAATTCTCATCGGTACCCGTTGATTCGGTTCGTCCTACTATCGCATTTCATGATCCTTACAGCCTTCATCCGCTGTCGTATCAGAAGAGCATCCATGAATTTCTGTCCAGTCCTCCCTTTGCAATTGATGCCGATCAGATTGCTATTATCCAGGCGTATTACCAGAATATTTACAGGCACGCGCCTGAACTCAATCTTCTGCCTAAACAAATTGTCCACCATGATATTCTCATCTTTAATCTCTTGATCGAGCCTCAATTCAGGAAGATCAGCGGGGTATTGGATTTTGATTTTGCCGCTAACGATATTCGTATTTGGGAACTAACGATCTGTTTAAATCATCTCCTTCAATTTGAAGACCAAACTTTTGAGAAGATAGAGCTGTTTTTGGATGAATATCGAAAATATATGACATTAACCCCTGCGGAGATTCAGTGGATTCCGTATGTTATGCAGATATATTACGTATCACTATTAAGCATCTATATTGGACAACATTATGCCGGCCGGAGCATCGCCCCTTATTTTCGGTTGATGTTGAAGCAGCTTTTGAAGAGAAGAGAGTGGCTGGAATATAACCAGCATGCCTTTTCCGATTTGTTGCACTCGAAATTCTAATGTCCCAATCAACTTCTAGGATGTGAATGCTGTGAGATTACCTTATAAAATAGGATATGCCGTCACGATGGTATGGCTGGTTTGGATTGTGTACGGTTATATGAATTACGATAGTATAACTAACCGCGATCTGCTTCCCATAGTATTATGGAGTGCTGTGTTAGGCATCATCATCCTACCGATTTATTTTATCTCGGTGCTGCTGTACTATGTTTACAAGCGAGCACAGAAAAAGGAATAGAGAGGGGTGTTATGATGAGAGAACGATATGTATATCTGCTCGGAGGGAACTCCTTCCAAGCAGAGGCGAACAGACAGTTCATAGAGCAAGCGGGAGGTTCCGACGCCACGATTGCCTTATGCATCATGAACAGACCGGGCTGGGAGGAATATGTTCCGCTGTTTCATCAGATGTGGAGGGAGTCGGGTGCTCACGATGTACAAGTGATCGTTCCTGATGCGGAAGGGCATTTGGATATGGAGCACGCGGAGCAGGTCCTTTCTCGCGCCACGGGAATTTTTATCGGTGGGGGAAATACGGAAAAATACCATCACTACTATGCGACGGGTGCCTTCAAAGACCTGTTGATCGACCGTTATAAAAACGGGGTTCCGATTGCAGGGAATTCGGCAGGCGCCTTAATTCTTCCCGAGATTTGCCTCATTTCCCCACTTGATAATGAGCAGAGCGTAATGCTGTTTAAACAGGGCGTAGGCCTGCTCTCCGATGTATTGATCAGCGTTCATTATACGGAGTGGGGCGATCAGACTAATCTGCTAGAGGGTATGAAGGCGAAAAAAGTACAGCGTGGTCTCGGCATTGATGAGCAAGCATGCGCGGTGTTCATTAACGAGCGGCTGGCATCCTCATTAGGCGAATGCTTCCATATGGTAACCATCCAGGATGTTGAGCAGGATGAATATATAGCGAAGGAAACATCGTGAATGATGATGTGTCAAGATATACGAAAATATGGACAGGGGGACTGGATGGAGTGATCTATCATATTATTTCGATGGAAGCATGGACGGAAGCACAGCAGCAAGGAGTATACGAGCCGCACAGTTTACATACAGATCAATTTATTCATTGCTCAACAGAGGAGCAAGTCAGCGGAGTAGCCAACACGCTCTATAAGGGAACAGCGGGTCTATTCGTTCTGGGCATTCAAGAAGATGATGTGGATGCGGAGATTGTATACGAGGACTTGTATGGACTGCATCAGTTGTTCCCGCATATCTATGGAAGGCTGAACCTGAACGCAGTTCATAAGGTATATCGTTTGGAAGCTGACGAGAATGGGGTATTTGCGTTTCAAGCTTCTGCTGATTTCGAATATCAGGGATAAGGCAACTAGAAACCAGCTAACCCACTATGACCAAGGAGGAATTCTATGATACTTGAAGTAGCGATACTGCAGGTGAGAACAGGGCTAACGGATGATTTTGAACGTAATTTCGAGTTGGCGTCAGGGATCATCTCTAAGATGAAGGGTTATGTCCATCATGACTTGAAACGGTGTCTGGAAGATGATCATAAGTATATTCTATTGGTAAAATGGGAGACGCTGGAGGACCATACGACAGGTTTCAGAGGATCGGCTGAATATCAGGAATGGAAAAATCTCCTGCATCACTTCTACGATCCGTTCCCTGTTGTTGAACATTATGTGGATCTTTAAAATCCTTATATAGTACATACCTGCTACATGATGAAGCGATCATTCATAAATTCCTTCACTTGTTTAGCTGTATTCGGTGCTTCTTGGAATATTCTCGGGACAAGTGATGCAGCGGCAGCGCTCTGTGTTTATATAGAGGGATAGTGAATGAGTTGGAGGAGATATTGATAGTGAATTTTCAGGATATTGTACCTTTTATGGATCAGGTTCGGCAGAAATTAATGATGGTGCTGGGGTCTTTCGGAGCGGATGAGAAGGAGCTGCGTGAAGTTCCGGACGGTTGGAGCGTAACCGAGGTGGTGGAGCATTTGGGCAAGCTTGAAGGAATGATTCAGTATCAGCTTCGGCAGATGCTGGAGAAGGAGCCTGCCCTGCCCTCGGAGCCATGGGATGAGAAGCTGACGGATGTAAGCGAAGTGCTGCAAAACAGCGGCATCATCGGCAAAAAGATAGAAGCGCCTAAAGCAGCCGTGCCTAGCGGTACATTGTCCTATGAAGAAGCGATGGATAAGCTGAATCAGGTCCGGGACACAACGAAGGAGATCATTGCGAGACTGGCCGAGCGGAATACCAATGACCTGCGTTACCCGCATCCCTTCGGTTTCGAGATGAACGCGAATCAGTGGGCCCATTTTATCGCAATCCATGAAACTCTTCACATCAGACAACTGGGACGGATTCGGGAAGCGAACAAGTAACCCATCGAGGCAGGTGTTTGAGATGAATTTGGAAGAGCTTATGGCGAACCTTTATGGCCGCCGACCGTTAAGAATGAAACTCATGTCATTCGGTCACACCAACCAGGTGTACAGCGTGACTTTTCCACACGAACAAATTATGCTTAGAACCAATCACAAGCCCGGAATTCTGGAGTTTACAGCGAAGAATATGGAGATTCTCTCCTCTTTGGGCTTACCGGTACCGAAAGTCATTCATCATGATGTCTCTCTTGAGAAGGTGCCGTACGCCTATATGATACTGGAACGCTTTCCCGGTCAGGATCTGCGCTATGAGCTGGAGGGAATGACACATGAACAATTGGCCGTTCTCGCAGGCCAAATCATTTCATATGAGCGCAAGGTAGCCGAGCTTCCCAAGGGCAAGGGATTTGGATGGGTTCCCATCGGTGAGCAGGGTCCATTTTCATCATGGGCACAGATCATTGAGCGCAATCTTGAGAGTCATTTGGGGAATATAACCGATGATGTGTCATCAGAGGCCGTTAACCAACTCCAGGTAATAAAACAGCATTACGAGCCTTATCTCAACCAGGTGGAGCCGGTCTGTTTTCTGGATGATCTCACGATTAAGAACGTGATCGTACATGAGGGCAAGCTGCAGGGCATCGTGGATTTCGATTGGGTATGTTACGGAGATCCGCTGTACATGATTGCTCTCACGCAAACAGCGGTTGTCTCTGACATTGGAGATCAGGGTATGCCTTATGTGGAGGAGCTGTGCAGGCAGTGGGGAGCGGATCAGGAGTTGCGGGAGCTGATTGATTTCTATTCCGTCATACATGCCCTGCAATTTATCGGTTTCCATAAGAGGGAGAAGAATGATGTCTGTATGCAGCGAGTGTTGTCATTCATAATTGATAAAATAAACAGCCATACGAACAGAACCGCATGAGCGTGAAGAAGCCCATGCGGTTCTTGTATTCCCATCAGGAAGATGGCGTAAATCCAA
This sequence comes from Paenibacillus sp. Cedars, assembly GCF_003184205.1. Lineage (NCBI taxonomy): Bacteria > Bacillati > Bacillota > Bacilli > Caryophanales > Paenibacillaceae > Paenibacillus > Paenibacillus sp. Cedars. The sequence continues at coordinate 1,552,749 of NZ_CP020866.1, forward strand.
CTCGTGGTTTGTCTCTTTCCTTCGTATTCACCGATACGTAGCGGATGGCAGTTAACGGTACATACAGCATGTCATATTCATCCTTGTATCGGATGAACTGTTCTCCCACCTCTTCAAGCGTGCCGCTCCGCACATAACTTCCATCCGTAAAATAAAGGGTCACTTGTTGATTCAGCAAACTTTTCAGCATACCTGATTTCACTCCTTGTGAATAGAATATATAACGGGTGCTTCGCAGAACCTGTTCATGCCTTTCGTTCCATCGTCACAGGTTGGTGACGATATCATCGATGATCCCGTAATCCTTCGCTTCTTGTGCGGACATAAAGTAATCCCGCTCCATATCCATTTCGACACGCTCCACGGACTGACCTGTTCGCTCCGATATAATATGTGCCAGCTTCTCGCGGGTTTTTATGATGCGTTTGGCCGTAATGGCAATATCGGTTGCCTGCCCTTGCACGCCACCATGCGGCTGATGGATCATAATCTCGCTGTTAGGCAGTGCGAGTCGCTTGCCTGTGGCTCCAGCCAGCAGAAGGATTGCACCGTAAGAAGCGGCAAATCCCGTACAGATGGTGCTCACTTGAGGTTTAATAATCTGCATGGTATCGTAGATGCCAAAGCCCGCGGACACGGAGCCGCCTGGACTGTTGATATACATATGGATATCCTTCTCCGGATCTTCAGCTGCCAGGAACAGCAATTGTGCAATAATGCTGTTAGCGATTGCATCATCAATGGCTGCACCGACAAACACAATCCGATCCTTCAGCAATCTGGAATAAATATCGTAGGATCGTTCGCCCCGATTGGTCTGCTCAACAACATAAGGAACAATATTCATGGTTTCCATCCTCCATATTCGTTAGGTTTTCTTGATTCAGCAAGTAAACGAAGAGGCAGCTGCAAAAGATACGGAGGAAGCAAGAAATAAATGATGGATATGAGAGTAACGAAAGGCAGACCTCATTCGTTTACATATAAGATATCTTACCGAGAGAAGGAAGGGAGTTGGCTTCTGATGACGATCTATCGACCGAGTGTCACCTCGCCGGGGGATCAGGACTTGGCGGAGCTGAACGCGATGCTGCACAGGTACTGTCTGTCCCTCACAAACTCCTCATGGGATACGGATGATCTGGTGCAGGACACATGGATCAAAGCACTCGAGCATTTGAAGCAGCGGAACCATGTCAATCCTGAGGCCCTGCTGCTCCGGATTGCCAAGAATACATGGATTGACCGGATACGCCGGGATCTGACTTACAGACGAATTCTTGATGAGAAGCTGGAGCATATTTTACCGAGAGAAGAACCATCGAATGAGGACAGCAAACTGAACATCGAGTTCGCTTTTCAATGGCTGATGGAGCATTTGTCCCCACTGCAGCGAACGGTGGTGGTGCTTCGTGATGTGTATGAATATTCCGTTTCGGAAACGGCAAACATGCTGCAAACGACGGATGGGGCAGTGAAAGCGGCTCTTCATCGTGCACATAAAGTGCTGCAATCCTTGGACATAGAAGAAGAGGAACACGGATTAACCATGCCGGAAGAGGAAGAGACCAGCTTGAATCTACAGGCATTGGCCGAGGCATATCAATCAGGTGATATTGAAGCTGTCGTAAGACTGATCCAGTGGAATAACAGTGAAGTTTCGGCCATTGGCAGCATGGAGCCGTTGCAGGTTCAGGGGGGCCAATCATCGAGCGCGGGTTATATGCTGTATAGCGGATATCAGCCAGAGATGAGAATGGCCGCGTAAAGCGGAAGTTTTTTCTTGCGAGATCAGGAGGTAAGCCTCTAAAGTTTATACTTTCTTATCTCTTCAAAAAGACCAAAGCAGAAGATGCTATGGTCTTTTTCTATATTGTGAAATTTCTGGAAACCTTTTCTTTGGAAAAGAGAGCGAGAATCCAACACGCAGCGGTTGGTTGATACACGAAGTCGAAGGCTTTTGTAGCATAATAGAACAAGGTTTTTTAGATCAAAACTATTGACAGCGCTTTCAGTTTATTCTTATAATTAAACAAAACCACATTAAGGAATGATGTTCCGTATTAAGGAACGAGATAAAAAGGGGGCCATGAATTGATTCAGTCAGTAACTAGGGCGCTGGATATACTGGAGTTTCTGAAATTGAATCCCGGAGGTTTAGGTGTTACAGAAATCGCCCAAAAGCTGGACGTAGCAAAGAGTACGGCACATCGGTTGTTAGCTTCGCTTGAAGAGCAGGATTATGTTCAGAAGACGGGAAAGGATAGCATCTACAGCCTGGGATTGAAGTTTATTGAAATGGCTGAGGTCGTTACCGAGAATCTAAAGATTGTGGATATCGCCAGACCATTGATCGAAAAATTAAGTAGAGATACGGGCGAAATCGTCCACCTTGTCATGCTTGACGGGAATGAAGTGTTATACATCGATAAGGTTGAAAACGCTTCAACTATCCGGATTTACTCACAAATTGGTCGCAGAGGCCCATTGTATTGCACAGGGGTTGGTAAAGCGATTTTGGCTTATTTACCGGAGGATGAGGTGGATCAGCTTCTTGCAGGAGTTATGATGCAGCCATTTACCGAGTATACCTTGACCACACTGGAAGATCTAAAGCAAGAGTTCCAAACCATTCGGGCCAACGCATTTGCGTACGATAATGAAGAGCATGAGAGAGGGATACGCTGTGTTGCGGCACCTATCTTCGACCACACACAAAAATCCCGTTATGCCATCAGCATTACGGGTCCCATCACCAGAATGTCGGATGATATTCTACGTGAATACATTCCGTGGACTAAAGAAACAGCCCAGGCGATTTCGAGAAAAATGGGTTTCAATCCAACTAAATCATAAAAACAATAAAAGGGGAGTTCTTATGAAAAAGTACAAATTTAGTTTGATTTTACTGGCGATGTTCGTTGTTTTAACCGCATGCGGCGGGAATGATTCAGCAAAGTCTGGCTCGAGTGAAACCGGCAAGGGCAGCAACTTTCCGAGTAAACCTGTAGAACTCATTGTACCTTATGCCGCAGGAGGAGGAACGGATACCGTGGCTCGTTCCTTTGCAGATATGGCTAAGAATGACCTGGGTCAGTCCATTGCCGTTGTGAATATGGAAGGTGGCGGTGGAGCGGTTGGTATGCAGAACGGTGCCAAGGCAAAAGCAGATGGCTATAAGGTATCCATGGTAACCGTTGAATTGCTTACATTACCGCACTCCGGTTTGGCTCAATTTTCTCATACGGATTTCAAACCGATTGCGCTATTAAATGAAGACTCAGGTGCTATCACAGTAAAAGCAGATGCACCATGGAATACGTTAGAAGAATTTATCACAGCTACAAAAGAAAAAAAATTAAAGGTTGGGAACTCTGGAACGGGTGCGATCTGGCATCTGGCCGCCGCTGCTTTTGAGAAAGAAACGGGTGCCCAATTTAATCACATCCCATTTGAAGGAGCTGCTCCTGCAGTAACGGCCCTGCTGGGAGGACATGTGGATGCAGTTTCTGTAAGCCCTGCAGAAGTTGTTACACAAGTACAAGCAGGTGAGCTTAAAGTATTGGGTGTGATGGCTGAAGAACGTGTCGAATCTCTACCGGATGTTCCTACACTAAAAGAAAGCGGAATTGATCTTTCGATCGGCACATGGCGTGGACTGGCTGTTCCTAAGGATACGCCGGACGATGTTGTGAAAATTCTTGAGGAGTCATTCGGCAAGACAGCTCAAAGCGACGAATTTAAAGAGCAGATCAAAAAGATGAACCTGGGTTACCGTTACGAGAATGGAGAAGGATTCACGAAACTGCTGGAAGAACAAGATCAGTTATTTGCAAATTTGATTCCGTCTTTGAAATTGAATTAACCTTCAACAAATGAATTGGATAGAAGAGGCTAGTGATGACTAGCCCCTTCTATCACAAGAGGAGGTGCAGCCATGACCATGGCCAACCGAGTGATTGGATTTGGGCTATTGATCTTGTCTGTGTATGCATGGTTAACAGCAAATGCGTTTCCATCATCCAACGGTCTGGGACCTGGACCCGACTATTTTCCCAAAATAGCTGCCAGCGCATTAGGTGTATTATCGATTCTGCTCATAGGCCGGAAAGAGAAACAAGATGGAGCGGTTTATGCTGTTTCAGGGAAGCCAGCGGTTTTATTGTTTGTAACCGGAATCATCGTCATGATGGTTTATGTCCTGTTCGTGCAGTGGTTGGGGTTCACGGTTTCATCAGCTTTAGTCACATTGGCTTGGATGATATTGATGGGCATCCGGAAGTGGACAACATTGATTGTGGCGTCCGTTCTGATCAGCGCCGGAATTAGCTACGTGTTTGAATTCTTGCTGAGCGTTCCGATTCCGCACGGTATTTTGTATTAAAGGAGGGCTTGGTGTATGGATTTACTGCTTCAAGGATTGGGGAATGTCTTTCAGCCGGAAGTGATTCTTCTATTAATTGGTGGAGTTATTATCGGAATCATCATCGGCGCCCTTCCAGGACTTACGGCCACAATGGGGGTTGCGTTGTTTCTTCCGGTCACATTTGGGATGGATGCTGTAACCGGGGTTCTACTGTTGATCGGAGTATACTTCGGCTCCATTTATGGGGGCTCCATTGCAGCTATTCTATTGAATACACCTGGCACGCCGGCGTCAGCCGCGACCGCGCTTGATGGACATGCCATGACGAAACAAGGTAAAGCAGGTAAGGCTCTGGGGTATGCAGCCATTGCTTCAGGTGTGGGTGGGTTAATTAGTGTTCTCATGCTGATTCTGATAGCTCCTCAACTTGCCGGCGTAGCATTAAATTTCAGTGCTCCTGAAATGTTTGGGCTTGCCTTGTTTGGACTCAGCATTATTTCCAGTGTATCGGGAGGTTCTGTTCTAAAAGGGTTGATCGCAGGGGTGTTTGGTATCCTGATTTCTACGATTGGGATGGATCCGATGACGAGTTATCCTCGTTTCACGTACGACCAGCTTTCTCTGTTAAACGGATTCTCCTTTATTCCCGTTATGATTGGACTTTTTGCCGTTTCCGAAGCTTTGGTCATTATGGAAGGTGAGATTGGCGGGGGAGACAAGATCAAGAAGATTATTGCCAATTATGTCCTTCCTAAATGGAATGAATTGAAAAGGCTTTGGTTCTCGATGATTCGATCCGGGTTTATTGGAACAATAATCGGGATTATACCTGGCGCAGGGGCCGATATCGCCGCATTTGTTTCTTATAATGAAGGAAAGCGTTTTTTGAAAAAAGAAGAGAAAGAGACTTATGGTAAGGGAAATCCTAAAGGGATTGTCTCAGCTGAGGCCGCTAACAATGGTGTTACGGGTGGTGCCATGATTCCTTTATTGACACTGGGAATTCCGGGGGATGCGGTTGCGGCAATTCTGCTTGGAGCACTTGTAGTTCAAGGTATCCAGCCAGGGCCACAGTTATTTGCCACCAGTGGTGAGTTGGTGTATACGTTATTTGCCGGAATGATTATTGCGAATATTCTTATGGTGATATTTGGGATTAGCGGTATCCGGTTATTTGTCAAAATTCTATTGGTTCCGAAGAAAATGCTTGCACCTTTAATTTTGATTCTTTCCACAATCGGCGCTTATGCGATCAGTAACAATATTTTTGACGTGTTTACGATGCTTGTTGCCGGTGTTATCGGATATTTTATGAAAAAGTACGGCTTTCCTGCATCGCCAATCGTGTTGGCCTTGATTCTGGGGCCTATGGCGGAAAGCGAATTCAGACGTTCGCTTGTTATGTCAGAAGGCAGTTACAGTATCTTTCTTGAAAGACCCATTGCACTCGGATTTATTATTATTGCCGTCTTGTCGCTCATTCTGCCTCTCGTATGGGGCAAGCTGAAGAAAAATAAAAAGGTGAACGCAGCATAAGAAAAAAAAGAAAAAAATGATCACCTGGAGTGGAGGTCTATATTGTGTATCCTGAACTTGTAACTATTGGTGAAACCATGGTCGTATTTGAGGCAGCCGTCGATGGCCCTTTAAGATATGCTTCTCAGTTTAACAAGCGCCATGGAGGAGCTGAGTCCAACGTAGCTATTGGAGTAGCCAGATTAGGGAGATCTGCCGGATGGATAAGTCAGGTAGGGGATGACGAGCTTGGAAAATATCTGGTATCTTCGATACGCGGTGAAGGCGTGGATACCTCATGCGTTCGATATGATCGTCACTATCCAACCGGACTTTACATCAAAGAAAAGATTCGTGAAGGCTCCACGCAGGTCTACTATTATCGCAGCGGATCTGCTGCCAGCCGCATGAAGAAAGAGGATATCGATTGGAATTACGTAAGGCAGGCAAAAATGATCCACCTGACGGGGATCACTCCATTTCTGAGCGAAAGCTGTCTGGATATCGTTTTTGAAGCGATTCGTATGGCTAAAGAGAACGGAATCCAACTCTCATTCGATCCGAATCTTCGCTTTAAATTAATGAAGCATGTACCGAATGCGAAGGAAATCGTGCTGGATATTGCCAGACAGGCTGATATTTTCATGCCGGGTGTAGATGAAGCGGAGTTTTTAATTGGAACAAGTGATTATAAGCAAATCGCCGACTATTTTTTACAAGCAGGAGTGTCCAAGATGGTCATCAAGAATGGAAGCTCCGGCACTTATTACGAATCAGTGGATGAGGGAGCGGGATTCTGCCCGAGCCACAAGGTAGAACGGGTGACGGACCCGGTCGGTGCAGGTGACGGTTTTGCTGCGGGCTTGTTGGTCGGCCTGCTTGAGCAGAAGCCTCTTAAGGAAGCGGTTGAGCTTGGGGCCATTATTGGCGCCATGGTAGTAACGGTAAAAGGTGATGTGGAAGGGCTTCCGGACCGTGCCTCTATTGAAAGCTTCAGCATGAATCAGCGTGATATTTTGAGATAGGGAGTGACAGGATGGGACAGGATCAACTCAAGAAGCTTTTACATTCCGGCATAATTGCGGTTGTACGGCGTGTGGACGAGGATAAAGTAATGCATGTTATTTCCTCGCTTGTAGAAGGCGGGGTTACCGGAATTGAAATGACGATGGACTCTCCAAATGTTTTGCAAGTTATACGAGATGCCAAGAAGAAATATGGGGATCAGGCTGTAATAGGAGCCGGAACCGTATTGGACGCAGAAGCAGCGGGATCGGCGATTCAGGCCGGAGCCGAATTCATTTTTGCTCCAACCTTAAACGAAGGGACCATCAAGGCAGCCAAGCGCTACGGTAAAATTGCGATTCCGGGCGTCTTTACTCCAACGGAGATGCTGCAAGCACAGGAGTGGGGTGCAGATGTTGTCAAAATATTCCCTGCTTCCGTACTAGGTCCTAAATTTATTAAAGATGTTAGCGGACCGTTAGGCCATATTAAAATGATGCCGACAGGCGGGGTCGATCTGGATAATATTGAGGATTACATCCGGGCCGGCGCCGTTGCAGCCGGTATCGGCGGATCACTGATGAAACCGGCACTCATCGAAAATGAGTCTTGGGATGAATTAACTGCGCTTGCACGGCAATTCACATCCAGTGTGACAAGAGCGAGAATGCAAATGATTAGGTAGTGGCTATCATGAAATCATATGAACGAGCAGATGTGCGAAGCTGCTCGTTTTTTTTGGTGCTTGATTTCCCATTTCGTGTGGATTCTTGCTGGAAGATATAGAATGAAGAATTTCAATGAACAGCTTCCGGTTGTATACTATAACCACGTAGAACCGTAGGAATGAGGAATGAGGGATGAGGTTGCAGACCGAAGTGAAGTTGTACACCATGTGCATGATACAAGACGGAAGCAGAATCCTGCTGATGAATAGACCAGATGCCAAGGGATTTCCCGGTTATATTGCGCCCGGCGGCAAAGTGGATTTTCCGGAAAGCATTGTGAACGGAGCGATTCGGGAGGTTCGGGAAGAAACCGGTTTGATTGTGAAGGACATCATCTATAAGGGCCTCGAGGAATCGTGTGAACCCAATACAGGTCTGCGGTACATGGTGTTTAATTATTTAGCCACTTCCTTTGAAGGTGAACTGCTGGAGCATCCTCCCGAAGGGGAGCTGGTATGGGTGGACCTGGAAGAGGCATTGAAATTGCCCATGCAGGATTGGTTTAAGCGTCGGTTTCCCTTGTTTTTTGAAGAAGGCACATTTGAATTAAGCGAGATATGGGATGAGAAGACGGGGATTGTTCTGGAAGAGACGGTTAAGCAGTATCCGGCCAGATTGCCTCAAGTGGCAGGTTTCGCAGATTAGCGAAGGACAAACAAAGCCGGCCTTAGGCCGTATCATGCTTACTGGTTTAATCGGCATATTGAGACTGAGTACGAGAAGATACGTCAACCGCTTCATCTACTGGATGGATATTATAGAATCTTCTATCTGAAATGGGGTCGCATAACCATGAACCTGCAAGTCATTAACCATCTGTGTTTCTCCGTATCCGATCTGGATCGCTCGATTGCTTTTTACAGGGATGTGTTTCAAGCCAAACTTCTGGTTAAGGGAAGGAAGCTTGCCTATTTCGATTTGAACGGATTGTGGATTGCTTTAAATGAAGAAGATGTCGACAGAAGCACCGCGAATAGAACGTATACCCATATTGCTTTTTCGATGGAAGAACATGATTATGAACCGACACTTCTCCGGCTTGAGGCGCTCCAGGTGGAGATTCTGCCGGGTAGGTCAAGGGATGAGAAGGACAAGAAGTCGATTTATTTTCTGGATCCGGATGGTCATATGTTTGAGTTCCATACAGGCGGTTTGCAAGACAGACTGGATTATTACAGGGCGGATAAGGATCATATGACCTTTTACGAAACCGAATAAACGCGAAGGAAGAATCCAATTGCGGATGAAGGGGATGAGCCGGTGAATCTTGCGAACAAAATAACGATAGCCAGGATGTTGTTGATTCCGTTATTTATTCTTTTTTTTGCGGAGTACCCACTATGGTTGACAGAGAATAATCGTTTTTTCGGATTTATACAAGAGGATGGACGTTACATAGCATTAGCTGTATTTATTCTTGCTTCGGCTACAGACAAGCTGGATGGTTACATCGCCAGGAAATACAATCAAATCACGAATTTGGGGAAGCTGCTGGACCCGCTCGCAGATAAGCTGCTCATATCGGTTGCCTTAATCATGATGGTTCAATCCGGTATGGTTGCGACGTGGATAGCCGTTGTCATCATCGCGCGGGAATTTGTTATTACGGGGCTCAGGATGGTAGCTTCGGAGCAGGGCATTGCCTTATCGGCTGACAAGCTCGGTAAATTAAAAATGGTGCTTCAGGTTGTTGCCATCGCAGCTGTATTGCTCGATAACTATCCGTTCCAATTCGTAACCCTGATCCAGGTTGATGAATGTTTAATGCTTGCTGCTGTTGGCTTGACGATCTATTCCGGCATCCATTATTTGCTGAACAATTACAGACTCATCAAATTGAACTGAATCTTAGACACTGGTATATATCCTACTTTGTGCCCAATTTATTTCTGGAAGGTAACGATTTAAACCGGGACTGTCGATATAACAGATAGATTGGTAAAAATACCTGCGAGACAGAAGGTACAAAGGAGAGAAATAAATGAGCTTAAACAGAAAGACAACGAAGATCTTTCTAGTCGTTGTGATGATGTTGGCGATGGTTTTTCCAACCAGCGTATTCGCCGCCTCCGGGGACGTAACGTCGATTGAATTTGATACGAACGAGAGCAAGATTTACTTAACCGTTAATGAAACAACGGAGCAACTTCGAGTATTGGCCAACATTGAAGGTTCAACTACGAAGAAGGATGTAACCAATGAATCGACATGGACTTCGTCCAACACAAGGATCGTAAAGGTTGATGGTGGACTCATTCTTCCACTGGAGAAAGGTACGGCAAGAATTACGGCAAAATATAAAGGCGCTATCAAGACGATAGATGTTGACGTCAAATTTGCCATTGATGATCTGAAGCTGGATCAGCCGGACAAAGTAGAGCATAAGCTTGGAACGGAAGGTTTAACCGTTAAAGCGTTGGCTGACGGAACGAACGATGTAACCACGGAAGCAAAGTGGACGACATCCGATGATAGTGTAGTAAAAGTAAGCAAAGGCGAGCTGACGCTTGTAGGTCTGGGCAGCGTAACCATTACTGCGGAATACAAAGGGCTTAAAGCTTCGTATTCGATCAAGGTTGTTGCACCTTACCAAAAGCTTGCTATCGTACCAGGTGAGGATCAGGAGCTGTTAGTTGGCGATGCACCTGTAGAGCTTAAAGTTTTCGCTAAACAATCGGAGACCGATGCCGGTACGGATGTAACGGACAAGGTAGAACTGAAATCCTCCAACACTTCTGTAGCTACTATAGAAGATGGCAAGCTTAAACCCGTAGCGTTGGGTAAATCTACAATCAGTGTAGGCTACCTGGGCTCAACAGCTAAACTGGATGTGTATGTGCGCAATCCATACGAGGCTTTGATCCTAGATCAAACGGATTTTGTGAAGAATCCGGTCCTGTTTATGAATGATTCCATTACGGTTAAGGCAAAGGTTAGAAACGCTGCCTCGCAATCCGTTGATGTCACGGGTGAATGGACATCTTCGAATCCGCTTGCCGTATCCGTTAACGGAGGCGTAATTACAGCCAGGTCTTCAGGAACCTCCACCATTAAGGTAAGTCATCTTGGAATCAGTAAAGAATTTACGGTGAAAGTGTATCCAACGGTTACGAAGTTTGAAGTAGCCGATTCGAAGGTAGAAGTGCTGAAAGACGAATCCAAATCCTTCCCTAAGGTGACAGGAACGCTTCTGGACGATGAGGAACAGGATTTCAGCAGCGCAGTAACCTGGACCTCCAGCGATGAGAAGGTCGTAACCACCGAAGATGGCAAAATCAAAGCCATCGAAGCCGGTACAGCAACAATCACCGGTAAGATTGGGTCCAGAGAAGTAGCATCAGTGCCTGTTACCGTTAATGAGAAAGTGCTGGTTCTGCTGTCTGATGTAGAAGAATATCAACTGGTTATGGGTAGAAGCAATACACTTCCGAAGGTCAATGCTGTGCTTGAGGATGGCGAAGAGAAGGATGTGACGTCCTTGGTTGAATGGTCACTGACTGGCTCCGCAGCTGTCATCAAGGATGGTACGCTTAAGGGACTTACCAAAGGTTCGACAACGCTGAAGGGAACGTATCTGAATAAAGAGGTAAAAATTCCCGTCATCGTTGAACAGGAAGTTGTAAAAATCGTGGTGGAGCCTGAGAATATCGAGCTTAATATCAAGAAATCCAAATCGATTAAAGTCACAGGTTACTACAGCAATGGTAAGGCGGTTTCCCTATCATCCAAGATGAATTGGAGTACTTCGGACACCGCTCTTGTGACGGTATCGAAAACTTCCGTTAAAGCCGTTGCCGAAGGCACAGCTACAATTACGGGCTCCTACCAGGGCAAAGAAGTTAAGGTGAAAGTCAACGTTGTTCCGAAGTTGACCAAATTGACCGCAAGTGACAAGAGGCTGGATCTGAAGCCGGGAGATGTCAAAACCGTTACGGTGACAGCAGAATTTGATACTGGAGCCAAGACAAGTGTGGGTGACAGCGCGGTATGGACGACCAGTAAATCTAGCGTTGCCAAAGTGACAAACGGACGGATTGAAGCGGTCTCCAAAGGAACTGCGCGGATTAAAGGGCAGTACAATTCCAAATCCGTAACCATTACCGTGTCTGTTAAATAGAAAGATTGATAGCAGCAGCCCGGCTCTACCCAGAGCCGGGCTCTTGTTTGTCCAAAAGAGAATCAATTGTTTTTTGAGTTGATTGGAATCAGAGGCTTCATACAGTAAAGCGTTATTTGTTTACAAACCAGGCGAGCAGATGTCCGTTGTATACTTCGAATGATTTCACTTGAAACGCTGTGTTCTCTGCTAGGGCATACATTTCATCGATCGTATAATATTTAATCTCCGCATCTATGAATCCGTCACCAGGCTGATAGTACGGCATATCCAGAAGATCCGGATCGTACTGATTGGGAGCAAAGTGACGTTTCCACGGCGTAGAGATGAGCAGGCTTCCGCCGGGAGTGAGTCTGTCCTTTATTTTACGCAGGACTGGAAGGGGATTGTAATTCATATGTTCAAGAATCTCGGTGAACAGAATAACATCGAATTGTTCTTTTCCCGGGATCTCCTCAGCTTCAATATTGCATAGATTCCATCGTACACCATAATCCTGTTCCAACTCTTCGGACCAGTAATCCGGAATCATATCCAGACCGTATGCCTTGGCTCCTGACAGGACGCTGTACATCAAGAGTGTACCGTAAGCTGCGCCAATGTCCAGTACCTTGGTACCTCGTACCACTAACAATGAATCCAGTATCGCAAGCAGAGGGAACCAGTAGGTGGATTCTTCTTCCTTGTAGGCGGATAGATAGTGGCTTTTCTCCCGTTTGGCATGATAGGAGGAGATAATGGTCTGAGCACGGGAAAGTTTATCCTCTGGCGATAATTGGGTTTCAGGCGAAGGGTGTAATGAAGACATGGCTTTACCTGGCACGGTTCCCACCACTCCAACGCTTACGAGGAGGTACCCCGGCACATTGCACTTTTCTTCCTTCGTCAAGCCATGATACCACTTCGTGAGCCAATGCTTAACGGTTTGAGAATCCTGGATGAAATCAAGAAAATCCAGACTGTTTAAAAAGCCGATGCTGCTCTCTTCAATCAGCGCTATTCCGCTCCGCTCAAATGAATCCTTCAGTGAGAAGATAGGATACTCTGTTCCATACAGCCAGGTGCCGAGCTGCTCTGCGGCTTCTTTACCGGCGCGGTAGGGCAAGCATTCTGCAAATGGAGTAATGACAAGAACGGTCCCTCCCGGCTTGGTGACCCGTATCATCTCCCGTAGAATCGTTACTTGCTCATCTTCATCAAAATGTTCAAGCACGCCAGCGTTCCAGGTCAGATCAAATTGGTGGTCGGGAAGCTGCATTTCTCTAATATCGGATAGGATGAAGGTGCCCGGTACTTTGGCTCTATAGAAGGCGCTGCGGCTGTTATAAAGTGCATTCTTCGAATAATCGACCAGGGTAACCTCTGCTTCCTCAGCGGCCAGACGAAGCGAGATTTTCCCAGAGCCGGAGCCAGCCTCTACCATGCGTTTTCTTTGAATGCCCCCGGAAATGTCGATAATCTTGTCGTATATCGTTTGGCTTAATGAATCCCAGTGGTATGACACTTCACGAGACCATAACTGATCCCAAACCAGCTTCTGCGGCTCATCCCTTAACATGTTATTCAATCCCCCCTTTTACGGCTAGGTGTATATTTATGAAACAGTTGGAGGAAGCCTTGCGAGTCCCTGTGGATTTCAGCCAATTCCCGTAACCCATATGCTCCATACTGATGAAACAAGCCTTCTTCGTTGATGGAGAAATCAATATGTTTGTCCTGAAGTGACATGCGCTGTGCCATCGTTGCATGGTATACCCACGATTCCAAGCAGCATTTGGGCCTCCACTCCGAACGAATGCCCATATAATAGCGCATCCCCAGAAGCAGACTGTCATCCTCGTATCCCTGCTTTCCGGGTAGAAAACGGGTATCATAACCGCCGATTCGGCGCAGGATCTCCGCATTATGAACGACCGGATGCACGAATCCATATGCCGTCCCTTCTCTTGAGAGCTGCTGGAGCGCTGTCATCAGGTGTTCCGGTGTCTCTGGTAGTTGAATGAACTCCTTCAGCGGCTGCAGTTCTCCGCTTGATGTCACGATACCGGGAGAAACCATGGGCTCTCCCGTATATGCCAGGTAACGGAGAAGCGGTTCGTACCAGCCGGTAGGGAGAATCATATCAACATGAATCTCAGAGATGTACTCCGTTTCAGGGAAGTGCTCCCATATGAACTCAAAACATGCTTGTCTAGCGGCTGCGATCCCTATATTGACTCCCTCTCCCTGAATGACGCACGATATGCCTTGAGTTAGTAGCCAGTCCTGAAGCTCTTCGTTTGTAAGACACCCTTGGTTGAACAGTACCGTATTATGGTCTTTGGAGTTTTGCAGACTGCTTAATGCCAAGCCAGCCATATGCAAATCTTCCTCCCGTGAATCTTCCCGAATGAATAATGGCAGTGTATGAATTATTCTCATTACCTTCGCTTCCTCACATTAGTTAGTTTTATTCCTCCATTCAACCAGAGAAGGTGACTCATCCAGAATGGATTCGTACTGTTCCCTCCAGCCGAATTGCGCTTCAGGATCAAGCTGTGAGTAGCGCTTATATTTCTCTAGCCTGTGTTCCGGTTTGGCCCATCCATAATGCTTCAGTCGGATAGATGACAGGTGATGCGGGAGATCGAATACATTGACCGGGAACCTGCCACAATGCTGTGCGGATTCCTTCCAGAAGTAAATCATATCAGGCTGGTAACGAAGGAGAAAAGGACGATAATACTTATGCGAGCTCCAGTATTCATCATCCCTGTAATGGGTCTCGCTCCAGAAGTCATATAGCCTGAAGCAATATAAGTCGACTTCCTTCTGTTGAAGCATGGAGGGAAGCTCATCGGCAAAGGAAGATTCAAACCACTCGTCTGCATCCAGATTCAGAATCCACTCGGGGTGGATATTCAGGGTTTCACGCCATTGCTGCTTTCGAAGTTCGATTTCATTATGAAACAGGGATTCCGTATTGCTGATCAGCCGTATCGGAACCCCTTTCAGTGCCTTCAAACATAAATCGATGGTATGGTCAGTACTGCCATCATCGATGATAACAGCTTGATCGATATAACTGCGATGTCTTTCCAGTGCTTGGCGTAAATAGCGATTGGCTTCATTTTTAAGCACCATCGTCAGGGTGAGGGACGGGCGTGCTGAGCGGTTTACTTGGGTAACCCGACCTAGACTCTCTTCATCATGTTTTTCTAATTGGCTTAGTGTAACCTCGGGGATGGAGGAATTGGCATCCGTCGCTTGCAGAAACAGCTGGGCATTATGAAGGTCACTGTCGCGGTATATATGATAGGCCGGGTAATGAGTGTCCACATACAGGGTAAAGCCAAGTGCGGCTGCACGAATGCTGAAATGCCGGTCTTCCCCCCAGAAGGATAAGTTGTAGATCGGCTTGAAGTTCGCACCGCGGATAAGAGCACGACGGCTGATTAAGGTGCAGGCTCCGAGCCCACCGACTTCATATATCCCCGGTTCAATCAATTGGCTGACAAATCGCTGATAACGCTCTTCTTTTTGAGTTTCATCCAGGATTTCACCTCTGGCCTGTTCCCACTGCGTATATTCATCTTTAAGCCACACTTGGGGATGAGGCCTTGATTCGGGCTGCCACCGTGTCCAGAAGATTTCCGAGATGATATCTTTATCGGCCGCAATGAGATGGTTTAATGTGTGAGGGTCCAGCAGCAGATCCGAATCAACGAGGAATAAATAGTCGTATTGTAAATCAATAGCGTATTGAATGATCTTGTTCTTATAGTCGGCTACTTTCCATATCAACTGCTCATTCCAATAATGGGTTGTCTCGTTGCGGATATAGTCGTCCTGTCTATGAATGTTGTGGATTATGACATGGTTAGCTTTTCGGATAAATTCGCTCAATAGGACGCTGGATTGCTCCTCCTGATTGTCATCGATAAAAAAGTAGGTTATCTCCATAGGGTCCTGCTCCAATCGAAGCAGCGAAGTTAGAAATCGGTCCAGTATTTCCGGTTTCTGCCGTATGGGACTGCCAATCAGAACACGAATGCGCTCCTTGGTCATCAGACACCCTGCCTTTCACCTTCATCCTGAAGTTCTTTTAACTTGGTGCGGAAGTATGCCTGGTTTGCCAGCATCGTTTCATCGCCGGGACGATAAGTAAGTGCGGTTTCATTATGCTGATTGGCCAGCACATGTTCCCCGATCCGGTCATAACAAACCGCCAATTGCAGATGAGGCAGCCACGTGGAGAAGGAAGGATTGTGAAACCCCATATAATCCGCGGGCAATTTAAGCTCAGTCGCTAGTTTATACCAGTAAATTGCTGTATTGTAGTTGTTTAATTCCAAGAAACGATAACCAATCCGGCAGCAGAATTCTGCCCGGGGTGCCGCAAACTGAAGGGATCTGATAGAGGATTCAAATGCGGCTTGCTCATTTCCTAACTCGTGATAGCAATCGGCCAGCCTGCTGCACGCCGTAAGAATATCTTCTATCCATCCTTTTCCGGTATGTAAAAACTGTTCATAGTAATTAATGGATTTCTCGAACTGGCGGTGATCCTTTAATTCATTGGCATAATAAAATAAATCCCGTGGCGGGAACGATTCACCGGCAGCTTCACGTTTCTCGTAAATTTTTAAATTCCGGCCGCTATCGGGATCATGATTCAGGCTTAAGTGTGTAACCGCAACGTCGCTGTTTATAACATTTCCATAGACTTCCAGATATTCATGGACAGGCCCGATCCACCGGAAGGACTTGCTTCGTTTGACCAAGCGGTTGCGACGCAGGCTGAAAGTGACATTACCATATTCATCGGAGCTTAAATGATAGAGCATGGTGACAGAGTCGGTGTCGGGGGAAAGTGTTTCCTTGAGAGCTCTTAGTTTATGCTGGTCTTGTTCCAGCAGTACATCGTCTGCATCCAGCCACAGGATATAGTCTTTGGAAGCTTTGCTAAATGCATAATTTCGTGCCGCGGAGAAATCATCGATCCATTCAAAATCATAGACAGACTCAGTGTAAGATTGAACGATGGCCTTTGTACGATCCGTAGAGCCAGTATCTACGATGATTATCTCATCCACAATGTCGGCAACACAGGACAGACAACGGTTAATGACAAGCTCTTCGTTTTTTACGATCATGCATAAACTGATTGAGATCAATGAGATTACCTCCACATAGAATGGATTCAAACCAAATATGATAGATATATATTCAAGTCAGCTTATGAAATGAACCGTGTTTTATTTACATAATTCAAGTTGACTATACAGAAATGATGAATATCGATCCTTGAAGCTCAATATTCTAAGTGATATATGGGAATGAATGATATCCTAGCATCCATTTCACTTCAGGCGCAGCAATCATTCCACAAGGAGGGCTTGGCATGAGTATGCCGAAGATTCCCGAAGAGAATTTTCGACCAACCAAAGATGAAGTAGTTATTGATCTGTTAAAGTCTATTGCGATGGAGGAAAATGCAATTGCACACTTGCTTCATGCAGAAGCAGAGAAAATTCAGGCTTTTGTAGGGCATCATCACAGCATCTCAGGCGAACCTAGCCATGCGGACATCATCAAATTGAGCAGTCAGGTATCTAAGCTGCTGGATGTAATTGTGATGAAGGAATGGCTGTTGCTGCGCAAATTGGAGAATGTCATGGAACTGCATGACTCGGGACATGACTGCGATTATTGTGATGGTGAGGAGTAGTAGCCAGATGAAGCATACCTTGGAGAATGAGATAAGTCGCACATTTGCGGAGACAATGATACCGTCGCTGTTGGAACTGAATCAGTCATTTCAACAATACATGGACTCACTGAATGACCTTCAATTTTTGATGTTAAAAAGGGGCTTAGCCAGCTCGGATTCAGCTACTGGTATTCATTTTGTTTCTCAATTCCTATATATCTATCACCAAAAAATTAATATAAGTTTGTCTTGGATGAATAATAAAGATCGGGTCTCATGGATTCCAATCACAATACATATGGTGCGGCTCACCGAACAATTAAGAGACAAGATGGGGCACCTGGTTTTGCAATCCAGACTGTCATCGAGATCGACGGTTTTTTATGCTGAGGAAATTAAGCGGACTACTTCGCCTTCGCCTCCTCTTTTGGCGAAAACCATGTACTCACCCGATAAATCCAAGACGAAGCCATAAAGATGAAAGAGGTGAGAAGATGATTCAAGCACATTCTTCTTCCAATATGTCCTTTGATATGACGGAATTAAGTCAAAGTATAACGCTGCTGCTCTCTTCAATCGCTGTAGAGGAAATGGCGCTCGCTCATATCGTAAACGGAGAAGCCGAGAAGATTCAGTATGTGCTTGGTACTTTACAGCCATCGCTGTTCCAGCCGGAAGATGTTTCAGTTGATAATTTGCTTGCTATTAATGATTCTGTTCAAAGAATTATGGAGGATGTGCTGCTGAGGGAAGTTATGCTGCAGATGAAGTTTAGTCATATCATGATGGCGCTGGAGGTAAACAGTATGCGTACGCATCGTACCTAATACTCATGCATGCATACGAGTGACGGGAGGTACGGAATGCCCAATGATAATCTATCTAAAGTCACTCCAGATCTTTTGCTGAAAAGAGATCAAGCGATAAATCTTTTACTCACCTCCATTGCGATGGAGGAATTGGGACTAAGTCATATCATTAATGCGGAAGGGGAAAAGCTGCAGTATGTACTGGGTACAATCCCTGGATTAACGGGTCCTCCTGCTACGGTTAATGATCTATTAAATGTGAATGAAAGCGTAAGACAGACGATACAGGTGTTAACAAAAAAGCAGTGGCTCCTGCTCAATAAGTTAGACAGTGTACTATTCTCCTTGGTCGCTCCTACAGGTTCCCATGGTGGGGCGACCGGTACAACAGGCGCAACTGGAGCAACTGGGGCAACAGGTGCTGCGGGACCAACCGGCGCTACAGGTCCGACAGGGCTGTCTGGGGGAACGGGCTCTACCGGAGCCATGGGTGCGACAGGCCCGACGGGTTCTACAGGACCAACCGGTGCAACCGGGTTCACGGGTGATCCGGGGGTAACGGGTCCGGCAGGAGCAACGGGAATCACGGGTGCGACTGGACCTGCCGGAGCTACCGGAGTAACAGGAGTGACGGGACCTACTGGGCCCGCGGGACCAACGGGAGCCCAAGGAGGAGGTGCTACCGGAGTTACTGGGCCGACCGGATTAACGGGCGATCCGGGTGTGACGGGAGTAACAGGCCCGACAGGAGCAACAGGAGTAACAGGTGCAGCAGGTTTGATGGGACTTACAGGAGCGACGGGGGCTACAGGCGTAACGGGAGTAACAGGTGCAGCTGGAGTGACGGGAGTAACAGGAGTAACGGGAGTAACAGGTGCAACTGGAGTGACAGGAGCGACTGGAGTGACAGGTGCAGCAGGTTTGATGGGACTTACAGGAGCGACGGGGGCTACAGGCGTAACGGGAGTAACAGGTGCAGCTGGAGTAACAGGTGCGACAGGAGCAACGGGAGCTACTGGTGTGACGGGTGTAACCGGGGCACCCGGTGTAACGGGAGTGACAGGATCAACCGGAGTAACCGGAGCAACTGGTGTAACGGGAGTTACTGGAGTGACAGGAGCGACAGGAGTTACTGGACCAACCGGAGTAATGGGTCCAACCGGTGCTACTGGAGTAACCGGCGCTACTGGAGTAACCGGCGCTACTGGAGTAACAGGCCCAACGGGGGTAACGGGAGCAACCGGTGTCACGGGAGAAACAGGTCCGACAGGGTTGACAGGAGCAACAGGAGCCGCGGGGTTAACAGGAGCTACTGGAGTTACTGGATTAACGGGAGCTACTGGACCAACCGGAGCAACAGGTACAACAGGGATAACTGGAGCAACGGGGGTCACAGGAGCAACCGGGGCCACTGGAGTAACAGGCCCAACGGGGGTAACGGGAGCAACGGGTGTTACAGGAGTGACAGGATCAACCGGAGTGACGGGCTCAACGGGGGTAACGGGAGCAACGGGTGTTACAGGAGTGACAGGATCAACCGGAGTGACGGGCTCAACGGGGGTAACGGGAGCAACAGGGTCCACGGGAATTACTGGACCAACCGGAGAAACAGGTCCAACAGGGATAACTGGAGCAACTGGGGTCACAGGAGCATCCGGGGCCACTGGAGTAACGGGCCCAACCGGTGTTACTGGTGTAACCGGGGCCACTGGAGTAACAGGCCCAACGGGGGTAACGGGAGCAACGGGTGTTACAGGAGCAACTGGGGTCACAGGAGCAACCGGGTCCACTGGAGTAACGGGCCCAACCGGTGTTACTGGTGTAACCGGGGCCACTGGAGTAACAGGCCCAACGGGGGTAACGGGAGCAACGGGTGTTACAGGAGCAACTGGGGTCACAGGAGCAACCGGGTCAACTGGAGTAACGGGCCCAACCGGTGTTACTGGTGTAACCGGGGCCACTGGAGTAACAGGCCCAACGGGGGGAACGGGAGCAACCGGTGTTACAGGAGCAACCGGGTCCACAGGAGTTACTGGACCAACCGGAGCAACAGGTCCAACAGGGATGACTGGAGCAACCGGGGCCACTGGAGAAACAGGTCCGACAGGGTTGACAGGAGCAACAGGAACCGCGGGGTTAACAGGGGCTACTGGAGTTACTGGATTAACGGGAGTAACGGGACCAACCGGAGCCACAGGAGTGACAGGATCAACCGGAGTGACAGGATCAACCGGAGTGACGGGCTCAACGGGGGTAACGGGAGCAACCGGGTCCACGGGAGTTACTGGAGCAACCGGAGTAATGGGTCCAACCGGTGCTACTGGTGTCACGGGAGAAACAGGTCCGACAGGGTTGACAGGAGCAACAGGAGCCGCGGGGTTAACAGGAGCTACTGGAGTTACTGGATTAACGGGAGTTACTGGACCAACCGGAGCAACAGGTCCAACAGGGATAACTGGAGAAACTGGGGTCACAGGAGCATCCGGGGCCACTGGAGTAACGGGCCCAACCGGTGTTACTGGTGTAACCGGGGCTACTGGAGCAACAGGTCCAACAGGGATAACTGGGGCAACTGGGATCACAGGAGCAACCGGGTCAACTGGAGTAACGGGCCCAACCGGTGTTACTGGTGTAACCGGGGCCACTGGAGTAACAGGCCCAACAGGGCTAACGGGAGCAACCGGGGTCACAGGAGTTACTGGAGCAACAGGCCCTAACTTTGCAACGACAGGGTTCTCTGCTTTTCAAACAGCTTTAAGTGTAAGTACATCTGCTCAGTTAGTTAACTGGACTGTAACAGCACCTTATTACACGGATCCAAATTTGAACCCAACGACCGGGAATTTTACGATTCCGGCGACAGGAAGATATGCGATTAAGGCTACAATCAACTATTCTACTTCAGCTGCCGTGTCGATTTCTCTTGGGGCTGGAATTAATCCGGCATTTACCGTTCGAAGAACCTCACCGACAACAACGGATTTAATTAGCGGATTATTCCCGCTGTTAAATGTTAACGTGGCCTTGGTTTTGACCTTGAGAGCAGTGTTAGGCAACGGTGCAGTGACGTTGGCAGGCGACGTTCAACTGAATGCAGGTGATGTGGTGGGCTTGTTTTACGATGCCAACGGCCTTACCATTTCGCTCAATCTCGGAGGAGCGACCTCATCAGGGATTGTATGGTCAATATTCAGGCTGTCTTAACATGAAATCCGTAAACGCCGATCATCTTTTGAGTGGCAGTATATCCGCTGGTAACGGCTGATATACTGCTTCTTTTTTACTCAAAAGGACTATGCAAGCCTTGCTTGAATAATCCGATTTATTTTGAATGGACGATGAGGTATACTGGATTTGGGATTTTTCATAATCCTTGACATAGTATGTGAGCGAACATGAAGGAGCGAGTTTAACTTGCAGGAGAAAGCCGGATATAAATCGATTGCGCTTGATATTGCCCAGCGTATTGTCAGTGGGGAATTTCCCGTCGCCAGTAAAATTTCTGGACGTTCTTTATTAGCCGGTCAATACCAGGTATCACCAGAAACAATTCGCAAGGCGATTGGCTTGCTGAAGGAAGAGAATATTGTTTCTGTATCCCAGGGTAAGGAAATTATTATTGTCTCGGATCGTAATGCATTAGAGTATACGACCCGGAACAATTATTTGAAATCGGCGTATTCCTTAAAACAGGATTTACAACAGCTTCTTCAGGAGAAGAAAGAGATGGACCGTAAATTTGCCGAGCTGTTCACTCAGATCATTGAGGCATCGGATCGGCTTCAAAATTTAAAGCCCTACCATCCCGTTGAGATCAAAATCAGCGATTTATCGCATGTTATCGGTCGTACGATTGGAAATCTGCTGTTTTGGCAAAATACAGGCGCCACCATCATTGCCCTTCGCAGAGGGACGGAAGTGACCATATCTCCGGGTCCCCATGTGATCTTAAGAGAAGGGGATATCATTGTTGCCGTCGGAGATGAACGCATGTATGAACGAACGGAGCAGTTTATCAACCGTCCGCTGGATGAGGAAATTCAAGCAACGGATCCATCATAATTTCATATCATGAACGGCAAATAAAAGCTGCACAGAACCTTGATTCTGGCGGCTTTTTTGCTATGAGAAATGGATCCTACCATATTTAAACAAACAATCTATTAGTTCATGATAAGTTGTCAGTAGGTCTAAGGTCTGGTATAGTATTAGTTGTACTTACAAATGAATGCTAAATGAGTTGGTTTGTTTGGAGAGCTTGGTCAGTGGGTAAAAGAATTAGCGAGTAAGCTAATTTTTGTTGCATCACAAAAAAAAGGGGGGTATATATGCTGAAATTTGAACATGTCGGCAAGAAATACGCCAATGGTTTTGAAGCAGTGAAAGATATTAATTTTGAAGTGGAATCAGGAGAAATCCTGGTGCTGATCGGACCGAGCGGATGCGGGAAGACCACCACGATGAAGATGATTAACCGCCTAATACCGAACACATCCGGAAAGATTTACATCCACGGTAAAGATATCTCGAAGGAAAATCCCGATACGCTGCGAAAGAACATCGGTTATGTTATCCAGCAGATCGGTTTGTTCCCGCATTATACGATTGAGGAGAATGTCGGACTTATTCCTCAGCTTAAAGGATGGGACGCAGGCAAGAAGAAAGAGCGCGTTCTCGAGATGCTCCGTCTGGTGGGATTAGACCCTGATGTGTTTGCCAAAAGATATCCGAAGCAGCTATCAGGTGGGCAGCAGCAAAGAGTAGGCGTGGCGAGAGCTCTTGCAGGCGATCCCGAAGTTGTCCTGATGGATGAGCCCTTTGGAGCGCTCGATCCCATTACCAGAGAGCAATTGCAGGATGAGTTATTGAAATTGCAAAAAGAAGTAAAGAAAACCATCGTATTTGTAACGCATGATATGGAAGAAGCACTGAAGCTCGGCGATAAAATCGCCATTCTCAAAGACGGAGAATTGGTGCAATTCGATTCACCTGAACAAATTCTTAGCCAGCCGGCGAATGAATTCGTGGAAGGCTTTATCGGTAAAAATCGCATTTATCAAAACCCCGAATACATTCCGGTCACCGATGTGATGCGGGATAATCCTTCTACCTCATATCCGGACAGGACTCCGGGCAAAGCACTTGCCTTTATGCGACAGCGGAAAACGGATACCCTGCTCGTTGGCGATGAATCAAACCACTTACTTGGGATTGTATCTGCCTATGATCTCGCCGCCAAAATGGAGGGAATCCGTACGATCGAGGAAATCATGACATGGCCTACGATTGTACTTCAGGATACGGCTACAGCAAGGGACGCATTGTCCTTGATTACACAAGCGCCACATGGCGTCATTCCCGTAACTACAGCAGACGGCACCATTGCCGGAATCGTTACGAGAAGCAGTCTCTTGACCGCTTTTGCCGCTAAATGGGTGGGAGAAGAGGAGGAGACATTATGAGAGATCGATCTTTATGGGAACAAATGAAACAGCAGCTGGAGAGCCGTGGGGATGACTTGATTCAGTCATTGGGTGTTCATATCCAGCTCGTCCTGATATCCATGCTTCTGGCAGTCATTATAGGTATTGCTTTCGGAATATTAATATCACGGATTAAGGCATTAAAGGGAATTACGCTGGGTACTGCAGGCATCTTGCAAACCATTCCGAGTCTGGCGATGCTTGGGTTTATGATTCCGTTGTTTGGCATCGGGATGAAAACGGCCATTGCGGCATTGTTTTTATATTCTCTGCTGCCAATCATCCGCAACACCTATGCAGGCATTACGGAGGTTGATAAATCGGTGGTTGAGGCAGCAAGAGGGATGGGCATGAAGAGTGGACAGATTTTGTTCAAAGTGCAATTGCCTCTGGCGATGAGTGTCATCATGGCGGGCATTCGAACAGCTGCGGTTATCAATGTAGGTACAGCGACACTTGCTGCCTTTATTGGAGCGGGTGGATTAGGTGAATTCATCTTCCTTGGGATTCAGCGCAACATTGAAGCGTTAACCTTAATGGGCGCGATCCCGGCAGCTCTTCTGGCACTTGTCATCGATTATTTGCTGGGATTGCTTGAAAAGGCAACGACCCCAAAAGGACTAAAGGTGTAATTGTAATAGGATAGACCCAACAGGATGTTCTCATAAAAATAATAAGGTAGCACAGGAGGTACGAATGAAGATAAAAAAGATTATGGTTGTATTGGGAATGCTGGCATCGATTGGTATGGTTCTAGCTGCTTGCGGTGGAAATTCGGATGGGGATCAAGCCGCCGAGGGCAATAAACAAATAACCGTCAGCTCCAAGAACTTCACGGAAAACGTTATTCTGGCGCATATGATGGCTGAGCTGATCGAAGCCAAAACGGATATTAAAGTGACAAGAACCGTGAATCTTGGCGGCTCCAACGTAGTATGGAACGCGCTGAAGAATAACGAGGTTCAGCTGTTCCCCGATTATACGGGCACCATTGTAGCCAATTATTATCAAGAAGAGACAGGGACATCGGAAGAATCTCTCAGCAAGACAAGAGAGCTGCTTAAGGCGGATAATCTTGCCTTCCTGGAGCCATTCGGTATGAACAATACGTATACTTTGGCTGTTACCAAGGAAACGGCAGATCAATACAATCTTAAAACCTTCAGTGATCTTGCCAAGGTTTCGGATGAAATGACACTCGGCGTAGAGTTCGAATTTCTGGATCGGGATGACGGCTATCCGGGAATCCAGAAGCTGTATGACATGAATTTCAAAGATTCCAAGGGGATGGACCACGGAATCATGTACCAGGCCATTGAGAAAGGTGAGACGGATGTAACGAACGCGTATGCCACGGATGCACAGATTATCGTGCATAACCTGGTGATTTTGGAGGATGACAAACAATTTTTCCCTCCATATGATGGCGGTCCCGTCATTCGTCAGGATACGCTTGACCAATATCCGGAGCTTGAGGACGTGCTGAACCTGCTCAAGGGACAGATTACGGATGCTGAAATGCAGGAGTTGAACGCTCAGGTGGATATGGAAGGATTGAAGGAAGATGATGTAGCTCGAGACTTCCTGGTGAAAAAAGGCTTGATCGAAGGATAATGCAGCACAGCAAAACCGGTCTTTTTAGACCGGTTTTTTTGTGTGCATTTAGTTTTCTCGCATATAAAGGAGATGGGGGGCCCTCAGGGCAGGGCAGAGGTCAAATTTGTTCTGGATTTTAAGCAATGTCTAATGGTAAAATCCTCTTAAATTTCCAACACATTTCATAGATGATAGAGGAAGGAGGATTAGTAGATGAAAATGGTGCCCGTTCTTCATTATGATGCATTCTCCGTTCAGCCCAATAAGGGGAACCCTGCCGGCGTTGTCTTGCATGCAGATACGCTGACCGAGGAAGAAATGTTAGCCATCGCCCGCAAGGTCGGCTTCAATGAAACCACGTTTATTTTAAAGTCTGAGAAGGCAGATATCCGCTTGAGGTATTACACACCGGGTCACGAAATGAACTTGTGCGGTCACGCAACCATGGCATCTATGTATGCATTGCGAACCAAGGGGCTGCTGCCAGAGAAAGAAACCGTGGGGATTGAAACCAACGTGGGTGTGCTGCCGATAGAATTCCTTCATGAACAAGATCGGTTAACGATGAAGATGAAGCAGGATCATCCTCAATTCATTCCCTTTGAAGGTGATGTTGATCAACTGGCCGCCTCTATCAATCTGAAACGCGAGGATTTGGATCTATCGATGCCCATCGTATACGGAAGCACGGGAATATGGACATTACTGGTGCCGGTGAAAGGGTTAAGCGGATTTGATCGGATGGTCCCGAACAATGCGTTATTTCCGGACATTTTAACCGAAAATCCAAAGGCCTCGCTGCATCCGTTCTGTATGGAGACGATGGACGATTCTTCCTTCATGCATGCGAGACATTTCTCTTCACCCTATTCAGGCACAGTCGAGGACCCGGTGACAGGGACCGCATCCGGCGTAATGGGAGCATATTATTTAACTTATCTGAACACCGAGCTGCCCTCCGCGCAATTTATCGTTGAACAAGGCCAAGAGATGGGTAAAGACGGCAGAGTCCATGTTCAAGTGAATCGTAATCAAGACAAGATGGACGTATATATATCCGGTACGGCGGTTTTTGTACGGGAGTTCGATGTTCATATTGATGGATGACTTAGAGCGAGGGACGTAAGAAGGAGCGTATGTTATGAAAACATTTAAACCTGAGATGACTTTGGATTTAGCGATTGAGCATCTGAATCATATTGAAGGCGAGACCGTGAGGAAGGTCACACCTATAGAGATGGGTGAGCTTAGCAAGGTGTTCAGTTATCGGAAGGGCGATGCTGACTATGTTATTCATTTCAAAAGCAATAGGGAAAGTCTTGATAAACAGCTCTATATTTACAATAAGTACGGCGCACCATCCTTGCCCATTCCCCGCATTCACAAGATAGGGGAGTTTGGGGATATTCACTACTCCATCTCAGACAAGGTATCGGGCACACCGATTAGTGCCCTGGAGCCGGAGCAAATCCGAAATCTTATTCCGAGTTTAGTCCATCATTTTATACTTATAAACCAGGTAAGTGTTGGGGACTCCGGTGAAGGATTTGGCTGGATTACCCCGGAAGGAAAGGCGTCCCATCGTTCGTGGCTTGATTGCCTGGAATCTTTTTTTGATCAGGAGCAAGAGGGGTTCCATCATGGATGGAAGAGCTTATATGAGAGCAGTTTTCTGGAACAAGATTTTTTTGAAGAAGTCTATGACACGATGCTCGGGCTTGCTCAATACTCACCTCAAGAACGCTATCTGGTACATGGTGATTTTCATCTGGGCAATATGCTCGGCGAGGATCCGTTTGTGACAGGGATTGTGGATTGGGAGATGGCGATGTACGGAGACTTTATGCTGGATGTCGCTGTTCTTCACATATGGCATCCGATGCTGGAATTTCCACAAAGGCTGCTGCAAGCTATGACGGAGCGCGGTGTCGAGATTCCTTATTTTGAAGAGAGGCTGCTGTGCCATCAGCTCTTTAAAACGCTGGATGCACTCCGTTTTTATGCGAAGAAGGATGACGCCAACAGCTATCAATTCATAAAAAATCGTATCATGTCTTTGATAGATTCATAGACCCAATGATGCTAGTTGGGATAATGCGGTCTCGGTAGGAGCTGATCATTTCGTGAAAAAAATGATGGTTGTAGGTGCATCAGGTGTTCTTGGTACATGGATTTGTCTGGAAGTCCTTCGGATATTTACTCATAACGTAAGCTTGGTCGTAAGTGATTATAAAGCAGACAGAGGTAAAAACACGGCAGTTTCTTTAGGTGAACAAGTTCAATTTCGTTTATTAGATATTACTCATAAAGAGAGTATCGAACAGGCCGTTTGTGATATTGATCTTGTAATTGTGTCAGCCAAACAGCAGCAGCCGCTAATTCAACATGCCTGTATTAAACACCAAGTTCGATGTATCGATGTGACGGTGTTTTATGACTTTGTGTGTGAGACGAGGTCCTTGCACTACGATGCGGTAAATAATGAGATTGGATCGATAGTAATGTCAGGTTTTTTCCCGGGATTATCTGGATTAATCGTTAAGAAGGCAGTATCTCCGTTTAGCGAGATTACAGAAGTCAACGTGGGATTGTTGCAAAGCACGAATGCCAAAGCCGGAGTTTCAGGCATTATAGATATGCTGCGAATGATAAGCCAAGATGTTAGGCGTCACGATGGACAACAATCAGCTACCATATCGGGTTTTAAGATAAAAAGAAATATGATGTTCTCCAGTTCATTACGTAATCGAAAAGTCCGGTTAATCGAGCATGCTGAAAGAGCTTTTTTAAGAGAAATACTGCAAGTTGAACAGATTCATTATTGGACCGCGTGGAACAACAATATGTTCAATATCTTTGTAGGTTTACTTAAACGGTCTGGTATTCTTGCTAGAATTCTTAAATTTGATGCGAATGTCCTTGTTAAGTATGTGAAGCACAATCCTGTGCAACCTGAGGAGGCTTCTCTCTCTATTGAAGTAAAGGGAGTAATCGGGAACCAGCAGTGTGTCAAAACGTTTGTATTGTCTACTTTTTCTGATTATCATACAACAGCGATGTTCACTGCCGCATTAGCGAAAATAGCGATAAACAAAGAGATATCCGGTGTTGTGTTCCCATTTGAAATAACAGATATCGATGAAATTTTATCCATAATGGATTGCTCTCGAATTACGCTAACAGAAGCCGGGATTTCGTGTGGTACAGGCATTATAAAAAAAGAATGAGAGCCATAGGGGAAGTCCAAAGTCATTCCCACCTTGGACTTACTGCTTATCTCAGAACACAGCGGATGACATATTTCATTGTCAATCCGTTATCCAAAACCTTCACAGCCATGAAGGTTTTTTGGTCTTGTTTAAAAACGGATATCAACAAGAATGCCAATCACCAACAACAAGAAGGTTAAATGTGTGAAATGGAATAGTTAACTGACGAGTCCAGAATGGAGGGCAAAGAATATACTGGACTAGGTTGAATTGAAGGGGCGGGAACGTCATGAACCATATCGACAGGGTAAGGAGAAGCGTACCGGAGGGCACGTTGATTCGGGGAATACATCCTGCTATTTATTTGTATGAGCGAGGCAAGAAACGTCCTGTAACTGATACGGAGACATTCCATTCCTATCGATTAAATGCAGAGGGCATTGTGGTATTGGAGGAGTCGGTGCTGGAAGAGATGGAGACCGGCACGCCGGTGAACATCTATGGGGATTTTAGAACGAATAGCCCTGCAACTCTTCTGGTGAAAAGCAGCGGTTCGGAAATTTACCTATGGACCGATGGTCTGCTTCATCCGATTGCATCGGGCGAAATTTACGACAGACTGCGATTTCATTATTCAAGCGTAGTGACTTTGCCGGATGAACTGATCGCTTTCCTTCCGGAAGGGGATCCGATTCATGATGCAACGCTGCTCACGCATTCCCTGGTGAACGGAAGAGTATACAGTGCTCCTAACGGATTGATTTATTATGGAGAGCGAAACAAGCTGCGAAAAATCGAGGGTCCCTCCGTATTCTCTTTCTATCGATGGAGAGTGGAGGAGATTGTTCATTTAACGAGGGAGGAGTTTAACCACTGCCGGTTAGGGGAACCGATTCTGTAGATAGGTTTGCACTCCCATGGAGCTGTTGATGACGATAGGGGCGTTCGGGAAGGGTGAGAAACTTGAAGGTACTGCTCGTTACGATATTCATGATTCCTCATGTCGGGGGATTGTGGAAGTACATGCTGCAGGTAAAGCAGGGACTGGAAGCTCTCGGGCACCAGGTCGACATGATGGGTGACGGAATTGATTGTTTTTATATATATGGAGAGGACAACCGGAAGGTACTCAAGAGCCATTTTAAACCGATGCTGGAATATAAGCTTCCGACAACCTCCCCTATATTCACAGATCATTGGGTCAGGTATGCCGAGTCCGAGCGATTATCTCTTGAGCTGTCGCTTACGTATTTGGGCTTGGAGCAATATGATGTCATTCATGCCCAGGATGTGCTGGCCGCAGCGGCCGCAAGTCGCGTGAAACCTGCTCGGATACCCCTGGTTACCAGCATCCATGCCTCCGTGGCTTTCACGATACGAGATATGCTTCAGACGGATCAGGGCATTAAACCTTCCAGCGCTCCCCTCGTATGGAATTATTACAGGTCGATTGAGAATATAGGCGGTTCTTTTAGTGATCATGTCATGTTAGCTTCGAAGTGGCTGCAGGAAGTGATGGTGTCTCATTTTGCACTGCCGGAGTCAAAGATATCACTAATCCCCTATGCAATGGACATATCGAGCTTTGACAATCGAATGAAGATGGAGCATGATCTGTCCCGGCCAGAGAGTAAGAAAGTAATGATTAGCACCTCCAGACTAAGCTCTGAAAAAGGCATTCATGTGCTGCTGGAAGCCCTCGGCAAGCTGTTTAACATCCGTCAGGACTGGGTGTGCTGGCTGGTTGGGGACGGGGATCAGCGTTCCATGTACGAAGAACGTGTGGATCAGCTGGGTATAGGGGAAGCTGTGCATTTTTGGGGCTCGCGCGATGATGTTCCAGTATTGCTTGGCATAGCGGATATTTTTGTTATGCCGAGTTTGATGGAGACCTTGTCCTATTCCGTGATGGAAGCACAGCTTGCAGGATTACCGGTAGTCTCATCGGACGCAGGCGGTTTGAAGGAAGCGGTTCAGCATGAGGTGAACGGTCTTCTTTTTCCGGCGGGGGATGAGGATATGCTGATGGCGCACCTGGATCGATTGCTCGAAGATGAAACATACCGGCAATGGCTGGGGGAACAAGCACGGCAATGGGCTTTGGTCCATCGAGGTTTGGATACTATGGTGACGCGTGTGCTTGAAGTCTACCGGAAAGAGATAAGCAAGAAATGATGTTGCAAAGAAGGGGGAGTGGACCATGAATTCGACAGAGGTACCTGGAGATCAATATCGGGACCTGTTTTTATCCCAGCATACCCACCCTTTTATAATGGTCAATCAAGAAGTATGGGAGCTGACGATAAGCCGGCTTCCCAAGGATTATTTCATACCCGATTATCGGATTATTAATATGATGATGAACATGGTGTAGGAGAATAGAACGGAGGTGGGTGGAATGGGAACATCGAACTGGCAGAATTTATCTTATTGTGTAGATCTGATTCGGTATGTATCTCCTAAGTCCGTGTTGGACGTTGGCGTTGGGTTCGGCCGTTGGGGGATGATTTGCCGTGAGTATTTGGATGTATGGGAAGGGCGGGTATTTCGCGCGTATTGGAACACACGAATCGAAGGGATAGAGATCTATCCGGTGAACGTCGATTCTTATCATTCGTGTTTCTATAACAAGATTCATGTTGCGGATGCATTTGACCATCTTCATGCGGTAGTGGAGCCGGGGCAGTTCGATTTGATTATTCTGGGTGACGTTCTGGAGCACTTTACAAAAGAGCGTGGTCTTGCACTGCTGCAGACCTGTATTCAGAAATCCCGATTTGTTCTCTTGAATATCCCCATCGGAACGAACTGGCCGCAGGGCGCGGCATATGGCAATGAATTTGAAGCTCATCTAAGCACATGGACAACGGAGGAACTGGATCAGTTCCCGGTGGCCGACAAGCGGCATTTTAAAGATTACATCGATCGTGATTTCTCCACGTATTTGTATTCCATGAAAGGCATGTAGGAAGCTACGCCGATCTTGAATCCCTTTCTGTTGAAACATCTTCTGTGAAGAAGATGTTTTTGCGTTTAACCCGTACTTGATTCATGGTATAGTGTAATGGACTTTCGATAAATGGAAAGAGGTAGTTCAGATATAACTTAGAAAAGAGAGCTGATTCTATTCTATGAAAAAGATCGTTCTGGCCGGTGGAACAGGTTTTATAGGAAGTTATTTTGAGAAAAAATTCACGAGTGAACAAGCACAAGTATATATGATATCCCGCCAGGAAGGGCATATTTCGTGGGACGATCATGAAGGCATGGTTGCAGCGCTGGAGGGAGCCGATATGCTCATTAATCTGGCGGGCAAATCCGTAAACTGTCGATATCATGAACGGAATAAAGAGCGATCCTGAAATCAAGAATCGATACAACGAAACGATTGGGAAGGGCCATTCAAGCCTGTGAGAATCCTCCCCTCACGTGGTTTAATTCCAGTACCGCTACTATCTACAGACATGCCGAGGATAGGCCGATGACGGAGGAATCGGGAGAGATTGGCTCCGGTTTTTCCGTTAAGGTAGCGGAAGAATGGGAACGGGCATTTTTCTCATTCCCGCTTGACCGCACAAGGCAAATTGCGCTGCGTATTGCCATTGTGTTAGGTCCTGACGGCGGCGTTATGACACCCTATATGAATCTGGTAAAGTACGGGCTGGGTGGAGAGCAGGGTACAGGCAACCAGAGGTTCAGCTGGATTCATGTCGAGGATTTGTACCGGATTGTTCTGTTCCTGCAGGAGAATAAAGAGCTGAGTGGTATCTTCAATTGTGCATCCCCGCATCCGGTACCAAATAGGGAACTGATGAAGCTGCTTCGGCAGGCAATAAACCGAAGGTTCGGACTGCCGTCACCCAAGTGGCTGCTCGAGCTCGGGGCCCGAATGATCCAGACCGAAACGGAGCTTATACTTAAGAGCCGCTGGGTTATTCCCGACAGACTGATGAAGTCGGGGTTTGATTTTAAGTACGATACACTGCATAAGGCATTGACAGAGATCGTGAAGAAGTAAAGAGAGGAGCACTTCTTGTGAAGGCTCTCTTCCAGCCGGATTGTTCCATCCAGAATCCATTTTCAATTCTTGGAGAATGAAGACCGATCCATACATAAGCTTCAGGAATGGGCGAAAGAGAATGATATACCCTTTCTCAAGAGGAATTTTTGGATATGGTTATAAAGTAGAACGTGAATAAGAGAATCGCAATTGGGCGTGGATCTAGGAGAAACCGAAGAAGAACTTGCCATAGCGCAGGTTCTTTTTTTGATGCCTAAAGCTCAGCGAATAAATCAATGGAAGTGTATTATTAGCCACTCGCCACAAAGTGGTATACTGTTTTTTAGCAGTATTGAGAGAAAGGATAGTGGTTATGGGTTACCAGCTGACCGAACGGGTGATCAAGCTATTGTGCGGAAAAACCTCCTACGATCGCGGTGGGGTCTTATATAGAGATGGGCAGGTAACGATGCGGATTCAAGATCCCGACAGCCGGAAGTACGAGGCGGAAGTGAGGGACAGGGAGTCCGGCATCGTCTATGCAGAGATTGACTCGAACGGAGATGTACTCGCCGAATGCAGCTGCACCGACTATGGATTATCCCGTAAGCGATGCAGACATATTGCAGCGGTGCTCCTGAACATCCGGGATATTGAACAGACGGCAGAAGCGCCAAAACGTCCTTATCCGTCGTTATTGCATACTTCTGCTCGCAAGCATAGCGAGGATGGAGGCATGACCCCCAGGTTCTCAGCGGAGCTGCGCAGAGGTTCCGGCGGTAGCGAGGATGATGCGGTGTTGAGCAGCCAGCTGCTCGGTCTGTTCTCTTATTCCGGGAGCCAAAGGTCCACGGCAGCCTCCCGTTTTGATACGCGTGAGGTATTGGAACTGGAATGCATTTTTAAATTATTCCCTTACGGAAATCAACAACATCTGTTTGGCATTGAGCTGCGAATAGGTCAGAAACGCTTATATATCGTCCATCGGATCAGAGAGTTCCTGATGTGCCTGAAGCACGGACAATCCTGTGTGTTCACGAAGAATTTCGTCTATGATCCGGAGCGGCACAGCTTTAAGAAAGAGGACGACGATATCCTTCAAGCGCTGATCCGCATTTACGATCATGAACGGATGCTGCAGCAGACGCTGGCCATGCCTAACCATGGCAGAAACGGGGGCAGCGACCGGATGCTGATCATACCTCCGACGTTTTGGCCCGAAGTCAGGGCAATGCTGGATCGTTCCGTTGATTCCCTCTTGTCCCTGGATGGGGTCCTCACGGATAAGCTGGAGTTTAGTCAAGATCCAATCCCCCTCCAATTCGAATTTGATGAAGACGGGGATGATCACTATCTTATGAAGATAGAGGGATTGGATCGCATGACCGTTCTCGAGGAATACGGGCTAGTCATTGCGGACGGGAAGCTGATTGACATAGAGCTGGATGCTTGCCGGAGGCTGGCCGAGATGAAGTTGCTGCTGGAAACATCGTTTAAACCGCAGATCCGGATTCAGCCGGAGATGATGGAGTCCATTATGGAGCGGGTGGTTCCGGGACTAATGAAGCTTGGCAGCGTTCATGTGGCACAGACCGTATCAGACCGGATCGTGAAAACACCCTTAAAAGCGAAGCTGTATCTGGATCGGGTTCGTGGACGGCTGTTAGCGGGACTGGATTTTCAATACGGCGACATCACCATCAATCCGCTGGGAGGACACCGCGCAGCACGGGACAGCAGCTCGATCCTGGTTCGCGATGGTGAGGCGGAGCAGCGGATTCTTACGCTTATGGAGGACGCCTCCTTCGCCAAGACCGATGACGGCTTTTTTATGACCGATGAAGCTGCCGAATATGAGTTTCTGTATCATACAGTCCCGCAGCTGGAGAAACTGCTGGTGGTTTATGCAACAACGGCCGTGAAGGAACGTGTTCTTACAGAACCTATGGGTGCCAAAGTTCGAGTGGATATTGATGAACGGACGGACTGGCTTGAATTGAAGTTCGATATGGAGGGAATTCGGGAAGCCGAAATCCGGGAAATCGTCAAATCGCTCGAGGAGAAGCGTAAATATCACCGATTGCCTAACGGAGCACTTCTACCGCTTGAAAGTGATGAATTCCAGGCGGTGGTTGCGTTGATGAATCGGATTGGCCCTTGGCTATCGACGGATGGTACAGCGTTTAAATTACCGGCGGTCCAAGGGTTGCAGCTGATGGATTGGGAGGATTCCGGGTCAACGGTTCAGCTTGGCCGATCCTTGCGCCGAATGCTTCAGAATATGAAGAATCCGGATCATCTGGATTTTGCGGTTCCACCCAGTCTTGAACCCATCCTTCGGGATTATCAAAAATTAGGCTTTCAGTGGATGAAGACCTTGGCCCACTATCGATTCGGCGGCATTTTGGCAGATGATATGGGGTTGGGAAAAACCATTCAGAGCATCGCTTTCATTCTGTCGGTGCTTCCTGAGATCAGAGAACATAAAGAACCTGCGCTCATCGTTGCGCCGGCTTCACTGCTCTACAACTGGCATAACGAACTCAAGAAGTTCGCGCCGGAGATCAAGGCTGTCATTGCTGACGGGGTGCAGACCGAGCGGAGGCAGCTTATCAAAAGCGCGGGCAGCGCGGATGTTATCATTACCTCTTACCCGCTGCTTCGCAGAGATGTGGAACGATATGCAAAGCTGTCGTTTGCAGCGTTAATATTAGATGAAGCCCAAGCCTTCAAAAATTATGCAACCCAAACGGCTCAGGTCGTAAAAACACTTCATGCGCGCTATCGGTTTGCACTCACAGGCACGCCTGTAGAGAACCGTCTGGAGGAATTGTGGTCCATTTATGATGCCGTCTTCCCGGCTCTCTTCGGTGACCGAAAGGCCTTCCATGAATTGTCGAAAGAAACCGTGGCAAGGCGGGTGCGTCCCTTCCTGCTGCGCAGGTTGAAGTCGGATGTGCTGAAGGAACTGCCGGAGAAAATCGAATCGATTCAGGCATCGGGTCTGCTCATGGAGCAGAAGAAGCTGTATACCGCCTATCTTGCAAAATTAAGACAAGAGACGCTCAAGCATCTGGCGCAGGACGGCTTCCAGAAGAATCGGATTCGCATCTTGGCAGGCATTACCCGCCTGAGGCAGATCTGCTGTCATCCGGCCCTTTTTGTTGAAGGCTACGAGGGAAGTTCGGCCAAGTTTGAGCAGCTCTTGGAGACCATCGAGGAATGTCGTCTTGCAGGAAGGCGGATGCTGGTATTCTCCCAATTTACGGGGATGCTGAAACTGATTGCCGGAGAGCTTGGATATCGGGGGATTCCGAGTTTTTATCTGGATGGGCAGACCCCGTCTG
Source organism: Paenibacillus sp. Cedars (assembly GCF_003184205.1). Taxonomy (NCBI): domain Bacteria; kingdom Bacillati; phylum Bacillota; class Bacilli; order Caryophanales; family Paenibacillaceae; genus Paenibacillus; species Paenibacillus sp. Cedars. The sequence continues at coordinate 1,588,616 of NZ_CP020866.1, forward strand.
CCGAACGGGTGGAGCTCTGCGAGCGCTTTAACGAGGGGGAACGCGAGGTATTCCTGATATCGCTGAAGGCCGGTGGAACGGGCCTGAACCTGACGGGGGCCGATACGGTTATCCTGTACGATCTGTGGTGGAATCCGGCCGTTGAGCAGCAGGCCACAGACCGGGCGCATCGCATCGGTCAGAAGAAGGTTGTGCAGGTGATTCGCCTAGTGGCTCAGGATACGATCGAGGATAAAATGTATGCACTGCAGCAGAAGAAGAAAAACCTGATTGAGGAGCTGGTTCAGCCAGGGGAAGAGTCGCTGCCTAGCTGGACCGAGGCGGAAATTCGGGAGCTGCTGACACTTCAGGGCTAACGGATCTGATCAGGTTGCGGAAGTTTTTAAGAGATGGCAGGAGATGTGATGATGAAAAAAACAATCTTTTTCATACTGGCCGCTGTAGTGGTTGTCATCAGTTACATGCCGCTGTTCTTCGGCGGTTATGTCTACAATGAAGAGCAGGCCATGCGCCGCTTCCATCCCGCCTATACGGGGGATAAGCTCTACGAGAAGATCGGGGATCAGCACAAACTGATCGTCTGGCATGATGGTCATGTGAAGATCGTAACAGCCGTAGAGAGTAAATGGGGACTGCTGCAAAGGGTCAAGAATGCCGTCGTTCTGGAACACAGGACGGAAGAGGGACCCTTCACACGCATTTGGTCCGCCAGCCGGAATGGTGACGGGATGTACGACACGCTGCTGGCGGTTGAAACGCCTGAGCCCAACAGTAAGAAAATTCTGGTCACCAATGAGCCATGGGAAGATAAGCTGATCGATAATCTGGATCAAATTAAAGCTTCGTCCGGGATATATATCGAAATGGATGTGGAACAAGGGTATGCCGTGGAATATGAATCATTACCCTATGGACAGACCGGGGGTTTCATATTCCGCAGTATAGACGCGGAAGGAAATATTATCTCCGTTCACCCCTGAGTATAGCTGATCAGCTGCAAACGCTGATATAATAGAAGAATGTAGTATTTATAACATATACTCCAGTCATAGAATAGGACGGTTATCGGTATGCTATCTTTTGTATTAACATTAAAGCGTCTCTTAAGCGGATTGTTTCGAGCGTTTAAGCAGCGGTATTTTCTGGCGCTGTTCGTCCTGATTGTCATCATGCTGATATCCGGTACGATGTTTTACACTAAACAAGAGGGGTTATCGGTGCTGGACGCTCTTTATTTCTGCGTTGTGACATTGAGCACGATAGGCCATCCGGAATTTGTACCGCAGACACCGCTTGGAAAAACCTTCACGATGGTTTACATTGTTGTCGGAACAGGCCTGTTCCTCGGAATGGTTGGACAATTGGCGTATGCCCTAATCCGAACCAATCAAAAAGAAGAGAAGAAATCGACGCCGTCATAGGGATCAAACGAAAAGCAGCCCAGGATTCAACCGGGGCTGTTTTTTTTATGGGCCATTGAAAATTGAAGGGTTCAACTGACCATAGGAACACCAACATGTTTATACCCACATATGGCAGTTCTACTCCACTGTCACGGCAAAATAAAAATTGGCGCGTCCCTGGTCCTGAGGCCATGTACACTGAATTTCGTACAGGTAGGAACCGGGGGTGGTCGGTACGGTGTACCCGTCGTTGCCGGGCTCCGTCAGGTTTTGAAGGGCGAAACCGTTAATGCCTTCGGGCGGTGTCGTCTTGATGACCGCTCCGCCTGTGGCTACAACCGGCGTCATATCTTCAAGCCTGGGCATGGCTGAATCCGTCGTGGAGCAATGATCTTCGTTGCACCATGAATATCCGCTTCGAAGCAGCTTGATTTCCGAATATGACAATGAGCAGGAGCACGTATAGTATCGGCGTTTGCTTTTCGTTATGATGGAAATCCCCCTTATCTATCACGATCTTCCTATATGGGCTAGTAAATATGTTATAATTTTGAAATCAAACACTTCCATTATAAACCAATCATAAGTAGCAGGCGTTATATAATATGAGATTCTTATAAAGAGGATGAAGCACATGACATTGAAATGGTTAGAGTGGGCAAAAGAGATGCAGGCAATCAGTCAAGCCGGATTGGAATATACGAAGGACGTCTATGACAAAGAGCGGTTTGAGCAGCTGAGAGAGCTTAGCATCACGATCATGCAGGAGTATACGGGCGAAGGCAACGAGATGATTCGAAAGCTGTTTGCTAGTGAAACCGGGTATCAGACGCCGAAGGTCGATGTCCGAGGAGTTATTTTTCAAGACGGGAAGCTGCTGCTGGTGAAGGAGAAGGCAGACGGCGCTTGGGCGCTGCCGGGAGGCTGGGCGGATGTTGGTCTGTCTCCGTCCGAAGTTGTTGTGAAAGAAGTGAAGGAAGAAGCGGGGTATGAAGTACGTGCAGCCAGGCTGCTTGCCGTGTTGGACAAGAAATTTCATAACCATCCGCCTTCTGCCTTCCATGTGTACAAAATGTTCATTCAGTGCGACATTACGGGTGGATCGGCAGGAGTGGGAACCGAGACCTCTGCGGTCGGTTTTTTCCATAAGGACGAGCTGCCGCCGCTGTCCGAAGAACGGAATACCAAGGAGCAGCTGCAGCGAATCTTCGAATTCGAGAGCAACCCGCATCTGCCGATATGGCTGGATTAATACATATAACAAAGGAGCGTAGACAATGTGATGGGCTTTAGACCTTACAAAAACGTACCGGATGAAGAGGAAACGAAGAGCAGATTCCATGGACGGATCAACATTTTCTTTTTCAGTGCCTTTTTAATCTTTTGTATCATTATCGTGCGCTTGGCCATCTTGCAGTTCGTTGAAGGCCCGGAGCTGGCAAGCCAGGAATCCGGGGGAGAGCAGAAGCACTTTCCGTTGCAGCCGATCCGGGGCAGCATCATCGACGCCTCTGGCGAGAAACTTGCCTACTCTACAGCTTCGAATTCCCTGTATATCACACTCATGAAGGATTACAGCGAGAAGACGGACAAAGGGAAAGCCAATCAGCCGGAAGCAGAGGAGATGGCTAAGCGGATCGTTCAGGTCTTTAACAAGTATGGGGATCCGAACATCGAACAGAAGACTGTAAAGAATGTGATGGATGACCTGGATCTGGAATATATCAAGCAGCATGGCTATGAACCCAGACTTATCAAGTCAGATTTGACCAAGGAAGAAATCGCTTATTTCATGGAGAACCGTGCGAAATTCCCCGGCATCCAGATTGTGGAGGAGAATGTAAGGCACTACGATCCGGATACGGTGGCGGTTCAGACGATCGGATATCTAAAGAAGTTCAAAGGTTCTAAAGACCTTAAGGATTATCAGGCTATTGATCAGAGCAACAAGGATCAGGATAATCCGGGATTAATTTATACGGAAGAAGAGTGGATCGGTTATGACGGATTAGAGCGGATGTACCAGGAGGAGCTGCGCGGCAAGAGCGGGTATCTCAGTATTCCGATTAATCCGCAGAATATGGTGGATGGCGTACCGACGATGGTTGCCCCCGAAAAAGGCCTGAATATCCACACCACGATCCATAAGGACATTCAGGTCGCAACTGAGCAGGCCATTATGGATCGGCTTCAATATCTTCATACCAACCCTGTGTCGGGCAAACTTCATAAGGATGCTGTCACCGGCTATGCCGTCGCCATGGAAATTGATACTGGCCATGTGGTCGCGATGGCCAGCATGCCGGATTACGACTCGAATGTGTGGGGAAGCGGAGGCAAAATTACGCAGGATGTCGTGGACTCGTCGGGTAATGGCACGATCACGATATACGGATCAGGCAGATCGGGACACGGGTTCGAATCCATGATCTTTCTCGGTTCCGTTATCAAGCCGTTGACGGTACTGATCGGGTTGAATGAAGGATTATTTGGCCCTAATGATACGTATCCTGATCAAGGGTACGCTTCGATAGGTCGGGAAGGAAGCGAAACGAAAATTCGTAACTCCAGCGGCCATAGAATCGGACCCATTAAACCTCAGCAAGCGATTCAGCAATCATCGAATGCCTTCATGATCGATTGGGTTGGCAAAAGGTTAGTCAACAAGTATGGCGGCGAGAAGGGAGTTACGGTCTGGGATAAGTATATGGAGCAGTTTGGTCTTGGAGTAGTAACGGGGAGTGGTTTGCCTAAGGAGCATAAAGGACTGAAAAATTATACGGATACAAAAGCAGCGGGAAGTAATCTGGCGGCGTTAGCCTACGCTTCCTTCGGTCAGCAGGGGAAATACACCCCTCTACAGCTTGCTCAATACACGGTGATGCTGGCGAATGAAGGCAAGCGAATCAAGCCGCAGCTGGTCAGCAAAATAACGGATCAGAATGGAAAAGTGGTCAAGGAATTCGGGCGCGAGGTCCTTAATGAAGTTCATTTTCCCAAGCAATACTGGCAAATCATTAAACAGGGGATGAATACACAAGGTATCGCGGGTTTCGAAGATTTTAAATATGATTTTGCCCGCAAAACAGGTACATCCGAGCAATCATATAAAGGTGTTAACCTTGATAACGGCGTCTTCATCGCCTTTGCTCCGCGCGATAACCCGAAGCTGGCGGTCGCCGTTGTTGTGCCGGAAGGCGGCTTCGGCTCGCAAAGCGCCGCGCCGATTGCGAGGAAGATATTCGACGCTTATGACGAAGTCTACGGACTTGACGGAACGCCGCATCCGAAGAAGACTGAAGATCAGACGAAGGATAGCAGCGAGGACGAAAGCGGAGATCATTGATTTAAGGGATCTAAGGTCAGCTATGATAAGCATTGGGTGAGTACATTATCCTAATGACCGCTATTTTTCAATTAAATATCGCTCGTAGAGACGCTTGTAATAATGAAAGGCAGGCTGTAGAGGCGAACTTGATCCTCTCCATTCCTGCCTTTTTTGTATCCCATTTAATCAATAAGGATTCTTCCTGATCTTCAGCACTTCCGCCAGGAAGGTCAAGGCCAGTCCCTGGCCCCAGCCTTGTATGCGTTTATCCGGCACGCCTTTGTATCCCGCGGTGTCCTTCATAACGGCTGTTCCCGCGGACACGCCGCTGACGGTGCCGTCCTCTGTAATTTTGGACAAAATGCCGTCAATCGACTTCTGCGTGTATTTGTTGTAGATCCGTCCCTTGGTCAACAGGGCGGCCGCGATACCGGCAGAGCCTGACGTTTCCAGCGGGGATTGCGGATCGGTCGTAATCGTATGCCACAGGCCGGATTCATGCTGCAGCCGGACCAGGGCGCTGAGCTGGTCGCGCAGCGAGCCTTCGATGATCATGAAGGATGGATGCGTGACTGGCACAAGCTCCAGGGCACGTGCCATCGTGATGGCGGCCCAAGCATTGCCCCGGCACCAGAAGACGCCGGACATATGATTGCCGGCGATATTGTCCCAACCATGATAATACAGATTCGTGACGGGATCCTGCAGATAATCCTCATGGCCGTGATACTGCCTCAAGCCATCCTCGAAGTAATCCTCACGGTCCAGCATTACGCCGATCCGAAGCAGGAAGTATCCTGCCATAAACATCGTATCGACCCACGCCTGCTCCGGGAAGTTATACGTTTCGGAGTTAACGGTATGCTGAAAGATGCCGTTGCCGAAACGCAGCGCATCATGCGTGAGATACTCGGCCATTTCCTTGGCCGTTTCGATATACCGCTCATCCTCATAAACCTCGTACAAGGTCAGGAGGGAGTGGCCGATGGAGACGCCGTTGACGGACAACTTCGGCAGCCCCTCCTCCATATTTTCGTCGACCCAGGCTTTCAGCTGTTCCAAATACTCCTTTTTGCCGGTGGCCTTGTAGGCTTCACATACTCCATAAAAAGCGACTCCGCCCGGCCAATCCCAGCTAAAATCCATGCGGAAGGTTCGGTCAACCACCTGGTCGATCACTTGTTCAATACGTTGTTCATCAAAGACGAGTGTTGGCATAACAGTTACTCCTTTCATAATGGGCCTCCTGATCAGATGGGAAGGTTATCGTGTCATGGGAATCAAAATAAGCTGATTATCCTTTCAGTCCGGTCGTGCTGATCCCTTCCACAATGTATTTCTGGAAGATGAAGAAAACGATGACGACCGGCAGCAGCGATAGCGTAGCCATAGCGAACATCCCGCCCCAGTTGTTAAGCGACTCTCCATCGAGGAACAGCTTCAAGGCAAGAGACACCGGATATTTCTCCGGGTTGTTCAAGTAGATGAGCGGATTGATGAAATCATCCCATCTCCAGTAGAAGGAGAAGATCGAGCAAGTAATCAGAGCAGGCACGATCAGAGGCACGACCACCCTGAAGAATATCCCGTATTTGCTGCAGCCATCTATTTTAGCCGCTTCATCCAGCTCCTTCGGAATGGTGCGGATGAACTGCATGATGAGGAAGATGAAGAACGGAATGCCGAAGAATTGGGGTACAATCAACGGCTTGAAGGATGATAGCCAGCCGAACTTGGCAAACATCACGTACTGCGGGACGATCACCACATCATGCGGCAGCATCATCGTAATCATCATGCAGGCAAACCAGAACTGCTGTCCGAAGAACCGGGTTCGAGCCAAACCGAAGGCAACAAGGGCGGAGGAAGCCACGGCCCCGATCGTGGAGATGATGACAATGATGAACGAGTTTGTAAAGAAGGTAGCAAACGTGGTCCCTGCAAAGCCCTTCCAGCCTGTGGCATAGTTCGAGAATTCAAGCCGGCTTGGAATCAGGCTGTAGGCGGTCGTAAATATTTCATGATTGGGCTTAAGCGAGCTTGCCACCAGCCACAGAATCGGATAGGTCATGCCGAGGGCGAATAATCCGACCAGGGTGTGGTAGAGAATGCGTCTGGATTTGGTCATAACCGTCAATCTCCTTTCGACTCGTAGTGAACCCAGCGGGTAGATGATCTGAAGATGAGCAAGGTCAGGACACCGACGATAAGAAGCATGATCCAGGCAAGCGCTGATGCGTAACCCATTTCAAAATGCGAGAACGCCTTACGGTATAAGTAAAGTGAATAGAGCAGCGTCTGATCCAGCGGTCCGCCTTCTCCGCGCGATATGATATAGGCGGGGGTGAAAGTGAGGAACGCCGATATGGTCTGAAGTGTCAGGTTAAATAAAATGATGGGGCTTAACATGGGCAGCGTAATCTTGAAAAAGCGATGGACCGCGTTGGCGCCGTCCACGCTGGCGGCTTCATAGTAATCCCTCGGGATATTTTTGAGCCCGGCCAGAAATATAATCATCGAAGAACCGAACTGCCAGATCGATAAAGCGATCAGTGTCCAGAGTGCCGTGCTGGGATTCCCGATCCAAGACGTGGTCGAATGAATCCCGAATAGGGACAGGGCAGAGTTCACGAGCCCCTTGTCACCGAAGATTTGCTGCCACATGATGGCTACAGCCACACTGCCGCCGATGAGCGATGGCAGGTAGAAGGCAGAACGGTACAATCCTACCGCCTTGGTAGCGGTATTCAGAATCATGGCAACGAAGAGGGCGAAGATGAGGCGAAGGGGGACACTTGCAAATACATAGGTGAAGGTGACCTGAAACGACTTGCCGATTTTGTCATCCTCCAGAAACAATCGTTCATAATTGGCCAGACCGAGCCACCTGGGCGCTTCCATCAGGTTGTAATTCGTAAACGAATAATACAGGGATGACAGGATGGGATATAACGTAAAGATGAGAAAGCCAAGAACGAACGGAGCAGAGAATACATAACCCGTAATATGCTCGTTCTCACGGAGTCTCTTCATGATCTTCAACCCCTACAATTCAGATTTGATAACGCCCCGTGTTGGGGTCATTGATGTAAAAAAGGCATCTCTTGCGCACACAGGTAAGACGTGCGGGAGATGCCTTGTCTAACCATGTTCTGGTTACTGCTGAGATCTGGCCAAAATGGCGTTGGCTTCCTTGCGGAACTCAGCCGCGGCATCTTCGATCGAGATTTTCTTGAACAGGATGCGTTCGCTGAGATCGCGCAGGAGCTTCTCAATCTCAACTGCTCCGATTGGATTCGGAGGATCTCCTTGCGTGCTGTTGGCTTCCGCCCAAGTGACATAGTCAAAGATCTTGGCTTCGTTCTCTGACAGCAGCGGTTTGAGCGCTTCCTTCACCTTGGCGGATACCGGCACCCCGCGTTCGCCCTTGATCAGCTTGTTGGCTTCGATATCATTGATGAAGAAACTGATGAATTTGGCGGCTTCTTCTTTATGCTTCGAGGTTTCGGTGACCGAGAAATACATGGAAGGTTTCAGGAAGAGACCGTCCTTCGTTCCGGGACCCGGCATGGGATTCAGCTCCAACGGACGATCAGTCACCAGATTGGCCACGGCGAGGAACTGGTTGGACCAGCCGGTACCCGATATGGAGTTGCCAAGAACGATTTCATCTTCTTCGGCTACGCCTTTCTTCTGGGCTTCCTTATCCAGAGACAGGATATATCCGTTGTCGTACCATTTCTGGTAGCGGGTGAAATAATCGATGAACGCCTGGTCATCGCCGTATCCGATCGTCTTGCCGTCGGCACTGTACATTTTCTGGCCGATGGTTCTTAGATAGTAGGGGAAGAAGACGTCATGCCGGTAAGCAAAGCCCCCGATTTGCAGTCCTTTTTCCTTGGCTTGGGCCCCCATTTTGTCCATGTCGTCCCAAGTCCATTCCTTGGATGGAATGTCAATGCCATTCTTCTTCATTGTCTCGACGTCGAACGTTGTTTGGAGTGCATTCACGCCGAGATTCAAGGCAACCAGCTTGCCGTTGACCTCGCCTCCGCTCAGCGCATTCTCGCTGACGTCGGCCACATCCAGCTCGCCGCTCTCGGTGAACGGCTTCAGATCAGCCAGCTGATTCCGGCCTGCGTATTGATTCAGATAGGAGATGTCCATCTGAATAATGTCTGGGAGTCCGCCGGCCACCGCTTGGGGAGCGAGCTTCTTCCAGTAATCATCGAACGGGGCGTACTCAGGCTCAATTGTGACGTGTGGATTCTGAGCTTCATACATCTCAATGACCTTCAGGGTGTAATCATGCCGGGATTGTCCGCCCCACCATGCAATGCGGAGTTTGACCGGATCCTTGCTATCGCTCGCAGCAGCTGGCGGTGTCTCGGTTCCGGTCCCATTGCTTGCCGGCGTCTCTGCAGCACCGCCGCCCGAACAGCCGATCAAACTTCCAATCAGGGAAAACATCAGAACTGCGGTTAATACTTTTTTCATTCCATTTCCTCCCCTTTGTTAATAAACCATATCGACCCTAAATGTTAGTGCTTACATTCCCAATTATCTTGTGTTAGAGGGGAAAGAGTAAGGAAAAAAACCGTGCAGTTTGTTTAAAAAGCAGAGATGTACGTACAAGTTAACCTCTATTTTTTCATAAATTCGGAGGGTGTACAGCCGATCTGCTTCTTGAATACCTGACTGAAATATTGAGGATTGTCACCGAAACCAAGCAGCTCCGCCATCTCGAATATTTTGATATCCGGGTCGCTCTGCATCATTTCGGTTGCACGCTTCATCCGTAATTTCATAACGTAGTTGGAGAATTTCTCGCCTGTCTCCTTCTTGAAGAGTTTGCCGAGATAGTCTGCGTTCATATACAGCATGTCATTGGCTACCAGATTGAGCGTAAGCTCCGAGTTCCCAAGCTGCTGTTCGATGATCTCAACGACCTTGCGAACGATGGCATTGTATTTGACTTTGTTCTGCTCGAAGTTTCGCTGCGTAATTTCCCTTACCGTGTCTTCGAGAAATGCTTGAATGGCATGCAAGGTGCTCATCTCGGCAATTTCCGGAATCCGCGCATATCGCTGCTGCATCTGTTCAGGGTCGGTTAGACGGATGAGGGACACATATTGCTGGATCACGTAGGATTTGGTCAGTTCAATGCTGAGCTGCGCCAGCTTCAGCTCTTGAACGAATTCTGCCAGGGCAAGCTCCGCTTCTTTGCGGTGACCGGATCGGACAGGCATGCACAGTCGTTCCTCATCGAGAACAAAACCTCCCTCCAGGCTGCCACTATGAAGGGTATCCTCTGTGGTGATCATCCCGCTTTCATCCAAGTAGAAGCGGTAGTTGAGGCACTGCAATGTATCCCGGTAGAGCTTCCGCGCCAGAGTAACAGGCCCGGGATCGCTAATGGCGATCGTTACATCCATCTTGTAATACTGTTTAAAGGTACAGCGGATATCCTGAAGCTGTTGATGGAGCTGTTCATCGTCTCGATTCTCGATAAGCACCAGAACCTGCTGCCCAATGGTAGTGCTCAGCAGGGTGGAGTCTAGGAGGTCTTCGGCAATATTCTTTACGGCGAATTGATGCTCAAATTCCACGTTGCCCTCCAGCTGGAACAACAGCAGGCGCACGGGTTGATCGAAGCTGTATTGAAACAAGCTGCGGTATTCCTCCAGGTCATGACGTCCATAGGTTTTGTTGGTGACAAACTCCTTGAGAACCTGCTCTTTGACGTGAGGCAGCACCTTGCGGAGGCGGCCCTTCATCTCTTGAATGAATGACTCCTTATGCTGCAATGCCGTCAGTTCGCCAATGACCTCCTTCAGGGCTTCGCCGATTTTGATCTCGTCGGTAGGCTTCAGCAGGTAATGCTTCACGCCGTACTGCATGGCACGGTTGGCATACTCAAATTCGCCAAAGCCAGACAGCAGCACGAATTTGATATGGGGATGGGAGGCGTAGGTTTTGGCTACGAGCTCCAGCCCATCCAGTCCGGGCATGCGAATATCGCAAACAACGATATCCGGTGCCTCTCTCATGATTTTTTCATATGCCTGGATCCCGTTCTGGGCAGTGCCTGCAAGTATGGTCTGATATGCTGGCCAGTCTACCATCTGGGATATGCCGTCCAGAATAATTCGTTCATCGTCTACAAGCAGAACCTTATACATCGAACAATCCCTCCGTTATTTAGGTAACGACAGAATCACCCGGGTTCCAAGCCCCGGCGCGCTGTCAATGGTTAAGCCATAATGTTCGCCAAAAGCAAGCTTGATTCGTTCATCGATGTTTAACAGTCCGATTCCGTTACCACTGGTTGTCAAATTGCCGCTTCGCAGTTGCATAAGCGTATCCGGCCCCATGCCAGGGCCATCATCCTCCACCACAACGCAGAAAGCGGAGGGGGTCTCCTTGCAGAACAAGATGATTCGGCAAGGCTCAATTGAAGGCTCCAGTGCATAATGGATGGCATTCTCAAGCAGGGGCTGAAGGGTCAGCTTGGGAATGGGGCGCTGCCAGTCCTGCTCCTGTACATCCATTGTAAATTGGAGGCGGTCTTCAAACCGGAACCTCTGAATGAGGATGTAATTCCGGACAATCTCCAGCTCCTCGCCCAGCGTCAGAATCGGTTCTTTCAGGCTGACCGAGTTGCGGAGAAGGAAAGCCAGGGCCTGCACCATATCGGAGATTTGAGACTGCTTGTTCATCTTCGCCAGCCAGTTCACGGATTCCAGGGTGTTATACAGAAAGTGGGGATTGATCTGGGCTTGCAGTGCTTTGAACTCGGTTTCTTTAATTAACAGCCGGTTCGAATAGTTCTCGGTAATGAGGGCATTGATTCTCTCGATCATGAGTCGGAATGTCCGGTGCAGCAGGCCCAACTCATTCATGGCTACAGGCGTCGCATCCTGGGGCAGAACATTAGCTTCTGCAAAGTTTCCTTTTTCCGCGAGTTTCATCCGGGTAATAAGACTTTCGATGGGACGTGTCAGCCCTCGGCTGAACCGTATACCGAGCAGGATCGCAATAGCGAATATCATCGTGAACACGATAATGACGAGCTCTTTAATGAATATGATTTGCTTGAAGGCTTGGTTGAATGGCGTGACGTTCATATAAGTCCAGCCCGTATTGGCGGAGCGGTTATGTGCGATGAAATAGGTATGGCCGTCCATTTCACGCGTGAGGTATCCGTTTCCCGATGACAGGGAGGATTGAATAGCTGCCGGATCAAAGTGCGGTGTTTGCGGATAGATTAGATCCGTACCCGCAGTCATGATCAGATCCCCTTCCCCGCCAGCGGACTTGCGAACGATTTTATCCATATTGATTCGGATAATGATGGTACCCAAGTAATGCAGGTCGAACAGCGTACCGGTATAGGAACGTATTTCCCGGGAAAGTAACAGGGCCGAGTCCTGTTCGTCAGGGTAGATCCAGCGTTCCTCGCCATCGGCATCCCCGGCAAGCTGAAGGATATGTTCTTTCTTAGTCGGATCAATTGGAACGATGCTGCCGACATCATGCTGTTTATCGTAGGAGTCAATCAAGTGGATGGAATAAAGCATGGGCTCGGAGCCGACATAATTCAGAAGGCGGTCCACAAGATGCTGCCTCAGTATGAGCCGGTCATAATCGGAGTCGCTCCCCGAGATGGAGCGCAACAGGTTTTGGATCTGGGTATCGGTTATGATGTTGAAGGAGAGCTGTTCGATCCGCTCGAGCTCTGACTCAATGGTAGATGAGGACAGGTGCAGAACCTGGGATGATTTGAGGTACAGCTGCTCGTCGTAGATGGAGAACGCATACTGCTGGACGATGACGGCGAAGGTAAATGCCATCGCAACGATCAGGCTGATAAGAAGTGAGAGTTTGTTTTTGATTTTCATATTTTTATAGATGGCACTCCATTTTTGCACGGCAACGTCTCCTTGTGCTTGACCTTGAAATGTTGTGTACACATTATGTACCGGGTTGTAAACGCTGTCAATATTGTTATGGCGATTCTTTTGGGCAGTAAACCAGTGCAAGGTTTCAAGATACAGTCGGTTATTTAAACAAGATGGACGGTTATTTGGATTTATATCGGGAGGCGTGCGGTACATAATGGTTCAGAGGGTAACAGCAGCCTTGGGGAGGTGTAAAGTACTATGTACAAGTTTGATTTTGGAACAGAAACACCGTGTCATGATCATATCAAAATAACGGCAGAGACCTTATATAGTCCAGAGCTTGGCTACGGCTTCCATTCCCTGTCTCCGTTATCCGCTGTGAACCGATTGGGGGAGCAGACGTTATCGGGAGATTTTGTAATCCCGCTGAATGCGGCATTTCAAATCGATGTGCCGGATGGTCTGTACACCTTGCACCTGCTGATCGGTGATGCCTGGTTTGATACCGAAACCTCCATCCGGGGAACGGAAGGGCAGATGCTGCTGGATGGTTTGCGGACACAGGGAGGTCACTTTGAACGATACAGCGTTACGGTGCCGGCTGTCCAAGGCGCAATCATGCTGTCCTTTTCCGGCCGCGCTCCCCGGATTAATGCCATGGAGGTAGCAGCTTCCCCGCATGCCTGCCATTTGTTTCTCGCGGGAGATTCGACGGTGACCAACCAGCCAGCGGGCGGATTTCCCTACACCGGTTGGGGGCAAATGCTGCCTTCCCATATCAAGGCCGATGCTGCTGTTAGCAATTACGCGCGTTCGGGCCGAAGTTCCAAGAGCTTTATAGCTGAGGGGCTTCTGGATCCGATTCGGGAAAAGCTGAAGCCGCATGATTATATGCTGATTCAGTTTGGTCATAACGATCAGAAGCGGGACGAGGAGAGATATACGGAACCCTTTACCACATACAAGGAGTTTCTGAAAATATACATTGACGTTTGCCGGGAGAAGCAGGCCACTCCGATCCTGCTAACACCTGTCCATCGGCGTTATTTTGATTGCAATGGCAGGCTGAAGGACACGCACGGAGATTATATTACAGCTGTTCGGGAATTGGCGGTGGAGGAGCAGGTCCCCTTGGTGGATCTTGCTGCGCTGAGTTTGGATTATTTTAACCGACTCGGGCCGGATGGGACGAAATCGGTGTTTATGTGGGGAGCACCCGGTGAATTTCTGTTGTTCCCGCAAGGGGTGATGGATAATACCCATTTTCAGCAGCGCGGTGCAGTCAATGTGGCGGAGCTGGTGATTGGCGCTTTGAAAGGGCTTGGTCTTCAGCCGTTGTCTCTCTATTTGCGATAGCCTTTATTTTGCGAGGGATGATTCGTCATACAAGGAACTTCGGTTGTGAACAGCGAATTGGTTCTAATACCTTATACACGAGGAGAGATTACGGCATGTCAAAAGGCGAGAAACAATGGATCATCCCGGACGCTTACATTCCTCCTGTGAGCAGTGGAGAGCTTACCAGTCATGAGTCGGTCTGTGTCTTGAACTTAAGCGATCAGGATGTGGTGATTACGGTTCACGCTTACTTCGAGGATCGTGACCCCCTGCTCGGAATGGAAACAATCGTTCCAGCCCAAAGAACCAAGCACATACGGACCAGTTCGCTTGCAGCGGAGGATGGAGAAGGCATACCTTCGGGTGTTCCCTATGCGATGGAAGTAACCAGCAGTGCGCCTGTGTTTGTTCAGTACAGCCGTCTGGATTCCACTCAGGCAGAGAATGCCTTGATGAGTGTCATGGCGTATCCAGTATCAACAATTTAATGTGAAAAAGGATATACTGCGAAGGATTTACAGCGATAAAACAAAAGAAGGACCGAGTACACACGGTCCTTCTCTTTACGTTGATATGAATTCAGTTTAAATAATGGCGTCTTTCGTCATTTCGTAGAGCGTAATGGAATCCTGGCGTATTTCCAGTGAAATCACCGTATCCTCTTTTTTGAAAAAGTAGACATGACCCAGCCGGTTATCCTTCAGTTCCGTCCATCCTGAATCCTGTATCTCTTGGATGTATCGCTCTGGCGTGGACAAGCCCTGCTCCCCGCCGATGCCCTTTACTTCATATTTAACGCCGTTGTCAATGTTGGGATTTTCGGATGAGGATATGGTCTCCAATAGTGCCGAACTTTCCGGGATGGGGAAATCGCCATGAATGGAAGAGGTTGTGTACCCGTCGACAGGCTCCTCATATTTAGGGGTACATCCGATGGCCAGCAGGAATAAGGGTAACAACATGAAGGTGATAAGATATTTTCTCATGGGCATCGCTCCTTTCTATAATGAACGCAACAATTCTGGAAAAAGTTGTGGGTGCATCCACTTTTCTAATTGAATACTTCATTACCGAATGAACCAACGGCGTTATGCAGGGACAAGCGGGGGCGGCATTATCTATGCACGGGATTTTAGCGAATACAGGACGATAATGGGGGAGAGCATGGCAAACGACTTGCATCAGATGACAATTGAAGAGTGGGTATTCCGGTCACTAGCCTCTAGATACGAACGAGGGGAAAAATGTTAAAATAAACATCAGGCGGTTAGCTTGACGTTTATTTGTATGCTGTCCTGATGTTGCGAAATGAGAATGAATTAATACATATAACAACCATGGTAAGGTGATTTTGGATGATTGATGATGAGCCCCATATAACCGCTTGCCGCCATACTTGGAAGAGAAGAACGTTTTTTTCGGCCATGATTTCCTGGGTGGGACGGGAGCATATTTGATGCAGGTCAGAATCTAGCAATTCAGTAATCTTTAGCAATCTAGTTATCTAGCAATCTAGTTATCCAGCAATTTAGTTATTCAACAAAGATCATAGGACAGCTTTCCCCATCAGTTGAAGAGCTGGCGTAGCACTTCTTACGAGAACACGAGAGAATACGAGAGAACACGAGGTGATAATCATGAAGCCATTGTCAGTAGGAATTATCGGGACGGGGTTTGGCGGACATGTTCATGCCCCCATCTTCTCGTTGCATCCGGGATTCGAGGTCAAATCGATTGCGAGTGTCTATCGGCAGCAGAAGGCTGAAGAGCATACGTGGAAGGGAATTCAGCATTACAGAAATTGGCGCGACATGCTGGAGAAAGAACAGCTGGATCTCGTATCCATTGCATCCTCTCCCAGCCAGCATTATGAAATGACGATGCTTGCGCTGCAATCCGGTCATCATGTCCTGACAGAGAAACCTCTCGGCATGAATGCGGAGCAAACATTGCACATGCTGACGGAGTCAGAACGGGTCAAGCGTAAAGCCTTCGTTAATTTTCAATGGAGATGGACAACAATCCGACAACGCATCAAGCGTATGATGCAAGGCAAAGAGCTTGGAGATATCCAGCATATTCAATATACAGGGAGCTTCTCTGGACATGGCGTGCTTGCGAATTCCTATCGTGGCTGGGAAGCGCGGCGTGAGGAGGGAGGGGGATTCTTGTTTGCAATCGGGTCCCATATGGTCGATTCCCTTCTATGGTGGATGGACGAGGAGATTACGGACGTGTACGGCGATTTGAGAACACAGATACCGACATATAGCGGAGACGACGGGCTTGAAGTCAGGGAAACGGACGATGCGTTTACCTTCATTGGGCGCTTCAGAAGCGGGGCCTCACTTGTTGCGAATGTGTTTTTTCCCGGAATCCGCGGAGCGGGCTGGAAGCTGGAGATCCACGGGACCAAGGGGACGCTGATGATGCGTAATGATGATACTCTTGAATGCAGCTTCGGCGGTTCATTTGAGAGAATCGATCTTGAGCCGGTTCATGCCCCGGCTAGCCTGGAAGCTCCGGCGGTGCATTACTATAATGGTTTTTATCAGATGGTCGATGGCATCTATAGCACCCTGGCTGGAAATCAAACCTTGCCGGATATTCCGACTTTCCTGGATGGCCACAAGGCACAAGCCGTTCTAGATGCGATACGTCTCTCGTCAGAGACGAACACCCGAATAAACGTTGATTATACCTAAGATAAGAGATTCGGCATGGATTAAACGGTAAACAGGAGGGAGGCGTGGATATGAGCCAACGACGTCTTCAAGTGGGAATGTGAAGTCAATGGACGGAAGAGAACTGGGAGGGCACGTACTATTCCGATGATGACAGGGATACATATATTAATAGTTGATTTCGGTGTTTTTGATCGAATGGAGTGAAGAGTAACGCTATGATGAACCGGTGGGATCATCCGCTTATTAGGGGGAGGAGGAATCCTCGATGATTCAGAGTTTGATCGTTGTATTTCTGCTTACGATGGTTATTCATACGGCTGAGACCTTGTCTTACTCCGTCAGGTATGCGGGCGTGAAGCTGAACAAGATTGCTGTGGCGCTGTCGCTGACAGGGATTATCGTGCTGGTGTCCAGAACGTCCAACCTGATCCAGGCCCCGCTTACAGCCAAGTTTGTTGATTATGCACGAGAACATCCCACATTTGACGTGCTCTCTTATTTCAGGGCGATTCTGTTAGCCGCTTCAATCGGAACGATCATGGCCATTGCGCTGTTTCCGACCTTCGTGAACTTGTTCAGCAGAATTATCAGTAAGCTGGAGGTTGCCGGATCGATTCCGAAACTGGTCTCCAGCGTAACCATCGGACAGCTCAAGAATACAAGGCATTACGTCCGGAAGCCGAATCTGAAGTGGAGCCAGTTCCGGTACTTAGGGATACCTAAGCGATTTATATTCATGAATGTCGTGGTGACGGCTATTTATACCGTGGGCGTCCTGTCATCTTTGTATGCTGCCCATCTTGTTCCGCAGTACAGCACAACGGCGTCTCAAGCCTCCGGTTTGATCAACGGGATTGCCACTATTATTTTGACAATATTCATAGATCCGCAGCTTGGTTTGATCACAGACAAGGCTACGCGGAATGAAGAAGCCAGAGATCAGCTGGGCAAAGTGTATACGATGCTGATGGTTTCAAGATTTTTCGGAACGATGCTGGCCCAGCTTCTCATTATTCCCGCCGCTTATGTGTTAAGCGTGATTGTAATGTGGATCTAAGAATAAATTGCCCGAGAGTAAGAAGGAGACACGATAAAACATGATCACCCGTAAACGAATTATGCTGGAATCCGTACTGTTTGCAGCAGCGATATATGGCGGTTATTTATTGTTCATGGTACTGCAGGGGATGATTCAAACCCAAAGATATGTACCGAATCTGGATGAAATCCGAGGGTACGAGCAGGCTGAATACCTCCAGACGGAGGTGGCTTTTGGCATGATCGAGCGGAACAGCGAATGGCTCGCAGTTACAGCCGTCGGAGGATTTATCCTATTGTGCGGGTTGTATGGAAGCATAAGATATATATGGGCAAAATGGCGTTCATGATGCCGACCTCATGAACTAAAGCCTACAGATTCAGATCAGCCCTGTTCATGGACAAACGTTCATGATCAGGGCTGTTTGGGTAGGGAAATGGAATCTAGCTTTTACCCATAGCTTGCTCATGGAATGAAGAGTAATATCCAAACCGTCATTAAAAAATGTGAATTTAAAAGAGTTAATTGGATGACCCAATTACCCGGAATATTGCGATAAAAGGGAAAAACTACCTGCATAAAGTGTTTGAAAGCGCTATTTTGATTCTTGACAGCCTTTTCAGTTGCGTTTATGCTAAACATGCGGTTAATTGGATGACCCAATTATCGTTTGCGCAAGAAGTGATAGAAAGGGTAGTCATATGACCATTAAGAAGATTAAATATCATCGGGTGTACGAGGATGTTATTGAGCAGATCAAGAATCTGATTCTGGAAGGAAATCTGACTCCGGGCGATGTTCTTCCGACGGAGCGGGAGCTGGCCCAATCTTTTGGCATCAGCCGCGGAACTTTGCGGGAAGCATTTCGTATTCTGGAGCGCGAAGGACTCATTGAAGCAAGACCTGGTGGCGGGCGCTTTCTGAGCAAGGCACTGGATGTAGCCGAGGATCGCAGCCGCATTCTGGACAATATCGAACGCGCTACCATTATTGAGTTATTAGAGGCGCGGGAATTGTTTGAGACAGGGATTGTGGAGCTGGCGGCTAAGCGTGCAACCGATGAGGATATTGCCGAGATCGAGGCTGCCTTCGAGAAGTGGGGACAGATCGATCAGGAGGCGGAGGATCGCTCGAAGCCTGACCAGGCCTTTCACTTGTCGATTGCCAAAGCAACGCATAACGTGGTTCTCGTCAATATGATTGAACTGCATATGGATTTGCTCCAGCGGACTCTGAGCAAGACGGCCCAAATTCCAGGGCGCAAGAGCGAGGTTTATGAGGAACATTTACTTATTATGCAAGCTATTAAGGAACGTGATCCGGTGAAAGCGAAGCTGGCTTTGCTGAACCATTTGAGCAGAGTCAAAGAAAACATACAGAAAAACTACATTCATGTATAAGAGGGGAGAAACTCGCCCCTTTTTAACACAAATTGGATAATCCAATTATCCAATGGGCATGAGTGAATATTTTGGTAAAGAGGGACTGCAGATGAATACAGACATTCGAATTCTATCACCCTGCGGCATGCTGGGGTACGGATTTCCTGAACAATCCTTCATGAACGGGATGGAGTTTGAGCTGCACGGCATCGTTGTTGATGCGGGATCTACGGATGGGGGACCGCATAAGCTGGGCGCCGGTGTATCGATCGTCAGCAAGCGTGCGGTGAAGAAAGACCTGGACATTATGATCACGAATGGATTGTCCCGGAAGATTCCCATCATCATCGGCTCGGCAGGCGGCTCGGGTGCTCAGACCCATGTGAACTGGACGCTCGATATCATTGATGAAATCTTGGATGAACGGGGCCTGCAGGCCAAGGTCTCTGTCATATGGGCAGATTTTACTCAGCAGGAGATCCATCAGGCGAAGGAGGAAGGACGCATTAAGGCACTGAGTCCGAATATTCCGCCTCTGACGAGCGAGTTAATTGATTCGACGAACAGCATCGTTGCACAGATGGGACACGAACCTATTGTGGAAGCGCTTAAACAAGGTGTGGATATCATCGTTTGCGGCCGTGCTTATGATCCTTCTCCGTTTGCCGCGATTGGGATTTATCATGGCAAGGACCCGGGGCTTTCCTATCACCTGGGCAAAATATTGGAATGCGGCGCTTTATGCGCGGAACCGGGAACAACGAAGGATAGCATTCTCGGCACGATAAGCGACGATTCGTTCACCGTTCAATCACTTAATCCTGACCGGAACTGCAGCCCGACGAGTGTTGCAGCACATACCTTTTATGAGAAGGAGCATCCCTACATTCTGCACGGGCCCGGATTTACGCTCGACCTGGAGCATTGCCGATTCGAGGAAGTGGAGAAGGGCGTCGTTCGCGTAACGGGCAGCCGCTTCCTTCCGGCTGAGAAATACTTTATTAAGCTGGAAGGAGCAAGACGAGTAGCTTACCGGACGTTCGTTGTTGCGGGGATCCGAGACCCGATTCTCATCGGAAAGCTCGAAGAGGTTGAGGAATATGTCCGCAATCAGGCCAGGGAATATTACCGGGAAATTCCGGAATCGGATTACCAGATTCAATTCTATAATTACGGCAAGAACGGCGTTCTCGGAAGCAAGGAGCCCGAGTCGTTCACCGGACACGAGATTGGCGTCATGTTTGAAGTGGTGGCCAAGACGCAGGAGCTGGCGAACAGCATCTGTGCAACGGTTCGCTCTACGTTCCTCCATTACGGATACGATGGCCGCAAATCAACGGCGGGGAACCTGGCATTTCCATTCGCGCCAAGCGATATCGAGTTCGGTCCTGTCTATGAATTCTCCGTGTACCACCTGATGGAAATGAAAAATAATGCTTTTCGGATAGAGCATCGATAAGGAGGATCAAACTGTGACTCAACTCGGCGATTTGGCGAAGGTGCTGCGAAGTAAAAACTCTGGCCCCTTCGAAATTACATTAGACGTGTTGTTTGATTCCAAGGAGCAATATGACCAAGTAAAACAGTCCGGCCGCATTACGAAACGGACGATATGTGAGTTGTATCAGATTCGGGAGGAGCAGATTCATCACCTGGTATTTTTCGATCAGGCGCTGGGCTTCAAAATTACGATGTCGCGGGATATATCGTCTGGCAGCGTTGGCGACCGCGATGTGTATGGAGCCCAGCAGCATGCACCTCTCATGAAGCTATCCATCGATTATCTGGAGGAGGGGTAAGCCATGAAGGTGTTAAGACGCTTAAGGCAGGATTGGGTGCTGTACGCGATGCTGTCGTTACCTCTTCTCTACTTTTTTATCTTCCACATCATTCCGTTATACGGCATGAAACTCGCCTTTCAGGACTATCGGATTCTGGGAGATCATGTATGGGTAGGCTGGAAGCATTTCAAGACACTCTTCAGTTCGCCTGCCTTCACAAGCGTACTGCAGAATACCATTATCATCAGTTTGATGAAGATCATTTTTGTCTTTCCGATTCCGATCATGCTATCACTTCTTATTAATGAAGTACGAAGCTCCAAATACCGCAAATATGTACAATCCGTTGTCTATCTGCCCCATTTTCTGTCCTGGGTCGTGATTGCCGGGATCTGGATCAGCCTCCTGAATCCTGCAGACGGCGGAGTCAATCTGATTGCGAACTTCTTTCAACTGCCATCCATCGATTACATGACAAGTAAGGAGCATATCCGCTGGGTGCTGGTATTCTCCGAAATCTGGCGAAGCGCCGGCTGGGATTCCATCATCTATCTGGCAGCTATTATGAAGATCAGCCCAGGATTGTATGAAGCAGCCAAGATCGACGGAGCAACACGGCTGCAGCAGATGAGGTTCATCACGCTTCCTCATTTATACAGCACAGTTGTAACCGTCTTCATTCTGAATCTGGGCTTCTTCATGAATGCTGGTTTCGATCAAGTATTTAACTTTATGAACGATTCCGTCATTAGTGTCGTGGACATTCTGGACACTTATGTATACCGAATCGGTATTGGGAACGGACAGTTTGCTTATGCAACCGCAGCCAGTCTGTTCAAAGGCGTCATCGGTATCGTCCTTATCCTGGGTACGCATTTCATTTCGAAGCGCTTCTCGGGTAAGGGCGTCTGGTAAAGGAGGGATTTACGATGAGACGGCTGGAGATTTCTAAAATTGTCATTTATCTGATGTTGTTTGCGTTCACGCTCATGGTATTGGTTCCTCTCCTGCATCTGCTGGCGCTGTCTTTAACAGACCCTGGCAAAGCCCATCTGATGGGTGGACTGGATATCATCCCCAAGGGATTCTCTACAATAAACTACCAACTGCTATTGTCCAATCCTTTGATCACGGGCAGTATTCTGAACTCGGTCTGGATCACCGTTGCAGGTACGTTTCTCAATCTGCTGCTGACCTCCATGGCAGCTTATGTGCTGGCTAGAACCGAATTCATCGGCAAAAAATTCGTGTTGTTCTTCCTTATCGTCATTATGGTATTCGAGCCGGGCATGATTCCGGAATACCTGCTGGTGAAGGATCTTGGACTGATGAATACGCTAACTTCACTGATCCTGTACAAAGCGATCAACGTTTACTATCTCTTTATACTCATGCGGTTCATTCAGGACATTCCGGAGGAAATTCTGGAGGCCTCCCGCATTGACGGTGCAGGTCACTTCCGGTTGTACAGCCGGATTATCCTGCCGCTGTCCAAGCCGGGGCTGGCGACACTGGGCTTGTTCTACGGCGTGTATCACTGGAATGAATATTTCAGAGCCACACTCTACATTTCAGACCCGAGTAAATGGCCGCTGCAGGTCGTGCTCAGACAGTTTGTTGTGCGCAAGGACAATACGTCGCTGATCGGCAACCAGAACATGTTTGACAGCTCGATCAATTTTGATTTTGCTTCCCTGCAGGCGGGTACGATCATGATTGCGATTGTACCGCTGTTGTTCCTATATCCGTTCATTTTGAAATACTACGCAAAAGGCGAACTGGAGGGAGGGGTCAAGGATTAAGCGGGGAAGGGCAGCTTATTGAAGGCATTGATGTTCAAATTCAAAAAAGGGGAGAAAGATGAACATGAAAAAATTAAGCCTGTTATTAATCGTTGCCATGCTGGCCATGGTCATGTCTGCATGCACCTCAAACTCGAACTCGCCGGGAGCGGGTCAAACAGAGCCTGGGACCACCCAGCCTGATGGAAGCGGCGATCCGGTTACGCTGAAGATTGTGTACAAGGATGAAGGAACGGCTAACCCCGTTTCCGTTAAATTTTTCGAAACCTTGGAGAAATCCCTCGCTGAAGATGAAGGCTTGAACGTGAAGTTTGAGCTTGTAGACCTCGCGCAGGGCAGTTATGCGGAGAACCTGAACCTCCTGCTCTTGGGCGGAACCATTCCGGATATCATCTACTTCCAGGGCGGAGACCAGCAGATTGCCGATCAAGGTCTGCTGGAGGATCTGACGCCGTACATTGAGAAATCTACCTACATTAAAGAGATCATGGAACCGCACAACCAAACACGGATGGCAAGTTATCCGTATCTGCTGTGGATTAAACCTCTTGCACCTAAGGCACCGGTTGTTCGTGCCGATTGGTTTAATGCCATGGAGAGCTCCAAGGCCTTGATGGAGAATCCGACAGTGGACAATTATTACGCCTTCTTCAAGGAACTGGTGGAGAAGAAGCCGGGTGAAGGCAAGCCGAGTTACGCGCTGACGGCAGCAGGCGATATCGCCGAGATCAACTTCATTTTCAACACGGCATTCGGTCTGGATACCACTTGGCTTAAAAAGGACGATGGAACTTATGAATACTCCAAAGTCTCTCAAAACGAGAAAGAAAAACTGACTTTCTATAACAAGCTTTATAAGGAAGGACTGCTTGATCCGCAATTCATTACGAAGCAGTGGGATACGAAGGAAGATGCCTTTTATAAAGGGGAAGCCGCGGTGATTACGGGGACAGCCGGCAAAATCATCGATTTGTATGATGGAAGAATGCAGGAACTGGGTGGAGATGACGCCAGCCTGATCGTGCTGCCGCCTGCAAAAGGCGAAGCGCAAGGATTCGGCGCCACCGACGTCACGAAGGAAGCAAGAGGACTTGCGATCTCTTCGCAGTCCCCGCATAAAGATGTTGCATTCAAAGTCTTTGATTACCTGGCAAGTCCCAAGGGCCAAATGCTGGACCGGCTCGGATTCGAAGATGAGCACTACAAGGTGGTAGACGGTGAGATTGAGCTGAACGAGAAATATTACAGTGAATGGTATGCACGTTTCTGGGAGCCAACCGAGATCCAATCGGAAACTCCTTTGAAAACGCCGCTCTTGGGCGAGCCGGGCACCGAATCGCTGAAAATGGCTTCGGGTTACTACACGGAAGACAACAACTTCATCATTCCTGAGCAGTTCATTGCGAACTGGGATGCCATGAACAATCTGTACAAGGAATATTCAACCGACTTTATTACAGGCAAGAAGGACTTGTCCCAATTCGATCAATTTGTTGAGGCCTGGAACGCTGCTGGCGGAGCAGAGATTACGAAATACGCTAACGAAAACATCAAGTAAGGAGCTTATAACTATGACTTCGTTTCGTGACCGAGTAAGAGGCGTGGTGATATCCACCGCGCTTGGAGACGCAATGGGAGCTCCCATTGAGAAATTGACGTACGAAGAAATCAAGTCGAAATACGGACGCGTGGAATCCTTGATGACAAGATGGCATAAGATGGATCTTCCTGCCGAGGTCCGGCTTGGCCGGGTAAGAGGGGACGGGATTGTCACGGATGATACCCTGATGACGATTGCGCTCATGAATGTGTATCTTACCGAGGGCCGACATCTGGACGCCTATGATATGAGCAATGAATTCGTGAAGGAGATTGCGTTCCGCAAGACGTTTGTCCCTGAACTGAATGAGGAAACGCTCATTATAGACCGATTGTTTTATCCGGAAAAATACATCTTCATGCGTCATGTGCTGGCGAATTGCGACCCGAGAGAGGGCGGCATCGGGAATATGGTGAACTGCGGGGCGGCGATGTACATCGCCCCGATCGGGATTGTCAATGCGGGCCATCCGAAGGCGGCCTATGATGAAGCCATCCTCTTTGCGATGGGTCATCAGAGCAGCTATGGCCTGGAAGCGGCTGGCGTCCTCGCGGCATGCGTCGCGAAGGCTTTTGAGCCTGGGGTGAGCGTGGATGATATTATCGGCACGGCCATCAGCCTGGCGAAGGACGGTACGAAAGCTGCCATACAGGAGCTGACCCAGGCTGCCCGAGAACTGCGGCCAGAGCGGGACAATATGGACAAGGTGATCGAGGTGCTGCAGGCGATCATGCTCAAATATTCCCCGATGGGCGATGACGTTAGCCGTCATATCGACAAGGTTGGCGTTCCGAGCAATCATTATACGCCAAGCCGCCTGTGGTCGATCGAAGAGCTGCCCATGGCGCTTGCGTTCATGGTTCTGAATGAGGGGGAGTACTATCGTACGATCCTGGACGGCGTTAACTCCGGGCGTGACACGGACTCGATCGGCGTCATGGCCGGGGTGATCCTTGGGGCGATGCATGGCAGCGAGGTCATCCGCAAGGAAGATATCGAGCAGCTGAACAAGGTGAACCGTCTTGATCTGTGCGCCGTTGCTGACGAATTCAGCATGGTTGCCGCCAAAATCATTGAGGATGACCTTCGAATCCATGAAATGAGGAAGAACGTTGTTCAACACGAGCTGTAGCAATAAGAAATCATGCGAGGCTGACATTTTTTTGAATTAACCATTTGTTTTGGAGAAATGCAGTGTTCTTCTTCCGCTCCCGGATTTCTGCGATAAAAATTTGGGCTCAAGGAAACTCGGGGGCAGTAGAGAACGTAAGAATGATCCGAATTTGCGGTGGAACACACAAAAAA
Source organism: Paenibacillus sp. Cedars (assembly GCF_003184205.1). Taxonomy (NCBI): domain Bacteria; kingdom Bacillati; phylum Bacillota; class Bacilli; order Caryophanales; family Paenibacillaceae; genus Paenibacillus; species Paenibacillus sp. Cedars. The sequence continues at coordinate 1,614,185 of NZ_CP020866.1, forward strand.
TTCATGTTTCAACTTTGATTGCGCAGAGGCTAGGAGGGAGAGTTAATGATACCTAAACAGTATGTAGAGACGGTATATGCAGGATTTATCGGGATGAACATCGGCATAAGGCTCGGTGCCCCCATCGAACCGGTTGCTTGGACATATGAGCGCATCCGGGATGTTTACGGTGATATTCGGGATTACGTGAAGCCGTACAAAACCTTTGCAGCAGACGATGATGCGAATGGTCCGGTGTTTTTCATTCGTGCGCTGTATGACGATGCGACGGACCGCGAGCTTGAACCGGAGGATGTGGGAAAAGCTTGGCTCAACTATGCAAGGGAAGGCATTGGCATGTTCTGGTGGGGCGGCGAGGATATCAGCACCGAGCACCGGGCTTATGTAAATCTGCGCAAAGGCATTTCGGCCCCGCGCTCGGGCTCCATCGAGGTGAACGGGACGGAGATGGCTGAGCAGATCGGCGGCCAGATCTTCATTGATTCATGGGGGCTTCTGTTCCCGGGTCGGGCGGAGAAAGCGGCAGATTATGCGGAAAAAGCAGCCAGCGTCTCGCATGATGGCAACGGGCTGTATGGCGCACGTTTCATGGCAGCATGCATTGCCAAAGCATTTGATGCTTCATCGATGGATGAGATCATCGCTGAGGGACTCCGTATGATCCCGGATGACTCAACCTATGCACGTGTGGTGCATGCGGTTATGGATTTTCATCGGGAGCATCCATCCGATTTTCGGGCTTGCCGTCAATACTTGGAGGATCACTGGGGATACGATAAATATACGGGTGTATGCCATATTATCCCCAATGCAGGCATATGCGTGCTTGCTCTGCTGTATGGCGAGGGGGATTTTGCGCGCACGGTAGAAATCGCGTCCATGTGCGGCTGGGACACCGATTGCAATGCAGGGAATGTGGGAAGCATTCTGGGTGTGTACGGCGGCTTAGCCGGAATTCCGGATCATTATCGCAAACCCATCAATGACTTCATTGTCGCTTCCAGCGTTTCCGGGTACTTGAACCTGGTGGATTTCCCCACTTTCGCCAAAGAGCTCGCATTGCTGGGTTATCGCCTGAATGGGGAGAAGGCACCGCAGGAATTAGTGCAGCGCGTGAAGCAAGGTGAAGTGTACTTCGATTTTGATCTGCCTGGATCAACCCATGGCTTTCGGACAAGCAACCCGTTCAAAACGCCGGTTGTGCGCCATTCCAATCAACGCGGATGCGATGGAAGAGGGTCGCTTGAAGTTGTTTTCGACAGACTGGTTGAAGGCGACAGCAGTAAAATCTACTATAAACCGTTCTACCGCCGGGCTGAATTTAATGATGAGAAGTATAAGCCTACCTTTGCGCCGCTTGCCTATAGCGGTCAGACCGTATCTGCCCGAATCTACGTGGACCAGTGGGAAGGCGCGCCAGTGACCTTGACCCCTTATGTTCGGAACACCTATACACAGGAGGACCAGATTCTGCAGGCGGTTACCCCGGTAGGCGGAGAGTGGAATGATATTCAATTCGTTATCCCGGATACCGAAGGCGCCATGATCGATGAGATCGGATGGATACTGGAGAGCCCTTCGCCGCTCTTGAATCGTGCCATCGGAAGTCTGTTCATCGGACAGTTCCGTGTTACCGGCTCGGCGGAATACAAAATTGATTTTGCTAAACAGGCCAAAGAATTCGCTTCCATCACACCATTCTCTCACCATAGAGGCAAGTGGGAGCTGCGTGATGGAGCGCTGCATTGTATAGCAGAAGGAGACACTTCATCCTATTCCGGAAATTATTATGCCGGTGATACCGTGGTTGAAGCGACAATAAAACCGATTTCCGGCACCAGCCATTGCCTGATTACAAGAGCGCAAGGCGTGATGCGGCATTATTTGGCCGGTTTTGACGGTCCGAATTCTGTCTCGTTTATTAAACAGGACTTCGGGACCAAGCGCTTGATTACGGCCAGATATGATTGGGAGCTGGGCGAGGAATATCGTTTAAAACTGGTGTCTGAGAAGGATCGCTTCATCTTGTATATTAATGGAGATAATGTACTGGAATGCAAGGAAACGGCCTATGCTCATGGTATGTTTGGCTTTGGCTGTCTGGAGGATGGCGAGAACGAGATTAAGGATGTTCACGTCCGTACATCAGGGCAGAAGTCGGTTTAGAAGAGAGGAGCGGGGTATCTTTGCGTAAGCTGGTTGTCATTGGAAGCATTAATATGGATGTTGTAAGTAATGTGAATCAGTTCCCTCAGCCGGGGGAGACCATTCATAGCAGCGGAACGTCGTTTTTTCCTGGAGGCAAAGGTGCGAATCAAGCGGTGGCGGCTGCGTCGGCAGGCGCAGATTGTGCCATGTTGGGTGCGGTTGGTCTTGATCCTTTTGGTGATACCCTGATTGCTTCGCTGGAGGATCGCCAGGTCCGGGTTAAGTCCGTGCTCTCCAAGGAAGGCACCTCAGGCATTGCGATGATTACCGTCAACAAAGAGGGTGAGAATTACATCGTCCTGTCCGAGGGAGCCAATGGGCGTCTGACCGAAGAGGATGTTGCGTCTGAGGTGAATTGGGATGCAGTATACGCGGTGCTGCTGCAGAATGAAATTCCGTGGCAGACGACGCGGTACGTCATTCACTCGGCCAGTAAGGCCGGTGTCCGCGTCTGGCTGAATCCGGCACCTGCGAGAAGTATCCCCGAAGAGGTATTTCCGCTGCTGGATACGCTGATCGTGAACGAAACGGAAGCAGGAGTGGTTAGCAGCTTGAGAGTAGATGACGCGGCTTCTGCCGAAATGGCAGCCGATTGGATCATAGCCAAGGGTACCTCAAGCGTCATCATTACGCTTGGCGAACAAGGCTGCTTCTATGGAAACGCACGCGGGGAGCGCGTTGCCGTTCCGGCTTACCGCGTGAAGCCCGTCGATACCACGGCAGCAGGAGATACCTTCATCGGCGCTTATGCTGCTGCTTGCACCGATGGTATGGAGACAGAGGAGGCACTAAAGTTTGCAACCGCGGCGGCAGCCCTGACGGTGACCCGTCCTGGAGCGCAATCTTCCATTCCGACCAAGGACGAGATACTGGCGTTTATGGATAAGTAATGTTCATGCTGTGTAAGAGAGAGGGCGGTTGGATGCCTTCTCTCTTTTGTTTTTTTCACCTCTTTGGTGCCTGAAGCACGAGAAGGTGTCAAATGTCGGCGGCGCCTGATCACTATAGTAACAGATATGGTGACGATCGCTCGGTGTATCGCCATACGTATAAAATAACGGTTAACGCATGGCTGTTGTCAAGGCATCTGTGTTGCAGGGAAGCTAATGAAACTGCCCGACATGTTCTGCTGAACCCTTTCATATATGTAAGAGTGACGATAATGAATCTATGAAATGGGGTATCTGACTCATGGCAAAACAAAAAAGAGGCAAATCACTTTGGCACTTACCTACTCGCGCTCGCGGTACATGTCCCGTATGTAAAAGCACTCGGATTAAACTGTTGTATCCTCGTACCAAATCGGACGGCACTGCGCTGAAAGTATGCAAGCGCTGTGATGGCGCATCCCAGGAGCGAGTGGATGCAGCAGTGTAGCGCTAAGAGCTGCAAGTCCCTTAGAGGGACTTGGAAGCTCGAGCCCGGCTCCGCTGATAGCTGCAAGTCCCTTTTAAGGGACTTGGAAGCTCGAGTCCAGCTCATCCCGGAGGCTTATTCACGTGTAACGGGCAAGCCTCCCCTCTCGTTGAATAACCCTGCTTTCCTTGCGGCTCAGGGATTATTTGGAATATAATAGTTTTACAATATGAGAGCATAGACCGTTTCCACGTGAGGCGGTCTATGCCTTTTTACACGGATTGAAGCGTGCTCTGTTTTTCGCATTCGGCCAGATCGTGGGATATGTGGGAGATAGATGAACATGTGAACGTGAGCGTGAACAAGTAACACTATATTAAACCAATGGCGGTGAATTGAATGTTGGAATTGCGGTTGAAGGAGTACATAAGGGAGCATAAGCAGCTGATGGATGATTTGGCTATCGTTCGAGATCTGGAGCTGTCGCAATGCTACATTGCGGCAGGCTATATTCGAAATTACGTGTGGGATATCCTGCATGGTTTTGAGAGAACCGACCGTCATACGGATATCGATGTTGTATATTTCGATCCCGATGATGTGTCGGAAGCACGGGATATCGATTTGGAACAGAAGTTAAGAGCAGCGACAAAGAATCCGAAATGGTCAGTCAAGAATCAGGCCAGAATGCATGTCAAGAATGGAGATGAGCCGTACAGCTCAACCCATGCAGCGTTAACCCAATGGCCGGAGACAGCTACAGCGATTGGTGTAAGACTGAACCGCGAAGGGGAGCTTGAGCTCTGCTGCCCTTACGGATTGGAGGATTTATTCGCTTTAAAGGTTCGAAGATGCCCGAATTTTCATAAGCGAAGCTATTATTTGGAGCGTGTTCGGAAGAAACAATGGAAGAATCAGTGGGCACGGTTAACAATACTCGAAGTTTAGAGGGGGAGAAGTTCTATGGAGATCCGTCCCTATCCACCGGGGATCTGGAGTCAAAAACCCCTTAATGAGAGCAATATAGGATATCCGGTATTGAAGGAGCGAATTTAGTGTCCGGATCGGATGAGAACACGGAAGCGGCACCCCTTTATCATACCTTTGTAGCCAGCCGACCAAGCGAAGCGGGTAGCGGAGATGATCCGCTGCCGGGAATTTTTAAGTTATGAGAATAACGGAGTTGCCACGCACTTCAGTGCACTGTTTACATAGAAAGAGCGGCAAGGGCAAGGAATTGGGAGAACGCTTGTGGAATTTGTAAAGAGGTGGGCTCTGGAGAGGGGCGACAATGTGCTGCTGACCAGCGGGAACAAACCCGAGCGCAAGCGTGCCCATAGGTTTTATGAGAAAATGGGGTTTCTCCATCGGGACTCCGGTTTGTGAAGACATTATAACAACATGACTGAGGGGTCTGTAGCATGGAAACGTTCAATCACGCGCGTGAGAAGGAAATGTTGTATCACGAGAAGTTTTATGAAGCGGCCGCCTTGTTTGAGCCGGGCAGCTGGTTAGCACGCCCCGTCCAGACGGTTATGGATCATCTGGAGTTGTTGCCTTTTCAAAATATGCGAGTGCTGGATCTGGGCTGTGGTGTCGGTCGTAACAGCATTCCGATTGCACAGCAAATCCAACCTGCAGGCGGTAAGGTTCTATGCGTGGATTTGCTGCCCTCGGCAGTGGACAAGCTCCGGCAGTATGCTGCCTCCTATGGCGTAAGTTCCAGCATTGAGGCACTGGCAGCGGATGTGCAGCATTATGACATCGCGAAGGATACCTATCATTACATCATTGCCTGCTCTTGTCTTGAGCATATGAGCTCGGAGGCCGCCTTTGTATCCAAGATCAAACAAATGCAAGCAGGAACCATGGATCGGGGAATTCATTGCATATTAATGAGTACGGAAGTGAAGGAAATCGATCTGGAGACCGGTGTGGAGGAAGAGGGGTTAATCGAGTTGAATTTATCCGCTGACCAAGCCTTCTCTATCTTTTACGAGCTGTATCCAGAGTGGGAGATATTAATGAAGCGCCAAATACAGCAGGACATTCAAGAGGTGAAGGACGGAAGGGACGTCCTCTTTCGAAGCCAGTGGATTACGTTCATTGCCAGAAAAGGAGTGTCGTGACCATGGAGAAATATACGCATCTCGGCGTTTATGGTGTTCTGATCCAGGATGATCATATTCTGCTGATCCAAAAAGCAAGAGGGCCTCACAAAGGGAAGTGGGATTTACCTGGAGGTTCCATTGAATTTGGAGAGGAGCCGGAGTTTACGCTGAAGCGTGAATTTATGGAGGAAACCGGACTGTCTCCGATAAAAGGCAGTATTCGCACAGCCATATCCTATACCATTGTGTATCAGTATGCCGAGAATCAGATGGAAGAGCTGCATCACATCGGCATCATATATGATGTGGAGCTGCCTGATGATCAAGCTGTTATTAAGGCAGAAGGGGATGGACAGGATTCCTTAGGAGCCAGATGGGTTCCGCTTGAGTCGCTGAGTCTGTTACCGTTAACGCCATTTGTTGAGATGATGATGGAGCCGGTATTGATTGAAGAAGCCGAGGGGGAAGCATGACAACTTTATATTTTGTGCGACACGCAGAATCCCCGTATAGCGAAGGGAAGGAGCGGTCCCGCGGATTGTCCGTACAGGGTGCAAGCGATGCCGAGCGAGTTAAGGGTTTGCTGCTGGGAGAGGGTATTGGGGTTATCGTATCCAGCCCTTATCAGAGAGCGAAGGATACGGTACAGCCATTGGCGGATGCCCTGGGTTTACCGATTACGATGCTGGAGGATCTGAGAGAACGGAAGATCGGGGATTTCCAAGGGAACTCATTTACGGATGCCAAAAGGAAACTGTTTAACGAACCCGATACCTGCTTCCCGGAGGGAGAATCCAGTAAAGATGCGCAAAGGCGTGCAGTCCAGGCAATGGAGGGAATTCTGGATACGTACAAAGGCAAGAATGTCGTGATGGGTACTCATGGGGACATTATGACATTAATGCTGCACCATTACGATCAGCGGTTCGATTATGAATTCTGGCAGGGAACGAGTATGCCGGACATATACCGAGCCGAATTTGAAGAGGGAAAACTCGTGAACATATCGCGGCTATGGTGTGAAGGCTAACAAGAAGCTCAAGTTGGTCCATAGTATATTGAATGTACAAAGAAACCGTTTCTTTCGTAAATGGTGGGTCGGACTTCCATTTTACCATAAGATGAATTCAGGATATTGGAGGGCAACAGCCGAATGGAGGAATGCTTCGTTCCGCAGCGGCAGCGTACTCATAACAGACAAAGGGGCCTCCCTCAGGTCAAGTGACTTTTGGGATACCCCTTCTGCTTTTATAAAAATAACAGCTTAACTAAATTCCTTATGTAGAATAGACGAATAACGAATAGACGTTATACTTTTTAGAATTTGAAAATATTGATGGTCTTCTGCAGTTGGAAGACGGCATTATTCATTGCTTCGGCTTCCTCAGCCATCTTCTGGATAGACGAAATCCCTTCGTTCATGGAAGCAGATACCTGCTCCGTTCCTGCAGCGGATTGCTGCGTAATCGCAGATATGTTCTGAATGGCGGAAGAGATGTTCTGCGCACTCTCCAGCATGGACTCGCTCTCCTTGGAGAAAGCTGCGATCTGCTCCGAAATATACTGCACGCTGTTTACAATCTGCATGAACACCAGCTCCGCCTCACGGATCATCTCGGTTTGCTGCCGTACGACTTCTTCATTGATCTTAATATTCTGTGCTGCATGTTTGACATCCGATTCAATGCTCCGTACCAGATTAAATACCTCGCGGGTGGAGGAAGTGGATTCCTCGGCCAATTTACGGACCTCTTGGGCAACAACGGCAAAGCCTGCACCATGCTCGCCGGCTCTGGCCGCTTCAATGGAGGCGTTCAAGGACAGCAAGTTGGTCTGATCGGCAAGCTCGGATATGGTTTCGGTGATTTTGGTAATCCCTCTGGCGCTCTTGGCCAGTGCATCGATGGATTCCGAGACTTTTCCGGTGGCGTCGATATTTCGCTGCATCCCCGCGGATTGTTTGGCTACGGAATCTCTTCCTTGCTCAACGAGTCCCAGCGTCTCGATAGAACGGGCGTTCATTTCATGGGTGGAGTGCGTATAATTGCTGACCTTCTCTTCGATTTCGCGGATGGAATGCGTCATCTCCGATACGTCCTCCGAGATTTCGTTCGCACCGACGGCCAGCTCGTTGGAGGAGAGGGATACTTGATTCATCACTTGAATAAGCTCCTGATTTTTATTCGAAATGCTTCGGCTTGATGTCATTACCTTGCGGGTAATGTCCGAGGTTTCCTGTAAAATTTTGCGAAGCTTGTCCACCATGCTGTTGAAGGTTCGGCTTAGATCGTTCATGCCTCCAACCTCTTCTACCTGGAAGGTAAAGTCGCCTTTGGCGATTTTGGCAGAAACGCTGGAAATTTCGGCGAATGAATTCGTAAGCGTTTTCTCAATAACGCGAGAAAGAGGAAGGGTAAGTCCAATTAAAGCCAAGACAAGTACCACGCCAATGATTGCTTTGCCCATTAGAATAAACGCAAGCAGCATTGGAACCGCAAATAAAGCGGCAATAAGATAACAGGCTGCAGTAATTTTTTGTGAGATTGGGAGTCTGTTGAACCATGCCATAAGAATGAGTCCTCCTCGACAACATAGGATATATTTACCATGATTATAGCATCGCCGGGCTGAACTAGATATAACGAATTGACAAAAAGTGTTGAAATGGGTCGAAAGAACTGATCTTTTGGAAGGGGAGGGGAAGCGCAGCTAACTAGCCAACAGACAAATCCCCTCTCGTTGCATAGATACGCAGCAATATTATTTTACGGCACGGAATAAGGCGGAAGCGAGATAATCGGTGTTATCCAGGATCATCCGGTCATGCTTGAATAACGTTTCCCATAACGTTACATCAAACAGAAGTCCTTTATCGCGCTGCTCAAATGTATCCAGATGACGTGTTTGCTCTTCCTTCAATTGTTCGTTGAAGTGGTTATACTCCAGAATTTCCTCCTGCTTAAAACCGCAAGCCAGCAAGGATTGTGCCCATTCTTCCCGCAGCATCAGATTCGGAATCCCGAAGAATTCCAGCAGTTCCTTGAGCTTTGGCTCAGGCATTGGCTTATTCAGCAGCAATTCTCTGTCCAGCAGAACGCCTCCTTGATCCAGAACGCGATAATATTCAGGGAGTGATCTCGACGTATCCGTGAATACGGTGACTGATTCGGCCATAATCAGATCAAACTGGTTGTCTTCAAAAGGCAGCTCGCACACATCAGCCTGCAAAAATTGCACGTCCATTTTCATGGCTTCGGCTCTGGTGCGTGCTTTTTTAATCATATTCTCATTGAGATCTATGGCCGTGACTTGATAGCCCATCTCCGAAAGATGGCATGCTGTCCTGCCTGTTCCGCAGCCAACCTCCAGAATACGACTGTTCGGCTCAATCGGATAATTCTTCAGCATTCTTAAGGTAGCCTCGAATCCGCCCGGATGCGCACTGCCCATACCTAATCTGGATAGCATGTGAATGTAGTTCATTTCATCTTCCCTTCTTCCTTGTAGTCATCATGAGGGTAATCGTTTATTTACCATATGATTAAGGTACGTTTGGGGTTTTTGCTGAATTAAATATTTTGAGCCCTTTTTTTCGGGAGCTATGAGAACAACTGGGGGAAATAGCCATGAAGAAGGAACCGATGGAGGCAGCAGAGCGTGTTATCCACCGTCATTATCCCGACTGTTTGCTAGGTGTACTTGGCGGCAGCGCAAGCAGAGGAGAACATAACGAGCAATCTGATTTGGACATCGTCATCCTTGAGCGGGACGGAGATGAGATGCGGAGAAAGACCCTGGAAGCGGATGGATGGATTGTGGAATTGTTTATATTGTCTTTGTCATCCTATCGTGAATACTTCGACGAGGGCGTGATGGCAGCCAATCCGACATTGCAGCGGATCACAGCGGAGGGTAAGGTGCTGCGCTCGTTGCCGGAAGGAGAAGCAGTCCGCGCAGAGGCCCAGCATGATTTGAATTACGGACCGATGCCATGGATGCAAACCGATATTGATGAATACCGTTACATGATTACGGAATATGTGCAGGATTTGAAGAATCCTAAGCGGGATGGCGAGAAATGGTTTACGGTGCAAAAGATCATGACGGTACTTTGCGAATTTGTACTTAGAGTGAATGGGGAATGGACAGGGGAAGGCAAGATGCTGTTTCGGCTGTTCCACCGTTTCAGCACGACCTTGGGAGATCAATTGGAGGTTTCGCTTTCAGCGATGTATCGACAGGATGATCCCTCCCTGCTTCTGGCATTCACAGAGCAAATGCTGAACCCGTTCGGGGGCATGCTTCTTGTGGGTTATGAGGAATAGATTTTAACTGGTGAGCAATAAGAGAGGTACATTAGCCGTGACGTTCGCCTTCCACGACCAATACAATAATCATGTGATTCGGTCACGTCATTCTTTAAATCCAGGAGGGATCTTCATGAGCGGAGTATATGGTGGTGGATGGGGTAATTCAGTAGGTATTATTTTGGTTCTCTTCATCCTGCTCGTAATTATCTCGAGTGCTTGGGTTTAATTCGTCAAGCTCTTGGAGCAAATCGCAAAAGCCCGGCATGCGCCGGGCTTTTGCCTGTTATATAGAAGTGATCACGGTCTTGGCTTGGCTGATGGACTGTGTGCAGACACGACTGCGGTCATGACAAGGTGACTGCTGTCCGATTGGATCGCATGCAAAAACGCATCTTCGAGGGATTCAAACACCTTGGAGATGGAGCCGTCCAACCGGCTGGCATAGTGAACGCTTCCGGCGAACGTTCCTTTTTCCTTAGCCCGATGCACCTCTTTATAGATAACATCCATGTAATGGTCTGTACCCAGTGGATAAAGGGCAAATTGGCAGGCTGTATCTATATCGGCATTCTTCCCAATCTCGCGATTCAAACGCTCCGAATCCTCTGACATATATACATCGGCTTCCGTATCACCAGGGCAGCCAATAGAATAAGTTCCGTTAAAGATGGTGTGCACACCGCTTGCTGCCGCATAAGCAAAAATCGCCCTCGTTACATCAAATACATGCTCCGCCCGTCCACGAATACAGGTGCTCACATCATCCGTCTGAATCCATACTTTCCCCGTGTTGACGGATTTCAGCGCGTCCATAATGACTTCCACAAATCGGTCAGTCATCGGAAACACCGAGAATCGGCATCCGACGATGCGACTGGTTCCACATGTTAGCTCACTCATTGTTGTTATCCTCCCCTATGATATAAATCCACGCAAAAAAACCGCACCCCGTGAAGAAAGTGCAGTTATGCCTACGTGAAAAAGTATAAACATAAATGCTACACTTCCCCACGCTAGTATGACCTAGATCGGGTGATAAGGGTTAACGGCAGCACGCCGTCTCTCAGCACATGGCACCCCTAGTACAGCCAACATGATATGCAGTTGGTCCCGGAACTATTGCCAGTTCAGGAAGACAAAGGTTTCTTGCTTGTGTTATTGTATCGTTTTGCCGGAAGATTTTCAATCATTCGATTTTTTTTTCGACATTGATCCAAATTGATGCAACCGATGAAAGACCAGACGCATCGTAGTTATAGAGAGGGGGAGATGGCCTGGATGTCATACAGCGCTTAAAACAAAAAGAAGAGGCGGCTCTCCGGGAATTGATGGAACAGTATGGAGATTATCTGCTTCGCACGGCGGTATTGCTGCTGCGTGACCGTCAAGCGGCTGAAGAGGCCGTTCAAGATACCTTTATCCAGGCGTTCGAGAATATCGCTCAGCTTCGTGACGGCGACAAACTTCGTAGCTGGTTGACCCGAATTGCAGTGAATCGATGCCGGATGCGGCAGCGAAAATGGGATTGGCGTCATATTTTTCCCATGCCGAGGATGGACCAGCATGTAAACGAAAGTGTACCTGCCGTGGATGAAATGCTGGGCGTCCATTGGCGTGAGGCTGAAATGATCAAATCAGTGCAGCAGCTGCCCTATACATACCGAGAAGTGATTACGCTCTATTATTATAATGAGTTGGGTGTTCAAGAAATTGCAGCGCAATTGCAGCTGAATATAAACACGGTTAAGGCACGTTTAATGAGAGGGCGGCATAAACTCCGGCAGATTGTTGTCGAGAAGGGGGAGAGCGATGCGTAGCGAAGAACAGGAAATGGCCGAACAACTAAAGCAGGAGCTGGAGGAAATTCGATTCCTGGGCGCAGAGAAGGTGATTTCTCGCACATTTCCAAAATCCAGCCGCGAACGTTTGTCTTCCTTGTGGAATAAGGAAGTAGAAATTTCTGCTGCCGCAATTGGTTGTTTTGGCGCAGCAGCGGCCGTTCTGCTGCTCGGAGGTTTGTTATGGAGGGAAGCAATTGTGAAACCTGCTGTTTCCGTGCCCTTGCAGGTGAGCAATGAACTGCTTGAAGCCGGGGGGAATTATTACTGGAAGGATCAGTACGAGAGGATGGTGGCCAGGCTTGAAAATTCGGGTCAAGATTAAACACCTGGTGTTGGGGGTTTCGGGTTTAATCCTCTTTGTTATGATGGTATCTATGCTCACACCTCGAATAGGGCTGCTGATTGCGGAGAAGCAGATAGAACAAGGCCAAGCTGAGGGGATAGCCAAAGTCATTGACCTTATTCATGAAGAAAGCAGCAGCAACCGGAAATGGGAGATGATCGAGAAGTATGTGATTGTGCCTAGAGCAACAGAGCTAGCTCATCGGTTTGATGTGTTTATTAGTCCGGGGTTCACCAGCACAGGAGGAAGCGCCGATCAGCAGATTCGTTTTACTGAGGATGAACGTTTGCCGCTGCTGAATCAATATGTGCTGGGAGCGCCAGCCGGAGAATATATGAAATATGCCGCAATAGACCTTGCGGAGCATTATTCGATGAATGGTGATGTGGAGGGAGCAGCGGATATATTGGAAACCGCTATCCAAAAGTTCGGGGATCTGAGCAGCGGATATTCTCCGGAGCCTGTTCTTTATTCCTATCAGCATGAATTGGTGCTGGAGCTTGCGAGCCTCTATGACAGGCTGGACCAGCCTGATCAGGCGGCGCTGCAATATGAGCGATTAGGGAAAGTCCTTTCTGGAGATTGGAGGGACATCCATAGTAAGGCCCTTTTATATCACTCGGAAATGCTCCTGCGTCGGGGGAGCCCCCAAGCCGCTATGGACGTGTTGAATCGGATATCAGAAGGGTCCGGCGGGAACTTTGCAAATTCGGATATCTCAAAACGGGCGAATCAGCTGAAAGGACGGCTGAAGAGGATTTTAGACGGAGAGACCTTGTCAACGGTAAGCGGAACCTTGCGAAATCGTGAGGGGGATCCGATTCCATTCGCAGGTGTATTTTTACGTAAAAACAACGATCTGAATCACAGTCTGCTGTTAAGCGAACCGTACCAAATGCTGACAGACGCGAACGGTCGCTATCATTTCGAGGGTGTAGAGCCCGGCAGGTATCAACTCGGCATTGGTTTGAATTATGAACAAATCAATGGCAGAACGTGGCCTGTAGAATCGGGGGATTGGGTGGAGGTCGCCCCGGAATCGACACGACGGATTGATGTCACGCTGCAGCCATTGATTCAATTGACAACTCCAGTAAACCATGATGAGATACGCGGCGACATGATCTATTTTGAATGGGAGGCTACACCCGAAGCCGCCTACTATAAACTGAGTGTTGGTATCGAATTTGGCAGCGGATCGATGATGACGGCGATGGATAACTATATTGAAGGGAATTCGCTGCGGGTTGCTGTTCAGGATCTGTATGATCTCAGAAGCGGACTTTCCTACGAGGATCCGCATGATTGGACGACCGTTGCACCTGAGAGTGTGCTTGGTTACTCGAACCCAGAGGCTCCCTATTTCTGGTCGGTGGATGCTTACAAGGAAGACGGCACGAAGTTAACAAGCAGCAGCGGGTACCGCCTCAATGAGAGCACCATGGGTTATTTACCGTATTTCTTGTTAAAGGGTCGTGAATTGACGCCGGAGGATCAGCTGGTACTCGAACGTAAATATGATGAAGCGCTCGCGGCCTATAGTGATAATGTGAGTGCGCATCCAGAAGATATTCACAGCTTAAGGATGAAACTCCGATTGCAACAGATCAAGGATCAGTTGTCCAAGGATGTAGATAACAGAAGTTCAGAGGAAACCTTATCCACCCTGCAGGAGATGATCGAACGGCATCCGGCACCAAGCTACCTGATGGATCTGGCGGATTACTTCTATAATAATGAAGATTGGGACAGTTACAATCCGGCATTCGATCGGTACTCCTCTGTACGGAGCGAAAGCGAGGATCATTCCTATACCGATTCTCTCCACGCAACAGCGCTTATGAAGCAGGGCAGGCTGGAGGAGGCGGAGAGATGGTTTGCGCGGGTGATCCGACAGGATAAATCCCACCGTTTTATCGGCAATTACCTCGCCGTTCATATGCTGCACAGCGGTTCGCTGGAAAGCACGCTGCAATTGGCCCGGAAATATCCGGAGCGAATGATGTCAAGCGATACGGATTGGGCTGTTCTGGTGGAGCGAATGCTGATCGAATCTGAGGGAAACTCAGGCTATACCGAGATACTGAAAGAGAAATTGCAATGGGGCATGAGCGGAGAGCGGGATGCCATTCAGTTGTGGACGCCGGGAGAGGACTTCCAAGAGATCAAGCCCTTCCTCCAGGCCTTATTACATGTTGATTAAGTAGAGTCGCAGTTTCACTGCTGGATAAAGTGTTGGTATGAAAAAAGGCCGCCTATCCAAGTTATCAAAAACTTGGGTGGACGGCCTTTTCCGCTAAGGACTTAGCTGTATACTTTCACGCGATCTTCAATCGGAGCAAATTCTTTTTCGCCTGGTTCAGCAACCGGTTTACCGAAAGGCATTTGAGCGATCAGTTTCCAGCTCTCTGGAATGTTCCATTCGGATTTCACCTTTTCGTCGATCAATGGGTTATAGTGCTGCAGTGATGCACCTAGGCCCTCTGCCTCCAGGGAAGTCCATACCACGAATTGCAGCATGCCGTTGGATTGGTTGGACCATACCGGGAAGTTGTCTGCATACAGCGCAAAGTTTTGCTGCAGGCCTGTAACGACGTCATTGTCCTCGAAGAACAGTACTGTACCGTATCCAGCGCGGAATGCGCCCATTTTTTCAGCCGTGGATTTGAATGCTTCTTCGTTACCGACAACTTCTTTCAAGATGCCCTCGGTCAGGTTCCACAGCTTGTCATGCTGTTCGCCGAGCAGTACAACGACACGTGCGCTTTGGGAGTTGAAGGAAGACGGAGTGTACTTAACAGCTTCGTTCACAATTTCCTGGATACGCTCGTCCGAAATGACAGGGTCCTTGCTGATAGCATAGTGGGAGCGACGATTTTTGAGTGCAGTTGAAAAATCTTTAGACATAAGAAAAAACCTCCTGATGTAATGGTGTTGCATAAGCCTGATAAGAAGATGTCCTTTAATTCAGGTAAATATGCATTTTAGTGAAGCATTTTGCTCATAATCATTATTCCATATCAACTAACAATTTGTTAGAAATGATATTTATGTTAGCATGTTAATATAATGAGTTGCAAATGTCAACAATTCAGAACGAAACTCAGAACTAAAAGTTTATCTTTAATACCCGCTTACTGAGAATTAAAACACTTTTCTAAGGTCAGTCCTCTGATTGCTTTACACGATATGTCGAAACTTCATATCATGAACAAATCGTGAACAAATGATACGCAGATGAGAAAAATTAAATGATTTTGATTCTCAATTAGGGTTGTCGAGTGAGAATGAGAGTGATATAATGCATATCAGAACGCAATTGATAATCAATCTCAGTGAGAAGCTGATGAGATTGCGGACTGTCGGATATTCAGAGACATACGCATAGAAGGAAGAGCCATGAAGATTAGATACTTATTTGCAGCCGTTGTGGTACTCTCCATAATCTCATTATTTATTGGAGTTAAGGACATTTCACCACTGGAACTGTTCTCCATGTCAGAACAACAACAACATATTATGCTTGTCAGCCGGATCCCGAGGCTTGTCAGTCTTATACTGGCAGGGGTCAGCATGAGTATCTGCGGATTGATCATGCAGCAGTTAAGTCGCAACAAATTCGTGTCACCAACAACAGCGGGTACGATGGATTCCGCGAGACTTGGAATTTTGGTTGCCATGCTGGTCTTCACAACAAGCGGTCCACTAATCAAGATGCTTGTGGCATTTGTATTCGCACTAGCGGGAACCTTCATCTTTATGAAGATCCTGGACCGGATCAAGTTCAAGGACGCCATCTTTATTCCCCTCGTTGGACTGATGTTCGGTAATATTGTTAGTTCGATAGCAACCTTCTTTGCTTACAAATATGATCTTATTCAGAATATGTCCGCATGGCTCCAGGGTGATTTCTCCATGATCATCAAGGGACAATATGAAATGCTATATATTAGTATCCCGCTTGTCATTCTGGCCTACCTGTTCGCTAACAAGTTTACGGTAGCCGGGATGGGAGAGGAGTTTGCAACGAACCTTGGTCTCAAGTACCGGAGAGTTGTGAACCTGGGATTGGTCATTGTAGCGCTGGTCACCGCATCCGTCGTTCTAACCGTCGGCGTGATTCCTTTTCTCGGTCTGATCATACCTAATATCGTTAGCCTGTATCTGGGAGATCACTTGAAAAAAAGCCTTTCGCATACCGCGCTGCTGGGGGCCGGATTCGTATTGTTCTGTGACATCCTTGGCAGGATCATCATTTATCCCTATGAGATTCCAATCAGCCTGACCGTGGGCGTCCTTGGAAGCGGTATATTCATTTTCTTACTGATGAGGAGAAAGGCTTATGACTTATAAAGCCAAAATCGGCCTGTTGGCCGCGGCGGCAATCATCCTGGTGGCAGTCTTTCTGTTCATTGATCTTGGCAGCAATTGGGACTACGCGCTTCCGAGAAGGATCAAAAAGGTGCTTGCTATTATTCTGACCGGCGGAGCCATTGCTCTGTCTACCACGGTGTTTCAAACGGTCACGAATAACCGGATACTAACGCCGAGTGTTATGGGATTGGATTCCTTATATATTCTTATCCAGACAACGGTAATCTTCGTCTTTGGATCGTTTACGCTGTACAAACTGGGCAGCAATGTGAACTTCCTGATTAATGTCGGAGCCATGATATTGTTTGCTGGAGTTTTATACAAAATACTGTTCAAAAGGGAAGGGAATAATATTTACTTCCTGCTGCTCATCGGTATGATATTCGGTACGCTGTTCTCCAGCATGTCCTCCTTCATGGAGGTGCTGATTGATCCGAATGAGTTCCAGTATGTGGCGGACAAAATGTTTGCCAGCTTCAACAACGTAAAGACGGAGCTGCTCATTCTTGCCATGATTGTGGTTGCTTTGTCACTTCTCTATTTTGCTCGATTCGCCAAGTATCTAAACGTGCTTTCACTTGGACGTGAGCAGGCGATCAACCTCGGTGTGAATTATGATTACGTGGTGAAGCGGCTCCTGATTATTGTCGCTGTTCTGATCTCTGTAGCAACTGCGCTGGTCGGGCCGATTACATTCCTGGGACTTCTTGTTGTCAATGTTGCCTATGAGGTTATGAAGACATATCGGCATTCATACTTAATCACAGCTTCTATACTTATTAGCATCATCGCGTTAGTGGGCGGTCAACTGGTTGTCGAACGGGTGTTTACGTTCTCCACAACGCTCAGTGTTATCATCAACTTCATCGGCGGTGTCTACTTCATATACCTGCTTCTAAAGGAGAGTAAAGCATGATCCAGGTTACGAACGTATCGAAAGTCTATAGCGGCAAAAAAGTCGTTGATAACGTGTCGGTTACGATCCCGAAGGGGCAAATCACTTCCTTTATCGGCCCTAACGGTGCCGGTAAAAGTACTTTGCTGTCCATGATAAGCAGATTAACGGGCAAGGACAGCGGTC
The DNA here is from genome assembly GCF_003184205.1 of Paenibacillus sp. Cedars. Lineage (NCBI taxonomy): Bacteria > Bacillati > Bacillota > Bacilli > Caryophanales > Paenibacillaceae > Paenibacillus > Paenibacillus sp. Cedars. Next base: position 1,631,809 of record NZ_CP020866.1, read on the forward strand.
AAATTACGGTGGATGGCAAAGAGGTCAGCCAGTGGAAAAGCAGCGACCTTGCGAAGAAGGTTTCGATTCTGAAGCAATCTAACCATATCAGTCTTCGTTTGACCGTGCGGGAACTCGTATCTTTTGGCCGATTCCCTTACTCTCAAGGCAGGTTGAATGCGGAAGATGAGAAGTTCGTGGATGAAGCGATCTCGTATATGGAGCTCGGAGATATGCAGCATAAATTTCTTCATCAGCTCAGTGGCGGTCAAACCCAGCGTGCTTACATCGCTATGGTTATCGCCCAGAATACGGAGTATATTTTGCTGGATGAGCCACTGAACAATCTGGATATGAAACACTCCGTGCAGATCATGAAGATTCTTCGAAAGCTTGTCGCCGACATGAATAAAACGATTGTTATCGTGATTCACGATATCAACTTCGCTTCCTTCTACTCGGATTACATCGTTGCCTTGAAGGATGGCGCTATTGAGAGCGAAGGGAAGACCGAGAGCATCATTCAGAGCAATGTTCTGCGCGGAATCTACGACATGGACATTGAGATTGAAGAGATTAACGACAATAGAGTATGTGTGTACTACGCCTAATCTATAACAACGTTTGTAAGGGATAAGGAACGGTTCAACTGCCATCGGCAGGTTCCTTATCTCTGCTAAAATAGCTGGGGCTGCCTTGCGAAGGGACGGCATGATTCAATCTGTCCTTATTTAATTACTAATTCAACCATACATTCAAATATATGTTGAAGATCAATATGAAGCAGGAAAATACAAATATAAAAGATGGGGTGTACGTAATGAAAAAATGGTTAACTTTATTCATGGTAGTAATGTTCACGATTGTACTCGCAGCTTGTGGTCAAGACGATAAAACAACAGGTGCCGATGGCGGAGACGCTGCAGGGGATACGCCTCCAGCCGATGCGGAAACAATTAAGATCACCCACCAGCTTGGTGAAACCGATGTACCGAAGAACCCTTCACGTCTGGTTGTATTCGATTTTGGTATTCTGGATTCCGTAGATAAATTGGGCGTTGAAGTATTAGGCGTTCCGCAAGCAAATATTCCTGCTTACTTGTCCAAATTTGAAGATAAGAAGTACGAGAATGTAGGGAGCCTGAAAGAGCCGGACTTTGAGAAAATCAACAGCATTGATCCCGATCTGATCATCATTTCCGGCAGACAGCAAGATGCCTATGAGGAACTGAGCAAAATTGCTCCAACGATCTTCTTGGGCGTGGATACAAGCAAATACATGGAATCCTTCAAATCCAACATGAACACGCTTGGTCAAATCTTTGGTAAAGAAGCAGAAGTTGAGAAAGAAATGGCTGCCATCGATGAGAACATCAAAGCGCTGAATGAAAAAGCAACGGCAACAGGCAAGAAGGCATTGATCATTCTTGCTAACGAAGGCAAAATCAGTGCATACGGTCCAGGTTCCCGTTTTGGTATTCTGCATGATGTGTTTGGTTTCGGAGCAATAGATCCTAACATCGAAGTCAGCACACATGGTAAAGATATTTCGAACGAGTACATTGTAGAGATGAACCCTGACTATCTGTTTGTAGTTGACCGCGGTGCTGCTGTTGCCACTGGCGAAGGGGAATCAGGCGCTAAAGCGGTAGTTGAGAATGAGCTTGTAAAAACAACCAATGCCGCTAAAGACGGAAACATCGTTTACTTGAACCCGGATTTCTGGTATCTTTCCGGCGGCGGGTTGACTTCCGTATCTGAAATGATTACTGAAGTTGACGCAGCTATTAAATAATCCAAGACCCTTTCCGAAGGGAACGGTAATGAACATAGAAGACACCGGAGCAGCTTTTACCAGGCGCTCCGGTGTTTTATTTTTTTGCATTAGGGTAAGTGGTTAACGGATAATAAGATAAGGCAGATGTTGACGTAATAAGATGATGATCATCAGGCTCGCTCAACCTGGAATAGTCGATTAGGAGGAGGTCTTTATATGTATCGGAATCAAATCTATATAGATGGACAATGGGTTCAGACCGAGGAGCAAATGGACGTATATAATCCGGCGAACGGGAAGGTTATAGGCACCGTGCCTAAAGGCGGCAAGAGAGAAGCCCAGCAAGCGGTGGATGCTGCAGCGGCAGCTTTTTCGGATTGGTCCGGCAGAACCGCGAATGATCGCGGGGAACTGCTTCGCCGGTGGCATCAGTTAATTGCAGATCATACGGATGAATTGGCCCGAATCATGACCACGGAGCAGGGGAAACCGCTGAAGGAAGCAGCAGGCGAGATTCGATATGCCAACAGCTTTGTTGATTGGTATGCGGAAGAAGGTAAACGAATATATGGCGAGACCATACCCGGTTCTTCCAGTCGTCAACGTATCATCGTGACCAAGCAACCAGTGGGTGTTGTAGCTGCCATTACGCCTTGGAACTTCCCGGCTTCGATGATTACACGCAAGGTAGCCCCTGCGCTGGCAGCTGGCTGCACCGTAGTTATCAAGCCGTCCGGTGAGACGCCATTCACGGCGATCAAGCTGGTGGAGCTAGCAGATGAGGCGGGCATTCCTGCCGGGGTAATCAACATCGTAACTGGACCTTCAGGTGATATCGCTGACGTGTGGCAGAAGGACAGTCGGGTGAGAAAACTGTCATTCACGGGTTCAACCGAAGTGGGGAAACAACTGATGGCTGGCGCTGCGGCCAATGTGAAGAAAATATCGCTGGAGCTTGGTGGTCATGCTCCATTTATCGTGACAGATCAGGCAGACCTGGATCAAGCGGCAGCGGGATTAATCTCTTCCAAGTTCCGCAATGGGGGACAGACCTGTGTATGTGCCAACCGGATTTATGTTCAAGAATCAGTTGCGGAGAAGTTCGCAGCGAAGTTTACGGAGCTTGTCAAACAATTGAGGGTGGGGAATGGACTGGAGAACGGAATCGATATCGGACCCTTGATTAACGAGGAGGCTGTGGATAAAGTCGTTCGACAGATCAAGGATGCGGAAGAGAAGGGCGGCGTTATATTGGCTGGCGGTCAAGCTCTCCCTGATCTGGGAGGCAACTATGTCGAGCCAACCGTGATCATGAATGCCACGGATGACATGGAGTGCATGAATGAGGAGACCTTCGGTCCCCTTGCACCCATTACCACCTTCAAAACCATAGACGAAGCGGTCAAGCGAGCCAATAACAGTCCTTACGGATTGGCTGCCTATGTGTTTACGCAGAATTTGGGCGAAGCGGTCAAAATCGCGGAATCTCTCGATTATGGCATCGTAGGAGTGAATGACCCTGTACCTTCCACCGCTCAAGCTCCGTTTGGCGGATTTAAAGAGAGCGGACTGGGCCGGGAAGGCGGCCATTACGGAATGGAGGAATTCCTGGAGGTAAAGTACATTTCACTTGGTTTGTAAGAGCGGAATGAGTATTGCGATATTCAATGAACATGGACAAGCTGAGCTGTCCAAACGAATTTAAGCCGTACTGCATCAGGGCAACAAAAATTCAGGGGCGTTCTCCAGGTTCAGACCTGGAGAACGCCCCTTTTGAGCTATTGCTGAATCAATACCGGCTTACCGGTTTCCGCGGATTCATTCGCGGCCAGCGTCACCTCGAGTGTCTTGAACCCGTCTTCGTAGGAGGCAAGCACAAGGCTTGGATCCTGGTTTCGAATGGCGTCGATCAAGGCCGTAGTAAGATCCTTGTAGAAGTCGGTTTTGCTGCGGTATACCACTTCTTTCTCCTTATCTGCGATGGAAAGCGTGGTTCCATCCAGAACGACCCGGAAATCGCGTCCCATGATCTCAATTCCGCTCCGATGATCGAATTGGATAAATCCCGTCTGCATATGGCCGACTGCTCCAGAGTCCAGCACGAATTGAATCGCGCCTACATCGGGAATGTCCAGATCCGGAATATCCTGCATAAGCAAGAGACTCATATCGGCATACAAACGGGTGATGTCGCCGCACAGGTAGCGTACAAGGTCCATGGTATGAGTAGACTGCTCAACCAGCTGTCCGCCGGACAATTCTTTTTTGCGCCACCAAGGAGTAGGTACAGGTGTCGTTATGTAGTGGGCACGGACCATGCCGATTTTTTTGTCTTTAAGAAAATCCTTGGCGATTGCAACGGTGTCCAGGTACCGCAGACAGTATCCGGAAGCTGCTATGATTCCGCTTTCATTGATGACTTTGACTTTGTGACGGACGGACTTCACGTCCAGACCCAGCGGCTTCTCGACCATCAAGTGAATGCCCTTGGCTGCTGCCTGTTCTTCAATATCTCCATGGCAGAATGGCGGGATGCATACGTACAGAACATCCAGCGGTTCCTGCTCCAGCATCGTGCTGCCGTCCGTATAATAAGCGGAGCCATACAATTCGGCCTGCTGTTTGGCTAATGCTTCATTCGTATCGCATATTGCAGCCAGTTGAACATGTTCATTCTGGTGAAGGTTTTTAATATGGACAGCGCCCATACCTCCGGCTCCAATTACACCTGCTTTAATCATAGGTTGCTCACTCCTGATCGTATAATGATGATGGATAAATATTCCCCAATTCTAGGACTCACACGTGATTATAGCCCCGCTATCCATATTATTCAAGCTTTCCTTTGTATGCCGGTACAGAGGATTCACCTGGAAAAAAGTACAGCAAACCTTCCTGAATACATACTAGGTGCTTGCTGCTAATAACCCTCATACCCGGCATAGCTGCGTCGGCAGCGCCATAGGGACGATGTTTCCCATAGCGCCAACACCAACTCTGACATCGGTATCATCCGGCAGACTCCTTTATCGTGTATATTGCTGCGGGATGTGTTATCCTTTAATCCCGTTCATGGCAATGCCCTCAATGAAGTAGCGCTGAAGGAATATAAACAGGATGATGATCGGAAGGGTTGCCATAAGCGCACCGGCCATCAGGAGAGGATAGTCGGTGGAATGCTGTCCCTGAAAGCTGGAGATTCCAATGGATAGCACCCGCATGTCCTCTGAGCTTGTCATAATGAGCGGCCACAGTAAATCGTTCCACGAGGCGAGTATGGTGAAGATGGCCAGGGAGACAAGCGCAGCTTTGGATAACGGTAAGTAAATATTCCAGTAGATCCGGAAATAACTGCAGCCATCGATTTTGGCTGCCTCCTCCAGATCCTTCGGCAATGTCATGAAGAATTGTCTTAACAAGAACGTACCGAAGGCACTGAAAATACCCGGTACAATGAGCACATAGAACGTATCCAGCCAATTGAACTCACGCATAATGACAAAGCTCGGGATCATCACAACCTGTGACGGTACCATCAATACCGCAAGGAGCGCGAGGAAGATAGCATTCTTGAAAGGAAATCTCAAACTTGCAAAAGAATAGGCTGCGAGTGAGCACAGGACAAGCTGGCCCGCTGTGCGTCCGAGTGTGACGATAACGGTATTCAAGTAATACGTGCCAAAATCAATGGTTTGAATGACACGGAGGTAGTTGTCCAAGTGCCATTCGACAGGGAGCCATTTGGGCGGAATCGCCATGGAATCGGCAAAGGACTTGAAGGATGTGGATATCATCCACAGAAACGGCATAATCATGAGCAGCGCCCCGGCAGCTAACAGAACGTGGACTGCCAGACGGCTTGCTTTTCCCGATCGGGTTGAAGTATTCACGTCTTCATTCCTCCTGTTATTGGTAGTGAACCCAGCGCTTTTGAATATACATTTGAACCATGGTGATGACTAGAATCACAACGAATAGAATGAAGGCCTGCGCTGAAGCGTAACCCATATTGAAATATTTGAACCCGTCTTCCCAAATGCTGTAAACGACGGTCCGGGTGGATTCCAGCATCGTAGTCTGCTGATCCATCATAATGAAAATCAGGTCAAACACCTGGAATGAATTGATAAAGGACATGACCAATACAAAGAACAGGCTGGGCGTCAGCAGCGGCAGCGTGATCCGAAAGAACTTGTACATCGTTCCGGCACCGTCCAGCGAAGCGGCTTCATAATAGCTGCTGGAGATGCCCTGGAGACCGGAGAGCAGAATGACGGCGTTATACCCGATACTGCTCCAGACGCTGACAAGCACGATGGAAAACAAAGCGAATTTTTCATCAAACAGCCAATTCGGCTGAGGCAGATTCAGCACTCCCAGCACATTGTTGATCAACCCGAATTCGGAGTTGTACAGCCATTTCCAGACCATGCCGACCGCAATCGGCATCGTGATTACCGGGATGAAATACAGTGTGCGGTAGAAGACCATGCCTCTGATCTTCTGATTCAGCAGTACGGCCAGAACCGTTGCGATTGCAACGGACAACGGAACGGTGCCGACGGTATACATCATCGTGTTCAGCAGAGAGCCGGTGAATTTGTCGTCCTTCATCAGATTCGTGAAATTATCTATTCCGACGAACTGGGGAGAGGTTAACCCGTCCCACGATGTAAACGACAGGAACAGGGATGCGGCGGAAGGCGCCATGTAGAACAAACCAAGCCCCAGCACGACCGGCAGGATGAAGATATATCCCCACAGGGCTTCGTGCCGGGCAAGTTTCCCGACCTTTCGCTTGGGTATCTCAGGAGGTTTCGTGATCACAGTTATGGGAGAGCTCACAGGCTGCACCGTCCTTTCTTGGAATTCCTACTTGGGAGCGGATGGTTGTCATTTGGTTTCAGTTGCAAGGATTGCATCCATTTGTTCACCGGCGTTTTTGAGCGCTTCTTCAAAGGTTTTTTTGCCAAGAAAGGCTGCCTGGATTTCCTTCACTTCCGCATCCTGCCATTCCGCTGTTTTCTGGGATACCGGATAAGGCACGGCAAATTCCAGACTGTCCACAAATACCTGCAGATCGAGAGAAGGAATGGATTTCAGCCAGCCACCTTCCGTGCCTTTGTAGGCAGGCATCGAGAAGCCGGAATCGGCCAGCAGTTCCTGTCCCTCCTTGCCCGATAGTATCTGCAGCAATTCCCAGGATTCCTGCTCTACTTTTGTCTTGCCGTTGATTGCCCAGCTCAGTCCGTGAACGATGGAAGCTTTCTGTTTACCGGCAGGAAGAACAGCAACGCCGAGTTTATCGCCGAGAAGCTTGTGCAGCTCAGGCGAGTTGACCGAAATCCCCGGAAACATGGCGGCCTTGCCGGAGCCGAACAATTGGCGGGACTTCGTTTCAAGCTGCTGCTGCGCATTCGGCGAGTAGCCTTTGTCAATCAAGCCTTGTTCCCACTTAAAGGCCGACAGAGCTTCAGGCGTATTAAAGCCGGATGACTTCTTATCGTCCGAGATTACAAATCCTCCTGCTTGGGCAATAAAGTTGTAGTAACCGATTTGATTGTCGATCGGCGCTATGTAACCGTAAATACCGTTTGTTTTATCGGTCAGCTTGGCCGCATTCTCCTCTACGGTTTCCCAGGTCCAGGTATCGTCGGGATAGGATAAGCCCGCGTTGTCAAACAACTCTTTGTTGTAATAGAGTCCGATGGAATCCTGGAAGTAAGGAAGACCGTGAAGCTTGCCTTGATAGGTATACATATCGACGAGTGCTTCGGTATAAACCGAGGTGTCCAGTCCGCTTTGCTCAATGAGGGGAGAGAGGTCTTTGATCAGACCGGAGGAGGCGTAGGAGTGAAAGTTGGGTCCGTTCATCCAGTAAACATCAGGACCACTATTGCCGGCGAGGCTTGTTCTCAGCTTGGTCCAATAATCCGCCCATGGCGTATACGTTACTTTCACTTGAACATTCGGATGCTTCTTATTGAAAATTTTGATGGACTTGTCCAGCGTGTCCCGTACGTTTTCGTCCCAGAGGGCGACGTTGATTACCTTTTTCCCATTGTCTCCACCGGAGGCATTGCCACCACAAGCGGACAGTAAGGCAGTAAACACGAATAGCATCGCAATCAGGACAGACATTCCTTTTTTCATTACATAACCCTCCTTAAAATGTTGGCATGGTTTTGATCAAGCATGATGGGGTCATAAAGCTTGTTCGACGTGAAAACCAGTCTCCTTGGTGGGAGCGCCCCCTTTGTATAGCTGGAGTAAAAAGCATTAGTTATTCCAATCGTCGAAAAAAGTTAACATCAACATGCTATCTTTTGTGACAGAATAACTAGCTTCTATTGCGAAAGATTATATAATCCCCTCGATTATTTTTCAAGATAGCGATTTCAATTACTTTTAAATTATTTTTTTCACATAATGTGAGGTTGGGATAATTCTTACATATAACATTATTTTGATTGATGGAATAAGTTAATTTCGCTTATTGAAAATGTTATAGTGTAGCTAACCTCATTTTTCCGATACAGAAAGTCGCACTAATTGATGAACCTATAGAAAGGTTGAGCTTGCTTGAACAATATGAAAAAAGGGGATCACAAGCTGATCCAGGCATTAAACCGATCCAAGGTGCTGAACAAGATTCGTACGGATGGTCCCATATCGAGAATTGAGCTGGCCAAAAAAAATAAGCTGAGCCCCTCCACAGTCGCTTCCGCCGTTCAGGAGCTGATTAAGGAGGGCTACGTCTCTGAAATCGGCACGGGTTCTTCCAGCGGAGGGAGAAAACCCATTCTGCTCCAATTCAATCCGGATAATCATTATTTATTTGCTGTAGCCATAACGAATTCATTCCTAAATCTGGCCCAGATGAACCTGGAGGCAAGGGTGCTGAGAAAGGAAACCTATCCGATCGAAGGACTTCAGGGTAATGCGGTTATCGAGCGGCTGCTCGAGCTCATGGATGATTTCACTGCAGGAGCGGAGGACTTGGAACGTTGTGTCGGCATTTCCCTCACCGTTCCAGGTATTGTGAGTGATAGTCAGGGAGTGCTGCACTATAACACCAAGCTGCGGATGACCGATGTTCCGCTAAGGCAGATCCTCGAAGACCGCTATGGAATGCGGACCTGGGTTGAAAACGATATGAATTCCGTTGTGCTCGCAGAGCGGCGATTTGGTGATTATGCATTCGGGAATTTGATCTATATTTCCATCGGTGACGGACTCGGCTCCGGTATATTAATAAACGATAGCCTCCTGAGAGGCAAGCATGGGGGTGCCGGCGAGTTTGGACACACCAGCGTGAATCGCAGCGGAATTCGGTGTGAATGCGGCAATGTAGGCTGCTTGGACAGTTATATCAGCTGGATCGCTGTGTATTCACGAATCATTACAGCAATAGCCACAGGACGACCGACTCTAATTCAGGAGCTGAGCGGAGGGGATTACAGCAAAATCGTTCCGTCCGTGTACAAGGAAGCCCTGTGCAGAGGGGACAAGCTGGCCATGGATCTGAATGAAGAAGTAGCGGAACACCTCGGCGCAGCCATTGTTAATCTGGTCAATATGTTTAATCCCGAAGCACTCGTTCTGGGCGGGGAGATGGCGCATGGGAATCCGGAGCTATTGGCAATGGTTCGAAAATATATGGACCGGCATGCGATGCCGATCCTGAAGGATGATATGGTGTTTGGATTGGCATCCCTTGGCGAAGATGATAAGTTAATCGGTGCGGCTTCTGTCCTTCTGCAGGACTTATTTGGTTTCACCCTGACGGAATAATGAATTTGACAACGTTTCCACCTGCACGTTATCTTTGGTTAAATGCACTTAACGGAAGGGGAGAAGATGATTGGAGCAGTACATTCTGTCGCTTGACCAGGGAACGACAAGCTCTCGGGCAATCTTGTTTAACAGGGAAGGAGAAATTGTACACTCAGCGCAAAAGGAGTTCCCTCAGTATTTTCCTCAACCGGGGTGGGTGGAGCAGAATGCCAATGAAATATGGGGCTCCATCCTTGCGGTTATTGCGACCTGTTTATCCGAATCGGGTGTGAAGGCGGATCAGATAGCGGGCATCGGGATCACGAATCAGCGGGAGACCGCAGTATTGTGGGACCGCAACACGGGTGAACCGATATATCATGCGATTGTATGGCAGTCCAGGCAGACAGCCGGCCTATGCGAGGAGCTGATCGCTGCAGGGCATGACGGAAAGGTCAGGGAGAAGACCGGGCTTTTGATCGATCCGTATTTCTCTGGTACCAAAATCAAATGGATTCTCGACCATGTGGAGGGTGCGCGGGAACGCGCCCGGGGTGGAGAGATTATATTCGGCACCATTGATACCTGGCTGATCTGGAAGCTGTCCGGAGGCCAAGCGCATGTGACCGACTATTCCAATGCTTCACGCACGATGCTCTATAACATCCATGACCTGAAATGGGATGATGAGCTGCTGCAGCTGCTGGATATTCCGAAGGTCATGCTGCCTGAGGTAAGGCCTTCTTCCGAGATATACGCCAATACGGTGACCTATCACTTCTTCGGGCGTGAAGTGCCGATTGCCGGGGCTGCGGGAGATCAACAGGCAGCGCTGTTTGGTCAGACCTGCTTCTCCGAGGGCATGGTGAAGACAACGTACGGAACAGGCAGCTTCATGCTGATGAACACTGGCGACAAGCCGGTCAAATCCGAACATGGGCTGATTACGACGATTGCCTGGGGACTCGATGGCAAGGTGCAGTATGCGCTGGAGGGCAGCGTATTTGTGGCCGGATCAGCTATACAGTGGCTGCGCGACGGTCTGCGGATGTTCCGTGAGGCGAAGGACAGCGAGCCTTATGCGCGCAGGGTTGATTCAACGGAAGGCGTGTACGTTGTGCCCGCTTTTGTCGGACTTGGCAGTCCGTACTGGAACAGCGACGTACGGGGCGCTGTTTTTGGTCTGACCAGAGGTACGTCGAAGGAGCATTTCATCCGTGCAACCCTGGAGTCGCTTGCCTACCAGACCCGGGATGTACTGTCCGTCATGGAGGAGGATTCAGGGTATAACATCACATCCCTGCGAGTGGATGGAGGCGCGGTGGCCAACACCTTTCTTATGGAATTCCAGAGCGATATTCTGAACGTTCCCGTGGAACGCCCGGACATCACGGAGACGACGGCTCTTGGAGCCGCATTCTTGGCGGGTCTTGCTGTTGGCTTCTGGAAGGACCAGGATGAGATATGCAGCAAATGGAGCATGGGGCGGAGCTTTACGCCAACCATGCAGGAAGAAGTAAGGGAACAATTATATGCGGGGTGGAAAAAAGCCGTTTATGCGGCAATGGCTTTTCATTAGCATTTTATATGTTATAATAATTCATAAGTGAATATTTGTCTGGAGACTTGGAGAGACCACTAGGCGCGGAAGACCTCATGGAACGAGGTTTGTTACTGCGTGTTTCGTGGTCTCTTTTTTGTTGCTGTTTCTATAAGAGGTAACAATAGATAAAAAAAGGGTAAAACATACTGGGAGGGATTTGTTTGATGTTGCCACAGTCGTTTTCAAGCTTGGATCGCAAGCGTCGTTTTGAAGGAATTGCAGAGAGCACTTATGAGCTGATCGTGATTGGCGGCGGGATCACCGGTGCGGGGATTGCACTCGATGCGGTCACGCGCGGCATGTCGGTCCTGCTGGTGGAGATGCAGGATTTTGCAGCAGGAACCAGCAGCCGCTCGACCAAGCTGGTGCATGGCGGACTGCGGTATTTGAAGCAGTTTGAAGTGGGGATGGTGGCTGAAGTCGGCAAGGAACGGGCGGTAGTCTACGAGAACGGACCGCATGTTACTACGCCGGAGTGGATGCTGCTGCCCATACATCAAGGAGGCACCTTCGGGAAGTTCAGCACTTCTGTCGGCTTGATGGTATACGATTTCCTGGCTGGCGTGAAGCGGGGAGAACGGCGCTCCATGCTGTCTGTCTCCGAGACGCTGAAGCGGGAGCCGCTTCTGAAGCAGGAAGGCCTGAAGGGCGGCGGTTACTATGTAGAGTACCGGACGGATGATGCCAGACTCACGCTTGAGGTCATGAAAGAGGCAGCTGCCAGAGGGGCTGTGCTGTTCAATTACGCGAAGGCCGAGTCTTTGAACTATGATACGAATGGACGGATTACCGGCATCACGGTGAGAGATATGCTGGACGGCGAGGTCAGGACCGTAACCGGAACCAAAATCGTGAACGCCGCTGGTCCTTGGGTGGATCAGGTGCGAGAGATGGATAAGTCCAAGAAGGGAAAAATGCTTCAGTTGACCAAAGGGGTCCATCTGGTCATTGACCAGTCCAAATTCCCGCTCCGTCAAGCGGTGTACTTCGATACACCTGACGGCAGAATGGTGTTTGCTATTCCTCGTGACGGAAAGACCTACGTGGGAACAACCGATACGGTGTACAAGGCCAATCCCGTGCGTCCCCTGATTACGGTGGAAGACCGGGATTATATATTGAAAGCTATTCACTATATGTTTCCCGATGTGAAGCTGTCCGCGGCTGACGTTGAATCTGGGTGGGCCGGAGTCCGGCCGCTGATCTTGGAGGAGGGCAAGAGCCCGTCCGAAATTTCACGCAAGGATGAGATATGGGAATCCCCGTCCGGCCTGATCACCATTGCGGGTGGCAAACTGACCGGTTACCGCAAAATGGCGGATACGGTTGTGGATCTGGTTGCCAAACGAATTCAGGAGCAGGGCGGCCAAACGTTTGGTCCCGGGATAACGAAGAATCTGCCGATATCCGGCGGGCATATAGGCGGCTCCCGTCAATTTCCTGAATTTGTTCGCAAGCAGGCGGATATCGGAGCGGCACAAGGAATCGACCGTAAGCTCGCCGAGCAATGGGCGCAGATGTACGGCTCCAACGTAACGGAGTTGTTTCGCTTGGCCAGCGCAGGATCCGATCAAGCGGAAGCATCCGCGCTTCCCGTATCGGTTCTGGTACCGCTGATGTATGCGATCCAGTATGAGTTGGCGTCGAAGCCGACGGACTTTTTCATCCGTCGTACGGGTTCCCTGTTATTTAACATCCAGTGGACAAGAAAATGGAAGGAGCCCGTAATGGATTATATGGCTTCCGTTCTGGCATGGAGCGAGCAGCAGAGAACGGAATACGCAAGGGAACTGGATGAGGAACTGGCATCTGCCACGCAGCCAATAGCACAGGAGCAATCGGAGGCAGTGTCCCTCTCACAAGACTCCACACAAGAAAAACTATCTTCTTAAACGATGTGCCTAACCAAGATGCAAGGAAGAGGGTTTGGTTAGAGCCATAACGGCTTATTCAAGCTCGACAATCTAGTCGTAAGGGCAACGGTATGATAATCTATATACGTTCACATTGAGAGGAGAGATGACCCGATGAACCACAAAGCGTATGAAGAATTATATCACGGAGAGAGCGCGGTTTGGCTCCAGCATGGCCCTTACGAAGCGGCGATATTGCCTGGGATCGGAGGCAATCTCATCGCTTTCAGGGATAACGAAAGCGGTTACCGTTTCCTTCGCGAACCTGAAGCACACGAGATGGAAGCATTCAAGTCCAATCCAGGCGTTCACGGCATTCCTGTCCTGTTTCCGCCGAATCGATATGAAGACGGGAGGTTTCCATGGAATGGACAGACCTATCAATTCCCGGTGAATGAGGTTGAGACAGCTAATCACCTCCATGGCTTTTTACATACGATACCGTGGACGGTCGAGGATTATGGCAGCAGTGAGGCTGAAAGTTATGTGGTCGTTTCCGTAACGATCGATGAGGATCACCCGGTGTACGCCATGCTTCCGCACACGTTCACGTTTCGGCTCCGCTATACGCTGAATCGGGATGGATTAGCCCAGCATGTGTTGATACGCAACCGGGGAACGAGCAGCATGCCTTGCCTGCTTGCCTTCCATACGGCGATCAATGCTCCGTTTGCACCTGAGAGCACAGCGGATGATTGCGTTGCAAGAATAACGATCGGAGAGCGGTGGGAAATGAGTGACCGCATGCTGCCGACCGGGGAATTCCAGTCCCTGACGGCGGAAGAAGAACGGCTGCGGACAAGCGGGGTCAACCCCTATTTTGCCCCCATGGACAACCATTACACGGCTGTACCGCAGAACGGCAGAAACCGTATGGAATTGACGGATACCAGGCTGGGAAAAACCTTGGTCTATGATGTCGGCAACTCATATAAGCAGTGGATGGTATGGAATAACAAGGCATCCCGGAAGTTTTTCTGTCCCGAGCCTCAGATCAATCTGGTGAATGCTCCAAACGTGAATTTGCCGGCGGATGATATCGGTTTGTTCGGTTTGGCACCGGGTGATATTTGGGAAGCCACCTCTCGGCTGTATCTTAAAGGCTGATCCTTAATTCCTCCCCTATAAAAAAGCGTATGGATCGCAACACCTGTTACTCAGGGCGTTTACAGTCCATACGTTTTTGCTATAAGACATATGATTTCATGCTTCAGCTCCCTGCGGAAGAGCCGGGAATCTCTTCACGCCCATGCCTGCGACTGCGTTTGATGTGGTCCGGAATGACAAAAAAGACAACATACATAAGGATAAATAATACAAGTGCAATGAATTCCTCAACCATAATGTATAGGGGATGTGGACCCAGCAGATCCAGCAGCGACGCGGTTTCCGGCTTGCGCATCAGGAACATGTAATTGGAACCAACAGCCCAATTAACAAGACCGACAAGCACGGCGGACACGTTAAGAAATACCATCGTCCAGCCAATGGATTTCCAGGTTGGCCGGTATCCTCTTACCCATGTCATGTACAGCGCTGTTAATATAATGGCGGTATGGACGGTAAAGAAATGAAAGAAGCGGAAGTGAGGGATAGGATAATCCAGATTGGGTGTCAGTATGGCCTGAAGTGCCCCTCCGATGCCTGCAAAATAAACTAACGGATATAAGCGGCGTTCATCCGTAAGCAGGATGGCTATGGAGAGAAACAGGGTCAGACTGCACAATTCCAGCGGCAATGACGTGGCAGGATCCCAGATGCCGGTTAACACATACCAGAGATGAAGGGACGCCTCCGGCAACGAGAGTGCGGCAAGCAGGCTCCATTTCACGGTCTTTTGAAGGGCAGTCGTTGAGACGATTACAGACCTGAACAGATACAGGAGCGCGGCAAGGGCGATCAGGATAACGATGGCTATCCAATGCTCGGTGGAGAAGGCGGCAAATGCCTTCGGATAACTCGGATCAAATAAGGATTCGATGTTGTATCATCCTCTCTGTAGTTCGCAAGCCCATTATGATCGATATTACCATGAAGTGGATGTAGAATGAATATCATTTTTATGCCGGAATACATTGAATTTATGTCGGATCGAGAACCCGAGAAGCATACCGTCATCATCGCTTATTAAGGAAGTGGGTGCATTATTGTGAATAGATTGTATGGGCTCAAACGGTATTTGAGTATAGGATTAAGCTTGGTTTTGATCTTCACCCTCATCGGTTTTGCTTACCCTGGTGAGGCGGAGGCTGCTTCCTCCAAGTACAAAAAGTTTTTTGATATTAGCAGAAAGGGAGCCGTGGTTCCCGGCTTATCCGGAAACAAAGAATGGATACCGCAGGGACTCGCCCTTGTGCCGAGCAAGAAGTGGATTATTATGTCTCATTATTGGGGCAATACAAAGAGCAAGCAGGCCAGCAGCATCTCGATCACCAGCAGCAAAACCAACAAGCGAATCAAAACGCTCTATTTATATGAGAGCGGAAGCAAAAAGCATACCGGTCATGTTGGCGGACTCGCCGTCAGCAAAAATCATCTGTGGGTGGCGTCTGGCAAAAATGTGTACAAAATTCCGCTAAGCACCATCGAGGGCAAAAAAGATTACAGCCATGTTGTCATGACCCGATATGCGCTCGGTCATAAGGCATCTTATGCCACTTATTCCGACGGGATTCTCTGGGTAGGTGAATATATGGATGGAGAGGATAAGGGCAGCAAGCAGTGTGCCCCCGGACCGAAGGGCAAGCTTCGAGGTTATAAATTGACTTCCGGCGATGACCTGTCGTCGAACCGTAAGGCGGATTATACATGGAGCACGCCTGATCGTATCCAGGGTGCGGTTGTGACGAAATCCCGCGTATTATACAGTCAGTCCTGCGGCCGCAACAATGCAAGCAAGCTGCTTATTTATACACGTGGGGCATCCGGCAAGGCCGCAGCTACCCCTTTGACCATGCCGCCCATGTCCGAGAATATTGCGATACGTGGCAATGATCTGTATGTTCTGTTTGAATCCGGTGCCCGGAAGTACAGAAACGGCGCATTGCCGCTGAAGAACCTTTACATTGTGAATGCCAAGAAACTGAAGATTTAATACTGAACAAGCAAAAGATCCCGACTCCGCTCAACGGATAAGGGATCTTTTGCTTGTGATTCGAAAAAACAGAACCATATACATGTTGCGGCACTGCTCAAACAGGCTGTTTGGCTTCCGTGATCAGGCGCTTCAGCGACTCCTGCTTCCATCTCGGAATACGCAGATGCTTGGCAGAGGGCGCCTTTTCTCCAAAGTAAACGATGCCTTGCTCTACCGTAGTGACTTTGTCTACATTCACATAGCAGTTGCCGCCGACATGATAGAACTGTTTACCGGAGAGCAGGGATGCGATTTTGTCGGCAGTCATTCTCTTTTTAATATTATAGTTCCTGCCGTGAAAGCTGACCAAACCGTGCGATCCGGTTTTAAAGAACAGAATGTCTGTCTCCACCACGAAGTCCTCATACATGTTGCGGGATTCCGATACGTGCTTCATCATTCTGCTTCCCCCTTTGTCAAGATCAACAATTGATAACGCTTACATTCTAACATGTTTTCCGCAGGGTTTAAAGAACTTTTTATTTTGGCATGATAAAAGCCCCACACCACGAGGGTGCAGGGCTTGGTCAATCTTTAAGGTGCAGCAGGTGCTTCCGGTGTCTCTGTAGCAGGATCTGCCGGCGCTACTTCCTCCAGCGTGTTGGTGATGGTTGCTTTGTCTTTTAACTCTTGAATATAAGCGGAAGATTCCTGGTAAACTTTTTGATTCTCAAGCTGTTTACGGATTTCAACCTTCTTGTCTTCCAGAGTAGGATTCGTAGCTTCCTTGCGATCGGTAAGCTTGATGATATGATAACCGAAGGAGCTCTTCACCGGGTCGCTGATTTCATCCTTCTTCAATTTGAAGGCTGCTTCTTCAAAAGCAGGATCCATCTCGCCGCGTCCGAAGAAGTCCAGGTCACCGCCTGTGTCCTTGGTAGCGTCTTGATTTTTCTCTTTGGCAATTGCCGCGAAATCAGCGCCATCCTTAAGCTGCTTCACAATCTCATCGGCTTCTTCCTTGGTTTCAACCAGGATGTGAGAAGCGCGAACCTGTTCAGGTGTAGCAAAGGATTCTTTGTTCTGATCATAAATGGTTTTGATCTCTTCGTCCGTTACTTTGATTTTGTCGCCCATCAGTTTTTTGAGTTCGACTTGGGTTTTGGTCTGCCCTTTCAGATCCTCAAGTGTCATTCCCGATTGCTGCAGGGCCATATTGAATTGATCTTCGGATGGGAAGGATGCCTTGAGAGCGTCAACTTCTTCATTCACTTCCGCGTCCGTCACGGTAATGGACTGCTTGGCCAGTTCCTGCTTAATCAGCTCTTCCGTGATCATGGAATTTACGGTTTGTTTCCCGCCCGCTTCAACAAGCTCATTGTACAGGGTATCCTTCGTAATCTTGACGTCATTGACTTTGGCCACTGCTTCGTTACCGGATCCCTTGGCAAATGGAGGTACAATCAGGACGACGATCAACGCTGCCGCGAGTACCAGTGAAGCGATCATCCAGCCTTTGCTTCCATTACCGCCATCACCAGCCGGAGGCTGCTCATCGTGCAGGGGCTGCTCGGGCTGATCCTCTGAATGCATGACAGCAACCGGAGACAGGGGCTGATCGCTCTCTTCCTTATAAGGTTCACTGGATTCAGGATAGGTTGAATCCGAATCTATTCTTTCCTCTTCATTAGACAAGTCGCCCGGTTCTTGGGGGATATTCTCTTTCTCTTGGGCTTGTCCCTGTTCATCCTCGGGTTGCCCCGGGTGGTTTGGCTGCAAATCGTTATCTTTCATTTAATGATTGACTCCCTTCGACTGCATATAATAATGAGTTGGTTCATTCTTTAATCACTTTACCAGATAAGCTTTTGGTTTACCTTAAGAAAAAATAAAAATTGAAAATATAATTGAAAAGCCCTTGATTTGATGATAACTGATTATAACTCTTTGAAAAAAATGCACCCATGTGCTGGTTACAGTATAAGCATTCCCGCTATGCCGCATGCAATACCAAGCAAGACTACAGACGAAACTACAAACCATATGACCTTTCTCGGGAACGAACGTCTTACCATGAGAAGGGAGGGAAGGCTGATGGCCGGCAAAGTAAGGAGCAGCGCTGCTGCGGGGCCGGCTCCAAGACCTGCTGCCATGAAGGCTTGAATGATCGGGATTTCGGCGGCAGTCGGAATGACAAAGAGCATCCCCATGACGGCAAAGAAAATGACAGCCAGCAGGCTGTTCCCGGCTGCTGTTCCCAGGTGAGGGAACATCCAGACTTGCAGCGCGCCAAGCAGCAGGACTGCGATAAAATAAGCCGGAACCACGCGAATGAGCATATTGCCGATGCTGGCGAGCCAGCGTTTCCACAGTGGGCGATCGTCTTGCTGATCGGTGCTCGGCGGTGTGTCGATCTCCACCGGCTCCGATTCTTTGGCAAAGCGGTTTGCCAAGTAGCTGACGCCAAAGGTTAGAAGGATGCCAAAGACCAGTCGCAGCAAGGTGAATTTCCAGGATAGAACAAACGTCATAAAGACGAGTGTTGCCGGATTAATGGTTGGATTACCGATCCAGAACGCAAGTGCAGACCCTACAGATACCTTTTTCTTGCGTAGACCGATGGCGATAGGTGCGGCACAGCAGGAGCACATCATGCCTGGAATGGATGCAATCCCTCCTATCGCCGTACTGCCAAAGGTCGATTTGCCGAGAACGCGAAGGAGCCACTGGGAGGGCAGCAGGGACTGGACTAATGTGCCAAGCAGAATACCCAGCACGGCTGCTTTCCAGACGGCTTTGAAATAAGTGATGGCATAATCCCAAGCTGCTTGCCATGAAGGTGTGGCACTGCTATCCATGCCTAGTATGGAAGAGCCGATGCTGTGCTCGACAATCGCCTTGAGTGCTTTATCGTAATAAGGCCACCACTTCACATAGGTCAGACCGGTTGCTGCAATTATAATGAAGATTGTGATGAACCAGATGGTTTTTCTGCGATTCGAATGATCAAAGGCCATTCTGCTGTCGCTTGAGTGATTCATAATTCGTACTCCCCCGATATATCGTGAAATTATTTACATATCCAATCTAATAGTATATCACAATGTGGACTTGTCGTAGAGAGATTTTCCCGGGAATTGCAAGAAATAGGAAGATCATTAGACTTGCGGCAGCTGATTTCATATAATATAAGTATTGTGTGCATAAATGAAGTGATTGGCAAAGATTAATATTAGATGATCCCCGGAGTAGATGAGACGTATTTCGAGCATCCGCGCCGGGGTTGTTGCACGTGCTCTTGCAATATATCAAAACTTAGATGATGAAGGGACGATCTGTGATGACTCAATCGGAGAAAATAAAATTAACTTCCTATTCCTCTAAAGGAGGATGCGGCTGCAAAATTGGTCCTGCGGATCTGGCTCAGGTCATTCGCAAGCTCCCCCAAGCGGAACCCAATCCGAATCTGCTGGTTGGTCTGGATACGAGCGATGATGCAGGTGTATACCGTCTTACCGATGATTTGGCTATGGTCCAGACGGTTGATTTCTTTACACCGATCGTGGATGACCCTTATGATTTCGGTCAAGTGGCAGCGGCCAATGCAATCAGCGATATCTATGCGATGGGAGGCAAGCCGCTAACGGCACTGAATATTGTGGCATTTCCGATCTCAACCCTCGATAAGCAGGTGTTGACCGATATTTTGAGAGGTGCTGGGGATAAACTGAAAGAAGCGGGTGTAACACTGGTTGGTGGACACTCCATTGATGATAAAGAGCCGAAATTCGGTCTTGCCGTAACAGGTACCGTACATCCTGACAAAGTGAGAACGAATGCAGGAGCCAAGCCGGGCGATGTGCTGATTCTTACAAAGCCCATAGGTGTCGGTATCCTTACGAGCTCCATTAAGAAAAACCTGTTAAGTGATGAGGAGATCCGCCGGGTTACCGCCGTAATGGCAGCACTCAACAAGACCGCTGCCGAAATGATGGAATCGTATAACGTTCACGCGTGCACCGATGTGACCGGATTCGGGCTGCTTGGCCATACACTCGAAATGGCAAAAGGAAGCGGGACGGGGATACGCATTTCCAAGTCCTCTGTACCTGTCCTGGAGCGAGTTAGAGAAATGGCCGAGGGTGGCGTCATTCCGGGTGGGACAAAAAACAACTATGATCACGTGAAGGACGATGTTGATTTTCCGGACGACATGGATCAGATCGACAAGTGGATACTGTGTGATGCGGTAACTTCGGGTGGACTTCTTATCGCCGTTGACGGCTCGCAGGCGGATCAGCTTCTAATGGAGCTTCGGCAAGCCGGGCTGGAAGCGGGAAGTGTCGGCAAGGTCGTAAACGATCATCCGTCCCGCATTGTCGTTGAGTTGTAAGTGAGCCTTTTTTTTGGATCAATAAAGGAGCGAGCAGACCATGTTTCAAGACATCAGCGTTAACGAGTTATTGGAGCTTCAGAATAAAAAGAAGATGACATTAATCGATGTCCGTTCCCCGTCGGAATACAGGGATTCAACGATCCCGGGAAGCCTGAACATTCCGGTCTTTAATGATGAGGAACGGGCGGAGATTGGCACCATCTATAAGCAGGTAGGCGTAGATGCGGCTAAAGAGCGCGGACTTGCCATTATGTCGGCCAAGCTTCCCGCCTTCGTTAAGCAATTCAAGGAAATTGACGGTGATAAAGCAGTTTATTGCTGGCGTGGGGGGATGCGCAGCCGGACAGCGGCAACCGTGCTCTCCCTGATGGATATCCATGTCAGCCGGATTACTGGCGGGATTAAGGCTTATCGAAAGTATGTGCTGGATACGCTTGAACATAAGACATTAGAGGCCGAAGCGTTTGTTCTGCATGGTTTGACGGGAACGGGCAAGACGGCCGTGCTCAGGCAGCTTCAGCAGGAGGGGTATCCTGTCGTTGACCTGGAAGGGCTGGCAGGTCATCGCGGCTCGATATTTGGCCATATCGGTTTACAGGCCAGCAATCAAAAGACCTTTGATTCGGAATTGGTTGAACGACTGAAGCAAGTGGAGTCGGCCCCTTACGTGTTATTCGAAGCCGAGAGCAAGCGGATTGGCAAAATCGTTGTACCCGACTTCCTTATGGAGAAGAAGGAGTCCGGCGTAGCTATCGTACTTGAACTGCCGATGGAAGAGCGTGTTCGCCAGATCATGGAGGACTACAATCCCGCTGCATACAAAGAACAGTATTTGGCGGCTTTCCAATTGATTAAAAACAGGATCCATACTCCTGTTGCTGCTGAGATCGGGAGGTCGCTGGAGGAGGGACGGTTTCCACAGGGAATCCGGATGCTGCTTGAGCATTATTATGATCCCAAGTATAACCATACCTCCAGTCAATATGAAGATGCCTCGCCTATCGTTGTCTCAGTGGATAAAGTAGAGGAAGCTGTGAAAGCCGTAAAAGAAATATTGCGGAATCAGATGCTGCAGAAGACCGGCACGTAATCATTCGTATAATCCGAGAGGATAAGGAGGATCCATTGTGGTTCTGTATTTAATCGTGATTACTTTGGCTTTGATCGGCGGCATTGCGACGCTGCTTGTTGGTTTTTCCCAGGAAAACCGCAAGTCGAATCCAGCGTATGAAAGTAAAACCAAAGCTAATATTACCAAGCTGATCGTCATCTATGTGTTGGCCTTGATCGCATTTATTGTGATTTGGTCACTATTCGATTAGAAAAAACAGATAGCCCCTGACCAAGAGCTGGATACCTGACGTATCGCTTTTGGCAGGGGCGATTTCTTTGAGATGAAAGGCTTTCTTTAAATAGACGAAAGGGCTTCGGATATGGGCGAATCGCCTGCGATCAGATCGAAGGAACGCCGGAAGGTGTTCTCTTCATCCAGGGATAACAGAATCGTGCTTGCTACATCCTCCCGCGGAATGGAGCCGCTATGGATGTCCTCGGCAGCGGTGATACGGCCTGTACCGGGTTCATTCAGAAGTCCTCCTGGACGAATAATCGTATAGGAGAGCCTGCTGCTGCGCAGGATCTGATCCGCATAATGCTTGGCTGCATAATAGGGCTTGATTTTTTCATTCCAGGACTCCCGGTTGTGGGCCTGTATGGCGCTAACCAGAATGAAGCGTGAGACATGTGCCTGCTCGGCAGCCTCGATCATTTTTGCAGCCCCATCCAGATCAATTAAGAGAGTTTTATCATAACCGGTTGCACCGCCTGAACCGGCGGCAAATACAATGGCTTGGCAATCCTGTGCGGCCTGTGCAAGCTCATCAACCGCTCCTTCCAGATCAGCAAGGACGGTTTCGATTCCGGCATTTTCGAAATATCGTGCCTGCTCCTCTTTTCGAACCATCGCTTTTACGGTGTACGCTTCATGATCTTGAAGCAGGTGTGTAAGGTGTTTTCCGATTTGACCATTCGCACCGACTACTAGAACCTTCATAGGACAAACTCCTTTATCGTTAAAATTTCTCATATTAGAGTAATAATACCAAATTTAGCATAACCTAAGGGGAATTTCTTGGGAATCAGCGCTGGACTTTTCTTTATCTCTGGAAAATGATATTATCTTGTTTTCACCCAAGTCATATAGATTTGAAACAACGCAAAGGAGAAAAGAGAGTTTGAGCGGACAGATGAATTGGGCTTCAGGAAGACAACGCTGGATTTTCTTTATATCACTCATCAGCTTCGTAGGATTTATCATAATGGCCGCATTGGTTAAGTTTCAGCTCTTGGCTCCACTCGATCTGGCCATCATAACCTCAATACAGAACCTGGAGCATCCATTCATTACGGATATCGCAATAGGCCTCTCATTTATAGGCTCGATCGGTCCGGTTACTGTATTGTGTCTTATCGTAATCGCCGTGCTATATTGGGTATTGAGGCGTCGCACGGAGATTCTTCTACTTATTGTAGTCGTATTCGGTTCATCTATTCTTAATCTATTATTAAAATTGATTTTTCAACGGGTGAGGCCGGATATCCACCGCCTAGTTGAAATTACGGGATACAGCTTTCCCAGCGGGCATTCGATGGGTGCTTTTTCCTTCTACAGCGTGCTGGCATATTTGTTATGGAGACATATAGACAGCAGGACAGGAAGAGGAGTATTAATCGCTTTTGCAATCATCATGATTCTAAGCATTGGGATTAGCCGGATATATCTGGGTGTTCACTATCCAAGCGACATCCTCGGGGGCTATTTGGCTTCCTGCGCATGGGTTAGTTTTATGGTCCGATATTATGAGAGAAGAATGGGGAAGCGGGGCTTCCCGGATGCGTGAACGTCATGTCGGCCTGCATCACTTTGGAAAAGTAAGGGTAATTCATGGAATAGCGGTTTAAGCGGAGGAGTATGTATCATGGTGTGTAAGCATAGATTTGAATTTGGGTTATGTAAGGAGGGCTGTCTATGGCATTTGGAGCAAGAATGTTCAAAACCGGCCTAGCCGTAACGCTGGCTCTTTATTTGGCTATGCTGTTTGATTTTCAATCCCCTGTTGTAGCCGCCATAGCCGCGATTTTTGCGATGCAGCCGTCTATCTATCGGTCGTGGAGATATTTTCTGGACCAGCTGCAGACGAGTACGCTTGGGGCGATACTGGCGATGCTCGGAGGATATTTTTTATCCAATCAACCGATTTCGGTCGGTCTGGTATGTATTTTAGTGATCATGATCTGCATGAAATTAAAAATGGGAGAGACGATCGGTCTCACCCTGGTTACGGTTATATCCGTAATGGAAGCTTCCGGTCAATGGGACTTTGCACTCAACCGGTTTATTCTCACGATCATCGGCATCGTATCTGCTTTCCTTATTAATATTCTCGTATTTCCTCCAAAGCCGAAGGAGCAGTACATTAAACGGATTCATATTGTCTTCGGCAAAATGTCGCTGCTGCTGCGGACGGCCATTTCCCACGAGATGAAGGATTCGGTCTACCGTGCGGAGAAGAAGGAACTTGAAACAGCAATCAAATCGTTGTCGGACAAATACAATTTGTTTGAGGAGGAGCAGAAGAAGCTGAAGCGAGCCAAGTATAGCCAAGCTAGACAGCTTGTTGTGTATAAGCAGCTGCTCCAATCCCTTCGTAAAGGATATGAAGTGCTGGACGCCGTGGAGAATCATTACTTCCAGGCGGAACGGTCGGAACTGATCGACGAGCAATTTGATAGCAATCTGGAGCGGCTGATGAAGTACCATGAGCATATTCTATGGAAGTTCGAAGGAAAGCTGAAGCCGAATGAGGACGAGGCGGAGACCATGGCCGAGAACAATGAAGCGTTTATGGAGCAAGTGATGTGCGGACCGGGCGCAGATCCTGGCGGGCTTCGGCTGTCGGTTGTGGCTGCCTCCATGTATGATTACGGTTATCAGCTTGACCGGTTGAATCGGGTGGCGGATCAAATCAGCCGTGTTGTGGAGGACAAGGAACAGGAAGAAGCCTTGTTCTCCTGGTTGAGAAAATAAGCATATCAAACGATATGAAGGGGCCGATCAAGACTCGCTTTTGATCGTTATGACCAACATGCGGATGGCAGGAGCTTTCTTGGCAAGCCCAATCGGACATGGTATGGTAGATGAACCACACGATATGAATGCCAAAAAACCGGCCATTCCGGCCGGTTACTAAATTCAAATGTTGTATTAACTGTAGCATGCTGTTATAATTAGCAATGGTTTGTCATTAAAAACAAATAATGTGGTTAGAATACCACAACTGTATTATATCACAGACATTTTGCGCTGTCAACCAGTAAATTAGGGGGATGAACAATGGCTATCAGCGAAGAGGATTGGCAAGAAGAACAGACACGGGTAACGGAAGTATCGACGAAAATCAGCAAAAAAATATCTCAGTTGGAAGCGAGTGTCGGAGATATCCGTGATGTCGTTATCGATATGCGGAAGGACTTCTGGGACGAAGTTACGGTTAACTTCAGCAATCCGGATGATTTAGGTGAAACATCGACCAATCTGAGACAGCAGTCACAGGTACTGGCAGAACGTGAGCATGCTCATCTGCAGTCAAGCAAGCTGCTTAAAAAGTACAGAAAACTCGTGGAATCTCCTTACTTTGGTCGCATTGATTTTAAAGAGGAAGGAACCTCGGAGACGGAGACTATTTATCTGGGAACCGGCTCTTTTCTGGATGAAAATATGGAGACGTTCCTCGTGTATGACTGGCGTGCACCGATATCCAGCCTGTATTATGACGGAGCCCCGGGTCCCGCCCAGTATGAGACGCCCTCCGGCCTGGTGAAAGGTGAAATGCTGCTGAAGCGCCAGTTTGTAATCCATAGCGGCCAGATCAAGGTATTGTTTGATACTGGCGTGACGATTGGTGATGAACTGCTCCAGCAGGTACTCAGCCACAGCGCGGATGACCGGATGAAGAGCATTGTAGCTACCATTCAGAAGGAGCAGAATGCGGTCATACGAAACGACAAAACACGCATGCTGATCGTTCAGGGAGCTGCTGGCAGCGGAAAAACCTCAGCCGCACTGCAGCGGGTGGCTTATCTACTGTACAAATACCGGGAGACACTCCGGGCCGATCAGATGATTCTGTTCTCCCCGAACCCGCTGTTTAACAGTTATGTGTCCACCGTGCTTCCCGAGCTTGGCGAGGACAACATGCAGCAAACGACCTTCCAGTCCTATTTGGAGCACCGTCTGGGCAAGGAATTTGATCTCGAAGATGTATTCACACAGACGGAAACTTTGCTGAATGCAGATGATTCGCTCCGCTACCGCGCGCGTCTGGAGAGCATATCCTATAAATCCTCCGGCGCTTATCTGGATACCATCCGACGATATAAAGAGCTGCTAGAGAAGAATGGCATGCTCTTTAAACCGGTTGTTTTCCAAGGCAAGGTCATCGTCAGCTCGGATGAAATGACCGCCCAGTTCTATGGTTATGATTCAGCGGTTAAACTCGCCGGCCGGATTGATCTTATGAAGGAATGGATGCTGAAACGTCTGTCGGAGTTTGCCCAAAGTGAAAAAGACGCTCCATGGGTCGAGGAGCAAATCGAGCTGCTGGATTCGGATGATTACCAGCGCGCCTTCCAAACGATGAAGCGGAAGCAGAAACGGAAGGAAGAGACGTTTGACGATTTTGATAAGGAAAAGGACGTCCTTGCAAAAATGGTGATCAGCCAACGTCTCAAACCGGTCAGACGCTGGATCAAGCGATTCCGCTACGTGGATGTCAAGGGGATGTACCGTAAACTGTTCACAGACGAATCCTTGTTCCGCCGGGCTGCGGGCGATCCTGAGAATCTTCCGGCACATTGGGAGGATATCTGTAAGCTCACCACAGCCTTTCTGGACGATAAATCGTTGATGTACGAAGATGCTACCCCGTTCCTGTACCTGAAGGAGCTGCTCCAGGGTTTCCGTACGAACACCGCCATTCGTCATGTGATTGTCGATGAGGTTCAGGACTATTCGGGTTTCCAGCTGGAATTCCTGAAGCGATTGTTCCCTCGGGCCAAAATGACGGTACTCGGTGATCTTAATCAAGCGATTTATGCGCATGGGGAAGCTCTGGGAAGCTTGGAGAACTTGGTCAGTTTGTATGGTAAAGAGGATACGGAAGTTATCACCCTGACGCAAAGTTACCGCTCCACGTATGAAATCGTTGATTTCACTCGGCAAATGATTCCAGGAGGAGAGCGGATCGTTCCCTTTAACCGTCCGGGTGAAGCGCCGCGGGTGATTCAGGTTCAGGATGAAGAAGCGCTGAAAGGAACGATTATTTCCGATATACGTGAGCTTCATGAGCAGGGATTCCAGTATGTTGCGGTCATCTGTCGAACGGAAGAAGAGAGCCGGCGTGTGCACAAGCAGCTGTCAGCTGATATTCATACGAGATTGATCACCAAGACGACCCCGGCATTCGAGAAAGGAACCCTTGTTGTTCCCGCCTATTTGGCAAAGGGTGTCGAATTCGATGCGGTTATCATTTACAACGGTTCCGAGGCCGTGTATCACCGGGAAAGCGACCGGAAGCTGTTCTATACCGCCTGCACACGTGCGATGCATAAACTGCATGTTTATCATATCGGGGAAAAAAGCCATTTTATCCCGGAAACTTGAAATAGGAAGATCTGTCTGAGCTCTGGGTTCAGGCAGATCTTTTTTTTGAGGAGTGATTCATGAAAAAACTTGTTCTGTTTCATGCAAGGAAAAAATCGGAAATTATTTTGTGGATGAATCAGGGTAATTTCTTATGTCTTATGGAGGGTGTTATCCAATTTAAAGCATTATTTGACCGTTGATTAATAAATTTTTTGAAATATTTTTGGATTAAGCGGTTTCACGGCCTCCATAACTATTCATTTTAGACACAATTTTGACGAAAATAGAATGGGGGTATATTACTTATCAAAGGTCGGGTGCTTGCGGATGAAGATAAAAACAAAATTAATTCTATCGTCTACGATTCTTGCGACGGTTACGGCGGTTATCGTAATCATTGCATTTATCACTTCGAACATGACGGAGAAGAGGTTCAGCAAGATTATTGAAGAGGATCAAAAGGTCATTTACAACCTGACCCAACTTGAAACTTTATTGACAGGGATTTCAAATGACGAGCGCGGCTACTTGTTGACCGGGGATTCGACCTTTGTAGATTCGTTAAAATCGAGACAGGAATCCGTTAGTAAAGTTATGAAAGAAACCAAAGTCCTAATGACGACTGAGGAAGATGTAAAGGTCTTCAACCAGATTGAAACCGGATATGTAATTTACACGGAAGCTGTGACACAGGTCTTAAACAAATTGGGGTACGATACGGGGTTTTACAAGGCGGTACCGTTTCGGGTATACGAAGCCGCGTTTAACCAGGAACGTGAGATTCGCAAATCTTTCAGTACGCTTATAGCGGAGTTCACGATCAATAAAAATGAAGCTTTGGCCAAGCAGGCCGATGAGATTGCCAGCAACAGCGAACTTCAGAATATGATGATTATGCTGATTGGTATGGCAGCCGTCGTTTATTTTGCGATCCAGGGATATCTTCTTACCCGTTCCATTCGTCCATTGAACCAGATGAGCGATCAGCTATTAAGAATCGCCGATGGCGGCGGTGATCTTGTTACCCGCCTGAACATAACCACGAAAGACGAGATCAGGGCGGTTGCCGACGCGTATAACAAGCTGGTCGAGGGGTTCCGAGCATTGGTTGTACAGGTGCAGGATACCGCTGGACAAGTCGGTACCGCAGCGTCGACACTGCACTCGACCACGGAGGAAATTCGTCAGGCATCTCAGCAAACCTCGGGCATCATGGAAGAATTGGCAGCCGGGGTTGAGAACCAGCTTCAGGATACGGAGGAAACGACAGCAACGGTAACGGATATGGCGGAAGGAATGAAGCATATCACGCTCGCCGCAAAAGACGTGTCCGGATTGGCAGCCACTGCGAACAAGTTAGCATCCGAAGGCGAACAGGCGATTATACATACGTTGAACCAAATGGAAGGCATCCGCACCAGTGTAGATCAATCCGCACAGTCGGTAAGAGCTCTTGGTGAAAAAGCCTCAAACATCGGGGCGATGGGACAAATTATTATTGAAATTGCGGAGCAGACTTCCCTTCTGGCTTTGAATGCTTCGATTGAGGCTGCTCGCGCGGGTGAGCACGGAAGAGGTTTTGCAGTCGTTGCTGCTGAGGTGCGGAAATTGGCAGACCAGGCTTCCAATTCCTCTGTTGAAATCAGGCAGTTTGTGCACGAGCTTCAACAGGATATTTATGATTTGGCCGGGGTCATGGAACAGGGTACACGCGAGGTTACAGAAGGCATGTCCGTGGCACAGGGAGCCGAGAGAGCCTTTAAGGACATCGAGCAGTCCGTTGTGGAATTGAATGAACAGATTCAAGGCGTAACCGTTGCAACCGAACAGATGAACTCCGGGGCTGATGATCTCGTTCATGCCATTCGCAGAATTCAGGAAGTTACAGAAACCACAGCCGGTGGAACACAAAGTGTCAGCGCTGCAACGGAAGAACAGTTGGCTTCCATGGAGGAAATTACCAATTCCGTAGAAGATCTGAACGTAATGTCCGGCAAGCTGCGACAGTTGATGTCCGGTTTTAAAGTATAAATAAGGAAAAATTGCATAAGGGAAAAATTGACCACCTTGCAGTCATGCATATTCTAGGCGAAAGAACCTACAATATGGATGACAGATAACGCAAAGGTGGTCTTCTCATGGAAAACAAGAAATGGGATCTGGTTGCCTTGGCATCCATACCACTCATCATGACGCTGGGCAATTCCATGCTCATTCCCATTTTGCCGCAGATTTCCAAAGTCCTGGGAATCAGCTCCTTTAAAGTCAGTATGCTCATTACGGTTTATGCTGTTGTGGCTATCTTGTTAATTCCGATTGCCGGCTATTTATCGGATCGGTATGGACGAAAGAAGATCATCATCCCAAGCTTAATCATTGCCGCATTAGGCGGAGCGGTATCCGCCGTGGCCGCATGGATGCTGAGCGGGACGACGGCGTATTATGTTATTTTGGCGGGGAGATTTCTGCAGGGTATAGGGGCCGCCGGTGCATTTCCCATCGTTATTCCGCTTGTGGGAGATATGTTTAAGGGTGAAGAAGAGGTCAGCAAGAGTTTAGGTATTATAGAAACCTCCAATACATTCGGTAAGGTAATCAGTCCGATATTGGGTGCTTTGTTAGGGAGTTTTATTTGGTTCCTGCCCTTTACAGCGATTCCGATTCTGTGTCTGATTTCACTCGTTCTAGTCATATTTCTTGTGAAGACACCAAAAACGAACAGCAACAATAATAAACAGTCCCTCCGTGAATTTTTGAAAAAGACAAAGCAGGTTTTGCACGAGAAGGGCCGATGGCTGTACGCGATTTTTGCCATCGGCGGTATCGCTATGTTCGGCGTGTTCGGTGTGCTTTTTTATTTATCAGAGACACTGGAGAGCACCTACAAACTGCACGGCGTGGTAAAAGGCCTTGTGCTTGCGATTCCGCTTGCATTGCTGTGTCTCGCGTCGTATCTGGCAGGTAAATTCACGGGCAAGAACAAGGCGGCCAAAAAATGGACAGGTTTTGCAGGTATGACCCTCTTAACCGCTTCCTTGATTGTGACCGGCTTCAGTTCACAGATTTATTTTGTGGTCGGTATGATGACACTGGGCGGCATCGGGATCGGCATGGTCCTGCCATGCATGGATACGCTGCTTACTGAAGGCGTTGAGAAGGAACAGCGCGGCACCATCACTTCATTGTACAGCAGCATGCGTTTTATCGGCGTATCTCTTGGACCGCCTGTTGTCTCACTGCTGCTCGGCGCGAATCATTGGGTGATGTTTGGCACCTTGGCCGCTGTTGCAGCAGTGGGCGGGCTCCTCACATTATTCGCCGTGAAGCCGGAGGCCAAAGAAGAAGACGACTCGTCGGGAGGAAATGCATACCGAGCGGATTTCAAGAAGCCGCAGGAATTCAAGAAAAAGGGTCTTGTCCATAAATAATGGACAAGACCCTTTTTTTGTATGGGCGAAAGCCGTTCACTCAAAATTGAATCGCTGCATTCTACTCCGTATACGGGTCAATTTCTTTGATCATACGATGCCCGGATGGTGTTTCCTCCCCTAGGGCGATTCTACTTATCGAGATCTACTTATTGAGCAGTCCCGTTTTGACGAGGTACTCCCGCGCTACCAGATCCTCGCGGTATCCTTCATCCACCAGCGCGTTCAACTCCTGCATGTTCTCTTCGTTGATCTGTCCGCCAAGCGCATTCAGCGCTTCGCGCACTTCCGGATACTTTTTCAGCAGATCGCTCCGCACAATGGCACCCGCATCGTACGGAGGGAAGAAGCCTTTGTCATCCTCCAGAACGAAGAGATTGTTCACCTTGACCTGTCCGTCTGTTGTATAGGCACTGGCAACGTCAAGGTCATTTTGGGCAATCAAGCGATATTTGATCCCCTGATCCATTCCTTTGACACGCTTGAAGTTCATATGGTACAGCTCCTTCAAACCTGGATACGTATCTGGCCGGTCCGTGAATTCAAACTCAGCGCCAAGCTCCATATTCTCAGATACCTTGGCAAGATCACTGTAGGTCCTGAGGCCGTATTTTGCGGCGGTATCCTGAGTAACTGCAAGAGCATAGGAGTTGTTGAATCCGATGGGCTCCAGGAATTCCAAGCCGTCTTGTGCAACGAGCTCTCTTGTGCGCTTAAGAGTCTCTTCCGCACTGCCGGTTTCCTCCAGATAATAGTTAGCCACAATGGTACCGGTATAGTCGGGATAGAGCTGTATGTCATTGTTCTGCAGTGCCTTCCAGGTTACGCTGGATCCCCCGAGATTTAGCGTTCGCTTGACGCTCAGCCCCGTACGGTCTTCGATCAGGTCTGCCATCATATGAGCCAGGATAATGTTTTCTGTGAAGTTTTTGGAGCCGATGACCAGATCGGCAGGACCGCTGGAACTTACGCCGGGGGATTGCGGATTGGTACAGCCGTTAAGGCTGACGGTCAACGAAACAAGTAGCAGTAAAGTAAGGATTCTAGAAGCGGCAGATTTTTTTGTGTTTTTCATGCGGTTTCCCTTTCGCTCCACGTTATATTTTCAATCCGCGCGGTGTTGTCCACTTCTCGAGGAGTCCGAGCAAATAATCCAGCAGCAGGGCCATAATGGCTGCCGGCAGCGCACCCAGGAGAATCAGTGCATCGATATTACGGGTGATCCCGAGAAAGATAAAATCCCCCAGGCCGCCAGCCCCGATAAAAGCCGCCAGTGTCGCGGTACCGACATTAATAACCGTTGCCGTCCGGATTCCTGCAAGGATGACCGACATGGCGAGAGGCAGCTGAACCCGTAACAGGATTTGGGTTCCCGTCATTCCCATGCCGCGTGCCGCTTCGATAACTGAGGGGTCCACATCCTTGATACCGGTGAAGGTATTGCGGATAATCGGCAGCAGTGAATAGAGGAACAGTGCGGCTATCGCAGTTTTCATGCCGATCCCGAGGAGCGGGATCATAAAGCCGAGCAGAGCCAAGCTTGGAATAGTCTGAAGAATGCTGGCTCCGCCTATGATCCAGGTTCGCAGGAAGCTATACCTGGATACCAGGATTCCGGCAGGAACTCCAATGATGATGGCGATGACCATCGAGATGAGAACGAGCTGAATATGTTCTCCAACGGATACCAGAAGCTCGCCCCACCGCAAAGAGAACTGACGGCCGATTTGCTCCCAGATGGATGAGGAATTCATGCTTCATCACCCCCTCCGGCCCAGTGGCTTGCAAAGGTGGAGATTAGAGTCCCGCGTGTGACAACGCCAATGAGCCGCTCCCGCTGGTCGACAACGGGAATGATGCCGAATGGGGCATCATTTACAGCGATTAAGGCATCTTTGGCCGTTGCCGTATCAGGCAGCGTCAGCTTCACGGGTTTCATAATTTGCTGCACAGTCGCCGCGGTATCGATGTTGGATTGCAGATCATAGGCCGATACCAGACCCGCGAGAACGCCATCTTCCGTTAGCACAAGCAAGGTATCCGTCTTCCGCTGGCGCATAAATGTGATGGCGCGCAGCGGAGACCGGTTCAGGCTAACTGTCGCCGGGTTTCTGCGCATCACTTCCGTAACCGGTATGAAAGTAGGATTTTGATAAACCCGATTCTTGCCGATGAATTCTTCAACGAATCCATGTCCCGGCTCCCGGAGCAGCGTCTCAGGTGAATCCAGCTGAACCATCGTTCCGGATTTCATCACGCCGATCCGATCTCCCATCTTAAGGGCTTCATCCATATCATGGGTAACAAATACAATCGTTTTCTTCATATCCTGCTGCAGCCGAAGCACCTCATCCTGCAGTTGTTCACGCGTGATCGGATCAAGTGCACCAAATGGCTCGTCCATCAGTATGATTTCGGGATCTGCAGCCAGGGCGCGTGCAACGCCGACGCGCTGCTGCTGCCCACCTGAGAGCTCTTTTGGGTATCTTGAAGCATAGGTGTCGGGATCGAGTCCGACCAATTCAAGAAGCTCATAGACCCGCTGCTTTTTCTTAGCCTTGTCCCATCCCTTTAAATCCGGGACCAGTCCGATATTCTGTTCCAATGTATAGTGCGGGAACAGCCCCGTCTGCTGGATAACATAACCGATGCTGCGGCGGAGCTCAACGGGATTGGTGGAACGGATATCCTTGCCATGAATCGTAATCGTTCCGCCAGTATGGGGAATCAGACGATTGATCATTTTCATGGTGGTTGTTTTTCCGCAGCCGCTTGGTCCGATCAGAACGAGAAATTCCCCCGACTGAATCTCGAAATTCAGTTCTTTAACAGCATGAAAGCCGTCGGAATAGGTTTTGCTGACGTTATCGAATGTAATCATAAACATCCTCCCTAGAACATGGGGGTTTCATATGGCTGTAACGAAAAATTCAAATAAAGCGCAAAAGTCTTCAGCGTAAGGCTGAAGACGGTTTGCACATGATTTTCATTTTGGCGTAAGTATGAAATCCAATTATCGTCATTGTGTCCGGGAGGTGGAAGCTTTATGCGTGAATGATCTGTGAATGGATGTTTACATGAGGGCAGCTCTGCC
Organism: Paenibacillus sp. Cedars; assembly: GCF_003184205.1. NCBI lineage: Bacteria > Bacillati > Bacillota > Bacilli > Caryophanales > Paenibacillaceae > Paenibacillus > Paenibacillus sp. Cedars. The sequence goes on from NZ_CP020866.1 coordinate 1,665,554, forward strand.
TGTTATGATCCTGCTGCCGCAGACTTGGTCTCCTCAAGTCTTGTTCGGGCTTTGGAGCGAGATTTGCCGATGATGTGCGCTAGGATATAGATCAGAATTAACAGTGCAAGCGCGAGGGCTGAATAACGGTACATGATGGCATACGATGTGGATTTGGCGATGGAACCGAGCACGATGGAGCCTATGGCAACACCGAAATCGAGGGAGTTAAAGAACATGCCGTTTGCCATGCCGCGCTGCAGGGGATGAACCTCCTGAATCATCCAGGTCTGGATGGACGGCTGAATGGCACCAAAGCCAAGACCGTAACATAATGCCGATAACAGCATGGTTCCGGTTGAGGATGCGAAGGTCAGGAGCAGCAGACCCGAAACCATCAGCACCGCTGCGGGCACAACGAGCGCTTTATGTCCATAACGATCATAAATTCTGCCGGAGAAGGGTCTGACCAGAATAATGGCGATCGCATTAAATAAGAAGAAATACTGGGGATTCCGAAGGTGAGCCTCGGCTCCGTACAGCGCCATGAAACTCAGCAGACCTCCGTAAGTAATGGACATTAAAAAGTTAAGAACGCTGGGGAGGATCAGCTTGCTGTTAAAGGAACTCCGTGGTTTATCTTCCAGGTGGACTGGCTCGGTTACGGGGCGCTCAGGTATTCGTCGTGCAGGCGCCCTGGACGTAAGAATGTAAGCGAGCGGGAAGATGAGGACATTGATGATAACGGTGATGATCACTAAGGGGGTGAAGCCGCCGCCTTGGAGCAATGTTAAACCGATCATAGGTCCGATCGACATGGCAAGGGTGGTGGATAATCCGAAGTATCCCATACCTTCACCCAATCGTTTGATGGGAATGACATCGGATGCCATCGTCGGAAACGAGGTGCTTGTCATACCGAATCCGATGCCGAACAAGATGCGCATCAGCAGCAGAAATACGATGCCGGATGCCCAATAGTATCCGAGCGTGGCTGCCAGAGATATCAGGAGTCCGACATAGAGAAGCAGCCGGAGCTTTCCTTTTTCAAGTGCTCTGCTTGAGACAAAGCGGGAAGCAATTGCACTGAAGGCGAAGAGGCTGGTAATCAGGCTGACCTGCAGGGGGCTTGCCATAAAAGTTTCCTTGGCATAAGCGGGCAGCGTGGTCAGCATCATCTGCAAGGTCAGAAACAGAAAGAGGTTGCTGACCATCAAGGTGATAAATTCTTTTGTCCATAATGGTTGTTTGGCTTTCATTTCATTCATGTGAAACATCTCTCCTGTTGTTGTGTATATGATTCATGTTGTTGTTGATGCGTGAGAGAGTGTCCCGGAACATCTCCAATTGACGACCGTCAATTCCTTCTATTATTTGGCGTCCGCATTCGCTTTCGATTGCGGTGGTAGCCTCGATCAATTCTTTACCGGTGTCCGTCAAATAGAGCTGGAAAGCTCGGCGGTCGTTAACCGATACGGATTTGCGCGTGTAGCCTTTTTTCTCGAGCAGATCCAGTATGCGGGTTGTCGTAGGTTGGTCTTTGTCCGCTTTTACGGCAACTTCCTTTTGGTTTAACCCTTCATGTTCGCCAATATGAAACAGGACCAGCCATTGTTCAGGGGTGATGTCAAAGGGTTTTAGGGCATTGGCAAACAATTGGGATGCACGGCGATAGGTGTAACCCAGGTGAAAGCCGATGGAGGGATTGTGTGTAGGTTCTTTCAAGAAACAAGTCACACCTTTCATTTTTAGATTATCGAAATAATAGTTGTCTTAACAATTATATGTTTTAACAACTAAATACGTCAAATCCTCATAAAATTTAAATCGTTTACATGACAGGGTTTCACAGGCCGATGTGGAATATGAAAATTGACGATAACATAGTTCTAACAATTGGGAGCTATATTTATATTACAAAACCAATATCCCAATACTCAGGAGGAATAAGGAATGTCACAATTGATTAATTTTGCCCACCGCGGCGCATCGGCCGTATGCCCGGAGAATACGATGGCAGCTTTTGCAAAGGGGCTTGAACTGGGAGCTACCGGGATTGAAACCGATGTCCAGATGACCAAGGACGGAAAGCTGGTTCTAATCCATGATGAGAGCGTAGCACGTACGACGGGAGCCGAAGGACTTGTCAAGGATTACACTTATGAGGAGCTCTCTTCATTGGATGCGGGTTCATGGTTTGGAGCTGCATTTCAAGGCGAGCGCATTCCGCTGCTGGAGGAATTGCTGGAATTAACAAAGAATCCGGGCACAATCGTGAATATTGAGCTGAAGAACGGGGCGATTCAATATCCGGAGCTGGAGAAGCGTGTAATCGAGGCAGTAAGACATTACGGCATGTCGGAGCAAATCGTCATCTCAAGCTTCAATCACTATTCGCTGGTAGAGTGCAAGTTAATTGATCCTGAAATCCGCACGGGCCTGCTGTATGGGGAAGGCTTATACAAACCGTGGGAGTATGCCAAGCTGGCAAAGGCCGATGCCCTTCATGCATATCATCGAGCGGTTCTCCCGGAGTGGGTAACGGAAGCGAAGCTGCACGGCGTTGTTTATCATCCATGGACGGTGAATGACGAGGAACAGATGAAGGCTTTGATCGATGCAGGCGTAGCGGGAATTATTACCGATTACCCGGATGTGCTCAGCGGATTGCTTCAAACCAAGGGAGTGTGACCCTGTGAAGAAAACATGGCTGCTGGGCTTTGGTTTTTTCAGCATCAGCATAACTTGGGCGCTATATAATGCTTTTGTGCCCTATTTTCTGGAGGATTACATATCCAGTGTCGCATTGATCGGTTTTTTTATGACAATTGATAACTACTTTGCTCTATTCTTGCAGCCATGGATTGGAAGTCGAAGCGACCGGACACATACCCGGTTTGGAAGAAGAATGCCTTATCTGCTTATCGGAATGCCGCTGGGCGCCCTGTTTACGGCGATCATACCGTTTCATACCGGAATGGCAACACTCATTCTGTTCATGGTTCTTATGAATCTGGCGATGAGCTTGTATCGTTCACCGACCGTCTCTTTAATGCCGGACATTACAGAAGAGAAGCGGCGGACAAGAGCCAACGGCGTTATTAATTTTATGGGTGGCATCGGATCGATACTGGCTTTTGGCGTGGGCTCGGTGCTTTACAAAGCCCATCAGTCCTTGCCGTTTATAGCCGCTGCCGGCATAACGCTTGTATCTTTATTTATCCTAATGACATTTATCAAGGAGAAGCGTGACGCACCCGGCTATCAGGCCCAGACTGCCGCCAAGCCCAAAGTTTCCTTCAGGAGCCAGCTCGATCGGACGACAGTGCTGCTCTTGGCGGCGATCTTCTTCTGGTTTGTAGCCTATCAAGGCGTAGAGACGCTGTTCACATTGTATGGCAAGAATGAGGTAGGGCTGACCGAATCGCAGGCTTCCTTCTCCTTAACGTTTTTTTCACTTGCTTTTGTGCTGTTTGCTATTCCAAGCGGATGGCTTGGCGGCAAATTCGGCAAAAAGCGGATGATTCTCATCGGTGTCAGCGGTCTGCTGATTGTTTTCTCGATGGTACCGCTGGTCGATTCGCTGTTATTGCTTCGCATATTGCTGACGGTGGGTGGGTTGTTCTGGGCATGCATCAATATCAATTCCTATCCATTCATCGTATCAACAGGATCGGAGGACAGCATCGGAACACGGACAGGGATGTACTATTTGGTGTCATCGCTCGCGGCGATCTCCTCACCTCCTCTTCTGGGCAAGCTCATTGATGGAATGGGGTATTGGATTCTGTTCTATTGTGCCGCGGGCAGCATGCTGCTCGCCTTGATCTGTGTACTGATGATTCGTTATCCGGAAACGGCAAGCCCCTCCACACCGAAGGGAGCGACTGCCGGCTTATCCTAGCGGATGAATATGTCGTGACCGAAGTTTTGGCTCCTGCTTGTTAGTGCGGAATAACATTGACGAGAGCCGGTTAGCGCAGGTAGAATCTTATATCAGATACACCCGTATCGGAATATGCCGGCGAAGGTGCAGGAGCTGATTCTTAGGTTGACTACTATTTATGATATTGCGAAGAAAACAGGCTATTCGCCTACGACGGTGTCCAAAGTCTTCAACAACTATCCGGATGTCAGGGAGAAGACGAGGGTCAAGATTCTGGAGACAGCGAAGGAAATGGGCTATCTTCCGAACGCGAATGCCAGGTCTCTAACGACCAAGCGTTCATGGACCATCGGTATACTGTTCGTAGAAGCAACAGGAGCGGGGATTCGTCACCCTTACTTTGGGGCTGTTATCGAAAGCTTCAAGAAAATCGCCGTCTCCAAAGGGTATGATCTGATGTTTATTTCCAAGGATGTTGGCGGACGGAGAAGCAGCTACGTGGAGCATTGTAAAATCCGCGGGGTCGACGGCGTAGTTGTCATTCTCTCGAGCAGCGATGATCCTGATTTCCAGGAGCTGCTGGACAGCGGCATCCCTTGCGTTATTCTGGATTCCTCGCCAGAGAAGGCCCATTCCGTCTGCTCCGATAACATCGAAGGAAGCTTGCAGGCACTTCGGTATCTGCATTCACTCGGACATCGCAGCATCGCCCATATCTCCGGCGGATTGAATACGTTTGCAGGCGAGCAGCGTCAGCAGGGCTATGAGCAAGCTCTTCGCGAGCTGGGTTTGACATTCAGGAAAGAATACATAACAAGCAGCGACTTCTTCTCCATGGAGAGCGGATATGATGCGATGAACGGGTTGCTTACACTGCCGGATCCTCCGACAGCTGTTTTTGCCGCTGGGGATTTACTTGCGCTTGGAGCTATTCGCGCCGTGCAGGATCGCGGCCTGAATGTGCCTGGGGATGTGTCGATTGTCGGGTTTGATGATATTGAGATGTCCCGTTACATAACCCCTGCGCTCACGACCATACGTCAGCATACAGAACAGCTGGGCGCTGTTGCCGCCGAGATTCTAACGTCTTCGATTGAAGAGCAAGATACCGCGGTGAAGTCGGTTATGCTGCCTGTTGAATTAATTATTCGGGATTCCTGCCGCCCGGTCACTTAGGTGAACCTGAAAGAGCAGGCCTATTTTTACACCATTTCGAAACCGGTTTCGAAATTAATTTAAGGGGGATACGAACATGGCAAATTACCGTTTTGAGAAGGATACCTTTGTTATCGAGCAATATGATCAAGCCAAGACCTTTTCCAGCTTTCTTCCGGGCATTGCAGGTTTGAAGGGAATTCCGATGTGGACTTTTTACGTGAATCGGGGTCAAGGGATATGCAGCTTCGGGATACGCGACAAGAACTCGCCGATTATGGAGTTTTCGCCAGCTAATATTGCATACAAGAATGTGTCTGCTACAGGATTTAGGACGTTTATCAAGCTTGCCGGGACCCCGTCCGTCTACGAGCCGTTTCAATCCTTTCAACCCGACCCGCAGGCGCAGCGAACGATGTTTATTCGTCAGAATGAGCTGGTGATCGAAGAAGATCATGCCGGAAACGGACTTCGCACCTCGGTATCGTACTTCCAGCTGCCTGGAGAAGACTTTGCCGCGCTGGTCCGTGAGGTTAAGATAACGAATGCTGGAACTCGGAACGTATCGTTTGAGCTGCTGGACGGTTTGCCGGAGATTTTGCCTTACGGTGTTGCGAACAGCGGCTACAAGGAGATCGGCAACCTGCTTCGCAGCTGGATGGAAGTGGAGAATCTGGATCAAGGCATCCCGTTTTATAAAGTGCGCTCCAGCACGCATGACGAGGCGGAAGTGAGCGAGGTTACGAACGGTCACTTTTATCTGTCATTTGATCAGCACGGGAAGTTAATCAAGCCACTCGTAGACTTCGAGCTGATATTTGGTGGGAATACATCACTAATCTATCCCGATCGCTTTGCCACAGCGTCCATCGAATCGCTGGCACAGACGATACCCTATGCTGTGAACAAAGTACCCTGCGGCTTTAGCGGCTTGCCGGCTGAGCTTGGGCCCGGGGAGTCGATAACCGTCTACACTCTGGTTGGTCATGTGAATGACATTACCAGAATCAATAAACGCTCAAATGATTTGTCCTCGCCTGCTTATATCCTCAGTAAGCGAATGGAGGCAGCCGCATTGACGCGCGAATTAACCGATGATGTTGCCACGAATACGGGGTTGCCGATATTTGATGAATACAGCCGTCAATCCTATCTGGACAATTTCTTGAGAGGCGGGTATCCGTTTATATTCGATAACGGGAAGGAAGGCGCCGTTGTCCATCTGTACTCCCGTAAACACGGGGATTTGGAGAGAGATTACAACTTCTTCTCGCTCGCCCCGGAGTATTATTCGCAAGGGAATGGCAACTTCCGGGATATGAATCAGAATCGACGGAATGATGTGTTCTTTAATCCCAAGGTGGGCACATTCAATATCCGGATGTTTTTCAGTCTGATCCAAGCTGACGGGTATAATCCCTTAAGCGTGGAAGGGACCAAATTCCGCGTGACTGAAGGTATGGAGGAGCAGCTGGAGAAGCTGCTGCGCGCCTCGGTGTCCGGGGATGGGGATTACGACAAGCTGAAGGCGGTCTGTGGCGGCGATTATACGCCAGGGAACATCATAAACGCGATTGCGGATCAGGGCATTGAATTGTCCATCGGCGAGGAACCCTTCTTATCCAAACTGCTCACCATCTCCGATCAACATTTTGCAGCATCTTTTGGTGAGGGATTTTGGTCGGATCACTGGACATATAACATGGATTTGGTTGATGCCTACCTTAATATTTATCCTGACCGTTGTGAGGAACTGCTGTTTGGCGAGAAAACGTATTCGTTTTTTGACAGTCCGGTTTATGTGCTTCCGCGGCACGAGAAGGTTGTGATCAGCCGTGGCAAGGTTCGTCAATATGGTGCCCTGCTGGAGGATGAGGAGAAGCTGATGAAGCTGGGCAGAAAACGGAACGCGGCGGAATGGCTGCGGGTTGACGGCGGGAAGGGTAGCATATACCGTACCCATCTGTTTGTCAAAATGATCTCATTATCACTCAGTAAAATGGCTACACTCGATCCGTACGGAATGGGGGTCGAGATGGAGGCCAATAAGCCGGGCTGGAACGATGCAATGAACGGCTTGCCGGGCTTGTTTGGTTCAGGCATGAGCGAGACGATGGAATTGAAGCGCATGGCGGCTTTTATTGTGGATGCTGCTGAGCAGTTCAGCCGGCATACCATTCAAGTACCGGAAGAGATTGCTTCCTATTTAGAAGGTGTATTTGCTGCCGTGCAACAATATCATTCCGGGGCATTGGATTCTTTCCGTTACTGGGATCAGGTGGCGGGATTACGCGAAGCCTACCGCGCTTCCGTAAGGTTTGGCATTACAGGCCGCGAAGTCGAGTTGCCGGTGAAGGACGTGAAGATCATATATGCTGCATTCCTCAGCAAAATTAATGAAGGGATTGAGCGTGCGGAGCAGATGGGAGGCGGAATCGTGCCGACCTATTTCCGGTTTGAAGTGGAGCAATTTGAGGAGATACGGGATGCGGAGGGGAATCCGGTGATAACCGGATACGGCCTGCCTGCCGCTAAAGTACTCGGGTTCAAACCCTATGCGCTTCCGCACTTTCTGGAGGCGCCAGCCCGGGGAATGAAACTCGCCGGTGAGGAACAGGCTAGAGCGATGTATGAGCGAATCAAGGCTTCCGAGCTGTATGATCCGGAACTTGGGATGTACAAAACTTCCGTTAGCCTTGAGGAAGAAAGCGACGAAATCGGGCGCATTCGTGCTTTTACAGCCGGATGGCTGGAGCGAGAATCGGTATTCTTGCATATGACGTATAAATATTTGCTTTCTTTATTAAAAGCCGGCTTGTATGACGAGTTCTTCTCGGAGATCAGGTTATCGCTTATTCCATTTCTGGACCCGGCAGTGTATGGACGAAGTACGCTGGAGAACTCCTCCTTTATTGCAAGCAGCGTCAACCCGGATCCCCATGTCCATGGACGCGGTTTTGTGGCTAGACTTAGCGGATCGACGGCCGAATTCCTCAGCATGTGGATTACGATGATGGCAGGGAAGCAGGTATTCCGTTACGAAGACCATCAGCTTCAGCTGCATTTGAACCCCGTGCTCCCGGCTTGGTTGTTCGATGAGAACCATGAGGTATCTTTTACTCTCCTCGGTTCCGTCAAGATTACGTATCGTAGTAAGCGCACCGCCAATACGTATGGACAAGATGGGGTTCGTATCCAGCGTTTGACCCTGACGACAGTGGATGGAGATCAGGTTGAGGTAGATGGGCCGATTCTTTCAGGGAAATGGGCACATGAGGTTCGTAACGGGAATGTCCAATCGATTCAAGCTGATATGGGGTAAAATAGTATCCCCAAACCAACAGACCGCCAGGCAGCAGCCGGGCGGTCTGTTAGTTTTCCTGAAGCTGCCCTTTATTCCTCGGGCGGCTTTTTATGTTTGGTTGTTAAGATGGAGCTAAACGAAATGCCTATGGCAACACCAATTGCTATCCCGATGGCGATGTTATTCATGGCGACGCCAATCGCAATGCCGACGCCAATTCCTATACTTATGCCTAATGCCGTATTGTTCTTTTTCTTTTCCATATTGCTGTCACCTCCGTCTTCATGATGCTGCTATACCGTTACTTCGCCGGGTCTCCAATCATCCTTGTCCTTGTGCTGGAGGATGTTGATCACAGCCATAGAAATACGGCTGCTTCGTATTCTTTCACTTGCAAGTCCTCTTGCTGCAACCCATAATAGGTATATCGATTTGCATACATAAATGAAACATCATCTTAGAGGGTCAGGAGGGGGCTGCATGCAGTGGATTGCAATGCTGACGATGCTGATTGATCATGTGGGGCTCGTGTTTTTTCCAGGCCAGGAGATTTGGAGAATTATCGGCCGCATTGCTTTTCCGATTTATGTATACGCTCTGGTTCAAGGACATCATTATACTTCTTCCAGGCCCAAGTATATCATGCGGCTGGCTATCATTGCAGCGATTTCCCAAATCCCGTATCAGCTTGCTCTGGATCCCGGGGGACTGAATGTGGTCGTAACGCTGGTTGCCGGAGCATTGGTGCTGTATGTGCTGGAACGCTCGGAGTCTTTGTTGCTATCAACGATGCTGGTCGTTGCCGCCTGCGCCTTGATGAGTGAATTTCCGTTTGATTACGGGGCTTACGGTTTGCTGCTGATCTTGATTTTCCGTTATGCGCAAGCCAGCTGGCTTGTTGTTCTTCATATTTTATTAAACGTGATGTTCTGGTTTCTTAATAACTGGGAACTTCAGATGTGGAGTGTGATTCCGACGGCGATGATAGCTTATGGTCCGCATCTATGGAAAAAACTTGAGTCCATCCGGGTAAGCCAGTGGGTATGGCGTTCATTTTATCCTCTGCATTTACTGGCGATTGCATTATTAAGGGTATTTATATAGAGAGGTCCTGATTAGGTCATACCTAATGAATGGAATCCTTTACAAGGAGAGACATACATGTTGAATATAGCAATTGCTGCATGCGTCCTTTTGTTTGCTGCAGCGGGTTACATTGCGTTCATGAATTCCAGAATAATTGCGGATAAAAAACGGGAAGCATACATTCCTCCGCCCCCTTCGGAATATACCGTTTATATGACACCTCAATTCTCCGAGGAGGACAAAAGATCTCTTGCTCCCATCGGCGTGATGGAATTCCGTGATGCGCAAGGGATGATGAAGGTTTATCTGTGCCGGGTTAAAAATGAGAAGGATGACTTGCAGCTGGAGCAGGCCGGTAACGTATTTCTTCATCACCTGACCAAGGCCAGAGATACCGGCGCACTCATGTTTTACCGTACAGTGGAGGAAGCGCTGCAGGGACCGGAGGAGAAAAGCTTGACGGACCGAATCTCTGTGGTCGCGAAAAAAAAGGCGAGAACAGAATAAGGCTTTCCGGGTCAATCCACCTACTTGCGGGGTAATAAAGAATTAAAAGACCGAAAGGAGATTTTCCGAAATGAAAACATTTAAAATCGGAAGGACATCGGTCTCCGTCTTTATAGGCGATATTACGACATGGACGGGCGACATTATCGTCAACGCTGCCAATTCGGGACTGCTGGGCGGAAAAGGTGTGGATGGCGCAATTCATAGCGCCGGAGGACCGGAGATTATGGAGCAGTGTATGGAAATTCGCAAACAGCAAGGCGGATGCCCGCCAGGCAACGCTGTTATTACGGGAGCGGGCAATTTGCCTGCCCAGCACATCATTCACACCGTTGGCCCGATATGGGAGGGTGGTGGACGGCGTGAGGAGCATACTCTGGCCGAATGCTACCGCAATAGCTTACTGCTTGCAATAGAGGTCGGTGCGAGAAGCATTGCCTTTCCTAATATAAGCACAGGTATCTATGGGTACCCTAAAGCTCCTGCTTGTGATGTTGCGTTAAAGGCGGTTACCAAACTGCTGGAGGAGGATCTTCCGGATAACCGTCTGGAGCGGATAGACTTCATTTGTTTTTCTCCCGAGAATGAAGAGCTCTATGCTCATTGGCTTGAGCAATTCATCCAGGAGAAGGAGGCGCAAATATAAAAAGCAGGGGCGCAAATTGCGCCCCTGCCGTTTGTTTGGATGTCCTTACATATGATAAGAGCCGTTTGGCTCAAACAATACCCATTCCAGCATGGTGATCATATCGTCAAGACGAGTTTCCTGATGGAGAAGGGAACTGCGCTGAGGACTGTTCTCTTCAAGAGACGTTAGTCGGGTCTGCAGCATTTTCTTTTGCATTGTAAGTTCATTGATCTTGGATTTGATTTGATTTTCTGTTCGCATGGTATAAATCCTTTCGTTTGGTATGAAATCCACCACTTTACCCAATATTATAGCATTTGATGCTGCTTATGACGAAGGAGCGGGGCCGATATGACAAATGAAAAGAATATGAAGAAAATCGCGGCAGAGCATGCAGCGAAGTATGTGCAGGATGGAATGAGGATAGGCCTCGGTACAGGGTCTACTGCTTATTACGTCATTTTAAAAATTGGAGAGATGGTCAGAGGAGGACTTAACATTCAGGCAGTGGCTACCTCTGAAGCATCCGAGAGGCTTGCTGTTGAACAGGGGATATCCCTGACACCCGTACAACATATGGATCGTCTGGATTTGACCATTGACGGAGCGGATGAACTGGATGATCGTCTGCGGTTAATTAAGGGCGGAGGCGGAGCGCTTCTTCGGGAGAAGATTACCGCCTATCAAAGTGACCGGCTCGTGATTGTCGCCGATGAGGTCAAGCAAGTAACTCAGCTAGGAGCTTTTCCACTGCCTGTTGAAATTGTACCGTTTGCTTATGAGTGGACGGTTCAGTCACTGGCCCGGCTTGGGTGTTCGGTGCAGATACGCCGCAACCTGTCCGAAGGGTTTTATGTCACGGATAATGGGAACTATATTGCGGATTGCAAATTCCAGCTCATTACCCACCCCGAGGAATTGAGTATGCGCCTTGGCTCCATTCCGGGCGTAGTGGAACACGGGCTGTTTATCGGTATGGCGGATCAAGCAATTATTGGCTGTCAGGATGGAACCGTTCGGATATTGCATTCCGGCAGCTCTGAGGCGAAGAATATATTTGACAGTTGATCCGGCGTTCATTAACCTTAATTACATGATATCTTTCGGAGGGTGAAGTATGTCGGATATTCAAGAACAAGAGGACTACCCATTATATTTGCTGGTGGTGCTGGCTAGAGCTTATAACGCAGTCATGACGCATTCAAATCGGAGCATCAACAGTCACGGACTGAATTCCACGGAATTTGGTGTGCTGGATGTGTTATACCACAAGGGGCCGCAGCCGCTGCAGAAAATCGGTGAGAAGGTACTGATTTCCAGCGGTAACATTACATACGTGGTGGACAAGCTCCAGAAGAAAAACCTGCTCGTCCGCCGGGCTTCTGCTGAGGATCGCCGCGTTATTTACGCTGAGTTAACCGCGGAGGGGAAAGAATTCTTTGAAGCCATCTTCCCGGTTCATCAGGAGCTGATGGTGAAGGTGCTCAGTGGTTTGTCGGAAGACGAGAGAGCGCAGGCGGCCGTTTTGCTGCGGAAGCTGGGTATCAGTGCTGAGAAGATGTTATAGTCCTAGTTAAAACAGATTGGAGATCAGTATGCTTAAAGATATAACTACGCAGGCTATGCAGCAAGAAGTGAAGGAATTGCTGGAATACTCGGTCTTTCCGGATCCAGAGGCGGTGGAACGCGCGGCCTCATCTTATCAGACCGGTGAAAGCCGGCTATTCGGATATGAAGAAGACGGGCTTCTAGTGGGAGTCATCGGTTTTGACGTTGAGCAGGACGAGCTTACGATAAGACATATCGCGGTTCTTCCCGAGAATCGGGGTAAGGGGTACGGACGGGGCATGATTCTGGAACTGCTGCTTGAGCTTCAGCCCAAACCGGATCGTGTCATTGCGGAGACGGACGAAGAGACCGTGGACTTTTACCGCAATATCGGATTTGAGGTTTACAGCCAAGGGGAGAAATATCCGGGTGTAGAGAGATTCCGTTGCATTTATGAGGTCGAGGAATCAGAAGAATAAGCTGTTATTGACATAGAAAGCATGTTCATCGTTGTGAAGTGGAATTAAAATTGCCCATTCGAGACAATATACCGTTTCCCGTTCAAGGCATGATTCATATAATGTCGTAACGAGCGGGCAGGGGGTGAACATGTTGGTGTACCATTATACCGCTGTCGGCGATTCCTTGACCTTCGGGTTTGGGGCCATGCCAGGCAGCGGTTTTGTTCCGTTATACCGCCGGATGGCGGAGGAGAAGCTTCGCCAGTTCGTAGCCCACGAAAATCTGGGAGTCAACGGATTAACCTCGGATGAGTTATACGATCGGGTGGTTCAGTCTCCGGCTTATCGTTATCATCTGCAGCAGGCCCAGATTATAACGATATCCATCGGGGGCAATGATCTGATACGTGCCGTGAAGTCCACCGGGGGGCGTCCGAGCCGGGAAGTGCTGGATGCTGCATTGTATCGCTGTCAGAATCATGTAGCAAACATCGTCGGACATATCCGGAAAATAAAGTCACCTGTTAGCAAGCCGTATTATATTCGTGCTATCGGTTTGTATAATCCTTATCCGGTCTGGACAGAAGCTACGGAATACGTAGTTCGGTTCAATCGGCATTTGTTGGGGTTAAGTGATGGCTATTTTCGTATTGCTGATGTGTACTCGCAATTCTCAGGCAGAGAGAAGGAACTGCTGTCGGTGGATGGCATTCATCCAAACAGCCGAGGGTACCGAGTCATTGCAGAACAGCTAAACCGGCTTGGGTACAAGCCTCTGGGTTGAAAAATGTTTCATCAGACAAAAAGGGCGTCCATTGGTCATTTGACCAGTGAGGACGCCTTTGTTGTACGTTCCTGTATGTTCTACAATAATTTCCGGAAAAAACTCCGTACAGCCCATTTGCGTTCCTGCCGTTTTTTATATTTAGGCAGTGATCGATAAACGTCCAGCGATTCCTGATAAGATTTCTTGGCATCCTCGGTCCTTCCGAGCGATTGATACATATAACCAAGTAAATAGTAGGCCTCGCTTGAGGAGGAGTGAATGGAGTGGAACTGCTCCAAATATTGCAGCGCTTTCTCGCGGTCAGTATCTCGGAACGTATCAGCGAGGCGCAGATAAGGCCGGCCATATTTGACCCTTGGGTTGATCTCCAGTGCATGAAGAATATCAGCCTCGCCTTGAGCGATGCTGCCGGTATGTAAGCGAGCGCTGCCCAGATCGTCCCAGAACTCGGCGGAATCCTCCGAGCTTGATTGAATGGATTCGAGAAGCTGCAATGCTTCCCCATGCTTGCGCCGCTCCAGAAGCAACCTGGCAAGCTCATGCCGGGATGAGACATCGCTTGGGCTGACTGCAATCTGTCTGCGCAGCTTGGAGATATTTCTTGCACGTTTGATCGGCTTCGTAAAGCTTGGGAATATACCGACAAAACGGCGATCCAGCACATAGACAATGAGAAGCAGAACCAGGATGGCTGTAAACGGATTGCCGAAAATGTAAAACAGAAATCCAAACAGTATTAATTTAATCAAACAGATCCCTCGATTTCTATAGAATGTATAGCACAAATTATACCATATCATGAATTTTTTTAGGATGAAATGTCTTCGGTTCTATAGACCTTGATGGCATGCGCATGTCGGAATAGGTCATAGGTATTGAAAGACGGTCGAAGATAACCGATATAGTGTAGTAAAGAGGTGATAATCATGGCGAAAAAGGGACAGATATTCCATCATTACAGTTTCGAAACGAAGAAGAAGGCAGTCGCCATGCGGCTGGAAGGAATGACTAAGAAAGAAGTAGCATCCGCCTTGCAAATATCAGATATCGGACGGCTGAAAGTATGGATGCGTAAATACCGTGAATTTGGCGAGGAAGGTTTGGTCGATCGTCGCAGACGAAATTCAACTCCAGACCATGACAATGAGCGGGATGAACAAGAGCAGCTTGCACAGGTTTAAGAAGTTAACAGTTACATGAAGGCGTGATGAACGACGGATCGTTTCATTACGCCTTTTTGATATGGGATCAAGGAGAAGGAATGGCGTTCAACAAACCCCTCTCCAGACACATCTGGGCCAAATCACTATTCTTATTTCGAACAGGCGACAGCCTAGTCCACTTATAAGCCACTGACATAACATGTGGTATGTTCAAAAAAGGAGGGATTCATGTGAGCGGAGTAGTAGAAGGTTATGGCGGTTATGGATATGGTTCTTCTGTTGGTGCTATTTTGGTGTTATTCATCTTGTTGGTGATCATTACTCGCGCATTTATCTAATCCATCTTTTGAATGAACAATTCAAATGAATCAATAGGTGAATACCAATCAGGCAGCATGAGCAGTCACAACGACAGACCGTTCCAAGGGAAGGACCGACTCCTTTGGACGGTCCTGTTTTTTTTGGAGAGAACTGTCTGTGAAAAATAAAGTTATTCATCGCGGATTCAATATTAAATTGAGGATTTGTCGAAAATTGTCTGTTTATTAGTAATGTTTGTCCTATATAATTTTAGTATATTACCGATAGGACGGTGTCACGTGGATATTGTATTATACATTGGTTTGGGGATTTTAGATGCATTGGCAATGCTGCTGCTGATCATGAAATTATTTAAACTTCCGATTTGGACGTACCGCTACAAAATAGGTGGATTTGTTCTTTTTATTGCCGTTTTCTCTTACATAATAAGGATTGTTTTGGAAGTCCCGCAAATCGATTTGCCCTTGCAGTATATTTTGTTCGCGTTGTTTTTACGGTTGGCCGTGAAAATAAAATTGCATCTGGCAGCGTTCATGTGCGGAGCGGGAATCACAGCCTATGCCGTGCTGCAAATGGTACTCTATTTTATTTTTCAATACACGGGTATTATGTCGGTCACAGTTGTACAGCAATCTATGGGCTGGCTGGTCTATTTGCTGCAAGCGACCTCCATTCTGTCCGCGTATTTAATCTCATATGGCCTATATCGTTTTAATCTCGGGTTTTCCTTCATCCCCAGCCCTCCTCATGATTTCTATTCCAAGGAGGACTACCTCTCTGACCATAACTATGTTTTGGTGATCGGCAATGTGATTTCTGTTATTACGATTTGTTTGACGTTAGTGTTATTGTATCGTGCAAATCCACTTGGATTATTGGTGTTGGCCATTATGAATTATGCGATGCTCTATTACTTCTCTAAACGGAGGGAGGATCATGATTCTCGAAAGCCTGTCGAAATGCCTGGCAACCCAAATAAAGGAGGCTGACCCGGAAGGACCCGGTTCCATTGAGGTGCTGACCTATGGGATTGGATTGAAATTGAACCTGTTCACCTGTCTGGTGTTGACAGCGCTGTTCGGAACCATACTGGATACGTTGGCAGGTTCTTTTTTCGCATTGTTTTCCTTTATGGCTCTTCGAAGGTTTTCGGGAGGAGTTCATCTGCCCATTACACTATGTTCGATCGTCACAGCAATGGCGGCATCGATTATTCCCTTGATCACCATGTCGCCATCGGCAATCCTGTGTGTGACAACGATCAGTTTTGTGCTGATGCTGATTTATGCCCCGCAATATTATGAAGCCGTTCGTCGTAGCCGGTGGGAACCATGGTACAAGTGGATTGCCGCCTGCATCGTAGGCAGCAATTTTGTTTTAGTATCCAATATTTTGGCATTGGCGTTTTGCTTGCAGGCTGTATTAATCGTGCCCCTATGGAAAGGACGAGAGGAGGTGAATTGGAATTGAAGCCATCAATAGCACGTATACTTGCCAAACTTATAACGTCGTCTGCACTAAAATCCGCCACGCAGCCCAAGAGCATTGTCGGCACGTTGCCGCTTCCTGATGAACTGAAGAACAACCAGAAATAAGCAATTATAACTATTCTCACTGGATGGAGTCGACACATGATGGTGCGGTTCATAACATAATGGATATCTGTATACAATAACGCCTCCAAGCAAACTACTTGGAGGCGTTAATCATTACATCATAATCAATATTACTTTTCCGTTCACAAAAGATACGATATCGAAATTGGAGTACCCCCAGGTTTCAATGGTTTTTCCACCACCAGTGGTAATGTCCTTGGCTGCCGGATTCCCCCATGAAAGCTGTACCTGCTCTTTGGTCATGCCGAGGGATACCTGGCCTGCTTTAATCTGTTTCCACACCGATGCGGACCATTTATATTTTTGATAGGGATCGTAATTTAATAATGAAGAACGATCTGCAAACAGCTGCATTACTTCGGATGACCGCATGGGATAGCTTTTCACTGTTTTTCCTGATGTTGATGTGAAGATAACGTTGAATTCACCTTTGTCGTCCGGCAAAATATCGCTTACCTTTAATTTGGAGAAGCGTTCCAAGCCTTCAAAATCGTTCACCCAATACGTTCGGCCGATAAATTTAACCAAGCTGCCCTGCATCGCTTTTTTGATCAATCCAGCCGTTTCGCTGGAGACAACGGTCAGGGTTGCATCTCCGAAGGAGATATCCGCTTGTTTCCACTTGGCATCCCAGCTGATTTTGGCTCCCAGCGCATCGGAGAACACAGCAGCCGGAATCAGTAACTCGCCTTTATCCGTAAGTGGGGCTGCCTTCAGACGTATAGGATTACCATTCAGGATGGCTTGGCTGCTGCCAGCTTTGAACGAAAGCACGTTCTCGCCAAACTTCGCTTCGATGCCTCCGTTTTTAGCCGAATACGTGCCGCCGAGTGCCTGAATGATGGTTTTCGCTGGAACCATGACATTCCCATTGACCTGTTTGGCATATTTCAAATTGCTGCGAAGACTGGACGATACCGTTACCGACTTAGACAGGCCGCCAGAGGTTACCGTAATCTGTGTCTTGCCAACGCCCGCAGGTTTTAGCGTGCCGTTCTTTTGCATGTTCATTAAATATGGCTTCTCGATGTCGATCCGGGCATCTTTAACAGGTACCTTGATCTTGGCCCCATTGGTGTAGGTTTCCTGGATACTCATTTCCAGTGTGTCCCCTACAAAAGGCTTGGCATCGGAAATCGAGATCGATAAGCTCTTAACGACAGGCACATCAACAGGCTTGTTCTGTCCACCCTTATGATGTATCCAGCTTCCATCCGCACGCTGTGCATAGAACCCCTCCGACAGATCCGTTGCATTCCCATCTATGGATGTCCTAACGATCCCGCTAAGTCCGGAGACCTGCTCTTTGAGCTTCCAGCGGTCTTTATACACACCCGTTGTCCAAACGGTTCCGTCCTTCAGTGTCACAATCAGAAGATCCGTTGGCTCATTCGAGACATACACGATATGAACTGCATTCTGGGCCACGGTAACCGGTATGATGCGCCCGTTATCATCGAAGTTGGACGTCTCGTACACTACGACATCACCGTTGTCATGCAGGAGGGCAACACGCCCGCTATGAACCGTCATGGATCTAACCGTGACCGGGCTTTCCACGATGCCCAGCTTTTTGAATTGACCTCTTTTGTAATTATCCTCCAACAGCAGCTCTCCGTTCGAGGACAATGCGGCAAATTCCTGATCCGCATTGGCGATCAGCATAATGCCACTGAGGCTCTTTGCTTTTTCATTGCCGAACCATACCGTCCCGTCTGACTTCAGCCAGTAGGAACCCGCGATCTGCTTCACACCGCTTGTTCCCGGAACGACCTGGGGACCCTTGCCGATGTCCCATTCCGCTAATCGGCCATCCTTCGTCATGCCGATGCCCCTATACTCATAACCACTGATGGCAGCGACTGTACCGGGTGTCCGGATAGCATGGCGCCCGTCAATCAAAGACCACATCGAGCCATCACTCATCAGATAGGTGTTCCTTCCCGCAATGTCTTTGATCTGGAGCTCGGACTCCTCCGCAAAAGCAATGCCTTGCGTTGTCCCAGCTAACCCAAGCCCTGCCAGCATGCTGAACAAGACGAGAATATACAACATTCTTTTCACTTACATGACCTCTCCTCTGTACAAACAGGAATATTTTTCAAACAGCTTAATTGATTTCGACAAAATAGCTGTTATTCCTGCATGAGCGAATGGCTTGATAGCATAAAAAGAGAATCAAAAAAAAACGCTCCCCGAATATGAGGAGCGCTTAACTTATTTATAAGCAGATGAGGTTACGCCACCTTATGTGCCACCCTGAATAAAAAAGAACAAAAGCCCCGTAATCCATGCTGCCATTACAGGGCTTTTGTTCGGGAGCCTCCGGAGAGACTCCCTCATGGGAGAGGAGAAACCGGACGAAGAGCTTATGGGGAAACGTAAGTCTTCTCCGCGGTTGTCTACGACATTCATTGATGTCGATATTTCAAGGATGCCCGGCTGCTGCCTAAATATACCTTACTTAGAAAAAAACTTGGGAGCCATGAGGTTTCATTTTTCATATATGGGATGATTGTGTTACGATAATCACTGTCCATGGCGTTGTCATGGCATTAAATTTTTGGATAATGAAACGGGTGAATGAAGCAGTGAGAGTAGTATCCGGAAGTGCTAAAGGCCGGCCGCTCAAAAGTGTGCCAGGTACAAGCACCCGTCCGACGACGGATAAAGTGAAAGAATCCATATTCAGTATGATCGGCCCTTACTTTGAGGGGGGAACCGCGCTTGACCTGTTTGCAGGTACGGGAGGCCTTGGTATTGAGGCGTTAAGCCGGGGAATTGATCGTGCTGTTTTTATTGATGTGGAGCCGAAAAGTATCAGTACGATCAAGGATAATTTGAAGGCTGCCCGGCTTGAGGAAAGAGCCGAGATATACCGCAACGATGCGGCAAGAGCACTTAAAGCACTCGAGAAGCGCAGCTTCAAATTCGATCTGGTCTTTTTGGACCCGCCATACAGATTCAAGAACGGTGATGAGCTGATGGTGGATATGGCCGAGCGAAGTTTGCTGCAAGACCTGGCTGTGGTGGTATTGGAATACGAATCGAGTTACAATTATCCTGAGAAATTTGGTGATTTTTGTTGTCTCCGGACCGTGAAGTATGGAGAGACCGCCATATCGATATACCGTTATGAAATTGCGCAAGATCAAGCGGGCAAGCTTGACGAGGAGGAATTACAGGATGACAAATGAGAATACTAGTACATATCGCGTTGCCGTATACCCGGGCAGCTTTGATCCGGTCACAATGGGTCACATGGACATCATTACACGTGCTTCGAAGCAGTTTGATCTGCTGATCGTAGGCGTGTTGAATAATTTAAGCAAAAATCCGCTGTTTACGGTGGAGGAGCGGACGGAACTGTTGAGACAGGCCACAAAACACCTGCCTAATGTCGAAATCGACAGCTTCCGCGACCTTCTGGCGAACTATATCCGCCAGAAGAATGCCCAAGTCATCGTACGTGGCATTCGCACGGTCACCGATTTTGAATATGAACTTCAGCTGGCTTCCACCAATCACAAGCTGAACCCGGATGCGGAGACCATCTTCATGATGACCCATCCGAAATATTCGTTCTTAAGCTCAAGTCTTGTTAAAGAGATTGCCCACTTTAATGGAGATACTACGGATCTGGTGAGCCGCGAGGTTGATGCAGCCCTACGCCGCAAATTCAGCGGCGATAACGCTCAATAAAGCGGGAGCACAACCCGAAAACAGCTATCAACAACAAACAAATCACGGCCTGGAACTGCAAAAATGAAGGAAAACCGCTCCAAAAATTAAAAAGCTGTTCTGTGGCTGCATGCTCTAAAGGCTCCGTTCGGAATGCCGGTACAATGCCTGCCGAAAGAGCACTGGCGGGTTTCCATAATGCGATTGTAATCAGAAAAGCGAACACGGAATGCAGGGCGCGCTTCATCATAAAGAAACGCCAGGAGAGACCGGTTTCCCGCATCAGGGACAGGCTTTGCAGCTGGGCGCTTATCCCGCTCCATGCCAGTGCGGCAGACAGAACGGCCAGCTGCAGGGTTCCTGTTGAGAATGCTGAGGTGCTGATAGACTGGGCTGCGAGATGGATTTCCAGTAATCCTGATGTGAAATATGACGGAAGCTGCGGCAGCAGATGGCTGCTCAATACTCTTATAATGACGGCGAAGAACAATATAAAGCCGCCTGTCATCATTAAGGTCTGGACCGAACGGGTAACGGAATCGCCCAGCAATTTGCCGAAGCCCCGGCCATCCCGTTGATGAGCATCCAGCGCTGCGGCGGAGGCGCGTTTCAGGATGGGGTGTTTGGCTAAGTCGTTCATGTGTGTATGGTTCAGGGGCAGTGCAGCGATCTGCCTGTTTGCTGTATGGGAATTTTTACTGAATAGACCGAATGTCCAAGCGGCAAGCAGTCCGGAAATCCAGTGAACGATCAGCAGCAGGTAGCCTGCTTCAGGTTTATGCAGCAGCCCGGTTCCGATGACAACGAGAATGGTCATCGGATTGCAGAAATGGGATATAGCGGCGAGCTTGCCGGCATCGCTGGCATGGAGCTCGCCCTGTTTGTACATACCGGAGGCAGCCTGTGCTCCTGCCGGGAACCCGGCTGTCATTCCTGTTATGAGAACCCAGCCGCCAGTACCGGGAAGTTTGAATATTTTCCTCATCAGAGGGTCTAGCAGAACGCCAACTCCATGGGCCCAGCCATAGGCAATGAGTATTTCCACCAAGACGAGAAAAGGAAGCAAAGCGGGGAATACGATGTTCCACCATAGCTTGAGTGCCTGCAGGGTGGCTTGGAAGGCAGGCTCGGGTGCGCTGACGACAGCCAGTACAAGCAGGAAAGCAGCGGCCCCCAGGAGGATGGTGTTCCACAGCCCGTTTGATGACTTGACGGCGTTGCCTTTATTCATAAGGAATCTCCTTTCTGCGTAAACATGGCTAGTACAACTTTATGCAAGGGAGACAACCGTCAGACCAAACTTGGTGGAAGGCTGGACATATAAGGCGGAGGGAAGGGAAATACATGAAGAAGTCCGTAAAACCGAATGGCTTAAAAATCGCGCTGTATTTATTGTTGGTCGGGGTTATGCTGTACGTTGTCGTTTATATGCCAACCCCTTATCTCGTATACCAGCCGGGAAGCGCTGAGGAGGTTCGCCCGATGATTAGCGTAGAGAAGGGCGATCCGGCGGAAGAGGGAACATTTATGATGACAACCGTGTCGGCAAGTTATGCGAATATTGCGCTGTTAATGCTGTCTGCGTTTAATCCCAATGCAGAGGTTGTAAAGAAGGCGGAAAAGATGGGCGAGCAGAGCAAGGATGAATATGCAGCCACACAGGTGTATTACATGAATTCCTCCCAGTCTGCCGCAATGGAAGCTGCCTACCAGGAAGCCGAGGTGGATTACAGTATTGAGCCTGCCTATGTATTTGTCATGTCGATCTCTGAGAATTCAGCCAATGCCGAGCATTTCCGGCCAGGGGACAAACTGATTAAGGTGGATGGGCAGCCGGCGGAGGATAATGAGAAAATTGCCAGCCTGTTAAGTGGAAAAAGCAAAGGTGATGTGGTGTCCGTAGAGCTTGACCGCAAAGGGAAAACCGTTAAGGAACAGGTGAAGCTGGTTAGCATCAAGGATGATAAGACAGGCGCGGAGCGTCCAGGTCTGGGCGTTATGATCGCCACGATGCAGAAGGTGGAGCCGGCTGATCCGGACCACACGATCCACTTCGCGGATACGAATATCGGGGGGCCCTCGGCCGGGCTTATTTTTACCCTGGAGATTTACAATCAGCTCACCGCTGGAGATTTAAGTAAAGGTTACCGGGTAGCTGGAACAGGCACCATTGATAAATCAGGTGCTGTAGGCCCCATCGGGGGAGTGAAGCACAAGATTGTTGCTGCGGACCGGAAGGAAGCCGATATCTTTTTTGTGCCACAAAAAAATTATGACGAAGCCAAGAAGCGGGCGGACCGAATCAACACGGATATGAAGCTTGTGCCGGTTGAGGATCTGCAGGATGCCGTGGATTACCTAGAGGAGCTGCCGCCTAAGGGGTGAGCGGCGGCAGCAGGTAGTCGCTGTAGAAGTGGCGGATATCCGGCACGGGGTGACCGTTCGCGTAAACGGCGGCAGCCATCAGGTCCCGTTCCAGTTGAGGATGCTGAAGTAGCGTGGGCTTTTGGATCACGGGAAGCGTAGCGCTCTTCTTCATCCGTTTCAGCAGCCCGCGTCCGGTCTCGTTGAATCCGAGTACCCGAATATACCCGGGACCTTTGGCGAGCTCTTCAGGGCTCATAGAGCCCTTGTCATGGTTCAGCATGATGTGCAGCAGCATGCGCTGAAGCTTGGTACGCGTATAACGTTTGGTCTTCAGCGCTCCAAGGAGTCCTTCAACCGTCGGGTTCTCCAACTGTGAGAGCATGCGCTGTACGCGATGCTCCAGACCCTCGGTGACTTCGAGGTAGTCTTCAAGCTGGGCGGGTGTGTGCGTGAGCAGGGTTTGAAACAAGGGCTGGCGAAATCGTTCCCAATGGATCGGAGCTTGTCCGGCCTGGATTTCCCGGTTCATGATCTCCAGAGTGAACTCCGGTATGTAAGGTCTGGCAGCATTCAATCCTTCCGAAAGGATGATATTCCGGATAGCGGTTGCGCTGGCAATGGAAGATGATCCTGGGAGCGGATCGTGATATTGTGCCTGTTCTCTTGGAATGGTATAAGGTGTAATACGGCTGTTTAGCCGGTTGAGTGCGATCAGATAGTGCAGCCCAAGTGAATTGTTCGGCTGTGTCAGCAGTTCCTGCAATGGGTTAACAGCGGGTCCGGATTGGCAGAACACGGCCGCAGCTGCAGCACCATAAGCGGACGGAAAGTTCATTCCTTCCCGAAGATGCTGTTCAATTTTCGACCGGAATTCGCCGGATTCGTTCGCAAGTAAACGGGAGAGCGGCAGAATCTGCTCCAGCGAGCCGCTCTCCGAACCGAAGGATAAACAGTCGACGACCCCGGTAGCCTCCAGAATGGATACCGCACCGTACGCGAACCATTCCGCTGGCTGAACGGCATAGGTGACCGGGAGCTCGATACATAGGTCAACTCCCATGGCGAGCGCCATTTCGGCACGGGCGCGCTTGCCTGCAATTGCGGGCTCGCCTCGCTGCAGGAAAGGGCCGCTCATGACTGCAACCACGGCGTCTGCGCCGGTTACTTCCTTGGATTTATGATAATGCAGGACATGACCATGATGTAAGGGGTTATATTCAACCACAATACCAACCGTTTTCATTTGCTTTTCAACTCCTTGATAAGAATATATCATAATTACATGACGTTCCTGTAACAATAAACGTGTCGCCCTAGCGGGTGATGTTCTTGGGGTAACATGAGAAATATCGGGAAACAATAATGGTTCTTCAAGGTTATCCTGTTGACAAAACTCTTGCGGAATCGGTATAATAATCTTTGTTTGTTTGGAGTGATGGATA
The DNA here is from genome assembly GCF_003184205.1 of Paenibacillus sp. Cedars. NCBI lineage: Bacteria > Bacillati > Bacillota > Bacilli > Caryophanales > Paenibacillaceae > Paenibacillus > Paenibacillus sp. Cedars. The sequence continues at coordinate 1,689,485 of NZ_CP020866.1, forward strand.
TGCTAATTCAATTTCGTAAATTGACAACCAGCGATCAACCGTTACAGTTCCATCAAACCGTGGATGTAAGCAACGCCGTTAAGGGCCGAAAAGATATTGTTGCTGTTCAACCACTAGACGTGGATTTGAAAGCAACACCTTCGATTTCCGGTACGGTTGATGTTCGTGGAAGTCTGCAGGGCGAGCTGGAGATGCATTGCTCCCGCTGCCTGAAGCCGATAAACGAACATGTGCACATCCCTTTTCATGAAGTATTCCAGCCGGTGGAAGATCCTGAAACCCTTCAGGATGAGAATGATGATACTACATACGTACAAGGTGAGAGTGTGGATCTCACTCCCTATGTAGAAGAAACATTTTTGCTCCACCTGCCGCTAGCTCCGGTTTGTAGTGCCGACTGCAAGGGACTTTGCCCGAATTGTGGCAAGGACTTGAATGAAGACACATGCAGCTGCGATACGGAAGTGATCGATCCAAGGCTGGCCGGACTCAAGGACTTCTTTAAATGATGATGGATATGGCACCCGTGTTCAGCGGGTTGAACTGATAAGGAGGTGGGAACATGGCAGTACCTCAACGTAGAACGTCCAAAACACGTCGTGACAAGCGTCGTACTCATTTTAAGCTGGCTGTGCCAGGCATGGTGAAATGCGAGCAATGTGGAGAATTGAAACTTGCTCATCGCGTATGTAAAGTATGCGGAACGTATAAGGCAAGAGAGATCATCAAACAATAGTTTTTAAATAAGTAGTACTTCATCTTTGGTGAGGTGCTATTTTTTTTGTCCGAAGTCCCCCTTTCTTTTTAACGTGACTTGATTTATACTTTACATTAGTACCAGGTTCTAATATTTACGACTAATTTACATATATGATTGAAGTATGGCGGCTTTAATAGCGGCAGAAGGAGTTGTTTCGTCATCGATCGTTTATCCAAGAAAGACCGTCACCAGCGGCTGATTCAGCTGATCGACGAGAATCCCTTTGTTACAGACCGCGAGTTGACTCGCCAGCTTAAAGTTAGCATTCAGACGATTCGCCTTGACCGCATGGAACTGGGCATACCGGAGCTTCGTGAGCGGATGAAGCAAATGGCGGAGCATTCCTATGACCAGGTTCGTTCCCTGTCGCTTGAAGAAGTGATCGGGGACGTTGTCGACTTGCAATTGGACAAGAGCGGAATATCGATATTTGAAATCCGTGAGGACCACGTATTTAGCAAAACGCGGATTGCCCGTGGACATTACGTGTTCGCACAAGCCAATTCACTTGCAATTGCCGTTATCAATGACGAAATCGCATTGACCTCTTCAGCGGATATACGGTTCCTGAGACAAGTGCGCCTCGGGGAGAAATGCATTGCCAAAGCCTACGTTAGGTCCATTGCCGGCCAGAAGGGAAAGGCCAAGGTGGAAGTGTTTACTTATGTCGCTGATGAAATGGTGTTTCAGGGGAATTTCGTAATTTACCGATCTACAGGAGAATGACATAAGTAAGGGAGGAACTTTGGCCATGAGAATTGTGGTTGATGCGATGGGCGGTGACAACGCCCCCAAGAGCAATGTTGAGGGCGCGCTGATTGCCGCACAGGAATGGAAGGATACAGAGATCATCCTCGTTGGGGATGAGGCGCAGATGGGAGCGTTCCTTAAGGACAAGCCAGCTAATCTGAAGGTTGTTCATGCAAGCGAGGTCATTGAAGCGGAGGATGAGCCGGTGAAGGCCGTCCGCCGGAAGAAAGATGCTTCGATGGTTGTGGCGGGGCGAATGATTCGCGAAGGCGAAGCGGATGCCATGATCTCGGCAGGCAACACAGGAGCCCTGATGACAACCGGGCTCCTCGTTGTGGGGAGGATGAAAGGCATAGAACGCCCTGCGCTTGCGCCTATGATTCCTACGCTTGACGGCAAAGGGATGCTTGCTCTGGATCTGGGTGCAAATATGGACTCGAAGCCGGAGCATTTGCAGCAGTATGCCTTAATGGGCAGTCTGTATCGCGAGAAGGTGCATGGTATCGCCAAACCGCGGGTCGGGCTGTTAAATGTCGGCACCGAGCCGGGCAAAGGCAATGAATTGACCAAGCATGCATATCCATTACTGGAGGAGCTGCCGATTCATTTTGTTGGCAATGTGGAGTCGCGTGATGTGATGAATGGGGTTTGCGATGTGCTTGTGTGTGATGGATTTTCAGGCAACATCCTATTGAAATCGATTGAAGGAACAGCCGGTGCCCTTTTTTCACTGTTGAAAGAACAGTTCAGCAAGTCGCTTAAGACCAAGATGGCTGCTGCCTTGATGATGCCGGAATTACGCAGCCTGAAGTCCACGCTGGATTATAAGGAGCATGGCGGAGCGCCTCTCCTCGGTCTCAGCGGCTTGGTTGTTAAGAGCCATGGTTCATCGGATGCGAATGCCATCAAGAATGGGATTCGACAGGCGCGGACGGCGCTTCAGAATCGGTTGGTAGAGAGTATTTCGAATGAAATCAGCGGGAAGTGAGTGAGGACATGAACAATTTGCGTCCGGTCGGTATTATTGGAACAGGCAAATATGTGCCCGAGAAGATACTATCGAATCGTGATTTGGAGAAAATGGTAGATACTAGCGATGAATGGATTGTCTCGATGACGGGCATCCGTGAGCGGCATATTGCCGCACCGAATGAAGCTACCTCGGATTTGGCTTATCATGCAGCGGTAAATGCGCTCAAATCCGCTGGAATGCAGGCTGAGGATCTGGAATTGATCATTGTGGCAACCATTACGCCGGATATGTTCTTTCCGTCCACAGCATGTCTGCTTCAGGATCGATTGGGAGCCAAGAAAGCGGCGGCATTTGACCTGTCGGCAGCTTGCTCGGGGTTTGTATATGGCCTTGCTACAGCCACGAATTTTGTGAAGACGGGCATGTACAACAATGCTCTTGTTATCGGTGTGGACTGCTTGTCCCGCATCACGGACTATACCGACCGGAACACATGCGTCCTGTTTGGTGACGGTGCCGGAGCTGCGATTGTCGGTGAAGTGCCGGAGGGCAGGGGATTCCAAGCGTTCGATCTGGGCGCGGAAGGCGCGGGCGGAGCCCACTTGTATATCGAGGCAGGCGGTTCCAGATTGCCGGCTTCTGCCGAAACGATCAATACGAATAAACATTATATTTATATGAATGGCCGCGAAGTGTTTAAATTTGCGGTACGGGTTATGGGTTCTGCGACGGAAGCCGTATTGTCCAAAGCAGGCATCGACAAAAAGGATATTGATTTATTTGTCCCTCATCAAGCGAACATCCGGATTATCAAGTCGGCTATGGAGCGTCTGGAGCTTCCGGAGGAGAAGGTTGTTATCAATGTTGATAAATACGCCAACACATCAGCTGCTTCCGTGCCGTTAGCTCTTGTCGAGGCGCAGGAGTCGGGCCGCTTGAAAGAAGGGGACAAGGTATTAATGGTTGGTTTTGGCGGTGGCTTAACCTGGGGATCCTCGGTACTCATCTGGTAACAGCATTTATTTAGATCCTTTTGATAGAGATAGAAGGGAGCCAACGATTTTGGGTAAAACAGCATTTATATTTCCTGGTCAGGGCGCTCAGTCCGTCGGGATGGGGAAGGATGCATATGACGCGCTTCCCTCCGTGCAGGATATGTTTCAAACAGCGGATGATAAACTTGGATTCTCGCTGAGCTCCATTATTTTTAATGGTCCTGATGCAGAACTTAAACAAACAGTAAATACGCAGCCTGCTCTGTTGGCAACAAGCCTGGCCTATCTGGAAGCCATTCGCGGTAAGGGAATCGAGCCGGATTACGTTGCAGGCCATTCCCTGGGCGAGTACAGTGCGCTTGTATGCGCAGGCGTGCTGTCGTTTGAAGAAGCGGTATCCATCGTAAGAGCCCGCGGGGAATACATGGAAGCAGCGGTTCCAGGAGGCCAGGGAGCTATGGCTGCTGTGCTTGGTGCAGACCGGGACGCTTTGACCACGCTGTGCAGTGGCATTACAGCAGAGGGGCACGTCGTGGAGTTAGCCAACATGAACTGTCCGGGTCAGATTGTCATTTCGGGCTCAGCCCAGGGCGTTGCAGCTGCTGCAGAAAGAATTAAGGAAGCGGGTGGCAAGCGTGCAATACCGCTGGAAGTCAGCGGGCCTTTCCACTCTTCCTTGATGAAGGAAGCGGCAAACCGGCTTGCAGATAAGCTGGAGCAGGCCTCCTTCCATGCACCTTCCGTGCCGGTGGTTGCCAATGTAACGGCACGCCCGGTGGACGATGCCGCTGCAATCCGCGGTTTGCTGGTGGAACAGGTATATTCCCCTGTGCTGTGGCAAGACAGTGTGGAATGGATGATCAGTCAGGGTGTGGATACCTTTGTCGAGATTGGTCCTGGCAGCGTACTTAGCGGTTTAATTAAAAAGATTGACAAATCGGTTAAAGTCATTAACGTGAATAGCCTGGACAGCGTCAACAGCTTGGAGACTGTCGTATAAAATAACTGCTGATCCATGTCGGATCACTCTAGAAAGGAGGAACAGGTATGAGTGAAGCTCTAAAAGGACAGACTGCGCTTGTTACGGGTGCTTCCCGCGGCATTGGCCGGAGCATTGCTCTCGGACTTGCTGATCTGGGCGCTAACGTAGCGGTCAACTATGCAGGGAGCGAAGCTGCCGCAGCCGAGGTTGTGGAAGCAATTCGCGCAAAGGGCGTATCGGCAATCGCGATAAAATCCAATGTTGGACGAACCGAAGAAGCCGAAGCCATGGTAAAGCAGGTAATGGAGACTTTTGGTCGAATTGATATCCTGGTGAATAACGCAGGGATTACTAGAGATAATTTAATCATGCGTATGAAGGAAGAAGAGTTCGATCAGGTGATCGAAACGAATCTTAAAGGGGTATTCAACTGTCTTAAAGCGGTGACACGCCCTATGATGAAACAGCGTTATGGACGGATTATCAATATATCTTCTGTTGTCGGGGCCCTTGGCAATCCGGGGCAGGCCAACTATGTTGCGGCCAAAGCCGGTGTCATCGGCCTGACCAAATCCGCCGCACGGGAGCTGGCTTCCCGCGGAATTACGGTAAACGCCGTGGCTCCCGGTTTTATCGATACCGATATGACCCGGGAACTTTCCGAGGACATGCGGGAAGGTCTGCTCGGCGGTATTCCGCTCGCCCGTCTCGGTCAGCCAGAGGAGATTGCCGGGGTGGTTGCCTTTCTAGCATCTTCCAGCGCATCCTATATGACTGGTCAGGTGCTGCATGTGGATGGCGGTATGTATATGTAGACGCCGCCGATGATCTGGCGCTGGCCGCTGGACATTAAATCGTTTTCAAATGCCTTCTATGGCAATTTGAAGTCATATCTCGTATAATTACCAAGAGGAGGTGAGCCGGATGTCCGATGTATTGGAACGCGTGAAACGCATCGTTATCGACCGCCTGGGTGTTGACGAAGCCGACGTAACATTAGAAGCATCTTTCAAAGACGACCTTGGAGCTGATTCTCTCGATGTAGTTGAATTGGTGATGGAGTTGGAAGATGAGTTTGATATGGAGATCTCTGATGAAGATGCGGAGAAAATTACGACCGTAGGTGAAGTTGTAAATTACATACAATCTCATACCTAAGTCATTACAGTTAAGTCCCGTTCTTTAGCAAGGCGGGACTTCTCCACATTCAATCCTAGCTTCAGTGGCAACAAGTGATAGATTATTACTGCCTTTGTTCAGCTTGAGCCGGAGGTTCGGACTTCATGGCTGGACGGGCAGTCCATATAGAGGTGAGTTTGTTTGAAACAAAGAGTCGTTGTAACAGGAATGGGAGTCATGACCTCGATCGGTCAAGATCTTGATACATTCTGGAATAGTTTAATGGAAGGCAGGTCTGGCGTATCCCGCATCGAAGCATTTGATGTCAGCGAATACACAACCCAGATCGCAGCTTCCATGAAAGAGTTTAACCCGGAAGATTATATGGATCGCAAGGAAGCGCGCAGAATGGACCGTTTCGTGCAGCTTGCTGTTGCAGCCGGTTCGAAGGCACTTGAGGACAGCGGTCTTGAAATTGGAGTGAATGCCGACGCTGAACGGGTTGGCGTATCGATTGGATCGGGTATCGGCGGTTTGGGAACCTGGGAGGATCAACATAACATCCTGCTGGAGAAGGGCCCGAAACGTGTAAGCCCATTCTTTATTCCGATGATGATCGCGAATATGGCTTCCGGCCAAATGTCGATCAATCTCGGAGCCAAGGGTCCGAACACAACGCAAGTTACGGCTTGCGCTACCGGAACGCATTCCATTGGTGATTCATACCGTCTGATCCAGCGCGGTGATGCAGATGTGATGATCTGCGGCGGAGCGGAGGCAACGATTCGTCCGACAGGGATGGCTGGTTTCTGCGCTATGCGTGCGATGTCAACCCGCAATGACGATCCGGAGAAGGCCAGCCGGCCATTCGATACCGGTCGTGACGGTTTTGTCATGGGTGAAGGTGCGGGCGTGCTCGTGATCGAATCTTTAGAGCATGCAACAAAACGCGGAGCTAAAATCTATGCCGAGGTGATCGGTTATGGTTTAAGTGCCGATGCTCATCATATTACCGAGCCGGATCCGGACGGAGCAGCACGCTGCATGAAGATGGCCATTCGCGATGCGGGCATTGAGCCGGAGGAAGTGGATTACATTAATGCTCACGGAACTTCAACACCGGTCGGAGACCGTTCGGAGACGAAGGCGGTTAAAATGGCACTGGGTGACCATGCCTACAAAGTTGCCGTAAGCTCAACCAAGTCGATGACAGGTCACTTGCTTGGAGCAGCTGGCGGCGTTGAGGCCGTTATCTGCGGGCTGAGCCTGAAGAACCAAATTATTGCACCAACAATTAATCTGGAGGATCAGGATCCGGAATGTGATCTGGATTACGTTCCTAATCACCCGCGTAAAGCCGATTTGGATATCGTCATGTCCAATTCGTTCGGATTTGGCGGGCATAATGCTACGATTATCCTGAAAAAATACGCCGAGTAAGGGGACAGTGTGTTGAGTGGAGATCTGAAGCAGTTACAGCATAAACTTCAAATCCAGTTTCGCAATGCAATGCTGCTGAAGCAGGCCTTTACCCACGCATCTTATGTTAACGAACATCGCTTCAGTCAGAGCCAGGACAATGAGCGCCTTGAATTTCTAGGAGATGCCGTTCTGGAACTGACGGTCAGCGAATTCCTATACAACCTTTTTCCGGACCGTCCGGAAGGCGAATTAACCAAGCTGCGGGCCGCGATCGTATGCGAGCCTTCGCTGGTACAATTCGCTGTAGGTCTGGACTTTGGTCGTTACGTTCTGTTAGGCAAAGGAGAGGAAATGACGGGCGGTCGAACCCGCCCTGCTCTTCTTGCCGATGTATTTGAATCATTTGTGGGGGCGCTTTATCTGGATCAGGGATTGGAAGCGGTTCGCCGGTTTTTGAGCGACCATGTTTTTCCCTCGGTGACCGTCAATGGTCGTCCGCAGATGAGCGACTATAAGACCGAGCTTCAGGAACTGACCCAGCATCACGGCATGGGCGCACTGGAATATCGTATCGTAGAAGAGCGAGGACCGGCACATGAGCGGGAGTTTGTCTCGGAGGTATACATGGGAAGCGAATGTCTTGGACGCGGAAGCGGCAGATCCAAGAAAGAAGCCGAGCAGCAAGCAGCGGCAGTAGCCTTAAAGCAGCTGAAACGTGCGGATGCCTAAAGCTTCGCTGATGTGATGACAAACAAAGAGCAAAGAGCAGTCAAGCGGAACCGGATAGGATGACTGTTTTTTGCTCTTTTCGTTGTCTGGCATTTGCCTTAGGGACAGCTGTTTATGACGTTAGTGGACCTCGTCCAAAGACGGCGGTGAAGCCGATTCTACTTGTGTTACAATAGCAGGAGAGGTGATAGGTCGAATATGTTTTTGAAACGGATCGAGTTAGCAGGATTTAAATCATTTGCCGACAAGACAGAGATGGAATTTGTCCGGGGAATTACAGCCGTTGTTGGTCCGAATGGCAGCGGCAAGAGCAACATTTCGGATGGGATCCGCTGGGTACTTGGTGAACAAAGCGCCAAATCGCTTCGCGGTGGCAAGATGGAAGACATTATTTTTGCCGGAAGCGACGCGCGTAAAGCGGTCAATTTCGGTGAGGTTTCCCTTACGCTGGACAATGAGGATCATGTACTGCCGCTGGATTTTAATGAGGTGACCGTAACAAGACGGGTACACCGCAGCGGTGACAGTGAGTATTTCATCAACAGGCAGTCTTGTCGGCTGAAGGATATAACGGAGCTGTTCATGGATACCGGGATTGGTAAAGAAGCCTATTCTATCATTGGACAAGGGCGCATTGAGGAAATTCTGAGCACACGATCAGAAGATCGCCGGGGAATTTTTGAGGAAGCATCCGGGATCGTTAAATATAAATCACGTAAAAAAGAGTCTGTGCGCAAGCTGGATGAAACGGAACAAAATTTGCTCCGTATTCACGATCTGGTTACAGAGCTTGAAGATCAGATCGGGCCGCTTAAAGAGCAGTCTGAGAAGGCGCTTCGTTATAAGGAACTCCGCGAGGAGCTGAAACACAAGGAAATTTCGCTGTATGTATATCAAATTGAGCAGATACATACCTCATGGAGTGAAGCCAATGCGAAGCTGGAGCAGCTGAAGGAAGAGCAGCTTGCCCTGTCTACTGTGGTGTCCGCCCATGATGCCAAGCTGGAGAGCGACAGATCGGCTCTTCGCCGGCTGGAAGAGGAAGTGGAAGAGCTGCAGAGCCAGCTGCTTCAATTCAGCGAGCTGTTTGAGAAGAGCGAGGGCTACGGTGAGGTACTTAAGGAGCGCCGCCGCAACCTGGAACGGACACGCGAGCAGCTGGAGGAGAGTCTGCACTCTGGCGATCATCGATTAGGTGAGCGCGTGGGCGAGCTGGCTAGAATGAAGAACAAGCTGCAGGAACTGCAGCAGGAATTAACTCATGTGCGGGATCAGCTGTCAGCGGAAGAAGCGAAGCTGGTTGGCGTAACCGGTGGAATCAGCCAGCAGCAGGAAGAGAGCTTGAAAGGGAACCTGCTGGAGCTGATGAACCAAATGGCTCAAGCGCGGAATGAAATCCGCTATGCGGACCAGCAGCAAGAAGCGCTGGATCGCCGGATGAACCGGGCACAAGAGGAGTCCGGCAAATGGGAAGCGCTGAAAGAAGATTTACTGAAGCGCAAAGAGAGCATTGATCGCAGCATCGAACGTTTCGGCAAAGAGATCGCGGATCTCCGCAGCGGTTATATCAGTGAGAGCGAGCGGTATCAATCCCTGCAGAAGCTGCAGGAGGAGACGCAGGGAGCGCTTCGGAAATGGGAGCAGAAGCGGGAAGCGCAAATTTCGCGCCGTGATACCATGAAGGAGCTTCAGGACGACTTCGACGGATTTATGCTGGGTGTTAAGGAAGTATTGAAGGCTTCTCGCAAATCCGTGCTTCAAGGTGTTCACGGCGCAGTAGCAGAGCTTATTCGCGTACCGGAAAAGCTGGAGCTTGCGATGGAGACAGCTCTCGGGGCATCTGTTCAGCATATCGTCATGGAGAACGAGTCCGTATCCAGGCAGGCGATTGCCTTCTTGAAGCAGCGTCAGTTAGGACGGGCGACATTTCTTCCTTTGGACGTCATTCGTCCGCGGAATGTATCCGCGTCGGATCGAACGCTGGCAGAAGGGGAAGCCGGATTTGTGGGCTTCGGCTCCGAGCTGGTTCAATACGATTCAAGATACAGCAACATTGTCGGAAGTCTTCTTGGCAATGTTGTCATTGCGGAGACTTTGGAGCAGGCGAACAAGATTGCAGCCAGATTCTCCTATCGCTTCCGCGTGGTCACCCTCGAAGGGGACGTGGTTAATGCCGGCGGTTCCATGACAGGCGGCAGTCAGCATAAGAAAACGAACAGTCTGCTGGGCCGTAAGCGTCAGCTGGAACAGCTGGATCAGGAAATTTCGGAAACCGAGAAGCAGCTGGAGAAGCTCCAGCAGGGCATTGAAAGCGTCCGGAATCAAATGGTTGAATCTCAGGATAAACTGGACGAGCTTCGAAGAGCCGGGGACGACAAGCGTGTCGAGGAACAGCAGGCAGCGGGAGACCGTAAGCAGCTTGATCATGAGCTGCGCCACGTCCTTGAGCAAGCAGAGCTAGCCGGTGAGGAGAAGAGCAGCCACGAGAAGGAAGCAAAAGAAATTCAGGAAAACCGTGTTCGGGCACAGAAGTTATTGTCTGAGCTTGAAGACGAGGAGAAGTCGACACATCTAGCGATCCAGGCTGCTGAATTTGCCCGTAAAGCAAACGAATCGGCGAAGGAAGAACTTCAGAGTCAACTGACGAATCTTAAGGTTCGCGAAGGTAAACTGGATCAGGAAACCTTCTCGCTGGAGGAGCAGCTCAAACGCCTTCAATCGGATGTGGACAACCATGAGAAGGAACAGAAGCAGAACCGCACGATGCTGGCCTCCGTTCAAGCAGACCTCAATCAGAACCAAAGCGAGAGCGTGAAGCAGATCGAGGATCTGAATCAGTACAAGCTGAAGAAGGAAGAAGCTACGCAGCAGCTGGAATTCAAACGGGCAGCGCGCAGCGCATTAAGCCGGAAACTGGAGCTCGAAGAGAGTGAAACGAAGGAGCAGCGGACTCAGCTGCGGGCTGTGGACGATCAGCTTCGCCAGACCGAAATTGGAGTAAACCGGCTCGATGTTGAGCTTGAGAATATATTGAAAAAATTAAGCGAGGACTATGAGCTGAGTTACGAGCTTGCCAAGCAGCGGTATCCGATTCCCGAAGACATTCCGGCAGCGCAGAATGAAGTTCGTGATCTGAAACGGTCTATAACTTCTCTTGGTGATGTGAATCTGGGGGCCATTGAAGAGTACCAGCGCGTCAATGAGAGGTATCTGTTCTTGAGCGAGCAGAAGGCGGATTTGGTCGAAGCGAAAACTACGCTGTATCAGGTGATTAAAGAAATGGACGATGAAATGTCCAAGCGCTTCAAGCTGACGTTTGATGCGATCCGGCGCGAGTTCGGTACGGTGTTTACGAAGCTGTTCGGAGGCGGACGGGCTGATCTGGTCCTGATTGATCCGGATCGATTGCTTGAGACGGGGATTGATATCGTTGCCCAGCCTCCCGGCAAGAAGCTGCAAAACCTGCAGCTGCTGTCCGGGGGAGAGCGTGCATTAACCGCTATGGCGCTGCTGTTCGCCATTTTACAGGTGAAGCCGGTTCCGTTCTGTGTGCTTGATGAAGTCGAAGCGGCGCTTGATGAAGCGAACGTGGTACGCTTTGCCCAGTATTTGCGGGAGTTCTCCGAGCAAACACAGTTTATTGTGGTCACACACCGCAAGGGAACGATGGAAGAGGCGGATGTACTGTACGGCGTCACGATGGAAGAGGGCGGCGTGTCGAAGCTGGTGTCGGTTAGACTTGAGGATGAGGAAGCGGAGATCGCCTAATTTAACATAAACCATCACATGGAGGGAACGTATGAGCTTTTTTAAGAAGTTAAAAGAGAGCATTTCCAGCAAGACAGAAAACGTAACGAAACAGTTCAGGGACGGATTGGAGAAAACCCGGAAGGGCTTTATCGAGAAAGTGTCGGACCTGGTCATTCGCCGCAAAAAGATCGATGAGGAGTTCTACGAGGAATTGGAAGAGATTCTGATTGGCGCTGATGTTGGCGTCAATACGGTCATGGACCTGATGGATGATCTTCGTGCCGAAGTGAAAAAACGGCGGATCGAGGATGCTGCCGATTTGCAGCCGGTATTGTCCGAGAAACTGATGGGTCTCCTTCGTGATGACAGCAGCAATGAACTGCGCGAGAATCCGGATGGAATTACGGTCATTCTCTTTGTTGGCGTAAACGGAGTTGGTAAGACAACTACAATTGGTAAGCTTGCGCACCGTTACAAGCAGGAGGGCAAAAAAGTTATGCTTGCAGCGGGCGATACGTTCCGCGCAGGTGCTATTGAACAGCTCGAAGTATGGGGCGAACGGGTTGGCGTGGAGGTCATTAAGCAGCAGCCGGGTTCTGATCCGGCAGCGGTCATGTTCGACGCGGTTCAAGCAGCCAAACAGCGGCAGGCAGATATTCTGATCTGTGATACCGCGGGGCGTCTTCAGAACAAAACGAATCTGATGGAAGAGCTGAATAAGATATTCCGTGTCATTCAACGCGAAATCCCAAGTGCGCCGCATGAGGTATTGATGGTACTCGATGCTACAACAGGTCAGAATGCGCTAAGTCAGGCCAAACTGTTCGGTGAGAAGAGCGGCGTGACCGGGCTTGTATTAACCAAGCTGGATGGTACGGCTAAAGGCGGAATTGTCATTGCGATTCGTCAAGAGTTGAATTTGCCAGTGAAGCTGGTAGGGCTTGGAGAGAAGATGGGGGATCTCCAGACTTTTGATTCGGAGCAATTTGTCCATGCCTTGTTTGCCGGATTGATTAAGGAAGAAGAGAATGAAGCAGAACAAGAAGATTAGACGCTTCTGAAGTTAAATCAAACACAAAAGGACCGAAAGTTGTACTTTCGGTCCTTTTTCATGTTCGATTCGAGTGATAACCGGATGTGATTAAGAAGAGACGATTCGAACGAATTCAATCGCACGAAGCGGGATGATAGCTGTATCGGTTGGCGGGCCATAGATGATGGGCGGGATTTTTAAAGAGATGGTCCCTTCTCCCACTTCGGTCAGGGTGCCAATGATCACATCTCCCGACACCGTTACTTCGGTTTCGGATCCGATAAATCCTTGCAGCCAATCCACGTAGCGCATATCGAAATTCCCTCCTTGCTGTAATGAAAGTTTGAAACGGAAGATCAGCAGCCATTGAGGGGATTTATTGAACGGAAGTAATATTCGCGAATGGAATCAGCACAAGATCTCCGGAAGCTTCACGGAGCTGTACCCCGTCCTCGGCAGTTGCAAGAACAACGCCTTCCAAGGTGACAAAGGTGGTGCTGACCCGTACTTGCTGCCCTGTGCGGACTTCGAAATAGTGAATCAGTTCCGGAATGATGGTTAAGCCCGTGAGCACCTGACTCTCCAGTGACTCTACGCGTTCGGTCAATTGTCCGGTCTGCTGGCTTAGAAACTCAACTTGCCGTGTTAACATCTTTACTCGTGCAGCAAGTCGTCTGCAGAACAGGAAGCAACACATAGTCATTCTCCTTTCTGTATTACCATCGGGTGTGCCCTTCAATATGATTCTTTAAATCCTGAAGCGAGGCCGTACTTTCGTTCTCTGCTGCCCGGATCATAGGCATAACTTGCTGCACATGACCAGGACCGTACTTAAGGAAGGTTTCGGTTTTATCGATCAGGGCCTCAAGCGGTTGACGATAGTCGGTAAAATACTGACCTAGACCAAAGGAGCTTAGGAGGCTATGCACTTTGCTCATGGTGCTGAGCGCCAGTACAGGCTTACCCCCACGCAAGGCGGCCAGCGACGGATGAAGTTTGAAGGAGATTAAATAGTCAACGGATTGAATGAAACGGTAAGTCAGCTCAATGTCCATAAGAAACGGCAGTGTTTCAACGGAAGCTGCAGGCGTGCATTCCTTGATGTTTCGCTGCAGTTGTAAACAGGTGTTGTAGTCCGAGTACGCATTCCCCGGATGATGAATGACCGGTATAAGCACGACATGGTAGTCTTTTGCCGTAAGATGTCCCAGAAGTTTTGTCATATTGTCCATAGGGAATGATTCATAGGCGAATACAACAACCCCAATGGTTGGACGTCTGGAAAATCGCTGTACCGGGATGTCGGGCTGACGATAGCCGAACACCATGTCAGGAGCCATCTCCACGTTAGGATGAAATCGCGCCCGCTTGGCTATAGCCGAGGAACGTTCATCCCTGAAGACGGCCCGGTTCGCTTTGGAAATCATGTCGCGATACGCGGCTACCTGTTCTTCGGGCCAAGTGTGTTCGGGGTAGGCATCAACGATACCTACGCCATACACCCATGTGGGCTGTCCATTTAATTGTGGCGGGAAATAATAACGGTTGAACGAGTAGGGTGTGATTAAATCGCCTCCTCCGATAATAAAAGCATCCGTTCGGCGCGGATCCAAGCGGGAGTTCCAAGGGTAGACGTGATGTTCGTGGAATACTTGCCTAAGGGTGTGAAGAAACAAGTCATCTCCGAAGTTTCCCATGCCATAGTATCCGGAAGCGGCAATATGCATTACGTTCACCTCCTTTGCGAATGCGTTCTAGATCTTGTCTGACTGCTGATTCCAGCTTTTGAACAGATTACGATTACGTTGGCTGATACTGGTGCCGTCGATGACACGATGATAGAGGACAGCCGTGACATGAGCTAGAGAGCTGTGTTTCAGGAGACGGGAGGTAACGTCCATATCTTCGAAGATACGTCCGAGGCGATCCTCACGATTCCACCAGCCGCCGATGGCGATCAGAGAAGATTTGCGATACATTCTGGGCACGATCGGGTGACTGCGGTCATTCGATGGATTGGGCAACGGAGCGGATGATTCTGAATGAAGCCTGCCGGAGACCACATCCCTTCTCCACAGCGGACCGAACTGCCTGGTTCGTTCCCAGCAGCCATACCATCCCGTGGCGATACCGCCATCCGGATTCAGGTCAAGCGCTTCGGTCAGGAGTGCTACTGCGTTCGGTGCCAGCCAGTCATCCCCATCCAGTTCCAGAATGTAACGCCCCCTTGCTTCAAAGAGCAGCCGGTTCATCATCATGGCTTTCCCGCGGTTACGCGCTTGCGAAAGAACACGTATTCTGCTGTCTTGATAAGCGCAGGCTTCCTCAAGACTCTCGTCCCCAGAGCCGTCATCCCCAATCAGCAGCTCCCAGTTTTCGTTGGTTTGTGCCAGCACAGAACGGATGCTCCAGCCCAGAGTGTCTTTCATATTATGAATGCTCATCAATATGGAAACTGCAGGTTGAGCAGGGACCACAGGAGATAAGTCCCCTTTGTCTCCAGTATGTTTCTCTTGCATCTGTGTGGATGCAAGTATCGGGAGAATATACAGCAGTTCCTTTTGAAACGAATCGTTCTGTGATGCATCCAGATGCAGAACAAGTCTTGAGTCCGTTGGCAGCAGATCATAAGGCAGAAATCGGGCAGCGGGGAGCCTGGCGTTCCAATGGGTGAGCCTTGCGAGCAGCCAGGTTTTTTTCCAATAGAGAGGAACACCATGAACACATATACAGACTACAGCGTCCGGGATATGTGCAGGCATAGGGAAGGAAATGAGTGTTCTTCTCATGGGAAAAGACCTGCTGAGGCTCCAGAGAACCCATTCTCTGTCCGCATGTGTGACTTCCTGAAGGATACGATCGCGGTACGCTGACGTATTGGTCAATCCATAGCCTAATGCTTGCGTGCGAAGTAAGTTGTACGGGATCAATTCGATGTCAAGCCTTTATCATGGAGGACTTGCCGGATGACCTGATCGGCTTTCAGTCCGCGCTCAATCCAGCGGTTCTCTCGGGCGTACGCAATCCGGGCCAGCTTATGCTCTGCAGTGTCAGGGTGATGAAGCATGGAGGCCAGCTTAACAAGGAAATCGTCATGGGTTGTCGCAGTGGTTACATGCGGCTCCATGGCGATGCATTCCGGCAAGGCCGTTGATAGCACCCGGACACCCGATGCCAAGTATTCATAGGCTTTAACGGGATTGGTTGCGAGCGTAATCGGATGGTATTGGAATGGAATCAACGCAACGTCGATATGAGTGAGGTAACGCTTGAGCTCGTGGTGCGGCTTTTCCCCGAGTATATGCACGTTAGGCAGCTTCGAATAGTCGCCTGAGCTGCCGTAAGGAGCTCCAATGGATACAAACTGGACGTTCGGAAATTGAATGGCGGCTTTAGCGAACAGTTCATGATCTACCCAATAGGCCCAAGCACCGATATAAGCAACAACAGGACCCGGAGGCAGATCAGCGGGTCTATCACTGGATGGAATATGAAAAAACGAAGCATCAGCGCCATTCGGAATCAAGGTCAGTGGTTTGTCGGGGTATGCCAGTGACAATCGGGTGCGAATGACCTCTGCCGTACATACGACATGATCCGCCTCGTCAATCATTTTGGGTTCGTATTTAGCCCAATGCGGGAATTCATCACAGCAGTCGTAGATTGTAATATCAGGGTCAAAGAGCGTGGAAATGCGCGTCCGGAGCTTGGACCAGGTCGTCCAGACGGCAACGGGATGCTCCTTTCGCAATGCAGGCAGCTTTTTGTGCAGAAATGCCTTGGTATCCGTAAACAGATACACATTCGGTTCAATCTCTTTAAACTCCTTATCCAGCGGTGCCAGGTTTTCGAAGAAAACCTGATGACCAAGCGAGCCCAATTGTGTCATTAGCTGCTGCGGTCTCTGTTTCATGTACGACCAGTTCATCGTTCTGGGATAAATGATGACAGCCAAGAGGTTTCCTCCTTTCTTTGTTCTCGCAATAATATATGCAATGCTAGCTTCATAGAATTGGACGAATGAGCCGAGTGATTGAAAAATGGTTGGTTTTTCTCAAGCGTGCGTATGACCAGAACGAATCTATCAAATTTCCATATAATGCTTAAGATATGTCATCCCAGATATACCTTTTCATATGAAAGCGAGGGGGAGTGTGAAGATTCGTGGATCAAAAAAATGTTCTTGTTATCTTCGGAACGCGTCCAGAAGCGATCAAAATGGCACCGTTGGTCAAGGAATTGGAACGTACTCCGGGATTGACCCCAATCGTTTGTGTCACCGCCCAGCATCGGGAAATGCTGGATCAGGTTCTTCAATTTTTTGAGATCGAGGCTCAGATGGATTTAAATATGATGAAGGAAGGACAGTCGCTGTACAGCCTTAGTGCCGACCTGTTAAAAGGAATGGAAAATGTATTCCAGGCGCAAAGGTACGATCTGGTCCTGGTTCACGGGGATACAACAACGGCATTCATAGGCGCCTTGGCGGCCTATTATGCGAAAGTGCCGGTTGGGCATGTGGAGGCGGGATTGCGGACCTATGACAAATACGCGCCATTTCCGGAGGAGATGAACCGGGAATGGATTGGCCGAATAGCCGATATGCATTTCGCTCCTACAGCGCTGTCAGCTTCCAATCTCAGAGCCGAGCATCGTACGGATCATGTGTATGTAACGGGGAATACGGGGATCGATGCCATGAAATGGACGCTGCAGGCTCCCTTTGAGCACCCTATACAGAGCAAGTTACGGGAAAATGCTCGCTTAATTCTCATCACAATGCATCGCCGGGAGAATTGGGGTGAACCTATGAAGGGCGTGCTTGAGGCTGTAAAGCGAACCGTCCAGAGCCACCCGGATGTCGAAGTGGTGTATCCGGTTCATCCGAACCCCGTTCTGCAGCAGGCGGTAGCGCAAGCTCTGGAGGGACATGAGCGAATTCATCTGACAGGACCGCTGGATGTTGTTGATCTTCACCATATCATGCAGCGCGCATATCTCGTCTTGACGGATTCCGGGGGTATTCAGGAGGAAGCGCCGTCGCTGGGGAAACCGGTTCTGGTATTGAGAGACAAGACAGAGCGTCCTGAAGGGGTTACAGCGGGCACCTTAAAGTGTGTTGGCACGAATTGCGATGAGGTAGTGGCAGGAATAGAGAAGCTGTTAACGGATGAGGAGACCTACCGCAACATGGCAAGAGCCAGCAATCCCTTTGGTGATGGCAATGCCTCGCGTCAAATCGTCGACGCCATTTTGCAATTTTTCCGTTCAAAAGGGCGTTGATCTGGATGCTTGCTGGATTTTGTATGCTGGCAGGGCTTATAATGAAGTATAAGATTTCAAGCGAAAGGATACCGGTTATGGCCAATACTTACACTTATCCACGCCGAGAAGAGATAGCGAATGCAATAACACATGGCATAGGAGCGGCGCTAAGTGTTGCTGCGCTGGTGCTCTTGATTGTATTTTCAAGTTTGAAGGGCACTGCATGGCATATTGTCAGCTTTACGATCTACGGCTCGACGATGCTGCTGCTGTATTTGAGTTCAACGCTGGTTCACGGCTTGAGGGACGGTAAAGCCAAGGATTTCTTTGAGTTTATGGATCATTCCTCCATTTATTTGTTTATCGCAGGAACGTATACTCCCTTCCTGCTGGTGGCTATTCGTGGAACGCTTGGATGGAGCCTCTTCGGAATCGTCTGGGGAGTTGCACTGTTCGGCGTCATCTTCAAAGCCTTCTTCGTGAAGAAGTTTCTGTTTCTCTCCACGATATTCTACATTGCGATGGGCTGGCTGATCGTTATTGCCTGGAACCCTTTAACCGCGGTTGTGGCACCGCAGGGTATGAATTTGCTCGCTCTTGGCGGCGTGCTGTACACCCTAGGCACCATCTTTTACGTATGGCGGGGCTTCCCGTACCATCATGCGATCTGGCATTTGTTTGTACTTGCGGGATCGATTCTTCACTTTTTTGCGATACTGATCTACCTTCTTCCTGTCGGGTAAACAGGGTAGGAAAAAGGCTTGCTGCACATGAAGAAGGATGACAAGGGAAATTGCTTGACATCCTTCTTTGTTTTATGTATGATAAGGTTCGTTAAGCGAACTGTAAAGTGTTTTTCCTTGACGAGGGGGTGCCCTTAAATGAGTCAGGAGAATCGGCTCGAGAAGACGAACCGGATCAATCTGCTGTTCGATTTTTATGAGCAGCTGCTGACAGAGAAGCAGCAGACCTTTTTGAAATATTATTTCCATGACGATTTTTCCTTGGGAGAAATCGCTGGTGAATTTGAGATTAGTCGTCAGGCCGTCTATGAACATATTAAGCGTGCAGAGCAGGTGCTTGAGTCTTACGAAGAGAAGCTTGGGCTGCTGAGCAAGCATGAAACGCGTGTCCGTGAGCTGGATAAGTTTCGGAAATGGGTGGAGATTAGCGACCTGGATGAACATGATAAGAATGTAATGAGCGATATGGTTGAACGATTAAAGGTATGGGATTAAGTATGAACGGAGGTGGCGGATATGGCTTTTGAAGGATTGACCAGCAGACTACAGAATGTGTTCAGCAAGCTTCGTGGTAAAGGCAAGGTGTCCGAAGAAGATGTAACAGCCGCCATGCGTGAAGTAAGACTCGCGCTTCTTGAAGCCGACGTTAACTTCAAAGTGGTTAAGGATTTTGTATCCAAAGTGAAAGAGAAGGCCATCGGCAAGGAAGTGATGGACAGCTTTACGCCCGGCATGGTGATCATCGACATCGTTAATAAAGAAATGACGGAGCTGATGGGTGGCAGCCAGGCCAAACTGGTTAAGAGCAATAAACCGCCTACGGTCATTATGATGGCCGGTCTGCAAGGTGCAGGTAAGACGACGACATCCGGTAAGCTGGCCAAGCTGCTGCAGAAGCAGAACAGCCGACCGCTGCTCGTAGCCGGTGACATTTATCGTCCGGCAGCGATCAAACAGCTTGAGGTCCTTGGAGAACAGATTAATGTGCCTGTATTCTCTCTTGGAGACAAGACAAGCCCGGTTGAGATTGCGAAGCAAGGCTTGCAGCATGCCAAGGATAACGGTCACGATTATGTTATTATCGATACTGCGGGCCGTTTGCATGTCGATGAAGAACTGATGGAAGAACTGAAGCAAATTCACAGTGTTGTAAATCCCGATGAAGTGCTGCTTGTTGTTGATGCGATGACAGGTCAGGATGCGGTGAATGTTGCGGAAAGCTTCAATCAGCAATTGACGCTTACAGGCGTTGTATTGACCAAGCTGGACGGTGATACCCGAGGCGGTGCTGCCCTTTCGGTTAAAGCTGTTACCGGATGCCCGATTAAGTTCGCGGCGCTGGGTGAGAAGATTGATGCCCTGGAGCCGTTCCATCCGGAACGGATGGCATCCCGGATTCTCGGTATGGGCGATATGCTGTCCCTTATTGAGAAAGCCCAATCGAATATTGATGCAGACAAAGCCAAGGAAATGGAACGTAAAATGCGTAATGCTGAATTTACGTTTGAGGATTTCCTGGAACAGATGGACCAAGTGAAGAAGCTCGGTCCGTTGG
Source organism: Paenibacillus sp. Cedars (assembly GCF_003184205.1). Taxonomy (NCBI): domain Bacteria; kingdom Bacillati; phylum Bacillota; class Bacilli; order Caryophanales; family Paenibacillaceae; genus Paenibacillus; species Paenibacillus sp. Cedars. The sequence continues at coordinate 1,709,561 of NZ_CP020866.1, forward strand.
ATCAGCTGATGGATATGATTCCCGGCATGGGCAAGATGAAGCAGACCAAGGATCTCAAAGTTGACGAGAAGCAGATGGGACGCATTGAGGCCATTGTCCACTCCATGACTACAGCGGAGAAGCAGCAGCCTGATATTATCAATCACAACCGCCGCAAACGGATTGCGGCCGGCAGCGGAACCTCGCTGGCTGAAGTGAACCGGCTGATCAAGCAGTTTGATGAAATGCGCCGCGTCATGAAACAATTCTCGGATATGATGGGTCCCAAAGGCGGTAAAAATAAAGCAATGAAACAGTTAAAAGGCTTGACTGGTGGAAAAGGCATGAAGTTCCCATTCCGTTAAGTTTGGACATAAAGCATGGACATTTTTTGAAGGAGGTGAATTTTCAAAATGGCAGTACGTATTCGTCTGAAACGCATGGGTGCTCACAAGGCTCCTTTCTACCGCGTGGTGGTTTCTGATTCCCGTTCCCCACGTGACGGCCGCTTTATCGAGGAAATCGGTTATTACAATCCGGTTGCTCAACCGGCTGAAGTTAAGATCGATGAAGAGAAAGCACTGAACTGGCTTCAAAATGGTGCGCAAGCATCTGATACTGTTCGCAACTTGCTGAGCAAAGCGGGCGTAATGAAGAAGTTTCATGAGCTGAAGCATCAGAAATAAGACTGATCGCGAGGGTTATCTATGGAAGAATTAGTTCGCGTTATTGCTAAGGCTTTAGTGGATCATCCAGAAGATGTGACTGTGAAGACCGTTGAGAAGGAGCACTTGATTGTATATGAGCTGTACGTGCATCCTGACGATGTCGGGAAGGTCATAGGCAAACAGGGGCGTATCGCCAAATCATTGCGTACAGTCGTAACATCGGCGGCAGTTAAAATGGATAAACGGGTGACCGTTGATATCATTTCTTAAAATATACGAAAGGGGGTTAGGATGCATGTCCTAGCCCTTTTTCGTACATGCTGAAGAAATCAGTCGGTCATACATGAGCGAACGTTCATTAAGTGATGCAGGAGGAAGACCATGTCTGAAAAGTTGTTTACCGTAGGCAAAATCGTGAATACGCATGGAATCCGCGGAGAAGTCAAAGTGATGCCGCATACGGATTTTGCTGACCAGCGATTTGCTGTTAAGAGCAAGCTGTTTATTGTCCCGGACAAAGGGAGCATGATTGAAGCAACGGTGGATACATCCCGTTTTCATAAAAATATGTATGTCCTTAAATTTAAAGAGCTGCATGGAATTAACGATGCTGAGAAGTATAAAGGCTCTCTGCTGAAGATCAAAGCGGACCTTCAGGAGGAGCTTCCGGACAACGAGTATTACTTCCATGAGATCATTGGCTGCAAGGTGCTGACAGATGATGAACCGGCAGAGGAGCTTGGCACGATTTCAGAAATTTTAACGCCCGGAGCTAATGATGTATGGGTTGTGAAGACCCCTCAAGGCAAGGAAGTTCTGCTGCCAGCCATCCCGGATGTCGTTCTTGACGTAGATAAGGAAGCCAAGCTTGTCCGCGTGCATCTTATGGAAGGGTTGTTATAGTCCATGCGGATTGATGTGCTGACGCTGTTCCCGGAAATGTTCGACGGTGTGTTCCATTCGAGCATTTTAGGTAAAGCGGCCGAGAAACAAATTGTGCATTTAAATGCTATCAACTTCCGCCAGTACGCCGGAAACAAGCATAGTCAGGTGGATGATACGCCATATGGCGGTGGGGGCGGGATGGTGTTGAAGCCGGATCCGATATTTGCCGCAGTGGAGGATATTCTAACTCCACGTTCTTATGATCAGATTTCGAACAACGAGGAAGAGGCTGGGCTGGCGGAGGGCTCATCGAAATCATCAGAGGGCGTTAAGCCTCCACGCGTTATTCTGATGTGCCCGCAAGGCGAGACGTTTACACAGAAGAAAGCGGAAGAACTGTCTCAGGAAGAGCATCTTGTGTTCATATGCGGTCATTACGAGGGCTATGATGAACGCATCCGCGAGTATTTGGTTACTGATGAATTATCCATCGGGGATTATGTGCTTACAGGCGGAGAGCTGCCCGCAATGGTTGTTATTGATTCCGTGGTTCGATTGCTGCCGGGTGTTCTTGGCAATGAGACATCGGCGGTGACGGATTCATTCAGTACAGGGCTGCTGGAATACCCTCACTATACCCGTCCGGCTGAATTCAGGGGATGGAAGGTGCCGGATATTCTGCTCAGCGGCCATCATGCGAATATCGAAGTGTGGCGCCGTGAACAAGCGCTCAGACGGACTTGGGAGCGTCGACCTGAATTGTTGGACAAGCTGGAATTGTCCAAACAGGATCGGATTTATATCGCAAAGCTTCAGCAAGAATCGGAACGTTTATAATGAATGCCATAGACAAAGGAAAGATCTGCGTATGCCGATCTTTCCTTTTTTTCGTATAGATTACTGCCGAAATCAATAACAATAATAAGAGAGGCTGACGAGAACATAATCCATATCCATTGAATAATGTGCCTACATAGGCGTTTGCGGATGAATGAGAATTGTTAGGGGTGAGTAGGTTAGATGCAAGAGAAGAGGAGGCGTAAGGGCAATAAAGCCGTGATTCGTGGGCTGGCTTCTGGACGAATGCGAGTGAGGAGGACCGAAGCCGCGAGGTTTGTTGCGCGGATTTCCCAATTGGCTTCGCTGACAAGTGCATTTGTGGAGTTGCCAGAGAATGATAACTTCACTCGAATCAAAATACAATTACAGAGTCTGAACGAGCTGGTGTCCGGCATGAGGTTTGCACAAAGAGAACACCGCAGTATGAAGGAAGCGGTCCAGCAAGTTGTGACGATTCCGAATGCAGATAACCTGCAGAATATTGCCTCAAGACTGAATGGGGTCGTAACCTTGCTGCAAACGTTTGGGGAACGCATTGGCGTAGGCAGTGTCATTAATCCAGTGCTTGCGGAAGTTCAGAATGGCATTCAAACCGTGATGAATGATCCGGCACAGCGTTCTGATCCGATTCCGTTAGCAAATCTGGTGATCAATTTGCCGCGATATGTTATGGATGCTGTCAAGAACCCGGGTGAACGATCCAGACAGCGCCTTGGAGATGTTCTTCAAGGTATCCATCAGCAGAGCAGTGTATTGGGTGTTTCGAAGCAGGAGCTTGACGGGATGCAAGCTCTTACAGAAGGAATGGATAGGCTCTTGGGGAACGGTGCATCTTCAGGTGACTTGAGCGTTCAACTGGCCAACTATACCAATGCCCTGTCAGGTGTTGTTTCGGGTCTGAACCTTCCGAAAGCGGTCCGGGAAGCTGCATTGCAGTCATTATTGTCTATCTTAAAGAACTCCAGTGCTGATCATGTTCAGCATCATGTAGAAGCTAAAACCGCTCAAGGACACGGTTCTCCGAGCTCAAGAGAAACTGCTGAAGCAGGAGATTCCTTGGAATCAGGTCGAATCAGGGTCGCGGGACTAACGGGCCTGACGGTGGCTGCAGGTACGACGGGAAAGAATCGGGCTACAGGTACTGCAAGAGTAATGACTCCGGGGGGCATTACTGGAATTACAGGAGTAAGAGGTTCAACCGGGGCGACAGGAAATACGGGAGCAACAGTAGCGTTTGGATCCATCGGAGCGACAGGCAGAGCGAGCCTTAAGGGATCGAGAGGGCCGACAGGTAGAATGGGAGCGGCAAGTCCAGCAGGCACAGCTAGAACAGCGGGTCCGACCGCGCCAACAGGTGTAGTTGGGGTCACGGGTGATAGAGGTCTATTGGGAGCGCCCGGATGTAATGGAGTTACGGGTACCACCGGGGGAACTGGGATGACGAGACCGAAGGGTGCTGTAAGTGGAAGGGCAGTAACCGTTCCAAGCGGAGCAGCGCGTGTGGTTGGGGTTACGGGAACTACGGGCGAAGCAGGAATCGCGGGTTCAGCTGAAGCAACCGCAACCGAAGCGGCAAGTCCAGCAGGCATGGCGGGAACAACTGTCTCCATAGGATTTACGGGTGTTACAGGAGCCGCAGGAGTGACAGGTGCAGTAACCATCACGGGGTTAACAGGCCCAATAGAGACCACAGGAGTGACTGGAGTAATCGGTTCTACGGGGCCAACGGGCGGAGTTGAGGTTACAGCGGTAATTCGCCGTACGGGAACAGCAGGAGCCGCAGGAGCGTCTGAAGTAACCGATGCTGCTGGTTCAACGGGGGCCGGGCCATGGGTTGGGGGAGTTGTACTTTATAACGCGGCGGGAAGGACTCAATCGGTTCCAGCGATGTCGCCCATCATCTTCTCGCAAAATGAACTGCAAGGCGTAACTTTTAATGGAACCACGACACTCGCGATCAACACCGCAGGTTTTTATTTCATCAACTGGCAAGTTGCACTTTCCAACCAGCAAAATTCACCAGGCATCTTCGGAATTGTGGTTAATAGCAATACGACTTCTCCGGCCAACATGGCATCTAGTGCAAATGACGATCGGGTATCCGGCTCTGCCGTTATCAACATGAAGGTTGGCGATACCGTACAGCTATATAATTTGTCTGCACAGACCCAAACCGTTACATCTACACAGACCGCCGCCAGGCTCAATATCACCAGAATGGGTTATTAAAATAAGAACAGCTGCAAGATTTTACATGTTACAGCCGAAATGTTTGTGGTTAATACATTATTGGAAACAAGACATAAGCATTGTTGAGGAGGCCCTTAATCGTGTCAGATAATAATGTAACGTATAACAATCAAATGGAAAAAGATCATACAGAAGTATCCTTTCAAACCGTCGATGATATTCTGGAATATTACGGCAAGCGCCATAAAGAGGCAAGCGATTCGAAAGAATCCGTAAATTAATCTTAGTCTAACCACTTTTGACATGTTATCTTACATGCCAAAAGTGGTTTTTTAAAGGTGAGTGTACTATAATTATGGATCATCTGGATGGGTGTAAAGATGAAATACTTGATTCTAACCGCAAAATGTGATACTATTTCTTTTGTTGTGAATACGGTGGTCCGCTGCGGATAATGAAGGAAATACATAGAATTTCCGGAAGATGCAAGAACGCCTGTGTGAGAGGAGGGAGTCATAGATGATGAATATCGTTCAAGCGATTACTGAAGAACAACTTCGCAAGGATATTCCGAGCTTTCGTCCTGGTGATACTTTGAAAGTACACGTGAAGGTTATCGAGGGAACTCGTGAGCGTATCCAGTTGTTCGAAGGTGTTGTAATTAAACGTCGCGGTGGCGGAATCAGTGAGACTTTTACCGTTCGTAAAATTTCTTACGGTGTTGGTGTGGAAAGAACTTTCCCAATCAACTCGCCTAAAATCGATAAAATCGAAGTGGCTCGCCGTGGTAAAGTGCGTCGTGCGAAGCTTTATTATCTTCGTGAACTGCGCGGTAAAGCAGCGAGAATTAAAGAAATTCGTCGTTAATTACAAGGCGGTAAAAAGGGGCTTGTGCGTATATACAAGCCCCTTTTGTATATCCAAAAATCGCTATTATGGAAAGCGATCTATAGAGAAGGACGGTGGGTTATGGAGAAAGATCAACAACATGAGGCATTGGACACAAACGTGGGGAAACCGGCCAAGAAGGCTAAAAACGAGCTGGTAGAATGGCTAAAGGCTCTTCTTATTGCTCTGGTTCTCGTCGTTCTCATTCGCTGGCTTCTCTTTAAACCGTTTATTGTGCAAGGTCCGTCTATGGAACCTAATTTTGTATCCAATCAAAAGTTGATTGTTAACGAGATTCTATATGATATCCGCAAGCCAGAGCGTGGAGAAGTCATCGTATTCCATGTTCCTGATGAGGGTAGGGATTTCATTAAACGCGTGATCGCTGTTGCTGGTGATACGGTTAAAGTTGAAGGCGATAAAGTGCTTGTCAACGGAGAGCCTGTGAATGAAACCTACATACAGGAAGCAATTGATAAGGCCCATGCTGAGGACAGATTATACAATAACACAGATTTTCCGAACTCCTTTGTTCCGGAAGGCGTTGTTCCAGAAGGCCATGTGTTTGTGATGGGGGATAACCGTTCCAACAGCACAGACAGCCGAATGATAGGATATGTTCCTTTGGGGGATATTATCGGTCGAGCAGACTTGATTTTCTGGCCGATTAAAGACGTAGGGCTCATCAACCATTAGCCACGACGCTATAGAACGATGAAAGTTTGCAGAGCAAAGTAGAGGTGACGACGTTTGACAATACAATGGTTTCCTGGACATATGACCAAAGCGCGCCGCCAAATTCAGGAGAAGCTGAAGCTGATCGATGCTGTAATTGAGCTGATCGATGCGAGGCTTCCGCTCTCAAGCCGAAATCCGATGATTGACGAGATTTTGCAGGGCAAGCCGCGGCTGATCATCATGAATAAAGCCGATTTGGCCGATCCTGAGGTTACAAGGCAATGGCAGGCTTATTTTAAAGAAAATAGCCTAACGGCCTTTCCTGTAGATGCATCAACAGGAACAGGCATCAAGGATATTCCCAACCAGATTAAATTGCTGTTGAAGGAAAAAATCGACAAACAAATCGCCAAGGGAATGAATCCGCGTGCGATGCGTGTGTTGATTGTAGGTATACCGAATGTGGGCAAGTCCACTCTGATTAACCGGCTTGCTGGCCGTAACATCGCGGAGACGGGGGATCGTCCAGGTGTAACGAAAGGGCAGCAGTGGATTAAGGTTGCCGGCGGGGAGATGGAGCTGCTGGATACACCAGGTATCTTGTGGCCGAAGTTTGAGGATCAGAATGTAGGGTACCGACTTGCGGTAACCGGCGCGATCAAGGAAGAAATATTGAACGTAGAGGATATTGCGTATTTTGCGATCAAATATTTCTCCAACTATTATTGGGAGACGATGAGTGAGCGATTTGATCTCAAGGAACGTCCGACGGATCTGGACAATCCGGATGAAATCGTTGCCGTCATGGAAGCGGTCGGAAGAAAACGCGGCTGTATCGTAAGCGGCGGCAGAGTCGATCTGGAAAAAGCCTCGAGCATATTCCTGCGTGAGCTCCGTGCAGGCAAGCTAGGCCGCTATTCCATGGAGTCCCCTTATTGATTAGCTTGGGATAATGCGATACATCTCTGCTCATGTCCGCCATGAGGATGATACAGCATAAAAGTTTTGTTTTTGGCACGTGATAAAAAAGTGAATGTAAGACAAGGTAAGAGCTGCCGGTGATGGCAGCTCTTTTTGTTGAAATGGTATGATCCTACCTGTTCTGGAATCGGCGTTTGCTGCGAAAGGGTGACGCCCTGTGTCTTGTGTGATAATCTAGAAGAGTTACTAGATTGAGAGTGTAGTTGACAGACCGTATGTACGGACTTGAAACAAGCGGTAATTTGGAACCAAAGGGGTTAAACCTATGACGGATTTATTAATGTACGAGCGTGACTATTGGAATCATTATATACATATTGCAGGCATTGACGAAGTTGGCCGGGGCTGTTTGTTCGGAGATGTGGTTGCGGCGGCGGTTATTTTACCGGAAGGGTTAGTAATCGAAGGGATTGATGATTCGAAGAAACTCAGTGCCAAGAAGCGGGAGACACTCTATGATCTCATCATGGAAGATGCGCTCGCTGTCGGTGTGGGGTTGGTGGATGCGGAAACGATCGACAGGATCAACATTAAACAAGCGGCAAGGCTTGCGATGAAGATGGCTGTTGAGCAATTGGCGGTCACCCCTCAATTTCTGCTTGTTGATGCTGAGAAGGTGGATTGCGATATCCCGCAGCGTGCGATTATCAAAGGCGATGCCAACAGCCAGTCCATTGCCGCGGCTTCCATTATTGCGAAGGTCACCCGTGACAGATTGTGTGAAAGGGAATGGGAGGCGCGATATCCGGAATACGGAATTGCAGTACATAAAGGCTACGCAACCAAATTTCACCGGGAACAGCTGCAATTGCACGGACCTACGTCCATGCACCGGAGAAGTTTTTTGAAAAACATGGAGATTGAGCAATTGTCCTTATTCTAGAATTCGATGCAGCCCGCCCTCGTCAAAAGGCGGGCTGCTGCCGATATATAAGGTAAATAGAAGGCGTGGGAGGATAAATCGTGAACATCGGATCGTTGATTCGCGGACTCCTGGGAGAGCAAAAGCCGGGAGACGCCAAGACGTTGGAATTAAAGCCGGGTCAGGTCGTTCGCGGTGTGGTTATGAACGTATCGGAAGATGGGCAGGAAGCGTTAGTGCAGATCCAGGGCGTTCAAGTGAAGGCAAAACTGGAAACGCCGCTTCGAGCCGGAGAAACCGCGCTTCTGCAGGTTCAGCCGCCGGGAGATGGAGGGACAGCCGTACTCAAGCCGCTTAGTCCAACGCCGGGCCAGCCGTTGTCCCCATCCTCCATGGCGGAGGTGCTGGACTTTGCCGGTCTCCCGGATACGAAGGAAAACCGGGAAATGATTAAGGGCATGCAGACGGCAGGAGTTCCGTTAACGAAGGAAAATATAGCTATGTTTCGTGAGGCGTTGGCCGTGAAACCACCAATGGTTCCTGCGGCAGAATGGGCGGAGTCGGCTGCTATCGCGTTTCATCGCGGACTGCCGATTACTCCCGAAAGTGTGAAGGGGCTGCATCAGGCAGTATTCGGACCTCAGCTCCATCAATTACTGCAGTCTCTTGAACAGCAGCTGGCGTCTGTTATAAGTGTCGGCGCCGGGACTGCTGGAGATGGGGGGGAAGGCACAGCGCCTGCATCTTCTCCTATAGCCGGTGCTGCGAGCGGCGCAGCAGCTGAAACCGTACCGCAGCAGGCCAGCACTCCAGCAGGAGGCGCTGGCAGCGCAGCGCAGACCGCGACAGGTCAGCAGGCACTGCTGACCAAGCTGCAAGGCCTGCTGCAGCAGCTGCGCGGCGAGCTCGCGCAGCCATGGGCTGGCGGCGGCACGGCAACGCCTGCCGCCGGACAAGCCGCCGTGCCCGCTGGGCTGGCGGCAGCCCCGGGCGAAGGGGCCGCAGGCCCTTCGCCCAAGCCGCCCACCCCTGGCGCGGAGCCATGGGTGGGGCGGCTCCTGAAGCTGCTCGGTGCAGAGCACGAGCAGCAAAGCCTGCGCGGGGCCGTCAGCGGCCCCGCGGGTGAAGCGGCGCGCACGGGTAGCGCCGCTTTGCCGGGCGGGCAGCAGGCGACCGCGCTGCCCGGCGGTGGCGCGGCAGGAGCGAGTGCGGCAGTGCCCGCACCTGCTCCTGCTCCAGCACCCGCTCCATCGACAGCGGGTGCTGCTTTATCGCCTGCTGCTGCGGCACAGCAGCAGGCGGCAGCTGGGGGAGTCGCCGCTTCCCAGCCGCCAGCCGCCAATGCTGCCGGTACCGGCTCAGGGGCCGTACCGAGCGCCCCTGTTACGGCTGGTAACGCAGCAAGCATAATTCATCAAGCTCCGGTTGCCCAAGCGGGCACAGCGAATCAGCCGGGCGTGGCACAACCCTCTGTGCCTTCTGCACAGCAGAGTATGGCCCAGGGCATGCAGCAGCAGTCAGTCATCGCCTCAACGCAGGCAGGCGACTCGTCACAAGCCCTTCAGGACACCTTGAAGGGGGTGCTCCTTCAAGTTCTGTCCAGCCAGGAAACACCGTCGGCACTGAAGGAAGCCGCTCAGCAAATCGTGCAGCATTTAACGGGGCAGCAGCTCCTGCTGAACACGGATAGAACAGCACCGTTCGCCCAGGTTACCATGTTTATCCCTCTGCATGGCGCGGACGGAGAACAGACCGCCTCCGTACATATTCAGTCGCGCAGAGGGCGCAAAGGCGAGCTCGATGCCACCAACTGCCGGCTGTTGTTTGATCTGGATATGAGATTTCTGGGACCGACCCTCATTGATGTGCAGGTCGTCGACCGGATTGTCAGCCTCAGCTTCCGGAATGACCAGAGCTTTGCCGCGGAACTGTTTGAAGGAAAAAAGCAAGAGCTGGCGACGGCTGTTGCGTCCATTGGTTATCAGTTGTTAAGCGTAAAAACAGAACCGCTGCCCGTTGATCCACAGCCGTCTTCGGATATGTCGGTGCAGGGAACGGCCGCAGAATACGCCCCTCAGACCTATAAAGGGGTGGATATGCGGATATGACCAAGCAAGAGCAAGAACAAGGATCGATGACGGCCATGAAAAAGGCCGTTGCTCTTAAATATACGCCTGGCGAGAGTGAAGCGCCGATGGTTGTTGCCAAAGGACAGGGCAAGCTGGCGGAATCTATTCTGGATAAAGCCAAAGAGCATGGGGTTCCTGTTCAGGAGGACGCCGCATTGGTGGAGATTCTCTCCAAGCTGGACCTGGACCAGCAGATCCCTGCAGAGCTTTATCAGCTCGTAGCCGAAGTGCTGACATACGTTTATCGCGCGGATGGTCAGGCGAAGCAGGAGGGAATGATGCCGTAATGCCCTCTCGATTCGGGAAGAAAGACAGCCGCAAGCAAAAAGGTGCGGCTGCTGAGGAATTGGCGGCAGCAGCCTTGGTTGAGAAAGGTTATCGCATACTGGACCGCAATTGGCGCTGCCGCTTTGGAGAACTGGATATCGTTGCCGAGATCGGGGCGACCCTCGTGATCATTGAAGTAAGAAGCCGAAGCGGGACGACAAGCTTCGGTACGCCTTCGGAATCCGTAAATGCCCGCAAAATGATACAGGTTCGGAATACGGCACAGCAGTACGTGCATCAGAAACGTCACCATGAACGGTCGGTTCGCTTCGATGTCATCTCGATAATTCTTGGCGCTGATCTGACGGCTGTCTCGATGGAGCATATCGAGAATGCATTTTAGATTGAAAGTGAATGCTACCCCGCATAACACGAATTAAAAAAAGAAGGTGGCGGAGTGATAAACTCCTTCACCTTCTTTTACTTAAACGGTGAGTTTCCATTAGTATTGGCAGACTTCCAGACAGTTGTCATCCAGATCATAGAAGGTAAAGTAGGTTGCGCCGTACTCCAGAATGGTATCGACGCGTACGCCATGGTCCTTCAGGTGTTGATGAGCCTCCTCGGCATTGGAGACAAAAAAATTAAACATAGCGTGACGGGGCTCAAAATACTTACCCTCTTCTGTAGAGAACAGGGTGAGGGATGTCTGCCCGAACAGGATGCATTGGTATTCGCCTTGCTCGCTCTCCCAACCGACTCGGCCTCCCAAAACATTTGTGTACCACTCCTTTGCAGCTTTCATATTCCGGGTGGGTACAAAGACAGTGTCAATATGCTGAAAAATAGAAGTAGTCATGGTATCACTCCTTGGTTTTATTTGCTGCTGCTCCAGATCAAGACCTGTTCTTTTTGCCCCGTGTCGCTGTCCACCGAAACATCAAGAACTTCAAAACCGTTTTTTATATAGAAGCGGAATGCCCTCTGGTTCTTCTCATACACCCGAAGCTTCAAAACATCTCTAAGGTTCATGGCGCAGTGAAGAAGTGCTTTTCCGTATCCCTGATTTTGTTGGCCTGTGTTAACAAATAATGCGGCAAGATCATTTTCAACCATGGAGACGAACCCTTGGATGCCTCCTGCGTCTTCAATCAAGTAGGTTTCTGACATCGGGAGATAGACATTCCGCATTTCCGCTTGCCGGGACTCCCAATATTCGGCTGGGACAAAATGATGGGCTTCCTTGGATGCATCAAGCCAGATTTGGATGAGATCATCCATATCAGCAGGGGCCATCGGTCTGACTTCCATGATGTATTCACTCCAATCGCTGTCATTTAGCGGGATGTTTCTTCGGTCGCGATATGCTGTCGATCCAGCTGCCGGTATTGAATCGCTTCAGCAACGTGACGGCTATGAATCTCTCGGGATGCTTCCAAGTCTGCAATGGTTCTAGCCAGCTTCAGAATCCTGTCATAGGCGCGCATGCTAAGACCAAGTGTGTCGATTGTCGCTTGCAGAAGCTCTGCCGAGTCCTTGTCCAGCAGCACATGTTTCCTCAGGAAGCTTCCAAAGAGTTCACTGTTCCAGCAAAATGGAAGTCTGTGGTAGCGCTCTAACTGAATGGCTTGCGCCGCGTAGACTTGATCCCGCATTTGCTGTGAGGATATAGGAGTGGAGCTTCCCGGCCATTCCTTAGGCCTGGGCACGTCCACCTGCAGGTCGATCCGGTCCATTAAGGGACCCGAGATCTTAGCGCGGTATTGAGCAATTCGAGTAACGCTGCAAGTGCATCGCTGATGGGGATGATCGCTGCCGTAATAACCGCACGGACAAGGGTTCATCGAACAAGCCAGCATGAAATGCGCCGGGAAGGTAAATACCGCCCGTGCCCGGCTGATGGTTACTTCGCGGTCCTCCAGGGGCTGGCGCAGCACCTCAAGCACATGCCTGGAGAACTCAGGGAGTTCATCAAGGAACAGAATGCCCTTGTGGGCCAGGCTGACCTCCCCCGGCTTCGGAATGGTTCCCCCTCCGATGAGCCCGCCGGCCGAGATGGTATGATGCGGAGACCTGAAGGGGCGTTTGGTCATCAAGCCGTCGGACGATTTTAATTTGCCGGCAGCGCTGAATATTTTCGTAGTTGTCAACGCTTCTTGGTCTGCCAGCGGCGGAAGGATGGTGGGAAGACGCTTCATGAGCATCGTTTTTCCGGTACCGGGAGGGCCGATAAGCAAGATGTTGTGCATCCCGGCAGCAGCAATCGTGAGGGCCCGCTTGATATGCTGCTGTCCGATCACATCTTGATAATCTTCAAGCTGTGTGTCCTGCGGGCTTTCATGTTGTGTTCCACCAGACTGCGATGATTTATCATAGCGGAGCTTTGACAGCGAAACGTCAGCCATTAAATTTCCCATGGCTCCATTGGGATCATTCCCATCCTGAACGAGCTCTTTCAGGTGCTGCAGCCCGTAAACCTCGATTCCCCCAATTAATGCTGCTTCAGGAGCATTCTCGAGCGGCAGGACAACCCCAGTAAAACCCTCTTTTTTGGCTTGCTCCACCATGGGCAGAACACCCGTTACGGGTCTGAGCGCACCATCCAGTGCAAGTTCGCCAACGATTAGCATTCGTCCTGCATCCGTAAAGGTCCATTGCTCGCTTGTCAGCAATATGCCAACAGCGATCGCCAGATCGAAGGAGGATCCCACCTTGCGAAGATCTGCCGGGGCGAGATTGATGGTTACCCGTTTAAGCGGGTAGGTAAATCCGCAGTTTTTGATCGCTGCCCGTACCCGCTCCACGGATTCCCGGATAGAGGAATCGGGCAGCCCGATAATGGCGGTTTGCGGCAGACCATTGGCAAGGTCCACCTCTACCTGAATGACAACGCCATCAATGCCGTGCAAGCACGCGCTATGAAGTTTTCCATACATAAAAAAGCACCTCTTTTTCAGATATCAGTGGATTGTATTCGTTATAGAACATCCGTGATTTCGAAAAGGGTGCTTCCTCCTTTCGCTGGTGATTATAGTCCGTATTGTAAAAGCTTATCCAGCTTATGTCAATTCATATGCGTTCTCTCTGTTTTACAGTTTCCTCGATATCGACAGCAAATGGGTTGCCCTCGATTTTAATCACACCCCACCACGGCGTAACTGGTTAGAAAATCAAATCATATTAGGAGAGGCTCGAGAGAAATATGAGTTGTCTGCATTTGAAAGAGTATGAACATTATTAGTAAAACCAAGACAATAAGTAAGCGCATGAACCCATTTTTTATAAAGATGGGTTCTAATCTAGCCCAATCTGGATATTAGTCCAACCTTAAAGCAAAACACTCAAGTACCCTAAACCATCTTTATGGGGAGGTGTCATGATTGAGTTGCCTTGAACATGGAATTAACCGTAAAAAGAAAACCGAAGTGGTTTGTCCTCCGAAAGAAAGAAGGAAGAAGTGCAGGCGTCGAGTCTTTAAAAAAATAGTGAGGGTCTCATGTCCTCCGCCCATTTTGACACTTTCCATGGTATCTGGAGTTTATGCTTCCGAAGCAAGTGATTTGAATGTTGCTGAGTTACAAGACGCCATAACAGAACATAATGAATCCTTTATACATTCATTAGAAGCGAAAAAAAACGAGATTGTAGATACACTTAACAAGTTTCCAGAAGATGAAGTATTACAGGAAGTAAAACAATACTTGAATGAAAAAACCTGAACTTTCTGATGGGCAAATCATCAGTGATTTCAGTGTAAATGTTTTACTGTACAATGATAGTGGAGCGACTTTATCGCTCGACAATTATATTGAAGAACTCGAAGAGCAAGCCTCCTTTAAAACAAGTCTTAATGACGAAGAGATTAAACCACTTGCTACTGGTGGAATTGTTTGGGTAAACTCAATTAAATGGTAATTTAAATACTAGAAATATCGAAATCACAACAAAATACGTTAGTTATGTAGGAAGTAAACCCGACAGTGTAAGTTTTACCAATAAATTTCTTGCCAGTGATGTACAAACCAGTAACAAAGGATACTACGCAGAGAAAGGAAGAGATTCAAAACACTTAACAAGAAATCAATCATTTACTTCAACTTTAAGATCTCAAACGAAGTATTGGATTGGATCGACTGAAGTAAAAGTCTTTGAAAAAGGAGTACCGGTCGGACTTCAAACCGGTGACACTGGTCGAATACTGTATAACAACGCGGCAATGCCTTATTTTAAATACGTAGATTCACGCTCTGGATTGTCAATTATGAACCGTCTTCTACAACATGGAAAAAGGTTCCAAATCCAACTCCGTGGGATAGCAGTAAGGATAGAGGTGCATACATTACTTATTACATTAATACTTATGGAAATCCTGGATGGGATTGGGCATCATACGAAATACATCATATAAAACCACGTGAATATGGTGGTGGAAACGAAAAATCTAATTTAATACCTGTTCCTCGATCAATTCATCAACAACTTATAACAGCTTGGTGGAACAGCTACAATAAAGGGTGATTAAAAATTGGCATCAGATGTAGTTAACAACTTAGAAGCATATAGAAAATGTTTAAATAATGATAAATATATTCAACATTACAGCAGCGGTAATCTGAATGAGACTAAATCAGCATTTAATTCCCCTGCATCACTAAGTGACATTCAAAATTTATGCCAGAAAAAAGGCTGGACACTTCCAGATCATTATGTTGAATTTTTGTTGTATTGTAACGGATGCTATTTGTTTAGAGACCAGTTCGGGACAGGTTTTGACTTGTTAAGCCATAAACAAATGGATGAATACCACTTAAATTACATGCCTAAAAACTGGATTCCTATTTGTTATTATGTTGGAGATTATTTATTCATCGACTCAGATAGAGTGGATACTGGAAAAGGATATTTGATGTGGCACAACCACGAACAATATTTTGAGGATCCACCAACTATCAGGTTTGAAATTGATTTTAATACTTGGCTTGAAAGATTAATAATTGCCCAAGGCTCACCTTTCTGGGAATGGAAAAATTAATATTGCCAAGTAAATAACCCGCGGGATTTTCCTGCGGGTTATTTACATTATTCAAGAATTTTTTCTCGTAATAGAATGTAAGCATGAAAAAGGGGAGAAAGACACGCACGGCTGCATGAGTGCGGCGTGCCCTTTCCCGCTTTTTCATTTGTCAAACCTTGCACAATCGTCGAGATATGGGCCACTTGTTTCCGGCTTTTAAAGGCTCATAAAAAGGAAAGGGATGTGGATTCATTTTTGGTTGTTCATCCCATGGGATTCTCAGTTCTTTAAGCAAAGAACCTACTAGCTATATGCCAGCAGGTTCTTTTTTGCGTCTAGTCGTATTAATCGACTCACATGCTTTATTTCCTCTAATGGTACCCAAACGGGTCCATAAACGCTCCGCATCTTTAAACAATCTGTACAAGCATCAGGGATGCCTTGTAATACTGCGCCATCGATAAGATATATCGTCACGCTTTGCTTCTTCTGTATGGCTATCTTCAGTTCTTTTTCCCACATTTGATTGATCACGCACCTATGACTAAAGTAATGATTTTAGTATATCAAAAGTGGGTAAAATTTACTATGATTTATCTGAATACAAATAAAGATCATTTGAAAAAGGGATGTGGATTTACATACTCGGTAGGATTAAAAAGGAGCCTTGAATGGCTCCATTAAAGGTTAAAGCGGCAGGCCGCACACCTGTTATTTCCGGAGCCAGTGAGTCTTTCGGTAATCGACAGGTGTCGGCCGGTCATTTTTTTAACAAGCGATCGTCCATTTTGGCCTGCCAGCTGATATCCACAAACTCATCATGCTGATGAAGAACGACCCTAATATTGTAGGAAAATAATACGACATCATGATGAGAAAATAAACCAGTACCATTCTAGTGAATAGCATAAAAAGGATAAAAAGTTTTAATTTATGCCATAGTTTAGTATATTGAATAAGGGATTTAATGGTATAATATTACAGTATATGCTAATTAAAACAGGTTGGGGAGGGGACGAAATGACAATATTATGGGGGAATATCATCATTACGCTCGTTGCGGGATTCATCGGAGTTGCCGTCGTGGTTTTAGGGATTGTCGGATTATTGCACTATGTGAAGAAAAAGTAGATTTTATTTTACATATTTTTCCAATTTATATCTGGAAGGAATCAAACCCATGCTAAATAGAGTGGATAAACGGTGAACTTTTTAAGGTAAGCGTTTTAAAAACATGTTACAATAGCTTGGGTTTAATATATAAAGGTTGACACGAGAATAACTTTCTTTCATAGATTAGTCTCATGTTAACCAGCCTTGTTCCAGTCATGTTGATAGGAGGATTCGAGAATGAATATCCATGAATATCAAGGAAAACAAGTACTGAAGCAATATGGAGTAGCTGTTCCGAACGGCAAGGTAGCGTTTACGGTGGAAGAAGCAGTGGAAGCTGCACAGTCTTTGGGCAGTCCCGTAACCGTTGTCAAAGCACAGATCCACGCAGGTGGCCGGGGTAAAGCCGGCGGCGTTAAAGTGGCGAAGAACCTGGATGAGGTTCGTGCTTATGCTGAAGAAATTCTGGGCAAGGTGTTGGTAACTCACCAAACGGGTCCAGAAGGCAAGGAAGTTAAGCGTCTCCTCATTGAAGAGGGCTGCGATATTCGCAAAGAGTATTATATCGGTGTTGTAGTTGACCGTGCTACTGGCCGTGTCGTCTTGATGGCGTCTGAAGAAGGCGGTACTGAAATCGAAGAGGTTGCAGCAGCAACTCCTGAGAAGATTTTTAAAGAAGTCGTGGATCCAGCGATCGGACTTCAAACGTTCCAAGCACGGAAATTAGCGTATTCCATTAATATCCCGAATGAACTGGTTGGTAAAGCCGTTCAGTTCATGCTGGCCCTGTATAAGGCATTTGTTGAGAAGGATTGCTCTATCGCTGAGATCAATCCGCTTGTCGTAACAGGTGACGGAAACGTCATGGCTCTTGATGCCAAACTCAATTTTGACTCCAATGCGCTGTTCCGTCATAAGGACATTCTTGAACTGCGCGACCTGGACGAAGAAGACGAGAAGGAAATCGAAGCATCCAAATACGACTTGAGTTATATAGCTCTTGATGGCAATATCGGCTGCATGGTTAACGGAGCCGGTCTTGCGATGGCTACTATGGACATCATCAAGTATTATGGCGGCGACCCTGCTAACTTCCTTGATGTTGGGGGCGGTGCAACAACGGAGAAGGTAACGGAAGCCTTCAAGATTATTTTGTCCGATCCTCAAGTAAAAGGAATCTTTGTCAACATTTTCGGTGGTATTATGCGTTGCGACGTTATCGCTACCGGTGTTGTTGAAGCAGCGAAACAGCTGGGCTTAACTCGTCCGCTTGTTGTCCGCTTGGAAGGAACGAATGTTGACCTCGGCAAGCAAATTTTGGCTGAGTCCGGTCTGAACATCGTGCCTGCTGATTCCATGGCCGACGGAGCACAGAAGATCGTCTCCCTCGTTCAGTAATAATTCATTCCTGAAGGGGCATGGCACGATGGGCTTTAGGGCTCTGCCGTGCGGTTGCTTTCATTTTCAAATAACAATAGGGGATGTGAATCAATCGTGAGTATTTTGATCGATAAAAATACAAAAGTTATCACACAAGGGATTACAGGCAAGACGGCCCTTTTCCATGCAAAAGGTGCCCTGGATTACGGTACCCAGATGGTCGGCGGAACTTCACCTGGTAAAGGTGGAACTGAAGTCGAAATCACGCTGGAGAACGGTGAAACTGTCAAATTGCCGGTTTACAACACCGTTGAGGAAGCTAAAGCCAAAACTGGCGCGACCGCAAGCGTAATCTATGTACCGCCAGCTTTTGCAGCAGATTCCATTCTGGAAGCTGTTGATGCTGAGATGGACCTGGTTATCTGTATCACGGAAGGTATTCCAGTGCTCGATATGGTGAAAGTATCCCGCTATCTGGAAGGCAAGAAGACTCGTCTGATCGGACCTAACTGTCCAGGTGTCATTACACCGGGCGAATGTAAGATCGGTATTATGCCGGGCTACATCCACACGTCGGGACATGTAGGGGTTGTATCGCGCAGTGGTACCCTGACTTATGAAGCTGTTCATCAGCTGACCGCTCGCGGCATTGGACAATCCTCAGCCGTTGGTATCGGTGGTGACCCGGTTAAAGGAACTGAGTTTATCGATGTCTTGAGACTGTTTAATGAAGATCCTAACACCAAAGCGGTAATTATGATCGGTGAGATCGGTGGTACAGCTGAAGAAGAAGCGGCTGAATGGATCAAAGCGAACATGAACAAACCTGTTGTTGGCTTCATCGGTGGAGCCACAGCGCCTCCAGGAAAACGCATGGGCCATGCTGGCGCGATTATTTCTGGCGGTAAAGGAACGGCTAAGGAGAAAATTGCCGTGCTTGAAGCTTGTGGTGTCAAGGTAGCTCCAACGCCTGCCGAAATGGGCTCAACTCTGGTTAGCGTTCTTGAGGAGCAAGGTCTTTTGGAGTCTTGCAAGACTCACTAAGGCATGATTTTTTCCAGATAACAGGTTAAGTCTGTGTTCATAATGTAAGGTAAGCAACCTTTTATTTCCTGAACAGGAAATGAAGGGTTGCTTTTTTGTTTTCGATTTTATATTTTAAGGAGGTCACATAATGAAGCTGGAAAGCGTGCTGCTGGTCGCCCTGCATGAAAGTGACGGCATTGGTTGGAAGACGATTAACCGGATTATAACTAGAGGGGAACTGCATGAAGGGATGCTATCCTACGATGCAAACGATTGGAGAGCATGCGGGGTATCTGTCGAAAGAGCGAATAAATTGACTAAGGAATTCCCACTCACCGTCGAAAGAAAACGCAGCGACATGTCGAATGTTGGCGACGGCGAATTTCGACAGAATCAAGCTGAGGTATGGAATTTGACAAACCGCTCAAAAATACGTATTATAACAGCCCTTGATGACTTTTATCCGGAATCATTGAAATCTTCACCCCAGGCCCCGTGGGTATTGTATTGCATGGGTGATTATCGTCTGCTGTCTAAACCGGGGATCGCTATGGTGGGTACAAGAATGCCGACAGCCTATGGGCGCAAGATTGCATCGATGCTATCCGAAGAGCTGACAAGGGCGGGATTAATGGTTGTTAGCGGTATGGCCAGAGGCATCGATAGCGTTGTCCACGAAACCGCATTGAGAAGCGGCGGAATGACGGTGGCGGTTCTAGGAGCGGGCATTGACGTCATCTATCCACCGGAGAACCGTTCGCTTTACGAAGAGATTGCGGCCAAGGGACTTGTCATTTCTGAATATCCGCCGGGAACGAAGGCGTTACCAGGATTTTTCCCGCAGAGAAACCGGATTATCGCCGGATTAACGCTGGGTACCGTGGTTGTTGAGGCGGATGCTCGCAGCGGGTCATTAATTACGGCAGATTATGCGCTGGAGGCAGGAAGGGATGTGTTTTCCGTTCCGGGACCTCTTACTTCATCTAAGAGCAGAGGGACGCTGGATTTGATCAAGCAAGGGGCCAAGATGGTCACGGATGCCCGGGATATAATAGAAGAATATGATTCCTGGTTGCCAAAAGAGGCTTCGGATACATACAATAAGGAGCGGCGGGCCCATCGTCAGGAGCAGCCGGATTTACAAGCCGGGTTGACAAATGATGAACGACACATATACCATATGCTCGAACAGGGGCCCGGGTCGCTGGATGAGATGATCGAGCGAACCCAGTGGGATTTTGGACATTTGCATTCAGTTCTGTTATCTTTAATCATAAAAAAGCAGATTACCCAATTACCCGGTGCTATATATAAGATCATATAATGGGAAAGTTTGAATGTTGGAGAGGAGGATGAACCTGTGGCGGATTCACTCGTCATCGTAGAGTCGCCTGCTAAGGCGAAAACGATTGGCAAATATCTCGGCAGCAAGTATATCGTGAAGGCTTCAATGGGTCATGTTCGCGATTTGCCGAAGAGCCAGATCGGGGTTGAGGTGGAAAATGACTTCAATCCGAAATACATTACGATCCGCGGAAAAGGTTCTGTCTTAAAGGAACTTAAGGATGCTAGCAAAAAGGTGAAGAAAGTATACCTCGCAGCTGACCCCGATCGCGAAGGGGAAGCCATTGCATGGCATCTTGCGCATGCATTGGAGCTGGATGATACC
This sequence comes from Paenibacillus sp. Cedars, assembly GCF_003184205.1. Taxonomy (NCBI): domain Bacteria; kingdom Bacillati; phylum Bacillota; class Bacilli; order Caryophanales; family Paenibacillaceae; genus Paenibacillus; species Paenibacillus sp. Cedars. Next base: position 1,730,130 of record NZ_CP020866.1, read on the forward strand.
CAAAGCCTGCGGGTTGTATTTAATGAAATAACGAAAACGGCCGTGAAGGATGCCTTTAAGACGCCGCGCAAAATTAACATGGATTTGGTTAACGCGCAGCAGGCAAGACGCATCCTGGATCGTTTGGTTGGTTATAAGATCAGCCCTATTCTATGGAAGAAAGTGAAAAAGGGTCTCTCGGCTGGTCGTGTTCAATCCGTAGCCGTCAAAATCATCCTGGATCGCGAGAACGAAATCAGTGCATTCGTTCCGGAAGAATACTGGACCATTACGGCCAAGCTGGCCGTGAACGGATCTGCATTCGAAGCGAAATTTACACAGTTTAACGGTGCGAAGAAGGAATTGACCAACGAACAGGAAGTGAATGAAATTCTCGAAGCCATTCGGGATGCTTCCTTCCAAGTGGGTGAAGTGAAAGAGCGGGAGCGCCAGCGTCACCCGTCACCACCATTTACGACCAGTTCACTGCAGCAGGAAGCTGCACGCAAACTTGGTTTCCGGGCTGCCAAGACGATGTCGGTTGCCCAGCAGCTTTACGAGGGTGTCGAGCTGGGCAAGGAAGGCACTGTCGGTTTGATTACCTATATGCGTACAGACTCGACCCGTATTTCCGGGACAGCTCAAGAAGAAGCGAAGGAATATATCACCGAGAAGTATGGTGATCCGTTCGTACCGGAGAGCCCGAGACAATATTCGAAAAAAGCAGCCAACGCTCAGGATGCGCATGAAGCGATACGTCCCACTTCCATACTTCGGGATCCGGAATCCATGAAACCGTTTATGAGCCGGGATCAGCTTCGCTTGTATAAACTCGTTTGGGAGCGTTTTGTGGCGAGTCAAATGGCTTCAGCAGTACTGGATACGCTTTCTGTAGATATCGCTGCAAACAATACGGTCTTCCGCGCGACCGGTTCCAAGGTTCGTTTCCCTGGATTCATGAAGGTCTACGTCGAAGGTAACGACGACGGGACGACAGAGGAAGATAAGTATTTGCCGGAGCTTCACACGGGTGACGTGCTGGAGAAACAGGATATTGAGCCGAAGCAGCATTTCACACAGCCGCCGCCACGCTATACAGAGGCAAGGCTGGTCAAGACGCTTGAGGAACTCGGCATAGGGCGTCCTAGTACGTATGCGCCGACACTGGAGACGATCCAGAAGAGGGGCTACGTTGCAATCGAAGAGAAAAAATTCATGCCAACCGAGCTCGGTGAGCTTGTCATCGAACAGATGGAGCAGTTCTTCCCTGAAATCCTCAATGTGGAGTTTACCGCGAACATGGAAGAGGACCTTGACCATGTGGAGGAAGGTTCCGAGGACTGGGTAAAGGTGTTGGCTGAGTTCTACGAATCCTTCGAAAAGCGTCTTGAAGTAGCAGAGGAAGAAATGAAGGAAATCGAAATCGAAGATGAGGTTTCCGATGAAATATGCGAGAAGTGCGGCAAGCCCCTGGTTTATAAGCTTGGCCGTTTCGGCAAGTTTCTTGCGTGTTCGGGTTTTCCGGATTGCCGTAACACCAAGCCGATTGTGAAAGATATCGGTGTGGCGTGTCCGAAATGCAAGGAAGGTCACGTGGTGGAACGGCGAAGCAAGAAGGGGCGCGTCTTCTTTGGATGTGATCGTTATCCTGAATGTGATTTTGTATCCTGGGATAAACCTTCAACGAAGCCGTGTCCGAGCTGCAGCAGTTTAATGGTGGAGAAGAAGAGCAAGCAAGGGGTCAAGCTTCAGTGTACCTCTTGTGATTATTCCGAAATGGTTGAGGAACCGGATGAAGCGGCAGATTTGTAAGGCATACAGGGGGTAATGACGTTGACAGATTCACAGAGGGTTACGGTTATCGGTGCGGGACTTGCAGGCAGTGAGGCTGCCTGGCAGATCGCGAGCCGTGGCGTACCCGTTACACTATATGAGATGCGGCCGGTCGTAAAGACACCGGCGCATCATACGGACAAGTTCGCTGAGCTTGTGTGCAGCAATTCACTTCGGGCGAACGGCTTGACTAATGCGGTAGGCGTACTGAAGGAAGAAATGCGGATGCTGAACTCGCTTGTTATCGGCTCGGCAGATCGCAATTCCGTACCGGCAGGCGGCGCACTGGCCGTTGACCGTGATGGATTCTCAGGCGAAATTACGGAAACGCTGCATAACCATCCGTTGATTGAGGTCGTAAATGAAGAAATTCAGCATATACCTGAAGAAGGCATTGTTGTTATCGCAACAGGACCGCTCACTTCTCCCGCACTGTCATCGCAAATCCGAGAGCTGATGGGCGAAGACTATTTCTATTTTTACGATGCGGCTGCTCCGATTGTGGAGAAGGATTCCATCGATATGAGCAAAGTGTATCTGGCATCCCGCTATGATAAAGGTGAGGCAGCTTATCTCAATTGCCCGATGACGGAAGAAGAGTTTGATGCCTTCTATGATGCCCTTATCAATGCCGAGGTTGCCCAATTGAAAGAGTTTGAGAAGGAGATTTATTTTGAGGGCTGTATGCCGATCGAGGTTATGATGAAACGCGGCAAACAAACGGCCTTATTCGGCCCGATGAAGCCCGTGGGACTGGTAAACCCGCATACGGGCGAGCTGCCGCACGCGGTTGTGCAGCTGCGTCAGGATAATGCAGCGGGAACTCTGTATAATCTTGTTGGCTTCCAGACCCATCTGAAGTGGGGCGAGCAGAAGCGGGTCATTTCCATGATTCCGGGACTAGAGAACGCTGAAATCGTACGATATGGCGTTATGCACCGGAATACGTTTGTTAATTCGCCTAAGCTGCTCGAACAGACCTATCAGGTAAAGACCAGACCTAATCTGTATCTGGCAGGGCAAATGACAGGTGTTGAGGGCTATGTGGAATCAGCAGCATCCGGCTTGATTGCAGGAATTAATGCAGCAAGAGCAGCACAGGGGCAGGAGGGTGTCGTTTTCCCTCAGGAATCAGCTATCGGCAGCATGGCATACTACATAACCCATGCAGATCCTGATAATTTCCAACCGATGAATGCGAACTTCGGTCTTCTTCCGAATCTAGAGAAACGCATACGTAACAAAAAGGAAAAAAATGACGCTCTTGCTAACCGTGCTCTTGACGGAATTCGTGTGTTTATTAATGCTAAAGAACTAAATACGATGTAACTTATTTCTTAGGGAGGTCCTGCCATCATGGAAATGACTTTTCACGCCACAACGATTTGTGCTGTTCGGCATAATGGCACAGCTGCCATTGCCGGCGATGGTCAAGTCACATTTGGTGAAAGTGTAGTCATGAAGCAGACCGCCAAGAAAGTGCGCCGTCTTTACCGGGGACAAGTTGTCGCCGGTTTTGCCGGTTCTGTGGCGGATGCTATTACGTTGTTTGAGAAATTCGAGGGCAAGCTGGAGGAGCATCATGGCAACTTGCAGCGTGCCGCTGTCGAACTTGCGAAGGATTGGCGTCAAGACCGAGTGCTTCGCAAGCTTGAAGCTTTGATGATTGTTATGGATAAAACGGGGATGCTGCTGATCTCTGGCGGCGGAGAAATTATCGAGCCGGATGATGATGTGCTGGCCATTGGCTCAGGGGGCAATTTTGCATTGTCGGCGGGACGTGCGCTTAAGCGCCATGCGGGGCATATGGAAGCAAAAGACATAGCCAGAGAAGCGCTTCAAATCGCTTCAGAGGTGTGTGTCTATACTAACAGCAATATTATTGTCGAAGAGCTGTAAGAATGCCATATAGCAACAAATAGCCATATCAGGGTGGAGGTATTCGCGATGAGTAAAGAATCGATGACGCCTAGACAGATTGTATCCGAACTGGATAAATACATCGTAGGCCAGAAGGAAGCTAAAAAATCAGTCGCCGTTGCACTTCGCAATCGTTATCGCCGCAGTTTGCTTACCGATGACGAGCGGGACGAGATCGTACCGAAAAACATTCTGATGATCGGACCTACCGGCGTGGGTAAAACGGAGATTGCGAGAAGACTCGCGAAGCTCGTCCATGCGCCTTTTGTGAAGGTCGAGGCCACAAAGTTCACGGAGGTTGGCTATGTTGGCCGTGACGTGGAGTCAATGGTACGGGACCTTGTGGAAACTGCCATACGCATGGTGAAGCTGGAGCGCACGGAGCAGGTGAAGGACAAAGCCGAAGAATTGGCAAATGAGCGAATCGTAGAGCTGCTGGCGCCATCAACCAAGGGGCAGAAGAGTCAGCGTAATCCATTCGAAATGCTGTTTGGCGGAAACAATAATGATACACAGGCGGAAGAAGAGGATTCGGCAGATAAGGACGTAAGTCTCAAGGAGAAACGCAGGCAGGTCCGGTTTAATCTCCTGTCGGGCAAACTTGAGGATGACACGGTAGAGATTGATGTGGAGGATGCTGCTCCCAACATGTTTGATATGTTTGCCGGCCAAGGGAATGACCAGATGGGCATGAACATGCAGGAGATGTTTGGCAACCTCATGCCGAAGCGGACCAAGCGACGCAAACTATCCGTCAAGGAAGCAAGGAAAGTACTCACACAAGAGGAAGCAGGTAAATTGATTGATATGGATGACGTCATCCAGGAATCAATACGCCGGGCTGAACAATCGGGTATTATCTTTATTGATGAGATCGATAAGGTTGCGAGTCAAGGCAGACAATCGGGACCGGATGTCTCCAGAGAAGGCGTTCAGCGCGATATTTTGCCGATTGTAGAGGGTTCAACGATCATGACGAAGTACGGTCCGGTAAAAACGGATTTCGTGCTGTTTATCGCTGCAGGCGCATTTCACATTGCCAAACCATCGGATTTGATTCCGGAGCTACAGGGACGTTTTCCGATCCGGGTAGAGCTGAGCAGTTTGACTTTGGACGATTTTGTGTCGATTTTGACAGAACCGAAAAATGCGTTAACGAAACAATATGTCAATCTGCTGCGAACGGAGGATCTTGAAGTGGAGTTTTCTCCTGATGCGATTCGGGAAATTGCCCAGATTGCTGCATCAGTGAATCAGAACACGGAGAATATCGGTGCACGCAGACTTCATACCATATTGGAGAAACTGCTTGAAGACCTCTCGTTTGAGGCACCTGAGCTTACGCTGGACCGTATGGTGATTACGCCGGAATATGTCCGGGAAAAGCTCGCAGGTATCGCCCAGGATCGGGATTTAAGCCAATATATCCTGTAGTTGCAGCCATATAGGCCTATTAGCCGAGTAAACGCACGGAGATAATTGTCGATATTCATCGTGAAACCTCGCAGCAAGTTGTCGAAGAGCTTTCGCATGTTGGAAGGTGCCGGGACGGTTTTCGCAATTTTTTGTGAATTTCTCTAAATGTTCCGGGACCTATCGTTTGGGGAAAAACGATTAAAATTTACAGAATTAGTGGTACGATTTGCAATAATATAGAAAAAAACCGAATAAAAATGAATACAAAGCCCTTCTTTTTGGTAAAAGATAGGGCTTTTTTCTTATTGTAAAAAGTCCCAATCTTTAAGAAACTTAGTTTATGTGACATCATGTTGTCTTTTTCTACTTAAGACCTAGGTTAGTGCGTACGGATTATATTCTTTGTCGAAAAAAGAGGATTTAGCTGGGAAGAGTGGAATATCTTCTTGCAAAGTCCAGTCAGGAGGAATGAGCTAGTGAATCTGTTGAACAATAGTTCTTTTCAACGGCTTCAAAGCGGTTTGGATGCGGCAAATCTCAGAAACAATGTGATTGCGAACAACATCGCGAACGTGGATACTCCTCATTTTAAGCGATCCGAGGTATCCTTTGAGAGTCTTCTGAAAAAGGAAATGGATGGAGCCGATTTATCGCTTCAGGGCAGAAGAACGGATCCCCGACATTTTGTTATTGGTCCTACAGGGGGGATTCCCGACGCTTCAGTCATGAAGGATGGAAGCAGCTCTATGAACAACAACCAGAATAATGTCGATGCAGACAGAGAAATGTCGCTGCTTGCAGAGAATCAGCTTCGTTATAATTCATACATACAAGCTGTAAATGAGCAGATTCGAATGATGCGTACAGCTATTGAAGGGAGATAGGGTTCATGAATATTAGCAATAGCTTTGGGATTAATGCATCAGCTCTTACAGCACAACGGCTTCGAATGGATGTCATCTCCTCCAACATAGCCAATGCGGAAACCACTCGCGCGCGAATCGAGAATGGACAAGCCGTTCCGTATCGCCGAAAGACTGTTGTGTTTCAGCCGCAGCAAGAATCGTTTGAAGGACTTCTCAGAGCTCAGATGAGTGGTCAGGACGCGGGACAAGGAGTAAAGGTTGCGGCAGTGCAGGAAGATCAAGCGCCGCTGAAACGGGTATATAACCCTACTCATCCCGATGCAAATACAGAAGGTTATGTCTTTATGCCTAACGTGGATATAACGAAGGAGATGGTGGATATGCTTGCAGCCACCCGTTCTTACGAAGCTAACGTAACAGCGATAAATGCTTCGAAAGCCATGATCATGAAGGCATTAGAGATTGGAAGATAAGAAGATAAAATACATAAGCACACATAGTAGGAGGACAGAATTATGATTCAAAACGCAATGTTCAGTGTTCAGGGCGTACAGCCACTTCAACTACAAGAGCAAGTGAAAAATGGAGCGACTCCTTCTGAATCGATCCGCGATTTTGGTTCTTACCTGAATGAAGCACTGAACTCTGTGTCAGCACAGGAACAGAATGCACATATGATGACCGATAAATTAATGATTGGACAAGTAAACGTAGATCAGGCGATGATATCCGCCCAACAGGCTCTGTTGAGCATTCAGCTCACAACACAGGTCCGAAACAAAGTGGTAGAAGCCTATCAAGAGATCATGCGCACGCAAATCTAAATGTTTCTAGCAAAGTTTCGGATGGGGTGACAATGTGAACGAGAGAATCGCCCAGTATCGGGAAAGAATGACCCAATATTGGAACCAATTCAGCAACAAACAAAAAATAATGTTAATCGCTACAATAGCATTTGTTCTGATTGCTCTGATCGTACTAACGATGCAGTTCTCTAAGACGAAATACGAAGTAGCATTCCGGGATTTGAATTCCAGCGATGCCGCGGGAATCATCAGCCACCTGGAGACCCAAGGGATTTCTTATAAGCTCAGTGAGGATGGCAGAAGCATTCTGGTACCTAGCACGAGTGCAGCTAAAGTCCAGATTGATGTAGGCTCACAAGGACTTGTGCAGAATGGTACGATCGGATTCGAAACCTTCGAAAAGAATGCGTCAGCCATCGGAATGACCGATAACGAGTTCGAAGTGAAATATGTAAATGCACTGAACGGCGAAGTAGAACGGTTGCTTGAGAAGATGCAGGGCGTTCAAGATGCAACCGTGCTATTAAACCTTCCCAAGGAAAGTGTATTTGCGAAAAACGGGAACGAAGATAAAGCCAGTGCTTCCGTAGTTGTGCAATTTAAGCCGGGCTATCGTCCTAATCAGGAAGTCATCGACGGCTATTACAACCTCGTGAAGACTGCGATTCCAAACTTGCCGGTTGAGAATATTACAATCACCAATGACGAAGTCGAGCTGCTCGCAACAGCTAAGGGCGGTCAAGGCGGATTGATTGGCAAGGTGGAAGAGAACTTTGCTCTTCAGAAAAAATTCGAAAGCGAAGTTAGGCAAAATGTCCAGCAATTTCTATCGCAGTACATGGGTTCGAATAAAGTGAATGTTCTCGTCGCTTCCAAACTGAATTTCGATCAGGTGCAGAGCAAGGAAAACATCGTAACCCCTGTGGATGAAGAAGAAATGAAGGGGATTGAGCTCAGTGTTCAGGAAATCCAGAAGAACTATTCGGGAACCAGCAGTCCGACCGGCGGAGTGGCCGGTGTAGGCCAAGAGGCTGTTCCAGGATATCCAAGCGACTCTGGAAGCGGTGAAACGAACTCGGAAGAGCTCTCCAAAACGGTTAACTACGAAGTTAACCGGATTACCAAGGATATCATTGCAAGCCCATATACTGTTAAAGATTTAACCATTAATGTCTCGGTTGAACCACCTGCGGGACAACAAGCTTTAGACGATCCTACAAGAACGGCTATTCAAAACATTCTAGTCAACATTGTAAGAGCATCGCTTGCAGATTCGGGTTCTACTTATACAGACGCTGATCTGTCCAAAAAAGTTTCGGTTAATTCACAGGTATTTAATGTAAATCCGGATGAAAATACAAAAACTGTTTTTTCTCAGCCTGTATTATGGGGAATTGGTATTGCTGCGTTAGCATTGATTGCGGGGGGAGCCTACTTCTTTATCCGCCGACGCAGACAACAGCAGGAAGAGCTTGAAGATGACATTCAGCTTCCGCCAGTTACAGAATTCCCATCAATAAATCTCGAAAGTATAACCAATGAAAGCCAGGTTCGTAAGCAGCTCGAAACCTTGGCGAAGAAGAAGCCAGATGAATTCGTGAATTTACTTCGCACATGGCTAGCTGAGGAATAGAGGTGGAAGCATTGGCTAAGGGAAATAACCAAATGTTAAGCGGACGTCAAAAAGCAGCTATACTGCTCATTACACTTGGCCCGGAAGTGTCTGCTCAAATATTTAAGCATCTTCGAGATGATGAAATTGAACAATTAACACTAGAGATCGCGAACGTTCGCAAAGTCGACAGTGTCGAGAAAGATAGCATCATTCAAGAATTCCATCAGATTTGTTTGGCCCAGGAGTACATCTCCCAAGGCGGCATTAATTACGCTAAAGAAATTTTGGAGAAGGCGCTTGGTCAACAAAAAGCGATGGAAGTGATCAACAGATTGACCGCAACGCTTCAGGTAAGACCGTTTGACTTCGCCCGCAAAGCGGACCCAAGCCAAATCCTGAACTTTATCCAGAACGAAAATGCACAAACGATTGCTCTCGTATTGTCTTATCTCCAGTACGAGCAGGCCTCTGCGATTTTGTCCTCGCTTCCGCAAGAGAAGCAGGCAGAAGTTGCCCGCAGGGTAGCTGTGATGGACAGTACTTCTCCTGAAGTCATCTCCCAGGTCGAGCGTGTGCTTGAACAGAAACTTTCAGCGACGGTGACTCAGGATTATACAAGTGCCGGCGGCATTGAGTCCATCGTTCAAATCCTGAACGGGGTTGACCGCGGAACGGAAAGAACGATCCTCGATTCCTTGGAAATCCAGGATCCCGAGCTTGCAGAAGAAATCAAGAAGCGGATGTTTGTTTTCGAGGATATCGTCAATGTGGACAATCGCTCTATACAGCGTATTATCCGCGATGTCGAGAATGCGGATTTGCAGCTTGCGCTCAAGGTGGCAAGCGAAGAGGTGCGCGATGTTATTTTCCGGAACATGTCCAAGCGTATGGCCGAAACCTTCCGCGAAGAAATGGAATACATGGGTCCGGTGCGGCTGCGTGATGTTGAGGAAGCTCAGACTCGGATTGTAAGCACGATCCGAAGACTCGAAGAGGCGGGCGAGGTCATTATAGCCCGTGGCGGAGGAGATGACATCATTGTCTAACTTGATCAAATCGTCCCACTATAAACCGATGGATGTGTTGAAAGAGTTGGATCTTGCTCGTCGTTACGCTTCACCAACCGAGGAAACGGTCGAGGAGTATGCTCCTCCGACTGCCGAGCCGGCAGTTGTGCAGACGCTGGCTGAAGCCGAACGTTTGAAGCATGAGATGCTGAAGGATGCCCAAGAGTTTGCCGAAAGGCAAATACGGGAGGCTTCGGAAGAGGCGGAACGGTTATTGACCGAAGCGCAGCAGCAGATTGAAGCATGGTGGACTGAACGCAGGCTTCAGGATGATGATTTGTCTGAGACGCTGAAGATGGAAGGCTTTAATCAGGGATATGCTGAGGGCTCCGCCAAGGCAGAGCTTGAGATGAAGGAACTGATGGAGCAGGCGACGGTTCAAGCTAGCGAATTGCTCCAACTGGCTCACCAGGCCAAGGACGATTTAATTCAGGAGGCGGAGCCGTTCCTGGTGGAGCTCAGCTGCAGCATTGCCGAGAAGGTGCTGGATCATCAGTTAACAATCGAGCCTGACTTTACCCTGGAGCTCATTCGGAAGAATCTGGCCCGCAAACGGGAAAAAGGAATCATCTCGCTCTGTGTGGCTCCCGAACAGTTTGAATTTGTCTATGCGGCACGGGAAGAACTCGGATTATCAATCGATTCCCAGGCAGAGCTTCAAATTCTGCCGGATTCTACGGTGAAGGATCGCGGCTGTGTGATCCGCTCCTCATTCGGAAGTGTGGATGCCCGCATCGATACGCAGCTGTCCGAGATTAAAAAAGAACTGGTGCGGTTCGCTCTTGATGACGAGGAACGGAGAAATCAAGATGAAGAAGCTGAATAGCGCACGATATATGGATCATTTAAGGCATTTAGATCCCGTTCGAATCAACGGCAAAGTAACTCAGGTTATCGGACTGATGGTGGAATCCGAAGGCCCGGACGCAAGCATTGGCGATGTGTGCTACATCTATCCCACGAAGCAATCCAAGCCGCTCAAGGCTGAGGTCGTTGGCTTCAGGGATAATAAAGTGCTGCTGATGCCGCTGGGCGAGCTTCATTCCATCGGACCTGGCTGTGATGTGGTCGGCACCGGGAAGCCACTGAGTGTGCAGGTAGGCTCTGAACTGCTTGGCAAGGTGCTGGATGGATTAGGACAGCCGCTGGACGGTTCCATCATTCCAGCTCGCATGCCTCATTATTCAACCCATAACGTTCCACAGAATCCGCTCAATCGGCCGAGAGTTCAGGAACCGATCAGCATCGGTGTTCGAGCGATTGACGGACTGCTCTCCATCGGCAAAGGGCAGCGGGTCGGTATTTTTGCCGGGTCGGGTGTCGGGAAGAGTACCTTGATGGGGATGATTGCAAGAAACACCTCTGCCGATGTTAATGTCATTGCCTTGATCGGAGAACGCGGTCGAGAGGTGCTTGACTTCATCGAGCGGGACCTGGGACCTGAGGGGCTAAAGCGATCCGTCGTGATCGTTGCGACTTCAGATCAGCCAGCCCTCATCCGCATTAAAGGAGCTTTAATCGCCACAACGATTGCCGAATATTTCAGGGATCGTGGGCTGAATGTGATGCTGATGATGGATTCCGTTACCCGGTATGCAATGGCACAGCGCGAAGTGGGGCTTGCCGTAGGGGAACCGCCTGCGATGCGTGGTTACACTCCCTCGGTATTTGCAAGTCTGCCTAAGCTGCTGGAACGTGCAGGAACTGGGCCGACAGGCTCCATTACTGCCTTTTACACGGTGCTTGTAGATGGCGACGATATGAACGAACCGATTGCTGATGCGGTTAGGGGCATATTGGACGGCCATATCGTGTTAAACCGGAATATAGCAAATAAAGGACATTTTCCGGCTATCGACGTGTTGGCAAGTATCAGCCGGGTGATGAAAGATATCTCGCCTGAGGAGCAAATTGACGCTTCCGAGAATGTAAAACGACTGATGGCGGTGTACAAGGATTCCGAGGATTTGATCAATATCGGAGCCTATCAAGAAGGCTCGAATGCCGATATCGATGAGTCCATCGAATATATCGGGCGAATATGGGATTTTACGAAGCAAAAAGTGAATGAGAAAACAACATTGAATGAGGTTCAGGAACGTTTGATTTCCGAGTTTTCAAGGAGATGACTTTGAAGAATGAAATTTCATTATGCATTCCAGAAAATCGTAAACCTGAAAAGCAACGAGAAAACACAAGCCGAATGGATGCTGTCAAGTGCCATCGGAAAACTTCAGGCGGAAGAGAATAGTCTGAATGAGCTGTATGCGATGCGGGATCAAATGTATCAAGCTCAACAAGAAGCAGCATCGCGCTGCGTACCTGTAGCTGAAATTCGAAATATTCAGGTTTATGCAGAGCATCTGGAAGAATGCATTGAGCGGAAACGGGATGATATACGGCTCGCTCATGTCAATGTAACGAAGAAACAGAAGGTGTTATCCGACAAGATGCTTGATGAGAAAGTGTGGCTGAAGGCAAGAGACAAATCCCAAGAAAAGTTCCGGCATGAAAGTCTCCTTCGGGAACAAAACGAGCTGGACGAAATGGCGACGGTACGTTTTGCGATCAAAGCCCGTTAAGGTCTGCAAATACCGCTGGGTAATGACCGCGAAGGAGGAATGAGAGTGTCACGAAAAGATATGCCGCTTGACAAAGAAGAATCAAGTGGAGGATTTGAACGGATATTATTGATTTTAGTGCCTGCTATATTCACAATCGTCCTGCTGGGGGCTCTTGCGGTATTTTTCAGAGCCGATGTCCGGGATGGACTCATTGATGTAGCTAACAAAATTCCAATTGTGAAGAATTGGGTTCCTGATCCGGTACTTACTCCTGAAGAACAGAAACTTAAGGAAGCGAAGCAGCAGGAAGAAAGTGCGGAAGCAACGATTGTAGAGCTTAAGAAGCAGCTTGCTGAGCGCGAAGAGACATTAAATGAAGTAACCGAGCAAAAAGCAACACAGGAAAACAAGGTAAAAGAGCTGGAAACCCAGATTGATTCAATGCAAAGCACGGCGGCTAGCGGCGAGGCGCCAGAGGAAGATGCGTACACGATGCAGATTCGCGAGTTGTCCAAGCTTTACGCCGATATGAGCCCGAGTAAAGCGGCACCGATCATGCAGAACTTAACGCTGGAAGAAATGGTGCTGATGCTCAGCCAGATGAAGAGCAGCAACCGGGTCGCTATTCTTCAAAAGATGGATCCAAAAACAGCAGCGGATGCAACCATGATGCTCAAAGACGCGGAGACATCCGAGGATATGGCCATTGCGGCTCTGCAATCCAGGGTCAAGAAGAATGAAACGGAAGCTGCGCAGAAGAAGACATCCGATAATCTGGACAAAAACCAGTTGAATCAGACGTTTGCCGGAATGACACCTGCCAATGCTGCCGAGCTGTTGATGCAAACGTACAAGATCAGCCCCGCCAAGACAATGACCATTCTGAATACGGTGGATGATGCTACACGTTCACGAATTTTAAATGCAATGTCTTCAAAAGACGCGGAGCTGGCAGCTAAAATATTGAATCGCCTGATGGGCTCTAAATAAGCTCTGAAATGAATCTCCATCCTTGGGAAAGGAGGTGAAATAAGACGATGACAATCATGGTACAGAACATGTCTACATCCGTAAGCAGCTCTTCTGGCAGCGGGAAGGCAAGTGCGGCTGGCCAAGCGGCAGCGGGCGTTTCCTTCGATTCAACCCTGGCTTACCAGATGAACAGCAGTGGTAACAGCGCTTCGACCGCTTCAACTGAAGTCGCTGCAAAGCTGGAATCCCTGCTCGCGAATTATTCATCGGAAACGGATGAATCGCTGGAAGGCTTGATGGAACTGCTTCAAGGCCTGCTTCAGGAGCTTGACTCCATGGACCAGGCATTAAACGAGGACCCTTCCTTGCTCCAGGAGCTTCAGAACTGGCTGACACAAGCTAATCAGTTGTTAAGCGGAGCTGCTTCTCAAGCACAAGGAAACACGGATGGAAATGAAATGTCCTTATTGGCTTCGAGTCCGGATACGATTCGATTTGTTGTACAGGATACGATTAGCCAGCTGGCATCCATGCTCTCTAAATCCGGCAAGCTGGATTTGAACACCGAGGCAGCCGTAAAACAGCTGGTCCAATCCTTCCATAGTCTACTGGGTCAAGGAACGGGAACGGCAGAGAGCAAGGCCAACGGGAATTTTAACAGCATTTTAAACCAGAAGCAGCCGGATGCAATTTTACCTAATGCATCCACGAACACAGCCGGTCAGTCGACTTTGTCCCAAACGACAGGGTCAGCTAATGCCAATTGGGCTTCCTTGACAACCAAGGCCAGCTCTGACGGCACAGGAACGGAGTTCGTTATGACCGAAGGAGATTCACTGTTGGAGCAAGGACCGGTTACTGCGGGTCAACTAGCCCTGCGTTCCGGAACACAAGTTGCAGTGAAACCTGCAGCACCGCCGGTGCCTGTAGAGCATTTCTCGAGCGAAATGACCTCCTTCATCATTAATAAGATGGAAATCGTGAAGCAAACCGGGTTCACGGAAGCAAGGATCTCCTTGAATCCAGAGCATCTGGGACAAGTCGATATTAAGCTTACGATGCAGAACGGGCAATTGATTGCACAGTTCATGACCAAATCAACGGATGCGAAGGAGTTGATTGACCAGCAAATGGCACAGCTTCGGAGCGCGTTGCTGGCACAGGGACTTCAGGTAGAAAAAATAGAAGTCACACAGAGCAGCCAGCCTTCGACGTCGAATCTTTATCAGGACGGCCGCCAGCCTGGATCAGGACAGCAGCAGTCACAGCATCGCTCGAAGGAGAAGGACGGGCCTTCCGATGATGCCGTATTAGCAGCAAACCTGACGGAAGAACTGAACGAATGGATAGCAGAGCATCAAGCGGAAGTAGAAGGCGTGCAAACGGGAACATTTACCGCTAAAGCCTAACAGTGAGGAGGTGAGCTTGGATGGCAACAGAGCCGGTATCTACTAAAAATATGTGGCCTAACTACGCCAAAGGGAATGTCAGTAACAAAAACGGAAATGGTCAGGAGCTTGGAAAAGATCAGTTCTTGAGCATTTTGATTACACAGCTGCGGCATCAGGACCCGCTTCAACCGATGCAGGACCGGGAGTTTATCGCCCAAATGGCCCAGTTTACTTCCCTGGAGCAATTGATGAATATCAATACGCAATTGACTGCAATGAGCCAGTCTTTGGGCGCAGCTTCAAGTTTGATCGGCAAACAGATCAGCTGGATGTTTAAACCGGAGGATGGATCGGAGAATACGGTCATGAAGAGCGGTATCGTTGATTCGATCATTGTTCGTGACGGTATTCATTATGCAAAGATCGGGGAAAGCGAAGTAGCCCTTGATCAGATTTTGAAAATCGAGAACGCTCCAGCCGGGAATGATCCGGAAATGCCGAATCCAGGTCCATCGGAACCGGGAACAAGCAATCCTGATCCGACAGAACCTGAAGCCGAGTCACCCGCACAAGATGAGATTGAGTCCGGGGGGACAACGCCATGAGCGACCGTATGATGATTGGACAGCTATATCCTGGGAAGATACATCCCGCCGCGCTTCATAATGATCGAAAGCAAGTGCAGGCTCAGTCCAGTCCACCAGCGGGTACGTTTCAGGAGCTGCTGAATGAGAACCTTCTTAAAATCAGTAACCATGCTGCCAAGAGGCTTGAGCAGCGCGGAATTGAATTAAAGGGAGATCAGCTCGAACAGATCCAGAGCGCAGTGGAAAAAGCTGCAGCCAAGGGCAGCAAGGAATCACTCATCCTCATGAAGGATATGGCACTTATTGTAAATATTCCGAATCGGACCGTGGTCACTGCGATGGATGGTAAGGCGATGAAGGATAATGTGTTCACGAAAATCGATAGCGCGGTCATTATTTCATAAATAAATCTGGCTGGCCCGTGAGGAAGCCAGGCGGCCGCTGATCGACAGAGGCGGTCCACAACAGAAGGAGGAAAATCGATGTTAAGATCCATGTATTCCGGCATTTCCGGAATGAGAGGTTTCCAAACCAAGCTTGATGTCATTGGTAATAACATTGCCAACGTAAACACGGTTGGGTTTAAAGCGGGACGTGTAATGTTTAAAGATATCCTTAGCCAAACGATGTCCGGTGTTACACCGGGAACCGACGATCCATCCGGTGGTGTAAATGCGAAGCAGATCGGTCTTGGTGTGTCGATCGGATCGATCGATACCATGCATACGCCAGGCAGTGCCATGACAACCCATAACCCGACGGACCTGAGAATTGACGGAGACGGATTTTTCATGGTGAAGCTTAGCGAGGATCAAGAAGTACCTTTCTTGACTCGTGCAGGCGACTTCCATGTCGATGTAGCGCGTAACCTGGTTACTTCAGACGGAATGCTCGTTCTCGATTCAGCGGGTGATCCTATTCAGCTGGGTGATGACGTTACGGCATTCACGATTGCTCAGAATGGCGCTATTATACAGAAGCTGAGTGACGGGACTACTGAAGCGGGAGCTATTATCGGCGTTGCAAAAATTCCGAATCCGGAAGGTCTGGAGAAAATCGGAGGCAATATGTATCGCGTGACCCTGAATGCAGTACCTGATGGCGATGTGGCTGCCGTTATGTTTGAAGGGAACGACGCTGAAGAAGGAACGGGTGCGATTATTGCCGGCCAGCTTGAAATGTCCAACGTTGATCTGACGAGCGAATTCTCAGAAATGATTGTCGCTCAGCGTGGTTTCCAAGCCAACTCCCGGATTATTACAACCTCGGATGAAGTGCTTCAAGAGGTTGTCAATCTGAAACGATAAGGATGGGTAGGGAGGGGCAACCCCCTCCCTAATTAAACAAGGAGGCTGTCCATGATATCGGTAACGAGGTTAAACGGTTCGCAGTTGTGGCTTAACGCTCTGTTGATAGAAATGGTTGAGGAGACTCCGGACACCTACATTACATTAATTAATGGAAAGCGAATGATTGTGCTTGAAAGTGCAAATGAAATCATCTCTTCCATTAAAGCGTACCATCACGAGGTAGGCATTCACCAAGCCACCATTAAAGTGCAGCAATTGGAGGAACCTTCATGAAAAAGATGCTCCCCTGGTTAATTACGATTCTGTTGTCCATCACGTTGATTGTTCTGGCGATATTCTTGTTGTCGAACAAGCTGGTTGGAGATAACGAAAAGGATACTGCCTCCGGGAACGGATCTGCCCTGTCGAAAATGTCGGCTGATGAGATCGTGAAGATGACATCGGAAATTACCGGCATCAAGACAAATATCGCTGATCCTGGATATATTGCTCAGATGGCCTTTGCTTTTCAGCTGAGTGACAAGAAAGCAAAGGAAGAATTCGACAAAATCAAGGAAATCAAGATCAAACCGATTATTATCAAGACGTTAGTCGACACGAAACCCGAATTGCTTAACGATTCCAAGGGACGAGAGCAGTTTATCGCTAAGCTGCAGAATCTGATCAATAAGTCGTTAACATCCGGGCGCTTAATTCAAATCGAAATGACAGATGTAATGATCGTTGAAATCTAATCGGTTCGTCGGACAACCTGTAAGGGGGTGAGTAGATGGTTGATGTTTTATCGCAGAATGAGATCGATGCCTTATTGGCCGCTCTCTCTTCAGGGGAAATGGATGCTGAAGAACTGAAAAAAGAGGAAACACAGAAGAAGATTCGCTCTTATGACTTTAAGAGGGCTCTCCGGTTTTCGAAGGATCATATTCGAAGTTTGACCCGGATTCACGAGAATTTTGCACGATATTTAACAACCTACTTCTCGGCGCAGTTACGTACTTTTGTGCAAATCAATGTGGTACAGGTTGAACAGCTACCATATGATGAATTTATCCGTTCTATACCTAAAATGACAGTTCTTAATATATTTGAGGCAGAACCTCTGGTAGGCCGCATGGTGCTCGAAGTACATCCGAACATTGCCTACGCGATGTTGGACCGCTTGCTGGGAGGAACGGGAATTGCTCCGTCTTCGATCAGCTCGATGACCGAGATCGAAACGATTATTATGGAGCGGATATTCAGCCGGGCATTTGACAGCCTGCAAGAAGCATGGAAAACGGTGCTGGACATATCGCCGCGTCTTGAAGCGCTGGAAACGAACCCGCAGTTTATGCAGATCGTTTCTCCGAACGAAACCATTGCACTGATATCGCTTAGTACCAAAATCGGCGACACCACGGGAATGATTAATCTGTGTATTCCGCATGTTGTACTGGAGCCGATTATGTCGAAGTTATCCGCGCACCAATGGTTCATCTCGGAGAAAAAGGCGAGTGTGCCGGAGGAAGTGGATGCTCTCAAACAGCGTGTAAGCAAAGCCCAGCTTTCCATTGTTGCCGAGCTTGGCGTGTCACAGCTGACGGTATCCGAATTTTTGGGTCTGAGTGTCGGAGATGTCATTTCATTGAACAAACCGATGCATGATGGACTATCCATCAAGGTTGGCGACAAATTAAAGTATATTGGCAGTCCCGGAACGATAAAAGATCGGGTTGCTGTACAAATCGATGAAATTGTCATCGAAGGAGCTGAAGAATTTGACGAGTAAAGATTATTTATCCCAGGAAGAAATCGACGCTTTGTTAAAACAGTCGGAAATGGCATCACCAGCATCAATTCCTTCGGCGGCGACTGTCGATGATGTATTAACACCTCTAGAGCAGGATGCACTGGGTGAGATAGGCAATATTACCTTCGGCAGTGCTGCAACGGCTCTGTCCACCCTGCTGGGCAAAAAAGTAGATATCACGACACCTAAAGTGTCGATCATTAAACGAAGCCAGTTCGAAGAAGAATTTCCGAAGCCACATGTAGCAGTACATGTTACTTATGTAGATGGATTCGAAGGGATTAACTCCCTTGTCATTAAAACACGCGATGCTCAAGTCATTGCAGACCTGATGTTAGGCGGGGAAGGAAACCCCGTGGAAGAGGAACTGAACGAAATTCATATCAGTGCCGTTCAGGAAGCCATGAACCAGATGATGGGGTCTTCCGCAACGAGCATGTCGACGATTTTCAACCGGTTTGTCAATATATCTCCACCGGGCATTGACATTCTGGATATGGCGAATGGGGAAGGAGTAAATAACCTTCCGCAGGATGAAACACTGATTAAGATTTCATTCCGATTAATTATCGGTGAACTTATTGATTCAACCATCATGCAGCTGCTTCCCGTTCATTTTTCCAAGGACATGGTCCATATGCTTATCAACGGAACAGAAGAGCCTCAGCCTGCGAAGCAAGAAGCCGCACCAACAGTGGAAGCACCGGTTAACACGCAGGAACCGGCTCAATCACCAGTCGATCCAGGGTATGCGAATGAAACGGGGCATGGATATGATTATGGACAAGGCTACCAGCAGCCTGCACAAGGTCATGGAGGACCCATTCCGCAATCCATGCCGTATGGCCAGCCTCAGATGCCTTATCAAGGGCATCCACAGCAGTATGGCGGAATGCCAAATCGTAATGTAAATGTGCAGCCTGTGCAGTTCGCTAACCTGCAATCTGCACCGTACACCCAGGTGGATGAAAACAATCTGAACTTACTGATGGACATTCCCCTTAAAGTCACCGTAGAATTAGGAAGGACTCAAAAGCAAATTAAGGATATCTTGGAAATGTCGCAAGGTTCGATTATCGAGCTGGACAAGCTGGCCGGTGAGCCTGTAGACATCCTTGTCAATCATAAATTGATTGCCAAAGGTGAGGTCGTCGTTATCGATGAGAACTTTGGTGTGCGTGTGACGGATATCGTAAGCCAATGGGACCGGATTCAAAAATTACAATAGCACAAACATTTTAGGGAGGATTTTTATCAATGGCTAACCGAATTCTGATTGTGGACGACGCTGCATTTATGAGAATGATGATCCGTGACATATTGGTCAAGAACGGATTCGAGGTTGTGGGGGAAGCACAGGACGGTGCACAAGCAATCGAGAAATTTAAAGAACTCCGTCCAGATCTGATCACGATGGATATTACGATGCCTGAAATGGATGGTATCGCGGCACTTAAAGAAATTAAAAAAGTTGATGCGAACGCAAAAGTGATTATGTGCTCCGCCATGGGTCAGCAGGCAATGGTGATCGATGCGATTCAGGCAGGAGCGAAAGACTTTATCGTTAAACCGTTCCAATCGGATAGAGTAATTGAAGCCATCAATAAGACGCTTGGCGTATAAGGGTATCTCTTATGATGATGGCAGCTTCTGATGGATTAAGCTCAAGTAGTACTACCGGGTATTATTTACAGTTGTTTTATGTCTTTATCGTTCTTGCCATCATCGTTGCGTTGATCGTGTTCCTGATTCGCTTTCTGAGTAAAAAGAATCAGAGCTGGATGCAGGGCCGTTCTATTCGCACATTGGGTGCGGTTGGGATGGGCCCTAACAAATCCCTTCAGATCGTTGAGATTGGGGGCAGCATCTATGTGATCGGAGTTGGCGAAGACGTCCGGTTGGTGGACAAAATTTCTGATCCAGCAGAGGTTGCTCTTATCCTAGCAGCATTTGAACAGGATTCTGGAATACATAATGGGGCGCTGCCGCCTTTTATTTCGAAACTGGCGGCAAAACTCCGTAAAGAAAAACCACCGGAAGAAATTGAATTGGACGATACATCTTCATTTCATGAAGTGTTTGAATCCAAGCTGCGCAGCGTACCGAACCGGAAAGAAAAGGTCGAAGAATTGCTGCGGGAGGATCATAAGGATTCATGAATAAAAAGATCTCTTACACTATCGCGATTTTTATATTGTTTGGATTTTTGTTTTCTCATACGGCATTTGCGGATCCCATTCCGAACATTGATATTCAAATCGGCAATGAAGGAGACACGCCGGGGACAAGCTCCTTGTCTTTGATACTCCTGATCACGATTCTTAGTATTGCACCAGCAATTCTGGTTCTGATGACAAGTTTCACACGGATTGTGATCGTGCTTGGTTTTGTCCGTACTTCACTCGGAACCATGCAAACCCCGCCGAACCAAGTGTTGATCGGCCTGGCGCTCTTCCTTACCTTATTTGTTATGGCACCGACGTTGTCATCCATAAATGACGTTGCGCTGCAGCCTTATCTTAAAGGTGAGATTAGCCAGACGGAGGCACTGGATAAGGCTCAGGATCCAATGAAGAAGTTTATGTTCTCCCATACGCGGGAAAAGGATCTTCTTTTGTTTATGAATTACACAGGTGCGGAGAAGCCCGAAACCTACGAGGATATCCCATTAACGGTTTTGGTACCGGCATTTGCCATTAGTGAGCTGAAGACAGGCTTTCAAATGGGCTTTATGATATTTATCCCTTTTTTGGTCATCGATATCGTTGTTGCCAGCGTGCTGATGGCGATGGGGATGATGATGCTGCCGCCGGTCATGATCTCGCTGCCATTCAAGATTTTGCTCTTTGTTCTGGTAGACGGCTGGTATCTGGTGGTTAAATCCATGCTGATGAGCTTTAACCCATAGCAATAAGCGGCAAGTAATTCGAATACAGGGGGACTAAGCCGTGAGCTCTGAATTTATTATCGGTCTGGCAGGACAAGCGGTCTATATTGTGCTCCAGGTGAGCGCACCGATGATGGTTCTCGCACTTGTTGTCGGACTTATCATCAGTATTTTTCAAGCAACAACGCAAATCCAGGAACAGACGCTGGCTTTTGTGCCGAAAATTGTTATCGTTCTCGTATCATTATTGCTGTTTGGTCCTTGGATATTAACGACGTTAGTGGATTTTACCCACGGTATTTTGGACAATCTCTACAAATATATCGGATAGGCTGAGTGTCCATGGAATGGTTGCAGCAAAGTTTACCTGTTTTTATGCTTATTTTTTGTCGAATAACATCTTTTTTTGTAATTTCGCCTGTGTTTACTTCTCGGAGTGTTCCTACTTCGTACAAGATAGCCCTTTCGGCTATCATCGCCCTGATCGTCTATTTTTCATTCGGGCTTGGCGAAGTGGTTCCGCAGGATCTGTCCTACGTCATATTGATTGTCCAGGAAGTATTGGTGGGACTGCTTCTTGGTTTTACTGCTTATCTAATTATGGCCGTTGTTCAGACAGCTGGGGCATTAATTGATATTCAGATCGGATTCAGTATGGCGAATGTCATTGATCCATTCACAGGTGCCTCAACACCTTTGATCGGTAACTTCAAGTACTATCTGGCTTTATTGGTGTTCTTAAGCATGAACGGCCACCATTATCTGCTCGACGCCATCATGTACAGTTATGACTGGATTCCGATTACAGGCGATGTGTTTGGAAAGATTCATGACGGCAATGTAACGGATTTTCTCGTTCGAACGTTCTCGCACTCTTTTGTGCTGGCACTTCAAATGGCAGCTCCGCTGGTAGCAGCCCTGTTCCTGACCGATGTAGGACTTGGCTTTCTGGCAAGAACGGCTCCGCAGTTCAATGTTTTTGTTATCGGCATCATTATCAAAATCATCGTTGGACTCGTGCTGTTGATGCTGCTCATGCCCATGCTTGTATCACTGTTTGATCATCTGTTTGCCAAAATGTTTGAAGCGCTCCGGCAGCTGCTCGGTGTTGTTGGCGACGGGCCGACATAAGGAGGATGGAGATGAAGCGGATGTCATACCGGTATCCGGTCGACTTACAATTGTTCGCTGGCGAAAAGACGGAGAAAGCGACACCGAAGAAACGTCAGGATACGCGTAAGAAAGGCCAAGTTGCCAAGAGCATGGAGGTATCGGGTGCATCGGTTTTGCTTGCGGCTTTTTTTTGCCTGTTAATCTTCGGCGGTTATATGAGAGACCATACCGTTCGATTATTCACCGATGTCTATATTAATCGGCTCTCCATGGACGTTACAAAAGACAATGTGATGCAGCTGTTTGGAGAATATGGCATTCAAATCTTGCTTCTGCTGGCTCCATTATTTATTTCGATTTTTGTGATTGCGCTGATCTCCAATTATTTGCAAGTCGGATTTATGTTGACCGGTGAGCCTCTGAAAATGAAGTTTGAAAAATTAGACCCAATCAAAGGCTTCAAAAACATATTCTCCATGCGTTCTTTGGTTGAATTTTTGAAGTCGGTCATTAAATTGACCATCATCGGTTATCTGGTTTACAGCACCTTATGGGCTGCCAGAGAGGGATTATCCTCCTTGTCAACCATGGGTCCCGATGCCATATTTCATTTCGTTGCGGATATCACCATGTCTCTGGGATTTAAGATTGCGATTGGCCTCATAATCCTGGCCGTTCTGGATTACATGTACCAAAGGTATGATTATGAAAAAAACATTCGAATGTCCAAGCAAGATATTAAAGATGAGTACAAAAAAATGGAAGGCGATCCGCTCATTAAAGGAAAGATCAGGGAGCGCCAGCGTCGGATGGCACTTCAGCGGATGATGCAGGAAGTTCCGAATGCCGACGTTATCATCACGAACCCGACCCACTTTGCAGTGGCTATCAAGTATGACGGTTCCATGATGGAAGCTCCGCAGATCATTGCGAAGGGCCAGGATTTCATGGCCTTGCGGATTAAAGAGATAGCGAAGGAACACGGAATTATAACGATGGAAAATAAGCCGCTGGCACGAGCTTTGTACCAACGGTCGGAAATCGGGGATTCGATTCCGGGAGACCTGTTCCAGGCCGTAGCTGAAGTGCTGGCCTATGTATATAAACTAAAAGGTAAAGCGAAATAACTAGGGACCGGAGGCGTCAGTGCAGTGAAAATAAAAGATCTATCTGTCCTTGCGGGTGTCATTGGCATCGTACTCATGATGATTCTTCCGATCCCGATATGGCTGCTCGATGTACTGCTTATCATCAATATTTCGCTGGCGCTTATTATTCTGCTGGTGGCCATGAATACCAAGGAAGCACTGGACTTTTCGATTTTTCCTTCCTTATTGCTCATCACGACACTCTTCCGAGTAGCGCTGAACATTTCGACAACCAAGCTGATTCTGTCGGAAGCAAATGCAGGGGAAGTTGTTGCCACATTCGGTAAATGGATAGCAAACGGCGAAATCGCGATTGGATTTATCGTCTTCCTGATCCTCGTCGTTGTACAGTTCATCGTCATTACCAAAGGTTCGGAGCGGGTGGCTGAGGTTGCGGCAAGGTTTACACTCGATGCGATGCCAGGTAAACAGATGAGCATTGACGCGGATCTGAATGCAGGTTTAATCAATGAGCAGCAAGCCAGGGAGCGAAGAAGTAAAATCGAGCGCGAGGCGGATTTCTACGGAGCCATGGATGGTGCGAGCAAATTCGTCAAAGGTGATGCGATTGCAACGATTGTCATCATGCTGATCAACCTGATTGGTGGCTTTATCATCGGGATCTCGATTCACGGCATGTCCTTCGGTGATGCGATGAGTACTTACTCGATCCTGACGATTGGGGATGGACTGGTCAGTCAGATTCCGGCGCTTCTCATCTCGACTGCAGCCGGTCTGATTGTAACAAGAGCATCATCGGAAGGGAATTTGGCCGAGGATCTCACAGGACAGCTCTTCTCCTATCCACATCTGCTATATATCGTAGCGGGAACCGTGATGTTTCTGGGGCTCTTCACTCCGATTCATCTGATTACAACCGCTCCGATCGCCATTATATTGTTTATTGCAGCCAGAACGATGCAAAACAATCTGGACCGCAAGCAGGTCGAAGTGGAGCAGCTTGAGGAGGAACAGCAGATCGAAGAAGTTCGAAGTCCGGAAAGTGTGATCAACCTGCTTCAGGTCGATCCGATCGAATTCGAATTCGGTTATGGATTGATCCCGCTCGCCGATGCGCAGCAGGGCGGGGATTTACTGGATCGAATCATTATGATTCGGAGACAATGCGCACTGGAGCTGGGTCTTGTGGTGCCGGTTATCCGAATTCGCGACAATATTCAACTAAAACCGAACGAATATGTCATAAAAATAAAAGGGAATGCTGTCGGCGGCGGTGAATTATTATTAAATCACTATCTCGCGATGAGTCCTGGATACGAAGACGATTCTGTGACGGGAATCGAAACAACGGAACCGGCATTTGGACTGCCTGCACTCTGGATAGACGAGGCCATGAAAGAACGGGCGGATCTCGCTGGCTACACCGTAGTGGATCCACCTTCCGTTGTTGCAACACACCTTACCGAATTGATTAAGAGACATGCCCATGAGCTGATTGGACGCCAGGAAACCAAGGCGCTGGTGGACAACATCCGAGAAAGCTATCCGGTGCTTGTGGACGAGCTCATTCCTTCCGTTCTGACGATTGGGGAGGTGCAGAAAGTATTGGCGAAACTCCTTCGCGAGAAAATTTCAATCCGGGACATGGTCACAATTCTCGAAACCCTTGCGGATTACGGTCATTATTCCAAAGATCCTGATGTTCTGACTGAATATGTAAGGCAGGCCCTCTCGCGGCAGATTACTCAGCAGTACGCTCAGGAAGGCGAGGCCATGCGGGTCATTACGGTTGGACCTCAGCTGGAGAAGAAGATTGCCGAAAGCGTTCAGCAAAGCGACCAGGGGAGTTATCTCGCGATGGACCCGGTATCAACGCAGAGCGTATTTCAGAAGCTCAGTGAACAGGTGAACCGGATCATCCAGATGGGACAGCAGCCTGTGCTGCTTACATCTCCAGCCATAAGGATGTATTTGCGTCAGGTCATTGAACGCAGCATGCAGGATATCCCGGTATTGTCCTACAGTGAGCTCGAGCCAAACGTCGAAATTCAAAGTGTCGGAGTGGTGAACTTATGAGAGTAAAAAGGTATATCGTCGACACGATGCCTGAGGCGATGCAGCATATTCGCACTGATTTGGGTGCGGATGCCGTCATACTGAGCACCAAAGAGACAAAAGTAGGCGGATTCCTGGGAATGTTTACCCGAAAGAAAATTGAGGTTATCGCTGCGGTAGAGCAGGCGGAGAAATCCAAAGGCTCTGCCCCGGCCGAATACAAAATGAAGCATTCTCTACCGACAGCAGCTGTACCTAAGGCCTATCAGCGAACAGCCGAAATTTCGAGATCCGGTTCGCAGACTGAATCTCTTCAGGTGAGCAATACGACCGTAGATTCCGTTGTATCACAACAGACTGACTCTAATCGTTTCGCCGAATTGCTAAGCCAAGCTGCGGCTTCACAGGAAATTGCCGCTCAGCCAAAGAGCGAGGACAGTTTGGGGCAGCAGCTGACAGCTGCACCGGTGAGCGTTCGAAACGATGATACGGTGATAATCGCTGACTCTGTTCAGAGCACTGATTCATCCCGCCCAGAGCAGAAGGAATCCTTAAGCTCCCGCCTCGGTATAAGCGAATCGGAGCAAAGAGTCCTTGAGGAGCTTAAGGAAATGAAAGAATGGATTGCGAGATTGTCGAGGCAAAATCTCGAGGCGCAGCATCTCCCGGAACCTCTGCATTCCTTACGCGATCTGCTGCTGAAGCAGGATCTCTCGGCCAAGCTGACGGAAGAGTGGCTTATGGCTGCAGAAGAGGCATGGACAGCGAACCATATGCAGTTAAGTGATGCCGAGCTCCAGGATGTGATCTACAAGCAGGCGGCGGCGTTCATTGAGGGACGCATCGGCGGCGGCGTGCAGCCTGAGACCAGGATTGTATACATTGCCGGCCCGACCGGTGTTGGCAAGACTACAACGATTGCGAAGATTGCAGCGGAGCAGCTGTTTCGTCATCAGCGCAAGGTTGGCTTCATTACTTCGGATACGTATCGAATCTCTGCCGTTGAACAGCTCCGAACTTACGCATCGATTCTTAATGTGCCGATGGAAGTTGTGCAATCTCCCGGGGACATGCAGCGTGCGCTTCAGAAGCTGCAGGACTGCGATTTGATATTAATGGATACAGCCGGCCGTAACTATCGGAATGAATTGCTCGTCTCGGAGCTTCAGAGCCTGTTCTCCCATTCCGATCAAAGCGAAACCTATCTTGTTCTCAGCTTGACCTCCAAGAGCAGCGATATGATTGAAATTGCGGATCATTTCAACAAATATGCACTGGATAAGGTGATCTTCACGAAGATGGATGAAACCGGAAGTTATGGTTCCATGTTTAATCTCATCGATGCCCATGACCTTCGATTGTCTTATATGACCAATGGTCAAAACGTTCCGGACGATCTGCTTATGGCCGACAGTGAACGATTATGCAATCTCCTGCTGGGAGAGATTCGTACATGACGGATCAGGCTCATTCGCTTAGACAGCTCGTTTCGGCCCAGCAGCCGGGGGACAGCTCCAAGGTACCATCAACAAGAACCGCCAAGATTATTACGGTCAGCAGTGGTAAAGGCGGGGTAGGAAAATCCAATTTCACGTTGAATTTCGCTCTGACTTTGCAATCCATGGGCAAAAAAGTATTGGTGTTTGATGCCGATATCGGGATGGCGAATATCGATGTTCTGATGGGTGTCAGCTCGCGGTATAGTCTGTATCATCTCATACGCCGGGAGAAGAGCATCGAGGAAGTGATTCAGTACGGGCCGAACAAACTTCCTTACATAGCGGGCGGATCCGGTCTTGCGGACATGCTCTCGCTGTCCGAAGAGGAAATGGATTATTTTATTTCCCAGATTGAGCGTATTTCATCAGAGATGGATTACATCATCTTTGATACCGGAGCCGGATTGTCGAAGGAAAATATGAAATTTATAACCTCGGCGGATCAATGCCTCGTCGTAACAACGCCGGAACCTACTTCAATCACCGATGCTTACGCGCTGATCAAGGTGGTGCACGGAACGGAATCCAAGGTTCCGTTCAGCCTGATAGTCAATCGGGCGGGGGATGAGATTGAGGCTCGTGAAGCAGCGGGCAAAATCATTTTGACTGCCCAGCGATTTCTGGATCTGGATATCAAGCTGCTTGGTTCGATAGCAGACGACACGCATGTTGTGCAGGCTGTTAAGCGGCAGATCCCTTTTACAGCAGCATATCCACGATGCAACGCCTCCAGTGATATCAGGCGCATCGCACTTCGTTACATGACCGCTCCTGCTGCCACGGAGCCTGAAGCTCCGAAGGGAATCAAAGGATTTATGCATCGTTGGCTCAAACGTACGAAATGATTCTTATTTGGAATAATGGAAACTGAGGTGGACATCTATGAAGCCCTTTCGTGTGCTGGTGGTGGACGATTCCGCATTTATGAGGAGAATCTTCTCCGATTTCATCGAACGAGACCCATCCTTTCAGGTTGTCGGAACAGCCGACAATGGGCGGGATGCCGTTGAGAAAGTAAAGGCATTGGATCCGGATGTCATCACGCTGGATGTAGAAATGCCGGAAATGAACGGGCTTGATGCTTTGAGGCTGATTATGGAGACAGGTCCTCGTCCGGTAATCATGCTATCCGGCATTAATGAGCAAGGCATGAGGGAAACCATTCTTGCCCTTGAGGCGGGTGCATTTGATTTTATACGAAAGCCTTCCATTTCTAATGCGCTTGACATTGAACAGGTGCGTTCAGAATTAATGAAGCAACTGAATGCGGCGATGCAGGCAAAACAGCGGAGGGCATTGTGGGAAGAAGAAGAGCAGAGACGACAGGGTGCGGACATATCGGTTCCTCTTTCGCCAAAGCCTTCTGACAAAACGCTGAATAAGAAGCCGCAGATGAAGGAAACGAGACGAACGATCGGCGGAGCCGAGGAGCGCGTTAAGCTTGCGGAGCTGCCCCGAACCCGGGTTCCTCGCCCTGAGGAGGATAAACCGGCACGTGCGGAGGCATCGGATGCTTCCAAACCGAGACGCAAAAAGGTTGATCGTAAACCTGTGGCGGACAGTTCTTCAGCAGCACTGCCGGAACACGAGATTCACCCACCGCGCGAAGTGAAGCTTCAGCCGTCCAACGAACTGACGGATCTGGTTGCGGTTGGCTGCTCAACGGGCGGTCCGAGGGCATTAAAAGCATTTCTCGAGCAAATTCCCGGTGACTTCTGCGCTCCGATTGTCATCGTTCAACATATGCCGCCGAATTTTACCAAGTCGCTTGCGCAGCGTCTGAATTCATTCAGTCCGCTGGAGGTGATGGAAGCAGAACAAGGCATGGTACTGGAACCCGGCAAAGCCTATATTGCCCCGGGTGGCAGCCACATGAGGGTGTTTCGCTCGGAAAGCGGTGCGTTCCAGATCAGGGTAAGTCAGGATGAAACCCGCAATGGTCATCGTCCATCCGTTGATGTGTTGTTCGAATCTCTGCTGCCGCTCACCATGGTTAAGCGTCATGCGGTGCTGATGACCGGTATGGGGAGCGATGGAGCGAGAATGATGAAGAAACTGTACGATACGGGGGTGAATTCCACCTTTGCAGAGAGTGAGCAAACCTGTGTCGTATACGGTATGCCGAGATCGGCTGTTGAGCTTGGATGCGTAAACCATGTACTGCCACTCCATGATATTGCACCTAGATTGGTTCGAGCTGTAAATAACGGAAAGTGAACTTGAGGAGGAGGTGTCTCTCAATGGACATGAATCAATATTTGACAATGTTTATTGATGAGTCAAATGATCATCTGCAATCATTAAATGAAAACATGCTTCAATTAGAAAGTAACCCGGACGATATCGGGATCGTACAGATTATTTTCCGATCAGCGCATACGTTGAAGGGTATGGCGGCAACGATGGGATACGAAGATCTGGCTTCCCTCACCCATCAGATGGAAAATGTGCTGGATCTTGTCCGGAACGAAAAGTTGAAAATGCAGGATTTTATCTTTGACACGCTCTTCAAAAGCTTGGACGCCCTGGAATCAATGGTGCAGGATATTACAGAAGGCGGAGACGGCAAGGCGGACGTATCCGCTATTGTGGCTTCCTTGCAATCGATTGTACGTGGTGAAGGAGCATTGCCTAACGGTGGAATTGCTGATGAGAGCCATTCCGCAGCAGCTGTGCAGGGGATTGAATTGGATGAGTTTCAATTTTCCGTTCTCGATCAGTCGATTTCAGAAGGACATAAGGTTCTCTATATACAAGTGACATTGCGAGAGGATTGCCAGCTCAAGGCGGTTCGGGCCTATATGGTATTCGAAACGCTTGAAAGATCCGGGGAAATCGTTAAGACCTATCCGGATGTTCAAGAGATTGAACAGGGTGAATTCGATCGCGTATTTTCGTTGTATTACATAACGCAAAGAGATACAGAAGAAATTGAAAGCCAGATTTTGGGCGTTTCAGAGATTGAGACAACCTCCGTTGTTGCGCTGGATCATGAAACCTTGCAGCAGATGGTACAGGAAAGTGCCGCTACAGCGGAAGCTGTTAAATCCGTAGATGCGGAGACGGCTCCGGCGGCAACAAAGCTAGCGGAAACCAAGAGTGCCCCGTCTCCGGCCAAAGAGTCCAAGGCATCCGCCCGAAATGCTGGGGGGGGCAACCCGTCCAGAACGATAAGGGTTGATATCGAGCGGCTGGACGTATTAATGAACCTGTTCAGCGAACTCCTTATCGACCGGGTGCGGCTGGAACAGCTGGCCATCGAATCGAAGAATCAGGAGTTGACGGATACGGTTGAGCATATGAGCCGAGTCAGCAGCGACTTGCAGAATATTGTTCTGAAACTTCGCATGGTACCCGTAGATACGGTGTTCAACCGTTTTCCAAGGATGGTTCGCGACCTTGCCAAAACATTGGATAAGAAGATTGACCTGATTATTACGGGAGCCGACACGGAGCTGGATCGAACGGTCATTGATGAAATCGGAGATCCATTGGTTCATTTGCTGCGCAACTCGGCTGACCATGGTGTCGAACCTGTAGCAGACCGCATCGCGGCGGGCAAGCCGGAAACCGGTACCGTTCATCTGCGAGCATTCCATAGCGGCAACAATGTCTTCATCGAGATCGAGGATGACGGTCGCGGAATCTATCGGGAGAACATTCTGAAGAACGCGCTGAAAAAAGGGGTTGTCACCGAAGCCGAAGCTGCGTCCATGTCGGATGATGAGGTCAATCAGCTGCTGTTCGCACCAGGATTCAGTACGGCTGAGAAAATATCCGATGTATCCGGCCGAGGGGTAGGATTGGATGTCGTTAAATCCAAAATCGTTGCCTTGGGCGGAAACGTCACAATCTATTCGACGCCAGGAAAAGGCACTAATTTTTCCGTGCAGCTTCCATTAACGCTGTCGATCATCGCCGCCATGCTGATTCGGATGGGATCCGAAAAATATGCGATTCCGTTATCCTCAATAGTTGAAACGGCCATTATCAAACGAGGGCAGATCAAGCAAGTACACGGCAGCCGGATGATCCAGTTCCGTGAATCGCTGATTCCGGTCATCTCGCTCAGCCGATTGTTTGAAGTTCCGGATTTTGATGAAGAGCTGGAAGAAGAAACTGAAATTGTGGTGATCCGCAAAGGAGACCGACTGGCAGCACTCACCATTGATGACTTTATCGGTCAGAGCGAAATCGTCATTAAAAATCTGGGCAAATATCTTCCCGCCATTCAAGGGATATCCGGCGCAACCATCCTTGGAGATGGACAAGTCGCGCTCATCATTGATGCAAATGCATTTATCAAATAATGGGATGTCATATAACTCGGCAGGCCACACATTTTGAAGGAGGACTTACTCATGGGAGAAGAAATCAAGGTTATCGTCTTTAAACTTGGCGAGGAAGAATACGGCATTGAGGTGGACAAGGTTCAGACCATTGAACGCATGATGCCGATTACGCGTGTTCCCAAAACCTATGCTTTTGTAAAAGGGGTTATCAATCTGCGCGGCGTCGTCATTCCGGTTATCAATCTGCGTGGCAGATTTGGTCTGGGGGAAATCGAGGCTACCGATCAGACACGGGTTATTATCGTAGCGGTCAATGACATGCAGGTCGGTTTTATTGTAGATTCGGCAAGCGATGTTATCGATCTGAATACGGACAGCATTGATTCGCCGCCTGAGGTTGTGGGCGGAATCAAAGCGAAATATCTTCGGGGTGTCGCGAAGGTAGGAGAGGAGCGCCTTCTCGTTATGCTGAATTTGTCCGAAGTGTTAAACAAAACGGAGATCATTCAGCTGGAAGGTCTTGAGGAATAGACAGTGGAGCTGTTTAAGCATAGCAAGGAAATTAAAATGGATGTTCTGAAGGAAGTCGGAAACATCGGAGCGGGCAATGCGGCAACTGCCCTCTCCCGCTTGCTTAACAAACCTATTGATATGGCAGTTCCCCAAGTTCAGCTGCTGCCGTTTGAACAGATCGCGGAAAGTGTAGGCGGTAGTGAACAACTTGTTCTTGCCGTATTCTTGCGGGTGGAGGGAAGCGCGCCGGGAAATCTCTTTTTTATCATGAGTCCGGAAGCGGGGAAGAACCTGCTGCAGAATCTGGCAGGCATCGAAGTGTCGGAGGAGGAACAATTCTCTGAGATGGAGCAGTCTGCGCTGTGCGAGATCGGAAATATTTTGTCGGGATCGTATTTATCCTCGCTGGCCGATTTCACCAATCTGTCCATGACGCCTACCGTTCCTGCGTTAGCGATGGACATGGCGGGTGCGATCTTAAGTTATGGATTGATACAGTTTGGTGAGATGGGAGACGATGCCCTCTTAATCAACACGACGTTTCTAGAAGGGCAGAACGAGGTGGAAGGTCAATTCTTCCTGATTCCCGATCCACAATCATTTGCTCAAATATTCGAAGCTTTAGGAGTGCCTTTAGAGCATGATTGAAGAACAAAGCATAGTGAAAGTAGCGATGGCGGATCTGAACGTCGCAGGTCCAAACGGTATTTTGCGTACAACCGGTCTGGGGTCATGTGTCGGACTTACGTTGTATGATCCGGTGACGAAGATCGGTGGCATGGCGCATGTGATGCTCCCCTCTTCAGCGATTGCCAGAGAAGGGCAGCTAAACCTGGCGAAGTACGCGGATACGGCTCTTCCTATTCTGCTGAACAAGATGAGGAATTTGGGAGCTTCGCCAGCACGCATGGTAGCCAAAATGGCCGGCGGAGCCCAGATGTTTGCTTTTGCCGGTTCCGGTGATACCATGCGAATCGGACCTCGCAATGTGGAGTCGTGCAAAGCAGGCCTGGAGCAGATGGGCATTACGCTGATGGCAGAGGATACCGGAGGGAATTATGGAAGAACCGTTGAACTGGACTGTGCAACGGGTAAATTTACAATACGCAGTGTACAAAAGGGCATAAAGGAATTGTAGCCATGATGGGAAAACTCGGTTTTTATATAATGACTGGAATTGCCGGTTTTGTGTTTACTTTTATTTTTACCATACGTAACAATCTGTGGATGACCAGCATGTATCGGGCTCTCCTTGCATTTGCGATCTGGTTTCTTCTGGCGTTCGCGCTGAAATGGATATTTGCTGCCATCATTGCACCGAGAGCTGATAAGAATGGATCTGGGAACTCAAAGGCGCAGAGCGAGCAGGAGAGAGGAACCGTTCTTGATTTATCCACACCTGATGAGGATCGGGAATTGATGGATCTTATTCATTCCGAATCCGGCAGCAAAGAGAACGGTGACTTTGTTCCGCTGAATCCTCCCAAGCTGGTTTCAACGAAAGATCCTGAAGAACTGGCCAAGGCCGTTCGTCACCTTACGGATAAATAAGGAGGGTGAAGGCAATTGGACGAACGAAAAGCTTCTGTGCTGAACCATATGGAATTATGGAGCGCATGGAAGGAAGACGGAGACCATGAAGCGAAGAAGAAACTTATCGAATATCATCTGCACATCGTTGATTATGTTTCAAGCCGTTTGGCCATCGGTCTTCCGAAGAACGTTTCCAAGGGAGATTTGGCCAGCAATGGGGTAATGGGTTTGATTGACGCCATTGAGAAGTTTGATTATAAACGAGGCTTGCAATTCGAAACCTATGCCTCCTGGCGTGTGCGAGGTGCTATTCTGGATTCGCTGCGCCAAGGGGACTGGGTGCCGCGTTCGGTTCGTGAGAAGGCGAAGAGAATTGAAACTGCATATCAGCAGTTGGAACAGAAGTATTTACGCAGCGTCAGTGACTCTGAGATGAGTGATTACCTTGACGTGACCGAGAAGGAGTTCCGGCACATGCTGCAGGAAGTGGCGGTCATGACACTGACATCTTTGGAGGATCCGATCCGCGAGGAGGAGTCTGAGACCCGAATGTCGCTCCTGGTTGATGAGAAAGCGAAGAATCCGGATCACAAGGTCCATGAATTTTATCTGCGAGAAGCCCTGATGAAGGGAATCGGTAAATTGACCCCGAAAGAGCGGACTGTAGTTTCCTTATTATATTATGAGGATTTATCACTCAGTGAAATTGCTGAAGTGATGTCGCTATCACCTTCACGAATATCACAGCTTCATTCCAAGGCGATTTTGAGACTTCGGGGCGCGCTCGATAAAGATCGGGATTTGCTGATGCAAAACGACTGACGCTTGCCATTTATGAAGGGGGTTCCTGGATTGTCTGTAGATTATGCATTGGATCAGTACTTTAGCGTTACGCTATCGGATGACAAAGTCGTCGCCTATATACAGTTCACCAACTGGGAGAAGGATTTCTCCTGCTCTGTAGAAGCTCTTGAACAATTTCTGAGAAGCCACCAGGTACGATATGGACTTCAACATGATACGTTGCGACGAATCGCAGATCATTCGGAGGAATATCAATATAGTAGAACGCCGATTGCAATGGGAACGGAGCCTATGCACGGACAGAACGGCAAAATAGAGTTCACCGTTAATTTGGGGAATCAGACGAATCTGAAGCCGTTGGAGATCGAAGATGGCAAAGTCGATTATAAAGAAGTGATTCGTTTAAATAATGTGAAGAAGGGCCAATTGATTGCAACCCGAATCCCGCCAACGAAAGGAGTTCCTGGCACTGCGGTTACCGGTGAGGAAATTCCGAGTAAACCAGGCAAGGAAGCTCATTTCAAAGTGGGGAAGAACGTTGTGGTCAATGCTGAGAAAAGCGCAATGTATGCGGCGTTGGACGGGCTGCTGACCAAAACGGAAAAGGGAAAAATCAATGTGTTTCCGGTATATGAAATCAATGGCGATGTTGACTACAGTATTGGCAACATTGACTTTGTCGGTACGGTGGTCATTCGCGGGAACGTTCTTACCGGATTCAGAATCAAGGCAGCAGGGGACATTCGTGTTACCGGCTTTGTGGAAGGCGCAGAGCTCGACGCAGAGGGCTCCATCGATATTTCCGGGGGAATAATCGGATATAATAAGGGGTTTGTAAAGGCTGGACAGGATGTCAAGAGCTCGTTTATCCAGGATGGAAATGTTATAGCCGGTGCTAGCGTATTTGTCTCGCAGAGCATTATGCACTCCAATATCCGTGCGGTTCAGAACATCGAGTGCAACGGCATGAAGGGTCTCGTCGTAGGCGGCGTCCTGCAGGCCGGGGAGAAAGTAGTAGCCCGGACGATCGGAAATACCATGTCGACTGCTACCGTCATCGAGGTTGGGGTTCTTCC
Organism: Paenibacillus sp. Cedars; assembly: GCF_003184205.1. Classification (NCBI taxonomy): domain Bacteria; kingdom Bacillati; phylum Bacillota; class Bacilli; order Caryophanales; family Paenibacillaceae; genus Paenibacillus; species Paenibacillus sp. Cedars. The sequence goes on from NZ_CP020866.1 coordinate 1,765,126, forward strand.
CGAACTGCGGAATGAACTGGCGGATCTGAGAGCGCAGCTGAAGCTGTCGATTGAGAGTATGGATAAAACGGATAAAGCACTTTATCTACTGAATCAGTTGGCTTCGTCAGGCCAGTTGTCGCCAGACAAACTCGCGCTGCGCATTAAGCTGAATGCTACCAAGAAATCGAATGTGGCCGAACAAGCGGATATTAAAGACCGTATGCTCGAAATCGAGAAGATGCTTGAGGATACTGGCAAAGCGAGAGTTAATGTGGTAAAGACGATCTACGGCGGCGCCAAAATTGTCATCGGGAGGTATACCCGATTTGTTAAGGACCCCACACAGCGGGTTTCTTTTTACTATCATGAAGGAGATATCACCATGGTGCCGTTATTGTAGGGTAGAACAGACATATTAAATGCTTGTGGATATGATCCTGGCTATGAGGTGATTCCATTGAGTTTAAAATCGGTAGAAATGCAAATCGCAGTACCAAGAACCAACGAAGCGGGCAAAATCCATAATGAGTTCCAGCAGCGCCCCATGAACGATCAGACATTGCTTGCTGGGGAACAGATCAAGAACAGCCGCGCGGAAGCACAGCGAAGCACGGAAGTTAGCGAGACAGCGGAGACAGCCGTTCGTGATGACGGGAGCCGTCAGTCTCCAGGACAGCAAGAACGGGGATCATCCGAGTCGGGCGAATCTGTGGAGCAGCCGGCGGAGCATCCCTATAAAGGCAGGAATTTTGATGTTTCTCTCTAGATAATTTATTGGCACAAAGGAGTTAATGGATTTGGGACCGTGGATATATATCGTGCTGCTTGGCGTAGCGGCTGTGCTGTATGCTTTTATGCTGCCGAAACGCCGTGAAGAGAGTGTATCCAGCGAGCGGGTCGTAAAAGAAGTGGAGAACACGCTTGAAGGGTACATGGCGGAAATCCAGAACGAGAACGAGCAGCTTGTAGAGCTGGTAAGTCAAATGAAGCAAGAGCTTCGTGCAAAGCAACAGGAACAGCAAGAGCAGGTGAGTGATTTGCGTCAACGCATGCTTGTAATGGAGCAGAAAATGATTGAATCCGAAACCCGTCTTCGAACGACGGAGGACAAGTTGGTTCATGCCGCTTCCTTGTCTGCAGATCGGGCTGCCGCTTCTTCAGAGGCAGAGGTGTCTCCTCCGGTCGACTCCATCAAATCCAGGTACGCGGAGCTGTTTGATCTGCATGGGCAAGGGAAATCTATCGATATGATTGCCAAGGCGACGGGGCTTCAGCGAGGCGAGGTTCAGCTTATTATTCAATTAGCCAAACAGGAGGAGTCCGCGTGATCAAGAACCGTACATTTATGATGGGCCTTGGCAGCGGTCTTGTTGTCGGCGCGATACTGCTCCAGCTGATGTGGATCGGTCAAGGATCAACCGCATCGGATACAAAGGATTTAACGAAGGAGCAGGTGATGGCTGCTGCGGAAGCTCTGGACATGCAAGTGATTGAACCCTCGGAAGAGCTGTTGACCGCGGACCAGTGGGAAGAGAAAAAGCTCAGTGAGCGTTCTTCAGACACCGAAGGATCGGATAAGGCCAAGGAAATAGGAACGAAGCAGCCGGATATACCGGAACAGCCGGAAAAACCTGAAGCGGATGGCAAAGACCAGAAACCCAAAGAGATAAACAAGCCGGCGGAGCCGAAGACACCTGTTAAGGCAAGTGCCCCCATCAAAGTCAATATTCGAGCTGGAAATAACCTTAGTGATGTGGCAAGTCACCTTTTGAGCGCCGGCGTGATTGACAACAAACAGGCATTCATCAATAAAGCAACGGAGAAAAAAATCAACACATCGATCCAGAGCGGGACCTATTCGTTTACAGCAGGCGAGAGTTACAATTCGATTATTACAAAAATCACAGCAAAACCCTCCAACTAGCATCCTGGTTGAGAGTGGTTTTTTTCTTTATAGGGCCCTGTCCGACCGTTGATCCTCTGAACCTCGTTTAGAATACAAAAGAATTGCAACCTGCCCATGGTTATGTTATAGTAATTGACGGTGTTAAAACACACGCCAGAGTGATTTCGTTGAGGGTGCTTCCAGGATTGGGAGTCTTAATGAAAAATGATCTTGGCGGAGGGACACACAAAAACCAAACTTAGGAGGTGCGTGAAGATGGCAGTAATCTCCATGAAACAGCTTTTGGAAGCTGGCGTTCACTTCGGTCACCAGACTCGTCGCTGGAACCCGAAAATGGATAAATTTATCTTCACTGAAAGAAACGGTATCTACATTATTGACCTGCAAAAAACGGTCAAGAAAGTTGAAGAAGCATTCAACTTCGTGAAAAACGTAGCTGGAGAGAACGGTACAATCCTGTTCGTCGGCACGAAAAAACAAGCTCAAGATTCCGTGAAAGAAGAAGCAGAGCGTTGCGGTATGTACTACATCAACCAACGTTGGCTCGGCGGAACTTTGACCAACTTCGAAACGATCCAAAAGCGTATCAATCGCTTGAAGCAACTCGAAGCTTGGGAAGAAGACGGCACGTTCCAAGTATTGCCTAAGAAAGAAGTCATCCTTCTCCGCAAAGAGAAAGATCGTCTTGAGAAATTCCTGGGCGGTATCAAGAACATGAAGGGTCTTCCAAGCGCATTGTTCGTTATCGATCCTCGTAAAGAGCGCATCGCAGTAGCGGAAGCTCGCAAATTGGGTATCCCAATCGTAGGTATCGTTGATACGAACTGTGATCCGGATGAAATCGACTATGTAATCCCAGGTAACGATGACGCGATTCGCGCGGTTAAATTGTTGACTGGTAAGATGGCTGATGCCGTTGTTGAAGCTCACCAAGGTGAAGAAACAACAGCTTAATCGGGATTAAACGTATAAAGAATGAATTAAATGAAAAGGGTGGTTGGTAGGTGGATAACCTCTCACTGCCCTTTTTTTAAGATGTCAGAGCCAATAACGCTCATCAGTTGCGCTCCTGATTTCGCAAGGAAACGAATACTTAAAGCAGTCTGGCTTCTTGAAGAGCGGGTGTGCAGACATTTTGTCTTCAGGTCAGAAAGCACACTTCATCATACCAATTTGGAGGGAATTCTAATGGCAGTATCAGCTAGTGCGGTAAAAGAACTTCGCGAAAGAACAGGCGCAGGCATGCTGGATTGTAAAAAAGCGCTGGATGAAACAAATGGTGATATCGACAAAGCGATCGCGGTACTTCGTGAGAAAGGCTTGTCAGCAGCAGCTAACAAAGCTGGACGCGTTGCAACTGAAGGCGTTGTAGAATCCTATATTCACGGCGGCGGACGTATTGGCGTTCTCGTTGAAATCAACTGTGAAACCGACTTCGTAGGCAAAACAGATCAATTTAAAGAGTTTGCTCGCGATATCGCAATGCATATTGCTGCTGCAAATCCTAAATTTGTTCGTCGTGAAGAAGTTCCAACGGAAGAGCTTGAGAAAGAAAAAGAAATCTTGAAGAACCAAGCTTTGAACGAAGGCAAGCCTGAGAAAATCGTTGAAAAAATGGTTGAAGGCCGTATCAACAAGTACTATGAAGAGTATTGCTTGCTTGAGCAATCCTTCATCAAGGATCCGGACAAAACGATCAACACGCTGCTTAACGAAAAAATCAGCACGATCGGTGAGAACATCTCCATTCGTCGTTTTGCTCGCTTTGAGCTGGGCGAGGGCCTGGAGAAGAAACAAGACAACTTCGTTGAGGAAGTTATGGCCCAGGTGAATAAATAAGCCGAATAGGCTAATATAAGTATAGAAAAGAGTGGAACACACCTGTGTTCCTTCTTTTTTAAGAGATATAAAAGGCATAAAGAGAGATAAGATTGTTATAAACTCGGAGTGAAGGCTACCCTTATCTCACTAGAAAGAATGGAATCAAGTCTTAATTAGACGACCAGAAGTTTCTACTTGAGACGGATGTTTTTACCCGATTTTTATAAACCGTCAAGCAGTGCCGGTGTGTCTGTCTGTCGTTTTTCAAACGGGCGTCGTATTCTTAGGCGCCGTCTTAAAGTGGAGGGTTATCATTTGGAACAGCCTGTATATAAACGAGTGATATTGAAAGTCAGTGGGGAATCCCTTTCAGGGCAGAATGGATATGGTATTGATGCTGAGACGATCTCATCGATCGCTGAGCAGGTTCGTGAGGTGGTCGAGCTTGGTGTTGAGGTCGCTATCGTATGCGGCGGCGGAAACATCTGGCGTGGTATCGCCGGCAGCGCGAACGGAATTGACCGTGCAACGGCGGATTATATGGGAATGCTCGCCACGGTGATGAACTCTTTGGCTCTTCAGGATGCCCTGGAGCAGATCGATGTGCCGACTCGGGTACAAACCTCTATCTCAATGCAGCAAATTGCCGAGCCATATATCCGCCGCAGAGCCATTCGGCATTTGGAAAAAGGCCGTGTCGTCATTTTTGCGGCAGGAACAGGTAACCCTTACTTCTCCACCGATACGACTGCAGCGCTTCGCGCAGCGGAAATCGAAGCAGAAGTGATTCTCATGGCGAAGAACAAGGTGGACGGAGTGTACTCTGCTGATCCATTTAAGGATGAAACTGCCGAGAAGTACGAGCAGCTGACGTATCTAGACGTATTGAACAAAAACCTTGGGGTAATGGACTCTACAGCTTCATCGTTATGTATGGACAACAACATCCCGCTCATCGTCTTCGCTATCACGGAGCAAGGTAATATCAAGCGCGTCGTTCTGGGCGAGAAGATCGGAACGATCGTTAAAGGGAGTGTAGATTAATGCCGCAATCGGTGAAAAAGAATGCAGAAGAACGCATGGAAAAAGCGATCCTGTCTTTGAAACGTGACCTGGCAACTCTGCGCGCAGGGCGGGCAGCGCCGGCGCTGCTGGACCGGATCACGGTTGAATACTACGGAGCACCAACTCCGCTCAATCAGTTGGCGAACATCAGTACGCCGGACTCCAGAACGCTTATGATTCAGCCCTGGGACAAGTCGTCCTTGGCCGATATCGAGAAAGCGATCATGAAATCGGATATTGGATTGACACCGGCGAACGATGGCAATCAAATTCGTCTCGTCGTTCCTGCTCTGACGGAAGAGCGCAGAACCGAGCTGGTAAAAATGACGAAGAAATTCGGCGAAGAAGCGAAAGTGGCCATCCGCAACATTCGCCGCGATGCCAACGATGACATCAAAAAATTGGAGAAAACGGATATTTCCGAGGACGAGTCCCGGAGACATCAGGAAGATATCCAAAAAGCGACGGATAAATTTATCGCAGAAGTCGACAAAGTCCTCGTTGCCAAAGAAAAAGAAATCATGGAAGTATAAGAGACTTGTGGCCCCTCCGGTTTATGGTGGGGTTTGTCTCTTTTTTTGCAGAAAGATGCCTGGAGGAAATGGAATGATCAAACGGGTTCGATCGTGGTTGAATCAGGAGGACAGTCAGCAGACGCATCAGCTCTCTCCGGACAACATCCCTCATCATGTAGCTATCATCATGGATGGTAATGGACGTTGGGCGAAACGGCGCGGTATGCCGCGGATCGTTGGCCATCAGAACGGCATGAAGGCTGTTAAAAGAGCAGCCATTGCTGCAGATGATTTGGGAATTAAAATATTGACGATGTATGCTTTTTCTACAGAAAACTGGACACGTCCGAAGGATGAGGTCGATTTTCTTATGAAGCTTCCGCAAGAGTTCCTGGCTATTGAGCTTGAAGAGCTGATTGAGAAAAATGTTCAGGTCAGAATGATGGGGCATCCGGAAGAACTTCCGTCCCATACCGTGTCCGCGATGGAAGAAGCTGTTGCGAAGACAGCCGGCAATAACGGTCTTGTGCTTAACTTTGCGCTCAATTACGGCAGCCGTAAAGAGATCACGGAAAGTTTTAAAGCGCTTGGGCAAGAAATAAGTGACGGAATCCTTCGTCCTGAGGATATTACAGAGGAACTGATTGGCAGGCGGCTCCTCACAGGCGAATTGCCGGATCCGGATTTACTGATCCGTACAAGCGGCGAGCTGCGTCTGAGCAATTTTATGTTATGGCAGCTGGCGTATAGTGAGTTATGGTTTACTGACGCATATTGGCCGGAATTCACCAAGGATCACTTGGTTGAGGCAATAGCCGAATACCAACAAAGAACAAGACGCTACGGTGGACTGTCGTAGCCGATGGAGGATGGAACGTTTTGAAACAGCGATTGATTACCGGAATTATAGCGGGAGCGGTCTTTTTAGGATTATGTTTCATAGGCGGTCTGTGGTACCATCTTCTTATTCTGGCGATGGCACTAATCGGTTATTATGAGTTTCTGCGCATGACCAATACGGCACCGTTCGGAGGAACGGCATGGATAGGGTACGCGGGGGTGCTGTTGTTTGTATTCCCATGGGGTCCGCTTAAGTTGGATTTTCAGATCCCGTGGGAGCATGTTCTGTGGCTCCTGCTGCTCTTGTTTCTGCTGGCGACAGTGTTCACAAAAAATGTGATTGATATTAAGCGGGTCTCATTATTGTTTTTGGCGTCAGCTTATATCGGAATCGGTTTTTCCTTCATTGCCGAATCGCGACATGCTCCTGACGGTCATGGAATATTCTGGACTTTCCTGCTGTTGGCCTCCATCTGGGCAAGTGATGCAGGAGCCTATTTTGTCGGCCGTGCAATGGGCCGCCACAAATTATGGCCTTCCATCAGTCCGAACAAAACCATTGAAGGTGCGGTAGGCGGAGTTGTCATCGCCGTGTTCACTTCTTTGCTCTTTTCATTCTTCTCTGACGGATTCTTGGCAGCTGGACAAGCGATTCTAATCGGGTTGTCCTGCGCCGTAATCGGTCAGCTTGGAGATTTGGTACAATCCGCATATAAACGGGTGTATGGCATCAAGGATTCAGGCAAATTGCTGCCCGGACATGGAGGAATACTGGACCGATGTGACAGTTGGATCGTTGTATTTCCGTTCGTACATATATTGAGTCTCCTGCCTTACTGATGAAAGGAAAGATGTGCATGAAGAAAATCAGCATACTCGGCTCCACCGGTTCCATTGGTACGCAGACCTTGGACGTGGTGAGAATGCATCGGGAAGAATTTCAGGTGGAGGGTCTGGCTGCAGGAAGCAATTCGGATTTGCTGCTTCAGCAGGTTAAGGAATTTGCTCCGCGAAAAGTGTCGGTTGCTTCGAAAGAGCTTGCCGACAAAATCAGACACGAGCTTCCCGCTGGAACAGAAATCTACTACGGCCGTGAAGGGCTGGTAGAGATAGCGGCAGGGACGGACGCGGAGTTGGTCGTTACAGCCGTTGTTGGAAGCATGGGCCTCCCTTCTACGCTTGCAGCGATTGAAGAGGGGAAAACGATCGGACTTGCCAATAAGGAAACCCTCGTGACTGCAGGTCACCTGGTTACTGCTCGTGCGGCGGCCAAAGGGGTAAAACTCCTGCCTATCGACAGTGAGCATTCCGCTATCTTCCAATGCTTGAATGGAGAACGGCAGGAGGATATTGAAAGGATTACCTTGACGGCATCCGGAGGCTCTTTTCGGGATTATACGCGTGAGCAGTTGGTCCATGTCACAGTGGAGGACGCGCTTAAACATCCCAACTGGTCTATGGGGGCGAAAATCACGATAGATTCAGCCACCATGGTGAACAAGGGGTTAGAGGTGATGGAAGCCCATTGGCTTTATCAGATTCCTTATGACAACATTTCCGTTCTTCTTCATCCGGAGAGCATTATCCATTCCTTTGTAGAATTCCGCGATTCCAGCATCATCGCACAGCTTGGCAATCCGGATATGCGGGTACCGATTCAATACGCGCTGACCTATCCGGAACGTTGGTCTTCGCCTGCTCCAAGGCTATCTCTGGCGGAGGCGGGCAAGCTTCACTTCCGGGAAATGGACCTTGAACGTTTTCCTTGTTTAAGGCTTGCTTATGAATGTGGTAAAATGGGTGGGACAGCACCAACGGTATTTAATGCAGCCAATGAAATCGCCGTTGCCCGGTTTCTGCGCAGTGAAATCTCTTTTCTGCGGATCGAAGAGATTATAGAAGAAGTGCTGCATGGTCATGACAACACACCGGAGCCGGCACTGGAGACGATTGAAGAGAGTGATCGGCTAGCACGTGAATTAGCTTCCCGACTATAGGAATTGAAGCTGTTTTTGAAATCTCCCTTGAAAAAAAGCTGACGATTTGTGATTCTCTTGTGGACGATAGGAGAATAATGATAATCTAAAGGGACATACTGCGTTCTCAGAGGAAAAGGGGGATGTAAAGAATTGGAAATGGTTCGGGTCGTTTTTTTAACGGTGCTCATGTTTTTTGTTATTGTTACCGTGCACGAATGGGGGCACTATTATTTTGCCCGGCGTGCCGGAATATTGGTTCGGGAGTTCGCGATTGGATTTGGTCCAAAGCTGTTCTCATATAAACGCCATGAAACCCAGTTCACGCTTCGTCTTCTTCCATTCGGGGGATATGCCCGCATGGCGGGAGAAGATCCGGAACTTGTCGAGATTCAGGCTGGTCAGACGATTGCGGTTCGATTGAATGCAGAGAATCAAGTGAAGAAGATTTACCTGGATCAACTCGACAACCGTAAAAATGTCATTCGCGGTGAAGTTCAGTTCATGGATATGGTCGATCGTTTATCGGTAAGGCTTGATGTCGATGGTGAATTCCAGCAATATGAAATCCATCCACAGGCGCTGACGGTTGCCAAAGGTGTTGAGACGCAGATCGCACCAAGAGACCGTCAGTTCGGCAGCAAGACCGTTGGTCAAAGAGCGCTTGCGATATTTGCAGGCCCTGTCATGAACTTCATCCTGGCCTTCATCCTCTTTGCCCTGCACATTCAAATGGCCGGAATTCCGGTGGATAATCCAACTTATGTGCAGATTGGCGAGATCACCAAAGGCATGCCTGCAGACGAAGCCGACCTCAAGGAAGGCGACATCATCGAGAGTATTAACGGAACCGCCATTGGTGCCGATTATCAGAAGATGATCGAATTGATTGCGGCTTCCCAGGACAAGCCGATGGAATGGACGGTACGACGGGGAGAGGAATCCTTCGATCTGACATTAACCCCTCGCACGATGGAGGGACAGGAAGGCGGTAAGGTCGGGATTGTTCCTGAACTTCCTACTCGATCCGCCGGTCTAGGTGAGACGATTACCGGCTCCGGGACAGCGATGGTAGACACAACCAATATCATCTTCCAAGGATTTAGGCAGTTGATTCAGAAGTTCTCGATGGACGACCTTGGCGGTCCTGTACGAACGTTTGAGGTCACAGGCCAAATTGCAAAACAGGGCATTGAACAGCTGACCTACTGGGCGGCAATATTAAGCTTGTATCTAGGTATATTCAACCTGCTGCCGATTCCGGCACTGGATGGAAGCCGGCTTGTATTCTTAGGCATCGAAGCTTTACGGGGTAAACCTGTTGATCCGAACAGGGAAGGCATGGTTCACTTTGTCGGGTTTGCAATGCTGTTCCTGCTCATGATTGCAGTAACCTATAACGATATACTACGATTGATTAACGGATAGACCCCAGGTACGGCTCGGTGCGCCAGCCGCATCAGAGCCGTACCTTTTCTATTTCGGGGAGAATCCTAGTGCAGGACATATTTTTACAATTAAACAAGGCTGACTTCAATGTCGGCTTGCTCACACATATTGCCAAAATAACGTAAGTCAAGCCCCTGAATCAGGAGCGAAAGACCACGCGTTTTTATTAATGGGAGGAACACGATTTATATGTCTAAGGAATCGAAGGATAAACAATTCGTGACAGAGATCACGCCGCAAGGGGAGGATTTCTCGCGCTGGTATATTGATGTCATCAAAAAAGCCGACTTGATGGATTATTCTCCAGTCAGAGGATGTATCGTTTTCAAACCGGACGGTTATGAAATTTGGGAGCATATTCAAGCAGAGTTGGACCGTCGCTTTAAGGCAACGGGACACCGGAACGCCTACTTCCCTCTTTTTATTCCCGAGAGCTTTTTCCAGAAGGAAAAGGAGCATGTCGAAGGCTTTAACCCTGAGCTGCCTTGGGTAACGGAAGCAGCTGGCGAGAAGCTTGAAGAACGTCTGGCTATCCGTCCGACTTCGGAGACGATGTTTGGGCATATGTACTCCAAATGGATTCAATCCTATCGTGATCTCCCTGTGCTGATTAACCAGTGGGCGAACGTGGTACGCTGGGAAAAACGCACATTGCCGTTCCTGCGTACAAGTGAGTTTTTATGGCAGGAAGGCCACACCGCTCACGAGACGGAAGTGGAAGCTAGAGGGGAAACTATGCAAATTCTCGATATCTACCAGCAGTTTGTGGAGGATTATCTTGCGATTCCGGTCATTAAAGGGCAGAAGACTCCTTCGGAGAAATTTGCAGGAGCCGTTGATACATTCTCCATCGAAGCGATGATGAAGGACGGACGGGCTGTTCAAGCGGGTACCTCTCACTACATGGGCACCAATTTCTCGCAAGCCTTTGAAATTCAATATTTGAACCGTGAAAATACATTGGAATATGCACATACCACTTCCTGGGGTGTCAGCACACGTCTGATCGGTTCCCTCATTATGGTCCATGGAGATGACCGGGGCTTGGTGCTTCCTCCTAAAGTCGCACCGACTCAAGTGATCATGATCCCGATTGGTCCTCCGAAGACAAGAGAGGCTGTTGTAGGACGTACGGACGAGCTGTTCCGTGAACTGAAGTCCGCCGGTATTCGTGTGCGGGTTGATGACAATCCGGATGTGCGTCCAGGCTGGAAATTTAATGAATATGAAATGCGCGGAGTACCGGTACGTTTGGAGATTGGACCGCGTGACATGGAGAATGGTGTCTGCGTGCTGGTCTCACGCATTACGGGTGAGAAGAAAATAGTAGAGCAGGCAAACCTGACGCAGGAAGTGCAGAACATGCTGGAGCAGGTGCACCAAGAAATGTTTGAGCGTGCGAAGCAGTTCCGTGAAGATCATTTCTATTCGGTAGAGACACTGGATGAAATGAAAGACAGCATGGAAGAGAAACGCGGCTTTACATTGGCAGGTTGGTGCGGATCGGAAGCTTGTGAAGATACGGTGAAACAAGAAACCGGTGCTACAAGCCGAAATATTCCTTTTGAACCGGCTGAGAAGAAAACCAAGTGCCTCGTATGTGGTGAAGCTGCGAAGCATACTGTTTTGTTCGCTAGAGCGTACTAGTATATCGATATTATGAATTCAGCGGGATAGGTTCGGCGAAGGCAGGGCCTTCGTCAAGTCCCGGAGTTCATCATCTGGAGTAAGCTTCCGGATGGCAGTATGGCGGACGCTCTCTTTATTGGAGCAGGACGAATGGGTGCTGCCGGCGGAGGCTTTATTCTGTTTTTTTGAGAATGTATGCTGGGAGAAGAATTTTTATAGTTTTGTGCATTGCAGGGGGAGGGAACCATGGGCACAACAGAAGATAAAAGGAAGAGATTTGAACTGCTGATGAAGCAGGGAGAAGTTCCGGCCAATCTGGTGGAACCCTATTTTTTGGATGGCGTGATTGAGCAAGTAGAGACAAGCCGGGCGAGCAAGGACTGGAGAATAACCGTTCTTAAGGACACCTTGGTTCCGTCCGAGGTCTACCGTACATTCTGTCTGAGGATTCAGGAGAAGATGAGCCATATCGCCAAGATCAAATTTGTATTCCGGTATGGGAGCAGCGTTCCTGAAGCAGATATCGTGCAAGAATACTGGAGTTTGTTTTTGGAATGGGCCCATCGGGAAATCCCTTCGGTGAATGGATGGATGACAAGGGCCAAACATGAGGTGGAGGATGGACAAGTCCTTCTCTCCATGTCGGACGGCATGTCACTTGAGCTTGCCCGCAAGAAGCAGATCGATTCAGCCATTACCCGTTTCTTCGGACAATACTTTGATCTGACGCTGCGTGTGAAAATGCAGGTTGGAGATAATGGACAGGCGGCTTATGAGGAGTTCGAGCAGAAGAAGCGCGAGGAAGAGCGCGAGGTCATCGAGCAGATCATGAGCAGCATGGAAGCTGAGCTGGATGCGGAGGATGAGGAAGAGGGCGCGGTTCGGCTGCAGGTCGGGTATGATATCAAGGATCAGCCGGTTCCGCTCCAGGATATCCAAGACGAAGAGAAGAAAATTACGATTCAGGGGACCATCTTCGGATTGGATCGTAAGGAGCTTCGCAACGGCAGTACGTTATTCACATTCTATCTGACAGATTTCAGCGATTCCTTGCAGATGAAAATGTTTGGCAAGACGAAGGACGAACTTAAGGTATTGAGCCTGCTTGAAAACGGCAAGTGGGTGAAGGCGCGCGGACGTGTGGAATATGACCGCTTCATGCAGGTACCGGAACTTGTTATGATTCCGTCGGACCTGGGAGAGGTGCCTTCTCCCCCGAGCCGGAAGGATAATGCACCCGAGAAGCGGGTGGAATTCCACCTTCACACCACAATGAGCACCATGGATGCCGTCACGCCGATCGACCGGTATATCAAGACAGCAGCCAGTTGGGGCCATAAAGCCATTGCCGTAAGTGATCATGGCGGTGTACAGTGTTATCCCGATGCAGCCAAGAATGCCAAGAAACACGGGATCAAAATGATGTACGGCATCGAGGCCAATGTCGTGAATGATGCCGTCAACATCGTGGAACAGGCACAGCCGATTGAACTCAGCAGTGCGACTTATGTGGTGTTTGATATTGAGACTACTGGTTTGTCCATCACCGCAAATAAAATCATCGAGCTTGCAGCCGTTAAAATGAACGAAGGTAAAGAGATTGACCGGTACGCTACCTTTGTGAACCCGCACGAGAGAATTCCGTATCACATCCAGCAATTGACCAACATCAATGACGATATGGTTAAGAATGCCCCCGAGCTGGAGCCGGTGCTCAAAGAGTTTGTGGATTTCGTAGGCGATGCCGTGCTCGTGGCGCATAATGCGCGATTTGATATGGGCTTCATTCAGGCTGCATTGAAGAATGCAGGCATGGATACCCTGGACAATCCGTATCTGGATACGCTGGAGCTGGCCCGTCTTGTGCATCCGGGACTCAAGAATCACCGTCTTAACACCATGGCTGACAAGTATAAGGTTCTACTGGAGAGCCATCACCGTGCGATTGATGATACCGTTGCGCTGGCAGGGATTCTGAACGGACTGCTTGGCGATGTGGAAAAAACAAAAGGCGTCAAAATGCTGGACCGCCTTAACGATTATGTTGGGACAGATCTGTCCAACACGCGTCCATTCCACTGCGGTATTTATGCACTGAACATGACTGGCAAGAAAAACCTGTACAAGCTGGTCTCCATGTCCCATACCCAATATTTCAAGCGCGTGCCCTGCATCCCTAAATCCAAACTTCAAGAGATGCGGGATGGGTTGCTCGTGCTGTCCGGCTGTGAAAAGGGAGAGTTCTTCGAAACGGTGCTGAACAAGACGGAGGAGGAGGCCGAAGAAATCGCAGATTTCTACGATGTTCTGGAGATTCAGCCTTTGACGATGTACATGCACCTCGTGGATAAGGGACTGGTCGGCAGCCCCGAAGAGATTAAAACGGCGATTTCCAAAATCGTACGCATCGGGGAGAAGCTGAACAAGCCGGTCATTGCTACAGGGAATGTGCATTATCTCGAACCACGGGACAAGCTGTTTCGGGATATTACCATTCATGGCATTACCGGTTTCAGCCCGCTCAAGGATTTGCGCAAGCCGGATGCCCATTTCCGGACCACGGAAGAGATGCTGGAGGAATTCGAGTTCTTGGGTCAGAGCAAATGTTATGAGGTTGTTGTGACTAACACAAACGAGCTCGCGGACCGCTTTGAAGAATTAGAGTTATTCCCGGATAAACTGTTTACTCCAATCCTTGAGGGTGCGGATGAAGAGATCCGTAACACTTGCTACGATACGGCCAAGTCGATCTATGGGGAGAACTTGCCTGAAGTCGTGGTCGCGCGGCTGGAGAAAGAACTGGAGCCGATTATCAAATACGGTTTCTCAGCGAACTATCTGATTTCCGAGAAACTGGTTAAGAAATCGAACCGGGACGGCTATTTGGTAGGCTCGCGGGGATCGGTAGGCTCTTCCGTTGTTGCCACATTCCTTGGCATATCCGAGGTTAACCCGCTCCCCGCTCATTATATTTGCATCAATAGTGATTGCAAGCATAGTGAATGGTTCCTGGACGGCAGCGTGCCGAGCGGTTTCGATTTGCCCGACAAAGCATGTCCGGAGTGCGGAAACATGATGAAAGGCGAGGGACAGGATATACCTTTCGAAACGTTCCTCGGTTTCAAAGGGGACAAGGTTCCCGATATTGACTTGAACTTCTCCGGTGAATATCAGCCGCTTGCCCATAATTTCACCAAGGAGATGTTTGGTGAGAAGAATGTATTCCGTGCCGGCACCATCGGTACCGTGGCAGAAAAGACGGCTTTTGGTTTTGCCAAGAAGTATGAGGAGCACAACAACAAGCGCTGGCGCGGTGCGGAATTGAACCGGCTTGCGTCAGGCTGTACCGGCGTTAAGCGGAGCACGGGTCAGCATCCCGGCGGGATTGTTGTTGTACCGGATTATATCGAGGTGGAAGAGATAACGCCTGTGCAGTTTCCGGCGGATGACGTCAACGCCGAGTGGAAAACAACGCATTTTGACTATCATGCCTTTGAGGCGAATCTTCTCAAGCTGGATATACTCGGTCACGATGATCCGACCATGATGAGAATGCTTCAGGATTTGACCGGGGTGGATCCAACCACCATTCCGATGAATGATCCGAAGGTCATGAGTATGTTCAACTCCACGGAATCCCTGGGTGTAAGGCCAGAGCAAATACGCTCGCCTGTGGCTACATTCGGTGTTCCGGAGATGGGGACAAAATTCGTTCGCCAGATGCTGGTTGAATCCCAGCCATCGAGTTTTGCCGACTTATTGCAAATTTCGGGCCTGTCCCACGGGACCGGCGTTTGGCTTGGCAATGCCCAGGAGTTAATCAAGAATGGCACATGCAACATCAAAACCGTAATCGGCTGTCGTGACGATATCATGTTATTTCTGATCTATAAGGCCGGTATGGACGCAAGCCTCGCATTTAAGATCACGGAAAGCGTGCGTAAAGGCCGGGGGCTGTCGCAGGAATGGATCGACGAGATGAAGAGATGCAAAGTGCCGCAGTGGTACATTGATTCCTGTCTCAAAATCCAGTACATGTTCCCCAAAGCCCACGCCGCCGCATATGTTATTTCAGCGGTGCGAACGGCTTACTTCAAGCTGTATTATCCGATTGAATATTACGCAACGTACTTCTCGGTACGTGCCGAGGATTTTGACATTGAATTATGCTGTCAGGGCTATGAAGCGATATACCGGCGCATTGAAGAGATCGAGCAGCTGGGTTTTGGAGCGAGTCCGAAGGAAAAAGGAATGCTGCCGATTTTGGAGATGGCGCTGGAAATGACCGCAAGGGGATTCAGCTTTAAGAATATCGACCTCTATCAGTCGGATGCGCTAAGATTCAAGGTGGATGGAAATTCACTCATTCCGCCATTCTCGGCCTTGCAGGGGATCGGGGATAACGCGGCCCGCAACATTGCCGCCGCGAGGGAATTCGGCGAGTTCCTCTCCATTGAGGATTTCCAGCAAAAATCGAAGGCGAGTAAAACCGCGGTGGAGCTGTTAACCCAGATGGGCTGCTTCCGTGGTCTGCCGGAGAGTAATCAGTTATCATTGTTCTAATTCTTGTCATTCTTTAATTGCCATGACGCCTTGACAGTCAAGGAGTCATACTTGTCACTATTACCAGACTATGTTATAATTTTTTTGGTAATCATGGAGATAAAACCGTTGTGTAAAGAGTGGGGCAACCCACTCTTTACTCTTTGGTATATAGGAAATGAAGTTGGAGGTTATGTTCTTTGAGCACATCAAAGATTAAAACGACTGTGGAAGAAATGGTGCAGCCGTATTTGAATGAACACGGCTTTGAACTGGTAGATGTGGAATACGTTAAGGAAGGAAGCAACTGGTTCCTGCGCGTGTTTGTTGACAAAGACGGCGGCATTGACATTGACGATTGCGGTTTGATCAGTGAATACTTGAGCCAGAAGCTGGACGAGAACGATCCGATTCCGACAGCTTATTTTCTTGAAGTCTCTTCTCCTGGCGCGGAACGTCCTCTGAAGAAGAAAGAGGATGTTGCGAAGTCTGTTGGCAAGAACGTGTTTGTTACCGTATACGAGCCGATTAACGGATTGAAAGAGTTTGAAGGCAAACTGGAATCCTTTGATAACGAGGAGCTTGTAATTCAAACCGTCAAGAAGCAGTACGTCATTCCATATGCAAAAGTAGCCAGTGCCAGATTGGCCATCATTTTTTAAACGGAAGTTTTGAAAGGGGGAACCGATTTTCAATGAGTATGGATTTTATTGAAGCGATGAACGAGTTGGAGAGAGAAAAGGGCATCAGCAAAGATGTGCTGTTTGAAGCCATTGAAGCGGCACTGATCTCAAGTTACAAACGCAATTTCAACACAGCACAGAATGTCCGCGTTGACATGAATCGTAACACGGGCGTCATCAAGGTGTTTGCACGGAAGCTGATTGTGGACGAGGTTCTGGATCCGCGGACAGAAATTTCACTGCATGCAGCCCGGGAAATCAATCCGCATTTTCAGATTGAAGATATAGCGGAAATCGAGGTTACGCCTCGCGATTTCGGACGGATCGCAGCTCAAACGGCAAAGCAAGTTGTCACCCAGCGCATTAGAGAAGCCGAACGCGGCCTGATCTACAGCGCTTTTATTGACAAGGAAGACGACATTGTAACCGGTACGCTGCAGCGTCAGGATCTGCGCAACATCTACATTGATCTTGGCAAGATTGAAGCTGCGCTGCCGCTGACCGAGCTCATGCCGAACGAGAAGTTTAAGCATGGCGACCGGATCAAGGCGTACATTACCAAGGTTGAGAACACAACGAAGGGTCCGCAGATTATGCTGTCCCGTACGCATCCAGGTCTGTTGAAGCGCCTGTTTGAGCTTGAAGTGCCTGAAATCTTTGATGGCGTGGTTGAAATTCGCTCGGTTGCACGTGAAGCTGGATTCCGATCCAAAATTGCGGTGTATTCCCGTAACGACGAAGTCGATCCGGTAGGCTCATGCGTAGGACCGAAAGGTATGCGCGTACAGACGATTGTTAATGAGCTTCGCGGCGAAAAAATTGACATCGTACGCTATTCCGAAGAAGTTGAAGAGTACGTGGCCAATGCACTCAGCCCATCCAAAGTACTTGAAGTCCAGGTATTTGAAGATGAGAAGATGGCACGCGTAATCGTTCCGGATTATCAGCTTTCGCTTGCAATTGGAATCAAAGGTCAGAATGCTCGTCTTGCGGCGAAACTGACAGGCTGGAAGATTGACATTAAGAGCGAAAGTCAGGCGGAACAGGAATTTGGCAGACCGAAATCCCAATCTGGTGAAATGCACCAGGATTCCGTCTCTGTCGATTAATTCCAAGTGACGGGGGGTTGTCGTCTTGAAACAGAGAAAGATACCACTGCGCAAATGTGTAGCGTGCCAGGAAATGATGCCGAAGAAAGAGCTTATCCGGATTGTAAGGACACCTGAGGATGCCGTCCTGATCGATCTCACCGGCAAAAAGTCGGGACGGGGAGCTTATTTATGCGGTAAAGTTTCCTGCTTCAAGCTGGCACACAAAAATAAGTCGTTAGATCGAGCGTTGAAACAGCATGTGAAACCTGAGATCTATGAACAGTTGGCACAGGATTTTATCAAGGTTGAAGATGAATTCCTGGCTGCAAAAGAGAGTGCTGCCGATGATGAATAGGGCGCTTTCTCAGCTCGGCCTGGCCATGAGGGCAGGTAAGGTGGTTACCGGAGATGAGATCGTGCTCAAAGGCATCCGGTCTTCTGAAGCAAAATTGGTTATTCTGGCGGGTGACGCCTCAGATAATACAAAAAAGAAGTTCCGCGATAAATGCGGTTCTTATAAAATCCCTCTGGTAATCGGATTTGACCGGGAAAGTCTGGGCACAAGTGTAGGTAAACCCGAGCGGGTTGTGCTGGCAGTTACGGATCAAGGATTCGCAGAAATGATCTCCAAGAAAATGGAGACAATGTCGGAGGTGGAGTATATTGAGTAAACAAGAAAACAAAGACAATAAACTTCGAGTGTACGAATATGCTAAATCGTTAAACATGAGCAGTAAAGAAATTATTACGATACTTAAGCGTTTAAACATTCCGGTCAATAATCATATGAGCGTAATGGAGAACGATACGGTGTCCAAGGTTGAACAATTCTTCAAAGATATCAAATCCAACGCTGCTGCCAAGCGGGATAGTTCAGAATCTTCCCGAAACGAGAACCGTAAACCTTCGGTTTCCGGAGCCAGTCCGGCTGCAGCGGTATCCAATATTAAATCAGAGGGTGCCACCTCTAATGTAAGTACCGAAGGCAGCCGTAATGGGCAGGACGGTATGCGTAATTCAGGACAGCGAGCACCAGGACAACAAGGTCAAAGCCAGCCCAAAAAACAACAGGAAAAGCAGGTAGGTATGAATAGTAGAACTAATCAAAACAACCAGAGTGCTTCAGGTTCCCAGCGTCCCCAAGGAGGACAGGATACCCGAAGAAGTCAGTCTGGCTCCACTCAAGGAGTCCAGCAAAACAATCGTAGCCAAGCATCCAGACCGGCAGGCAGCACACAGACCGGTTCACGTCCACAGGGCGGAGGTCAAGGGGGTGCACGTCCGCAAGGCAGTAATCAGACTGGATCGCGTCCGCAGGGAAGCAACAACCAAGGCGGAGCACGTCCACAGAGCAAACCGGGTGGAACCGGTGGCGGTTTTTCCAGCTCCAACAACAATAGCAATAACAGCCAGAACCGCGGTTCCAGAACCAACAACAACAACAATAACAACCGTCAAGATTCCAAGCGATTTGATGACAACAATCGTCAGGGAGGATTCCGTGGCAACAATCGCGGTGGGAAGAACAACCGTGGCCGGAATCAGTATAATCAGCAGCCGCCTCGTGAGAAAATCGACAACACGCCGAAGAAAATTATCGTCCGTGGCAACATGACCGTCGGTGAAACGGCGAAGCTGCTTCATAAGGACGCTTCCGAAGTCATCAAGAAGCTGATTTTCCTCGGCGTGATGGCCACCATCAACCAGGAGCTGGATATCGATACCATTCTGCTGCTTGCTGGGGAGTTTGGTGTTGAAGTCGAAGTGAAAATTCCGGTTGAGGAAGATCGTTTTGAGACCGTTGAAGAAAATGATACTCCTGAAGAATTGAAAGAGCGTCCACCGGTCGTTACGATCATGGGTCACGTCGATCACGGTAAAACAACGCTGCTTGATGCAATTCGCTCAACTAACGTAACGGGTGGCGAAGCTGGCGGCATTACCCAGCATATCGGTGCTTATCAAGTTGAAATTAACAACAAGAAGATTACGTTCCTGGATACACCGGGTCACGAAGCCTTTACAGCTATGCGTGCTCGTGGTGCGCAAGTAACGGATATGACCATTATTGTGGTGGCAGCGGACGACGGCGTAATGCCTCAAACGGTGGAAGCTATTAACCATGCGAAAGCAGCGGGACTGCCAATCATCGTTGCCGTGAACAAAATTGATAAGCCGGATGCCAACCCGGATAAAGTGAAACAAGAGCTGACGGAATATGAGTTAGTGCCTGAAGAGTGGGGCGGAGATACCATCTTTGTTAACGTCTCGGCGAAACAGCGCATGGGTATGGAAGACTTGCTTGAAATGATCCTTCTGGTAGCGGAAGTCAATGAATACAAAGCAAATCCTGACAAGCGTGCGCGCGGTACCGTTATTGAAGCTGAGCTGGATAAAGGCAGAGGCCCGGTAGCACGTATTCTCGTTCAGCATGGTACGCTTAAAGTGGGAGACGCGTTTGTAGCGGGCAACTGCTTCGGACGTATTCGTGCAATGGTTAATGACAAAGGCCGTCGCTTAAAAGAAGCGGGTCCTTCAACGCCGGTTGAAATTACCGGTTTGACTGAAGTTCCGGGTGCCGGCGATCCGTTTATGGTGTTTGAAGATGAGCGTAAAGCTCGTAACATCGCTGATAAACGTTCGATTACCCATCGTCAATCCGAGCTGAACACGAACACCCGCGTTACGCTGGATGATCTATTCCAGCACATTAAAGACGGCGAGATCAAAGATCTTAACGTGATCATCAAAGGTGACGTACAAGGCTCTGTTGAGGCACTGAAAGGTTCCTTGAACAAAATCGAAGTGGAAGGCGTTCGCGTCAAAATCCTCCACAGCGGTGCCGGTGCGATCACGGAATCCGATATTATTTTGGCAGCTGCCTCCAACGCGATTGTTATCGGCTTCAACGTTCGTCCGGACGTTCAAGCGAAGCAAACCGCAGAGCAGGAGAAGGTTGATATTCGTCTGCACCGTGTAATATATAATGTAATCGAGGAAATTGAGCAAGCTATGAAGGGGATGCTCGATCCGGAGTACAAAGAAACCGTGATCGGTCATGCGGAAGTCCGCAGCACCTTTAAAGTGAGTAAAGTGGGTACGATTGCTGGATGTATGGTGACATCCGGTAAAATTGCACGTAATGCAGAAGCTCGCTTGATCCGTGACGGTATTGTCGTTCATGAAGGCAAGATCGATTCCCTCAAGCGTTTTAAAGATGACGCTAAAGAAGTGGCACAGGGTTATGAGTGTGGTATTACCTTGGTAAGCTATAGCGACGTCAAAGAAGGGGACATCATCGAAGCCTTCATCATGGAGACGGTAGAGCGCTAACGAATGAGGTGATCAGAGATGGCAAAAATCAGAACTGGGCGCGTAGGCGAGCAGATTAAAAAAGAGCTCAGCCAACTGATCCAAACGGAAATGAAAGACCCAAGAATCGGTTTTATCACAGTGACCGGTGTTGATGTAACAAATGACCTGTCTCAAGCGAAGATCTACCTGAGCGTACTCGGCGACGATGAACAGAAGGCAGCTTCCTTGAAAGGTCTGGAGAAGGCAAGCGGCTTTCTCCGTTCAGAGCTAGGCAAGCGAATTCGTCTCCGGCATGTGCCAGAGCTGATCTTCAAGTTCGATGATTCCATCGCGTATGGCAGCCACATTGAGAAGCTGCTTACCGAAATTGTTGATCGTGAAGAGAAATAGAGTGATTTGATTTACGATCACTAATCGCGGTCTGGTTTATGGAAAGTTCGTCGATACACGTGGTTTTTATAAAGGAGAGGGCGAATGCAGACCTATGAACAAGAGCTGCAGCAGGTGAAGTCATACCTGCTGGAGCACGATGATTATTTGGTTGTGTCGCATGTTCAGCCCGACGGAGATGCAGTCAGTTCCACCCTTGCGGTGGGCTGGCTTCTCTCATGTCTGGGCAAGAAATTCACCATGATCAACGAGGGACCCATTCCGAAGCGCATGAGAGCCCTGTGGCACGCGGAAGACATCCTGAATCTGTCCGAACAACAGCCAGGAAGAACATTCTCGCATGTCATTTGTGTGGACTGTGCGGATTTTGCTAGAGTAGGCTATACTCAAAAGGTATTTGCGGATCATGCAAGCATCGTAAATATCGACCATCATCCAACCAATGATCGGTATGGGGCAATCAACCTTGTGGTGCCAGAGGCTGCTGCAACCGCGGAAATCCTGTATGATCTGCTGAATTTGTTTGATGTGAATTGGGATGCCGAGATTGCAACGGCCATTTATACGGGTTTGTTGACGGATACAGGCGGGTTCCGTTATTCCAATACATCGCCCAAGGTAATGAGTATTGCGTCTGATCTGTTGTCCTATGGGGTGAATGGACCGGAAATTGCGGAAACTTTATTGGAAGAAATGACGCTTCCGCAGATGAAGGTTTTGGTTCAGGCGTTAAATACGTTAAGTTTATCGGATGATGGCAAAATAGCATGGGTAAACGTAACCCCTGAGCATATGGAAATATGCGGTGCTGTCAGCGAAGACCTTGAGGGCATCGTCAATTATCCCCGAAACATTCAGGGAGTCGAAGTTGGAATCCTGTTTAAATCTCTGAAGTCCGGAGTGGTCAAGGTAAGCTTGCGTTCAGCCGGAAAAGTTGATGTAGCTGCATTGGCGCAGGTTTTCGGCGGAGGCGGCCACGTACGGGCAGCAGGCTGCAGCGTCGAGGGCGAACTTCATGACATCATTCCAAGAGTGGTAGAGCAGGTGAAATTAAAGTTATGACGCAATTAGAAGGCATTTTGGCCGTTCATAAACCCGCAGGCTGGACATCTCATGATGTGGTAGCCAAAGTCCGGGGAATCCTCCGGATGAAGCGGATTGGACATACAGGTACGCTGGACCCCGAAGTAACGGGGGTGCTTCCGTTATGTCTTGGCAGAGCAACACGGGTTGTGGAATACTTGCAGGAACTGCCTAAGGAGTACCATGCGGTTCTCCGGCTGGGATATTCGACGGACACAGAGGATATTACCGGCAGTGTGACAGAAACGGCAGATGAAGTTCATGTAACGAAGAATGAAGCCATTGAAGCGCTGCAATCTTTTATGGGCCCGATCTCTCAAGTCCCCCCTATGTATTCGGCTGTCAAGATCAATGGCAAACGGTTATACGAACTTGCCAGAGAAGGAAAGACCGTGGAACGCAAGAGTCGTACCATAACGATTCATGAAATCGAAATGACGGATTTTGATGCTGAGGGCGAGTACACGGACATTTCATTTCGAGTGCTGTGCTCCAAAGGTACATACATCCGTACGCTTTGCGTAGATATTGGACGAAAGCTCGGCCTGCCTTCGGTCATGGTCAAGCTGGAACGTACGGTATCGGCAGGAATCACGGAGCAGCAGTGCTTGACTCTGGAGCAGATTGAGCAGTTCATGAAGGAAGGAACGCTGCATACGAGGCTTATTCCCGTGGACCAAGCGATTCACAATCTGCCGGAGCATACCGTGTCTGAAGAGAAAACGGAAGCTGCATTGCAGGGACAACGATTGTCTTCGAGAGCGGTGGAGCCGGCTGTCGACAGTTCGGAGCCTATTCGCTTGTACGATATAAAGGGAAACTTTCTGGGAATCTATAAGCGCCAGGAGGAAACAGGGGCTATCGTTCCGGTGAAAGTATTTTCCTAAGTATGACTGGATTTAGTGAGTGGAGGTGAGAAATCATGAGAATTGTTTCTTTATCTTATCCTGTATCTGCTGAAATAGCGCATGAAGCAGCCGAGCCGAAGGTTGCCGCAATTGGTCAGTTTGACGGTCTTCATCTGGGGCATGCCAGCGTGCTTTCAACCGCTGTGAATATTGCGCGGGACAATGGAGTACCAGCTGCACTCATTACCTTTTACCCTCATCCAAAAGACGTGATTGGTAAGGGGAGCTACGAGGGGTATCTTACGCCCCAGCCCGATAAGCAGCAGCTGCTTGAAGAGATGGGCATTGATATTCTGTACATTGTTGAGTTCAATAAAGAATTTTCCCAAGTGAGTCCGGAAACCTTTGTTGAAGAGATGTTATTGCCCTTAAATCTTCAAACGGCGGTTGTCGGATTTGATTTCCGTTTTGGTCATAAAGGCGCTGGCGACGCAGTCAAACTTCAGGAGCTTGGTGAAGGCAGAATGACTGTCGTTACGGTTCCGCCATTTTTGGTCGATGGGGAGAAGGTCGGAAGTTCATCTATTCGGATCGCACTGAAAACGGGACAGCTGTCGGATGCTAACCGTTGGTTCGGACGGAATTACCGGATCCGGGGCAGTGTCATTCATGGGGAAAAGCGGGGAAGAAAGATCGGTTTTCCAACTGCTAACCTGGAATTGACGGATCCTTACGTTGTACCGGCGTTAGGCGTTTACGCAGTCCGGGCGCGGACCAATAAGCATGACAACTGGATTCCGGGCGTGATGAACATCGGTGTGAAGCCAACCTTCCATGAAGGAATCACGGAGCCCATCTTTGAGGTGCATCTGTTTGATTTTGAAGGGGATCTATATGATCAAATCATGACGGTGGACATTGTTCAATATATCCGCAAGGAGCATAAATTCGAATCGGTTCAAGAGCTTGTAGAATGGATTCAGAGGGATGCGGTTGAAGCCCGAAGAATATTGAATGTCAGCGAATAAACGATTTGGGACAAATTGTACTGAACTGATTTTCTTTTTCAGGTAAAGTATGCTATACTCTTAGAGGTTGCCCGGAGTGTGGGCAATATTAACCTTGGCTTGGATGTTCGATCTCACCGTCGGTACCTGGGTCAATGGCGATTATAATGAGGGAGGTGAACAGGATGGCATTGACTCAAGAACGTAAACAACAACTGATTGACGAGCACAAAACTCATGAGTCCGATACAGGATCCCCAGAAGTGCAAATCGCTATCCTAACGGAAAACATTACGAACTTGACTGACCACTTGCGTACGCACAAGAAGGATCATCATTCCCGTCGTGGATTGTTGAAAATGGTCGGCCAACGCCGTAAGTTGCTTGCATACTTGAAAAACAAGGATGTTAAACGTTACAGTGCTTTGATCGAGAAGCTTGGATTGCGTCGCTAATCATCCATAAGATGTGCCGAAAACAGCCTGGTTGTCCACTGTCCTTCTTGGAACGACAGCGGCGCAGCCGGGCTCTTTTCTAAGTATTGTACAATTTACTGTTTTCGTGCTCCCCCACAAAGTACTGCGTACGCTTCATAGCCTAAACTCCACTTTGTGGGGTTATCTTAATATATATTCTTTTTTTAGATTGTAGGCGTGTCTGTTCGCTTGAGTTTCGTTTGACGGTTATAACCAGGGATGGTCTATGCGGAGAATGTTCTATACGGTTCGGGTTGTTCCTGTACATAGGTTAGTGATGTTGGACCGATGGATGGCTCTGGTTTGGAAATGTGGACAGCGTTTTGCAAAAAAACATTGATGTTAGAAGATTTCAAAAAATTTATCCCCATGAGGAGGGAATATATGGAAACACGTGTTGAAATGCAGCTTGGCGGAAGACCCCTCGTGTTCGAAACAGGGCGCCTTGCGAAGCAGGCAAATGCGGCTGTTATGGTTCGTTACGGCGAAACAGCAGTCCTGTGTACAGTGACAGCTTCCAGTGAACCGAAGGATTTGGATTTCTTTCCATTAACGGTCAACTACGAGGAGAGATTGTACGCAGTCGGTAAAATTCCGGGTGGATTTATTAAACGGGAAGGCAGACCGAGCGAGAAAGCGATTCTTGCCAGCCGTCTGACAGACCGTCCGATTCGTCCGCTGTTCCCGGAAGGATTCCGTAATGATGTTCAGGTTCTGAACCTGGTTATGAGTGTGGATCAGGATTGTGAGCCGGAAATCGCGGCTATGATCGGTACTTCCGCAGCTCTGAGTATCTCGGATGTGCCTTTCAACGGTCCGATTGGCGGCGTAGCCGTAGGTCGTGTGGATGGCAATTTTGTCGTGAATCCGGATATTGCACAGCAGGAAGCAAGTGATATCTATCTAGTTGTATCAGGTACTAAAGACGCCATCATGATGGTTGAAGCTGAAGCGAACGAAGTTCCTGAGGAAGTCATGCTGGAAGCCATCATGTTCGGACATGAGGAAATCAAGAAAATCGTAGCTAAGATCGAAGAGCTCGTGGCTGCTTGCGGTAAAGAGAAAATGGCAGTTAAGCTCCATGCTGTCAATGAAACGGTGAATCGTGAAGTGCGTGATTTCGCCGCAGCTCGTCTGGTTGAAGCCGTTCGCATCGAGGAGAAACATGCCCGCCAGGATGCAATTGACGCCATCAACGAAGAAGCGTATACCGTGTTTGAAGAGAAGTATATCGAGACTCCTGAATTGTTGAAGGATGTTAAAGAGGTGCTTCACGATATCGTGAAGGAAGAAGTCCGACGTCTGATTACGCATGACAAGGTTCGTCCGGATGGCCGTGGTCTGTCTGAGATCCGTCCTATCGATTGTGATACTAGCCTGCTTCCTAGAACGCATGGTTCCGGTCTGTTTACGCGTGGACAAACCCAGGCCCTCAGCGTATGTACTCTAGGTGCCCTTGGCGATGTGCAGATTCTCGATGGTATCGATCTGGAAGAGACTAAGCGTTTCATGCATCACTACAACTTCCCGCCATTCAGCGTAGGGGAAGCTCGTCCACTTCGTGCTCCAGGCCGTCGTGAAATCGGGCATGGAGCGCTCGGCGAGCGTGCCTTGTCCAAAGTCATTCCGAACGAAGTTGAGTTCCCGTACACGATTCGCCTGGTGTCAGAAGTTATTGAATCGAACGGTTCGACTTCCCAAGCCAGCATATGCGCAAGCACACTGGCTATGATGGATGCAGGGGTACCCATCAAAGCTCCTGTAGCCGGCGTAGCGATGGGCTTGATCAAGGACGGGGATCATGTCTCCATTCTAACGGATATTCAAGGCATGGAAGACCATCTTGGCGATATGGACTTTAAAGTTGCAGGTACGCCGGAAGGGGTTACCGCCATTCAAATGGATATCAAAATCGATGGAATCGACCGTGCGATTTTGCAGGAAGCTCTGCAGCAGGCAAAAGAAGGACGCATGCACATTCTTGGGAAAATGGCAGAAGCCATTCAGCAGCCAAGAACGAGCTTGTCCCAATATGCGCCTAAAATTATTACCATGCAGATCAATCCGGACAAAATTCGCGATGTAATCGGTGCTGGCGGCAAAATCATCAACAAAATCATTGAGGAAACCGGCGTGAAGATCGATATCGAGCAAGACGGTCGTGTGTTTATCGCTTCTGCCAATGATGAGATGAACAAAAAAGCACTTTCGATTATCGAAGGCATTGTGCGTGAAGTAGCTGTAGGTGAAATTTACACAGGTACGGTAAAACGGATCGAGAAATTCGGTGCTTTTGTTGAAATTCTGCCGAACAAAGACGGGCTTGTTCACATCTCGCAGCTCTCTACAGAGCGCGTAGCGAAGGTGGAGGACGTGGTTGCGATTGGTGATGTCATTACGGTGAAGGTTACCGAAATCGACCAGCAGGGACGGATTAACCTGTCTCGCAAAGCGGTTTTAACTACAGAAGCGAGCAAGAGCGGCTCTTAAGCTTTCGCGCTTGTTGGTTTGTGAACAGGATATGGATGAAGAAAAAAGAGGCAGAACCTATCATTCTGGCTCTTTTTTGATCATAAGAAACACGGTTTCTCTCGGTCCCGTACCTATATTAGATAAGCTTCGCAGCATATGCCCCACGTTGTGGGGTTGTTTTATGAATAGATACGCAGGCGTATCCTGCCTTGAATATGCGGTGTCGTTTCTAGCAGCACATAATTCCGCCTATCCTCTCATAAAATGGGACAAAGCTTCTCAAGGGGAGGGTGGATTGCCCATGAATGGTAAAAAAATGGCCGTGCTGCTAACCGGTGCCGCGATGGTGTCGGCTGTCGCTGTGTTCAGCGGGGCTTGGGAATATGTGTCGGGGCTGCAGGTGAAACCGGAAGCGCACTTCGTAAATGGAACACAGACGGCAGTGGATCTGGATCTATTGAATCAGATTGAAGCCGCATCAGCGAAATCACGAATCGAGCCCGTTGATGCAAGGGTTGACTCGGTATGGAAAGCGGTTCCCGGTTATAACGGGATCGAGATTGACGTAGAAGCTACATATAAAGCGGCATCTTCCAAAAAGCGAAAACCCGGGGAGGCCATACCTTACGTTTACCGGCAAATACCGGCTAAAGTAACTCTTAATGATCTGGGTGAACAGCCGATCTATCGAGGGAACCCGAATAAGCCGATGGTGTCGCTCATGATTAATGTGGCGTGGGGGAATGAATTCCTGGTGCCGATGCTGAATACGCTGGATAAGGAAAACGTGAAGACGACCTTTTTTCTGGATGGGAGCTGGCT
This sequence comes from Paenibacillus sp. Cedars, assembly GCF_003184205.1. Classification (NCBI taxonomy): domain Bacteria; kingdom Bacillati; phylum Bacillota; class Bacilli; order Caryophanales; family Paenibacillaceae; genus Paenibacillus; species Paenibacillus sp. Cedars. The sequence continues at coordinate 1,793,038 of NZ_CP020866.1, forward strand.
GAAGAAGAACCCGGAGCTGGCCGGCGAAATTTTGAAGAGAGGTCATGAGGTGGAAAATCATGCGTATACGCATCCTAACATGAGTCGTCTCAGCAGGGAGCGGGCAGAGATGGAAATCGCGAAAACACAGGATCTGCTGAAAGAAAGTTTGGGTGTGGAGAACAAATGGTTTGCCCCGCCTTCCGGCGACTTTAATCAGCAGACTGTATCCATCGCCCATGCACGGGGGCTAAAAACAGTACTGTGGACACTCGATACGATCGATTGGAAGCATCCTGCACCGGAAGCGGTCGTTCAAAAGATATCCACGAAGGTGGAGCCGGGCTTCCTGATTCTGATGCACCCTACGGATTCCTCGTCACAAGCGTTAAAAGGAATGATTGACGGAATAAGGGCCAAAGGGCTGGAGATTGGGACGGTCAGTCAGACGCTTTCCCCTGAACGAATCATGCCTAAGGGAAGTTGAGCCGGATGGTAAAGTTTGATAGAATGATGGATGGCATGAGGCTGTTGATCAGCTAAAGTGAACCTGGATGGAACAGTTAGGGGGCCCTATCGTGAAAAAAATACAATTGTCTAACGGCCTGAGAGTGGTAATGGAGCAAATCCCGACGAGTCGCTCGGTTTCATTCGGCATTTGGGTAAAGACTGGATCCCGCAATGAATCGCTTGAGATCAACGGGATTACGCATTTTATAGAGCATATGATGTTCAAAGGGACGGAGCGTTTTGACGCCCGTGCTATCGCAGAGGAATTTGATGCTATAGGCGGCAACGTTAATGCCTTCACTTCCAAGGAATACACTTGTTATTACGCCAAGGTGCTGGATGAGCATTTTCCGATTGCGGTTGATGTATTGTCCGACATGTTCTTCAACTCGAAGCTGGATGCGGGTGAGCTGGCGAAAGAGAAAAATGTGATTTTGGAAGAAATCGCGATGTATGAGGATACGCCCGATGACTTGGTTCATGATCTGATGTCGTTATCCGTTTATGGGGATCATCCGCTCGCCTATCCGATTCTCGGCACGAAGGAACGGCTTGAATCGATGGATTCACAGGCGCTTAAATCCTACATGGACACACACTATACGATTGAGAATACGGTGATTGCCCTTGCAGGCAACATCAATGATGAAGTGATCGAGCTGTTGGAGCGCCATTTCGGCGGCTTTACAAACCATGGAACTGCCGAGCCGCTGGCTGTGCCTGCTTTTCTGGACGGCGTGCAATTCCGCAAGAAAAAAACAGAGCAAAATCATATCTGCCTGTCGTTTCCAGGCTGCTCCATCGGCGACGAGCTTCAGTACGCGATGGTGCTGCTTAATAATGCTATAGGTGGCGGCATGAGTTCACGGCTGTTCCAGGAGATCAGGGAAAAGCGTGGATTGGCGTATTCGGTATATTCCTACCACAGTTCCCACGCCGACAATGGCATGTTTACCATTTATGCGGGTACAGCTCCCAAGCAGACGAAGGAAGTACTTCAACTGACCACGGAAATGCTGCATGATGTGGCGACCAATGGGATGACCGAGGAGGAGCTGCGCAAGGGGAAGGAACAACTTAAGGGCAGCCTCATTCTTGGTCTGGAGAGCACGAGCAGCCGCATGAATCGCTTGGGCAAGAACGAATTGATGCTGGGCCATCATTTCAGCCTCAACGAAATCATTAAGCGGATCGAGCAGGTCAGCATGAAGGATGTAGATGCGGTTCTTGACCGCATGTTTGGGACTCCATATGCACTAGCGATGGTAGGAACTTCAGATAAAGCATTGAATGTACTTAGGAGGAATGAATTTGTTGCACTACGTTCAAATCAATAGATTGCCTGGTAATGAAGATGTTAAACTGCCCGTGAAAATGTCCGAGCTTGCTGCAGGCTTCGACCTGCATGCAGCGGTTGCGGAGCCCGTGGTTTTAAATCCGGGCGAGCGCAAATTAATCCCGACCGGCTTTGCAATCGCGATGCCGGCTGAGCTTGAAGCGCAGATCCGCCCTCGCAGTGGGCTTGCATTCAAACACGGCATCACCTGCCTGAACTCCCCCGGCACCATTGATGCCGATTATCGCGGGGAGGTTAAGGTGCTGCTGGTCAATCTGGGGCAGGAGCCTTTTGCGATAGAACGTCATGAGCGCATCGCTCAAATGGTGTTTAAAACCGTCCCTGCCGTGGAATTCATAGAGGTAGAGGAATTGTCCGACACCGTACGGGGTGCGGGTGGATTCGGACATACCGGCAAGTAAATTCAAGCAAGAAAGCTTCTGATATCATCAACATCATACAGCACACGCTAAACACCGCCACGGTTTGTACCGGGCGGTGTTTTTTCAATTTGCTGATGTACTGCAGCAAACGACCTGAACGGGCCATGTCGGGTTTGCGGCTTTATTTAATGCGTTAAGGCGGTAGTTTAATTGAAATGCGCTCACCACCCCATAGGCGGCAGCATAAGATGGTTTATACGTTGGTTTGAAGAAAGGAGCGAGGCCTTCCATGCTGACAGGAGTCCGGACCGTCTTTGTTGGAGGAGACGCAAGGCAAATTGAAGTGATTCGCAAATGCGCTGAGATGGATGCCTCCGTCATGATCGCCGGGTTTGAGAAGCTGCAGGATTCGTTTCAGGGAGTGACTCGTGAGCAGTTCACACCGGAGCTGTTATCGGACGCAGATGCTCTGATCCTGCCTGTGGTTGGATGTGATGATGAGGGACGTGTCAGTGCGCTGTTCTCAGAAGGGCCATTGCGACTGCAGGAGGAGCATATCGCAGCAATGCCCGGTCATGGAGTGATCTATACAGGCATGGCGAAACCGTATTTGCGCTCGCTATGTGACAAATATAAGATCAAGCTGGTAGAGATATTGGAGAGGGACGATGTTGCCATCTATAATTCAATTCCGACAGCGGAAGGTGCGCTGATGATGGCGATCCAGAATACGGATTTTACGATTCACGGTTCAACCAGCATGGTGCTTGGCATGGGACGAACAGGCTTTACAATGGCTCGCAGCTTGCAAGGTTTGGGTGCCAAAATTCTGATGGGCGTACGCAAATCGGAGCATTATGCCAGAGCTGAGGAAATGGGCTGGAAACCTTTCCTGGTAAGGGATTTAGGGTCTTATGTGCCTTCTATTGACTTGCTTTTTAACACGATTCCAACTATGATAGTCACAGCACAAATCATCTCGAAAATGCCTCGGGAGGCAGTTATCATTGATCTCGCCTCCGCACCCGGCGGATGCGATTTTCGCTATGCCGAGAAACGGGGTATCAAAGCCATGCTCGCACCCGGACTACCCGGAATCGTGGCTCCAAAAACAGCTGGCATCATTATGGCCAATACGCTGGTGGAGCTGATTTCTGAAGAAATCAAGATTCGGGGGGATGCGTAGATGAATTGGAATGGAAAGACAGTGGGTTATGCCCTGACAGGATCACACTGCACGCTTGAAGAAGTGATGCCGCAGATCCAGCGGTTTAAGGACGGGGGAGCCAACGTGGTGCCGATTGTATCCAGCACGATCATGACAACGGATACCCGATTCGGCACGTCGGAAAATTGGCAGAAACAGTTGAAAGATATTACGGGTAATGATATTATTTCTACAATTGTTGACGCGGAACCACTAGGCCCATCGAAGCTTCTTGACGTTTTGGTCATTGCTCCTTGCACGGGAAATACGACCAGCAAGCTGGCCAATGCGATGACTGACAGTCCTGTCTTAATGGCAGCCAAGGCGCAGATGAGAAATGGAAGGCCGCTTGTGCTGGCGATCTCAACAAACGATGGCCTTGGGCTAAATGCGGCGAATATCGCTAAACTGCTGATTACGAAGAACATCTATTTTGTTCCGTATGGGCAGGATAATCCCCAGCAGAAACCAAACTCGCTTGTCGCCAAAATGAATCTCATTCCGGAAGCGTGTTATGCGGCTCTTGAAGGGAAACAGCTGCAGCCGATGATTGTGGAATATTCTTAATGCGTTAAGGTCTTGTAGCCCGATACGCACTCTAGAAACAACTGCAGCCATCGTTTTATTCTTGACGGAGAGATCAGGCAGATCAGCAAGCATACTGTGCTAGAGCCCAGAAGTTCTTGCTGGTCAAGAGATGAGGCTTGACATTTTACCTGTCGGATCGCTGCCCGTGAAACATCAAACTGCCTTTAATGCGATTCCGCAGATCGATAAATGTACAGAGAATGGCTATCCATTAGAAGAAATGAAGATGGTCCACGAGACCAGAAAAATTATGGGCGACGAATCCATCGAAGTGACGGCTATCTGTGTACGTATCCCGGTTGTGAGAGGCATTCTGAATCCGTGTATGTGGGAATTCAAGAATGACGATGATCTGGAAGATGTTCAACGGCTTCTGTCGAATGCACCCGGAGTTACGCTGGTTGAGGATCCAAGCTTTCAATCGGACCCGCTGGATACGGATGCCAAGGGAAACCGGATGTTTTCGTAGGTCGGCTTCGCCGCGGTCTGGCGCATAAGCGTAGGCCAACATGTGGATCGTTTCAGATAACCTTCTAAAGGGTGCGGCATGGAATGCCGTGGAAATCGCAGAACTCATTGTGAACAAACGGAACGGCCAGGCTTAACAGCCGGCCGTTTCAGTCGGTAGGCCCGCAATTTACGTCTCCTGGGCATATATAAACGGAGGAATATTCAATGCGCATCTTAGTTCAAAAATTCGGCGGAACATCATTGTCTACACCGCAAGCAAGAACCCATGTTATCGGGCACATTCAGCGCGAACTGGCCAACCAATACCAATTAGTGGTGGTTGTATCGGCTATGGGACGCCGCGGAGAGCCTTATGCTACAGATACCCTTCTGGATTGGATCGGGCATAACGGCAACGCCCTGCCTAGCAGAGAGCGGGATTTGCTTCTCTGCTGCGGAGAGATTATCTCAGCAACGACACTGTGCAGTCTGCTTCAGCATGAAGGGATAACCGCAACGGTGCTGACAGGTGCTCAAGCCGGATTTCTTACAGACGATCACTTCGGAAATGCACGCATTAAGGACGTAAAACCTGAACGAGTATTAAAGGAATTGGAGTATCATCAAGTGGTTATTGTGACAGGCTTCCAGGGCCAGACGGATTCTGGAGACTTTACAACGTTGGGCAGGGGAGGCAGTGATACTTCGGCTACTGCACTGGGTGCGGCACTTCGTGCGGAGATGGTGGACATCTATACGGATGTTAACGGTATCCTTACAGCGGATCCCCGAATTGTTGAGGATGCGAAGCCGCTCAGTTATGTGAGTTATACAGAGATCTGTAATATGGCTCATCAGGGTGCTAAGGTCATACATCCCAGAGCGGTTGAGATTGCCATGCAATCCCAAATTCCGGTCAGAGTGCGGTCAACCTTCTCGGATAATGAGGGAACGCTGGTTACCCAGCCGGAAGGTTTCAGAGATATTCAGTCTGGCATTGTAGACCGCTTTGTGACGGGAGTTGCATATGTAAGTAATATCACGCAAATTTCAGTGGAATGTGACCGTACGGAAGGTCTTCAACTGAAGGTGTTCAAATCGATGGCTGAACATTCCATCAGTGTAGACTTTATTAATGTTACCCCTACGGGAGTGCTTTATACCGTATTTGACAGCGATTCGGAGAAAGCGATCGAAGTGCTGCAGGGTCTGGATTTGAAACCCAAAAGCTTGTCCGGCTGTGCGAAGGTATCCGTTATCGGCGGCGGTATAAATGGCGTCCCGGGCATTATGGCCAAAATCGTAGAATCCTTAAGTGAGCATGATATATCGATTCTGCAATCGGCCGATTCGAACACAACGATATGGGTACTCGTGAAGAAGGAAGATATGGCTCAAGCGCTGCGCGCACTGCATCATAAATTCGAACTACATGTATAAGCTGTATTTCAGAGCGCACGCAGGCCAGAGGTAAGTTGAAATGAAACATCAAATATAGATTACTTACGAAGGAAGCTCTCCGCTCGAGAGAGCTTTAAGGAGGAGTCATTGTGGATTTCGGAAGATTGATTACTGCCATGGTTACCCCTTTTGATCGGAATGGTCAGATCAATTGGGACGAGACTGCGAGGCTTATTGAGCATCTGATTGTTGATCAGAAGTCGGACTCGTTAGTCATCGCAGGAACAACGGGTGAATCACCTACGCTAAGTGAAACCGAGAAGCTCGAACTGTTTTCTTTTGCTGTGAAGCAGGCAGCTGGAAGAAGCAAGATTATCGCGGGTACCGGCAGCAACGATACGGCACATTCTGCAGAATTGACGAAAAAAGCAGAGGACTGCGGTGTCGACGGCATTTTACTTGTCGCTCCGTACTATAATAAGCCGAACCAGGAAGGACTCTACAGGCACTTCGAGACCATTGCCGCGGCGACATCACTGCCTGTCATGCTGTACAATGTGCCTGGACGCACGGGCATTAGCCTAAGTACGGCTACGACCTTGCGCCTGGCTCAACTTCCGAACATCGTGGCAACCAAGGAATGTGCTTCGATCGACCAGGTCACCAGCATTGTGGCAGGAGCTCCGGACGGGTTTATCGTATATTCCGGTGACGACTCTGCTGCGCTGCCTGCGCTGTCGGTTGGTGCCTACGGGATCGTAAGTGTGGCCAGCCATATTGCCGGATCCCAAATGAAGGATATGATTCATGCTTATGTGGAGGGCGATGTGAAGGAAGCCGCAAAGCTTCATCAATCACTGTTCCCGCTGTTTAAAGGTCTCTTTGAATGCCCTGAGCCGCTTCCGAATCCCTCGGCGGTCAAATTCGCCTTGACGGAGCGCGGATATCAGGTCGGCGATGTTCGTCTGCCGCTTGTTTCTCCAAGCGAGAATGAGGCTGCTTTTATCCGCCGTATTCTCTCTTCCCTGTAACATAATTGCTGATACAGAACAGCCACTGCCTTCATTGAAGGCAGTGGCTTCTTCGTTTTAAACCCCTCTGTTTCGGGGCATCCTAAGGCTCACGAAGGTGGTTGACTTGTGTTTTCACTTTTTCATCATGTATAATGAATTCAAGTGACTGGGTGCGGTATTTTTTTGAAATTTAATATAACAATGGTACGACGTCCAAAACTATAGGAGGGTTAGATACATTTGTCTAAGAAAATAAGCAGCGATAAACTATCGATTTTTGCCTTGGGCGGCGTCGGTGAGATCGGGAAAAACATGTATGTCATCCAGTATGCCAATGACATCGTTGTCGTGGATGCGGGATTGAAGTTCCCAGAAGAAGATATGCTTGGGATTGATATTGTTATTCCTGATATTAGCTATTTAACGGAAAATCGCGACAAAGTGAGAGGGATTTTGCTGACTCACGGTCACGAGGACCATATCGGCGGCCTCCCTTACGTATTGAAACACTTGAATGTTCCAGTATATGGAACGAAATTGACGCTCGGATTGGTTGAGAACAAGCTCAGAGAAGCGAATTTGCTTGGTGAGACGAAACGGATTCTGATCAACGCAGATTCTGAAGTTCAACTCGGAAACACGTTGAAAGCAACCTTCTTCAAGACGAATCACAGCATTCCGGATTCCGTGGGAATCTCCATTGAAACACCTGAAGGCAATGTCGTGCATACAGGGGACTTTAAGTTTGACCATACTCCGGTAAATGACCAATATGCAGATCTGCAGCGTATGGCTGAGATCGGAAGCAAGGGAGTTTTGGCTCTGCTGTCGGACAGTACGAACGCAGAAAGACCAGGCTTCACGCCTTCTGAGAAAAATGTGGGCATTGTTCTGGAAGATATCTTCCGTAAAGCGGAGCAGCGCGTGGTTGTTGCAACGTTTGCATCCAATGTGCATCGTATTCAGCAGGTGGTCAACGCAGCTGAATCCACAGGCCGTAAAATAACCGTAATCGGCAGAAGTATGGTGAATGTGGTATCCATTGCAGCAGAGCTTGGATATCTGCACATTCCCGAGGGTATGCTGATTGAACCTGAAGAGGTAAACAAAATGGCAGCGGACCGTGTAGTTGTTCTGTGTACAGGCAGTCAGGGTGAACCGATGTCAGCGCTGACACGTATGGCCCGGTCTACTCACCGTAAGGTGGACATCCTGCCGGGAGATACGGTCATCATCGCAGCAACTCCGGTACCAGGGAATGAAAAATATGTAGGACGTACGATTGACGAGTTGTTCCGTCTTGGAGCAGACGTTATCTATAGCGGATCCAATTCCGGTGTCCACGTTTCGGGACACGGCAGTCAGGAAGAGCTCAAGCTTATGCTGAATCTGATGAAACCGCAATTTTTCATCCCTGTCCATGGCGAGTATCGGATGCAGCGCCGTCATGCTCTGCTTGCAGAGTCCGTTGGTGTCGATCCGGACAACATTTTTATTACCGATATCGGTGAAATTGTTGAAATTCAAGGTGGCTCGGCCCGCAAGGCCGGCAAAGTGACAGCAGGCAACGTTCTGATTGATGGACTTGGTGTCGGTGACGTGGGTAACATCGTACTGCGAGATCGCAAGCTGCTGTCTCAGGACGGTATCTTGGTCGTCGTTGTTACCTTGAGCAAGCAAAACGGTTCCATCGTATCCGGTCCTGATATTATTTCGCGTGGATTCGTATACGTTCGGGAGTCCGAAGGGCTTCTGGATGAAGCCAACCGTATCGTTTCCAGCACCCTTCAGAAGCTGATGAGTGAAAACGTGAATGAATGGGCGTCACTTAAGACCAGCGTAAAAGACGCTTTGGGACGCTTCTTGTATGAGCAAACACGTCGCAGACCGATGATCTTGCCGATCATTATGGAAGTCTGATACAAGACAATAAAATAAATCAGGCACACAGTCGCCCCTCTTTCGCAGGTAATAATTGGACGGTTCCCGCGAAAGAGGGGCTTTTTATATTCTTTTCCTTGAAACTGCTTTCGGACTTGCAATTCGATAGAAGTTTATTCGACTTGGCCTGTATGAGTAATGAGGATGTCCTTTTGTCACTGCAAGCATAAAAGAGTCCCGTCATTTGCCATACTAAACGTTAGCTGTGTGATTGCTGCTGCAGCTAGACATTAAGATAAAGGCAGGGATGCACGATGGACAAGGATCAATGGACCACGGGCAAGAGAAGAACAGGTTTAACCGGTGAGACAGAAGCTCCTCCGACCATTCCCACGGAGGATGGCAAGAAGGCGGCTGTTACGGAAGCCATACAGCAGCTGGGGCAGACAGGACTTCCGAATGGTGGGGAATCCAACGTATTTTGCATGACCATTATTGGTCAAATCGAGGGCCATCTCGTGCTTCCCCCACAGAACAAGACAACGAAATACGAGCATATGATTCCACAGCTTGTCGCCGCTGAGCAAAATCCCCGGATCGAAGGACTCTTGATCATCCTAAATACAGTAGGAGGAGATGTTGAAGCAGGTCTTGCCATTGCAGAGATGATTGCTTCGCTAAGCAAGCCGACGGTAACGGTGGTTATAGGGGGAGGACACAGTATCGGCGTACCGATTGCCGTAGCAGCGGACCATTCCATTATTGCGGAGAGTGCAACCATGACCATTCACCCGATTCGCATGAGTGGGCTGGTCATTGGTGTCCCGCAAACTTTTGAATACATGGAAAAGATGCAGGAACGCGTTGTGCGCTTCGTGACGAGCCATTCCGGCATCACGGAGGAGCGGTTTAAGAATCTCATGTTTGCAACAGGTGAGCTGAACCGGGATATCGGAACCGCAGTGTCGGGAGTTGATGCGGTCAAATACGGGTTAATGGACGAAGTAGGCGGGATCGGACAGGCATTGAGTCGTTTAAACAGCATGATCGCAGAGCGTAAACCGATCAGTCCCGGGGGGATTACGCAATGATATGGTACAGTGTAATGCCGTTCGACCCGATCGGAATGTTTCAAGAGGATCAGACTGCTGTCACATCCAGGGAGATCCGTGTTGAGGGAATACTGATGGAAGTTGAACCTCTGGCGGAGGATCAAGCGAAGATTGTCCGTTTACTGGAATGCGGACTTCAGGATTATCTGAACCCTCGCTACACTCCGGGGTCTATCATTCGCTATATTCCGACGGTAAAAAATGAGGCAAAAGGCTAAAAACAGAACATAGGTACGCCACCGAATATTATGCTATAATATGGATTCGGGGGTGACACTTTTGGCAAAACGGAAAAGGAAGAAGAAGGCAGCCTTTGCAGCAGTATTGAAATATGAAATATATGGAATTGTATTGATGACACTCTCGGTCATCGCTTTATCCGGAGAAGCACCGGTCGGGCGCTCCCTATCCAAGATGTCGGGATATTTGCTGGGCAAGTACTACTTTATCATCCCCTTGATCGGCATTTATTACGGGTTAATGGTAATGATTCACCGGAAATGGCCCAAGCGGTGGAACAGCAGACGTACCGGTGTCCTTCTTCTGATATTGTCGCTCACTTTAATGAGCAGCATCGCAGGCTTGGAGTCCAAGTTGGCCCCAATCGGACAATTGAATGCATCGAATGCGATGAGCCAGATACATAGTGATTTGCAAGGCGAACTGCTTGATGGCGGGGTCGATGATGGACATCATCCCGTGATGGGCAGAGATATCAGCGGGGGCTACGTTGGAGCCCTGCAGTTTGCTTTTTTGTTGATGCTGTTTGGCAGCATAGGGGCAAGACTTATTATGATTGTCATGTTATTTATCAGCTTCATGCTGATAACGAATTTGTCCTATGTTGATCTGATGCGCATGTTCCGTGTGAGGGTAGTGAAAGCTGGAGAACGGATTCAGAAGAAAGTGAACAGCCAGCAGACGAAATCGAGAGCAGCAGCGAAATCAAATGCCAAGGAACAACGGATGCAGCTTCCGGAAGATCTGGATGATGATGATCTGGATGATATGGAGAGCATGAGGCTGCCGCGCCGCAAAGCGCCGCAGTTCTTCCAGCTGTTTGGTTCCAAAGGCAACAAGCGGAATGAAGTACCGGAAGAGGCAGTGGAAGCTGTTGATGACAGTGCGCCGGTATTTACAGTGGGGAATGGGCACGGTACTAACGAGAAAGGCGAGGTTGTCCTGTTTAACAGTTCGGATCAGCCTGAAGGAGTTATGGATGCTGCGACTCCTCCTGTCGATTCGGTTCCGTCATCTCCGATTATTCGTGATTTCTTCGAGCAGGTGAAACAAGAAGAACGATTGGATGACGAGTACGATGATCAGGAAGCCGTGATGCCTCCTCTGGCTCAGGATGAGCCGGGAGGGAAAGCGGCCGGTACCAACTCGATTGATGCCAATGAGCTGCCGGGCGGCGGTGATCTGGATGCAACAGCTGTTGCGGGCGATGGCGTCCAAGCTGGTAAGGCACCGTCAGCACCTCCTGCACCACCACCCAAGCCGTACAAGCTGCCGCCATTCCGCCTGCTATCCAAACCGAACAATGGCGGTAAGGGTGGCGACCAGAATGATTATATGCAAACGGCTCGCAAGCTGGAGGCAACCTTGGAAAGCTTCGGCGTACGGGCTAAGGTGTTGGAGGTTGTAAGAGGACCCTCTGTCACCCGTTACGAAATTCAGCCTGACATCGGGGTCAAGGTAAGCCGCATCGTAAATCTGACCGATGATATTGCATTGGCGCTTGCAGCCAAGGATATCCGCATGGAGGCACCGATTCCAGGCAAATCGGCCATCGGCATTGAGGTGCCGAACAATGAAGTCTCTCTCGTTACGATGAGGGAGGTTATGGAGACACCGACCTTCCAAGAAGCGGAATCGAAGCTGTCGATCGCGTTCGGTCGCGATATATCCGGTCAGACGATTGTTGGGAATCTGGCGCGAATGCCCCATCTTCTGGTAGCAGGTGCAACCGGCTCAGGGAAGTCGGTATGTATCAACGGCATTATTACCAGCATTCTGTATAAAGCGAAGCCGGATGAGGTTAAATTCCTGATGGTCGATCCGAAAATGGTTGAGCTTAACGTTTACAACGGGATTCCGCATTTGATGGCACCGGTCGTAACCGATCCGAAGCGGGCTTCGCTGGCGCTTAAGAAAATCGTTGTTGAGATGGAGAAGCGTTACGAGTTATTCTCAAAGTCCGGAACACGGAATATTGAGGGTTACAATAATCTGATGAAGGATAATTTGCCTGCGGTACTGCCCTACATCGTCGTGATTGTGGACGAGTTGGCCGATCTGATGATGGTTGCCGCAAACGACGTAGAAGACGCGATTACCCGTCTTGCCCAGATGGCACGTGCTGCCGGAATTCATCTGATTATCGCCACCCAGCGTCCATCGGTGGACGTGATTACCGGGGTCATTAAAGCGAATATTCCGTCCCGTATTGCCTTTGGAGTATCTTCTCAAGTCGATTCCCGGACCATTCTGGATATGGCGGGGGCTGAGAAGCTGCTTGGCCGCGGGGATATGCTGTTTATGCCGATGGGCTCTTCCAAGCCAATTCGGGTGCAGGGTGCTTTTATGACTGATCAGGAAGTAGAGAACATTGTGGATTTTGTCCGTGATCAAGCACAGGCAGAGTATGACGAATCGTTGGTTCCTGAAATTGATGAATCTTCGAATTCCGATGATGAAGAATTGGATGAGCTGTATGAGCAGGCGGTGACGATTGTGCTGGAAGCGAAACAGGCATCGGTATCGCTGCTTCAACGGAGAATGCGAGTGGGCTACACCCGTGCAGCCCGTCTCATTGACTCGATGGAAGCTCGAGGCGTGATCGGTCCTTATGAGGGCAGCAAGCCACGGGAAGTACTCATGTCGATGGAGCAGTACCAACAGCAGCAGAATCGTATCAGTTGAGCTGAATGAATTCATCACGCTAGAATAAAAGGAAACGAGTCGAACCAAGAGGTGCTTGGTCTGGCTCGTTTCCTTTTTGAATTTTTCAAGAGATGCTGTTGAATTTACGGTATTTGCTTGCGGTCATTTTCATAATTTTCTTAAAGGTCCGATCAAAATGGGTTAAACTCTCAAATCCAATCGCTTCAGCGATATCCACGATCTTCAGATCCGTATCCGTCAGAAGTCGCTGCGCTTCGCGAATGCGGGTGAGATTCAGGTAGTTGATGATGGTAAAACCCGTGATTTCTTTGAATATCCGGGACAGATAGAACGGACTGATGAAGAAGGTCTCGGATAATTGCTGCAGCGTTATTTTTTCAGCATGATGGGCGTGGATATGTTTTACCACGTCGGTGATTTTCTGATGGAGCGGGTTCATGGAGGCGGGTGTAGGCAAGGAAGCTGATCGGATTAGCCGATGGGTCTTGATCAATAATTCCATGAGCAATACACGAAGCATGTACTCATAGGAATCCGAGCGTTCTGTAATTTCATCAGCCATTTTGTTCAAAATTTGCAGAACGGTGTCCTGCTCTGGAATGGTTAACCGCAGCAAAGGTGTATCCTGGCTGAACATGCCAAGCAATCCGGATGCCAGCAACGGATGGCCTTTTCCCAGAAAAGAATCGCTAAAATTAATGACGATACGTTCATGCTCCGGGTCTCCTTGCCCGGAGGTTTTATGTACGTCAAATTTGTTGATGAGAATTAAATCGCCGGCTCGAATGGAGTACAGCTTTTCTTTTATAAAATAATGGCGTTCGCCTGATACCAAATAGTAAATTTCGTAGGTTCCATGGTAATGGTTATTTCGTTCAAAGGGTTTGGTGCGATGAATGCGGTGGTAGTAAAATTCCCCTTCTTCTTCTCCGTAGGCGACGGTACGGGTATCACTGGACATCATCATTTGCCCCCGCTTCGTTCATATCATATAGGATGAAACAATCCTCGAATGGATCAGCTTATATTGTATCAACTTCTCCTTCAGAAAACAAAGCAAGATATGTTGAATTATCTGTTAATAGCGCAATAAAAGTGAAGAAATCCAACTGATGATGCCGTAACATAGTAGATGAATATACAGAAATGGACGGTGAGATCATGAGAGCTTTTATGGATGAACACTTTTTGCTTCATAACGAGACGGCTCGTGCTTTATATCACGACTATGCAAAAGACATGCCAATCATTGACTATCACTGTCATTTGAGTCCACAAATGATATACGACAATCATCGGTTTGAGAACTTGACTGAAGCCTGGATTAACGGAGATCACTATAAATGGCGGGCTATGCGTGCCGGTGGGGTGGAAGAGGCTTACATTACGGGAGCCCAGGGTGTTAAAGACTATGACCGCTTCTTGGCTTGGTCGCGCACGGTTTCGATGACAATTGGCAATCCGTTATACCATTGGTCTCACCTGGAGCTTCAAAGATTGTTCGGCATCCATGACATGATTAATGAAACGAATGCACCACGCATCTGGGAGGCGGCGAATAAGCGTTTGCTGGAGCCTGATTTTACAACCCGGGGATTGATAACGGGTAGCCAGGTTAAGGTCGTTTGTACCACCGATGATCCGGTCGATACGCTGGAATATCATATCAAGCTGGCAGAGGAAGAGAATACGGGATTTCAAATGCTGCCATCCTTCCGGCCGGATAAGGGACTGGAGATCAATCGAGAGACGTTTGTGCCTTGGGTGAGATTATTGGCCGAGCGAAGCGGGATGGAGATTGAAGATTATTCGGCATTCTTGGCTGCGCTTGAGCAGCGTGCAGAATTCTTCCATTCGGTTGGCGGACGGGTATCCGATCACGCGCTGGATTATGTGCCTTATCATGAGGTTACGGAATCCGATGCATCCGAAATATTCCTGAAAGCGCTTAAGGGAGACGGTGTCTCTCGTGCAGAAGAAGAACAATTCAAGACGTATACGCTGCTGCATCTGGGACGCATCTATTCCAGACTGGGCTGGGTCATGCAATTTCACATCAATGCCCATCGCAATAACAATACCCGGATGTTCCGTGAGTTGGGTCCGGATACCGGATATGATTCGATTCATGACAGTCTTATTGCTGTACCTCTCGTGAAGCTGCTGGATCGGCTTGACCAGGAGCGGTCGCTTCCCCGAACGATTCTGTATTCGCTCAATCCGCGAGATAACGACATTCTTGCCGCTCTGATCGGCAGCTTTCAAGGTGACGGTATCCCTGGAAAAATCCAGTTTGGTTCGGCATGGTGGTTCAATGATACCAAAGACGGCATGATGGATCAGATGAGCAAACTCGCCAATATGGGCCTGTTAAGTCGATTTGTCGGCATGTTGACCGATTCCCGAAGCTTCCTGTCCTACACCCGTCATGAGTATTTCCGGCGGATTCTCTGTAATCTTCTTGGCGATTGGGTTACGCGGGGCGAAGCACCGCAGGATATTCCTTGGCTCGGAAGCATTGTTCAGGATATTTGCTATAACAACGCAGAGAGTTATTTCCGATTTGAGCAGCCGGAAGGGGGCTAGAGCGATGGAAACAAAAACAGGAGAAAACCGTTCTTGGAAACGGATTGGACGGGATTCCTTCAAACATCAAGAAAGGGTACATCAAGATATGGCAATGATGAACTATCCTGTGAAAGTGCTTCAGATCGGGGAAGGCAACTTTCTGCGCGGTTTTTTCGACTGGATGATATATGAGTGCAATCGCCAGGGCTTGTTCCAGGGGAGTATTGCCGTGAGTCAGCCAAGACCGGGAGGGCGGCACAAGCTGGAGCAGCTTCGTGAACAGGAAGGCATCTACGGATTGCTGACCCGAGGTTTGCAGAATGGCCGGAAGATCGAGAAGGAACAATGGATTCCGGTATTCTCGGAACTGATTGACCCCTATACCGAATGGGCGGATTTTCTGAAAATAGCGGAGCTGGATTCCCTGGATATGGTAGTCTCCAACACAACGGAAGCAGGTCTCGACTACCAGCAGAGTGACTGGAATCCGTTCGAACCTGTCATGTCCTATCCCGGTAAGTTGACTATGCTGTTATATCGCCGCTATGCGCATTTTGAGGGCTCGCCGGACAAGGGATTGATGTTGCTGCCTTGTGAGCTTCTGGAGCGCAACGGGGACATATTGAAGTCCATTGTCCTCCGACATGCGCAGGACTGGGGGCTGCCGTCGGCTTTTCGCAGCTGGGTCGAGGAGCATAATGTGTTCCTGAACTCGCTTGTGGATCGTATCGTAACCGGATATCCGGCCGAGGCACAGACGTATTTTGACAAATGGGGCTGCGAGGATCGATTGCTGAACACGGCAGAGCCCTATTACTTCTGGGCCATCGAGGGGGATCCGGCATTGGAGTCCAGGCTGCCATTGCAGAAGGCGGGACTTCAGGTAAGCTGGGTACCCGATCTGACCCCGTATCAGGTAAGAAAAGTACGGATTCTGAATGGTACGCATACCTTGATGGCTTCCATAGGTCTGCTGCAGGGCTTTCATGAAGTCAGGGAGATGGCAGAGAGCAAGGAATGGGGAGAGCGAATCCACAGCGCCATGCTGCAGGAGATCGTCCCCCTGGTGCCTCTCCCGCTAGAGGAAGTCGGTGCGTATGCGGAAACGGTGTGGGAGCGATTCCGCAATCCTTATATTCAGCACAAGCTCCAGGATATTGCTATGAACAGTATTTCCAAGTTTAAGGTAAGACTTCTACCGTGTTTAATGGGATACGTTCGCACGTATAATCAACTGCCCGAAGTCATGACAGTGGGATTGGCTTCCTTAATCATGCTGTATGATGCTGAGAAAATAAACGGTCAGTGGTATGGAAAGCGACTTCACGGCGAGCAGGTTCTGTTAAGAGATGATCCTGCCAGCCTTGAGCTGTTCCACCAGGCATGGCGTAAGGTGAATGGCAAGGAATGGACGATACCTGACCTTGTAACCTCCATACTTGGTAACACGGCATTATGGGAAGCTGACTTGAACGAGGTGCCAAATCTTCATGAATCAGTGAGCAGATATATAGAGGAAATGGAGTTGAAAGTGACATGAGCGATATCGTTATACTTCACACCAAGGATGATGTCGGTATCGCGCTTCGTCCTCTGACGGCTGGGGAACATGCTATCGGCCTGCTGAACGGGAAGGAACACGCGATTGAGTTGACTGAGGATGTGCCCAAAGGCCATAAGGTTGCTCTTCGCATGATTGAGCCGGGCAGCCATGTATACAAATTCGGGTATTCGATCGGGGTTGCCAAGAAAGTTATTTTGCCGGGGACATGGATTCATACCCACAACTTAAAGACGGGTCTTGCCGGTGAAGTCCAGTATGAATATAAACCCAACCCCAAATCTTCGGCGGAAGTTTCTTCCGCTGTGCTTGATTCACCAACATTTCAAGGTTATATCAGAGCAAATGGCGAGGTTGGGATTCGTAACGAAATCTGGATTATCAATACCGTCGGTTGCATTAACAAAACCTGCGAGTTGTTGGCGCGTCTGGCAGATCAGCAGTTTCAAGGAAGAGGCATTGATGGGGTGTACCACTTCCCGCACCCTTACGGCTGCTCGCAGCTGGGAGACGACTTGAACCACACTCAGCGCCTGCTCTCATCGCTGGCACAGCATGGCAATGCGGCAGGCGTGCTTGTTATAGGACTCGGCTGCGAGAACAATCAGATCGATCAGATGCAGGCGATGATTGGGGATAAGAATAGGGATCGCATTAAATATATGCGGGCTCAGGATATGGAGGACGAATTGGAGGAAGGCCTTTCCCTCATATCGGAGCTTGTGGATTATGCCGAAGGCTTCAAGCGGACGGAAGTTCCGCTATCCAAGCTGAAAGTCGGACTGAAATGCGGGGGATCGGACGGTCTTTCGGGTATCACCGCCAATCCGCTCGCAGGACGCATCGCGGACACCATTACGGACCATGGCGGAACCGCGCTGCTTACGGAGGTGCCGGAAATGTTCGGGGCGGAAACAATCCTGATGGAACGGGCGGCCAACGAACAGGTATTTCACGAAATGACGAAACTTATTAACAATTTCAAGCAATATTTTGTATCGCATGGACAGGAAATCTATGAAAATCCTTCACCCGGGAATAAAGAAGGGGGCATCACGACCCTGGAAGAGAAATCTCTCGGTTGTACGCAAAAAGGCGGAACGGCTATAGTATCCGATGTGCTTCACTATGGTGTCAGGTCAAGCAAGCCGGGTTTGAACCTGATTGAAGCACCCGGCAATGACCTCGTTTCGGTTACGGCGCTTGCAGCGGCCGGTGCTCATCTTGTGCTGTTTACGACGGGCAGGGGCACACCGTTTGGCGGTCCTGTCCCAACGGTAAAAATCGCCACCAATTCCGAGCTAGCTGCCCGTAAAAAGCATTGGATCGATTTTAACGCAGGAGCTTTGCTGGAAGGGAAAAGCATGGATGAGCTTCATGGCGAATTAATGAACGAGTTGATTCAATTGGCATCGGGCGCTGAACAGACGCGAAACGAACGCAACGGCTTTCGGGAGATTTCAATTTTTAAGGATGGCGTTATTTTGTAACCCTAGCGTTTGATTATGTATAGCAAAAAAAGGAGGAGCACGTATGTCAAATCCCGTACAGCATCAGGCTCAGTCCAGCTTGTCTCCGCTGGAACTCGGCATCAGGGCTTGCCAATCCATCATGGAAACGTATTCGCCGGAGATGCTTCCGCCTGCAGGGCGGTGGCATTATCATCAAGGTGTGTTTCTGGTTGGAATGTCGCAATTATGGAAGCTTAGCCGCGAGCAGAAGTATCTGAAATATATCAAAGGATATGTGGATCATCTGGTTGATGCGAGCGGCAATCTGCTGCTGGAGCGGGGGGAGCTCGATTCCGTTCAAGCGGGATTGCTTCTGATGGAGCTTGACTCGGTATTCCCAGAGACTCGCTATAGGGCAGCAGCCGATAAGCTGCTGCGTCTGCTGTCTACACTGAATCGGACCACGGAGGGCGGATATTGGCATAAGGATCGTTATGCCTATCAGATGTGGTTGGACGGGTTGTATATGGGCGGGGTATTCACCATGAAATACGCGGAGCAGTATAAAGTGCCGCCATTATTTGACGATGTGCTGTTTCAGGAGCGGTTGATGCGTTCCCATACAAAGGATGAGACAACGGGATTATACTATCATGCTTGGGATGAGAGCCGAACGATGCCATGGGCAGATCCGGTTAGCGGACAGTCACCGGAAATTTGGGGACGCGCTCTGGGATGGTATGCGCTATCCCTTGTGGAGTTCCTCGATTTATTGCCTGAGGACCACTCAGGGCGTGAGGACCTGGCACCAGTACTTCGCGATTTGTGTGCAGCGCTTGTGCGCTATCAGGATCCGGTAACGGGATTATGGCATCAAGTGCTGGATAAAGGGAATGAGCCGGATAATTGGCTGGAAACTTCCTGCTCCAGTTTGTTCATTTATACATTAGCCAAGGGAGTACGTCTCGGTTATCTCGACCCCTCCATGCTGTCGCATGCACGCCAAGGTTATAACGGCCTCGTTCATTCCGTATATTACAATGAGCTGGGGCATCTGGTTATGCCCAGGATCTGCATAGGCACCGGGGTTGGAGATTACCGGCATTATGTGGAGAGGCAGCAATGCGAGAATGATCTTCACGGCGTGGGTGCGCTTGTCATGGCGTGTGTAGAACTTAGCAGAAGCCAGGGGTAGTTATCGCTGAATCATATTCTAGCGCCAAGAGCCGTTCCGACTTAGGAATGGCTCTATTTGTGTTGAAATGAGACGCTGCCTTCGGTTGGCATTGGGGAATAGGTGCATAGGAAACTGGCAGGCTTGTCATAATAACGTTAGCGAGGCTTGTTAAACCACAAGAGAAAGGTAGAGCACAGCATGAAAAACTCAAGAATCTGGATTCTGATAAGCATTGCGATTCTGTTATCTGCGGCAGTCTTCGCACAGGGAAGGCTAAAAGCTGATGACAACACGAATCTTCAGGAAGCTTTACCAACCTTCAGTCAGCAGACCATTAAATTCGGCTCGACTGGCGAAGATGTGTATGAGCTGCAAGGGCGTCTTAAGTACCTGGGCTTTTATCACGGGAAGATTGACAGTGTATTTGGTTCCAAGACTCAAGGGGCCGTCAAATGGTTCCAATCGGAGTTCGGTATGAAGGTGGATGGCGTTGTCGGTCCGAAGGTCAAGCTTAAACTGTACAATGCAACCAAGGATTTCCGTCCAACCGCTCCCAAGCTTCACGAAGGCGGAGCAGCTGCTGGTGCAGGCGGCAACGGCGGTTCAGCGAACAACGGGGGCACCAATAACAACCTAGCCTCTTCGAATACAATGGGGCTTTCCGAGAATGATTTGAGAATTATGGCGAATGCCGTATATGGCGAAGCTCGCGGAGAGCCGTTTGAAGGTCAGGTTGCGGTAGCGGCTGTCATTATCAACCGGGTGAAATCGCCAAGTTTTCCAAACTCCCCTCATGGGGTTATATTTGAACCGAGAGCATTTACCGCGGTGGCTGACGGTCAAATATGGCTTGAGCCGAACCAGCAAGCTCGGAAAGCTGTAGAGCAGGCACTGAACGGCTGGGATCCGACAGGGGGCTGTCTCTACTACTTCAACCCGAAAACAGCTACCTCGGAATGGATCTGGACGCGTCCTCAAGTCAAAACTATTGGCCAGCATATCTTCTGTATGTAAGCCGTTAATTAGAGCAACCGGGGCCTGTCTTCGGTTGCTTCTTCACTTTGCGATGGGTTAGAATGAAAGTTAATTATGAAGTAAATTATGGCAACGACAATCCATGATGTAAGGGGATATGGACCTTGACGAAAACGGAATTTGAACACGGAACAGCCGGAGGGATACGGATTCACGTTCTCCCGACGAACCGATTCAAGACATTTGCGATATCGCTTTACGCCGGAAGTCCGTTAGCAGAAGATACGGTGACATCCACGGCGCTCACTCCTTTTGTACTGCGAAGAGGAACGGTTTCCTACCCGGAAACAAGGGCTTTCCGCGAGCAGCTGGAGCAGCTGTACGGCGCCGGATTTGGTTTTGATGTATATAAGCGGGGCGATTATCAAATCGTGCACTTCCGTATGGATACGATTAATGATTCTTTTGTAAAAAGTCCCGAGAGTCTGCTGCGCTCCTCATTTGCCTTCCTGGGAGAAGCCTTTACCGAGCCCGTGCTGGAGAACGGCGTATTTCGCAAATCCTATGTACAAACCGAACGTGACACGGTTCGCAAAAAGCTGGAATCTATCGTTAATGATAAAATTCGTTATGCTGCGGAGCGCTGTATTGAGGTGATGTGCAAGAATGAGCCGTATCGGCTGCATCCGCTGGGCGAACGGAAGGATCTGGACGGAATAACCCCGGAAGGACTGTATGAGTCCTATCAGAATTGGCTCAATGAATCCGTTCTGGATCTGTATGTGGTCGGAGATACGAGTCTTGATGAGGTCAAAAAGCTCGTAGAAGAGCATTTTAAACTCAACCGCACGGGAAGCAAGGACTATGTTCCTTCTTCCACGCGGACCGCCACGAGCGGGACGCAGACGGTTGTAGAGAAGCTTGAGATAAATCAGGGCAAACTCAATATGGGGCTTAGAAGCACCATTACTTACGGAGATGACGAGTACGCAGCCGCGCTGTTGTATAACGGAATCTTGGGCGGATACCCGCATTCGAAGCTGTTTGTCAACGTGAGGGAGAAGGAGAGCCTGGCCTATTATGCCTCTTCCCGCTATGACGGTCATAAAGGGATTGCTACCATTCAGTCCGGGATCGAGGTTCAGAATTTCGAGAAGGCTGTAGAGATTATTCGCCAGCAGCTCGATGACATGGCCAAGGGTGCCATCACCGATATCGAGATGTCGCAGACCAAGGCGATGATTCGGAATGTCATTAAAGAAATGCAGGATTCGGCCTTTGAGATGATCGCCTATGATTTCAACCGCACGCTGTCGGGCCGTGAACGTACGCCGGATGAGCTGCTGAATCAGGTGGAGGGCATTTCAGTGGAAGATGTGAAGCAGGCAGCTTCGGCATTTTCCCTGGATACGATCTATTTCCTGAAAGGCCAAAAGGAGGAGTAGCCGGTGGAGAGCATTCATTATGACAACCTGCAGGAGACGCTGTATTACGAAGTGATGGATAATGGTCTGCATGTGTATGTGCTGCCTAAACCCGGCTTTCAGAAGACCTATGCGACTTTTGCAACCAAATACGGTTCCGTGGATAACCATTTCAAGGTCGAAGGCGAGTCTGAGACGCAGGTGCCGGACGGCATAGCGCATTTCCTTGAGCACAAAATGTTCGAGGAGCCGGAGGGTGATATTTTTGCCAAGTTTGCGTCCAACGGAGCTTCCGCGAACGCTTTCACAAGTTTTGACCAGACGGTATATCTCTTCTCTGCAACGGAGAACATCCATGAAAATTTGGAGACCTTGATCGATTTCGTTCAGAATCCTTATTTTACGGATCAGAACGTGGAGAAGGAAAAAGGCATCATCGGGCAGGAAATCAACATGTACCAGGACAATCCCGATTGGCGTGTGTATTTCGGCTTAATTGAAGCGATGTACAAGGTGCATCCGGTGCACATTGATATCGCCGGTACGGTGGAATCCATCGGAACGATTACGAAGGAAGACCTGTATACGTGCTACAATGCTTTCTATCACCCGAGCAACATGCTGTTGTTTGTGGTTGGGGGCGTGGATCCTGAGGAAACGATGAACCTTGTCCGATCGAATCAGGCGGGAAAATCGTATGACAAGCAAGGCTCCATTGAGCGTATTTTTGATCCGGAGCCGCAGGGTGTCGAAGAGAAGCGCAGAGAGAGCCGCCTGGCCGTATCACTGCCGAAATGCCTGTTTGGCTTTAAGGAGAAGCAGGTCGGATTACCAGCTGAAGAGCAGCTGCACCGCGATTTGACCACGAAGCTGATGATGGATCTCTTGTTTGGCTCCAGCACCGAGTTGTATCAGAAGCTGTATGATGACGATTTGATTTCGGACAGTTTCGGCCATGAATACAACAGTGCGCCGCAATATGCATTCTCTGCAGTTGGCGGTGATACCAAGGATCCGGACCAGCTGCTCGCGCGCATTCGCACAGAGGTGGATAAACTGAAAGCAAGCGGATTCCAGAAATCGGATTTTGAACGGGCCCGCAAAAAGAAAATGGGCGGTTATTTACGGATGCTCAATTCCCCGGAGAACATCGCCCATGAATTTACACGCTATCAGTTCCGTGGAGCGGATCTCTTCAAGGTTCTGCCGGTTTATGAGTCCATTACGGTAGACGATGTTAACCGTCGACTGCAAGAGCATGTCGACTGGGATCAACTGGCTGTATCCATTGTCGTGAGTCCGTAATGAAGCAAGACATGGGAAGAGAATTGAAGCCGATCGGGGAAATGACGGTACTGATTACGGGGGCGAGCAGAGGCATTGGGGCAGCCGTTGCGGAGCGCTTTGCCTCGGTTCGTATGAACGTGGTTATTCACTACATGAATTCGCATGAGGCGGCGAATGAAGTGGCCCGCCGCTGTATGTCTTACGGAGCGAAGGTGTTGACCGTATCGGCCGATCTTCGGGACAAAGAGCAAATACTCCGGATGAAGGAGAAACTTCAGAGTCATAACATGGAGCCGGATATCCTGGTCAATAATGCCGGTGTATCCCATTACGGGCTTCTGTCTGACGCCACGGAAGAACAGTGGGACACCTTGATGTCGATTAACCTGAAGGGGATGTTTCTGTGCTCTCAGGCGTTCATGGGACGCATGATTTCCCAGCGGTTTGGCAGGATCATTAATGTATCCTCGATCTGGGGGCTGTCGGGTGCATCCTGCGAGGTGTTGTATTCCACAAGCAAAGGCGGCGTAAATGCCTTCACGAAGGCGCTGGCGAAGGAGCTTGCTCCTTCCGGCGTTACGGTGAATGCCGTTGCGCCCGGTGCGGTGGATACATCGATGCTGGGACATCTGGATTCGGATGAAATCCGCATGCTGGAAGAGGAGATTCCAATCGGCAGGCTGGCACAGCCTGATGAGATTTCCTCGCTGGTATATTTTTTGGCGCTGCCTGAGTCGGGATACATCACCGGCCAAGTGATCAGTCCGAACGGCGGCTGGGTGACTTGATATTCGTTCGTGGTGCAATTCACCACTCATAAGGTTCTGGTTACGGGGACATATTACTATTGTTACTTTAAATCTGATTGCCACCATGCAAAAGGAGGATTTAATTCATGTCATCCGTAATCAAAAACTTTGATTCCTGGAAGAAATTTCTGGGAGAGCGCGTCGTTCAAGCCGAAAAAGCAGGTATGAGCGAAGACACGATTTCTCAGCTGGCTTTTGAGATCGGCGACTTCCTGGATGAGAAGGTAGACCCGCAAAACTCATCCAACCGGGCACTGAAAGAATTGTGGGACGTAGGTAACGAGGAAGAACGCCACGTTATCGCCCGTCTGATGGTGAGATTGGCCAAGAACAACGCATAAACCACATCCAAAAAGCCCCCCGATAACGGGGGCTTTTTGTCAAGAAAAAAGAATGTAATTTTCATGTTACCGTTAATACTTGCCTTTCATTTTTATTTTATATATCATTAACGTGATCCATTTTTAATTTGACCTGTTTTTGCGTGCATTTTTAGCTGGAATTTGTCGAATATTGATGGAAAAGAAGTGCAAAGAGGTGTCTTTGTGGAATCGAATCAATGGTACATGGAATACAAGATACATAAGAACCGGCCAGGTTTGCTCGGTGATATTGCATCTGTGCTCGGTATGCTTGAAGTGAACATCCTGACAATTAACGGCGTCGAAGGCCAAACCCGAGGTATGCTCCTTGAGACGGATGATGAAGAGAAAATCATTCTGATGGGCAAAATGCTGAACAAGATGAAAAATATTACGGTAACAGCCTTGAGACCCCCTAAACTGGTCGATATTTTGGCTGTCCGACATGGACGATATATTGACCGGGACTCGGATGATCGTAAAACTTTCCGTTTTACACGCGATGAGCTCGGTTTACTTGTTGACTTTTTGGGTGAATTGTTCAAAAGGGAAGGAAATCAGGTCATCGGTCTTCGCGGGATGCCCCGCGTCGGCAAAACGGAGTCCATTATTGCAGGCAGTGTCTGTGCGATGAAACGCTGGACGTTTGTTTCCTCTACGCTGCTTCGGCAAACGATTCGCAGTCAGCTGTCCGAGGATGAGATGAATTCAAACAATATTTTTATCATTGACGGGATTGTCAGCACTATCCGTTCGAACGAGCGCCATTATCAGCTCTTACAGGATATTATGGGGATGGATAGCACGAAGGTGATTGAGCATCCGGACATTTTTGTTCGTGAATCCGAATATTCCTATGAGGATTTCGATATTATAATCGAATTGCGAAACAATCCGGATGAGGAAATCGTTTATGATACGTTCACGGGTTCTTATAGTGACGATTTATAATATTTTTTTGACCACGAAATTCTAAAGTAGGAGGTGATGGCATGTCCGAACTGGGACAGCAATTAAGGGAGGCGCGTCTACAAAAAGGAATGAGCCTTGATGACGTGCAGGAAATGACAAAAATACGCAAGCGATACTTGGAAGCCATCGAGGCAGGGGATTACAAAGTACTTCCCGGCAGTTTTTACGTGCGGGCATTCATCAAAACCTATGCAGAAGCGGTGGGGATTGACCCGGACGAACTACTTGAAGGACATAAACAGGACGTTCCCAAATCAGAACCGGAAGCGACAATGGAGCCGGTTATTCAAAAGCGTGCCAGCAGACCTTCAGCCGAACGGAACATGAAATGGCTGCCGACGCTGCTGATGTGGACGTTTCCGATACTGATCGTTGTTGTCATTTATTTGGTAGCGATCAATTCGAATGAGCCCAAAGATGAAAACCCGCCGGTAAGCAACAACGACCAATCTCAGACCGATCCAGGGCAGAATTCGCAAAACCCGGATACCACGACGCCAGGTGATGGAGCACAAGGCGGAGAGAACAACCCGGGCGATACGCCTGGCGAGGGTACGGACGGTGAAGGAACGGAAACGGACGGCACTGAGGGTACGGATGGTACGGATACAGATATACCGGGGAATACAACGCCTGGGGAAACGACGGTGACGCAGGACCGGACGGAAGGCAAGAACACCGTATTCAAAGTAACAGGCTCTGCTGTTAAGGTGGACATTACGGCCACCAGTGACGGAAAGAGCTGGGTAGAGGTATACCGCGGCAACAACGCCTCCGGCGAGAAATTGGCTTTCCAGATGCTTGAGAACGGAGCTGCGCTCAGCTTCGAACTGGACAGCCAGGGATTGTACGTGAAATCGGGCAATTCCGCTGCAACCACCATCACGGTTGGCGGTCAGCCTGTAACGGATGGAAAAACGACTTCCCGCATCGTGCTGGAGTCCGCGGATGGTTCCGCTGACTCCACAGGCGGGGAATAATTCCCTTTACTCCAGGAGATCATAACAGCATGCAGCTGCATGCTGTTATTTCACTTCCTGAAAGAGGTGAGGCCATCTTGACGGTCAACTGGATTGTATTCGGATTAGGCGTTATTGTCAGCCTCTTGGGTTATTATCTAATTCCGAGTGACTGGGGATATGGCATATTAGGCTTTGGATTGGCTCATATATTACTCGGCATCCTGAGTATGTTCCGCCGTCCGGTGCGTGATGAGCAAGCTAGCAATTGACGGAGCAGGCTTCGTTGTCACCAGATGGTTGGTGATGAACGGAGTCTTTTTCGTTCCTGTATACATAAGACATGCATTGTACATGATTAGACTTGGCTCGGAGTTTTACCTATAATAGAAGCAATATGATTGATGAAAGGAAGGATTCACCATGGCTTCAGAAAATTCATTTGATATCGTATCCAAGATGGATATGCAGGAACTTACAAACGCGGTTAATCAGACGGAGCGGGAGATTGAGAACCGGTTTGACTTCAAGGGCAGCAAGAGCAGCTTGAAGATTGACAAGGAAGCACTGGTCATTGCATCTGACGATGAGTATAAACTCAACGCAGTAATTGATATTTTGCAAACCAAGATGGTTAAACGCGGATTGTCGCTTAAAAATGTGGAGTACGGGAAGATTGAGCCGGCCTCTATGGGTACCGTTAGACAGCGCTTGACCTTGAAACAGGGAATAGATCAGGAAAACTCTAAAAAAATCAACATTTTGATCCGTGATTCCAAACTGAAGGTAAAGAGCCAGATTCAAGGGGATCAAATTCGGGTAACCGGAAAAAACAAGGACGATCTTCAGCAGATCATGCAGCTGCTTCGTAAAGCAGATCTTACGCTGGACCTCCAATTTACCAATTTTAAATAAGCGCGCGCCTATAGGGTAAAGGCTTGAATGCGAATGGAATGGCAGGTTTGTTTCTTTTGACAGGGTGTCAACTGAAATATTATACTAAAACACGATATATAAGGATTAACGTATACATAGATTACTGGGGGATGAATATGACAGACAGCGATTCACGCTTCAAACCCTTTAGGCTCTTGGGAAGAGCGACCCTGTTGAATTGCGGCAGGTTAACTGCTGCGGGGTCTGCCAAGTTAGCTAGACAACCCGTTGCAAGGGAGGTTGCCCCATGAATTTACCCAATCGTATTACGTTGGCCCGGATTTGCTTGATTCCTGTCATGATGATTTTTCTGCTGGTGGATTTTGATTTTTACCCGGCCCCCATTGTGTGGAATGATTTTGTCCTGCCATATAACCAATTGATTGCGGCACTGATCTTTATACTTGCTGCGAGCACGGATGGGATTGACGGCTATTTGGCCCGAAAAAACAATATGGTGACTAACCTGGGAAAACTTCTTGATCCGCTGGCTGACAAACTGCTGGTGGCCGCCGTACTCATATCGCTCGTAGAGATGGGAAAATGCGAATCGTGGATTGCTGTTGTCATCATCAGCAGGGAATTCGCGGTTACCGGCTTGCGGCAGATTGCGCTTCTGGAGGGTTCCGTTGTTGCAGCAGGCCAATCGGGAAAAATCAAAACGGTGATTCAGATTGTGGCAATTGTTGCGCTTCTTATCAACAATTTCCCGTTTGTGTTTATGGGGATTCCGTTTGATGTCATTGCCATCTGGGCAGCTGCGATTATTACGCTATATTCGGGAATCGAATATTTTGTCCAGAACAGGCACCTTCTCAAAGGTACCGGGGCATAATAGCAATAGGAGCAATCCTATTGCTTTTTTCTTCCGTGAGCGTAAGAACATAATGAAGTTGAATATAATGTGCAGATACAGTAGAGACAGCAGATACAGGAGGATCGACTAATCATGAAAGCAGAAATCATTGCAGTTGGTACAGAACTTCTGCTGGGACAGATCGTCAATACCAATGCCCAGTACTTGTCCAGAGAGCTTGCTTCAATGGGAATCGATGTGTACTATCAAACGGTTGTCGGGGATAACATGGAGAGGCTCAAGGAGGCCCTCAGGCTGTCCAGCGGCAGAGCTGATATCGTGCTTCTGTCCGGCGGCCTCGGACCTACACAGGATGATCTGACGAAGGATGCCTTAGCTTCCTATATGAACCGGTCGTTGCATATTGACCGGATGGCCATGGACCGGGTCGAACGCTTCTTCCATGACCGGGGATCTGTGATGACGGAGAATAATCGGCGTCAGGCTCTGGCCATCGAGGGAGGTACACCGCTTCCTAACGAGACGGGGCTTGCCGTGGGAAATGCTATTTCTTTTGAAGGCACTCATTATATTGTTTTGCCCGGGCCGCCAAAAGAACTGATCCCGATGTTTGAGCAGGAGGCCAAGCCCTGGCTTCTACAGCACGTCCTGACCGGCGAGCTCCCCATCTATTCGAAGATGCTCAAGTTCGCAGGCATTGGGGAATCCGCACTTGATCAGCGGCTGGAGGACCTGATAACCGCACAGACGGATCCGACCATCGCCTTGTATGCCAAGGAAGGGGAGGTTACGGTCCGGATCTCCACGAAGGCAGCGAGTGAGTCTGAGGCTATGGTCCGGCTGAATGAGCTGGAGACCAGAATTCAGGAGAGAGGTCCTGAGTTTATGTATGCCAACGAGGACGTGCCGATTGAGAAGGTCATTGTAGACCTTATGGCAGATCGAAGCTGGACGCTGAGCGCGGCCGAGAGTTGTACCGGAGGGCTCGTGGCAGAGGCGCTGACATCCATTCCCGGCAGTGCTTCGATGTTTCTGGGCGGAATCATCTGTTATACCAATCAGATCAAAGAGAAGCTTGTACATATCCCGCATGCGCTGCTTGAAGGTGATGATGCGCCGGGCGCTGTCAGTGCGGAGGTTGCCGAGGCGCTTGCGGATCATGTCCGGATGGTGACCGACAGTGATTTTGGTTTGTCGGTAACAGGTGTAGCAGGTCCAGGTTACGCCGAACGCAAGCCCGTTGGCCTTGTGTACATTGGATTGTCCGAACGGGGAAAAGAAACGGAAGTGCATGAGCTGCACCTGCAGGGCAACCGTGAGACGATCCGGCTCCGTGCAACCAAGGCGCTGCTGTATCGGCTTTGGCAGCGTCTCGTTGCCTCCAAGCAGGCCTAGCTTCCCCCTAAGCCGAAGGAAGCCGCTTTTGATAAAAAGTAAATTATTTACACCTGTCTTGGTAGCTGTTCTTGAATTGAAGAATGGTTCCGAGTATAATGTGAAGTACGGAAGAACCGTGGCATATCGAATGATATTGCTGCGGTTCTTCTTCTTTTTTACATAGGGTTCAGAGCATGGGAGGGAAGGAGCGCCGAATAAAAAAAACGAATGTATGTTCGAAAAAAAGCTTGGCAAACGTGTCAAAACAAGGTATGATATGACTATCAACAGTGAAGGGTTGTGGAACAATTGTCAGATCGTCGTGCTGCGCTGGAGATGGCGCTTCGTCAGATAGAGAAACAGTTCGGTAAAGGTTCCATCATGAAACTGGGTGAGTCCACCCATATGCAGGTAGAGATTGTGCCAAGTGGATCGTTGGCGTTGGATATAGCTTTAGGAACCGGCGGTTTGCCTAAAGGCCGGATTATTGAAGTATATGGACCGGAATCCTCCGGTAAAACAACAGTAGCCCTCCATGCTATTGCTGAAGTTCAGAAGGCTGGCGGACAAGCTGCATTTATCGATGCCGAGCATGCCCTGGATCCATCGTATGCAAGCAAACTGGGTGTTAATATTGATGAATTGCTGCTCTCCCAACCGGATACGGGTGAACAGGGGCTTGAAATTGCGGAAGCATTGGTACGCAGTGGTGCTGTAGATATTATTGTTATTGACTCGGTTGCTGCGCTTGTGCCGAAAGCTGAAATTGAAGGCGATATGGGTGATTCCCACGTGGGTCTGCAAGCTCGTCTGATGTCTCAGGCTCTTCGTAAATTGTCGGGTGCCATCAATAAGTCGAAAACGATTACCATCTTTATCAACCAGCTTCGTGAGAAGGTTGGTGTTATGTTCGGTAACCCTGAGACTACTCCGGGCGGACGTGCTCTGAAGTTCTATTCCACGGTTCGTTTGGACGTGCGCCGGATTGAGAGCATCAAGATGGGTAACGATGTGGTGGGTAACCGCACACGGATTAAGGTTGTTAAGAACAAGGTAGCGCCGCCTTTCAAACAGGCTGAGCTAGATATTATGTACGGTGAGGGCATCTCTAGAGAGGGAAGCCTGATTGATATCGGAACGGAACTGGATATCGTAGACAAGAGTGGTGCGTGGTATTCTTATTCTGGCGACCGTCTGGGTCAAGGACGTGAGAATGCGAAGCAATTCTTGAAGGAGCATCCGGAAATCGCGAGTGTAATCGAGAATAAAATCCGTGAAGCAAGCAACCTGACCACGGCTGTTCCTGAGCCTTCCGCAGAGGATAAGGAACAAGATGAAATAGAAGAGCAGGAATTGTTTAAGGTAGAGTAGTAATTACGGTTTGAGCTTTTACAGTGTTGAGGACTGTCCGGTGTTTGTAACGCCTGACGGTCTTCTTTGCATTTAACTTAATCGAGGAATCGCTCGGATATTTTTGCCAGGATATTGATGCTGAAGTGAAAGGAGCGTTTATGAAAGAAGAGAATATGGGAGTGTCTGAAGAGGAGGAAACTTCAGGTATTGGACATTTTCCCGATAATGAGGATCTGATCGTAACTTCGGTCGAGATGCTGAGAAAGCCCAAACACCGCTATCAGATCGCATTTGGGCCTTATCAGATGACCGTTCATGAGGACGTTATGCTGAAATACCGCTTGTTGAAGGGCAATGTTTTTCGCAAGGAGGAATTGCAGGAAATTATTGTTGCAGATGAACGGCAGCGCGCTTACGTAGAGGCACTGAATCATCTGTCCCGAAAACCCAGAACGGCTAAGGAAATTTCACAGCGTCTGCAGCAAAAAGGCTTTGAGCAGAATAGTGTAGAGACAACCTTGGAGCGCTTGGAGAAGGATAACCTCGTAGATGATGCGCTCTATGCCAAGATGTGGGCGGAACAGCGAATGACGAGCCATAAGAAGGGAAGATTGTGGGTTAAGCAGGAACTGAGGCAAAAGGGAATAGGCACTGAGCTTATATCAGAGGCGTTGGGCGAGATTAGCGCGGATGCGGAACTTGAGAGTGCGCTGACGGTCGGGAGGAAAAAATGGCAGCAAACCCATGGCGAGCAGTTGGATCGCAAACGTAAAACGGGCGCCTATTTAATGCGACGAGGGTTTGGTGGGGAACAGGTACGGCAGGTACTTAAACTTCTGATTGAAGAGGATCAGCAACAAGGCGAGTGGGACGAAGAGCTGGATGACTTCGAATAAAAGGCAGCCATAATGCAGAACTTCGCAAAAGAATTTGGTTCCACTGGATGAAACTGACGTTTACCCATTGCTTTCCCTTGACAATATCTTTTTATAAATACTAAAATAAATATGAATCTTTTATCATAAATTAGAAACCTTTTTCCTTCCAAAAAAGTGACTACTTTGTGAAAGATTCTTATAACGCCAATTCATAGTGAAATGTATTCCGCTGTTCATGGTGGAATTTGCGAACGTTAATGGGACGTGCGCAGTATGGACGGCAGGTTCTGCCGGAAAATTTTATGTATGAATGAGTAAACTGACAATTGAACATTTCCCAAGGAATGCCTTGGAGGAAACAACGAGGAGGTGAAACAGATGCTGGATACATGGATCTGGATCATAATCGTTCTCGCTGTAGCCGCTATATTCTTTGGGTTCGGTTATTTTATTCGCAAATCCCTTGCAGAAGCTAAAATTTCCAGTGCCGAGCATGCCGCTTTGCAGATCGTTGAGAGTGCGAAGAAGGAAGCAGAGGCATTGAAGAAAGAAACGGTTCTTGAAGCAAAAGATGAAGTTCATAAAATCAGAGCCGAAGCTGAAAAAGACACTCGTGAGCGCCGTAATGAAATTCAACGGCAGGAACGCAGATTGTTGCAAAAGGAAGAGTCGCTGGATAAAAAAATAGAATCTTTGGAACGTAAAGAAGAACAAGTGGCGAACAAAGAGAAACGAATAGAAGAGACCCAGCAGCAAATCGACGCTATTTACAAGAAACAAACTACAGAACTGGAGCGTATCTCCAACCTTACGATGGAGGATGCCCGCAGTATCATTCTCAGCAATGTCGAGCAAGAGGTTCGTCATGAAACCGCTCAAATGATTAAAGAAATTGAGCAGCAGGCGAAAGAAGAGGCTGACAAAAAATCACGGGAGATCATCACGCTGGCTATCCAACGCTGTGCGGCTGATCATGTGGCAGAGACAACGGTTTCTGTTGTCACCTTGCCGAACGAAGAAATGAAGGGCCGGATCATCGGACGTGAAGGCCGGAATATCCGTGCGCTTGAAACCCTTACAGGGATTGACCTTATTATCGATGATACTCCGGAAGCTGTTATTCTCTCCGGGTTTGATCCGATTCGCCGTGAAATTGCCCGTACAGCTTTGGAAAAGCTCGTGGCGGACGGACGGATTCATCCGGCTCGTATCGAAGAAATGGTGGAGAAATCCCGCAAGGAAGTGGACGAACGCATTCGCGAGTATGGAGAACAAGCCACATTCGAAGTTGGCGTGCACGGTTTGCATCCAGATTTGATCAAAATTCTGGGCCGACTGAAGTTCCGTACAAGCTATGGACAAAATGTGTTGAAACATTCCATGGAAGTGGCCTACTTGACTGGCCTGATGGCCGGCGAATTGGGCGAAGACATCGTGCTTGCGAAACGGGCAGGACTGTTGCATGACATCGGTAAAGCGCTGGATCATGAAGTGGAAGGATCGCACGTTGAAATCGGCGTGGAGCTGGCGAAGAAATACAAGGAACATCCGGTGGTTATCAACAGCATTGCCTCTCACCACGGTGATTGTGAAGCAACCTCGGTTATTGCCATGCTGGTTGGCGCAGCTGACGCATTGTCCGCAGCCAGACCGGGAGCGCGCAGAGAGACACTTGAGACGTATATCCGACGCCTTGAGAAGCTCGAAGAAATTTCCGAATCCTTTGAAGGCGTTGAGAAATCGTACGCCATTCAAGCGGGACGTGAAGTCCGCGTTATGGTACAGCCTGAGAAGATCGATGATGCCGAAGCATTCCGCTTGGCACGCGACATTACCAAAACCATTGAGAATGAACTGGATTATCCAGGTCATATCAAAGTCACCGTTATCCGGGAGACCCGTGCGGTGGATTACGCAAAATAGAGTTTGGACCTTAAAAAGTGGCCGCAATTCGGCCACTTTTTATCTTTGAAGATATCAGATCGGAAAGTGGCTGATATCCATAAAACCGGGAACGCTCCTGCTGGAGCAGGACAGGCTTCCCTCGTTAAGGAGTGAATGACATCAAAGTACTATTCATCGGTGATATTGTCGGCAGTACAGGGCGCAAAGCGCTGAAAGAATCGCTGCCAGAGCTGAAGTCCAAATATAATCCTCACATCATCATTGCCAATGGCGAGAACGCGGCTTCGGGACGCGGCATTACCTCGGCCATTGCCAATGAGTTTTTCAATTGGGGCATCCATGGCATCACCTTGGGAAATCACACGTGGGATAACAAGGATATTTTTGAGTTTATCGACGATGAACCGCGTTTG
Source organism: Paenibacillus sp. Cedars (assembly GCF_003184205.1). Taxonomy (NCBI): domain Bacteria; kingdom Bacillati; phylum Bacillota; class Bacilli; order Caryophanales; family Paenibacillaceae; genus Paenibacillus; species Paenibacillus sp. Cedars. The sequence continues at coordinate 1,827,029 of NZ_CP020866.1, forward strand.
ATTCGCCCGGCGAATTTTCCGCCTGGAACACCTGGACGGGGATATACGGTTATTAAAGCAAACGGCAAACAATTGGCCATTGTGAACCTGCAGGGAAGAACATTCCTGCCAGCCATCGATTGTCCATTCCGTGCAGCCGATGAAATTGTAGATGAGTTGCGCCAGAAGAACAAATGCATTCTTGTGGACTTCCATGCCGAGGCGACCTCTGAGAAAATTGCCATGGGTTGGCATTTGGAAGGACGGGCTTCCATGGTGGTTGGAACGCACACGCATGTGCAAAGCAATGACGATACGATACTGCCGGGTGGAACTGCCTACATTACGGATACCGGCATGGTAGGCTCCAAGGAAGGGGTACTCGGCATGCAGCGCGATGCGGTGATGTACAAGTTCAAAACCCAGCTTCCTGCTCGTTTCCAGGTCGATGAAGGCAAGTGGCAGTTCCATGCTGTATGCGTTGATATGGATGAAGAAACAGGGAAAGCCCACAAGATACAAAAAATACGTATGTACGAAGACGAATGGCGGATGGATTAAAAACCGTAAAATTCGTTTAATTAAATTAGGTACGAATGGCAAAAAGCAGGAATTTTTTCCCCTCTCACGAATAACATCTAGTAAGCGGAAGCAAACCATCACTCAACATTCCCAGGGGAGGTACTTACCATGGAAGTATTAAAAGTTTCAGCAAAATCCAATCCTAATTCAGTTGCAGGGGCGCTCGCTGGAGTTCTTCGGGAGCGGGGCGGAGCGGAACTGCAAGCGATTGGGGCGGGAGCACTGAACCAGGCCATTAAAGCGGTAGCGATTGCCCGGGGATTTGTAGCACCGAGCGGGGTGGATCTGATTTGCATCCCTGCTTTTACGGATATTGTGATTGATGGCGAAGACCGGACGGCGATTAAATTGATCGTAGAACCTAGATAAATTTCGGAGGTATTAGCCTGTTTACTCTCTTTTGCGTAAACAGGCTTTTTGCTGTGACACATTGGAAGGAGATGAGCCCGCGATGCGGACAGTTGATTTTCACTGTGATGCCCTGAGTAAAATGTGGGAAGATCCCAAAGCTTCCTTTGTTGATGATCGGCATTTGGATGTTACGCTGCAGCGTATGGAGGAAGGGGATCTTGCGCTTCAGGTATTCGCTGTTTTTTTATCGGAAAAATACGGACGTCCTTCATTTGAGCGGGTACTGGCGCAAATCGATACGTATCGCAGCCGCATTGTGAAGCCAGGTCATCTCAAACCGCTGCTCTGGCAAGAACAGGTCCAGGAGATGAGAGAAAGCTATCATAGCCGTTTTGGTGTTTTGTCGCTGGAAGGTGTGGACGGGCTGGAGGGCAATTTGCATTACGTTAAGCTCTGTTATGACCTGGGTGTACGCTTTATGGGGATTACGTGGAACTATGCCAACTGGGCTGCGGACGGGGCGTTAGAGCAGCGGAATGGTGGATTTACGGAACGAGGGCGGCAGCTGGTGGAGCTGTGTAATTCCACAGGCATTATTCTGGATGTTTCCCACCTGACCCAGGCCGGCTTCTGGGAGTTAACCGAACTTACGCAGCGGCCCATCCTGGCCTCGCATTCCAATGCGTACTCCGTATGCAAGCATCCGCGGAATCTAAGCGATGAGCAGATTCGGGCTTTGATCGCTTTGGACGGAATGATCGGCATTACGTTTGTGCCTTGGTTCATTCGGAGTGATGAAGACCGAGTGAAGCCGGAGGACATCCTGCCCCATATTGAGAAGATTTGTGAGCTGGGCGGAGAGAAACACATGATGTTCGGTTCGGATTTTGACGGGATTGATCAGTGGGTTGCCGGGCTTGAGCATCCGGGGAAATATCCAGACTTCCAGGAGCTGCTCCTCAAGCATTATCCTGAATCAATGGTAAAAGGCTGGATGTCTGATTATGCGCTCCGGTTTCTTGAACAGAATTTGCCTTTGGCTCCGTCCAAAGAGAAATAAAATTCGCATAACGCCCATGATTCAAAGATAACTTTGACAATCCTGTTGCAGATCATATGAGAAATGAGAAGAAGGCACCCAGAATCATCGGGCTGCCTTTTTATTTTTGGGTAATAGAGAGTATAATAGGTGATGGCACGTACAGCATATAGAGAAAAACAAGGAGTGAGAGACAGATGAGTAAAACTGTACCTGTGGGTGTATCCGCCCGCCATATTCATTTATCCCAGGAGCATATTGAGGCATTATTCGGCCCTGGATATCAGCTTACAGAATTCAAGCCTTTGTCCCAGCCAGGACAATTCGCAGCCAATGAAACGGTAGCGGTAATTGGAACGAAGGGACAATTCGATAAAGTAAGAATTTTGGGACCAGCGCGTCCTGCAACCCAGCTTGAGATTTCCCGTACGGATTCCTTTGCAATTGGTGTGAAAGCACCTGTGCGGGAGTCGGGGAATATCGCTGGAACACCTGGTATCACCATCAAAGGCCCAGCAGGCGAGGTAACGGTGGATGAGGGTGTTATTGTAGCCGCTCGTCATATTCATTTCCATACGTCCGATGCGGATCAGTGGGGCATTAAAGACAAGGATCTGCTTAAAGTGCGTCTTGGCGGTGAGCGTGGTCTTGTACTGGAAAATGTGATTGCTCGTGTATCCGATAACTTTGCGCTGGATATGCACATCGATACGGACGAAGCGAATGCGGCTGGTGCCAACAACGGAGATACTGCTGAAATTATTGACTAATTTATAACTTCAGTCAGGTTGAAGGAACAAACTGTATATGTCACGTATGTGCGCTTATAGGAAGCACGTACGGAAGAGCCTGGATCGATGAATTTCGATTTCAGGCTCTTTTTTGAAGTTTGCATCGATCATGTCAGAGTGGTAGCTTAGGCATTAAGATCATGATATAATTTAAAACAGTGCCTATTTAAGAGGTTTTGTCATGTAAAACCAGAGATTTTGTGGATCTAAGGAGTGACCAAGCATGTCCAAAGAAAGTAAGGACTACTCCAAATATTTTGATTTTTCAGGAGCCAAAGTTCTCTCGGAAGATGAACACGGGAAGAGAATTCGCATCAACGGCCGGGAAATCAATATTCTTTCGGAGCCTAATCATAGACAGGAAAAGCAGCGCGGCAAGCAGAGCGTAGAAGTGCTGTACGATACAGAGCTGCCGGAGGAGTTCCGGCGCATCGGAGCGGGCAAGCATTATATTGTATACACGTATGGGTGCCAGATGAATGAGCATGATTCCGAGACCATTAAGGGATTGCTGGAGCAAATGGGCTATCAAGCCACCGAGGATCGCAAGCAGGCGGATATCATTTTGCTGAATACATGCGCCATTCGTGAAAATGCGGAGGACAAGGTCTTCGGCGAGCTCGGCCATCTGAAACACTTGAAGATCGAGAAGCCCGATATGCTGCTTGGTGTTTGCGGCTGTATGTCGCAGGAGGAGTCCGTAGTTAATCGCATTCTCCAGAAACACGGCTTCGTTGACCTCATCTTCGGTACGCACAACGTGCACCGTCTGCCCCATCTTATACAGGAGGCGCTCTTCAGCAAGGAAATGGTTGTTGAAGTGTGGTCCAAGGAGGGTGACATCATTGAGAACCTTCCGAAGAAGCGGGAAGGGCTTCGCGGCTGGGTTAACATTATGTACGGCTGCGATAAATTCTGTACATACTGCATAGTCCCGTATACCCGCGGTAAGGAACGCAGCCGGCGTCCGGAGGATGTTATAGCTGAGGTACGTGAACTAGCCCGTCAGGGTTACAAGGAAATCACGCTGCTCGGGCAAAATGTGAACGCATACGGCAAGGATTTTGAGGATATCGAGTACCGCTTCGGCGATCTGATGGATGCGATCCATAAGATCGATATCCCGCGTGTACGTTTCACGACATCCCATCCGAGAGATTTCGACGATCATCTGATCGAGGTGCTGGCGAAGGGCGGAAATCTGGTAGAACACATTCATCTGCCGGTGCAATCGGGAAGCTCGCAGGTGCTCAAAAAAATGAGCCGCAAATATACGCGTGAGACGTATCTGGAGCTTGCTCATAAGATCAAAAAAGCGATTCCGAATGTTGCGTTTACAACGGACATCATTGTCGGATTCCCTGGAGAAACCGATGAGCAGTTTGAGGAGACGCTGTCTCTTGTCCGCGAAGTAGGTTATGACGCTGCATATACCTTCATCTATTCTCCCCGTGAAGGAACACCGGCAGCAGTGATGGAGGATAATGTGCCGATGGAGGTCAAGAGCGAGCGACTTCAACGTTTGAATGCAGCTATCAGTGAGTACAGCCGCCAGAGCAATGACAGGCTGCTGGGTGCTACGGTAGAGGTCCTTGTAGAGGGTGTCAGCAAGAACAATGATTCCATGCTGTCCGGGCGCACGCGCACGAACAAGCTGGTGCATTTTGAAGGCTCCAGGGATTTGGTGGGAACGTTCGTGAATGTTCAAATTACCGATACGAAGACCTGGTATATTAAAGGCGATATGATTTCCAATCCGATTCCTGCATCGGATGCTGTATAATAGAGGGGCAGGCAGAAATTTACCACGACGTACGTAAAGGCCGTCCTTGTGAGTTCGGCCCGGCGCTGCGTATATGCTTATAGATGATGAAGAATTGGAGCGATGAACCTTGGCACAAGATCATGTTCGTACGAACACATATGGTATGTCAACATTCAATTCGCGTGAATTGATTATACGCGATGATATTTTGGCAAAAGCCGGTGAGCTGGCGAATTTAATATCCACAAGCGAAGAAGTCCAAATGTTTAAGCAAGCAGAAGAGAAAATCCAAAACCACGAACGGGTTCAAGGATTGATCAAGACCATCAAGAAAAAGCAAAAAGAAATCGTTGCTTTTGAATCCTTTCAGAATAAGGACATGGTTGCGAAAATCGAACGCGAGATCGAAGAGCTGCAAGAGGAGATTGACGGCATCCCGCTCGTTATGGAATTCCAGCAGAGTCAAAGCGATATCAACTATCTTCTTCAACTGGTCGTATCCGTGATTCATGATACCGTTTCGGAAAAAGTCAATGTAGAAACAGGAAAAGATACGCCGCCAAGCAGCTGCGGTTAGGCGATTCGAAGGTGCGGAATGGTTCCGCACCTTTTCTATTCGTATCCATCATGCACAGAATGAGGCTGAATAGGGCATAGTAATCTTATGCAGAAGATGGGATGAGGAAATCCTTGACATCATCTTTAAATATGTCATAATGAAATTATCAAATTAATAGTTATGGTGATGGAAATGACGGATCATGAACAGGCGCCACAGCGCAATGCCAAGAAATATAGAACACCGGATGGTGTACCCGCTGATATCGTCATGTTTACCTTGACGAAGCGGGAGCGGAAGACCTTCACCAAGACACTGCCTATACGGGAGCTTAAGGTGATGCTGATTAGGCGCAGATCATGGCCTTGTGCCGGTATGTGGGCACTTCCAGGCGGTTTTTGCCGTGAGAGTGAGTCTATTTACGATGCAGCCAAGAGGGAACTGAAAGAAGAGACCGGGGTGGATGGCGGTCATTTGGAATATTTGGGTGTGTATAGCGCGCCCGGTCGCGATCCACGCGGCTGGATCATCAGCCATGCGTTCTACGCGTTGGTGGAAGAATGGATGCTGGAGCACCGCCAGGCTGCCGATGATGCAGAAGAGGTTGGACTATTCACGGTAGCGGAGGCTCTGGAGGAGCTGGAGCTTGCTTTTGACCACCGGGATATCATCATGGATGCGTATCACAAGATTCAGCAGCAAATGCTGCAAACGACGATTGCCAGACAGTTTTTGCCGGAGCATTTTACACTGAGCGAACTGTATCAGGTTATCCAAACCGTCGTGCCGGAGTTCAATGAACCCAACTTTATCCGTAAGATTACTTCTACCCGAAGCAGGCAGGGAATTTTGGAGGAAGCCCGTGATGAGGATGGCAAACCTCTAAACTCGAATCAGTACTCCCAACGACCGGCCCAATTGTATCGATTTACGGATCATGCACCACTGCTATCTATTTATACGTAACATTTAATCTCAAGCGACTGTTTTTTATCGGCCACATTAATCAATGTACAGAGGAGTGTGTCAGATGAAGGCTTTAATCGTGATAGATTTCACGAATGACTTCGTGGATGGCAGTCTGCCTGTAGGCAAGCCGGCCATTGACATTCAGCATAGAATTGTCGACTTGACCAGACAGTATAATGACAACGGGGATTTCGTTGTGATGGCTGTAGACCTTCACGAGGAACATGATGCTTACCATCCGGAAACGAAGCTGTTTCCGCCTCATAACATTCGGGACACGCGGGGGCGCGAATTATACGGCGATCTGCAACAGGTGTACGAGGAACGCAAGGAAACGATCTATTGGATGGACAAAACGAGGTACAGTGCATTTTGCGGCACCGATCTGAATCAAAAGCTGCGTGAACGCGGGATTACCGAAGTGGATCTGGTCGGGGTATGCACGGATATCTGTGTCCTTCATACGGCGGTGGATGCCTACAATTACGGATATAAGATTACGGTTTATGAGGATGCTGTTGCAAGCTTCAATCCAGAGGGCCATCAGTGGGCTTTAGGTCATTTTCAAGGCAGTCTCGGTGCAGCGGTTGTGCGCAGTGAAGATGGTACGAAATAAGATGAACGAATTAAGATGACAGCTTGTGAATTGCCCGGAAGCATAAAGGGGCAAACGGGTAACACTGGAGGATGATCGTGATGCTGACAGCAGGATTAGCACTACATACGGACAAATACCAGATCAACATGATGTATGCTCATTGGATTAACGGATCTCATCGTACGCGTGCGGTATTTGAGGCTTATTTTCGTAAGCTGCCATTCGGCAACGGGTACGCTGTTTTTGCCGGTTTGGAGAGGATTGTACATTACATTGAATCGTTGCGGTTCTCGGAAGATGACATTGCCTATCTGGCCAAACAGGAAGAGAAGTATAAACCTGAGTTTTTGGAGGAGCTTCGCCAGTTCCGCTTCCAAGGGAATATTCATTCCATGAAGGAGGGGGCGCTGGTCTTCCCGAACGAGCCGCTCATCCGGGTTGAAGGCACCATATTCGAAACGCAGCTGGTGGAAACCGCGCTTCTGAACTTCATGAACTTCCAGACGCTGATCGCCACCAAAGCCTCCCGAATCCGTCAGGTTGCCAGCGGGGACATCCTGCTGGAGTTTGGCACAAGACGAGCGCAGGAAGCCGATGCGGCCGTCTGGGGGGCGCGTGCAGCCTATCTGGCGGGCTTCCACGCCACTTCGAATATGCTGGCAGGGGAGAAATTCGGTATTCCCACCAAAGGCACGCATGCGCATTCCTGGGTACAGACCTTCCGGAGCGAGCAGGAGGCCTTTGACATATTTGCTGAGGTGATGCCGGATCAGGTCACCCTGCTGGTGGATACGTTTGATACGTTAAAGAGCGGGATTCCACATGCAATTGCAACCGCGAAGAAGCTGGAAGCCCAGGGGAAACGGATGAATGCCATCCGTCTGGACAGCGGGGATCTGGCTTATCTGTCCATTCAAGCCCGTAAAATGCTGGATGAGGCCGGTCTTGACTATGTGGGCATCGTAGCCTCGAATGATCTGGATGAAGGAACCATTCTGGATCTTAAAGCACAGGGAGCCAAAATTGACACTTGGGGTGTCGGAACCCAATTAATCACCGCCGCAGACCAGCCGGCTCTCGGAGGCGTCTATAAATTGGTAGAGCGTGAGGTTGACGGTGAGATGGTCCCGACCATCAAGATTTCAGGCAATCCCGAAAAAGTATCGACGCCAGGCAAAAAAGAGGTTTACCGCATCATATCCAAAGGCAGCGGTAAAGCCATTGCCGATTACATCTGCTTCCCTGAAGAGGAGATGCCGCCGGACAGCGGGAAGCTAAAGCTGTTTAATCCGCTGCATCCTTATATGCGTAAGAATGTGCAGAACTTTGAGGCTGTATCCATGCTTGAACCGGTGTTCTTGCAGGGTGAGCTGGTATATGAGCTGCCGAAGCTGGAAGAGATACGGAGTTATCATAACACGCAGCTTGATCAGTTCTGGCCGGAATATTTACGCAAGCTGAATCCGGAGATTTACCGGGTTAACCTTAGTGAGCAGGTCTGGGAAGTCAAGCATCGCATGATGGCTGAGTTTATGGAACAGCATGAAGAATAGAAATAGAATTAACCTGTGGAAATAAAATAAGACGCTCCCTATCTGCTGCTTGGCATGCGAGGGAGTGTCTTTTTGTGCATGGCTACAAATCAAGCTGATCTTGAGCTATAACGCTATCGTTTGCATCGCGGGCGATCAGATGAAGTTTATCCTTATTCATGACAGGGTCAGGCTGATGTTCGTAATACCACATGTACAAATCTTCACTGACATATGGTCTTAATTGGCGATAAGGTATAGATGGTGCAGGCTGACCGTTCACATAGATCCGAAGCGGTTCTTCGCTTCTGTATATCCCGAAGGCGAGCGATGAGTGAACATTTGTCTCTGAAAATATGGAAGGCGAAGAGGAATTCTCAGCCGGAGGGTAGAATGTGGATACAACGGACATATCCCATCCGAACCATCCCCTGGTATGGGCTGATAATTGCAGACCCAGTCCAGGTGTGATGACAAAGGCATAGGCTTTATCTGAAGATGCTTTCGGATGTATAATACGGGCATTCTCCACGCTGAAGGGGGCTTCAAGGTAAGCATGGCTTTTATCCAATACAGATGCTTCAACCGAGCGGTAAGTGCTGAAGTATTCGCAGGTCCCTGTAATGATGATAAAGAGGAGACCCATCTGTAAGTACACTTTAAGGCCAGGCCGGGTAATGAAGGGAACAGCTCCGTAGACTAAGCGAAGAAATAAAAGGATAAGTCCCAAGCTCAGAAAAAAAACGAGAAATGAACCGGCGACGCCTCCCAATTCTGTATGTATTCCAATGCTTTTAAGAGCTTGACTGACGGGCTTGCTGGCGATGGGTAACAGAAGTAATGTCACTAAGGTAAGCAGGAACGAAAAGCGGAAGGATGACGCTTGACTTTCCTGTATAGAATTGTTCATAATGTTCAGTTCAACTCCCGTATATGAAGTAGTTATAGCAAGAGGAGGATTCTTTTTTCATCCTAACATAACCTGTAACTACTTTTGAATCTGTTGCTGCGGATTATTTCTCGGGAAAGCGCAGAAATCGCCTTATTCCGGCGGATATGCACAGTTTCAACATTCATGGCGCAGATTTTATACGGGGATACAATCAAAATATAAAACTGAAGGAGTGAGCAGTGTGTGCAGCCAAACCAATTTTCAAGCCTATGTTCTTCGTCAAGAGGAGCAAGAGGTTCGTGGAAGCGTGGAGAACATCTCCATCGATCAGCTTCCTGAAGGAGATGTTACTGTTCGGGTATTGTACAGCGGGGTTAATTACAAGGACGGGCTTGCCAGCATTCCGGAAGGCAAAATAGTGCGCAGGTATCCGTTCATTCCAGGCATTGATCTGGCGGGAACCGTAGTGGAATCCTCGCATCCCGGTTACAAGGAAGGTGATGATGTCCTCTGCACCGGTTACGAGCTGGGCGTATCGCATGAAGGTGGATTCAGCCAATATGCCAGGGTCAAGGGAGACTGGCTTGTGCCTCTGCCGCAAGGCTTGTCGCCAAGAGAGGCGATGGCCATTGGCACTGCAGGTTTTACCGCAGCCCTGTCGATTGAGGCATTACTGCGAAACGGACTCCAGCAGAATCAGGGACCGGTTCTTGTAACGGGTGCAACGGGTGGAGTTGGAAGTTTTGCCGTATCGATCCTGAGTCAGCTGGGTTACCGTGTGACGGCATCGACCGGCAAATCCAGTCAGGCGGATTGGCTCAAGAAGCTTGGAGCTGATGAAGTTATATCCCGGGAAGAAACCGAGTCTGTCTCAAAAGGAGCGATAGCGGCTGAGAGGTGGGCAGCGGTGGTGGATCCTGTCGGGGGCAGCCAGCTGAGCTCCCTTCTAAAAAGTGTACAATACGGCGGGGGCATCGCCGTTTCCGGCATGACTGGCGGCGGTGCGTTTGATACCACGGTGTTTCCGTTTATTTTGAGAGGGATTAATCTCCTGGGGATCGATTCGGTATACTGCCCAATGGTCTATCGCCGATCCGTCTGGTCCAGGCTTGCTGATGAATGGAAGCCGACAGCCGTACTTCAAGAAGGAATCAGGGAATACGGGTTGACCGATCTCCCTGACGTGCTGAATACCATCTTGCAGGGAGGAGCAGTCGGAAGAAGTGTCATATCGCTTTAATTATTAGCTTGAATTCGCATAATGTTCATTACCCGCAGGCATCCTAAGGCAAGGTAACCTTTGACACCAAGGGAAGGGTGAGTGAACATGAATTATCGCGGAATCGCTGCATCAGTATTGCTGTGTTCCATTCTTGCCATATCGGTAGGCTGCTCTAGACAAGTGGCCAAGGATGAAATGCGCCTATACAACATGAAGGCTTATGAGGAAGGCTCAAGAGAGGCCCGGATATCAGGACGTGGTATGAACGGAAAGTTTCTTGAGGAGCTTCAAGCTTCTTTTAGCAAAGTGAAGATGCCGCTGACCAATGAGACCTATGCGGAGGATGAAATTGGCAACATCACGTATCAGTACCGGATCAATTATGATGCCAGCCAGTTTATTACCGTCTACGTCTATCAGGATCAAGCGGCCAGGGAAAAAGGAATCAAGGAGATTTTTGGTGTCACGGAGGGTGACGCCAACGTGGCCGGCGGGCACAATTTGATCATCAGCGACAAGGAAACGTCGATCGTCTACACATCGACTGGAGATAAGACGGATAACTATTACAGCCAGGTCAAAAAAATAGCGCCCGCGCTGTTGGCCAAATATCAAGGGCGCGTCAGCAGTTAGTGCGAAAATAAAAGAAAGCCGGATGACTACAAGCATCCGGCTTACTTTATATTCTCCTGGATCTCTCGAAGGGTGATCATGACTTGTGTTTGTCCAGCTCATATTTTATATGTCGCAGCTCTGGCAGAAGAATACGGTTCATTGCAAGCCGTACGGCTCCGGCAGACCCCGGCATGGAGAAGACGGCCGTGTGGCTTAGCGTACCGCCAATAGCACGGCTTAAGATCGCAGCAGAACCAATGTCTTCGGTAAAGCTGAGGTAGCGGAAAATCTCCCCGAATCCAGGGAGTTCCTTGTCCAGCAAGGAGGATACTGCTTCATAAGTGGTGTCTCTGCTGGATATGCCTGTTCCGCCGGTTAATAGCACGACATCAATTCCGGGGTTGCTCACTGCAGTGTATATCAGCTCCCGAATCGTTTCATATTCGTCCTGAACAATGGTGTAGGCCGCAACCGCATGCCCGGCTTCTTCCAGCAAGCCCATCATCAGTTTACCGCTCTTGTCCGTGTCAACGGTCCGTGTGTCCGAGACGGTGATGACCATGCAGTTCACGGAAGCGGGGGATTGCCGTTTATGTTCTTGTGCTGAGTTCATCTGAATCACGACTCCTGTTTAGGTTAATGGTAGGACGCTTGCAGCAAGTGGATGAAATGTAGTACACTCGCTAGCATAATAAATTATGCACGCAAAGGAGTATGGAACGTGGAACACGTAACACCCATATATATTCTATCAGGTTTTCTTGGCAGTGGAAAAACGACCTTGCTTAGCCGGCTTATCGCGCATTGGAAGGAGCAGGGTTTGAGACCGGCTATTGTAATGAACGAGATCGGCGAGGTCAATATTGATGGACTTATCGCCGGCGAAGAGGTTCCGACAGCTGAAATGCTGAGCGGCTGCATCTGCTGTACGATTCGCTCCGATCTTTCGTCGGAGATTGCGACGCTGGTTCAGCGGGAGCAGCCGGATGTCATCGTTATTGAAGCGACGGGGATTGCGAATCCAATGGAGATTCTGGATGCCGCCGCGGAAGCTTCGTTATATATGAGAATCGATGTGAAAAAGATGATTACGGTCGTTGACGCCGCACATCTGCTGCATCTGAATGCCGAGCAAAAAGGAAAGACCTACCGACTGATGCAGGAGCAGATTCGCGCGGCTTCCGCACTGATCATGAACAAGATGGATCAGGTCAGCGAACAGGATGAAGAAACGATCCGGCAGTTGGTGGAGCGCTGGAATCCGTATGCGCCGATTCTGCCTGCGGTGCGTTGTGCGGTGAATGTGGAGGAACTGCTGCAAGGTGAAGAGCGTGCGGCGATGGAAACCGGCATTGGAGGGGGCGTGAACCCGGCCAATTTTGATACTCAAGATGCAGGTCATGATCAGCAAACAATGAATGCTCATGTTCGTGAAGAAGATGCCGCGCATTCTCTACATAATGACCCTACTCATGTTCATTCTCATGACCATATCCACGCGCACGACTCTCACGATCATGTTATGTCGTACACGTATTATTTCAGCCAGCCTGTGAACAGTGTGGAGTTCGAACGTTTGATAGCGGAGCTTCCGAGAGATGTATACCGGGCCAAGGGCATTCTTACCTTTAGCGATACCAACAGCCGTTTTTTGTTCCAGTATGCGTTCCGCGAATCCGATTTTATGAAAATCACGCCTCAGGGTCAAGTACCGGACGTGGTCGTGTTTATCGGTGAGCACTTCCAGAAATCGCTGCTCCAGCAGCAGCTTGAAGCGCTGGAGGGGAAGAACCGTTTGGCATAAGCTGTACTGCTGTGGATTCTTTTGGCTAATTGTACCTTGGGCTTCTCCCACCTGCATTTGATTCAGACAGCCATCCAGCGTTTAATACTAAGGCATAGCGTAGTAACTACAAGGAGGATATCCACAATGTTAAATGAACTCAAATATAAAGAATGCATCGAAGCATGTCTCCAATGTATGAACGCTTGCAATGTATGCTATGTATCCTGTCTGAAAGAATACGAATTGGCTATGCTTCGCGATTGTATTGCACTCAACAGAGAGTGTGCCGATATTTGTGCGTTTGCAGCTCAAGCAATGTCACGTAAAAGCCCTTACGTCAAGGAGATTTGCGAACTATGTATCAAGGCTTGTCTGGCTTGCGCGGAAGAGTGCGGAAAGCACGATCATGAGCACTGCAAAGAATGTGCGGAGGCTTGCCGTAGATGTGCCGAGGTCTGCCAGGAAATGCTGAGCCACGCCTAAAATAGAAGTACATAAACCTGTCCCCTTTGTCAGTCAGGGAACAGGTTTTTTGATAGCAGATGGTTTGATCCGCCAAGCCTAGTATGGACTGAGGTTTGGGCGAATGATTAAACAGCAGACAGATGGTTGACTGCTGTGTACAGAAAAGGCGAGCCCGTGGGGCCGCCTTTTCTCACTTTAGAATGATTTCCAGTACTTTTCGATAATGGCGTCGCGGCCGGAGTATACTCGGGATTCCTTGTAGTGTTTCGGATTTTTGCGATGGAAGTTTTGATGGTATTCTTCCGCAGGATAGAATACGGATGCTTCCCGGATTTCGGTCACGATCGGTTGATCAAAGCGTCCGCTCTTGGCGAGTTCTTCCTTCGACTTGACGGCCAGCTCGCGTTGTTCTTCATTATGATATAGAATAGCTGCACGGTATTGGCTCTTGCGATCATTGCCTTGGCCTGTAGCGTCGGTAGGATCGATCTGCGGCCAATACAGCTCCAGTAATTTCTCATAGGGGAAAATGTCCGGGTCAAATGTAATCTGCACAACCTCCAAATGGCCAGTTTCTCCTGTTAAGACTTGCTCATATGTAGGATTCTCAAGCGTCCCGCCCATATATCCCGATATAATGCCATGAATACCCGGCTGTTCCTCAAACGGACTAACCATGCACCAGAAGCAGCCTCCGGCAAACGTTGCTTTTTGTATCACATTGATTCCCCATTTCTAAGATGATGGTGTGTAATGCTTCTATAAATAAGTAATTATAAGCCCCTATTCCTCATTCGTCTACGATACCTTATTAAAATAATGGCACCCCCTTTGCCCGTCAATTAAAAAAACTTACACGAAAGGTAGCCATCATTGAAACGACGTCCATAAAATGTTATTGTCATGTAAGATACGAGCCTTGTCCAAGAGTAAATGGAGCTGCCGTGCTTTCGCATAGAGAAGTTCTACAATACATACAGCACCAGAACAAGGGGAACAGGAGTTGAAGTGTTTGCAGGAGCTGCTCGAATTAAACGGAGTACATAAACGTTTCGGAAAGTCTGCTGTATTGCAAAATATCAGCTGGAGTTTATCCCGAGGCGAGTGCGTAGCCATAATTGGAGGCAATGGAGCGGGAAAGAGCACCTTGCTCCATATCATAGCCGGACTTGCGATTCCCTCTGAGGGATCCAGAGTTGAACTAGAAGCATCCTTGCGTTTCGGATATGTACCGGAGCGCTTTCCTGCTCTTCGGTTTCGTCCTTCAGAATATTTGCACCATATGGCCAGCATTCAAGGATTGGATACACAAGAAGCGACGAAGCGGATCGATGCGATGCTGAACGTTTTTCAGCTGCAGGACATCAAAATGACATTATGCTCCAAGGGGATGCTCCAAAAGGTCAATTTAATGCAGGCCTTGCTTCGGCAGCCCGATGTGCTTGTTCTGGATGAACCTCTGTCAGGATTGGACGAGTCTTCCCAGATGGAGATGATCGGTATCCTAGGCGAAATGAAGAGGCAGGGAACAGCGATTGCGATGTCCGTTCATGAACCCTTGCTGATTGCCTCGCTAGCCGATCGGGTGACACAACTGAAGCGGGGGCGGATGGAACGAGACGGTGTGCTCGCTATCCATAATGTTGACGCAAGAACGAAGCTGGAATTCGCTGACGTTCAACCGGACCGATTGCGGGAGCTGGAAGGGGAGCCTGGATTTCTATATTGGATATCCCGAGGGAATCCGGCATCGATGGTTGTACGCAAGCATTCAGCAGACGATATCTTGCTCCGGATTCTGCAGTCGGGGGGATCCATAATCCGCCTTGAGCCGTGGAGCGGGGAGACGATGGAGCAGGTGGAATCTCCTTTAAGCCAACAGGTTGAGGGGATGAGGGCATGATAATTCCGTTGATTAAGTACATGCTGGCGAGCTACACGAGATCGTACCGGTATTTCGCCCCAGTCGCCTTTATATTGATCTCGGTGGTATTTATATACTCCTACCGGCCAAATCCGATATTGGACAGTTATGCCGTAACCGCTGTGCTGCTGTTTATCGGTTCAGCCTGGCTCGGCATGAATTTTCTTAATCATGACCAAGGTCGTCAATCCATACTCCTTATTGTTCATAGCGGCAGCTCTAGACGATTTTATACCGCTCAATATTCCACGGTTGCTTTACTGTCTTTGATTTTCAGCTTGTTTGCGGTTCTTTACCCCATCATTTTCGGGATGTTTGATAAGCCGATTACATTCGATGAGCTTGCTCTAGGTTACGTGGGCCATGCTGGACTAGCCTTGCTTGGCATTTCGCTGTCCTTATTTTTTCAAATCAGTTTCATGGAGAACCAGGGGAGAGCAGCCGGCTTGCTGTTCATGGTTATCGTACTTGCATTAGCAGGACAATCCATCGTTCAGGGGCTGCCGGATTCTTTTGGATTTGTCCCTTATATACTGCCACCCGTCTCCGTTATGATTAATCTGTTTATGCATGCTGAAGGAATGTCTATGCTGATGTTGACTTTGACAATTACATATTTGTTCATATACAGCTTTATTTTACTGGTGATATATCTATGGATTGCCTGCCGCAAGGATGCGGCGAATGCGATCCGAAAAGTAGGTTGAAGTAGGTGCAGTCTTCCTTTACCATATAGGATATACACAAATAGAAACGGTAAAGACAGCCAATACTAGAGGAGGATACCATGAAACAATCTCGACTGTTGGACAGTGACCACTCCAAAGAGCTGTTTGCCTATTTCGGATTAGCGGTGTATTATTCACAGGCTCTTGAGCAGCAGCTTGCGAATTTGTTGATGCTGATCAAGCTCTCCCAAGGGAACGTGCCTTCGGAAGAAGATTTCACGCAGTTATATCAGCGGAAATTAAGCAGTTCTCTCGGTCAGCTGGTGCACGAGATCCAGCATTACTTTCCATTCTCCGAAGAAGAAACACTTCAACTAAAGGAAGTGTGGAAGCAGCGGAATTATATCGTTCATGATTATTTCAAAGAGCGGATTCATGAGACGTTCAGCCCTGCCGGTCGATCCCGAATGATTCGGGAGTTGACTGCATTCAAGGACCAGGCCCAGGCGCTGGAGCAGAAACTGCAAGGATATTCCCGTGAAATGTACGTGAAGCTGGGCTTGGACAGCGAAAAAAGTGTTTAGAAGAAAATAGGGCGGAGATGAAACATATTCCAGCACCTCTGCGTCAGAGATTATAGGAGGTGTAAATATGAAAAAAACAACCAAATTGTTAACTGCAATGCTTGTTACTTCGTCACTACTCGGTGCTGGCGCCGCCTCTGCTTTCACGGATATCCAGGAGCAGAAGCCGCTGCAAATGGTGAAGGAGCTGCAGGCGAAAGGGATTATCCAAGGCATAAGTGCTGACAAATTCGCTCCGTCCAGGACGATTACAACTGCCCAAGCGGTCCAGATGATTGTTAATGTGGCTGATCTGAAAGTGCAGCCGAACTATAGCGGCCGTTCGTTTGACAGCGTGCCGAAGGATGCCTGGTATGCCAACGCCGTGAATATCGCGGTTCAGAACGGATTATCCGTATCCTCAGACATGAAGTGGAATGAACCGATAACGCGGGAAGTGTTCTCGACTCTGCTCTCGGAAGCCATTCAGCAGACGGGAAATTATCCTGTCGTTGCGATGTATCTGCATGTGGCTGACGAGGACCTGATGAAGGAGGAGAGCCGGGGAGCGGTGCAGTTCCTGCTCTTAACCAAAATCGCTAAGCTGGATAGCAATGACAAGTTCCATCCAACGAATCATTTAACGCGGATTGAGGCGGCAGAGCTTGCTTATCATTCGATCCAGTTCATTGAAGAGCACCCGCAGATCACGTTACCCGAGAAACCCGAACAGCCCGAATCGGGTATAAGCACCAGCGTGGTCAAGGTGGATGAATCGCAGAACAAAGTAACGGTAACCAAAGATGATCTGCCAAATCCGGGTTATGGCATTAAAATTTCCTCGGTCGACTATGTAAGTGATTCCGAAGCGGTTATCTATTACAAAGTTCTTGAGCCCGATCCGGATAGCATTTACCCGCAAGTCATCTCCAAGTCTTCGGATGACGTGCTGGTGCCAGCCAAGTATTCCAAAATCACGGTCAAATCGGCCGGTATCATTAATTTCACGAAGTGATCTTATAGAACCAGTCCATATATAATGTAAAAAGAAGGCTTTCCCGTGCGAATGTTGCATTCGTGCATGGGGAAGCCTTCTTCTATTTAATCTGCATCGTATATTCTTTCATCAGCTAAACATGGCCACCAGCCAGCTTACTATGGGCAGCGGCGCCAACCGTTTCCTTGCCTTCCGGCAGGGAGGCAGTGCTTCCTTGCTGGAGCTGGTACATTTTGAAGTACCTTCCACCGAGCTCCATCAATTCATCATGGGAGCCCTGCTCAACGATTTCCCCGCGGTGCAGGACCAGAATCTGATCGGCGCTGCGGATCGTGGATAAGCGGTGGGCAATGATAAACGTGGTACGACCTCGCTTCAATACTTCCAGCGCATCCTGGATCAGCGCTTCCGTCTCTGTGTCGATGTTAGCCGTGGCTTCATCGAGAATCAGAATGGCCGGATTGAAAGCCAAGGCCCGGGCAAATGAGATCAGTTGTCGTTGACCGGCAGAAAGCGTACTGCCCTTCTCAAGGACTGGCTCATCAAAGCCTTGCGGCAGGTGAGCCAGCAATCGGTCTGCACCCACATCACGGAGTGCCTGCTCCACCTGTTCCCGGGTAATGCTCGGATCACCCAGGCTGACATTGGAAGCAATGGTGCCGGTGAATAGATAGGGATCTTGCAGTACGATACCCATATGCTTGCGGAGCCATTGTTTCGGAATGTCGGTAACAGGCTGACCATCAATGGTGATGGTTCCTTTCTGTGGATCGTAGAAACGGAACAACAGATTGATGATGGAGCTTTTTCCGGATCCGGTATGTCCTACAAGTGCAACCGTCTGCCCCTGCTTGGCTTCAAATGAAATGTTCTTAAGAACATAATCCTTCTTGTAGGCAAACGACACGTCTTGAAATTCCACATTCCCCATATAACGCGGCATGCCGCCATCGGTTACTTTCTCTCCAGTCTCGTCCATGAGCTCAAATACCCGTTTAGCGGAGACAATGGAGGTATCGAGGGCTGCCAGCTGATTCACCATACCTGTAATCGGCTGGAACATACGGCCGAGCAAATCAACGAAGGCGTACAGCACCCCGATCGATACAATGCCGGCACCGTTCAGCGATGCAGAGCCGAAATACCAGAGAACGACTACAAAGGAAATGTTACGGAGCACATTCACCAGATTGTGGGTGGTGAAGGAGTTCAAGTTCAGCATTTTGTTCTGATGGGCCATGTAGTCCGCATTCAGTGCTTCGAACTCTTCCTGGGTAGCCTTTTGGCGGCGGAATACACGGATGATGGCCATACCTTGAATGGATTCATTGATGATGGCATTGATCTCGCTCAAACGGGAGCGGATCACGGTGTTGTACTTGGTCGCGAATTTGCGATACAGAATGGTCCACACGATCAACATCGGGATTACAAACAAACTGATTAGGCCTAATCTTACATCCAGAAGGAACAGGGCAATGTAGACACCGGTTATATACACGGCTCCGGAGCTGAAGTTGGATAATACTGCAACGAACAGGTCTTTTACCGCCTCGGTATCATTGGTGATCCGGGAAACGACTTTACCTGCCGGCAGGTTATCAAAGAAGTTCACGGGCAGCCGCTGAATATGGGCGTAAACATCGGTACGCAGCTTCTGAATGACCCGATTGGCAGCGGATTGCAGCCAGTAGGTTCTGCCGAATACCGTGATCATGGAAATAAGCAGACAGATCAGGAACAGGCCGACCAGCTTATAAATGCTGGGAAGCTCCGGTTTATAAAATTCAAACAGCTGCTCCTTGGATAATGGGACAGCCGGATACTGCTGTTTCTCCGAGGCGTAAGAAATCGTCAATACACCATCCTGGAAGGAACGTTTGCCTTCTACCCGGGCGACCGGCTCGTTGATGAAATAGAAACTGCGGCCGGATTGGACAAGGCGTACTTCCTGCCCGCGTGTCTCGCCTAGTTGAAAGCGATCTTCACGCTTGTAGTAAGTCCCGTTATACGCAGCAGCACCCTCGGCCTGCGTGGTTTCGTAATAAGGCCGCTCGATGCCAAGTATGTGCTCATCGATCATCGTTTTTGCTATGAAGGGACCTGCCAGTTCTGCGGCAACGCCAATCGCCAGCAGAATTAAAGCCGTGATGAAGGTGCCTTTTGCCGTTAAGGCATACCGGAACAGCCGTTTGGCGATTCCGGATTCATTCGATATGGTTGTATCCGTTGGAGTCAATTAAGACACCTCCTCAGAGGTTAGATTGTTTTCTACTTGCTGGCGTTCGTATTGTTCACGATACCAGCCGCCGAGCTCCAGCAGTTCATCATGCGTTCCCTGCTCGATGATTCGGCCTTCCTCCAGCACCACGATGACATCGGCATGCTGAACCGCCGAGAGACGGTGCGTGGAGATAAGCGTCGTTTTGCCGGCGCGCTTGCTCCGGATGTTGTCAATGATTCTGGCTTCAGTCCGGGCATCCACCGCGGACAAGGAGTCGTCCAGAATCAGGATTTCAGGGTCGCCGATGAAAGCGCGAGCCAGCGAGACCCGCTGTTTTTGTCCCCCGGACAGGGCAACGCCTTTCTCACCCACAAGCGTATCTAGCCCATCGGAGAGGGTAACCAAGTCCCGGTCAAAAGCGGCCGTTGTGATGGCATCCATGATCAGTTCATCACTTGCATCCTTTTTGCCAAACTGGATGTTCTGCCGAACCGTTTTGGAGAATAGAATCTGCTCCTGCGGTACATACCCGATCCAGCTGTGGAGCTGGTCGGTGGAGAGCATCTCCATCGGCACACCGGATATAAGGATGCCGCCGGTTCCGGTAGGATACTCATGAAGAAGCTGCTTGAGCAGCGTAGATTTACCGCTGCCCGTACGGCCTACAACGCCGAGCGTCTGGCCCTTCTGCAGCATAAAGTTGATGTTATTCAAATTATCTATAGTAGAGCTCGGATACCGGAAGGTCACATCCCGAAACTGAATGGTATCCGGAACCTTCACGTCTACAGTCGTTTCAGCATTCGTTACATCCGGCGGAGTATTCAGCGTCTGGTTAACCCGATCCAGGGACGCGTTCCCCCGCTGCATAATGTTGATCAATTCTCCGATTGCAAACATTGGCCAAATCATCATCCCGAGGTACATGTTGAACGATACGAGATCTCCGAGGGTGATCTGGTTCTGGAACACCAGGTATACCCCGTAGGTTAAACCGATTACATAACTCAGTCCGATGGAGAAGTTAATGGTCGGTTCGAACAGGGCGTCTACTTTGGCGACGGCCAGATTTTTGCGATATACATCATCCGTGATGTCCTGGAAGCGTTTCTGATCGGCGCGCTCTTGTACATAAGCACGTACGACACGCACGCCTGCAACCGACTCCAGAACCTGGTCATTCATGTCGCCGAAAGCATCCTGCGCCAGCGTGTAGCGTTTATGAATGGCTCTTCCGTAGATCACCATACCAATCGCGATGATCGGCATAGGCAAAATGGCAGCGAGTGTCAGCTTCCAGCTGACAATGAAACCCATGGCGAACAGGACCACGATCAAATATATAGTGGAATCCGTCATGACCAGCATGCCGAAACCGGCGGTGGCTGCCACGGAGCGAAGATCATTCGTTGCTTTTGCCATCAGATCTCCGGTACGGTTTCGTTCGAAGAAAGGCGGAAGCATTCGGAGCAAATGATTCATATACCGGGTGCGGAGCAGGCGCTCTACAAGGTTCGCTCCACCGAACAGCCGGTGCATCCATATGTACGTGGCACAGTACACAACAGCGACGATGCCGAGAATCATGAGCAAATACTGGACCAGGGAGGCCCAGGTTATCGAACTGCTGACGATATCGTCAATGGCATTTCCGAGCAAGAGCGGCGGCAGAAGTTCAACCAGTCCGCAAAAGATGAGAAGTGCAAGGCCGATCAAATAACGTTTCTTCTCTCGCTTGAAAAACCAGCCTAAATTTTTAAGTACGGCAAACACATTATCCCTTCCTTTCGTATGCAGTTCTGACATCATATCACCCGCAAAAACCAAAAAAAGCACATCATCCGAGGACGGACGATATGCTTCATTAATTTTGAATTTATCATACGCACGGTGATCATGACTTCCGTGCAGCGGTTAGCAGCTTCGTTCTGGTCATTCTTGCGAATGAACGAAGCTTAATGACTATGAGACAGCACTATGGGAGAGTCGATCCATATTTAATTGTAGGAATGGATGCAGATGATCTTTATCCATAGCAATAAGTTTAAACATGTCACTCACCCTTTCTTCGTCATTTTTACAATTTATTCAAATCGCTCTTGTATGGACTGAATTTTATCACCATGAACTGGAATGTGTCAAACTTATTTTTTCGAGAACAGGGCAGGTTATTTCAAACAGCAGGCAGTGGACAACCTTATGTCACTATTTTATTATCAAAATGATTTGTATCCTAACATACGTTTGCGTTATGATAATACTACAACCAAATATAAACCGTTCCTAAGGTCTCCGTCCTTAATAACGATGGGGTCAACATTATATGACGTCTAAGGAGGGTGTACGATACATGCAAATTCAAGTCAGCGATCAGGCGGCACGTTGGTACAAGAAGGAACTTGATCTTCAAGCAGGCACGTTCGTTCGCTTCTTTCCGCGATATAGTTCAGGCGGGGGGCTGCATCCCGGCTTTTCGCTAGGCATTTCAGTAGATGAACCAAGAGAAGCGGGACTGACAGAGCGTTCGGAAGAGGTAACGTTCTTTATGGAAGAGCAGGATTTATGGTATTTGAACGGTTATACGCTTCGCGTGAAATATGAGGAATCGTTGGATGACATTTCGTATATTTATGAAGAAGAGGGCGCAGTAAATTAACTTGAGTGAGAGACTGCAGCGCCATCTAGGGAGAGGAGGTTCCCAAGATGAGCGTATATCACCGTGATATTCGCCAATACATCGGCAAACGTTCGGTGGTCCGTGTGAAAGCGGCGGTGCTTGTGCTGAACGAGAATGGAGAGATTCTGCTCCTGAAGCGGCAGAACAAGGACGAGTGGGGGCTCCCGATGGGAAGCCTGAAGCCTGGCGAAGCTCTTGAAGATACAGCGTCCAGAGAGCTGTGGGAAGAGAGTGGCCTGACAGCGGATGATATGCGACTCTTGGACCTTGTATCGGGTCCAGAGTATAGGAAGAAGCATCTTGGCGGAGATGAGGAGTATTATGTGATTGGCGTGTATGCAGCAACCGGTCTGCACAGTGCAATTCATCTGTCTCCTAATACGGAAGTATCACTTAAATATTTTGACTTTCATGCATTGCCGGCCATGGATGCCATTACGGTGCACTTGCTGGACAAGGTAAAAGAGAAAATCTGAAAGCCTAGGTGGCATCAGCGTGCATGCCTTCAATTCCCCGCTTGGGGAATTTTTTTCGGTCATAATGAGGAGTCCCTGCCCCATTCAAACCGGGGGAGGGACTCCTTTGCTATATTAGCTTGTGTTCCGCACAATCCGATATCGACCATTAAGTCAGACCGGAAAACGGGACCTCCAGTGCAAAATCAAAATCGTCGATATCATAGACCTGAACAGGAAGAGCGCTATCAACGATACGCTGGATCAATTCGTATTGATCTGTTAGAATGGGAGCTTCCGCTCTTTGGGATGCCAGGAGCAGCTCGGTTTCAATCGGATCAAACGACTCCCCATACGGTGCCGTGTCCATCGTGTTCATGACGGATACCCGGGTGGTTTCTCCAACGGGAATGGATGGGCTTTTCGCCCAGGGAACTTGAAGGGCCCGTTCGATCTTCTTTTTATTCAACGGCTCTTCAAAATAGGAAATCAATTCGCCGATCTTTATCTTGACGTGCTGATCATCAGCACTGCTGTTCATGAGATGTTCATCGGTGGTATGAAGTTCATATAATTCCAAAATCGTAGTGTATGGAATGATGTATTCGACGGGTTTAGATGGTATTAACAGCTGGCCGTAAATGGCTAGCATAACGGCCTCCGTCACGAAAATTCTGGTCATGACTAAATCCTCCTGCGTGACATGATACTATTTATAAGTTTAGAACTAATAAAGCATTGAAGTTCACAATTGTCAACTGCTCTTCCCCTAACAACCGGGTGGATGTTACGCTATATAAACGTCTATCCATGTACTTTCACAGAAGACAGACCCGCTTTGGAGGGTGTTTTTTCTTGCGATTATCGAATAGGCTCAGCCTCGCGGAAAACTTATAATTCTATAATCTTGGGAAAGGGCTGTTATTACTATTGAAATCATGGAAAATCTATTATCCCTTCGTAAAGCCTTATATGAAGTGGATCATTCTGACTCTCATTATCGGCATGATCAAATTTGCAATCCCGTTATTACTGCCGATGATCATGAAATACGTTGTTGATGATCTATTGATTAACCAGCAGATGACCATCGAGCAGAAAATTCAGGATTTGATGTGGATTCTGGCCGGTACACTTGTGCTGTTTGTTGTTGTGCGTGGTCCGGTTGAATACTTGAGGCAGTACTTTGCCCAGTTTATTACCAGCCGAATTTTGTTTGATATGCGTAACCGGCTTTATGCACATCTGCAGCGCTTATCTCTGCGTTACTATCAGAATACCAAGGTAGGCGAAGCGATATCGCGTTTTATTAACGATGTGGAGCAGTCCAAGAATCTGGTCGAAGTCGGTATGATGAACATTTGGCTGGACATGTTTACATTGCTGTTTGTTTTGATTGTTATGTTCTTTATGAATCCGGTGCTAACCCTGGTCGCCATCTCGATTCTGCCCTTGTATGGACTCGCGGTGAATCTGCTGTACAAGCGGCTTAAGCGGCTGACCAAAGACCGCTCTCAGGCATTGGCAGGCATCCAGGCGTACTTGCATGAACGGATTCAGGGCATCTCGGTTATCCGAAGTTTTACTCTGGAGCGTTATGACCAGAAGAAATTTGAAGGAATCAACGGAAATTTTCTGAATAAAGCGATGGCCCAGACCCGCTGGAACGCGCTCACCTTCTCGATAATCAATACGCTGACGGATATTGCGCCGATCCTGGTGATCGGTTACGGAGGGTACCGGGTAATTCAGGGGGATCTGACATTGGGTACGTTTGTAGCCTTTTTTGGCTACCTTGACAGGCTGTATGCTCCACTTCGCCGCCTGATCAACTCTTCAACGGTTCTGACACAGGCCTCAGCGTCGCTGGAGCGGGTCAAGGAGCTCATGGACGAGCCTTATGACATCCTGGACCGTCCTGATGCCAAAACGCTCAAGAGAGCCGGACAGATCGAGTTTGATCGTGTCTGCTTCAAGTACAATGACGATGCAGGCTGGGTGCTTAAAGATATCAGCCTGACCATTAAGCAAGGCCAGACCGTTGCGTTTGTCGGCATGAGCGGCGGCGGCAAGTCGTCACTCATCGGACTGATTCCCCGATTCTACGACGTGCAGCAAGGCGCTGTTAGGATCAACGGACACGACGTCAGGGATTTGACGCTGGACAGTTTGCGGGGGGCCGTAGGTATGGTGCTGCAGGATAACTTCCTGTTCAGTGGCACAGTTCGGGAAAATATTCTGTTCGGTAATCCGGAAGCAGAGGAAGAAGCGATAGTTGCAGCCGCCAAAGCGGCCAATGCGCATGATTTCATTACTCAGCTGCCGCAGGGCTATGATACCGAGGTGGGTGAACGAGGCGTTAAACTTTCGGGAGGACAGAAGCAACGACTGGCGATCGCCCGCGTCTTTCTTAAAGACCCGGACATTCTGGTCCTCGATGAGGCAACCTCGGCGCTGGATCTGGAGTCGGAGCACCTGATACAGCAGGCGCTTGCCTCCCTGTCAAATAACCGTACAACCTTGATTGTTGCTCATCGCCTTTCGACGATTACGCATGCCGATCAGATTGTCGTGTTAGAGAATGGCCGGATTACAGAGCAGGGCACGCACAGCGAGCTGATGAATCTCGAAGGAAGTTATGCGAGATTGTATAACGTGCAGCATTTGGAGACTTAAAGCTGCAGGGTGTGTTCAGCAATAAGCGGAGGGTATCAAAAATGGAAAAGGTGTACAAATAAAGTCAACAATATCTGAAAAAAGCACTGCCTTTGAGGCAGTGCTTTTTTCAAAATTGTTATTTATGAGAACGTTCATCATAGTCGATAGACTCCTCGAGTTTCATTGTTGCTTGTAATTCCTCTTCAAGTTCCTTCATCGAAGTCTTTTTTTCAGGTGTCATGGATCTTACCGTGATCGAAGTGCCCGGAGGGATTTCAGTTAGGTGAGACTTTCTATAACCTTCGTCTACTGGCATAATCAGTTCTTCAACTGCTAGAGGGTCAGGAGCGCTTTTTTCACTTGCACCTGGAGCTTTGGGTATATCCGTATTTTCTTTGATTTGCGATCCTGTATTTGTTTCATAATCAGATGCAGGTGTAGAACGAGAAACTTCCACCTCATTTGTTTTAGTTTCGTCTATAGGTTTTAAGGTAACTTCATTTGATTGAGCTTTATATTGACTTTTTTCATCTTCTACTACTTTGGGCGTGTTGCTGGAAGCCCATGCCGCTGTTGTTGTGCTAATCGCGGCCACCAAAAATACAGCTGTTATCGTGAGGTACACTGTTTTCTTTTTCAATTTCTTTACGCTGAGCATAATCGTTAATCTCCTTTTTAATTGTTTTCCGTCACCGGATAAGGAGGCACAAAATCGTACGGGTAAATTTCTTGATCCTGCCATGACGTTCAAGATGGTTTCTCCATAGCGTTTTCGTTCGGCGTAGGACATCTCTTTTACGACTTCTTCATCACAAGAAAGCTCGCTCCATGTGTGAATGTCCTTCTGAAGAATGTGTACCAAGGGATTAAACCAATGCAAGGCGCTGGCTCCCAAGGTGAACGCCTTGACCCATAAATCTTTTCGCTTCAGATGAATCAACTCATGATGGATCACCATACCCATATCCATGTCTACGGTATTCTCTATAGGGAGATAAATGGTTGGCTTCCAAAGGCCGACAAGCACTGGACTCCGAACGGCAGAACTGTACGCAAGCTGGACCTTGTTAGTAACACCAAGAGCTTGCTTGGTAAAAAGGAGTTGTTTAGCTGCTTCACTATTCTCCGAAACGGAGGAACGCGTCTGTTCCAGGATTTTCAATAATCTGCGATAAGAAACGGTCTGCCAAGCGGCAAAGGCTACAGCTCCGAGTCCCCATAGACTGAGGAGGAGAAGGGCTATATGGGTTGAAATAGTCTGCTCTGCCATAAATGGCTTCGGATTGAACCCTGAATGTCCAGGTAGCGTATGTTGTACATTTAATGGCAACTGGTTTGAGATGGGGGTGGTTGCTTTAAACTTGAAAGTAAAGAACCGTGAAACCCACTGTATACCAAGCACTACAGGTAGAAGATAAAAGCCTAAAGCCATTTTGCTAATTCTATAACGCCATTTTGGTGGAATAGCATGGATGGATACGATCCGCAGTAAAAGAATACAGACTACGACGACACTTCCGGCAACGGTAAGGATAGACAGCAATTCAAGTATCGTATTCATAAGGTGCACCTACTTTTCCGAAAACCATTTCTTCAGTTCTGAAATGTCTTCATCTGATAGCTTGTCGCCATCGTATAGAGCCGATATTAGGTTTTTCACCGAGCCTTGATATAACCCGTCCAGCACGTTTTGCGTTTCGAGTAATTTATAATCTTTAGGAGAAATGAGAGGCATATATTGATTTGTCCGTCCATGCCTCGTAACTGCAAGCGCCTCTTTGTCCACCAAGCGCGATAAAAAGGTGGATATAGTCTGCGGTTTCCATTCCCTTCCTTTTTGAGAAAACAAACGCAGAAGTTCGGTGGATGTCACAGGCGGCGTACACTCCCAAATTACTTCCATTAGTTCCATTTCAGTATCCGATAATTTTTGTACCTGTTTCACGGTGAGCACCTCTTGAGTTCGTTATGCGTCCATAACGAAATGAATTACTACACTACGTAGTGATTACAATTTACTACATTATGTAGTGGTTCGTCAAGAGAAGAAGAAAGAAAGTGATTTATTACATTTGATAGCATTCTGTTCTTGGTAAGTGAGTAGATAAGCGGTAGTGATACGAGGAACGATTCGTAGAGAAAGTGTCTATTAATAGGAAAAAGAAGGCGTCCGGCCAGATCTAAGATCTTTGGGGGACACCCCCTTTGAGGCAATGCTTATTTCTCGATATTATGGAACACCGTGTCATAAGTCGTCTGAATATAATCCAGCGTCTGACCGTGTAATACGATATTGTTCACCAAGGTGATAAACAGGAATAGGATCATGATGCCGGTCAGAGCTTGCTGAATACGATAGCTGTTCAATTTTGCAATGAACATCGCGGCGAGTACGAATACCGCAAACAGATAATGCCCTGCGTACAAGTACATATCGTAATTATACGTAGCCAGACCGAAGCCAACGATGACGTGGAGCAGGATCGCGAACAGAATGTAGATGCTGAACGCCCACGTATCACGGGATTTGATGCCTTTGATGAAGGAGAGCACGGCGAGCAAGAGCATGCCGAGACCGACGATATGGACATGGATCGGATACGGCTTGGACAAATCCGTCACAAACGCAGCGATTCCCGGATCAATCATAGCCAGCTCGGGCGACAGAATAGGACTTACAAACAGCATGTAAAACACGCGTGAATGATGCGTGAAGGAGAAGGGAGAAACGTAGCTGAGCGCGCCGTTCTGCATGCTTGTAAATACGTTCCCGATCCACGATTTGCCTGAGAACAGCAGGTGCTGAAGCAGTGTAACAATTACAACCATGCCCAGAAAGACCAGCATTATGATGATAAACCGTTTAAACGCGTGTTTCATTCGTCTATCCAACATACTGATCAACAGTGCTCCCGAGAAGGTTGCTACATTCGTAGATGTAATTCCGAAATTGATAAGGGCCAGGGAGGCGTTAGGCATTACCCCAAACCGATTCTCGATTCGGTTATGCTGCAAGTAAGCCGCAGATAAAATGATCATAAACTGCGCATAAGCATAGGAATCCGGTATAAAAGCCGTGTACAGTGAGTAAGAGCTGAAACCAAAGAAAGCGGCTGTGACGAGGGAAAGCACCCAGCCTGCTCCGCCTCTGCGGATGATGTAATATACCAGAGCTGCACTCAAGGCATTCAAGACTGACTGAATCAGAAGATAAGGGAGGTTGGAACTCCCGATGATCGATGTTAACGGACTTGTCAGGAAATTAATGAACGGGTGTATGATCGAGATATTTTCCGGGCCATATTCCATCGAAGGGTCGAAGTTAAACAGATTCAGGGTAAAAGGTGCACCATAGAAAGGGCTATGGGGCATCAGGGTGGCTGCATGATCCTTAATGTAGGTCACGAAGGGAAGATTCATGAAAACATACCATAGCGCAAGACAGATGCTTAAGCCGATGGCCGTATAATTATCTTTTTTATGTCGAAACAAATAACGGAAAAAAGTCATGTTCGCTTTCCACCAATCTAATCATTTTATGTATTCAAAGTGAGCCGTTCTGCATGCATTTACCAGATGAGCATAAGCAATCCGGAAATAATAAACGCGACACCCGCGATTTTTCGAATCCCTATGGTTTCTTTGAATACCAGTTTGGCAAACAGCAATGCCCACAGAAATGTCAGCGCATTGGCTGGCATAACCAGTGTGTAGGGAAGCTGGCCAAGCAGGTAAATGTTCAGCAGCGCCCCCAAACCGTAACAGAAAAAACCGATCAGAAGCAGCTTGATTTGTTTGCCCGCGGTGTACCCCTTGAAGAATACGCTCCCAAGCGAGCCCAGAAGTGTCATCAAGAGCAGAAGTGAGTAGAGCAGGATGTCATTTTTCATAGGAAGTTAAAGTCACCCCGATTCCAAGCAGGGCTACAGCGGCCAGTTTTTTTAGGGTAAGAGGTTCGTCCAGAAAAAAATCACCATAAAACAGGGCCACAATATAGCTGATACACATCAGGGGGTAGGCTACGGATAGCTTCTCCAGGGAAAATGATTTGATCATGAGTACAGCCCCGAGGCCATAGCAGACAAACCCGATCCCCATATACAGCAAGTTGGTATGACCCCACTTCCAGAACAGCTGCCCGGTAGCCGTCAAAAAGGCCGATACAACCATCAGCAGCTTGCCGAGGTGGCGCGGAGAGTCCTGTGCTTTTACCTGCTCCATGTTAATCCCTCGCATCCATGAGCGGATTTGTGATTGACTAGATATTTGTGCTTGACCAGCCGGAGCATCGGCAGATCGGATAAGGAATCGGAATAAGCACAGGATGACTCATAGTCAATGGTCAGCTGTTGCTCGTCCAGATATTGCTGAATGCGGTTCACTTTCTCCTCTCCCTTGCAATTGCTGCCTTCAATCATTGAGGTAAAGCGTTCGTCCTGCCGGGTCAATTTTGTCGCTATCACGGTGTCAACGCATGGCAGCTCTGCAAAGTATCTCATATACGCATCCGGGGATGCCGTTACGAGCAGGACATGATAACCCGCGCTCTTTTTAAGCTGCAGCTCTTTCAGCGCATCGGGAAAGATGGCGGGCTTTAATTCTGTTTGATAAAAATGCTCCAGATCGGAGTCTTCCATATGGCGCATCGCATGGAAATAAGCGCTTTTTGCTTTTTCGGCTTCCAAGAGCTTCAGCTTGTACAGCACGGAATGCAGCACGACCTTCAGAATGACGGGTGCCGTGGAAGGTTTTTTCCGTATACCATACTGCAAAAATTGAAACATGGAGTCCGTATGAATCACCGTTTTGTCGATATCGAATATAGCGAATTTCTGGTTCATATGGGATCCCTCTATTACCAATTCTGTATTATTCAAAGTACACCAAAATTCCGACAACGCTTATTACATAGAGAATGACGGTAACCAGGATGTGAGTGTCCTCCAGGAGCACCCGGTCAGGCGCACCGCCTTTCTTCTCGATATGTATCAGATAAAGATAGCGGAACATGCCGTAGATGACAAGCGGAATGGTCCACATGAGGTGAACGGTTCTGCCCGATGTAAAGGTAAACAGCGAATAACTGATGATGGTTGCCGTTGTGACAATGCTGCTCATCTGGTCCAGCAGATCAAATGAATATTGATCCAGCACCTTGCGGTGAGAGCCCTTGTCATTTTGCAGCAGATGAAGCTCATGCCGTCTCTTGCCGATAGCAAGAAAGAGCGACAACAGCATGGTGCACAGCAGGAACCACGGCGTGAAGGGCACATGAATCACCAGACCGCCTGCAATGGCCCGCAGTACAAACCCTGCCGCAATAATCATGATGTCGATGATGACAACGTGCTTCAGCCGGAACGAGTAAGCAACATTCATTGCGAAGTAGAGCAGCAGCAAGCCGGTAAACAACGGATTAAGAACATAAGATACCGCTAGAGAAGCTGCTAACAACAACGCACCAAACACAAGCGCCAGCTTGGGCGGAAGTGCACCGGATGCCATCGGACGGTACTTCTTCACCGGATGGTTGCGATCGGCTTCGCGATCCGCATAGTCGTTCACGATATAGACGCAGCCGGATACGAAGGACAAGAGAAGAAAACCGATCAGCGTATCGAGGAGCGATCCAGGATTTATCGTTTCGAACGAGAACAGGGGGGCGGCAAAAATAAGCAGATTTTTGGTCCATTGCTTCGGTCTAAGCTGCCTAAAGAGCAGCACAGGAAGCTGCCTCAATGGGGCAGCCGCTGAATTCGTATTTGTGGATGACAATTGATGTAACCTCCTGATCAATCATGTTTCACTGGGATGTAGGGAAGAAGAGCTGAAATACGATAGCTATCATACCATAGAATAGACTATATATGGTAATGATGAGTGAACAAGCTGTTGCCGCACTACAGAAAAAATAAACCTCCCCAAGGGTCCTTGAACCAGCAGGGAGGCCATCATTCAACGTGTTATTACTTGTTTGCATGGCAGGTGAAGGCAAACAAGCCTTCCTCAAGATTTGCCGATAAGCAGGGAGAGCAGACCGGCGGCAATCAGCGGCCCCACGGGAACGCCGCGGAATAGAGCAACACCGAGGACGGTGCCAACGAGGAGCCCGGCAACCACGGTCGGGTTGCTTCCCATCAGGGTAGCTCCGCGTCCTCCCAGATAAGCGACAAGCATGCCGACGGCAATGGCGAGCAGTGATTTCCAATGGAGGAAGGACTCGCCGATGGTTTGCAGGCTCATCTTACCGCTGGCCAGCGGCGACATCACCCCTATGGTGAGGATGATGATACCGAGGGTCAGTCCGTATTTCTCCAGCCATGGGAAGGCCTGCTGAAAGCCGGTTACGCGGAGCATTAGCAAAGTCAGCATCGCAATGGTCACAGCAGAGTTGCTGCTGATAATGCCAAGTCCGGCCATGGCCAGCAGGATGAGTGAAGTTACGTCCATGGGAGATCCCTCCTTTTGTTAAACATTCGAGACCATGTGCTGTGCGATCAAGCGCCCGTGAAATCTGCCCGTTTCAATGAAGACCTCATTAGCGTTACGGCCCGATGCGATGACGCCAGCCACATAAAGTCCTGGAACGTTGGTCTCCATCGTATCCGGATTATAGAGCGGTTTCTCCATGTCCTCATTCAGTTCGACGCCAGAGGAGGCGAGCAGCTTGCGGTCAGGGCGAAAGCCGGTCAATGCCAAGACAAAATCATTCTCAATGATCGTTTCCTGACCTTGATTCGAAAGAACGGTTACCCAGGATTCCGCGATTTGAACGACACGGGAGTTCAGGTGAAGCTGTAAATGTCCCTTCTGAACCATGCCGTCGAACAGAGGACGTACCCATGGCTTGATATTCTGGGACACTTCTTCGCCCCTGTACACCATCGTGACCTCTGCTCCAACGCGGATGAGCTCCATGGCTGCATCGACAGCGGAGTTACTGCCTCCGATGACAACGGTTTTCATGCCGGCATAAGGATGAGCTTCACGGAAATAGTGCGTTACTTTCTCCAAGTCTTCACCAGGAATGCCGATATAATTCGGATGGTCAAAATAACCCGTAGCGATGACTACGTGTTTGGCTTGTCGAATGGACTCCTCACCGCCGCGCTTCTGCGTTTTCACTTGAAAGCTGCCGTCCGGCTGCTTCGTTATCGTGAGGGCTTCCTCATATGGGAAAATGTTAAGATTAAAATGCTTGGCAACTCTGCGGTAATAGGCCAGCGCCTCGTGCCGGAACGGTTTGTCATTCGATATGGCAAATGGAACATCGCCAATTTCGAGCATTTCAGCTGTACTGAAAAACTGCATATGCGTCGGATAAAGATAAATGGAATGGACTACATTGTGTTTATCGATGATCTCGCTGCTGAGGCCCTGGCGGCCGCACTCAATGGCAGCTGCGAGACCGCATGGGCCTGCGCCGATAATTAAGACGTCGAGCATGGTGAACCTCCTTATGTATTTAACCTTACGCTATGGATCAGCATTATAATCCTACAGCAAATAAAATGATAAATCCAGATTTCCCGTTGGCGCAGTACGGTTTTTCACATGAGTGGGAGGAGGGATTGACAAACATTAGAAATTAGATTATCTTCTAATTAGATATTTATTAAATTAGATGCTTATAAAATTTGTTTTTTGGAGGGTTGATCATGATGGAATTGACAGCAAGTGAGGCGTATAAAGCCTCCGTACTAAGAAATTTTATGGCTGAGGATGGAAGCCTGCGGCAAATTCCGGCACAGTACAAGAAGAAGCTGGTGATTATGGAGCACCTGGTGGAACAGCTTGAAATGGGGCGGGAATACCCTGAGAAGGAGATCAACGAGTTTATTAAGCAATATCATGCGGATTACGCAACCATCCGGCGGGAATTTATCATTCATAAGTATATGAGCCGGGATAACGGGGTCTATGTACGAAATCCGCGTGAGTTATGGACTCAATGGGACAAGATCTAAATCTTAACAAGCCGCCAATACACAAAACAAAAAACCACCCTCATTTGAACCGCACCTCCAATGTTAGAAGGTGTCTAACCATTGGGATGGAGTTCATTGGAACGGTGGTTTTCGTGTGTTTAACCATATAAGATTAAGTTAGTATAAGTTCTCTATTAGAATCCAGCAGCAGCCTTTTTAACAAGCTCAAGACCGTTTTGGACGATCAGTTCAGCCTCATCCGGGAATTGATTATGACCTTCGATGATCAACGTCTCGATGTCTTGTACGCCCCATTGACGGAGATTACCCATCACGAAGTTTACAGCCATCTCTGCTGCTGCCATAGGTCCTTCGGAATAGTTGCCGCCGCGTGCATTTAAGATCACAACTTTCTTGCCGGTCACGAGACCTACAACGCCTTGAGGCGTATATTTAAAGGTTTTGCCTGCTTGGTTCAGGTAGTCGATATAGGTGTGCAGTACGGCAGGTACCGTCATGTTCCACAATGGGAATGCAAAAACGATTTTGTCAGCAGCAAGAAACTGGTCAATATATTTGCTGACATTCGCTGCAGCAGTTTGCTCTTCCGGTGTTGCTTCGAAGCCTTTGGAGGCTTTGAACATTCCGTTAATGGCAACACCGTCATAATAAGGTAGGTTCTCTGCGAAGAGGTCAAGCTCCGTGATTTGATCTTCCGGGTGGCTTGCTTTGAAAGACTCCAGAAACTCGTGATACATTTTTACACTTACCGATTGCTCAATGGCTCTGTTGTTTGCTTTGATGAATAGAACATTAGACATGTATGAAAACTCTCCTTGTTGTATGGTTTACTTTATAAATTATAGTATATTTCATTTGTATGGTTTGTCAATGACATCCTAGTGAACAATATCAATGTTGCCGGAGTAGGTTTGTATTTGGATAGTATCGGTTGTTTCCTCCATTGCTTCCGGTGCCTTCACGGATCCCGACAGCGACTTGAGATCATAGAATCCGCGGAATGACGGATCGGGCTGCACTTTCACATCACCGGATCTGCATAAAATTTGGACGGGCGAAACACCAACCAGGCCCAGGTTCACATTTCCTGAAGAAACTTCGATGTCTACGGGGCCTTCCAGATCTTTCAACACGACATTGCCGGAATGATTGACAAGCTGCGTGGATGCCTGAATATCGAAGCCGCGAATATTCCCCGAAATATTTTCCACGTTTAGTTGCTCGGCACGTATCTCACTCATGTTAATGTTGCCTGATTTCACGGAAATGTCCACCGTTTTGGATGATGCACCTATGACGTGGATGTTATCGGAGAACGTTGACAATTCCAGATCATCGAGTTTTGTGCTTGATGGCAGAACAACGGTCAGTTTTCCTTTGGGTGAATGGAAGTCCACACTCATAAACTGAATCTTGTAGGATGGGGTCAGATCCAGTTCGATTTCCGAACCAGATGGATGAAAAGATTGGAGGATGTCGATATATTCGGGTCTTAATTTACCGTCAAAAGCGATGTATCCTCCCGAATCTCCGCTATCTTCGAAGGCAAAGTCAATTTCGATGTTGCTGGAAATCCTCAGTTTTTTCAGATTTTCCGCATCCTGCAGCTCCCATTTGTTCTGATAGCTGATAAGCTCCTCCCCAAATTTAAATTGATACGCAGCCATACCGACGATGCCAACCAATATAAGTGCAATAGCTGTACTGAACAACCATTTCTTGTTCACTTTGCGTCACGACCTTTCATCATGCGAGTATTCCATCTGGAGTAGCCGAGGGTTATCGATAACAATCCCGATATAATGGAGCGGGTTAGATAACCAAGAAGAATGCCGATTCCCACGAATGAAACGGACAAGAACAATTTGGCGGGATAAAACGTCCCGTTCACCATATAATCAAGCAGGACAAGCACCGGGCTGAGCAGGGTGGCGAGCGAGCCAGCTGCAATGGCAACTCCCCCGGACCATAATGCCGCAAGGAAAGGAATCATGACCATAGCGCAGAAGAATAAACCCGTTCCCATGGCGATTTTGCCGAACGAAGACGGTTTTCCCGCACTTGCAGGGACCGGGATTTCCATGTCTACATAACGGTCGCCTAATGCTTCCTTTGCCATTTCAAAGGGATCTCCCAGCTCACGGGCGATTTCCTGCTCGGACCGTCCGTTCTGCATGCCGATGTCAAAATGGGACACCACGTCCTCGATGAATTCCCGGCGCTCATGGGGAGGAAGCGCAGCCAGACGCGATTCCAAAATCGAAATAAACTGTTTTTTAGTCATACCCATTTCCTTCCTCTATCAGATTGGTCACATTGCTAACAAAAGTCTTCCATTCCTTTACCATCGCCCTCATATAGATCACACCGCTTGGGGTCAGCTTATAATATTTACGGGGTGGCCCCTCGCTTGATTCCTGCAGGTATGTTGTGCAGTAGCCTTCATTCACAAGCCGGCGAAGAAGGGGGTATAAAGCTCCTTCCGCGACCTCAATATGCCGAGATACCGCTTGGGCCAGCTCATAGCCATATTGGTCCCTGCGATGGATAAGCACAAGCACGCAAATTTCAAGAACACCTTTTTTAAATTGAATACTGACATCCATGTCGATACCTCCTTTCATAAATCCTTGTTCGTGTTGTCATCATGAGGTAGTAATTAATATTCAGTAGTGTCTACAATAAGATATCACTTAGTACTGATCAATGCAAGGTACTGACTATAAATGGGCTGCAGTTTGACTGTTTCGAAAAAAAAGTCGATTCATTAGAAGCTTTGTATAAGGAAGGGAGTTTCGTTTAATCTCGGAAAAGCACGGTTAATAGAAGTTATCAGAACATAGGGTCGTTTTTCCAAGTGAGGAAGTGGAGGGATGAATTGTATGTCTATCGATCGGTTTATATTAAAAAAGCTCAACCATTGCCAGGAGTTAACGACACGGAGAAATCTCGTGAAATTGTTTCAGATTCGAATTCAGAGAGCACAGATAGCCGAGGAGCGCCATTACGGGTTATAATGAAGCTAAACAAAAAAAGGGCTACCCCTCTTTTTAAAAGAGAGATAGCGCAAGAGAGTCGTTTTCACTTTTGCTGTGAAGAATTGCCTCGGATCCCTCGATTTCAATACTGATGAGGGAGTTGAGGCATTTTTGCAGCGCCTTTTTGCCGGTTTGAATTTTATGGTCAAGCGCGCTGGTCAGCAGTTTTAGTACCTTCTGTACCGGCTGCTTGCTGTCCGTTGTAAAGTACACGGGAACCGGCTTGTTTTGGAACATAATAAGTGTTTTCATATCAATCACCTCACGAAAGTTTTTTCATGATAATTGCATTATAAATTGCCAATCTTAAAATAACCTTAAATTCGTATAATTAATCAGAATCATTTTTGTGAGCGTGACAT
The DNA here is from genome assembly GCF_003184205.1 of Paenibacillus sp. Cedars. NCBI lineage: Bacteria > Bacillati > Bacillota > Bacilli > Caryophanales > Paenibacillaceae > Paenibacillus > Paenibacillus sp. Cedars. The sequence goes on from NZ_CP020866.1 coordinate 1,863,689, forward strand.
TTTTGTGAACAGTGGCTTTTTAACAACGAAAAGCCTCGATTTGGCCTATAATCAGTACATAAATAGTTCTTCTGAACCAACGTTTACACAGCCGAAATAGGAAAAAGGAAATATGACACAAATTGACAGAACAGATCCTGTAATGATATAGTTACAATAATGTAACTATTTTTTGTGCCTATTAAAATAGGTGTTTGGACATGGAGTATGGAATAAACATATAGAATTAACATTTTTGGGAAGGCAGGTTAACCAGATGATACTCACCGTGATCAGCGGGCGTAATGAAGATGATTGGTTTGATATCGACGTACCCGATGAATGCTCGATTGGACGGTTGAATGAGCTGCTGGGACTGCGTCTCTTTCATGAACCCTCCAGTGAAGGAATTCAATATATATTAGAAGCAAAATTTCCAGAAGGCTTGTGGTTTACGGTAGGGGGCCACTCAAGCCTTGTTGAGGCTGGATTGAGAGAAGGCTCTTATATACGTTTACAGCGGGCATTCTCCACAACAACCGAGGAAGCTCCTGTCTATGGCAGAAGATCGTTGTTTCAAGAAAGTTAGAATTGGGTAAGTAACCCATTGGTTTTGACTGAAACAACAACCTACATAATGTACTTTTCAGATGCTCTCTGGATTAGGAGGAAGTGAACATATGAACGTGTTATATCAACGTTCGCCGCGTATTAGACCGGCCTTACCGAATGAAGAAATGGAGATTCTGAGACCTCCGTCGGAGCCAAGCAAACCGTCATTCTCGATGATTGCCATCATTATCCCGATTATTATGACTGCCGTGACGGTAGGCTTCTATGTCTATATGAGCATGAGCGGCAAAATGTCCAACCCCAACTACATGATGTTTCAGATGTTGTCCATCTTTATGATGCTGACATCCTATACGCTGCCATTTTTCATGTATTTAAGCAACAAGAAGACCTACCAGATCAAGCTGAAGGAACGAGACCAGAAATATCGCGCACAGCTTGATCTGCACCGAGACGAGCTTAAGGAGAAGCAGGAGGACCAGGTTCATATCCTGTTTGACATCCATGGCGATCCGGACGTGTGTTATAACGTAGCAAAGAACCGCAGCAGCAGCTTGTGGGAGCGTTCACCGGAGGATACGGACTTCCTGGAGATTTGCGTCGGCAAGGGGGAGGTGCCTTTTTACATTCAGGTCAAGCCTCCCCGTGCGGATGGATATGACAAAGACCCGTTGATTGAGGCGGCTGAATTGCTGTCTGCGGAGTTTCAGACGGTTGACGAGGCATCGATTGCTCTGCCCCTGTTCGAATCCAAAGTGATAGGGATTGTTGGCGGAAGAGATCGGGTACTGAATATGCTTCGTGTCATGATGGCCCAAACCGCTGTAAGACACTCGCCGGACGAAGTGAAGATTGCCGCGTTCTATGAGGAGAAAGAGGCGAGTGAGTGGCAGTGGCTGCGATGGCTTCCGCACACATGGGATGATGACCGCTCCAGCCGCTATCTTGCTGATCGGCGCAGTAATGCGCATCAGCTTGCAGATGAGCTGTTTACGCATTTATACCGTCGTAAGAACAATCGCTCCGAGCATGGCAAGAAATCGATCGAGACACCTGCATACGTTGTAATTTTATCCGCTGCCCAATTAATCGAGGAAGAACCGCTGCTTCCTCTGTTGCTGGAAGACGGTGATGCAGCTGATGTGGTCACGATCGTTTTGTCTGACCGGAAGGAAAGCCTGCCGATGCACTGCCAGCTTATTGTGGAGGTAGAGCGTGAGCAGGCAGCTTATACCATTAAGAAACAGGATGGGACCGTCTCCAGGCAATCGTTCCAGTCACATCAGATCAGCAAAGACCAGATTGAAGCCTTGGCCCGTTACATGGCGCCGATCCGGTTGAAACGATCCTCTGCATCCGATATCCCTAGCGTTCTGCCTCTCTTTGAAATGATGGATATTCAGAGAATCAACGATCTGGATGTGCACAGACGATGGCAGCAGAACCGTTATCCGGACTCATTGCCCGTTCCCATGGGTGTCCGCGCGGGCGGAAAGAAGATTAATTTGAATCTTCATGATAAAATAGAACGTCAAGGACATGGACCGCATGGTCTCATTGCAGGGACGACGGGTTCTGGCAAAAGTGAGGTCATTCAATCGATTGTTGCTTCACTGGCATCCGAATTCCATCCACATGACCTAGCATTTATGCTTATTGACTATAAAGGCGGCGGCATGTCCAATACGTTTGTAAACTTGCCGCATGTTGTAGGTACGATTACCAATCTGGATAACAATCTGATCGAACGGGCAAAGGTTTCGCTTAAGGCCGAGCTTGTCCGCCGACAGAAAATCCTGAATGATGCGGGCAATTTGCAGCATATTGACGAGTATTACAAATTGCTGCGCAGCCGCCACGGCGAACCGCTGCCCCATCTCGTTATTATTATTGATGAGTTTGCTCAGCTGAAGAAAGATCAACCGGAATTCATGGATGAATTAATCAGCATTGCGGCGATCGGGCGAACGCTCGGTGTCCATCTTATTCTTGCAACACAAAAACCGGCTGGGGTTGTAGATGATAAAATTTGGAGTAATTCGCGCTTTCGGATCTGTCTTCGAGTGCAAAGCGAGGGAGACAGCCGGGACATGTTGAAGATTCCGAACGCAGCCTGGATCAACAAGCCGGGAAGAGGTTATTTCCAAGTCGGCAGCGACGAAGTGTTTGAGGAAATGCAGTATGCCTGGAGCGGTGCTCCTTATATTGAAGAGAAGGATACACCTGGCGCTGTGGTAATACGCGAGGTGAGGATCAACGGCAGGACAGAACCCCTGCTTGCTTCGAATCCCTCGATAGGAGCCCATCTTGAAGTGCCTAAACAGCTGCAAGTGTTTATCGATCATGTGGCTGAGGTAGCAAGACAACAAGGGATAGCCCGACTTCAGGGACCATGGCTGCCTCCGCTTCCCGAAAGTCTGGATTTGGATGCGATTGAGTCCGGTATGGAATTTGAAAAGACGGATCCATTCTGTGAATGGACCCTTACATCTTATGTCGGGATAGTTGATGACCTGCCTAATCAGTGTCAAAAGCCGCTGGTCTTAAATTTGGAACAAGGGCACTGGGCAGTCTACGGAATGCCGGGCCTCGGAAAGACCACCTTCATCCAGACGATGCTGATGTCCCTTGCCCATCGGTACAACCCGGACTTTTGGCACGGCTATATCGTGGATATGGGTCGGATGATGCGGGACTTTGCAGGACTGCCTCATATCGGAGCGGTCATGACCGCAGAAGAGGAGGATCGGATCAAGCGTTTGTTCCGTTTTCTCGCGAAAACCGCGGCCCTGCGGAAGGATATGATCGCTGATGCGGGAGTGAAAACCGTTGCGTCATATCGCCGGTCGAATTCAATCGCAGTTCCTCAAATAGTCGTGATTATTGATGGGTATCTAAACTTCCGGAACTCATATCCCGATGAGAATGATATGCTGGAATATTTGCTGCGTGAGGGTGGAAGTTTGGGAATCACATTCGTGATAACCGCCAATCGGATATCGGATATGTTTGAGAAAGTCCGGAGTAATATTTCGCAGGCGGTATCGTATGAACTCGCCGACCCGGCTGATTATTATTATGCGGTAGGACGTCCTGCACGAGCTCCAAGCCAGCTTCCTCCCGGGAGAGGCCTGGTCAAAGGACAAGTGCCGCCGCTTGAATTCCAAACGGCACTGCCGGCTTCAGGTCAGGACGAAGGACGCCGTTCCGCAGCGCTTCGCGATAGCATTCGTGCTCATCATGAATCGTGGCAAGGGGAACATGCGCCGCATATTGAATCGCTGCCTGACAGAATTCCGCTTCACCAGTTGCTTAAAGTTCAACATCCTTATGAAAGTGCAGGCATGGAGAAATATCAGGTTCCGGTCGGCGTGACGACGGATGATTTGACGCCTTTTGCGATCAATCTTGAGGATGGGCCGCATTTTATCGTTGCAAGTCCAATGGAAGGCGGCAAGACGTCATTCCTTCTTAGCTGGATGCTATCGCTTGCGTATTATACGTCACCGGATGAGCTGGAAATCTATACGGTAGACACGCGCTATGGCAGCAGCGGGCTAAGCCGGATGAACCATCTTCCGCATGTCAGAGGACATGCGGAGAATGAGGAGGATCTGGCACCGCTCATTTCGGGCCTTCATGAACGGGTTCAGACCCGATCGAAGGACGGGGAAGACCCGGCTATCCTGCTTATGATTGATGATGCTGATGTTCTGAGCAAGCAGCTCTCTGATTTCACCTTGAAGGACCAATTGTCCGCCATCGTAAGACAGGGAAGAGACCGCCGGGTTCATCTCGTTGTTGCTGGCGTTCCGGCCGACTTCCCGACGTATGGCGTGGACTGGTTTACGGATATTAAGGCTGCACAGAACGGATTTTTATTCGGGACTTTGGATTCAAACGATTTATCGTTCTTCAGAATTCCTTTTTCCGAGTCTTCGAATAGTCCTGGAGGACTAAAAATTCTTCCGCCGGGACAAGGGTACTACGTAAAACGAAAATTTTCCAGAATAAAAGGCGCAGTTCCGTTCGATGACGAATGGAATGCCCAGAGATGGGTCACAGAAATTCGCGACCGATGGCATGTTGTAGTTTGAGGGGAGGTGGCTCATAATGTTGACAATTCATGCTTCCAAACAAGAAACGATCACACTGAACGACAAGGAATTTTTCTTCTTGGCTGGAATTATCGGATCGGACCGATTACTTGGTGTAGAAGATCCTTTCGTAGGATACTTAACCGAAGAAATCGCGGTTGAATGGGAAAAAGCCAAACAATCGCTCCTAAGCAAGCAATATTTGATTCAAGAGGAAGGCGGGGAATTGTCGATTCCACCTGATGTCTTCTCACGAGTGGCGATTGCCGGACTTGCGGAACGTGCGTGCTGGTTAAAGTATGAAAATCAGGGTTCGTCGTTTGAAGGATATATACATGTAACGGACGAACGAGTTATACAAGTATGCAGGAGCGGTGAGGATAACCGGCGTTACATGCTTAGTGAACTCGGAACAATCGAACAAACCTGCAATCATCTGGTGGAGGATCTGGCGCTAAGCGATCAGAACTGGGGGGATATCCCGGCTTTATTGCTCAGCCGAAAGGAGTTCGGAGATATTTATACCTCTGCCTCCGAACAGAAAAGCGATGATATCAGTGATCGTTTAGCGAGACTGACAGATGATGCCGAGGGTTCCATTGCGCTCGCGAAATGTATGAAGAACAAGGTATCTTCGGGGGAACTCCAGCTATCGATTTGGAACGGAAACAGCTGGGAAAGTCAGAATGCAGCTTTTATAGTGAACGAGTCCATGAATTGGCTGCTGCGTATGAGCCTGGAGGGAGACCAGGACTGGCTAACCGCAGCACCAGCGACCAAAGAGCAGTTTCGTCATATGCTTCTCATGTGGCTGAAACAGTAACAGAGCCTGTATGAAAGGTGAGGACCAATGCGTATTTCTGTCGAGCCGGAGTCTCTCCGGACGTTAAGCCGTCAGCTGCAGCATAGTGGCGATGAATATTTGGCGATAACGAGAACGCTCAACCAAGCAATGAATTCACTCGTCTGGGAGACGTCTCTCAAAGCGGCGGTTATCGATGAGTGGCAGTCTGCCCGAAGTTTAGGAGAGCATCTGGGAGTTCTTCTTGCTCAACTGGGCAAGCATCTTCAAAGTAAAGCCGATCAGTTTCAAGAAACGGATCATCAGTACCATACCATTTTGGAGCATGCGATCGTAAATACCGTATCGCCGACAGCGCTGTTTGCTGCCTCCGGTATGGATGGACGTTTATCAATATTGCCGGATTATGGAAACTCTTCTACTGTTATTTCGAATCCGAGTTCCGTAGCGGCTGCTGTTGGCATGACAAGTGGGGATAACGGAAATTCGGCTAAACAAGCGGCTTTGTCCGGTCAGGGTTGGACCTTTACGGATCCTTCTTCGTTTGGAATTGCTAACTAATTTCCCTGCTTTTTTGGGAAAATCAAGATGGTAAAAGTTTCAAATTGGGGCGTGCAGGGTAACTGGAAATTAGGTCTGAGGACATTTTGATAAACCAAGTCTATTGGGCTAAGATGTCAAGTGTCACCAGAAATTGAATTTCAAGGAGGTTACATAAATGGCAGGACGTATTTTAATAACGCCAGAACAAGTGGAGCAAGTAGCGAACCAATTTAAACAAAGCGGTGATCAAAGTCAGCAGATCGTCAACAGCTTGACTCAATCGATCAACGGAATGGAAGGTCAATGGGACGGTATGACGAAGCAGCGCTTCTTCCAGGAATTCCAGGAGGCAAGCCGCTTGATGAACTCCTTCGTACAAACCCTTGACAGCATCAGCAACGAGCTGAAAGCGATCGCTCAGAAATTCCGTATGGCTGACGAATCCCGTTAATATTCATTCGGCCGCATTTGCATTATAATTGTTTAATAGGCAGAATAAACCGGGTGGTAGATAACCCGGTTTTCTTGCAATCCAGCTTGTTTTGTCTAAAATTTACGGCTTGCCGTTTAATCGAGCATATAGGTTGGTAATGGAGTTATAGAGAGGGTGATGTTCATGACATTTCAGCCAAACCCGGGCGATGGGATTGTTGTAAATGGAAGGGCTTATACAGTAGGACAACATCCCGCAGCACCTGGCGTAGCTTATGCACAGGCAGGGAGGCAAGGCATTGTTTACCAGCTGATTCCTGTTGATGGGGAGCTGCATGAGGCCAAAGCGCTTAAAGTGTTTTTTCCGAAATTCAGAATTCCGGCTATGGTTTATCAATCCGAGCATATGGGCAGTTATCGCGAGATTCCGGGATTGCAAGTAAGCAGCCGAGAGGTGCTCACTCCCGAAAGAAACGGAGATTTGATAGCGGAATATCCGGATTTGCTGTACGCGGTCATTATGCCATGGATACATGGCTGCACTTGGTTTGACGTTATCAGTGATCAGCGTAATCTGGGACGTTCTGAAAGTTTGATGCTGGCCAAGGCGTTGGCAGCTATTGGTTCGAGCATGGAGCAGCGTGGATTAGCGCATTGCGATCTGTCTGCGCCGAATGTCATGCTTCCGTTTTTTTCGGAAGTGAAGCTGCCGGAGGGCACGGCCGCCGTTGAGCTTGTAGATGTCGAGCAGATGTACAGTCCCAAAATGGACCGCCCCGATGTTTTGCTGGCTGGCTCGCCAGGTTATGCGGCTCATCGGACGGTGCACAGTGGGCTATGGAGTGCATATGCTGACCGTTTTGCAGGGGCTGTCATCATTGCGGAAATGCTGGGCTGGAGCGATTCGGCCATCGTGAATCGGGCATGGGGCGAGAGCTATTTTGACCAGCATGAAATGCAGACACCTTGCGAACGATATTTTCTGCTGAAAAAATCGCTGGGTCAGCGTTGGGGTGCACGGATTTCAGACTTGTTCGGCAGAGCATGGGACAGTCAGGATTTGAGCAGTTGTCCGACATTCGGCGAGTGGCTCATTGCGTTGTCTACTTTGAGCGAGGAAGAAGTGGTGGAAGAGATTCTAGCCGCATCAGCCGCTGCCGCAGCGGCTAATGCTTCCGACGAGGGAGAAGCCGCGCCAGAACGTTCGAAGGAAGTGCCTGCAGAGGTTATAGCATCGCTAGGGATCGAGCCGGGTACAAGAGAAGTTAATGATAATGTGGTTGGACGGCTGTTCCATCAAGCCCGTGACTTGGAGAAGGCGGGTAATTTATCAGGTGCGCTGGAAATATTCCGTTCCGCGTATCATTTTGTGAAGAAGGACAGTCCGCTTGAGGTGGAGCTCGCCGCTGCGATTCAGGGGCTGGAGGAGCAGCTTCGACCGGTCGAAGACACATCGAACAAAGGATTCAAGGCACTGTTACTATCTCGTAAATTTATGATCTCAAGTGCGGCTGCACTTGTCATATTGGCTGGTTCGGCGATTACGGTCAATCAGATCTTGGCTGAGAAGGCAGAGAGCAGGCAAATGGATGCGGAGGCTTTAGCCGAGCAGCAGGCGCAAGAAGCCATTCGCAAGCAGGAGGAAGAAGCACGGAGGCAGCAGGAAGAAGCGGCCAAGAAGGAAGAAGAAGCAAAAATCGCGGAAGCGGAGCGTTTGAAGGAAGAGGAAGCCAAGAAGTCGGCGGAAGCTGAGCAGGCTCGTAAAGAGCAGGAAAAAGCCGATCTTCAAGCCAAGTATGATAAGCAGGCGAAGTATGATGCTTACCTGGCATCCGTAGAAGAGAAGAAGAAGAAACAAGAGCTGCAAGAAAAATACGATAACCAGGCCAAATACGAGGCTTATCTAGCGCAGCAGGAAGAGAACAAGAAGAAGGCCGCGCAGGATGAAGCAGCTGCCAAGGCGGCAGCTCAGGCAGCAGTCGAGGCCGAGGCAAATCGCAAGGCACAAGCCAAGGCGGCTCAGCAAGCGCAGGCGGCCCAGCTCCAGAAGCAGCGTTCCCAGAACGTTGTGGAACTGGTTGCCTTATATAATAAGGCATACAATGCACAGGTAGCCGGCAACAAAGACCGGGCCAGGAACGCTGCTCATGAATTCATTAATTTATATAACAAGGATCAGTCCTATTATAAGACCGTTGGCAAAATGAGCAGTCGCCGCAACAATTTGCAAAAATTCATGAGTGACGACAGTCACTGGATACCAAAACTGTAAAAGAAGCAAACATAACGAAATGCAGGGGTGAATGTTATTCACGATGAACTATACCATACAGGCTTCACAGCGCACGCCAGCGCTCATCATATATTTGATTGATATCAGCGCATCTATGAATATGCTGATGGAGGACCGCAGGCGGATCGACGTGGTTTACGAAGCATTATCCCTGGCCATTCGGCAAATGGTATTCCGTTCAACCAAGGGTAACCGGTTAACACCACGGTACCGGATTGCCATACTTGCCTATAGCGATGATGTATATGATTTGTTGAACGGAATTAAGGGCATTGACGAGATTGCAGCAATTGGTTCACTGCCTGATTTGACGCCAAAGAGGTTCTCTGATTCGGCTAAAGCCTTTCTTCAGGCAGAGAAAATTCTGCAATCGGAAATTCCGAATATGCAGGATTGTCCTGCACCGCTTGTGTGCCATATGACAGATGGAGTGTCGACAGGAGATGATCCAGAACCGATTGCCCGCCGGATTATGAGTATGAGCGTTCCGGATGGGAACGTGCTTGTCGAGAATATATTTATATCCGATCATCTGATGAACCAGCCGATCACTGAACCTCGTCGCTGGAAGGGAATCTTGACGGACACATCATTGGAGGATGAGCACGCGCGAAAACTTAAAATGATGTCCTCGGTTCTTCCTGAAAGCTATCGTGAAATGCTGCTCGAAGCTGATTATCAGCTGAGTCCCGGCGCCCTGATGATGCTTCCGGGCACATGCTCGGAGCTGGTATCCATCGGATTCCAGATGTCGGCAGCCACGCCGGTGAGGTAAGAATATGAAGCGATCATATGCTGGAAGCATGGATTCTTGGGGAGCGCGGAAGAAGTCTCCGACATCGACGTATTATTACGAGAGTAAACAGACCGGGGAAGAGCCGCTTACGAGGATTCGTGATCTATTTACATGTCGTTATGCTTATGGTAGGGCGGCCGAATCGGTGAAGCTGTCCGAGAAGGGACAGGATTTCCTGGCATTTTCACTGAACGAAGATGTGTGCCGATTTGTGCTGTGTGACGGCGTCGGACTGAGCTACCGTGGGGATGTAGCCTCGCGCCTGCTGGGTCAGGGGCTTATGGAATGGCTGGAGAATCAGGAGGAGCTCTCCTCCGCATCGCTGGAACGCAAGCTGAAGGAGCTATCGCTCGAAGCGGATCGGGAGCTGCGCGATCTTTCAGTAGATTCCACTACACCTATGCTGCTTCGCGAGGTTCTGGAAGAGAAACAGCGCATGGGAAGCGAAGCGATGTATATTTGCGGGCGTATCGAGCTTCCCACGCGCTTTCGCCGCAAAGGAAGGCTATGGCTGGCCTGGCAGGGCGATTCTCGTGTGCGCTTATGGCATAAGCAGAGGGAATTGACCTCTCTATTCGGAGACCATTTTCGTACGGCGGAACGCTGGTCATCCCGCATCGGTCCAGTAGGAGGCAAGCCGCATGTGTATAGCAGCAGACTGGATCATGAGAGCGAATATCGCCTGCAGCTATACAGTGATGGCTTGAATGACCTGGATGCTGTGATGGAGCATATTCCGGATGAACAGGTTCAGGTGCTGATGAATGCCCTTCATACGGATGGTTTGGAAGATGACGCTTCCTTCTTGGAATTCATGTGGTAGTTATATGGATGCAACAGAATGTTAACGATTAACCGGACCTGGACCTTTCGAGGGCCGGTTTTTTTTCGTTGATGGTCATGATGCTGCGGCTAAATTGAAAAACATGATTATAAAACAGGCACTTTTGGGTAATCTTGTGACAGATGAATGTATACGGATTACGAAGAAAAAGGAGCGTGTTAATGATGAATGAAGGATTTGGGCGTTTTCAAGGAAAAACCGCCATCATCACGGGTGCAGGTTCTGGGATCGGCAAGGCTGCGGCAGTCTTATTGGCAAAGGAAGGTGCAAACGTGGCGCTGTTCGATCTGCTCGATGACCGTACGAACAAAGTGGAAGCGGAAATCAATCAGTTGCAGGCAGGATCTGCCAGAGCCTTCGATGTGGATACAACAGATCCTGACCGAGTGGAGAAGGCTATTCTGGAAACCGTAGAGATTTTTGGCGGAATCGATATTGTTTTTGCCAATGCAGGCATCAACGGCGTGATGACTCCTATCGATGACATGAAGCTGGAGGAATGGACCAAGACGCTCAACGTGAATTTGAACGGTACATTTTTGACGGTCAAATATGCGATTCCACACCTCAAGAAGCGGGGACAGGGCAGCATCATCATCACCAGCTCCGTAAATGGGACACGAACCTTCTCCAACTTTGGAATGAGTGCCTACAGCACAACCAAGGCAGGACAGGTGGCTTTTGCGAAGATGGCTGCATTGGAGCTGGCCCAATTCAAGATCAGGGTAAATGTAATCTGTCCTGGCGCGATATCGACCAACATTGATCAAAGCACGAAGAAACAAGGGGATCTGGAGGAGATCGTGATTCCGGTTGAATACCCGGAGGGAAGCCAGCCGCTGTCGGATGGACCCGGTAAACCGGAGGAGGTTGCGGATTTGGTGGCGTTTTTGGCTTCGGATCAATCAAAGCATATTACAGGGGCGCAAATATTCATTGATGGAGCGGAATCGCTTCTGTAGATATGAGCATTTTTTCCAGATTGGCGGAGCAGAAGATTGAAGAAGCGGTTCGTAACGGAGAGCTGGATAATCTGCCGTTTGCCGGCAAGAAGCTGCCCATTGATGATCTGTCTCACCTACCCGAAGATATGAGAATGTCCTATCGAATCATGAAGAATGCAGGTTATGTGCCCGAAGAAGTGACGCTGCGCAAGGAATGTGTTCAGCTTTACGATCTGCTCGGAGCTGCCCGGAATGAGGGTGAACAGGACCAGCTTCGACGCAAGCTGAATGAAAAGCAGTTAAGACTTCAGCTGCTCTTGGAACAGCGCGGGCTTAGCGCCAATAGCGCTTTTGCGCAGTATGAAACCCAAGTCAGAGACCGTTTAACCCGTGAGGAATAACAGATCAGCGCCAGCCTTTCTTCTTATCACAAGAACGAAAGCGCAGGCGCTGATTGTTTTTTTATGTTTCGAATAACTGCTGCCTTGTTTCATCCGATATTTTTATCGGGGAAGACGGTATTTTTGACAGGTCGAACAACGAGATCAAGTCTGCAGGAGTAACAGGTTCCGGCTTTTCCAGCAGACCGGCGGTCCAGGCTAACCACCCAATAACCCGTTCCGGCTTAACGCCTTGTCCGCGTAAAAAAGAGAGGCTTAATCCGCGGGTTCGTTTAGCCAGCCTTCTGCCCTCGGCATCGACCATCAGAGGAGTGTGGGCGAACTGTGGAGGCTCATAACCCAGCGCTTGGTATAACAGAAGCTGCCGGGGGGTGGAATCCAGAAGGTCAGCTCCTCGCAGCACATGAGTAATGTCCATCAGCGCGTCATCCACGACAACTGCAAGCTGATAAGAGATCATATCATCTGCCCTGCGTACAACGAAATCCCCTCCATCGGATAATAGATGCGACTGTGCCCCGGCGATGCCATCGATAAAAGATACTCGCTGCTGCGGGACCTTCATTCGCAGCGAAGGCTTTTTGCGCAGCTTCCTGATTGTGGCTTCTTCCTCAGATAAATATCTGCAAGTCCCGGGGTAGCGGAGGCCTTCCGATGCAATGCCATGCGGTGCTCGGGATGCAGCCGTAATATCTGCCCTGCTGCAATAGCATGGATACAGCAGATGATTGTGCTGCAGCTTCGTAATTTCCCTCTCGTATAATGCCTGGCGTGCCGCCTGATGGTAAGGCCCGTAGTCGCCGTCACGGCCCGGGCCTTCATCCCAATCCAAACCGAGCCATTCCAGATCCCTCAGGATTTCAACCGTAAGCTCCTGGCGGGAACGCTGTGTATCAATATCCTCGATGCGAAGAATATATTGTCCGTTCATACTTCTTATTTGCAGCCAGCCGAGCAAGGCGGTCAATGCATTGCCAATATGCATTTTCCCGGATGGCGTCGGCGCAAAGCGGCCGCGAATGGGGGTGTGCTGCTCCATATATATCACCTTCTGACGAAATGGATCGGATGGATTACCCAGAATCTGACGATGTATGTTATTCACATATTGTAGCGTATTTACATCGTTTCTTGCCAGCAGCCTCTGTTCTCGCCAAGGGTCCACTTGACGCAGTGGAGGTGTCTTATATAATTAAGGAATTATATGAAGAGGATAACGGAGATGTATCCATGACTGAACTTCCCATTCACCAAGTACTGCCACAATTGAAAATAGCTTTATCTACAGGAACGGCTGCCGTTCTGATCGCGGAACCGGGAGCAGGCAAGACCACGCAAGTGCCATTGGCCTTTATGAATGAACCTTGGCTTAAGGGACAGCGAATCATTATGCTGGAGCCCAGAAGGATTGCTGCGCGCTCCGCCGCGAGTTATATGGCATCCTCGCTGGGAGAGAGTGTAGGTGAGACGATCGGGTATCGGGTTCGGATGGATAGCCGAATCGGAAAGGATACCCTGATTGAAGTTGTGACGGAGGGTGTCATGACCCGCATGCTGCAGGATGATCCGGAGTTAAGCGGCATCGGCATGATCATATTTGATGAATTTCATGAACGCAGTTTACAGGCCGATACAGGCTTGGCGTTTGCACTGGAATCACAGGGAGCGCTGCGCGAAGATTTACGATTGCTCATCATGTCGGCAACGCTTGAAGCTGAATCGGTTGCGGAGCTCCTTGGCAGCGCGCCGGTTATCGTTAGTAAGGGGCGGGCTTTTCCCGTATCCACGCACTATTTGCGCTCCTTAGGTTTGGACGAGATACATAGAGGCACAGCGATGGTCATTCATCGTGCATTGGCTGAACAGCAAGGCGATATCCTAGTGTTTTTGCCAGGTGCTCGAGAGATCAGGCGAACGGCTGATGAATTAGTAAGAATGGGCCTAGGCCATGATGTGGTCATACGTGAGCTGTATAGTGCGCTTCCGGCTGAGAAGCAGGATGCAGCAATCCAACTTGATGCAGCCGGAAGACGTAAAATCGTGTTGTCCACAAGTATTGCCGAGAGCAGCATTACGATTGAAGGAATCAAAACGGTGGTGGACAGCGGATATATGCGGACGGAGATATTCTCTCCGAGAACGGGACTGCCGCAATTGATTACGAGACGACTGTCCAAAGCCTCCGCAGATCAGAGAAGAGGGAGAGCAGGGCGGGTATCCGCAGGCGTATGCTATCGCATGTGGAGCGAGGAGGAACACCGCCACCTGCAAGAGCACACCACGCCGGCCATTTGCGAATCGGATCTGGCACCGCTTGCCCTGGAATTGGCAGCGTGGGGCACTCGTGATCCGAAGCAGCTTGCATGGCTCGATGCACCCCCTCAGATCGCTTACACCCAAGGTCAAACGTTACTGAAGGAGCTGTCGGCTCTGGATGATTCGGACAGTATAACCGGGCACGGGCACGATATGGCCAGGCTTGGACTTCATCCGAGACTGGCTCATATGCTTCTGAGGGCACAAGAAATGGACGAAGCATCATTGGCCATCCGGATAGCCGTTCTGCTTCAGGAACGGGATATAATGCGCCGAAATGAAGCGATACAGGATCAGGATTTGCGCTCACGTGTTGAACGAATTCTCTCTTATGAGCAGGGCTCTCAGTCATACCATTCACAAGACAGAAGCGAGGAAGCTGTTATACAGCGAATGAGACAGGAAATTAAGAAACTCCACGCACAGCTGGATATCGCATATTCAACACGGGGGGACCTTGACCTGTGCGGGCTTCTGCTGTCGTTTGCCTATCCTGACCGGATGGCTAAGAACCGGGGCGGAAGCGGGTTCCTGATGCGCAGTGGAAGGGGAGTGAAATTCCCTGCGATGCAGCCCCTGAGCCGAGCCCGGTATGTGGTAGTGGCTGCCGTTGATGATCAAGGGGCGGATGGGAACATACAGCTTGCCGCGGAACTGGATGAGCGCTTTCTGGATAAGTATTACCGCAACGAGATGGAAAGCCATAAGGAAGTTATATGGGATGCGGTATCAGGAAGCATCAGGGCAAGACAGAAGCTGAAGCTAGGAGCCATGGTCATCAAGGAGCAAGCCTATCCGAATCCGACAGGAGAAGAAACGGCGCTGGCATTATTGCAGGGCGTTCAGCAGGAGGGACTTGGATTGTTTCAGTGGAGCAAGGCCGCGCTGCAGCTTAGGGAACGAATGGCGTTCATGTTTCGGCATGAACGGGATGGTTCATGGCCGGATGTATCGGATGAAGGCCTGATGGACCGTGCGGATGAGTGGTTGCTGCCTTATCTGAATGGGCTGCGGAATCGAAATGATATCAGGCGGCTTGCACCGGGAACTCTCTTGGAGCATATGCTCAGCTGGGAGCAGAAGCAGTTGCTGCACAAAGAAGCACCGACCCATATCAGGGTACCCAGCGGTTCCATGATCCCGGTTAATTACAGTGACCCCGAACAGCCATTTCTGGCCGTTCGCCTCCAGGAGATGTTCGGTTTACAGGATACGCCGCGCATTGCCGGAGGCAAGGTGGCGCTGACCTTGCATCTGCTGTCTCCCGCCCAAAGACCGGTCCAGGTGACCTCAGACCTGTCAAGCTTTTGGCGGAACGGATATTTTGAGGTCAAAAAGGATTTGAAAGGAAGATACCCTAAACATTATTGGCCGGATGATCCGCTGGAAGCAACCGCGACCCATCGGACCAGACCCAAGGCTTAACAACGCAAGGCTCCAGGTTTAAATCCTCGTACCCTCGGGTAATGTTAGATATGAACAACCACCGATGAAGGAGGGTTTAACATGGAGAAGAAAGTTGTAGGTGTATTCCGTTCGGAGCAAGAAGCGGCTCAGGCCATTGAGCAGCTGCAGCGTCACGGGGTTCCGAATGATGCCATATCCATTATAGCGAAGGATAAACGCGAAGCTGAACTGATTGCTGAACAGACAGGAACGATGGCACCTGAAGGGGTGGCGGCTGGTGCAGCAACAGGCGGCATTCTGGGTGGAACCGCTGGTTTGCTGGCAGGTCTTGGAGCCTTGGCGATTCCCGGCATAGGACCCATTCTTGCTGCAGGACCTATTGCCGCTACGCTTACAGGAGCAGCGGTGGGTGCAGGGGCCGGAGGGCTCGTCGGCGGTTTCATCGGTCTTGGCATACCGGAGGATGAGGCCAAAGAATATGAATCCTATGTAGAGCAAGGACGAATATTGGTACTCGTGGATGCTGACGAAGAGAACACAGGCATTTACGATATATTCCGCGACTACGATTACAGGAATGAGGACCAGTATGGGGCCGTTGATCAGAATCGGGAAGACAAGCTGCCGCCGCGAGGAACGTATTTGCTGTAAGAGGTTAACCCGAACCCGGTTCCGCAAGGAGCCGGGTTTTGTTATGATACATATGAATACAGGCAGATGTCTGTTGCTCAAACCATCTGGATCAGTAAGAATTTGGATTACCCGATCGGGGTTAGTCTCCCTTACAATGAGGTGTGTTAGGATGAACGAAAGACAGCGTAAAGGGGGAGCGGAATGTCCAGAGAAAGAATACCGGAAGTGGAACGACTGCGAGGGATTGCTTTTCTGGCCGTAGTCTTGCAGCACTCCATAGCGCATTATACCGTGGAACCGGGTATGACCACCGGAGATGGGATTTTGATGGCGGTTCTGCTTATGGCGACCAAGTTCGCAGTACCTGTCTTTATTTTTATAACAGGCATGGTGCTGTTTTATAATGATAAAGGTTCATTGCATTATGGCCGGTTCATACAGAGGCGCTTTGGTGATATCTACATTCCGTTTGCTGTATGGACACTGATCACATTGCTGATCAATAATAGGTTCAACCCTACCCAGGCAGAGGATTGGAAATATCTTGGGGGAGTACTGTTAACCGGAAAATCCAGCTCGCATTTTTGGTATATCATTATGCTGTTTCAATTTTATCTGCTGTATCCTTTGTTCCGTTCCGCCATATTGGGAATCAAGGAGCGATGGGGATGGAGAACCCAGTTGACCATATTGCTCTTGTCCGGGTTGCTGTATGTGGGCTTAACAGGGGTTATCAGCGATATTGGCCGATGGATGGGGAGCTTGGACATTCCCGTGTGGAGTGAGCTGTTTACAACCTATGCGGATCGAAATGCACTATATTATTTCTTTTATTTTGCGCTGGGGGCAGCGGCGGGATTGTACCATACATCCTGGAAAAAATGGATCCAGAAGGCACGCACGGGAATATGGCTGATCTTTCTGTTCCTGTTTGGATGGATGCTCATCCAGGCAGTGAATGAAATCCGTTCCGCGGAGAATGGAGCGATCACGTTCTATTCGCTGTCTCTGCTGCGGCCGATGATGTCGGTATTCCTGATCAGTTCCATATTGGTTATGTACGATGTGACCGGCTGGATCTGCCGTCAGGGAGGAGCGAGGGTGAATTCGCTCCTGACCTCCGTCGGACTGTATTCCTATGGAGCTTATCTAATGCATCTGTTGACACTGCGTATAAGCTATGTCGTTGACGAATCATGGCTGATCAGCATGCCTCCTCTGATTCGGATCCTTTCTTCGTGGCTCATCAGTGCGGCTGTGGCCTATGGGGCAACACGCCTGCTGGCTATGCTACCGTTCGGCAAGTGGCTGGTCGGAATGACCGGAAAAAGAAAAAATCGAACCCTGCAGCCATCCAGTCCGTCTCATTCATCAACAACGGGCATGTGAATGCTAGAAACCACCCTGAGGGGTGGTTTTTTTATGAACACCGCCTGCCGAACCTTGCATCAACGAACCAATCAACAACATGTGAGAAATTATAAATTATGTTATTTCAATATATGAAAAATTCACAATAGTTAATGCATTGAGACTCCCGATTCCATTCAGCTCTCATAGCAGCCTTCCACGTTTCAATCCACCCCTTCCTGGTTTAAAAAGAAGAGGATTCCTCCTATTGTGCAAACTGGGAAACTGTGGGTTATAATGAGGAAAGTATGGGGACAAATAGCTCTGTAGAAAAAGGAGGCGCCCAGATGGCATTTATGATTGCGCAGCGAGCATTTATCAAAGTTTATCTCATTACCATGGTGGAGCAGCAGCGCGGATATGGATATCAAATGCTGGAAGAACTGCGTCAGGACTTCAAGAGCCATGGGTATTCACCACCGCAAAGCGAAATCTACCGGGCTCTGCATGAGTTGGTGCAGGAGGGGGTTCTATACCGTACCAAGCAGCTGAAGGGGAACGATCCGCGGGTCGATTTTCAGGAAATCGTACTCTATCATTTTACCGATGACGGTGCTGAGAAAGCCAAGCTTTATAAAAAGCAAGTTAAAAGTGATTTGGATCGATGTTTGGGGATACTTCATAAAGCGGTTAACGATAATTATTGAATACACATTCGTATGGAATATAGCCGAAGGAGGAATGACCTCGTGAGCAAAAAACTGCGCTTTGGGATTATGAGTACTGCTCGAATTGCAAGAAACTCCATGATACCCGGCATATTGAAATCGGAACGCTGTGAAGTCGGGGCGGTCGCAAGCCGCAATGCCGAAAAAGCAAGTGAGCTCGCGGAACGCTATCATATTGATAAATACTATGGTTCCTATGAGGAGCTTCTGGATGATCCGGACATTGATGCGGTGTATATTCCTCTGCCGAATCACCTTCATAAACCCTGGACGATTAAAGCCGCACAGGCCGGAAAGCATATTCTGTGTGAAAAACCCGCAGCACTGACGGAGGAAGATGTTCGTGAAATGGCCGATGTTGCTCAAGCCAACAACGTGCTGTTCGCGGAAGCCTTTATGTACAGGTATCATCCCAAGCATGCGCGTGTGCGGGAAATCATCGAAAGCGGTGAAATCGGGCAGCTCCGCGGAATCCATGGATCTTTTACCTTCAACAATGCAGAGGATAAAGACAATGTGCGATACAGCAAGGATATGGGCGGAGGCTCGATATATGATGTGGGGTGTTATCCCATATCCGCTGCCCGGATGATTTACGGGCAGGAGCCTAAAGCCGTGACAGCCCATGCCTTTTTCTCGGAGGAGCACGACGGTGTAGACATGATGGTTCACGGGATGATGGAATTCGATCATGGATTGGGTCTGACATTTGATTGCGGGATGTGGACCTATTCCAGATGCTCGCTCGAAATCGCGGGTACAGAGGGAAGGATTGAGCTGCCTTCTGCCTTCGGATGGGAGAGAATGGAGGATATGTCTCAAATATTCGTTCATACCGCCAAGGGATCACGTGAAGAGAAGGTAGGCATCTATAATCACTTTGCTCTGCAGGCAGATGCAATGGCAGCAGCGGTGATGGATGGCGTTCCTTTACCGTACGGCCCGGATGACGCCATCAGCAACATCCGAGCGATTGAAGCCTGTCTCCGTGCAGCCAGTTCCTCATCGCGCGTGGAGATCAAATAGAACCGCAGCCAACTAAATAGGCCTTCAGAGTAATAAATCGCCGAAGCAGGCGGTTTATTTTTTTGTCTATTGCATTTTCCTCCAAAATCGTTAAAATAAATTTAACGATAAAATAATTTTAACGTAAATATTATTTTAACAGGCGAAAAAATTTAACGTGCAGAATTATTTATTTTACGAAGAGGAGATAAGAAAATGCAAAATGCTGCTGTTGTGGAAAAGCAAGGCTTTGGTCAGCTCTTGAAGATTCGTCCGTACATGATTTATTTGTCTGCTCAGGCGATTACCCGATTTGGAGATTCACTGGATTCCATTGCATACAGCTGGATGGTCTACATGCTTACAGGCTCAGAGCTTTTAATGGGCACATTGTTCGCTTTTAACTTCTTGCCTGGATTGCTATTCAGTTTATTTACCGGGACCTATGTGGATCGCTGGCCGAAGAAGTTGGTCCTGATGCTGACCTACCTCAGCCGTGGCCTCATGGTATCGATAACTGCCATTTTATATGCACTGGGTTCACTCGAAGTATGGCATTTATTCGTGTTTACCTTCATTAATTCAACGCTCGAGTGTTTCTCGCGGCCCGCTGAGACGTCCATTGTGCCCAGGCTGCTTCCGAAGGAGAAGCTGCTGACAGGCAATTCATTCTCCTCTTCCATTAGCCGCAGCGCTGAACTGATCGGTTTATCCATTGCGGGAGCGCTCATCGCCCTGATTGGAATCTCGGGTACCATTCTGGTTGATGCCGTGACCTTTATCCTTGCAGCCATCATTGTCGGTTTTATGCCAAATCCGGATGCTGCTGACTTGGCTGAAGCAGGAATAACTCCTACACAGTCTGTGGAAGAGAAGAAGACAGTCCTAGGTGATATTAAAGAAGCTCTCCTGTTTGTTAAGCAGCATACACTGCTGTTGATAACAACCGTTCTCGCCATGATTAATAATTTTTGTCTGGCACCGCTAAATGTATTGCAGCCGGTTTATGTCAGAGAAACCTTGGGTGCGGGAGCGGGAGGATTGAGTGTGCTCGGAACGGCGCTGCTGATCGGCATGATCTGCAGCGGGTTATGGATCGGGCGCTTCGGCAAGAGCTTCAAAAAGAGTACCTTGATGATGTCAGGTTCGATACTGCTCGGAATCGGTTATTTTGCTTTGGGGATTCCAGGGCATATGCCTGCATTCCGGGTTGAGTCGGCTGCGGTGTGCATGTTCATTACAGGGTTTGCGGTTTCCATGCTGAATGCTCCGATATCCACTTATCTGATGGAAGTCACGCCTAGGCATATGCTCGGCAGGATTAGTGCCCTTATGGCGGTGTTATGTACGGCCGCAATTCCTGTGGGCAGTGTAATCACAGGCTTTGTGGCAGAGCATCAATCGCCTCCGGTGCTCTTTATGATGATGGGATTCATGATGATGCTGCCCGTGCTGTTTCTGATCCGAAAAAGAAGTTTCCGTGCCATCTAAACTTTGGGCTGTTTTGTAATTTCGACATTCTCGGCCTATAATGAAAAGAAGTGAAAAATTAACGTGAAGCTGAGGTGTACGGTGTGGAAACGATGGAACTCACTACACTGGAAGAGATCAAAATATATTCAGATCCATATCGGCTCCAGATATTGAATGTATTGAACAGGATGGATCGTGCGGCAACGGTGAAGGAAGTAGCGGATAAGATCGGCGACGTGCCGGCTAAAGTTCATTATCATATGAAGAAATTGGAGAGAATCGGACTCGTTAAAATCGTATCCACGAAAGAGATCAATGGTATCATCGCTAAATATTATGAACCCTTTGCAGGCACAGTAAAGATCAAACGCGGAAAAAACTCCGAGGAGCCTGTCATTAAGGAATTAATTCGGTCGGAGACGAACAAACTATTATCCGAACTGTTCGATCAGAACAGGGACCGCTTCTTTAAGAACATGAGTAAAGATGACGAAACGACGTCCATGCTAACCAATACTTCGCTGTATATGAGTGAGGATGAGGCGCGTGAATTCTTTGTTGAACTGGACAAAATGCTGACCCCTTATAAAAAGAAACGCGGCGAAGGATATCACGAATACGAGTTCTTTGCTTCTAATATTCGGAATAAGGAAGAATCCTGAATCCGAAATAAAGCTGGTACCTAAGGGCTTGGTACCAGCTTTGCCTTCTATTTTGCTGAACGGGTTCATACATTGTTCTTATAGTCATCTTGTCCAGGCTGAGTGGACATGCCGGGCGATGTGGAGGTTCCATAGTCTTCTACAGCCTCCCATGCACCGGCGTCGTCAAATCTTCCGTCTTCTCGTTGGCGGTTGACACCTGCTCCGGAGGGTGGCGGAGTTATAACATCTTCTTCAACCGGCCGATTATCGGATAGATCCTGTCTGGGAGAATGCTCGACACAGTAGGCGGTATAAGGTATGGCTTCCAGCCGCTCATAGGGAATTTCCTGTCCGCATTCTGCACAAGTACCGTATTGTCCCTGGTCCATTCGTTGTAATGCAGATCGAATCTGCTCCAGCTCGTCAGCAAGTGTTTCTTGAATGGCCAGGTCCCGCTCGCGTTCGAAGACCTCTGTTCCTACGTCGGCAGGATGGTTATCGGCAGCGCTCAGCTCACCCGTTGAATCGCGAAGCGAATTGTTCGTGTTGGTTCCCTCATGGGACTCGAGCTGCTGCTCTAATCGTTCCTGATCGCTGAGCAACCGTTGTCGAAGTTCATTGTATTGTTGTTTTGTTATGGAAGTCATATCAAAAGTCGCTCCTCTCTAGCTTAGCTCCATTAAAAGCTGCCCATGTATTTTCAATACCCGAAATGTGTTGGTAACAATCACATTTATTATGGGAATGGCGGCCTATCGCTTTTGGAACATTCTCCAAAAAAGCCCCGGAGTGTTTTAATCGCAGTGCTTAATATGATATAAACAAAGATAGAGAGAGAAGTCTTTAAAGACGGGCTGCGCCAATATTTGGAGGTAAATCATTATGGATGAACACATGAAACGCCGATTGGATAAACAGAAAAAGCTTTTTCGGCAACTAGGCATTCAACTGGACGCTTTGTCTATCCATGAAAAGAATTTTTCGAATAAGCTGCGGGGTTATGATCAGGAGGAAGTGGATTCCTTCCTGGACGAAGTCATTCAAGATTATGAGCGTTTTTACGCAACCATCTCAGATCTTATGGATAAATGGCAGGAGCAGCAGATCATTATTCGTGATCTTAGAGCCGGGGTTAAGCCAGAAGCAGAACGTCCTGCGCTCAATCCGGAAGAGATTGAGGAAACTGTTGCAAAGCTCGAAGCTGATTTGCGTCTGCTGAAGAAGCAAATTCGCCCTGAACAAAGGTTTTATATTGACTAGAAGCAGTCAACAGGCAGGCATAAATTACACGCTCGGAATCATTACATAACAAGCGTCCTTATAACAAAACCACACATGGCCAACTCATCGGCTGTGTGTGGTTTTGTTGCTGTGGTTCGAAGCCATGATTAAGGGTGGAGCTGGAAGGGGGCTTTTTTGAACGACTGACTGCATTTTTTCTTGTATTGGAACAGAGGGGAGGATTGGCCCCGCTTGCGGTTGTGTGTGGACGTCATTGATTTGTAATGGGTCTGCTTCACGCAATGCATGAGACCATAACGGGGCAATGTCCATCTGGTGCGGATGCTCCGCGTTATACATGAATAGCAAAATCGTGTCAGGGGTGAGTGAGGTAACCCAGTGACACCAGCCAACCGGAGCATGTACCATCTGACCCGGCGAAACGTGTAATGCGTGAACCTGGTTGCTGCACGGATCAACCAGGGAATAGCTGATTTCTCCGTTAATAACATAGCATAATTCGTCGGTGTCCGGATGACCATGAGGGGAAAGCACCTTGCCGCGCCCTAGGTGGATTTCTGACACGAACATGCCTTTGAGCAGGGGCAGCTCCTGAGATGACACATGGGCGTGTCCTTGACCAGTTATACGTTCGGCCTGCCTCCTCAAATGGAATACATGCCGGGTCAATGTAAATTCGCCGTAAGCGCCGTAGAGGTCATCATAAGGGCGGTCCTCCTTTTCTAAATGTGTCAATAGAAGCTGTACAGGGGTTGTTCTCTATACATATGCTTGGATTTTATAAATCTGACTGCCTACGACTAAAGTAGCATTGAGATCATGCAAAATGGTTTTGCTTGTAAACCATTTTCATAACAATTACTATGAGGATAGGAGCAGACCTATTCTGATAGAGAACAAGGGAGGTTAGCCACTTGTCTAACAACCTGAAAATCAATATCCGCAGCAAGATTGTAATCGGATATTTGTTGATACTGTTATGTCTTGGAGCTTTTCTCTGGATTGTATCGGACCGCATCTCTTCACTGCAGCAAGAGGCGGATTTTATAGAGGAGCATGATATCGAAGTACATAATTTGACGCACGAAATCGAGAAGGATTTGCTGGAGATGGAAACCGGTCAACGCGGGTATGTTATCACGGGTGACGAGACCTATCTGGAGCCGTTCAACCAAGCGTTGTCGTCCTGGCAAATTAAGTACAACAAGCTGTACCAGTTGGTAAGCGAAAGTTCTGAGCAAGCGAATCATTTGGACAATATCAAAGAGAATATCCAGGAATGGATTACCAATGCGGGCCAGCCTGCGGTTCAATTGAAACAGCTTGGACAAGATGAGGAAGCCCTTCATTTCTTCATCAACGATCCCGGACAGCAAGCGATGAACTCCATTCACGAGTTGTTCCTCTCGTTCCGAGACACAGAACGTGAGCTGACAACAAGCAGGATTGACGACATGAAGGATAGCAACACCCAATTGCTGTATATGATGTATGCGTTGTGGGCCGGAGCAGCTCTGATTACGATCTGTGCGGCTTTGATTATTTCCAAGAGCATTGTAAGACCGATCTCTCAAGTAACCCATATCATCTCTGATATCGTTAAAGGGGGCAATATGTCCCAACGGATCCATGTGCGCTCCAACGATGAGGTGAGGCAGTTGGCTGATACAACCAACGAGCTGCTGGCACAGGTCGGGAGACAGAATTGGGCCAAGGATCATATTTCGATCATGTCCACTCTGCTTCAATCTTCTGATCGCGTGGAGACGGCCGTGCAATTTTTCATTCATAAGCTTGCTTTAATCATGAAGCTGCCGTACGGAGCTGTTTTTATTAACCGGGACGGTTCAGAATTGGTAAAGGCCGCGGCTTTTGCTGACCCTGATGGTGAGCCCTGGAACAAGGTCAGAGACCGTTTCCTGCCAGGTGAAGGTTTGGTGGGTCAATGTATGCTGGAGCAGCGAATGATTATTCTGGACGATATCCCGCCGAACTATGTGCGGATAGAATCGGGTCTGGGTGATGCTGAGCCTACGACCTTGCTGCTTGCACCTGTGATGTTCGAGGGGCAGGTCCTTGGCGTAATTGAATTAGCCAAATTCAAACCCTTTGATGAACTGGAAATTCAGCTGCTCGAACAGCTTAATCAACAGCTTGGGGTTACGCTGAACTCGATTCGAAGTAAAATGGAGATCCAGCAGTTATATCACGAATCGCAGACCTTGAATGAGGAGCTGCAGAGTCAGACGGAAGAACTGCAGACACAGACGGAGGAGCTGCAAGCCCACTCGGTTGAGATGCATCTTCTGAATGAACGTCTGGGAGCCCAGAAGGAAGCGGCGTTAATAGCAGCCAGTGAACTGGAGAATTATGCGAAGGAGCTGGAGAAGAGCTCCAAGTATAAGTCTCAATTTCTGGCGAATATGTCCCATGAACTTCGGACACCGCTGAACAGCATGTTAATCCTGTCTCAGATTTTATCGGAGAATAAGCAGGGCAACCTGACAGAGGAAGAGCAGCATTATGCTTCTGTCATTCATAATTCAGGCAGTGAGCTTCTGAATTTAATCAATGATATTCTGGATCTGTCCAAAGTGGAAGCCGGTAAGTTGCAGATCGAGATGGACTTGGTAAATCTGACAGAGCTGCCGGAATTGATGGAAGGGTATTTCTCCAAGAGTGCAGAGTCCAAAAATCTGGAGTTTGAAATTGAGATGGCGGAAGATCTGCCCGACATGATGTACAGCGATGGGATGAGGCTCCATCAAATTCTGCGCAACCTGCTCTCGAATGCCATCAAGTTCACAGAGAGCGGCAGCGTAAAACTGTCTGTAAAGAAAATGAATTCGATTGTCACTTCGGATTTCATCATCAGTGGAGATGTCATTGCATTTTCAGTAGAGGATACCGGTATCGGGATTGCGGCAGAGCATCTTCAACCGATCTTTGAAGCCTTCCAGCAGGGGGAAGAAACCACTGCCAGAAGATTCGGTGGAACGGGTCTCGGTTTATCGATATCGCTGCATCTTGCCAAGCTGCTGGGCGGATATATTACCGTCGAGAGCGAGGAAGGAAGCGGAAGTATCTTTGTCTTGTATTTGCCGCTCGTAACAGAGTATGGCGGAAGCGAAAGCTTATTTGTGCTGCCTGAGGTGGCCGCTGCCGCAAGCCATACGAGCTTGAGTGATATACGGATAGAGGAGTATGAGCTGGACGAGCTTAGCCAATTGGAACACAAAACGGTATTAATCGTGGACGACGATATCCGTAATGTGTATGGTTTGACCAATGCGCTGGAGAAACTCCAGATGACCGTGCATACAGCACAAAATGGTTATGAATGCCTGGAGGTGCTGAATAAACAATCCTCCATTAATGCGGTTTTGTTGGATCTGGTGATGCCCGAGATGGACGGAATCGAAACAATGAAACGGATTCGAGAGAATTCGGAGTGGTCCGACCTTCCCATTATCGTGATGAGTTCGAATGCCATGAGGGATAAGGATCAATTCCTTGCCGATGGTGCCAACGGTTATATTCATAAGCCGGTTCATATTCACGAGGTTATTGTCGCTCTTCAGAAATGGGTAGGGAATTAACGAATTCCGTTAATGGGCTTGGTGTGAATTCCCGCCTGGGAGGTCCAGTTTCGAGTGTCAAATGTTGACGAATGCAAGCGGATTGTTTTATGATGGGGTTATAGCATCAACAAGAGACGGCGTGTTACCTTAGCAGGGCATGAGCCAAGAAGAGACAGCTTTCAAAGGGGTCTTTTCTTGGCTTTTTTCATGTTTGTGGGAATTTGCCTGGAGCTTATCTTCGGACATGAATCCTTCGGCTGTTCTCTGATTAAACTTAAAGGAAAGGGGGAAGTCAATGAGCGGGATCGAGTTGTTTACAGTTGTGCGTGTTATAGGTAATAATGTCGTGATGGTCAATGGCGGCAAAAAAGAATTGGAATACGTCATCCTCGGCAAAGGAATTGGCTTTGGAGCAAAAACAGGCGGCACGATCTCCTCGGACGATGAGCGGATTGAGAAGCTGTTCAGGCTCGAGGATCGGGAGCAGTGGAGTCAAGCTCACCATCTGCTGGAAGAATTCGATCCACTGGTGATGGAGATCACAGACCAGATACTCAATCTCATAGGACAGGAATTTCCGGGCACATTAAACGACAAGGTATATTTGGCTTTACCGAGCCATATCCAGTTTACGATCTACAGAATCCGTAAGGGTATGGATATTATAAACCCTTTCCTTGAAGAGACCCGAATCAGCTTCCCGAAAGAATATGATATCGCAGCCAAAGCAGCGGAAATCATCGGCCAGACCTTTCACATCGAGGTTCCGGAGGACGAGATTGGTTTCTTGACCTATCATGTTTATTCTGCTGTCAGCCATGTGCCGGTAGGCCATCTGGTGAAGGCCTCGAATGTGGTGGGAAGTTTGGTGAAATATATAGAAGAGGAGCGGCAGACGACCTTCGACCGGGGGAGTATGGATTATGTCCGCCTTCTCATGCATTTGAGATTCTCCGTAGATCGTATGCTGAACCAGGAGATCCACGTGGATAATCCGTTCGCAGAACAGATTCGTACCAAGTTCACTTATGAGTACGGTATGGCTGCTCGTCTTGCGGCAATGATGGAGAAGGAACTCGGCAAGAAAGTACCGGAAGCGGAAATCTGCTTTCTAGCCATGCATCTATATCGGCTGTTCACAGGCCGACTACAGCAGAAGAATCAACCCAGGGAGGAATCATAATATGTTCGATCGTTGGAAGAAGAAAAAGACAGCAACAGCTATTCAAGTCACAGCTCCATTGTCAGGTAAAGCAGTACCCTTATCCCAAGTGCCGGATGAGGCGTTTGCTGCCGGGCATATGGGCCAAGGCATTGCCATCGAGCCTTCAGAGGGGAAATTAATAGCCCCGTTTGACGGTACGGTTGCCCATGTCATTAAATCGAAGCATGCCGTGATGCTGGAAGATCCGGCGACGCAGCTTCAGTATTTATTTCATATTGGGATTAATACGGTCGGTCTTAAGGGCGAAGGTTTTACCAGTCATGTTCAAGCTGGAGATCAGGTGAAGTCGGGTCAGACTCTCATTGAGTTCGACATGGCCGCTATCAAGGCCGCGGGTTATCCAACGATTACACCAATCATCGTGACTAATGCGGATGAAGTGGCTTCAAAGGTCGAAGGGCAGATTGGCGATGTCGTATCCGGGCAAGATCATGTCCTCACCATTGAATTGAAGTAGTGCAACATAATGAATCATGGATTGAAATATTGGATATTGACAAAACAGGAACACCTGAATTAAGATAACAGCAGAATTGAATAAGAGAACGGCGTGTTACCGCGTTTGTGGGCATGAGCCAAGGAAGACCATGACTATTTTTATTTAGTCACCGTCCTCCTTGGCTTTTTTTGTTGATATAGAATGCACATTGTTTTAGCAGGTCAGACCGAGTTCTATATCACAAGATAACGTACCTCTTTAGTCATCGTCGCTCTTTTTGAAGAATCTTCGATGAATACAAGAAACCCGCGAGGAGGAGGATTCTTTTTTTACCCGAATGGAGGGACGAAACCATTATATATTCGACGCATTATGTAAACGTTTTCAGTAGAAAGCTAAATTATTGAAGTTGAAAGGATGATTGACATGCTGGCTAAATTGCAAAAGCTGGGTAAGTCCCTTATGCTGCCCGTGGCTACACTACCTGCGGCAGGTATCTTGCAGGGGCTTGGATTGATTGACTATCAAAAAGATATTCCTTTAGGGGCTTTCGGAGCTTTTCTGAATCAATATGTAACTCCGTTCATGACCTCCGGTGCCCTTGCGATTCTGGACAATTTGCCGATTATCTTCGCCATCGGGGTTGCAATCGGTTTCGCTGGGGATGCTGTTGCCGCTCTATCCGCTTTGATTGGTTATTTGGTGCTGACAAGGGTATTGGAAAAAGTACCTTTGCAAATACCCTTTATCGCAGATGATGTAAAGTTGAATATGGGTGTGCTCGGCGGTATTTTGGTAGGTGTATGGTCCGCGTATTTGTTTAATAAATATCACAAAATTAAGCTGCCGGATTGGCTCGGTTTCTTTGCCGGCAAACGGTTCGTGCCTATCATTACGGCTGCCTCTGTTTTAGTTTTAGCTGCCTTAGTCGGTATGATCTGGTATCCAATACAGCTCGGTATTGCAGCTTTCGGTAACTGGATTGTAGGGCTTGGCGGAATTGGAGCATTCCTCTTCGGCACGGCGAACCGATTGCTAATTCCTACTGGTTTGCACCATGTTCTTAACACGATTGCCTGGTTTCAAATTGGTGATTTCACGAACGCTGCAGGTCAGGTTGTTCAAGGTGACCTGACCCGATTCATGCATGGAGACAAATCGGCAGGTATGTTTATGAGTGGATTCTTTCCTATTATGATGTTTGCAGTGCCTGCAATAGCACTGGCCTTCGTCCATACGGCAAAGCCATCCAAACGTAAGTTGGTCGGTTCTCTTGTGATCAGTTCGGCAGTTGCTTCGTTCTTGACCGGTATTACAGAGCCGCTAGAATTCGCGTTTATGTTCCTCGCTCCTGTACTGTACGTTGTGCATGCGCTTTTAGCAGGTCTATCAGGTTTAATCATGTACTTGCTGGATGTACATTTGGGCTTCGCCTTCTCGGCTGGTATGATTGACTATCTCTTATATCTGAAGCTGTCCACCAACGCTTGGCTTCTCTTTCCGGTAGGATTGGCTTTCGGTGTAGTTTACTATCTGCTGTTCAGATTCCTGATCGTCAAGCTGAACTTGAAGACGCCTGGACGCGAGGATGACGACGATTTGGATCTGTCCTCTGAGGACGCTGGAACCGATGGCCAGTCTCCATCCGGTACAGTATCCAAAGAGTCCAAGGCGGCCAAGGTCCTGCAAAACATCGGCGGTGCCGATAATATTACCAGCATCGATGCTTGTATCACACGCCTGCGCCTTGTTGTTAAGGACGAGAAGGCCGTTAAAGATTCGGAATTGAAAAAATTAGGCGCATCCGGTGTCATGCGTCTGGGTCAGGGTGCGGTTCAGATCGTATTCGGACCGCAGGCAGAATCCATTAAAGACGACATCAAGGATATCATGAAAAAATAATTCAACAAGTAAAGAAGCAGGCCGGTTATTCAGCGGCCTGCTTCTTTTTTGCGTACATGGCAATGACCAATCCATCGCGGCTTCGGATGGTTACCGGTTCAGATTTTTACGTTGTCCCCAGAAGCGAAGATTGACATCGACCTCAAGCTCGCGAAGGGAAGCATCATGGATTTCTTTTTTCTGCTCGACTAATTTCTTCCATAGTTTGGGGTCGGTTCGATACAACTGAAGACATAACTCGTAGGGGTCGGCTTTTAGCAGAGCAGCCTTATGAAAGGTGGTATGCATCTCTTTCTTCAGCGTGGCTTCGGTTAACCGCTTCATCTCGCTGACACCGACCTTCTTGTACATATTCTGTACCGTCCCCGTTACGTTAAGTTTAATTCTGTAGGCCACGTCGTCGGGTTCGCGTATGATCTCAATCGAGGATTGAGGCTTCTCCAGGCTGATGCTCCCAATGGCTTCCCCCTCCTCTTGCACGATGATGGAAGCGTGGGTGTGCGGGGAAGCCAACCAGCGGGTACCTAGCAGGTCGGAGCGGCTGAGCCAGCCCATCAGCTTCTGGTTTTTAATCATAAAGGCGCCGCTGACCTCCAGAATCGGGTGCTGCTTCAGATTTTCAGACCAGTTTTGACTGGAGATATGAATGGACGGAAGGACAACTGTAGCCGCTCTTTCCCGGTAGAGCCGAATGAAATTGACGAATTGGATCGGGCGTATGAACGAGAACTGATCATAGCTTTCTTTGGGTTCATGCAGCAGTGAATGAAGGGGAGAGAGTTGAAAGAATGGCGAGACGGTGAACAGGTCCTCCATGCTATCCTGAGTGCCGTATACCCATTTAGTATAGCGGATTTCCTGGGAACGATTGGTCAGGTCAAACACTTGGGACATCTGATCAGGCTTTAATACGGCTTCCGTAAGTACCAATGCCGTGACATGTCCCCAGGAAACTCGCTGCTGACTCGACGTATACAGGTCTATCAATGCTCCGGCCAGTGTCGTTCCGGTACCTCTCCCGACCCAGATGGGTGCTTTCTCCGTTTGTTTGCCGCTTTCTTGCTTGGCAATTGTAGCGAAGTCAAGCATCTGCACATAGATGATATAATTCCCGTCTTTATAATCGACACCCAGTGCAGTGATGTAGTTGATATCCTGTACTTCTTTGTTGTCCCAGCACCCTGTGAGCAAAAAAGACAATATACCTACAAGCATCAAGACCCGTCTCATAATGCCCCGCCTTTTTTTCGCTTACCCGGAAACCTCATGAGATTGCGAATGATCTTGGACAGGGAGAAGGGGGAGAAGGGAGCGAGAAAGGGCTGTCCGAACGGATTATGGTTGGCCGCATACTGCACCATCAAGAATATCGCGATAAAAAAACCGAATAACCCGAATACCGAAGAGAAAGCAAGCACAAAAAAACGCAAAATCGTCTGGGTTACCACAAAGTCCTGATTGGAGTGGGTCGAACCGGCCACAAAGGCCAATGCACCGACTACGGTCATTGTAGGCGAGAAGAATCCCCCTCGAATGGCGGCATCGCCGATAATAATACCGGACACAACCGTGATGGTGGATGCGATAGGAGAAGGCATTTGCATGCCGGCCTCCCGCAGCAGGGTGAGCAGAAACAGGATGACCAGCATTTCGATTCCGGTCGGAATAGGAAGTCCGAGCCGGGTGTTGGCCACCGTTGCCAGCAGCGGAAAAGGGATCTGATCCTGGTGGAACGACATCAGTGTAATATAGAAACCCGGAAGCAGGATGGATATCAGGAAGCCCACAAGCCTAAGGATTCTCCATGGAAATACAAAATAAAATGGCATTTGCGGGTCCTCGGCAGCAAACAGGAGCTGCATAAAGCTGGCAGGTGCAATCAATACCACGGGACTTCCCTGCATAATAATGATCAATCTGCCGCGCGTTAAAGAATCGTATGCGAGATCCGTCCGTCCCGTATAATCAAACATCGGCAGTACCGTAAATCGGTAGGGTGTTATATGTTCAGCGAGTTCACCGATGCCCACCGGTGAATCACCGGAGTAATGATTCAGTCTCTCTTCGACTTCCTTCACCGTTTCCGGTATAACCTTGTCCTTCAAATACATGATGCCTACGGAGGTTTTGCTCCGGTCACCCAGCTTGAAGGAGGTGTAGACAAGATCCGGAGATTTCAGGCGTTTGCGAATGAGGGACACGTTGACGTCCAGTTCCTCCACAAATCCGTCTCGCGGCCCCTTAATCGAAGTTTCCGATGCCGTTTCTTCGGGTACTCGTCCGATTCTTTTGCAGGCACTATAGGAGAATAACTTGTTATCCTTGGGGAAATACAGCGCAACATAGCCTGAGAAAACAATGTCATCAATGGATTCAGCGCTGGCCTCAGCGGAGTCAAGAGTAAGATAGTATTCGAGATGTCCCGGATCAAACTCATGTTTTTGCGTAACGGAAATATTCCATTCCTTACTGATGACGGGCAGCAGGATTTTGGACATCAGCTGGGAGTCGCACATCATCGGACTGTATATCATAAGAGCCCATGGTTGTGCCGCGCCTTCCATCCCAGGATAAGACGAAATATAGATGTCATTGGAATCGGCATAACGTTCTCGGAGCTGCTGCTCGGTAATGGTCATGGTTGAGATTCTCCTTTCGCTGTAATGGAATTCGCTTGCTGCTGCTTGTGGATTAAGAAAAACATCAGCAGACATAACACGGTAAGATACACGGCGGATACAGGCATAAAATAATCAGCCATCGCATAATACATTTTCAGATTGCTGATTGGTGAGGCGCACAGGATGATAAGCAGCGTGGAAATGGCTAACACGCCGGTTCTCCGCTTGGTTTTGGGCAGCAGCGCTTCACATAGCAAATAGATGCAGATCGATATAGAGACATAAGCTCCGCTCAGCCACTGGAATATGGAAAAGAAATCAACATGCTCCACGAATTTTCCGAGCTTGACGAGCCGCCACTGCTCATAAGCCGGATACCGCTGCAGCTTCATTTCTTCCGGACCGAATTCGGCAATGCCTCCGATCGTTGGACCAAACGTTAAAAAGATGAAGATCAGATGGATGAGCAGAACTGTAACAAAACGCGGCTTTTTCTGAAGGTGGGGACGGAGAAACAGGATTAAGAAAATTTGCGAAAGCCCGCCGAACATGACAGGGATTCCGCTAAGTATAGGCATGAACCCATCTTCCAGAATGGGCAGCAGATAATTGTAATTTTTGACCTTCAGGTTGGCTATGGATACGAATATTCCCAGTAAGACAACAAAAGGAAGTAATATCCCTGCAGAAACCCCAATGGTTTTGATGCCATGATTCACGCTGACGAGGCATAGTAACATGAGGACCAATGTGGTTGCGATGACCGGCGTTTGGATCATGTAGGTGGATTTGGTCCAGTCGATCACTTCCTTCAATGTATAAAATGAAAAGGAGAAAAAATACAATCCGGACATGCCCATCACGATGATGCGAGCCCATTTTCCGCTGCTTTCGTCTAATGCCTGCGTTAATGTGCGGTCGCCGATTTTCTTGATAATTCCGTATATAAGCAGAATCCAGGGCATGAACAAGAACGCTGACAAGAGAATTGTAATCCAGGCATCCCGGCCTGACTTTTCAAGCAGGACAGGAATAATCATGACATGGTTGGTCAAACCGGCAGTCAACATCATAATCATGAATACTTGATTCGTTGGAATACCGCGAGCAACGGACATGTTATTCGATCCCCCATTTCACTTTCTTCAGCTTAGAGTTCTCGGGGAACAGCCAAAATATGCGAGGATATCCAGTGAAAGGTGCAATGCAATACAAATAGGGATTATAAGGACAGACACCTGGTACATAATGCATGGAGATTCCCTTCATAATAAGGAAAGTTTTGAAGTACTTATTATGAAGTCTGGAGGATAAGACCGTGAACAGAGGGGCGAAGTCGAAGGAAGGGAACTTGAAATGGTGGCAGCTGTCGCTGCTCGGGGTGGCATCCACCATCGGTACAGGCTATTTTCTCGGATCTGCACTTGGCATTAGATTGGGTGGGCCTGCATTTCTTCTATCTATTATATTGGCAGCGGCAGCGACCTATTTTGTATTCGATGTGCTGGCGAAGATGACGGCCGAAGACCCGCAGAAGGGCTCATTCCGAACCTATGCCAAAAAAGCCTTCGGCCGGTGGGCAGGCTTCTCGACAGGCTGGATGTATTGGTGCTCGGAGGTATTGATCATGGGAAGTCAAATGACGGCCCTCGCTATTTTTTCACGCTTCTGGTTTCCGTCCGTTCCGATGTGGATATTTGCCTCTGGATACGCGGTGCTTGGGCTGATTGTCATATGGCTTGGTAACAAAGGGTTTGACAGGCTGGAGAATGTACTTGCGGTCATAAAGGTAGCTGCTATTGTTATGTTCCTGATCATTGCGGGGGCCGCATGGATGGGATGGCTAAAAGGCGGGACAAAGCCGCACTTTCCGGGAAGTTTGAATGCTTTTTTCCCTGCGGGAGGAAAGGGTGTGTGGTCTTCCCTGATTTTTGCATTCTACGCCTTCGGCGGTATTGAAGTAATGGGCATGATGGCCGTACGTCTGAAAAATCCAAAGGAAGCACCCAAGTCGGGTAAAGTGATGATCATCTTGCTGTCGATTGTATACGTTCTATCAATCGGACTGGCGGTCATGATGGTTGCCTGGAATCAATTCTCTACGACCAAGAGTCCGTTTGTTGTCGCACTGAGCTCCTATCAGCTGCCGTTCATCCCGCATATTTTTAATGCTGTATTAATTGTGGCCGGTTTCTCGACGATGGTTGCCTCGCTCTATGCAGTCACAACGATGCTCGTGACCTTATCAGAGGATCATGACGCGCCCAAGATCTTTGCAGCCAAAAAGTTTCATCGGCAGGCTCCGGTCTATGCGCTTTCCCTTACAGCAGGAGGTCTGATTCTCTCCATCGTCCTGTCACTGCTCATTCCTGGCAAGATCTATGAATATTTGACGACCGCAGCCGGTCTCATGCTATTGTACAACTGGCTGTTTATCCTTATATCTGCAGGCAAAATAGTACAGCTTACGATGTGGGGGCAGATCAAAAGATACACCGGCATGCTGCTCATTGTATCTGCGGTAAGCGGAACAGCAATGCATCCCACGAGCCGAACAGGGCTCTTGATCAGTCTAGGCTTCCTTGTCATCATCGGTCTGGTTGTCCTATGTATGCGTCCAATATGGAAGAAATCCGGCAGCGGTCAAGGGAAAACGCTCAACAAATCCAAACTGAATCCGAAGCCTGCCCGTTAAAACAAGAGGGGATAGAGCAGGGTTAATGCCCGAATGCCGAAATAGATACCGAAGGCAATGAGGGATACGCCAGATATAATGGAAATGATGGAGAGTCCTCTCTGGCTTAAATATTTCCGGAAGAAGCTCCCGAGTGCTGCCATGAACAAATCCCATACAACAACCCCTGCAATGACCGCAAGGCTGTACAGAAAAATATGACCGGAGCTGTTATCGTCCGCAGCGGCCTTAACAAGAATGGAACCATAGATGCCAAGCCAGAACAGGATTGTCATGGGATTGGATACCGACATAATAAAGCCGGAGAACATGGTTTTGGGAATGGAGTCTTCACTGCGCGCGCTGCTGATTGTAATTTTACTGGCATTCATGATGCTTTCAAAACCCGTATAGATCAGCACAAAGGCACCAAACAGCCACAGAAAGGTCTGCATAAACGGAGTGCTCAGGAAGTGGACGACGCCCAGGTACACCAGAATCATGTAAAGAATATCAGCAAACACAGCGCCGACGCCAAACATCCAGGAGTGCCAAAAACCGTTCTTAATGCCTTTATCAAGCTGAGCAGCATTGATTGGGCCAATCGGTGCAGACAGAGAGAGCCCCAGAATCATGTAGCTTAGAAAAACACTCATTGTTATCCCACCTTATCCCTGATTGAATGGAACGAAGCATGACTCGTACAAGCATGCTCGTACATTGTATTCAGCTTCGGGGCAAACTAAAACTGTGAATTGGAAAATGTTTTCTGTTCATCCTCCCCTTAGAGCCGCGCAGCTTCAGCGCGGTTTTATTTGAATCCAAATATTTGGTAGGATATATAATAGTGCCTGCAGCAAAGCTGCTTGCATCTGATGTGAACAAGAAGGGGCTGCTGCACAGGATGAGTCATCCTTTTCGAATTACGGTATTATCAGACACCCATATGCCCAAAAAGGCGAAGGAGCTTCCAGCTCCGCTGTTAGAAGATCTTAGGCATTCGGATCTGATCATCCATGCAGGGGATTGGTCCAAGTGGGAGCTCTACGAGTTGCTGAGCCAGTATGCTCCGGTTGAGGGCGTTGCCGGCAATGTTGACGATGAGGTGATTATAGATCGCTTAGGATACCACAGGATTGTCCTCGCCGAGGGAAAACGAATCGGCATTGTGCATGGACACGGTCAAGGGGGGACGACGCCATCACGTGCAAGAAAGACATTCCATGATAGCGAGGTGGATTGCATAGTGTTCGGTCACTCCCATATTCCTTTCCTAGAAAATGTACAAGGCGTGCTGATGTTTAATCCGGGATCGGCAACTGACAAACGCAGACAGCCCCGGTATTCGTATGGACGGCTTCTTATCCAGGACGAAACCCTGGAGGCACGCCATATCTTTTACGATCAGAAGTAGGTGCCTGCAGGCATTGGAAAAATCAGTATGGGGCTGCTTGCTTTTGAAATCGCCGGGTTGAGGTTAATTAATAGAAGTCCCCGATATGGTAAATCATGTTGATGAGAGGATTGTTATGTTAAAGGAAGAAAAGCTTGAGAAACGGATTCAGATGGGGCTGTCCGGCTGGGGAGACCATGACAAGTTGTACGATGATGGGGCAAGGGCTGCCGATAAGCTGGAAATGTACAGCAGGCATTTTCCGATTGTGGAGATGGACAATTCGTTCTATGCCATTCCTTCAGCAGAACAGATGAGTAAATGGGCAGCCGCGGTCCCGGACCATTTCGGTTTTATTGTAAAGGCCTATCAAGGCATGAC
Source organism: Paenibacillus sp. Cedars (assembly GCF_003184205.1). Lineage (NCBI taxonomy): Bacteria > Bacillati > Bacillota > Bacilli > Caryophanales > Paenibacillaceae > Paenibacillus > Paenibacillus sp. Cedars. Next base: position 1,900,407 of record NZ_CP020866.1, read on the forward strand.
GGGTCACGCGCGCGGCCAAGGCAAAGACAGGTACCCGAATGTAAAAATGATGTTTGAGCATCTGCTCGCTTCGGTTGAAGAACTGCGATTGGCGGGAAAGTTAAGGGCGGTTCTCTTTCAATACCCGCCATGGTTTGGGTGCGAACGCAAACACGTGGAAATTCTGAAGCGCACCCGGGAGTGGATGAAGGATGTTCCTGTAGCTCTGGAATTTCGGCATCAGAGCTGGTATGCGCCGGAATATCGCGAGAAGACGATGGAGCTTATGCGTAGTGAAGGTTGGATTCACAGCATAGCTGACGAGCCCCAGGCAGGTATCGGTTCTGTGCCCGTTGTGTTGGAGACATCGGATACCGGTGCCGTCATGATCCGAATGCATGGGCGCAATACCGAGGGATGGCATTCCAGCGGTCAGCCCAACTGGCGTGAGGTGCGGTACTTGTACCGTTACAGCCTGGAGGAGCTCAATCAATGGAAGGGATGGATCGAAGAGCTGCTTGAGAAATCGGAGCAGTGCTGGATAATCTTCAATAACAATTCAGGAGGCGATGCTTCCGATAATGCGAAACAGCTTCTTCGCTTACTCGGAATGGACAGCGGACCCGAGCCGCTGAGGCAGATGAATTGGCTGGATGAGGATATTTTTACCGATAAATGACTTTAATTGTATGCTCATACAGATAAATGGTTAGCGAATGGACAAATCGTCAAAAAGTTGCCGCAAATTCATCTGTTTCCGAGATCATTATTATATATAAAGGGTATTTTCGGTAAGTAGGTCAAGTGTATTATAATGTAATCGTAAGAAAACGTTAATTTAATGTAAAACCAGAATTTCCGTCCATGAACAATCAAAATAATCTGACGGAGGGAGTCAGCGATGAAGACCCTTGACAGAATGACAGAGGGACCCTGGCAGAAATATCACGGTCCGAACTTGGGGTACATTCAAGATCAGTATGAGAAGTTTTTGCAAGACCCGCAATCTGTGGAGCCAGGATACCGTGAGCTGTTCGCCAGCTGGGGACCGCCTCCATCTTTGGAAAACAATGAAAAGAAAGCGGATTCGCAGGGACAAGGTGTAAGCTATGACCCGCAATTATTGAAAAAAGGGGTAGCTGCCGGCAAACTGGTGTGGAACATTAGAACCTATGGTCATCTTGCCGCCGACATTGATCCAATTGGAATTGGAAACGAAGCCGACACACGTCTGCTTCAACCAGAAAGCTACCAACTCAGCCAAGCGGATTTGGCAGCTCTGCCTGCAGATATCGTCTGGGAGGAGGCTCCTAGTGATATCAAGAACGGCTATGAGGCAATCCAGCGGCTGTTACAACTATATACAGGCTCTATTGCCTACGAATTCAGTCATGTGCATGATGAAGAAGAACGCAAGTGGCTTAATCAACAAGCGGAATCCGGCCGTTTCTTGTCCGACATAAGCGCTGATGAGCGCAAGGGACTTCTGAAAAAACTGCTGGAGGCCGAACAATTCGAGGAGTTCCTGCACCGTACGTTTGTAGGTGCGAAGCGCTTCTCCGTTGAAGGCAACGAAGCGCTTGTACCGCTTCTGGATGAGATTGTTCGTCAGATGGCTGAAGTGGACGTCAACTCGATCCTGGTGGGCATGGCGCACCGTGGACGCTTGAACGTCCTGGCTCATGTGCTGGGTAAGGATTACAGCAAGATTTTCTCGGAGTTCATGCACTCCCCGAATAAACATCTGGTGCCGTCCGAAGGCTCCATGGGCATTAACTACGGCTGGACAGGTGACGTGAAGTATCACTTGGGAGCTGACCGCTATCTGAAGAAGGATGAAGCACGCGAGATTCGCATTACGCTCGCGAATAACCCGAGTCACCTGGAATATGTCAATCCGGTGGTGGAGGGCTTTGCACGTGCGGCTCAGGAGGAACGCGGTGAAGCGGGATATCCGAAGCAGGACGTAAACAAAGCGCTGAGCATTCAGATCCATGGCGATTCCGCATTCCCTGGCGAAGGCATCGTGCCGGAAACCCTGAACTTCAACAAGCTGCCGGCATACCGTACGGGTGGATCGATTCACATTATCGTGAACAACCGTATCGGATTTACGACAGAGGGCAAGGATTCCAGATCGACCCATTATGCGAGTGACCTGGCTAAAGGATATGAAATTCCGATTATCCACGTGAACGCAGATGATCCGGAAGCATGTATTGCCGTTGCCCGACTTGCCAGCGACTATCGGAATAAGTTCAAGAAGAGCATTCTGATTGACCTGGTTGGCTACCGTAAATATGGCCATAACGAAACGGACGATCCGGAAACCACTCAACCGCTGATCTATCAGAAGGTTAAGAATCATCCAACCGTCAGCACGCTCTATATGAAGAAGCTGGTTGATGGAAACGTTCTGACCCAGGAGCAAGTGGACGAATTGAAGAATCGTGTTGTAGAGGTATTGAAGAATTCTTATGAGAGCGTAAAGTCGAAGGATCCTGTGGATCAGATCCTGCTAGGATTGAAACCGACCGATAGCAAATCGAAGAAGGAAGCTGCAACGAACGTATCTGCAGAGGTACTGCGCGGGATTAATCGCGAGCTTCTGCAATGGCCTGAAGGCTTTACGGTATATCCGAAGCTTCAACGCATCCTTGAGCGCCGCAGCAATTCCCTTGATGAAGGCGAGAAGGTGGATTGGGGTCATGCGGAGACGCTGGCTTTCGCTACGATTCTTGCGGATGGCAAGCCGATACGGATTACCGGACAGGATGCGGAGCGGGCAACGTTCGCTCACCGTAACCTTGTGCTTCACGATGCGGTTAATGGAGAAACCTTCTGCCCGCTGCACCGTTTGCCGCAAGCCAAAGCTTCGTTCGCCATTCATAACAGCCCGCTGACAGAAGCAGCTGTTGTTGGATTCGAATATGGCTACAATGTATATTCTCCTGAGACCTTGGTTATCTGGGAAGCGCAATATGGTGATTTCACCAACTGTGCCCAGGTTATCATTGACCAGTTCATTACAGCTGGACGTTCGAAGTGGAGACAGAAGTCCAGCATGGTTATGCTGCTTCCTCACGGATATGAAGGAAATGGTCCTGAGCACTCCAGTGCAAGATTGGAACGCTTCCTCCAGCTGAGCGGAGAAGATAACTGGACGGTTGCGAATCTGACTTCTGCTGCTCAGTATTTCCATCTGCTTCGCAAGCAGGCGTCTGTGACTGAAACGGAAGATGCCCGTCCGCTGGTTGTCATGGCTCCGAAGAGCTTGATCCGCAACCCGCGTGTGGCATCACCGGTGAACGCATTCAGTGAAGGCGGCTTCCAGAAGGTTATGGAACAGCCTGGTCTTGGCCAATCACCGAAAAAGGTCGAACGCTTGGTGCTGTGCTCGGGGAAAGTTGCGATCGATCTGGAGGACGCGCTGGATAAGCAGAAGGATGAAGACCAATCATGGATTCATGTTCTTCGTGTGGAACAGCTGTATCCATTCCCTAAAGAGGAAATTTCCCGTGTTATGCAGAAATATCCGAACCTGAAGGAGATTCTGTGGGTTCAGGAAGAACCTCAGAACATGGGCGGCTGGAGCTTCATGGAGCCGAGAATTCGTGAAATTGCACCTAAAGGCACAGAGGTCCGTTACAGCGGACGTCCTGAGCGTTCGAGCCCGGCTAGCGGATATCAGGATGTTCATGCTTATGAGCAACAGACCATCATTTCTTTTGCCCTTAATCGTAAAACTATAAATCAACAGATCTCATTGGGGAGGTAGCGGCTGTGAGCGAAATTACTGTACCAGCTATGGGCGAATCCATCACCGAAGGAACGATATTCAAATGGCACGTTAAAGAAGGGGATAGCGTAAACATCGGTGATGTTCTGCTCGAGTTAGAAACGGATAAGGTTAATCTAGAAATTAGCGCAGAGTCTGAAGGCGTTGTGGAAAAAATCCTTCGTCAAGAAGGGGAGAATGTGACCATCGGGGAAGTGATCGGTCAAATTTCTCTACAGGAAGGCGTTGCAAGCGCACCGGCATCGAAGGCTGCTGAAGCTCCTGCACCTGTACAACCGGAGGCTGCACCAGCACCAGTTGCAGAAGCACCTAAGCCACAAGCTTCTGTGCCGGCCCCAAGCGAGGAAGGAGCAGGCCTGACTGCATCGCCATCCGCACGCAAACTGGCTCGTGAGCGCGGGATTGATCTGGACCAGGTACAGGGCCGCGACCCGATCGGTCGGATTTACCATGATGATGTGAAGAATCATAATGAAGCCAAGCAGCCTGCAGCACCTAGCAAGCCTGCAGCTTCAACGCCAGCACCGGCAGCATCAGCACCGGCAGCATCAGCTCCGGCTGCTGAGTATGGCAAACCGGTTGAGCGTACCCGCATGTCTCGCCGCCGTCAAACGATTGCGAATCGTTTGGTTGAAGCGCAGCATACAGCTGCCATGCTGACTACCTTCAATGAAGTCGATATGACAGCGATCCTAGATGTGCGCAAGCGTCGTAAGCAAGCATTCCAGGAGAAGCATGACGTAGGCCTCGGTTTCATGTCCTTCTTCACCAAAGCGGTTGTGGGCGCGCTGAAGAGATTCCCGCATCTTAACGCGGAGATTGATGGCGACGATATAGTTGTGAAGAAATTCTATGATATCGGTATCGCGGTATCCGCTAAGGAAGGACTTGTCGTTCCGGTCGTTCGCGATGCGGATCGCCTGGGCTTCGCCGAGATTGAGAAGGAAATCGGCAATCTGGCTGCGAAAGCTCGCAATAATGCGCTGTCCTTGTCTGAACTTCAAGGCGGAACATTTACGATTACGAACGGCGGCGTCTTCGGCTCGCTGCTGTCTACACCGATCCTGAATACCCCTCAGGTGGGTATTCTCGGCATGCACAAGATCCAGCTTCGTCCAGTAGCCATCGATGCTGAGCGCATGGAGAACCGCCCTATGATGTACATCGCATTGTCTTACGATCACCGAATCGTTGACGGATCCGAAGCGGTTCGCTTCCTGGTAACGATTAAAGAGCTTCTTGAAGATCCGGAGTCACTGCTTCTGGAAGGATAATTATCCAAGAGAAGAGAGACTTGCATAATAAGAAGGCCGCATGGACACTCCCATGCGGCCTTCTTATATGATCTATCAGGATTTAGATTGCTGTTTATCGTCTGGCTTGGGGAGATCCCGAGGATTCCAATTCTCAGCCTGAGGCTCCACATCCTGCCGCTTCTTCACCTTGTCTCGTTGTTCCTGCGAGTCGTTCTTTGTGTCCTGATGATTGCGCACTTCTTCACTGCTTGGTTGTTTCATGGGAATACCTCCTTTTTGTCCGTATAATACATACATACCCGGAATGCCAAAAGACAAACAAGCATTAAAGACAAGCCATTTGATTTTCATATGGCTTGAAGTTAACATGGTAACTGAAAGATCTCTACATACCATATAGAGTTATCGATAAACGAGAGGAGAGATACAGTAATATGGCTAACCGATCACAGCGTACGCTGCTGTTTACAGGTGCTTATGCGGAAGAGGATCAAAGCGGTGTATGTATATATGAATTTAATGAGGACAGCGGCGAGCTGAAGCTGCTCGATGAGGTCTCCGGCATTAAGAATCCGACATTCCTCAACGTGGACGCGGATAACAGACGCTTATATGCCATTGGCGAAATGGCAGAGCAGGGAGGCAAGGCAGGCGAGGTTGTCAGTTTTGAGATTGATCCTGCTGCCGGCAAGCTGATCGAACGGAATCGCGTTCGCAGTGTCAGCAGCTCGACTTGTCATATACAGCGCGACGAATCAAGTAAGTATCTGATCGTTTCAAGTTATCATGGGGGCTTGGTAGGTCTTCTTTCTATCGATGAGGAAGGTCTAGCCGGTGAGCTGCTGGATGAGAAGAAACATTCGGATCTCGTGCCTGTGCGTGAAGCTCAGCAAGCCAGAGCGCACTCGGCATTTTACAGTCCGGATGGTAAATATGTGTTTGTGCAGGACTTGGGATTGGACAAGATTCTGTCTTATACAATTAATCCGGATACCAACGAGTTGAGCTTCCACGGTGAGACCCAGCTTGAAGAGGGGGCAGGACCCCGCCATCTGGCATTCCATCCAAGCGGAGCTTATGCTTATGTCATTAATGAACTGAATTCAAGCGTAACGGTGCTTCGTTACATCCAGGACGAAGGACGCTTGGCTGTTCTGGAGACGATATCAACATTGCCTGTGGATTTTGACGGGGAAAGCTATTGCGCTGAGATTGCTGTGTCGGAGGACGGCAAAACGGTGTATGGATCTAATCGCGGACACGACAGTATCGTTGTGTTCTCCGTACATGAAGATACCGGCTATTTAAGCCCGGTTCAATATATATCCACGGAGGGCGGCCATCCTCGCCATTTTACGCTGATGCCGGGGGGCAAGTTTATGGTGGTTGCCAACAGGGACGGGAACAATCTGGTGTTATTTAATGTAGATCCGGAAGATGGAAAGCTTGCCTTCACAGGGTATACAGTCAGTCAATCGAAGCCGGTATGCGTGAAACCAGCGGTATTCCAGCTTTAAGCTGCGGAAGAACAAGATTTGATAGTAAATTGTATGACAGCATTGGTCAGGCAAGATTCAGAGCTGGACTCCTTGGGTTATGTATAATCATGTAACTGAACAAGGAGGTTGTGGCAATGTCAACGAATCAACGTTTGGATGGCAAAGTAGCCATCGTTACCGGTGCGGGTTCCGGAATCGGCCAGGCCTCAGCCCTTCTGTTGGCGGAGCAGGGAGCTAAGCTGCTGTTGATCGATATCGATCGTGAACGCGTAGAGAAGGTGAAGAGCACCATTGAACAAGGCGGCGGCGAAGCCATAACGGGCAACTGCGATATCTCCCATGCTGAATCGCTGAAGGATTGCTTCAGCGAAGCGGTTGATAAGTGGGGCAAGATCGATATCGTGTTCGCAAACGCAGGAATAAACGGAACGAAGGCCCCGATCGAAATCATGGAGCTGGACGAATGGGATGCAACCATTAACATCAATTTAAGAGGAACCTTCGCTACGGTGAAATATGCGATTCCCTACTTAAAAGAAGCGGGGGGCAGCATTATCATAACCAGCTCCATCAACGGAAATCGGGTGTTTACCGGGTTTGGTTTCTCTGCATACAGCACAACAAAAGCAGGTCAGGTTGCTTTTATGAAGATGGCGGCTCTGGAGCTTGCACGTTATAAAATCCGGGTAAACGCGATCTGTCCGGGTGCAATCGCAACCAACATTGATCAGAGCACGATTGCCAAGCCGGAGCTGGACGAAGTGACCATCCCGATTGAATATCCGGAAGGGGACCAGCCTTTGGCAGATGGTCCGGGACAACCTGCGCAAGTGGCCCAACTGGTGGCTTTTCTGGCATCCGATGATTCCTCGCACATCACCGGCACGGAAATCTATATCGATGGTGCGGAGTCGCTCATTCATTAAATGCTGCAGTGTTCGTTTTGATTTGACAAAACCGGGTCTATTCCTCATAATGAATGAACGTATTGTCAAATTGAATTGTGGTGATGAAGATGGGGATGGGTATTGTTGTTGTGGAAATATGCGACAGCAACTTGATGAGTGCTTTGGAACTTGAGCATCTTGAGGAATTGTATCCCGAAATCGCGGTCCTGCGGGCGGATTGCATGAATCTTTGCGGTCTGTGCAAGCTGCGTCCATATGCAATGGTGAATGGAAACCGTGTATTTGCGGCAACGACGGAAGAATGCGTCGAGAAGATCAAAGCTGCTATCGAGGCTGAACTGGCTGTTTTCCATGATATTTAATCGCTAGAAACAATTAAATACATGTTGATATCATCCCTTTTTGCACACAAATGTTGAAAAGTACATCTGAAACGATGACTTAACATTTGTTGGCAGAAAGGGATTTTTACATATTGCATCATAATGAAATTCGAAATAGTGTAGCAATATTCCATCTTGAAAATTATGTAGATTTTTAAGATAAGCGGTTGCTTGATATAAAAAGTATGATTATACTTTGATTCAAAAGGAATAAATTGTGAGAATAAATTTAATTATTACTATAATTTACATGAAGTAATAATTAAACCATAAGATTCCCTTCCTAGAATATATACTATAAATTGATGTAATTAAGTATTCCTATACTAAAACCAAGGAGAAATATATGATCTTTCGTTCTATTCCCTCTGTTGCCAGCCAATTAAATCATCCCATTATAAAAAATATAGTAGAAAATCATGCTGTATCATCCGACTATATCACCATATTAATAAAAAAGTATCTTGAAGAAGTTAGAAGCGAAATCGTCTCTGGACAGTTGACATCCATCTCGGAGGATCAATTGCTAAACGATCTTGTAGATTTTATTCGGAAGCGTTTAAAACCCAATATGGTTCCAGTCATTAATGCCACTGGCGTTGTTTTGCATACCAATCTAGGACGTTCTGTACTTCCGAATGCGGTTAATCAGCATCTAACAAAAATAGCCGGAAGATACTCGAATTTAGAATATAATCTTGAAACAGGAAAGCGCGGATCCAGACATGATATCGTCGAACAACTTATTACGACTTTGACGGGTGCAGAGGCAGCCTTGGTTGTGAATAATAATGCATCCGCTGTATTTCTTATACTCAAGGCAATAGCTTCAGAAAAGGAGGTTATTGTATCCCGAGGTGAAATTGTTGAAATCGGAGGATCATTTCGTATTTCTGACATCATGAAGGAAAGCGGGGCTGTTCTTAACGAAGTTGGTACGACTAACCGCACATATACGCATGACTATGAGCGAGCAATCAATGAGAATACGGCTATGTTACTTAAGGTCCACAAGAGCAATTTTGTAATGAACGGATATACACATTCTGTATTGACTGAAGACCTCGTCATGCTTGGACAGAAGCATCATATTCCGGTGTATGAGGATCTTGGCAGCGGTGTATTATACGATTTAAAAAAACACAAAATCGGCAACGAGCCGTTTATTAAAGAGATCGTCGACAAGAAAGTAGATTTGATCAGCTTTAGCGGCGATAAATTGTTAGGAGGACCTCAAGCCGGCATTATTATTGGTAGACGTGATTTAATCAATACTTTAAAGAAAAATCCGCTCATCAGAGCTTTGCGACCGGATAAGTTAACTCTTGCTGCTCTAGAATCCACGCTATTATTGTATCTTGATGAAAAAAAGTTGGTAGAAGAACTACCTACACTTAGAGATATCCTGCTTACGCCACAAGAAATTAAGAAAAAGGCAGAGGAGCTTTGTGACCTACTGTTAGACGACTATAAACCATATGCTAAAATCATTCCAGATTACTCTGAGATCGGTGGCGGTTCGATGCCTGATGTAAAATTGCCATCTTTTGTTGTCGCGGTTAATTCCGATCGATTCGATGTACAGTGGTTGGAAAGAGAACTACGAAAGCATGATCCTCCGATCATTGCTCGAATTCATAAGAATGCCCTTCTTCTAGATGCTAGGACGATACAGGCGGACGAAATTGTGATTGTTGCGCAAGGATTAAACGAGATCTTTGGAACCCGTATGATTTAAAACTATTGAATAGCATTGGAGATCAAACTATGTATTATACGATTGGAATCGCTGGTCATATTAACCATGGTAAGACTTCATTAACGAAGGCTTTAACGAATATTGATACCGACCGTTTGAAAGTAGAAAAGGAAAGAAACATCTCCATTGAGTTAGGTTATGCTCAATTCTCATTATATGGTATAGAAGCATCCATTATCGATGTACCGGGACATGAAAAATTCATAAAGAAAATGATTGCGGGGGTCGCAGGGATAGACCTTGTCATCCTGGTCGTTGCCGCAGATGAAGGGGTAATGCCCCAGACGAGAGAGCATATTGAAATTCTAACGCTATTAGGGATCGTGAATGGTCTTATTGTTGTCACGAAAATTGATAGGGTAGAACCTGAATTTCTGAATATGGTTGTAGAAGATATAAATAAGGTCGTAAAAGGCTCCATTTTTGAAGAAGTTGAAACGTTGTTTGTGGATAATATAAGAAAAACAGGGATTGATGAACTTAAGCTATCGCTACATGAGAAGTTGATAGAAATCCCGCAACGAATTTCTAATGGAGCTTTAAGATTACCGATTGACCAGGTTTTTACCATTCACGGTCATGGAGTCGTTGTAAGAGGGACGATATACGAAGGGGTTGTTAATAAAGGGGATACGTTAATCGTATTGCCACAACAATGCTCAGTAAAGGCAAAGGAAGTTCAAATACATAACTGTTCTAAAGATAAAGCTTCGGCAGGTCAGCGAGTAGCCATCAATATTGGTGGTGCACTTAAACAAAGCAAAATAAAGAGGGGCGATGTTATCGTAACATCAACCAATTTCACACTAAGTACGATGGTGGATGTGTCACTTAACTCAGTAAATCACCTTCAATATCCTGTAAAACAACGTACCCCCATCCATTTTTATTGTGGAACAACCGAATCCTCGGGATACATTGTATTCTTCGATCGTAATGAATTACGCGAAGGCTCTGAAGTTTTGTGTCAAATTCGATTAACGAGTCCGATTGTCGTTAAACGCGGCGATCGTTTTATTATAAGACGCCCTTCACCTTCAGAAACCATTGGTGGTGGATGGGTTATTGGTACGGCCGGTGAAAAATATCGATTTGGTGAAGAAACGATTCAGAGGTTATTGCAACAAAGAGAAGCAAGTTCGGAAGAAAGAGTATTAGATGTATTATCAACAAAAAAATGTTTGGATAAAAATGAAATAAGTAAATCGTTGTCAATTAGCTGTGATCAGATCAACGAGATATTAAATGGGATGATAGACAGCGATCAAATTGTTGAAATCGAGCCTGGTTTTTTCACTTCTAAGGAAGTTTATAATGATGCAGGATCCCAGGTAAAGTTTGAAGTGCACAAATACCATGAATTAAATCCTTTCCGAATCGGGATAAGCAAAGCAGAGTGCATTCAAATTTTGGAAAGAAATTTTCCTAAAAAACTAATTGAGGCGGTAATAAACAAGGAAATAGAAAAGAGAACCATTGCAAGGGAGCAGCACATCATTTATTTGACAGATTTTGAGCCTCATATCCCGAAAGAACTTGTGTCGAAATTTGACAGAGTTTTAGACAATTTAAAGCATGATCGGATGGAGGTGAAGGAATGGGGGGAATACTGCAGAAGTGAAAATGTCCATAGTCGATTTGAACATGAATCATATCATTTCATGATTACGAAAAAATTGGGTTATCCAATAGGCGATAAACAACTTATTCATTATGAAACTTTTGATGATCAATTTAAATTACTATATCACGCAACAAAACAACATCCATTTTCTCTGCAAGATGCAAGGGAAATCTTAAGTATACCAAGAAAAAATCTAGTTAAGTTTCTCGAACTTCTGGACCTCTTACAATTTACCAAAAGAGTAAAAGATATCCGAAAATGGACATTGTGAATGAGTTAATGGCGAGACTGTGTGGGAATCGAACCCACCGGAGATCCAATAATCTCCCAAAAGGTTTTGAAGACCTAGAGGAACACCAGTAACCTAGCCAGCCTCAAATAACTAATTTTGGAATCTTATTATACAACTATATATTCACATTATCAATCATTGTCTACCGATCAGAGTTTGTATTTCAATTTCATATTTAGGCAATCATACTTTTTGAGCTAATGGTCCTATTTGAAAGAATTATTAATATAACTATAATTGATATACCAAGTAAATATTTGGGCTATATTTCTTTTATTTGGATATTTTAAAGGATATTGAAATGACATGCTGGAAGGAGGGAGACTAAGTCAAATTCCGTCGGCGTTTCGTCTTTAGCAATCCGAATACTATTACTCGTAATACTTGGGAGAGAAAATGTTAAATGAAATTGAAAAGATAAGCGCTATTGAAGAACCTCGTATTTATGATAACGATTCTAAGAAATTTATTGAACATTTTTATGAGCTTCGAAAGAGATTACTTTATTTCGTAGCTGCATTTTTAACGAGTTTAATCATTACGTATTTTACATCGCCTTATGTTGTGAATTTGTTGCAATCGTCAGCAATTTCTCACGAAATTGAACTAAATGTTTTTAAAGTCACGGAATCTGTTTCTATCTATGCTAAAACGATGCTCCTTCAAAGCGTGTGTTTATCATTTCCAATCTTAATTATGCAATTGTTTCTTTTTATTAAGCCGGCAATTAGCAAGAATATCACAAAAGGCTTTATAGTGTTCTCAATTATCGTATCTATACTCTTTTTTCTTGGAGTGCTTATAGGCTATTACTTCTTGACACCATTTTTGTTTTCATTTTTTCTGGGTGTTACCGAGGATCTGAGTATGAATACGATGTATAACTTCTCCGATTACTTTCAGTTTGTATTTATGATCTGTTTATTGACCGGATTAATACTGGAAATCCCCGCATTTATGGTTTTTTTAACTCATCTAGGAATCATATCCCCGACTACCATTAAGAAATTTCGTAAATTTTTATATCCCATCTTTTGTATAACTGCTGTTGTTTTAACTCCACCTGACTTTATTTCGGATATTACTGCCATGATTTTATTAATCTCTATTTTCGAAATTGGGCTAGCATTGTGCGCTTTTTTAGAAAATAAACGGAAGAAATGAAAGGGGAGAGGTTATGTTTAATCAAATCGGCGTCCCAGGCATTATTCTATTGTTGATTCTTGGCCTTGTCGTATTTGGGGCGAAGAATTTACCGTCAATGGGAAGATCGCTAGGCTCCGCTGTGAAAGAATTTAAAGAAGGGATTTCGAGTAAAGAACCTAAAGATCAATAAAATCGAAGGGAACTATATTTATGTTAGAGCTAGCGGGCAGCATATTAAAAGTTGTATTTTTCTTGATTTTTTTAATATCCTCGGTACCAAAGCTTGTCAACATAAAAAAATTCGTCGATGGCGTCATCGAGTATAGAGTCGTTCCAAGGAAATTATCTGTCATGTATGGTTATACCCTGCCTGTCATCGAACTGTTTGCTTCAATTTTGATTATATTTCACAGCAGTTCCTTCTACGGCTTTATGATGACTTTGTTGCTGCTGGTCAGTTTTCTTATCGCGGATATCATGGTTATCAAGTCAAAACGATCCGTTACATGCTCATGTTTCGGAAACTTCTTGGAAAGCCAAGTGGATATTTTTTCGTTGTACCGTAATGGTGCCTTAATCGTATTGAATGTTTTGGCAATAGGAGTAACATGGTTTCAACATTCTATATACTCAGCAGCATCATTGGTATTAGGTGTAGTTATAGTCTTTATCTACTTTCTTTCGCAGAAAATATGGAATGATTATAAGAAAAACATGAAGCTATTAAAAGCCTAACGGGAGGGTTTATGGACATATTATTTTATTCTAATGTGCTCTTGTGGATCGTTGTGTTATTCATGTTGTTCTCATTATTTCTTCTTTATAGACAATTTGGTTCCGTGTACTTGGGCACACGTGAGGCCATTACTCGAGACGGTGTATCGATTGGGAGCAAGCTGCCTGAATTTTCAGCAAAATCGTATTTTTCAAATGAAAGAATACCGATCGATTCATTTTTTCATAAACCGACATTGATTGCTTTTATCTCGCCTGGTTGCAAACCTTGCCAGGAATTAATTCCCGAATGGAATAAAGCGTATATGAAATATAATGAAAAAATCAACTTTGTTATTGTAGGGCTCGGGGACAAGACGTCGTTTTCCAAACTTTTAGCGGATAAATCATTGATTGGCGAACTATTATTAGATGAAGAAAGAGAGATACTAGCATCCTGCCAGGTTAGAGTTACACCGTTTGCATTTGTTATAGACGAGAATGGGACAGTCAAAGGAAAAGGATTATGCAACGGTATCGAACACATCCATGGTTTAATATCGGCACTTGAAGGTGAATCTGTGTTAGTTGAAGAAACAAATCTCCCTGAAAGGACGGTAAAATAAATGATTAAATGGCTTGAATCGGTTGATAGGTTTACTAAGGTTATGGCTGAGAACTTGGAACGAAAAGTTTCACGATCAACGTTCTTAAAAACAGTTCTTTCGACTGCTTTCCTTTCATTCGTTTCTTTCTCGGCACGTCCGGTTTTTGCGGATGGATCTTCCTCGTGGTGCCAAATTTGGGGATACGATCAATCTGCGACTTGTAATTTTCCTAATCGGAAAGCTTGTCCAGGGTGTTCAAGTTCACAATCAAGCAAATGTCCAACGGGCTATAAAGTCTCTTATGCGCATGGTTACGAATCGACAGGCTGCTGGTGCCTAGGTTATTCTTGGGGTTCGATAGCTTGTTGTGATTGTACATTAAGCGGTAACGACTCCACTCGACCATACACATCGGATTGTGGATGTGCCGTAACGATAAGATAATTAGGGGGAATTAGGCTTGGAATATGTTGAATTCATCATATTGTTATTCCTGGCTTGCACAGCAGGCGTAACTAAAGTAAGCACAAATTGAGGGCTAAATGTGACCTTCGAGGTCAGTCTTCTCGGTGAGAAGACTTTAAAAACAAGAATGAAGTGCTGGGCTAACTATTTGATGGCTTCGTCCCTTTCGGGCGCGCTATCAGGATTTTTGTATACTTTATTATTATTTGTCGTTTTCTCATGGTTGCCGTACATTCTAAAAATGATATTCATGATCGTATTAGTCGGATTATACATTCTGCATGATTTTAAAATTTTAAACTTAAAAGTCCCACAGCGGAAATGGCAAATCCCGGCATCATGGGTTAATGGACCTCCGGTTCGAAATATGTGGGTATGGGGAAGCATTCTGGGAGCGGGGATCTTTACGTATTTACCATTTATGACCTTCTATATACTGTACATCTATATTGGTCTTTTTAAAGATCCAACCGTTGGGCTGCTTTTCGGCTTTTTGTATGGTTTTTCGCGCGCAATGCCTACAATACTGTTCTCGTTGAGAAAAGAATTAGATGTGACTAAAGTTAGAAGCTTGTATAAGAATAAATCCGGGTTTTATAAATCCATAAATGGTATTGCATCCACGTTGTTCTTGATTTATTTAGTGATGGAATTGACAATGTCGCTAAAATGATAAATGTTCTAAATAAATAAGCGACCGTCCCTCGCAATTGTTAGGGACGGTCGCTTGTTATTTCTTCAGGTTACTTATAATCAGGAAGCGTTATGGCTTGCAGCCACAATCTCCTCACACTCGGTCGAGCAGCAGCTATGATGCAGCTCTTCACACTCTTCGCAGCATACATGCTGAAGATGGCAGGCATCATTATCACAGTTAATGTACCGGTCTTCAGGCTTACCGCAGTGGTGGCATTTACCGACAATAATGTCCTCGTCCGTCTGATTGATCGGCACGGAGATGCGCTCGTCAAACACGTAGCATTTTCCGTCGAACAGACGACCTTGCACTTCAGGATCTTTGCCGTAGGTGACAATCCCGCCATCGAGCTGGGCAACATCCTTGAAGCCTTCCTTAAGCATGAAGCCGGTCAGCTTCTCACAGCGAATGCCCCCAGTACAGTAAGTCAAAATCGTTTTGTCCTTGTGTTCGCTCAGATTCTCCCGAATCCAATCCGGAAACTCCCGGAAGGACTGAACCTCTGGACGAATCGCATTACGGAAATGACCGATATCATATTCATAGTCATTACGTCCATCGATGACAATGATATCATCGCGCTGCAATTGCTCGTAGAATTGCTGAGGCGATAAGCGGGCTCCGCTGATCATGTTAGGGTCGAGCTCGTCCTCCACGCGGAAGGTCACGAGCTCTTCGCGGTGACGGACGAACATTTTCTTGAAGGCATGTCCTTCGGAAGGGTCGATCTTGAACACCATATCCGCAAATAACGGGTTGGCATGCATATCCTGCATATATTGTTCCGTCTGTTCAATCGTACCGGAGACTGTCCCATTGATGCCCTCGGAGGCAACAAGAATACGTCCCTTAAGCCCAAGGTCCTTGCAATACTGAAGATGTTCATCTTTGAAGACTTCAGGGTCCGGTATCTGAACAAATTTATAATAGAGAAGGATCTGATAATTCTGTTGTTCTGACATGATTTAATCACCTGTTCTTTTTATATATTCAGCCATACGTATACCTTATAGAATTGTAGTGAATTCATTTCACATAGTCAACTTAAATGTATAGAAAGTTTGCCATGAAATGTGAATTTTGGGGTTCCAAGAGCGAATGAAAGCGGTTATGATGAAGGGGTGAGCAGGAGAACACTTTCATTAAAATGGAGGCGTTAAACAGCATGGTACATATCGAGCATAATGCACTCGTATTGTTTCAAGGCGACAGTATTACCGATTGCGGTCGAAATTACGAGGAGTCGGACAGTTTGGGGCATGGATATGCCCTCATGGCTGCTGCCCGGTTAGGCATGGAGTCTCCTCTGAAAAGGCTGCGTTTTCTGAATCGCGGGATTAGCGGGAACCGGGTTGTCGATCTGCGGGGCCGCTGGGAGGAAGACTGCATTGGCCTTGATCCAACATGGGTATCCATATTGGTCGGCATCAATGAAACGGGCAGGAAGTATAATCAGGGCGAAGCAACCTCCGTGGAGGCCTATTATGAAGGGTACCGGGAGCTTCTTATCCAAACCCGCGAATTAACCGGTGCGAATTTCATTCTGATGGAGCCGTTCTTGCTGCCTGTTACAGAAGCAAAGAAAGAATGGCGTGAGGATCTGGATCCCAAAATTCAAGCCGTTCGCGAATTATCACGTGAGTTTGAAACCTTATACGTTCCGCTGGATGGGATTTTTGCAGCAGCGAGTTCGAAGATGGAGATGAGTTACTGGGCACCGGATGGTGTACACCCATCGCCGGCAGGTCATGCGCTCATGGCAGAAGCTTGGTTAGCCACAATGCAGGGGCGCTCGATTCTGTAGACTCGGAGAATTTATCTTCTATATAAGAACATATCATGCTTGGCTGACATCCCCGGGGTTGTTGTTGTCCGGGGATGTTCTTTTGTGTAAAGGATCATTCTCTTGAAAATCCTGATTGACGAATACAATTGGGTACATATAAAATGTTCATAATAGACCGTTGTTCAATTGGAACGACCTATTTTTTGACTTTAATGCTTTCGTCTATGAAAGCGGGGAAGCGTTGTCGCTTTATGTAGAAAATTATGGTTTGCAAGGCAAAGTGGTTAACAAATGAGAGGGGAATCATGATGAAGAGAAAAATGTGGTTATCACTTACACTGTCCGCATTGCTGGTTACGGCTGTTGGGTGCGGGGACAAGCAGGAAGGCGGCACGACCCAAACGGGTAGCGGCGGAGATGCAGAGAAGAAAGAGTACAGCATTGCGATATCGCAGATCGTAGAGCATCCATCTCTGGATGCAACACGGGAGGGTATTCTGGCAGCACTGAAGGAAGCCGGCATCTCGGAGGATGACAAAACGCTGAAGATTGATTACAACAATGCACAAGGTGACCCGGCGAACAACCTCTCGATTGGACAGAAACTGAAGGATACAAAATCGGATCTGGTGATCGCGATTGCAACCGATTCGGCACAGGCTGTGGCGCAGAACGTGAAGGAGAAGCCGGTCTTGTTCGCAGCTGTAACAGATCCGCTCGATGCGAAGCTGGTCAGCGATTTGAAGAAACCAGGGGGCAACATCACCGGGGCATCTGACACGAACCCGGAAGCAACCAAACAATTGATGAATTTTGTAAATACTCATTTTCCAAATGTTAAGAGGATTGGTTTGGTCTTAGATGAAGGAGAAGCAAATGCGGTTGTTATGGCAAACACGGCAGAAGAGGTACTTTCGGAGCATGGAATCGAGCTTGTGAAAGCTGCTGTTACCAATACTTCGGAAGTGAAGCAAGCAGCGGAATCGCTAGTCGGTAAAGTGGATGCCTTTTATATCACACTGGATAATACCGTGGTAAGTGGAGTCGAGACAATTATTCAGACCGCACAAAAGAATAAAATTCCGTTCTTTTCCAGTGACCGCGATACGGTGGAAAAGGGAGCTTTTGCAACGGTTGGATTCAAGTACTACGATCATGGATATCAAGTGGGCCAGATGGCCGTAGAGATCCTGAAAAACGGCAAGAATCCGGGGGACATGGAAATCACGAAGCCGGATAAACTCGATCTGATCTTGAACACGAAGGTTGCGGCTGACTATGGAATCGAAGTGACGGACGCCATGAAACAGGAAGTCAAAGACCCGGACAATAACATCATCGAGTAAGAGTAAGGCGCGGAGATAACAGCCCGCGCCTTGCTTAATCCTAAAGGAGGTCAAAGACATGCTGGATTTCGTGATGAAACTGGATGGTCCAATTGAATTGGGGCTGCTGTATGCGCTGATGGCGCTCGGCGTATATATTACGTTCCGAATTCTGGATTTTCCGGATCTGACCGTGGATGGAAGTTTTACGACAGGGGCAGCGATTGCAGCGATCCTGATTACAAACGGTGTGAATCCGTGGCTTGCAACGCTGGCTGCATTTGCCGGGGGCATGGTAGCCGGTATCTGTACGGGCTTGCTGCATACCAAGGGCAAGATTAACGGGCTGCTCTCCGGTATCATCATGATGATTGCCTTGTACTCGATCAATATGAGAATTATGGGCAAACCTAACATCTCACTAAGTCAGGAAGAAATTATCTTCGGGTCTATTGATCCGATCTATATTATGTTGGTGATTGTAATTATTGGAAAGCTGCTGCTGGATGCATTCTTCCGCACGGATCTTGGCCTTGCGCTCCGTGCGACAGGGGATAACAAGCGGATGATTCGCAGCTTTGGCGCGAATACCGATACAAGCACGATTCTGGGACTTAGCATCTCGAACGGACTGGTCGCTTTATCCGGTGCTGTGGTTGCCCAGCAATCAAGTTTTGCGGACATCGGTTCCGGTATTGGAATGATTGTCATTGGCTTGGCGTCCGTTATCATTGGCGAGGCTGTTCTGGGTACCGGTTCGGTATTCCGGACGACGCTGGCTGTAATCTGCGGTTCGATTATTTATCGGATTGTCGTTGCCGCTGCTTATGAGATTCCATGGCTCGAAGCTTCGGATCTGAAATTAATTACCGCTGTTATTGTTATTATTGCCCTGGTGGTTCCAACCATCAACCGGGCGATGAAACAGCGTTCACAGGCACGGAGGCGTTCAATCGAACTATTGGCAGCTCAAGGGAAGAGCAAAGGAGGTGCGCTCTGATGCTGGAAATGAATCATGTCTCCAAGCTGTTTAATCCGGGCACGGTGGATGAGAAGATTGCCTTGATGGATGTCAATCTTCACTTGAAGCCGGGGGATTTCGTGACGGTTATCGGGAGTAACGGTGCAGGCAAATCCACATTGATGAATATCATCTCTGGCGTGATGAAGCCGGATGCCGGAGAAGTGCGTATTGACGGCACTTCGATCGGCCATCTGCCGGAATTCCGTCGCAGTCGCTGGATCGGCCGCGTATTTCAGGATCCGATGGCGGGCACTGCGCCGCATATGACCATTGAAGAGAATCTGGCGATGGCTCATCGCCGCGGCCAGTCCCGCGGGCTCAGCATAGGCGTTACAGCCTCCAAGCGCGCCAGCTTCCGCAAGCATTTGGAGCGGCTTGGCATTGGCCTTGAGGATCGGCTTCGGGCCAAAGTAGGGATGCTGTCCGGCGGGGAGCGCCAGGCGCTTAGCTTGCTGATGGCGACCTTCACGCAGCCGCAAATCCTGCTGCTGGATGAGCACACGGCAGCGCTTGATCCGGCCCGTGCCGAGCTGATCACCCGAATAACCGATGAAATCGTGCGGGATATGAAGCTGACCACGCTGATGGTTACGCACAATATGGAACAAGCCATTCGTCTGGGCAATCGCCTTATCATGATGGATAAGGGACGAATCATTCTGGATGTGGATGAAGAGCGCAAGAAATCCCTGACGGTGGAGCAGCTGTTAGGGGAATTTGAGCAGATTAGCGGTCACAAGCTGTCTGACGATCGTCTAGTTCTGGGATAAACATATTGTTGTGAGATGAGATACACTTCATCCAATATATTCGCTAAGCCCTTAAGACTGAGGGTTTAGCGTTTTTTTTATACTCTGATTCCTTCCATGTCCGTCATCTCCATCGCTTTTTGCATGGATTCCTGATAACGTGTTAATGTTGGGTGAACCACAACTACAATCCAACAGAAATATCAAGTGTATACTTTGTTGTAAAATGCCTGACGACTGCTAATCTTAATTAGCGGACGTTTGAATTTAGGAGGCTTGTTGATCCATGGTCGTTCACAAAGATGATTTGCAGATGAACATTTTATTAGTCGAAGACGATAAGACGATTGCATCGGGTCTGGAATATTCGCTGCAGCAGGATGGTTTTTCAACTGTTCTCTGCCATGATGCTGCATCAGCCCAGAAGGTGCTCGCCGAGGACATAGATCAGTTTGCGTTATGCTTGTTCGATTTACAGCTTCCGGACGGGAGCGGCTACGAATTGTGCAAGCTGGTGAAAGAGCGACGAGACATTCCGGTCATCTTCTTAACGGTGATCGACGATGAGGTCAATGTCGTGATGGGGCTAGACATGGGAGCCGACGACTACATTACCAAACCATTTCGAGTTCGTGAGCTGCTCTCCCGGATCAAGTCCGTCTTGCGGAGATACCAGAAGCCGTCCCACACCAGAGCGATCATAGACATCGACCATATCCGAATTAATACGCTGGAAGGCAAAGTACATAAAAAAGGGACCGAAATTCCACTTACCGCCTTAGAGTATCGTCTACTGCTGATCTTTGGCAACCACATCGGACAGGTTCTCACAAGGAATCAGCTTCTGGAGCAAATCTGGGACGTGGCCGGCGACTTCGTGAATGACAATACGTTAACGGTTTATATCAAAAGGCTAAGGGAAAAGCTGGAGGATGATCCAGGACATCCGACTTTGATCAAAACCGTACGCGGATTAGGCTATAAGGTCGGTGATTAGATGCTGCGTAATCGGGAAGTCCAAATGTTATTGCTCGCCATGGGCGCAATCAGCTTATCGGCGATTGTTACTGCTGCCTTTATCTCGTCTGTCACGGCGGCGTTTGTTGCCATTCTGTCCATTCTGCTTATTGGCACCAGTTTGTTATTCACGAGATGGAGATATCGCGAGCTGGCGAAGCTGTCCGCCTATTTACGGGAAATTAGCAACGGTAATGATTCCCTTGACATTCGCGATAATCAAGAAGGCGAGCTGAGCATTCTCAAGAATGATATTTACAAAGTGACCCTTATGCTCTCGGAGCACCGCTCTCTATTGCAGCGGGACAAAATCCAGTTGACGGATGCCATCTCCGATATTTCGCATCAGCTCAAAACGCCGCTTACCTCCATGACCGTGATGGCGGATTTGTTAAGCGCCCCTGACCTGCCTCCTGCCAAAAGATCAGAGTTCACCCATCATATTCGCGTCCAGCTTGAACGCATCGATTGGCTGGTTTCTTCCTTATTAAAGCTATCGAAAATGGACGCGAAGACCATCCCTTTCAAGAAAGATCCAATCCTCGTGAAAAGCCTTATTCAGAAGGCATTAGAGCCGATCATGATTCCGATGGATATCAAGGGACAGTCCGTTTCTATCGCGGGCGATGATAACGTTTCTTTTGTCGGCGATTTCAATTGGACTGCCGAAGCGGTCATCAATATTCTAAAAAACGGTGTGGAGCATACGCCTGAAGGCGGAGCGATCGCCATCACATATTCCGAAAACACACTATTTACGGAAATTGTCATAACAGACAATGGAATAGGCATCCCGAAAGAGGATCTGCCCTACATTTTCAAGCGTTTTTACAAAGGAAAAAATGCCGGTGAGGGAAGCATTGGCATAGGACTTGCGATGGCACATAGCATCGTTGCCAGCCAGAACGGCGTGATCGATGTGATGAGCGACAGCGAGCAGGGTACGCAGTTCCGAATTAAATTTTATAAGCAAGTGGTATAGCGGGGCGGCACGCCGTAAGTGACTGAATTGTCACCTCCATCGTCACGGGAAAGTCATTTTAGACAGATAAAATGATATTCATCAGCTAAACGATGGAGGTGAAACCATGCAATTGAAGCAACACCGCAAGATGATATTGGGCCTCACGATAGGTTACACCCTGTTGATTCTTTATTTTTTGTTTTTCGCTTTCGGTCGATTAGACACGGTAGATCAGATTACGGAGCACACCTTTATGTTCTTGCCGGACAGTTTTTTTAGGCTGCCAGATATATCCGAACTTCTGCATCCTGCACTGATGGATCTTGTCGGCTTTGGGAACATCGCAGCCTTCATCCCTTTTGGCATTTTGATTCCGTTGTTATATCAGACCAGCTTTATACGATTCCTGACGGGGTTCATCCTGTCCATTCTCATCCTGGAGACCATTCAGGCACTGACGTTTCTCGGCAGCTTCGATATGAATGACGTCATACAGAACGCATCGGGCGCAGCCATCGGATTCGGGGCGTACAGACTCGGCTTTCGTACGAAAAACGACTGGAGAAATATAGCTGCTGCGGGCATTTCCAGTGTTGTCCTGCTGCTCGGGGTATGGGGGGTCTTCGGTATAGTTGACCAAGTGTTTACCAAAGAAATGGGTCCGTTTGTGGCGATAAATGAATGGAAAGACAGCACCGGAAACCCATCAAGGGGAACCCAGCGATACAGTCTCAGCATCGGCGGTCAAATTGTAGAACCCCAATATAATGTGTACAGCATCGAAGGCAAAATGAAGGAGGCGTACACGTATACGTTAGGCAACAAGGGGGAGATCTATCTCTACCTGAATTATGGAATTCCTGATCAAAAGGAGTCCCATGGCAGCATCAGGGTTGCTGTCGATGGACATGAGATGCTGTCCGTATATGCAGAAGCGCAGCGCCATGAGGCGAATATGTCCGAAATCCTCATTCCGCAGGCCCATGAGCTTACGATCACCCTGGAGGGCAATGCAACCCTGTGGGATGTTGGATTTAGAGAAATGGTATATTTCTGGAATTGAGTATTAAGTGCAGGAGGTATGGCAATGGAAATTTTAAGAATCGAGCAGTTGTCTAAAATATATGGCACAGGTGAATCGGCAGTGAAGGCGCTTGACGATGTTTCTTTTTCGGTGCAAAAAGGCGAATTCATTGCGATTATCGGCCCGTCCGGTTCGGGGAAATCGACACTTCTTCATATGCTGGGCGGCGTGGATCGGCCGACTGGCGGCAAAGTTTTTGTTCAGGATACGGACATGTATACCTTGAACGAAACGCAGCTGGCCATCTTCAGACGCAGGCAAATCGGCTTGATCTACCAGTTTTTCAATCTGATTCCCGTCCTGACGGTGGAGGAGAATATGACGCTGCCGCTCTTGCTGGACAAGCAAAAGGTAGATCAACAGCAGTTGGACAGCCTTGTGAATACGCTGAATTTGCAGCATCGGTTAAATCATCTGCCGAATCAGTTATCCGGCGGACAGCAGCAGCGGGTCTCGATTGGCAGAGCGCTCATCGGCAATCCTGCGATCATGCTGGCCGACGAGCCGACCGGGAATCTGGACAGCAAGAATAGCAGCGAGATCGTCGATTTATTAAAAATGTTGAATAAGACCTATCAGCAGACGCTGATCGTTATCACGCATGATGAACGAATCGCCTTGCAAGCCGACAGGATCATCTCAATTGAAGACGGGAGGATTGCCAAAGACGAGGTGATCAGGCGATGAACATTGTTCATACACTAACCATCCGGCATCTGAAGCAGAACAAGAGACGGACGCTGGTAACGATCATCGGCGTCATCATATCGGTTGCCATGGTGACCGCTGTCGCTACGCTTGTGTTTTCCTTCTCGGATGTAATGGTCAGGCACACCATTGCAGACACCGGGGAGTGGCATGTCCAATATCAAGATGTCACCAAGGAGCAGCTTGCGGCAATACAGGGCGATGACGAATCCAAATCTGTTGCGATGACAAGAGATGTTGGGTACGCCCCATTAGAAGGGGGTGAGAATCCCAATAAGCCGTATTTATTCATCAAGGAATATAATGCGCAAGGTTTTGAGCAATTTCAGATTGACCTAAGCAAGGGACGTCTCCCGCAGACGGACAAGGAAGTTGTCATATCCGAAGCTGTTGCAATGGACGGCAAAGTGAATTACGACATCGGCGATCATCTCACCCTTCGCGTCGGGGAACGATTCGAGCAAGAAGGCAATCATTGTCTGGACCAGACCGAACCGCTGCGCAGGGAAGACGGCACATTGACCGAAACGCTGGAGCATGTCAA
This sequence comes from Paenibacillus sp. Cedars, assembly GCF_003184205.1. Lineage (NCBI taxonomy): Bacteria > Bacillati > Bacillota > Bacilli > Caryophanales > Paenibacillaceae > Paenibacillus > Paenibacillus sp. Cedars. The sequence continues at coordinate 1,924,737 of NZ_CP020866.1, forward strand.
GACAAGGGAGTATACGGTGGTAGGCATCATTAAATCTCCCGTATGGGAATCGGCTTGGGCCCCGGGGTATACAATCCTTAGTTATGTCGATGAAAATTTCATCGGGGCAGACGATCGAGTCGATGCGTTGGTGGTGTTACAGCGTGTCAACCCGTTCTTGTTCGTTCATGCGGAGGAGTTGGCTGAGAAGAACGATATCGGTAACGTCCAATATAATAACAGCTTGCTTCATTATTACGGCCTGTCCAAAAGCGAAGCCTCGTACAGCATGATGTTCTCCTTATCAGCGATCATTATGGGGGTCATTATGATCGGCTCGGTTTCGCTCATCTATAATGCTTTTGCGATATCCGTCTCGGAACGCTCCCGCCATTTAGGGATGCTTGCGAGTGTGGGGGCTACGAAGAGACAGAAGCGAAATTCAGTGCTTTTTGAAGGCATTGTCATTGGCTTGATCAGCATTCCTATTGGCATCCTATGCGGGCTTGCCGGAATTGGAATCACCTTTTGGTTCATGAATTCCATGATTCAAGGGGCATTATGGACCCAAGAAGAGTTGAGACTCATCGTCACGCCGTTATCACTCTTGATTACTTGTATGGTGTCGATGCTGACGATTTTCATTTCGACGTATGTCCCGGCGATCCGAGCATCCAAGGTATCCGCCATGGACGCGATTCGCCAAACCACCGATGTGAAACTTACGGTCAAAGCCGTGAGAACGTCGAAGTTCATTCGCAAGCTGTTCGGCATTGAAGCGGAGATCGGGCTGAAAAATTTAAAACGGAACAAACGGAGATATCATGCTATCGTATTTTCGCTTGTTATCAGCATCGTTTTGTTTCTAACGGTATCGTTTTTCACCGTCGGTATGAAACGATCCCTGGATCTGTCGCAGGAAGGCGTCGACTTTGATATTGAAGTATCGTACAGCAGCGGCAAAAGAATAGACGAACGGTTGATGCAATCGATTGTTTCCCTGGATGGTGTTACAGAGTACAATATGACTCACGAGTGGTACAAGAACGCTTGGATCGAGGAAGCGTTGATTGCCGAAGAATTGCAGGAGAAGGTTAAGAAGGATAGGGAGTTGCTTCAGAACGGGAAATATCCTTACGATATCAAGATTCATGCACTGAACGATTCCAGTCTGCAAGCCTATGCCACAGCCGTCGGCGCAGATTACACGCAGCTTACGGATCCGGATCATCCCGCCGCAATTGTGATGGATACAATCCATTACCAAGACATGAATACGGGGAGATATATCCAGACGAAGGCTATGTATGCGAATATCGGTCAAAGCATCGAATTAACGAATATCAGTGAAGAAAGTGGCGGATCAACGAAGAAGATAAGCAACGTGACCGTTGCCGCATTGACGGATCAAGCTCCCATGGGGATGAACCCGGTAGGTGTTGGCGGGTTGAATATCATTGTGTCGGAACGCGTCATGGATCGACTGACAGACAACGAGGATTCAGCTAACGTTCAGACATACGTCCATCTGAGAAGCACGGAACCGATGAAAACGCAGCAGGAAATCGAAGAGATGCATGAGACCAATCTGAATATCTACAATGTGTATCAATCCAGAAGAAGCGAGGAACAACAGATACGATTGATGTCGGTCTTTTCATACGGTTTTATCGTACTCATATCGGCGATTTCCATCGCGAACATATTTAATACGATCTCAACCGGCATATCTCTTCGAAAAGTAGAGTTTGCGATGCTGAAATCCGTTGGCATGACGCCAAAAGGGTTTGCGAAAATGATGAACTACGAAAGTGTTTTTTACGGGGTCAAGTCGCTGATCTTCGGTCTTCCCATCAGTTTCGTTGTGATGTATCTGATCGATAGAGCATTTGCGAACAAATTTAGCTACGAGTTCACCTTCCCGTGGCTGAGCGTTCTGTCTGTCATGGTCGCGGTATTTGTCATTGTCGGTTCCGCCATGTTGTACTCCGGCTCGAAGGTGAAGAAGGAAAACATTATTGATGCATTAAAGCAGGAGAGTATATAATGAGGAAGCAGAAGAAGCGTATCCGAAATTTTCGGAGCGCTTTTTCTCATAGTAGAAATAAAACGGACGATATATAAAATAGATGAGAAATGTAAATATATTTGGTATTTTTAAAGTGTTTTGGTTATTTTGTGTAAAAATATGACGTAATTAAGTATTGACCGCTGGAATATTAATCAATATGATTACTATAAAGAGATATACTAATATTTGGGTTCTGATCCTAAAGGGTGGTGTTAGCTTGGAAATGACAGCCACGATTCGCGAACAAATGGAAGAGTTCCTACATAAGAACGAGATGACGATTAATCGGTTTGCTGAAATATCGGAGGTCAATAGCGGCACACTCAGCAACATTCTGAACGGAAATCGACCGATTTCCATGCAGCAATTGGACCGGATTACGGCAGGGATGGGTTTGGAAGAGGGTTATTTTTACGAGCTGTATATAGATGAATGCATATTTCATGCCACACCGGATTGGCGTCGGCTGGGACCGTTTCTTCACCGGTGCGCAGACCTGGGAAAGCTGGATTGTCTGGACAAGGCCGTCCGGATGACAATGGATAATATTTCCTATTCTCCCTTACTCTTTGAAACGGCGGAGGTTTTTTTCAGAGAGGGGAAGCACGAGGCGGCGGTGCTGCTCTATAAGAGCGTGGCTGAGAGTGAGAGATTCCAGCATTCCGAACGGCTGGCTTTATGCCAGTATCGATTGTTTACGTTGGAATTGGGTGATGATCAGGAGGTTAATTCAAGGGCTGCAGTATACTTTGAACCTTATATTGATAGATTAGATGAGGTCTATCAATTGGATGCGCTAGTTGATTTAATTAATGTAAATGGTTCTATTCATAGATGGGATAAAGTAGAGGAATTCGCTGAGCTAATGTTGCATAAAGCAATGATTGAGTTTAAGTATAGTGAGACTAAAGGTTATATTGAAGTAAGAAGGAAGAATCCTCTTGTCTTTTATATTTTATACGCAAATCTATCATTAGAAAATAGCTATAGTGAGCGTGGAGAATACGAAAAGGCATTATACTATGTATCACAATATGCAAATCCTATATGGATAGAAGATCCGAATAATGAGGAAATGCGGATTATAGACCAGTTTAAAGAGTGGGCTGTAGCTAATAGATATGTGTACCAGTTAATGGTTGGTCAAATTGAGGTTCTCTCTGACTATGTGGATTATGTTTCGACACGAGAAGAAGAGATTTTTCCGGCTCTGTGTAACATAATGATTGCAGCGAATCGGCATCGATTTAGAGTTGATGATATATTAGAAAGTTATGGACAATATCTTGTTTATAAGGAACAACGATACCTTATAGGTAAAATTAGTACACAAGTTACACTCGAACGATACACTCGATTACTGGCGGAATTAGGAATATATTATATAAGTTTAGAACGTTATGACAAAGGAATTGAATTTATATTGGAAAGTTTGGGAAATTCCATTACAATCAATAGTAATAATGGCATGCTTAGATGCATGGGGCTATTCGAGCAATATCGTCATTTTTCGTCATTCGAATTACAAAAACGATATACTATTTTAGTTAGCGAGGTGCAAAAATTAAATGAGAAAAAAATTGGCTTATCTATTGGTTATCTCTAGTATCATTTGTGCTGTTGCTGTACCGACGATGAACGTTAATGCAGAGAGCAACAAACAACCAGAGATACTTACGACGTCTGGTCATGGTTTTGGACTTGGAAATAATTAAGATACTTAATCGCGAAATAAGTGTGTTATAGATTAAGTAAGATGCTTCCGAATTTTTGGAGGCGTCTTTTTATTATATTTCGTAGTATTATTAATATATTTCATCATTTAAAAACAACAGATCCATTATGTTGATTCGCTATTGACCTCGCTAAAGTAAAATAATAGCATGTAATTAAATATTTAATATACTAATTTCTGGTTCTCATCTGGGGGTGTTGTTACTTGGAAACGACAGCCACGATTCGCGGGGAAATAGTTGCATTTTTGCAGAATCATCATATGACGATTAATCAATTTGCCAGGATATCGGGTATCAACAGCGGGACACTTAGTAATATCCTAAATGGTAATCGTCCCATGTCCATGCATCAGTTAGATCGGATTACCGACGCAATGGGTCTGGAAGAAGGCTATTTCTATGATCTGTACATTCCTGAGTGTATCTTTCATGCGACTCCGGATTGGCGGAGATTGGGGCCGTTTCTTCTCCGATGTGCAGAGCTGGGAAAGCTGGATTGTCTGCATCGGGCAGCCCGAATGACACTGGAGAACATATCGTATGCACCGATGCTATTTGATATGGCCGAAGCCTTATTTAATGAGGACAAGCATAAAGCGGCAGCTTTGTTGTACGAATCTGTGGCTGAGTGTGAAAAGTTTCAGTATTCAGAGCGATTAGCTCTTTGTAAGTATCGATTATTCGTAATCGGATTAGGAGAGAATCAGGAAGATAATTTACAAGCTGCTGTATACTTTGAACCCTATATTGATAGATTGGATGATATGTATCAATTGGACGCGTGTCATAAACTTATTAATTTAAATGTATCCTTACAACGGTGGGATAAAATTGAAGCGCTTGGAAAACTAATGGGGAAAAAAGCTGGAATTCAATACCAACAAAATAGAAGTACTCTTAGAACGTATGAGTTATCAGAGAGACCAATTATTTTTTATATATTATATTCGTATTTAATTCAGGCCTATATGTATCAAGAACGAGGAGATTATGACAATGCGTTTTATTATGTGTCGTTATATGAGAAACCTGATTGGATAGAAAATCCTAGCAATGAAGAGTTGCTGATTATGGAGCAGTTCAAGGAATGGGCTGAGGCTAATCGGTATATGTATGGTTTAATGAGTGGACAACCCAATGCTTTAAACCCATATGTAGATTATGTGGACTCACGAGAAGATGAGATTTTTTTGGCGCTTTGTAATATTCTGATTGCAGCCAATCGCTATCAACTTCATATCGATCATATATTGGATCGGTATAAGGAGCATCTGGTTTACAAAACGCAGCAAAATCAGCTCGGAAAGGTGAGCGATCAGGTGACCTTAAACCGCTATACGCGGCTTCTTGCGGAGCTTGGGATATATTATATAAATTCCAAACAGTTTGACCGTGGACTGGCATACATCTTGGACAGTCTGGAGTACTCCATCAGAACCAAAAGTGACAATGGAATGCTGCGCTGCATGGGGATATTTGAGCAATTCCGTCATTTTTCTTCCGAGGACACCCAGCGGCGATATACTGAATTAGTCCAGGATGTTCAGAAGCTATCGGTATACGCCTGGAGCCCGCAAGTGCAGAACTAACTAATATTTGGATTTCCCTGGGGGTGTTGTTATTTGAAAACGACAGCCACGATTCGCGGAGAAATAACGAAATTTTTACAGGATAACGAATTAACGCTAAATCAATTTGCGAGAATATCCGGTGTGAATACGGGGTCCTTGAGCAGTATACTTAACGGAAATCGTCCCATGTCCATGAATCAATTGGATCGCATCACTACCAGTATAGGATATCCTGAAGGATTTTTTTATGATCGATACATTTCGGAATGTATATTTCATACCACGCCTGACTGGAGACGGTTAGGAGCTTTTCTTCAACGATGCGCAGAGCTAGGCAAGCTGGATTGTCTGCAAAAAGCCGCCCGATTAACGATGGAAAATATCAGTTATGCTCCGCTGCTTTTTGAATTGGCGGAAGATTTGTTCAATGAAGAAAATTATAAAGCAGCGGTTATATTGTATGAGTGTGTAGCAGAGAGTGAGAAGTTCCAGCATTCTGAGAGGCTTGCCTTATGTCATTATCGACTATTTAAGTTAGAATTAAGTGATAATATGGAGTCTAACTTAAAGGTGGCCGTAACTTTTGAACATTATGTTGATCGGCTGGATGATGTGTATCAACTAGATGCATATAGGAAGCTTATTAACGTTAACGTTTCTCTGCTCAGATGGGATATGGTGAAAGTTTTGGCTGAAAAAATGGGTTATAAGGCAAAAATACAATATAGAAACCATAATAAAAAAAAGATATCTAAAGATGAACAAGAGAAACCCACCGTTTTTTACATATTATATTCGTATCTAATTCTAGCAAATACTCATCGTGAGGCAGGGGATTTTGAAGGTGCATTAGGATATCTTTCAATGTATGAAAATCCTAATTGGTTAAAGGCAAAGGAATTTTCTGATGAGGAAATTATAACTGTTGATCAGTTTAAAGAATGGGCTAAAGCGAACCGTTACTTGTATAGACTCATGGCTGGAGATTCTGACGTACTGCCTGAATATATAGATTATATTGAATCAAGAACGGATGAGATTTTTACAGCCCTGTGTAACTTTGTAGTAGCTGCTAACAGATATCATTTCAACATAGATCATATAGTGGACCAGTTTCGGGAATACCAGGCATTTAAATTACAGAAAAACAAACTTGGGAAAGTTAGTGAACACGTCACAATGAACCAATATACGCGGCTTCTATCCGAATTGGGGATATACTATTTAAATTCCAAACAATTTGATCGTGGGCTGAAGTACATTGTAGATAGTCTGGAGTATTCCATTAAGATTAAAAGCGATCGAGGAATGCTGCGATGCATGGGGATATTTGAGCAATTCCGTCATTTTTCGTCCGAGGATATTCAGAGACGGTATACCGAATTAATTCGAGATGTTCAAAAATTATCGGTGTACGCCTGGAGCCCGCTTGTGTAGGGTATGGCTTGTGGCCATAACCAGTGAAGCAGCGTCAGTGGCCTCCCTGAGCTATAGCCTAATGTCCGGGTTTATGATAAACTCGGATAAGTTTATTTTTACATATCGTAACAGAGTAAGGAGTCCATGTAATGACATCAAGAACATCGTTAGAACCAACCACAAGTTCCACAGGGCGTACATGGTTGATCTTTGCAGGCATTATCCTAATTGCCATTAACCTGAGAGCGGCAATAACCTCGGTAGGCCCGCTGATTGGGATCATTCGTGAGGATACAGGAATATCGAGTACCATGGCTGGTATGCTGACGACGCTGCCGCTGTTGGCTTTTGCTCTATTATCGCCAATGGCTCCCGCCATGGCCAAAAAGTGGGGACTGGAAACCACCCTGCTGCTTAGCATGGTGGTGTTGACATTCGGAATCGGCATACGTTCCATATCATCGCCGATTACTTTATTATTGGGAACTGCATTTCTGGGAGTGGCCATAGCCGTAGGGAACGTGCTGCTTCCGAGTCTCGTTAAGCGGGATTTCCCGCGGCATATCGGATTGATGACAGGCACCTATTCGGCATCAATGAATCTGCTAGCCGCCACCGCATCCGGGGTTAGTATCCCGCTTGCAACGCAAGCAGGTCTTGGCTGGCAGGGTTCCCTGTTGATCTGGGCGTCATTATCCGTGTTAGCTCTGATCGTATGGCTGATTCAACGCAGCAGCTCTGACAAGACAGCAGAAGTCCGTTCGACTGCAACCAAACAACAGAGTGTGCTTCGTTCACCGCTTGCTTGGTATATCACTTTATTTATGGGGCTTCAATCGTTTACGTTCTATGTGAACATCTCTTGGCTGCCCGAGATTCTGAGAAGTCAAGGCATGGATTATAGTGCTGCCGGGTGGATGCTCTCCATACTTCAATTTGTCAGTTTGCCGTTCTCCTTCATTATTCCTGTTCTGGCTGGCCGAAATCCGAATCAGCGTGTTCTGGTGACCATCTCTGCATTATCCATGCTCACTGGTTACGTAGGATTATTATCCGGCATGTCCTCATTAAATCTCCTATGGGTGATGTTGGTCGGTATTTCCGGCGGGGCGAATTTCAGTTTATCCCTGATGTTCTTTACTTTACGTACCAAAACGGCCCACGAAGCCGCGGCGTTATCGGGGATGGCTCAGTCTCTGGGTTACTTGCTGGCCGCGATCGGCCCGATGCTCATCGGGTTCCTGCATGACGCTACAGACGGTTGGAAGGTTCCCCTCATGGTTTTGTCCGCAGTCGTTGTTGTGCTGTTCTTCTTCGGTTTTGGCGCAGCCAAACCGGGGTATACCTCAGCGTCGGGTGAATCTACGCCGAAGATGGAGAAGCCATAACGGCGGAGGGGGGTTATCAAGGTTGTATTTTTTAAGTACATCTTTAAGAGCTCCCTGGACAACGGTCCGGCGGGCATTGCTAAGCTTCGAGTCTGAGAATAAAAAAAAGTCGCGGAAACGCGACTTTTTGTGTTTTTAACAAGTTAAGTTCTCATTCCGAATAGGACACCAATTCAATTCATTAGCCCGAATAAAACAAGCAGTTGTAATCATAGCTTACTTGACAATTGCTAAATTTCATTGGATTTTAGGAGAGCTAACGATTAGGATAGTTTGTTATTTTATTATATTTTGTTCCATGATTTTTAAAGTGAACTTTTAATTGCAGTTTATACATTGATTTCATGTATGTGAAGAAACAAGGAGAGTCAGATGATAAGCAATTTTTGACATTTATGTCCTCTGCAATAGCTGGAGAAAGAAACATTTACTCTATGTATGACGTCTAATCTTACAAATAATCTTAATTTTAGGAGGATCATAATGTTCAAAAAAATGTCTCTTACGATGTTGGCAGCATCTATGCTTGTACTGCCTAACTTTAGCTCATCTAGCTATGCCGCTGAAGCACCGGTTACAATAGATAGTGGTATTTTGAAAAACAATCGGGTGCTCATACCTCTTAGAGCCGTTTCTGAAAACTTAGGAGCAGACGTTGATTGGAATCAACAACAAAAAACAATTAGAATTACTAAAGATGCTACAGAAATGGTTCTTACCCTTAATTCTAACAAAGTTTTGCTCAATCAATCGGAAATTCTTCTTGATGTTCCAGCGGAACTAAATTACAACTCCACTTATGTGCCGGCCCGTTTTGTAAGTCAAACTTTGGGAGCAGATGTAAATTGGAACCAAAAAACTGGTCAGGCGACAATCACGTTGGAGGGAAAACAACTCCAGGTAACCATGCAAAAACCACAAGTTCAAGTTCCGAATGCGAAAAAAATAACAGATAAGCAAAGACAAGTGTTCGTGAACAAATTAAACGAAGCAACCGACCTATCTTCAATCAAGCAGATCAGAACTTACTTCAGCCCATACTTTACGGATAAATTTATCAATGAAATCATACGTAGCAAAGGATTGAAATACGACTTTAAATTTACAACGATTTATGCATCGGCCATCAGTTATACTGAAACCAATAGCGCCAAATTGACTCAATCTTCAGGTCCTAACTCTAAATATGCACCTAATGAAACACTCTACAGAACGGCCAAACTGGTTTATACAAGTAAAGGCTGGAAAATTGATTCGGTAGATTTCTCCTTGGTTAAAGAGGTATTGAATCCTTAAAACTATTTTAGTTATAACCGCAAGTAAATAATTACTGTAACGTAACAACAGGATTCAAAGTAACTTCAAAAGCCCGTTTCCAGAAATAATCAGGATCCCCATATGCAAGTGTCGAATTTGCATATCCTGCAAACGACCAAGTTCCCCCGGTAATTTGACGTACATCATAAGATGTACCTGAGCCGCTAATAAGGAACGCACTTTTCCCAGAAAGTGTATTTTTATGAGTTTGCATTCTGTTTCGCAATACACTCTGTAAATGTGAATAATCCGCAGGACTGTTGAATAGAAGCATATACTGATCCGCAATTGTAGCGACATTAGTATATAACGAATTCGCTCTAGAGTGCGAGTTCACCAGCATGGATCAGGCGCAAAAGGGGGCAAAGCAAGCAAGCGATCGGACGTTCCCGAGGTGGATTAAGCACGAAAATTCATGCAATAGTTGACGCGTTAGGAAATCCACTTCGCTTCAACTTGACCGGAGGTGAAGCGCATGACTCCGTCCAAGGTTTCAATCTCCTTAAAAGCATGAAACTGACCCGGAAGCAAGTTCTAGCCGACCGAGGTATGATACGAATGCCATTCGGACCTTTTTGAAGGAACAACAGGCCATAGATTCTCGGGAAGAAAAACCGCCGAGTGATCCCGAAATATGATCGGGATGTCTACAAAGAGCGCCATTTGGTGGAATGCTTCTTTAATAAAGTAAAGAATTATCGTCGTTTGGCGACTCGATATGATAAATTAGCGTGTACATTCAAGTCTTTTTTGGCCTTGGCATCCATTATGGTGTGGCTTGCTTGAGTTTGAAGACACGCCCTAGTATGAACTATTTATTTCTTTATTTAAGAATAAGATTTGTGTAGAATATTTTGCACAAATCTTATTCTATTTTGGGAGAAAAGGAGATGGGAAATTGAAAAGAATCATTATATTCACTGGTATCCCTCTTTTGCTAATCATCATTTTTCTATTTATTTACCAATTTCCAGAAAAAATAAGTGTTGTTCGTACTGCTGTTGCTTTTAATGATAGAAATCCCGACTCTCTTAAGAATACTTCTATTAATATTGAAGGAACGATATATCGACCTTTGTTTAGGCAGCATATTTTTAAGGGCTCCATTAAAATTAGAGGGATAGAAAAAACAGAAAATTATGAAACTCTCAATACAGAAGTACTTAAAAGAAAAAATGGTATAAACATGGGGAATTTGATTTACAATAAGACTCATACTAACCCGCCACAGCATGCCAATATGCTTGGTATTATTTGGTTTGACGATAGTGTTTTCTAAATATAAGTGTTTTGGGTACTGACATGGAGAATAATCAAAATGAGGCCATTTATATTGCGACTGGTGGGACATATGAAGAAGGAATATCTACATTACGAAAAATGAGAGATAATTACGGTTCTGGGTTTTTAAACTTTGAATAATGTTGCAACGAAAAAAATCTTCATGTAAACCACTTGAATGTAAATTAGTTCGAATGTAAATTAGTTCGATAAAAAATGTATACAAACAAATGTTTGTTCTTATTTCAGGGTGTATCTCATAATTATGCAATAAAAATTGATGAAGAAATAACTCGGTGATCTATAGCTGAGTTATTTCTTTTGTGATGAAGAGTAACCTCTCAATATTCAATTAATCTGTTATTGCTCGTTTTTCACTATTGTATATAGTTTAAGAGTCATTGAATCACAAATTAATTATAAATTAGAGGGTTTTGTTGAAGGTAATTGTATGAATTAACTGACGGACTAACATGGAAGCATGTTGACAATAAATATGATATTACCTTTGATATAAGACCTGAGGTTATTATCTATAAAGATGGCGCAAAATTTTATATGATAGTTTAAGGTATGATGGGACATGTCGAAGTTGGAAAAGTAAAACAAAGTTCTAGAATATTTGAAATAGATCAACTTTAAGTTTTTTAAGATTAATGAAGCCTAAATTAGATAAAAAATTTGATTTAATCTAAAGACAAGCCCTATTTTTGATATGGTGGCTTGTTTTTGTTTAAATGTATAAGTTTTGAACTAACTCAATGACAAAAATGAAATGGGTAGGATGGCGAGGGATAGTCCAGAAAGTAAAGAGGGGGGGAGTACCATGAGAAGTCTCATTCTCATACTTCTATGGCTCTCAGTAATGCATTACGCGTAAGTCCTCGAATCATTGCGTGAGGAGCTATCAACGATTTAGTGCTATTCCAAAAGATATAATTACTCACTTACAGAATGTGAAAGATATCTGGAGTTTATATCATCTTGTACATGGTGCAAGGTGAACAGTAATAGCAGTTACTGCTCAAATTTTACATAGCGTTTACATAAAGAGGTGGATTGATGTTGTGCATATGTTGTAACCTAAAATTTGATCATACGATGCATGCCTAGGCATGCACTCATGAAAATCCTATTTCCATTGAACTTTAGCGTAAGGGGAGCGAAGACATATTGAACACAGAGATCGAGAAAGAACAAGCACAGGCACAGGCTCAAATGGGCGATAATCAACCGTCCGGAAGATGGCGCGCCCTTAGCGAAACGTGGTGGACTGCTCTTCAGCTGGGATTCACCTCGTTTGGTGGACCGATTGCGCATCTCGGCTATTTCCACGGAACCTATGTTCAGCGAAAAAAGTGGTTGGACGAGAAAAGTTATGCCGATCTGGTGGCACTGGCTCAGTTCCTTCCCGGACCGGCCAGCAGCCAGGTCGGAATTGGTGTCGGTGTGATGAGAGCGGGACTATGGGGCGGCATTGTGGCATGGCTCGGATTTACGCTGCCGTCCGTGCTCATGCTGATGATTTTTGCCTATCTGATGCAGACCTTCGATCCGGGCTCGGCTGGATGGATTCAAGGACTGAAAATTGTTGCAGTCGCGATAGTAGCTCAAGCGGTTCTCGGGATGGCAGGGAAGCTGGCTTCGGGCCCCGTGCGTGCGGCTTTAGCGTTTATAGCAATGGCTGTCGTTCTGCTGTGGCAATCTCCCATATCTCAAGTAATGGTCATTGCTCTTGCCGGTATATCGGGACTGTGGTTGTTTAAGCGGCAGGCTAACGATGAGAAGGCTGCCGATATGAAGATCCCTATTGGACGGACAGCCGGACTGTTTTGCCTAGGTTTGTTTGTTGTTTTGCTGGTGGGGCTCCCGCTGCTGAGGGCGATGACCGATAATGGCTGGGTGGCCATTGTTGACAGCTTCTACCGTGCCGGGTCACTTGTATTCGGCGGGGGTCATGTGGTTCTGCCTCTGCTTGAGAGTGAGACGGTGCTAAACGGCTGGATGTCCAAGGAGGATTTCCTGACCGGTTATGGGGCAACACAGGCTGTACCTGGACCGCTGTTTACATTTGCGGCTTACCTCGGTGTTGTGATACAAGGAATACCTGGGGGCATCGTGGCAACACTTACTATTTTTCTGCCCGGATTTCTGCTCATCGTGGGGTCGATGCCGTTCTGGAACAGCATTCGCAGAAACCCTAAACTTCAAGGTATGCTGACAGGGATGAACGCAGCTGTGGTCGGTATTTTGCTGGCAGCATTGTATCACCCGATATGGACATCTTCTATTCATAGTCCGCTTGAGTTCGTGATGGGGGCGGGATTGTTTGGAATGCTGATGTTCTGGAAAAGCCCGCCGTGGCTTGTTGTGATTGCCGGTGCGATAGCCGGTCAACTGCTGCTATAGAGTATGATTTAGCTTAGACCTTGGCACGATGTGCCGAGGTCTATTTTATTGCCAGGAGTAAATCTCCATGGATTGGTTAAATATTTAGGGTATACCTTTTGCAGGAAGCATATCGGATACAAAAAGCTCCGGCTATGAATTCTATATAGAAATGAGTGGAGAACCTACATGATAGACACCAAAGTGAAGGATTGCATCATTATTGGCGGCGGTATTGCTGGTTTGCAGGCCGCTATACAATTGGGGCGGTATTCAGCTTACGACGTGCTGGTGATCGACAGGGGAACGGGGCGTTCCACGATATGCAAGAGCTACCGCAACATTCTCGGCTGGCCTGAAGGGGTTTCAGGCGAAGAGCTGAGGCAGCGGGGACGCAAGCAAGCAGAGGCTGTCGGCGTTGCTTTTGCAGCGGATGACATTCGGAAGGCGGAGCGGGATGAAGCGCGGCATTTTGTGTTAACCGGGAAAGACGGAGCCCAATACCGGGCGCGAACCCTGCTGCTGGCAACCGGCTTGATGGACCGGTTCCCGGAGCTTCCGGGCCTGATGTCGACGCTAGGCAGTTCGGTGTTTGTCTGTCCTGATTGTGACGGGTATGAAATCCAGAATCGGAAGACCGTCGTGATGGGATCAGGAGATCCCGGTGCCAGTATGGCCTTGCTGCTATCGGAGCGAACCAGGGATATTACCTATGTCAATCATGAGGGGAAGCCGGCTTCTTCCGAGCATATGCGCCAATTAGCTGAGCTCGGGATTCCGTATGTGGAGAAGAAGGTAGCGGAGATTCGTTCTGAGGAGAGCGGCATCATCTCTGCTGTCGTGCTGGAGGATGGGAGCCTTTTGCCTGCGGAGCGGGGGTTTATCTCCTTTGGAGGGAACAGCATTTATTCGGAATTGGCTGAGCAGCTCGGGGCAGAGCTTGAGCATAATCGACATGTCATAACCGATCCCAGGTCCAAAATGACAAGCGTTGAATGGCTCTGGGCCGCAGGTGACTTGGGAGTTCATTCCGAATTGACCACGGTAGCTATGGGGGAAGGTGCAACGGCTGCCATCTGGATTAACAAAACATTGAAGCAGCTGACAGGTAAATCTGCAATCTGATGGTTCTGGCGGCGAGTCTGAGTAAGCTTCCGTCTAAGCTAATTGCAGCAGGATTCTAAAAAACCCGCCTTGTTTGCACGGTATGCTCTATGAGAACCGTGAAACAGGGCGGGTTTTGTTAAGTCAGACCAAATCGGGTGATATGGTCTTCAAGCTCATATTTATGCAGCAATTCGGTCTGCTTGGGACCGATCAGATCAAAATGCGGGTAAGGCAGGCGGTGATGGATATACTCCGGATTGAGCCCATTGGACAAACACCAATCTTCAAGACGTCGGATGTTCGAACAGCCCACCTTGGTTACGGTATTGAACTGGGGGAATCGCTTGTCATACCAGTAGTGAGTCAAAAAAGCGATGTCGCCTCGCGCCACCTGCTGCTTCCATTGCTGCAATTCCTGTTTGGAGATGCCGAATGCCATGTTTGTCTCATCCTCGTTAGTGTATTCATTCTTCTTATTATATCAGCATATACTTGACTGCACCTACTGTTTTCATAGCGTGATGCCGTCAAAGTACAAGCTGCCTCACGGTTGATGGATAAATATCAAGAGGGGGAACGATATGATACTGGAATCAGCGATACTTTATATTAAACCCGGGCTTGCGAGTGATTTCGAGAGCGCCTTCCGGGCGGCTTCCGGCGTTCTGTTAACGAAGAAGGGATATGTAGATCATGAGCTTCATAAATGTGTGGAGAACAGGGATGAATATATATTCCTTGTTCGCTGGAGCGGGATTAAAGATCATTTGCTCGGTTTCCGGGGACACCCGGATTATAAGAAATGGTCAGCATTGCTGGAACCATTCTACGCAAGTCCGCCTGAGGTCAAGCATTATATCGACATTCGGATCGACAGTCGCGAGCAAGCTGAAATGGAGCTGGTCAAACTATCGATCCCGGGCAGCGGAACGGATGCAGAAGCAGATGCAGATGCAGATGAGGAATCTGCTTCTGATTGATCTTTTTTCACGGGCAATTATAACAGATCCCAATACGATCAGCATTTATATGATGAATCCTGAAGCTGTCCCTGGACAGCTTCTTGCCTTATTTATGACTATGTAGAGTAAATGGTCGCCTGGCTGGTCAGCTCTGGGAACGGAAGCTTAACGCAAACTGTGACTTATTTTGCCCTGAATAACAGGAATTATGGCAGGTCATGCCGAACTTTGTTGTTAAGTTAAACTATATAAGGGGTGGTTCCAATCATTACAGATTATCATGCCGTTCGCCGTCTTGCTGATGATATTCGAGCAAACGTTTCCAAGGTTATGGTGGGTAAGGAACAGCTGATTGACAGGCTCTTTATTGCGATGGTGACCTCTGGCCATGTTCTGCTTGAAGACGTACCGGGCACGGGGAAAACCTTGCTGGCCAAATCCATCTCGAAGTCCATTGACTGCACGTTTAAAAGAGTTCAGTTTACCCCGGATCTGCTGCCGTCTGATCTGAGCGGTATATATTTCTATAATCAACAATCCTCGGCGTTCGAATTTCGGCCAGGCCCTTTGTTCACGAATATCCTTCTTGCCGATGAGATTAACAGAGCAACGCCCCGCACGCAGTCCAGCTTGCTGGAGTGCATGGAGGAGCGGCAGATCAGCATTGACGGGGTAACCCATCAGCTGGAGGAACCCTTCCTGGTCATCGCCACGCAGAACCCGCTGGAGCAGCAGGGCACATTTCCACTGCCGGAGGCGCAGCTGGACCGATTCCTGTTTAAACTGAATATGGGCTATCCCACCTCACAGGAAAGCGTCGATATCCTGAAGCGATTCAAGGATAACCAACCCTTGGAGTCGCTTGCGGCGATTGCAGCCTCTGATAGCATCGTGCAAGCCAGGCAAATCGTCAACAAGGTGCATGTCAGTGACGAGATGTTAGCTTACATCGTTTCGTTGGCGGAGCATTCCAGAAGGGATGAAGCGGTTGCCTCCGGAGTAAGTCCGAGGGGATGTCAGGCCCTGCTGAAGGCCGTACAGGTACAAGCTGTCCTGCAGGGCCGGGAGTTTGTGACGCCTGACGATGTGAAGGAGCTGGCTGTGCCGGCCTGGGCACACCGGTTGAAGCTTCGGGGCACACTTCAAAGCCGGGGCGGGGCCGCCGCTTCTGAAGAAGTGATCGAGCGGTTGCTGCAGCAGGTTTCCGTACCGACAGAAGAAGGCATTTCGTCGTAGGGGGCGGTTGCCATGGGAGCCTACTGGATATTGTTCATCGCCGCTGTGGTTGTCGTTGTGCAGGGCAAGATTTTTAAACGGATGGCATTGAAAAAGCTGAATTACAGCCGTTCCTTCAAGGTGTCGACCTGTTATGAGGGAGATTCCGTCGAATTGATCGAAATCATAGAGAACCGCAAAGCATTGCCTGTCCCCTGGTTGAGGGTAGAGTCCCAATTCCGCTCGGGTCTGGCCTTCGATAATCAATTAAACCTGGATATCAGTGAGGGACAATTCAATCAGAACCACAAGAGTTTCTTCAGTCTTCTGCCATGGACCAAAATCCTGCGCAGACATCGGATTACCGCGAAGCAAAGAGGTCTGTACAAGCTGGGAACCGTATCGATGACAACAGGCGATCTGATCGGACTGGAATCGATTGTGCAGAGTAAGACATTAACCGGCGGAATTTTGGTGTATCCAATGCCGCTTGATGTGTCGGATATGGATTTGCCCGTGCAGACCTGGATGGGCGAAATGCTGGTCCGCAGATGGATCATGGAGGACCCGTTTCTCATATCGGGTGTTCGTGAATATCGGGATGGAGATCCGCTGAAGGATATTCAGTGGAAGGCCACTGCACGGACGGGCACCCTGCAGGTTCACAGGCGGGATACGACAGCCGACAGCCGTCTGTTAATCTACCTGAATATTGAGGACCATGAGCAGATGTGGAGCAAAGCTACAAGGCCTGAGCCCATCGAGCATGGAATCCGGCTGGCAGCTGGAATAACGGCACATTTATTGTCGCAAGGGATGGAGATCGGAATGGGGACGAACGGGACGCTGGGTGAGACCGAGGATGACGCCTTTGTCCCCGTTGCTGGCGGCATGGAGCAGCAGCATCTGATATTCGAAATGCTGGCAAGACTGGAGCTCACCCGCAGACTTTCTTTTCATGATTACCTGGCTTATGAGCTGTCGCGGCATGAGGAAGCAAGGGATATCCTTATTCTGACCACTTATGTGAGCCCAAGGCTGGAAGAGATGTTTCAGCGGTTTCGTGAGAACGGACATCGTGTCGACGTCCTCCCTCTCGGAGATGTTCCTTCTCCTGCGAAGGAGGTGTCAGCATGAATGTTCACGTATCGGGATATATGAAGGCTTTGCTGCAGGGCTTCGTAGAGTGTGTGTTGTTTTTCCCCGTTCTGTTTATTCCCGCATTCTACCTAATGCCTGAATCCTTCCAATGGGTATGGTCTGCGCTGGTATTAGCCGGGTACATACTGGGTTATACTGGAGGGCAGTTATTTAAATTCAATCGTCAATTCAAGGCATTCCTATGGGGCTGCCTGGTTTCCGTTTTGTTATCCATTGCCATGCTGGGCGTTGATCTCGCTCTCGCCTATTCCATTCCCGTATTATTTGTTGCAAGTTATCGGGGGAGCCGAATGGAGCAGATAAGCTGGAATCTGATGTTCCCAGGCACCTATTTCCTGATCGGTTTGATCCTGTACGGGGTCAGCAGTTTCATATTAAGCTTCATGGATTCATTTCAGGATGGAATACCAGCTCTGACGTGGATGGGAGCGGCTGCCTTGGTGTTGACGCTGCTGATCGTCAATCGGCAGTTCGTGCTCGATGAGACGCTCCCGGGCAAAGATCAGCCGGTATTGGAACGGCGCGTTCTGCGCTACAATCGATGGTTTATTATCGTACTACTGGTTCTAATCGGAATCGTGGCTTTTCTGCCACAGCTTCAGCAGTGGTTCTCCGATCTCGCGAGGGGAATAGCAGCCTGGATCTCCGGGCTGTTCGGCTCTGGAGCAGAGCAGGCTCCGGAGCCGCCTTCGATGACAGAGCCGCCGCCCGAAATGCCTATGATGGAGGAAGAACCGAAGTCGCCAAGCAAGTGGATGAAAGTGATTGAACAAATGTTGATCTATGGTGTATTCCTTGCTATCGGGGTTGGAGTTGTATACGTCTTGTTCAGATTCGGCAAAGTGCTGCCTACGCTCTACAGAAAATTCTCGGCGTGGATGAACAGAATGATGAACAGACAGAACGTTCAGCCCTCGCTGGGTTATGAGGATGAAGTGGAGAATATCGAACACGATCCTGCATCGAAACGTCTTAGACGATTGTTGTCCGGTGTGCGTTTCGGTGGAAGGCATCGTGAGGGCGAAGAATCGGAACACCTGAATCAGAAAATCCGTCAAATGTATCGCAGGATACTTTCCCGAAGCATCCGTGAAGGCTATAATTGGAAAGCGGCTCTGACCCCTCGGGAAACCGAACACGATCTTAAGGATTGGGATGGGCAGAGCGATCGCATTCCGCAATCCTTGATAGAGCTGTACGAGGAAGCGCGCTATGGCAACCGTGACATTACCAAGGAAGAATTTGAACGGCTGCAACAAGATAGGAAGTTTAAATGAGGAGTGAACATCTTGTCTGTACAAAAAGAGAGCAATGCCATTATTCATTATGGTGATCCGGCCGTAACCAGAGGAGTTTCCGTCTTTGACAAGGAATTTGACCAGCAATTTTATTATGAAGGTAGCGATCTGGGACTGACCTACCAAACTCAAGAGTCGGCCTTCCGTCTCTGGGCTCCAACGGCTAGTGAGGCCTATGTCCTGTTATACGAGGATTGGAAAGCACCGGATGCCCGCCGAATAGCCATGACCCGGGATGTGAAAGGGACTTGGCTGCTGAAGGTTCGTGAGGATCTTTAAGGCAAGTTCTATACCTACCAGGTTCTGATCGGGGATCAATGGAACGAGGCCGTCGATCCCTATGCCACAGCGGTGGGCGTTAATGGGGATCGCGCCTGTATTCTGGATATGACAACAACCGATCCGGAACGCTGGACAGCGGATAAGCCGCCGCTCGACAGTCCCGTGGATGCTGTAATCTACGAGCTGCATGTCCGGGATTACACCATTCATCCGGATAGCGGAGTTTCGGATAAGGGCAAGTTCACAGGTCTTGCAGAGTCAGGAACAAGAGGCCCCGGGGGGATTCGTACAGGTCTTGACCATATTGTTGAGCTCGGCGTCACGCATGTGGAGCTGCTCCCGATATACGACTATGCAACCGAAAGTGTGGATGAAACCAGACTTCACGAGCCGCAGTACAATTGGGGATATGATCCGAAGAACTACAATGCGCCCGAGGGCTCGTATGCTACGGATCCGTATGTACCGGAGGTACGGATTCGGGAACTGAAGCAGTTGGTACAGACGCTTCACGATCAAGGGCTTCGAGTCATCATGGACGTGGTGTACAACCATGTATATGATGGTTACCTGATCAACTTTACCAAGCTGGTTCCCGGATATTATCTGCGTTATAAGAAAGACGGTACCTTCTCGAACGGCTCCGGCTGCGGCAATGATACGGCAACCGAGCGGCCGATGATGCGGAAATTCATCGTAGAATCGGTATTGCAGTGGGTGAAGGAATATCGGATAGACGGATTCCGCTTTGATCTCATGGGTTTGATGGATGTAGAGACAATGAATGAAATCCGAACGCGTCTGGATGAAATCGATCCGTCCATCATCACGATAGGTGAAGGCTGGGTAATGGATACCGAGCTGGCTGAAGAGAGAAGAGCGAATCAGCGCCAGGCCGCGTTGATGCCGCGTATCGCACATTTTAACGATGGATTCCGTGACGCCGTCAAAGGGGATATCTTTCATTTCGATTACAAAGGCTTTGTAAGCGGCGGTATTGGATACCAGGGCAAGGTCAAGCAGGGTATCGTGGGCGGCATTCCGTATGCCGGAGAGATCAAGGCCTTTGCTTCCGAACCGGTACAATGCGTGAATTATGTGGAGTGTCATGATAATCATACGCTCTGGGATAAAATCATGCTGTCTACGGACGGAGAGAATGATGCGGTTCGGCGGGATATGCACCGGCTGTCATCGGCCATGATCCTTACGAGTCAGGGAATCCCGTTCCTGCATGCAGGCCAGGAGTATTACCGTTCCAAGAACGGTGTGGAGAACAGCTACAACTCCAGCGATGAGGTGAATCGGCTTGACTGGGGCATGGCCTCAGAGCATCAGGATGGAGTGAGCTACATTCAGCGGCTCGTTAAGCTTCGCAAGAATCATCCGGCATTTCGATTGCGGGATTCGGCTTCGATCCGGCGGCATCTGCGATTCGAGGATAGTCCAGAGAACACCGTAGCCTTCACGCTTCGTGATCATGCGGGCGGCGGCGCCGAGAAACATATCTATGTACTCTATTATGCCGCACGCAAGGAGTCTTCCTTAAAGCTGCCTGAGCTTGGGGAGTGGAAGATTCTGCTTGGTGAAGAGCTGATTAAACGTTTAAACTCGGATTCTCTTGTTGTAGAAGGGATCGGCGCTGTAGTCTTAGCTTGCTAGGCGCTCGCGCAGATACGATTTTTACCAAGAAATGAATAATGCCTGATTCTATCATCATCTGATATGCTGTGGATATCAGATGATAGAATCGAGGCGTACCTTTGAAAAAATATATCCTGTCCCTTTGTTTGCTGCTGTCATTAACATCGCTCTTAAGCCCTGTTCAGGCATCAGCGCTTCAAGCTCCGAGTCAAACTGCTTTCCATGATATTTCTGCAAGCTTTGCTAAAGACGCGATTGATCGTCTGGCTAAGAGAGGTATCGTAAGCGGGGATGGCACAGGGGCTTTTTTGCCGCGCAAACCGGTGACCCGGGCGGAATTTACCGCGATGATCGCCAGAATGCTTAAATTGAAGCCTGTTCAGAATGATGTGTCAGCATTCCGGGATGTTTCCAAATCTGCTTGGTATTATGGCTGGATTCATACCGGCCTGAATCTATCGATCGTACAAGGGAATGGCTCCATGTTTTACCCGAATGCGCCCATTACCCGCCAAGAAGCCGCTGTGATTGTCACCCGGGCCATGAAGCAGAACAATGTTTATCACGGGAACATGGCGGGCAGATATCTCGATGCAGTCTCGATTGCGAAGTGGGCTTGGGATGCTGTAGGAACAGCAACCGATACCGGCTGGCTGCAGGGAAGCAAGGGTCAGTTCAGACCTCAGGACGCCATCACCCGGGAGGAAACGGCGAAACTGCTGGATCGGGTGCTCCAGTCGGGCAATGTGAAAACTTCGGTTGATCGTCAGGTTCCTGCGAATATCCA
This sequence comes from Paenibacillus sp. Cedars, assembly GCF_003184205.1. Classification (NCBI taxonomy): domain Bacteria; kingdom Bacillati; phylum Bacillota; class Bacilli; order Caryophanales; family Paenibacillaceae; genus Paenibacillus; species Paenibacillus sp. Cedars. The sequence continues at coordinate 1,946,343 of NZ_CP020866.1, forward strand.
CATGGGGTGGTTGTACAATGGGACAACCAAGGAGTACATTTCTTATGCCAAGCGAGCCGGCTTGAATGTGCTTGTACCGCGTTGGTATTATATGGAGTCAAACGGCAAGGTATCGGACCATACCGATCAAGCGCTGCTTACATGGGCTCGCAGCAATGGACGGCAGGTATGGGCTATGGTGGGAAACCGGGGGAACGCGGAAGGAACGCATTCCGTTCTAAGCAGCGCCCAGAACCGAAAGTCGGTTGTAGAGAGCATCGCTGCCAATGTATCCAAATATCAATTGGACGGGATCAATATTGATTTTGAGAATGTGATGCCTCAGGATCGTCAGAACCTGACCGCCTTCATCACGCAATTATCCGCGGAAATGAAGCGGCTCGGAGCGAAGTTATCTATCGATGTATCGCCTGATCTGAATACGGATTGGACGGCAGCATTTGATTACGCAGCGCTTGGCAGACAAGTGGACTATGTAGTTCTTATGAGTTACGACCAACACTGGGGCGGCTCGCCAAAAGCCGGTTCCGTATCCTCGCTGCCTTGGTCCGAATCGGCTCTGAACAAGCTGGTAAATCAAGTCACGGCGAAGAAGAGTATCGTTGCGTATCCATTGTATACAAGAGATTGGCAGCTGGCCTCATCGGTGTCCTCGCAGGATATCAGTTTGATTGAACAGGGACATCGCATCCGTCTGCATAAGGCTTCCTTGGCGTGGAACGCTGATGTCGCCCAGTATGAAGCTGCATATACGATCGGTGGAGTTAGGCATCGCATATGGACGGAAGAAGCCCGTTCCTTATCCATGAAACATCTTATGGCTGCCAAATATCAGATTGCGGGTTATGCCTATTGGTACCCTGGCGCTGAGACAACGGATGTATGGCAGGCGATTAACAACGCGGAGCGGTATGCATCCTATTCGTTCCGGATTTAAGCCTTCGTTGCATGGATGAGAAGACCAACCCTGATGGTACGGGGTTGGTCTTTTTGTCCTCATGGAATGCAGGGTACATCGAGAAACTTTTATTCTTACACTTGTACTGATCTCATTCCGTGGTACAATGATTGAAATTTATCTGGAATTTTCTTCATGGAGGAGATGTTCTTATGTCCGGTTATGCGGAGGGACGCTTGGAGCCATTAGGCATCCGTTTACCTGCTGCCAGCTCGCCGGCTGCGAGGTATGCCAACTATGTCATCGTGAACGGTTTGATGTATGTCTCAGGGAAAGGGCCGCCTGGGGAGCCGAAGGGTAAACTTGGCGAGAGTTATACAACCGAGCAGGGTTATGCCTATGCCCGTCTGACCGGAGTGGAAGTTCTGGCCGTATTAAGGGATGCTCTCGGATCTCTTGATAAAGTGAAGCGAGTGGTCAAGGTTCAGGGTTTCGTAAACGCAACACCCGATTATGAAGAACACCATAAGGTGCTTAATGGATTTTCGGATTTGATGCTTGATGTATTCGGGGATAAGGGGAGCCATGCCAGATCCGTATTTGGCGCGGTATCCCTACGAGATCAGCTGCCTATCATTGTGGATTCTATCTTTCAAGTGGAGGAGTAGACATGGCATTAGAGTTAGTTGAACTGCAGAAGAAAGCGGATGAAGCCCTCTTATTCATGGTGCAGGAAATTGGAGCGGGCGGGAACGGCTTCGTCAACAGCTTAAACAGCGGGAGTATGGAAGAGTTCGTATCCAAGGTCCATCGCAATTACGAGATATCAAGAGGTATCGATCTGCCGGAGGAGTATGTTCCTCAGACCATTTACTGGTTGTATGAGAACGGCATGCCTGTTGGATATGGCAAGCTGAGACATCGGCTGAATCAGAGTCTGCTTGAACTGGGTGGACATATTGGGTATGTCATTCGGCCCTCGGAGCGGGGGAAGGGATATGGCAAGCGGATGCTGGAAGGGTTAGTTAAGAAAGCCTATGAGCACCATATCAACAAGGTCCTGCTGACCTGTGATGAATCCAACCTGCCTTCCCGTCGCATCATTGAATGGAATCAGGGGGAGCTCAGCTCCATTGCAGACGGGAAGTGCAAATACTGGATCGATACCTCTATTCACAGCAATAAGGAGTGAGGAAGACACGGGGCCGGTTGCAAGGGAGATTGAGCAGGGCAAATGTTCAATCTCCCTTCTTTAGCCAATCGAACATCCGATGGATTGCCGCTGCATGCTGGGGCGGGGGAAAGTGATGCCCGAGCCCTTCGTACAGATGCGTCTGCGGCTCATGCCCGCATTCCCGGAGTTTATCCAGCATACGGTAACTATGTTGAACCAGGACCTGCTCGTCTTGTGTTCCATGGACGAGCAGGACGGGACATGGGATCCGGTCCGCATAGTGCAGCGGGGAGCGGAGCAGATATTGTTCAGGAACCTTGGCAGGCGAGCCCCCGATAACGCGCTTCATCATTCTGCGCAGATCAATCCTTTCTTCATAGGTTTGAGTCAAATCCGACACGCCGCTCCATAGAATCATTCTGGATATATGGGGGGATGCAGCGGCCGCTACAGCGGCATTAATGGCACCGCGGGAGAAGCCCAGCACGTGGATGCGGCTGCTATCTATCCATGAAATACGGGACAGCCAGTCAATGGCTGAGATCACATCCATCGTATCGGCACCGCCGAATTCATCCCGTCCCTCGCTGCCTTCATTGCCGCGATAAGCGGGTGCAAATACGGCATAGCCTTGGGCGGAGAATTCCTCCACCCACTTCAGCCGTACGGCACCAATCCGTCCAATGCCGCCCCGGCAGTAGATGACCAGTGGCAGCTTAGGGGATTCGTTGGAAGACTCTTCGAAAGATGCTGGCTCTCTGTTCAGAATGGAGCAAGCCAGTGTGCCAGTTACGGTTACGCCATGCATGGTGTCAACCGCTTCTGCCATCTTATGGCTGAGTGTACGGGGCAATTGAGGGGGGAGCCCCAGATACCCCTTTACATGAAGTCCTTCTGAAACATAATCAATATGATAGATCATGGTTGCTGTACCTCCAGTGCTTGCATCGTCACAATGTGTACCCTCACCATCGATGACTCTTGATTTGGTCCGATAATGGAGTCCAGGTCCAAGTAAGTATAGTATTTACATGTCCGTGAAATCAATCATGGAGGATGAGAAATATGGTCCAGCCGGATGTCAGGCTGTCAGCAAAATGATATAATGATGTGGAAATCGAGGTGAGCGAACATGGCAAAAAAGAAACGGACTTCCCCATTGCCACGAACAGAATCAACGGATAAACCTGCGACGTTAAAGGATATGCTGGACCCTCAAGTTCTGGCGAAGCTGAAGGCAACCACCGAATCCTTAAAAGCGAATGAAGCGGATCGGCTGGAGAAGGAAAGGCAGGAGCGTGAAGCAGCACGCAAGGCGGAACAGAAGTTGCGCGATAATGATTTTGAATATTTACTCGAGCATAGTGAGATGGATTGGAAAAAATACAAATGACAGGCGGCTGCAGGCTGTCTGTTTTTTTATCCTTTTTATATATGGAGGCATAAATGGAGCAGAGTCGGTGCTTGACAATTGGGATTGGCGGAGGCTCGGGCAGCGGAAAAACGACGCTGAGTCTGAAGCTCAAGGAGAAGTTAAGCGAGTATCGTGTGGCCTTGTTCCACATGGACAAATACTACAAAGCCGTTAGACCCATGGCCAAAGCGCCCTTCACGAACAGAGTCTTTGAGGATTTTAACCACCCGGATGCCGTCCATATTCAGCGCTTAACCGAGGATTATGAGCAGGCCGTCCGCAGTGGCGAATACGATGTCATCCTTATTGAAGGATTTCTTCTGTATCAATTCGAGGATCTTCGGGAGTCCCTTGATCTGAAGCTCTTCATAGATTGTCCCGCCGATGAAAGGATGCTGCGCAGAAACCAGTGGTTCATTGACAAGGGACACAGCGAGGAGAGCGTGCTTCAGGAGTATTTGCAGCTTGTCAGATACAGGCATGATGAATATGTCGAGCCTACCCGCTGGTACGCAGATCTGGTGGTGAACAATTCCCTGATGGGGAACGTTCGGGGCTGCACGGTCGTGGCCGATTGGATTCATGCCCGATTGCAGGACAACGGAAACAAACTTGATTAACCGGTCATCTGGCTTCTTCGGCTTGCAGCCCGAGTGTATGATTTCTGCGTGAGGTGTTGATGCAATGCTGAAAGCGGGTTACAATAAGTAAGTTAGGATTACACTCGCTAGGAGGCGAAAAAATGAAAGTTGAAATTTGGTCGGATTTTATGTGTCCGTTCTGTTATATTGGTAAGCGCCGTTTCGAATCAGCATTGGAGCAATTTCCGCATAAGGATCAGGTAGAGGTGGTATACCGCAGCTTTGAGCTTGATCCGAATGCGTCCTATAAACCTGATGTTTCCATGGACGAGTTGTTGGCAGCCAAATATGGCATGAGTATCGAGCAGGCTAAAGCGGCCAACGCAAACGTTACTCAGCAAGCGGCGGGTGTTGGGCTTACGTATCATATGGATCGGGTTATTCCGGCCAATTCATTTGATGCACACCGCCTTGTTTATTTTGCAGACCAGCATGGTAAAATGAAAGAGATGACCGAGCGGTTGTTCCGTGCGTATTTTACAGATGCCGAGAATCTTGAAGATCGGAATTTGTTGGCGGACCTGGCGGCGGAAGTTGGCCTCTCGCGGGAACTGGCTGCTGCAGCGCTTGAGAGCGACGACTTCCAATCTGAGGTACGGACAGACGAAGCAGCGGCTGCCAACCTGGGCATTCGCGGCGTTCCATTCTTCGTGCTCGGAGGCAAATATGCTGTATCTGGCGCCCAGCCTCTGGAAGTATTCACAGACGCATTGGATAAGGCCTATCGTGAAGCCAATCCGCTGGTCATGGTGAATGAGGTGGACAGCAGTGACGGCATGTGTGCCGACGGATCTTGCGATCTGCCGGACAGCTCGAAATAATATCATACACAGCAAGCATGGAGCCCGAAGCATCAGCAAGTGATCTTCGGGCTCTAATTATCCGAACGTTATCATTATTTTATTACGAATACATAGGAGGCAATATGCGGCATCTTCCCTCTGAGGAACTTATCCATCGGATTCAGCATTCAGAAACGGATTATATGCAGGATCGAATGAAGGCTATTGAAGGCCGGCCCGGCAATCCCGAGGGCGTGGAGATAGAACAATTCGGTCAGGCGCTGTGCTTGTACAGCAGGACGATGCCTTGGCTTTCGTTTAACACGGTAAAAGGAATAAAGTCTGAGGACTCCATTCATCTCGATGCTATTATCGATTTCTACAAATCAAGAGACCGCAAATTCCAATTCGAGATCGTGCCTGCCATGGTTAATCAGGATTTGTTAAGCTCGCTTGCCGCTCGGGGGTTTTACCAATCGGCGTTTCATAATTCAATGTATATGAACCCGCAAGAATTGAAGGATATGCCGGATGCCGGAATTGTGATCAAAACGATAGACAAAGATGAATTTGAAGATTATGCTAGAATTCATTGCCTTGGAACGGGACTGCCTGATCAGGGAATCCCGTCCGTAGCCCTGAACAATCGTGTATTGCATTCACGGCCGGGCTGGAGCTTCTATATGGCGTATGCGGGAGAACAGCCTGCTGCTGCGGGTGTCATGTATATGAACCATTCCAATGCGTCGCTTACTTTTGCAGCAACACTGCCGGAGTTCCGCAGACAGGGCTTGCAGCAAGAGCTTCTTCGCAGGAGAATATGGGATGCGAAACAAGCGGGATGCAGTTTGGTTGTGGGCCAGTGTGCCTTCCTGTCACAGAGTCATCGCAATATGGAGACGGTCGGCATGAAGCTTGGTTATGTCCGGACAACGTGGACAGAACGCGAAGCGTAAAGACATTAAGCACGGGCAGGTGTGAGCAGCCATGGTTGAGGATATGGATTTTTTGAACATCGATTACTTGCGCCAAGGCTCTGCGAAACAACAGCAGGCAGCCGAGGTAATAGATCGACTTGAGCTGTTGGATCATTTGAAATGTTACCATCCGATATGGGTCGGGACGATCCCTATCGGTATTGATATAGCTTCAAGCGATCTGGATATCATTTGTCAGGTGAGGGATTTTGTTTCGTTTGAGCGAGGGATGAAGGAGCGTTATGGAGAAATCCTGCCGGGCTTAACCTCCTCATTGCGCACGGTAGACAATCTGGAGCGAATGGTGATACGGTTTCGGTATGGGGGCTGGGAATTTGAGGTGTTTGCGCAGCCGCTGCCTTCCACCCATCAGAACGGTTACCGGCACATGGTGGTGGAATACAGGCTTCTGAAGCGGCTGGGCGAGGTCGGAAGACAGAGCATTATCGAGCTGAAGAAGTCAGGTTACAAGACAGAGCCTGCCTTTGCGAAGCTGTTGAATATACCGGGTGATCCTTATGTGGAGCTGTTGAAGATGTACGACTGGTCGGAGGATCAACTGGATGCCATGATCAAACAATTCACGGATAAGGAGAATGGGTATGAGTGATAAACAGCTGCTGTTGAATGAGTATTCCGAATGGATCGATAAGGTTGGTGAATTCGCAGAACAAGGAGAGAGTTACTGGAATCGCCCGATCGCTGAGGGAAAATGGACTGTGCGTGATGTGGTGTGCCATATCATGTGCTGGGATGAATATTTTTATAATGAGGCTATCGCCAAGGTTTCCGCTGGGGAGACGCTTACTGTCAAGCATTTGGATTATGATGCTTTTAATGAGGATTCGCGGTTATATGCCAAGACGTTATCGACAGAAGCTCTGGTGAATCAGACGCTAGCTGCAAGGGAGAAGCTGATTCAGACCATCGAAGCGTTGCCGGAAGCGCTGTACGCGAAGCGGTATACAGACGGGGACGGCCATCCTTTTGAAGTGGAGCAATTCATGCGGGATTTCATCTGGCATGACAAGCACCATCTGGCTCAGTTGAACAAGGTGCTTCAGGAGGGCTAGTCGGCAATACAATAGCAGAAATGGGTGAAGTTATTGAATGGCTACTTGGACATCATGTCTTATTTTACGGAGAGCAATCTGGAATGGTTATTAGAACAGTTTAGAGCTTTAGGTCCGCTGCCAGGAATATTGCTGACCTTCTTGAAATCTTTCATTCCTCCGCTGCCCACGATTGTAATCGTAGGTGTTAATGGGGCGGTATATGGACTGTGGGCGGGGGTATTTTACTCTTGGATCGGGATGGTTGCGGGGTGTTTGACGACCTTCCTCATTGTGCGCAAAATATCCGGTACGCCACTGATCGAACGCTGGGCGAACAAACCTAAGGTTCAGCGTGGAATGCGCTGGATTCAGCATAATGGATTCAGTTACGTGTTCCTGCTGGGCATACTTCCGGTCGGGCCGTTCGTAGCTGTGAATGTAGCTGCCGGGCTGGCAAGAATGAACCTTATGTCCTATCTTATGGCCGTAGCCTTGGGCAAGGGCATCATGATATTCTGTGTATCGTACATTGGCGCTAACTTGTCCGACTTTATAGCCGAGCCCTTCAAGCTGATTGGCGTCCTTGCGTTCATCGTTCTTTCGCTATGGGTCAGCCGGAAGCTGGATTCGTATTTTATTCGAAAACAAGCGTCACGTGATATTCAAGAAGAGTTAGAATCAAACTGAATAGCGCGGCTGCACGGATGCCATGTCGCCTGTTGGCATGTCATAATTTCTTGTTTTGTTTTATAATGGAAAACACAGACTGTATTAGAACCAGCATGACGAAGAAGGAGTAACGTTATGACCAAATTGGCCTCATCCATACTGGAAATGATTCGTATGATGATCATGATGATGATTGCAGCAGCAATTCTGGGCAGCATTGAACAGAGCATACTGACGTCATGGATTCCATGGAAGGAGTCCTACTTCCTGTTCTTGTTCAGCGGAAATATTTTATGGTTTCTTGTTCTCTACCGCAACCGACTGCAATTCAGCGGCTGGTATCGCTCATCCGAGACGCAGCGTAAGCTGTCAAGAAATACAACAAGGATCGTAATGACGCTGGGCTCGTTACTGATATTAACACCGGTGTTGATTACGTGGTTAAGCGCATAATGAAGCGGTAACTCCGGGTATTGGTTTGATTAGAAAGTTCTGAACATACAAAGGGACGGCTGCAAAGGCATCATTCTTTGCAGCCGTCCCTTATTGGGTAGAGTTAGAGTCGTTTTCGCTTGTATAAACTCACAAAGAGGCAAGAGAGAAGCAGCAGCAAGATGGCCACTCCAGCGTATAGGGCTTCCCTGGTGCTGCCTTGCTCTTGGGAGGCTCCGTTACTCCATTCGCCCGGCCGTCCCATTCCTCGACCACCCTGCATCTGGCCGCCGAACTCGCCACCGCCAAATCCTCCGTTCCCCATCTGACCTTGAGGAAGGTCCGGCAGTTCCCCTTGACCATTCAGCCCCGGCGTTTGAGGCTGGGTTTGCTGGTCGTCAGCAGGGGCTTGATTCTGTACTGGCAGATCTCCGTTAGCTGGGACTTGATTCTGCGTTGGCGTCTGGGACGCAGCGTCCTCTGGATTTTGCACTGGTTCCGTATTTGCCGCAGCAGAAGATAGTGAAACCTGTGGCTGTTCACTAGAGCTGTTATCTTCCGCATTGCTGGGATCAGTGTCACCGTTTCTGTCACTACCTTCGCTTGAAGCGCCATTCGGTGCAGTGTCAGGAGTGCTGCCATCGGCAGCTCCAGGCGCCATCTCACTGGCACCATCGGGTGCCACGTTACCCCCGCCGGGCGCCATGCCGCCAGCGCCGTCAGGCGCCACTTTGCCAGCACCGCCTGGCATCATACCACCAGCCCCGCCCGGTGCCATACCGCCGCGGCCGCCACCACCCATACCACCTCCGCTGCCGCTTCCATCACCAGCGGAGGGGATGGTTCCATCCAATTGCTGCTGGATGTTATCAGACGACGTCTGGACGTAGGACATCAGCGTTGGGAGAGATTGCTCATATTCCTCGTAAGAGTAGAACGGTCTTGGATCCTGTTTTACATGCTCGGATATTAGTTCTTGCAATTGCGCTACCCTGTCATTGAATGTGTCCTGCTGCATGTAACCCTCCAGCATTTCCGTGAGAATGGCATGATAGCGTTCCTTATATTCATCAACCTCAAGCAGCTTGGCAATCAGTGGCCGTTCTGCTAAGGCACCCTGGGTTGGCTCGTCAATGAGAAGGTTGGAGCTGCCAAGTCCGCCAAAGGCCATGTTGTAATCCCAGGGAAGGACGGAGAATATGCCATTGTTCTCATATAAGTAATAGTTCTGTTTGTTGGAACCGAGATAACTGTCCATATTGGAGGCGACCACGTTCAAGGCAACGTACTTGAGCACATTATCCACATCAAGCACCTTCTCATAATCGGTGCCGTTATTGAGTTCATCCAGCATATCGATCAATATATCGTCATTGGATGATTTGGATTTCATGACAAGTCCCGTATAGGAATCCGGATCCTTGCCAAGCCATGTGAGATCACTTCCTACACCTGTCATCTCAGCCTTATACAATGCTCCGTATGAATTGTCGAACTGACGCTTCAGATAAGAATCGCCAATCTGTTCGATAGCAAGGTAGAAGCCCCATAATTCATCGTTAACGTATACGTTTACGTATGAGAATCCGGGTGTCGGCAATCCGACGGATGCCGCCAGCTCGTAAGTAAGGAATTCGCGCATATACGAGGCGTCGCTGTAGTTGTTATTCAGATTGATTTTGCTGATTCCATTCAAGGTCTGATTGATATATTCATCAAAAGAGATCTTGAAGCTGTAGCGGTCGGAGTCGGAATTGACTACACTTCGCAGGCTTAAATTGCCTTTCGTACGAAGACCCACATGATCATACTGCATGCCGTTGTAATTCACGGAGGCTTCTTTATATTCCTCTGCATTGGCATTGTCCAGCATATCATGAAAATCGGCTTCGTCGATGGTGATTTTCACATCAACAACTTTATCCTTCGGAAATACCGTGGAATCGATCTGATCCTGCAAGACTTCGTTGTCTGTGCTGCTGTCAACCTCCGAGCTGGCGACCGGGGAGGTTGTCCATTGGCACCCTGAGAGCAGGAGGACTATGGCCAGCACAAGGGACAGCCATACTGCCGTTTTTTTGTTCATCATCTCTGACCACCGCCTGACTTAGGATACATAGTCGCCACTGTAACTGATCAGGACTGCATTGTGAACGCCGGGAAGCTGAGACAGCTTGTTAACGAATTGGCCTTCCGCATCACGGAGTCTTACTTCCAGCGTCAGTTCAATGCTTCCTGGCGTCACTGTTTTTTGCTTCAGATTATAGCGCTTCACGGCTTGATCAATTTGACCTTTAACGGCTTGCTCGCTCTGCTCGTTATCGCAATGAACAACCAGCAGATAAGGCGTATCCACCGTTGCTTTTTTAATGAAGAAGAACAGGATGAGGCCAACAACAACGGACCCGATCGCTGCCAGTGTATAGAATCCGGCTCCGGTTACGATCCCGGCTACAGCAGCCCAGAACAGAAATATCAGATCGGTAGGGTCCTTGATGGGCGTACGGAAGCGGACGATAGAGAGTGCGCCGACCATACCGAGCGAGAGCACGAGATTCGAGTTGATGGCAATAATGACAACAGCGGTGATCATGGTCATCCCGATCAGTGAAACGTTGAAACTTTTGGAGTACAGCACGCCGCTGAACACCCGTTTATAGAGTAAATAAATGAATAGCCCGATAACAAAAGCGACGGCAAGCGTAATCAAAATTTTGGAGATGCTGATATCGGATACGAAGTTTTCCATGACGGAATTTTTGATAATATCCGAGAAATTGGTGGTTTCCGTATTAGTCGGTGTAGCGTTCATGAATTATTGATCCTCCCAAGTGTTATATTTGAGAAATTTGCGGCACATGACATATTTGGATGCCGACTGTCGGTTGAGGCCATCGAGCTGCAGCGCGATTTTGATGTAATCCGGCATGTACTCGTCATATTTGACTTCAAGGATGATCAGATTCTCATCGATCGCCCGAATGGGCAGCAGATGCTGGTTGAACAGATCTGTGGAGTGCAGGCCGGTTCGGAGCTCCTTGTCAAACGTAATGCGAACATTCCCGTTATGGCATACGTACGGTTCGCGGACGTAATCGACAATGACCTTGGGACGCAGCAATTTGTGTTTCATTTCATGGTACAGCTCCATCATCAGGGGTTTGTCCGGCTGATAGAGGCATTCATACTGACCTGCCATAATCTGATTGACCATCTCTCTTGTGAGCGGCTCCTTCAGCTTGGCGATGTAATCCCGGAATTTGATTTTCTTCTCAAAATGGATGGTATCGTCGGCAACGTTATAAATACGAATGCGGTATTTCACGCGATCGCGGACACCTGCCAGCTTCTCGTACAAAGCTTTGTTGTTGATATCATCAAAGTACAAGCTTCGGATGTGATATTCCCCGCTCGGACCGGCATGCTGATCGTAGGCCACCAGATTTCTTAATCGCTCCCGGATGATATGATATTGATGGATATTCACAAAAAACTTCAGCTCATTTCGGTATTTCAATGGGGTTGTCATGGGTTCCACCTCGTTTCTCTCTGTCATGGTGTAGCTTGCTTACGAAATCTATCCTAGCAACCGTTCCTGATTTCTTTCTTAAACGCGGCTGAATGTAAACTGAATGTTTTCGCAATGTAAAAAAAAGACCGCCGGAATCCTGGCCAAGAAGGCGGATAAGGGGCGATCTTTTGTACCACACCTGCCAGCGACTGTGGTAGGATGAAACTACATTTGGGAAGAGAATAGGACGATGTAGTATGCTCTATTATGTGGCAGCGCTATGGAGCGCGGCAGCCGTGCTTCTGCTCAATCAGCCTCGGAGCGAGGTGAACCGCTGGGCGGCTTTTTTCCTGTTGAGTGCAGGGAGCGGAGGATTGACGGATCTGCTTGCGCCTTCCGGTTTTATACCGATCCGGTATGAACCGGTGATTCAATTGTTGAATCATACTTTAACTCCATATGGAGTGCTGATATTTTGCATGGTATATACTCGGAGACCGCAGCAGCCCAAGAGGATGCGCTATCTCAAAATAGGCTTGCTTCTGCCTGTGTTCATCATGCTGGTTCAGGTTCTGCTTCATCCCGAACATCATATTCATTATGGATTGTTATTCGTGTGGACAGGACCCTACTATGTGACGGGATGCGTCTTGCTCGTTCGCGCGCTGTCATATGAGATGAATCCGCAGAAACGAAAGAGCATGTGGATCACCACCATGATTATGGTGCCTACGCTGCTCGGTGTAATGCTGCTGATCAATGTCGGCAATTTAATCTCGCCCGGCTATGATTCGTTTCAATATGTATCGCTGTTTATTCTGTATTCGTTAGCCGTGGCCGTTATCTGTACTTTTGTATATGGCGTTCTGGGCGTTCGTCTGAAGTTTGAGCGCGATCCGCTGGATCGCACGATGCAGGCCGTGAGCACGGGAACATCGATGCTGAACCATACCATCAAGAATGAGATTGGCAAGATTGCGATCAGCACGGAAAATGTGAAGCTAATGCTGACGCAGGACAGCGGTGCCGTCATGGAGCAGCTGGAAGTCATCACACATTCTTCAGAACATCTGGTTGCCATGGTGGGTCGAATCCAGCAGCAAATGAAGGATTTCAGACTGGTTGAACAGCCTGCCCGTACGGATCAGCTCATTGCAGAGGTTCAGCTTCGTGAATATGAGTTGTTAAGTAGATATGGCATCGAGCTGGATGTCCAGAACCTGCAGCGGCCTTGGCTGCTGGCAGATGCTGTTCATTTGAAGGAAGCGATCAGCAACCTGATTCGAAATAGCGTTGAGGCGATGCCGGAAGGCGGACGGATTACGATAACGGTAACAGCAGACCGCAAGGGAGCGGCTATCTCCGTCAAGGATAACGGCAGCGGCATTCCGCGGGAGCTGCAAGGACGCATATTTGAACCTTTTTATAGCACGAAGGGTCATGAGAAGCGTAACTTCGGGCTTGGCTTGTCCTATGTCTATAATGTGATGAAGAAAAGCGGGGGCTCCGTAGGACTGGAGAGCCGTGAGTCGGAGGGAACAGAGATAACGCTGTACTACCCCCGCAGCAAAATCATTCGTCTAACCGGGAGGGATGAGGCTTGAATCGAATACAGATCTTTCTGGTTGAGGATGACCCGGATTGGATTAAGGCAATGACGGTCTTTCTGAATGCGCAGGAGGATATGATGGTAGTCGGTGCAGCCGATTCGCCCGAGCAAGCCATTGCAATGGCAGCCATCCTGTCCTTTGATATCGTTCTGATGGATATTCAACTGACCGCGGGTCGTCTTGACGGCATCTATACCGCCGCAGAAATTCATGAGCTCAAGCCGCAAGCCAAGGTCATCATGCTGACCTCGCTTGCTGACGAGTTTGTTATTACAAAATCATATACGGCCGGGGCCGTTAATTACTTAGAGAAGACCAGGTTCAAGGAGCTTCCGGCTGCTATCCGCAGCGCAGTGCTCCACCCGGGAACGATGGAAGTGCTGCTGAAGGAATTTGCCCGTCTGAAGCGCGAAGAACAGCTGCGGGGCTTAACCCCTGCGGAGCGGGAAGTGTTTGAGCTACTGGACGAAGGATACAGCCATTCCCAGATGGAGAAGAAGCTGTTCAAAACCGAGAGCACACTTAAGAATCAGATTAATAAAATTCTGAAGAAACTTGGCGTGAAGAGCAGCAGGGAAGCCGTGGAGAAGGTTCGCCGCAAAGGAATCGTGAGGCAAAAGGACAAATCATAGCGAAGCTGGTTTGGTTAGAGCGCTTGTATACAGAGAAGTAAGAGGGAGGGGTACTACGAAATGTAGTACCTCTCTTTTGCATGTTCTACGAAAGTGAGGTCTGACGGTCAGCGGGAGACGACAGTAGAATGACTGTATACACCAAAGGCTGCCCGGTCCAGCAACAGCATGGATTCGATAAAGGCGGTTGAATCCACGAACCAGGAGATGAAAGTGCATGAAGAGAAAACCGATTTATGTGGAAATCGATATGAAGACGGATATGGATAAACTGTGGTCGTTCACACAGACACCAGAGCTTCACCAGCAGTGGGACTTGCGATTTTCGGAGATTCATTATTTGCCTAAAGTTGATGCAGAGACTCAGCGTTTTCTATATAAGACCCGAATTGGATTTGGTCTGGAGGTCACGGGGGCAGGTGCCACGAAAACGGTGGTGCATCCGAAGTCGGGGCATCGGATCTCGGTGCTGCGATTCGGTTCCGATCAGCGTAATTCCCTGATACGGGAGGGGAGCGGCTATTGGAAGTATGCGGACGGTGGACAGGGCATCTTGAAGTTCTCGACCCGGTATGATTACAAGACACGGTTCGGCATGCTGGGAGCCTGGTTTGATCGCTTGTTGTTTCGGCCATTGTTCGGCGTTGCAACGGCTTGGAGCTTTGATGTTCTGCGGTTATGGGCAGAGAAGGACATTCCGCCGTCGGTTTCGATCCGGAATGCCTTGGTCCACGCCTTAAGCGTGTTCATGCTGGTCATTCTATGGTGCTACGAGGGGGTGGTGCCGAAGCTGCTGTTTCCGGAAGCCGGAGAGCTTGATTTGTTGAGACAGTCCGGCTGGGCCGAGGGGGTGGAGGGCATGGTTCTGGTCTTGCTTGGCATCGCGGAGATCGGCGTTGGATTATTAACCTTGCTCTTTCACAAGAGTCGGTGGTGGTACAGGCTGGTCATGTTATTGCTCGTTATTTTAATGCTGGGAGCATTAATCACGGAGCCACAGTTGATGAAAGCTCCCTTTAATCCGTTGACTCTAAGCGGTTCAATGATAGCTTTATGCTTCACGGCTTCCCTGTCGGCTGTCGATTTGCCAAGCGCATATCGCTGTGTGAGAATACCGGCCTCCACAGATGGACCCAGTCTAAGGAGTGAACGCATATGACCTCGATCTATGAGCAAGCCCTCGGAGCACAATTTCAGAAGCTTCATCCCAAAATCCGGGAACGTTTCGGGTTTAACAGCAAGGATAACATCGCTTCGATTGGAGAAGGCATCATGGAAGAGATCTGGCATGCTCCTTGGGCAGTGCTGCCACTATATATCGGAACGATGCGGCATATCATGTTCCCGAATCGGGGGATGGGGATTCCGTTTCGAATTGAGAACTATGCTTATCAGGATGAATGGGGGAGAGAAACGGTGACGTGGTGCCGAAGCTTCGATTTTCCAGGCATCCGCAGACGGTTTGATGCTACGATGATTTACAGTTCACAGCGCAGCCGCGTGGTGGATTATCTGGGCAATCAGCAGCATCTGGCAGTGGATCTGGCGATTAGCGCAAGCGCTAACGGCGGAATCCGCATTCAATCGAGTGAGCAGAGGTTTTATGAAGGGATCCTGCGGTTTCGATTCCCCCGGTGCTTGACCGGAACGGCCGACGTGTGCGAATGGTATGAAGAACGGGACGAGTGTTACCGAATATCCGTTCAGGTAAACAATCCGATATTGGGGCCTGTCTTCCGGTATAAGGGAAGTTTTCAGGCCCGGACGATTTCGCTGAACGGGCAGCCTGTTCCGTCTCATGTTAAACCCCTCCGCACGGAGGTTAGAGAGTAGTGGGCGTGCCGGAAGGTAGATTGTTATCTTTTTGTTCGCGGAACATGCGGTAGTACAAAAAGGAAGATACAACATATAAGGTTCCGGTGATGCAGAATGTGATTGCATATCCCCAGTAGTTACCGTATGTGGTGACTAGTGTGGACTGTACCGGTCCCATGGTTGCCCACCCGAGCATAAAGGCGGTTTGCGTGACGGAATTGGCGATTCCTCTTCGATGATCCGGCACACGGTCAATCAGAATAGAGGACTGGATCGGATTAGCCGCATTCATGAGCGCTTGCCGGAACAGGAATCCAACGGATGCAATGATCAATACGTTGGTAAAGCCGGTTAACAACAGGAACGGCAAGGACAGAACCTGAAACAGCACCACGGCTCTCACCGCACCCACGCGATTCACGAGTGTCGGACCGATCAGCATGGAAACGATAGTCATGACTTGCCCAAGCGAAATAAGGATCCCGACAGCCGATAACGACACCGAGAAGCGATTGGTAAAATACAGATTCAAGTAAGGCACAACGAGTCCGGAGCCCAGTCCAATTAACAGCTGGGCAAGCGCGAACTGTCCGATGATCTTGAAATCCCCCAAACCGGAGGTGTTAACGGCAACTCCGGACTGAGCGGGTTGATGATCAGGGAGGGGTGTATCCGTTGATTGTGCATCCTCGGCATTCTTATCTGTTGTAAACAAGAGCGGGATAAACGCGGCAAAGGTTGCCAGACCGCCTATGAACAGCGCTGTTTTCAAACTGCCGACCTTGTTTATCCCAAATACCTGCAAGGCATCCGCCAGGAATCCGCCGCCCATACTCCCGAGCACTTGAGAAGCCAGAACCAGCGAGGCGTGGATGCTGAAGATGCGCATGCGAGCGGATTTCGCTGTATTTTCCGCCAAAAAGGGGATGGCCAGCACCTGAAAGAAGGATGCAAACAGGCCTGTATATATCGCGAGCCCAAGCAAGCTGAACTCGCTCTCCAGAAACGAGCGGGCGATAAGCCCTGCCCCGCTTAACAGTGCACCAAGGACAAGAATGCGTTTCCGGCTGCCGCGGTCTCCGATCAGACCGATCGGGATGAACATTAATGCTGTGGCAAGGGACTGAATACTGACCACTGTTCCATTCATGGAATCATTATACCCAAGGCTTTGTATGTATAAATTGTAGAGCACACTGAACATGCCGGTACCGATCTGATACAGCACGTTAGCTAGAAAAAACAGCTTAATATTGCGCGGCCAAGATCGCATTTCTTTTGCCGACTGGTGTATTAACCCCATGATGATACCCCCTAAATTTTACAGCAGCAACCTCTCTATTCTAGCAGGTTCGAATCATGGGAGGAAGATTTATTATAGAGGGATTCCCTTTCTTATGAAGGGAGGATCCCTGCTGTTCATCCCCCCGTTTGGGATCGGATTTAGGAAATGGATGAATTATTTATCGTTTATCTATTTACATAAAATTACAACTAAGCTATTATATATATGCTTGTTATAAAAAAAGGGAAGAGGTGTTGTGTTACAGATGAAATTTAAAAAAATCGCATGCAGTATCCTGCTCGTGTTTCTGGTCAGCTCTTTTTCCACCGTTTTTGCGAGTGAAGAAACAGATTCCCCGACGTCATCTCCGGCTTCGATTTCTTTGGTTTCGGTTTCCGAATTGGCGTCAGTACCTGGGCAATGGGATTATATTGGTTCCTCTACGTTCACTTCCTCGAGCGCCATTGCTTACTCCACGGGTGGAGATTTTGCGTTTTGCCTATACTCCGGTCCAACGGCAGTGTACGAATTATGGGAGGATGATCCGGGGAACAATAATAATGATTATGTAGGAAAAGCTGAATTATCTAAAAATCAATGCGGAATTGTTCGAGGAATCGGCAGCTTTGTAGACGGGGATAACAAAAGAGCGGAATTTTACGTGAAGAAGACAGGTGCCGGTGGATCGGCAAGGATTGATTTCTGGGATTGATTTTGATAAAAGCATGGTTAGCCTGGTTTTAGTATGATCTAGCCATCATCCGTCGTATTTTCTGCAGTTTATCCTACTTATAAAAGACAGGTCACATTCTGGTATTCCTATACCAGGATGTGACCTGTTTGTTTATGCTGATTGGATGAATGGTTAATTAGGTTGGCATTGACAAATAATAGACAAAACAATAATATGTCTATATAAATAATTTTAGGAAAGTGGTGTCCCTATTGGATCTCAGTGAACGTTTCTGGAATGCTTCCATAGATGAACTCAAGGAAGGATATGTGGAGGAAGGACCGGTATGGGTATGTCTCTTGTGCGGCAAGACGTTGGAAAAAGGGATCATCTACCCGGATCATGACGTGTTGTACGAAGCCAGGCGTTACATGACTGTTCATATTCAGCGCGAGCATGGGTCGGTGTTTCAATATCTGTCGGGCCTCGATAAGAAACTGACAGGACTGACGGAGCATCAGAACCGACTGCTGCAGCTGTTCTATGAAGGAATGAATGATAAAGAAGTTCAGCAGGCGCTGGGCATAGGCAGTGCATCGACCATACGAAATCATCGGTTTGCCTTGAAGGAGAAGGAACGGCAGTCCAAGGTTCTGCTGACATTAATGGAACTGCTGAAGGAGAAGGATCGTCATGCGCCTTCCATGGTGGAAATACCCAAGCAAGCCAAGATGGTGGATGAGCGTTACAACGTGACGGAAGAGGAGCGTCAATCCATTCTGGCCAAGGTGTTTCCCGAAGGGACCGAGGCTCCGCTGAAGACGTTTAAGCTCAAAGAGAAGCAGAAGTACGTTGTATTGCGGGAAATAGCTGCCCGTTTCAAACCCGGGGTCATGTACTCCGAAAATGAAATCAACGATATGATCGGACGGGACAATCCGGATTACGTGACGATCCGCCGATATCTGATTGAATACGGTTTTTTGGATCGCAGGGATGATGGAAGCCAGTATTGGTTAACGACCTAGACGGCAGTATAGAAGGAGGATGTAACGACAATGAGCCGCAGACAGGAATTAAATCAAATCTACAAGGAAATCAAGATTGAAGCAGGTGTATATCAGATTCGAAATACAAAGAACGGCAAAATATGGGTTGCCGGAACGAATAATCTGAAGACCATCAACGGCAAGCGTTTTGAGCTGCAGATGGGAACGAGTTACAATAAGCAGCTTCAGCAGGAATGGAAAGAGTATGGGGATGACGCTTTTGTCTTTGAGATTCTGGAGACGATTGAACCGAAGCAGGACCCGTTCTATGATCTGAAGGATGCGGTCAGCAAACGGGAGGCCTATTGGATCGAAAGACTGGAACCTTTTGGCGAAAAGGGATATAACGTGGTAAAAAAATAAGGCTTTTCTGTGGCAGTTTTCTGAGTGGGAAAGATATCATATGCCTTCCATTTGCATATCGTAGCAAGGGTGGGATATGATTAATTCAGCGGCTTAAATCGCTTCCTTTCCTACTTTTTACTACATGAAAGCGAGACGTGAACACTATAATGAGATCCATAGCATGGGTGACCGACAGCACGAGCACAATCGATCCTGCATTCGCCAAAGACAATCATATTTATATTGTACCTTTGAGGTTGATTCTTGGACAGGATGCATACCGTGAAGGTATAGACATTTCGGCTGAAGCCTTTTATGAGAAGATGAAGGATGAACCGAAAGTCAGCAGCTCGCAACCTCCTATCGGAGAATTCATAGAATTATATGAAGCTCTGAAAGTAAAGTACGATGATATTATTGCAATTCACTGTTCATCCGAGCTCAGCGGAACGTTGAATTCATCGATGCAGGCGGCAGAGATTGCTGAGGTCCCCGTGATTGGCATTGATTCTCAAGCGGGAGCGTATCCGGTACGTGAAATGATTATATCCGGGATTCACTGGCATCGTCAGGGTGATACCGTGCAAGTCATAAAAGAGAAAATCCAGTCCATGGTGCAGAACATGTCCTTCTACCTCATTCCCGCAAGCTTGCATCGGCTTCATAGCAGTGGTCGGGTGTCCGGGACACAACTGCTTCTGAGCAATCTGCTCCGCATTCATCTGCTGCTGCGTTTTGATGAGGGCAAAGTCATTGTGGAAGAGAAGATTCGGACCTTCAAGAAAGCCAAGCAGAGAATGCTGGACCTCATGAAATTGGATATCGAGAAAATTAAGAAGGTGTGTATCATGCACGCAAACAACGTTACGGAGGCTGAAGAGATCCAAAAGGAAATCAGCGGGGCGCATCCTGCCCTGAAGACCGAAATCATGACCTTTATTCCTGTTGCGGGTATCCACGCAGGTGAAGGCACGATTGCGATGGCGTGGATTAAACATCACCCCGCCTATTCATAGTTACGCTAAAGATCCTGCCTGCAGATTTCGGTCTGCAGGCTTTTGTATCCGATTCTAATCGATGGTTGATGGTTGTATATGTATTAGGGAATCATAACACCGGAAAGGAATGAGGAGCAATGAAGGTGATCATCACGCAAGCTGAGGCCATGCAAAAGAATATATGGGATGAAATTATGCTGATGTTCGGGCGAACGGATGAGGATGAAGTGTGGGAGTCGGAGCAATTTATATTAACGGAAGAGCAAGCCCGCAAGCTGGGACTGCTCCGATAGGCAGTCGACGGGCCGCAGCCGATGCGGCTCTTTTCTTCTTCATGAGGCTAAACGCCTGTCTGTGATTCAGGCTAAGAGGAAATCATGTTAAGATGGAAGGACTCTGCTTATCGGAGCACGAATATAGTTAGTGAGCATAAGGAAGGTGAAGATGTTGAAGCGTATCACAAAATGGATGTATTTCGGGATGCTGATGGTCATCTTGATGGTAGCTCTGGCAGGTTGTCAAGGCGGATCAGAGACGGGAGGCCCTGCGAACAACGGGCAAGGAGCTTCACCATCGGAGCAGGGACAGGAATCTCAGAACCTGCCACCGGATGAAGGGGATCCGTCATCTTCGCCAGAAGAAGACGAGGGAGGGAAGCCCCCCGCGAACGCTCCTCAGAATGCGGTAGACAAGCTGATGTCTCCGATGACAGTGAAGGAGAAGATAGGCCAGCTGGTTCTTGTCGGGATCGAGGGGACCACCCCGGACGATACTTCACGTAAATTGCTGAAGGAATATCATGTGGGCGGGTTTATTTTTTTCAAGGATAATATCGAGAGCACCGAGCAGTCGGTACAGCTGTTGAATGATTTGAAAAAAGCGAATGCAGCCAATCCAGTGCCATTATGGCTCAGCATAGATGAAGAGGGCGGACGGGTTACCCGTTTCCCGGATGAATACGTGAAGCTGCCGTCGAGCGGCGAAGTGGGAAGCCGTCAAGATCTGGAATTAACTAAGAATGTGGGCGGTCTTATCGCGCGGAAGGTATCGGGACTTGGACTTAATATGGTATTTGCTCCGGTACTGGATATTGACAGCAATCCGAACAATCCGGTGATCGGCGATCGCTCTTTTGGAACAACAGCTGAGGAAGTTAGCTCGCAAGGGATAGCTTCCATGAAGGGTATTCAGGAGAAGGAAGTTGTGCCCGTTGTGAAGCATTTCCCTGGACACGGTGATACATCGGTTGATTCTCATCTCGGTTTGCCTGTCGTTGAGCATAATCTGAAACGTCTGCATGAGCTGGAGCTGGTTCCGTTTCAACAAGCGATTGATGATGGAGCTGATGTTGTGATGGTTGCCCATCTGCTGATGAAGAGCATTGATCCTGATACGCCGTCCTCTTACTCCAAGCCGGTCATAACCGATTTGCTGAGAGAAGAGATGGGGTTTGATGGCGTGGTCATAACGGACGATATGACGATGGGGGCCGTTTCCGGTAATACGGACGTAGGAGAGGCTTCCGTACAGTCCATTCTTGCGGGAAGCAACATCGTTCTGATCGGTCATGAGTATGCGCAGGAGGAAGCCGTCATCCAAGCACTGACCGAAGCGGTTGACAGCGGTGTGATATCTGAGGAACTGCTGAACGACCGGGTAAGGACAACGCTCGAATTGAAGGATAAGTATCGGTTAAGTGACGAGCCGGTCAAGGTTCCGGATGTAAAACAGCTGAATGCAGATACGAAAGCAGTAATAGATCAGATGAAGTAAACGTAGCATATGTAAAGAATAAGGAGTTACCCTTCTTAAGGGACGGAACACCCTTGGCAGCCATCATCTGCTGCAGGAAATAAACAAACCCGATCTCGTAATGAGATCGGGTGATCTGGACTAGAATATATTAGAAGTTGATATAGTGTAAGAAATATGCTAGAATGAAGGATAAATAACTATTGGCTTAATGTCATAATGATCTAATGCTAGATTAGCATGAAAATATGGGATTGTCAACAGGGGGGCATAAAATGGAGAACCGTCAGAATGCGGATTTTGCATTGGAACGTGAGGTTACGGATACAGAGAAAACGGCAAATTCTCCGGCAGAGGATTTTTCGGTTCACGACGATCTCTCACTTCCGCCAGGCATCAAGATTAGTGATCCGGTTCGCATGTACCTGAAAGAAATCGGTCGTGTTCCCCTCCTCTCAGCCGATGAAGAAGTGGAGCTGTCCAAACGAATAGAGGAGGGAGATGAAGAAGCAAAGCGCCGTCTGGCCGAAGCGAATCTTCGTCTCGTTGTAAGTATAGCAAGACGCTATGCTGGTCGGGGAATGCAGTTCCTTGATCTGATTCAAGAAGGTAATATGGGCCTGATCAAAGCCGTGGAGAAGTTTGACTATTCGAAGGGCTTTAAGTTCAGCACGTATGCCACTTGGTGGATACGTCAGGCGATTACCCGCTCCATCGCTGACCAAGCGAGAACCATCCGGATCCCTGTTCACATGGTTGAGACCATCAATAAGCTTGTTCGTGTGTCCAGGCAGCTCCTTCAGGAGCTTGGCCGTGAGCCAACACCGGAAGAAATCGGGAAAGAGATGGATATCACACCGGAAAAGGTACGCGAGATCCAGAAGGTATCACAAGAACCTGTATCGCTGGAAACGCCGGTCGGCGAGGAAAGCGACTCCAACCTGGGTGATTTCATTGAAGATCAGGATGCCTTGGCACCGGCAGATGCCGCAGCGTTTGAACTGCTGAAGGAGCAGCTGGAGGAAGTGCTGGATACCCTCACAGAACGTGAAGAGAATGTGCTTCGGCTGCGCTTTGGACTTGAGGATGGACGGACTCGCACGCTGGAGGAAGTCGGTCAGGTCTTCGGTGTTACGCGTGAACGCATTCGGCAGATCGAAGCGAAGGCGCTGCGCAAGCTTCGTCATCCAAGCCGCAGCAAACGGCTTAAGGATTTCCTTGAATAAATCCTAGGAATTGTAAAAGCTTATAATGAATCCCTTGGTTATGGTCTATAGGCTGTAATCAAGGGATTTTTTGCTATTTATTCCATGTGTCCCTTCAGATTGACACCACCCGAGCAGTTGCATCATAATGATGTAACATCCCCACATTTAGTAAGGATTATGGTGTTGAATGTGAACGAATAGGGAGTGACATGTCTACGATGACTTTACATACATCTGCAATTGACCGATTGTGCAAACGCAATGTGGAGCTGTCTGCTTTTTCAACGTACGGGATCGGCGGCTCAGCCCATTATTTAGCTATGCCTGAAACCGCCAATGACCTGGCGGAACTGCTGCAGGAATGCAACAAACGAGGGATGCCATGGTACATTTTCGGGATGGGCTCGAATATTCTGTTTCCAGATGAACCGAAGCACGACCTGGTGTTTATATCGCTTAAAAACCTGGTGGATCTGAGGGTATCCGAAGGAAAATGGCACGTTTCATCCGGAACGCCGATGTCTTTGCTCTCTCTGATGGGATTGTTGGGCGGGACGGACCTTCTCGACTTTACCTTTTTGCTGCCAGGCTGCGTCGGGGCCGGCATCTATATGAATGCCAAATATAACGCACGCCAAATCTGTGATATTCTGGATACCGTTTATTATATCGATACAACGGATCCAAGCTTGAGCGTACAGTCCATTCCCGTATCGGAATGTTTGTTTGCCTACAAACAATCCATATTCCAGCAGCGTCCCTGGATTGTTGTAGGGGCCGATCTTAACATTCCGGTCAGCTCGGAAGAGCAGATCAACACGACTTCCGTGCTGCTCACGGATTGGAAGACTCGCGGGAGTCACCCATCCTCATTGCCATCTTTCTTCTCGTTCTTCCTGGGCGAGGTTCATGCGCTGGCAGGCAAGGGGATTCAGACGCCGCAGTCGATGCTCGACATCATCAAGTACCGGACGAGTAAACGCCATTTCGACTACCCATCCTGCGGTTCTGTGTTTAAGAATAATTATGATTACGGGGTTGCGGTAGGCTCGCTCGTAGACCAGCTGAACTTGAAGGGGACGGAGTATGGCGGTGCCATCATCTCTCCGCACCACGGAAACATGATTCTGAACCAGAAGCATGCCAAAGCTACGGACATTCTGTATTTGATGAATCTGATATCAGAGTCTATCAACAATCAATTTGGATTCGTTCCGGAACCGGAGATTGTGCTGGTATAAACCCGGCGCAAAAATAATCTCTGTAAAGGAATTGGAATAAGTAGAATTTAACGCTATAATCAGATAGGTGATCATCTGTTTATTGGTATAAACGATGAAATTTCATGTTGCGAGAGGGGCATTCTATATGGCTAAAACATTAATTTTTGGACACAAAAATCCGGATACGGACACCATCTGCTCTGCTATTGCTTATGCTGATTTGAAAAACCAGCTGGGTCTTTCCGCTGAGCCTGTACGGCTTGGAGACGTAAATGGGGAAACGCAATACGCGCTCGATTACTTCAAGGTTGAAGCACCTCGTTTCGTTGAGGCTGTCGCGAATGAAGCAGACGAGGTTATTCTTGTTGACCATAATGAGCGTCAGCAAAGCGCCAGCGATATAGATCAGGTTCGCGTGGTTGAGGTCATTGACCACCACCGTATCGCGAATTTTGAGACAAGCCATCCGCTGTACTATCGTGCCGAGCCTGTAGGCTGCACAGCTACCATCCTGAACAAGATTTACAAGGAAAAGGGTGTAACGGTTCGTAAGGAGATTGCTGGCCTGATGCTCTCTGCCATCATCTCGGACTCCTTATTGTTCAAATCCCCTACTTGCACGGATGAAGATATCACTGCTGCCCGCGAGCTTGCTGAGATCGCTGGCGTGGATGCAGACAGCTACGGTCTGGACATGCTGAAGGCAGGCGCAGATCTGAGCGACAAAACGATCGCTCAATTGATTTCACTCGACGCCAAGGAATTCCAAATGGGCGGAGCTAAAGTTGAAATCGCACAGGTTAATGCGGTTGACACCAATGATGTATTGTCCCGTCAAGCCGAGCTCGAAGATGCCATTCAGGGCATTATCGCAGATAAAAATCTGGATCTGTTTGTGTTCGTAGTGACGGATATTTTGAACAACGATTCGATCGCTCTTGCCCTTGGCAAAGAGTCCCAAGCTGTTGAGAAAGCGTACAATGTGTCTCTGTCGGAGAACAAGGCGCTTCTTAAAGGCGTGGTGTCACGCAAATCGCAGATCGTTCCTGTTCTGACTGAGGCGTTTAATCAATAATTCAGATGATGTAAGCACAAGCCTGACCATCGCTGATTCATTCAGCGGGTCAGGCTTGTTTTGTCATTTTTTAGTGTTGACTGTTGATGGCATTGTAGATTTTAATCGCTGTTGCTGTGATAAGCGCTTACGAAGATTGAAATATTGTAATGAAATTACATCGAATTGACATCCTTTTTAGAGGTCGGATTCGTATAATGAAGATACAACCGAGAAGTACATAGTAAAGAGTTTCAAGTCCCAGGATTCGGTTTAAAAATAAATTAGAATGCTGTGAACGTTGTGAATATGCCGGGATAGACCCGATGGATTCAGTCCTATTCGATAGAAGCACGAGAGGGAGCGATGAGAAGATGAAGAAGTCGGCTTGGAGTTTGGGAGCGATGATGCTGCTTGTACTCATCATGATGACAACCGTTGGCGTAGCCTCGAGCAACAATTATGAGCCGGTTCCGAAAGCTTCGAATCAGGAAACTGCCTATATAAACGGGCTCGAGATTAGAGACGGCAAGGTTTACCTGACGGTCGATCCGATCAAATGGTACGAGGGCGAGGAAGCGAATCAGATATTCCGCGAGCGTGAGCAGGATCCCGAGATGACAGAAGCTCCGGATGGATACTATATCGTAAACGATACGGAAGAGCAGATTGAGCTTGCGGTAGCCGACGATGCAGAAGTGCTGCTTCAGCTGTACGATCATACCGGGCGATATGAGGATGCGCAGATTTCCTGGAACCAGATGGTGAGTTTGAACAAGTTCACGGACATCTACCATAAGGACGACATCGTTGACATGAAATGGTTCCCGTTTCATATTACCGTTGAAGATGGTGTCGTTGTGAAGATCATACAACAATACGTGCCTTAAAACATATGGAACATATTAAGAAACAATGATAGAAGCTAACGAATAAAAGCCGCTCCACTGGTTAGGGATAACCGATGGAGCGGCTTTTGCGTTGCCCATTTTATAGGTGCCAGGCGTGAGCTTATGAATCTTAGCGGGTGTGTTTCATCGGTTGGAGTTTCCCGTTCACCACATCACTGACAAACGGAGCAATTTTGGATTTGCGCTCCTCATATTCTTCCTTTGTCATTTTGCCTTCCGACAGCTTCTGATCCAGGCGCTTTGTGATGGCTTGGACTTGTTGATCAATGACGGATTGGACAGGCACGTCCCTTTCCTTCGCAATCTGAGCCAGCGATTTTCCGGATTGGAGCGACTGCTTGAGTTCCTCCGGTGTTGTCTTCAGAAGCTTGGCAAGCTCCTCGCTATCCGAGATCAATCTGCCATGACGTTGATGCATCCGCTGCTTCTGCCATCCGCCCTTGGCATCCAGCAGCTTATCTGCAGCCGCAGCGTAATCGACGGATTTGCCAAGCTGTTTCGGATGGGAGGCGATTTTTTCTTTTAGCAGCTCGATTACCTTGGCTTTGATCGCCTCCCGGGAAATACCTTGATCCTTGGCTATTTCCGCGAGCGAGGAGGTCTTGAGTTTATCGCGGAGAACCTGAGGCTCCAGCTTCAGAAACTCCGAGAGTGCCTTAAACATATGACCGGGTTTATGTTGCCCGTTCTCGTCCCTGGAAGAGGGAACAGCTGGTGATTCGGTCTGCTGTCCGGCCGGTTCATCCGCTGAAACGGAGACAGGAAGATAAGCGAGGCCCATGACTACAGCGATAGTGAGAAACACCATTCGCTTCATAAACTTCAAGTGGGTTGTCATTGTTATTTACCGCCTTTCTTGGTGTGGGGTCTTACAGCCATCATTCTTTCCCGCTAAACTGAAATCATCCTTAAAATAACCTTAAAATGGGATGAAAATACATAAATTGAATTTTCACGCATCAAATTGACCATTCTATGAAACTATCGACTCTTCTCTGCTAATATGCTATCATGGAGTCTTGATAACGTGTTAAAGTGAAAAAGCAGTTTACATATGATGTGGATTTATATACATCCTGAATATGACTGCGTTTCATGCCAACGAGGAGGATTTTTTTGATGAAAAAGATAGCATCCGTATTAGCAGGAGTTATGCTTCTATTAACCGTGGTTGGCTGCTCAAGCTCGTCAGGCGGGGGTAATGAGCTGGTTGTCGGGATTGACGACAAGTTCGCGCCGATGGGATTCCGCGATGAGAGCAATGAAATTGTCGGCTTTGATATTGATTATGCCCGTGCTGCCGCCGAGAAAATGGGCAAGGAAGTGAAATTCCAGCCCATTGACTGGAAAGCCAAGGAATCCGAGTTGAGCAGCGGCCGCATTGATTTGATATGGAATGGCTACACCATCACCGATGAGCGTAAGGAGAAAGTGCTGTTTACGAAGCCGTATCTGGAGAACAGTCAGGTTGTAGCAGTATTGTCCGATTCCGCTATTAGCTCAATCCAAGACTTGGCTGGCAAGCAGATTGGCTTGCAGTCGTTGTCTTCGGCAGCGGATGCATTAAGTGCCAATGAAATTCATGCTCAGGTGGAGAAAATCTCTGAATTCCCGGACAATGTGCTGGCTCTGAGCGACTTGAAGAATGGGCGCGTAGATGCCGTAGTCATTGACGAAGTGGTCATGAAATACTACATGTCCAAGGAAGAGGGAACATACAAGATCCTGGAGGAGTCCCTTGCCCCGGAACAATATGGGATCGGGGTTAAGAAAGGCAACGAAGAGCTGCTGGAAAGCCTGCAGAAAGCATTGGATGAGATGAACGCCGATGGCACGGCAGCTAAGATTTCCGAGAAATGGTTTGGCGAAGACAAGGTGCTGAAGTAAGTCAACCCATGAGGATGCGACCCATCCTTCCATAGGAATCCCATGAAACCGGACTTTGATCAAAGGCTCCGGTTTTGTGTTCCAATCAATCAGTTAACGATATCTTTGAAGAACTTCAAGGGTGAAGGAAGTTTTTCCAATAGGAGTTAGGGATATATGAGTATGGATTACATCGTTCAAATCAGCAAACCGATGCTGGAGGGTGCTCAGACTACGATATTATTGTTCTTTATTGCAATCATTGCATCCATCCCGCTCGGGTTTGTATTCACGTTAATGGTCAGAAGTGCCATCAAGCCGCTGGCTTGGCTTGCCAATACGTACATCTATGTGTTTCGGGGAACGCCGCTGCTGCTCCAAATGCTGTTTTTCTGTTTTGGTCTGCCGGTGCTGCCGGTCATTGGAGAATATCTCGTGCTGGACCGATTTGTAGCGGCATGTCTGGCATTTGTATTAAATTATGCTGCGTATTTTGCGGAAATCTTCAGAGGGGGCCTTCTGGCGATCGACAAAGGACAGTATGAAGCGTCCAAGGTGCTGGGATTGAACAAATGGCAGACAACCACGAAGGTCATTCTGCCCCAGATGTTTCGCGTGGCACTTCCGGCAGTCTCCAACGAATCGATTACGCTGGTGAAGGATACGGCGCTGCTGTATGCGGTCGCTGTCCCGGAACTTTTACATTTTGCCTATACTGCTGTCAATCGTGATTTTACGATTATGCCGTTTTTTATTGCGGGTGTCATTTATCTGCTGATGACGCTGGTGCTGACGTTGTTTTTTAAATTTCTGGAACGACGATTTAAATACGAATAGAAGGACTGTCGTGTTATGGCCATTATTGAAGTATCCCATATGAAAAAATCCTTCGGCCATCTGGATGTGCTGAAGGACGTCAGCTTTGAAATTCAAAAGAATGAAGTGATTGCCGTCATCGGTCCGTCCGGTTCAGGAAAGAGCACCATGCTCCGCAGCCTGGTGCATCTGGAGGAGATCAACGGGGGATCCATCAAGGTACAGGATCAATACCTTGTGAAGGATGGCGTGTATTCCAATCACTCGCAGATCAAAGCCATCACTTCCCGCATGGGGATGGTATTCCAGCATTTCAACCTGTTTCCTCATCTTACCGTACAGGAGAACCTGGGACTTGCACCTAAGCATGTCAAGAAGTTAACCAAGGAAGAAGTCAGGTCCAATAGCGCTGTGCTTCTGCAAAAGGTCGGGTTATCCGAAAAAGCAGAGGTATATCCCGGGAATCTGTCGGGGGGACAGAAGCAGCGTGTTGCGATTGCGAGAGCCCTGATGATGAATCCGGACATTATGCTGTTTGATGAACCGACGTCAGCACTGGACCCGGAATTGACGGGTGAGGTCCTTGCGGTTATTAAGCAATTGGCCGAGGAACATATGACGATGGTGATTGTGACCCATGAGATGAGTTTCGCCAAGGAAGTAGCCGACCGGATCATCTTTATGGACAACGGACAGGTCATGGAGTCCGGAAGCCCGGATCAACTATTTCATCAACCGAAGATGGACCGTACCCGGGAATTCTTAAACCGGGCGATGCGCTAATCATAGACTGGCTTGAAGCTGAATCGGAAGATCGGCTTACTGCCGGTCTTTTTTTCTGCGAAAAAGTTAAATTTTTTAGTGAAAGCGTTTAATTTATTGGTTGACGGAATCGGATTTGATCGATATCATTGTTTTAGAGATTGTTAAATTGTTTCATATAAATATCTATAAAACAACAGCGAGGAGCGGGTTAATCCATGAGTCATGTCATTACCATTCATTCAGATTTGTCAAAAGGTAAGATCAATCGCAATATTTATGGTCATTTTTCCGAGCATTTGGGTCGCTGCATCTATGAAGGGATATGGGTTGGGGAAGATTCACCGATTCCAAATACGGAAGGGATCCGCAATGATGTCCTGGAGGCGCTGAAACAGTTGAATATTCCGGTGCTGCGCTGGCCGGGCGGTTGTTTTGCGGACGAATATCACTGGAAGGATGGCGTTGGTCCGAGCGAGAACCGCAAGCAAATGGTTAACACGCACTGGGGCGGCGTTGTGGAGAACAATCACTTCGGCACGCACGAATTCCTGCGTCTCTGCGAGCTTTTGGATTGCGAGCCATACATATCGGGCAATGTCGGAAGCGGTACGGTACAGGAGATGTCGGAATGGGTGGAATATATGACTTTCGACGGCGTGTCGCCCATGGCGGCATGGCGTCAGGAGAATGGCCGTGAGAAGCCTTGGAACGTGAAGTATTTTGGCGTGGGGAACGAGAATTGGGGCTGTGGCGGCAATATGCGGCCGGAATATTATGCGGATCTGTATAGACGCTATCAGACCTATGTACGGAACTATGGCGATAACAAAATCTATAAGATTGCTTGTGGTCCGAATGTAGACGATTATCGCTGGATGGAAACCGTGATGAGGGAAGCCCATCCATTCATGGATGCCATCAGCCTTCATTATTACACCGTTCCGGGCGAATTCTGGACAAGTAAAGGCGCTGCTACCGGGTTCAGCGAACAGGAATGGTTCACTACCATGAAGAAGGCGCTTCACATGGATGAGCTGATCACAAGACACTCCGCCATTATGGACCAGTATGATCCGAACAAGCGCATTGGCCTGATCGTGGATGAGTGGGGGACCTGGTTTGATGTTGAACCGGGCACCAATCCGGGGTTTCTGTATCAACAGAATACCATTCGCGATGCTTTGGTGGCAGGTCTAACGCTGAATATCTTCCATGTGCATAATGACCGGGTCGTGATGGCGAACATTGCGCAGATCGTTAATGTGCTTCAGTCCGTCATCCTGACGGAAGGTGAGAAGATGCTCCTTACTCCGACCTATCATGTGTTTGATATGTATAAAGTGCATCAGGATGCCGAACGCCTTGCCACCCACTACAGCGGAGCCGATTATGAGATGGACGGCGAGAAGATTCCGCAAGTATCGGTGACAGCCTCTAGAGATCAAGCTGGTAAAATTCATGTAAGCTTGTGCAATGTGAGCCATGTGGAGCAGAGTGATGTGAGCATTCAACTTCGGGGTTTAAGCGGAGCGGTGTCCGGAATCACAGGACAGCAGCTTGCTTCCGGCTCGCTGGACGCTCATAACACCTTTGAATCACCGGATGTACTCAAGCCGACACCATTCGAAACATTTGAACTGCAAGGGGACGTGTTATATGCGAAGCTCCCGCCGATGTCCGTCACCGTTCTTGAGATTACGGCGGAATAAGCGAAGTTATGACAGATCATCGGTGTAAAGGTTGTCATGACGATTACCGGATCAGCGATAAACAAATCGCACGCGTTCTATCCTCCCCGATGTTTGCATCGGACCGGTGCGTGCCGGATGAGGAGTATGAAACCCGTCTTCGTGCGTGCTTCTCTTGTCCAAAGCTGCAAGGGGACACGACGTGCACGCTGTGCGGCTGCATCGTACAGATCGCAGCAAAGCTGAAAGACAAGAGATGCCCATATCCGGGGCAAGACCGTTGGTCGGTTGCCAGTAGCGCTTCATAGAAGATTATAGTCAAGCCTGCCTCTCATGTATGGGTCATGGGGGCAGGCTTTTTTAGTATGGGACAACTTCAATCATCTTTACATGAACTTACAACCTATGTTATGACTATTAGAAAAAAAGATCGTCAGGATAGGGTGTGAACATGAAAAGAGGGGGCTTCTTTCTATACTACTGGACCGCGCATTCGAGCATTTCGCTGGCAGGCGTTGTCTATATCATGGTACTGACCACCTTTATGTATCAGGAATCCGGCTCGGCCTTTATTGCCGCGTTGTTCCCGCTGTTTAACGCAGTGGCACGGTTTGTCGCCGGCTTTACGGCTCCGCTTGTCATGGAGAAATTCGGCTTCTCCAAGCTTCTGGTAAGGCTTCAAGTCATGAAAGCTCTGTTGTTAACTGGATTGGTCATTGCATTCCCATACATATCATCTCAGGTTTCCATATTGTGTATGTTTATCTTGTTCATTGCTTTTACCGAAGGATGGGGAAACCCGCTCATCCAGTCCATGGTTCCGAGATTAGTTGCACCTGACCGATTGGTTAAGGCCAACAGCTCACTATCCGTGACCAGCCAATCCTTGCAGATTGCAGGTTATACCTTTACGGGCTTTCTAGTTGTACGGTTTGGACATATGCCGACTTTAATCATGAGCTGCGTACTCATCTGGGTATCCGTCTTGTCCCTTTGGATCGCAGCGCGCTCCATGAAGGCGAAGGAAACGGCTGCGGCTGGACGAGCAAAACCAAGCTGGGAAGTGATTCGTGAAGGCTGGTTCTACCTGTGGAGAAATCCTACATTAAGAATCGTCACGATCATGGATATGATTGAAGGGATTGCCGGAACCATATGGGTGGGAGCGATCACGCTGGTATATGTCAAGGAAGTGCTGCATCAAGGCGAAGCTTGGTGGGGATTTATTAACGCCAGTTATTATGTGGGCGCCATTGTGGGTGGGTTACTGATGCTGCTGCTGTCTTCCTTTATCCAGAAAAATCTGATTCCATGCATGGCTGTAGGTTCAGCGGTGTTCAGTTTGCTTACCCTGTGGTATGGTCTGAACAGTATCCCGATTGTGGCTTTGATCCTGTGCATTGCGATGGGACCAGCCTATCAGCTGAGGGATGTGGCGCAGCAAACGGCTTTCCAATCCAGTGTAGATCATGAGATGCTGCCGAAAGTATACGCTTCACGTGATATCCTGCTCTCTACGATCACGAGTTTATCAATTGCTGTTATTGGTCTAATAGCCGATACACTCGGCATTCGTATGGTGTATATTGTGGGTTCGATCTGTATTGCGATATCCGCAGGGTTGTCGTTCACGCTTCTGAGGTTGCAGAGGAATTCGGCTTTAGCGACAGAATCGAGCGGAAGCAACTTTTCATAAAATGTTATAAAAAGAGCCGTATCTGGATAAGGCCACTGAAAAAGTCGTAGTTTGACGGGGCAGTTAAATTCATGAAACAAAAGGCGACCTTCATTTCCCAGTAGTAGGGAATGAAGGTCGCCTTTTTGCTTCCCTGGTATATTTCGGTTGATGCAAGCTTGGTTTCTATACTTTTTACATAAATCATAAGCAATTTTACATGGGCATAACCCTTGCAACTTGGCATCAAGTTAGGATGACAACGAACCAGTTAACTCAGGGGAGGGAACACAGGGTGAAAGTAGATTTGCATTGCCATACGAATATATCGGATGGCTCCTTATCTTTCGGCGAGATCGTCGCTTTAGCCAAGCAGGAAGGTGTCGGCTATTTGGCAATTACGAATCATGATACGACCAAGGGTTTGGGGGAAATGGTAGAAGCCGGCGTTAAAAGCGGAGTGGAGATCATTCCCGGAATGGAAATTTCTGCTTACGACTTTGAGAGAAATCGTAGAGTCCATATTCTGGGATACTATATCGAAGAGGGGCATCCTGCGCTGGAGGAGATCTGCGAGCCATTGCGGGAAATGCGCCATCAAGCCTCTCTTGTGATGACCAATCGGCTGATCGAAGCAGGCTACAAGATTACATGGGAGCAAATCGAGACTTATGCGAAAGACGGAACGGGTGTTTACAAACAGCATATTATGCATGCTCTGATCGACAATGGTTACACCGACAGCATCTATGGGGATTTGTACAAGGAGCTGTTCGCCCGCGGCGAGAACGGAAAGGCTCCAGGGATTGCCTTTGTCCCGATGAAATATGTTGATGCACGGACGGCGATCCGAGCGGTATTGGAGGCGGGCGGAATTCCGGTTCTTGCTCATCCCGGACAGTACCGCAATTTTGAATTTGTGCCCGAACTGGTAGAGAGCGGACTTGCAGGCATCGAGGTGTGGCATCCACTGCACGGGCCTAAAGATGTGGCGAGAGCGAAAGACTATGCAGCTGAATACGGGCTGATTATGACTGGCGGAACGGATTTTCACGGCTACTATGGCGAGAAGGAAATTGCGCTCGGCAGCATGAATCCGGTTATCAACAGCCTCAATGCCTTAAAAGCTAAAAAAGGAGTTGGCCTGTGATGCATCATATCCATTATCCCCATGCCGGAACGAAGCTATCGACTGGGCTTCATATTCATGAGACAAGCGATGTCGTTAACAGTCATTTTGGAGAATGGACGTCTGTCGGGCCTTCCAATAAGATTTTCGAATCCAGTTTCGGGGATTACACATACACGATGGATGATGTTACGGTGAATTACGCCGAGATTGGCAAGTTCGGCAATATCGCGTCCCATGCCTGCATCAATCCGGTCCAGCACCCGATGGATCGGGTCACACAGCATCATATGACCTATCGTCGGAAAATGTATGATTTCTCGGATACCGATGATGAGGCTTTCTTCGATTGGCGGCGTACGAACCAGGTCACGATTGGACATGACGTATGGATCGGGCACGGTGCAATCATTATGAAGGGGGTTCACATCGGAACGGGGGCGGTTGTCGGCTCCGGCTCCGTAGTTACGAAGGATGTACCTCCGTTTGCCATCGTGGTTGGCATTCCGGCCCGTATGATCCGAATGAGATTTGAGCCTGAGATTGTGGATCAATTATTACAGATTGCATGGTGGGATTGGCCGCGCAATGTTCTGGAGGAACGGTTCGCAGAATTCAACGATATTCAATCGTTTATCGTCAAGTATGGAGTGTAACACAAATTCAGAATATTAGTAATCAGGGAGGGTTCATCGATGTCGGAAGATCAGGAAATCGTCGATAAATTCATATTCGATATTCGTACCGGTATTTATGAGCCTGATGACAAGCTTCCATCCGAGAATGAGGTGGCGGATTTGTTTAAAATCCCGCGGATGACTGTCCGCAAAGCGTATACGACCTTGCATGAGCTTGGCTACATCTATTCGAAGCAAGGCAAAGGAAGTTATGTCCGAAACAGACAACAGCAAATTCCGCTTGTTCTCTCGAATGTCAGTTTCAGCAAGAAAATGATAGAGCTTGGCTTCAGCTACCAATCAAGCAATATTTTTTGCGAACAGATTTCGCACAACAAGAAAATTTATCAGTTCCTTCAGGTCGGCGAGGAAATTCGGGTATTCCGTATCGGAAGACTTCGGCTGATTGATGGGCGGCCTATTGCATTTCATATTTCATATGTAGCGGAAAGCGTGTTCGATGATATCGCGGCCGAAGGCAGACAGATTACGTCGATGTTCGATTATTACAACAGCAAAGGCTATACCGATTACACATCGACAACTACTGAAATAAGCATCGCCTTTCCTTCGAAAAGCGAGCGCGAGTTGCTGGAATGCTCCAGCCTGATTCCTCTGTTGGTGCTGGAATCAGGCTGCGTGGATGAGCGAACCGGCAAAGTGCTGGAGCATACGCGAGTTTTGTATAGAAGCGACTATTTTACTTATATCATAAAACCGTCCCATGAGGAGGAATGATGAATGCAGCGGAGACAACGGACCGAAATTTTGATCAATGGCTCAAGAGAGATTCCAGCCCGATTGGCGCAGCAAATTATAGACCGTTATGAAGTAAATACGCTTGAACAGCCCAATAACGGGTTGGTTATGATGAAGGTAAGAGAAACATCGCAAAAAAGCTTGTTCTATCTGGGCGAAGTGTTCGTAACAGAAAGCAAGGTGCAAATTGGCCAAGCGATGGGACTGGGACTCGTTAAGGGGCATGAGTCTGAGCTTGCTTACCAGCTTGCCGTCATTGACGCGGCGTATCAGGCCGGAATTGAAGAAACAAAGCATTGGACGGAAGTATTGCTGGCCGAAGAAGAAGTCATCAACCATAAGAAAAAGGCATTCCAGCACAAAGTTCTGCAAACGAAAGTAAACTTTGAAACGATGGACGACGGAAACTAGGGGAGAGCGGCAGATGAAACTAGATCTCGTGCATGATACGCAGCTTGCGTACAGAAAACTGATGGATTCGATGTCCAGACCCGGACTGATCAGCGAGCTTGGTGAGCTTGCAGGGAAAGTTGGACTGAAATTGAACTGTTTTGATGCGACAGTGCTGCTGGCGGCAGTGCTGCTCGATACGGAAGTGACCTTCAAGATTATTTCGGAAAAGGAAGAAGAGATTGTCAGGCTGTTCAACCAGTTGACGTATGCGAAGGCAGCAGAAACGGCAGCAGCTGATTTCATTTTTGTGCTTAACGATGCGAATTCATTCCAGTTAGAAGAGGCGATACGTAAAGCCAAAGCGGGCGATTTGATCCATCCTCATGCATCGGCGACATTTATCGTAGAGGCGGAGCAGATTACGAATGACAATGGACTGGTTCTGTCCGGACCGGGTATTGAAGACACACATCACGTGCAGGTTTCCACCTGTGGAAGCGAAAGCCGGGGAAGCTGGCTGGATGAGCGTGCTTTGAGAAACATCGAGTATCCATTGGGCGTTGATATGATCTTTGTCGACCGTGACTCCCGGACGTTATGTTTGCCGCGGACCACTCAAATCAGTAAGAAGGTGAACAATTAATGGGTTATGTAGCAGTCAAAGGCGGAACGATGGCTATCGAGGAATCGATCCGGCGCTTGAAATACGAGCGGGTAAAAAAGGGCATGGTGCTGGAGGTCGATTCTATTGAGTCTGGTATGAGGGGGCTGATTGATCAGGTTATGTCGGAGAGCAGCCTCTACAGCGAAATACTGGCGGCGATCTCTATTAAGCAGGCGGAAGGCAAT
Organism: Paenibacillus sp. Cedars; assembly: GCF_003184205.1. Lineage (NCBI taxonomy): Bacteria > Bacillati > Bacillota > Bacilli > Caryophanales > Paenibacillaceae > Paenibacillus > Paenibacillus sp. Cedars. The sequence continues at coordinate 1,983,068 of NZ_CP020866.1, forward strand.
CCGGAGGAAGCTGTATTTCTGATGAGGGCTTATCGCTCCACATTGCCCCGCAAACATTATTCCAGAACGATTCATTCCGATGACATGCAGGTGGAACGCAGGATTTCGGCAAGCTTTAAAGATATTCCCGGAGGTCAAATTTTAGGTGCTACGACGGATTTTATCCATAGATTAATCGATTTCGATCTTATGAATGAAACCGAAGAAGAAGTTATGGGCTGGCTGGCGGATTTCGAAAATCAGGATACGTCTGCAGAGGATATGGACAAAACGGATTTGCAACGTTTGCCGAAGGTGCTGGATTATTTGCGGAAAGAGGGCTTGCTTGCGGATTGCGAGAATGATGATCGGGAACCGGATGACGTGACGCGCAAGAGCCTGAAGTTTCCGGCCAGCCGCAGCGAAAGGTTACAGGTACTGACGAGGGGACAGACAGGAACCGTTACTTCTTTCGCTTACGCCTCTCTGCGGGGCTACGGTCAATTGCACCCGACGGTCGGAGAGCTCCGTGTCGGAGATTTGCCCGTCTATGTAGATAATCCGGTAGGCAGCCTTGACCCGGACGACGCTTATTTTATCGGCAATGTCAAAGTCACTGAGGTGGAAATGCTCATTCCGGTTACGGTCAAGAAAGAGCATGGCAAGAAGGAGATTGAACTTGAGATCGGCTACGGCATTTGCTATGGACAGAACGAGACCAAAGCGATAGCCATGGGGATATTGGATAACACCCTTGGCAGCAAGAATCCCGAATTTCCTACCGAAAATCAAGAGTTTGTGCTCTATCATATTGATTCCGTTGAGGCAACAGGATTTGTGTCCCACCTCAAAATGCCGCATTACGTCACCTTTCAATCGAAGCTGGACAGTGCGCGGAAGACGAAAAAGGCAGACAAATCTGGTGCTGAGGAGGAGAAGAGCGAATGAATATCGCTTACAATTTTGCTTTTTTTGACGAGGGCTCCAAAAGGGAAATTAGACGGTCGACACTAAAGGCAATCGCGATTCCGGGATATCAGGTGCCGTTTGCCTCACGGGAAATGCCGATTGGCCGGGGCTGGGGCACCGGCGGCTTGCAGCTCACCCTGTCCCTGATCGGTAAGAAGGATATGCTGAAGGTCATTGACCAAGGGGCGGACGAATCGGTGAACGCAATCAATATCAAGAAACTGGTTACCAAGACAACAGGGGTGCGAACCGTAGATGACACGGAGGACGCAACTGTCGTTCAATCCCGGCACCGTATTCCGGAAGTTCCCCTGAAGGAGCATCAGATTTTGATCCTGCAGGTTCCGCTGCCTGAGCCGCTTCGTTATTATGAGCCAAGCGAGTTCGTAACACAGCGGCTGCATGCGGAGCAGGAATACAGCGGCGCATGGCTGATGCTGTTCGAGCAAATTATGAAGTACGGCCATATGTCCACAGGCGCGGACCATCCCGTCATGGTGCAGGACCGCTACGTGATGGCCCCTAGCCCGATTCCGCGCTTTGATAATCCGAAAATGAATTATTCGAAAGCTTTGATTTTGCTTGGCGCAGGCCGGGAGAAGAAAATTTACGCCGTTCCTCCATTCACCAAGGTCGTATCTTTGGCATTTGACGATTATCCGTTCGAGGCCGAAAGCTTTGAGGGAGCCAGCTGCTGGCAGTGCGGAGCTACAGGAGTGTTTCTGGATGAACTGATCGATGAGGGAACAGGGGAGACGTATCATCAATGCAATGATACCAGCTATTGTATCTCCCGATTAAACGCTCGACCGGCGAATCATTAATTTTCCGGCAAACCTAAAAACGAAGCAAAATGTATAGGAGGTAATACAACATGGATGATTTTGACCGGCCGATATTATCTGTTAACCACTTAAGCAAGCAATTCGGACCCGGCTGTATTCATTGTAGCTCGGGACAATCGGATTCATTAATTAAAAATTACTGTCCGACATGCGGCACCGTATACGCATGCCGTGACATTTCGTTCGATCTGTATCCCGGGGAAGTATTCGGTATCGTCGGGGAAAGCGGGAGCGGGAAATCTACTCTGATGCAATGCTTGTATTTCGATCAGGAGGTTACCGAAGGTGAGGCCCTTATTACCAGCTACAAGAACGGCGAGGCCAACATATTCGAGGAGTCCTCACAACAAAAGCGTTATATTCGCAATCATCAGATGGGGAAGGTGTATCAAAATCCGATGCTTGGCCTGCGGATGGGCTTCTCGTCAATCGGCAATATTGCGGAGAAGCTGATCGCAGCCGGTGGCAGAAATGTCGGAGCGATGGAAGCGAGAGGCCGCGAGCTGCTGGAGCATGTGAATATTCCAATCCGCCGGATGAAGGAACCGCCTAAAAATTTCTCGGGAGGCATGCAGCAGCGCGTGCAAATCGCAAAGGCGCTATCGAACAACCCGCCGATTCTGCTATTGGATGAGGTTACAACCGGACTTGACCTTTCGGTGCAGGCAAACGTGCTTGACTTGATTAAAAAGCTGCAAAGAGAGCTGAACATCAGCATGATTATCGTTTCGCATGATCTTGGCGTCATCCGGATGCTGGCCGACCGGACGATGGTCATGCTGGATGGCAAGGTCATAGAGTATGGTCTGACGGATCAGATTTTGGAGGACCCGCAGCATCGGTATACGCAGCAATTGGTTCACTCGCTGTTATAATCGGCAGACAACAGATGAAAGTAGGGGGAAATATGTATCTCATCACGGGTGGAAAAATCATAACGGAGGAAGCCATACTGGAAGGGTTCGATCTGTTGATCGCCGGCAACCGCATTGAAAAAGTGGTTAAACAAGGAGAATTCAATCCGGATGAAACCATTCAGGTGATTGACGCCGAAGGCGGATATATCTCGCCGGGCTTCATTGACTTGCATTCCGACTACATTGAGCATATGGCAGCTCCCAGACCGACATCCTTAATGGACTTTCATTTAAGCGTTAGGGAGACGGAGAAGGAATTGATTACGCATGGCATCACGACCATGTATCATTCGCTTTCCCTCTTTAAAGACACGGAGTATGCTTATAAGCCGATCCGTGAAACGGAAAACGTAAAGCAGTTAATTGATATTATCGATAAAACCCATCACAGCAAGCATCTGGTTCGCCACCGCTTCCACGCACGGCTTGAAATCGACAACGTTGAAGAGATCGCGAATTTGAAAGCTTTTATCGCAGAGAAGAAAGTGCATCTATTATCCTTTATGGATCATACACCGGGTCAGGGACAATACAGAAACTTGGAAATATATCGTGCTACGGTCAAGGGCTACAGCAATAAGAGCGATGAAGAGATCGCACAGATTCTGGAAAGGCATCAGCAGAAAGAGAAGCTTACAATCGACGGCATCCGGGAACTTGCGCAATTTGCCCGGGAGCATCAGATTACGATTGCCTCGCATGATGACGATTCGCTTGAGAAGCTCGAGCTTGTCCAAAGCTTTGGCGCAGTGATCAGTGAGTTCCCGATCACGCTTGAGATTGCATTGAAGGCGAAGGAGAACGGAATGTTTACCATTGCCGGCGCGCCGAACGTGCTGCTGGGCGGCTCGCATAGCGGAAATCTATCTGCGCCGGAGGCGATCCGGGCGGGTAGCATCGATATTCTGTGCAGTGATTATTACCCGGCCGCATTGCTGCACGCCGTATTTGAAATGAACCGCAAGCACGGCATGGATCTGGTCGAGATGTTTAAGCTGGTTACGCTGAATCCTGCCAAAGCGATCAAGCTGGATCATGAGCTTGGTTCGATTCGGGAAGGCAAGACAGCAGACTTGTTAATTATCGAAAAAATTGAACCGAACTTTCCGGTAATTACAGCGGTGTTCGTCGATGGAAGACTTATTCAAAAAACCAATTACCGTTAAACCGGGGGGGAATTTAGTGGAACCTATACTGAGCATTCATAATTTGTCTAAATCCTTTATGCTTCACAATCTGGATAAACATATTAAAGCCATTGATCGTGTTGATTTCGAGCTGCAGGAAGGCGAATTTGTCGGAATAACCGGGAAGAGCGGAAGCGGGAAATCGACAATTTTGAAAAGTATTTATCGCACATATGTCATCAACGAAGGCAGCATCTGGTACATCTCGAAGAGATTCGGCCGGATGAATTTAGCAGAGGCATCGGAACGGGAAATGGTTTATTTGCGGAAACATGAAATTGGATATGTGTCTCAATTTTTAAATGCAATGCCCCGCACAACCGCAAGAGAGCTGGTAGAGCAGGCCATTGTCGAGATGGGAAACGAGGAAGACTTTGCGAAGCAGGAGGCAGAACATATGCTGGCCCACTTCGAACTGGATGAATATTTGTGGGACAGCTACCCTGCAACATTCTCCGGGGGAGAGAAGCTGAGGCTTAACATAGCCAGAGCGATGGTGAAGCATCCGAGGCTGCTGCTGCTGGATGAGCCGACGGCAAGCCTCGATAATGCTTCCAAGATCAAGGTCAGAGAATTGCTGGAACAGCTGATGCGCGAAGGGACAACGATGCTGGGGATTTTCCATGATCTTGAGTTCATGAAAAATTTGTGTCATCGCGAATACAACATGCAGAACGGAATTTTTAGCGCTATTTAATAAATGGGAATTATTACTCCTCTTAATAAAAGTAAACATATAAGTTAATTCCTATATAACATGTAATCTATATTGTATTAATTGCGAGGCATTGCTAATTAGGCTAACTTAATCAGTTTAAATTAGAAGAGGTGACTATTGTGAAAAAATTGTTGTCTATTATCCTGGCTTTAGTTATAGTAACGATTTTTGCTGGTTGTTCGTCCAATTCGGCTGGCAGCGACACGCTTACCATTGCATGGCTACCGAATGAATCCGGCGCCGATCTTGGAGAAGCTCGCGATGAAATCGGTAAGGTGATCGAAGAAGCGACCGGCAAGCAAGTAAAGCATCAGACGACAACCGATTATATTATTACGATTGAAGCGATTGCAAACGGCAACGCCGATCTCGCGTTCTTTGGTCCTCAAGGTTATATCGAAGCTCACGATAAAAACGAAAAAGTTTTGCCGCTTGTCGTACCGAGCGGATCATCAGGAACATTGGACGATGCTGTTTACTACAGCTGGCTGGCTGTTAAGAAAGGCAACGAAGACGAATACAAGGATGGTGACGGATTTAAAATCGATCCGATTGCCGGCAAGAAAATGTCCTTCGTGTCCACAAGCTCCACTTCCGGCTTTAAAGTACCATCGTCCGGTATCGTAGGGTACTTCAGCAAAATGGATCCGTATAAAGAACTGAAAGCCGATGACCTGCTGGAAGGCGGCAATGGAAAATTTTTCAGTGAAGTGCTTTACGGCAACTCCCATCAAGGTTCCGCAGTTAACTTGCTGAACGGCAAAGCAGATGTAGCGGCGTTTTGCGATTCATGCGTAAATAACTATGTTGAACGGGTAGACGGCGAGGAGAACAGAGCGGGAGCCGTTTACAAAGTGAAGGACGATGCTGAAGAACCGTTCAATGCATTCAAGGGAGAAGAGTTTGAACTGATTTCGGTTACTCCGGTGTTGAACTCTCCATTCGTAGTGAATACAGACAACGTGGATCAAGCTACGGTGGACAAACTGCTCGCGGCTTTGACTTCTGACGAAGTTACAAATAATCCGAAAGTATTCGTTCCGAAGGATTCCGGGTTTTCAGGCATTTTCGCGAAATCCGGAGACGAGAAACTGCTTCCGGTTGATGACGCATGGTTTAACCCGATCAGAGAATTGTCCAACTAATCGCATCAAAGGGGAAAACAAATGAAAGCATTATTGGAAGTGCGACGGGTATCGAAGAAATATGGCAATGGGAGCACAGCTTTGTCCGACGTCAGCTTCAGCATTCAAGAAGGCGAATTTGTTTCCATCATCGGACCATCGGGAGCGGGGAAATCCACTCTCCTTCGATGCATCAATCGGATGATAGAGGTAAGCAGCGGAGAAGTTGTGTTCCAGAATGTGAACGTTACAAAGTTGGGTAAAAAGCAGTTGAAGCAAGTCAGAAGAACGATCGGCATGATCTTTCAGCATTATAATTTGGTAAACAGACTCAGCGTTATCGAGAATGTGCTGCACGGCAGGCTTGGCTATAAGTCGACACTGGCCGGTATGCTGGGTTTGTACAACGAAGAGGAAAAGAAGAAAGCTGTAGAAATATTGGCCATGCTCGGATTGCAGGACCAAATCTACAAGAGAGCCGATCAGCTAAGCGGCGGTCAGAAGCAGCGCGTAGGTATTGCCCGGGCACTGGTGCAAGAGCCTAAGCTCTTGCTTTGCGATGAACCAATTGCTTCTTTGGACCCGAACGCGTCCAAAACCATTATGGATTATCTTAAAACAATATCGACTACACTGGGGATTACCGTACTCGTGAATCTTCACCAGGTGGATGTTGCATTAAAATATTCCGATCGAATCATCGGGGTAAACAAGGGAAGAATCATCTATGACGGAGTGCCGAGAGAAATGACTTCAGATATGATCCACAATATCTACGGCTCCGAAACGGGAGATCTTCTGTTTGACCTCGGAGGTGAAAATGCTGGGTAACTTTTTTCTAAGAAAAAGGATGAATTTTCTTGCATACTTCGGACTCTTGATTATTATTGCTTTCGTGGCTGGCGTCATTACAGAATATGATCCGGTTAAGGGTTTCACCTCTATTCCGAAGGCGATTGTCTGGGGCTTTACGAATTTCTACCCGAATGTAGAATCATTCGAGAAGCTCCCTGACATTTTGCAGAAAATAAGGGAGACGCTGCTCGTATCCGTCGCCGCAACTGTGACAGGAGGAGCTTTTGCTTTCCTGTTCGCTATCTTCGGCGCTCACACGACCCGATTCAATGTGTTTCTCGGAGTGATTAGCAGAGGGATTGCAATCGTTTTCCGTAACATTGATTTTTCAGCGTGGGCAATGATTCTGCTTTTCTCTTTCGGACAGAATGTGATGACTGGATATTTCGCGTTGTTTTTCGGATCATTTGGCTTTTTGACCCGGGCCTTTATGGAAACCATTGATGAAGTAAGCGGCGGTCCAGTTGAGGCCCTTAAAGCTACTGGTGCAGGATATTTCTCAATCGTATTTAAATCGGTCGTTCCATCTACCATGCCTCAGATGATTGGTTGGGTGTTGTTTGCGATTGAAACCAACATACGTCAGGCTACGCTTGTAGGCATCCTCACCGGAACGGGCATAGGCTTCGCATTTGATTTGTACTACAAAAGTTTGAATTACCATGCGGCCAGTCTCGTCGTAGTTGTCATTGTCATCGCGATACTTTTGATAGAATGGTTATCAAATTACGTCAGGAGGGTGATCCTGTAATGATTACCCGATCCGAAACGAAAATCAAGGTGAAATCATTCAACAAGGCAACGCTGGTTATCCGAATGACGCTGCTTGTATTGGTGTTGGTGACCCTACTGGGCTTTTTTACTTTTGATTATAAAGGAATACATGTGTTTGATGGCATTGTCTTGACAGGGCAGACGTTTCTAACGATGTTTTTGGAGCCGCATTTTAGTCACTTTACTTTTGTTGAATTAATTTCCAAGCTATTCATAACGATTGGGCTGGCCATCCTGACAACAATGTTAGGAGCCGCGATTTCACTTTTTCTGGCCCTGGTTGCCGCCCGGAATTTGGCGTCAAAAACAACTTCTAATATCATTAGAGGTATTATTGCCGTCATCCGAGCGGTTCCGACGGTGCTATGGGTATTGATTTTTGCCGTAGCCGCCGGACTCGGGAGCGTAGCAGCAGTTATCGGTATGAGCTTCCATTCTATCGGATATTTGGTCAAAGCTTACTCCGAATCGTTCGAGGAGATGGATGACGGAGTGATCGAAGCATTGAAGGCGAGCGGAGCCACTTGGTGGCAGATCGTATTTCAGGCAGTGCTCCCTTCATCGATGACTTACCTGCTTTCTTGGACGTTTTTAAGATTTGAAATTAATTTTACCGTAGCGGTTGCGATGGGTGCTGCAGCGGGTGCAGGCGGAATCGGATATGATATGTTTATGGCGAGCGTATTCTATTACGATCTGAGAGAAGTCGGTATTATTACTTATTTTATGCTGTTATTTGCAATATTATTGGAAGTATTCGCAACCCGTTTGAAGCGCAAGCTTCGGCTTAATGCGTAAAATTGATCAAAAGGAATCCAGAGAGACAAGCCCTAATACCGTAAGACCCTGACTGGCTTCATGCCCTTCAGGGTTTCTTTTTTTTGAATGAGTGAAAAAAACTTCTTATTACCGAGGTCATCACAACATTGTTGTTTTATGCCATTTTGACTTAAGTGACTAAGTTTAATGTTGCGGTTTCAACTCCTGGCGCCTTCTCTTTTAACACTCCTTTTATGCTTCTAATACAAAACCTGCTTCTTTTACCGGCAATTAATAAATGTAATCACTTTAGTTAATCCCGCGGAAACGGTCAATTTCTATACTTTAAGAGGGTTAAAAACAACGTAAATATATGATAAACCCACATTAATTCACAGGGAGTGCGAAAAAACATGAAATATTGGTTGAAGAAAGAGTTAGCATTGGGTCTTGTTCTAAGCTTATTTGTTTTGATGCTGGCTGCTTGTGGAGGTTCAGACAGCAAAGAAGCAACTACAAGCGGAGATACGAGCGCTAATCCTGCTGCGGAAGAAATTTCAGTAGCCGATCTGGAAGCCAAGGCGAAGGAAGAAGGCTCTGTTGTAAGCGTCGGCATGCCGGATTCTTGGGCGAACTGGAAGGATACATGGGAGGATCTGAAGAGCAAATATTCTCTTACACACACAGATACGGACATGTCGAGTGCAGAGGAAATCGCGAAATTTGAGGCGGAGAAGGACAAGCCTACTGCCGACATCGGTGACGTAGGTATTGCCTTCGGACCGGTTGCGGTTGATAAGGGGGTTACGCAGGCCTATAAAACCTCCTATTGGGATGAAATTCCGGACTGGGCTAAGGATAATGAAGGCCACTGGATCGTTGGCTACCAGGGCTCTATCTCGATCTTTACGAACACACAGCTTGTTCAATCGGCACCGCAAAGCTGGGAGGATCTCAAGAACGGCGACTATAAAATTATTGTTGGCGATGTAACGAAGGCAGCACAAGCGCAAATGGCCGTATTGGCGGCAGCAATGGCTTATGGCGGCGATGAATCGAACATCGAGCCGGGAATAGCTTACTTCGAAGAGCTTGCGAAGAAGGGTCGTCTGTCCAATGCAGAAGCTTCACTGGCCAACATTGAGAAGGGCGAGGTTCAAGTCACGCTGTTATGGGACTTTAACGCTCTCAACTATAGGGATCAATTGGGTGCGGATAAATTCAGCGTAGCTATTCCTAAAGAGGGCAGTGTTGTCAGCGGTTATGCAACGATTATCAACAAATATGCTCCCCACCCGAATGCCGCCAAGCTTGCCCGTGAACATATTTTGAGCGACGAAGGCCAGATTAACCTGGCTAAAGGTTATGCGAGACCGATCCGTGACAGCGTACAGCTTCCTGAAGAGGTAGCCGCCAAGCTTTTGCCTGCGGAAGCTTATACCAACGTGAAGCCGGTTAACGATTACAAGGTATGGGAAGAAACCGCGAAGACTCTTCCGCAGCTTTGGCAGGAACGCGTGCTTGTTCATATGAACTAATGAGCAGGCCTAAAGGTGGAGCGTCTTCGTCTTCAGACGAACGACGCCCCTTTTTATAAGAAGGAGAGTGAGGGCATGAGTCGTAGGAATCGATGGTTTTTACTGGGGCTAGTCCCTTTTGTAGTGATGATCGTCCTGTTTCAGTTAGCTCCAATCCTGTCGATGGTGACGGGAAGCATTAGTCAAGGGAACGGTTCGGGCTTTACGCTTGATTATTATTCGAGGATTATCCATAGCGAATTTTATTTGAAAGCGATTAAGAACAGTTTGCTGATTTCCATTTTTTCTAGCGTGATTGGCATTGCAGCCGGACTGATTTGCGCTTATTCGATTACGCGATTCTCGCCAAAGATGCGGGATCGGTTGTTGATGCTGTCTAATATGACATCGAATTTTGCTGGTGTTCCGCTTGCGTTCGCTTATATTATTCTGCTTGGCAGCAATGGGGTGTTTACGTTGCTCTTTAAGCAGTGGGGCTGGAGCGTGTTCGCCGATTTCAATTTATATAGCTGGACAGGACTTGTTCTGGTTTATGTGTACTTTCAGATACCTCTTGCTTTATTGCTGCTGTACCCTTCCTTTTACGGGATCCGGGAACAGTGGAAGGAAGCGGCTTCCCTGTTAGGCGCAAGCAAATGGCAGTTTTGGAGAACGATCGGGCTGCCTATTTTGACGCCTGCTGTTTTCGGTACGTTGGGAATTTTGTTCGCTAACGGGATGGGGGCATACGCAACAGCCTATGCCTTGGTTGGAGGCAATTACAATTTACTTGCAGTTCGGATAGGATCATTGGTCGCGGGGGATGTGGTCAATGAGCCGCAGCTCGGCAATGCACTCGCGGTTATACTGGCTTTATCGACGCTGCTGGCAGTGTATCTTAATCATAAAATGACACAGCGTTCAAAGATGCTTCAATCCGGATTTACAACAAAGAACACCAGGAGCCTGCGGATATTTCCCAAGCTTAAGTCCTCGGCAGTGAAGGAGGAACTGTAATGGAAACCCATAGAAAGAAGGCAAGCTGGGGCCATCGATCACTAATGCTCCTCTTGATGGTTTATTTGCTGCTTCCCTTGCTTGCTACGTTGATTTATGCGTTCGCGAAGGAATGGCAGGCAACGATCCTGCCGGAGAGCTGGACGCTGTCCTGGTTCAAGGAGATGCTTCAGGATGTTAGGTTTATGGAAGCCCTATGGACCTCGCTATATCTCTGCATCATTAGTGTGGCGCTGAGCCTCGCCGTTATGCTGCCAGCCGTGTTTATTATTACCGTTTATCTGCCCAAGCTGGAGTCGTTCATGAAGGGAGTTGTTGTCCTACCTTATGCCGTGCCCGGCGTCGTTGCAGCGGTAGGGTTGATTCGGGCCTATTCCTCGGGGCCGATCCCTATTGCAGGCACAGCGTATATTTTGATCGGTGCGTATTTCATTATTATTTTGCCTTACATGTATCAAGGGATTCGTAACAGTCTATTAACTGTGTCTGCGGTTGAACTGGTTAACTCGGCTGAGATGCTAGGCGCCAGTCGATTGAAAGCTTTCATAACCGTAATTATGCCCAATATTTGGCCAGGGATCGTTACTTCTACATTGTTATCGTTCTCCGTATTATTTGGTGAATTCGTTCTAACGAACATGTTGGTTGGCGGGCATATTCAGACCATCCAGGTTTATCTGTATCAAAGGGTCAACGAAAACGGGCATTTGGCCAGTGCCATTGCGATTTCCTACTTTTTGTTTATTCTGGTGCTGTCTATGATCCTAATGAAGCTGGGCAAAAAAGTGAACAAGGGGATATCAGGATGAAACCATATTTGAGGCTTGAAAGCATCCGCAAACAATTCGGGGATACTCCGGTGCTTAATAATGTGAATTTGGATATTCGTGAGGGAGAACTCGTTACGCTGCTCGGTCCATCCGGCTGTGGAAAAAGTACGCTGCTGCGCTGCATTGCCGGCCTGACGGACCTCGATGGCGGACATATTTTCCTTGATAGTAAGGACATCGTGAACCTGCCGCCCCGGAGCCGTGAGATCGGCATGGTATTCCAATCCTATGCTCTGTTTCCGAATTTGTCGGTCAGCGAAAATATAGAGTACGGGATGAAAATGAGAGGAGCTTCCAAGGAAGCCAGACGAAAAAGATCTGCTGAATTGTTGGAGCTTATTGATCTTGGAGAAAAACGGGATGCTTATCCCCAGCAGCTGTCGGGAGGTCAACAGCAGCGCGTCGCGCTTGCCCGTTCACTTGCAGTTAAGCCTAAGGTTCTCCTGTTGGATGAGCCCCTTAGTGCTCTGGATGCGAAAATCCGAAAAAACCTGCGGTCGGAAATTCGTGAGATTCAGAAGAAATTCAATATAACAACGATCTTCGTGACTCATGATCAGGAGGAGGCGTTAACTTTATCCGATCGGGTATGCCTGATGAATAAGGGAAGCATCGTTCAACAGGGTACTCCGGAAGAACTGTATACAACTCCACGCACAGAGTTTGTCGCGCAGTTCATGGGAAGCTATAACGTGTTGACTCGTCCCGAGGTACTGCAATTATTCGGTAAGGCGAATGGTGATGGGGATAGCTTCGCCATTCGGCCTGAGGCGTTACTATTGGTGGGTGCGGACACATTGAGTGAAGCATCGCGTGAAGATAAGCAAATCGTTGAGGGTACTGTCCATTCGATATCCATTCTGGGCAATATTATTCGTTATACCATTGATGCCGCCGGCGTAAGGTTAATCGTAGATGCGCTTAATGATGGCCGATCCTTGAGAATTCGAGAGCAGAGCCTTGTGAATCTTGCCTTGGATCGTTCTCAACTGTTGCAGCTAGAGAAGGAAGGAGTATAAAATAATTGTCCATTTCATCTGAACAACGTAAGAGAGTGATTATCGAGCAATTGAAGCAGCAGGGTCAGGTAAAGGTTCCTGATTTGTCGGCCTATTTTACGGTTTCAGAGGAGACGGTTCGGCGTGACCTTGTGCTGCTGGAAAAGGAAGGCTTAGCCAAGCGGGTATACGGGGGAGCGGTTTTGACGAAAATGACCAGCTTCGAGCCTCCCTATTTACAACGCCAAATGGTGAATGCGGAAGAGAAGGAGCGGATTGGTCGCATGGCTGCGGAATTAATTGAATCCGGTGATACCATTGCGGTCGACGTAGGGACGACGACGCTTGAGCTGGCTAAGGCGATACATGGACGAGAGCGTCTGACGATTCTGACCAATTCGCTTGCCGTCGCTTATCATTTAATGGAATCTTTGAACAGCGGGAGATTCTCAGGGAAGATTTTTGTAGTCGGAGGTGAATTGAATCCGGAGCAGCAATCCATGTCCGGTACGCTTGGAGAGCACGTCCTCTCCCAATTCCGTGTAGATAAGGCGTTTATCTCTGTTGGAGGCATGTCCTTGGAACGGGGCATCAGCGACTATGATCCGAACGAGACCGGGATGTCGCGCAGGATGATAGATGCAGCTTCCCAGACCATCGTATTGGCCGACGGCTCCAAGCTGGATAAAGAAGGATTCATCGAAATTGTGCCGATGCACAGGGTTCATACCATTGTTAGCGATACTGCTCCGCCTAAGGAATGGTTGCAAGGGCTTAGAAGCCACCGTATCCATTGGATTGAAGCCACGAAAAGAGGGGATTAAGGATGTTGCAAGGAGAAGCCAAGCTTATCGTAGTTGTACTGGATGGATTAAGATACGATGCCGCCCGCAAGTATTTGGGATATATGGAGCATCTTGTTGAGCAGGGCGAGGCGAACTGCTACCGGGTACAATCCCAGCTGCCGAGTCTCTCGCGTCCGCTGTACGAAGTGCTGCTGACCGGCACGCACGTGGCGAGAAACGGGATCACGGCGAACCATATTGCGAGGTTGAGTCATGAACAGAGTGTGTTCCATCTCGCACGCGAGGCCGGACTAAGGACTGCTGCGGCCGCGTATCATTGGGTAAGCGAGCTTTATAACAGCGCTCCATTTAACCCTGTCGCAGACCGCCATCAGCATGATGTCAGCAGGCTGATCCAGTATGGGCTGTTCTATTTCGAGGATTACTATCCTGACAGCCATCTGTTTATAGATGCCGAGCATTTGAGATCGACGTACGATCCGCATTTTTTATATATTCATTCTATGAATATCGACGACATGGGCCATAAGCATGGGGGTGAAAGCAAGGAATATGCCGGTTCTGTACGTGTTGTAGACGGCATATTGGCGACCTTGGTTCCTGCGTGGAGATTACAGGGATATCATGTGGTGGTCACGTCCGATCACGGGATGAATGCGATGGGTCATCATGGAGGAACCGAGCCTGAAGAACGGAATGTTCCGCTCTATGTGTTTGGCGAGTTGCCTTCACCTTCCTTGATGCCGGATCAGACAGGGGCAATATCGCAGCTGCATTTGGCACCGTTGATGTGCCATTATTTAGGAATCAAACCTTCGGAAGCGATGCTGGCGTGGGATTAGATCAAGGGGGATATGACTTATGAAGGTAGATATGCATTTTCATCTGGAGGAAGGCCCTTATTCGCTGCGCTGGTTATCCCGTACTTTGCAGGCGCTTGCCTCTTCAGAGCCTGAACGGGAGGCATCATTAGGCCATCATACACTGCAGTATGGGGAGGAAATGGCAAAGCTCCTGTCACGCAGAATACAGCAGGGCTGCTATAGTGAGGAATGGCTGGACCGCTATTTGAATACAGGGCGCAAAAGAGGGATCGGACAGTTTGGCGTGGTAGATCATTTATACCGTTTTCGGGAATGTCGGCCGTATTATGAGAGGCATATGCTGCTGGACGATACCCCTGTCGGGAGAATGCAGCAAGCGTGGCTGGATCAGGTATGCGTGGCTTCGCTTTCCGATTTTGTCCGCTTCGTAACAGAGGCAAAGGCCTCCAGACCGGATCTTGCCCTGGGAATCGAAGCCGATTTTTTTCCAGGTGGAGAACAGGAGCTGAGGGAAATTCTCGCAGGGTCCGAGTGGGATTACGTCATTGGGTCCGTTCATTTTTTGGATGGATGGGGATTTGACAATCCTGAGACCAAGAGCAAATTTGAGGGGAGAGATCCGGTTCAGACCTATAAGCACTATTACGAGCTGTTAAGGCAGGCCTGCGTGTCGGGGCTGTTTCATATTATCGCCCATCCGGACAACCTCAAGGTATTCGGATTCCGGCCAGTTGACGAGAAGGAGTTGCTTCCTTATTACCGAATGCTGGCGAAGGAAATGGTACAGAGCGGGGTCATTACCGAGATCAATACGGGACTTGCTTACCGTTATCCGATCGGGGAGAGCTGCCCGAGTCCGTTATTTCTCTCCGTGCTCGCTGAATATAAGGTTCCGCTTACTTTGTCCTCGGACGCGCATTTTCCGGATGATATCGGGATGCTGTTGGATCAGGCCAAAGCGGATGCTGAACGTATGGGTTATAAGGAGCTTGTGGCATTCAAAGACGGGAAGCGGATGTTGGTGCCGATAAATGGAGTCATATACTAGCAGGGGGGCTGTAAGTTGAACTGCACCCCGTCAAGCAAACTGCATAAATAACTAGTAGGAGATAGAGAGGGGTTCCAGTCGCGGTACCATTCGAATACGCGTTAATGACGCTGCTTTCGGAGGTACCGCCGCTGTTTTACTTCATCCCGACACCAATGTCGTAATTGTTAAAAACATTTAGAAAAGACAATAATCTCTGCGCGGTGTTTCCACTGAATATAACGGAGGCAAATACCGTTAAATTGGCGAGCATATCAATAAATATACTTCCGCCGTCCCCAGCCGCGGTATTATTTATGATTTCAGCGCCGGCAATCGAAACGAGCGAGCCATTGGCGATGATAGCGCCGCCGTCCATGAATGCGATGTTATTAGCAATTATGCCGCCGCCATTGTTGTCCGCCGTATTGTTGCTTATTTCACTGTTTTGAATTGTAACGATGGTGTCAAACGCGTTTGTACCTCCTGCGTCACCGAAAGCCAACACGGTAGAATTAGCGATGATTTTCCCTCCGTTAATGGTAAGGGTGCAACCGAGCCTGGTCCCTCCCGCTATTGTGGTAATACCGCCACCGCTGTTGTTCGCACGGTTGCCTGTTATTTCCCCACCGTTCATCTCGATGTCACAGCCCGCGGCAAACACGCCACCACCACTACCGGCTTGGCAGTTTTCTATGAGCGCGGCGTTCATGATCAGACTGCTTCTACTGATATTGCCCTGAACCAGGAGGCCGCCACCGTTGCCACTGTTCCTGCAATTGGTAATTATGCAGCCGTCAAGCGTTAGGGAACAACCGGAGCCGAAAATAAAAATGCCGCCGCCTGTTCCTCCGCCATCAAGGATGATACCAACACCTATGGTCATCGACACTCCGGTTAAACTGCCGTTTGTTAACGTTGAAAAGTGACGAAAACTTCCTCCATTTGTAATCGCAAGTGTAACACTATTATTGCCGCTGCTATTTATCAGGTTAATTGTGATATTTTGTTGTATCATAACAACGCTGCTGAAATTGATGTCGTTTTATATAAAAAAATTGAATACATCTCCGTCTTGCGCGCTCAGTAATGCCGCTATAATATCATTAAAGTTAAAACATTAACATTTACAATCATTTTTAAATGTCACCCCTTTATAGAAAATTAATGTAGAATGTGAACCGGTCAATTTTGGACTAGACATAACAAAGCATCCTTTTAAATTAACCTAAATAAAATTATATACCAGAGGGGTGCTACCTGTTCACTGGACTATCGCTTGTCGCATTGTCAGTGAAGGAGGGGCAAGCTAACGCAAGTGAAGCGATAGAGACTCATTAGAATGCACGGGGGCCGACAAGGTGAAAAATTGGAAGGCTACAGTAGATTTTCAGCAAGCGGATCTGGATCAGGGTCATGGAAGACTGATCGTCAGGTACG
Organism: Paenibacillus sp. Cedars; assembly: GCF_003184205.1. Taxonomy (NCBI): domain Bacteria; kingdom Bacillati; phylum Bacillota; class Bacilli; order Caryophanales; family Paenibacillaceae; genus Paenibacillus; species Paenibacillus sp. Cedars. The sequence goes on from NZ_CP020866.1 coordinate 1,999,654, forward strand.
GCTCTTTCTTAGATATCAGAAAGTATAAACTTCGGAGGATCTGCTGCATGATATCACAAGAAAAACTACCGCTAAATGCGGTCTGTCTTCTTTGAGAGTACGTCGATAGACGTTTTTCTTTCATGAGGTCGTCGCTTCGGATCACCGGCAAATCTTTGCGTTTACTTTAGGCTTTGTTCTTCTTGCTAAACAATGAATCAACTGAGAGCAGGCTGCTGCCGCTAAGGGCAAGATGGACAGCCATTGCGAGCAGCGCTATATCCAGTTCATAGCCACCCAGGAAGCCCATGCCCAGCTTGGCCTGAAAAATAGCGACGATTAGTACGACACCCAGAACTAGGGAAGCAATTCTCGTTCCCAAACCGATAATCAGCGCAATGCCACCAACAATTTCGATAATGGCGACAACGGTAGCCATAAATGCAGGGATACCCAAACTTGCGAAGAATCCTTCGATATTTCCGATGCCGCTCTGGAACTTATCCAAACCGTGAGCCAAAAAGATGACCCCCAGTATAACCCGAATAATGAATGTGCCCGTAGAAGAATAACTACGCATGAAATGTAACAACTCCTTATCTTTGTTTTGAAATGTTATCAACTAACTTTTATATAGTTGAAACTCAAGTTGTATCATACTCAATAATGCTATTGAATGTCAAGTAACTAACTAAAAATAATCGGATTTTACAATTTAGTGTCTGGGCCGGTATTCAGTCGGCGACTGTCCGGTCCAGCGGCGGAATTGCCTTGAAAAGTGGCTGGCGGAGCGAAACCCGAGTTTGTCGGCGATCGCGGTCATCGGCAGATGGGTCGTGATAAGCAGCTCTTTGGCCAAGCTGAGCTTTTGACGGCTGATATATTGTCTTGGCGATATTCCATAGACTTGGCGAAACAATTTGCTGCATTGGCTGCGGCTTAAATTAAGCTCTTTGGACACCGCCGCGATAGATATCTCCTCGGTGAGCCCCGAGGATAGTTTCTCTTCAATGGCATGAGCCGCATCGGCTGCAAGCAAGGAAGACGGTTTGTGAGCGCCCGCTGCCGCCGGTAAGGAATGTCGTGGCTTGAGTGTTTCCTGCATCTTCAGGAGAGAGAGCACATCATGAATGATAAGCAGGGTATAGGATTGGAGCAGCAGCCTGTCTTCAAAGGTGAGATTGTATTCGGCTTTCGGGTTCTCCGGATGAAGCGAATGAGCTGGCGGCTGACTGCGCCGAACGATCTCCTCCAGCTCATGGACGTATGCGTTCAGTTTGCTGCGCTCGCTTTCATGCTGGCGAATATGGCGGTAAGGGGCAGCGGATAATGAGCTCCGAATTTCCGTATCATCGAGATCAAAATGAACATTGAAGTATCCATACTGCTTATTGGATAGATTAGAGGTTTGATGGGGTACCCCGGATTTGATCAGAAGCCATTCCCCTTGCCGAAGCGTAATGGATTCCCGGTGAATTTCCTGCAAGACCTCGCCTTCCAGACAGTACAGCAGCTCGAATAGGTGATGATGATGCCTCGGATAACTCCAGCCAGGTGGCTGGATATCAAAATGGCATCCGGTTACCTGAAGCGTGTGAATGATATTGGGAAAGCGGAATGTAATATCCATAGCAGCGTGCTCCTTTTTTAGCATCTTTCACTCTAATATGTATGCCCTCTATTTTATCATATTAAGTTCATGACATCGTGAGAATTTGACACAAAAGGTATAGAGAATGATCCATTTGGAGATTGAGCAGAAAGCGCTTTTGATAGATGATATCAGTGTGTGGTGAAATTGAAATGATATGAATCATGGAGGGAATATAAGATGCAGCCTCAATTGAAAGCGATAAATCAACAGTTCGTGTTAGGGGATGAACCGATTCAGATTCTGTCAGGTGCTGTTCACTATTTTCGTATCGTTCCGGAATATTGGGAAGACCGGTTGATGAAGCTTAAAGCGTGTGGGTTCAACACCGTGGAGACCTATATTCCGTGGAATTTGCATGAGCCCAAGGAAGGGCAATTTACGTTTGATGGCATAGCTGACTTGGAAGGATTTGTCCAAAAAGCCGGTCATCTGGGGCTGCACGTGATCCTGCGGCCAAGTCCTTATATATGTGCAGAATGGGAATTCGGCGGGCTTCCTGCCTGGCTGCTGCAGTATCCGGATATTCATCTGCGATGTATGGACCCCGTCTATTTGGAGAAGGTTGACCACTATTACGATGAACTGATTCCACGAATAGTTCCGCTGCTGACCTCCAAGGGAGGTCCGGTGATTGCGATTCAGATTGAGAATGAGTACGGCAGTTATGGAAATGATACGGCCTATCTGGAATATTTAAAAGACGGCTTGTCCGCGCGTGGCGTGGATGTATTGCTGTTCACTTCAGATGGTCCAACGGATGGCATGCTGCAGGGGGGAACCGTACCGGACGTGCTTGCAACCGTCAATTTCGGATCCAGACCCGGGGAAGCCTTCGCTAAACTGCGAGAGTACCGGACAGAAGATCCTCTTATGTGCATGGAATACTGGAACGGATGGTTTGATCATTGGCTGAAACCGCATCATACACGGAGCTCCGAGGAGGTTGCCCAGGTATTCGAGGAGATGCTTCGCCTGAATGCATCCGTGAATTTTTACATGTTTCATGGCGGAACGAATTTCGGATTCTACAACGGAGCGAATGATCAAGAAAAGTATGAACCGACAGTCACCAGCTATGATTATGATGCTCCTCTCTCGGAATGCGGGGATGCAACCGCTAAATATGAGGCCGTTCGCAGTGCGATTGTTAAGCATCAGGGGCTTGAGATTGCGGATCTGCCCAATCTGCCTCAGCCTTCGGTGAAGAAAAGTTATGGCTCTGTTCGCATGACGCATTCTGCCGACTTACTGGAGCAGTTGCCGGTACTGTCGGAGCAGGTGAAACGCACAACGCCTGTTCCTATGGAGTTGTTGGGTCAAAGTTATGGGTTCATTGTGTATTCAACGGTGGTTTCGGGTCCACGTCAGGGTGAATTCTTGCATCTGCAAGAGGTGCATGACCGGGCTCAGGTATTCTTGAATGGTATTTATCAGGGTACCGTTGAGCGCTGGAATCCTCAAGCCTTGCAGCTCGATATTCCGGCAGCCGGGGCGAAGCTGGAGATTGTTGTCGAGAATATGGGGCGGGTTAACTATGGTCCGAAACTGAAGGACTATAAGGGCATCACGGAGGGAGTTCGAATGAACAACCAGTTCCTGTTCGACTGGAGCATCTATCCGCTGCCGTTAGAGAATCCGAATACGGCATCGCTCCAAGCGCTGGAAGGTGCATTGGATCAGCAGGATCGGCCTACCTTCTATACCGGCGAATTCACAGTGGATGAAATCGGCGATACGTTCATCCGTCTGGATGGATGGGGAAAAGGCGTAGTATGGATCAATGGCTTCAATCTGGGACGCTATTGGAAGGAAGGGCCGCAGGCAACACTTTATGTGCCTGGACCGCTGCTGAAGCAGGGTCGCAATGCAATCACGGTATTTGAACTGCATCATTCCGGCGATGCGAGCGTCCATCTTGTTGATAAGCCCGATCTGGGCTGAGAAAAGGAAAAGGGAGCCGCCCGAATCGATTTTCGGGCTGGCTCCCTTTTGTCTTCTAAAGCTGCGTAATTAGATCAATTGCTTGCGAACCCTTAAATAGCGATACAAGACGATACCGAACAGTGAGCACAGCACCGCGCATAATCCGATGAAGCCATAGCCGGCTTGGAGTCCTCTCAGCAGACCCAGCTCCGTTTCGCTGCCATACATCTGTTTGAACCCGTTCGTAATGGCACCGATTGCGTAATTGCCAATGACGCTGCCAATCCCCATCATGGTGACGATAAACGTGATGGCGGTATCGCTTTCTCTTGGATATCTTTTGGCAATCAAAGCCATAACTGTCGGATAAATCGGAGCGATTCCGATACCGGCTGCCGCGAAGAGGAAGGCGTAGGATTCCCCACCAAAGATCGCGATAAAGGTACATACTCCGGTCAGAGCAGACAGAATGATAATCGATAGAGTGAAACCAATCCGGTCCGTGATCGGGCCCAGCAGCAGACGCGCAGCCGAGAAACAGAGAAAGAACGCGGATAACATTGAAGCCGCTGCGGTTGGCTCCCAATTGTACGATTTTTCAAGAAAGTTGACGAGCCACCCCCCGACGGCCATCTCCGAGACAACACCGAAGGAAAGGATCATGACAACAAGCCACAGGGCAGGATCTCTGACCAATTGTTTCAGTGGAACGCGTTCCGTCTCGGACAGGTCATCCCCGGGAAATTTGCTCATCAATGCCGGGATCATCGGCAGTACGGATAACATAAGCATAGCCAGGTACATTCCCCGCCAGTCCAGCGTGTGATTCCATACGGTTACGGTCATTAAGCCGGATGCAATCATCGGTGCCACCGTTGAACTAATCCCGTAGAAGAAATGGGACAGGTTCATCATCGTACCGGTATTTCGCACAAAAATCCGGGCTGCCAAGATCGCAAGTCCAATCTCGAGCATGCCGTTTCCTATGTACATTAAGAAGTAGGATGCGGTAAACATCGGGTAGCTGTGTGACAGAAAAATAAACACGCCGGAAATCGCCATTGATCCAAAGGCAGCCATGCTGACCCATTTGATCCCGATCTTGCGGGTTAACAGGGCAGTGAAGGAGCAAGCGATCAAATATCCGAGTGCATTCAGCGACAGCAATGTGCCGATCTGCATTTCGTCCAGACGAAAATCGAATTGAATTCTGGGTATGGCGGGTCCTTTAATATTTTCCGATATCCCGAAAATGATAAAGCCGAGAAATATGGTTGCCAAATGGAGGGTGTAATCCTTGCTGAATTTCGGTTTTGCTTTCGTTTGAAGGTCAGTATTCACGGTTATTCCCCAATCATCATCGTTGAATTTTACACTGCACGAGTATCAGATATCATCATATCCAGAGCAAGCCGCTGTAAGCCGGCTATATAGTCTTGTTCCCAGTCGCGAAGTTGCATCTCAGGCAAATGCGGTTCCGGTACGTAAGTGGAAGCCCGTTCTTTAATCGAGATCAGGGTGGAGGGGAGGAGATCACCGCTCTATAAGGTCGCCGTTCCAGTTGAAAAGGGTATATACGCTCTGCTCCTTCTCGTAATAAACAGCGAGACCCAGCATGTAATCCGGATTAAAAGCATAACGATTCGCACGCCTGCCGCCACTCGATTCATCCAGTCCAAGCAGGGTGACTTCCCCCTTCTTGCTTCATCTGTTCCAGCACTTTGCCAACCGTCGGGAAACTGATGCCGAGTTTGTCGCTAAGCTCTGCCTTGGTTCCACTGCCCAGTTCCAGCAGCGAGGAGCGCAGTGCGCGCCGAACAGTGTGTCTCATGGATTGCGGCGTCGACAAAGCTTTTTCTCGCGTAATGATCACGCCTCTCCTGACTTTTTAAACTGATTTAATAAATTTCTGCTGAAGATTATTGCATATCTGTTAAAGGGGCGCAAGAACAATCTTGATTCAGGGAGCCTGGACGATTAGCGAAGCAGCATGATGATCCCTCCCAGTATCGGCATGAGAATCATGGAGAATCGCAGCAGCGTTCTGGGTGCCTTGCTTGTATACTTTGCTCCGATGTACGATCCGATCATCGTACCTGCAACCACTTGCAGCAACAGCTGCCAATCTATGTACCCTGCTTGAAAATAACCGATGCCCCCGAAGAGCGCAATCGGCATAATAACCATCATGGTTGTACCTACAGCCAGCGTTATTGGCATATTGAACAGAACCATAAGCGCAAGCTGGATGAACGGAGTTGAACCGATACCGAACACACCCGACATGCCTCCAGTTATCAAACCGGAGATCAGTGCCATCATCCAAAATCTCGAGGAGCGAATGGAGGTCAGCATGGGCTTCGGCGTAAACTGCATGCGCGTCCGCAGCATAATCAGCAGGCCGGATAGAAACAGCATGATGGCTGTACATAAGACAAGCCGGTCCTCCGGAATCAGGCGAGCGGCAAAGCTGCCTGCATAAGCACCCATGGCGCCGAACAATCCGACGGCAAGTCCTGTTGATAGTATCGCATTTTTCTCTCTTAGATGGCTGACAGAACCCGATATCATGGTGAATACCATGGCGGCAATGGATGTGCCCAGCGCCGTATGTACAGGAATATGAAATACAGTGACCAGAAGTGCAATGATGAATCCGGATCCACCAGCACCTACAAATCCGAGAAGACCTCCCAGGAATAACATCGTGATGAAAATACTCATATGTGTCTCTTCTTTCGTTGTAAGTTTAATATCAATTTTCCTATTATACATCAAATTGTGAATGATTCGAGGTGTTTGATGAGGCTCGTCTGAGCGGCAGAGGGATTGTCCTGAAGGAAACCGCTAGACCATGGACGAATTGTCGTGAAGCAGTTGACAACCGTGCAGCTCCATGAGAAAATGTACGCGCGTACATAAATTGCGGGAGGCATGATTATTATTGCTAGTCGTAAAGAGGTAGCACAGCTTGCGGGCGTGTCGGAAGCCACGGTATCCCGGGTTCTGAACGGAGTCGGACCGATCAAGGAGGAGACCCGGCTGCGTGTGCTGGAAGCTGCGGATCGGCTCGGTTATATCCCGAGTGCGCTTGCCAGAAGTTTTGCCCGCCGCCGGAGCGGCAACCTTGGGGTTGTGATGCCCTATTTGCCGAAAGCCCGCATATTCTCCGCTTATTATTTCTCCGAAATATTAAGCGGTATTGGCAGCAAGGCGCTGGAGAGCAAATATGATCTGTTGATGCTGTTCCGTGAGCCGGGCGGTTCGATGGATTACATGAATCTGTTCCGCACCCAGAAGGTGGATGCCTGCATCATTCTTGGTGCCAGGGATGATGGGGGAGAGCGGCAAGCCATTCAACAGCTGAGCGAGGGAAATCATCCGTATTGCCTGATTAATCAATACTTTGAAGGCGAGGCATTTCATGTCATGGATGCCGATCATGTGGATGGCAGCTATCAAGCCGTTCGCCACTTGACCGAGCAGGGATTTCGGAAGATTGCGTTTCTCAACGGACCGTCCCAGTATTCCAACAGTCGCGACCGGTTGAAGGGGTATGCTCAAGCGCTGAATGAAGCGGGGATCGCGCTGGATGAGTCGCTGCTGTTCGAAGGCAATTTCAGCCGCAAGAGCGGTTATACCGCAGCTGAGCTGATTGCAAGGCAGCTGGACCGAATCGAGGCGGTTTTTGCAGCCAATGATCGAATGGCGATTGGTCTTCAGCAGGGCTTGCGCGCGCTCGGAATTTCTGAAGAACGAATGCCTGCCTTTGTCGGTTACGATGACTCGGAAGCTGCGGAACTCTGTACCCCGCCGCTTACCAGCGTCAGAGTTCCCTTCTACGAACTGGGATGTCTTGCAGCGGAACATGTTCTTCATAGGCTGGACGCCTCCGAGTCCGAGGGTGAGAGCGAGATGAACACGGTACTTCATCGTCAGCTGTCCACCCGTCTTGTCATTCGTGCATCTTCGCTTCATCGAAATTAATGAACCCTTATTCAAGGAGGAATGAAAGATGAAACAATTACGTGTCGGCATGATCGGATATAAATTTATGGGCAAAGCCCACAGTAATGCATACCGGAGCCTCCCGATGTTCTTCCCGGAGGCGTTGAAGCCAGAGATGGTAGCGATTTGCGGGCGCAATGTATCGGCAGTGCAAGAAGCGGCGGATCAGCTGGGCTGGCGTGAAAGCGTTACCGATTGGAAGGAGCTTGTGAACCGGGATGATATTGATCTGATCGATATCAATGCTCCAAGCGATGCTCATAAGGAGATTGCCATTGCTGCCGCCAAGGCAGGCAAGCATATATTCTGCGAGAAGCCGCTTGCGTTGACGCTGGCGGATGCCAGAGAGATGCTGCAGGCAGCGGAAGATGCAGGCGTGACCCACATGGTCGGGTTTAACTACAGGTTCTCGCCGGCGGTAAGGCTGGCCAAGAAGCTGGTGGACAGCGGGAGATTGGGCCAGATCTATCATTTCCGCGCTTGGTTTCTTCAGGATTGGATTATGGATCCGCAGTTTCCGCTTGTATGGCGGCTGCAGAAGGAAGTCGCCGGATCGGGTTCACACGGGGATCTCGGCGCCCACCTGATCGACCTTGCACATTATCTGGTTGGCGATATGCAGGAAGTGATCGGGATGAGCGAGACCTTTATCAAGGAGCGTCCGATTGCCAGTGAAATGACAGGGCTAAGTGCAAAAGGAAGTGATGGAGGACCCAAAGGAAAGGTGACGGTGGACGATGCGACGCTGTTCATGACCCGCTTTGAGAACGGGGCACTGGGCAGCTTTGAGGCGACGCGCTTTGCGGCAGGACACCGGAGCACCAATTCTTTTGAGATCAATGGCAGCCTTGGCAGCGTCAAATTTGATTTTGAACGGATGAATGAGCTGGAGGTTTATTTCACCTCTGACGATGAGGATGTGCAGGGCTTCCGCCGCGTGCTGGCAACCGATCCTGTACATGATTATATGGAAGCGTGGTGGCCGCCCGGACATACGATTGGTTTCGAGCACACGTTTACGCATGAAATTCTGGAGCTGTCCAGCGCCATATCGGAAGGCAGACAGCCCGTGCCGAGTTTCTACGACGGGGTGAAGTGTCAGGCCGTGCTGGAAGCCGTGGATAAATCCATTGAGGAGCGTCGCTGGGTTCAACTATCAGAAATGTAATTAACTCATTCGACCGACCTGGTCGGACACATAAAAGGGAGTGCTACGCATGAAAAAGGCTTTAATCGTATGGGGCGGCTGGGACGGACATGAACCCGAGCAGGTGGCCGGTATTTTCGCTGAATTGCTGCGTCAGGAACAATATGAGGTTGAGGTATCGGATACGCTTGATGCATTGAATGATGCAAATAAGCTGCAGGCACTGGATCTGATCGTGCCGGTATGGACGATGGGCGAAATATCGAAGGAGCAGGTGGAGAACGTATCGCTTGCCGTGCAGCAGGGAACCGGTTTGGCGGGCTGTCATGGGGGAATGTGCGATTCATTCCGCAGCAACGTGGATTGGCAGTTCATGACCGGGGGCAATTGGGTTGCGCATCCGGGAAATGATGGTGTGAACTACCGGGTAGAGATTAAATCCAGCTCCAGTCCGCTGGTGGAAGGGATGGAGGATTTCACCGTGGCGTCCGAGCAGTATTATCTGCATGTGGACCCGGCAGTCGAGGTACTGGCAACCACCCGTTTTCCGGTTGCGGCAGGACCGCATCTCCTGAACAAAGCGGTTGACATGCCGGTGGCGTGGACCAAACGCTGGGGATACGGACGCGTATATTATAATTCGCTCGGTCATCATGCGGATATCGTCGACATGCCTCAGGTGAAGGAAATGATGCGCAGAGGTTTGCTGTGGGCTGCAGAGGGCAAATCGTTGTACTCTGGCTCGGATATGAGTTTGTTTACGGAAGGTCAAGGATACACAGGCATGGGAGACAGCCAATAAGCGGCAGGAGGAGACTTGGATCATGAAGAAAGTAAAGGTTGGCATTATTGGCTGCGGAAAAATCAGCGGCATTTATATGGAAAATTGCCATAAGTTTGACATTCTGGAGCTGACAGCTTGCGCGGATATCGATCGTGCCCGTGCCGAGGAGCAGGCAGCCAAGTACAACATCCCGAATGTGTACACCACCGAAGAATTGCTTGCCGATCCGGAGATTGAGCTGGTGATAAACCTGACGATTCCTGCACTCCATGCGAAGATTATGCTGGATGCGCTTCAAGCCGGCAAGCATGTGTACGTTGAGAAGCCGCTGGGTGTTACCCGTGAAGAGGGCAAGGCGGTTCTGGACCTTGCCGAGGCCAAGGGGCTCCGGGTAGGATGCGCACCCGAGACATTTCTTGGATCCGGCATCCAGACGGCTTTGAAGCTGATTCAGGACGGCCGGATTGGCACCCCGATTGCAGCGACCGCGTTCATGATGAGCCGCGGGCATGAGCACTGGCATCCCGATCCTGAATTTTACTACGCTGCCGGTGGCGGTCCGATGTTTGATATGGGACCCTACTACCTGACAGCGTTGGTCCAACTGCTGGGACCTATCCTCAGCATTAGCGGCATGACCGGAGCGGCGCTTACAGAGCGGACCATTACGAGCGAGAAGAAGCACGGACAGAAGATTCCGGTGGATGTTCCTACCCACGTGGCTGGACTCATGGAGTTTCATAACGGCGCCATTGGCACGCTGATTACGAGTTTCGATGCATTTGGCGGCAGCACGCTTCCGAATATTGAGATTTACGGTACGGAGGGCACGATCCTGGTGCCGGATCCGAACGGGTTTGGCGGATCCGTGAAATATCGATTGACCGGTGAAAGCGATTGGACGGAAGAACCGCTGCTTCCTGGATATCACGAGAATACGAGAGGCATCGGTCCGGCCGATATGGCTTATGCCATTCGGAGCGGAAGACCTCATCGTGCCAGCGGAGAGTTGGCCTATCATGTGCTTGAAGCCATGTGGGGATTCCATGATGCATCCGATGAAGGCAAACGGTATGAGATGGCCAGCTCCTGCGACGTCCCGGCACCGCTGCCGCTGGATTTGCAGAAGTACATACTGGATTGAGAATAGAGTGACATTCAAAAAGCGGCTTGCTCCGAAAGGTCATAAGACCTCCGGGGCAAGCCGCTTTATCGTCCGGACGGCTGCCTATTCAAAACGATGCGTGGACCGGGACATGCTTGATCCGTTGTTAAGTATAAAGAGCTCTCGCGGATTTCCCCGGCAGTCCCCATCGGAATCAAAACAAACTGTTCCTCCAAGTTAGGCACCTTGGTGCAGCATTTTCCTTCTGGTCATCCCGATCGCTGCGGGCGGGCAGCTGGGCTGACAATCTACATCCCGCCTGCGAGCATAACGCGCTGTTATTCCTTTACGACAAGACCGAATATTTTGGTTAAAGGAATGGCCTGATGCGGCGAAATGATGCATCCCTGCAGATCCTCCAGCGTAACGCCTATGTTATGGAAGTCCGTACGGCTTAAATCAATCCCTGCCAGCTTCGTGCCGGAGAATTGCGATTGATCGATCTGACAATCCAGAAACTCCACTTTGCTTAATTCAGAATGGTAAAAGTCCGATTTTACAAGGGAGGTGGATTGAAAGGAAACCTGCTTCATGTTAGCAAAGCGAAGCGTGGCGTAATCCCCTGTGCAGTGATCAAACAGCACATTACGGATGGTGGCTGCCGTTAGGTCGAGCCCTAGAATTTTGCAATGATTGAATTGCACACGGTACATGATAGCCTCGCTGAGATCCACGTTGGATAAGTCGCAATGATTGAACACGATATCTGTAAGTTCGGCGTGGTGGAGGGAGACGTGCTGGAATGTAACGTTATTGAATATCATTTGATCGAACAGAACCTTGTTGGCTGCAACATATGATAAGGTTTCGTCCTGACAGGTGGATTGCTCAAACGAAGCTTCATCGTCGACACCTGCATCGGACAGGATCAAAGGTTCAAGCTGCTTGGGGAGCTTGGGCTTCACGATTTTGACGGGTGCTGAATGGTTGGATGGCATGATCTTTCCTCCAAAATGGGAATAAGGATGATGAACTTCCGGCTAATCGCAGGCTTTATTGTATAGAAGTATATCATGTCCTTAATCCATTGTCCGGTCCTTGATGTTGATCGCAGCATCCAAAGTTCCGCCAAGAAGCTGGGGCGACCATGCCAGCAGACTGACTCGGCCTTTACCGGTCAGATCGCCAACGAATGGGATCATCTGTTCTCCAGATATCCATGGGCCAAATAGAGCTTCGCGTGGACCGAAGGCGGCTCCCGAGCTGTAGTGAACAGACCAGCTGCCCGTTTTATGATCAACAAGCACCAAATCCTCATACCCGTCGCCATCTACATCACCAAGCCTCACCGATAGCTGCGAGTCGCTCAGGTTATGGGCCCAATACCATATACCGGCATCCAGGAGGTCTCTGCAACTGCTTAGCCAGACCCGACAGGTTCCAGTGGCAGGATTCCAAACGACGAGGTCATCCAAGCCGTCCCCATTCACATCCCCTATGCAGGGAATTTCTCCTTCACGTACAGCAACCTTGTTCTGAATAACAGGAGTAGCAAAGCCGCTACCGAAACTGTAGGCAATGGCGGCTTTTCCGCTGTGAGGATTCCATAAACATAAGTCATGCCTGCCATCCCCGTCAAAATCACCGGTCAAACACTCCCAGTTCATGACTTCAGCTTCTGACAGCCATGCACCCGCCGGGCATAAGGTGGTGCCTGTGCCAAGGGCAACCTCGCACAATCCAAGCTCCCCATACCACACGGCCGTATCCATCCTTCCGTCCCCATCATAATCCCCTGTCATTGCCGTGCCGCCCGGATGGAGCGGCCAACCCGTCAATAACGGGCGTATGGACAACACGCCGTTATGGAGCCGAAGGGGAGCATCGAATCGAATAGTCGCTATGCACCATAGGTTGTCGGTTTCACTTCGAATGAATAACTGAGCCGGCTGCCGATTTCTTTTGGCAAGCAGCAATGTCGGGTGCTTGATTGTGAGTTTATTCAGCAAACCGCTCTCCCTGAAATCCGGTATGAACGGGGTCAGCGACGTTAGGGGGACAAAGGATTTATGCTCCTGTTTGAAGGAGCGAATGATTCTTCTGAGGGGCGAGTTCGGATCATAATGGACAGTACCGTTAGCACGAAGGTGAATATATGAGAATTCGAGATACGGGTGGTAGAAAAATGACGCCAGATCCTTCCCGCCCGTATAGTCCTTTATGGTTTGCCCGATACGAGCTACATCTTCTTCGATGTTGTCACCTGCAACGTAATAGAGCGGGGTAGGTACATAGAGGGTTCCGTTCGAGAATGGATCGTCAGGGTCGAGTTTGAGTACAGGCGTCCTCGCATCCGGTGCGGATGGCGGGGATTCATATAGAATGCCGTTACAGATCTCGATGATATGCCGTTGGACGGGGGAAGCAGTATAGTGGGGAGTTTCGAACCAGCCGGCGGTCAGATCGGCCGCCTGGAAGGCATTCTCGGCAAGCTGAACCCGCTGATACGCATAGGATTGCTGAAGCTGCAGGAGAGACGTGAGAGCGTCGGACCGATCATCGGGGGGACAATTGGCGCTGCAATCGGGATAGGCAAACTCGAACCCGTCTCCGCTGACCGAGTCCTCGTATTGATGCGTATATCCGTGCATGCCGAGCGAGGCGCCAAGAGTGAGCAGCGTTCTGAGCATAAGGACAAAACGAAGGGAAACATCATTTTCCGCATCGGTTATAGACCTGTCAATACTCTGTGCTGGATCGACATAATGCGGGATGACCGCAAGATGGAAGGGGATTCCTTCATTATGTAGGAACTGAGCGATGACAAGTAATTTGGCTTGTTGTTCCTCACTCTCGTAATTTCCTCCTGGCCCGATATCTTCAAGGCGTATTAGTGCTTTATTCATTCAGATGTGCTCCTTTCCCGGATACACTGGATCGTAATGCGGAGTATATCCATATATTTATGCGGGGACGGTGCACCGTGCCATTTCTGAGGAACGGTGTTGCACGAAAAAGAGGATCAAATGACTGTCAAGCGAATACAAAGAGAAGAAAAAACGAGCAGGAGGAAGAACATGCAGATCAGATACGCTAATGAACATGACGCTGAAGGTATTGCCAAGGTGCATGTGGACAGTTGGAAAACAACCTATAAGGGAATTGTGGACGATCGCTTCTTACAAGCGCTGTCTGCCGCCGATCGTGTAGAGGGCTGGCGCTGGAAGCTGGCGAACATGCCGGAGGACGAGCAGCTGCTTGTCGTGGCCGATGAAGACGGAAAGGTGTACGGGTTTATGTCTTACGGCACAGAACGCGAGCAGAAGATGCCTCATGAAGGAGAACTTTACGCCGTCTATCTGTTGGAAGAGATTCAAGGGCAAGGCTATGGAAACCAGCTGTTTGCCAGGCTGAAAGAGTATATGAATATGAAGGGATACACCTCCTTATTGGTCTGGGTGCTTGAAGGCAATTCGGCAGAACACTTTTATAGACATAAGGGCGGACAGGAACAGAAACGAAAAGAGATTGTCATCGGCGGGAAAACCCATACCGAGATTGCATTGCTGTGGGATTCCATTGACAAGATCACATAATTTAGGCAATCCCCTTAAAGTTTACATCCGTGCGGCAATCTACTATGATTAACATATATACCCCTGTGGGTAATTATTAATCCTTGTCATATCGTAGGAGGTTCGCATTTGAGTATTATTCCCATAGGTCCTTTGATGATCAGGGCAGATATCGTTCTCTTCCTTATCTGTGCTGCGGCCGGGCTTGCAGCACTTCGAATTCGCTTGCGCCAGGAGCCGCAGCGGGAATGGGTCCTTGACACTTTTTTGACTGCGCTGATCATTGGTTTTATCTCGTGGAAATTCGGCATGCTGCTGTTTGATCCAATCCGAACCCTTCAGCATCCGACGTCCCTTATTTATATGACGGGCGGAACCCGAGGCATCTGGCTGGGGTGCATCCTTGCGCTTCTCTATGTTGGTCTTCGATGGAATAAGAGCAGGGTAAATTCGGGTCTGCTGCTCAAGTCAGCTATGTTGTCGGCATTCGCGAGCGGACTGGCAGGATCGATATTTCAGTGGCTGTGGGCGGATGGAGCGAGTGTAACGATTTCGTTGTTCTACATTGTATTGTTCGGTGTTCTGCTTATCCTGAGCTGGCTTCAATTCCAGAAGCCGCTAACCCATTACCTTACGCTCGGTTTAGGGAGGAACAGGGCAGTGCTGCTTCTCATGTCAGCTCTGTTCATATGGGTAATCTATGACTTTGCCTCCAATTCGGCCAGCGAGCGAGATGCCGGTGCTCCGAGTCAAGGAGAACATGCGGATCATATTATCGAGGGCTTGAAGCCAGGACTTCGCGCACCGGACGTCGCACTCCTGAACCTGGAAGGACAGGAGGTAAAGCTGTCGGATTATCGCGGACAAACGGTTCTTCTTAACTTTTGGGCATCCTGGTGCCCGCCTTGCAAGGTAGAAATGCCATATATGCAGGATTTTTACGATAAGCATCAAGACGAAGACGTTGTGATTCTGGCAGTTAATATGACGCATCTGGAAACTAACATGAGCGAGGTGCAGGCTTTTGTCGAGCAGAACGGTTTAACCTTTCCTGTTCTATATGACCGGAACGGGGAGAACACAAAAAGCTATGAGGTCGTAGCCTATCCGACTACCTATGTGATATCGCCAAACGGTATCATTTCGGAGCGGTTTCAAGGGGCGATAAACGAAGATCTGATGGAACAAGCCTACCGTAAAGCGCGTGAATAAGCAGGGTGAAAAGGCGGAATTTTGGCTTTGTGGACATTTATCTCTGCCGACTTCCCTCCAGCAGGAATATAATACACAAACGCTTGGGAGGGGGAAAAAAAGTGCAACCAATACCAATATCGGCAGACGGATGCAGAAATTACGTCGGCAAATCCATCTGCGCTGTCATGCATGATGGAACTGAAGTCGTGGGGACTATTCGCGGTGTACATGATCGAGGCCTCGAACTCGAATTTGCGAACCCATCCGCATATATATTGTCCACAAAAGGCAAAAAAGGCAAGAAGTCTTCAAAGTCAGCTAAAAATGGTGCGCAAACATCCGCATTTGCACCATATGGCTACGGCGGTGGCTATGGCTATGGCGGTGGATACGGAAGAGGATACGGCTGGGGAGGCAATGTATTTGCTTGGGAAGCCATCGCTCTGTTATTCCTCATTCCATTCTTGTTTATCTAAAATAGAGAAAGAACCTCGTGATCACCGGCAGATGATGTTTTATATAGAAGAGACAGGGCATGGGATATCCCAGCGCTGTCTCCTTTTTAATTCCGGATTATATATTTCGGGCATGGGAGCTGAGTAGGGCTGAAGCCGAAGCATTGGTTTGTCTCAGGAGCCATATGACAGGAGTAAATGCGATGAGAAAACAGCTTCCGGCCAGAATCGGAAGTAAAGACCATTCGGCAATGGAATAACCGAGAAGCGTTTGCAAGCCGATGGCAACCAATCCAAGGAGATAAGCGATGCCACTCATATGGATGAGTATCGGTTTGGCTGCAGGATTGAAGGATTTTCTCAAGGACAGCCATGCTACGAATGGGATTGCTTGAAGAGCATGAAAGCCTAACCCATGGAGCCAGATGATGTTACCGCCGATTCCGGTGAAGCGTCCAGCATTGATGGATATCCATATGCCGGCTGCAAACGAAATCAGCACCGCGATCATGGCATAACGAATGCCAAGCACAAGCTCAGGGTGTGCTTTCATCGCCTGTTTCCGGAAGTACTGAAGCCCAAAAATCAGATAGAGTATCAAGAGCAGCAAAGCCACGGCGGAGAAAGAAATCGCTATGACCACATCAAAGGCGGAACCGTTCTGAACGAACCTCGGATTGACACCGCGGAAATTTTGTACCGTCTCGGCAAAATAGGAAAACAAAACGAGAAAAATATAACAGCAGCGGAAGATGGACTTGCTTCTCGGTCGTAAACCGGATACCGGCAAGATCGCTGCGGTTGAAATCGTGAATATTCCCAGCGCCGCAGTAAAGGAAATTGCTTTGGAGACATCGCCATCGGGGGCGACAGGTCCTCCATTCAGCAGGACCCATATCCCGCAAAATCCGGCTAATAAGAAGCCGATCAGCCCTGCAAGCATAAGCCAGGTCTCCTGCTTATACAATTTGACAAATTGGTTGGTTGTTCCGTGTGAAGGTTGATTCATAATGATTAACATCCTCTCCGTAATGATGAATTGCTTATAATTTACAGGAGAAAGGCTGCCTTATTAACGGGCTGGGGATGTAATCAATTACCGTACCTGGGAATGGTTCCTATCTGGGCTTAAGGAGGGGATAGGGGATAACGGAGGGGATGGTGGTGCAGGAATTAAAGCTTAGCCAGTGCTAAATAACTAATATGAGCAGCCTAGAAATGAACCCTTCGCTTGATTGTTCCTTTCCTGAATACCTACTAAAATTGAAAAATGTGGTTATTCACTTGAAGGATCGGTTAATAGTGTAAGGATTTGAAATTTGTATTTGGACTGCCTAACGAGAACGGGCAGCATGACAGAAGGGGCGTCATTTTTTATGTCCAATCGAATTTTGGTTACACCCGAGCAACTGGAGCAGGTCTCGGCACAATTTGCTCAGTCTGGTCAACTAAGCAGTGACATGGTGGAGCGGGTAAAAGGAGGCAGAGTGCCGATGAACGATAGACAGAGGAAGTTCAAATACATAATGACGGTCATTGGCATAGTAGGCGTGCTCGGCACGGTTGTTCCCAATTTACTGAATGCGGAATATGCGGCCGCGGAAAAGGCAGTGATCTGTATATCCTACCTGGTGGGAGTCCCGCTTGTAGTTTCGTTGGTTTATTGGGCAGGCAAAAACATAATGAAGGGTTGATAATCATGGAACAGCAGCTGCTACCGATAGGCTCGGTGGTCAAATTCAAGGAATGGGATCAGACGCTGATGATATATGGGCGGATGCAGAATGACTCCAAGACGTTGAAGCGTTGGGATTATGTCGCCTGCTTCTACCCTCATGGCAATCTGACGAAGGATTCCAACATCTTTTTTAACCATGAGGATATATCGGAGGTTGTATTTTGGGGATATATTAACGACGATGAAATCGCATTTCGCGATGCGCTGATTGAAGGGATTGAAAAAGCTGATCAAATGGCGCAATCCGCAGGCGCGGATAAATCATAGCTCTATTACACAGCAGCTCGGTATGGAGGCATCTCCAGCGGAGCTGCTTTTTTTGTTTTCAGAGGAACGTGTATTAAATAACAAAACAAAAAAAACAGATAAATGATCTTTGTTTATTTTTGAAAAACACACTATTCAAACATAAACGGAAATGTTAATATAGGAATCAAATGAAAGCAAATTCATATGGTCAATCGGAGGGGAAACTTCATGGTTCAGAGCTTATGGGAACAATCTACAGCGCAGCAGACACAAAATACATTGGATGAGCTTGTATACCGTTCCAATTTGATTGGGGCGGATCGGCGCGTCTGCAATTGGGGCGGCGGCAACACATCCAGCAAAACCACGATTCAGGATTTCCGAGGCAAAGATGTAGAGGTCATGTATGTGAAGGGCAGCGGCTCCGACCTTGCAACCATGAAATCGGGCAATTTCACAGGCTTGCGACTGGAGGATATTCGGCCATTGTTCGAGAGGGAATCGATGTCCGATGAGGAAATGGTGGCTTATCTGGGCCACTGCATGGTGGATGCCAAGCATCCTCGCGCTTCCATTGAAACGCTGCTGCATGCGTTCTTGCCGTTCCGGCATGTGGATCATACGCATCCCGATGCCATCATCAGCTTATGCTGCGCTCATAACGGCAAGGAACTGGCCCAAGAAATCTTTGGCGACCGATTCGTATGGGTTCCGTATGTACGACCCGGGTTCACACTGTCGAAGATGATTGCGGAAGGGGTGCTGGCGAATCCCCAAGCTGAGCTTGTTCTCATGGAGAAGCACGGTCTCGTAACCTGGGGAGATACCTCTGAGGCATGTTATGCGCAAACAATTCGTATCATTAGCGAAGCAGAGGCTTTCATCGAAGCCCGAGTTAACAACGACAAGCTGTTTGGCGGGCGCAAATTTGCCCCGTTGGCCTCTGAGGTACGCCGCAGCATTGCGGCAGAGGTGATGCCTGCCGTTCGTGGTGCTGTGAGTGACGTCAAGAAGATGATCCTGTCTTTTGACGATCAGGACGATGTGCTGGACTTTGTCGGCGGCAGCGATGCCCCCAAGCTATCCCAGGTCGGAGCGGCATGCCCAGACCATCTGGTCCATACCAAGGTTGTTCCCCTCTTCATCGATTGGACACCGGATGCTGACGATGTGGAAGGCCTTAAGGCGAAGCTGATTGAAGGCATTGCAGACTACAAAGAGCAGTATAAAGCGTACTTTGAACGAAACCGCCATGAAGGTGATGTTATGTTCGAAGCAGCTCCGCGCGTCATTCTTATTCCTGGAATCGGGATGATTAATACCGGCAAGAGCTGGGCAATGTCGCAAGTCAGCGGTGCCCTGTACCATCGGGCGATTGCGGTTATGCGGGGGGCGACGGCACTGGGTGATTTTGTGTCCCTGAGCGAGAATGAATCTTACAATGTAGAGTACTGGCCGCTTGAGCTGTACAAATTGTCCCTCGCTCCTGCCGAGACGGAGTTCTCCCGTCAGGTTGCCTTCGTCACAGGCGGGGCAGGCGGGATCGGCAGTGCAACGGCCCGTCGATTGGTGTCCGGGGGAGCGCATGTTGTGCTGGCCGATTTAAATTTAGAAGGAGCGCAGCAGGTTGCCGAGGAGATTAATGCAAAATACGGAGATCATCGGGCGTTTGCTGTTAAAATGGATGTAACCGATGAAGAGGCGGTTCAACGCGCCTATCGTGAAACGGCAATAACCTATGGCGGCGTTGATATCATTATCAATAACGCGGGCCTTGCAACATCCAGTCCGTTTGATGAGACTAGCCTGAAGGAATGGAACCTGAACATGAACGTTCTGGGGACGGGGTATTTCCTTGTAGCCCGAGAAGCCTTTAAATTAATGAAGGTACAGGGCGTCGGCGGAAGCATGGTGTTTGTTGGCTCGAAAAACTCCGTCTATGCCGGGAAAAACGTGACCGCCTACAGCTCCGCGAAAGCACTGGAGGCGCATCTGGCCCGCTGCATTGCTGCTGAAGGCGGGGAATACGGAATCCGAGTCAACACGATTTTGCCTGACGCGATTCTGCAAGGGTCTGCAATATGGAACTCGAACTGGAGAAATGAGCGGGCGGCAGCCTATGGAATTGAACCGGATCAACTGGAAGAGCATTACCGTAAACGCACGACTCTTCTTGTGAATATATATCCGCAAGACATTGCCGAAGGCATTGCTTACTTCGCTTCTTCGAGATCCTCGAAGACAACCGGCTGCATGCTGACCATTGACGGCGGAGTGCCGGCTGCATTTACTCGTTAATTTGGATAGAAGCACATGCACATACGCGATCCACAAGGAATCATGATGATATCATATTTCATATAATCGGGCGCTGGGTCTCTTATGACCCGGCGATCCTCATTCAAGCGGGGGGTTATGAGATGAGGCAGGATGTTGCAAGGAATTATGAAGAAGCGAAAAAGCTCTATGAGCAGCATGGCATCCAGGTAGATGAAATCTTGACGGAGCTTGAACGTATCAAAATCTCCATCCATTGCTGGCAAGGAGACGATGTTCGCGGATTTCTGTTCCGGGATCAGGAGCTGTCTGGCGGGATTTCCGTAACCGGCGAGTATCCCGGCGCAGCAGGAACGCCGGAGCAGCTTCGGGCCGATCTGGAAAAAGCGATGTCGCTTATTCCGGGATCGCATAAGGTGAACCTCCATGCCATATATGCGGACACCGAGGAATCGGTGGATTTGGATCAGCTGGAGCCCAAGCATTTTCAGTCCTGGGTGGATTGGGCCAAAGTACAGGGAATCGGGCTTGATTTTAATCCAACCTGCTTCTCCCACGACAAGTCGAGGGACGGTTTTACGCTAAGCCATGCCGATCCGGCTATTCGCCAATTCTGGATTGACCATTGCAAGGCTTCACGCAGAATCGGGGCTTATTTTGGTGAACAGCTGGGTCAGACCTGCGTGACCAACATCTGGATCCCGGATGGTTATAAAGACATACCGGTTGATCGTTTAGCGCCCAGACAACGGCTGAAGGCATCGCTGGATGAGATTTTTGCCGAGGAGATCAATCCAGACTGGAACCTCGATGCCGTAGAGAGCAAGCTGTTCGGGCTGGGCTCCGAGGCTTACGTTGTCGGCTCCCATGAATTTTATATGGGGTACGGCATTCAGAATAATAAGCTGATTTGCCTTGACGCAGGGCATTTCCACCCAACCGAAGGCATTGCCGGAAAGCTGTCCTCACTCGCGCTCTTTACGGAAGGGCTCCTCCTTCATGTAAGCCGGCCGATGCGGTGGGACAGTGACCATGTTGTCATTATGGATGATGAATTAATTGAAATTGGACGCGAGCTTGTGCGTAATGACTTGCTTGGTGTCACCCATATCGGGCTGGACTTTTTCGATGCAAGCATTAACCGCATTGCCGCTTGGGTTATCGGTACTCGCAATACGATTAAGGCGCTGCTTCGTGCCAAGCTCGAACCGACCGAGACGCTGAAGCAAGCCGAGCTTGAGGGTGATTACACAACCCGTCTTGCGTTAATGGAAGAGTTTAAATCCTATCCCTTTGGAGCGGTGTGGGATTACTACTGCGAACGCATGGGGGTACCCGTCAGGGAAGAATGGTTATCCGAAGTGAAGCGGTATGAGCAGGACGTATTACTGAAGCGCTTCGGGTCATAAGTAGAGCAGGATCATTTTTTATGCAATCATCGTTGTGTCGGGCAGTGGAAATTGATCTGACAAGGAGGCAAGAGAACGTTGAGCGTTCTTGCATTTGATATTGGAGCAAGCAGCGGAAGAGCTATGCTGGGGCAGTTAAGCAGCCGAACCATTGAAGTGAAGGAAATCCACCGATTTCCGAATGACCCTGTTCGAGTTGGCAACCGCTTACAATGGGACGTTCTCCGGATTTATCATGAGATGAAGCAGGGCTTGCTGCGGGCGAAAGGGCAGCACGGACTGCCGACAAGCATAGGCATCGATACCTGGGCGGTGGATTACGGTCTTGTGGATCGGAATGGCCAGCTTATGACGAATCCGTATCATTATCGCGATACGCACACGGACGGTGTGATGGAACAGGTCATGAAAAGCGTGCCGCCTTCCGAGATTTTTGAACGGACGGGGATTCAGTTCCTCCCGTTTAACACCATTTATCAGCTGGCCTCAATCCGGCAGCAGAAGCCTTATCTGCTTCAAGAAGCGGAGCGGTTCTTGATGATTCCCGATCTGCTGCGCTACTTCTTGACCGGTGAGATGGCTAATGAGTTTACGAATGCTACCACGACGCAGCTGTATAATCCGGTTTCAGGCAGCTGGGATCATTATCTGATGAATTCTTTGCATATACCTCATGGGATGTTTCATCCAGTCGTTCAACCCGGCACCCCCGTTGGATCTTTGAGATCTTCCGTAACAGAGGAGCTGGGGATCGCGTCCGTTCCGGTTTATACGGTTGCCGAGCATGATACGGCATCCGCCGTGGTGGCGGTACCGGCACTGGATCGGTCATTTGCTTACTTAAGCTGCGGTACCTGGTCGTTGATGGGAACAGAGGTGGAGCAGCCTGTCATTCATGAACGGGCCAGAGAGCTGAACTTCACAAATGAGGGAGGGGCATACGGTACTTACCGGCTGCTCAAGAACATCATGGGTCTGTGGATTCTGCAGGAGTGCCAGCGGACCTGGGAGCGGGAAGGGTTATCCTACTCGTACCCCGAATTGGTTAAGATGGCGGATGCAGCACCTGCTTTTGCATGTTTCATTGATCCGGACGATCCCTTATTCCTCCCGGCTGGAGACATGCCGAAGCGGGTAAGGGAGTATGCGGCTCGCACCAACCAGCGCATTCCGCAAGCTGAAGGTGCCATCGTGCGCTGCATCATGGAGAGTTTGGCCATGCAGTACCGTTATGTGCTGGATTTGACCGAGGAATTGTCCGGACAGAAATTTCAAGGGTTGCATATGGTAGGCGGTGGCATTCATAATGAAACATTATGCCAGTGGACGGCGAATGCCATCGGCAAGCCTGTATGGGCTGGACCTGTAGAGGGCAGCGCCATTGGCAATATGGCTGTGCAGTGGATTGCACAGGGCGAGTTGTCCGATATATGGGAGGCTCGTGCCGTTATTAGGGAATCATTCCCGGTCAAGACTTACGAGCCCGAGGATACTCCACTATGGGAGGATGCCTGTGGTGTGTTTGGTCAGCTGACCCGGAAGAGATAGAATATATCGAATAGTAAGGATGGGCGGTAATATGCTGGTTGCAGAACGATATGAGAAAATAGTACAGTTGGTCAACGAAAGAGGGAGCATCCGCGTCTCCGAGCTGAGTCAGCTATGCGGCGTAACGGAGGAAACGATTCGCCGTGACCTTGACAGGCTGGAGCAAGCAGGACGCCTGCGCCGTTCCCATGGAGGGGCGGTTAGTGTGAAGGATCAACCGGAAATTCAGCGCTCGCAGCCGGAGATACCGTATGCTGAACGGGAAATCATGAATGCGCTGGAGAAGCAGCGCATTGCGGAGGAAGCGGTCAAGCGAATCCATCCGAATGACCGTATCTTGCTTGATGCCAGCTCAACGGCCTGGTATATGGCAAAAATCATACCGGATATTCCGATTACGGTATTGACGAATTCAATCAAGGTGGCTGCCGAGCTAAGCACCAAGGAGCGCGTCCAGGTTATATCTACCGGCGGCATTCTGGCACACCGCTCGTTGTCCTTTGTCGGTCCGCTTGCGGAACGCTCTCTTGATGCTTATTACGTGGATAAAGCCTTTCTGTCCTGCAAGGGCGTGCACCTGGACAGGGGACTTAGCGAATCCAACGAGCTTCAGGCCAGAATAAAGCATAAAATGATTGGAATGACGGATGAGACCATTGTGCTTGCCGATGCCAGCAAATTCGGTGCTCAGGCTTTTGCCCAGGTGGCCGACTTGTCTCAAGTGAATCTGATTATTACGGATAGGAGATTAACGGAAGAGGAAGCCGATCCTTATCGAGCTTTAGGCATCACCATTCAATCTGTGTAGAGCAGCGAATGGACATCAACATTGGAATCCCCCCGAGGTCGGGGGGTTCTTGCCAGAGACCGATCAATCGGTCCATATCCTGATGATAGCGGGGTGAAAATCATGAAGATTTCGTTGTTTGTTACTTGCCTCAGTGATGCCTTGTTCCCGCGGGTGGCTGAATCCATGGCAAGGCTGCTGGCCAGGTACGGTGTTCATTTGGAATTCCCGGAAATTCAGACCTGCTGCGGTCAGCCGGCCTATAACAGCGGTTACTGGGAGGATGCACGAATAAGCGCGAGGACGATTCTCGACGCTTTCGAAGATAGTGACTTCGTTGTTTCCCCTTCCGGTTCCTGCACCTATATGATTCATCATTATCCGGATCTGTTCAAGGACGATCCCCTCTACCTGAAAAAAGCGAAAGCGCTTCAATTCAAATCCTATGAGTTTACCCAGTTCCTTGTCGATGTGCTCGGTGTGACTGATGTGGGAGCCGTTTATCCGCAAAAGGTAACCTACCATCCCTCCTGTCACGGCAGCCGTCTGCTGGGCGTTAAGGATGAACCGATGAAGCTGTTGAATCAGGTGAAGGGGCTGGAGCTTGTACCGCTGCCTTTTGCTGAGGATTGCTGCGGGTTCGGAGGCACGTTTGCCGTGAAGATGGCGGATATTTCGGGAGCCATGGTCACTGAGAAAAGCGATCATGTGCTGGAGACGGAAGCGACCGTGCTGGTCGGTCTTGATATGGCCTGCCTGATGAATATTGCCGGCAATTTGCGTCATCGGGGCGAGAAGGTGCAGGTCAAGCACTTGGCCGAACTTCTGTACGAGGGGGTGAGCGTGCATGAACACAGCTGAATCGAAAGCGCATTCGGTTAAGGAACGTGCAGGTTACGCTCTGAACAACGAATTTCTGCGCAATGCGGTGAAGTTTACAACAGAGCGGCTGCGGCTTGGCAAAAAGCTGGCGTCGGAGGAGCATGGTAACTGGGATGAGTGGAGGGAGCGAGGACGTCAAATCCGGCTTCATACCATCGCTCACCTGGATTACTATTTGAATGAGTTTGCTGAACAGGCCAGGGCGAACGGGGCTCATGTCCACTTTGCGGAGACGGCGGAGGAAGCGGTCGCGCTATCCCTGCAGATCGCGGAGCACAAGTCCGCCAAGTCCGTCGTAAAGTCCAAATCGATGGTGTCCGAGGAGCTGCATTTGAACAAAGCACTGGATTCCATCGGCGTGGAGGCCGTGGAAACGGACCTCGGCGAGTACATTATTCAGCTTGCGGATGAAACCCCATCCCATATCATCATCCCTGCGATCCACAAGAACCGTTATCAGATCGCAGAGCTTCTGTCTGAGGAGGCGGGCGAAACGCTGCCGCCCGACACGGCGATCATGGCAGGTTTTGTACGAATGAAGCTGCGCGAGAAGTTTCTCGAAGCGGATATTGGCATGACGGGCTGTAATTTTGCAATTGCCGAGACGGGATCGATGGTATTGTTCGAGAACGAAGGCAATGCCCGGATGGTGACCACCGTGCCCAAGACGCAAATAACGCTTATGGGAATGGAGCGGATCATCCCGTCATGGGCTGACCTGGAAGTGATGGCCACCTTGCTCCCGCGGTCAGCGACCGGCCAGAAGCTGACAGTCTATATGTCTGGAATCAGTGGTCCCAAGAGAGAGCTGGACGCCGATGGACCTGATGAAATGCATATTATCATCATCGATAATGGGCGTTCTCTCCAGCTCGGCGATCCGGAATTCCAGGAGCTGCTCAACTGCATTCGCTGCGGCGCATGCCTGAACGCCTGTCCCGTATATCGCCATATTGGCGGTCACGCATACGGAGGCACCTACAGCGGTCCGATCGGTGCCGTATTGACTCCGGCGTTAAACAAGAATGTCGCGGAATGGGATGATATCGCCAACGCATCGAGTCTGTGCGGAGCATGTTATGAGGCATGTCCTGTGAAGATTCCGCTCCACGATATGCTGGTATCCTTACGGCGAAGAAAGATTGAGGCCGGACGCGGTGACAAGTTGGAAGCCATGGGGATGAAGGGCTTCTCCGCGATAATGGGTAATGCCAAACGTTATCGCAGCGTGGTATCCCTGGGGAAATGGGGGCAGAAGTTTGTCGTTCGAAACGGGGAGATTCGGACACGGATCGGCCCGTTGAAAGGATGGAACTCGTACCGAGTGACCCCGAGTCTGCCTAAGCAGTCCTTCCGGGATCGGTGGCCGGAGATGGAGCGGGATATCCGCCGAACCTCCGGGCAGATGGAGCCTGAAATCGCAAACCGATTGAAGGAACGGCTTCAGCAGCAGAAGTCGCGAAAGGGGGAGGACTCCCATGGGTAACCATGCAGACGGCGGGTGGTTAAGCCAACTGGAAGAACGCTCGCGCAAGAAACAGGAGTTGTTCATGGATGGGATTGCCGCGAAGCTGGGAAGAGACCGCGTTCGGTCAGCTCCGGAGCATCCTTTTCGCGGTGCGCCTGATTTCTGGCATGAATTCCAGTGGCCGCTGGAAGAGAAGATTACGCAATTTACCGCGAACTTTGAAGCGGCCGGAGGCCATGCGGTCAGGGTAAGCAATCGTGAAGAGGTAAGCCGGTTTATTCGAGATAAGGCACTGGAGATGAGTGCGGCCACGATTCTTCGTCAACGGGAAGAGGCTCTGGACCTTTTAGAACTTGAAGAGAGTTTGCCGGAGGCCATGATTCTCTCCTGGAACGAAGCTGCCGACACGGACTGGAGAGCTGTCGCCGCGAAGGCCGATTTTGGCGTGGTGATGGCTGATTATGCAGCGGCCTACACGGGTTCGATTACGGTGAAATCTGCCCCGCATAAAGGAAGGTCGGTCAGCCTGCTGCCCACGGTACTGATTGCCGTCATTCCTGTCGATCGGATGTATACCCGTTTAGGCGAGATTCTGGTTCAGTTTGATCAAGGCGGACGTGAGCAGCTTCCTGCCGGCATCCATTTCATCTCGGGTCCCAGCCGTTCTGCCGATATCGAGAATGATCTGACGATCGGCGTTCACGGACCCGGCATCGTCTATGCCGTACTAGTAGATTCTTATGAGTAATCATTAGATAAACAATAAGCCCCTTGCCTGGAATAGGAATGTTTATACTCCAGGCAAGGGGCTGTTTAGCATGTCGGAATTCTATCATTTTCAGGCGAAGGTAAAAATCTCGGTAGTTGCAAGAAGAACATCCCCCCAAGCGGGTTCTGTTTTTCTGCAAGCACGTCGATGGTAGTTTACTCGGTCGCTCGTTGTTTTTTTGTGTGAGATTATTTTCCTTTTCGCGTCAGCTCGGCCAGTCGATCCCACTGCTCATGGGTTACTTCTGACAGGTCATTGAACTGGCCTGCACCCCTCAGCCATTCGCCGCCATCAATGGTGATGACGTCCCCATTAATATAGCCGGCATAATCCGAGATGAGAAAGGCGGCCAGGTTGGCCAATTCCTCCGCGTCGCCAACGCGTCGCAGGGGGATACGGTCGATCATTTTCTGCTCAAGCTCCGGCGTCGGCGATAATCTTGACCATGCGCCTTCAGTTGGGAACGGTCCGGGCGCAATGGCTACTTGACGAATACCGTATGAGGCCCATTCCACAGCTAAGGATCGGGTAAGTGCGAGCACTCCCGCTTTCGCAGCTGCAGAAGGGACCACGTACCCTGAGCCTGTTGAAGCGTAGGTAGTGACAATGTTGAGCATCGTTCCGTTTTTCCCCTGCTCGATCCAGCGCTTGCCAACCTCAAGGGTCGTGTAGAAAGTTCCATGCAGCACAATATTTAACACAGCATCCACCGCTCGTGGCGAAAGACGTTCAGTCGGGCTGATAAAATTGCCAGCCGCATTGTTCACAAGCACATCAATGCCTCCATAATGCAATTCTGCTGCATCGACTAGTGCTGTGATCTGCGCAGGATCCCGTACATCACAGGTCTGATGCCATACCTCGCATCCCAATTGCCTTAGCTCATCAGCCGTCTGCTGCAGAACCTCCTCCCGGCGTCCGCATATGGCCAGCTTGGCGCCAAGCTGTGCGAACTTCTCGCCCATGGCACGTCCCAGTCCGGTTGCGCCTCCTGTGATCAATACGACTTTGTTTTGAAGTAAATCGTCGGTGAATGGTCCCATCGATTATTCTCCTTTCAAGCAGTGATGAAAATAGCAGAACGAATAAGTGAATCTGATGTTCATATGAGCGGCTGGTATCGATATTCGATATTGGAATTGCAATCGCTTACTTCCAGCGTAACATGGTTATCTCTTCCAGTCATCATATTCTTGTTTCATAACGGGCTGGCTTGGTTAGGTTAATAAGAAACGCTGGTTTAAAACGATACATCGTCGTGAATTCTACGCCTTAATATCACAACGGACCTTGAATGGATTACATCACGAGATGAGGTACCCTACATGAACCTGAAATCACTGACGGAGCGGCTGATTCTTAAGACAATTACAGGCAGCACTGCTGTGGAAATCACGAATCTCGATACGGATTCAAGAGCCATCAGACCTGGCGGATTGTTTGTCTGCGTTCCGGGATTTAATGTAGACGGCCATGATTATATCGAGCATGCGATACAGAACGGTGCTGTTGCCATTATGGCTGAGAAGGAGCTTCCGGAGCTTCCCGGGAACATTACGCGGATTACTGTGCCGGATACAAGAAGGGTGCTTCCCATTTTAGCCAACTCCTTTTTCGGTAATCCTACCGAGCAGCTGAAATTGATCGGGATTACGGGGACGAACGGCAAAACAACAACAACACATATGGTTGATAAGGTGCTGAATGATTCCAACCGCAAAACGGGAATTATTGGTACTCTCTATATGAAAATCGGAGATCATGTAGAGAAAACGTTGAATACCACGCCGGATACGATCCAGCTACAGCGATATTTTCATACGATGGTTGCCCATGGCGGCACGTATGGCGTGTTGGAAGTGTCCTCGCATGGACTGGATATGGGAAGAGTGCGGGGGTGTGATTTTCAGACCGTTGTTTTTACAAACCTGTCCCATGATCATCTCGATTTCCATCAGAACATGGAGAGTTATCGCAATACGAAGGAACTGCTATTCACCCAACTAGGCAACAGTGATCGTGACATGCAGAAAAAAGTGGTGCTGAATGCTGATGATGCGGCCTCATCCTATTACGGGAAGCGTACATCCGCACAGATTGTGACATACGGTATTCATAACCCGGCGGATGTTCGTGCTCTGCATATTCAAAATACCGGGGACGGCTGCAACTTTATCGTAGAGACGCCATGGGGAAGTAGCGACTTCAGTATGAAGATTCATGGCATACACAACGTGTACAATGCGCTGGCGGCCATTACTACTTGTCTGCTCGAAGGGATTCCGATCCAAGAAATCAGGAACAGTCTTCAGGATTTTGCAGGTGTTCATGGACGTTTTCAAGAAATAAAGACAGACAGGAGTTTTCGCGTAGTTGTAGATTATGCCCATAATCCGGATGGGCTCAAGGCAACCTTGCTGTCCGCTAAAGAAATTACCTCGGGCAAAATGATATGCGTGATGGGCTGTCGGGGCGAACGGGATCGGCTCAAGCGGCCGATCATGGCGGATATTGCAGCATCCTATTCGGATTATGTGTTGTTCACAACGGACAATCCGTTCTCCGAGGACCCGGAGCAGATCATAGCTGAGATGCTCGGAGGTTTGAGCTCTCATCATGCCGTCAACTGGGAGGTAGTGCCGAACCGCAAAGAGGCGATTCAACGTGCGGTCGAGATGGCCGGGGACCAGGACAGGATTATCATTACCGGGCGGGGTCATGAGACCCGTTACGTAGCGGGGAGTCAGGTTGATTCTTTCAGCGATGAGGAGGTTGTGCTGAGTTCCCTTCAGGTCATGGAGCACGGCATCCAGATGATGTCACCCGAACAATAAGCTTAAGCGATCTTGGGAGGTGTAATCTTGAAACGAACAACGATTGGCATCATGTTGGCAGCGATTTTGTTGACTGTGACAGCTTGTACCAGCCCTTCATCCCCGTCAACGGAGGGAGAGCGGCAGGAACAGGAGCAGGAGCAGGAGGTCAGCCGGGAGGAAAAGTCCCCCGATACTCCATACCAAATGCTTGCTGAACAATTGAAGACACCCTGGGCGATTGATTTTGACGGAGAAACGATTTATATCAGCGAACGGGGAGGGAATATCGTTCAGATCCAGGACGGCGCATTCAACAGACAGTCTGTACATACAGAGAAGCCGGTTGCCCAGATAGGAGAAGGCGGGTTCTTGGGCTTTGTATTAGCCCCTGATTTCAAGGAATCCAGAAGAGCCTTCGCCTATCACAGCTATGATCAGGACGGATCGGTTATGAACCGGCTGGTTCTATTGGAGCAGAAGGGGAATGAATGGACAGAAGCGGAATCGTTCATTGAGAAAATCCCGGGCTCCAATGTGCATAATGGCGGAAGAATAGCGATTGGACCCGACAATCATCTCTATGTGACTACCGGTGATTCAGGAGAGGGCGAGCTTGCGCAGAACCAGGAGAATCTTGCGGGGAAAATATTGCGGCTGACGCTGGATGGAAAAATTCCCGAGGATAACCCCACAGCAGGCTCCTATGTGTTTACGTTAGGTCACCGAAATTCGCAAGGCTTGGCTTGGAATTCCGAAGGAGAATTCTACAGCTCAGAACACGGACCATCCGGTACGCCTGGTGGACACGATGAGATTAATGAGATCACCGCAGGCAGCAATTATGGCTGGCCCGAGATTCTTGGGGATGAGCAGCAAGAGGGCATGAAGACCCCGGTGTACCATAGCGGCGATACGGCCATTGCTCCTTCGGGCATCGCTTTTGATGAAGAGGATCAGATGTATGTTGCTACCCTGCGCGGTCAGAAGCTGTACCGGTTCCAGCCGGAGAGTACCTCACTCGATGTTGTGTTGGAGGATGAAGGCAGATTAAGAGACGTGAAAGTATATAACGGCAAAATTTATGTCATTACCAACAACACCGATGGGCGGGGTGTGCCCTCCGATAACGATGACCGGCTGCTTGTACTGGAATAATTCAGAGAATTGTACATGTCTTGTCGTTTGAGAGAATAGGATAGAAGAAGCGTACCGTACCGTTCTAAAAAAGCCCCTCCCTGTATGGAAGAGGCCTTAAGTGGCAATAACAGATATTATGTTTGTCCGCTTTCGACCTGCTTTCGGATACGGTAGACGCATTTCTTGTCGCCCTTGGCGAGGCATTCGGTACGTTCCACATCGGCCTCCAGCAGCGATTGAAACAGGTCAAGCTCACAGCGGCAGGCATGCTGGAACCGGTTGGCTACCTGGGATATCGGGCAGTTCAATTCTTCGAATATATATTCATCTTCCGTTACCTTTTTGTAATCGACCATATATCCGTTGTCATTCTGAATTTGGGCAAGCGCTGCAACACGCTCTTCCAGGGCATCCGCTTTAACAGCAGGCGTATACTTGTTCAACAGTGTACCTTTTCGTTTATCAAACAGCAGCGAAATCATCTCATCACCAGCTTCGTCCTGCAGCTCGCTGAGCAGGTCAAGAGCAAGAGCGTGATAGTTCTTAGGGAAAAAATCCTCCGCAGAATCGGTAAGACTGTATAAGGAAACGGGTCTTCCCATCGGTTGCTTCACGGTTCTGTATGTGATGTAGCCCTCATTTTTCAAGCTTTCCAGATGACGCCTGACGGCCATGCCGGTAATGCCTAATGTCTCGGTTATGGATTTTGTGCTCAGTTCACCATTTATTTTTAACATTTGCATGATATACTCGCGAGTGCTGTATGCGACTTCCTGATCCACTAAAATCACCGCCTTGTTTCTCGATGAATTACTTCTATTACAACTAAAAATCGTTAAAAAGCAATATGTCTCATCTTATGACTTTACCTTCTATAAGTCAACCGGAATAGCAGTTTTATAAGCTTGATGTGACGCCGTTTATTGACAATCCACATGATTGACCACATAATTATGATATATTTTAGTATAAAAAGTATAAAAAAACAAAGTGTCTCAAGGTCACGAAACTTTATTTGGAAATGATAGGCAATGAAAAATTATAACATGGGAAGGTGGAATCACGAATGTATGTTATTGGTTCGGCTTGTATCGAAGAGAAAGCGGGAGAATGCGTAGACGTTTGCCCTGTGGATTGTATAGAAGAAGGAGATGACCAGTTCTACATAGACACGGATATCTGTATTTCATGCGGTGCTTGCGAGGCAGCATGCCCGGTGGCCGCTATTTTCTATTTCGAGGACCTGCCGGAAGAAGAGAAGCATTACTTCGATAAAGCGGTTGAATATTATAAAAACAAGTAGGGCGCTCGGGCGCTCCGGTTTGAGGCTAGCAAGCGCTCCGGTTTGAGGCTATCCGCTCTGTTGTCCGTCCGTTTCTTTTATTGGAATAGGCAGGGGTGAAACGGACTCCCAAAGGATCGGCTATCCTCAAACCTCCGCTGTGGGGGAAGATCTACAGATCAAAAGATTAAGGGATCAAGGGATTGAAAGATCGAATGCGAGAATAGCGTGACCAATCAATGATGTGTGCGAGGCATCACCCTAACGGACCTAGCAGGCGTTATTCTAGCGAAATCGAGCGATTGCAGGGATTAACGGACACCGTAGCTCTTATTCGTCACTGAAAAGCACCTTTGGGGGTGTTTTCGAGTAAATAAGAGCTCTCCAGTCCGTTAGAAAATCAAAAGCTGGTTTTTTAGGCAGATAAGAGCGTTCCAGTCCGTTAGTGTCCTCAGTTATCCAACCACCCAGGAACCACCCATTCAACCACGCTGCAGCTATCGATCCACGTGGACAGCCATCGACGTAAGGGGGTAGCCAGCAAACTCCTCGGGCAGCATCCAAACCGCATGTACAGCCCTCGACGGACATCTATCCAACCACACAGCATCCATCAAATCACGCAAAAGTCATCGTACCGCACGGCGCCACCAACCCTCACGGGCAGCCACCGAGCCGTATAGCCATCTACCGAACCCCATGGCCAGCCACCAACCCTCGCGCACAGCCACCGAGCTGTATAGCCATCTACCAAACCGCACGCACAGCCATCGAACGACCCGGGCAGCCATTCGCTCCCGCGCCGATCACGCGCTGCGGGGCGATGGTCAACTCGCTCCATGGGGACCGAGCTGATTTCTAGCGAGCGGGAACAAAAATCAAAGAATCAATGACAATCACAAATCATCAATTTTAAAGCCATTCGGGAAATAAAATGTACCCCATAAGACAGACACTTTAAAAAAGGTCATCTTATAGGGTGCATTTTAAAATTAGAGAAACCTCTCTAATTTATTTCTCGGGTGGTTTATTTCGCTTGGATGAAGTGTTCGACGTAGGCATGCCTCGAATCAACATCGTTATTACTTTAAACCCCTGTAAAACCACCTATTGAGGCGCTTAGAATGGGAAAATTTCCTGATGCGAGGTTCGGGGCATGCTTGGATGGATGTCGACCAAACAAGGCTGGCAAACATACAATAATTCGTTTCGCGGTTGGCTTTATTATGGAAGTCAAACCGCGGTGTTATCTACATTTCAGGAGATTTCGTGTCATATTAATGTCATGTTGTGCGCGTGAGAGGGGCAACTGTGTCTATGCAAGGGATTGTATCACTTTCGCAAAAAATTGAAATGCTTACATTTCCAAAATAAAAAAATAATAATTTAAATGTGTCATATATATTGACACTTTTACAAAAGACGTTTTATTATTAATATCACTGGAGAATAAAAATAATAAAATTGATAAAAATCACTGTTTTTTGATGATAACAGGTCGTTTTAAATGGAAAAATGATCTAATTAATCTACTGGTGAAATTAAATAGGGGATGTCTTCATGAAAAAGCATGATCAAGACTTTATGAAGCGGCAGAACAGACTCACGGTATTCCAAATCATCAAGAATGAACAGCCGATTTCAAGAGCAGCTATTGCCAAACAAACCGGAATGAGCCCGACAACCGTCAGCCGCATAGTGTCAGAGCTGACAGAAGAGGGATACGTTCATGAGACGGAAGAACAAGCTTCGGCCGGACGAGGAAGAAAGTCTTCCTTAATAAGGCTGCTGGATACTGCCGTGATCTCGATCGGCGTCGAGCTGGATCGTCACCAGGCCAACATCGGATTCATCGATGTACAGGGGAATGTGCTGTGTAGCGGCAATTTTCCCAGATCTTCGGGCGATACGCCAGAAGCAACGGTGGCTCGGATCGCAGACATTATTGAAGAGCTGATTCTTGAATGCGATATCGATCGCAGACGGATTGTGGGAATCGGCGTTGGGCTGCCAGGCATCATCGATGTTGAAGCAGGCATTGTCAATTTTTCCGTTCAGCTGGGTTGGAAGAATGTGCAGCTTGCTGAGAGACTGAAGGAATTAACGGGGCTTCAAGCTGTCGTAGATAATGAGCTGAAAGTGAAAGCATTGGCGGAACAATTAAAAGGCTCCGCGTATGGCTCCAACCGTACGGTGCTGCTGGGATTCGGTAATGGTGTAGGCTCGGCACTGATCCTGGAAGGGGAAATTTACCGGGGGGTGACCAACAGTGCGGGGGAAATCGGACATACCACGGTGGACCCTGAAGGCATGATGTGTGACTGCGGCAAGGCCGGCTGTCTTCAAACCTATATCAACATACCGTCCTTGCTATCAGAAGCCAGCAAAATAAAACCGGTTCGTACTATAGAAGAGTTATTCGCGGAGAGACGTGCAGGAACAAGGTGGGCGTGTTACTTAATCGATCGAGCCCTTGCTTATATGGCCATTACAATCAACAACGTGGTTAGCATGTACAACCCTGACAGCGTCATCTTGAGCGGTGAAATTCTGGACAAGTTTCCCGAAGTGTATGAGGAGATTACCAATCTCTGTTATACGCAGTATATCTGGGAACCGCTTCAGGATTCCTTCACCATCGTCCGCTCCAAGCTGCATGAGCATGGCGTCATCATTGGCTCGGGACTTGTGGCACAGGATCGTTATTTTCAATTGAATTAATTCATCTAAAGATCGGGGGAGCATGATTATGGGTTTTGTGCCATTGGTAGAGGAATATCGCGGAAATGTACTGGAGAATGTCCATTACGGAGCGATCAGCGTTGTAGACGAGAACGGAGGGGTCATTTATGCAGCAGGTGATCCGCATCACATGACATTCCTGAGGTCGGCGGCTAAACCATTTCAGGCGATACCGGTTATGAAGCGCCGAATTGCCGAAGTCTACGGACTTACGGGGGAAGAGACGGCACTGTTTGCCGCTTCCCACCGGGGCGAACGCTTTCATATCGATGCCCTGGAATCCATTCTTAAAAAAACAGGGATTCAGGAGGAGGCCCTCCACTGCTGTGCAACCTATCCATTGAATGAGGATGCAAAGGCAGAGAGGCACCACAACCATGAGGAGAAGCGCCGGATATTCCATAACTGCTCAGGCAAGCACAGCGGTTTGATTGCCCTGAGCAAGCATATGGGCTGGGACGAGAGCACGTATTACAAGCCGGAGCATCCGGTTCAGCAGGAAATCCTTGAAACCCTGGCTTACTTTGCTGAAGTTCCGGTTTCCTCGATTCCGCAAGGCATCGACGGCTGTGGGCTTCCCATCTTCGCACTTCCTCTGGATCGCATCGGGTACTCGTTCCTTAAGCTGGCTTGTCCGGATTTGATCCACGATGCGGAGACAGCGGATGCAGCTGCAAGAATGGCACAGCTGATGAACGAGTATCCGGATGTCATCGCAGATACGAGATTTGTGTGCTCGGCTCTGCTCCGGGATCCCAATCTGGCTGCCAAGGGCGGCGCCAAAGGCGTATACGGCATCGGACTTCGGGAGGAGCGCTTGGCCATCTCGCTTAAAGTATCCGATGGCTCCGAACAAGTATGGCCTTGTATCATTGCCTCCATCCTGGAGCGTCTTGGTTATGACAATCAAGCTACGATTAATCGATTGTATGATCTTGTGCCGAATGCGATCTTTAACGATGGCGGTACGCTTGTTGGCGAGCGGCGGGCCGTGTATGACTGGAATGATTAAGCTGTGAGGAACTCAAGGCTTAAGGAAGAGATGTTATTTTCTTAAGCGGCGAGTGAATCTATAGATATTATTACATCAAAGGGGGAGTAAACAATGAGATTCAAAGGTAGAACATGGTCACTGCTTATGCTGCTGCTCGCATTCACGATTGTTGCGGCAGGCTGCGGCGGAAATAGCGGAGGCGGTGAAGGTGCAAGTGAAGGCGGCGGCGAAACCAAGCCGGTGACAAAAGATAATAAAGACGTGGTCATTGCCATCAACGCCAACTTCATCACGCTTGACCCGCACAATGCTGGAGACACGCACTCGATTTCCGGTGCACGCACGATGTATGAAGGCCTGATGGGTTTCAATGAGAAAATGGAACTCGTGCCTATGCTGGCTGAAGACCACACAGTCAGTGAAGATGGTTTGACGTATACGTTCAACCTGCGTAAGAACGTGAAGTTTCATGATGGAACAGATTTCAATGCTGAAGCGGTAAAAGTCAATCTGGAGCGCATTATGAATGAAGAGAACAACCTTCGTATGCGTAAAAGCTTCTCGAAAGTGGCAGATGTTCAAACACCGGACGAACATACCGTTGTTATTACTCTCAGCGAGCCCTACAACGCGTTCTTGAACAAGACGGCCATGGCGCTGATCATCAGTCCGAAAGCGCTTGAAGACGGTATTGATATCACGAAGAACCCCGTGGGTACCGGAGCATACAAATTCAAAGAATGGGTCCAAGGTGATCGTCTCGTTGTGCTGAAGAACGAAGACTACTGGCAGGAGGGTCTGCCCAAAGTCGACAGTATCACGTTCAAGCCTGTACCTGAGAATGGTTCCCGTATTGCCATGCTGAAGACCGGAGAAGCGGACTTCATCTACCCGATGCCGACAGAGCAGGTATCTGAGGTCGAAGGCGATCAGAACATCGTTGTTGACAAGATCGATTCCACCATCGTGCGTTACATCACACTGAACACGATGAAGAAACCTTACGACGATCTGAAAGTCCGTCAAGCGATCAACTATGCAATCGATAAAGAAGCATACATTAAGGTTGTCAAATCCGGTCTTGGCTCCAAGCTGACTTCCTCCATGTCCTCAATGACACAGTATTATTCAGAGCAATCCGGTTATGACTACGATCCGGAGAAAGCCAAAGCACTCCTTGCGGAAGCTGGCTATCCGGAAGGATTCGAAGCAGAAATCTGGGGAGAGAACGACTCCGAAACGATGAAGGGTATGCAGTTCATTCAACAGCAGCTTGCTCTAGTCGGAATCAAAGTCGAAGTGAAATCGATGGAGGGTGCTACGCTGTCCGATCAAATCAATTCGGCAACGCCGGAAGATGCGAAGATTCAAATGTGGTATGTAAGCTGGTCACCATCTTCAGGCGATGCGGATGGAGCCACTAAAGGTCTGTTCAGCAGTGAATTCTTCCCGCCAGCTGGCTCTAATACAGCATATTACAAGAATGATAACGTAGATAAGTGGATCATGGATGCCAATAAGTCTGTAGATCCAGAGGCTGCAAAAAGCATTTATGCCGACATCCAGAAGCAAATCTGGGAAGATGCGCCATGGGCGTTCCTCGGTGTAGATCAGGTCATTACGGGTAAAAGAGCTTATCTTGAAGGCGTGAAGGCATTCCCTGATGGTTCCATCAATGTGCTGAATGCCGAAATAAAGTAATCAGACAGCGAAGAGCTTACTGAACGTATACCTTGTGGTGGGCCGCTTCTTAAGATTATTAAGGATGCGGCCCATCTTATTTTAAAAAGAGCTCAAATGTTGCGGAAGGAGGCTCATCCCTTGGGAAGATATGCAATTCAGAGGCTGCTGGGGGTTATCCCGCTGCTGTTCATTGTATCGATACTCGTATTTATGTTCATTCATCTTATTCCTGGAGATCCGGCGAGACTTGTTGCGGGTAAGGATGCCACCCTTGAGGAGATCAACGGTATTCGTGAGCAGCTGGGATTGAATTTGCCGTTATGGCAGCAATATGTTAATTACATGGGTGATCTGTTGAAGGGTGACTTGGGTGAATCCGTACGTTCCGGAATACCGGTTATGGAGATGCTGGAAAGCCGTTTTCTCCCAACCATTATCCTGACTTTTACCAGTCTTGGCTGGGCACTTATTATTGGACTGCTTATCGGGATTGTAACCGCTGTTAATCGAGGCAAATGGCCGGATTATATCGGTATGCTGGCCGCGATATCCGGTATTTCGCTGCCTGGATTCTGGCTTGGGCTTGTCCTTATACAAGTTTTCTCCGTTCAGTTGGGATGGTTCCCGACAGGGGGCATTGATACATGGCAATCTTATATTCTGCCTTCCTTCACGCTTGGAGCCGGCATTATGTCCATGCTGGCGAGATACTCCCGCTCCTCCATGCTGGAGACGATGCGTGAGGATTATGTCCGAACCGGACGCGCCAAAGGCTTGCGCGAGTTTACCGTTGTCGGAAGACATGCGCTGCGAAATTCCCTGATTCAAGTAGTGACCGTTGCCGGACTGCAGTTCGGGTTCCTGCTTGGCGGCTCGGTTATGGTTGAGACGGTATTCAGCATACCGGGCATGGGTCGTTTGTTGGTAGATTCCATCGCATTTCGTGATTATACCGTGATCCAGGCCTTGCTGTTAATGTTTGCAGCTGAATTTATTTTAATCAACCTGATCGTCGATCTGCTTTATGGCGTACTGAATCCGAAAATCCGGTATGCATCGAAATAGGAGGGGGAACCAATGAGCGACAACTCGACAGCGACTGTCATTTCTGTACCAGAGGAGACGTTTGTGAACAGGCCGGCAACAGGCAAATTCAAAGCGTTTATGTCTAAGTTTATGAAGCAAAAGCTTGCCGTTATATCCAGTGCGTTTATCCTGCTGTTATTCATAGTAGCAATAATCGGTCCGCATATTGTACCTTATCCTCCAAATGAACCGAATTACGACGCCCTGATGGAAGGACCATCGGCAGCGCATTGGGCAGGTACCGACGAGTATGGCCGGGATATTC
The DNA here is from genome assembly GCF_003184205.1 of Paenibacillus sp. Cedars. Lineage (NCBI taxonomy): Bacteria > Bacillati > Bacillota > Bacilli > Caryophanales > Paenibacillaceae > Paenibacillus > Paenibacillus sp. Cedars. The sequence continues at coordinate 2,038,610 of NZ_CP020866.1, forward strand.
TCAGCCGCTTGATCGATGGAACAATGCTCACGATGGCTGTCAGCTTAAGCGCGGTATTCATTTCCGCAATAGCGGGTACCATTCTCGGACTAATCAGCGGTTATTATGGCGGCTGGATCGATCGTCTGATCATGCGGGGCAGCGATGTTATGTTCTCCTTCCCCGATCTGCTGCTTGCCATCGGTATCGTGGCGATTTTGGGGCCGGGCTTATCCAACGTGGTTATAGCAGTAGCCGTATTCGGGACGCCGTCGTTCGCAAGGATCATCCGAAGCGTAACCTTGTCTGCCAAAGAATCGCTGTATGTCGAAGCAGCCCAATCGATGGGCGCCAAGAATAATCGGATTATCTGGAAGCACATTTTTCCTGAAACCGTACCAAGCATCATTGTTAACGTCTCGATGAAAATCGGTGGCGCCATTCTGGCAGCGGCATCCTTGAGCTTTCTTGGACTTGGGGCGAAGCCGACTGAACCGGATTGGGGTGCCATGCTAAGCATGGGGCGTGATTACCTCAGCATTGCTCCGCATATCGTGTATTTTCCAGGTTTCGTCATCTTTTTGACGGTGCTTGCTTTTAACCTGATTGGGGATGGCCTCAATGACGCGCTGGATCCGAAGACAAAAAATTAAAAGGGGGGATAAATCGTGGCGCAAACATTGCTTGAAGTGAAAGGTCTCAAAACCGAGTTCAAACGCGAGGGCTCATCGGTGCTCGCTGTGGCGGGAGTGGATTTTCATATTAATAAAGGCGAAGTGCTCGGGCTCGTAGGTGAATCCGGTTGCGGTAAAAGCGTGACCTCCCTGTCCATCATGAGACTTCTTAAAGATACACCCGGCAGAATCTCCGGGGGCTCCGTGAGCTTTGAAGGCAAGGATCTGGTGCAGCTGTCGGAAAAAGAAATGCGTCGTTACCGCGGTAACGAGCTGGCAATGATCTTCCAGGAGCCGATGACCTCACTCAATCCCGTGCTGCGCATCGGCAAGCAGCTGGAAGAGTCGATTATGCTTCATCTGGGCTACGGCCGTAAGAAGGCGCGTAATCATGCGATTCAGTCTCTTAAACTGGTTGGGATTCCGAGAGCCGATGAAGTCGTGGATGACTATCCGCACCAATTGTCTGGCGGCATGCGGCAGCGCGTCATGATTGCAATGGCCATGTCCTGTAATCCGAAGCTGCTCATAGCTGACGAACCAACGACAGCGCTCGATGTAACGATTCAGGCTCAAATCCTGGATCTGATGAACCGGCTGAAGAGAGAGCAAGAAATGGGAATGCTGCTCATCACACATGACCTTGGCGTCGTCGCGGAAATGTGCGATCGTGTGGTTGTCATGTATGCCGGCCGGGTGGTGGAAGAAGCAACAGTGGAGGAGCTGTTTGAGAATCCGCAGCATCCATATACCAAAGGGCTCATTCATTCCGTGCCGAAGCTGAGACAGAAGGTTCGCCGCTTGGAATCGATACCCGGGAACGTACCGGATTTGATGAATATGCCTCAAGGCTGCAAGTTTGCACCGCGCTGCCCATTCGTGATGGAGCGTTGTTTGTCACAGGAGCCTGAGCTGCTGCCCGTTGCCAATGAATCGCATCGTCAAAGTCGCTGCTGGCTGACGCAGGAAGGGCATCCGGAAGGAGGGGAAACCGCATGAAAGAAACACCTTTGTTAGAAGTCAGGAACCTGCAGAAATCATTCACCGTGAAAAAAGGATTCTTCGGTAACGCCAAGCAGCTGCGCGCCGTGGACGGAATATCCTTCGCCATTCAGAAGGGCGAAACCTTCAGTCTTGTTGGGGAGAGCGGATGCGGCAAGTCAACGACAGGCCGGCTGGTCACACGGTTGCTGACACCAAACGCAGGCGAAGTGATTTTTAACGGACAAGACATCAGCGGTTATAACGATAATCAGATGCGTCCGCTTCGTAAAGATATGCAGATGGTCTTCCAGGATCCTTACGCTTCCCTCAATCCCCGGATGAAGGTGAAAGAGCTGGTGGCAGAGCCGTTGCTGATCCATACCAAGATGAGCACGAAAGAGCGGGATAAATTGGCTTGCGAGCTGCTGGAAACGGTGGGTTTGAACAGCTTCCATGCCGAACGCTTTGCCCATGAGTTCAGCGGGGGCCAGCGTCAGCGGATTGGCATTGCCAGAGCACTGTCCGTTCGTCCGAATCTGATCGTAGCAGATGAGCCTGTTTCGGCACTGGATGTATCCATCCAGTCGCAGGTGCTGAACCTGCTGCAGGATCTTCAAGAGGAGTATGGGCTAACTTACCTGTTCATCTCGCATGATCTGAGTGTTGTCGAGCATATCAGCGACCGGATCGGTGTGATGTATTTAGGGACTTTGGTGGAAACGGCGGATAAAGATACGCTGTACGATCGTCCGCTGCATCCGTATACCCAGGCGCTGTTGTCCTCGGTTCCGGTTCCGGATCCGAAACAGAAGAAGGAACGGATTATTCTGAAAGGCGATTTGCCAAGTCCCGTGAATCCGCCAACAGGCTGCCGATTCCACACGCGCTGCCCTTCCTGCATGGAAGTGTGCAAGCAGGTAACGCCCGTATACCGTGAGGTTGAACCAGGGCATCAGGTGGCTTGTCATTTATATGATGAAGAGATCATGAAGCATGTGTAAGCAGCTTTGATATGGATGTTCGGTTGAGGAGGAGGACTCAGATGCAAATCACAATAGACGATATGCAATCGGTAGATACTTCGATTTATGCGGTTTATGAAGGGGAGGGGCCCCCTTTCCGGGTAACGGAATCCCAGAAGCAAAAATATACACTGACCTGGTTCTATGGCCGTTCTCATCATGAGACAGACGATCTCGTAGCCGGAATGGGTCCGCGCTCTGGCCTGACATTGGAGCAAGTGCGCAGAACGGGAGCATCCGCAGCGAGAGCACTGCTTAAGGAGAAAAAAGCAAGTGCGGTGCTGGTGCGCGCCTCATTCCGCGAGGGAGGGGCTTCTGCAGCAATATCGGTGAAGGAGGAGCTTCAAGCATGGATGGAAGGCTGGATGTACGGATTATATCAATTCAATAAACATCGAGGCGTTACAGCCAATCATCAAGACCTCTCCTTGAATCTCCGAGTGAAAGATTGGCAGGGGCTCACCCGTGAAGATATGGAATCCATCCTGAGGGAGGCTTCCATCCGCATAAACGGAACCCGGCTCACGCGAGATTTGGTTAACGAATCACCGGAAACGTTAAATCCGGAAGCGTTCGTTGCGGTCGTGGAGGAACGCTTCAAGAAGGCACCGGTTCAGCTTCACGTGTATCGCGGACAAGAGCTTCATGATCGGCAGATGAACGGGCTTATTGCCGTAGGCGCTGGCAGCCAATACGCCCCTGCCATGATTGAATTATCCTACAACGGAGCTTCTTCATCGGAGAAGAGTCCTCATATCGTGCTCATCGGCAAAGGCGTAACCTTTGATATGGGCGGTATGAACGTCAAGATTGGCCGAGATATCAGCGATGCCCGCATGGACATGGGCGGTGCTGCTGCCGTCGTTGGTGCAATGGATATTCTGGTATCTCGCCAAGCACCGGTGCGAGTCACGGCACTGATCGCCGTGGCTGATAATTTAGCTGGACCGAATGCCATGCTTCCTTCTTCCGTTATCCATTATCCGAACGGGCTGAGTGTTCAGGTAGCCAATACGGATGGGGAAGGGAGATTGATTATTGCGGATGCTCTGCTGCATGCAGCGAATCTCGGTGCCGATAAGGTCATTGATATCGCTACCCTCACAGGCAATGTCGGCGCAGCGCTCGGCCTGGAGATTGCTGGAATCTGGGGAGACCGGGAGATTACAGCTGATTTGGTTGATATCGGGGAACGCAACGGGGAGCGTTTGTGGCCCATGCCGCTGATGAATGAGTATGCCTCGGAGCTGAGAAGCGATTATGCGGATTTAAAAAATGTCGGTACGTCTACGCTGGCTGGAGCCATAACGGCTGCGCTGTTCATCCGCCATTTTGTAGCCGAGTCCATGAAATGGGTGCACATCGATATGGCAGGCACCGTCCAGTATAAACGGGAGTTTCCCTATTCCGCTGCGGGAGCCACTGGCTATGGCGCCAGATTGTTGGCAGATTATGTGGAGAAGCAGTTTCTCAAGACATAGAGAACAGAACTTCAGATGAGGAGTGACGATGATGCTTCTAGAAATTATCGCAACTTGCGTGGATGATGCCATCACCGCAGAGCAGAATGGTGCGGACCGTCTGGAATTAATTACGGCCATAACCGAGGGCGGACTTACGCCTGGAATCGGTCTCGTTGAAGAGGTTGTGAAGGCTGTTCAAATTCCTGTCCATGTGATGGTAAGACCACACAGTCGGTCCTTTGTGTACAGCACACACGATATAGCAACCATGACGGCGGAGGTCAAGGCGATCCGCAAGGCCGGGGCAGCCGGCGTAGTGCTGGGCATGTTGACCCCGGATGGGAAGATTGACGAGGTTTCCTTGGCCAACATGCTGGAATGGACGGGCAGCATGCAGGTCACCTTCCACCGTGCTTTTGATGAGCTGGAGGATCAGTTCGAAGGTCTGCGTACGCTGCTGAAATACCCATCCGTTACCCGTGTACTGACATCGGGAGGGCCCCAGCCAGCGCCACAAGCAATTCCGAGAATTCGGGAGCTTGTGGAACAAACCAAAGGCAGCGAGCTTAAGATATTGGCCGGCAATGGCCTGAAATGGGAAATTATTCGTGAATTTATCGATCAGACCGGTGTGAGCGAGGTGCATTTCGGCTCGGCGGTTCGATATGGTCGGTCAGGGCTGAAGCCCATTGATCCGATTGAATTGAGATCGCTGGCAGACAGCATACATCAATAGAAGTAGTAGCAAACCTATCGGAAACAGGTGAACAAAAATTGCAAACCGAATGGAATAAACAGCAAGAATTTGTGGTTGGCGTTGACCTTGGGGGTACAAAGATCGCGGCAGCGCTCTTTGATTCCGAAGGACAGCTGCTGAACCGGGAGCAGATGGAAACCGCCGGCGCACAGACGGCGGAGGAGGTGGTCGGCAGAATTACGGCCATGATCCGCAGTGTGTCGGGCGGCCATCCGCTTCGAGGGGTAGGGATGGCCTCACCAGGCACAGTGAATAGCCGAGAGGGGATTGTCATTCATGGAACGAATTTGCCGGAATGGACCAATGTCCCCCTCAAAGCTTGGATGGAGCGTGAGCTGCATACGGAAGTTCAGGTGCTGAACGACGCCAATGCAGCCGCGTGGGGGGAATATGTAAGAGGAGCCGGCAGAGGTTCAACTAACATGGTGTATGTGACGCTGAGTACAGGCATTGGTTCAGGAATCGTGCTGGACGGCAAGCTGTTTCTGGGCAGTAATTCTTTTGCAGGCGAACTCGGGCATCATATCATCGATCCGAGCGGTCCCAGATGCAATTGCGGAAGTCATGGCTGCTGGGAGGTATTTGCCTCGGGGACAGCGATCGGCCATGCAGCGTCTCAGCGGATGCTCGATCAGCCGAGCGTGATCAGAGAGCTGGCTGCAGCGGATGGGGGAGTGAATGCAAAGCACGTATTTGAAGCTAAGCGTCTTCAGGACCCTGTAGCGGTGGAGGTCATCGACCGTGCTATTTATTACATGGCACTAGGTCTGGTTAATGTCATTCACAGCTTCAACCCGGACCGCCTCGTAATTGGCGGAGGTGTCAGCAGAGCAGGAGAGCTGCTGTTCCCGCAGCTGCGGGAAATGACAGATAAACTGGTCATGCCGTCCTATTTAGGCACGTACGAGATCGTTCCGGCCGGTCTGCGGGATGATGTGGGTCTGGTTGGTGCCGCAGCCTTGTTCCGGTGATGACAAATTTAATGCTTGGGTAGTGGATAGAGCAGTGGATGGAATAAAGCTTAGATAGAGATCATTTGGCAGGGAAATAGAATTGGAATTAGACGGGTCTTATAGCCAGTAGTTATAAAAAAGCCGCCCATAGAGAAGTGACCCCCAAAAGTTAGACACGGTTATTTCATTAGGCAGCTTTCTCAAAATGAGTTCGGTACTGTACTGGACTCATTTTTAATTTTGCCTTTAACCGTTTGGTATTGTAGTATTCCATATATTTTTTTAGTTCTTCCTTAAAATGTTCCACACATTCAAACTCTTTGTAGTACAGAAACTCCGACTTGAGAATGCCGAAGAAATTCTCTATGACGGCATTGTCGTAACAATTCCCTTTTCGTGACATGCTTTGGAGAATGCCTCTCGACTTAAGTGCATGCCGATACGACTTCATTTGGTAATGCCATCCTTGATCAGAATGAAGGAGAAGATGGTGTTCTTCCGGCAGACGTTTCAGTCCTGCATCCAGCATCTGAGATACCAGAGAATAGGTTGGTCGTGAATCCAGGGTATAGGTGATAATTTCCCCGTTGAATAAGTCCAAAATGGGCGATAGATACAGCTTTTCTCCAAATAACTTAAATTCCGTAATGTCCGTCACCCATTTCTCATTTGGCGCCCCAGCCGTGAACTGGCGGTCCAGATGATTCGGTGCAATCTTGCCGACGCTCCCTTTATATGACTTATACTTTTTCACGCGAACCAGGCATGTAAGACCCATTTTCTTCATGAGTCTCTGAACCTTTTTGTGGTTAACTTTCCACCCACGGACTGCCAGTTCATCACGAATACGGCGATATCCGTACCGTCCGTCATGTTCCACGTAAATGGATTGAATTTCAGCCCTCAACTCGGTATTCGGATCTGGTTGGTTCATACACTTTATAAGGTTGTAATAGGTGCTTCGCGGGACACCAGCCACCTGTACGAGTGCCTTCACCGGATATTTATGCCTTAGTTGCCAGACGGCTTGTGCTTTGTCTTGTTTGGTGATTTTTCCTTGTTTCGAACTAAGGCATTCAACTTTTTTAGATACTCATTTTCCATTTCAAGCTGTTTGATACGTTCTTCAAGTGCTTCGACAGACCCTTCAACTACGGATCGTTTGGTAGACGAATTGGGGTTTTTCTTCATGGATGGACGCCCCTTCTTTTTTGGCTCAAGGGCTTCTAAACCGCCTGTCTCCATCTTTCTCTGCCAGGAATACAACATGGAGAAGTCCGGAAGCTTAAACAAAGCAGCGGTATCCATGAGAGAAGCGTCTGATTGAGCCATATGATTGAGTACGTCCAGTTTAAAGCTTGCCGGATAATTTGTATAGCCGTTAGTAAAGGCAGTCTCACCATGTATCTCATAAAGCTTCAACCAATATTGGAATTGAGACTTGGTTACACGCATTTGATTTGCGTATTCTGTTTGAGATAGAAGATCAGAGTCATACCCTTGAATTAATGCCAATTTGCTATCCTTCGTAAATTTAGTCATAAAAAACTGCACCTCCAACTGTTAGATATGTCTAACAAATGGGGTGCAGTTCATAGAAGGGCGGCTTTCATTATGTATCAGGGAAGCGGGAAACGGGGCGATCTTTTTTTTGCTATTGGGGAGTCCGTCACATGTAATGAGTGATAAGTGTGAACCGTAAACCGCCATCCGTTTGTGCATAGGATTCGACTTTTTGGTTTTCTTATGGTTTGTTTGTATCCGACAAACAAGCGGTTGCCCGCACTTTCCCGCCCGCCGGCGGTAACCGCCGGCTCCAAACCCGCACGTGAGGAATACCTGTAGGCTTGGAGCCGGCGGCTGCCGTTACCCCATATACTTCGATGCGTCAAACGATATCATGGCGTTATGATTGGCATGTTCTATCAGTGACGAGAGTTTGGTTACCTCGCGTTCCTTCTTGCGCGCTGCCGCCTGATAAGCTTCAGGATCATATAGAGCGACGTTGAACAGCGTCGTGGCGTTGTCTCCGCTTCCCCGGCTGCTTTGACGCTCAAGCTTCTTGCGAGAGCCGAGGTGTGCAAGCTGTCCGATATCACCGCGAATGTGTTTCGCCAGCTCGATTGCTTCCATGATCGTTATGTCGGAACCATTCCAGGAGATCGTCTGCGTTGTGTTGGAGAGGGCCATCAGCAAATCCAGTTTTCTGAAATCCGCCGCCGCCGCTTCAATCTCTTCCGTAATGACATCTACACTCCGCGCGGGATACTCAGCCGTTTCTCCTTTTTCAATGATCGTACTGCTGTTATTCAGTCGCTCCGACGCCAGCTGGCTCATAAGACGATGAATTGCTGCCCGTACGGCTAAAGCTTCAGCCATTGTGATTTGACTCATTCGTAATGGATCACCTCTATGATTTCTTTTCTGATATAGTTAAACGCAGGATCCTGTAAAAAGTTGCTAAACGTTTTAAGAAAATGGAGTAAGAGGAATACGCTAGAGTTACATAATTGTCATGACTATGTGAGATTGTTAACAGAAATCAAGCTGCGAAATTCGATTATTCCGACAGCGGGTAACATAAAACGATAGATTCTTAGGATATTATTGACAGCATCCTTGCTTGTATACTATATTAAGAGAAGTTACAAAATGTTAATGAATTTTTGCCGAATTTCGTTTGTGAAAACGGGGGAACCGTCTTGGGTGAATTATTCTTGTACTAAAGAGAGTATAGGGAACCTTCAACCGAACCCTTAGCTAACTCCGTAGGCATCGAAGGAGAGAACATATTTTGAAGAAATTTGTCATCACATTGCTTGGGTCTGCAATTATTTTTTCTTCAGGTGCCGTAACAGCATTTGCTGATCAACAACCGAACTTTCAGCATCAAGTGAAACAATTGGTAGGAACCCCATATAAATGGGGCGGAACGACCACCAGTGGATTTGATTGCTCCGGATTTATACTGTACATGTTTAGAAATTTTGATATAGATCTTCCACGCACATCCCAAAGCCAGGCTAAAGCCGGGGTTTATGTGGATCGCGAAGACCTGCGGGTTGGAGATCTGGTGTTCTTCAATACAAGCGGCAGCGGAATTTCGCATGCAGGAGTTTACATTGGCGAAGGTCAATTTGCGCATGCTTCCAGCAGCAAGGGTGTAAGAATCAGCAAGCTTAGCGATTCTTATTATGAGCCGCGTTATGTAACGGCGCGTCGTGTACTGAGTCAAGAAAACTATGCGAAACTGGTAGGCAGTCCAAGCTAATTGAGAGACGCAGTTTTTCGGGAAGTATAATACATATTAAGAAAGCCTGACAAAGATCCATCTTTGTCAGGCTTTCTTTTATTGAGGGATGCTAGACCTGATCACTTTATTCCTTTACAACAGAAGCATTCACAGCGCCTTCCATCTGATTATTATAAGTCCGGAATAGTCCCAGACGCCAGAAGGCGGCTCCCTTTAGATCATAGCGCTTGGCGAGACCCAGCTTATCATCTACGGAAGACGGAGTTTCACTGCTTAAGCTGATGCCGAGCAGGAGCTTTTGCTTAGGAACACCCGCTTGGAGTGCAAGCTGAATCGCCTGATCTACAAGACTGTTAGGCTCGGGTACCTGCGATTTGGTGCCGACCGGGTTGTACTGATAAGCCATAATGATGAGATCATCTGCTATGGAGGCAAGAGTCTTGTAATCATAGCCTTTATAGGCACTGTTCAATGGCGGCACGGCCAATGACAGGGAGATGTCCTTCGGTAAAGAAGCCTTCAGCTGTTTGACATAATCGTTAAGCAGCTTCTGCTGCTGCCCTGCATTCAATTTAAAACCGAGCCCTTCAAAATCGAGAACAACTCCGCCGAAGGCGTTGTCCGTAACGGCTGTCGTTATGCCCTCAATCGATTTCTGCCGAAGGGTGCTGTCACTCAGAACCTTGGTCAGTTCACCATTACCATCCAAAGCATAAACCATAAGATGAGGTTTAATGTTCTGATCCGCTGCATCCGCCACAATGGATTGTGGCGTTACATCACCGGCAGATGCAGGCAAGCGGTACTCTTTACCCTCAAGCGTAAATTGACCTTCGCGGTCGATGCGGCTCCACCCGAAAGCGACTGAGTTCATGGAAGGTATTATATCGCGTTCCTGATAGGATTCTAGAGCATAGAAGGCTCTCAAATGCATCTCCCGCTGCGGAGATGTCAGGGAAACCGTACGCGTAGCCTGGTTCCAGCCCACGTCGACACCGAATTGGCTGCTGAACGAGCTGAGCGGAATCAGCACGCGCCCTTCCCGCTGTACCGGTGGTGCCGCGAGCGTAACTTTTTTCCCGTTCACGGTTGCAGTTTTACTGCCCACCTGCAGCAATACCTCCGTTGCTTGCCCCTTCAGGCTGCCGATCGCTTTCACCGTTTGCGTCTTGCTGTTCCAGGTGATCTCAATTCCGAGCGCTTCGCCAACGGTCCGGAATGGAACATAAGTGACACCGTTGTCTATCCTCGGAGCAGCATCAAATTTCAGTGGAACATCATCCAGCATGACCGCAATAGCCGGTGCTGCGGCGGCATTACTGATATTCGTGGCCGCACCCAGCAAGGATAGGGCCAGAACGGTGGCGGCCGCTGTTTTTCCTACATGTTTATGTAACATACTCCGTATTCCTCCAACTCATCATATAATAGTAGATTGGCCTTGCATGGAATGGTAATCTAGCATATGCAATTATAGCAAAATTTTCATAGAGTTCCAATTACATGATGTCATAGAATAGATAAGAGCAGGCATGTTGATTTTTTAAACTTTCAAGTATAATAAATACAGGAATTCATACATAACCTGATGATTACATGCATAGGGGGACAACGGCGTGTTTAAATTCTGGAAGAATAAAAAGGGTAGTGAACGCGGAGATACATCGTTGAGTACGGAAGGAGAACCGATTGAGGCTGTACCGGATCTGATTATCGAGCTTACGGGACGAGAGATTCAGCGTAATGTGGCGCCTGTTCTTGGTATGACCGTGCTGGATCTTGCGGAGCGGAATGACGTGGATTGGAACTCCTTTTGCAAAAGAGGGACTTGCGCGCGCTGCCGCTGCATGGTGGCGGAGGGTATTCAATATTTGTCCGAGCCGAACCTTGCGGAAGAGGGGCGTCTTGATCCGGAAGAGATTGAGGAAGGCTACCGTTTGGGATGTCAGAGCCGTATCGAAGCGGTGGGTCCCATCAAAATCAGGCATGCTCCGTACTTTTGAACGATATTATCTGGCGACTATTTTTTGAGTTGCAGATTAGAATAGCTATTCAATACACTGATCGGAATTTTCAAAGGCTTATTCCAACTTGAACGATAAGGAGGGCAGGCCTTTTTTGCATGCTTTTTTAATCGTGAAAAAATGAAGGGGGTATATCACGCAAGGGAAATCCATAACGTTACCAGAAAAATGCAAAGAACCTAGTCTAGTTGAGCACCGGACTAAGGTTCTTTAAAGACGGCTTCATATAAATAGTCTGCGCATGTAAATCTCTTTATTCCAAGGCCAGCTTGTTCTGTTCCCGGAAGGAACTTGGCGTTTGACCGGTAATTTTCTTGAATAACATCGAGAAGTATTTATCGTTGCCATAGCCTACTTGTGAGGCCACCTCATGCACTGGCATTTCCGAATCGGCAAGCAGGCGCTTGGCTTCCTCAATCCGGCGGGATATCAAGTAATTGAAGGGAGAATCGCCAAGCTCTTTTTTGAACAGATGGGATAAATAATGCTGGCTGACGTACATCGTATCCGCGATGTCCTTCAGACTGATGCTTTGGGTATAGTTGGCGTCGATGAACTGTTTGGTCCGGAGCGCGATTTCATTCTTGCCCTTCAGGGATTGAAATTGATGCTTTACATCCACGATGCGATAGATCACGGTGATCAATGACATGAGCAGGTTCGTGCTCAGCGTTTCGTAACCCAGCACCTGCGAATCACATTCGCGGATGATTTCCGAAAGATAACTTTCGACTTTATAGGCGTATTTCTCACAGGAAATAACCGGCTCGACATACGCCGGCAGCAGCATTCCTTGCGGAACGCCTTCAATGTGGAGCGAATCCACGCCGCAATAGATTACTTTAAAAGGCCCGTCCGTAATGGATCGTTCCTCATGGGGGACACCGGGGTTGTAAATCGCAACATCGCCTTTGCGGAGTTCATATACTTTTCCTGCGATGGTGAATTCCCCGCGTCCTTCAACCACATAGAGGATCTCACAGAAATCGTGAATTTGCGGTGGCCCGTAGAAAAAATCCTCGTCCACCACTTGCCCGGCAAACAGCAGCTGCGGATTTTTGATGAAGCGGAATTGATCGCTTTTGCTATGCGAGATTTCGATCTTTGGCACGGTCTCGTCCCTCCTGGAAAGCAGCATCCTGTATCCATTATAATGCATAACGCTCATCATGCGGAAATCGTTTACATGAATAGCCGGAATGGTTCACTGTCTTGCTGAAATTATGGTCCGATACAACAAAATAGTGGGTTATCCTCTGCGCTGAATCAATTTACAATGAGGTCATATTCCTGATTGGGAGGCGTGGCATACATGACAATTGAAAACGATTACAGATGGCGGGACGGATTTCCGAAAATCGGCATTCGCCCTACGATAGATGGAAGACGGAGAGGGGTAAGGGAATCCCTCGAAGAACAGACGATGAACCTCGCCAAGGCCGTCGCTGTGCTGCTGTCCAGCGAGCTTAAATACCCGAATGGCGAACCGATTGAATGCGTTATTGCAGATACTTGCATCGGTGGAGCCGCTGAGGCAGCAGCTGCCGCCAAAAAATTCAAGAATGCGGAGGTCGGTCTAACAATAACCGTTACGCCTTGCTGGTGTTACGGAACCGAAACGATGGATGCGGATCCTTCACGTCCCAAGGCAGTGTGGGGCTTTAATGGAACAGGGCGTCCAGGTGCGGTTTATCTGGCTGCCGTACTGTCTGCCCATGCACAGAAGGGACTGCCGGCATTCGGTATCTACGGGGAGGACGTTCAGGACGAAGGCGATACCCGCATCCCGGACGATGTGCAGGAGAAACTTCTGCGCTTTGCCCGAAGCGGCTTGGCCGCTGCATATATGCGTGGACAATCGTATTTGTCCATGGGCTCCGTATCAATGGGCATCGCCGGCTCGATTGTAGACGACAGCTTTTTCCAGGAATATCTGGGCATGCGGAATGAATATGTGGATATGAGCGAATTCACGCGGCGCCTAGCAGAAGGCATTTACGATCCTGAAGAATATACAAAGGCGCTAGCCTGGGTGAAGGAGAACTGTGCGGAAGGACCGGACAACAATCCGGACCATCTTCAGAACAGCCGGGAGCGGAAGGATCTGGAGTGGGAAACCGTTGTGAAAATGACGCTGATTACCCGCGACTTAATGATTGGCAATCCGCGCCTGGCTGAGCTGGGTTTCGAGGAGGAAGCGCAGGGGCACAGCGCAATCGCTTCCGGTTTTCAAGGACAACGCCAGTGGACGGATCATTCGCCGAATGGTGATTTCCTGGAGACCTTGCTGAACTCCTCCTTCGACTGGAACGGCAAACGCGCTCCTTATGTTGTCGCCACCGAGAATGACAGCTTGAATGGCGTGGGCATGCTCTTCGGGCATCTGTTAACCAACACGGCGCAGATCTTCGCGGATGTTAGAACATACTGGAGTCCGGCATCGGTTGAACGGGTCACGGGTTACAAGCTAGAAGGCAAGGCGGAGAACGGCATCTTGCATTTGATTAACTCGGGCTCGGCAGCGCTGGATGGCACGGGCGAGCAGGAGAAGGACGGCAAACCGGCCATGAAGCCGTTCTGGGAGATTACGGACGAGGAAGTGGACCGCACGCTGAGGGCAACGGAGTGGAGACCGGCTAATTTAGAGTACTTCCGGGGCGGAGGTTATTCGACCGATTATCTGACACGCGGCGGAATGCCGATGACGATGTTCCGTCTGAATTTGGTGAAGGGACTTGGCCCCGTCCTGCAAATTGCCGAGGGTTACTCGGTGGATCTTCCAGCGGAGGTGCACGATACACTCGACAAGCGTACCGACCCGACTTGGCCGACAACCTGGTTCGTGCCGAACCTCACAGGACAGGGAGCGTTCACAAGCGTGTATGAGGTTATGAATCAGTGGGGGGCTAATCACGGCGTCATCAGTTACGGTCATATCGGTGCAGATCTTATAACCCTTGCTTCCGTGCTGCGGATTCCGGTCAACATGCATAATGTGTCCGCCGAAGAGGTGTTCCGTCCGCGTGCATGGGGCATGTTCGGAACGTCTGACCCGGAAAGCGCTGATTTCCGCGCTTGTCAGAACTTCGGACCCCTATATAAATAACGGGTCATTCGAGAGGAGAAGGAATCATGCTGAACCTAGAAACGAGAAACGAGCTCTGCAAGTATGCCAAAAAAATCGTCGACAGCGGACTTGTTGTAGGTCCGGGAGGGAACATCAGTGCAAGAGCCGGGGACAAAATGTATTTGTCCCCGAGCGGCTTTGCGCTGGAGGAGATCGAGCCGGAGCAATGGATTGAGGTTGACATCCCGACGGGAGATATTACCGACATTGGCTTGAGACCCTCTTCCGAAGTATTGATGCACTTGTATGGTTATCGTAGCAACCCGGATATCGGGGCCATGGTGCATACACATCCGTCACACTGCATTGCGTTCACGCTGGTTGAGCGGGAGCTCCCGGTGATGTTCCCCGATCAAGCGGCATTGGTCGGCCGAACAGCTTATATTCCGTATATTATCCCGACAACCGACCTGCTGGCAGATGCCGTTGCGGCGAAGGTTACAACGGCCAGTTCCATTCTGCTGGGCAACCACGGCTTGGTCACCACCGGCCGGAATCTTCGGGAAGCCTATTACCGGACCCAGGTTGTGGAAGAGAGTGCCAAAATCTACTTGAGCGCGAAGGCTGCCGGCACGCTGGTGCCGCTGACGGAACAGGAAGTGGACGACATCGCTGCACTCGAAAGTGAAGATTATCGAATCCAGCTGTTGCAGAAGATGAAATAAACGATTGTTGTGTTCAGATCCATGGGTTCAAATTCGGATGGGTACAGTACTGAAGGTGAGAAAGGATGCGGCTTATGAGCAAATCATCGGCGGTGCTTGCTTTTGATATGGGGGCGAGCAGCGGCCGGGCGCTGCTGGGAGAAATCACCTCTTCTGATCATGATTCGCCCGGAATGTTGAAGATTACCGAGATTCACCGTTTTGCCAATATCCCTGTACAGATGGGAGAGCATCTGCATTGGAATTTTCCGATGCTGCTGCAGGAAGTTAAGCATGGCATCCGCAAAGCTTTTCAAGCCGGTCATCAACCGGTTAGCTACGCCATTGATTCATGGGGTGTCGATTATGGGCTGATTGATTGCAACGGAGAGCTGATCGGGGTTCCTTACCATTATCGGGACCTGAGGACCGAGGGAATGGTGAAGGAGACTTGTGAGCAGGTTGGCAAGGAACGCCTGTTTCAAGAAAGCGGACTGCAGTTTATGCCGTTTAACACCATATTTCAATTAAATGCGATGTTGAAGTCACAATCGCCGATGCTGGATATTGCGGATAAACTCCTGCTCACCCCGGATTTGCTGAATTACTATTTGACAGGGGTACAGGCATGCGAGTTTACAATGGCGACAACCACGCAGCTGTATCATGTGACGGATGGCGAATGGAACGAGAAGCTCCTCGAAGAGCTCGGGCTTGCCCGCGCCCTGTTCATAGATCCCATTCAACCGGGGACGGTTATAGGGAAGCTGCAGGATTCGGTAGCACAAGAGCTGGGGGTTCCGGCGATAGAGGCCATTGCGGTTGCCTCGCATGATACGGAATCCGCCGTGGTCGCTGTACCGGCGAATTCGGTGCAGTTTGCTTATCTGGTATGCGGAACCTGGTCGCTTCTTGGAACGGAGCTTCCTGAGCCGCTTGTGCACATGGAGGTGCTGGAAGAGGATTTCTCCAATGAAGGCGGGGCTTATGAGACCTTTCAATTGCTGAAGAACATTATGGGCCTCTGGATTTTGCAGGAATGCAAACGCCAATGGGAGATTCAGGGACTGACGTATTCATACGCAGAGCTGGTTGAACTTGCGCAAGAGGCAGAACCGTTCAGGAGTTTCATCCATCCGGATGACCTGCGCTTTATGAATCCGGCGGATATGACGGTTGAGATCCGGGAGTATTGCAAGAAGACGAGTCAGCCCGTTCCGCAGAGTACTGGCGAGTTTGTGCAGTGTATTTTGCAGAGTTTGGCATTAAGATACCGGGAAGTGCTTGAACGAATGGAGATTCTTACCGGATGCCATTATGATGGGCTGCACATGGTAGGCGGCGGCATTCAAAACGAGCTGTTATGCCGGTATACGGCTAATGCCATGGGCAGAACGGTGTGGGCTGGACCGGTCGAAGCCAGCGCCATCGGCAATATGCTGGTTCAATTTGTGGCGAATGGCACACTGCGCAATCGGGAAGAGGGAGTAGAGCTGGTCAAGCGTTCGTTTCCCCTTGCCTGGTATGAACCAGCGTCTGCAGAGGATTGGAACGCAGCCTTCTCTCATTACAAGTCCATAACCGCACAGCAGCAAGTGAAATAGGCTATTGCACTCTTTTATTCATGTAAGCAACATGACGTCCCAACTGCTTGATTCGTTATTATTCTGTTGTTGCCATAGAAGGGGGTTCGTGCCATGTTAAAAGGAATATCCAATGTGATCTCCCCGGATCTGCTGAAGATCCTCATGGAAATGGGGCACGCGGATGAAATCGTGCTCGGCGACGCCAATTTCCCGGCAGCAAGTCATGCCCGGCGGTTGGTCCGGGCAGACGGACATGGTATCCCTGCGCTGCTGAGCGCCATATTGCCGCTGTTTCCTCTGGATACGTATGTTGAGTCCCCTGTTGCGCTGATGGCTGTCATGCCTGGCGATACGGTGCAGACACCGATCTGGGAGGAATACAGGGGGATCGTGAGGGAGTTTCATGCCGTGCATATGGACTTCGAGGAAATGGAGCGGTTTGCATTCTATGAACGGGCAAAAAATGCTTACGCGGTCGTCTCGACAGGCGAAAAAGCATTATATGCAAACATCATTCTGAAAAAAGGCGTTGTGATTTAATTGAGAATGCCAAACAGGTTAGGGGTTAAATTCCTCTGGGTTCTATACGAAGAAAACCCTTGATGATTCAAGGGTTTTCTTTTGAGTTTAGTCAGTTGAGCACGCGATAGCGTGCGAAATATGAAACCACTGTGCAAGCACCATATTGTGTTCACCCGACGTATAGACGGAAAGAGATCTGTAATCAAGTGAGAAAAGACTTGATCGAAATCTTCAAACGATTATGTAAATACAAGGGAGTAGAAAGGAAATATATTGAGCAGCTTTCCAGTCTTGATCACGCCGTTTTTCAATTGCAGCTCGACTTATAGCATCAATCTTGCGATATGCCGATTACTGGCTGATTTGCGCCGTTCGTCGTCTGTTACAGGACCGGCTATATCACCACTGCTGTTCCGCTGACGGCCACCATCAGCATTCCCTCGCGAATGACTTCATAGTCGATGTCCACTGCTACAATGGCGTTCGCGCCCATCCGCTCAGCTTTATCTTTCATCTCGGCAAACGCTACATCTCTTGCCTCCTGCAGCTTGTTCTCGTATGCACCCGAGCGCCCGCCAACAAAATCGGTAATGGAGGCCAGAAAGTCCCTCACTACATTAGCGCCCATAATGACTTCGCCTGTCACAACGCCGATATACCTTTTAACCGGGTAACCTTCAATGGTAGATGTTGTTGTAATAATCATACGATCTTCCTTCTTTCAAATAGTTTTTTATAGCGATTACGAATAAAAATACCTTTTCCAGCGGGTGTTTTCTTCTATTACGCTGACAGAAGGGGATTGGTTGCATGAATGGGGGCAGGAAGACAATCCTACGATCGGAAATGCTTAATTTAAATTGCAAAGCAGGTGGCCTAAGAGGCCTCTGTTTCCTAATGTTTTTTGTAGGGGTTACGCAAACCAAGTCCGCATTGAAACCTTTTGTCATGTTCTTCTCGCATGGCGAAAGCTGGAATGGAGCATGGAGTATAAACGCCGTAAAAGATATGTAATTTATTGAATAAGGGATAATATTCTATTTATTTACTATAAGATATTATCCTTGTAAGAAATGATAAATATAGTATATTAATCATATCTTGCAAGCTAGTTAGTTAGATCAAGCTCCTCTTAAACAACCTCTGGATTTATTCACTAAACTATGCGCTTTACTAGACTGAACGACTCCCTACATCAAGCGGGTTACACATCTCAACACGGCTGCCAGAGCACCTTTCACATAAATGCACATGTATTTCATGGTTTGAAAGGAGGTGAAGATTAATGTGTATTCTTCGTCACACTTCTTGTAACACAACAGAGCAATGCGGACGTGACAAATTTGGCGTTCTTCTCGAAGTATGGGATTGCGGCAATGGTTCCGAAGCAAGATATAGCTGCGGCTGCTAATTTTTGAAAACGCATGCACTCATCGTATAAACAGCGGAACTTCTTGTTCCGCTGTTTATATTTCATGCGGAATCTACTATTTCATAACACTGTTGGAGAGTGAGGTATCGATTATGATTGCTGGTCCATTGCAGTATGGAAGAGAAGCCGTGAGCAGGCATGATGAGTACAGTCCGATGTCAGCAAGAATTCAATGTCATCAAATGGGTACCTGGTCTCCCTGGCTGTCGGGAAGGAGAATGAACCGTGTCGATGACCGCGCTTGGTCTGCTGTCTCTTACCGTGATATTTGTGTTTTCGGGAGTGTCGAAACTGTTATCGTTACCGGATTTCAGGACAACGATAGAACGATTGCAGATGCCTGCAGGTCGCTCACCCATTGTACCTGTTCTCATATGCGCCGCTGAGATAGCGGCAGGGGCAGGTCTGCTGTTCTCAGGAAGCAGGATGTATGCGCAGATCGCGATTTTCATCATGCTGGCAGGGTTCGGATTCGCCGTTTATCAGGCAAAGGTTGTGCGGAAACAGGAGATTGTCTGCAGCTGCTTCGGCTCGTGGTCCAGTGAAACGCTCGGAATGAGCACGGTCGTCAAGATCGGGTTATTAGGATTGTTAAATGTGCTGCTATCGATCTTCTCTGAGTCTGTGGATTTCTGGAGCCTACCGGCACAAGAAGTGGTTCTCACCGTGCTGTCAGCCATCGGAGTTGCCGTTCTAGCCTTGGTCGTATTGAACTATTATACGCTAGCCCAATTGCACCCGAGGAGGGAGGAATAATCCATGGATTTGATTACTACCGTGCTTGTTATTCAATATGTACTCATATTCAGCTTGGCGTTCTTCGTAATTAAATTGTATCAACATGTTCGGAGTTTGAAGTCTCAGCCAGCGATAACCGATAAGGAGGAGCCGACAATCCCGAAGGAAGGGCTTGAGCTGGGGGTGGCGATTCCCCGTAAAACCTATATGAGTATGGGGGGGAATCCGTGAATCTGTATGATGGCAAGTCCAAAATCATCTTGTTCACCATGAACAATTGCAATGCCTGCAAGGAAACCTATAGCGCCGTTAAAACATTCATTGCTTCGCATCCTGGGCTTCCCGTCACGTTATTTCTGTACGCACAGGATGCTGACGAGGCTGAAGAGATGGTCAACACCAATGAATTAGCAGATTTTCAGGTGGTATGGGCGGATCGGGCACTTATCGATTCGTATAAAGTGAACCGGTTTCCCTTTGCGTTTTACTTATCCGAGGAGCAGGTTATCCTCAACAAAAGTGTCACCAATTACTTGCATCATTTTGAGCAAATGATGACACAGCTGCCGCAGGCAAAACCTTCAGCCTTTAACAAATCAGCTTAATCGTGAAGGAGGCTCAAGGCCATACACCATGAAATATGCAAACCTGATATTTGAGGTTATGAAGCAGGTGTACCGTGTTTCTCCACGCATGTTCTCAAGGGCCACTGTTATTTATCTGGCTCAGGCCTTCTTGCCTGTAGCACAGATCTATATTACGGCTCAAGTCATTAACGCTGTTACGGGTGTGCTGACCCGTGGTGAAACGCCTCTTAGCGCACTGTATTGGTTGGTTCTTCAGTTGACGGTCATATTGCTTGGAATCGCGCTGAGCTCCTTTCAAAAGTATACGGAACGCAAGATGAACGCGTATGTATCGTTCTGGTTTAATCTTCAAGTATCCGAAAAATTGAGCAAGCTTCCATTCTTGTTCTTTGAATCACCGGAAAGTTATGACAAGCTGCAGAGAGCACTTCGCAATCTGAGCATATGCGGCATTAACATGGTGTTCTACATATTCTCCATCATTCAGAGTGTCATTACGCTTGCGGGATTGCTTGTGCTGCTGTTCAGCTTCCATTACATATTGCCCATCGTGATGCTGCTTCTGATTATTCCGCTGCTGGTCATCCAGAAGAAGGAGGGGGCTTCCCGCTTTATAGTCATTCATCAGCAGACTGCTTCGTCAAGGATGGCGGTGTATATGAACCAGCTGCTGCAAACCAAGGAAGCGGCGAAGGAAATTCGCTTGTTTGATGCCAAGGATTTTTTACTGAGCAGATGGAGGGATATCTATTTCAAGAACACGTATGAGATGCTGGGTGTTGAGCGGAAAAATATGAAAAATCGCCTTGTGGTGGAGTCCGCGGTTACGGTATTTTCATTTTGCATTCTGGCTGTATTCATATGGCTGGGCTCCCGCGTCAAATTGACGATTGGCAGTTATGTTGCACTCTATCAAGCGGTGCAGGATACGCGTTATTCCATACAAAATATTAGTCAGAACATGGGACAGATCTACCATGACGGTCTGTTCATTCATGAATTGTTTGAGTTTCTGGATACGCCCGTACCACAGCAAAGCAAAGAACTGCCGATGGCCGGGCAGCTGTTTCAAGGCATTGAAGTGGATCGTGTTTCTTTTCGTTATCCGAGCCAGGAACGGAATATCCTTGACGATCTGTCCATTCGCATAAAGCCTGGTGAAAAGGTAGCCATCGTGGGTGAAAACGGTGCGGGTAAGAGCACCCTTGTCAAGGTTATGCTGGGGTTGTACGAGCCAACCAGCGGTGAGGTGCGTTACAATAACATCCCGATTCATGATTATGATCCCACGAGCTTCCGCAGTAAAGTGACGGCAGTGTTCCAGGATTTCTACCGATATGAATTGACCCTTGGAGCGAACATCACGCTGCAGGAGAGTGAGACGGATGATTGGAAAAGCGAGCGCCAATTGACTCATGCCATCGATAAGGCATCGATGACCTCGCTGGTCAATTCACTCCGTGATGGGGTGTCAACACAGCTGGGCACGCGTTTCTCGGGCGGACGTGAACTGTCGCAGGGACAATGGCAGAAGGTAGCGATTGCCCGCGCATTTTACCGGGATTTCGAGGTAATCTATCTGGACGAGCCTACGGCTGCGGTAGATCCGCTCACGGAGTCTGCTATATTTGAGAACCTGATGTCCATGACGGAAGGGAAAACCGCCATCTTCATATCTCACCGGCTGGGCAGCTGCCGACAAGCGGATCGTATTCTGGTCCTTAAGGATGGAAGGATCGTTGAAGAGGGAAGGCATGAGGAGTTAATCGAGCAGGACGCGCATTATGCCGAGATGTTTAACAAACAGGCACAGTGGTACCGGTAGCACCCGGTTTCCTAACGAAAGCGAGCTGATCAAGGGTTTATTCTTGGTCGGCTTGTTTGTTGTTTGGGAACAACATCATGGGATGTACGATACTATACAAGTATAAAGTATGGATCGAAAGGATTGAAATACTCCGATATTAGAGGGATTTTGCGTCCGAATCTCGAAATTAAAACGGATACAAGCAGTCTGGAGGCTAGAATATGAAAATGTAATCCCCGTTAATCTATGTCAAGTTCAAAACGATGAATCAGGGGGAGAGTATAGGATTATGGATAAAAAAACATGGATTGTGGAAGCAACCATTTCGGATATGCAGGATGCATTGAAACAAGGCTGGATCACTTCAGCGGAGCTGGTTCAATTGTACCTGGAGCGGATCGAGCTGTACGACGGACAGCTTCACTCGATTCTGGAGGTGAACCCGGACGCGCTGCAGATCGCCCAGGACCTGGATCAGGAACGCAGCGCCAAGAAAGTCAGGGGAATGCTGCACGGAATTCCAGTTCTGCTGAAAGATAACATAGACACAGGAGACAAGCTGCATACAAGCGCCGGCTCTATCTCGCTTGCGGACTCTTATGCAGCCAAGGACTCCTTCGTTGCAGAGAAGCTGCGCCAGGCTGGTGCCGTCATTCTTGGAAAGACCAACATGACCGAATGGGCCAACTTCATGTCAGCCTCCATGTGGGCTGGGTATAGCTCGAGAAAAGGACTTACCTTAAATCCATATGGTCCGGGTGAATTGTTTATTGGAGGTTCAAGCTCCGGTTCCGGTGCAGCGGTAGCGGCGAATTTGGCCGCGGCGGCTATCGGGACGGAAACCTCGGGATCGATTATCAGCCCATCCAGCCAGAATAGTCTGGTTGGAATTAAACCGACAATGGGTCTGGTTAGCCGCTCGGGTATCATTCCGATCACCTATACGCAGGATACAGCAGGCCCAATGGCCAGAACTGTCGCGGATGCCGCTATTCTGCTTGGTGCCATCACCGGGGCTGATGATCAGGACGAAGTCACGAACATAGATCCTCAGCATCGGATCAAGGATTACACCGAATTTCTGGATGCTGGGTATCTGAAGCAGGCCAGAATCGGGATTCCCCGACACTACTATAAGCATCTCGATCGGGATAGACTAGAGATTGTAGAATCCGCCATTCAAGTGCTGCGGGAGCAGGGAGCTGTCATAATCGACCCGGTCGATCTGCCATGCCAGAATACGAAATGGGATGCCAATGTCCTCCGCTATGAGTTTAAGAAGTACGTGAATGATTATTTGGCAAATGTGGATTCTTCGCTGCCGGTTCACTCATTGGCCGACGTAATCGCTTATAATGAGGCACATGCCGACAGGGCCCTGAAATATGGTCAGGGCACGCTGATTTGGGCCGAGGAAACCAGCGGTACATTGACCGAGCAAGAGTACCTCGAGAGCAGACAGAAGAACAGGGAGATGGCAGGGACCCGGGGCATTGACCAGGTTTTGCAGGAGTTCCAGCTGGATGCCTTGCTGTTCCTGGGTAATGAATATGGACCGGATCTGGCAGCCAGAGCAGGCTATCCTTCGATTACCGTTCCTGGAGGTTACGCGGAGAATGGCGTCATTGCTCCGGGCGGTTACATGACGAAGGGCCCTCAGGGCATTACCTTCATCGGAACGGCTTATAGTGAGCCCGTGCTAATCAAGCTGGCCTATGGCTTTGAACAGGCGACGCGACATCGCGTAGCGCCAAAGCTTTCATCCCAGTCATCAGAGTAAAGAGAGGTGAAGCTCCATCATGCCGCGCAATTTGGTGCATGTTCCTTACGGCTACGAACCCC
Organism: Paenibacillus sp. Cedars; assembly: GCF_003184205.1. Classification (NCBI taxonomy): domain Bacteria; kingdom Bacillati; phylum Bacillota; class Bacilli; order Caryophanales; family Paenibacillaceae; genus Paenibacillus; species Paenibacillus sp. Cedars. The sequence continues at coordinate 2,062,004 of NZ_CP020866.1, forward strand.
CGAAGCCGGCAACCAAGGGAACATTAATATTTTACGACTCCTTCGAACAGGTACAGGAGGATCTGGAGCAGGCTGTAGCCATTCTGGAAGAACGGGCGTTTTCAAAATTGGTGCTGTATCCGCTGCATGAAGAGACGGTAAGACGGATGTTCAAGGAGCCGGTGAGTCCTTATTACAAACGGGAGAAACGGCTTCAGGAATGGGTCGGGGAGCGTGAAGACTCCTCGGTTGTAATTGAAGCTTTCGAGTCGAAACGAAAAAAGTACACGCCAATCGATACTGCGCTTCGTCATCTGGTCGAGAAATACGGAAGCCCGCATTTTCTTGTTTTGACGCCTGAGGTGGCTAATGTGTTTGCGTCTTTTTCTTCATTTGAGGAATGGATTGTGAAGCTGAGGCTGATTCTGTTGTCCGAGCCTCCATACTTGCATCCGAGATTGGAGAAATTCCGCCATTGATGGGATATAGCGGGTGAGCCGCAGGAAGGATAGTTGGACATGAAGATGCCCGGCCGTAGACAATCTACAGCCGGGCATTCTTTTTTCTATGTAGTCGAATCTCGAATTCCGATATACGGTTCAACACAAGCCAGGCTCCACGCCAGTTTAGCCTGAGTCACATGAAAAGGACTGCACCCCTGGGGAACAGTCCTATGTTAATCCGCATGCAGACCGTTAAGCCTCATCGCTTTAGGTCCCTACGCGGGTAAGTTTGCTTATGATCTTGCGCACGCTTTCTCCTGACAGGAAGTAGGTCCGTTCCAGTTCTTCAATAGACCTTCCTTTGCAGTAAGCGCGATACATTTCTTTGTTGCGACTTTCGATGCGTTGTTTGGAACCGCTTAACTCTCCCCAGCCGGCTCTTTGCTCGCTCTGTTTCGGTATGTAGAGTAATTCTCCATCTATATACTGTTGAATTTGCTGCAGCAGCTCGGGGGGAAGCACTTCTCTTCCGTTCTTGTAATGGCCCATCGATGCCCTCCTCTTTCTGTATACATATTTAAGCTATCGCTGAGTTTCAAAACAATTGCATTGATCATGCTTGCCCTCCTCCTTTCGTGAAATTAGTTTTTTTAGGATTTTTTTGGATTTTAAAATAGATATAGGGAGCCCGCAGCGGGCTCCCATTTAACGGATATTCGCTTTACGCGAATACCACCTCACGGATCTGAATCATTTCAATCAGCCTCCTTTCAGCTCATTTCGTCGGCCCGACTTCTATATTAAGCCATATGTAGGTGGAATTATGCAAGAGATAAAACAATATTAATTGTTTTTTACCAAAATTAATGGGGTGAAATATCGGGCTGGCTGAGGATGCTGGATGAGGGATTGGATGGTATGTGACTGGATTATATAATATAGTTACTTCAGAATGCAAAAAAAAGAAGGAGTTCTCGTGTATGTCCAATCAGGATCCGCATATTCAGGAATTGATTACGCTGAAGACGATCGCAGAAACCTTGAACGAATCCAATGAGCTGACCCCGATGCTGGATGTTGTCATAGGCAAGCTGTTGGAGCTGACAGGACTTACGACCGGCTGGCTGTTCCTTGTGGATGAGCGGGGAACGTATGAATTTGTAGCGAATCGAAATCTGCCGCCTGCACTGAGCCGGGAGGATAACGAGCCTATGAGATGCGGCAGCTGCTGGTGCTTGGAGCGCTACGATGATGGACGCCTGAAGAATGCAGTCAACATTCTAAATTGCAAACGTCTGGATAACGCGGTTCGATATCAGTGGGGTGACACGGAAGGCATTACCCACCATGCAACGGTTCCGCTGCGATCCGGCAGCCGCAGGTTCGGTGTGCTGAATGTGGCAGCGCCCGGGAAGCTGCATTTTTCCAAAGAGGAATTGGCGCTGCTGGAGTCGGTTGCATATCAGATTGGCAGCGCCATTGAGCGCATGCGGCTGTACGCGGCCGAGCAGCGTCGAGCGGATTTGTTCGTCCGGCTCGGGGAATACAGCAGCGCTCTCGGTGCCTATGCTTCACAAGCCGTTAACCGGGCTGAGTTAACAGAGCAGGTGATGAGTTTAATGGGCCGATATTTTGATTGGCCGGTCGTCGCGCTGCTTGAGCCGCTTGAAAAGGAAATCACACTCCGCGCACTATACAGCGAGGGAAAAACAACGCTGCCCCATGCCAAATTTCCACTCGCCGAGATGGCACGTCCCCACCCTAACGATAGGAAGCGCTCAGGAGGAGATCCGGTCTGCGCAGAAGATGCGCAGCGGCTGGCAGACCAGCTCGTTCAGGAAGGCTGGGTCTCATCCCTGACCCGTGCTGTGGCTACCGCTGTCACTGTCGCCGGAGACTCTTCACTCGGCCTGCTTCTGGTGGGTTATGATCAATACGGCGATCAGTACCGGGCGGATATCGAAGTAATCGAGGCTTTGGCTGAACATATTGGCTTGACCCTTCAGCGTGTCCGCCTCGAAGAGAACCGGCGCGAGCTTACCCGGATGGATGAACGAAACCGCCTCGCACGCGACCTGCATGACTCGGTAAGCCAAACCTTATTCTCGCTGGTGATGATGTCCAGGGGAGTGGGCGGTATGCTTGCAGCGGAATCCAACGGTCAAACAAGCTTGCTGCAGGATACGATTCACGACATACAGTCATTATCACAAAGCGCCCTCAAGGAAATGCGGGAGCTGATTATGCAGCTTCGTCCGCCAGGGCTTGAGGAAGGGCTTGTGACAGGTCTTAAGCAATACGGCGAACGCTTGAAGCTTCATGTGCGTTCACATATCAGCGGTATTCACGAGCTGCCGAGGCTAATAGAAGAAGCCTTATGGAGGATCGGCCAAGAGGCGCTCAACAATGTAAGCAAGCATGCGGATACGAAGGAAGTTACGGTAGCTTTAACCCTGCATGATGGTGAAGTGGAACTTCGGATTGAAGATCGCGGGCGAGGCATTACCAAACAACGATTGAGCGAGCTCACAAGACACTCCATTGGACTGTCCAGCATGCGGGAACGGGCCGAATCACTGGGAGGACAATTCCGTCTATATAGTGTGTACAGAGGAGGAACCATCATTGAGGTTACGCTGCCTTTGATGTTGAAATCAACAGAGAATGGAGGTGATATGCGATGATCAGATTGTTAATTGCTGACGATCACGCCATGGTACGCCGGGGACTGCAGGTTTTTCTGGCTACGCAGCCGGATATCGAAATGGTGGGTGAAGCCGCCAATGGCGAGGAGACCTTGGAACGGGTGGTTCATCTCAAGCCGGATGTTGTTTTAATGGATCTGAACATGCCTGTGCTGAATGGAATCGACACGACCGCACGGCTGAAAAAAGAACAGCCTCACATTAAAGTGATTGTACTGACCTCTTTTGTCGATTACGACCATGTTCTGCCCGCCATTCGGGCAGGCGCACGAGGTTATCTCTTGAAGGATATTGAACCGGAGGAGCTGGTAGCTGCCATCAGACGCGTATTCCAAGGCATGGTCGAGCTGCATCCGGATGCAGCAGGACTGTTAATGACACACGTTACATCACCCGAAGGAGCGGAGGCGTCCAGCGGGCCAGGCAGGCAGGAAGAAGCCGTGCAGGAGCTGGATAAACTCACCCGCCGGGAGCAGGAAGTGCTGCAGCTGATCGCTTCGGGCATGAACAACAGAGAAATCAGCGAAGCGCTGTATATTACCGAGAAGACGGTCAAGACCCATGTCAGCCATCTGCTTGATAAGCTGGGTGTCGCCGACCGGACACAGGCGGCCATCTATGCGCTCAAGCACGGAATCGTATAAAAGTTTACTTTACATAGTGATCGTATCTAAGACTATAGTTGTAGAGCCCTCAGCCTAAGGTTTGAGGGTTTTTGCACGTGAAATCACTCCTTGTGATGACGAATTCCATGGCTTGCCTCCTATACAATGTACTTAACAAATCACTCGACAATCTAAAAGGGAGGCAGTGCTATGAAAATCGTGATGATCACAGGCAGCAATCGCAAGGAAGCAACCAGTACCGTTTTGGCAAAAGCTTTGGAGGGGCAATTGAGGCGGTTGTTCGTGGAAGTAAACCTGTTCAATCTGTATGAAAGCCCGCTTCCGTTCTATTCGCCGGACGAAATATTCAACCGTCATGAGGGCGTGCGTGAGCTGCAGCGGCTGTTAATGGAGGCAGACGGCATTATTTTGACAACTCCCGAATATCACGGTGGAATGAGCGGGGTGCTTAAGAACGCGCTGGATCATATGGGACAGATGCATTTCTCAGGCAAGCCGGTTCTATCCGTAAGCTCGGCGGGCGGCGCAGTAGGTGTGAGTTCACTGCAGCAAATGCAGGCTACCATTCGCAATCTGCATGGAATTAACAGTCCGGAATGGATCTCCATTGGTGGCTCTCAGCGTGCCATTTATGAAAACGAATCGGCAGAAGGTACAATTGTGCTGGATTACCGTGCCAAGGAAGCCCTTTCCATCTTTATGGAGCTGGTCAAGAAAGTCAGCGGTAAAGAGGAGGCTTTTCCATCGTGATTACACATTTTGCCGGATTGAAATTGAAGACCCTATCCATTCAGGGGGTGAAGCAGTTCTATCATGGACTGCTTCACTTCCCCATCACGCGGGAAAATGAGGTCGAGATCGAATTTCAGCCTACACCTGATTTTTCACTTGTATTCGAAGAAGTGTTCGAACCCTTATCCCCGGTTCATATCGCGTTTGAAGTCTCCTATTCCCGCTTCAACTCTACGATTCAGCAGCTCGCAGAGCAGCTGCCACTGCTGCAATGGCCCGACGGCGAGGTGGTTGAATGGTTTGATTCCGGTGTGAACGCGTATTTCAAAGACGGCGATGGCAATCTGCTTGAATTTATAGCCCATCACGACTTGAAAGAAGGGGTTCTGACTCCGAATGGCCCTTACGGTGTCCTGTATTTGCGGGAAGTGGGATTGCCTGTAGAGGATCCGGTAGCCGCTAGATTATGGATGAAACGGACGTTGGGACTAACGATTGCCAAGGACTCGGAGCAGTTTGCATTTGTTATTGGGGGAACGGCCCATGCGGTTGTCGTGTCTACCAAGCGCAAATGGATTCCAATCGCGATGTATGCGCTGGCACCGTCGTTAGATTTAACTTATGGGGTTACGGATGATCGCTTTCTGGATCGGGTTCGCTCCTCATTGGATCGCCGGATCATCGTGTCGGATAACGAAAATGGTCTGCAGTTTAGAATGTATGGCTACAATATTCGTTTGAAGAAAACGAGTTTGCCCAAGGATATTGCATCCAGGCTGAATTTGCCGGACACGAGTGAAGGGAAGGGAGACGACATGGACATCAGCGACCAATATTTGGAGGATGGACTCACGGCACTAAGCCGCGGGGGTGAGGTGGGTTGGTTTGAAGGACATGTCGGCGGGGCGTATCTGGCGGCTTATTACATGCAGAAGGAGCATAATCTTCCGCAGGACGTGCGGCAGGGGCTGGCCGCCAATTGCCGGCACTTGCGCAGTCAGCATGAGGATTGGTTTGAGCCCTATCCATCGGAGCTGGCTAAGCCTGAATTAATGGATCAATTGGTAGAAGGATTGCTGCCGAACCTGACAAATCTGAGCACCTCCGGGCATGGGGTGACCCTCGGAGTCCTCGGCCTTAAAGCGCTGCGGGACCGGCCGGATCTGCTGACTCCGTCTATCGTCAGGGGCCTGCTCAAGCTGATGGAAGATGCAGCGCATGAGCAAAAGCTTGCCAGGTATTATGGGATTGAGGATTATACCCGGCAAAGTCTGCCGGAACTCTCGTTCAATGACATACCACCTTACCAGGATGCGTCTGACTTGGCCTCCCGTGCCCTATCGGAGCTGCAGCTGGTGCTGCCGGATCAGCATTATGAGGGCAAGTATTACTTTTTTGCAGGAGAGCTTGAACACGGCATTACGCATGCCCATGCGCTTATTGAACTGGAAAGGCTCGGATACACCCAGCTGGCCAGGCTGGGTCAAGGCAACCACCAGCGGCAGACGATATTGAACCGTCTGAGACCGCAAGAACTCGCGCATCAGGAAATTAAGGTATCGGATGAAGCTTCGATCATGGATTCGTCCTATTGGAGCGGGCTCTATGAAGATCCTCACGCAATCAAAGTGCCCTACGCTGCACTGGCGCTGCTCCAGTATGTGCCGCAAGGTCGAAGAGTGGAGCTGGAACGCGATGTGTGTAAACTGCTCTCCTTGATGAAGTAGGACGAAGGTTATTTTGACAATGGTAAAATATGGTGTTAGGCTGAATAGAGTTGTCTAGAATCTGAAACATTTGTGCTTAAGGCATAAGAATTGGAGGGTATCATGAAGGTTGCAATTGTGGTAGGAAGCATCAGAAAACAGTCGTACAATATGAAGCTTGCAGAATATTTGAAGCTCCGTTATGCGGATCAGATTACATTCGAGATCGTTGGCATTCGCGATTTGCCGCATTACGATCAGGATGTGGAGCTGGATCCGCCTGCGGTGGTCAAAGATTTCAAGGAGCGGATTGCAGCAGCTGATGCTGTGTTATGGATAACGCCGGAGTACAACTACTCCATACCTGGCGTGCTTAAGAATGCACTGGATTGGTTATCCCGCGTCGATAAGGTCATGAACGGGAAGCCGTCCTGGATCATGGGGGCATCGATGGGTCAGCTTGGCACGGTTCGTGCTCAAGAGCATCTTCGGGATATCCTTTTTTCCGTCGGCATTACGTCACCACTGCTTCCCAATAATGAGGTATATATCGGTGCGGTACATGAGAAGATGGATGAGACCGGTAAGCTGATCCATGAACCGACGATTGGTTTCATCGATATCGTGGTGAACAACTTCATAAACTGGATGAACTCCCGCAAATAATGCTAACGTATGAAGCCCTTTGGCAGTTGCCTGCCGAGGGGCTTTTCCTGTATATTCTCCTCATATCCATGAAATGTGAAAGAAAGGCGAATTTGCTTCGGACGGGGGAGGCTTCGATTGTATACAATCCTTATTGTGGACGATGAACCAATTGTGAGGGAAGGAATTCGAAACCGGATTCCGTGGGCAGAGCACGGCTTTGAATGTATTGGAGATTGCGAGAACGGCCGTGATGCATTGGAAGCTGTGAACCGGCTTCAACCGGACGTCGTGTTGACGGATATTCATATGCCGTATATGGATGGTCTGGAATTATCCCGACATATTACGCAGCAGCACCCCAAGACCAAAATTATCATTTTGACCGGGTTTGACGATTTTGAATACGCCCAGCAGGCCGTGAAGCTGCAGGTGACGGATTTTATTTTGAAACCGGTTACATCCGCGGAGTTAAGAGAACTGCTGGATAAACTGAAGCTGGAAATGGATGAAGAGCGCGGACATGCAGAGCACCTGAAAAAACTCCGGCAGCAGTTGAACGAAAGCCTGGTTCTCCTCAAGGAACGTTTCCTGGAGCGACTGGCAACATCTCCGATGAAAATCACGGAGATTGAGAACAAGCTGACGTATTTTGAAATTCCACTCCATGGCCCGTGTTATATAGCCATGCTGGCGGATATGGATGAACTCCGTTCTGATGAAGGGTGTGTGGATCATGAGCTGCACGCTTTTGCCTTATACAATATCACTCAGGAGATATTAGCGGAGGAGCCGGGAGCAGCGGTCTTTCGGTATAAGGAGAATAAAGTCATGACTATTCTGTCCGGTCTTGGCGAGGAAGAGCTGTACGCAAGGGCACAAGAGCTGGCAGAGGAAATTCGCGTGTCTACGAAACGATTTATGAAATTCACCGTTACCTTAGGAATAGGAACGATCTGCTATCAGCTTCATGCGATACGTTATTCCTGTCGTGCCTCAGAGGCTGCGCTGGAATATCGGCTCCTGATGGGCCATGATCAGGTGGTCAGCATTACGGATCTCGAAAAGCGGGAGACCAGCCCGCTGCATGACGGGAGTGAAAATGAAGCAGCGCTTATAGCCGCAATCCGTGCAGGAACTGCGAATGAAGTGGAGGCGTGCATCAAGCGTTTGATCAGCGAAATTGGAAGCGCTTCAATATCGATTGAGCTATGTTATGTGAGAATTGTACGGGTCATGCTGGCCGTACTTCAGACCCTAACGGAAATCGGCAGCAACGAGAACGAGTGGGTTGGCATGGAGAAGAGGCTGCTATCCGATTTATACTCATTTCGTTCCCTCGATGAGATTGAACGCTGGCTGCAAGAAGTGTGCGAGCAAGCTTTACGGGACGTAGCCAAGACGAGGAAGGATATTACACGTTCGCAGATGCTGGAAGCGGTGAATTTCATTCACCAACATTATGAGGATGCCCAGCTATCGATTAAGTCGGTATCCAGCCGAATCTTCATGAGCACAAGTTATTTCAGCTCCTTGTTCAAGGCTCATACGGGGAAGACCTTCGTTGAATACGTAACGGAAGTTCGAATGGAGAAAGCCAAAGAGCTGCTGAAGCATTCGCCGATGAGAACCTATGAAATTGCGGCAAGGTCCGGCTACCTGGACCCTCAATATTTTAGCGTGCTGTTTAAGAAGCATACCGGAGTTACCCCCACGGAATACCGGAACAAAATGACGATGGATGGAACAAACTCATGAAATCCTCGCAGCGGATCAAGAGCATTCAGTCCCGCATTGCCAGCTCGTTTGTGATGCTGGTGCTGTTTACGGCACTATTGCTTATTTTTATCTCCTATCGGTTATCCGAATCAGCTGTTCGCGAAACGGCGGAGAGTTATACCTCCGAGCTTATCAATCAAGTGAATGCGAACATCCAAACCTACATTACGGGCATGAAGGACATTTCGCTTGCGACCATGAACAACCCGAACGTGAGGGAATATCTTGCCTCTTCCGAGGAATTGCAGCCGGCTGAATTAGCCCAACTGAAAGCGAAAATATCGGAATATTTCCATTCCATCCGGGTCTCGCGCAAGGATATAGCTTCGATCAACATCTTCGGCGAGGGCGGGACCTTCATTTCCGATCGGATGAATGCAGAGTTAAATCCTTATATTGAGGTTTCCGAGCAGCCCTGGTATCGGCAGGCACAGGAAAACAAGGGGCAGACGGTCATATCGTCGTCGCATGTGCAGCCGGTCATCAAGGGAGAATACCGCTGGGTTGTATCGCTCAGCCGAGAGCTCAGCGGCATTACCCCTACCCAAGGGCTTGGAATCCTGCTGATTGACCTCAATTTCAAGGTCATCAACGACATGCTCAGCAAGCTCGATCTGGGCAACCGGGGTTATGTGTTTGTGATTGACAGCCAGGGGAGGATTGTATACCACCCTCAGCAGCAACTGCTCTACAGCAATCTGAAGACGGAGCGATTGGAACAGGTGCTTCAGGACAAGCAAGGGGCATTTGTTGTGAAGGAGGATGGTGCAAGCCGGATTTATAGCATTAAGGACACGGATTTCGGCTGGAAAATCGTCGGCGTCTTTTACGAGAATGAGCTGGTGGATAATAAGAAGCAGATGCAGCTTTCTTTTGCCGTAGCAGGATTGTTATGCCTCGGGTTAGGCGTGCTGTTCTCTGTTGTCATCTCCCGCAACCTGACCCGGCCTATCAAGAAGCTTCAGGAGAAAATGATGGAGGTGGAGAAGGGGAACTTCGATATCCGCGTTCCTGTCGGGCACTCCAGAGAAATCTCCGGCCTGGCCCGCAGCTTTAACGTGATGGTATCCAAGGTCAAAGAATTGATGAGGCAGATTATGGTCGAACAGGAGTTTAAGAGGAAAAGCGAATTGAATGCCCTTCAGGCCCAAATCAATCCCCACTTTCTGTACAATACACTCGACTCCATCATATGGATGGCCGAGAGCAAGAAGCATGATGAGGTTATTCTGATGACATCGGCTTTAGCTCGTCTCTTCCGGGCGTCACTAAGCAAGGGGAAGGAATTGATACCGATTGCCACGGAAATGGAACACATTACGAATTATTTAAAAATACAGCAGATGCGATATCAGGATAAAATCCGGTATACACTTGATATGGATCCGGAGCTTTATTCTTATCTCACGCTAAAAGTACTGCTGCAGCCGCTTGTGGAAAACGCTATCTATCATGGCATCAAGAACAAGGAAGGCCCGGGAACGATCACCATCACGGGTGCGCATGAAGACCATATGATCGTATTTCAAGTCATGGATGACGGCATCGGAATGGATGAGGCCAAGGTGGAGACCCTCTTAACGTCCAGTGGTGGGAACCAATCGAGGAATAGCGTTGGGATTGCGAATGTCCATCAGCGGATTCAGTTATATTTCGGTGCGGATTATGGCCTGAGTTATACAAGCGAGCCTGGTGCGGGGACGTGCGTAAAGCTGCTCATTCCGGCTATTCATGCGGAGGAACGGCGGGAAAAGGAGGGGGAACTGCCTTGAAGTCCTACTTGAGCATGCGTTATATTGTGATGCTGCTGATTCCTGCCTTGATAGTGGGTTATGCCATTCTTCAATGGTCTAAAGATGAACCCCGGCCCAAGAAGATCATTGTCGGCGTCAAAGCCGTGGAAGAGATCGAATTCTGGAGAGTGCTGATTGAAGGGGTAAACACGGCTTCGCGTGAATTCGGCGTGGACGTTTCGGTGGTAGGACCTCCTCGTGAAATTCAGGTTGACCTGCAAATCCAAATGCTGCAGGAAGCCATTAAGCAGCCGCCGGATGCCATCGTAATGGCCGCAGGCGATTATAACCGCTTGGTCCCCACTGTGGAGTCGATTCGAAAAGCAGGTATTCCGCTGATCATGATTGATTCTGCCGTAAATGGTGATTATGCACAGAGCCTGATCGCTACGGACAATTTCAATGCGGGGCAAAAGGCTGCTGTGGAGCTTGCTGAACGGCTTCCGGTAAATGCCAAGGTCGCTATCGTCAGTTTCGTTCAGGGCACCTCAACGCAGATCGAGCGGGAACAAGGAGTTCGAAGTATACTGGAGCAGCGTGAAGGCACTGAGATTGTCGGCACCTATTACAGTGAGGGCATGGAGGAGAGGGCCTATGAAATCACGATGGAGCTCCTGCGGGAGCGGCCTGATTTGGATGGAATCGTAGGATTGAATGAGCCTTCCACGGTTGGGGCGGGCAGGGCGATTGGAGAACAGGGACTGGTCGGGAAGGTGAAACTCGTTGGTTTCGACAGCTCGATCAAGGAAGTGAAGCTGCTGGAAGAGGGAGTTCTCCAATCTACCATTGTTCAGAAGCCGTTTAGTATCGGTTACTTGGGGATAAAAACAGCCGTATCCCTTATCGAAGGGGATAAGGTGTCTCCTAATGTTTATACGGACTCCGTAATTATCAACAAGGACAATATGTATACCGAGGAAAATCAGAAGCTGCTCTTTCCCTTTGTGGAGGAGTAGCTTCTTTTTTTGAGCTTATGGATGGATCGTAGAATATTCAACATGGAACAGAGAATATTCCATTCCCGTGAAACTTACCGGCTTATACAATGATGAATAAATGCATCGATGCTGGAGAGGTGAGAGATTTTGAGTGAAGTGCTGCTGCAGATGGAAGGAATCACGAAGGAATTTCCGGGTGTGCTGGCATTGAACAACTGCCAATTTGAGCTGCGGCGCGGCGAAGTTCATGCGCTGATGGGTGAGAATGGTGCGGGCAAGTCGACCATGATGAAGATTTTGACCGGCGTGTACCAGAAGGATGAAGGTACAGTTACGTACCAGGGGAAACCCGTGGAGTTAACGAATCCGAAAGCGGCTCAAGACGCCGGAATCAGCATGATTCATCAGGAACTGAACCTGGCGCCGGACTTGACGGTTGCTCAGAATATATTCATCGGTCGTGAGCCACGGCGAAGGCTCCGTCTGTTTCTGGATGATCAGGCGCTGCACCGGCAGGTGAAGGCATTGTTCCAGCGAATGGGGCTTGATATGGATCCAGCCGTTCAGGTATCGGAATTAACGGTAGCCAAGCAGCAGATGGTGGAGATCGCCAAGGCCTTGTCCTATAACGCGGATGTACTGGTTATGGATGAGCCGACGGCAGCTTTAAGCGAGACCGAGATCGAAGAATTGTTCCGCATCATTCGTCAGCTTCGCGCCGACGGAGTTGGAATCGTTTACATTTCGCATCGAATGGACGAAATCAAGCGGATTACGGATCGCATTACGGTGATGCGCGACGGGCAGTACATCGATACGGTGTTGACGGCTGAAGTCACCACCCAGGATATTATATCCAAGATGGTTGGCCGGCAGATTTACGAGACCTCGAAGCCGGAAGCCGCGGCAGGCGAGCGCGAGACGGTATTGGAGGTGAAGGGGCTGAATCAAGGCAGAGCCTTGAGAGATATTAGCTTCACCCTGAGAAAAGGAGAGATTCTAGGCATTGCGGGTCTGGTGGGTGCGGGGCGCACCGAGCTTGCGCGAGCGATATTCGGTGCGGACCGTATCCAATCCGGAGAGATATACATCCATGGCTCCAGGGTGAAGATGAGAGGCCCGCATGACGCGGTACGTCTAGGCATCGGGTATTTATCCGAAGACCGCAAGCGATACGGATGCGTTGTTGACCTGGATGTGAAGAGCAATGTGGTCATTGCTTCCTACCCTGAATTTCTCCGTCCCGGCGGATGGATGAATACGGAGAAGATTCGCAAGCAGGCGGAGGATATGGTCGAACGATTGAAGGTCAAAACGCCGCATGTTGACCAAGAGGTAAAGTTCCTCTCCGGCGGCAATCAGCAGAAAGTGGTCATTGGCAAATGGCTGACGCGCGATTGCGATATTCTGATCTTCGATGAACCTACGCGCGGGATTGACGTGGGGGCGAAGAGCGAAATTTACAGATTGCTGAACGAACTTGCGGCGCAGGGCAAATCAATCATCATGATCTCGTCGGAACTGCCTGAGATTCTGCGGATGAGTCATCGGATTCTCGTGATGTGTGAAGGCCGGATTACAGGCGAACTGGATCATGAAGAGGCTACCCAAGAAATCATTATGCATCTGGCAACAGCGAGAATGTAAGCCGTTATCCATACACGTCAGGAGGAATTAGTAGATGAACATTCAAATCAAGTCAGGTGCGCTTCAGCAAGTGCTGGCGCTTGCAAGTTTGGTCGTTCTCATTGTTTTCTTCACGATTTCATCCAGCAATTTTTTTCAGTTCTCCAATATCGTGGGGATTCTTCTCTCCACTGCCGTGATCGGCGTGCTGGCTCTGGGTTCAACCTTTGTCATTATTACGGGAGGCATTGATTTATCGGTTGGTACGGTCATGACACTCAGCGGTGTTATGACAGGGGTATGCATTACGTTCTGGGGTTTGCCGGTTCCTGTTGGTATCCTTGGAGGCATATTGACGGGCGCTTTATGCGGACTTCTGTCCGGAACGGCGGTTGCGAAAATGAAGATCCCGCCTTTTATCGCCACGCTGGCGATGATGATGATAGCCAAAGGGCTGGCGTTAATCATCTCAGGGGCGAAGCCGGTATATTTCAACGACGCCGAGAGTTTTGCAGAGGTCTCCCAAGGCAGCGTGTTGGGCTGGTTGATACCGGGACTCGATATTCCGAATGCAGTGGTCATTTTCTTTGTTGCCGCTATTGTCGGATATCTTATCCTATCGAAGACCATTATCGGCCGATATAACTTTGCGCTTGGCAGCAACGAAGAGGCGACCCGATTGTCGGGCGTTAATGTAGGCTTCTGGAAAATCGTAATCTACACCTTAACCGGCGCCTTTACCGGCCTGGCCGGCGTCATGATGGCATCGAGATTGAATTCGGCCAATCCGGCGCTGGGTGCCGGGTATGAACTGGAAGCTATCGCAGCGGTGGTGATTGGGGGAACTTCACTCAGCGGAGGGAAGGGCACCATTATCGGAACGGTCATCGGTGCTCTGATCATGAGTGTGCTGACGAATGGATTGCGCATTCTGTCTGTGCCTCAGGAGTGGCAGACCGTTGTGGTTGGGTTCGTTATCATTCTTGCGGTGTATGCGGATATTCTTCGCAGACGTAAAGCGTGAAGCGTTTCAAGCGTTTCAATGACGGAATTAAGCTCGATCAGAAGCAGATTGGTTGTGTAGAAACTTCCGGAATGGAGTTCTATAGATGTACATTACTGAAACATAAGGGGAGATTGAGATTATGAAAAAGCTTTTCGTATTGGCTCTGATTCTCATGGTGACTGCTGGCTTGCTGGCTGCTTGCGGCGGATCAGGCAGTACAGCGACAGGTACCGATAGTCCAAGTGAAGGCGGTTCAAGCTCAGGCACCGGTGCCGAAGGTGAAATCTATATCCCGATCATTTCCAAGGGCTTTCAGCATCAATTCTGGCAGGCGGTGAAAGCTGGAGCTGAGCAGGCTGGGCAGGAGCTGGGCGTACGGATTACCTTTGAAGGACCGGAAACGGAATCCCAGGTGGATAAGCAGATCGAAATGCTGCAGGCTGCACTGGACAAGAAACCAAGCGCGATCGGGTTCGCTGCACTGGATAGTCAGGCTTCGATCCCTTATCTGAAAAAAGCCCAGGAGAACAATATTCCGGTGATCGCCTTTGATTCCGGCGTGGAGAGCGACATTCCGGTAACCACTGCTTCAACAGACAATTTGGCAGCATCTGCTCTTGCAGCGGATAAGATGGCGGAGCTCATCGGGAATGAAGGCAAAATCGCGATGGTGGTCCATGACCAGACAAGTGTCACGGGCGTAAGCCGTCGCGACGGCTTCAAGAAGCAGATCGAAGACAAGTATCCGAATATTGAGATCGTTGATATCCAATATGGGGGCGGAGATCATCTGAAATCCACGGACCTTGCCAAAGCGATGATGCAGGCACACCCGGATTTGAAAGGGATTTTCGGGGCGAATGAAGGATCTGCGGTCGGTGTCATTAATGCGGTAACGGAGATGAAGAAGGAAGGCCAGATCGTGGTGGTCGGCTTCGATTCCGGAAAAGCGCAGATCGATGCCATCAAGAACGGAACGATGGCGGGAGCCATCACGCAAAACCCGGTCGGCATCGGATATGAGACGGTGAAAGCGGCTGTTGCCGCTATCAAAGGAGAGAAGGTAGAACCGCAGATTGATACGGGCTTCTACTGGTATGATAAAAACAACATCGATAGTGACGAAATCAAAGCCGTTATTTATGAATAAAATGAATGAAGGGGAGTCCAAGATGGACTCCCCTTAACGCGACATCCGCTTACGCAGATGCCACCTCCATATTCTGAATCAATTCGTTCAGCCTCCTTTCCGATCATTTAGTCCGGCCGGACAACTATATTAAACCACAGCAGCTGGTGAGACTGAAGCGAATAAATGGCCTTAATTGTTTTTTACCTGGGCGCTAGCATGTTATCCAAAATATTTTCGCGGAAAAGGAGAGCCTGCAAACCCTTGTCCCACCACATTACTTACTTCGCCGTAAGTATCTCACTTATAAGTACGTACTTCCATAAAGTAAAGTAATGGCTCTACAATGAGCGTGTAACAGCTAACCAATACGCTCATAAGGAGAGATTAACAATATGGAACTTCAATTGGCATTAGACCTGGTGAATATTTCGGAAGCAAAGGAAGTGGTGGCCGAGGTAGCCGAGTTTATCGATATCGTGGAGATTGGAACACCGGTTGTCATTAACGAGGGCCTTCACGCCGTAAAAGCCATCAAGGAGGCATTTCCGCATCTGCGCGTGCTTGCTGACCTTAAAATTATGGATGCTGGCGGTTATGAAGTGATGAAGGCATCCGAGGCTGGTGCGGACATTATCACGGTATTGGGTGTATCCGATGACTCTACCATCAAAGGCGCCGTGGCTGAAGCCCTGAAGCAAGGCAAACAGGTGATGGTGGACATGATTAATGTGAAGGATATCGAGGGAAGAGCACGGGAAATTGATGCATTCGGTGTGGATTACATTTGCGTGCATTCCGGTTATGACCATCAGGCGGAAGGCAAAAACTCCTTCGAAGAATTGGCAGCGATCAAACGTGTAGTCAAAAATGCCAAGACAGCCGTTGCAGGAGGAATCAAGTTGGAGACTCTGCCTGAGGTGATCCAAGCGAACCCCGATCTCGTAATCGTTGGCGGTGGAATCATGGGCCAATCGGATAAGAAAGCCGCTGCTGCCCAAATGCAGCAATGGGTTAAGCAGGCTTAAAGACGATGGATAAACCGATTTTTCAACATGCAGATGTGATTGCCAGGGAGATCTCGGAATCTGTACAGAAGGTCGATGGTACCCAGATTGAGGAATTGATCAAACGAATTATGAGATCCGAGTCTATCTTTGTAGCGGGAGGCGGAAGATCCGGTCTGATGATCCGATCTTTTGCCATGCGGTTGATGCAGATGGGATACAAGGTCCATGTTGTGGGTGATACGGTAACTCCGGCTATTGGAGAGAGGGATCTGATCCTGATCGGTTCAGGCTCCGGCGAGACGCAGAGCTTGGTGGCCATGGCCCAGAAGGCCAAAAGCATCGGTTCTGCCTTAGCGGTTGTAACCATTAAGCCCGAATCCCGATTGGGTAAACTATCAGATACGGTTGTTGTGCTTCCAGGCGCAACCAAAGACCAGAATCAGGATAATCTCGTAACCGTTCAACCGATGGCTTCCTTATTTGAGCAGACCTTGCTGATCGTGCTGGATGCCGTCATACTCAGATTGATGGAACAGAAGAAACTGCAGTCGGACAATATGTTTGGGCTGCACGCCAATCTGGAATAGAAGCTTGATTATGTGAGGTTTTCCATTTTGATGATATGGCCGCGCCCGTTGTATACTATAGGGAGGAAGGGGTGTTAATTATGGCTAGTGAAGTCAAGCAGCGGATTAATCTCAAAGAAATAAACTGCCATAAGGAGTTAACCCTTGCGGTCATCGGCGGCAAATGGAAACTGATCATTCTATGGCATCTTGGCTTGGAAGGCGTCAAACGCTTCGGTGAGCTGAACAGGATGATTCCTCATATCACGCAAAAAATGCTGACCAATCAGCTTCGTGAGCTGGAAGAGGATCAGTTGGTGCATCGAGTGGTTTACCCCGAGGTTCCGCCCAGAGTCGAATACTCACTCACGCCTTATGGGGAGAGCTTAATGCCGATCCTGAAACTGATGTACGATTGGGGAAAAGATTACGGCGAGCAGGTCATCTGGAAAGACGAATGATAGGCTTCAATATAAATAATAGCAGCAGAGGATTGACTCTGCGATAAGCAGACAAAAGAGCATGTTAAATCATAGAGGGCAGCTCAACATCATGACTCGCGCCTCGCTGCAATATGGCATAAACCTCCGGTACATAAGGCGCCGGAGGTTTTTTACTGCTTGAGGCGTTTTTTTTGTACAGAAGGATTGACATTTGAACGGAGGAGATATAATATCAAAACGTATTAATCGTAATAATTACGATTAATGAATGGAGGGAGTTCAATAAATGAATAATACAAGAATACCGGTTACTGTACTTAGCGGCTATCTCGGATCAGGGAAAACAACGGTTCTTAATCATGTATTGCATAACCGTGAGGGATTGAAGGTAGCTGTCATTGTTAATGACATGAGTGAAGTGAATATTGATGCAGATCTGGTTCGAGGAGAGGGAAGCTTGTCGCGCACAGATGAGAAGCTGGTCGAAATGTCCAACGGCTGTATCTGCTGCACGCTTCGGGAAGATCTGGTGCAGGAAGTACAGAAGCTGGCGGAAGAGAAGCGCTTTGATTACATTCTGATTGAATCAACGGGAATAAGCGAGCCCGTGCCTGTGGCGCAGACCTTTGTCTATCCGGATGAGGTCTCGGGTGTGCAATTGTCTGACCTCGCCAGGCTGGATTGCATGGTAACGGTAGTGGACGCCAACCGATTCTGGAAAGACTTCTCTTCCGGCCAAAGCCTACTCGATCGGAAGGAAGCGCTGGGCGAAGAGGATACGCGGGAAGTAGTCGATCTGTTGATTGATCAGATTGAGATGTGTGATGTGCTGCTGTTGAATAAATGTGATCTGGTAAGCGAAGAGGAATTGACCAAGGTCGAGGGCATACTGCGCAAGCTTCAGCCAAGTGCCAGCATCATTCGTACAGTGAACGGACAGGTTTCCCCTGCGAAAATCCTGAACACCGGGCTTTTTGATTTTGAAAAAGCGAGTCAATCGCCCGGATGGATTCAGGAGCTTCAGAAGGAAGAGCATGTGCCGGAAACGGATGAATACGGCATCAGCTCATTTGTTTACCGGAGAAGAAGACCGTTCCATCCCGAGCGGCTGGCCGAATTCATGGGGGATTGGCCCGAAGAGGTCGTACGCGCCAAAGGAATCGCATGGCTGGCTGTGCGTGAGGATGTGGCTGCAAGCTTAAGTCAGGCGGGTCCCTCCATTCAGTTCGGACCGGCAGGATACTGGGTCGCTGCATTAACCGAGCAGGAGCAGCAGGAGCTGATTCAGAGCGAACCGGATATCCGGAGAAAATGGGATGGCGTCTGGGGAGATCGGATGACCGAGCTCGTGATGATTGGCATTCAGATGGAGCGGGAGCAAATCGAGCAGGACCTGGATGGATGTCTGTTAACGGACGAGGAAATGCAGCTTGAATGGTCAACATTTAACAATCCGCTGCCATGGATGGTATTAGAAGAGAATGAGTCCCTTATGTAGGACTATATTTTTTGACTGAAATTAATCGTAATGATTACGCATAAAAACAAGCCTTGATTTGATTATCAAGGCTTGTTTTTTTATTCTGCCTATCATCCGTTGAGATAAGTGATGGACTGAGCATTCTGGATCGTTTTTGATGTATAATAGGAAGAAGATTCCCAATTCATCGTTTTGATGAAAGAAATCGTTCATTCGAAATTTAATGCTGCAGCATGAACAACATAAATCAGGAGGGCAAGGATATGGCCAAGGCAAAAGTACCAAAGAGACCTACTAGAGATGAGTTTGTACTTGAAGAGCTCGGCAATCAACTTACAGAAGCTTACCAAGAGGAATCTGTGATTGTATTAACGGTATGGGGATGGGAAGAGACGGTTCGCGGACAAATCGATCAAATGGACTCCCGAACAGGGAAGGTACATATGAAACATAATGGTGAGGTTACTAAAATTTCATTTATGGACATCATGGAAGTGAATTATCCCCGGGACTAAATTATGATTCTATCGGAATTACGCATGTGTTTAAACTACCAGTTTCACCGTAAGGGGTGTCTCATAAGATCTTAGATCTTGTGAGATGCCCCTTTTCCTGCTGGAAGATGCTCCATGTATGAAACGTTCCTCCCATCGCGGTTGCACTCACATCTCTTGGGATTATTTCCACATGATTTTCACTTTACTGCACCACGCCGCTCAGTAAGTCCTCCCATTCCTGTACGATGCGCGTTTTATCCAGACGATGGCCGATGAGTGTGAGATATCCGCGCTGCAGCCGCAGGGTGCTTGGTTGGCATTCCAGCTGTGAACCCGCCCACTGAACAAGTGTGGGGCCAGTCGAGAGCTGAATATAGCCTTTGGCTCGTATCAGGCTGGACCTGCGCGCGGTCAAAAAGGCTTCGATCACGCTTATGCGAAGCGGGATAGGGGTTGGCGCGGATAACGTTAAGGTATCCAGACCCGAGAAGGAGGGATTTGTCTGCTCTGACTCCACTCCATGTTGATGGCGGTGATTCGCGAATATTGGGGCTCCCTGGGGATGAGGCTCATGTTTGAGGGCCTCTTCACTCCATGGTGTGTCTTGAATTTGATCTGTGAGAACATCCGCTGGCCGTGAGAATTCACGAAACACTTCCAGCTCATCTATAAGGCTGTAATCGGTCACGGACAGGCTTGCGGCCGTGTTTATTTTTCGTATGGAAGTGATGACCTTGTTGAGATGTTTCTCTTCGCATTCACCCGCTTTGTTAAGGATGATAATATCCGCGAAGCTGATTTGTCCCCGTAGGGTACGGACCAGTTCGCGGCTGGATGCGAAGAAGCTGTTGTATTCCAGAAATTTTCTGCCGTCGGCCAAAGCGATTTTGCGCTGGATCGATATGCGATCCACAAGTGACGGATCCTGCAGATCCTCAAGAATCTGCTCAGGGTTCGCGACTCCGGTGGTCTCAATAAATATGAGATCAGGCTTCTGATCTAACAGGGTGTTCAGAGCTTGCCCAAGCTCGCTTCGTTTGGTGCAGCAGATGCAGCCGTCAAGCAGCTTCTCGATCGGAAGATCCGGCATTTCGCCGGATATGATAGCCCCATCCACGTCCTGATCGCCCATCTCGTTCATCAATACGGCTGTCTTCCACTGCTGCTTGGCGGCATAATCCAGCAGTCTGAGCAGCAGCGTTGTTTTGCCGCTTCCCAAAAAACCGCTAATCATAATTACAGGCACTTTGCTCATCGGTTCCTTACCTCCCGGTATCTTTAATATTGGAATACAGTTCATCAAACTCCGCCACGGAGTCCGCATTTGTAAAAATGTACGGGGATGCCGGCTGCTCAATCGGTTGAATTTTTTCGGCTTGCACTTGAAGAGTTTCCTCACCATTTAGGGTACTCACCTGGATCGTGCCATCGATCTGAACCCATGTGTCATTGTCAAAAGACGAAGCATTCGCGCCGCGGACAATAATGCCAAACGGGATGGCGTCAGCGGTGCAGCACATGACAAGGAATCGGCTGACGGCAAACGTGTCTTCTAACATATGTTTATCCCGATGGACGAAACCTTGGACTGTAATGGATTTTCCTTGAAACTGCTGTTTATACATATCGATGGCACCGACGGTCTCCGAGAAAATGTCAGGTTCAACCGAAATGACGGAAAGCGTATATAAACGCTTGGCGAGCTCTGCGAATTCCACGCTGTAGATGTCCTTGGCATTAAACAGCTCCTGCTGCGAGGCGTCTTGGGTCGCCGATTGATCAGCAGATAGAGAGTGGTTATTTGTCTCAGAGGATGCAGAGGCGTTCTGGTCCTCGGCCTTACGGCGGACATCCGGGTTCGGATAGGTGTAGATCATGCCTTTTTTGGAAGCCATGTCGCTTCCAAGAGCTTGATTCGGCAGAAGCTGGCCGAACAGCAGCGGTACTGCGAACAACCCGTAGACGGTCATGTTTTTGACAAAGCCGTTAGGCAGGGGATGCTCGCAATCACACACCTCTCCGGTATCACCCCCAAGAGCGTGCCACAGCATACCGAATGCAATGAATAGAAGCGGGACCGGACAGAGCAGCAGCAGGGTCTGCATGTGTGGAGCCAGGTAATAATGAAGAGACTCTGTAGCATTCAGATGCATGATATAGAAGGCAAGAGCTGCAATGAGCAGCGACCGAAGCACATAATGGCCCCGTATAGCCAAGCTGGAAATCATCGTTTACATCAGCCTCCTCCCCAATAAGCTAACCTCGAAACAGAGCATCAACGGCTATAGAGCCGATAAAGACCAGCGTGATAACCAGCAGGCTTAGACCGATTACGAATTTGGTCTTGAACGTAGCGGACAGCATAAGCAAGCTTTTGAAATCCAGCATCGGGCCGAGAACAAGAAAGGAAACCAGTGGACCGACCGAAAAGCTGTGCGTGAACGCAGACGCGACAAAGGCATCCGAAGTCGAGCAGAGCGACAATATAAACGCAAACCCCATCATGAACAGATATGAGGCGGCAGGACCGTTTCCTAATGCCAACAATTCATCCCTTGGAATGAAGGATTGGATACAGGCGGTCAAGAACGCGCCAAGAACCAGATACTTGGTCATTTCAATTAATTCGTCTCCGGCGTGAACAAACATGCTTCTCCATGTTTTAGGGTGCTCATGCATTTTCCGTCCCCCATTGACGGAGCCCTGTTCGGTAAACTCCTGAAAGGATCGCTTGAGCGGATTATGTTTGGAGAATACATATACGATTAAACCTACCGTCACGGCAACGGCCAATGCTAGTCCCATCCGGCCGATCACCACTTCGGGATGCGAGCGGAAGGCCATGATGGTTGCGGCGAACACGACCGGATTCAGTATGGGGCCGCTGAGGATAAAGGTGACTGCGATGTAGGCAGGCATCCCTTTTAACATCAACCTTCGGACGACCGGTATCATCCCGCATTCACATATGGGAAGCACGATGCCCAGCATGGAAGCAAACAAAACGCCGATGAGCGGATTTTTGGGTATAAGTCGGCGCACCCATTGCTCTTTTACAAACATTTGCAGAAGGGACGAGAGCAGCACGCCTAGCAAAACAAAAGGTAGCGCCTCAAGGAAGATGCCAGTAAAAATGGTTTTGACCTGCTGCATGTCAAGGATTTCGACGAGCCTGGAACCAGAACCATTTTGCAGCCATATCGTTAAGACCGGAATCACGAAGACAAGCGGCAGGATGAAGGGCAGCATTTTAAATACAACGGGATGTTTCATCAAGTCCTCCTGAAGCGAAATGTTCTTAGCACATTCTATGCTTGGACAATCGGCAACATACGTGTTTTTAATAATTTAATCAAAAAGATTACGATTTGGAACGGGCGTATCATCCTGGTAGCGTGAAGTCCAAAGTCATGGTATATTAAAAAAAGTTATCTATGTGTTACTGGCGTAACTTGGGTCACCAAGAGGGAGCACATAGGATCATATGCCGTACGCCTGGGCAAGAGGTAAGGAGACAGAGATGTCGCCTTGCCTCTTTATGTTTATTACAATAACAATGGCGAAGGAGCGGATGTGCAATGAGTAAGGAACCTCTGATTTTGGATGGAAAGCTGGTATCCGACGATATCAAGGCCAAGCTGGCCGTGAAGGTGCAGGAGCTTAAGGAGAAAGGGGTAACCCCTTGCCTGGCAACGATATTGGTAGGAGAAGATCCGGCTTCGGCAACCTATGTGCGAATGAAGGGAAATGCCTGTGAGCGGCTTGGAATTATATCCAAAAAAGTGGTGCTAGACGAGTCGACAACAACGGAGGAACTGATGGCTGCCATTCAAGAGCTGAATGAGGATCCCAATGTTCACGGCATTCTGCTGCAGCATCCGGTACCCCATCATATCGATGAACGAGCGGCTTTTGATACCATCCGTATTGAAAAAGATGTGGACGGGGTCACCACGCTTGGGTTCTCGCAAAATGCGTTTGGTTTTGCCGACTATCCTTCCTGTACGCCTGCGGCGATACTTGCGATTATGGATTATTACAACCTGCCGATTGAAGGGAAACATGCCGTCATTGTTGGACGCAGTCCGATTCTCGGCAAGCCGGTATCGATGATGCTGCTGAATCGCAATGCTACGGTTACGATCTGTCATTCGAGAACGAAGGATCTCGCCAATATTGTCTCGCAGGCGGATATTGTTGTTGCTGCCGTAGGCAAACCCAATTTTATTCAAGGGAACTGGATCAAGCCGGGGGCCGTTGTATTGGATGCAGGCTATAACAAAGGGAATATCGGTGACTGCGATTATGAAGCTTGCGCGAAGGCTGCTTCCGCGATTACGCCGGTACCTGCCGGCGTGGGTCCTGTTACGATTGCTACGCTGCTGAAGCATACCGTAGAATCGGCTGAGCGAACCGTGCAAGTCTAAGGGGAAAGCCATAGACCATCTGCATGTTAAGTAAAGGGGAACCAAGAATAATCCCCTTCGAATCGCTTTATCCACGCCAAAGTTTGGATCTTAGAGAGGTATGGCTATAAAATGATAGGCCCTAGGCCTGCAATTTCACGGACGCCCGGAGGTCATGGTATAGTTATAGAAATGCGAAATCGAAGGGGAGAGCTTCATGCATACACGAATCAAAGCCTGTTGTGCGGCTCCGGTGATCAGTGAATGAAGAACACGATCGCCGATATCGCTCACAAAGCCGGAGTTGCCAAAAGCACGGTCTCCCGTTTCTTAAACGGAGGATCCGTAAGCCATGCGACACGCCGAAAGATTGAGCAGGTCATTCAGGAAACCGGCTATATTCCGAATTCTTTTGCACAGAGCTTAAAAGCGAAAAAAACCAGTATGATCGGCACCATTATGCCGCGTCTGGACTCATTTTCCGCATCGCAGACCGTGGCCGGAATGGACGAAGAACTAAGGGAACACGGATATCAGCTTCTCATCATTAATGCAAGCCAGGATTTATCCCGAGAGATTGAGGCGCTGTATGACCTCGCCAGACAAAAAATATCAGGGATCATTCTATTCGCCACACAGGTGACGGAGACGCATCTTGCCGCGATTAAAGAGATCGGCATTCCCGTTCTTCTGCTCGGACAACAGCACAAGGATGTTCACAGCATGATTTATAACGACTATGCCGCAGGCTATGACATGGGGCGTTATGTACTGTCCAAGGGACATCGTAACATAGCTTATATTGGTGTTACGGAAAAAGACGTTGCGGTTGGGGTCAAACGAAAGGAAGGGTTTCTGAAAGCGGTGAGCGAGCATGTTGGTGTGGAAGTGAATCTCGATCTCTATGAAAGTGGATTTAAAATGTCAGATGGCGTTCAGACCGCGTTGACGATTTTCCAATCTAATCGAACGCTGCCAACGGCGGTGGTCTGCGCCACGGACAACATCGCGCTTGGCGTGATGAAAGCTGCGCATATGAAGGGCATTCAAATTCCCAGCGAACTCTCCGTTACCGGATTTGGCGGATACGATGTAACCGAGGTGATTCACCCCGGATTGACCACGGTTAAATATGGATATTTTCAAGCGGGGCACCTCGCTGCACAGCATATTATCAAGCTGGTCAACGACGAGCCTGCGGATCTCCTGACGGTCATGAATTGCGAGATGATTCATCGGGAAAGCGTTGACAATCTGAATTAGTTATTTTATACTAAAAAAACGGAACCGGTTCCAACTCAGGCGTTTGCTGCTTGTAATGGAACTGAGTTCATTATTTTTACACTTGATTGGAACCGGTTCCACTATGATTGGTTTTGTTCACGTACACCTGCAGCACGTCTGTTTGATTCTTTAGTTAGCCCATTTATAAGGAGAAGAGATATGGACAGAGAACTGAAATACCGCCGCTTGAATCAGGCTTCTCCCGAAGAGATTGCTTCATTAAGGAGGCAGGCGAGACGAAGCGAATGGAGACAGACGTTTCACATACAGCCCGTCATGGGGTTGATGAATGATCCCAACGGATTTTCTTATTATAACGGGGAATATCACTTGTTTTATCAATGGTTTCCTTTGGGGACGTTTCATGGCTTGAAATATTGGTATCATACTTCCTCGAAGGATCTGGTGCATTGGCATAACAAAGGCATCGCCATTGAACCAGGGCAGCTGTTTGATGCTTATGGCGCATATTCAGGCAGCGGGATCGTGAAAGACAACAAACTGTATCTGTTATATACCGGGAATGCCCGGGACGAGGAATGGAACAGGCAATCTTATCAATGCATGGCTGTGATGGACCGCGACGGATCGATCACGAAGCTTGATAAGCCGCTGATCGATCATGTGCCGGACGGATATACCGAACACTTCCGGGATCCGAAAGTATGGAAAGACCAAGACAAATACCGGTTCGTCATCGGCGCCCAAAGGGTTGATCAGACCGGTTCGGCAGTCATCTACGAATCTTCGGATTTGCTGTCTTGGGAATTCAAAGGGGAGATTCAAACCCGTCTTGAGCATTTCGGCTATATGTGGGAATGCCCTGACTATTTTGAACTGGAAGGCCAAGGGGTGCTGCTGTTTTCACCACAAGGGCTGCTTCCGGAGGATGACCATTTTCAAAACATATATCAATCCGGCTATATTTCAGGTAAACCGCTGAAGAGGGATACGCTGGAGTTGGATCACGGCTCCTTTTGCGAGCTGGACAGAGGTTTTGATTTCTACGCGCCGCAGACCATGCTGGATGAGAAAGACCGGCGCATCATGGTGGGCTGGATGGGTTTGCCGGATATCGGGTATCCCACCGACTCGCATGGCTGGGCCCATTGTTTGACGCTTCCTCGTATGCTTACGTTCCGTGAAGGCAGGTTGAATCAACAGCCGGTCCCCGAGCTTCAGGTGCTCCGCGACAAGGTCGCAGAGGCAGCGGATACGCTTCACAGCGAAGTGAAGAGCTACAAGGGGGTGCAAGGGACCGCATTCGAGATGATATGCGAGTTCCAAGCAATCGAAGCGGACGTTGTTGGCATTGAATTTCGGGCTGGCGAAGGGGAACGAACCGTTATTCGATATGAATCCGGCAAACGGAAGGTTACGCTGGATCGCTCTTCTTCGGGAGCATCGATTGTCAGTGATTACGGAACGGTTCGATCCTGTAAGCTGCCAACCGAAAGAAATTCGATCAAATTTCATCTGTTTGTGGACATCTCTTCGGTCGAGCTGTTCATCAACGATGGCGAAGAGGTGTTTACAAGCCGGATTTTTCCGAAGTGCGAGAGCCGAAATATTCGATTTTTTGTACAGAACGGCAGTGCCGGCTTGAAGGTCGCGAAATGGGATCTGACCGAAGCCGTAAAAGATAAAGAAGGGGATGTATGAACATGGCAGCGGATAATCGGGAAATCGCAAGGCAGGTAGTGGAAGCCATTGGCGGCAGGGAGAACATCGCTTCCTTTGCCCATTGTGCAACCAGACTGAGAATCATGGTTTATGATCAGAAGAAGATTGACCAGAAGAAGGTTGAGCAGATCGATAAGGTTAAGGGAGCTTTTTTCAACTCCGGGCAATACCAGGTCATTTTCGGAACAGGAACCGTCAATCAGATTTTTGAAGCGGTCGAATCCCTTGGAATGGAGAGCACAAGCAAGGAAGAATTGAAATCTCAGGCGAAAAAGTCGGGGAATCCGTTTCAGCGGGCGATTCGCACATTCGGTGACGTGTTTGTGCCGATTATCCCTGTACTGGTCGCCACTGGCTTGTTCATGGGATTACGGGGCTTGCTGACCCAGGATACCGTGCTTGCCTGGTTCGGTGCGACACCGGATGATATCTCGGCTAATTTCCTGCTCTTCACCCAGGTACTGACGGATACGGCTTTCGCTTTTTTGCCAGCCTTGGTGGCATGGTCCGCATTCAGAGTGTTCGGAGGAAGCCCCGTGCTCGGTATCGTCCTGGGATTGATGCTGGTTAACCCGGCTCTTCCCAATGCGTACAGCGTCGCCAACGGTTCGGCTGAGGCACTCATGATCTTTGATTTCATTCCGGTCGTCGGGTATCAGGGCTCGGTCCTGCCGGCATTCTTCATTGGACTGCTGGGCGCGAAATTCGAGAGATTTTTGCGAAAACGCATTCCTGACGCCATCGATCTGATCGTTACGCCATTTTTAACCTTGCTTGTTATGATTACGCTTGGCCTGTTCGCGATCGGTCCCGTATTCCATTCCCTGGAAGAGGTCGTGCTGAACGCAACAACCTTCTTGCTGGAGCTGCCGTTCGGTATCGCGGGTCTGGTCATCGGTTTCTTCAACCAGATTATTGTGGTTACCGGCGTGCATCATATATTCAACTTCCTGGAAATTCAGCTGCTTGAGAAGACAGGAAGCAATCCGTTTAATGCGATCGTGACCAGTGCGATGGCAGCTCAAGGTGCAGCTTGTCTGGCTGTCGGACTCAAAACGAGAAATAAAAAGCTCAAGGCATTATCCCTGCCATCGGCATTCTCGGCCTTGCTGGGAATCTCCGAACCTGCAATCTTCGGGGTCAACCTCCGTTACGTCAGACCGTTTGTTATCGGCTTGATCGGTGGCGGTGTGGGCGGTTTCATGGCTTCCATCTTTCAGCTTGAGGCCACAGGCATGGCAATTACCGTTATCCCGGGCACGCTGTTATACTTGAACAGCCAACTTCCACTTTATATTTTGTGCAATGTAACGGCGATGGCGATTGCATTTGTACTGACCTGGATGTTCGGATTCAATGATAAAATGCTGGAAGAGGTTCGCTCGGAAGCGAAATAAAGCCATAAGGAAAGTCCGCCTTAACACGCGGGCTTTTTTTGTACGCTGCATAAGAAAATCTTGGCTGACGAATGAAACACAAATACCCGGAGGATAAGCTAAAAAAATGCTTGCTCTGAAATGCTTTTCATCATTTACAATGTAGTTACAAGCTTGAGTATACGGAAGAGAGGCGAGCATTATTGATGAAGAGAATGATTTTTTTTGATATTGATGGAACCCTGCTGGATCATGAGAAGAAGGTACCTGCAACGACACGGGAGTCCATTCGCCAACTACAGGAAGCCGGACACATCGTTGCCATTGCAACAGGGCGTGCTCCGTATCATTTTGAAGAACTGCGTGAGGAACTGGGTATCGATTCGTATGTCTGTTTGAATGGCCAGTATGTGGTGCATGAAGGCAAACCGATCTACGGCAATCCATTAGCGCAGGATTCCTTGCAGCAGCTTACGGAACAGGCTGTTCTTCTTGACCATCCGATTATCTATGCCGGCAGCGAAGCGATGAAGATGAACGTAACCGAGCATGTTCATATCGATTCCAGCTGGGGAGAGCTCAAACTTACAATCCCGGAATATGATCCGGAATATTATCTGGGCAGAGATATTTATCAGGCCATTGTCTTCTGTACGGAGGAAGAGGAATCGGCTTATGCGAAAAGTTTCGAGGGACAGTTTGATTTTGTGCGTTGGGGGCCTTATGGAATCGATGTTCTTCCTGCGGGAGGTTCAAAAGCCCAAGGAATCAAACCATTGATTGATATGCTTGGTATCCAATTAGAGGATACTATCGCCTTTGGCGATTATCTGAATGATCTGGAGATGCTGTCGTACGTGGGTCACGGTGTAGCAATGGGGAATGCGCCGGAGATTGTAAAACAGGCAGCAAGATACGTGACCCGGGATGTTGCTCAGGACGGGATCAAGCACGGCCTTCAAATGCTGGGACTGTTGGATAAGGAACCGCAGGAGATTGTTTAGTCTCTTTTAGAGAAAAAAGTCCGTTACAGCGTGTCAGTTGAAGCTCTCTCTTGAGGTTATAGACTGGCATGTTGGTTGTTGGCGGAACGATTTAACGAATGATAGGTTTGACGTCCCAAAGGGGGAGTTGTTATTATTAATAACTAATAGTGAGCCGTTGGATGGTGGCAGAGTGGATCATCTGATGGAAATATACCTAGAACAGGTGGAGACCTTATGTCAACAGAACAAACGCATACTCTTATAACCAGTTGGCTATCTTTAACGCAGGTTCAGGCGATGATTACCCATGAGCTGGAACAAACCTTGCAGCAAAAGCATGATTTAACGTTGAATGAATTTTATGTGCTGTTATTTCTATCGGAGTCGCCTGAGAAAAAACTGCGCCTTCAGCAGCTGCAAACCATGGTGGGCCTTAGTCAAAGTGCGATATCGAGACTCGTCAGCCGTTTTGAAGCCAAAAGCTGCGGTGCGATGCAGAGAGCCATCTGCGAGGATGACAGAAGAGGGATCTATACATCGCTAACTCATATCGGTGAAGAGAAGCTGCAAAAAGCGAAAGCTACTGTCCAAGGGGTATTGGAGCAGCAATTCTCTGCGCCTAAGCTGAAGCATGGACTTCAGGATGTATTAAAACAGGTGCAGGCGTGACCATTTTTCAGTCTCCTTATTGACGGATGGTTCTTATTTTGTTATTTTAGATGCATGCGCATGCATTGATAAGTTTGCGAATCAATCTTTTTGAATAGAGGGAGCGTGTTACAATGGAACATTTATTCAGCCCATACAAACTGAAATCTTTAGAATTGAAAAATCGGGTGGTCATGCCGCCGATGTGCCAATACTCCGTAACAAACAAGGACGGAATCGCGACGGATTGGCATTACTTGCACTATACCAGCCGTGCGATTGGCGGAGCGGGACTTGTTATCGTTGAAATGACGGACGTCGAACCGGATGGACGGATTTCCGATTATGACCTCGGTTTATGGTCGGATGATCATATCCCGGCTTTGGCTCGCATCGTTGATGCTGTTCACCAGCATGGTGCGAAGGCAGCGATCCAAATTGCACATGCCGGCCGGAAAGCAGAGGATGCGGAGACACCTGTGGCTCCATCGGCTATTCCGTTTGACGAGAATTCCAAAACGCCAAGAGCTCTTTCAACTGAAGAAGTTCAGCAGATGGTGGAGAAGTTTCGTCTGGCTGTACGCCGTGCGGTGAAGGCGGGATTTGATGCGATTGAGCTTCATGGTGCACATGGTTATCTGATTCATCAGTTCCACTCCCCGTTAACGAACCAAAGAAACGATGAGTACGGACAGGATTTAACGAAGTTCGGTAAAGAAGTCATTCAAGCCGCAAAAAGTGAAATGCCGGCAGATATGCCATTAATCATGCGAATCTCTGCAAGAGAATACGTGACAGGCGGTTACGGCATTCAGGAGAGCATTGCTTTCGCCAAAGAATATCAGGCTGCCGGTGTCGACATGTTCCATATCAGCGCAGGCGGCGAGGGACCGATTGCGGCCGAAGGCAGACCGGGCACACATGTGGCATACCAAGTTCCGCTTGCCAGACAAATTAAAGAAGTGCTGCAAGTACCGGTCATAGCTGTTGGCCGTCTGGATGAACCTGCACTGGCGAATGCGGTCGTTGGCAATGAAGAAGCAGATCTCGTTGCCGTTGGAAGAGGAATGCTTCGGAACCCTTACTGGGCATTGGAGGCTGCAGTTGTCCTGCAGAAGGAGACGGCAATTCCGACACAGTATCAGAACGGATTTCCCAGAAAAACGAGATAAGGTAGGCAAGATATGAACATGTAACTGCCAATGAACGATAATGTTGGTATACCAGGTTCCCTGACGTGAACATCCACAGTATCCCTGTAATGGGTTGAGCATAAATAGAGAAGGTTATCTTACGGTCCGTCACGGCTGTAGGATAACCTTTTTTTGCGTACAAGCAATTGGCCGAATTTGGTAAGTCATCAAACTTGGCAGTAGTTAACATAAGGCCATCTAAAATAATTTTAAATAATCATTAATGTTTTATTTACATTAGTGTGTGACATACAGTATAATCTTTTCCAGGAGATGATGATATGCCAGAGGATCAGGACATTTTAAACAGTATGGTGCAGGAGCTTCGGCGAGGTACGATCATCCTTGGTGTTCTCAGTCAGTTGTCCGAGCCGCAGTATGGTTATTCATTAGTGACCATATTGCAGGAGAGGGGGATCAACGTGGAAGCGGGTACGCTCTACCCGTTGCTGCGACGGCTGGAGAAACAAGGCTTGCTTAACAGCGAGTGGGATACAAATGAAGCCCGGCCGAGGAAATATTACATCATAAGTCAGACAGGCAAGGATATATATCGGCAGCTCTACCATGAATGGAAAGATATGATGACAAGTCTGGAGGGACTTATAAATGACAAGGGGGACTAAAGTGATGGATCTGATTAACAGGTATATTTATGCGGTGACCCAGAAGCTGCCCGAATCGCAGCGGGCGGATATTGAGAAGGAGCTTCAAGGACTCGTCGAAGACATGCTGGAAGACCGGGGAGCCGACAGGGAGACCGCTAGTTTGGAAGAAGTGGAGCAGGTGCTGCTTGAGCTCGGCCCCCCCGTGGAAATGGCAGCCAGATACAGAGGAAGGGAAAGGTATCTCATTGGTCCTGGTTTGATTGACAGCTATTGGTCCGTCCTAAGGATTGTTCTGTATTCGATAGCCGTTGCTCTTGGGATCGTCTACATCGTTAATTTCTTTATAAGCACGGAACCCACTGCCGAGAAGCTGCTGGAATACCTTGTCTCGCTGCTTAGCGTAGGAATCCACGGATTTGCCTGGGTAACCGTTATTTTTGCCTTTATCGAATACCGCGGGGCTCGCCAAGTCTCCAATGATCCATGGAAACCCTCGGAATTGCCTGCAATTCCAGAACCAGCCACCCGGATTAAACCGAGCGAGCCGGTGCTTGGCATCCTCTTTTCCGTGCTGTTCTTCGTCCTGTTCACGTTTTCCATTAACACGTTTTCCATTAACTTGATCGGTGTTCATCGATTTGCTGAACACTCGATCGCCATTCCGGTGTTTGAACAGGCTGCCTTCGCCAAGTATTTGCCGCTGATATGGCTTCTTACCGCCTTCAGCATATTCAATGAAGCCAGGAAATTAATCACAAGAAAGTGGACGCCGCAGCTTGCCGTCATGCATGTTATATTTAACATTGCTTCCGTTATCGTTGCGGTGATCCTGTTCTCCGATATGACGATTTGGAATCCGATATTCATGGATCAGCTCGTTCAATCAGGACTTGTAACAACGGGAGATGGATCGTATGAGACCGTAAAGTTAATTTGGGATCGATCCAGGGACGGCCTCATTTACATTATTGTGGTCATCGCCCTTATTGATACCGTATCTGTCGTGATGAAACGGTTTCGGAGAAAGGAAGGAAATACGGCGTTAACCAAGTAAAGACAACAGGTTGAAACAAAGGGTATCCCAACAGATTTTGGATCTGGCGGGATGCTCTTTTTTTGTTGTTAAGAGATGCCATAGGAACCAATCGCTCATACCCACTTTTTCCGCATTCACTGGGGACAGGTTCTGATCATCACCGAGTAGTTATGCGGTTGGCTAGACCATGGACGACACTGCGCCATTCGAATAAGCATAGAATATGGAGCGAAGCAAATATTTTTTTGACAGAAATGTGAATGATATGTGTCAAAATTATGTACAATGGTGTTATAATAAGGAAAGAAGAAAATGAAAACCCTTACAGAACGAACGGAGCTGATGATTATGAAATTCGCAATTCACTATTCTACAAGAATGAAAGACATTATTTTATTTGCTCTGGTAATTAGCATCATGATGTTTCAAGTTGCGACACTGACGGAATATTCGTATCCTGTCCTATTCTATATGCAGATGGTTGTGAATGTCGTTATTGTTGCGGCATTAGGAATTGAAGCTTATGCACGTTTGGTAAAGCGTGAAGTCCAGATTGACGGGAATTCCGATACGATTACAATTAATGGTGTTGAAGTTCATGCCGGTCAGATTCGTGAGATTAAGGTTTCCGGATGTCACAAGGCCGCTTTTCAATTCATTCTCAAGGATAAGAGCGTACCCCCTATGTACTGCTGTTTTAAATTTGAAGAGAAGAATTGCGAAGGAATTCGGGAGCTGACACGCTGGGCCGAACAAAATCAGATTTCAATCCGCAAAGTCGGGCCGCAGACCCGTTCCGGCATGATTCTCTCGTCCAATGGATAATATGGCCAAGTCACATCGTGAATAGGAGCACCTGAACCGTCGAAGGATGGTTACAGGTGCTTTTTATATGGAATATGAAATCATTGATCATTGAATTTTCGCTGCAGAAGAAAGTTTAGCTAAAGTTAAGCTTCTGTTTCGATCAAGATAAATCTCATCAGGTATACTTGGGTCATAGTGGACCCGTATACATATGGAGGAGGACTTGAATATGGTAGATGCTCCGAAATTAATGCTTGATGGGGAACATCGCGTGCTGTATGAGCTTTTTGAGGAGGAATTGCGAGCACTTGTAACGGTGCAACAATTCGAAGCGATGTCCAAGGAATATACGGCTGGAGTGAGTGCGTTCCATCTCGTTCTGGACAACACGATGAACAAACTTCGAATGATTCACTGGATGGATGACAGCGGGACAAAAGGAATCCAAGCTATGATCGATGAAGCGGGCATGATTGTCGGATTCATGTTATCGCCTCTTGAGAGATTTTCGGAATCGGATAGCCGTTATTCGGCAACAACGTTCAAATTGCCGTTTAAGGGGAAATGGTATGTGTTCTGGGGAGGCGAGCATGTGATGGACAATTATCATTACGTGGAGGCGAGCCAGCGGTATGCCATCGATGTTGTGAGAACGGAGGAAGGGATGACCTACCATGGGGATCCCGATTTGAACGAAAGTTACTTCGCGTTTGGAGAAGAAATTCTAGCAGGTGCCAGCGGTAAAGTTATTGCCATTGAGAACAACATCGCGGATAACGTGCCCGTCGGAGTGGTAAACGAAACCGAACCTGCAGGAAATTATGTCATCATCGATCATGGCAGCCATGAATACAGCCTGTATGCGCATCTTAAGCTGGGATCGGTGTGCGTGTTGGAGGGGACGGACGTGGAATCGGGTGATCGGATTGGGTTGTGTGGCAATTCCGGCAATTCCAGTGAGGCACATCTGCATTTTCAAGTGTCGGATCATCCAGATCTGTTTAGAGACGGCACGAAATCTCTTAACATCAACTGGCTGGGAGATGTAAAGGTAAGAAAAGGTGAAATTGTAGACGGCGGGAAATAACGCATCCATAACATAAACAGGGCCTGGAATTATTCCAGGCCCTGTTCTACATATAGTTGATAAACTCTCTGGCACACCTGCTGCGGCCCCGATTCACATTAGCTGCTGCAGCCGCCTCCGCAACTGCTGCCGCAGGACGAACCGCTGCTGCAGGAGGATCCGCTGCCGGAGTCCGAGCCACCGCCGGACCCGCAAGCCGAAGCAGCGGTGCAAGAGGAGCTGCTGCCGCTCTTATAAAGCTCCCGCTCATCAGGGATCATATGATCTGAGAATTGCTCGGGTGCGTTCCAGGCATAATAAACGGCCGCCGCCAGCAGCACATCGCTATTGCGGAAATTAACCAGCTTCCGATTACGCGGCTCCTCCGCCTCGGCTGCTCTAATCCGATCCTGCAAATCATGAATAACGGCATCAATCGCCGTACGTGCCGCAGGCATGCTCTCATAAGTCCAAGCGTTAAAACGCTTCTGACCATGATTCACGGCGAAATGGCCAGAACCGTAGTCCTTCAGCTCTTCGCGTGGCAGCGGGACGCGGAAGAATGCTCCCCATAGCTTGGTGCTGTATTCATGCCAGCCAAATAATTGGACATAGACCGTGTCAAACCATGCCCGTTCATTCGGGATGGGAACATGTTCGCTTCCGGTGTTGGGAGCGTGATGAAGCATACGGCCAAGAAAGCGCTCCGAGAACTGTTGATACTCGTATGTATACATCAGCATTTCATGCCACACTTCGTCCACGTCTTTGCTGAACATCGGGACTCGGTCCAGAACAGCGCACAGGATAAAAAAACGTTTCAGCTCTTGCCATCGCCATTCATATTCCGGTTCTGACATGTCCGGATGCTCACTCATTACTCTCTGCTTCAGCATGTTCTGATAGGTATAAGGCAGGGCGGCCTCCAGTCTGCCGGCAAGCTCACTTGCAGGGCTTCCCGCTTTCACGATGGGCGGCAAATCGGGTGTTTTCCCGCGTCGAGGCTTATTCTCTTTAGGGAGCCGCTGACTATTAATATTACGCAACGAGCGCTTGAAGACAAATAAAGCAATAATCCATAAATCCACCACAATAAAACAAATGATCAGGATCCAAATGGATGTGTTCATAAAGTATTCCTCCTGTCTATTTGTGTCCGGAGCCAGCTTATCGTTCCTCTCCTTGAGTAAATTATTGCAGGAGTCACGAGTGTTTGGCAATTGAAATTGCCGATTCCGTTATAACTTGAATGTAGGGGCTTCTTTATGATACATTCCCTGTGTCTGGAAATGTACATCTGGACAATCTTAAAGCTATCGATTTAATGAATGGCAATTATGTTTATTATAGGAGCATACATATGTTAACAGGTTGGAAACTTTCAGTATTAGGTATTATTATTGTAGGGATTACCGGCATCGCTGCTTCTTTATATGGCCTGATTGAACCAGGCCGGGCGATCGGGTTATTCGTAGTTTTCGTTCTATTCATTGGAGCCCTGGAGCTGATGGAACGAATCAGGAACCGCAGGAAGAAGAGAGGGGAAGTGCAATCTTCGAAGCGAGGATGACACAGACAGCAAGGAGGGAGCTTATGAAGTGTATAGCGATGCAGCCCTATTACAAAATCAACCGAGTCGTGGATGGCATCGAACAACGAACCGAGGAGCAAGGCCGGGAGATGCTCTTGTATGAGGATCGAATCGTCACGAAATACCGCGAGTTCCCGATTAAGCAGGTGTTTGACCTCTCGTATCGGCCTCTGGGAGGCGGCGGTGGTTTTTTATATTTGCATACCCAGCAAGGCGTGTACTCTTACACGGTGAAGGATGATCCGCAGTCTTTTATTGCAGCTTTTAAAAATCTATAAGAGATCGTGATGGACTGATCCTAGTCTCAGGTCCAGTGCATATCCTCGTCTGCAGCACGTGTGCGAATGCGGCGCTTGCATATAAACTGGTTATATATTTTAAGGGACGGATTAGGGGGCCAAGGCGTGGATACGCTATTAGATTTTATTGAACAGATCGGGCATTATGCGCTATTTCTTGTATTATGCCTTGGATTGGTCGGCCTTCCTGTGCCTAATGAAGTCGTGGCCATGACCGGTGGAGCGTTAGCGGCATCCGAGATTTTATCACCGGTACCGTCTTTTTTTATGACTTTTCTCGGGGTATGCTCAGGCTCGACGGTAGGATTTATGCTCAGTCGGTTTACCGCAAGCAAACTGTTAAACCGCGTTGGGGAAAAATCGAAAATTCGCGAGTTTCTTAATGTATCCGAACGACTGACTCACCAATACGGCAACTATGCGATCTGCATCAGCGCTTTCTTACCGATATTGCGCAACGTAACTCCCTATGCGGTAGGCATGAAGGGGATGCCCTATCGAAGATTTGCGATGTTCTCCTATTCCGCGTCCTTGGTATGGACCATCGGTTATTTTTCTCTGGGGATGTTTGTTGGGGATCAGGTGGTTGATCACATTGGACTGATGATTAACCGTTACGGTTACTATGTGGCAGCTGTAGTTGCTGGTCTCGCCGTCATCATGATCATATCGTGGCTGATCCGGAGAAAAAAGCGAAGCAAAGAAAACAGTGAAATTCAGTTTCACGGATAGACAGCCACAGGACAAGGACTATGGCTGATCCGGTCCGGATTCCGGCGATTTCCGAATGATTTTTATATATTCTCTAGGCGAGAACCATCGGGACTCCTCTTGGAAATCCTGCATTTGATACCTTTGTATATAAGACGTGTTGTCCGGTTGATAGCGTGATCGTGTACGACTATCGGTTAGGATGGCTGCAGCTAAAATAACGACAAAAATGATAGCGCAAACCAATGTTTTTTTGATTATCATGGGAACCACTCCTTTATATACAGTGATTTCCTGATTGATCACATTTCATTCCAACATAACCTTTGACAAAGTTTTGCTCACAAGATATACTGATTTTCAGTGTGATTCGAAAAAATACCATAAGGTTTTACCCGGAGGAGCCTGCCATCAGCGGGCTCTTTTTGTGTTTTTTTGGACTTATTCCTAAATTAATGGGGAAATACTAATGTAAGGAAAATTCGGACTATAGGAGGAGTAGACTTTGTCTTTGCTGCACATCGCCGTTCTGGCACCTTTTATTGTAGCGCTTGTGGTTATGCTGACCTACAAGCTCATAGGCCGTGTTCATACCGGATGGGTGATTCTGCCGGTACCGGTTATCCTGTTTGCCTACTTTTTGGGTCTTATCCCAACCATTCAGGGAGGTGAACAAGTTCAGGCCGTTCTGGAATGGATTCCAAGCCTTGGAATTAACTTTACGGTCTACTTGGACGGGTTAAGTTTGATATTTGCACTCTTAATATCGGGTATTGGCTCGCTTGTGGTATTGTATTCTATCTTCTATATGGACAAAAAGAAGGAAGCCGTGCACAGATTTTATGTGTATCTGCTTCTGTTCATGGGGGCCATGCTGGGCGTGGTGCTCTCCGATAACCTGATGGTGTTGTACGGCTTCTGGGAGCTGACCAGCATTTCGTCATTCTTGCTGATTGCATTCTGGCACCATCGCGACCGTTCCCGGTACGGGGCATTGAAATCCATGCTGATCACCGTATTCGGTGGCCTAGCCATGTTTGCTGGATTCATTATGTTGTATACCATGACAGGCACCTTCAGTGTCCGCGAGATTGTGGCGAATGTGGGAAGCATCAGCGGCGAAGCGCTGTTTATATCAGCCATGATCCTGATTCTGCTGGGCGCCTTCACCAAATCCGTGCAGTTTCCATTTCATATCTGGCTGCCGGATGCCATGGAAGCGCCGACTCCGGTCAGTGCTTATCTGCACTCGGCCACGATGGTCAAGGCGGGAATCTATCTGGTTGCCCGCTTTAGTCCGGTATTTGCCGGTCAGGCCGCTTGGTTCTGGATCATTGCGATTACAGGCTTGACCACGTTGATCTATGCTTCAATTCGCGCGATCAAGCAGACGGATCTGAAGGCATTGCTTGCATTCTCTACGATCAGCCAACTGGGGCTCATCATGAGTTTGCTCGGACTGGGTTCTGCGGCGGCTTATTATGGAGGAGGCGTGGACACGCTGCTCTATACGAAAGCGACCACAGCAGCCATCTTCCACCTGATCAACCATGCGATATTCAAGGGCGCTTTGTTTATGGTGGTCGGCATCGTGGATCATGAGACGGGCACCAGAGATCTGCGGAAGCTCGGCGGTCTCATGTCACTCATGCCGATTACGTTCACGGTGGCTGTCATTGGAGCTTTTTCCATGGCCGGACTGCCTCCGTTTAACGGATTCTTAAGTAAAGAAATGTTCTTCACCGCCGTGCTGCAGGCATCTCATATGAATTTCTGGAATGCAGATACGTGGGGTGTGCTGATCCCTGTTGTGGCATGGATAGCCAGCGTGTTTACGTTCCTGTACAGCATGATTCTGGTATTCAGAACCTTCACCGGAAAATTCCAGCCTGAGAAGCTGGAGAAGAAGCCGCATGAAGCACCGCTGGGGATGCTGATTCCTCCAGTAATTCTGGCTTCGCTGGCCATCGTCTTCGGTCTGTTTCCGAATTTGTTGTCCTACTCCCTTATTGAACCGGCTATGGCTGCCATTCATCCGGGGCTGCTGGCAGGAGGCGACCGCTTCCACGTGAAGATCGAGATGTGGCACGGCTGGACTGCGGAAATTTATATGACAATCGGCATTATTGTTCTAGGTACCGTTCTGTATAAACTTCATGGCAGCGTGAGCGTGCTGAACCGTCCGTTGAGTAAGCGAATGACATTAAACCGTCTGTATGACGGTGGATTGCGCGTCCTCGAAAGAGGCGGCAAGTCGCTGACCTCGACTTACATGACAGGTTCAATCCGTCATTACGTCATGTATATCTTTGTATTCTTTATTGCCGTTCTTGGCGGAGGGCTGCTGCTGATAGACAATATCGGATTTGATATGTCTGCATACGCGCCAATGTCTTTTTATGAGGCAGTTGCGATTCTGGGCTTGGTCATTCCGGTCATTGCGCTTCCGTTCGTCCGTACACGACTGATGGCGATCATATTAACCGGTGCTGCCGGCTACATGGTTACCTTGTTCTTTGTCCTGTTCCGTGCGCCGGACCTTGCGCTAACGCAGATGGTTGTAGAGACGGTATCCGTCATGCTGTTCCTGCTCTGTTTCTATCATTTGCCGAAGCTGAAGCGGGAAAAGGTTCCGATGAGCCTGAAGTGGAGAAATCTGCTCATATCGGTCGGCGTCGGGGCCGTGGTTACCTTGATTGCACTCGCTGCCAGCAGCGGCAGGGCCTTTGAATCGATTGCGGACTATTTCAT
This sequence comes from Paenibacillus sp. Cedars, assembly GCF_003184205.1. Lineage (NCBI taxonomy): Bacteria > Bacillati > Bacillota > Bacilli > Caryophanales > Paenibacillaceae > Paenibacillus > Paenibacillus sp. Cedars. The sequence continues at coordinate 2,101,552 of NZ_CP020866.1, forward strand.
TAAAGAGAGCTACAACTCCGCGGGCGGTAAAAATATCGTCAATGTCATTCTGGTGGACTTCCGCGGTTTCGATACCCTGCTTGAAATTACGGTTCTGGGCATTGCTTCCCTTGGAATCTACGCCTTGATCAAAGTCGATTTGGGTGAAGGCATTCTAGGCGAGCGGGATCGCTACGAAGGTGTTTATCTGCCCAACAGCAACGACGTCATTCTGCGGACTGTTTCCAAAGTTGTCATCTTTATCGTGGTAACCTTCTCATGGTTCCTGTTCAACTCTGGACATCATGAGCCTGGCGGAGGGTTTGTTGGAGGATTGATGACTTCCGCGGCACTGGTTCTGTTGTCGATGGCTTTCGGCATGGACATGACCCGGAAAATCGTGCCCTTCGAGTTCCGGAAGGTTATGGCGACAGGACTTCTCATTGCTCTGCTTACGGGCATCGGTTCATTTGCCTTTGGCGCACCGTTCTTAAGTCATTCCTTCGGATATTTCAACCTGCCACTGCTTGGAGAAACCGAGCTGGCTACTGCCGTTATCTTCGACCTCGGCGTATATTTAGCCGTTGTTGGCGTAACGATGACCATCATCAATTCGATTGGGAGGGATAACTGACCATGGAACTCTATATGTCACTTGCTATCGGGATTATTTTTGCCGTTGGGATATACCAGATTCTGTCCAAAAGCTTGCTGCGGATTATTCTGGGTACATCGCTCCTGACCCATGGTGTCCACCTGCTTCTGCTCACCATGTCGCGGCTGAAGACCGGAGCGGCACCGCTGCTTGGCGAAAAGGCATCCGCTTACGTCGATCCGGTTCCGCAAGCTTTAATTCTAACTTCCATTGTCATCAGCTTCGGTGTCACATCGTTCTTCTTCGTATTGGCATATAAAGCGTATCAACGCCTCGGCACTGATAACATGGAAGAGTTAAGGGGGACGGAGGATGAATAATGTAATCGTTCTTCCGCTTCTCATTCCGCTGGTTACAGCCGTAATTCTCATCTTCTGCTCCAAATACGTCCGCGCGCAGCGCTTGATTAGCGCCATCAGCGTTGTGATGAACGTACTGGTCGCTCTGTTCATCGTAAATCAAGTGAACCATGAAGGCATTCAGACGCTTCATATGGGCGGATGGCTGCCACCATACGGGATTGTGTTTGTTGCGGATATGCTCGCGGCACTGCTGGTTCTTACAACGCTGATTGTGGCTGCAGGCTGTCTGTTCTACGCGTTTCGAAGTATTGGGGAAGAGAGAGAGAAGCACTACTTCTATCCCTTTTTTCAATTTTTGCTTGCTGGCGTAATCGGATCATTCCTGACGGGGGATCTGTTCAACCTGTTTGTCTGTTTCGAAGTGATGCTGATCGCTTCCTATGCACTGATTGTGCTGGGCGGAACGAAGCGTCAGCTGAGAGAAACCCTAAAGTACATGCTGATTAATATTATTTCATCCACCCTGTTTGTTGCAGCCGTTGCCTACTTGTATGGTACGGTGGGTACGTTGAATATGGCGCATCTCTCCCAACGCGTGGCCGAAGTGCACCAGGATGGCGTATTGTCGGTCATCGGCATTTTGTTCCTGATCGTATTTGCCCTGAAGGCAGGCTTGTTCCTGTTCTTCTGGCTGCCGGGCTCCTACAGTGCGCCTCCAGCGGCAGTGACCGCTTTGTTCGGTGCGCTGCTCACAAAGGTCGGGTTATATGCGATTATCCGTACTTTTACCTTGATCTTCTATCATGATATTGGCGGCATTCATGCCATCATCGGATGGATGGCCGCAGCCACGATGATTCTAGGCAGCTTGGGCGCGGTTGCCTACAAGGATCTTGGACGAATCCTGAATTATAACATCATTATCAGTGTGGGTTTCATTGCCTTTGGGGTTGCAGTCGCGTCTTCCGATTCCTTGAATGGAGCCGTATTCTACTTGATGCACGATATGATTGCGAAGGCACTGCTCTTCATTCTGGGCGGCATCATCATAGCATCGGCTGGCACGAATAAACTGAGTGAGATGGGCGGTCTGATGAAGCGTCATCCGTTGGTAGGATGGATGTTCTTCATTGCTGCACTTGCTCTGGTTGGCATCCCGCCGCTCAGCGGTTTTCTTGGAAAAGTCCTTATTATCCGCGGCGGGCTGAGCGAGGGACATTATTGGCTGTCTGGACTGGCCCTGGCATCAAGCCTTGCTGTATTGTATTCCCTGATAAAGGTGTTCATGGGAGCTTTCTGGGGAGATGTCCCTGGACCGCGTGATACGCAGCAACCGGTCAGAATCCATCGGACAGCTTATGCGGCCGTTATCGGGTTATCGGTTATGGTGATTGTCCTTGGAGTCGGCTCGGAGTGGATTTATTCCTATACCTCTCAAGCCGGCGCCGTATTATCCGATCCATCACTATATATTAATGCCGTATTAAAGGAGTAGTGGATATGGGCCATCAAATCCTGTTAAATATCATCATTGCCGTTGTCTGGATGTTTCTGAATAATAACTGGTCCCCCCAGCAGTTTATTGTCGGATATCTGATCGGAATCTTGCTGATTTACCTGTTGAGACGCTTCTGGCCGAATGATTTCTATCTGCGCAAGCTGTGGTCGGTCATCTTGCTGCTGCTCTTGTTTCTAAGCGAGCTGTTTAAATCGAGCATCACCGTCATCGGTCAGATTATTCGGCCGAAGCTGAACGTACGTCCAGGCATCTTCGCCTATACAACCGAGCTGAAATCGGACTGGGAGATCACGGTGCTGTCCTGCCTGATCTGCCTGACGCCGGGAACACTGACACTGGAGGTGTCGCGTGAAGGACAGACGCTGTACATTCATGCGATGGACATCGAGGATGTTGAAGAGCTGTCGAACCAGATCCGTGGTACCTTTGAAAGGGCGATCAAGGAGGTGACCCGCACATGATCAACAGTATGCTGATTGCTTCGCTGGTCATACTGTCCCTTGCGATACTGGGCTGCTTGTACCGTTTGATTAAGGGGCCATCGATGAACGACCGGATTATGTCGCTGGATACGATCGGTATTATTCTGTTATCCATGATCGCTGTCCTGTGCATGCTCTTTCGGACAACCGTCTATTTCGACATTATCCTGTTAATTGGAATTTTGACTTTCATCGGAACAACTGCACTAGCGAGATATATTGAGAGGGGTGATGTCATTGAACGCACAAATGATGAGTCAGATCGGTGAGTTTATCATTGCACTCATAGTGCTGCTCGGTGCATTGCTCGGTGCATTGAGTGCGTTCGGCCTGATTCGCCTGCCGGATGTTTACATGCGTTCCCATGCAGCTACGAAAAGCGCTACCTTGGGCGTCCTCTTGATCCTTGCAGGTGCATTCCTGTATTTCACGTTCTACCTGGAGCATGTCAGCGCCAAGCTGCTGCTGGGTATCGTATTCGTGTTCATTACGGGACCAGTGGCAGGTCACCTGAACGGAAGGGCCGCTTATCGATCGGGTGTATCCATGTGGGACAAAAGTGTCCACGACGACCTGAAGCCTGCACTTAAACGCGAACGGGAGCGGATGCGCGAGTCTCAGGCGGTGGATTCCTCCAAAGCAGGGGTAAATGAAGAAAGCTGAAGTTTATGAGTGGACGATTTACGGATAGAATGCGGGCGGCCTTAGATCTGAATTCCATCGGACTAAGGCCGTTTAATTTAACTTGTAATTGTTCGTTATTGTAAAAGTGAATATATGCGTGAATGTCTTTCTCAAGCTCCTCAAAGGTAGGGTATGTATGCAAATAAGCGTTTGAATAGCAAGGTGAATATTATTCCGGCGATACTGTCTTAATGACGCCTCGCTCTCGAGTTCCTGTAACTTTTTTAAGAAAGCATTCTCCGCCCGAAGTCGCTCCATTTCATATTTCATCTTCTTGATTTCGAGTTTTTGGAGATCGGTCTCTGTTAGTTCCTCAGGGCCTTCTTTTTTCCCCATCCGTCTTGTAATGCATCTTCACCACCATCTTCGAACTTCTTCACCCATTGGTACACTTGTTGGTAGGAGACCTTATGTTCTTTTGCTGCCTTCTGGCAATCGTGTTGATTTGCAAGGCAATACAGAACGATATCGATCCGTTCCTGCCATGTTGTAGATCGACCCTTTGTCATAGCTTTTGTTCCCCCTGAATAGGTTTTTAAGCTGCTATGACTATTTATACTTGTCGATAATCTGATACTTTGATCGTCCACTATTTAAATAATCCAGTACGGCTTGAAGTTTGAGTTCCGCAGAGTAGCTTCGATTATGGGTCCGAACTTCTAGCCCTTCATAGCCGTAAATCTCATAACGGCGTCTCCATTTGGCAAGGGTTGATTTAGAAATACCGTATTTTTCAACTGCAGCTTTAACTCCAATTTTGCCCAACCTGATCTCTTGAATAATGGCATATTTCTCTGATACACTTCGCTTTATTCCACACATAAAAAATGCTCCCCTCACGAAAACAGGTGTTATTATTTCACCTGTCTACCGTAAGGGGAGCATATCAGAATCGGGGCAGCCCTTTTTCTGTTTCAGGCAGGTAGTTTCATTCATGTGGTAGAATTTGCAATAGGGGATCATGAAGTAAATCATTGGCAGCAAGGACAGGAATGTGACATCGTGCGTAGTGTCCCCTGTCCGCACGATGAGTGGTCCGGGTCCATGGTGCAGGGCATGCTTTTGATGGCTGTCCACCAGAAATAAGATTATTCATGGCAAGGAGAATTCATATGACAATATGCAGTGAGAACGGTCGTCTCCAGCTGAAGCAGCTGTCGTCCTTTATTGCAAGATTGAATGCGATCCATCAACATCATGTAGGCTATTGCGGTGAACAGGAAGAGGAGATATACAGCACACTCCAGGAGGAGTTCGGTGAATCAGGGGAGCTAAACCGGTGGTTTACGGTTATGTATCATCAAGATGAGATGGTAGGAGCTCTAGGATTCAACGTGGACGATGAAGAGCGTGCAGCTGAATTATGGGGCCCTTTCATCGATGCGGAAGGCGCTGAGTGGGATCGGATGGCGGAGCAGCTATGGACTGCCGGAATTAAAAAGATTAAGGACAGCGTGGATCGATATTTTGGTTTTTATAATATTCATAATCAGTCTGCCATTAAATTCCTGGAGGCCAAAGGCGGGGTGAGATCGGGAGATCACGCTATTCTGCGAATGCGAAACGCCGACTTCATCCCGGATGGCTCCCTTTCTCTGCAGAATGACGCCTGCGTACACGGAAGAGTTTAAGAAACTCCATGCAGCAAGCTTTCCGAATACCTATTACAGTGCAGAGCACATTATGCAGCAGCTGGATGAGAATCACAGGCTGTTTATCCTTACTGAACAAGGCCGATTCACTGGTTATGTTTATGTGGAAGGAGATCCTGAATTCAAGGAAGGCAGCATTGAATACTTGGCCGTGTCCGACCAATTCCAAAGAAAAGGTTACGGACGCACGCTGCTCGGACAAGCGCTGCATTATTTATTCCATAACATCCAGTTGGAGGAGATTTCGGTATGCGTGGAACTGGGGAACGAAGGAGCGATCCAGCTGTACCGCAGCACCGGGTTTGACACTGTTCATAAGCTTACTGCCCTGCGCGTTAAATCGAGTGGAGTGTAATCAGATAACGGGATGAACGCTTGCTTCTTCACGACAAGACCCGCCTGTCCTTGTTATGGGATGGGCGGGTCTTGTCATGAGTCCACTATGGCTTCGTATTCTTATTGCTTGACGCGCCGTCAGGCTGATCTTCATGGTGGTAGCGGTTCTCCATCTTCTTGCCGGCCAGCCACAGTAGCCACAGTACCAAAGCGGCGATGAGAATGCGCCAGGGCTGCTCAACGAACGCTCTCCAGTCATGTCCGATGAAAGCGACCATAAAGATCATAACGGACTTTCCCGCCATTACGGCTATCGTGAACGTTGTTGCCGATACCGTGCTGATGCCAGAGGCGATGTTAATCAGCGAGGACGGGGTGAAGGGAAAGCAGTACAGCATGAAGATGGGGGTAAATCCCTTCTCCTCAATCCAGTGGAAAAAACGCTGAGATCCCGGCATTCTTTTTTGGATAAGCAGGCCCAGCTTGCCTCCCAGCTTGCGAACAATCCAAAACACCGTAATGGATCCAAGGCAGACGCCAATCCATGACAGGAAGAATCCCCACCATAAGCCATAAGCAGCGGAATTCCCCATCACCAGCACGATAAGCGGCAGGATGGGAAGAAACGCCTCTATAAATGGAAGCAATATGCCCGGGATGGGTCCCAGCTGGGAGTACTGCTGAAGCCATCCCTGCACTTGATCCATATCAATATCTTTCATATGGGTCCATACATTCTGAAGCCATTCCAACATGATGAGTGAATCCTCTCCCTGCCTAGGGTAAAATTATGTAATTTCTGGTCGATTACAGATGAATTACATTATAGCATAACCGGAAGCTATATTATAAATCGCAGTTGTCCTGCTACAAAAGAAGCTCAAACTCTTCCGATTTCGGTTGAGTTTGAGCTTATCTGCTTCATGTTTGATTAATCCGGTTCTATTCGGCTCCAGTCGACTCTGTGCCTGCCCCGCAGGGAGCAAATAATCAGTACAATGATCCCGATGATGACGGAACCTATCGTTACCATATAATTGCCCCAGATGGATACGTATTCGATCTCGACGATGGCATATTCGGAAGGCACGACAACGTATCGGACCATCTCAAGCCAAGTCAGGTGAAAGCCGATATTTATCCACAGATTGTTGGATACGATACGGAGCAGCTGCAGTACCGTGCCAAAAGCGATTAAATTAACGATATACTGTACCGTAATCAGATCCCAAGTACCCAGTCCTGCCGCCACCATGAATCCAGTTACGGCGATGGGTGCAAGAACGAATAAGAAGACCTGGAGGATTAGCGCAAGCCAGCGCGGATAACGGGTGTTTAAATTACGGAACAAATACCCCCGGAAGGTGAGCTCTTCAGGAAAGGCTTCATAGAAAAAGGCAATGGGAATGTTGATGAGCATGACGAGCAGAGTAACTGCCGGTAAATGGAGAGCGACAACCCGGAGCCATCCGAAGGCGCTTCCCAGCAGCAGGGCCACTGCCGTAACAAGTGCCAGAAAGCCAATGCCGAGAAGGAAATAACGAAGCCCCGATGGCGGTGAGCTTAGACCAAGCCCGCTCCATGGACGCCGGTCCGCATAACGCCTAAGCAGATAAATCAGCGGCACTGTAACGCTAGTCGTTACAACGGCAAGGAGGATTTGCAGACCGAGTGTGGGAATGCCGTAAGTGCCTGCGGCCGTGGCAATGACTACGGCAAGTCCGAGCCCTATCACAAATGCCAGCCAGCCGAAGGCGATACGCCAGAACAAATTCAATCGGCCTTCTTGATCACGGAATATCCGGGATATTCCATGATGAGTACTCGATTCAGTTGATGTACGAATGACCAGATCTCTCCTCTCCTGGAACACGATGCGGTGTTCGTTTCTCTTGTACCATTAATATGTATAGTATTTTTTCTATCAAGGTGTTCCACAGAGGAAACCCATTTTTAGGAGTATCTGGCTCCAGCTGAAGAGAGATTAATGCTTGATTATAGTACGCTGTATTAAAAAAAGTTGGAGGTGTATAATGGAGGTATGCCAAAAATAGTAGATCATGATAAACAAAGAGAATGGGTTGCCGAAGCGGCTCTGCGGGTTATTCAGAAGGGTGGACTGGAAAAAGCAACGGTACGTAATATTGCGGAAGAGGCCGGCTTGTCCGTAGGCTCCATGCGGCATTATTTCTCAAGTCAGGCTGAGCTGCTGGCCTTTTGCATGAACCTCATTATTGAACGGATTGAGAAACGCTTAACGTCCTTATCATTGAAGGGGCCAGTGTTCTCGGATATGAAGCTGGTGCTGATGCAATTTCTTCCGATGGATGAGGATAGAACGATGGAAATGGAGGTATGGATGTCGTTTGTTGCCAAAGCGCTCATCTATCCCGAATTACGGAAGATAAACGATGAGATGTATGATGGTTTAACGAAAGCATGTCATTTCGTCATCGATTCCCTGGTCACCCATAAGCTTGCTAAACCGGAGCTGGATCTTGAATATGAGAAGGAGCGAATATACGCATTGGTTGATGGATTGGCGATTCACCATATCATGAGACCGCAGCAGCTCACGCAGGATAAGATCGAGAAGATCATCGATCAGCATCTGCAATCCTTGTGTATCGATGAGCTGATAATGCCCTAAAGTTCCGTGCGTATTACTGTGTCAATATTGACATGCCGATCAATTTTTTAATACAATGGTTCTTCGACAGGTATTATCGTGTGAAAAAAGATACAAAAGGAGAATGGCATGGTCAAACATCACAAAAAAATGACAGTCGGCGAGATTCTAAAAAGGTTCATCTTTATTACGATCGGGGCTATCCTGATGGCCGTGGCGCTTGAGATATTCCTCGTGCCAAACGAAATTATCGACGGTGGTATTACCGGTATTTCTATCGTATTATCATCGATTACACCTATCAAACTCGGTGTGTTCCTCTTCATCATCAACTTGCCGTTTCTGTTTATCGGTTACAAGCAGATAGGCAAAACGTTTGCGTTCTCGACCTTGTACGGGATCGTAGTGCTGTCGCTCGCGACAACATTCCTTCATCATGTAGAACCGTTTACGAACGAGAAAATTCTGGCGGTACTGTTCGGTGGGCTGATTCTGGGTCTTGGAGTAGGCCTTGTTATCCGTTATGGGGGGGCTCTTGACGGGACGGAGATCGTGGCCATTCTGCTGTCCAAAAAGCTGCGAATGCCAGTCGGACAGATCATCATGATCATCAACGTCTTTATTTTCATCACGGCAGGGTTTGTGTTCGGTGCAGATTCAGCCATGTATTCAATCTTCTCTTACTATATAGCGGCAAAAGTGATGGATATTGTGGTAGAGGGCTTGGACGAGTCCAAATCCGTTACGATTATATCCAATGAATACGAAGAAATCTCAAGTGCGATCGTGCAGCGTCTGGGCCGCAGCACCACCATGATATATGCAAAGGGCGGGTACTCTCAAGAGGACACGCAAATGATATATTGCGTTGTGACAAGGCTTGAGATTGCGAAGCTGAAGACCGTAGTGCAGGAGATTGACAAGAATGCGTTTATTTCGATTCAGAATGTAGCGGACGTGCTTGGTGGAAGTATGGCGAAGGCCGATATTCACTAGAAGACAGCAGTTATGGATGGATGATCAGCGGTTTTTTGCAGATTTTTTCTGCAGAAGACCGTTTTTTTATTGGGGAGGGGGAAGAGATTTGATTGCCTGAAGCTATGGGAGAGACTCCTAAGATCAAGGTCTGCTCGGACAATCGCTCAGGCAATCGCTCCATTACTTCCGTACTTCGAAAAATTCGCATGCATCCCGTTTATGATAACCGAGCGAACTGACACTGGACTGCGTAATGATGGTGTCGTCGGTAAACCGAATAACGAGACTCCCGGAATCGATCAGATGATTGTCCTTGAATATGCGGATACGGATCTGCTGCTCCATTACTTCCTGAAAATCCTGATCGGTCAATAATGGTCTGACAATAGGCATGGATCATCCTGCTCCTTAAGTTTGAATGATGGATTGAATACAACGTCCTATGATAATGGGGGATTGGTATGGCATTTCCGGCAGACAGGGAAGTAGGTGTCGTTCCCGCCAATCAGTATCTGCTCGCCGTCATATACGGGCTTCCCATCAATGACCCGAAGGTTCATGATAGCTTTCCGCTCACAGAACCAGCAGATCGTTTTCATTTCCTCGATTTTATCGGCGTAAATCAGCATCCAGCGGCTGCCTTCAAACAGCTCGTTGCGGAAATCATTCTTCAGCCCGAAGCCCATCACAGGCACGTCAAGCTCATCTACAATCCGAACGAGCTGAAGGATGCTATCCTTGGTAAGGAATTGGCATTCATCCACCAGAACGCAGTATGGCTTAGGCTGATGGTCCTTCACGATGCCGTAGATATCGGTGCTTTCCGTAACGGGTATCGCTTCCCGGCGCAGACCGATGCGTGATGATACATAACCGACGGCATCCCTGTCATCAATGGCGGATGTGAAGAGAAGCACAGGTTTGTTCTGTTCTTCGTAATTGTGAGCAACTTTTAGAATCTCGATCGATTTACCACTGTTCATAGAACCGTGTTTGAAAAATAATTGAGCCATGCTTTCGTTCCTTTCCTGATAAATGCGACTTGAAGCATAAGCGTGCAGGTGTTGCGTAGAAACACTTTTTTTTACATTATATATCGTATGACATGCAGAGTATATTGTCGCATTATTGGGCGCCGGTGTCCATTGGCAGGTATGAACATATTCTGACATGCAGGGGAGTGAGTCCGGAACGAAAAAAGGTTTGACAACCTTTATCAGCAGTTGTAATATAACGGCATACAAAATGAATACCAAGATAATCGACCAGATAACTGGAGATATCGCGCCTGTGAACAAGTACGAGCTATTGGAAGTACTTAGACAAGCGTAATATCTCCTTTTTTATTGAGATAAGCATATGCATGTATTTGAAGAGGCTTGTCGCCTTATCTCATAAGAAAGCGTTTCGCTATTATCCGGTCTGTCTTCTGGGAAATTACGTCGCTAGACGTTTTTCTTGCACTCTTTTAACCAAGTAATCAGGTAAGAATAATTAATGTATGGGATGGTGAGCGGAATGTCTGCGGATACATTGATCATTGAGCAGGTCAACAAGATTTTCGTAGCCCCAACAGGAAATGTCATGGCATTGAAAGGGATTGATCTTCGGGTTCGAAAAGGGGAATTCATCACATTGATCGGACCGAGTGGATGCGGAAAGAGCACCTTGCTCAAAATCGTGGCGGGCCTCGATACCTCGTATGAGGGGAATGTCCTGCTGAATGATAAACCTGTATCGGGTCCAAGCATTGAGAAGGGGTTCATTTTTCAAGAGCCGCGACTGTTTCCTTGGCTGACCGTGGAGAAGAATATCGCCGGAAATTTGTCGTTGAAGCAGGCAGCTGTACGCAAAAAAGTGGATGAATTCATCGAGCTTGTTCGGCTTGAAGGCTTTGAGAAGGCCTATCCCCGAGAACTGTCCGGAGGGATGGCCCAGCGGGTAGCGATCGCCCGAGCGCTGCTGCGGAATCCGGATGTGCTGCTGCTGGATGAGCCGTTCGGTGCGCTTGATGCCTTCACACGTTCCCATATGCAAGAGGTCCTGCTGGATATATGGCAAAACAACCGCACGACCATGCTCTTTGTTACCCATGATCTGGATGAGGCGGTATTCCTCGGCGAGCGTGTGGTCATTATGAACCCCAGACCTGGCCATATTCGTTCCATCCTGCCAATCGATTTGCCGTTTCCACGCAAGCGGACGGGATCATCTTTTCAAGAGCTGCGGACCAAAGTACTGCGTGAATTCGAGAAAGTAGAAGAGCCGGAGTTCGATACAGGTGCGGGCATTTAATATCCATGACGATTCGATATTGAACGGGCAGAACGATAGATAACAGGGGAGAGAGCTAATCATGAGACCAATGAACAAGAAAGTCGTGTTTATTCTACTATTCATCATTTCTGTACTGACTTGCGGATGTGCAAGCACAGATAGTCAATCCAAGACTCGTGCCGTGGAGAAGGGAGCGGACGGCCAGTATGAAGATCTGACTGTCAGGCTCGGCGTACAGGGAAGCGGAGGTTTGTTTGGCAAGGCCCGGGAGGAAGGGTGGTTTGAGGAGGAGTTTGGCAAGCTGGGTGTCAAGGTGGAGTGGGCAGAGTTTCAGAGCGGACCGCCGATGACGGAAGCGATAGCGTCGAATCGTCTCGATTTTGCGGGTTTAGGGAATATGCCGATTATCGCGGCCCAGGCGGCAGATATTCCATTTAAGGTGATTTCCCAGAGCTTGCATGGTCAGAAGAATGTGGCCATTATTGTGCCGCCTGACAGTACGGCGCAGTCTCTGAGTGATCTGAAAGGCAAGAAGGTAGCCGTAACGAAGGGAAGCAACGCGTTTAACTTTCTTTACCGGGGATTGGCAGACGCGGGGGTCAAGGTGTCTGACATTGAGATTATTCAGCTCCAGCCTGATGAAGCTCAGCCTGCGTTTGAATCGGGCGGGGTAGAAGCATGGGCCACTTGGGACCCTTATATAACCTTGAATACATTGACAGGGAAAGGCAAAGTGCTGGCCGATGGTGAGCAGCTTGGCGTTCTGTCCCCATCCTTCAATATTGTCCGGAAGGATTTTGCCGAGCAATACCCGGATCTCGTCACGCTCTATCTTAAAGTGCTGAACCAGACGCTGGCTTGGGAGAAGGAGAATGAAGCAGAGGCACTTAAGCGATATGCTGACGAGCGGGGCGTTCCCCAGGAAGTGATCCAGGGGACCTTTGACCGCTCCAGATCCATCAACATACCGGTAACAGACGAAATTATAGCTGAGCAGCAGAAAACGGCTGATTTTCAATTCGAACAGAAAACCATTCGCAAGAAAATCCAGGTTAAGGAGGTTTTTGATAATCAATATATAGAGGCCGCATCTAAATAGTACAAACAAACAATACGAAGGTGAGAGGAGGCGTGTTACATGCTCCAAGAAGGGATCAGCAAAGGGGCGGTTGCCATACCCGCCGAACCGATGAGGCGCCAGAAACGAATAGATCGACGATTTCTGATCAAGTTCACAAATGCATTGATAGGCTGGATGGTCCCCCTTGTTATCGTCATGGTATGGCAGGCTGCGGGAGCATTGGGCTGGCTCAATCCGATCCTGCTGCCGACTCCGCTTGCGATCTGGAATGAGCTCGTTCATTTAACGAGCACAGGCGAATTGATTCAACATCTTGGCATATCGTCCTGGCGCGCGCTGCTCGGATTTCTACTCGGCGGCAGCTTGGGTTTGGCAGCTGGCATATGGGTGGGATTCTCGTATAAGGCGGAACGGCTTGTCGATCCATCGCTGCAAATGCTGAGGACGCTTCCTCATCTAGCGATCGCGCCGCTGTTCATCCTATGGTTTGGTTTCGGCGAAACATCGAAAATACTGTTAATCGCCAAAGGCTCGTTCTTCCCGTTATACGTGAATACTTTCCTTGGCATACGATCAGTGGACAACAGGCTGTTTGATGTTGCGCGTGTGCTGCAGTTCAGTCGGTGGGATCTGATCCGCAGGTTGATCGTTCCGGCCTCGCTGCCTAACATATTTCTCGGAATCCGTCTCTCGATTGGCGTAGCATGGCTTGGACTGGTGGTGGCTGAGCTGATGGGTTCCAGCTCCGGCATCGGCTACATCATTAATGATGCGCGTTCTTTCTCATGGACGACTGTCGTATTCGTTGGAATCATAGTGTTCGCACTCGTCGGAAAGCTTTCGGATTCTCTCGTAAAATGGCTTGAGTGCAGGCTGCTGCGCTGGCAGGATAGCTACAAGGGTGGTGACAAGTCATGAAAAGTGAAATAGCCGCCCGCAAAGCTGCGGGGCAGGATTGGCTGAGGGCGGTACCGGGACCGCTTCATGCCTGGCTTGTACCGATAGCCATTGTAGCGTTATGGCAAATAGCCGGTGGACTGGGGTGGATATCGGCAACGCTGCTCCCGACACCGTTAACGATTGCCAAGCAATTTGTGAGTTTGGGTTTAAGCGGTGAGCTGTGGGAGCATTTTCAGATCAGCATCCTTCGGGCGCTCTCCGGCTTTGTGCTGGGGGGATTGACGGGGCTGGCACTTGGATTGTCAACAGGGCTTGGCAAAATGGCAGAGCGCACGCTTGATCCTTCCTTGCAGATGCTTCGTACAGTGCCGCTGCTGTCGCTGATTCCACTGTTCATTCTCTGGTTTGGCATCGGGGAATTCTCGAAGATTCTCATGATTTCGCTTGGGGCGTTTTTTCCGATGTATGTGAACACCTTCCTTGGCATCCGCAGTGTGGATGTGAAGCTGTATGATGTATCAAGAATTTTTCAATATTCGAAGCTGCAGCTGGTAATCCGCCTGATCATACCGGCTGCGATGCCAAACATTCTGCTGGGCATCCGCTTGTCGCTCGGGGTATCCTGGCTCGTCCTGGTTGTTGCGGAGATGATGGGCACCAGTGCTGGAATCGGGTACATGATTCAAGACGCGAGAGCGTATTCGCAGACTGATATCGTGTTTGTGGGCATTATTATTTTTGCCATCGTGGGCAAGCTGTCGGATTCGGTTGTGCGTCTGCTGGAATCCAGGCTTCTGAGGTGGAGAGAGACATATAAAGGCTGATCAGCGATCGTTCGCTGGGCCATATGGAAAAAAGGGGTGTTACACAGATGGGAACAACGAGCCGCAGAGATCATCAAATGCATCTGGGTGCGTTTATCTATTATGCCGGTCATCATCATGCCGGATGGCGTCATGCCGATTCCGATGTGGAGGGGATGTTTGGAATCGAGCTGTACAAGAAACTCGCCGCCACCGCGGAGCGGGGAAAGTTCGATATGATGTTTTTTGCCGATTTGCTGTATGTGACACAGGTCGAAAATTCCGCTTCCGGCATGCTGGACCCGCTGACGTTATTATCGGCCCTCTCTACCGTTACGGACAGACTGGGGCTTACCGCAACCGTCTCCACCACGTACAACGAGCCATACAATGTAGCCCGGAAGTTTGCCTCCCTGGACTTTATAAGCGGAGGAAGAGTAGGCTGGAATATCGTCACGTCCCAGCTCGATATTGAAGCCCATAATTATGGCAAGCCGAAACATCCCGAACATGGTCTTCGTTATGAGATGGCGCGTGAGTTCGTGGAGGTGGTCACCCGTTTATGGGACAGCTGGGAAGATGATGCGCTTGTTCTTGATCGTGAGTCGGGGAGGTTTGCCGATGGAGCCAAAGTACAGCCTGTGGATTACACCGGACAGTGGTATTCCACGAAGGGTCCTCTGAATGTGCCGAGGCCGCCGCAAGGTTATCCTGTGCTGATTCAGGCTGGCTCTTCGGGACCAGGGCAGGATTTTGCCGCCCAATATGGTGAGGTTATATTCACGGCACAGCAGTCCAAGAAGGCAGCACAGGATTTCTATGCCAGTGTCAATTCCAAGCTGTCGCAGTATGGGAGAGCAAGCGGAAGCCTGAAAATCATGCCGGGTCTTTCAGCTGTTATTGGAGCTACCGAGGAGGAAGCGTGGCGCAAGTTTCATGAGCTGCAGGCGTTGATACCGCCATCGTCTGCGATTACCGTTCTATCGGGTTTCCTTAATTATGACCTGAGCGGTTATCCGCTGGATCAACCCTTGCCCAGAGACATTCCGGACCCTGTAGCGGCTTCCAACGGCATGAAGAGCAGAGTCCAGTTATATATGGATATGGCCTATCAAGACAATCTGTCGATTCTGGAACTGGGCCGAAAGATACTAACCTCCAGGGGACATATGCAGTTTGTCGGAACCCCCGAGCAATTGGCTGACATGATGCAGGATTGGTTTGAAGGTTACGCCTGTGACGGGTTTAATATTATGCCTCCGGTTCTGCCGGGCGATCTGGACGATTTCGTGAATACCGTCATCCCTGTGCTGCAAGAACGGGGATTGTTCCGTACCGAATACAGCGGTCGAACCTTGAGAGAGCATCTCGGTCTTCAGCGGCCGGATGTGGGGCACTTCCGCCAAGAGGTCCAGCGCGCAGCAGCGGATGTTAGATAAACCTATGGGGATTAAAAGGACGTTTCAAGTGACTGAAGTACAGGTCATCTTGGGACGTTTTTTTTGTCATGAAAGGAAAATCAAAAAAAGGTATAATGTTTTTCAATCACATTGTCAGAAATGGCGAACTTCTCCGGTCATATAAGTAGTCAACGATACGAAAGAGGGTTTAAGCAATTGGCAACGACAGCAGACAGCAAGGTCCAATGGGATGAGATGGAAGATCGCGAGTTGGTGAAATATGCGCAGGCAGGGGAGCGGGAAGCATTCGGGGAACTCGTCCGGCGTCATCGGTCGAAGGTGTATGGCTATGCCAGAGCTATAACCCGGGAGTCCTATCTGGCAGAGGACGTTGTGCAGGATGCGCTCATCCGCGCTTTCATGCATCTTGGCAAGCTGGTTGATGTAGAGCGGTTCCTGCCATGGGTGCACCGGATCGTCCGGAACCAGGCCTATACCCGACTCAGAGGGAGCGCTGCTGTTAAAGAGCAGACATTTACCGAGCTTGAGGGCGTGGGAAGAGCAGATGGTACCGGAGGCTCGGACAATTGGGGCAATCTGGACAGCATTCTAGGACGGCTCCACCGTTCCGCAAATGAAGCAAGCGCAGGCTCCAGCGTGCCGGAGGAACGAATCCTCCAGCAGGAAACGCTGCGTGTTTTGACAGGCATCATTCAATGCCTCAAGCCTCGCGAACGGCTTATATTCGAATCCCATTTCTTCGATCAGCTGTCGCCGCAAGAAATTGCCAACCTGTTTCAGCTCTCTTCGGCCAATGTGTATCAGATTATATCCAGGTCACGCAAGAAAGTGATTCAGGAAAAAATCCGTATCACCGTTGACTCTTATATTAAGACGAGAAGGGATTTGGGAATCATGAAAAAGAAAATTTTGCCGTATGAAGGATCGCTGAAAGAAACAAAAACCTGGACGAGTGCTGCAGATGCCACCTATAAAATACTGCAATTCACTGACCGGAAACTCTCGCTGCCTATGGTCATGGGGCTTACAGGGCATGCTTTCCGGATCAACATCATACCGAATAATGTTCATATTGCCGGTCCGACCGCTTATTTCTTTGGCGAAGTGTTATCCCGTGGACTTCATAACATCGGTTTCCATTCCAAATTCGTTGACGGGATGTCGGACGGAATCGGACCTAACACCAACCTGCTGGATCCTGCCCTCATGGAAAAAGGAGCGATGAGCAAACGCAGCATTCACCAAGAGCTGCCAAGAGCCCTCGATCTCATTCACAGCTCGCTGGACAGGGGATACCCTGTGCTGGCATGGGATATTTTCTTCCCGGAGTTCGGTACGCTGTATGGGTACGATGATGAGACCAGAACCCTGTACGCGGAGGAGTGCGGCAGAGTGAATACGCTGCCTTACGAAAATCTGGGCAGGAGTGTCATGGAAGATCTATTCGTTCTGGTCATCGAGGGCTCCGTTGATATAACGCTCCGTCAGCAGCTTCGACTTGCCCTTGAGACTGCCGTTGAGCAATATGAAGGAAAAGAAAGCGTCGTACCCACAGCCGTCAAAGGAATCGCGGCATATGATGCCTGGCTTGAATCGTTGCAGGGGCGGCAGATCGAGCCCAATGGTCACGCCTACAACATTGAAGTGCTGAGAGATGCCCGTTATTACGCGGCAGAGTTCTTCAAGGAATTGATTACAGCTTGGCCGCAAGAGAACGGTGAAGAGCCGGAGCTTACGGGGCTGTTCGAGGAGGCAAACATGTTGTATGCAGGGATGTGTGAACGGTTCAATGTGCTGCATCAGATGTTCCCTTTCCCGGTAGGGGGCGAGCCCAATCTCGAAGATCAATCGACCAAGGCGATAACGTTGGTACAGGATATCAAAGCTCTGGAGATTAAGGCTGTCGCTAAATTGAAAGAGATTTATGCAAAATTGACTAAATAAGCTATGGGATAACAGAAGTCACCGATTACCCGAAGCTTGTACACCTCGACGGGTGGCTACTCTGCGGGCTGGAGAGGGGGCGTTTGTCGTTACCGCGCTTCCGTTTGTGAATGAGGGGCTGCTTGCAGCCCCTTTTTTGTGTAAGTAAACTTCGATGGATTATTCAATGATCTCAATTCCAACGTCGACCAACTGTTCTTTCCCCATAATATTCATAAGCACTTTCGCTCGCTTTTTATGTTTATCGACTTTTTTTATGTGGCTCTCCAAACCTTTCAAGGGACCCGATTGGACGATCACCTTGGAATCTTGGAAATAGACCTGGGAATACTCGATAACCTCATTCTCGTTAATCAGCTGCAGCACGACAAGCATCTCTTCGCTGGGAATCTCCTTGAAAAAATGCGATTCTGCTGCTGGTCTTTCAGAAGCGACGCTAGCCATTTGCACATCAGGGAGGGTTGATCTTTTATCCTTGTTATTGAGATAGTTCAGTGTGTTGTAAATGAAAGGATTTTCTTTTAATGTATAATAAATGGAAAAGCTCATTTTGGTTTCGATGAACACATATCCGGGAAAAAGTGTTTTTATTACGTGCTGGACGGTACGGTCCTTTTTCTCCGGCACTTTTCTTTTAGGAATCACACTATGCAGCAAGTTGTTATCGAACCTTGTATCAAGCCATCGTTTGATGGAAGATTCGTAACCGGTTTTAACAAATAAAGCGTACCAGGACATATGTGATCCTCCCTTCTTATTGGATGATGAAGATCATATCAAACAATCTGAGAAAAAAATGTCGAAATAAGGAATTTAAACAAAAAATAAACTACTAATCATATAAGATTAATAGTTTACAAATAAATAATTATATAATAATATATTGGTAATGAATGACTTTAATTAACAGAAACTTAAATCAACTTAATCGACGTTTCGGCGCGTTAAGAGCATTTAAGGGCCATAACATACACGTGACTAGTGTTAATGCTTACGAATCCTCCCGCAATTTAGGGGAGGACCTCGTAGGCATTTTTATGTTCATTTTTAAAAAGAATGATGCGCATGAATCGACCTTATTCTGTATCGAGGAGGCCTCCTGAAGGGAATGACAAGTCCATCCTGGGAAATGACGGTTGAGCATTTAATGTCTGGAGAAGGAACGGGTTCGAACGTGGCAAGTCTATGTTTTTTCTCTTGTTCAGAAGAGGAACAGCTGATGAAGACGACAGAATTTCTTCATGTTGAAGAATGGCAGTATTATCGCTCACTCCATTTTGAACGAAGGATCAGAAGTTATCTGGCAGGCAGGTACGCAGCCAAAAAAGCGATTGCTCTGTACACAAACGAGGATGATTTGAGGCAAATTCTCATTGCACGGGGTATTTTTAACCAGCCCCTCGTGGTGCATTCACAGAATGCGCAAGTTAGTATAACGCATTCTGGCCATCTCGCCGCCGCCGTTGCTTTTTCGGAGAAGTTCCTTATGGGAATCGATATCGAACAAATCTGTGAGAGCAATCGGGAGGTTCTGCAAGATCAAGCAACAGCGAGAGAATTAAGCTTGATACAATCGCTGGCTTATTCTGCGGACAGCATGCTGACATTGGTTTGGACGGCTAAAGAGGCGCTATCCAAGGTGCTGAAAACGGGATTATCCACCCCGTTCGCTATCTTTGAATTGAAGCAAATCAACCTCAAGGATGATGTTTTTGTAAGTTATTATGAAAACTTTTATCAATATGAAACGACTTCTTTCATGCTGGATTCCTTTGTCTGTTCCATCACTTATCCGAAGGGGATGCGGCTGAACATGAAGGCGATCAAAAAAGGATTAAACATACCTATACAAATCTAACTGGGAGGATGGTAGAAACTTATGCTGGCTTACGTATTTCCAGGGCAGGGTGCCCAGAAAAAAGGAATGGGCGAAGGGTTGTTTGACGAATTCAAGGATTTGACTGCGCAAGCGGATCGTATTCTGGGATATTCGATTAAGAGACTATGTCTGGAAGATCCGGATTCTGAACTTAATAAGACGCAATTCACCCAACCCGCATTATACACCGTTAGTGCATTAAGTTACTTCAAGAAGGTCAAGGATTCCGGGAGCAGGGTCGATTTTGTTGCCGGACATAGTCTGGGGGAATATAACGCCCTGCTGGCAGCAGGAGCTTACGACTTTGCAACAGGACTGAAGCTTGTGCAAAAAAGGGGCGAATTGATGAGCCGGGCTGCCGGCGGGGGCATGGCAGCAGTCATCGGCCTAAGTGAAAATAAGCTTGCAGAGGTGCTGCAGGAGTATAAACTGGACCGCATTGACATTGCCAATCTGAACAGCCCCCATCAGATCGTGATTTCCGGGGCGAAAGCAGACATGGATCATGCCATGAAGGTTCTTGAGTCCCACAAGGACGTGACGATGTGCATTCCCTTGCGAACGAGCGGTGCCTTTCATTCCCGGCATATGGAGGATGCAGCGAGAGAATTTGAAGCTTTCCTGGAAAACTTTACGTTCCAGTCATTGCGGATTCCGGTCATCTCCAATGTGCATGCCAGACGTTATCGACCAACCGAAATTAAACATAATCTGGTTCAACAGATTACAAGTTCCGTTAAATGGACGGAAAGCATTCGCTATTTAATGGGGCTTGGCGTACAGGAATATGAAGAGGTTGGGCCCGGGAGGGTTCTGACGGATCTAATAGCGAGAATCAGGACAGAGGCAAGTCCGCTGATCGTGGATGAACCGGAAGTGGTTGAGGAGTCCGTTGCAGAAAGCGTGAATGAAGAACTAATCGAGAGTGCCGCACAGATACCGTCAGTATTGGAATCGACGACTATGGAAGTATCGGGGGCGGAACCGCCCGCTCCGGTACCATCGGCAGAATATCATATTCTTCCTTCTTCCCTGGGAAGCATTGAATTCCGCAGAGACTATAACCTTAAATACGCTTATATGACCGGAGCCATGTACCGCGGCATTGCTTCCAAGGAAATGGTTGTAAGAATGGGTCAAGCAGGAATGATGGGTTTCTTCGGGGCTGGCGGTTTGAAATTACCGCAGATCGCGGATGCAATTCAATACATACAACGAGAGCTTTCTCAAGGCCAATCCTACGGCATGAACCTGGTTCACAATCCGACCGAGCCGGAGATCGAAGAACAAACCGTGGATCTGTTCCTGCAAAGCGGCGTGAGGGTTATGGAGGCGGCGGCTTTCATGAACATTACGCCTGCACTGGTTAAATATCGGGCCAAAGGCTTGACACGTGACGTACATGGAAGGATTGTTTCTTCTAAGAAAATTATTGCCAAGGTATCGCGGCCGGAAGTTGCGGAAGCATTTCTCAGTCCGGCGCCTGAGCGGATCATTACAAAGCTGCGGGAGGAAAACAAAATCACGCCGGAAGAGGCCCTGATGCTTAGGGAAATGCCGGTTGCCGATGATATTTGCGCCGAGGCGGATTCCGGTGGTCATACGGACGGGGCAGTGGCTTATGCATTAATGCCGGCCATGATTAAATTACGGGATGAAATGATGGATAAGTATCGATATCACAAAAAAATAAGAATAGGCGCCGCAGGTGGGATCGGTACACCGGATGCGATATCGGCAGCCCTTACACTGGGTGCCGACTTTATTGTTACCGGTTCAATCAATCAATGCACCGTGGAGGCCGGAACGAGCGACGAAGCAAAGGACCTGCTGCAGCAAATGAACGTCCAGGACACGGAATACGCGCCTGCGGGAGATATGTTTGAGATGGGGGCGAGGGTGCAGGTGCTGAAAAAGGGGCTTTTTTTTCCGGCGCGCTCCAATAAGTTATACGATTTGTACCGTCAGTACAACTCCATTGATGAAATCGACGAGAAGACCAAGGCACAGATACAGGACAAGTATTTCAAGCGCAGTTTTGAGAGCGTATATGACATGGTCAGAACGCGCTATCCACAAATCGTCGAGAAGGCGGAGCGGAACCCGAAATACAAAATGGCCATGATATTCCGGTGGTATTTCAGTTACAGCACACGGTTGGCTTTGCAGGGCGACCCTGAAAATAAAGTGGATTATCAAATTCATTGCGGACCGGCCTTAGGTGCTTTTAATCAATGGGTTAAAGGAACCGAGCTTGAGCAGTGGCGGAACAGGCGCGTTGATGAGATTGCGGAGAAACTGATGGTGGAGACGGCAGCACTGCTCAATCGAAGATATAAGAGCTTCTCCAAGCTTTCGGAGACGGATGACATCGCAATGGAGAACAGCCGAAGCACACAAGAGGCTTATTAAAAGTGAGGTGTACCGTATAAATGAAGAACGAGATCGCGATTATTGGCATAGCTTGCCGATTCCCTGGAGCGCAGAATTATGAGGAATTCTGGGATAATCTGAAGGAAGGTCGTTCAAGCATTCAGGAGATACCGAAGGAGCGCTGGGACTGGAAGGAATATTGGGGCGATCCCCAAGGGAAGAACAAGAGCAACAGCAAGTGGGGCGGTTTTATACAAGACGCAGATGCCTTTGATCCGGGCTTTTTTGGTCTCTCGGCAAGGGAAGTGGAGGCGACCGACCCTCAGCAGCGGATTATGCTGGAATTATCGTGGTCCTGCCTGGAGGATGCCGGGATTCGTCCTTCACAACTGTCTGGGGACAAGGTCGGCGTTTACATGGGGGTCTTTAATTTTGATTACAAAGGATTGCAGGAGCAGAGCAATCAGACTATTGAAACCTATCATTCCATAGGGACGGCTTCGGCCGTAATTGCGAATCGGATCTCGCATTATTTCAACCTGAAGGGCCCGAGTTTTCCTATCGACACCGCTTGCTCAAGTTCATTCAACGCAATCCATTCCGCAGCCCAGTCCATACTTCTTGGAGAGAGCAACATGGCGCTTGTAGGCGGGATCAGCCTTATACTCACCCCTTCCCGCCATATTTCCTTTTCCAAAGCGGGCATGCTGTCCCCAACCGGATCATGCAAAACATTCGACGACAGCGCTGACGGTTACGTGCGCAGTGAAGGCGCAGGCGTCGTGCTGCTTAAGCCGTTGGAGAAGGCCCTGGAAGACGGGGACTCCATTTATGGCGTCCTGAAGGGAACGGCCGTTAATCATAGCGGAAAAACGCATACGCTCACCTATCCCAATCCGGAAGCTCAGGCTGATGTTATAGCCGAAGCCCATCGCAAAGCCGGTGTACCCGTGGAAAGCATCAGTTACATCGAAGCTCATGGGACCGGTACGCCCAAGGGAGATCCCATGGAGTTTCAAGGGCTTGTGAAAGCTTTTCAATTACTCCATCCAGAAGAGCCTCAAAAGCTGAACACCAATTACTGCGGCCTAGGCTCGGTGAAAACGAATATCGGGCATCTGGAATCAGCGGCAGGCATTGCCGGGGTTATCAAAGTCCTGATGTCCATGAAATATAAGCAGCTACCCGGATTGCAAAATTTCAAAAAGCTGAACCACCGTATTTCAATCGATGAGAGCCCGTTTTACATGGTGGACAAGCTCAGGGAATGGAAGCTGCTTGAGAGCGAAGATGGACAGACCTATCCGAGGCGTGCTGGGATCAGTTCCTTTGGGTTCGGTGGAACGAATGCGCATGTCGTGCTTGAAGAAGCCCCCGCTGCCAAGAAAAAATCGAGCAAAAAGCTTCCTCAGTACGTAATCTGTTTATCCGCCAAAACAGAAGGATCGCTTCGCCAACGGGAACAGGATCTGGCACGCTGGCTCGACCAACAAGAGCAGGACATCGCGCTTACGGAGGTTAGCGCAACCCTCCTCCTTCACCGGGAGCATTTCGGAATAAGGTCTGCTTACGTTGTTAGGGATGTACGTGAGCTCCGGGAGAAGCTGCAGCAGGTAGTTGCTAAAAATGAGCCTGAGGGGTATTTCCACGATCGAATCCCTTTAACAGGGAAGAAGGAGGAGCCGCTCTTTGAACATCTGGGCAAGGTGCTTGTCACCGAGCTTCAATCCATCAAGAAGAGCAGTGTGCAGGAATACGGCAGTAAATTGATGGCATTGGCAGAATTATACGTAAAAGGGTATGAGGTGGACTGGAAGGCCATCTTCCCGGCCGAGAAGATACAGCATGTCCATCTTCCTACCTATCCTTTTGCCAGGGAGCGGTATTGGATATCCGAACCCGAAGAAGGTACCACGGATGTCAGCGCGGTATCCGAGGGTGCAGCAGCTTCCTGTATACACCCGCTTCTGCACCGGAACACGTCCGATTTCTCAGAACAGCGATACAGCTCAACCTTTTCGGGCGAAGAGTTTTTTCTGAGGGATCATATCGTGAACAATCAGCGTGTCTTACCCGGCGTCGCTTATCTTGAAATGGCCAGGGAAGCTGCTTCGAGGGCCTCAGGACAATCAGCTGATGCATACTCGCCGATTCGGCTGGAACATGTGGTCTGGGCCAGGCCGATCACGGTTGGAGATCATCATGCTCATGTGAACATTGCGCTTTATCCAGATGAACAGGGCGATGTTTCCTACGAAATTTATAGCGAGCCGGAAGATGGCGGTGAAGAGTCTATTGTTCATAGCCAGGGCCATATCGTGTTGGATGCCGACTTGATTGGCGGGACGCCACAGGTGAACATCGATGGATTAAAAAAACAGTTTGTCAGAGCCGATACTGCAATAGCGCAGTACTATGAGGTTTTCCGGCTTATGGGAATTCATTACGGACCTGCACATCAAGGGATTGAAGAAGTATATACGGGAGCAAGCGGAGTCCTGGCTAAGCTGTCGATTCCTTCCTCCATTCGGGGCACCGAAGATCCGTTTATCCTGCATCCCAGCTTGATGGATTCGGCCCTCCAGGCGGCCATGATTCTGATGCTTGGTTCGGACATGTTGGGCGTGTTGGAGGGCAAGGCTGCATCAAGGCTGTTCCTGCCTTTTGCACTGCAGGAGCTCGATATTGTACACGAATGCTCGTCGGTCATGTGGGCGCAGGTTCAGTATAGTCTGCAGGACAGGACATCAGGAAAGTCTGAGAAAGTCGATATTGAACTCTATGATGGACAAGGAATGTTATGCGTCAGGATGAAGGGGTTATCCTGGAGGATACTCAGTAAAGAGGAGGCCTTGCTCAAATCCGGGGCAGGCAGGGGCACGATCATGCTGCATCCCACATGGCAGGAACAGGACGTTGCGGCTCATGAGGTGTTATCCGGTTATGATGACCACTGTGTCGTGCTGTGTGAAATGGAGGAAACGGCGAAGAAGAGTCTTGAAACGCAAATGGAGGGTGTCCGAATCCTGTCCTTGCAATCGAAACGAAAAAACATGAAGGACCGGTTTCAAGCATACTCGGGCAATCTGCTTGATGAAATTCGGAGTATTCTTAAAGACGGCTCCAAAAAGAACGTGTTCATTCAAATTGTCATTCCTGCGCAGGGGGAACATCGTCTGTTATCCGGTTTATCGGGACTTCTGAAGACGGCCAGGCTGGAGAATCCCAAATTCGTAGGACAGATGATCGAGATGGAGCCGCATGTATCGGCGGAGCGGTTGGTTGGCGTATTGAGGGAGAACCATTGCAGCCCGGAGGAATTTCATATTCGATACCTGGAAGGGAAGCGCTTCGTTAAAGGCTGGGACATCATGGAGACATCGACATTCGAAGAGAGCCCTCCTTGGAAAGAGAACGGAACGTACTTGATTACGGGAGGGCTGGGAGGTCTCGGGTTTATTTTTGCGAATGAGATCGCCCGGCACACGAAGGATGTGACGTTAATTCTTACCGGCCGATCTGCGCCAGGTAGCGACTCAGCGCTTCAACTGGAGCAATTAAGAACTCAAGGGGCTAGGGTGGAATACAGGCAGGTCGATGTGTCGAACTTCAAAGAGGTGGAGAAACTCGTTCGTAACATTGCCACCGAGTTTGGCGGGCTGAATGGAGTCCTTCACAGCGCTGGCGTGATTAAGGATCGTCTTATTCTCAATAAAACAGCGGAAGAACTGCAGGCGGTGATGGCGCCAAAAGTGGCAGGACTTGTCCATTTGGATCAGGCAACCAAGGATTTGAAGCTTGATCTTTTTGTCGTTTTTTCATCGATATATGGGGTTTTGGGCAATCCGGGACAGGCAGATTATTGTTCGGCCAATGCTTTTATGGACGCTTACGCTTCATACCGAAATGAACTTGTACGCGCGAACGAGCGAAGTGGGCATACGCTGTCCGTCAATTGGCCCTTATGGAAAGATGGCGGCATGCAGGTTGATGAAAAGTCCGCACAGATGATGAAACAGCGGCTGGGAATGGCCGCAATAGAGACACCTTCAGCTATGATTGCTTTCCATCGTACATGGACGTCCGGTAAAGACCAGGTTCTTGTCATGGCAGGTAATCCTGAGCTGTTCTATGCCAAATTGACAGAGAAGCAAGTCGTGAAGCCTGCAGTTCGATTACAGGCGTCGCTGCCAGCTTCGGACAATGACCATTCCCTTCAAAAGAGCGAAGAGGTGTTCGCGGAAAAAGCGGTACATTTCATAAAGAGACAGATATCAGCCGTCTTGAAGCTGCCCGTTCAGCGAATAGAAACGGATGCTCCGATGGAGCAGTATGGCATCGATTCCATCATGACCACGCAATTGACCAACGAATTGGAGAAAACCTTCGGCTCATTGTCCAAAACGCTATTTTTTGAATATCAAAATATACGGGAATTAACGGGGTATTTCATTACAGCCTACCGGGATCAATTGAAGGAGGTTCTGGGAGAGAGGGAAGATGCAGAGCCCATAGAACCTGCTGCTGTTCAGCAAGCGGAGCCCCCCCTTTCAATACAGGGAGAGGCCTTTCGGAATGTTGCCAGTCTCAGGCGTTCAAGGTTCTTGTCGCCAACCAGGAGCGAGCGGAACGAACGGACAACCGAAGCGATGGATATTGCCATCATCGGTGTGTCCGGACGTTATCCCGGCGCCGAGAATATCGGCCAGTTCTGGGAGGTGTTGAAGAATGGCAAGGATTGCATTACGGAAATACCGAAAGACCGCTGGGATTCCCAGTTGTATTTTGATGAGGATCGTAACAAACCGGGAAAAGCCTACAGCAAGTGGGGCGGATTTCTTCAAGGCGTAGACCGCTTCGATCCATTGTTTTTTAATATATCGCCGCGGGAAGCGGAAATGATGGATCCGCAAGAGCGCCTCTTTTTGCAATGCGTTTATGAAACGCTTGAGGATGCGGGATATACCCGGGAGAATTTGGGCCTATACCATGATTTTGGTCTGGAGGGAAATGTCGGCGTTTATGTCGGATCCATGTACCAGGAATACCAGCTGTATGGGGCTCAGGAACAAATACAGGGGAATCCTCTCGCGCTGCCCGGACTTCCGGCATCCATCGCTAATCGCGTTTCTTACTTTTGCAATTTCCATGGTCCGAGCATGACCGTAGATACGATGTGCTCCTCTTCCATCACAGCGATCCATCTGGCTTGTCAAAGCTTGCAGAGAGGGGAATGCCAGGCTGCCATTGCAGGCGGAGTCAACGTCTCGATTCATCCCAATAAATATCTCTACCTGTCTCAAGGGAAGTTCATATCCAGCAGGGGCAGATGCGAGAGTTTTGGCGAGGGAGGAGAGGGATACGTACCCGGTGAAGGCGTAGGCGCGGTTCTTCTTAAACCGCTGGCCCAAGCCATTGAGGATCGGGACCAGATCTATGGAATTATAAAAGCGACCGCAATCAATCACGGGGGGAAAACGAACGGATATACGGTTCCTAATCCCAAGGCTCAAGCGAGCGTAATTGGCCGGGCTATTAAGAAGGCAGGGATTGAGCCGCGGACGATCAGTTACATGGAGGCGCACGGCACCGGAACATCGCTCGGAGATCCCATTGAGATTGCCGGCTTGAACAGCATATTCCGGGAGTACACGGGCGACAAGCAGTTCTGTGCGCTCGGTTCGGCTAAATCAAATATCGGGCATTGCGAGAGTGCTGCGGGAATTGCAGGTTTGACCAAAGTGCTGCTTCAGCTTAAGTACAAGCAGTTAGTTCCTTCGCTTCATTCCCGCGTGCTGAATCCCAACATCGATTTTGCCGATACTCCATTTGTTGTTCAGCAGGATCTTGCCGATTGGAAAAGACCCGTGTTAGAGATGGACGGAGAACGGAAGGAATACCCGAGATTAGCGGGCGTTTCGTCCTTCGGAGCGGGCGGGTCTAATGCCCATATCGTGATTGAAGAATATATCCCAAGATACGAGAAACCTTCGCCAGTGATAGCAGATAGCCATTATCCGGCCATCATTGTATTGTCCGCGAAGAATCAGGAGCAGCTGAAGTTGCAGGCGCAGCGCCTTCTGGCGGATATCGCGGTCCAGCAGTATGAAGAATACAGCCTCATTGATATGGCTTACACCCTTCAAATCGGACGGGAAGCCATGGAGGAACGATTGGCCGTGATTGTATCCACGATGAGAGAACTGGTGGATAAACTAACGGATTACATCGAAGGTCGTGAGCATGGGGACGGCGTGCATTATGGCCAGGTTAAACGTAATAAAGATACGTTATCTGTTTTTGCGAGGGATGAAGAGCTGGAGGAAGCCATTGTTAAATGGATACAGCGCAGAAAGTACAACAAACTCGTCAGTCTCTGGGTGAAAGGGTTGAATGTGGAATGGAGCTTGCTATATGGCGAGAATCTCCCGCACCGGATCAGCCTGCCGGTCTATCCGTTTTCTCAAGAGCGTTACTGGTATCCCCAAGGGAGTCATGATCGCCGTGATGGGTTGGACAGAAGTTCGGGAACGAGACAGGATGCAGCTCCTCCTGTCATTCCAAATCATACGGTCAAGCGTAACATGTGCTTTTTGAACAAGACGTGGATACCTGCAAGCATAGAAACATCCCTTGATATGAGCAGGTTCGAGAATCAAACGATCGCCATATTGACGACCCGGGAAACGATGGAATTAGCTGCGCATGTGTCGAGACATTTCACACGCAGCCGGATCATTGATGTTCAGGATATGGCACAGGAGTTTCATCAGACCGAGCGGGATTGGAAGCAATATGGCGGCTGTATCGACGTTGTTGGCTGCGGCAGGAATGGGACGGGGTTGACCGGGTGGATTCCCTGGCTTCAAAAAGTAATTGAGCATGCGGACGCAGGTGGTCTGGCACTCCTTGGTGTTACGCAAGGGCTGGAGTCATTCCTCAGTACCGAAGTGAATTTGTCGGGCGCTGATCGGGCGGGGCTGTATCGAATGCTGCAGAGTGAGTACAGCCGCTTGAGGTCGCGTCATATGGATGTGGATGCAGCATATGATGTTCTTGCCCTAGCTGGGCAAATCGTCAGCGAATTCGCAGCTGAAAGTAAGGATGCGGAAGTTGGTTACCGGAGCGGTACGCGATATCGGGCAGCGCTGGATGAGTTACAGGGCTTCGGCTCCGGCAAGGAACCGTTCGCTTTTCCAGAGGACCATGTACTATGGATCACAGGCGGGACGCGGGGAATTGGATATGTATGCGCCGCGCATTTTGTAAGGAAATACGGAGTTAGAAAGCTGGTTCTAACTGGACTGGAAGAGCTGCCTCCCCGAGAGGAATGGGGATTTTACAAGGGTCAGAATACGGCTGTGGCCCACAAAATTCAAGCGATCCAGGCTTTGGAAGCACAACAGGTAGAAGTGAGGGTCCTCTCCGTATCCCTAACGGATGAACGTAAGATGCGGCATAGCCTGGAAGCGGTTAAAAGCACGATGGGGCCAATTGGAGGCGTTTTACATTGTGCCGGCGTAATTGATTCGCATAATCCTGCCTTTGTAAGGAAGCCGGTTGAAGGAATCGAGCGGGTTTTTGACCCGAAGGTGGCGGGACTTCAAGTACTCTATGATTGCTTTAGACATGAAGCCTTATCGTTTTTTGTGCTTTTCTCGTCCGTTTCGTCAACGATTCCTGTTTTAGGTTCCGGACAAAGCGATTATGCCATGGCAAATGCTTATATGGACTATTTTGCGGCGAAGGAGAAGCATGCGAATCCCGTAATCAGTATCCAGTGGCCAAGCTGGAAAGAAGCTGGTATGGGCGAGGTAAGGAGCAAGGCTTATGCGCAGACAGGCTTACTGAGCGTCACAAATGAAGAGGGGCTGCAGCTGTTGGATCAGATTCTCTCCAGCAGAACAGAATCGGTGATTCTGCCGGCTATTGTTAATCCGGAGATATGGAACCCTGGCATGCTTATGCAAAATGCGATTCAGGAGCGCCCGGAAGGATACACCGGATCGCAGCACGGAGGGCAAAAGGCAGTGCTGGTATCTCCCAAGCCTGGCGGCGATAGCCTATTAAATAAAACGCAAGTCTGGCTCGCCGAGTTGCTGGCAGAAGAATTGAAAATCCCTTTCTCCCGGCTGGAGCTTGATACAGCATTTCAGGATTACGGCGTAGATTCGATTATGATCGCTCAATTACTGCGCCGAATGAATCAATTAGCCATGCTGGATCTGGAGCCAACTCTGCTATTTGAATATCCAACCATAGAATCATTGGCCGCGTGGCTTGTCAGTGCCCATCCCGCTGCCGTATCTCAGTTGCTTGGGTCTATGAATATGGAAGGTTATGAACACGAAGGGAAAGAATCTCCACCACAGGTACCAGCGGCTTCAGAAGATAGAAGAAGACCATCCAATAAAGGTATTCATGGAGTTATTTCTTCAGATATGGCCGTGGTAGGTTTGTCTTGCCGATTCCCGGGTGCCGAGTCGCTTGAAGAATATTGGAGGATTCTATCGGAGGGAAGATCAGCGATTCGTCAGGTCCCATATGAAAGATGGGGTTACTCCAGCGGCTTCTATGCGGGCACGCTGAATGACATTACAAGCTTTGATCACTCCTTCTTCCTGATTCCTAAAGCCGATGCCCAAGCCATGGATCCTCAGGCGTTAATGGTACTGGAAGAAAGTCTGAAGCTGTTATCTCATGCGGGATATACGATGCAAGAAATGAAGGGAAAGCCGACCGGGGTTTACCTCGGTGCGCGAACACAGCATCAGCCGGAAGAATCAAGCCTACATCAAGCACGTAATCCCATTGTGGCCGTGGGGCAGAACTATCTGGCTGCCAATATCTCGCAATTTCTTGACCTCCGTGGTCCAAGCGTTGTGATGGATACCGCCTGTTCTTCAGCTCTGGTAGCGATGAACATGGCCATCCAAGCGCTCCTTGCAGGAGATATCGATTCAGCGATTGTCGGCGGCGCAAGTCTGCTGACAACGGATCGTGCTCACAGAATATTCGCGCAGCGGGGAATTTTAAGTCCGGTGCAGGACTTCCATATGTTTGACAAGCGAGCGGATGGCGTGGTGCTGGGAGAAGGTGCGGGTATGGTTCTGTTGAAGACCGTGGAGCAGGCGCTTGCAGATGGCGACCGAATCTACGCTGTCATCAAGGGAGTGGCCGTTAACAATGACGGACGGACAGCAGGTCCTTCAACTCCGAATATCCAGGCGCAGAGAGAAGTTTTACAATCCGCGTTGCGCAAGAGCGGCAGGAAACCTGAGGAGATCAGTTATGTTGAAACCAACGGTTCCGGGACGACGGTGACCGATCTGCTGGAACTTAAGGCGATCCATACGATTTATCGGGAGTCGAGCACGATTCCGCTGGGGCTCGGGTCGATGAAACCCAATATCGGGCATCCGCTCTGTGCCGAAGGCATCGCGAGTTTTATTAAAGTGGTATTGATGCTGCAGCATGGACGATTTGTTCCTTTCTTATCTGGCCGAGAAGCTATGGCACATTATGACATAGAATCATCTCCGCTGTATTTTGGCAGAGAAAATACCGAGTGGACTCATGCTCATACATCAAGAATCGCAGCGATTAACTGTTTTGCCGATGGGGGAACCAACGCCCACGTGATTTTGGAGGAGGCTGCGGATTTGGCTCTCCAACGCAATACAAGGCAGCCTGTCCCACTTCCGGCATTAAACAAGCAGCGGCTGTGGCACACGCATGCCATGACGATACCCGGCAGCAGAGCAGCAGCCGACGTTCCGCAGAATATTTTTTGGGAGAAATTCGACTAGGGAGGAGCCAGTGAGATGTACGAACAATTTAACCTGTCTGCAAAGAATCCGATTATCAGCAATCATAAAGTGTATGGACAAGAATTATTGCCTGGACTGGCTTATATTGATCTTATATATCAAGCTTACAAAAAAAATCACTATTCTTTCGACAGGCTCGAACTTCGTAATTTGAGTATTTTCAAGCCGCTTGCAACCGTCCCAGGCTGCTCTGTCAGACTTGGCGTTCATTGCAATGAAACCTCTGCCGGCTCGTGGAAGATTCGTCTCGAAGGACGGAATCAGCGTGATGGCATACTGGAACCGGAGACAACCCTGTACGCTACTGCCGAAATGTCTCTTATAGAACCGGTGTCGTATGATGAGACGTTGGACGTGAGCTCCGTGAAGCGCTCGGCAATCAGAGAGCTGGGCATATATGATTTATATGAAGAATACCAAAGCCAGGAGCTGGTTCATACCGGATTTATGAAGGCAGAAGGTCAGGTCTATGAACTGGAGGCCGCCGTGATTCTGGATCTTTCTATCGGACCGGACGCTCAGTCCAGCTCGCAAGAGTTCTTATTCCACCCTGCGCTGATTGACGGCAGCGGTGTTGGGGCCGGGAGAATGTTTGCGCCTGCCACTGAGCAGGAACAGCAATTATTCTTGCCTCTTAGTTATGCAGCGTTTCATGCGTCAGAACCTCTTCAGCAGCGATGTATTACACGAGTGCAGAAATCCTCGGTGATCCATAAGAACGAATTAATGTTTTGGACGATGGAGTTTTTTAATCGGGATGGAAAAAAAGTCGGAGAATTAAGAAATTTCGCGGGCAAACTGGTCCGTGAAGCGGGACTGATCAATCCGGAACGGAAGTTGTCGTCTCCATCATCTCCGTGGCAGGAGCCTATAAGCGGAGCTCCGGCCACCTCCGATAAGATCACTCTCGATACGGGTACCGCAGGTGATGCGGCACCCGTTATTTCTATCGAAAGGTTCCTGCGGCAGCTCATGGCAGATGTTTTGAATAGTTCCGCGGAAGATATCCACCCGGAGTCCGGTTACTATGAGATGGGATTGGATTCCCCGGGCTTGTTGGGGATCGTGAGATCGATTGAGTCCAGAATCAAGACCTCTTTATCGCCCACCTTGTTGTTTGAATACACAACCATTGCCGAGCTTTCTGCTTACCTGGAAGAGCATTATGCATCACAATTTAAGCAAATCGAAGCAGCATCAGAGCAATCCGTATCCAGATCGCCTTCCCATCCTGGATTCGATGACTTGCCTAAACCTTTAGCCCCTACTGCTTTGGGTTCCACTCCCAAGGAAAGGACAGCCGCCGATGACGATATTGCCATCATCGGTATGTCCGGCCGATATCCGCAAGCCAGAAACCTCCAGGAATTCTGGACGAACTTACAGGAGGGAAAAGATTGCATAAGTGAGATACCAGAATCTCGGTGGGATCGGAAACGGCTGGCCGGAATTAAATCGCCTGGCGGTAAAGAAATGTCCAAATGGGGTGGATTTATTGAAGATCCGGATTGCTTTGACCCCAAATTCTTTCGAATCTCTCCTCGTGAAGCGGAAACGATGGATCCGCAGGAACGACTGTTTCTGGAAACGTGCTGGGAGGCCATTGAGGATGCCGGATATACACCTAAATCATTGGTGACGCCTCGCGGTAAAAACAAGAGACGGAACGTAGGTGTTTTTGCCGGGGTGATGCACAAGGATTATTCCCTGGTGGGGGTAGAGGCGTTGTCCCAAGGGGAGGCGTTTCCACTCTCATTGAATGCAGGTCCTATCGCGAACCGGGTTTCGTATTTTTGTAATTTTCATGGTCCGAGCATGACCGTAGATACACTCTGTTCTTCTTCCCTTACGGCTGTCCATCTGGCTATGGAAAGCATAAAACGCGGTGAAAGCGAAGTGGCTTTGGCGGGTGGTGTGAATTTATCTCTGCATCCGGCCAAGTATATGACCTATGGAATGTGGGGGATGCATTCAAGTGATGGTTACTGCCATACCTTCGGTGAAGGAGGCGATGGTTATGTGTCCGCAGAAGGCGTTGCTTCGGTTCTCTTGAAGCCTTTAAATAAAGCCATTGAAGACCATGACAGAATCTATGCGACTATAAAGAGCAGCGCCATTAACCATGTTGGAACTGTGAGTGGAATCATGGTGCCTGGTCCAGTGGCACAAGGGGAGGCGATTGCCGATTGCTTGAAGCAATCCGGCATTAACCCGCGGACGATTCGTTATGTGGAGGCGCATGGTACGGGAACCTCCCTCGGTGATCCCATTGAGATTGAAGGATTGATGAAAGCTTTTGGAAGTTATACCCAAGACCGGCAGTTTTGTTCGATCGGCTCTGTAAAATCAAATATAGGGCACGCGGAATCGGCAGCCGGGGTGATCGGTCTTCAGAAAGCAGCGCTCCAAATTTATCACAAAACCCTTGTTCCTTCGCTTCACGCTGAGGAATTGAACCCTTATATCGATTTTGAGCAATCGCCGTTCTATGTGCAGCGTGTCACCGAAGAATGGCAGCCATCCGTGATGATGGAAGATGGGCGGCAGGTTCGTTATCCGCGGCGGGCAGCATTAAGTTCGTTCGGAGCCACTGGTTCAAATGCGCATGTGATTCTAGAAGAATACATAGATACCCAAATTCGAGGAGTTGCACGGACGAAGCGTGAGCAAGACCGGCCCGTGCTTGTTCCTCTTTCGGCTAAAAACAATGAGAGGCTTAAATCCTATGCCGTAGAGCTGCTCAAACACCTGCAAGGGCTGCCTATCCGTGAGAAAGTGCTGGATATCGAGCATACAGAGTCGCAACTTGCGGGCTTCTTGGAAGAGCGAATCAGGGGGATCTTAGCCGCGATCATTCATGTTGACGGAGAACTTATTGAAGCCAGTGTTCCATGGAGTGAATACGGAGTCGAACCCGTTCACATCCGACAGCTGAAGGACAAAATTCTGGAAGAATTCGCCGTTGAGATGGACGATAGGGAATGGGCTCAGAGTTGCACGATCGCTTCGGTTGCGGCACATCTTCTGGACGAGCATCCAGAACGATTGCGAGCCCAGAGTGAGGTTGCGGCTCATGACGAAACGATTGCCCAGGAAGAATGGGATCGGGAGCAGGACCACAATGTAACCTCCATAGAGGATGTGGCCTTTACGCTGCAGGTAGGGCGGGAAGCTATGGAAGTACGGGTGGCTTTTGTTGTTCGGGAGATTTCGGAGTTGATTGAGGGGCTTCAGGCTTTCCTGCAAAATAAAGATGTACTTGAACACGGCTATAAAGGGACGATCAAGCCGGATAAGGACACAGTTTCATTATCCTCTGCGAGAGAAGCAAATGAAGAATCCCTCAGCCAATGGATTCATGAGGGACGTATGGAGCATTTGGCTGAGTGGTGGGTTAAGGGAATCGAGATCGATTGGAATTTGCTCTATGGTGACAACAACAGAGCTTCCCGGATCAGCCTGCCAACCTATCCATTTGCACGGGAGCGCTACTGGATTCCTGTTACCGGTAAGCCGATCGCGCCTGCAGCGGAAGTGGGCATACACCCGCTGCTTCACAAAAACACGTCCGATTTCATGGAGCAGCGATTCAGCAGCAGGTTTACCGGACATGAATTTTTCTTGTCCGATCATGTTGTGAAGAAGCAGAAGATATTGCCGGGGGTGGCCTATCTTGAGATGGCTCGGATGGCGATGTTGCAATCGCTTGGCAAACTACCGGATCACCAGACAGTAATTCGCTTGAAGAATGTAGTCTGGATTCGGCCAATCTCCGTAGAGGGGGAGCCAGCCATCGTGAATATTCGGCTGCTTCCCGAGGAACACGGAGGGATAGGCTACGAAATATATAGCACGCCTCGAGGGGATACCGGCACTGAATTTACTGTACACAGCAAAGGCCATGCGGAGCTGGTACGGCCTGGCACGCAGGTTGTCCTGAATATCGATGAGTTGAAGAAGCAGTGTGGCGAACAATCCATTCCCGCCTCTCGTTTTTATGAGGTTTTTAATGCGATGGGCATGGACTATGGAGCGGCGCACAGGGGAATTGAAGAAGCTTATAAGGAAGAGGGCTCAGGGCAAATACTGGCGAAGCTGTCCATCCCTTCAATTGTAACCAGTACCCTGAACGAGTATGTTCTTCATCCGAGCCTGATGGATTCAGCCTTACAGGCTACCATCGGTTTTCTAATGAGCTCAGAAGGCGAAGGCAGAATCCCGGATTCGGTTAAACCCGTGATGCCCTTTGCCCTGCAGGAGCTAGACATACTGGGCGATTGCACTCCGAATATGTGGGCATGGATACGAAGCAGTGATCAGTATGCGGCTGCGACGATAGGCAAAACTCAAAAGCTGGACATCGATTTATGCGACGAAGAGGGCCGTATCCGTGTCCGTATGAGAGGGTTCTCAACAAGGGTGCTGGAGGGGGAATCTCAAGCAAGCAGCCAGTCGAATGCCATTCGGCAAGAGTCCCATGCACAGCTTCCTGTCGGGAATATTCATCTCGTCCCGGTATGGGATGCGGTGCTGCCAGATAAGGGAGAGAGGCTGCCCCAAGCGTTGGCTCGTGTTCTGGTTGTCGGCGGGAAGGAAAACAGAAGTACGATCCAGCAGATATACCCTCAGATGCAATTCATCGACATCACGTCCCAAGATACAATTACAGGCATTGCAGCCCAAATTGAAGCTCGCGGTTTGATAGATCATGTGATATGGATGGCTCCTTCTGAACATTCACTTGAACCCACCGCGGGAGATGAATGGATCGCAGGACAGGAGTCAGGCGTTAAACCGTTGTTCCGAACGATTAAATCGCTTATCCGTCTGGGGTATTCAACTCGCAGCTTGGAATGGACCGTGATTACATTTAATACGCAATCCGTTCATGGATCAGATACGATTAATCCTGCGCATGCCAGTATTCACGGACTGGTAGGTTCGATGGCAAAAGAATATCCCAACTGGAACATTAGGATCGTCGATCTGGAGGCCGGTTGTGATTGGCCCGTAACCGATCTATTGGCCTTGCCTGCCGATCGGCGCGGACACCCCTGGGCTTACCGGAATCAGGAGTGGTACAGGCAGCATCTCGTACCTATGAACCCGCCTCCAATGGTGGAATCAAGCTTTAAGGTCGGGGGCGTTTATGTCGTAATTGGTGGTGCCGGAGGAATCGGTAAAGCATGGAGCGAATACATGGTCCGGACGTATAAGGCTAACGTGGTATGGATTGGCCGCAGACCTATGGATGATCAGATCCAGTCGGATTTGGATCGTATCTCACAATTTGGCCCGAAACCTGTTTATATCGCAGCAGATGCAACCCATTTAGAAGAACTCAGAGGAGCCTACACAGCAATTAAGGCGGAATTCCCGGGAATTAACGGCATCGTTCACTCAGCGATGGTGCTGTCGGACTGCAGCCTTGCGGATATGGAGGAGGAGCAATTCCAGGCGGGCCTCTCGGCTAAGATTGACGTGAGCGTACGCATGGCTCAGGTGTTTCGTGAGGAACCTTTGGATTTTGTTTTGTTTTTCTCTTCTCTGATCGCTCTCATCAAAAACCCAAGGCAAAGCTCTTACGCCTCCGGGTGTACATTCAAGGATGCGTTCGCCCATCGGCTCGCGAGTGAGTGGCCGTGTAAGGTGAAGGTGATGAACTGGGGGTATTGGAGCAGCGTTGACGCTGCTGCTTCCGGGGATGTACAGCAGCTGTCCCGAATCGGATTGGGACTCATAACACCGGAGGATGGAATGAAGGCCGTGGAACTGCTGGTATCGAACCCCATCCATCAAATGGCCATGATTACAACAACCAAACCCCTCCTGGTGGAAGGGATGAATCCTAAGGAGCGTTTCGATATCCGGCCGGACAACGTACCGCCAACCATTCACAGTTTTAACCTCAAGGGGGATAGCGCTGCGGCAGGTTACCAGGCTCCGAGCTTGAACGAGGGTCAGGGCCTGAATAAGGAAATGATTGACCTCTTATCCAGAATGCTCTTGAGCGAGCTTACGGCTATGGGGCTATTGAAGTCGGGCATAAAGGCGGCGAGTGATGGTAACGCCCGCAAGGGATTGGCTCCCATGTACGAAAGATGGCTTGAGGAAAGCCACCGTGTTCTTGTACAGAATCAATTCCTTTATCAGGATGGCGAGACGTACCAAACCATGAAATCGGTAACCGTTGACAGGGATTCAATGTGGAAGGAATGGGAGCTGAGAAAGAAGGAATGGCTGGCAGATCCAAGCTTAAAAGCATGGATGACACTGACGGAGGCGGTGCTGCGCGCATTACCTGACATTCTAACGGGTCAGCGCCTCGCGACCGATATCCTGTTTCCTAATTCCTCGATGAGCATGGTGGAAGGCATTTATAAAAACAATCCGGTTGCAGACTATTTCAATGAAGCTCTTGCAGATGCCTTAATCGCGTATGTGGAGGACAGGATCAAGGCAGATCCTTCGGCAAAGCTGCGGCTTATTGAAATCGGGGCTGGTACCGGAGGGACTAGCAGCATGCTTTTCCACAAACTGAAGCCTTACCGTGACCATATTGAGGAGTATTGCTATACCGATATTTCCAAAGCATTTTTATTGTTTGCTGAAAAAGAATATGGTCCGGAGCATGCCTATTTGACTTATAGAATCTTCAATGTAGACGCACCGGCATCCGGTCCGAATGCGCCTGCGGGAGCATTCGATATTGCGATCGCAACCAATGTGCTTCATGCGACGCGCAATATCCGCCACACGTTACGAAATGCCAAAGCCGTGTTAAAAAAGAACGGCATCATTCTGATCAACGAGCTCAGCGATAATCGGCTGTTCACTCATTTAACTTTCGGACTTCTGGAAGGGTGGTGGCTGTATGAAGATGCAGCTCTACGCATTCCCGGCAGCCCCGGCCTGTATCCGGCAACCTGGAAAGCCGTGTTGGAATCCGAAGGCTATGAGGGCGTCTTCTTTCCGGCACAAGAAGCTCATGATTGGGGACAGCAGATCATTGCGGCGGGAAGCAACGGGGTTGTACGACAGAAGATAGCACTCCAGGATGCTTCCCCGCATGCCGAGGTCAGAAGCATGTCCAAGCTAAACCGAATTGACACGACGACCACGCTGCAGCCCACGATTATAGCAGAAAAAAGACATGAGAAGAACGTCGCGGCTACGCAAACAACCAGGGCTGTGACCGAACAGATGCTGGAGGATCATGTGAAGGAGACCATCATTGAGAAGCTCTCGGAGGCATTGAAGGTGAACAGGAACGAAATCGAGCTGGAGGATTCTTTTGCCGACTACGGTCTGGATTCTATTATCGGTGTTCATTTGGTACAAGTGCTTAATCAAGCCTTAAACATTGAACTTGATACGACAAGCCTCTTTGATTATAGTTCCGTGAAGCAGCTCACAGCGTATATTTTATCGGATCACAGAGATGCGGTCGCCAGTGAATTCGGACAAAACCTTAAAGACGAAGCTGTCGTTGTTGAGGCTAAGCCGGGTGAATCTGATATAGAGGACGCCTCCGCCCCTAGGTCTTACTTTGGCAGGTTTATGGATGCGGCTCCACTGCCTGACTCTCAAATGGCTAATCTTGAACAGCAGGGGGTCGCCCTTAAGACATCCATGCAAAAAGAGCCGATTGCCATAATTGGAATGAGCGGAAAGTATGCCCAATCGGCCAACGTGGATGAATTATGGACACATCTATCCAATGGAGCGGAGCTTATCGGAGAGTCACCGCGTTGGGATCTCACGGCATACTATCCGGAGGATGCCGAATATTGCAACCGCGGCGGCTTTGTAGAGAACATCGATCAATTTGATCCTTCTTTTTTCAATATTAACGGACTTGAAGCCAATTATATGGATCCCCAGCAGAGATTGTTTATGGAGGAGTGCTGGAAGGCACTGGAGGATTCCGGTTATGCCGGTTCCAGGATTCAGGGACGCCAATGCGGCGTTTATGTCGGTTGCCTTGGAGGAGCGGGGGATTATCACCAGCTGTCGGGTGACGATGCACCCGCGCAGGCCTTCTGGGGCATAGCCGGGTCGGTCATTCCGGCACGGATTGCCTATTACCTTGATCTCAAGGGACCGGCTATTGCTATCGATACCGCTTGCTCCAGTTCGTTGGTTGCGGTTCATATCGCTTGTCAGGGATTGTGGGCAGGAGAGACGGAAATGGCTCTGGCGGGAGGCGTGTTTATCCAGTCTACGCCTTGGTACTACTTGAGCACCAACAAAGCCGGAATGCTCTCTGCAACAGGACACAGCTATACCTTTGATGACCGTGCGGATGGATTTGTTCCCGGTGAAGGGGCCGGCGTGCTTGTATTGAAGCGTCTTAGCGAAGCGATGGATGATGGAGATCATATCTACGGCGTCATCCGCGGATCGGGAATGAATCAGGACGGAACCACCAATGGTATTACGGCGCCAAGCGCCATTTCCCAGGAGAGTTTGGAACGCAGCGTATATGATGCGTTTCATATTGATCCAAGCGGCATCCAGGTAGTTGAAGCCCACGGAACGGGCACGAAGCTGGGAGATCCGATTGAATACCAGGCACTTACCAG
Source organism: Paenibacillus sp. Cedars (assembly GCF_003184205.1). Lineage (NCBI taxonomy): Bacteria > Bacillati > Bacillota > Bacilli > Caryophanales > Paenibacillaceae > Paenibacillus > Paenibacillus sp. Cedars. The sequence continues at coordinate 2,141,861 of NZ_CP020866.1, forward strand.
AGCATTCAGGAAATATACCGACAATAAGGAATACTGCGCCATCGGTTCAATCAAGACCAACATCGGGCATGCGGCCCATGCGGCTGGCGTCGCGGGAATCATCAAAATTCTGCTGTCCATGAAGCATCAACAAATCCCGCCTACGCTTAATTTCAAGTCGGGCAACTCCAATATTCAATTTAAGGACAGCCCGTTTTATGTCAATACAACGCTCAGGGATTGGGAAACCGGCTCCAATGACAGAAGACGGGCTGCTGTCAGCTCTTTCGGATTCAGTGGCACAAACGCCCACATTGTTATTGAGGAAGCACCGGAACCTGCAGGGAGCCATTCCGTGAAACCAGGGTATCTGTTAGCGTTATCCGCGCGCACTCCAGAGCAGCTGCGGCAGCAGGCTGACCAGCTAATCGAATACTGTGAACGGAATCAGCAGGCGGACTGCGGCAACTTAAGCTACACGTTATTGGCGGGGAGAAAACATTTCAACCATCGTTTAGCTTGCGTTGTTCGCAGTGTGGATGAACTTATATCGTATTTAAGCAAATGGCTGGCCAGGAGCAAAGTACCGCAGGTATACGTTTCAGAACGGAATGAAAATGATCGGCGGGAGCAGCCTTCGCTGAAACGGTACGGAAATCAATGCATTGAGGAGTGCTTCGCAGCAGATCCGAATGGGTACGTGGAACGGTTATCTGCGATTGCTGAGTTATACGTTCAAGGATATGCGCTTAACTACGAAGCATTGTTCTCAGGTGAACGTTATAGAATTTTGTCCCTCCCAACATATCCTTTTGCGACAGAACGCTATTGGGTACCGGATAAGAAAAACAAACGTTTATCATCCCATGATACAGCGTCACCAGGACAGGCCATGCTGCACCCCTTGCTTCATCGGAATACCTCGGATCTGTCAGGAGTTCGCTACAGCACGACGTTTAAGGGCAGCGAACCTTATCTGGTTTATGGGAATGTCAATGGAACAAAAACCATACCTGGCTTGACCTATCTCGAGATGGCACGAAAAGCGGCGGAAATGTCGGCGGGAGCTTTTATAGGACCTCATGAAGGCATCCAGATCAAGGATATGGTCTGGTCCAGTCCGGTTGAATTAGGGATGGAAGGCTTGGAGATTCATATCGACGTCTTTCCTGATGAGGAGGGTATTTCGTTTGAAATCTACAGCAGTTCTGACCTGAGCAGCACAGAACCGGTTATACACAATCAAGGGAGCGTATCGTCTTATCCTGTACCAGGAGCTGAAACAATTGATTTGAACCTCATACGGGAACAATGCAACGTGAAATATTTCTCAAAAGAAGACTGGTATAAGGCATACGATCAGGCAGAAGCCGTCTATAGCCCTGAGCATCGAGTGGTAGACGAGCTGTTTGTCGGACAGAATGAAGTGCTTGCCAAACTTTCACTGCATGCAACCTGGACGGATTCGTCTCATCCGTTTATTCTGCACCCATGTATTACAGATACCGCTTTGCAGGCGGCTATTGGTCTTTTGGCGGATAGGGATCCTCGAATGAGCAGTGATGTTATCCAATCCATGCTGCCGCTCTACTTGCAAGAGATGCAAATGATCGGTGAACCCACACCGCAAGTATGGATCCATGTACGAAAGAGCGAACATCGCGTGCAGGGGAATAAGGATATACAAGTAGATATGGACTTGTATGATCAACACGGTAAGGTATATGCAAGATTGAAGGGACTTACAGTCCGGTTTACGGAGAGCAAAGATAAATATACTGTAGGACACGACATGGTTGGGGGAGGGTTAAAACTATGAGAAATCAACATACTCTTTCAGGTTCTAATAGGTCCGTAGCAGCGTCCACGGTTCATTTGTTTACGCCGCATTTTAGAGAAGCAGGGATGATGGACAGACACATGCCAGCAGAGGAAACCCGGCATATGGTTATCCTGTGCGATATGGAGCACGTATACCAAGAAAGCGTTCAGGTTAGAATGTCGGGTGCAGAAGTTCATATGCTGCAATCCTCTCCATATATGGAGATTCATGAACGATTCCAAACCTATGCACAGCAAATGTTCGATTGGGTAAAAACGATATTAGAGCGTAAAGAGACAGGGAAGACCCTTATTCAACTGGTGGTGTCTGCGCAGGGTGAACAGAAGCTGCTCACCGGGCTCTTTGGATTTTTGAAAACGGCCCACTTGGAGAATCCGCAGTTAAGAGTTCAATTGATCGTAACAGAACTTGATGAGACTATAGACCAACTTGTGCAGCAACTGAACGAAAGCAAGGGACAGCCTGATGATCGCGTGCAGTATGACCAGGGTATAAGAATGGTGGCAGACTGGAATGAAATTGCAGCTTCACCGTTAGAGCCGAGGATTTCATGGAAAGACAACGGGATATATCTAATTACCGGGGGTGCGGGGGGACTCGGACTCCTATTCGCCAACGATATTGTGCGGCAAGTGAAAGACCCTGTGCTGATTCTAACGGGACGTTCTGTGCTGTCAGGGGAAACAGATGCCAGACTCCATGAACTAAGGTCAAGCGGAGCCCAAATCGTATACATGCAAACGGATGTGACCCATAGGGATCAAGTAGAAGGTCTGTTCCGATATATTGTAGAGGAATTCGGGAAGCTGAGCGGGATCATCCATAGTGCGGGCGTCATTTGCGACAATTTCATAATTAAGAAGGACAGACAAGAGGTACAGCAAGTACTGGATCCCAAAGTAGCGGGTCTCGTGAATCTGGATCTTGCCTCCAAGGAGCTTCCTTTGGATTTCTTTGTGTTCTTTTCTTCGATAGCGGGCAGTTTTGGAAATCCGGGACAAGCCGACTATGCTGCGGCGAATGCCTTTATGGATGCTTACGCGATGCATCGCAACGGTCTGGCGGCAGCCGGGCTTCGCCAAGGCCGAGCCTTGTCTGTCAGCTGGCCCTTATGGAAGGATGGCGGGATGGGAATTGATCCACAAGCTGAGGACCGGATGATGCATAGCTGGGGCGTGACGGCACTGGAGACGAATGCTGGCATTCAGGCTATGTTTCAAGCACTGGCTTCCGGCCATGATCAAGTGCTTATTCTGCCAGGTGAACTCACTAAGATGAGGGATACTTTGCTCTCAAGTTCCGCCCTTAAGCAAGTGATTTCCGAAACGGCAGATCGATCCCAGGTGGATCGGGAACGTTTAAGAGATAGAACGGCTCAGCAATTCAGATCGCTATTCGGGGAGATTACGCAGCTCGATGCTTCCAAAATAAATATAAACGAACCCCTTGAGCGTTACGGAATCGACTCCATCATGATCAACCAATTGAATATGAACTTGGAAAGGATCTTCGGAGCTCTTTCCAAAACGTTATTTTATGAGTATCAGACGTTGGGAGAAGTCATTGATTATCTGGCTGCTGAATATACGGAGTTGTGCGTGAAGTGGACGGGGATGGGAGAAGAGCAGGTCGTCAGGGAAATACCTGCAAGCAATCCAACAGCTTCGCATCCGGACAATTCCTTTCCGGCACTCGTTTCACGCAGACGAGGTACGAAACGATCTAATAGCTTCCCTGCCCATAAGCCTGCGCGCAACACGCGGGAACCCATTGCCATCATTGGTATAAGCGGACGGTATCCGGGAGCCCGCAATCTGAGCGAGTACTGGGAGAATTTAAAGGCCGGCAAAGACTCGATTTCTGAAATACCTGAAGACCGCTGGACGATGGAAGGCTTCTTCCATCCGGATCCGCAGGAGGCCGCGTCACAGGGAAAGAGTTATAGTAAATGGGGCGGTTTTCTAGACGGATATGCGGATTTTGATCCCCTGTTTTTCAACATTTCTCCCCGGGAAGCCATGCTGATGGACCCTCAAGAACGCCTGTTCATCGAGTCCTGCTGGGAAGCGTTAGAGGACGCGGGATACACTCGGGAGCAGCTGGCGGTTCAGCATAACCGCCGGGTAGGTGTTTTTGCAGGTATTACGAAGACGGGCTACGATCTGTACGGCCCCGAATTATGGGAACAGGGGGAACATCTCAATCCGTACACATCCTTCAGCTCCGTCGCCAACAGGGTTTCGTATTATCTGAATTTGCAAGGTCCCAGCATGCCGATTGATACGATGTGCTCCTCCTCGCTAACCGCGATTCATGAAGCCTGCGAACATCTTCATCTTGGTGATTGCGAAATGGCAATTGCAGGCGGGGTAAATCTGTATTTGCACCCTTCCAATTACCACTGGCTGAGCGTACAGAAGATGCTTTCGAAGGACGGTAAATGCAAAAGCTTTGGTCAAGGAGCCAATGGGTTCGTTCCCGGCGAAGGTGTCGGCATCGTGCTGCTGAAACCTTTGTCACGCGCCATTGCGGATGAGGATCAGATCCATGCCGTCATTAAAAGCACCAGCACGAATCATGGTGGTAAAACCAACGGTTACACCGTGCCCAATCCCGTGGCTCAGGGCGAGCTTGTTCGTGCTGCACTGGACAAGGCAGGCGTAAATGCGAGAGCGGTCAGTTATATTGAAGCACATGGAACCGGCACAGATCTCGGTGACCCTATAGAAATAACCGGGCTTACCCAAGCCTTTTCCAAAGACACAGACGATACAGGGTATTGCGCCATCGGTTCAGCCAAATCCAACATCGGGCATCTGGAAGCTGCGGCTGGCATGGCGGGGTTAACCAAAATCGTCTTGCAAATGAAGCATAAGATGCTGGTGCCCAGCTTGCATGCCCAAGAGCTGAATCCGAATATTCATTTTGCCAAAACACCTTTCGTTGTCCAGCAATCACTGGAAGAATGGCAAAGACCGGTCATTCATTTCGACGGCAAGCTGAGGGAATTCCCCAGAATTGCCGGGGTATCCTCCTTTGGAGCGGGAGGCTCTAATGCCCATGTCATACTCGAAGAATATAGACCTGAGGAAGCGTCCCGGAATGATCCACCCCTGATGCAAGTGAAGCAAGTTAAACATGTGAAGGTCATCGTTCCTTTGTCAGCCAAAACCGAAGCGGGACTAAAGGAGAGGGCAGGGCAACTCTTGTCGGTTATCCGCGCCGAGGAATTATCGGACAGCAACCTGCCAGATGTAGCGTACACCCTTCAAATCGGACGAGAAGCCATGGAGGAGCGGATTGCGCTCGTTGTGGATTCTATTCAGGAGCTTCAAACTAAGCTGATGCGTTATTTGGAAGGTCAGTCAGACATTGATGGGCTGAGCAAGGGACAGAACAAGGCTGGCAAAGAGCTGAAGGATATAACAGAAGTGAATGCAAACATGGAGATTTGGTTGCAGCAACGGGATTATCAGAGTATAGCAAGGGTTTGGGTCGAAGGGCCAAGTTTGGATTGGAACAGCTTGTATAGCACATGGCCTAAACCGCGCCGCAGAAGTCTGCCGACCTATCCATTTGCGAGGGAACGATATTTTATAGCTGATAAGCTGGATGGTGAGCGTATAATATCCACGCCCGCATCCTTCATCGAACCGTTGGGTTCGGATGAGTCTGTAAAATTCGATGCCAATGAAAATATGGAACAGTCGGATCGCCAGGCTGATCATCGAAGAACCGAATCAGGTAATGGCCGAAAAAGAGAAATGAGAGGTTTGAATGAACAGCAGTGCGTAGAGCTGGATTTGAAGGATCAGATAGGTGCTTTACTCCAAATCCAGCGGGATCGATTGGACAGTGAAATCAATCTCGCGGATTTTGGATTTGATTCGATAAGCTTGACCCACTTGGCAGCATCGCTTTCGAAGCTTTACGGGATCGAGCTTACCCCGGCGGTGTTTTTTGGGCATTCCAGCATAAATAAAATAGCGGAATACTTGATGAGGGAGCATCAAGAGGTGGTTGCAGCGTTCTATTATGAGGCTGAAGAGAGCAAGCCCGTTGCATCCGTCTCCAAAACGAAACCACGGTCGTCTGAGAGGCCTAAGGTAATATCACGCAGCGCTTCCCCGGATGTCCCCGAGCCTATTGCCATCATTGGCATGAGCGGGCGATTTCCAGATGCGAGGAATGTAGAAGAAATGTGGACCATCCTGACCGAAGGAAGGAGTGCGGTGAAAGAAATTCCTTCGGATCGGTTTGATTGGCGTGATTATTACACAGACTCCGGTAAGGAGTCTCAAACGATAGACAGCAAATGGTGTGGCTGTATTCCGGGTGTCGGTGAATTCGATCCTTTGTTCTTCGAAATTTCACCCAGGGATGCGGAGCTGATGGATCCGAGGCAGCGTTTATTGCTTCAGGAGGCCTGGAATGCCTTGGAGGATGCAGGGTATGGGACCAAGAAAATCGAAGCCGGGAAGATAGGGATGTTTGTTGGGGCAGAGCAAGGAGATTATCAGCAGCTGGTCCGAGGGGAAGCGGGGATTACCTCCAACCACAATGCCATTTTGGCAGCAAGGCTGTCTTACTTCTTGAACCTGAACGGTCCCGTGCTGTCGGTGGATACCGCCTGCTCCTCTGGGCTGGCAGCAGCGCATCAGGCTTGTCTCAGTCTTCGGCACGAGGAGTGTGACACGGCCATTGCGGCAGGTGTCAATCTGATGCTGACCCCGGAGCCGTATATCGGGATGAGTCAGGCTGGCATGCTCTCCAAGGATGGACAATGCTTTGCTTTTGATCAGCGGGCAAACGGGCTTGTTCCCGGCGAAGCGGTTGCCGTGGTGATACTCAAGCGTTTATCCAGAGCTGAAGCAGACGGGGATTCGATTCTGGGGATCATCCGCGGGAGCGGCATGAATTATGATGGCAGGACAAACGGTATCACAGCTCCGAGTGGAGTGGCGCAAAGGGATCTTGTAACAGCCGTGTATCAGCAGTCCGGGGTAACACCGGAAGACATTGAATATGTTGTTACACATGGCACCGGAACCAGATTAGGAGACCCGGTTGAAGTCAACGCATTGCAAGATGCGTTTAAAGCGAATACCGATAAACAAGGCTATTGCGCGATTACTTCCAACAAAACCAACTTCGGCCATACCTTTGCCGCCTCCGGTTTAGTCAATATGATCAACTTGATACAGGCTTTCCGCCATGAAATGATTCCTGCAAGCCTGAATTTTGAAGAGGAGAATGATTATATTCATTGGACGGAAAGTCCTTTTTATGTCAATAAAACGAACAAACCCTGGCCCTCCAACAGCGTCAAAAATCGTCTGGGAGCAGTAAGCGCATTTGGAATGAGCGGGACCAACGTTCATATGGTGCTGGAGAGTTACGCCAGAGAGCCGATTGAAGAGTCTGCTGACCGTCCTCCATATCATTTGCTTACGTTCTCCGCCAAAACGAGCGAAGCTCTGGAGGAGAAGATCCAAGACATGCTCGCTATGTTCAGGAACACGAAGCTGTCACAAGAAGAGATGGGCCATCTGGGTTATACCTTGCTGGAAGGACGACAGCATTTTAACCATCGGATTGCCATTGTTGTAAGGGACAAACAGGATGCGGAATATGCATTGTCGACAAGCGCAGACAAGGTACGGCTGCCAAGCCTGTTCAGCGGAAAAGTGCCGCGAGATTTTGAAGGGCAAAGCATGATTCAGCAGTATGTCCAAGACCTTATGAGAACCATGCCTTCTCTGATGGAAGATCCGGACAAATATCGGGAAGCTCTGCATGCATTAGCTGATTTCTACTGTCAGGGCTATGAGCTGAGCGGCGAAAATTTATATGCAGGCACCTCGGCTCGGCTAACCCATCTTCCGACGTATCCATTTGCCAGGGAACGGTATTGGACGTCCCGGAACGACGTCAAAGCGGATGCTGCCGGAACCAAATCACGAAGCATGCGGATCACAAACAGACCGAGCAAGGACAATACGGGAGCTTCAATGAAACAAACACAAACACAAGAATCCTACGAGATGATGACATTTGAAGAGGTATGGGAGGAAGAAGTCTTAACGGGTACCCATAATACAGAAACGAAGACGATGATCTGTTTCCTTTCCCAGCATGGGAGCCAACAGAAATTTTTGGAGACCGCGACAGGCTTGGGTGGGGACACCCATGTTATTTTTGTTTCGCGAAGTACGGGATTTGCCAAGAACACAACGTATGATTACACCATTTCCGAGACGGATCGGGAGACGTACGTGCAGGCATTGAGCAGCATCAAGGAAGATTTCAAAGAAATCGATGCGGTTCTGTATCTGTGGCCTATGGAAGATGCCATTTACGTTAAGGACGTTTCTTGCGTTGTGCACCTGATTCAAGCCATCGCCTCTGCAAGGCTGAAGCCGAAGCGGTTGTTATTGGCAGGTCAATATGAGAACCGGCTTGAACAGTGTTATATGGAATCTTGGACAGGCTTTGAACGTTCACTCGGTCTTGTGCTGCCTAACATTAGCGTGAGCGTCATATCATTGGAGTCGCAAGCACAGCCGCATGAAGTTTCCTGGAGAGAAGTGACTCAAAGGCTGTTGGCGGAAATAAGCAACAATCAAGCCACAAGCGTCTGGTATCAAAAAGGTAAGCGCCATGTTAGGCAGATCAAGCCCACCGTGATGGCGAATGGCTCCAACATGTTAAAGAATGGAGGCACGTACCTTGTTACAGGCGGATGTGGAGGTCTTGGGCTTCTCTTCGCCAGGCATATGGCTGAGCGATATGGCGCAAATTTAATCCTTACAGGCAGATCTCCAATGAACGACGAAATGCGGGTCAGCATGGAGGAGTTGAAGAATAGGGGCGGCCATGTCGTATACGTTCAAGCCGATATTTGCGATGCAGAAGGCATGCGGGAAGGGTTGGCCCCTGCAAAAGATCGTTTTGGGGCTATTCATGGGGTTATTCATGCCGCTGGCATGTCCAGCAGTCAGAATATTCTTGAAAAAGAGATTGAAGATTTCCATAAGATTCTCGCTCCTAAAGTGGAAGGAACACTTGCGCTGGAGGCGTTGCTTCAAGGGGAACAGCAGCTGGACTTTATCTGTTATTTTTCGTCCACTTCGGCCGTGCTCGGAGATTTCGGCTCATGCGATTATGCGGTTGGCAATCGTTTTCAGATGGCTTATGCCCGCTATCGGAACGAACAGAGACGCAGCGGTCGCACCTTCGTAATCAATTGGCCGCTGTGGAAGGACGGCGGGATGGGCTTCCAGGATAAAGCTAATACGGAGCTGTATTTAAAATCGAGCGGTCAGCGCTTTCTGGAGACCGAAGAGGGATTACAGATATTTGAGCGCATTTTATCTAACAGCCACTCGCAGCATTTGATACTGGTTGGGCAGCGAAGCCGCGTACACAGATTTTTGGGGCTCGCTGATCGTGGCGCCGTTATTGAAGCGAAAGAACAGGAGTCGAAGACCGTTCAAGCGTTATCCGCTCCAGGCAGGGGCTGGAGGAGTGAAATGAAGGGCTTGAGCCTTGAGCAGTGTCTGGAGCGGGATTTGAAGGAAATCGTCAGCCAATTGCTAAAAATCCCTCGCGATAAGCTGGACCTGGAAGAGAACCTGGCTGAATTCGGCTTCGATTCCATCAATCTTGCGCAGTTCGCAAACGCATTGACAGAGCATTATGGCTTGGATATAACACCTTCGTTGTTCTTCGGACAATCCACGATTGGGAAATTAATCGGCTATTTCCTGGATGAACATAAGGAATTGGTGGCTGATTTCTATCAGGAAGGTCAGATCGAGCATACGGATTTACGACAACCATTGAATAGGTCGGAATCGGAGCAAACAGCATTTAAGCGGGCACGAGGGTCTGTGAGAAAGGCCATACCGAACCTCTCACCGCCGGCCATGCATGAGCCTATCGCGATTATCGGCATGAGCGGGCGCTTTCCGGAAGCACGGAATATCGATGAGATGTGGACGATTCTGGCTGAAGGCAGAAGTGCAGTGTCGGAAGTTCCCGTCGAGAGGTTCGATTGGCGGAAATATTACGGGGATGGCGAGCAAGAATCAGGGCAGATTCATTGTAAAAGGTGTGGCACCATTCCGGGTGTTAGCGAATTCGATCCGATGTTCTTCGAGATTTCGCCGAATGAAGCCAAAACGATGGACCCGAGACAGCGGCTGCTGCTCCAGGAATCCTGGAAGGCGTTAGAGGATGCCGGGTACGGTGAAGACCGGCTTGGTACAGGCAAGATCGGAATGTTTGTTGGGGTTGAGGATGGCGATTATCATCTGCTGGTCAAGGATAAGGGGACTATAACCTCTAATCATAACGCTATCCTGGCAGCTCGATTGTCTTACTTCCTCAACTTGAGCGGACCGAATATGGCTATAAATACGGCATGTTCATCGGGATTGGTTGCTGCTCACCAGGCCTGTATGAGCCTGCGGAATGGAGAATGCGATACCGCTATCGTGGCGGGCGTTAACTTGCTGCTTACTCCCCAAGCCTATGCAGGCATTAGTCAGGCAGGGATATTATCCGCGGACGGCAAATGTTACGCCTTCGACAATCGGGCGAACGGAACCGTTCCGGGAGAAGCCGTTGCCGTCCTGGTTTTTAAGCGTTTGTCGCAAGCGGAAGCGGATGGAGATCCTATTCAGGCGGTTATTCGCGGCAGCGGGGTGAACTACGATGGGAGAACTAATGGGATTACGGCCCCAAGCGGAGTTGCTCAGAGCAAATTGTTGAGAGAAATTTATGCACAATATCAAATAAATCCCGAAGAAATCGAATATATCGTAACCCATGGCACCGGGACAAAGTTAGGCGATCCTGTAGAAATCAATGCCTTGAACGATGCTTTCAAAGCGCATACGGGGAAACAGAGTTATTGTGCACTCACTTCCTCCAAGACCAACTTCGGACATGCCTTTGCAGCTTCCGGTCTGGTCAGTCTGATCAACCTGGTGCTTTCCCTGCGCCATGAAATGATTCCGCCAAGCCTCCATTTTGAACAAGAGAACGATTATATCCATTGGGGTGCGAGCCCGTTCTATGTAAATAGGGAAGCCAAAGTTTGGAGCAGACCGGAAGGAACAGTTCGTACCGGGGCAGTAAGCGCATTTGGTATGAGCGGGACCAATGCGCATATGGTTCTTGAGAGTTATGCAAGAGATAGAAAAGGTGGTGTGTCCAAGGCCCGTCCGCCATACCATCTGCTTGCCTTGTCGGCAAAAACGAAGGAAGCACTCGACGAAAAAATCCGGGATATGATCCAAACGCTTGATCAAGAGACATGGAATGATGAAGATCTTCCGCATATAAGCTATACGCTGTTAAAGGGACGCCGCCACTTCAGTCATCGCTGTGCCGTGGTCATTCAGGATTTAGGTGATGCGAAGTATGTACTGAAGTTGTCCTCCAGCAGCGAGAAAGTGCCAAATCTGTTTACAGGCAGGGTTCCGCGGGACTTTACCGGGCAAAAAGCGATGCAGCTTTATATCCAGGAGCTCCTTACGAAGAGCCTCACCCAGCGTCATCGTAAAAGCGAATTCCAAGAGACACTGTTCGCGCTGGCGGATTTGTATTGCCAGGGGTACGACATCGAGTGGAATCTGCTGTTTGGCGAAGATCAACCTTATAAGGTAAAGCTTCCAACCTATCCTTTTGAAAAAGGGGAATATTGGGTGGATTCTGCCGAAACAGCCGTGAACGAGCCAGCTGCTGTAAGGATGGAGAAAGAGATGGGCTTCGATTCTGCGGCGGAAGTAGAAGAGCTTCCATTAGCTAGCCAAACAGAAGATTTGGAAGATGACCTTAATGAAGAACAAACTCCTCTTCAGGGCAGCGTGGATACGGAAGCGATGGTATCGGCAGCCACAGCACGATTAAGAATGCTCCTTGGAGAGGTTACCGGGATCCCTCATGATAAATTGGAGGAGGAAGCCTCCTTTGAAGAATTGGGACTTGATTCCCTGATGATTACTGCACTGAATCGGAAAATGGAGTTATGGATCGGGAAATTGGATACCACCCTCTTCTATACGTACAACAGCGTCAAGACATTAGCCGCTTATTTAATCCGGGAGTATAAAGACGTGGTTTCCGCACTCGCAGCCGATACGGCTGTGGCCGTTGCGGGGAAGCCCCTGAAGAGTCTAAAGCAGGTTGAAACAACAAAAAAGCCAGCTATTTCAGCCTCCATCTCATCCGTTAGTCCGTCTAACAAACAATCAATATCTCTAACGGAACGTCAGCCAAGCCAATCTGCGGATATTGCCATCATTGGAGTGGCTGGCCGTTATCCGAAAGCGGAGACGCTGGAGCAGTTCTGGAACAACTTGTACGAAGGCAAGGACTGCATTGAAGAGATTCCGGCAAACCGCTGGCCTCTGGAGGGCTTCTATGAGCCGGACCGGGCTAAAGCTGTTGCCAAGGGACTGAGTTATAGCAAATGGGGAGGCTTCTTGGACCGTATTGACTATTTCGATCCCTTGTTTTTTAATATTTCGCCAAGAGACGCCATGTACATGGATCCACAGGAACGGCTGTTTCTGGAGGTTGCCTGGGGATGCATGGAGAATGCGGGTTATACGCGCGAATCGTTGAAGCATGACGGTTATGGCAATCAAATCGGAGTTTTTGTAGGTGCTACATTTAACAACTATCAGCTGTTTATGGCCGATGCGGCCAAGCAAGCCAATCAAGATATGTATCTGGCGACGAGCCAGATGTTCTCGATAGCGAACCGGGTGTCTTACATCATGAATTTCACGGGTCCAAGCTTAACGGTGGATACGGCCTGCTCTTCATCGCTTTATGCTGTACACCTGGCTTGCGAGAGCATCCGAAACGGACAGTCCAAGATGGCGATTGCAGGCGGCGTTAATCTATCCCTTCATCCAAGCAAATACATTACGTTATGCCAGGGGCAATTCAGCGCTTCAGACGGAAGATGCCGTGCTTTTGGTGAAGGCGGCACAGGCTATGTACCATCCGAGGCGATAGGCGCCGTTTTTTTGAAACCTTTGCAAGAGGCAATCCAAGATCAGGACTACATTTATGGAGTCATAAAAGGCACGGCAGTCAGTCATGCGGGCAGAACGAACGGTTATACCGTTCCAAGTCCGGTATCCCAATCACAGGCCATTGAGAATGCGCTCATCCAAAGTGGAATTGACCCAAGAAGCATCAGCTCCATCGAAGCTCACGGTACCGGAACGGCGCTTGGTGATCCGATCGAGATTAAAGGTTTGACGGACGTATTTGGTAGATATACCGAAGAAACAGGCTATTGTTCCATCTCCTCGGTCAAATCGAACATCGGACATGCGGAGGCAGCGGCCGGCATCGCGCAGCTTACGAAAGTGCTGCTTCAAATGAAACATCAAACGCTTGTGAAAAATGTCATGCACGGACAAAGATTAAACCCTAACATCGACTTCAATCAGACGCCATTTATCGTGCAGAGTGAAACGTCGTATTGGAAGCGTCCCACGATTAATGGGGAGGAGGTACCTCGCCGGTCCGGAATTTCGTCCTTCGGGGCAGGAGGAGCTAACGCCCATATCGTGGTTGAGGAGTATATCCCTAAGGACAGCCATAAGGCTCCTATTGCCGTTCATTCACATAGTCCTGCATTGATAATTCTATCTGCCAAAAATGAAGACAGGCTCCGGGAGCAGGCCAGAAGGCTAATGCACGCCATCGGCGAAGAACAGCTGACGGATGCAAGCCTGCGGGATATAGCGTATACACTCCAAGTGGGACGCGAGGCCATGGAGGATCGCTTGGCCATGATCGTTGGCTCCGTGGACGATCTTAAGGCAAAATTACACGAGTTCGCGAATGGCTGCGATTCGATTAAGGATACGTTCAGAGGGCAGGTCAAGCGCAATAAGGAGACGATGTCGCTTCTTGAGGCTGATGAAGAAATCCAGGATGCCATCGTTAGATGGATCCAGCGAGGAAAATACGCCAAACTTCTCAATTTATGGGTGAGGGGGCTGAGCGTTGACTGGGGCCAGATCTATGGCGAGGTTAAACCTTCTCGGATCGGCTTGCCAACTTATCCTTTTGCCGGTGAACCGTACTGGATCCCTGATGCTGGGGTAGACGCTGAAACAAGCCGGCCTGCTGAAGCATCGGCAGCATCTGTTGTTCATCCTTTGCTTCATCGGAATACCTCTGACCTGTCGGGGCTGCGTTTCACTTCGATGTATACGGGGAACGAGTTTTTCCTGAAGGATCATGTGGTGAAGGGGGCGCCCGTCCTGCCTGGTGTGGCTTATCTTGAAATGGCGCGAGCGGCTGTTGAGCAAACGGCCGGAGAGATACTGATGGAAGAGCGCATGGGAATACGGCTCAAGAACGTGGTGTGGGCTCGGCCTATTGCGGTGCGAGATGAACCCGTTCAAGTCTATATTGATCTTGTTTATGAGGACAATGGTGAAATTGCCTATGAAGTATACAGCAGCGAACCAGAAGCAGATGGAGAAGCTGTACTGCACAGTCAAGGGAGTGCGATATTAGGCAGTATGGAGGATCATATATCGCTGGATATCCAGGCCCTTCAGTCTGAATGTAATCGAGATGTCATTTCATCAAACCAGATCTATGAAACATACAGAGCCATGGGCATTCATTACGGTCCGGCTCACCAGGGAATACAGAAGGTTTATTTGGGAAGTGGTCAGGCATTGGCCAAGCTGTCCATTCCCGCCGTGGTTTCTGAAACAACCCAAATGTATACTCTGCATCCCAGCTTGATGGATTCGGCCCTGCAGGCAACGATTTCCATGATGATGAGCTCAGATCCAGCGTCGTCCGCTGCCCTAAAGCCGGGACTTCCGTTTGCACTTCAGGAGCTTGAGGTATTTGGCCGCTGCCCGTCTGAAATGTGGGCTCTGATCCGGTACAGCGAAGGAAATAAAGCAGATAGCAAAGTGCAGAAGCTGGATATCCATTTATGCGATGCTCAAGGGACTGTATTTGTAATAATGAAAGGTTTTTCAACCAGGGTGCTAGACGGTGAGGTGAAGTCACAGGGTCTTTCAGAGACACCCGGGACTCTTATGCTGGAGCCGATCTGGAGGGAGCAGCCTGTCCCTAGCATCACCAGCGCCCAGGGTTATGCCAAACATCTGGTCTTCCTGTGCGAGATCGGTCTGGACCTGCAGCAGGGCATGAACCAACAGATGACTCAGGCACGCTGTATCACGCTGGAATCATCTCAGGAAAGAATGGAAGAACGGTATACAAGTTATGCCAGCCGGATATTTGAGGAAATCCAAGCCGTCCTGCAAGAGAAACCGAAAGATAAAATTCTGATTCAGGTTGTATCCCTTCCGCAGAATGACCGGTTGTTGTTCTCGGGTCTTTCGGGATTAATGAAGGCAGCACAGTCGGAAAGTTCCAAGCTTGTGTGTCAATTTATCGAAATAGAATCAGGCTCTGCTGAAATTGCGAAATTGACAGGTGTATCCATGGAGAACA
The DNA here is from genome assembly GCF_003184205.1 of Paenibacillus sp. Cedars. Classification (NCBI taxonomy): domain Bacteria; kingdom Bacillati; phylum Bacillota; class Bacilli; order Caryophanales; family Paenibacillaceae; genus Paenibacillus; species Paenibacillus sp. Cedars. The sequence continues at coordinate 2,157,204 of NZ_CP020866.1, forward strand.
GCGGCCAGCCGTCGGATCAACGCATCCGATATCGGGACGGCAAACGATGGGTTGCGGGATGGGGCGAGCTTCATGCTGATGCTAAGGAAGCAGTTCCTCCGTGGAAGGACCAAGGCATCTATCTGATTACGGGCGGTGCTGGCGGTCTGGGCATTATTTTTGCCAGAGAGATTACGAATACAGCCAAAGAAACCGTGTTGATTCTTACCGGACGTTCTGCGCTGCAAGCAGGGGCGCGGGCGGAGCTGGACGAACTGCGAGCTCGCGGTGCCAAGGTGGATTATAGACAAGTGGACGTGACGGACAGGCAGCAGGTCTTCGCCTTGATCCGAAGTATCCAGGATGAATATGGACGTCTGAACGGGATCATTCATGGAGCGGGCATCATCCGGGACAATCTTATTCTTAGAAAAGATGTGGGGGAACTGCAAGAGGTGATGGCCCCCAAAGTTAACGGGCTCGTAAATTTGGACGAAGCCAGTAAAAATATTCATCTGGATTTGTTTATTGCTTTCTCTTCTGTGGCTGGGGCGACGGGAAATCCGGGTCAGACAGATTATGCTGCCGCCAATGCTTTCATGGATGCCTTCGCAGAGTATAGAAATACGCTTGCCGCATCCGAGCAGCGACATGGTCGAATGTTATCCATCAATTGGCCCTTGTGGAAAGAGGGCGGTATGCGCGTCGGCGATGACGTCGAAAAAATCATGCTGAAGAGTCTGGGTACCGTCCCGATGCAGACTTCTGCGGGAATTCAAGCCCTGTATCAGGGGCTTGCCTCGGGAAGACATCAGGTTCTGGTCATGACAGGCATGATGTCACGAATGAAACCCAGAATGCTCCCTCCAACCAATGCCGTTGCTCCACAGCCGAGCATGATGACAGCTACCGTCAAGCATGATGACGGCACGCAGAGGGTAAGAGTAGAGACCGTGTTGATACAGAACGTGTCCACACTATTAAAGGTCAAGCTGGAAGATATCGATATTCAATCGGAATTCAGTGAGTATGGATTCGACTCGATCTCCCTTACGCAATTTGCCAACATGTTGAATGAAGCCTACAGTCTTGAATTGACTCCGACCGTGTTCTTTGAATATACAACGCTGGATAGTTTTGCCGAATACCTGATCGCGGAACATCCGGCTGCATTTGCCGCTGGGACTCCATCGGACATGCAGTCGGACGCTCCAGAGGTTAACGTAATAGAGATAAACGCAGTAGAGGTAGAGGTTGAGGTTGAGAAGGAAGAGGTGAATCCCGTCAGAAAACCTCGCTCCCGATGGGCGCCGAAAGTTGTCCAGCCTGTCCAGTTAACCCAGGTTGCCCAAGACACTCAAGCTGAACCTGAGCCGATGGCTATCGTAGGTATCAGCGGTCTGTTTCCGATGGCACAGGATGTGAATGAATTTTGGAGGAACATCGTGGAGGGCAAGGATTGTATCACGGAAATACCGAAGGAGCGATGGGACTGGAGGGAGTGTCTGGATGATCCTTCCGAGGCTCAAGGGCATTCCAGTCTAAAATGGGGAGGCTTCATTGAAGGCGTGGAAGAATTTGATCCGTTATTCTTCGGTATTTCCCCGAGAGAAGCCGAGATTATGGATCCCCAGCAGCGTCTCCTGCTCACCCAGGTTTGGAAGGCGGTTGAGGATGCCGGTATTGCACCGGGCAAGCTGTCGCAAGATCCTACAGGTGTATTCGTGGCTGCAGGTCCAGGCGATTATATGAACATCACTTCGATCTCGCAGGGGAATCCCCAAGCGATGACAGGGGTCGTTCCATCCTTGATTCCGAACCGTATCTCCTATGCCTTAAACCTGCAAGGGCCGAGCGAATATTACGAAACGGCTTGTTCCTCAACCTTGGTGGCCTTGCATCGTGCCATTCGCTCTATTCGCGATCAAGAATGCGAACAAGCCATCGTTGGCGCCGTAAACCTGCTGATCTCTCCAATAGGCTTCATAGGTTTTGATGCCATGGGCTATCTTAGCCCGGATGGACATGCCAAATCCTTTCAGTCCGACGCGGACGGGTTCGTGCGGAGCGAGGGGGTTGGTGCGATGATCATCAAGCCTTTGTCAAAAGCAATCAAGGACCATAATCTCATTTATGCGGTAATCAAAGGGACAGGCGTTTCGCATGGGGGCAAGGGGATGTCATTGACCTCTCCCAATGCCGGAGGCATGAAAGCCGCGATGTCTCAAGCCTTTAAAGGCTCGGGAGTTCATCCTCGGACGATATCTTATATCGAAGCTCATGGCATTGCGTCCCCGATGGCTGACGGCATTGAAGTGAATGCACTGAGGGCGGGATATCAGGAGATTGCGTCGAACAGCTCGTCTGCAATCGATTCAGTCAAGGACAATGTTTGTTATATCAGCACCTTGAAGCCCGCCATGGGTCATGGGGAAGTGGCTTCCGGCATGGCTTCGTTGATCAAGGCCATACAGGCGATAAGGCATAAACTTATCCCGGGGGTGGTCCGATTTACAAGTCCGAGTGAACATATTTCGCTTGCGGGCAGTCCGCTGCGAATCTCCGCAGAGCATCATGAATGGGAAGCCTTAACCGATGCAGACGGCAAGACGCTTCCGCGGCGCGCAGCGATAAACAGCTACGGGATCGGCGGTGTAAACGCCCATGTCATTCTTGAAGAGTATATCCCTGCAGATGAAGGGTTGCTTCGGGCAGAACCTTCAGGGAAACCTCAGATTATCGTCCTGTCGGCAAAAAAAACAGAGCGGCTTCAAGAATACGCTTCACAGATGCTTGAATATGCAGAACGTCATTCCGAGTTCTCATTAGAGGAATTTGCATATACCTTACAGGTGGGAAGGGAACAGATGGAGTCCCGGTTAGCTATGGTTGCCAGCAGCAGGGAGGAACTGATTACTGGTTTCAGGATATTCCTGAATGCATCGCCGGATAACCCCGGTGGGGCCATTACGAATCCGGCCATTTTTACCGGGGATACAACCTTCTCAAGCTCCAAACTGGATTCGGCTGCGCTTCAGTCGCTTTTTGCAGAAAACAATTTGACTAACATAGCGCTGCAATGGACAAAAGGCGGGCAGTTCCCTTGGGAATGGCTTCATATGGAAGAACGAGTCCATAGAATATCTCTTCCCGCGTATCCATTCGAGAAGAGAAGGTGCTGGCCTGAGCTGGACGATGTACAAGAGACCGATCCTGATCCTTATATAAGCAGCCGCGTGATCGATATCGTATCGAGCATACTGGGCATGGCACCGGCTGAGATGAATCCGGGGCTGCCCTTGGATCGATACGGGCTTGACTCCATTCTATTGATGCAGCTGCTGCAGCAGCTGCAGCACCAGCTGGATCCCGCGGTTGATCTCGTCAAGCTGCAGGAATGCAGGACGGTGATGGATATTGCTGCCATGATTGAATTGCCGCCGACAGAAGACAGGCAGCCCAGACTTCATCCTGAGAATGCGTCTATTGCACCCGTCAGTTGGCCGCAATTTCCCGAGCTCATCCTGCTTAACAAAGGATCACAAGGTTCGCCCGTATTCTGGTTTCATGGGGGTTTGGGCGGTGTCGAAATGTACCAGAAGTTGGCGCAAAAGAGTGAGCGTCCCTTTTACGGAATTCAGGCGAGAGGGTGGTTGACTGACCGTACTCCTCTAAAAGGGGTCGGGGCGATGGCCGCTTATTATGCCCACATTATTCAATCGGTTCAGCCCGACGGTCCTTATGATCTGGGAGGGTACTCCTTAGGCGGGGTTCTGGCCTATGAAGTAACGCGTCAATTGCAGGTACTGGGGCATGCGGTGAATTCGGTTGTGATGCTGGACTCCCCATACGGCAAAGAGTTCCAGCAAGGAGCCGTCTCAAGAACAACGGCCGTATTGCAGGCCGTTAACTTGGCGCTTGCCTCGAGGAATTTTCAAGAACCAGACAAGTTTATCCAGACGCTGATTCATAGGGATGAACTGGACTTTAATGTGGAAGAGGGCAAACTGCTGGAGCAGCTTATTAAGCTGGGAAACACACGCGGACTCACCAAGACCGAGGATCAGATTGTGTCCATGATCGAGGCGAATGTCAAGATACAGCATGCTTATCAATTCGATCAATATGCGGCGATGCCGCTTCCCGACCCGGATGCCGTAACCTGCTACTATTTCCGCAATAAGGGCGGCTTGATCTTCGGAGAGCTGGAGCCGTACTTCTCGACAACCGAAGATTCGTCGGTTCTAGACCAAGCGGCATACTGGAAGGAGTGGGAACGCCAGTTCCCGGACCTGCATGTCATGGATATCGATCCTTCGAATCATATGGTGCTGTTGTCGGAAGCTAAATCGTACGAAACGATTTTTGCATTTTGCGAAGCGTTATATTCTGGAGAAGGCATAACCAAGGAGTTCCTCCAGATGTTTAAAGAGCAAACGAAAGAATTACACGGAAGCAAGGTGTGAACGAATCCCGACTAAGCTGCGGTACAAGGCGCTTAGTCGGGATTTTGTCATGCCTATGCGAAAGGGAGGACAATGGTTAATTACGAAGTGTGTGCACTACGAACGGTCTCGCTTCCTTACATTAATTATTGCTATATTGTTTTGGACAAAAGCAGTCGTTCTGCCTTGTTAATCGATCCTTCATGGGAACTCGATGCCATCCTCGGCAAGCTGAACGATTTGAATGCAGACGTGAAGGGGATTATGTTGACTCACTCCCATTATGATCACGTGAATTTGACCTTGGTGCTCACGGAGATTTTTGAATGTGACGTATTCATGTCGAATGTGGAAATTGAAGACTACGGATTCCATTGCAGAAACCTGATAAGTGTCTCGGATCAAGAAGTCATCTCGATTGGGAGAACGAAGGTCACCTGCTTGTGGACACCCGGACATACCTCGGGAAGCATGTGTTTTTTGCTGGAGGACTGCGTATTTACTGGAGACACTTTATTCATAGAGGGCTGTGGGGGATGCCATTATCCAGGCGGTTCGGCTGAGGCGATGTTTGAGAGTATCCAAAAGATCAAGGCTTTGGCTGCCCCGGACTTGCGTGTGTATCCCGGTCATTCCTACGGGGCCGAGCCAGGCCAAACCATAAGAAGGTTGTACGATCAGAATATTTACTTTCAATTGGATTCGCGCAAGCATTTTGTCGATTTCAGAATGAGGCCGAATCAGAAAAGCGTATTTAATTTTCGATGATAGGGGAGTGAACAAAGGTGGGGAAATCCATCGTATTTTTATTTTCCGGGCAAGGCTCGCAATACTACCAAATGGGCAGGGAATTATATCGAGATCAACCGGTGTTCCGCCACTGGATGAGGCATCTGGATCAATATTATTACGGAATAACCGGATATTCGGTCATCGACGAGTTGTACGATAAGGATTATCCAATAAGTCAACCATTTGACTCATTGCCGCTCACGCATCCCGCCATATTCATGATCGAATATGCCTTAGCCCAGGTATTTATGGAGCAGCAGATCTACCCTGATTATGTGTTTGGTACTAGTCTGGGGGAATTTGCGTCATGTACCGTTGCCGGAGCGCTGGATTACACTTCAGCATTGGAGAGTTTGGTCGTTCAAGCGGACATCGTACAGAATCATTGCGAACCGGGAGGCATGATCGCTATTCTTGAACAAGTATCGCTGTTCCATAGCGAACCGGAGCTTTATCGGAACTGTGAGATTGCCTCGGTTAATTTTGACAATCATTTTGTCGTTTCAGGTGGAGCAGCAGGCCTCTCTGAAGTGGAGGCATATATAAAAAAACGCAAAGTGACGTATCAGCGGTTACCTACTCATTATGGTTTTCACTCTAAGTGGATAGATCCTGCCGGAGCACTATATAAGCGTTATGCAGCCTCATGTTCTTTGAAGTCTCCTCAATCAGGAGTCATATCAGCTCTGGCAGGAGGGGCCTGCGCTTCTTTTGAGTCCGAGCATTTATGGAACGCGGTGCGGGAACCGATCCGCTTTCGCGATGCCTTGATAACTTTGCTGCCCATGGAGGATAAGATTTTTGTGGATTTGGGGCCAGGGGGAACACTTACAACCTTCATAAAGCACAATCATTCGTTATTTGGCCCGGACGGAGTCCAGAGTTTACATTCGGTTCTTAGTCCTTTTCACAAGGATATGAACAGGCTGGAGCAGGTACTGTCCAAAATAAAATGGGAACGGGTAACGACATGATGGCAAAGTGAGATTCGGTTGTCGAAACCAAGATTATTTTGCGATTGCCCGAGAAATAAAACCTGCGCTTCATGATAGTAATAGTAATTTTATTGCGATTGAATGATAACTATATGATTATATATCAACGGTGGATGGAATCTGGCTCAAGATGGTATTGGAGGTTCAGAGAATGGAACGTTTGGAGATCATCTCAGATAAGCTAAAGCTGCTGGGAGATAAGACAAGACTGACGATGCTGATCTTGCTAACAGAGAGGGAATGGTGTGTGTGCGAGTTCGTTCACGTGCTGCATATGTCACAACCAGGTGTCAGCCAACATTTAAGAAAACTGAAATCTCTGGGAATCGTGAATGAAGAAAGGCGCGGACAATGGGTATATTACTCGCTCAATGTTGCAGACAAGCCATACATTCAGGCCGTATTGAATGAGATGCCGTCTCCACAAGATATGCTTAAGCAGCTGAACAAAAGTGATATGAAATATTAATGTGATTAACGATGGTCACATTGTTCAATTGCCAGGCTTTTTTTATTCTAAATATAATCATATAGTTATATTATGATGTGAGTTTCGTTGTAACCTTTTGTTGAACAGAAGTCTTGAAAGTCCGCGCGAACAGCGGCGTAAAGTAAGTCAAACAGCAGCATACCGGCATAGGATGAAGACGGGGCAACTTGAAATGGTTGCGGCGTCTTTTTTGCGTTATTGCACTAAAGTTGCAGGCACCCCTCCTTTTCAACTAATATTTAGAGAGGGAACGGAACTTCTAGTATGTAATCAGCAAGCGATATTTAATTACGATCGAGTCAAAAACGACTCTGAATCACACAATCGAAAGGAAGTATCCCATGAATTCTTTGCAAATCGAACAGCTCAAAATCATTCGGAATGAAATTACCCGTTTCATGATGAAATACAAATTCGCATTAGATGAGATTGAAACTAAAATGGAAATATTGAAAGAGGAGTTCCAGGCTCTTCATGATTATAGCCCGATTGAACATACGAAATCCCGCCTGAAGTCACCGGAAAGCATCATGAAGAAACTGCTTCGTAAAGGCGGAAACATATCCCTAAGCTCGATTGAGGATAACATTAAGGATATCGCAGGTTTAAGGATCACCTGTTCTTTTATTTCCGACATTTACAAAATCAGCGATATGCTGCAGCAGCAAAGCGACTTAACGGTTCTTAATGTGAAGGATTATATCAAGAATCCGAAGCCGAACGGATACCAAAGCCTGCATCTTCTAGTAGAAGTACCGGTGTACTTCTCCGACAGGGTTGAAAAGGTATGCGTTGAAGTTCAGATTCGAACCATTGCCATGGATTTCTGGGCAAGCCTGGAGCACAAGATCTTCTACAAATATAATAAGTCGGTTCCTCAGCAGCTGCTGGAGGAGCTGAAGAATGCAGCGGATACCGCCAATGCGCTGGACCGTCAAATGGAACAATTGCATCATGAGGTACAAGCAATCAAAGATTCAGAGAGTGAGGATTCATTGCTGGAGGAGCTGAAGAGCATTCAGATTAACAATCGCAAGTATGAGCTTCCAGCGGGCTTGCTTGAGGTATTCACGGAGGAGAAATAAGGTTAAGTCTGTTTCGAAGATATCAAGTGCAACATGTTTCATCGGCAGTGGTCCGGGTATATATATCCTAAGTGGGAAGTGAGAGTCACATCAACACCAGACGGATAACAAGACTGTTAAAGTCGGAATTACCGAAAGGACTTGATACCCATGAAGCATATAACGAGGAGTAAGGAAGGCACCGCCTGAATTATTCCGAAGACATCCTAAGTAATGTAATGATGGTTTGAGAACGGTAATAACCGCTTCCCACTTTAAAAAACTCTGCGAGGCATCTCGTGGAGTTTTTTTCGTTGCATCCCGGCTGGATATGCTGATCTTTTGCTGAAAAGACTGTTCACAATATTGAGGGAATGGCGGCATTCGATGGACTGCTTCTATGATATACTTATGAATTGGATACAATGGTAAGTAACATGGATGAGATTGTAAAGAACCTACATAATTGAGGTGTATATAGTGACAACTATAGTAGTGATCGGCGGCGGCATTACCGGACTTTCAACCTTATACTACCTGCAAAAAGAGTTAAAGCTTCGTCAGCAGGAGATGAATCTGGTGCTTATTGAGGCAAGCGAAACGCTTGGAGGGAAAATTCGAACCGTTCAGAATGGCGAGTTTATTATGGAAACCGGCGCGGATTCCATCGTGTCCCGAAAAACGAATGTGGCACCGCTCTTGGAGGAGCTTCAGCTAACGGATCAGGTTGTGTATAATGCCACGGGAACCTCTTTTATTTACACAAGCGAGGGACTGAAGAAAATTCCGGACGAGAGTGTGTTTGGTATACCGCTTAGTCTGAGGTCGCTGGCCGAAAGTGAGCTCGTATCCGCGGAGGGGAAGGTAGTGGCGCTCAAAGATTATTACACGCCCAATGAGACATTCACCAGGGATGATTCGCTGGGGGAGTTTCTTGAAGCATTTCTTGGCAAGGAGATTGTGCAGAAGCAGATCGCTCCGGTCATATCAGGGGTGTATTCCGGAGATCTTCATGACTTGACCATTGCCTCCACCTTCCCCTATTTGCTTGATTACAAAAATACATATGGCAGCATCATGGGCGGCCTCGCAGAGAATAAGCAGAAGTATCTGGGTGCGGGAAACAAGAAATTCATCTCCTTCAAAGGCGGCGTCTCGGCTTTGATTGATGCCCTGGAAGATACGGTTTCTCAAGCAGGAGCAGAGATTTACAAAGGAACGGCAGCAGCGAAGCTGAAGAAATTAGCTGATGGCTATGAAATTGCACTCTCCAACGGAGAGAAGCTTGAAGCCGATTATGTTGTGCTGAGCACGCTGGCTTCATCTGCGAAGGAATTGCTGCAAGATCCACACCTTAACGAAGACTTCGATCAGCTGTATACCAAATCCCTCATCAGTGTGTATCTTGCTTTTGATATACAAGATGAAGAACTTCCTTATGATGGCACAGGATTCATTACGGGCAAAGGCACACATTTGAAGTGTGATGCCTGCACCTGGACCAGTCGGAAATGGGAGCATACCTCCGAGAACAAGCGATTATTGATGAGATTGTTCTACAAGAGCTCCAATCCGCATTATGAGGAGTTAATCCGGTTAACGGACGATGAATTGAAGCAGGTCGGGATGGAGGACATCAACCGCAGCTTGGGTATTACGGCAGAGCCGGTCTCCTGTGAAGTTACGAAGTGGCATGACGACATGCCGAATTACCATTTGAAGCACAGACAGGTTGTAGAATCATTGGAGCACAAACTAAAAGATTCGTATCCTAACGTGATTCTTGCGGGATGTTCTTACTATGGGGTAGGCATCCCGGACTGTATTGCGAATGGTGAGAATACGGCTGGTCAGATTATGGAACGTAATCAGGAGGCAAACACATGACCATCTACATTGCACTGCTTCGAGGGATCAATGTCGGCGGCCACCATAAAATAAAAATGGCCGATTTAAGGAAGATGCTGGAGGGCATGGGGCTAACCCATGTACAAACCTACATTCAGAGCGGAAACGTACTGTTTCAATCCGCGGAATCCAAAGCAGCTCTGCGTGCAAAGATGGAGCAGGGCATACTTGAAGTGTTTGGCTTCCCGGTGCCGGTGCTGCTCAGAACCTCCTCGGAAATCGAAGGGATTATTCGGAATTGTCCTTTCTCAGAAGAACGTATTCGCCTTGCCGAGGAAGCCTCAGAGTTTGAAAGCCTGTATGTTGCCATGCTGCCAGAAGTACCTGCAGTTGAAGAGGTTGAGAAGTTGAAGAACTATGAGAACGACAAGGAAGCCTTTGAAGCGATAGGTGAAGAGGTCTATTTATTATTTAAGGAAAGCGTCCGGAATTCCAAGCTGGCAGGGCAATTATCCAAGCTCTGTCTACCCGTCACGATGCGGAATTGGAAAACGATGAACAAGCTGGCACAGCTGGCCATGGAGATGCAGAATGAGCCGCCTCAATAGTTGAACGGGGCGAACTCGCATCGATGAGTAATCGACGCTCAGACATAATGGTTTTGAAAGAGAGTTGTTTCGTTTATTGAGGATCGGGTAAATATAGAATAAGTGGGAAGTGGTATTGTCAATCGACGGACGGAAGAACTTGATGTCATTCCGAAAGGCAGTTGATTCGCCATGAACACTCGCAAAAGGAGAAGAAGAGCGAGATTTCTTCGATTCTTTTCAGGTAATGCACCCTAGCAATTGGAAAATTGCTGCATAACGAACTTCAAATCGCTTCCCACTCATAAGGATCCTGCGATATCATTCGCGGGGTCTTTTTTTTGTGCAGTAAATGGAGCCCAAGTCCATATCTAATAGTAAAGAATGCCTGACAAATGGTTCCCTGTGACTAGAGGTGGAAGGGACTACCGGGACTAATATATCATTTATCAAATTTTACATAAAGTGGTTTAAAAACCGGGCAGAATATGCAATTATTGATTTCAGGAGGTGATGGGGTACGCAACTCCTCGAGGGGACAACCTGAATCGAACGTTGTGAAGGAGCTTGTGATGGAAACGCTTTAATTTTAAATTTGGAGATCCCATGGAGACCTGGAGAATTGGGAAACTGAATTGATTGCTCAACAAATCATTTCTAGGAGGTTTTCCATGTCTAAGATCGTCCTTAATCGATGTATTTCCTGCTTCTTGATTCTCAGTATCGTCTTATCAGCCTCGTTCACCGTTGGTATCGGACAAGCTTCAGCCGAGCAGCTGGCTACAGGCAATACCGTTCCGGAGCTGTTAATTACTGAACTTGTACCTGATTCTACAAATGTTGGAACTGCAGATGGATACGAATTTATTGAAGTGTATAACAATACCGATCAGGCTATCGATTTCAGCAATTACAAAATACGCTACCGTTATTTGGAGAGTGACACCCTCTGGGCGCACGTCCCTGATGAGGTGACCATTCCAGCCGGCGGTACGCTGGTGTTCTGGATTATTAACGGTCAGAACAATAAATCAACGATTGGCGATTTTAATAATAACTATGGCACCCAGCTGACTGAGAACACCGATGTGGTGAAAATATTCTCAGGCGGTATGTCCAATTCGCGCATGCGGGAGCTCATGGTAGTGACCAACACCGGGCGACCGATCGTGTCTGCATTCTATAATGACGGAGAAGTCCATAACGGTCCTGATCTGGGGATCTTCTATAAATATCCTGAGGACGGCAGCCAGAAGATGCAGCGGATCTCCCAACTGGAGCATCTGGCAACGCCGGGTTCATTACAGCATTCTGAGGTGCCGTCGGAGCCGGTACATATCGATATAACGAAGGAACCGACCGTGACGAACCGCACGACAGCCATGGACGTAGAGCCGGGAGATAATCTGGAGATAATTGCCGAGGCCCATGATGCGCGAATGGTCACTTCTGTGGCATTATCTTATCGTGTCGATGATCAAAATGATTACACGGTCGTTCAGCTCCAGGAAGGAAAGCAAGATTTCCGGCATACGATCTCTTATCTTGAACTGCTGGGACACCGTAAACTGGAGTATTTCTTCACGGTGTCCAATACGTTTAAAGAAGTGGAGAGCCCCAAGTATGAGGTCGATCTGACAGGGAATGGAGCAAGCGCCAGATTGAACCTGGATCATCAACAGACCGTAACCGGCACAACGTACATCCGGGGCGCCGCAAATGGTGCGGAATCCAACGACCTGGAGCTTTTTATAGATGGACAGAGGGTTCAAGGTGTGCCTGTCATGGAGCACTCAGCCTACTTTGTATTTGAAGCGGATGGTATCGATGATGGGATCAACACGGTAACCATCGGCAAGGACGTTCTCTACAAGACCGAGGCTAATATAGATGGCTATCGAACGATCGCTGTCCCGATTGAACCCGAGTGGCTGACAAGCGGCATTAACGAAATAACGCTTCGGGCAGGCGACAATGAGCGAACCTACTTCGAGGATAACAAGCCTGCTGGGAACATGGATGACTTCAATGCCCGAAATGTACGACTTCTGTTAGGAGACGGAACGGAGATATGGGATCCGCGATACAGCGACCCTGCGCTGATTCATGATCTGGGTGATGACGGACGGTTTCTGCCGCTGGTTGAATTTTATTTTGACATTCCGGCGGATAAGGTAAAAGCTTTGTCGTATGCGTGGGATACCTCGCAAGTTACGGACGGGCAGCATACGGTCCAACTGAACATAAAGGGCCAGTCTGGAGTATCTGCCACCGTTCAGTCCGATAATCATGGGCCGGAAATCGATGTGAGTGTGGAAGAGGGAAAGTCTTATAAGGGGAGCATCCCGATCGAAGTATCCGCTGTGGATAACGTATCCGGCATGGATCGTATGGAGGTCACACTGGACGGTCGATTAATCGAGGTGCCATACGCGACTTCATCATCGGAGCTTGCACCTGGTGATCATAAGCTGGAGATTCGCGCAGTGGATAAGATCGGCAACAGTTCGGAACGCTCCGTTACGTTTAACACTGCTCAGGAGCATCCGAATGCACCGGTCTTGGTGTCACCAGCGGATAAGGAGACAGGAACAGGGCTTTCGCCAGAGCTGAAGGTTCAAGTCAGTGATCCATCGAATGACGAGCTTGAGGTTTCCTTCCATCAGGCGCATACGTATCACTCGTTAAGCGGTGATCGAGTGAAGTTGTCCAAGAACGCTTCGGATGAAGAACCGCCCAAGGTCAAGCTTCCGGCTGGCGAAACCGTATTGACAGAAGAGGAATTGAAACTCATCTCCGAGTCCAACGATCAATATGTTACCGTGGATTCTACATCCCAGTTCCCTTACATCCGCTTCGAGGTTGACCTGGAGCAAGCCGCCGAACCAGGCGACGTCGTCGAAGTGGGCTGGGAAGGACATACCGTTTCTGGTCGCAAGGTCACGATGTACGCGTGGAATTACAATACAAGCAAGTGGACGGAAATCACGAAACATATCGCCCAGTCCGAAGATGATTTTACGCTTCGTGGAGAATTGGCCGCAGCTGACTACGTGCGGAGCAACCAAGTGGATGTCATCGTACAGGATGAAATTCCCACCCGAGGTGATTATGACTATACCTTTGTCTGGGTATCGGATACCCAGTTCTTGACAGAGCTGTACCCGCACATTCAACAGAAACAATTCGACTGGATCGTCGATTCCATGGATGATATGAATATTAAATATTTGTTCCATACCGGTGACATCGTAAATGATCCGACGGCGCAATATCAGTGGGAACGAGCCGACAGATATATGAACATGCTGGAGAATGCAAACTTGCCTCATGGCGTGCTTGCCGGTAATCATGACGTGGGTAGTTATGATTGGGATTACACGACCTACAGTCAATATTTTGGAGAGGACCGCTATAAGAATCAGCCTTACTACGGTGGCTCCTACAAGGATAATCGCGGTCATTACGACCTCATCTCCGCCGAAGGCAACGACTACATCATGATGTATATGGGATGGGGAGTCGAAGACGAGGACATAAAGTGGATGAATGAGGTTCTGGCTGAGTACCCGGACCGAATCGCGTTTCTGAATTTCCATGATTACATGCTTGCCAATGGAACGCGTTCCGGTGTAGGAAACAAGTTATACAAAGAAGTGGTCGTCCCGAACCCGAATGTAGTTGCTGTTCTGAGCGGGCATTACACGGGAGCCAGTCTGCTCAAGAATGAGCTGGATGATGACGGTGACGGTACGCCGGACAGAACCGTCTATCAGATGCTTGCGGACTACCAGGGACATGCCGATGGTGGCAGCGGCTATCTGCGCTTGCTGCATTTTGATAAGGAAAGCAATCAAATTTACGTGAATACGTATTCTCCATACCTGGATAAGTACAATTATTATACAAATCCAGGAGTGGACGAGTTTACGATGAATCTGGATCTTGAGCCGAAGCTGAAAAGGGTGGCAACGGATTCGATTCAAGTGAATCATCTGAAAGGAGCGGCTTTGGGTGCACCGCAGAAAGTTGCCAGCGGTGCAGTGGTGACGCAGCCATGGACGGGGCTTCAATCGAACGGGACGACGTATTCCTGGTATGTTCTTGCACAGGATGAATTCGGCGGGAGAACCGTATCGGATGTTTGGTCATTCACAACCGAAGGCGGGGAGCTTCCTGCTCCGACGAATCTGAAGGCACTGCGAGTGACATCCTCCTCGGTTCAGTTGGGCTGGGATTCTGTGAACCATCCGGACCAGCAGGTCGCGGGCTACAATATCTATCAGAATGGTCAGCAGACAGCGACTGTAACGGAGAGTGTGTATGAAGCGACAGGGCTGATGGCAGACACGGTATACGAATTCCAGGTAACTACCCTGGATGAACAAGGGAACGAATCGGATCGAAGCGACAGGTTAACGATTACAACGAATGCTGAGGTCATTTCGGGTGCGCCTGTATGGTCATCCGGAGAGTTGAAGGTTACGGACATTACGCCAATAAGTGTAACCTTGGGCTGGCCGGAGGCGAATGCACCTGATGGCGTGGATGGCTATCGCGTCTATCAGAATGGTCGGAGTGAACCGGTGGTTACCGTGACGAACGACGTGTATTCACATACCGTCTCCAGCCTGGAGCCGGATACGTTGTATCACTTTACGGTAAAAGCCTATAATGCGGCTGGAGAGAGCCATGGACTTCATCAATCGGTTACAACTCCGGCGGCAGCTGTAGACAAAAGAGAGCTGAAAAGGTGGATTGCTTTGGCACAGCAAAGGCTCGATGAAACCCAAGAAGGCTCATCGCCGGGCCAGTACCCGGCAGCGGCACGATCCGCTTTACGGACTGCCATTGCGAGTGCCAGTGTCGTAGCGGAACAGGATCAAGCCACAGCCAAGGATGTAGAGGATGCAGTGATAGTATTGCAAGCTGCAATCCGTGCCTATAACGTTTCGGTTGTTCCTTCATCGGAGAATCCTCCATCTTCAGGTTCAGATTCTTCCGGAGGCATCGTACGGTCAGGCAACACAAACCTGAAAGGCCTTGAAGTGATCATTGGCGGCAAAACGGTAGAACTATCTCCTGCGTTCAACCAGAATACAACGGAGTATCGGCTTGAAACGGAAGCCGAATCGGTACAGCTCCGTGTTGGCGCTGCGCACAGCGGAGCCAAGGTGCTTCTGGGTGATGAAGCCGTGAAGCCGGATCAGCTGATCGCCTTAACGGAAGGGGATAACATTCTGAGGTTGGTAGTTCAAGCCGAGAATGGCGCGACAAAGGTCTATCAGTTGAACATTCATCGTAAAGCTAAGCAAGAGACAGAAGCAACGAAGCCCGATCCCATGCCGGCAGGGTTAACGGACATCGGTGAACACTGGGCCGCGTCAGCCATTGAACAAGCCGTTCAGCTTGAGATTATTGGAGGTTACCCGGACCAGACCTTCAGACCGGACCGTCAGGTAACCCGTGCTGAATTTATGGTGATGCTGGCAAAAGCCATGGAGGGCCACGGGAATTCCGCGACGCTGAACTTCAAAGATAGTTCCCTCATCGGACCTTGGGCACTTGAAGCCGTTCAATGGGCCGTATCCGAAGGTATCGTGAAGGGATACGAAGATCGTTCATTCCGTCCGAATCAAACCGTTAACCGTGCAGAGATGGCGGTCATACTTGTGAGATACCTGGGACTGAGCTTGGGGGATGCGGAATCTTCCTTCCGAGATCATAGCAACATTCCTGCCTGGGCAGAGAAGGAGATATCCGCTGCTGTTGATGCCGGTATCGTGAATGGCCGCTCGGGTAACCGATTTGCTCCACTTGAATCCGCGACTCGCGCGGAAGCGGTTATGATGATTCTTCGCATGCTCGAGAAAGTGGAGAAATAACGAGTTATTCAATGAACAAGAGGCTTTCGCCCAAGCATATTCATGGGTGAAGGCCTCTTTTACATGAGGAGATTCATCGATATTCATTCCACTATCGAAGCCGATAAAGCGATAGGAGAATCGTAACCTGCAAGAGTGGACGCTTGAACAAACGTGCGCTCTTGCAGGTTATTTTTTTATCCAATGATTAAACGCTCTGTCCCTTTACCTTCAATAAGTAGGCCAGCCCTGGGCGTCCCAGTTCAGGTCATTGATGAGCAGCTTCGGCGTACCGTTGTCCGTTGCGTCATAAGCATGTCTAATGATGATGTTGTTATACACATCTTGGTGTCCGGGCCCCTTCCAGACGGCATTGCCGCTGTCCATGATCGTGCCGCCGCCGTTCATCATGCTGGTTCCGTTCTTGTCTACGTAAGGGCCCGTGATATTGGCAGAACGGCCATAAGCGATTTTATAAGTGCTGTTCACGCCCTGACAGCAGGAATCAAAGGAGGCAAACAGATAATAGTAACCGTTTCGGTAGATGATCGTTGGCGCTTCTACGGCACCGCCGTTGTTAGGACGTGAGGCAATGGAATAAAGCGTGCCTGTCGGTTTCATCGTGCTTGCATCCACGCGTGTCAGCTTCAGTCCGCTCCAGAACGAACCGTAGGCGAGCCAAGGGTTACCGTCCTTGTCAATCGTCAGGGTGGGATCGATTGCATTATAGTTGTTAGATGATGTCGTCCGTGTAACCAGACCGTCGTCGCGCCAATTGCCTGAGGTGATGCTGGTTGTCGAAGTCAAGCCGATGGCGGATGTGTTGGACCCGAAGGACGAGATCGAATAATAGAGCCAGTAACGACCGTTGAAATATTCAATATCGGGTGCCCAGAGATCATTCGTGCTCTGATTCGGTACATAGGTCTTCCACCAGGAAAGCGGAGAGGAAAATACCTGATTGGCCCTGGTCCAGTTCGTGCCGTTGCTGGATTTCAGCAGCTGAATGCCCTGTCCTGTTGAGAAGGTGTACCATGTATTCCCTTCCTTGATGATCGTTGGATCGTGAACGACAATATCACCGCTAAGGTTCCAGAAAGCGCCGAATGCCGACTGTGCGCCCGTGACGCACAACCCAGTGGCAAGCACAAGCGAAGTAAGCCATTTTCTCTTCTTGTTCATTCGTTATATCCTTCCTTTCAATCTGAATTAGAGAGAACGAATCCGTGAAACACTTCTAGAATAAATCACCTCCGATTTGTTTGAATTTATTTCATGTTAGTATAAATCGATTTATGTTATTTTAAATTATAAAAGCGCTTCCAGTATAAGTAAAGTACAAATTCTATATCTAGAGGGACCTGTCTGTTCAACTAAAAATTGGCTGTGGAATACAGAAGATTCAGGTCTAGTCTTCTATATACAAACAAAGCCCCGCGAACCTCGCAGGGCTTTGTTTCGTGTTTGTATTCCAATCGTAATCAGACCCAGCGTCCGCCGCGGAATACTGGCTCAACCGTGCCGTCCGCCAGCTCGCCATCAATGTCGAGCTCAGCAGACCCGATCATGAAATCGACATGCGTCAAGCTGACATTGGCTCCACGAGCCAGCAGTTCCTCCTTGCTCAGCTTGGTACCGCCCTCTATATTGACCGGATAGGCGCTGCCAAGTGCAAAGTGACAGGAGGCATTCTCATCAATCCCGGTGTTATAGAACACCCGATTCAGTTGAGAGATCGGCGAGTCATGCGGAACGAGCGCCATTTCCCCGAGATAGGATGCACCCTCGTCCGTGTCGAGCAGTGTTGTGAGATGCTCCCGTCCGGATTCGGCTTCATACTCGACTACCTTGCCGTCCTTGAAGGTAAGCTTGATGCCTTCAACCAATCGGCCATTCAGATTGAGTGGAAGCGTACTGGTTACGGTACCGTTCACGCCTGTACGGTGCGGCATCGTATAGATCTCTTCTGTTGGCATATTGGCAACAAAATATACGCCGGCTTCGTTCTCATCGCCGCCGCCGAGCCATAGATATCCCTCCGGCATATCAACACGCAAATCGGTTCCCGGTGCGCGGTAGTGAAAGCTCTTGTAGCGCTTTGCGTTCATGTGATTTTGTCGCAGCTTCAGTTGAGCTATATGATCGCGCCAGGCTGCTACCGGATCGTCGTTTCCGACACGGGTCATCTGGAATACGGCCTCCCACATGGCTGGAACCCGCTCTTCTTCAGGGAGGTCTGCAAACACTTTATTAGCCCATGCACGCGTAGGCGCCTTAATGAGCGACCAGCTGATTTTGTTGTTGCGCACATAATCCTGGTATTTCTCGCTGGCTACAGCGGCAGCTTTTACAGCCGTAGATACTTTGGCTGAGTCAATTCCACGGAACAGCTCAGGATCCGGTACCTTAATGCGCAGAATGGCACCTCCGCCTTCGGCAAGCTGCTGCATGGCATCTGCCTGCCACTGTGGATAATACCCGAAGGAATCGTCAGGTGCCTTCTCATAACGAATTCGGGTGATTTTCTCGTCTTCCCAATCGACTTGCACATATTTGGCGCCCGCATCATATGCCTTGGCTACGATGTGGCGGGTCAAATCTACGGTTTCAATGGGCGTATTGACGATTAGAACTTGACCTGGCTGAACGTTTACGCCCACTTTAACGACCAGCTCCGCGTATTTCTCCAGATTTTTCTCGAAATTGTCCATATGTAGATGTCCTCCATTTCAGATGTACACTTTATTCTATCACGTTAACAGTAGACACTAAACAAATGGATGATGGCGATATCGGCAATTGCCTCTTTTTCTTGTCCAGAGTAAGGGAGATTTGTCTCCGAAGCAGATGTTTCAATTCATGCAGTGAGCAATCTGACTGTCCACATTGTTTAACTTTGCCTCGTAGAAGGAGAGCATTTCCTCGCAGTATTCGTAAGCATCGGGCGAAGCCACCTCACCGCGGAGTAATACCCGTATTTGATCTGTGGTCAGACCGAGCTTCAAGTACAATGGAATCATCTTGACCCGTTCGATCGCGGATGCGCGTTAAAATCGCGGTATCATTGTCCAGTCTGTCGGCTTCCAGCAGTCTTTTTTGCTCATAGTGCCGGATGGAGCGCACGGACATGACTGTGTTGTGATAATTCGCTGATCTTTATTCCATGTGTATCTCCCTACTTAAATTAGATAACCAGATTATCGCTACGAGCTGCCTGTGCTTTAAGGATGGGGGTTCTCTGAACTATTTATATAAATAGAATTCCCGTGCAAAAGTGTGACAATCAGCTGTCATACATTCTGGATTACACTGACTTTAGTAAATAAGGAAACGTACTGAGAAGGAGTGTTTGAGAAACGTGAAAACGAATCAAGTTAACAAACTGCCCATCGTGCTTGCCGGGCTGCTGCTCGCCATCATGATGGCTTCCATGGACAATACGATTGTAGCGACGGCCATGGGAAATATCGTGGGAGAGCTCGGCGGACTCGATCATTTCGTATGGGTGACCTCCGCTTATATGGTCGCTGAACTGGCAGGAATGCCGATCTTCGGAAAGCTGTCCGATATGTATGGGCGCAAAAAGTTTTTTGTATTCGGGATGATTGTATTTATGCTGGGCTCCGTGCTGTGCGGAACGGCAAGCTCCATTACGGAACTGGCGCTGTATCGTGCGGTGCAAGGAATCGGCGGTGGGGCACTCATTCCGATTGCATTCGCCATTATGTTTGATACGGTTCCGCTTGAGAAGCGCGGCAAGCTTACAGGTTTGTTCGGAGCTGTGTTCGGGTTATCGAGTATATTTGGCCCGCTGGCAGGGGCATACGTTACGGATCACATCACCTGGCAGTGGGTGTTCTATATCAATTTGCCCATTGGAATCGTGGCTTTCATGATGGTCACGCTGTTCTACAAGGAGTCGCATGAGCGTTCCAAACAACCAATTGATTGGATGGGAGCAACCACTCTCCTGACAGGCGTTATTTGCTTCATGTTTGCACTGGAGCTTGGCGGCAAGCAATTGGCATGGGATTCCTGGATTTTGATTTCCTTGCTCGCTGCTGCTGCCGTTATGCTGGTTGTTTTTGTTCTAGCCGAGAGAAGGGCAAAGGAGCCAATCATATCATTCAGCCTGTTTAAGAATAAACTCTATACGTCCAGTGTGTTATGCGGTTTATTCAGTGGCGGATCGTTTATCGTGGCTTCCGTATATATACCGATCTTTATCCAAGGCGTACTTGGGGGAAGCGCAACCAACTCGGGTCTCGTTCTGCTGCCGATGATGCTGGGCTCCGTCATAACAGCTACGGTGAGCGGTTTTCTGATGAGCAGAATATCTTATCGAAACATCATGATTCCAACACTGGTCCTGTTCACGGGGGGCATGGTGCTCGCCTCGACGCTGACGGCGGAATCAAGCCGGCTGATCGTCACCTTATACATGGTGCTAATTGGGCTTGGCATCGGGGGCTCGTTCTCTGTGCTGGGAACCGCTGTGATGCATGGCTTGTCTTATAAACAGCGCGGCATGGCCACCTCGACCTTCAATTTCACGCGGTCGCTCGGTATGACGATTGGGATAACGGTGTTTGGGTTGATACAGAGCCGCTCTTTTGCGGGTTCCTTAACATCGGGCGGAGCGAACAACGGTCACCTTCCTGAGGGATTTAATCTGCAGGATCCCCACGCGCTGTTGGCACCGGAGACTCGTGCGCTGATTCCGGCGGAGCTGTTAAAACCGATATCGGACTCACTGGCATCCTCCATAGCTGCAACGTTCGCCTGGGCTATTGCTCCTGCCGCGTTAGCGCTTCTTGCCGCAACGTTTATGGGACGCAAGAAGCTGGATGAATCCGCGGAGGTGAAGGAGGCTGTCGTTGATTCGGCAGAGGAAGCCGAAGAATCCCAGGATCGGGAGAAGCTGGTCTTGGTTCCATAACAAGATGGCTTCGCCGTAGTCCATCATATGATAAGAGCTGCCTGCCGGTGTTCAGCCGATCAGGCAGCTCTGTTGCTATTAGCTCTTAATGGCGCCTGCCGCAATATCTGAAATGAATTGCTTGCTGATAAACAGGAACATGACGATCAGCGGAATGACGGCGAGAAGGGTGCCGGCAATAACCATCGAGTAGTCGGTGGTGTAGATTCCGTTCAATGAGGAGAGTGCAACCTGTAAAGTGAATTTACTCTCATCGTTCAGAATGATGAGTGGCCAGAGATAATCATTCCACACGCCGATAAACGTGAAGGCGGCCAGGAATGAAAGAGCAGGCCGCAGAATAGGCAGCGATATATTCCAGTACAGGCGGAAGAATCCGCAGCCATCGATTTTACCGGCATCCAGCAGCTCCGATGGAACCGACTCCTGCGCATACTGTCTGATCCAGAAGATCCCGAAAGCGTTTACCATTCCCGGAATAATCAAAGCTTTGTAAGAGCCCACCCATCCAAACTCGGCCATGATAACAAACGATGGCACCAGGGATAGCTGGGCCGGGGCCATCATGGTGGCGAGCAGCAGGACGAACAGCCATTTTTTGCCTGGAAATTGGAATTTAGCAAACGTAAAACCAGCCAGGGAATCAAAGAACAACACCAGAAGTGTGCACGCAGCAGCTACGAACAGGGTGTTCCAGAAGGCCCCGAAAAAGTCGATGCTGCTGAGTACCCTGGACACGTTATCCAACAAGTGGGGACCGAACCATAATTTAGGAGGAAAGCTGTAAATATCCGAAGTGGTGCGAGTCGCCATAACAAGCAGCCAGTAGAAGGGAAAGATCGAGAAGAGCAGTCCGGCGATTAATCCGAGATGCAGCAGAATGGATTTCCATTTGAACATACGATTCACCCCCATTATCAGTCATTGGAAGGATTGCCCTGCACCATTTTCCAGTTCACGATGGAAAAGAGGGCAATGAGCACAAACATACCCCAGCCGACAGCAGCGCCATATCCGAAATAGTTATTGACGAAGGCTTCACGGTATAAATACAGAACGATTGTCAAACCGCCGCCGCTTACGCCGCCGTCATTCCCGACAAGCACTTGTGGTTCGGTAAAAATCTGCATGCCGCCGATCGTTGATGTAATAACCGTAAAGAGAATGATCGGTCTTAAATTCGGAATGGTGATTTTGAAAAAGGATTGTATGCCTGAAGCTCCGTCGATCTTGGCTGCCTCGTACAGAACCGTGGGAATGCTCTGCAATCCGGCGAGATAGATAATGGCGTTATACCCCGCCCATCTCCAGATGACCATCACCGAAATGGCAAGCTGGATGCCCCATGTTTTGTTCAGCCACTCCACGGAGTTCAGGCCGAACAGAGACAGTATATAGTTGAGCAGACCGTAGTTGTTGGAGAATACCGTGCCGAATACAATGGCAACAGCGACGAGAGACGTGACGTTCGGCAGGAAATACCCGATCCGGAAAAATGTGCGGAACCGCACATACGATGCATTGAGAAGGAAAGCAACAACTAACGCAATAAATAGCATCGGTATCGTGGAGTAGATCCAGATGAGCAGCGTGTTGCCCACAGCTCTCCAGAATTCAGGATCGGTTAACATGAATTGATAGTTATTGAGGCCGTTAAAGGTCATCTCACCGATGCCATCCCACTTTTGAAAGGACAGAAACATGGAGAAGGCGATCGGGAACAATCCGAAAATGGCAAACAAGATGTAAAAAGGGGAGATCGCCAGATATTCCTTGCGATGTTTCCATATTTGAGCAGATAACCGGTCCTGTGACTTTGATTTCTTCGGAACAGGTTTGTGTTCCACGGGTGTATGATTCAGCATTGGATTATCCATCGTACTGTAACCTCCTGTAGCGGTTGGTATTTAAGTACTCATAGCAATCGAGGGTTGCAATGGGTTGAACACCGGCACGAAGATTCAGCGCAGCAATTCTTTTTTGACCCTTGCCAGCGCATCCTTCCATGCTTTATCGGGATTTTTGCCCTCAAGTGCAACGGAAGAAAGCTCTCGATTGACAATGCCGTTTAAATTTGCATATTTCCCGCCGAAGTAAGCAGGTTTGACGTTGCGCGCAGATTCCGAGAATACTTCACCTGTGGCCTGATTTCCAAAAAATTCTTCGGTTTCCTTCATCACAGGGTCGTCCAGTGCTTCCGTGGCGGAAGGAAAGAGATTGATTTTCTTGAAGGATTGAACCTGATTCTCCGGATTCTGAATATACTTCATGACATCAAACGCCTCTTGCGGATATTTACTGGTCTTCATGATGGCCAGGAAGGAACCGCCATTGTTGCCGTCTCCACCCGGTGCGCGTGCTACCTTCCATTTGCCGCTTGTATCCGGTGCTGCCTGCATTAGAATCTCCTTCATCCATACCGCACCGACAAAGGAAGCGATTCGTCCATTGTTCATGGCGGCATTCCATTCAGAGGAGGAGGTGGTGGTATTGGCACTCAGTTTCATCTGTGATGCTGTAACTGCTGTATCCCAAGCCGTCTTCATCGAGGACTCAGGTGACTCACCGATAAATGACCCATCCTCGGCAAAATATATATGGTCAGACTGGGCATTAATCTGAGTGTAGATGTTGGTGATGTTGTCGAGCATTTTTACTTTATTGTCAAAATGCTCTTGCAGTTTCAGCCCTGCCTCGAAATATTGATCCCAGGTGTTTAGCTGTGCATACACATCATCAGGTTCGGACGGCAGACCGGCTTCCTCGAACAAATCCGCCCGATAATAGAGGGCAGTTGGCCCCGTATCGATCGGAAGCGCTATCATGGAACCTTCCGGGGTAACGCCAAGCTTCCATTTCCAATCGAGGAAATCGGGCTCGATTTCCTTGGCACCAAGCTCATACAGATCATAGAAGCGATCCGAGCTGGTAAACAGCTCTGCCACCCAGTCGTTAAAAGCAACGATGTCCGGTCCTCCGGAACCGGCAGCCAGCGTTGTTTTGAGCTTGGATTTGAAATCGCCTCCGATTTTTTGGGCATTGATACGGATACCCGGAAACTTTTGCTCGACGGATTTGATCAGCTCGTCGTCCAGGCTTCGGTTCCAATACCAGAGTGTAAGCGTTTTCGTTTTTTCGCTTGAAGTTGTTCCCGCGCAACCGCTGATTAACAAGATAAGAATAAGTAACCCTAAGCTAACCATCCTGCGTGTGTTCACTATCGTCAGCCTCCTAACGTGGTGAAATCAGTCATGCTTAAATCTTATTCAGTTACCAAGCTCGCGTGAGTAAAAATATATGATTAAGATAATAAACAATAGACTAAAAATTGAAACATTCCATATAAAGGAATAATTGCATAGCGCATGGAGACAATATCAAAGATTGACCAAAAATATGGAGTAGGAAGTGAAGGACAAGATGACAACGGCAAGAGATATTATGAGCTCGAATGTAAAAGTATGCACGCCTCAGGATTCTGTATCCACAGCAGCCCAAATTATGCGAGACATCAACTGTGGTTCTGTGCCCGTCTGTGAAGGAAAGAATGTTGTGGGGATGATTACGGACCGGGATATCGTCATTAAATCGGTGGCTGATTCCAAGGATATCAACACCGTGACGTGTCAGCACTGTATGACAACGAATGTTGTGAGTGCCTCTCCGGATACGGATGTGCACGAGCTGTCCCGAACGATGGCAGAACATCAGATCCGCCGGATTCCCATCGTGGACCAAGGGGAATTGGTGGGTATGGTTGCTATTGGCGATTTGGCAAAAGTGAATATCTTTGTAAATGAAGCAGGCGATGCACTCAGCCAAATTTCAGAGCAGACGCATTAAGCCTTGTTAAATCAACGTCATCTCGGAATATAGCAGCCCACGGGCTGCTTTTTTTTGTGGCGAATACAGCGAGCTGCCCTCTAATGTATAATGGCCTCCTTTCCAATGTGCGGATTTGTAATTCTTAGAATAACAATTTACACCTGCAGCGGTAACCCCGAGAAGATTGGAAGACGATGCATGGAATGGATATTCCCCCTTTCTTTGACTTTCTTGTATAATGGCTTCAAACCATTCTCATTATAAAATGATAGGATATGGAAAAGGAGCGTTTTTGATGATCAACAGCTACGATGAGCTTCGGGTGCACGAATTGACCGGAAACCTGAGAGATGATGTGTATCGCTTTCTGCAGGAGCATCATTGTCCAAGAACGGCGGAGCATGTGCTGAAGGTGGGGGATGAAGCCCGCAGAATTGCCGTTCTTTATGACGCAGATCCGGTCGCTGCTGAATATGCCGGGTATCTGCATGATATCAGCGCCATTTTCCCGAACCATGTCCGCATTCAGGTATCCCGCGAGATCGGGCTGGATGTGTTGCCTGAAGAACAGCAATTTCCCATGATCATTCATCAGAAAATTTCGTCTTACATGGCCAGGGATCTGTTTGGAATGACCGATCCTGAAATATGGAGTGCAGTCGGCTGTCATACTACCTTGAAAGCTGAGGCTTCACTGCTAGACAAAGTGGTGTTTGTCGCTGATAAGATTGAATGGGATCAGACGGGGAGTCCTCCGTACTTAAGGGATATAACCGAGCAATTACATATTTCGCTTGATCATGCAGCATTTCAATATATTCAGCACTTATGGAATCAGCGTGAATCGCTTGCGGTAGTCCATCCGTGGCTGCAAGACGCATATTATGATTTAAGGGATGCTATTCGTTTAAAGTAATCGGAAATAAATGAAGTTTGGAGGCGGGTTCATGACGCAGATTGCATTGATCTCCGACATTCATGGCAACATTCCTGCACTGGAGGCCGTTCTGGTGGATATACAGCAGCGTAGAGTAGATGCCATCTATTGCTTGGGTGACTTGATTGGTAAAGGCCCGGACGGAGATACCGCAGTTGATATGGTAAGAACCCATTGCCAGCAGGTGATCAAGGGCAACTGGGATGATTTTATTGGCAAGGAAACCGATGATCCGGCCCTGCAATGGCAGCAGCATAAACTTGGAACAGAGAGGCTGCAGTATCTTTCCAGTCTGCCTTATACTATCGAGTTCATGATGAGCGGCAAATGGATCCGATTATTTCATGCGTCTCCCCGCAGTGTGTATGAGCGGATACAGCCGTGGCACGAACAGGAGAAGCGGGCCACCCTGTTTCACAGCTCCGCGTTATGTGGGAGCGCTAGAATAGCAGATGTCGCCGGTTACGGGGATATCCACAATGCGTTCCACCAGCATCTGGAAGGCAGAACGCTGTTTAATACCGGCAGCGTAGGCAATCCCCTTGAAATGCCGGAAGCCTCGTATGTTATTCTGGATGGAAGCTATGAGAGTGGTATCCCGGCACCCTTGAACATTCAATTTATCCGTGTTCCCTACAATATTGAGCAGGCCGTGCAGGATGCCATTCAATCGGGAATGCCCTCTCCTGAAGATTATATTCTTGAGATTCGAACAGGTCGATATCAAGTCAAGCGGTTATGAATAAGAGTGAATTGATTGCTGTTTGAAGAAGTCTACGATAGAAATCCATACGAATAGATTCCAAGGGGATGGAAAATGAAGAAGACGCAGCTGGTACTGGATGTTGCTGGGGTATTAATCACCAATTTCTCACCCGCATTCTGGCATGATACGACCCGTGCGAATGGAATTACGTTTGGCGAATTGAAGTTGTTGTTTGCAACCGAGATACGTAAACCGTTATGGACAGGTCAAATGAGTGAAGAAGCTTTCTGGAATTGGCTAGCTGGGTATTGTCCTGTGGAACCGAAGGAATTGAAGACGATATTATTTAATAATCTGCACACAATGCCGGCATTTGATCTAGTCCCTGAGTGGTCTGCGCAAACTGATATTCATCTTCTCAGCAATCACAGGTCAGAATGGCTCCAGATGCTACTTGATCCCATTAGGCCTTATCTTGCCAGCGTTACGATTTCTAGCGATGAGGGATGCTGCAAGCCGGATCTTCCGATCTATCATATTGTTGCATCCAAACTGAATGAAGGCAAATCCACTATCTATGTTGATGACCAGGCAAAAAATTTGAGGCCTGCTGAGGAGTTGTCCTGGAGCACGGTTCTGGCAGATCCGGAAGGTCAATGGATCAAGCTTGTCCAAAAAAAGCTTCAGGAAATGGATACATACATCATTTGATCGTTAACGATGGGCGAATATAAAAAAAGACCTCACAACGACCATTGGATCGCCCGTGAGGTCTTCGACATGTATTATTGTTGGTTCTCGGAGTTGTTCTCAGCGTGTGGCTGCTGCTGTTCAAACACTTCTGCAGCTTCTTCAGCAGAAAACTCGGTGTCGAATTCACCTGGAACCGGCATTTTGTTCAATTTCGTGGTTTGCACTTCGGCTTTTGTTGGTTGGTTACCGTTATGGTTGGTTTCGCTCATCTTGGCACCTCCTTTATCGAGAATGACTTCTGTATTCTGCCAACAATGTCCTAATTTTATACAGAAAACAGCATATTTTCCTGGCGTTTAGCTGCGTTACGTGCTTTTTTATAACCAGCTGCGATTTTATTTATTTCATGTTCAAAGGATGCTCGTTTCTCTGCTATCATAGGAGTAATCATTCGATTCATTTATCTGTATCAGGCAGTATATTCGGAACGGAGAATGTCATGATGAGCAGGTCCTATTCGTTCTTCCCTTTGGGAGATTCGGCAGTCCTTATCCAATTCGAAAGCTGGGTGAGCGAGAACATACATCGGGAGGTCACAGCTGCGGCGAGATGTATCGAAGAGAATCCGTTCCCGGGATTCGTCGAGTGCATTCCATCGTTTACCAGTGTTGCGATTTACTATGAATTCCATAGAATTAACAAACCTGACGAGTTTGATACCGTATATGCGTATATCTGCTCGATGCTGGAGCAAAGGATGGTGGCTGACGAAGCAGAGAAGGCAAGTGCGGTGCCTGACGTTGTTGAAATTCCGGTTTGCTATGGGGGTAAACACGGTCCGGATCTGGAGCTTGTGGCTGATAAGAATCGGCTCACACCCGAGGAGGTTATCCGGATTCATTCCGGCCAGGATTATCTGATCTATGCAATCGGATTTGCGCCAGGCTTCCCCTATGTCGGAGGAATTCCGGACACTATCGCAACGCCGCGCAAAAAGACACCCCGGCTGCGAATTCCGCCTGGATCTGTGGGCATTGCAGGCAATCAAACCGGGATATACCCGATCGAGACGCCCGGTGGATGGCAGCTGATCGGCAGGACACCGCTTGCGTTGTTTCGTCCGGGAGCACAGCCGCCAAGCTTGTTGAAGGCTGGACAATATATCCGGTTTAGGCCCATTGAAACAGAGGAATATGAACGGATAAGGGAAGTGAGCTTATGGGTTTGACGGTAATTAAGTCGGGATTGCTCGTTACGCTTCAGGATGCCGGAAGATACGGTTATGGAAGATACGGCATCAGCGCGGGAGGAGTCATGGATGGCTTCGCCTATCGGGTCGCCAATGTACTCGTTGGTAATGAGGATGGAGCCGCAGTTCTTGAGATTACATGGTCTGGATTTGCGGTAGAATTCCAAAGCGATATGTGGGTTGCAATTACTGGCGGAGATATGTCGCCAGCGATCCAGGATACGAGGGTGCCTATGTGGCGTCCCGTATACATCAAAGCGGGCAGTGTCCTGAGCTTTCAACAGCGATTATCCGGCTGCCGCGCCTATTTGGCCGTTTCTGGCGGGTTCGAGGTTCCCATGGTAATGGACAGCTACAGTACATATTTGCGAGCCGAAATTGGCGGCTATGAGGGAAGACCGCTGCAGAAGGGGGATGTGCTGAATGCCCATCCCTCGCGTCTACCTCGGGTCTCATCAGGGTTTCCTTATGATGAGGCAGGCACCTTTTTCACTGTAAAATGGTCCGTCTCTGCGGACTTGTATTCAATCAACGATCAAGAGGCTGTAGTGCGTGTGCTGAGAGGTCGCCAGTATGATGATTTTGACAGCAGCAGCAAGCTGGCTTTGTTCCGGGATTCCTTCCGCATAACTCCGCAATCGGACCGCATGGGCTACCGGTTGTCCGGTCCGCTGCTGCGGTTAAGTCAAGAGAAGGAGTATGTATCCGAACCGGTATCCATAGGCACGGTACAGGTGCCTGCGGATGGTCAGCCGATTGTCCTGATGGCGGATCGCCAAACGCTTGGAGGCTATCCGAAGATCGCCCAGGTTGTTTCTGTGGATGTTCCGTTAATTGCCCAGCTGCCGCCTGGCGGCATGATCCGCTTTAAGGAAATTACCTTAGCAGAAGCAGAACGGCTCTATACGGATTACATTCGTGAGCTTCGGATGACGGAAGCTATGATTAAGCTTAAATTAAAGGAGCGTGCTAACATTGGTTCGAGTGGATCTGAACTGCGACATGGGAGAGAGCTTCGGCGCTTACCGAATTGGCAATGATTCCGAGCTGCTTGGCAGCATTACTTCGGTTAATATCGCCTGCGGATTTCATGCAGGCGATCCATCCGTGATGCGGGCAACGGTGCGTCAGGCCATCGCGGGCGGTATCGCGATCGGAGCGCATCCAGGCTTGCCTGATCTGGTCGGCTTCGGAAGAAGGAGAATGGAGATTTCTCCTGCCGAAGCCTATGATATGGTGACCTACCAGGTTGGAGCGCTGATGGCTTTTACGATACAGGAGGGCGGTCAACTGAAGCATGTAAAGCCTCACGGCGCTCTCTATAATATGGCAGCGGCCTCAAGACCCCTTGCTGATGCTATTGCATCCGCTATCCACCGGATTGATTCGTCTCTTATCCTGTACGGATTGGCAGGCAGCGAGCTGGTCGCGGCAGGGGCTGCTGCCGGACTTCGCACGGCAAGTGAAGTATTTGCAGATCGGACCTATCAGGATGATGGCACGCTCACGCCGAGAAATTGGCCGGAAGCCATAATTACCGATGCGGAAGCTTCAGTCTCACATGTGATTCGGATGATAAAACACAAAGAGGTTATAAGCCAGACGGGCAAGGTTATCCCGATCTCCGCAGATACGATCTGCATTCACGGAGACGGCGCACATGCATCCCTGTTCGCGAGGACTTTGCGATCACGGCTTGAAGCCGAGGGCATAAGCGTGCAATCCATATGATATACTCCAATCAACTTGTTGGGAAAATGATCAAGCAAGCGTACATAAATCAAGCACAGGAGACATGAGATATGATAAAAATATTAATTTCTGGCTTTGAACCATTTGGCGGCAGCTCCATCAATCCGACAGAAAGACTGGTTGAGGAAATCAGGCATGATTCCTTCCAGGGCGCTGAGATCAGAACGATTCTTCTTCCGGTACATTACGATGAATGTGCAGAAATTCTGCTGCAAGAGATGAGGGCGTACGGACCCGATGCCGTAATCGCCTGCGGTGTAGCCGGCGGCCGGACCGCCATTACGCCTGAACGAATTGCCGTTAACATTAAAGACATCCCGCCCGAATCCACGATTTCGGATAATCGGGGAGCGAGGCCGCAGGACGAGCTCATCGATCCTGACGGACCAGACGGATTGTTCTCGTCGCTTCCGATTCGATTGATGGTCAACCGGCTGAAGGAAGCGGGGATCCCTGCCTCGGTGTCCAATACCGCGGGAACGTATATATGCAATAACACAATGTACGCCATTCTGAACGAGATACGGATTCAGCAGCTAACTGCGATTGGCGGGTTTGTGCATTTTCCGGCTTCAACGGAGATGGCGGTGGAGAAGCCGGGTTTGCCGACGTTGTCACATGAAACCATGCTGGATGCCCTGAGGGTTATTGTACAATCGACGATTGATGCATACGGTAATCAGTTTTCACGAACCAGCTAATCAGCTAAACTGACAAACAGCGACTAAGCTGAAAAATCCCGCAAATCCAACCCATGCAATGTTCTCATGGTCGGGGGTTTGCGGGATTTTTTGTCCAGTTTAATCGAGCTCATCCTCGATAACAGGGATGCATGGGGAGAGGAAGGGATCATGCTGCTCCTGTAAGCGGCCGCGTGCCAGCACCGACACCCGAAACTCGTTATCAAAGCCCTCTGTATTCTCATCATCCCGGGTATACAGAAGACCGTACGATCCGGGAGCGATCTCACCGATTAATTGGTACAGCGATACAACCTCGTCTGCTTCGACGCCCTTGCGGTTGGTAAAACCTCCGACATGAAGGTAATATGAACCGTTTGCTGCATTTAAGGACAGCAGGCCGCTGCCCCAAGCAAACTCGGTAATCTTAAGCTGTATTTTCTGAATGATTGCATCCAGCTGCCCAGCATCTATTTCGGCAGGATTCTCCTGGATGGTAGCCCAGCCGTGAAATTCATACATGAATGATCACTCCTTGTCGTTATAATGGATCGGTATCAATGTGGACCTCTATTCCATATCTTTGGCTGTATTCATGTAATTTGTCAATAACCGATTGGGCAGGCTCTCCTTCAAAATGATAATATACTTTTCTGCCAGTCTGCTCGGCAGCTTCAAAGGTGGCCTTCATTTGGTCACGCACCTTTTTGTTGACCTGCTGCAGCGCAGGCTTTGTCTGGGCAATGTATTCATCGCTGATGGCATCGAATTCGCGGCCGATCGGATCGCTATCAAATTTCATTCTGGATTCGCCGCCAAGTCGCTCGGCAAGCGCATCTGCGGCTGCATCCGGCTTGTTAACCTTCTGCAGCCCACCGGAATATCGCGGCACATCTTGTGGAGTGTTGCCGGCTTCGTCCGGTTTTTCATCATCGGGTTTGTTTGGTTCCGGTTTCTTCTCGGGCGGGCGCTCGTGGTCAGGAGGGTGATCACGACTTCCTCCAGATGGGGCATCCGGTTCTTGGCGCGGCTTCGACCCGACTTTCTCGGCGAGATTATCCAGCCACTTTCTCGCACGGGGACCCAGCTTCCTGGACAGCCAAGACAAACCTTTACCGAACGGTATTCGGCTGAGAACAACGGCTAATACGGCAGCTGCAGCATTCTGAGGGGATAACAGCTTCTTCGGATCGCGGATGTATCCGGCAATTTCATGTCCTCCACCTGCAATGCCTGCACCGGTCATGGCGATGCCAAGGGCCGGCCAGAAGCTGACAAACAGCATGGAAAGGGCGAAGGCGCCCAGTATAATAGCCGCTTGCTCCCAGCCGCTGAGCCCATCCCACCAATTCTGAAGCGAGTCAAACAGGCATGCAAAACACGAGGACTCACTTGCGAGAGCTGGAATGCCCATATTGGAGAAGATCCCCGCAGCAACAATAATGAGTCCGATTGCTCCCAGTACGGCAGCGTATCTCTGTACATTTTCCTGAACCTGATCCCTTTGGCCAGCTGCTTCATCGTTACCATACAGCAGCGAGAATCCGAGTTCCCGTCGATCACGATAGAATCCGATCAGATAGCCAAGACGTTTCCGGTCTGTAAAAAGAGCCGTCGTCATCTGCCAAAGCTCCGTAAAAGGATTGATGAGGGTTTCACCCTTCAGGACAGGCAGCCGCTCGCGAATTCGGTGCAAATCCAAATAGTCGATGAACAATCCCGCTGCCAGCAGGAGCAGGAAGAAGCCCTCGGTTCGGTAACCCTCCCCGGTCCAATCATGAATGGCAAGAAGCCAGTCAGGCAGCCGATTTTGACCGTTCCAGGCTGCATGATTCAGGATTGTCCAGAGCAGCAGCAGCACAGGAAAAACATAGACCCAGCGCGTCAGTTGTTTGGAGTACCGGATAGCGATTCCGATGCCAAGCGCAGTCATGGCGCTTTGTACAGGATGTGTAACATTCATCATGGTAGGAAGAAAGCTTTCTTCGAAGTATCCGGGGAATAGATCGAAGAACTCCCAATGAAGTGTTTTTCCACCGAGCCAAGTGACGCCATAATTGTTCTGGACCAGGCGTCTTGATAACTCCTCCATGAATTGAAACCCAATACCCGGGGCAGCGCCCAAAAGTACGTAATCACTCAGGCTAAGGGAGGTGGCTCTTCTTGAGAAGCACAGGAACAATGCCAGCGGCAGCAGCTTGTAAACTTCTTCAATGACAGGTGTCATTATGGCGAAGGACCATGTGTCGGTTGTCCGTCCTCCAAAAATCAAATGAAGACCCTGCATGGTCCAATTGGTCAAAGGAATGACCAGAAGAACACCTGAAAGAACAAACAAGCTGACCTGTTTCCAGGCCAACGTTTTACTCCGGCATAACAGCCAAAACTGCACCAGCACATAGAATGACCACAAATATTGGACAAGCATGGTACGAGACTCTTCGATCAGAATCAGGCTTATAACGAGCACTAGCAGGGAAAGCCAGGTAAATAAGTGATATACCTTTGTTATCATAGGGTATTTTCTTATCCATTCCCGCCACGCACCCATAACACCCTCGACCATATCCCTAATTCTCGTCCGGATAGTCGCTATAGAAGCTGTAATGGAATTCACCCCCCGCAGTATAATCCTTCAACCATTGAATTCCGGTACTCACACGATAAACAGTTTTCTATATATTTACACATCTGGTCTTCATAGTGAAACATTTCTTTGACCAGCATATGCACCTCGGGGCGGAGGTATTGCTGAATAAAAAGAAAACTCCCCCGGGTACCCGGAAGAAGTAATCCGAATAACCAGAGGAGAGAAGTCCCAACCCATTATTTATATTTCACGACAATGGCATTACTGATCTGACGGCCCGGGGTTGTCAAGTAAGAGCCGTTGTAGTACAAGCCGCTTGAGGCGCCACCATCCAAATTCATCGCTTGGTATGCACCTGCCTGCTTCATGATTTCAGCGAGTTGAGGAATGGTTGCTCCGCCTGTCGTAAGCAAAATCAGCTTGTGATCCTTCGTGATACCAAGTGCACTTCGCGCACCGCCGCCCGTAAGAATCTTCGGATCTTTGAATCCTTCCTTCTTCACGTCGAGGGTCACCTTGCCATCCGTCAATAGACGCGGGCCAGCTTGAAGTGCGCCGTCCATATGTCCGGTATCGTATACGGATTTGAAATCAAGCCCGGGAATCATCGAGGCCAGATTGTTGCTGTCATATGTGAAGATGGTCCGATTATCTCCCGAGGCCTTGTGAAAAATATTGCCGTTGCTGACAAGATAGCCATACGGCGCCTTGTAGGCACCTGAAGTGTAGGCATCGAAGAACGTCCCGTTAATGGCCGCCACGGCATGGCTTCGTTTGGCTATACTGCGCAGATCCTCGACTTTACCTGCCTTATTGCCTGCAAGAACGACGTCCAGTTCTACCTTCGGATGGAGAAGCGAAACCGTAACAACCTGCGCGCTAAAGGATCTTGAACCAACCTTGAAGCTTTTTCTAGCCGTGGTAACGGGCTTGGACTGGCTGGAGATGAGATTTCCTGATAGAACAGGCAGGGTGTTTACCATGTTTCCATCCGTAATTTTAAGAGTCGATCGGTTGTTGCTCCACGATAGATCCAGGCCCAGATGTTGGCTGACAAATTGCAGCGGCACATAGGTGGACCCGTTCTCAGAGAACGGTGCTGCCTTCATTTGAACTTTTTTGCCGTTTACATAGGCATTTCGGCTGCCCAGGTATAGTGTCAGAGCTTTATCACCACGACTGATGTTGAGTTTCTTTTCCGCAGCTGTATACGTCACCTGTATGTCTTCATAGGTCTTGAGTACCCCGACCGGAACATACGACTGGCTGTTCTTGTCCACATAGGCCAAGTTTTTTGGAGTGGATGCGGCATACAGCGGCGTCATTACTGTAAGCATAGCAAGCACTACGATTGCAATTATTCTCTTCATGTTTCCCCTCAAACTCCTTTTTCTCTTTGTCTGTAGTTGGTTCAGGTGACACAAAATTTGTGCCTATACTATATCGGACGACAGGGACTATTTATTTAGGACAAAAGTCCAATTTTTTCTTGATTTTTGTAAATGATCCCCATTCGCCCATTGACAGAATGCTTCTTCTCTTATATGGTTAATTACATGAGTAACTAACCAATGATGCAACCTAGGTCATAAACGAAAGTGGTGAGGGAATGGCATTTCAGATTGATGACAGCAGACCGATATTCATGCAAATCGCAGACAAAATAGAAGACGACAT
Source organism: Paenibacillus sp. Cedars (assembly GCF_003184205.1). Taxonomy (NCBI): domain Bacteria; kingdom Bacillati; phylum Bacillota; class Bacilli; order Caryophanales; family Paenibacillaceae; genus Paenibacillus; species Paenibacillus sp. Cedars. The sequence continues at coordinate 2,192,316 of NZ_CP020866.1, forward strand.
CATAGAAGCACGACTGCCTGAAGAGACACAGGTTCCATCAACGAATCAGTTTGCAGCCTTTTACCAGATCAATCCGGCTACAGCTGCCAAGGGCGTCAATCTGCTGGTGGATCAAGGAATTCTGTACAAGAAACGGGGGATTGGCATGTTTGTAGCTTCGGGAGTTCGTGAACGGCTGATGGAGAAACGCAAGACAGAGTTTTATGAGCAGTATGTTGTTGCCATGGTTAAGGAAGCGGCAAAGCTGGGCATTAGCAAAGATCAATTATCGGAGATGATCCGCAGAGGGGAGAATGACTGATGAGCCAAACGGTGATCGAAGTCAGGAATTTGACGAAGGAATATAAGGATACTACAGCTGTCGACCATGTTAGCTTCCGAATCGAAGAGAACAAGATTTACGGATTGCTGGGAAGAAACGGTGCAGGTAAAACCACTATCATGCAGATGATTACGGCACAGCTATTTTCGACCAGCGGCGAGGTTCGTGTATTTGGGGAACATCCCTATGAAAATAAAAAAGTGATCCAGCAGATTTGCTTCATTAAGGAAGGACAGAAATATCCGGATCTGTTTACGGTTAAGGACGTTATGGTTACCGCAGCAAGTGTATATCCGAATTGGGATGCGGAATATGCCAAAGCCTTGATCGAGGTATTCCGCCTGCCCATGAAACGCCTCATCAAGAGGTTATCCAGAGGGATGCTGTCTTCTGTAGGCATCATAGTCGGGCTTGCCAGCCGCGCGCCGATCACCATCTTCGACGAGCCTTATCTCGGTCTGGACGCGGTGGCAAGAGAGCTGTTCTACGATCATCTGATAGAGGATTACACTGAGAATCCTCGAACGATTATTTTGTCGACTCATCTTATTGACGAGGTCAGCCGCTTGCTTGAACATATCATTGTCATCGACAGCGGAAAAATACTGCTCGACACGGATACGGATGAACTGCGCGGACGCACGCATAACGTCATCGGACATCAATCTGCAGTGGAATCCTTCATTAAGGGCAGGGATGTTATTCATTTGGAATCCTTGGGATCGACGCTGTCAGCCACGGTTATGGGGAGAACGGAAACCGAAGTGAAACAGGCAGCAGAGCAAGCCGGATTGGAAGCGGCGCCAGTCTCGCTGCAGCAATTAATTGTTCATTTAACGAAGAACGGAAAGGTGGCGAGCCGCTGATGAATGGAATGAACAGTGTCTTTAAAATGCAGCTAAGACAGAAGCTCACATGGTTTTACCTGCCTTGGGCCATTATGGGATTCAGTTTTCTGGTAAATATACTTGTCAGTGTATTGGTGGGAGGCGATGCCTTTTATACAGGGGGGCTTGCGACAATCTTTGTGTTCATGTTTGTCACCGCTTTAACCACAACGATACAGCTGTTCTCTTTCGCCATGGGCTTTAGCATACGCAGAACGGACTTTTTCTCAGGCTCCTTCTTATTTATCCTATTTATCAGTATCATTACATCTGCGTTGCTTGTTCTTCTCTCGTATCTGGAAGTATGGACGGGATCCTGGGGAAATACGGTGCATTTCTTTCATCTGCCTTACTTGAATGACGGATCCTGGCTGGCCCAGTTCGTTGTGAATTTGGTACTGGTTATTACGTTTTCGATGCTCGGTTATGGAATCGGAGCCTTCTTCCTAAGATTCAGGGGAATTAGAACTTTTGTTATGCTTGCGGCCGTTATGATATTTCTCTCGGGGATGAGTTTGGTCGCTACCCGATACGAGTGGTGGGGGCCGATCATTAAATGGTTTGCCGGGCATACTGCACTCGGTTTGTCACTGTGGTTCATTCCGGTCGTTCTGATCATTGCGCTGTGTTCCCGTCAGTGTCTGCGCAAATCTACTGTGTAATTCCGATCAAATTATAAGACGTCCGACTAATCATCGGACGTCTTTTCGTCTGTTCTTCTGTTTGTATAAAGTTTTGGCCTCCGCAAGCGTTGTTCCCTGTGGAAATGAGCGCAGCGGGTGCTTGGATGTGCCGATCTGCTGCGATGTGTATATGCCGGAGTGACCCGAGAACAGATAGCTGATGACGGAGGCCATAAACATATACACCGCGCCCTCGCCACCGAACAGTTCGATTCCCATAATGAAGCATGCAAGCGGAGTGTTTGTGGCACCGCAAAAAACAGCGATAAAACCTAATGCGGCGAGAAAAGGGGCATGCAATCCGATCCATCCCGATAACGCGTTGCCCAGCGTTGCCCCGATGGCAAACAGCGGAGTTACTTCGCCGCCTTGAAAGCCTGCGCCTAACGTCAGCGAGGTAAAAATCAGTTTGCCGAGAAAAGCGAACGGTGAAACTTCCCCGGCGAATGATTCCTCGATGAGCGGGATGCCCAGCCCCAAGTAATCCCGTGTTCCGAGTAAAAAGACCAGCCCAATGATGATGACACCGCCGACTGCGCTTCTGACCATCGGATTGTTGAACCCATAACTGTACCACCGCTTCAGCGCATGGGTAAGTTCACTGAAGAACCGGCTTGTCAGTCCAAAGAGTATGGACACCACGATGACTTTAAGGACCACCACGAAGCTCAGAACGGGAATCTCGCCGATCGGATAGTGCAGGTGGCTCACCCCCCATAGGGATGTGGCGGTTATATTCCCGATCAAGCTGGCCGCGAATGCAGGCCATAGCGCCTGATGCGAGATGAGTCCGATCGCAAGGACTTCAAGTCCGAACAGCGTCCCCGCCAGCGGCGTGCCGAAAATCGATCCAAAACCGCCGCTTATCCCGCAGATAAGCAGTATTTTTCGATCCAACCGATTCACGTGAAGCAGCTTCCCCAACCACTCGGACAAACTCCCCCCCATCTGCACGGCTGTCCCTTCCCGTCCCGCAGATCCTCCAAACAGGTGTGTGATCAGTGTCCCGATTAAGACCAATGGCGCCATTCGTAAGGGAACGGATTCCGTACCGCCACTACCATGAATTTGTTCAATGATGAGATTATTTCCCTTGGAGCAACTCTTGCCAAACTTATAATAGAGGAAACTGACAGCTGCGCCCCCCAGAGGAAGGAAGTATAACAGCCAAGGACTTTCCATACGCAGCTGGGTTACATAATCCAGACTGTAGAGGAAGAAGGCAGAAGCGCTGCCCGTCATGAATCCCACAATACTACCCAGTACGATCCATTTGATTACATACCCGAACAGCGATGCTAAGGGCCACTTTTGATTTAATTCGATCCATTTCTTAGTCATTCCCGTTCACCCGTTTCTTAATATTCGCCGCTAACCCCTCGATACACAAACAGACTCCTACCAGGGAAGCGACCACTGGTAGGAGTCATTAGCTTTTTGCAAGCGGTTATGGCGAACTCCATCGCCTCATTTAATTAGCATTTATTGTAATGGAATACAGGTTTGCCGTCAATAGCACATTCCCTGCAATAAATTTAACAATCGATTTACATAGATCGTGTAATTCCCTGTATTTTCCTATGGTAATTTGTAGAAGGTGACAGACAAGCCCATAGATGGAGGATGAAGGGGAATGAAATTCAGAGCGAAATTAATGTTGGTACTATGCATGTGCGTACTGTTCGTGGCTGGTTGCGGAACATCGGGGTCAAAGACAGGACAAGGGGATACACAGCAGCCGAAACTGGAGTCGGGGGCTAACACCGAACAGGTGGCTTCCGAGGGTGAGCAGACGGAGCTTTCATTTTATTACCCGATTGCTGTGGGCGGTCCGTTAACGTCCGTTATTGAGAAAATGACGGAGGAGTTCACAAAAGAGAACCCGGATATCAAGGTGAAGCCGATTTATACCGGGAGTTACGCGGATACCACCACCAAAGTGCAGGCTGGTGTGCAGGCTAAACAGCCGCCGGATGTGGCCGTTCTGCTGACAACGGAGCTATACAGCATGATTGACAGCAATGCCGTTATTCCGCTGGATGATTTTATTGCCAAAGAAGATCCGTCTTATATTGAAGATTTCTATCCTGCCTTCATGTCCAATGCGCAGAGCGAAGGCAAAACCTACAGCATTCCGTTCCAGCGCAGCACCATTGTGCTGTACTACAACAAGGACGCCTTCAAGAAGGCGGGGCTGGATCCGGAGAAGCCTCCTGCGAACTGGGATGAGCTGGTTAGTGCCGCGAAGCAGTTGAACCAGAACGGTCAATCCGGGATCGAGATTCCGGGCAGCGGTTTTGCTTATTGGATGTTCCAGCTGTTGTCTCTGCAGAACAGTCCGGACGGCGGAAATTTGATGTCACCGGATGGCAAGAAGGTATTCTTCGATACGCCTGAGAATGTGGAAGCCTTGCAGTACTGGGTAGACCTGACGAAAAAACACAAAGTCATGCCGGAAGGCATACTGGATTGGGCAACGGTACCCTCGGACTTTTTGGCCGAGAAGACAGCGATGATCATACATACGACCGGAAACCTGACCAATATCAAGAATTCGGCTGCATTTGATTTCGGGGTAGCTTTCCTGCCGATGAACAAGCAGTACGGAAGCCCGACAGGCGGCGGCAATTTCTATGTATTCAAAGATATTGAACCGAAGAAACAGGAAGCCGCATGGAAATTCATCAAGTTCATGACAGAGCCCGAGCGCGCTGCGCAGTGGAGCATTGATACAGGGTATGTAGCGGTAAGAAAGTCTGCCTATGAAACCGATGTAATGAAGCAGTATACGCAGGATTTCCCACTCGCTGTTGTTGCCCGGGATCAGCTTGAGCATGGACATGCCGAATTGTCCACACATAACAATGGACGCGTGTCCAAGGCTCTGTCTGATCAGGTTCAGGCTGCGTTAACGGGTACGATCGATCCGGCAGGTGCACTGAAAAAAGCGCAGGAAGAAGCAAACAAAGCATTGGAGCCATTCAATAAGTAACCTTCATGTTCATTCCATATGAAAGGGGCAGGTCGCTTATCGGGCGGTCTGCTTTTCACATGTTACGCGGGTGATAAGTGAAGCGAAAGTTAAAGTGATCGCTGACTAATAGCCTTAACGATAAGTAGGGAGAGATTAGGATGTCTTCATCTGTACGTTCTACTTTAAAGGAGAATGGCTTTGCTTGGCTGCTGCTCTTGCCGTCTCTGGTGTTTCTCGCGCTTTTTACGCTTTATCCCATGTGGAAGACGGGGAAGATCAGCTTCTATCAATCGGATCTGGCCACACCGATTCCGACGTTTACCGGATGGGATAATTATTCCCGCATGCTGGACGATTCCGTATTCCGGCAGGTGATTGGCAACAACCTGTGGTTTGCCTTGGCAACGGTGCCTGCCTCCATACTGCTTGGGATGGTCATGGCTATATTTGCGGATAAGGCTATCCACGCCAAGTCGTGGGTGCGGATATCATTTTTCTACCCGAACCTGATACCGATGATAGCGGCGGCGAACGTATGGTTGTTTATTTACACACCGCAATATGGGCTGCTAAGCCGGATTACGGTCTGGTTCAATGCCGAGGGCATGAATTTACTCGGAAATCCGGATACGGTGATGGGTGCGCTGGCCTTCATGATGATTTGGAAGGAAGCAGGGTACTTCATGATCTTTTATCTGGCCGGCCTGCAAAACATTCCGAAGGATCTGTATGAATCGGCGAATGTTGACGGTGTCAGTCGCTTTGTTGTTTTCCGGCGGATTACCTTTCCGCTCCTGATGCCCACGACACTGTTCGTGATGATCATAGCGCTGACGAATTCCTTCAAGCTGGTAGATCATCTGTGGATAATGACCAAGGGCGGGCCCGACAACTCTAGCAGCCTGCTGTTGTTTTATATTTTCGAGACGGCATTTTCTTTCTACGATCAAGGGATGGCCGGCGCGCTGACCGTCGTTATGATAGGCATTCTGCTGATCCTCTCCTGCGCACAGTTCTTTGGCTTGGATAAGCGGATTCATTATCGTTAAAAGAAATGGAGGAACATCGATGAAAGATCAAAGTTTGCCTATCACCGTGGGAGCGGCTGAGTCCTCCGTTTCGTCTCGACAAGGGTTCCGTTTCGCCGGAAGGCTGCGCCGGGAAAGTCCAGCGATGCTGATCGGTTATGGCGTTATGTATCTGCTGGCCGCGCTGTGGGTCATTCCATTGTTATGGATGGTTTGGGTGGCCTTTATGCCCAAAAGCGAAACTTTAAACGGCTGGAGCTGGAATTTTACGCTGGAGAATTTTGCTCATGTGTGGCAGGCCGCGCCGTTTGCCCAATATTATCTCAATACGCTGTTGATTGCTGGAGGTGTGCTGGCTGTACAGCTCGTGACGGTCACCTTGGCTTCGTTTGCTTTTGCCCGGTTGAATTTCTGGGGCAGGGACATCATCTTTGTCCTGTTTCTTGTCCAGCTTATGATTCCAGCCGATGTATTGATTTTCCCCAATTATCATGTGATCAAGGAATTGAATTTGCTCGACACCAAGCTTGGTATCATGGCTCCTTTCTTTGTCTCGGCATTTGGCGTCTTTCTGCTTCGTCAAATGTTTAAGCAGCTTCCAGCTGAACTGGAAGAGGCGGGGGTCATGGAGGGCTGCTCCAAGATTGGTCTGCTAGCGCGCATTTATGTACCCTTGTCGATTCCGGTTTACGTCTCGTTTGCCGTTGTATCCATCAGTCATCAATGGAACAATTTCTTGTGGCCGCTGATCATTACGAACTCGGTGGAGAACCGTCCGCTCACGGTTGGTCTTGCCATCTTCGCTCAATCCTTCGAGACGGGCGCCCAATGGGCTGATGTCAGCGCGGCGACCTTGCTGGTTATTGCTCCGCTGCTTGTTTTGTTCATGATTTTCCAGCGGCGGTTCATCAATAGTTTTATGCATGCGGGAATAAAGTGAGGAACAATCAGGGTTCATGTTTTGAGCGTATGCTTTTAAGCAGCAAGGGAGTTATTGAATAAAGGCGTCGCTGCGCATGCAGATCGTTCTTCCGATCGCTGTTGTCCCCGGATTTCTATGAATGGATATGAATAGGGGTGAAATCCGATGGCAAAGGCGACCGCTGCGCTTCTCCAGAACGATTCTGCTGGAGTACTTACAAGATTGGATGTAAATTGTATAACTCGGCGCAAATCGCGCTGAAACTCACTTAAAAGCCCGCTTTCCGATGATCCGGAAATGGTATTATCCCCTCAAAGTAGACACTCGAAAAAAGCCTCATGTTATCATGAGAATCGAGCGAACTTGGAGGGGGTATTTTTATGGCTAAAAAGGGACAAGTTTTTCAATCGTATACGGAGGAGTTCAAATTAAGAGCAGTTCAATGCTACCTCGAGGGATCTATGAGCTATCAAGCTGTAGCAGACAAGCTGGGAATACGAAGTTGTACACAACTTAAAACGTGGGTGAGAAAATATCGAGATGGAGAGGTATTCGATACGCGTAAAGGCTCTGGTAGTCCCATGAAAGGACGCCCTCGCACGACGTTCTCAAGTATCGAAGAAGAACGAGATTATCTAAAAGCGCAGGTAGATTATTTAAAAAAGCGGTATCCCAATCTGTTAAAGGAGACAGCCTTAGTCGACAGCAAAACTATGAAATCATCGAAGAATTGAGGGACCAACACGGCGTTACAAGGTTGTTAGCTGTTGTGGGAGTGCCTAGAGCCAGTTACTACAAGTGGCGGTCAATGCGCCTTTATCGTAGTAGCCAAAAAGAAGGCCTGGATCAAGAGATCAAAGAACACATGATGGCTACTCACTTGGCTCATCCATATTTCGGTTATCCTCGAATGGTAACGGCTTTGTGGGAAGCTGGTTACCGTGTGAATCACAAAAAGGTATGGCGTTTGATGAAAGAGCTGTCGATTCAGTCTGTGATTCGAAAGAAACGAAAATTATCTAGTTATACACCATCCGTGGTGTACCCTAACCGACTCAAACGGCAATTTCATGCTACTGCCCCGGGACAAAAAATGGTGACGGATATTACCTATATCTCTGACGGAACACACTTTTATTATTTGTCCGTGATTCAAGATTTGTTTAATAATGAGATTGTAGCTTGGCAGATTTCTAGACGTAACGATTTGGAACTTGTACTCGATACCGTCGAGCAGTGGATAAGAAAAAAAGACGTCTCAGAAGCCGTGCTCCATTCGGATCAGGGCTTCCAATACACGTCTCAGGCGTACAACACACGGTTAGAAGAATTCAGCATTAAAGGCAGCCACTCTCGCAAAGCAACCTGCCTAGATAATGCATGCATCGAATCCTTTTTTTCGCATCTCAAAACAGAAAAGTTGTACCTCCTTCAGTGTAAATCAGAAGAAGAGTTACATCAAGCCGTTGAAGATTATATCTACTTTTACAACTACCAGCGTTTTCAGGCAAAACTTAAACAGCGCGCGCCGATTGAGTACCGACACGCGCTGGCTGCTTAGTCTTTTTCACCTGTCTACTTGACAGGGGTATGACCAGAAAGCGGGCTTTTTTTGGAAGAAAATGCTTGACTTGGGCATGGACTTTTTTCAGGTGAGAAATTCAAGATGTCCATGGACGAAAGAACAGGCTCTATTTTATAGTTACAGATGATAATGATAATCAATATCAAAATATTGAGGGGTAAACGATGTCAGCAAACACTTCGAATACAAGTCTTACAGATTCCAAGACCAGCGTCAACCTCCAAAGGCGGCCATGGGCAGCAACCTTTATTCTTATTAGTGGTGTGGCAGCACTTGTTCTTGGGATCGCCGTATCCATATCGCTGGGCGCAGCCGAGATAGATTTGAGGAGCGTATGGGAAGCGGTGTTCTTCTTTAATCCGTCTGTGACTGAGCATCAGATTATACAGGAGCTGCGTCTGCCGAGGGTGCTCGGCGGGGCGATGGTTGGTGCCTGTTTCGCGGTATCTGGCGCGATCATGCAGGGGATGACCCGGAATCCGCTCGCCGACTCGGGTTTGCTCGGATTAAATGCGGGAGCGGGCTTTGTCATTGCCATCTGCTTTTCATTTTTCCCGGGTTTACCGTACATGTATCTGATTCTGTTCTCATTCCTTGGCGCTGGGCTCGGGGCAGTACTTGTGTATGGGGTTAGCTCCATGGCAAAAGGGGGTTTGACACCGGTTCGCCTCGTACTGGCAGGTGCTGCGCTAAGCGCTTTGTTAAGTGCGCTCAGTGAAGGCATAGCATTATATTTTCAGGTCGGACAGGATATGGCCTTCTGGTATGCCGGCGGTGCGGCGGGAATTAAGTGGATTCACCTGAAGATTATGCTGCCGTGGATCGGAGCTGCTATTCTGGGCGCGATTGCCTTGTCGCGTTCCATTACAATGCTCAGTCTTGGAGATGACATTGCGAAAGGACTCGGACAACGAACGGGTCTGGTGAAATTAGCGGGGACGGTCATTGTCCTTGTGCTGGCAGGGGCTGCGGTCTCGGTCGTTGGTGCGGTAGGGTTTGTCGGTCTTATTATTCCACACGTAACCCGCAAGCTGGTAGGTGTGGATTATCGTCTGATCATCCCTTGCTCGGCAGTACTGGGAAGTTTGCTTGTTGTCCTTGCGGACCTTGCAGCAAGAATGGTGAATCCTCCTTATGAGACACCTGTGGGCGCGGTTGTTGCGCTGATCGGGGTACCTTTCTTCCTCTACCTGGCGCGTAAAGAAAGGAGGGGACTGTAAATGGAGGCAATAACAAATGACATCCACGAGCGAAAAGACAGGAAGCGCAAGATGGTGGTCCTGTCTGTACTTGGGATATTCATCGTTCTCGTTTTTCTCATCAGTATGAACACGGGAGTTATCCGTCTATCCCCCCTTGAGGTAATAAAAACATTGTTTGGCAGCGGCACAGACAAGCAGAATCTGGTTCTATTCGAATTCCGCTTGCCGCGCATTGTGATTTCTCTGCTCATTGGTGCAGGGTTAGCGATTTCTGGCTGCATTATGCAGGGAATATCCCGAAATGAGCTGGCTGATCCCGGGATCTTAGGCATCAATGCGGGTGCCGGCTTGATGGTGATGCTGTTCATTTCATTCTTCCCAAGCACGACATCGGCCCCGATATATCTGCTGCCGGTTCTGGCGCTGATAGGTGCTGGCTTAACCGCTGCTATAATCTGCGTACTGGCTTACAAAAAGAATGAGGGTTTCAAGCCAACCGGACTTCTGTTGACGGGAATTGCTGTGGCGGCAGGGATCAGCGCGGCGATGATCGTGTTGACCCTCAAGCTAAGTCCGGAAAAATATCAATTTGTTGCAACTTGGCTTGCCGGAAGCATCTGGGGGTCAAGCTGGAAGTTTGTGTTTGCCCTGCTTCCATGGATTGTTGTGCTTTTGCCTTATGTCATGTACAAAGCACAGGTGATGAATGTTCTTAATCTCGGGGAGTCGATGGCGACCGGACTCGGTGCTTCCGTAACCAGGGAGCAGCTGAAGCTGCTGGCTGCGGCAGTTGGTTTGGCGGCCTCTTGTGTCGCTGTAAGTGGAGGGATCGGATTTGTCGGGCTCATAGCACCCCATTTAGCAAGGAAACTGGTGGGTGCAAAACATCAGATGCTGCTGCCGATAACGGCATTGGTGGGGGCATTGCTCGTCATAACGGCGGATACCCTGGGCCGCTGGATCATTCAACCGTCAGAGATTCCGACGGGGATCGTTGTTGCGGTGATCGGAGCTCCCTATTTCCTGTACCTGTTGTCCAGGTCGAAAGGCTAAAAACCGAGGTGTGCTGCAGGACCAAGTGCGTTTTGCTAAAAAAATGGACTTGCTCACAATGAACGGAAATACGGATTAAGGAGGTCCTTATGCTGCGCCAATTTTTTTCTTATTACAAGCCCTACAAGGGCCTGTTTATCCTTGATTTTTGCTGTGCCATTTTTGCAGCATTGTTGGAATTGATATTCCCTCTTGCCGTGAACCGGGTCATCGACGATTTGCTCCCGAGCAGTAATTGGAAGTGGATTCTATATGCTTGCCTGGGTCTTCTGGGCATTTATGTCATCAGCTCTTTCTTGCATTATGTAGTTACCTATTGGGGGCATAAGCTGGGGATCAACATTGAGACGGACATGCGCAAGAAGCTGTTTGACCGCGTTCAGAAGCAATCTTTTCGTTTTTTTGACAACAACAAAACAGGGCATCTGGTTTCGCGAATGACCAATGACCTGATGGATATCGGGGAAATCGCTCACCACGGTCCAGAGGACCTGTTTATAGCCGTTATGACGCTTGCCGGAGCGCTGGGCATCATGCTCAGTATTAACTGGCAGCTGGCGGTGATGACGTTTGTCATTGTGCCATTGATGATTTATTTATCCCTGTATTTCAGCAGCAAAATGTCGGCGGCGTTCAAGCGGATGTTCTCAGATATCGCCGATTATAATGCGCGGGTGGAGAACAATGTCAGTGGCATTCGCGTGGTTCAAGCTTTCTCGAATGAGAATCATGAAATCGCACGTTTCGCTGAAAACAACAACCGCTTCCGTGTGACCAAGCTGATTGCCTATCGTATTATGGCTTGGAACTCTTCGATCAGTTTTATCCTGATGAAATTCATTTCCTTGTTCGTTCTGGTGTGCGGTACCTGGTTCGTGATCCAAGGACGGATGACCAACGGAGAATTTATAGCGTTTGTGATGCTGTCCAACGTATTCTTAGGTCCGATCAAACAGATCAATGCGGTCATTGAGATGTATCCAAAAGGAATTGCCGGCTTCAAGCGATATTTGGAGCAGCTTGAGACCGAGCCGGATGTTGCGGATTCGCCGGATGCAAAGCCGGTCCAGCATCTGCGGGGAGATATTGCATTCCACGGGGTTTCATTCGGGTATGAGAACAAGGATAAAGTGCTTCAGGATGTGAATCTGTCCATTCGAGCAGGAGAAACGATTGCCCTTGTGGGTCCGTCTGGAGCAGGCAAAACGACGCTGTGTTCCTTGCTGCCTCGCTTCTATGATACAGAGGCGGGCCGGATTACGATTGACGGGATGGATATACGAAAAATGACGCTGCAATCCCTTCGTTCCCATATCGGCATTGTGCAGCAGGATGTGTTCCTGTTCGATGGCAGCATCCGTGAAAATATTGCCTATGGCAAACTGGGCGCTGCAGATAGCGAAATCATGCAAGCCGTCCGTCGTGCTCAGCTTGAGGATTTGGTCGCGTCGCTTCCGGAGGGGCTTGATACGTTGATAGGCGAGAGAGGCGTTAAACTGTCCGGTGGACAGAAGCAGCGTCTGTCGATTGCGCGGATGTTCTTGAAGAACCCGCCGATTCTGATCCTGGATGAAGCAACGTCCGCCCTGGATGCGGAGACCGAAGCTGCGATTCAGCAAGCACTTGCCGAGCTCTCCGAGGGCCGCACAACGCTGGTGATCGCTCACAGGCTGGCAACCATCAAGAATGCAGACCGGATTGTAGTAGTGGCAGATCAGGGGATTGCAGAACAAGGCATGCATGAGGAACTGCTCGAGGCCCGTGGCCTATACAGCCGATTGCATCGTGCACAGTTTGGCGCTTAATAGAACTCATTAACCATTCTGGAGGATTCATATTATGTACAAGACGAAATTCCGAGTGCTTTTATATATGTTCGTACTATGTTCTTTATGGATTACAGCTTGTAGCGGGACAGAGAATACCACGAGCAGTGCCGGATTTGCCGGGGAAACTGCGGTCGGCGCGGAAAATCAGAAGAGCGAAGCTTCAGCACCAGCAACTAGAGTAATAGAGACGATTCATGGAGAAATAGAGATCCCGGCTGAACCTAAGCGAATTGTGGTCGATGCTTACTTGCCTACGTTACTGCTGCTTGGTGAGAAGCCGGTAGGTGCGACCGAAAGGGATCTCGGCAACGTGCATATTCAAGACTTGATTGAAGGAATTGAGAGCACAGGAGAGAGCACGACGGAGAAGATTCTGGAATTAAGCCCGGATTTAATCATAAGCGCTAACTCGGAACCCGAAATATACGAGCAGTTATCCAAAATTGCGCCAACGGTTATTATTCCATATGAGACCTACCGAAGCGTACATGAGGAAGTCGAGGGCTTTGGGGCCATGCTGGGCAAGGAAGAAGAAGCAACGAAATGGCTCGCCAGCTTTGATGAGAAGATCGGAGAGCTTCGGATCCGCATGAACGCTGTTATGGCAGAGGGAGAAACGGTATCGATTTTCGGTGCCTTCGGAAAAGGGTTTTATCTGTATGGTGACGGCATCTATCGTGGAGGTTTGGCGATTTTCAAGGAGCTGAAATTAACCCCGCCCGAACGCATTAAAACGGAATTAATCGACACAGGGGAAACCTTTAAGGAGGTTTCAATGGAAGTCCTTAAAGATTATGCTGGCGATTACATATTCCTGGATGAGTCGAAAGGTGGTACTTTAGACAAGGATGACAAGGTATGGAGCTCCCTTGAGGCTGTCAAGCAAGATCGCGTGTTCTATTTGGACGCCAAACGATTCTGGCCGTATGACCCCATAGCTGTCCTGGCTCAAGCACAAGAAGTGACGGATATGATCGTTGCCAAAAAAGAGAAGGAAAACGCGAAATAAAAAACGTGGCGTATGAATGATTCGCGTGACGAATGAGATGAAATTTGGGATGGGTACATCTGGAGATTAAATGGCAGTAGTGCGGACGAATTCAACATTTGGTGAATGGACAAGATAGACCGTCTTTGACCGCGGTGAACATATAGAGTAACTTAAAAAAGGGCAAAGTCAGTGATATCTGACTTCGCCCTTTTGGCATTGGATCGCGTCCATAGCATCATCTGAATCCTAATCCGGGACTACAGAAGGGAGCAGGTCCGCTTGATATAAGTCTAAAGTACATCTAATGGTGCATTGCCTGTCTTCAGTTTGTCGTTCAGTATGCTATCCTCAAGCACACTGAACTTGTCTCCGTATACTTTTGTAATATGCCTTTCCCCCCATGCACAGAGCATGTCCAGAATTCCGCACAGACTCATACCGTACTCACTCAGCTCATATTCCACTTTCGGTGGTACCTGGTTATGGATAATCCGATTGATCACGCCGTCATCTTCAAGCTCCCGCAGCTGCTGAGTGAGCATTTTCTGCGTGATATGAGGCATGAGCCGCTTCAATTCGTTCGTTTGCGGCCGTGGGTCAGATGACACAGGATCACGCATTTCCACTTACCTCCGATAACCTCCAAGGTTGCCTCTACTGCTATGTTGTATTTCTTTGCTTGCATATACATCCTCCTTAATTTATAGGCACCAATAAGTACCTAGGGTACTCTGTGGTACCTACCTTACTAAAAAGTACGTTCTTCACACAAAAGATGATATCAATCATAATAGCATTTGCCAGCTGGATTACACCATACAGAATATTTTCACAAAATACAAGTTATACACTTGATAGGGGGAACTATTAACATCATGATCGTTAACAAAAAGAGAAGTTTGTTTGCACTGTTGGCCCTTGCGGTCAGTGCTTTTGCTATCGGCACTACAGAGTTTATAAGCGTGGGACTGCTTCCTCTTATTGCAGAGGATATGAATATTTCGGTGACAACCGCCGGTTTAACCGTTTCGATGTACGCGCTGGGCGTTACCTTCGGCGCACCGATTCTTACGTCACTTACATCCAGGATGCCCAGAAAAGCGCTGCTGCTCTGGATTATGATTATTTTTATCATCGGTAACAGCGTGGCTGCCAGTGCAACTTCGATTGGCATTCTACTTGCCGCCCGCGTGCTTTCGGCCTTTTCGCATGGCGTATTTATGTCCATCGGCTCGATCATTGCAGCAAGCGTCGTACCTGAGAATCGCAGAGCCTCCGCCATCTCCATTATGTTTACGGGGCTTACGGTAGCTACGGTTACGGGTGTTCCGCTTGGAACATTTATCGGTCAGCAGTTGGGCTGGAGGCTTGCTTTTGTGGCAATTATTGTAGTTGGTGTTATCGCCTTCATTGCCAACAGCATTCTAGTCCCTGCGGATTTGCCCAAGGGAGAGCGCACTACATTCCGTGATCAGGCTAAATTGTTGACAAACGGCAGACTGCTTCTTATGCTCTTGATCACTGCATTGGGTTATGGAGGTACTTTCGTTGTCTTCACTTATTTGTCTCCATTGCTTCAGGATGTAACAGGTTTCAAGGAAAGCACGGTGGCGGTCATCCTGCTTGTATACGGAATTGCCATTGCAATTGGTAATGTTATCGGCGGGAAGGCAGCAAACCGAAACCCGCTTAAAGCCCTGCTCTATATGTTTATCGCTCAAGCGGTGGTGCTGTTCATTCTGCTGTTTACTGCACCATTCAAAGTCGCCGGTCTAATCACGATTATTCTCATGGGTTTTCTTGCATTTATGAATGTGCCAGGGCTTCAGGTTTATGTCGTGATGTTGGCTGAGCGGTTTGCTCCCCGGGCTGTCGATATGGCTTCCGCGATGAATATTGCCGCCTTCAATGCTGGTATTGCAATCGGGGCTTTTATGGGCGGCTTGATTACGGATTCACTTGGCATGATTCATACAGCCTGGATCGGCGCATTGATGGTGCTGGGCGCTGTTGTGCTCACCGGTTGGAGTTTGAAGCTGGAACGGAAGGATCAGCAAGGGCATCGAGACCAAGCAGCTTGATCAATTAATTGTAAGTAAGAAGGGAAGCTTTCTAACATTCTCACAAATAATCGGAGGTTTTACCAACATGACAGCAAAAAACTTACAGGATACAACCACTTTATCTAATGGCGTTAATATGCCATGGTTTGGACTTGGTGTCTTTAAAGTAGAAGAAGGACCGGAATTGGTAAATGCGGTTCGCACGGCAATCCAGCACGGCTATCGCAGCGTGGATACGGCAGCCATATACGAAAATGAAGAAGGCGTTGGACAGGGAATACGTGAGGGTCTGGAAGCCGCGGGAATCCAGCGAGAAGATCTGTTTGTTACATCTAAAGTGTGGAATGCTGACCTGGGGTATGAATCGACACTAAAGGCTTATGAAGCAAGTATCCAGAAGCTGGGATTGGAATATTTGGACCTGTATCTCATACATTGGCCGGTTGAAGGGAAATATGTAGAAGCGTGGACAGCGCTAGAAACGCTGTACAAGCAAGGCCGGGTAAAAGCCATTGGCGTGAGCAATTTCCACATCCATCATCTGGAGCAGTTAATGAAGGAAACTGAAATCAAACCGATGGTGAACCAGGTGGAATATCACCCGCGGTTGACGCAAAAGGAGCTGCAGCAGTACTGCCAAGCGAACGGAATTCAGTTCGAGGCCTGGTCTCCCTTGATGCAGGGCCAGCTGCTGGATCAGGAGGATCTTCAAGGCATTGCCGCGAAGCATCATAAATCCATTGCCCAGATTATTCTGCGTTGGGATCTGCAGAACGGCGTGATTACCATTCCAAAATCAACCAAGGAACACCGGATTATAGAGAATGCGGCTATCTTCGATTTTAAGTTGTCTGATGAGGATATGCAGCGTATCGACAGTTTGAATCAGGACCTCAGAGTTGGTCCCGACCCGGACGATTTTGACTTTTAAGAAATCCGTTTGAGGTAACAATATAAGTGTAATAAATATTACGGCTCTCCTTCATTTCCAGCTGCACTTCGGAAACAAGGAGAGTCCATTTTCTACATAGCCTAAGAAGGAGCGAGAAATGATGAATCTGGATCTACAAGGCAAAATCGCATTGGTAACAGGCTCGACGTCCGGCATTGGCAAAGCTATTGCCATGGCTCTTGCAGCTGAGGGAGCATCGGTCATTATTAATGGCAGACATGAGGATAAGGTGAAACAGACGATCCATGATATTCACTCGAAGCACCCGGATGCCGAGGTGCGTTTTGTCGTTGCGGATCTTGGCACGGAGGAGGGATGCCATCAGGTTAGGGAAGCAGCTCCGGTGCTTGATATTTTGGTTAACAATCTGGGGATCTTTGAGCCTGCTGAATTTTTTGATATTTCGGATGCGGATTGGTTCAGGTTCTTTGAGACGAATATTATGAGTGGTGTTCGGTTAACGCGGCATTATCTGAAAAACATGCTAAGTCGCAATGAAGGCCGAATCATCTTTATCGCAAGTGAAGCTGCCGTCATGCCATCGCAAGAGATGGCACATTACAGTGCAACCAAAACGATGCAGCTGTCCCTCTCCCGGAGTTTGGCCGAGCTGACAACAGGCACACGCGTAACGGTGAATACCGTCATGCCCGGATCCACCCTGACCGAAGGTGTGGAGACGATGCTGAATACTCTGTACCCTGATGAGAAGCTCACCATCGAAGAAGCCGAGCTGCGATTTATGAAGGAAAACCGGCCGACGTCCATTATTCAGCGATTGATTCGACCCGAGGAGATTGCGGATTTTGTTACCTATCTCAGCAGCCCCAAGTCCTCGGCCATCAACGGTTCAGCACTCCGAGTAGATGGGGGCTTGGTCCGTAGTGTGTTCTAGGCCAGGGCAATGGAACGATAAGCTCATGGTGAACGGTATTTTTGCCTGAAGGATTTGGGTTTGAGGCCAGTATAACGGGAAAAGCATCGTATAAAATAAGGAAACGAGCCGAACCCGGATTCTTCGGCAATATGCCCAATGGGATCATTGGTATGAATCAGCATTTGTTTGGCTTGTTCGATTCGATGCCGTGTAAGAAATTCCAGGGGAGTGCAGCCAAACGTCTTTTTCATGCATATGGAAAGGTAGTTCTGGTGAAAGTGCATGGCATCAGATAACCTCCCGTAACTCATGGGTTCGTTGTAGTGTTTCCTGAGATAGTTGGCCGTTCTCTCGGCAATGACATAATGAGGGTTCTGTCTCTTCTGAATTCCTTGTTCTTCAGCTTGAAGCAGCAGTAGAAGCTCCTGCAATACCTGCTGCTGCTTCCAACGCGCTGCGGAAGAAAGGGATTGCTCCAGCAGCTGCAATTGTTCGATGAACAGCTCGGCCTGCTCTCCCGATGATAACTGTCCGTATTTCGGTATATAGAAGGTGAAGTTCTCGATATGTACATATGGCTGCTCCGATTGCGATAAGGCAAATGGGGTTATTTCCTCTGCTTCGATCCACTGGCCGAGCGTCTGGAAATGCAGCCAATAAAAATGCGTCTCCTCTTGGCATGGCAAAAAGGTGCGATGCGCGGCATCCGGTCTCAGAATCAGGTAACAGCCTGCGGAAACGCGATACGGAGCGCCAGACTCCTCCAGATATAAAACGCCTCTTGTAACCAGAATCAGATCAAAGACACCGATATTAAACCGATTCGGATGCTGGTCTCCTTCCTGATAGGTATCTTCTCCACAAATAATATAGTGAGGCAGCGGCGGTGCCGTGAATTGGAAGAGCATATGCTTGTCTGACCTCCTGTCATACAAACTTTTTCTCCATAATAAACTCTTTTCTGATCAGAATTCAATAAGACGCATGATGTTGTAATTGGATAAAAACAGGTTGCTTCTGTGTATAGGGCACCGTCTGATGACATGATATATTTCTATCAGAGTGTACACCTACAAGACAGAAACAAGGAGCGTGGAAGTGAATGCTGCATGAGACTGCGTTTAGCAACCTCCCATTAGGAGCCATAAAGCCGGCTGGCTGGCTTAAGGATCAGCTTGAGATTCAGGCAAACGGGCTTACCGGACATTTGGAGGAACAGTGGAAAGACGTTGGGGCTGACAATGGCTGGCTGGGTGGACAGGGGGAGAGCTGGGAACGGGGACCGTATTATGTGGATGGGTTGCTTCCTTTAGCTTATTTGCTTGAAGACGAGTCGTTAATTGCCAAATCGAACCGCTGGGTCGAGTGGTCGCTTGCCAGCCAGCAGGAGAATGGCATGTTCGGTCCGGCGCGTATTACATCGGTAAATCAGGATATCGACAAGGAGCAGGACTGGTGGCATTACATGATTATGCTGAAAGTGATGATGCAGCATGAAGAAGCAACAGGGGATGAACGAATCATCCCGTTTCTCACGAAATTTTTTGCTTATGTCCATTCAGTTATTAAGGAACAGCCGCTTCGGGGCTGGGCTCAGACAAGAGGCGCGGAAATGCTGCTGTGCATTGTCTGGTTGTATAAACGCACGTCGTTATCCTTCCTGTTAGAGCTTGCCGATATCGTTGCCGGACAAACGACGGACTGGAGCGATATCTTTCATGATTTCCCATTCTGGCGAAAGGTTGAGGAGTGGGATTGGACGACCCATGTTGTCAACGTAGCCATGGGAATCAAAACGCCGGGCGTGCTGTTTGAATTAAACGGCAACGTCAAAGAGCGGGAAAGCGTGCTGCGAGGCATCGACTCGTTGATGAATTATCATGGTCAAGCGCACGGCATGTTCTCGGGAGATGAATGGTTGTCCGGTACCCATCCGAGTCAGGGCGTGGAATTGTGTGCCGTCGTGGAGTATATGTTCTCTATGGAGCAGTTGACGCGTATTTTCGGAGACGGACGCTTTGGGGACATTCTGGAGAAGGTTGCCTTTAATGCGCTGCCTGCCGCAATCTCTCCGGATTGGACATCCCATCAGTATGACCAGCAGGTCAATCAGATGGTGTGCAACGTCGCTCCGCGGCCATGGAGCAATGGTCCGGATGCCAACCTGTTCGGATTGGAGCCGAACTTCGGATGCTGCACGGCCAACATGCACCAGGGCTGGCCCAAGCTGACTTCACATCTCTGGATGAAGGATCGGGAGGAGGGGCTTGCAGCCGTATCCTACGCGCCATGCACCGTGAGAACAACGGTAGGTCAAGGGGTTGCCGTAGTTGTAGAGGTAAGGGGAGAATATCCGTTTAAGGATCGCGTCCAGATCAAGCTGTCATTGGAACGACCGGAATCGTTTCCTCTCTCCTTGCGTATCCCGGCATGGTGCGATCATCCCGTCATTACGCTGAACGGGCACAAATTGGAGTTCCAGGTTACATCCGGTTATGCAAGGCTCGTTCAGAACTGGCAGAGCGGTGACCGCCTGGACATTCACCTGCCGATGGAAGTGAGAACCTCGTCGCGGAGCATGTACGCTGCAAGCATCGAAAGGGGGCCGCTGGTTTATGTGCTGCCTGTGAAGGAGAACTGGCAGATGATCCAGCAGCGGGATATGTTTCACGATTGGGAGATATATCCTGCATCGCCATGGAAATATGGTTTGATTGCCGATACGTCATTCGAGGTGCTGGAGCAGGATATGGCTCGGCAGCCGTTCTTGGCTTCAGAGTCACCGATCAGGGTGAAGGCGCAGGGACAGTTAATCCGGGATTGGAAAATGGAAGGCAACAACGCAGGAACTCCACCGCTGCATCCGAATACGGATGGACAGCCCATTACGGAATTAGAGTTAGTTCCGTATGGAAGCGCCAGGCTTCGAATTGGCGAATTTCCTCTGATCGGGAAGCGAAAGAAATGATCTTAAGCTAAGGATGACGGGGACTGAAAAGCTAACGCAAGCTGAGCAGGGCAGGAGTATCGTAGTCAGACGGAATTTTCGTTTCTTAGAACTGCATACCAAGCTGTTCAACGTTACTGGCATGTATAGGAGCTTTCATATTTCTCTTGTTTTAGATGGAAATCTAAACGGTGAGGAGTGAAAGCTTCTTTTTGCGTTCTAGTATTATGGTATCATTGTTTTATTACAAAAAAACTGGACAAATACGCATGATGTTGTTTATATTATTGTAAGATAAAGAAATATGACGAGAAGGTGACTGTACATTGCTGGAACTGTCCATTAATGATTCTGACCGATTGGTAAAAGTGGCTCATGCACTCAGCACGCAGACCAGAATAGGCATTATTAAGCTGCTGCTGGCCAAAGCTAATCTTAATATCTTGGAAATCGCGGAACAGCTTGATATTCCCGTATCGACAGCGGCAAACAACGTCAAAGTATTGGAAGAAGCCGAATTAATCGTCACAGAGCTTCAGCCTGCGACAAGAGGGGCCATGAAGGTGTGCAGCCGAAATTTTGACGATGTACGCATGATTTTGAACCCCAAGGCCTATGACCAAAATACAAGCAAGGTTGAGGAAATCGAAATGCCCATTGGTCATTTCATTAATTTTGATATCGTTCCTACCTGTGGAATGGCCAATGCGACAGGGATGGTTTTTCAAGAGGACGATCCGGTTAATTTCTATCTTCCAGAGAGCAGAACCGCAGAGATCATATGGTTCCGTAAAGGCTGGATCGAATATCGGTTTCCCCGAAAGCTTCCAGCAGGAGCACAGATCCAGTCACTGGAATTCTCCCTCGAGATATGCTCCGAGGCGCCAAACTTCAATAATGATTGGCCATCGGAAATTACGGTGTGGATTAACGACATAGAGGTGGGGTCATGGATTTCGCCAGGAGATTTCGGCGATTACCGCGGCAAGCTTAATCCTTCATGGTGGTATGACAACAGCACACAGCACGGTCTGCTGAAAACCTGGTCTACCGATCTGAACCGAAGCATGGTGGATAAAGAGAAATGCTCGGATGTTACCCTTCGGGATCTTCATCTGGAGGAAAAGCCGTTTATTACGTTTCGGATCGGGATCAAGCCCGATGCGAAGCATCAGGGCGGTATCAATTTGTTCGGAAAAGGATTTGGAGATTACGCGCAGGGCATTGTGATGAAGCTGCAGTATGATTGATCCATATTAAACGTTAAGGTTTCAGATGTTTTGTAATACAAAACATTCTGAAACTTTTTTTATTGAATAAAACAATAATTTCGAAAGAAAGCGTTGACAAAACATTTAATAACCGTATATTATTCTGTTTATAAACAAATTAATTGTAATAAAACAAACGAATGAGTATTGAAGAGTTGGGAACATGGGCAGAGAAAACTAGTTCATGGCTCCAGATGTACTCATGGAAGCGCTGTTTTGAGCAGTAGTTTGTTTATCAGCAAATCAATCGAAGGGGGAAGCATCCATTATGGCTTGGAAAGGAAAGTGGGTTCAGCTTTCATTGACAATGGTGTTAAGTTTCATGCTTGTACTATCAGGTTGTGGTTCCAGCAATAATACCGCTGCACCGGAGGACCCGAAATCGGATGGTGGGACGGGAGAAACGAGTGAAAACGCAAAATCCCAGATTGAATTCATGGGATGGGGAGGCGATACCGAGAAAGCCGTATTCCAGAAGCTGATTGACTCCTATATGAAAAAGAATCCGAACAAGAAAGTGAAATATACTGTCGTTCCGCCTGCGGAATATTACCAGAAGCTGGATACATTGATTGCGGCGAACAAGACACCGGATGTTTTTTATGCCGGAGGAGCCCACTTCAATAAGCTGGTCTCCAGTGATGTTCTGTTAAATCTTGAATCCCAGCTCAACTCCAGCAGCGACGTGAACCCCGACAATGTGTGGAAGCAGGGACTCGATCGTTATCGTTACGATGGAAGCAATGTGGGTTCCGGAGATTTGTACGGATTGCCTAAAGACGTAGGTCCGTGGGCATTTGCTTACAATAAAGCGTTGTTTGATAAAGCGGGCCTTCCATACCCTAGCGCCAAGGCTGGCGAATACACATGGGATGACATGGTCGCAGATGCAAAAGCCATCACCGTTGTGAATGAGCGCGGAAAGATCGATACGTTCGGTGTTGCGGGCTACTCTACCGAATCCGCGGTGTGGGCCAATGGAGCCGACTGGCTCGATCCCGCTACCGGCAAGATTACAATTGATACGCCTGAATTCGCAGAAGCGATGCAATTTGTAGCCGATTTGAGCCTGGTACATAAAGTCAGTCCGTCACCGGACGATGAGAAGGCCCAGAACGCCTATGCTCGCTTCGTTGCCGGTAAAGTGGCCATGTTCCCAATGGGTCCGTGGGATCAGCCTGGTTTCTGGGATCTGCCGTTTGAGTGGGACATCGCCGCATGGCCGGCAAGTCCAAATACGGGCAAAACCGCAACGTGGCTGGGTTCGCTTGGATTCGTTGTATCAAAGAAAACGGAATATCCTGAAGATTCATTTGCCCTGGCAGCGTACTTGAGCCTGGATCCGGAATCGCAAAAAGAAAATTACATGCTGGGTCAAGCGGTTCCGAATTTGATGGATATGGCAAAGGGCGAATTCCTGGACATGGAGAAGGCCCCGCAGACTCGTCAGGTATTCCTCGATATCATCGAAGATTATGGACGTCCGCCAGTTGAGGTTACCTCCAAAAACACCAAATGGCTGGATACGTTCTGGCAGGATGCCAGTCAAGTGTGGACAGGCAAGAAATCCGCAGCTGAATTTGTCAAAGAGGAGCAGCCGAAGCTGCAGAAGCTTTACGACGAAAGCAATAAGTAGGCAGGGCAGCACATGCTGCGGTGGAGAGGCGAAGACGACGGGGGAACCCGGCTTGCAGCGTCTTTGCTTTTTCCCGCTGCAGCCAGGGAGGAAAAATTGATGAAGAATACAACCCCGGGATATCGGCGCAAAGAAATCATATGGTCACTGCTGTTTGTCACACCGCCGATATTGGGTTTCTTGATATTCGGCTTGGCACCGCTTCTGACATCGTTTGGATTAAGCTTCATGTCATGGGATATGTTCACGCCCGCCAAGTTCACGGGTACGGACAATTTTCAGTACATGTTTGCGGACGAGAAATTCTACAAGTCGCTTTATAACACGTTCTATCTGCTGCTCGGTATTCCGCTCGGCATGATCATAGCTCTGATCCTGGCGATCATGATGAATCGGCCGCTAAAGGGTATTTCATTCTTTCGTACCATTTATTACATTCCGGTGATATCCCCTATTATTGCCGTTTCATTACTCTGGCAGTGGCTTCTTAATTACGATTACGGCATTATCAATGAGTTTATCTGGAATGTATTCGGGGTGCAGGGTCCGAACTGGCTCGGAGACCCGAACTGGGTAAAACCGTCATTCATCCTGATGGGTTTATGGGGCGGCGTTGGCGGCACTATGGTGCTGTATCTTGCAGGATTGCAAGGGATACCCTCAAGTTATTATGAAGCGGCTCAGGTTGATGGGGCTTCACGCTGGCACCAATTCAAGCATATTACGCTTCCGCTGCTGTCGCCGATTCACTTCTATGTCGTTGTGATGGGCATCATAGGCACCTTCCAATCCTTCAGCCAGATGTACATTCTGGCAGCAGATGGAGGGCCTGAATACAGCGGAGCGACCATCGTGTATTACATCTTCCAGGAAGCCTTTAAATATTTCAATATGGGCTACGCAAGCGCGGTGGCATGGGTGCTGGGTATTCTCATTTTTATCATCACGCTGTTCCAGTTCCGCTTCTCCAAGCGGTGGGTTTACCAAGAATAGACGCATGCCATTTATATAGGAGGAATTAGATATTATGGTTAAACAACGCCGTTTGATCCATTCGATGATCTATATCCTGCTGCTTGCGGGGTCTTTCATCATGCTTGGACCGCTAGTCTGGACGTTGTCAACGTCATTGAAGAGCCAGCAGCATGTTTTTGATATACCGCCGCAGTGGATTCCCGATCCGCTGACATGGCTGAATTACAAGGATGTCTGGGCCAAAGCCCCGCTCCTGTATGGTTTTATGAACAGTGCCATCGTGGTGGTGACGGTACTGACAATAGGTCTGTTTGTGGCAGCCATGGCGGCTTATGCCTTTTCCAAGTTTGATTTTCCCTTCAAAGAAGGGATCTTCATGGCCCTGCTTGGCACGATGATGATTCCATATTCCGTGGTCATGATCCCCCAATATATCGGTTTCTCTGAGCTTGGGTGGGTGGATACGCTGCTTCCGCTCATCGTGCCTGGTCTCTTCGGGAATATTGTGACGATCTTCTTCTTTCGTCAATTTATGCAAGGCTCTATTCCGACGGACCTCATCGATGCGGCGAAAATAGATGGCTGCGGATATTTCCGGACATTTACGACCGTCGCGCTTCCCATCGTGAAACCGGCGATTGCTGCACAGGCCGCCCTTGGATTTATGGGGATATGGAACGATTTTATGGGCCCCTTGATTTATCTGCACACACCGGAAAGGCAGACTATTCAGGTGTTAATCGCAAGTATGCAGTCCAATTACATCTCGACCTCCAATTATCCGTCGCTCATGGCTGCCTCCATCGTGGCATTGCTGCCAGTCGTTATTGTATTCTTCATGGCTCAGCGCTACTTCATTGAATCCTTGGCCATTACGGGCATTAAGGGATAACCGATGACACGATTTCGGAAACCGTGGAGGCTGTTAGGGATTTCGTTGGCATCGGTTGCGGCTGTGGCCGTTACGCTTGCAGTTATACAGGATGCGACCAAGGGTAAGCAGGCATACGGAGGGGAGATAACAATGGAACATACCTATCTGAACCCGATGAAGCTGGATCAGGAATGGGAGGATTATGGAATAGGTGACCCTTATGTACTGCGTTTTAATGGAAGATATTATCTATATTGCAGTACAAAGGACTGGCGTGTCGGCATTAAGGCATGGAGCTCCGAGGATCTTGTGAGCTGGCAATATGAAGGACTTGCTACAGAAGAGCTGCTTACCGAGGGAGCTTATGCACCGGAGGTAGTCTACTGGAACGGATCATTCTACATGTACACCTCGCCTGGTGGCAAGGGACATTATGTTCTGCGAAGCGACAATCCGACGGGTCCATTCCAAATAGAAACCGATAATTTGGGACTGAGCATCGATGGCTCGGTGTTCATAGACGATGATGCCAAGTGGTATTTCACTTATGCCGCATCAGGCGGCATCATGGCAAGCACCATGAAGGACCCGTATTCCATCGACGTTGGCTCTAAACTGAATACGTCTTTAGGCCACTGGACGGAAGGCTCCATGATCATCAAGCGTCAAGACCGGTATTACATGACGTATACAGGCAATCATGTGTTCAGCCGCGGATACCGCGTCAATTATGCGGTTGCCCATGATTCGCCTAACGGAATCTACTCAATTCCGGAGAATAACCCCATCATCATCTCGACTAACGATGAGTTTAACGGGCTGGGGCACAGCGCAACCGTATTAGGACCTGACATGGATTCCTACTACATTGTGTACCACAATCTTGCGGGGCGTTCGGCGGAAGGCCCGCCGGTACGGATGTTAAACATGGACCGATTGATTTTTAATGGAGACAAAATGTCGGTTGCAGGACCTACGCATGGGATACCGGTGCAAGCACCAGCACTTCCGGTCTTTCATGATGTGCTCGGAGGACCGGAGCCGCAAGGCGAGCACTGGGAACATCAGAAGCTTGTAAATGGATCAGCAGCATGGATCAGCAGCCTAAGCACGGACAACAGGTTTACGGCCGAGTTCAATGCTGTGCTCACGGATGAGAACGTCCCTGCCGGTTCGGAAGATGCGGATTTCGAGGCTTTGTTTTCCTATGAGGATGGAGATCATTACCGAGGCATCCGCGTGGATGGCAAGGATATGTCCATGTCAATGTTTGAAAGAGCTGGGGGACAAGAAGTTATAACTCAATCCGTCAGTCTCCCTAACGGAATGGATATGACCAAGCATCACGCGCTGCGCATCGAATCAGGGGACCATGGAACCCGAGTTTATTGGGATGGGATCCTTCTGTTGAGCGATAAGGAAATGAAGGGTACGGCAGGACGGATCGGATATAGCTGGTCACCCGCGCTGAAGCCGGAACTGCGATATACCGCCTTTTCAAACGAAGCGAACGGCAGCAGCGACCAAGATGTGCTGAAGCAGGTGCCTGGTACGATGGAGGCCATACATGGTGTCCAAGATTCAGTTGAGCGTAACGAATACGCAATCAGTGACAAGGAAACACCGGACGGAAGTTATGCGGTAACCGTGCTTCAAGATCACAAGGGACTAACGTTTCCGGTATATGTAAAAGAAGACGGCAGTTATCTGTTATCTGCGATGGTATCGAACGCTTCGGCCGGTGCAAGGCTTGTCCTGGATGCCGGGGGAGAACGAAAGGAAATCCTGCTGGATCCTTCATGGTTCTCCGAAGATTCCGAATGGACGAAGATTCCCCTGGGGTCGGTTCAACTGCGTAAGGGGCCTCAATGGCTATCGTTAACGAGGAAAAAGGGAGATGTCTCGATACGTTATATCGAGTCCAGCTTAATTTCCCCAGTAGCGCCACGTCATGACGTCGAATTCACCGACGTATACGGCAGCTGGAACCTTGCAAACGGTCAGGCCGAGCTTCTGTCGGAAGGCCAAGAGGGCAAGTTGTTCGGCGGGGACCCGCGATGGAGCAATTACGAAGTGAGCTTTCAGTTAACCGCAACTGAAGAAGCGTCAGGGGAGGCGTCCGTGCTGTTAAGAACATCCAACGAATCGGATTTTCCGGACCAGGTCAGGGACTCCTTCATGGGTTATGAGCTGTCTTTTCGTAATGGAAGGGTGATCTTAAAGCGGATCAGCTATGAAGTGAATGAGGAGATGGCTTCGGGCTTCCTTGAGCTGGAGGAACATCAGCCAGCAGAGATTAAAGTAAGACTTGAAGGAGCCGCTATACATGTGTACGCCAACGGCGGTGAAGATCCGATTGTGAGCTGGCTGGACCCCAACGCCTTCCTGAACGGCCGTGTCGGTCTGCGTACCTCCTCGAAGGGATGGACCTTCTCGCCGCTAACGGTTGAACCGATCGAAATGCAGTAACTGCATACCAACAACATAAACATAGCACAAGCCAACGTGCGACAAAGGAGCAGGAGACAACATGACAACAAAAATGTATAGCAAAGATTATCCGCGACCTCAATTCGTGAGAGAACATTGGGTTAATCTGAACGGGGAGTGGAGTTTCGGGTTTGACGATGACAATACAGGTGAGCGTGATCGGTGGCAGGATGATTTTGGCGGTGAATTGAAGATCACGGTGCCCTTTACTTATGAGACGAAGGCCAGCGGGATCGGCAGAGAGGAGCACCATCCATTCATATGGTATAACCGAACGCTTGATATCCCTCAGGAGGATGAGGGCAAGCGAGTTGTCCTGCATTTTCAAGGAGTAGACTACTTGGCGAAAATCTGGATTAACGGTACCTACGTTGGCAGTCATCAAGGGGGATACTCGGCATTTTCATTTGATATTACCCCGTACATATCCTTTGGTGCTGCCAATCAATTAACGGTGAAAGCGGAGGACAGCATGGATGCAACCCAGCCACGAGGCAAGCAGAGGTGGGTTGAGCATAATTTCGAGTGTTTTTACGTCCAGACAACCGGGATTTGGCAGTCGGTCTGGCTGGAAGTTGTAGAACCGGTCCATGTCGATTCTGTCAAAATAACACCGAATATGGATACGCGCTCCGTGCGTTTCGAATACCAGGTGAAGGGTGATTTCACGACGAAGGAGACCAGACTGGAGACGATTATCAGCTTGAAAGGGAAGCAAGTTAAGAAAGTGAGTTTGACGATTGATCGTCCGTGGCTCCAATTGGACGTCGATCTGGTTCACGAAGCCAACGGTCCGTGGAAGCACTGCCTGTGGTCTCCGGCTCATCCGAATTTATACGATGTTGAATTTATACTGCATCAAGGGGAGGAGAAGCTCGACCACGTCTATTCCTATTTCGGCATGAGGAAGATATCGATTGAGAAGGGCAGAGTCCTGCTTAATAACGTTCCGATCTATCAAAGACTCGTGCTGGACCAAGGTTATTGGTCTGACAGTCATCTCACTCCGCCATCCGAGGAAGCCATCATTGAGGATATCGATGCAATTCTGGAAATGGGGTATAACGGTGTCCGCAAACATATGAAAGTAGAGGATGCCCGGTTCTTGTACTGGTGTGATGTAAAGGGGCTGCTTGTCTGGTCGGAGATGGCGGCTGCCTTTGAATTCAATGACAATGCCATCCAGAAATTCACCAACGAATGGATGGAAATCGTCCGTCAGCAATATAACCACCCCAGCATTATTACCTGGGTTCCGTTTAATGAATCGTGGGGAATCGCGCAAATTGCCAAGGACCGCAGGCAGCAGAAATTTACCGAATCCATTTATCATTTGACGAAGTCATTCGATCCGAACCGTCCGGTGATCACGAATGACGGCTGGGAGCACACCGTGTCCGATATTTTGACACTTCACGATTATATTGAGTCCGGGGAACAATTCAAGAAGCGTTATGCGGATAAAGATGTGATCGTGAATAACGAACGATCGTTCAACCAGTGGAAGTATGCTTACGCAGAGGGATACCATTACGGAGGACAGCCCATTATCGTTAGCGAATTCGGGGGCATTGCCTTTCAATCGGAATCCGGCTGGGGTTATGGCAAGCAGGAGTCATCAGAGGAGGAATTCCTCTCGAGGTTCCGCAGCATTCACCAAGCGATCAAGGATACGGAATATATTGTAGGATATTGTTACACACAGCTAACGGACGTGCAGCAAGAGATGAACGGTTTATTGACAGAGGAGCGCAAACCGAAGTTTCCGCTGGATATCATTCGCGAGATCAATCTTTCTTAAGTTTGGAAGGAGGAAAACAAATTGACTCAACAAACGTTCAGGAACCCGATACTCCCTAATGGTGCCGACCCTTGGATCATCAAACATACGGATGGATATTATTATTTGACGGTGACGTTAGGTGACCGGATCGCCCTTTGGCGGAGCCATACCATGACCGGGTTAGCTGCGGCAAACCCGACAACGATATGGACCCCCGAACAGGACGGGCCGTATTCCTATCATTTATGGGCACCGGAGCTTCACTACATTGAGGATCGATGGTACATCTATTACACGGCCAACGATGGGGGCGGCGATGATACGCGAAGAATATGCGTTCTGGAGCTCATAGGCGACGATCCGGTGAACGATGAGTGGATATTTCGAGGTGTGATAAACACGGAGCATCCGGGATTGGATGGAACCGTGCTCCAGCACGAGGGAGAGCTGTATTTTTTCTATTCCGGATACGGTTTTTTCCCGGACTACGGTTCGGCCATTTATGCGGTCCGCATGGTTAATCCCTGGACCTTAACGGGGCCGAATGTGCTTCTATCGGCGCCTACGGAAGCATGGGAGAAGCAAGGCGGGATGGCGATTAACGAAGGACCGGTGTTCTTGAAGCGGAATGGGCGCTTGTTCCTCGTATTCTCGGCAAGCGCGACCTGGTCCGATGATTATAGTCTTGGGATGATTACGATTTCGGAGACGGATGATGTGCTTGATGCTTCAGCCTGGACCAAGCATGCAGGGCCAGTGTTTGCGAAGAATCCCGCTCAGGGCGTGTACGCCCCCGGACATAACAGCTTCACCGTCTCACCGGACGGTTCGGAAGATTGGATCGTCTACCATGCGTATTCTTACTCGGAAGCCGAGCAGCAGCGTTCGGCTGGCGGTCCACGCAGTACGCGGATTCAACGCTTCGGCTGGAAAGAGGACGGCTTGCCCGATTTTGGGCTTCCAATATCTGAGCATAGCTTGCTTCCCCTGCCTTCCGGAGAGTAAAACAGCTAAACATGATCCCGGCCAGGCATTGGAGCCTGGCCGGGGTTTTAAAATCTCATGTGTTCATTTAAGTATGTTGAGGAGAGGATGATCTATCGTGAAGGAGCTTCCTTTATACCAGCAAATACAATATAAAATCAGAGAACAGATCCAGCAGGGCAATCTGCGTCCGGGCGACCGCATCCCGTCCGAGAAAGAACTGGCCATGCGGTTTCATGTCAGTGTCATCACGACCAGGAATGCGCTCGCTGGTCTGGCCGAGGAGGGCGTAGTTACCCGCATAAAGGGAAAAGGTACCTTCGTGGCAGGCGTATCTCCGCTTTGGGATTTCTCGCTTGATGGATGACCTTACCCTTAAGCCTTAAGGATTTACCTTAACATTATCAAAACGGGCATTGCTGTTCATTACACGGAGTCCGACTTTGCCGTGGGTAAATGGATTCATACTGGTATCCGTATAGTCGATAACAGGAGATACACCATGATTTACATAAATTTTAATATGGGTTCCGCTAGTGACAACCTTCAGATGATGCCAGCTATCGGCGGGCAGGCTCATGGCTGCAAAGTCGAGCGCTTGGTAACCGTAATTCATTTTGCCAAGATGCACACCCTGGGCAGTGATATGAGCATAGTAACCCTGCAGATAATCCGGGTTGTTAACAAAGGCCTTGCCGCTCGCCGGATTGTTGACACGGACAACAATTCCCGCGTCTCCCGTTGATGTCAGCCGCCTGATATCCGCCTCAACCGAATAATCACTCCAGAGGCTGCTGCCGATTACCGTTTTGCCAAAGGAGCCTGCCCCTGTTCCTGCATACTCTCCGTTAACAACCGACCAGTCGCCCTCGTAGCGAGTCCATCCATTGTCGTTGCCGTCATTGAAATCATCGTTGATGGAGGTGACTGCGTCCGCGCGCGAGAAGGTGAGCGAGCTTAAATCGTATTCCCCGCTGACCGTTTCAAGCCGCAATTCATGATGGCCGGCAGTCAAATATATACGCTTGCCGCTGGTTAACCGCCAGTTCTCCCAATCTCCCGTGCTGGGGACAGGAACGGGCCCGGTAAGATCTTCGGCTCCATTCCAGAGACGGAACTGCGTATTGGGGAACGTCGTTGCTGCCCGCAGACTCAGATCATAATACCCGGTCTCCGCAACGTTGACACGATATTTGAGCCATTCGCCCGGCTGGTTCCAGCCGATGACATATTTCCCTTCAGACGCCGAAGATCGAATATCAACATGTTCATTCCGGTAAGCGCCGCCCGTGTTCCCTTGACTGAGATCATGGTATGCTGTTCCTTCGCCGCCCTGCATGTAATGAACGGCTTCGATGGTGCCGTCAACGGGCTTATAGGTATTCCATGCACTGCTGCCACCGACTTTGTTGCTAAAGGCAGCATAGCCGAAATCGGCATGGACATTCGACGTGGCATACCCGATCTTGCCTCCGGCCAGACCGGTGATGTTCCGGGTCTGCTTTTTCATGCCATCAACAAAGATGGAGAAGCTGGAATCCTTTTTCTCCACACGGATCTGATGCCATTTCGTATAATTGAAACCCGAAGGTAAGGAAGCATATTCCCATCCCTGACTCACGCCGCCAATGACAAAGTCGGTTTCGAGCCGGTTTAAGCTTCGGTTCAGGACGGCCGTTCCGTAGTTGGATTCATCCTGATATGAAAATACGACGCCGTACACAGGCGTATTGCCAGAGCCTTGCTTCATCTGTTTGGTATGGAACTCGGCCGTATAATCGGCTTCCGTAGCATTGGCCGTTACTTGACGGTACCAAGAAGCATTGCCGATGGTATCTTGCCACATGAGTTCCTGATTATAGATCCCCCAAGTGCCTCCTCCAACATTGATCCATTGGTTTCCGATCGTTGTCCGGTTAAAGCGATCTGCAAACAACGGCAGCTCCGGATTGGTTTGCTCCGATGACGTCGGTCCGAGCACAAGCATTCGGTCCCCGTTCCACACGATTCGATCCAGATTCATCCTTCGTCCCGGATAAACCGAATTTCCTTCATGCGCATGGCTGTGATAAACCATATAGTCCGAATCCAGATCAGGTCCGCGCACAAGGGAGTTGTGCCCAAGGCCGACATGATGGCCTTCCGTTTCAAGGAGAACGGGATTCTGGCCGGACGCGGGCACGAATGCGTGGGTTGCGTTGTTGCTGACAGCATAATCGACCCGGTATGCCGTACTCCATACATGATTGCCGGTATAGGTCATGAAATACTTGTTATTGCGCTTAAGGACGGTAGGACCCTCAGTCCAGCCGTTCATGCTGAGACCGGTCGACACCGCAGAACCAAAGGAAGTAGGGCTGTTCATTGGCCAGGCCATGATCTGATTGGACCCGGTTGCATAAAAGGTCCACTGTCCGTTGTCGTCAACGAAAACAGAACCGTCAATCCCCATGCCCACATTGCCAGTAACCGGAACGAACGGACCGAGGGGACTGTCGCTTTTCAGCACATAATGCCCTCCTCCTCCCGGTGATGTGTACATATAGAAATTTCCGTCCACATGATAGAATACCTCAGGAGCATAAGCGGCTTTGGTAATCGGATCTGTTGCGCATAGACCGCGGTAGGCCCAATTGACAAGATCGGGGGAAGACCACACTTTGATGCCGGACTGGTGGTCAACCGTACTGACATACAGATAATACGTTCCGTTGAATTTGAGGATGTAAGGGTCGCCCTCACCGTAGAAATCGTTATTGTTCCAACGCCAGGAATCCGTTAAATGAAATGGATTACTGTAGGCAAAAGCCTGTACCGGGAACAGGAACGCAGTTGCGAGCGCAGCCATCCCAAGCAGCAGTTTCACGAATTTCAATGTTTGATCAGCTCCAATCAGAAGAATATATGGCTGAGAACTCGGAAATCAAACGATGGACTGTATGAAGTTCACCTCCGTTCCTTTAATATGGGAAACGTTTACATTGAACGTAGTATAGCAGAACAGATGCAATGCCGTTATACCTAATCAACTATAAAATCAGGAGTCCAAGCCTCGTGCATCTGGTTGGTCAATGGCTTCATCCGTTAGAGCGGTTGGTTTACGGATCAATAACCCCATGACAACACCAACAATGGACACTGCCGTTACAACAAGGAAGGTGAACGAGAACGCATCTGCCCAGATTTCAACTTGCGGTATTGCACGAGATGAAGCTGATACACGAGCTGTCAACAAGGTTGAGAAGGCAGCCACCGCAAACGAGCCCATCACTTGCTGTGAAGCATTGTTCAAGGACGTAACGCGGTTGATCAGCGCTTGCGGTGCAGATTTCATAACAAATGCATTCAAAGACATGCCATACAATGCATGGCCGGAGCCTGCTAAGGTCATAGCGACAATTAACATTCCCATTCCGCTCCCCGAAGAAACTCTAGAGAGCAGGAAGGCCCCTAGCCCCAGAAGTGCCGTACCGATAATAACCAGCGGCTTTACGCTCATCCGGTCAAAGAGCCTACCGCCAATCTGCATGAGAACGATGCAGGCAATGGCCTGTGGAATCATGAGGAGCCCTGTATCAAATGCATTAAATCCCTTCACCTGCTGGAGGTAAACCGGAATGAGAAAGAAGTTTCCATAAAACGTAACGGCCGTTAGCCAAAGAATCAACATGGCGCTTGTAAAAGACCACGAACGGAATACACGCAGCTCGAGGAGCGGCTCGCTTGAGCGAAGTTCAACCAGAATAAATAGCAGAAGCGCCACTACGCCAACTGCAAGGCCGATGATGGTCTGCATGGAGTCCCATCCGGCATCGCCCCCTTGGTGCACGCCGTAGATGAGGGCTGCAAAAGCAAGAGGGCCGAAAATCATGCCGAGTTTATCCAGCTTGGCTTGAGCCTGACTCTCCAACTTAGGCAGATATCGCAGCCCGAGGCATATTCCTAAGATGCCTACAGGCACATTCACCCAGAATAGATAAGGCCAGCTTACGTAATCCACCAACCACCCGGCAAACACGGGCCCGATGGCTGGCGCAATAAGTATGGGAACGCCCAGGTATGAACCCATCACCGTGCCAATCTTGTCCGGAGGACTGATCCGAAAGACGATGGCATAACCAATCGGCATGACAATGCCTCCACCTAAACCTTGAAGTATGCGAAACAGTATAAATTGCTCAGCGTTAATTGAGAGTGCGCAAAGAATAGAGCAGATCGTAAAGATGGAGATTGCCAGAATGAACATGCGCCTGCCGCCAAAGCGGTCAGCCAGCCAGCCGGCTACCGGAATAATGGCCGCCTCGGCCAGTATATAACCCGTGGTTGCCCATTGCATTAAAGATAGTGGGCTTTGAAAGGTGTTCATTAGTTTCGGAATCGCCACATTCATGGCGGTCATATTCAGTAGGACCATAAACATGCCAATGATGATGGCGAATAAGGGCGCGCGGATTTCTTTAATCGTGGTCGACATTTCATCGTCTCCTCGTACTGTATATTGTTGTGCATAACCACATTTCCGGATATATGGCTATTCGAAGAGAATCGCGCGATTCAGAGTGTCGATTCAAGAATGCACCTTGATCAACAGCTATGTGCCAAATTATAATGACTCTAAACCAACAAGAACAGTAGGCAATATTTATTGATAAGATCATTTATTATAGACCAACTTACTTTAGGTTAGGGCGGGTGATGGTTTGAGCGAGCATTCAGAACATAACGAAGAATATGAAGTATGCACGGAGGTTATTGGCGAGGTTTTGAAAATAGTTGCCGTGAAACGGGCCGTCCACGTGATTGGAGAACTGCATGACGGTCCTCAGCGGTTTAACCGCTTACGCCGGAATTTGGGCAACATCAGTACGCAATCGTTGACGGTGATCCTGAGACATTTGGAACAGAACGGAATCATTCAACGGCAAGTCATGCCAACCATGCCGGTTACGGTTGAGTATTCCTTAACGGAGCAGGGAAGAGAATTTGAAGACGTTCTCAATGTGATACATGATTGGGGAGCATCCAGGAGGGAGCATCGAACTTCATTAGGAAAGGCGAGTTCCTTATCCGAGAAATAGCAAACAGAGATCGCAGAAACCGCGTATATCGCGGTTTTTGTGTTGTACGGATACTTGGCCATAGCGAAGATAAGTATTTACGAAGTGGAGAAATACACATAATATGGAGTTATTGGAAAAGTCGGTGAGTCTTTGCAGGCGGTGAAGCACAAGGGAACTGAAGAAAGCGATCAATACCTACAAGGTCATTAAGGTGCCGGATGTGAAAGCCGAGCCCAAATTGCCATAAGAGATAACCGTTAAGTCTGGTGAGCGAATTTATCCTATATCACCCGAAGGAGCTTTCCATAATGATGAAAAATGCCATGGTCCTATTCTGTATATGTTTGATGTTAATGGTCTGTAAATCTAACGTCGATAGCGTTGATACTCCACCTTATGAGGGTCCACCCTTTGAGGGTAGGAGCCTAGTTATTGGTTTGATTGGAGAAACTCCGAACATAAGGGAAGAGAATATAGATTTTGAGGAAGTCACGTTCAAACAATTAGAGGAGGGGTTATCGTCTGACCTTGACGCTATTTTCATTACGAAAGAGTTTCTAGTGGAGGCTTCCAATCCACAATATGCAAAAGTCTATCACCATTCGGACATCCCTTTTTTCTATATCGAGTCTAAGAAATCACACGTCCCCTTTACAATTGAGGAGTTATCGTATGCCGATGTTCCTGATCTTTCAGCTTACGCTTATGCCACGGGTTACTATGGCGAGGAATCTCATTACTGGGAATATGGGTTATACAACGATGTACGCAATGAGTCCAATATCCAGGATGTCTATTCCCGAATCTTTACAACGATTGAATCGCTGATGGTATACTAACAACGAACAGAAGAGGGTACTTGATTTAGGCTGAGGATCGTGGGAAACACGGAGGATTATAAATTACTGAGGTAATAACGGCTGCATGCATCTACATGGCAAGGCATGGTGAGTAAATTGCCAGAAATAGAAGGGAATATCTGACCAAGTTAGCGATGAAGCGATTAATGATATGGGAAGCTGGTGTGTTAGTGCGTGCAACCATCCAAGCGAAAGGCAGTGAGCAGGATAGATTTCCAAGCGCGTGAAATAAACTGGATGGAGAAAAGCGACCGAATGTTGTTATTGCTGGAAGATGATACCACACTAAGCGTAACTCCCCTGGATTCCGGGTTGGAGGCTGAGGTCATGAAAATCAGCTCACCCGAGTCTGATTTTGTCTTAAAGGTTTGGAATAAAGAGTCTCAGCCTAATGTGCAATTCCAATATGAAATCTTAAATGCCTTACACACGTATGGAAGTGCGGTTTCGAAACCTGTCGGCTGGGGTTATGGGGTGAATGGCCATCAAGTCCTGCTAACCAGTTACGATGGGACACCCATAGATAAAGTGGATCAGCCCAAACTTAAGAAGCTTGCGAAGAATTTGAATGATGTGCATAAGTTCCCGCTTGATCGTCTGACTGGTTCGGCGTTATCAAGCTACGACTTCATTGATTATTTTTATCCGCAAGTGGATCAGCACCCCGATATCCAGGATTTATTAGTGAAGCTGGTTCAGCGAGCAGACTTGAAGCCAGTGTGCATGATTCATGGGGATTACCATCTGGGCAATATTCTTGAGTCAGAAGGCAAGCTGACCGTGATCGATTGGACTAACGTCCAAATAGGTGACCCTAGATATGACATAGCCTGGTCCATTATCTTGATGTGGATTTATGTAAGTGAGAAGCGGGCCTCTTTCTACCGTGCTGCATTTTGTGCCGAGGGCCGATACGGGGAGGATGAGCTGGAACTATTCGAAGCCATCGCGTGTTTGCGAGGCATTCTGTTGTTTAGGGCGAATAATCTGCCGATTAGGCATGATACAATCTCAAGGCTCAAGTCCATTGTAACAACAAACCAATACTTGCATGGCAAGTTACTCTAAGATGGACCCCTAAATACCTGTGAACGAGAGGTCGCGTGATCGAACGTTTTTTGCACTTTAACGGACACAGGAGACGCTATTTGCTCCAAAAGGAACATTTGAACAAGATAACGGACCTCAGCCGCCTTATTCGGTACAAAATAGGGGAAATGGGCAAATACTTATGG
Organism: Paenibacillus sp. Cedars; assembly: GCF_003184205.1. NCBI lineage: Bacteria > Bacillati > Bacillota > Bacilli > Caryophanales > Paenibacillaceae > Paenibacillus > Paenibacillus sp. Cedars. The sequence goes on from NZ_CP020866.1 coordinate 2,229,799, forward strand.
TATAGCGTCTGCTCGGTCCGTTACATTTGCAAACGGCGCGAATTAATGTAAATAACGTCCGTGGAGTCCGTTATGCCATTGGTATGGCCTGATTGGAGTTTTTTGTTGCATGGCTTGCATGCTCGGTTGGATGCCTAAAATGACTATAATACGTTAGAGTACAATTAAAGTATATTCATGTGGGGGTTCTGGAGAGTGTGTTCATGTGGGGGTTCTGGAGAGTGAGTTCATGTGGGTATTTCAGTCATATGACCTTAATTGGGTCGCTTGGTTCGTGTGTTCGTATGGGATTCTCTCTACGTGACCCCGAGATTTCAATTACAACATCCTTTCGTACTGGGGCGTGACTATAATTTTGAGAAGACAAAATGTAATGATTGGCTTGGTTTTGGTTATTGGTATTGTTGTTCTATCAGCTTATTATCTTAGTAACGACAAGAAGCTGTATGGAAACGATGAGGGGTCCATCCAAAAAGTAATTCAGTCGATTGAGGGATACGAAAACAGGCAAATCGAGATTCTGGATTTATCCGATTTCCATGACAGCAGGGTGGTAGGATTCTTGTCCGACCAAAGGCCGGGGTATATTGAGTTTGCTCGAAATTCCAAAGGGAACTATGAATGGAAACATATAGAGACAGCGCATGATCCTGTCGGGTTGTTCATGCTGAATAATCCCAAGGAAGAGGTTCAAAAATGGATGGTTGTAACCCATCACGATAATCAAGTCGCCAAAATGCAAGTACGCATTAATGGGGAGTTGTTGGAGCAAACATTCGTCCCTAACCGTGCAGATGTGACTTATATTGAATTACCTCCGTCCGAAGATCAATCGTACACCTTCAGGGACTATAAGTTTTACGATGAACGCGGCATGCTGCTGGATGAATGATACAATGAACTCATAAGACTCATGAATCGATGGAACTATTTTTCAAGGGATCTCAGAATCCATGAATCTTCCTGATCTTCGAATCTGTGAAATTGAAGTTACGAGCCTACAAGGCTCCGAGCAAACCACAGCATAACAAACGGTAATACATGCCGTCTAAGTATAACTGAAGTTCCCACCCGTCCAGTCTATAGGATGGAGGCTGGGGACTTTTTTGTATCCAGATTTGAATGTCGATACCTTGCATCAACTAAACGCACATCTTAACGCGTAATTATAATTACTTCGAAGAGTAAATTTGTATTGACTTTTAGAGTAATATAAAATACTTTATAACGTAACAGGGTATAGCCTGCCTAGGTGCGGCGCTATTCTGATCATGGGTGTGAAGGGAGAAGAACCGATGTCGAACGTTCATAGGCTAAAACCGGATATTCACTCGCTTCATGGATTTTTCAGCAAAGAGCTGGAACCGGCTCTGTATATTCAGTCAGGGGACACTGTCCTCTATCAAACGTTGGATGCTTCCTGGGGGATTGCGAAGCGCTCTGCGCCAAGTGCGCCAAGAACGAAGTTCACTGAGCGTAAGCCGGGGCGGCAGGAGAAACAGTTTGGGCATGCATTGGTGGGGCCGGTACATATTGAAGGTGCAAAAGCTGGTGACACATTGGAGATCCAGATCAACGAGATTATTCCCGGATCATGGGGTTGGACCTCCGCCGGAGGTTTTCCAAGTTATTGGAACGAGAAGCTGGGGATGCGTGATGTTCAAGAAATCATGCTGGATTTTGAATTGGACGCCAAGACTTTGATAGGCCGGAGTCAATTCGGAACCTTCAAGTACAGCGTGGGTCTGAAACCTTTTATGGGTATAATGGGCATGCCGCCCGGAGAAGAAGGCCAGCATACGACTTTTATGCCGCGCCCCTATGGAGGTAACCTGGATTGCAAAGAGTTAACCGCCGGTTCCACCCTGTATTTGCCGATTCCGGTCGATGGCGGATTATTCTCTACAGGGGATGGTCACGCCGTGCAGGGGGACGGCGAAGTCAGCGGGCCTGCCCTGGAATGTCCCATGGAGAAGGTGAGTCTGACCTTTCATATCCGGGACGATATGCCGATTACGATGCCAAGAGCGAAGACGAGCACCGGTTGGCTAACGATGGGGTTTCATGAGGATCTGGACGAAGCGATGTGGATGGCTCTAAGCGGGATGCTTGACCTCATGACGGAACTCTACTCCATCACGCGAACAGAGGCGTACGCTTACGCCACATTGGCAGTAGATCTGCGCATAACTCAGATCGTGAATACGGCCAAGGGCGTGCACGCATTTTTGCCTTTTGGCGCATTAAGGTAAGAGGGGGGCTAATGATGGATGAAGCCCTCTGCCTTACATGCTCTGTAACAGCGAAAGTAGAACTGTGGAACGATCTGACGCTGTTGTCTTGCCCAGTCCTTATGATCCGTGGCATAAAACCAAGTCCTAGGTTATCATTAGAAGCAGTGGAAACAATACAAACAATCACTGCCTCAGGCCAAAATCGCGGAATTCGAGCAGTTTGATCACAACATTTTTGAACCGGATGTGGGGATGTTCGTCCGCACAGCAGATTTTTTTATGGAAAAAAGCACAAAATCAATCCACTATTAAAAAGGGTGTACGCACTTGGATAATCTGAAGCTCAATGTATCACTGTTACGACAAAGGGTTCCGAACCTGACTAGCGCCGCCAAATCCGTTGGACTGCGGCCTGCTACGGTCTCCAATCTGTGCACGGGAAAAATCCCCGTGGGACGGGCGGAAGTCCGCACCATTGCCGCACTGGCATCCCTGGCGAAATGCAGTTTAGATGAACTGATCCTGCGCGGGGAAAGGGTGGATATGATCGAAACAGGCATCAAGCCGCTCGATTTATTTGCTCCGCTGGCAAAAGGCGGCACCGTCGGTTTAGTCGCCCGTCCCGGAATGGGTCAGCTTGTGCTGCTGGGGGAATTGTTCCACCACTTCAAGGCGGGAGGTTATGTGACGATTCTGCTGAAGCCGGAAGGTGAATATCCGGAGCTGCAGGACATGCTTAATGATGTGCAGCGGGTGGCCAACTCTATAGAAGAAACTTATTCAATCGTGGCGAATACAAGTAGGGAGAAGGAGATTGTATTTGCAGCAGACCGGGAGCACGTCTTAACCGGGAAGATCTATGATCTTCAGGAACGTCTTCAACAAGAAGGCATTGAGAATGTCACGACTTTTCTTGTGGATCTAAAAGGGGCAGCTGTTGATGAGGATTTGCCTTACGGTCCCCTGGAGACGCTGTGGTATTTTGATGCGGACCTGGCTGCCAGACATATGTTTCCGGCCGTAAATCCGTTATACTCCACATCTTCCGTATTGGAAGGAGTCCATCTGGATCAGCATCACCTGTCGGTTCAGCAGCGTGCCCAGAAACTGCTGAGGCGTTACCGTGAGCTGCGTTCGCTGGTTCAAGTGCGAGGCCTGCAAGCCATTCCGGCATCCGAGACGGAAGTATATGAGCGGGGAGAACGGCTGGAAGCCTATCTTACGCAGCCTTTTTACGTTGCGGAAGCATATACCAGATTACAGGGCGAGCGGGTATCGCTGCTAGAAACACTAGATGACGTTCAGGCTATCCTAAATGGCAGTATGGATCATCGATCGGTGGAGAGTTTATCCTGGATCGGTACGATCAAATAACGGTAGAATAAGCTCTGTTTCAGCATAAAGTCGATTTTCTGAGTTTTTACATCGGGAATATCGGCTTTTTTGCATGAATCCGCATAATATAATCCGTATGCCCCATAGCTGACAGGTTAAGTCCATTATATAATATGTGCTAGTTTGCACCGTCCGGTTGGCGGCCAGCACAAGAAAGGTAGCCAGCGGTTCATGCGGGGAGAACGAGACCATACATAGAGGAGAAATGAAGATGAAGAGAAAAGGTTGGCTTATTGCATTCGCTGCAGCGTTGTTGTTAACGCTTATCGTGGTGCCGGTTCAGCAGTCTTTCAGTGCAGAGGGAAACCCGACGGCTACTGCCATTACACAAAGTGCCCTGAACGATCAATTCCATCTGGATCATGTGGTGAAAATTTATGTCCCTTCCACCGTGAAAGGGGACATCCCGATTACAGATGCGGCACATCAGAAGTTTGTTGACCAGACCTTGACTAAATTGTCCGGTTGGTTTGGCGGTGCTACCGCGATTCCGGGTGAAGGCGCGTGGGTGGACAACCATAAAACCCTGATCAAGGAAAAAGTTACGATTGTGTACGCTTTTGCCGAAAAACTCGACAAGGATTCGCTCAATCAAGTGGTGGATTATGCAAAAAAGCTGAAGGACGATCTGGCACAATCCGCGATCTCGCTTGAGGTTGACGGCAAATTATATTTCATCGAATAGGTATTCGAGATAGAAATCATCGCTAAGAAAGGGATGTCTCCTTACAGACTGCGCCGCAGTTGTGGGAGATATCCCTTTTTCTATCTGCGATTAATAGAGAAACCTCCAGAGGTAAAAGGTAGCGTAGGATTCCCAGTTCGCCCATGCTGCCGATAGTGCCAGAATCTTCTTCTTTGTCGGTTTCTTCTCCGAACCCAGCAGATGTTTGATGGCATTGTGCAGCCCGACATCGTCGATGGGGAATGCCGCGGGCATCCGGAGGCAGCGCATCAGCACATAGTTGGCCGTCCACGGACCGATGCCGCGAATGCTTACAAGTTGTTTCTCAGCTTCTACTAAGCTATTGGTATCAAGCAACTGCTTTTTCGTCAATTCTCCTTCCGCCATAAGCTGTGCCACCCCGATGAGGTACTCGCATTTTTTCACGGTCATACGGAGCCCCTCCAGGTCCTGCACGTTTAGATGTGCGATGTCCTCGGGCCGGGGAAACAACCAGTAAATCTCTCCTTCACATTCCACGCGGCGGCCAAAAGCCTCGACGAATCGTCTTTTTAACGTATATGCATAAGTCAGGTTAATCTGCTGTCCCAGAATACCCCAACACAGCGCCTCGAACAGGTCGGGGATGCCCATGTTGCGCAGTCCATAGAAGGAATGAAGGGCTCGACTGAGCAGAGGGTCATTCTGTGCCATGGCGTAGAAGGGAACCAGATTGGTGTTCAGATCAAACCAGTCCCGGATATAAATCGCCACTTCCGCACGCTTGCTCCATTCCGTTGGGGCAGTATCACCCAGAAACCGTACAAGGATAGCCTGTTCTTGAGGCAGCTCGCTAACTTCAATGACCGTCGTCTCTGAATCGAGAGAAAGCGCTCTGTAAATCGCGTCATGTTGAATATGATAGAGACATTCGTTTGGCGATCTCTGCAAATAATGGAGGTTCTCGGTAAAACTGAATTCCTTCGGCACGTGCAGCTTTAACGAATGCTGAAGATTCTCCCAGCTGTCCTGGGGAAGAAAACGGCCATATGTGTCTTGTTCCTGAGCCATGTCCCCGTTATAGTGGGCGGTTTGGCCCGGCGGCAGCTTCTTCAGAAATATGGGGTCTTGCGCAGGGATTGTGCCGCTTGGCATAGGTTTTGAATCTCGCATGTTCACCGGTTCCTTTCCTTCATAAACTTATCTATACTAGTTGTAACATAAATGCGGATCGTATAATTTTGTTATCTTGCTCTTCTATTCCAAAAAGCGTACAGCGAATCCATCCTGTGGTTATAATGTTAGCGGAGGTGAGGAAACGTGGCAAACCGAATTCAGCCAACCGAAGCACAGTGGAAGGCCATCATCAGCAATGATAAAGAGAGTGACGGCAAGTTTTTCTACGCGGTGCAGACAACCGGGATTTTCTGCCGGCCATCCTGTAAATCCAGACCCCCGAAATTTGAAAATGTGCGCGTGTTCCAATCCCCGGATGAAGCGAGGGCCGAACGCTTCCGACCATGCAAACGGTGCAAGCCGACAGGGGAACGTCTACCGGACCATGAATGGATTGAGCTGGTTACGGAGTATATCGACAACCACTACACGGAGCATTTGACACTCGATGTATTGGCCGATGTGAGCCACGGCAGCCCGTATCATCTGCACCGGATATTTAAACGCGTAAAAGGGTTGACCCCGATGGAGTACATCCAGGATTACCGGATGGACAAAGCCAAGGCGCTCCTTAGGGATTCCGGATTAACCATTTCGGATATCGGCCATAAGGTGGGTTTGGACAACACGGCTTATTTTATCACCTTGTTTAAGAAGAAGACGGGGGTTACTCCACTCCGTTATCGCGGGCAATATGTGTTGAATAATACAAGCATGGAGGTGCAGGATCATAATGAAATCCGATAATACAATAATCTACTGGACTCGACTGACTCATGACAACTGGAATGTATATCTGGCGGCTACGAAGGAAGGATTATGTTATGTCGGCTCGCAGGATAAGCCGTTAGAAGAGTTAGCGGACTGGGTGAACGCCAGGTTCCCTGGCAGCGAGCTTATGAGGGATGATGCGAAAATGCAGGTATATTCGGAAGAGTTAGCCGAGTATTTTCAGGGGAACAGAGACCGGTTCGAAATGCCTATGGATTACAAAGGTACCGCCTTTCAATCGGCTGTATGGAATGCGTTATGCCATATTCCGTATGGCGAGACCTATACGTATACGGACATCGCCAACCAGATTGGAAAGCCGGCCGCGGTTCGTGCCGTTGGAGCGGCTATCGGAGCCAATCCATTGCTTATAACCGTGCCGTGCCACCGGGTAATTGGCAAGAGCGGGGCTTTGACCGGTTATCGCGGAGGGCTTGAGATGAAGACCTGGCTGCTTCAGCTGGAGCGCGGGCGTGTCCCGGTGAAGGAGACCGCGGAGTATGTCTAGATCGTTGCAGGAGCGAATCTCGGGACTACATTGGGAAGGGATACAGGGAGCTTTGGATGAGCAGGGATATGCTGTCATTCCAAAGCTTCTGCTGCCTGAGGAATGTACAGAGATCATAAACACTTATTCGGAAGAGGAGCGGTTTCGCAATACCATTGACATGGCCAGACACCGCTTTGGGGTTGGGGAGTACAAGTACTATCAGGCCCCGCTGCCAGGACTCCTGCAACAGCTTCGGGAAGGCTTCTATCCTGAGCTTGCACTGACAGCCAACCGCTGGCTGACGCAGCTGGGAAGCGAGGAGCGGTACCCTGGGACCTTGGCTGAGTTCCTTGAGATGTGCCATTCGCAAGGGCAGGGGCGCTCTACACCGCTCATTTTGAAATATGAGAAGGGCGGCTACAACTGTCTGCATCAGGATTTGTATGGAGATGAATTCTTCCCGTTCCAAGTGGTATTCGTGCTGAATGAGAAGGAAGTCGATTACGCGGGCGGAGAGTTTCTGTTGGTTGAACAGCGGCCGCGGGCACAGAGCCGGGGGCATGTCATTACTTTGGAACAGGGCGCGGGACTGATTTTTCCGACCAACCATCGGCCCGTTCAGGGGACCCGAGGGTATTACCGAACCACGCTGCGGCACGGCGTTAGCACCATCACGGCAGGGACCAGGTACAGCCTAGGGATTATTTTTCATGATGCGAAGTAAAAGGGTTCATAAGTGGGGTGGATTCCCCGGCCAGGATGCCTGGAGAGACATGGTATAATAGAAGAAAGTGCAGAAACGGGGTGTTTGAGATTAAAAGTGAAGTGCTCTATAAGACCCCCAAGACCCTGTTGAATAAAGGAACGGGATTTCTGAACGGATACAGCCATACTTTAAATCCGTACACAGGCTGTACCTTCGCTTGTTCTTATTGTTATGTCCGGCAAATGCCGGTATCGATCTTTCGCAATGGGGAGTGGGGCAGCTGGGTTGACGTTAAGCTGGAATCTGCCGCCATTCTGCGCAAAGAACTGAAACGTGCCAAAACGAAGGGGCCCGTTACGATCTTCATGTCTTCCAGCACCGATCCGTATCAGCCGGTCGAGGCCAAGGAACAAGTAACTCGCGCGCTGCTTGAGGTCATGGTCGGCGAACCGCCGGATTTCCTGTTCGTGCAGACACGAAGTCCCTTAGTCCGGCGGGATATCGATCTGCTGCAGCAGTTAGGAGATCGGGTGCGGGTCAGCATGACGGTTGAGACCGACCGTGAGGACATCCGCAAGCATTTTACGCCATCTGCACCGCCGGTCCAAGCCAGACTGAAAACATTGGAGCTGCTGAGAGATGCTGGAATTCCCGCTCAGGCAGCGATCGCTCCCGTGCTTCCGAGCACGGCGGCTTTTCCCGAGATACTGCGGCCGCTTGTGAATCGCGTGTGCATCGACGATTATTTCATGGGCGACGGCAGCGGCGGGAAACGGACGAAGAGGCTGCCTGTTCAGGTGCTGTATGAAGAGCTTGGACTTGAGGAATGGTACGATCCAGCTGCCTATCAGATCGTTTATGATCGGTTTAGCCAGGCGTTTCCGAAGGAGCAGTTATTCGTGAGCCAACAGGGCTTTGAGCCTTAAGAGGCCGGGGTTGGCGAGTCTGCGGGTGATGGCTTCGTGGATTCGCTAGTTTGTAAGATCATAGAAATTATCTGTTTGGTCGGGATGAGAAATCCGGCCTTTTTTGTCATGTTTAGCCATAGATGATTATGGTATGATAGGCGAAAATAACCAGTATTGCGCCGAGGAGCGAGTGACAATAGAGAGCGACGACCGGGATCCAGGGCAGTTCAATACTTTTTTATGAAAGAGGCGAAGTGAAATGATATATGACGAGATCAATAAAACGATGACGACGGAGAGATTATTGCTTCGCTTATTCAGGGAATCGGATGCTGAAACAGTTGTCAGGCTATGCAATAACTACAATATATATAAAAGCACACTCACGCTGCCATACCCTTATACACTTGATTGTGCTTTGTCATGGATAGAACATCATATACAAAATTTTGATGCGGATAAGTCATATGAATTTGCTGTTTGTGACAGGCACACAGGGACGGTATATGGTGCAATCGCATTAACTAATCATCAGCGCTATGATAATGGAGAAATTGCTTATTGGATTGGTGAAGAGTACTGGGGAAAGGGATATGCAACAGAAGCTTCCAAAGCTATATTGGACTTTGCCTTTCAGGTGAAACATTATCATAAGGTCTATGCGCGGCATTTTGCTTCGAATCCGGCATCCGGGCAAGTCATACAAAAAACAGGCATGAAACAAGAAGGGGTCTTGATCGATCATGTGAAGAAAGAAAATCACTATGAGGATCTTGTCTACTACGGCATTGTGAAAAATGAATACCAAGAGATTTGATTGATACAGCAATATGGTCTAAGGGAGGGCGTTTCATAACATGATCATACTCATAAGCGGGGTGAGCTGCACGGGTAAGACCTATATGGCTCAAAGATTACTTGAGAAATATCACGTTCCTTATCTTTCGATTGACCATTTAAAAATGGGGTTATACAGAGCGGATCAAAATTGCGGGTTCACGCCGCTGGATTCAACTGAATACATCGGTGAGAAATTATGGCCGATCCTCAAAGGGATCATCATGACCAATATCGAGAATAATCAGAATTTAATTATCGAGGGCTGCTATGTACTGCCTCACCACCTTCAGGATTTGGAGCCATCTTATTCGGAACAAATCATCCCGGTTTTTTTAGGATTCTCAACCACGTACATTGAGCGGAATTTTTATTCCAACATCGTGAAACACAGAGAGGCTATTGAAGCGCGTGTATATCCTGAAGAGGGAACGGCTGCAGACTTTATTCATGAGCATAAGCCATTCCGTGAAAAATGTTCGGCATTCGAAGTTGCGTATTTTGAAATGGAAGAGAACTATGAAGAGGAAATTTCAAAAGTATATGATTTCATAGACCGTGAAAAGCAGAAAATCGAATCGGCTGCGTTATGATGCCATTATCTAACAAAAACGCAATGGTTATATCCGTGATGTTGATTGTGATCTGCCTTTGGTTTTTATTTGCAGGGCCGCTAAGAAAAGAAAGTGTATATAACCAAATCGAAGAAGCTATTCATTCCTTGGAGACCGATTTGAATGAGGTGCTGCATATACACATGGATAGAGCAAGAACACTTGTGTTTTTTTCAACAATCCAAAGCGAAGTCGGGGTAGTAACAGTAGAAGAGGCTTACGGGGGTTTTAGAGTAAAAGAGTATATCGGAAAGAATGAAGTGGGTTTGGAAAATGATCTGAGCTGGTTTGGTTTCGAATCCAACTCGGAAAATATTCATATGCTGTACGGGGTTGTGAATAATCCGGAAACCAGCCATATCTTGCTGTTGAGTGAGGAAAATAAAGCAGCCACTATAATAGAAAACAATTCTCTGACGGTATGGTACGCACTTATGAAAGATGATTTAAACTCACCGATCACGATCCGAAGTTTCAATAAAGAGGGAGAGAAGTTGTATGAAACGGGAGATCCCGAGTATTGGAGCAAACAGTAGGGACCTGAACGATACATCGAAGCTCAGGTATGGGATGATCGCATGGTGGTCCCTTTTCTTTGAAAGATTGCAGGCATGGTTTGCCATCAACACAATAAATGGGAGGTGCTCGTATGCTGATCTCACAGATGAAACCAGAGGCATTATCGAGAGAACAGATTACCAAAGTGGTGTTTGGAGTGGAATCCGAAGTTGATGACGGCACACAGTTGGCAGATATCATCTTTGTATTTGGAGGCAAAAATCTGGATCGAGTGTGGAAAGCGGTTGAACTGTACAACGATGGTCGCGCACCCTATATTTTATTTGCTGGCGGAGATCGATTCGGTGAATGGGATCAACCAGAGGCGACCATGATGCGAGATGAAGCCGTGAAGATGGGGGTTCCACCGGAGTCCATCTTCATTGAAACGATGTCTAACCATACCAAAGAGAATGTGATAGCTTCCCTGATCGTACTCGACCGGGCCCTTGGATTACAGCAAATCCAGCGGTTGTTGTTTGTCAGCGCGCCCAGTCATATGCGCCGATGCCAGCTCCTGCTCAAGACCTTCATGCCGCCTTGGTATGAGTTTGTCTGGAGCCCGGACCATCGTGCCAAAGGGAGAAGAGATAATTGGTGGACCGAGCCTGTTGAAGTGAAACGAGCGATGGGTGAACTCCATAAAGTGATCAGTGGCGTAAAGGGCCGATATTTTATGGATGCGGAAATTGATATTTGAAAAATGTCAGAATTTTCGCTGTGTGTATGCGGTTCTTCGATGAAGGTTCGAACTTGTTGGAGAGCAGCTTACCAAATAAAGTTTGTTTATATTTATATTTTACATTGAGTACCCGTAAGTGATTATGCCAAACTATGGATGTGTAAGGGCATTTCAATTCTTGTTTCTTATGAAAGGAGATGTTTTAAATGACTGCTAATATGGTAATGGTGGTTTTCCCTTAACCGAATATCAGGCATAGTAAGTTCCAATCTTTGATTATAGCTTGGAATGAGATCCATCGGGAACACCACCGTGTTTTGTTGCTATGCCGTAATCAGTAACCTTTCGTGAATACTGCTGTTAAGCGGGATACGATGACGGTCGTATCCCTTTTTGATTATAAGCCGACTTTTGGCTTTTCGCCGCGAAACAGCAGCTTCTTAGGAGGCTGCGTGTTCGTGGTATTTTTATGCCCGAAAACAACTCTGATTTTGTAGGAGGGGATCGGTTCAATGACTGATTTGAAACCATACGCCTATATCGAAGCGGAACCGCTGCCGATAGGTGTAATACCCGGAAGGGTTACGGAACTTCAGCGAGTTTCGCGCATTGTCAAATTGCTGCCTCGCGTGGCAAAAGGCGATTGCCATGCGACATAAGGGTAAAAGGGAGGCTACAATTAAATGAACAACCATGATGAAAAATTCGTAAATCCCCAAATACTGGTACTTGTTTTGAGTAAAATGCTCGACAAGACGGTAGTACGCGCAGATTATCAACTCAAAGAGTTGCAAGGCGGGACATTAGGGGATGTTAGGCTTGTTACGGGGATGGCTGAAACCTCCGACGGTGAGAGTCTGCCGTATAAGGTGGTGTGGAAAACACAGAAAAAATGGGAACGCCACGGCGACCCTGATTCATGGCGGAGGGAATACGACCTCTATGTATCGGATTTCGGAAAGTTTTTCACGGATTCTCTCCGCTGGCCAGAATGTTATTACGGGGAAATGAACGGTGATGAGATACAGTTATGGATGGAACATATTGAGGGGGTGTCAGGCTTAAATCTAACCCCCGAAATGTATGAACGTGCAGCCGAGGAATTGGGGCGGTTTCAAGGCAAGCTATATGCTAAGCAATCGGATGTATTACTGAATCTGATCAATGTAAGCGAGGTTGACTTCGTAAAAAGCTCCTATCTGCGGTATCAGTCGTGGAAAGTTTTGTATGATTATATACGCTCCGACGACTGCGAAATTCCGAAGCACCTATGTAAAATGCTCATAGATATAGATAACCATGCGGACGAAATATTCAGTCGCATTGAAAAGCTGCCAATTGTGTTTTGCCATAGAGATTTTTGGGTGGCAAACATATTCTACTCGGACAGGAAAATCGCACTCATCGACTGGGATACCGCTGGATGGGGGTACATGGGTGAGGACATCGCGAGTTTAATAGCGGACGAAGCGGACGTCTGTCATATGGTTGAATACTACCAAAAATGCATTCCGGCTTATTACAGGGGCTTTTCGGAATATGTGGATGTGTCCCATATCACCGATCATTGTGTCCATGAACTAATCCTTACTATGTTCGGATACAGGCTTGTGGAATGGTATACTTCCGCGGAGTCGCCCGAGGATAAATCAATACACCTTGATACCTTGCAAAAAATTTATGAAATGAGGAATATATCGATAAAATTTGATTAAAAACCTTATCAACATAGAATATTTCCTGAAAAATACAAAGATTGATTTTAAAAAGGGAATATTAGTGAACAGCCTTGTCAGAAATTATCTATATGCGGATAAAAATCCAATGTTTCATGTGAAGATATTTGTACAAGTTAAGTAGATTTGATAAAGAAACCTCTCTGTAATGGCGGTGATTACAACCTCCATTACCATAGAGAGGTTTCTGTTTGGTTTCCTACTCCAACGAAGAAGGCGGAATCATGCTGGAGAAGCGAAAGCGGTCCCCTTTGTCACCGGTTTTCAACCATATCATAGGATAATAAGAAATCTGGGGGCAACAGGGATCGGAAGCATGATCCGCATGCGTAGTGATGGATTACACAAAGGATGAATCGGACGAAAAAGTGGATGTGCTGCTGCGTAACATCAACTATGCCCCTATGATGTCACGATGTTCTCATCCACGATACAGAAGTGAATATGCCAAACCGCCCGAGCTTATGCCTGGGCGGTTTTTTGTATCAAGGCCCCCATGTCACCGTCGGGTATGGAAGCTGATCGTAGGCGCTGGCCCAATAATAGGAGTCGGCCATGATTCGCCGCGGCAGGAAGCCGATTTGGCCTCGGGATACGGGGACCGATTCGGATTGGGATTGGAACACGCCAGCCGCATTCGCCGCGGCATTCACGTACTTGCCGGCCATATGAGTGAAGCGTCCGCTGATTTTGGCGGTTACCGGCAGTCTTGTTTCCATATCCACCATCTTCACGGTTACTTTGGCCGTACCGGAGGAATAGACGATGGTCATGTGGTCGATGACCATGGGTTTCATCGCGGAGGGAGCCGTCGTTGCGGTGGTCGCTGCGCTGGGGGCTCCTTCATTGCCGCTAATATCCACGGCCGTGATTTTATAATAATAGGTCGTATCCGGCAGGAGCCCCGTATCTGTGTAATTGAGCCCTTTCGAAGTCCCTGCGTAAGTATCCGGCCCAATGTTAAAAGCGGCATCGGTTCCCCTGTAGACACGATACTCATTCACGGCAGAGTTATCCGCTGCCATATCGTAGGATATGTTAATCCGTTGAAAATCAAAAGTAACTGCTTCTGCCCCGCTGACCGTACTCGGCGGTTCTTGATCCGAAGGAGGCTGCCATGTGTAGCCGCCCGGCCCCCACTGGCTTGGAAAATCAACGATGGACGAGTAATGATGGAGGGCGATTCCTCCAAACGCCGGGTCGCTCAGAAAAGCGTTGTACGCCTTGTTTAACTCCTGTTCCATGTAGATGCGTCCTTCTTCATGAAAGCTGATGGTCTCAGGATCTCCGCCATCCGCGATATCTTTTGTCTCAACCCCGATCACAACCGATTTCGGTTTGCCAATCGCATTGGCATAGGCCAGCTCATTCAGCGCTTGTGCAATAATGCCCGCACTGCCCTCCGCCTGATCGCGGTAATCCATAATCGAGATGTAGTCCACCGTGTCCTGAACATGCTCAGACAGCCATTTGGTTCCTCCGTTCCATGCGATATTGCTGGCATCGGCGGAGGTGTCGTACCATCTTGGAATGGCCGCGCCGACGGACAAGGTGAGACCAGATGCCTGTTTGCGTTCCATCAGCAGTTTCAGCATATCCAGGTACTGGATTTGGACGGAAGGTTTTGCCGTTTTGAAATCGGGCAGGATATACGGCTCCGTATCCACGTTTACGCCATCAAAGCGGGCCAATTCGGAGGAAGCCAGGTTGTAATTCAAGATTTGCTCGAATTCCTTGACGGCATGAGGGTGATAACGACTATACGCTCCGAAATAAGGTGGAGTGGTGCCGCCGGCGATTAATGCTTGAACATAGAAACCTTCGCCGTGTGCCCATTCTACGAATTGTTGAACCTCGCCTCGGTAATCCTCCAGCATGGCAGCTCCGTTATATTTACCTACAGCTAAATAAAGGGTCGTAATCGGCCGTTGATTAAACGTAGCTGTATCCTTGGCCATAGAAGAGAGCACGCTTCGCGAATTCGGATTCAGCACCAGTGGATAGGAGGCATTCTCCCAGATCCAGATTGCACGGTCCTGATCCGGCAGCGGCTCAGGACCATAGGTGGTGCTTGTTACCGTTTCAGGATACACGGCATCGGTAACAGCAGCAGAATTATCACCTTCGTTAATGGGTAATGGATTACCGGAACTTGCATAAACCGTTAAGCTATAGCCTGTATTGCCATACGTATCGGTGGCGCGGGCTTCCAGGCTGTGAACCTGCTGCGGGGATGGACACGTGTCAAATTCGTATGTGTATCCATTATGTGCGGAAGGAATTTGCATCCATGCTCCGCCGTCGATGCGGAGCTCAACCAGGGCTATCGGGTTTTTACCCTCGGCTGATATGTCAACCTCAATGGTGTCGTTCTGCTGTGTAAACTCAGCAGGGCTGGTAATCTGCACTTCCGGAATATGAGCCGCAGGATTATCGATGTTAAGGTGGATCCAAGGAGACCAGATGCCATATCGTGTTACCGCGTCGTTTGCTTTAAGGACGATCTCGACCGAGCCATCCAGCTGACTTGTATCGAGTGAGTAAGACCAGGACCCGCTGTCATCCCCATTGGGATCATCCATCCGAACGTCCGTTACCCATTCACCGTTAACGATGAGCTGGAGATCATATACACCGGAGTAGGTTCCGAATAACTCAGTCACACCCGGCTGCAGCGTTTGCCCGTCCTGATGAGAATCCAACGTAATCAATGCAGCGGCCTGAGCATGGGGGATTGGAACACCAATTGTCGCCATCAGAACTGCCGCCAGAAACAAGAGCCCGCACCTGCGTAAATGTGAAAGCATCATTTTATTCACATCCTTGTCAGTATGATGTAAATCTAATTGACTCAACGGCAGCCGAAATGACGTTACTAACATAAAAATACAAATCTGTGTTATTTTGAAGCGTTTACTTTTTAATATTACAAAAATAAACGATTAGAACCGATGTTGGATTCGTGTTAAGTTATTATTTTTTAAGGCAAGCAGGTACGACTCCATATTCGATAACCCGATGAATGGTACCACGTACGTCAACTCGTTCAAATGTGCCATGATCCAGACTTATATGCATGGGCATGCCGTGAACGGGCCGCATCATCAGATTCGGAGTGATTTTTGCATTACGTACTAATGAAAAATTAAATCGTTGAAGAAGAACAGCGAGGACGATCTTAAGTTCTTGCATGGCGAAGTGCCAACCTATACACATATGAGGTCCTGCACTAAATGGTAAGAATTCAAACGCAGATGGTTTAATGGTCTGCCACCGGTAGGGTTTAAAATAATTTGGGTCCTCGTAAAGCTCAGGGAGACGATGTGTAATGAATTGGCTGAAAAATACATTGGTGCCCTCCGGAAGGGCGTAACCATCCAGCTCACAAGGGGCATTTGTAATGCGGGTACCGATGCTAGCTGGAGGAAGCAAACGTAAACTCTCTTTGACAACATAGTCCAGCAGGGAGAGTCGACTTAGTTTCTCATGTGTCAGATGGCTTCCACCCATCACGGCGTTTAATTCTTCCATTAAGTTTGCATATATATTCGGGTGCTGTACCAGTAGAAAAAATGCCCAAGTCAAAGCATTTGCAGTGGTTTCATGACCCGCTGTATAGATTGAGAATGCATGTCCGACTAATTCTTCATCCGATAATGCTGAGCCCTCCTCATCATGTCCTCTAATAAGTGCTGCTAGTACATCCGTTGCATCAGACTCCTGTCGTTTCTCATGAATCATGGACCGTATTTGAGTATTAAGCTGCTGTGCATTACGTAGTGAGCGACGATATGGAGTGAAAGGAATATTGAGTGGAGCAAGCGTGGCAAGCAGAAAAGACTTCGTAAACCGGTTAATCAGCATCCCCATCGTATCCATCATTTCACTATTTTGAACACCGAATAACGTTTTAAGGGCGATGCGCTGCGTTAACTTTTTCATTTCAGTGTTAACGTCAATCAGGGTACGACCTCTCCATTCGTCTGCCAACTGTTCCGTTATTAACGTCATGTCCTGGCCGTATCTTTCAATTTGACTGTGCAGAAAGGCGGGCTGTATCAGGCGACGATGCTCTTTGTGCTTTTCACCGCTCATCAACAGCAGATTATGGTAGAACAAATCCCCCATAACCGTGTCTTTGGGTATTTTAACAAGAGCCGTGCTCATCTCAAAGAAGTTCGGGTTGGATAGAATTTGACGGTTCAGCTCAGGACCAAACGCAAATACAGCTGAAGGTTTGACGCTTTGCCCCAGGGCCGAAAGTTTACCATACCCTTCTAACAATTTTTGTTGAAATGCGAAAGGGCTGCGAAAAAAGTGAAACATATTGATCCTCCAGCCGAAGGCGGAATGGGGTCCAGGGATTCGGTTCATGATCACACTTCCTTTCTTATATAATTTGTAATGAAATGTTTCATATAATTCATAATAAATTCACGAAGAGAATTAAGCAAGGTATTTTTGAACTATATGAATTGCATTATTACAAAACATTCAGTATAGTTTTATACGAGAGGTGAGAAGATGAACGGCTATCAACTACGCACGGAGAAGAAAAAAGAACAAATTATGAAGACAGCCTTTGATTTGATAAGCAAATATGGAGTGGATAAGACAAGTATTACAGAAATTTCCAAACAAGCTCGCGTGTCTCCCGTCTCCATTTATAATTATTTTGGCAGTAAGGAAGAGCTTATACGTATGACGTTTATCGATTATATGAGTAAAATCATGAACGAGTATGAGAAGCTCCTGGAAGAGCCTATCCCTTTTCAAGAAAAATTAAAATTGTTGTTGGGGTCAAGAATGAACAGCGTGGATCAAATCAATGTGGATCTTATTCAAATCAGCAATGAACCGTCTGTTCGGGAGCATATCGAGGCTTTTTACAAGGAAAGGACGATTCCCTTTTTTGTGAAATTGATTGAGCAAGGCAAGCAGGAAGGAGATATTGATCCCCATATTTCGATAGAAGCGGCTTTGTTCTATATTCAAGTGTTTAAGGATGCGCTAGCGCGTCCGGGATTCATTGCACAAGCAAGCCCAGCTATGCTTCGGGATATTGATCGACTATTCTACTATGGGTTGATTGGGAGAGGGGAGCATTCTGGGGGAGAGAGAACTTAGTGAGATTGTTGATATAGGAATTAGGCAGACAACCTTTGGTGAAGACCAAAGGTTGTTTTGGTTTGTGTACAGCATCAAAAGCAATATGTAATTCCAAGACAGCACGCATTGCGATTCGGGATGTTCGCATCAATCATCGATCGCAACAAGTTATGCCCGCATCTCCGCCTCGAGACCGAGTGCAGCGCTATACCTGAGACGGTATGACCCTGCCGGGATATCCGGTATGATGTGTTTAACGAATGTTGCAGGGGGATTCATGGCAAGGAATATTCAATCAAAAAAGTAAGGTGGTGTTACAGCTGCTGCACAAATT
The DNA here is from genome assembly GCF_003184205.1 of Paenibacillus sp. Cedars. Lineage (NCBI taxonomy): Bacteria > Bacillati > Bacillota > Bacilli > Caryophanales > Paenibacillaceae > Paenibacillus > Paenibacillus sp. Cedars. The sequence goes on from NZ_CP020866.1 coordinate 2,248,013, forward strand.
GCTTAAATCCGTCATGCAGAGCACCTGGATGATATGGGAGCGCATCTTTGCATTCATATCCCGGTTTCGCAGCTCGCATATCTCACACTTTGGCATATGCACGGTGATGATTAAGAAGCATCAGGGGGAACCCATCGTCTGTGAGGATTCCACAGTCATACATAATGGAGATTTAATCGGTGAGCTTCATCTGGACAACGAAACGATCCTGAGGTTAATTCGGTCGGAAGGACCGGATCGTGCGGCTCTGAAAATCGCGAGGCTTGGAAGAAAATCCATGAAGCAGATAAGCTGTGCCTACGAAAACCAGACCGAGTTCAGCGAGGTCAGCGCCTTGGTCGGAATTACGCTGCTGCACCGCGGCCTGACGCATGGACTCGGATTCGAGCATCAAGAGATGAAACCCGACATTTTTCAGAAGATAACGACTTTGTACCTCCGCATGCTGCTGTCTGTCATGCACCCGGAGGGCAAAAGCCGCATCGAACGAAGAACCGAATTGCTTGTACCGATGATGCTGATCCATACCCGGTCTTCGCTGAGGAAACGCTTTTCAATGCCGGATAGAAGGCAGGCACATGAAGATGGATATGGGGCAAGTCTGGTATCGGCTACGATTGAAGGTTAAAGGTTGAAGGAGGAGATTCATACATGGAGGATTGGTATAAACTGGACCACGCCGGGAAACTGTTCCCCGCGGTGGCGGGAAGGGAGAATTCTTCGACCTACAGATTGTCGATGATGCTGACGAGTCTCGTTCACGAAGAGGTTTTACAGACGGCATTGGATGAGGTCATATCGAGATTTCCGCTATTAAATGTCGAACTGAGAAACGGCCTGTTCTGGAAATTCCTGAGGGAGAAGGAGACACGTCTGATGGTGGAGCCGGAATCCACCTATCCCTGTGCACCTGTCACGCTATCGGGAGCTAACGGAAGTCTGGTGAGGGTTCTATATCACGGCAACAAGATTAGTGTGGAGATATTCCATGCACTGACCGACGGTGGAGGGGCGCTTGAGTTTCTCAAAACCCTGGTATTCCAGTATTTATATCGGATCGGTGAGAGTGTGGAGGACAGGGATGGGCTAATTTTGCCGCCCGCCTCCTTTGCCCGTTATGCCGAAGCGCAGGACAGCTTTAAGGCTCACTATACCTCCACGGTTTCGGAAATCAGGACGCCGGAGGCCTTGCAGATTCCAGGTACGCGCTTTTCGCCTTATGGTCACAACGTGATCCACGGAATGATTCACGCCTCCCGGCTGAATGCAGCAGCCAAGCAGCACGGGGCAACCCTTACTGCTTACTTGACGGCACTTCTGATCATGGCGGTTCATGACTCCACGCTTCCCTTGAACAACGAGAACCGACCTATTGTGATCAGCATGCCGGTGAATCTGAGAAAAATCTTTCCTTCCAGCAGCCTGCGTAATTTTTTTGCGGTTATCAACATCGGCGTGCGGATCGAAGCAGGCATGACATTCGAGCAGGTGCTCGAAATTGTACAAGCCCAGATGAAAGAAAAAACAACCAAGCCGTATCTAACTCAAGCGATGGCCAGCAGCATGAAGTACGAGAAGAACCTTCTATCGAGATTTACACCCTTGAAGTTGAAGGATCTCGCGATTCGGTATGGATTCGACCATTACGGTGAGGAAGCCAAAACCCTCACGCTTACCAATCTCGGCCGAATCGATATTCCTGCCAGCATGGGAGCGCATATCGAAGCGATGGAAACAACGATGTATCCCACAGCCAAAAGCCCGATGAATTGTGCCGTATGCTCCATTAACGAGCAGCTCACAATCACCTTTGCACGGAATATCGTCGAAAACGATGTGATCCAACACTTCTTCCGCCAGCTCTCCGGCTTAAGCGGTCTGGACGTGAGGATTATCAGCAATGATTGGGGGATGGGGGCATGAGATGCGAGAGCTGTGGCGTTATCGTAGATCCGGCGCATGCAGCGTGTCCCTTGTGCCGTAGGAACTTACATGGCAAGGACGCGGCATCATTAGCTGGTAATCGATGGTATCCCGCCTATACGGTTCAGGAGGAGGAGCGTGCCAGCACTCTTCTCTCCAAGTGGCTCGCCTTTATTGTTGTAGCCGTCATCAGTGTTTCCGTCATAATTAACGTGCTGGGAAATCGCGATGTTTGGTGGAGTCTGTATCTGATGCCCTGTGTGCTGTATGCCTGGCTGTTCATCAGACATACCTTGATGTCCCGATCACATCTTGGCGGCAAGGTCATCGTTCAACTGCTCGGATTGTCCGGCATGCTGCTGTGGATCAATGTGGTGGCGGATACAAATTATTGGTCGACCGGCTACGTCATCCCGTTCCTGATGATGGCGGCAACCTTTTTCATAACGCTGATCTGCAGCACGAAAAAAATGCGTTGGCGGGAGTTCGCAGGATACCTGCTAACCCTGATTCTCCTTGGATTTATCCCCTTGCTGCTGTATGCCGTCGGCATGTCGCACGTGTTATGGACAGCCGTTGCGGCTGCGCTGTACGCGCTGCTCACCTTTGGCGGGATGTGCCTGCTCGCTGACAAGGGATTCCGCCAGGACATCAAGCGCAGATTACATTTTTGACAGGAGGAATGCAGGGTGAATACAATCAGAATTCGAAGAATGGCAGATTATGACCGTGACGTTCGCAGGGAAGTGGCCGAGGTATTTGTTGACGGGTACTATAACGAGCTGTCCTATTTCACGCAGGACAGGAACACGCTGCAAACAGCCTTTCAAGACTTGTTCAGTCCCGAGGTGTTTTATGTGGCCGAGGTGCAGGGCGTGATCATCGGGATTCTGGCTTGTTCCCATAACGGACAGCGGGCGATGCCGGTGGCGCTAACCCCGCTTCAGGATGCTCTTGGAGACAAGACCGGCAAACTGGCTTATGAGGTTATGAAAAACGAATTTAATCTGGCGCTGCCATACGATGGCGATACCGGCTATATCGAATGTGTGGCCACAACGGAAAAAGCACGCGGCAAAGGAGTTTCTACTGCGTTGATGAAGCATGTGATGAAGGAGCTGCCCTACAGGCGTTATGTCCTGGAAGTGGCGAACAGCAACGAAGCCGGGCTTCGGCTGTATCCGAAATTAGGATTTCGGGAGATTGAACGCAAGCCCCAAGGGCACTCGGAGGATTCAGGATTCCATGAACGCATTTATATGGAGTGGAGTAAGCCCCTCAACCTAAACCTGAATAGATAATCTTGAAAGAGAACGACCTTCTGACCTTCGGCTTCGATTCCAATTCGAAGCGGGAGGTTTCTTGTTTTTTGAGCTTCAGCCATGATACTTTAGTATGTATCGCCAGCTTAACGGCATACTTCATACTGAAGTGAAGATGTTGAGTACCGAATAGATGTGGATTGCGGGGTGACGCCATGTTTGAACTGCTGATCACGATGACCGAGCGGATCGGGATCATTGTGACGATTGCCTTTATTGTTACCCGTCTGAGATTTTTTCGGACGATGATAAGTCAGGACAAGCTGGCGCCTGTGCAGCAGCTGCAAGCCATATTGGTTTTTGGCGTTCTGGGTATCGTCGGAACGTATACGGGCATAACCGTAAATACCGAATCGCTTGAAGTGAACAAATGGATGATGCAGGTTGCCGGAGAAGAAGCGATTGCAAACTCCCGGGTTGTCGGCGTAGTCATGGCCGGAATGTTCGGAGGTTGGAGAATCGGGCTCGGCGCAGGCCTGATAGCAGGACTCCATCGTTTTACATTAGGCGGTTTTACGAGTCTGGCCTGTGGCTTGGCCACCATATTAGCAGGACTCTTGGCCAGCTTGTTTCATAAGAAGAATGAGAAGGTTTCTTTTTCAGCGGCACTGTTAATGGGGGCGTTGGCAGAATCTCTTCAGATGCTGATCATCCTGCTCTTGTCGAGGCCATTTGAACAGGCCGTGTCTTTGGTTGGATATATTGGAGTTCCGATGATTGTAGCAAACGGGATCGGATGTGCTTTATTTCTGCTGATTATCCGGTCCGTACTGAATGAAGAGGAGAGGATTGCTGCCCTGCAGGCCCAAACCTCACTTCGTATCGCTCGCAGGACGCTTGCCTACATGCGTCAGGGCATGAATCCACAGTCTGCGGAGGCGGTATGCCGGATCTTATACGAAGAAGTCAAAGCCAGTGCCATAGCCATGACCGATGATCGTGTTATTCTGGCTCATATCGGGACAGGGGATGACCACCACGCAGCAGGCCGACCGCTGCAGACTGAAGTAACACGCCGGGTCATTGAACAAGGGGAGCAATTGATCGCCGATCGGGATCATATTCAATGCCAGAAGACGGAATGTCCGCTTGGGGCGGTGATCATCGGGCCCTTGAAACAAGGGGAACACACCGTGGGTACCCTAAAGTTCTATTTCAGCAGTCCCAAGGATATCTCGCATGTAACGAAGGAACTGATGTCCGGTCTTACCATGTTGTTAAGTTACCAGCTGGAGGCCGCTCAGTTGGCCGAAACCAAGGAGCTTGCCAGAGAAGCTGAGATTAAGACGCTGCAAGCCCAAATCCATCCGCATTTTCTGTTTAATACATTGAATACCATACTATCTTTAACGCGGATTGATGCAGAGAAGGCAAGAAAACTATTGCGGAATCTATCGAATTATATCCGTCAGAATCTGTCGGCAGCAACCTCTGAGAAGGCGACGCTTCAGGATGAGCTGCAGCATATACGTTCATATATGAGCATTGAACAGACTCGATTCGAGGATAAACTGTTTATTCGCTATGAGGTGGAGGATGCCGCGCTCCATGCGCTGGTGCCGCCGCTGACCTTGCAGCCGTTAGTGGAGAACAGCATACGTCACGGCTTCAGGGACAAGACGGACAACTGTGTCATCGATATCCTCGTTGAGGGTGAACCTGCCTCAGGCGTATCCGTCACGATCAGGGATAATGGAGAGGGCATTACGCCGGAACGGCTTCAGTACCTGGGCCGCCAAATGCTCGATTCAACATCGGGAACCGGAATGGCCGTGTACAATGTAAATCGAAGGTTAACCTTGATGTATGGACCCGAGGCATCACTAAACATCAAGAGTGACAAATCGGCAGGAACCGAAATCAATTTCCGAATTCCGCCTGCATTTAACGTTAAAATCCATTCATGAAGGAAGGGGACCCATCACATGACCGAACGTATTCGAACACTGATCGTGGACGATGAACGTTACAGCCGTGAAGAACTGATCTATTTATTAAAGCAGCATCCGGCATTGGAAATTGTCGGGGAAGCAGATTCCGGGGAACAGGCGGTGTTAAGGACGATGCAGCTGCAGCCGGAAGCGGTGTTTCTGGACGTAGAAATGCCGCGGATGAACGGACTTGAGACGGCAAGAGCATTAACGAGATTGAAGAATCCCCCCCAAATCGTGTTTGCAACGGCGTATCCTCAATTTGGCGTGGAGGCTTTTCAATTCGAAGCGCTGGACTATCTGTTAAAGCCGATTGACGAGGAACGTCTGGCAGAGACCGTAAGGCGTCTGGAAAAAGCTTTTCATAAAGAAGCTTCCGCCGCACATCTTCCTCTTAAATCCTCCGGCAAGCTGTCGCTGGAAGAGAACGGCGAGATTCTCTTTATCGATCCGGACGAAATTATCTATATCTCACGTGAGGATACATATTCCAAGATCGTCACAGCCCATAAGCATTACCGTGTTAAAACCCCGTTGAAGGAGCTGGAGGCCAAACTGCAGAAGTATCCGTTCTTTCGAATCCACAAAAGCTACATGGTTCACCTGGATTATGTTAACAGGCTGGTTCCCTGGTTTAACGGTGCATTCCAGCTTGAGCTTAAGGACTGCAGCGATAAACTTGCTGTGAGCCGAAACTATGCCAAGGCGTTTCGCGAAGCCATGGAGTTATAGCAAGCGGTGTTTGGGTAGCAATGCAGTAAGGGATGATATAGAAATAGAGCTGGATGTACATGCCATGATATGCGTGTTAATCTTCATTTTGCGCATCTTGATGAGCGGGAACGACATGTTAACTCAAAACCGACCTCTCGTCTTGCTGAATTGTTTATAATCAATGTAAGCGATTCCAATAGAGGAGGGCGAAGGCATGTATACCTTCATTATATCCATCATTCTGCTTGTTGCCGGATATTTTACTTACGGTAAATACATTGAAAAAATGTTCGGGGTTAAAGAAGAGAGGGCCACTCCAGCCTATGTCAATCAGGACGGCGTTGATTACCTCCCCATGAGCTCCAATAAAAACTCTCTTATTCAGCTCCTGAATATAGCCGGTGTAGGGCCGATCTTCGGCCCGATTATGGGAGCACTGTATGGACCGGTTGCTTTTATCTGGATTGTGCTCGGATGTATATTTGCCGGAGCCGTCCATGACTATCTGACAGGCATGATCTCGATCCGTAACCGCGGCGCGCATTTGCCGGAGCTTGCAGGCAAGTTTCTGGGGAAAGTGATGAAGCATGTTGTGAACGCTTTCGCGATCCTGCTGCTGATTCTGGTGGGTACAGTCTTTGTTACTTCACCGGCCAGTTTGCTTCACAACCTGATGAACGGCAAAGTCAGCCTGTTGATCATCACACTGTTTATTTTCGGTTATTATATTTTGGCTACACTGCTGCCGATCGATAAGATCATCGGCCGGTTTTATCCCATTTTCGGTGCACTGCTGCTAGTTGCCTCATTAGGTGTCGGCGGAATGCTGATCATTCAGCAGGTGCCCATACCGGAATTGACTCTAGCCAATCTTCATCCTGATCAAATGCCGATCTTCCCGCTGTTGTTTCTAACTATAACCTGCGGAGCTCTGTCCGGATTCCATGCAACCCAAACACCGATCATTTCCCGGACTACGCAGACCGAGAAGCAGGGACGTAAAATTTTCTACGGTATGATGATTGCCGAGGGCATTATTGCGATGGTGTGGGCGGCCGCTGCCATGAGTTTGTTCCAAGGGGCCAACGGTTTGAATGAGCTGCTTGCTACAGGAGGAACAGGTCTCGTGGTAAGTGAAGTAGCGAAGGTAACGTTAGGAGCCGTAGTAGGCACACTGGCTGTGCTGGGTGTCATCGTATTGCCGATTACGTCAGGTGATACCGCTTTCCGCAGTGCGCGGATGATCATTGCCGATTATATCAAGCTACCTCAGTTCAGCATGAAAAAACGTCTGCTCATTGCGGTTCCGCTCTTTGTGATCTCCATTGCGTTAACGCAAATTGACTTCAATATTCTGTGGAGATATTTCTCTTGGGCCAACCAGGCGACAGCCGCCATTGCTCTGTTTGTCGGTGCGATGTACCTGTTCATTGCCCGTAAGAATTACTGGGTGGCTCTGATTCCGGGTGCGTTTATACTCTATACAACCACGGTGTATATTTTGAACGCCGAAATCGGCTTCAGGCAGTCCTTGAATGTATCGTATGTTGCAGGTGCGGTTATCAGTGTCGTGCTCGTGATCCTATTCTTCAAAGCGGCGCAGAAATCTCGCGCAGCCGAGCTGTCGCTGGAGGTGGATATCTCCGATTACCGCAACATCGCATCATGATCGAGAGTCCGTATCCCGCGATGCCAACAGCTAAGAAATTGTCCCCATAGTAGATAGTCTACAGGGCGTAGCCCCAATTCTCATTCATGAACGGCCAAAAAGGTCGAAGACAGGCTCTATATGAGTTCTTGTCTTCGACCTTTTTTCATGCGCGCCCAAACTCCAACCCTATTTATGACAGGTGTCATATGGATTTCTTTACAGGTGTGAATGTTGCTCCTCACGGTTCGCATTTACAATAAAGCTGCGAGATTAACCTACGAGGGAAGAAGGGAAGGCAACCATGGAACAACGAACGAACCGCATCCGCCTGCTGGATATATTGAGAGGCTTCGCCATCCTGGGAACGCTCGGGACGAATATCTGGATTTTCGCTCATGCGGGAGACCTGAACTATATCACCACCTCTAACTACGAGGGCTGGTGGGAGATGAACGATTTGCTTCGCATGATCGTGCTGTTTCTGGTGAACGGGAAACTGCTCGGCCTACTGACGATCATGTTCGGCGTCGGACTGGAGATGAAGTACCGTCAGGCAAAACGTATAGGAAAGCCATGGCCTGGCGTTTACTTATGGGCCGTCATGTTTCTGTTCGTTGAAGGTTTGCTGCATTTTATCTTGGTCATGGAGTATGACATCTTAATGAGTTATGGCGTGACGGCCGTTATTGCAGCCTTTATCGTGAAGGGCGGCGACCGTCTCATCGCCCGCACGATGAACGTGATCGGTTGCCTCTACGCAGCAATGTTCCTGGCCCTCCTTGCACTGATGCTGACAAGCGGCGGTCTATCGCCGGGCAGCTTCGAAGCCGTCATCACACTATATCAAGAAGGGACGTGGCTTGATCAAGTCAGCTACCGCCTGGCCAACTTCCTTCCCCTCCGGATAGAGGCCATCTTCGTCATCCCGCTGAACATATTCCTGTTCCTGCTGGGCGTTCGTTTCATGCGCGCAGGGGTGTTCTCACCGGATGAGAATGGCAAAAAGCTGAGGGAGAAGCTGTTGAAGATCGGTCTATATGCCGGTTTGCCTCTGAATTTGCTTATTTTTATCCCGGGTGGGGCATTCGACCTGCCGGTCCGATACTTGTTTGCCCCGCTGATGTCGATAGGGTATATAGCAATCATTGCCAAAATGATACAATATACGAAGTGGGATGGGCTGTGGCGTCTTCTGGAGAATGCCGGGAAAATGTCCTTGAGTTGTTATGTGATCCAGAACCTCATCGCATCCGCCGTTTTCTACGGCTGGGGGTTGGGACTGGCCGGCAAGCTGAATTCCGCCGCCATTATCGTTGTTTGGCTGCTGATCTCCGTATCCCTTCTCGGATTTGCATCCTTGTGGCTGCGAAGCTTCCGGCTGGGGCCTATGGAGACATTCCGCAAAACGGCAATAGGATTATTCGATAGAAATTAGCAGGGGGTTTGGGATGCTCGACAAGCTGTATCCGAAAGACCAAATCAAAAATTATTTGCTCATAGATTTCGTGCTGATCGTGTTTTTATTCTACCGCGTGCTCCGTTTGGATGGGGCGCTGGGACTATGGAGCAGTCTTATGCTGCTCCTGCTGTTTCTCGTCTCCTTTTATTTTGCGTTGTGGCGCCGGGACGGCGGGCTGCTGGCGGCCGTATTGTCCGGCCTGTTCGTTCTTGCGGTCCTCGCGGTGTATATCGGTCCGGTCATCCTATGGTTCGGGTTTATTTTTGCCGACCTGCTTGGCAGGTCCAGATCCAAAGGGCACATCGCGATCGGCAGCGCGGGCATTGCCCTTTCCTTTATGTTCGTGTTCTTCATTCGGATGGAACCGCTGCTCCAGATATCTAATGCCGTGTACTTGCCGGTGATGATCATCCAGACGGTGTACCCCATCGTCATTTATATCAAGGAGAAATCCAAAAGCCTTCAAGGAGAGCTTGATGCTGCGAACGAGCAGATTGCGAAATATATTCAGCAGGAAGAACGGCAGCGGATTGCAAGAGATCTGCACGACATCTTGGGACAGACCTTGATGATGATTAAATTGAAGAGCGAGCTGGCCACCAAGTGGGTAGATAAAGATACTGCCCAGGCGAAGCGGGAGCTAGGCGATATTCTGGCTACCTCCAGAACGGCGATCAAGCAGGTGAGGGAACTGGTATCGGAGATGAAGTTCATCTCTCTTCCCGGCGAACTGGAGCATTCGGTAGAACTGCTCCGAACGGCAGGCATCGCACTTTATATTGAATATCATGGCAAGACACCGCTGTTATCCAGCGTGGAAGAGACGATGCTGTCGCTGTGCGTCCGCGAGGCTACTACCAACATTATCAAGCACAGTGGTGCAAAGCGGTGCACGATCACGCTGGAAGTCAAGGAGCAATCCTACGTCATCCATATTACAGATGACGGCAAGGGGGTTGCGCAGCAGGAAGGCGGGAATGGCATTCCGTCAATGGTGGAGCGAATGCAGATCTTAGGAGGCTCCTTCGCGATTTGCCCATCCCCTGCGGGAGGGACGGTTCTGTCCCTGAAACTTCCGATTCACCAGCACGAGAAGGAGGACGATTCATGATTCGGATTATCATTGCCGAAGATCAGAAAATGCTTCGCGGCGCTTTCGCCTCGCTGCTCCGATTCGAAGACGATATCGAGGTGGTGGCGGAAGTGCCGGACGGGGAACAAGCATGGGAAGCAATACGGCATCATCAGCCGGATATATGCCTGCTCGACATCGAGATGCCTGGCATCAACGGCCTTGAGCTGGCCGAGAATATCCGGCATGCCGGCTTACCGTGCAAGATTATGATCGTTACAACCTTCGCGCGCCCCGGCTATTTGCAGAAAGCGATGAATGCGCAGGTGGAGGGTTATCTCTTAAAGGATGAGCCGATCGATTTCTTGATCGAGGCCATTCGGCGGGTCATGAAGGGCGAGCGAGTCGTCAGCACCGATCTGGCGGCGGCACTGTTCATGAAGGGAGAGAATCCGCTGAGCGAGCGGGAAATCGAAATGCTTCGCTTGACCAAGGAAGGGATGACGACAGGCGAAATTAGCAAGGCTCTATTTCTGACTACAGGGACCGTACGCAATTACTTGTCCTCTGCCATTCAGAAGCTGGAGGCTGATTCCAGGCAGCAGGCGGCCGCCATCGCGGAGGATAAAGGGTGGCTCTGATTCGTGTTGTGCATCATGATCCTGAGCACGTATCCAGCAATAGCATAAGCAGAAACCGTCTATGGATATTGTCCATGGACGGTTTATTTTTTTCTAAATCAGATAGCCATGTAAAGAGCATGCCCATGCCCTATGGATTATTTCCGTAATTAATCGACAAGCGTCCCTCATAAGATGAAGTGATGGAGCATTCATTCCGAAAGGAATTGTGGGAGGTGGAATGATTTGTTGTCGATATTGCTATTCATTTTTGCCATCGGTGCCGCCATTGCCAGTGTGGATACAACCTGCGGCTTGAATGTATTGGGCAGCCTGGACAGCACGAAGGTCAGCAAATTCAGATATGCGCTTGTGTATATTGCGTCCTGCACGCTGGGAGGAGCCGTGACGGGACTGGCAATAGGGCTCTTTAATTTTTTGCTCAAATTCACCCCTGTCGGTCTGTATCAGAACTACATCATTATCACGCTGTTTGCCGTATTCCTGGTGTTGGAGTTGATTCATCGAACGGGAATTCTTCCATCAGGCAATTTCATCGTTCCATCGGAGTGGATCAAGCACGCAGGTTATCGCTCTGCTGCATTATGGGGACATATTTTGGGTTTGGGATTCATCACGCTGCAAGTGGGCGTGCTGTTTCACGCCTATATTCTGGTTTCCCTGTTTGCTTCACCGTGGTGGTTGAGTTTGCTGGCTGGCATAACGTTCGGGTTCGTTCGGGGGATGGTATTCAGCCTGCCGCTGATCCGCTCTATTGTATATCGCATGCTTGAAAAAAGAGTACACAGCATCACGCTGCTCACCGCGGTGCGGCAAGCCGTTTCCAAGCTGCTGATTATCGGATCCATCATTTGGATCATCAGCTACTAAAGTTAAGGAGCCTGATAGACCTATGTATGAGCTTGTTGCCATATCGGTTACGCTTCCCATGCTCTTGTCGGTGGTGAGTTTTGTCTGGAGCCGTGTATTCGGTGATCCGGATCATTTTCCCGGAAGTGCCCGTCTGCATGTTCAACTCATCCTCTCACAAGCGGTGTCGATTACCTTGATATACTGCTTTCCATCAGCTGTCAGCTTCCTGATCCTCTCGGTACTTTATTTCACTCAGGGATTGGGTGTGGCTTACTTCATTAGGATAAAGGGGAGGGTGGACTGCGGCTGTCTGGGTCCTCAGATTAATTCCAAGCTGGGCTGGCCGTTGATATTGTTCAATTTAGTTATGGGTTCCATCGGTTTGGCGGCATACAGCAATCCCGACTGGTTTGTGTACGGTTACTCCTTCACCTTAACAGGTCTGCTAATGGAGGGCATGCTGCTGCTGCTTGCACTGCTCATCATGGTGGGGGTCCCGGATGCCCTGCATGCGATCCGATTGTACCGCGATATTGCCGCACCTCATTATGCCAAACTCAAAAGATTTTAAGGAGGCTGCCGATGAACACATTCTTCTGGATCTCTTATTCCATTCTATGGCTTCTGGTTGTACCCTTGGTGATTCTGAATCTGGTCCTGTTCCGGCAGTTGGGAATTATGGTGATGGGCACCGCGAGGGGCGTGAATCAATCCGGTATTCCTGTCGGCAAAAAAATTCCCGAAGCCGTGACAACAAAGCTGCAAGGAACTGAGTGGTCCACCAGCGAGCTGATGGGCATGCCGTCTTTAATGCTTTTTGGCTCACCGACGTGTAAGGAATGCGCCGACATTTTGCCGGATTTCAAGCGGATTGCCGAGATGAACAACGTGAAACCGGTCCTGCTGTTATTCTCGTCTGTGGATTTAGCATCGGATTATATCCGAAAAATCGCATATGAGGATGAGGTGCTTATCGTAAGTTCGGAGTTTGCCAACCATCTGGATGTGCAGGTTACACCTTATGCGTATGCGGTGGATACGAACGGTGTCATTCGGCACAAGGGACTGGTTAACAGCCGGGAACAGCTCGAGGCGTATGCGAAGGCAGCAAGAGTTTCTTAAGAAGGGGTGTAGAGCATGTGGCGGAAGCCGGAAAGCAAGGATGAAGAGACACAGGTGCTGATCAGTCAGGTTACCCGGAAAATGAATCGCAAATCGCTTCTGAACCAATTTGCGCAAAAGACGGCAGAGGCGCTGGCCAAGATATTGGTTCGGCCTGACGATGATGAAATCGTCAAAATCTCGTTCGCCGCGGGCCCTTGCAGACCTCCGCACGGACAATATTGCACGGGCTGCGGGGCAGACGCCTCCTGCCCTTCAGATTATATCGTTTGTACACCCAACACGGTAATCACTGATTGCAAAGGGTTATGTCCTTATCCTGCCGGGTGGTGGTATACAAGTGATCCGGTCGGGCAGCGGGCGAAGTGTCAGGATTGCATCTCCCAACAAGCGCATCCTTACATCGGACGGGATTGGTGTTATCAGGGCGCACAGGTCTATGGACGTTATGTCATCTGTGCATGCAGGTCAACGGATATGTATTGAGCTGTTCGCAATCATCAGCGCATTCTCGCAAAAATTCAGCCGAACCTATGCTGATTTCGGACCAATGGACAAATAAACAGGTCCCCCTTTCGTTTTGTACAAGCTGTTAGCCGAACAAACATCCAGGAAATTGGAGATTATGACGGAAATCATTTCAACTTGGTCATAAATCATGCATACTTAATTTCCTAATAGGGTTGGAAGGGGCATGCGGCCATGGCTAAAGTAAAACGAGGGGATATCATTTTGTTCACTATGATCCTGATTATTGGATCTGTAACGGTTCTTCAATGGTGGAGCCATCAGCATGTGGCGTATGAGCAGGGGCAGCTCCAGGCGTTGATCACGGTCAATGGTAAGGAATATGAGACGGTCCCTTTGATCGGAGACGAGCGTGTCATTGATATTAAGACCAAATATGGCCATAACACGCTGAAAGTTTATGATTACGGCATACAGATGATATATTCGGATGCTCCGAAGAGCATTGCACTGGATATGGGGTTTATTTCAAAGCCATACCAGCAGATCATTTGCGTTCCGACAAGAGTCGTGGTTGAAGTGTTGGTTCCGGAGACTGAACAGGGAGAGTCGGATCTGGATGCCGTGGTTGGATAAGCGAATAGAATAGTGGAGGAGCCGGCTGATTAAGTCGGCTTTTTTCGGTTTTTCAAGGCCAATGTTATGGTGAAGCACTCGTAACTTTTTCGCGGAAAGATCGTTATAATTAGAGGATGAGTCGCATAACAACACATTGCCGAGAAATAAAATGGATGGGGGAGTAAAATGCTTTCCATTGTAAAAGGACCGTATCTCCAAAACCCGGCTGAGCATTGTATAACCGTCATGTGGGAAACTTCGTTACCTGCGTCCTCCAGAGTGGACGTCTTGCTGGCTGAGCGAATACACAGCGGATATCAAGGGAACTACAAGTTGCCGGATAAGCCATTCGGCACGTTCACTGTCGGGTCTGAATCCAGGATTCACCAAATTACAGTAGAGGGTCTTGAGCCGGGGACCATCTATTATTACAAGATTCACTCACGCAATGAATCAGGTGAGATTGAATCCAAGCTGTATATGTTCAAGACCGCGGTAGGACGCGGTGTGCCATTCTCCTTTACGGTGACCAGCGAAACCGGAGGATACAGCGGGTTTGATGCTACAGACGGTCTTATCAATCAGAGGATATTCAGCCAGATGAAGCAGTATAGACCCGATATTGCCTTATTTGTCGGGGATGTTGTCAATGACGGGAAGAACGATGAGGATTGGAATACATATTTCTTCGGACCCGGCCGCGATTTTTTTGTGGATACGCCATTTTACAGCTGCCTGGGGAATCATGAGGACAACGCATCCTGGTATTATAACCTTTTTGCTTTTCCTGAACCTCGGAACTATTATTCCTTCAACTATGGGGATGTTCATTTCGTCTGTTTGGACAGCACGGATTTGATAAAAAAGAAAGATTATCCTTACAGCTCCGGGGTGATGGGTCCGGGAAATCCGCAATATGATTTTTTGGTGCGTGATTTGGAATCGTCGTCTGCGCGGTGGAACATCGTGTTTTTTCACTATCCACCGTATGTTTCAGGCGGTTACCAAGTGGAGGCTCTCCGGCAGCTCTGTCCGGTATTTGAAGAGTACGGAGTGGATTTGGTTATGAGCTCGCACACGATTGTATATGAGCGAAGCCATCCGCTCCGAGACGGGATAATTGATTACGATCATGGGATTGTTTACATTGTAGCAGGTGGTGCCGGGGCCATGCCGGACTGGCTGCTTCCCAAGAGAGAGTGGCATACATCGCAGTCCTTGGCCGTACCGCATTTTCTTCAAGTGGTAGTTACAACGGACCGTTTGGAATTGCGTGCCGTCGATGACCAGGGGCGGTTATTTGACCAACTGCAGATACGAAAAAACACTGAGGGCAGAAGAGATTTCATCTAATAAAAAAGTTATTATAATAACTCGAAAGGAAAAGAAATCGAGTCTACCTTGATATGGGATGGAGATCAATTTGTTGCGCAGGGTTCAGGGGAATAGGATGAAGAAGTTCAAAATTACACTATTGATTCTGTTGGTGCTGTTGTATTGTCTCCCATTGTGTACGTACAGGTTAATGAAATGCTCTATGCCAAAAGGGTCAACGCTTACCTTCTTGAAGAAGAGCATTATCGGCAAGAAGAGATACAGTCCGTTCAAGGCATATGGGGAGTGAAGCTGCCTCCATTTTATACGGTTGTGATCTTCAAGGATGAGCCAGAAGTCGAATACATCTATTTTGCGCACAACCATATTATGCAGTTCGAGTACTGATTGACTCCCGAGGGAGAAGCTCGCGGAATTACCCGATCACAACTGAAACATTATAATCCTAGAGATTGATATGATATTATTTACGTATTGGATACGTTTACAAGGGGGAGCATCACATGTCCATTGCATGGCAAACATCACGTCTGCAGTTGAAGATTCTGGATCAGGATCGGGCAGCAGAAGTGGTGGATTTTATCGTCGGGAACGAGCCTTACTTCAAAATTTGGGAGCCTGTAAGGGAACCGGAATACTTTACGATTGGTAAACAAACAGAGCTTCTTGCGGCGGAAAGACGCAGTATAGCTGACGGCACCCTGTTCAAGGTGTGGCTGCATCAGGATGACAAGATCATCGGATCCGTAGCGGTCAGCAACATCGTTCGTGGCGTATTTCAATCGGGGCATGTCGGCTACAAGCTTGCACAGAGTCACACGGGAAAAGGGTATATGACCGAAGCGCTGAGCGCTGTCGTATCCCATTGCTTTGATACACTGGAGATGCACCGGCTGGAAGCCAATATCATGCCGAGGAATGCAGCCTCGTTGAATGTGGTGAGACGCTTAGGCTTCTATGAAGAGGGTATGGCAATCAAATACCTGAAAATTAACGGTGTGTGGGAGGACCATCTTCATATGGTTATCCGAAATGAACGCCTGGAGTAAAGTGCTTGAAGCGTTTTACCGAGACTCGAGGCCTGAGACGGGAGCTTTTGAGGCTGGGTCTTCGTTTTTTTGTGTTATATCAATATCATCAGCGCTGTGGAGGGGGTATCATGCTTCGGCCCCATTGTATTTCGAAATATAGGCTGTTGATTATCGATCGGGAGAGGGTACGTGTATGTCCAAAATGCCTAAGGTTGCCATCGGTTTGATATTGTTAATCATCGTGTCTTTAGCTTCAAATCTGGTATTATTCAACGCCTTACATAAGAATAAGCAAGAGAATGCCCAGAGCATTCAAAGAGTGGAAGAGAACATGAAGCAATTACAGGATGATATGCTGCTGGCCCAGTCCAAAATTACGCAGATGGATCGTGTTAATCCACAATCCGATGCTCATCAGCAACAGGAGGCTGTGGCGGTCAGCAGCATGAGCGACGAGGCCATTTCCGAGGTCCAAGCTGATATGAAGAAACTCAATCAGATCGTAGATCATCTGCCTCAGGTTAAGGAAAAGCTGGGTTTTATTCTAGCTGTTAAGAAGGAAGCTGCCGGCTATTCCCTTGTATTGGATGATGTAGAATGGTTCTCAGCTGAAGCAGCAGAGCAAGCTGCCGCCGAGGATGGCGTTCCTGACACTGCTTCTTTAAGCAATGGATTCTATATTCGCAATCCGGTAACAGACGATACGCATATACACCTCCCAACGGATGCATTGCTGTATGTACTGGACGGGTCAAGAACGGTTGAAGTGAAGCTTCATGAAATGGTCACGATGAATCTCGTAGATCGTTTGTTTCATGTGCGGTATGCGGGAGACTCTGCCATCCTATTAGAAGAACAATACAGACCTTAACCAATTAAACACGAGGTGAATGACATGGGGGAGTTTCATCAGGAAGCTTGGCCCGATTGGGCAACGGAGAAGATTAGTATTGCCGCACCGGATCCTGCCTGGCTTAACAAAGGACTTCATGAGGTTACCGAACTTAAGCAGTTGCTGGCACAATATGGTGTTGTGCAGATCGAACATATCGGAAGCACGTCCATACCTGGGATGCCGGCAAAACCGATTATCGATGTCATGGCGAAGATCCAATCTTTTGAAGAGATTGACTGTATAGCTGAGATGCTGGAGGTGCATCGCTGGAGCTATGTTCCACCAGAGTTGGATGGGAGAACGTACCGAAGATTTTTTGTCAGAGTCAGGAATGATCGGCGAGAGTGTCACTTGCATCTGATGCTGGACAAGGAGCCGAGATGGGAGAAGCAGCTTCAGTTTCGGGATCGGCTTAGGGAGCAGCCTAAGTGGGCTCAGCAATATGCTGAATTGAAAGTGAAGCTGGCACAAGAGAATCAGGATGATCGAGAGGCATACACGGCTGCAAAAACAGAGTTTATCCAGCGTGTACTTGGAAGCTAGAGGAGAGGCATGCGTGTAATCGGCAGCTTCCTATCAATTTGCTCAAATTATTGAATAAATTTTCGATGAAATGTATATTTATTCTCAACAGGTTATAGGGAGTGGTAAATATGCATAAGCGAATTGAAGAACTGACACTGAATGCGTGGCCGGCCATCCAGACGGTGGTCCAGCATGGCTGGTTGCTGCGATTTGCAGACGGTTTTACGAAGAGGTCCAACTCAATCAGCGCGTTATATTCAGAGCATCCGATAGATCTTCACGCGCAGATTCATCAATGTGAGAGAGGTTATGCAGATGCCGGACTTGATGTTATTTTCAAAATCACGCCATTCAACCCGCCCGATCTGGATTCAACATTAGATTCTATGAATTACACTGTTGTTGATCCATCCAGTGTCAGAATCCTGGAGCATTTGCATGATGTCGAGGCCCCTACTCATCATGAAGTGACCGTTCAGGAGCATGTAAGCGATGACTGGCTTCATAATCTGGGAGTGATAACGGGACAGTCAGAGCAGGATCTGGTAACTACGAGAAGGTTGTTATGTCAATCTGTTATTCCATACGGATTCTTTACTCTATATGATCAATCCAAGCCCGTAGCCTGCGGGATTGGAGCTTTGGAGCAGGGGGTTCTCGGGCTTTATGATATTGCCACCTCGCCAGCTGCCAGAAATCGGGGTTTCGGCAAGCAGCTGGTGCTGCACATCCTTCAATGGGCAAAAGCGAAAGGTGCAACTTGCAGTTATCTGCAAGTGATACAAAATAATGTTGCAGCTAACCGTTTGTATGATCGGTTACAGTATAAAGAGATTTATACGTATTGGTATAGACGTAAACAGGTAGTGCGTTAGGTGCTTGTAGGGGGTTCGAGCCTCTATGCCTCGCGCGCCGGGGGTTACTCTGTATCAGTAACCGTTGTATAATCATGGAAGAGGCTGCGGAAGACCCGGTTTTAGAGGAAGCAGTCTAAGCCGGATTCGTTAAGGAAATGAATGTAGGAGGACTATTTTGAACAATTATACAATGACCGATCCGCAAGGCAAACCCTTTATAATTGAATGTGAGGATATTGTTCTTAGGGAATATATGCTGGAGGATCTGGATGCCATATACAAGATCACGCATGAACCGGAGATCAGGCAGTACCTGCCGGGTTGGGATGTGCCGAAGGAACAGCGCCTTGATTGGCTGACCAACTATGAGATGGTTGAGAATCGACAGTTCCTGCAAGCCGTTCAGGACGGCGGGGATGTGGGCCAACTGCGTCTGCGATTAGTTATTGTGTTGAAGGATACCGGAGAGACCATTGGCTGGTGCAACACAGGACCCAAGGACGGGCTGCCTTATCCTAACAGGGAAATCATGTATGGAATGTCCAACCGGCATCACAATCAGGGATATACAACCCAGGCTGCTCGGGGATTAATCGAGTTTTTGTTCCAGAATACAGGGGAGCTCGAATTATGTGCTGCTGCTCTGCCCGGCAATGAGGCTTCCAATAAAGTTATCCGAAAATGCGGGTTTACGTACGTCGGCGAGGTCGAGCTCGATCAGGAGCTTCATCATTACTATAGGCTCAGCAAAGAGGGTTAAGGAGGTAATATGAAAACTCTTGCCTTGGGAGCAGGGATATTCATCGTCGTTGAGCTGCTGCTCATTATGCTCTTGGCAGTGGATGAGTGGATCATGATTATGCTGGCTGCAGGTGTTATGATTACATTGTTATCTTTAATACTCCATTATCAGATGAAGCTGGTAAAGAGTGGAAGGGATTATGTGGTCCATCAAAAAAGACAAAAGATTCATGAACTGAATCAAAAGTTCAGAGAACATCTGTCATCTGAATCGGCACCGGAGTAAGCAGCGCAAACAAGAATAAAGCATGCGAGGAGGCACATCGTTGCGATATAAGGTTATATTATTCGATGCAGATGATACGTTGTATGATTATGCCAAGTCGGAGGCTTTTGCATTGTCAGGTTCATTTGGCGAGATCGATCAGGAATGCACGGCCGCTATCGTGGACAGCTACAGGCGTATTAACCAGCAGTTATGGAACGAATTCGAGCAAGGAAGCGTTACGCAGAGTGAACTGCGAACAGCCAGATTCGAAAGGCTGCTGGCCGAACACAGCATTGAATGTGACCTGGATGCCGATGCATTCAGCCATACCTACATTAAGTATCTAGGACAGGGCTCATACCTGATCGAAGGGGCAAAAGAGCTATGCAGTCAGCTTGCGGAACGCGGGCAGCGAATGGCCATCATTACGAACGGAATCAAGGAAGTACAGTTTAACCGAATTCACGGTTCTGCGTTATGTGATGCCTTTGAATGTATTATCGTCTCGGAGGATGCCGGTTCTCAAAAGCCCCACGAAGGGATTTTTGATTATGCCTTCGATAAATTGAACCACCCCGATAAGAAGGAGGTCCTCATCGTTGGTGATTCTCTAACTTCCGATATACAGGGCGGCATTCGTTACGGGATTGATACTTGCTGGTATAACCCGCAACGCAAGGCAAACTCCACGTCCATTCAACCCAAGTATGAGATCCATACGCTGGAGGAGTTACACGATATTATATCGTTTTAGAGGATCGGTTTCGATGGGCAGGATGAATATGGAGGTATCATGATCATGATCCATTATAGACTTCTTCAGGAACAAGATTGTAAACTTGTGTTGGAGCTAATGGGGCGACATCCACTGCAATTTCCTGGCTTTGTCCAGCGATTGTATCCTGAAAGGTGGGATCTTTATTTACAACATAAGGATGATGCGAAATACTGGGTGGCTGTTAGGGATACAGAAGATGTTGTGGGTCATGCCGGATACATATGGAATTCTGATCTGAAAAGATATGAAATTGTTGGTGTGGTGGTTTCTCCGTTTTATCAACGGCAGGGAATTGGCGCCGGCATACTGGATGCCGTATGTGCAGGCATTCGGGATCGAGGCCATTTCACAGCCGTTTTATTCACCTTGGGTCACCCTGGGAATGAAGGTACTCTCAACTTTTACAAACGCCTCGGATACCAACAAACCCGTTACGAGCTTAATTATTTTGCCGAAGGGTATTCACGAGTAGGGTTTGAGAGAACGTTGTTGTCTACATGATTGGGAGGAAGGTGCTGGTGTGGTTCAATGCCCATGGTGTGCGAGCGATGTAGCTTTGATTGACCAGACGTGTCCGGTATGTAAACACGAGGTATTGCCTGAGCATCTGATATCTGGGCCGGACGAAGAGACAAGCGTCCAGAGTGATCCATTAACTGAAGCGGGCTGCCTCAGCATGGAGGAATTGATGATCAGCAAATTCAATTGCCGACGCTGTGGTCATCGGGATTGCATCTCGCAGGAAGTTAGCATGAGCGGTACCGGTGTTAGCAAAATTTTCGATATCGATTATCACCATTATTTGTTCGTATCCTGCACCCGGTGCGGATTCGTAGAGGTATTCAATCCCGATGTCCTGCGGGGCCATAAATCCGGGGCGCTGGGAACGGTGCTGGATATCATATGGGGTTAAGCAAGAAACAATACAACAAAGGGGTATGAACATGATACAAGCTTTTATTTTCGACATGGATGGCGTCATTATTGATAGCGAGCCCATGCACTTTGATGTGGATATTCAGGTAATGAACTATTACGGGTCGGCTATAACCCATGAGCAGCTGGAGCAGTACGTGGGGATGACCAATCCGGAGATGTGGGCAGCTGTGAAAGAACAGCATAATCTGACTCCATCTGTTTCAGAAATTATTGAATACCAGTTGTCCAACAAAATCGAAATGCTGACTTCAAGTGAGATGGAGCCTATCGATGGCATACGGGAACTCCTGGCTGAGCTCAAAGCACGGAATATTCCGGCGGCTATTGCGTCATCATCGCCACCTGTATTCATTAAGGCCGTTCTCCGCAAGTTTGATCTGCTGGATCATTTTGAATGCGTTGTGAGTGGAGAAGAAGTGGAGAGAGGGAAGCCAGCACCGGATGTATATCTCAAGGCTGCCGAATTGTTGGGGGTGAAGCCACAAGATTGCATGGTGCTTGAAGATGCCCGCCATGGTGTTGCCGCAGCGAAAGCGGCAGGGATGAAATGCATCGGCTTTGTGAATCCGAATTCGGGAAATCAGGATTTATCCCAAGCCGATTATGTGGTGCATGCCGTTTCGGAAGTTGCGCAGATCTGCCAATTCGAATAGATTATTACCTAGAGCTTGGCCGCGAATTGCGGCTGGGCTTTTTTTTGTTTTACACCAAATGGACATAAACCCAACTTATTGATCATAAAACTCGTTTATACTATATCTACTATATTATATCTACTATTAGTATCTAGACCTAAGTCTAGGATGAATATCGTCTGAAGACGGAAGATAACCCTCTCCGATCATGATATCCTTGCATTAACAAGACACGGGAGAGGAATGTGAACGGATGCTTACTGATTTGATTCTAAACAACGATATCGCACAATATACGGGTTGCGTAGGTGGTAACCAAGCAGAGGAGATAAGGCCTGATGGATTTTTTACGTAATTTAGGCGATATCGGATTATTTATTCATGCCATGATCGATGCGATTATTTTTCCGATTCCGGCACTGTTCTCGCAGCTGTCCCTGAGCGCTCTGAGCCCGGACCGGGCGATCTGGCTCGCGACGATCGGATTTGCAGGGTGTTTGATTGGAACGCCTATCGGTTATGGAATTGGAAAAGTTTCCGGCAGTTTAGTCTTAAACAAGATCATGAAGAAAAAATGGTATGATTCAGCAACCGCATTGTTCACCAAGCATGGCGAAGCTGCCATACTTGTTGGAGCTTTCACGCCGATTCCCTTTAAAATATTTACCATTCTATCTGGCTGCATGAACTATCCTTTATGGAAACTTCTCAGTTATGCGGCTATCGGCCGCGCAGTGAAGTTCTATACCGTGGGCGTGCTGTTCTATGTTTACGGCCGTGCAGCTGAGAATATGGTGGATAGTGTACTCACGATTATTCTGGTGTCTGTTGGGATTCTGATCGGGGGCGTTTGGTTCACAGTACGGATGATTAAGAACCGCAAGAAAAAACGCTCTGAGACCTCAGTGGTGCAGCCTCCAAAAGATTCGATTGATGTGACGGCAGGTGAAGAATGATTGATGGTTCGATGATGAAGTTTTGATTAACGAATAAGCAACACATAACGTTAGATAAGGAGTAATATCAATGAGATCCATAAATGAGCAAAAAATATTAATATTAACCGGAAGCCTGGGAGAGGGTCACAACCAGGCGTCGAAGGCCATTGTGGAGTCAGCTAAAAAAAACTACCCTCATCTGCGCGTTAAAGTAATGGATTATATGGAGCTAACCCATCCACGGCTGCATGTGGCAGGCCAGTATTTCTTTGTGCAGTGGATGAAGCATTTCCCATCCGTCTACGGTTATCTATTTCAAAAAACACGTGAGGAAAACACCCTAATTCAGATGCTGAAGCGCTTCAGTACTTTCAGCCTGCATAAACTCAGCACAATGCTGGAGACGGAGAAGCCGGCAATTGTAGTCAGTACGTTCCCCCCGGCAGCAGCAGGCATGTCCTTATTGAAAGCAATGGGCTTTACCGATGTGCCAACGGCTACCGTCATGACGGATCACACGGATCACAGCTACTGGATACATTCTCACACGGATTATTATATGGTGGGTTCTGATGTCGTACAGCTTGCACTGGAGCGCAAAGGCGTGCCAAGTAAAAAAATCTCAGTCACCGGAATTCCCGTCAATCCTCTCTACAGCCAACCGGTGGATCAGGGCCGACTGCGAGATCATTACGGCATACATGCATCTGAGCAGGTTGTGCTGATCATGGGCGGAGGAGAAGGCATGATCGATAAAGAGGTTATCGAATGGATGAAATCACGGGAATACCCGCAGAATGTGCGATTTATAATCGTGTGCGGCCGTAACACGAAGTTGTATCAATCGCTGCAGGAGGATTTTTCGGATCATTCCCAAATAACGGTCATGGGTTATGTAGATCGTATGCATGAATTGATGGCGATGGCTGATTTGATGGTGACAAAACCAGGAGGACTCACCATATCCGAAGCGTTGACGATGGAACGTCCTATGTTATTAGTTAAACCGCTGCCGGGTCAAGAGCAGGATAATGCGGATTATCTGGTGGGAATCGGCGTGGCTCAGCAAGCCATGGCTGGTGAACTGAAACAGCAATTGCTGAAGTTGATTACGACTCCGGCACTTCTGCAGGAGATGAAGCACAAAGCCGCAATCAATACCCATAAAGATTCCGCACTATCGGTTCTGACCAGATTGCTCCATATTCAACAGAGCTATCGGCTTCGCGAATGGTCAGACGACATAACAGCTGTACCGTACGGGGTGCTAAACAGAGAGGTCTTTGAGAACGAGGCCCTACACCATTACTATGACAGTTATCGGTAAGATGAAGGAGTTTATCCATGAATTTGTTTGAATTGGTTGAGCAGTTATTTGAACAATATGGTTATTTGGTGTTATTGATTGGGCTGCCCCTTGATTTTATTGCTCTTCCAATTCCTCCTGGAAACAGCACCTTAACCTACACCGGGTTCCTGACCTATAAGGGGATCGTTGAGATGGTCCCTGCATTTGGATCAGCTTTTATAGGGGCAGCCATAGGGTTAACCATTACCTATATCCTTGGATATAAGCTGGGGATGCCGCTCATAGAACGCTATGGAAAATGGCTCTTCATTAAGCCATCCCTTGTGGAGAAAACACAGGTGTATTACAACAAGTATGGAAATAAGCTGCTCATTATTTGTTTTTTCATCCCCGGGGTGAGGCAATTCATCGGGTACTTTATCGGCATGATTCGAGTACCTTACCGGACGGTATGGATCTATGGATACACGGGGGTCGCAGCGTGGGTAATATCCTTCTTCAGCATAGGTTATATCTTTGGCGAGCAGTGGCAGTATATTCTGAATGTGGTCGAACATTATCTTAAGGTAATCTTTATCTGTCTGGCTTGTTCCTTTCTTATCCTGCTTGTGTGGAATCGCGTTAAACGTGAGAAAGCCAAAAAGCTCTCCAATGCCACCAGAAATGAATGAATGGCATGATTTGCATTTTAAAATAAAAGGTCTGCAGATTTGAATGCCCTTGCAACCGCTGCTTACAGCGTAGCTGCACACATACATAATGCGTTTAAAGAGATTTAGGTAAGTGATTGAATAGAATAAACAGGACATGGGAGGGAGAGTTATGAGCGAAATCATACCTTTATTCAGAGTATTCGATGAAACGAAGGCGAAAGAATTTTATATCCAATATCTTGGATTCACCCTGGATTGGGAACATCGCTTTGATGATTCCGCACCGCTGTACATGCAGATATCCAGGGATTCGTTAAAAATCCATTTGACGGAGCATTATGGAGACTGCTCACCCGGCGCAGCCATTCGGGTGGACCTGGTAGGGATTGAGCATTTTCATGAACAACTGATTCAGAAAAATTATCCATACTCCAGACCTGGCATCGAGATCGCGCCTTGGAACAGTAAAGAGCTGTGTGTCATTGACCCATTCGGTAATAAAATCATTTTTTATGAAGAGTCGTAATCGATAGAGAAGCTAGGTTTAATCCTGAATGCGTTTCGAACGCTGCGTAACTGATCGGATCGAGGACATTGAAGTGCAGCAAGTAGAAGAACATAGAAGTATTCCAATGAAACGGCTCGGCTCGCAATAAGCGGACAGGCCGTTTTGTTTGGTTGTAGAAGTATTCATTCACGAGGTATCCCTGCCTGAGAAGCATACTGATAAATTCTGCTCAGTCCTTCCTCAATCTCTTCTGTTGTGAGGTTCCCGTACCCTAATACAACACCGGTTGGAGTGGAGGGGCTCGGCTTGGCGATCCTGTATTTCGAAATCGTTTCAGCTTGGAAGCCGTATGCAGCCGTATCATTCCAAGGAAGAAGAGCGTACGCTTTCGGATGAAAAGAGATCTGAAGATGCATGCCTGCCTCATCGCCCAGAATGGAAATATCATTACCGAATAAGTGCTGAAGCCGTTCCGTCATGAAATTCCTGCGTTTCTTGTACACTTTCTTCATCTTATGGATATGTCGTTCCAGTTGGCCATCCAGAATGTACTGACTTAATGCCTTTTGAATGATAAAGGGTGTGTGCAAATTCAGTTTATCTTTCACTTCGGCAATGGTATCGATTAGACTCGGCGGAACAATTATAAATCCGATCCGAAGACTGGGCGACAAGGTTTTGCTAAACGTTCCCACATAGATGACTCTGGAAGGGGAGAGGGTCTGTAGAGGGGGTACAGGAATTCCCCGAAGACGGAACTCGCTATCATAATCATCTTCAATCACGAATGAGTCCGCTTCTTCAACCATCCGGATAATCTGATGTCTGCGTTGAATGGACAGCAGGCTCCCAGTAGGAAACTGGTGTGACGGTGTTAATAAAACAAGATGACCCGGAGTGATACTCGTAAGGGAGTCGATACGCATTCCGTTGAGATCGACTTCAACAGGAACAAGGCGATAGTCCATCAGCTTAAAAATCTCTTGTGTAAAATCGATTGTTGGATCTTCTATGTACAAGGAATGAAATTTTGGAGCGAATGATTTGGCCAGGAGAAAAAAACCTTCGGAAGCGCCCGAAACAATCATGATTTGTTCGGCTGTGCATTGAATGCCCTTGGAGCGGTATACATATTCGCATATTGCGGACCGAAGCGATAAATCGCCTTGGACATGGCCGTAATTATGTTCTTCAGACAACGTGCCTTCTGCTGCTTCTTTCAAGTATTTCGCCCAGATTTGCCTAGGGAACCATTTTTGGTCAGGAACCCCTGTCGCAAAATCAATGATTTGTTCACGCTCAGGTTTAGGCTGTGGCTGGACTGCCGCTCCGCTGGAAATTGTGGGAATACGCGAATCGGAAATGTGGAAGATTCCTTCGGCCACATAGGTGCCAGATCCTGCCCGACCATCCAGATATCCTTCGGCTATCAGCTGCTCATATACCTCGATGACAACATTGCGCGCAATTCCCCATTCCTTAGCCAAAACGCGAGTTGGAAGCAGTCTGGTTCCAGCCGACAGCTGCCCCGATTCGATGATCATTCGCAACTGCTGGCATATCTGACGCGTCACCGGTACCTTAGATTCACGGTCTACATAAATGCCGTACACGATTTTCCTCCTTTAATTGGTTCCTGTATAACAGCGAATATTGGATCTAACTATAAACCATTGTCCTTATTATAATGATGTTGAAGTGATCCGAAAAGGGAGGAAATGACATGAACAGGATGTTAGGCAGATCGGAAATATCCGTAAGTCCGCTTGGGTTGGGATGTTGGGCAATCGGTGGGGAATTTACGTTAGATGGCTTGCCGGACGGATGGGGGGAGGTCGATGAGTCTGAATCGATTGCAGGGATTCATGCAGCGTTAGAAAGGGGTGTAAACTTTTTTGATACTGCGGATGTATATGGAACAGGGCATAGCGAAGCGGTGCTTGGTCGTGCGTTGAGGGGAAGACGACACGAAGCGGTCATTGCTACCAAATTCGGATATACCTATGATGAGTCAACCAAGGAAGCATTCACTCGTCACGATGTAACACCAGAATATGTTCGTCATGCGTGTGAGAGGTCCCTGAGACGTCTTCAAACGGATTATGTTGACATGTACCAAATTCATGTAGGTGGTTTAAGTTTAGAGGAAATCGATACAGTCATCGATAGTTTGAATGAACTTCGTCAAGAAGGGCTGATCCGTACATATGGCTGGAGCACATGGGATGTAGCCAATGCCCAAATCTTCGCTCAAAAATCGGAAGCAGCTGCCATACAGCACGTATTGAATGTGCTTAGTGATGATAAGGAAATGCTCTCTCTATGTGAACGTTATGGTCTAGCCAGCATTAATAATACTCCTCTGGCTATGGGCCTCTTGAGCGGAAAATTCAATCATGATTCCAGATTCAGTGATCAGGATGTAAGGGGAAGCCGTCATGAATGGGTTACCTATTTTAAGAATGGTAAGGCGGTACCTTCGTACCTCCAAAAGCTTGAGGCAGTCAGAGAGGTCTTAACGAGCGGAAATCGAACTTTAGTTCAAGGGGCGCTTGCATGGATTTGGGGGAGAAGTCATGTGACGATTCCGATCCCAGGTTTTAAAACCAGGAAGCAGGTGGAGGAATTGATCGGGGCAGCTGCTTTTGGACCTTTGTCGGAGGCGCAGATAAATGAAGTCGAAGGAATACTAGGTTCGTCATGAATGGCATTGGGTGTTGAAGAAAATAGGTCCGCCGGGAAACATCCGGGGGACTTTTTTTGCTTGATGATCACGCTAAATATTTTTAATCATTCAAGGGTAGGCGTTATTTCTCATATACTTATGCAACCGAGTCGAAAACGAGGAGGTGAAATTAGCTGAGAAGAAAATGGGTTCTTCGGAAATCGCTCAGAAATAAGCCTAAACAGCGTGTACTTCAACGAAAAAAAATAATGAAAAAGATCAGTCGCCAAAAATCGCTTCGGAAAAATCGCTTGGTCATTTCAAGACAATCTCGGTCACATCATAGAAAGCAACGACATCATCATCACCATAAAAGAAAACGTGGGAAATGTATACGAAAAGTAGTTCTCGCTAGAAGAGGACCCAGAGGTATAACGGGAGCTCCGGGGGTCAGGGGACCTCAAGGACCCATTGGCTATAGCGGAGCAGATGGTGGTGCAGGAGCAACAGGAGCAACAGGAGCTACAGGTGAAGGATTAAATGGAATTGTCAGTTTTGATCCAGGATCAAGTTTATTCTATATGCAAGGTCAGGTCGTTACTTATAACGGCAGCACCTACCTTGCAAATGTCACTTCGCCTCAAGGCGTTCCGGGCATGTCGCCGGATTATACATTGCTTGCTGCTGCAGGCGCAGGCTTAAACGGGGTTATACCATTTGATCCAGCTCAAGGTCAGTCTTATCCGTTGGATCAAGTCGTGACATACAATGGCAGTACGTATTTGGTCAATGTTGCCAATCCCACGGGGATCCCCGGAGCATCGGCAGATTATACCTTGCTGGCGGCAGCCGGCATGAGCGGTGAGGTAGGAATAACAGGAGCGACGGGCCCGACCGGCGAAACAGGTGCTACAGGGATGACGGGTACCAGAGGAGATACGGGAGCAACGGGTGTAACAGGGGTTGCTGGAGCTACCGGGGCAACGGGAGGAATCGGTCCGACTGGAGGAACAGGAGCAACCGGTAGCGCAGGAGTCACTGGGGCAACGGGAGCAACCGGCGCAACAGGGGCAACAGGTTCAGCAGGAGCAACTGGTGCCACCGGAGTTACGGGGGTAACCGGATTAACAGGTCCGACTGGCGTTACAGGAGTCACAGGAGCAACCGGTCCAACTGGCTTGACAGGAGCCACCGGGGCAACAGGTTCAGCAGGAGTCACCGGAGCTACGGGATTAACGGGTCCAACGGGAGTAACAGGTGCTACGGGAACCACTGGTGCAATCGGGGCAACAGGCGTTACAGGAGCAATCGGAGGCACGGGTTCAACGGGAGTAACCGGAGTTACGGGATTAACCGGTCCAACAGGCGTTACAGGTATAACAGGAAGCACAGGTGTCACAGGAGCCACCGGTCCGACCGGAGCCACAGGAGTTACGGGATTAACCGGTCCAACAGGCGTTACAGGTATAACAGGAAGCACAGGTGTCACAGGAGCCACCGGTCCGACCGGAGCCACAGGAGTTACG
This sequence comes from Paenibacillus sp. Cedars, assembly GCF_003184205.1. Taxonomy (NCBI): domain Bacteria; kingdom Bacillati; phylum Bacillota; class Bacilli; order Caryophanales; family Paenibacillaceae; genus Paenibacillus; species Paenibacillus sp. Cedars. Next base: position 2,277,389 of record NZ_CP020866.1, read on the forward strand.
GGATTAACCGGCCCAACTGGCGTCACAGGCACAACAGGCGCAACTGGATTAACAGGTCCAACCGGCGCAACCGGGCCGATTGGTGTAACTGGTAACACGGGATCAACCGGAGTAACCGGCCCAACCGGCGCGACAGGAGCAATCGGAGCCACGGGTTCAACAGGATCTACTGGCGCAACCGGAGTAACCGGCTCGACTGGAGTCACCGGAGCAACCGGCGCAACAGGTCCAACAGGAGCAACCGGCGTTTCAGGAACAACAGGAGTAACTGGATCAACGGGAGTCACAGGCCCAACCGGGGCAATAGGCCCGACTGGAATAACCGGAATTACGGGAGTTACTGGTCCAACAGGCGTTACAGGTCCAACAGGAAGCGCTGGTGTCACAGGAGCAACTGGGATAACCGGGGCAACAGGCCACACCGGTGTAACAGGCTCATCGGGAGTGACAGGTCCGACAGGCTCAACCGGGCCGATCGGTGTAACTGGTAACACAGGTTCAGCAGGAGTAACAGGCCCAACCGGCGCGACAGGAGCTGCCGGAGCCACCGGTCCAACAGGAGTTACAGGGATAACTGGGGTTACAGGTTCTACAGGCCCAACCGGCGTTACAGGAGCAGCAGGAGCCACCGGAGTAACAGGCTCGACTGGAGCAACTGGAGCTACCGGAATAACCGGGCCAACAGGAATCATGGGTTTAACGGGATCTACGGGAGCGACAGGTGCCACCGGTCCAACGGGAACAATCGGTGTAACTGGTAACACGGGAGTATCAGGTGCAACCGGAGCCACAGGCCCGACTGGTTTGACCGGTCCAACGGGAGCCACCGGTCCGACTGGAGGAACCGGAATAGCAGGCGTGACGGGTTCGACGGGACCAACCGGAGCAGTAGGGGCAACAGGAGCAGCAGGTGTTACGGGAGCCACAGGCTCGACTGGTGCCACCGGAGTTATGGGGTTAACCGGCCCAACGGGAGCTACAGGAGCGATTGGTGCAACAGGGGCAATTGGGCCAACCGGAGCTACAGGAGCAATCGGAGCTACGGGTTCAACGGGGGTAACCGGCGTTACAGGTTTTACAGGCCCGACAGGTGCCGCCGGCGTAACAGGTATAACAGGAAGTACTGGTGTCACAGGACCAACAGGAGTCATAGGTCCGACCGGAGCAACCGGGCCAACGGGGCCGATCGGTGTTACTGGTAACACGGGGGCAACCGGTGTTACAGGAACAACAGGCTCAACCGGGTCAACGGGTGTAACAGGCGTTACAGGTTCAACTGGCCCGACCGGAGCCACCGGAGTTACGGGAGCAACCGGTCCAACTGGTTTAACAGGAGCGACAGGCCCGATTGGCGTAACTGGTAACACGGGTTCAACCGGAGCAATCGGAGCTACTGGAGTCACCGGATCCACAGGATTTACGGGATTAACTGGTCCAACAGGAACCACCGGTTCCACAGGGGCAACGGGAGTAACTGGCCCAACAGGTGTTACAGGAGCAATAGGAGCAACGGGTTCAACAGGATCTACTGGAGCAACGGGCGCGATAGGAGTAACCGGCGCAACAGGGGGAACAGGTTCGGCAGGAGTAACAGGCTTGACTGGTCCTACGGGAGTAACCGGTCCAACAGGAGTAACAGGGATAACTGGTGTTACAGGTTCTACAGGCCCAACCGGCGTTACAGGAGCAGCAGGAGCCACCGGAATAACCGGGCCAACAGGAATCATGGGTTTAACGGGATCTACGGGAGCGGCAGGTACTACAGGTTCAACGGGCCCAACAGGAGCAACCGGCTTTACAGGTCCAACAGGAAGCACAGGTGTCATAGGATCCACCGGTCCAACGGGTCCGATCGGTGTAACTGGTAACACGGGTTCAACCGGCCTTACAGGATCTACGGGCGCCATGGGTTCGACAGGACCAACAGGAGCAACAGGAGCAACGGGAACTACGGGTCCAACTGGTGCAACCGGAGCTATTGGCGCCACGGGTTCGACAGGATCCACAGGTCCTACTGGCGTTACAGGTGTAACTGGAGTCACCGGTCCGACCGGTGTAACCGGAGCAGCAGGAGTAACAGGCTCAACGGGAGTGACAGGTTCAACAGGAGCAACCGGTCCGATTGGTGTAACTGGTAACACGGGTTCAACCGGAGTAACAGGCCCAACCGGAGCGACAGGAGCCATTGGGGTAACAGGTGTTACAGGATCCACAGGTCCAACTGGTGTTACAGGCTCGATTGGTGGAACAGGGGCAACAGGCGTTACAGGAGCAATCGGAGCCACGGGTAATACAGGAAGCACTGGAGTTACAGGTTCTACAGGCCCAACCGGAGTTACGGGAGCAACAGGATCAACGGGTGTAACGGGCGCGACAGGAGCCATTGGTGCAACCGGCGTTACAGGTTCAACTGGCCTGGCAGGTGCTACTGGAGTTACAGGTCCAACAGGAGGAATCGGGGTAACAGGAGCAACCGGCCCGACTGGGGTAACCGGAGGAACGGGAGCAACTGGTGTCACCGGAGTCACGGGATTAGCAGGTCCAACTGGCGTAGCAGGAACAACAGGCCCAACTGGATTAACAGGGGTAACGGGATCTACTGGCCCAACTGGTGCAACAGGTTCAACGGGTGTAACCGGTGTTACAGGAACAACAGGCATTACAGGTCCAACAGGAAGCACAGGTGTCACAGGAGCAACTGGGATAACCGGAGTCACCGGAGCAACAGGCTCAACGGGAGTAACAGGTCCGACTGGTGCCACAGGTTCAACAGGTGTAACAGGCGTCACGGGTTCAACGGGCCCAACAGGATCGACCGGTTCAACGGGGGTAACCGGCATCACAGGCTCAACTGGTGCAACGGGCGCTACGGGAGTTACAGGTCCAACAGGAGGAAGTGGGGTAACAGGTGTAACAGGCCCGACTGGGGTAACCGGAGGAACAGGGGCAACTGGTGCAACAGGCTCAACGGGAGTTACAGGTCCAACAGGTCCAACTGGGTTAATAGGAGCGACCGGCCCGACTGGTGTAACTGGTAACACCGGGGCAACCGGAGTAACGGGCGCAATCGGCGCTACAGGATCCCCAGGCTTGACTGGTCCAACGGGAGTCACCGGTCCAACTGGAGTTACAGGAACAACAGGAAGCACTGGCGTCACAGGAGCAACCGGGTTAACTGGAGTAACAGGCCCGACCGGCGTTACAGGGGCAACAGGGGCAACTGGTGCCACCGGAGTTACCGGATTAACCGGTCCAACTGGCATTACAGGAGTTACGGGAGCAACAGGAGCAGCGGGCGTAACGGGCCCGACTGGAGCCATTGGTGCAACCGGCGTTACAGGTTCAACAGGTGCGACAGGTTCAACGGGAGGAACCGGATCAACCGGGCCGATCGGTGTAACTGGTAACACGGGTTCAACCGGGGTAACAGGCCCAACCGGCGCTACAGGAACTGCCGGAGTCACCGGTCCAACTGGTTTAACAGGAGGAACCGGAAGTACGGGTCCAACCGGAGCAATCGGAGCTACTGGTGTCACAGGAGCAACCGGAGTTACAGGATTAGCAGGGCCAACTGGTATTACAGGAGCAACCGGCATAACCGGTCCAACTGGAGTTACGGGAGCAATCGGTCTAACTGGTAACACAGGCCCAACAGGCCCAACAGGTGCAACCGGAGCCACAGGCCCAACAGGCCCAACTGGTGCAACGGGAGTAACAGGAGGAACAGGAGCCACCGGTCCGACAGGCCCAACCGGAGTTACGGGTTCAACAGGAGCAACGGGCCCGACAGGAGCCATTGGTGCAACCGGCGTCACTGGAGCAACCGGAGCCACGGGTTCAACGGGGGTAACAGGCGTTACAGGTTCAACTGGCCTGACAGGTGCTACGGGAGTTACCGGTCCAACAGGAGGATTCGGTGTAACCGGTCCAACTGGCGTCACAGGAACAACAGGCCCAACTGGTGCAACTGGCTCAACGGGAGTTACAGGTCCGACTGGAGCGACAGGTTCAACAGGTGTAACAGGTGTAACAGGCGCGATTGGTGCAACAGGTTCAACTGGTGCAATCGGCGTTACAGGTCCAACAGGAAGTACTGGTGTCACAGGAGCAACTGGGATAACCGGGGTAACAGGCCCAACGGGGCCGATCGGTGTAACTGGTAACACGGGGGCAACCGGTGTTACAGGATCCACAGGCTCGACCGGGTCAACGGGTGTAACAGGCGTTACAGGTTCAACTGGCCCAACCGGAGCCACTGGAGTTACGGGAGCAACCGGTCCCACTGGTTTAACAGGAGCGACAGGCCCGATTGGTGTAACTGGTAACACGGGTTCAACCGGAGTAACAGGCCCAACCGGCTCGACTGGAGCCATTGGAGTAACCGGTCCTACGGGAGGAACAGGGGGGGCAGGAGCAACTGGAAGAACTGGTTCAACCGGCTCGACTGGTCCAACGGGTGCAACAGGTTCAGCAGGAGTAACAGGCATAACAGGAAGCACTGGTGTCACAGGAGCTACTGGCCCAACAGGGGCAACAGGTGTAATTGGACCAACAGGACCAACGGGGTCTACGGGCGCAACGGGATCCACAGGCGCGATTGGTGCAACAGGCTCAACGGGATTAACTGGCCCAACCGGTGTAACCGGTCTGACTGGAGCAGCGGGTTCAACAGGAGCAACGGGTGTAACCGGTCCTACGGGAGGAACAGGGGGGGCAGGAGCAACTGGAAGAACTGGTTCAACCGGTCCAACAGGTCCGACGGGAGTAACCGGACCAACTGGCGTCACCGGACCAACAGGAGCAACAGGAGCAACTGGTCCAACGGGCCCGACGGGAACTATTGCTCTAGGTTATGGTTCCATTTATGGTTCCCCTACTACGTTAATCACGGTTGTTGACAATACACCTGTAGCTTTTACAACAGCAGGGCCTACCCTAAATACGACAACGAGCGTAGCATCAGGAACGATTACGGTTAATGCGGCCGGAGTATATATGGTGGACTTTGTAATAACCGTTCATCTAACCACAACCCCTACACTGTTGGCTTCGGCGAGTCGGCTTGTCAGCTTCTTTGTGCAAATCAATGGCACTACGCAAGAACCGAGAAGTGTTTCCAGTTTTTCCATTGAAAATATCTCTGGCATTGGGGCAACGTTAGTAACCAATGGGGAAGCTTCAAAATCTTATTTAACTACTTTGAATAATGGCGATGTTCTGCGTATTATCATGAATACTTCGGGAGCAAACAGCTCTGCCACATATTCGGGGCAAGTGTTTAATGTCATTCGCATTTCGTAGTCAAAAATAAAATGATGGGGGGCGGCACATTCACTAAATGCTGCCTGTCTCCCTTTTTTCTCAAAAAGACTGCAAGCCATATCCATTATAATTCGAGAATTGAATCATTAAAAATTATTGAGGATGGGCATAGCAAATGCTCTTGGAAAATTATATTATGTAAATATATTTTTCTGCTCAGTAGGCTGATTTAGCAGTTTATACAACATCTTCTATTAATAGAGAAGAAGTTCTTATCAATTCATACGATAAGGGATGATACCATGCAGATCGGAGTGAGGAACATGGATGTGAGATACCCCATAGGGCAATTTGAATGGGAGGGACAGTCGTCACCGGAACATAGGAATCACTGGATTCAAGAGATTGAGGGGATGCCTGGGAAACTGCGGACAGCCGTTCAAGGTTTGTCTGAGGAACAGCTTAACTTGGCCTATCGTGAGGGTGGGTGGACCATACGTCAGGTCGTTCATCATCTTGCAGACAGTCATATGAACTCCTATATGAGGTTTAAACTCGCTTTAACAGAAGACAATCCAACCATCAAACCGTATGACGAGCGGCTGTGGGCAGCGCTTCCGGATTCCATGACGGTGGCTGCTGAAGTATCTTTGGCCATGATTGAAGGCATACATACCAGATGGGTCGCTTTATTAAACAGTATGGACCATGAAGACTTTCTAAGAACGTTCTATCATCCCGAGAACCAGCGAACGACTCATCTTGAATACGCCACGGCCATGTATGCATGGCATGGGAATCATCACATAGCACATATTACTTCTGCAAGAGAACGGTTCAAAATATAGCGTGACAATACATATTACTCCGTCTTATGGCGGAGTTTTTGTATGCAATGATGTCGCAATATCAAAATCAACTGTCGCAATTTTACACTGTGAATCGGCTAATTCATGTGTTAGATTAATGGCATGATGTCTTAATATTAGATACTGAGGTGACCATAATGATTAGAATCGGAAAAATTAGTTATTGGCATGTGCACGCATGGGATTACACAAAACAGGCGCAGGAGCATCCGGATGCACAAATCGTAGCCGTATGGGATGAGAATCCGGAACGCGGTAAAAAAGCTGCGGAGCAGCAAGGAGTACCGTTCTTTGAATCCTTGGATGAAATGCTGCAAAGCGATATCGATGCTGTCATCGTGGATGCACCAACATCCATGCACAGAGAAGTGATGCTGAAAGCTGCGGCAGCCGGCAAGCACATTTTTACGGAGAAAGTAGTGGCCGCTACCCTTCAAGAGGTCAATGATATTATGAACGCGGTAAATGAGAATGAAGTCAAATTAACGGTATCACTCCCCCGCTTGAATGATGGTTACACCTTGGCGATCCGTGAACTGTTGCAAGAGGGACTACTGGGTACCGTAACACTCGTTCGTGTCCGCTTGTCTCATAACGGCGCAACGGCAGGCTGGCTGCCTGAGCATTTCTATGGTCTGGAGGAAACTCGTGGAGGAGCCCTCATTGATCTGGGTTGCCATCCTATGTATTTGACACGCCTGTTCCTGGGAGAAGAAGCGGTTGATGTTCATGCGAATTTTGGCTACATAACGGGTAAAGAGGTCGAAGATAACGCCGTTGCTATATTATCTACAGCTACGGGTGCTGTTGGTATTGTGGAGGCTGGTTTTGTTAATAACTTCTCGCCGTTTACGATTGAGATTCACGGTACAGACGGAACGATTCTCTATGGTACGCCAGACAGTAAACTTCTTATCCGCTCAACGAAGAAAGAAGAATACAAGGAAGCGTGGGTTGAACTTCCAGTACCAGCAAATCGTGCAAGTGCTTTTGAACAGTGGATCTCTCATATTCAGGAAAATACCGTTGCAGAGGAAAATATCGCATATGCGGTTGAATTAACGAAATTGATGGAGGCTTCCAACCGTTCGGCCAAGGAACATCGTGCGATTCGTTTGGATGAACTGCAAGCTTAAGTTACAAGGGTGATGTACCAGCATGAATAATCATTTTCCATATGAGTTTATGAAAGATCGGCAAGATGCCTTGGAGAGACTTGATCTGAGGGTCTATTGGGGGCGTTATGAGATCCGGGTTCTTCGATTTCATCTCACCACCTTCCCTCCGGGGAAGATTGTGTCCTTCCATAAACATGCTGAATATGAGTTTCATTTCATACCGCGTGGGAAAGGGACCGTTATTATGGAAGAGAATCCCTATGCCTTGAGGGAAGGAATGTTTTATTTAACGGGTCCGAATGTTCTCCATTATCAGGAAGCGGACGCAGCAGAGCCCATGGACGAATTATGTCTGCATGTGGACATTATTCCGCATGACGTAACACCCGATGATCCGGATCGTCTGTTATGGCCGGCTGCGGATCCTTGGGAGATGGCGGAGGCTGACGACTGCATGGAAAAGCTCAGGGGGCTGCCGCTGAAGCCGTCGATGGATATCCATCGGGCGATGCCTTATTTTCTGGAGGCTTACCAAGCTTCTCAGGAAAAATATCCGGGTCTGTACACAACGATCAAGCAGTGCATTATTCAGATACTGCTGCGTGCCGTACGCGCGTATGAATCCGAGCCATCCGAAGCGGAGTTGCCTTCACGAGACATGAAGGCTTACCGCTATCAATTGGCACTGGAGTATATCCATGCGAATTCCTCGGGTGAGGTCGTTCTGGATGATGTCGCGGAGAAATTGCATATCAGTTCCAGGCAGCTGCAGCGGATATTCAAGGAGCAAGCGGCTGGGCAATCCTTCAGTGAAATTCTTGAACACGTCCGTTTAGAAGCGGTGTGCCGGAAATTAATCGATACCAATTGGTCTATTGATAAAATCGCGATTCACGAAGGCTTCTCGAGCGGCAGTTATTTGCATACCGTGTTTCGAAAGAGATACGGCTATACGCCAACAACATATCGGGCAATGAATGTGAATTTGTAGGGGGAGTATCACATATGGGCAAAAGCATTCGAATTGGAATTATTGGAAGCGGTGGCATTGCAGGAGAGCATGCAAAGTACTACAAACAAATTGAAGACGTACAGATTGTCGCTGTAGCGGATATTTTACCAGGAAGAGCAGATCAGTTCATTGAGCGTTGGGGACTTCAGGGGGCAATAGGATTTGACGATCACCGCAGGCTCCTTGATCTGGATTTGGATGGTGTGAGTATCTGTACGCCAAATGTTGCTCATCACAGAACAACGATCGATGCGCTCTCAGCCGGCAAACATGTCATGCTCGAGAAGCCGATGTCGGTCACCTTGGATGAAGCTATCGAGATGGTTCAAATCTCGAAGAAGACCGGGAATATACTCAATGTGGGCTTTCAACCGCGCTATGACCCGAACATGGGAATCATTAAGAATCTGATCCAGAATGGTGAGCTCGGCAAGGTTTATTATGTGGAAACGGGAGGCGGCCGCCGCCGTGGGATGCCGGGTGGAACCTTTATCCGTCAGGAAATTGCCGGAGCAGGTGCCATGGCGGACATCGGTTGCTATTCCTTGGATATGGCATTGAATGCGCTTGGATATCCAAAGCCGTTAACGGTATCGGCCTATACCTCTAATCACTTCGGAACGAATCCGAAATACCACTCGGAATCCGGTGCGTTTAACGTGGAGGACTTCGGCGTTGCCATCATTCGGTTCGAAGGCGACATCGTATTGAACTTTAAGACGTCCTGGGCTATGCATATGGATACCTTGGGAGCAACCATGTTCCTTGGAACGGATGCGGGCATGAAGATTACGCCGGCTGGATCAGGACCCTGGAGTGGCGTATGGGATGGGAAAGTAGGCTCAATCTCCTTATTCCATGACATTCAAGGGCATCATACCGAAAGCGCAATTCCGTTGATCAGCCACCAGCTTAACGTATTCGAAGAGAAAATCAAAGATTTCGTAAGCGCCGTGCGCGAAGGCAAGCCAGCACCGATACCCGGAGAGCAGGTGCTTCGGAATCAAGCAATCCTGGACGGCATTCTGCGCTCTTCCCAGAGCAAAAAAGAAGTGGATATCCACATCCCGGAATTGGATTAGTGGCAGTTCAGCCGCGTATACTGCGCGGCTTTTTTGTTGTCATCATAACGGTAAATTTCCAGATCTACGCTTCCAATTTCCATATGGATATGATAGTATGGAACAGAACATTTGTTCTTTATTTGAGGATAATTACAATTTTAATTTTACAATATCCATGACATGAAGGATGGTGCAGGGCATGATGACTGAGCGATATTCAGAAATCGACGAGGTAATCGCTTATATTCACAAGAATATTTACGAACCGCTTCCCTTGTCATTACTGGCGGGTTACATTGGATACAGTCCTTATCATTTCTCTCGTATATTCAAGGATCGGATCGGACTGCCGCCCCTGTATTATGTCTCATCACTTCGTCTGGAGAAAGCCAAGGATTTACTGCTGCACACTCACCTCAGCATCCGGGATATCGCCTTGGAGATTGGGCAGCGCCTGGGTACATTTACGACCCGCTTCTCCGAGAGAGTGGGTGTAACCCCCTCCCAGTTTCGGAACTCCATGGAGGAGGCGGACAAGCATTTGTTATCTTTGCAGAGTCTGAACGACTGGCGAGAATCCATGCCGATTCAGAATCCCAACTTAACGGTTGAGGGAACGATAGAAGCAACAGCCCCATTTCAGGGAGTTATTTTGATAGGCTTATTTGCCAAGCCCATTCCAGAAGGATTTCCTCTATATGGAACACTGCTTCCGTCTGTTGGCTCATTTCGATTTACCGACGTAAGCCCGGGCACATATTATCTGATGGCTACTTCTGTGCCATGGGGTATGCAGGCAGTTGACTTCTTGCTTCCGCAATCCACCACCTTGCGTACCCGTTCAAGGGAACCGATCATCGTTACATCCAACTCGAAGACCCGGCATCTCCAAGTGACTCTGCATGTTCCCCGGTTAGATGACCCACCGATTCTGATTTCCTTGCCATTATTAATGAACCATTTCCTTAAGCGGGTTGCTCCCATGTTACGATAATTATGATGATCTTCAGCTTTGACTCAGGATTCTCAGAGGGAAGCTGGAGTGATGGCAGCAGCCATCCATCATGCGTATTGCGTTGACAATTGCGTTCTGATTCATGATACTTAAGTCAGACCGAACCGCTTTAGCCATATATTAAGCAAAGCACGAAGATTTGAGGTGGCATCTGTGATTATCGTAAGCTCTTGTTTAGCCGGTTTGAAGGTTCGTTATAACGCTACGGACAGCCTGGATACCCATATTCAACTGTTAGTGGAAGCGAAGAAAGCGGTAACCGTATGCCCGGAACTTCTTGGCGGATTCTCAACTCCGCGTGAGCCAGCAGAGATCATCGGCGGTAACGGTGATGACGTCCTGTCAGGAAGTGCCAGAGTAATAGAATGGTCCGGCAGAGATGTGACGGTGATGTATATAAAGGGTGCATATCAGGCTCTTCGAACGGCACAAAAGCTCGGAGCACTGCTTATCGTTCTGAAGGAGAACAGCCCCTCCTGCGGCAGCGCAATGATCTATAATGGAGAATTTGCCAATGTGAAGCAAGCCGGTTATGGCGTAACAACAGCTCTTCTGCGCAGGGAAGGATATACCGTTATTTCTGAGTACGAGCTCAGCGTGTATGCAGCACAGCCGGAATACTCCGCTCTGTTTGCTGAAAGATAAATACAAGGTATTTCGTCATGGTCATATAATTATGTTAGAATCATCATACCGACTGTGATCATTGTCGTGATTCTTTATATTGGAGGGAACTATGGAACTCATAAATCAAGCAGAAGTCCAACAAATGATTGATAAATTGAAGGATCAGGATTTATATATTCATCTTGAGATGACAACAGGCGCCTATGCTGCCCATCACGATAGCACAAAGCACCCTGCTGCCAATTTTATTACAAATGCAAGTATTCGTTATACCGCTGGTTCGATATCCGGCAACGGTCCTTACCGGGTTGGTTTAAAAATGAATCAAGGCTGGATATATACCGAAGGACTTACCCATTTTGAACAGGCTGATACCGATAGACTTATCATGGCGGGCCATGATAGTCAGGGGAAACTGGTTGTTGCTTTGCAGCTGAGCCGGGAGCCTTTTTAATAGAGAGAGGAGATGAGGAACGATGGAGCAAAACATACTGGTCGTATTGCCGCATCCGGATGACGAAGCCTTTGGTTTATCCGGTACGTTGGCTAAATATATTATAGAAGGTGCTCATGTCACCTATGCTTGCCTGACACTCGGAGAGATGGGCCGCAACATGGGGATACCTCCGTTTGCTAACCGGATCACGCTTCCGACTATTCGTAGAGCAGAGTTGGAGGAATCATGCAAAGCCATAGGCATACAAGACCTGCGATTGCTGGGTTTCCATGATAAAACGATTGAATTCGAGGACCAGCCTAAGCTGGATGGTGTGATTGCAGCCCTGATTCAGGAGATACAACCTTCACTTGTATTCACATTCTATCCTGGCTATAGTGTTCATCCCGATCATGATGCCACGGGTGCAGCTGTAGTTCGTACGATTCAGCGGATGCCTGCTGGGGAAAGACCTGTGGTTCAGTGTCTGGCCTTCTCCAAAAATTGTGAGCAGGAGCTTGGCAAACCCGATGTTTATCAGGACGTTTCTATGTTTATGGTCCAGAAGCTGAATTCCATTCAAGCCCATCGTTCCCAATTCCAGGCTGCAGAGCTGCTGGGTAAAAAGCAGCTGAAGGCAAAAGAAGTCGAGGACCGCTTCGGGACTGAACGTTTCTGGACGTATACCTTTGAATAAGAATCCTATGAATAGATGGATATCAATAGAAGAGCCACCGCGGTGGCTCTTTTTTCTATGCGAATACGAGCGAAGGTTCACTTTATTATTGGTGTGCTGTAAAGAGAGGTTATGTAGCCAAGAGTGTTGATGAATTAAGGACTGGTAATCGATAAGGGGTAGAGAGTTCCTTTCATGCAGAAGGAGGTTCTTCCTGTTTCTTCAGATACGACGAGAACCAAAGCATCGCTAATCTCGGATAAACCTATAGCCGCACGATGCCTAGTGCCAAGCTTTCGATCACCATAAGTTTTTGCAGTTAATGGAAGCACATTCGCAGCAGAGATAATCATTTCTTTGCGAACGAGAACGGCCCCGTCATGCAGCGGACTACCCGGAACGAATATGGATTCCAGCAGCGGGCTCGTGATTTCCGCAGATAAGGGGATGCCGGGTGTTATTAGAGAATCGAGAGGATCTTCCCGCTGAATCACAATCAACGCTCCCAGATTTTTTTGACTGAGATGATATATGGATTTGGCGATTTCCTGGTACTTGCTTGTGAAAGGGAAGAGAAAACAATTGAGATAATACGTGGATGAAATCGCCTCGGCTTCCAAAAATTTAGTGCGTACAAGATCCAATTCATTAAGCAGACAGGAGCTGTTCTGGTCCAGATTGACAATGACATTCTCTATATGCTTTTTGATGTCAATAAGCTGGTTTTTCAGCTTGCGCTTAAGCGGCGTGAAATTGCAGTCATGAATTTGCATCCTCTATCTTCCTCCTTATCCTTCGTATCATTACCAATCCGACACAGCGATATTCTGCCTGCATCGCGAAGTTCTTAAATCGCAAAAAGTCCTTTATCATCGATTTATCAGTAAAACTGATAAATGCTATAAGAACATTGTAATTGACCGGTCCCGTAAGCTGTGATAGGTTCAGAGGAGTAATAAAATTAATTGTATCGTAATAGTAGGAATTAATAATGTGCGCTTTTGAGAGGTGGATATGGTTGGAACTTCAAGTAACGAACAGTCCTTTTAATCAGGAACAGGTAGAATTACTGAACCGGCTTTTGCCGACACTGACGGATTCCCAGCGGTCCTGGCTCAGCGGATATATTGCCGCTATCCAGGGAACGGCAGCCGCTTCAGTTGCAACAGCACCACAAGCAAACACAGCAGCAATACCGGTTCCCGCAGCGCTGGCACCTAAAGAAGTGACCGTATTATACGGATCTCAGACTGGCAATGGTCATGGATTATCGAAGAAATTATCGAAGAAGCTTGAAGAGGTTGGTCTAGTGGTTACAATGTCCTCAATGAGCGACTTCAAGCCGAACAATCTGAAGAAGCTGCAGAATCTCCTTATTATTGTGAGTACGCATGGCGAAGGTGAACCGCCGGATAACGCCATTCCTTTCTATGAGTTCCTGCACAGCAAACGGGCACCTCAAGTAGAGAGTCTTCAATATTCCGTACTCGCGCTGGGGGATACCTCGTATGAATTTTTCTGCCAAACGGGTAAAGATTTCGACAAGCGGCTCGAAGAATTGGGCGGCAAGCGGCTGACGCCAAGAGTGGATTGCGACGTGGATTTTGATGAATCGGCCGCTGAATGGATGAACCAGGTTCTTCAATCGCTGAATGAGGCTGGAGCAGGATCGTCCGTTGTTGAAAGCGTGAGTGCGGTAGCCCTGAGCGATAGCACGGAATCGGAATTTTCAAGAAGCAATCCATTTCAAGCGGAAATCCTCGAGAATTTGAATTTGAACGGAAGAGGATCCGACCGTGAAACACGTCATATCGAAATTTCTCTTGAAGGTTCAAATTTGCAGTATGAGCCGGGCGATAGCTTAGGAATCTATCCGGAAAATCATCCGCAGCTTGTCGATGATCTTATCGCTGCTATGGGATGGAATGCTGATGAAGTGGTCGTCATTAATAAACATGGTGAAGCGCGAGCACTTCGGGATGCCTTGCTCCGTCACTACGAAATTACCGTTCTCACGAAACCTCTGATTGAGCAAGTGGTTAAGATCTCAGGGAATGAAGGGCTTCGGAAGCTTCTGGAACCAGGGCATGAGCAGGAATTGCGCACCTATATCGAGGAACGGGATTTGCTCGACCTGGTACAGGATTATGGTCTGCAGCAAGTGGCAGCAAGTGATTTTGTATCGATATTACGAAAAATCCCTGCTCGTCTGTACTCAATTGCCAGCAGCTCCAAGGCCTTCCCCGATGAAGTCCATGTAACCGTTCGTACGGTTCGGTACGAGGCACATGGCCGAGATCGTTACGGTGTATGTTCCGTACAATTGGCGGAACGGCTGGAAGCTGGAGACACACTTCCGGTGTATGTTCAACACAATCCGAACTTTAAGCTGCCCGAGAATCCGGACACCCCGATCATCATGATCGGTCCTGGTACAGGGGTTGCTCCATTCAGAGCTTTCCTCGGTGAGCGCGAAGAGACAGGTGCAGGAGGGAAATCCTGGTTGTTCTACGGTGACCAGCATTTCTCAACAGACTTTCTCTATCAGATCGAATGGCAGCGCTGGTTAAAGGATGGGGTGTTGACACAGATGGATGTTGCCTTCTCGCGAGATACGGACAAGAAAGTATATGTACAGCACCGTATGCTGGAGAGGAGCAAGGAATTGTATCAATGGCTTCAGAACGGCGCGTGTGTATACGTCTGCGGAGACGAGAAGAAGATGGCGCATGATGTGCATTCCGCACTGGGGGCAATTCTTGAGCAAGAAGGCGGGATGAGTCCAGAGGAAGCTGCGGAATACTTGGGCCTCATGCAGCAAGAGAAACGTTACCAGCGGGATGTATATTAAGACAATTCCCATGGTTGCGAGAGGAGAAAAGGAATATGTCTGATAATAACTTATTATCATCTAATAGCGCACCTCATAGTGATGTGGAGGACATCAAGCGTCGAAGCAACTATCTGCGCGGCAGTCTTGTAGAAACGCTGGAAGATCGTATAACCGGATCGATTCCGGAAGATGATAACCGGCTGATGAAATTCCATGGCAGCTACATGCAGGATGACCGGGATTTACGCAATGAGAGACATAAGCAGAAGCTGGAGCCTGCATACCAGTTCATGCTGCGTGTTCGCGCTGCCGGCGGTGTGGTGACTCCTGAGCAATGGCTTATGATGGATCGCGTTGCGCAGAAGTACGCAAACGGGTCAATTCGGTTGACAACACGCCAGTCGTTTCAGCTTCATGGTGTGCTCAAATGGAACATGAAGACTACCATTCAAGAGGTTAATGAAGCACTCCTTAGTACATTAGCAGCCTGCGGCGACGTCAACCGTAACGTTATGTGTAACCCTAACCCGTACCAATCCGAGATTCATTCGGAGGTGTACGAGTGGGCACGCAAAGTGAGTGATCATCTGGATCCGCGCTCTCGTGCCTATCATGAGATCTGGCTTGATGGTGAGAAGATCGTGGATAGTCTGCAGGATGCCGAGGAACAGGAGCCGATCTACGGCCCGGTGTATCTCCCTCGGAAATTCAAAATTGGGATGGCTGTGCCACCTTCCAATGATGTGGATGTATACTCCCAGGATCTTGGTTTCATTGCGATTGTTGAGAACGGAGAGTTGAAGGGCTTCAACATATCTGTTGGCGGTGGGATGGGGATGACACACGGTGATCCGCTGACCTACCCTCAAGTGGCAAAAGTCATTGGTTTCTGCAAACCGGAGCAAATCATTGACTTGGCGGAGAAGACCGTTATGATCCAGCGTGATTACGGGGACCGGGCGGTTCGTAAACATGCTAGATTCAAATATACGATCGATGACCGAGGGATCGATTGGTTCGTAAGCGAACTTAGCGAGCGGCTTGGCTGGAAGCTGGAAGAGGAAAGACCTTTTCATTTTGACCATAACGGTGATCGCTACGGATGGGTAAAAGGCAGTAACGGAAAATGGCATTTTACACTTTTCATCCAAAGCGGACGCGTTAAAGACGAGGCAGATTATCTGCTGATGACAGGTCTTCGTGAAATTGCCCAAATCCATAATGGCGATTTCCGTCTGACGGCCAATCAGAATCTGATCATTGCCAATGTCAGCAGCCATAAGAAGAAAAAGATCGAGGAGCTTATCAAGCGTTACGGACTCACAGACGGAAATCATTACTCCGCTCTGCGAAGAAACTCCATGGCATGCGTATCTTTGCCGACTTGTGGTCTGGCTATGGCTGAATCCGAGCGATATCTTCCAACGCTATTGGATAAGATTGATCCGATTCTGGAGGAGAATGGGCTGCGCGAAGAGGATATCGTCATTCGTATGACAGGATGCCCGAACGGATGTGCTAGACCGATGCTGGCTGAGATCGCCTTTATCGGCAAGGCACCGGGCAAATACAATATGTACTTGGGTGGAGGTTTCTCCGGGCACCGCTTAAACAAGCTCTTCAAGGAAAACATCGGTGAAACCGAGATTTTGGATTCGCTTCGCCCGATGATCACACAGTATGCACAAGAGCGAGAGAAAGGCGAGCACTTTGGTGACTTTGTCATTCGCGCAGGCTATGTGAAGGAAGTATTGGATGGACAGCAGTTTCACGCATAACATGATATGTAACGAGACATATAGGGATTCAGAGGATAACTGTGAATAAACACGACAGACCGGAGCTCTCCGAGAGGAGGGACTTCGGTTTTTTATTTTTGCTCAAGCGTGGAGATGCTGGATTAAGTCGATTCACGCCAAGAGCCACCTCAGCGTGAGGTGGCTCTGATCATCATTGTACGAGACTATTTGTGGCGTTCCTGCTTTTTTTAAACAAAGGGATCAGCAGAGCGGAGCCTATCAGAAACAGGAGGGCACTTGCTGAGAATACGGTGAATAAGGAAAACTGATTTTTCAGTAATCCGCCAAGCGACATGCCAATGACCATCATGCCCATGAAGATCGGTGTCAGAGCGCCGCCTACGCGTCCGATGTATGCATTCTCGGTATTCTTCAGAATGAGCGTGTTGATGCCGATGTGAATGGTGGGATAGAAGAAACCATTGACTACCTGCAACAGCAGAGTGAAGAGAATGCTCGTAGACCAGCCGATGCCGAGGTTGCCCAGTGCGCTGACGGTAAGGCCAAGCGCCAGCAAGGATTGCGGCGATATTCTTTTGGCTAACACCATAACGAAGCCCCCGCCAAGCAGCATCGCAGCACCGTTCGCGGTTAGCAGCCATTGCAGGAAAGATTTATCCTGCCCGAGATTCTCAATCGTGACAAACAGCATCATGGGCTGAATAAGTCCGGCAGCGAGACCGGCGGCAGCGAAGGTTGTAGCCAGCGTCCGCAAGGCGCGGTTATTCCACACATAGCGCAGCCCTTCAATAGCTTCCTGCAAGAGGCTCCGTTGTTCAGACTTTGATTCTTTCTCTTGATCTCTCGGCAGCCACGCCAGGATCAGAGCGGAACCCAGGAATAATACACCTGTTGCGATAAGGGATGCTTCAATCCCAAACTTCTGATACACGAATGCTCCTGCTATGGGGCCGATCACCATAAAGAAGGCCATTAAGGATTGGAATATAGCCATGACGGATTGGAGTTGATGTTCCGGCACATGCTGTTTGAACAATTTCATAGCCGAGGGTTGGGAGAACTGTGACATGATGGCTGAGAATAGCGTAACGACCAGCAGCGCCTGCCATGAGTTATTGTGGACAGCAATCAGTACGAGAAAAACGGAAACGGCTGACAACACATCGGCACCGATCATGGTTCGTTTAGGTTGCCACCGGTCTGCAAATGTACCACCAATGAAAGCGAACAGGAAGATGGGGGCAAATTCGGCTACCGATATGAGGGATACAAACCAAGGATCATTGTTGGTTATGTCGGTGACATATAACAGAATCGCAAAGTTACGAACCCAAATGCCAAGATTTAAAAGAACGCGTGACAAAATAATCGTTCGGACATACGGGTTGTTAAGAAGCATAATGAGGATTCTCCTTTCGTGACTCGTGTGAAACGGAGTCATAATTGATTATTTAATAAACGAATATGCATTTAGTTTATTAAATATATAGACATATTAATATTATATCTATAAATAATCAATACAAATTTATTTTTTGTCTACAGTATGCAATTAAAAACAGGCACATTCTGCTTGTATTTATGAGCCGATTATATCCTTGAATAGACGAGATTGTTTTTTGTTTGAGATTTACTCTAAATGTGCTCTTAACCTTGTTCATGCTACTTAATAGAGATATAATGGACAAGGGTATTTATTGAATACCGGCTACAGATTCAATAATGAAAGCGAGCGGAAATATATGGGCCGTAAATGGAATAATATTAAAGAAAAAAAAGCATCCAAGGATGCGAATACGAGTCGCGTCTACGCTAAGTTTGGTGTTGAGATTTATGTGGCAGCCAAGAAGGGTGAACCGGATCCGGAGTCGAACCGTGCGCTCAAGGTCGTGCTTGAGCGCGCGAAAACATACAATGTGCCAAAAGCCATTATCGACCGTGCTCTGGAAAAAGCGAAGGGCAGCGGAGACGAGAATTATGTGGAGCTTCGTTACGAAGGATTTGGTCCGAACGGTTCGATGATCATTGTTGACGCGTTGACCAATAACGTCAATCGTACGGCACCGGAAGTGCGTTCTGCCTTTAACAAGAACAGCGGTAACATGGGCGTCAGCGGCTCTGTATCTTATATGTTCGATCCAACGGCCGTGTTCGGCGTTGAAGGTAAGACATCGGAAGAGGTCATGGATCTGCTGCTTGAAGCAGATGTGGATGTACGTGACATCCTTGAAGAGGAAGATGCTGTAATCGTCTATGCTGAGCCGGACCAGTTCCATGCGGTACAGGAGGCTTTTAAGGCTGCAGGGGTTACGGAGTTTACGGTGTCAGAGCTGACCATGCTGGCACAGAACTTTGTTACACTGCCAGGTGATGCTGAGGCGCAATTCGAGAAGCTGATTGATGCGCTGGAAGATCTGGAAGATGTTCAGCAGGTCTATCATAACGTAGAGTTTGAAGAATAGAAGAACTCGATCCATGTAAGTACACAAAAAACCATCGTATTCAGCACTTCTGAACACGATGGTTTTTGCGTTATAGCGCAGATTATCCTTTTATAGGTGATTCGAACGGCAGCGTAATGTCAGGTTGAACAACAATGACTTCCGCTGAAGTGATAGCAGGGATTGATTTGGTCATGATAAGGGAGTGGTAAGCTACAATCTTTGTGCCGGGCTTCAGTTTCTCATCAGGGCTGAGACCGATTATTTGGGTGTCCTTGGATATGTTGAGAATGATATCGTTATCCGTGGATTGATCTGAACCCACATTAATGTACAGGTGATCCTGGGTAGTGCGTTCAGATGCAGTTATTGTGCCTTCAACTCTTGGTGCTGAAGCATCAGATACAACGATTTTATCGGCATGCGGC
Organism: Paenibacillus sp. Cedars; assembly: GCF_003184205.1. Classification (NCBI taxonomy): domain Bacteria; kingdom Bacillati; phylum Bacillota; class Bacilli; order Caryophanales; family Paenibacillaceae; genus Paenibacillus; species Paenibacillus sp. Cedars. The sequence continues at coordinate 2,296,930 of NZ_CP020866.1, forward strand.
AGCGCAGGGTAAATGACGGGCACGTATTGTGCTTCGATCCGCCGACCCTCGTTCAGCACATCAGATGTTAAAGGCTTACCTTGTGCATCCACGATCTGCGTGTCCCCATCGATGGCGAGCACCACGTATTCATATCCGTCAGGATTCGATGGTTGGCCGCTAATCGAAATTCTGCCATCTGTTTTCTCCGTAAGGATACCGTTAATGCCGGCCTCGGTTTCCTGCTCGTCATTGGCGGGATCCGTGTTCACCAGAATATAGTTTGTAGAGGATTGAGGAGGAAAACTTAACGCAACATATGGACCGTAGAAGGAACGAACGGTCATGCCGGCTTTCAGGTCACTTGCTTTCAGTGTCTTTCCATTTTGATCGATAATGGTCGTTTTGGGATCCGGATGAAGCCAAATGGTCTCTGCGTTGTCACCGTACACGTTGCTTCCTTCTACAAGAAAACCTCGTTCGTTTATTTCGGAGATGGTCCCGTCTATAGCGGCAAAGTCATGGTCCGAGACAATGATGGTAAGTGCAGCTCCTTGAGCCGGGAGGCTTTTGGTGATATTCGGGCTATAGAAAGCTTTAATGGCTTTGTTTTTATCTACGATGGTCTGAAGCTGGACTTTATTTCCCTGTGCATCCACGATTTTAGTATCTTTGGAGATGGAAAGCTTGATTTCACGTTGATCGGTAGCAGCCAAGCCGCGGCCGGTAACCGTAATCGATTTGCCTGTTTTGTCATTTACATAATCCGTAATGTAACCCAGGGTTCCAGGCACACGCTTCACCTGATTCACATTGCTGCCTTGTTCCGAATGGATGGAAGCAGGAGGAGCGCCCTGTGCACTTGCTGCGATCGGCAGTGCGGTCATGGCGAGTATCGTAGTGGTTGTTAGTACTTTGTAGATTTTGTTCATTGTTGGTATCCTCCAAATAAAAGATTATCCTAACGAGCCAGGATACAGCCAAGCGATATTTCAATTGGTAAATTGTACATGCTGCACCACTATAGACGGGAGAAGGTCTCAAAGGTTGCACAGCTGCTGAAAAATCGTTCTGTAATTCCAACGGTCAAGTCCAGATAGACTAAAAAACCGCCCGAAGATAAGGCTTCGGGCGGTCTAATGGCTTATTAAGCTGCAGTCTTAGTTTCTTCTTGTTTAGGAGTGCGAATCAGCATTGCCAGCACCGTAATGATAGCTGTAAATACGAAAATCAAATTAAATCCATGCTGAATGCCAAAAGCATCCGATATTTCACCGATCAAGAGTCCGACTACCGCGCCTCCGAGACCGGATGCAACATAGATAACGCCTTGCAGTGATCCGGCTTGCTTCGTCAGCTTGGAGGCGATGCCTTGAGCCGTCGGGAACAACACGGACAGGGCAAGTCCGAACAGCATCATTAAATAACTGGCATTCACAACCAGCAGACGGCCGAGAATCAAGGCGAGAAGGGCGAATACGGAGAAGCCGATCAAGGTGCGTCTCTCACCAAGCTTGTAGATGATGAACCCGCCTACAAAACGTCCAATGGTAAAGAGAAATGCAAAGCTGGCGATGATATAGGCTGCGGTTGAAGCTTTTTGTGCTGCATCCATCCCGGCAATGTCCAGCGACGTATAGAAAATCGGGAAGAAATTCAGGAAGCCGGCTTCCGCTGCAACATAGAACAGAATGAACAGAATGACATATAAGATTTGCCGGTCTTTAAACAACCTCGCGACAGACATTAAGCTGACTTTATCTTGCCCTTCAGTTGCAGCTCTCTGTTCGGGTTTAAACATCATGAGTGCAGCCAGAATGATGGCAATCACGACGGCTACACCAATGTAGAAGGCGCGCCAGCTGATGTTATGAGAGAAAATCGCGTTCAGAACGAGCGGAGTAACAATCATACCAACTCCGAACAGTGCATTGGCGAGGTTAAACACCACTCCGGACCGTTCCTTGAAATAGGTCGGAATCAATGTCGCAACCGAAACGGTCATGGACCCGATACCGACACCCACGATCAGATAGAATCCGAGAAAGAAGGCAACGGTATAAGCGGAGCCGGTACCAATTAAACCAATGATCATCAGAATGGTTCCGAGGGTCATAACCGCCTTGATTCCCTTGCGGTCGGCAAATATGCCGGCGACCAGACTGGCTAACAAAAATCCCACCTGAAAGACGGATACCATGATACCGACTTGACTGAGATCCAGATTGATATCCGTCTGAACTTTCTCAAGGATGAGACCCTTGGTGTTCTGAATTCCACCGAGGACAAACATGGTGGCAAAGATGAGAAAGTAAATGATCGGACGCTGTATTTTTTGCATGTTAGTTCATTCCTTTCTCTCGATAGGTCTGTAAAGCCTCAAACAACTCGTCAGCCGCCCAGCCGTAACAGTAATACAACAGCTCATCTGCTGCGCTGTTCTCACCGGCTTGTACCGCTTCAATCAGATTCTGCGGCGAAATGTTCCACATCTGGATTCCGCTATAGATACGTGTATTGGGGTCGGACAGGCTGCGAACCTTGTTATTCTGATCCGCGACGAATTGAATAGGGAACCCTTCCTGCTTGAACATCTCATACGTCAAATCATAGGGAAGCGCAAAGAATCTTTTGAAGGCCTGGAATGCTTGTTCCTGCTCATCGGCGGTATGCGCCAAGTAATGGATCAAACCCTGTACATCGGCCCCGCCGCCCAGCTTATGGTAAGGAAAATGTTTCAATGCAGGTGAGCATTTGGTGATGCTCGCATAATCCTGGCCAAGCATCCAACTGTAAGCGGGTGGCCAGAGGTCCAGCCACAGCGTAAAGTCCTCGTTTACAGTTCTTACGCGTTCGATGAGACGTTCCACAAAGCCGGTTACACTCTGTTGTCGAAATGCGATCCATTCTTGAATCAGCGCATTGTTTTCCGCAAACGTGACGGCGTCATCGAATTTCTTCTCTGCGAAGAGCGTGATCCATTGACGCAGGTTATTCTTGAGCGCGCTTACATCAATGTGCTGTTCCTTCATTTTTCTCTCACAATGCGGACAGAAGCAGGTTAACAATCCTCTTGGATTCACTTCCTCTCCGCCCCAATCGGGATACCGGATCCGGTCGATCATGTAGGTGGTATAACCGTAACGTTGGCGGAGGTCAATCAGTGCTTGTTCCCAGAAGTCGATGACATCCGGCGCATTGGGACAGAGCCAGTGCGGAATGATTTGACCATCCAGATCCGTAACCAGATTATGAGCAAGCAGAGGGCCTTCGAAATGACCATTCAAAATATTGAGCCATGGGATGATCTCGTAATGTTCCTCCTGAAGCGATTCCTTAATGATCATCAGGGGATCCTGTTCATCGCTAAGGCCGGGTTCTCTTCGCTGATCAAGCCCTTGATAGGAGGGGAGGATAGCATGCATGGTTCCTGTACCGAACACGACTTCATGTACGGCATTCCTTGGCAGGTTGCCAACAGGGTTCGGATTTCGTTCGAAGATGGTATTCACCTCCGGGAAGATATAGCGTACATCCTTCAGCTTGCGGATATACGACATGATCTGCGGCATACCTTCATCTAAAATATCATGCGGGTGCAGTTGAATTCCTGACATTGCTGATCACGCTCCTGTTAGTAGAGTTGTTTGTCTTTCATATATTGAAGTGAGGGATAAGCTTGCTTCAGCCCTAGAATGGCTATACCCTGGAGAGCCGACTGATGCTGCAAGGTCGAAATCTCGATGGCTACATTGGTTACATTCGAAGTATGAAGACCCACTTTAGCAGTCAGACTCTGGAGTGAGAGCGACTCGGTTACGCCGCCCATGAGCAGGATTTTCTCCGGATTCAGCAGGGATATAATATTCAGGATGCCCATCGCGAGATGCTCCTCAAATCGGGATACAAGATGTCTTGCCTGAATATCTCCTTGCAGAGCCATTTCGAATACTTCTTGTGCTGTGAGGTTCTTATGAAACATACCGTGTGCTGCAGCCTCCAAACCAGAACCGGAACATATGATTTCAAAATGCCCCTTGCCTGAAGGAGCATACAATTGGTGCTGCTGGAACAGCATGTAACCAATCTCGCCGGCTACGTTCCGCGCACCGCGTATCACTTTGCCATCTATCAGAATGGCGGACCCGAGTCCGGTTCCAATTCCAATCAGTACGGCAGAGTTCAGATCCTGAAGCGCCCCGGCATACATCTCGCCAATAAGTGCGGCACGGACATCATTCTCAACTGTGACGGGAACATGAAATACGTTATGAAAGTACCGGCCAAGATCGATGTTCTTCCATTCCGGCAAGTTAGGCGAGCCTTCGAGAACCATGCCGCTGGAAGGATCAACGATTCCTGGAGTGGCTATACTGATGAAGGCAAGGCGGGTTTCCGGCTGCCCGGATTGTTTAATGAATTCTTTGATATCGGCCGCCATATGCTCCAAAAATTCTTGACTTGTCTGGTGTTGATACGTAGCTACCGTATGCTTCGCAGTGCATTCGCCTGCCAGATTGAATAGTCCAAAATGGAGTGTGGTCCCGCCGAGATCAACGGCGATGCCGAAGGCAGCATGTTTGGCAAAATGAAGTCTCGTGCCGCGTTTGCTTAAATCAGCGTCATCCTTTTCGTCGTAGATCAATTTCTCTTCAATAAGTGTCTTGACGATATCCGATACGGTGGCTTTGGTAATTCCGGTCTGTTTGGCAATTTCGGTCCGGGCAATAGGCCCCATATCTTTAATGGTATTAAGCACAATCTCTTTGTTCATTCTGCGGATCGTGCTGGGCAGATGTACTTCCATTGGACGTGATCACTTCCTTTTTAGTATCAACGTTTGTTGTTCTATTAAGTTTACTATATAAACTTAAATGGTGTGAAAAAGTACTCATAAACAAATTATTTATAGATTCGGATATTGTTAACCTCTTTATAAGTTTATATTATATCCCTAATGAAAACGATGTCAATGGAAATTAGTAAACAATAAATGGATGAAGATATGCTGAAGGATGCATAATCCCTAATTGATAGTTATTCTGATAACATATAATTATGGAATGAAGCAATGAATGAAGTAGATGGGAGTGGCAGCATGAAGAGAATGAAGCTGGAGCAATGGATGGATATCTGCAAGCTTATGAACGATAATTTGGGGCTGCCTATGCATTATTGTAATCCACATCGGAGAATTGAATACTCCTTAATGCCTGCCGGAATATCATCACAGGGCCAGAAGGAGCTTCAGGAGCGAATGATACAGCTGATCTCGAGTTCCCATCGTGGCGAAGTTCAGGGTCCATACATGCTGGGCACATCCCTGTTGGAAAATTTTATCGAAACACGAATCGAAGAAAATGGCGTTTATATGGGAAGTTTGATAGCCGGTCCGAGCATTTATTCACGCATCCGGAAGGATATGCTGGTTGGCTTGGCGCGTGATCATCGGATCACGGATAGAGATGCGCTTGAGCGTTATTACGATAGGCTTGTAATCATGGATAAGAAGAAGCTTCTTCATGCCGCAGCCATGCTGCACTACCTGGTCTATCACACCCGGATCGATATTACGGACGTCATGCAGCATAATCACGGGGGATCGCGATATCAGGGTCTGGGCGAAAATATAGATATTCAGGTCTCGGAGCAGCGGATCAATGTCTCCTTTCACCATGATCCGATCTATGAGAAGGAGCTGATGCAGCTTGTTACCGATGGACGTCCGGAGGAGCTTGTGAACAAGTTGGAGCTCATTCAGACGACGGAGGGGATAGGAACGCTGTCCAGAACAAGCCATGTTCGGCATCAGAAGAATCTAAGCATCGTGGGGATAGCGCTGATGACACGTGCAGCGGTGGAAGGTGGCTTGCATCCAGAGATTGCGTATACGATGAGTGACCTGTATATTCAGCAAATGGAGGAGATGACGGATGCAAACGAAGTGAATACGGCACTTCAGCAGGCGACTTACGATTTTGCAAACCGGGTGAAGGAATGTAAAGAGGGTGATTTCTCAAAAGCCGTCGTGAAGTGCAAACAGTATATTTTTAACCATCTATATGAGGATGTCTCCCTACAGCAGCTGTCTCGCTCAGTGCATATGAATTCCAGTTATCTGTCCAGACGGTTCAAACAGGAAACCGGGGTGTCTATTAGTGAATATATACAAGGGCAGCGCATTGAGGAGGCAAAAAAATTGCTGGTCCTGACTGATCTGCCTATATCGGTGATTTATGCCCGGCTGAACTATCATGATCAAAGCTACTTTACGAAGGTATTCAGGAAGCTGACAGGCGTAACCCCTAAACAGTACCGTGAAGGCCGCAGGTTAAAGAGTACGCATTCAGGCGAGGATGACCCAATATAGTCTGCAATTATCATGATTGCGCTTTATAAAGAAAAGAAAATACCAAGATTCCAATGAAATTACAATAAAATTAGGAGCAACCTTCATATAATAGGGTCAGCATTGAAAACTGTTTAATGTGGAGGCTGACGATATGGGTGAACAACGTGATATAGAGAAGATCATCAATCAGATGACATTGGAAGAAAAAGCGGGAATGTGCAGCGGGCTTGACTTCTGGAACCTAAAAGGGGTGGAGCGTCTGGGCATTCCATCGATTATGGTGACGGATGGACCGCATGGACTGCGCAAACAACGGCAGGGTGCTGATCATCTCGGCATATTCGACAGCGTTCCTTCCACGTGTTTTCCTTCCGCCGCCGGACTTGCCAGCTCATGGGACAGAGAATTGATCCGGCAAGTGGGTGTGGCGCTGGGAGAAGAATGTCAGGCAGAGGACGTTGCTGTATTGCTTGGACCTGGTGCGAACATTAAACGCTCCCCTGTGTGCGGAAGAAACTTTGAGTACTTCTCGGAAGATCCTTATCTTTCGTCGGAGCTCGCTGCGAGCCATATCCAGGGGGTTCAAAGCCAGGGCGTGGGTACGTCGCTCAAGCATTTTGCCGCTAATAACCAGGAGCATCGGCGGATGACAACGGATGCAGTCATTGATGAGCGTACGCTGCGGGAGATTTATCTGGCCAGCTTCGAAGGAGCCGTCAAGAAAGCGAAGCCATGGACGGTGATGTGTTCCTACAATCAGGTGAATGGTACTTATGCTTCGGAGAATCCAAGATTATTAACGGAAATTTTGAAGGATGAATGGGGCCATGAAGGGTTTGTGGTATCGGACTGGGGCGCTGTCAATCAGCGGGACGATGCACTTGCAGCGGGGATGGAGCTCGAAATGCCTTCCAGCAATGGACTTGGAGAACGTAAAGTGATCGATGCCGTGCAGAGCGGGAAGCTGACAGAAGAAGCGCTGGATCGTGCCGTTGCCCGTATCTTGCGAATTATTTTCATGGCGGTTGATCATAAAAAAGAAAATGCAGTCTATGACCAAAAAGAGCATCACGCCTTAGCGAGAAAAGTTGCTGGCGAGAGTATGGTGCTCCTCCAGAACGAGGACCAGCTGCTGCCTCTTGGGCAAGACAGCAAGATTGCCGTCATTGGCGCGTTTGCTAAAACACCGCGATTCCAGGGAGGCGGCAGCTCCCATATCAATCCGACTCAGCTTGACACGCCTTATGAGGAAATCGTTGCACTGTCCGGACACGTGTCGAACGTGACCTATGCGCAGGGCTATCAGCTGGAGAATGACGCCGTGGATGAGACTCTCATCCATGAAGCGTTGCAGGCTGCACGCCAGGGGCAAGTGGCCGTGGTCATAGCCGGTCTACCGGATCGTTATGAATCTGAGGGCTATGACCGCACACATCTTTCCCTTCCGGCGAATCAGACTCAACTGATTGATGCGATTGCGGAAGTGCAGAATAATGTCGTGGTGGTGCTGCTCAACGGCTCGCCCGTAGAAATGCCCTGGCTTCATCGAGTGAAAGCTGTAATTGAAGGCTATCTCGGTGGGCAGGCTGTCGGCGGAGCGATCGCTGATGTGCTGTTCGGGAAGAAGAACCCGTCCGGCAAGCTCGCAGAGACCTTCCCCGTTAAACTGAGTGACAACCCCTCGTTTCTGAACTTTCCTGGCGAAGGGGACCGAGTAGAATATAAAGAAGGGATTTTTGTTGGATATCGTTATTACGACAAAAAAGAAATGAAGACACTGTTCCCTTTCGGCCATGGGTTAAGTTATACCACCTTTGAGTATAGTAATCTAAAGTTCAGTCGAACGGAGCTGACGGATAACGAAACGGTGGAAGTGAGCGTAACGGTCACCAATACCGGTCATCTCGCGGGCAAAGAAATCGTGCAGCTCTATGTTCGGGATGTCGAGAGCTTAGTGATCCGTCCTGAGAAGGAGCTGAAGGGGTTCGCCAAGGTCGACCTTGAGCCAGGCGAGCATAAGACGGTTAGTATTACACTGGATAAACGATCCTTTGCCTATTACAATGTTGAACTGAAGGATTGGCATGTGGAATCGGGAGATTTCGAAGTGCTCATAGGCAAATCTTCGCAGGAGATTGTGCTGAAGGATACACTGCAGGTGCAGTCTACAGTGAGATTGGAACAGCAATATACACTGAATTCGACCATCGGAGAACTGTTAAGTGATTCTGTGACCGCGGAAACCACGGGCCAATTGCTGAAGAAATTCCAAGAAGCCAGTCCCATGTCGGGCATGGCGGAAGACGAGTCCCATTCCGAATTGTTTGCAGCCATGATAAAGGATATGCCGCTTCGTAATCTCCTGGCCTTTGGGGGCGGGGCAGTGAAAGAGGAAACACTGCTTCAGCTGCTGGATGGATTGAATCGACGATGAAACTTCATGTCATTTTAATGTAAAAATCTCCTTTTTGAATCAATATGAAGGAATTTCATTCTTCTTATCGAACATACACAGAGTAATCTGTACACATAAGAAAGAGGGTGACCTGGCGTTATCAAGTTATACTTGTATACACGGCGACTCGCATTTGCCACTGTATTGAAGTGCCAAGGTAAGTTATAACACTTAAATACAACTGGAAGAGGAGTATGGCAAATGCATATCGTTACAGAAAGATTGGTTATTCGCGAGTTTGAACCGGGCGACTGGCAAGATGTTCTTCTATATACATCAGACCCCGTCGTGATGAAGTATATGCCGGAAGCGGTGTTTACGCAGGAGACGGTGAAGTTATTTTTGGCCGAAAACAGGGGAGATCAAGCTAGAAAATACGCGGTTATGTTGAAGATGGAAGAGCAAGTGATCGGTCACATCGTGTTCCATCCCTGGTTCGGGGAGCTTACGTATGAAATCGGCTGGATCTTCAACTCATCCTATCAGAATAAGGGCTATGCCACGGAAGCAGCCAGAGCAGTGCTCCAGTATGGCTTCGAGGTACTGAACATACACCGGATTATTGCGACGTGCCAGCCAGAGAATACCCCCTCCTACCGCGTGATGGAGAAGCTGGGTATGAGAAGAGAAGGGCATTTTAAGCAGTGCATTCCCCAAGGCGATGTGTGGTGGGATGAGTATTATTATGCGATGTTAAGGTCTGAATGGGAAACCATGTCATAGTTTTTTTGCGATAATATAATATGTGCCCAATATATCTCATGATTGACAATGAGATATATTGGGCTGTTTGATTTGTATCGAAAGGTTTGCCCTGGATATGAGAATGAGTATATGACATCGTTGAAAAGCGCCATGATCATGGCAGAAGACGTGGAGATGAAGGCCAGCCCTTCGCCAGCCTCCCGGAGCGACGGACAAAAGTTATGACAGGCTGTCCAGATCAAGGGCCAGCATGTTTCGGCTCTCTTGTTCAGTGACCTTATCCAGATACAATCCTGCCGATTCTTTGGATGCCAGAGCGCGCTCCTTATCCCCTAAGACCAGATAAGCACGGGCTTCCGCTTCATACCCGTATCCGATGTAGAACGGTTCGAGACTTGCGGATGAGCCAATGGTGATGCAGCGCTTGGCATAACGCAGCGCTTGATCGCCTTGCCTCACTACCGCATACACTCTGGAGAGCTGCCAATATCCAATCGAAAGGTTGCGCTGTGTATGATCCTCGACCCGGGTCCAATGCCAGAAAGAACTGTGACACATATGAATCATGTCCTCTTCCTCTTGGGGTGTACGCTGTTTGTTCTCTAAGATATCCCACACCTGATTGAAGCAGTCCATTGCAAATTGTTTATGGGTATTTGGATTCTGATTATCCATACCGTATTCCTCCAATATTGGGTGATTTCATAAGGTGGGTAATTGAATCGTAAAGGTTGTCCCATGATCAGGCACGCTCTCCACGTTCATCGTTCCGCCGTGATTGTGAATAATGTTCTTGGTTATCATGAGACCGAGTCCCGTTCCTGTATCTTTGGTTGTGAAAAAAGGCTGTCCCAAGGATTGGATCTGCTCAGGAGTCATCCCAATCCCTTCGTCCTGCACTACAATTTGAACATTGTGGCCGCTGCGCAGCATGTCTACGGTGATGGTTCCCCCTTGATTCATCGCTTCCATCGCATTTTTCAGCAGATTGATAAAGACTTGCTTAAGCTGATTGACCTCACCCTGAACGGATATCGGGACATCCGGGTAATGAGGAATGATTTCGATATTTTTGAGTGCGGCTTGAACCTTCATCAGTGTAATAATCTGCTCCAGAATCGGCAGTACTTCGATTGGACCGCTGACATGAACCCCTTGCGGCTTGGAGAGCACCAGCAGTTCGTTGACAATCAGCTCAATGCGTTTAAGCTCCGATTCAATAATTTCAAAATATAGCTCGTTGCTGCTTTCCGAAGATCGCAGCAGCTTCACAAATCCGTTAATGGATGTTAACGGATTCCTGATTTCATGGGCGATTCCTGCGGCCAGCTGTCCAGCGGTCGTTAGCTTCTCAGACTGCATTACGCGGTCCTCTTCCATCCGCTGCTCGGTGATGTCTTTGAAGATGCCCAAGGCGGCTGTATCACCTTCATAGTGGACCATTATCGTGCAGCCGCTGACAATCTTCTCTTGCCCGTCCAGGCAGCGGATCAGATAGTTGACGCTTCCAATAACCCCATCTTTCTCATATCGCATACGGCGCTTGATCAGGTCATTATGAGACGATACATCGACCACTACATCTGTTGAAATGCCAAGAACATCACGGGGATGCGTGGCTTTTACCATTCTGAGCGCTGCGGGATTAACGTACTGGACAATACCCTTCTTGGTGATGAGTACAGAGAGGGGGAGAATCTCCAGCAGCTGCAGGAATGTATGTTCTTTCTCGATGAGTTTCTGTTCCTTCTGTTCGAGCTGCTCCATAAGCTGACGGTGCAGCGTTCGATCCTCAAGCTGTACCCAGTACGACTTGGGATTCTTCTCCGTATCCAGCTCAATCCCGGTATGTATGTTGAGGTAGAGCTTGTGCTTCTCTGGATGATGATAGGTATGTTCAAAAGGGTTTATGGATTGCTGATGATCTTGAGATGCCTTTACGTTTTGAACGATACAATTCAATAGCATGCGTATGCTTTCCGCTTGCTGCGCCCCGGCAGTTAACGCTTGCTGCGTGTAACCCAATAGATCACTTAGTGCCGTATTGGCCTTAAGTAGAGTTCCATCAAGTGAAACAATTGCCATTCCAATTACAGCTTGTTCAAAAGCAAAATCAGGATTTTGGTTGGGATAGGGCAGCACTGCAAGTCTCCTCTCAAATATCTGCAAGGATCGAAGTTACCCATATTATATGTTGGTCCCTATCTTTCATCAATCCTATTCTATTGATCTTTGGCTTTGGCTGCCCGCCATACAGAAAAGGCAAGGCAACAAATCCTCCTTGCCTTTTTCTTAGAGCAACTTACTGCTCAACGCGTGTGAAAGAACAGATTTCGCAGGACCTTTTCAAAGGATAGCTTTAGCTCCTCCGAAATGGGTGCCATCGGCAGACGAAGAGTGTCATTAGAGATGAGCCCTTGCTTGGCGAGCAGCCATTTGAGTGGAGCCGGATTAGATTCTGCGAACAGCTTCTGAATACACGGAATCAGCACTTCAAATTCCAGTTCAGACCGAAAATAGTCCCCTTGGGCAGCTAATTGATACATGCGAATGTAGGCCTCGGTATTCACGTTGGCAGACGCCAGAATCCCGCCGGAAGCGCCATGATACAGCATTTCCTGGAAGTGAATATCATCCCCGCAAAGAACAGGCTTCGTACGATTCTGTGATAATTCCTTCATTAACTCCGTACTTGAGGTACTATCCTTCATGCCAATCACACCAGGCAAATCCATGATTCTTCTTATGGCATCGACCGGCAGCCGGATACCTGTACGCGAAGGAACTTCATATAAGATAACCGGTATACCGACCTCGGACACTTGACGGAAGTGTTCCATGATCCCTTCTATTGAAGGACGGCTGTAGTAAGGTGTGACTACCAATACGGCATTGGCACCGATAAGCGCTGCCTGTTCCGTCCGTTTCACGCTGGAGACCGTATCGTTCGTTCCTGTACCGATGACAAGCGGCAATTGCCGCTTGCCCAGAATTCTCCGGGTTTCCCCTGTAAGCCGAACAACCTCCTCCCACGTAACCGTTGGCGCCTCACCGGTCGTACCGTTGATGACCAAACCCTGAATGTCATGGGTTAACAAGTTCTCTACATAACGTTGATACGAAATAAGGTCCAGCTCATAATCCTGTGAAAAGGGTGTAATGACAGGCACATAAATTCCATGCAGCTGCTGCTCATTCAACATGGCCCTTCCTCCATTTCATTGGTTGTGGTTATACTGTATCATGGCAATCAGGATCAGTGTTATCTATAATAATAGATAATTATTATCAATATTATTGATAAGGAGAGCGAGATGGAACTCATCTACCTGCAAACATTCAAGGAAGTGGCGGATCGTCAAAGTTTCACGAAAGCTGCGGAGGAGTTAGGATATGCTCAATCCAGCGTAACCACTCAGATTCAGAAGCTGGAGAAGGAATATGGCGTCAAGCTGTTTGAGCGATACGGCAAAGGTCTGCGGTTGACGAAGTCCGGAGAGGAGCTTCTGAAGTATGCAGTTCAGATGCTGGACCTGTTCCAGCAGTCGAAGGAAAAGCTGACCAAACAAGGCGGGGGCACCTTATCGATAGGGACCATCGACTCGTTAGCCGCTTATTTTCTTCCGCCGGTCGTACATCGGCTAAGACATCAATATGAGGATCTTTCCATTCGTTTGCAGCCAGATCGTGAAGACCGCATTGTGAGTAAAGTGAGGGAAGGCGAGTACGATATGGGTCTCATGCTGGAACATAACCCGTCTGATTCATCCTTAACATGGATTCGAATCAGGGAGGAACCTCTATTACTGGTCGCTCACCCGAATCATCCTCTGCATGTTCATCCCGTCATTAAGCTTGAACATCTGGCTGATGTAGAATGGATTATGACCGAGGATAGCTGCAATTATCGTATCATGCTGGAAAAGGTCCTTCGTGCCCGCGGCGTTCCCTTACGTATAGGATTGGAATTAGGCAATCCCGAAGCGATTAAGCGCTATGTCATGTCCGGTTCGGGGATTTCGCTGTTGCCCCGCATGGTAGCCGAAGCGGAAATCAAGCGGGGAGAGCTGGCTGTTCTTCCCTTTATCCATCCGGATATCCGACTGGGCATACAGATGGTGATACATCCTAAGAAATGGATCTCGCATGCGCAGAGAGATTTCATCGATATGATGATATCCAAACCCTAGAAAAAGCTCTGTCCGATGATATTGCATTTAAGGGAAAGATTAAGTATGATTTAGCTAACAATGTATAGGTTTATGTGTGACTGGCGTAGCATGGGGGACCATGAGGGAGCACATGGATGACAACGGCCGTACGCCTGGGCAGAGGTAAGGGAAGCTTATTTCCCTTACCTCTTTTATTATTCTAATGACTTCTATCATCTCTGAAACTATGAAAAAAAGGGGATATCACAACGATGTTGAAAACGAAGAAAATACTGCTGCTAGGATCAGGAGAACTGGGAAAAGAGGTTGTCATCGAGGCACAGAGACTGGGCGTTGAAACCATCGCCGTTGATCGTTATGCCGATGCTCCCGCCATGCATGTCGCCCATCGCAGTTATGTCATTGATATGCTGGATGGGGATAAGCTGCGCGAGATCATAGAGCAGGAGAAGCCGGATTTGATCGTTCCCGAGATTGAAGCACTGGCAACGTCGGAGCTTGTGAAGCTGGAGGAAGAGGGATACCGCGTTATTCCTACCGCGAGAGCCGCGAAACTGACGATGGATCGGGAAGGCATCCGCCGACTGGCGTCGGAGAAGCTGGGGCTGCCGACTGCGGGTTATCGGTTTGCCGATACGTATGAGGAGTTTGTTCAGGCTGTGCGGGAGATGGGATTTCCGTGTGTCATTAAACCGCTTATGAGCTCTTCCGGAAAAGGCCAGAGTGTCTGCCGCTCAGTAGATGAGATCGCGTCCTGCTGGAATATTGCCATGGAAGGCGGCCGGGTGCAGAACGGGAGAGTGATCATTGAGGAATTTATTACGTTTCAATCCGAGATTACACTTCTGACGGTTCGCTCTGTGAGTGGGACAAACTACTGCGCGCCAATCGGGCATATCCAGGAGAGTGGAGATTACATCGAATCCTGGCAGCCGCATAACATGTCGGAAGAGCAGATTGAGGAAGCCAAAGGTATAGCAAAGGCGATTACCGACGAGCTTGGCGGGTTCGGATTGTTTGGGGTAGAGCTGTTCTTGACCGAGAACAAAGTGTACTTCAGTGAAGTATCTCCAAGGCCGCATGATACCGGCTTGGTTACGCTTGTCACACAAAACCTGTCCGAATTTGCGCTTCATGTACGTGCCATTCTCGGGTATCCGATACCCGAGATCGAATGGATCACGCCTGGAGCCAGCCGGCCGTTGAAAGCACCGAAAGAGCTGGAACATTATACGGTTACCGGTGCTGAGCGGGCACTTGCCGTTCCGAACACTCAGCTGCGCATTTTTGGCAAGCCTGTAACCAAGGTCGGAAGACGCGTCGCGGTTGCGCTGTCCACGGCCAGCCATGTAGAAGAGGCACGTTCACGTGCAAAAAAAGCATGGGAGATGCTTGCTGTAGAAGAAGTTTAAACGCTTAAAGTGTAACCCTTCTTGCTTGTCCCTCTTGATCATGCTCTAAGGTCAACCGGCACTTCCCGGTTGGCCTATTTCTATAGGAAGCAGCCGCGAGGATCCGTTTCGCTATTGCCGTGCCGTGGTGCCGAGACGAGTATATGTAATTTAAAAATTAATAATAAATATGCAGAAATTTACGATCGTTCATGATAAGATACACAGGAATACGATGGTCCATATCCCCATAAACCGATCACTTGGGGCCTTATCACGGGATTCATTTCAACATATAAATAGAACGCTCTACAGGCATAGGAGAAATAACATGAGAGATATGACACAGGGAAGTCCGATCAAGCTGATCGTGATGTTTACGATACCGCTCTTAATCGGTAATGTTTTTCAGCAATTTTACAATATGGCAGATACACTCATCGTGGGACGGACGATTGGGGTGGACGCACTTGCAGCCGTAGGTTCGACAGGCAGCATTTTGTTCTTTGTCATCGGTTTTGCTCAAGGCTTGACCGCAGGATTGTCCATCATAACGGCTCAGCGCTTCGGTGCAAAAGATATCGCAGGTATCCGTAAAAGTGTCGGCACGAGCATCTGGATCAGCCTTGTCTTCACCATTTTTCTAACCGTTGTCAGTGTGATGTTTACGAGACCGGTGCTTGAGATGATGAATACGCCGGCTGAAATATTGGATGATGCCTACTCCTATTTGATTGTTATCAACTGGGGTGTTGGCGCAGCCGTTCTGTTCAACTTGTTGGCCAATCTGCTCAGAGCGCTAGGGGACAGCCGAACGCCGCTGCTCTTCTTAGTGGTTGCAAGCATTCTGAATATTGTACTGGATCTGCTGTTTATTCTTGTATTCAAGATGGGCGTAGCAGGAGCAGGACTTGCGACGGTTGTATCACAGCTGTTCTCCTGCTTGCTGTGTCTGATCTATATTCACAAAAAAGTACCGCTGCTGCAGTTCAAGAACGCGGATTGGTCCATAGACTGGACATTTATCCGCCAGCATATGTGGATCGGCTTTCCCATGGGCTTCCAAGCCTCCATCATTGCGATCGGGGCCATCATTCTTCAGATTACGCTGAATGGACTCGGTGCAACCGCCGTAGCTGCATACACCGCAGCTCAGAAAATTGATATGCTCGCGACCCAGCCTATGAGCTCCTTTGGCATTACAATGGCAACGTTTGCGGCTCAGAATTATGGGGCAAACCGTATAGATCGAATCAGGCTGGGGGTTAAACAGTGCATTTGGCTCTCGGGATCGTTCAGCATCGCCGTGGGATTGCTGGTCATATTCGCGGGTCCTGCCGCGGTCAGTCTGTTTGTCGGTCAGGGTCAGGAGGAATTGCTATCGCTCAGCAGGCTGTACTTCTTATCGAACGGAAGCACCTATTTACTCCTGTCGCTGTTGTTTATATACCGCTTCACCCTCCAAGGCTTGGGACAGAGCTTTATTCCAACGGTGGCAGGCATTATGGAGCTGATCATGCGCGTTCTGGCTGCCATCTTCCTGACCGCACAGATCGGTTTCCTCGGTGCAAGCCTGGCTAATCCGCTGGCATGGTTAGGTGCAGTCATCCCGCTCGGCATCGCCTATTATATGAGTATCAAGAGGTTGAGCAAGCCCGCTGCATCTACATCGATACCGGTTCATGCTTAAGGAACAAGATTCAATGGATAACGGAGAACGAATGATGACTCTAGGAACAGGAATCCACCTGTTTGATCAGAGGCACATTCGTTCTTTTTTTGTAACTTTGTAACGGCTTGAAAAAAACGTAAAAGTCAGACATTCCAAATTGCAGGACGGCGATGTAAGATCTTTTTAGATCCATTAAGACTATTAACGGACGAAAACAGGAGGGGTCGCATTGTATAAAGTGCTGTTAGTGGATGATGAAGCCGATGTGCGGGAAGGGCTCGTTCAGGAAATACACTGGGGAGCATGCGGATTCACCATCGAGGGTACGGCGGAGAACGGAAGAGAGGCTATGGAACTTGCAGAGCGACTCGAGCCGGATGTTGTCATTACTGATATCAGTATGCCATTTCAGGACGGACTTCAGTTAGCCGCATGGCTTCGGGAGCATCAGCCGCTATGCAAAATTGTCATACTGACAGGCTACGATGAATTTGATTATGCCCGCCAAGCGATTACGCTCCGTGTGGATGAATATTTGCTTAAACCATTCTCTGCGGACAGCTTCATGGAGCTATTGCATAAGATCAAAGACAAAATCGATAGGGAGGTTGCCGAACGCGAGGATGTAAGACAGCTGAAGGAGCATTACCGCACAAGTCTGCCCTTGCTTCGGGAATCGTTCCTGGCATCGCTGCTCACCCGTAAATTACCCCGTACGATTATCGAGGAGAAGACTCGAAACTATGGGCTTCCATCGAATGGAGCCTGCTATTTGGCGTCGGTATTGGCCTTGTATCCGGCGGCTGAGGATAAGGAGAAGACTTCTTCAAGCTCGCTGCGCCATTCAGGCGATCTGGATTTAATGCTGCACGCCATGTTGAACATAGCCAAAGAACTCATGGATCCTCTTTCTTATGGAAGCGCATTCATCTATCAGGATAGCATTGTGTTATTGACTGCGAATGACGGGCGTGAGGATGAGGCATGGTTTAACGATCTGCAGGTCACTCTGGACCGTCTATTAAAAAGCGTCCTTCACTACTTGAAGCTGTCGGTTACGATAGGCGTTGGCTCCAAGGTTCGGCATCTGTCCGATCTCAAGCATTCCTATCAAGATGCTCTGCTGGCACTGGATTACAGACTGATTCTCGGTGCCGAGAAAGTCATCTTCATTGATGATGTGGAGAGCCCGAGGCAGGAGGGAGTTCGTCTGGATGAGCTGAAGGAGCAGGCTCTGATTCGTAATCTGAAGCTGGGTACTGCGGAAGAGTTGAGTGAAGCGATTTCGCACATATTTGATGAGCTGATTGGTGCCTCCTGCACCATTCATGAGGTTCAGGTCTACCTGCTGGAAGTGGTCACTTCCATATTGCGAACAGCCAAGGAATCGGGAATTGAAATGGAGGAGTTGTTCGGGGCAGGGTTTCAGCTGCACGCTGAAATTTTTAAATTTTCCGGACTGGAGGAAGCCAAAGCGTGGCTTCTTGACATCAGTTTGACCATCCGCAAGCATATTTCCAGCTCCAGACAGCACTCCTATAAAGACATCGTGGAGAAGGCGCTTCAATATACCCGGGAGCATTACGTGGATCCCGAGCTTTCTCTGCAGAAGCTGTGCATGCAGCTGCACATCAGTACAGGCTATTTTAGCGGCGTGTTCAAAAAAGAGATCAAAATGACGTATGTTCAGTATTTAATGCAGCTGCGCATGGAAACGGCGAAGGAGCTTCTGCGTTCTTCGGATCTGAAGGCTTTTGAGATTGCAGAGCGCGTCGGTTATGCCGATCCGAATTATTTCAGCTTCTGCTTCAAGAAGCAGGTTGGTATATCACCCAAGGAATACCGTGCGCAAGCGAGGGGGTAGGACACAGGTGAAAATCACGTATTCCAAGCGATATTCGGCAAAGCCGGCCATGCAGCGCTGGGTTAGGCGATTTCGCACATACAGCATACAATCCATCATCATGTGGTCGTTCTCCGCATTTATTCTGCTCATTGTGGTTGTCGTAGCCGTGCTGCTCTTCAACAAATTCTCACGCTCGGCAGAGCAAAGCGTATTTCTGAATGCCCAGCAGATTGTCGATCAGGTTAGCTATAATCTGGAGGATTATGTGGATGGAATGGCGCAGCTGTACCGGGCTATCGAGGATAATATGCTCGTGGACGGGCAATGGGACGATGAAGAGGTGACCCAACAGCTGGATACGATCATGCGAAGCCGGGATGATATCGTCTCCATCGCATTATTCAATGCGCATGGCGAAATGCTGCGGAACCATCCGGCCGTGCCGGTCAAACCAAGCGCCCGGGTGACGGAGCAGAGCTGGTTTCACTCGGCCATGAGGGTGTCGAATCATTTGAGCTTCTCGCTGCCCCATGTGCAGAATCTGTACGACAATACGTTTCAATGGGTCGTCACAATGAGCAAAGGCATTACGGTCGTTCATAATGGGGAGCCCATGTACGTCATCCTGCTCGTGGATATCAATTTCAAGAAAATTGATGAGCTTAGCAGCCGTATCAGTTTAGGGAAGCGAGGGTATGCGTACATCATCGATGAAGGCGCCGGGAATATCGTGTATCATCCCCAGCAGCAGTTAATCTATATGGGGCTTCGGAATGAGAGCGTGGAGAGGGCGCTCACATCCTCCGACAGCTATATTGACGAATCGGATGGGATCAAGCGGCTGAACACCGTGAAGTCGGTGGTTAACATTGGCTGGAAAATCGTTGGTGTGTCTTATCTGGACGAGATCATGACCACGAGAGAAGAGGTCAACCGCTATCTGGTTCAGGTTGTCGCAATCGTTCTGGTGCTTGCCATCGTCGTGTCGCTGATTCTCTCCGCAATGCTTACACGCCCTATCCGCCGGATGGGCAGAACCATGAAAGCGGTGGAACGGGGCGATTTCAATGTAGAGCTCCCGATGCAGGGGCCGCTCGAAGTCATGCAGCTGTCCAGCCGATTCAATCTGATGCTGGACAAGATCAGGCAGCTGATGCAACAGATTGTGAAGGAGCAGGAATCCAAGCGAAAGTATGAACTGGAAGCATTGCAGGCGCAGATCAACCCGCATTTTTTATATAACACCTTGAATTCGGTTGTCCGCATGGTGGGCATGAGCAAGAAGGAGGAGGTCATTACGATGATTACCTCCTTGTCGAAGCTGTTTCGCTTGAGCCTGAGCAAAGGAAAAACATCCATCAGCGTACAGGAAGAGCTGGAGCATGCAAGGCATTATTTGACCATTCAACAGATGAGATATAAACAGAAGTTTGATTTTACAATCGAGGCCGATGAAGCGTCACAGTCTTGTTATACCCTCAAGCTGGTGCTTCAGCCTTTAATTGAGAACGCTATCGTGCATGGCATCGAGTATTTGGTGGATCAGGGACATATTTCCGTAACGGCAGCCGTACGGGGAGACGTGTTGGAACTGACGGTTGCGGATAACGGGGTAGGGATGGCTCCCGAGGTCGTTGAAGGAATTTTGGACGATGAATGGCCTGAGCAGAATCCCGCCAAATTTGTCAATACGGCCGGCTCCGGTGTAGCCGTTCGAAATGTTCACGATCGTATCCGGTTGTATTATGGGCATCGGTATGGTCTGGAGTTTCAGAGTGAGCTGGAAGCGGGCACGACCGTTCGCATTCAGATTCCTGTCATTCACGATAATATCGAGGAGGTGCGCGAGGATGATTAAGAGAATTACTTCAATTCGGTTACCGCATGTCCCGATCGTCTGTTTCATTGCGGTTTTCTTATCACTAATGTTCTTAACCTCATGTTCTTCAGAGCCACCCTTGGATGAGGAGAGCGAACTGCGGCATATTGCGCTCGTAGCACCCGTACACGCCGAAGAACAGGGCGATGCCATCCGTTTGGGTGCCGAAGCGGCTGCCAAGGAATACAGGTTTGAGCTGGATTATATCGCCCTTGAGCCAAGTGACGATGAAGCGGAGCAGCTTCAAGTCTCGCTACAGGCATTGGAGAGAGGCACTTCTGCCATATTGGTTGACCCGGCATCCGAAGCTGTGCTGAAGGACCTCGGCGTGAAGGCTTCAGCAGCGGGGATCCCGGTGATTGCATTAAATGATGCCCGCATGAATACAGGTGTGATGGCCGCCATTGCAATCAACAACGAAGCGGCAGGACGCCAGGCGGGGCAGCAGCTCGCAGACCTGCTTGGAGGAGCAGGCATAGTGGCCATCCTTCGATCGGACAGGGAAGATCCGGACTTAATTGCTCGCGAAGAAGGCGCCAAGCAAGTACTGTCGAATATCAGCGGCATTCAAATTGCGGATGGCGCCGCATGCGGCAAGCGTGAGGATGCTTGCTGGCAGGCAGCCAAGCAGCTGCTTGACCGGGATGCCATCGACGGGATTCTGGCACTGGATATTCAGGCATCCCTAGGTGCTGCCAAAGAAGTTGCTCGGCGCAAAGAGCAGGGGAGGATCAAGATTGTCACATTTGGCAGCGATCTGGAGCAGCTGCAGCTTCTTCAGGATGGCGTCATTCACAAGCTGGTGGTACAGAATGGCTTCAGCACAGGTTATTTGGGAGTAGAACAGGCGGTGAGAGTATTGGACGGCTCCAGATATGACAAGCCGATCGTGCTTGAAACCAAGGTCATTGATGCGGATAACATGTTCTGGATGGATAATCAGAAGGTGTTGTTTCCATTTGTGAAGTAATTCCACAACTGTAAAAAGTGATGAGGATTTTGATAGAAAACATGAGGATTTTGAATTCGAATGTGCCATCCGTTACGGCATAATGGCGATAGACAGTGAAATGCGGCAATGGATGGCCGTACACATCGCTGATCATCGAATGAATCAGGGAGGTCAACCCAGGTGAAGAAAAAATGGTTGTTTGTCCTTATGGCGGGCATGATGCTGACCACGGCGGCATGCAATAACGGCGGAAGCAGTTCAACCGGCGGTGAAAGCAAGGGAAGTGAAGCAGCGAGCGGAAGCACGCCCCAAGTGGGGGTGGCGATTTACAAATTTGACGATACGTTCATGACGGGTGTGCGTAATGCAATGTCCGACGCGGCTGATGGCGTGGCTAAGCTGGATATCGTGGATAGTCAAAATGCACAGCCTACCCAGAATGAGAAAATCGACCTGTTTATTTCAAAAAAATACAGCTCCATGATCATCAACCCGGTGGATCGGACAGCTGCCGGCGTCATTATTGATAAAGCCAAGACGGCCAATACACCGGTTGTTTTCTTGAACCGGGAACCGATCGCAGAGGATATGAACAAATGGGATAAGGTGTATTACGTAGGGGCGAAGGCGGAGGAATCCGGCACAATCTCCGGTCAGCTCATCGTGGATTATTGGAAGGCGAATCCGAAGGCAGACAAGAACGGGGATGGCAAACTCCAGTATGTGCTGCTGCAGGGCGAACCGGGCCATCAGGATGCGGAGCTGCGAACCAAATTCTCCGTGCAGGCGATTCAAGATGCAGGCATCGAAGTGGAAGCGCTTGCGGTAGATACCGCGATGTGGGACCGCGTAAAGGGCCAGGAAAAGATGCAGGCATTCCTCGCATCCCATGGCGACAAGATTGAAGCGGTTCTCGCGAACAATGACGATATGGCGCTGGGAGCCATTGAAGCATTGAAGGCAGCGGGATATTTCAGCGGCGACAAATACATGCCTGTTGTCGGCGTAGATGCAACGGCCCCTGCAATCCAGGCGCTTGAAGACGGCACACTTCTCGGTACGGTGCTTAACGATGCAAAGAGCCAGGGAAAAGCTTCAGTAGCGATTGCTGCGGCACTCTCCAAGGGAGAAACGCCGAACAAGGATAACACCGGCTTTGACATTACCGATGGCAAATATGTCTGGATCGCTTACAAAAAAATAACGAAGGACAATATCGCCGACGCGAAATAATGGCAGGGTTATATGAAAGGGGCAGCGGCTATTCGTAGCGTTGTCCCTTTATATTCGGCTTTTTTTGGCCCGGCAGGCGAAGGAGGTATCCAGGGATGACAGAATCGTACGTACTGGAGATGCGGAATATATCGAAGGCTTTCCCAGGAGTTCAGGCGTTGAATGATGTGACATTCAAGGTAAAGCCTGGCACCGTGCATGCTCTCATGGGTGAGAACGGGGCAGGCAAATCAACGCTGATGAAGTGTTTGTTCGGCATTTACAAGCCGGATGCCGGCGATATTTATTTGAATGGCAGCAAGGTAACCATTAACAGCTCCAAGGACGCGTTAAATTATGGAGTATCCATGATCCATCAGGAGCTCCATCCGGTGCCGCACCGCAATGTGATGGAGAATATATGGCTGGGCCGATTTCCGATGATGGGTTTCTGGCCTTTCAAATTTGTGAATGAGAAACAGATGGCTATCGATACGCTCCGGCTGTTCCGTGAGCTTGATATCGATGTTGATCCCAAGGCAAGGACGGGTGCGCTCTCTGTATCCAAGATCCAGTCGCTTGAAATCGTCAAGGCCGTGTCCTACCACTCCAAGGTGATTGTGATGGACGAACCGACCTCATCTCTGACGGGTAATGAGGTGGAGCATCTGTTCAGCATTATGAACAGGCTTCGGTCGCAGGGCGTGTCGATTGTGTATATATCGCACAAGATGGAAGAAATCCTGCGGATATCCGATGATGTGACCATCATGCGTGATGGCAAATATGTCGGTACCTGGCAGGCAGGTGAACTGACAACCGATTTGATTATTACCCGCATGGTGGGGCGGGATTTGACGGAGCGTTATCCTGAACGCACGAATGTTCCCGGAGATACCCGGATGAAGATTCACAATTTGAGTTCCCCGCATCCGAAATCGTTCCAGAATGTGTCCTTTGAGCTCCGAAAAGGCGAGATTCTGGGCATTGGCGGCCTGGTTGGTGCGCAGCGGACGGAGCTGATTGAAGCCATGTTCGGGCTTCGTCCGATCGCCTCCGGAACGATATCGATTCACGGCAAGCAGGTGAAGATCAAGTCACCTTCCGATGCCAAGAGAAACAATATGGCACTCTTGACGGAAGAGCGGAGAGCAACCGGCATTTTCCCGGTTCTCTCGGTTTACGAGAATACGGTCATTGCCAATCTTCAAAGGTATCAGAATTGGGCATTTCTGTTGAATGAACGTAAAGGAATGGAAGATGCCCGAAGGAATGTGGAGAAGCTGAGAACCAAAACGCCGTCGGTGAATACCCAGATTCGGAATCTGTCCGGCGGCAATCAGCAGAAGGTGCTGTTGGCAAGATGGCTGCTCACGGAGCCTGAGATTCTGCTTCTGGATGAGCCTACCCGTGGAATCGATGTCGGTGCGAAGTTCGAGATTTATTCCATCATTACGCAGCTGGCCAAGCAAGGGAAGAGCATCATCATGATTTCCTCTGAAATGCCCGAGCTGCTGGGGATGTCCGACCGGATCATGGTGATGAGTGAAGGGCGGATGACGGGAATTCTTGAGGGGCATGAGGCTAGCGAAGAGGAAATCATGCGGCTTGCCGCACAGCAGCGGTCAGCTGATCCAGGAGGGGAAGATCGATGAATACGCAAGTCATCGTTAAAGTTAAAGATTATTTGGCGCAGCGCGCCATATTCGTTGTATTGATATTGCTCGTGATCGGGATTGCCGTAGCAGATCCTAACTTTCTGGCCTTCTCCACATTGAGGGATATTCTGCAGCAATCCTCTACCAGGTTAATTATCGCGCTTGGCGCGGCATTCATTCTGATTACTGGCGGGGTGGATCTCTCGGCTGGACGGGTCGTAGGTTTAAGTGCCGTTGTATCGGCATCGATGCTCCAAACGGATGTCTATGCCAACCGTTTCTTTCCGGATCTCCCTCAAGTTTGGGTCTTCATGCCGATTCTTATCGGCATCTTGGCGGGGCTTATCGTTGGTTTAATTAACGGTTTCATCGTAGCCAAGCTGCATGTGCCGCCATTTATTGCGACACTCGGCACGATGGTCGGCATTTATGGCATCAATTCCATCTATTTTGATATGGAGCCGAACCAATCCCAGCCGATTGGCGGTTTAAGGCCCGATTTTACCGTGTGGGGAAGTGGATATATCGATTTCGGTGGCGGATACTCTCTTCCGTACATCGTTATTATTGCCGTGTTTGTGGCTTTTGTCTGCTGGGTTATATTCAATAAAACCCGGCTCGGCAAAAATATGTATGCCATTGGCGGCAACGTTCAGGCTGCGCATGTATCCGGCATTAACGTAGCCCGAAATCTCATAGCGATCTACGCCATCTCCGGGGCGCTGTATGGAATTGCCGGCGTGCTGGAGGCTGCCAGAACCGGGGGTGCGACCAACAACTATGGCAATATGTATGAGCTGGATGCCATTGCCGCGTGTGTGGTAGGCGGCGTATCCACTGCCGGGGGTATCGGCACGGTTCCGGGCGTGATGGCTGGCGTGCTTATCTTCGGTGTCATCAATTACGGCTTGACCTTTATCGGTGTGAGTCCTTATTGGCAATTGATTATCAAAGGACTTATTATTGTAGCAGCGGTTGCCTTTGACATTCGAAAGTATATGGCAAAAAAATAAAGGAAAATGCAGCCGCTGGAGTATATCCCGCGGCTTTTTTAATAATCATCAACTACAGGAGGTGCTGTCATGATTACGGATCAGAAGCGACTGAATATCGGTGTGCTGGGCTGCGGTCCCATATCGCAGTACGGGCATTTTGAAGCTTGCAGAAGAGCGCGCAACGCAAGGCTGTACGCCATATGTGATGTGGCTGAGGATTTGCTCAGGAGGATGGCCGAAATCCATCAGCCTGCGCAGACCTTCAACGACTATGACAAGATGCTGGCCGATCCGGATGTAGACGCGGTCATCATTGGCATCGCAGACCAGTTTCATGTTGAAGCTGCACTTAAAGCCATCGAAGCAGGCAAGCATGTTTTGGTTGAGAAGCCTCTCGGTGTCACCGTAGAGGAGTGTGAGGAATTGCTGCGTAGAGCCGAGCATTCCGGGTCTGTGGTACAAGTCGGCAACATGAAACGATTTGATCCGGGAATCGCTTACGCCAAGCAGTTCATGGATCAAGAGATGGGTGAACTGCTGGCTGTGAAAGCATGGTATTGCGATTCCACCTACCGTTACACGGTCACGGAGAACGTGCAGCCGATGGTGCAGCTGAGTCCGAACGCATTGAGACCGGAAGGCAATCCGAAGCTCGATAAACTGCGATACTTCATGCTCACCCATGGCAGCCATCTGGTTGATACGGCGCGCTTTTTAGGAGGAGAGATGGTCAGTGTTACGGCTTGGAACACGCAGAAATTCGATGCATATAACTGGTTTGTCACGGTTCAGTATGCCTCGGGTGCTATCGGACATCTGGATTTAACGGTTGCCGTGCGGATGGACTGGCATGAAGGCTTTCAAATATACGGCGAACACGGAAGCATTCTCGGCAAAACCTACAATCCGTGGCTCTTTAAGTCAAGCGATGTTGAGGTGTTCTCGGCACGTGACGGCTGTTATCACAGACCGCTTGGCGAAGACGCGCATTTTTTCAAGCTTCAGGTTGAGGGCTTTGCAGATACGATTCTGGACCAAGCACCCATGAAGGGGGCCAATCTGGAGGATGGCGTTGCCGCCATGCGGGCGATGGCGGCGATTGCAAGATCTGTGGAGAGCAAGGAGACGGTGAGGCTGGCTGATGTAACGGGAGGTGTATGAGGCATGAGTCTTGGCATCTTCTCCAAGACGTTTCACCGACCGACATTGGATGGGAATTTGGATGCAGTCATGGCAAGTGGACTCGATATCATACAGTTCAATCTGTCATGCGCTGGTCTCCCGTCTCTGCCGGATGCAGTGGATATGGAGATGGCGGTCCATATAAGGGAAGCGTGTGAGAAGCGGCATCTTCATATGGCTGCAGTCTCCGGTACCTTTAACATGATTCACCCGGATCGGCAGAAACTGCGGAACGGTGTTCGCCGGTTTCGTCATTTGGCCGCGATGTGCCATGCCATGGGAACATCGGTCATCACCTTGTGCACAGGCACAAGGGACCCGGTCAATATGTGGAGAACGCATCCGGATAACGATACGCCGGAAGCATGGAATGATCTGCTCCTGACGGTGCGGGAGGTTGTGAATATCGCGGAGGAATTCCAGCTTGATCTCGCTATTGAACCTGAGCCGGCCAATGTGGTTAGCGGTGCCGTCAAAGGCAGGCAGCTGCTGGATACCATCGCTTCAGCCCGATTAAAGGTCGTGCTGGATGCGGCGAATTTGTTCAGGCCGGAGGAGGAGAAGCCTTTGGCCGATGTTCTGGAACAAGCATTGTCGCTGCTCGGCGAACAGGTCATTATCGCGCACGCGAAGGATTATTCGACCGCTGACGGGCTGAAATATGTGGCTGCCGGAACCGGTGAGCTGGACTACGGAGCTTACTTGAGGCTGCTGCAAGATTATCATTTCAAGGGACCGCTTATTCTTCATGGATTGTCAGAGAATGAGGTGCCGAAGAGTGCTCACTACCTGAGGACCCGAATGGCTGCAGTTCAAAGAAACGGATGAGGGGATTGTTACAGTAG
This sequence comes from Paenibacillus sp. Cedars, assembly GCF_003184205.1. Classification (NCBI taxonomy): domain Bacteria; kingdom Bacillati; phylum Bacillota; class Bacilli; order Caryophanales; family Paenibacillaceae; genus Paenibacillus; species Paenibacillus sp. Cedars. The sequence goes on from NZ_CP020866.1 coordinate 2,324,225, forward strand.
CCAGGCCCATGGTATTCATGGGCTTTTTTGGCGTGTCCTCACTAGATCTTCACAAGTTTCAGTTATCATGAATTTTTATGTTAAAGTGGACGTGTACTGAGAAAGCACTCGATAAGGAGAAACAACCATGAAGACCATATTAGTCGTGGACGATGAGCCGAATATTAGAGAAGTTCTTGCTTCTTATCTGCTTAAAGAACATTATCTGACACTGGAAGCGGCAAACGGTGCCGAAGCATTGGGATACATGCGTGAGCAGGCTGTGGATCTTGTTATATTGGATTTGATGCTGCCGGATATGGAGGGTGAGCGGGTATGCCAGGAAATTCGAACGTTCAGCTCAGTGCCGATTATGATGTTGACGGCAAAAGTGGCCCAAAGCAGCAGGATTGGCGGGTTTGCGGCCGGTGCGGATGACTATATTGTAAAACCTTTTGACCCCCGCGAGGTGATGGCAAGAATCAAAGCCGTCTTAAGACGGGGGGATGACAGCAAGCTGCTTGCAGATGTAATTGTATATCACCAGGGGCGGCTTGTGATCAATTCATTGAAGCACGAGGTAACCTGTGATGGACAGGTCATAAATTTGACGCCCAGCGAATATAAACTGCTGCTCTTGCTGGCCAAGTATCCACAGCGAAATTTCTCGCGCGAAGAGCTGGTCGATCGGGTATTAGGCTGCGATTTTATTGGGGATATCCGCATTATTGATCAGCATATCAAGAATTTGCGGCAGAAGATTGAGCCCGATTCAAGACAGCCCCAATATATCATCACCGTCTACGGATTCGGCTACCGCTTTGGAGGTGAGGTGTCTTGAAGCAGCGCCTGGATCTAAGGCTTGCCGCCATTATCATCAGCATCACCGCAGGGATTCTGATCGTGTTTACCGTCACCAATATTGTGACCAACCATTATCATATAGCCATGTACCAGCAGCAGTCGAATGGGCATCACGGAATGGACGAGCTGAACGAACATCTGGAGCAGGCGCAGATGCAATCCATTATTTTGACATGCTTGCTGTCGATAGCGGTGGCCTCCATCATAGGTATTTATGTGGCTAGAAGGATATCGGCTCCCCTAATCCAGATGAAGCAAGCAGCTGAGATGATGACGCAAGGGAAATTGGATATCAGGGTGGATACCCGAGGAGATGATGAAATCGCGGGACTCGGTTCTTCGCTGAATGAGCTGGCTGTACAGCTGCAGAAGCAGGAGCAGCTTCGGAGAAACATGACGCAGGATATTGCCCATGAGCTGCGAACGCCGTTAACTACCTTGAAGAGTCATACACGTGCGCTGGAGGACGGCATATGGGAGCCGACAGCCGATCGCTTTCGAACCTGCCTGGAAGAGATTGACCGATTGATTGATCTGGTTACTGAGCTTGAAGATCTGCATGATATGGAATCACCCGAGTTTCAGTTATCCCGATCGGAACAGGATCTGGCCAAGATTATAGAGAGAGCTGTGACCGTGGTAAGGGCCGCGTACAATGAAAAACAAGTGGATCTGCGATACGTGCATCAACCCGGCGATTCGCCGATAATCGCTAAAGTAGATACGGACCGGATGCTCCAAATCTTAATCAACGTGCTCAGTAACGCACTGCACCACACACCGGCAAGCGGGAGGGTCCAGGCTGATCTCGTGGACGAAGGGAATACGGTTCAGATTCGTATTGAGGATTCAGGCCAAGGCATTCCAGCTTCCGATCTGCCGTATATATTCGAAAGGCTGTATCGGGGAGATAAATCAAGGAACCGGTTAAACGGTGGAAGCGGAATGGGACTTGCCATCGTCAAGCAGCTTGTTGCAGCTCACGGCGGAGATGTATGGGCTGAAAGCGGGAAAGAGCAAGCAGGTGGAAGCTGCTTCTATATTCGGATACCCAAGGAAATTCCCGTCGATTCCAGAAGACAACAACAGGAAGTACAGAGGCAGGAGTCATCTATATAAAAAAAACAGCAAGCGCTCTGCTTTAAGCAAGAGCGCTTGCCTGTTTTCTTACTTCAACCCTTTAAGATTGATTAACGGACAATACCTCTCGATATTGGGAAGCTGCTGCAACCATGTTGCGCAGGGCAGCTACGGTTTCATCGCGCCCGCGCGTCTTCAATCCGCAGTCGGGGTTGATCCAGAACAGTTCGGGATCCAGTACGGACAACGCACGCTTAATCATCTGGGTCATCTCATCGACTTCCGGAACGCGCGGGCTGTGAATATCGTAAACGCCAAGGCCGATGCCATGATCATACGTATGCTCCTCGAAGCTCCCGATCAGCTCGCCGTGACTTCGTGAAGTCTCGATGGATATCACGTCGGCATCCAGGGCGCGAATGGAATCGATAATGTCATGGAATTCGCAATAGCACATATGGGTATGAATTTGGGTTGTATCCTTCACGGATGAGGTGGACAGACGGAATGCCTTCACCGACCAATCCAGATATGCCTGCCAATCTTCACGCTTAAGCGGCAATCCTTCACGAAGCGCCGGCTCGTCAACCTGGATCATCTCGATGCCTGCTTGCTCCAGTGCGTTAACCTCAAGTCGGAGAGCCAGGGCGATCTGATAAGCGACCAATTCTCTTGATATGTCGTCGCGAACGAAGGACCAGTTCAGGATCGTGATCGGTCCGGTTAACATCCCCTTGACGGGTTTCGAGGTCAGGCTCTGTGCATATACGGTTTCCTTCACGGTCATCGGGTTCACGAACTCAACGTCTCCATAGATGACGGGAGGTTTGACGCAGCGCGATCCGTAGGACTGAACCCAGCCGTTAGCTGTAAAGGAAAACCCATCCAATTTTTCTCCGAAAAATTCTACCATATCAGTCCGTTCAAACTCCCCGTGAACGAGAACATCCAGGCCGATGTCTTCTTGAATCTCAATCCAGGCGCGAGTTTGCTCGGCGAGGAAGGTTTCATACTGCTCGGCAGACCATTCGCCACTTCTCCAGTTCTTCCGGGCCTGCCGAACTTCGGTCGACTGAGGGAAACTTCCGATGGTTGTGGTAGGGAGGAGCGGGAGATTCCATTTCTTCTGCTGGGCTTTGCGCCGCTCTTCAAACGACAGCGCTCGAGTCGGATTCAATCCGACAACCTTGGACGTTTCTTTCTGTACCTGTTCGTTATTCCGCAGCGATGATTGATTCATGGCGGCTACGGCCTGGTTATGCTCTTTCAGCTGCTCGGAAACGGACTCAATCCCATTATTGAGCGCGCTAGTGAGCAGCGTCAATTCGTCCAGCTTCTCATTGGCAAAAGATAACGCCTGGCGAAGTACGGGGTCCAGCTTATCCTCATAAGCTGTGGATACGGGAACATGGAGCAGGCTGCAGCTCGGCTGTATCACATATTGAGAAGGCTTCACCTTTTGGGAGAGGGTGTCCAGCAATTCCAGCTTGGCATCGAGATCTGAACGCCAGATGTTACGCCCGTTGATAAGACCAACCCCCAGTACCTTATCCTCAGGAAATCCGTGCTTGAGCAGCTGTTCGGTATTACCATCCAGGCCGTGTACGAAATCAAGCCCGATGCCTTGCACAGGCAAGGAGATGATCTCTACATAATGGCTGACCGAATCGAAGTAGGTTTGGAGCATGATCCGGATCGCCGGAGCCGCTGCATGAAGTTTTTTGTATACGGATGATACAAGCGCCAATTCATCTTTGGTTAATGAAGTAACCAGAATCGGTTCGTCGAACTGCACCCACTGAACACCTTCCTGCTCCAGCTCCTTCAGGATTACCGCATACAAATCCGTGAACTGGTCCAGCAAGGACTCGAATTGATCCGGGGTGTAGCCTTTAGACAGCTTAAGGAAGGTATAGGGACCGACAAGAACAGGTTTACCTTCGATACCTAGCGAGGATTTGGCTTCACGGTAAGCTTCTAGCGGCTTGTTGACCGTAAGATGTGGTTTGGCATCCTGAAGTTCCGGTACAATGTAGTGATAGTTCGTGTTAAACCATTTGGTCATCTCGCACGCGGCAGCACCTTGACTGCCGCGAGCCATGGCAAAATAGACACTCAGCGGTACAGGACCACCATCGTACTTGAAACGCTGTGGCACCAAGCCAAACATCACCGACATGTCGAGCATATGGTCGTACATTGTAAAATCATGAACCGGAATAAGGTCGATGCCTTTCTCCTGTTGAATGCGTAAACGGTCCAACCGAATGTCGTCCAACTTGGATAGAAGTTCGTGTTCCTCAAGCTTGCCGCTCCAGAAGGATTCCAATGCTTTTTTCCATTCGCGATTTGCTCCGATTCTCGGATAGCCGAGATTGCTGCTTTGAACATTTGCCAACAATATCTTCGCCTCCACCAACATATTTAAATGACTGAATAAAAAAAGACGCCTTTACCCCGATCAAAATATCAAGGGTAAAGACGCCTCCGTTGTGTACATACGGATGCTGCGATCTTTAACACCTCCCTATCTCCCGTAGGTAAGCAGTGTTGTCAGAATAGGCAGGTCTCCTGGCTCCAGAATCAAGGTCTGCCATGGCCTTCCCGATCAAAAGCTGATCAGTGGCATCATCCGATGGCAAACTCCTCTGTTACAGTGGCGGGACCGCGTTGGTGTTGCACCAAACTTCCCTTTTAAGCTGAAATTGAAGAGGCTTCAACATCAGCACCTATTCCCATTAATTAAATTTGATTGCTGAGTATCAAGGTACAATAAATTCCATAATTATGCAACCTATTTAAATGGAGGTTGTCTTACGCAAAAAAAACCGGATCAGAAGATCCGGTTTTTCCACCCCATTAACTTGGCAGCGGCCTCAACATAATAGTAATCGCCATAGATCAGGGAGACGTTGATATTTTGGTCACCAGGCCGATGGCCTGTTGCCTCTTTCAGTATGCCTTCATAATTCGGATCATCCCATTCAGCGTAACGAGTCGTCAAGGAGTCGATGATGCGCAAGGCACTTCTGCGGTACACCGCGCTTTCGGTTTGCGGTACCTGATCTGCGAGCTCAAGCAAACCCGAAGCAGCGCAGGATGCCGCTGACGTATCTCGGGGTTCTGCCGCAATGAAGAGAGATTCAGCTGATTGATGGGTTGCTGCTGTTGCGGGTGTTTCCAGCTTCTCGGGTTCCGCACGAAAATCCCAGAGCGGTATGGAATCCTCCTCAAGGGACGCGACAAAGAAATGCGCCACGCGTTTCGCGGCGTCCAGATATCGTATATCACCGGTATACCGGTACGTGTTGGCCATGCCATGCAAGGCCCAGGCAGCGCCCCGGCTCCAGGCGGATTCGGGTCCCAGTCCTTGTCCTCCGAGCGCTTCCATGAATTCCCCGGTGAACGGATCAAACCGACAAATGTGCCGAACGGAGCCGTCCGGTCTTATAAAATGCTCCACTACCGTATTGGCCTGCTCTCTGGCAATATGCGCATATCTCGGATCACCTGTCTCCTCGGAGGCCCAGAACAGGAGGGAGAGGTTCATGGTGGAGTCAATGATGGACCAGCCTTCATTCCCGTGATTCCAGGAGGTAGGTTTCACCTGATTCCAGGCACGAATAAACCGTCCCGCGGGATTGTATCTTCCAGCCAGCAGGGTAGCGGCCAGCACCCCTCTGCGCCTGGCATCCTGATCTCCGGTCAGCTTATGTTTGATTACGGCCGTCGGCAGAAACTGAAAGCCTACATCATGATGAAAGTTGCTCTCTGCAATAATGGCCTGCTCAAGTCTCATGTCCCATTCCCAAGCCCATTCCTTATACTGCGGCTGCTTGGTCATATCATACATAATCCACAGCATTCCCGGCCAAAAACCGGAGGTCCACCAATCGATCCGGGTGGAATCATAGATCCCGTTCCTGGTTGCATGGGGAACCTTGTCTGCCAGCTGCTCCGCCATGCGTGATAGTTTGGCCTCGAGTCGTTCCCATAATAACGCATAGGATGCGATCGCTTCCTGCTGTTGTCCGTTCATCGTAACCCTCCCAGAACTTATGGTATAGATCGGCTGATTTTTCGTTTCTGCTGAGACCTATTGTTCCATAGAAAGGCGATAAATTCTATACGCGGAGCAGAAGAACTATTGAAATAACAAGCCGATGCTAAAAAAACACAAGCAGCCTTCTGCACCTAAAAAAAACACAAGGGAAGCGATCAACTTCCATTGCTGCCCGTACCTGAAAACTTATAGGATAAGGATATTCATCACATCCATTTCATAAGGAGGCGAAAGCCGTTGCCGCAAATTACGATTAAAATGTATGAGGGACGCTCGGATGAGCAGAAGAGCGAAATCATTGATGTTTTTACAAGAGAGTTGTCCCGTATTATTGATCGTGAACCCGAATTCATCAGCATCCAGTTTGACGAAATTCCGATAGATGATCATGCACCGGCCAATTTGAGAAACAAGAGGTGAGCACAGATGGCCGAACCAACAAAAGCAGTAAGCAAGGCGCTGCCGGGAAAACATACCAAGCGCAAAAACATATTAGGCTTCATGTGGAAATACAGGGCATTGTATTTCATATCCCTACCAGGTCTTCTGTTCTTCGGATTGTTCAAGTATGTTCCGCTTATGGGCTCCGTCATCGCATTTCAGAATTATAATCTGTTTGCCGGCGTGACCCAAAGTCCATGGGTGGGTCTCGAGCACTTTGAACGGATGTTCCAGCATTACGATTTCTTGAAAATATTACGCAATACGCTTCTACTGGGCACGTACGACATTTTGTTTGCTTTTACAGCGCCTATTGTTCTGGCATTACTCCTTAATGAGGTTCGCCAAGTCGTTTACAAGAAGATTGTGCAGACCATTTTCTATGCGCCGCACTTTTTATCATGGGTCATTGTAAGCGGTATCTTTGTAGGCATTCTGTCTCCATCATCCGGGATCGTGAATGTGATGCTGGGCTGGTTCGGCATGGAGCCGATCTATTTTCTTGGAGAGGATTCCTATATTCGTTCTGTGCTGGTGGGCTCCGGATTATGGAGAGACGTCGGATGGGGGACCATCATCTATCTTGCGGCACTTGCAGGTATCAACCCGGATCTCTACGAAGCCTCCGATATTGACGGAGCGGGCAGATGGCGTCAGACCCTCAGCATTACGCTGCCGGCATTGCTTCCTGTTATTACGATCCTGTTCCTGCTCAAGATTGGGGATTTCATGGATTATGGATTTGAACGCGTCTTTGTGTTTCAGAACCCGCTTAACATTCAATCCAGCGAGATTCTGGATACGTACATTTATAAGGCTGGCCTGCAGCAGCTTCAGTACAGCTATGCAACAGCCATCGGGGTGTTCAAATCCGTTGTCGGCTTGTTCCTGATCTCGATAGCAAACACCATCAGCAAGAAAGCGACCGGCGAGTCGCTGTATTAGAGGGGAGTGACATCCAACGTGAAATATGACAGTGCAGGCAGAAAAATGTTTCTTGTATGCAACTATATTATCCTTACCTTTCTTGCACTCACCATGCTGTTCCCTTTTCTCAACGTGATCGCTCAGTCGTTCAGCAGCCCAGGTGCTATCGACCGGGGAGAGGTCATGTTCTGGCCGGTGGAGTTTACGTTCGCTTACTACCAGCATGTATTCAATGACGTCTCCATTTGGAGAGCTTTTGGAATCAGCGTTTATATTACAGTGTTCGGGACCTTCATTAATCTGGCTGCTACTGCCTCACTGGCGTATCCACTGTCCAGACCCGAGTATGTAGGCAGAAAAACGATCATGATCATCATCCTGATGACGATGATTTTCACGGCGCCGCTGATTCCGCAATTTATTCTGATGCGTGAGCTGAATCTGGTGAACACGCTCTGGTCGTTGATGCTGCCAACAGCAATCAGTGCATTCAATCTGTTTGTGCTTCGAACCTTCTTCACCCAGATTCCGAATGAACTGATCGACTCGTCCCGTATTGACGGATGCAGCGAGGTCCGCACATTATGGAGCATCGTGCTTCCGCTGTCGAAGCCGGCATTGGCGACGGTAGGCATATTCTACTCGGTGACCAACTGGAACAAATACATGGATGCACTCTACTATATCAATGATCGAGCCAAGTATCCTCTGCAGGTGAAGTTAAGAGAGCTGCTCGTGAACGAAGGATTGACCGATACAGGCAACCTTGCGTTTGAAGCAAGCTCCCAGTCCGTGCAAGGCATCCAGATGGCCGTTATTCTGGTAGCTACGGTGCCCATCATTCTCCTGTATCCGTTTCTTCAGCGGTTCTTCATTCATGGGATGATGATCGGGTCGATCAAAGAATAATTCAGTGGAGTAGTCCAAAGCTTGATCCTAAAAAAACGACAAACCGAGCCAAAGACATTCCTTGTTCCCGCCCTGACGGCTCTCTATACTGATATTAAGTTTGAAAGCGCTATTATGAGCGACTATATTAGCTTGAAAAGAGGGGTATTCATGAGAAAAAGGTGGACGCGCGCGCTCACGGCAGGTCTTGTTCTGACCATGCTTGCTGGCTGTGCGGGTAACAATGGAGGCGACGCCGGGACCCATGCCGGTGGCGGTAAAACAGAAGGCGGGGAAGCAGCGGGAGCAACAAAATTCTCCATCTCGATGCGGACGCTCAACGTATCCTACGTGGAGAAGAATGCGGATATCAACAAGGATAAATATGTGTTGGAGCTGGAGAAAAAGACGAATACGGACCTTGATATCCGTCTCATTCCGCATAATGAGTACCAGGATAAAATGGTGCAGATGTTTGCAACGAACGACATTCCGGATGTGGTGCAGGGAACTGGCGGAATCAGCGGCCCTGAGCTGGCTGGCGCTGTCGAGAACGGAGTGTTTCTGCCGCTGAACGATCTTCTGCAAGAGCACGGGCAGGATCTGCTCAAGTTTATCCCGGAGGAAGCCTGGAAGCGGATGACGGACTCGAAGACAGGCAACATTTACGGGATTCCCGAAATTCTCTCCAATCCATCCAGACGGGCAACGTGGATTCGTACCGACCTGTTGGAGAAGGTGGGCAAGGAAATTCCGACAACGGTTGAGGAGACGATGGACGTACTCCGAGCGTTCAAAGAAGCCGGGGTGGAGCAGCCTTATGCCGGTCGCCAGAACTTCAAATATGCCGATACCTTCTTCGGCGCTTATGACGTACTGGGCTATCTGAACCAGTTCAAAGTGTTCCCGGACGGGAAGGTGAAGCCTACCTTCTTCGACGAGGAGAATATGAAGCAAGCGATTGGAATCTATAAGACAATGCATGAAGAAGGATTGATCAGCAAGGAATTCGCCACGATCGAGAGCGCTGATTTCAAGTCCATCGTAACGAGTGGCAAAGCTGGCATGTGGTCCATGAATGCGAATGAGCTTCCGATCTGGGGAACCCAGCTCACCGAGAATGTACCGGATGCCAAAGTAGCTCTGATTCCATCTCCGGTAGGACCTGATGGCAAGGGGGGCTATGCCCATTATAATCCGGTCACCCGTTCTTTCTTCATTAACGCCAAAGCGAAGGATAAGGCGGAGGATATCGTGAAATTCTTCAACTGGATGGTCAGTGAAGATGCGGAATTGTTCTTCAGCTTCGGGATTGAAGGCGAGGATTATCAAGTAACCGATGGCAAGCCGGTCTTTGAGGTTCCGACGGATGCCGCCGGCGCGGATAAAATGCGGTATTTGAACTACTGGCTGTGGCTGGTGCAGGATACAACGTACAACAAGCGCGTATCCGAGCTGTCCGATTCCGGCAAGGAACTGATCAGTGCCTTTGATAACATGCTATCGAAGGAAGGTCGCCGCGGGATCGAGTTCGATCCGAGACTGGAAGCGATGGTTAAGTACCCCGAGCTGAATCCGAAATCGGATGAACTTCCGCCTCTGATCCTGGAACATGTCCTGCGCATGGTATACGGCAGGGAGCCGATCGAAGATTACGGCAAGGTGCTGGAAGAATACCTGTCCAAAGGCGGCAACGAGATTATTGAAGAAGCAACGAAACGATTTAACGAAAAAGAAAACGCTTTCGAATAAGCAGAGCATGTTTTAGTATAGTGTTGAAGAATGACTCCTCTGCTTGAATCAAGCAGAGGAGTATCTTGCTAAAGCTAAACTACTCTCGCTGCTTTCGAAAGGGGAACGGGTAATGTACCGCATTCTGGTCGTTGATGACGAACCTATGATAAGAATGGGCTTGGCGAAACTGATCACCCAGGCGGATCCTTCGATGATTCAAGCGGATACGGCCGAGAACGGCATTGAAGCATTGGAATCGATCCAGACGACACGACCGGATTTCATTTTCACGGATATCAAAATGCCAAAGATGGACGGCCTGGAGCTGAGCAAGCAGCTTTATGAGAAATATGGCGACATTACGGTGGTGGTTATCTCCGGTTACGGAGATTTCGAATACGCTCAGAAATGTATGTCGTATGGGGTTAAGGAGTATTTGCTTAAGCCTGTGACCAAATCGGTGGTACATCACACGATGAATAAACTGATGTCGGACCGGAAATCGATGCAGGAGAAACAACGAATGTATTTCCCTCTGTCCAAGCTGGAGAATTGGCTGGAGCAGCTGGAGCTCGCCGTATGGCATTTGCAAATGAATGACATCCAGGCCAAACTGCAGGAAATTGAGGATTATTGCAATGAGCGCAGGCTTGAAGCCATTCAGCTTCAGGAATTGCTGGATGAGCTCTACGCGAAGCTGATCAAGCAGCTAAACGGCAGGGATGTGTATTCGTTTGAGTCTTTGGCAGGAATGCCCGAATCGGAAGCTGGCGTGAAACGCAATACCTTTGAGGATTTCCGCCAGGCAGTGGATCAGACGGTGAAGCTCATTCGGGAGAAGCGAAAAGGCAATGCCAAGGAGCCTGTTGAAGAGGCAAAAGCTTACATTGAACGCAATCTGTCCCGGGATCTCTCGCTTGACGAGGTTGCCGATATGCTCGGACTCAACCCGTCTTACTTCAGTCAGCTGTTCAAACAGATGACGGATGAGACCTTTGTCCACTACCGGATCAAAAAAAGAATGGAGAAGGCGAAGAAACTTCTCGCTATCCCGCACTATAAAATAACGGATATATCGTTCGAGGTGGGGTATGCGGATCATCCCCATTTCACGAAAACCTTCAAGAAGGTAACCGGGTATACCCCCTCTGAATACCGGGAGCTGCTGGGGATCGAATGATGCGGAGGAGTTTGTCCCGTCAAATTTTTCTGTATTTTTTTATCGTTGTATTGTTCTCGCTTACCACGGTCGGCGTTTTCTTCTACATGAAATCATCTGAAGCGATTGATGAGCAGGTAGAGAAGTATATGACCACCGTGATCACGAACGCCGCAAGACAAACGGACAATCATCTGCAAATGTTTGAGCGGATCAGCAATACAATTCTGCTGCAGGATACCGTCAAGAAATTTCTGGATATGGACCCTAGCGACAGCTACGAACACTACAGGTTCACGAATCTCATCCGCAAGGATGTCTTTCAGAAAATTTTCATTCAATATCCGACCCAAACGCACATGATGTATATTCTGGGATTTCACGGCAGGTCGATTTTTGATCAGAATCAGAATTTCTCCGCGATGTCGATTGATCCCACCGATCGCCTCCGGGAATTGATGAAGAAGACTCCGGAAAACGGGGAATTTGTCATCCTGAAGACCAGCTTGCTGGAGCAGGATCGGGATAGCGTGATTACCGTTGCGCGCAAAATCCGGGGGATGAATTCGTACGAGGTAAAGGGCGTGCTTGCGGTTGAGTTCAATGAAGATCAACTGTCCAGCTTATGGAACGGCGTTGATCTGGGAGAGCAGGGCTTCTTCTTCATCCTGGATCGCGAAGGTGAAGTCGTTTATGCGCCCGAGCATGTGGATATGGACGGAATTACGGCAACGGATCTGCCGGAGCGCATTATTGCGAAGGGCGACAACCGCTTCATTGAACCGGTGCTTGGCGACAAAACGATGATCATCTCGCGCCAGTCTGAATATTCGGGTTGGAGTCTTGTCATTATGATGCCGCTGGAAGAGCTGCGTGCTCCCATTTCAGGGATTCGTTCTACCACCATTATTGTAGGTTTGGTCACGTTGATTATTGCGCTCATCCTGGCCTACAGATTTGGCAAATCGATCGTGAATCCTATTCGCAATCTGAAGAATGGCATGAGGCAGACAGAGAAGGGGAATTGGACGCATATCTCTGACGCAAAACCGCGGGAGGATGAAATCGGCGGCTTGATTCATAGCTACAATCTCATGGTCAGCCGGTTATCCGACATGATCGAGCAGGTGTACGATACGGAGCTTCACAATCAAAAAACACTGCTGGAGCTGCAGGATATACAGCTTGAGCGTCAGCGGGCAGAGTTTCAGGCACTGCAGCTGCAGATCAATCCGCATTTCCTGTACAACACACTGGAGACCATCAATTGTTACGCCATCGTCCAGAATTCGGATGAGATCTCGGACATGGTGGAGGCCATGGCCTTCATGCTCCGTTATTCCATTCAGACCAATCTGGAGGAGATCACGATTGCGAACGAGCTTAACCATGTGCGGCATTACATGATGATATTAAAGCATCGCATCGGGCGCGACTTTGAAATCGAGGTAGCCACGCCGCCAGAGCTCTTGCTGGAGAAAATGGTCAGGCTCTCCCTGCAGCCCATCGTCGAGAACATATTCCAGCATGCCTTTCCGGAAGGAATAGAAGCATGGCATTATATCCGCATTGACACGCGGATTGAGCAGGGTAATCTGCTGGTCATGGTGGAGGACAATGGGGCGGGCATTGCAGACAAGAAGCTTCATAATTTGCGCAAGAGGCTGGAGGAGAACCGTCTGGTCGATGATGATGACGGGATGCATGTCCGCCGCAGGGGCGGCATCGGCATCGTCAATGTTCATCGGCGCATCCAGATGGTCTATGGCGAAGAATACGGGATCACGGTTCACAGTTCGCCGGATCAAGGCACAAGAATTGTCATGACTATGCCTCGTATGGAAAGAGTGCGCGAACAAGACAGCAGGCTGAAACAGCTGCAAACCTAATCAGGAGGGATCGACATGCATATTAACTTATCGGGAAGTATTGCTCTGGTCACAGGTTCGAGTGGAGGGATTGGCCGCGCGGTCGCCTTGATGCTGGCAAGAAGTGGAGCCAAGGTGGCGCTGAACTATCTGAACAGCAAGGAAGCCGCAGAGGAAGCTGTTGCCGAGATCAGAGGTTTTGGCGGTGAGGCTCATGCATTTCGCGCAGATGTTACGCATGTGGAGCAGGCAGAGGCACTTGTAAGCGAAGTCGAGAAGGCTTTTGGCGGACCGGTTACGATTCTGGTTAACAATGCAGGGCATTTGGTTCAGCGCCTGTCGAATGCGGAAATGACCGAGGAGCTGTACAACAAGGTAATGGATGTGAATATGAAGAGTACGGTATTCGTCAGCAAAGCGGTCATCCAAGGGATGAAAGCGGCGGGCACCGGCCGCATTATAAACATGACATCGGTAGCCGCTCACAATGGCGGCGGGCCGGGAGCGAGTATTTATGCAGCCAGCAAGGCGGCTGTCCTCAATTACACCAAAGGGCTGGCGAAGGAGCTTGCTTCCAGCGGAATCCATGTGAATGCCGTATCCCCAGGCTTTATCGGACAAACGGCGTTTCATGCTACTTTTACCCCGGATAATGCACGAAAGGCAACGATTCAGGGCATTCCCCTCGGCCGTGAAGGAACTCCGGATGATGTCGCAGGCACCGTGCTGTTCCTTGTATCGGAACTCTCTTCTTATATAACGGGGGAGACGATCGAGATCAACGGCGGCATGTTCATGCGATGAGGGAAGGGATGAAGGTGGCGGCGAAGTTGGGCTCCTATGGGTGGGGCGAACGCACAGTAGATATTCTTAAGGCTGAGCTTGATCAAGTTATCGAACGTGCGCTTGATATTCCCGTTGATCCCGGCGGATGGTGGCACCAGTATGTGTGCCCACGCCATCATACGGAGCTGGTGTTTGATCCGCTTGAAGCCGACGGGAGAACATTCCTCTGCCCTTACGGATGTGAATGGGAAGGGGAGCCCTATCGGGGAGCGTGGCTTGTGTTCAAGCATCAGGCCATGGCCCGATATGTTCTGCAAGCTGCCGCGGTTTATGCCGCCACGGGAGAGAGGGCATATGCTGAGCTTGGAAAAAGACTGATCATACGGTATGCAGAGCAGTTTCCGCTGTATCCTGTACATCCGGAGGCGCAGCCCTGGATGCTGAAGGGGAGGGCGTTCCATCAGGCTTTAACCGAAGCCATATGGGCCACAACACTGCTTCGCGGTTACCTGCTTTTGCGTGATGAGGGTGTTCTGCTTGATGGAGCAGATCAGCAGAAGATGGACTCATTCCTCCAGATGCTGGAGAGCAGCATGACGGAATACCATCACATTTTGACCCAAGAGCGGGGGGATCCCGAGAACAATTACACAGCGTGGTTGATTGCCGCCCTGTTTTGTATTTATGCGGTGCGCGGCGAATCCGATAGGCTCAAACATCTGTTGGAGAAGAAGGGCGGCCTGCGGCATCATCTCACTATAGCCGTCCGACCGGATCAGCTCGAATTCGAAGGCAGCATTTACTATCACGTATTTGTCCTCCGCGCTTATCTGATTGCTGCCGAGATGGGAGACAGGATGGGGGAAGGGCTGTATTCCCTGAGAGGGGAGCAAGGTCAATCCATGCAGGGCATGCTGACGGTATTGGTTCGGTTGGCAGACCAGAACGGAAAGCTGCCTGCTCTTCACGATGGTCCCTACCGAAGGGTTCCCTATGCGCGTGAAATTGCCGAGATTGTGGAGATCGGTTTATCGGTATATGGAGATCAGGGCTATCGTGGACTGTTAACCCATGTATATAGGGAAATGAACGGTGACAATGGCAGGATCGGCATGCTGGAAGCCCTGCTGTACGGTACGGGCAGTTGGGATGGAAGAATTGGAACGGCCGCTCCGGGCGTGAAGGATGTTCATGATGGGAGACGAGGAGAGGGAAGGGAGGTACAAGGAGTATGGGAAGCATTCGAGGCCCCGGAAGCCTCGAAAGCATCCAAGGCGCTCGAAGAGCCCGATGAGCCCGAAGCGTTTGAAGCATCAGAAGTTCCCGAAACATCTGAAGCATCTGAAGCGCCCGAAACAGAAGAAACATCTGAGGTGTCAGAAGCATCCGAAGGCCGAGGCGTTGCAACGATGGATCCGACCGCTGGTGCAGTGCCTTCTCTGGTACTCCCGGACAGCGGGTTCGCACGGTTAAGGACTAACGATACGAGTGGAATCCAAGCGCTTGTTGATTTTGGCCCTCATGGAGGCGCGCATGGTCACTTCGATAAGCTTAATCTAATGCTTCATGTGGGGCATCACCCTCTTTCCCCGGACCGTGGTACGGTACCTTATGGATCGGTACTGAAAAAAGAGTGGTATCCCCATACCGCCAGCCACAATACCGTGACAGTGGGTGGGCGCTCCCAGCTTCCGTCGCAAGGCAAGTGCATGGCGTACCAAGCGGCTTCGGACTGGTCGTATATTTGGGTCAGGGCTGATCAGGCCTACGATCAAGGCGTTCTGGACCGGCATCTCCTATTGACGGAAGACTGGCTGTTGGATTGGTTCGAAGTTGAATTGGAAGAGCCTCAGGCCATCGATTGGTGGTTTCATTATATAGGCAGCGGGAAGGTGAGCGGGGGGGCGGATGCGGTCAGAGACCCTGGAACTACCAATTTCGGAAGTCAGGATGGGTATGCGTATATAAAGGAACACCGCAGGCTCCTTATGTCTAAAAACAGCCCGCAGTTGGATCTTCATATCGCCCGAGCGTCGGGTCCTTTAGCGGCAGTATCTTTTGTCCCCTTCGAGGGTACGGTGTGCTCCCAGGTGGAGTCACCTGGAATTGCGGATGATCCCACCCGCAGGATGGAAGGCATACGGCTTCATCGGACGGGTTCCAGCGCCCGCTTCATTGCCGTTTACCGAAGAGGCGACAAGCCGGTCACACTGACATGGAAGCCATCAGGGGATGGGGAATCGCTCAACTTATCCGATGGAACAACCACAAGGAATTTTGGTATGACAAAGAGCGGGTTGAAGGAGAGGATACTCGATGAAAACCTTGTTTGAACCGAAAAGCGGACTGCTGTCCGTACCGTATCAACCAGACGAAGAGACGAAACTGTTAGAGAATCCTCCCCGCTTCACCTGGATGCCAGGACAGCTTGAGAATGATCGGTACATGCTGCAAATCTCGTCTTCGCCTTCATTTGAAACGGAAGTTACAACGACGATAGCACCGATCCCCTACAATTTGTATACGCCGGATCATGCTTTGGAGCCCGGTACCTATTATTGGCGCTATGCATTGCTGATTGGCGAGCAAGCCGATTATACAGCCGAGGATGGCAATAGCTGTTCTTCATGGAGTCAATCCCGCATGTTTCATGTACCGGAGGGGCTTCCAAAAACTCCGTTGCCTGGCCGGGCGGCGCGGTATGAGGGCGCGAATACCGGACATCCGAGGCTGTGGCTGGATGCGAGGGGGGTGGAGGAATTTCGCGAACGACTGCGCAACGATGATGACTACTGCGGCTGGCGGACATTCTACGAGAAATCGGTGGTGCCATGGCTTGATAAGCCGTTAATTCCAGAACCCGAGCGCTACCCGGGCAACAAACGCGTCGCGAAGCTGTGGAGAAAAATGTACATGGACTGCCAGGAAGCGCTTTATGCCATCCGGCATTTAAGCGTGGCAGGGGTTATTTTGCAGGATGAAACCATGATTTCCAAAGCGAAGGCTTGGCTGCTTCATGCCGCGAGCTGGGATACGGAAGGTACAACGTCAAGAAATTACAACGATGAAGCCGCCTTCCGCATGGTCGGTGCTATCGCGTGGGGGTATGACTGGCTCCATGATGTTCTGAGCGCTGATGAGATTGATCTAGTTAGAGGGGTCTTGCTGCGGCGTACGGAGCAGGTAGCCTTTCATATTATGGAGCGATCGAAGATTCATCATGTGCCTTATGACAGTCATGCGGTTCGATCGTTGTCTTCCGTGCTTGCGCCCGCCTGTATCGCCATGCTTCATGAAGAGGCCCGGGCACAGGCATGGCTGGATTACACATTGGAATACTATGCTTGTCTCTATTCACCTTGGGGTGGAGAAGATGGAGGGTGGGCCGAGGGGCCGCTTTATTGGACGACCGGCATGGCTTTTGTGATTGATGCGCTGAACCTCATTCGTAATTATGTGTCGATTGATTTCTATGAACGTCCGTTCTTCCGGCGAACGGGGGATTTTCCGCTTTACTGCAGCAGCCCGGATACGATTCGCGCCAGTTTCGGGGACCAGTCCTATCTCGGTGAGCCGGTCAGTCTGAAGACCGCCTTCAATATTCGCCAGTTTGCAGGTATTACCGGAAACGGGCATTACCAGTGGTATTTTGAACAAGTTGCCAGGGCGGATACGGATCCCGATACTAAATTCTACAATTACGGCTGGTGGGATTTCCGGTTTGACGATATGCTGTATCGGCATAATTATCCACAGGTAGAAGCCGTTCCTCCTTCCGTTGCGGTTCCCTCTGTCTTAGACCACACTTCGGAATCGAAGGACGGATCACTTCAAGCCGTCAAGTGGTTCCGGGATATCGACTGGGTGGCGATGCATCACCGGATGGATGATCCGGATGAGCATATCATGTTATTGGCCAAGAGCAGCCGCTATGGCTCGATGAGTCACAGCCATGGTGATCAGAATGGCTTTCTCCTGCATGCCTACGGCGAACCTCTAGCTATTGAGAGCGGTTACTATATCGCCTTTGGAAGCACGATGCATATGAACTGGCGGAGACAGACGCGCTCCACGAACAATATTCTCATTGATGGCCATGGACAGTATGCGGGAAAAGACAAGGTGCTCTGCATGGAAGCGGGCGGGAAGGTTGAACGCGTGGACGCTTCCCCGGGTTATGGTTATACCCGAATGAACGCAACGCAGGCTTATCGGGAGAATGTTCCTTACCTGGAGCGGTATGTTCGCGAAATCTACTTCTTTGATGAGGACTATTTTGTTATTGTGGATACGGTAGACCTTGTTAAACCAGCCAGCATCGAGTGGTTATTCCATACCCTGAACCGGATGAAGCTCTCAGGGCAGACCTTCCGGGTGATGGGCGACAAAGCAGAGATGGAAGGGCGCTTTGTATACAGCTCATCCGGCGATTTATCACTGCATCAGCATAATCAATTCACGGATGTCGAGCCTGAAGAGATCGAGGGGCTTGATAACCAGTGGCATCTGCACGCCAAGACGAAGTCGGCCCAAAGCCATCGGATTGCAACTCTCCTGGTTCCCATGAAGAAGGATGAGAGCAAGTACGTTTCGTATTTCCTGGATGATCAGGACCACGGCGTGCATATTTATTTTACGAATGGAGACGGGAAGACGAGGAAGGTCGAGGTTCCTAAGGCGTACTGAGCTTTAAAGCTGATGTTGGATTGAAAATTCAAAGAGACTTAAACTCCAGCCAATTTTGCTGGGGGTTGAGTCTTTTTTTGCATGCTTGATTGGTGCATATTCGCTATGTTCCGAGTTCGGAGAGAGGCTTGCGAACTTAGGACTACTATGGCTCTCAGGAGTATATTGACTTAATTCAGTCTTGCCTGGGAGGGTGTCATGCCCTTGTACTGTTTGTACAGCTTGGTAAAATAATTCGGATTGCTGCAGCCGACGATACCGGCAATTTCCGTGATGGTCCATGTCCGTTCACGAAGCAGCTTCTCCGCTTCATTCATTCGGGTCAGGTTGACGAAATCAACGAAGGTGCGTCCCGTTAAACGTTTGAACATTTTGCAAAAATGAAAGGGGTTCAAGCCGAGCTGGGCTGCGGCATCCTCCACCGATAATTTCTCGCCGATGCTGGACTCGATCCGATGGATCAGTTGTTTATACCGGTCCCGATTCATAAAATACGGCTCCACTGTCTTCTCAGCCAACTGAACTGGAGAAAAGATGCGCGAGAGCAGGACGAAGAGGGTGTACAGCTTGGACTTGACAATGAGCTGGTAGGCTGGGCGGCGTGAGTCCAGTTCATCGATAATTTCATCCAGCATTGGATAGCAATCTGCACATGCAGGCTGGCTCTCGGCTGGCTTCACCGGGAAGCGCAATCGCCCTTCCATAAAGGGGGCGACATAGCGGGCATGGATCGGGTCATGAAGGAACTCATTGAAGAGGGACGCATTCACCACCAAACAATCAAATGATACGTCGCCGTCCTCAAGGGCATATCCCACATGCAGGCTGCCGCCAGGAATGATGATCACATCACCGGCTTGTACAGGATAAGGAGTTGTATCGATATGGAAGACGGCATGTCCCTGGCGCATGTATATGATCTCAAAGTGCTCATGCCAGTGGAGATACAGGACACAGTCTTTCGCGGATGCATTCGAACAGACGTTGTGGAATACCTGGATTGGATAGGATTTATAGTCGAGTCTGGTATTCTCGTGAAGCTCTTTGGGATTGGACATAGGAATTCACCTCAGACCGCAAGATAAGAGTGGTATTGCACAAGGTTATATAGAGATATTGTTAAGTTTCACTATTATAATGAAGTAACTTCATTTACATTAAGCCAATATCGGAGTGATTTCAACCGTAAATACGATGAATTGAAAACGGTTTATAACACGATAACTTGGATCAGGGGGAGTTTTGCTAACATGACCACAGCGTTTAAAGTTGTTATTGCAGGATGCGGCAGCATGGCGAATACATGGGCCGATTATGCGAAGGGACGAGGGAATGTCGAGATTGTGGGGCTTGTCGATATCCAGGAGGATTTTGCAAAGGCATTTGCAGATCGGCATGAACTCTCTTGTCCTACGTTTACGAATATTACGGAGGCCCTTAATTCGACTGAAGCCAATGTGGTATTCGACGTCACCATTCCTGCCAGCCATTACGGGATCAGCACCGCAGCGCTTCAGCATGGGTGTCATGTCTTCAGTGAAAAACCTTTAGCGGAATCAATGACAGAATGTCTGGACATCGTCAGGCTTGCCGAGATGTCAGGCCTTACGCATGCCGTGATGCAGAACCGCCGTTTCGACCCGCGAATACGGGCCTATAAGGACTTGATTGACAGCGGAGCGATCGGGAAGCCGGGCTTTATCGGGGCGGATTTTTTCCTCGGTGCCCATTTTGGCGGATTCCGGGATCTGATGGACAGTCCGCTGCTGCTTGACATGGCGATTCATACCTTCGATCAGGCTCGAATGATCAGCGGAGCCGATCCGGTGTCTGTGTACTGTCAGGAGTTTAACCCGCCCGGCTCCTGGTATGCCGGGAATGCGATGGCCCTATGCATATATGAAATGTCGGACGGCTCCGTGTTCAATTATCGGGGGTCCTGGTGTGCCGAAGGCGCTCAGACTTCCTGGGAGTCGGCATGGCGGGTAACCGGAGAGAAGGGGACCGCCATCTGGGACGGTCATGATGAGATTTATGCGGAGATTGTGGCGAGCGGGGATCAAACGGGCCATTTTATTCGAAAATATGAGCGGGTAGAAGGGACTCAGCCCGTTATGGAAAAGACCGGTCATCACGGCTGTCTAGACAATATGTTCAACGCGATCGAAGCGGGTATCAAGCCGGAGACCGACTGCAGCGACAACGTTTACAGCATGGCGATGGTGCTCGCTGCCTTGGAGAGTGCGAAGTTAGGGCGGAAAGTGATGATTGCCGAGTTTATGAATGGGCAGCGTTAGGGTATACCTATTTCATAACCCGAAATAAATATGATCAAAGAAGAACGTTAAAGCCATCGCGGAAGCGCGGTGGCTTTTGCTTTTTCGGTGAAACTTTAAACAAGAATTTATGCGCTCGGAGTGGAGCTAATGGTTATTGTCGGGTGGGCAACAAATCATATCCACGAGAGGATAAATGATTCACTTTCGTACATTGATATCGACTGTACTGGCTTCGGTCTAGCTTAAGTTTGAAGGAAGTTGCTGAAAAAAACGCTTTAGTGTTTGTTTCGTTCGATATATAATGTTTCTATAGGTTCATTTAATTTCATTTAGGTTCATTTAATATCATGAACAAGGAGAGAATATCATGCCAAGAATCAAGATCGAATGGCTGAATTGTGATGATGCTGTCAGGGTGGAGAAGTATACTGACTCACACAACTCGGATGGAAGCGTGATGGAGCGGGAAGAAGAAGGATTCACTTATCTGGCTTGTCAGCAGCTGGAGTACGCCGCTGGCGACAAGTATAGAATTACGTTAGAGCACCCTAATCGATACTTGGTCGTTCAGATGGATGAAGCGCTTTATCCGTCTCTGGTATATGTAAAGGGAAACGTCTGGGAATACGAGCTTCCATTATCGTATAAACAAGCGTATCCCGAGAAAGCTTTTGTCGGAGTGAAACATTATGTCACTGCCCGGTATGCAACCGATAGCGAGATTAGCCAATATCGGAATCTGGCCTTGAATGCCCATGATCAGAAGCATGATTCCAGCGCGTTTCCGCATGCTCACGCCAATGTAGAAACCAGGAATGATCCAACCTTTTTTGCGCGCAATGCAATCGACGGCATTTACGCCAACAGCAGTCATGGCTCATACCCGTATCAATCCTGGGGAATTAATCAACAAGCGGATGCGGAGCTGACGCTGGATTTTGGAAGAACGGTTGAGCTGGATCGGCTGGGCCTTGTATTGCGAGGCGATTTTCCTCATGACAGCTGGTGGAGGGAAGTGACGGTTGTTTTCTCCGACGGTTCAGAGGAGCGGCTGCATCCCGTGAAGAGCCGAAGCATCCAGTATTTTGACATTCATCCCCGCAGGGTAGAGTGGTTGGTGCTTAAACGCTTAATCAGAGGCGATGAAGCGCTTTATCCGGCATTAACCCAGATTGAAGCTCTCGGGAGAAATGCACTCTGAGCTGAAGAAAAGCGCTAAAAAAAATCTTGAAGTTCGTACATGTAAAAATGATCCGAGTTGAACAGGAAAGCATATCCGCCATGAAGGTCGCTCTATTGGCGGCTTTCTTGTTTTTTACGATACAAGTTCTTGATAAGTTCTTGCCCCCCGGCACTTGGATAGCACCGTCCTTGACAACCATTTGCAGGAGAACACTTGTCGTCTGTTGAATATATCGGAAACTGCAATAAATATTAGGCGTATTACAAGTACACCTTAGCCGCAGGAGGAGAACATCAACATGAAGTCGATCACCGTTCAGAGCCTTACGGACATGTTTCATCTGGAAGTGCTTGCAGGTGCTAATTGCATGGACCGCTTGATTACCCGTCCACAGACGCATAGACCGGGACTGGAGTTTGTCGGGTATTTTGATTTTTTCCCCATGGAGCGAGTACAAGTACTCGGCCGCAAGGAAATTAACTATTTATTAACGCTAAGCATAGAAGAACGGAAGCTGCATATCGGGAATATTGTCAAATATCACCCGCCGTGCTTTATTGTGACGTCCGGCCAGCAGGAGATTCCTTATCTGACCCTTTTCTGTGATCAGGAGGGCATTCCGCTGCTTCGGACAGCAGAGACAACAACCGAGTTTATTGCCAAGCTGGACAGCTATTTAGTGAAGACATTGGCACCGGAGATGTCGATCCATGCGGTATGCGTGAATGTATCGGGCATCGGCATTCTGCTCAGGGGAAAATCCGGGATTGGCAAAAGCGAGACCGCCCACACCCTTATCCGAAGAGGCCATCGGTTCGTGGCAGATGATATCGTGGTCCTCAAAAAGCTCAGTCCGACAACTCTTCTCGGTACGCATAATGTGACCACTCGCGAGTTCCTCGCGCTCCGAAGCATCGGTCTGATCAATGTTGTACGCCAATACGGGCGCACGGCGTTTCAGGACGAGACGCGAATTGTTCTCGATATCGAGCTGTCTCCGTGGCAGGACAATTCACTGAACAATGAGCTGGAGGCCGTGCCTCAGTTCACCGAATACCTGGGTATTCAAATTCCGCATATCGAGGTTCAGCTTCAGCCGGGACGCGACGTAGCCAGCCTGATCGAAGCGGCGGCTAACAATTGGTATCTTAAACAACTTGGTTACAGTGCCGCAGAAGACTTTATGAAACGCGTTGAAAACGAAATGCAGTCATGATGGATATGAAATAAGCAAGGATAGATCATTTAATATCAAGCCAAATGATAAGAAATCGTATATTCTAAATTTAATAGGCTCGTCTGACCTAGGCAGACGGGTCTTTAGCATGTAAATAATGGTAAGATCTAATAGATAAGAGTGTATAAGCTGAGGAGGGATAGATGATGAATTCGACAGAAAACCAAGGAAGGCCCAATGTGCTGCTCATTACGGTTGATCAGATGCGTTATGACTGCCTCAGCATTGCTGGTCACCCTGTCGTGGAAACGCCTAATCTGGACGAACTCGCAAGGACTGGTGTACGATTCAGCCGTGCGTATTCTGCTACCCCCACCTGCGTGCCTGCGAGAGCAGCCATATTCACCGGCCAATCGCAGCGGGCTCATGGGCGTGTTGGTTATCAGGACTCCGTTCCATGGAATTACAAGGAGACGCTGCCGGGGGAATTGGCCCAAGCCGGTTATCATACGCAGTGCATCGGCAAAATGCACGTTTACCCCGCACGCCATTTGATGGGGTTTCATAATGTCATGCTTCATGATGGTTACCTGCATCACAACCGCAACAACCACAGCATTCCGGTGCAGCAGCATTACGACCAAGTCGATGACTATGTACAATGGCTCCGCGAGAGGGTGCCTGGTGCGGACATGATTGACCTTGGTCTCGACTGCAATTCATCAACCGTTGCCCGCCCATGGCATTTGGCGGAAATGCAGCATCCAACGAACTGGGTGGTGACGCAATCCATTGATTTTTTACGCCGACGGGATCCCGGGAAGCCGTTCTTCCTGTGGATGTCTTTTGTCAGGCCCCATCCTCCGTTCGACCCCCCGCAGGCATACTTGGACCTCTATGAGGATGCTGACTTACCGGAGCCGCCGGTTGGTGATTGGGCAAGGACGGAAGACCCGGAATTGGCAGGATACTCCCCTATAACTGGACGTGGATTGGTTCCGAAGCGCCGTCTGCGCAAAGCGATGGCTGCCTACTACGCTCTGATCACGCATCTCGATCATCAAATCGGTCGTTTTTTGCAGTCGCTGAATGAATATGGAGAGCTTCACAACACGGTGATCCTGTTTACATCCGACCACGGGGAGCTGCTGGGAGACCACCATTTGTTCCGAAAGTCTCTTCCGTATGAAGGGAGCACCCATGTTCCGTTTATTGTCAACGACCCTGGTAACCGATTAGGCTTAAAAAGGGGCGCGGTTTCGGATTCTGTTGTGGAGTTGCGGGACATCATGCCCTCCCTTCTGGAAGCAGCCGGCGTGCCTGTACCAGAAACGGTGGAAGGAAAGAGCATCTGGAGACTCGCATTAGCAGAGAATGAGGGCGAGATCGATCCCGCTTGGCGTCAGCATCTGCATGGTGAGCATGCTCAGGGGGCTCAGTCCCATCACTGGGTAACCAACGGGAAAGAGAAATACATCTGGTTTTCCCAAACCGGGGAGGAGCAGTTTTTTGACCTGGCACACGATCCAAAAGAGCTGCACAATGCCATTACCGATGAGGATTGCCAAGAACGTATCCGTCATTGGCGCGTGGTTCTCATGCAGGAGCTTGATGGACGTGAAGAGGGTTATACGGATGGCGAACGGTTAATCACGGGTAAGAAGCCATTAACCGTATTGTCCCATATCCATGGTATTGCGCAAAAATAATCGAGGCTATAAAAGGAGAAAAAAATGCTAACAACACAACAGCTGAAAGATATTGAACAATTGCAAAAAGAGTGTGAAATTCATGATCATGTGCAATTAAAGCTAAACTGGGAAATGCTTGAAGCACGTGAAGCGGACCCGCTGGATTTTTTTCATTATGAGCATGACGAACTTGTAGCGTTTATAGGCTTGTATCCTTTCGGTTCAACAGTCGAAGTATGCGGCATGGTGAAGGTGAATGAGCGTCGAAAGGGGCATTTCACGCGCTTGTTCCATCAAGCAATGGAGCAAGTCAAGCTCAACGGATACAGGAGAATCTTGTTGAACGCACCGGCAGGATCAGAAGCCGGCCGAGCATTCTTGAATAAACTGGGCGCTGAGCATGCATTCTCGGAATATCAAATGGAGTGGCAGGAAATGACTCTTCCGGAAACGGATGATATTAATCTGAGGCAGGCAACATCGGAAGATTACGAAATGAGTGTACGGTTATCCGTTGAGGCGTTCGGATTGGATGAAGAAGACGCCCGGGCGACGGAAGGCAATTACCTCACGGATAAATCGGATAACCTGATGATTGATGTGAACGAAGAAGCGGTAGGCAAAGTTCGGGTAAGCCATAAAGAGGGACAGGCGTGGATTTACGGATTTTGTATCTTGCCGAAACATCAGGGCCAAGGAATAGGCAGAAAAGTGTTGTGTAAAATCGTTAAACAACAGAGCTCGGCCGGATATTCGGTGCACTTGGAAGTCGAAACGAAAAACGGTCAAGCACTGGGGTTATACGAATCGGTAGGATTTAGAGTAGTGCACGCACAAGATTACTATCAATATCCATGTGGATAATCTAGAAGCCGCCGTGCAGGCGAGCGGTTAACCATGTTAATAGGCCACATTAAAGGATCAAGTCGCTTGCGTAATGAAGCAAGAACTTGATCCTTTTTTAATCCACTTATTAAATTCAAAATCGCTAGCAATCATAGTGTTCCAAGCCACTATTTACGTATTTTATCTTTATAAGCTTTGGCATATTGGTCCGCTGCAAAAATGGCATCTGCAACATCATCTGCCGAAACGTTAAATGCATTATGGATGGTTTCACCCTTAGTAGTTGCAGCATGTGCCACCTTCATGATATCTTCTCTCGAAGCGTTTTTTAGATGAATATCCTCTAGTGTAACCGGCAGGCCTAAACTAATATAAAATGCGATATAACGTTCAATTTCCTCTAAGGAATGTTGTTCTAACGCTAGTTGAACCAGCGTTCCAAATGCTACTTTCTCCCCATGAGACAGGTGATGGATATCGCCTTCCAAGGCAGTAAATCCATTGTGAATCGCATGCGCGGCAGCTAATCCTCCGCTTTCGAATCCTAATCCGCTAAGAAGGGTATTCGCTTCTACAACAGCTTCCAAGGCAGGAGTCACTACTTTGGCCTTCACGGATTCATAGGCAAGGTGGCCATATTTGAACAACACTTCTTCACATTTTTCTGCAATGGCTTCACCTGCAATCGTTGTTACGCCTCCCGCCATGGTGTGGCCGCCAAAAGCAATAACGCTTCTGGCTTCTACCCAAGTCGCCAATGCATCCGCAATGCCAGAAGCCAGCAGACGGGGCGGAGCTTCTGCGATTATTTTGGTGTCAACAAGAACCAGGTCGGGATTTTTGTTATAAAAGCGATAACTATCAAAGGTGCCTTCATCGGAATATACCACCGAAAGAGCACTGGTTGGGGCATCTGTCGAAGCTGCAGTTGGGATGATGACCGTGTAGGCGTTCACTTCATCGGATACTCCTTTTGCCGTATCGAGAGTTTTTCCGCCTCCCACACCAATAACGACCGTAGCTTGAACATTCTTTGCAATCTCTGCAATCCTATTGATTTCTATTTTGGAAGCTTCACCATTGAAAATGACTTTCTCAGAAGAAATGTTTGCCTTCTCTAATTCTTGTACAACCTTGTCTTCGGCTATGCCCCAAACCATTTCATCAGCAATAACAATGGTTTTACTGCCCATTCCCTTCATGTATTCTCCGATTTTTTCCAACGCATTTTTACCTTGCACATACTTGGATGGACTTATATAAACTCTTAATGACATGATGCATTCATCCTTTTCAAATATATTTTGTCTAGAGCCCGGTCTCCTATACATTAACCTTTCCCCAATCAGAAATAACTTATGTAAGCACAAAAGGTTAGGAATTCAAGGATAATCGGACCCAAGGCTTAATTATTCGGTCTTGAATAAGAGTGAGCACGCAAAATGTCGGCTGAATAGGACTTTGTGCTGGTCGAAATCGTCCGCATTAATAGATAGATAGAAAGAATCATTTTTTCGGGAAGATCGGCGAATTGGGTGTACGACCGGCGCTGAATATAATACGATCAGACAAAGTCTTCTGCTGATTAACACGAATAGAACCGAAGCGGATAAACGGAGGGATACGATGAAATTACTAAAGACGATCGCGGTTACATTGGCAGGCATCTGCTTGCTTGGCATAGGTTGTACAAGTCAGAATCAGGGAGATGAGACAACTCAGGTGCAGCTCGAGCAATCCGGCAGCAATATTCGGGTTCCCCACAATGAGCGGCTCCACTTATCCACCGACCAAAAGTGGATCGAGCAAGAAGGGCATCAATCCGATCTGATTCGGCTCCAATGGACCGCAGAAAGGGCCAAACCCGCGATCGTATGGATGGACGAGAAGGGTAAGGACAAAACGGCGATCATCTCGCACGATAAGGCAAACAATCCGGAGCAGCGAGACCATAAGCATATCTCGTTCGAGACAACCATGTCGCCGACCGGCGAATATCCGAACCAGCTGTTCACTCGATTTGAGATCCCTTTTGACACCGATGTAAGTGAAATCCGTACTCATTCTTCCAACTTCAATGTCATGAGCGGCATTTTGCGAGTAGCAGGGGAAAGTGGAACAAACCGGGATATGCAGTTCAGTGTAGCGGGTGAGGACAATGAGACGACAGCCAGATGGGCCATTCGGGCCGATAGTTCGGAGGAATCGGGTGACAATTCCGGGGCCGACCTGCAATTTGTGCGTTACGCCGATGATGGCGAAGTTGTCGATTCCCCGCTTACCGTTCAACGCAGCAGCGGCCATGTCGGAATAGGGACGAATGACCCTGATACCAAGCTTGATGTAAACGGGGACAAACTTCGAATCCGCGAGAAATATACGCCGGCTTCTTCTACAGATGCCTGCAGTCAGGGTCAGATGGCATGGGACGAAGAATATGTCTATGTCTGCGTGACCGAAAACAAGTGGAAACGAACAGAAATTTCCACTTGGTAACAGGGATATTGGGAGACAAGAGCTGTCTCCTTCCGCGTATTCTTGACCTTCACTGATGGATATGCTAAGTTGTGTTCATATAAAAGGAAGCTTAAGGGGAGGGATAAAGCGATGACGGAATTAGAGGTTGTGGATGTTCTTGTGAACCTGTCATCTTCGCGATTTATTGGCATGGTTCACTTTACAAACAATCAGTTACCGGAACTTTATCCCCCCATATCGATATATGCCTAGCGCTTTTTGAATGTCTGCCGCTCAGGTTTATTAGGAATAGGGTCGGGTTTGCGTAAGCGCCGAGAAGCACTGGTTGGACCGGTGCTTCTCGGCGTTTTCCATGACTTCCGTGTAACGGGCGGGATCGAAGGTAGATATTCTCGCCAACACTCAGTTGGAGGTCGATTTTGATGTCACAGATTCAAGTTTCGAACTTGACGTTTGCCTACGAAGGCACTTACGATAACATTTTTGAGAACGTTCATTTCCAGATTGATACCGATTGGAAGTTAGGATTTACCGGCAGAAACGGCAGAGGCAAGACCACGTTCCTCCGTCTCCTGTTAGGAGAGCTCGAGTATAGCGGGACGATCTCCGCAAGCGTTGAATTCGAGTATTTTCCGTTCGAGGTCGAGCATAAAGAATATCTTACGATCGACGTAATTGAAGAGGTGCATCCGGAATATTTGCACTGGAAGCTCGTTCGAGAGCTAAACTGGTTGAAGATCTCGGAGGATGTCCTGTATCGTCCGTTCGAGACGTTATCTAACGGTGAGCAGACCAAGGTGCTTCTCGCAACACTATTTATTAAGGAGAACCGTTTCTTGCTGATTGACGAGCCAACGAACCACCTCGACTTGCATGCGAGACAACTGGTTGCCGATTACCTTGGCCGAAAAAGCGGATATATCCTGGTCTCTCATGACCGGGCCTTTCTGGATCGCTGTGTGGATCATATCTTATCCATCAACAAAACAAATATTGAAATCCAGAAAGGGAACTTCTCGACATGGTGGGAGAACAAGCAGCGACAGGATCAATTCGAGCTGGCGCAGAACGAGAAGTTGAAGCGGGATGTTCAGCGATTGTCGGAATCCGCCAGGCGGACCAGTGGCTGGTCGCATGAAGTGGAGAGCACCAAGAACGGCACGAGAAATTCTGGCTCCAAAGTAGACAAAGGCTACATCGGCCACAAGGCAGCCAAAATGATGAAACGTTCGAAAGCCATCGAACAACGGCAGCAGTCCGCCATTGAGGAGAAGAGCAAACTTCTCAAGAATATCGAGAGTGCGGAGAGCTTGCAAATTGCCCCGCTTCATTATCACAAGGAGCGTCTCGCTGAGCTGGATCATGTGTCGATCTACTACGATGGGCACCAAGTAAGCGAGGATGTGTCGTTCGAGATCGAGCGAGGGGAGCGGGTTGCGCTGTCCGGAGCGAACGGTTCCGGCAAGTCCAGTTTCATGAAGCTGATCTGTGGCGAGGATATTTCATACAGCGGAGGGTTCCAGAAGGACACCCAGCTGCAAATATCCTATGTATCCCAAGACACATCCCATCTTCAAGGCGATTTGTCCGATTACGCAAAAAGCCACGGCATTGATGAGAGCCTGTTTAAATCCATCTTGCGCAAGCTTGATTTCTCCAGACTGCAATTCGAGAAGGACATGGCCACATACAGCGGCGGTCAGAAGAAGAAGGTATTAATCGCCAGAAGCCTTAGCGAAAGAGCACACTTGTATGTTTGGGATGAGCCGCTTAATTTCGTAGATGTGATCTCAAGGATGCAGATTGAAGAGCTGCTGCTCGAATACAAGCCGACACTTCTGTTCGTAGAACATGACAGCGAATTCGTTCATAACGTTGCGACCAAGGTCGTAGAACTATCCCACTGTGCAACGCCATAAATAGGCAGCGTGATCTCTATCAGGAAGAATGCGTCTATTGCACGTATGGTTTTTTTACAGTAAACTGACAGGTACAACCTGATAGACGGAAGGATGAATGATAACGATGACCATTCCTTCATTGCATAGAATTAATGAGCTTAGCCGCAAGCAAAAAAACGAAGGTCTGACCCCGGCAGAACAAGACGAGCAGCAGCAGCTTCGTCAGGAATATTTACAAGCGATCCGAGGACAAGTGTTATCCACCATGTCTACGCTGAAAGTGGTAGACCCGAACGGTGATGACGTAACCCCGGTGAAACTGAAAATAACGCAGCAGCAGAACCCGTCCAGGCTGCATTAAGCTCTGAAATCGGCATTGTGTAATGGATTTAAAAGACCTCCGCAACCTCTTAGGGAAAGGATATCCGCTTCCCATCGAGATTGGTTGTGGAGGTTTTTTTGTGCGAAATGAACTTTTGTTATGACTGCGATCTCTTATCTATGAAGAGGGGGGACCATATGAACGTAAGCCGTCTTGTCAGACAAGCCCAAAGAGGCAACAAAGAAGCTTTATTACAGCTCATCCTGGCCGAACAGGACGCTTATTATCGCCTGGCATATAGCTACATGGGGAATGAGTATGATGCGATGGATGCCATGGAGGACATGATTGTTACACTTTACGAGAAGCTGGAACAACTGAAAAAGGGGGAAGCCTTCTACAGTTGGAGCAAGACCATCCTGGTCAATCGCTGCAAAACATTACTCCGCAAAAAAGAACGATTTCTTCCACTCGGAGATGAGCAGGAATCCGTGCTTACTGCATTAATTGAGGATAATCCATATCGTTTGACGGAGTCTGAACTGAATATGCAGGAGCTGCTGTCTCATCTGAATCCACGGCAGCGGGAAGCGATTGAACTTCGGTACGTGCACGATCTTCCGTATCAGGCCATTGCGGACATAACCGGTACGCCGATAGGTACGATTAAATCCAGAATTTCGCAAGGAATACTTAAGCTGAAAGCTATGATCGGAGGTGATCGTTATGAGGACGATCGAGGAGAGATTAGAGGAGCACAAGCAGGACATGAGTACGATGCAGGCACCGCCGGAACTTGAAGGCAGACTTCGACATGCACTAGAGGAGACACCTGCCCGCAAGAAAAAAATGAATCGAGCAGCAACGTGGGTGTTATCGTCAGCCGCGGCACTCCTGCTGCTTGTTGGAACCTATCAATATCCTGCATTTGCTTATTACGGAAGCATGCTGCTTAACAAAATCGAGCTTAGCTCGCTCAGCTTCGCGGAAGTGGCGGAGCAGGGGTACGGGCAAACGGTGAACAAAAGCAAAACGCTAAATGACGGCACGGTTATTACCATTGATGGTGTGATTGCGGATGATAATGGTCTGCTTATGTATTACACCATCGATCGTACCGATGGATCTGTGTTTACGGATAACGGTTCGTTTCGCTACGGCGTGAACCATATTCATGGTTTCTTGACGGATTCAGACCCGAAGGAAGGTAATGGAAATCATAGCCAAGATGAGACTCAGTTTGAAGGCGTATATAAATTCGAGCCGGTTAGTCCATTCTCCCGAACATTAACCGTGACCTTCAGTGAATGGCTGGAGAATGGAAAGCGAGCTACCTATCCGATCTCCTTCAAATTTGAAGCGAACAAAGCGATGAAGAGCATCGTTAAAGAAGACATAGCCCAAGCTATTCCCGTCGATCAAGGATCTGTTCACTATGATGCCATTATCGCCTCACCGACATCAACCATCGTCAAGGGGCATTACGAAATGAAGTATGAGGGAGCCCCGAGATTTCCAGCCAGGACGAGTCTCTACGTGAATGGGGTGGAGGTGAAGTCGTGGGGAATGCGGGCGGATCATTCCGGACCCAAGGGCAGCCCGGCATTTGAACTTGAATTTGACGTGCTTCCGACAGACAGGGTTAAAACCATAGAACTGGTTCTGAACAATTTCAGCGGCTATCAGAAGGTAGAAAAGCCTATTTCCCTGGCGTCACCATCGGATCAATCGATCCGCATCGGCGATGAGAAGTTATGGATTCGAAGTGTTACCCCAACCGCTTCGGGTTATGATATCGTGATCGCGAGAAAACAATTCACCCTCTTGGAGAAGGAACATGTATCCGTGCAGGCGGGGGGCAAGACCGTTCCTGTTTCATCTATTTCCCAATCACGTCCTTGGGATCTGAAGAACGGCAATATCCTGCGGGAACAAACCTATTCGTTCAAGACAACCGAGAAGCCGGAGCTTCTGCTGTTGAACGAATTTCACTATATTAAAACCTATGATAAAAGCGTATATATACCGGTGAATTCTCCATAATCAACTGCTTCGATTTCATTACAGTGCCCTACAAGTAGAACGAACACTGCTTGGGGGCATTTTTCCTGTTCAAATGGGAACGCATGGGATAAATTGCTAACTCAACAACATACTAACTCGCAAGAGGTGGTAAAAATTGCAGCAATCGTAGGAGCAGAATCTTCAACATATTGAACAGCAAGTCCGGGATTTGCTTCGTATTCTCGGACATCTGAAGTTCGCGCTCACGCCGACGCATATCTCATCCGAGCTTCCGGGAGAAATGGTGGGCAATCTGTAGAACGGTAAAGTCATCATCCTGATTGACCAGTTCTTATTTGCTTTTTCTTTTCCAGCGATCATAACCGATTTGTGGTCAACAACGCTGGATGTCAACTATCCTTATCTGTTTCAGGTTTTTTTACGGAGTATACGGGCGTCAAAAAAACGTGTATGAAACATTTTCCTGCCATTACACGTTATATTGTCGAAGGACAAGAAACTATTACTGAATGGAGGACAGCCCATGTTGATCAACAAGAAGAAACCATGGTGCCAACATCCAAGGAATCGACGAAGCAAGCGTCTTGTATCGGGTATTGTTGCTAGCATACTTACTTTACAAGGAATCATGGCGTTAGTGCCGTCGCAAGTTTATGCGGAAACCGCCGATTTATCGCTCCGAAACTGGCATGCATCCTCACATATCTCTGTACCGACTATAAAGCCATCTTGGACGATGCAGGTAGACAATTA
Source organism: Paenibacillus sp. Cedars (assembly GCF_003184205.1). Taxonomy (NCBI): domain Bacteria; kingdom Bacillati; phylum Bacillota; class Bacilli; order Caryophanales; family Paenibacillaceae; genus Paenibacillus; species Paenibacillus sp. Cedars. Next base: position 2,357,355 of record NZ_CP020866.1, read on the forward strand.
TCTGGACATGTACGATACCTATGAAGGTCACCATGCAATCGCTGAGGAAGGGAAAGTATTTACGTTCGCCGACCAACAATTGATTGCTATCGATGCGAGGACGGGGAAACGGTTATGGAGTTATGGCAAGGATCTACAGCCTTATGTGACGTATGGCAATGGCGTCGTATATGGGCTGTCTGCTGATCATATGCCGTTTGCTCTTCATGCCAAGACAGGAAAGCTGCAATGGAAGTCCGGCACATCCACATTCATCGATACACGTCTGCGTACGGAGGTAATGATTCCGACATCCGACATGCTTTATGCCATCAATGGAAGCGTGACATTTGCATTTGATCGTGCGACAGGCAAACTGCGGTGGGAGGCCAACGAGCCGTTAGCAGATGGACATGGAACAGCTTATCTGGAAGAAGCGGATGGTGTCATTCTCCGTACGTTCATGGTTCAAGGAGCGCTCTCATCCGTTCAGTTGAATGCGTATGACAAGAAGACGGGCAAGAAGCTGTGGGGACATTTCGGTCAGGGAGAAGCGCTGACAATCAAAAACGGCCTCGTATATTCGATTGATTACTATTCTCCTCAGTTACTCGATTATCAGTCCGTGCCGGATCGCAAAGTAATCGTGAACGCGTATAATCTCAAGAGCGGGATTCAGAAGGGAAGCCGCGAATTCACCTGGAAGCTGGAGCATGAACCGCCGTACGAGTACGGCCGGGGTGGCGTATTTCTAAGCGGTGGCAAGCTATATATCGAACAAGGCAATCAGGTGGCAGAGTATCCTTTTGACGATTACAAGACGGGTGAAGCGCCACTGAGAGCCTTGAGTAGTCCTTACGGTGAAGAGTGGATATTACTTGGCGTGGTTCAGGACAGATTGATGTACAGGGACTATAAGACAGGGGAAATGAAGGGCGTTAAGCTGGCAAATGGTCAGCCGGTAGTGTTGAGTGGTGACGCTCCGATTTCACAGATTGACTTATACGATAAAGGAATGTACCGAGCGCAGCGCAATGGCACGCTGCTTGGCATTAACATACTGACGGCCAAGCCGGTCTTTAGAGTAACAACAGGTGCAGATCTGCACGAGTCAACCTTGAAGACGGGGGATATGGTGATCATCCAGGCGGAAGGCAAACTCCTCGGAATAAAGATACCGGCTTCATTGCGTTAGGCGAATCAGAATAGAGTTTGAAATCGTTCTTCTAATTGACTATGGAGCCGCATAACTTGCGGCTCTATTTGTTGTATGTAATGAGTTTTAGTAACCATCACGTATGTAATCCTTACTTAAGCTATGGACGATGAAATAGATGAGAACACAGCGGCTATTACACTGCTTCTGACTAAGTATCGATCGTATCGATGGATCTATATTTACGCCTGAGCTTGAACCAGTCCGGGGTCTTCTGATTACACTGATCAACCTGGGTTTGATTGATGACGCTGTTGCCTTGTAGTCATGGAGAAGAAGTGCATCTGCCCAAGCGGCAGATGCATTTCTTCTATACTCTATGAAGGTCAGCGTCTGCCCGCTTTATATAGTTTGGGAGGAAAAGAGGTGCGGAGGATGCTAAAAAAAGTATGGAGACAAGAAAAAAACGTTTAATTCAATCAGGCATACTCTTTTCTCTCGGTATGTTTCTGGGTATTCTGCTAGGCAACTATGTGAACATAACCCCCAAGCAATATTACCGTCCGGGACAGGGGGCAGTATGGTATAACCTAGCCCTTAATAACATGGGTGCAGCTCTCCTCATTGCAGGCACTGGTTTTCTGTTTTCCATTCCAACCATCATTATGCTGCTGTTTAACGGGCTTATGATCGGCTTTATTATCGCACTGTCTGCGGCAGTTCATTCCTTTCCGACCCTTCTGGCGGGATTGCTTCCGCACGGCATTTTGGAAATTCCAGCCCTGCTGTTAGCTGGGGCCATCGGCCTTAGACCACTGGGGCTTTTCGCACGGGCGGTCAAGCAACGAGAGAAAATTCCCTGGGGGAAGGAAGCCAGACAGAGCGCTGCTTTGTTTGCTGTGGTCATGGTGATGCTGATCGCTGCAAGTCTGATTGAAGCCCATATAACTCCGGTTATCATGGATTGGACACGATGATATTCTCTCGTGCCTAAAGAGTCTCGGTACCATTTGAGAGTGGAGCCTGACTTAGACGATATCATAGGAAGAGACGGCCTCCCGAAAATTCAGGGGCCGTCTCTTGTTTTTTAACAGCCTTATGCACGGCTGTCCACTTGTGTGGTTATGACCCGCATGTTCTGGTCTTCTGGAATCTGCTGCTCAAGACGGAACTCATGAATCGGTGACCAGGACGCGTAAGGAGGTACGGCATAGGGTTCGCGATGCCAGCCAGCAGCCGCTGACGGCGATGACCAGGGCGATCAATGTCAGGCCAATGGCAAGCGGCCACTCCATGATCAGCGGCAGTTTGACAATGCCGTATGCAGACAGCAAACCACGCAGCACGGCTGGCAGTACGTAAATGCCGCACACCATGCCAACCATTGCACCAAGCGCACCCAGTACGGCAATGCCGCTTGTCAAGGCGCGACGGATGTCTGATACCGTCAGGCCAAGCGAAGCATAAATCCCGTATGTTTTTGTTTCCTTGCGAATATGCAGTCGGCAAGTGCTATAAACAATCAGGCACGTAACTGCAAGGAACAGAAGAGCCAGCATACTCATCGGAATGAGCAGCACGGCCGCAGCTTCCTTAAATACGGAATCAAGCAGCACCTCCTGCTTCATAGCCTGAATGACAGGGCCGTAACGTTGGTTTAGCTGTTGGACAAATTCATCGCTATCCGCCGGGTTCCATAGATGAACAAACCCCGCATCCGGATTTAATGGACCGACAAGTTCCGATGTGACCCGGGCTATATTCGACAAGTTGGAAATGGACTGAAACGTGCCGGTGATCAGCAGCTGATGCTCTTTTCCTTCAATGTAGATCGTGAGTGTATCGCCAATACCTTTGTGCAATTTGCGGGCAATATTGATTCCAATCGATATTTCATTAGACAGAACTGGATTTCGGCCAGAAAGCGAGGCTAATCCCATCTCGTCCATGCTGCCCTCCACAACGGTCAGAGGGAGGCTGAACGTCGCCTGATGATGGCTACCGGGCTCCGCGATGACGCCGTTGGCCGAACCGGACCAATTCAGGCTGAAAACCCGGGGATCGTTCTCGATATAAGACTGCATGTCGGTCCGGTCCAATCCCTCACCGTTGATCACCATAATGGCGATATCCGCGTCGTCATATCCCCATTGGGCCGAGGTTTCGCTGATACGATAGACACTGGTTACCAGGAGTGTGCCAAAAACGAGCACAGCCGCGGTAATGCTCATTAACAGAAAGATCAGCGCAGCTCCTTTTTTGTTGCCGGTCACATGCTTCCAGCCGATCACTGCGGGCACAGACCACCGGTCCAGCAGCCGGGTACGGGTTCCGTGACGATGGGCATGGGAATGCGAAGACTCTGACATGCCGTATCGGATCGCCTGTATCGGTTCGATACGGCGTGTTTTGCCTGCGTAGAGGACAACGCATAACAGGATGATGAACAGCATGCCGACGCCGGTCCAGATCGTGATTCCCACCGACTGCACGGAAACAGGTGTTGTATCGGATTTGAGGAAGGAGAGAGAATTCTGGATGATGACATTCGAGAGCAGACGGCTGCCGATCAGGGCAGGAATCAAGGCGATCCCCGTGATGAAACCGTATTGGAGCATATAAGTGCCGATAATGCGTTCAGAGGACATACCGACCGATTTGAGAATCCCGATGGTACGGTAGTTGGCAAGGATCGTGTCCGTGATCGTAAACCCGATGGTAAGCAGGGCTACAACAATCATGACCAGTCCAAGGCAACTCATAACGAAGCCAATCACTTTGTTCATGATAAAGTAAAAGGCGGACAACTCGGCAAACGAGATGCGTTCCTCCAAAAACGGCGTTCCGAGCGCCTGCTCAAAGCGCTGCCAGTATGCTTCGCTTTGTTCGGGATGTGCAAAGCGAAGCGACAACATATATTGCTCCGGGGTAGACAGGCCTCCCATGGTTGACTGATAGTCGGCTTCGTTCATCCAAATGCGGGCCGAGGTGGAGAATGGGCCGCCATGAGACAAGTCAATGACAATGGCACTAATCGTGAACTGTACCGGGGCTGCCCCGGAGGTGAACACCAATTCATCCCCGACCTCCATTCCGTATTTGTACGCGAGGGAGGTGGGTATCCATACTGTACCTTCTTCCGGTTTGGTCAGATGGGCTGGACCTGCAGCAGGGAGGGGGTTATTGACTCCATGAGGCATGGGCGGTGTATTGATCATATACAGATAAAGATTGGGCAATTCTTCCCCGTTATAAGAGAGGCCAGTCCAAGGCTTGTAAGGAACCAAGCTGGAGGCGCTCACACCGTCCTGGGCTGACCACCATTCGGCCACCATGCGTTCATCATGCAGCCCGCGGGTCATATTTATGATCTCATGAGCACCCTGAGCAGCCGAATGTCGCTCCTCAAATACACTTTCCGTATTCTGCAAAACAATGAAAGCGGTGCTGACTAACAGCGCAGACAGTGCAATCAGCAGTGCAATCAGCGCGTTTTGCATTTTTCTCTTGCGAATATTTCCCCAGCACAGCGTCAATATGGCCTGCATCTTGGGCTACCTCCTCCCGGTGACATAAGCAAAAATCATCGCTTCCCGCTCGGAGGCTTGCTCTGGTGCATAAGGCCCCATATCCAGCGTTCCGCCAATCTTGCCATCGCGAATGTAGATGAGGCGGTTGCCGCGGCATGCTGCCTTCATATCGTGAGTAACCATGACAATCGATTGACCGTCGGCATTCATGCCGCTCAGGATGTCGAGTACAGTAACGCCTTGTTCGTAGTTGAGACTGCCGGTGGGCTCATCGGCAAAAACGATATCCGGGTTGTTGATGAGCGCCCTGGCGATGGCAGCTCGTTGCTGCTGACCACCGGATACCTGGGACGGCAGTCGGCTGCCTTCTTTTTCAAGGTAGAGGCTTGTCATCAGTTCGTGCGCTCTTTGTTTCACAGCTTCTTTGTCCCGGTTTGCAATATAACCAGGCAGAGCAATGTTATCGAACAGGGTTAAATCCGGTACAAGATTGCTGTTCTGATAGATGAAGCCGATCTGATTGGCACGAAAGCGTGCAAGTTCCTTGGCAGAAAATTGATTAAGCTGCTGTCCCTGAAGCTGGACTTCTCCGGCTGTGACCGCGTCGAGCCCGCTAAGCAAATAAAGCAAGGTCGATTTCCCGGACCCGGAATCTCCCATAATGACGGTAAAGTCTCTTTCGTAAATTGACAGATCGACATTGCGAACGGCATGGTACTGCTCCTTGCCGGTGGTATAGGTTTTGCATAAGTTGGAAGCTTGCAGCATGATGGTTTTGCTTGTAGGCATGATAGAGTCTCCTTTCTTCACTAGCTTCCAAAGTATAGCGGACAATTCTTGCACATTTGTTATCAAATTATAAATAAAGTATGACAGGGGTCAGCTTAACGGCAGCGTTAAGCAGAAAGTTGTTCCCTGCTGTTGTTTGCTGTGAAATTCGATCGTGCCGCCATGCGCTTCCATGATATATTTACAAATCGACAATCCGAGTCCGACCCCGTGCCGCTGGGCCAGTTTCGTGCGGTCCGGGACACTTCCCTGGTAGTAACGCTCGAAGATAAAGGGCATATCCTGCGGAGAAATCCCGCTGCCCGTATCAGAGACGATGATCCGCAAGCAGGACCATTCGGTTTGTTCCTCCACAGCGAGCGTGATCGTATCCCCGGGCTCGGTATGCTTCAGGGCATTTGTGACGAGGTTGGCGATGACCTGCTCGATACGCACGGCATCAATAAAGACAAGGACGTTTGGAATAGTGGAGGGCTCTTCGCAGTTCACACCCATTGTACGAATGTAGTGGGCCATTGTCCGGAATATGGGCTCAAGCGCTGACGAGCTATACTGCTCCAGTGGATGTACCGCAATCTGTTCCAGATCGCGCAGGGCATGCAGCAGCAAATCGTCGACAAGCACGGCCATTTTGCTGGTATTTGCATGTACAACCTCAAGATAAGCCATCACGCTGGGCAGATCGGGGCAGATACCTTCACGAATCGCATCCACATAGGCTTTGATGGTCGCCAGCGGAGTTTTTAAGTCATGGGACAGATTGGAAATCAATTCTTTGTGCGACTGGTTATGTGCAGCTTGCAGCATATGTAAATTACGAATTTCCTCTCGCATGAGGTCAAAGACGGCATAGAGCTCTCCGACCTCGTTATCGCTCGTCCATTCGGCGCGCTGCTCGTAATCGCCTTTCAAGATAGCTTCCGCGTAAGGCTTAAGCTCGGCGATGGGTTGAACCAGATCGCGCTGCACCCGGCGTCCGATGGAGAAGAATAAATAAAGCAGCGTCAAAAAGGCCAGCGTAAGCAGCGTCCATGGCACAAGGATAACCGGGCTCGAGGCGGGTAACGCTGCGGCCATTACATGCGCAGGAACAGTAAACTGGGCGTAGCCGATTAAGGCGCTGGATTCGGCGTCCAGCAGCGGAAACGCAAGATGATAATCGGGCGGTTCGCTGTCAGAAATACGCAGCGTATAGTCCAGTTCAAAACGCGGATAAATATGCTGCAAGGATGGCAAGGATGAATGATCGCTATCATAGACCATCGTGCCGTCCGGAAGCACAACCTTGAGGCTGATGGTTGTCTCCTTGCTCCAGTCGTTCAATTTCTGCCGAAGCGGTGCATCGGACAGCAGCAGTTCGGTATGCTCCTTCTCCATGGTGTGCACAATCGGATTAGTCAGCACACGAATATGGTTGACAATGGATGACGGAGTCGGTTGGTTCGAAGGCCAAACGAGCCAACCGACGGACAGCAGCATAATAAGAAGAGATAGCCAAGCAACCAAACGCACTTTTCTATACCACAATTTCCAATTCATGGGAGGTTACTCCGTTTCTTCGGGATCGAATTTATAACCGACACCCCAAACCGTGGTGATATAGGAATGTTTGATTTCGCTTCGCTCCAGTTTCTCGCGGAGCCGCCGAATGTAAACCGTAATCGTGTTATCCTCGACAAAAGCGGAATACCCCCACACCTGATCCAGCAGCTGGGATTTGGTAAACACTTGGTTAGGATGGGAGGCGAGGAAGTAAAGCAGGTCGAATTCCTTCGCGGACAAAGATATCTCGAGATGTCCGGCCATGACCTTGCGGGCTGTTTTATCAATCGATAACGAGTCGAATCGTAATAATTGCTGTGTCGTTGCCTTAAATTTCGGATCTGCCAGTCTGCGCAAATGTGCCTGAACTCGTGCGACCAGTTCACTGAGCGAGAAGGGCTTGGTCATATAATCGTCCGCGCCAAAACCCAGAGCCAGCACTTTGTCCGTATCGCTGCTTCGAGCACTTAAGATAAGAATAGGCGCAGCGGTCAGCGTACGCAGCTTGCGGCAGACTTCAATCCCGTCGGCATCGGGCAGCGTTAGATCAAGAATGATGAAATCCGGCTGACGGTTCCGGACTTCCCGCAATCCGTCACTGGCATTCTCTGCGATAAACGCGCTGAATCCCTGAACACGCAGATAGTCGTTCACAATACGAGAGATATCCTGTTCATCTTCAATGATGAGTATGGTTTTAGGAGAATTCAATAATTGTCGCCCCTGTTCCGTATGCTTTAAATTTTCTGTTCATTATAGCATGGGACTGAAAGATACATAGAGCAAAACGAGGAGAATCTGGGCAGAGTACAGTTTTGCACAAAAGGGACTCCATGAATTGAACTGTCACTTCTTCATTGCCCATGGGTATAATCAAGTTGCAAAAGGTACCACACTAAACGGCAAAGGAGTTGATGCCGTATTTTGGACGAACGCAGTACACGGATTCTGACCCTGCTTCATGAGGCAGCCGATTATGTATCACTGGAAGAACTGATGCAGAAGCTCGGTATCTCCAGACGAACCGTTTATTATGATATGGAAAAAGTAAACGACTGGTTGAAAGCGGTTCATCTTCCACCGGTTCAATATGTCAGGACAGCAGGCTACTATTTGCCTGATGAGAGTCGGGCGGGTCTGCCGAAGCTGGCGGGGAAGCCTCATGCACAGCAGTACTATTTGTCTCCACGAGAACGACTGGCCTGGATCTCGCTTTATCTGTTATCGGCGGTGGGGCCGCTTTTTGTACAGCATTTGACACATCTACTGCAGGTTAGTCGGGGAACTGTGCTCAAGGATTTGAATAGCGTCCGTCAGGAGATAGAGGGCGCCAGACTCAAGGTAACCTATGATCGCAAGCGAGGTTATGGTGTGCAGGGGCAGGAGCGTGACAAGCGGAAGCTGCTGAACTATTACTTCGGGCAAATCTTCGGCAATGCTAGCTGGGAACAGGCGCTTGACCCGAACCAGGAATCCGAAAGCCACGAGCTTACCGCGGTCTTGTTTCCACGAATGGAATCGGGCGATCTGAAGCGGGTTTATCGCTTGATTTCGGATAGTGAAATAACGCTGGGCGTAGATTTGACAGATGAGATGTTGTTTAATTTGACGGCACGCTTCCTGCTATATATACGGCGGATACAGGCAGCACAATGGATCTCAATTGATGAGGATGAGCGAAGCGTACTGCATAGAACGCCTGAGTTTGAAGCTGCTGCACGTATTGCGGAGGGACTCGGTCCCCTGTTTGGCATCTCTTTTCCGGATGAAGAAGTTTGTTATTTTGCAATGCACCTGCTAGGAGCGAGAGTGAACCGGATGGAACAGGTGACCGGATCCGAAGAGGTACTCAAGCAGCTCCGCCAAGTTACCCAGCAGATGATTGATGATTTTCAACGATATGCCTGTGTATTTCTGCCGAACCGGGAAGCCATGGAGGAACATCTTCTGGTCCATTTGAAACCGGCTTATTACCGGATCCTGTACGGACTCGATCTTGAAAATCCGCTGCTCGAAAATATCCTTACCAAGTACAGGGAAGTGTTCGAGTTAACCCGGCGTTCCGCGGCGCCGTTCGAGCGATTGGTTGGTCGCAAACTTGATGATAACGAAATCGGATACCTCGCCATGCATTTCGGCGGCTGGCTGCGCAGAGAGAACACGAAACCGGCCGTGAGGCGGCAGGCCGCCATCGTCTGCGTCAACGGTATTTCCGCTTCACGGATGTTGAAATCGCAGCTGGAGAACTTATTCTCGGCTGTGGATATATCAGCGGTGCTCTCGCTGCGCGATTACGAGTCGTTTCATGAAGAGCGTGTCGATTTTATATTCTCGACGGTACCTCTTCCGGACAGCAAAGTGCCCGTTCTCTTGGTGAATCCGATTCTAAGCGACAAGGATAAGGAGCACCTGCTGAACCAGATCAACATGGTTGCCGGTCGTAAATCTAGAACCCAGGCCAATACGGTTCAGGCATTGCTGGACATTGTCCATAAATATGCCGCGGTAAAGGATGAGGCGGGACTTGTGGAGGAGCTTAACCACTACTTGTCCGTGGGGAAAACGTGGCTGAGCGAAGCGCGCAAGCCTTCTCTGTCGGATCTGCTTACCGAACGCATGATCCGAGTAAAGAGAGAAGCTGCCGACTGGCGGAGCGCTATACGTGAAGCCGCAGAACCTCTGCTTGAAGATGGGCATATCGATGGAGCTTACATCGATGCGATGATCTCCAAAGTGGAGGCGCTCGGTCCTTACATCGTTGTTGCACCTGGCATCGCGATTGCACACGGCAAGCCGCAGGATGGAGTCCGGCGGCTGGGAATCAGCTTGCTGCGGCTGGAGCAGCCCGTCGCCTTCTCAGAGGAACCTCGCCATCAGGTTCAAATTATTCTGGTGCTGGCGGCGATTGACGGTGAGTCTCACCTGAAAGCGCTGTCGGAGCTGACACTCCTGCTCAGCGAGAAGGAGAACTTGACCAGACTGAAAGAGGCCAAGACGAAGGAGCAAATACTGCAGCAATTGCAAAGCAGTCATTAGCGCCAATTTAGCGCCAATTAGAATACCGGATTTGGGAGAGATGAGAGATGAAATTTTTAGAACCGTCACTAATTGCCCTGGATGTAGAAGCCGAGACGGCCGAAGAAGCAATCCGCTTAGCGGGAGGACTTCTTACGAATGCGGGAACGACGGAAGAACGTTACGCCGACGCTATGGTAGCATCCTACCGTGACAAAGGCCCGTACTTTGTTCTTGCGCCCCATGTCGCTCTTCCGCATGCCCGTGCGGAGGACGGGGTGAAGGAAGCGTCGGTCTCGCTGCTTAGATTGAAGAACCCCGTTGTATTTGGCCATGCAGCCAATGATCCGGTACAGCTCGTATTCGCCCTCGGCGGCTCCACGAGTTCGGAACATATCGCCATGCTGCGCAAGCTCACTACGCTGTTAAGCAACCCGGACAATCTGGAACAATTCAAGCAAGCCGCTGATGTGGAGACAATCCAACAACTTATTAGGGGGAACGAAACATGAAAATTTTATGCGTATGCGGTTTAGGACAAGGAACGAGCCTGATTCTGAGAATGAATGTGGAGAATGTACTGAGCGGCATGGGAGTCAATGCCGATGTCGAGCATACGGACGTCTCAACGGCCTCCGGAACAGCAGCCGACTTTATTATTACAAGCAACGAGCTGGCACAAAGCCTTCAAGGGCATGAAGCCAAAGTTGTTATCGTCAATAACTATTTTGACAACAACGAAATCAAACAGAAGCTGGAAGAAGTACTGTAAACCATTAGAAAGGGAGAGGGCTTATGGACGTACTTTATTGGATTGCCACCAACATTTTTGGAACGCCGGCCATTCTGCTTGGATTTATCGTTCTGGTAGGTCTTCTGCTTCAGAAGAAATCAACGAGCCAACTCGTAAGCGGCACCTTTAAAGCGATCATCGGTTTCCTTATTATCGGTGCAGGATCTGATGTCATCGTGAAAGCCTTGAACGTATTTGAGCCGATGTGGAAAGAAGTTTTCGGTTTGGAAAGCGGGTCCCTCGGTACCTTCATGGGGCAGGAAGCTTTCAATTCCAAATTCGGCAGCGCCGTCACTCTCGCCATGCTGTTGGGCTTTCTGATCAACGTTGCGCTGGCACGATTCACCCGGTTTAAGTTTATTTACCTGACCGGACATATGATGTTCTGGACCTCGACCATTTTTGCAGGTGTCATCGTTCATGCTGCCAGCGGTATTTCGATCTGGAAGCTGGTTCTGATGATTGCGGTTGTCCTGGGTGTGTACTGGACATTTCAACCGGCGCTGGTTCAGCCGTTCCTGCGTAAAATTACGGGCAACGATAACATCGCGCTGGGTCACACCTCGGCCTCGGTTGCCCTGCTTGCTGCCTTGTTCGGCAAATGGTTCGGGAACAAGAACAATGACTCCGAGAAAATTAAAGTGCCGAAGGGCTTCGAGTTTCTTCGCGATTCCAATGTTATCACTGCGCTCAGTATGGGAATTTTGTTCTTGATCGGAGCGGTTATTTTATCGACAAAAGGCACGCCTGCAGCGGCCGAGCTGATTAAACAATCGGGTGACCAGAACTTCATAATCTACTCCATTATCCAATCGTTCACGTTTGCAGGGGGAATCGCCATTGTTCTGATGGGGGTGCGGATGTTTATCGGCGAGCTGGTTCCGGCCTTCAACGGAATTGCTACCAAACTGGTACCGGGCGCTAAACCTGCACTGGATGCACCTGTTGTATACGCTTATGCGCCGAATGCGGTCGTTCTCGGTTTCCTGGGAGCTTTTGCGGGTGCCATCATCTGGCTGCTTGTTCTTGGCAATACCGTTTCCTACATCTTCGTGCCGACGATGATTGTGTTGTTCTTTCACGGGGCAACGGCGGGCGTATTCGGGAACTCGACAGGCGGAGTCAGAGGGGCCGTCATGGGCGGCTTCATCACGGCAACTGTTGTGGCATGGGGACAATTCCTGATGGTGCGTTTCTTCATTGGCTCGACGGTGCCGGATACGGCCATGTGGGCGGCCGATTCCGATATGTTCATCATCGGACCGATTCTGAGTTTCCTGGCGAAGCTGTTCTTTTAACCATCCTGTTGCAAAAACGATGGAGTGTCTTAGCGGCTTGACTGTCTGAAGATTACAGATTCAAAGGAGCAGGAGGGATTGTAGCCTCGAGTTTAACTTCCGCTATATGCGGTCAATCCCTTCAGCTGCTTGCCTAACAATGAGTGGAGGAGATACGATATGGACTTTATTCGTACCTTACATGGAGATATCAGCAAGGAGGAGCTGGGCTTTACGTATTCCCACGAGCATATTGTGTGCCGCCCGGCCTACTGGCAGGAACGGGGAGAGGACGATTTGCTGCTGGACGACAAAGAGAAATCCAAGCGGGATGTACTTGACTTCAAACAACACGGCGGTCGATCAATCGTGGATGCTACAGCCGTCGATTACGGACGGGATGTTCAGGCAGTACAGGAAATCGCAATCGAAACCGGTGTTCATATTGTGGGAACGGCGGGTTTCAACAAGAGTTTCCTATGGGATGCCCAAATCAAGGAGGAGCTTAAGCCACTGACTGGCGATTATGCCAGCTACGCGCAGTGGATTGAAGCAAAAAGCATCAACGAACTGGCGGATTTCGTCATTCGGGAAGTGGAGGAAGGGCTTGAAGGCACGCCTTTCAAAGCGGGTCAGGTTAAATTCGGGACAGGCTATAACCGCATCACACCTCTGGAGGAGAAGACGCTGCGCGCTGTAGCACGCGCTCACCATGAGACGAAAGCACCGATCCACTCCCATACTGAGGTCGGGACGATGGCGCTGGAGCAAATAGATTTGCTCAAAAGCGAAGGCGTGGAGCTGTCCTATTTAAGCTTGGGACATATGGACCGCAATCCAGACCCCTACTACCATGAGCAGATCGCCTCAACGGGAGCTTACATGAGTTTTGACGGCATCGGCAAAATCAAGTATGCACCGGAAAGCTCCCGGATCTCGCTTATTCTGGAGCTTGTCCGCAAAGGCCACGAGGATCAGATTCTCATCAGTGGAGATACCGCCCGAAAAACCTATTACAAGCATTACGATCACGGTCTTGGACTGGAATACATTATCTCCAAATGGGTGCCGCGCTTTGTGGATGAGGCGAACCGCTGCGGTTTTGACGGCCGGAAGCTGGTGGAGAAATTTTTCGTAAGCAATCCGGCCAACTGCTTCTCATTTAAAAAATAAGGAGTGCGCCTACTATGAAATTCGAACTCGAAAATTCGGCTGAGGTGAAGGATAAAATCCGTAGGTTTGGCGCTGCCATCCTGCCGATCGGCGCCGTTGAAGCGCATGGTCCCCATCTGCCGCTGGGTACGGATAATCTCCTCGCGACCAGACTGGCGGACAAATTGGCAGAGCGGACGGACAGCTTTGTACTGCCGACCCTCCCATATGGTCAAGTGTGGAGCCTGCGTAATTTCCCGGGAAGCATCAATGTGTCAAACGAAGCGCTCATTCGGCTGCTTGCCGATATCGGGGAGAGTTTATATCAGCAGGGATTCCGGATCTTCATCATGGTCAACGGCCATCTGGGTAATGCCGCTGCGCTGAAGGAAGCCGCAAGAATTTTATACGAACGGGTCCCCGCATTGAAGGTATTCTATTTCTTTTATCCAGGCACGAAGGAAATAACAGCGGAAGTACGGGAAGCCTCGGCTGCTCACGGCACCTATATGCATGCCGATGAAATTGAGACATCCTACATGCTCTATCTCGCGGGCGAGTATGTAGACATGAGCAAGGCCATCGACGGTGCTCCGCACATCCCATTCGATGCGGATTTCACGCCTACACCGTGGGAGGAGATGACGGCCTCCGCCGTACTCGGTGATGCAACCCTGGCAACAAGGGAAAAGGGTGAGCGGATTATCCAGCGGAGCCTGGATGTCATGGCTGAAATGGTTCTCCGGGCGAAAAAGGCGTTATGAACCAACCGGTCCGGTCCGATACGATCCGATTACGAGACTGCAATAAGCACAAATGAATACACGAACAACGAGGTGAAAGCGATCATGATGAACACCTATTTTGATATAATCGGCAAGTTGTTTGACAAAGTCCGAACCGAACAGGCCAAGCCGATCCGTGAAGCTGCGGAGAAGGTGGCATATTGTATACAGCAGGGCGGTATCATTCATTTGTTCGGCTGCGGGCATTCGCATATCTTGACAGAGGAAGTCTTCTACCGGGCAGGCGGACTCGTGCCGATATCTCCGATTCTTATAGAGAAGCTGATGCTGCATGAAGGCGCGGTACGTTCGTCGGAACTCGAGAGACAAAACGACCTTGCCGCCGAATTCATGAGGAAGCAGGATATCCGCAAGGACGAGGTGGTATTCGTCCTGTCTACCTCGGGCCGCAATCCCGTTCCGGTGGACGTCGCTTTGATGGCAAAGGAGAAGGGAGCCTTCACTGTAGGCATGACCTCACTGGAATATTCCATGAGCCAGCCGTCCCGCCACCGCAGCGGCAAACATCTGGCGGATGCCGTTGATCTGGTGATCGATAATTTCTCGGTCAAAGGAGATGCCGTATTGAGCCATCCGGGCCTCCAGGTGCCGTTCACGCCGAGCTCGACCGTAGTCGGTGCCTTGATATTGAACGCTCTGTTCGCCGAATCCATCGAGATTATGATTGAAGCAGGGTTTAAACCTCCTGTATTTCTTAGCGGAAATGTTGACGGCTCCGATGAGCATAACCAAGCGTTGATCGAGGTTTATAGAGAACGGATAGCCTTATTGGCCTGATGATGGAGAACCATGCGATTTAGGCCAAAATACTTGATTGCCAAACTACACAATAAAGCAGGCCGCCTGGCAAGGATGAATCAGATACGGGCAGGCCGTACAGGATGAGGAGGAACGACATGTTTGCACAAACCGTAACCATACAGAATGAGCAGGGCTTTCATGTCCGTCCGGCACAGCTTTTCTCTGAAAAAGCAGGACAATATGAGGCAGAGGTACGTCTAATGACAGGAGAAGGACGTGCCGCTGATTGCAAAAGCATGCTGGAGCTGATGACACTCGGCATTGAGCGAGGAGCTGTCGTGAGCATTGAAGCGAGCGGGGATGGAGAACAGGAAGTCGTCGAAGCTTTGGTACAGCTCGTCGTAAGCAAGTTTGGTGAAGGGTGATGAAGAGGCAGGAAATTCAAGGAATCGGCGTATCGGAAGGAATTCGGATAGCCAAGGCATACATCTACAAGCCTGCGCAGGATGGCGGAACAGTTGACTCTCCCGTAAGCCAGCTGGATACCCCGGCGGCGGTCGATGCAGAGCTTCATAAACTTCGGAAGGCTAAAGCCGACTGCGCGGAACAACTGGAGGAGCTGACGCAGAAAGCAACGAAAGCTGTTGGCGAGGAGCAAGCGGGCATTCTTGCGGGACAGCGAAAGCTTCTGGACGATCCTGCCTTCTATCCGAAGATGGAAGCCCGGGTCCGAGAGCATCTGGAGCCTGCGCCGCGGGCCGTTGCCGAAATCGTTGGTCAGGTCGCTTCGCTGTTGGAAGACATGAACAACGATTACATGAAGGAGCGCGCCGCAGACATTCGCGATATCGGCAGCCGGCTTCTTGCCTGTCTATCGCCGGGGCATACGCACGGTCTTACCGGAATCACCGGACAGGTCATTCTGGTGGCTGACGATCTGGCACCGTCGGATACGGTGCAGCTGGACCCTGCCTTGGTGGTCGGTTTTATTACCCGAACCGGAGGTGCCACCTCGCATACCGCTATCCTTGCGCGGTCGCTCGGTATTGCCGCTGTCGTCGGCGCAGGTGACGGCGTCGAGGGTATCAAGGACGGCGATACGCTCGTCCTTGACGGGGCCGCCGGGCTCTGTATTGCCCGGCCGCAAGAAGCGGAAGCGGAGCAGTACCGGCTCCGCATGTTGCGGGACCTCGAGCGCAGCCAGTCGCTCGAGGCGTACGCGGCGCGGCCGGCAGTGACTGCCGACGGCGCGCGCGTGGAGCTCGCGGCGAACATCGGCAGCGCCGCGGAAGCCGGGGCCGCCGTCCTGCAGGGCGCGGACGGCGTGGGATTGTTTCGCACGGAGTTCCTGTTCATGAACGCCCAGGCCATGCCGGGCGAGGAGGAACAGTTCCGTGCATACCAGGAAGCGGCCCGCATCATGGAGGGCCGCCCCGTGATCATCCGCACGATGGACATCGGCGGAGACAAGGAGCTGCCGTATCTGCAGCTGCCGAAGGAGGCGAACCCGTTCCTCGGCTACCGTGCGATACGTGTGGGGTTAGTCCGTGAGGACCTGCTTCGCACGCAGCTGCGTGCGGTGCTGCGGGCCAGCGCCTTCGGCAAGGTGAAGATCATGTTCCCCATGATCTCCGGCCTGCAGGAATGGAGACAGGCCAGAGGAATTCTGACGGAAGTGCAGGCTGAATTAAGGCAGGAGAGCCTTCCGTTCGACGAGAATATGGAAGTGGGCATTATGGTTGAGATTCCTTCAACGGCCGTATTGGCAGGACTTTTTGCAAGTGAAGTGGATTTCTTCAGCATCGGTACGAACGATCTCGTTCAGTACACGGTAGCAGCAGACCGTATGAATGAATATGTGGCTCACCTGTACGATTATTTCCATCCAGCTGTGCTGCAGTTAATCCGCACGGTCATTGAGGCTTCCCATGCGGCCGATAAATGGACCGGCATGTGCGGCAGCATGGCGGGTGATCCCTTGGCCGCACCACTCTTACTCGGTCTTGGGCTGGACGAATGGAGCATGGAGGCCGGCTGTCTCAGCCGGATGAAGGAGACGCTTGCAGGCCTGGATCGCCGGGAGTGCCGCGAGCTGGCAAAGCGCATTCTTCTTCTCGATACCCCCAAGGCTGTTCGTCAGGCGCTGAGAGACTTTCACAACGCCAAACTCAACAAACTGTATGAAGAAGTATGACAGACCACTGTCATACTTCTTTTTTTATATTTAATGATAGCCGGGGGTAGAATTGCTCTCGCGCATTACTTAATGACTGCATCATCGACCAAGGCATCCATATTGTATATTCCATATAAAAGGAAGGTTGTATTTAAACCATGGAAATTGAAAACTTGCTGGCAATTACTTCGAGAGCAGAATTGAGGAGTTGGCTGCTGGAGAATAGCCTTACTGAAAAAAGCTGCTGGGTCATGGTCAGTATGACGCCAAACCCGGTTGCAATCTTGTATTTGGACGCAGTCGAAGAAGCCTTGTGTTTTGGTTGGATTGATGGAGTCAAGAAGAAAATACCTGGGGCGGGAGTGGTGCAAAGACTGTCTCCTAGAAGCAGGAAAAGTTCATGGACGGAACTGAATAAAGAGCGTGTCCGCCGTCTTGAAAAATTGGGGTGGATGAGAGATGAAGGAATAAAGGTTCTTCCTGATATGGATCCGGATGCTTTCGTAATAGACAATGTGATTATGCAAAGGCTTAAAGAGGACAGGGAGGTGTACGCAAATTTTGTGGCATTTCCATCACTTTATCAAAGAGTGCGGATCGACACAATACAGAGCAACAAAGATGATCCGGAATTGTATATGAGCAGATTAGACAAATTGATAACAAACACGAAAGAGAATAAAATGTACGGTCAATGGCATGATGACGGACGTCTTCTGGATTATTAACATGCACCCGCTTGTTTAACTAATGAGGATTATCGCCGCATAATGGAATTTATGATAGAAGAAAACAACGTACTCTTTAGGAGGGAGTTCGTTGTTTTCGTTCGAGGAATCTCTCTATTTATTCATCTGACTGTCAATTCCGTTCGGCTCGTTCTAATTATGATTTCCGGAATAACGAGCAGCAGCGCTATTGAAGCGTAAATGCCGATGGTGTAGCTCGCAGCGTATTCGAGCCCGAGTCCCTGATGAAATAGGGAAGTGATCAGATGAATGAACATGTTCGTGAAACAAAAGGCGTAACTTCGGATCATCCAGTTCCGGTGCCGGATTATTCGTTTCTTTTTGATCTGGATGAGAGCAGTAATGGTGATAAACAGCCATAACATATTTAGCGCGTTGAATCCCCAACTGCTAATTTTTCCGTTGGTGGCGTAAGGAGCCATATAACCGGAAGTCAGAACAACAAGCAGCACGGACACGATGTAGATATAGCCGTTGATGCGATGAAATCTGCGGCTTTTTTCGAAAATCCGATTAGAAAAGTTGACCAGTCCCGATGCCATGGCGAGGCAGGCAAATGCAACATGAACGTACATGACATTTAACCACACCGGAAGATTCAGCTCGCGCTTCAGCCCGGTTTTGCGGCTCAAGAACCCCGTCGCTCCCGGATCAATCCAATAGTTTTTTACCAAGGCATAAAAAATAAAAATAATACTGACACAGGCCAACAAACGGTATAATGTTTTCCGTTTCTTCATGTAATCCAAAACCCCCGAGACTCTACTATGATTATGGATGGGACATCCCTGCGCTAGGACACCCGGTTCCCTGTTAATTTGGAGGAGGGGAGCACCCCTGCCTTGGCAATTCCGGTCATGCGGTCTCCGTCAACTTCAACTTCGAATTTCAAGTTCAAGCGCATGGGTTTCGTGATTCGAAGCGACCAGGACAGCTTGTTGTCGATAAACACGGGGTTCGCGAAAGGGATGGTTTCTTCGCCTTGCACTGCCGTCCCCATAATTTTATCTGAACCCACCGCTATCGAGAGTTTAACCTCCATATTCCCGAGAGGTGTTGCGATCGTAGCATCCCAATCTCCGTTGAAGGCTGAAGTTTGTGTAATGTCGTTAGGCATGATGCCGAGAGTCGAGGTCGCAGGGCTCACTTCTATGTTCGATTCTTCGCTCGTCGACACCATAGGAGTGCTAGGGGTCATTCCCGTCTGCCTCCAAACGGTTCCTCTTCGTTCATATTCAAACAGCTGCTCTACGGCGTGTGCGATTTGCGGTCCCAGTTCACGCTCCACCAAATATAGCGCGACATCAAGTCCCGAGGTCACGCCGCCGCCGGTAACGAGGTTGTCATCGTCCACGACGCGTGCCCATACGGGAATTGCCCCGGTTGCTCCCAGCAAATCCATCCCCAGGTGATTCGTTACCGCCGGTCTGCCTTCCAGCAACCCTCCCATGGCAAGTAACATGGAACCGCCGCATACCGTAGCTACTATGATGTCTTTTTGTACAAGAGCCTGACGGATCAGACCGGTTAATTCGGTCTGCATCGCCCGGTTCAGAATAGCTGGGATCGATTGGGGGCCATCTCCCGTGACGTTGCCGGATGCACCAGGCACGAGAATGATGCCCGCACGATCCGGATTCAGTCTGCCAGTCGCTTCGATTCTCAATCCATTGATACCGCTGGCCACGGACCTAGCTCCCTCAGCCGTGACTAACTCTACGTTTAATTCGTTCTCGACATGCATGGCAGCGGCGCAAAAAACTTCATATGGTGCAATGGCATCCAGAAGGTCAAAGCCATCAAACAACACAATTTGAATGGTAAGCATACATACATCCTCCTCGTCTTTTTTATCCAGTGTCTGCGCTGGCAAGCGAAATATAAAGTCACCTGTGTCCGCAAGGAGAAGCATAACAAACGAATATCTCAAACAACGTCGTAAAAAAGTCACAAAACCATAAACATATCATCACAAAATGCTAATTCACATGGGCTCTGGAAGAAAAAATGATAAACTAGAATGCAAAAGGTGGGGTATGCATGAGTGTATATCATACGGTGCTTGTGGTAGACGATGACCAAAGCATCGTTGAACTATTGAGGGATTTTCTGGAGAATGATAACTTTCACGTAATGACCGCAGGTGATACCGAGCAAGCATGGGACATGTTCAAACAACAACCCGTTCATTGCATCGTGCTGGACATCATGATGCCGGGTCAGAACGGATTTGAGTTATGCCGCCGGATTCGAGGGGAGAGCAGCGTTCCCATCCTTTTCTTGAGTGCTCGCAGCCATGATGTGGACAAGATTCGGGGTTTGACGCTCGGCGGCGATGATTATATCGTCAAAACAGCTTCGCCTGGTGAAATTGTTGCCAGAGTCAAAGCCGTTCTAAGGCGCTCTGCTTCACCGCAGCCAGTGGAGGGAAGGGTCTTGGACTACGGCCGTTTCAAGATGAATCTGTCTGCAAGAGAAGTCGTAGTGGAAGGTAAGAACGTTGTGCTTACACCCAAGGAATATGAGCTGTTGCGTTTATTTGCCGAGCACCCGAGGCATGTTTTCTCATATGAACAATTACTTGAGAAATTTTGGGGTGGAGTAGGCGACAGGCACACTATTCGAGTCCATCTGAGCCGACTTCGCGAGAAAATCGAATCCGATCCGAACCATCCGCAACTTTTGGTCAACGTATGGGGAGTCGGGTATCGCTTTGAGGGAGGATAGTATGAAGCTTCGCATTCGTACGTTTACGATACTTTGTTTATTCTTCTTGCTTACAGTGCCGTGGATATTCTTTCTCACCGCTAACTTTGTCGAGACGCAAACGCTTAGCATCTCAAAAAGCCATCGATTAAACGAGGAGCTGCAGCGGCAAATAACCGAAACGATTCATATGATTGAAGCAAACTCGGACCAATGGGAGGACCCCGATTGGCAGCATCGATTGATTACCCATCTGCAAAAAACCGAGATGGATGTAGTGATTCAATCAGCGTCAAATTCGGAGATTTATCGTTCAAATCCAGAGCGCCGGAGCGCTTTGTCATCTACTGAACAATTCTCTATCATCGAAGATGGGCAGCTCCTGGGGAGGGTGAGTGTTTATCTCCCCAGATCAACTTCAGTACAGATGATGATGGCATCAATCGGACTGCTGCTTGCTTTTGTTGTTATTGGTATGGCGATGAGAAGGTTCCTTCTGAAACCTTTGGAGAGGATGAGCAAGGCCGCGAGGCAACTTGCGGAAGGCGATTGGGATGTATTGCTGCCCACGTCCAGCATCACGGAAATCGCCGAAGTGCGGGACGGCTTTGAGGTTATGGTGAAAGGGCTTGAGTTATCTTATCGGAAACAAACGGAATTGGAGGAGGAACGACGATTCGTGATTGCTGCCGTCGCGCATGATTTACGTACGCCATTGTTCGCCTTGCGCGGTTATTTGGATGGATTGGAGCAAGGGATTGCCCAGTCACCGGAGAAAATAGCCAAATATATAGCGGTATGCAAGGAGAAATCGGCTCAATTGGATCGATTGGTTGAAGACCTGTTCACGTTTACAAAGATGGATTATTTCGAGACGCAGCTTAACAACAAAACGATGGATTTTGCACACATACTCCAGGAGTCGATCGACAGTCTGACCCCGCAGGCTCGAGAGAAACATATATCGCTGTCAACTGACTTTACGCACAATTGTTTCATTAGCGGTGATAAGCATCTATTGGAGCGTGCGATGAACAATATTCTTGAAAATGCCGTCAGACATACACCCTCTGGGGGTGAAATTGATGTCCATTGCCACAGAGACGATCAGTATGTCAGGTTTACGATACGCGATAGCGGAGCTGGCTTTTCTATGGAAGAACTAACCCGCGTGTTTGAACCGCTGTATCGTGGGGAATCCTCTCGAAGCCGTTCTACCGGAGGCAGTGGATTAGGGCTAACGATCTCGCACAGAATCATGAAGCAGCACGGAGGCGAGCTGGAAGCAAGCAATCATCCGCAGGGAGGGGCAGTGCTGGCAGGCTGGTTACCTGTTGCTGGCTCCAATCCGAAGGTGAAAGAGGCGAACAGCGAAATATCCGACAACTAGAGAATATATTGACGACGAAGGCCGTGTATAGCGGCTTTTTTCGTTGTGAGTCATTGGTTTGTATTTGGAGACCGAGCTTAATAAAATCGCCATGGCAAGATCCCCCAGCGAATTATGGGAGAAGCAGATGGTTGATCCAATAACAAAAGGAAACGGGCTCTTCCTGTAAACAGGAGTCCGTTTCCTTTTTTCATCATACGTCCGTTACTTGCCAGTGTTCCGTTATAAATTCGTCTCGACCGGATTTCTCGCGATCTTCCTTGTAGTGCTTCACATTCTTCTTATGATAGTCCTGATGATATTCCTCTGCTGGATAGAACCGTTCAGCCGGAAGAATCTCCGTGACGATTGGCTTGTCAAATCGGCCGCTGTCCTCCACAGCCTTTTTCGAAGAGAGAGCAATCTCCTGCTGCCGCACGTTATGATAGAAAATGGCAGTTCGATACTGACTGCCCCGGTCGTGAAACTGGCCTTCAGGATCGGTCGGATCGATTTGTGGCCAGTAGAGTTCAAGCAGCTTCTCATAAGGAAATACTTCGGGATCAAACGTGATTTCTACCACTTCGTAGTGTCCGGTTATTCCCTTCTTAACCTCTTCATAGGTTGGATTCGTTACGGAACCCCCTGTATACCCTGATACAATGCCATGAATGCCGGGCAGCTCCTCAAAGGGCGTAACCATACACCAGAAGCATCCGCCTGCAAAAGTAGCCTTTTCCATATGCTCAACCTCTTTCGATATCTTGTTATTGGATCTGATAGATTCGTAGGAGTTCAGTATATCAAATCCACATGAGTTGGCACAAAGGTTCTTTCGCATATTGTAGATAGCCAAAATAAGAGGCCTGAACCCAAAAAATGGTACCTGTTTATCTGATTCCGAATTCGATAGAATGAAGAGGATCTCATCTGTAAGCGTTTTCCTGAATGCGCAGAGATTGAGAATCTATCAGATTAAGGGAGGGTATTTATGAGGCGTTCTCGCACGATGGAAAGACGGTTTATGCAAAAAGCATTAAGTTTATTCTTAGCAATAGGGATGCTGGCAAGCGTTAGCCTGTGGCAGCCTGCCCAGGTTCACGGCGCGGAGGCGGCAGCCACGACGGTTACCTCTATGGATTACTTTTCAGCAGCAGACGGACCCATTATCTCCAAATCAGGGGTGGGACAGGCCAGCTACGGTTTTGTTATGCCCAAATTCAACGGGGGCTCCGCCACCTGGAATGATGTTGCCCAGGACGTTGGCGTCAAAGTAAAAGTAGGCGCAAACTGGGTCGATATTGACAGTGTCAGCAGCTTTATCTATAACCAGAACTGGGGACACTGGAGTGATGGCGGTTTTACAGGATATTGGTTCACTCTCTCGGCAACGACCGAGATTCAGCTGTACTCCAAGGCGAATGGAGTCACATTGAATTACACGCTTGTGTTTCAGAACATTAACAAAACCACGATTACAGCCATGGCACCTACGCAAGGGCCACAGATTACAGCAAGCTTCACGGGTGGAGCCGGTTTTACTTACCCAACGTTTAATAACGATCCGGCTGTGACATATGAAGCTGTCGCAGATGATCTGAAGGTGTACGTAAAGCCAGTCAACAGCAGCACGTGGATTGATATCGACAACAACGCTGCCAGCGGCTGGATTTACGATCAGAACTTCGGACAATTCACTGATGGAGGCGGCGGGTACTGGTTTAACGTAACGGAGTCGATTAACGTCAAATTGGAATCGAAAACCTCGGGGACTAACGTCGTGTATACCGTCACGTTTAATGAGCCAGTAAGGAATTCATATGTCATTACGCCTTATGAAGGAACAACGTTTACAGCAGATGCGAACGGCGCTATCGGCGTACCGCTGCCTAAGATCGATGGAGGTGCACCAATCGGCACGGAGCTTGACAATTTTGTATACCAAATCAACATCAACGGGCAATGGGTGAACATGGGGGATTCGGGTCTGAGTGGATTTACATACTCCGCCAACGGCTATAACAATATGTCGGATGCCAATCAATGGGGATACTGGGCCGACTACATCTATGGCCTGTGGTTTCAGCCTATCCAGGAAGACATGTTGATCCGAATCGGCTATCCATTGAACGGGCAAAAGGGTGGCAGCGTGGGCAGCAATTATGTTAACTATACGTTTATTGGCAATCCCAATGCGCCACGCCCGGATGTCAGCGACCAAGAAGACATTGTCATCGGAACGCCGAGCAATCCGGCCATCGACGGCATGAATCTCATCTGGCAGGACGAATTTAGCGGGACTTCGCTGGATATGAGCAAATGGAATTATGAGCAGGGCTATTATCTCAATGATGATCCGAATACATGGGGTTGGGGCAATGCGGAATTGCAGCACTATGCTGACAGTGCGCAAAATGTATTCGTGCAGGATGGAAAGCTGAACATTCGGGCTTTGAATGATCCGAAATCTTTCCCGCAGGATCCAAACCGGTATGCACAGTACTCATCCGGGAAAATCAACACGAAAAATCATTTCACCCTTACGTATGGCCGGGTTGATTTCCGTGCCAAGCTGCCAATAGGCAATGGCATATGGCCGGCATTGTGGATGCTTCCGCAAGACAGTCCCTACGGAACATGGGCTGCATCTGGCGAAATCGATGTAATGGAAGCGAGAGGAAGATTGCCTGGCTCGACGAGCGGGGCCGTTCACTTCGGTGGGACATGGCCGGCGAACCGGCATATTTCTGGCGAATATCATTTCCCTCAAGGGCAGACCATCAACAATGACTATCATGTATATTCTGTAGTCTGGGAAGAGGACAACATCAAATGGTATGTAGATGGCAAGTTCTTCTTCAAAGTGACGAACGAGCAATGGTATTCACTGGCCGCACCAAATAATCCGAACGCACCGTTCGACCAGCCTTTCTATCTCATTATGAATTTGGCGCTCGGCGGGAATTTTGACGGTGGCATCTCCCCGGGGCCGTCTGATATCCCTGCTACGATGCAGGTTGATTACGTGCGGGTCTATAAGGAGAACGGCGGATCGAATCCTGGAAATGTTCCGGTGACCGGCGTAACCTTGAATCCTGCGACTGCGCAGGTGGAAGTGGGACAAACCCTTCAGTTAAACGCCAGCACAGCACCGTCGAATGCTTCGAACAAGCAGGTCACTTGGTCCGTATCGGGCTCCGGTATTGCTTCCGTTAGTCAGAACGGGCTTGTGACCGGGCTTGCTCCGGGCACGGCAACCGTAACGGCGACAACCGTTGACGGCAATCATACAGCGGCTTCCACCATCACGGTTGTGCCGGAACCATCCACCGTCATCATCATTGGCGATGAGGTGCGGGGTCTGAAGAAAACCGGCGATGACTTGCTGTTTTATGTCAATGGCGCAACCTTTGCTGATCTGCACTATAAGGTCAATAACGGAGGGCAGTTGAACGTAGCCATGACTCCGACTGGAAACGGCAATTATACGTATCCTGTGAAGAATCTGAAACATGGGGATACTGTCGAGTACTTCTTTACGTATAACCCGGGACAAGGAGCTCTGGACACCCCTTGGTTCACCTATGTCCACGGGGTAACTCAAGGCACACCGGAGTAAACCCGACAGCTTCGGAAAGATCAGGCTGCTGCTGAAACAGCAATACCTTCCGAGCAGCGGGAGAGCCATAACCATATGCTCTCGCGCGTATCGTTCAGAATAGCCATTCGTGTCAGGCAGACAACTTTATAAAAAGCTTCTCTAAGCAGCCTTAGTTCGGATCTTGACCGGACTAAGGCTGCTCATTTGTGCTTCAAGTTATGTACGAGTGAAATGGAGTTCTCATGCAAGGAAGCTTTTTCTGCTTGCCTGAAGTGAGGCTGAGCTTTCTATCCCATAAAACAGAAAACCGCTCCGTATGGAACGGAGCGGTATCATAGAGTTTCTTCAGCCTGCATGTTGAGGGAGAGAATGAGCGAATTCAGAGGCTGTCATGTCGTTACTGAATAGTTTCTGGTGTATGAACAGGAACGAATCGGGCATGGGTAGCTTGCTCAAAGGAATAGGCAAGATCAAGAAGCTTTTGCTCACTGTATGCCGTACCGAGGAACGAGATGCCCACGGGTACTCCTGCTTCCACTGCTCCTGCAGGGACGGTGATTTCAGGGAAGCCTGTTGCTGATGCCACATAACTTGCGGCATAGGTGTCATATGCTTCACAGATATAAGTAGGATCTTCTTTGTCAAAACGGTTCGAAGCCGGGCAGGACATGGTAGGAAAGACAATTGCATCAAGTTTGTTGTCCTTCATTATTTTCGTGATTTCCTCACGGGTCTTCGGAATTTCTTTGTTCATGATGTTCTTGTATTCTTTGGAATACAGCGTATCCGCTTGTGCCAATGCTGTCTTCAAGCCTTCCAGACGTGCGGGGTTAACAGGCGTCTCCGAGTTCAATACTTCAGGAGACTCACTAATATCAATCACGTCCTGCAGCGTTTTGGGTGCGCCAGCAGGAAGGAAACTTAAGAATTTTTCAAACTGGCTTTTGAATTCGGCATCCCCGACCGGTCCAAGCACCGGAGTCCAGAGGTATTTGGTTTGGTTGGAGAACGATACAGGCACGACAACCGTTCCCATACTTTTCATTTTCGCGATTGCTTGATTTGTTATCGTATCCACTTCGACATTGTCACCGAAGAAATCAGTTGCGACCCCAATGCGTGCATGCTTTAACGAAGAAGAATCTAATGCTTTGGTGTAGTCTTGAACATGCTGTTTCGCAAATTTTGTTG
Organism: Paenibacillus sp. Cedars; assembly: GCF_003184205.1. Lineage (NCBI taxonomy): Bacteria > Bacillati > Bacillota > Bacilli > Caryophanales > Paenibacillaceae > Paenibacillus > Paenibacillus sp. Cedars. The sequence goes on from NZ_CP020866.1 coordinate 2,383,927, forward strand.
CTTTATCTTCTTTATCTGTTCCAGCCATCGCAGTGAGTACCAAGCCAGCGTCCTTCACGCTGCGTGCCATAGGGCCCGTTACGTCCAGAGAGAGTGAGCTAGGAATCACGCCGCTGCGGCTGGTCAATCCCATAGTTGGTCTGATACCAACAAGGCCGGTAACATTAGCTGGACCTCTGACCGAACCGGAAGTATCCGTTCCAAGCCCGAATACGGCAAAATTAGCCGCAACAGCTGCAGCACTGCCACTGCTGGACCCCGAAGCATCACGGTTCAGATTATAAGGATTGATTGTTAAACCGCCCATGGAGCTATAGCCCAGTCTTCCGTAGGAAGCGGCAAGCTCAGACATGTTTGTTTTGGCAATTACAATAGCCCCGGCATCGACAAGCTTCTGTACGGTGAATGCATTCTTGGTCGGATAGGCATTCTTCAGAGCAACGGATCCGCCTGTTGTCGGCATGCCCACGACGTCGTAATTATCCTTAACGACAAAAGGGATGCCATGCAGTTTGCTTCTTGGACCTTTCTTTTTAAGTTCAGTATCCAGAGCTTTTGCTGTTTCAAGCGCTTTGTTGTTAATTGTAATAATGGAATTTATAGTGGGACCTTGTTTGTCAAGGGCCTCAATACGGTTCAGATAATATTCTACGAGTTCTTCCGATGTAATTTGCTTTGTTTTCAAAGCAGTTGCGACTTCATCAATACTTTTCTCAAACGGATCAAACGCCTGTTTCTTTATTTCGGCACTTGCATGATTCCATGGAAAAATGGCTGCAATTAACAAAATAGCTAATAATACTTTGAAATTTAAAATTCTTTTACTCAAGTGTCTTACCTCCTGATGTTTGTATAGTACAAATTACTCATTATGTTTCTCTCTCTCCCTATATTAATATCGTTATTAATAGTGTGAAAATGAATAGTATCCAACCAAAGTCTTAAAATTTGTGAACAATTCGACAAATTTTAACAAAATCCACTCCTTCTGCCGATAGAATGTAAGGACACATACATAAATGTTTAACACTGGAGGAGAAGCAACATGAGAGAAACTGGAGGAGAAACAACATGAGAAAGAAATTGCAATGGAATTTAAAGCTTCAACTATTGGTTACGATGGTCGTCATGGTATTGATATCGACATTATCACTCGGCCTCGCGATAGACCAAAAAGTTAAGAAAGACATGGAAAATAATTTCTATGAAGCCACTCGTAAGGAAATTAAGCAAGTTAGTGGTGCTATGAACCTATACTTTAATACGGTAAATGAATCGGTTGAATACTTCGCTAATCACCCTCTCACTAAGCAGATCGATAAATCCATCACCTCTTATGTGAATGAAGTAGGCCAAGACGGGACCATTCAGATGACGCCATCAAAAAAAGCAGGTTTGGAATCGGACATTTACAACTTTTTCTTGAATTATTCCAAAACACATCCGAATGTTGCTTACATCTATTTGGGAACAAAGGATGGTGGATACATTCAATGGCCGGAAGGTACTTCTAACGATAAATTCGACCCAAGACCCAGGGAGTGGTACACCCAGGCTATCGATAACCCGGATAAAGTCATGCGCACAGGTGCTTATGCTTCGTTTACCGGAAATGTTCCAATTGTCAGTTCATCCGTTACCATCAAGGACAAGGCAGGCAACATCGTTGGTGTTCAAGGTGTAGATGTAAGCTTGGAATCACTGACGGAGACCATCAATGACATAAAAATCGGTGAAACCGGCTATGTCATTCTGGCAGACCAAAATGGTACGATTCTGGCGAATCCTAAGAACCCGGAAACGAATTTCAAAACGCTGAAGGATCTGGGAGTGAAGGAATTTACTGAAATTGACAAGTTGAAAGATCAGAATTTTGATATCACCTTGGATAACAAGAACTACACAGCCAGCGTCTTTGTATCACCGGAAACCCAGTGGAGATATATCGCGATCATGGACAAGAGTGAAATCGTGGAATCCATCAATGCAATTCAGCGAATTATTTTCATTGTTATGGGTATTATCGTCCTGATTGCCATCGGTGTCTCGTTGATTGTATCCGGCGCGATTACCAAGCCGATTCATGCTGCTGTCCATTATCTGCAGCAAATTGGCAGTGGTAATCTTGCCGCTGAAATTCCACAAGCGATGTTGAAGAAGAAGAGCGAGGTAGGCACAATGGTTCGGGCCATTGATGTCATGAAGCAGGATTTACAGAGAATAATCGGTGGGATATCGGGTTCGGTGCATATTGTCTCACAATCGGCGTCCAACCTTAAAGATGGCATGGATCAGACTCAAAAGGCTTCCTCTCAAATAACCGAGTCCATCATCCAGCTTTCTACCGCATCCAGTGAAGAAGCGAACACTGTTATGAATGGCTCTGAAAAAGTAGAAGAACTCGGCGGAGCGATCGATCAGGTCACAACATCCACTCAGGAAATACTGGATATTGCTCGACATACGGGTGAGCTTAATCAACGAGGGATTGTCATTATGCAGGAGTTGGTAGGAAGATTCAACAATACGCTGAAATCGTCAGAAGAAACAGCACTGGCCATTAATCAAGTGAATGAAAGTGCAGGTGAAATCAGCAGCATACTTGTCACAATCCTTGAAATATCCAGACAGACCAACCTGCTGGCCCTAAACGCTTCGATCGAGGCCTCCAGAGCAGGCGAGCATGGGCGTGGATTCTCCGTTGTAGCTGCCGAGATCCGCAAGCTTGCTGAGCAATCAGCTTCCGCGGTGAACAGTATTAGCTACATTATTTCAAACGTAAACAGTCAGGTAGGTGCGGCAGTTCAGGCTATCGGCACATCCCGTGAGCTCTTCAGGGATCAAGAAACGGCTGTACGGGAAACGGAATCGATCTTTAACGACATTATGGTCTCCGTTGACAGCCAAGTGGATAAAACAAGCGAGGTAGATGTTCATATCCAGTTGATGGAAGAAAAGCGGTATGCACTTACGGACGTCTTTACCAATATATCAGCGATTACTGAAGAAAATGCAGCCATTACTCAAGACGTGTCTGCGGCTGCTGAGGAGCAATTGGCTACGATTGATGACTTGGCAGATTATCTGTCTCAGCTCAAGGCACTGTCCACTGAACTGGAGGATAATGTAAAAAAATTCACCATAAATAATAAGTGATTCACTTCAGGCTGGAGAGAAGCTGTACGGCTGACCCGGTTTACATCTCTCGATATGCCTGCGAAGTAGTATTTTAGAGGAAACTCATCCTACAGCAAGCCTTGCTATTGAAGCAGGGCTTGTTTTTTTGTACAGCGATAGAACATCGTTAACGAGCCATTCCATTAAAATCGCAAAAAAAGAATGGAGGAATGTCGATTAGATCTGCTCTTGTTCGTTGTCTATATAACGGAGAAGTTCATTCTGCGTAGGTAAAAAGGAAAATTAAGGAGGAAGAAGATCATGATGATGATAAATAAGCAAAATTTTAAGGTGATTCGTATGCTTCTGATGGGTGGAGTTATATCCACCCCGTTGTTCTATGTAGTAGCTATTATTCAATCGTTTACGCGTACGGGATTCGATATCAGGCTCCACGCTATCAGTACTCTTACTTTGGGGGATGCGGGATGGGTCCAGAGCGCTAATTTCTTCATTACTGGATTGCTTGCTGTATGTGCGGCGATTGGCGTGCGCCGTTTACTTCGTGGATTCCAGGGAGGTACATGGGGGGCTCTGCTTATTGGAATCTATGGGATTGGCATGATGATGGCCGGTCTGTTTCGACCAGACCCTGGGCTCAGCTTTCCTCCGGGTGCGCCCGCAGAAGCGCCGACATCGATGAGCGGCCAGGCAGCCCTTCACTCGGCAGCTTTTTTTACCGCCTTTATTTGCCTGATCGTGGCCAATATGGTCTTTGCACGTCGGTTTGCTTCACAAGGCGAGCGTGGTTGGAGCTTCTATTGCATTGCATCTTGCATTCTTGCGCCTGTGCTCATCATAGTAGGTTCGATGAACAGTGCTTGGATTGGCGTTATTATGGGCAGCGCCGGAATGGTTGCTTTCGGTTGGGTTTCGCTGCTTGCCGCGAAATTGCGTGCTGAAACACTCCAGGTATAAGAAACATAAATACGAGGAGGGAATCCAAATGCAATTTAGGTTAATTGTCGATGCGATGGCGGACAAAAAAGACACAGTCAAAGGGAGTCGCTGTGCTTCCAGCTGCTGACGTGCTTATGCGAAGGCTTGACGATAAAATGAAGCCTTCGCAGGAGCCCGGTATACAGATCATGGAGGCTGATTTGCAGGATCATCTCCACATGTTGAGAAAGAAAATATAGAATATTGGCGGCTTCCGTATGGTAGACGGGAAGGTGACATGTATAGATTTTGCGTGCATTCGTATGAATTGCCTATTGGAACAACGCATATATATTAGCTGGTGCATGAGGACCGCCGTGTCTGTATTACTCCGGCAGTAATTGTTGAAAGACAGCAACGCAACGGCATTTATCATTGACAGAAATTGGCATGATGAGCATAATAATTGTAACTATGGAAAAGGGAGGGGCGTCTAAGTCAGGTTAGATTTGAATGGCATTCTCTAAACGTAAGGATCGGTTGTACCCTCACACATTATCACTTTAAAGGAGTGTAGTCATGTACGATAAAATCGTAGACATTTTGTGCGCTATTAAGGAAGACCAACCGGAACTTCGCCAAATTCTGTCCCCTACCACGGAACTGAACAACGATATTGGCCTCGATTCACTCCAAATGATCCAGTTTATGCTTAAAGTCGAGGAACAGTTGAACGTTGTCATTGACTATGACCAATTCGATTACGAGCATCTCCAGTCGATCGACACCTTTATGGCTTTCCTGAAAAGCTGCCAGCCTCAGGAGTTATCTTTATACGAAGATGTCCAGAAGTGAGGCCGGCTTGATGCCAACCATCGTAATGGGTACATTCGATCCCGAAACGAGGTGGAGGGATCCGAATCTAACCAGGCTGCCCGCTATGCCGGATAGAGAACGGGAATCCGTAGTTCTCTGTATGGACGAGCTGCTATTTCCATTTTGCGGACCGGACGATATCCTCTACAGCCGGTGTCAAATCGATCCAGAACTGTATGAGTACCTGGCCGGGTTAGGATTTTCCTTTCGAAGTCGTTATCACTTTGATTTAAGCGATGAGAAGAAGCCCCTGCCAGAAGCGGACGTTTTCAAGCGGTGCATGTTCCGTCTTGCGGCGGATCAAACCCAAAATCAGATAACGGCAGACCGCATGCTGCAGGCAGTAGGTTCCGGCTATCCGGAGGCAACGGGGGTGGCGGAAATGATATCTCTCAAGCATGCTGCCGGTGGTCTGCACCGTGAAGCGGTATGGACTCACACCGTCAAACCTCTCACTCCGTACGCCATTACGGCTGATACGGAAGTTTACCTTCAAGCCGCCGGGCCCTTTAGTCCTTTGCCTGACCTTGAGACGGTTGTCCGTGTGAACTCCAAAATCTACTCCAGCCGCCTGCTGGCTAGAATCGGCGAGAAGTGTTACGGCATGGAGGCGAACAGCGCAGCGGAAATGGAGTCGGCCGGAAATACGCTTCTGAAGCAGGGGCCGTATTTGCTGAAGGATCCCTTCGGTGTGTCGGGCAAGGGTAACCTGCTCATCGACGGCGAAGCCATGCAGCGAAGGATAGCGGGACATCTGGATAAACAGGAGCGGAGCGGCCTCCGCTCACAATTTCTGCTGGAGCCTCTGCTGAGGAGGGGGACCGACTTCAGTTCCCACTGGTTCATCCGGGAAAATGGTGAGAAGGATTTCATCTCCGTTCAGCGGATGATGAATCAGCAGCAGAACTACGGCGGGTCTATTAAAGCGGATGAAGCTTTGATCCGTCTTCTGGAGCACGCCGGTTATTTCGACACGATGGAAAAAGCACTCGGCATATTGGCTGAGGACGGCTACCACGGTTTCGTCTGCTTCGACTCCATGATTCTGGAGAACGGGGATGTGGTGCCGATTGTAGAGATTAACGCCCGCATGTCCATGGGCCTCATTAACGCTTATCTCAATAAAGTCTGGGAAACGCATGGCCATACCAGTTGGATTACATTCCTGTCCCTCGGTTTACCCGAAGGCTTCGCGTTCGGGAGGCTGCTGGACGCGCTGCGCGTGTCCGGTCTTCTCTTAACTGTCCAGGAAGGGTACGGGATTGTGCCTCTTTCATCTAACACCGTAATGGTGAACGATATTCTGACCTCCCGCCGTATCACCGACGGATTGCAGAGCAAACGGGGCATGCCGAAGGGACGGCTGTATGTATCGGTGGTAGGTCGTGACAACGAGCACCGTAGTGAACTGATTAACAGGCTGAGACAGGTGCTCGCTGACTTGTCGGTTAAAGTGTACAACTAAATCGGGAACGAGGAGGCAGGGCATGAATTCATCTTCGATCACCATGCTGGCGTCGGGCAATTCGCTTGGCGCGTACATTCCGGCTATGCACCTGTACACGTACCTTCAAGACAGAGGTGTCAGAGCAGCGGTTCACGTTCTGGAGAATTTGTATCACGAAGAAATCAGGCGCAAGATCCCTTCCACAAAAAAAGCATTCCATGCCGATTTCTCCGTTGCCCTGATGGGCCATAAGCTGGCCAAACCCGTTGAATCTTCCCTGAACGAGGAGGAGGTCCAGCGTCTGCTGGATGCATGGAACCGTGATGGGGTATCCCGCTTTGCCGTGTTTACCGGCTTCTGGCTGCCGATCCTGGAGCGCTACAAGATCATTGCCCGCGAACCCCTGGATATACGACTGATCCGGTTGGATGCGTGGGATACGCCGTCGTTCAAGGTACACAAGTCCTTGTGCCCCGGCTACCATAACGTCTGGTTCTATGAGCCTTCGAAATGGTCACCGGGCGGCTATATTGCTTCAGACGAGACGGAGCCTCTGCCTTATGCGCAGCGTGCCGGACGCATTCTGATCCATGGCGGCGGCTGGGGGATCGGGACGTATGCCGGAACGATCCCTAAGCTTCGCGAGCTCGGTTACCCGCTGGATGTGATTGTCTATGATCCTTCCGAGGTGGAGGAGGACGACGGGGTTACACGGTACTTCGGAACGGACGCAGCCTGGGACCCGTGGAGCCGGGATGAACAGGGGCGGCATACGTTTCCGCCGATGGTCCGTTATCTCCGTGAGGGCGGCGTTTTACAGGATATCCCGCTCAGGGATTACGCCGCTTACACGGATCTGATGCGGAACTGCGCTGCCATCATCAGCAAGCCGGGAGGAGCCACCCTGAACGACTCGCTGTCATATGGAATCCCTTTTGTCATGCTGGAGCCGTTCGGCGAGCATGAGCTTCACAATTCAAGTTATTGGGAATCCTGCGGCTTCGGCATCCGGTTCGCGGAATGGGCAGCCCAGGATTTCTCGAAACAACATCTGGAGAGAATACACACGCGTTTGCTGGAGGAGCGATCAAAAATCAATCATTTCGGGAGGAAAACTTATGCAGCCGAAAACAGCAGTTACGTTTGACCAGCTGACATTCCAAAATATGAAAAGGACCCTCGTTCCGCTGGCGGAAACGGGGAGGAAGCTTCGGGAAGATCCGACTTATGCCGCCCCCGTGCCTTATGAGATCGGGATCAAGCTTAATAACGGCTGCAACCTGCGCTGCAAGCACTGCTTCGAATGGAATCCGGACGGGTTCCATCACGGGTTTGCCAAGGAAGAGAAGAAAGACGAGATCGACATTCCCGTTGTGGAGAAGCTTCTGGCTGAAACGAGAGAGCGCAAATCGCGTGTGTTCCTGTGGGGTGGAGAACCGCTGTTCTATTCCAAGTTCGATGAATTGGCGGAATTGCTGGCCAAGGAAGACCGGTACACAACCATTTGCACAAACGCGATTCTCATCGAACAGAAGCTGGATTCCATTCTGAAAATGTCGGAAAATCTGGTCATGCTGGTCAGCCTGGAAGGTTTCGAGAAGGAGAATGACGCGATTCGGGGCAAAGGCACCTTCAAGAAAGTGATCCACGCCGTACAGCTGCTGCTTGATCTGCAGAAGCAGGGCTTGTACAAAGGCAAAGTTTCCGTAGCCCTGACGGTGAATGACCAGATGGTTGGTCAGCTTTACAGCTTTATGGAATTCTTCGAAGAGATGGGCGTCGATTCCGTTTACTTCTGCTTCCCATGGTACATCCCTCCCGGTACGGCGGAAAAGATGGATACCTACTTTGATGCCCATTTCCCGCACCTTGCCTCCCGCTTTGCGGACAATCACAAGAATAGCTGGCACTCCTTCACATTCCATATCTCCCCGGGCAATTATGACACACTAATCGAAGAGCTTAAACGCGTCAATTCCCGTGTATGGAATGTGCGCATTCGCTATCAGCCTGCACTGGAGGCCGAAGAAGTAGAAGGATTCATCCGAGGCAGCGAGAAGCCGGCCATGAAGCGGACCAAGTGTTTCTCCATCTCGAATCGGATGGATGTCATGCCGGACGGCAAAGTGAATCCGTGCAAATTTTTCCCGGAATTCAGTGTCGGCAATCTGTACGAAGACAGCGTGGCGGATATTTTTCACGGCGAGGATCTACGGAAACAGCGCGAGGTGCTGGCCTGCGGTTTGATGCCGATATGCTCCAAATGTGTGCTTCTGTATAACAATGGAGTTTAAGCTTTCAGATTGGATACCGCCCAAAATGGGACTATATGTTATCGTTCAGGAGGAGCGGGGATGGACTTTATCCGTGTGCGGGAGCTGCACAAATCATTTGTGTATTACCGGAAAGAAGCAGGACTTAGGCATTCACTGAAAAATCTGTTTGCCCGGAAGTCACTTGTGAAGGAAGCGGTTAAATCCGTTTCCTTCGATATCGGCCCCGGCGAGTGCGTTGGATTTCTGGGTCCTAACGGGGCGGGGAAAACCACGACACTCAAAATGCTGTCGGGTATTTTATATCCTACAAGCGGGGAGGCCAACGTGCTCGGCTATGTGCCTTGGGAGCGAAGGAACGAGTTCAAACGGCTGTTCTCCATTGTGATGGGTCAGAAAAACCAGCTCTGGTGGGACCTTCCCGCCAGCGAATCGATTTATTTAAACAAATGTATATATGACGTGGAGGATGATCTTTACCGCCGAAGTCTTGCCGAACTATCGGAGATGTTAGGTGTGCAGGAGCTTCTGAATGTGCAGGTGCGCCGGCTGTCCCTGGGCGAACGGATGAAAATGGAGCTGATTGCCGCTCTGATCCATCGCCCGAAGCTGCTGTATCTGGACGAGCCGACGATCGGCCTGGATTTCCCCTCCCAGAAGAAGGTCAGGGAGTTTTTGAAATATTATAATGAACAGTTCGGCGCGACGATTCTGCTGACCAGCCACTACATGAAGGATGTGGAGGATCTGTGCAAGCGTACGATCATCATTAACGAAGGAAGCCTGCTGTATGACGGCGATCTTCATAAGATTAACCATTTATTTGGCGAGCACAAAATCATCAGGCTGCAGTTCTCCGAGCCGGTCGCGGAACAGCGGCTGGCTTCGTTCGGGAAGATTGTGAGTATGGACGATTATAACGCTGTGCTGGAGCTGCCGAAATACCGCATGAAGGAAGTATCGCGCGCCGTCCTTGATTCGTTTGATATTTTGGATTGGACGATTGAGGACGTGCCGATCGAAGAGAGTATATCAAGGCTGTACCGCAAGGAATATGCAGGATGAATAGACGGAGATTGTATGCGGCTGTTTTTTCGATGGGAATTCAGCATTCGATGGAATACCGATTCCACTTCTTCCTCGGACTTCTTGGAGCCGCGTTTCCGATTCTTGTCCAATATTTTATCTGGACGGCAGTTTACCGGCACTCCGGCGAAACGGCGCTGTTCTCGTATTCATACCATCAAATCATATTGTATACGATTTTGGCGGGATTGGTGTCCAAGCTGATCGCGACCCAGTTCGAGCACCAGATTGTCGACGATATCAAGAACGGCGGACTCAACAAGTATTTGATCAAACCGGTCAGCTACTTCGGGTATCGACTGGTGTCCTTTTTCGGGCAGAAGGCGATTTATTATGGAATTACCGCTGTCATGCTTGTCGGGATCATCTGGATCGCAGCGGCCGGGGACGTAATCGAGCTCCAGGCCGTACGGCTGGTCTTGTTTACTGTCACGCTGTGGGGCGCGCTTTTGCTTAATTTCCTGATCGCTTACTGCATCTGTGCGAGTGCTTTTTATCTGAATGAAATCTCTTATTTTTTTGTTATTACGAGTCTGCTTGTCAATATTTTGAGCGGAGGCATGTTTCCGCTTGAGATTTTCGGAGATTCGGTGGTGCAGGCACTTCAGTACACGCCGTTTCCGTACACCATTTATTTTCCGGTCAATGTCCTCAGCGGCAAAACAGAGGTAGGGGCGATGTACCAGGGGCTGCTCATCCAGTGTGGATGGATACTCCTGTTCTTCTTGCTATCCCGACTGACGTGGCGGGTTTCCATGAAGAAATATTCGGCGGTTGGGGGGTAGCGGGCATTCCATATGTTTAAAACCATAAGAAAATACGCACATCTGTATGGCATGTTCATCAAAAATTGTCTCATCGCCCAGATGGAGTTTCGGGGCAATTTTATGATGAGTCTGCTTGTGGAATCCGTCTACCTGCTCGCCAAGCTGTTGTATGTGCTCGTTGTGTTCCGCACCGATCTTCACGTAGACGGCATACCGCCTGAAGGTCTGCTTCTATTTATAGGCATGCACACCGTAGTGACCGGCATTTATGTGGGACTCTTTTTCACGAATTTCACAAAAATTCCGGAGTATATCAAGGACGGCACGCTCGACTTAATGCTTACAAAGCCGGTTTCTCTCCAATTTATGGCTTCCTTGCGTTATGTCGATCTGGCGCTGCCGATCCCTGATATTCTGGTTGGGTTCGTCATGATTGGCATAGGCTGGCATGCCATGGATATTCCGCTGACGCTGCTGCAGCTTGCCGGGTTTATGCTGCTGCAGCTTGTCTCCGTTGTCATCACATACTGTCTGATGATTATCCCTGCGCTGCTGTCATTCTGGTTCGTTCAGACGGGCTCTGCGTCGGAGATCGCCCATTCCGCCTGGGACGCCAACAATTTTCCCATGGCGATTTACCCGGCTTGGGTCCGCCGAATCGGAACATTTGTCATTCCATTGTTCCTCATTACCAATTTCGGACCGCTGTTCCTGCTGGGACAGCTCAGCTGGCTCTACGCGGGATTGGCACTTGCCGGTTCGCTTCTGCTCTTCACAGTCATTCGACTGATTTGGAAGCAGGCTGTGAAGGGATACAGCAGTGCAAGCAGCTAAGAAGATCTGTCGGTCATGTATGGCAGCTGGGTGATAACTCAGAAACCAGAAGGGGGAGAATCCATGAGGGCTGTTCAGCTTCCGATATCGAATCCGCCGCTTAAAGGATTTTTACGATGGGCTTATACACTTTCGATCACCAGCATCCACGAAGAAACGATTCCTTGGTATTACAGCAATTTTATTCAGTTGTCCTGCAAAAAAACATTCCTGGAGGATGGCGGGCAGTTCTATTTCGATTTTTTTCGCGGCAAACCGAATGAACTGAATTTCAACAATCCGTTTCTGCTCACGTGCTCCGTCAACTATACGATTTTGGAGTTTTTGCCCTTGGACGCCTGGCCGCAATTCTTTGCGGATCAGATTCGCAGCGGCTATTATTGCGTTGTGTTTCTGGACGAATCAAGGCTATCCCCGGCGGCGGCCTATCAGAAAGAGCCGTTTCCCCACCATCTGTTTCTATATGGTTTCGACTTGGACCAAGCAATTTTCGATGCTTCCATGTTCGACCATACGGGAGTGTACCGCAATCTGCAGATCCCGTTCACAGAGTTCCAGGATGCTGTCCATTCCATGAGGTATCTGCTGAAGGAGGGGGTTACGGCGGATCATCACACGTATTTCTACAAATACGAACCGCATTCTCCGTATCCTTTTGATCGAACAGCTGCGATTGACCAACTGCGCGATTACTTAAACGGTGAGACTCATTTAAACCGAATCAATTATAATCCGGACGAAGAGCAGGCTTTCGGATTAAAGGTCTACGACTATTTGCAAATGTACTTTGATGCCGTAGAGAGCAACGATTCCCGGCTTGGTGACCGTAGTGACGTGAGGCATCTACATGTGCTCTGGGAGCACAAAAAAATGATGAGCGAGCGGATCGACTATTTGGTGGACGAGGGGATCATCCCGTACGATGAAGAGCTTGCGGATGGCTACAGGGATATCACCAAGAGTGCGATGAAACTGAGGGATCAGTACATTCGTCATGAAATTCGAGCAGACAAGGACGTGTTTGAGCGGCTCAGGCTCCGGTTCGACCAGTTCCGAAAGGAAGAGCCGGTTCTGCTGCAAAAATTGATTGCACTGCTCGAAGGCTCCACCTAGCTGATCATAATAAATGATATGGATTACTATCTGTTTCTTACACGGATAATCGTATTTTCTCCATCTTGTAATATCCAAATCCTGGTGCTATACTCATAGCAATATACAGGCAATGCTACTGAAAAGTACAACCTTGGCTTCGTCCGGGGTTGTGCTTTTTTTGCGTTCAGATTTAACTTATACATCAAAAATTGAGTGTAGAAAGAGGTAAATCCATGAGTGACCATGCAAACAAATCATTCTACAGGACGCTATATACATTAGCGATTCCCATTGCGCTGCAGAGCTTAATAATGGCTCTGCTAAACATGACAGACCAAGTCATGGTAGGACAGCTAGGTGATATTGCCATCGCATCAGTTGGAATCTCCAGCAAAATTTTCAGCGTTATTTCCGTCGTTCTGGCTGGACTTGCTGCCACACTTTCCATCTATACTGCTCAGTACTGGGGGAAGAAGGATACAAAGAGCATTTCACACTTGCTGGGACTGAGCTTGTATCTGGGATTATCACTGTCGATACTGTTTGCCATTATCGTTTTTTTCAATCCGCAGCCGCTGCTCTCCTTGTTTACGACAGATATGCTTGTGACAGGAGAAGGCGGCATCTTTCTGCAGATCGGAGCGCTTAGCTATGTTCCAATCATGCTGACGATGTTATACTCTGCAATTCTGCGCAGCACAGGGCATGTAAAGCTTCCGATGTATGTCAGTTTATGCGCGGTCATGCTTAACATTATTCTTAATTACTTGCTGATCTTCGGACATTTCGGTTTCCCGCAGCTTGGACTCGCAGGCGCTGCATATGCAACCGTTATTGCCAGGTTAGCGGAATGTTTACTCATTATTGGAGCCGTATACTGGTTCCGTCTTCCGGGGGCCGTGGAATTCCAACATCTCTTCCGCACATCGAGGCCGCTAGCGAGAAAGTTCCTTGTCACCATGTACCCGCTTGTGCTGACAGAGTTGGTATGGGTGCTCGGTGAGGCAGTTTATGCTGTTATTTATAGCCGAATGGGTGTGGCCGAGATGACGGCCATGACCATTACGTTCCCGCTTCAAGGGCTGATGATCGGTTTATTGTCGGGTATAGGAGCGGCGGCAGGTGTAATGGTTGGAAACAAGCTTGGCGAAGGTGATCATACGCAGGCAATGAATTACGCTAGAAAACTCATTCGCGTCGGCCTGGTGACTTCATTCGGACTTGGTATTGTGGTCGTTCTCCTAGCTCCAATGTATACGAGAATATTCCAAGTTTCGGTGGAAGTGAAACAGCTGTCCGTTTATGTCATATGGGTTTTTGCTGCATTCATGTGGGTTAAGGTTGCAAATATGATCATCGCAGGGGGTATCCTGCAAAGTGGCGGTGACAGTAAATTCGTTTTTGCCATGGAGTCGACGGCTACATGGCTAGTCGGGGTACCCCTCGGATTCATGCTGTCTTTTGTATGGAAGCAGCCGCTGTTTTGGGTTTATTTTTTCCTCTCCTTGGAGGAGGTCGTGCGATTTATAATCGGTTATATTCGATATCGATCTGGTAAATGGATGCAGAATTTAACGGTGCAATCGGATGCTTCCTAATGAGATTTATTCAATATCCAACACATTAAAAGTTGTGGATTGTTAATCGGGTTGTTATGTTTTATAATGAGTAAAAACTCACTCATAAAAAGGAGCTGTTCAATTGCCGCGTACGAAGGAACAGTTTGAAGAAATGCGCAATGCCACTAGAGCGAAAATACATGCTGCCGCAATGCAGTTATTTGTTCATCAAGGATTCGGATCGACCAATGTTCAAGATATTGCGGATACGGCTGGCATCAGTATTGGGCTTCTGTATCGGCATTATAGAACAAAGGATCAATTGTTTCACGAATTGGTGGACTTTGCCGTCGAAGGATTGAAACGTAATATTGCCTATTTCGAATCCAATCTATCCCCCAAAACCTTAATGGCGCGATTTGTGGACGAAATCTACACAGATTTCATGAATGGGGAGGAACTAGTCAATCTGTTGATTCTGATCAATCAATCCATGTTTGCAGGCGCTGGCACACCCTCCAAACAACATGAAGAGATTCTCCAGGTCAATGCAAGACTGCTTGATGCTACGGCCCAACTTATTCGTAAGGGGCAGCATCTTGGAGAATTCCGCTCAGGCGATGCACGCGAAATGGCAGTCTTTTTTTACGCATCGGTTCAGGGCTTGGCTGAGATGAAGGTGCTGTTGAAGAATAGTTTTGCGATGCCCTCACCATCGGTGCTCACAGCGTTTCTATTTAGAGAGGGAGTGGACGTGTCATGATTACCATTGTAAGAGCGGATCAAGCCGAGTGTGATGTGAGGCAAGGAATAGCTGAAACATTCGCCGAGGGCTTTACACAGTGGCTAGGATTTTTCTCCAAGGATCCCAAGAAGATAGCAGCGTCATTTGCCCATATGTTCATTCTGGATCAATTCTACGTGGCTGTATCCAACGGACAAGTAATCGGAATGGCAGCCTGCACGGATGGAGCCTCATTTTCGGTTCAACTTGATAAAAAGGAACTTCGAAAACATCTGGGCTTTTTCAAAGGCAGCATGGCCGCTATTTTCCTGAAAAAAGAATTTGAAACGACTCCCGGACATCCTTCACCTTGCGCAGGTTCCATCGAATTTGTAGGCACGGCTGCTGAGTTCAGAGGGCAAGGTGTTGCTTCACAACTGATATGTCATATCCTTGAGCATACACCTTATCAAGTTTATTTGATTGATGGAGTCGCAGATACCAATATTCCGGCCATGAAACTCTATCATAAATTAGGTTTTGACGAATACAAGCGAAAGCCAATACCTGTTAAGCAGGCTAAGAAAATAGGAATTAATTACTTTGTGTCGTTGATCCATACCCAATAATCTCCAAAACGAATTCTCGCCAACTCTACGTTCAGACCACCCCGTATGCCAAACACACACTATGATCTAGCTTATTCAGATCATAGCGTGTGTTTTTTTATTTAAGAGATTTTATTTTCAATTAACATAAACATGGATTCTATTAAATTATTCTTACTTAAAATCAAATACGCAGGGTCATTAAACCGGTTTAATGATTATGCAGAGTATTCAGAATTCGCAGCAGAGGAA
Source organism: Paenibacillus sp. Cedars (assembly GCF_003184205.1). NCBI lineage: Bacteria > Bacillati > Bacillota > Bacilli > Caryophanales > Paenibacillaceae > Paenibacillus > Paenibacillus sp. Cedars. The sequence goes on from NZ_CP020866.1 coordinate 2,399,504, forward strand.
GGAACCAAATGTAATGGCTACCATTGATGATGTTGCCAAGATGGCAGGAGTATCCAAGGGGACCGTATCCAGCGTGTTCAGCAAAAAAAGACCGATCAGCCAACAAGTGACGGAGCGGGTACTGAGAGTAGCTCAAGAGCTGGGATATTTCCCTAACCATCTGGCGCGAAGCCTCGCGATCAAAAGGACGATGAGCATTGGTCTCAAGATACCCCTTCCTCCCGACGGGACGATGACGGCCTTTGATACTCAGATGATAAACGGTGTCATCAAGGAATGCACCAAGCAAGGCTACAGGGTGGTGCTTGACACTCTGCCGGAGCAGGAGGATCCCACTATGTATTCCCAGGATCCCGTTGATGGCGTCATCCTGCTGAACCCTCGTAAGAATGATTCACGGATTAAACGGTACCGTAAGATGGGAATTCACCTCGTACTGGTGGGACGGCCTGACCCGCATGACGAATCGATCAGCTACGTGGATAACAACAATACGGAAGCTGCCCATGAGGTAGGAGACTATTTGCTCCGAAACGGCCACGAATCGATACTGTTTCTGAATGCTGCAGCCGATATGACGGTGGCCCAGGACCGGAGACAGGGCTTGTCGGAGGCCTATCGCCTGCACGGCCTGTCGTTACGGGATGAATGCGTGATGTACTATGCCCATACCAACGGAACGGATTACGGTTATATGTCCATTTTGAATACTTATGGGAAATTAAGCTATACAGCCATCATTACGGATACGGACAGAGTGGCTCTTGGCGTGCTGAGGGCTGCTAGAGAGCTTGATATCAAGGTGCCGGAACAGCTGTCGGTCATCGCGCTGAGCAATGATGCGATTTTAGCTCAAGACATGAACCCGAGGCTTACGTCGGTCGAATTGTCGGCAGAAAAGCTCGGAGATGAAGCTGCCAAGCTGTTAATTGAGAAAATAAACGACAGCAGCGTCCACAGGCAAGTCATCATCCCCGCGCAGCTGGTTGTAAGGGAATCCTGCAGTGTTTTTTGTTGATCATAAATGACGAATAAGGAGTGGTTAGCTTGGCAACAGGAAAGAAGATTCTTAGCGCAATCATGGTTGTAACTTTATTCGGAAGTGTACTTGCAGGCTGTTCTCCGAGTTCGGACAACCGCAGCAGTGCGGCATCTCAAGAATCATCGAATGGGGAGGAACGCACGCTCAAAATCATGACAGGTGTCATCGGTGGGAAAACGCCGGAAGAAAACATTCAGTTCGAGCAGGAAATCGAACGTTTAACCGGCATCAAGGTAACGATGAACAAGCCGGCTTCCGACTACGATCAGAAGCTGCTTGCCGCTATCGCTTCCGGAGAAAAGTTCGATCTGCTGCAGATCAGCAAAGAGAAAATGTCCACCTTTATTGATCAAGGCATCCTCATGCCGTTGACCGATCAAGTGAATGGCTCCAAGGTGCTATCAGACACTGAAGTTATTCCCGCCAAGGAATGGGAGCAGGTTAAGACCAAGGATGGGCAGGTTTACGGTGTGTTCACCAAATATCAGGGAGGTACGATGCCGATCGTTCGCAAAGACTGGCTGACCAAGCTGAATCTGTCTGAACCTGAAACGCTTGATGATTACTATAAGGTCCTCAAGGCTTTCACGGAACAGGATCCGGACGGCAACGGCAAAAAAGACACCTACGGACTCAGCACGGCAGGCATGTACGAATTGCAGGGCTTCTTCAGCGCAGCGGGCCTTAAACAGCGATATGTGGAAACAGCGGACGGCAAGCTGGACGTTCCGTATTCTACAGATGCGGCCATCCCGGTTTATGAATGGCTGAACAAGCTGTTTACAGAAGGGATTCTTGACCCGAACTTTGCCACCAACGACACAGGTAAAATGCGCGACCTGTTCCTGACCGACCGCGTCGGCATGATTACGTACTGGGACGCTTGGGTAGGCATGCTGAACAATACGCGTTATGAACAAGATCCGACTACGAAATTTGAAGCGAAGGGCCTGCCGGGAGCGGCAGATTCAAACGGCAACCACATGCTGCGCAGAGGTGATCCGGATGTTTGGGTTGTTCCAATCAATGCAGAGCATCCGAAAACAGCCTTTGAATTTATTGAATGGTGGCATTCCGAGGAAGGCATTACTTTAGGAAGCTTAGGTATCAAGGATATTGATTACACAGTAGATAATAGCGGCAAGTATGCACTGACCCAGATCGGTAAAGAGCATGCTTCCGACCACGGTGTTCCATTCTGGTACAACAGCAACGTCGAAGCGCCTTTTGGCAAACTGCCAGGCGTACAGGAAGCGCAGGATCTCGTTGATCAATACGCATCACTGGAATTAACGCCTCCCCATTGGTCGGACGCTGAGAAGATTATCAATAAATATTCCTTCAAAGCTATCATGGGCGAAATGCCGGCTGCCGATGCAGTGAAACAAATGCGCGAAGAACTCAAGGCAGGCGGGTTTATCGATTAATGCTTGAAGAGGAGGGGGCGGCGGCACTCTGCTCCCTCTTTATTTTATTATGAAGGTGGTGAATGTACGTGAGAGCCGTGTTCAAGTATAAAACACTCTATTTTATGATGTTTCCAATCCTGGCTTATTTCCTGATTTTTTCCTTTTATCCACTTGCGCGCGGACTTGTCATCAGCTTTCAGGATTACCGTCTCATCGGGGACCGGCCGTTTATCGGTTTCGATAATTATGGAAGTGTACTAAAGGATCCGGCTTTTGGGGATGTTTCCAGGAACACTCTTGTGATCGGCGGCGGAATTTTTGTGATCAACTTTATTTTACCGCTGATCCTGGCGCTTTCCTTGAATGAAGTGGCTTCGGTCTGGTTCAAAAAGATGACCCAGATGATCGTTTATTTACCTCATTTGTTCTCCTGGGTTGTTGTAGGCGGCATGTGGATTCTGCTGCTGTCCCCGGACACGGGCATCGTAAATCAGATCATTCAGCTCTTCGGCGGTCAGTCTGTTGGCTTTCTGTCTTCCGACCGCTATGCCCGTACCGTGATGATCCTGACCTCAGGTTGGAAGGAGATGGGGTATACCTGCATTCTGTACTTGGCTGCCATCGTGAACATCAATCCGTCATTATACGAGGCTGCAAGCATGGACGGAGCCAGCCGCTGGCAGAAAGTCCGTTATGTAACGCTTCCGATGCTCAAATCCACTATGAAAGTGGTCATCATGTTGAATATACTGGGTATCCTGCGGATGTTCGATCAAATATTCGTGATGAGTAATGGCGCCATCGCTAACAAGGTGGACGTGATTATGATGTATACCTATCAGAAAGGCATATTGGAGTTTAGTATCGGGCCAGCTACGGCTGCAGGGTTCCTCGTAATTATGGCGACATTCATGCTTACGTACGCAACGAGAGCGGTTATCCGCTACGATGAAGGGTGAATCGATATATGAAATCAATGAAAAAAATAAGCTATCCGAGCCGTATTTTTGATACGATCAATATTTTGTTTCTCCTTCTGCTCGTATTGACCATGGTGATTCCGTTTTTAAATACGCTTGCGCTTGCATTTTCATCTAATTTTGCTTCCATGCAGCCAGGCATTGTGCTCTGGCCCAAAGAATTCAGCGTAGAGGGCTTCTCCACGGTATGGAGCCGCATGAAGCTCTATTTGCCTTTTACGAATAACGTCATCGTGACTGTAGTAGGTACCGTTTGTCATGTTTTCTTAAGCTCTATGGCAGGTTACGTGCTGATCCAGAGAGGACTTCCGGGAAAGAAGTGGATGTTATCCGCGATCCTTCTGACCATGATGATTCCAAGCGAGGCCATTATGATTCCTTTGTATATCGTGAATAAGGACTTGGGACTCCTTAACACGCTGAGTTCGCTGATTCTTTCGGGTTTCGTATCCGGCTTCAGCGTAATGCTCATGCGAAACTTCTTTTTAAGCGTCCCTTATGAGATGTCAGAATCAGCGCGGATCGACGGAGCTGGCGATTATCGGATATTCTTTACGATGTATCTGCCTCTTGCCAGAGCGGGACTGGCAACGGTCACTCTGTTCGAGTTTGTCAGTCGCTGGAATCAATTTACACCGGCCGTGCTTTATATTAACGACTCGTCCAAATATACGCTGCAAATTGCGTTGAAATCACTCATCGTGGATAACGATGCAACCTCCAGCAATTTCATGATCACAACTAATGTCAGGATGGCAGGCATTGTCATTGCCCTGCTTCCGCTTATCATCATCTACCCGTATGTGCAAAAGTATTTTGTTAAAGGGATGTTTGTTGGAGCAAATAAAGAATAAGGCAGGAATCAGGAGGGATACACATGGCAAACTCAAACGCGCAGCGGCGTTCTTCTGCTACTTTCAAGCGATATATTGAGCATTCGGAGCAAAGCACGTACATTGAGGTTCCGTTCCAAATGCCGGAGCAGGTTGAGGAAATCCACGTTCGCTATCAGGTGGAAGCATACGGCAGGGAATCCGCAGCGGTGATTGATCTTGGTGTACGGGACAGCGTCAGAGTCAGAGGCTGGAGCGGGGGAGCGCGTCAGGAATTTAACATCGCACAGAGCCAAGCGACCCCGGGTTATCTGCCGGGAGCACTGGCCCCAGGCGAATGGGCTGTACTTCATAATGCCTACAAGGTACCGGAAGAAGGCTGCACGGTAACGATCGACATTGAGTTTATGCACAAGACACCGCGCTGGTTGAAGGGAGACCTTCACACGCACAGCGTTCATAGCGATGGTGCCTATACACTGGAAGAGAATGCAGCCATTATGGAGAGTCTGGGATGCGATTTTATCGCGATGACAGATCACAATACGAGCAGTCAAAACCTCGCGTATCCCCGAGAAACATCGGTTCTGATGATTCCGGGTACGGAATTTACAACGAATTTCGGGCATAGCAATTTTCTCGGAGCTATGAGCCCCATGGATGATTTCCGTGTAACAGAGATGTCCGATGTACATGAGAAGTTTCGGATTGCGCGTGAGCGGGGGGCCAAAATAATATTAAATCACACACACTGTGATCATTGCCCATGGGAATGGGACTTCGAAGTGGATCACGACGGGGTGGAGGTGTGGAACGGCCCCTGGGATGAACGAAACCGACGCGCGCTTTCCTGGTGGCAGGAGCAGCTCGTCAAGGGCAAACGTCTGGTAGCGGTGGGCGGAAGCGACGTGCATCGTCCGGGTCCGTACGTGAAGCATGCGACGCCATGTGTATGGGTCTGGTCTGAGGAAAAAACCGTGGAGCGAGTGCTGGACGGCATTGTTCAGGGTCATGTCGTAATCACTCATGCCCCTGACGGGCCGTTTGCCAACCTCCAATGCGGCGAGTTTGGAATTGGAGATGAAGTGCCATTTGATCAGGCTGATCAAGACGTAGTTGTTCAATTGGATGGTTTGCGTGCCGGTGATCTGGTTCGGCTATACAGCGAACGAGGCTTTGAAGAGGAGATCGCTGCTGAAACGGATGGGGAAAGGACACTTAGATTTGATGCTAAGGAACGGCGCTTTCTGCGAGCCGAAATCTGGCGGTATTTTCAACAGGTGGAAAGGACGATGATGGCTGCATTGACCAATCCGATCTATTTTAATACCAACGTGATAGTCCGGGACTAATGGGGAAGGACGAAATTTTGAGCTTAGAGCCTGGAGAAGTCGTGGGAACCGCGGCTTTTTTGTTTTTACTGATAGGAGTTGTTGTCCCAGGCTGCCTTTGAACTGAACTGAAGTTTTGTTTATCATAGGGGTAATACTTCTCCAACAGCATGAGTGCGCTGAATGTGATTAATAGACAAGAAGGGGACTGTGGAATGACAGAGACGTTTGTATCCTCCAATAGCGCATGCACAACACAGTGCCGCACGGTGGTTTTCTTTTTTGCTGGTGTGTTGACGTATCGGAATAATTTTGAAGCGGCTGCCAGTGAGATTGCCAAAAGCTATCAGCAAGCTAAGATCGTGATGATCTTTCCTTACGGTATGGCAAACGGCACCAAGGGCTCCTCAACCTTGCGTTTGCTGGCCCGGCAGCTTACGCAGGTTGGCTATGATCTGGCTCGCGATCAGTCCCGGCGAGTTACCAAGGCAGCGCAAATCATTCTTCAGCATGCATCAGATGCAGATCGCCTGATCCTTATCGGACACAGCGCCGGAGGTGTAATTGCCTATCGGGCAGGACTTTATTTGGAGGACAAACACGATATTCAGCATGTGCAGGTATTTGCTGTGGGCTGCCCCAAGTTTTATGTGAAGGACATTCCATATAATGAAAGATTCACCTATATTACTGGACAGAACCCGGACAGGATCACCCAAATCGGCAGCTGGCGTAAGCCAGGATCCAGGTTGTACCGAGGGAAGCCGGGGCGCGAAATTCAGATGGATTTTAATCCGGATCATCAGGGCTGGCGATTTCATGCCTCGTATTTTCTCAATTCAACCTGGACGGATTCGAACCAAGCGTTCCGTACCAATTCAGAAGAGCTGATCTCCCAAATCCATAACATTTGCCCGGACCGTTGAGCGTGAAAATAGATACCTTGCTGGAGATCCAGCAACAGGGCTGGCTAATGCATCCGAAAATGGAGTCAAGTCAAAAAGCCGCCGCTTCTTTCCGTCAACGGAAGAGAGCGGCGACTTTTAGTGGCAGTCAGTGAAGAAATTTATATTAGTTCTGGCAGCACTAAGGCTGGTTATTGATTGGACTGGCTCTCAGCAAGCAGCTCCCTGATATTAAGGGAGTGTGCTCAAGAATGGTCTTACTGTCTTGGCAAGGGTATAATTCGTGGTTGCATCCCAGTTAATGGACCATGTCATCGCTCCTCGGATATCAGGGTATTTAGCAACTGGCTTATAACTTCCGCAGCTGTTTCCGGTTGCAAGACAATTCAGTGCATTATTGACAACCGTAGGGGAAACATATCCTCCCCCTGCGGCTGAAGGGGTAGCTGGCACGCCCAATCCCAATTGGGAAGGAGACACCCACTGCAGCGTCAAGTCCGAAAGAGCCGTAAGGAAATCAACGGTTCCCTGGCTGTAACATTTTCCGTCACGACCCAGCATGCATCCGGAATTATAGTACTGCACGTTCACCACGGTCGTTATATCCTTCAGATTGTTATAAAGCTGGCTATAAGATGTATTTGGATTCTGCATGTCGATGGTTTGCGGAGCCATCGTCAATACAAAATCATTCCCGACTTTTTGCTTCAATTGACGAATCGCATTGGTTAAATTAGGTACATTCAAGCCATGCTCGAGGTCAACGTCCAATCCATCCAGTCCAAATTTCGTGATGATCCCATAAACGCTGTTCACAAAATTCGTTATATTCGGCGAAGGATTATTAAGATTGACGTTCCCCAGTTCTCCTCCAATAGATATAATAACCTTCTTGCCTTGAGCACGTTTAGCCTGGATATCCGAGATCAGCTCAGCTTCTGTGTACCCGCCGAGAGCATTGGATAGGGCAGAATTAACCGTAAAGGTGACACCTCCGGGATTAGCAGGGTCCATCTCTGCGAAGGCTAATACAATGATATCGTACTGATCCGGTATATTTCTCACTTTCACATTGGTAGCACCATTGACAAAATTTTGCCAGTATCCTGTCAATATATGCTTCGGCAGTTGGCCAACACCGCCAGGAGTTCCCTCGGCTGTTGTTGCACTCACCGTTGTACTGGCTGGAGAGAGGTTTCCAGCAGCGTCCTTGGCAACGATCTTGAAAGAATAGGTTGTCTTGGCGGAGAGCCCGGTGATTGTCGCTGTATTCGAGGTTACGGTTACTGCAAGTGATGTACCTTGGTATACATCATAACCTGTCACACCTACATTATCCGTGGAGGCCTGCCAGGACAAAGTTACGCTGGAGGAGGTGACTCCGCTCACGGTTACGTTCGCGGGAGCTGTGGGAGCTACCGTATCGGAGCCTCCGCCGCCTTGAACCTGCTGCCACAATGCCGGAACATTGGGTGGTTCCCAGCCTGTCAATGAGGTATGGGGCTGAATAGCCTTGTACGTCTTTCCACTGTAAGTGACGGTATCGTTTACGGCGTAAGCCACATTGGGTGCCCATGCACCCCGTTCTGCTGCTGAAACCTCGCGCGGGAACAAGCTCATCATCATAGCTACGACAATCAATAGAGGCAGCATCATTTTGGATTTACCCAGCGCCCCGAATATGCCCTTTCTCATCATTAATTCCTCCTCACTAATCGTTTATCAGATTTTGTCTACCTGCGTAAAGCAGCATCGCCTCCTTTCAAAACTTCATAGAAAACTAGTGATTGAAAGCGCTTGCGTGATTGGCGTGAAACGATTTCCTCTGCTTATCATTGCTCTTGGTTTGATAAGCATAATTTACTTTAAATGTTAATTATTCTCAATAGATCTGGAGAATCAATTTAAACCCAGAATATTTCAAATTGCAAAATAATTGATGTAACATATTTAATTTGTGAAGTGTTATGAAATCGCTATCATTCTATAATTTACTTAGAAAGGAGGTAAAGGAAAAAACATACAGGATAAGGGATGTGCTGCACAGCGAACCAATCGACATGCAGACGTATGAGGCAATGACAAAAATCTGAGGAGGTAGATTATGTTTAGGTTTAGTAAGAAATTGATGACGGTCATTCTTGCAGCATCCATGAGTTTTGGCTTGTTTGCATCAACCTCAAGTGCAGCTACGGACTACTGGCAAAATTGGACGGATGGCGGCGGTACGGTCAATGCCGTTAATGGGTCCGGCGGCAATTACAGCGTGACCTGGCAAAATACCGGGAATTTCGTAGTCGGTAAAGGCTGGAATACCGGATCTCCAAACCGGACAATTAACTATAATGCCGGTGTCTGGGCGCCGTCCGGCAATGGGTATTTGACCCTTTACGGATGGACCCGGAACTCACTCATCGAATATTACGTTGTGGACAGCTGGGGGACGTATCGGCCTACGGGAACACATAAAGGCACGGTGACGAGTGATGGGGGCACATATGACATCTATACGACAATGAGATACAACGCTCCTTCCATTGACGGGACACAAACGTTTGCCCAGTACTGGAGTGTTCGGCAATCGAAGAGAGCGACCGGTGTCAACTCAAGTATTACGTTCAGCAATCATGTGAATGCATGGGCTAGCAAAGGAATGAATCTGGGAAGCAGCTGGGCCTATCAGGTGTTAGCGACAGAGGGCTATCAGAGCAGCGGCAGCTCCAACGTAACGGTATGGTAACGGGTGCATTGAAGGCAACACAACGAACGATCAGAATTGAAACCGCTTACTCATTCGGTGTTTCAAGCTACCGGTAATGAATTACGCGGATAAATTATGTCATACCAAAGTGGACTTCAACATTGGAGGGCGGCCGATTGGCCGTTCTCCTCCCGTTGTATCCATCGGTCCCGTTGTGCTGGGCAGGGCTAGCGGAATTAACGGGAACAGCGGCCTATGTCTTGCCGGAGCCGAGCAGCAGGCTATCATCGTTTATCATTTTTCCTATCAGGCTTAAAGGAGATATGTCAATGAGAAAGCTATTCATGTTTCTTTTAATAGCAGCAGTGGTTGTGATCAGCGCATGTTCGGAAGAAAAACCTGAATCGAAGAATGGTCTTGTATTCGTGGAGGGCGGAACTTTTAAGAATAACAACTCCAATTTCGCTGGAGAAGGCATGACCCTATCGAATTTTTATATCGGCAAATATGAGGTCACCCAAAAAGAATGGGCCGAAGTCATGGGCAGTAATCCCTCGGGATTCAAAGGCGACAATTTACCTGTAGAGATGGTGAGCTGGTATGACGCTGTGGAATACTGTAATCAAAGAAGTCTAAAAGAGGGTTTAAATCCGTTTTACAATATAGACAAGAACAAAAAGGACCCGAATAACAACAATGAGAACGATAATATAAAATGGATAGTCACGATCCATGAGGGGGCTAACGGTTACCGATTGCCAACCGAAGCGGAGTGGGAATATGCTGCAGGCGGAGGTCAGGCGAGCAAGGGTTACATATACAGCGGCAGCAATAGTGCCGACGAGGTCGCATGGTATTGGAAAAACGCCGGGAACAAACCCTTAACCGGAAATTGGAACTGGCCAGCCATAGAGAACAACCGCAATCAAACCAAATCGATTGGTACCCGGAAACCCAATGAGTTAGGCATTTACGATATGTCTGGCAACGTAAGGGAATGGTGCTGGGAGTGGCATGGCGATTCGGACAGCCGGACCGGCTCCTACCGGCTTGTGAAGGGCGGCGGTTGGATGGGTGACGTCAGCAACAACGAGATATCCTTCCGAGGCAAGTTTGATGCGAATGGCTTCGGTCCTGATCAAGGCCTTCGTGTCGTTCGCGGAGAATAGTCGGAACAAGGCAGACAAAGCATCACTTTTATCTCCAGGAATAAGGGGAACAACGAGCTCAGCGAAGTCTCGTTGGACAAGAGCATATAGGTCTGGGAAGTCGCGCCATTCGCGGCTTTTTTTGTTTTACCTGCGAATCGCAATATCTGCCCCTTTCCATCCTGTGCTATAATCTCCTTACATTTTATGAGTTGGTGGGGATGGTGCAGATGATAGAGCAGCAAGTATATGTCCGATTTCCGGAGGAAGCGGACGCCGCAGAATTGACAGACATGTACAATCGCAATCGGGTCTTTTTTGAGAACTTCTCACCAAGCAACCCGGAAGCGTTCTATACAGAGGAGCATCAGCTCCAAATGATTAGGAAAAGTAAGACGGACAGGGAGGAGGACCGGAAATATGACTTCGTGATATGCCGCACCGAGGACGACCGGATTATTGGTAGTATAGGGCTGTCCTTCGTGGTACGGGACCCGCTTCAGAGCTGTATGATCGGATACAGCCTGGACCAGAATCATAACGGCAAGGGTTATATGACAGAAGCCGTAAAACAGGTGGTACGCTATGCCTTCGAGGAGCTTCGGTTTCACCGGATCGTAGGGGAGGCCTCTCCCCGGAATCCCGGCTCCATACGCGTGCTTGAGCATGCAGGGTTCCACAAAGAAGGCATAGCCCGAAGCAACGTGAAGATCAACGGGGTATGGGAGGATCATCAGGTTCTTGCACTTATCAATCCCTCCGAGAGCAGTTAGATCAATTGTTTTTCAACGGGTCCGTTTTGAACAATAATTTAGAGGGGATGATGATCGTGGAAGCTAACCAGATGAGGGGTTGGGCTCATGAAGAGGTAATCCATTCATTAGCCAAAGCGTTAAATAATCATTATGTGTTTCCCGATGTTGCTGAAGAAATGGGAAATTACTTGGAGCATAAGTTAGTCGGAAAAGAATATGAAGCGATTAAAAACGCAGAAGCTTTTTGTGAACAAGTCACATATGACCTTCGGGAAATTAGTAAAGATAAGCATTTGAAATTACGATACACGGAACAAGAGAAGTCGGTTGATATGAAGATTAGTGAGAAGGAGCAAAGGGAGGAATATCTCCTGCATGCAAAGCTCGATAATTATGGTTTTCATAGAATTGAACGTCTTGCGGGGAACATTGGTTATATCCATTTGCGAGGTTTTCACGATCCAGAATTTGCAGGCGAGGCTGCAGTAAATGCAATGAATTTGGTGGCTAACACGGACGCGCTTATCTTTGATTTACGGAATAACGGTGGCGGGAGCCCATCGATGGTTGCCTTTATCACAAGTTATTTGTTTGATTCCGAACCTTTTCACTTAAACAGTTTTTATTCGCGGGCAAACGATGTTATAAGTCAGTCTTGGACGTTATCGTATGTGCCCGGAAAGCGGTATGGAACCAAACCTGTTTATGTATTAACGAGCCACAGAACATTCTCTGCTGCGGAAGAGTTTACATATAATCTGAAAAACTTAAAGCGGGCAACCATCATTGGAGAAGTTACCGCAGGAGGAGCCAATCCTGGAGCCGTTCATCAATTAACGAAACACTTTGGTATATTTATCCCGGATGGACGAGCGATTAATCCCGTTACCCAAACCAATTGGGAGGGAATAGGCGTGACGCCGGACGTTGAGACAACTCAACATGAGGCATATGAAACGGCGTATAAACTTGCTCTTAAACACGTAATATCTTTATATCAGGACAGAAACGAATATGGATTTATAGTAAAGGAAGCCGAGAACCAATTGAAGCAGCTGTAGGAAATGAATGATCAGCCGGATATGATAAAAACCTATGCTCCAATTGTTCGGCTAAGGAACGCAGCATGGGATATGAGGATAAAGTCGCGGAATTCGCGGCTTTTTTTGTTTTAAAGCGTGTTGCACTGATTCGTTCGCGTGACGGATCTAGTCGCGTTCATACGGCACACCGTACAGGCGCAGTATTATATGAGGATTTGGGATTGCCTAATACATACATGACAAGTATAGATCCATAGAAATGCCGATTCAAAAGCGTAAACCAGACTCTATCAAGGTCTGGTTTACGTTTCTTCAAGATCTGTTCGTTTGAGCTTAAAAAAATTAGGGTTGCGATCAAGTGTAACCTCAAGTAAATTGGGAGATACACACCGATTGGAGGGCTGAGCCATAATCATGTTGACCAGATGGTTACGACGAATAACGCCTGAAACCTTTAAACACCGAATCTTGTTTTCCTTTCTGTTGTTTCTCCTCGCGCCGATTGCGCTGTTATTCCTCTACAACTTCCGGGAAACGGAAACGATACTCCAGCGGAATGCTTCGGACAGCAACATCAAGCAGCTCGAAGGCATCAAATACGATCTTATCGATTTGATGAGCCTTGTGATGAAAACCGGGATGCTGCTGGAACAGGATTCCGTCCTCCGCCAAGTCATGCAGCAGCCGGAATTATATGATGCTATCCATCGAAAACGAATCGTTGAAAATAAATTTGCAGGTATTGAAAACAGCTTTTTCCTAACAGGAGCTACGGTTTTCTACACTTTAATCGATTTAAAAGGAAACGCTTACACCTCGTATACACCGGTGAGCTCCCTGAATTATGCCGCCATGAGCTCCGAGCCCTGGGTGCAGGAGCTGAAAAGGGCAGGGGGACAGCGTTACATCTGGGCATCCGATGATCACACGACGGAGGTCCGAGAGAGGCAGGGCATTCGGATGCTGAGCCTTTACGCATTGCTGCGTGACGATGGATTGAAGCCATTTGCTTACGGACGTTTTAGTATCGATTATGAGGGCTGGTTCGAGGAAAAAACATTCGGCAGACATGGGGAAGGCGCCTATTTCCTGCTGGATGCAAACGGACATACGCTGCTTCAATCGGATTCGGAAGAGGACGTGCCGTCTACCGTGTCATCTACTATTGCAGCAGCCAGTCAGAGCGCGGGAGCGGATTCCTCCTCCCAATCCATTGTGAACAATCATACGATGTATACCTACAGCAAGATTCAAGAGCTGGACGGTTATCTCGTGAAGAAGGTGCCGCTGTCCTTGTTGTTTGAAGAAGTGAACAAACAGAAGCAGAGGTTTTATACCGTTTATGGGGCTATCCTGCTGCTGTTTGTACTCTTGACTTACCTCATTTCTTCAACGGTCACCGGGCCTTTGAAGCTGCTTCAGCGAAAAATGGAGACCACCGTAAAATTGAATTTGAAGACCAAGCTTCCGGAACAGGGTCGGGGTGAATTACTGGCGTTGACCCGAAGCTTCAATTACATGATTGCAGACATTAATAATCTGTTGGAGCGGTTAAAGCTTGAGGAGCGTCAAAAGCAATTTGTCCGGTTTCAGGTGCTGCTCAGTCAGATGAATCCTCATTTTCTGCTGAACACGCTGAACACCATCAAGAGTATCGCGCTGGATAAGGATGAAGATGAGATTTACGAGATTTGTGTTGCGCTTGGCAACATATTGGAAACGACGCTGAATTTGGAGGTTGACCTCATTCTTCTGAAGGACGAAATTGTACTGGTCGAATCCTATATGGATATCCAGCGGAAACGATTCGGGCACGGCATCGAGATTCAGTATGAAGTAAGCGAGGATCTGGAGTATGCGCTGATTCCAAAATTTTGCCTGCAGCCGCTGGTAGAAAATTCGCTGCTCCATGGGTTTGGACAATCCCATCATGAGGGGCAAATCGTCATTTGTGCATCAAGCCGCAATTCGCTGCTTTATTTGGAAGTTGTGGATAATGGCATGGGGATTAAGCGATCGCAGGAGAATCAGTCCAACCGGAAACGAAAAAGCATTGGCCTCCAAAATCTTCGGGAAAGCCTGGAGCTTATGTTTAAGAACCAGCCGACAGGACTTCTGATCGAGTCGACGGACGAAGGAACCAAGGTTGTCATGCATTTCCCGTTATTGCTATCCAAACCCTATTTGAAGGAGGGGAGCGCGCATGTGGCGCACGCTGATCGTTGAAGATGAACAGTACGCGAGAGCAAGCTTACGCAAATTGTTTGTAAAGGCGGATATTCCGTTCGAAATTGTAGGTGAAGCGGTAAACGGTGAGGAGGGTCTGCAATTGATTCGGGAGCTGCAGCCCGATGTTGTCATCTCCGACATTTTTATGCCGCGAATGGATGGCGTCCGATTATTGCAGCTGACGAGGGAGGAAGGTTTCCAGTGCCGGTTTGTCATGCTGACGGCAGTAAGTGAGTTCGAGTATGCCAGGCAAGCGGTGGAGTACGGGGCTTCTGGCTATTTGATGAAGCTTTCTCTGGATTTGAAGGGACTCAAGCAAGCCATGGACAAAGTGGCTGCAGAGCTGACGAGAATGGACAAGCTTCGCCTGGCAGATAAATGGTTCCCGGACAGGACTGCCCAAGAACCGACGGACCACCCGGAGCTGAACCGAATGATCAACTACATTGAAGAGCATTTTGCCGAGGGAGTGACATTAAAGAGATTGGCTGAATTTGTCCGCATGGATGCCAGTTATGTCAGTGATTTATTCAAGAAGAAGACCGGCACCACGCTGACGCACTTTATCCAGAACCGCCGCGTTCAAGCGGCGAAAATGCTGCTGACCGAAACCGAGAAAACGGTTAGCGAAATCGGCAGAATGGTAGGCTTTGAGAACGACAATTATTTCATCAAAATATTCAAGCGCTGGTGCGGTGTGACCCCAAACGAATACCGGAAAGAACAAAAATTCGTTCTATGAATATCCAAACGCCGTTCATACCCCCAATGCCAGGCAGGTGATAAAGTTAAAGACGTAGGCAATAAGCTTATCATTTTGATGAGGGGGACCACGAGTGAAACGGAGAAAATGGTTGAAGTTAGTTCTAATGACCACTCTGGCAGCTTCGATGCTCAGCGCATGTGGAGGCATTAACAGCAGTAGCAGCAATGAAGGGGCGAATGCAGGATCGGCAAGTGAAGCTTCAGCAGGCGGTTCGGGTGAAAAAATCAACCTCAAGCTTTGGGGAGCGGTTCCTGCTGAAGCAGGTCCTCAAGAGGTGATTGACAACTGGAATAAAGAAAATCCGGACATTCAGGTGGAATACGTCCGCTACGTAAATGATGATCCGGGTAACCTGAAGCTGGATACGGCACTCATCACGGCCCAGGATGCAGACTTGTTCATCAACTATACGATTAACCGCCTGCAAAAACGCGTTGACGCAGGGGTCGCTTTGGACCTCAGCAGCAAAACGGATTACAACATCGATGAGCAAATGGGCCCGGATGCTGCTCAATGGAAAATCGGCGATAAATACTACGGGATTCCTACAAAGAAAAACATGCTGTTCATCTGGCTTAACAAAAACATGCTTGATGAAGCAGGACTTCCGGTTCCTTCCGTCGACTGGACATGGGACGATCTGAGAGAATACGCGAAGAAATTAACAAAAGAGAATGTGTATGGCCTTATGCAGCATGACGCCGCCTTTACCGCTACAATTGATGGCACTATTGCCGGTCTTGGCGTAACGAAGCCGGATGGCACATCCAACTTTGATAACGATCTTTGGAAGCAGCAGCTTCAAACCGTGCATGATATGATGTTCGTGGACAAATCGACACCGGAGTACGGCGAACAAGTAACTAGCAAAATGCCGGTAGATACAAATTTCTTAAAAGGCGAGGCAGCCATGCTGGCCGCAGGGGAATTTATTTTCCGCAATGCCAACAATCAGAAGGAATTTCCACATGATTTCAAGATCGCTTTTGCAACGATTCCGAAAGTAACCGCTGATCAGAAGGATTATAAATATGCTGGCGGACTCGGTGATATGCTCTCCGTCAATGCCAAATCCAAAAATCAGGATGCGGCATGGAAGTTCGCGAAATGGTATGCCGATGGCGGCATGCTGCCAATGGCTAGCGGTGGTCGGATTCCATCCTCGAAGAGTGTGGATAACCAACAGGCGATGGAGCTGCTACTCAAGGGGAATGAGGATAGTTACGATACAGCATCGCTGAATAACGTGGTGTTCGGTCAGTTCCCGTCGTTCCAGCTGAATGTTCCGCAGCAAGCGCTGGATGCCCGCAAGGAAGAATATGAGAAATACTTCCTAAATGAGCAGGATATCGATACAACACTTACAAATATGACCAAACGCCACCAGGACTATATCAAGTAATCGCATATGGTCAATACCCTTAAGAGAGAAGAAGGATCTTCCGCTTCCTTCTTCTCTCTTTGTTGTATCTAGAAAGCTCTAAACAAGAAGAAAGGCGGTGTTTTCTGTGAAAAAGAACAGCTGGATTCGGAAACAGGGCTGGGTTGGCTATGCCTTTATTCTGCCTAATATGCTGGGGATTCTGGCATTTTTCATTCTGCCTGCCCTGTTTTCCTTCTTTATGATGTTCACCGACTATCAATTTGCCAATCCGAACTGGACGTTCACGGGATTGGATAATATCAAACGCCTTTTTGGTGATGATCAATTCTATGCCTCGATCAAATATACTGTGATTTTCCTGTTATCCGTTCCGGTTTCACTGGGACTGGCATTCCTTGTAGCGCTTGTGCTTAACCGCAGTGTGTATTTGAAGGGATTGCTCAGGGGTATGTTTTTCCTTCCGTATATCTCTAGCGGCGTTGCTGTTGCTTTTGTCTGGATGCTGTTGTTCCAGCCGTCGCAGGGACCGATCAATGAAGTACTGCGTTGGATCGGTGTCGCCTCTCCTCCAGGATGGTTTGCGGATTCAGGCTCAGCGATGTATGCGATCAACGTTGTACAAATCTGGTTCATGCTTGGCTACAATATGATTATTTACCTTGCGGCGCTGCAGGAAATCTCCACCGAGCAGCTGGAGGCGGCGCGAATCGATGGAGCTGGCGCGTCGACGATTACGTGGAAGATCGTATGGCCGCTCGTTAGTCCGACAACGTTTATGCTGTTGGTTACAGGACTGATCATGACGGTCAAATCCTTCTCACTGATTCAAGCCATAACGGGCGGCGGACCAAGCGGAAGCACGACAATCCTGTCCTTATTCGTCTACAAAACGGCATTCAGCTACTATGAGATGGGTTATGCGTCAACGATATCCTGGTTTCTGTTCGCGGTTATTCTCGTAATTACCATCATCCAGTGGGTAGGCCAAAAACGCTGGGTTCATTACTAGAGAGGAGCAGGCAGTATGATTGAAATCAAAAAGAACCTCTCCATTAAGCTTTTTGTCACGACAACTCTTATGTTGATTGCCGGATTCTTTATGATTGTCCCTTTCCTATGGATGCTCAGCACCTCGTTCCAAACGCCGAGCGAAGTTTTTCGGCAATGGCTTCCTTCCAGGCTCGACTGGAGTAACCATATCCGAATATGGTCTGGGAACTATAATTTTCTTCCTTATTACTGGAATTCGATTAAAATCGCTGTTATCGGCACGGTTGGCGCCGTATTCATGTCAGCCCTTGCGGCCTACGGCTTCGCGCGTACGGAATTCAAAGGCCGGGATACATTGTTCATGGTGTATTTGTCCATGATGATGATTCCCCCTCAAGTCGTATTCGTTCCGAAGTTCATTATGTTTAACTGGCTTCATATTTACAACACCCATTGGGCGCTCATCCTGCCCGCCATGTTCTCGATATTCGGAGTCTTCATGCTTCGCCAGTTTTTCCTCGGAATACCGAAGGAGATTACCGAATCCGCGTTTTTGGACGGAGCCGGCCATTTTCGGATATTCTTCAAGCTGATTCTTCCGTTAGCCAAGCCAGCGATTGCGACGTTTGCCATTATCGACTTCTCCTGGCAATGGAATGATTATGAGAATGCGCTCGTGTTTCTGACAAGTCCGGAGCTCTATACGATTCCGCTTGGCCTGCAAAATTTCGTTCTGGAAAACAACGTTGACTATAATGGCATGATGGCTGCTTCTTCAGCGGCAATCGTTCCTATGATTCTAATATTCCTGATAGGACAGAAATATATCATCCAAGGTATATCGAGTTCGGCAGTTAAAGGCTAATCGAAGGAGGTTCATACATTGAGACAAGAGACAGTAAATTCGCATATAACCGTCATTGGAGGAGGTCTGGCCGGAATTAGCGCCGCAATTGCAGCAGCAAGACTGGGGCAAAAGGTTGCGCTTGTCCATAATCGCCCTGTGCTTGGCGGCAACTCCAGCTCCGAGGTACGCGTATGGGTATGCGGGGCAACCGGGCACGGAGTGAACCGTTATGCCAGGGAGACCGGCATCATGGGAGAACTGTTTATAGAAAACCAATATCGTAACCCGGAAGGCAATCCCTATTTATGGGATGTCACGTTGTTGGATGCCGTCAGAGCCGAGCCGAACCTCACGCTGTTCCTGAATACGGATGTAAGAGAGGTTGAAGCTGTCGGAGAACTGGATAACCGGGTGATTCGCAGCGTCACAGGCTGGATGATGGGATCGGAGCGCGAAATTACGTTCGAAAGCGAGATTTTTCTCGACTGTACAGGCGACGGACTCATTGGTTTTCTTGCAGGAGCAGCATACCGCATCGGGCGTGAAGCCAGGCACGAGTTCTTAGAGGATTGGGCCCCGGAAGTGGCTGACGACATCACGCTCGGCAGCACCTTGCTGTTCTATACTAAAGAAACGGAGAAACCCGTGCGTTTCGTGGCCCCGTCTTTTGCAAAAGATATTACCACAACGTCGATTCCGATCAAACGCGTCATTCGAAGCGGTGACTCCGGCTGTCATTATTGGTGGATTGAATGGGGAGGCGAGCTGGATACGGTCCATGAGAACGAGCGGATCCGGGATGAGTTATGGTCAGTCATTTACGGCATATGGGACTATATCAAGAACTCGGGGGAGTTTGAAGCCGATCATATGACCTTGGAATGGGTAGGATCGATTCCGGGTAAACGCGAATACCGCCGTTTTCTGGGGGATTCCATATTGACGCAGAACGATGTTATTGCGCAGCGTTCGTTCGAAGATAGGGTAGCTTTTGGCGGGTGGTCTATCGATCTTCATCCGCCGCAAGGGATGTATGCAACTGAAAGCGGCTCGAAGCATTTGCATATGGACGGCATTTATCATATTCCATTCGGTTCGCTTTACTCGAGGAACGTAAGCAATCTGCTGTTCGCCGGACGGAATATTAGTGCAACACATGTGGCCTTCGGAACGACGCGCGTCATGGCGACCTGTGCGGTGATGGGCGAAGCAGCCGGCGTTGGTGCCGCATTGTCCGTTATGAAAAGGATCACGCCGCGCGAATTGCGGGAGCGGCACCTGTCTGAGCTCCAGCAAACGATGCTGCGCACCGATGCTTCGATCATCGGTCTGCGTAATGAGGATGTTCATGACTTGGCAAAGAAAGGAGTTGTCAGCGCGTCGAGCACAATGAAGGGCATACGGCTCGATAACGCTGCTCAAGAGTATCGACTCATATCGGACGTTGGATTGTTGTTCCCGGCTGATGGAGAGGTTGAAGGACTCCGTATCCTGGTTACCGCCAGGGAACCCTCGCAGTTGAACATCGAGCTGTGGGATACGGGACGCGATGAGAACTATGTGCCTGCAAATCACAGGCAGACTTTGATCATTGAGGTTGCTGCCGGTGAGAAGCAGTGGCTGGATATTCCGGCGGACCGGATGCTGTTTGGCGATAAACCGTGCAATGGATTTGTTATTGTCCGCGCCAATGAGGTAGCAAGTCTCTTTACATCTGAGGCACCCCTCACCGGCGTGCTCGCATTCGAACGCGGGGCCAAGCCGGTAGTCAGCTCCGATCTGGAGGACCATCAGCCGGATCAGCTGGTGATCGAATGGTCGATGAGAGGCCTTGTCCGCAAGCCGTTCTGTTTTGCGGTTGAGACCAGCGCTTATTCGGCTGACAAAGTGGTTAGCGGTTATGTTCGTCCTTATGGAGGTCCGCAGATGTGGGTATCGGAGCCCCTCGTAAACGGCCGGGTAGAATGGGTGGAAGTTGAGCTCCCAGAACGAGCGGATATCCGGGAGATCCATCTTACCTTCAATGATGACGTCAATGAGGATTTGATCAATCTGCATCATCACGAGACGCCGTTCCTGATCATTCCGGAGCTGGTTAAGGCATATGAGCTGCAGGCATATATGGATGGGGAGTGGGTAACGGTTGCCGGTGATAACCATAATCGTACACGCAAAAAGATCCATCGATTTGAGGAGCCGATACCATCGAACCGAATCAGGGTCGTCATCAAGGAAACGAACGGCAGTGAACGAGCAGAAGTAATCGAGATTCGAATATATGAGGTTCATAGTATCGAAATGAAGACCTCGTAAGAGCGATCAAGGGTCCGAGAAAGTGGAGCTCGGGTTTCTGTGCGTCCGGTTTAAGAAAATCATGGCCTCTTATCGAAACTCTTGAAGAGCTTGCAGTGAAATACGATGCCTCACCGACACAGATCGCTTTGAATTGGATGATACACGCTCAAGGCGAGGGCATATTTGCGATTCCTGGATCCACTAAAGTGAAACATGCCTAGGAGAATGTCAAAGCAATGAACTTCTCTTTGACGCGAAGTGAAATGGACGAAATTAGTGATGCTTCATGGGCAGTTCTTAAAAAGTAAACCTCGTGTTGCCGTGATCAAATCCTTCCAGAAACGAATAAAAATAACCAGTCGCTGATAAAGTCGAACTGGTTATTTTTGCTGTTATGGATTCGTGGTTCATTCATGAAGGTCAGCTCTCGCTGTGGTTATCCGCTGCTTCTGTTAGTTTTGTTTCTAATCCATCGATTCAGCTGTATTATCCGTTGAGATACCAACGCAGGCAGTTATGAGAGAATGTTGACGCGACACCAAAGGGTGGCCTATAATCAAAACGACACTAAATGGTGTCGATTGAGTACATTTGTTACATAAGCGCAAAGATCGAAGAGACTTGTAGTTTAATGGATGGGAAACTAACGCCTGTCCCTTGGCAATAATATTATAGGAGAGGGTGTTGTGACCGAGATCAATCAGTTGCGAGACGTGTTTGATGCGATTGCAGATCCAACCAGGCGTCATCTGATTCATCTGCTATCAGAGGCAGAGGAGCTGCCCCTGCATGAGTTGACGCCACAGTTTCAAATGGGCCGCACAGCGGTATCGAAGCATTTGACAATTCTTAAAGAGGCCGGACTGGTAGAGGACCGTAAAGTAGGCAGGGAAACGAGATACAGGCTAAATGCCTCTCCACTGCAAGAGGTTCAAGATTGGGTGGGCTTCTACAACAAGTACTGGAGCACGAATATGCTTCGATTGAAGCAGTTATTAGAGGAGGAAGAAGAATGAGTTTAACTTTATCTATGGATTTTCAGTACACGTCAACAATTGAAAAGGTATGGAGCGCTTTGACCGATCCCAACAAGCTTGCCCAGTGGATTACGGAAAATGATTTTAAACCTGTCGTAGGACATCGTTTTCAGTTTCGTCATCAGCCGTACAATGGATGGGATGGAATTGTTGAAGGAGAAGTAACGATCGTGGATGAACCCCATCGATTGTCTTATATTTGGGCAACCGGGGATGAGCAACACACGGTGAACTGGACCCTGCAGGATTTAGGGGATGGGAAGGTTAACCTTCATCTCGAGCAAATCGGATTCTCCAATGTCCATGGACTTGAAGGCGCTAAGTATGGTTGGAGCGCTTGGACTGTCGAGCTTGAAAAGGTGTTGGCACAATAACCGTGTTTCAGCAGTAGAAAAGAAAAAACTTGGAGGATATGAAGCATGAACGGCATGAACGAATCTAATCAGGAATATATCGTTATCTCAGGTGCGAGGGAAAACAATCTCAAGAACGTATCCTTGCGTATTCCCAAACGGAAGATCACGATTTTTACCGGGGTATCCGGATCTGGCAAATCCTCGATCGTCTTTGATACGATTGCTGCGGAATCCACACGTTTGTTGAATGAGAACTTCAGCATGTTCATACGTACCTTCCTGCCCCGTGTTCCGCAGCCGGATACGGATGCAATCGAAAATCTGAGCATGGCGGTTATTGTGGATCAGAAGCGGTTGGGCGGGGGCTCCCATTCCACGATGGGCACGATTACCGATATATCTCCCATTCTCCGATTACTCTTTTCCCGAGTGGGTCAGCCCCATGTTGGAGGAGCGAACATGTTCTCCTTTAACGATCCGCAAGGCATGTGTCCAGAGTGTAACGGAATCGGCCGCAAATTAGGCGTAGATATGGGCAAGGCGGTGGACATGTCCAAGTCGCTGAATGAAGGAGCCATCATGCTGCCGGACTATTCAGTGAACGGCTGGGAGTGGAACATGCTTGTGCAGTCGGGAGACTTCGACCCTGCCAAGAAGCTGAGTGATTACTCGGATGAGGAGCTGGAACAGCTGCTGTACGGCAAGGCCAGGAAAGTGAAGATGGATTTCGCCGGTAAGGCAACGAATATAACGGTGGAAGGCGCCATCGAAAAGTTCACTAACAAATACATCAAGCAGGATGTCAAGACCAAGTCCGAGCGGACACAAAAAGCGGTTGCACCCTACATTTCCGAGGGGCCTTGCTCCAGCTGCCATGGTGCGAGGCTCAGCCAGGACGCCTTAAGCTGCAGGATTAATGGATATAACATTGCGGAGTTGTCTTCCATGGAGGTCGGACAACTCGTCCGCGTCATTCGGGAGATTGACGATGCGGTCGCCGCACCGGTGGTTAAGTCACTGGGCGAGCGCTTGCAGCATCTGGTCGATATCGGACTTGATTATTTGACTCTGGACCGTGAGACGGATACATTGTCCGGCGGCGAATCACAGCGCGTCAAGATGGTGAAGCACTTAAGCGGCAGTCTCGTGGATGTCACTTACATCTTTGATGAGCCCAGCGTTGGTTTGCACCCTCGTGATGTACACCGCTTGAATGAACTGCTGCAGAAGCTGCGCGACAAAGGCAATACCGTCATTGTTGTTGAACATGATCCCGATGTGATCAAAATCGCGGACCATATCGTCGACGTTGGGCCTCACGCCGGCAGCCGCGGCGGTGCCATCGTGTACGAAGGAAGCTTCCAGGGTCTTCTGGAAGCAGGCACACTGACGGGAACCCATATGAAGCAAGCGCTTAAGCTGAAGCAGGACTGCAGGCAGCCATCCGGCAAGCTATCCATTAAGGATGCCACACTGCACAACCTGCAGAACGTGAGTGTCGATATTCCTGCCGGGGTACTTACCGTCGTTACGGGTGTCGCCGGTTCAGGCAAAAGCACGCTGATCAACGAAGTATTCCTCAGCCAGCAATCGGATGCGATTGTCATCGACCAATCGGCGGTAGGCGTGTCTACACGCTCGAATCCAGCGACCTATACGGGCATTATGGATGATGTTCGCAAGGCGTTTGCATCCGCGAACAAAGTCAATCAAGGCCTCTTCAGCTTCAACTCCAAGGGGGCATGCGAGAACTGCCAAGGGCTGGGTGTCGTGTATACGGATCTAGCGTTCCTTGACAGCGTGAAACTTCCATGTGATGTATGCGGGGGTAAGCGATTCAAGGAAGAGGTGCTGGAGTACAAGCTGAACGGGAAGTCCATTGCCGATGTATTGGAGATGACGGTAGAGCAGGCCTTGGAATTCTTTCAGCTAAAAGAGGTTGTGCGCAAGCTCCAGGCAATGAGTGATGTAGGGCTGAACTATATTACGCTCGGTCAGCCGCTAAGCACCCTTTCGGGCGGTGAATGCCAGCGTATTAAGCTGGCAAGCGAGCTGCATAAGAAGGGCAGTATCTACGTGATGGACGAGCCAACGACTGGGCTGCATATGTCAGATATCGGCCATCTGTTGGAGATCATGAACCGCCTGGTGGATGCCGGCAATACGGTCATTGTCATCGAGCATAACCTCGATGTGATCAGCCAAGCGGATTGGATCATCGATATGGGACCGGACGGAGGCAGCAAGGGTGGTCAGGTGGTATACGAAGGAACTCCTACGGAGATCATCCATGAAGAGCATTCCATTACGGGCAGGTATTTGAGGTAAGGGGGAATGCATAATGGCTTTTTTTAAAGACATGATCTCCGTATTCCGAAAGCGAGAATTGTTATTTATAGAAAGCCTTCGAGAATCGGAAGATGTATATACTTTTTCATTCAAAAAAGATGAGGATCTAACGTGGACGGCAGGGCAGTACGGTTTGTTTAGCATTATACACAAGAAAATCAAAAGCCCAACGAAGCCTTTCAGCATAGCTTCTGCTCCGACGGAGAACGTTGTTAAAATTACGACGAGAATTGGTGATAACCCCAGCGACTTCAAACAAGCGATGTTGGAATTAAAGCCTGGAATGAAAATCAAGATGGGCGGTCCTGTAGGGTCATTTCATTTGGATCAAGAACACCCATCGCTGCTAATTGCAGCCGGTATTGGTATTACGCCTTTTCGAGCAATCCTGAAGCAAATGACTGCTGGAAGAGACAGAGAGGGGAAACCCGTGCGTGTGCTGTATCTGGACAGTCAGAAGTCACACCTCTTTCGGGATGAGCTCGATGCTCTGGCTAACTCTGCTGCCGTTCAAATATCCTATCTTGAATCCAGGGAAGCATTAGAGCAAGAAATCAATAGGTTTGTTAACCAATATCAGAACCAGGGCAAATACTTTATCGCGGGTCCAAAATCCATGGTTGAGTCGATAACGAATTTGCTGCAAAATAAAAAAATCGCGAAGCAAAATATAAAAAAAGATGCGTTTTATGGATTGTAACGAATATTTGCATACAGCCTATCGCCATGTATAGGAGATTGACAAAGGGTGACTTCATTGAAGTCACCCTTTTGCTTTAATGGTATTGAACTGATAGCTACGTGTATCTTGTATTCCACGACGGCTACACTTGCCTTCAGAGGCAGCGTAGCGGACGCCGCGTATCACCTGCGATCAAAGCGGAGATACGTTAGATCACTCATGAGCAAACCTTGATTAGTGAATGACGTTACCTTTATTTACTCAACAGATGCTGCCTTTGCGGATTCCTTTTTTGCAATTCCTTTTGAGGGCGGCATGAAGAGTGTCATAACCAGCGCAAGAACAGCCAATATCATCATAAAATAATAGGCGTCACTCGAACCCAGCATGGTAGAGAGACTGGCGACTTGATCTGGTGATACAAGTTCATTTTGGCTTTTGATGTCTGCTGCATGCTTCAAAGCCTGCGACGTATATATCGTAATAACGACAGCTGTCCCAATGGCACCTGCAATTTGACGAACTGTGTTATTCACAGCCGAACCATGCGTGCCTAATTCTTTGGGTAGTGCGTTTAATCCTGCTGTATTCAGCGGCATCGTAATAAAACTTAAGCCTACTCGTAAAAAGACTGTTCGAATCATTAAATAGGAATAAGAGGTCGAAGCCGTTAAGTCCGTTACAGCCCACATCGAAGGTATAACAAACAATAATCCGATGATAAATAGTGGTTTTGCTCCAAATTTATCGTATAACTTGCCAGTTACCGGTGATAAAAATGCATTGATCACAGCACCCGGCAATAATAACAGGCCTGCCTCAAAAGCAGAATAGCCTCGACTGCTCTGAAGATACAGCGGCAGCAGGATCATGTCCGCGTACATCATCATGGTGACTAATATATTGATGAGTGAGGTTAAGGTAAAGATCTTATTTTTGAACACATCCAAATTCAGCAGCGGGTCCTTTGATTTCATTTGACGCATACAGAACCATGTCGTGAACATAACGCCGATAATTAATGACAACAGGACTACAGGAGATGCCCATCCTTTGCTCCCGGCATTACTGAAGCCATAGAGGATGAAACCAAATCCAATTGTGGACAAGATGACACTGATGATATCAAGCTTGGCTTTTGCCGCTTGGGATACATTTACCAGATACTTTAATGCCAGTAAAATCACGATGAAGACTAGAGGGGCTAAACCGATAAACAGCCATCTCCAGGATACATATTCAATGATAAATCCAGCTAAGGTTGGGGCAATAGCAGGGGCGAAGATAATGGCAAAGCCGATTAGGCCCATGACGCTGCCCCTTTTTTCAATTGGAAAAACAATCAGTATGACACTCATCATAAGCGGGGTAATGATCGCCGCTCCGGCTGCCTGGATCATGCGTCCCATCAGTAAGATGCTGAAATTTGGTGATACAGCGCAAATCACTGTGCCAATCAATAAAAATAACATAGAGCTGACGAATAACTGCCTCGTCGTAAATCGTCTCATCAAATATGCCGTAACGGGGATTAACACGCCATTCACAAGCATAAAACCCGTTGCAAGCCATTGGACGGTCGTTGCTGAAACCTGAAATACATCCATAAGGTCATTCAGTGCAACATTTAATAATGTTTGGTTCAAGGTCGATAAGAAACAACCTAAAATCAGTATAAATAATAGTATCCCTTTTTTTACATTCGGCTTCTCTTGCTGCATTATTGTACTCCTTCCAATCATTGCTTTCTCAACACCATATCGATAAAATAGATAATATCATACCGGAAAAAGAGTGCCTATTTGCAATTTCACTCAATATGTCGACTAATCAACGATGGATCTTGATTCGTTGATAAAATAGAAATTAATCGATAAAGGAGCAGAGAATGACAATCGAAAAAAAAGAAGATCCTAGGGCTGTCCGCTCAAAGAAGCTGTTTAAACAAGCTGCACTATCTCTACTGATCGAACAACACTCCATCTCACAGCTAACCGTTCAGAAGGTAGCGGATCGCGCTGAATTGAACAGGGCCACGTTCTATCTGCATTTTGAAGACATCCACGATTTAATGTCGATTGTCACGAATGATATTTTTGACGAACTGTCAATAAAATTGGAGCCGTTGGTGAATTCCGAGATCCATGATAATCGGGAGGGCTTGACTGTGTTTTTGGATTATATCTATGAGAACCGGAAATTCTTTGCCGTATTGTTTGAGTATAAGCATTATGAAGGCAGACTGTTCGGCCTATTTAAACAGCTGATAGAAGCCCGAAGGGACAGAGCAAAAAACGAAGGCAGAATCTCAAAAGACTGGGTTTCCATTGAGATTCTCACGGCATCAATCATCGGCATCATCATGTGGTGGATTCGAGAAGGGATTCATTTCAGCTCTGAGCACATTGCAAACCAAATCACGCAATTGTATAAGAAATCGCCAATTACTTAATATGGAAAGAAGTCCCCACGGTAAGTATTTGCTGCTCTTGTAGAAGGAGCAGGCGCATGTCGATGACAGAGGAAATCCTGCTTCAACAGACGATCCAAAAGACCATGTTGATTCATCCTGGATCATTTGGTGTATACGTAGGTATAAATTCTTAACAAACAATTCATCGTGGCGGCGAATCCCGGTGCTGCTCTGGCATTCGTGGTGACCTATATCCCTAGACAGGAGCTGCATTTGGGATCGAAAAAGGGTGGCTTCTATGAGGTCACCCTTTTACTTGAGGTATCTACTTGCATTGCCGAGGGCTGCGCTGTGCAGCAGCTTCTCTTTTGTACGAGGACCGGAGTATCATATTTGGATTGAGAGTACAAAATTATGTTATCATGGTAAAACAACGAAAAATAAAAAGCTGAGCTGATACTTGGAGGGAGTAGTCATTAATAACGTCGCATTGAATGAAGCAATGACCATGCTAAAGAAGACGAGCCGAACGTTTTATATACCCATAAGTTATTTGGAATTAGGCTTAAGGGAGGCTGTTGCCTCTGCCTATCTATGCATGCGGGCAATAGATGAAATCGAGGATCATCATGAGCTCTCGAATGAACTGAAGATCGAACTGCTTCGTGGCATTTATGAAACATTTAAATCCCAGGATGATAGAATGGGTGTACCGCAAGCACATATTGTACTATCACCCTATCGGACGGTATTACCGGATGTTACGATGCAGCTGGACGAATGGGCCGCTCTGTGTCCCCCCACCGCAGCTCCAATCGTATATCGTTACACTGCTAAGATGTCGTTACATATGGCTGACTGGGTTCAGCACGGATGGAACATTCATACCGAAGAGGATTTGGACAAATACACCTACAGCGTTGCCGGAATGGTTGGTGAAATGCTGTCAGAGCTTTGGTTATGGTATGATGGAACGCAATCCGATTTAACGAAGGCCGTTGCTTTCGGAAGAGGGCTGCAAGCGGTGAATATTCTCCGAAATCGGGAGGAGGATCTTAAACGTGGCGTTGACTTTTATCCTGACGGATGGGGATTCAAGGAAATGCAGCAGTACACTCGGCGCAATTTGCAAACCGCAGACTCTTATGTTGCAGACCTGAAACATGGTCCAGCATTAAAATTTTGCAAGATTCCACTGGCGTTAGCTCACGCTACGGTGAACCTCATCTCCGCAGGTGGAAGCAAATTAACAAGAGATGCCGTTCTGAAAATTGTAAATCGTGTGACAGGATAACATCCCTTGTCGCATCTAGAGAACAAGAAGCCGGAAGCTATGGGTAACGGCTTCTTTTCTGTTTGTTCTGATAAAGAGCCGATGTATGCCGCAAGTGAACCAAAAATGTTATTATGGCTAACCGAGAACTATAGCTTAACGAACAGCGGCAGTCCAGGACGTTCTCGTCTTGGCTGCCGCTGTTTTGGGTGGATTCACAGGGTCATCAACAATATCAAGCGGAACAATAGAAGGTAAGTTTGACATGAAGCCAAAAAGGGTCTGAACAAAATAGTTGACATTATCAAACTACAGATGTAGTATTGAATTGTAACTACAGCTGTAGTCTTACTTAAAAAATTATAGCAAAGGAGCATTACAAAAATGAAAGCACCAACAAAAGTGGCAATAGCAGCATTAAGTTGCATTCTATTGCTAGGTTCTTCCGTAAACCTTGGGGCAGAGGCGGCATCCACCAAAGGGGCCCCGAAAAACGTTGTTGGCAAAGCGGCCAAACCAGCCAAGTCCATATCTGCGGAGGACAAAAAGTTTATCGAAAATGAGATCAACCGCGTTAAGGAGTTAACTAAGAATTCAGATGATATGTATGTCTTATATCATAAATACAAGGAACTGAATAGCGGATTCGATCTTAGTTATTGGGGAGGGATTCATCAGTACACCTCATACGAAAACTATTTGAAAAAGGCATCTGCCCTGGAAGGCTCCATCTTGGTGCATCCTTCAAACCTGCCAAAAGGATATAAGTTTTCCAAGGCCAGGATTGAAGGGCCAACGAAAGGAAAGTTCAATGATGAAGTGAGAGCCGAGGGCAAGAAAAGCGGAAAACCTATCTACATGAAAAAGATAGATTGGAAAGAGGCTGTAACTATCCGCCTTGAGTATATAAAAGGGAAAGACACACTGGCCATTTCCAAACATGCATTGGACTCAGAAGGAAGTGCAAAAAAAGGATTCTTTGAAGATGACTTCCCGGCTCATATTTATCCCAAATACGTTTATTGGCATACCGACAAATTCGAATATAGTATTTCAACCTCAACGAATATGCCTAAGAAACAAAAGATCGAGATTCTGAAAGCTGCGGTCAAAGAATAACTTTTTGTGATCCAGTCTATAAGTTTTATGCACAGACTATACGGCTAGTTATTGCATGTAACAGAGAGATAACGTTATTCTCTGCCAAAACGTGTTGACATTACGAAACTACAGATGTAGTATTTATTTAAACTACACATGTAGTCTGAGTAAATTGATTTTGGAGGTTTCATGCATGAATCACATACCACCGATTACCGAAGCAGAACTGGAAATTATGCGCGTCCTATGGACAAATCCGGATTCTCCTTCCAGTCACGTCGTACAACAGATGACCGAACGAATGGAATGGAGCCCCAATACAACCAGGACGCTCCTCAGTCGATTGGTGCAGAAGGAAGCGGCTGGGGCGAAGCCGGGAACGAATTCGAAGCGCACCCAGCTGTTTTATCCTCTCATTAGCGAACAGGAATATCTGCGATCAGAAACCAAATCCTTTATGAAAAAGCTGTATGGCGGAGCTTTACATCCAATGCTGGCTAATTTCTTGAAAGATAAAAAGCTGAATGCGCAGGAAATCGAGGATCTGAAGGCTTTATTTGATGAAAACGGCAGCTGCGGTGAAGCAGAAAAGAGAGATACGTGATGAGTCCTTCCTTGCATGCAAGTCTTTTGTCTGTTTTTGGCTGGGTCCTGCGTGGATCATTCATGGCTGGCATCTTAATTGTTCTTATCCTGGCCCTGCAGTTTCTAATGAAAAACAAGCTTGAATCCAGATGGAAATACTTGCTTTGGATTCCTGTGGTGATCCGCTTGCTGCTTCCTTCGGCACCGGAATCTTCATTAAGCTTATACAATGTTTTTTCTCTGGAGGCTATAGCGCCCGGTATTCATCAGCAAACCCAAGGCTTGTCATTCTGGCATAAATGGTGGAAAGAATCAGGTACCGAGAGCGAAATAGCAGTTCAAGCGGAGCCAACTTTCGTTGCAGAGAGAAATGGCTTCATAAGAGAAGCTGCGGGAGCAACCGACCCGTCTCAACTATCGGTACACTCGCAGGATAGGCCAATGTGGTGGAGTGGGTTCAAGCAATTGAGCTTCACCAATATGCTAATGTTGGCTTGGTTATCCGGTGTTCTGATCCTAACCGTAAAAACAGTATGCGATCAGCTTCGACTAAAACAAGCTCTCCGCACAGGACGTCCTATTGAAACTCCTCGTTTATCATCATTGTTCGATGAAACGAAGCTGCTATTGGGTGTGAAGCGTAAGGTGCGGTTTGTGGCATCGGAACACATTCCCGGGCCTGCGGTGGTCGGTTTTTATAAACCTGTGGTTGTTATTTCACCTCGTTTGCTTGTTACGTTGAAAAAGGAGCAGATTCAATATATTCTGGCGCATGAGTTCGCCCATATACGACGCTGGGATGTGGCCATGAACTGGATCATGCACATCGTTCTGATCCTTCATTGGTTTAATCCATTAGTATGGCTTGCCATACATAGAGCAAGGCAGGATCAGGAAATAGCCTGCGACGCATGTGCCCTGGACCGGCTGAGCCCGCAAAAAAACAATGCATACGGGCAAACGATCATTCATGTGCTGGAGCATTTTTCAGGCAGCCCTCATCAGCCTGGACTTGCTGCCCTGTCTGCGACGCATAAACAATTAAAAAGGAGACTTACCATGATCAAACAATTTCAGAAAAAATCTTATCATATGTCCATCCTGGGGATGACAATGATTCTCGCCCTTGGCAGCGTAACATTGGTTGATGCAAAAGAAAGCGATGCAAAAAGCACAGCGCAAATGGCTTCCGTTCAATCGGAACAGGATTCAAAAGCCGCCCTGAATAAACCATGGAATTATAACCTTCCCGAGCAAATTACGGCTTCTTCGGTGAATCTTGAGAGCTATACTAAAGAACAAGAAAAAGCCGTGAAAAAAGCAACGGAAGCAGCGAAGCTTATACCTGCAGAGGACATAAAGTTTATCGAAAATGAGATCAATCGAATTAAGGAGCTAACGCTGGAGTCCGATGATATGTACGTCTTGTTTCATAAATACAAAGACTTGAACAGCGGATTGGATTTAAGTTATTGGGGAGGGATCCAACAATACACAGCATACGAGGACTACTTGAACAAAGCTGCTGCGCTGGAAGGCTCCATCTTGGAGCACCCTTCAAATCTGCCAGCGGGGTATACATTTTCCAAAGCGAGAATTGAAGGTCCGATCGAAGGAAAATTCATCAATGAAGTCAGAGCCGAAGGTAAGAAGAGCGGTAAACCTATCTATGCGAAAAAGATAGACTGGAAAGAGGCGGCAACCATCCGTCTTGAGTATAGTAACGGGAAAGACGTATTGGCAATTTCCAAATCTACATTAGACTCTGAGGGAAATACGAAAAAAGGATTCTTTGAAGATGACTTCCCTGCTCATATCTATCCAAAATACGTTTTTTGGCATACCGACAAATTCGAATACAGTATTTCAACCACAACGGATATGCCCAAGAAACAAAAAATTGAAATCCTGAAGGCAGCGGTAAAAGAATAACGATTTTGGTCCATCTATGTAATTCTATATTAGACCCATGCCATTCTGGAAACAGGATGGCATGGGTTCTTTAGACTGCCAAATTGTCCTGAACAAAACATGTTGACATTAGCAAACTAGAATTATAGCATGGATGTAACTACATGCGTAGTTTGAATTGAATTGACTTTGGAGGTTTCATATATGAACCCAATACCACCCATTACGGATGCAGAGCTGGAAATTATGCGTGTCTTGTGGGCAAATCCGGATTGCCCATCCAGTGAAGTCGTAAAACAAATGACGGATCGAATGGGGTGGAGCCCGAATACGACCCGGACGCTTCTCAGCCGTCTGGTGCAGAAGGAAGCAGCGGGTGCGAAGCTGGAAAAGGGCTCAAAACGTACCCAGTTATTTTACCCGATTATCACTGAAGAGGAGTACCTGCGGTCCGAAACCAAATCTTTTATGAAAAAACTGTATGGTGGATCATTAAAGCCGATGCTGGCCAACTTTTTGCAGGATAAAAAGCTGAGCGCACAGGAGATTGCGGATCTGAAAGTTTTATTCGACGAGAACGGGGACGACGAGGATCCCGAAAAAAAGGATAACACATAAGCAGGAATTAAAAATTGTGTGATAACGGGTGGGGATATCATGAAATTGGAAAGATTGATCTCGATGATCTACAAGCTGTTAAACCACGAGGTTTTATCCGCCTCCACCTTGGCCGAAGAGTTTCAGGTTTCCCCAAGAACCATCTATAGAGATATCGATGTGATCTGTGCAGCCGGCTTTCCGGTCATATCGTATCAGGGAAACAAAGGTGGATTTGGCATCATCGACGGATTTAAAATGGATAAAAGCTTGCTCGGTTCGTATGATGTCTCTACTTTGATCACGGTGCTCAGCAGCCTCTCCTCGGTATTTGAAGACGGCCGTGCGCAAGGAACCATTGAACGATTGCAAACGATTGAAACGGAGTATCGGTCTTCCAGTTTAGCGGTGGATTTTGAGACCCATCGTACGGATTTTGGAGCACTTCCTGTTTTGCGCACGGCCATTACGAAGCGTAATATCATCCGTTTTGATTACATTAATGGAAAGAATGAACTTACAACCCGTGAGATGGAGCCTGTGAGACTTCATTTTAAATATAGCAATTGGTATATCTATGGTTATTGCATGAAACGGCGAGATTATCGAGAATTCCGGCTATCCCGGATGATGAATTTGTTCTTAACAGAGGAAACCTTTCAGCCGCGTCACGATACGGACGAGATTGGTTTGTCTAATGGGGCAGGGCAAGATCAGGTGGAGGACGTAGTGATCCGAGTGGGACCTGATGCTTTAGCAGAGGCGATGGATCAGTTTCACCAGGTGGAGAAGCAATTTCATGAAGACGGCAGCATGATCATGCGAATTCCTGTTAACAAGCCTTTGCAAGCACGCTGGCTTTGGTCTATACTGCTGGGTTTTGGCAGCGGGGTCGAAGTCCTTGAACCTTCTGTACTGCGAGAAATTTTAAGAGAAGAGCTCCAGAATACACTTAAACATTATGAAGTATGAAGTCGTATGACAAGCAGTTGTCATGCGACTTTTTATATATGCTAAACCACACTATCATTCCATCGTCAAGGAATTCTGGACCGCATTGTATATAATTAACTGTGACCGCAATCCAGACGGTATAATCCAGTTTGATTTTATCAACAAGAGGATTATAATAGGTTTATATAGTTAAACGAATAAACGGAAGGCGGGAGCTATATGAGCCAGAAAACGGAGCATATTGTGCAACAATTCAAAGAATGCATTCCTTTGCTGGACGTGCTGACAGATGAAAAACGCCAAGCCATCATTTTACTGCTTGCGCAGCATAAAGCGGGGCTTAATGTCAATACAATAGCAGAGCACATCAATTTGTCCAGACCTGCCGTCTCTCATCATCTGAAGGTATTGAAGCAGTCGGGTTATGTAAGCTTTGAAAAAAAGAGCGTGGAAAATTACTATGTACTGACTGTTCGCAAACCACTGGATCAGCTCAAATCATTAATTGCGGCCATCGAAGAGTGCACGAGCCTTCCAGACAAGTAAGAGATATTAAGGGCAGCTTGTTTTATCGTCTGATTGGTCTATATGTTTAAACATAACAACATAATGGGAGTGATGTGTGATGAAAGCCATGACAATCGAGAAATACGGAAAAAATGTTCCCTTGCTACTGACAGAAATGCCTGTGCCTCATGTCGGGGAACAGGATGTGCTGGTGGAAATTTATGCCGCAAGCTTAAATCCCATCGACATTAAAATCAAAGAAGGAAAGGCAAAATTTCTCCTGCACTATGAGTTTCCACTGATCTTGGGAAATGATTTTTCCGGAGTCGTCGTCAAGGTGGGCGAGAAGGTTAAAACATACAAACCTGGAGATGAAGTATACGGCAGACCCCGCAAAAACAGAATCGGGACACTAGCCGAATATATTGCGGTTCATGAAGAGGATATATCTCTGAAGCCACGGAATCTGAGTTTTGAACAGGCGGCTTCCATACCACTGGTCGGGCTTACGACTTACCAAGCCTTTTACGATATATTGAACCTTCAAAAAGGCCAGAAAATATTAATTCACGCAGGATCAGGGGGCGTAGGCACTTTTGCTATCCAGCTTGCTAAACAGATGGGAGCCTATGTTGCGACTACAGCTAGCGAGAAAGGTTACGATTTAGTCAAATCACTTGGTGCCGACCGGATCATTAATTATAGAGAAGAGAAATTCGAAGAACTGCTGTGGGGATATGACGCGGTGTATGATACATTAGGGGGTGAAGTGCTGGAAAAATCTTTTCGAGTCCTCAAACCCAATGGAAGAATCGTATCCATCTCCGGTTGGCCAAACGCAAGATTCGGTAAAGAAGCACAGTTAGGATGGATTAAGACGTTCCTGTTGTCCATGGTTAGTCGTAAGATCACGAGCCTGGAGAAGAAAAGTCACACGAGGTTTGATTTTCTCTTTATGAAACCAAGCGGAGCGCAATTACAGCTGATCAGGGAATGGATTGAAGCAGGTCATCTTCATCCTGTGATAGATAAGGTATTTGAATTTAAGAATGCCGCTCAGGCGCTTCAGTATCTTGAAGGCGGAAGTGCCAAAGGAAAGGTTGTTGTTACTGTGAAGGAGTTATAATGGAACAATAGAGCCCTATGGTAATCTAAGTTGTCTTACACACTGTAGAGAACAAGGAGTGGTAGAAATTGGCACGTGTTTTGTTTATCAATGGCGGATCAGAAGGGCATGTCAATCCAACGATTGGAGTTGTGCAGGAGCTTGTGTCGCGCGGGGAAGAAGTTGTGTACTTTTGTGCAGAAGCTTTTCGGGAGCGTATTGAGAAGACAGGGGCTTCGACGCGAACATTCGACGACCAACAATTCATCAAAGTCTTTATCTCAGGTGGAAGAGATTATTTGCTTGAAAGGATCAACGGTCTCTTACTTACGGCGGATATCGTCATACCAAGCGTTCTTGAACAGATCAAGGGAGAACAGTATGACTACATCATTCATGATTCCATGTTTGGTTGCGGACGTTTGCTCTCCCAAATTCTTAGGCTTCCAGCCATCAATTCCTGCACCTCATTTGCACAAACCAAAGAATCCTTCGATCACACGCTGAAGCATTTTTTCGAACAGGTTCCTGCTGAAGTTGTTAAACCCATAGAAGATAAATATCAAAGCCTGACGGCAAGTGTGTGCAAAAAATACGGCGTAGAAATACATTCGCCATTTGAAGTGTTTTGTAATCCCGCTCCCCTAACCCTCGTATATACAACCCGAGAGTTTCAATATGAAGGAGAGGCACTCGACGCAACGTATCAATTTGTAGGACCCTCCATTTCTTCGCGATTGAATCAGGAGCCCTTTGACTTTACTGCAATCGAGGGAGGAGAACCCATTTACATTTCACTGGGTACGGTCTTTAACCAGGCGCTGGAATTTTACAAGCTTTGTTTAGAGGCATTTGGGAACACGGGTTACCCGATTGTCATGTCGATTGGACATCAGATCCGTTTATCCGATTTAGGGGAAATCCCGGAAAACTTCATCGTAAAACATTATGTTCCGCAAACTGATGTATTGCAGTACGCCAAATTGTTTATCACACATGGTGGAATGAACAGTGTCCACGAAGGTCTCTATAACGGAGTTCCGTTAATTGTAATTCCACAGAGCGCGGATCAGCCTGTAATCGCAAGGCAAGTGGCTAATGTCGGAGCAGGCATCACCTTATCCATGCAAAGCTTGACCGCAAATGAACTTCGTGAAGCTGCAGATCAAGTGTTAAACAACCTGTCTTTCAAGCAAGCTGCTGCACACATGAGGAACTCGTTTCTAGAATCAGGCGGGTATTATCAAGCAGTGGATGAGATATTCAAATATAAAAGTCAATACAATATCTAGCTGCCGAAGATGGCAGCTTTTTTTTGATTTCACGTGGGCGAATGATTGACGAACTTGTGTATAGTGTATATATTATATATATACGGTATGCATTCAACTTCGACTGTGAGGTGACAGAACATCAACATCATTATATCCAACGCATCCAGCGATCCGATTTACATACAGATTATCAATCAGATTCGACAAAGCATCCTCAGTGGAGAAATGCAGGCAGGGGACAGCCTTCCCTCGATTCGGCAGCTTGCGAAAGACTTGCAGGTTAGTGTAATTACAACAAAGCGCGCCTATGAAGAGCTGGAGAAAGAAGAGCTCATCGACTCCGTTGTAGGCAAGGGCTGCTTCGTATCAGGAGCCAATAAGGATTTTATCAGGGAACAGCGCATGAAGAGACTGGAAGAGAAGATGCTGGAGATCATTCGGGAAAGCAAGGAGTTAACCATGAGTCAACAAGATCTCATCGATCACTTGAACCTATTGTTTGAGGAGGACAACACCCCATGAATGCAATCGAATTGCGCAATTTAACCAAAAAATATCCTCTGTTTTCCGTCGATCAGATATCTCTGGACGTGAAACAAGGCTACATTACCGGACTCATCGGTCCGAATGGCGTGGGTAAAAGCACTTTAATCAAGATGATACTCGGCAACGTTCGCCCGGATTCCGGCAGCGTCAAAATATTAGGCAATGATATGCCTGCGCATGAGGTCGATATCAAACAGCGTATTGCCATTGTCTCGGATGATTGCTTCTATTATGAGCATCTCACGATATCCGATACCAAGAAAATGATTGCGCCCTTCTATAAGAAATGGAATGACAAGAAATTCAACAACTATCTGGAACAATTCGAGTTGTCACCCAAAAAGAAGATTGCCGACTTGTCCAAGGGGATGAAAATCAAGTTTGCTCTTGCTGTGGCATTATCTCACGCGGCTGAGCTGCTTATCATGGATGAGCCGACCTCTGGTCTGGATCCTGTATTTCGAAGGGAACTGCTGGATCTGCTTGCGGATATGATGCAGGACGAGAGAAACACAATCATCTTCTCGAGCCATATTACGACGGATTTGGATCGTATTGCCGACTATATAACGTTTATTAATCGGGGGAAGATTGTGTTTAACGAAACGAAAGAAGAAGTCATGGAGAGATACGTTATTGTGAAGGGCGACAAGCAGCTGCTGGATTCCGACATTCGAAATGACTTTATCGGGCTTCGTGAGACAGCAGTTGGTTTCGAAGGTTTAGTGGATGACAGGCAGGAGGCGGAACGATTGTTTGGAGGGTATGCTCTGTTGGAGAAGCCATCCTTAGAAGACATCATGTATTTTACCGCCAAAGGAGGACGAATCCATGCTTAATCTGCTTCGTAAAGACTTCATTGCAATCAAAAGCTCACTTTGGACGATCCTCATATATCTCGCTGTATTCAGCCTCGCTTTTATACCAAGCAGCGAGATATCATTTCATTTCGTTGGAATCTATACAGCTTTCGGAGCGGTTATTCTCGTTACCATGATCGATATCAAAAACAATAACCATCATTTTCTGGTCACACTTCCGATTAGCCGCAAGCATATCGTGCAAGCGAAATACTTAACAGCCATTGTATATATGTTATTTGGAATTCTGGCCTCCTACGGAATTCACTGGATCGTTAGACTTGCTGTCCCACAACTCAACAAACCGGATAATTCGATTGCAACTATACTGGTGTCCATGGGAATCGTGCTTGTTCTCATTTCAATCTATATGCCGCTTTTTTATGCGCTGAACAAGAAAGGAGCCGGCATCATTAATGCGGTATTCATGATCGCCCTCATTGTTCTGGCGCAGCCCGCAGCTTTCCTCATGCAGCAGATCAGCGTAAATGGAGGCATTGGCGGTAGGGCATTGCTGTTAATCCCCGTTGGCCTCATCCTGTTATGCATCGGTTCCTATTACTTGACGGTGTATTTGTTTAACCGGAAGGACATATAAGCTCCACGGAAGGTGGCCGTTCAGCATGAATCGGCTGCCTTTTCTGTAGGAAAGAATAGACCGATCAATCCTATTCCAGCAAACAGAATAAAACTAAACGGGTAACTGGTCATCTCTATCAATCTTCCAGCAAAGAAAGAGCCGAGCGCTTGCCCAATGCCCAATGCTAGGAAAGATAAGCTTACTCCCAAAGCTGGTAGGACGCTAAATATTCTTGTTGCCCAAACGATAAACAAACCTGTTAGAAATATATAGGAACTCCCAAATAACGCTGCGGAAAAATAATGAGTCCAATTCAATGGAACCGTAAGAAGAACTATAGAAATAAACAATAAAAATAGAAGGAGGCGGTAAGACCAGGCTAATCCGAGTTTTTGGATAAACCCGCCTGCTGCTCCGCCTACAATACCAGCCACCCCCATTATGATCCAAAAGACCACACTTTCATTTGTTGTCATATTATATTCAACCGTTATATAGCTTCTTGAAAATGTCCAGTAAATGGATGAACTTATACCACTTATGAGGGAAGCTAATAATAAAAACTTCGATTTATTCATGACGGATAGCCAATTCATTTTTTGATCCATAGCTTGTTTCTGGTCATAACGAGATGGAATAGAATAATAATTCCAATACAACACGCCTATAGCGATAATAGCAAAGAAAATATACGATAGTCGCCAATGTTCCGCAAAAAGTAATACAATGGGACCTGTTAAAATGACGCCAAAACTTGTTCCACTGTTTATCCATGTGTTCCCCTGATCAAGCTCTTGTTTGGAGAGTGCACTTTGCGCCGCTTGACTTAATGCGGGGGAGGCCAAGCCACTGCCAATACCAGCGATAAACATGCTAATCACCAGGTGCAGATAAGATTGTGCAGAAGCAATTCCTGACAACCCCAAAACTGCCGTCAGACCCGCAATGACTATTACCTTGTGTTGTCCCAGCTTTTTAATTAAGGCTGCAGAAACAAGCAAAGCGATTGAATATGATAGGTAAGCAGTAGAGCCGACAAGCCCGCTGTCGCTTTCGCTTAATTCTAAAGAATTTGAAATATCGGGAAGAAACAACCCGAAACTTAAACGAGCTAAAGCATACGTTACAGCAATCATGGCCAAGCCCGGAAACACGATTTTCCACACGATACGATCACCTCATAATGTAGATTACCCAAAAATAGATAGAACGATCATTCTATTTTAGATCAAATAAATGACTTAACCACATTAAGAAAATAATTTCTCAACAGAGTAAGCTAATTCTTGAGCGACTGTTTCTACCTCAAATACTTCCGCCAATGCTGTAGCTCCTTCAAATAATAAGACTAGTCGAATAGCTTCTCTTATATCTAACCCTTTTTCTTGAAAAAAGGTTAACAAGTGATTTTTATGTGCTTCTGCAAAAACGACAATTTCACTATTCTCCGACTGCTCCAGAGAAAATTCTTCTTTTGCCCTTAAGAACATACATCCATTTGAATCGTAAGAACGTATCCAGTCCATGTGAGCTTTTGCTAATGCTTGTGCTAATTCAGCGTTTGTTTTTTTGTCCAAGGCATCATTTAATGAGTTAAGATATCTTGTTTCTCTTCTTTTTAGTACTTCCAGGATCAAATCTTCTTTGGAATCAAAATGATTGTATAAGGTCATAAGAGCAACACCGGATTGTTTGATGATCTGCTTAAGACCTACAGTATGGAACCCATGTTTATCAAATAAACGTTCGGATTGTTCAAGCAGCTGTTCTCGTTTTTTACTCATATGGCATCCCGTCCTTTGGATATAACGATCGCTCTATTTTATCCCAATGTCTTTTGTTAAGCAACCATTACAAATGCATATCGTGTCCTTAATAGTAGATAACACCTAAGACGGGGGATTTAATGACAGATACGCTGCCCGCAACATGAGAATTAGAGTTCTCTATAAAACAATAGTTTACATAATAAATGTTATGATCCTATCTCATTCAGCAACCTGTATTCCATATTCTATCAAATTCATTATCTGGTTCTACTGGGACCTATACCTTGTTTGCATCGGTCTGCCATGAGATACTGTGTAATATAAGTTTCCAACTACAGTTATGATTATGAACGAAGAGGGATCAAGACCAAGACCATGGCAAACGGAAGTTCTGACGTTGTATAATGACGTCATCCAGGTCCGACCGCCGTACAAACCAAGTGAACATGTCATGAAGGGGGACGTATGAAAAAAGCTGACGCCAATCTAATGAAAGAAATCAACTTAAACAATGTTCGTCAAGCCATGAAGTTAGTCGAGACGGCTACCAAACCCCAATTGGCTTCGTTGACCAACCTGAGTGTCGTAACGGTGAATTCCTTGGTTAAAGAACTGCAGGAGCTTGGAGAACTGTTTGAAGACGACACGGTTCCGTCCAATGGAGGAAGACCTGCGTTAACTTATAAATACAATTATGATCATAGCCTTGCTCTTGTGATCTATATAAAGGAGAATGACGGTCAGGAACTGATTTCGGCTACCGTCGTGAACTTAAGAAACGAATCACTGGATAAAAAAGATGTCATCCTGTCCGTGTTCCAACGCAAACGAATGTATCAAATGATCGAGCAATTGGTGGGACTATATCCTTCAATCAAAGTCATCGGCATTGGCATACCCGGGCAGGCCGTGAATGGCGAGATTATGGTCAGCAGCCATCGCGAGCTGATGGGAGTCCGGTTGATCGAGGAGTTGGAAACGCAATTCAAGTTACCCGTTATGGTCGAGAATGACGTAAATGCAGCTATTTTCGGATATGCCATGAATCAAGACTTGGAAGAAGACCAGTGCATGCTCGGAATCTACTTGCCCCAATCCTATCCTCCCGGTATGGGCATTTATCTGAACGGAAAGATATTTCGAGGCAAGAATGGCATGTCTGGCGAAGTGAAATATCTCCCGCTCGGCCTGGACTGGGCAGGGGAGATGGACCCAAAGCTATTTATAGACGGAATATGTCGGTTGATTCAAACCGTAAACATTGTATTGGCACCTGACAGAGTGGTGATTTATCAAGATATCGTTGATCCTGAAACCTTGCAAGCAGCGTGGAAAGCATTCAACAGGGAACATTGGATGCCGTCGGATCCGGATCTGATCTGGGAACAAACCTTCCAACAGGATTTCGAATCGGGATTACGCAAGCTCACACTGCAAGAGTTAGAGCCAGCCCAGAATAGGAGTGCCAGCCACAGCCCCTGGAATTAGAATCCGGGGGTTTTTCGGAGATAAACGATTGACAAAGGTGCAAAGCTGCAGCATATTAATAAATATACTTTATAAAGATCATTTATTAATGGAGTGGAAGAGGGTGTACGTTTGGCAACTTGGTTTTTGGTCATTATTTATTTGGCTTTTATTAGCTTGGGACTACCGGATTCCCTGCTGGGGTCGGCTTGGCCGGTTATCTGGCCGGATATCGGTTCTTCCGTAGGTTCTGCCGGCATCATCTCCATGATCATCGCAGGAGGAACCATCGTTTCGAGTCTTGCCAGCGGTTCCATGATTCAACGCTTCGGGACCGGCACCATCACATTGGTCAGTTGTTTTCTGACCGCCGGTGCTTTGCTCGGCTTCTCTATGGCGCCGTCCATGGCCTGGTTCGTCGTGATGGCCATCCCTTTGGGTTTAGGCGCAGGTGCTGTGGATGCGGCCTTGAACCATTATGTAGCCGATAACTATAAGGCGCATCACATGAATTGGCTGCACTGTTTCTGGGGAGTCGGGGCCACGATGGGACCGATTATTATGTCCGCTTCCATTGCCGACCATAACTCTTGGAGATCGGGTTATACTGCCGTTGCAGTCATTCAGTTTGCGCTGGTTGTGATTCTCCTTGTTACGCTGCCGCTGTGGAAACGTGTGGCAGCCAAACGTGTTCATGTCGGTCAAAACGATGAGTCCCATGGACGCCTCGATCAGGATACGCCGGCGCCGTCAAGGCTAACACCGACTGCAAAAGCCAACTTGTTCGGCATCCGGGGCGTGAAACCCTCCCTGCTCGCATTTCTATTCTACTGCGGCGTGGAAACCACCGTGGGATTATGGGGAGCGAGTTACCTCGTCGGTACTGGAAATATCACGGCAGAGAAGGCCGCCCTCTGGATATCCCTGTATTACGGGGGCATAACGATAGGAAGGCTGGTCACCGGTTTCATCACGCTGAAAGTGTCCAACCGATGGCTGATTCGTTACGGACAACTTGTTACAATTGTCGGCGGTATCATCTTGCTGCTTCCATTGCCCATTTCCTCTTCGCTGGTCGGCATCATTCTGATCGGACTTGGACTTGCTCCGATTTATCCAGGCCTGCTGCATGAGACGCCAGCCCGATTCGGACGAGAGAATTCCGCCAGGTTGATGGGATTCCAGATGGCCTTTGCTTACACGGGAACAACAACGATACCCCCTTTGTTCGGACTGGTCACGACCCAATTCAGTATCGGATTATTTCCGTACATCGTGCTTGCTTTACTGGTCCTGATGTTCTTGAGTGCCGAGATTGTGAACCGGATTTTGGGTAAACAGGTGCTTGGTACCGGGTAGTTAGAAAGGTTTGAGATGGTTTATAAGCCATTTCGAACCTTTTTTTAAAGACGCTATCGCTGACGATCCGTGATGTAACCATGAAATTCTAATGCAATACATCTAAACCCGCCATTAAAGGCTGCCCAGCCAGGCGGGCTTTTTATCTTCTAGACATGAACAGCAAAGCATGGAATAAGGATAGGATCATAGGACCCGGCACTTAATCGAGAAGTTTTGCGTATTATTTTCCAAATAAGGGTAATAACTCGAAACCATCGAAAGGCGTGATCCAATCGTGAAACCAAGATGCTCCGTATTCTTGAAAATGTCGGTATTCGTCATAGCGTTATCGCTAACAGCGTGCTCAGGAAATGGAACAACGGAACCTGTCGCCACACCGGAAACACCACCACCGGTGAATGAAGAAGTTCCGGCACCTGAGACAGATAACGAACAATCCCCGAAAGAGACGCGTCCCGAGAGTGAAACTTTTGACATCATGACCGGCGAAGGCAACCAGCCGCATTCCGCCAGCTTGCAGCAAGGCGAAGGTTTTTCCTTATATGTGTTTGAGAATTTCGATTTCGATGCTGCGAAGGGACGTCTTTTTCTCACCAGCAATCCGGAATACTATGTAGATATCGAATTGCTGCCAGCCGATTATGATCTAACGGAACTTGAAACGGCAGGCCAGGAGGAATTGAAAGCGTTTGGGGAAGTATCCAATCACAGCGGTGAGCTTGTCGAGCATCCTCTCGGTCTCGCAGAGCTCTACCTTCAAACCTCAAGCGAGGAAGGA
Source organism: Paenibacillus sp. Cedars (assembly GCF_003184205.1). NCBI lineage: Bacteria > Bacillati > Bacillota > Bacilli > Caryophanales > Paenibacillaceae > Paenibacillus > Paenibacillus sp. Cedars. Next base: position 2,443,668 of record NZ_CP020866.1, read on the forward strand.
ATCCGCGATTATATCGTATGGCAGTCAGAGACTGGCGATGCTTTCTTGTTCCGTCTTCGCAATCCAAAAGGCGAAGAGGCTTCGGATTTTGCCGGACCAGTTCTCGTCTCGTTATCTACGGTTCAAATCGATTCATAATGAATGAGGTCAGGCAGCAGGATCTTGGCCAAAGGGACATCCGCTTCTTTAGGAACGGATATCCCTTTTTTTTATGTTTTACAAAGTCCAAATCTGCAGCCTAGCTCATGCCAATTTGTGTTAAAATCGAAAAATAACAACTGTTCCGTGATGATCGGAGCATCGATATTACCCTTTCATGCTCAGGAGGATTTCAGATATGCAAAAGCGAATTTTGCTCGTTGAAGACGACCATGACATTCATCAGTTGATTGAAAGCCAGCTGCAGCAGGATCATTACCATGTAGATTCGGCACGCGACGGGGAGGAAGCCGTTGCTCTTTTTCACAGCGGGAAGTTCGATCTTATATTGCTTGATTTGATGCTCCCCAAGATCAACGGGATGGATTTGCTTCGGCATTTCCGGGAGAGCAGCAAGGTTCCCGTCTTAATCATATCTGCGAAAGGCAGCGATCTCGACAAGGCCATGGGCCTTGGATTCGGAGCGGATGATTATATCAGCAAGCCTTTTTCCATGATCGAATTGACCGCAAGGGTTCAGGCTGCTATCCGCAGGGCAACGCTATACGCCGAAACGGACAGTAAATCTGCCGAACCTCCTGTTATTTCGTTTAAGGATTTGATCCTGGATTTGCATTCGTTCTCTGTAAAAGTAAGGGGACACCATGTCCCGCTCACCTCGAAGGAATTTCATATTTTGAAGCTCCTTATGACGAATCACAGCAGGGTATTCACCAAGGAGCAGATCTATCAATTCATTTGGGAAGACGATTATTACGGGAATGAGAACGTGATTAATGTACATATTCGAAGGCTTCGGGAGAAAATCGAAGAGGATCCGTCCACGCCGCAATACATTCGGACGATTTGGGGAATCGGATACAAGATGGGGGACTAAGCCATGATTCTTCTTTTATCCCTCATTATTGGAGTATTAGCTGCGATCATTGGCTGGCAATGGCATTCCACAAGAAAACGGAGCCATAGCATACTTGAAATTACAAGCACAATCTCCGATATTATGAAACATGATACCGCCGAGAAAGTGCTGGTGCCAACCGACGATGACCACATTAGGCAGCTGCTCATTCAGATCAACCGTCTTCTGGATAATAAACAGAAGATCTTTGCCGATTATGCCAGAACGAAGGACAGCCAAAGGAAAATGATCTCGAACATGTCCCATGATTTGAAGACGCCCCTCACGGTCATTCTGGGTTATACGGAGAAACTGAATCAGAAGCCTACGTTGACAGAGCAAGAGGAGGAGCGAGTCATTCTAAGACTGAACGAAAAAGTAAACAGTCTGATCGCATTGCTGAATCAATTTTTCGACCTGGTCAAAATCGAATCGGAGGACTATGATATCCCGTTAAACAAAATATCACTTAGCGAGGTTAGCCGGAACAGCGTCCTTGAATTTTACGATCTGCTTGTATCCAGAAATCTTCGTGTTGAGATCGACATTCCCGAACTCCCCTTTTATTTCCTCGGTAACAAAGATGCGCTGCAGCGAATATTAAGCAATTTAATATCGAACTCCATTCGCTATGGAAGCGACGGAGGGGTGTTCGGTTTAACGGTTCGTGAAGAAGGGGAATTCGTAGTGCTTGACGTGTGGGATCATGGCAAAGGAATTGCCGAGATTCATCAGGAGCACGTATTTGAAAGACTCTATACGCTGGACGATGCCAGAAACCCGAATTTTCAAGGAAGTGGGCTGGGACTCAGCATTTCCAAACGTTTAACGGAGGAGATGAATGGATTGATTAGTCTAAGCAGCTCACAGGCTGAGAAAAAGACGACCTTTACTTGCAAGTTTAAGAAATTAACCTATTAAAATCATTCAAGAGATGTTGCTTCGTTGTTCAACGTCTCTTTTTTTATTCCAATCGCAACCGGCTGTTTCATTCTTAAGAAACATGTAAGGAATGGGAAAGGAATATCTTAATTCTTCAGTCTAAGATAAAGGTAACAAAGGAATACACATTGTAATCAAGGTGGTGCATCTTCCATGAATTTCATTATTCAAACTTCCGAACTAACCAAAACGGTGAAAGGAAAATCGATTGTATCCGGAGTTAACCTGAACGTGGGAAAGGGCGAGATTTATGGTCTGCTGGGTCCTAACGGCGCTGGCAAAACAACCATCATGAAAATGCTCACCGGACTCATTCTTCCGACCTCTGGAGCGATTATGTTGTTCGGTAAGCCATTTTCCGAAACTTCGAAAGAAGGATTGAAACGCGTAGGGAGCATCATTGAATACCCGATATTTTTCGAGCATATGACGGCTATGGAAAATCTTGAAATTCACTGCGAATACTTGGGTTATTATGATAAAAAGGCTATTCGTCAAGCGCTGGATTTGGTCCAATTAGCAGAAATCGAAGATAAAAAAGTGAAGGATTTCTCGCTTGGCATGAAGCAGCGCCTTGGCATTGCAAGGGCCGCCATCACCAAGCCGGAACTGATCGTGCTGGATGAACCTACAAACGGACTCGATCCCATCGGCATTAAAAACATGAGGGATTTGATTCGAACGCTGAATCAGGAATACGGCATCACATTTCTGTTGTCGAGCCATATCTTAGGGGAAATCGAGCAGGTTGCGGATCGGATTGGCGTCATACAAGACGGTCAAATGGTCGACGAAGTGTCATTGTCGGACATTCGGATGCAGCGAACCGATTATATTGAGCTTCTAACCTCGAACGTGCAAAAATCCTCCTTTTTGTTAGAGCATGAGCTTCGAATTTCCAATATCAAAATCGTACAGGATCAGCGAATCCGAATCTATGATGACGATATAACGACAAGTCAAATTACAAAGCTCCTGATTGCGCATGAGATTGAGATCGAGGAGATCCAGAAGCATACCAGCACGCTGGAAGACTATTTCTATCATCAAATTCAAGGGAAGGGGTGAATCCCATATGATGAAGTTAATTGAGCTGGAATGGAAGAAGCTGGAGCGTAAGAAAGTGATAGGCGAAGCCATTACGTACTGGGTCATTCTCATGTTTCTGCCGATCTTTTTTCTCAAAGTGGTCTTTGCCGATATGCCGATGGTTCGTTTTGGCGAGAGTTATACAGCCGCGATGGATCTGATGCTGCCGATGCAGATGGGACTCCTCTTGTTCGGAGCGTCGCTGATCAATCATGTATTCATAGAAGAATATAAGAACAAGACGATAGCCCTATCATTCGGATATCCGCTCAGTCGAAAAAGACTCGTGGTAGCTAAAGTTCTATTTATCGTATTGGGGGTTTTCTTCGGCACGCTGGTATCCTTTGTGCTTAGCGGCATAGCGACCTATGCGCTTAATCAGATCATGAATGTCATTCCCGGAACACCAACCGTGGCTGAACTGATGAACTATGCGGTCCGGATGGTCATTCACTCCATTGTCGTTGCGCTTGCCTCGTTGACTCCGTTATTTTGCTTTGGGATATGGAAGAGGGCGGTCATCCCTACAGTCATTTGCGCTATTTTCCTGGCGCAGTTTCCTAATTTCCTCGGAATGATGGGGATTACATTGAACCTGGACTTTCTCTATGCGGTCCTCAGCGTATTAGGTGTAGTAAGCGTTTTGTTGTCTGTTAAATTCGTGAATATACTAGGGGATATATAAATGAGAGGATGTGGCGATTATGACGATTGACGTCAAAACAGTATTGCTTCATAACGGAGAAAAGCTGACCTACAGAGAAAGAGCCGGAACTGAACCTCCTCTGTTATTGATACACGGGAATATGGCTTCTTCGGAGTTGTGGGAACCCCTATTAGAGCATGAAGGCATCACCCAGCGTATAATTGCAGCTGATATGCGCGGTTATGGCGAGTCCAGCTATTATCATCCCGTAGGTGATATGAAGGATTTTTCTGCAGACCTATATGATTTCACAGAACAACTCGGTCTGAATGATGTCATGATTATGGGTTGGTCAAATGGGGGAGGAATCGCTATGCAGTTTGCGGCCGATTATCCGGATCGTGTGCGGAAATTGATTCTGTTAGCCTCCATATCGACAAGAGGTTATGCAGCTGTAAGTGCAGATGGCGATCGCCTACAGACCAAGGAACAAATTGCTAAAGACCCTGGACTTGCGATGACCTTTCAGGCTAATCAGGAGCAAAATCAGGACTATTTTGAACAGGCGCTGAATTACTTATTGTTCAATAATCATCAGCCGGATGCCGCAATCCGTACGAATTACATCAAAGCCTGCATGAAGCAACAAAATATGATCGATGTTGCCGATGCCGCCAATCGATTCAATATCAGCTCCTCATCGAACGGTCTTACCAATGGAACAGGAGATCTAAACCGAATTCAATGTCCGGTACTCGTCATCTGGGGCGTTCAGGATTTGATCACCATGCAGCAGATGACAGGGGAAATACTCGAAGACTTTGCAAGCCATGGCAAGTCGGTCCAATATATAACCCTGGACGCGGGTCACTTTCCACTCATCGATGATTTATATGGATTGGTTGCTTCCGTGAATTCGTTTATCGCACTGCCTTAGAAATGAACCTGGGACAACAATCTCCATTGACAGAGATCAATGAAATGATTAAGGTGATGAATAGGACACAGGTTTCATTTATTTTGGAGGATATTTATGAATCAACGTTTTCGAATAACCAGATCCATGCAACAAAACAGTGAAGCTCAAGCGATTTCACTGGAGGAATGCAAACTCTATTTTTCATCTAGAGCTGATTTCACTTATCAGACAGCGTTAACCGTGAAAGGACCAGAGAGCACCATGTCGGTAGAAGGGGATTTCTTCATGTGGAACTTTGAAGGAACGCATATTCCATTCCGACACTATATGGGGGACTTGTATGCAGCCATTACGCGTCAAGAGATCATGCCCGTCATGATCGAGATTGCAACGGATCTGCGTGCAGATATTGTGGAAGGCTGATGGGTTGCAAAATTTCTACGGTGGCTCATTGTTCAAGGCGTCCCTGATCGAATTTCTAGCCGAACAAGCAAATTACTCGAGCCGAATATACGGTGGCTGGTCCGGGCTCTCGGATTTCATTCAATGGATCAGCCTGCCAGCTGTATGAACGTTAAGAGGGTCTGTGGTCTTCTGTGGTATTATGAAGCGGTCTCCATTGAGGCAAGCTAGAGCTATGGCTTCCAGCGCTTCCTGGAGGCGGCCAAATTGAACTAAAGGCAGCAAAAAAGCCTTCAACCACCATTCAGTTGGTTGAAGGCTCACTTTTACAAAAGCATGCGAGTCCCATGGACAACTCGCATGCTTTTTTTTGTTCTACCCTTCAAGTTTATAGGGTTGTTCAGCCGCTCGCGGCTTCCATGCGGAAGCCAGGATGACGATAACACTCCCCAGACCGATCCAGGTAAGCGTGGATACGGCATGATTCCAGTGCAGCCCGTTGCCGAAGAAGAACAGATCTCGAAGACCATCCACCATAAAACGCATCGGCAGCCATGAGTGTACCCAGTCCCGGTAGAAAGGAGACATCATCTCCGGAGCTAAAGCAAGCAGCGGTGCACCAAAGAACAGAATTAAGGCAAAGATGGCAATCCCTTTGATGCCCACAAGGGACATCACGGCGGAAATCATAAGGAAAAAGCTGAAAAAGGTAATGGATAAGAACAGTGCTGTATCCGTAAACTGTGGGATATGCAGTCCGATCATGCTGTCAGCGAGCCAAGTTATGCCAAATCCCACGACTAATGATACAACGGCTCCCATGGCAATCTGGATGGATTTGGCTGTCAAGTTATCTTTGCGGGATGTAATCTTACTCTTGCTGACTGCTAAGAAGAGGACCGCCGCGCTTGCCATACTAGCCATCCAAAGCGGCTGGAAGAGAGAAATCGGGGAATTGCCGTTGGCGCTGTGGGTCCCGATTTCATTGACATTCGTTACCTTCTTGGTAATCGGATTTACCAGGCTGGAAGCCTGCTTCACGGATAGCGTTGCACCTTGGGCATCGAATCCTTCAAGGATCTGCGTGCGGACTTGGTTATTCATGTTATCCACGATGCCGTTCAGGATTTGTCCTGCCATGGTGGAAGCGGCCGTGTTCATGCCTTGATTGATGAAAATTTCAACTTCAGGCGATTCCGGCGCCGGACTGCTTAAGGAAACTTGCTTCGCACTGAAATCCGCAGGTATGACCAGCGCAGCGTAGTAATCCTGGTTATCCAAGCCGGCTTGTAATTCTTCCATACCGTCGACTTTGACCCACTTGACAGCCGGTTCCTCTCCAGATGCGGACGAAGCGGTCTGCTCGATTGTGTCCAAGAACGTTTGCCAGATATTTCGCTTCGGTTGATTGGGAAGCTCAACTCCTTGATCCTCGTTGACAATGGCCACCGGCAGATTTTTGGGCTTGACTTGAACAGATGGAAATAACGTAAGCGAGAAAATAAAAATGACCACGAATGCCAGGATGGGCGCTACCCATACAAGTTTGTTATTCAAGACTTTCATCAACTTTCACTCCTATCGATGTCGAATGCCATCCATGACGAAAGTGATTGCCTCTTCAATTTCCTCGTCAGGGATGGAATCCATATTGAACAATACAAAACGCGAAATCATAAATCCGCCAATGAAACCGAAAACCAATTTCAATATTTTGTCGACCGGGATGTCGGCGAGTTCACCCCTTTCTTGGAAGGCTTCAATCAATTTCGTCAAGCGCGGTACAATCAGATCGGATACGTAAGGCAGGAATTCGTGCTTCAATTCTTCCTTGTATATGACCTCCTTGATAAGTACCTGAAAGATCTCCTTGTTTCCCCGGATGAATTCGATGCGATTATGAAGAAAGGTCCGCAAGAATCCTTCGAATGTCGAATCCCCATTGCTTATAATCTGATCCAGCGCCTCGTTCGCCATGGAAGGAAAAAATTCCCTAATGTACGGGACGATAAGGGACAACAGCAAATGGTCCTTTGTTCCGTATTGCTTAAAGATACTTGCCTCAGATACCTCGGCGACCTTAGCGATTTCAGCCGTTGAGGTATTGGAATAGCCTTTATCAGCAAACAATGAAATGGCTGCCTCGACAATCCGTTGCTGCTTCACCGTTCGCTTGGTGGAGTGTATGGACAGGATTTCGTTAAACAGGTTGTGCTTGGGCAAAATTCGGTTCACCACTTTCAGTATGTCGATGATAACTTCAGCAAAAAGTAAGTAATCACTCACTATGCTAATATGGTTTTAACACTGCAGCTGTCGATTTGTCAACAAAAAAAGTGAGTGCTTACTCACTTTTATCTATCATGCCGAACACCTTATCATGTATACTGTAACCAGATGATGATTAGACTCGTTTTGGCATCGAATAAGGAAAGGGATAGATAAATATGACAGAGCGTCTACATGGCCAAATGGTTGAAAGAACGCGCCAATTAATTAACATATAAAATCCATGATTTAAATCAATGAACAACGTGCTGATCATCGATCTGTTAACGGGTCCCGAATAACGCCATCGTGCGGTTCATGCACAAAGCCTATTGTATGGCGCAGCAGCTCTGATCTTCTATATGAAATAATGTACATAAAAGGAAAAGGTGTTGTTTATCCAGCACATCAGATAATTCTGATCATTGTTGAAGTTTGCTTAAGTGATTATAATGAACTCATATAGAAAAACAACACGTTGTCTATTTGAGTGATGAGCAGAAAGGTGGAGTTTATCATGCCTGTCATCGAAATTGAGCATCTGACTAAGGATTATGGTCATCATCGAGGCATATTCGATGTTTCTTTTAACGTTGAGAAAGGGGATGTATACGGATTTCTAGGTCCCAATGGAGCTGGCAAAACCACAACCATCCGCCATATCATGGGATTTTCCCGTCCGCAGCAGGGACACACCTTAGTCAATGGGCGCAGGAGCTGGGACCATGCAGCAGATATTCAGAAGGAGCTGGGTTATTTACCGGGAGAGATCGCGCTGCCTGAGTCGCTCACCGGGACACAGTTCATAAAAATGATGGCGGAATTACGCGGGATTACCGATATGACCTACACGCAATCTTTGGTAAAAAAATTTGCGCTCGACCCCTCCGGGAGCCTGAAGCGGATGTCGCTTGGCATGAAGCGAAAGCTGGCCATTGTCACGGCGTTCATGCATGACCCGGCCGTGCTTGTGCTTGACGAGCCTACAAGCGGATTGGATCCCATGATGCAGGCTTTATTCATCGAGTTCATTAAGGAACAGAAGGCAAAAGGCAAAACGATATTGATATCGAGCCATATTTTCTCCGAGATTGATGCGACCTGTGACAAGATTTCCATCATTAAGGACGGCCGGTTAATCTCTTCGTTTGTGGCGGATGATTTGCGACATCAAGAATCCAAAACCTATGAAATCGAGTTCAAATCCGAAGTTGCATTCCAGCGTTTTGAACTTGAAGTTAAGGCTGAGCCCGAACTTGAAGTGCTTTCGTTGACGCCTTCCAAGCGGCAGACGATATTACGAATCCGGGATACGGATATCAATCGCTTTATTTCGTTCATTGCTGATTATGACATGAAGTTCTTCTCGGAGATCAAGTTCACTTTGGAGGATTATTTCATGAAGTTTTACGATCGCAACACAAGCCTTAAGGAAGGGGAGTAAACGTATGCCATGCATCGAAATTAGCGATCTAACAAAAGACTTTGGCGATGGGAAAGGCTTGTTTAACCTCAACCTGAAGATTGAAAAGGGCGAGGTGTTTGGATTCGTCGGTACGAATGGAGCCGGCAAAACAACGACCATCCGTCATATCATGGGATTCTTGAAACCGGACAGCGGTTCCGTGACTGTTCAGGGGCTGGACTGCTGGGCTGATTCCGCCAAGATCAAAAAGCTGATCGGTTATATTCCTGGGGAGATTGCGTTTCCTGATGCCCCGACGGGGAGCGAGTTTTTGAAGCGGCAAGCAGAGCTGTTGGGTTTGCAAGATATGTCGTACGCAGAGCGTATGATCCAAAAGCTGCAGCTTGATCCGTCAGCCCATTTGAAAAGAATGTCCAAGGGGATGAAACAGAAGACGGCGATTGTCGCCGCATTCATGGCCGACCCGGAAATATTGATTTTGGATGAGCCGACAACGGGCTTGGATCCGCTCATGCGAGCGGAATTCGTAGATATTTTGCAGGAAGAGAAGAAGAGGGGCAAAACCATATTCATGTCGAGTCACATGTTCGAGGAAGTAGAGCATACGTGTGACAAAGTCGCCTTAATCAAGGAGGGAAAGCTGATTGCCGTCAAGCCGACGGTCGAGGTCAAGCACAATGAGAACAAAGTCTATAAATTGGAGTTCCTTCAGCAGGAGGACTACAAGCGCTTCTTGTCAGAGCCCTTTCAGATCACGGAGAAACGGGAGAATCAGAATCAAGTGCTTATCGAAATCCATGATCGTGACATCCAAATGTTATTTCGTACATTGAGAGGTTATTCCGTGAAATTTATATCCGAGAAGAAGTTTACGCTTGCGGATTATTTTAATGGCTTATATGAGGAGGAAAGCGCCCATGCTTAGCAAACCGATCTTCAAACAAACGCTTAAGGCCAATTTTAAGTTATGGTTTATCTTCACACTCATCATGACCGCGCTTCATATCGTACTGATTGCCGTATTTAATCCAAGCACCTTATCGGACATGTCGAACATGGTGAAGGATACTCCGCTTGCAAATCTGCTCGGAGAAGCGACATTCCTTGGCATGCTGTCCAAAACCTTCTATGGCATACAAGGGGTGCTTCTGCCGATTGTGTTCATCATTATGACCGCTAACAGTCTCATCGCTTCGCAGGTGGACCGAGGTTCCATGGCATACTTGCTGTCGACGCCGACCAAGAGAAGCACCGTTGTCTTGACTCAAGCTGCTTACCTGATCCTGTCCCTGATCCTGATGATTCTCATCGTGACACTGGCAGGTCTGGTTTCCATCTCGGTATTTCAGGCTGACATTCAAGTAGATACGACAAATTATCTCATGCTAAACCTGGGCTTGTTTCTGCTGATGTTTGCAACCAGCGGGATTTCGTTCTTTTTCTCCTGCGTATTCAATCTCTCCAAGAACTCACTGGCTTGGGGGGCCGGCCTCCCGATGGCTTTTTTCCTCCTGAAATTGATGGGAGATGTTGATAGCAGCCTGGAGGGTCTGAAATACGTATCCATGAATTCGCTATTTGATACTTCCGCGATTATAGATGGCGGCAATGTTGCGGTTCCGTTCGCTGTGTTGGCGGTTATCGGGATTGCACTGTATCTGTTCGGAATGCGTGTATTCAAGGAAAAGGATTTGCCGTTGTAAGATCGTATACAGAGTTAGCAGCCGCTGCAAATGCGGCTTTTTTGCTTTTGGGTGTGTAAACATTCCACGAGAGCAGCTTTTTTACATGGTAATAACTGTAAGGAGTGGCATGCTGCCCTATCGTTAAGTTATGATTCTCTCTATATCATGGTATCATTTGAAATACGCGATTTGTGAAAGGAGGCCCATACGAGTGAAGTCTACTACTTCGGATCGTGTAAAAATCCCGCCGGGATTTTGGGAAGGATTACGTCAATTGGGGATCACTTCTCACGACGTGGTTCGCTCAGCAGGGCTGCCGTTAACCGTTATAACTGACCCTATCGTTACAAGCGCCCAGTATTTCGCAATTTGGCATGCGTATTCCGATCTCATGGGCGACACGGCCAAGGGAATCGTCGAGCTTGCCACCGTATTTGAAACAGCGCAGTATCCACCGACCGTCTTAGCGCCTTATCACGCACGTGATTTCCGCGACGCCTTACAACGAATGTCACGGTACAAGCAAATGTGTCCCCCTGAAGGCTTGCGCATCATCGAGGAGGACGAGTATTGCTTAATCGAGTTGGAATGGCGGCATACCGAGCAAAGTGGTCCCCCCGTGTTAGTGGGAATCACATTGGCATGTCTTCTGGAGCTCGGCCGGAGGGGCACAGGCCAACCATTGACGGCACAGTTGGTCGAATTTTCGAACGACATGGGTGATGTAGAAGCCCTTGAAGCGTACTTCGGCTGCCCCATACGGACAGGTGCAGCATGCAACCGATTGACACTGCATCGAAGGGATTTGGATATCCCTTTTGCTTCATACAATGAAGAGCTGTTAGAGATCTTGACCCCGGTATTGGACCGAACGCTTGATGAACAGCAGCGCAGCTGCTCCATCACAGAGCGGGTCAAATGGATCATGAAACGCAATCTGACCGGAGGGCGGGCAGATGTTCAAGCCGTCGCGAGAGAGCTTGGCGTGAGTGATCGAACCTTGCAGCGCAGGCTGATGGAGGCGAACACAAATTTTAAGCACCTGTTGGTACAAGCAAGACATGAGTCGGCCTTGGAGTACTTGAGAGACCCTTCGCTTGATATTAAGGAAGTAGCATTCCTGATTGGATATGAAGACCAGAACTCATTCTATCGCGCCTTTCGAAACTGGGAAGGGGAGACTCCCTCAAGTTGGCGTGTGAAGCAAGAAGATTGGCGTCATGCGCTAGTTACCGAATCATCCTGACAAGATAATATTATCAATACCCGGAGCACAAGACTGTTTCCATTATGACTATGAAGCAGCTTGCCGTGAATGATAAATTGAAGGAGATTTGAAGCAATGGAAATGGGATTAAATCATAAAACAGCATTAGTTACGGGATCGACAAAAGGCATCGGAAAAGCCATTGCCATGGAGCTTGCAAAAGAAGGCGTGCATGTACTAATCAATGGGCGAAATGAGGATGAGGTGGAACGAACGGTACATGAAATAAAGTCTAATTATCCGGCGACCTCTCCCCAACCCGCTGCTGCCGATATGGTGGACATAGAGCAAAGAGAGGCTTTATTCCTGAAATACCCTCATGTAGATTTGCTGGTCAACAATATGGGAATGTATGAAATTATGCAGTATGAGGACGTGGTCGATGAGGTGTGGGAGAAATACTTTCGTACGAACGTTCTTGCCGCCAACGCATTATCTAAATTTTATTTGCCTCAAATGCTGAAAAATAACGATGGCCGCGTGATCTTTATTGCAAGCGAAGAAGCCTTGATGCCTTCAGGACAAATGCCGCAATATGCAATGACCAAGTCCATGCTCCTGTCCTTATCGAAAAGCTTGTCCAAATTAACGATCGGTTCGGAAGTTACAGTCAATACGATCTTACCGGGACCGACACTCTCTGAAAATGTACAGCAGATTATTGAGGGAATATATCCGAATGAAGATTTGACTTTCTCGGAAAAAGAGAAAAGATTTATGAAAACAAACCTGCCTCAATCTGAAATCCAGCGATTTATCAAGCCTTCTGAAATAGGCAGGCTGGCCGCATTTATATGTAGTCCTTATGCATCCGCATTTAAAGGATCTCCAATTCGCATGGATGGGGGAATGATACCGACTATTTTTTAACAACAGCTGGCGGGTTCATGGTAATTGAAAAAAAAGGGTGACTTCCTAGTGGAAGTCACCCTTTGCATGTTAGAGAGCGGCTGGCTGCATCACTTTATTCATGACGGATGACTGCGCGAGCGCAGCAGCTTCCAGCGCTTGTATTGATAATAGATCGTGCAGCCAACGCAATAACCCATGACGGCTACAATGGCCGCTACAGCTACCATAGCGGATGCAGCATACGCAGCCACTTGCCATCCCAACAAATAAGCTGCGGCTGAGATGCCAAGCAAAATGACCGCGATGGATTGATTGAATCGAGCCAGTTCCTCGGCCTGCCCTTCCGATTTCTTCAGCCTTTCTCTGCCAATAACAGCCTTGGCCAGCTGAATGAACAGATTGCCCTTGGCACCTGCCAGTAAAGGAATTACCTGTATCAGGAATAGAATGTAAATAAACCAGGGTTGTTGAAACACGAATGATAAAAGAACGAACAGCACGATTCCGATTTGGTTCGCTTTTACAAGCGGAAGCGGAATTTCTTTCATCAGGAACACCTCATTTTCCGTAAATGTTAATCTTATTAATCAGACTAGTTTACTATGATTAGAATGTAGCATGGGCTTTATCGGTTGTCAATGCATCGCATATTGGACATGTTTCCCCATAGAAAGAAAATTGCTACAACGGCGTAAGACAAGCTTTTTACTTCAATAGGATTATTATAGTATGCTATCCATATAAAGGAGGAGAGGTAGTATATGGTAAAAGAACTGATAGTCGGAGACGCCATTAATGAGCTGGCTGCTACGCGGCGCATCCTTGATCGGTTACCCGAGGAGCATATGCGTTGGAGGCCTCACGCGAAGTCGATGACGCTTGGCGGGCTTGCCACGCACCTGATCAATCTGCTGAACTGGCAAATCACGATTTTTCTTTATCTGGAATTCGATCTTTCGACCACACCGCTTCGGCTGAAGCCTCTGGAGAGCCGCAAAGACGTGCTGGAGCAATTCGACGCAAACGTCATCAAGCTTGAGCAGCTGTTAGCCGAATGCGACGAGAAATCCCTTGGCGAGGAATGGATCTTGCGCAATGGTGACCATATCATCCTGCGTCAACCGCGGGCAATCGCGCTTCGCACCTTCGGATTAAGCCACATGGTCCATCACCGGGCGCAGCTCGGCGTTTATTATCGGTTACTAGATATTCCGGTACCGGGACTTTACGGCCCATCGGCCGACGAGGAAGGCATATGACCCAAACCGCACCGTACTGTCGCACGGTACCGGCATGACATAAGGCAATCTTGTCTCAAAGATAAAAATTAGCATGCAATCGGGGAGAGGAGAACAAATATATTTGCAAATCGGAGCCCAATCATATATTATGGACATTGCGGGTCTGTAATGAAGATCCGATGAAGGGAGTAGTGAAACATGCAGTTTTCCAAAAGCACAGATTATGCACTCCACGCCTTAATTCATTTGGGGCTCTCGGAGCGCAATAACAATATCGGAATCAAGGAATTATCTGCGACGCTTGGCGTTTCGGAAACCTACTTATCCAAGATCATGTCCAAGCTGAGGCAGGATGGAATTGTACGCGCTGTGCCAGGGGTAAATGGCGGTTATGAACTTGCAAAGTCGCCTGAACAGATTACTTTTCTGGATGTTATTCAAGTGATTGAAGGAAGACAGCATTTGTTCGAATGCTCGAATACCAGTTCGCGGCAGCATGAGGTGTTAGCAGAAGTCGAGGATGATCAAGGGGATTCGATACGTCCAAGAAAGAACGGATGCTTGGTTGAAAAAGTGATGCTTGGCGCCGAACAGCATATGCACCAATATTTGCGGGAGTATACGATACAGTATGTACTTGATGAGGCGTCCAAGCATTGTAACCATGCTCAAAACAAGAAGTAATACACTTCTTGTGCTTTTATTATGGATAATATAGATCCACAATAAAATATTTGTCAGTCTTCGTAGCAAAATAAATCTATCGAAATGAGGAACAAACATGAATCATTTTTTTAACGAAGCCACTTGGGAAAAAGAATGGAAAGACCGTGGAGCTGCCATCTTGGAAAAAATGAAAAGGGCCGGAATCGAGCCATCCAGAGACTTTGATCATAAGGCCAGGACGTTCAACGAGCAGTCGTTTAATGAAGAGGGAAGGAAGAGAACCAAGCGAATCATGAACTGGCTTGAGGGGCAAGGCGTCCAATTCGAGAACGCTTCTGTGCTGGATATTGGAGCTGCCTCGGGAGTGTTCTCGGTGCCGTTTGCGGAGCGGGGTGCTCATGTAACCGCGGTAGAGTCCTCCATTCCCTTGGTGGAACTGCTGACAGAAAATTTCGCCAAGTTCCCCGATGACAAAGTGAAGATCATTCCCGAACGGTTTGAAGATATTGACGTGCAGGAGAGAGGCTGGAGCCAAGCCTTCGATCTCGTATTTGTCTCCATGTGTCCTGTCATTCTGGATTGGGGGAGCGTGGAGAAGATACTCGATTGTGCCAGTCAGTATTGTTACATCAGCATGCCGGTTGGTTCCACGGAGCTCAGTTTGATTCACGAAATTTGGCCACTTGTCACCGGGCAGTCCTTCAGAACAAAACATACGGAAATGGGGTATTTGCTTCATCTGCTCTATCTCAAAGGTTACGCCTACGAATCCCTTATTACCCGGGAAACAAAAACGATGGAATACTCCAGGGATGAGGCGTTACAGGAAATGATGGTATGGCTGCGCAGACACGATCTGCCTGCAGATGATCGGAATCGGAAAATCGTAGCAGACTATTTGGATCAGGCGTATCCATCCGGTAAAGTGACTGTCCAGCAGAGCGGCCGTTATGGCAAGGTGCTGATTCGATTGCAGGATCAGAACATGTACACAAGAGATTGATCACACAAGTGTGAAAAGTCAAGTGACGCCTACCCGAGGGTAGGCGTTTTATATTAATATTGCACATAGGTGAGCACGGAAGGGGCGTGTCGCCCCCTCCATATACAGTCCTGCCAAAGCATTTGCCGTTGCGCTCAAAAAACGTTTGCTTTTTCCCTTAATCCTTCAGAATCTTCATTGTTTTCAGCGTCTCTAGCGTCAATTGTTTGGCGGTTGCACCGCTCTCGGCCACATTGGTAGCGAAAACCCACGTGTTCCTATCCGTCTCGACATAACCCACATACCAGCCAAGCCCCATATCGGAGAGCCTTGAGCCTGTTTTTCCATGAATCGTATACTCGTCTTGTTCGTCATCAATCATGATCCGTTTGACGGTCTTCATCGTTTTCTTCTGAAAAGGCAGATCCTCCTCAACCAGCCGCTCGATAAAATCCGCCTGTTCTATGGCCGAAATCTTCAAGCTGCTGTCCAGCCAGAATGTATCGATTCCTCCCGAGATGTCACGGTTTCCATAGTTGATTCGATTCAGGTAGTGCTGCATCGGAACTTGGCCGACATCGCGAGCCATGGCTTGATAATACCAAATGGCTGAATCCCTCATAGCCGAAGCGAGCGAATGATCCCGGTTCCAGACCGGAAAATCTCTTACGATACCGTCCCATCTCTTCACATCATATTCGTCGGCAACCGCCTTTACTTCCAGTCCAATGAGGGCATTTGCCACTTTGAAGCTTGATTCCGGCGTAAACCGCTGTTGGCTTCTCCCGGGATTGAATTGATAGACTTGATCGGTCTTCAAGTTCTTGAGGACAAGTGTTCCTTGAGTGTCGTGAAATATGTGCTGCAATTCAAGCGGGCGGACGCCAGGCTTGGCATCAGCACTCGGCGAATAGGCAAACAAACCAACAAGCGTAACGAGTACAACCATCAAATGGGATAAACGGCGTAACTTTTTCATCTGTAACACGTCTGCATCACTCCTGCACATCCATTTTTTCGGGAAGGGTTTCAATGGCCATCGAACAGAATCATTTCCCAGCATCAAATGCATTTTGATACTATTAGTCTATGGATACAGGTACGGCAAGTAAATCTTGTTATCTACGGTTTGTGCCTGTACAGATTGAAGAAGAGAAGAGGGGGACACTTATGATCTATGCAGAGGTCATGTTGCATATTGAAATGCTAATGGACACCGGAGAGTTAAAACCGGGCAAGAAGCTGCCCTCCATTCGGTCGCTGGCCAAGCGGCTCGATTGCAGTGTCAATACCATCATCAAAGCGTATTCCGAATTAGAGAAGAAACATAAAATCTATTCCGTCTCGAAGAGCGGTTATTATGTCGTGGAGCAGGTTCCCTCCCGCCATTCAGGTGCGGCTAACACAGGAGTCATTGATTTTCTCTCGGCTGGTCCAGACAAGAAAGCCATGCCTTACCGGGATTACCAGCACTGCATCAATCAAGCCATCGAAGTGTATAAAGAGGAGATGTTCACCTACTCCGAGATCCAGGGGCTGCCTTCACTGCGAGTGGAACTGGCACGTCATCTGCGGGAACTGCAGGTGTTTACCGTACCCGAACGAGTCTGCGTTGTATCCGGATCCCAGCAAGCTATTCATCTATTGATTTCACTCCCGTTCCCCAATAACAAAAAGAACATCTGCGTCGAACAGCCTACGCATCTGAGTATGATCGAATCGATTAAATATCAGCAGGCCACGGCATACGGAATTGAGATTACGGCGAATGGACTCGACATGGACCGGCTGGAGCATCTGTTCAAATGGAATGACATTAAATTTTTCTACACCGTGACCCGATATCATAATCCGACCGGCTACAGCTACTCGAACAAGGAGCGACGGAAAATCGTGGAGCTGGCACAAATATACGACGTTTATATCATCGAAGACGATTACCTGGGCGACCTGGACCCCGACATGCAGCAGGACCCAATGTTCGCTTACGATCCGTCAGGAAGGGTCATCTATATCAAGAGTTTCTCCAAAGTGATGCTGCCCGGTTTAAGATTGGGGCTTGCGGTAATTCCGGAATTCATACGAGATTCATTCTTAAGCGCGAAGTTCGCTTCGGATTTGCATACACCGGTTCTGACGCAAGGTGCACTGGAAATCTATTTGAAGAGCGGCATGTTCAAGGCTCATATTCAGCGCATGAGATCGATCTACACCAGAAAAGCAGCTTTACTGCAAAAAGCCTATCAGGAACTGCTGCCGCCAAGCGCCGCCTATTCGGGTTCGCTTTCGGGATTCTATTCGACGATTCGATTGCCGAATCCGTTAAAAGCCAAGACGTTCATCGAGCATTTGAAGCAGGAAAACGTACATGTAGATGACGCCCGAAAAATGTATTTGTCCGATTTTGTACAAGATTCGGTCATTCGCTTGAGTGTATCGCAGGTGGAGGAGGCGTATATCGAGTCGGGTGTACAAACCATAGCTCGCGTGATGAAAGAGCTCATCAACACAACGCCTCAAGTTAAATTTATTTAACAGGGCGGGTAAGCTGGATCGTCATTGTTGTGGATTCAGGACAGAGATCTCGGAATACTGCTTGGCCATCCGGACATCATCTGTACGGGTACAGAGTCGGAAAACAAACGTTTCTGCGGCATGGCAATAGAAGTATACTCTACAATACAACAGGCGTTGTGATGTCATTATATTGTTGGACAAGGAAAGCGAGGTGTCGCCAGTAGGTTTTTTATGGTTCGAGCGGTGGGGTGTTTATGCACTGATTGGAGGTTATCTGGTGTGGGCTTACTGGACCCGTAAACCAACCAAAGCGAAGGTGCTCCCTTTATGGGGGCTGTTGATTGGAAGTGTGGTTATCCAGGCTGCTGCTGCTTCGCTTCTATGGTTCGTTCTTCTGTTTCCGATTACCGAGGCCGTACTATGGAGCTTGACCGCAGTTACGTTGGTTGAGGCCATCCTTGCCCTTTACCGAAAACAGCATGTTAAATGGGTGACGTTATTCATTCTCGTGCTTGTGTGTGTGTCTCTGCTCATATTGTTACTAAGGGCTATGTAGAATCTTCTCCAAGAGATTCGCGGCTCCTCCAGATGTTGCCGGGGAGCAGTAAGAAAGGATGATTGAATTGCAATATCTCTTCGATGTCCATCCAGACCATCCTCATGTGCGGCAATTGTGCATGGCTGACCCTCTGCTCGGAGAGTTGGTCCAACGGATCGGTCACATCCAGGTCCCCTATGAGCCGGATGGCTTCACCTACATAACGAGAACGTTGATTGGTCAACAGCTTTCGATTAAAGCTGCCAGAACCATCTTTCTCAGAGTAGAACAAGTTTGCGGCACAATTACAGCTGACGCTATCCTAGCTGCAGCAGAAGAGAGCTTGCGCTCAGCGGGATTATCGTGGAATAAGCTAGGCTATATTCGAAACGCTGCGGAACAAACGAAGTTGGGAGCGCTTCATTTTCCATCGTTAGCCGATCTGGATGATGATGAGGTCGTTCGTCAGTTGACCCTGGTGAAGGGAATCGGTCGGTGGACCGCGGAGATGTTCCTCATTTTTCACTTGGGAAGACAAGATGTCCTATCTTTCGGCGATCATGGCCTTAAACGTGCTTCGGAATGGTTGTATGCAGCTGAAGCAAGCGAAGGCCGCTCTCCATTGCACCGGAAACAAGCAGAGTGGAAGCCTTATTCTACGATTGCATCCTTATATCTGTGGGAAGCTATTAACGCTGGCTTAGTGCAATCCGGGCCGTTTATAACGCAATTTAAAAATACTCCATGACCAGACACCGACTATTAAAAAGTGATGGAGGTTTTATTGTTGAACAGTTCATTTGGCGATAACTTCAATTCCGAGATACAACCCTTTCAAATCCATGTTTCTCAGGACATCTTGGATGACTTGCAGAACCGATTGGCTAAGACGAGATGGCCCGATCAAGCAGAGAATGCGGGCTGGAGGATGGGGAGTAATCTTGATTATTTGAAAGACTTTGTAGAGTATTGGCAATATCAATACGATTGGAGAAAGAATGAAGAGGAACTGAATGCATATAACCATTTTACAACCGAAATCGAGGGCACGAAACTGCACTTTATTCATGAGCCAAGCTCAAATCCGGATTCAATTCCCATCCTGCTGATACATGGTTGGCCGGATTCATTTTACCGATACCATAAAGTGATTCCAGTGTTAAAAGAAAATTTTCACGTCGTTGTTCCTTCGATTCCAGGTACGGGATTTTCCGAGCGGAATTCTCTGCCCTTTGATCAAATCGCAGATCTGTTCGCCACCTTAATGACTGCTAAACTCGGATATACCCAGTTTATCTCTGCGGGCGGCGATATGGGCTCAATTGTGAGTTTGTCTTTAGCCAATCGTCACCCAGAGGCTCTTCTAGGTATGCACTTGACGGATGTCGGTTATCCCGACCACAACACGGATTTTGCGAGTCTGACTCCTCCGGAACAGGAATTTGCGGCTTTTATTCAGGGATGGTGGATGAAGGAAGGCGCATTCAATATGATCCAATCCACGAAACCACAAAGTTTGTCCTATGGGTTTAATGACTCGCCCGTTGGTTTGGCGGCATGGATTATGGGCAGTATTACGATGTCCTCGACGGGGGAGGAGATTGAAGAACGGTTTAGCCGTGACGAGCTCCTAACTAATATTATGATCTATTGGGTAACCGAGACGATTGGCTCTTCCATGCGCATTTATTATGCAGAATCGCAGGCAGCACATTCTAAAGAATCATACGGGAAAAGTGAAGTTCCAGCAGGTGTGGCACACTGTCCATGGGATGCTCCTCTTCCGAAGGAATGGGCGGCACGGAAAACAAACCTTATTCATTTTTCAGATTTAGAAAAGGGCGGTCATTATACAGCCTGGGAGGCTCCGGAAGTCTGGGTCAAGGATTTCCGCGATTTTGTACAGAGATTGACTTCGATGTAAGTACGGATATATTAGACAGCGAAAGCCCCTTTGGGGGCTTTTCCCTTTTATAGATTCCATAAATTTGAATTATGAAGAGCTAAGTACATCAGTTGGGAAAAAGCCTTCATTAGGATAATGTTACATATTCCCTTAAGAAGTGGCAGAACAGAATGAGCGACTTTATTTTCACTATTTACAAACCGATGGTCGGTATTTATAATGAATTCATAAATTAGATTGTTGAGAGGCTGTCATTCTTCGGATGATTCCTAATGGAGGAGGTTTACTAAACCATATGGAACCACTAATCGTTCTTATTGGTGTCACCATGGTCATTCTTGTGGCGGGTGCTGCGGGGGTGAAGCGACTGCGTCCTTGGCCAGTTGCGCTTCGGGGCGGAGTCGCAGCCATGTTTATGTTAACAGGCACGGTTCATTTCGTATGGATGCGGGAAGAGCTCATCAGCATGGTGCCGCCTTTTCTGCCCAATCCCGGGTTTATCGTGACACTTACCGGATTGCTGGAGTGGGCAGGAGCTATAGGTGTTCTATGGCTGCCGACTGTACCCTGGGCCGCTGGGGGACTCTCGCTTCTGCTGCTTATCATGTTCCCTGCAAATATTCACTACGCCCTCTCAGGCCTCGCGCCCAAACCGGAAGATGCAATATTTCCACGCACTCTGATGCAAATCGTCTTCCTGTCCGCGAGCATTACTATCATGCTCTACTATTCCCGCCAACGATCAGTACGGCGGCGAAGCCTCAATGAAACCAACAACACTCCAAAGTCCGTTCACAACTGAGTTCTACCATTCCCGTATTGGGTCAACAGACCCGTAATATCAACCTTTGCAACAGGATATCATGAAGACTTCGAGTGGTGGATGGCTGTCTCGATATAAGCTTTCAAAGCCTTGATGAACGTGCGCATGGCGTATCCGACATATCTATCGCTCCGGTAGATCAGACAAATGTCCTGAGAAGGCGTAGGATTCTTCAGGTGCACGACTTTTATATCTGGATGTTGAAGATTATCCAGTAGAAGCCGAGGCAGCACACAAGCGCCAACTCCGCTCTGTACCATCTGGATGAGGGAGGACAACGTTGTTGTCACCATATGCGGCTGCAGAGTAAACCCGTTGTTTATGCAAAAGCCATCGATCAGCTTGCGGCATTGATGGTCGGGTGGGAACATAACCATCTTCAAGGTATGCAGTCTGTTCAAGGCAATGAAGTTCTCTGTGGCAAGAGGATCATGCCTGCTTACCGCCAGTGAAAACTCCTCATGGAACAAGGGGATTGACGTGAGACGTTCATCCACAACGGGGCCGATGGTTACGCCGACATCGATGCTCCGATCCAGAACCTGTTCTGTTACTTTTGTCGTTTCCAGAAGAGACAGCGAGATGGTCGGGTAGGTCTGATGGAAGTTCAGCAGCAAGGCATTAAACATGAGATCCGCATCGCCGGGCAAGACGCCGATGGATAGCGATCCGCCTTGCATCTGCTTCAGGTCAGCAATGGCGTCGCTCGCTTGCTGCAGATGCGTGAACACAGCTGCACCATGCTCACGAAGAATCGCTCCGGCATCTGTAAGGACAATGGTTTTGCCCACGCGATCGAACAACAGAACCCCTAATTCTTCTTCCAATCTCCTTATTTGCTGGCTGATGTTGGGTGCGCTGACTCCCATTTTATCAGCCGCTCTCGTGAAGTGAAGCTCCTCGCATATGGCCATAAAATACTGTAGCTGCTTTAACTCCATAACTCACACCTGCTTTCCATGACATCGCTGGATACATGTTCAATGCTTATTGTTACGCCATCTTCCTGATCCTGTCAACGATTTATCGTTAACTTATACTTAACGTTCCGGTAATGTCGACTGCATTGATGAAGTGTTGCATAGGACCTATACTGGGGACATATCAAGCGGTTCCCATAACAAAGGAGGAAACGAATATGTCTGGAATGATCATCAGCACTGCAAAAATAGTACGCCAAGTGGTGCTGCAGCAGGTGCAAACGATCCCCGAGGAGTTGTTCGACATCCAAGCGGCAGGGTTTAACAATACAATTCGTTGGAATGTCGGTCATATCATTTATTGGATGGATCAGTATTCTATCCTAAGCCTCGGCTTTCCATCGGTTATACCGGACTCATATGTTACGCTGTTTAGCTCTGGAACCAAGCCCTCGGATTGGACGTCTGCTCCTCCATCGAAGGAGGAACTGGTCGAGATGTTGAAGGCACAGCTTTCCCGACTATCTGAATTGACCCCTGAATTGCTGGAGAAGGAGCTTTCAACACCATATGCCTTTGGACCGTTTGAATTCAACACCGCCGGCGAGCTGTTTAACTTCGCCCTGATTCATGAATCTATTCACCTGGGAACGATATCGAGTCAGCTAAAGGTGGTTTCGTGCTAATTAAAGTTTGAATGCCGAGAGATAAAAGACGTAAGGAAAACTTGAGACTCAATTAATCGACGAATAACCATAATGAGGAGGGTAGTCATGGAAAAATCCCTAGACGCAGTCACATCTCGAACCAGCGAATGTTTTGATGCCTTCAGGCAGGCTTTAGAAACAGGGAATACCGAGAATTTTCTGAAGAAGGTTGCAGAAGGTTTTCATTTCTTCGTCCCGCTTCCGCTGGAGGGATGGAATCACAAGCAGCAAGGCAAAGAGCGGTTCGAGGAATTGATCAGATTCGAGCGCTCGGTGTTTCAGATGTTGCTCACTCCGCTCCTCTTGCTTGAGGATCAAGATCACGGAATGGTGGTATTTCGCTCGGAAGGTCCCCTCAATGGGCGGCCTTTCTCCAACGAACTTACGATTATCTTCGAGTTCGAGGGAGATCGGATCCGCTCTTTCCGCGAATATGTAGGCATGCCGTTGAATAACTACGAGAACCCGTAAAGCGATACGAGAAAAGTACGCTCGAACTTTATGAAGTAGTATGACAGACCGTTGTCATATTACTTTTTTTATTATAACAACAGATACAACAACCAAATTCATTGCACGTCAAAGGAGACGATACGAATGACAAGTCATCCAGTAGAAATGTTCGACTATCACGCATGGGCTATTCAAACCCTCTTGGGAAGAATCAAGGAACTGCCGTCCTCGGTGCTGCAGCAAGAAGTAAACACCTCGTTTTCCACCATTGGCGAAGTGTTCGCGCATGTCTATGCGCTCGACAAGTGCTGGCTTCAGGTTCTGAGTGGAACCAGTATGCCCCAAGCGCTGGAAGCCTGCCTTCCGCTGCAACAAGAAATCCTTGGGTACGTTGTCGATGAATTCGCAATTGCCTTTCGTGAGTTAGCCGAAGAATACAGAGCATGGTTCCGAAGCCAAAACGACTTGGAGCAAAGCATTGTGCTCGACAATCCCTACGCCGGAACGCGCAGCACGCGATTATCGGAAATTGTGATTCAAGCGGTCAACCACGGCACCTACCACCGGGGCAATATTTCGACTATGCTGCGTCAGCTGGGCCATGCGTCTATCATGAACGATTATTCTCTTTACTGGTACCGGCAGCCTGCGAGATCTCATGAAGTAGAGGAGTCCGCTAAATAAGCTAACAAATGAAAGAATAAGAGGTTATTTATCATTGGAGGAACTATATGTTTAACGTCATGCAGAATTTAAATTGGATTTCGATCGTGCTCGCTACATTGTCTCTTTCTTTGCTGGGCGGCGTTTGGTTTACTGTTTTATTTGGGAAGGCGTATGCTCTGGCATTAGGCAAGGAGGGTTCGTCAAAAGTAAAACCGGCTCCTATTTATATTCTGGGACCCTTGATATGTGGACTGGTAACTACTATCGCAATGGCGATTCTGATCTATGCTTTCGAGATCGAATCTTATGTTGACGCTATTGTTTTTGGTGGAATCGTTGGACTAGGCTTATTAGCCTCAACCACCATCAATACGGGGATAAATCCTAACATCCCACGGCCGCTTGTATACGGACTTGTCAGCGGAAGCTATTTTTTGCTCTCAGGATTGCTTGCTAGTATTATTCTTGTAGCTATGAAATAATCGATGCCAAGCAGCTATGCTTTTGTAGAAAAAATCTTCTCTTCGGACGATCATGAAATAGTATATAATCGACTTGATTCGAGAAGGGAGAGGTATCCATGAAGAGCGAGACAGTCGTGTTCAAAGGCTCCAAACATTTCGTGCTGAATGATGTTGCTGAGGGCGTATTTGCAGTGATTTCAGTTCCCGGTACGGGCTCATTAGGCAATGCAGCAATCATTGATCTGGGTGATTCTACGCTAGTTGTGGACACATTCACGACAATAGAGGCTGCCGAGGATTTGCAGGCAGCCGCAGAGTTTCTCACGGGAAGAACAGCTTCCTACGTAATCAACACGCATTGGCATAGTGACCATACGTTTGGCAATCAAGTGTTTGCCTCTACGGCTCAAATCATATCTACGTCAACCACAACTCCAGCCGAACAAGCAGCAACCAACTACCGTTGCCACTATTAGTAGCATCCTCGTTGCTTCAGCATTGTTTTCATTGTCAACCAAAAACAATAGTTTTTATGTTTACAATTAGAAACTTGCACATTATAATTCAATTCATTAGACGTCGACGCTAATCAAATATCTTGTTATTGGTTCCCGATGGAGGTTACTACTTTGAAAACAAAAGAACTCGTATATGCTGCATTATTCGCTGCATTCATTGCGGTATTGGGTCTGATTCCGCCACTTCCTCTAGCTTTCATACCTGTCCCGATCACGGCACAGACCCTGGGCGTCATGCTGGCAGGATGCTTCCTGGGCAAACGCATGGCAGCGTTCAGTCTCATCATCTTCATCATTCTGGCAGCGATTGGCCTGCCTGTATTGGCAGGCGGTCGAGGTGGTCTCGCCGTTCTGGTTGGACCCTCAGCAGGATACATATTTAGCTGGCCGATCGCAGCCTTTTGCATTGGATGGGCTTCGGAGAAGATATGGCCGCAAGTCAAGACATGGAAGCTGCTCCTCATCAATATCGTGTTCGGCGTGATTCTTGTGAGCTTGATTGGCGCTCCGGTTATGGCGCTGATTACCAATACGTCCATCTGGGCAGGACTGCTTGGTGCCCTATCATATCTTCCGGGAGACTTGATCAAAGCTATTATTGCAGCCATCGTTGCCATGCAGCTTAAAGCCATCAGTCCGATCGAAGAGAAGATACACAATTCCTGACTCTATACGACGCTGCAAGAAGCGGAAACGCGAAGGAAAATCTGACATATAGGCGTGATAACAAATGAATCTGATACAGCCCATCCTAAACCGTGCAGCAGAGGCACCCGGTCGAATTGCCATCTCCGACGGTAGGAAACAGCTTACCTATGCGAGTCTTATAGAGCGGGTCAAACGCATTGCACAAGGGTTCCGGCAGTCTGGCTATGTGCATGACAAGATGGCTATGCTGTCCGCGAACCGTATCGAGTTTGTCGAGGTATTTCTGGGTGCAGTGTATGCAGGATGCGTGCCTGTGCTGCTTGACCCGAAATGGAGTGTTGCCGAATTGCAAAGGGTGATCCAGCAGTGCAAGCCTCGGGTCATCGTTGGTGAGAGACGTTATGTGGAAAAAATAAACGAACAGCACGCTGCCATTCCGTGTTTAACTTTTGCTGAACATGAACACCCGGGAACCTACGATACATGGCTGTCGTCATTTCAGCCAGCAGGAGATGCGGATCAAACTAACGAGTTGCTGTTTATCGGCTATACTTCAGGAACAACCGGTCGCCCCAGGGGTTATATGCGCACCCATGTCTCCTGGCTTGGAAGCTTTGAAGCAACGGGCGAGGCCTTCCAATTAGACCGGATGGAGCAGGTGCTTGCTCCAGGTCCGTTTGTGCATTCCTTGTCCCTATTTGCTCTTATGCAGTCGCTCTACAGCGGGGCGACCTTTCATATTCTGGAGCAGTTTGCTGCCCGTGAGGTCCTGAACCTGTGCTCCAAAGTACCCGATATGACTTTATTTGTCGTACCAACGATGATTGATTCCTTGTTACAATACGCTGCAGTGGATTCGGGCAAAGTATCCATTCAGGCGATGATCAGTTCAGGAGGTGCATGGTCCGAGTCATCCAAACAACGGTGTCGCGAGATGTTTCCCGATACCCAATTGTATGAATATTATGGCTCTTCGGAAGCGAGTTATATCAGTTACATAGATGTAGGCAAAGAAGACAAGCCCGGTTCTCTCGGAAGACCGTTTGACGGTGTGCAGATATCGATTCGAGACGAGTTTTTTCGGGAGGTGCCTGTGGGTGAGATCGGCCAGTTGTACATTCGCAGCGAGATGATGTTCACGGGTTACTATCAGCTTCATGAAGATACAATTGATGTTTTTCGCGATGGCTGGCTTCAGACAGGCGACTACGTGTATGTCGATCTGAACAACGATCTTTATCTCGCAGGACGTTCCCAGAATATGATTAAAAGCGGCGGCTTGAAGGTATTCCCGGAAGAAGTGGAGGCTGTGCTTGGGCGAATTCCGTCCGTACAGGAGGTTATGGTATTCGGCAAACCGAATGATCGATGGGGGGAGCAGGTAACCGCTCTGATTCAGTGGCAGGCTGGCGAGCGCCAGTGGACACTGGATGAGGTCAAGCAGTTTTGTCTGAAGTTTCTGGCCAGCTATAAGATACCCAAAGAACTCATCGACATCGATCGGTTCCAGTATACGAGCAGCGGGAAAATTGCCCGCAAAGTGATGAAGGATAATGTGGAAAGGGTGATCCTGTGACAGATGCAGTCATTGTGATGGCAAAACGTACACCGATTGGCCGCATTGGCGGAGCATTAAGCTCGCTGGAGCCGGAGGCTCTGCTGGCACCCCTGATTCGCCACATCTTAGCGGAAACCAACGTTCCGCATCACATGATAGATGATGTGGTGATCGGAAATGTGGTTGGACCGGGCGGTAACATCGGCCGCGTGGCCGCCCTTGAGGCCGGTCTTCCCGTCACGGTGCCCGGCGTAACCATTGACCGTCAATGCGGTTCGGGGCTGGAGGCCATCAATATGGCTGCGAGGCTCATTCAGAGCGGTGCAGGCGAGATATATCTGGCTGGAGGTGTGGAGAGCACGAGTCGGGCACCCTGGAGAATGTTCAAGCCGAAGACGCTGACGGGGACGCCTGAGCTGTATACGCGTGCCCGTTTTACGCCGAGCGCTTATGGTGATCCGGACATGGGGGTGGCCGCAGAAAACGTGGCCCATGCCTACGGGATATCCAGAGCAGCGCAGGATCGTTATGCGCTGGACAGTCATGAAAAGGCTGTTCGCTCCCGGCAAACCGGGCGATTCCAGCAGGAGATCATTCCACTTGAAGTACAGGGGTGCTTGGTAGATACAGATGAATGTCCGAGAGCGGATACAAGTCTCGAAAAGCTGCAGCGGCTGAAGCCTGTGTTTGCCGATAACGGCACCGTGACGGCTGGCAATGCATGCCCCATGAATGATGGGGCGGCGCTTGTGCTCATGATGTCCCGAGACAAATGCAGGGAGCTGAACCTTCGGCCCGTGCTGCGCATCGTGGATGCAAGGGTGGCCGGAGTCGATCCGCATGTGCTGGGCATAGGCCCTGTTCCGGCAATTCTCAGCCTGTTACGTCGCCAGCAGTTGACGGTGGATGACCTGGACGTCATCGAATTCAACGAGGCCTTCGCTTCCCAGGTGCTTGCATCATTGCAGGAGCTTCAAATCCCGTTGCACAAGGTCAATCCTGGCGGAGGAGCCCTTGCTTTGGGACATCCTTACGGAGCATCCGGTGCAATTCTAATGACGCGTTTATGCGCCGAAATGCAACGGCAGCCATTTCGACGCGGATTGGCTGCGCTTGGAATTGGAGGAGGCATGGGTCTTGCCACTCTGGTGGAGGCAGCCGAATGAACAAGCTTGAATTTGCATATCACCTTACGCCAGAAGCGATTCTTGCGTATGCGCACAGCATTGAAACTCCCTTGCAGAAGATCGATGGGACATGGCTTGCTCCGCCTACGATGCCGGTTACGTTTTGGACCTTAGCCGATGTTCCGTGGCTGGACAAGGAGCGTACGTTCATCCATGGCAGCCAGTCGTTTGCTTATGAGAAACCGCTCTTAGCCGGCGCTCATCTCGACTGTGTGCTGACCCTCACTCGAATGGAACAGAAAACGGGCCACAGTGGAGCGCTCACCTTGTATACCCACTTGCTGGAATGCAGATGCAAGGGAGAACTGGTTGTGAGTGCAGAGACGGTATTAATATCGCTGGAGGATCACGCATGGAAAAAAAGATAACAATGGAAGCGATCAGGCTGTTCGCTGCTGCTTCCGGGGATGCGGCTGCCTTTCACACCGATCCCGAAGCGGCGAAGGCCGCCGGATTCAAAGGCCCTGTTGCCCATGGCATGTACATCATGGGAATTGCCCATTCCATGTATTTGAGCCAGCACTCGGAGCAATGGATCAAGTCTTCCCGAATGAGGTTTATGAAGCCTGCATGGGCGGATACGGTGGCGCGATTTGATTATGATTGCGCAAACCATGAGATTCAGGTCACCGTGACAGGGGAGAATGGTGAAACGCTGGCGAATGGTTCGTTTTCCGTTGGCGGAAAGGTGGATGATCTTTGAATAAAACGGTTTTGATTACAGGTGCCACAAGAGGGATCGGGCGTTGTCTTGCTCTCCGATTGGCCCGTCACGGCTACCGCGTGGCTGTTAATGGAACCCGGCAGCCAGGCATCGATTGTGTAGTGGAGGACATCCGCCAGCATGGGGGAGAGGCATCGGGTTATTGTGCAGATGTTGCCAACCCTGATGAAGTAACAGCTATGGTCAACGCCATTGTGACGAAATATGGAAACATCGATGTTTTGATTCATAATGCAGGCAATTTGCGGGACCGTAAATGTATGAACATGACCGATGAGGAATGGAATACGGTGATTGATGTACACCTGAATGGCGCCTTTTATTGCATACGGCGGGTGCTGCCACACATGACTGAACACGGAGGGGACATTGTACTGATGACCTCAACAGCCGGATTGAAAGGTTCCGTGGGGCAAGTGAACTACAGCGCAGCCAAGGCAGGCATGCTCGGCATGGTATGGACGCTGTCAGAGGAACTGCGGCGATACCGTATTCGCATCAATGCGATTGCGCCAGTAGCCCTGACCGATATGACCCGTCCTGTAATCGAGTTTTTGACCGAAAAATATGCCCAGCGCAATGAGCCATTTCCCGAGCACTGGAAGGTAGGTGAAAGTGATGATGTTGCGTGTTTCGTGAAGCTTTTGCTGGAACAGCCCGATACGGATCTTACAGGGGAGACGTTTGGTGTCAATGGCTCCGATGTGACCTTGTGGCAGAAGCCCTCGATCATTCACAAAAGCGGCGATGCAGCAGCCATTTTCGACAGCTGGAGAAACAGGAGAGGAGGCGGGAGATGTTAACGTTGAATCAGGTTCAATTTTATTATCGTAAGGGACAGTCGGTTCTTGATGAGATTAGCTTTGCCGTGAAGAAGAGAGAGTTTCTTGCCATCGTCGGCGGGAATGGTTCCGGTAAATCCACCCTGGCCAAGTTAATGAAGGGCTTGCTGCTGCCGAAGAAGGGCAGCGTCCAATTCAACAAGCTGGACACCACAGAGCCCGAAGTGGCAGCAGGTATTCACCGTCGTATCGGCATCGTTTTTCAAAATCCTGATGATCAGTTCATTACAACAACAGTGACGGATGAGATTGTGTTCGGCATGGAGAACCTCCGTATTCCGCGGGATGAAATGCATGCTCGCCTGAATCTGGTTCTGAAGGCTGTTGGATTGGAGAATGAAGCGGAAGCCATGCCGCATCAGTTGTCCGGTGGACAGAAGCAGCGTGCTGCCATTGCAGCCGTCCTTGCCATGCAGCCTGACATGATCATTCTGGATGAGGCGACCTCCATGCTTGATCCAGAGGGAAGACAGCAGATGCTGCTGATCATGCAGGAGCTTCATCGTCAGGGTGTGACGATTGTACACATCACGCATCACATGGATGAGGTCCTGCATGCCGAACGTGTTCTGCTGCTGCATGAAGGACATATTGCGTATGATGGAACGCCGGCAGTACTGTTTGAAACGGTGGCATTGGCCGATTACGGACTTCATGCGCCGTTTGCCGTAAGGCTCCGGCAATCGCTTAGTAAAGCTGGTCCGGCAGCTCCATTAATACCGGATTGGAAGGAGTGGACCCGATCGCAATGGTCTATGCGTTGAATCAGGCAAGTGTACGCTTCGCGGATCGGGTTGCACTGCGAGATGTGAGCTGCACCCTTGGGGAGGGGAAGTGGATTTCGGTTGTTGGACCGAGCGGTGCCGGAAAGTCTACCTTCGCCCATGCACTGAAGGGGCTGCTCCCGTTATCCGAAGGTGAGTATTTCATTAATCAGAGCCCTACCCCGAAGAACGCCAAGGGACATAGCAGCGTTATAACCGACATCGGCTTTGTATTCCAGTATCCGGAGCATCAAATATTCGAAAGCACCGTATACAAGGAACTTGCATTCGCACCTCGCATGCAGGGTTGGTCATCCGGGCGAATCGAAGAGGCTATCGAGCAGATCCTGCCATTGGTGGGTATGGGGAGGGAACTGCTGCCTTGGGTTCCCCTCCAATTAAGTGGTGGGCAAAAACGGCGGGTGGCTCTTGCCTCGGTGCTGCTCATGAATCCGAGACTGCTCATTCTGGATGAGCCGACGGCTGGATTGGACCCGGCGGGCAGGTTTGCACTCCTGCGCATGCTGCAGGCATGGCAGAAGGCAGAGAACCGAACGATCGTGTTCATCTCGCATCAGATGGAGGATGTTGCCGAATTTTCGGACGAGGTCATGGTGTTCCATCAGGGGCAACTTCTGGGACATGAGGATACCCATACGCTTTTTTTTGAGCGATCCGACCTTCTGGAGCAAGCAGGACTTCCTCTGCCTGAAGCTGTACAGCTTATGAGATTGGTGGAGGAGCTGTCTGGCCGAAGCATCGGAGTGAGCAGCTGCAGAGAGAAGGATATTCTGGACGCGGTGCTGCCGTTCTGGGAAGTTAGAGGGCAATAAATATGCAGAAAAATATACTGTTTGGACAATTCATCGAACAAGATTCCCTGATTCATCGATTGGACCCTCGAACGAAACTGCTTGGCATGGTTCTGATGATGGTTAGTTTTTTGGCACTACGGACTTGGGTCGATTACGCTGCTGCCACAGCTTTTGTTCTTATCGTCATGGGGCTGTCTCATATATCCATATGGATGTATTTGCGGACATTAAAGCCGGTCTGGTTCATTTTAGTGTTTACCTGGACATATAACGCCATTCTTACTCCGGGTACAACGATATTGTGGTCCTGGTCGTTCATATCTTTGACAGCGGAAGGCATCGAGACGGGAACGGTTGTCGTCTGGCGTATCGGCTTGATGATCCTTCTTGCCTCAATCCTTACCCTGACCACCAAGCCGTTGGCATTGGCTCTGGGATTGGAAAAGCTGCTGTCGCCGCTGTCCAGATTACATGTACCCGTTGAACAGATTTCCTTGATGGTGGTGATTGCCATACGCTTTATTCCCACCATTATGGAAGAACTGGAACGCATTATGCTCGCCCAAAAGGCAAGGGGATATGATATCACCGCCCTCAAGCTGCCCAAGCGGCTGCTTGCCTATATTCCCATTGTAGTGCCGCTCTTCATGACGACCATTCAACGCGCGGAGCAGTTATCGCTGGCCATAGACGCCAGAGCTTATGGTAACGGGAAGGGCAGGAGCTCTTACCGAGTATTGAGATTGACGACTACGGACTTTAGGGCAGGAGGATGCACGATCGGTTTCATCTTCGTGCTGCTTCTGCTCACAGGAGGATAATAGATATGGAATGGAGCACACGTCTTACGGATCTTCTGAACATTCAGTATCCTATCATTCAAGGGGGATTGGCTTACCTTGGCTATGCCGATCTGGCAGCAGCCGTATCCAATGCCGGCGGACTTGGGCAGATTACGGCTATGAGTCTTCCTGATGCGAATTCCCTGCGCTGCGAAATTCAGCGGATTCATGCCTTAACGGACAAGCCGTTCGGGGTCAATCTTGCTCTGGGCATGCAGCGAGCGGATCTTGCAGACCGTCTGCAGGTCATCAAGGAAGAGAACGTTTCGGTGGTATCCATTACAGGAGGCAACCCGACTGACATGCTGAATGAGCTGCGGAGAACGGATATAATCACACTGGTGCTTGTCTCATCACGCAGACAGGCGCAAAAAGCGGAGGCGCTTGGCGCATCCGCAGTCATTGTTGTGGGCAATGAAGGTGGAGGGCATCTTGGACGCGACGGAGTGGGCACCATGGTACTGCTGCCCAGCATTGCGGATGCGGTGCAAATCCCCGTCATTGCTTCAGGTGGAATTGGAGACGGCCGAGGCTGGATGGCTGCTCAGGCTCTGGGCGCGGAAGGAATCGTCATGGGTACTCGTTTTATTGCCACACAGGAATGCGTGCATGCCTCCGAATCCTATAAACGGGCGCTGGTCAGCAGCTCAGAGACGGACACAACGATCATTAAAGCGTCCATCGGTTCTCCGGGGAGGGTGCTGCGCAATGCTTTTGCCCAGCATATTGTTGAGACCGAGCAAAGGACACCCGGTTATGAGCAGATCCAACACTTGATTCGCGGTCAGGTAAACCGACGCTGGATTCACGACGGTTATGAAGAGGAGGGGTTCGGCTGGGCTGGGCAGGTGACTGGATTGATTGAAGATATCCCTACCGTTTCCGAACTGATCAACCGAATGATTGCGGAGGCAGGGCGTATCCGTCATGCGTGGGGAAGTTCTTAACACTTCGTTTGAAAGTTTGCTTTTCCTTCCAGGATAGTGTTCAAGAATTTCTTTGACTTTCTTAATCGCTTCTGGATATCTTCGATTTCTTTGATTTTTTGTTCAACGATCATTTTCTTATCCTCGTATGCCAAGTCAATTTGTTGATTAACTAGCGTACTTAATTCTTCTATAGAAAAGTCTACGGACAGGAGCACCTTGACATCATCGAGGAATTCAACGATCTCTTCTGAATAAATACGGTAATTGTTTTCATCTCTTGCAACAAACCTGTCCGGGATCAGGTTTTTGCGTTCATAGAATCTCAATGTTGATATAGGCAGACCTGTTAATTTTGAAACCTCATTTATTTTCATATTGCGGCCCCTTCTCTCTCTTGCTATAAACTTAGGTTTATAGTTCATAATACGATTATGATAACGAACGACATACACCATGTCAAAAAAATGAATGTTATCAAAAGGAGAGATTCGATGTTTAACCATATTCTGAATAACGATTTTGCCAATGTAGTTAAGGGGCGACGTTCTGTCCGCAAGTATGATGAGAGTATCAAAATATCGAGAGAAGAAATGAGCGAAATGATTACGGAAGCCAGCTTGGCTCCATCCTCCGCAAATATGCAGCCTTGGCGTGTTATCGTGGTTGATACTCCGGAAGGAAAAGAAAAACTAAGACCTCTTGTACGTTTTAATACATTACAAAACGATACTTCCTCGGCCATGTTATTAATTTTTGGCGATACTCAAAGCTATTTGAATGCCGAGGATATTTACAATACAGCTGTGGAGCAAGGGAAAATGCCAGCCGAAGTACGAGATCGTCAGCTGGAAACCATTCTGTCCATGTTTCCGACACTTCCAAAAGAAGTGAAGGTTGAAGTTGCCAAAGTCGACAGCAGCCTTTTTGCGATGCAGTTCATGTTAATAGCTCGTGCACATGGGTATGATACGAATCCAATGGCGGGCTTCGAAGTTGATCAACTGGCAAAAGCATTTGATCTAGATGAAGAACGCTATGTTCCCGTAATGATGATCTCTATAGGAAAAGCCAAAGAAGAAGGTTATGAATCAGTTCGATTAGGTTCCGATAGAATTACTTTTTGGAAGTAACCTGGCGGTGGAGATGAGGTCACATTTGATTATGGCATAATCGGATGGAGTAAATTTACGTGTTTGGCTGGGGGACAATGAGCGAGTGTTGTATGAAACTTCTAGTATACGGCAATCTTTTGGCTGGTGGAAGGCCTTACTGGGTTTCCTTGGCTGCTAGATCCTATTAAAGTTTTGGAGCTTCACCGCCAGTCATAACCCAATAACAAGAAGGGGACTCGAGTCGAGTGCCCTTCTTGTTGTCTCTAAGCAAAATTAACTTGAAAAAATTAGCACATTTACGAATGCTGTTGGATACCCAACACACCGGGCATATCTGATCGTTGTTGAAATGTGTGAACTATTTCTATAATAGAAGTTGTTTAATAAAAACAACGCGTTGTTGGTTTTTTTCTATGCAAGGAGAACAGAGTGGGTAACATGAACAGAGAGGATAGGGGAACCTAATACGGGTTTGCCTCTTCTGGAATTTAATTATGAAGGGAGTTCTTTTTATGAGTGATTTTTCATTATCGATTCCTACACCTGTACCGTTTGATCGTATGTTATCGCTAGAGGGTAAGTGTGCAGTAGTTACAGGCGGCAGCCGCGGAATTGGCGAGGCGATTGTCACACGAATGGTTAAGGCTGGTGCCTTCGTTGTGCTGACAGGCAGAGGACAAAAGGCTCTGACACGTGTCGAGGCAAAAATCGCCGCAATGGGAGGAAAGGTTGTTGCCGTTCAGGCAGATTCCAGCAGCGTGGAAGATTCTAAAAAGTGGGTTTTCTCTATTCTCTAATTCTTCAATCCGGCCGCCGTGAATGGACCTTTCACCGTAATTGTTGCAAGAATACGAGCCATCTCTTCAGGAGATTCGGTTCCGTTGCCATTCAGCCACTGCTCAATGACACCGATATGGGCCGAAACCAAATAGGCAATTAAGTACTCGCTGGGAACAAGCAATTTCTCTTGCTTTACCAGAGGGAACTCTTTTCTAACAAACAATGTATTCCACAAGAACTCCTTCATTTTTGTTTGGAAGGATAGGCCACCTTTGGGACCGGATACGGCCCTCATAAACTTTCGGTTCTGATCCAAATACTCAAACATGGAAACCATGACATTAAGGGGCAGCGTTGGGGGTACATTCGAATCTGCATCTACATTAACGTCCGTAACTTTTTGTTTAACGATGTCCCTCATTTTGTCCATAAACTCTTCTTGGCATCGGGCCATTAAATCAAATTTATCCTGATAATGCGCATAGAAGGTTCCGCGATTAATTCTGGCCCTCGTTGTAATATCCTTAACTGTAATGGCTTCGAATCCTTTTTCCTCAATTAAATCAATCAAGGCTTCACGGATGAACTCTTTCGTTCGAATAATTCGCAAATCTTTGCTCGGTTCTCGCATTCTTAAGCCAACTCCTTTTTAAAAAATGTATACACAGACAAATAGTGCCGATACCTGGCACAGGAACGATTCGAACATGGTTGACTGTTACATGATATTATAATAAAAATCGTATAGTTAAACAACACGTTGTTTGATTTTGTGAGAAACGAAGGCTTGTCCTAATCATATAATCCAAAATCAAACCCGCCTTACAAGGCAGGTGCCGTTACCGGGTCAAGTGTCCCCACATAGGAATAAGCAGATAAGAACGGTTTATTACATGTACGAGGATGGTGAGATTCAATGGCACTGAAGCCAATAAAAGCAGGTACGAGGTTGACCGGAAGGGTTGTGGTCCCGGGCAGCCCGTCGTACCGTGCGGCCAGAATGGAATACAACAGGCGCATTTCCAAGTTTCCACGGGTCATCGTTTTTTGCAGACGAACACAGGATGTGATCAATGCCGTCAAATGGGCTCGTGAACGGGGCGTACGTCTGCGAGTGCGCAGCGGGCGGCACAGTTATGAAGGATTTTCGACAATCAATGGCGGGATTGTTATCGATGTGAGTGCAATGAATAAGGTGAAGGTGGATCGCAAGAACAGGGTGGCCCACGTGCAGACAGGCAATCCGCTTGCCCGTGTATACAGGAAGCTGTGGGATAAGGGCGTAGCGCTCCCGGCAGGGACGGCACCTGATGTGGGTGTTGCAGGGCTTACCCTGGGAGGCGGGATTGGACTGTTGTCTCGTAAATATGGACTTACCTGCGATAACCTGAAACAGGTGAAGATGGTTGTAGCTTCGGGAAGGTATGGGGCGAAGACGATCATCGCGAATAAGAAAAAAAATTCCGATCTTTTCTGGGCATCAAGAGGTGGCGGGGGAGGCAGCTTCGGCATTGCTACCCGCTATACGTTTCGGGTACGGCCTATCCGGACAGTCTCCATCTACAGCATAACCTGGAAATGGCGCGACCTGGAGAAGGTATTTCCGGCTTGGCAGCGCTGGGCACCTTCGGTCACAAACCGCTTAACCTCAACCATCGAGGTGGCTGCCAAGCAGGTGGGGACGATCGTCTCGACGGGGCAATTGCTGGGCGGTGCAGAGGAGCTGCGTCGACTGATCCGACCTTTGCTACAAGTAGGAACTCCGGTGAAAGTGATGGTGCGAACGGTACCTTTTATTGAAGCGACCCAATTTTTTGCCGCTGGAGATCTGAATTTGGAACCGAAGTTTAAAATAACCGGGGCTTTCGGATATAAGACTCTACCTCCTGAAGGGGTACGGATGATTCGCGATTTCCTCTCGAAAGCACCTAATAAGCATGCTACCGTGTGGTGTCAAAGTTTAGGGGGTGCCGGCAGCGCGGTAAGCAGGGTATCTCCGACTGCAACAGCCTATCCTCATCGGAAGGCAGAAACGGTTTATGAACTGTCGGCGCGGTGGAGGAATGACAAAGAGCAGCAGCGGAATATTCAGTGGGTGAAAAGGTTCCGTAAAGCGTTACGTCCCTATGTAGTAGGAGACTATGTGAACTTCCCGGATCTGGGGATCAAGAATTGGCCGAAGTCGTATTACGGCGTGAACTTTGCCCGTTTGAAGCGTGTGAAACAAAAGTATGATCCGTTAAATGTATTTCGTTTTGCCCAGAGTATTCCGGTGGGGAAGCGATCCGTTCGCAGATTAGACAAAAAGAAAAGTTAGGATATATAGGTTACAAATAAAATTGAAGTAAAAAAATGTAATAACATTGGAGTTTACTCCAATGTTATTTTTTGTATGGAAAAACAATATTCTATTAAAGAGGTTTCACGGCTGCTAATATTCCGAAGGATACGCTTCGGTATTATGACCGTATCGGAGTTGTATCCATCTCGGGTACACAATTCCTACCGTATGTATTCTAAGGAGGACCTCATCGCCAGCATTTATGGGAACATTAATCGATTCATAATACTCACTTAAGATGATAGATAATATCCTTATTTTCTTATTAATTCAGAAAAATCAGCTTTTAGAGAAGAAATAATGAAATATATATTGACATTTGGTGGGCGTTAATCAGTATAATAGTAGAAAAATATCCATAATCATATAAATATGTAATGAAACCTATCATTGAATTGGATATTTAAAGACGATTGATTTTGATTCAAGGCGGTGATGTTTAAAGAGGGACCTTGAATATACCTCATGCGTTTACACTACATGATATTCATTTATCTTAATGAGACCAGAATTTGAATCTTAGGAGGCAGAGGATGGAGACCGTAGTCAATTGGCTAAACGGAATTATCTGGAGTAACGCTTTGATTTATCTATGTTTGGCAACAGGCTTGTTTTTTACGATTGCAACCCGATTTTTGCAAGTTAGACACATCAAGGATATGCTCAAACTGATGTTTCAAGGTAAAGGTTCCGAAGCTGGCATATCATCATTTCAGGCGCTGTCAATGGCTCTTGCCGGAAGAATTGGGGTCGGAAATATCGCCGGTGTGGCAACAGCAATCGCATATGGCGGACCAGGAGCTGTATTCTGGATGTGGTTGATTGCATTTCTGGGTGCGGGCTCTGCATTTGTTGAAGCTGCACTCGGTCAGGTCTATAAAACCAAACAAAATGGTCAGTACCGCGGGGGACCAGCATATTACATCGAAAAAGGCTTGAATATGAAGTGGTACGCAGTCCTATTTGCGATTGTAACGGTCATTGCAACGGGGATGCTGCTTCCCGGAGTGCAAGCCAATAGTATTGCAGTAAGTATGGAATCGGCCTTTAACATTAACCCTGCCATCATCGGCGCGGTGCTTGTACTGATTCTGGGTGCGATTATTTTCGGTGGCGTTAAACGCATTGCTATGGTTGCCCAGGTCGCTGTACCCTTTATGGCCGTTGGTTATATCATTATTGCACTTATTATAGTTATTAGTAATATAAATGAGCTTCCAGCTATGATCAGCCTGATCTTCTCCAGCGCCTTCGGTGCAAATGCCTCTTTCGGTGGAATTTTGGGGGCAGCTATCAGTTGGGGAGTGAAACGGGGCATTTATTCCAATGAAGCGGGACAGGGGACAGCTCCTCATGCAGCGGCGGCCAGTGAAGTGTCACATCCCGCCAAGCAAGGGCTAGTCCAATCGTTCTCGATCTATATCGATACCTTATTCGTCTGTTCAGCTACCGCATTCATGATTCTGATCACCGGAATGTACAATGTAACGCCAGAAGGAGCCGGCGCTATTGTGAATAATCTGGGAGACGTTGGACCGGGGCCTGTGTATACGACACGGGCAGTTGAGACGCTGCTTCCTGGCTTTGGCTCTGCGTTTGTTGCTATTGCGCTATTCTTTTTCGCCTTTACGACGATCATGGCTTATTACTATATGGCGGAGACGAATCTGGCCTACATTAACCAAAAATTCAGACGGGTTTGGATGGAATATGTATTGAAAGCGGCTATTTTGATTGTCACCTTCTATGGCTGCATCAGAACAGCCGACTTGGCATGGGGACTTGGTGATATTGGCGTAGGAAGTATGGCCTGGCTGAATATTATAGCTATACTGTTATTGACTAAGCCGGCGTTGAAAATCCTTCGCGATTACGAGCGGCAGAAGAAGGAGGGCAAGGATCCGGTATTCGATCCTGTCAAGCTGGGGATTAAAAATGCAGACTTTTGGGAGAAGGAATACACTCCAATCGATTCTCCATCACAGCAGCACAAGAACAATTCGGTGCATATGTAAGTGTCTGGTTCATATGATTGGATCAGCAAAAAGATCAGCAAAAAGAAGCTGCGTCCATCGCAGTTTCTTTTTGCTTTTATGATGAGGCGGCTCTGCCAAGAAGATTAGGGTTTGGGGATGTTGAGGTTGAGCTGACATCTTCGCCATTTGCACCTGTACGATAATCGTCATTGTTTTGACATTGAAGGTTATATTTTTTCTATCAAGAGCATGGATTGCGTCTTTTTATGTTTTGTGAATAAAACCGATTTGCGGATTGCATTCTACCCTTAAGCTAAATAGAGTATTATGATAATGAATGTAAGTAAAAACAGCATGGTTGGGTGGCTGAATAAATGAAAAAGATTCTCTTCACTGGCGGAGGTTCGGCAGGGCATGTAACGGTTAATCTTGCGTTGATTCCAAAGTTTATGGATGCAGGCTGGTCAATGGATTACATAGGTTCAATAAATGGCATCGAGAGACAACTTATTACCGCTATTCCTAATGTAAAATACCACTCGATTTCAACGGGCAAGCTTAGACGATATGTAGATTTGAAAAACGTAAAGGATCCCTTCCATGTAGTCAAAGGGGTTGTCCAAGCGTATCAACTGATAAAAAAACTAAAACCAGCCGTAGTCTTTTCCAAAGGCGGCTTTGTATCCGTCCCTGTTGTTATTGGAGCATGGTTGAATAAAGTACCTGTAATTGTACACGAATCAGATTTGACCCCAGGGTTAGCCAACAGGATAACTAGCAGGTTCTCAACTGTAATATGCACCACCTTTCCGGAGACTGCTGCGGCCTTCAAAAATAATAACGGCCATCATGTAGGCCCGGTTATTAGAGAAGAAATGAAACAGGGCAAGGCAGAACGAGGTCGTGAGTTTGTTGGATTTTCCAAAATGACGAAGCCTACTATTCTCGTAATGGGTGGTAGTTTAGGAGCCAGGAAAATTAACGAAGTACTTCGGGAGTCGTTAAATGAGCTAACAAAGCAATTTAGAATCATTC
The DNA here is from genome assembly GCF_003184205.1 of Paenibacillus sp. Cedars. NCBI lineage: Bacteria > Bacillati > Bacillota > Bacilli > Caryophanales > Paenibacillaceae > Paenibacillus > Paenibacillus sp. Cedars. The sequence goes on from NZ_CP020866.1 coordinate 2,484,175, forward strand.
ATCTTTGTGGAAAAGGGAACCTTGACTCCTCGATATCGAATCCGGATTATAAACAATTTGAATACATTGATCAAGGGCTGCCCGATATACTAGCTTACTGTGATTTCGTTATTTCTAGGGCAGGCTCCAATTCGATTTTTGAATTCCTGTTCCTGAAGAAACCGATGCTTTTGATTCCTCTAACTAAACAACAGAGCAGAGGGGACCAGCTTTTAAATGCCGCCTCTTTCGAACGTGAGGGTTATTGCAAGGTTCTGCATGAGGAACTGCTGGATTCTAAAAGCTTGATAACGAGTGTTAGGGAATTGGCTGAAGAAAAAGAGGTCTACATAAAAAACATGAATGGTTTCAAACATCATGATGCCTTAGGCCTTCTCTATAATCTCATTATTGAAACAGCTAAATGAAGCAAAATTATCGTTATTTATCTGTTCATGAAACCACATCACGTGCTTTCAGTATAATTAATAGATTCATATCTTGATGAGGGAGTGTGAGGACGTAATGAATGAAATCATCAATATGATTATGTCTCTGTTTGAAAAGCTAACTGATGAAGAGAAGGCATCCATAAACAGTGCCCTTTCCGGGTTGTTTGAGAGACCCATTCCATGTTTCATTTCAGAGCTCTCTACGTTTAATGAAGAGGAACTAGTTGTCACTAAGAACACAATAAACGGGTTGATTCTCACTAGAGAGAATGTACCTAACCTTTTAGAAGCGTACGAACGATTAAAGAACAAAGATCTACCTCAAAAAGTCTCCTTTGGGCACTTGACAGTAGATTAAGTTAACGGGAAAACACTCTATCTTGATAAAAAATGAAGGCAACCAATCATAATGATCGGCTGCCTTGCTATGGCTAACTCGAATGGGGTTATCTGCAACTCGCTAAAGAGAGACGTTAGCCACAAATTGATCTACATGGCGAAAATGAGAGGAATTAATCCCAAACCTCAAAATGATCGTGCAATCTACGCAGGCGGTAGGCGTTCATGGCAAACTCGCGCACTTCTTCAAGAATGGTGTAATTTGCCCATGCGCCTGCGAAAGCGCCAATCCCAGGCACCATCTGTAACATTTTCCGGAAGTCAATGGCATCGCGGTACTCGATCTGAAATGTCTCCCAGTCCATATTCCGGGAGTATTCGGCGTCGGAGAGCCACTGTTCCTTTTCCATATGCCAATGCTTAATGGAATGCAATAACCTTGCACGGTTCTCCGGCCCCGAAAACGTCATTTGAAATACTTTGAGAATGAATACCCGCTCGGAGAAGTGTTTGGTGTCATAACCATAAACATGCGCCAGCTCGAACAAAAATTTCATTTTGATCGCAATTAAAGCCGGAAAGTCTACCATACTAAACATAATGCCACCGGCTCCCGTTCCAGCGCCTTCGGCAACCGCGATTTTTTGGTACAGGGCAAACAACTCTTTCGCTTCTTGATCGGCAGGCTCCAGTTCCAAAGTGCGCTGCACCGGTCGGCCGGGTGTATATTCCGCACCGAACAGTGCAGTGCGCACGATCGATCGGATGGTGGTGGTCATGATGCTGTGCATCTTCGGGGGAATCAAATGATTGATTCGAGTGCCGATGGTTTTCGATGTTTTTTCGAGCCAACCGGGCGGTTTGAACATTTTTCGCTCCCACTCGGCAACTTCCCTCTGTACTTTATGTTCGTAATTCATGCTTAACCGCTCCTCCAAAACATTTGGTTATATTGTAGCGAATAACTCCGTACTACGGAATAGACCGTAGCAGGATGCGGACCTCGACTAAAGTCCAGCGCCAGCTTACATAAAAGGATAGGCAAGATGAAAATGCTCCAAGGCCGCTTGTGTTTTTATGGCTCTGTCAATATAGAACTGCAGTTGATCTGAAATGACCTAACTTGATGGGCTGACCGACAAGAGGAAATCAACACAGGGTGAATTGAAGAGGAGGGATATTATAATTTATAACGAGGTTGTTAACATCAGTAATGCCTATTTTCCTCCAGTCATATAATTTGCTGGAAGAGATCACGTATCATGAGCACACCTTTTATATCTGCCTGTTTGAAAAGGCCATTTTGCAGAGTCTTTGATTTTTTTGTAACTATAGTAAACAGACAACCAGTCCCCTAAGAGGCTGGTCGTCTGTGTTTACACCATGGTTTACTTGAAGTGAATTGCTTTTTGTGCAGTTTCGTTCGTGATTTGTGTCATAGGTAGACGAAGTCGATCCGATCGAATAAGCCTGTTTTGAGCAAGCAGCCATTTGAGCGGAGCCGGATTAGGCTCAGAAAAGAGAAATTGAATAAGTGGCGTAAGGCTATCAAATTGTTCTCTGGCCTCTTGATTTTTTCCATTACGGAACGATTCATATACTTGTACAAATTGTTGGGTTTCTAAATTGGCACTAGCCAGGATTCCTCCTTTGCTGCCGCAACATAACGAGGCATAAAACAAATCGTCTTCGCCGCACAAAATCGGTTTGGATTGGGTTCTGGTAAGTTGGAATAGACGTTTTATGTCGCCTGTGCTATCTTTCATTCCGATGACATGATCCATCTTCAATATGGTCTTCACTGTGTGCAAATCCAGCGTTGCGGCTGTACGATGCGGGATGTCGTAGAGAATAATGGGCAACCCTGTTTCGGCCAGGGCTAGAAAATGATACACGATTCCCTGCTGTGAAGGACGATTGTAGTAGGGGGTGGCGACCAATGCGGCATCGGCCCCAAGTTCTTTTGCCCGGGCTGTTTTTTTGATGGCAGCGGCCGTATTGTTAGATCCAGTACCTACAATCAAGGGAAGCTCTTCAAGTATAATGCGGGCCTCGTAAATCATCCTTTCAAGCTCTGAATCCCCTACTGTAGGCGATTCCCCGGTTGTTCCGTTGACGACCAGCCCGTGAATTCCGCTATTTCTCAAACGTGTAACGAGCCTCTTAAAAGATTTGATGTCAAGATATCCTTGTTCATCAAACGGCGTGACAATAGGAACCATGACTCCGCGCAATGACTCTTCATTTAGCATCATTTTGATTTCTCCTCTCTCAAGTCATCTCTGTGATGGACAATTGTTGTTATTCGCATGCAAGAATATCGGAGATGGCTCGAATGAGTACTGAGTTTTCTTCTATATTTCCAATTGAAATACGAAGGTGGCCGGGCAGGTTCCATATACCTCCGTATCTCACGATGATCCCATGGGCCATGAGGGATTCGTATATATCTTTTGCTGCAGCCCCTAACTCAACTAACAGAAAATTACTTGTACTTTCCACATAAGGCAGTCCCATTTGTTGAAAAGCGTGATAAAGCTGCAGTTTCCCTTCATGATTTGATTTCAGTGTCAGACGGACATGCTCAACGTCTTGAAGAGCAGCAGTTGCTGCGATTTGAGCTAGTGTGTTCACATTAAACGGTTCCTTGACTTTGGCTATTTGATGAACAAGCATCTCATGGCCCACACCATAACCGACTCTAAGTCCAGCCAGGCCATACAGCTTTGAAAAAGTTTGCAATACAATCACCGGGTATCCGGATCGAACAAATTCAAGGCCATCGGTATAATCGGATTCATGTGCGAACGGACTATATGCGGCATCCAACAGAACAAGGACATGCTTGGGAAGTGCATCCAGGATATAGCGTAGATCTTCCCTCGGAAGGAACGTGCCAGTCGGATTGTTTGGCGAACAAAGGCAAAGCCAGCGGGTTCGGTTGGTCACTGCATTGACGATGGCCTCCCTGTCAAACTTGAACGAAGGACTTAAAGGAACCGGAACGACGGTTGCTCCCATCAGATGCGCGCCAAATTCGTACTCGCTGAACGAAGGCGAACATATAATCACTTCATCTTCTGGTTCCAGGAAGGTTTCGGCAATGAGTGTGATCAGTTCATCACCGCCGTTACTTATGATGAATTGTTCAGGAGCCATCTGATGGTGAGCTGCCAGTGCTTGCCGCAATTGGACGGTGCTCGCATCCGGATATCGATGTAAATCGGATAAGGAATGCGCAATCGCTTCAAGCGCTTTGGGCGATGGACCCAACGGATTTTCGTTAGAAGCTAATTTGATGATATCGGACAGCCCCAACTCTTGTTGGAGTTCCCGGATCGGTTTTCCCGGCGAATAAGGCGACAAGTTACCCAGTGCGCTCCGCAATGGAATCGTGAATGAATGGTTCATGCTGGTTCCTCCTTCCTGTGAAAATGGGCCATATGGCATGAATATAAACCGTCCCATCTGAAAAGTAACCATCCAATTGGGTCCCTTTTCATCAAGCCGATTGGGAAAACTGAGCGGTTGGTCCGGAAAAATACGAAAGTGGATGGTTACGCAATGCTGGATTGCCGTTATATTCAGATTAATTTTACGTTAAGGGGTGAAGAGACAGTATGACTGTGTTGGAACAACTGAACAAGGAAAAAATAATGGCGATGCTTCGAGGCGTACATCCGGATGCAGCGGACCGGACCGTCGAAGCGCTGGCCCAAGGCGGTATTCGTTTCATCGAAGTGACAACCAACACCGAGGGCGTATATGCTCTGATTGAACGATGGAGAAAAACGTATGACCACGATTTAATTGTTGGTGCCGGAACCGTATTGGATGTGGAAATGGCGAAACAAGCCATAGCTTCAGGTGCGCAATTTATGGTGTCACCCAATCTGGATGAAGAGGTAATAGCATACGGTGCCATGCATCACATCGATGTGTATCCCGGTGTCATGACGCCAACGGAAATCGTACGAGCGATCAAGTTTGGGGCAAAGCCGTCAAAGTATTTCCGACTGGCTCGCTTGGAGGCGCTTCCTATTTAAAGGAAATCCGTGGGCCGCTCAATAATATTCCTATGATCGCGTCTGGCAGTGTTGGGCTGAATAATATACGGGAGATTCTCCACGCTGGCGCGTTTGCGGTAGGGATGGGAGGAAGTCTGGTAAAGCAGGATTGGATTGAATCAGGCAATTTTTCTGCTATCCAGAGATTGGCAAAAGAGTTGGTCCATGTTGTAGCCGAGGAGCGGGCGACACATTAAATCCTGGGAAGCACGCTTTAGTATTCGTGTCTGAGCGCACATCAGAGGACAACAACATGTACACCATATCTAATTTGGAAGCCGCATTCAATGCGGCTTTTTTATCTAAGTACAAACAAACCGAAGATGTTGATGGATTTCTTTGTTACTTCAACACAGCCAGCAACCTTAATCATCCGCATTGAAATGTAACAATGCTTGATTATGTAATATGGCTTCTTAAACACTGACACACCGTGGTCAGTGTTATATGTTTATCATAAAGGTTGTAATGGATGAAGGATTATCTTGGACTCGTCTTATTTCCTACACGAGGAATAACGGCGGAATTGGGAGGGGAAGAACTATGGCAACTATCTATCGTGAGATTGAAATCGACTGCAGTCTTGATAAAGCTTGGGATCAGCTTCGGGACTTCGGGAATGCGGCTAGACTATTCGCTGGCGTCCTTGCGGATTGCCAGGAGGCTTCGGGCGAACGAACGGTGACCTTCAACAACGGATATGTGGTTCAGGAGCAGCTAGTAAGTCTAGACGAGGAGAAGTGTCGTCTGGCCTACACTGTAGTGAACGGCGATTTCGCCCATCACAGCGCGTCCATGCAGATGCTCCCTTCTGCTGGAGGAGTAAAATTCGTCTGGATTAGTGATTTCTTGCCCCATGAGGCGAAACAGCGCGTTGAACCTCTTGTCGAGGCAGGCTGTCAAGCAATCAAGCGATTCCTCGAATCACTCTGAATGGGAGGCAGGCGGGAGCTGCATGGTTCTGACGAATTCTTACGAGTGGGGTATATGTTATCACATTGCACGTGAAAGATTTGTATACGGTACGGAAGGACGAACTGGGTACTACTAACAAATAATTACAATGTATGATTTGCTTATGGCTGCCCCATAATATGTCTGTCTTTAAAGGAGGTGTTTCCCGTTTATTTCTATAAAGAAGACTTAATTAATATGATTGTGCCGGATAAACCTGATCCGGCTGCAGCAAAGGTCCTGCAGGAAGCCTTGGGTGGTCGATTCGGTGAGATGCGCACGATGATGCAGTATTTTTTTCAAAGCAGCAATTTTCGGGGGAACAAGGCTCAGTACCGTGACTTAATTCGCGGAGTTTTCCTGGAGGAAATCAGCCATGTTGAGCTGGTCCAGACAACCATTAATCAGCTTCTGAACGGATCGGGAGAGGAGGTACCGGGAAATGCCGGGGTTGATGGAGCTCCGTTGGATGAAGCGGTGCGCCATGCCAATCCGCATCATTATATCGTGGGGGCGCAGGGGTCTTTGCCTGTAGATGCAGCGGGCAATCCCTGGATGGGCAATTACGTATATAACCATGGAAATCTCGTAGCCGATCTGTTGGATAACCTGGTGCTTGAATCAACAGGGGTTTTGCAAAAATCTCGAATTTATGAAATGAGCTCCAACAAAACATTTAGAGAGACACTTGCCTTTCTGATCGTTCGTGATAATGCGCATCAGAATGCATTCGCAAAAGCCCTTGAATCGCTGGGTGTGGAGTGGGGCAAGTTGTTTCCAGTTCCTAATTACGATATCAACAAATATCCGGAATGCAAAAAATACGTGGATATGGGCTTCCACAATGCTCAATTCAACTTCAGATTGGACAATACCCGAATTGCCGAGATCTTCAGCGGAAAATCTCCAAGTCGGAATGGGGGAGAGCTTGAGATAACAGATCCTCCGATGGGTTATCCCGTCCCCGTATTGCCAGAAATGCCAAATGAGCATGCGCCGGGGCTTCACGATTTAAACACATAGCAGGTTCAACGCGAGAAACGATAAAAAACACCATTCTCAATATACATGTTCGTCTGTAAGATTCTGGCTTAGAAGCCAGAGTCTTATTTTTTGTGTGTAAATCCTGTAGACCCCAGGAGTGTGAACATGGACCATTGGGAAATATCGAATGCAAAGCTTGGGACGATCCTGTTGTTTCAGAAATAAGCCGCAACGGTTTTAACGGACCCGGTTTATGGGCAATATAAGCGTAATCTCTCTTGCAAACCCTCCGAGACTTCTTCGGGCACTTCCCTGACCGTGATATCTCCGCCTAGGAAAAGCAGCCAGTTTGTCATTTCAGTTAATTCTTCGGTATGCTCTACATTGACAAAGGTCTGTAGAATAGCAGTGGTTTGGTAAGGATTCGTATACGAAATAGACACGTTTAAAGGATGGTATTTTTTGAATTGGGTGATCGCCTTTGGACCAAGCTCCAGGACAAGGTTAATGACATCTTCCTGTTTGCTTAGCAGTTCTAAAATTTTTTTCTTGCTTGCTCTTTTTTTCGAAGAGTATGGTTCTACATGGGTGAGATGGTCGACAGGAATTATTCGTCTCTTCTCATCCTCTAAGTCAAAGCCTTCAATTAGCCATAGGCTCTTCTCATGGTATAGGTGCAAGAGATAAATGGGATAAGATTCTATGACTTTCCCTTGTTTGACGGTGACCCATAAGTAGCTATCCATCAGAAGGATTTGAATCAGTTTCTCCAACATGGGGTGGGGGAGGTCTGACAGATCAAGCAGGTCCGGATTATGAGGGTTGGTCCCTTCAAAGAGCAGTATTTGATTTAACAGTACAAGGTCATCCTGCTGATTATTTGAGATGAGGCCTAGTAATTTTTCAGCTAAAGAATGACGACTCTTCAGATAAGGGAGCTGCTGATTTCTGGTTGCCATGAAAGCAATAAATAGAGCTTTGATCTCATTATCGGTAAAACGAACCGTGGGCAGAACCGAGTTGTTCATGACAGAATAACCCCCATCCCTTCCAACTTCAGCGACAAGGGGCATTCCCATGGCTTCGATTTCCTTGATATCCCGGATTGCTGTCGAACGGGAAATGTTAAATTCCCGCATGATTTCAGAAATGGTAAAGTGAGCGCGGTTGTTGATATATCGCATGATGATATTAATCCGTTCAACCTTATTCATCGAGGCCTCCTAAACAGTATCATTTTCTGACATGGTTTAAGGTTATTATAAACCTATCAAGTGAAAAGACAAATCATTTGATCATCTTAAAACAAAGGAAGGTTTTGAACATGGCAGATTATATTCTTGAGGAAAAAGACAGCTTTACCGTTTTAGGCATTGGAACAGAGCTGAAGAGCAATTACACCGACTATGCCGGCATAAATAAAGAAAAGGCAGACTTCTGGTCGTCGGTCAAAGAAGATGGAAGACTAGACACATTAAGAGGTTTAGCCGCAAATGACTACATTTTTGCCGTGAACGAAGCGGTGAATAACAAGATGATGCACTATGCTGGTGTTATGACAGAGGCATCGTTACCGGAAGCTACGAGAGTTATCCAATTTCCTAAAGGGGAATATCTCGTGGTAAAAGGGGAAGCCAAGACGGCTGAAGAGCTCAGTAATACCCTTACTGGCATCGCCTTTGGTCAAGTTTTGCCAGAAGCTAAGCATATTGCCTATGTTGGCGGGCCGAATACAACGGTTGAGATGGGGGAGCGAAACGGCTTCATATACGGTGAATTGTGGATACCTGTCGTAAGGAAATAAAGATAAGCAGATGATGATGCGCACATATGCGAGTGTTGCTCAAAGCAGGTTGTAGAGAGCAACACTTGCTCACACTTTAAGGGGGGATAAAATGATGTCCTATACCGTTGATTTTAAACATGTGTCTACGGTTGGTTTAGAGTCTTCACCCGTAGCGGACACGCTTGCTGGCTTACGAGCGAACGAAGCCCGCTACTTTATGAACAAATATAAGCATGAATTTACAGTTGTACCAGCGAGCGAAAGCCAGGAGACCCTTGATTATGTGAACCGAATTTTGAAAGAAGAACGTGATCTTGCGTTTGCGGCCAAACCACTTGAAACGTCGCGTTTTCAAGTGGACAACATCCAGTTTACCTATGTCTTTTATGAGGATGGTCTTGGACTCAATGTCATGTATACGGTGGATGACCCGAAGAAACGGGCCGTTGGCTTTAAGCTTTCTGAGGGAATGGAGATACCGCAGGAATTGGAAGGGAAGTTTAAGTTTGCGAGGCAGAAGTCTACCTTAGCTGGAACCATTCGGGGCTCCTTTTTTGTAATCAAAGGCGAATATTAGAGCTTAATGAGGACCCGAGGCAAGCTGAGGATTACCTTAGCGGAAAATCAAAAAAAAGAACCTGGATAAATGAACAGGTTCTTTTTTTATTGCGTATAAACAGACCCGATGATATAATCAGATCACGACTATGTATTATAAAAAGTCAAAGTTATTTCATCTTACAATTTTATTGTATCATGCAAAAAAAACCTTGTCAAATGTTTTTTTGCAATTTAATGGTTAGGAGAGATGTGAATGAATTCGTTGGTCCTCGGCTTTTGGGAAATCGAGAAAACGCAGCTTTTGCTTGTTGGTGGTAAAGGGCTCCATCTAGGGGAATTATCAAAAATGGAAGGTATACAAGTACCTGAAGGATTTTGTATTACAACCCTGGGTTATCAAAAAGCTATGGAGCAAAACGAAACCTATCATGCTTTGATCCATCAACTGAACCTGCTAAAAGCAGAAGATCGTGATCAAATTGCCGAAATCAGCAGAAGGATCAGGCAAAGCATTGTGGAAGTAGAAATTCCTTCCGAAGTTGCAGAAGCCGTTACTCAGTATCTCTCCCGGTTTGGCGAAGACCACGCTTATGCTGTGCGTTCTAGCGCGACTGCTGAAGATCTACCACACGCCTCTTTTGCAGGACAACAAGACACCTATTTGAATATCATCGGCATCGATGCCATCCTGCAGCATATCAGCAAATGCTGGGCTTCCCTATTCACGGATCGCGCGGTCATCTATCGTATGCAAAACGGGTTTGACCACAGCCAGGTGTATTTGTCCGTTGTCGTTCAGAGAATGATTTTCCCGCAGGCTTCAGGGATTATATTTACCGCGGATCCCATGACTTCGAACCGAAAGCTGCTATCCATCGATGCCAGCTTTGGACTTGGAGAAGCATTGGTCTCTGGCTTGGTATCCGCCGATGGTTATCAAGTGCAGGAAGGGAAAATCGTTGACAAAAGGATAGCAACCAAAACATTGGCGATCTATGGTCGAAAAGAAGGCGGAACAGAGACCCAGCAGATTGATCTCGATCAGCAAAAGGCTCAAACACTTACGGAGCAGCAAATTTTAGAGCTGGCACGCATCGGAAGACTGATCGAAGCTTATTTTGGCTCACCCCAGGACATCGAATGGTGTTTGGACCAGGATACTTTTTACATTGTCCAGAGTCGGCCCATCACGACGTTATATCCTATCCCTGAAGCGAAGGATGAAGACAATCACGTTTACGTATCTGTCGGACATCAGCAAATGATGACAGATCCCATGAAACCGCTGGGATTGTCTTTTTACCTGTTAACAACTCCTGCCCCTATGCGTACAGCCGGTGGAAGGCTGTTTGTTGATGTTACACCTATGCTGGCTTCGCCTGTCAGCAGAGAAACGATATTGAATACTCTGGGTCAATCTGATCCGCTTATTAAAGACGCGCTTATGACCATAATTGAGCGAGATTTTATCACATTATTACCAAATGAAAACAAAGAACCGGCTCCCAGTAACAGCAAAGCTAAATCGACGCCGGGTGTTCAAGCACCGATCGAATACGATCCGTCCATCGTTTCTGATTTAATCAAACGCAGTCAAGCCTCAATAGAAGAGTTGAAACATAACATCCAAACGAAATCGGGATCCGGTTTGTTTGATTTTATCCTCGAAGATTTTCAGCAATTAAAGAAGATATTATTTGACCCGCAAAGCTCAGCTATCATTATGGCCGCTATGGATGCTTCAGCGTGGATCAATGAAAACATGGAGAAGTGGTTAGGTGAAAAAAACGCAGCAGATACACTTTCTCAATCGGTATCAGGCAATATTACTTCGGAAATGGGACTTGCGCTATTGGATGTCGCTGATGTAATACGTCCTTATCCAGAAGTGATTGATTATTTACAGCATGTAAAAGACGACAGCTTTATGGATGAACTGATCAAGCTGGACGGTGGACCGGAAGCCCGGGACGCTATCTACGATTATCTGGGCAAATACGGCATGCGCTGTGCTGGAGAAATCGATGTAACCCGCACTCGTTGGAGCGAAAAACCCATTACACTTGTTCCGTTAATTCTTGGCAATATCAAAAACGTTGAGCCTCATGCAAGCCAGCGGAAATTTGAACAAGGGCGGCAGGAAGCTCTGGCAAAAGAACAAGCGATATTAGATCGATTGAAGTCATTACCGGATGGTGAACAAAAAGCAAAAGAAACCAAGCGAAGGATTGACCTTATTCGGAATTTCAGCGGCTACCGGGAATATCCCAAATACGGCATGGTGAATCGCTACTTCGTATATAAACAGGCGCTACTGAAAGAAGCCGAACGACTCGTACAAGCGGGCGTTATTCATGACCAGGAAGATATATATTTTCTCACTTTTGAAGAATTTCACGAACTCGTACGCACCCATAAACTGGACTGCCAGATCATCAGCCAACGAAAAGAAGAGTACAGGTTATACGAAAAGCTAACGCCGCCACGCGTCATCACATCGGATGGTGAAATCATTGCTGGTAAATACAAACGAGAACATCTCCCAGCCGATGCTATGGCAGGTCTGCCTGTTTCTTCCGGAGTGGTAGAGGGACGCGCACGTGTCATCTTAAACATGGAAGAAGCTGATCTCGAAGAAGGAGATATATTAGTCACCTCTTTTACGGATCCAAGCTGGACACCGTTGTTCGTTTCCATAAAAGGTCTGGTCACCGAAGTTGGTGGACTGATGACCCATGGAGCCGTGATCGCACGAGAATATGGCTTACCGGCCGTTGTAGGCGTGGAGAATGCAACTACAAGGATCCTAGACGGGCAGCGCATTCGCGTGCATGGAACAGAAGGGTATATCGAAATCGTGTAAAACGTACCTTCACGGATAGTAAGAAGCCTGGCTAGAGAGCCGGAAATATGGTCTATGTGGACATAAAGCTTACCATTACATCTGCTATCAAGGAAGTAATCGTAAGATTGACTAATGGGGCATTTTAGTTAAAAAATTATGACGCAACTCTGCGGTTGCTTAAGGTTGACAAGCAACCGTAGAGTTGCATATAATCGATATATGAATTGGGATAAGGATGCTGTATTCAAAGCGCTTGGCGACTCGACTCGGCGACTTATGCTGGACGAACTATCCGAACGCAACGAGCTGACGTTGTATGAACTTACGGTTCGTCTCATTATGAAGCACGAACTCTCGATTTCAAGGCAAGCGATAGCTAAACATCTTGCTGTTCTGGAAGATGCAGGACTTGTTATATCAAAGCGAAAGGGTAAATTTCGAGTCGTAATATTTAACAACGAACCGCTTAAGAATTTGCTGAATGGATGGATAGACTAATTTTAGTACAACCCATATGTCGAAGGAGGCACTAACAGTATGAAAATCGTAGTTACCAGTCTTTTTGTACAAGATCAGGACAAGGCATTGGCATTTTATTCTGAGAAGCTCGGTTTTGTTAAGAAGCAGGACGTACCTGTCGGAGAATTCAGGTGGATAACGCTTGCTTCTCCCGATGATCAAGACGGCACGGAGCTGCTGCTCGAACCGAATGACCATCCTGCCGCCAAGGAATTTCAAAAGAAGATATTCGCTGATGGAATACCAGCAACCATGTTTGGTGTGGAAGATATTCAAGCAGAGTACGAAAGACTAGTAGACAAAGGTGTAAAGTTTACGATGCAACCGACTAAAATGGGCGAGCTCACCATAGCCGTCTTAGACGATACATGCGGGAACCTGATTCAGATCGTGCAGAAGTAACTTCTCAAAAAAAAGTGAAATGGTCCCTTAAATCCAAACTGGAAGCATGACAAAACACAAAACCCAACGATCAGTACTCAAGTCCTGATCGTTGGGTTTTGTTTTGCATTTGCATTGTCCCAGTTCCCGATAGTGACAATAATGTCACACGGAATCGATTATTGTTATGTCAATCGAAGGAAATAAATGGGTGTCCCATTTATACTGGAAATTGCTTGACGAATTTATTTCCGAAAGAGGGATATTCACGGATGACTGATGTTATGAAAGCGATAATACTTGGCATAATAGAGGGCTTAACTGAATTTTTACCAGTCTCGTCTACTGGACATCTTATTTTAGCAGGGCATTTGCTTAGCTTTGAGGGACAGACTGCAATAACTTTTAAAATTGTTATACAGCTGGGTGCGGTGATGGCAGTTCTGCTTCTTTATTGGAAAAGGTATTTGGCCATCGGGGCTAATCTCATTAGAATGGATTTTTCCCCAAGTAAAGGGTTAAATGTAATTCATATGATGTTGGCTATGCTGCCAGCATTAATTCTGTACCTTCTCTTCAAGGATACAATAAAAAGCCAATTATTCGGCCCAATTCCGGTCCTGATCGGTCTGGTTGCTGGTGGCTTGTTGATGATCATCGCCGCACGGAGCAGGAGAACGGAAACTGCAGAGACTATGGATAGGATTCATTATAAACAAGCGTTTGGGATTGGTCTGTTCCAGTGTCTGGCTTTGTGGCCGGGATTTTCGAGATCGGGTTCGACGATTTCAGGCGGCCTTTTGCTTGGCACCAGTCAAAAAGCCGCCGCCGATTTTACGTTCCTTATTTCCGTGCCTGTTATGTTTGGTGCAAGCGTGTTGGACTTGTACGATAGTCGAGAATTGCTGGACTCTGACGATTTATTCCTAATGGCCATTGGCTTTATGACATCCTTTCTTGTAGCTATGATTGCAGTAGTGACGTTTATTAAATTGATTAAGCGGCTTCGATTGGAATGGTTTGCTCTATATCGTTTTGTCTTAGCAGGGCTATTTTACTTAATCGTCCTTCAGTAACCGATAAATGAGTAGCATATTGATGCAGTATAACACAAGCGTGTATAATTGATTTGATTCAAATTACACAATTCTCGTTAAAGAAAGTGTGGTACTTCCATCAATGGTTAAAGTGGATAGACGAAGTCTCAGATCTCAAGAGTCGATTAAGGGCGCTTTTATTGCGCTGCTGGCAGAAAAAAGCTTTGACGAAATTACGATACAGGATATTGCCGATAAGGCAAACGTAGGCCGAAGAACCATCTATCTTCATTATTTGGATAAATACGATCTGTTAGACAGACTCATTGAAGAGTACATTAGCGAGCTGAGGAGGCTCTGCCAATCCTCGTCGGATTTGAGCTTTGTGGATGCGATGCGGATCTGGTTTGAATTTTTCGAACAGAATTACTCCTTCTTCGCGACCATTTTGGCGAGTAAGGGCGCTTCTTCATTCCGCAGCGGTTTTATTAAGCTTGTCAGTGAAGAACTCGAGGGTGAATTGGATGTAGCTGAAGGCATAAATAAGGGCTTCAGTAAAGATATCGTTCGCAAATTTATGGTAACGGCGACGGTGGGGATCATAGAATCCTACTTTACCAAGGAAATCACCGACCCGATCGATGTCGTGTCCGAACAAGTTGGGCGCTTGTTAGAGCGGAATCTATAAGGAGTTGAAGCGGAGCTCTACTGGGAGGTATGGATTTATGATCCATGCCTTTTTGTATTTTCGTAATCACGGCACAATTTCGATCGATGTGTGCATTAATGCACACGATGCGGTCATTTGATCATTGAAGATATTTCATTCCTGTTTAAAATAATACACATGAGGTCGTTATCGCACACTTACGCATTAACGAGATTTCATAACCATGATGCATCAGAAAAAGACATGGATCCATTTGTAAGTGATCCAATCGGCGAAAATAGCAGGTCAATCACAATAAAAAACAATCGGAGGACTAAAATTATGCAAAAAAACGTTAAATTTAAAAACAACCAATTGTTGTTGGCAGGTAACTTGTATGTTCCAGCTGGATTCGATGAAACCAAGAAATATCCGGCAATCGTTGTCTCCCATCCTGGCGGCGGCGTAAAAGAACAGACGGCGGGACTTTACGCGAATAAACTTTCTGAATCAGGTTTTATAACTTTAGCATTCGATGCATCCTATCAAGGAGAGAGTGAAGGGACCCCGCGTTATCTCGAAGATCCGTATGCTCGTACAGAAGATGTTCGTGCAGCAGTGGACTATTTAACGACATTATCCTATGTAGATACCCGTAAAATTGGCGCGTTAGGTGTTTGTGCCGGCGGGGGCTATACAGTAGCGGCTGCACAAACCGAACGCCGCATTAAAGCTGTAGCAACGGTTAGCATGGTCGATATCGGATCACTATTTAGTGAAGGGATTGCTCGTGCAGTACCGGTCGAAGACCAAATCAAACTGTTGGAACAAGTTTCTGGACAACGGACAGCCGAAGCCAATGGAAGTGAAACGCTCCATGGTCCGTATGTGCCGCAGGAATTGGAAGAAGGCATGACGGGTACAATGGCGGAAGGACACGAATATTATGTAACCGCACGCGGATGCCACGAAAATGCACCTAACCGTTTCGTGTTTACAAGCTTCGATAAAATTTTTACCTTCTCTGCATTTAGCCACATTGATAAGTTCTTAACGCAGCCATTTTTAGCGATTGCCGGTAGTGATGCGGATACTCGCTACTTCAGCGAAGAAGCGGTTCAAGATGCTGCTAGTCGGGATAAAGAATTATTCATCATGGACGGTGCTACACACGTTGCATTATACGACCAGCCTGAATACGTGGGTCCGGCAGTGGAAAAGTTAGAGCAGTTCTTTACAGATCATCTAAAATAATATGATTCGCTTAGATTCAATAAACAAGGGAAAGGAGTATTAATGTGACCTCTATATTAATTCTTGGAGCCGGAGGGCAAATCGCAGACCAAGCGATTGATTTATTCCTGCAGGAAACCGATGTACAGTTGACTCTATATCTGCGAAACGCAAACAGACTGAAGAAATATGAATCAAATCGTGCACGCCTGGTCGAAGGCGACGTCTTGGATCACACAACATTAAGAGAATCAATGGAAGGACAAGATGCGGTTTATGCCAATCTGTCCGGCGACGATCTGGAGGACCAAGCGAAAGCCATCGTAGATGCAATGGAATCGACGGGCGTGAAACGCTTGATTTTTATCAGCTCGCTCGGTATTTATGATGAAGTCCCGGGAGATTTCGGCAAGTGGAATAACCGCACAATCGGTGAATATTTGGGACCATATCGCAAATCAGTCGATGTTATCGAGGCCTCGAATCTCGACTACACCGTACTCAGACCTGCATGGCTGACCGATTATGACGAGATTGAATATGAGGTTACGGAGAAGGGCGAGCCGTTCAAAGGCACGGAAGTATCGCGCAAGAGCGTCGCGGCCCTAGTTGTCAAATTAATTGAATCTTCGGATCTCCATGTTCGCGGAAATTTAGGGGTCAACAAGCCGAATACCGATGGTGAAAAGCCAGCCTTCTATTAAGCAGTTCCCGCTTAGTTTATAAAGAAGATCATAGTAAAATGAGGGTGTCTCAAAAGATATTAGACCTTGCGAGATGCCCTTTTTGCTGTCTGAAGACGTCCATGAGCGAATCGTTCCACCTGTACGGTTACCCTGACCCCAAGAGTCAGGAATGGTTCTGAGCAAGATAGTGCTACTTTTTAAACGCAAAGAAACCAATCTTTGGTAAAATAGAGATGTGATTCACCTTTTACGATAGCAGCAGCAGGGAGGACGGGGAAAATGAATAACAACAGCTTTCATACATCCAACAAGCACGCCAGTGTGATTCTGAACAGCTACCTGAGATGGACAGGAAAGTCGCTTCTTGATCATTCAGTTGAATCAGGTACAGAATCAGAAGTACTGTTCCGGGCTCCACTCGTCATACTGTCCCATGGAACAGAGCCGGACCCGATTTTGAACTATGGTAATCAGATGGCGCTTGAATTGTGGGAAGTAAACAGGGAGACCTTCACCCAAACGCCCTCGAGGCTAACGGCAGAACCGATGGAGCGCGAGGAACGCGCGGCCTTCCTGAAAGCTGTCAGTGAATATGGATATGTCGATAATTATACAGGTATTCGTATTTCCAGCACCGGCAGAAGATTCTATATCATGCAGGCGACGGTATGGAATCTTACAGACGATAACGATGTATTTCATGGACAAGCTGCTGCTTTTCGTCAATTTCGTTACATAGAATGAAAGAAGCATATGACGATATGGCCACAATAGCTGTGACTTGAAGAAGGAGGAATAAGCTTTTCCTTCATTGACTATAGAATTTTAATGTTAGTAAGTGATGATGTTCTGAGAATTCAGGGGATACCAGGGTTACCGCATCAATTTTCAATATGTTTGTCGTCCATAAATAATATTCAGAAATGAGGAACCGTTATGGAGGAAAAAGATGGTCGTGTATCAAATGATACCACCGTGGAATCTATCAAAAGTTTAACAGATAAAGATGCGAAGACTTTCTTGAACCTTATATACGCAGTTTTGAAAGATAACACGAGTCCTAAAGAACAATTGATTTCAAATGTATTGTCCATTTATGAGAAGCAAATACCGAGAGTGGTTAAAGCAAGACAGAATCATAATGATGGATCAAGCTGATAGATATAAAAGCCGTATAAGTTACACCTAAAGAAGAGGCTGGACTCTCTCACAAGGCGTTCAAAACCGGTAGTCGTGAGACGCACGATCTACGGAACGGATTTTACTGTCGCAGCAACTTTTCTAAGATCTATGTGTTACTATTGGAGTATTGAACTTTACATTAAGTGGGTGATCATTACTTGAAGATTAAGAAATGGAAAAATGCAATTGCCGTTATACTTATGATATCCGTACTTTTACCGCTGGGAGCACAAAAATCGGATGCGGCTTCGAAGTACGTTGAACTGGAGTTGCAATGGGAAGACGGCCGAATCTCTCATATTGAGACGCTGCTTAAGGACGGGGTTACTTACGCAAGTTTTTTCTCACTCGGCAGTGCGGCAGGTCTGCTGTGGAAGATGGAAGGTGACGATGTGGCCGTTCTGACAAGGGATCAGAAACGCATTGTTGTACACATGGGCAGCAAAATTGCTGAAGTTGATGGTCGAAAAGTGGATATGGGCAGAGAGCCTGTGTGGTATATCAGTCACCTTTATGTGCCGATTCAATTTCTCGCATCTGCTCTGGATGGGGAAGTGGCTAATCGTGACACAAAGACGGGGAAGGTAACCGTGACTGGACTCCACAATTATACGGATACTTTCTATGGCAGCATGATGGGATACAGCTATGTGATTCGTGCAGCAAGAGGGGATCTTGAGATTACTAATGCTGTTACGGGACAAAAGAATTCGATTCCGCTAGGCATCAAGGACATTAATGTGAATACTCACGATCTCAGCTTACAATTCAAGCGGACTCCCGAAAATTTACTTATTGTAATCATTGAGTATTCTAATCGAAAGACTGGAGAATATGATCTGTATGCATTAGTATTTAAGAATAAAGGGCTAATTCGCAAATCTGTTGCTCACGGGTTAATGGAGCAGCATGAATGGTTGAAGTCGGACGGCACCATTCAACTCATTGATGATCACAATATACGTATGATTGATGATGGAAGCGGCAATGTACTTGAAGTGATTGCTCGGTAACGTTGGACAACAAGAACATAAAGACTCTAAAAGTCGCTTAATATGCGACTTTTTTTGAGGCTCCATAAAAAGAAGAGGGCTATGGGAACAAGGTGTTCAAGTCCCAAATCCATAAAAAAATTTGGCGCTTTAGCCTTTCTACTCTTTTTATTTTTGTACCTAATGGGTAATAAGATGATGTTGGCTCTGATGGGAGGGATACGCGCATTACCACGTATGAGGGAGATGAATCAATAGCTCCTTCGAGTGCATTCTGTATTTTTCACCAAGTTGTCAGAAAGAGTTGACCCTTTCTTGAACGTTTAGGGACGAAGACGTGTCAGTGATTGATTTGCTAGGAGACAAAGATATAATAATTTTAACTATTAGGTTTCATCTAGTCATTTAAATGCATGTAGTACCAGGTTTATACAGGCTCGCAAGATCTCGCTTCAGTCGGGCAAACGGTAGTCAAACGAAGCAACCAACATATTGCCCAACACAGTGCTGTCATTTACGTTACTTTGTGAAAAAATTCTCTTTTTATATAACAGAGATCGAGGAACGATTCATAAAACGCAGCTTGCAGCGATGTCGCCTAAAGCCTATCCAAACCTGATATTGAATGCAGCCCAACGGGTGGCAGGCCTAATCCAAAGTTTAATTTATCACAATAATGGAACAGAGTTTAAAAGGAGGCAGTATAAAATGGCAATTGATACGGTAATGTGGAGCAGGCTGGTGACAGGCATGACACTCGCATTCCACGTTATTTTTGCGACACTTGGTGTCGGTATACCCTTAATGATCGCTATTGCAGAGTTCATCGGGATTCGCAAGAAAGATCCCCATTATACACTGATGGC
Source organism: Paenibacillus sp. Cedars (assembly GCF_003184205.1). Taxonomy (NCBI): domain Bacteria; kingdom Bacillati; phylum Bacillota; class Bacilli; order Caryophanales; family Paenibacillaceae; genus Paenibacillus; species Paenibacillus sp. Cedars. The sequence goes on from NZ_CP020866.1 coordinate 2,503,687, forward strand.
GAAGAGGTGGGCACGAGGTTTTGTCATTTCTGTCGCGGTTGGTGTCGTGACCGGCACCGTGATCTCCCTGCAGTTGGCTCTGGTGTGGCCGAACTTTATGAAGCTGGCTGGGAATGTCATTGCACTGCCATTATTCATGGAAGTGTTTGCGTTCTTTTTTGAGGCCATTTTCCTGGGCATTTATTTGTATACGTGGGATCGATTCAAAAATCCGTATATCCACTGGTTGCTGACCATTCCGATTGTGTTGGGCGCAGGCATGTCGGCTGTCTTCATTACAACGGTGAACGGATTCATGAACCAGCCTGGAGGCTTTGTGATGGAAGCAGGCCAATTCACGGCGGTTGACCCGGTGCAAGCGATGCTGAATACGGCAACGTTCTCCAAGGTGTTCCATGTATTAAGCTCGGCCTATTTGACAGGGGCAGCCCTGTTAGCCGGTATCGCAGCCTTTGCGATGCTGAGAAAAGGGGTATCCGCCTACCACAAAAAAGCCTTGAACCTCATGATGGCCGTTGTTTTACTGTTCGGGGTGCTGAACACGTTAGCCGGGGATGTGTCCGCCAAGTTTTTGGCTGAGCATCAGCCGGAGAAGCTTGCTGCGGCAGAGTGGCATTTTGAGACGGAAAGCGGCGCGGATTTGATTCTAATGGGATGGCTGAATGCAGAGCATGAAATTCTAGGGGCTCTTCACCTGCCGAAACTGCTCAGCTTCCTGGCCTTTGGAGACTTTAATGCAGAGGTAACGGGGCTGGAGGAATTTCCCCAGGACGAATGGCCGCCGCTTCTCGTTCATTACCTGTTTGATTTGATGGCCGGAATCGGATTTGCTCTGCTCGCTATTGCGGTGCTGTATTTCCTGTTTGTGTTCTGGAAAAAACGCAATGAGCTTAACAAGTGGATGCTTCGCATTATCGCACTGGGCGCACCGCTTGCTTTCCTGGCTGTTGAGCTGGGCTGGTTCTATGCGGAAATTGGGCGACAGCCGTGGATTATCCGCGGGATTATGCGGGTGGAGGAAGCTGCTACGTCTTCACCGAATATAAGAATTTTATTCTTCGTTTTCTTGCTCCTGTACATCGTACTGGGCATCATGTGTGTAATCGTGTTAAGACGCTTGTTCAACAATAATCCGGCGGAAGTCGAGATGGAGAAATGGCTGAAGGAAAAGCCTGATCCATCTACGGAGAAGGGTGGTCCTGCATCATGAGTTACGAATTGATTGGCATCTCGGTGCTGTGGCTGTTCTTGTACGGCTATCTAATTATAGCCTCTATTGATTTCGGGGCGGGCTTCTTCGCTTTCTATGCACGCTTGACGAAGCAGGATCATCTGATTAATCGTTTGATCTCCCGTTATTTATCACCCGTTTGGGAGATCACGAATGTATTTTTTGTCTTTTTCTACATTGGTATCGTCGGATTTTTTCCGGACACGGCCTTTTATTATGGCTCCGCGCTGCTTGTTCCGGCCAGCATAGCCGTAATACTGCTTGCGATTCGCGGTTCGTTTTATGCTTTTGAAAATTACGGCTCCAAGAAAAACATTGTGTATCTGTTCTTATACGGAGCAACAGGTTTGCTTATTCCCGCTTCATTATCAGTGGCGCTAACGTTGTCTGAAGGCGGCTTTATCGTGAAGCAGGGGGAGACGGTTTCTCTGGATTACTGGGAGCTGTTTACCAATCCGTTATCGTGGAGCATTGTGGGACTCGCAATAGTGTCCGTGTTGTTCATTAGCGGCACATTTTTGACATTTTACGCTTCTCGGGCAGAGGATCATTCTGCGCTGAAGCTGATGCGGAATTATGCCCTGTTCTGGAGCACACCGACCATTATTCTCGCACTGACAGCATTTATTTATTTGGGTCAGCACAATGAGCGTCATTTTCAAAATATGATGGATTTATGGTGGCTGCTCGCGCTTTCCGTTGCTTTCTTCATGATTACGATGTGGCTGTTATACAACGGACGACGTTACGGTTTAGCTTTTATATGCGTCATGCTGCAATTTTTCTGTGCCTTTTTCGCTTACGGGATTGGGCAATACCCTTATATTCTTGATCCGTACATCACGATTCAGAGCAGCGCAACTTCACCGGCCATGGGCTTCGCACTGGTTGTTGTGTTTGTCGGTGGACTGCTCCTGTTGATCCCATCCCTTATTCTGGTGTTCCGACTATTCCTGTTTGATGCGGATTATGTAAAAGGGAAAAAATAAAGAGAATTGATCCATTACGGCTTGTAACAGGTTTCTATACAGGCCTATATATATAAGGAGGAGAGATCTGTGAAGAGGAGATCCAGTCTGATTTCTCAGCAAATGTCTTCACAACGGAAAAGTATGACCCTCCTCGCGGTCATTTCGCTCGCGCTTGGTGTTGCTATTGTGAGTCAGGCTGGACTGCTTGCTGAAGCAGTCCAGCGGGTTTTTGTAGAGAGTGCTTCCTTTTCATCGGTTGCCGTGCTGCTCGGCCTGCTTCTGGCTGTTATGGTTATACGCACATTGTTGTCGTATGGAAACGGTAAAGTTGGCTTGCGTATGGCTGCCACTGCGAAGACGAATATGCGAGCAGCTGTGCTGCAAAACTTGACCCATGCCTCCATGCCTTCAACCCTTCTTGGACAGACGGGAGGGAAGGTCAGTATTGCTCTGGATGCTGTGGATGAGGCTGACAGTTATTTCAGTCAGTACATGCCGCGTATGATGGAAGCTGCCATGATCCCGCTACTGATTCTGGTCGTTACATTTACCCAACATGCCAACACAGGTTTCATTATGCTGTTTACGGCTCCGTTTATCCCGTTGTTCATGATTCTGGTGGGGCTGAAAACGAAGAATAAATCCGAAGAAAAATATGCGCAGCTGGCCGAGTTTTCAGGTACGTTTCTGGATTCTCTGCAAGGGCTGGTGACGTTGAAACTATTTGGACGGGCCCGCCATCAGCAGCAGGAGATTGAACGCAGCAGTCTGGGCTACCGTGATGCCACGATGGGCATTTTGAAGATTGCGTTTACGAATACCTTCATGCTGGAATCGATCGTGATGCTAAGTATCGGTATTGTCGCGCTCGAACTGGCTATCCAGCTGCTCGTTTTCAAATCGATGACGTTCCATACTGCATTTCTCGTTCTGCTGCTCGTTCCCGAGTTTTACAGTCTGTTAAAGAACACGGGAACGGCCTTTCACAGCGGACGAACCAGTATGGGAGCGGTTCGCAAGGTGGAGCAGATGCTGGAGGAAACGGCAGGGGAGAGCTGGAACGCGAATGACAATGAAGGAGCAGGTACATCCGAAGGAATCGACAAGATCATTGCTCATTTCGATCCAATTCACATGCCGCCATCGTTGGAACTGGACCATCTCCGGTTTCGATATGCTCCCGATTCTTTCGAGCTGGAGACTGGACGGATCACGCTGGGTCCGGGAGAACACATTGCCATTGTTGGCAAGAGTGGTTCCGGCAAAACGACTTTGCTCCATCTCATTGCAGGTTTGCTGAAACCAGCCTCGGGAACCGTACTGGTGAATGGAAGCCCACTCTCACAATACGATGAGAGCGCATGGTTCGAGTATGTTAGCTACATTACACAGCATCCGTATATTTTTGCAGGCACATTGGCTGAAAATATTGCAATTGGGGCTGGTGGAAACATCACCAGGGCTGAAATTGAGCGAGCGGCAGAGGAAGCCGGACTTGCCGCGCTTACCGCCCAATTGGAGCATGGATTTGATACCTTTGTGGGTGAAGGAGGCAGGGGGCTGTCCGGCGGGGAGAAGCAGCGGCTTGCTCTGGCACGCGCTTTTTTGAAGCGGCCTGCCATCATATTGTTTGATGAACCTACAGTTGGGCTGGATTTGCACACCGAGCGGGTACTGCAGCGCTCCATTGCCAAGCTGGCCAAGTCGGCTACGATGATAACGGTGGCTCACCGATTATATACGATCCAACAAGCCGACAAAATTTTGTATATGGACCGTGGAGTGCTGGTGGACGCCGGACGGCATGATGAGCTTCTGGAGCGTCTGCCCCAGTATGCCGAGATGGTTGATGTAGAGCGGAAAAGGGGGGATGACCATGAATGAGCTGGCTGTTCTGTCCAAAGCGATGATGCAGGAGCGCAAGGATATTGTCCTATCGATTTTGGGTGGTTTTATCGCTGGCATAGCCGGTGTGGCACTCTTTTCCGCGAGCGGTTATTTGATTTCGCAAACGGTATTTGCGCCACCGCTCTATACATTGATTGTGCTTACCTCGCTGGTCAAAATGCTGGGTCTGCTTCGGGCGGCGAGCCGTTATGGAGAACGCTTGTATTCTCACCGGGCGACGTTCTCCATGCTCAGCCGTTTGCGCACATCCTTTTTTGCCAAGTTAATTCCTTTAACGCCCGGTATACTGAACAAAAATCGAAGCGGGGATTTGCTTGCGCGGATCGTTGGGGATGTGGAAAGCCTGCAAAATTATTTCTTGCGTGTTGCTTATCCCCCGATCATGGTAGTCATGGTGTTTTTAGCAACGGTGTTGTTTACTTCTGCCTTTTCACTCTGGATTGCCCTTCTGTTTGTGCTGGGCATGCTGGTAACGGCATTCGTTGTACCGGGAATTGTTTTGCTCGGGCAGCGGAGAATCCATGGACGCGTTCGCGAGCAGCGGGCGCAGCTTTCCACGGAAGTTACCGAAGTGTTGTATGGATTCCGGGATTTAAAAGTATACGGGCAATTGGCACAGCGGGAGCAGCAGCTTCAGCAGGCTTCCTCAACACTGGCGGCCGAGCAGCAGCGAGCAGCCGGGCACTTGCTGCGCGGGCAATCGATGCATGCTTTGGTTACGTTTCTCATTTCCTGGGGGGTGCTCGCGCTGGGTGCCTATTTAATAATGGACGGGGCGCTCGCCGGGGTGTTTCTGGCTATGCTGGTCATGGCCTCGTTAACCGTATTTGAAGAAGCGGCGGCAATGGCGACATTACCCGCGTATAAGGAGGATAGCGAACACGCAGCTAAACGACTGACGGAAACGGTTCAGTCCACCGCCGTGCAATCTTCGCAGCCAGGCGGCACGTTGGCTGTGGATCATGCTGTTTCGATTGAGCTATCCGGTGTTACGTTTCAATATGAAGGGGAATGGAGAGCGGCGCTCAGGGATATGTCGCTGCTCATTACACCCGGATCCAAAACGGCGATTGTCGGGCCGAGCGGTTCAGGAAAATCAACGATTATCGACTTGCTGCTCAAGCTGCGTACACCAATGGATGGTGATATACGATTAAACGGCATTTCAGTGAAAGAACTGGATGAGGCGAGCATATGGCAAGCGGCTAACGTGGTGCTGCAGCAAAGTCATTTCTTCCGGGGAACGATCCGGGACAACCTGCTGTTGAATGGAGAAGAGCACACAGACGAACAATTGTTGGAAGTGCTGACTAAAGTGCAGCTGCCCGATACATCGTTGACCGATAGGGTGTATGAAAAAGGGGAGAATCTGTCAGACGGGGAGAAGCAGCGGCTGGCTCTGGCACGGGCGATGCTTCGCAAAGGACGGTTATGGCTGCTGGACGAACCCACATCATCGCTGGATTATGTGACAGAGCAGCGCGTTATGAAGCATCTCTATACACAGGCAGCTCATGATACACTTCTCCTGATATGTCATCGGCTTACCGGATTGGAAGAGATGGACCAGATTGTGGTCATGGACCAAGGCAGGGTAATCGAAACAGGTTCTTATCCGGAGTTGATGGAGCAAAAAGGCTATTTTTATGAGATGAAGCAAATTGAGCGGCAAATGATCGGAGAAGTGGGAGCGTAGACAAGACGACAACTCGCCCATAAGGTGTAGCCTACTGCCCGCACTGTGATGGTCCTCTGTTTGCAGGCAAGGACGTAGCGGTTATTGGCGGAGGAAACTCCGGCATCGAAGCAGCGATTGATCTTGCAGGCATTGTAAGTCATGTGACGGTTCTCGAATACAATACGGAGCTAAAAGCGGACGCCGTTCATCAAGATCGTCTTTACAGTCTGCCTAACGTAACGGTCCTGAAGAACGTTCAGATAAAAGAATTTACTGGAACAGATAAGTTGAACGGTGTTTCTTATATTGCCACCATGGCGCTACCACCTTGCCAGGTGTGTTTACTGCCGGCGATTGCACAAACAGTCCGTACAAACAGATCATCATTTCTATGGGATCGGCGCAAATGCTGCTTTAGGCGCATTTGATTATCTTATCCGCAATTAATACAATATCTAATGTTTAAGCGGTCGCCTAACTACCAATCAGGTAGTTAGGCGACTTTTATTATTTTGATAGGAATCAATCCCAGCACCATGTTCACGTATAATCTTTAGTAGATAATGAAGGTATATTTAGGAAATTAGTGTATAAAGAGTCATTATTTCCTACGAAGCAAGTGCAGTATTGATTGACCTTGAGGGAGGCAATCCCCGAGGTTTTTTATTCATATGGACGTTCGCCTTGTCAACGAGTAAGAAACTGAATACCTTATGACATATAACCATAAAAGGAGGAAAACACATGAGTGAAGTTCTAAGACACGGATACCATCATTGTCATCAGGGTCATGGTTCAGTTGGGGCAATATTGGTTCTTTTTATCTTGTTGGTGATAATTACTAGTTCTTTCTGTGCTTGGGTATAATTCTCTCGCCCAAGGCTGTTATGCCCGTTTCTTTAATGGCATAAGTGTCATGCATGATTGCCTTCATGGCTTAATTCCTATTCTGAACTGTTGCCTATGTGTGATAAAGTCCCCAAGACTTTAACTTTCATATCCATTCAAAAGGCCATGAAGCCCATGCCTACATGGCCTTTCTTCCGAATTTACCATATGCAACACCGATATTCACCTATCACTTCGCTCATGAATCATTCCACCTACCTTATCGTATGATGGTTACATAGAAAGGTAAGGGTGTACAAAAAAAGTTGAATGTGGAAGGGGGGAGCAGCATTTAGTACTTATCAACTACAGCCCCTAATGTAATCCCTCTCACATAAGGTTTTCCACTGAGTACCTGAAACTCTTCTGCTGTCCCTGTAACAACCACGCCCAAAATACGAACATCACTCGCATCCGGTTTAGATTTATCTTTCTTTAAATAATTGTAGATTCGCTTGAAATCATAATGGTAGTTTCCTTTCAGCTGAACTCCCCGTTCCAAAGCATCAAGAAACGGCTGTTCCGTTGCTTCAATTGCAGGTTCGGTTGGGGAGATGCCAAATCCGTGAGCCCATGACTCTGAATGAGGAATTGCGTAGCTCTTGTTTCCGTTTCCATCGATATAGGGTTCATAAATTTTTTTGTTATCGTAGGTGTCCACCCAATACCAAGTCTGGGTTAGTCCTGAAGGAGTCAGCTGTTTCACCTCACTTAATGAATAGCTTTTGTCAAAAGAAATGGCCATTTCAACCAGCTTTGCTGGATCCATTTCCTGAAGCAGGGGGAGATCATTAAGGATTTTGCCGTTATAATCTACTCCGGGAATATAAAACAGCATTTCTCGTTGCCCGTTCAGACCATTGTAACTGCGTGAATACTCATAACTGTTTTTTTGCATGTGAGCATCGGGTATTGAAATGCTTTGCTTGGTACTTCCAGACAAGGAAGCGAAACTGCTTTTTGTTATACCATTTTTGTTTTTAACGCAAGCGATAAATCCCTACAATATTTTAGGTTTTTTTAATATTTTCCCACTTTTTTCTTAAGCAATCTTTTCTATTCTTAATGCATTGGGAAACGTAACAAGCCAGGATGGAGGTCTGAAACTTAACTGAGAAAGGATGGATCGGTCAATCATGAAAAAATGGCTCCGTAAGGATGCTTCGGCGGCCATGTTGTTTCTCGTGCCAAGTGGTATCGGATTTGCACTCTTTTATCTTATTCCATTTGTCATGGGCGTGTACTATTCCTTTATGAGCCAATCGGTGGACGGTCATTTTGTGGGGCTCGATAATTACCTGGAGCTGCTTGGAAGTGGTTCCTTCCGCAAGGCGGCATCCAACACGTTTTACTTCAGCGCGGTCAGTGTTCCGCTTATGGTCATGCTGTCCCTGGGATTAGCGATGCTATTGAATAAAAAAATATATATTCAAAAATGGCTTCGGACAGCTTATGTCATGCCGCTTGTTGTGCCCGTCGCCTCCATCATCATGATCTGGCAGCTGCTATTCGATTGGAACGGCTCCTTGAACGCCTGGCTGAACAGCTATGGATATGAACGGGTGGATTGGATGAAGACGGAATCGGCACGTGGGGTCGTAATCATGGTGTATCTATGGAAGAACATCGGTTACAACGTCATTTTATTCCTGGCGGGGCTGCAGCAAATTCCGAAGGATTACTATGAAACGGCCCGGATTGAAGGGGCTGGTCGTTTACGACAATTCCGAAGCGTGACGCTGGTCTATCTGACTTCCACCATGTTTTTTGTTGTAATTATGTCCATTATCAACTCATTCAAAGTGTTTCGGGAAACGTATCTGATCGCAGGTGATTATCCTCATGACAGCATTTACATGATGCAGCATTATATGAACAATATGTTTGCATCACTCGACATTCAGAAGCTGACCGCAGCGGCATCCTTGATGTTTGTCTGTATTATGCTGATCGTCCTGGTGCTTTTTGCGATTGAACGACGGCATCGACAGTACATGGAATAGGAGGTGGAGCGAAGTCTGTGCGAGTAGTCTACATATTGAAAAAAAGTGCTTTAACGTTTCTCATGGGCGTTATTGCTGTGATCTTAATATCACCTCTTGTGATTACATTCACAAATTCATTGATGACAGAACTGGAAATTGAGATCAATTATGGCCTCATCGGGCAAATGAATGAAGCGACTCCAGGTAGAGACGACTCCTTTGCAAACCTGAAACTGATTCCGGACAAGGTGTCTTTTGCACAATATGGGAAGGTGTTCATCGACAATCCGAAATATTTGAGCATGTTTTGGAATTCCGTGTTCATGGTGGTGCCAATCATTGCGGGCCAGACCCTCGTAGCAGCCCTAGCTGCCTATGCATTCTCCAAGCTGAAATTCCGCGGCCGGGATCCTATGTTTCTTGTATATGTCATGACGATGCTCATGCCATTCCAAGTAACGCTGGTACCCAACTATATTATGGTCGATAAGCTTGGCATGCTGAATACCACAGGCGCCATCATCTATCCTGGCATTTTCGCAGCATTTGGCGTGTTTATGCTCAGGCAGTTCATGCTGGATATTCCCTATGCCTACATTGAAGCTGCCAAAATGGATGGCGCCGGGCACTTGCGGATATTTATGACAATGATCGTTCCGATGATTAAGCCAGGACTGGCCGCTCTCGTGATTTTGCTGTTCGTCGATTATTGGAACATGGTGGAACAGCCGCTTGTTTTTCTGGACGACCCATTCAAGCAGCCGCTGTCCGTTTTTTTATCCAGTATCCATGATAGCGAGCGGGGGATTGCCTTTGCTGCATCCTTCCTCTATATGGCCCCGATGGTGATGTTATTTCTGTATGCGGAGTCGTATTTTATTGAGGGCATTCAATTGTCAGGAGTTAAGGGTTAACTTTTCAGGGCGGTTTTTAGGAGGAGAAGAAAAGGATATGGAGTTAGGAAAAGGGGTTGCTGACCTAAGACGAAAGCGAATCATTCAAGTCGTGTTCATGGGTTTTATGGGATTGCTGCTGTTCTTCACGTTATTCAGTAACACGCTGCAATCACTCACCTTGCCGAAGGTGACTACGGAACAGCCGAAAATGGGAGGCATCGAGTTAGCAATCGAAGGAAGCGGAATCCTTCAGTCGATTGCTGATACTAAACTATCCAGTTCAACGGACTGGAAGGTTCAGCAGATTCTCGTGAAAGAAGGGGAACGTGTTAAGAAGGGGCAGAAGCTCATCACCTATGATAGTCAATCGGCAAGACAAGAAATAGAACTTGAAGTAACGAATCTGGAAAAGCAGAGAATCGAGCATCAGAATCTTCAGGACCAGTTTATTCAGTCGTCCATCGATGAAGATGAACTTAAGCAGCGCAGCGCAAAACGTGAAATTGAAAAAGGTAAACTTGATATGGTTGCGCAGGAACGCAAGATCAACCAGATGAGAGAACGTCTGTCAAAAGATCAAGTACTGACGGCTCCGTTCAACGGGATTGTAACCAAGCTGAATGCAGTAGAAGGACTGTCATCTGCGGGCGAGCCGGATGTCATTATCTCGAACAGCAGCCAAGGCTACCGATTTGAAGTGGGTGCGGATGCCAAGCGCTTGTCCAGCATAGGGGTATCCATCGGAGAGCGGATTGAGGTTGAGGTAGATACAGATAACAAGCAGCGAAGCAGTGTCATGGACGGTGTCATTGAAGAAATAACCAATGCGGAGCCGCTTATAGAGGGGGGATCGGATGAAGGAGCGGTGACGACAACCGTCCCTCAAAAGATCATTCGCATTAAGATCATAGATGCCAAGCTGAAGGGAGGTGAGCAGGCTCGAATCAAAATCGAGAAAAGCTCACACGAAAAAGGACTGCTTGTTTCAAGCGGCGCTGTTCATCAGGATCGGGATGGCATGTATGTTTTTGTGGTTGAAGAGCAGCCAGGTGCACTCGGTAATGTATTTGTTGCCCGTAAAGTGAACATTGAAATCAGTGAAAAGAATGACAAAGAAACGATGATCCAATCCGATCGCATCTATGAAGAGGATAAGATCATTCTGAAAAGCAGTGAGCCTCTGCAAGATGGAAACCGTATTCGATTGGAATAGTGAGGCGTTTCAATAAGAGAAGATCAGGAGGAATTTGTAACATGAAAAAATGGCTATCGATCATTTCAATGGGTGTTATTATCGCAAGTTTAACCGCATGCGGCTCTGGAGAAAGCGGGAAGGCGGGTCAGTCCACAACGAAAGAGGGAAAAACGGTGCTCACCCTGTCGCTGTTAGAGTCGAGTCCGTTCTATAAGACGCTGGAAAAAAAGTTTGAAGAGAAACATCCGGATATTGATCTGCAGATCCATGAATCTAAAGACTACGAGAAGTATCGAAACACAACGAATACAGCCATGTTATCGGGAAAAGGCATGGATATCATTGAAGCTGACGTCCTGCCTCTTAATGAATATGTGAGCAAAGGTTTTCTTCTCGATATGAATGATTTACTGGAGCAAGAACAGACGTTGAACAAAGACGATTTACAAACCACTATTTTGGACGGTTTGAAGGTGAATGAGGGGGTTTACGTGATCCCTTCGGGCTATTCCTTCAGTGTGTTTATAGGTGACGGGGACATGCTGGGCAGCGCCAATGTGAAGTTCGATGATCAGACCTGGAACTTGAAGGAGTTCGAGCAAGTTTCGAAGGAAGTTATCCAAAAGAATCGTGGTGCCGATGAACTTTATGCGTTGGCAGACTATCCGCCGGAATACCTTTTTCAGGAGATGTTATTTACGAACTACACTGCGTTTGTTGAGGCTTCCGCCAAAAAGGCAAAGTTCGACTCGCCCGAATTTGTGGATCTGCTCCAGCAAGCTAAGAAAATGTCTGACGATAAAATCATCACATCAGAAGTGGCAAAGGCGGGCAATCAATTGTTCTACTCCAGCCGGATCGGATCACCAACTGATTTTATCGAAGGTCCTTATACGATTTTTGATAATCCCAAGCTATTGCAAATACCGCAAGCGGGAGAAGCCGGAGATCGTACAGGCGCGAGAGTTGTTCCTTTGTCTCAGTTCGTAATCAATGCCAAAACGCCGGTAAGAGATGAAGCCTGGAAGTTCATCACTTTCTTATTGTCGGAAGAAGCACAATCGATACAAGAAAGAACAGGGTTCTCGATGCTTAAATCCGTGAATGAAAAGATGATCAATGACCTTCAGGAAAAAGTGAAAAGCGGCGATTATACGCTTTCGAATGGGGAGCAGGCAAAAGTATCTGATGAACAATTCACCGTCTTTAAACAAATTGTAGAATCCGCCGATCAATACGTGGAACTGGATGCTAAAGTGTTAAACATTGCCCGTGAAGAGTCCTATGCGTTCTTCAGCGGACAGAAGACTGCGGAAGAAGTGGCTAAGCTGATCCAGAACCGGGTAACCACCTATTTAAACGAATAGGAAAATGACAGGAAGCAGCCCACATACGTGCGCTGCTTCCTATTTCACAGAAGAGGGAAAGCGAAATATAGATTTTTTTATCGGGAGGTACATTTATGCACAGGCCAAAAAAATACATGGCAGTGGTGCTATGCGCTGCGGTGTTGAGTCAATCTTTTGCCTTTGACACATACGGGGCATCCGCAGCTGAGTCCCTTTCCAAATCTGCTGCAGCCGCGTCGATGTTCACACTGGATCAACTCGGCTCGGTCACATTGAAGCAGAGCGTCAGTGTGAAGCTGACGGATATGAATATTTTTGCACAACCTGACGGGAATATCCTCACGTACACGCTTCGTTACAGCAATAACAGTGGCAGCAGAGTAGATCTTATCGATTATTTTTCCAAGGTTTCCACGCCAAGTGGCGCCATCGTAAAAGGAAAAGTTGTGACGAGTGATGCTGGTAAAAGAACGGTGCCTGCGAACAGCAGTCAATCCGTGACGTATTATGTGAACATTGTACGATCGGCACAGGTAAACGGAATAAAGGTTTCCATATTCGGATGGGATTTTAGCAGCGCCACTTATGAGAAGAAGCTGGGAGGTTTCACGATTCCGGCTCAGTACTCATCTGTAGTTCCTGTAGGCAAGAGCAAGAAGATGAAGATGAATAATCTTTCAGTTACGGCCAAGGCAGACACGGTACAGAGGTATAAAATCAATGGAAAAGTATATATAAAATTGGGGATGAAGCTCTCGAATGGAGGAACCAAGGTGCTTAGCGATCCAGGATATAAAGCATATCTCAAATCGGCCGGCGGCTCGATATTTGAGCTCTTGCCCGAATCGGTTAGCACTGGTTACAAGCTCCAGCCTCAGGAGAGCAGAGTCATTTATTATTGGGCGGAGATTCCTTCCACGATGAAGACGAATGGTATGACATTGCAGCTGGCGCAGGAAGACGAAGCTTTGAAAATACATCTTCCGGTGCAATCGTTCAAACTTTCTGCGGCAGCTTCGGATATCGCCGTGGCTAAAGGCAAAAGCACAAAGCTTATGATGAAACAGCATCCTGTGACAGTGAAGGCAGAAAGAATGCAGCGTATGAAACATAACGGGAAAGTGTATTTGAGAGTCGGGGTCAATTTTGCAAACGGAGGTAAGAAGGTGCTAAGTGACCCTGGATATAAAGTACAAGTAAAGTCGGCTGGCGGCTCGGTATTCGACCTAGTGCCTGAGGACGAAACAGGAGGCAGTTTCAAGATCCAGCCAGGGCAGAAGCGAACGATTTATTATCTGGCTGAGGTTCCGTCCACACTCAAAACCGATAATATGACGATGCAATTCATGCAGGAAGATGAAGCATTAAAAATGACGCTGCCAGTAAAAACCTTCAAGCTGCCTTCCGTTACGGCTGATGTGCCTGCAGCGGATTATGCCGTCAAAAAAATATCCGTTAATGACCTTATGATTGAAACGCAGTTGAAAAGTGCTTCCGTATATGCTGAGAACGAAACCGGGAAATGGAGCCTACAATTCCGAGTTAAAAATCTTGGTGAAAAATCATTGAAGCTGCCGGCGTATGAGCTTTCCATCCTCACGAATGAAGGATACAGCATCCCGGTGAATGCGAAGGCACTTGCCAATGTTACACTGAAGCCGTTAGAAGAAAAGCTGATTGATCTCAATGCAGATGTACCATTGAACATGAAACAGAATATGCTGCAGCTGCAATTAACGGAGCCTGCGGTGGAAGGGAGGATCAGCTTCCCGGCTGCCCACTATAAAATTCCTTATGCTCAGGAAGGTAAAAGCCATCTGGGCTCAGAGAATGTCATCGAGAACGACCATGGGACATTCGGCGTAAAGCTGAACTCATATCAGCGGCTGCCATGGGGAGATGGGGATCAAATTGCAGCCCGTATCAGCATTCGTAACACCAAAGCGTTAACCGTACAGCTGCCGGAACTCAAAGCCCAAGTTAAGGCTGATATGCGAGACCTCAGCAGTACAGCTCAAATCGTGATTCCGAATGATCAGACGACTCTGGCGCCTAATGAAACCGTAGAGCTGTATGTACTTGCCAATGTACCGTATTCCTACAAATTTAATCAATTACGAATTGAGCTGCAGGAAGTTTCAGGAGAGGACGTCACGAGGTTTCTGTCACTAAATACCCGGGCGGTCAACAATGTGGTGAACCAGGTTGCTGCAGGCGAATCCTATCGTATCGATACTCCAGGCAAGAAAGCGGAGGTCCGTGAACGAATGAGTACCGTCTACCAAGACAGCAACTCCAATTTGATCTACACGGAACTGGAGATGACCAGTCAGGAAACACGTCAATCCAAGCAGGCGCAGCTGGTGGCTTACTACAAAACACCGGATAACGAGTATTTTGAGGCAGAGGTCAATCAATCGTCCGTCAAGACAGGCCCGAACGGAAAAAATCTAGTTACCGTTTGGAGCAAGCTTCCGCTGAATGTGAATACTTCACAGCTTGTATTGTATGTCGGCGAAGGTGTAGCAGGCGAAAAGTTGACAGATCAGCGGGAAGAATCAACGGAAGTTATTGGATCGATCAATACGGTGGGATTAGCACTTAGCCCTAGAGCTTTCCAACCAGCAACGAATCTAGGAAATGTGGAATTGTTTCCTTATAAACTCTCCATTACGAGAGGAGAAGCTAGACTTAGTGAAGGGAAAGACACGCTTAATACCGCTATTCATTATAACCTCTCCAGGAATGGCGATTACGAGACAGGTGAATATGAACATAAACTCATTATGGAGATGATTGACCCGACCGGACAATCCACGGAGAAGACGTTAACACTCGGCACCGATTTGACCATCGGCAGCAATAAATCATACACCATTACATTGAATAACGACTTCCGCAAAAACGTAAGTGGAGGGGGAGTTCGCCTCAATCTGTATGATGAGTTCCAAGGGCGGAGAATGCTGCTTGGAAGCCAGTCGTTTCCGATTATTTATGAAGAGAATCAGGGGAACAAGTCGGATAGCGATTAAATACGATCTATATAGATTGAACTAATGAAAAGAAGAATTTCAACGGAGAAGACGGAATTATTCTGGAGAAGCGGTAGCGGTCGCCCGAAAGCTTTCCAAAGGAAAGCTCGCATCGGAAGCATATACAGCACCCGGATTTCAACCATTTTTAAATAGATTGATAGAAATCTGGGGGCAACAGCGATCGGAAGAATAATCCGTATTCGTAGTAATGCTCGGGCTGAGAATCTTTAGTTCAACTTATATAGACATAACTCTTTAAGAATTCTAAAAGGATTATTGAGATATTCCAGCTAGACTGGTATAGTCGGGAGGTGCTTACAAGCGGTTGGATTGAATTACTGAATCCTCCTGCCTGTAGTCTCAAGTTTCAATAATGTTGCAAAGTGAACGAAGAGGATGGATACCATGAAGCGGATTACAATTCTCGTTGCAGACGATGAGGCAGAAATTGCGGACCTGATTGAGCTGCACTTAAAAAAGGAAGGCTATGATGTCCTTAAAGCGGCGGACGGGCAGGAGGCGGTACAAGCAGCTCAGACGCATTCCGTCGATCTGGCGATACTGGATATTATGATGCCCAAGCTGGATGGTTATGAAGTCATCCGGCAAATTCGGGAACAACATCACATGCCGATCATTTTTTTGAGCGCCAAAACGTCCGATCTTGATAAAATTGCTGGGCTGGTGAGAGGCGCAGACGATTATATGACCAAGCCCTTCAACCCGATGGAGCTGATCGCGCGCGTGAATGCCCACCTTCGCCGTTATATGCAAATGAGTCAACCGACGACTTCCGGCAAACCCGCGCTGGAAGCGGGAGGGGTGGTCATTTACCCCGATCAGCGGATTGTGACCCTGTACGGCGAAACGATCGAGCTGACGCCCAAAGAATTTGACATATTGCACTTACTGGCCAGTTACCCAAAAAAGGTGTTTAGTACCGAAAATATATTCCAGCACGTATGGGGCGAGGCCTACTTTGAAACAAGCAATACGGTTATGGTGCATATTCGGACATTGCGGAAAAAGCTGCATGAAGATACAAACAAAAACAAGCTGATCAAAACGGTTTGGGGGGTAGGCTATACGTTCAATGGCTAACTTGATACGAAGCTTCCGCTCCAAAATGATTGTGCTCTTTGGCTTAAGCATGCTTATATCCGGCATCATCATGTTCGCATTATACAAAATTCTGCAATATTATTACCGAACTCAGGTCAAATTCGAGGATCCGCTGGCTTATGTCCGCTTGTTCATAAGAACGGTCGGGGACATTAATTTTTTTCTGATATTTTTTATCCCGTTGGCGGTCTTTTTTTTCTTACTGCTTACGAAGCCTTATGTGGCTTATTTTAATGAAATTTCTGCGGGGATTCGGCATCTCGCCAACGGTGATTTTGACAAGCGGGTTTCGATCGCGTCCCGGGACGAATTCGGGGATATCGCGGCGGATATCAATCTGACCGGTGAGATGCTCAAGCAAGCGGTGGCGAGAGGGGATTTTGCCGAGAGCAGCAAAGATCAGCTGATACTGAATTTGGCCCATGATTTGCGTACACCCCTCACTTCCGTTATCGGTTATCTGGATTTCATTCTCAGGGACGAGTTATTGACCCCGGAACAGGTTCGGCATTATACAGGCATTGCTTTCGCGAAGTCGAAGCGCCTGGAGAAGCTGATTGATGAATTGTTCGAAATCACGAGAATGAATTACGGTATGCTGCCGGTCGAAAAAGCACCCATCGATTTAAGCGAGCTGCTGACGCAGTTAAGCGAAGAATTACTTCCGGTTTTTGAGAAGAACAAACTGAAAGCCCGATTGTTTGTTACTCCGCATCTGATTATTTCGGGTGATGGAGATTTGCTAGCACGCGTGTTTGAAAATTTGCTGACCAATGCGATTCGGTACGGCAACGACGGTCAGTTTGTCGATATTCACGCTTTCCTTGAAGCAGAAGTAGCGGTAGTTCAGGTGATTAACTTTGGCGACCGCATCCATCCGAACGAACTGCCGCATCTATTTGACATGTTTTATACTGGCGATAAATCCCGGAATCATCGGGAGGGCAGCACAGGCCTCGGCTTATTTATCTCGAAAAATATCGTGATGCAGCATCATGGAACGATTACGGCCGACAGCAGCTTGATTCGTACAGCTTTTGAAGTACGGCTGCCGCGAGGCATGCAGATACCTGAATAAAAAATGATAGGACTGACTATGAAAGGGGGCGCGGAGGGCGATTTGCGGAAATATGTATGGGTATGGTTATGGTTCGGTTTATTAGCTGTTATCGGCTTGGCCGCTTATGGCGCAAGCTCCTCGATTGACTTCCAGTCATCCGGGAAATTTGAGATTAACGGTAAAACCGTGAGGCTTCCTGTAATTAACTACAACGGAAACGTCTACGTCCCGCTTCGCCTTGTAGGGGAAGAAATGCATTCCGAAGTTTATTATGATGAGAACAAGGAATTAATCTCGATCAAACAGCACAGCTTAGCATTCGATGAGCAAATAGAGGCACCCGTTCCATCCATTGCTTATGAGCACGAGTATAAGGATGGTAGCGTATGGATGCAGGAGATTCCGCTGCTGCAGGGAAACTCCTGCTGGAATGGATGTCTGGAAATGAACGATCCGGTAGTACAATGGGTGTCTGAATCCGGGTATCCACCGGTTCGCATGAAGCCTGGATCAAATCTTGTCATCACTTATCCGACTGGATTGGAGCCTGACGGATTGATGATATCTAACGTCCTTGATATGGGCAACGGCACAGAACAGTATATTGAGATGATGGCGGATAATCATCGAGTACAGCTGCCAACGGAACAGGGATTTTATACGATTTTAGTTAATTCGGACTGGGAGAGAGGATTCACCTCGTATGCTTTTGTTATCCATATTACGGACTCCGATGATCTAGGCGATTCATCATGAATCAGAAGCGTTAGCGAATGCGTCGGTGTCACTTTTCAAAATTAAAAGTCTAAAAACCCCATCATGTTTTCATGATGGGGTTATATTCATTGTCAAACTGCCTGACTGGACACTTCAATGCTATTCATGATCTATCCGTTTGTACTAAGCGCCAACAACCGTTTTAGATTATCGTCGATAAATTGATTATCGGCACTGTTGATCCCGCGTCCGGCAAAGTGGCCCCAGATCGACTCGATCGGATGAAGAACAGCATTAGGCATAAGTTTAGCCTCGTATTCGTTATCGTCGGCCGAGCAGAAGAGATCCGTGCTCCCTGGCATGATGCAGGCCAGTGCTTGAATACTTCTGAGCGCCTTATCGAAATCTCCGTTATAGGAGGGGGTTGCGCTAATATCTGCATGTTGTCCTGTCCATAACATGGCCAGGACATTGTGCGGATCCATCTTCATAAAGCTATCTTCCCAGACGCCAGTCATAAAATCCGCCAAGGATTCAAACCCCATCTCACGATAAAGTCCCTCTCTGTAAAATGCCTGCGATACGCCCCATCCTGCATAGACTCGACCAACGGCACGCATGTCGGCAGAAGTCAGCTGATGGAGTTTACTTGAGTCGAAGTGGACTGCAGCCAAGAGCGCGGCTTTCATTCCGTCCAGGACTACATTCGTGTGGGGCCAGGTCTTGGCTAAGCCGGCGAAAGGTGCAATTCGTTCCACCATGTCGGGATAACTTGCTCCCCATTGGAAGGCTTGAATACCTCCCATGGACCATCCCACTACAAGCGCAATCCTTTGAATGCCGAATTTTTCGGTTACCAGCCGATGTTGTAATGTAATGTTGTCATAGATGGTTACCTGCGGAAAATGGGCCCGGTCGAACGGGGGAGGCGTGTTGCTGGGTGACGAGGATAATCCATTGCCCAGCAGATTTGGAACGATAATGAAATATTTGTGCGGATCCAGTGCCATGCCGTGTCCGATCAGCCATTCGTTCTGGACATGCTGGTCGCCAAAAGCCGTTGGATAGACGATGACATTATCTTTCTTTTCATTCAATGTTCCATAAGTCTTATAAGCAAGAAAAGCGTCCGGTAGCGTTACTCCTGATTGCAAGGTTACGTCACCCAAATCATAAATCTCATAATCCATCGTGTTGTTAACTCCCTTCAAAATAAAACCAACTTGTAGAATGTATTTCTTGTGATTAGTATAGATCTGTTATACTCTCAATAAAAGTGAATGGATTTCAAAACAGCATTCAATTTTATTGAAAGTAAAAGTAAAAGGGGGAAGGCATAATGGAATTACGCCAACTGAATACGTTCCGCACGGTTGCTTCAACATTAAACTTCAGTCGGGCTGCGGAAGTGCTGAACTATGTTCCTTCCAACGTCACGATGCAAATAAAAGCATTGGAGGATGAGCTTGGTGTTCGCCTCTTTGACCGCTTGGGCAAGCAGCTCGTTCTCACAACGGCGGGTAAGCGTTTTTTAACTCATATTCAAGGAGTTCTAAACCAATTGGACGAAGCTCGCAGCGTTGTTCATGACAATGAACATCATCTGAGCGGCACCTTAACGATAAGTGCCAACGAGGTTATATGCGCCTATCGGCTTCCAGCGGTCTTTCAATTATATCGCTCACGTAATCCGGGAGTACGCCTTATCTTCCGTTCCGTACCCAATCAAGAGCTCAAGCAGACGCTCTTTGAGGGAACCGCGGATGTTGTCTTCATGTTGGACGAACCTATTCGATCGAGCGGACTTGCAGTGGAACCGCTGCTGGAAGAAACGTTCCGCTTATTCGCTGCACCAGATCACCCGCTCGCCAAACGAAGTGTTCTGCAGCTGGAAGATTTTCACGGGGAAGTGTTCCTGACGAATGAAAAGGGTTGTCCCTATCGAACCATGTTTGACCGGTCATTTGAGAAAGAGGGCATTGATAGTATCACGTATTTAGAGTTTCAAAGTGCCGAAGCCATTAAACAATGTGCAATCTCGGGAATCGGTATTGCCTTTCTTCCTGAAATAACGACGGAAGCCGAGGTTGAACGGGGAGAACTTGTTGCTCTTCCATGGCAAATTCCAGATCTGCACGTGTATACACAGATGTCATGGCATAAAGACAAGTGGCTATCACCGATCATATTATCTTTCATTGAAGCTGCAAGGGAGGTTATTGCAAGCGTGGAGGAGGATAAAAACCGCATACGAGATCCAAGGGATTAGTGCTGACGACCCTTGAGGAATACTTTAGAGGCGCGGCGATTGCTTATATTTATTCGAGAAAGATTGGTTGTTGGACCGTTAGTTGCGGAAGTGTTGCCAAAATTCGCAGGACAAACAAGGCCCGTGAATGGATTACGGGCCTCCATGAGTTACAGACTTATGTCTCGGCTCGAAAGGTTTTGCCTAAAGCTTGGCCTAGACCATAATAGTGCCGGAAATTGTAGATGAGCGGACTCCATTTGCCTGGGTCAATGTGTTGTTCATTCTTCATGATGTCCTGATGGGCATGCACATGTACAGCCTGCGTTTCTATAATGGCAAAAAAGGGTGAATCCTCAGGCACCCGAATGTGATTTACCCTGGCTTCAATCTGGATCGGACACTCCAGAATACGAGTCGGCCTGACAACGACGGAATCCACTGGCGTTAATCCGCTTCGTTCAAACTTATCTTTTTCATATGTAAATCCGCTCTCAAGTTTATAGTCCGGAACAGGATATTTCCCTGTCAATGGGGCTAATTGTTCGACATTCTCCCATAATGAAGGGTCCGGTATATTGATGACGCATTCAGGATGTCGTTCCAGATTCTCAATCGCTTTACCCCCAAGGCCGATACCTAGAATGATATATTCTCCCAGCGCCCATGATGAGGAGATTGGACTAATATTAACGGTGTGATCTCCATTTAGCGTGTTGAGCAGTATAACCGGGGTTCCATAATATAGGATTCTCGGTTTAATTATTTTTGTGTTTATCTTTTGAGCGGTTTTCTTCATACCATCGTTCCTCCCATGAACTATTCTATCTCCACTCATTGTAAAATAAAAAAGGTTCGATGCTCATCGAAATATGGATTACATTAGGGGGGAAGAAGATGAATCCGAATCCAAACATAGCACAGATCGCCTCACTGGTAAGCGATGCATCAAGAGCAGCCATCCTGACCGCCTTGTTGGATGGGCGATATCATCCGGCAGGAGAACTAGCGCATATGGCAAATATTAAACCGCAAACGGCCAGCTTTCATTTATCCAAAATGGTTACAGCGAATCTGGTCACCGTTGAAAAACAGGGAAGGCATCGTTATTACGGAATAGCGAATCAGGAAGTAGCCCGGATCATGGAGACCCTTTTATCCATATCGCCACCTGTTGAAATAAGATCATTAAACCAAGCCTTGGAGCATAAAGCGATACGCCATGCAAGGACATGCTACGATCATCTTGCAGGGAGTCTGGGAATCCAATTGACGGATTCGCTTCTCAGCGCAGGAGTCTTATCCGATGTGGGCGATCAATTTACGGTTACAGAAAAGGGAGTTGCCTTCTTCCAGACATTCCAGATCGATCTGGAACGCGTGAAGAAAAAGCGCCGCTCCTTCACGCATCGATGCCTGGATTGGAGTGAGAGACGTCATCACCTTGCCGGAGCATTAGGCCATGCCCTGCTAGAAAGGCTATTAGAATTAGCTTGGATACAACGCATGCCAAAAACCAGGGCTATTTCTATCACACCGGAAGGCAAAAGGGGGCTAAAAGAAACATTCCATATTGATATCGAATAGGCACCATACACATGGGGCAAGCCTATCGCGCGCGTGACGGGATACAATCGTTCTGGAAGCGATGCTTAACCAAAGGGGCTTGAGATCCCGGAGAGGTTTACAAAACTGTCTGTACCAGCATGAACATGGGCTATCTTCCCGGAGCCGCTGCTTTTGCGGTTTTTGGGCTACAAGTTCTTGTTCCGAGTTGAGGACAAGAACTTGTTTTTTTCTGTAGAGGACAAAACTTGTACGAGTCTAAAGTGAATATAGATTCAACGATCCTGGTTCTTGACTCCCCACTCACATAAGCCTTCCAAAACAGGCAATAGGGTTTCCGCTTTCTCTGTGAGACTGTATTCCACCTTAGGGGGAACTTGAGGGTATTCTATCCGTTTTACCATGCCGTCTGCCTCCAACTCTTTAAGCTGTGAACTTAACATTTTATAAGTGATAGCTCCGATCTGCCTTTTCAGATCATTAAAGCGAACCGTCCCGTTCTCGGCGAGAAGGTAGATAATGACCATTTTCCATTTCCCGCCAATCACCGATAAGGTATAACCAAATGGCGTATCTTGAATATTTCTAACCTTACCTTTAAATTCAGCCATACTCATGTTTACACTATCCTTTCTGGAAGTACCTATCTAAAAAGCATATACTGTTTTTTTGTATGATTACATTTTAAACTAGATCTACTTTAAGTAAAGGGGATTATGAGTCCGTATGCTAATCTTTTCTTGAATGATTATTGCGAAATAAAGGCACCAGACGGACTAACCTTAGCCATTGCATAAATGTTGTACAATGAAGTCAGGTAAACCATTGCTTGCGCACACATGCGCTGCAAACGGAGAAAGGACAATATCAATATGGAAAACGTGTCTATTTCAGATCAGTTGGAATCCATAAGGTCTTTGCAATCGACAGTCAGCAAACTTGAGAATGCCCTGTCCCAGATGAATCAAAGTGGTGCAAATACTACTCTCGTAAAGAAACGACTTCAAGCTGTTTCTATTGGCTTATCCATGCTGGAGCACGTTTGGAATCAAAGCCCCCATCATCACGCCCAGGAAGAATTAGCAGCTGCTCGCCATGTTATAAATGGTTTATTACCATCCATCCAGAACAGCTACGCTAAGTCTAAGGCTGGCAGTCCCCAAAGAACGCTTCTGGAAAGAAGAATGAGAGCGTTGGAACTTGCTGTTCAAGCGATTGACGATTACACCTCATAAGAAAGGGGAGGGAGTATTCGGGGGCATGAAACGATCGATTCTGTGAGGCTGGAAAAATAATTTATAAAAATAGTTGACGGCATCACTACTCGGTGTTACGATGTACATGTAATAAGTAATACTAAATAGCGTGATTTCCATAAGCTACGGAGTAAAACTTCCCTTGGAACTATGTTGTACTGAATATATAGGTCAGACTAATTAGAGGAGGGACGAAATAAAGGAGGTTCTGAATATGGACAATTTAACTGAAATGCTGAAGGGTTCGCTGGAAGGCTGCGTATTGGAAATCATCAGCCGCCATGAAACCTATGGCTACGAGATTACCCGCCGACTGAACGATCTAGGGTTTACCGAAGTTGTGGAAGGGACAGTCTACACCATCCTCGTGCGATTAGAAAAGAAACAGCTGGTGAACATCGAAAAGAAGCCGTCAGATATGGGGCCGCCCCGCAAATTTTACTCGCTTAATGAAGCTGGCCGCCAGGAACTTGAATTGTTCTGGGAGAAGTGGGATTTTGTATCATCCAAAATCAACGATTTGAGATCAAAGGAGGATAAAAATTAATATGATGGAACTGTTCAAAAAATTGATCGGTGATAAAAAAGAATACAAGATAATGATGGCACGGGTGGATGCCCTGCCAGAGGATTATCAGTTCGTATTTAAGAAAATTCAAAACTATATGTGGAATTTCGCAACGGGCAGCGGAATGGATATGCTGAACATTCAATATGAATTAATCGAATTGTTTGAAGGTGGTGCGGCGGAAGGAAGACAAGTGCTGGATATCACCGGAGACGATGTGGCTTCCTTCGCCGACGAATTAGTCGCAAATGCGAAAACCTATGTCGCCAAATACCGCGAAGATTTGAATCAGAGCATCCAGAACCGGTTGGGAAAAAATAAATAAATAGATCATATCGACTGATTAGCTGGTTACCCAATGTGAATTGCCGCCTTCGCTATTCAGTTATATTTTTGGTCCGGTACTAAGTAATACTTATTATAAGTCAGACTAAATAGCTTATGAGGAGGAAGACAGTATGAGCCATGCAGCAATTTCTGTAAAAGAGTTGAAAAAATCCTTTAAAGACAAGGAAGTCTTAAAGGGGGTGGATTTTGAAGTGCAACGTGGTGAGATATTCGCCCTGCTGGGCTCCAATGGAGCGGGCAAGACGACCACGGTGAACATTCTCTCAACGCTGATGAAGCCAGATGGCGGCGAAGCTCGGGTTAGTGGCTTTGATGTGCAGCGTCAACCGGATGATGTTCGCCAGAGCATCAGTCTGACAGGACAATTTGCAGCTATAGACGGCATGCTCACCGGGAGGGAAAACCTGATCATGATCGCCAAGTTACGGGGCGTTTCCAATCCCGATCAAGTTGCCGACAATCTGCTTGCAAGATTCAGTCTGACCGATGCGGCCCATCGCCGGGCAGACCAATATTCCGGTGGGATGAAGCGCCGGATTGACATCGCCATGAGTTTGATTGGAACGCCAGCCGTCATTTTTCTCGACGAACCGACGACAGGACTTGATCCCGAAGGGCGAATTGAAGTCTGGGATACCGTCAAGGAGCTTGCCGGAGGCGGCACGACGATCTTGCTGACGACCCAGTACCTGGAGGAAGCCGAACAACTGGCGGACCGTATCGCCATCCTGCATGGCGGGAGAATTATCAAGACCGGTACCCTTACCGAACTCAAAGCGATGTTCCCGCCAGCGAAAGTGGAATATATCGAGAAGCAGCCGACGCTGGAGGAAATTTTCCTGGCGATGACCGGCAATAAGGAGGGAATGTAAATGAAAAGCAACACAGGGATATTACTTGGGCGTTTAATGCGCAACATCATGCGCAGCCCGGATACGATTATCACGGTGGCAATTACGCCGATTATGATGATGCTGTTGTTTGTTTACGTATTAGGGGGGGCCATAGAGACCGGCACGGACAACTACGTCAATTATTTATTGCCGGGAATCTTGCTGATGGCTATCGCATCGGGTGTAGCATACACGAGCCTTCGACTGTTTAATGATGTAAAGAGCGGGCTGATGTCGCGTTTCATTACCATGCCTATTAAGCGCTCGTCGGTATTATGGGCGCACGTATTGACTTCGCTTGTATCCAATGCGCTTACGATTGTAGTGGTTTTCCTCGTAGCGCTCCTGATGGGCTTCCGTTCCAGCGCGAATATCCTGGATTGGCTCGCGGTAGCGGGTATGCTCGGACTGTTTACACTGGCGCTGACATGGCTGGCGGTCATTCCCGGATTGACGGCGGGGTCTATGGAAGGGGCGACAGCCTACTCGTATCCGTTGATTTTCCTTCCGTTTATCAGTTCGGCTTTTGTTCCAACCGAGACTATGCCTACCATTGTCCGTGTGTTCGCTGAGAACCAGCCCGTGACTTCCATCGTGAATGCCATTCGGGCCCTCTTGCAGGAAGGGACTGTCGGCAACGATATCTGGATCGCGCTTGCCTGGTGTGTCGGTATCATGATTATCGCTTATTTCTTTGCAAGTAAAGCATTTAAACGCCAGTTAGGCTAATACACCATGATGGTTATTACATCAATTGAGCAGAACTTTTAAAATCAGATGAAAATAAGACAGAGGCAGCCGACCCGATGGAGCGGCTGCTTTTGCTCATATTACGGATGAATCTATAGCAAGTCATACTACTAAGCAATCAATCCTCTTTCCCCCATCAGGAACAGCTCATTCATCAAAAAGCATACACATACACCTTGGTGCATAGCGCATCCCGGCACGTGATGGTACGCAGCGGTACCTTGCCTGGCAAAGCAAAACAGACACTAATCACCCTGGCACCAGCCGGCAGTTCCCGGATGAATTTGTCCACGAGAAGATTCATCGCTCCGGGGAATAAATAACAGATCACACAATCCGCATGTTCATATGAACGGCTGTAGATATCGCCACGAATGAATCGCAGCCGTCCCTCCAGAGAATTCCGACTGCCTCTGGTCTGTCGAATGCGGACATTTACAAACGCAAGCAGCTGCGATGACCACAAGGGGACGAGTGAGTTTTCAATACCCGTAAGCCGTTTCCCAGGACAAGACCTGACCACGTCCAGAGCCAGCGTTCCCCACCCAGAGCCCGCTTCAATCACATTACCGTAACCGGGAATGCGGTTTACTTCCTGAATAACGACCTGTCTGACATGACTGGATGCAGGCATGGGCGAGATTCCGTTTTTCCAGCTGACCAGCACGATGGAGACCACCAATATAAGTGTCACCAGAGCAATCAACCATAGTATCAATTGAAATATGACCATAACCTCAACCCTTTGTATTTAAAATAAGAGGCTTTTACTTCTACATCATAACAAGAGAAGCTCCCCCAGGTCCAAATAGGCAGTGTTGAACTTTATGTCACGACGTGATATAGTCGTGACGTGATATATATAGTTGTGACATAGTTGAACAATACAAAGACAAGTGAGGTGGAAATTCTGGACATTGAAAAAGTGCTGAAAAAATATATACCCATGACTGAAACGGCCTTTTATATTCTTCTGTCCTTGGCTGAACCGCGTCACGGATATGGAATTGTTAAACACGTGGAGGAAATTTCCAATTCGCGAATCCGATTAGGTTCAGGTACTGTATACGGAACTTTAACAAAAATGCAAAAAGACGGGATAATAACCGTATTTGCCGACGAGGAAAGAAAAACGGTATACGGAGTGACTGAGATCGGACAAAAATTAATCATGGCTGAGATCGACAGACTTAAAGAGCTGTACCAGAATGCATTGAAATATGGGGAGGGTTTTTATGATAACAAAGATTTTTAGGCCATTCTGGAGCTATGATGTACAGAAAACCGAAGAGTGGCTCTCCTCTATGGCGGAAAAGGGTCACCAATTAGTGAAAATAAATAAAGGTACACGGCTTTTTATCTTTGAGCAAGCTGAGCCGAGAAAAAGAACGTACAGGATCGGATTCGACAAAATCCAACCCCATTTGCTTTCTAAAGTTTTATTAGATGATGGATGGGTGAAGATTCTGCAAAGTGGAAGGTGGTATGTAACGGCGAATGAACAACCTCAGAAAATAATTAAGACCTTCCCAGTACGCGAAGTCATAGTCAAGCACAATAAGTCGATAGGGTACATCTTCGCAAGTGTTTTAATCTATTTAACGATCATTGTTATGTTTAATCTTATCATCCGTTCGACATTGTTTTTTCAAGATGTACCGGTTCATTTTGTCGAAAGTCCTCTTTGGATTTTAACATACAGTTCAATGGGCATTGGAATTGCCCTATGGGTACTTGCACTTTATTCTGTTATGAAAATTAACAAGATCAACAAGAAATTGATCGCAGAAAACACACATCGAAAGAAACTCCAGGGAAGCGGCACCGTTGAAAGAAGGTTAAGCCAGGATGAAGAGAAGTGGTTAATGCGTTCAGGTCAACTAGTGGTTAAGAGAAGAATTGCATGGATGTATGCTCCGGATAAGCTTGAAAAGTGGCTTGAAGCAATGGAAGAACAGGGGCTTAATCTTTTTCGTGTTGGTAAAACAGGAACCGTTTTTTATTTTAAAATAGGAAGTCCTCGCAAAATAAGTTATTGCGCGGATTATCAAAATAATACAGATGAA
This sequence comes from Paenibacillus sp. Cedars, assembly GCF_003184205.1. NCBI lineage: Bacteria > Bacillati > Bacillota > Bacilli > Caryophanales > Paenibacillaceae > Paenibacillus > Paenibacillus sp. Cedars. The sequence goes on from NZ_CP020866.1 coordinate 2,531,417, forward strand.
AGCTACTTCGATATTCATAGAGATGCTGGCTGGAAGAGTGCTTATGTTTCCACCTCATCCTTTCAAAAATGGACTCTATGGAGCCGTGAATACTCAATGGGCGAGGAAGAACCACAAATCTACAGTGATAAATCACATCAATTAAAACATGCTAGACGTATAGCCGTCACCTATTCTTGTATGTTCATTCCATTAGTCATTTTTAATATTTTATTCATAGGGGCAAATATTCATCAGATGTTCAACTACAATCTGGATAAAATTGAACTTTTAAACATGATTTTGTTTGTCATATTAATCTTAATCTATGGTTCGTTCTCAATCAGGACTTGGCTGTACTACAGGCGACTAAGTAAGCGTTATAATTACAATATGTGACTATAATGGCGTTTTCTCATACGGAGTAGAACATCGTCTTATTAACTAAAACACGAAGGAGGGACATGGATATGCAATATGGGCCTGATCCTAATGCAATCTACCCTAATGAAGCAATTAAAAGCATATGCTATATTAAAAACGTTGTAACACGTCCCAATATTATTGTTGGTGAATACACGTATTATGACGACATAAACGGTGCTGACGAGTTTGAAAAGCATGTCACACATCACTATGAATTTATTGGAGATAAACTGATTATCGGAAAATTTTGCGCAATAGCAAAGGGAATTGAATTTGTCATGAATGGTGCAAATCATAGAATGCAGAGTGTCACTACCTATCCATTCAACATTATGGGCAATGGTTGGGAGAGATCGACTCCAGCACTGGAAGATTTGCCCTTTAAAGGTGATACTGTAATTGGAAACGATGTGTGGATCGGACAAAATGTTACCGTAATGCCAGGTGTCCATATTGGTGATGGAGCAATTATTGCTGCCAACTCTGTTGTTGCAAATGATGTCCCTCCTTACCATATTGCAGGCGGGAATCCCTGCAAAATAATTAAGAAAAGATTTGATGACGACCTCATCAATGATCTCCTGGCCATTAAATGGTGGAACTGGCCAGCTCGTAAAATTTTTGATAATCTTGAAGCCCTATGCAGCGGGGATCTTACAATAATCAAGGAAATTAAATAACTCATTATAAACAGAGTGGGAAGTCGAGAATAAGGCTTCCCACTTTGCTGTTCGGTGGAGTAAAGATATACTTTCTAATACAGGAAAAATATGGTTTAATTGTATTACGCGTTTGGCACCAAGCACCGACAGCCGTAGATAACATTCCATTTGCGCTCAAGACAGTCCTCCATCTTTAGTCGGGTTAACTAAATCCATACTTCATGGCCCCATTCTGCATGTTCATAGAATCCTCGATTTCATCCACAATCACGCATCTTGGCATATTCTATAAAGTTCAAACAACGAAGATTTTACCAACTCTTCGAACCTCTCCCAGCTTGTGTGTGGAACGAACGAATATAAGCTCCCATGTGAGTTTATATATATTTTCGTGATCATGAAGGAGGCGGTAGTGTTTATAGGGATTGAGGGTTTGGAAGTTTATTTTAAATAGGAGGTGAGTTACAAGCAGCTATGGGCTCTCAGATTAACAAAATATAATAATGGAGGAATTCATGATGCCTGAAGTACGTTTATTTTGTGTTAATAAGTCCAGAATGCTGATTACTAGCGGAATTATATTCATGCTTTTATTTGCAATGTCGCTGTTGCTTACGGAACAAGCTTCCGCCCACGGAAATGTGACCAACAGTCGTGCAGGACTCTGTGAGAGCAACGTTAATAAAAACTGTGGATTGATTATTTATGAGCCCTATAGCTTGGAAGCTCATAAAGGGTTTCCGGCCGGAGGCCCTGCCGATGGGAAAATTGCAAGCGCAGGCGTACAGCATTTCTCTCCGCTTGACGAGCAGTCGGCAACGCGTTGGTCCAAAGTGAACATAGCACCGGGTTCAAACACATTTAATTGGAAGATTAAAGTACCGCATGCAACAGCGAGCTGGAAATATTACATCACGAAGCAGAACTGGAACCCTAATGCACCGTTAACTCGCGATTCCTTCGACTTAACTCCTTTCTGTACGGTGCCTTACAACGGTCAATTGCCTGGCAGTACCTATTCGGACACTTGTAACGTACCAAGTCGTACCGGATATCAAGTCATTCTAGCGGTCTGGGAAGTTTCGGACACGCTAAATGCCTTCTATAATGTAATTGACGTTGATTTCGGTGGTAGCATTGACAATATCGCACCTACTGCCCCTACAGCAGCTGCAGTATCCAATATTGGGACAACAAGCGCAACGATTACTTGGAATGCTTCTACAGACAACAAAGGTGTAATTGGATACCGCATTTTCAACGGCTCCAACCAAATTGGATCGACTAACGGTGCATTAACCTTCAACGCAACGGGTCTTACAGCCAATACTGCCTATAACTTGACGGTTAAAGCGATTGATGCAGCCGGTAACATCTCCGCCGCGAGCAATGCCGTTTCCTTTACAACGCTTCCTGTGACGGGTCCAGATACAGAGGCGCCAACAGCACCAGGCCATCTTCATGTCATGGGAACCAGAACATCCACAACGATCCCTCTCATGTGGGATGCTTCTACCGATAATGTAGGAGTGACAGGCTATCAAATATTTGCAGGCAATACGCTGGTAGCCACGGTCTCGGGTGGAGCGACCATCGAACATCTTGTGACTGGCTTGACGCCGGATACCCTCTATCAATTTACTGTCAAAGCCGTTGATGCCGCTGGCAATGTATCCGCTGCAAGCAACGTTCTGACTGCAAGTACACCCCCAGCTCCAACCACTTATCCTGCTTGGAATTCTTCTACAGCCTATCTAGGTGGAACCAAAGTCACACATAACGGCTCCAACTATGAAGCAAAATGGTGGACACAAGGTGAAACACCTGGAGCGCCAGGTGTTGATGTGTGGAAACTAATCCCTTAGTATAAGGGATATCATACGAGCTATCTATAAATGGCGGGAAAGCATGTTCGAGATGCTGCCCGCCATTTTGTTGTAGCTGCTTACGGGCAGGATAGTACGGCATCCATGTTGAACTATGGATAGAGTGTATGAATAAGAAGTGTGACTATGAGATTGGAGAACGGAGTGACAAGTTGATTGTAACTTTTGAGGTTATCACCCAAAAAGGCGTTGGGCTACTAAACGAGGATGCCGTTATTTCTCATCCCACAGCAAATGTGTACGGAGTTGTGGATGGAGTATCTTCATTGACAGCCTACTTAAACACCAACAAGGAAACTGGCGGTTTTATTGCAGCGAATCTGTTAAGAGACTACTTCGAATCTCTTGCTGAACTTGGAAGTCTAAGGGACCATATAGTTGAGGTCAATAATCATCTTAGGGAACAAATGGTACTTGCAAATATTGACTTGGAGAAAAAAGAAGAGCTTTGGGGAGCGGCATTGTCCATCCTACATGTTCAGGATGATGGCGTGGAATTCATACAGACGGGGGATTGCATGATTCTGGCCGTGTATGAAAATGGAGAGGTACGCCCTTTAACTTGGAGACAAGTTTCTCACTTAGAAGCACCGGCATTCGCTAAATGGCAGGAAGGAATATCGAGGGGCTTGAACACCCAGAAGGAGCTTCATGAAACCGTGATTGATACAATAACCAAGAACAGATATCAGTCTAACACGGATGGAGGCTACGGAGTCCTCAATGGGGAGAAGAATGCCGTGCGTTTCCTCGAATACGGAAAAATTAATCTGACAGGTCTGAAACATATTATTTTGATGACCGACGGGATGTTTTTGCCGAGCAGTGTCGTGCCTGAACAGAACTCGTATTGGAGCTTTGTTGCCCATGAAATATTAACAAAAGGTATCAAACTGTACACTCAAGAGTTACTGGAACTTGAAGATAGCGACCCAGAGTGTATAAACCATATCCGATTTAAGAAATCGGATGACAAGACCGCAATGGTGATTCATTTTCAAAGCGATAAACCTGACGAGTGTAGCTAAAAGAATACCGCGGCAGCTGATTTGAATGGATTAGTGCCAATACAAGGTCGATAACTTGTTGAAAACAGGTTATAAGCTGGAGAGGGAAATGTAAAAGGGAGGATTAAACAGCGTGTGGAATTATAGAAAATCAAGATTCTGGCTGCTTCTATTCTCAATTGTTATTATGTTAGCAGTTGCATCCGTACAGATTACGAACTCGAAGAATACACCATCAGGTGAGGAAGCAAATTTGGAGCTACCAGAGAAATCAGCAGCAGAGATCTTAGGGGACCTGGCCAATCAACAATTTTCAATTCTAGGGAGTCAAATTCGTGATGATGATAAAGAAACCGTTGTCGCATTCGCAAAAGCTTTTGTGAATTTATATACCGGTGCTATTGCAGAACAACAAACAGTCTCATTTAACAATTACATATCGAACGGGAATCTTCTTCAGTACACAAATACCATGTTAGAGTTGGAACAAAGGCAGGAATTGAAGGGAGCCGTCAGGTTCATTTTCGGTTTGGAAAATGAATTTAAACAAGCAGAACTTCAGAAACTTGATGGCAACCTGTATTTCGTGGAGTTACCTTTTTCGAACCAAGGTGCTGGAATGAGCCTCAAGCTGTTAGTTCAAGCTGAAAACAAGGCATTAAAAATCGTGGATTTATACTTTGGCAACAAAGATGGTGTGGATACGATTGTAACAGGACATCCCGCTGTCAGAAAACTTCAAGATCCCAAACGATGGGATGACCAAGTATGGGTGGATGGCGTTTTTGAAAAGCTAGAAAAAATAGGGATTTGAATGGATTTCAGAAAACCAACTCTTTTTCAGAGTTGGTTTTCTTTGATACTACGATGAATTCGCTCTATTCTTGCTTATTAATTTTAATGGTGATGAATCCGAGCGAGTCGGAAAACGGCTGTGCCTGGTTTCGAACCTAATGAATAGGCTTTTTTCATAGGCTATAAAACAACCCTTAGATAACAACCTAGAATATAATAGGGCAAATTCAACATAGAGGAGGATACATGTGTGGGTATCCATAACAAGAAGAAGGCCCGCTTATGTGAAAGGAACACATGCTCTAAATATCGGAAACCTATTGGCCGAATAGAAAAGAGTATTGTCTTGGACTGTAAAAAGCGAATAAAATTTTGCAGACAATCATCTATCTCGCCCAACCGACTAAGGACATTAATTGGAATCCTTGAGGAATTAAACGTCAATACCTTACGTGTATTAACAGATCCGACACCTGAGAATATCTTAGCTTTTAAAGACAATATTCGGGCTTTAGCCGATTTTGTACGTTCGCTTAATATGCGATCAGCCGCACGCGCACTTCTGTTAATTCAACTGAACCTTCTCCTTACTGCTCCTACATTTGTTGTGGTCTCAACAGCAATTCAAATCAGCCAATTATTGGTAAATATCGTTCTAGTAGTTCAACAAATAACCCAAAACGTTCAAATTCAACAAAACATCACCCAAATTGTGAACAATATCCAAAATATTGTTGATAACGTAGTAAACATTAATGTTATTGGACCTACAGGACCTCAAGGCGTACCCGGACCACCAGGACCGCAGGGCCCAACAGGCATTGCTGGAGCTGCAGGTGTCACGGGAGCTACAGGAGCTGAGGGATTAGCGGGAGCAACGGGAGCAACAGGAGCAACAGGGGAAACAGGAGCAACAGGTGGAACTGGGGCAACAGGAACAGTGTCCTCTCAATTCGGTACATTTTACACTGAGGTAAATAGTACAGTGGCACCAAGCGGAACGGTTGTTCTTACAAGTGCTATAAACAATAGCTCAGGTCTTGCACTGGTAGGGGGCGGTGTTCAAATTAATGATCCTGGTGTCTATCATATAACTTATTTTGTAAGCCCATTCTCGCCGCCTACTTCTCTACCCAGCTTTGATTTACTTCTTAATGGTACTACTCATATCGTGGGTAGTGGCACTTTAACTAGTAGTACTGCTGGTCCAGGAGATCTAGGGGTTCAACCGGTAACTTGGACATTGGTAGTAGCTGGATTGAGTACTGGTGATATCATCAGGATCCGTAATACATCTCCATTAAATGTTAACCTGAATAATACCGGAACCGCCACACAACCAGTTGTAAGGTCAGGTATTACATTATTTAAACTAAGCACAACCATTCCCTGATTCTATGATTTAATAGACGCTATGCGTAAAGGTTTTCAATGATAGGTGTGGAGGCCGCGCTGAATAATGGCACGGCCTTTTTAGTCTGACTTGGTTATTCACACCATGAGTTGAATGTCTAAATGACGGACGATAAGAACTTTTCTTGACGCAAGCTGCATATCCGCTCCAGCCCATACGCCACATCACGTTCTTACATACGTTATATAGAATCTGCCTAACTTTATGATAAAGAGCATACTCATTCCAAATAAGGAGTCGGTTAAATCAAATGAGATCAGAGGTTAAGCTTACAGGACGAGTGATTTTTAGGGGAGACCCTGGTTATGAAGCAGCCCGCAAGAACTGGGATCCGCATACGGACCGATATCCGAAAGTGTTCGTATTCGCTCAGAAAACACAGGATGTGGCAAACGCTATCCGCTGGGCTCGCAAGAATAATGTCCCGTTACGTCCGAGAAGTGGCAGGCATGCCCTGGAGGGCAATCTTTCACAGGTTAATGGAGGACTTGTCATCGACGTTAGCGAGATGAAGAAGATTCAATTGAACAAAAAGAGCCGTACAGCCGTTGTGGAGACAGGGAACCAGGTAGGAAGAATCGTGGATACGCTGGCGCGGCAAGGCTATATGGCGCCATTTGGCGATAGTCCGAGCGTTGGGATCGGCGGCATTACGCCGGGCGGTGGAATCGGGCCGCTGCAGCGGACGACGGGGCTCATCAGCGATAATCTGATCGAACTCGAAATGGTGGACGCGAAAGGGAGAATCATTCGAGCGAATAAGAAACAAAATTCCGATCTCCTCTGGGCTTCCCGCGGTGGTGGCGGTGGCAACTTCGGTGTCTACACCAAATACAAATTCAAAGTGCTGCGCGCTCCGGCTAATGCTACCGTATTCAGCATCATCTGGCCATGGGAGCAGTTCGAGAAAGTCGTGAAGAAATGGCAGGTATGGGCTCCTAACGCCAGCACTAAGCTCGGCAGCGAATTAAGTGTCGGTCCCAAAAAAGGCGGGAATGTCAGCATGCTGGGGGTCTACCTCGGGTCAAAAAGCGAGGCGCTTCGTCAGTTGGAGCCTATTCTTAGCGTCGGTACACCGACTCAAAAAACCATTCGTTACCTGCCTTACAGGGAAGCAACGAAGTTTTTGCTAGCCCCTGATCCAGTGCTTACGCAAAGGTTCAGTAACCAGTTCTCCAGCGGCTTTGGCAAACGCCCATTTCCGAATAAAGCTTACAAAACCATACGTAAATTCTTAGAAAAAGCTGAAGGGGGCACGCCAGCCGGCTTCTACTTCCTGAACTGGGGCGGGGCCATAAGTCGTATCGCACCTCGAGCCACCGCATTCTATTGGCGAAAACCCAAATTTTACGTTGAATGGAACAGCTCATGGGTGAAGCCATCCCATGCTGCTAGAAATATCGCCTTAGCTCGGAACACCAGGAAGAAGCTGCAGCCTTACATCGTAGGTTCCTATATTAACGTTCCGGACCAAGGCATCAAATGTTCAGGGCCAGTCTATTATGGAAAGAACTACGCCAGATTAAAAAGAGTGAAAGCGAAGTACGATCCGAATAATGTATTTAACAATCCACAGAGCATTCCTCCAGCTAAATAAGGACAGAGCAGCTAACATCGGAGTTAAGGCAGTGAGATTCAAGCGGTTCGATATGTATTGATGGTTTAGATGGCAAAGAACAAGCCCTAGGGATGATCTGACCCCAATTGTTAGAGACACACACTAACAGTTGGGGTTCAGTTCAGCTCACCGGCTTGTTCTATTTGTTATCTCTAGTTCATTCACCCGTTTCGGCAAACCGTTGAATTCTATGACCAATCTCATCCCGAACCTTCTGGAATACTGACCATTTTTCTTCATCTGTTCCTTGGGCTTTGGCGGGATCATCAAACCCCCAATGTTCTCTTCTTACGTTCGGTGGAGTGACAGGGCATTTATCCGCAGCATCACCACACAGCGTCACAACCAAATCTGCGTTATATAGCAGTTCTGGATCGATGATATCGGAGGTTTGGTCTGAAATGTCAATGCCAATCTCATGCATAGCTCGAACAGCATTCGGATTCAGGCCATGTGCTTCGATACCCGCGCTGTAAACATTCCAGCTAATTCCCAGATGTTTTTTGGCCCACCCTTCTGCGATCTGACTCCGGCATGAGTTACCTGTGCACAAAAAGTATATCGTTTTTTTCTCCATGATGGATCTTCTCCTTATATATGAATTACAGAACAGTTAACCACAGATAAAGCCCCAGCAAAGTAATAAATAATGTCGGGATCGTGAGGATCATCCCCGTTTTAAAGTATGTCCCCCAAGAAATCTTAACCCCTTTGTTGGAAAGCACATGAAGCCATAGCAAGGTAGCCAATGAGCCGATAGGTGTTATTTTTGGTCCCAAATCAGAACCGATTACGTTAGCATATATCAGCGCTTCTCGGATCGCTTCAGACGTCTGGGTAGCGTCAATAGCGAGCGCATCAATCATAACAGTGGGCAGATTGTTCATGATAGATGACAGAATCGCAGCAATGAACCCCATACCCATTGTAGCGGCAAACAATCCTTGATCTGCAACGGATTGTATTACTTGTGCCAGCAGGTCTGTAAGCCCTGCATTTCGAAGTCCATACACCACGACATACATGCCAATGGAGAAAAAGACAATGGACCAGGGAGCTCCTTTGAGAACCTCTTGAGTTGGGACGCTGCGGCTCCTTTGAGCACATAGCAGGAACATAAAAGCTATGATACCTGCTATGACGGACACTGGAATACCAAGAAACTCGCTAATAAAATACCCGAACAATAGAAGCGTGAGGACATACCAGGAAATACGGAACATCAAGGGATCCTTGATGGCATCAGCTGGCTTCTTCAGGCGAGTGGCTTCAAATTGCCGCGGGATGCTTTTTCGGAAGAAGAGGTACAGGACCAAGATGCTGGTGACCAAAGAAAACAAATTCGGTATGATCATACGACTGGCGTATTCCGTGAACCCGATCCCAAAGAAATCAGCGGAAACGATATTGACCAAGTTACTTACAACGAGCGGAAGTGAGGTGGTGTCCGCGATAAATCCACTCGCGATGATGAAGGGAAATACTTTTTTCTCATCGAAATTAAGCGCCCTTACCATTGCCAACACGATGGGTGTCAGAATCAACGCTGCTCCATCGTTTGCAAAAAATGCAGCTACGATAGCGCCCAAAACACTGACGTACACAAACATACGGATGCCACTTTCCCGAGCAGCTCGTGCCATATGCAGCGCAGCCCATTCAAAAAATCCAATCTTATCTAAGATTAAAGAAATGATGATAATTGCGACAAAAGCCAGGGTTGCATTCCAGACCATTTGAGTTACGTCCCAGACGTCTTGGATATTAACTACTCCTACAAGCAACGCAAGGACAGCACCGCCACAAGCTGACCATCCGATGGATAAATTTCGAGGCTGCCAAATGACCAGAGTTAAGGTAATCAAAAAAATAATACATGCTAAAATAACAGTTACCATTACGACCTCCGTTAATGATTAAGTCAGTATTTCATCGATCATTATATAACTATGTACTTATATAAAGGGCGCAAAAAACTCATTTGCAAATGAAAGTTATATCTTTCTTATTCAGGACGTTTAAAATAGTCCTCGAATCGGGTGTGTATTCGAGTACTGACTTAATATAGGGTTTATCATCTACATTCAAGGAGTAATACACCCACTGTCCGCGCTTATCTTCTTTTACAAGGCCCTGGGATTTTAACTTCCGTAAATGCTGACTCACACCAGGCTGAGAAATCTCCAGGATATCAACAAGCTCGCATACGCAAAACTCCCGGTCCTTCAGCAAAGCCAAAATGGTGAGACGTGTACCATCGCTTAACAGTTTCAACTTTTCGACCATTTCGTGGATCTGCTCCAATTCAACACCTCCTTGCCCATTAAATATAAGTGAATACTTATATAATATTCGGATATCCGTTAAAAATCAACTGAGACAGCAGCTGAAGCTTCCATAAATTCAACCAATAAAAGGGAGACAGGATATGAAATTTTATAGCAGAAATTGGTATTATATAGGCGGTATCTTATTTGTGATCATGTCCTTCGTCATGGGCTTTTTTGGAGACGGCGTCAGCCAAATTGAAAAAATCCTGATTTTCAGTTTTATGTCATTGCTGGTTCACATTCGAAGAGTATAGACTGCCTGGCGGCTTTCCTGCTTTTTTTAATGTCATCATGAACGGTGAGAAGGAAGCGCTCGACAGATATCCGCAAAATAAGCCAGCTTGCCATGGTAGTAAACGTCGTGTTAGTTTATCCGTTCTACATGGCTGCGATTATATTTTCAGATGCTATCTGGTTAGGATTAGCAACCATGTACTTTGGATTCTCCCAAATACTCATGCATTGCGGCGAGTATTTTTCTGCATGGTCCGATAGGGGTGTATTATACTTGGTACGTTACAAAACCCATGATCTTGCGGGTACCTGGGATTATATTGCTGGCATTATTGCAATGATTGCAGCAGCGGTCATAATCGTAGCACTTCCGATCAAGCTTTTTTCAAGCAGACAGGCAAAGTATCCATTCTCGCAAGAAGAGATGGAACGATTTGGCATGTCAGAAAAAGCAAAGCGGCTTAGCGAGCCTATGAGGGTTCAAAAAAAGTAATACATTCTGTTTCTGTTTCATCATTATGTATAGATCGGAACAAGGAGGGCATCTCGCAAGATGTAAGATCCTTTGAGATACCCTCTTGCTTGTATTTCACCTTCGGGCATGGACAATAAGGGCGGGAACGGTTATTGCCCCTGTCTTGGCTGATCAGCCTCGAAATGAATCGGCGCAATGCCTGTTGCTTGCCATACTGTTCCTCTACGCTCGTACTCGAATAACTTTTCGATGGCATTCGCAATCTGTGGCCCTACTTCACGCTCAACCAAATACAAGGCCACGTCAAGTCCGGAAGTAACACCTCCGGCAGTCACCAAGCGAGGAGTATCTTCCACGATTCTTGCATCAACCGGAATTGCCCCGAGAGCTCCTAGTGCACCCATGCCTATTTGATTGGTGACAGCATATCTGTCTTTCAACAAACCACCCATAGCCAGCACCAATGAACCTCCACACACGGTAACCACTGTGACTTCCTTATTATTTAAAGCTTGTTTCATCATACTTGTTAAAGCAGTATCCTTAGCCTGCTTCAATATATTAGGAATAGAATCTTCTGATTTTCCGGCTGGCTTACCCGAAGCTCCAGGAACCACAATAATTCCAGAACGAGCGGGGTCAATTACGCCTTGCGCTTCAAGGGAGGGCCCATTCAGACCGCTCGGAACCGAACGCTTGCCTTCTGCGGATACCAATTCTACTGTGACTTTCCCTCCGGAGTACATTCCAGCGGCAGCGAATACTTCATATGGCGCTAACGCGTCCAGCAGATCGAACCCATCGAACAGTACGATTTGAACATGTACACTTTTGTCCTTGGCATCTTGATCCTTTTTTGTATTCGCACTTGCTACGGGGGCAAACAGACTTAACATAAGCGTTAACGACATGAGTAAGCTAATCATTTTTTTCATCCTATACCAATTCCTCTCGTTTTGTTTGAAAGATGATGTTTGGGATAACTAACCCCAGTGCGATAGAGCCGTAAATGTCGATGGTGTAGTCACCCGACGCGCTAGGTACGACAATGATACCCGCAATCTTCCTAGTCTCTATTAGACAGAAAATCTTTCAGCATGCGATATTCCTTCTCATCTATTTCGCCTTTGGCCATTCGCTCCTTCAGAATCATAGCAAAGTCATGTTTTTGATGATCATCTTTTTGTCGATGACGAATCGCGTATACACGAACCGCTAGGAAAGAAAACAGCGTGAGACAAAATAAAGCGCCGAACGGGAAAAATGAGAAAGCTTCATTTTCCAAACCCATATGGAAACCTCCTTCATTGAGTATTCTGTGAGAAGACGATTTTCCGAAATTCAAAGAATCCGTGCTCCCAAATAAAAAGATAACAAACAAATATCTCAAACGAAGATGTAGAAAGGTCTCAAAATTATAAACAAATCATCACAATACAAAAGCTCGTATAAGCACTGGGACAGAGCGATTCGTAATATTGGGAAATTATAAGGAGCAGCCTTTGTTCTTTAACTTCCTCGCCAACCATCATACCCCTATAAAAATGCATGAAATTAATCGATGACTTTAACCAAGTCAAAGGGGGGATACATAATGAGCTATACCATATTGCAAACTCCAACATGAATGAAGTCAACAAGGTTTGGAGAATGATCGTGTAAGATGAAAAAAACAATACAGAATGATTCTAGCTTTGTTACGCAAATACGATCCCGTACAATATCAAGCCTACGTCTAAGATCAAAACACTCGATTTGATGCAAAGGAACCAATGCAAAATTACAAACTGATGATGATCCGAAATGATATTAAAGGTGAGCTTGAATGGTGAAATAAACCTGCACTAGCCACAACATAATTAAAAAAAGCCGCAATCTGGTCATACCCCTGTCAAGTAGACAGGTGAAAAAGACTAAGCAGCCAGCGCGTGTCGGTACTCAATCGGCGCGCGCTGTTTAAGTTTTGCCTGAAAACGCTGGTAGTTGTAAAAGTAGATATAATCTTCAACGGCTTGATGTAACTCTTCTTCTGATTTACACTGAAGGAGGTACAACTTTTCTGTTTTGAGATGCGAAAAAAAGGATTCGATGCATGCATTATCTAGGCAGGTTGCTTTGCGAGAGTGGCTGCCTTTAATGCTGAATTCTTCTAACCGTGTGTTGTACGCCTGAGACGTGTATTGGAAGCCCTGATCCGAATGGAGCACGGCTTCTGAGACGTCTTTTTTTCTTATCCACTGCTCGACGGTATCGAGTACAAGTTCCAAATCGTTACGTCTAGAAATCTGCCAAGCTACAATCTCATTATTAAACAAATCTTGAATCACGGACAAATAATAAAAGTGTGTTCCGTCAGAGATATAGGTAATATCCGTCACCATTTTTTGTCCCGGGGCAGTAGCATGAAATTGCCGTTTGAGTCGGTTAGGGTACACCACGGATGGTGTATAACTAGATAATTTTCGTTTCTTTCGAATCACAGACTGAATCGACAGCTCTTTCATCAAACGCCATACCTTTTTGTGATTCACACGGTAACCAGCTTCCCACAAAGCCGTTACCATTCGAGGATAACCGAAATATGGATGAGCCAAGTGAGTAGCCATCATGTGTTCTTTGATCTCTTGATCCAGGCCTTCTTTTTGGCTACTACGATAAAGGCGCATTGACCGCCACTTGTAGTAACTGGCTCTAGGCACTCCCACAACAGCTAACAACCTTGTAACGCCGTGTTGGTCCCTCAATTCTTCGATGATTTCATAGTTTTGCTGTCGACTAAGGCTGTCTCCTTTAACAGATTGGGATACCGCTTTTTTAAATAATCTACCTGCGCTTTTAGATAATCTCGTTCTTCTTCGATACTTGAGAACGTCGTGCGAGGGCGTCCTTTCATGGGACTACCAGAGCCTTTACGCGTATCGAATACCTCTCCATCTCGATATTTTCTCACCCACGTTTTAAGTTGTGTACAACTTCGTATTCCCAGCTTGTCTGCTACAGCTTGATAGCTCATAGATCCCTCGAGGTAGCATTGAACTGCTCTTAATTTGAACTCCTCCGTATACGATTGAAAAACTTGTCCCTTTTTAGCCATAAAAATACCCCCTCCAAGTTCGCTCGATTCTCATGATAACATGAGGCTTTTTTCGAGTGTCTACTTTGAGGGGATAATACCAAATCGCGGCTTTTTTATTATCTCGTCTTATCCAATCAAAATATGATCTTCCGCGTAGCCAATTTTGGATGAACGCTTTTTCTGAGCCAATGCGTAAGCCAGTGTCAAGGGACCCAGCCGTCCGGCAAACATCGTTATGGTTACAATGAATTTCCCCACGGGAGATAATTCGCTTGTCAATCCCATCGACAATCCAGTAGTGCTGAAAGCGGATGTCGCTTCAAACAGCACTTCCAAAAAATGTTCTTCCAGCATTCCTTCTGAAATGGTCAGCAATAGGGAAACTCCCAGCACAACCACCAGAGAACTCATGACAACGGCCAGTGCGCGCATAACGGTTTCGCCTGCTATTTTGCGCTTGAAGGCATGGATTTGACCACCCCCGCGAAAGGTTTGGATCGTAGCTAATATGAGTACAACAAGTGTATTGATCTTAATACCGCCGCCTGTCCCTCCGGAAGCAGCACCAATGAACATCAGAATAATAATGAAGAACTGAGAAGCTGCCAGCATACTGCCGATATCAATCGTATTAAACCCCGAGCTTCGTGGCGTTATGCCTTGAAAAAAAGCAGCCAGTACTTGTTCGCTCCCACTCAATTGGCCAAAGGTTGACGGATTCCAGCTCTCCATAAAGTATATAAATAGAAAACCGAGCAGGGACAGCGTTCCTGTCCCGACCAGAACAACCTTGGAGTGAAGCGAAAGTTTTTTCCATGAACGTTTTTGGAATACATCCACAATGACGATATAGCCGAGACCTCCAATGATAAATAACAGGACAATCGTAATATTGACGATCGGATCGCCAACGAAGGGTGTCAGGCTGTCAGACCACAGGGCGAAACCGGCATTGTTGAATGCGGAAACGGAATGGAAAAGGGCGTAATAGGCCGCCTGCCCCCATCCAAAATCCGATTGCCAACGAAGTGTTAGAACAATCGTTGCCAGTGCTTCAAATGCGAAAGCGATAAGTACCATGTACATTGACAATTTAACCAAACCTTGTGCCGAAGTTGAATAGGTGGTTTGCTGGATGATGAGCCGTTGTTTCAAGCCAATCCTTTTCCCCAAAACAATGGCGACCATGACACCAAAGGTCATAAAGCCAAGTCCGCCAATTTGGATCAACATCATAATGATGACTTGTCCAAAAGTTGAAAACACGCTGCCGGTATCCAAGACAACGAGTCCGTTTACGCATATTGCTGACGTGGCCGTAAATAATGCATCCAGCAGACCAACTGAACTTCCGGTGGAGGAAGAGTGGGGAAGCGCCAGCAATGCGGCTCCGATTAATATCAATGTGAAAAAAACAAGCATGATGAGTTGAGGAGGGCTCATCTTTTTCTTAAGCTTGTTGATGAACAACTCCATTTTGCCAGGAGCGGAATGTTGTGTATTTCGATCGTTTGAATTTATAGAGGGTCTTCTCACAAATTCCACTCCCATTTCTTATTAATCTTCGTCCTTGGCATACATTTCTCTGTTTTGGAATAAAGACGAGTCTATTACTTTTCCGTGACTTATTTTTAGATATTGGACTTCTTGATCTGTTTTTATTTTTAGCAAACCGGTGTCAAAATCGGTATTCAACTCTTTGAAAAATAGTCCGCTGGCTACAGGGTTGCCCCCGGATTCCTTATTACCGATTATATAATGAGGACCCTCTTTGAAAACGGCGACTCGAATCCCTCGTTCATGGGTGTCAGTAATTTGTTCATCCATCCTCTGAACTGCCACGATGTGCAGATCCGTTTCGCCAATCTGGTTTAGGAGTTCGTTGACAAACGACCCGCGCGTAATTTCTTGCCATCGTGTTTGTCCAGACTGCCCGATGATGAGTTGGGTAATATGAAGGTTCTTGGCAGTTTCTGCTATGATTTCGGAAGCCTTGCGATCTTTGTTTGGTTTGACGATAAAGGTCGCCCCATATTCGTCGCATTTCATTTGCCACTCAGCCATATACCTTTCTTGTGTCTGATCAAGCTCATTCTCACGTAAGGGTATAACGCTCAACACAAACAGGGGACACTGAAGCAGATTGGCTAATTCACCGCCTCGGCGGATGAGGCGTTCGCCGTTCGGACCATAATACACGCATACCAGTATTTTTTCGTTGTTCAACAGATAAATCATTCCTTTCTTATTCTTCAGTAGACGGTAATTACCACATTAGCTTAAATTAAAAAGGCCTGGTTGCAGAGATATATCTGCTTCCAGACCTTGGCTGTACGAATTTTGGACAAGTCAAAGTAGAAGAGTGTTCTCTCCCAAGACGCTGACGAGGTTAGCTGTCGGATTCGGGATTGAGAGTTCCCGTTCCTTCTTCATCAGAAAGAATTCACCCCTAAAGCTTAAGCAGCTTTTGTTGGTTCCCCCGTTCCTCATAGAGGATTAAGCGTAATGCGTATAAAATTTATTGTAATAAATATTATGCTAAAATAAGCTAAAAGTAAACAGTCTGCCATGGGCAATGAATGTCATTCATGGGTTGAGGTAGAATTCAATCTCTGTTTTGTATATACTCGTTTCAAGTTATTATTTGATTACACGAAGGTTACTTACATATCCGTACCGTCTTTTTCCTTCACGGGGTTAGCTAATCCAAACTTCTTAACCAATGGTTTGATGGTTAACCCCTGCACGAGAAGTGAGAAAAGGACAACACTAAACGTGAGCACGAGTATATCGTCGCGGCCGGCGAAGGTTGAAGGCAAACTTAAGGCGAGTGCGATGGATAAGCTGCCCTTTAACCCTCCCCAATTCAAAACCATCTTCCATGATGAAGGGAAGGGTCTCAGGAAGTACAGGCTCGCGTAGACGGCCACAGTCCTACCGATGAGAACGATCAGAATGGCGGCACCGATTAACGCCCATTTGTCTGCGAAGTTAATATGTTTGATTTCGAGACCGATCATCAGGAATATCAATGAATTTGCAATCAACGTGATGACGTCCCAGAACGAATTAATGTTCATCTTGGTCGTCTCCGACATCCCGATGCGCGCTCCGTAACTGCCGAAAATCAAGCCGCCCACGACGACGGCAATCACACCGGATACATGGAAATGCTCGGCGATAAAGAAACTTCCGAAGAAGAGGAGCATTGAGAACGCAATCTCCAACGGATAATCGTCATAGAAGCGAATGAGCTGTGAGAATAGATACCCAAGCAAGCCTCCAACTGCGATACCGCCGACACTGAACTTGAGAAAGAGCAATAGGCCGCTGCCTGCTCCCGCCCAGCCCATTTCCATATATGTAAGTAAATAAACGGAGGAGATCTGAAACAACACAACGGCAATTCCGTCATTAAACAACGATTCCCCTTCAATAATCGTCACGATTTTCTTCGGTACGCCTAAAGACTTGAAGATGGAGATGACACTGATCGGATCTGTGGCGCTCATTAAAGCCGCAAAGGTAAATGCAACGACTAAAGGTAATCCCATAAGCCCGTACATGGCAAGAGCAATAAGAAGGAAAGAGAGCAAGGTGCCGCCAAAAGCAAGGGCAAGCACCGGCTTGCCTTGTTCACGAAGATGCGAGAATGGAAGCTTTAGCGTAGCATCCCCGAGAAGGATTGGCAGGAACAGGGAAATAATGATCGCTTGAAACACATTCGATTGGGTGATGAAAGATTCGGCTTCATCCAGCACCGGCACGTGGATCAATCCAAGCAGCAGACCTACGATAACAAGAGCAATAGAGTAGGGCTGATTCATTTTTTTGGCTAACGCGATAACCCCCATCGAAACCGCTAGTAGAATTAACAATTGAACGAATATCTCATTAAAATGATGCATAGAGCCCCCCTCCTTAAAGAAGATAATCTCCAGTTATTGTAACTTAATGACCTCCAAACAACAAATATATTGACAAATGGGAAAAAGAGGGCGTATTTTATGAATATAAAATAAAATTAATCACAGAATCATTTCTATGCTGATTAAGGATGTGAAATACGATATGCCAAAAAAATTCTCTGACGAAGAACGCAAGTGGATTCGAGAAAAACTGCTGATGGAGGCACGTCAGCATTTCGAAAGGTCTGGTCTCCGTAAAACGAGTGTTGAAGAATTAACGAAGGCGGTCGGCATTGCCCAAGGCTCGTTTTACATGTTCTTCGGATCGAAAGAGGAATTGTATTATGAACTGATTCTGGAAGAGGAGGATCGAATCCGC
This sequence comes from Paenibacillus sp. Cedars, assembly GCF_003184205.1. Lineage (NCBI taxonomy): Bacteria > Bacillati > Bacillota > Bacilli > Caryophanales > Paenibacillaceae > Paenibacillus > Paenibacillus sp. Cedars. The sequence continues at coordinate 2,549,606 of NZ_CP020866.1, forward strand.
AGTGCGGTTCTAGACTTATTTCCTCCAGAACAGGTCAGCAGCCAGGATAGCATCAAACGGTTTCTCTTGTATTCATTAAGGATGATGGATGAGAGCCCGCTGCTTCGGCAGATGATGGATCGGGGGGAGATGGAGCTGTTGTTCAGGAAATTACCGAAGGAACTGCTGGATCGTAACTTTACCGAGGATCAGGATGCGCTCCTGCCAGTGATTGCAGCTTGGCAGAAAGCCGGCATTTTGAATGGTACGGCACCCGAATCCATCGTGGGCATGATCAGATCCTTGGCATTTCTTACGCTGCACAGAAAAGAGATTGGAGAAGCACCATTTACAGCTACGATCGAATTGTTGGTAGAGTTATTATCTGCCGGTATGCTCGCAGTGTCCAAAGGGGCACAAGGAGGTGAGGGATTGTGATCGAAGTAAGCGGGCTTCATTTCACTTATCCCAATCGTAAAGAGCCGACCCTGCAGGGACTTGATTTTGTCATACGGTCTGGAGAAATCTTTGGATTTCTCGGCCCGTCTGGTGCAGGTAAAAGCACAACGCAGAAGCTGCTGATCGGTGTTCTGAAGGGATATCGTGGGAGCATAAAGGTAATGGGAAACGAAATTAAGGAAATCGGTCCGGAATATTACGAGCGAATCGGTGTAGCCTTTGAATTTCCTAACTTCTACAACAAATTTTCGGTTCTCGAAAATTTAAAACTTTTTCGATCTCTTTACAAGGGGAATACGGAGGATCCATTGAGATTGCTTGAACAAGTTGATTTGTCAGATGCAGCCAATATGATGGTTTCACACCTTTCCAAAGGGATGAAGATGAGGCTGAATTTCTGCAGGGCGTTAATGCATGATCCGGATATCCTCTTTCTGGATGAGCCTACCTCCGGATTGGACCCCGTGAATGCGAAACGAATAAAGGAATTGATCCTCGCGAAAAAAGCGGCAGGAAAGACGGTTCTCATAACAACGCACAATATGCAAGCAGCAGAAGAGTTGTGCGATCGGGTTGCATTTATCGTCGACGGCGAGATCAAGTTGGTTGATTCGCCAAGGGAATTGAAACTCCGGAATGGAAGAAGGCTGGTGCGAGTTGAATACCGGAAGGACAGTGAGTTAGAAGAGGCTACATTTCCTCTAGATGATATGGGTCGGAATGACCGATTTCTGAGGCTTATACAGGAGTTCCCACCTGAGACTATTCATTCGCAAGAAGCATCCCTTGAACAAATTTTTATTGAGGTGACAGGGAGGCAGCTTTCATGAGAGGGCTAACCCTTTTTCTTTTTGATCTACGTTTCCAGTGGCGCCATGGCTTTTATTACGTTTATATATTCGTCTGTATCTGTTACTGGATTCTGCTTCGATTCGTTCCTGAGACATATCAGGAGATAACCGCCATCGTGCTAACCTTCAGCGATCCGGCTGCCCTGGGACTTATCATGGCAGGTGGTATGGTCCTGCTGGAGAGAGATCAAGGCGTTCACGACCCGCTGTTTGTAGCGCCGGTACACTTACGGGATTATTTACTGGCAAAAGCATTCTCGCTGTCGCTGTTATCTCTTGCGGCAGGATGGGTCATTCATATGGCAACCGGTACCATTCCCGATTCACCGTTTGCTTTTTCTACAGGTATTGTCTTAACCTCAACCTTCATGACCTTGTTGTCGATTGGGATTGCGGCACGCCAGCGGACCATTAACGGCTTTATTCTGATGGCACAAGTCTACGCGATACCACTCGTGCTTCCCTTGTTTGGTTTCCTTCAATTGTGGCATACTGACCTGTTTATGTTCCTTCCGACTGAAGGAACACTCCGCTTACTTGTTTCCCCTGGTGACGGCTTATCTGCTGGCAGTGTTCTATTCTCCGTATGTCTTTTATCGCTCTGGAACATTGCTGCTTACTTCTGGGCATACCGTTCCTATACTCGACATGTGCTGATGCGGATAGGCGAGGGAGGGGCCGTACATGGAGAAATATAAATTCCTCATTATGAAGGATCTTCGGCATGCTTGGAAGGATCCTGTTCTGATGGCAGCGTTGATCGGACCGTTAGCGATCCTGTTTCTATCGAGATTCGGCTTTCCTGTTGCCGTTGATTGGCTTGAGGAAAACTATTCCTTTCACTTGGAGCTGTACCGTGGTTTTGCTGCATCGTTATTGGTTGTTACGATCCCAATGCTGACGGGAATGCTTACAGGATTGCTTATGCTCGACGAGCGGGACGAGAATATGATTGCTTATTATGCGGTTACACCTTTAACGAGTAAAGGCTATTTGTTTTATAGATTGGCTCTTCCTTTTCTGTTGTGCACCGTCCTATCTTTTGTGTATTTGTTTTTTTCCAATTTGTCAGAAGTCCGTTCATACAATGTATTTGTGTTGCTGTTGCTGGCGTTGGAAGCACCCATGTTTTCGCTGTTTCTTGCCGCCTTCTCAACAAACAAGGTGGAAGGGTTGGCCTTGTCTAAATTAGGGGGGCTGTTCATAGCTGGCCCAGTGGTGGCCCATTTCGTGCCTGGAGCCTGGCAGGTGGTAGGCGCCTGGCTTCCAACGTATTGGCCTGCTAAGATTCCCTACCTGTTCATGCACAATGAACCTTTTCTGGCATCTGTATTTTTTGCCGGTGGTTTGCTCTTACACGTCGTGTTCTTGTACCTGATGGTAACTGTATTCATAAACAGGCGATCTTAACTGGTGCTCCGGCGTTTAATGCAGCCTGCTTGAATGATAGAATTCAAGCACTTGAAGGGAATGGAAGGTGCGTTGTTGAACGGGCCGAGTACTGCATACCCGGAAGTAAGTTTTATCGGAAATGATGAGACAAGAACATGGACCGATTGCTGGTCAGATAAGTGTGATAGAACCGGTCCATGTTTATATGGCATTAGGCACGAGCATCTGCTAGAATAATTGTTTATTTAATATTAATCCATACCTAAAAGGTCTTTAACGACTATGTTAGATTCGTTAACCAGGCAGCAAGTGCTTCGCCAATTTCATGAGGCGAATCTTCCTGAGGATAATGAAGTCCACGGACGGTGATCTCCGTTTGCATTGACCAGGTACGGCAGAACTCAACATGAGATACCGGCATAGTGCCTGGATCACAGTTGATGAAGAGTTTCGGGACCGAGCTCTGTACCAACCACTCTCCGTACGTGGTTACAATCTCCGTCACATCAGCGGGATCTCCATCAAACGGAAGTTGTCGCGGCCAGGTTAACGTCGGGCGGCGGCCTTCACCAGGCAGCGAGAATGGCCGACGATATTCATTCATCTCTTCCTCGGTCAACTTACGAAGAATGCCGATTGGGAGGTTAGTCTCGATGAAAGAATTGTGTTCCAACACCATCTGTTCACCTTCCTCCGATCGTAAGGCCTGAAAAATTTTCCGTCCCCGTTCCGGAAGATCGCTCCAACTACGAGGTTGTATGATTCCCTCCATGTAGGCGATTCCTTTAACGGCCTCCGGATGGCGGTAAGCCCAATCAAATCCCAGGGCCGACCCCCAATCGTGCACCACAAAAGTAACCCGTTCGTGAACACCAATCTGATCCAACAGGGCATCGAGATAGCGACGATTCTCTACAAAGGTGTAAGAGTCGGTACCACTATGGGGAATTTTCTCGGAATCCCCCATACCTATGAGATCAGGAGCAATGCAACGACCAAAATCTTGGGCATAAGGAAGAATTTCACGCCAGAGATAAGAGGAGGTAGGGTTGCCGTGCAGGAAGACAATCGGATCTCCACTTCCTTCGTCAACGTAAGCCATTTCTAGACCCAGTACGCGTTGACGCTTTTTTTCGTAGGGAAAAGACGGTGTAATCATTCAGAATCTCACCTTTCTATTGTTAAATTTAATATATATAAATGCTTTCATATATGAAAGCAAGCACATACTTTCATTTATGTTATAAGAAAAGCTCCTTCGGAGCTGTTCTTAGTGAAATAATAGCTAAGGGCTAAGTGCCTTAGTAAATACACTTACACTTTCTTCAATAAATTCCTCAAGCGTATCTTCCGAGACCGCTTCTTTAGCATGTAGTCTACTGATGAAAGCCCCGTAATTCATCCACATGAACGATAAAGCTTGAATTTCAGGATTTGTGGAGACCACTTTGCCTTCTGATGACATTGTAGTTAGATAATCAGCGAGCAAATTTTTTAAGTGCTTCGGATTGCGCGAAGCCTCTTGTAGAACAGAATCGGGTAGAGTACTACTCCCTTTTAGCGCGATTGATATTAGCTTTCTGTTTCGGTTCATGATGTTATGATACGTTCGACTCACTGTAAGCAGATCCTCATGCAGATTTCCTGTAAGACCCTCGTTAAAAAGCCTGGTCATCTCATTGCCATAGTGGAACCGGCTGAAGGCGGCCTCAAGCAGTTTTTCTTTCGTCCCAAAATGCCGAAATAAAGTGACCTCGTTCACTCCAGCAGCTAGCGCGATTTCTTTGGTTGTTGTGCTGTCATAGCCTTTTTCTGCCATGAGGTCCATGGTTGCCAGCAATATCTTTTCGCTTGTAGTCGGATTAGCACTCATGAGACACCCCCCCCCTTAATGCAAGTGCTTGCTTACATTTTTTATTGTAGGTTATGTGTAAACAATTGTCAATACAGAATTTTTCAGGATTTTCATCGAATCATCATGAGAGGCAACTTCTATTAAGAGGACAGTGAATCGGAAGAGATGGCTAGGTTACATCAGTTTGTTGAAATGGAGGATAAAAGGAGCAATTCATAAGAAAGCATAACGTTTGTTACATGCTAGGATAGACGCAGTTCTCATGAAAGGAGAAATCAAGATGGCAACAAACAATATTCGTGAACCAGAGAATGATAATGCCCTTACTTCACACAAACCGTCTAAACCCGATCCTGCAATGGAACGCTTGAATGTCTTCGTAGGGAAATGGAATACAGAGGGTGTGATTAAAGCCAGTCCGTCCGGGGCAGCTGATGTGTTGAAAGCAGTAGATACCTACGAATGGCTGCCCGGGGGTTATTTTCTCATTCATCATGTCGATGGCTATATGGGAAAAGATAAGGTCAAGGCTATTGAGATCATTGGCTATGATGCTTCCAGTCAGAACTACACGACACACTCATATGACAACCAAGGTAATTTCAATGCATACCAAGCGAACCTACTCGACCGTGATTGGAAAATTTGGGGGGAGTCGGAGCGATTCACAGGAATGTTTAGCGAAGATAGCAACACCTTAACAGGTAGTTGGGAGCTATCAAGCGACGGTACGAATTGGGTGCCATGGATGGACATCAAGTTGACTAAAGTGATCTAGTAAAGAAATTCTCTACTATCCATGAAGTGCATTTGAATGAAAGCAGCCTCTATCGCAACGTTATATCTGTTAAAACCACTGATCAAAATGATTCAGTGGTTTTTTAGTTATGAAAGAGGAGGGAGGGAACCAACAGAAAGACGACAAGAACATATAGGGTTAACCGTTATTGTTATGCGTTATCACTAATCAGAATTATTACGATTTTCAGAAAAGCTCTTGACAAAGACAGGTTGTCGGGATAAAGTTGTACCAGTTAATCGTAATATTTACGAATAATAAACATTTCATTTTCAGGAGGGCCAAACAAACCTATGTACCTAAAGATCAAGCAGTGCGAAAAGAGTACCTTGCATTACGGTTATTGTCGATTCCACAATTGAAGGGTTACTTCTTAAATAAAACACTTTAGAATTATCTACTTGATAGGAAAAGGAAGGAAATCATGCATACATCACGCAAGCATTACACACTTACTCTGTTACTATCGCTTTCAATAGTGCTTCTACTATCAGCTTGTTCATCCGGCACAGAAGCAGGAAATGCGCAACAAACCGCCAAAGCTTCCAACGCGGAATTAGTCTTTGCCAGCACCAAGGATATCCGGGATATCAATCCCCATCTATACGCTGGAGAGATGCCGGCTCAGAATATGGTGTTTGAATCCCTTGTGATCAATACGCCGGAAGGCATCAAGCCTGCACTCGCGGAGAAGTGGGATATCTCAGAAGATGGCACAACGTATACCTTCTATTTACATAAAGGTGTTCAGTTTTCGGACGGAGAGCCGTTTAATGCCGAAGCCGTGAAGCTGAATATCGATGCAGTTCTGGAAAATGTCGAGAAGAACTCATGGCTGAATCTGGTTGCCGAGATCAAGGAGACGAAAGTGATCGATGACGCCACGTTCCAGATTGTACTGAAACACCCGTATTACCCGACATTGGAGGAATTGGGGTTAACTCGTCCGTTTCGCTTCATCTCACCAAAAAGCTTTATTGACGGTACAACTGCGAATGGAGTCAGCAGCTATGCCGGAACAGGGCCATACATTTTAACAGAGCACAAGCAGGACCAGTACGCGACATTTACGGTCAATGAAAATTACTGGGGAGACAAACCGCAGATCCAAACGATTAAGTGGAAAGTCATGCCTGACCATCAAACGATTCTGCTTGCCCTGGAAAAGGGAGAAGTAGACCTGTTATTCGGTTCGGACGGTGACATGGTGGACAATGAATCGTTCAAAGTGTTGACGGATCAAGGGAAGTACAGCACGGTCATCAGTCATCCGGTTGGCTCACGTGCGATCGTTCTTAATACCAACCGCTCAGCAACTCAGGAGCCTCAAGTGCGTGAAGCGCTGATGTATGCCATTAATAAACAGATCATCGCGGAAGGCATATTGAACGGGACGGAACAAGTGGCAGATACGCTGCTCTCCACTTCGGTTCCGTACGCAGATGTGGGCCTTGAAGGTGTGCAGTATGACATGAACAAAGCAAGCGATCTGCTTACGGCGGCTGGCTGGGCTGCGGGCTCGGATGGCTATCGGTACAAGGATGGGAACAAGCTTGAACTGACGATCTATTACAACTCGGATAATGCACAGGAGCGAACCATTAGTGAATCCATGCAAAACGATCTGAAGCAGGTCGGCGTAGCGTTGAACATTATTGGAGAAGAAAAGCAGGCCTATCTGGATCGTCAGAAAACGGGTGAATTTGATCTGATGTATTCCCTCTCCTGGGGATTGCCATATGATCCGCAAACGTATGTCTCTTCCTGGAGGGTGCCATCCCACGCCGATTATCAAGCCCAATTGGGGCTGGAGAAAAAAGAGTGGCTGGATCACACGATTACGGACCTGATGGTCGAGCAGAATGAGGAACAGCGCCAAAACATGTACAAAGAGGTTCTAACGTATATTCATGATGAAAATGTATATATTCCACTGACCTATTCGGTTACCAAAGCCGTTCATATCAAGGCGCTTCAGGGTGTGGGCTTTAACGTTTCCCAATACGAAATTCCGTTTGAGAAGATGTACTTCGAAGAGTAATCAGGAATTTTGAAAATTCATTAGGAAAGTCAGGAAGCCTCGCTCACCATCTTCCATTCGCGGAGTTGTGCAGCGGGGTTTCCTTGTGAATCCATGAAATATAAAGGAGGATCACCTTGGGCAGGTACGTCATAAAACGAATATTAGCCATTATTCCGGTGCTGATCGGTATTTCATTTTTAGCATTTATTCTGATCCATTTGCGAACCAGTGATCCGGCTGAAGTGGCGCTGCGGGTGAATCAAGTTACGCCGACACCGGAAATGGTGGATGCCATGAGGGAAACACTAGGTTTGGATAAACCGTTTCTGACCCGTTACGTGGACTGGATTAGCAGCAGCATTCAGGGGGATTTCGGCATTAGTTATGTCAACCAACAATCGGTTGGAGAGCAGATTGCACGAGCCCTTCCAGCCACATTAAAGCTATCGGCTGTTGCCCTCGTTATCATTCTGACGATAAGTATTCTGATTGGTGTGTTATGTGCGATATATGAGAACAGTATCCTGGATCGATTCATGCGTGCATGGGTCTTTATTGGCACAGCCATGCCGAGTTTCTGGATTGGCATTCTGCTGATGTGGTTATTTGCCGTCAAGCTGAATTGGTTCCCCACGAGTGGCATGGAGCAGGCGAGTTCAGTTATCCTGCCGGCAGTAACGCTGTCCCTGGTATTCATCTCTACCTATGTCAGGCTGATTCGCAACAATATGGTGCAAAACAAAACCGAAAACTACGTGTTATACGCTCGTGTCAGAGGATTGAAGGAACGGACAATTATCTGGAAAGTGTTCCGTAATTCTCTTCAATTATCGATTACGGCGCTGGGCATGTCGATCCCGAAGTTAATCGCGGGTACGGTCATTGTGGAAAATATTTATGCATGGCCAGGCATTGGGCGTTTGTGCGTCACCGCGATTTTTAATTCGGATTTTCCGATTATTCAAGCCTATATTCTGATTATGGGTGTGATGTTTGTCGTCTGTAATCTACTCGTGGATCTTCTGAATTCAGCTCTGGATCCCCGGATAAGAAGGGAGGGGTAACATGATGTTCTGGAAGCGCCTGGTGTCCGATAAAATGGCAGTGTTATGCATGATTACAATCGCACTTGTGGTTGTCGCTGGTGTTGGTGCACCCTGGTTTGCACCGCATGATCCCACGAGTCTAAACATTATGAACAAATATGCAGGCATCAGTCTGGAGTATCCATTGGGTACAGATCAACTCGGCCGCTGTAATCTGTCACGTCTTCTTTATGGCATTCGTACAACGATCCTGTTTGCTGTAATTACAACCGCGATTACAATTACGATCGGAACCCTGCTGGGCATCATATCGGGTTATTTTCGCGGCAAGGTGGATGAAGTCATTATGCGAATCTGTGATATGATGCTCTCCTTTCCGGCAGAAGTCATGATTCTGGCAATTGTCGGCATTCTCGGTCCAGGCCTGCTAAATGTCGTCGTCGCCAATATTATCGCCAAATGGGCCTGGTATACCCGGATGATTCGTACAACAGTTATTCAATACACGGACAAGAACTATATTCGTTTTGCCAAAGTCTCGGGATGCGGGACGGGTCATATTATGAGAAAACATGTGCTGCCTGGCGTTTCGGGCGAAGTCGCTGTCTTTGCGACGCTGGATACGGGCTGGGTCATCCTCAATATATCGGCGTTGTCCTTCCTTGGTCTGGGTGTTCAGGCACCTACGCCGGAGTGGGGCATGATGCTGAATGATGCAAAAAATGTAATGATTACACATCCAACGCAAATGCTTGCGCCTGGATTGGCGATTTTGCTGGTCGTGGCTGCTTTCAACTTTTTGGGAGACAGCCTGCACGCGGCGATGAATCCGAAAAGTTATATGCATAAGAAAGGAGGCCGGTTGAATGTCTTTGTTAGAAGTAAAAAATCTGTCCATCACTGATTCCAGAATCGGTCTGCCCATTGTGCAAAATCTAAGCTTTGCGTTGCAGTCCAACACCTGCCTTGGCATTGTGGGCGAGAGTGGGAGCGGCAAGTCCTTATCCACTAAAGCCATTCTGGGATTGGCCTCTCCCTGGCTTGAAATTAGTGGAACAGCCCTTTATCAGGGGAAGGATCTATTACAGCAAACCGGGGAAGAGCTTCGAAAGATCCGCGGTCAGCGTATTTGCATGATTTTACAGGATGCAATGACGGCGTTTAACCCGCTTGAACCGATTGGGAAACAAATGATGGAGACCTTTCGAGAGAACCTTCGGATCCCTAAAAAAGAAGCCAGACAACTGGCGGCGGATGCCTTGCATCGTGTTCATATTCTTCAACCTGAGCAGGTGCTGCAAAAGTATCCGCATCAACTATCAGGGGGCATGCTGCAAAGAGTAATGATCTCCATTGCCATGATGCTGGAGCCTGACATTATCATCGCCGATGAGCCGACAACCGCACTGGATTCGATTAACCAGCGTGCGATTGTTGAGCAATTCAAGCAACTTCGCGAAACGATGGGTATGTCCATCATTTTCATATCGCATGATTTGGGTGTCGTGCAGTATTTGGCGGATGATCTTATCGTTATGCGGGATGGGGAATGCGTCGAGCAAGGAAAGGCGAATGACGTATTTTCCAATCCTCAGCATGAATTTACACAATTTCTGATCCAGACCCGAATCAAGTTGTCTGATCCTTTTCAGACTTCCATGGAAGCAGGTGTGCAGTAATGCTGGTCGAAGTGAATCATCTGTCCAAAAGCTATCCCAAATCGGGTGGCTTCTTTCGGAAAGAGAGAACAGAAATTCTGAAAGATATTCATTTTGAGATCCGTGAAGGTGAATGCCTGGGTCTGATTGGTGAGAGTGGAAGTGGGAAAAGCACGTTAAGCCGCCTCATTCTTGGATTGGAGAAACCAACACAAGGTGAAGTCCGGATTGAGGGGATGCTTGTTTCCCAATGGATGAAGAAGAATAAAGGGAAAATAAGCGTTGTTTTTCAGGATTATACGTCTTCAGTCAATGGCAAATTCATCGTGCGGGATATCATAGCTGAACCCTTGGTTGCACTGGGTAATATTGCGGATCTGGATGACCGGGTCAATGACTTGCTTGCGAAGGTGGGGCTTCCTCATGCGGTGATGCACAAGTATGCTCATGAACTGAGTGGCGGGCAATTACAGCGGGTGTGTATCGCCCGCGCAATCTCAACCCGCCCGAAATTTCTGGTTTTGGACGAAGCACTTAGTTCTTTGGATGTCTCCGTCCAGGCGCAAATCCTGGAGTTGCTGCGCACTTTGCAGCATGAAATGAACATGACCTATCTATTTGTAGCGCATGATCTTCAGGCTGTGGCGAATCTCTGTGACCGGGTACTCTTCCTGTACCGCGGAACAATTGTGGAGGAGCTAGAACGGAATCATCTCTCGGATGCAACGAATGAATATGCGAAAGCATTGCTTGCATCGGTTATGCCCTTTCGAGCAAACGGTACCTGATTTGTATAATGGCCAGTCACTTCTGTGATTAACTGCCAAATGAAGAAGGAGGGGGACGATATTTTGGATTCTTCAGAAGCGGCCAATGGAAAATTAAACCCCATGTCCTTTTCGTTTATCCGGTTTTATATGCTGGCCTTTTTATTTTTTGCAGCCAATTCGGCCTTGACGATTATTCTTCCCTTGCGGAGTGAAGCAGCCGGCTTGAATCAGGCTGAGATCGGGCTAATAATGGGGGCATACATGTTTACGTGTATGCTTCTAAGGCCTTTTGCGGCCCAACTACTTGGTAAGTATGGACCGCTGCGTGTGATGAAGTGGCTGCTGGTTCTGCATGCGGCTACTCTGCTGCTGTTTGTTGTTTTTGATGTGAAATCGTATCTGTGGCTGCGGGCACTGCAAGGTGCGGCTACCGCATTTTTTTCTATGACGATGCAGGTTGGCATTGTCGAGAAACTGGAGGATAAAGACCGGGGGCAGGGGTTATCCATGTATACCCTTTTTACAATGGTTCCTTCTCTGGTTATCCCTATACTCGCCATACAAATTTGGGAGCACGCAAGCGAAATCTGGTTTACCGTACTGATGATCGGTTTAGCGGTGTTCCCAATCCTGATCGGATACAACGTGGACATGCCACGAAGCACGGTGCAGAATAAATCGTATTCACTCAGAGATATAGCAGGGTCATTCAGAGGAATGTTGAACAGCACACCACTGCTGATTAGTAGTTTGGTTATGCTGTTTGCTTCATGTGTATATGGAGCAACCGCAACTTTCCTACCACTGTATATGGTATCGGCAAGGGTGGCGAGTCCAGGAATATTTTTGACGATTCAGGGGTTTATGGTTATTTTGTGCAGATTCAGCTTGCGCAAAAAAATCCCTTCTGACGGAAGCTGGAATACTTGGCTGATAGCGGGCTTACTTATTTCTGCCTCACTGGGAACCCAATTGCTCGCTCTGTTAGAGATGATTGGGCCGCTTGTGTACCTTTCTGCAGTGTTCAGTGGTTTTGCCGTAGCACTGCTGTACCCGATGTTAACCACATATTTGTCATTTGTATTACCTGCTGATTCCAGATATGTTCTTATGGGCATTTTCATGTCAGCCTATGATCTGGGTTTCTCCCTGGGCGGACTCCTAATGGGTATAATTGTACAAACAAGTTCGTACTCTACCATGTTTACAATCTGCACGTTTCTTACTATCACAGCCATGATTATGGTCATGGTTTTCAGGAAACAGATGGAAGCAGGCAATGAGATCAGATCTGCAATGAATGCTAAATCGTAAAGCCGCGAAAGTGCGGCTTGTTTTTTTTGGAAATTTCTGTTGACTATCTCATAGTGACATGCTATATTACACTTGTCCTTAATCGTAATGATTACGATTAATAAACAAACCAACTGATCACATATTGTAACCAAGGGAGCCCGGTATGAAGCATAAGATCGATTTTGTGAAATGCAACCCTACACAGAATATGACGGTACTGATTAAGAGCAAGCTTCCGCCCGATGACTATAAAGTCATTGCTGCTAAAATCATGTCCTACGACAATGTTTATGCTGAACAGGTTGGATTTATTGAACCGTTCCGGAAGGAGAATGCGGATGCGCGGCTACATATGGCTGGAGGTGAATTCTGCGGTAATGCCTGCATGGCTCTAGCTGCTTATTTAGCAAATGAACAGGGGTTAAATCAAAATGAAACAACCGAACTCCACTTACAAGTATCCGGTGTTGAGCGATTGGTGACTTGTCGGATAACAAAAAACAGTGGGGATTATCAGTGTCAAGTGGATATGCCGCTTCCGTTAACAATTGAACAAACTGTGCTAAAGGACGGGAGTGACTCTTACGACATGTTCGTTGTCAGATACAGCGACTTTGTCCATTTCGTAATTGAGGTCGAGGACATTGATACTGAAATGAAGAGGAAAATGTTAAATCTGGTTAAACTTATCGGTCCCTTGCTCGATACAAAGATGCTGGGCATTCTGTTATACAACATACGCACCAGTGAATTGGCTCCGCTGATCTATGTGTCGGATCTGGATAGCGCAGTATGGGAAAGAGGCTGCGGCTCCGGAACGGCTTCCATAGGGGCTTACTTAGCCTGGAAGAATCAAAAAAGTATGGAGGCTGCCATCCAGCAGCCGGGTGGAACGATTCAAGTAAGAGCCTTCTACGATCAAGAGCGGTTGACTCAACTGGAAATCGAAGGAAACGTCGGCATTGTAGCACAAGGCATAGCATTCATCGAACAGGATGCAGACCATGTGGAGGGAGTGAGGAATCGTGAAATTAGCATGGTTTGAGCAGTCCGTGGCCGATTATCTCTCAAGTTTTAAGTATTTCGCGGACCAGTTTGATTATTCGGCTGGGCATTGTACGGAATTGGAGCGGCTCATTGACGATTATTCTGCGTTTATCATTGATGAGTCCAACCTCAGTAACTGGGAATTGCTGAAGGAACAAGGAATGGGTGGAATAAACGATCTTGTGGACGAGGTGAGAAAGCACTCTGCGAGATGCGTAGCCATTCTGGAGAAATATCGTGCGATGAAATTATTACAGGGAGATGCTGAGATCACCGATTATTTCAGAAATATTGAAGAATGCATCGAGAAGGAGTTCGGCAGCTTCCAGGTAACTTCCGCATCGAGTGTATTGCTGGTTGGCTCTGGCTCGTTCCCGATGACGGCATTGTTAATCGCTCAGCGTACGGGAGCTCAAGTGGTCGGTATTGACATTGACAACGAGGCCATTGAACTCGGATTGAAGGTTACTGAGAAATTGGGCCCCGGATTGAAGATTACTTTAAAAAATACACCGGTGGATCTCCTCGATGATATGAATGCGATTACCCATGTTATCTTCAGTTCTACGATTTCTAATAAATACGAAATACTGGATCAGCTGCACCCATTGACGAATGAACACGTCGTAGTAGCCATGAGATACGGAGACCAATTAAAGTCATTATTCAATTATCCCATGCAAGATACGGATGTAAGCAAATGGAGACTAGTTGGTAACGTATTGCGCAGGAACGATATCTTTGACATTGCGTTGTACAAGAAAAGCTAGGTTCGCCACAAGGTAATCAATGTGAGGTGTTTTTATGGAAAATATGAAGCGAGTCTTATTATTGGGGACGGGACCTGCTGCCTTGCAACTGGCGGTTACTCTTAAAAGGGAATTTCGCTGCCGGCTCGGAATTGCCGGAAGGGAATCGGTCCGTTCCGCTGATTTCTTCGAATCACTTGCAGTAAATGATCAGAAGGTTTGCGTGAGTATTCAAAACAAAAAGCATCATGCTATGGAAGGCGAAGCTTGTATTGACGATGTATTTCGAGGCTTCGAAACCATTGAAGGGGCATGGGATAGTCTCTTTCTTGCAGTGACCACGGATGCTTATATAGATGTGATCCGGCAAATTCATCCTGACGTTCTGTGCAAGGTCAAAAGCTTAGTGCTGATTTCACCGACTCTCGGCTCCAATCAGCTGGTCTCCGGCTACATCCGGCGCTTGAATCCGGATGCGGAAATCATAAGTTTCTCTACGTATATCGGGGACACGAGGTGGATGGATAACAGGGTATCCAACCATGTCATCACAACGGCGGTTAAGAAAAAAGTCTTTATCGGATCTACGAGGGGGCGTTCTCCTCTTATCGATGCGTTATGCCGTCTGCACAAGGGCCTCGATATAGATTTAGAAGTCATGCGGACGCCTCTGGAAGCAGAGGCGAGGAACATCTCGCTCTACGTTCACCCTGCTTTGTTCATGAATGATTTTTCACTAAGCGCCATTTTTGACGAATCGAATGACATTCCCAAATATGTCTACAAGCTCTTCCCGGAAGGGCCCATTACACAGAATCTGATCCGTAATATGAGATCGCAATGGAGCGAGATGATGAGTATTTTAGACAAGTTAGGGATACCAAGCATCAATTTGCTGAAATTCATGACCGATGATAACTATCCCGTACGGAACGAAAGCTTGTCGCGTGAGGATATCGAAGGTTTTAACCATTTACAGGCCGTTCATCAAGAGTATTTGTTGTTCATACGTTACGCTTCCTTGTTAATCGATCCCTTCTCGCAGCCAGATCAAGACGGGAAATACTTCGATTTCTCGGCGGTTCCGATTCGGAAGATATTTGTCAATAAGGAAGGAAGCCTGGATATCCCGAGGATGCCCAAGGAGGATTATTACCGGGTAAAGATCATCCAAGGCATTGCCAGAAATCTCAAGGTGAATTGCCCCACTATCGATCGCTTCATTGATACGTATGAGAACAAAATTACAAGTGTGTCGCTAGCTAATCAAGGCCGAGTATTGTCAGACGCCTTCCAGATCCAAAGTTTCGAGGAGGATCTGAAATGGATAGGCGAGGAGATGTCTAACGTATAGCCTTTTGCGTTTACATATAACAACCAGATAAATAGGAGGAAGACTGTGAGAAGAACAACTTTATGGCTATGGATGCTTATGGTTATGACCGCGCTTTTGGCTGCGTGTGGAGCTGAGAATCAGGGAAGCAAGGACACAACCAAGCTCCAAGACGAAATCATTTATGCAACAGCGAAAGATATTCATGATATGAATCCACATTTATACACAGGATCGATGCCGGCTCAAGGAATGGTTTACGAATCACTGGTAGAGAACACAAAAGAAGGAATAAAGCCGCTTCTGGCGGAATCCTGGGACCTATCCGAGGATGGGAAGACGTACACCTTCCATTTAAGGAAAGATGTAAAGTTTCATGACGGGGAACCCTTTAATGCGGAAGCCGTCAGAATGAACATCGAAGCTGTGCAGCACAACGCGGATAAACATGCCTGGATCAAACTGTCGACCAAGATCAAGAGCATCAAGGTAGTGGATGAATATACCTTTCAATTGAATTTAAGCGAACCCTACTATCCTGCACTTGTTGAATTGTCTATGACGCGGCCTTATGTGTTCCTCTCTCCCAATGACTTCATTCAGGGAGAAACCAAGGATGGGGTGCAAGGACATAACGGAACCGGCCCCTACAAGTTTACAGAACATAAAATCGATGAGTATGCCACATTTACTGCCAATGAGGAGTATTGGGGAGGTCAGCCAAAAATCAAAAAAATAACGGCAAAGGTGCTTCCCGCCGGGGAAACGACCTTCCTGGCTATGCAAAAAGGAGAGGTGAACTTCGTATTCACCGATGATCGGGGCGCAGACAGCATCGACGTCCAGGCCATGAATCACCTGGTTGACGCCGGAACCTTTCAATTGGTTCGAAGCGAAGCCATGAATACAAAAATGATCGTGGCTAACAGCAGCAAAGCGGACAGTCCGGTAAGTGAAAAGGCAGTGCGCGAGGCCATTTGGCATGCGATAGATCGCGAAACGATCAGCAAGGATATCTTCGAAGGCACCGAATCGGTGGCGAATCGACTCTTCTCATCCAACGTCAACTATGCCGATGTTCAGCTGAAGGAGCGTGGTTATGACCTCCAAGCTGCAGAGCGAATTCTGGAGCAAGCCGGTTGGACAAAGGACGGTGAGGGCGATGCCAGAATGAAGGACGGGAAACGCTTGACCATCAAATTATACTATGACAGTAACTCAGCTTCGCAAAAAACGCAGGCGGAATATATTCAGAATACGGTGGGCGGGATTGGAATCAAGCTGGATCTCATCGGCGAGGAGTCGAGTTCCATTGCGAATCGACGCTCTACAGGGGATTACGAATTATTATTCAATCAGACCTGGGGATTGGCCTATGACCCTCAGAGCACGATTTTTGCATTCACTTCGGAAGCGTCATATCTGCATACAACCAAGGGAATCGCAGAAGCGGATCACCTCTATGACCTGATTCAGCAGGTTATGGTTTCTACCGACGAGGAAGTCAGAAAGTCGTTGTATGCTGAAATCCTGCAAATTGTTCACGATGAAGCGGTATTCATTCCGATTTCCAACGGGAGTGTCACGGTGCTGGCGCCCAAGAGCCTGCAAGGTATTGCATTCAAGCAAACTCAGTTCGAACTGCCCTTTGAGCAAATGTATTTTGAATAGTTCGGTCTGACCGCTGAATCCTAATTCGACAAGGAGTCCTTATGGGAAGTTATGTTGTAAAAAGATTACTGATCTCTGTTCCGATCCTGTTCATCATTTCGTTTCTGACCTTTCTGCTGATTAACCTGTCGCCCATGGATCCTGCAGAAGTCGTACTCCGGGCGCAAGAAGTTCCCGAGATAACGGAAGAACTGTTGGCACAGACACGCGAAGAGTTGGGAATGAATCAGCCGTTCCTGAAACAGTATGCCGACTGGATGCTGGCCTGCCTTCGGTTAGACTTCGGGGAGTCTTATGTAACGGGACAGTCTGTGTGGTCCTTGATCAGCCCGGCCTTTGTCAATACATTCAAGCTGACGATGGTTTCATCCGTCATCATTATCTTCATGTCTATTCTTCTGGGGGTTGTATGCGCATTAAATGAAGGGAAAATACTGGATCGTTCCGTAAGAGGCGTCTCTTTTATTCTAACGTCGATGCCTTCGTACTGGCTTGCCTCGATATTGATCTGGTATCTATCGGTCCGCTTGGACTTGCTGCCCACCAGCGGTATGGACTCCTATCAGAGCTATATTCTCCCCGTCACCGTGATATCGGTAAGTTATGTGGGCATTTATTTTCGAAACGTCCGAAGTTCAATGCTTACCCAATTGGATGAAGGCTATGTGGTATATGGGAGAGCTTGCGGCTTGTCAGAGAGAAAGATTACCCAACATATTCTGAGGAATTCCCTGCAGGTGGCCGTGTCCATATTCTGCATGGCGATCCCTATTATTTTGGGGAGTACTGTCGTGATTGAGAACGTATTTGCCTGGCCGGGCCTTGGACGACTGAGCGTAAAATCCATCCTGAGCAGGGATTTTCCGGTGATACAGGCGTATGTTCTTATTTTAGCGGTAACCTTCGTGCTGTTTAACACGTTGTCGGACGTAATCAACGCTGCGCTGAATCCGAAATTAAGAAAGGAATTGTGATGAGCACACTCAAAAATTTGACTAGAGACAAACTGGCCAGCCTGTCACTAGTCGTTATCGCCACAATCGTTGTTGTCGGCCTGTTTGCTCCCTTCTTTGCGCCGCACGATCCTAACCAAGTCGATATGAAACTTCGCTTCGCTCATTCATCCTGGTCGTATTGGCTTGGCAATGATCATTTGGGAAGATGCATTTTATCCAGACTGATCTATGGGATACGTCCCAGCGTTCTATGGGTTCTGGCCACCATGTTGGCATCGGTAGGTGTTGGCGCCATCGTTGGTTTCATAGCAGGTTATTTCAGAGGAAAAACGGATGCGTTCCTGATGAGAGTATGCGATGTGATGCTCTCATTTCCAGGGTATGTGATGACATTGGCCGTAGTCGGCATTCTGGGCGCCGGACTTGAGAACATCCTGATTGCTTTCGTAGCCATGAAATGGGCATGGTTTGCTCGCGTCATCCGTACATCGGTTCTCCAGTACACGGAAAAGGATTACGTTAAGTTCTCAAAAGCAATCGGCATCAGCAATCGAAGAATTATCCTCAGACACATCGTTCCCGTGACCTTCTCCGATATTGCCGTCATTGCCAGCGGTTCGATGTGTTCCATGATTTTACAAATCTCCGGGTTGTCATTCCTGGGGCTGGGTATCAAGGCTCCCAACGCCGAATGGGGAATGATGCTTAATGAAGCAAGAGAGGTTATGTTCTCTCGGCCCGAGCTGATGTTAGCGCCCGGCCTGGCTATTGTGATTGCTGTATCAGCATTTAATTTTCTGGCGGATGGACTTCAAGTCGCGCTTGATCCCAAACGCATGAAGTCCGGCAAGCAGCCGCAAATGACAGAGGTGGAGAAACCGGCTTATGAATATGCTAGAGGTTAATCATCTGAAGGTATGGGATGCCAGCGAGGGAAGAGAAATTATTCGTAACATTTCGTTTCAATTGAAGCAGGGAACCTGTCTTGCAATTGTAGGCGAAAGCGGGAGCGGGAAATCATTGACGTGCAGATCGATCATACGATTACATAGGCCTTGGATTCGTCAATCCGGGAAGATCCTGTACAAGGGTGAGCATCTGGAACATCTTTCAGATAAAGCAATGCGAAAAATAAGGGGCAAACACATCGGCATGATCATGCAGCACGGTATGGGAGCGTTTGATCCGTCCTCCGTGGTAGGCGTTCATGTCCAGGAGACACTGAGAACGCATTATGACTGGAGCAAGAGTATCGCTGAGGCCAATATGAAGAAGGCGATGGAAAGCGTCATGCTGGAGCAGCCTATGGAGATTTTGAACAAATACCCACACCAGTTATCAGGCGGCATGCTCCAACGATTGATGATTGCACTCACACTTGTACTGGAACCCGATATCATCATTGCCGATGAACCGACCACGGCGCTGGATACGATTTCGCAATTCGAGGTCGTTGAGCAGTTCATCCGTCTTCGGGAAAGAATGGGGGCTTCCATGATCTTTGTGTCGCATGATTTGGGGGTCGTAAAGAAGATTGCAGATGAGGTTGCGGTCATGAAAAACGGTATCATCGTGGAGACAGGGAGCGTTGAAGAGGTGTTTACCGCACCTCGGCATCCCTACACGCAATACCTGGTCTCTACCCGGCTTGAGCTCAGCCATCATTTCAATGTGCTCATGAACGGAGGGATGTAATGTGTTAACCGTGGTGAACGTCGAGAAATCCTACCGGACAGGCGGCATGTTTACTAGAAACAAACAACAGGTTCTGCATGGTGTAAGCTTTGAATGCGGCAATGGCGAAAGCCTTGGCATCATCGGTGAAAGCGGCAGCGGAAAATCAACGCTCGGACGCTTAGTTTTGGGTATTGAACAACCTGACCGCGGCAGTGTTCTGTATGAAGGAAAGCCTGTAAGACACCGGCATGTGCGATCCGGCAACATGAGTGCCGTGTTCCAGGATTATTCGTCGTCCATTAATCCATTCTTTACCGTGGAGGAAGCAATCCTGGAGGCACTGGCAATGCAAAAACCACTTCAGTCTGACAAGAGGAGCAAAATCGATCTGCTGCTGAAGCAGGTTGGATTGGACCCTTCATATAAAATGAAATACGCCCATGAGTTATCCGGAGGAGAGGCACAGCGAGTCTGCATTGCCAGAGCCGTTGCCACAGAACCAAAATGCATTGTGCTGGACGAGGCGATCAGTTCCCTGGACGTATCGGTGCAGATTCAAGTGCTTCGGTTGCTAAAGGAGCTTAAAGAAATATATCACATGAGTTACATTTTTATCACGCACGACATTCAAGCTGCCGCTTATCTGTGCGACCGAATCCTTATATTCAAAAGCGGCAAAGTTGTGGAAACGGTTCGTGTTGAGCAATTAAAAGAGGTCGAGTCCGACTACGCCAAAAAATTAATGAAGCATTTGATTACGTTCTGACGTTTATTCGCAAGCAGGAGGAGAGTCATTGTGAGTGGAGCCATGTCTTGGCCATTTTTACGTCTATATATGCTGGCACTTCTATATTTCAGCGCCAACGCCTTGCTCAATGTTATAATTCCGCTCCAGGGGGCCGCTTGGGGAGCGAGTAGTACAACCATCGGCCTTGTCATGGGAGCGTACATGCTTACAACCATGTTCTTTCGGCCCTGGGCCGGGCAATTGATCCAAAAGCATGGACCAGTCAAGGTGCTGCGACTGATTCTTTTGGTTAATGGCGCTGCCCTGATTTTATATACGTTTACAGGAATAGGCGGATATGTCCTGGCTCGAATCCTGCAAGGCGTTGCAACCGCATTTTTCTCGATGGCGCTCCAGATCGGAATCATCGATGCGCTGCCCGAGAAGGAACGATCCCAAGGAATATCATTCTATTCGTTATTCTCCTATATACCCGGGATCATCGGGCCGGTGTTCGCTTTAAGTCTCTGGCAGGCCAACGGCATGGATGCCTTTACCGTCATCCTGATCAGCATCGCCGTCTGTACCGGAGTATTCGGTTACACGGTCAAGATGGAGAAGGAGCCGAATACTGGCGAGAAATCGTCCGATAGTTTTGGAGTGATGGCCTCATTCGGGCAAATTGTAAAGAATCCGCATCTGTTCAAATGCAGCGTGCTGATGCTGTCCGCATCGATCATATTCGGAGCGGTAACGACGTTCATGCCATTATATGGTGCACAGCTGAATAGCGGCAGCGCCGGCATTTATTTGATGCTTCAGGCCGCGGTTGTTGTTGCCTCGCGGGTTCTCCTGAGAAAGCGAATCCCTTCCGATGGCAGATGGCATTCGTCATTTATTATGGGTACTATGCTGCTTATCACCTTGGCTTCGGCATGCATCAGTTTGTCTTCAGCGAAGGGGGCCATTCTACTGTATGCCGGGGCCATTCTTATGGGCGCTGCGCAAGCACTGCTGTATCCCACATTAACAACGTATTTGTCCTTTGTACTGCCTTCTGCGAATCGCAACGTGTTAATCGGGTTGTTTATTGCCACGGCTGACCTTGGTGTATCGATGGGGGGAGCCCTGATGGGGCCCATTTCAGATTATTATTCGTACTCCACGATGTATTTCATTTGCGCTATTTTAGGCATAGTGATGATTGTGTTTTCGTACGAGAGAAGAAAGAGTTCCGATGAATCAGTGATCCGTGTGGATTCTAATGATGGTCCGAGTACCAAGGGCTGATAAACGTTCAATTTATTTAAAAGCCATGAAGAGATTGCAAGAAGCTGACAGTTTAGAACTGTCAGCTTCTTGTGATTGTTCGCAAGGATTTGGTAAACAGCGGAGAAGTAAAGTAAAGAGTTGAAGGTTGTTGCAACAAGAGGGGTGTTTGATAATGAAAGCGTAGCCAATTCCCATTTATTTGCCCTTCATCCCGGTAGTCAAATAACCCTAAAACTTTCTGGACAATCACCCGCCGTTCCAGATTGACGGCAATTTCGGAGGAACCGCCGCTAGGGGAACGATTCGGTTTCAAGCAGAAACAGGGGCAGTATATCAAATCTCTTTAATATAAAAGTTAAGCAAAGAAGTGCTGGCGCACCGCTTGCAAGACCGCGTGCTTCTTTTTTTTGTTTTAATTACGGTACTCTTTTGCTTGACAATACGAGAAACTGATGGATAGCCCAGAATTCCTTGAAGGCTGAGCAAGTCCTTTCACAATTAACCAACACTCAGAGATCTGGTTGTGACAGAGTTATTTGTGTAAACGCCGCAAATGGAGCTTGGGCAAGTTTTTACTAAAATCATCATTTGAATTATTTTTCGACAAATACTTTAACACTAAGATGTAATCATGAGTGAAGGAAAACAAACATTCATGTAGCTTATGAAGGAAATCCTACAAGAAAGAGCGGGTGCATCTATGATTAGGTTTATATGGTTGGATCTTGGTTATACCCTGGTCAAGACCTACCGGGAAGAAGTGTATTTTAAAACCCTGCAGGTCTTTGACGTCTCCAAAACGCTTGATGAAATCACAATTGCGTATCATTTAGCAGACAAGCTGTTCATGAGAGAATTCCGGGGCGTTCTGGGTAAGGACAGTCGATCGTTCATGCCTTGGTACGTGGGCGTGCTCAACTATTATCTTCAATTGAGTTTGCCTATTGAAGAGATAATTCAGGTGCAACAGCGGATATTAAAAGATTCAGTAACGGGTTGGCGTGCATTTGATTTTAGCAAGCCTACATTGAGGTATCTAAGAGAGTTAGGATACAAGGTGGGCTTAATTTCGAATTGGGACAACACGGCAAGGGAGGTACTCCGACGCAACCAGCTAGATGAAGAGATGGCTGAAATCGTAATTTCTTCCGAGGTGAAACTGGAAAAGCCAGATCCAGCTATATTTACTTATGCTTTACAGAAAGCCGGAGTAACTGCGCAGCAGTCCCTTTACGTGGGAGACAACTACTATGATGATGTACTGGGTTCGCGCCAAGTTGGCATGGAATCTCTGCTAATCAATCCTTACGGCAAACAAGGAATTGAGGAGCTTGATTATGAACGGGTTATTTCCAGTTTGGAGGAGCTGCCCGCCTATTTGGGTCACCCGCCTAAGCTCAATTTGTCAGCGTGCTCCGTCGTTGGAGGAACTTGTCATGTCGAGAATTGAAGACAAGATTGCTGAGCAGTTTGAAAATTTGAGCCTTGGGAAAAAGAAAGTCGCTCACTACATCCAGAGTAATCTGCGTGAAGCTGCATTACAATCGGCACAACGAATTGCCGAGAAGTCGGATGTTAGCGAAGCTACCGTTCATCGGCTGGCTCAAGCACTTTCTTATTCAAGCTTCTCCGAGATGCAACAAGATTTACGGCGCATTGTAATTCAGGACCAGCGGGCGGTCCACAATTTTATTCAATCCACGAACCGGCAGGAACATTCGTGGCTGGAAAAGCACTTTACGCAAGAAGCTGAAAATATTCGCCAAACGATGATGCAGGTGGATCGGGCACAAATTCATGAGGCTGCGTCCTTGTTGTTGCAGGCAGATCGCGTTTGGGTTGCAGGCTGGAGAATGGGGTTGTCCGTCACATCTTTTTTCAGTTTTGTCATGAAATACATGCTGGGTAACTGCGAGTTAATTCCTCAAGGGGGAGTTGCGGAGTATGTTTCGTATATTAAACCGGGGGACGTAGTGTTTGCTTGCGGCTACCCGAGGTATTGTTCCAGAACGCTGAAATTATCCAGGCTCGCCAAGGAGCAACAGGCTAAACTGATCGTTCTCACAGATTCGGGTCTGTCCCCTTTTGCCAAGCTTGCTGATTTGGTATTGCTGGCAGAATGCAAATCCAACGGTTTTCTTGATTCATATACAGCCCCCTTAGCTGTAGTCAATGCTATCATCAATGAAATTTCTTATTTGGAGAAAGAACGGGTTCAAGGCAATCTTGAACGGATGGAATTGATGCTTAATGAGTTCCAAGACAGCTTTGAGTGGGTGCACAAACTCAAATGACCTCTAAAGAAGAGTAGAAAGGAAGCATCATGGAGCTTACAGTAATCGGCTATTGGGGAGCCTATCCCGCCAAAAATGAAGCAACCTCTGGCTATCTGCTTAGGCATGCGGACAGTGCGGTATTACTCGATTGCGGGAGTGGCGTCTTGTCACGGTTGCAAAATGAAATCAATTTGGAACAACTGGATGCGGTATTTATTACCCACACACATGCTGACCATTTTGCAGATGTTTATGCACTGGAGTTTTCCGCATTGGTGTTAACTCAGCTTGGTAAACGCACTCGCCCGTTAGATGTGTATATTTATGGGGAGAATCTAGCCAGTTTGAATTTTGCTTATCCTGATTATGTCCATGTGCATCCGATTGAACCGGCAAGAACGGTGAATGTTGGAGAACTGATGTTTTCATTTTCAGAGACTGTTCATGAAGTTCCCTGTTGTGCCATCAAAGCGACAACCCGGGAAGGAGCAAATCTAATCTATTCAGGAGATACAGGATATTGCAGCAGTTTTATTGAATTTGCGGAAAACGCTGACCTGCTTGTTCTGGAGTGCAGCCTCTATGATGTGCAGAAGGGAGTGCTGGATGGTCATCTTACTGCAGGGGAAGCAGGGGAGATTGCTCGCTTAGCCAACGCCGGATATTTGATCCTGACGCATTTTCCGCATTATGGCGACCAGCGGCAACTTGCCATGGAGGCAGCACGTAACTATAGCGGTCCTATCGAATTAGCTTATTCGGGATTGAAATGGAGCTTCTAGTATTCTATTAGAATAAAAATTCATATGCAGGGAGAGGAGTTTTACCATGATGAACTTGAAGAAGACATTAGTGGCGGGTTTGTCTACACTTACTTTATTTGCGGTAATCATTTCGGGATGCGGTGGAAATGCCCAACCAGCGGCAACGGGCAATAAGCCCGAAACCTCTACAGAAACAGCGGCAGAATCGGATCAGGATAAGATTATAGAAGGGGGTACAGTAAGAGTAGCTATCGCTACCGAACCGGATAATCTGGACCCCTATCTTTCTGCAGCAACGGATACGAACTCTATGATGGATAACGTATTTGACGGCTTATTTGAAGCGGGTGAGAAGGGTGATCTCATTCCGGCAATCGCGGAGTCGTATGAAGTATCTGAGGATGGGCTTATCTATACTTTTAATATAAAAAAGAATGTGGTGTTCCACGACGGCTCTCCTCTTACGTCGGATGATGTTTCTTATTCTTATGCGAAATTGGCTGGATTGGATGGACAAGAGCCCCTTTCCTCCAAGTTCTCCGGCATTAAGAGCATCGAGAACCCGGATGACTACACCGTTGTAGTCAAGCTTAAAGAACGTGATGCTGCTTTTATGGCAGCTAATATCGTGGGTATTGTGCCCAAAAATTATGAGCAACAAAGCCAGAAGCCTATAGGAGCGGGTCCTTTCAAATTCGTGGAATATCAGCCCGGACAGCAACTGGTACTGGAAAAAAATGCAGATTTCTACGACAACGAGCGGATGCCCAAGCTGGATCGCATTGAATTTAAAATAATGCCTGACGCCAATTCATCGATCCTGGCATTGCAATCAGGAGATATTGATATGGTGCCAGGCGTTAGCGAACAAGGGGCTATGCAGTTAGGGGATGGCTATTCCATCGTATCTGGTCCGCAGAACATGGTTCAATTGATGGCTTTAAACAATTCGGTCAAGCCGCTGGACGATGTAAGAGTACGCCAGGCAATCAATTTTGCGATTGACAAGAATGTCATCATTCAAACGGTAGCAGACGGAAACGGTACTCCATTAGGTTCGAATATGAGTCCTGCGATGAAAATGTACTATCAGGAAGGGTTAGAAAGTCGCTATGAACCGAATATCGAGCAAGCAAAATCATTGTTAAAAGAGGCAGGCTATGAGAATGGTTTTGATTTGACGATTACCGTGCCTTCCAACTATCAATTCCATGTGGATACCGCTCAGGTCATTAGCGAACAGCTCAAGCAGGTTGGCATTCGAGCGGCACTCAAGCAAATTGAATGGAGCAGTTGGCTGGAGGATGTCTATAATAACGCCAAGTATGAGGCCACCATTATAGGTTTGACCGGAAAACTGGATCCAAACGAGGTACTGGGGCGTTATGAATCAAGCTATGCAAAAAACTTCTATAAATTCAGTAATAGCGAATTTGACGATTTGGTGGGTCAAGCTCGAACCGAGCTGGATGAGAAGGCGCGAGCTGACCTTTACAAGCAAGCGCAAGAGCTGTTGACCGATCAAGCTGTAGCGGTATTTATTATGGATCCCGGCCGGAATGTAGCGATGAAGAAAAGCCTCAAAGGCTTTAAAATGTATCCCGTGCAAAAGTATGACTTCGCTCCAATGTACTTTACGGAAGAATAATTTAGGGGACATGCATCTTGAGATTTTATATTCGAAAGCTGATTATGCTGGCTGCTACTGTGTTACTGGTTTCGGTTATCACCTTTCTTGTGTTTCAGGTGTTGCCCGGTGATCCTGCTCAGATTATTTTGGGAGTGGACGCAGATCCGCATCAGTTGGCGGCGCTACGGGATACGATGGGTCTTGATCGACCTGTGGGAGAACGGTATGTAGCTTGGATTAAAAATGCGGCTGTGGGCGATTTGGGCGAATCACTACGCTACCATCGTCCGGTAACGGAGATTTTGGCAGAGCGGGTGCCTGTAACGGTTTCACTTGCGCTATTCTCCTTGGCGCTGAAGCTGCTGATTGGTATTCCCTTGGGAATTCTTATCGCCAGATACGACGGTAAATGGCCGGCCGTATGGCTGTCCGCTTTCACTCAGCTAGGAGTAGCAATGCCATCCTTTTGGCTTGCATTTATTCTCATCCTGGTCTTCTCGGTTACGTTCCGTCTATTTCCAACGTATGGATATGTTCCTTGGGGAGAGAATCCGATTGCCGCTATACGTTCTTTATTTCTGCCGTCGCTGGCTCTATCCATTCCCGGTATTGCTGTTGTGATGAGATATTTACGCAATACTTTATTGGACCAGACTCGCATGGATTATGTACGAACAGCCAGGAGTAAGGGGGTGCGAGAGAGGGCCATTATGTACCGACATATTTTGCGCAATGCCCTAATCCCGGTGGTGACGATAGTGGGTCTCATCATTACCGATACCCTCGGGGGCAGTATTGTGGTAGAGAATGTATTTGCCCTTCCGGGCCTCGGGAACCTGCTGATTACTTCCATTGGCACTCGCGATTTGCCATTGGTGCAAACCCTTGTTTTGTACATTGCTATATTGGTAGCGGGGATCAATTTTATCATTGATTTGCTGTATAAAGTGATTGATCCCCGTATTCGAATAAAAAGGTGAGGAACGATGAACGTAAAATCATGGCTCCACAGCAAGCCGCTTGTCTTCGGCGGGGTGCTGGTTATTATGCTAATGCTGTTCATGCTGACAGGATTATTCTATACCCCTTACGAGCCCAATGAAATGAATACCTCGATGAGGCTGGCTCCGCCACAGACCAGCCATATCTGGGGAACTGACAATTTTGGCCGGGATATCTTCAGCCGAATTATGGAGGGAGCACAGACTGCATTTTTGATTGGTTTCTCCTCTGTTTTTATTGGTTTGTCCTGCGGTCTGCTGTTAGGGGCAATTGCTGGATATTTCGGAGGATGGCTAGATGAGTTGATTATGCGGTTCATAGATGCTATGCAGGCCTTTCCGGGCATCCTGCTTGCTATTATGCTGGTTTCGGTGTTTGGCCCGGGTTTGAACAATACGATATTGGCTTTAGGACTGATGAGTATTCCTTCTTTTTCTCGGATAGCCCGGAGTGGATTTATTCAATACAAGGAGTTTGACTTTGTTAAGGCTTCTGTAGCCAAGGGAGCAGGACCATGGCGTATTATTGTTCGGCATATCTTGCCCAATATGGTATCCCCTTTGATTGTTGCGGCGTCGTTAGGGTTCTCTGGTTCAGTGTTGGCGGAAGCCGGACTTAGTTATCTGGGACTTGGCGTACAGCCGCCGGACCCAAGTTGGGGACGGATGTTGAGTGAAGCCCAACCGTTCATTATGAATGCGCCGTGGTATGTCATCATAACCGGTGTGATCATGACGGCCATGGTATTAGGATTCAATCTGCTCGGTGATGGTATTCGGGATATTTACAATAAGAAGAGTTAGGGGGGAAAGCATGTGAAATCGGAACTTTTGGAAGTACGGGATCTGAAGGTGGCGTTTACCAGTAGGAAAGCTTCCCTTCCGGCGCTTCAGAACATATCCTTTGCATTGAGGGAGGGTGAAGTGCTCGGTATCGTTGGCGAATCAGGCTGTGGTAAGAGCCTGACTTCACTTTCGGTAATGGGATTATTACCCAAGGGGGCTGAGGTTACCGGCGGGGAAATTGTACTAGCGGGGAAAAATTTGTGTGAATTCAGTGCAGAAGAATGGTGCAAGGTTCGGGGCAAGCAAGCTGCCATGATTTTTCAAGATCCCATGACGGCCTTAAATCCCCTGGTTCCAATCGGCTGGCAGATTGCGGAAACGGCTATGGTCCATATGCCGGTTTCCCGCAAGGAAGCCCATAGGCTTGCTCTCGATATGATGGAGCGGGTGGGGCTCCCTCGTGCGGAGCAGTTATTCCGTGAATACCCACATCAATTATCGGGTGGTATGCGTCAGCGGGTGATGATTGCAATGGCGCTGATTTGCAAACCACAATTGTTGATTGCTGATGAGCCAACAACTGCACTGGATGTAACCATTCAAGCACAGATCTTAAGTTTGCTGCAGGTTATGAAGGAGGAGACCGGAGCAGCCATGCTTTTTATTTCACATGACCTGGGTGTCATTCGTGAGATTAGCGACAGGGTTATGGTCATGTATGCCGGTTATGTTGTAGAAGAGGCCCCGGTGAAGGAGTTGCTGAATGATCCGAAGCATCCTTACACGGTGGGACTGATGAAATCCATCCCCGATATTGAGCGTAAAGACAAACCGCTGTATACTATTCCAGGCCGTGTGCCTTCCCTTGCAGAACGTGGAGAAGGATGTCCGTTTACAAGCCGATGTCCTCATGCGGAGAGTCTCTGCTTAACTCATGTGCCTCCGCTCACAGAACAAACGGCTAATCATTTCGTTCGTTGTCACCTGTATACGAATCCGGGGAGGGATTGGGAGGGGGACGAATGAATACGGCGTTGATTGAGATTGAGGGATTGGTCAAATATTATGCCGTTCCAAGGCAAGGTCTATGGGAAAGCCAGCAGTATGTGAAAGCGGTGGATAACGTGTCGTTTACAATCCGTGAAGGCGAAACCTTTGGGCTGGTTGGGGAGAGCGGCTGCGGCAAATCTACAACGGGTCAATTGCTGGTGCGGCTGCTGCAGCAGACCGGGGGCAGCATACGTTACCGGGGTAGAGACGTTACGGGACTGGACCGCCGAGAAATGAGGATATTGCGGCAGGAAATACAAATCGTATTTCAGGACCCCTATGCCTCCCTAAACCCCAAAAAGCAGATTGGCTGGATCCTGGAGGAGCCGCTAATTATACATCGTATTGGCGATAAGCAGGAAAGACGGAAGATTGTCGCCTCTGTGCTGGAGCAAGTGGGGCTGGATAACAGTTTTCTGAAGAGGTATCCACATGAATTAAGTGGAGGTCAAAGGCAACGCGTCGGAATTGCTGCGGCGCTTGTCTTGAACCCTAAATTTATCGTTATTGATGAAGCGGTGTCAGCCCTGGACGTTTCCATTCAATCTCAAATACTTAATCTGCTTAAAGAATTACAACATCGGCATGGCTTGACGTATCTGTTCATTTCCCACGATTTGAATGTAATTCAGTATATGAGCGATCGAATCGGGGTGATGTATCTGGGGCGATTGGCAGAAATCATTGATGTTGCTCAAGCAGGAAGAGAACCGGTTCACCCCTATACACAGGCCTTATTTTCATCCATCCCCCAAGTGAAGGCAACACAGAGGGAGAGGATTTTACTCCAGGGGGATTTACCAAGTCCACTTACTCCCCCAACGGGATGCACATTTCATCCTCGCTGTCCCTATGCCATGGACAGATGCCATCAGGAGATGCCGGAGCTGAAGCCCTATTCGACGGGAAATATGGTAAGTTGTCATCTATATGAAGGGGAGGAAATCAAATGAATCTGGGAATCATCTCGGATCTCCATGTCGATTTGAACAAGCAGCCTCAAGATCTTCCTGTTCAGGAAGCACTGCTTGAGGTTGTGAAAGAGCGGGAATTGACTCATCTAATCGTTGCTGGAGATATATCTAATGATTCGCACCTCAGTTTGAGCGTGCTTCATGAACTGCGTGAGAGAAGTGGTATCCCGGTATTGTTTGTCCCTGGAAACCACGATTACTGGAGCAAAGAGAATGGGATTACCGATACTTGGGAAATTTATAAAGCCTATCAATCCTTCCCGGGCTGCTTAAGTGAGCAGCCATATATTCTGAACGATGAGTGGGTCGTAATCGGCAATACGGGATGGTATGATTACACATTGGGAGAGCCCACGTATGGGTCTGCCGATTTCGAGAAAATGAAATTTGCGGATCGCACATGGCAAGACAGCATCTATGTTCATTGGGGAAGAAGCAACTCCGACATGCATCGTTATTTCTACGAGGCAATGGAACGGGAGCTTGCCGAGTATCAAGGCAAACAGATCATCCTGGTAACCCATATGCTGGGGCACCCGTTCTTCAAAGTGCCGATGCCGCATCCAAGGTGGGAATACTTCAATGCCTTCCTGGGAAGTGCAGAATATGCGGATTTGTACGTCAAATATAATGTTCATTACGCCGTGATGGGACATGTGCATTATCGAAAAAAGCATGTCCACCAAAATACGGAGATGGTTTGTGCTTGCTTGGGGTATCGCCAAGAATGGACACAAGAAGTCGCATTAGATGAAATACGCAGCTGCCTGCAAGTCATCTCTCTTTAAAATCTATCATAAACTATCGTCCATATAAAAAAGAAGCGTCGCGACTGGATTAACCGGATGTGGCGCTTTATTTTAACTAAGATGGGGTATTTCCAGCATCATCTTAATAGGACCGAAAGAAAGGTACCTTAACTCGAAATTCGATGAGCTTGTTTGAGGTCGATGAGACTAATAATCTTTTCAGCAACCTGATGTTCGGATAAGGGAGTTTGTTCAGCAGCGGCTAATCAATTTTTGAAGGTGTTCCCTTTTGTAGACTACATGGTTTATTACAACGGTGCTTTAGCTACTTGCAAATCTAAGCAAAATGAGCGGCACATTAGTATCCCTATGGAGATTAGCCAACAGATTCATAAATTCATCGAGTTACGAGTACCTCATTCGATAATCTCATACGAGGTTCATGATTCATGGTATACGTGTAGACCAGTTCCCGATTCACAATGTGCTCAATTAGGTATCCGCTCGAATGACCCGAAACCCCAGGTTGTTGATAAAGATTATATAAGTTTGCTTTCCCCGACCAAAATATTGGTTCTAGGTTGCAGCACATGGGGGGATATATGCGAGCAATTCGGTGACCATGTGAACGTAATCGCAACCGATGGAGGAGTATTGGTCCAAATCATGCATAAATCAGCCTCAAAGGAAAAAGCCGTGCAATGTGTGTTAAGCGATATCGGAGTAAGATCAGAAAATGTAATGGTATTCGGGGATGACTTTAACGATTTAGGCCTGTTTCATATGTCGGGATTTCCAGTTGCAATGGAAAATGCGATAATCGAACTGAAGAATTGTGCAGCCCACGTAACCGATTCAAATGATCATGATGGTGTTGCTGTTGCAATTGAGAGATTTGTAGTGTAATGCAGACCATCCATGACACTATACCGCAATAACTAGTAGAAAACAGGCAGCCCGATACTATCGGCTGCCTGTTTCCTCGTTTTTTTTCGGAAAAAATGAACTGCGCTTTTCTCTACTTCTCTACACGCCAATCTACCTTTTTCAAGATCAATATGATGGACAACAGCGAGAAAAACAAGAGTATAAGCGTGTTCCAGGCGACAGAGCCGGACCAGCCCGATATCAGTACCTCCCGCATGGCTTCAGCGGCGTAAGTGGTTGGAAAGATATAAGAGAACCATTGCAGGATCCCAGGCAATTGATTCATATCCACCATGACTGGCGTCAAAAACGAGATGAACATCATCAAAGCTTGGACGAGCATATTTGTCAGTTGATGGCTAGGAGACCAGAAGCCGATCAGTACACCCGCGCCAACCACGCTAAAAACGGTGAGCAGCAATACAGGGACAAGTCCCCAACTGTAGTGGAATTGAATGCCGTAAGCAAGCTGACCAATCAGGGCCAGGATAATAAAAGACGGTACGCTCATGATCAAGCCGCGTAGCAAATTGGCGAAGATGAAGTTTACCTTGGCAATCGGCAGGGACGAATAGTACGTGAAGTGGCCTTGATGCTTCTGCCAAGATATCTCCTGGGCCATGGAATTAAGTCCCATAACGATTAAGCCGAAGAGCATATTCCCTGTAATAATACGTGTCATGACGGCTGGCGTTGGGTCAACCGTGAAAAATTTGAGAAACAACAGCGTTGTTAACGGAAACATGCATGCCATGATGAATATCCAAACCCACGCCTCGCGGATAATCGTGAATTGAATACGGGCCAGGATCAGCCATTCCGTAATTCTGCGTTGGATGATACTCTGCTCCTGGTGCCCTTGGAGAAAGACCGCTTCTTGCAGCTGCAAGTCATGGCTTTGCATGGATGGTTTTGCCTTTTCCATGTTTAGACCACCTCCGCTGTGACAGGTTTATCCTGTTCGTCATCGATATGAAAATAAACATCTTCAAGATTCGGAGGGACCAGCGAATATTCTTCAATCGGCAAATGCTGGTTGGTCAGGCAGTCAATCGCGTAGCTGGCGTATTGCTTCTCAATCAGTGCCCGGATTCGGTTTTCTCCTATCTTGGTCCACTGTCCCAGCGCGCTTAAGCTTTCGCAAACATAATCGCTTTCGCCTAAGGAAGTCGTAATTTCCAGTTTCATCCGCTGATCGACCCTTTGTTTTAAGACAGTGACATGATCGATGGCCAATAGCTTGCCGTGATTTATAACTGCTACTCTGTCCACGACCTGTTCGGCCTCCAGCACGTTATGTGTCACCAAGATTACGGTTACTCCTTGGCGATTGCGTTCCTGAATCAGGTCCCATACGAGCCTTCTCTTTTTAGGATCCAGTTCATTGGTCGGTTCATCCAGGATCATGACGGGGGAAAAGCCGATCAAACATGTACCAATCCCGATTAAACGCTTCTGTCCGCCGGAAACGTTTTTGAGCAGCTTATGACGGAGGTCCTGCATTCCAAAGCGTTCCAACAATTCCTCTGATTGCTCTATGGAGGACTGCTTTGTCAATCCCCGCAATCTTCCTGTAAAATACAAGGCTTCCCAGGTTTTTAAACTGGTTAGGGCGTGAGGCTCTTGTGAGTAGTAGGCCACCTCTTGGGCAACTCGCTTGGTTTGTGTCTGTACGCTGGTTCCTTTGTAGCGTACCGTACCTGAGGTGGGAGCAAGATGACCTACCATTTGCTTGATTAGCGTGGATTTGCCTGCTCCATTCGGACCAAGCAAACCGAGAATTTCCCCTTGCTGAACGTCGAAACTTATGTTTTGATTGGCGACAACCTTTCCTTTTTTGTATGTTTTATCCACATGCTCTAATTGATAAATCAGCTTCATCATTTTTCCCCTTTCAGTTCGAACTATGTTTTTGCTGCTGCGTGTCTAAATCAAGAGAGAGTATGTATTCTTTGACTGGTAAATGAGGATGCCTGAGTATACTTAACGGTATATCAACCGGCGCAATATAAAGATAACTTATTGCTATGACTAGAAGTGAGGGACGGCAGAACGGTTTTCGTCTCCGTCTCAGGACAGAGGCAGCATGCTGAAAATGTCTCTGGGGAGTATAGACGGATTAACGAAAAAAAAGATATTCGTCCAAATCTGAAGTATGAGATAGATAGGCAGGTACATTCAATTATTACAGCAGGCCAGTATTGTGCCTAGGGGAACTAATATTGTGTGAGTTCTAGTTCGTAAAACTTTGATCCTAGCATAGCAGATACGCAGTCGATTTTTGCGAATTTTTTTGTAACTTACTTGCAACGGACTTCCAATAGAATGTGAGCAATCAAACAAACTTCTATTTTCGGGAGGAAATAACAGCAAAAAAAACTTATCGGCGAATATCTTAAAATGCTGCTGCGTGAGCATGGACTCAGCCCGGACGCCACTTTGTTGCTGGATGACTCCGAGTTGCGATAGATTCCAATTCAACTCACAAGCGGCTCATGCATAAACCACCGTATGCTGTTTGGACTTGACGGCTTCCCCATTCCCCATTTACACTGACGATGTTTTAAGGGCATATATTTTGTAACGATGGGAGTGAAACGAATGGAGCCGTTGATAAGTATTGTGATGCCTACGTATAATCGGGCGCACATCATTTCCGGCGCGATCGAGTCCATCTTGAGCCAGTCTTACGGCAACTGGGAGCTGATCGTCGTTGATGACCGAAGCACGGATCATACGAAAGAGGCAATCCGCGAGTGGGCGAGTAGGGATGCGCGAATTCGCTATGTGTGCAACGAACGGGAAAAAGGGCCGGGCGGCGCGCGAAACACGGGGATGCTGGCGGCGCGAGGCGAATATTTGGCGTTTCTTGATTCCGATGACGAATGGTATCCTTGCCATTTGACCGACAGCATGAGCACACTTGCGCTGACAAAAGCAGCTATCAGCTTTGCGCTGTGGGTGGAACAGCACGGCGATATGACTTCCTACAATTTCGACAACAAGGTGGAGCGACATTTGCTGCATTCGATGCGAACAACGTTCGAAACATGGAATGACGGAGAAACGATCATATTCGAAAAAGGATTGTTCGAGGCGTTTTTGTCTCATACACGCAATTTTTTTCAACTGAATACGATGGTATTCCGGCGGGAGCTGTTGGATGAAGTCGGCTTGATCAATGAGCATTTTTATCTGGGTGAAGATACAACCTATCTGCTCCGCTTTTTCGACAAATACAGAATTGCACTGCAAACCAAGCCTCATGCCGTCTACCGGGAATCTCCCGATAGCCTCTACTTATTCTGCGACCGCTGGCAGCTTGATCCAGATACGATTCATCTCAACAAGGAAATATATATAAGAATCGAGGAGCTTAGCTTCAAATCTATCCAGGTCCGCGAGCACATACGGGAATTAGTCTCTCAGTCCGATTCCGTCAGCAAAAAAGCGAAACAACTCTATTATATCGACATCGGCATCGCAAGCAAATATTATACACTCAGCTATTTAAACCGTCACGATCGCAAAAAAGCGCTCCATTATTGCCGCCAATCCATCCGCTGTAAAGTTACGATTTTTAATATGTTTTTGTATGTTAAGCTGCTGTTTTCAAGCAAGAACGGAAGTGTTTTTTTGCGCAGAGCTCTCAATCTCTGG
The DNA here is from genome assembly GCF_003184205.1 of Paenibacillus sp. Cedars. Taxonomy (NCBI): domain Bacteria; kingdom Bacillati; phylum Bacillota; class Bacilli; order Caryophanales; family Paenibacillaceae; genus Paenibacillus; species Paenibacillus sp. Cedars. The sequence continues at coordinate 2,584,983 of NZ_CP020866.1, forward strand.
TAGTACTGATCAAAAAAGTAAATAAAATTTCCCCCTGTATTGTAAGTTTATCTCCCTATCGCAGGCAAAAGTTTAGCACTACTATAAGGGTAGGTTACAAGAAATTCCCTAATTTATGAGAATTATATTTTTTTACTGTAACACTTTAATTCATTACCGCTACACCTTAATACACACCAATTTCCCTCTTTGCAGCAATGAACTGCCTAGAATGATGAGCTGCTGCTATGTACAAGCCACGTTTTTAGTTTCTACTGCCAGGATTTTCGATCTACTGGAACTCGCACGATAGCCTACACCTGCCTGATCAGCATGAGCTCGTTCAACAGCATGAGCTTACTGCCAGCAAGTTTCCACACAAAAAAGTATGAGCTTGCCAGTCAACAAGCCCCCTCACAATCACATGAAATTGCCTATTCACCTTGATCCCACGTATAAGCATGAACTTGCTTGTTTTGTACAAACAGCTACAGTGGCAAGAGTTTGCCGCACAGATTCTTTTAGAACGTCTTGTTGCACCAGCCTGGTCTTTTCGTTAAGTCAGAGAAACAACGCAGGTTTGTTTCTGGGTGTTCCTTAAAAAGAATATTTGGAAAATAACGTTCGTTTTTAAGAAGTTAGCTAAGTCTTATTTTTCCAAACACCACCCCACAAGGAGAGTGTATTCATGTTTAGAGAGATGCATAAGTCCAAAATTCACCATGCTGTCGTGACGGAGGCCAATTTGAATTATGTAGGAAGCATAACCATCGATCAGGATATTTTGGATGCATCCAACATCCTGGAGAACGAAAAAGTGCAGGTTGTCAATATAAATAACGGAGCCAGGCTGGAGACCTATGTCATAACCGGCCCAAGAGGCTCGGGTATGGTGTGCTTGAACGGTGCCGCTGCGAGACTGGTGCAGCCGGGCGACCGCGTCATTATTATTTCTTACGCGATGATGGAGGAATCGGTAGCCCGAACGTATCGTCCGCATGTTGTCATTTTGGACGAGCTTAATCGCATCGTAACGGAGGATTATCAAGAACTGCATTCCACAACGTTGTGATCAAACACAGAACGGGGGGCTGGCGACGATGAGAACCATCCGTAATTTATCCGGCGTATTGCTGGAGCGCAAGGAAAACGATACTGGAATTTTATTTTGCGAAAGCGGTCAGGAACGCCACTTGTCGTACGGCCAATTACTAACATTGGCCGGAAGAGCGCTCCATCTGCTGCGCGAGCAGGGCCTTGAGCCAGGCGACTTTGCCGTCTTGCAGACGGAAGATAATGAACGGTTTATCCTCCTGTTCTGGGCTTGTGTGCTCGGCGGCATTGTCCCCGTACCTGTGACCGCGGCGCGTACGGACGAAGGACGCAAAAAGCTGATCGAGGTATGCAAGCAGTTGGAAGCGCTTAGATTTCTATGCGATGAGGAGCTTTGGCCGGGAATTCAAGGCTACGCTTTGAAGCACGGAGAAGCGGAGGCGCTGGCCGGGCTCGAGTCTGGCAGCGTGCCGATTGCGGAGGTGCTTGCGGCGGCTGTGGATACTAACAGGCCCGAGGCGGAGCCTTATGACGCAGCCGAGACGGACACCGCATTCATCCAGTTTACATCGGGCTCTACCGGAGACCCGAAGGGGGTCGTGCTGACGCACGGCAATCTTCTGTCGAACATGCGAGCCATTATCCATGGAGCACAGTCGACGGAGCAGGATTCTTCCCTAAGCTGGCTGCCGCTGACGCATGATATGGGGCTCATCGGCTTTCATCTTTCTCCGCTATTTTGCGGCATGAATCAGCTGCACTTGCCGACCTCGACGTTTGTGCTTCATCCGATGAAATGGCTGGAGCTTACGCATAAGCATCGGGTGACATGCCTCTCTTCGCCGAATTTCGGTTATGTGCATTTTCTGCAGCATTGGAAGCCGGAAGGAGCGGCCGCATGGGATTTGTCTTGCGTCAGGCTGATATTTAACGGGGCCGAACCGATATCGGCTGCCCATTGCCGCGATTTTCTGGAGGCGATGAAGCCGTACGGGTTAAAGGGGAATTGCATTTTTCCGGTATACGGGCTTGCGGAAGCGAGTTTGGCCGTGACGTTCCCTGGGACGAAAGACTACCTGAATACCGCTCTGCTTGAGCGACAATCACTCGCTGTCGGACAGCCTGTACGAATGGCTGCACACGGGGACCATACTGCGATCGAGATCGTCGAACTTGGTTTCCCCGTACAAGAGTGCGAGGTGCGCATTTGCGACGAAGCGGGAAAACCAACGGCTGCAGGCAGTATAGGCTTGCTTCATATTAGAGGCCGCAACGTTACAAGTGGCTACTATAAGCGACCTGATGTAAACAAGCAAACGATTACTCCGGAAGGCTGGCTGAATACGGGAGATTTGGGTTTCTTGCTGGAAGGACGTTTTTATGTGACCGGTCGCATGAAGGACGTCATATTCGTCAATGGGCAAAATGTGTATCCGCATGACCTGGAGGCATTGATCAGCAGCCTGAAAGGGGCCGAAATCGGGAAAACGGCGATTGCCGCCGTTCAGGATGACATGACCAAACGGGATGCGATGGCTGTTTTTATTCAACATCGTGGCAAGATCAGCGGATTTGTACCGCTGATGACCGAGGTGAAAAAACGGCTGAACGGATCGGCCGGTCTGGACGTTGCTTTTGTTGTCCCTGTTCGGCGCATTCCGAAAACGACCTCCGGCAAAATTCAACGCTACGTATTGGCGGAAGCGCTGCGCGCAGGAGAGTTTGCAGAAGCGCTTGCCGAGTTGAAAGAGCTGGAAGCGGCGACCACGCTCGAGCTCTATGATGTTGAAGGCGGCGATGTCATACGTGGGGATGCCAGCTTGGAGCCGGCCACGGAAACGGAAGAGCGGATCGTGTCCGTCTGGCGTGAGGTGTTGAAAAAGGATGCCATAGGCCGAAATGACAGCTTTCTCGAGCAAGGTGGCAACTCGCTCAAGGCGGCTGATGCAGCCGCCAGGCTGCAAGAGGCGTTTGGCGCCCGACTTACGCTTACCGAGCTGTTTTTGCATGATACGGTGAGCTCGCTGGCCGTTTTACTGGAGCAAAGGACACAGGAGAGCATGGGTACTGCCACAGACGCTCCTCCACCGGTGGTTAAAGCAGAAGAGCGGACGGTTTATCCTGCGACCTCGGCGCAAAAGCGGCTGTTCATTTTGGAGCAGCTGAATCCGGGGCTGCTCAATTACCATCTGCCGTTTGCGGTTCAGGTGAAGGGCTCGCTCGATATCGAACGATTCCGCGCAGCATGGCGGACACTAATAGAGCGTCATCCGGCGCTGAGGACGTCCTTTTATATGGAAGAAGGCCATGTGATGCAGCGCATCGAGCAGGCGATCGAGTTGCCGCTTGCGGTCGTTGACGGAAGCAGCTGGTCGGCGCATGACCTGGCGCTGCGTCAGCGCAGCTTCCTGCAGCCGTTTCCTCTGGAGAAAGGGCCGCTGCTGCGCATGGAGCTTGTGCGCCTGGAGCACGAGTCAAGCGTACTGCTGCTGGATATGCATCATATCATGACGGACGGAACGTCGATGGGCATTTTGATGTCCGATCTTACGAGGTTTTACGAAGGGAACCTACCTGAGCCGTTGTCCATACATAGTGGGGATATCGCGCTGTGGGAGGAAGCGGACCGAAATGGCCGCTGGCTTGTGGGCCAGAAGGTTTATTGGCGCGAAATCTTTCGGGATGGTGTGCCGTCTCCGGCGCTTCCGTCCCCCCGTTCAAGACCGCAGACGCCGAGCTATCGCGGGGCAATGGAGCGCTTTGAGCTGGAGCCGGAGCTTGCCGGATCGCTGCGGGCGTTGGCAAGACGCGAGGGCGTAACGTTATACACCGTCCTGCTATCCATTTATTATGCTCTGCTTGCGAAATATACGGGCGAATCCGACATCGTTATCGGCACGGCAGCCGCGAGACGGATGCGGCCGGAGCTGCAAGGCGTAGTCGGGATGTTCGTTAACATGGTTCCGATCCGCCTGCGCGGGCAAAGCGGCTTGCGCTTCGATCAATGGCTGAAGCAGGTCCACGGGGAGGCGCTGACCGCCATAGGCAACGGGGATGTGCCTTATGAAGAAATAGCCGAGCTGGCGAATGTTGAGCGGGCATATGGGCGGAATCCGCTGTTCGATTCGGTGTTTACGCTGCAAAATATGGAGCTGCCCGAATGGAAGAGCAAAGATGTTGTTTATACGCCCCAAGCGATGGACAGCGGCTCGGCCAAGTTCGACCTGACTTGGGAGTGCGTGGATAACGGCGTTAGTATCACATTTACGCTGGAGTATGCGCTGGATTTGTACGATGAGCGGGCCGCTGCGCAATGGGCCCGGCATTATGTAGCGTTGGCCCGGGCCGTCGCCGAGCAGCCGCATGCAGCGCTTGGCGAGCTTGATCCCGTCAATGCGCAGGAACGGGATCGTCTGCTCCGGCTTGGCCGTTCATTCGCCGAGCAGCCGCAGGAGCTGTCGCTGCACAGGCTGTTTGAGCGGCAAGCGGCGGAAACTCCGCAGCAGATTGCCGTTGAAATGGGCGGGCGGACGTATACCTACAGCGAGCTGAACGAACGTGCCAACCGGTTCGCGCGCGTGCTTGCGCGGTGCGGCGTTGCGCCGGGGGCGAAGGTGGCGTTATTGTTGCGTCGCTCGCCCGATATGATTGCGGCGATATTGGCTGTGCTGAAATCGGGAGCCGTTTATGTCCCGATTGACCCGCAATATCCCGAAGAGCGGATTTTGTTTATGCTCCGGGATACGGAAGCGCAGGTCATCGTGGCTGCAGCCGCGACGATGGAGATGGGTGCCCGGCTTGCCGGTGACAGCATCGATGTCGTCGACATGGAAGAACTGGATACGAAATGGGCTGGCGGGTCCGGGCATGATCTGGACATCGATGGCGCTGGGGATGATCTCGCATATATCATGTATACCTCCGGCTCGACGGGCAAGCCGAAAGGGATTCTGACCACGCATCGCAATGTGTCCCGGATTGCCTACCATACCGATTATATAAGCATTTCGGAAAACGATGCGCTGTTGCAGCTTTCCAACTACGCCTTTGACGGTTCATCCTTCGATTTGTACGGTGCGCTGTTGAACGGCGCGAAGCTGACGCTGGTTGGCGAGGAAGAGGTTGCCGACGTTATGCGGCTGACGGAGCTGATCAAGGACAGCGGCATTACCGTGTTCTTTGTGACAACAGCGCTGTTCAATACGCTGGTCGATCATGGGCTGGAGTCGCTGCGCGGCCTGCGTCATATTTTATTTGGCGGAGAGCGGGCTTCCGTGCCGCATATCCGCAAAGCGCTGCGCCCGCTTGGACCGGGTGTGCTGCTGCATGTCTATGGCCCTACGGAAACAACGGTGTTTGCTACCTGTTATCCGATTACTGAAACATGGGATGGACAAGGGACGGCCACCGTGCCGATCGGTGCGCCAATCGCACGTTCAGAAACGCTGGTGCTGAATGAGCAGGGCCGATTGCAGCCGGATTGGGTGCCAGGCGAGCTGTGGATTGCGGGCGACGGTGTCGCATCCGGTTATGTGAATTTGCCGGAGCAGACCGCTTCAAAATTTCGGCCGCATCCATTCCGGGAAGGTGAAACCGTGTACGGCACCGGGGATCTGGTTCGCCGCTTGCCTGACGGAAATTTGGAGTTTCTGGACCGAATCGACAGCCAGGTCAAGCTGAGGGGTTACCGGATTGAATTGAGTGAGATCGAAAGCAGGCTGCTGGATTGTGCGGGCGTCAAGGAAGTGTTTGTGGCGCTGATCGAGAATGACGGCGCGCCTTATTTATGCGCTTATATCGTTGCGGAGCAAACAGAAGAGCAGGCAAGCGTTCGGAGCCAACTGACTGGAAAGCTGCCGGCATTTATGATTCCCGCCGCGTTTGTGCCGTTGGATAAGCTTCCGCTGAACGCGAACGGCAAGGTGGACATAAAACGTCTTCCTGTGCCGGAGCGCACGGCCCCCTATGAAGCGCCCGCCACGGACACGGAGGTCCTTGTTGCCGGATTGTGGCAAGAAGTGCTTCATGCAGGAAAGGTTGGCGCGGTTGACCACTTCTTTGAGCATGGTGGTCATTCCTTGAAAGCGGCCGCATTGACCTCGGCCATCTACAAGCATTGCCGGGTGCGCATGCCGCTTCAGGAAATTTTCAAGCTGCCGACGGTCAGAGAGCAGGCGGCCTGGATCGACGGGGCAGCCAAGGAAGCGTACGAACCTGTTACGGCCGCGCCACAAGCCGCATCCTATCCGCTGAGTCCGCCGCAGCGGCGCATGTTTTTGGCGGAAAACATAGCTGATATCGGACTATCCTACCATATTCCGCTTGCGCTTAAATTGACGGGTACGGTTAATGAAACCGGATTTGGACAAGCGCTTCGGAAGTTGATCGAACGGCATGAGCCGCTGCGGACCTCCTATCACTGGATCGACGGTGCTGCGGCCCAGATCGTGCACGATTCGGCCGACTTTGTTCTGCAAACGGCGGAGCTCGCAGAGACGCCGCTGCCGGAATGCTTGAGACCGTTTTTCCGGTCGCTCAATCTTGGCTCCGTGCCGCAGCTCGCTGCATGTTATTGCCGGCCCGAATCGGAAGGAGCTGAGGCTTATCTGCTGCTCAACATCCATCACATCGCGGCGGACGGCATATCCGTTAAGCTGCTGCTGGAGGAGCTGGCCGATTTGGTCGACGGGGCAGAACTTGCGCCTCTGGCTCTGCATTACAAGGATTATGCTGTTTGGCAAGAGCGACAGTCCGGCTCAGAGCGGGTGAGGGCAAGTCAGGCGTTTTGGACGGAGCAGCTTGCTGAATCTTCGGCGCCGCTCGATATGCCACTGGATCGGGCGCGCGGCGACCGTCAGACATTTGCAGGCGATACGTATACCTTCAATATTCCGTCGGCACTCGTCGCACGGATGAAAGAAACAGCAGCAAGCGCCGGAGCTAGCTTGAACAGCCTGCTTTTTGCGGCTTACGCGCTGCTGCTCAAGGGAACAACGCATCAGTCGGAATTTGCAATCGGTGCTTTGGCGGCAGGCCGGTCGCATCCGGACACGGCCCGGATGATCGGCATGTTCAACCAGTTTCTGCCGATTCGGATGCAGGTGGCGGACGAGCTGCCGATCTTGGCGTTTGTGGATGAGACCCATCGGCGTCTGCTTGCCGCATACGAGCATGGCGATGTCAGCTTCGAGCACATGATGGAAGCGACCCCGTATCCGCATGACCCTTCGCGCAATCCGCTGTTCGATACGATGCTGATTCTTCACAACCAGTTTGATGACGAGAAACTGGCGGTGCGCGGCAACGGCTGGAGCATGGAGCCTCTGCCTGTCAGCCACGGAACCTCCAAGCTGGACTTCAAGCTCGATCTGTACAGCGATGGCGAAGGCGATCTGCGGGCGGTGCTGGAGTATAATACGGGATTGTTCGATAAAGGTACGATGGAGCGCTTGGCGGCGCGGCTGCTTTACATTTTAGAGCAAACGGCTGCCAGCCCCGACCTGATCTGTGGCGACGTTGAAATGACGACACCTGCCGAAGAAGCTGCCATTGCGGCATGGAATAATACGGGATCTCCGTACCCGATGGAGAAGACGATTCACGAATGGTTCGCCGAGTCCGCGCGGCGGTGGCCGGACCTCCCGGCGGTGCGATCGGCAGAAGGCTCGCTGACGTATGGGGAGCTTAATGAACGCGCTGAACGCATGGCTGCCGTGCTAAGAAGCAAGGGGGTTGCGGTCGAGACGATTGTGCCGATTGCCGCCCAGCGCTCGCTGTCCATGATGATTGCGATCATGGCGGTGCTCAAGGCGGGAGGGGCCTACTTGCCACTCGACCCGGAGCATCCGCCCGAGCGGATCCGCGGCATTCTGGAGGACAGCGGGGCCAGTCTGCTTCTGGCGGGGACCAAGTGGATTCATACGCTCCCGGCCTTTCAGGGGGAAACGCTAGATCTGGACGCGCTTGCGACTACCGCCGCATCGGAGCTGCCGCTTGGCGAAGAAGAAACGGTTTTGCCGCCTCAAGCAGGCCCCGAGCATTTGGCGTATGTCATTTATACATCAGGCTCCACCGGCCAACCCAAAGGCGTTATGGTGGAGCACCGCGCTGCGATCAACCGGCTGCACTGGATGCAGACGGCTTATCCGTTGAATGAGCGAGACGTTATTTTGCAGAAAACGCCGATCACGTTTGACGTTTCCGTATGGGAGCTGTTCTGGTGGAGCTTTGCCGGTGCATCGCTTTATTTGCTGGAGCCCGGTGGGGAGAAGGAGCCAGCGGTCATGCTGCGCACGATTGAGGAGCAGGCGGTTACGGTTATGCATTTTGTGCCGTCTATGCTGGGCGTCTTCCTGCCCTACGCGGCGGACAGCGGCAGAGGCGGCGAGCTAAGATCCCTGCGGTACGTATTTGCGAGCGGCGAAGCGCTCAAGCCCGCGCATGTCGCAGGTTTTTACCGCCTGATGGAGCGTGGCGGCAGCCAAGGACGGCTCATCAATCTGTACGGCCCGACGGAAGCGACCGTCGATGTCAGCTATTACGATTGCCCGGACGCTGGGGCGGGTGCGATTCCGATCGGCAAGCCCATCCAGAACATCCGGCTCCACATTGTGGACGAGCGGATGAGACCGCAGCCAATCGGTGTGTTCGGCGAGCTGTGTATCGCAGGTGCCAGTCTTGCGCGCGGATATCGCAACAGGCCGGATTTGACAGAGCAAAGCTTTGTTCCGAATCCGTTTGCCGCAGGAGAGAAGCTGTACCGTACCGGGGACCTTGCAAGGTGGCTGCCGGACGGCAATATTGAATATTTGGGACGCTTTGACCATCAGGTCAAGCTGCGTGGTCTCCGCATCGAATGCGGCGAGATTGAGCACGCGCTGCTCCGCCAGGCAGAAGTTCGCGATGCCGTGGTGACGGCGGTGATGGACCATGCGGGAGAGCCGGCGCTATGCGCATATCTCGTGACAGTGGACGGGGAGAAGCCGGAGGAAGTGAGTCTTCGGGATGCACTTAAGGAACTGCTGCCGGAGTATATGATTCCTACATATTTTGTAGCTATGGAAGCGTTACCTCTGAATCCGAGCGGCAAAACAGATCGCAGCCGCCTGCCGGAGCCCCGGTTCGCTGAACCGGTGGCTCACGGCGAAGCGCCTGCTACGCCAACGGAGCAGCGGCTGTCCGAGCTGTGGCAGGAGGTGCTCGGTCTGGCTGCAAGCGGGCCGGACGACCCGTCGGTGATCGGGAGAGAAGCCCATTTCTTTCAATTAGGCGGCCATTCCTTGCGCGCCGCACGGCTTGCGGGCTTGATCGAGCAGCGTTATGGAGCTGCATATGCATTGAAGGATGTGTTCGAGACTCCGCTGCTGCGGGAAATGGCGGCCCGCATCGACACCGCAGTCTCCAAGCCGGCCGTGGTTATTGCCCAGGCGGAAAGTCGGCCTTACTACCCGTTGTCACTCGCGCAGAACAGGTTGTTTGTGCTGCAGCAGTTTTATCCGGGCAGCACGGCCTACAATCTGCCGCTCGCGCTGAACCTGACGGGAAAACTTGATCAGAACAGGCTTCGCGAGGCGATTCAGGGCTTGATTGACCGCCATGAACCGCTGCGCACCAGCTTTGACTGGGCAGACGGCAAGCCTGTACAGCGTGTCCATGAGTGGGTTTCGTTTGAACTCGCCGTGTTTGCCTTGATGGATGCAGCGGACTTGAATACATTTACGCGTGCGGTCGTCCGCCCGTTCGATTTGCGGAAGGCTCCGTTAATTCGGGCGTTTCTTGCGACAGACGGCGAAAGTCGGCATACGCTGCTGCTGGACATTCACCACATCGTCGCCGACGGCTTGTCCATGAATGTGATGGCGCGCGATTTCGAGCAGTTGTATCGCGGCGGCTCCTTGCAGCCGCTGCCCATTCACTATAAGGATGCCGCCGTTTGGCAGCAGGAGTGGATGGCTTCAGTGGCAAGAGAGGAGCAAGAGCAATATTGGGCACTCCGGCTAGCGGGTACACTTCCTGTGCTGCAGCTGCCAACCGATTATCCGCGTCCGCCCGAACAAACCTTCGAAGGCGCCAAGCTTGAGCTGCGAATACCGGCGGGGCTTGTCGAGGGCATCGGAGCGGCGGCTGAGCAATGGGGCGTTACGCCATTCCATATCTGGCTCGCTGCTTACCATACGTTATTCCATCTGATGACAGGGCAAGACGATCTGATTGTCGGCACGCCGATCGCCGGCCGCTTCCATCCCGCTACCGAGTCTCTGGTCGGCATGTTTGTCAATACACTGCCGATTCGAAGCCAGCCATCTGGCGAGCTGTCGTTCAGAGCGTTAGCCGAGCAGCTCAAAGAAACAGTGCTTGCGGCACTGGATAACAGCTTGCTCCCGTTTGAGCACATGGTGACGATGCTGGATGTGCCGCGCGATCTGAGCCGCAATCCGCTGTTTGACACGATGTTTGTCATGCAGTATAGGGAGGCCGGACAGGTGGCGGTGGACGGCTTGCAATTTGAGGCGCAAGTGCCGGACCATCGCGTTTCGAAGCTGGACTTGACGTTTGAGATTGCGGATCAGGGCCCAAAAGGCGCAGCCTTGATGATCGAATATGCAACGTCGCTGTTTAAAGAAGACAGCATATGCAGAATGGCGGAATGGTATTTCCGTATTGTCGGTCTTGCACTGTTCGAGCCGGAGCAGCCGCTCGGAGGGATCGGATTGCAGGGCGCCGCTGAGGCAGAGAAGCAGAGCAAAGAGTTCAATCGTACGACAGCGCCGTATGCAGGCGGCGATACGGTGGAGGTTTACCTCGAAAGACAAGCGGTGGAAACGCCGCAGGCCGTTGCGGTTGCGGCGGAGGACGGAGTTTTGACGTATGCGGAATTGAACCGGAAGTCAAACCGGCTGGCGCAGGCACTCAGACGGCAAGGTGTCAAGCGCGAGGATCGCGTGGCCGTCGTAATGGATCGCAGCCTGGAGATGATGATTGCAATCTTTGGCGTGCTAAAGGCGGGCGGAGCTTATGTGCCTGTTGCGCCGGGCTTGCCGCCGGAACGAATACGCTACATGCTGGACAATTCCGGAGCCGAGCTTGTCCTGACGCTGGGCAAAGCCTCGGAAGAGCTGGAGACGTTCGCGTCATTGATGGACGTTCATGAGGCGCTGGCGCAGGAACGGGACGACTCCCCTGTGGAGAAGCTGCATGATTCACGTTCGCTTGCCTATGTGCTGTATACCTCGGGATCGACCGGACAGCCGAAAGGCGTCATGATCGAGCATCATTCCGTTGTTAACCGGATCGGCTGGATGCAGAAGCAATATGGACTGGACGCAAGCGGAGTCATTATGCAGAAAACGCCGATTACCTTCGACGTATCGGTCTGGGAGCTGTTCTGGTGGAGCTTTGCGGGAGCCAAGCTGGTCCTGCTGCCTCCAGGCGGCGAAAAAGACCCCGCGCTTATGATGGATACGATAGGGCGGCATGGCGTAACAACGATGCATTTTGTGCCGTCCATGCTGCACCTGTTCCTGGAGCATCCGAGCTTGCTGCGCGGCGAGGCCAGGCTGGAGAGCCTGCGTCATGTGTTCGCCAGCGGCGAAGCGCTGACTGCGGATCAGGTGCGGCGGTTCCGCGAGCGGATCGGAGTTCCATTCGATGCCAGACTTGTGAACCTGTACGGCCCGACCGAGGCGACGGTGGACGTTTCCTTTTACGATTGCTCTGATGGCGATATTCCGATCAACGATATTTCGATCAATGTACCGATTGGCAAGCCGATCGACAATATTTCGCTCTATATCATGAGCGGAGCGATGAAGCTCCAGCCTGTCGGCATTGCGGGGGAACTATGCATATCCGGCGTGGGCCTGGCGCGAGGTTATATCGGCCGGCCCGATTTGACGGAAGAAAAGTTCGTCGATAATCCATTTGCGGCGGGCAGTCTGATGTATCGAACAGGAGATCTTGCCAGATGGCTGCCTGACGGAAGAATCGAATATTTGGGCCGAATCGACCATCAGGTGAAAATAAGGGGCCAGCGTATCGAATGCGGGGAAATCGAGCATGTGCTGCGCGGTCATCCAGCGGTTTCGGAAGCGGTGGTCATGAAGCGGGATGCCGCGAGCGGAAGCGAGTATTTATGCGCGTACATCGTTTGCACCGAACCTGTGGACCTTGAGGAGTTGCGGGATTTTGCAGCATTGCGCCTGCCGGATTATATGGTTCCGCTGGCCGTGATGGAACTGCCCGTTATGCCCCTGTCTCCAAACGGCAAAATCGACCGAAAGGCGCTGCCGGAGCCGGAGCTTAAGACGGGTAGCGGCACTCCGTTTGTTGAAGCGACAAGCGATAACGAATTGGCAATTGCCGCCGTATGGCGCGAAATTCTGCAAAGGGACGACTTCGGCATCCATCATCGCTTCTTCGATGCCGGGGGAGACTCGCTGCTGCTGGTACGGGCGCATCAACGGCTGGAGACGTTATATCCCGGCGCTCTCGGCGTAACGGATCTGTTCACCTATCCAACAATCTCATCGCTTGCGGCGTATTTGGAGTCGAGAAATCGGGAGCTCGCGAGCTGGAGCTGGACCGGTCTGCTGGTGGCAGACGACTGCGTCAGCAGCGGCTATGCCGCGGAGCGTATCGGCAGCGTTCAGTTCCAACTGGACCAGGTGGTTGCGAAAGGACTTGCGGAACTTGCAGCATCCCGCTCGGTGACGGTTGAAGCCGCGGCGTATGCCGCATATCTGTACTTCTGGCGAGGAGAGTCCGGCAGCAGTCGGCTTGTGCTTCCAGCCATGACGGATAACGGTCTGATTGCTCCGAAGGAAATCGACTTTGCAGAGGTGCGCGATTTCGATACGCTGCTGCGGCATGCCGCCAAGCGGGCGAGCGCAGGAGAATGTTACTCCGTGCGACAAATCAGAAAGCACCCGCAAGCCGAAGCCGGATTTGTCTTGTTCCCGTTATTTGCAGGAGCAGCGCAGCACGGGTTCAAGGAACGGGAGACGTTATTGGAACGATTCGATGTTGTGCTGTATATGGATGGCGCTGCATCGCCAAGCGGGGCGGAAGGGCCAGAGCTTGGCGGGGTGTGGACTTACAACGCCCGACGCCTCGGCAAGGAGTCGGTGCTGGATTGGGCTTCCGCTTATCTGGAGCTGCTGTCGAGCGTGGTCGAGCAATATCGCACCACAGCAGACAGTGCCGTCTCGAGGGCGTAGCATGGGTCAAACCTTTGGACAAGCTGGACTGCGCCCGAGACTTGAGCATACATCTGACAGAAGAAAGAAAGGAGCTTTCCTGTGAAAAAAGTGTTGTCCGTGATAGGGAATATCGCGCTTTATATTGGGGTCTTTTATGCGCTGCTCTATCTGCTTCGCTCGACTTACCATTACGAAGCGACGCTGACTTTTGCTGAGTTTCTGGATCGCAACCCGGCTATGTTTATGGTCGTTCTGTTCACGCTGATTACGCTTGTGTACATGCTGATCTTTCGCATCAAAGGATGGATCTGGCCTCATGCGGAAAAAAATCTGTTCCGCGCGTCGGGCTTCAAGCGGCTGAGCGCCTCGCGCGTCTTGCTCATGATCGGCCTGGGTCTTGCGGGAAGTTTGTTCAGCATCGGCCTGATCGTCATTGATGATATTGCACGGCAATTTCCGTCCATTCCCGCGCTGGTTGACGATCTGATCAGGGGGGATTCAATCTGGTACGTCATTCTTGGCGCCGGTTTGATTGGGCCGGCATTTGAAGAAATATTGTTCAGGGGCCTCATTTTCAGGGAGCTTCGCCGGGTTATGCCGGTATATGTGGCCTTGGTGCTGCAAGCCGCAGCTTACGCCTACTTCCAGCCGAGCGCGGCCCTTTCAATCATCAGCATCGGTTCGGGCCTGATTTACGGGGTGCTGTATTTGCGCACCGGGTCGCTGTGGGCACCGATCCTGGTACAGAATACGGCCATGGGCACCATCTTTCTATTTAAATACATCGGGTTCTACGAATGGTTTGACAAACTCGGCGATGTTTCGCTGTATATCATTACAGCGCTCTGTCTGGCGGCGTTGATTGGAGGTTCCGTCTATGTCTGGCGGTCCTCCGGCAACGGCGGCATCGGCACACGTGCCGGTCAAGCACTGACGGCTGACGTGCCGCCGACAGCACAAAAGGGGGGCTAACCGCATGAAGGCGTGGGGAATGATGCTGGCCCGCGTGGCCGTTGTTATCGGGCTGTATTTTGCATGGTTTTTTACCGTGACGACATTATTTTTCGATTATCTTTACCCCAGAAGCACGTGGTTTGAACAGAACACGGTAACCGTCATTATTTTGAACGATATGGTGGGTTTGCCACTCATGCTGCTGGCCTGGAGGTTTATATTCAAGGAAAACCTGTTTAAGGCGGCTAAGTTTCGCGTGATGAGCGGCAAATCGGTGGCCATCGCTTTATGGATCGGGCTTGGAGCCGGCCTGTTTACAGTCGCATTCTCCCGACTTCCTGCCATTGCAACGGACAAGTATCAGTTCCGCGAATTGTTTGATTACCTGAACCGCGCGGAATGGTATGTATTTCTGGTTTTCCTGATTCTCGGAAATATTTACAAGGAGACGTTGTTCAGAGGCATTCTGATGAATGAGTTCAGACGCGTGCTCCCGGTCTGGATCGCCATTGTGATTCAGGGCGTGTTATACGGGGCGCTGTTCTTTTTCGGAGACATTCCGCTGTCGCTGTATGGTTTTCTAGGCGCGGTTATTTTTGCGCTCTTGTATGTCTGGTTTAAATCCATCTGGGCGCCGATCGCAGCGCAAGTTGCCTGTCAGGGCAGTCAGTACCTGCTGTGGCATTACGGGCCGGAGACGACGGATGTTACTATGATGTCCGCTTGGATGGCTGTGGCGGCCGTCATGATTGCTGTTGGCATATTTCTTGCGGTCAAGCATCGCTCTTCGATCTCCGCGCCGTTGTCTTCTGAGGCGGTGACACCTCTGTGAAGGGATTACGAATAGCGGGAAATACCGTATTATATTTGGTCATTTATGCGGCGATTGTGATGCTTGTGAATCAATTGCTTTACAACGGGATTAGCAATTCCGTGCTGAAAGAATGGATCAAAGGCAATTCCGGCATTGTACTGATTGTATCCAATATCATTGTACTTGCCGTCTATCTTCCGCTGCTGCGCTGGCAAAAAATTTCACTGAAGGATCTGGGGTTTGTTCCTCCGCGCAGGGGATCGCTGCTGCTGTCCGCAGGGACGGGCATCTGGCTCGGCTTGTTTATTGCCGCGTTTGCCCGTCTTCCGTGGATAAAAGCGACGTTTCCGGCCATTTCGGATCTGGTCGCTTTTGTTGCCGGCGGCAGCCTGATTATTTTTATGCTCGGCAGCTTGCTGCTGGGATCTTTGCTGGAGGAATGGCTGTTCAGAGGCATGCTGTTTCATACACTCAATCAATCTCTTTCGATTCTGTGGACGGTTCTGCTCCAGGCCGTATTGTTCGGTGCGGTATTTATGAATGTGACGGTTGGCGCATTTGCGGCGCTGGGCGCGATGCTTTACGGTGCCGTTCGCGCGGGCTCGCATTCGCTTTGGGGGTCGCTTGCGGCCCATGTGTGCAGCACAGCCACCTTGTATATCGTGCTGCAATGGGCGGGCGATTGGCAGTCCGGTACGCTTGGATTATTAGCCCTGATCAGCGGATTTGGCATTGCGGCGCATGTGTTGCTGCTGCTGCGCGGGAGCGGTGGAAGGGCAGAAAAAGAACAGGCCGTCAGTGTTTCCATTACTAGCTAGGGGGGAATAGTGTCATGTTTCAACTGGATTTGCTGGATACCAAAAAGGACACATCCGGGCGGAAGGGGCGGAGCGGGGGCTCCGTCTCCAATGTTTCCCTCAAGGATATTGCAATTGTCGGGATATCCGCCAAGCTGCCGCGCGCGGAATCGCACGATGCCTTCTGGGAGCTTCTGCAGAACGGCAAGGATCTGGTAGGCGGGTTTCCGGAGTCCCGCAAGGAGGAATTGAAGCCGTATTTGCGCCGCATGGAGACGCAAACTGGCCCCGTTTCCTTTTTTGACGGGGCGTATATCGAAGATATTTCAGGTTTTGACTATTCTTTTTTCGGACTTTCGCCCAAGGAAGCCTCGCTGATGAGCCCGGCGCAGCGCCTGTTCCTGCAGACGGCCTGGGGCGCGGTTGAGAATGCGGGGTACGGCGGAGATGCGCTGCACGGTTCGCGCACAGGCGTCTTTATCGGCTATAACGGGGACATGCTGCATGATTACAAGCGAATCATCGAAGCGCTGGACCCGGAGGCCTTGTCCATGGCGGCGCCCGGCAATCTGAGCTCCATGATACCGAGCCGGATTTCGTATTTGCTTAATTTGCGCGGACCGGCGATCAGTGTGGATACCGCCTGCTCCTCCTCGCTGGTAGCGGTCCATCTGGCATGCCAATCGATCCGCAGCGGCGAATGCGAGGCAGCGATTGCGGGCAGTGTCAAAATTAACGTGCTCCCGCTGGATACCGGCATACGCCTTGGCATCGAGTCAAGCGACAGCCGGGCCAGAACGTTCGACGACTCGGCGGACGGAACGGGTATCGGCGACGGCGTGATTGCGCTGCTGCTGAAGCCGCTCTCCCGCGCGCAGGAGGATGGCGACCACATTTATGCCGTCATCAAAGGCAGCGCGATGAATCAGGACGGCAGTTCGGTCGGCATTACTGCTCCGAACGCTCTCGCGCAGGAGGACGTCATTGCGCGTGCCTGGCAGGATGCGGACATTGATCCCGAAACGGTGACATACATGGAGGCGCACGGCACGGGCACCCCGCTTGGCGACCCGATCGAAATCGACGGGCTGACGCGCGCCTTCCGGCGATATACCGACAAACGCCAATTTTGCGCGATCAGCTCGCTGAAAACCAATATCGGCCATCTCGACCATGCCGCCGGTATTGCAGGGCTGCTCAAGGCGATCCTGTCGCTTGTCCACAAGCAGCTTCCGCCAACGCTTCATTACCGCTCGCCGAACCGCAACATTCCGTTTGTGGATTCGCCCGTTTATGTCAATGACGAATTGACGCCATGGGAGACGGACGGCGAAGCAAGAAGATGCGGAGTAAGCGCGTTTGGCATGAGCGGGACCAACTGCCATGTTGTGCTGGAGGAGGCCCCAGCCGGAATACCTTCGGGCCGCTCGGACAGAGCGGAGCTCTTCTGCTTGTCCGCGCACAGTTTGACGGCACTGGAGCGGCTCGTGCTGCTCATGCGGGACTGGGCTGCGCAGCATCGCAGCGATGAGAGCGGCAGCCTGGCCGATCTTTGCTACACCTTGGCCGTCGGCCGGGGAGCCCATCGGTATCGGCTGGCGATTGTGGCAAGCCATTGGGAAGAGCTTGCCGAGACCTTGCATGCCGCAGCCAAAAGCGGCTTGGCCGGCCTTGCGCTGCCGAACGTTCGTTTTGGGACGGTCAATACGGCAGCAGCCGGGAATATGCGGCAGCAACCCGTTCCAGACGAACGGGAAATAGAAGCGCTGGAGATGGGCCAACGTTACGTGGGCGGATACGAGATCGACTGGAAGGCGTTCTACCTAGGACAGCGCCGCCATCGGCTGCCGCTTCCGACGTATCCTTTCGATTCTCCCCGTTGTTGGGTGCAGGAGGCGCGCGCCGGAGCGACGCTTCACAAACCATTTGCGCACTGGAGCGGATATTCGATCGGTGGAGATATTCCCGAGGAGCTTGGGCAAGAAATGAACGAGACGTTTGACAGATGGCAAGCCACGCTTCGGCGGAGCGGCGGGATGAAGAGTCAGCGCCGCCGCGGCGTTGCGTTAACCGGGGAGCGTTCCGGTCTGGAATGGGAGCAGCATGTCGCAGATGTCTGGGGTGCGCTGCTCGGTTATGACGAGCTGCCTACGAATGCCGATTTTTATGAACTTGGCGGAGATTCCATTATTGCGCTCAAAATTGTAAATCAGCTCAGCGAGCTTGCGGGTATTCACATTCAGGTGGCGGATTTGTTAGGGCATGCGGATCTGCCTTCGTTAACGGTCCTGATCGAGCAGCGGCTCAGGGAGAACGGCGTTACGACAGCGCAAAGAACGAACAATCGAAACAACGTTGAGCAAACGAAAGCCGCTCAAAACAGCAGACACGAGGCGAACGGCGAGCATGGCGGACAAGCAGTGTCCATTAGCTTTGGCCTGGCAGGAGCAGACGGGCATGGCAGGCTGTTGACCGGCCAAGCCTCCTACTCTTTGTCCGGACATAGATTGGAGCCGATTCCAAAGGCGGCACCGCAAGAGCATTATCCGGTGTCATCCCCGCAGAAACGCATGTATTTGCAGCAGCAGGCGTTGCCCGAAGATCGCAGCTACAATTTGCCGGAACTATTGCACTTGGACGGGGACATTGATGCAGATCGACTGGAGGCCGCCTTGCAAGCTATCGTGGAGCGTCACGAGACGCTTCGCACCAGCTTCCACGTCATCGACGGCGAAATCAGGCAGCGTGTTCATGCCGCCATACCTTTTCACCTGGTCCGCAAGGAGGCCGATGAAGCGGAAGCAGACGGCCTGCTGCAAAGCATGTTCTTGCCATTCAGGCTCGATAAGGCTCCACTGCTTCGTGCAGCCTTGCTGACGCTGGGACCGGAGCGCCATGTGCTTTTTATTGATATGCATCATATTGCATCCGACGGCATGTCGGCGGGTATTCTTTTGTCCGACCTGATGACTCTATATCAGGGCGGTTCGTTGCCGCCACTGCCGCTGCAATACAAGGATTATGCGGTATGGCGGGAGAGCAGACCGCTCTCCGGAAGCGCCGAACGGTATTGGCGCGAGCAATGCCGGGGAGACTGGCCGACGCTTGCGCTTCCGACCGTTGCCCCGCGACCGCCTGTCAAAGGCAATCGTGGCGAAACGTTTGACGTTTACGTCGAGGCCGAATTGATGGCGGCTGTGCGCAGCCTCGCGGCCGAATCGGGCACGACTCCGTTCATGGTGCTGCTATCTGCGTATTACACTTTCCTCGCCCACTATACGGGGGCCGAGGACATTGTCGTCGGCACGCCGATTGCGGGACGGACAAGGCGCGAACTGGAAGCGGTCGCGGGCATGTTCACAGGCACGCTGCCGCTGCGCGCCTATCCGCGCGCGGACAAGCCGTTCAGTGCCTTTTTGTCTGAAGTGAAAGAGATGGCAACCGGGGCTTACGCCCACGCTGATTATCCCTTCGAGGAAATTGCGCAATGGATGGACAGAAGGGACGCTAGCCGGAGTCCACTGTTTGACACGATGTTTATCATGCAAAATCTGGGTATTCCAAATTCTTCATCAGCGGGATTGTCGTATCGCCACCAGCGCTTTGAGCATGGCACGGCCAAATATGATTTGATGATTCAGGCTGTGGAGCATGGAGCGGAATTGCGGCTTGTCGTGGAATATAATACTGATTTGTTTCACCGCGCGACAGCCGAGCGGTTCATGCGGCATTATGTGCAGCTGCTGCGCAGCGTGACGCTCCGTCCGGGCGCCGCGCTCGGCGAAGCGGAGATGCTGACGGAGTCGGAGCGTCTGCATATGCTGGCAATGGGGAGACGCGAAGCTGACTTTCCGCCGCCGCGCTGTCTGCATGATTGCTTCAAGGAGCAGGCGTTGGCCGTTCCTGATTTGCCAGCCGTATCTTGCGGCGGTGAATCCATGACTTATCAGGAGCTGGATCGCCGTACCGATGCGCTGGCGCAAACCTTGCGCGCCAAAGGTGTAGGACGCGGCAGCGTAGTCGGCGTCATGGCGGAGCGCTCCATCCCCATGCTGACCGCTATGCTCGCGGTTATGAAAGTCGGAGGCGCATATATGCCTGTGGATCCGCATTATCCCGGAGAACGCATCCGCTATATGCTGGAGGACAGCGGTGCGGAGCTGGTCTTCGCGGACAGCGCGCATTCCGTAGCCGCGAGCAGTGTGCCAGCCTCCTTGCAGGTGCTGGACATGGCGGATGAGGCGCTGTTCTCCGGCGGAGACGAAGCTGCCACCGCATGGCCGCGAGACGCCGCCGATCTGATGTATGTCATTTATACTTCCGGTTCTACGGGTCAGCCGAAGGGCGTCATGGTGCCGCACCGTAGCTTTTACAATTTCGGACATTCGCTCAGGAGGTTTTTCGACGGACAATACGGTGAGAGTGACAGATGTCTCAGCCTGACCAATATTTCGTTTGACGTCAGCGTGGCGGAGCTGTTTATGCCGCTGATGTTCGGGGCTTGCACGGTGCTCTACCCGGAGCCGACACTGCTTGACCCGCGGCGAATTGCCGAGGTGATTGTGGGTGAGCGCATTACATTCGCTTATTTGCCTCCGTCTTTGCTGAAGGAGGTTGCGCGGCTGCTGGAGCAATCGGCTGCCGCGATTACGCTGGACAAAATGCTCGTTGGGGTTGAGCCGATTCAAGACGAAACGCTGGAGCTGTATACGAAGCTGAATCCAAAGATTCGGATTATGAACGGCTACGGACCGACGGAGGCGACGGTTTGCTCTAATATGTACGCGTACAAGCCGGGCGCTTATCGCGGCGGCTATGTACCGATTGGCGGCCCGATGCACAATGTGGAAATTTATATATTCGGTTATGGCGGCCAGCTTGCTCCGATTAATGCAGCCGGGGAGCTGTATATTGCCGGCAGCGGTCTTTCCGACGGTTATGTGAACAAGCCGGACATGACAGCAGAGCGCTTTTTGCCCCATCCGTACCGTGAGAGCCGCTACATGTATCGCACCGGCGATATCGCGAAGTGGCTGCCGGACGGCAACGTGATGTATGTGGACCGGGCCGACCAACAGGTGAAAATCAGAGGTGTGCGGATTGAAATGAATGAGGTTCGTTCGCAATTGATTTCCTTTCCCGAGGTGGAGGATGCGGTTGTGATCGTCCGCGAGCAGGCAAGCGGCAACAAGGAGCTGTGCGCGTATGTGGTCGCTTCGGACAAACTCCCTTCGCGGGAATGGCGAAGACGGCTGAAAGACAAGCTGCCGGAGGCGATGATTCCGGCCTATATCGCGGCAATTGATGCAATACCGCTGACGCCGAATGGGAAAGTGGACCGGCGCGCCTTGCCGGAGCCGGAATTCGGGCCTTGGGAACGGAGAGAGGCAGAGCTGCCGCGAGACGGGATGGAAGAGCGCGTTGCCGCCATTTGGAAGGAAGTGCTGGGCGATACGGCTGGGCCAATCGGTATTCACGACGACTTTTTCGAGCTTGGCGGCCACTCCTTGAGGGCTGCGGTACTGGCGGGCAAGCTGGAGCAGGCGACGGGAGCCCATGTTCCACTCAGCCTGATATTCGAACTTACCTCCATTGCGGAAATGGCCACCTGGCTGAAGGAGCGGGTCGATGCCGCTGCGGTGGTCGAGCCGATCCCGAAGGCGGAGCGGCGGGAGTGGTATCCGATGTCGCGCGCTCAGCGCCGCCAATATATGATGCAGATGCTGGGCGGTGACGCCACCATGTATCATGTGCCGTTCGCGCTCCGCTTGCAGGGCAGGCTGGATGCGGCGCGGCTGGAAGACGCGTTTACGGCGCTGATCGGTCGCCACGAAAGTTTGCGGACAACCTTTCATATGACAAAGGACGAGTTCAGGCAAATGGTTCATCCGCCGTATGACTTTAAGCTGGAGACGCTTGACCCCGCAGCGATCACCAGGGACGAGTTCCTTCGGGGAGCGCCGTCAGACTTTGCTGAGGTGACGCGTCTGATAGAAGTCTTCCAGCGCCCGTTTCATCTGGACAAGCTGCCGCTGCTGCGGGCAGGGCTGCTCCGGTTGAACGAGGAAGAGCATCTGCTGCTGCTGGATATTCATCACATGATTACGGATGGTGTATCCTCCGGTTTGCTGGTGAATGAGCTGTCGCGGCTGTATGCCGGACAAGCGCTGCCAGAGCAGCGCGTACAATACAGCGATTATGCGGTGTGGCAGGAGGCCGGATTTGCCGATACCGCTTATGCGGAGCATGAGAGGTACTGGATGGAAATCTTCGAAGGCAAGCTTCCTGTGCTGGAGCTGCCAACGGATCGACCGCGGCCGTCTCTGCCGAGCTATAAAGGCCGCCGCCATTCGTTCCGGCTGGACGCAGTGACAACCGCGGCGGCGCGAAAGCTCGCGCGGGAAGAAAAGACGACGCTGTATACGGTGCTGCTGGGTGCTTTTGCCGCGATGCTGGCCAAATACAGCGGTCAGACCGAAGTGATTGTGGGCACCCCCTCCGCCGGCAGGGAGCATGCCGATACGCATGGCATGATCGGCATGTTCGTCAACACGCTGGCGCTGCGGACAAGGCCGGAAAGACTCAAGACGGTAAGAGCTTATATAGCAGAGCTGCATAACCATGTCGTTGAGGCGCTTTCGCGCCAAATGTATCCTTTCGAGGAGCTGGTCGAAGGGTTGAAGATTGATGCGGACAGAAGCCGCAATCCTTTGTTTGACGCCATGTTTGTCTTGCAAAATATGAACCGGCCAGTGATGGAAGCAGGCGGGCTCGTCTTTGACGAAATACCGTTCGAGTCGGGGACAAGCAAGTTTGACCTGACGCTGGAAGCGGTGGAGCGGGAAGCGGAAATCGAGCTGCAGCTGGAATATGCAACGGATTTATTTCATGAGGAAACGGCGCGACGCATGGCGGAAAGCTATGCCGTACTCGTGCAGGAGATGTGCAGATCGCAGGGTCGCACGGTTGGCGAGCTTGAGCTGATGAGTGAGAGCGAGCGGAAGCAATTGTTGGCTATATTGGGTGGAGGAAGCATACCGGTACAGGCCGCAAGTAAAGAGGGGGGCAATGGCAGGATGGAAACTCGAGCAGACAAGGACATGACAGAGCGGCAAGTAGGCCCAGGTGCGGTTTCCGCGCAAGCAACGGCGGAATGGACGGGGTTCGTGCAGGAAGTGGAGTGCCAGGCGGCGCGCACGCCGGATGCGGCGGCGATTCAATTCGGCGCGGAGATGGTGACGTACGCCGAACTGAACGAACGCGCGAATCGGCTTGCCCATTCCTTGCGGGCGAAGGGTGTGGGGCCTGAAAGCATGGTCGCTCTAATGGCGTCCCGCAGCCCGCTGCTGCTTGTCGGTATTCTGGGTGTTCTGAAAGCCGGAGGCGCCTATGTCGCCATTGATCCCGCATACCCGAAAGAAAGGATTGACTGGATGCTTGAGGATTGCGGCGAAGCGCTTCTGCTGACGGAAAAAACATATGCGGGATTCGCAACGAGAGCCGCTGCCGAGATGTATCTGGACGATCCGGAGCTGTATGCGGCGGACAGAGGCAATCCGGAATGTATCCATAAGCCGGACCATTTGGCGTATGTGCTGTATACGTCGGGCTCGACCGGGCGCCCCAAAGGTGTGATGATCGAGCATCGCGGGCTGGCTCATTTCATCAGCGGCTTCCGAGAGCGGATTCCGTTTGAGAAGAGCCAGCGCATCCTGGCGATGGCATCGGTCTCCTTTGATATTTTTGTCGTTGAAAATCTGCTGCCGCTTACGCTGGGTATGCGGATTGTATTGGCAAACGAAGAGGAACGGAGCGACGCCGCTTTACTGCAAGGCCTGATCGACAAGCACGGCGTCGATGTGCTGCAAATTACGCCTTCGCGCTTCAAGTGGTGGATGGATCAGCGAGGCGAAACGGACGGCTTGCACAAGCTGCGCATATTGATGATCGGGGCGGAGCCGCTGAGGCTTGATGTGCTCGGCAGGCTGCGCGCAGCTACCGGAGCCAGATTGTTTAATTTGTACGGTCCGACGGAGACGACGGTGTGGACCTCCATCCGTGAAGTGACTGAAGGCGAGGACATATCGATCGGGACACCGATTGAAGGTTCTCTCATGATGGTGCTTGACGAAGGAATGAAGCTGCGGCCGACCGGTGTGACGGGCGAAATTTGCATTGGCGGACCGGGCGTCGGGCGTGGGTATCTCAGCCATCCCGAATGGGATGTCGCTTTTGTGCCGAATCCGTATGTGCCGGGCGAACGCATGTATCGCACGGGTGATCTTGGAGGCAGACTTGAAAATGGGGAGTTTGTCTATGGGGGGCGCCGCGATTTCCAGGTGAAAATCAGGGGTCACCGGATTGAAATCGGTGAAATCGAGCAGCAACTGCTTCGCCATGAGCAGGTGAAGGAAACGGTTGTCACCGCTTTTCAGGAAGAGGATGGGGAATATGCGCTTTGTGCGTATGTTGTCCTGCAGAACGCCGTAGCAACGGATACGGAGCAAGGCGGCGAGGCGCCATCCGGTAGGTTGCCCGCGCAGCTGCGTGAATATCTCCGTGATAAGCTGCCCTCCTATATGCTTCCGCCCTTCATGGTCGTTCTGGATGACATTCCGCTTACGCCAACGGGCAAAATCGACAGAAGGGCGCTCCCGAAGCCGGAACCGTCCGATGCGAACACACGAGAGCTCGTTCCGCTTTCAACGGATACCGAGCGCAAGCTGGCGGAGATTTGGAAGGATCTGCTTGGTACGGATGTCATCAGCGCCAAGGACAGCTTTTTTGAGCTTGGCGGTCATTCCCTGAAGGCCGCAGGCATGGTCAGCCGCATTGCGGAACGCTTTAGCATTCAAATGCCGCTGCGCGAGATTTTTATGAATCCTACGCTTGAAGGTTTAGCGGCCCATCTGGATACTAGTGAAACCGCGGCTACCGCGCGCATTCCGAAGCAGCCGGAGCTCGAGCACTATCCGATGTCAAGAGCGCAGCGCCGCCAATTTATGATGGGGCTGATCTCGGGCGAGGCAATGATGTACCATGTGCCGTTCGCCGTGCATATGCAGGGCAAGCTCGATGTGGAGCGGCTGGAGGAAGCTTTCCTTGCGATGATAAGCCGCCATGAATCGCTCAGAACGACATTTCATCACGAGGAGGACGAGTTCCGTCAACGTATACATGCAGAGCCGGTATTTACGCTGGAGCGGGGCGCCAGGCTGAGAATGGCTGCGGTCAAGCTGCTAGGGGAAGGCGGAGAGGAAGGATTGTTCGGCGGCATCAGCACACTGATGGAGCGCTTTATCCGTCCGTTTGATCTCGGCAGTCTTCCGCTGTTCCGGGCAGGATTAATCCCGCTTGGCGAGGAACGCCATCTGCTGCTGCTGGACTTTCATCATATTATTACTGACGGCGTCTCCGTCAGCGTCCTGCTGCAGGAACTGACCACGTTGTACGGCGGCGGCGAGCTTCCGGAGCTGGATATCCAGTACCGGGATTACACGGTATGGCAAGAAGAACAGATCGGCAGCGAAGCCTATATGGGGCATGAGCGCTACTGGCTGGAGGCGTTCGATGGGGAGCTGCCGACGCTTGAGCTCAAGTCGGCCTTGCCAAGGCCGCAACTGCAAAGCTTCGAGGGCGGTCTGATCAACTTCAGACTGGATGAAGAGCTGACACTTCAGATCAAGGCATTTGCACGTGAGCGGGGCACGACGTTGTATACCGTGCTGCTCGGAGCTTATGCGATGCTGCTTAGCAAATGGAGCGGTGAGGAGGATATCATTATCGGCACGCCGGTAGCGGGCCGCAATCATGCGGGACTGGAAGGGTTGATCGGGATGTTTGTCAATACGGTCGCGATTCGCAGCTTTCCGGAATCGTACCGGACCGTGGGCGACTATTTGTCTGAGCTGCACGAGGATGTGCTGCGGGCGCTGGAGCACCAGAATTATCCGTTCGAGGATTTGGTGCAAAAGCTGGGAATCGATCAGGATCGCAGCCGCAATCCACTGTTTGATACGATGTTTATTCTGCAAAATATCGATCGCGTCGCTTACCGTTCGGGCGGCATTGAATTCGACCCTAAGGAGTTCGATCCGGGCGTAAGTAAATTTGATCTAACGCTTGAGGCGCTGGAGCAGGACGGCAGGATCGATTTTGCGCTGGAATATGCGACAAGTCTTTTCCGGGAGGAGACCGTCCGGGCGCTGTCGCATGATTATGCGGTGATCCTACGCGCGTTGGTAGAAGACGGAGCACAGAATAGAATCAATGCCGTGCTTGCAGCAAGCAAGCTTGTATGAACCAACATTCTAAGCCTAAGGAGGCGGCGAACGATGAAGCTGTCCATGAAAAGGAAACCGTTTAACGAGTTTTGGATGAACTGCATGCTGAACCAGGCGTTCTCTATTGCGGTGTCGGTGGAGCCCAGCTATAGGGATGCGGCGTATTTGAATATTTACCGTTACTATCCTTGGGAGGCCGCAACGGACAAGGATTTCCGCTACCCCACCATTGACACACTGTATTATATGGACGATCCGGTCAGATTTCCGCTATCGCAGGTGTTTCGCTATATCGAGCCTGGTCATTTCCGCAGCAAGGAAACGGTGCTGGAAGAAATCAGGGCGATGCTTGCGGGCGGACGCAACTTGAGCGTAAACGTGGATCTGTATGACTGGCTGCCGGGCAGCATGGCCTGGAAAACATTCCATTGGTATCATTATTCGCTGTTTAACGGATACGACAAGGAGCGCGGCATCTTCTACGTCATTGACGATACGCTTGCGGGCTACGAGGAGCACGAGGTGCCGGAGGAAAGGCTGCTCAAGGCGTACGGCAACTCGGAATACAACGTGAATCCGAACTATTTGGGGCCTGCCTTCTACGTATACAACCTGCATGAAAAGGTTCAGCCCTACGAGTTGAGGCTGGCTGAAGTGGTGGAAAATGCGGAGCGGCTGGCGAGAGAGCTTGGCAAGTTCTCCATAGAGGGCATGTGGAATGTAGATTCCGAACCGGAGAAGAAGCAAGCTCATTTGACCTATGGCCTTGTCGGCGTCAACATCATTTGCAACCGGCATATCGCCAACGTGTCGCTG
Source organism: Paenibacillus sp. Cedars (assembly GCF_003184205.1). Taxonomy (NCBI): domain Bacteria; kingdom Bacillati; phylum Bacillota; class Bacilli; order Caryophanales; family Paenibacillaceae; genus Paenibacillus; species Paenibacillus sp. Cedars. Next base: position 2,611,876 of record NZ_CP020866.1, read on the forward strand.
CTCCGCTCCATGCGGGAGAAGAACCTCATCGGCGAAGCTCTGTTTGAGTCGCTGTCCGGTCAGCTTGGCGCAGTGAGGGACGGATGGGATCTGGTGAAGGACCGTTTTGTGACAGGAGACTTTGAACGGGGCAGAGAGCTGGCGCTCGCGGATGAATTGTTCGTGAAGGAAAAAGCGTTCTGGACAGCGCTTGTCGCCGGGGCGTAGAGCCCGATTGCGTCAATATGTTACCCGGGAGGCGGGCGTTATTGCGATATCATTAATTTGTTTGCCATATGCTGGTGGCTCCGCACAAGTGTACAAGCGCTGGACGAACCAGCTGCATCCTGACGTGCGTCTGGTACCGGCCGAACTGGCGGGCAGAGGAAGCCGCATGGGCGAGCCGTTCTATGCGGACACGGCGGAGGCCGTGCAGGATTTGCTGCCGCTGGTGCAGAAGACGGCGCTTGGCTCCGATTCATATGCTCTATTCGGCCACAGCATGGGTTGCCTGCTCGGATATGAGCTGCTGCATGCGCTGCGGGAGGAAGGATTTCCGCTGCCTGTGGCAGTCTTCCTCTCCGGCAGAGGGGCGCCGCATTGTGAGCAGGTGGAGACTCGCCGGATTCATATGCTTCCGGAAGAAGAGTTTCTTGATGAATTGAAACGACTCGGCGGCATGCCGGACGAGCTGTTCCGGCATCGGGAGCTGCTGGATCTGTTTATGCCGATCTTAAGAGCCGACTTCAGGCTTGTCGGTGAATACGAGCATCGAATGCGGGCGCAGCTGCCGCTCCGGCTCACCATCTTGAGCGGCAAGGATGACGGCTGCGTCAAAGGCCCGCTCGGTGAATGGGGGCGTTATGCGACGGGAGGGTGCGAGCTGATGCTGTTTGATGGCGGACATTTTTTCCTGCATGAGCAGGAACAAGATGTTGTAGCGGTGATAAACAAAATTCTGACCGAGGCGCTTGCCCCGATCTGACATTGAGGAGCGTGATGAAGATGCTGAACAAACATGCGATATGGTTTCCAGGTCAGGGATCGCAGCGCGTCGGAATGGGAAGAGCGCTGAGCGAGCGGTATGCGGTTGTCAAGGCAACGATACAGGAAGCGAATGAGGCGCTGGGCATGCGTCTTGATCGCCTGATGTATGAGGGACCGTTGACGGAGCTGACGCGGACGGACAATGCCCAGCCCGCCATTCTCGCGCTTGGCGTGGCGATGTACCGCGTCTACAGCCGGGAATGGGGATACCTGCCTGCGATGGCTGCCGGCCACAGCCTGGGCGAGATTACCGCTTTAACCTGTGCGGGAGCCATAACGTTCCCGGATGCGCTCCGGCTCGTGCGCAGCCGCGGCGAGTTGATGCAAAGGGCCGCCGCGGCAGATGTCGGCGCGATGGCCGCCGTGAATGGGCCGAGTTCCGATGTTGTAGCCAATGTATGTCTGGAAACCAGCGTACGCTGCACGGATGGAAGCCGTATGGTTGTGGTATCGAATATGAATTCAGAATCACAAACGGTGATTTCGGGACACAAAGAGGCCGTCCATGAAGCCTCCGAAAGACTCTTGACCCATGGAGCCGAAGTCATTCCGTTGCAGGTAAGCGCGCCTTTCCATAGCCCGTTAATGGCGCCGGCGGCGGCACAATTTGCCGAAGTGCTGAGCTGCGTCTCGTTTGGAAAAATGGCTTTTCCCGTCGTTTCCTCCTTGACGGGTCTGCCTTACGGGAATACAGCGGAGATTGGGGGTATGCTGGCAAGGGGATTGACAGACCCCGTCAATTGGCCGTCCGTCCTTGCATTTCAGAAGAGCATTGGCATTGCCGCTGCCGTGGAGCTGGGTCCGGGCCATGTATTGAAACGGCTGGCTCCAACAGACGGACAACGCGTATTCGCTTTTGACGACAAAGAGGATGAAGCATACCTGGCTGAAGCAAGTTTGCAAGCGGACGCTTATTCCCTTGAATTGCTTAATCGTTGTCTGGCTATCGCCACTTGCGTCCGCAACCGCAACTGGAACGCAGCCGAATATGAACAAGGCGTCGCTTCTCCTTACCGCGGTGTGCAGCAGTTGGTCGATCGGCTGCGGGAGACAGGAGAGCAAGTGGCGGAGGCACATGTACGACAAGCACTGGTGATGCTGGAATCGGTGTTTCGTACCAAAGGTGCGTCCGCCGAAGAACAGCGGAGGCGGCTTGCAAGGCTGCAAGGTGAGTTCGGCCTGCGCAGCTTGCCAGGGATTTCTCCTGCCGACCGCCCCTACGCGGGCAGTTTATTATAGGAAGGAGTGGGGTCATGGGTGCCCGGCTGGTTAATGATGAGTTGAAACAGAATGGAGCTCGGCGTGGCTCGGAGCTGCCGTCTCCTGTAGAGATTTTGCAGGCATTGATCCGCTTCAATACAACCAATCCGCCGGGCGAGGAAGCCGCATGTATCATGTATATCCGGCAACTGCTTGAGGATGCGGGTATTGAGACGCAGATAGAGGCGCTTGATCCAGCCCGGCCCAATCTGCTGGCGAGGATGAAAGGGAGCGGGGAAGCACCGCCGCTGCTGCTGTACGGGCATGTCGATGTCGTTGGCGTCGATAAGCAGGTCTGGAGCTGCGAGCCCTTCGGTGGCGAGATCGAGGGCGGCTTCATCTGGGGGCGTGGCGCTCTTGATATGAAAGGCGGCGTGGCGATGCTCGTATCGGCTTTCCTCCGCGCGCATGTCCACAAGCTGCCGCTGCGCGGTGATCTCATTCTGGCGATTGTCAGCGATGAGGAAGCAGGGGGCGACTACGGGGCTTCTTTTCTGGTAGAGCGGCATGCCGATTATTTTGCTGGCGTTAAGTATGCGCTTGGCGAATTTGGCGGCTTCACGTTCCATGCGCTGGGGAAAACCTTTTATCCGATTATGGTGGCGGAGAAGCAGCTATGTTGGCTCAAAGCGACAATCCGTGGAGAAGGAGGCCACGGCTCCATGGACAAGTCGGGAGCCGATTGTATGGCGCAACTGGGAAATATGCTTCAGTCGCTCAGCAGGAATAAGCTGCCGATACGTGTGACACCGGCGGCCCGGTTGATGATTGAAGGAATGGCCGCTTCGCTGCCGTTACTGCCAGCGCTGCTGTTGAGAGGAATGCTGCGTCCCCGCTTAAGTGGTCTCATCTTGAAAGTGTTGGGGGAAAAGGGCGGGATGTTCGCCCCGCTTCTGCGTAATACGGTCAGCGCAACCGTCGTTCGAGGCGGGGAGAAAATTAACGTTCATCCAAGCGAAATTACGGTTGAGCTGGACGGCCGAACGCTGCCGGGCGTCACTCCGCAGCAATTCATGGACGAGCTTCGCCGATTCACGATTCCTGATTGCATCGGGCTGGAAGTGCTCCGCCATGATCCATGCGCAGCAGCTCCCGACATGGGGATGTTCGGTTTACTGTCCGATGTGCTGATTGAAGCGGATAAGGAGGCCGTTCCGGTGCCAATGCTGCTGCCCGGAGGAACGGATGGAAGATGGTTTGGTAGACTCGGCATCCAAACCTACGGCTTCCTGCCAATGCCGCTGCCCAAGGACATGCCGTTTACCAAACTGATTCATGCAGCGGACGAACGTATCCCCATAGAAGCGATTCGGTTCGGTACGGATGCGATTTACCGGGTTCTGGAGCGGTACGGCGTGCAGCCGTGATGCCCTCGAAAACGTATTGAATATTAGCACATTACGTTTTTATTAGCGCTTGAAATGCAAATGAGCATTTCAAGCGCTTTTTGCATATTTCAAGTGTGACGTCGGGGAACAATGCAGCCCGCCTCCAAGTCGGCCCTGTACTTTGAGAAGATTAACGGAATTTCAAGATGTAAAAAAGCGGGGACCCATTCGATGCGGAGTGCTCCCTCGGGTATGTTATACCGAGCAACGTTATTGACAAACCAACTACTGCGTGATACTTTATAGAGGTAGTAAGTATGAATTAATACCTGCCATACTAAGTAGCGCTGATTGATTGTTCTGGTTAACCTGACGGTAATGCTCAATCGCCTGCTTGAGGGCCGTTGTTTTTGAAATTATAAACCGCAATAAGTCCTGCGATTTTCAAAAAACGGGAGTTCGTACCATCAAAAATCGACGAGTCAAAGGAGAGAAATTAATGAATTTCTGGGAAAAAATCACCGGCAGCGACATGACAAAAGAAATGAAAGATTTTGAATCGCGAGTCAAAAAGCTGCCAGACGATTATCAAGCGGCATGGGAACAAATTAATGCCAATCTTTGGCTGCACTCCGATTTCACTGGTCGCAACCTCATGCCCATTCTTGATGGTGTGCTTGGCCTGCTTGAAGAAACGGCGACGGACGGGCAGCGTGTCCAGGAGGTTTTAGGTGACGATATTCCAGGCTTCTGTTCAGCACTGGCTGGCGGAGAAGGGGCAAAGTCTTTTCGCGACAAGTGGCGCGAGCAACTGAACCATAATATCGCTAAAAAACTAGGCAAATAGGAGGGATAACATGGGAATAAAAGATATGATTGAAGGCAAAAAAGAGTGGCGAGCGCATGTAGCGCGTGTCAAAGCGCTCCCGCGAGAGTATCAGATTGTTTATAAAGAGATCCAAAAATATTTCTTTAAGGTCGGTCCTGTTGAGCTAAGCGAGGGAACGGGTTTGCTCTCGGGGATACTCGATCTTTTTGAAGAGGGCGCGTCCCTGGGGAAAGGCGTGCTCGAAGTGACGGGCACTGACGTAGCGGCTTTCTGCGACGATCTGATTAAAGATTCAAAAACGTACGCAGATATCTATCAAGAAGCTACCAAGGCCACAAAAAAGGCTACGGATTAAAGAAAACTACAAGGGGACACAAGAAGTCTTCAAAACGAGGTTAGACGGAAGCAGCGGGTGTGGAAGAGAATCGAGCTGAAACTGTTCATTGAACGAGAAAGTAATACCGTCTGTAATAATATATGACATCCTGCTTAAGAACGCCGAGCTCTGATCGACGTTCTTTTTCTATTGTACATAATCCGGTCACGGGCATATGGCTCCGGTCCACTACTCCAGAAGATTGTTAAAATTGTCCACGTAAGGGTACACATAAGGCGTTTCCGGAGCATCAACCGTTTGAATAAGTTCCCCATCCACCTTCACGACATCAAGATCATTGTAGCTGGTTTTTCCGATGGTTCCCGTTACTCGAACCCAAGTGTCTTTCTGCAAAGTCGCAGCGGCAGCACCCTCAACGATGATCCCGTAGGGGGTGGCGTCCGCAGAACAGCATTGAACAGCCAGTCTGGAGAGGATGAACTGATTGGCGGCCATATCGGGTTCTCGATAGACAAACCCTGTAAGCTCAACCTTTTTTCCTGTCAGAACATCGGCGTAGAGACTGAACGTTGTCAGATATTCCATAAAACCGGTATCACTTACGGTGACAGAAGAAAGTTCGTTGATTTTCTTGCCAAACTCCGCAAATTCCTCTAAATGCTCATGCTCCGGAAACGCTTCACGCTCCATCGGAATGTCTTGTTCAGAATCGGATGAATCCATTTCTTCCGGTGCAACTGACGGAACGTCTTTTGGCAATTCCGCATCCAGTCGAACCGGGGTTAAATTCATTCCTTTTATCGAAGCAACATTGCTGGCCATGATGGTGTTGGGCAGGAGAAAGCCCAGCAGTAACGGAAAGATGAACAATGAATAAATCCCGACATTCGATTTAATTGATTTGGGCGGGCCGCATTGGCAGTCACACATGGCGCTGCGTTTTCGGGCAGTTTGCATGGCCAGGTATGCCTGAGTGCCACTGAGAAGAAATAGCCCGACTGCAGCTAACTGGATATAGATTTTCATTCTGGGTGCAATATAATACATTAACGTCCCCGTCTTGACGAGATAGACAATAAAACATAAAAAGCAGAGCAGGATGATCGCCCGTATCCAGTAATGGACGGCTTCATTTCGCTGGTGTTCCACTTGATGCACTCCTCCTTTAGAACATGATTTGTCCAAGCGCAATCGAGAGAATAAAGACCGTAACGCTAGTAAGAACGATCAGGAATAAGACAAAGCGCTTGTTGAAGACAGACAGCATCATCAAGGTGCTCTTGAAATCGACCATAGGCCCGAATACCAGGAAACTGATGATAGAGGATGCGGAGAATGTCTGCAGAAAAGAAGAAGCAACAAAAGCATCCGAAGTAGAGCAAATCGACAATATAAAGGCAAATGCCATCATGAACAGATGGGAGCCGAGCTCACCCTGTCCAAGTTGAACGAGAAGTTCTCTAGGGATGAATGACTGAATGGCTGCCGTTATGATGGAACCGATAATCAGATATTTTCCCATGTCAAAAAATTCGTGAGCGGCATGATCCATCATGGAAAAAAATTTGTTCCGAGACGATCCGTGTGAAGAATCATTTGCATGGGAGTGGCTGGCGGTTTGCAGATTCTTCAATGGATTGCCTGAGACAAATTTATAGACGATAAGCCCGATGATCAGACCAACCACCAGAGCTAAGCCCATTCGGGAATAAACAATCTCTGGCTGTAAACGAAAGGCTTGATATGTTGAGGCATAAACGATAGGGTTAACGATCGGTCCAACCAGTATAAAAATAACCCCGATATAAAGAGGCATCCCCATCATCATAAGTCTCCGCACAATTGGGATCATGCCGCACTCACAGACCGGAAAGATAATGCCCAGCGTACAGGCAAATATGAAACCGAGGACCGGATTTTTGGGGCAGAACCGAGCGATCCACCGTTCTGATAGAAACAGCTGCATGAATGATGAGACAAATACACCGATCAGGATATAGGGCAATGCCTCCAATACAATGCTGATGAGCATCGTTTTGAATGTTTGGATTTTGTCCATATCGGGTACAGGCATATTTAAGTTTGAGATGACGTCCGGAAAAAGGGCCACATAGATTATGGCAAGGATGATTACGAGAAATGCCAGATTGAGTCCGGACTTTGATAACCACGTGCGCAAAACAGTACCTCCTATATGTAGACAGCTGCAGGGCAGCTGAGACGGGCAAATAATAAACCGGAGTTCATGCATGCTTCTCCTAATCCGTAATAATTACTATTAAACCATGAATGGCGATCCATTGACAATATCTTTGAGAACACTTGTGAAGATTGTCAGAATGGACTAAAGGCTCTTTGTATGAATTAAGCGCAAGATGAACCGCGTACCCTGTTTCTTGGTGTGCGGTTTTTCTTTATGCTCCGAATTAATGATGAGTAATACCATAAACCGGGAAGTTGACAGATATGAAATTATATCTTAATATGCGTCTAAGGCGTTATTCGTAATAATTACGATTAATGATCACAAAGAGTCAAATGGCTCGGAAAGAAGAGGACATCACCATGCAAAAAGGGATACATCCAACCTTCCAGAAAGTCATATTTCTGGATGCGAGCGTCGGTTATTCATTTCTTAGCGCCTCCACGAAAACTTCCTCAGAAACTATGGAATGGGAAGACGGTCATACCTATCCTGTGATTCGGGTAGATTCGAGTTCTGCGTCACACCCTTTCTTCACAGGCAAACAGAAAAATACTGAAATTGGTGGACGCGTCGATAAGTTCAAGAAACGATTCAGTTATAAAAAGCAGTCGTAAAGCGCTTCCCGATATAACAGTTTGAAGCGTATTTTGCACGCTGTCTTTTTATATTGAGAACGTTTCTTGGGGCATTGGACGAACAAGGGAAGCTTTGATCCAAGTATGGGACTCAAGGGAAGGCACTGTTGTGATAAAGACTGCACTTGCTGATGGGAGGTTACTTCGTGGACAGCTTTACTCTGAAAAGAATCCGTACCCTTCTGGAAGGTTATATCGGTCTGAAGGTTCCCGCCGAATTAAGGGGAGAAGTACGTTTAACATACCAAATCAGGGAAACAACGATCACATTGTCAGAGGAAAGGCCGGATTGGACGCAGCGTGCCTGGAACGCGACGGAATTTGTTCAATTTCGGCTTGAGGATCATGAATGGCGTGTGTATGGCAAACCCGACGGTGACGAATGGGCTTCATTATCCACAATCGCACCCAGCAGAAATTTTGAAGAGGTGCTGGAACAGGTTGAGATGGATACCCATGAAGTCATTTGGGTCACATAACCCTGTAAATTTCGATATATGCAGTGAAGGAGCAGCAGTTGACCATGAGCAAAAGCAATGCAAGCCAGCGTATTCCTCGTGCCAAAGGAATCGATATGGCAGCCGTGTATTCACCTAAAGAGTGCGGAAGAAAGGCCAGGCATCTCATATTGCCTGAATTCAATCAGAGAATTGTGGATGAATTTATAGCCATTTTGGGAATGAGGGAGGAATTTGAGGAGCATCACGTGCCGATCCCTAACCGGGTTGTCATGTACGGTCCCCCCGGAACCGGAAAAACCTTAACGGCCTTTTATATGGCCAACATACTGGAGCTTCCTCTTGTCCTGGTTCGTATGGATGCCATCATTCATAGTCACCTGGGCGAAACGGGCAGCAACATTCGCAAAATTTTCGATTATGCCAACACATTTCCCTGTGTTCTTTTTCTTGATGAGTTTGATGCCATTGCCAGAACGAGGGACAGCAACGATGAAGTGAAGGAGATGGCTCGTGCCGTAAATACTTTGCTGCAATGTCTGGATGACTTCGGGGACAAGAGCATCATTATGGCTGCTACCAATTTGGAAAAGGATTTGGATCCGGCCATATGGCGCAGGTTCGACACAAAGATGACGTATTCGTTGCCGGACTATAACAGAAGGCAGCATTATATGGAACTCCTGCTCGGAGATTTTCAGTGCGATGAGGCAGCATGGACTGAAGCCTGTGACCAGCTTGAAGGGTGCAGCTTTGCCGATATTGAGCAAATTGTGTTGAAAGCGAAACGAAAAGCTATTATAGAACGTCAACCGCTGCAGGGAAAACATATACAAGATGCTTGCGACGAATATAAGCCTGATGTGGCGACAACTTAACTGGCATGACCCTAATAGAGAACAGAAACAAATCGAAAAAGTGATTGGAAATAAGAAATAGCGGGTTCTTAAATCGTAATCTTTAGACTGAGAAAAACGGTTTTTCTGTCACAAGGAAGGAAGAGAAGGAGATATGATATTGTCTTCCATGCGCGACGTCTTTTTTGGATACGGGGACCAGGCTGTGATTGAACACTTGTCGCTGGATATCCATAGCGGAGAATTTATCGGCATATCCGGTCCCAATGGTGCCGCAAAATCAACCCTGCTGAAATTGATGCTTGGTTTGGCAAAGCCTTGGAGCGGGTCCGTGGTATTCAAGCGAGTGCTGGAGGACGGATCCAAGATATCGGTTGGATATGTGCCGCAGCAAGTAGCCTCATTCAACGCAGGATTTCCCAGTAAAGTGATTGAGCTTGTGCGATCGGGCCGCTACGCGCGCCTCGGTTTGTTCAAACGCTTCACATCCAGAGATCATGAGGTCATTGAGCGCAGTCTGAAGGAAGTGGGAATGTGGGAATATCGCAGCCGAAAGATCGGCGAATTGTCGGGAGGTCAGAAGCAGCGGATATGCATCGCGAGAGCCCTGGCCCATGAGCCGCAGGTATTGATCCTTGATGAGCCTACAACAGGGATGGATGTTACGAGTCGTTCGGATCTGTACCGATTATTAAACAATTATGTCAAACAGAAAGGTTATACGGTCATTATGGTTACCCATTCGCTCGAAGAAATCGGTCCATATCTGGACCGTGTTGTCCAATTGGAGCGAGAGGAGAATGAGGGATGGCGATGCTCAGTTACGAATTCATGCAGCGAGCTTTTTGGGCCGGAGGTTTGATCGGCATTATCGGTCCTGTTCTGGGTGTGTTTTTAATGCTGAGGCGACAGGTGCTTATGGCGGACACACTCTCTCATGTTTCCTTGGCAGGGGTGGCGTTAGGTTCTTTCTTGAAACTGAATCCCGCGCTCAGCGGTTTTGCTATCGCTATCATGGGGGCGCTTGTGATAGAACAGCTTCGTAGAGTTTATCGCACCTACAGCGAGGTTCCGGTCGCCATTATTATGACTTCCGGTCTTGCTCTGGCAGTTGTTCTCATGAGCTTGAATCAAAATCTGAGCAAGAGTTTCAGCTCTTATTTGTTTGGATCGATTGTCGCTGTTAGCGATATGCAACTTCGTCTGATTGCCGTGGTAGCGGCAGTGGGGGTATTGTTTTTTGTCGGTCTGCGCCGGCCGCTCTACACCTTTGCTTTTGATGAGGAAACCGCTGCGGTATCCGGTACGCGAGTCTCGCTCCTTTCCTTTTTGTTTGCGGTGTTTACGGGGATGACGGTTGCGGCTGCAATGCCGGTTGTCGGTGTGCTGCTGGTTTCAGCGTTGATTGTGCTGCCTGCCTCGATCGCGCTCCGGATTGCGCCGGGCTTTATTGCAGCCATGGGGATTGCCGTCGCTGTTGGCTTGAGCGGTGTTTTTTCGGGGCTTACCGCTTCTTACTATCTGAATACGCCCCCAGGAGGAACGATTGCCCTCATTCTATTAGGCTTCTTAATGATTGCTGTAATCTTTCAGAAATTAATGCAAATACAGAACCGAAGACGGATACAAAAAATAAATAGAAATAGGAGTTATAAAAATTATGAAGAGATTTAAACGCATGTTAACCCTACTATCCCTATCTGCTGTATTGGCTATTGCAGGATGCGGTTCGGGAAATTCGACGGTGGCTAATGAGGGAAGCGCATCTCCCGAAGGCAACCAAGCGGCGGACACTTCCGCCACGGAAACGGCAAAACTTCAAGTTAAAACCAGTTTTTATCCCATGTATGAGTTCACTAGACAGGTAGCGGGCGATCTAGCGGAAGTGGAGAACCTGATTCCTCCGGGTGTGGAAGCGCATGATTGGGAACCGACACCACAGGACATGGCAGGGATTACTGAGGCCGATGTGCTGGTGTATAACGGTGCCGGCATGGAAGGCTGGGTCGATCAGGTTCTGGAAAGCGTTCAGGGCACGGAGTTAACGGTAATTGAGGCAAGCAAGGGAATCGAGATCATGGAAGGATCGGGCCATTCTCATGAGCATGAAGAGGATGCTGATCACAGCCATGACGAGCATGCTCATGAACATGAAGAGGAGGCTGATCACAGCCATGACGAACATGCCCATGAACATGAAGAAGACGGGCATCAGCATGACCATGGTGGACTTGATCCGCATGTGTGGCTCTCCCCTGCCATGGCTGTCCAGCAGGTTCGCAGCATTGAAGCGGGTTTGGCTGAAGCGGCTCCGGAACATAAAGAGGCATTCAAGGCAAACGCGGATGCTTATGTAAGCAAACTGGAGGCATTGGACCAGGAGTTTAGAGATGGGCTGAAGGCCGCCAAACGAAAAGATTTCATCACACAGCATGCAGCGTTCGGGTATTTGGCCAGAGAGTATGGATTGACTCAGGTGCCGATTGCAGGTTTATCCCCGGATCAGGAGCCGTCGGCAGCACAAATGGCCGAGGTTATTGAATTTGCCAAGGAGCACGATGTGAAAACCATATTCTTCGAAACCCTGGTGTCATCAAACGTTGCGGAAACTATTGCTTCCGAAATCGGAGCTTCCACGTCGGTCCTTAATCCAATCGAAGGGCTAACCGATGAGGATACCGCTGCCAACCTTGATTACATTGCCATCATGCGTCAGAATCTTGAAGCTTTGCAAAAGGCTTTGAATGAATAGTTAACAACAGAAGGGAGGTGTGTTGGCAAATGGCCAAAAAATCAAAAGTAGTGAAAGAAATGAAAAGACAACAGACGGTAGCTAAATATGCGCAGAAACGCAAGGAATTAAAAGAAAAGGGCGACTATGATGCCCTCCAAAAACTGCCCCGGGACTCTTCCGCGACTCGACTCCATAATCGCTGTGCGATTAGCGGCAGACCAAGAGGTTATATCAGTAAATTTGGTGTATCGCGGATCGTGTTTCGGGAGTTGGCCCATAAGGGGCAAATTCCGGGCATAACGAAGTCCAGCTGGTAATCGTTCCCTGTGAACCGCTATGGACAGAAGAGAGATGACTCCTTATAGATTAAGGGGTCATTTCTTATCATGTGCGAGATTACCGCCTAGCAGAGCAGGTGAAGATACGATTGTTGACAAGTGATAAAACCGGAAGTAATATTAATCGTAATGATTACGAATAAGAAGTATAGGTTTGAAAGTTTACCGATCAGCGGCTGTTATTGAACGACTTCATGTTTCCAGCAGGGCAGGTGTTTAGTGTGGAGGATAGCAGACAGCTTGATAAATTGATCGATTATCTGGTCGATCAGAGAGTTCGGATAACCACGCAGCGGAGATTTATGCTGGATCTGGTGGTAAGCCTGAACCGCCCATTCTCTGCGATGGAGTTATATCAAGCGATGGAGCAGACCTTTCAAGGTTTGAGTTACGGCACGGTGTATCGGAATCTTGAGCTGTATAAAAACCTGCGCATCATCGAAACGTTTGCGCTGGACAATGAACTTCGTTATCGCTTGATTGATCATGTGCAGCCTCAGCTTCATTTCATTTGTATGGATTGCAAGCAAACGATTCCCATGAGTTTTGATCCTGAGCAAATGCTGCTGCCCGAGCCGCAGCGTTTCCAATCATTGAATTACAAAATCGATGTGTTTGGCTACTGCATGGATTGCCGAGCTTCATCGGAAGAAGGCTTAGAGCAGCCTTAATCAAAAAAGAAGCGGTTTCGCTCTATGGTCTGCTTGATCAAAGATTGACAACCTAAAGCATAAAGGAGTTGTGGAGAATGAGTCATCTGATATTCGAAGATAAGAAAATACCGGTAACGGTATTGAGTGGATATCTGGGGGCAGGAAAAACGACGGTTTTGAATCATGTGCTGAACAATCGAGACGGACTCAGGGTGGCCGTTATCGTGAATGACTTGAGCGAGGTTAACATTGACGCTGGTCTGATCAGGGAAGGCGGTGGACTAAGCAGGACGGAAGAAAAGTTGGTTGAGATGTCCAATGGCTGTATATGCTGCACACTCCGTGATGATCTGCTGTTGGAAGTTGAGAGATTGGCCAGAGAGGGCAGATTCGATTACATACTTATTGAATCCACCGGGATCGGGGAGCCTGTACCGGTTGCTCAAACGTTTACGTACGTTGATGAAGAACAGCAAATCGATCTGTCGAAACTGACTCGTCTGGATTGCATGGTTACCGTAGTGGATGCGTATCATTTCTGGCAGGATTACAACACAAAGGATACATTGCAGGATCGCAATCAGGAAGCGGGAGAAGGTGATACAAGAGGTGTCGTTCATCTGTTGACTGACCAGGTGGAGTTCTGCGACGTGTTGATCATCAACAAGTGCGATATGGTCAGTGAGGAAGAGCTGGCTAACTTGGAAGCTGTTCTTAAAGGATTGCAGCCGCGAGCGAAGATGATTCGCACCACGCACGGCAGAATCGATCCCAAGGAAATTTTGAACACCCGTTTATTTGATTTTGAAGCAGCAAGCCAATCCGCCGGATGGATTCAAGAGCTCCAGAACGAACACCATACGCCTGAAACCGAGGAATATGGAATCTCATCCTTTGTGTATTCACGGAAGGTACCGTTTCATCCGGAACGTCTGCTGCAGTGGATGGGAAAATGGCCCAAGGAAGTGGTTCGCTCCAAGGGGATTTTATGGTTAGCCACGCGAAACCATATGGCAATGACCTTCAGTCAGGCGGGGGTATCACGCCAATTGTCACCGGCAGGCCTATGGGTTGCCGCGTTGTCGGAAGAAGAGAGATTCGCGTATTTTGGCAGCGAATTCGTGAAAACTCCGGACTGGGATGACATCTGGGGAGATCGCGTGAACAAACTGGTGTTTATCGGGGTCAACTCTGACAAGGAAGCCATCACTCGGTCACTGGATCAGGCGCTGCTAACAGACGCAGAGATGGAAAGCGATTGGTCTTTGTTAACAGATCCACTGCCAGCATTGTAGCGCGTGAATAAGCGAATGCATCTTAATCTGCATGTCCTGAAGGTTAGTCGTTTTTTGATAAAGAGAGAAGAATCATAACCATGATCCGGCAACGGATAACATGATAAAAAGGAGAGTACATCCATGTATTTAACATTCAAGCAACGCAAGAGATTCCCTCGGTTTGTGGCATTAAGCTCAGCTATCATCCTATGTGCATTCATATTGTCAGCTTGTGGGGGGCATGAATCTACAAGCACAGAAGCCGCTCCTCCAAGCAGTGAAACATCTCAAACGGGACAATCGGATTCAAACCTTACACCCATTGAAGAGGATTACATAACGTTTCAGGATTCAACGGGACGAACCATAACTCTTAAGGAACAACCTAAGCGTGTAGTGGTGTTATCGCCTGAATTCCTCGATCTTCTCTATGCCGTGGGGGGGAAGGCGGCAGGGCGAATGGAAGCCTCGGGAGTTTCCATCCCTGAAGAGGCGGAGAGCGTATCATCCGTTGGTACGGTTAGCCAGATTAACCTGGAGCAGGTTGTCGCTCTAAGCCCCGATTTGGTGATCGGACAGCCTCGTTTCCACAAGGAACTTGTCCAGTCTCTTGAGAGCAGCGGAATTCCTGTAGCCTTGATGAGCCTATCCGATTACGAGGACATGAAATCCAAAGCCGAGTGGATGTCCAGGATTGCTGGCACGGTAGAGCAACTGCCGGCGAAGCTGCAGGCATTGGATGACCGCGTAAATGACATTTTGGCTAAGCTGCCCGGTGAATCGCCTACTTTTATCAACCTGAATGTAACTCCTGGCGGGATTTCGATTCAGAAGGATGGCACATCGGGGCTTGAGATCGCTAAAATGCTGGGGCTTACCAATGCAGCCGGGGAGCTGGAAGCCTCACCTAACAGTCCGACGACCTCGCCCTACAGCATGGAGACACTTGTGAAGCAAAACCCGGATTATGTTTTTATGATTATCCACGGGCAAAAGGCGGTTGGAGACAAGAAGATTCAAGAGGAATTGGAAAGCAATCCGGCATGGTCTTCTCTGGGGGCTGTCAAGAATCAAAAGGTGATTGTAGTGCCGTCAAATCTGTTTCTTACGAATCCCGGACTGCATTATGATGAAGCATTAGTGTATTTAGCGAAGCTAATTTATCCGGAGATCTTCGGTGATGTTCAATAAAACAACCCGCCCTGTGTGGATCATATTGATCTTTCTGACAGCTGCGATCGCAGCGTGTCTGTTTAGCATTGCCACAGGAGCGGTGATGATCTCTCTGCGAGATATCGTAGACGTTATTCTGCATCATGATCTTCCAGGCATGAACCGGGACATTATCTGGAACATTCGGCTCCCGAGAACGCTTGTTGCCATGCTGGTAGGCGCCAATCTTGCAGTTTCCGGCGCGCTGCTGCAGGGGGTCATGCGGAATCCGCTCGCAGACCCACATCTTATAGGGGTTTCCAGTGGAGCCGGTTTATTTGGCATTTTCCTGCTGGTCGTTGTTCCACAATATGATCATTTCCTGACACCTGCCGCTTTTATCGGAGCAACCCTGGCTGCCTTCATCATCTACCTGTTGTCCTGGAAAGACGGGGTTAGTCCGCTGAGGATTGTTCTTGCTGGAGTCGCAGTTTCGGCATTTTTGGGATCAGGTATATCCGCGATGCTGACCTTTTACAGTGACCGAGTGCACGGCGCTTTAATCTTCATGGTTGGCGGGCTGGCTGCCAAGAGTTGGCCTGACCTGTCAACGATACTGCCTTATTCGATCATCGGTCTTCTTCTCGCAGTTGCCGGTTCCAAGCAGATGAACATTATGATGCTGGGAGATTCCAACGCACGAAATTTGGGTACTCGAGTGGAGCTTTCTCGGCTCCTGATAACGGCTACGGCTACGCTGCTGGCGGCAAGTGCCGTAAGTATTGCAGGATTACTGGGGTTTGTGGGCCTTATTATTCCCCATATCGCCAGATTGCTTATCGGGGGAGATTATCGAATTCTGATACCGGCATCTGCCCTGTTGGGAGCAGCCGTGCTGACGATTTGCGATACGCTCGCCAGAATCATGTTCTCACCGATTGAGCTTCCGGTAGGAATCATAATGGGTGTATTAGGCGCTCCCTTTTTTCTGTATCTCCTAAGGAGGAAACAAGTTTGAACAGTATCGAGACGGAACAGCTTTCACTCAGGTATCATGACAAGTTCATTATTGAGCAGCTGAATATTTCCTTTGTTGCAGGAGCCGTTCACAGCATTATAGGCCCGAATGGCTGCGGAAAAAGCACGCTCTTGAAATCGCTGGCCCGACAACTGAAACCGGCTGCAGGTCAAGTTCTGCTGGACAGCAAAGCGCTATCCAACTTGAAAAGTCGGGATGTGGCAAGGAAATTATCCTACATGGCACAATCCCAGGATCCGGTGGAGGTAACGGTAAAAGAATTGGTCGGGTATGGCAGGACGCCTCATCAGCCTTATTGGCATCATACCAGCGAGAGAGACCGTGAAATTACGGAGTGGGCTATCAACGCCGCGGGACTCGCTTCATATCAGGATCGGATGCTCCATACGCTATCAGGCGGTGAACGACAGAGAGCCTGGATAGCCATGGCACTGGCCCAACAGCCCGGGGTGCTGCTGCTGGATGAGCCGACAACCTATTTGGATATCGCCCATCAGTTGGAAATATTGGAGATGATTAGAGATCTTAATCAAACATTAAAAATGACCATCATTATGGTCATGCATGACATCAACCACGCTGCGTCGTATTCCGACTTTATTCTGGCCATGAAGTCCGGGACGATCGAAGGATTCGGTTCCCCCACGGAGGTATTGACACCGGAACTGCTTAGCCGAGTATTCGGTGTGGTGGCTTCCGTGGAATCCGACACGGTATATAACAAGCCATTTTGCCGGATTACCGGATTAATAGAGAAATAAAGGAGCTGAAGGTCTTGGATGCATTAAATACGCTGTATCCCTTTACTGCTATCGTTGGTCAATCCCAGTTAAAGCTTGCGCTAATCCTGAACGTCATAAATCCAAAGCTTGGCGGTGTATTGATCCGCGGAGAGAAGGGGACAGCCAAATCAACAGCCGTTCGTTCATTGTCCGGACTTGTTCCCGAACTGAACGTAGTCAATCTTCCGGTAAGTGCAACTGAAGATCGGGTAGTTGGCGCACTGGACATCGAACATGCAATCAAAACAGGCGAGAAGAAATTTGAGCCGGGATTGCTAGCGGCGGCACACGGTCACATTCTATATGTTGATGAAATCAATTTGCTGGATGACCACATTGTGGATGTGCTGCTGGATGCAGCAGCCATGGGGGTTAACACGGTGGAGAGGGAAGGCATATCTCATTCCCATCCTGCCCGGTTCCTTCTGGTGGGGACGATGAATCCCGAAGAGGGCGACCTGCGCCCTCAGCTTTTAGACCGTTTTGCATTATCGGTGGAGGTAGGCGGAGAGCGGGATGTGCGGGAGCGTGCGGCTGTCATTCGCAGACGGCTGGAATACGAACAGGACCCAGCGACCTTTGTTAAGCAGTATCAGTCGGAACAGGAGAACATGCTGCGGCAAATTCTGCAAGCTCGCAAACGGCTTGACGGTATACGAATCACGGATGACATGCTGGAACTGGCGGCAAGAATCGGCATAGGCCTTGAGGTCGACGGACACCGCTCTGACATAACTCTGATCAAAACAGCAGTAACTTTGGCGGCATGGCATGAGCATGAGGCCGTTTGCCTGGAACATATAAAACATGCGGCTCGCTTTGTATTGCCTCATCGCATGAGGCGCCAACCGTTTGAAGAAACGGGCGGCATGGAGGAGCGCTTGCAGGCCGTGCTGGAACCTGCGCTGACGGTATGACGTGATGAACATACACCAGCATGAGCTTTTGAACATATCGTATCCCTTTAGTGCAATATGGAGACAGGAGAGGGCCAAGCGAGCGCTTCTGCTGTATCTTGTTAATCCCGCCATCGGCGGAGTCCTTGTCAGCGGTCCTTCCGGATCAGGCAAGAGTCTATTATTGCATGCGGCTTCGTCTCTGGCTCGGGGACGCCGGAAGTTATCCGTACCGGCCAATCTTACTACGGATCGGCTGTTGGGTTCATTGGACATCCAATCGACCCTGGAAACCGGGAAAATAGTCCATGCGCCAGGGTTGCTTGAAGAAGCTGACGGACAATTGCTGCTTGTGGACCATATGAACCTAATGCCTCAGACCATGATGAAGGAGATCGTCAGTGTCCTGTCAACGGGCAGAATTCACGTACAGAGGGAGGGGTTATCCGCCGAACGAAACAGCAGGTTTATGCTGCTTGCCGCTATGGACCCGGAAGAAGGGATTCCTTCGCCTCCACTGCTGGACCACTTTGGATTTTATGTGGCGATGGATCATATCGGCGAACTCGAAACCAGAGGTGAGATTATTCGAAGAGCGCTTCAGTTTGAAGGAGATCGGCCAGCGTTTAGGGACCGTTATTTGTCTGCTGAGGATGCGCTACACCTTCGATTGGAAGCTGCCGCAAGATCGCTTTCCGGGGTGGCGGTGAGTGAAGAGATGATTCAGCTATCAGCCTCCATCGCACACCAATCGGGAAGCGGCAGTTCTCGGGCTGAGCTTTGTTTGATCGAAGGCGCGAAGGCAGTCGCTGCATGGGAGGGACGGGAGGAAGTGACTTCCGATGATGTTCGGGAAGCCGCGGAATATGCGCTGCCCCACAGAATGAGAAGTGCGGCGGAGAACCAAGGCACTTCCCGGAGCACCGCTGAGGAACACGAGGGGGAGAAGCACTCCGTTTCTTCGAAGGAAGAGGAGGTCATCAGATCACAAGCACCTGTACGGCCGCATGATGGTCATGAACTAAATCGGCAGCATGATTTGAGTGGGGACTCATCATTTGATTCGGATCTGAAGACAGGCAGCGACAAGGCTGACGGGCAAAGCGATGGCCGGGACGAACAAGTGCTGCCGCCGGACGAAACGTTCTCTATCAAGCCTTTAGATCTGGACATGAAGCAGCGGAAGTTCCATCACGAAGGGCCCGGCAAGCGCAATCAAACCCGTGCGCTTCAACAGCAGGGACGATCGATCGGTTTCATGAATCCAAGAAACAGGCATAAAACGGATGTCGCTTTTGATGCAACCATTCGAGCGGCAGCCCCTTTTCAGCGCTTCAGGCCCAAAAGAAAGGGATTGGCGTTTGTCATTGAACCCGACGATTTACGCCAGAAGAAAAAGGAAAGCCGGGTAGGTGCCACGCTGCTGTTTGTGGTGGACGCCAGCGGCTCCATGGCAGCTCGAAAGCGCATGAAAGCTGTAAAAGGCGCAATTCTGTCTCTTCTGCAGGATGCATACGTGAAGCGAGATCAGATCGGCATGATTGCTTTCAGAAAGGGACAGGCGGAGCTTATTCTGCCAGTTACACGCAGTGTGGATGCCGCCTCGAAACATCTCAAGGGAATCCCCACAGGCGGGAAAACCCCGTTGGCAGCTGGCCTTGTCAAAGGCTATGAGACCATTCTTTCCGAAAAACGAAAAAACAAGGGAACATGGCCTGTGATGATTGTGGTGTCGGACGGCAGAGCCAACGAAAGTTTCACTGGACTATCCGCCAATCCTGATATTTGGAACGAATGTCTGGCAATCGCAAGGCGGATAGGTGCTGAAGGAATTCCAAGTCTGGTACTTGATACGGAACAGGGGTATGTCAGATTGGGACGCGCACAACAGCTGGCGGAAGCGCTTGGAGCGGAATATAGAATGCTGGACCACACGGATGATCAGAGATTGCTGAGTACCCTTCGCTCTACTTTGAGCTGAGCCAGCCGGTTTGTAAATAAGTTGAGAGGGGGAGATTCGATGAATATCGTTGTTTTAACAACATCGCACACAGCGATGAAAGATCTGTCACAAGTCTATAAGAATTTGGGACCTGCTCTGCGCAGCCGTTTATCGTTATCCGTATTTAATATTGAAGGAACTCTATCGGAAGAGGCGTGGAAATCGCTTGAAGTCAGCGTGGCAAGGGCAGGGTTTATCATACATGATCCTCATGGGACACCGGCTCCGACAATTGCCCGTATCCATGAATGGTGTGCTGAGGTGGAGGCCGAGCAAGTGATACTGGGCGGAAGTGCCGAAGGGATTCAAGATCTGTTTCGATTGGGTGCTTTGAGATACGAAGATACTGTGGGTGTTCGAGTGCAGGGAGGCTCTCCTGTTTCCCAGGGGGAACCGGGTATATCCAACGATTTGCGGCATTATCGTACGCTGCTTGAATATTGGAGGAATGCAGGAGATCGCAATCTGCACCACATGCTGGGCTATATTGTAACGCACTATGGAAAAGAAGCCAGCTGGCCGTCGGTCGAGCCGCCATTCGTCCTGGAATCATTGAGTATTTATGACCCGTATAAGAAACAGACATATGAATCGCTGGAAACCTATCAGACAATGACCAATATCCAGCAAGAACTGCCAACGGTAGCCGTTTTGTTTATGGGACACAGTTATCCGCTCCATACGGGGGACATAATCGGCGAAATCATTCAGGAGATTCGGAAATTCGCCCATGTGCTGCCCATCGCCATGACTTCTTTGGTTCACGTGGATTCGAAAAAGTTGAGAAATTTCCTGATGTTTGGCGGAACCCGTGGAGGGAAAGTAAACCTGATTGTCAATTTTATCCCGTTTCGGTTAGGAGCCGGTCCGACCGGCGGCAGAAGCGAAGAGATTTTAGCCCTGCTGAGGGAAGTGGAGGCGCCGATGTTTCATCCGTTTTTCCTGACCAGAAGAGAAAAAGAGGAATGGGAAAACTCGCGGCAGGGATTGTCCCCTTCGGAATTTCTTGTACAAATGATGCTGCCCGAGCTTGATGGCAGTATTGAAATGCTCCCGGTCGCTGCATTATCCGCTCGGGACTATGATGAAGAGATGCAGCTTCACATCAAGGAGCTGCAGTTAATCGAAGATCGTGCGCAGCGGCTTGTGAGCCGGGTCCAGCGGTATTTGGAACTTCAAACCAAGCCGCTGGCCAAGAAGAGGATTGCCATCGTTGGGTACAATTATCCTCCAGGAGAGGGGCATCTGTTCCAGGCATCCTTCCTGGATACCTTCGAGTCGATCTCCCGAATCTTGAATGCGATGAAACAACATGGCTACCTTACGGAAACGTATTCCGGAACGGAGCTGCGAGAGCGATTTATCCACGAAGGAATTGTGAATTCCGGCATATGGACAGACGAACGCGGGTCTGCATCTTTACTGAGGTACGACAGCGATCACTACGTTCAGAACAATGAGGTGTTTGCCAAACGACGAGAGGATTATGTTCATCAGTGGGGAGAAGCCCCAGGCGATGTCATGACGACTGAGTCCGGCGCATTCCAAATTCCGGGGCTGATGAGCGGCAATCTGTTTATCGGAGTGCAGCCCAGTCGCGGGATTCATGAGAATCCTGAAGCGGTCTATCATGATAAAGGCCTGCTTCCGCATCATCAGTATTTGGCTTTTTATCAATATATTCGGGACGAGTTCAAGGCCGATGCCATCCTGCATGTAGGAACTCACGGAACCCTTGAGTTTCTGGAGGGCAAAGAGAGCGGAATGTCCGGCGACTGTCTGCCGGATGCCCTGATTCAGGATCTTCCGCATGTGTATGCCTACTATGTCGGCAATCCATCCGAAGCTATGATTGCCAAGCGAAGAACGCATGCAACCCTGATTGGATATCAATCACCGCCCTTCACGGCAAGTGGACTATACGGCGAATATGCGAAGCTTGAAGCACTGCTGCATCATTACCGGGCTGAGGAACAGCTGAATCCGGCACGCGTGGCCGAAGCGTGGAAATTGCTGCAGGAGCAAGCAGCCTCCTTGTTTCTTGAAGCCGAGGGACCGGAAGAGATTGAGAAGGAGCTGTACCGCATCGGAAGATCCTTTATCCCTGACGGTTTGCATATTTTGGGGGAAGGCTATGATCATGAACAGGCTGCCAGGCATATGAACATGATTCTCTGTCATGATCGCGGTTCGCACGCCTCACTCCAGAGACTGTATGCCGCCTCGTTGTCTTGGGATTATGACGACCTGCTGGAGAGCCAGAACATTGATAGGCTCCAGCATCTGGACAAGTGTGTAGAGGACGCTGTCCTGTTATATACCCGCAGCGGTGAAATTCCCGAGCCTCCGCATCTGCCGGAGGAACTGCAGAGCAACTGGGAGGAAACGTGGAATCATGGATTGACGGCATACCGTTCAACCCAAGCCGATGCGGAGCTTAGCCATCTTCTCAAGGCATTGGATGGAAAATATATTCCTGTTTCTTTGGCAGGCGACTGTATTCGTAATCCGGAGGTGCTGCCCTCAGGCAATAATTTGGTACAGTTCGATCCCAGAGCTATTCCCAGCCGTACTGCCGTGATAAGCGGCTTACAAATCGCGGAGAATACGCTGAAGCTGTATCACGATGCACATCAGAAATACCCGGAAACTACCGCACTCGTAATGTGGGGACTGGAGACTTCCCGAACCCAAGGAGAAACGCTGGGACAGATTCTGGCTTATCTCGGTGTCAGAGTGAAGGAACGGGAACGCTCCATGCACAGGGAATTTGAAATTATTCCGGCGCAAGAACTTGCCAGACCCCGCTTGAATGTGGTTGTGCATATCTGTGGATTCTTCCGGGATATGTTTCCGGATCTGCTGGTGGAACTCCATCAACTATTTAAAGCTGTTTCGGAGCTGGATGAACCGGCAGAACAGAATATATTCAAACAGCGTTCCGAGCAGCTGTATGAACAATTACGCAAGGCCGGAGCCGAGCATGACGAGGCTTGGGATTTGGCATGCGCGCGCATTTTTGGCCCTGCGGAAGGAGAATACGGGACGTCTGTAGCCAAACTGGTGGAGACCAAACAGTGGGAAGATGAAAGCCATCTGGGAGAAGCCTTTATCCACAGTCTGAAACATGTATACAGCTCGAATTACCGAGGCAGGGAAATGTACGAGCTGTACAAGGCCAATCTGGCCGCAGTAGATATCGTTTCGCAAATCCGGAGCAACCATGAGCATGAAATTATCGATCTGGACCATTATTACGAATTTTTTGGCGGTTTGGCCAAATCGGTTGAGATCTCCAAAGGGGAGCCGGTCGACATATTCATTTCTGATACGACGCGAGAACATGTGCTGACCGAAGAACTCCAATATGCAGTCCAGCGAGGTGTTCGGACGCGTATGCTTAATCCCAAGTGGATCGAGGGGATGCTGAAGCATGATTATCATGGGGCACAGAAGGTGGCTGACCGAATGGAGAATCTGCTGGGTCTCGCCGCGACAACTAACCAGGTGGATTCTTGGATCTTTTCTGCAGTCCATCAGGAATATGTAGCAGATGAGCATCGCAGCAAGCAAATGAAGGACAATAACCGCTGGGCTTATCACGGCATGCTGGAGACCTTGCTTGAGAGCCATCAGCGGAATTATTGGAACGCTTCCGAGGAGGAGTTGGAGATGCTTCGGAATCGTTATCTGGAGATTGAGGGAGATTTGGAAGGCTAGCGATTCCCATAGGCTTCTTAAAAGAACAGCGTAAAAAAGCTCTTTCGCCGAGGGTCATTGCTAATGCTATGGCATATGCGATTGAGCAGCCGGATTATGTGGATGTAAGTGATTACAATAAGGAAGAAAACCAGCAATCTTCTGATCTGAAGGTTGCTGGTTTTTTTGTGTATCCTTCAACTGGCATATTTTAGAATACGGCAATGGGGAAACTACCCGAATCAAGCCTCAAACAAAAGGATAACCTATCCTTACATCTATGTTAATTAAAGGAGGTACAAGTCAAACGTGAAAGATAATTCACTCGCCCCCCACGAATCGCTCGATCTCCATGAGGTGCTGAATTTCAAGACGCTCTGTGCGGCAAAGTCCAAGCTGATGCAGGGAATCGTTTTTGACCAGGAATTAAAGATGCTTATGCAAAAAGACGTTGAACAATCTACGGTGGCTATCCATGAGCTGAAAGCGATTTATCAAAGAGCGCCATTCCAGGCTCCGGTTCCCGAAAGCAAGCCTACTCCCATTCTAAATTAAAGGTGATGACCTGATGAACAGCGATTATTTAGATCCGATCAATTCGCTTAACATGCCTGAAATGGCCGACATGACATTCGCCATGGATTTTCTGCTTCGAGCCAAGGAAGGGGTACGAAACACCGCCGTTGCCCTGACCGAAACCGTATCGTCCGATGCCAGAGAACTGCTCAAAAAGCAGTTAAAACAGGGCATTGCCCTTCACCAGGAAATTACCGAGCTTATGATCCGCAAAAAATGGTTTCATCCATATGAACTGAACGAACAATATCAGCTGGACCAGCTTTCCGCCAAAAATACAGCCATGATTGCCGGAATGAACCTGTTTCCGGGAGATACGTCGCGCAAAGGGATGTTTGACAGGACGCCGGATGAGCATAAGGGGGAAAGCCAAGCATGATGAAAGCAGTGACGTACCAAGGAGTTAAGAATGTCGTTGTCAAAGACGTTCCCGATCCGAAAATCCAAAAGCCGGACGACATGATTGTCAAGCTGACCAGCACCGCCATTTGCGGCTCCGATTTGCATCTGATTCACGGCATGATTCCCAACCTTCAGGAGGATTACGTCATAGGGCATGAGCCGATGGGGATCGTAGAAGAAGTGGGGCCCGAAGTCACCAAGCTGAAAAAGGGCGACCGCGTTATTATCCCGTTCAATATTGCTTGTGGCGAATGCTTTTACTGTAAAAATCATCTGGAGAGCCAGTGCGACAATTCCAATGATAACGGAGATATGGGAGCGTATTTCGGTTACTCGGGAACGACCGGTGGGTTTCCTGGCGGGCAGGCCGAATACTTGCGGGTTCCGTTTGCCAATTTCACGCATTTTAAAATTCCGGAAAGCAATGAGCAGCCGGATGAAAGCCTTGCTTTGATCGCCGATGCGATGACAACCGCTTTTTGGAGCGTTGATAATGCGGGCGTGAAACAGGGCGATACGGTGATCGTGCTTGGCTGCGGTCCGGTCGGACTGCTTGCTCAAAAGTTCTGCTGGTTTAAAGGCGCGAAGCGGGTTATCGCGGTCGACTATGTGGATTACCGGCTGCAGCATGCCAAAAAGAACAATAACGTTGAAACCGTTAATTTCGAGCATCATGAAAATGTCGGCAGCTACCTGAAGGAAATCACCAAGGGCGGAGCGGACGTAGTCATCGATGCGGTGGGCATGGACGGAAAGATGAGCGACCTCGAGTACCTGGCGAGTGGTCTGAAGCTGCAAGGAGGGACCATGAGCGCTCTGATTATTGCTTCCCAAGCGGTTCGCAAGGGTGGGACCATTCAAATTACCGGCGTATACGGCGGACGCTACAACGGATTTCCGCTGGGAGATATCATGCAGCGCAATATAGCCATTCGCTCCGGACAAGCACCGGTCATTCATTATATGCCTTACATGTATGAACTGGTGACGACAGGGAAGGTCAACGTGGCCGATATCATTACGCATGTGATTCCGCTTAGCGAGGCCAAGCGCGGCTACGAATTGTTTGATACGAAGACGGATAACTGCATCAAAGTTATTTTAAAGCCGTGAAGAGCTGACTAAACGAGGGAGTGAACTTCTAGATGAATCCAACGTATGCAATGCATGAAGTCTTGGAGGTGCATGAGATTGCTGCCTTCAAGACGGTCTGCATGACGAAGTCCAAGACGATGCAGGCGCTGGTCACGGACCCCGAACTGAAGCTTATTCTTCAGCAGGATGCCGCCATGTCATCCGATCAGCTGTCCGAGCTCGCTGCGATCCTGACCAAAGGAAAGGAGGCATTGCAATGAATCCTGTACTGGAGTACATGACGGGCATGAACAAAATGACGGATGATGTAATCGCCATGGACTTTTTGGCCACGGCCAAGAGCGGCGTCCGGAATTTGGCGATGGCCGTAACGGAATGCGTCACACCGGAAATCAAGGGTGTTCTGGAACGCCAATTGGAACAGGCAATCGATACGCATGAGAAGATCACCCATTATGCGATTGCCAAGGGATTGTATCATCCCTTCAACGTGCAGGAACAGTTCCGCGTCGATATACAGCAGATCGAAACGGCGCAGAGCATACCCTTACCATCACCAGCACCCTCACCAGCACAATAGTATCGAGCACACTTATAAATAACCGCACCTGATTTAGCAGAGAGCCGGCTGTAGCCATACAGCCGGTTTTGTTATGGCGATAGGCCACGAGCCTGGTTTATCATAAATAATATTATTGCAAATGCAACAATATTGAAGTAGAATGAATTCTAGCTATTTTATTGAATTTGCAACAAAAATATAGAACAAGGAGTTAATTATGAAGGAGATTCTTCGTGAGATTGGAATCATAGCCAGGGCATTAGACTCCATAAGTAATATAGAATTTAAAGAGTATGATCTTACCAAAGGGCAGTATTTGTATCTTGTGCGCATATGTGAAAACCCAGGAATCATTCAAGAAAAGTTAGCAGAGATGATAAAGGTTGATAGAACAACGGCTGCCCGTGCTATTCAGAAGCTTGAAATTAAAGGATTTGTTGAAAAAAAAGACGATACCCTTAACAAAAAAATTAAGAACCTCTATCCAACAGACAAAGGGGAACGAGTCTACCCTTTTTTAAAAAGAGAAAATGATTATTCCAATCGTGTTGCATTGGAGGGGCTTTCCGCACAGGAAGTAGAAACCATTTTTAATCTTCTTCAAAGAATAAGAAAAAATGTAGAAAGAGACTGGGAATTTGTAAAAAAGGGAAACGAACGAAGTTATTGATTCCATAAAAAGGAGCTACATGATCAAATGACAATAATTATAAAAAAGTGCACGCTTGAGGATTCGCGTCAACTTCAAGAAATTGGTTATGAAACGTTTAATGAAACATTTAAGGATCAGAACTCACCAGGAAATATAAATGCCTATCTGGAAAGAGCTTTTAACCTAGAACAAATAGAAAAAGAATTATCCAATAAGTTTTCGCAATTCTTTTTTGTATATTTTAATAATGAAGTTGCAGGATATTTAAAGGTCAACACCAATGATGAGCAGTCCGAAGAAATGGGAGATGAATCACTTGAAATTGAAAGGATTTATATAAAGAGTAAATTTCAAAAACATGGGCTTGGCAAATATTTGCTGAATCAAGCTAAGGATATTGCAGTAGAAAGTAATAAAAAGAAACTTTGGCTAGGCGTATGGGAAAAAAATAAAAATGCGATTGCTTTTTACGAGAAAATGGGTTTTGTTCAAACAGGAACTCATACTTTTCACATGGGTGATGAAAGACAAATCGATTTTATAATGAGCAAAATAATGATATAGCCTTTGTTTTGATAGCTGATATCGGGGACCTGGTTCGGATATGACATATAAAGATGAACTGTATGCTGCTGCTCCACTAGTTTAATGTCTGGCGAAGCCAGGCGCGAGCAAAGAGTGGATAAATTACTCCCTTGACAATAAAAGGTTATTGTTCAATAATTAACACATCCAATTACTGGTAATATATCTTTCAATTTTTTCTGACCGATACATCAACTTCACTTGGTTCATGACACTCCGCTAACACGATCCATTGTGACGAAACTCTTCTATTATGCCAGTCTATATAGATTCCTCCATATTTAGACATGACTCCATACCCCTCCATGCTTTTGCCAACAGGTGTGCTTGCTCGGTGTTGATCTCTCATAAATGCGTACTATGAATATCAGCATTCATCAGCAGTTTACATAGCTGATTCTATATAGCAGAGCAGAGCTGCTCACGCTTGATTTCTCCTACTCACGAAGATTGCGAACCCGCTTATTACGCTTCACACAATTGCGATGAGGTATTGTTTTCATGACTTTTTACGAGTATATAAGCTCTAAGGAGTTTATATAAATCGGCTTAAAAAGGAGCGGATGCCCACAAATAAACGGTTGTGCACAGCTTTGGCAGGATTATATTCAAGAGAGGAGGCACTCTCACACGCTTCGCGGCAAAGATAGTGTCGAAAAACGAAAGGCACATCATGACCAAACCAAATCATGGGAGGTAATGTGATGATGTTTCAAACCCGATTGGATTCCCGTTTCATCCTGCGATTCATGCTGATTGGCGGCGGATTGCTGCTCGTATTCGCTTGTATGTTCGCGTTCTCGAAGACCGTGTCAGCCCACGGATATATTAATGATCCGGCCAGCCGCGCGATTCAGTGTAAAAATGGATTGAATACCAACTGCGGCTCGATCGTCTATGAGCCGCAGAGCCTGGAGGGGCCGAAAGGTTTTCCTGCTGCCGGACCGCCTGATGGCAAAATCGCCAGCGCTGGCCTTGCCGGCTTCGCTCCGCTTGACCAGCAATCAGCTACGCGCTGGAACAAGGTAAACATGACGAGCGGCACGAAGAACTTTACTTGGATTTTTACCGCTCGCCATGCCACGACAAGCTACCGTTATTTCATCACCAAGCCGGATTGGAATCCCAATGCTCCGTTGACCCGCGCCCAGTTTGATCTGACTCCGTTCTGCACGATTAACGGGAATGGCCAGCAGCCGCCAGCCACGTTAACCCATACCTGCAACGTACCGCAAAGAGATGGTTACCATGTCATCCTCGGCGTGTGGGATATCGCGGATACCCAAAATGCCTGGTATATCGTCATCGATGCCCAATTCGGTGCTGGCGACAGCATTGCACCAACGGTGCCAACCAATTTGGCCGTCAGCAACGTTGGCACAACGACGGCCACGCTGACTTGGGGGGCCTCGACGGACAACAATGGCGTCACGGGTTATGAGGTGTACAACGGCGCTAATGTCATTGCCACTCTGCCTGGCAATCAGACAACCGCCAATCTTACCAACCTATTGGCAGGCACGAATTATAACCTCACTGTGAAGGCGTTTGATGCTTCCGGCAATCGGTCGCCTTCCAGCAATGGGGTCCAGTTTACGACCACGCAGCTCCCGGTTGACGTGACACCGCCGACCAATCCGACCGGCCTGCATGTGATGGGCACCCCGACGTCAACGTCAGTCACGTTGATGTGGAATGCATCCACTGATGCTTCGGGCATTGCTGGTTACCGAATTTACAACGGCAGCACAGTAATAGCTACCGTCACAGGAACAGCAACCGAGAAGGTCGTTACCGGTTTGTCGCCGAACACGCAATATACGTTCACGGTCCGCGCTTACGACCCGTCGAACAACGAATCTGGCAACAGCAATGCCGTAACAGTTACAACGCCTAACGGTCCGAGTGCAACGCCATGGGCAGCAAATACAGCTTATGCAGCCAATACACTCGTATCCTATGACGGCAAGGTGTACAAATGCCTCCAGGCCCATACCTCCTTGCCGGGATGGGAGCCGAGCAACGTGCCCGCGCTCTGGCAGCTGCAACCTTAAACTCAGGTCTTAGAAGAGCAGGAAGCCCGTCGCTTGCAAAGAGCGGCGGGCTTTTTTTCATGGCGATTTGGCTATCTATTCTGAACGAAGTTAAGAATATAGTTTGGATACCTCGGAGAACGATCATCCCTTTTTCCAAATGGCACCCACAGAAACTGCACATTCAGGTGCATTTTCGGGTAACCAGACCAAAGGACGTCTTTGAAGGCTAATGGTTTTTGGGTTCATCCATGGATGATGTTGCCATGAGGAAAGGATTCACCCCGCATTGCAGACCCAGTGAGACAGATCTATTCAGTTTCTGATGCAAAACGGCTCCATTTACGATATTCTGAATGTAACTCCAGAATTTTGATGGACAAATCCGAAGATATGGCCCAGAGAGGCCTTTTGAAAAGAGGGAATATGGTATACGAGAACAATGAAATCCCATTTCTGCTGGCATCTAAATTAAATCGACCCCAATCCCTCTACCAATCTGTCCCGCGTCCACGGCTATTGGCGCAATTGCATGAAGGATTAAAGCACAAGGCTGCTTTCGTGACGGCTCCGGCCGGTTACGGTAAAACCACACTGCTCAGTGATTGGACCAGGCATTTAGAGGTACCAGTCGGATGGTTATCGCTTGATAGCAAGGATAATGATCTCATCCGTTTCTGGAACTACGTTACGAAGGCGATCGAGCAGGCGAGGGGGGTGACCGATTCCCTTCATACCACATCGGCAGCGCTAAGTCCGGGTCAATACGAACCATTTATCGTCGCTTTGTTAAATGAATTGAACGAGTTGAATGAGACACTTGTCCTGATACTGGATGATTGGCATGTCATTCATAATGCGGATATCTTGGAGTCCGTCTCTTATTTTCTGGAATACTTACCTTCCTCCGTTCATCTATGCTTTGCAAGCCGAAGTATCCATGGATTCCTGAAATCGAGATGGATCAGCCGGAACTGGATCCATGAAATCACAACTCAACAGTTATGCTTCGATTTGCAGGAGACGCTGAAATTGTTCCAAGACGTTGAGAAGAAAGAGCTGCAGAGGGAGCAGATCGAAGGCATACTATACCAAACCGAAGGCTGGGTAACGGGCATTAAGCTGATCTCGTTGTCTTTGCGTGCCGATGAGTGGGCCGGTTCTTCCAAACATATACAATCCAGCCATGAACGCGTCGAGTCGTTTTTATTGGAGGAAGTGTTTGAGTCGCTGGGTGAGCCGCTGCGGCAATTTCTGCTGAACGTCTCCATTTTGCAGCGGATGAATGGGCCATTATGTCAAGCTGTTGCCGGAGAGGATGGTGCAGTGAAACTGGCGGAATTGGCCAAACTCAACTTATTCCTCATACCGCTAGATGAGGAGAAGAATTGGTTCCGGCTTCACCATCTGTTCGGCGAGTTTCTCCTGAAGCACCAGCAGCGCCTTGACCCCGCAAAGACAGCTGCGCTATTCCGGGCAGCTGCCGCATGGTGCGAATCGCAGGAAATGCACGAAGAAGCGGTAGATTACTATTTAGCCGGAGCGTGTTATACAGACGTTATCCGATTATTGGAACAGATGAGAAGCTTGATGATTCGCAGAGAATTCTCTACCATGAGGGACTGGTTGTCGGCCATCCCCGAGGAGCTGCTTATGCGGCATCCGTACCTTTATTTTTCGTATATTTTTTCATTGTTGTGGGCTCAAGAACTTGAACTGGCGGAGCGGTATCTGCAGCTGGCTGAGCAGCATTATGATGCTTCCTCGGCAAGCTGGACTAAGGAAGAGAATCATCGTTATTTGGGATATCTGTATTATGTAAGAAACTTTAAAGCGACCCAATATGATATGGACATGATTAAAGGACTGGAGTACATCCGACTTTCTCTTCAATATAGTCCTACGGGAACGGATCTGATCTTTGCATCCCCTCATATGCCACTGGCTCCGTCCATTTACAGGTCATATAATGGTAAACGTGGTCAGCATTTGCCTCGAGGCCTCTCCGATACTTTCTTTTTGAGTATGATCGAATTCATGAAGCCGATGGGTCTGCAGGATTCGGTTGTGGTCTGTTACGGAGAGTTGCTTTACGAACGCAATGAACTGAAGCAGGCGGAGGATTACTTTAGGTTGGGATTGCAAGGCCGAAGCCAGGCGCATTATCAACCAGAGAAGGTATACGTTCCGGCAAGTCTGTTCCTTTCCCGTATCAGCCAATCCAGGCAGGATATCTCCCAGGCTGAAAAATGGTTGGAAGAAGCTTATCGGAGAGCGCTCGAGGACGAGGCCAAGGCTGCTCTTATCCTGCTCGATTTGGAGATGGCACGTATGCGGCTGAATGCAGGGGATCTGTCAGCTGCTGATGAATGGAAGAATCGCTACAGACTAGCGGCAGATGATCCGGTATCCGTATATCAGTTATTCGTCTATATCTTCCTCGTTAGCGTGTTGATGGAGAGTGGAAACGCAAGGGAAGCCTGGGCTTTATCTGAGAGGTTGCTGCCCATCGCGGTAAAAGGCCATCGCCCGATGGATGCCTTGGACATACAAGTACTCCAGGCAATGATGCTGCGACTTGAGGGTAAATCGCAGCAAGCACTGCTTAAATTGGAAGAAGCATTGAAATTCGCGGAACCCGATGATTATATCCGTGTGTTCGTCGATAAAGGCAGTCGGGTTGCAGAGCTGCTTACGGATTATGTTCAGCATCGCCAGAGAGGGAGCATTAGAGATAAAAATGCACCTTCACTATCGTATGTGCGAAGGATTCTCTCTGGTTTCGGAGGAACTGCCGAATCGCCGGAACAAGGCAAAGTCACATTGGAGAACCTTCTGACACCACGAGAATATGCGGTTTTTCGTTACATGGAAGAAGGGATGGACAATCAGGCGATTGTTGCCGCGCTCGGCTTCGGCATGGGGACCTTGAAAGCGCACATCAATCGCATTTACAGCAAGCTGCAGGCGAAGAACCGAGTAGAGGCCATTAAACGAGGCAAAGAAATTCAAGGCTAGCCTAGAGGATTTAGCAGAAGACCCGCCAACCGGCGGGTTATTTCATTGGTTCGACTATAACCAAGACTATAACCGGGGTTAGATTCGCATGACCGGGAAATCGAATATACTACGGATCGTGGCTATCGAAAATAATGAAAGGAAGAAAAGATGAAATGAGACGCATCTTCTGTATTTTAATGGTTTTTGTGCTATGGTTAGGAACTTTCCCGTTTCAGGCATTTGGCTACTTGCAGGTCGGCATGTCAGGAGACGGGTCTGCGGGTAATCCATACATCATCACCACATTAGATCAATTGAACGCCGTGCGTAATGACCTAGACGCTCATTACAGATTAGGGGCAGATATCGATGCTTCGGATACGGCAAGCTGGAACAATGGGGAAGGATTTATACCTATCGGCACCGTTGGAATTATCCATAGCGAGTTTAACGGCTCACTCGACGGAGCGGGATATGTGATTCGCAATCTAACCATACATCGTCCACATGCTGATGTTGCCGGTCTGTTCGGGGTTATGGGTTCCAGCGGGGTGTTGCAGGATGTCGCTCTCGAAGGAGGTTCAATCACAGGAAAACTCGATGTAGGCGGGCTGACGGGGCGCAACTATGGCAGGGTGGACCGGTCCTTTGTTACAGGAACGGTTAGCAGCAATGAGGGCATCGTCGGAGGGGTGGCAGGCTACAATGGCATTGACGGTGAAATCACCTTTTCTTACAGCACCGGTGATGTAAGTGGCGTCACTTATGTTGGCGGTTTGGTAGGACGCAATGACGGGAAGGTGAGTAATTCCTACGCTACCGGTACCATCTCCGGTACGTCTATCATCGGGGGATTAGTAGGAGACAATGAAGGTGGAGAGATCATCCGCTCATACGCCGCTGGGGCCGTTAGCGGCAGCGCAGAACATGTGGGCGGACTAGTCGGGTTTAATATTTCCGCATCCATTCGCAACTCCTATGCCACTGGCGCCGTCAGTGGGCGGAGTGGCATAGGAGGATTGGTGGGCAGCACGAGCCACGGCTTGATAAGTCATTCTTA
Organism: Paenibacillus sp. Cedars; assembly: GCF_003184205.1. Taxonomy (NCBI): domain Bacteria; kingdom Bacillati; phylum Bacillota; class Bacilli; order Caryophanales; family Paenibacillaceae; genus Paenibacillus; species Paenibacillus sp. Cedars. The sequence continues at coordinate 2,645,349 of NZ_CP020866.1, forward strand.
TGCCACGGGTTATGTCAACGGGAGCAACCATATTGTCGGTGGATTGGTTGGGGACAATAGCGGAGAAATAAGCAGCAGCTTCTGGGATACCGAAACGGTCGGTTTAAACAGCGCCTGCGGAAACGATACATATAATAAATGCGCAGCTACCCCTCTCACTACAGAACAGGCGCTTATCCAAACCAGCTATCCGGACTGGGATTTCACGAATGATTGGTTTATGGTCGAAGACTCCACACGGCCGTTTCTGCGGACGGAATGGTCGACCGTCATCCAGAATTCCCATCAGCTGCAATTGATGGAACTGGATTTGTCAGCACAGTATACCTTGTCGAAGAATATTGATTTCGAAGCGACATTCGAGGACGACTCTCGCTCTGATATGTGGGCGACGGGTGCAGGTCATGGGTATGGTTTTGAACCGATTGGCAGCAGGAGCACCTCTTTCACGGGCACACTCGACGGCCAAGGTCATGCTATTACGGGTCTTTATATCCATCGAAACGGTTTATCGAATGTTGGGTTGTTCGGCCATATTTCCGGTGGTGAGGTTCGGGATCTGGATTTGAAGAGCGGATTCATCTCCGGAGACAGTTATACAGGCATGCTGGCAGGAGAGACCGATTCTGGCAGTCAAATCACGCAGGTTCATGCAACAGGGAGTGTTACCGGAACCAGCATGACTGGGGGATTGGTTGGAAATCACTATGGCAAGCTTACAGGTTCCAGTTCAAGTGCAACAATTAATGGTCAATTCAATGTTGGCGGATTGGTAGGACATCTGGATACGGGGGGAGAGATTAACCGGTCATTCGCCGCAAGTCATGTTACCGGTATGGATTTTGTTGGCGGACTGGTGGGGCGCAATGAGCGTGGTCAGGTACATAATGCGTACGCTACAGGTTCCGTTAGTGGTCGCGCCGAAGTCGGCGGACTGGTGGGACGGAATGTCGGTAAGATCGGTACGACTTACGCTGCTGGTCAGGTTAAAGGCAGTAACGAAGTCGGTGGTCTGGTGGGACGGAAATTCGACACGATTACCGCCAGCCTCTATAATCTGGAAACGTCAGGTCAGTCCGATACAGGCAAAGGGGAACCGCAAAAGACGTCGAACATGAAGCAGTACTCCGCCTATGGTAGCGAATGGGATTTCGGGGCAACTTGGTTGCTGCAAGAAGGGAAGATGTACCCCGTCCTGCAAGGGATCACAAGCAATCTCGAATGGGATGCTGCCCCACCAACGATCGTCAGCGCGAAGATCGAAAGTGATCATCCGAACCGGGTCATCGTAACCTTCGATGAAGATGTCCGACTAACGGATGCTGCGGGGATCGCGATTACGGCTAACGGCAACTCCACAACCATCACTGGTGTTGATGGAATGGGCACGAAGGAGCTTGTCTTTAGCGTGGATCAAGTGTTCGAAGAAAACGAGCGCGTGCAACTCTCCTACGATATGGCAGCCGGAAATATAACCGACGCTGCTAACCATGCGTTGCTTGGTGTTACGGATGTCGAGATCGTCTGGATGGTTCCGGCTGATCATACGCCGCCATCTATCGTCATTACGATGACCACTGCGGATGGAAGGGAGTATGTCGATGGTTCATGGAGCGACCAAGCAGTGAGCGTAAGCGCCGAAGCATCGGATGAGCGCGGCGTGACTTCGTTTACCTATTCTCTGGATGACGAAGTGACATGGAGTCCTTATGTATCGGATATCGTCTTACAAGATGACGGCGTTCATCGGATAACTTTCAAAGCCGTTGATACAGCAGATAATGAAGCGGTCGAACAACGGACGGTCAACATAAGCACGACAGGAATCACGCTAACGCCAACACTTGTAAAAACAGATGGAAGCGAATATGTAAGCGGCGAATGGAGCACGGCAAATGTCATCGTGAGCGTATATGCCGAATCGGGAGTCAGCGGAATTAATGGTCTTACCTATTCACTGAATGGAGGCGCCTTACAACCGTATGACAATAAAGGAAATCTTGAAATATCGAACGAAGGTGAGCATACCATCCTGTTTCAGGTATCCAACGCTGCGGGGGATACGCTCTCCCTGACGATCCTGGTGAAGATCGATCGAACACCACCGACAATCACCATCCATCCAAATGGCAGTGAAATACAGACGGCAGCGGTAACACCGACCGTCACGGTGACTGACACAGGAAGCAGGCCAGATGCATCCTCATTGGAATATGTCTGGACGACCGATATGTCTGCGCCAACCGCTGGCTGGATGTCGTTTGTGGACGGGGCCGTGCTTGGTAAGAACGGGGTGGAGGGTGATTGGTACTTGCATGTCAGAGCCCGTGATCAAGCGGGCAATGCAAGTAATCTGACTTCCAGCCGGTATCGTTTGATCACCAAGAGGATTGATGAAGCAAACGAAACCAATCCAACGCACGAAACCAATGTACCATCGCTCCCGAGCAACAGCTTTCTGGTAGGCGCGGAGGGCAGAACGATTGTTTTTGATGGTGGGCAAGTCCGAATCCCTGCCAAAGCTCTGAAACGACCGTTTTATGTATCCATACATCAACTAACCCTTCAGGCTGTCCCTCCTCTAAGAGAGGGTGAACGATGGGTAAGTAAAGTTATTGAGTTGAAGAAAGATGTATCAGGGAAATTTGATGAAGACGTAACGATCAGTTTGAAATTTGACGTGGACTCCAGTCGTAAAGACAGCGATGAACTCCGACTCTATCAGTTCAACGAAGATCTGAAAGAGTGGGTAGAACTAGATAACGTCGTCGTTGATTGGCTGGCAGGAACGGTAAGCGGTACGACCGACCATTTTAGCACATTTGCAGTCGTCGAGAGAAAGATCGTCCAGGAGCCTGGAATCGGGGCTGCGTTTACAGATATCCAAGGTCACTGGGCGGAGAAGAACATCGAGAAACTTGCAGGAACAGGCATTGTGAACGGTTATATCGACGGCAGCTTCAAGCCTGATCGTACGATTAGCCGTGCTGAATTCACTGCGATGCTGGTGCGAGCGCTGGGTCTCACAAGTGATGGAAGCAACACATTTGATGATATGGCGGATCATTGGGCGAAGCAAGCCGTTTCTGCTGCGTATTCAAACGGGATTATTCAGGGATACGATCAGCGTACCTTCGCTCCCGATGACTTCATTACCCGCGAGCAAATGGCCGTGATGGTGGTTAATGCTTTGCGTATTAATCAAACGATTACGAATAGAAGCTTTGCCGATCAGGACAAGATTTCCACATGGGCACATGATGCGGTCATGATGGCGACAGCGTATGGAATCATAACCGGCTACCCTAACAACATGTTGAAACCGAAATCCCAGGCTACCCGGGCAGAGGCGATTACTGTGATCTTGAGAGCCACTGAGGAGCAGGAATGATCGGGCAAGCGACAACAGAAATAAAGACGCAGATGACATAAATGGTCTCATTAAAAGTCGCTATTCAAGCGGCTTTTTTTGTTTTACTGGGTACAAATTCTGTCTTCGACCGGACAAGAACTTGTGTGGCTCAACGAATAATGAACTTTCTTATAGAGCATATGTATCCTGCCAAGATCGATTAGACATATGGTCAACCAGTCATCCAAGCATGCCCTGAACCAAGCAGCGTGCACACAGGGAGGAGTGCGCACACTGCATCCGAGTTGTATAACTTAAACCAGCATGAAACGTTGTGAATAAAAGAAATTCACGTATAACGAAACATAACTACCTCTTTTTTCGTATATCCTTTCAGTTTCATATTTTAACAGAGAACACGATAGAGAAGTCTATAGACTATCGTAGAGGTCACGTCTATGCCGGTGTTGAAAAAACGAAAGTGGATGTTATGGGTATCAACTTTAGTTCTTATCGTTGCAGTTTCAATAACCATTTTCATGCAAATCATCATTCATTCCAATGTACCCGAACTGGCAGAAGGAAGCATTGAGCAGCGATATGCACAGCAAGGAAGCCATTCTGTAAAGTTGGAAGAAGTGAAGAGTTCGAGCGGGGAGGCTTTATTTAGAGTATACTACCCCGCATTTCAAGGAGACGAAACCTATCCTATTATTTCATGGGGAAATGGAACAGATGCTACGCCAGATCGTTATGATGAGCTCTTCACTCATCTAGCAAGCTGGGGATTCATTGTAATCGATTCCTATAGCAAGACAACAGGAACAGGCAAAGAAATTGTGGGGGCAATTGATTATTTGAAACATGAAAACGAACGAGCAAACAGCTTGTTTTATCAAAAAGTACAAATAGAACATATTGGTGCGGCTGGACATTCTCAAGGGTCTACGGGGGTCATTAATGCTCATACCAACTATAAAAGCGGATCGTTGATTAAGACGGTTGTATCCATCGCTCTCCCGGATTTGAAGCATTGTGATCCGGAAGATGTGTACGATACATCGCGTATTACCGTTCCTTTCTTCATTATGGGCGGTACACGAGATTTTCTAATCTCGCCGGTATCAACGAATCAATTAGCCTTGCACAGTACGAACGCAAGCACGCCAGTGATGATGGGGATGGCCAAAGGTGCAGCTCATACAGCGATTGAAGGCAATGGTGGCAATCATAGGGGGTACTTGACGGCTTGGATGAGATATCAGCTGCTTGATGATCAGGAAGCCATGAAGGCATTTCATGGGGATTCTTCCGAGATGATGCTTAATACCAATTGGGAGGACGTGATACAAGCAAATATGGGTGAGTCAGACTGGTAACCATTCAAGAAACAAACTCTCGAAATGACCGTGAACCCAGTGGATATCTAATAGATCAGGGATGAATATCACGAATGATAGGTTTCCTTTATAAATTGAATAAAGTGTGCAGTAGCTGGGCTGAAAATCTTATTCTTGTTCCAAGCGATGACATGGGTAGTAATTCGTTCAGGTTCAAAAGGAACAAAACAAGTGCTGCTGCTTTCCCGGATTGTATAGGCTCCACCCACACATATTGCATATCCAAGTTTCCTTTCCACCAACAGCATAGCATTCGTCAATAAATTATGTGATGCAATAATACAAAGGTTATCCTCCTCAACACCAAGCCAGCTTGTAATTTCATTCTGTACAATGGTACGTCGGGGTACAATCAAGGGTAAGGAAAGGATATCTTGGATACTAACAGACTTTTTTTCGGCTAGAGGATCATCACGTCTCATCAGAATCCCCCACTTTTCCTGATGAGGCAATCGAATATAGTCATATTTAGCGGTTTCAATCGGTTCCAATAGAATTCCGATATCTACATTTCCTCGGTCAAGTTTCTCCCGAATGTCATCTCCATCTGCACTATACAATTCATATTGCACCCTAGGGTGCTGATTCGAAAATTTCTCTAACCATTCTGGCAAAGTTCTTGATACCGTGGACTCTACACAACCAACAGAAACCACTCCACCAATCAAATCTTTTTGTTCTGCCAGATCTCTTTCTGTCTTATCTAAGAGAGAAACCATTTCTTTGACTCTTTGTTGAAACAAAAGACCGCTATTGGTTAGTGTGATCTGTCTTTTGCCGCGTATAAATAAACGAGTCCCCAATTCTTCTTCAAGGTCCATCAGCTGCCTGCTTAGGGTAGGCTGTGTAACATGAAGGATTTCTGCTGCTTTTGTTATGTTTCCAACTTTAGCCACCGTCAAAAAATACTTAAACACACGAATATCCATTTTTCATATCATCCTTTCATATTTCATCTGATGGAGGGTTTCCTGATGATTATACGATACATAATAGGCATGATAAAACATTCATCATAGGCATTTGAAATTTTTCGCGCAGAAAATTACTATGGGTATATAACATACACAAAATTGTGGACTTGAAAAAAACGGTTAAGAAAGGAAATGATTATGAAGAAAAGGAATCTGGGCAAAAACGGTTTGGAGACCTCGGAAGTTGGATTTGGATGTATGGGATTAAACCATCATCGGGGACCGGCAAAAGACCGTCGCGAGATGATTTCCGTTATACACTCAGCTATTGATTCGGGCATTACGATGTTGGATACAGCGGAAGTTTATGGTCCTTACACAAATGAGGAGCTTGTTGGGGAGGCGCTCGCAGGGCAACGGAGTAAGGTACAGATTGCAACGAAAGGAGGCTTTAAGATCACTGGCTTAACCAATGAGCTGGACAGCCGGCCAGAATCCATTGTCCATTCGGTGGAAGGGTCCTTAAAAAGATTACAAACGGATTATATCGATTTGTACTACATTCATCGCGTAGATCCAAAGGTTCCCATTGAAGAAGTGGCGTTGACCATGCAGCAGTTGAAAAAAGACGGGAAGATCCTCCATTGGGGGTTGTCGGAGGCGGGCGCTGAAACGATTCGTCGGGCGCATTGCGTTGAACCGCTGACGGCAGTGGAGAGTGAATACTCGATTTGGTGGCGGGAAACAGAAAGGGACATATTCCCCGTACTCGAAGAATTGGGAATCGGTTTGGTAGCCTATAGTCCTCTTGGTCGTGGATTTCTTACCGGAAAAATAGATAAGAACGCTTCTTTCACCGAGAACGACAACCGGGGGGAGCTCCCGCGGTTTACTAAAGAAGCGATGGAAGCAAATCAGGTGATTGTTGATTATTTGAATAAAGTGGCTGAGATGAAAAATGTAACCACAGCGCAAGTAGCACTCGCATGGATTCTTGCCCAAAAGCCATATATCGTACCTATTCCAGGGACAACCAACGTTAATAGAATCTCCGAAAATATTGCAGCAAGCGATATCGTCTTCACTGAACAGGAGGTGAGGGTAATCAATGATGAGATTGGCAAGATCCAAATTGTTGGCGACCGTTATCCAGAAGCCGAGAAGAGAAGGACAGGTAAGTAAATGAGGTTGTGCCTTCTTGCATCCTGAGATTTTCCTGAAAAATACTGATGCACAAGCTGTGAATCCAGGGTATGGATGTGTTCATCATTGGGATAACGGGCAAGATCAGCGGACTGCTGGCGCAGAAGCTGCCGTTTACGAGATCAGCTGCCTCTGTTCAACTAACTTAAAAGTTACCTTGTAAAAATTCGTGTTCATAAACCGCTTGAATTCTTTCCAAAACGTTTGATGCCTGGTCTTTGAATTTTAATTCCGCAACCTGGCCTTTCAGCAAATACACGCCAGTTTTATTGTGGTGTTCCCCTAAAGCTCCTTCATACAGCTTGTTCGCGCCGTGAGTAGGAGGGGAGAAAAATAGCTTCATTAATATTTCAATCAAAAAGGGCAATCCGGATTGTTTTCCTTTTCTTAGCGTATTATTGCTACCTGGGTCAACGCTGCGAATCTTGATGTCATCCTTGGCAAGCTGCGCCGCGATGCCCTGAGTCCAGAGTGAAAGAGCCAGCTTTGATGTCGCGTAAGGACCAAGCAGCTTGCGGAAGGTTTTGGGACGTTCCATGATATCGATAGTGAACTCTTTAGTAAATTTTAGCGCTGAAGATGAGGTGTTGATCACCGTTTTTAAGCGACCCGCTTTTAGGAGTTCCTTCAACTCCATCAGAATAATATACGGAACGACCGTCAACAGCTCATAATGCTTCTCGCGTCCTTGTTTCGAATAACTCAGCTCGGGAAAGGACCCTCCGGCGTTATTGAACAAAATATCAATTCGCTGCTCCTTGCGATTAATCTCTTCCAAAGTACCTCTCAAGCTGGCATAATCGGCAAGATCATCTGTTTTATAAAGTCGAAGTGATCCACTCTTTATTGCATGTTGGATGCTCACATCCTCCGCCGGAAAGTCGGAACGGTTCAAAGCAATCACCTGCCAGTCCTCTGACAGCAACTTTCGTGTTAATTCCAACCCGATCCCGGCGCTTGCACCTGTAATTAATGCGATATGTTCACGTGGATTCTTGTTCATTGTGCATCTCCTCCTGATCTCCAGGGTATTTGCCCTGATAGCTCACACTCTACAAGTTGAAGTCGACTCCAAGTCAAGGCGCGAAACCAAGTTTTTTTCTAAAGAATTAGAAACTTGACTTGGAGCCAGCACCAGGATGTATAATGCACAGAAACACAAGCCTCAGGAGGGAACAGGATGAAGGAAGAGCGATTCTACACAATAAAGCAAACCGCCGAGTTAACCGGAATTACGGAGGATACGATCCGTTATTACGAAAAGATTGCGCTGCTGCCTCGTGCAGAGCGGAAGGACAACGGGCATCGCATCTACCGGGAGGAGGATATCCATACGATCCGGCTGATACCATGCCTGAAAAAAACGGGGATGCCGCTAGAGCAAATGCGCCCTTTTCTGGCAATCTCCGCCGATACCGATCCCGCGGAATATCCCGAGCTGGTGGAACTTTTAAGGAGCCATCGGGATAATATGGTCAGCCAGATCAACTCGCTGCAGCAGGTCGTCGATTTTATCGACATGAAGTTGGAGGAGGGCAGGTATCGACGGGACTGCTCAGGTGAAACTCAAGATGACTTATTAGAGCAAAAGGTGAGGCAAGTGAGACCAAAGCCCATCTCACCTGTTGAGATGATTTATTTCTCCGAGTCGGCCAAAACGGGCAAATTACCTTCCTCAGCAAAATAAGTCGTAATAAGCGGCTTCTGCAGTTTCCTCTTACGCATATCCATCCTATGGCTGCTGCAGCCATCGATGTACTTCAGGAAACAGCACGCTCCACGTGGATTCGTGATGTGTTCCGCCAGGAATTATATCGAATCGAATCTGCTTCTCGGGAACCCCTGATGCTATCAAGGTCTGGTGTACCAATGCGACGTGCTCGCAGGCAAGCCGATTGAAGTCGGGATTGTCGGTTTCCAGTTCTCCAATGCTTAGATAGACGCGAAGCACAGGGGAGAGGTCCGACTCTTGAATCAATTGGATGATCCCGCCACTGTCGTGCCACATAACAAAGGAAATCCCGCCCACACGGCCAAACTGATCCGGATAGCGAATAGCCGTATACAACGAGACGTAAGCACCAAACGAACTTCCAGCAATGGTCGTAAATTCCGCTTCAGGAAGCGTCCTGTAGTGGCTGTCGATATAGGGTTTAAGTGTCTCCGCCAGGAAATCCGCATACGCCGCACCCTTGCCCCCGAAGTTGTACTCCGCATTGATCGTAAAGTTATATTCATGGTTGCGGTCGTCACCCCCATGATCGATAGCGACCACGATCACCTCCAGTGCCGGGTCCTCCAGTGCTTTTTTACGAAAAAAAATAATATCATTGTGTACAGGGACAAAAACATGCTCCTTTTGAGAGCTGATACTAGTAGTTAAACATGACGAAATTAGGTTTCAATGGCTTGTCTAGGCCAATATTTATTTATGATATAATTATGAGAAATGGTTTGCGCGTTTCAAAGAGAACGTTAGACCGGGAGCGTGACAAAATGCTGAAGGGAAACAAGAAAACAGTGATTAGACCGGACCGTTCGCAATCTTGCCCACCCTATTAAAGCCACAAATTCATTCGAGTTTCAGGATTATAGCCCATGCGATACGATCTTAATAGTGCAAGGGAATTCGCTATTCGCGTATGTGTTGCTGCTGGAGCAAGCATGGCGGTGGCGATTTCTCTTGCTGAAGCAACTATCGATGCAGAATGTTCAGGTCGGACTTCGGTTGGATTTGCTCATCTTCCCGACTATCTGGAAGGATTTTTATGCGGACGCATTTCTGGTACAGAAGAGCCGGCGCTTTTCTATCCAACACCTACTATCATTCAGGCCGACGCCAAGGGTGGTATCGCCCAACTTGCTTTTGATAACGCTTTCGAGGAACTGCAAACACGGGCAAGCACTTATGGAGTAACCGTACTCTCGTTAAAGAACAGCTATACTGCTGGAGAGCTGGGCTATTATGTCAGGCGGCTTGCCCATAAAGGATTGGTAGCTATAGCTACCAGCAATGGACCTGCTTTAATGACCGCGGGACAAAGTAAGGAGGCTGTTTATGGCACCAATCCTCTCGCATTTGCCGCGCCTGTCGATAACAGGGCTCCCTTGGTTTTGGATCAGGCATCTAGCGCTACAGCGTTTGTAAATATACGGAAAGCGGCAGAACGGGGAGAGATGATTCCCGAAGGCTGGGCCATCGATGGAAGGGGGCAAAGAACTAATGATTCACGTGAAGCTCTCAAGGGCGCGTTGCTTGCTTTTGGGGGGTCACGAGGTGCCAATATAGCGCTCATGGTTGAAATGCTCGCCGCAGGTATGACGGGCGCCAATTGGTCACTTGATGCTCCATCCTTTGATGAAGGGAGAACCTCGCCTGGTGTTGGCCTATTTATAGTGGCGCTGGACCCCCAACTACTCTCTCCCGGTTTTTCCACACGATTAGCGTCTCAAGTCGAACGATTGTCCTCCAAAGGAATTTATATTCCAGGAGGAAGCTATATTAAGGATGAAATAGACGTTCCGTCTTCTCTTGTTGCGACCCTGGAGGGGTATTGTTTCAAGTGAACAAGTCCACCCCTCATCGCTTTAGTGAAACGAAAGACAAAGCGGCAGCTCGAATCAGATTAAGGTTATATTATTTTATGCAGGAGGTCATCACTTCTTGAAATTTGAACTAGGACGTTGCTTACTGAATGAACGATTGATGGAATCCGGAAAGTCAGCGGAATGGCTGGCAAAAGACTTGCTTTTTAAACCGGAACGAATTTATGACTTTCTTGAAAACAAAAGAGTGATGCCGCTCAAAACTGCCATATCGATTGCCGATTCCATCGGTTGTGATGTTCGTGCCTTGTATGAATTAATTCCGCACGATAATGAAGTAAAGCGAAATTAATGAAATAAGCGGTTGATTGCATTAAGACTAGTTCCAGTGAAAGTCGCTAAATTAGCGGCTTTTTTGTTTTATCGGAACAAGTTCTTGTCTCGAGCTGAGGACGAGAATGAGACAAGAACCTATCCAAACGGAAGTTTTGAATGGGGCATTGTGGAAACCAAGGTTAACTAACCAATGTTCGTAACGGAGAAGAATATAATCATTGCATTTGGTAAAACATAACTTGGTAAACCGACATCGTATGAGGAGGAGAATTGAAGATGGGCATTTTGAGTGACAATCCCAAAAATGAACCACTGCATTATGGAGAGATTTTTAGTGTATGGCAATGCTCCATGGCAGCCAAAGGATTCGTTTCCTGTTATCAAGCATACTTGAATCATGCAGGTGACAAGGATCTTAAGAAAGTGCTGGATGATCTGCTGGATCAAGCCAAACTTGAGATTAAAGAATGTGATACCCTATTAACCGAAAATGGCATTGCCCCTGCACCAATGCTGCCGGAGCGGCCTCCTGTGAAGCTGGAAGATATTCCGGCTGGCGCTAGATTCACGGATCCTGAAATTGCAGCCAAAATAGCAGCCGATACTTCGTTAGGGTTAGTTGCAGCTAGCCAGGTCATGGGGCAGTCTATCAGAGAAGATGTCGGTGCATTATTTGCCAAATATCATCTAACCAAGACGGCTTTAGGAGTCAGAATTCTTCAGATGAACAAAGAGAAAGGGTGGCTAGTGCCTCCACCTCTTCAAATCAAAAGACCCGATTCTGACGAAGCCTAAGTAACCGTATGTTTTGCTAAACGATTAGACTGTATTATCCGAGACAAAGATGGAGAGACTGCCTCTCCGTTCTTTGTCTTTTTGCTATGCTCTTTTGTTTAAAATCATCCGAGCAGGTTATATACATTTTGAATTGATCAACTACCCATAATGGAGGGATTCATATGTTTCGACACCAGAAAGAGTTACAATTCGAGGTAAAAGTAGATCGCCCGGATCCCGTATTTGCACGCCAAGTCCAAGAGGTACTAGGTGGACAATTCGGGGAAATGACCGTTATGATGCAGTATCTATTTCAAGGATTTAATTGTCGGGGCGAAGAAAAATACAAAGATATGCTCATGGATATTGGTACTGAAGAGATCGGCCATGTTGAAATGCTCTGCGCATTGATTAGCCAGCTGCTGGATGGGGCAACACCTGCTGAGCAACAAAAAGCAGCTGAAGATCCGGTTACAGCAGCCATAATGGGTGGCATCAATCCCCAACACTTACTTGTAAGCGGTTTGGGAGGGTTACCTACTAACTCTAACGGAGTACCCTGGAACGGTTCATACATCGTGGCGAGTGGTAACCTTCTGGCAGACATGCGATCCAATCTGCATGCCGAAAGTCAGGGTCGACTTCAAGTGGCAAGACTCTATCATATGACTACCGACGAAGGTGTTCGTGCGACTCTCCGTAAAATGTTGGCACGTGACCGTTACCACCAATATCAATGGATGGCCGCGATCCAAGAACTGGAGGAAAAAAACGGAGTCGTTGTACCGGCTTCATTCCCACCGGAGGCAGAACAGGAATCCCAGCCAGAAGCTTATGAATTCTGGAATCTCTCGGAGGGAACTGAATCAGGTGAGGGTTTGTGGGCCAAAGGGAGTGCACCCGATGGTACCGGAAACTTCGTGTATATTTCCAATCCTGTTCCAAAAGGACAAATATACGAGCCCCTCATCCCGGCCACAGAACTACACCATGACCTGAATGGTGAAACTACTGAAAAATAATAGATTTAATAGATTGCGCAATAAAAGCACCACAAAAAGAGAAAAACCTTAGAGATATGTACATTGCAGCATTCTCTAAGGTTTTTTTGCTAACAAAATAACTACATTTTACATGAGGTGTGTCTAAGTGCCAGTGATTTGTGAAATTTCCGTATATGACTTCGTATATAAAGGATGGGAGATCACTCCAATGTAGTGTTTTGTTTTATCTATACAAGTTTAGTCGTGAATCAAGGACAAAGACTTGTACAATTTATGCATAATGAAAACCCTTATACTAGTGTACTAATGGTAATCAATTTCTTTAGTGCATTGTTTAGAACTCATCAAAAGAATACGGACATTACCGTGATCCGACAGGGAAACGGGCATCTTATTCTACACATAGGACACTTGGGTTTACAGTAATTAGGCGCCTTTGCCACCTTTGGTTATAACCCAGAATATAAGAGCAAAAGCGCTGACGGAAGCGCCAAGCACGCAAACTCCATGCCAACCATACTGTCCATAAATATGGGTCGAAGCAATGGAACCAGCAGCACTTCCGATGGAATAAAAAATCATATACCCGGCAACCATGCGACTGCGCGCCTGCGGGCGCAATGCAAAAATCATACTCTGATTCGTAACATGCACGGCCTGCACCGCCAAGTCCAGCAGAACAATACCAATGACTAAGGCAAACAGGGATTGCTCCGTGTAGCTGATTGGCAGCCAAGATAGTAATAACAGAAACAATGCAATTCCTGTCGTTCTCTGTCCATAACCACGATCGGCTAGCTTACCAGCCTTTGCTGCAGCCAATGCACCCACGACACCCACGAGACCAAACGCCCCGATGGCAGAGTGCGAAAGGGATAGTGGCGGCGAGCTAAGAGGCAGTACTAATGGCGTCCACAAAATGCTGAAAGCGGTAAAAATCAACATAGCCAAAACAGCGCGGATACGTAATAGCCGTTCTTGCAGGAACAGCATCAGTACCGACTTAAGCAGTTGAGAATAGGGAACAGTCTTTACCTTACGCTCACCATCTGGCATCACCTTATATAATGCGTAAACCATGAGCAGCATCAACGCGGCAGAAACCAGATAAACCGAACGCCATCCTGCTAGATCCTTCAAAATTCCTGAAATGGTTCGCGCGAGAAGGATCCCAATCACAACTCCGCTGGTTACCATACCAACGACACGCCCTCGTTCAGCAGGTGCAGCTGTGGTCGCCGCGAACGCTACAATCGTCTGCGTTACAACGGCAAGCAATCCGACCAATGCCAAACCCGCAAAGAGCATCGTTCCGGAGGAAGCAGTACCAACGATAACCAGAGCCATTATGGAGATTGCCATCTGAGCGATAATCAATCGGCGCTGGTTCAGCAAATCGCCCAGAGGCACTAGCAGCAGCAATCCCAATGCATAGAAGACCTGAGTGACGGTAATAAGAATTCCGATGATGGAATAGTCCATGTTGAACTCGTTAGACAGCTCATCGAGCAGCGGCTGTGCGAAGTAGATATTGGCAACTGACATTCCGCAAGCAACCGCAAACAACAATGTCACGTATCGAGTTAGAGGCGTACGATCAACGGACCCAGATTCAGTCGAGGTTACCGTCACCTGCGGGACATGGACCGCTTTTTCTTCTGTCATATCTTCCATTTTGGTTCATTCAACCCTTTCGATTATTATGTACTGTTCGGTATGTTAAACGGTCAAATAAATATACATCACAATTACAATTCAAGTCAACACGTATATTTTGAACGATAAGAGTATACGTAATGAATTGATATTCAACCGGATTATATAAGGGAATCTGTATTTGACAACCACAGCCGTTCATCATAAAATTAATTATACTGATTGGTAATGAAATGAAGTTGTATTCATACAAATGTGATCATAGCGTATCCACAAAAATCAAACGTAACGAGGGGTAAACCATTATGGGACGAGTCCGCGAATTTGATGAAGAGAAAGTATTAGATTCCGCGATGCAGTTATTTTGGGAAAAGGGATATGAGGCTACCTCATTAAGCGATTTGACTTCCAGAATGGGCATTCAGCGGCCTAGTATATACTCAGCCTTTGGAGACAAGAAAGAACTGTTCGAGACCGCTCTGCGCAAATACACGATGTCGCATGCTTCCGAGGCGCGAAGCAAACTTCAAAACCAGCCATCCGTCAGGGAGGCGTTTCGAGCTTTTTTTGAGAACCTGGTTGATGAGGAATATTCCGTAAGCCGCAGCCGCGGATGCTTTTGCATCAATACGATGGTCGAGCTTGCGCCACATGATGAGAAATTTGAAATTCTGACAAGGGAACATCAGATGTACCTGGCGGTCATATTTCAAGAAACCATTGAGCGAGGCATCCAATCTGGGGAGCTTGCAAGTCGCACAGACGCGAAAGCTTTATCGCAAGCTCTCATCGTTTCGTTAATTGGGCTGACCGTTATGTTAAAATCCCGTCCGGAGCGCTCATTTATAAATAATACGATTGAAGTGACTCTTACATTGCTTAAATAAGCGGGATACACTGTGATGGAACGTTTGAAGGTACTATCTCACCAAAGTGAATCTATCAATCGAATAGAGGTCCTTCAAGAAATCAAGAACATGGTCCCATTGAAAGTCGCTAATTTAGCGGCTTTTTGTTTTGTAGGTATAGGTTCTTGTCCCGAGTCGAGGATAAGACCGAAGATAACCGAACCGAAGCGAAGCGGAATCAATGCTCGTAACATCGCCAACTCATTTTGTTGCCCATTTTTTAGTTTGTGTTAATCTGTCTAATAGTGAACTCCATATAGAGAGAGGGATGTTACTTGAAAAGAAACGTATTATATATTGAAGATAATGAGAAAATAGGCAGCTGGGTAAAAGAAGAATTGGAACAGCGAGGATTCTCAGTTCAGTGGCTGCTTTCTGGTGAAGGAGCCGAAAAAGAAGTAAATCAGCATGAAGTCGTTATTTTGGATATCATGTTACCTGGTTTAGACGGATTTACAGTGGGAAAACGATTAAAAAAGGCAGCTCCTGCTGTTCCTATTTTGCTGTTATCTGCTCGAACATCGATAAATGATAAGGTAGATGGTTTACAATTTGCTGATGACTATGTAACGAAACCATTCCATACGGATGAATTAGTAGCAAGATTAGAAGTGTTAATTCGTCGAAGTGGTGGAACACATTCCGAACGCATTTTATTAGGAAATCAGATTGAAGTAGATCCAGAAGTCCAAATGGTATATGACAAGCGCACAGGAGAAGAAATTATACTGACAGGGAAACAACATCAAATTTTAATGTACTTCATACGCCACCCTAATCAAGTTTTACCAAAAGAACAAATTTATGAAGCCATTTGGGAAGAAACTTATATAACCGGTGATAAAACATTAATGGTGCATATCCATCGACTGCGTCAGAAGTTGGAACGTCATCCAGATTCCCCAGAGATTATTGAAACGTTGAAAGGAATAGGTTATCGGGTGAAGCTATGAAACAAAGAAGATCATTATTTCATCGTTTTTTAAAAGGACATTTTCTATTTATCTTTTTTCCTCCCCTTGTGCTTATTTTCTTCTCTGCGTTCGTTGGGTCTTCTATCAATGGAGAAGTTCTGAGTACGTTAAATCTATTTTACGTTGTACTACTATTGTTTGGTTTTATTATTGTCGCATTTGTTGTATTATCTTGGATTTTCTTCTTGAGACTTCGTAAACGTCTTAGCGGTTTACAGGAAATTATGTCATTTTCAGCTAATCATCATTCATTTCCTAAACCAATTTCTGTTCAAAGTGATCGTATGGATGAAATAGACCAGTTGGGAAGTTCTTTTAATTGGATGATTCAGCAACTTGAAGACAGTCGCAAGCGGGAATATGAAGAGGAATTGTTAAGACATCGACTCATTGCGAATTTGTCTCACGACTTGCGAACGCCACTTACCATTTTGCGAGGACACATTACCAGATTAAATAAAGAATCCATGAGTTTAGAAGGACAAAATTCATTAACAGAGATGAACCATACGATTACAAGAGTCGGAGATCTAATGGATGATTTGCTTTCCTATACATTGCTTACATCAGGGAAACATCCTTTTGGGCCAACTTCAACAGATATTGGACGTTTAGTAAGAGCATCTGTTGCTGCGTGGTATCCTGTATTTGAAGAGAAAGAAATGCAGATCGATGTTGACTTACCGGCAGAGGAGACTTTTTATTGGGAAGCAGATCCTAAGTGGATGACACGGGTTTTGGATAATTTATTTCAGAATATTCTTCGCCATGCAGCAGAGGGGAAATATGTAAACATTGTGGTGGATGTAGAAAAAGAACGGATCATTGTTGCAGACCGAGGTCCAGGTATGGATAACTCTTCCTATGAGCGTGGAGCAGGGATTGGCTTGTCGACTTCAAATTATATGCTGCAAAAAATGAAGCTGAAAGCTGATTTTACATCCAATGAAAAGGGCACAAAAGTAGCTATTGGTAGAGCTTAAACTAAAGTTAAACCAGAAGTAAACAGCATGATAACCGAGATGTAACTTTGAATCTTTATAATGAGTACCATAACAGAAAGGAAGTGTTATGGTTGCTTACCATTCATAACTTAGTCAAACATCGCGGAAGTCAAGAAATCTTATCAGGTATCAGTTTTAAAGCTAGACCCGGTAGAGTAACTGGTTTTTTAGGTCCGAATGGGGCAGGTAAAAGTTCTACACTTCGCATCCTGCTTGGATTAGATCGTGCCACCTCAGGAAGTGCACTAATTAATGGAAAGCCATTCGCAGAATTACATAATCCTCTAGAAACCGTAGGTGCCGCACTTGATGGATTTGGAGCTCATCGTATGCGGACAGGACGGGCACATTTGCGTTGGATTGCTCGTGCCGCAGGATTGCCTCGCTCACGTGTCGAGGAAGTTCTGGAAATCGTAGGTCTTACGAATGCAGCTGGAAAAAGAGTTGGGAAGTACTCCCTTGGTATGGGGAGAAGGCTTGGCATGGCAGCTGCACTACTTGGTGATCCCAAAATATTGATTTTAGATGAACCCGTAAACGGGCTCGACCCGGAAGGAATTCGGTGGATTCGGACATTCTTACGTGAACGTGCTGAGTCTGGAAACACGGTGTTACTATCCAGTCATCTAATGGGGGAGCTTGCAGAGACGGTTGATGATGTGGTGATTATTAAGCATGGAACAATCGTTGCAGATGGAACATTGGAAGAAGTAATAGGTAACCATTCCACGCTGGAGCAAGCCTTTTTTGCCCTGACATCTGAAAATGCAGGTGATGTTGTATGAGAGCATTCAACGCGGAACTATCTAAATTGTTCTCCCTGCCGGGTATTTGGCTTGCCTTTCTTATTGGAGCAATTGCCCCAGCGGTCATTGCTGCCTTGGACAGTACAGCACAAAAAGAGGAGATTATAGCTGGAGTTAGCACACGGCTATCGGAAGTTGGCTATATTGGATTAGCTCTTGGTGTACAAGGTGTCATCATTCTTGGTGTGCTTTCTGTCAGCAGTGAGTATCTGACTGAGAGCAGTGAATCTGGCGGAGGACAACAGATTACAACCAGTTTAACGGTTGTTTCATCAAGGCTTCATTTTTTGTTGGCAAAAGCAGGCGCTGTGACAGCAGGCAGCATACTGCTTAGTGTTGTTGCTATGATGACCACTTTGTCAGCCACGCATCTTGTTCTTGGTGAATACACCCCTGCATTTGAAGGGTCCAAACTGCTCGGTGCAATTTGTTACTGGACATTTACTGCTCTTCTGGCATTTGGGATTACTGTTCTTACGAAGAATGGAACTATTCCGCTTGCTGTGCTCATCATAAATACATCCGTTGTATCATTCAGTTTCCTGCTTTCTAAGGTTACAAAGTTAGCATTATACTTACCAGATAGGGCTGGCATTGATATGTTTATGCTTATGAGCGACAGCTTTCTCACCCCGTTCACAGGTGGTTTAGTCATGTTTGCCTGGGTGGTCGTTATTTTTATTGCTGCAGCTATTGTTTTCCATAGGAGGGATATTGCATCATGAGTGTCTCATCGAGTAGAAAGATAACACCAATCCTTGGAGCTGAACTGGATAAATTAGTTACATTACCATTGATATGGCTCACTCTTATGGGTACATTCATTGTTAATTTAGTTTTAGCCGCAGCTTTTACTTCGGTTGGTCTGCAAGGTGCAGCAGGGACACAAAGTATACTGAATATAGGGCTTGCTTCTATGGGATATCTTCATGCAGGGTTCATTATTCTTGGGATCTTAGCTGCTTGTTCGGAGTATACTGGTGGACAGATTCGAACCACTTTAACTACGATACCTTGGCGTGGGTTTCAATTATCCACGAAGTATTTGGCATTGGCAATTATCACCATTCCTGTGGCGTTTATTATTGCTGCATCAGGTGTACTATATGCTTTTATTATGTTGAGAGACACGGCAGCAGTGATTAGAGTAGATACAATGATCGTAACACTAGTAGGTGCAACAGGCTATCTAACATTAACCACACTTCTCAGTGCAGCTATAGGTGCTTTATTAAGACGAACGACTCCTGCTTTAGTAGTACTGCTTGGTTATTATTACGTTGTCAGTCCATTGTCGAGAGATTTTCTACCTAGTATTAAAAATTATTTTCCGGATACGGCAGGATATTATATGTATATGCCGCCTTCCTCTGATGAATTAAATGTCCTTACACCCATGCAAGGGACAGGTATTTCAATGTTATGGACCCTGATCTTTGTTACAGCAGCTATTGTATTTTACCGTAAACGAGATGCCTAACTTTAGGGTTCCTTATTTTAACAACATAATGAAGTACTCAACCGCGTTATTATGTATGCATTTGAGGGGAAGGGAGCGGTTAAACTTTTGGCTGAAACACAGACAGACAATGTTAGCTCATGTAAACTCTTAGAGCGATTTGGAATGAAAATAGAAAGGAAAGTCCAGAGATTTGGCTCCAAACAAGAGATATTTTCTATTGAAAAATATTTCCCATAATATCTCGCCTTTCTTTCTATTTCAGAAGCCACTCTTCGGCTGCTTCTTTACTTTCATACAATCTAAAATGATTGCCTTTGTTCGTTTCCATAGCCATTTCTTTAAATCTGCCTTTTTGAATGGTCTCCTGAGGAATAATAGCAGCAGCTTTAATACCATAGTTTGTAAATTTCTGAATCATATTGCCGGCTAATTTGGTCCTGAGTTTGAAGAAGTCTTCTGATAAGGCTGCATAGTATATCATAATCGCATTTGTATCATGTTCCCAGCACAAAGAAATTAGATCAAGGGCATCATTCTCTGTACTTAATGGTTCAATAGAAGAAATCAGTTCAATATATTTTTTACTCTCTATTTCTCTAATGTGATAGTTCATTTTCTCCTCTTTCTCCACAACTTCATTCCCAAACAACTTCTGGCGGGTTTCACGGACCCAATGAAGTTCATTATTATAGGTTGATATAATGTTCTTTGAAATCATCTGCCATATTAAACTTTCCCTGGTGCTTCTGTTGGGTGTATGAAGAGCCCGTCTGTATTTCTCATTCTGCATAATCAATTGCAGTCTGATTTCATTTTCATATTTTGAGAGCACCTCATTTAATTCTTGGTTACTTAACATATCGGACCATGCAAGCTGCACCAAAAATGCTTTTTTTATCTCGGGAGCTTCTGGTGATGACACAAGCCATTTTTTTAGCTCTTTAAGTCCTTCTTCTGTGATGGAATATATTTTTTTTGAAGGAGAGTTATCCTGATGGACCACTTCACTGGTGACAAGATCTTCATTTTCCATATTCATTAGAGCTTTGTAAATTTGATTATTATTACCGGACCAATACATGAAGGAGGAATCCTCAAAAATCTTTTTTAATTCATATCCTGTTGAGGACTTCCAACTCAATATGCCTAATATGGCTAATTGGATTGACATCATTACACCTCATTATTAGTAACATAGGTTAACAGTAACATATGTTACTGTAGTTATCAATCTAATTATCTTTAATTGTCATGCTGATAGCTAATATGCTGGCCACTGGGTAGAAGCCAAGATTAAATAAACAGCACTACAAGGCATTGTCAGGGGTTATCCAGTTG
Source organism: Paenibacillus sp. Cedars (assembly GCF_003184205.1). Lineage (NCBI taxonomy): Bacteria > Bacillati > Bacillota > Bacilli > Caryophanales > Paenibacillaceae > Paenibacillus > Paenibacillus sp. Cedars. The sequence goes on from NZ_CP020866.1 coordinate 2,666,029, forward strand.
GTACATTCAAACAGTAAGTTGTGCTGAATTCACGATCATGCTGACGAATGAGCTGAAGCTTAAAGGTGAAATGTACGGAGCTAAGCCATAGCGATGCAGGGAGGATCTCCATATGGGCGAAGAAAGTGGGGACTGGATGCTGGTACCATTGTTTAGTGGAATATTTTATCCATTTATGGTTGATGAATTTCATGCTAAAGTAAAGCTCCTAATGTGTACGATAGCAGGACAGTATAACTGACATATTAAAATTGGCGACTTCATTTCGGAGTTATTAGAACAAGAGTGTTAATAACTAAATTTTCAGAAGAGGAAGAACACTTTGCCCAAGCACATAAAGATCTACGCACTAATACTTATGATTATCATATTAATAAATGCTGCGATGTACAGACATTTAGAAAACCAATCATCTGAAAAATACAATGACCTCTATTCATTGTATCAGCAGAAGAACGATTCGGCATTTGTCTATTTAGTCAAACACGCTTCTGAAACGGTGCCGCTTGCTGACACTTTAATGGCAATCAGCGAGTCGAAGGAAAATGAAGATCCTGCTAAGATACGGCAATTGATCGATAAGGCGAAGATACAAGCGGAAGAAATCGATGATCAACTATCAACATTCATTGAATTTAGCGATACCTACCTTAATAATGCTGTTCCTAAGCATTTTGTTAATAACACAGCAATGACAACGGATGAGCAGCTGGACATGTTTATTCTAGCGCGTGAGGCGAGAATACGGGGGTCGTTATATGACATAAGCTATGCATATTGGAAGTCTAATCCTAAAACGATAGACATCAAGACTCGAGAAACCTTGCGCTCGCTGGCGTTGGAGCTCTATGAGTTAAATAAGACGATTACGTCGTTTAAGGATAACGACGCGGCTCACATGTTTTATCTAACGGAGAAATATAAAGCTTTGATGCTAGGGAACTTGAAACCACACCTTGAAAGATTGAAAAAGATCCAGGATCATTTTCAGGACATTAATAAGTCAAAAAAAGAAATAGACACGTAATATGAAGCGTATGGTGCTGGTACATTCAGATAAATTATCATTATCTTCATCAAAGATAGAGTTTGCATTTGAAGAGGTTAACATGGATTCAAGCAATTCTTGTTTATAACTTAAGATGCTATCAATTTTTTCTTCTAATGTATTCATATTAATGAGTTTATGGACTTGTACCATGTTTTCTTGACCTCTATGCGGTGTACACGGTCGGTGGCTTGATTCTCATCTGCGGGGTTCCACCAACGATCAAAATGTATAACATGGTTAGCTACTGTTAGGTTTCAAACCTGTTCCTCCAGCTTTCAAGGGAAGAATAAAAATCGGTGTTTGTTTGCTTTGAAAATCATCCACCATCTTGGCCCGTTCCTTCTGTAAAGTACTACCGTTCAAGAACAGAACATGGACATCAAATCTTTCAGTTAAATGTTGTTGTAATAACTCTCCCATTTTTACATACTGAGTAAAAAGAAGTACACTTTCATCTGCCTCAAGAAGTGCAGTATTGCTTTTGCTCTATTTCCTCAGGTAGATCACCTTCCAATAATCAAATAATTCACATTCACTTAACTGTCCAGGCTTTTGCATACGTTCTGTATAAAAAAGGTTGCCGTAATATGTTCACAAAACGAAGCTATAGAACATGTACAACTGTATTTTAACTCTTGATTGTTCACCTCGTTTTCCACTACTTAGGGCCCATTTTCAGCTTTGAATGGAAGAGGGATGGCACAGCTTATGCTGAATAATTCTTCGGGAGGGGGTATATCAGGGATCAGCAAAATTGCAGAAATGGTCATGCCGCTCTATAAGCTAAAGGGCAGGATAGCTCCATACAAGCATAGAATACCTAATATTGGATTTGATGTTAGGGGGGCGGAAAATGGAACTCATATTTATTCGGCACGGTCATGGAGAACATCTCAACGATTATCCCAATCGGTTGAATACTCTGCATCCAAGTCTTACAGAGTACGGCAAATTTCAAGTAACGCAGCTGCGAAACGAAATTAAAATGGATCCTGATGATTTAGTTCTGGTAAGTCCAACTAAACGTACAATTGAGACGGCAACTATTATAAAAAGTGGTATGGATTTCATTATTTCTCCACTTGTTGGTCCGAGAATGTATCCTCAGAACCCCGAACTCCCTTTATTAGCATGTGATCTTATCCTTTCTAAAACTGAAATTACAAATCTGTATGCAGATGCTGGAATTCTTGATTTTAATTTGGATTGCTGGAAAGAAGGGATTAATAGGATCGAACAAGAAATTTTTGAAGGATATGCTAAGCAGTTATTCGATTGGATCGGGGAAAGATATAAAAAAATATTCATTATTTCACATGATGGTACGATAACGAATTATCGAATATTGCTTGGAGAAACAGGGTTGACCCGAAAAGATTTTCTCGGTGAGACGGGGGTATATCGAATGAAGTTGTACTAGAAGGGACACGTGTTGAAACTCAAGGAGCTGGATATTTATTTCGGTGTTAATCGTTTGGAAGGAGCTAGTGATTATTGGTAGAATTAATATGAAGATGATCTGGTAATAAATTTGTACACATAAGGAGATAAACTATGGAAAAAAACAAATTACTGAGAATGGACAATGTTGGCATCGTTGTAGAATCCCTTGATGACGCAGTCTCTTTCTTTGAGGAGATCGGTTTAAAGCTCGAAGGGCGAGCTACTGTCGAAGGGGAATGGGCTGGTCGCGTAACCGGGCTGGGTTCACAGTGTGTAGAGATTGCTATGATGGTTACCCCAGATGGCCACAGCCGACTTGAACTTTCGCGATTCCTTACCCCACCTACTATATCAGATCACCGAACGGCTCCCGTAAATGCCCTCGGTTATCTGCGCGTCATGTTCACCGTGGAAGACATTGACGAAATGTTACCCAGACTCACTAAGCATGGTGCTCAGCTCGTTGGCGAAGTGGTTCAGTACGAGGACTCGTATCGGCTCTGCTACATTCGTGGACATGAAGGACTTTTAATCGGTTTGGCGGAACAACTCGGTAATAAATAAGACATTTTAACTGTCGAGGGACAAGAACAATGGATCCATAGAAAGTCGCTAATTTGAACTGCACCCCATTTGTTAGACATATCTAACAGTTGGAGGTGCAGTTTTTTATGACTAAATTTACGAAGGATAGCAAATTGGCATTAATTCAAGGGTATGACTCTGATCTTCTATCTCAAACAGAATACGCAAATCAAATGCGTGTAACCAAGTCTCAATTCCAATATTGGTTGAAGCTTTATGAGATACATGGTGAGACTGCCTTTACTAACGGCTATACAAATTATCCGGCAAGCTTTAAACTGGACGTACTCAATCATATGGCTCAATCAGACGCTTCTCTCATGGATACCGCTGCTTTGTTTAAGCTTCCGGACTTCTCCATGTTGTATTCCTGGCAGAGAAAGATGGAGACAGGCGGTTTAGAAGCCCTTGAGCCAAAAAAGAAGGGGCGTCCATCCATGAAAAAAAACCCCAATTCGTCTACCAAACGATCCGTAGTTGAAGGGTCTGTCGAAGCACTTGAAGAACGTATCAAACAGCTTGAAATGGAAAATGAGTATCTAAAAAAGTTGAATGCCTTAGTTCGAAACAAGGAAAAATCACCAAACAAGACAAAGCACAAGCCGTCTGGCAACTAAGGCATAAATATCCGGTGAAGGCACTCGTACAGGTGGCTGGTGTCCCGCGAAGCACCTATTACAACCTTATAAAGTGTATGAACCAACCAGATCCGAATACCGAGTTGAGAGCTGAAATTCAATCCATTTACGTGGAACATGACGGACGGTACGGATATCGCCGTATTCGTGATGAACTGACAGTCCGTGGGTGGAAAGTTAACCACAAAAAGGTTCAGAGACTCATGAAGAAAATGGGTCTTACATGCCTGGTTCGCGTGAAAAAGTATAAGTCATATAAAGGGAGCGTCGGCAAGATTGCACCGAATCATCTGGACCGCCAGTTCACGGCTGGGGCGCCAAATGAGAAATGGGTGACGGACATTACGGAATTTAAGTTATTTGGAGAAAAGCTGTATCTATCGCCCATTTTGGACTTATTCAACGGGGAAATTATCACCTATACCCTGGATTCACGACCAACCTATTCTCTGGTATCTCAGATGCTGGATGCAGGACTGAAACGTCTGCCGGAAGAACACCATCTTCTCCTTCATTCTGATCAAGGATGGCATTACCAAATGAAGTCGTATCGGCATGCACTTAAGTCGAGAGGCATTCTCCAAAGCATGTCACGAAAAGGGAATTGTTACGACAATGCCGTCATAGAGAATTTCTTCGGCATTCTCAAGTCGGAGTTTCTGTACTACAAAGAGTTTGAATGTGTGGAACATTTTAAGGAAGAACTAAAAAAATATATGGAATACTACAATACCAAACGGTTAAAGGCAAAATTAAAAATGAGTCCGGTACAGTACCGAACTCATTTTGAGAAAGCTGCCTAATGAAATAACCGTGTCTAACTTTTGGGGGTCACTTCAATTTAGCGGCTTTTTTTGTTATATCGGTACAAGTTCTTGTCCCGAATCGAGGGCAAGAACTTGTTCCAATTACCGAGTAGATAAATATTTAACTACTTTTCACTGTTCTAATTCATTATGCTAACGGGCAGTGTAGTTCCAATAACATTTACCTTAAACTGGGTATATGTTAGGCTGGATGCATGGTTGGTGGCTGGGACTTTTTTGGAGTCAAAAGGTAAATTCACTATATTCGAGTGGAAGGATAGTGATCTATTTATGAAATCATTCCAAACAGAGCTTCATGTGTCTTACGAAACTCGACTTGCCCGTTATGCCAACGTATCTACTGCCTTAGCGTTGCTCAGTGATGAACGGCTTCGAGAGCGAGTGGAAGATGCTACGGTTCTTGCTACTGGCATCGGTGGTACAACGGCGTTATTGCAACTTGAAGACACGTCCATCTTCGTGAAAATAGTACCGCTTACGGAACTAGAAAGACGCACTCAGAATGTTATGTCCACTGGAAACCTATTCGAACTCCCCCCGTTTTGCCACTATGGCATAGGTTCGCCAGGTAGTGGCGTTTGGCGTGAGGTCGCCGCCCATACCATGACCACCAACTGGGTGCTGGCGAAACAGTGTGAGAGCTTTCCGTTAATGTATCACTGGCGGGTGTTACACAGTCCGAAACGACGTATGCCAATTTCTGAGGAACTGAGCGATGTTTCCCGTATGGTTGAGTTTTGGGGTTCCCAGGCAGTGCGGGATCGTATCGAGGCAATTGAGCAATCCGTGGATAGTGTTGTACTGTTCTGCGAGTACGTTCCCCATAATCTGCATGACTGGCTTACCGAACAGGTTGCTATTGGAGAGGCTGCATCCACCTCAGCGTTTGCCATGGTGGATTCCAACCTGCGGTCTGCTGTCTCGTTTATGAATGCGAATGGGTTACTACATTTCGATGTTCACTTTAGGAACGTTTTAACTGATGGACACCGTGTTTATATTTCGGACTTCGGACTTGCAACATCTTCACGCTTTGAGTTGTCCGATTGCGAATTTGAGTTTCTCGAATTGAACAAAGCCCATGATGGGTGTTATGTGGTGACAGAGTTCGTTAACTGGCTTGTAACGGTCTTAGGCAGTACAATGAATCGGACAGAACGTATAGACCTCATACGCCGATATGCTGAGGGTGACGAGTCGCCAGAGATGATGGAATCGGCAGCGGGGATTATTAAGGGGTACGCTCCAATAGCCATAGTGATGAATGATTTTTACACGAATCTCGTTGTGGAGAGCAGAGCTACTCCATTTCCAGTCGAGGAGATTCAACGAATCTGTGCAACAACTGGGTTCGAGCCGTAAGCTCATAGAGCTGTAATTGTGTAGATTACGCTCACGGGAAACGATAGTTCAACCAAGACGGCAGCCGGCCAGAAGGGGAGTTTTATTGAAATTGACTTCAAATTTTTACTAAAGAGGGAATGATCTATTTGGCAAAAACAATGTTCAACTTACAAGGCAGAAAAACGCAACGAACAGAGTTTTCCTGCGCCTATTAGTTGATTGGAGAAATATGAAAGGAGTTGAATGAGAAAGATGACAGCATCGTTTTCACATAAGCCCGAGGGATACGAATGTCCATTTTGTCGTGTGTGGGGTATCGAGCAACCGAATCAGGGAACAAAACAATGGGATATCATCTATCAGAATGAAAAGGCAACCGCATTTATAGCGAGCAAATGGTGGCCAAACAACAAAGGACATGTTCTTATTGTTCCTAATCAACATTTCGAGAACATCTTTGAGCTCCCGGCGGATTACGCTGTTGAAATTCACCGCGCGGCTCAGCTTACAGCGTTTGCCATGAAAAGTACATATGGATGTGATGGGATTTCTACGAGGCAACACAATGAGCCTGCTGGCAATCAAGACGTGTGGCATTATCATCTCCACGTTTACCCTAGATATGTGAATGATCAACTTTATCTGACTAAGGGTTCTCAGTCGGATCCAGATGAACGCGCTTTCTATGCTAATAAGTTACGTTCTTGGATAAAGGAAAACATATAAGGTCTAGTCATTCTTTTCTTTTTTCTATTTCTTTTTTTTGAAGAAATCGAACAAATCGAATTTGATCACATAATCAAAGAGAGAGGTAATTACAACAACTCCAAGTGGAATTATTGCGTATGCCCAAGGCGGATTATTTGGAGCTTCACCAGGGGGGGCATCAATTAAAATCTCAAAAAGGACAATACAATAAATTACGGCCAATACAATACCTGTTACATTCCTATTTTTTTTCGGCATAGCTATTTCTAACCTCCCTTAAGATAACAGAACCTGAAAAATAAATCCTCTCATGAAAATTCAAAACTCACTATATTGTTTTGAATAAAAACCATAGATGTACGAACAAAGATCGCTATATAAATTAAGGACTTGGTCTACTTTAACATATTATAATACAGATCATTCATTTGATTTTGTAGCAGCAAGACGAATCTTTCTCCACCTTAAACAATCCACTTGAAGCGGCTCTAGAATTTTATCGAGGGACAAAAAAATATTCCATTGGAAGTCGCTAAATTGACGGCTTTTTCGAATTATCAGGCTAGCCAGAATCTTCTGGTTGGCCTTTTTTGTGGTCGTTTTATATTTCGCATTCCTTAACATCGTTTGACATGGGAAGAGGCTTTTCTGAAGCTCGCCGCACTGAAACTTCAAGCGAGCACATGGTGGGGTTTGAACGAAGCAGCTTGACTTCTTACCGGCGCATTTTGCAGGATCAGGAGATAAAATCCGGGATTTAATGTGATCCAAGTATGCGCAATCGTCGTCCATGAGACGATTGTATAAAGAGAGGTTATTGGATTGATGTGGGGAAATGCGAGGTGGATACACATATATCAACTGTGAAACTGCTCTACGAACATAGGATTAAGTGAATCTTGTGGCGAATTCTCCGGGAGCATCCCGCCACAATTGAACAATGGGTAGAATAGTAAAGAAATTTGCAGCTTAGCTTGCCATTTTTACGAAATTGCGCTAATTCCTTAAGAAGTGAAAGTTCAATTCATAAATTCATAAATATATATTGACGTGTATATACATATTGATATATATTAAGTTCATGAGAACAACAACTATGCAGTTAACGTTACTTACTCTTGCCGAACCCAATCGATTCAACATCGTTGAGTTGCTAAGAAATGGGCCCAAATCGGTAGGCGAAATCGTCCAAGCACTAGGCATCAGCCAGCCGCACGTATCCCGTCATTTGCGCATCTTGAGCGAGGCTGGAATGGTACGCTCACGGAGCAAAGCACAATTGCGAATATACAGCCTCGAAGCTGGACCGTTCCAGGAGCTGGATGAATGGTTTGATTCCTTCAGCATTCTATGGGAAGAGCGTCTCGATAATTTTGAGGAGTATATGCTGGATTACAAGAAGAAGGAGGACCAATGACAGGTATCAACAGTTTCATCGCGAGCTACATGCTGAATTACCGCGAAGTCTGGAACCAAAGGCTGGATTCCCTTGAAAACTACCTGAAAAGGATGACTGCAAATGAAAAGAAAAACTACCATTCGTAAAAACCGCGAGCGTAGAGAACTCACAGTCGAACGTAACGTTGCGATGCCTGTCCATCTGGCATGGGAAGGCTGGACGGAGCCCAAACATATTACAAAATGGTGGGGGCCAAAGGGCTGGACGACAATCGTTTACGAAATGGATGTGCGGCCAGGTGGCGTGTGGCGGTATAGTCTTCAGGCGGAAGACAATAGCGGCGAGGCGGCCTATTGCAGAGCCACCTATGACGTAGTAGAGGCACCGGGCAAACTGGTGTACATAGACACTTTTGCCGACAGCGATTGGAATATGGTTCTGGATAGCGAAATGTACACGACCGTGTTGTTCGAGGAGAAAAGCGGGGGAACACGGATAAGCATCGTAACACGATTCGCTACCAACGAACAATTGGACAACGCGGAAGCGATGGGCATGATTGAAGGATTCACCGATGCTTATGATCGACTGGAAGAATACTTAGAAACGTTAATAGGAGGCAACGACACAATGGAAACCGTTATTTCAAAAGATGGGACACACATCGCTTATACCAAACAAGGGACTGGTCCTGCAATAATCCTTATATCATCGGCTGCGGCTGACCATCAGGATGCTTCACCTTTAGCCGAGCACTTGTCTGTCAGCTTCACCGTATACAATTACGATCGTCGGGGACGAGGCCGCAGTACGGATACCTCACCCTACGAAACCGCACGTGAAGTGGAAGATATCGAGGCTTTAATTGCACTCGCCGGAGGACAGGCTTATTTGTTCGGAAGCTCATCCGGAGCCGTGTTGGCGCTTGAGGCCGCGAACTTGTTAGGAGATTCGGTTGCGAAGCTCTTCTTGTATGAACCGCCATTCATTATTAACGACAGCCGTAAACCTGTACCTAGTGACTACGTCGAACATTTGAATGCGCTAATCAAAGCCGAGAAAAGGTCTGAAGCAGTCGAATATTTCGCATCCGAGGCTCTAGGCATCCCCGGAGAATACATCGGCTATATGAAAGCCGATCCTTCTTGGAACAAGATGGAGTCCCTGGCACACACGCTTGCTTATGATGGCATCATTATGGGAACGACGCAATCCGGGAACCCGCTGCCAGCCGGCAGATGGAACGTTACGGTTCCTACTTTGATTATGACGGGGGAAAACAGCGAACCGCTTTTCCATGACGCGGCACGCGCGCTTGTCGAGCTTCTACCAAAGGCTGCAGCTCATTCGCTCGCCGGTCAAGATCATTCCGCGGTTATCATGGCTCCTGATGTAGTAGCAAAAGCTGTAGCTGATTCCGAACAATAAGGAGGATGGGAGCATGACGAATCTTCAGACGCTTGATCGATTAGTCGGTTCTTGGCAAATCAGCGGCGGAGCAGAAGGAACAGTAACCTACGAGTGGATGGAAGGCGGACACTTTTTGATACAACGCGTCCATCTTTCCCAGAATGGACAAGAAGTGAAAGGGATCGAGATGATTGGGCATTTAAAACCCTTCGGCGAAAGCAAGAGTCCGGATATTCGGTCCCGATATTACGATACGTTAGGCAATACCTTCGATTATGTTTATGAGTTGGAAGGGGATTCACTCGTCATTTGGGCTGGAGACAAAGGATCACTTAACTATTATAAAGGGACATTCCGCTCTGACGGAAACGCCCATTCGGGAGCATGGCATTATTCCGGCGAGGGAGGCTATGAATCGACGATGACGAGGGTCTCGCCAGCAGGAGGGATAGGCATTGGCTAAGCAGTTGGTCATGGTAAAATCTTTAACGATGACGGGCTCCAGGTTCGCCCTTGCGTCGATCATCGCTGGAGGATTGTTCGTTCTTCTCCTAAGCAGCCTTCATTTGCTGGAGCCCGAATTTGACCCGACATGGCGTTTTATCAGCGAATATGCTCTTGGCGACTTTGGTTGGATGATGCACCTGGCTTTTGGGCTGCTGGCTCTTGCTCAAATCAGTGTAGCAATTACGATTTTCCCGCATATTCGCACGGTTACGGGATACATAGGACTTGTTATTCTTGGGATCAGTGCAATAGGCATTATAATCGCAGGCATCTTCGTGACCGATCCTATCACGGTTAGTCCTGATGATGCTACATTTAGCGGCAGCATGCACTCAATCGGAGCGATGCTGGACTACACGCCGGTAGCCGCATTATTGATTAGTCTTTCGTTAAGCCGACTTGATGTTTGGCGTCCTATGAAGAGAGTGCTGCTCACTAGCGCGATTATTGCAATCGTTGCGATGCTCCTATTTGTGCTTCAAATTCCGCAAGACGGGCAATTTGGACCGGGGGTTTTGGCCGGTATGTTCGGACGATTCTTAATCTTGGCGGACATTGCGTGGCTGACTATTGTAGGGATTCATGCAACCAAGCTCGGAGCTTCTAAAATAATGTAATCGAGGTAAATAGCGTTTCTATGCGTATACAAGTTCACCTCACCGCTTTCGTAGTGAATGTAAAGCAGATGGTCAAATTAACGAACAAAAGCAGCCCGCCCCCAGTTGAGGATGGACTGCTTTTTTTTGCAGCAATACCGTAGATTTTTCAATTCGGAACACTTGTTTAACAAAAAACGAGACTTTTGCGGGGCTCTCCTTTGGGAGTCTTTTTTTTTGACTGCAAGCTACGAGTTAGATTTTGTCCCATCCCCCAGAGATTTGTTTTCATAAGGTTAACTCTATGTAAATGAGTGTTTCAAATTTTTTACAGGTAGATAATCATTCGATAACAATAGGCTTGTATGATGAATTTGGGTTTGCAAAAGGAGAGGCTAGACACTCGGTGAATCCGAATTATAAAAAGTGGGGGTATTTGATAGTGAAAAACAGATGGATGTTAACTGCAGTATTTGCATTAGGCGTAGGCCTTCTTGCAGGATGCGGTTCTAACGGAAACACGGCAAACAACGGAGCAGCAGCGGATAATACGACGCCTGCACCTCAGACGAATACGGCGCAAGAATCAACACCTTCTGCAACAGAGATCAAGGAGCTTAAGGTCAGCTTCGTTCCATCCAAGGACCCAGACCAAATCATTACGGCAACAGATCCATTGAAGGATCTTCTCAAAGAGCAATTGGCTACGGAAGGCTACAATGTGGAAAAGGTTACGATCGATGTAGGTACGACTTATGAGGCGGTTGGTGAGGCTTTGACGGCAGGGACGACGGACATCGGGTTCATCCCGGGCGGAACGTATGCCCTGTATGATGACGGTGCAGATGTGATTCTGACTGCTACTCGTGCGGGTCTGTCCAACGATTCCGACAATCCGAAGGATTGGAACGACAATAAACCGACGGCACCTACAGACGAGCAAGCAACCTACTACCGTTCGATTGCCATTGCTGGCCCAACGGATAAAGGTAAAGAGCTGGCAGCTAAGGTAAATGCAGGCGAATCCTTGACTTGGGAAGACCTGGACAGTGCAAACTGGGCAGTAATGTCCACCTCTTCTTCCGCGGGTTACATTTACCCAACACTGTGGCTTCAAAATAACTACAACAAGAGCATCACCGATCTGAAACATGTGGTGACTTCGGACTCTTACGGAAGCTCGTTCGCCCGTCTGGCGGCTGGTCAAGTGGATATCATTGTAGCTTTTGCTGATGCAAGAAGAGATTATGAAGAAAAATGGACAACCGAGTTCAGCCGTTCCGCTTCGATCTGGGATGAGACGAATGTGATCGGAGTTACGCAAGGAATCTATAACGATACAATCAGCGTAAGCAAAAACTCTTCGCTGATGGATGATCAATTCAAGTCTGCATTGCAAAAGGCCTTTATCGCCATTGCTCAAACAGACAAAGGAAAAGAAGTTATCGCCGTGTACAGTCATGAAGGCTACCAAGAAGCAAAATCCTCGGATTACGACAACGAGCGCAAGGCTCAAGAGCTGATCAAGAGTCAAAAGCAGTAATCCACGATCAAGGCGAGGAAGTTAGACGGAAGCTTTGGAATGAAATGAGTGCATCATGGCAACGTGATGCCCTCATTTTTTCACGTTTTTACGCAGACTAAAGGATCGGAGCTTATATGCCATGATTGAATTCAAACAGGTGGAGAAAAAATACGCAAACGGAACTACAGCCTTGAAAAATATTAATCTGTCCATCGAGCAGGGCGAATTCGTCGCCATCATCGGTCTCTCCGGTGCGGGGAAGTCTACACTGATCCGTTGCATTAATCGAATGCATGAGATTACCGGAGGCCAGCTCAATGTGGATGGCATAGATGTAGGGAAGCTGAAGGGCAGCCAGGTTCGCCGGTTCCGCCGGAGAATCGGCATGATTTTTCAATCCTTTAATCTGGTGACAAGAACTTCTGTGATCAAGAATGTATTGGTCTCCTTTGTCCCAGATCTGCCGTTGTGGCGCAAGCTGACTGGAATCTTCACTAAGGATCATAAGATCAAGGCGCTGGAGGCATTAGATAAAGTAGGCATCCTTGATAAGGCATATATGCGTGTGGATCAGTTGTCCGGCGGTCAGCAGCAGCGGGTAGCACTGGCGCGGACGCTTGCTCAGAATCCGGATATTATTCTGGCGGATGAGCCGATTGCCTCGCTTGATCCGGTGACATCCCGGATGGTCATGGATGATTTCAAACGTATTAATCAGGAGATGAACATCTCGGTGATTATGAATATTCACCATGTCGAGGTAGCACTGGAATATGCCGACCGCATTATTGGCATTCGCCAGGGCGAGGTTGTTTTTGACGGGGAGGCTTCCGGGGTCACAACGGCAGTACTTGGCGAAATTTACGGCGGCCGTTTCGAGGAGGAAATGTCAGTCCAAGCGGAGGCCGAGATTGCTTATGTATGACAAACTATTTCCACCTAAAAAGGTTGCTCTTCCGAACGGCAAGATCGTTCTGGAGAAACGCTCCCGCACACCACTGATTCTATTGCTCCTCCTTGTGGCAGTTGCTCTGTCCGTGGAATTTACGAATTTTAATCTAAGCGTGTTGTTTGTGCGAATAGGCAAGCTGTTCGGGATGATTGGCGAAATGTTTCCGCCGGATTGGGCGTACTTTCCTAAATTGTGGGGGGCGCTTGTAGACACCCTGCAGATGTCGCTTATCGGCTCCATGATCGGCGCGCTGCTTGCGCTGCCTATAGCGATTTTGGCCTCCTCCAATGTCGTTCCAAACCGGTTGGTAACAGCCTTTTTTAAGATTATTCTGAGTCTGCTGCGTACCTTGCCAACCCTGGTCACCGCCTTGATTGCTACCTTTATCTTTGGCTTGGGGCCAACCGCGGGCGTGGTAGCCATTCTGCTGTTTACGCTGTCTTATGTAGGCAAGCTGCTGTATGAGCAGATCGAAAATGTGGATATGGGTCCATTTGAAGCGATGGAATCCATCGGTATGACAAGAATTCAGGCATTTCGCTATGCCATGTTTCCACAGGTGCTGCCAAGCTATTTGTCCAATTCGCTGTTCTGCTTTGAGGGGAATGTACGTTATGCGGCGATCCTGGGATACGTGGGTGCAGGCGGAGTTGGTCTGTTGATTAAAGAAGATTTGGGCTGGCGTGATTATCAGAATGTAGGGATGATCATTTTGGCACTGGTCATCACGGTCTATCTGATCGAGACGACTAGTGAGCATTTCCGTAAAAAGCTGATTTGATGAAAGAGAGGAGGTTAGTTTAGTGACGACGATTGAGAAGCAACTTCAGGCCCAACCTCGTAATATGCGGTATGTGCTGACGCTTACGGTGATTATTATTGCACTGTTTGCTTGGTCGCTTGCTGCTGTTAATTTGAAGGATATCAATCAGAGCGGTCTCAAAATCGCTCAGAATATAATAACGGGAATTTTGAATCCTGACTTGAACTTGCTCTTGAGCGTTTCAAAACAGAGCGTACTGTATTTGCTGCTTGAGACGGTAGCCATTGCATTTTTGGGGACCATTGTAGGGGCGATCTTATCCGTTCCGCTTGCTTTTCTGGCTGCTTCGAATATCGTACCCAAGCCGGTGGCTTGGCTTACCCGCCTGCTGCTGATCTTCATCCGGACGATTCCTGCCCTCGTGTATGGCTTGATGTTCATCCGCGTCTCCGGTCCTGGACCGTTCTCAGGTGTGATGACGATAGGGATTACGTCGGTCGGAATGCTGTCCAAGCTGTATGTGGATGCTATTGAGGAGCTCGATACCAAGGTGCTTGAGTCCATGACCTCGATTGGCTGCACGACCTTTGAAAAAGTACGCTACGGCATCTTGCCGCAATTGATGTCGTTGTTCCTCTCGGTAATGATTTACCGGTTCGATATGAATATGCGCGAAGCATCTATCCTGGGCTTGGTTGGAGCAGGAGGGATCGGTGCCCCGCTGATCTTTGCCATGAACGGGTATAAGTGGAATCAGGTCGGGGCGATTCTGATCGGATTGGTTATACTGATTCTGATCATCGAGTGGATATCCAACAAGCTTCGGACTAAGCTGGTAAAAGGATAAGCGGGAGACAGGCTGCTGGTGCTGCCTAGTTGCCCTAAAAGCAACTAATTCGGCGTTTCCGATGAGGAAATTCGCCGCCAACTTTAACTGAAAAAGGGCGACGTCAGAGTTAATGTGTCTCTGGCGCCGCCTTTTTCATTGTGGATTTAGGGGAAGAGACTGCCTAACAATCTCAGTAAACAACCTCCCAATTATGATTGCAAGTCGCCTGGATCACGCCCACCCGGGAAATGTAATCTGCAAGAATCTCTGTCATATCGGTCGGAATTTCACGAACCACAGGCGCGTCCTTCAGCATGTCGAAGTTACCGCCACCGCCAGCCCGGTAGCTGTTCATGACAACTTCGAAGCTTTCATCCGGATCCACAGGCGTTCCGTGGCGTTCCAATCTGACCACCCGCTGCCCGGCGGGCCTTGAGATATCGAGCGTATAGTCGATACCTTCCCACATATCATAATTGAAATGCTGCGGCTTTGGCTCCAGATAAGACGGCGCAATGCACAGTCCATCACCGGTCTCATTCACCTCAAAGTACTCAGCAGTCTGCTCCAGCATGGCTCGGATGTCGCTTCCCCTCATGCGGATAACCTTTAACGTATTAGGATAAATGTAGTTGGACACCACATCCCGCATGGTAATGATTTCTCCGAAGCCTCTGGCTTCATTGGTAAAGATGGCAGCCAGAGAGAGCTCAGCCCCGGTCACCTCCATCTGAATCCGATTTATCATTTCCGTAAAGGCATGATCTGCCTGGCGAGCTGTGAACGGATCGGGAATCGAGAGATCTCCCTCGGTGCGGCCTATGGGTTGATCGAGCCAATGCTGCGTTTGCCGTTCATCCTCAGCAAATAGAGCCAGAAAATCCTCATCCGCCTGATCCGCTTCATCTACAAGAAGCAATGAGGAAGATTTGCCCGATAGCCGCCATCCCTTCTCTGGAAGCGCCTGAAATTCAAGCTCTACCTTTGCAATCGCTTGTCCGGCACTGCCAGGCTGCGTAATGACTACCCCGTTAATCTCCCCGTTTAACAGGCGGTGCTGGTGGCCGGTGAGCAGTATGTCGACACCCTGGATCGTTTCACATATAGCATAGCCTTGATTTTCACCGGTTAAGGGTTCGGTCGCTTCACCAGTCATGGGATCGCGTTCGAAGCCCCCGTGATAGCTCAAAATCACCGCATCCGGCTGTTCCGTCGAACGAATCTTGTCTACCCAGTACTTGGCAGCATCCAGCGCATCCATAAAGGACAAACCTTCGATGTGATTCGGCTCCTCCCAATTCGGAATAAAGTGGGTGGTAAGTCCGAGCAGGGCGATGCGAATGCCTTGCGGAAGCTCAAAGATCCGATATGGCTTGCCGAATGCAGGCTTTCCGTCGGTCTTGTTTACAATGTTAGCAGATAACCAGGGACAATCGGAATCACGGATCGCCTGTCGAAGCAGCTCCTGTCCGTAATTGAACTCGTGATTCCCAAGCACAGCTGCATCATATCCAAGTGCATGAAGCGCTCGGGCTGCAGGATGCAGACCGTGGCGGTTTAACTTGGCATAGTGATACATCAGCGGCGTTCCTTGAAGCAAGTCTCCGTTGTCAATCAGGAGCAGATTGGTGCTTCGGCTTCTCTCTTTCTGAATCAGACGTGACAGCTTGGCAAGGCCAAGCGGCTTGTCGCCAGGGCCACGGTAATCGGTCGGATACAGGTGACCGTGAATATCGCTCGTATGCAGAATCGTCAGATTTATAGAATTCATAGATGTCATCAATGGCTGCCTCCCATGCTGATCAGATAAATGTGGAACTTAAATGGAATACAGCTATTATAAACAACTACTTACGTGTCATGGTAAACGCAGTGTTATTTTTGAATAACACAGATAAAAAGAAAACGGTATCGGAAGCCTAATGCTACTTAGCGTTCACCTTTGTGAGCGGATGATTACTCGATGATGGGATTAGTGCAATCAGAGAAATCCGGGAACAACAGCGATCGTAAGAACAACACTTCACACACGTTGGTTGCCCCTAGCGTACACTCATGAGTTCAACTGATATAGGTATATAAATTTCTTTTGATTTTACGTAACCTGGCTTTTAAGCTAATAATCACATGTCAAAATAAGGGTGTAAAACTACTCTAAATCTCATGGGAGGGAAATTATGAGCAGAAAGCTGGTTGGACTTGGAAAGAAGATCGGGACGAAGTGGTTGGGGATCGGACTTGCTGTATCCTTGGCATTTACGATTCAACTGGAACTGGGCGCGATTCTCGCACCCGTGCATGCCGAGGGTCCGAACGATCCCGCACCCTTTATTGCTGCCAAAGTGGTAAATGAGAATGCCGGCAAGAAAATTCTTTTTGACAACGCTCATGCCCAGACCGCAGGTGCCGCAGACTGGGTTATTGACGGCGGATTTTCCGATTTTGGACAAGCACTGGCTGCTGACGGATTTGATGTCGCCGAGCTGCGCAAGTCAACACCGATTTCTTACAGCGATCTACGCGGCTATTCCGTATTTGTTATTGCTGAGCCGAACATTCCCTTCAAGCAGAGCGAGCAGGCTGCGATGGAGCAATATGTACAAAATGGAGGAAGTATTTTCTTCATTGGCGACCACTATAATGCTGACCGTAACAAGAACCGCTGGGATGGCTCCGAGGCGATCAACGGGTATCGCAGAGGGGCTTGGGAGGATCCGGCTAAGGGCATGAGTTCGGAAGAGAGAAACTCAGAGGCGATGCAAGACGTCGTCAGCTCGGATTGGCTCGCAGACCATTTCGGAGTTCGCTTCCGGTATAACGCATTGGGTGATATCACAGCTAATCATATTGTAGAACCGGATCAGGCCTTTGGAATCACCGAGGGAGTTGACGGAATTGCGATGCATGCCGGTTCTACACTAGCGATTACCGATCCGGCCAAGGCCAAGGGCATTGTGTATCTTCCGCAGACGAATGAGTCATGGGGAAATGCGGTCGATCAGGGCGTATATAACGGCGGCGGCATGGAGGAGGGACCTTATGTTGCCGTAGCCAAGGTTGGGTTGGGTAAAGCGGCCTTTATCGGTGATTCCTCTCCGGTAGAAGATGCCACACCAAAGTATTTGCGCGAAGAAACAGGAGCTAAAAAGACAACCTATGATGGCTTTAAGGAGCAGGATGATGCCGTTTTGTTAGTCAATATGATCAATTGGCTGGCTGATCAGGAGAGTTATACAAGTCTGGCACAAGTCGGTGACCTTCAATTGGATGAGGTAACAGAGCTGCATTCCTTCGAAGCGCCACAGGCTTCAACGGAGCCTCAGTCTGAACCTTGGTCTACGCCGGCCGCGGGTTATAAATGGTGGGACAGATCGACCTTCAAGCCGGGTTCTTACGGCGGTGCTACAGTGAGCGCATCGCCAGTCTATAGCTTTGTTCACCAATCCGTTTTACCGAATGCAGCAGAGTTTCAAATCCGTGTTCTTATCGAGAACCTGCCTGCCAATTCAACGGTGACCGGATTTAGCGCAGGGATCTATTTGACGGGTGGAACCCAGGTAGCTATGACGCAAAGAGCGGACGGAACCTGGCCAACCGCGTATGGATATGGGGACACCTTCAGCTTGACCGCCGATAGTCAAGGGCGAGCTTATAAGGATCTGACGATACGCGTCAAGCCAGGCACTTCCGGGGGAGCCAATCTTCGATTGCGCCAGAACGGCAATAATCTGTTGACCCAATCCGTGACTTTAGGTAACGTGCCTGCCGAGCCATTGCCGGATGCAGGCAGCTCGATTCCGGAATTGATTACGATAGCGGAAGGAAGAAGCAAGCCAGAAGGAAGTCTGATCACGGTTCAAGGTACTGTAACGACTGAACCAGGGATCTATGGAGGACAAACCTTCTATTTGCAGGATGCTACCGGCGGAGTCTATGTGTATCAGAGCAGCACGGGGTTTCATCAAGGCGATGTGGTAAAGCTTACAGCCTCAACCACCCTTTATAACACAGAGCTGGAATTAGCGAGCCCGGTCTTAATCGAAAAGGTGGGTACGGAGGAACTGCCGGAGGCGGTTAAGGTCGACTCTGTAAATGCTGCCAATCAAGGCCAACTGATTGCACTTCAGCAGGTGAAAATCACGAATATCATTACGGCATCCCCATCGGGCTCCTTCGAATTTGATGCGATCAGCGCGAGTGGGGTCAGCAACCACGTCCGCGTGGATGTTAGAACTGGGCTGAGCTTGGGCGAT
The DNA here is from genome assembly GCF_003184205.1 of Paenibacillus sp. Cedars. NCBI lineage: Bacteria > Bacillati > Bacillota > Bacilli > Caryophanales > Paenibacillaceae > Paenibacillus > Paenibacillus sp. Cedars. The sequence continues at coordinate 2,684,859 of NZ_CP020866.1, forward strand.
TTTCCTTATGAAGAAGGACAAATTGTCAATCTTCAAGGTGTATCCTCGATCTTTAAAGACGTATATCAATTGAAGGTTCGGGGAATAAGCGATATTTCACTTTCTCAGGCGAACGTTCCTCCGGAAACCTCTGCCGCTCTATCGGAGCAGCCGAACTCGAACGGTTGGATTAACCGGAATGTGACCCTTACTTTGACGGCTACAGGTCCGGAGCCGGCATCGACCATCTATTGGTTGAATGACGGAGCTGAGTCCGAATACTCGGGTCCTGTGGTTGTCGACAGAGAGGGAATCAACATCATTCAATACTACTCTTCTGCCGGTGATGTGACTGAAGAGGTGAAGACGATGGAAATCAAATTGGATAAGACAGCCCCTGCCGTGACGTTGACTCAATCGGGGAGCCGAATCGGAGACGTATGGGAGCAGGATAACCTGAAGTTTGAGCTTCACAGCACGGACGAGATCTCCGGCGTCATTACCCAGAAGGTCCTACTGGACGGACAACTGATTGAAGAGGGTCAGACGATCAGCGCCAAGGAGCTGGGAGCAGGAGAGCATGTCATTGAATACCGCGTAGAGGACGCCGCAGGCAACGTGGCCTCAGACCGGGCTGTATTCCAGGTGAAGCAGCCGAATGCCGCCGCAGCGCCGGGCATACCTGTACTGTCAGACAATAATGGTTATAATACAGGCCTTCGAGACGGAAATTATAAGGTGACGATGAATTTGTGGTGGGGAAATAACGGCTCGGAGTTCAAACTGTATGAAGACGGCGTCCTGATTCAAACCATCCCATTGAAAGAGGCTTCTCCCTCGATGCAGACGGCTTCTGTCGATATTAAGGGAAAGGCCAATGGCGTATATACGTATGTCGGCGAATTGGTCAATGCATGGGGCGTATCGCAGTCGGAGCCGCTTCGTGTAACGGTGACGGATGCTTCGCCGGGCAAGCCCGTATTGTCGCACGATAATTGGGACGGAGATGGCAGCTATCTGATTAGCGCCAACCTGTGGTGGGGGACGAATGCTGCCGAATACCGTCTCTATGAGAACGGTGTACTGATCGACACCCAGGATTTGACCAACACTTCGCCTGGTATGCAGGCGGCTGTCACGGAAATCCATGATCGGGCGCCAGGTACTTACGAATATTATGCCGAATGGATCAATGCTGCAGGCGTAACGCAAAGCGACCGTATTCAGGTCCGCGTCGGAGCATCGGGTTTCAAGCCGCAGCAGGCCGCTTAATTCATTTTATAGGATGACTCGTGAAAGGCCGATCGGACCGGGGGAGCTCGGAGCCGATTGGCCTTTCTTGTCCTGTGAGGGAATAGAACATAATCTCATAGAAAGTCGCTAATTTAGCGGCTTTTTGTTTTATTCGTACAAGTTCTTGTCCGATTGCCGAATAGGACAAAAACACGATCCGATTACCGCTTAGATAAGTATCTAACTGAATTATACAGCTATTTCATTAAGCGAAAGGCAGGATAGTTTAATCGCTTCTCGAATATTTTATCAGTTGGATAATTGAATGAACTGTGTGAATATATTTTTGTCCGAATGATACGCAAATCTTATATGCGAGGGTGATTTGTTTGAAGCAAGGACTCATTGTGTTTATGAACGGAACTTCAAGTTCAGGAAAGACTAGTATTTCTATGGAACTGAAAAATCAGAAAGAGATTCCTTTTCATCATTTATCCATAGACGATTTTTTTGGTAATTACGATGATTTTATTGATACTAAATTTCCAGATATTGAACCTACAAGAGAAGTGGATGATGTCGGACAAATACTTTTTGATCCCATAATGTCAGTGTACTATGCAACAATTAAATTGTTTTCAGAAATGGGTTTGAATGTCATCGTCGATACCGTAATCGACAATGACAAGCGGTTTAATGACTATCTTGATGTACTTTTTGATCATCCTACATTATTCGTAGGTGTCCTATGCTCGAAAGAAGAACTCACAAGAAGAGAGCAAATACGAGGAGATCGACAGATTGGACTAGCAAGTTCCCAGTTCGACAAAGTATATTGTTTTAATGAATATGACCTTGAGGTAAATACGGAAGAGCTGAATCCAACAGAATGTGCCGAAAAGATATTAAGTTTTATTAAGTCCGATAAGGATTACTCGGCATTTAAGAAATTAAGTAAAAGATATTAGGGTTTCATAGAAGGCGAATTCATCAGATAACAACGTATTCAAGCATCGAGGATATCGCCATCCCTCGGTCTGCCCGTGGGATTTGCTTCTTGGAGTGAGAATTGTTTATGTCACCAGGTATCCATCTTATTAAATTGAGGTAACTGAAGGACATCAGGAAGAAGGCTCTTTCGCGAGAGAATAGTTCAATCACGACTCAATTACCCAAGGAGAACTCATGGACCACAAATTAAACCACTGTTTCTGGATGAACACACCATAGAAGGTGCCGCGCGATTTGGTTTGAGCTTGAAGGAGCTGTCCTTCATTGGAGGATTTCAAAATTTCATCTATTCCTACACTTGCGAAGGATCCAAATACATTCCCCGTTTCACACCTAGCACTCTGCGTACTCAGAAAGGACTTGAAGCCGAATTAGAGTGGATCCGTTATCTCGCAGAGAATGGAATGTCAGTCTCAGAACCGATACCTTCGGATCAAGGAATAGACGTCGAATGTGTCTCTGGGAAGATAGTCGATTTCTACGCGACCTCCTTCAAACACGCTCCCGGCCGTAAAATCGGATACCCGGAATGTCTAAATAATCCCATGCTCTATGAGCAATGCGGATGCATGACCGGACATCTACATGATCTGGCCAAACGTTATGAACCTTTGGCCAGAAGACACTCGTGGGAGCGCAACGATTACCTTTTACACGCTCGGGAGTATTTACCACCCGAGCATGCACCAATCCTTCGTGTCCTTGATGAACTTAAAGAGCGTTTGGCTAGTCAGCCTGTTACTCCAGATAATTTCGGTCTGATTCACGGGGATATCAATGCAGGGAATTTTATGGTCGACGAAACAGGTGAAATCACACTCTTCGATTTTGACGAATGCCAATACAGTTGGTATGCCGAGGACATTGCCATTCAACTTTATTATTTGCTTTATGTATTCGGGGAAGATTCGAAGTCTGAACGGAAAATGCAGTACGAACTCTTCATCGAACATTTTGCACTAGGCTATACTAAAAATGGCCGACGGCTGCCAGAAGGCTGGAAGGAACAGTTGTCACTCTTCCTTAAACTTCGCGAAATAATTGTATTCGTTGGTATATACCGGAGCTGGGATTTACGTCAGCCGGACAATTGGACTCGCGATTTTCTGAAAGATAGTCGGATGAGGATCATCAATGGATTTTCGTTGATCGACGAATTCCTATAGTGTTCAAATGATGAATAGCGCTGAACTACAGGAAACGATAACACCATGAACAAAAGGCTGCCGAGATCATCGGCAGCCTTTTCAGCTAACAGGATAATCCAACTGGTCACCGAATAATTAACTCTGGTTTTAGAACTTAAAATAAAGAATAAGGGTGAATTATGTGCCAAATGATTACGTTTGGGGGATTTTCGTTGTTGATGTTTCAACTTGCTTTCCAAATTTCTTTCCAATAGGTATTTACACCACCCGTGATTTAGCACTTAAGGACGTCAAATCTTTGCCAAGAGATCACAATTATCAATTACTTCGAATGCCGCTAAATAATAACTTCGCATATTACCATAATAAGAGTAGTAAGTTGGTTGGGATGGATGCGATCCATCATGAACATTTTAATTTCAAAGATGAAATCAAAACTGATTAGTTGCTACACGAGCAAAAGACAGTTAAATGTTAGTATCGAGGGGCAAAAACATAATCCCATAGAAAGTCGCCTTACATAATGAGTTAATTACCAATCATCGTTAAGTTAACAGACACGATAGGTTAATAAGAATAAGTAAGCTATGAAGGACAAGATTCAAATTAAGTTGGTATGCAATAAGAAAAAGTTTTAACAACTATCGGAGGACGATTGACAAAGGACGAATCAATTATTGATGGTCTCAACAGAGAGGTTATGGAAGAAGCAGGATTAGTTTTGTCAGAGGAAAAATCACTCTTTGCAAGTTGGTATTGGAAGGAGCTCGATGCATATAGGCTTTATTATTTAGTTAAGGTAAAAGAATTTGTAGAAATTCCTAATGGTTTTGAGACAACGGGATATGTAATTACGAATTTTAAAACTGCTATCGACATGATAAAAAAACAGAAGGAAGAGAGGAAAGAATAGAGGTCATCAGAAGAGCAGGAATATTGTCGGGGCAACTTATAGAAAAGGAACAGTAAAAAAACAAAGTACTATTTTCTCTCTTGGTACGTACAGCTTCAGCCAACCTAATTAATATTCGTCACTAACTCTGTTCCAACATCACACACTTCGAATAAAAAGAACGTCTTCTGTTCATAACTCGTGGAGATGACCGACATGAGTAGCTACCGCAGTGGCAAACTACCAGCTTTAAATATATCCCGATAAGAAACCAAACTTTATTTGATACAATGTGTTTTATATATGTGTAGATACTTAAAAAAGTCTTAGTAGGAGGAGAAGCAATGCAGGAAAAAATCAATACAAAGATTTTGATTGGAATCTTAATTTGTCTTATACTTATTGCTCTTAAGCCATTCCCCCAAAATAATGAACCTGTTTTTCCACCGTCCGTTAGCGAGTCAGTTGTACAGCTAGCTGAGAACAGAATAGCCATAGTTGAAACAGAAACTAATTCTGGACTGAGTGGAGATATCATTGTTTTAGAGTTCAATGAGGATAGGAAGACCTTTGAACCTATTGGAAGGTATAATTATCTTGATTTTTTTAGAAATCCTGAAAAATACAATTTCTAGATTAAAAAATTAAATTTTTAAAAACTCATTGATGATTTAGATCCAACGGTTTTTTTATTTTTGGTTTTATTTTGCTAAACGAAGATGGATAAAAATTCATAAGGTGAAAAGAACGCAAGTTACAGCAAAGGGTACAAGTTCTTGTCCTAACTCAACGACAAGAACTAATACAATCCCGTTGGATCAAGAAGCCCACGTCAGGGCTCAGAATCAAATCATCGAGTTAGCGAACCTTTTAATTGAGAATTATTATCACTTGTTGTATATTAAAAACAATACATATAATGGAGTAGGGAGGATATATCATGCAAATATATTGGACTAAAATAAATAAGATTATTGAAGAAACACCGGAGGTTAAAACGTACCTCCTCGATTGTCCGAAAGACTTTACATGGGAAGAAGGTTCCCACACCCACTTCGCACTGGAAGGGTTTAATGCCGGAGATAAACCAAACCGCAGCCTGATTCGCCACATGTCAATCTCTACTTTACCGCACGAAAAATCAATCGGTATCACAACACGAATCAGAGAGCAGTGTTCTGAGTTTAAAACGATTTTAAGAAATCTTAAAGTCGGCGATGAAGTTGCCATATTTAAAACTCATTCGAATGTACCGCTTAAAAGAGAAGACAAAAATGTTTACCTGCTGTCATCAGGTGTCGGACTGGCAACTTTCAGACCGCTTGTTCTTGATTATTTCGAACGCGCTGACCATGTCAATCAAATTCATTCCCTGAACATAGATTCATCAAAAGATTTCTTATTTACTAATATTTTCGAATCCGTTCCTGACAAGAAGTTCACATCACAGTTCGTCGATAATCGTACAGACTACTATGAAGAAGTGAAAAATCTTGCTACAGACAAGGATGGACTGTTCTATGTTGTCGGCAGCGACGAATTCCTCCTTCAGAACATTGAAGTACTGCGTGAGCAGGGCATTAAGCCGGAACAGATTATGCTCGACAAGCGTGAACAACAACTACCTGAGTTTTTATCATTTTGATATGTCAATTTAAGTTATTGTTTCGATCAGATGACTATGAATATAGCAGTAGAGTGGATTTATTGATATATAACCGTTTGATATAAAACTGTTGAGGGATATGGCTTTGGGGTGTATACATACGCCATAGTCCCATTAAAAGTCGCTATTATAGCGGCTTTTTTGTTTTATTGGAACAAGTTCTTGTCCCGATAGGCGTAAAAGACAAGAACATGATGCGTTTATTGATTAGATAAGTATCTAACTAAGCTTCCATGCAAACTCGCATTCAATTCCAGCGGTGCTCCCAGGTGAAAGCACGGGGGAGAGAAGAGACTTATGTAGAAAGCTAACCCCTCTAATCTGGATCTGTTATCAGATGAGAAAGAAAACAATTAGTGATTAGATTCGGATGACAAGTACTTGATAACATTCCCGACTTATTACATTCCCTTTATGATTTCATCGAAGGACGTCACACAAAGCAAGGTTCGTCACCGCTTAGATCTCCAAGTGTCGCGAAACCCTGACGTTTTAATGTCAAGAACTCGGTTCCATTACAGACGGCATAAACAAGCACCGAATTCATCCAAATCCGCATACATATGGTAAAATAAAGGGGCGATCTGGATGCCGCTAGAGAAAGAGTAACGATTATGCTAAAGAAGAACGATAGAACAAAGCTGCCGCAAGGGCGGCGTCTTTTGTTAATCCTTGAAGTAACGGGCAGATTAGCTTAATACCACAACGAGTAACAGGGTGAGAAAGTGATAAAAACGGCGTGTTGGAATTTAAGAACTGAGACAAAAGACACCCGGATGACTATATAAAGGACTACCTGTGTGAGACACATGTCGATGTCCGGAGAGAGGTGATTCGACTTCCGGAAATAGCAATCGATAAGAAGCCACATCACCTGTCTCATGATAGATTAAAAGTAAATTATCATTTCATAATGATGAAGGAGGAACTTAATTAATGTCAGAAAAGGGTGCTTCCCTTGCCCCACACAATCCGCCCAACCCGGATCCTACGCTTACTCGCTTGAGTGTATTCGTAGGTAAATGGAATACGGAAGGACTGATTAAGGCGAGCCCGTCGGGGCCGGCTGCAGTGGAAATCGGCACAACGGGTCTGCACGTACCAGCAAAAGCTGTGAAATGGAGGAAAGTTAATGATTCGAAGTTCTCTCTTCATATTAATAGCGTTCATCGTATTTCTAGCGGGTTGCAGTCATGAACAGGATAAGAATGTTTTAACAAATCAAGACGCATCAGAATCCATTCAAAAGGACGAACCGGAGAACAACAATTCAAACAATCACAACTCGCCGGATTCCGATCTCAATGAACCCCATTCCGAAATTCAGAACCCACCGGACTCAAACCACAACGAAACTCAGACTTCCTTGACAGACGAAGAAATATTATTGAAGCCTCCAGGGCGATTTGCCGGTTCCAACTATGATGAACAGAAAGTTCAGGCAGCGTTGGATCAATTGCCAAGCAACTTGACTACGGATCAATATAAGGATGAATTGCTTCTCCTACTTGCTGAAGATTATCGTCCGTACGTCACGACTTTTATGAACTTTGATACCGAAATCAGCGTGAACAATGAACGACCCGAAGGCAAGATTACATTGCCCGTAAACAGGAATCTGCATATCTCCATCCTGCTTGACGCCAGTGGCAGTATGAAAGCACAGATCAACGGAAAATCAAAGATGGATTCGGCAAAAGAAGCGATTCAGACTTTCGCAGATAAACTGCCCAACAATGCAGAAGTTTCACTACGGGTATATGGACATAAAGGGACAGGAGATCAGAAAGATAAGCGAGTATCCTGCGACAGTACAGAAGAGATTTTTCATGGCCAGGGCGATCAGACGAATCAAATAAAAACAGCACTCCAAAAAGTTGAGCCGGCAGGCTGGACCCCCATCGCGAATGCTCTTCAATCTGTCAAAAAGGATATCAATCCGGAGACCACCGATTCTGTTGTTTACGTCGTAAGTGATGGCATTGAAACCTGCGGCGGAAAACCTGCTCAAGTTGCAAAAGAACTACATCAGTCCAAAGTGAAGACGATCGTGAATATTGTTGGTTTTGATGTGGATAACGAAGGACAAAAACTGCTTCGACAGATTGCTGCCTCTGGTGGCGGCGAATTTATGTCCGTGAATAATGACGAGGCTTTAAAAAATGTACTGAATAAAGCTTATGAACAATTACGAGGCGAGTGGACGAGGTGGAAAGAGAAAGGGGAAGGGGATGCCAATAAACAGAAAGAACAAAAACAAGGGGAAATCAATCGTGCACGAGAAACCATGCAAGGTCTAGCGAACAAAGAGAATTCACATCTGCTGGCAGCCCTTAATTATTTGAAATCGAAAGACAACCAGGAGTTCCCCAATACCGAACTTTTGAAAAAGGTCAATGAACGCAAGAGTTTCGCGTGGGGTTATGCCCGGGATACGGGGAAGCGCTTATATAACGCCGTTTCCGAGAACGGGATACGGGTTTATGGTGATATCAAAGAAGAGGGAAACAAGAATATTGATGATTTGACCAATAAGACAAATCGTTAATGGAGATCATGTGTCTGATCGCTTAATATAGAACCCGCAGCAATACGCTGCGGGTGTCAGAACGTATTGAAATGAGCTGATTGCGTTGTTTATTGACCCGCTGGTGTGTAATTCTCGTCTAGAAAAGATTGAACAGCTTGGAACGCCTGAACTCTATTTTTCTCGAGCAGTACCATGTGAGTTCCTTCTCCGATTTCCACCCAACGGCGATATGAGGCTCCGGTTAAGGAAGTAAAGAAATTTTGAGCCAAATCTAACGGTACATCAATATCCCACTCCGCATGAATGAGGAGGACAGGTACGGTGATATCTTTAGGTTCGTAGTAGGCTTTGCCAACCGTCCAATATTCACGTATGTCTAGAATTGGCCCGTTGGTAGCACGGATATGCTCAGGATGTACAGTCTTGCTATTAGGATCCGAGGCCAGAGTTGCTTCAACCCATTTCTCAAACCAACCGTCAGGGAGCAAGCTGTCACGTTTCCCTTCAGGAGCAGCACTTAACCAGCGTTCTTTAGTAGTACCTGCTGGCACAAGGCGGTAAGAGCCAAGCAAGCCGCCAGTATCAATAGGGATGGGTTTGTTGCTCAGCCATTGAGGGGCAATAAGAGTTAACTTGTTCACTTTGTTGTTATTAAGGCTTGTATATGCTCCAGCCACTGTGCCGCCCCAAGACATCCCAAGTACATTGACCTTCGATAGATTGCGGTGCTTCAGGACGAAGTCTACAGCCGAGCCAAAGTCACGGACTCCGGTTTCTGTACGGACAAGCGGGGGATTCTGATCGGCAGGTTGATCCATTTCTGGCGGTCTTGTGGATCCACCATAGCCACGAACATCTACACCATAGACGTCATAGCCGTGACTAGCGAGGTAATCAAGGAAGGTAAAACCGTCTAGCTCCACATCGTATAAGCTACCAATTGGATAAGTAGCACCATGGACCATGACGATCGTCTTCTCATTAGAGAAGACAGTCATAGATGTTGGACGTTTATTAAGGACCGATAGCTCAATCCCCGGCGTATCGCTGGCAATGTTAAATTTCTCAGATACGATGGAGATAGATTTGTTGAATGTATGGTTGGACATCATATTTTACCCTCTCTTTGATGTATTAGATAAAGTGCCAGTTGAAGCTATCTTCGCTTCTAGTGACGTATCCGGCTGAGCTCTCTGGGAAATGCGTACTGAAATAAATAATTGGACGATCGGCGATGTATTCCAAAGCCCAGCGGCGCGAGATTCGAGCCTGCTCACCAAATTCACAGTACATAGAATTCCAATCTGGCCTCATGACTTGGAAGGGATGATGCATGATATCGGCCCCGAACAAAGCTTCTTCATCACCTGATGAAAGACGAATGGACATTTGTCCAATACTGTGACCTGGAGTCGGAATGAATGTAAATATATCTAGAAATTTTCCGCCTTCTGGACCGATTGTTTCCGTCATGCCTGCCTCAATGACAGGAAGTACACTCTCTTCGTAAACGTTGAAGTTCGCTTCATTTTCTTTGTTATGGCTCGCTTCGCTGGAGTAATACTCTTGTTCTTTAATGGGAAATACGTACTTTGCATTCGGGAATGTCGGTACCCATTTTCCGTCAACCAGCTTTGTATTCCAACCGACGTGATCCACATGCAAATGAGTTAGTAACACGTAATCGACTTCTTCTGGAGTAACACCTGCCTCTTGAAGTCGCTCGAGATAAGGTAGATGCAGATTAGCAAGATCCGGATTCAGTGGCAGGTTTTTATCATTGCCTGTCGCTGTATCAATAAGAATCGTATGCTGGGGTGTCTTCACGACCCAGGTGCCAATACTGACGATAAGTTGAGAGTTTTCATCAATCAAACCCTCTGAGAAGGACTCTTTGTTCGCTTCCAAAAAAGAGGAATCCCATGTACCTGGGAAATAAATTTCAGGTGGAACGCCACTGATTACCATTTCCGTGACTCGGGTAACCGTAGTTTCGCCTACGGTGTAAATCTTAGGAAGCTTAGTCATATGGTTCATCGCCTTCCTTTAAAATTTCGCTGAAAATGAAATGTTATATGGAAAAGAATGATGTGTAAATGTCCCGGGATCATATTTTCACATCTGCCTTGTTAAAATCTTAGTCCAATAATGCTGGTAAATCAACGTTTTTGCACCGAAATTGAACCTTTGTAAGAAAGCTTGCTATTACTCAATATTTTGATTATTATCAAATGTAAATTTCGCTGACAGCGAAAAAATGAATGTGTAGGAGAAATGAAAGATGAATTCTATAGGCGAGGTCATTAGAAATACCCGAAAAAAACAGAAATTAACACTTAAAGAAGTGGCAAAGGCGGGATCCATTTCATTATCTTTTCTCAGCGAAATTGAACGGGACAAAGCGAATCCTTCGATCAGTGTTCTAAAAAGGATTGCCAATGCGTTGAATGTTAATTTTACTGATCTATTTGGAGAGAAAGAGCAAAGCATCGTTGTGAGAAAAAACGAACGTAAACCATTGCTACATTCTGAAGGCTCACGTATTACGTGGTATTCCCTTAGCGAGGGAAGTAGAAATAAGATGGGACCCATATGGGGGGTTCTTGAAGAGGGTGCGACTTCTGGTGATGTGGGTGTAGGACACAGCGAAGGAGAGGAATTTCTGTATGTCCAGTCGGGGTGCTTGGAGTTTATGCTAGGGAATGATAGATATACGCTAGAAGAGGGAGATAGTATTTATTTTGATGCCAGGACGCCGCATAGCTATAAGAATGTATGGAGAGGAGAGACCCTGGTCATTGCCGTATCGACGCCTCCAACTTTTTAAGTTCAAATGAAAAAAATCATATGGGGAATAAATTATTCTTCATATAAAGTGAGTGAGGAGATTGAACCTGTTGTCGCTAAAGGTTTAAGTGTGGTACAGGCGTTTCGGAAAACGAAACGAGTCCTATGGAAAAGCTGTAGAAAACATGGAACGAGTGGATTCGAACAATTCGGGGAAATGTTGGGTAGGCTTCAAGGTGGCTACACCTATTACATGGTGAATCGGTTGCAACCCGAACGAGCAAAAGGGACACAGTAGGCGCAAAGTCAAAACAGATGTCCTGGATGCCTGGCACTTAGCTGACATGTACTACCGTGGCGACGTAAAGCTGCAGCGAACATGGAATATTTTAAATATTATAACCCAAAATTAGGTTTCCATTTTTTGATATTTTATGGTATATATTTGGAGTGTTAAATTTCGAAACTAAATCTAATTGAATAATATATCTCTTCGCTATACTTGACATGAAGACTTTGAGGCGTGTTGATAACCAATTTTATATTCGTTCCCATGTAAAATCGCAGTCTATCTAACCATTTCAAATAGCGAGAGAGTCAAGAACCCTACCAGGTAATAATCGAAATGTGACTTCATCTATTCAACAAAAGGCTGCTACGGGTGGTTCTGCTGATTTAAGTATGCATGCTACTGCAGCACAGAATGTTGATGTTCGTCAACAGGATGCCTACTGAAGAGAAGGGAAGTTGTTAACATAGAAAATTACTCTGTCATGAAAGAGATACAAAATTCTCTTTCTATCAAACGAATCGTGATTTGGTTTCTTCTTATGTTAGGGCCTTTTTTTTATTTTATAGTGCAGCGTAATAGTGTTTCTTTCCGAGATCGTCTGGATGTCTTCACTTTCATGCTTGAGGGTATATTGCCTCTTATTTTTGTGCTTTTGGCTACATTGGTTTATGTAGGTTCCTTTTCTCAGGAAATAAAAAATCGATTTTTAGTATATACCCGTATGAGAATTCCACTTCGAAAGATGTTATTGATAAAATTTATAGCTAACAGCCTAACCACATTTGGTGTTTTTTTTGTGTTCACGTTCGGGTATTTTTTATTTTCTTTCTATATTGTTCAGCCGTTAGGGTTAATTCACTTTGAACCTGAAGCCTACAAACTTACTGAAACTACAGTCATTCAGGATTCCTATACGCGACATACCTTCACACAACTCCTACAATATGGTTCGCTAACATACGGTTTTCTATATTCTTGTTGGGTGGGTTTTAATGCTGCTGTTTATGCTATGATTGGATTTTTTTTGGTAATCATTATACGTAACCAGTTTTGGGCCTTATCCATCCCTTTTCTTATGTATATTTTGGGTAGTTTCGTGATGGGATTAGACAATAGTTTAATGCGTTTTAGGTTTCCTGATGCAATATTTCCGTATAGCTACATGCAATTGCCGATTTGGACAGCTTTTATACCCTTGTTATTTCTTCTCATCATATGTACCATCCTTGCTTTCTTTGTAAATAAGAATTTGGAACGGATTGATACCTTGTTATGAGTTATATTAAAAAGATCTTTGATGAATTTACCACATGGAAGTGGAGTATTTTCATTATCATTATTCTCCTCTATGGCTGGAGTATTCGTGTGACTTTTGCTGCAAATAATCTTGAACAGCTTCCGTTGAATCAATGGGACATAATTTTCACATTTTTGAGCAGTCCTTTCTTGAACATCTATTTTTATTTACCTTTTTGGTTGTTTTTTTCAAGTCAACTTATCATTAAAGAATGGGATTACACTCTACTTATTCGACTTAAGAGTTTTCCAAAATGGATATTCCATACAATAAGCCGGTTAAGCCCAATGCTGTTCATATTCCAGACTTTTTCCGTAATGGTTAGTTTCTTAGTTGCTATGGGTACTCCAGTTGAAAATGAGTGGAGTGTCTGGGGAATGACATATTCACCTTTAAATAATGTTGTTTTTGTTTTACAGGGAACTGGTTTGTCTCCTTGGATCATTTTACTCTTACAAACTGCACTGCTCAGTCTTTTTTTAGTTACGCTACATGTTGTTACAGCATCTATTTATGCACGTTTCCCGAGGATGAATGTAATTGCCGGTACTAGTTTGTTTCTTTTTATAGGAGCGATCATCTCATATAAAATTTTCCCTGCTGTATTCGTTTTGGGAAATGTAACAAATTACAGCATTCTTTCTTCTGCATATTCTACATTTGATTCTTTTCTTCCATCATTTATTCTATTAATCTTGATCATTACAATCTCTCTTTCCCTTATCGTCCTTTGGAGTAAGGGCTTTTTACAGAGTTTAGCCATCTTTTTATCTGACCATTATCGTTTTATTATATATAGCTCTATATGTTTAATAGGAATTTTTACGCAATTCACACATTCAGGATTAAAGGTTCTATATGTCTGGGAGAACTTATATTTCAATTTTTACGGTGTATCTAAAGATGGGTTTTCGCTTTATATTTACCTTTACTTCTGCATTGTGTTTTTAGGATTTGTGTACTTATTTCAACTTCACTTGAGTAATCTATTAAACGGACATATCTATTACCTGATGATTCGATATAAGTCTTTTTACCGTTGGTTCTTCCAGTTAATGAAAAGGACTATTTTGAGTGTGATTAGCCTACTACTTTTTTTAGCTTTTGCCACTATTCTAGTTGGTCTCATACAAGGACGAACACTAGCGTTTGATACTACTGAGAGTATGACAGAGCTCTTTCCTTATATTTTTTATCATTTTTTTATGAATGGATTCTTACAGATGCTTAACTACATACTTATCGTATTTATTGTAAGTTGGGTTTGGCAGGAAGCAATGTACAGTTTGATTGCACTCGGTGTTCTGGCGGTGGCGGGCTTACCAATACTAAATACAAATCAATGGCTACCATCTGGGTTAAATAGTATGGGTTATGTTACGGATGACGGTACTGGCGTATTTAGTACATCTATCGTGCTGTTGATCTATCTTTTAATAGAGATTGGTATAATTGCTTACTTGTTTAGAAAACGAAAAATTTCATTTTAGTAAAGGAGTCTCTTATGACGCTAATTCATATTAAAAACGTGAGTAAATCCTTTAAAGGCATTCAACTTTTTGAGAATACAACCGTCCAGTTTGAAAAAGGGAAAATTTACGGAATTATCGGTCATAATGGATCTGGCAAATCCGTTTTGTTCAAAATGATTTGTGGGTTCATACGTCCCGATGCAGGAGAAATTATAATTAATCCCGCCTATCGGGATAAACAATCCATGTTCCCCAAAAACTTTGGCATTGTGATTGATCGTCCTGGATACATTAGTGGAATAACAGGTTTTGATAATTTAAAGAGACTGGCTAGAATTCAGCAATTGATCAGTGATCAGGAGATCAGGCAGGCAATGACTCTTGTAGGTCTCGACCCTGAGACTAAACAAAAGGTGAAAAACTACTCACTAGGGATGAAGCAGAAGCTTGCGCTGGCTCAGGCGATTATGGAAAATCAAGACGTTTTGATCTTGGATGAACCATTTAATGCCTTAGACATCGATAGTGTCCATTCGATACGGCAATTGCTTTTAAGATTCAAGGAGGAGGGTAGAACTATAATTTTAACGAGCCATAACCAGGAAGATATCAATATTTTGTGTGATCACGTTTTTCAGATTCGTCAACATGCAGTGGAAGAAGTAAAAGCATAACGTGGTTATAGAGGGGAGGGTTCTATTGGGAGCGGAATTAAATCATCCGTGATATTTGAACACAAGGAAAAATCCTTTTACAATCATTGTCAGTACGTTATAATACAATCACCAGGTGGATTACCCCACAAAAAAGTGAAATATTGTTATTAATTAGTGAAGTCTAAGTAATAACTGATATTGATTAACGGAACATAGTGTTGGGTGATGGACACTATCTAAATTTAGGTTGGATTATCTCTTTTTCACAGTCATGTAGTCTTGCTCGGCTCGTGAGCCGCTTATTACATAATAGATATCGGAGGTATGGTTATTATGGTCCAGAAGAAAATTCTCACAGCCCTGAGCGCAGCTTTAATCGTCTCTATGCTGGCTACTGGCGTGGTAGTCGCTACCCAAGGTAAAACAACGTTAGAGGTAGCGAAGACAGCAGGGGATAAAAAGGTTGAAGTTATTAAAGCATAACCTACTATGAGTTAGAATAGAAAAATAATAGTAGGGTGACAAAAACATTGTAACATTTGAAGTCGCTGATTAAGCGGCTTTTTATATTTATGTTATCAAGTTCTTGTCAAAAGACCATGACAAGAACTTGTACCGAATGCCATAATTACCGATTAGCTATTTTATCATGCAATTACATGAAGATAACGGGCAAGTTTTTGAATATTTTGTATGACTTTTCTATTGTTCAAGTGTTTCTATTGTTAGAACCACAATTAATACAAGGGAGGATTTATTTTGTTAAAGAAAATCATAAGGCTAGCTTTGACAGCAATACTTGTGGGGCTTATTTTTAGTGGATTTGGTATGGAATTTACAGCGCCTGAAGTAGAATTATCTGATCTTCAAATTCGAGAAAAAATGGATGAAATTAGTTCTCGTTATGAGGTCGGAGAGGAGTTAAGTGAGGAGGATGCGAATTTTGTGAAGGAGCATGGGGTTTCACTATCTGAGAATAGGTGTTCAGATTAAGGTTCATGTAACGTTGAAGATTCCACTAAAAATTAAAAAGATTGTTGTACAAGTTCTTTCGAGGGATTGTTCTTTGGAAAGTCGCTATAAACACAATGACAAGAACATGGTTAGATTCCCGATATGATTTCATCGACGGCGGTAACGCCCTTTCCTTAAGCTAACGGGCAGGATAGCTTTAAGAACATGTAAATTAATTTTGATCCAAAGTTCTTGACTCTGACGTTAGGTCATAGTGCATAATTCTCCCTATAAACGACTAGGAGTGAGAATTATGAACATAACAACATTGCGTTCAGACCACATTTATCAAAAAGTTGCCCAAGCTTCGCCCGAGGAAAAACTTGAATTATTCAGAAACGAAATGATGGCTCCCTTTATGAAACAATGGCAAGTTCAACAGATCCCTTTTAGAGCTGAAGAGGCAAATGGTTTTGACGTTGTCACGTTTAATAGTATGATGCATCGATCCCCTGATCAGATTACCCCGCAGATTTCACCTGAGGTAGAGTTGATTTCGTCAGATTCTTTTTGGTTAGAGTGTGAGCATGCTGTGAAGGAAAGCCTACATCTATTTATAGAGCATGAAATAAATCTCCCCGTTTCTGAATATTTGTTTACCATTCAACTAGGGAATCCGGAAAACCGTGCCTTAACGATAAACGAAGGATATAGCGGCTTTGGGGGCATTCCCGGGTTTATCTGGGGTACACTCTTGCCAAATGAGTACACGATTCCTCGAATGAAGGTTGCGCTGGCGCACGAGTGCAACCATAATGTGCGATATCAATTTATTCAGTGGGATCATACCGTTAATTTGGGCGAGCTTATCGTAAGTGAAGGATTAGCTGAAAACTTTGCTACGTCCATGTTTGGAGGAGAATGGCTCGGTCCTTGGGTAACGAAAACAAACGCAGAAACACTTAACTGGCACATTAAGCCCGTGCTCCGAGAGCAGTTGCAATTAACGGGGTTTGATCAATTGGCCCCGTATCTTTACGGTGACGAGCTCGCAGAACTTCAGAACTTTAAACCGGTCAATATGCCGTACAGCGCCGGCTACGCTTGCGGATATTATTTAATCCAGTATTACTTAAGGAAAACAGGAAGAACGATCTATGAGGCAACTATAACGCCTGCTGCTCAAATACTAGACGAAGTAAAAGGATTTTGGGATGAAGAAACCATTATTAGCGGTTAAAGATATTGTTCAGATAACAGGCATCACAGCTCGCACCTTGCATTATTACGATAGAATCGATTTATTTAAACCGACACATCTGACGGAAAAAGGGTATCGCCTATACGATCGAAGCAGTTTGGAAAAACTTCAAACCATTTTATTCTTAAAGGAAATGGATTTTTCCTTGAAAGAAATTGCGGACATTTTAAAGCTGACCAGGCAAGAACAGAAACAAATATTAAAGAAGCAAAGTCAAAACTTATTATCGAAAAAACAAAGACTAGAAACCATCATGGTAGCTCTAGATGAATACGTTTCGGGGAATGACATTAGTCATTTGCAAATCTTCAACAGTTCTACCGTTTTGCCATTGAAAGAACAGTATGCCAATGAGGCAAGATTCATTTATGGAGAAACAAAGGCGTACAATGTGTATAATGAAACGTTGGAAAATTTATCAGTAGATGAAAAAGAGAAACGTTTTTCCGATATGGAAGAAATATATAAAAAAATTGCGTCTTGTGTCGATCAAGATCCTTCCACAGATGAAGTGCAGCGATTAATCGAAGAGTGGAAAGAAAATCTAATGCATTTCATGACATGCGATGCAGAGTTATTGGCTTGCATTGCCCATACCTACAAATTCGATGCACGATTCAAAAGCTACTTTAATCAATATGGCAATGAGGATTTAGCAGATTTTCTTTACAGCGCAATTATGCATAATATCAATCGGTAAACATATCAATGAATGGGAAATGCTCAAGGTAGCTTGGCCCATGACGATCGTCCATGTGGCCTACAAATGCATGACTCCGATAGTTATTGTAAGCTCGTAGATCAGTGGGGGCTTGCTACACTGAAAGAAATGAGCCCTCTTGTTATGAAAATTAATCATTAAACTACTGGGAAACTAACTATAGCTCAATAAAAACAAGAAGGCAGCCGATCTATATGATTGGCTGCTTTTACTCAACTGAAGTGCAGAGTGGTGGTTCTGTACAGGCGAAGCTCAACAGCCGAGCTTTACTGGTACAAGCATTTCCAGCTTATGAATATGCTTCATAGGGGGATCTTTTTATGAAGATCGGATACTTTTCTATGCACTAACTATAGGAATTCGCCTACTGGAAGATCTAGATCGATCGTTGTATGGCGCAGCATCGGATCATAGTTTCGGGCTTTTGTTGAAAACAGACGAATCAATACGACAACCTGTAAGGAATCGCTGGATAAGGCGCCTTCATCGCAACTACCGATAAGCTTTACTTCCGGAGCGACCTGCCAAGCACCAGCACGTTCATAAAAATAGGCCAAAGACGGTTTGCACGTAAATATTCCAATACCCGTATTGCCATGCTCTTCGATCCATCGAGTAGCTGCAGCGACTGTACGCAAACCAAATCCTTGGCCATGATATTCGGGGTCAGTCGCCACACAGCTAAGTCCAGCTATGTAGAATAGCTGCCCGCCATGCTTAATAGTTTTGTGCACCACACCTACATAACTAACCAACCTTCCATCTACATAGTAAAGAAATGAACGTGCATTCAGTGATTCATCGTGAGTTGTATTTAAAAATGAAGCCATTGATTTTATTAAGTGATCTTTGACTTTAGGCCATATATGATCTAAATTTTTTTGTTAATGGATATTACAGTAGAGCATAACATCAGAAAAGAGTCGCTTAAATTGCGGTTTTTTTGTTTACTTTCTGAAATTGCACTGAACTGATAGAGATTCCCTTTAGGCTAACGGGCAGGTTTGTGAATAAAAAGAAGGATTGAGACCGTGACTGACGAATTCCCATTGATGATTACAATTACCAAAGTGGGTGGGTGAGTATATTGGATGATTCTGTTTTAGATTTTTATAATGACCTAACAGAAGATTACCATCTTATTTTCGTTGATTGGCATCATGCCATTTCTTGGCAAGGAGAGGTTCTAAGCAAATTCATTCATTCAAAACTAGCGAGTCTTAGCAAAGATGGTGCCTCGCTTTTAGACTGTTCCTGTGGTATCGGTACACAAGCAATAGGGTTGGCTAATCACGGATTTAAAGTAACGGGTACTGATTTAAGCCCAGCTTCTATTGAAAGAGCAACAAAAGAGGCAGAATCTTTCGGGGTTAAAATAAACTTTGGGGTAGCTGATTTTCGTTCATTAGAGAAAGATGTTTCCGGAGTTTATGATGTTGTTCTTTCCGCAGATAATGCAGTCCCACACCTTCTGACAGATAAAGATTTATATCTGGCTGTGAGCAACATGTATTCAAAAGTCAAAAATAATGGCATTCTCCTCATAACCATAAGGGATTATAATGAGCTGGTAAAAGAAAAGCCTAGAGTTACTGAGCCACGCGTTTTCGAGAAGGGCAAACGAATTGTTTTTCAGGTTTGGGATTGGTCAGATGACGCGAAAACCTATCAGACAAACCATTTTTTAATACAAGAAATTAATGGGCAATGGATAACAAAGCATCACAAAACGAGATACAGAGCTATATTAAGAGAAGATTTTAATCATATTTTGAGTACGGCTGGGTTTGTGGATATCGAATGGTCTATGCCATCAGAATCAGGTTATTACCAGCCCATTGTAACTGCTCGAAAAAAGGTGTAGTTTAAGCGGGAAACGATAGTTAAATAAAGAAAAGAAGGTTTGCCGTAAAGGACAAGAACATGAGCCGATTACCGATTAGATAAGTATCTAACTATGTTTCCATGCAATCTCATTCAGCTAACGGGCAGGATAGTTTAAGATCCATTCAATGTTCAATTAAATTCCATTAAATAACATAATAATGTTATAATTATAGGGTCTTGGATATCTAATTAAAATTTTTTATCTAGGGGGGTAAATAATGAATAAAGATCATGAAACTCCTGAAAGAACAAGAGAAAGACTAAGGCAAGAAGAATTGGAAAATAATCCATTTGGTCATATGAATAACGGAATGGGAAGGGCTCAGTATAGTTTAGTCGATTTAGTAGGTAGTTTAGGTTGGAAAGGCACTTTAGTATTAATCATTGTTATTATTGTTGGTCTTATAGTTGCCCAATATTTTTAAGTAAGGGAATTATTATTAATGGTTTTAATTTTTTGAGAAAGCCTGTCTAAGAATAATCAGACTTCTCTTTCTTTATGGAATCGAGTCATCATCTTATGTTTGTACTTCTTTTGTGGAGTAAACCAATAAGTTTTAACCGTAGTAACTGAATACTTAGGAGACTAGAAGCTGGCTTATTCGCCAGCTTTTTTGGTTTGCAATTGGCAGGTAAATGAACCCTTAACAAAAGAACAATTCTTTATACAAAATAATTTAAGGGGAGAACACATGGTTTGGAACAGATCGAGATATCGTGGTTGAAATACCGTCTATCCCAGCAGGCAACTGAACACCGCAAAAAGCAATGTAAGCTTCCGGAATAACTGCTAAATCACAATTCCCTCTTGGATGGGATCACATCAATTTTCTAGGCGAATACACATTCAACTTCAAGCAGAATACGTCTTTCGAACTCATTGCAACCGCTGAAACAACAGGAAGTTGAATGACCAGTGGTCCGGGCGGTATAGCCCGAATACAAGTGATTACATAACCTGGGCGATGACTTTATTTGGATATAAAACCAGCCTAGAATCATGGACACCTTGATGACCCTACCATTATTCGCTTAAATACCCGCCGCTTTAATGCAGTTCGCGAAAGCAGCAAACGATTTGCTGCTGAACTGGTCTTTACGCGTAACGAGCCTTGTCGTCATAAACCGATATTGTTCGGGAACCGGATGCACGGCTAATCGCTCGTCAGCTTCAGTAATGACCGATTCGGACAAAAGCGCGTAACCGATGCCTGCTCGCACACAGTTCAGCATCGTATCCAGCGCACTCACCTCGATCATATTAATGGAGGTTATCCCCATGCCTTGAAGCCAATCCACGCTGGCAGATCGGAAAGGGCAACCTTTTGGGAAAACAATCCATGTTGCATTGGTAACATCAGGAGGTGAATTACTTTCATCAGCATTAGTAAGTAGGATAACCTCATCTCGAATTTCGTAGGAGACCTTTAATGGAGCGAGATCGAATTCACCGGAGAAAAAAGCCCCATCCAATTCGCGGTTCAGCACCTTCTCATAATTAAGCGGCGATGTTCCGGTAACAAGCGATAACGCGACTTCGGGGTATTTGGTTTGAAAGTCGGATAACGCGCGAATAAAGGGAGGGGTGGACGCAACGGTTTCCACGACGCCGATCGCGAGCGGACCGCTCGGATGCTCAGACTCCTGAATGGCTGTAACCGCTTCCTCGTACTTGAACAAAATGTCGGCCGCGTACTGGCTGAAGACGAGCCCTTTTTCTGTCGGCAAGACGCCTTTCGGCGTTCTATGAAAAAGCTGGACGCCCAGCTCCGTCTCCATTTTGCGAACTCGCATCGTCAGATTCGATTGCACATAATCCAGTTTTTTCGCCGCACGGGTAATACTGCCTTCTTGAATAATGGCCATGATTATTTTCAGATCGGATAACTCCATTGGCTCCAACCTCCACCTGACGTAATGAGATCAATATTATTGATGTCCTCATCTTTACTGATCATTTTACTATATGCGGTATTCGGAATACAATCAAATCAAGCAATAAAAGCGGTGTGGCGGGATACAAAATACGAGCCCTCAGTATAAAACAAAAAACAAGATGGAGGTGTTGCCAATATCCGATGGCTGAACGAATGGGGGTTCCGATTACGTTGCCGCATGTATCCCCACAGCCTTATACTCGCTTAGCATTTCAGGGCTGCCAGTATGCAAAGGAAAATGGCAAAGCGATTGGATCAAGTGGCATCCAAGGAAGCCCGCGAAACAGGAAAGTACAAAGAAGCGCATCCACAAGCACTGGAACATGCCAATAGCGAAAATATTATCTCGGTTCCGCACTTTCGTTATTGGTGACACAACAGTAGATAGTAATGACGAAATCGAGAAACAGAAATCAGATCGTTTCCCGGAAGGGCTGTCCTGCCCGAATCGAAGGCTGTAACTGAAATATGAAGTTGGATTAGGATATCGAAAAAAATACAAAAAACGTAACCTGAAGGGATGATAACAATGACAACATTTACTCAAGTACAAACTCAACCGGATCCATACGCTCCTTTTCTTATTTCACAGGCAATCAAAGTCAACGGATTAGTTTTCGTATCAGGCCAAGCCGCAATCGGCGATGATGGCAATCTCGTAGGGGTCGGTGATTTCGACAAGCAGGCGGACCAGGCTTTCCGGAATTTGGATCGCGCACTTAAGGCAGCCGAATCGGGACTCGACCGCGTCGTTAAAGTAACCATCTATTTAACAGCAATGTCAAACTTCGAAAAGCTTGTTGAGCTTCGTCGCAAATGGTGGTCCCAACCTTATCCGGCAGACACGCTCGTCGAGGTATCCTCGCTCTACTCGCCTGATGCGATGATCGAAATCGACGCGATTGCTCTTGCTAACTGATCAAACGTCATCGGGGAACCCGCTACTCATCGATTTACCCGCCCATGTAAAACAAAGCCGTCCGTTAGAGCAGAATATGCTCTTGTGGACGGCTTTGTTTACTGATCACCGAGTTAGTTCCATCGTAGCGGGTGGTGCCAGTTCGCTGGTACTACCCCTTCCTGGATATTTTCTGCTCTATTAGCACAGAACTTATTACATAACCTTAATTCATGTAATCCGTAATTTTTTTAAGCTCAAAAATAGCTGCCTCTGATAACAAGATAAGCCTATCGTTATTAACAACAAAAAAACTTACACTTACAGGTATGCTAAGTTTTGTAGAAGGGTCACTTATATCTATTGCCTTTACTTCATCATTTATATTTAAGTCTGGGATATCTATTTTATAATGTCTATAAAAAGAGTCAGAGTTATAGCATGTCGCTGTAATCTGATATAATGGATTTTTTAGTTCATATTGATATTTCTTATACTTTTTAAGTCCTTTTGATGAAAAAAAGTCTTTTTTGATTATAATTTCATCTCCAATAAATTTTTGCCCTGTTGGATATTCAGAAGCATCATTATATGAATTTGCAAATCCTAAAAGCTTCTCAACTTTCCAAGTTCCATAGAAATATTTTTCAGTTTCACTATCCAAATTTATACGTTCTAAATTAAGACAATCGGATGTGTTTTTTGGAATAATAGACTCATCCATTTCAGGTTTATACTCACTAGAAGTATTTGGATTTGATGTCATTTCAACATTTCCACTAGCCGATGCTACCATCATCATTATCATAATACAAGCCAATATTGTTTGTTTCATATCTCACACTCTTTTTTTATTTTTTTCTTGTGTCACAATCCTCGTAAGAACCAAGAACTTCATAATTATTTTCTTCAGTATAGAACAACCAAGGTTTATAATCCGCGCAAAAGGTCATCTAAGCCCTTGATATCAGAATCAGCATTGGCTGAAAAGGATGGGGGATATCTTTAATGATTTGGATCAATACAAATCAAATCAAAGACCATATCGCTGCTTCTGCAGAAGCAATTTGCGTGATGAAAGACAACACGATTATACATGAATGGTATTCTGGTTTCCATCATTTCCATAAAAGTGCTAGGAAGGTTGATGAATATTCTCAATTTAATGAGAGAAGGCGCTGCTGGACAATTACCTCCGAAAGCGGTCAGCAGGAGTCAGGTGGTCGCCAAAATTTTCGATTGAAAAAATCAAGAAACTACTTAAATTATGAATGAAAGAAAGGAATAGAAGATGATACGACAAATTAAAGAGCAATTCACTGAAGAGATCCTTACTGAAGCAATAAAGCGATATGACATTAATAATGACACCGTTCGTTTATTGGGCGGTTATGAAAGCTTTGTTTATGAATACCAGAAAAACAATGCATTTTTCATATTAAAAATCTCACACACAATTAGAAGATCAAGAAATAATATACGGGGTGAAATTGAATTTTTAAATTTTTTGTCGAATGAAGGACTGGCAGTTTCTAATGCTGTTCCATCGACCAGAGGTAATATGGTTGAAGAAATTGCTGCAGAAAATGGTTCGTTCCTAGCCATTTCATACGAAATGTCTCTTGGAAAAGAAGTGTCGGATGAAGATTGGAATGAATCGCTTTACGAAAAATGGGGCGAATTTCTGGGGAAAATCCATCATGCCACAAAGGGTTATGAATGGAGTAATCCAGCGTTTAAACGACAAGCCTGGGACCAAGAAGTTCAATTAAAGGCGGAGAAATACCTGCGACCTGATGATGTAATGATTTCAATTCTAAAAGAAAGATTAACAAAACTTACTTCTCTGCCAAAGTCCAAAGATACATACGGTTTGACTCATACTGATTTTCATCAAAGTAATTTTTATCTGCATAACGGAGACATTTATTTGTTCGATTTTGATGATTGCGGTTATACGTATTTCGTAAACGATATTGGGATTACATTGTATTATGCACTTTCTTATCCGTTTAAGGAATTTGATAATAAAACGGAATATTATAAATTGTTTTTCCGCCATTTTATGAAAGGATATCTGAAGGAAAATACAATCCAAGAAGAAGAAATAGTATATTTACAAGATTCTATTAAACTTCGTCATGCATTGCTGTATCTTTATTTTCATCAAACAAACGATGTGTCAAATTTGGATGAAGAATCAATGAACTGGTTAAAAGAGCTTCAACGAGTAGCCGCTTCTGATGACCCTATGCTGACGATTGATTTTGTTCAAGAATTTAAAAGCATTTATAATAGTATTCATTAACCTGGAAGCAGCGTATTTTACTAGGGACTATAGGAAATGATGGTGCATACTCGCACAGCAGGGCTGCACAGGTATTTAAAAAATCCCTTCCTGTGTCGGTATCCATGAGACGCATGGGGGATCATGAGTATTATTGTCGAGGACAAGATTATGGTCCCATTGAAAGTCGCTAAAGCGGCTTTTTTATTTTATCGGTACAAGTTCTTGTCCCGAGCCAATGACAACAACTTGTACCGATTGCCGAAATGGACAAGAACATAGTTTGATTGCCGATTAGGCATGTATCTAATTGGTAAATGATATGAAAAAAAAAGTACAGATGATTCTCTAGAAATGGTGCGCTGAATTTACAAGATTAAATAATTATACCCGGGTGATATTGATACTTTTATTTTACCCTGGTATAATTATTGGAAAAGAGCTTTAAAGAAGGAGGTATAAAATGCAGACTGAACTAACTCAAATAAGCTGTACTGCCTTTGTAGGGGGAAAGAGCATTACCAAAGGGACATTGCAGCACGTTGTTGCTTTTGTAAAGGATAGCCTGGATGATAAGGAATTCGCCCAATTGCTTATTTTTAACGATTTGACTGGAAAACCAATCGATATTGATTTTCGTGGAAAAACAGCTGAGGTACTTCAACGGTTGAGTAACCACGCTGACCATGCATCAGCTGAGGAAAGCAAACAACCAACAAGACGGGTTGGTCGCCCCAAGCTGGGGGTGGTATCTGGCGAGGTTACTTTGCTTCCTCGACATTGGGATTGGCTTAAATCTCAACCTGGAGGAGCCTCTGTAACTTTGCGAAAACTGGTCGATGAAGCTCGTCGTACCGGGAAAAATGAGAGTAAGGCTCGCGCGGCACAAGAAGCAAGTTATCATTTTATGACGGCAATGGCGGGCGATTTCCCTCAGCATGAAGAGGCCTTGAGAGCACTATATGCCGGGAATCAGGATCGTTTTTACCAATTGATTGACGATTGGGCACCCGATATCAGAGACCATATCAAAACATTAGCGGAGAATGCATTCATAAAAGAAGAGACCTAGGAACTACGAAAAAATATTGAAAGGAATGTTATGAACGTGACTGAATTGATTCGTTACATTGAACCGACTCAAAACAATGGCATAAAGTTTGTACGCCGAAACATGGAGGGTAGTGTATTCATGTTAAATCTGCTGCGTTTTCGGGATATCGCAGACTACACATCTCACCCTGAACTACCGCCTAACGAACCGATCAGTGGGGCGGAAGCTTTCGATCGATACATTAAACACGCACTCCCGTTTTTACATGAAAGTGAGGGGGAGATCGTTTTTATGGGCAATGACATCGGACTGCGGCCATTGAAGATTCTCGCCTGCTCCCCATAACAGAGCTTCCTAAATTCATTTAAATGAAGGAGAAAACAACAATGAATATTCTGAAAGTAAACGGTATTGATCTCGCCTATGACAGCTATGGCAACGAAACTGACGAAACCATTCTTCTGATTGCCGGGCTTGGAACCCAAATGATTCGTTGGACAGTTCCATTTTGTGAGATGTTGGCGGCTCGAGAATTTAGAGTTATTCGCTTTGACAATCGTGATACTGGTCTATCCACACATTTTAGTCATCACCCTACGTTAGATTTCGAAGCACTCGCAAAAACACTTATGTTCGGACAACGCCCAGATATTCCATATTCACTTAATGATATGTCTGACGATGCAATCGGACTGCTCGACGCGCTTGGGATAAAAAAGGCACATGTCGTTGGACGCTCGATGGGCGGCATGATTGCCCAGCTTGCAGCCGGCAGATACCCGGAGCGGGTCCTGTCCCTTACTTCCATCATGTCGACAACAGGAAATCCCGACCTTCCACCAACATCCCCGGAAGTCATGGCGTTGATGACTCGGCCTGCACCGAATCCGATGGAGGACGAGGCAGGGTATTTGGCTCATAGCCTAGCTTTTGCCAAGCGCATTGCCGGCACCGGCTATCCGTTCGAAGAGAACGAGTATTGTTCGCTCATTCGAGAGGAAGTTCAGCGAGCCTATGACCCGGGCAGTGTTGGGCGACAAATCGCAGCAATTGCCGTTTCTGGTGACCGTCGTCCGCATCTGGCAAAAGTAACCGTTCCAGCATTAATTATTCATGGTATGGACGACCCGATGTTTGTCCCCGCATGTGGCAAAGATACGGCGCAAGCCATCTCTGGTGCAGAGTTCATGTTGCTTGAAGGCATGGGACATGATCTGCCGCCACAACTGTTTGAAACCATTGCTGATGGAATCGAAAGGACAGCCCGGCGCAATGGATAAAAGGTTTGAAAAGGGGAATGGACGGTGTCTGATATAGGGTGTTCTAATGTGATATGGATACAATTAATATGCTTAAACTTTTAGATCTAGCCGAGAAATGTATCGATAGGTTCTTTATTTGTAATAAAGCCTAATAAGATGAAGGGAAAAATAACAAGAAAACGTCAATGGGTACAAGTTCTTGTCCTTTAACGGAACAAGCTCTTGTCCTCAGATACTACCAGACTGGACAAATTACTGATGGGATAGATCAAGTTCCAAATTTGCTCGATATACAAAAAAACAAAAGGGCATAATTTCATGAAAATAGGGAACTTTGTGTCATTTTGGTAGGGAACTTTATGTCAATGTATGTACAATAATGTCGGACGACTAGAACATATATACATTAGAAGTCGCATATTCTGCGGCTTTTTTATTTTATCGGTACAAGTTCGTGTCCCGAGCCAAGGACAAGAACTTGTACCGATTGCCGGAATGGACAAGAACATAGTCCGGTTACTGATTAGATCAGTGTCTAAATGAAGCATACAGCTATTTCATTAAGCTAACGGGCAGGTTAGCACAGCCATAGTAGCTTAAAATATAGATGACCATTAAATTTAAAGTAAAAAATCCGAAATTAATGGATTATCGATAAGTATCTAACTTGATTTGTCTTTAAATTTCCAGCCAAGTAAACACCTGTTAGACTTAAAAACCACTTAAACCAAAAGTTTAGTACTAACAAAGGAACTAGCATTGCTACACACTATCATTGGATGACAAATATATGTAACACTCTTTTCAACAATAGGGCTCCTTACAAAACATTGACAGGAAATAGAAAAGTGTTTAGAATAAAAATTGATTGATCGATCAAAATAAAAAACGAACAATCAATAAAATAAAGGTGGATGAATAAATGGAGAACAAACAATCTTTGATAGCTGATGCACGGAGAGAACAAATCATTAAAGCTGCTATAGAGGCTTTGGCGGAAATTGGATATCACAACACAAGCCTTTCTAAAATAGCGAATAAAGCAAACATAAGTACAGGTCTTATATCTTATCATTTCTCTGGTAAGGAAGATTTGATGAAAAATACTTTGATGTATCTGGTTGAACAAGAGCGAGCCTTCATTAAGGGAAAAGTAGAACAGAAACAAACGTATATGGAGAAATTAATGGTTTTTATAGAAGCAAGCTTAGCTTATCTGGGTACAAACCGTGGATATAACACTGCTTTACTTGAAATTGTTTTTAATGCTCGAACGCCAGACAACGTCCCTTATTATCTGGCAGAAATTGATGATGAAGATCAATTAAATGTTTTGATGAAAGAGATTCTTTACAAAGGACAAGAATCTAAAGAATTTGGTGATTTTGATCCTCAAGTGATTGCAATTGTCATTCGGGGTGCTATATCAGCGTCAATGTCATTGCCTCAAAATGAATTAAGTCTTGAAGACTACAGTGAAAAGATAATAAAGAGCGTTTTAAAAATGATTAAAGAATAAATCGAAAGTAAGTTATAAAACGACGTTGCGAACCCAATGTCAGGAGTGTGTAGAAACTTCGCCATCTGCTTATTCCTACTCCCATATTTGTGGACACTAGTGAATTTAACACTAAGGAAGGAATGGTTAATAAGATGTTAAAATTTACAACACTGATATATTCTCTGTTGATTATGGTAGTGCTAGCTGGTTGTGCCAGTAACGATAGTACCTCATTAAAAAATGAAGAATTAAATGAGCAAACAGATACAGAAGAGAAAGTGAACGAAACAACACTTGATTATGATGGAGATGGAGGGTACTTATGGAAGGTTGTTAACGGAGAGACAACCATGTATTTGCTAGGAAGCATACATTTAGGTCATGAAAATTTTTTTCCGCTTGCAACTGAAATTGAAGAAGCGTTTGAGAATTCTGATGTCATACTTCCAGAAATAAATATGTTTGAAGCTGAAGTTGATAAAGAGAAAATTAATAAAATGGCTTTATTTGATGATAATACAACGCTTGATGACGTTTTATCAGAAGAGTTTTATGCAAAGCTTTCAGACATATTTGAAGCACACGGAATGCCTGTGGAGACTTTTAACCACTATCAGCCATGGTTTGTAGAGGGTTTATTAGCAGATCTTGTTACGAAGCAAAGTGTTTTAACACCAGAGTATGGAGTTGATTTATATTTCCTTAAACGTGCACTAGAAGACGATAAAGAAATTGTTGATCTAGAAACGATAGAAACGCAATATGAAGTTCTAAGTGGCTTTAGTATGGATACACAACTGCAAGTTTTAGAAAGTTATATAGAGACATATGAGGAGCAAGCTGATTGGTTAAACCAATTAGGATATAACTGGGTGCACGGCAATAACAATAGCAATAGAGATGCATTTGTTAAACAGCTGTCGGATAGGTTGGAGAGTGTTGATAAAGAGTATAAACAAGAGTTTAATGACACTCGTAATATTAATATGGCAAACAAACTTGATGAAATTCTACAGAATGACAGTGGACAGACTTATTTTGTTATGGTCGGTTCTGCACATGTTGTGATTGATCCGAGTGTCCCAAGTGAACTCGAGGAAAAAGGATACAAAATCGAACGCATATATTAAGGCACGTGAATGAAAATTATTAACTGATCAATACAAGTAGTCGAAGGCTATTGCACAACGTACTGCGGGAGTCCACGGGCGGTCCCTCGTGCTGGCTAGCCGGTATGTATTTACGGATCTGCTTCGGCTAGGCGCTGCCTATCTGCGCTGGAACATCCGAACCTTTAAAAAGGGAGAATTAATCGTGAACAATAAGAAATGGTATTTTTTGGGAATATCGCTGATCGTCTTGAGCTTCGCCGGAACGGCTTGTCAGCCGCTTGATTTTGTTGACAAGTTGCCCCCGCACGAGCAGAAATGGACGTTTACGCAGGACGAGTTGAATGCGCTCGTCATCGACAGCGAATATGACGTGAACATGGAGTTCATCGCCAGCCCCGACGACACCAACTACGTGGAAATCACCGGCAATATGCAGCAAAATACGATCGATCAGTTGAAAGCGACAGAAATCACAGGGAATGCGCTGGAACTCCAGCTGCAGAAGGATGTGAAATTAGTCGCCCCCAACTACAAGTCCATCAAGACGCGGATTATTGTAGCGCTGGCGGATGATACCCGGCTGCAGCAGATCAGCTATAAATCGGGCTCGGGCAATACCAGTTTTACCGGCCTGAAGGCGGAAAATATCGACTTGTCTGTTTCTGCTGGCAAGCTGCACGCGGAAGCTATCACCGCCGGACGGTTGAGTTTAACTTCAAAATCCGGGGATATTACGGCGGAGCGGATCCAGGGGGATGCGGAAATCCAGCTGCACTCCGGCGATATCAAGGTGGATGGGCTGAAGGGTGCCCTGAAGGTGCAGTCGACTTCCGGCAGCATTACCGCCGTGGATGTCGACGGCTCGGCCGATACCTCGCTGCATTCGGGCAATATTAAGTTTGACCGGTTTACTGGAAATGGCGTGTTTAAATCGACCTCCGGCAACATTACTTTGACGGGGCAGCGTTCGGACAGCCTGGATATCTCCGTCCGTACTGGTGACGTGACTTTGTCGCCCGATCCGGAGTTCAAAGGGTTCTTCGACCTGAAGACCACATCCGGACACATCACGGCGCCCGAATCCCCGCAAGAGACGACGGACGTTATCAAGGTACGGGCAGCTTCGGGCGATATTCGGATCCGGTGATGGGGACCGTCAGTGAAAGCTCATGGTGAAAGAGGTGAGGCAGGCTTACGTCTCTGTTGAAAAATAGCGGTAATTTGTTCATTTAATAAACAAAAGGGAGGTGAGGAAGTGTTCACAGAGAGGAGTCGACGTAAAGCTGCGCGACGGGTCAAGGCCGGGAACGGACGTCCACTAAAGGACTTCCGCTGGTGGCAGCCGCTCTCCCGTGCCCTGTTCTACCTTCCGTTGACAAACGATGATGACCGACAAGTGGTCTTCGCCGTTGACGTCTCGTATTGGCAACAGTTTCTGGCGGATGATGGTAAGGGCAAGGCCCATCTATACCTCGATGGCAAACATCACGCCGAGTCCAAACTCCCTGCGGCCTTCCCCGTGGCTGGAGGAACAATCGAAGTAGCGTCTACAGTTTTCGGCCTCAAACGTTGCCACTACGTCACCGACGAGGGTGCCGTGCACCAGCTCATCCCGGACGAGAGTTCCGCCGAAGGGCGGCGCGCTCGTCTTGATCGCGAGCACCCGTCGTTGAGCCGATGGATCGGATTCATTTCGCTGATCATGCTCATCGTTCCTATGATTCTCGCCATTCCTCAGATCATCGATTCGCTCACTCATGTACCTCTGATAGCTCAGCACCTCGGGACCTTCAACTCGCCCATTGCTCTGCCGTTGTGGCTCAACATCGCGCTCGGTCTCTGCGCCGCAGCAGGCAGTGTGGAGCGCGCAACACGACTGCAATGGAACGCGTTGCTAGACGGTAGCTTTTAGTAGGTAGCTGCCCATGCGATTCAATTTATCTATATACCGTGGCATGCTTCAAGTCTCAACCGGATCGAATTTTACATTAAATATTTTGTAGAAGAGCCTAGAGCTGATTTATATCGTAATGGCAAGCATATTGTTTATTCTAAGCTTCCAGCTACTTTCCTAATCGAATTTTTAAAATAACTTAAACGAAATAAAAGGGCTATCTAATGGATCATTCATGCGCAGCATTGTAACTTGAAGTTGCTAATTAAAGCAGCTCCAGAAGAAACATGTGATTATGATGAAATTGATCCTATTAATCAGCATCGATACCTTTCTAGTCGTTTCCAAAATGATTTGTTGCGTGTCTGTTCCGCTGCTTTCCAAAAAGTAGAAGATGGATTACTCAAATGTATATTGCTTGATTATAGACATTGTATTTCTCAGCTGAAAGAGCTCAAAAAAGCGGATAAGTTTGCTGATCTCCCCATCATATGTCCCTATGCATATGCTTAAGTTTACTGGAGAAAGTCTCTGCTAAAGGAAGAATATTTCAACAGTGATAATCTGTGCAGAACGATGGAGCATAGCTATTTTTATAGATCACCATTAATTATAAGGGATCTTTTGAAGTACTTTGCAGACCAAATTGTCAGACATCAAATGAGTGTATCGGGAGGTACTAAGCAAGGAAGCACTCCAATCTATGTTTTCATTTACACCTCAGAAAATTGCAATGTTAGTCATGAGTAAACCAGATGATGAGAATATACAACTCCAAAAATCGGTTGATCTATATGTTAAAAGATTGAATTTTTAAAACCCGTTGATGATTAATTCCAACGTTTTTTTATTTTTATTAAAACGATGATGGAAGAAATCTAAGAAGGGAAAAGGGCAAATTACGCAAAGGGTACAAGTTCTTGTCCTTTAACGTAACGGTACACGTTCTTGTCCTTCGACAGATTTGTCGGGGGACAAGGACATTTTCCTATTAAGTGTCGCTATTCTAGCGGCTACTTTTTATCGGTAGAAGTTCTTGTCCCGATTTGAGGACAAGAACTTCTACCGATTGCCGAAAAGGACAAGAACATGCCCGATTACCGATTACATAAATATCTGATTAAAAAATAGAGCTATTTCATTAAGCTAGGGGCAGATAGTTGAATCAAACAAGAGTAAAATTTCCCAACCGGTTTACTTTTGTTTGGGGAAAGGCCGCAACTGTCCGCAATGCGAATAATCGAGCCTGAGCCTGTATTTAGTGATATGAAGAACAACCGAAGAGGTTCATTCTTCGAAGCTTCTTAAAGTAAGTTTGGGGTTCGGGTGGCTTTCTCTTGCCCACAATCTAATTAAGAAAGACGCTGTCGACGCCAAAAACCAAGGAGCTAAGCGAGAATAAATCGCTTGGCTCTTTTGAATACCATGCTATTTTATTGCTGAGAGTATCCGAAACTTTGCTTTTGGGACACTCCTTTTTTAAACAGAGAGGTCAGGAAAGGGGGGGAATTCTACATAATTTCCTTAGGAAAGGCTTCAAGCGCAATAAGAAAATTAGAGCACAAAAATTCAAAGCTAGACAGGTATGCATATTCTATCTTACTAGATAAAAAAGAATCATCTTAGATTGAGGCAGAAAGAAATATAGAACATAACCTCAAGATAAAAACTAACGATTCTCCGATCTTTCTTACTTAAGTAATTGTTAATTATCAAATATATGAAGCGAGACAAAAAGGTTACGATGAATGAATCCGATGAATCGGGCCAACCGGGGCGGACCATTCGTGCCGCTTTAATTCAGGAGGGACGGGATGTCCTTTAAGCACAACTGGTATCATTCGAGCACCCAATTTGAGTTCATAAGGATTGACTAACTTAATCCAGGCAGAAGACTTGAACCTCTTCTTATCCGTTGCGACATGTTCGATATGACTCACCTTGTAAGTAATTCCTCCGCCGTAATCTCAATGTCTGTTCTAGAATCCAGCCAATTTCTAACATCTTCAAGTGTGTTTTACAACGGTGAAAACACCGCTTATCATCTCAAATAGAAAACAATGTCTGAAATATGAGAGAGCCGCTAACCGCGTAATAGGGTTATCGGCTCTGTGTCTGTACGGCTAGCTCTTTGACATGCGTTGTCAGCAGCCTCTCGATTATGTCACTTGTTGCTGGTCTTCTTGATCAAGTCTACGCCATCGTATGCCAGACTTTCCACACTTGCCGCCTTCTGCAGGATGTAATGATTAAAAAAGTTCTTCGTGTAGTCTGTAACAAGATTTCGCATCTCCATAGCATCCCGTTCGCCTCTGATTTCCTCATTAACACTGGTAAACACGATGTCGCAGTAATCTAAATGCGCAGCACGATCAACAGAGAAATAATAGGTTTCCATGCTATTGTTAGCGCCAATTATCGCATTCATGTTATAGTTAGGTTCACAAAACAGTAGCAAGAAGGGTTTCTTAAGGTCGCTGTCGAGAAGGCCGAACGCACCGCTATCGAGGCCAATCCCACAGGCGAACCGGTCGTCGTCCCGGCAAACAATCGCCGTCGTAAGCCCTCCATAAGAATGTCCGACGATGCCCATGCCGATGTCAAGCAACAATCTGCCCTTAAAGATGGAATTCAGCTCTCCAGAGTCCAGTTTGTAAAGATAATCGGCTAAATACCTTACATCTTCTGCCTGTAATTCACTATACTCTGTTAACTTGGCAAGTATCGGCAGTGTAAGCACGTTATGGCACATCTCTATGGCAGTTTCATCGTCAGGCCGCATCTCCATCTCACCAGCCAACGCCAGCATCTCCGGATCTTCAGAAAACGCTGTAATGACATCCGAAAAATCCTTTGATACATTAAACAGGCGCCCATCTTTACGCTTATACATCGTGCTATTCTGATGGCCGATACTAACCACGACATATCCCATGCTTGCCAAGTCTGTACAGATCACTGTACCCCATTCTGGAGAACCGCCCCCGCCGCAAACATAGAATAACACCGGATAGCGCTTTTTCTTCCCGGAGAGAGCAAGGTCGTCGTAACACTGGGTCTTGATATCTATAGAGAAGACATCCTTCAACGCTGTGACAAGTGGCTGCTCATTAAGCATCTCGTAGACTTCAGGAAACATGTACATTGATGTAGTCTTACCTTCGCTACTGTCGGACGGATAGTACACAAACGCCGTCAGTTCTCTTTTTGAGTGATCTGATGCCGTGTACTCAAAATCCATCTGGGTTCGACCGACAGTATAGCTGCCAATTGGTTCTGGAAATGCGTCATACGTTTTCATTTTCTTGTTCCCCCTTAATTAATATAAGTGGTGAATGTGAAATACATACATTGCGCTATAAGCGCTTTTCAAAACTGTGAAACGATTACATCCTGTCTTCAGTGAATCATATCTACTCCTTGGCTTTCTTGAGATCGCTAACAATTTCAGCATATTTATGATCTTCTAGCAGCCCATGACTCATAAAGTCAGTAAAGTACTTGCTAATCTTATTTTGCAGCGTAGAGTCCTTAATATTGAACTCCCTATAAAACATGACTAAATTAAACTGCATTGACTCAAACATAAAAGAAATCAGGTCGTCGTCAAGATCAGGTCGGAGATATCCATCAACTCTCATTCGGCGTAAAATGTCCTTGATCAAGGGGAATGACTCGCCCTTTAGCACATTCAGATATACTTTAAGTAAAACATTCTCAGGAATGTATAAAAATGTTTCAGTGAGTTTGATTTCCAGCTCATTCAATGGCTCAGTCACAGTGTCATTAACGTTACCAAATAAGCCAGTAAGGAAAAACCGGTAAAGGGAATCTTCATTACTGTTATTAAAATACGCAGCTCTTTTCTGGGTCACATTACGTATTAAGAGACAATAAAGGTCATCTTTGTCTTCAAAATACCGATAAAATGTTCCGGGGTGCATGGACAAACTATCCAAAACCATCTTCATAGTTATATCCTCGTAAAGATGATCAACAAAAAGATGCATAGCGCTATTAGATATTTCCTCGCGCCTTGCTTCATCTAAACGAAAGAAAGTATTTTTTGGCATAGATTACTCCTTAATGTGAAGTGTGAATTGATTCACACTATACCGATAATCTATTCACATGTCAAGTAGTATTAAAATACTAATATCATTATAAAAGATTAACATCATTGCATAGAACATTATCGGGTACTTGAAAAAAACTCGACATGTGGTCGAATGCGAGGCAAACAGTCGGCGATGGACGATATTATCTTGATCTGTAAATAAAGAAAAGACGACAATGTGGAAGGGGAGTCGTCTTTTTGAACTAACCGTAATCTAACTTTCCATTCTTTATACTAAGGTAGCAGTTGCAAGATAACTCATATTAAACAAGGAGGAACTAAGAATGAGTTTCAAAAAATCTACAGTCGGTTTGTTGGTATTAGCTTTAATGTCAGTGACATCGATAACAGCTTTTGCAGCCAATGAGGTAACCAAGAAATTATATCCTGCTGCTCGTCCGCCGGGTATAACCAGTGACATCGAAGGAGCTCAGCAGGATAGAAGTGTGGATGAGAATGGACCCACTTCAGTTGAAGCTGTTCCACCATTGCCACCCATTGAAGATGGACCCGTTTCAGTCCAAGCCGTTCCACCATTGCCGCCCATCCAATAATTAACTGTAACTGCACATAATCTTGTAACTGTACAGCCAATAGTCGTACAATTCATTTGTGCGGCTATTGCATTGTTTGGTTTGTTGAGGAGGAAACTTCATGAAATTGCTGCTTGTAGAAGATGAAACTGCACTTCGAAATATCATAGCAAAGGGCTTGAGAAGATGTAATTACTCTGTGGATTTAGCTGCTGATGGTGAGGAAGCTTTGGAATTTTATGAGGTTTATGACTATGACTTGATTGTGCTTGACCTGAACCTTCCTAAAATCGATGGTATCGAAGTGTTAAGACGAGTTCGGTCGAACAATAATGAAATTAAGATCCTGATTTTGTCTGCTCGCACTGAAATAGAAGATATAATTAAGGGGCTTGACGATGGAGCCAACGATTACTTGGTGAAACCATTTGATTTTAATGAGCTGGAGGCAAGAATTCGCTCTCTGCTAAGGCGTTCTTTTATTCAAAATGATGTTGTATTGACACTTGGAGATATGAAGGTCAATACAGCGCAAAAATTTGCGGCTATTTATGACATCAAATTCGATTTAACCAAAAAAGAGTATTCTATATTAGAATATCTTATGTTCAATAAAAATAAAGTCATTAGCCCAGAGCAATTGATAGAGCATGTCTGGGATAGCGAAGTGGATTCATTTTCAAACTCATTGAAATACCACATCTATTCATTGAAGAAAAAAATACGTGCTGTCTCAGCTAACGACGAATTCATTAAAAATATCCGTGGTCAAGGATATATAATTTCCGAAAGCAAGGTTGATGGAAATGTTAAATAAGTTATCTTTGCAAATCAAACTAACGCTGCTCACAGGTTGTATTATTATTTTGGTCACCACTTGTTTAACAGGGATTTCAATCGGTAATTTTGGGTACAGTTTTTCTATTGCGCCTATTCCTGCATTAAGTGTAACCCCAGTCGGTGGCAAAGATATCAATGGAAGTCTAAATGAAAAAGCACCATCCCATGATGGCCGCATGGCAGCATTAGAAAAGGCAAAACAAGATTTCGCTGCTCGTAGTATAATTTGGATGATGCTCATAATGATTATAGGTATCGGAATGGTTTATTTTATTTTAGGCAAGGCTCTTAAACCAATGACCACTTTAAATACGATGATTAAGGGAATTAATGAGCATAATCTTTCGACCAAAATTATTATTAGCTCAAAAGACGAGGTAGGAAGCCTTGCCGAATCCTTTAACATTATGCTGGATAGATTAAATCGCTCATTCGAAAATCAAAAGCAATTCGCAGCCAATGCAGCCCATGAGCTTAAGACACCACTAACTACGATAAAGGCTGGAATTCAAGTTTTAAAAATGGATGAAGCGCCATCAGTAAACGATTATAAAGAAAATATCGATATTACAGAACAAAGTACAGAAAGACTTATAAAAGTAGTAGATGATTTATTAAATCTTAACTCAACCAAGAATGAACATTTTGCAGATGAAATAGCTCTACAAGAAGTAATAGAGGATATTTTAAATGAATTGAGCATATTTATTGATGAAAGAAACATAGCAGTGTCTTTTGAAAATTGTGAACATACATTCATTGGAAATAAAAGTCTCATACATAGAG
The DNA here is from genome assembly GCF_003184205.1 of Paenibacillus sp. Cedars. NCBI lineage: Bacteria > Bacillati > Bacillota > Bacilli > Caryophanales > Paenibacillaceae > Paenibacillus > Paenibacillus sp. Cedars. The sequence goes on from NZ_CP020866.1 coordinate 2,722,866, forward strand.
CCCTGTACAACTTAATTGAAAATGCAGTCAAATACAACGGGTCGGGTGGAAGGATACAAATAAATTCAGAAATGATTGAGACGGTGATACTAATCCATATATCCGATACGGGTATGGGCATTGCAGATGATGAATTGCCGAATATATTCGAACCCTTTTATCGTGTAGATAAGTCTCGCTCTCGTGAGATTGCCGGCTCGGGGCTTGGGTTAGCCATTGTCAAATCCATAGTTGAGAAACATAAGGGTCAGGTAAGCGTCCGTAGTGAGCAAGGTGTAGGTACAACTTTTAGTTTACAGTTTTCTAGTAATGATTCGGATTTGGGATAAAACAATCTCTAAATGCGGTCGCTCATTGTTGAGCGAACTTCGTTAGAGGTTTTTCTTTGATGTTGTACAAATATGGAGCAGCCATCATCTACGGGTATTTTGAACTACGTGCTGAAAAGCGTGGGCCTCTTTGGCTTTCGGCGTTATGGTCGTCCAGATCCCGATCGGAATGTATTCCGTCGGGCCCATCGGGGGATTGTATTCAGTTCTTTCGCTCTGGATTTCGTCCGTTATCATTAACCAAAACAAGGAAAAAATTGCGGTAAGCATGAAGGAAACATTAGTTGTGAAACAAAATCTTCTGTGATACGATAAAATATATTGTTTTGCGCGAAACAATAAATATAAACAAAAGGTGGAGTGGAGCATGCAAAAAATCAATCCCGGCACGCTAACGGATGTCGTTACCGGTCTCGCAAATCGTCGTCACATCCCCGGCGAAACTGGCTTTTATCTCCGGCCAGGTGGCCTTGAATGCCGAGGGAGAGCTGATTGGGCCTAATGATTACGGGCAAGTATTTATGAATCTGAAGCTGACCATCGAAGCTGCGGGCGGCAGCGCTGAGCATGTCACCCAAATGAGGATTCATGTGGTGAACCACGGGCCGGAATTGGCAAATATCGTTTTTCAAGCGGGAGCCGAGGTATTCGGTTCCGAATGGCCTTTGACCGCAAGTACGTTTCTGGGGGTTCAGGCAATTGCTTTCCCGGAGTGGCTCATTGAAGTCGACGCGATTGTCGCACTTCCGCAGCAAAACTAAAGACGAGGAGGGGGACGAACATGAATTACGAAGTCATTATTGTCGGAGGCGGACCGGTCGGGATGCTGCTTGCAGCCGAGCTCGCGCTCGCCGAAGTCAACGTATGTGTCCTTGAACGTTTGAAAGAGACGACGCCGTATTCCCGGGCGTTGACGCTTCATCCCCGAAGTCTAGAGATTCTGGATATGCGGGGCTTGAAGCCGAAACTGCTGGAGACGGGGAAGCCGATCTCCACCGGACATTTCGCGGCGCTGGATACTCGCCTGAATTTCTCCAAGTTGGATTCCTCATCCAATTATACGCTCTTCATTCCCCAACATGATACTGAGAAGGTGCTGGAGGATTGGGCGCGAGAACTGGGAGTGGGCATTCATCGAGAAACCGAGGTTAAATCTATTAGTCAGGATGAACATGGTGTAGAAGTGACAGCGGTGGGACCGGAAGGAAAGCTCGTACTGACAGCGGACTATTTGGTCGGTGCCGACGGGGCCGGAAGCATCGTACGGAAGCACGCTGGCATTCCGTTTGTCGGTACAAGCGAGACGATTACGGCCATACTTGGAGATGTGGTTCTGACCGAGCTATCCGAGCCGAGCATTTTTTCGCAGTTCAACGAACAGGGCCAGATCATGGTTGTACCCTTGAAGAACGGCTTGCATCGGATAGTGGCAATCGATCCCGAGCGGGTCCATGTCCCCAAGTCGGAACCGGTTACGCTGGAGGAACTGCGTTCGGCCATGGTGCATATGTTGGGAAGCGATCTGGGGATTTCCGACCCTTACTGGCTGTCCCGCTACGGGAATGCGACGCGTCAGGCGGAGCGTTATCGGGAAGGGCGAATCTTCCTCGCAGGCGATGCGGCGCATATTCATTTTCCCGCTGGCGGACAAGGGCTGAACGTCGGCTTGCAGGAAGCGATGAATTTGGGCTGGAAGCTGGCTGCCGAGCTGAAAGGGCGCGCTCCCGAATGGCTGCTCAACAGTTACCAATCGGAACGGTTTCCGATCAATACGGCGCTGCTGCGTAATACCGAAGTGCAAACCTTCCTGATGGGCTCTGCGTTCACTTCGGACATGCTCAATATGCGCTGCATGCTCTCCGATCTGCTTCTTGTCCCGGAGGCTAATTATAAATTGGCGAGCCAAATTTCCGCCTTCAACATTCAGTATGCATCCGCCGAAGACGATCTGCCGCACGAGCTCAACGGACGCCGGCTACCGGAGCTGAAGCTGTCTTCGGCGGATGGAGCGCTTCGGAATACCAATGCCTATGAGCTGTTTCGCACCGGCTCTTACGTGCTGCTTCATTTCGCCGAAGACGATCGGATAAGAGATGTGGTCGAAGCAGCGGGGGCAAAGTGTATTCGCCTCGTATGCGCTTCGCTAGAATTGGAAGCGCCGGACTGGAGCGATGTCCATACAGTCCTTGTTCGCCCGGATGGATACGTCGCTTGGGCGGTCTCACGATCGGAATCGAACCCGATGAACGTCATCGCGACAGGAATCAGCCGCTGGTGCATTCATCCATCTATCCGATAAAATGGTTTTGCGAAAAACAATTATTGTATAATAGGAGGGATACGATAAAGGAGGCATAATAGCTTATGCAGAACAAAGAACTCTCGAAGCAGTGGGTATACACCCTGTTCCTTCAATTGCTCACTCAGCATGACAGGAGAGATAACCAATTTGCCATACGGTTCGACGAAGAATTAAATAGTGTCGAGGCGGAACTGGGCATGAAGCTTAATTTGAACCTGTCAGAGATTCATCTGATCGCCAATATAGGAAGCGGAGACTCGCTTAACGTCACCGCGCTCTCGGAAAAAACAGGGTTGACAAAGGGCTCCATCACAAGAGTGAGCAAAAAATTGCTGAAGCTGGATTTGATTCGGCGGCAGCAGTTTTCCGATAACAAAAAGGAAGTGTATTTCACCTTAACGGAAAATGGAGAACGGCTCTGTCGCATTCATGACCGGCTTCATCAGGAGATCGAGATGCGCTTCAAAAAGTTTCTTGAGAAGTATACGCCGGAGCAACTGGCCTTCGCACGGGAATTTCTGCAAGACTTGCTGAATTGGGACTACTGATTGCATGGCATGAGCGGGACTCCGGCTATCTTGCAATGAGAGGAGTGTGAACGTCATGAGCGTCGCTAAGACGATTCGTGATAGAAGAAGCATCCGTACATTTAATCGGACGCCAGTGTCGAGGGAATTGGTCTTTCAATTGTTGAATGACGCGGTATGGGCGCCGAATCACGGCCTTCGCGAGCCTTGGCGGTTCGTCTATGTTGAGAATGAGAGCGGCAAGGAGCGTAGGCCGATCTGATCATGTCGGCTTCCGGCAGCCACAAGTGTCTGTGGACAAGAACATAGTTCCATTGAAAGTCGCTATTTTAGCGGCTTTTTTGTTTTATCGGTACAAGTTCTTGTCCCGAGCCAATGACAAGAACTTGTACCGATTGCCGTAATATCTAACGGATTGAAACTCGGAGACAATTTGTTGACAATTTGTTCAATAAATGATGATATCTCTGGACTATATTAAATATATGAAACTAAAAATTGATTTTCGTATTGTTTTGGAGAAGAAAAATGGAAGTACACGGAGGTACAAAAAATGAAGAAAAAAATATTCCAATCGTTTTGGTTTCAGTAGTAACGCTTTTAACAGGGCTCGCTCTAGGAGGATACTCATCAGATCAATCGATTTCTTCGTCAAATGAAAAGATGTTCATTCCCAGACTCTAGAACGTGTAGAGTGACGAAGCTGGAAAACAAGGCAAGTGACAAAGGCAGAGGATTCCAAGAAAAAAAACAATCAAAGCCATACGTTAATTCAAAGTGATAATAGAACACTTTGTTGTAAATTCAGTGAAAGTTGGAGGTATAGAAAATCAATGAACGTACCTTTTAAAGGAATAAAAATGATATTTGTATTGCTCATTTTGTTAGTAACCATTACAGGATGCTCCGCAAAAATGCCTGTATCGTCAAATGAAGATCATTCTTCAACGAATCTACCTCAAAATACATCCCCCACAATCGAGACAAGGAATGAAACACCCGAAGTGACAAACATACCATCAAACCCACCGGTTGAGTATGATCCTGCCTGGCCGGACCGTACGGTGAAGTCTTCTAACGGGCATCTTGTGAATAGTTGTGTTCCTGATGAGCTGCGCGATAAAGCAACTACATTGACAACCAGCGATGGGGTGTATCTGTCGGCACTTGTGCTTGGTAGCGGAGATAAAGGAGTCCTGCTTGCACACGAGCAAGGCTATAACATTTGCTCTTTTCTTGACATGGGAAATGAATTGGCTGAGAGTGGATATCTGGTTGTTATTCCTGAATATCGTAATCACGGTGCCTCACAGGATATTCAAGAGGATATTCAACATATAGATCGTGATGCAGATGCAGCCTTAAGCGAACTCAAACGATTGGGTGCAAAGAAAGTATTTTTGGCAGGAGCATCATGTGGCGGTAGTACAGCAATCATTTCAGGCGTTCGTCAAGAGCTGCCTATTGAGGGGCTAATTATTCTTTCTTCTCCTGCACAATGCGGGCCCCATGATGCAATTCCAAGTGTCAAAAAGATTAAAGCGCCATCCTTGTTTGTTTTTTCACCAGGTGATTATGGAGGCTCAATTGAAAAAGAAGTGCGCAAATTATATCAAGCATCCGGAGCAACTGATAAAGAGCTAATTGTGGATGAGAGTGGTTATCATGGAACAGATATGTATCATAAGGGAGAGCACGGTGATGCATTAAAGTCCAAGCTCATTGACTTTGTTAAAAAGAAATTTAATTAAAGTAAACTCAATATGAGGGTGTTTAATCTGAGGAGTCCGTGTTGGTCGGGCATTTTCTCTTGTATCCTAATTGATTTTTGCATTTTTGATATTCATAGAAAATGTAATCGAAAAAGAAACGAAGCAAGTATTTCAATAGTTCATCAAGTTTTGCTAATATTTCAGTACGTTACACTGGGGAATAATTCTTATGGGAATGTTATTTATTATTTTTGATTTTTTAAATGAGACTAATTATCAAAATTATCATTTAAGTAAGTATGCCGCTGTGAGTGTAGAATGGTATGACTCCAAAAAGTTAGACACAATATTGTTAGGAGCTGCTTTGTCTTATTTTATCTGTTTCAGCGCCTCTGACCGAGCTAAGTCGGTCAGAGGCGCACTACTACAACCAGACTAAAATCATAGATTCCTCTCTAACAATGTTCCCAGTTGTTCAGCAAGTTTATCATGTGTAACTGGTTTATCATTAGTAAACCACCACTCAATAATCCCTACTTGGGCAGAAGCCACGAATCTGACGAGGATTTCTTCCTCAATTCCTTCATTTTTGCCTTTGGTTATATCTACGTCTTTTCTAAATTCTTCGATCAGAAAGTCAAGGAATCGTTTACGGAAAAAGGGTGCCCCTCTACTGGCTAACATCATCGAAAAAAATGAATAGTTTTTTTCGAAATACTCTGTCCAAATCATGGTTCCTTCTACATAATCCATTTCGGCTGCTTCTTTACAGAATTCTCTAAGTTCGTCAATATGCGATTCGATGAGTTTATCCAACAAGTCATATTTATCTAAATAATGTAGATAAATCGTTCCCCGACTTAAATTTGCTGTGTCGGAAATTTCCTGTATCGTAATATCATCGAAATTTTTTTTAGACATCAATTCAATTACAGCTTTTTTAAGCGCTTCTTGTGTTTTAAGTATTCTACGGTCCACTTTAGGCATGGAGAGTCACCAAACTTTCTGAAGATAATATACAATTCGCAGGTAGTTGTTCACTAATTAACAAATCGCGTTAATCTAACAATTGCATGGTTGTTGTATCAGTTTATAATTATAGACACAAGCCCATTAATTTAACAAGTTTCATTATCGTCACTCCGTTCATCTTTGGGCGGATAAAGGAGATGGGATACATTTTAGGGAGCTGGGAACCTAACCGACTTATCGTTGGCGTTTCGGAAGAAGAACTGATCGGAGTCAATACACATCTTGCTTTCTATACAGACAGGATGGCCGAAGGCTTTGTCTGCCATCCAGGTTGCAAAGGAACTGTTTGCAAAAGAAGAATAACATTCATCAGACCGAAAGGATGTATACGTACATGTCGAATATTCAGAATAAAATTGTTATTATTACAGGCGCATCTAGCGGGATAGGGGAAGCGACAGCAAAAGAGCTGGCTTCTAAAGGGGCAAAGCTTGTGCTGGCAGCTCGTCGCGAAGATCGTCTAAAAAGCCTGCAAGAAGAAGTTCAAAAAAACGGCGGTCAAGCGGTCTACAAAGTCACGGACGTGACTTCCCATGAACAAATGGAAGAATTGGCTGCATATGCGCTTAAAGAATTTGGACAAATTGATGTTTTGGTCAATAATGCCGGAATTATGCCGCAAGCCTTTCTGTTCAAGAAAAAAATTGAAGAATGGGATCAGATGATCGACGTTAATATTAGAGGTGTTCTGTACGCTATCGGCGCAGTTCTTCCTTCGATGAGAGAACGCAAATCCGGCCATATCATCAATCTTTCTTCCGTTGCTGGACATAATATTTATCCGGGCGGAACGGTGTACTGCGGTACAAAACATGCGGTAAGAGCCATTTCGGAAGGGCTGCGTCAAGAGGAAGCCATGAGCGGTACGAATATCCGGGTAACCAATATTTCTCCAGGAGCGGTCAGCAGCGAACTGTTGGAAACAACTTCGGATACAGAAATGAAAGCTGGCTTGGATGATTTTTATCAAGTCGCTATCGATGCTCCTAATATTGCGCGTACAATCGCGTTTGCCATCGAACAACCGGCAGATGTAGCAATTAACGAAATGATTGTCCGTCCAACTGCACAAGTGGGATAATATAATTTGGTCATCTGCCCCGGCTATTTATAACTGGGGCAGTATCTATTTATGGAGGTTTTTTATGATGCGTTCTTTTAGAGCAGGTGGGTGTCGAGGGGAAAGAGGTGGCAGCTTTTTGGACGGACAGCGGAAATCCAGGAAACTATGCTACTGATTTTGAGGTGTCGGGGGACAAGAACGTAGTCCCATTGAGAGTCGCTATTTTAGCGGCTTTTTTGTTTTATCGGTACAAGTTTTTGTCCTGAGCCAAAGACAAGAACTTGTACCGATTGCCGATTAGACAAGTATCTAACTATATTTCCATGTTCATTGCAATATTATATTTAGATTTTGTATTACTCGAACGCACTTTTCTTGATACAAACCCAAAAGCTAGTTCCTTGGGAGACCAGGAAAAGGAAAAAAATAATTACAAGTCGAAATATAATCGAATACTACATAAAAAGGACTGACATTCATATGAAATTGATTCGAAGGGGTAATTATGAACTACCCAAAACACTGATTATGCTCAGTGAATTGGAAGAAGAAATTAGAGAAGAAAGAGGTGAAGAATTTGCGGACTTAGTGGGGCTAAGCTTTTCCTATTCTCCCGAAGAAAATGATTTCTTTACATATGCAAATGCGCCTATTGATATGGTGTTATTGACGTTCACAAGAGTAGACAGCTACTGCGGATTTATTACAGAATTTAGCACGATAGAAGATCTTGAATACGCCCCAATTGCAATTTTCGAACGACTGGGATTTTGTGATTCCGATTACAGTGCTAAAATTATTGCCAATAACATACGAGATTTTCTAAGATTGCTGATCACGGTTAAAAACATATTCAGCCTCGATCAGGAAGACGATGAAAAGCATGAAGACCAGACCCCTGAGGAAGAGTACTTCTATAGAAAAATCATGGAGAAATTCGATTTAGAGCCATTCGAAAGTGTTCAACAATATAAGCAAGAAATAATGGAAAGTCGAGCACGAGAAGTTGCGATTATGACTAATAATGGATTCGGCGTTATGCCAATTAGTGATGAAGGTTCCCACAAAATCTTTGAACTTAATGAGGAATGGGACAATCCAATAGATGAAATTAAACGTTTTTTTGAAGATGCAAGTTTGGAAAGCAAACTTGCATGTATTCGTAATCTTCAGGAACATTTCTCACTTGAGCATGGAGTTGACCTACTAGACTTTTTGATTGATGAAATGACAAAACTGGGATTTGCCAATGAAGTTAAGAAGTTAAGTTCATTGACTTTGTAGTGTACCGCAAACTGCTTTGGGGTACGTTGCGAGGGACAAAAACATGGTTTTACGCATGCTAACGCACCGAGACATCAACTCAGATCCGGACATGATATATTAAGGTGAAAGGAAACGTACTGATAATAAAATCACTATATAAAGAACCTCAAACTGTTTGGGACAATGTAAAGGATTTCTTTTCGGCTGATTATTATCCCTAATGGGGTACCATTGCCTAATAATATGCCTCATCTAGGTGAAAAGAATAGTGGAGGTACCTGGTTACCGATCCCTAGGAGAGGAATACCTTTTATGCCATTACGTTAAAAGGAGAAAATGTATGAATATTACTAAGTGTATTGAAGATATTTTATTAGATAGGTTCACCCAGTTTGGGTTTAATTATGAGAAATCAGATACTGGTTGGACTTATATAAGGGAGTTTGGCGGAGTAAAGGAGTTCATCGAAATTGAAAAAAGCAATTGGTATGAAAATGCCATAAGTTGTGAGTATCGAAAGGGTACTTCTACTAGAAATACTATTGCCTTTTTGAGAGATCGTATAGAACAGGTGCATGTTTTTTCAGATGAATCTACTTTAAAAGAAGAATTGAAATTGATAGTAGATATAACAGAAAAGTATGCTTTAAAATGGTTTGAACAAATAAAAGTTAAGAAAAAAGACCTGCCCGATAACTTTCTTAAAGAGGAGTGGGCTCCATTACTTCAGTCATTTATCAGAAAAAATAGTATTAAATTTGATAATATTGAATCCATTTTGATCTTAGACAAGATGCTAAAAAAAGAAGTTTCAAAAGAGGAGATATACTCAATAAGCTATTGTTTCGGGGAGATTATAAAACAAAATTTTGGTGCGGAATGGGATTATAGTCCAGAAGATGGACCATTTATTAATAACATTGCAGGCTCAGAGAAGATAGCTCTCAAACCATTTGTTCTTGTTACTAAAATAGTAATGAATCCCGATGTCCTTAGTTTAGAGTATTTCTTTATAAATATTAAAAGCGCGGTTGATGGTATCAAGAATTAATCCATGTGCACGCAAATATAGGAAGAATAAAACACGTGGTAGGATTCTGAAGATGGAGTATGTGTCTGATATTCTTATGGGAATGAATTAGGGACGTCAAAGCAATCCCTACATCATCCCATGTCGGGGACAAGAACATAGTCGCATTGTAAGTCACTAAAATAGCGGCTTTTTTGTTTTATTGGTACAAGTTATTGTCCCGAGCCATGAGATTGGAACTGTCGGGGGACAAGAACATGGTATTCGGGAATCAAAGTATGATTACATAATATATAAATTAAACTAGATAGCGCTTGCTTCAGATGATTGTTGACTTTCAGTAAGAATATCATGACAAAAATATATATGCTAAGGAGCTACGAAAAGATATCTAATACTGCATCGGTACAGTGTTTGTTGTAAACTGGAAAAAAAGAAGGAACTTTATGTGTCGAGGGACAAGAACTTGTACCGATTGCCGTAATGGACAAGAACATAGTCCGATTACCGATTAGATGAATATCTAAGTAAACCCAATGCTCCTTCATTAAGTTAACGGACAGGATTACGTACTAACCCTATTCTCCGTCGATACGAGAAAAACATCGAGAAACCAATTGTTCTCCATGTACAATGAACACCGTGGAGGTGCACATCTATGGTCAATAAGCAAAGAATTCAATCCGTACTTAATTATAATGAAACGCATGTACAGGAAGACATTCAGTGTGCTTGTAGCGTTTGACCCCGGCTTCTCTAAGTCACATTTTTTGCGCGTGTTTGAAGCGTACACCGGCTTCACCGACATGTCATATGTACGCGGTTGAAAACAAGATCTTGATGCAGAACGATTAAGGAATATCAATGATAAAATAACGGGGATCGCATATAACTACGTCTTCGAATCCCCTGATGAATTCGGAAGAGCTTTCAAAACCCTGTATAGAATAACACCAGAAAACTATCGGAGAGGAAACGGCTTCTTTTGTCTACCTACATTCCACGCTATAATTGAAATTAATTATCCTGAGCAATTTTTGTGAAACGGAGTAGAAAACAAAATGGTAGACATTCATCATAACTTTCATTTGTTTTTCGACGATTTTGGGCTGCAGCAGCAAAGCTCAAATGGTTCAGAACCAATGATTTTGCGAACGCCAATCGGAGACGGAACCTTTCGTCGACTCGTCCCTCGCCCCGATCTCAATATTGTGTTTTCCGATTTGACGTTTCATGGCGATTTCCTGATGCCGCTAAATGCAAGAACTCCAATGGTTGAGCTTCACTATTGTTTGCAAGGAAAGAATGTCATCCATGTCGAACAAAAACAATACGAATTTGTTCCCGGGATGTGCGCGCTTCAGCTAATCGACGAAGGGAAAGCGCAGTTAGAATTTATCGGGAATCAACATTATCAAGTGTTGTCAGTCGGGATCCCCATTTCGACCTTTAATCATTATATGGAGGATATCTCGGGTGCCAAACATCTTAACTTCTCCGGCCTTCTCGGTCGAAAGCCATTTCGCCTATTTCAGGAGTCCATCGATCCGGTAGCTGCCGTGATCATTAGACGGTTGACTCAGTACGTACAAACAAGCAGAATCAAAAATTTGGAGCTGGAGTGTAATGTGCTGGAGCTCCTGTTGTCGGCCTTTCAATCGTTTCTTTTCGAGCCGAAGCCTCCGAAATTATCCAGCATTGAAAGTCAAAAAATACAGCGGGCGCGCGATATCATGTTGGAACGCATGGCGAACCCCCCATCATTGGTCGAACTGTCCCGCATGATTGGCCTTAACGACTATAAACTAAAAATTGGTTTTAAAGAAGTCTACGGATCGACCGTATTTGGTTATTTGAAGGAAAAGCGTCTGGAGAAAGCCTTTCTCCTTTTACAGCAAGGAGACTTGAATGTGTATGAAACGTCGCTAATGGTAGGCTATTCCAACCCCAGTTACTTTTCGGAAGCGTTTCGGGATAAGTACGGTGTGAATCCCGGAAACTTGCGTAGACGTTCATTTTGATTAGCGGCAGTTATAAACTTGAAAATATTTCTTTGAAAGACTGTTCTTCGGAGTAGTCTTTTTTTGTTTGAATCGATTACTCCCTGTGGCCGCGAAAATACTCCGTCTAGTGGTAGATAAGGAATCGATTCGGTTGTATTCTAAAAAATGTGAAGGTCATGGGAGTGTAGCACTGGCTCCTATTGCTGGAATTCGCAAATATTTGTCGAAAAAATGAGCCGAATCAGAGAAAAACGCTGCGATTTGCTTCTGTTATTGGTGCTGTAGGTGACTTAGCTGGGATTCTGATCCAAGTGTAGTGATCTGATAGGGGAAGGAAGAGATATGACAAATTTAAAAAGGGCTGACAAGACTGCTGGAAATCGCCGGAGAAAGCGCGGACTGATATTCGTCTCCTGCCTGTTATCTTCGCTCGGCGCAGTTTGTATGCTGGTGCCTTACGCTTCCATGTATTTCATTTTGAAAGAGTTGCTGGAACACTCAGCGTCACCATTGTTGGCTGGAGGAGCAGAGATGATCCGTTGGGGCGTAATCGCATTACTCAGCTTCGCAGCCGGCTTGATCATGATGTACGCATATGATTCGCTGGAACGGATGAATGCTTCTGCCGTCCAGTATGTGCGGGGGATGCCGGCCGTCAAGGTGTTCGGGCAAACTGTGCAATCGTTTCGCCAGTTTCACCAGGACATGATCCGGAAAGCACCGATGATGCGCGAGGAAGTGATCGGCCTGATAAAGATGTGGAAAGTGGATTTCTTACGAGGCTGTGCAAGTGAACGATAAAGAATACATTGAGAGGTAAATGCGCATGAATCAAATTTATACATTATTGGTTGGCATCCATATTTTTGCCGCTATCTTAGGTGCGGGTCCTTTACTCTTATCGAACGTGATCCTAAAAAGTGCTAAGGATTTAAGTGAATTAAAATATGCACATCAAGGCGTTGAGAAACTGAATAAAGCTGCCACTATTGGTTGGATCACTTTATTGCCTACTGGATTATTGATGGGATGGATCAACCCATCACTGTTTCGAATGTTGTGGTTCGACACCTCAATAGCTTTGTTCGTAGTTTTCAGCCTTTACTCGGAAGTGGTTATTGGATCTAAAATGAAAACTTTGCATGAACTGATCAAATCCTGTGAAAGTGAAGAGATTCCGCAACAATATAAAACCTTGTCTAGTAAACTAATTCCTTATGATTGGTTTGGTAAACTACTCGTCGTTGCCATTATCCTATTGATGGTGTTTAAACCTTAAAACTGTAACAAAATATATACTCGTTCCATTTGTATGAAAAAAACAATAAGAGAGGTTTTTTAAGATGAAACGAAGCATACGCAGCAAACTGATAGAATCTATTTTATTAATGAGTGGAACAAAACAACGTTATTCAGATAAAGTGAAGTTTGCGAAATTTCTCGAACAAAAGCGAACCGTGAATGCAAAACCATATTTTTTGCCTAAAGGAATCCAACAAAAACTGAATATTGGCTTGGATCAATCGTATGGAAAGGACTGCTATGTATTACATGGGTACAAACAAGTCGATGATAAATATATTATTTATTTGCTAGGTGGAGGTCATATAAATCGGCCTGTAGGTGGTAATTGGAAATTCATACGTAAAGTAGCGGACCTGAGCAATGCTACAGTGGTCGTGCCTATCTATCCAAAAGCCCCTCTTCATCAGTATCATGAATCATATGATCAAGTACTCCCCATTTATGAAAAGCTGTTAATGAAAACCTCTCCGCAAAATATTATTTTGATGGGAGATTCGGCAGGCGGTGGATTTGCGTTAGGATTAGCTCAACTGTTAAAGGAAAAAGATCTACCACAACCAAGTCGAATAATATTAATTTCTCCATGGTTGGATATCACATTGTCGAATCCAGATATTCAACACTTCGAGAAAAATGATGCCACCTTAGGTTCATATGGGCTCACCATCATCGGAAGGCTATATGCTGGCGACACAGACCCGAATCACTATCTTTTAAGCCCAATAAACGGTGATATACATGGCTTAGGGGAAATTTCCTTATTTATCGGAACTCACGATCTGATGGTAGCTGATGCGCGAAAGTTTAGAGACCGAGCTAAAAAGGAGGGTGTCATGATCAATTACTACGAATATCCAAAAATGAACCATGTCTTTCCTGCGATGCCGATTCCAGAAGCCAAAAAAGCAATTAGACAAATCATTGATTTGATCTCTTGAAATAAAAAACTGAAACTGCACCCGTTCCATCGAAACACGGGGAACTACTGACGAAGTGGCTCCCTCCTCCGGAGAAGTGGCTCATTTATTTCGGAGACCTGGCTCTCAACTTACCGAAACAGTGGCTCTAACGCAACGGGATATTCGGGAAAAGGGACTGGGCGTCCCCACGTTCAGACTGCAAAAACTGCTGCTTGCCGATATGCTCTGTTATATGCATCGCATTCCGGTAGGACAACAGGTGTGGCCGGGTCGGGTAAGAGCTCGCTCATCAACCATGTATTCATGCAGAAGTATCCCGACGACGATCGCGATCGACCAGTCCGCGGTCGGTGTATCCAACCGATCCATTTCTGCTACCTACACGGGGATTATGGATGATGTGCGTAAAACTTTCGCAACAGCCAACCTGGTCAATCCTGGGCTGTTCAGCTTCAACTCCAAAGGGGCTTGCGAGCATTGCCAAGGGCTCAGCGTTGTCTACACGGATCTCGCTTACCTGGATGAAGTTAAGTTACCTTGCGATGTATGCGGCGGCAGACGATTCAAGGAGGAAGTGCTCCGGTATAAGTTGAACGGACGCTCCGTCGCCGATGTGCTGTCCATGACTGTAAGTGAAGCGATCGATTACTTCGGCATGGGCAGCGGAGACATTGTGCGTAAACTGCAGGCGATGAGCGACGTCGGGCTGGACTGGACTATCTGTCGCTCGGCCAGCCGCTGAGTAAGCTGTCCGGCGGTGAATGCCAGCGGATCAAGCTGGCCATCGAGCTGCACAAGCAGGACGGCATCTATGTGATGGATGAACCTACGTGTCGGGGGACAAGAACATAGTCCCATTAGAAGTCGCTATTTTAGCGGCTTTTTTGTTTTATCGGTACAAGTTCATGTCCCGGTTCGAGGACACGAACTTGTACCGATTACCGAAAAGGACAAGAACTTGAGCCGATTACCGATTAGATAAGTATCCCAAAGTGGACTTACGGAGGATATGAATTGGCTTGAAAAAGTAAGAGAAACTTGTTCTTTATTTCCAATCTTCCAGTTAACTTTGTCTGAACCAGCAACATTCGGAACAGCGGTTACATTCCTTAGCGTTGAATCGAAAGAAATATATAATCTACACAAGATCTTGTTAGATGCGGTTTCCCCACCGCCCGAACTTATTGATAGGTATATAGAGTTGGATCACTTCATTCCACATTTGGGTCAAACAAAATGGGGCATGAATGAAGCAGAAATTATAGAAATGAAATTGGCTGCGAGAGAAGCATTATCTCCTTTTCCAAGCTTTGATGTATCATTCGTGCGGGTATTTGATATCAAAAAAAACGCACCTTTTGAAGATATCAAACTTGCCAAGTTGTTCTAATTTGATCATTTAACTAACGGGTACGATAGCTCATTAAAACAAGAAGGCAGCAGATCAACGTGATCGGCTGCTTTTGTTCAACTAACGGGCAGCTTAGCGTAACAGCGTGAATGTGTAAGAAAATCAAGAGTGTTGAGAATCCTTACTAAATACATGGACGTCTTAGAATTGGTTATACAATGATGGTTTGTTTGCTTAGAAGCAGCGTCATAAGCTGTAACATATTGTATCGCTGGATATCACATCGTTGTTGAGCGTACATTGCAACATTGGGGAAGTTAATGGCGTTATTTATTATAGAATAAAAATCGATAAAAATGAGAGGGAAAAGGAATGAGATGGCTTGGAGGTTTCATCATTTTAATTGTACTATTGTTAATTATTCTGGTGTCTTGTAAATCTTCATCCAACCAGAATGTGGTTGAATATCGTCAAGAAGTAAGCCAATCAGAAATACCTGCTTTCAGTATATCAGCCAATGAAGTTGTACGTGTGACAACGCACATGTTGAATTCAGATGATATTGCCGGAGAAACACATGAGGAAAATAATATTAATAAATTATTGAATATTTTAAACCACAATCATGCAATGGATCCCGATGATTCTCCACCGGCGGACTTTTACAGAGAAGTACGCATAAAAAAAACAGATGGATCCTATATAGTACTAAATTTCGGAGGAGGGGGGTCCTTTTTTAAAGAAGAAGATTCAGGATTTTTTTATGTTCTTTCACCAAAAGAAAATTATAGATCATTAAATTCATTAATTGATTATATTGAAGGTGAAGACTAAATTAACATCATTTTTCGTAAATAGCTGTTGAAGAGATGTGTCGAGGGACAAGAACATAGTCCCATAGAAAGTCACTAATTTAGCGGCTTTTTTTGTTTTATCGGTACAAGTTCTTGTACCGAGTCAAGGACAAGAACTTGTACCGATTGCCGTAAAGGACAATAACATGAGCCGATTACCGACTAGATAAGTATCTAACTATGTTCCATGCAAATTCAATACGCTAACGGGCAGGATAATTCAGTATGAAGACGGAAGAGAAGAGGTCATGGCATCATCTCCCGCAGAATGCGCTCTGGTTTGGTCAGAGCCTCGTCCTTTTATTGGGGGGGCGGCTCTTTAAGTGTCATCTTTCATTTTATGTAGGATGGCCCAAAGCTTGGTCAGCATTTAATATCGCAAAAGAAATCTATAAAAAATAAAAGAAGGTAGGGATTAAATATGGCAAAAGAAGAATTAAGTAACAGCACAATCTTCCCGTTAGGAGAACAAGTTGAAACAAACTTTGTCGGAAATGCATACTTACACATGGTGTTTACCGATCCGACGCCACTTAATACATCAATCGGGAATGTAACCTTTGCCCCGGGTGCTCGTAATAATTGGCACTCTCATAAAGTAGGACAGGTTTTACTAGTTACAGGTGGAGAGGGTTGGTATCAAAAAGAAGGAGAACCTGCCCGATTACTTAAGACGGGGGATGTAGTTAATATCCCGCCGCATGTAAAACATTGGCATGGTGCAACAAAAGATAGTTGGTTTGTGCACTTAGCAATGACACCTGGAGAAACTGAATGGTTGGAACCTGTAGACGATGAATGGTTCAATAACTTATAAAATATAAAGGAATAAAACATCGGGTCATTTGATTCGATGTTTTATTCAGCCTGCACCTAGGTCTGCGAGAATCTAAAAGGTTGATGTGGCAAGTCCAATCTTTTCTTTTGGAGATGATTTAACGAGCAATCGCTTGAGCACTTGGGATAATTGTTCCATATCCAAGTTATAGAAACAGCGGATAACAAGAGCAAGAATCCATTCGATGCTAGAGTTCTTCGATAAGAACCTGAAGAATTTAGTATCTACTACAGAAAGTCTAAAACAATAATTTTCAGCAAATTAAAAATACGAGGAAAGTTTAATGCGAATGCTCTCCAATTAGAAGGCGTTTTATGCTTACCTGAGAATACTTCAAACAACAAAACACTTGTTCCTATTTATTGAGAAGTAACATCAATAACAATGGATAAGCTAAGACTATTAAATAATACAGGATTTATTTACTCCTTCCCCTTCAAGCCGCAAAAGCGTTACTGTTGAAGAAGAATAGTTCGTTCATACCCGTACGCTTAGTGTCCGAGCTGTTAGGATCCCCTGTAGAATACATGGCGAATCCTAAAACTGTAATCATATTTGAGCAAAAATAGTATCATTACGTACTACCTGATCCCTCCGGCATAATTTGCTGGAGGGATTGTTTTAGACTTTATTCTGCTAAGAGCATGAAGGGGTCTAATTAACACTAGTATAAAGTTAGGGGCAAGAATTTTAGAACCGTGGGAGAAGTCATCCTATGAAAAAAACAATACTCGCACTAACACTCTCTTTAGTGTGTACGTTACTAATCGGTAATCCAGCGATAAGCTTTGCTAATAATTTTTCGAATACGATTGACAATGGAAAAATTGTAAATGGACGAATGCTCATTCCATTACGTGCTGTTTCAGAGAGATTCAATTCAGAAGTAACTTGGAGCCAGGCAAAAAAAAGCATTACGATGATTCGTGGCAAACGAGAGCTATTACTGCGTGTAAATTCTCGCATTGGTTTATTAAATAACGCTGCTTTCCACCTTGATGTGCCAGCAAAAATTGATAATGGAACAACTTATGTACCCGCACGTGTATTTGTTGAAGCCTTTGGCGGAACCGCGCTGTGGTCCGAACAAGAACGAAAAACAACCATTACAATCGGTCTGCAACAGGTCTTTATCCATACAGAGCCGCAGAAGCATTGGAGAATGAGTCAAGAGAGAATAAACGTACTTAATGAGAAGATAAATAAAGCCACCGATCTCTCAAGCTATTCGCAAATCCGAACACATTTCAGACCTTATTTCACGGACTCATTTATAAACAAGATCATTCACAGTCATGGCATTAAAAATAACGCTTTACTATCAAAAAAGGCCGAAATTGAATACAACAGCACCACCGCGGCGAGAATGCACCAATCTGCTTACTTTGAAAGCGGTCCTATCAATCTTGAGCTCGTTGATCGTTATGTATTCTATAAATTTGTTGATAACCAATGGAAGGTAGACGATGTGAATGTAGGCAGACAAATTATTGAGCCATAATACGGACGAGAGCAGGAAGTTGGTTGGCCAGATGAATTTAGATGTCAATGGATGATACCTTCACAGGAGGTTTTGTAACAGCCGATCCACGTGGATCGGCTGTTTTTGTTCAGCTAACGGGTATGAACATTCGGACCTTCAATTAGCAATCGGCATTTCTCCGATATTGATTTGGCGTGTTCCCGGTAAACTTCTTAAACATGCGATGAAAGGAATTCATATTGAGATACCCCGATTGAATAGCAACGTCTTGTACCTTTAAATTGCTATTCTTGAGCAATGCTTTGGCTTTATTGACCCGTACCTCATTAACATAATCAATAAAGCTTCTTCCCGTTTTCTCTTTAAAATAAGTGGAGAGGTACCCTCCGGAAATATATAATTTTTCTGCCACAAGATCTAACGTAATATCCTCAGCGTAATGCGTTTCTAAATAATCATATACAAACTCAATAATATGATCCCGTTTATCCTTGTGATGATCAATGCATTCGATTGCATGTGCCAAAAAGCGCTCGAAAAATGCCTTTAACTCAGCGGGGTTATGGCAATCTCTTAGTTGTTCAAGGGGGTCGCCCAAAGGCTCGGTATTTATTCGAAGCGAATATAGGACACGCAGTACTTTGTTAATGATTTCTTCTGACAGCGTATAAAATTGATTGGCCGATAAGTCTCTTTTTTCCATGTGCATGAGTATTCGGTAGACCCAATCCGTGACGTTTTTTAGATTCCCAGCACGTACGTTATTTTCAAGCTCCATGTCTTGCGACGATAGCTTAGGATAGCTATCTTTATTAGGCTTAGATCGCAGTATAATTTGGGTTTCGTCATTAAAGCTTCTGTGCTTGTTTAATTCCAACACTTGACCGTACGCGGCATTGAGGTCAAGGGTGTCCTGATAAATGGTGCTAACAGAGATCGTGAAAAAGCTATGTTCCCGGTCATGATCAAAGACCTGCTTCATGCTCTCCAGAATTTCCTCCGTTTCATTAAGCCTGTTCGGTTCTGCTGTAACAATGGACAGTACTTGGTTCTCTTCGATTTGAAAAGTCAGTGAATCCTCATAAGCTTGAGAAACTTTGTAATCAATAAATTCTTTAATAAAGTACGTCCATCTTTCCTTCAACTCGGTTTTGTCCAGCATGGTTTTCTTAATGGTGAACTCAAATAGAATGAGAAGATAAGGCTTCTTGGAGAGAACCATATGCTTCAGTTCATGGATATGACTATGAATATTTTTTAGTTTGCTCGTGTAAGCGTAGTACTTGAGCAGTACATTTTTTTTGTTCAAATCCTCATGGATGTCGCGATTTAATTGCATCATTTGTGTTACCCCGCTGCTGATGATGTCAAATTCTTTGATTTTGCTGCGGTATGGGGCATTTTTGTTCAGATGTTGAATGGAGTCAGCGATGTTTTTTATAGGGCTGTTGAGTCGGATACTGAACAGGATGGAAGCAATAATGCTGATAACTACGGATAGGACAAGCAAAGTAACTAAGGTCATATTCATACGTTTATGAACAGAAATATTGCTGTCGGGAATGACGTTGATGTAGGTATAACCTGTAATTTCTCCAGTTTTATGAAAGTAGTAGTTACCTCCATGCTTCGTAAAATTGCTGCTGTTATCCAGGATCGGAATGCTATCCGCACTGCCTTGTCCGGAAGAAAATATCAATTGACCCGAAGGATCAAGAATATGGAAGTGATCATTGATCGAATTATGGAAGTTGTTAAACAACTGATCCGCATTAATCATTGCAATCATATAAAAATTGTTTTGAAAAGAGTTTTTCACCAGGAAGGGAAATGATCTGCCGACTAATCGCGGTGTATTCCTTATATCTTGCTCAAGAAAATAGACTGCGGGCAGCAACTTGCTCGAAAACTTCTCTTCTAATAGATTTTCCCAGTAATCAACCGGGTAATTGTCGCTAGAATAAAACTTGGAAAAGTAAATGTCCGCATTAGAGCTTGTATCTTTATCCAGGACAAAAGAATCCTTCTTGAAATAAAGAATGAGATTGTCCATATATAATAGGTGGTTATTTAGCAGCGCACCAATGTCCCTATAAGTTTGATAGGTGATCCAATAGTTTCTTTTATCCTGGCTTTTTTCAAGAAACTGAACATGATCCGACGAGTGAAAATGAAACATTAAATTTTTGATCATTTCAAAATGCTTCTCATATCTCTCCGTTGTGTTGTTCAGATTGGTTGTGTTGTACTTAATAACTTCATTACGGACATTGCTTTTGGAAAAGGCGATGGAGAAAAAGTTAAAGGAAGCTAAGGTAACAATAATGATAAGAAAGCTCACAAACAAACTTATCAGTAAGGAACTGCTTTTGTTTTTTAACCTTCTTAGTATTTTCCTCAACCCACCCATTCCCTTCTCCTAATCAGCCGATTGATAAATTCCGTTATATCTAGACTAATGAATGTTGTAATGCTTTGTAAAGATTTAACTTTTCACCGTAGATGTCACTTTTCTAGGTTTATCATCTATTTACGAAAAACAGCAGCAGAAAGACAAAAAATAAAAAAGAGACAGTATGTTTCAGCCCATTTTCCCGTTAGTATTCGGGTATAAGTCAGCAGGTCACAAAGAATATAGAGCGTAAGGAGAAGGGATAATGGAAAAAACGGACTTCCTTTCACATTCATTTATGAATCGCGTAATTAAAGGCAGATATCTGTTGTTAATGTTTCTTCCATGCTTGCTTTATTATTTAATTTTTAAATACCTGCCTATGTTTGGAGTTGTCATCTCATTCCAAAACTACAATTTGTTCAAAGGCATATGGGAAAGCGATTGGGTTGGATTTAAAAATTATCTGATGTTTTTTAAAAATCCTGATTTTTTGATCATCATAAGAAACACTTTCTTATTAGGCTTATACAATTTGATATTTGGGTTTCCCGCTCCGATTATATTAGCCATACTGCTCAATGAAGTGACAAAGGGAGTGTTTAAGCGTTTTATCCAAACGGTCAGTTATCTTCCTCACTTCATATCTAATGTCGTTGTAGCCGGGATGGTTGTTATGTTTCTCTCTCCATCCACAGGAATGATTAACAGTTTTATAGAGTGGCTGGGTTTTGAGCCGATTAATTTTCTAATGAAGCCGGACTATTTCCGAAGCATTTATGTCATATCCGATATTTGGCAGCATGTGGGCTGGGAGACCATCATCTATTTGGCTGCGTTAACCGCTATTGACCCGCAGCTATACGAAGCCGCCAAGATCGATGGGGCGAATCGTTGGAAACAAATGCTGAACGTTACCCTGCCTGGAATGGCGCCGACCATTATTATTCTGCTTATTCTTAACGTTGGCAGAGTGCTTGAAGTCGGTTTTGAGAAGGTGTTTCTTCTGTACAATCCTGCTACCTACGAAACAGCAGATGTAATCGGAACTTATGTTTACAGGACTGGGATTATAGGCGGCAACTATAGCTACGCTACAGCCATAGATTTGTTTACCGGTCTAATTAGCCTCATCTTGGTCTATGGCACAAACCTGCTGAGTCGTAAAGTTAGCGAAACGAGTCTATGGTAAGGGGGAGAAGAATGAGAAAAATCAGTATATTTCATATTGTAAACGTTATTGTCCTGCTAGGTGTGGTTATCGTTACGTTATATCCATTCCTTTACATGATTGCCGTATCCCTAAGCAAAGATATTTTTGTGCTCAGAGGCGAGGTTTGGCTATGGCCAAAAGGCTTCAATTTGGATATGTACAAGCTGGTTCTCAATGACCCCCGTATCTTTACAGCATATACGAATACGATCTTGTATACAGTGATAGGTACGTTAGTTGCCCTTGTTGTTACTTCTTTAGGCGCCTACGCGATCTCCAAGAAGGAGATGGTGTTTCAAAAGTTTTTTATGATGCTCATTGTGTTTACGATGTTTTTCTCCGGGGGGATGATTCCCACATTTTTGATTGTGAAAGATATGGGGTTGATGGACACCCTCTGGGCGATGGTTTTGCCGGGTGCAGTAAGCACTTGGAACCTTATTATTATGAGGACATTCTTCAGAGGCATTCCGATTGAACTCGAAGAATCTGGACGAATCGATGGATTAACGGATTTTGGAATATTTTTGAGAATCGTGCTGCCCTTATCTAAAGCGGTTCTGGCAACGATAGGCTTATTTTGCGCAGTTGGCATATGGAATAACTTCTATCAAGCATTGCTCTATTTAAGAGATTCCGACCTATATCCGCTGCAGGTTGTACTAAGAAATATCGTTTTATCCGGTCAGGTGAATAACAGCGATGTAACTAGTGTAGGAGGTGATAATCTAATCGTTGAAGAATCTTTAAAGTTTGCTACTATTATTGTTTCAACACTGCCTATTCTGCTTGTTTACCCGTTTCTTCAGAAGTATTTCGTCAAGGGGGTCATGATTGGCTCAGTTAAAGGCTGATGAAAGGTTTATAAATCGATCGAAACCGAAAGGATGTTGTTATCGATGAGAAAGCCATTATCTTTATTGGTAGTATTCATGTTCATGATGTCGATTGTTGCTGCTTGCTCGAGTTCGAATGAGCCAACTACGGGTAACGTCGTCAGCCCTGCGGATACCGACAGCAAGAACAAGCCAGGAGAAACTGCGCAGCCTGCACAAGGGGGAGTCTTCAAGTTTGATGAAAAGAAAACGTTTACAATGCTTACCGAATCCCATGCAAGCTGGCCGTACGACAAGGAGTGGTTAATTTGGGATTTGATTGAGGAATATACCAATGCCACAGTCGATGTAGAAGTACCGGCAGGTACGATTGGTGAAACGTTAAGCTTAACGATTGCTGGCGGGGATCTTCCCGATCTAATGTATATGCCCAATTATGCTTTGGCTAATCGGTATGGCAGTGAAGGCGCGTTAGCTAATATTCTGGATTATGTCGATCTCATGCCGAACTTCAAGAAATGGATGGAGCAATATCCCGAGCAGACCCAGATGGCATTAGCGGCCGATGGAAGCATGTATATATTCCCCAACGAAGGGTTTGGTCAAACGAATCGGATGGTATGGCTGTATCGTGAGGATATCTTCAGTAAGCACGGCTTGAAATCACCAGCCAACTATGATGAATTGTACGACGTGCTTAAGCAGTTGAAGGAGCTGTATCCAGACAGCTACCCGCTCAGCTTCCGCGGCGGCTTCCAACGACTGCTCAATATGGCGGTTAATTTCGATACCAGCAATAAATTATATTACAATTTCGAATCTAAAGAGTGGAAGTATGGACCAATTGAAGATAACTTCAAATTGCTGGTCGAGTATTTGAATAAATTTTATAAAGAAGGATTTATTCCTCCCGATTTCCTGACGATGGATGCGAAGGCATGGCAGGATATGATGTCAACAAACCGATCATTTATGTCTATGGACTACATTGGACGAATTGATTTCTTCAACGTACCGCTTCGCGCTGATAATCCGGAATTCAACTTGGCGAATATGGCTCCTCCAGCAGGCAAGCTTGGCGGCAAACAACTAAATCCTCATCTGCATTATGTCCAGTCTGGTATGACGGTCGCATCCACCTCAAACCAAATTGAAGATGTCATGAGATACATGGATTTCTTCTACTCCGAGGAAGGCAGAATCGCTGCGAGTTGGGGAAAAGAAGGCGTGACTTTCACAACAGAAAACGGGAAAAAAAAGATGCTTCCAGAGTTTGTGGATGTATCTGATTTGAGAAAGAAAACAGGCTTGGCTACCAATGGCACTTACGCATGGATTGATTATGACGCTCATTTGTCCTTGTCCTCGCAGGAACTTCAAGCTGCTTATGGAGAGGCTGAAAAATACGATAGTCCGATGCAGCCGATGCCTGCTCTTACACATGAAGAGCTTGAGACCAACACAACGATAAGTGATAGCATTACAAAGAGAATGGAGCAAAGCATAGCCAATTTCATTCTGGGCGAACTCAGTTTAGATCAGTGGGATCAATATGTGAAGCAAATTGAAGACTTAGGGCTTCAGCAACTGATCGATATTCATACAACAGCCCATCAACGCATCTTGGACGCTCAATAATACGGAGTCGAAGGGAGAAAAGAAAATGCGAAACAACGGTTGGAAATCAATGCTGCTCATAACGTTAGCAGCATTGATCATTACCATCAGTCTGCCGCATGGTTCTGCTGCTGCTTCAGATGTCTACTCATACGATGATGTGATATTGGAGGATCAGCCCGTCGGCTACTGGGCATTGGATTCAAAAGTCCCTTCAGATCAGACCGGACATGGGCATGACGGAGCTTTCACCGGGGATCCTGTCAACACAGTTTTACCTAATGGCGATACGGCTGTCGTCTTCAATGGAATCGATCAATATTACACGATTCCAGATCATGATGATTTAGAGCTTACGAAGAACGGCATCTTGACCATCGAGGCCTGGATGCGCCCCGATACGCTGGAATTCACGAAACAACAGAGCAGCGGGTATGTCCATTGGATGGGGAAGGGAGAACCGGGTCAACACTCCTGGGCTTCAAGAATGTACAGTTATACGAACACGGAGAATCGGCCAAACCGCATAAGCGGGTATTCGTTCAACTTGGCGGGAGGACTAGGCGCTGGATCTTACTTCCAGGACCCTGTTACGGTTGGAGAATGGATTCATTATGTTCTTGTCATTAATACTGTAGATGTCAGCAATAAATATCCGACAGGCTATACGAAAATTTATAAGAATGGCGTACTGCGGGATCAAGATGTGCTTGCTGGCTACAATATTATTCCAGGCAACGGGACTGCGCCGATCCGTATTGGGACGAGAGATTTCGGGTCTTTCTTCGAAGGTGCGATTGGGAAAGTGGCGATTTATGATTACGAGTTAACGGCGGAGCAGCTGACCCGCCATTATAGCAGCATGATGAACGGGATAACTGTCCAGGAAATGGTTGCGAATATGGAACAAATAAAGGAACGAAGCGGAAGTTCAGACCTCATCGAGGAAGCTTTGGAAGAAATGATTGCCTTGTATGGAACATCCCAAGTGCTTCTGGATCTCCTTCCGCAGGATGATGGATATGTTGAGCAATTGCGAAATCTTTTGGCCGCAGCACAGCGAGACATTATAGACTCGATGAATTCTTTCTTAAGCGCACAGAAACCCGGTAGCGCCTATCGCATAGCTGAGCCATTGCTGGCATTCCTTATCGATTTCGCCATTCAAGAAACCGGAGCGAGGAATATCCGCGATCAGGGGATCGTACAAGACTATGTGATGTCCATTGTGAAAAGTCATGCAACGGGCAATGCGGTAGAGAAAATGATCATACTGCGCTTAAGCCAGAGCGGTCAGTGAAACATGACTGGAGGAGGATTACTGCATGATTTCAAGCAGCAATAAAGTACGGTTTGCGATACTTGGGTGCGGTGCTATATCTCGTATTCATATTGAAGGGATCCTCAATACAGAAGAGGCAAGTTTAGCAGCTGTCTGTGATGTAAGCGAGGAACGCGCTCGCCAAATAGGACAATTCCATGATGTTCCTTATTATACAAGTTATGAAGAGTTATTGAAGCAGGAAGACATTGATGTCATCAACATCTGTACCCCAAGCGGCATGCACCCGGAACAAACCATTATGGCCGCGAAGGCGGGAAAGCATGTTATCGTTGAAAAGCCGATTGCAATCCGAATGGATGATATCAACCGGATGATACAAGCTTGCCAGGATCATCAGGTGCTCATGACCAGCATCTTCCCTAGGAGAATGTCTCCTGCTGCGCAGTATGTAAAGAAATTTATAGAAGAAGGAAATCTAGGTAAATTAAGTCTTTGTACAGCGTTAGTGAAACCGTATCGCCATCAATCCTATTATGACAGCGCCGGTTGGAGAGGAACCTGGAGCATGGATGGCGGAGGTGTCTTAATGAATCAAGGCATTCACAGCATTGATTTGCTTCAATGGCTGGCAGGACCTGTAGTATCCGTTTATGGAAAAGCTGAGCATGTCCTTCGAAATATTGAAGTCGAAGATACCGCAGCTCTATTCCTGCAATTTGCTAATGGTGCCATTGGAACAGTTGAAGCTACAACCACCGCGTATAAGCAGCCTGCACATCAAATCGTGATTCATGGCGAGCTTGGAACGATCATATTGACGGAAGACCAAATCACTGTCTTTGAGCTGATTGATCAAGAATTCGTTGTTCCGCAGTTTGAACCCTTCAAGACGATACCGGATGGACATCGTATGCAGATTCATGACATGGCCCTAGCAGTGCAAGAAGGGCGTCAACCTATTATTACGGGTGAGGATGCCAGGGCATCACTTGCCATTATACTAAGCGCATACGAATCCAGTAACTTAGGCAGGATCGTTAATCTGCAGGAATACCAATAATCCGTATATGAAAATTCTGGGGTCAGCTTTGTCAAATGCTAATGGGGATGTATGAATCCCCATTAGCAGCTAGCTAAAGGAGGCGGACTAGCAGATGAAAGATATCAGTCGAAAGTTTGCCATCATCGGCTGTGAGCACGCACATATTGCTGCATTTATCGAGGAAATGCTTGCGATGGGCTGGGAGTGTGCGGGAATATTCGAACCACGAAACCGGAAGCTGGCGGAATCAATAAGTCACCGATATCATATCCCCATCGTTGAGGACCGTCTCGCATTATTGAACGATGCTGTGGAAATTGTAGGCTGTGCCGCAATAAACAACGAAAAAATCGATATCATTGAACTGTGCGAGCAGCATGGAAAGCATATCATGCTTGATAAGCCTGCAGTCACGAACAGTGAAGATTTAGTAAGGCTGAGAGAGGTAATGGAGCGGGGACGAGTGCATGTCGGCATGCTGTTGACCGAAAGATATCGTCCATCCATCCGAAGGTTAAAGCGGCTTATCGATTCCGGTGAACTTGGCAAGATTGTCAATATTGCGATGAGAAAACCGCATAGATTGCAGCATGAGAACCGACCAGCGTGGCATTTTTCTAAAAAGCAGAACGGAGGCATTATCTTCGATCTGTTTATTCATGATTTCGATTTGCTTCGATGGCTGACTGGCAGTGAAATTAAAGCGATTGACGGATACATGGCCAAGACGATATTTCCGGAATATCCAGACTTTTATGATTTATCCAGCTTGCAGGTGTGTTTACAGAATGGCGTACTCGCTCAATTGTATGCCGATTGGCATAATCCTGAGAGCAGTTGGACCTGGGGAGACTGCAGAATATTCGTTACAGGTACGAAGGGTGTGGCTGAGCTGCGGTTAGAGGGGGATCCGCTAATCAGCGAAGAGGCGTTATTGCTGCAGGTCAGTCATAATCAGAAGTTGACGAGAGTACCCATTGGAGAAGCGGATGAAGTCAGGATAGCCCGTGACTTTCTGAATCGGTTAGAGGGTAATCAAGCAGCGATTACACATGACGATATATACCTGGCTTCACTAGCAACTGTAGAGGCGGATCGTAATGTGAAAATAATATCTTATTGTGGCAGCTAATCATTGCTTCATACAAAATGATTCGCAAAAGGGAAGGGAGCATTATGAGCCAACAATTATTGAAAATCGGATTAATCGGATTGGATACTTCGCATGTTATGGCATTTACAGAACTGCTGAATTCAGCTGATCATCCTTACCATGTTCCAGGAGGCTGGGTAGTAGCGGCATTCCCCGGGGGATCCCCGGATTTTGAACTAAGTGCATCTAGAGTTCAGGGTTACACCGATAAACTATCAGCAGACTACGGTATTTGCATCATGGATTCGATCGAGGAAGTAGCGGAGGCAAGCGATGTCCTAATGCTGGAATCCGTTGATGGCCGGATACATTTGGAGCAATTCTCGAAGCTCGCACCATTTCGTAAGCCTGTTTTTATCGACAAGCCCTTTGCTGTGAATTCCCGCGATGCCAAGAGTATATCTGCGCTGGCAAAGCATCATGGCATACCGATCATGAGCTGCTCCGCACTTCGTTACGCCGAAGGTCTGACCACAAAGCTGCGGGGAGGCGGAGATTCTCCGATTATAGGAATGGATTGCTATGGCCCAATGGCATTGCAATCGACGCAGCCCGGTCTGTTCTGGTACGGTATACACATGGTCGATATGCTTTACTCGGGTATGGGTAAGGGTTGTTTACAAGTCAGCTCTGTCCATAACGGCGATCACGACTTTGTAACAGGGCTCTGGAAAGATGGACGAGTCGGGACGATTCGCGGTAATCGAAGGGGAAATACCCAATTCGGTGCTGTTATTCATCGGGAAAACAGCTCGGAAGCGGTGGATGTCTACGCGCATCAGAAGCCTTACTATGCCAGTTTATTGGAACAAATTATGGAGATGTTCCGATCTAAACTCAGTCCTATTGATGTTGAGGAAACTTTGGAGATCATTCGTTTTATCGAGGCGGCCAACGAAAGTCGCGCAACAGGACGAACCGTTTTTTTATAGGTAATAATGCCAGCAAGTATAGCTAGACTTACAAGCAATATACTTAATCCAGACGATGAAATGACTACAAACATGATAATTCCTCTGTCGCATTTGGAGAAGCGGATGCTTCTTCCGCTTGATGGGTTCTATATAGCAGCGTCATTGGTGTAAAAATTGATAACACAAGGAGGAATTCCATTATGCAGCTGAACATATTTGAATATGCAGATCAGGCAGGCTTAGAGGCGGCCCGCACTTGCGAAGCCATTCTTCGAGATACGATAGCAAAGCAGGGCCATGCACGTATCGTATTGTCCACGGGCGCGTCACAGTTTGAGTTTTTGTCGCATTTTGTGAAGATGAATATAGAATGGGACAAGATCGAGATGTTCCATTTGGACGAATATATCGGGTTGCCCGAGTCGCGTCCTGCCAGCTTCCGCAAATATCTGAAGGAACGCTTCTTGAAGTATGCGCCCGTATCGCGGGCATGGCTGATTGATGGTGAGGGAGATGCAGGCCAAACGGTGGAGCGCCTCAATGATGAGATTGCCAAAGCGCCCGTGGATCTGGCCTTGATCGGCATTGGAGAAAATGCGCATATTGCCTTTAACGACCCTCCGGCCGATTTTGACAATGAGTCGCCATATACGATCGTCAACCTGAGCGATACGTGCAAAACCCAGCAGGTGCGGGAGGGCTGGTTCGACACGAATGCGGATGTCCCGCAACAGGCGATTACGATGACGGTGAAGCAGATCTTGAAGAGCCGCCATATTGTCTCGGTTGTGCCTCATCAGGCGAAAGCTTCGGCTATTCTGAACACGATTCAAGGCGGCGTAGACCACAATGTGCCGGCTACGATCTTGAAGACACACCCTAGCTGGAGGCTGTATCTGGACAAAGAATCGGCAGCGCCGATTTATCAATGGGCTTAACGATTTATGCCGTGAATCAACGGTTAGGAACGTCGAATCAAGGACAGGAGGGGTGCTTATGTTATGGCGCGGCAGGCTTAGCAATACGGGAGATCCCGTTGAAGTGAGGGCAAAAGATGGGCGGATTACGGAGGTTGCACCGCTTCAATTAGATGATCTGACGCGTGAGGCGTCATCGGATTTGCCCTGGATCAGCAGTGGCTGGATCGACTTGCAGGTGAACGGCTTCGCCGGTTACGACTTGAACGGAACGGTAACCTCGCATGGAGATATCGAAGGTGTAACCAAGGCGCTGCATCAACGGGGCGTGGCCCTGTATCTGCCCACCGTCATTACAGGCAGTTATGACCGAATGCGCCAGGCCTTCCATGCACTATCCGAATATCGTCAATCTGGTCGTTATGGAAGCGCCTCGCTGGCCGGAATCCATATGGAAGGCCCTTATCTCTCTGGCGAAGATGGCAGCCGTGGCGCACATCCGCGGGAATATATTCGCAATCCGGATTGGGAGGAGTTCCAGCGCCTGCAGGATGCGGCGAAGGGGATGATTAAGATGGTGACGCTCGCGCCGGAGCGTGAGGGAAGCATCCCTCTTATTCGCAAATTTGTGAAAGCAGGTGTTGTTGTTGCCATCGGACATACGATGGCGACAGCAGCGCAGCTTGATCAGGCGGTGGAGGCCGGGGCGACCGTGTCCACGCATCTGGGCAACGGATCACAGCCGGTCCTGCCAAGGCACCCGAATTATATCTGGCATCAGCTTGCGGAGGATCGGCTCTGGGCCACCTTCATTCCGGACGGCCATCATCTGGCACCGCCAGTGCTGAAGGCCATGCTGCGTGCCAAACGCGACAAGGCCGTGCTGGTCAGCGATGCCGTCATGTTTGCGGGGATGTCCACTGGCCGATACAGCAGCCTCATTGGCAGCGAGGTGGAATTAACCGCCGAGGGACGCCTGCACACGGTGAAGAACCCGGCCATTCTGGCCGGTTCGGCGTCCTCTCTCGACATTGGCATCGCGAATGCGGTTCGCTACACGGACATGTCACTGGCGGAGGCGGTTTCCGCCGTTACGAGCCGTCCGGCTGCAGTGATGAACGAGCCGCAATGGGGCATGATCGAAGCCGGGGGTCCGGCGAACCTTACGTTGTTCGACCACGATGGCCAAGGAGGGGACGTTCTCGTCCGTGAGACCGTTGTCGCCGGGGAGACGGTGTATCGGAGCAAGTAGTATTCACCCGCCCAATCACAGAAATACCATCCACCGAGAGAGGTTGTGGTCCGCGCCCTGGAAACGTACAAACTGCGGCTACTTATTCAGCGTCTTCAGGGCGATAAATAGCTACTCGCCCTGTCGATCGGAGCCCGATTGCCTATTAGGTAAGTATTTAGCTACATTTCATCGCTCTAGATCATTAAGCTAACAGGCAAATTACGCTACACCAGTATGGAATATCAATGGACTGGATAATGGATTAGGGACTAAATTTGATGAGATAAGGAGGAGGAACGTGGGGAGCTACGATAGTTATACTGAGCAATATAATGATATGGTGAACTCGGGGGGCCAGAGGGTTCATACAGATTTACTAATGAATCATAAAATTAAAAGGAATAACTTTTTACAATGGAGGATTTAGAAAATATTGTTTCAGATTACACGAAAGATAAGAAACATTTACATCTTGTTATCGGGATAATTAGGGAGAACGATATTGAATACCATTCATTTAGTAATAATAAAAAGAAGAGTATGATCCCTCCTGAAAATATGTTGTTTGAAATCGGCTGTGTGCTGTCATAATTAATGAGAATGCAGCCGTAAAAAACTTTACTCGCAACTTGTGATGAAAACTCAATAATTCCAGTGCCTGCACAAACAAATTTCAAACTTATTTTCTCTGAGAGATATCTTGAATATTAAAGTATCAAAGAACTGTGACTACTAGATCCTGAACGTCATCAATTTTCAGAAGGGAAATGTCTTTGTTACGTATCACAATCTCTAAATAATCAAATAATTGTGAAGTCGTTCCATTAACATAGGGAACTCCTAATGTCTGAAGTATAGATTGTATAATAGATTTGGGATATTTTAAGTATAAGAATGGTAGATCCATATAAAAAGCTCTTGTAAGAGATGGCGAAGAATTCATTAAAAAAGGAACGTGTCGGAGACCAAAAACATTAACCCATTGAAAGTCGCTATTTTAGCGGCTTTTTTGTTTTATCGGTACAAGTTCTTGTCCCGAGTCAAAGACAAGAACTTGTACCGATTGCCGTAATGGACAAGAACATAGTCCGATTACCGATTAGATGAATATCTAAGATCCCAATGCTACTTCATTAAGCTAACGGGCAGTTTAGTTATAACAAAACTCTCCCAAAATAAGGGGGTACATTTGATATAATCATCTAAGCAGTTGGTAAAACGGCTGTTGTTTACATAGATGGGTATCTATGCCGCTCAACATGATAACGAATATGTCCAGGATCATACGCGCTGCCTCATTATTGAGCAAATCTTCCAGTTAGCAAGCGAGTAAACAGGCGAAAACATAACTTTATAGTGGGAGTGTGAAATATGAAAAAATATTATTGGTTTGTATTATGATAATGTTGATGCTAGTATCGGCTTGTGGAAATGTTGAAATGACATCGCCTAAACCTGAAAAGGATGAGTCTATTATTCCAAAAAACACATCCAAATATTGTACTGTAGAACGTATAAATTTGGATACTAAAACTGAAAAATATTTCTATGGAACTTGGAAAGTTGAGAAGCTTTTAGGATTTGCAAATTCATATAATAATGCTTCTGAATATCCAACAGGGCAAAAATTTATTGGAGATGAAATTATAATCAAAAAAGACTTTTTTTCATCAAAAGGACTTAAAAACTATAGTAATTATCAATATGAACTAAAAAATCCATTATATGAGATTACAGCGACATGCTATAACTTTGACTCTTTTTATAGATTATATAAAATAGATATCCCAGACTTAAATATAAATGATGTAGTAAAAGCAATAGATATAAGTGACCCTTCTACAAAACTTAGAATACCTGTAGGTTTAAGTTTTTTTGTTGTTAATAACAATAGGCTTATCTTGTTATCAGAGGCAGCTATTTTTGAGCTTAAAAAAATTACGGATTAAATGAATTAAGGTTATGTAATAAATTCTGTGCTAATAGAATAGAAAATATCCTTCGTTGAAAGCAAAGATATCCGTAAAAACGGAATCTCATTCATAAAATGCTTATAATAAGTTTATACCAGCTTGTGGAAGTAAGAGCTGAGCAGAATCCCAAGTATCTAGTATATAGATCGTTATTGTATAATGCCCTATTAAGAAATGCTTAATTAAGACAAAGCAGTGAAGGCAAATTGAATTTTCCATTAAACTAACGGGAAACGATAGCACGATCAAAATAAGAAAGCAGGCTATACGGCCTCCCGCAAGTGATGGTTCTGCTAACGGAATGAAAGAGTACAGCGATGGAACAGAACCATCGCTTTTTTCGTTCAACCTTGCCAGAAGAGGGAAAGAAGGTTTTTTGTTATATAGAATGAACAAAAGAGATGAATGTTATAGGCCCTATTGGGCCGTTATAATAGGATGTTCAATGCAAAACTTTAGTTCAATCTATATAGATACTTCTATCGTCATAAAGGTTTTTCTTGGCTTTCAGAAATGTCTCTGATGAAATTGGCTTCGCGAACATGAAAAGTGATTACTTTCATTTTTCGTGCCTTATTGACGCGTCAGATAAGATAGTATATCATTTTTAATAGTAATCATTACGATTAACGGGATTTCATCATCATATTTTCCACGTAAGGGAAAAGTATACATCATTTCAAATCGTAATTATTACTGTTTACAAGAAGGGGGAATATCTATGATCAACTGGAATAAATTCCAGCTTTTATGTTGTGGGTGCGATGGTTAGGGAGCAAAACAAACGAGACATACCCCAAATATGGAGTCATGAATCGCACGATAATAACAAAACGTTAAGCAATAATTTCAATTCAAAAAAGGGGACACCGTAAGATGAAAAAACGTTTAGGCTCCGCAGTGCTTTGCACAATGATCACTTTATGCCTGTTTTTCGTGAGCGCCTGCTCCAGCAGCTCGCCTCAATCGGGAGAAACACTTTCCAAGGACAATCCGGCTGCGTCCGGGAGTGCGGAGGCATCATCGCCTGCCACGTCGCAAGCCGAAAGCAACGGAGAACAAGTCGTCATCCGCCATACGATGCACGATCACGAATTTACTCCCGAGATGATCGCGGAGTTCGAGAAAGAACATCCGAATATTAAAATCGAAACCGTACCGGCCGATTACAACAAGTTGATGTCGATGATAACAGCGGGGAATGTTCCTGACATTATTCGCACCGATTTGTCTGAGCTGCCAGGCTATGTCAACAAAGGGATGGCGCTTGATTTAACCGATTATTTCAACAGCAGTGCGGTGCTTCAACCGGACGATTTTCTGCCCATCGTCAACCAGTATCGCTACGATCCCGTGAAAGGAAAGCAAGGGGAAGGGGAGCTATACGGATTCCCGATGGACGTGTCGCCCGACTTTACGATTTTTTACAACAAAAAGTTGTTTGAAGCTGCGGGAGTGCCGTTTCCCAGCAGCACGGAAGCGATGACGTGGAGCGAACTCGTGGAGTTGGCCAAAAAGCTGACGGTGAAAAGCGGAGACAAGGTGACACAATACGGTCTCACCTATTATAAAGGCAATATCGCGGCTAACCAGGATCTGCTCAACCTGCAGCTTCTGCAGATGGGAAGTAGCGCTTACAGCTCCGACTTCAAATCGGCGGAATATACAAAGCCGGAAGTGAAGAAACTGCTTCAGTTTTGGGCAGACACGACTAAATCTATGATCGGACCGAACCCGCTGCATCCGGCAACAGATTGGGTCGGCCAACTGTTCGTCGAAAACAAAGCAGCAATGATGATGATAGGGTACCGTGGCTCAGGCTTCCTGAAAGCCAATCCGTTGACAAAGGACCGTCTGGCGGACTTTGGCGTGGCTCCGGCGCCTGTGGCGGATGACGGAACCCGTATTTCGCCGACAGCCTTTGGGACTGGAGCGATGATCTACAGCCAAACGAAGCATCCGAAAGAAGCCTGGACGGTGTACGAATGGTTTCTCGGCGGCAAGCCGGAGGAGGAACAAGTCAAGGCGGGCCTCGCCCTGCCCGGGACGCGCAAACTGATGGAACTGCTGCCGAAAGAGACGGATTTTGACAAAATGAACGTTGAATTCATTCAGAACGAATTAAAGTACAACAACGGGACCATGCCATTCAATTCTTATCTGACGTATCAGGCCGTGGACTCGGTGTTTGATAAGTACTTTACGCCGGTATATTACAATAAGGATACGGTTGACGGAGCTGCGAAAAAAATGACGGAAGAACTAAACGTCCTCATACACGAAGGCATTCAGTTGCTTGGCTCCCGCTGATCGAAAATAACCCATGAACAGAAGGACTAAAGAAGCACTGGAGTTCTACCTATTTATCTCTCCCTGGTTTGTCGTGTTCATCCTGCTCGGTCTACTCCCGTTACTTTATGGATTATATTTGAGTTTTACGAATTTTGCAGGTTTTAACATGCATGCCGTCAAATGGATCGGACTTGAGAATTACATCAAAGTGTTCACCGACAACGATGCCATGTACGCGCTCGGGCGGACGATCCTGATTACGGTCCTGATCGTCCCGTTGAGTCTCGTCGTCGGATTTTTGCTGGCCGTGCTGCTGAACCAGAACATGAAGCCTATCGGCATGTATCGCGCTTTGTTTTTCATGCCGTCTATCATTCCGGTCGTGGCGACTGGAACGATGTGGCGTTCTTTGTTCGTGCAGGATGGTCTGGCCAACCAACTGCTGACCGGGTTGGGAATGAAGCCAGTCGACTGGCTCGGCTACGATTATGCGATGCTATCCCTGTTGATTATGTTGCTCTGGGGGAGCGGCGGGGGCATTCTGATCAATTTAGCTGGATTGAAGGGCGTACCCAAGCATTTGTATGAAGCGGCTGCTATCGATGGCGCCTCGGCGACACAGCGTTTTACCAAAATTACGATTCCGCTCATGACGCCCGTTCTGTTTTTTCAATTTGTGATGCACGTCATCGGCTCGCTGCAAATTTTTGTTCAGCCGGTCCTGCTCGCGGCCAATTCGAACAGTCTGCTGTCT
This sequence comes from Paenibacillus sp. Cedars, assembly GCF_003184205.1. NCBI lineage: Bacteria > Bacillati > Bacillota > Bacilli > Caryophanales > Paenibacillaceae > Paenibacillus > Paenibacillus sp. Cedars. The sequence goes on from NZ_CP020866.1 coordinate 2,758,503, forward strand.
TTGCCGATTCGTCCCAATTATGTGTTCTCGGTGCACGCGTTTCAACAAATATTCGCCTTCAACCGATACGGGTACGGACTGGCGCTCCTTTGGGTCATGTTTAGCCTGATATTGCTGCTGACGATGGTTGTATTTGTCACAAGCAAGCTTTGGGTGTTTTACGAAGTTGGACAGGAGGGAAAATAAATTGGTACAAACCGGTTTCCGCTCCAGGGCTGTACGCACGGGACTATACGGCCTGCTCATCCTGCTGTCCATCCTGTTTGTAATGCCTCTTTATTGGCTTCTGACGAATTCGCTACAGTTGGCAGGTTCTTCGATGGTCTTTTGGCCGAAGGGGTTCCATTGGGAAAACTACGTTTTCGCAGTTACGATGATTGACTACTGGAAATATACTAGGAATTCTATCATCATTACGTCGATATCCGTCGTGATTCCCACCTTTACGAGTGCGCTTGTCGGTTTCGGCTTCGCTCGGCTCCGAGGTCCCGGCAAAAACGCACTGTTTATGCTGCTGCTATCAACAATGATGCTGCCGGAAATCGTGACGCAAATTCCAACGTATGTGATCTTCTTTCAAATCGGGTTCCTCAACACGTTTTGGCCCTGGTTGTTCTGGGCGATCGGCGGCAGCGCCGTCAGCATTTTTCTGTATCGCCAGTTTTTCTCCGGCATCCCCAAGGACTTGGAGGAGGCAGCGAGAATCGACGGCTGTTCGACGTTCCGCATCTTCTGGAACATCTTCCTGCCTATCTCTCTGCCCGTCATTGCAACGGTGTCCATCCTCTTGTTCAACAGGAGTTGGGGCAACGACTACGTGACGCCATTTATGTTTTTGCAGATGGATCGATACCCGCTGTCAACGGCGCTTTTCTCGATCGGCTACAAATGGCCTAGCGGACAAAATATCCCGATCATCCAAAGCGCCGGAATCGTTCTGTTCATCTTGCCGATCATCGTTGTGTTTTTTGTAGGTCAGCGATACTTGGTAGAAGGGATCGTATCTCCTAGCGTTAAAGGGTGAGACACAAAGATCAAAAAAGGAAAGGATGAACGGTTATGACTAACGATATCCTCGACGCAAGCATTTGGGAGGAGGCTTGGAGGACGGATCCGACCACATTCGCCAATCGGGTGAAGAAATCCGGCTTAGATCCCGCGCATGCATTCGACGATAAAGCGAAAATTTTTGACAAGCAGGCGTTCAGCGAAGAAGGCATTCGGAGACGAGAGCGGATTATCGGCTGGTTGGAGGATCAGGGGGTAGCATGGAAAGGTGCTTCCGTGCTCGATGTTGGCGCGGCCTCAGGTGGATTCTCCATTCCTTTTGCCGAGCGTGGTGCGGAGGTTACGGCTGTGGAACCTTGCGTTCCGCTCGCCGATTTGCTCCTGGAGAACGCAGGAAAGCTCGAATCCGGCAGCGTCAAACTGGAGCGTGAAAAGTTTGAAACGATCGACCTCGATACAGCGGGGTGGCGGGACGCTTTCGATCTCGTATTCGCCTCCATGTGTCCAACTGTATCGGACTGGCAAAGTGTAGAGAGCCTGATCAGCTGCGCACGACAATACTGTTATATCAGCACGACTGCAGGCGGGCGGGAACACGGCTTATTGGATGAGATTTGGCCACTGATTACGGACCGTCAGCGCGAACCCGATCATTCTGAAATGGTTTACCTGCTTCAGCTGCTTTATCTCAAAGGCTACTCCTATGCTTCGCTGATTACCCGAGAAATGAAAACGACCGAGTTATCGATCGATGCGGCAATCGAAGAAGTGATGGTCTTGCTGCGCCTGCAGCAGATTCCGGCGGATGAGCAGACTCGTCGGACGGTTACTGAATATATGCAGCGCACCTATCCGGACAATAAGGTTGTGTTCCAACAAGGAGGACGCTTCGGTAAGGTTCTCGTTCAAATACGAGATCGTCATATGTACAGTAGGGATATCCGGAAGACCTGACGTCGTGCAGACTAATCTTTAACCAAAAAATAAGAGGAAAAAATCTCCATGATGCATCGTGGAGATTCTTTTTTATTATGGCTTTAGCCAGTTGAGTGCGTGAAACGCGCGAAACAAAAAACCACCCGTGATGCGGGTGGAGGGATCGAGGGTTTCACCACTAAGACCATTCCCATAAAATTGAGATATTCAAGCTCAAAAGAAAGGAAGGGTCTTAGATGGCAAACAAGAGCTACAGTCTAGCTTACACAAAGTGGATGTGCAAATGCCACATTGTATTCAGCCCGAAGTATAGACGGAAAGAAATCTATAATCAAGTGAGAAAAGATTCAATCGAAATCTTCAGATGTTTATGTAAGAGCAAAAACAAATGGCGGCCCTGTGGCCGCCAGACTTCGTTACGCTTATGCTCGCCTTTCCTTAACAGAAGTCACAAATAACTTATCAATCTCACAGAGTGCTTATTAAACTTTTCAAACGCGCAGCCGTATCTGTTGAAGCTGTATAAATCATAATCTTCAAGTCGGGATTTTTTGACGGTTGGAGGATCACATGTTCAAACTCCATCTCTCCGATATGAGGATCGTAACTTCTTTTGTAGCGATCCGTAACGGCCTGAACGTCATGTAACGGCCATAACTCACAAAACAGCTGACTGGTCTTCATTAATTCCTCAATGAGCTCATTAAACCTCGGATCATCGCGTAAATATGCATAATCTGCACGAAACTGTGCGATCACAACTTGTGCTCTGTACTTGTCCGACCCTAGCAAGCCGCCCGTTAAAAGATGTTTCAACCAATTGGTTCTCTGCTGCATATGATTTGAAAATGGCGGTAATAGGAAAACGAATGCAGCCGCCCTGTTCCATATCAACAAATCCCAATATCTATTGAGAATAAAAGCTGGATTAGGTTCAAGAGCTCTTATTGTCTGTTCCAAACCCATATTAATTTGCTCATTATCTGCTCTTTCCTGTTGTGCCGGCTTTGCAAGAAGATGGAGGTGTTCACGTTCATCCTCCGTCAATTGCAACGCGTTTGCTATGTTATTGAGTACATCCTCTGATGGATTGACACATCGACCTTGTTCCAATGAGGTATACCATGAAGTTCCAATATGGGCAAGTTGGGCTACTTCTTCCCTTCGAAGCCCCGACGTCCGTCGTCGTCCATAAGATGCTAACCCTACATCTTCTGGAGAAAGGCGTTCGCGACGAGAACGTAAGAAATCACCTAGTAACTTTTTAGAGGGAACCTCCTTCATCATACTCCTCCTTATCCTGACACTCCCAATCATACGATAAACACAGGAAGGCAGCTAGTCGAGCCTTCTATTAAGCTAAACCTAAGACATTCAAAAGCTGAGGAGGATTTAAAAATGAACATTTTTGTAACAGGAGCTACAGGTAAAGTAGGAAGCCGTTTTGTCCCCCGTATGCTGCAGCGCGGACACCAAGTTAAACTATTAGTAAGGAACGCCGCAAAAGCGGATTGGCTTTATCAGCAAGGGGCCGAGCTTTTAGAAGGCGATCTTTTGCAGCCGGAAAGCTATGTTGACGATCTCCAGGGCACTGATGTTGTGATTCATTTGGCTGCACAGTTCCGGGGGGTAGACGAGAATACTACTAGAACAGCAAACTTCGATGGCAGTATAGCCTTAGCTCATGCGGCGTTGAAGGCGGATGTGCCAAGATTTGTTTTTACCAGTACCAATAACGTCTATGGTTCGGTCAATCGCTTGAGACCAAACCGCGAAGACGACGAGCTTAGACCCGTTCATCCTTATCCTCAAAGTAAAGTTGAGGCCGAAGAGGCGCTGCTGCAGCTTCATCGTGAACAGGGATTGGGAGTGCGCATCGTTCGGCTGCCTTTTGTTTATGGCGAATGCGATCCCCACATTACGGAAAGTCTGCCGTACTTCCGTAGTTGGAATCCAGCCAAAAGAATCCACATGATACACCACGCGGACGTAAGTCAAGCCCTGATGCTCGCAGCCATTATACCGGGTTTTGATGGCCGAATCTATAATGTTGGCGACGATGCACCGATCTCGATTGCGGAGCTTTTTCAACTTCATAACAGCGAGATACCGTCAGAAGCACTGCAAAAGGATTATGATCCGTGGGACATGGTCGTCGATACAACGCGAATAAGAGACGAACTAAACTATCGACCGATTTATCCTTCGTTCTACTCAGCAAGAGATGCAGGTGCGTTGTAATAAATTTATGGTAACCGTAATTAGAACAGCAGCGACATTCCATGACATTTGTCCAAGAATGTCGCTATTTATTTATCCTCATAAACCGCTCGGCATGGAAGGACGACTTGTGAATATGCAATGCCATCGCTCTAATATTTTATTTGGTTCTGACAACCTCAACACCATTTCCTACAGGAGAACCCAACATGAGCTACTTCCATCTTAGCACAATTGATCGAGGACAACTAGAAGCGCTGCATCGATTGGGCTGGTCATGCCGCAAGATCGGGCGTGAGCTAGGTCGACATCCTTCTACCATCGCACGAGAACCGAAACGCGGCGGCAGCAAGCAGGGCGAGGTTTATGCGGCTAGCTTTGCCACAGGCATATCACGAGCGGAGAACTTCGAGCTTGCCTGTCGGCAAGCATACCGCAGCTCTTGCAGAAGAGCTCAATCGGAAGCTACAGGGGATGTGGTCGCCTGAGCAGATCGCCGAGAAGCACCGAGCCGAAGGAAAGCCGTTCGTGTGCTTCAAAACGATCTACAGATGGCTCTACGAAGGCCGTCTCGCAGCCGGAGAGGTCAAGGTGCACGACATAAGGGATCCGTATGTTGATACACTGAAAGTATTCAGAGAAAATAAAGTGTTAGACTATGAAAATAATGTTGTAAACTGACTAAGCTTCGTTAAGCTAAAGTTGTATTCGGTCGGGCTGTGCACATTAGCAATCCAAGAGAAACCGGGCATGCTGTTGGATGATAAAATGTACATAAAGGAGGCTCCATATGGAACGTGTAATCCTGATGATGAATGTGCGAGAAAACTAGGGAGGAGAATCAGTCGCATGGCAAAGATCGTTTTCGCATTGAACCAGTCTCTGGACGGATTCGTCGACCACGACCACCCGGCATTTCAGCCCGACCCCTTACTATTCCGTCATTTCATCGACGATGTGAGCGGCCTGTCGGGCATCCTGTACGGGCGCCGCATGTACGAGAACATGCGGGTTTGGGACGGATTTGAATGGGGAGCGCCGGAACGGGAATTCGCAGCGGCGTGGCAAAGCAAACCGAAGTGGGTGGTGTCGAAGACGTTAAAATCCGTCGGTCCGAACGCTTCTCTGATCGAGGGTGACCTCGCAGCGGCCATAAGTGGGCTGAAGGCTCAGCATGAAGGGGTGATTGAAGTTGCCGGGCCGGAGTTGGCCCACAGTCTAACGGAGCTCGGTCTCGTTGATGAGTATCGACTCTATCTCCATCCAGTCGTGCTGGGTCACGGCAAGCCGTTCTTCGCCGGTCCGCGGCCGCCGCTGCGCCTCGTGGCAAGCGATCGAATTGGCGAGAATGTGATCAGGTTGACCTACGTTCCAGCTTAGTTGTGCGGTTGACCCAGCGACCTAAAGGGGCGATAGTTCAATAAAACGGCGGCGGTCTATGACTTTATTTTTTCATTCTTGGCTGCCGCGGTTTGGGAGAGTGTGACACAAATCTCTCATTATAATCGGCGGAATAATACAAACCTAACCTCGTGAATGTAAATTGGATCAAATAATAAATGATATCAATTCTTACGCACAGAAACGAGGGAAGAAAAAAATTGTTGAGGGACAAGAACATGGTCCCATTGAAGTCGCTATTTCAGCGGCTTTTTTATTTTATCGGTACAAGTTCTTGTCCCGAGCCAAGGACAAGAACTTGTACCGATTGCCGAAAAGGACAAAAACATGAGCCGATTACCGATTAGATAAATATCTAACTATGTTTCCATGCAATATCATTAAGCTAACGGGCAGATTAATTGAAGATCAAAACACGGAGTATCCATAAGTAACGGCAAGTTATTTTCGGGAATCGTCTATGTGCTCATCCATCCGTAGCTTACGAGCAGAGCTCCTGAAGATGGCGGGTGACGATCTGCTCAACGGTCTGCGGTGTGTATAGCTCCGGGCGGAGCAATGCGAGTATCGTCAAGCCTTCGACAATCGAGGCCAATCTTAATGTTTCGAGTTGAATGTCCACCGAAGAGGGGAGAAGCTTCGCCTTAGCTAGAATTTCAAGGACAGCTTTAGTCAGGTAGTGGAGTCCGTCCGTGAGCTCGTCTTTTTTAGCTTGTAATGCCAAACTCGTGAGAGATCGGATGGCGAAGATCCACCAGACGCCGACGGCAGTTCGTTTTTCCGCATCCAAAGGAAGCAGTTGTAACAGAATTTCCCTCGCAGCCTTCATCGGAATAGGGCTTATTTCCAGGCGCTCTTCTGCTCTGGCAACTCCTCTTGTCAAATAATAGTCTACGATAAATAGCAATAGTTCGTCCTGTGTTGAAAAATAATGCCGCAATGCGCCGGGTGACAACCCTGCCGCAGCTGCAACGGCACGGATTGACGCATGTTCAACCCCTTTTTCTTCAATGATATTCCATGCTGATTCGGCGATTAGTTTTCTCTTTTGTTCGTGGTCCACGACTTTCGGCAACGGTAAACGCCCCCTTGTCTTATTTAGCACACTGCATTAAAATAATTAATACAGTGTGTTATTTAGAATTTATTCAGTTATATCGCGTTGCAGTTATCACGTCAATAGTACTGGGCTTTGACTTGATTGACGGGAGGGGATTCCATGCAAGAACAAATCGATGGAGTTTTTCGTTTTCGTTCCACCTGTAATAGTTGCAGAAGAGAGTTTTATGTCATTGAGGGGACTCAAGCTTACGACCGTGTGAAACGAAATTTCAAAGGAATGCACTGCTGCGAAGATTGCAAAAACAGGATCGAACTTGAAGCCCGACTGCTGCTAGGAAGACGACTGTTGACCGGCAGAGATTAGGTTTCAAGACAGAAGGGGCCATCCTGAAAAGCTGAAAAGGGATGGCCTAATGTCGGGGGACAAGATCATGGTCCCATTGAAAGTTGCTATAATAGCGGCTTTTTTGTTTTATCGGTACAAGTTCTTGTCGACGACTCGGGACAAGAACTTGTACCGATTACCGAAAAGGACAAGAAGATGAGCCGATTACCGATTAGATACATATCTAATTACAATTCCATAGCATTTCGGGATTAAACTAACGGGAAACCTTTGTTGAGATCGGATGAAGCAATTTACCGGTTGGCAGTTCCTTATCTATAAGCTAACAGGCAACATAGTGAAAACGCTTTGCCGAAATATAGAAGCAATGATGCAACGCGATCAATTATTGTTCGCTTGTATGTCGTCGGGCAACAAAAACATAGTAACATTGGAAGCCGTTGATTATAAAAGTTCTTGTCAAAACACAATGACAAGAACTTGATAACATTCCCGACTGATGACAAGAACATTGTTACTTTCCCGGTATGATTTCATCGACGGCAGCAGACATCATTTTATTAAGCTAATGGGCAGTTTACGCAAATGAATACTATTTTTTGTATTTGGAAATATTGATGCCGTAGGTAAACATTGTCATGATTTTGTTTGATGTATTTTCATGGGATTGGATAAACGGTCAACAAGCCACCATTCTAAAGAAAGTATTAGAATTTCGAAGTGAGGGTAAGGGCTAAAAATGGATTGAACTTGGTAGTAAAGAGTGTTACTCTAAAAGTCTGTGTTCGACAATACATTTAATAATAGTCACCATCTTAGTTATAAAGAAAGGCACTACTATGATAAAAGTTGATAACTTATACTTCTCATTTCCACAAAAAGAACTATATAAAGACATTTCCTTTACGTTAGAAGAGTCACAGCATTGCGCTTTTATTGGAACAAGTGGCAGTGGTAAAAGTACACTGATCGATATACTGATGGATCCAGAAAGATATTTGTTCGAAGGCAAGTTAGAGATAGATCCAACCTGTAAAATTGGGTATGTAAGTCAGTTCTCCCAACTAGACAGAACTAAAGAATCAACTGTTTTTGAATATATCGGAGAAGATTTTATTAAGCTACAAAATGAAATAACATCTATTTGTAATGAAATGGAAACATCATCGGATATTGAGCCGTTACTCGAAAAGTATCAATTCGCTTTAGACGCATTTGATGCAATGGGCGGAGATTATTTTGAGAGTAACATTAATAAGAAGCTAAATCTTGCAAACCTCTTGAAGCTAAAAGATGTTAGGGTATCCGACCTGAGCGGCGGGGAATTCAAACTTATTCAAGTAATGAAGGAAATGCTTAATAGTCCAGACTTAATGATCATGGACGAACCGGATGTGTTTTTAGATTTTGAGAACCTAAATGCGCTTAAAAAACTTATTAATACTCACAAAGGCATACTGCTAGTTGTTACGCACAATCGATATCTATTGAATCATTGTTTCAACAAAATTATTCACCTTGAAAACACAGAGATCCAAGAGTTTGATGGGCGATATATTGAGTATAATTTCTCATTACTTCAGACAAAAATTGAGTTGCAAGAAATCGCAGTCGCCGAAGCTGAAGAAATTGAGAGATACGATAACATTATTGATAATCTTAGAGCTATCGCAACTATTAATTCAGAAGCATCTAGAGGTAGAGCGTTAAAAGCTAGAGTTAGATTTCAAGAGAGATTGGAAGCGCGTAGAATTAAGGCACCATTTGTTGATATTAAGCAACCGAATATCAGTTTCGGTATTGAGAATGAAATTGAAGACAGCATTGTTGTAAAAGTCAATAATTATAGTGTTGCCTTTGATGAACTGCTTTTAGAGAATGTTAGCTTTGAGATAAAATCTACGGATAAAGTAGCCATTATTGGTCCAAACGGTACAGGGAAAACGACTTTACTCCGAGATATCTTTAACAATAATCATGATTCCATTGAAATAAATGATGATGTTAAAATGGCTTATTTATCTCAGAATCAAGGCGAAATGCTAAAGGATTCTAATACATTACTAGAAGAATTCATCGATGCTGGGTTTAAAACTTATGATGAAGTTAGATCGTATATTTCAAACTATGGATTTGAAGGCGAAATCGTTAATCAAAAGATTGAATCACTATCTGGTGGAGAAAAAAACATACTTCAATTGGCTAAAGTTTCTGCTAGTAATGCAAACGTATTGCTTCTTGATGAACCGACAAGCCATTTAGATACATATACACAAATTGCACTGGAAAAAGCCATTGAAGACTATAAAGGTGCAATTCTCATGATATCTCATGATTTCTATTCTGTTGTAAATGGTATGGATTATGTATTAATCATTGACAATAAGACGATTAGAAAAATGACTATGAAAAAATTTAAACAGATGATTTATGCTAGTCACTTTGATAAAGACTATTTAGAAGCGGAACAAAACAAAAAAGCAGTTGAAATGAAAATAGAATTGGCTTTAAAAGATACTAATTTTGAATTTGCAAAAGTACTGATTGATGAGCTAGAAGAGCTAATTAAGTTGCTTTAAATTACAACTCTCTGATTGAAATGATTACAAGAAAGTGAAGTCAGTTATAGCGAATAGGGCTAAAGTGAATTAGTCTGAGTTCAACGATGAAACATGATGCTGGTGAAAAAAAACCACTAAAAAAGACACTGATGAATAGAATATCAGTGTCTTTTTACTACATTGATTTCTTGTAGCTCTTGCTTAAGGGAGGGAGAGAGATCATACATGAAGGAAGACAACCACAAAAGGTGATGTCCTATTAAAAAATCATAATTAGAAGCCGCGGCAGACACCCTTTTATTCAACTAACGGGCTGTATAATGGAATAAACAGGAAGAGATTCTAAGAGGGCTCTTTTTTTAGTGAGAGAAACGGCAAAGGACTTCCGTCTATAATATATGAAGTTCAGATGATGAGCAGGGAGGATCGTTATGGCAGACCCGTCACAGGACGTTACGCTGGTCAGGCAGGTGCTGGCTGGCGACAAGAGGAGCTTTACACAGCTGGTGGATACGCACAAAAATAAAATATACGGCCTATTACGAGGCCTGGGTGCTAGCCCGCAGGATGCCCAGGACTACACGCAGGAGGCTTTTCTGAAAGCTTACCGTCCCATAAGAACCCGCGCCCAGCGCGGTTTTTTTGTTTTATTGGATCAAGTTCTTGTCCTTTGTTCAAGACAAGAACTTGATCCAATTGCTGATAATGGACAAGAACTGGTTAACACCAAGGGTTCAGTTTATGACAAGAACTTGATAACATTCCCGACTGATGACAAGAACATTGTTACATTCCGGAAAGAATTTCATCAACGGATTATGTGTATCTTTTCAGTAATGATATTGAAAGCACTTCTAACATGATTTCCTCAGATATGCCACGCCTTGTTCAACAAGCTATGACTGTGTTTATTTTGTTATGGCTCATTGCGTCTATTTTGCCTTACTTACTTATTGGAATTATTCCACTAACGATATTGTATTTGTTTTTGGGTAGAAAATTTTCGACACACCAAAAAGAAATATCAAAAAAAATGAATGAAAAACAATCAAGCATGCTTACATTGATTGACGAAGGAATATCTTCAACTCGTGAAGTTATAGCATATCATCGTGAAGAGTGGGAAATGAAACGTTATCAAAGGTTGTTTTATGACTATTATCAGCTTGTTTTGAAGTACATAAGACACATAAATAAACAGTTTCTTTCTACTGATCCGATTAAATGGATTATTAATATCTTGGTTCTTTTATGTGGTGGCCTTTCGGTTATGAATGATCAAATATCTATTGGTATGCTCGTTGTTATCTTTCAATTCACAATTCAGCTTGTGGAGGCTTTTCAAAATGCATTCAATGTGGTTATAAGGCTAAACTCAAATCTTGCCAGTGTAGAAAGACTAAGGGAAACATTTGAGCGACAAGAAGATCTGAAAGATGGTCATTATGTATTAAATATTCCGATTAAAAAGATACAGCTCATTGATATCGGATTCCGATATGATGGAGAGAATATATTTGATCATCTAAGTATGGACATACCTGTACAAGAAATCTCAGCGATTGTTGGAATGAGTGGAAGTGGGAAATCAACGATTTCTCAATTGTTAACACGTTTTTACGAACCTGTTGATGGAGTAATCTTGATTAATGGAATACCTCTTACGAAGTTAAAACGAGAGGATTGGATCAACAAGATTACAATCGTTAGGCAAGATCCTTATTTCTTTCCTGATTCAATACGCAACAATCTTATTATGGGCAATTCGATGATAACAGACGATGAAATTACCCAAGTTTGTAAAGCTGCATGTATTCATGATTTAATTGAACGATTGCCAAACGGATATGAGACAGTTGTTGGTGAGCGAGGAGTGACCTTATCGGGGGGAGAACGCCAGAGACTTGCTCTTGCAAGAGCTATTTTAAGAAACACTGAAATTTTAATCTTAGATGAAGCAACCTCTGCATTAGATATGGAGACGGAACGAATCATTCAAAAGCAATTAGGCATGATTCGAAATGGGAAAACTACCATTTTTATTGCTCACCGCCTATCGACTATTGAGAATGCAAAAAAAATTTTTGTATTGCACGAAGGTCGGCTTGTCGGCCAAGGTTCACATGATTATTTAGTTCAGCATAATGAACTGTACAGCAAAATGGTAAATTCAGCTTAATGATTCGGTGTTTATAATCAAAATACATTAGGAGGAACAATTGAATACGGAAATTACAGTGCATTAAAGTTGTGTTAAATGATTTCAATCAAATAAAGGGAGTAGTAAAATGTCGCCAGATTTTCACTTTAATTACCATCATTCAGAAAAGAATGAAGGTTAAATTTTTTTCTAGTTAAACAAAGGAACATCCAAAATGAACTAGCCAACATTACTGAGTTAATGTCGGGTGACAAAAACATAGTAACATTGGAAGCCGCTGATTATGCGGCTTTTTATATTTATGTTATCAAGTTCTTGTCAAAACACAATGACAAGAACATTGTCACATTCCCGATATGATTTCATCGACGGAGGTAGACGCCCTTTTATTAAACCAACGGGCAGGATTACGTACTAACCGTGTTTCTCCGCCGATACGAGAAAAAACATCGAGAAACCAATTGTTCTCCATGCTACAATGAACGCCATGGAGGTGCACATCCATGGACTATAAGCAAAGAATTCAATCCGTACTTAATTATATTGAAACGCATGTGCAGGAAGACATTCCGTGTGAGTCGCTTGTAGCGTTAGCCGGCTTCTCTAAGTCACATTTTTTGCGCGTGTTTGAGGCGTACACCGGCTCCACCGTCATGTCATATGTACGCGGTCGCAAATTAGATCTTGCTGCCGAACGATTAAGGAATAGCAATGATAAAATAGCGGAGATCGCATATGACTACGGCTTCGAATCCCATGATGTATCGGAAGAGCTTTCAAACGCGTGTATGGAATAACACCAGAAAACTATCGGAGGGGACGGTTTCTTTTGCCTACATTCCATGCTGTTAATCTTGCACTGCAGCAAAAGGGAGCTGAAGCCATGATAAAAACCAAGCCACATACGATGATCGTAACAAAACCAGCGATGAAACTAATTGGGATAGAATGCCGATTTGAAGATGGTGTATCTTCGCCCGATCTGTGGAAACAGTATTTCGAAGAATGGCAACAAACTTTCGGCAATATCGCACATTTGCGGGTTGAGTCAGAAAAAGAAATTGATTATGCACTGACTGTAGATCGAGACGAAAGCGGGTACACCTATTTTATCGGGATCGAAGTGACAAGCGTAGACCATGTACCGTCAGGGACCATAGCACGTCTCATCCCTAAAACGAAATATGCCAGGTTCACAGCGATTGGACCCGTTGAGGAGTCGATAGGACGAACGTATGACCATATTTTCAAGGAATGGTTTCCAAGCTCGTCGTTTCAAACAGCTCCCGGTCCGATCATGGAACACTATGATATGGGTTGTAAGTCGCTATTATTGTAGTGGCTTTTTTTTATTTTTATGGTTACTTGATGATTATCAGGCACATAATTTGGGGGAGAATAACACGTAAATCTAAAGGAAAAGAACATATAGTCCGATTATATTATTATTACTACCACGAACATAAAGATGATGATTGAAATTAGTTTATGATGCATCTGATTTTCTTACATTCATTTATTCTTCAATGATTGAATGATCACGAGTGGTAGGCATTTGGGTTTAAAATTATTGAATGCAATGTCATCATCTGTAAATAGATCTTATTGACTATATGAGCATCTAAATATAAATATATAGACCTATTTTATTATCACTGATATAATTATGGAAAATATTAGGTTGGGGGAGTTATTTTGAAAGGACAAAAATCAAAAATTATAATCTCATTTCTATGTGGTGCTATATTTTTCTCAGGAATTACTTATGCAGCTGAGAATTATTTAAAAGCTACTCCTGTAAAATATAACAAATTACAGATTAATGGTTCTGAAACAAAATTGGAAAATCCTATCGTAACTATTAATGGTCGCTTATATGGTCCTTTAAAGGAGTTAGGCCAGGAAGCTGGTTTTTCCGTTTCATCTGGAAGTACAATTTATTTAAATAGATTCGAAAAACTTCCAATTACTTTCACACGTGACAATGTATCAATTACATTAAACTCTCTTACTAAAATTGATAAAAGCGTCCAACTAAACGTTACAATAAAAAATAATCGTGATCAGAGTGTCAAAATAGATCTTTCTCAAATTAGAGCCGATGATAATGTTAAGGGTAGAAAGATGTACACTACAAGTGAGTTATCTTCCTTCGCACCAATAAATGATAACTGGAGCCTAACTTCAAAAGGATTTTTAGATAATCAAATTGATAGCAAAAGTGAAGTCACTGGCAATATGAAGATAGGTATTACGGAAGGGACAAAAAACGTACATTTTTACTTTGAATCACGCAGCATACCAGCCTCATTTCCCTTCTATGTTGATACAGAAGGGCTGTTATAATTCATCATTATGTTAAAAAGTCTAAAGCAACACTAAGAGCGGAGAACGCAACTCAAAAAGCCAAAGATTCCAATTCCTTTGTTTCTTTATCGAAGGACGGTAAAGTGATCCGGAAATACACGGATGGACATATGACCGAGGTGAGCTATGATGGAGGATTTAAGGAACTCACATTCGATATGATTGAACTTTTGGTTAATAGGGTAATGCAATTTCCAACTCTTAAATGAGAAGGTTCATGTTAATGAACTTACACTTTAAGAGTCAGCTGTAGGAGATTTACGAAAATTAAAATTAAGAAGCTTACCGCTAGATTGCGGTAGGCTTCTTGCTTTTATCAGGACGTTCGTGGGGGAATATGGATCTTGGGGCACCTTCAAAGATATCCGATGCTGGCCTTGGAGCACAAAATTGGCAGACTCATACGTGAACAAGTAGGAAGGTTGTCTACCGTCATAGAAGTAAAAGAAACCAGGAAGCAAATAGTGGATCATATTAACCTTAGTATTCGACTTTTTGTAATGCTTCTCAAGTTGGGCCAGTAACGCCTTATCGAAGCTGGAGAGAGATCTCAGCAGCCAAGATCTTTAACCCCTAAAATATTGACGGATACAGACATAAAGTTACCTAAGGGAACTTTATTCAGACATATGTACAAAATACGAGTTTTGTGAAATAGACTCTCGGGAAAACTTAGTAATCATTGATTTCATACAAAAACCTTCAGACAGAGATATTATTTTGTGGTTGGTTCTCACTCATCTGTTTCTCGGCCCATATTGGTCTTTCTGGTTGCTTCTGGTTCTTTGAACTTTCTCTAAACTATTCTGGAACATTCAATTGGTCGTCGATGTGGTATTTAAGTTCGGTTTTCCAAAGTTCAAAAACAGATTTCATGATACGTCTAAATTACCGATTCCGCATTCCTTGGTTGTTCAAAGGTTTTTTCTTTCGAGTTCAATTCCAACATTCCAATTACTGTAAATATGGTTACATATACAACTATAACCATTTTTAAACCTACTATACATAACAAGACATGACATGCTGTCTCACCAAGCTACCCAACTCAGTAAATAAAAAAGCCGCGGATTCCCGCGACTTCTTCAACCGAACCAAACGAAGGTGCATAAACCAAACTTGCCCTATTTAAGCACCCTCTATTTTTCAACAAACAAAAACTAAAACCATTTCCTGCTTAGCCTCTTCCCCATACCATATTCCACATGCGTCTGCGATGATATCCATTTTGAGGATCGACACCGCATTCCATAAGCCACTTCGCTGCATTTTCTTTTTGACAAGGAGTAACCGGTACTCCCAAGCAATTGGACAATTCATCAATCATCCCACAGCACCTGTTATAGTCTCGCAAATCCTCGCAGCGTTTCTTGCAGAGAATTCCATACACTTGATGGAAGTATCTCGGATTCATCATTTTGCCTCGAAACGTTCCCATTAGTTCAGGATCAAGATATGCCATCTGCCTTCTCCTTTCGCAAGCTTCTTTTCATTCTCCTCAGGATTGAATAATAAATACAGTAAATGCTTATTGTTAGCTGGTTCCGCTTCCGACAATTCGTCGGTAATAAAAGCATATGCTATGTTTCCAATATGGACAGGGTGTATAACCAGAAGGCTTCGGAATATGATGAATTAGGGCTGTTTTTGGTACTTCTGCACATAATGGCTCAAGGTAAGCAGCGGCCAGACCAGCGGATAACTGTGATAATGAATATAAAAATGTCCCGGCAAACCCGCACCGGCAGGATATGTGGTTCTCCTGCCTTCTTGTCGGTTCCACTCTATTAAACGAAGGATCCCCTGATCGATCACCTCGGTTGGATTGTCGTGAACTGCAATCAGCGCATCCAAAGCCCATGCCGTATGAACGACCGTAGAGTATGGAGCCGGATTATATTTCTTAATGAAATCGCTCCGACAGGACTCGCCCCATCCCCCGTCCTCATGCCGGATTCTCAACAGCCAGTCCACGGCCCGCCGGATCGCAGGATGATCTGCCTGCAAGCCGGCAGCAGCCATTCCAGTCACCGCTGCCCATGTGCCATAGATAAAAGACACTCCCCACCGGCCATACCAGGAGCCGTCGCTCTTCTGCTTCTTCACGAGCCAGTCTAAACCGTCTTGAATGCGCGGATGGGATAAACGCAGTTTCAAGTGATTCCCGAGCAGCTCCAGCACCCGGCCGGTAATATCCGCGCAGGAAGGGTCGGCGGCAGTTTCAGCAAAATGCGGTATTCGAAATAAACGTATAATCGACGAGACACTGTTCTTCTCAAAAGCAGCCCATCCTCCATCATCATTTTGCATACGGAATACATATTGAATTCCTTTTCTCCATGCCGCGCTGTAGTCACTCTCCTGGGCTGCTAACCTGGTAAGTACGCGAATAACCGCCTGTGTATCGTCAACATCCGGATTGGCCGTGTTGCTCTCGGAGAATCCCCATCCACCGGAGGTACGATGCCGTGAGTCTCTTTCCGACTCCTGCTTCTCCAAATGCTGCAAGGAAAGAAGATACTTCGCAGCTCGCAGAATTGCGGCATCTTCCGTTGATACTCCTGCCTCCTGGAGGGTATAGGCAATCAGTGCCGTATCCCAGACGGTTGATGGGGAGTTTTGAATGTGCAGCGACCCGTCGCGCGCAGTGTAACCGAAAGAAACCAAGCCTTCTACCGCTTGCTTGATCATCGGTGAGTCCGTCTTATATCCAATGGCAAGCAGAGAATAAATCATAAAAAAGGTCGCGCTGGCATAGCTGTATTGTGTTCCGTCATTCTCAATATTTTGCAGGAGGATTTGCTCTGTTTTTTTAAGTGCGCTTCTCGACAGATAACCTTTTTTCTTTCTTTCCCGTGTGCGATTTGAACGTCTCGGTTCACGTAGTTTATGAAAATGCTGTGTTACAAACAGATGATGGATGTTGATCTCCCGAGGATGATGAAGCTTAAACTTGCGGTGGCCGAGGATCAGCAAGGAAGCAAAATGACTGCGGACATACGAGCTCCAACGGTAATAACTGAAAGAACTTGATTTGGGAAGCTGTATCAAATACAGGGGCAGCGGGAAAAAACGAGGCCAAGGATAGAGCCCGTTTAGCGCCAGCATGAATTTAGTCGAAACATGGGCTTGCTCCACACCGCCATGCTGTACAATATACTCCTCAGCCTTCTGCATCATAACGTCTTCCCGGCTTGCACAACCGGATAGCAACAGGGCTGTATAAGCTTCGACCGTAGAAGACAGATGGCCCACTTCATCGTCGTACTGCTTCCATGCGCCGTTTGGAGCCTGACGCTGCTTCAGACGCTGCGCGAGCTGCGGAATTAGCTCCGGCTTGGTATCCAGGTTTTTCAGAAGAATGATCATATTGGCATCTGTCATCGGCCCCGTTTCAAAAAGAAATCTCCAGGATCCGTCCGGAAACTGTAAGGATTTGAGATGCGAAATATAGGTTTGAATCTCTGTCTGTACGGTCTTCAGCCGACCCATTGTCGTCTCAACTCCTTGCCACATTGATAGGGTATCTCGTCACAAGAACCTGTTTTTTTATCGTATGTGGGGACAAAGCATCCGGTAGAGGCGTTTAGTCTCGGGTACATCCGCATATTTTGCACCAGGCTTAAAAGCCTGATTCCCATATCAGTAACCAGCAGCAGCAAATATCCTGAAAATATGCCGGGCTCCATTCCATCTCATAAAAAAACCGGCCACTTGGGCCGGCTTCATATCTTCACTTGATTTGGACCATGCACATTTTACAATAAACTGGAATATATTGCATATTGGCTCATATAATCATCATGATTAGGCCTGTCTCTGAGGAGCTGCGCGCTTTATGCAGTCCTCTTGTAACCTACCTTACTTAAGATTAGCAGACCATTTCTCTGCACGTGCCTGCAGATCATCCAGAAACTTCTGAATATCCGGTGCATGACCGGATGCAGCCTGGCTAATAAATCCGTTAATGGCTGGAGCGATGTCGCTCATATAGAACGGATTGGCTTCATCCATGAGTTCCGAGTGGCCAACTTCCGCGATTTCAAGCGCTTTTTTCACAAATTTATCTTCCGGTGTTACGAAATCAGCGTTTTTCAATGTGGGGGTATTCGAGAAATTTTCATACATATATTTTTGCGTCATGTAACTCGTCAAGAACTTCATCACTTCCCATGACGCATCCACATCTCTTGCATTCTTTGCCATGATGAACGGGTCGACTGCAACCCAGCCTTCGCCTTTTGGACCCAGGTTCAATACCGGCTCAAATCGGTCCAGCAGCTCTTTATTCTGCTTCGAACGGTATTCACTCATGGTTGAACCGCCGGTAGAATCCAGCGCGATGGCAATGTTGTTCTTCTCAAGCCCGAAATTCTCGGCACCCTGGGCGTTGACGAAACCGGCCGGCGGCAGCTTGGCAGCTTCCTTCAGCCATTCCAGCACCTTCACCATTTCCGGTGTGTTGAGATGCCACTTGATGTTCTTGATATCTTTCAACGACCCTTCCGCTCCCTTCGCGCCAAAAGCAAGGGTAAGCGCAACAAAGGTAGATCCGTTTAACGAGTTGCCGCTCCAATACAGGCCGAAATTGTCTTCACCGGTTTTCGGGTTTTTGCCGGTCATTTTCTTAGCTTTATCCAGAATTTCTTCCGGACCAGGCTGTGCGGTGAGTGTATCCACTCCCCAGTCTTCAAACAGCTTCTTATCATAGATAGTCATCCGGCGACCAAGGGCGACAGGAATGCCAAATTGCTTGCTGCCATCCGGGGATTTGGTGCTGTAGGAATTGTTCATGATGCCTTCCAGATAAATGCTGGGGTCAAATGAGGTGTCCTTTTCAATCAGATCGTCCAGATCCCGCAGCAGTCCTTCCTGATACCATTGGGAAGCAAAGGCTCCGCCCGTGTATAATACATCCGCGTCCCCGGAGAGCAGCATGGCCGTTTGTTTTGCTTTTACGTTCTCCCATGGGATTTGATATACCTCAAGTTTAATGTTCGGATACATTTTCTTGAACGTTTTATCCAAATATTCGTTAAGGCCGATCGTCGGATTCCCTGTCAACGCATCAATCCCGTTCTCGAGCTGCCAGCCTGCCAGCGCAACGCGAACCGTTCCTTGCATATCAGACACTTTCTCAATTTGGACGCCGCCGGTTACGTCTTTTCCCGAACTGCCAGTGCAAGCGGCCATCGTAAACACAAGTACAAAAGACAGAATAAGCAGTACCGTCTTCTTCATATCAGACACACCTCCGTAAAAAATATATGAAATTCGCGTAACGCGGGATTACTGCTTGATACCGGAGAGCGCAATGCTTTCGATAATATAACGCTGCAGGAACATATAGACGACGATAACCGGAATCAGACTCGTTGTGGTTGCCGCCATAATGATCGAAGGCTGTTGATTGATCCCGTTGTTATAGGTAAACATCGCCAGACCAATCTGAATGGTGTATTTGGTAGCGGATTTCAGAATCAGCAGCGGCCATAGCATATCGTTCCAGACGCCAAGGAACAGCAGAATAACCATGGTGGCGATAATGGGTGTACAGAGCGGAAGATAAACCCGGCTGAATACGGTAATTTCCTTGGCCCCATCCAATACCGCGGCTTCCCTTAAACTGCCGGGTAATTGATCAAAAAACGCCTTGGCTAAAAAAGTACCGAAAGCATAATTCATCGCCG
Organism: Paenibacillus sp. Cedars; assembly: GCF_003184205.1. Lineage (NCBI taxonomy): Bacteria > Bacillati > Bacillota > Bacilli > Caryophanales > Paenibacillaceae > Paenibacillus > Paenibacillus sp. Cedars. The sequence continues at coordinate 2,778,255 of NZ_CP020866.1, forward strand.
GCAAATAAAAAGCCAGATAGTTGTCAACCAAACCGAGCTTGCTGAACAGCAGATACTGAGGAATCATCGTCATTTCGAATGGAATCATCATCGTGCTTAAGGCCAGCAGCAGAACGAAGTTTGCCCCTTTGAAGCGGAGTTTGGATAAGGCATATCCGGACAAAAGCGCAGACAACGAGCTGATGACAATGACCCCTGCACTAACAAGTGTTGAATTGCCAATATATCGAAACATATTGATGTTAGTGAAAGCGGCTTCATAAGTTCGGATCGAAGGCTCCTCCGGCCATATTTTGGGCGGGAAAGAGATATTGAGTCGTGCCCCCCAATCGAAGCTGGTCACGAGCATCCATAGGAACGGCACAATCATAATAAATGAACCCAGCAGCAGGGCCATTGTTAAAATAAGCTGTTGAAGTGTGATTCGTTTACGGCGTACAGGTTCCTTGGGTAAGGCTGAATCGATCATAGTTACCCTCCTGTCTTGTGAATTTACGGTTCCCTAAGGTTCCCGAATCGGCAAGGCGACCGAGTTAGTCTAAACTGTCTTTACGGCGGTTAAGCAGCATGAGGAATGCCGTCAGAATGAGTATGATCAGGAACAGTAAGTAGGATACGGCAGTGGCCAGACCCATCTGTGAAGCAAGGAACGCATTCCGGTAAATGTACAGCACGACCGTCATCAAGCTTCCTCCTGGATTGCCAGCCGTTCCCCCGATTAACCAGACATCGGTAAACCGCTTCATGCCGCCAATGGTTCCCATAATGAGCATAAACACAAAGATTGGACGCAAATAAGGAATCGTGATATACCACCACTTCCGGTACGTTCCGGCTCCATCCACTTCTGCTGCTTCGTAAAGATCCCGAGGAACACTTTGTAATCCGGCCAGGAAAATGATCGTGTTATACCCGAGCGCGCCCCACAAACTCATCAGCACAATGCTGTACCGTGCGACTTCAGGATTCGTGAACCATCCAACAGGATCCATGCCAAACAAGCCAATAACAAAGTTGATCAGTCCCTCCTTGGACGGAAAGAACAAGAACGAAAACAAGAGGCTTGTCGCAACTCCGGATACCACATTGGGCAGAAAATATACGGCTTTAAAAAAATTACGTCCCAGATTCCACTTCAAGTTGTTAATGAGGCTGGCCAGAATAAAAGACAGTACAATACCAAGCAGAACAGACCATATCCCCATCATAAATGTGTTTGTAAGCGCTTGCCAAAATAAGGAATCCTCCAGTGCGTATCGGTAGTTGCTGAGGCCCACCCAAGCGCCCGATAAATTGAGCCCAGATGTCTGATGAAAACTCATGAACAGCGCGGCGAACATGGGATAGATGGCAAATACCACAACCCCGATAATAAGCGGGGCACTGAATAGATAGCCCATCCAGTCATTGCGTGTAAACCTGAATCTTCGTTTAGCCATACTCCGATGATCCGCAGTCCATTTCCCTTCTGGGGTGGATGACAAACTGATCCTCCTCCTTTCGTTAATAACCGGATTCATGCCGGTGATTGGACAAGCGATCATGTCCATTCTGTACATGGTTATGTGGACGAATCCGGATTATGTGTTATTCTTTTTTTCACAGATGCGAACGTAAGAACAACATAGGTGTGACGACTCCTCATCGGCAGTGTATGCAATGGCCCACATCTAGGTGTATGCCTATTCCGAATAAGGAATCATAATAAATATTATGTAAACTAAAAAACGAAGAAAACCGTCCATCTCAGATATCTAACCTGAAATTGACGGTTCATCATCACATACCCAGCATCGTCTTAAGCGTAATAAACACAACCGGAATCAGCAGCGCTGGGATTAGATTCATCGTTTTGAAATGCCGGATGCCTAGTATGCTCAAGCCAGAACTCAGAATCAAGATTCCCCTAACAATGGATATTTCGGTTAACAGCTCCGGTGTGATAAAAACCAACACAGCACCGGCCAGAACATAGAATAATCCTTGCCAACAAAATAGTACAATGGCTGATAAAATAATACCGATACCAAAGGTTGACGCCAGGCGGTAGATAATCCTTCCGCTAGATTGCCTGTCGAAAATCTGGACACCGCATGCTTGAATCGCTGTTCGATCAGGGGTCTCGCTGGAAGATTCTTTCTTTACACTTTAATTTGGGATAAAGAATAGTCTTTGCTTTCATACATCTTTATGGCAAGCATGATTTTTTTTGATTCAACCTTCGGTCTCCCTCCATTTCTTCCCCTAGCTCTAGCTACCGTCAGTCCATCTTTTGTTCTTTCACTAATGATATCTCGTTCCAATTCGGCTATGCTAGTTAACATTCTAAAGAAGAATCGTCCCATTGCTGTTGTCGTGTCAATCTTATCCTGAATGGATACAAAATTAATGCCTTTTGCTTCAAAATGTTCCATAAGTTCAACTAAATGCTTGGTACTTCGACTGATTCGGTCTAATTTATAGACAACCACTGTATCGTCTTTGCGCAAAACTTTAAGAAGTTCATCTAACTGTGGACGGTTATGTCTTTTTCTTTAAAGGTCTCATCAACCCCATATTGATTCAATGCATCGAGTTGTAATGATAATGACTGATCTTGTGTGCCAACACGTGCATAACCAAATTTCAATACAAACATCCCCTTTCATACCAAAAACGGTTGTTTTTGATACGTTAACCCTCAATGCTAAGTGGCATTTATAAAGATAATTCTGATACAATATTGTTAAGCAAGAGGGCCAGATTATGGAATAATAGCTGTACTAAGATTGAAAATTTAAAATAATTTTATTAGGCTAAAAATTAGTAACCATCACGTTAACCTGTTCAAAGGGGGAAATATGAAATTGGATCCAAACATGATTAAGTTTCGAAGGCTTATATTCGAAGATTTACCACTTATGTATGACTGGATTAGAAATGACCGTTTTGTTAACCGTTTTTGGGCTTACAACAAAAAAGAACCTTATGAAAAGGTAACCCAAGAGTTTTCTGATTATATCAAAAGGGTTGAACCAACTGATCCGTATCTAATTCTTTATAATGATACTCCTATTGGTTATATACAAACATTCAATTGGAGTGATTATCCAGTATTTGAAAAGTATGTTGATCTAACTAATTCAGCCAGTTTAGACCTATTTATAGGAGAAGAGGAGTATAGAAATAAAGGACTTGGCACAAAAATTCTGTCACGTTTTCTAAGTCAGTTTGTTTTTTCCGATGAAAGTGTAGATAGGTGTATTATTAATCCAGAGGTTAACAATAGTATAGCTATACGAGCCTATGAAAAAGTTGGGTTTCAGATTATTAAAATGGTCCCAGATATCCCAGAAGAACCTGGACCTGTTTTTTTCATGAGTTTGGATCGTCATAATTTCCAAGGATAGATATCATAAAAAGAGTGATTCTTAATCAGTATCCTGTTTATTTTGTGAAAAAATCAGCAACTTTTTATGACGGAAAACCCTGTTACGACACAGATCTTTCACTTTTTCACAAGGTTACTTTCCGATTTCATGTTAAATACTTTCAAAACGCATACCCCGTCCAGTTTTTGATGGAGGTAAAATAAAGTTTTATTCCACAATCGAGCCCGTTTGTTGAAGAAACTTCGCCAAATGTCATATTGTTTTCCAACCGTGAAACAGTGAGACTACTATTCAATCTAAAAAAGACATTCAATAAAGTTCATGCTTCTGTTTTGATTAGTTATTTTTGAGGGTTATTTCTGTTCGATAAATGTTTAACTAAAACATCAAACATGTTGTTCCATCCCTGTTCAGAACCATCTCTAAATTCACGATGCGCCTTTTCAATGTCTTCTGTGGTCCATCCTTGTTCATGAGGAACCACTATTTCTTGTGTGAAAGTCATTTCGCAGCCACCATCTATGGGTTCTAATAATACGGTTATTCGGTCTATCGTTTCGCTATATTTTGGGATTTGAAATGTAAATACTAATTTGAAGGGTTTATCGATTTCAAGATATTTCCCAATAGCTTCTCCTTCTTTGGGGTCCCTAATCCTATAAGACCCTCCGACGCAAAAATCATTCTCTACAAAATTAGCTTTTTCTTCTGGATTAAATAGCCATTTACTCATCATTTCTGGGTTTACCCACGCATCAAACACTCTTTCCGCAGTGAATTCAAAACGACGTGTCATTGTTAGGGTAGTTGTTGAAGTGATCATCTCAATCATCCTATTCATAATAATTTTATCGTAATAAGTTTATTGCAGTTCCTCCTTTTTAGCGTTACTAAGCTCACGTTCAAGAGCGTCAAACTGTCTGTTCCAAAAATGTTCGTAAAAGCGCAGCCAATCCGTTGCAGATGATAAGGATTCGGCATTAAGGCGACAAGTATGTGTTCTACCTTTTACACTCCTATCAAGAATGCCTGCCCGTTCTAAGACTTTAATATGCTTAGAAATAGCTGCTAAAGACATATCAAAAGGTGCGGCCAATTCCGATACTGTACGTTCTTGAGAGGCAATAAGACGAACAATTTCTCTTCGTGTTGGATCAGCCAAGGCGTGGAAAACACTATCTAGATTATTATTTTGTTCAACCATATGGTTAAATATAATGGATATACAATAATAAGTCAACCACTCAGTTAAATATTAAAACCCTGATTTTTCTACTTAGATTAGAAAAATCAGGGTTTTATATTCCAAAAAATGTATTACCATATATTATCTGTGTTTTGTCGGCAATGCCCCATATAGTAGGTGGCTTTATTGAGCTGTTAAGTACCATAACAATTAGCTAAAACTGCCCCACTCCCAATCGCTCCTTCTTAAGCAGCGGGATAATTAACGTCATGAATAAACAAGACTGCCGACAGATCGGCAGTCTCTTTCATGCATTGCATGTATTCAGTTTTGTTCCGAATGGTTCCCATGTTTGTTCGGTTTACTATCTACAGAAACGAAGATGGGATTGGAGTAGAACCACAGATCACTATAATTTCGTTTGTTAATTTCCGCAAAACGCATCTCATGGTCTTCGATGTCCGTCTTAGGATCCATTAACGGATTACCGTTACTTGTTTCTCCTGCTACATTGACCCCAAGGTTGGTACCTCTTAGACGGAAATATTGATCCTTCGTGGCTACGGTTCGATATGTGATCACGTAGTATCCGTCCCGATCGGTCTTCCAGTCTTTGCTTGTAAACCGCTTAACGACTTTGGTAGAATCGTTGGTACTCTTGCTATATGCAGCCGTACCTGGCTGTGCCTTACCTATTACATCCCCTGCGATCAGATCGACATGATCCACCTTTACAGCATCGCCATTGTTATTTTTCTTCGGGCTTTTGAAGCGGATGGTGATCTCGATGGGCGTTCCCTTCTTAACATGAAGATCTCCACCCATTTCTGCCTGTTTGTTACCATGACGGACCTGGAAGTCCAGTGCGTTAATCAAATCGCCGAAGACAGAGAATGATTTACCTGAACGCATACCGTCCAATACGCTTTGCATGTCTTGGCCTTGTATCCAAGTGTAATTCTTGGCGTATTGACCTGGCCAATATCCGCTGGAATACAACCGGTTTTCACTAATCTCAAAATGCGAATCCGAATTCGTGAAATTCCAGAACTCGCGTCCTTCTCCGAGCAAAGCATCCCATACGCCGCCAACCTTGGCGATCATGAAGTCAGCGCCGCCATAAGTTCTGTTTTCCGGCGTTGTCAGGTTTAAGCCGCCTCGATCCGGCTCCATCTGATTCCCGGGCATGCCTTCCATTCCAAATACGACGTTCGGAGCCATGTTATTGAAGTCGCGAATGTCCGCAATGGTGTACACGGTTTTTCTAGAGGGATGGTTGAGCAAGGCGTAACTGCTATTCCGATAATTCTTCTCCAGCCAAGCCAGTGCCGTGCGAGCATCCTCCCGTGTCGTAAATGCCCTGCTTCCTTGTTTATTCCAATTCGCAACATCTGCGGGGTCGAACAACGATTCTTCACGGTTGGTGAACAGATACTCAAATTGACTGACGGCCTTCAGGCTAGATTCTGAGCCGAATTTGCCCGCAATAATACCGATACCCACATGCTCATAGGTAGGCATATCCCATTCAAACCCCGAGAAGATAATTTTGTTCTTATATTTCCCTGCTGCCTGAAGCTGCTTGATTCCGGGAACCTGGTACTGGGCCAGTCCCTGAGAGAGCGGAATAGGTCCGCCAGCAATCGCATTCCCATCTTCATCCCGTGTAGAGGTTCGAAGATGATCAGAAATTGCAATCCAGTCCAGATTGTACTCCTGAAATCCATGGTCCAGCACTTCTTGCAGGGATTGACTGGCATCATCGGATTGATAAGTATGTGCGTGGTACTCACCCGTCATCCATTTACCGTTACCTTCCGGCTTAAACTTGTAATCTTCTTCCTTCGCCGCATGGACAACCATGCCTTGCGAAAGAATGGACAAGCTGAGCGCCAAAACCATGATGGTTTTCTTCTTCAGCTGCACTTAATGGCACCTCCGAGTTGAAATAGTCACCGAACCATCTAAGCTTAATGCTCCAGGATTAGGAGATTGTCATCACAAATCGTTGATTGTGTAAGAACCGAGTCTTCAATTTTTCGACTACTAAATCTCGATGCCTTCCAGCAGGTTGAATATCCGATATTTAAAGTTTCAACACAATAATGGTATACATATTATATATTATGTAAACTTATGAGATGACGACAATGACTATAACCTACGCAGGGCTATAGTCATTTGGGGATATCTTAGTTATGACTGCGATCTTTTTCCCGGATTCGTGAACGACGCACCAACTTTACCTGTCCATTCACTCCAGAAGGCAATGCTGATTTTCCATATAAATTCTCAAGAGTATTCGCTGCACGTATAGTGATTTGGTTGTTCCCCTGCCCTGCATAGGACGTGATATTCCAGTGATAAGGCGGCCATAAACGGACACCTGCCTCCCTCTCATTCACATATAAGCAAGCTGTCTCCCTGATATCCTCGGCTTCCAGCCATAACTCATCATCTGATGCTAGTCGGAGTTGAGCCATATCCAAATTTACTTGCTGAGTGTAATCTCCCGCTCCTGAATAATAAGGATAGCCGGCCGAGTCCCAAGAACCAAACATATGTTCCGACTCCACATTTAGTGTCATATGACCTTCTATTATAAATGGTCCTAACAGAAAGGCTGGAAACGAGATCGCCGCCATCGGCTCCAATAAAGATACCGTCAGAATCTCCAGCTCATTCTCGCCCGCAACCAAATGCTTAGTGATATCTACACGCTTATAGTGGGAGTCCTGCCAAGTTGATGGGCGCAGCGCATCTTGCCGGACGCCATTAACAAAAATCTCAAGATTCCGCCTGCGCTGCAGGAAACCGATATGTGAAGGGATGTTCTGCTCAACATCGTCCAGAACCAGCTCTATCTCAGTCGGCCTGTCACTTCCGGATTTATTCGAAGGACCAGAACGACTCGCAGACTGCACAAGGCCTATCAATTCCTGTGTCATGGTAAACGTAGTCCGATACGTATTCACCTGTCCGGGCATCGTTGCATTCATTTTGGACTGTCGGTCATTCAAAGTGACCTGCCATTGATCGAGCAGAAGAACGTTCGGCTCAGTGGTTTGGAACTGCCATGGATCCTGCAGAATAGCCACAACTTCGGAGATGCTGTTCTCTTCGCTCCTGTTAAAGAACGTATGTTCTTGATGCATATATGAACTCTCACCAGATGTAACCGAGAATATGCGTAGCTCTCCAGGCGCAAAGGATAGAGTTGCACCATGGCTCAACTGCTGAACCTTTCCGCTCTTCAAGTCCCATTCTTCTATACAATCCTTCGCTGCTCCTGGATCCAGCCTGATCGTGACAGACTGCTCTGACCAATTCATCAGCCAAGTATGCAGCTGATTGTCGAACATACGTTCCACATAGATCAAATCCCGATTTCGCCCATCTTCAAGCTGCCAACGCAGGGTCGGTGAAATCCTTAGCAGCCTGCTTACATGAACACAAAATCGCTCAAACAGATCTGGCAAGGGTACCTTCTCTTGCTCATCAAGAGTTGCAGCAGTGTCGTTACATACTCCCTCTTCCTGGTCATGGTCACGTGCAGAACTATGATTGTTATCCATGATCATGGACGCTTCATGAGCCGTATCCTCTAGGGAATAATACTGAGTGTATCCCTTCCCCATTGCATATATTTCACCATGCCGCGGATGCGGCTGAAATAGCTCATTCATAAGCTTCGTCAGCTCTGGATCCTGCCGCATACGCTCGCTATGCTTCGGAATAGCCCCTACCGCAATGAGCGTTCCGCCCTGTTTAACGAAGGAAACAAGCCTCGCGGCGACATCCTTGGACATCACCTGAATCCCCGGCATGATCAAAACCGAATATATGTTCTCATCCCCGTAAAATCGATACCCTGCTCCAGGAACGATTTCTGCCTCTCTCAGCTGGCATTCATCGACATAATCATAATCAATGGAGCTGCGAAGCAGGCGATCTGACAAGATTGAGAACCATTTGTCAGCAGAAGGATGTTGATCCGATTGCCCGGACAGGAACATACATTCGTACACCGTGTGGATAGGGGACAACAATAGCACTTCGGGCTTCCGCTTCGTCGAAGCACCCAGTACACTCAAACGTCCGATATAATCAGCAAAGGACTGATAATGCGGCCAATGCGGCGCATGTTTGAATTCGGTCGGCGGGAAATCGGTCTTCCGGTATCCTGCAAATGAATAATAGAATGCATGAGGGATGAACAGGTTCACACCCAGAAATGCCATGAAATTCGCATCCAGCCGCCGTTGGCGCATGGAGTAGCCGTGACCGCTTGCACCGAAGGATTCGCAGATCACTCGTTCCTTCCCGTTCAGTTGTGCGACAGAGGCCGCTGTTTTAACGGACACGATGCGGTGTGGATTCTCCTTCGTGCCGATGCCCGCCGTGAGATAATCCACCCCTGCGTAATGGAACTGCTGCAGCACCCGCGTCTGATTCCCTTGGGATCGGGCCTGTCCCCAGACCGGCTCCTCCAGCGTATGACCGATGTATAACAAGCCATATTGCTCACACCATGTCCGGATAGCTGCATGATAGCCCTCAACGTACCAGCGGGTAATCGAATCATAATATTGCTGTTTGGTTGAGCGGCTGCCATCCGCCATGCCATATAATAAAGCGCCTAGTCTTGGGACCAGATCATACCCGTTCTCCTCTTGAAACCGCTCCCTCATCCCAAATGTCCAAGCAAAAACCATGCCCGGCAAGGTAGCGCCTACATCATTCACCGCCGTTCGGATCGCCTCCACGCCGAAGAAACCATCATGGATCATAAGCCCTGGCTCGTCGGTAAACACACCTTGAATGGTGGAGCCGTAATATTTCTGCAGAGGCAGAAACGGTTCATATGCCATCTGAATGAAGGTCTGAACGGCTTCCGGATTAAGTGTATCCAGATAATACCCTTGGGCAAACGTGATGCCTTCCGCGATTTCGCAGGACCAACAGGCCAGCACGATATAGGCGTCCTCCGTAGTCGGAGTCCAATCCCGTCCCCATAAATGTGTAATATCTTCGGGATCGTCATGCAGCAGCCATTCCTCGTCACTCCGGGTAGCACGATAAGCCAGAATGGCGATTAGCTCATTATGATCATGGCAGGCAAAATCCAGCCGTATTGCTTCTGAATCTGCCGCGCGCGAATACCTTTTCTCCTCCACCCTTAAGTAATGCATGCGATATTCCGGATGCTGCCGCGTCAGCTTACCGCCCAGCGTGCCGCTTGGCCAATTATCCTCATCGTACAGCCAAACCACCATATTTCGTTTCTCGCACTCCATTGTGCAGAATTCCAGTACCTCCATAAATGCTGGCGACAGGTATGGAATTTGCATACCATGACGAGCATGCAGAACGACACCCCCAACACCCGCTTCAAACATCGCTTGAATCTGGCTCTCCAGTTCCGCCTTCTCAAGCTCATAGTTCAAAAACCAAAAAGGCTGCGGACGATACGCGGCTTGCGGATTCATAAATTCCCGCTTCAATAGGTTGAAGTCCATACGAGCTTCCGGCTTAACGTTATTCACCTGCATCACCTGTCTTCACTCGAATTTGCGGTTGATTCATTCATGAACTCTTTCATGAGAAGTTGGATGAAGAATCCCCCGACAACGGAACGATTCTGGAAATTCATCTGCCTGCCGGAGATCGTGTCATACCAATCCGTTACCGGGACGCGAGCGGAGGTCTCATTCATGAAATCCCATAAAGGCGAGATCAATGATTGGAACAACTCCGGCGTAGTGCTCATAGAGGCACACCATACCAGCCAATCGGATTTTGTATACGTATCGCGGCTGTCCAGCGGATAGCCATACCGGTTCTGTTGCTGCTGGTAATATGCCAGCTCTTGAACCGCAACCTCTTCCGGAAACAGGTGCAAACCAAGCAGGCGGTCCCACACCAGATTGTATTTCATGCTCCATGAATCGTTCGGACTGTCAAAAGTCAGTTTATAGTGATCTCCGGCATCAGCCATGGCTACCCATTCATTGGCCATCTTCTGCGCGGCTTCAAGGTAAACGGCTCCTTCCTGTAAATTGAGTTTGTCGCACATATACGCATAAGCAGCAATGCCCAAGATCGCCTTAATGGAGAGGTTGGCGTTGTGTGCCAAATGTCCGGCAAAATCATCGGTACACAGCTGATTTTCAGGATCAAGTCCGTTCTGAAGTAAATACCCCGCCCATTTCGTAAGAAGACCCCAGTGTTCCCGGGCAAACTCCGCATTTCCCTCATACTTGCTCACCGCCGCAGCCATCAAGAGCATGTTCCCGCATTCCTCAATCGGCATTTGGTATTCAAGCTTGTTCTCGCCGTAAACCTGTCCGTTAGCCTTAGGATAAGTCCCTGCGTCATGCGGGGCAAAATCAAACGTCCAATCACGGCTCATGGCATATCTATAAATCGGACGCATCATGCCTTTAATCAATTCAAGGTTATATCGAAGGAACAACGGAATCGACGGGTAGCTGACATCGACGGTAGCGATGCATCCATTACTGAAATTCTCTTTGGAGAAAAATAGAACAGCTCCCGCTTCATCGGTTACCAATTTATGCGCGGCAATCGCCTGTCTGTACGTTAACGCCAGGATGTCCCTATACTTCTCACCGCCTGCGGCTTGGCTCTCGGTCAGCAGTTCCCGATTAAAGCGATCACATCTTCGCTGGATCTCTTCATATTGCTGGGCGCTCATTAACAGCATGTCTCGGAACGTTAACCCGTTTCGTTTCCAGTACGCATCCAGCGGTTTGTGAAAATATTCGATAGCGTGAACATCGTCATACGCAAGCATCAGGTACTGAGTCACTGGCTCTTCCTGGATGACACCCATATCAATCTCTGCTGCCATGATCGGCATGTTATCGGAAACAGCTCTCGGCTTCTGAGTATCATCTTCCGCCGGTAATTGACCGCTTAGAACATACGACTCACGAGTTGATGCGGAATGAATGACCGTCTGGATACGAGGCGTTCGAGGAACCGCCAAATAGACGTATCCCCAATCGATTCTCGTATCGTCCCCGGCAAGTTTTAGCACCGGCTGTTCCACGGTGCCCATCGACATGGCATTCCATTGCCCATCCATCACATGATGCTCCCAAGTCACCTGTTGATCCGGTGTATCAACACACCATTCGCCTGTCACATCGAAATAGATTTTCACTTGATGTGATGCTCCATCCATAGAACGAACCTCATACGTCACATAGGTGACCGGCCTTGATAACACATCGAGATCATCCAGCAATAGAGGTGTGGTGAACCGAACCTGAAGCTCGATGCCTTCCCCCTGGAATGTATACCGGGTGGTTACTGGCTCGACCGTCAGATCGGTTTGATCAAGCGTCTCAGGTTCTTGGAAATGGGTTGAATCCTGCATACCCACTCTCCCCATAAAGCGTCGGGTCTTGCCATCAATGATCGCAAGTCCCACCATACCATGGATCTTGTTCGTCCAATGCCGGGTATGATCATCGTACAGTTGATCCGCAGCGGACCATACGCTGAAATAAGGATCTACGGTTACCAGAGGTACGGACGGAGGTCTAAAAGGTCTGAAATTCGTTGTCATCTACCTTCAACTCCTTTAGTTTATTCTTCATGACGCCAAGGATCTCCTTGCGATTGGGAACTTAATACGGCGAAAGGCCTCGCCCTCCTTGTGCGTCAAGGTGCTGCGAAGCCTTTTGAGGTTTGCCGGACTCCCTTATTAAGGGAAGTCATGATTACGGTCAGTTCGGCATTTGGACAGTCACTACTTCTTTTCCTTGCAGATTTTCGTTCGTGAACTGCATGGCTTTCTCATATCCGGTGTTTCGGAGCTGCTCGCGAAGGTCGTTAATGATGCTCATCGCAGCTTCATCCGATTTGGCAAACACTGCTTCCTTCCAGGCATCTCCCATTCGATCCATCGAAGGTTTCAACATCTCCCATTCCGGTGCTTTCGTAATCACATCACCCGGATTATACGCTGTAATGACATGAATACCGTTCGGACGGAGGATTTTGCGAGCTTGCTCCATGGCATCAAGCCGTTCCTGTTCGGCCCAGATATCTCCCCCGGCAGCGGAATTAATACGGTCCAGACCCGTCAGTGATTCAAGGCCGATGCTGATGCCCTCGTTCTTGCGTTGCTTCATGTTGGTATCCGTGCTGAATTTGTCAAACCATTCTTGATTGGCAGCAGGCTTGCCGTCCTTCATGTCCCAGTGGACGCCCTGCACCCCGTACCGGGCCAGCATGAAGCCTTCGTCCGAAGCCATGAAATCGAGAAATTTCAACGCTGCGTCAACGCAGGCGCCCTTGCAGTTCTTCGTGATCGCTGTCACGTTATTGCCTTGAATACCAAGATCCACCGGCCGGTTCGGCTCAACGTCCGCACGCTCCAACGGACCGAGTGGAATGTAGTCGCTTCCTGGATGGGAGGTGACATATTCCTTGGAGGCGTCCAGTATAGCCGGGTAATGCGCGGCTAGGATGGCGATGCGACCTTGATTGATTTTCTCCTTGGCGATCGGATCTGTCTGAGTAAAGGCTTCAGGATCCAACAGCCCTTCCTCGACCAGCTTACGATAGAACAGCGTGTATTCTTCATAGCCTTTGGTGAAGAAGTCACGTTCTACCGTTCCATCGCCTTTGTCAACATAGCTGGCCCCTGAGTAGAACATGGTGTTGCCGATACCCACGGCCCAGCCGTTGCTGAACCCGCCAAGCGGAAAGACCGGCTGGCCGTTCTCCTGCAGCTTGGCGTCCTTGATTTTTTTGAGGAAGTTATAGAAATCCTCCTTCGTCACGACAGACTGCGGATCGACGCCGACCTTCTCGGCGATGTCCTTGCGAACATAGAAGCCGTAGAGCCAATCCATGCCGTCCTCGTTGGTCGCAGGCTGATTTTGGAGGAGTAAATATTTTTTGCCGTCATAAGCATCAATCGCTTTTTCGTATAATGCAGGCGGTACGTTTTCTTCCACTATGGATTTGGACAGATTCGGGTAATCCTTCAATTTGTCGGATATGTCAACCAATTGTCCTTCCTTGGCCGCCTTGATGATGCCGTCCAGCTCCCCTCCCCATGCGGGACCGGTATAAATATCCGGTAAATCCTGCGTGGCGAAGATCTGGTTGACCTTCTCCGTCTCACTGCCTTTGGTATATTCCCACTGAAGGGTAACACCGGTCTTCTCCTTAATGACTTCCTCCACAGGAGTTATCGTATCGGAGCCGTTGGAACCGTTCCAATTGTGCAGTATTTTGAGTTTGTATGAATTCTCTCCTTCAGCGCCTTCTCCGTTATCTCCGTTCCCTGATGAATTCGTGCAGCTGATCAACAAACCGCTTACCATGATGGACACGAGCAATAGGGATATGCCTTTCGACCAAATCCTGTTCAAACCAATCGCCTCCTGGAATATGGATTTCCATGATCTTGTTACAAGCCTTTGCAAATTCCGGGTCAGGATGACCTAACCTTTAACCGAACCGATCATAACCCCCTTTACGAAATACCGCTGCAGAAATGGATAAATACACAATATCGGGAAGACCGTGATGACAAGCAAGGCCATGCGGAGCGATTCTGGCGTTGCTCCTGCGCCGCTGGTACCTCCAATCGTCTGTCCGCCCTGCTGGGCTGCGCGCTGCATCGAATTGGATAGCGCCTCTGCTTCCGTCAGCATTTCTTGCAATAGAGTCTGCACCGGAATCAAATCCTTGTTGGATACGTAATAAGCACCCGAGAACCAGTCATTCCAATGCGACACCCCGATAAAGAGCGAGATGGTGGCCAGCACCGGCCCGGAAAGAGGCAGTATAATCCGCAGGAAGATTTGAAAATCGCCATACCCGTCGATGCGGGCCGATTCCTCCAGTTCCTCCGGGATCCCTTGCAGAAACGTCCGAATGATGACGATATGCATGAAATTGAACAGCATGGGCAGCACGTATACCCAGAAGCTGTTGATCAGATGCAGTTTCTGAAGCGTAATGAAGAATGGGATGAACCCGGCACTGAAAATCGTAGGCAAAAAGATATAAAAGGTAAAAAAGGAACGGCCCGGCAGCGTCTTTTTGGAAAGCGCATAGGCCATAAGCGTAGACAGGACCACATGCAGGAAGGTTCCCAGCACGGTGCGCATGAGCGTAATTTGATACGCTTTCCAAATGCGGGCGTTATCGAACACTTGGGCATAGTTTTCAAGCGTAAATTTACGAGGAAGGAAATAAATCGCCCCCTGCATCGAATCCTTGCCGTCATTCAGGGAATAAGCCAGGATGTAAATAAACGGGTAGATCATGGAGAAACCAACCAAAGCAAGAAAGGTATAGTTCACGATTGAGAACAGGGACCATTTGCGTTTCATAACGTCACCTCCTTAGAACAGGGATACATCACTGACTTTGCGGGCGATCCGATTGACGGTCAGAACCAGGATAAGCCCGATAATGCTTTGGAACAGTCCGACAGCCGCGGCGTAGCTGAGACGCCCTTCCCGGATACCGGAGTTGATCGCGTGCACGTCGAGTACGCTGCCCATGCTCGCGGTTGCAGGTCCATTCAGGAGGAGCAGCTGCTCATAACCCGCACTCATCAGATTGCCTACGGCGAGAATGAATAATATGATGGCCACATTGCGGATACCTGGAAGCGTTATGTGCCACATCTGCCGAAATCGGCCTGCGCCATCCATCTTGGCAGCCTCGTACAGCTGCTGATCTATACCCGCAATGGCGGCCATAAAGATAATGGAATTCCAACCGATGTTCTTCCAGATATCGGAGCCCACAATCATCTGATAGAACCAGGTGGGGTTGTTGAGAAACTGGATCGATTCCGTTCCTAATGAACCCAGTAAGTCATTGACCGGACCACCATACGGAGTAAGCAGTCTTTGCATCAACGTGACCACCACGATCCAGGATACGAAGTACGGCAAGTAAGATAGGGTCTGAATCGTCTTCTTGAATTTCAATTTCCGGACTTCATTTAACAGGAGTGCAAGAATGATCGGCATCGGAAATCCGATCAGCAGCTTCATGAGGCTGATGATGACGGTGTTGCGGATGATGTCGCCGGATTGATAATAATTGAAAAATTGTTCAAAGTACTTGAAGCCTGCCCATGGACTCCCCGTGAATCCGCCGACAAAGGTATAATCCCTGAAGGCGACTTGAATTCCATACAGAGGCACGTAGGAGAACAGGAAAAACCAGACAATGCCGGGCAGCATGAACAAATAGAAAAGCTTGTGCTGCCAGATTCGCTTCATCAATCGATGGTTTGTTATTCGTTGCTTAATCACATTCCCACCTCTCCTTTCTCATGGGGGGCGGGTAGACGCCCCTGCTTATACCTGCGGTAATTTTAATCGCAGCGTGATGATTTGAAATGGCGTGAAGGCTAATGCGATCTCCGATGACTCGGCAATCGGAAGCGGTGAAAGGATGTTCTCCATCAGATCAGCCATCCAGGCTTCGAGTGCCTGGAATCCAAGCCGGAGGGCCGCTTTGGCATGAGTTCCGGAAGTTTCATACAGCCGGATGATGATGTCATCGCCATCCTCGGCTTTCTTGACGGATTCCACCATGATGTACGGATGGTCCGGCTCCACAAATGCTGTCGTATAAGGCAATTGTCCGTTCTCCGGATCGGGCGGAGATGACATGGAAACCGTTCGAAGCGGGATGTTCAGTTCATGACCTCTTCGATAGACTTCGGCCTGCACATGGTTTCCTGGATGCGGATATAACGAATACGTGAACGCATGTTCTGCACGATCCGCTGCCGGATCCGGATAGGAGCTGCTGCGCAGCAAGTTCAGATCCAGCACGTTCTCGATGACCCTATGGCCATACTTGCAATCATTGAGCAGTGCGACTCCATAATCCGGTTCGGACAAGTCGATCCATTGATGTGCGCATATCTCATCTTTCGCGAAGTCCCACATCGTATTGCGGTGAGTCGGCCTGCTCAAGCTGCCGAACTGGATCTCGCAATGGACCTGATCGGCACGGATATGAACCGGAAAAGAGGTGCGCAGCATTTTACCGTCTTCTCTCCAGTCCGCGCGGGTCTCGAAATCAATCCGTCGGCTGCCCTCTGTCAGAACTACGGTTTGGGAGAGCGAGGACTCCCCGTAGCTGTATTCGAAGAACAGCCCGATTCGTGGACCATCGCGAAGCTCGCGGATGCGGCGCAGAGTTAACGGCATGCCCGGATTTACTGCATAGTCATGACGGAAATCCCAAGCGTCCCCATTGTCATGATAGACGCGAAGGTCATTGCCCAGACGGCCTTGCGGGATGACTTCACGAGCCTCGGCTTTATCCAGAATCGAGAGGATGGCACCGTTTTGATCAAATTGCACGATAAAGGTATCGCTCTCTATGCTGTGTCCTTCAGCTGTAACACGTATTCCCGAATCCCAGGTTTCCGGAACCATCTCAATGCTGGACGCTGCTTCATCCTCTGAGCTTAGATCAACTCCATCTGCGATCACGGTATAGCCCATAGACGGAACCCGCACTTTGCGCCATCGTCCTTCCATGTGAAGCCATTCCTCTCGTGTCCAAGGCAGTGAATTGAATACCACGATCCTTGCGGAGCCATCAACTTGAGATGTAATGTGATCGGCTAAAAAGCTGTAGGTGTCCGTGATCATGGCTTCTGTCTGCTGTAATAGTTCCTCATACCGTATGAGCGACTCATCGTACACACGCTGGATGGAAGAGCCCGGAAGGATGTCATGGAACTGATAGAGAAGCACTTCCTTCCAGATCGTCTCCAGCAGCTCGGATGGATAAGACCGTCCTAACCGGGCGGCCGCCAATACGGAGGCGAACTCCAATTCGCGCAGCGCTTTCTCCATCTTGCGGTTATACCGCTTGCTTCTAGCCTGACTGGTGAGGGTACCTTGATGCTTCTCCAGATAAAGCTCGCCGCGCCAAGTCTGGAATCTCGCCCGCTCTTTATTCAGCCGTTCGAAGAATTTCCACGAAGGCTCCTGCGTGACGGGGGACAGGCCAAGCAGGTTCTTCTCTCGTGACAGCCGCTCCAGATGCTCCTCACCGGGACCACCGCCACCGTCTCCGATCCCGAAGAGCATCAGCGCATGACCGGATACATTTTTATCCAAGTACTCTCGCTCTGCCTTCACGATGGAACGCGGAGCCGCCGGACTGTTGTAGGTATCCTCGGGCGGCATATGCGTCAATACGGCCGAGCCGTCGATCCCCTCCCACAGAAAGGAATGGTGCGGATACCGATTGTATTCGCTCCAGGAAAGCTTCTGGGTCATCATGTAATCGACGCCGGATTTCTTCAATATTTGAGGCAAGCTGGCGGAGTATCCGAACACGTCCGGCATCCAGAGCGACTTCATCTCCAGCCCGAATTCCTGCTGAAAGTAACGTTTGCCGTATAAAATCTGGCGCACCAGAGATTCGCCCCCGGGTACATTGGTATCCGACTCCACCCACATGGCACCTTGGGGTTCCCATCTGCCTTCGCGTACCCGCTCCTTGATCTGGGCATACAGCTTGGGATAACGCTGTTTGATCCACTCATACAGTTGGGGCTGGCTTGCGCCGAACACATAATCAGGATAGCGTTCCATCATGCGCAGCGCGGTTGAGAACGTTCTGGCTCCTTTACGGATCGTCTCCCGGATCGGCCATAACCAGGCTAAATCGATATGTGCATGGCCAACGGCGCTGATGGTGAGGACATGATCTCCTCCCTGCAAGCTCAGCTGCTCACCCAATCGTTTTTTCGCTTGCTCTAAGCGCTCTTCTGAAAACTCTGCCAGCAGCATAGAGACGTCATAGAGCGTCTGATACATCCTCTCCTTGCGGGCGCTTCCGTCAGGAAGCTGCTCTGCCGTTTCCAAGAGCACCTCCGTATCGTAGTAGAGGCTTCGGATATCCTCCCGGCTGATCGCAATCATTGCCTCTTTCAACGTTCCTCCCCGGTAGTTACCGAATAAATCGTTATTGCCCCCATCAGCCCACACTTCAATTTCCTGCCCGTTCATAAACATCTCATGAAGCTGGACAACACGCTTGCCGGGGAGCCCTAATGAAAAATCGAATTCAGAATTAACGGTGGTCAATCCTTGTACAGGTGATCCTTCTTGATCGACCAAACACAGCTCACCGCTCACATCCAGCAGCAGGACAACGTTTTCGCTTGGGCTAGCTTCCGGAATCCTGCCTGAAAATCGAAACCAGGCACAGTCCCACAACAATCCCCATCGCTCTCCATGAGCGAGTGTAACTTCCGTGCCGGACATTCGCTCTTCGTAAGTTACCGGCTCGGGAGTCACCCATGCCGTCACGTCCAACTCGGCAACCGGCTTATAAATGGCCTCCCGAAGTTTATCCAACATCTGTTTTAACGGCTCTCGTCTGATCGGTTCGTATGGCATGATGATCAACTCCTCTCTATTACATCAATCTGTTGCAGGATCAGGAGTTAGGAGCCCAATTGACATGAAGCTCTGCATTGTTCTCGTTCCCATGCTCGTATCGAAGAAGCACCGTCCTCGACTCTGGATCCCACTCCCAGATCGCAGGTATCGCTTGATCTTGGACCACATAGTGGGCGGATATCGGTTCGGCCGGACAATACAGCCGCGCTGCTGCCTGCATGTTGGCCGGACCTTTTGCTACAAATCGGAATCCTGCGGCGGATTTGGACAGACCTTCTATGCGGGAGGAAGCAGCCATGACGAATACTTCCCCA
This sequence comes from Paenibacillus sp. Cedars, assembly GCF_003184205.1. Taxonomy (NCBI): domain Bacteria; kingdom Bacillati; phylum Bacillota; class Bacilli; order Caryophanales; family Paenibacillaceae; genus Paenibacillus; species Paenibacillus sp. Cedars. The sequence continues at coordinate 2,797,576 of NZ_CP020866.1, forward strand.
ACTGGTGGACGTCCGGCTTCAACATCATAGAGCAGTGCTTGTTCTCCGGCATTCAAAGCCACCTGGCGCAGAACAGGCAGTTTCGAGTCAAACAAGTCAACAACCGGGCCTGGAATGACCAGCCGTTCATCGTTGACCGATTCATCCAGCGCAGAGGCGATAATGTAAGGCCCACGTTTGATCTTAAAATACGGCTTCGGATGCCATTGGAGATCTGGCCCGTGAAGGGTCTGAAGTGTTTCTTTCACGGACTGGCGCAGGCGGTCAGCCCCTGTCTTGGATAGGGAGAAGCTTGCCGGATGCTCCTCCAGCCAGCAAACCGCTCCTTTTCCTATCCGATGAACGCCCTCTCCCATCCCCTCAAGGCCAAGCTGTTCAAACAAATGCGCTCGAGGGGAGATGTACGTCGTTTCGTTATCTCCCACTTTGCTGTCCTTGCCGTTATAGTTCCACCATCCACGAATGCCGTGATAAGGGTCACTGTCATCGCCGACGTAGATTAACGCCCCGCCATCGTGCACCCACTGCGCAAGTGCATAATGAATGTCCGGATACTCCGGCTTGATGAATTCATAACTCAGCACAAGCGCGCGGTAGGATGCCAGGTAACCCGGATACCGCCTCACATTATCGAGCTGGAGCGGACGAACCGGAATTCCGTGTTTCAGCAGCGGCAGCGCAAGACCGTAAAAAGGGGAGAAATCCAGCAGCTCCGTATCGCCATTCTCCTGGAACCCCTCAGGATCCGTTCCATCGTATTGACCGGCTTCGGGTGCTTTCGGGTCGGGCTTCATCCGCTGAAACATTGCAGAGTCTGCGATCAGAACACCCACTTGTAACGAATCGCCTTCTGTTTCAATCACATCCTGGTCCATATTGCCGAGCGTGTGCATGACCTGCAGTAGCGTTGTTGCATAGTCAGCCGGGATATGCTCCTTGCCAGAGCCATGATCAGATGGATAAGTTCCTTTAAAGATTCTTCGCGGCCAAGGTGAGACTTCGTAATGGGCGACACCCGGATGCAGAAGCGAGGCAACAACGGTCTTCAAATAGTTCTGTTTGTAATCCGTCCAGGTGTGATTCGGATTATCTTCGATCGGATCATGCAAGAACCACATGCGCCGATCCGTTCCCCGCACCAGCTCCTGCATGATGCCGTATTCAAGGTAAGCGGTTTCAAAAGTGCGTTCCTTGCGCACCCCTTCATACACATTGGGGGTCCTCGATGTACCCGTCCAGATTTGGGCGATATAGCCGTCGATGGATGGAAGCTCAAGGAGCCCGGATTGGGGACTGACAATTCGCCACTGCGTGTAATTGATCAAGCTATGGGTCGGGACATAGAACCGAAGCACGCGGCCGTAGCGTCTTAACGCATAATCCTTCATCTCGGCACATAAGCGGTCCAGAACGCGGGTATATAAATACGCTTTCAATTTCGAAGCCCGATATTGTGCATCAGGCGATGCGTGAGGCGGAATCCACGGTTCTTTGTAATACAACTGCCACTCCCGTTTGAAAGCCTCTGAATATCCCCCGTTCACCCAGAATTCAGGCTCCTCCAGATGGATGGCCTCCACGCCGGCATCAACGGCAATGCGTATTCGATCTGCTATATAGCGGGCGAAGGAAATGGTGGGCACCATGTAAGGAATAAGCGGCTGATCGCCGTGAAGGATCATCTCCCCGTGACGGTCCGTTTGGGCTTCATCCCAATGCGAACGGCCATCAACCTCGCCATCCAGGTAGCTGTTGTATGTTCCCCAAGCGACTCCTGTCATCAGATGGACGACGTATCCTTTTTCCTTCCATGTCTGAATACGTTCCGGCATCGTATCATCAATCCCGTAGACCATCACAAAGTCGGTCTGCAGATCATAATCGGGATGATACGCAGCCGATTCCTGAAATCCGGTCCGTTCTTCCTTTCGATCTCTTGTCACATGCTTAGCCTCCCTGCTCGTGTTGGATATGGGTTGCGTGTATATTATCCATCATTTTCTAGAATATAATATATAATATTAATATATTCAATATGTTTTTTTGTATCAGCATGAAAAAAGCCTTCTCCGCTTTTATACGGAAAAGGCTTTTCTTCTTCGAGCATATCAGGTTTTGGGAACGGTCCCCGAGGTTTGACGTATCACCAGTTCGGGTTCGATCAACACTTTGCTGTAACTCTTCATTTCTCCTTGATCACGCAATATGTCCAGCAGCTTGCTGGCCGCCCGGTATCCCATATCCCGCTCGAATTGCTTAACATGTGTAAAGATGCTGAATTCCTCCACGATGGAAGTGGGGTCATCGAAGCTTACAATCGATACATCTTCCGGTACGCCTAGTCCCGCTTGCTTCGCCATCTGATAGATCTGCACACCCAATCTTCCGTTAAGCGATATGTATGCCGTCACCATTCTGTTTCGGATATAGCGGTATAAGGGGTGGGCTTCCGCATCCTTCAGCACGCTGAGCGGCTTGAAGTCCGTAATCATATGAGCTGGATTGATTAGCGCGCCCTTGTCTTTCAATCCGTCCATATACCCTTCGATCCGCTCCTGTACCGTGACGGTTTGAAGCGGAGAATCCGAGCAGATGGCAATATCCCGGTGACCAAGCTCCCACAGATGCTCAACCGCGAGCCTTGTGCCGATTCTTCCATCGGCCGCAATATAATGTGTCTCGACTCCGGGCAAATACCGGTCCATGAGTATAAACGGAAAACCGGATAACTTCATGCCGAGTATCTCTTCGTTATAATTCTCCTCATCAACCGGGAAGATAAGCAGTCCTTCTGCGCCCAGCGCTTTCAGTTCTTTAATGGCGTTCTTTTCCTTATCAAGCTTCCCGTCGGTCAACATGATCATGCTGCGATAGCCTTTCTCATTCAGAGCTTGCTCAATGCCGTCAATGAGCCTGATGGCAAAATAATCATGGATGGTGGGCATAATCACGCCAACCAATCCGGTTGTTGTTCCTTCCCTCCCCTTAATCGCAACCACGGCCGTTGATGTCGCCGGCGGGATATCCGCTTCTTCCGCTACAAAACTGCCTTTGCCCGGTACGCGAGCAATCAATTTTTCATTCGCTAATCCCGTTAAGGCATTCGCCACCGTGATTTTACTGACATGGAACTGATCCATCAGTTCCTTCTCTGTCGGTATGCGATCACCGGGCTTCATATTTTCTGATGCTATAACGTGTCTGATATAGTCCTGGATTTGTTGATACAACGGAATACGATCATTTGCACTCATTCTAATCACATCACCAATTCATTCATAATATTTGAAATATATAATATATCCTTACACATACAAGCGCAATAAACAAGCGTGAGCATATCCGCATTTAGAAACGTCATAACCTCGTTATCATGCTCTTTTTTATAAATGACTGATTCCCAAGAACGGTAGGAAGTTTTGTCGAATCCCTTGAAAAGTTATATTTGTATATATTTAATATGTGTTGTGATGCGATGTGTTACATGGCCAACCGGCCGCAAAAGGAGGACAGATGTTGCAGATACACACGCTCCAATTTTGAACCATAACAAGGAGTGAATTCGCCATGGCTCGTAGATTCACGCTTCTCTGTTTAGCCTTCCTCTGCGCTTTTTCTTTAACAGCTGGCGCAGCCTACGCTTCCGATGCGGATGTACAATCCGCTAAACCTGACGGCTCCACAAAACGCGAACTGCCAAGTTTCAAGAAGCCGAAGCACCTGGACGTTGCCGATATTTATGATGCGCCAGGTGATGTCAAATTGCTGCTAGGAACCTTGCAGGGAATCGTTAACAGGGAACAACCCCGAATCTATCTGATTGAATCCCAGGAAGAAGGCAAATGGACCTGGCTTGAGGATATGGACGTGCCTTACACGCTTCATCCAGATTATTGGGAAGTGTTCTCTGCTTATCGCAGCGAAGCCAAAGGCATGATTGTATATGATCCTGAGGTACCTGATACGATTAATGTCGCTACCACGCTCGCAGGACTGAAGAATGCCGTGGTTGCCAGCCCGGAGCTGGCCGTCAAATTGTCGAAAGCTCCGTATAAACTGAAGATCCTTGATGATCTGCGAGGTCAATTCAATAATCGGATTGACGCTTACACCTGGCAGTATGAGAACCTGTGGAAGCAGACGACACATCAGATGTTAATCGGACTTGATCCGGATACAGCGATTCGCATTCCTCCAGGTCTTCCTGAATCATTTGTTACGATTGCCGAGGAGAAGGAGCAGGTTCGGGATGCAAGCAATCGGAATACGTATTCACTCGACCTGTCCTCTCACCTGGGAACATCAGCAGTTTATCTTCGCTTTGATGATGCCTTCACCCAGGATGGTTGGGGGCCTGCGGTACACGAAGTAACGGTCAAAGCTGATGGCACAGAGATTGCGCACTTCATTGCGGGAACCCCGGAAGAAGAAGCCTATCTCTATGACAGACAGAATTCCAAATTTGCCGAAGGTCAAGGCGGTCACCGCTTCGCCGACAACGGCAATTATTTTGTATATAAATTCTCCCATCCTGCCGGAACGAAGAGCTTGACCGCCGAAGTGGATATGTGGAACCAGTACAAGGTTTCAGCCGGGAATATTCAGCCACCCTCCGCCGAGCAGCGTGAACCTTATGCGTATTTAAGAGATTACGCTGTCGCCAATAAAGCAATGGTATTCTGGCTGGATTCCAACGTGCCTGAGCAGAAAGCGCTCTTCGAGAAAATCATGTCTGATGTCAAACCGGGTACCCCTTATCTCGGCTGGTTCAGCAATGATGTAGAAGGCGAGTTCAGCTCGGTCGAGATTGCGTCCCGTTATGGCGTTTATGTTCTGGCGGCGGATTGGTTCAGCAATCTGACTGTTTTCTCGGGAACCAAGCCGAATTTAAAATTGGCGAAAACGCCTCCCAGGCCCGCCCTTGAGAACAAAATCTATGTGACCTATACCTTTACCGAAGGCGATAATTTTCAGTATAATCAGCATCGCATGCGCGTGATGTGGGATGATCCGGCCAGAGGCAAAGTTCCGATTAACTGGACTTCCAGCCCGCTGCTCTACGAGGGTGCCCCTGCGATATTGAATTATTATCTGAACACGGCAACCGAGAACGATCTGCTGATTGCAGGACCTTCCGGTGCCGGCTACTTCTATCCGGGTCCGTGGCCTGATGCAAGCTTCCGGCCATTCCTGCAGCAGACAGAACAATATTTGAAAAAGACAGGAATGACGATCCCTTACGTGCTGAATCGGGTTGACGGTCAGAACATCCCGCTCACCCCGTTTAAAGCATCCGCTTACGAGAAGGATTATAAGGCGCCCGGACTTTTCATTAGCTATGAAGACAACTATGGCATAGAAATCCTTGGCGGGAGCATGCCCGTCTCTACGATTCGCGGCATTAGCACGGCGCAAGACGGATTAAAGGTCCTTCAAGAAGCGAAAGCGAATTGGGACGGCAAATCGCCGCTGTTTATTTCCTTCGGCTTGCTCGCATGGAGCATGACCCCATCCGATGCACTGGCGCTTACCGAGCAGCTCGGAACGGATTTCAAAGTGGTCCGTGCCGATCATTATTTCTCCTTAATACGAGAAAGCTACAACTTGCCCGCTGCCAAGTAGATAATGGCTTACTAGCACTCAGGAAAATTCATAGAGGCGTCCTAACCTGAGAAATCGGGTTACGACGCCTTTTGTACATGGTGCTTATTACGATACACACCTGCCAAACATGATGGCAACGGCATTTTCGGATATATACTTAATATCATTAATTACATTTAATTAATCACGTTAACTATAAATGTTTAATCGCATTAATTATAATATTTAATTACATTAACTATTGATGTAATGTCCTCCTTAATAGTATGATTCCATCCATTCAGTGCCCTTTCTGATGGAACTGTGATCTGGTTTGAGATGCTCAATGTACAGGCGCGATGCAAGCGTGCCTGTTTCTTTTTTTGCCCAGCCAGGTTGTAGCCCATGATTCCAATAATTATTTCTTGGGTAATCGCAAAAACCACACACATTCGACATAAGGCATGTCGTTGCTCAGAAATGAACCATCCGTCATATTCACTGAGCAAGCAGATACTGGTTCGTATTGGATCTCATACCTGTCGTGATAAGAATACTCATCCAGCGTAGCGTACATAAATTTCAGCAAATGGTAAATACTCACTGTATTGAATTAGCATGTATTCCCCCATATGGAGACTAGTATAATGCCCACTAGCAAAAAGATATCCATCATTGACGTTTTCTTTATCATGCTGCTTTCCTTAGGGATTACCAACCATGTCATCTTGATCCCGCTGCTGCTACAAGCCGCAAGCCGCGATGCATGGATGGGCACGATTGTGACCATGATTCTTCACATCGGCTGGGTGTATATTCTCTACTTCATCATGAAGCGAACCCACAACCAATCCATATTTGCCTGGTTTCAAGAGCATTTTGGTAAGACGGTTGGCCGAATATTCATTACCATCTCGAGCTTCTACTTTTTTGTGATGGCGATGGTCATATTAAGAGAAACCACAACGTGGATCAGGGTCACATACTTGCCTCAAACTCCCAAAACGGTTGTTTCGTTGGTCCTTGTACTGTTATGTGTATATGTGGCCTATAACGGAATTCGTTCGATAGCCATCATATCCGGAATTCTGCTGCCCTTCGTATGGTTATTGGGACATTTTGTGGCTGTATCCAATCTGGAGTACAAAGATTATTCCTTGTTAACGCCGCTATTTGTCGAGGGCTATACTCCCACGCTGAACAGCATGGTCATTGCGGCAGCCGGCTTTATGGAGATGATTGTCCTGATTTTCTTTCAGCATCATATGAAACGCAGGATGAATTATTTTTATATCGTGTTACTGTCACTGCTGTTAGGTGGATTAACACTCGGCCCGTTAATGGGAGCGATCGCCACATTTGGACCAATTCCTGCCATGCAGGCACGCTATCCGGCATACGATCAGTGGATGCTCGTCACGATCACGAAATATATAACGCATGTCGACTTCTTGGCATTGTATCAGTGGATCTCGGGTACACTCATCCGAATCTCCCTGTTTCTGTTCATTATCACCGACGGCATGGATCTCAAGAAGCCAAAACACCGGGCTTGGACGTTGTTAGTGCTCGGGGTTATCCTATCCATACTGACTCTGAATTCTACAATTGATAGACAGATCGAATTATTCGTCCTGGGAAAATATTCGCTGGCTTTCCTCTGTTTCGTTGCATCCTTAACGCTAGTCATTGCTGTCGCTGTTTCATTTAAAGCTAAGAACAAGGGAGGTCAGAAAACATGAAGCACCATAGAATCCGAAATCGAATGCTCCAGCGTCAACCTAAAGCAAGCGGAGAAGAAGTGAAATCAGCTCCAGAAGCGACAGCAGATGAGGAAAAAGCTGATCTGGAATCATTGAATGAAGAATCTTTGCGTGCCATGTTTTCCTCTTCCGCCGATGTCATCATCACCTCATACCCCGGTAAGGACAAAGGAGCGGTTCCTGTTCTCCTCCTCTATTGCGAAGGAATGATCAATTCGATGGTCCTTACGCAGTATGTACTCCCGAATCTGGAGCATAAGCTGGGGGACTCATCGGAGTGGGATGAGCTTTCCAACATGCTGGATAAGTCGATGGAATGGAACCGGGTGGAGCAGCATGTCGAAGTGATGAAGCAATTGTTTGCGGGACGTCTGATTCTGTTCTTTTCAACCCATCAATGTTTTTACTCCATCGACATTGCCAAGATGCCGAAGAGACAGCCGGAGGAGTCCAACACTGAGGTCGCCATCAAGGGTGCGCGGGACGGGTTTACCGAAGATATTAGCACCAATGTGGCACTCATCCGCAAAAGGCTGCGCACCGCCTCGCTGCATCATGAGCGGTCGGTCGTCGGGGTCCGCAGTCAAACCAAAGTATCGCTCCTTTATATTTCCGATATTGTGCGTCCGGAGTTTATCCAGGAAGCCAAGAAACGCCTGGATGAACTTAAAGTCGATGCTCTGGTCACCAGCGGTCAGTTGGAGGAAGGCATCTGTAAGTCATCACTGTCCCTGTTTCCGCTCGTTGATTATATCGGAAGACCCGATTTCGTGGTTGAATGCTTGCTTCGCGGGCGATTTGTTTTTTTGGTTGACGGGTCGCCGATGGCCATCATCGGTCCGTGTAATCTCATTGAGCTGTTAAAATCCCCCGAAGATTCGTATTTCCCGTTTTATTTTGTCACATTCGAACGGTTGCTTCGGTTATTCGGTCTGCTCATCGCCATATTCCTGCCTGGTTTTTGGATCGCATTGACCAGTTATAACATGGACCAGCTGCCTTTCCCGCTACTTGCTACGGTAACCAATTCCAGATTCGGCCTCCCCTTCTCCGGCCCTATGGAAATATTGATTATGCTGGGCATGTTCGAGCTGTTCCGGGAAGCGGGAATCCGCCTCCCCAAGGCGGTCGGACAGACAATTGCCGTTCTTGGAGGGTTGATTATTGGTGACGCTGCAATACGGGCGGGTCTTACATCACCTACGATGCTTGTCGTTTCAGCCACGACTGCCGTCGCTACGTTTACCTTGGTCAATCAGACGCTAAGCGGAACCGTTAGTGTCATTCGACTGTACGTGCTTGCATGGTCCTCTTTGCTCGGGACGCTCGGTTTTTTCATAGGGATGATGAGCATCATCGCTTATCTCTCCGTATTGGAATCCTTTGGCCTTCCGTATCTTGCCCCCTTGTCACCGTTAACGCCGAAGGATGTGGTAAGCGCCATTCTTAAGAAGCCTTGGTTTTATAGCAAGAGGAGACCTGAAATGCTTAATCCGATAGATGGTACATCGAAAGAAGGGGATGGATCATGAGATGACGACCTGTATCCGCTTCTTAGTAAAAATCATGTTGGTCCTCCTAACGTTAAACGTCCTCTCCGGTTGCTGGGACATCAAAGAAATTCAGGACATGAATTATATTACGGCCATTGGCATCGATTATGAGGATGGGCATTTCGTTGTGTATACCCAGATGGCGGATTTCACGTCCGTTGCCAAGACAGAGACCGGAAACTCCGGGAAACCCGCACAAGTTTGGACCTCCACGTCGCGAGGCAAAACCTTGGATATGGCCATCAATCAACTGTACGATACCGCTCAGCAGCGGACCATCTGGAGTCACATTTCCAGTATCATTATCAGTGAAAAAGTACTGAAAACCCAGATCATTTCGCAACTCGATACCATCGCCCGGTATCAGGAAGTCCGTCTGACACCGTGGGTGTTCGGGACTCGGGAGTCCATTGAGGATCTCTTGACGGCACCGGCATTTTTCAATCTCTCCCCCTTGAGCACGTTGTCCCATGAACCATTGGAGGAGTATAAACAGAAATCGTATATCGTTCCCCTTCGGTACTTCGATTTTTTGGCTGTCATGACCGAGCCTGCCTGCACGGCCTTGCTTCCTAACCTTACCGTGGATCAGAAAACCTGGGAGAAGGACAGAAAACCTAATCCCAAATTGCGTGTTGACGGTGTATTTACCATCGTCAAGGACACCATGAGTGCGATCTTGACCAACGATAAACTTAACGGATTACGCTGGGTACAGGCCAACACGAAACGTTCACCCGTTCTGATCATGAATGATGAAGACTATGCTGGAGTCGTGGTTCTTCAATCGCCCAAGATTCGCAAGGAGTTAAAGATCGTAAATGGGGAGCCTAAATACGAACTCCATGTTAAATTAGACGGAAACGTCGTTGAAGCGCTTGTCGATTTCACCAAGAGCGACTATGAACGGGAAGCCGCAAAGATTGTAAGGCAAGAGATCATCGATACCTTCAGAAATGGGCTGAAAGCGAAAACTGACATTTATAGCCTTGAGCACATTCTGTTTAAACGAGAACCGGGTCTGTGGAAAAAACTGAAGCAAACCTCGCCTCTCATTATAGATGAGGACTCATTGGCTGTCGTTCAAGTTGATATTCATTTGGACCATGTCGGCATGAAACTGCTGCCGCGTCGGGATTAGGGTCGCCTGAGTTTTACAGCAAAACAAAAAAAGCCAGCCATATTCAGCATCGACTGAACTGCACCCCATTTGTTAGACATATCTAACAGTTGGAGGTGCAGTTTTTTATGACTAAATTTACGAAGGATAGCAAATTGGCATTAATTCAAGGGTATGACTCTGATCTTCTATCTCAAACAGAATACGCAAATCAAATGCGTGTAACCAAGTCTCAATTCCAATATTGGTTGAAGCTTTATGAGATACATGGTGAGACTGCCTTTACTAACGGCTATACAAATTATCCGGCAAGCTTTAAACTGGACGTACTCAATCATATGGCTCAATCAGACGCTTCTCTCATGGATACCGCTGCTTTGTTTAAGCTTCCGGACTTCTCCATGTTGTATTCCTGGCAGAGAAAGATGGAGACAGGCGGTTTAGAAGCCCTTGAGCCAAAAAAGAAGGGGCGTCCATCCATGAAGAAAAACCCCAATTCGTCTACCAAACGATCCGTAGTTGAAGGGTCTGTCGAAGCACTTGAAGAACGTATCAAACAGCTTGAAATGGAAAATGAGTATCTAAAAAAGTTGAATGCCTTAGTTCGAAACAAGGAAAAATCACCAAACAAGACAAAGCACAAGCCGTCTGGCAACTAAGGCATAAATATCCGGTGAAGGCACTCGTACAGGTGGCTGGTGTCCCGCGAAGCACCTATTACAACCTTATAAAGTGTATGAACCAACCAGATCCGAATACCGAGTTGAGAGCTGAAATTCAATCCATTTACGTGGAACATGACGGACGGTACGGATATCGCCGTATTCGTGATGAACTGACAGTCCGTGGGTGGAAAGTTAACCACAAAAAGGTTCAGAGACTCATGAAGAAAATGGGTCTTACATGCCTGGTTCGCGTGAAAAAGTATAAGTCATATAAAGGGAGCGTCGGCAAGATTGCACCGAATCATCTGGACCGCCAGTTCACGGCTGGGGCGCCAAATGAGAAATGGGTGACGGACATTACGGAATTTAAGTTATTTGGAGAAAAGCTGTATCTATCGCCCATTTTGGACTTATTCAACGGGGAAATTATCACCTATACCCTGGATTCACGACCAACCTATTCTCTGGTATCTCAGATGCTGGATGCAGGACTGAAACGTCTGCCGGAAGAACACCATCTTCTCCTTCATTCTGATCAAGGATGGCATTACCAAATGAAGTCGTATCGGCATGCACTTAAGTCGAGAGGCATTCTCCAAAGCATGTCACGAAAAGGGAATTGTTACGACAATGCCGTCATAGAGAATTTCTTCGGCATTCTCAAGTCGGAGTTTCTGTACTACAAAGAGTTTGAATGTGTGGAACATTTTAAGGAAGAACTAAAAAAATATATGGAATACTACAATACCAAACGGTTAAAGGCAAAATTAAAAATGAGTCCGGTACAGTACCGAACTCATTTTGAGAAAGCTGCCTAATGAAATAACCGTGTCTAACTTTTGGGGGTGCAGTTCATCGACGCAGAACAAGCTGGCTTTTTTTCATGAAACAATAAGGAAAGGTCCCTTTCTGAATATTGCTAAATACAGCCATGCTTGTATGCAAGACGACTGGCCGTATGCTGTTCCAATATGCGCGGCCTTGCTCCATCTACATCACCATTTCCAGCTAATTGTGAGGATCCATTTATGGCTCGTGAGGAGTTAGAGATAAGGGTCACAGATCAGATCATATATGTGTATCGCAAGTTTTTGATAGTTTCAGATAATTCCTGATTTCGCTGTTATATGATAATTTCCACGTTGTCTTCCGAGGTCAAGTCATCATATGCTATATAAAGGCCTATGCCTGCGGCGATTAGCACTAGAAGTGCCGCAATAAATGCTAATTGTTTAAGCGTAGCCGTATTCGAAGTTGCTTGCTGGTTTTTTTGATTTTTGCCCTGCGTTCCTTGGCCCATACTACATACCTCCCACTTCCCTGCCTTACCATAAATTATGATTCCAATATGAAAATGTTGTTAGGCAAACTACGCTTTTATAGTTTTCGTGACAAGAGTCCATGCACAGCTCCGGTATTTTGATCTGATTACACCCATCGCGGCCAAGTACAGACTGTAGCGGCTCCATTTCCCTTCACCGTCCTGAGGCGTCATGGACAGAAAGGGCTCTCTGCAGTTATTTGCTAATTCTATCTAGCTCTACTCCAAAAAACAAGACATGTCATAAGCAAGGCCAGCAAGAAACTGCTGATCGCCGGTACGACTAACTGCAATATAAATGCCAAGCCATCTCCATCCACCACCGTAATCATCGCCATAACCATCATGACGATAAAGATTGCTGCCCACACACACCAAAATGGTAAAATCGGATGCTGATATTTCCTTTTCTCAGGCATTACGTACAAATGGCGATGAATCCACCATACGATCAGACCCAAACCGAGGAGGGTGCTGCCATGCTGGCACAGCTTATACACCGGGATATGTATAGATCCCATTTGAATTGTTTGTGTAAGCAAGGGAATATGATTGACGAGCCATGCTCCCTTGTGCGTAAACTGATCCCACAGCAAATGTGTGGCAACACCTGTCATTCCCATGACGAGAACGAGGAGCCAGCCTTTTAATGATATGGGCAGCTTCCCTTCCCTACTCCAGCGATATGGGAACCATGAAGGTAAATACACGTGTAGAACCGGTCTTGCGACACATTCAAACAACAGGTATAGCAGCACAATCATGGGCAGATTGAACAAAATAACGCCTAAGCCCTCGTGGCTCCATACCGAAGCCGCTCGAAACCGGATAAAATACTCGAAATCCGGTGCCATGCAGCCGATTACGAGAGCAGACACTGGCAGTGATTTTTTCCTCCACCAGGGCATGGTAATGACAGGATGAGCAAATGTAAAAGGCATGGCTTCTCCTAACTTCTTCATAATTTAAGCGAATACGTTCCTTACCTTTTAACGCTCCACACGCAAACAAAGTTGCTCTCCTGCATCTGCTTCCAACCTGTTGCCTACAACACAAATGCATGAAAAAAACGCCAAGTCTCTTCAGTCGAGGACTTGGCGTTTGATTTGATGAAATCTATCACGAGCCCAGCAGTTCGCGAGCCAGCAGCCGATATACCTCAAGCCGTTTCTCCTGCGAATGGGGAATGCTGCATATCATCGCTTCCTGGAATCCGTACTGGGCTTGTTCTTCCTGCAAGCGTACGGCGATGTCTTTAACCGCCCCAACCAGATGGATCTTGCGCCCTTCTGCGATGGCCATCCGGTCGATTTCCGTTAAGGATACCTCTTGAGCCTGCTCGGGTGTCAGCACTTGAGTAATTCTGCCTTTACTCATCATCAGGCGAAAGATATCCTGCGGTAACGCCTCATACTCGGCTTCTTCCTTCGTTTCAGCTGTAGTCACCATATAGGATACATTAATCTCCGGCTTGTCCATGAAGACAGAAGGCTGGTAGTTATCCCGGTAATGGTCCAATATCTCATTACTCATCGCACCGTTGAAGAATTGTGCGAAGGAATACCCCACTCCCATCTGCGCAGCTTTGAGTGCACTATTGCCGCTGGAGCCGAGCAGCCACACCTCCGGGAGTGCTACATCTGTTGGAGCCGCGAGATTCTTCGTATACAGCTCATCTTCCGGAATCTGGTCTTGAAGCAGCTGCATCGTAATACCGAGTTTGTCATACATGTTATGCAGCATTAACTGGCGCCCTTCAGACAGTGCATACATGGCACTTGTATCGCCGCCGGGAGCCCGTCCGACGCCGAAATCAATTCTGCCCGGGGAAAAAGCACTTAGCGTTTTAAACACTTCCGCCAGCTTGAGCGGAGAATAATGCATCATCATCACGCCGCCGGTGCCGATTCGAATACGATTCGTTCTGGCGGCCAGCCGGGCTGCCGTTACTTCCGGTGCTGAACTGGCAAAGGTATTACCGCCATGGTGCTCTGCCATCCACATTCGGCTGTATCCCAGTTCATCGGCCAAGACAGCCAGTTCTTCTGCTTTATTCAAGGCACCCTCCGCTGTATTGCCACTTGTCACCGGAGCCTGATCCAATACGCTTAATCTCATGCTAATTCCATCCCCTTCTTCGGTTAGACGACCATTTTGTTGTTAATCCATTCCTCCAAACCTGCCACTTTGTCCTTAAAGCGTTCACCACACATCTCCTCCGACAGCGAAGCAATGGTCTCCCGCTTCAATACAGCTTTCCAGGAGGATTCAGCTTCTTCCATCAAATTCGTTAACAGGCAGCAGCTTTCTTCCTTTTCCAAATCCAGCATGTCCACCAGAATTCCGTGGGATGAATACAGCGACTGCTGTCCTTCCACCGCGAGGTAAACATCATAAACACGAATATCTTCAGGCTTCTTCTTTAACCTGAAGCCACCTTTAATGCCAGGCACAGACGTAATAATGTCGGCTGTGACCAGCTTTCTTAACAGTTTTTGAAAATAGGTTGCCGATGCTCCAAGCTGTTGGCTAATCGCTTCTCCAGGCAGCACCGCTTTGTCGGGCAGCATGTTGAGCAGGACCAGAGCATACACCGACTGTTCCACCCCTGTTTTCATATGCATGAACAGCACCTCGATTTTAGGTAAGTAGCATGACTCAAATTGCAGTTTCTCAATTTATGCTTAAAGCGGATAATCATTATCCACGTTATATATTATATCAGTTTTCCCCGAAAGTAAAACCTCACTGAGCTCAAATGCAATGAATTCTGATAAAACAAAGAACAAGATGGCGTCACCAACGCCATCTTGTTCAGTTTCAACGTATTTCCCTCGCATAACTACTATAAGTAATGAGGGGGCCAATTGGTATGACCATTACATGACAAAAGGCATGACATTTGTATGATCCTTATATGACTTTTATATGACAGGAGTAACTGTTCCAAACGACGATCAAACCCTATACTCGTAGATATGCATGACAAAAAAAACACCACTTTCCATAGAAAGCGGTGTTCTTGAAGATCAAAAAAATGTCAATCAAAATCTCTAAGAGCATGTTTAAGCAGTGGAATGGCCTTGGTCCGATCATTCATGCCGATTTTCTCATAGATAACGCTAATGTAGTTCCGAACCGTTCCTTCCGTGATATATAACATATCGGCGATTTCCCGATTATTCTTATATTCCGTCATCAGCTTTGCAATCTGTAACTCTCGTGGTGTCAGATTATAATGTTGTGCCGGAAACTGAGGAGCTCCGGTTGTCCTTAACCGGGCTGCTAATTTTGCCGCCACCTTCGAGGGGAGCATCATCTCGCCGCGGACCGCCTCTTGGATCGAAGTAATGATTTTGTTGGAAGAGAAGTCCTTAAGTAAATATCCCGATGCTCCATTGGCAAGACACTCTATAATGAAATCCTCTTCTGTGAACGTCGTGAGGATCAGCACGATGGTTTCCGGATGTGACTGCTTAATCTGGCGTGTTGCCGCAATTCCGTTCATAACCGGCATTTCGATGTCCATTAACACAAGCTGAGGGCGCAGCTGCTCCACCAGCTCGCAGGCGGTCTGTCCATTGTCCGTGGTGGCAACAACATCCATGTCGGGCTCCAGATTGATAATCGTCTCCAGGCCCTCACGAACAATGGTTTGATCCTCTACAATAAGTATGGTTATGCTTGACATATCTGATCACTCCTTAAGCGTGGATCGGGGCATGGTGAGTACTAGCATACAGCCTGCTCCATCCTTCGTGCTGACCTGGAAGGTACCGCCCCTTCGCCGGGTAGTTTGGCGCATCATAGTCAAACCGAATCCAAGCCGTTCGGATTCGAAGGGAAGTCCATTATTCTCGAGTGTAAACCGAATGGATTCTTCGGTCTCTATTAATTCAAACCGGAAGATTGTACACTGCCCGTGACGTATTCCGTTGGTGATCCCCTCCTGCAGGGCATGGCGGATCAGCTTCTCAGCCTCCGGCTCGAGACTGCCATCCGAAACTTCAATTTTGTGCTCCACTATAACTTCCGCATATTGCTGGGAGTCATTGATAATCTGCAGCAAGGAGTTCCGGAACGTTGCAGAGGCAGCCTCCTCCTCGGCAAGCATATGCACAGATTTCCGCATTTCATGAAGTCCTCTGCGGAGCAGGTCCGATGCATGTTTCAGTTTCTCTGTTGATTCCGGTGCGTTATGGGCAGACATTTTCAAACCGGCCTCCAGCTGAACAACGCTGGCTGTAAGAATATGCCCCACGTGATCGTGGATATCTCCAGCAATCCGATTCCGCTCTGCCAGAACGGAAACCTTCGACATAGCCCTGGCCCGTTCTTCCAAAGAATGCTCAAGCTCTATGGTTCTTGCCTCCACTTCGCGTTCCAGCGTTGCATTCCAGCGTGCCAGTTGGAGATGCAGCTCCAGACGGGCTAACAGCTCCTGCTTGGCAACGGGTTTGGCAAGATAATCATTGCCGCCGTGTTCGAAACCGGCAACGAGATCCGTCATTTGACTTTTTGCACTGAGGAACAGGATAGGCAATTCCCCCGAGTTGTAATGCTTGCGTATTTCTTCTCCTAGCTGAAGTCCGGATACATACGGCATCATAACATCCAGCAGCGCGATATCTGGTTTATATCCATTCTCGATCCACTCCAAGGCCTCTTGTCCGCTGCATGTCGACCTGTGTGAATACTTTCCGCCCAGGAACTGCAAGAGCACCTGGACATTAATCGGATCGTCATCCACGATAAGCACGGAGGGCAGCTGCATGTTAGAGTTCGCTGGCTCCCTCTCGGTCTGAACGATCTCCCAATGGGGGAATGACTCGGTCTGGATATAGTCTGTGACGGGTAGAGGAGATTCCTTCGGTTTTCCCTCACCAGTCAAGGGAAGTGTAAAGCTGAACGTTGATCCTTCACCAAGTCTGGACGTTACTCCAATGCTGCCATCATGCAGCTCGATTAACTTCTTAGTAATGGAGAGTCCAATCCCGGTACCGCCTTGCTGCGATCGATGCAAGGGATCAACCTGCTCGAAGGATTCAAAGATGCGGACCTGATCTGCTTCTGCGATCCCGATTCCGGTATCGCTTATCTGAACCGATACCTGTCCATACATTCTCCTCGCCGTGACAGTAACGGTTCCATTTTCCGTGTATGCAATCGCATTGCCGATTAAATTATGCAATATTTGCTGCAGCCTATTCTCGTCTGCCATCACGTAGATATCGTCCGGCAATTGGTGAGATAATAGGAGCCCTTTCTTCTGGGCCAATGGGTTCAGCACTTGAAGGGTCAGCTCTACGGACAGACGCAAGTTAACCGTCACGATGACCAAGCCAATCTCCTGATGCTTTAGCTTTGAGAAATCCAGTATATCGTTTACCAAATGCGCAAGCCGCTGACCGCTAACCTTCATTAGCCGCAACAGATCGACAACGGGGGATGGCAGCTTGCCGGAGCTCCCATCAATCAATGCATCCGCTAAACCGATAATGCCATGGAGCGGAGTACGCAGCTCATGCGAAGTTTTTGCCAGGAATTCATCCTTCAGCTTGTCCAGCGTTAACAATCGCTCCGATAAACGCTCCACCTGGGAAAATGCCCGGGAAAATTTCATGGACAACAATAATGCCTGCAAAAAGACAAACCCGAGTACGCCGAATTGCAGCAAAGCTGGTGTGGCCAGGACTCCATTGCGATTTAAGGTATCATTAACCGCTGTCAGGAAGATGAGACTGAACCCGAGTATGAGAAGGACAGCCCCTTCTTGTCTTTGTCTGGCTAGCCGAATGGATGCATAAACGGCATACAGGACAAGCCCTATGGAATAAATCTGAAACGGGATCAGTGAATAATCATACACCCGAATACGGGTTGTAAGCACCAGCACAGTTAAGCCCATCGTGAATAACTGCGTCAAACGCCATACCTTGCGGGACAGAAATTGAGGAAACAAGTGATAGATATATGAGATCAAAAAGAACTCGCCGACGTAAATCGTTAGATACGATGCTTTGGCAAACCATTCCCATGAGAACGCTGGGAATACTTCCAGTACAAATCTCGAGCCAACCAACATCGTTCGAACTGCAATGCAAATACAGAACAATCCGAAGTACAGCGGAGTGACGTCGTTGCGCCTCAGCATGTAAAGGATTATATGATAAACGGCGATAACCAGCAGGGAGCCGATGACAAGACTGTCTCGTACAAGCTCCTTTGACTTCTCCAGTTGCAGTTGCTTGGCATCTCCAAGCTCAAAGGCGTTATTAATTCCTCCCTTGGGATACGTAAAATTGGCAACCTGTATCAGCAGTGTTAATCGTCCATCCAAGTCGGGCTGCACGGGTACGACTAAAGATGCACCGTACTTCGGAACGGTGGAATCAGGCGTTGATCCTGGTTTTCCGGCCGAAGCTGCCAGGGTATCGTTCACCCACAAGTTGTAAGAGGAATATGCATTACGCAGCTTGAGTGCAATAGACTGTTCTGAATCAAGTCCGTTAATCGTCAAACGAAACGTTGCATATCCGTCGGCTGGAAGTTTCATTCCATTTAAGGTATAGTTCGTCCAATAATCGGGGACATTCACGTAGGCGCTGACTGAAGGAATCGTTCCCTGTTTCAGGTCAGCAGGCTCTAGCAGCTGATTCCAATAAAATGCCCACTTCCCGTTCAGCTCCAAACTCCCATCTGTGGCAAAATTCCATTCTGCAAGCTGTAACTCACCGTCCTTCACCGAAGTGGAGGACTCGGCTGCCGCAACCTTCGAATGGCAATCCACAGACAGGATCAGGTAAAAAAAATGAGTGCCGCCGCGTGTTTACGCCATTTCATGTGAGAATCGACGCTGCATCAATGTAAATTTCATCGCTTAATCGAGCATTTCCCAGCAGAGAAAGATGTCGCTTCGACGTAAAATCTTTGGGTTCGTAACTGTTAGGTGCCTTAGCTGAGGATAGCAGTTTTAATTGGATATAAGTTTCCGCCACCAGTTTACTGCAAAAAAAGTCGCGGAAGGAAGATGTAATGCCAAACTTGCCTTCGATGATTTCCCAATACATCTGTTTTTTATCCGGAAACACGGCATCATGCACCTGCTCGATAAAATGATCCAGCTGCTCATACATTTCAGGTGTTCGATCAGCATGCAGATGACGGATCGCAAACATCGTATCATAATGGTTACTAACATCCGTTGACAATCGATCCCGCAGCTTCACAATCTGAGGACCTGACTTTTTGACATGTAACCATGAATCCTCCAGATTATCGAGCGATGTGGATTCCCATAAGAGCACTTCATCGTTCGGCGCGCGTACGACCATCGCAACATGTGACCATGGGCAGTGCTCCAGCTCTTCAATGCGCAAACTTCCCTTGGCTACACCGTGAGCGAGCAGAATATCTCCGGTCTGCAGCTGCGGCTCAATCTCGTTATAAGGCACAGTGGTTTGGTTCATATTATCCCCCTTGGCTGGTGATGATCACCATAAAATTTATCCTTCAGTTTAATACTAAACGCAACCCATAAATTGTCAATCACTGATATTGGTCTCTCGCATCCTATTTGTCCATTTCAGCATCCATTTTTACTAGATACAGGTAGATTTCACTTCGTATTGGGCAGCAGTCGATTCATCAGTGAATCTGCACAAAAAGGCCAGCCAGGATTATACTCCGTTGCAGGCCTGCTTCATGTATATAGTCCCGGTCAAACTCGCCTTACGATTCGCTGATTTGCGAGCCTCTGCTGCTAGACTTCCTCCCATACTCGTTATCGAAATGGGCCGCATAATCGGCGATCTGCTGGCATCCTTTCCCAATCCATTTCAGGTGGGGTTCCAGATAATCGATGCCCATCTTCTCTGGAGGTAGCGTGAATGCGTGAATGCCGTCACATCATGACGCATGTGCTTGATTCCTAACCTGCGAACCGTATCCACATGGCGTTTAATCCGCTCAACTTTTGCTTCAAAGTCATCTCTGCCCTCCTGGACAAAAATTAGGAGGCATGGAATAGTTGCATAATGCGCTACAGGCCGTGTCGGCCCGTTCACGTAGCGTAGATCATCTGCTGCGCAGGTGAAATGTTCAGACCCAAGATCACATCAGGATAATCCTCGCTGGCAAGCACCAGATTGAGCTTTTTTGTGCTCTATCACAGATTAATGGAGGCTGCGGGCCAGCGATATTCGCAAAAGGTGAAAAGAAATGTTGATTTCATTCAAAATGACAATTTATACAAAGTGATAGACTAATTGTGAAATTTGGTTATGGTCTTCCCCATCCCTTATACTGGATAAGAAGCTAACATTTTCGAGAGGAGACCCTAATGTATGAGTGCGAACGAATCTCTGAAAAATGCGTTGTTTACTGAGGAATTCACCCAAAACCCTTATCCTGTTTACGAGAAATTAAGACAAAGCGAACCGATTCTGAATCTGAAGTTTCCTGATGGTCGCTATGGATGGCTGATCACTTGTTACGACGAGGCGGTTGCCGCGCTGAAGGAAGGCCGGTTTATAAAAGACATTACCAAAGCTTACGGAGCAGAACATAGCAGTGTATTCAGCACCAACATGCTGTTCGCCGATCCGCCGGATCACAAACGCCTCCGCGGACTGGTGCAGAAAGGCTTCACTCCCCAGAGAATTGCTGATATGCGGAGCCATATACAAGACATTGCCGATACCCTTCTGCATGAAGCCTCCGCTAAAGATACGATGAATCTCATTGATGAATATGCCTTTAAACTTCCTATTATTGTGATCAGCGAAATCCTTGGTGTACCTACGGAGGATCAGGACAAGTTCCGGGTATGGTCCAACTCCATCATCGGCGCTTCGAATCGGGAAACAAGCGAAGAGGTCGTTCAGCATATGCATGAATTTATCGCCTACTTGAAGGATTGGTTTGCCAAGGTTCGCGAGAATCCGGGCGATGATATGATCAGTCAGCTGGTCATGGCCGAGGATCAAGGGGATCGTTTATCTGAACAGGAGCTGTATGGCGTAGTCACGCTTATGATTATTGCCGGCCATGAAACAACGGTTAACCTGATCGGCAATGGCGTGCTTGCACTGCTGGAATATCCGGAGCAGCGCAAGCTGCTGCAGGAACAACCCGAACTCATTCATGGCGCTATTGAAGAAATGCTTCGTTATAACGGTCCAGTTGAATTCAGCACCTCACGCTGGGCCGCGGAGGATATGGAGTTTCACGGTGTTCAGATGAAAAAAGGCGATTTGGTCGTGGTTTCCCTGAACTCCGCAAACCGTGACGCAGGTCCATTTGAACATCCCGATCTCTTTAATATTACGCGGGAGAAGAGCCAGCATTTAGCTTTTGGCAAAGGGATACATCTATGCCTGGGGGCGCCGCTAGCCAGACTTGAAGGCGAAATTGCAATCAACACGCTGCTCCGACGCTATCCTCATTTTGAGCTTCAGGCTGGTGTGGATGAACTTAGATGGAGACCTGGCATGATCGTCCGGGGCGTGGAAGAAATACCGCTGGCCCTCCACCCTGAATCATGAGCAATCCTGGAATCATAGTCTTCAAATAACAAGAGGCGAATCCGCTAAACGGGATTCGCCTCTTACTTATAGAAAACAACACGGGATACCCGTATCGATTTCCACAACTAATTTAAGTGCATTTCACATATATACCATAATAAATATTATGTAAACTAATGTATAGGTCAGCAGCGGTTATTTACGGGACACAAACTGGCTGGCTCTGCGACATCAACCGATCAACGTTTACGCTTTTCCAGCGCGATGAAGGATCTTGAGCAGCAAGGCGTGACCTTTGTACCCGGTCGTGTAACTTCTCAGGATTTGAAATCCCGGCCGTCACCGATTCCGGTCGTGCCACGATTTTGTTTATTGAAGCTGTTCCAGATGGGATATTGGACACATTCAAGGAGATTAAAACTTCCGAAGCGTTCGAAGAACGTATGCGGATCACTGTCGAGGTCGAGGAATATTTTCCGGAAATCGCTGCTCGTAATCACTCCTGTTTCATTGTGGGCTCCTTGATGAACAGGCTTATCTTCAGACAGCGATCACTTCGATCATTCACCGCCCTTATGTCATGGAGAACCACACCCTTATTTTGGGATGCGGCGATAGTGTCTTTTTGACTGATCCGATTACAGGTCATGGCTGTAATACGGCATCCTATGCGGCTGAGCAAATCTATGAAACCCTTGTAACAAACAAGGAAGCCGCATGGGATGAAGCTGTTGGCGCAGCTTATTGGAACCGGGTAAAGGCCTATATCGTTGCGGTTACGGAATGGACCAACGCAATGACACAGCCGCTTCCGGAGCATATTGCAGGACTACTCATGAAGACCGCCGCTGACCAACAGACGGCTGATGAAATCGCGGCCTGGTTCGAAGACCCCATCAAGGCAAGGGAAGCTTTCTTGGGCAATTCCATTAATCCCCGCTGACAGGATTGTGCAGGCTGTCTTTCGTTTCCTCCGGCAATCGATTCGATATGCTAGGCACATTACGCGGCTTGTATTCAATGAGCTCAGAGGAAAATATGGATACCGTCATTCTTCCGCCACTACCGTAGGCCCGAATTAGAATAGGCTGGTTATATGCATTCTCAAACACAAAGTCGGGTCCGCCCCAGCTGACCGTCGCATCCCGCCCCGGAAGCACATAGGGAACATTACGGCTGTGGGAGTACCGCTTGACGATTTGCAATCCAGCCCGGTCGATGGCATTGAACAGTGTGGAGGATACCTGACAGATTCCTCCCCCCACTCCCTCTGACAGTTCACCTCTTACAATAACGCCTGCACGCTTATAACCTCTGTCTATCGTTCGCATGCCCACAACCTCATTGAAGGAAAAGGTTTCGCCCGGAAATACGACGGCACTATCAATCGCTTTTGAAGCTAATGCAATATTGTGGGAACGATTTTTATTACTGGAATTAAAATAAGTGACATAGTAACCGATGGGTTTAACCCGGATTGCCGCAAGAAGCTCCGTGTCCACCTTGGGATAGGTCGGGTACCATGGAGCCTCGATGGAAGCAGAGCCGGTGCCGTACATATAAGCATAGTATTGCTCCAGCAGCTTACGACGGTTCAGCCGATGACCGTTCTGTCCGGGAACAATCTGTCCGCTGCTGCCAATGCGGGCATTCTGTGCTTCAAGATATGTTTTCCGATCAAGCATATCCACCCACTGCTCGTATTTATCCATGTCCAGCAGCGGGAACACGTCAAGCGCGTGTTCGCTACGACTTACACTGGTCATGACTTTTCCTTCTTGCATAATCGTTAAATTGTTGTTATCCGGTTCATTCTCTTGCAAGAGTAAGAACAATAGGCTTACAACCGACATCCATCTCAAACCAGTTCACCCGCTTTTTCTTTAGGTTATCCTCTGTCCGTGCTTGCTCGGTCTACTACTCCGTATATTTCTTCTCTATGGTATTATGATTGCTTAACAGACAATTCATGCAAAGCCTTATAAAATGCAAAAAGAAACCCGCACCATGAAAGGTCGGGTTTCTACACAAGGTACTTATAGTGCAACGTGAGTGTCTTTGCGGCGGGTGAGCGGCATGACCAGGAATAAAAACGAACTGATCGCCAGCAATTCTGCAATGCCGATTACCGTTCCCATCGGTGCCGCCGTTGTGCCGTCACCCAGTCCCACCAGGGGACTGGCCGCTGCACCTAACAACAAGGGCAGCAAACCAAGCAGTGCCGAGGCGCTTCCCGCTGTACGGGCTTCCTGCTTCTGCATCGCGAGCGATGTTGTCGTAGCACTTACCATACCGACGGCCGATACAATCAGGAACAGCATCGGTGCAATGAATAATAATCCTCCGCCAAGCCATGTGATGACGAATAACGAGGTCCCTCCAAATGCGGCAATCACAAGTCCTGTCATTAACAGTTTCGTTTCACCGGTGCGAGAAGCCAATCTGCCTGTTATCTGCGAGAACAAAACAATACCAATTCCATTCACGGCAAAAAACAGACTGTACATCTGAGGGGAAACACCGAATATATCCTGCAGAACGAACGGAGATCCCGAGATATAAGCAAACATTGCGGCGGATACAAACGCTTGAGATAGCGCATAGCCAACGAATACACGGTCCTGGATCAGTGTACCGAATGTGCGAAATGTCTGCTTAATGCCACCGGTTGCTCTTTTCTCCCGGTTCAGCGTCTCGGGAAGACCGAAGAGGACAGCAAGCAGCATCAACACACCGATCAGGAACAATACAACAAAAACCCCGCGCCATGAAACAAAGTTAAGGATAAATGCTCCGAACACAGGCGCAATAATCGGTGCCAAACCATTGATTAACATCAGCAAAGTGAAGAATTTGGTCAGCTCGGAACCGGTGTATAAATCCCGGACGACTGCTCTGGAGATAACAATGCCCGCCGCTCCGCTTGCTCCCTGTATGAAACGAAGTGCAACCAGGACCCATATGCTAGGCGCAAATGCACAGAGCAAGGAGGTCACCGAATAAATAATCAGTGAGACGATCAGCGGCCCTTTCCTCCCCCTTATGTCACTTAACGGTCCGGCTACCAATTGTCCGAGTGCAAGTCCGAGCAAGAATGTCGTCAGGCTGAGCTGAGCTAATGAGGCAGGTGAACCCAAACTTTCTGACAGCTTGGGAAGCGCCGGTAAATACATATCAACAGATAATGGCCCAAATGCTGAAAGTGATCCGAGAATCAGAGCAAACTGAAGCCTCTTTCTGCGCGTTAGTACCATCGTAGAGCTGGCTTCATTGGTGGAAATCGACATACGAACGGTTACTTCCTTTCCTGCAACACAACGATGCATATCATGATTAATCTCTTCTCTAAAACATCCGACTGCTAAATAACTATCCTATCATAGGATATATTCCACGATATTGCTATCCATTTTTTCTAGGCCAACGGAATCCGCAAGGTAAATGTCGTACCCTTACCAAGCTCACTTTGTACGGTAATTCTCCCGCCATGATCCTCTACAATTTTCTGACACAGGGACAGTCCGAGACCCGTGCCCTCTTCTTTGGTTGTATAGAACGGATCAAAAATCTTCGCCAGATTTTCATCAGCAATCCCTTTACCTGTGTCCTCGACCCTTACCACCGCAAGCGCTTCTACTGCCTCTAGCGAGATACGAACCGTGCCGGTATGCTCCATCGCCTGAAATGAATTCCGGATCAAATTAATCAGCACCTGAATGATCTTGTCGCGGTCCATGACGATATGGATCGGATCATCGCTTAAATCGAGCGTAAATAGATGTCCATGGGAAGCAGCTTCGGATTCACATAGGGAATAGACACGGGTCATACAATCCGTAAGCGACTCAACTTTCATGTTGCTGGCATGCGGCTTGGAAAAATGCAGAAACTCCGCTGTCAATTCCCCTACCCTCGTGATTTCGCCCATAATCACCTCATACCAGGGCTGTATGTTATAGCTTTGATTTTTGGAAAGTTGTATGAAGCCTTTAATCGAAGTGAGGGGATTCCGGATTTCATGAGCCATCCCGGCAGCCAGCTCTCCCACCATCTTCATCTTTTCCGTTCGAAGGATCTCCTCCTGGCTTCTCATCCAGGAATTGCGCCGCATCTGAAATATCCGGTCCTCCGCGGTGCTGAGCATCTCCTGATAGGTTAACGCTTCATGGGGATAACACGTAATGCTGTATGTCACCTGAACACCGATATGCTCAAAGTTAAACATGCTGCTCTCGATGTTTACATGCTCCGGGAGCAGTATAGCAAAGCGATCTCCTGCGTACCGGGAAGCAGCAAGCATATCGTTCAGGAACAGCTTGCGCAGTGCGCGCGAGAAACTGATAAGAATCTCATTGGCGGTCGATATATCTTTGGCATTCAATGATTTGAAGTTGTTGATATCCAGCAGCACCAATTGAAAAGGCTTGTTCAATTTAATTAAATGCTGAACTTTATGCAAATATCCATCATAATTGAGCAAACCCGTTAAAGGATCGTGATACGTCAGATAATCATTTTGCTTATATAACTTCTTCTTCTCCGAATCGAGAAAGTTCACGAAATGAAAAGAGATCACGATGACAAAAGACGCCAAGGTATCAAACACAGAGACCAATATATGATACTTCGTTAATGGCAAATAGGTCAGACGAATGACGGAATATTGAAGAATCATGAGAAAGCACAGCGACATCGAGTCTCTAAAATTCTCTTTCTTATGAATGAGATTAATAATAAATATGTAATACAAGAGAATGCACCAATTCAATTGGCTAACATAATGAAAGGCCCCGAGGAAGAGAAATTGAACATTGCGGAGCCATTCATACTTTCGATCGAACACGACGGATAAGTACAATAGTGCTGCCAATAACAGCATCAAAGGGATGGATGATTGGTAATCCAGATAAACCGACGACACGATAATAAAGACCGATATCAAAGGAACAAATAGGAGCTTAAGGACAATAAACGGCAAAGCGAATCACTCCTAAATCGCTATATACTGGCGCAAAATGTAGAAATAACGGAGGCAAGTATCACCAAATATGGTACACCATAAGCAGACGTCTGAACAGCAGGAAAACACGACTTTCAGAAAAGCATGTGTAATTTTTTTCCTGAAAATGGTGTTATCCCTGCTTCCAAACCGTTATTCCTTTTAGAATTCCTCGTATCGTATCGTTATGAATTGATCCGTGGTCGGATTGAACACAACGATCGCATAAACGCCGAATTCACGGGTTCCCTTCTTCAACCAAAGCTTGAATTTCTCCTCCGCCAATTCGCTGGATTTCGTGGTTCTCCCCATATAGAGATAATCAATTACGTCCATATGATAATGGTCCTTCGTTTGATTTACTGCGAGATTCCCCCACTTCGCATAAGCCGGGTCTTTGCTATCAACGACATGAATTAGAGACTGCGCGATTTCTGTCAACTCCTGTTGACTGATTGCCGACGAGGCTTGATTGGCTGCCGTCAACAGATACTGCCAGTCGCCTTTTTCGAATGCCAATAGCTGGATTGAGTTGATGGGTCCCTTGTAGAACTTGGCCACGTTATGATCCGCAAGCTCCGTTTCATCAAACGACAGATAATTCAGTTGTTGTCGGTTCTTTCTTGGATACAGCTCGATCGTATACTCATTCTCAGGCTTGTGTTGATGTTGATAATGAATCTCCAAATGCTCGTCCAATCCTCCCTGTGTGTCATAGCAGCGACCATACTGATGCGTGAAAGATACGGATGGCAGCTGTGGAGGCAAAAGGATCTTCTTCCCGAAATGTACCTCACAAGTCCTCACGGCCTCTTCGACGAGCTGGGCGCCGGATTCAAGAATGGCCTGCTGGTAGTCATTAATCGAGGATTCTTCCATGCTCTGATGATCACCGGGACTTATCCCGAGCCATAATATCCCTGTCAAAAAAATGCTGTTCAGCATGTAACCCCTCCTGCTAGTCCTCAATATCAACCCTGTCTGAGCCTAAGGTTCCCGCTAAAGATGTTCCTATGCGTGATATGGCATTCGTTGGATATTCGTTAGAACTATTTTAAGAGGACTAGAACATCTTCTGTTAATTATATGTTAATTTATCTAACATAAATATTGACTAACTTTCTATGAAGTGCTACATTTATCCAAAATAAACACCATTACGCAGCGTGTCAGTCTGCATTCACAATTATACGTTATGTATTCTGACGCAAACTATTGCAAAGGGAGTGACTTGGATGCATCTTACTTACCAAGAGAGAGACAAATTATTGCTTTTTCTAGCGTCTGAATTAGCGCAGAAACGTTTGGCCCGCGGGTTGAAATTAAACTATCCTGAAGCGGCCGCACTTATTTCAGGTTACGTTGTTGAAGGTGCTCGTGACGGCAAGTCTGTAGCGGAGCTAATGGAAGAGGCGCGCCATGTCCTGTCTGCGGATCAAGTCATGGATGGAGTTGCCCATTTGCTTACAGAAGTCCAGGTGGAAGCTACTTTCGTGGATGGCACCAAGTTGGTCAGTGTTCATGATCCGATCCAAGGCACTCTCGCTTCAGCGGGTATGATTGCCGGGGAATATGATCTTCGTGATGAGCCCATCGAGCTGGTTCCTGATCGGCCCCGCATTAAGCGTGAAGTAACGAATACCGGTGATCGCCCGATCCAGGTAGGCTCACACTTCCATTTTTACGAATGCAACCCGGCCCTGCAATTCGATCGGAACGGCACGCAAGGATACAGGCTCGATATTGCCTCTGGTTTATCCACAAGGTTTGAACCCGGGGAAACTTCAGAGGTTGTCCTTGTGCAGATTGGAGGCAGTCAAGAAATTCATGGCTTTGCTGGTTTGATAAACGGAAAAACGAATGGGATGGTGAGCTTATGACAAAGATTGATCGCGCTACCTACGCCAGTATGTATGGGCCTACGACAGGAGATCGCGTAAGACTCGCCGATACCTCCCTCTGGCTTGAGATTGAAAAGGACTTTACCGTTTACGGGGATGAATGTGTTTTTGGAGGCGGTAAAGTCATTCGTGACGGCATGGGTCAGCATCCACTGGCGACCCGTGCGGAAGGCGTACTGGATCTGGTCATTACGAATGCCATCATCATCGACACCTGGGGCATCGTCAAAGCCGATATCGGGATTAAGGACGGATTCATTAGCGGCATTGGTAAAGCGGGGAACCCCCTGATGATGGATGGCGTTACCGACGGCATGATTATCGGAGTTGGTACCGAAGTCATCTCAGGCGAAAATTTGATTGTAACGGCTGGCGGCGTGGATTCGCATGTACACTTCATCAGTCCGCAGCAAGTGGAAATTGCACTTCAAAGTGGTGTGACCACATTTGTTGGCGGAGGCACCGGACCCGCCACGGGTACGCTGGCTACGAACTGTACTTCAGGGGTATGGAATTTGCAGCGCATGCTGCAGGCAACCGATGCATTGCCGATTAATATGGTATTTCTGGGGCGCGGGAACAGCAGCCGCCCTGAAGCGCTGGCGGAACAGGTGCATGCAGGCGCTGCCGGACTTAAGATTCATGAAGACTGGGGCAGCACGCCTTATGTCATCGATAAATGCCTGAATGTCGCTGAAGAGCTGGATGTACAGGTTAATATTCATACCGATACACTGAACGAAGCCGGTTTTGTTGAAGACAGCCTGCGCGCCTTTAACGGCCGGGCAATTCATACCTATCATACCGAAGGCGCCGGAGGCGGCCATGCACCTGACCTGCTTCGGGTGGCTTCCATGCCGAACGTTCTCCCCTCCTCTACCAGCCCAACGATGCCATATACCGTCAATACGCTGGATGAACATCTGGATATGCTGATGATATGTCATCATTTGGATCCGCGCATCCCGGAGGATGTTGCCTTTGCCGCTTCCCGAATCCGGGCAGAGACGATTGGTGCGGAAGACATCCTGCATGACATTGGAGCCATCAGCATGACCAGCTCCGACTCTCAAGCCATGGGCCGTGTGGGTGAAGTCGCCATCCGCACATGGCAAACGGCGGACAAAATGAAACAACAGCGCGGTCCGTTAGGTCCGGATACAAATGCTGACAATTTCCGGATTAAGCGCTACATTGCCAAATACACCATTAACCCTGCCATCACCCATGGCATCTCGAATTATGTCGGCTCCATTGAAGTGGGGAAAATGGCCGACCTCGTGCTCTGGAAGCCCGCCTTTTTCGGCGCCAAACCGGAGATGGTGCTGAAAAGCGGCATGATTGTCCATGCGGTCATGGGAGATCCGAACGCTTCGATCGCCACACCGCAGCCCTATATGTATCGGCCGATGTTTGGCAGTTACGGTGGAGCGCAGGCTGCACTTAGCGCGACCTTTGTCTCGCAATCCTCCCTAGAAATGGGGACGCTGGATCCATTAGGATTGCGAAAGCAGCTCCTGCCTGTTCAGAACTGCCGGACCGTGAGAAAAGCGGATCTTATCCACAATGGTGAGACGCCGGAAATTATGGTAGACCCTGTGACTTACGCAGTTACCGTGAATGGCGAGAAGCTGACAAGCGCACCATCTGCCAATCTGCCCCTGT
The DNA here is from genome assembly GCF_003184205.1 of Paenibacillus sp. Cedars. Classification (NCBI taxonomy): domain Bacteria; kingdom Bacillati; phylum Bacillota; class Bacilli; order Caryophanales; family Paenibacillaceae; genus Paenibacillus; species Paenibacillus sp. Cedars. The sequence goes on from NZ_CP020866.1 coordinate 2,827,673, forward strand.
CACAGCGTTATTTCCTCGTTTAACCCCAAGATATATAAGACTTCGGGATAGTAATACTAAAAAACCATGAACTGCTTACCACGCAGTTCATGGTTTTTTGTTCATGAGAAGTTTCTTAGCAGCGCATGCGAGCATGCGGTTTGAAGGTCCCTCCAGCAGCGGTTCACTTCCGCATCCTCCATAGCTGCGGACAGTCCCAGCAGTGGAAACAACTGCTGACCACAGGATAAAGCCGTATTTGCCGCTGCTATGCTCTTCGCCGTTACCTCGGCCTCTGTCTCAGCTGACAATCCGCCGACGCGAAGCAGTTCCTCCCATGATTTCTCTACCGTCACATAAAAGACGGACATGGCTTGCTCCAGCGCTGCCTTACATTCCTCCAGCTTGCCGATGATGTAAGATGAGCTTCCCCGCTGGACCGCAAGTGCCTCTGCCGCCTCCAGAAAATGCTCTGCGATCCCGGCCGCAACACCTGCAAAAGAAACTTGTGCAAAAGGAAGGAAGGGATAGCGATAGATGGTTTCTTGCTCATATCCCTTGGTCTCCGTGAGCAAGAATGTCATGTCATCCGGTACGAATGCATCCACCGTCGATATCGTATGGCTTCCAGTTGCTCGCAGACCGAAGGCGTTCCAATCTGCCAGAATGTCAATCTGCTCCGGATTCAGGATGAAGGAACGAATCTCGGATTCGCCAGGTGCTGAAGAGGATACGGCATCATTACGGTTGCGCGCTGGCTCAATGACAGCATTGGCTGTATAGGTGGTCGCATAAGTAGAACCGCTGCAATATCTCCAGCTGCCGTTCACAACATACCCGCCTTCTACCCTTGTTGCAGTCCCGGACGGCATCCCACTGCCGGCAATCACAGCTTCCCGGTATGCGAATACGCGGCGGCTGACTTCCGGATTCATCATGGCTGCAAAGAACCCACCGCCTGCCCCAATCGTAACCAGCCACCCCAAATTCCCATCGATTCTGGCGCTCTCCTGAAAAATTCGTGTTGCCTCGGGAAGCGGAGTCATTCGACCTTCAAGCTCATCAGGCACAAACAAGTGAAAAAGACGATGATCATATAGGATATCTAATACTTCCTGAGTTACTTGTCTTTCCTTGTCCATACTTAGCGCATGCTCTCTAATGGTTCGTAGCTGCTGATTCGTAAATAACATGTCGCCACCACTTTCCGTCATTCTCTGTCTATTCTATTGACACCGCACCCAGGTTGTACGAACTGGCCTACTCTTTATGAGTATCCTGATGCATGTGACTTAACATCTTGCCCAGCGATTCCATGATGGATATCCGTTGTTCTTTATGTTGTTGGTAGGTAATCAACAGTTCATCTAATAGAGCTTGGATACCACCTTCATCCACTTCCGGCTGAGGAGAAGGAGGTTTGCCGAGAGCGGCAGCATCCAACTGGCTCAATTGCTCCATCACGTCTTTCTCCGAAAGATTGATCTCCATCATCTCACGGAGCAGCGACCTCACCTTCACGACCTTGGCCAATCGCTGTTCATGGCTCCATTGCTCCTCAGGTATCGAAGGATCCACAAGAGACACGCTGTAGTTACGCATTGTACTCAGATCACCGGTATGAACTAAAGCTCCTTCCCGAATCAGGTGGCGAACCCTGTACTCAACGAATAAGTCCGGAACGGTCAGTTCGCCATTGCCGATCACATCGCCAATGATACGGGCTGATTTCTTGAAGAACCCGTGTCTGGCTTCAACCCGATATGCGGCTTCTAATATATCACCATCATAATAAGACTCCGATACCGTGTGCAGCTCCTTGCCTTTCAGCACCCGAAGTGTCCCGTCTTCGTTCAACAGCCGACTCCACTCCTCGCGGTAACCAGCCTGCTCTTCTGGCGATAGCCTCACAAGCTCGGATACGTTCAGTACGGTTTGGAGTTTCTTCGGAGTCATCTCATATGTTCCCTTATACCAGGTATTTGGATCTTGTTCATGAAGAATGCTTGTTGCATTGATCACCATGGCATCGGGATGGTCTGGCATCAAGGACAACAGCCTGCGCAGACCTAATTGTTCAGAAGCGGAATCTCCAGCCCATATAAGACAAGGCACCTCCATCAACTGCTGCGGCCATATGTGCCAACTAAACGCCGCTTGCAGCATGCTCTGCTTCCTGTCGTCTGCATATGCAGTGCTGTATCGCTCCTGAATCCATTCATTTCTGCCGGAGAACGAATGGGAGAAATCACGGTCGTTCGGAAGCGGTCCGACCATGAGGTTATCTCCCAGTGTAACTACAATCTCCCCGGGGTTCGATTGCAGCATTAATTTTAACGAGCCGGCGGTAGAGTCATCAAACGAAATATGAACTCTGGTTACATTGCCGCGGTGAATGGGAGATTCAGACAGGTATGCGTTATTCCCGATCGCCCATTCCTTGTCGAACGCTTGCAGGAAAAGTTCGAGACTCTGATGCTTGTTATCTGCAAGAAGTCTCGCTGATTCCGTGTTCATTCGATCCTTCAGCTTCAGTAGTTTCTCGTAGAAATGGTTGATGGCCGTGCTTTCACCCGACCGGTATTCCTCTTGCGTCATCTTCTCTCGAAGAGGAATGAAAGGATCATACATCTTCTGCCCCTTCCAGCCGGAATAAGCAAAAGTACGGGCAATGCCGATGACGCCAAGCGCATCCAGACGATCGGCGTCCTGCACGATTCGGCCTTCCAGGGTCCGCATTGTATTTCCCGTTCCGCCTGAAAATGACATCGTGTTTATGATTTCAAGCACTAATTCCCGGTCAGTGGTCTCAACACCGGCTTGCATCAGCCAATTCTGAACCCGCTCGTAACCCGCTTCCTTGGATTCATTTAACTTCTCGTCCGCCACGTCATGAAGCAGCGCCGACAGCTCACATATGTATACATTGGCACCTTCAAGATTCGCCAGGATACGGGCGATGCGGGTGACGCGCTGGATATGCCACCAATCGTGACCGCTCGAATCCCGTTCAAGAATCGAACGTGCAAACTCCTGGGCGTGCAATATGATCTGACGCTCATTTGACTTCATTAGATTCGTACCCCCCCTCCATCTATAAATCCGGACACTAAGCTCTATTATTCCCCATTTACCAGATGGTCGCAACCCAAGAGAATGTGAGATGCGATTTGTATCCGCCCCTCATGTAGGGGCATACGATAACAAGGAACCTGCATCATATCCATTGCACCTATGTACATATGCAGCCTTAAGGACAAGACGAGGGAAAGGAACGTGAGCGGATGTTGGTATTTATTCTACCGGGAACGCATTCTCAATTAAGCGAGAGCACCCTATCCTCGGTTCAACGCGTTTTTCCGGACGCTCGTCCGATTGTGATTCCAAGTGAAGAACGCGCTGCATGGGTCATGAATGAAGCCTTGTCCGTGGAGATGTTTCCCTGGTTTATGACGCTCTACGCTGGTGATGATGTACAGCCTCATACAAAGATCGAGCTGGACCGATGGCTGCGAACCACCTCTGACCAACTAGCAGGTTTTATTCTGAATCCCGTCCATACATTAGGTCAGCCACAAGTTTCGTCTTCCAGGGCCGCTTCACCTCCCCACATTCCCAGAGGACCCCTGATATGGCGCACGCAGGCTGTAATGAACGGCCATCAAAAGGGTTTTGCAACAAAGGATCAGCTTCCGTTTCAGAAATATGTGTTAATTGATAAACAGCTCCAATTATCCGGCCAATATGAATGGTCTGAAATTGATTGCCAAGCCATATTGTGTCATCATCGCAGGGCCCCTGCCTGGATGAAGGAAGCAGAAGAATGGTTGGCGGTGTCGCCGCTTCTTCTTGCAGCTGCCCATACCCATTCACAGCGGGCGGAGGCGGTTAGCCCCCCGCTTGTCACAATTGCTCTGTGTACTTATAATGACAGCGAGTATCTGACTTGGGCTGTCCGATCCGTGTTGGTACAGAGCTGTAAGGATTGGGAGCTTGTAATCCTCGATGATGGTTCAACGTCTGAAGAGACAGAAGCCTGCCTGCAGCATCTGCCCGAAGATTCCCGCATTACAATAGTAAGACAGCAAAAGAATCGGGGTAAAGCGCATGCATTAAACCGAATATTGCATCTATCCCATGCCCGCTGGCTGCTAGAGCTGGATGCCGATGATTGGCTGGCACCAAATGCGCTTGAAGTCCTTCTGCGAGAAGCCCATAGGGTGCAGCATGCTGACGTTATTTACGGCAATCATGTAGAATGGCTTGAGCGTGCAAACAAACAGCTGGTGTATCAAAGAGTACACACGGCCCCCTCTTCCCTGTCTTGCGATAGTCTGCGAAACGATGCATATGCTATAGCTCCGCGCATGTTTAATGTTTCTTCGCTTAAACAGGTAAAAGGCTGGAACGAAGACATGCTTTTTGAAGGAAGACTCTATGAAGATATCGATCTGCTGTCCAGACTATCCCTTCATCACAAGCTGTACCATGTACCAGAGTCGATATACCACCGCAGACTCCGAAGCTCCAGCACCACTCATCGCCATCCTCTGCACTATTCAGCATGGAGAAACTCTACAAAAGATGTGTTCAATGAATTGGAATAAGCCGATCACTCAAAGAGGCAAAATGCGAACAAATGAAATGCTCTCATTAAGTACTGTGACCACTTGTGATGTAGGGATATAATTTGAGCTTACAACCTCCACTGTAATGAATCCATCCGTTGCGGATCGTAACTGTCCCTGCAGAAATTGATTGGTTTGGATGATCTCTACCGTCCTGCCTATGAAAGTCGCCAGAATTTCCGAAAAATCCATTGTGTTCCCCTCCTCGGACTGTGATCAAGAAATAGATAAGAAGCTGCGCATCGGTATGATGGCAATACTGCCATTCGGCTCTGCGATCTGAACGAAATCCTCACCGATCGCGATCAGCGTTCCGAATACGGAGCCCGCCGTCGTTTCAACCGTCAGCCGAGTATTCAATTTTCCAGTTAACAAAGCGGTGACACTGCTGCTTGGACCTCCTTGCCGTTCGTTCACCTGCTCCTGTAATGCTTGAACCCGGGCAGTTAACCGGCTAAGCTGCAACCGGATCTGTGCCAAATTCCGTATGAGCTTACGATGAAGCATCCGGAGTTTACACCATATCGAATGTGAAGGTCGCCCCTGTTTCTTCTTTCTTCGCCCCGTGATCTCCTTACACTCCCCTTGCTGCCCCCGGCTCCAATATCTCCTCACTAGTGCATCCCCCCTGTATATACTCATTGGTACCGTATGTTACGGTCAGGACAATGGCAACCTGGAATGCCAAAGATAAGAAAATGGCCTACTCCGAGGGACATTAGGGTTCAATCAAGCCATAAGGAGACCCCGAACATTTTGGGTATTTCCGTTCCAAATGGTGATCTACCCATACAGATGATTTAGATGATACATATTTTGTTAAATAGACCTTTGCACCAGAGAGGAGGCTAATCTTGAATAAAATCAAGCAACACCGCCGCCGCAAGTCTTCTTCCAATCGATCGGCCTCACGTCAGTGGAAAGCCCGCCACAGCAGTCTGAAGTTCAACCGAAAGAAGCGGTCGGCTTCCAGGGTGTCCCCCGTTGTCTCGCTGCCAATGACGTATTCGCGGTCTTTGTTGCATACTGAACCTGAGCCTGAAAAGTCTGGGGAAGCCGACTTGCAGACGGCCGAGAAGACCGAACCTATATCCGCGCCTCTATACGATATCATGCGTTTTCCCGTAATTGACTGGCAGTTTCGATGGCAGCGTCCCCAGCAGTTATCGGAGCAGTTTGCGCAGCAAGGACATCGGGTTTTTTATGTAACGACGGAGATGGTTGGTTTAGGTAAAGAGGAAGCATCAAGGGAAGAAATCAGTCGCCAGGTAACGGTTAAAAATATTGATCGGAATGTTTGGCTTGTCACCTTATGTGCCAATCAACCGTTAAATTTGTACCAGGACGAAATGGATCTGTGGGATATCCAGTACCTGAAATGGTCAGTTGAGTATGTCCGGGATAAATTCGGACTGTTTCAATTGGTCTCCATCGTGGATCTTCCGTTCTGGACTCCACTCGTGACGGCAATGGATCAGCATCATATCGTTTACGATTGCATGGATCACCATGCCGGTTTTTCAACCAACGACCAGACCATGCTCCATCAAGAAGAACAGCTACTGCGTGAAGCCGAGCTTGTTGTAACCACCTCACAGCATCTGTACGATTGGGCCGCTCCCTATAATCCGTCCACAGTACTTATTCGCAATGCAGCAGATACTGTTCATTTCTCCAAACCGCCTAATGATAATGAACCTCTGTTCGAGCTTGAAGGGATCGATCAGCCGATCATTGGTTATTATGGCGCCATCTCCGACTGGTTTGATATTCAGCTGATCGAATCGCTGGCTCGACATCGGTCGGATTGGACGTTTGTCCTCATCGGACACACCTTTGGCTGCGACACCTCAGGCATTGAGGGTCTAAGCAACGTATTGCTGCTCGGAGAGAAGCCGTATCATGAACTCCCGGCTTATCTGCATCGATTTCAGGTCGCGTTAATCCCGTTCATAAAAAATGAACTGACGCAAGCTACCAATCCCGTCAAGCTGTACGAATATTTGGCGGCCGGCAAGGCGGTTGTCTCTACGGAGCTACCTGAAGTGAAGACCGTTGCGGGCGACATGATCTCGATTGCCAATACGGCTGCCGAGTATGAGGAGGCAATTGAAGCTGCACTGATTGAAACCGAAGCTGGCGTTATGAAGCAGCGGCAGCAATTTGCGGAGCATAACAATTGGGAGCATCGTTATGAAGCACTGAATACCCATATTGTGCAGAAGCTGTATCCCAAGGTCAGTGTCATCCTGGTGGTTCATAATAACTGCTCCTACACGCAGCAATGCCTCCACCGGCTGATGCAGCCGGGTCATTACCCTAACCTGGAGGTTATTATTGTAGATAATGCCTCAAGGGACCAAACCTCCTCCTATCTTAGAAGCCTGAGCAATCCGCTCATCAAGGTTATAACCTCGCCTACGAATCTTGGCTTCGCCGCCGGAAATACGCTGGGGTGTGAAGCATCTACGGGAGAATTCATCATATTGCTCAATAACGATACCATCGTTCCGGATGGGAGCTGGATCTCCCGTCTGCTCAGACCTTTTCAAGAGGATGCCTCGCTTGCCATGACAGGACCGATGTCCAATCATGTGGGAAATGATCAAGCGCTCGATCATTTCATAGGGGATGCTGTACAAGGCGCCAGTCCGCGTTGGCTTAGCGAGTTCTACGAGCGGTACCGGAGAAGAACCCGTTATACGGATCTCCTAGGATTCTTCTGCGTGGCTATTAAACGGAGTGTCTGGGAACGTGTAGGAACTCTGGATCCCGCATTTGGTCTGGGGATGTTTGAGGATGATGATTATTGCGAGCGCGTAAGAAATGCCGGGTACCGCCTGGCGATTGTCGAGGACGCTTTTGTATACCATCACGGCAGCGCTACGATCAAGAAGCTGAAGAATAGCGTGTACAACTCGCTATGGAACAAGAACAAAGCATATTACGAGCAGAAATGGAACAAGTCGTGGAGATTGCCAAAAGGACCGCATAGCATTTTTCATATGGTGGATCAACCTTCGGAAATAGCGTCCAGGATCCGGCAAACCGGTAAGCACGTTGTGCTGGTGCTCGGACTCACTCTATGGGAGACCAACTCAAGGCGATGGCAGCAGATCGTGAAGGGATTAACCGAAGATGAAGATCTGTTGGTGATTGTGTATACCCACTTATACCATGGCAATCTTATGGTGGGCACTCGGAAGATCGGGCCACAGCTTTATTTTACGAACCGGATTGATCTGTTCTCTGAGGTGTTATTCGATCAGGTCATCTACTGCGGATCCCCAGTTGTTCATGCGCAGATTCACTCCGAACAGTACTGGGCCGATCCCCTAAGCTATCATGAGCAGCAGCTTACATCCTTGCAGACTCGATTACCGAATCTCCGGATACTGGAGCGGATCGCAGTATCTCAAGTCGTAAACGATCTGCGCTGCTCTGTGGATCATGTAACAAAATAAAGATACTCTAAAAAAAAGGCGCCTCCGCTCTGACTGAGTTCCGCTCAGCTCTAGGAGGGGCCTTCTTTCTTCTATTCTTCTATTGTTGTATTCTTTTATCCGAAACACGCTGTTCAGATCCTCAAATCCCCTGCCGACTCAAATGGTTGATGATCACTTCCGGATGCTGGCCTTGATAAGGCTTGGTGACGATTTCATATTCCTCGGGTCTGTAATTCCAATCCGGCTGTCCGTCATTCAGCTGCACATTTACGTCGCCTCTCCGATTGTCATTAAATTTGATTTTGTTGCCCAGTGCATAGTGATAGTGATACACGTTCACATCACAGCGCCCGCGGGGAATGCTCCATATACTCCGCCCTTCCGCAGCTTCCAGCGTACAATGATGCTTCTCGTCGCGATAACGTATGCCCTGATGAGCCCGCCACATTCTGGTGATGTCGTTGGACCAGCGTTCATCCCCGGGACTGTTGACCCGAATCGTCCAAGGATCTCCCCAGAAGTTGACGAAGGGAAACTGATAGACGTCCACATCTGTACGATTCATGAGCTCTGGCAAAACCTCGACAAAACGGTCATCCATGAGCTCGTCGATGTCCAGATTCATGATCCAGTCTCCCTGAGCCTGTTCAATCAGAACATTGCGGACCACGGACTCGTTCCAATCCTCGGTATAGGGCAAGCCCTTTTGTTGAACATGCAGCAACCGGATCGGATACCGATTCTGCAGACTGTCTATTTGTTCTAACGTTCCGTCAGTACTGCCACCATCGGCGATGATGATCTCATCGGCGTATCGGCTTACACTTTCTATATATAAGGGGATAAAAGTGATTTCATTTAATACCGGAACAATGACTGACAGTCTCATCGCTAGGGTACCTCCTTATTAACAAGTTTGTTCGTGAATCAAGTTCAGCATGGCGGACATGTGGCCGCGTGCCTTTTGATACCGCTGGTATAACGCGTAATTTGAATCGTAGTTGGGATTCCCGGAAGGCCCAACGAATGGGTGCCACAAGTGAACCATTTCTCCGTCCAGTCGAACATGTTGGCCAATCAGCGTATCCAGCGCGTACGCAAATGCTTCATCCTCCCCGCCCCAGCCGATAAACCGTTCATCATAACCTCTTACCGTTTCATATGCCTCGCGGCCAAGCACATTAAACCCTCCTACAAAAGAAGATGCCTGTTCTGCTGGCATGTCAATCTTTATAGACAAGGGCCATTCGCTTGCTTGCTGCAGCACAAGCCCGGTAATATCCTCGGATAAACGCAGAATTCGGCTGAAGGGGATTACCCACTGTCTGCTGTTCACGAGCGCGATGGATTCCTTCAATAGATACGGGTCATAAGCGATATCACTGTCTGCAATGACAATAATTTCTTTGGTAGCCTGAGTGTAGGCTCGATTGATGGCTTTGGATCTGCTGAAGGGCTCCTCGGTCCCGGATATTTCGCCTATGCATAACTCGATTTCCGGCATGGACTTCGCATAGTAGCCTAACACCCATTCCAATGCACAATCTCTGGGTCCGTTACCATCCGATTGATACGGAATCAGTACCGATACGCGGTCAAACACATCCTTCCCTCCTTACTCCTAGGCGCTTCCTATTTCTTTAAATTGAATAATACGGATAACCAGAGCGGGATCACTTGATCCATGGTCCAAAATGATTCAATGTGACGTCTGCACTTCTGCCCCATACCAGCCAGCTCGTGCTTCTGTCCGATCCACTGATGGATCGAAGCAATAAAATCTTCCGGGTTGTCGCTATCCAGTATCAACCCATACGCATCCGGATGAGCCGCGGCCTTTATGTTGCCCACATGAGTGCCTAGAACAGGCACTCCACATGCATAGGCCTCCAGCGCGGGTGCTCCGCTCCCCTCATTGGCTGCTGTGATCAGCAGCAGATCCAGCTGTTGATAGAATCTCGGCATCTCTTCATATGCATACGCTCCGGCTGTTTCCACGAACCTGATCCGTTCATCATTCCGGAAGTGCTCTCGGATGTGTTTATATAATGTATTATAATTTTTGGAACGTTTGGCAGGATCCCCGGCCCAGCCAACCACCAAGTGAGCACGGCCCTCGCGGGGCGTATCTAACGGTCGAAATAATCGGTGATCCACAAAATGCCCGATATACTGCACGTCTGCCTGCGGAGCAGTCACTTGCAAAGCGCGGCTCAGCCGCTCATTCATCGCGCCTATGACTCCAACTCGGGGTATGACTAACCTGAGGAATTCCGGATCGGGGATGAGCTCATTATTCGTCCATTCGCGATATGTCTCGTAATTCTGACTGAAGTAATAATAGGAGACTGCGGCAGAGGCATCAATACGAATATGCTTGAATATACAATAGGCAGCGATGCCCAGACACATCGCACATGTTCGGTCATAAGCCTGATTAAGCTCTTCGCTGTTGTGCTGCTCCAAATACCGATCCAGATCCTGAATGGACATCAGGTATAGATCAGGATGATGACGCTGCATGACCTTTGCATGTTTCCCTAATATCCACCAGTCCACATCATAGATCAGCAGATGCCTTCCCATGAATCGCACACTCCTTTTTGCTCATAATAGATTATATTCGTCTTCGAGCCTCCAAGTTTGCTCCTTGGACATAAATGATGAATTGGTCCATATTTGCATGAAAAAAAGCCGCCCCTTGCAGATGATATTCTGCATGGTAACGGCTCTTTAGATGAAATGATGATCAAGCTGGATCAACTATCGACTAGACACTTTGATCCACGATATGCCTGTTCACTTCGTTAACGCTTAGTTGAATAAATCCCTTAAGCAAGCTCTGCAGCACTGCATAGACCAGCTCGGAATCCTGAAGCTCGTTCGCCTGAATCCGCCGCAAGCATTCCTGCACGCTCAGCCGGACCACGTCAATGTTCTCATATCCTTCGAGCTGTTGTTCAGCTTGTCTGATTCCGTCATCCGTATAATAGACATGCGCAATCTCATTGCATCTCCAGGATGCCGGGTACAGCCAGCCCAGATAAACAAGCTTGCCGCAAGTGCAGCCTGTTTCCTCCAGCAGCTCCCGGCGGGCTGCAGATTCCAGATCCTCCCCTTCATCAACGCCACCTCCAGGGAGCTGAATAACATCTTCATCCACGGCAGCGCGATATTGGCGGATCAGCAAAAACTCCTCACCTTGCTTAGCCAGAACAACAACGGATTGATGATGTTCCTTGGTATAATAGATTTTACCTGACGCTTCCTCGTAAATCGATATCCCATGATGACGAATCAACAATTTCGTTTTTCCCATGACGGTAGAATCCCCTTTTCAACCCTATGTATTTCGAGCTTCGAATTCTTCTCTCAGGAGGGAGAACAGATAAGAATCGTGGTATCCGCCTTTAAACCATAAGTGCTGCCGCAGATGCCCTTCCTGCTTCATTCCAATGCTGCGCATCACACCTGCTGACCCGACATTGCCGGGCCGGCACGTAGCAAATATCCGGTTCACGCCCAGCTCTTTGAAGCCGAACTCGGACATGGCTCTTGCAGCTTCCGTAGCATATCCCTGACGCCAGTAATGAGAATTCAAGCAGTATCCAAGCTCCGCATTCGTCTTGGAACGATGAAGACCCACACCGCCGATTAATCGGCCGTTTTCCTTCAGTACGATCGCTAACTCATAGCTGTCCCTGGGGTTCTGCTTCATCATCTGAAAAATCTCTTTCAAATAATTCGATGTATCCTCTTCCGTGTTCGGTCCCCACATCGTGTATTCAGTCACCAACGGATCTGAAGCATATGCGTGGATGCTTGCCCAATCCTCTTCCTGAAAATCCCGGATCAATAGTCTTTTCGACTCCATCTGCATATGGACGCACTCCTTGAAAACGGCTATCATTTCATGCCGCTACAGAAATTTTACTAATTATACCACATGGCTTTGAAGGTTACGTTATAAAAAAAGAAGCCTGGGCATGCTATTCGCCCAAGCTTCTTGCAACACGTAATGTCAGGATATACCATCCAGTTTCTCCTGGCTGCCGTGCGTATTGAATTTATGAAGATAACGGGAAAGCACGCCATGTTTCGGAGAGAACAGGAAGCTGATGAGAAATACGATTCCTGTTGCAAAAGCCATCGATCCTGAGATCGAGGTGTCCAGCCATACCGCGATATAGTAACCCGTGAATGCGGAGATCACGCCGAACGCTCCGCTTAACACCAGCATAATCGAGAGTTTATCCGTCCACAGATAAGCAGCCGCTGCAGGTGTTATCAGCATGGCCACCACCATGATTGCCCCCACGGCATCAAACGCGGCAACGGTTGTGATCGATACCAGCGACATGAATACATAATGCATCAACACCACGGGAATTCCGATGCTGGCAGCCAGAGCCGGGTCAAAGGATGTGATTTTCCATTCCTTGTAGAACGTCAAAATCACAATAACAACGACAAGTAATACGGCACCCAGCATAAAGGTTGCTTTCGGGACCTCACCTAACAACGGAACATGCATCAAATCCCATGGCACAAATGTAATTTCCCCCATGAGGGCATGCTTGGTATCCAGATGGGCATTGCCTACTTGGGTTGCAATCAGGATCACACCAATCGCAAACAGGGTAGTAAATACAACACCGATAGATGCATCCTGCTGGACGCCCCGGGAATTAAACCATTGAACGAGCACTGCGGTAAGCAATCCCGCCACAATTGCACCGATTAACATATGAGGACCACTTAGTTCCCTTGTGATGAGGAAAGCTGTTACGATTCCAAGCAGCACCGTATGGCTGATCGCATCTGCCATCATCGCCATTCTGCGCAGAATGAGGAACACCCCAACGATCCCGCAAGACAAACCGACAAGTGAGGCGGTCAATAATATCCATCCTGTATACGTCATTGATGGCTCCCCCTCTCCGACAGCTGTGGTTTTATAACGGCTTGATTGCTGGATTCGATATGCTCCTTTTTCTGGGAGCGCAGCTGCATCGCCTGGATAAGGAGTCCCTTCTCTGCACCAAATACGAGTGAAATGGTAAATAACACAGAGGAAGCGACTACGATGAATGGCCCTGTTGGCCATCCTTTTCCGAGTGTGCTGATCAACGTGCCGATAAATCCGGAGCCGCCGCCAAATACAGCAGACAGGATGACCATCGTTCTAAACGATTGTGTCCAGTATCTTGCACTGACTGCAGGGATGATCAGCATCGCTGCCATGAGAATGACGCCAACGGCCTGGATGCCGATGACAATCACGAGAACCAGCACCCCCATGTAAAGACTGTTCATCAGTCGGCTGTTCAGCCCCAAACCACGGGCAAAATCGGGATCGAACAGGAACAGTTTCCATTCCTTAAAACCGATCGACACAACCAGGATAACCAATACAGCCAGAATTAGCATCGTAAAGACATCCTTGCGCACCATGGACGCTGCCTGACCAAAAATAAAGTTATCAAGGCCACTTTGATTCCCGCCAGCCGTACGGTTAACAATCGTGAGCAGCATAATGCCTAAACCGAAAAATACGGATAAAATCATGCCCATTGCCGTATCTTCCTTAATGCGGCTGGAGGAACGAATCCACTGGATCATCCATGCCCCGATCAATGCGCTCACGGCTGCTCCGAGAATCATGACCAGCAGGTTCTTGCTCCCCGTCAATGCAAAAGCGATCACGACACCAGGCAGAGCCGCATGCGACAACGCATCACTCATGAGACTTTGACGCTTCCAATAAGCCAGACAGCCGATCATACCTGCTGCCATGCCTAATATCAATGTGCTTAACAGCACCCATTGCGTGTTCGGTGATAGTAGTGAGTTCAGCACAGGTTACGCCTCCTTCATCCAGCGAAGCGTACCGCCATATGCGCGGTATACATGCTCCTTCGTGAATGCTTCTTCCGTCTTGCCGTGCGCGATGACCGTACGGTTCAGGAGCAGAACATGGTCAAAATAATCCTCAACCGTTTGCAGATCGTGATGGACAACCATAACAGTTTTACCTGCCGTTTTGAGATCCTTCAGCGTGGTCATGATGGCTCTCTCGGTTGCTGCATCAACACCTGCAAGCGGCTCATCCATGAAGTATAGATCGGCATCCTGTACAAGCGCCCGGGCGAGAAACACCCGCTGCTGCTGTCCACCGGAGAGCTGGCTGATCTGTCGGCCGGCAAAATCGGCCATGCCCATCTGCTCAAGGGACGCCATTGCTTTCTCTTTATGGCTCTTGTTGGGACGTTTCAGCCATCCCACGCGGCCGTATAAACCCATCATGACAACATCCAGTGCGTCTGTTGGAAAATCCCAATCCACGGACCCGCGCTGCGGCACGTAGCCAACGCGGGTTTTGGTCTTGCTTAAGCTCGAACCGAAGAAGGAAACATCGCCAGATAGCTTCGGGTGAAGCTCCAGCATGACCTTTAACAGTGTCGATTTACCGGCACCATTCGGTCCGACGATACTGGTTAGAGAACCTTGCTCCACTTCAAAGGACACATCGTGAAGCACTTTATTTTTTCTGTAGGATGCATTGAGGCCTTGAACTTGGAGTACAGACATTTTATTCACCACTTCCTGTTAGTGCATGGTAAATCGTTTCGACGTTATGGCGGTACATTCCGATATAAGTTCCTTCCGTTGTTCCTGCTTCACCCATTGCATCGGAGAACAACTCGCCACCAAGCTTTAGATTAAGGCCATTCTTGGCGGCACCTTCGATGACGGCATTGATGGAAGCAGGATTGACACTGCTCTCAACGAATACGGCAGGGACTTTGTGCTGAAGCAAAATATCTATCGTTCCATTGATATCCGAGAGGCCGATTTCATCCTCCGTACTAAGACCCTGCAGGCCCACCACCTCCAGCCCATACATGCGGCCGAAGTATCCAAAGGCATCATGCGCGGTAACCATGATCCGCTGCTCTTCAGGAACCTGACTCAATTTATCCTTGGCTTCTGCTTGTAATTCGTCTAATTGCGCAAAATACTTCTGCTTGTTCTCTTCAAAATACGCCGCATCATCCGGTGACAGAGACTTCAGCTTCTCTACGGCAGAATCCAGGGAGGTTTTCCACAAATCGATATCAAACCACACATGGGGGTCTGTAGCCTGTGTATCATCCTGCAGCAGCTGATCCTTCGGAATGGCGTCAGCAATGGCCAGTACAGGTTTATTCTTGCCGATCTGCTCGAAAATTTCCGTCATATTTCCTTCCAGATGCAGCCCGCTGTAGAATATGACATCCCCGCTGTCCAGTTTCTTGATATCACCTTGAGTTGCGTTATATAAATGCGGATCAACGCCTGGTCCCATCAAGCTGAGTACCTCCACGCGGTCTCCCCCGATAACGGAGATCGGTTCCGCAATCTGTCCAATGGTTGTGACTACACGAATTTTCTTATCGGGCTGCTCGCCTGCCGCACCCTCCTGATCAACTTCCCCCGTTGCGCATGCAGATAATACCAGCAGCAAACTCAGTATGGCAGCCCCTATCAATATCCTGGTTCTTCTAGTCCCCTTGTTCTTCATCTTCTTCTCCTCCACTCCAATAAATGATGAGTTCACTCAATTCATTCAGATAAAATGTATAATCCCCTAAAACTCGTCCTGCCATTTGCCAATTATTTTGCTCTTGTGCAACTTTAATTCCCATGTACAAAAAATAATCCATCTATAGGCTTTTGTCAATGCAAATTTTATACTTTTTTGGTTCTCACCCTTCCTCTTCTTTTAGGAAAAGCTTGTTTTCATTAGTTTAATCGATGATTTACAGCTTGTTTTTTCATATGCGCAAAATATTTAGCTCTATATAAATATTTTAATATGATTGAAATGAAATCAGCTCCGCGACCGCAAAAAGACGACTTCTCATGAAGAGAAATCGTCTTTTTGATAATCCTGATTCAGATCTAGCTTAATATTCCACACCGCGCACTTTAGAATAGATCTTCAAGTGAGAAAATCCGCCGGAATCATTAGGTTTCACATTACGCAATACACCTTCCAATGTGAAACCGCAGTTCTCCGCGACTCTGACACTTCATTCATGTCTGGAAAAGACAACAAGATCGGATTTTTTCCCATTGGTGTTTCCATTCCCATTCAATCCTTCTCCTTGTTTAGCCACAGACTATCCAAAAAAACGGATATGTGCGAGTTTGGTTCTTATTCGGTCGATTGTTTTCTTAGCAGGGCTTCGATGATCGGGTAAAAGATCCACACGCGCCAAAGCGCCAATTGTCTCCACCACTGCATCAATCGTTAAATGGTCGGTATCAATATGATGGCGGAACACTTCACTTGAGAAACCGTCGATGCAGCGATCGATTTGCTGTGCAGCCCATGAGTTTGGACCTTCCCCTCTGCTTCGCAAACGTCGGAGGAGTATTTCCTTGGATGCGCACAGTGTAAAGTGCTGCACTGCAACCCCATCGCGTCTTAAATGACCGACAATTTCATTGAAATAATCAGCATTTGTTATCGTCATCGGTGCAATGATTAATTGATTGGATTCCTGATCCAGATACTTAAACATGGAGTAGTTGAATTCCCTCCACATGGGATAGTGCTGGAAATCACCACGTTTGACATCGGCTGGTAGATTGTCCCGAATGAAGTAACCGGCATTCTCAGGATCATACACATACGAATTCGGAATTCTTCGGTGAAGCTCGTACGCTGCCTGGGTCTTACCGGAACCAAATGCTCCGTTAACCCATATAATCATCGGTGAATCCTCCCTTCTAAGCAGGGTTATGCGCAAGGATTCTGACATCCCTTAGTACCGGAATCATACATCTTTAAGGAGGCAATTACTCTTTTTTAAGAAAATCCGGTCTTCGGCTCAACGTCTTCCCGTGGTCACGGACAAAACCATATTGCTCATAGAGACCATGGGCATCTTGTGTTGACAAGATTCCAAATAAATTGCGGTAAGTTTCATGGGTGGTAATCGTTTCGATTAATTTCTTACCCACACCCAGTCCGCGGCAGGCAGTATCCACAAACACATCACATAACCAATATACCGTGGCACCATCGGTAACGACTCGGGCAAAGCCGATCTGATGATCGTTATAATAAGCCCCAAAGCATGTAGAACCTTCAAGCGACTTCTGGATTTTCTCCTCTGACCGTTCCTTAGCCCAGTAGCTCTGGCGCAGAAAGTGCACAATTGCCTCAACATCCAACAGTGCGGGGTCACTGCTAATCAAGACCTGTTTTATGTCGATGTCCTTCATCGATCCGTTAACTCTTTTTCCCCGAGCCAAAAGCGATAACATAGTTGTCCGGATCTTTAATCGCAAAATCCTTCCATACGCCCCAATCCGCCTCCATTAATACCGGCTCCTGTACCACTTCTGCCCCTTTGGAGGTCAACTCTTCATACAATTCATCAAGTTCATGATGTGTATCCACATATGCATAGGTATCCCATGGCGTCTGTTGATCCTTGCCTGCTTGGTTTGGCGTTACGTCTGTAGCAGAATTCGCCTGAAGCAATTTGAAGCCGAGCGCAAAATCATCCCGCACAGCCCAGACGTCGTTCACGTCACATCCAAGCACCTCTTCGTAAAATAACTTGGAACGGGTAAGGTCTGATACTAAACGAACTTGAACCGAGAATTGAATTTTGCTCATTAGATCATCTCCAGCTATATTTTTCTTCCATAATACAACCGTCCAGTTCGCTTAACAAGAACTTTCCGTAAGTGGGAGCGTCCCGCCCTTCAACCTATCCAGACCGGCAGATGAATGGAACTTATGCAATCGGAGTTCCGTTGGGGAGGTCGAAATCCGGCTTCAGGAGCACAACATCCCCCTGCTCCGGAACTCCGCCGATGACGAGAACCTCAGAATCATAGCCCGCGATCCGCCTAGGTGGGAAATTCACGATTGCTACCACTTGTTGTCCTACGATCGAATTCTCATCATACCGCTTCGTAATCTGCGCACTGGTTCGTTTAATCCCAAGCGGCCCGAAATCGATCTTCATCTTAATAGCCGGAACACGGGCTTTAGGGAAGGGTTCTGCCTCTATAACCGTCCCAATTCGAATGTCCAGTTGGGTGAAATCCTCAATAGTTGCCATAACGATATCTCCTTAGTGAGTAATGAAGCATGTAATGTACACTCCACAACACGAAATTTTTTATGAAACATCTTATCATTGGGGTACGTGGCACTTCAAGGGAGAGATCCGTTAAATAGGTTTTGTCCCTGATAAATCAAACAAGAGACCACCTCAGGCGCTCATTATGATTTATGACTTCATGCTGGAATTCTTACTAAATTATACCTTAAAACCATCCGCGAAGAGCATAGTCATCGCAATCATATCCGCATAATTTTACCTGTATGTACAAAACCTAGGAACAAATAAACGTGAGTCCCTGACTCACCTCACAGGAGATGGAATTATGCAGGGTTGGCATAAAATTAAAAAATACCTCGTAGCTGACCTGTCTCAGACCCAAAATCCAAATGCTCCATTCGCATTGAGACCTTTAAAAAATGATGAAGATGCCGGATTGTTGAATGGACAAGAACCTGCCAGCATGCCACAAATCAAGCCTTTGCTTGGGGATAATGGTCCCCTCGCGATGACGTCGACATTAGAGCAGAATATCAATTGGCTGAAGGGGCATTTCTCATATCCTCAGAACAGCGGATTGGTCTTTCGTCCTTTTGTCATCGAACAAACAGGGGCGGTGGTTCAGGGCATGATTGTCCACTTGGAGAGTCAGGTGGATTCGCAGCATCTCAACCAATTCGTCATTCATCCCTTGATCAATGCCAAGCTGACGGAGGATCAGCCTTTAAGCGTGGATACTTTGAAAACTCATATTGTCACAGACTGTCATTTAACATCAACCTCTTATTTCGGAGAAATCGTCCATGAGATTCTGAACAGTTCCGCCGCTATTATCATCGATGGATTAGATACTGCGATTCTGGCTGATGTCAAAGGCGGTGAGAAAAGAGGTCTTGAAAGTCCAAAAACGGAAAATGTAGTGCGCGGTCCACAGGTAGGCTTCACTGAAGATATGCAAACCAATTTGTCTTTGCTCAGAGGACGTCTTAGCACTTCCGATCTGATCGTTGAATCCGGTGTTGTAGGCACGGTCTCCCAAACAGCCGTTTCTATTGTGTATCTGAAATCTATCACGAATGCCGAACTGGTCAACGAAGTTCGCCGGCGTATAGCCGCAGTTCGGATCGACTACATCGGGGATAGCGGAATGCTAGAACAATTGATTGAGGATAAGCCCTATTCCATATACCCGGGGATGCTTAGTACAGAGCGTCCGGATCATACGGCAGCTCAAATTGCGGATGGCTATGTTGCAATTCTGGTTAACAACTCGCCCTTCGCTCTCATCGTACCGACACAATTCCCGCTGTTCCTGCAAACCGCCGAAGACAGATATCTTCGTTGGCAATACAGTTCCTTCCTGCGAATCATACGGGCGATTGGATTTCTCATGTCCCTTTATTTACCAGCGGTTTACGTGGCGATTGCTAACTTCCATCATGAGATGATACCGACTACTCTCGTTCTTGCCATTGCGGGGACACGCGAATCGATTCCGCTTCCCGTGGCGGCAGAAGCATTTCTTCTGGAATCCATGTTTGAGCTGATCCGGGAAGCAGGCGTCCGCATTCCGAGTGTCATCGGTCCCACAATCGGTATTGTCGGCGCTCTTATCCTGGGACAAGCCGCTGTCCAAGCCAATATTGTAAGTCCGATCATGGTTATCGTGACAGCCGCCACGGCGCTCGCATCCTATACCATTCCTAATTACAATATGCAATTCACAACGCGAATCCTCCGTTTCGTTTATTTGGCATTCGCATCTTTTATGGGATTAATCGGCATCGTCTTGCTCTCCATCATTCTCTGGACAAGCTGGATGTCTGTGAACCGATTCGGCGTACCGAGTCTGGCACCCCTTACTCCTCACCCTAAAAATGAAAATACACTGCTTCGCGGCCCCCTGCAGAAACCGCTCGCGCGGCCCTTCTCTGTGCGCCCGCAACGATCAAAGAAAAAGCCGGATGGACAAGACGGTGCTCCCGAGCAAGGGGGAGAAAACTAATGTACCAGCATCATATCGGAATAAGGGAAGCCGCATCCATTGGGATCATTTTCATCATCACCAAGATATTCCTTCCTTTTCAGAGATCACTGGCGGAAGCAGGAGGTACGGCAGGATGGATGATAGCCATTATCGCCGCCATCTTCTGTCCGTTGACGTGGTGGGCGATCCGCGGTGTTCTCCGGAATGCGAAGCAAGGCTCCACGCTGATCGAAGCTACGGAAGAAATATGGGGCCTCTGGGTGGGGACCTTTTTGAATCTCGCTTACTTTTGCTTTTTCTTTGCGATAACCTTTCTCGTGCTGCGTGAATTTTCGGAGCTTCTATCCTCCGATATTTTACCGCGTACGCCGATGAATATGATTCTGATCTTTCTGATCGTTCCGATCGCCTTTGTAGCGTACTGCGGAATCGAGTCATTGGGCCGAATCTGCTGGCTTACCATTGGTTTGATTATCGGAAGTGTGCTGATTGTGCTGATTGGTGGTCTGCTGACACACGCAGAGCCCAATGCGCTGTCCCCTTTTTGGGGAACGGGGAAATCCAGGATCATCATGAGCGGGATTGCCAAAAGCTCACTGTTCTCGGAGATGCTGGTCTTTGGTTTCCTGCTGCCCCGAATGCGCAAATCCCGGGAATGGGGACGTGCGGTCTGGTGGTGCATCGCAATCTCATCCATCACCCTATTCAGCACCACTATTGTCTATCTTTATGTATTCCCGTATCCAACCGCCATTCGATTAAACGTTCCGATGTTCGAAGTCAGCCGACTGATTATATTCGGCAGGTGGATTCAACGCCTGGAGAGTCTGTTTCTGATTGCCTGGCTGATTAGCGCAGCCCTTAAACTGGCCATAGGATTATATTGCACCGCGGCCACCATGTCTCAGATTCTGCGATTACCCAGGGTCCAAACCCTCATCTTTCCACTTACACTGCTTGTTTATGGATTTGCGCTGCTCCCGAACAATGAAATGACAGCCGTGTCATGGGATGGCGGGTTTTTGCGTACCTATGGATCTATCTTCTCCATAGCTCTACCCATGTTGACCTGGTTCGCCGGAATCATGAGGCACAGAATGAGGAGACGAACTGCATGAAACTTATGAGACGGATCATTCATTGCCTTCTCATCCCTGCGATATGTATTCCCATGCTGACGGGTTGCTGGGATCGGCTGGATCCAGAGAACATGGCCTTTATTATGGCAATTGGAGTGGACACCGGCCCGAAAAATGACTATATCTATACATTTGCCGTCGCCATGCCGAAAGCCAGCAGCGGAGCAACTGCTTCAAGCGTAAGTGGATCGGATCAGAGCAGCAATAAGGTCGTCACAATCTTCTCTGAGGAAGGAGCCAATTTGTCTGCTGCCCTGCTGACAAGTCAAAGTTTTGTCGCCAGACGACTAACCTTGATCCACTCCAAAGCCCTTGTCCTAGGGGAAGAGCTTGCGCGTCAAGGCATCCTTCCTGTTGTTGGCGAGGTTGTTCGGAATACGGAGTTTAGGCGGAACGTTAATATCCTGACAACGAAGGGTCGTGCCCAGGAATATATGCATTACATTAAACCCAAGATGGAAAATGACATTAATCTATGGTTCGAACTGGAATTAGACCCTCACAATATAGGGGCAATTACACCCAAGCAGGCACGATTTCATGATTTTATATTGGACATGGAACAGCCGGGTAACGGCGCAACGTCCATTTTAACGGCTGCGCGGCCTGATATCGACAAGGGCAGTGAGAACTTGCATGATGGTGAATCTGCCAACAATTCAAATACAAGCCAGCCACTGGTTAGTGAGCATAAAGCGGGAGATTTACCAAGAGCTGGAGAAGTTCCTATCGATTTTTTTGGCACCGCAGTGTACAAGGGGCAGAAATTACGGGGATTCCTTAACGGTATGGAGACCAAAACACTGAATATGCTGCGCGGCCAGTTCGAGAAAACCGTATGGGAATTTCGCGACCCTTCCGATCCGAAGCTGAACATCAGTATCAACATGGGCACACTCACCAATAAAGTCATGCATGCACAACGTTTCGATGATCATATTCAGATCACCTTCAATATAACGATGGAAGGTGATCTGTTAGGTTCGGTTTCCGATGTTGATTATACCCAGTCGGAAAATACGAAGAAGCTGGAAACATCCATCGAGGAGCAATTAAAGGAAAGAGCTTCTAAACTGCTAAATAAAATGCTGTATAAATGGGAAGTCGATTGCTTCCACATCGGGAATCAGATTCGCGGCAGCTTTCCCACTCTTCAGGATTGGTACGCCTACAAATGGAGAGATCACATCCACACGGCCAAATACGACCTTAATATCCAATTCAAGATGAGAACGTTCGGAGACCAAGTCGGTCCCGTCATTGAAGGAGACCAGATGACAGAATGATGCTTCAGATTGCCAAGCTTACTTTGGTCGGAATCTTTTCCTTGTGGGCAGCCTTCTATGTTGGAAGTCTGACCCCTCAGCTATGGCGTCAAAAAAATTACCGCGGAGCCATCGGTGCTGCGGTTCTTGCGGGTATGACCATGGTCGTGCCAGTCCTGTTTACGCTGCTGAATGAATACTAGTCCATCCCTGCAATCAAGCGGAGCAGAGATTTATCTCCGCTTCTTAAAGTGGGAGACCTCCCTCGTCAGGCTTCATTTGCTGCTTAATTCTTCCTGTTTATGTTATCATTACTACCGAGGATGCTTTAAAGCGCAGCTGTATGCAGTTCCTCGTAAAGCAAATTCAAAGGTTTCATTAATTGATGACAAGGGAGAAGATGCACTATGGCACAAAATGAAACTCAGCGACCGTCTCGTGTGGTTATTATCGGGACAGGAGCGGTTGGAGCAACGACTGCGTATACCTTGTTCTTACGAGAGAGAGTATCTGAGCTGGTGTTGATCGATGCGAATCACGATAAAGCGCTTGGTGAAGCCTTGGATATGAACCATGGTCTCCCCTTTGCAGGAGGAGTTAAGCTGTGGGCTGGAGATTACAGCGATTGCAAGGATGCAGATATCATTGTCATTGCAGCAGGCTCCAACCAAAGACCCGGCGAGACACGGATTGATCTGCTGAAGCGAAATACGGCCATATTTGACGATATTATTCAGAACATCGTGAAATACAATGACCACGGCATCATTCTTGTAGCTACCAACCCGGTGGATATTCTGTCTTACGTTACTTTGAAAAAGAGCGGTTTCCCTGTAAATCGGGTTATCGGTTCGGGTACGCTTCTGGATAGCGCCAGATTCCGCTATTTGATCGGACAGAACAAAGGAATTAATCCGCGCAGCATTCACGCCCATATTGTCGGAGAACATGGCGATTCCGAGCTGCCGCTGTGGAGCATTGCCAACATAGCCGGTATCGGCATTGATTTGTCAGATGATGAAAGAGATGATATTTTTGACCGGACCAAGAATGCTGCCTATGAAATCATCAATGCAAAAGGCTCTACCTCTTATGCAATCGCGTTAGCGCTTGACCGGATCATCGTCTCCATACTGCAAAATGAAGGGTCGGTGCTTAATGTGTCGACACTGCTCACCGATTATCACGGCGTGTCTGACGTATACCTGGGCGTGCCTTGTGTGGTTGACCGCACAGGGGTAAGGGAAATTCTCAATCTTGAGTTCAATGACGAGGAGCTCACCCAATTTCACGCTTCCGCTCATAAGCTGAAGGAACAGATCTCCAAAATCTTTGAATAACGCCCAAGGCTTAGCGGATCCGTGATCCGTAAAGCCTTTTTTTCGTCCAGCACAGGGATAATATCATGGTCACTGAGGACAAAATCAGCTCACCGTAAAGACAGAAAAGGCGCTATAAATGAGAAGCAGCCCCATAAGTATATTGAATGGGCGTTCATATCGGGACAAAAGGCTCTGAAACAGCGAACCGCATAATGCCCAGGTCATGTTAGCGCAGAGGCCGACCAGCGTGAGTATCACCGAGAATAATGCCAGATGGGCATGCGATGAATAGAAAGGAATAACGAATGTTGAAATCGCCGTAATTCCGTATAAAATGACCTTGGGATTGATGAACTGGAAGATGAATCCGAAGAAAAAGCTGTTGAAGCCCTCCTCCTTATCGCCCCGCTCCTGTGGTTGGCTGCGTATGATTTTTACGGCCAGATAGAGCATATACAGACATCCAATGATATTCATTACGAATTGGATCTTCGGGATGAATTGATATAATACCAGATTGAAATAACTGGAGAGCAGCATAATGACCAAACATCCGGCAGCTACCCCACCTATAAATTGCAGCGTTTTTCTAAAACCATGATTTCGTGCGTTGGTCATTGAAATGATGTTGTTGGGACCTGGCGTGAATGAAGCGACAATCGCATAAGTCAACAGCGGAACGATAAACAAACTACCCACCCCTTTCTTGTATGTGTGTATGATATAATGTAATGAAATGTACGTTATAACGTCCGTACGCTATGATTATACATTAAGTATGTTATAACGCACAATATGTATACGAAGGTGGTTGATGACGTTGAAACCCATTCATCTTATATTGGCTCATAATTTGAAGAGTCTCAGAGAGCAAAGAAAGCTGAGTCTGGATAAAGTCGCGGAACTGACCGGAATCAGCAAGACCATGCTGGGGCAGATTGAACGCGGCGAATCCAGTCCCTCCATCACAACCGTATGGAAGATTGCGAACGGGCTGAAGCTTTCATTCACTTCCCTGATCCATGAACCCTACTCGAATACAGTCGTGGTATCAAGGGATGATGTGCAGGCACTAATAGAAGATAATGGAAGGATTCGGATTTATCCGCATTTCCCTTTTGAGGACGGACGGCGCTTTGAGATGTATTCCCTCGAAATGGACAAGGGCGGTTATCTTACCGCCGAGTCCCATATCGAGGGTACTGAGGAGTTTATCACCGTATTCCAAGGAGAACTTACGGTGCGCATCGATAACCAAGAATATACAGTGGGCCATGGTGAAGCGATTCGATTCACAGCAGACAAGCCCCATGTTTACCACAATTCCGGCGATTCCATGAATCGCTTGAGCATGGTTATCCATTATCCCAAGTAACAGTGAGTGTGAATTTCATAAACGCAAAACGCACCCTCTGATAGAGGGTGCGTTACGTTGTATATGAAGCCATCTCTTCACCGTCGCAATGAATTTGCGCTGACTACGCCGTATCGGGACAATAGCTTTCGGCCCAGCAATCCGACAGCACGATCTGTCAGGAATCCCATGAATCCGAGGCAGATCAGCCCGACAAAGATCCAGTCCGTACGGAAGAACAAACGTGAATTCCAGATCAGATAACCCACTCCTTCATTGGAAGCAATCATCTCTGCTCCGATAATGGCCATGAACGATGTTCCCATCGCAAGCCGAATGCCGGTGAACATGTACGGTACCGTTGCAGGTATGATCACATGAAGCACAATCTGCCACTCCGAAGCACCCATGCTGCGGGCGGACCTTATCTTATCCTCTTCCACTGACAAGACTCCGGTCAACGTGTTCAGGACCACAATGAAGAAGGTCGCATACAGAATAAGCATGACTTTGGATGTCTCCCCAATCCCGAACCAGACCAGGAACAAAGTGATGAATGCGATGGGAGGAATGAACCGGATAAAATTAAGAAACGGTTCCGCAAAGACCCGAATCGTCCCAACCTTCCCGATAACAAGTCCAGCCGGGATCGCGATCAGACTCCCAAGCGTCCACCCGAGCAGCACCCGGTATGAACTGATTCCGATGTACTGTAACAAGGTGCCATCCATCAATAGTTCGTATCCGCCTTTCGCAGTATAGGTCGGTCCCGGCAGAATTTCGGGTCCGTACACAAGGGACAGCAGCTGCCATATCCCAAGTCCGGCCATCCAGAACAGGATGTGCAGCAACCCTTTTTTTAGTCTGTTGCTCATGTGGTCTTCACCTTCTCTCTACTCATCAAAGTGCGATTGGATTTGGTTGTACAGCGTATGAAAGCCGGGATCTGACAAGTCTCTCGGGTAGGCAAGCGGCACCTCGTAGATGTCCGTTATTCGGGAGGATGGACCCGCTGACATGATGCCGATTCGTCCCCCCATCAGAAGCGCCTCCTGGATATCATGCGTCACGAAGATAACGGTTTTGTCCGTGTCTTGCCATATCCGCACCAATTCCCGCTGCATCGTTCGCCTTGTCATGGCATCCAATGCACCGAAGGGTTCATCCATGAGCAGAATTGCGGGATCATTGGATAGTACCCGAGCGAGTTGAACACGCTGTTTCATCCCGCCCGACAGCTCTCTTGGATACTTGCTCTCATGGCCTGAAAGCCCCACCAGCGAGATGAATTGATTGGATATTTCCTCTCTCTTCGCCACAGGAATTCGTTTCATGCGGAGACCAAATTCCACATTTTCTCTAACGGTAAGCCATGGAAACAACGAAGAATCTGCCTGCTGGAATACAACCGCGCGGTCTTGGCCCGGGCGCTCCACCTCCTTCTCCCCCACTCTCACTTGACCGGAGGTCTTGGATACGAAGCCCGCAATCAGACTGAGCAGCGTTGACTTTCCACATCCGCTCGGACCCAGCAGAACAAAGAATTCTCCGCCCTTTACCGCCAGATTGACATTTTGGATAATATAATGCAAATCACCGGCTGTGGGCTGTGCGTAGCTCTTATTCAACTGTTCGATATGGATTTCATTCTGACTTGACACGGCTCTCATCGCCTTCATCTCCTTACTTTAAATCGATTACACGTTCCGGGAATGCTTCTCTTACCAAATCCAAATTCAATTTATCGTTCAGCTCAAAATCTTGCTCGATCATCCCGTTAGCTACCATATAATCCTTCTGGCCCTGTAATCCTGCATAGGCCTTATCCGTAAATCCAAGCTTCCATGGATTCTTTGGCAGATCCTTGAAGGTGGCTTCTCTCGGCTGCTTGACTTCCTCATACATGATGTCGGCGGTTTCCTCAGGATGGGCCTGGGCATAAATCGATGCTTCATCCAGCGCCTTCAGAAACTGGACGAAAACTTCCCTATGGCCCTCCAGCAGCTCGTTTGAAGCGATCAGTCCTGTTCCGAGCCGTACCGGGGTCTTCGACATATCCGACAGCTCTTTCGCTTCCGCAAGTGCGCCAAACTTCTCGTTCAGCACTGCACCGTATACCCAAGCCGCGTCAATCTCACCTTTTTTGAGCGCTACGTAGGCTTCGTCAAACCCTCCTTGTCCGATTAACTCCACATCGGACAGGGCAACCCCGTTTTCCCCAAGGTAAACGTCCCATAGATAAGGCACGAACGTCCCCCTGGAGAAGCTTAGCTTTTTACCCTTAAGGTCAGCTGCACTGCCGATTTCTTTACGAACGAACAGCTTCCATTCATTTGCACTCAGATCCGTCGCTGTCCCGGATGAAGCGAATATCGAGTAATCGCCTTTGCTGACAGCATTCAGAAGTGGAAAATCAGCTCCGAATGCCACGTCCACCTGCTTGATGAATAAGGAGTTAACGCCTTCTGCCGGCGTGGCGAAGTTTACCAGTTCCGCATCAATTCCATGCTTCTCGAAGATCCCTTTGTTTTTTGCCACCCGAAATACGGTATTTGTGGAGATATCGGCGATTTTCAGTTTGAGGCGGCTTCCTTGCTGATCGCCTGAGGCGTTTCCGCAAGCACCAAGTACGCTGGTGGCGAGAATTGTACCCAGCAGCAGAACACACCAACGCTTCCAAATATGTCGGCTACTATTCATCGCGATCCCTTTCTTTCTGCACGACTTCATCCGTTCGGGCTACGCAAAGCGCGCCTTCACCATACGAGATCGTACCTTCAACCTCCACACTGGTTACGGCACCTCTGGGCGCCGCGCCCGGAAGGCGGTAATCGGCAACATCGATCGGCACGAGTTCCGTTTCCACAGGCAAATCGAGCTGAGGCACCCATTCATATGGAACCCGGTAAGCGCGATAGACCATGTTGGAGTTGCGGCTGTTCTTATAAGGAGAGATATATTCCCACACCAGCTCAAATTCTCTTGTCACTTCGAATATCCGACCGTCTGCGCCTTCGGTTATCAATGTGTTGCCATTCGGAAGCCGCTGGGCCGAACTGATATAGGGGCTGTAGAAGCGATAAGAATCGAGCGGAGCCTGAAAGCCGGCCTCTGTTGGTGTATACTGCCATTCAATCTCCAAAGTGACCGGGTTAATCTCCAGAATGCGGGAATGGTCGCGACGGGCGATTTTCAACCCATCCTCCGATTCGGGGTTTGGCCGTCCATACCCGCCCCAGCCGCCGTTGTCGAAGATCAGGATGTTGCCTTCTCCCGGAAGGCCCTTCGGAATGAGATGGGCATGATGCTGGCCGATGATCCAGCCGATATGCTTGGTTTCCGCGGTTGAATAGTCGGGGCCAAGCCTCCACACGATATTCCCGGTGCTTTTATCAATGATGGCAATGATATTGCTCTCCCGTGCGTCCCAGATGATATTGTCGGGATGGAACCGTTCGTCTCCTGTGTCATAGAACTTGTTAGGGCCGAGCACCGAGGCTGAATTGATGTGCATCCAGTCCCCTGCGTGGGCACCGAAGCCACGGGTATTGGGATCATGGGATAATGCCAGCTTGGCATCCTCATCAAATCCGAGCTCATGGAAGTGGTCGCTGACCGCCCACTCCCAGATTACGTTTCCTTCCCAATCCACTTCGATAATCGTGTCATCGAGCAGCTCAATATCGGATATATCGGGACGCTTCACATTTTTATGTGCCAGAATAAGGGTGCTACCGGAATCCACCTTCGGTTCTTGCCCCGGAACATAATAACCGACGGGATTCCCCTCACGCTGGTAGTCATGATGCTGGCGAGCCATCCACTGAGCCGGATGTCCCGGGTCCTCTATGTATTCATAGTGATCAAACTTCCAGACGATATTGCCGTCCCAGTCCACCTGCACGAGATTGGTCTCATCCTGAAATCCGTATTTCGGATCACGCTCGGATGTGCTGCCAAGAACATAGCCTCCCGGGAACAACTTATTCGGAAACCCCCGTAGTCCTTTCCACAAATGAACCTCCCTGCCATTCATGTCGATTAATAGCGCACCTGTCTCCGCCGCTTGATAGATCGTGTAACCGCTCCATGCCTTCGCAGGGTTATATACCGTTGTGCCTGTTGGATAAATCGTCGGATGTCCCATCGTTCTCTACTCCCTTTCGTTGATTAATGAATAGATTCAATAAGAGATAAATTTGTTCGTACGCTTCGGATGGCTTACGTTTGTCTGTGAAATGTCTGCGAATGACTTATCAGCTGAATGGGTCTGCCCGAGTACGGAGACCGCAAATCCTTCCAGACGATCATTCAGCTGTTTAAAAAAAGCGATTTGATCGCTTAACTCCTCTTGCGAGAACGCCCCAAAAATGACTTCAATCATATACCCGCCCATGTTTTCGTTACGCTTCAGCATCTCTCTTCCCGCATCCGTGATGGCAAGCGCAATCGATCTCCGGTCGGTCTGGCTCCGCCTTCTAACCGCAAAGCCGCCAGCCTCGAGTTTGTCACATAAAGCCGTGACCGCCCCGGATGTGAAATCCAGCTGTTCGGCTAACTCGCCCAGTCTCTGTTCCCCATCACGATGTATCGTATTTAGAATCAACAGGCCAGGTAACGAAATGCCTTCCACTGATATTTTGTCGCGCTCCTTCACGAATCTGCGAACCATCCTGCGAAAATGCCAATCGGCTTCCTCCAGCAATGCCCAATCCTTCTCTTCCATGCCGCTCCTCTCCCGGGTCATACACCTCCGTATGCCAACCTATCAGCCTATGGGTTTGTTCTCACTACAACCTGGTGTGGTCGTTATGAATATACAGAAAGGCCCCTATTTACGCTTCTCGCTGCAATCACGAAAAACAGTAAACAGGAGCCTTTGGTGGACCAATCGGCTGATCATATTGTTTAATACTGAGATAATGAACAATCATTTAATGATGGCTAAATGAAATTGCTTGTCGCTTAGATTAAACCAATTAATGACACCTGTCAAGTAGGGATTAATTTTAAAAAAGAGAGGACTTGCTGTTTAAGCGCCCTCTCAGTCAGAATTCGTTCGATTATCTCGATAACAAGCAATGGTTAAATAGGCACCTGCTTTTTTTGGAGCGAGGATGTTAAAAAACAGCTGCCATGATGACAACTGCTTTGATAATAATCAATTACATCATAGACTATTTGCCAGCCTTCAGTGCCAGCGCAGGTCTTGTTAAGGAATAGACAGCACAGACCAATGCCACTATAACGACTCCTCCGCCTACCCAAGCCGTGCTGGCAACCGAGCCGCCCTGTTCCAATACGAGCCCTCCGATTGCTGATCCCATCGCGATTCCGATTTGCAGCGCGGAATTGTTGAAGCTCTGCTGAATATCGGACGAAGCGGGATCGACTTGAATCAGGTAATTTTGCAGTGGCGGAGCCAGGCTCCAGCTTAATGCGCCCCATACCATCATCACGACTAAAAATACACCAATCGAGAACGTTGAGAAGGGCAGCAGGAACAGCACCAGGATAAAAGAAGTGATAATAATCACGATACTCTTGTGTGATCCGATCCGATCGGCAAGTGCGCCTCCGAACGCCCCGCCTCCAACGGCCGACAGTCCGAACAGGAAGTAACAGATACTGATCCAGTACGGAGTCAAGCCGAGTTCCGATTCGAGAAATGGCGTAAAATAAGCGTAAATGGTGTAATGCCCTGCCAGCATAAACAAGGTCGCCAGATGGGCACCAGCGATTTTGGACTTGCCCAGCGCTTTGATCTGCTGAGACAACGGTATTACATTTTCAGGCTTGATCCGATCCAGGAACATATAGATCAGCACCATGGAACCGATGGACAGAATGCCGATGCCAAGGAACAATACTCTCCATCCAAAAGCTTCACTGATTAAAATACCGAGCGGCACCCCGAGCACCAATGACGAGCTAATCCCCATATAGATAACGCCCAGTGCTTTTGCCCGGTGTGCGGGTTCAACGACTTTAGCTGTAATCGTAAGCGATAAGACGATGATAAGAGCAGTACTCATAGCAGTTAATATTCTGGCACCCATCAGCAGCACAAAGTTCGGGCTCACGTACGCCAGCAAGTTACCGACGAAGAACACAAATAAGGAAATGATATAGAGCCGTTTGCGTTCCACCTTTGCCGTAAGTGCAAGGAGAACCGGTCCCGAAATCGCATAGACCAATGCGAATACCGTAATCAATTGCCCTGCCGTGCCAAGCGAAATGTTTAAATCATCTGCAATCAGCGGCAGAATTCCGCCAACAATAAGTTCTACCAATCCTACGGATATGGTTGAAATCGCTAGAATTAATACTTTCAGATTCATCTGGAATGAAATCCCCTTTCTTCGAAGTCATATTTGCTTATAGTCAACCAAAAAAAATAAATCCCGATTACAAAAAATGAGATACATTTTCTGTAATCAGGATTTTACGGTTCCTGGTAGAGACCCTCAGACCATATTAATGAGGTTATACATTCAAATTCAAATATTCAGTTCCGTTGCGCAACAATCGATGATTAATTTATCATATCCCTTACAACATAGTCAAGCCCAATTAGGATTCCAGCAAACCTCCCAGAGATGTCCGTCCGGATCGAGAAAATGACCGGAGTATCCTCCCCAGAATGTGTCTTGTGCCGGCACGGTAATCGCAGCTCCCGCCCTTTTGGCTTGCTCCATCACCTCATCCACTTCTTCCTTGCTGCCCACATTGTGTCCGATGGTTAACTCTGAGGAACTCACAGGAGACAAAGGAACATTCGCTTCAATCGACAGGTCTTTGCGATTCCATATCGCCAGCTTCACGCCCGCCTGCAGGTCAAAGAACGCTACCGCTCCATGCTCAAATTCAGTCCCCATGATCCCTTCGGTCGGAAGACCGAGCCCATCCCGATAAAACTTTAGTGAGCGCTCAAGATCATCAACGCCAAGTGTCAATACGGATATGCTTGCTCTCATTTTGCATGACCTCCTGTACATCATTATTATAACCTCTTATTCATTTTCGTTGATTTAGGCAATAAAGGATTGTAAAAAACGGACATCCTTGAAGCTTTCACACCTTCATTTCTATCCCTTAGGGCATAAATGCCTGTTTTGGTGACATGCCGTATAAACGCTTGAAGCTGTTAATAAAATGAGGCTGATCATAGTAGCCGTATTGTGCAGCGATTTCGGGAAACCGGGTGGGTTTGGTCCGGCGCATCTCCTGCAGCAAATTTTGAAATCGAATAATATCCGTCATTTCCTTCGGACTGACTCCCAGTTCCTTCTGGAACGTTCTTCGTATGTTTCTCTCGCTATAATTAAGCTTGTCGGCCAAGTCATGAATCGTCATTCTTCCTCTTGCCGCGTACAAATACTGCATGCCATGCTTCAGCAGCGGCTCGGAACGGACATGATTCAGTCTGATGACGTTCAATAAAAACGTTTCAATCAGTTCGATCCTGCGTAAGTATTATAGCTTCATAACCGGACATCAGACCGGCAATAAATCCAGAGGTTGAGGCTTCCAGCAACTTCAGATTAAATATAATATCTACGCAACCATCCGGAAGAATACGATGAAGACGATGATGTTGAAACGGTAAAACTTCATAATGCATTGTCCAATAACAGGCCACATAAGGAGTCAATGGCCAGCTTGGCAGGTATTCCTGATAGGTATAAGAAGAATCAGCAGATCGATTCTCCAGCGTCGGTGCTTGTACAGGGACATAGTTCCGCATGTGCTCACCCTTTAATCAATGGATTAGCTAATTAACCCGTATGACTTTTTACTCTAGGTCCTTTACGTGGAGGGACTCGCATGCTCCCTAATAAACTTCCCGATCCGCTGTGCTGCTTCCTGCAGGGCTGCCTCTTCCTGGACAAGTGCTATCCGCACATAACCCTCGCCTTCGCTGCCAAAGGCATCTCCCGGGATAACCGCTACCCCGGTTGCAAGCAGCAGCTCGCGGGCGAAACGCCGTGAGCTCCATGGCGCCGATGAATTGCGGAACCCCTCTGGGAGCCGAGCCCATAGAAACATCGTGGCTTCCGGCTTCGGTACGTTCCATCCTGCTTCGGCCAGTGAGGCTACCAGGATGTCGCGGCGCTGCTGATACAATGATGCCACGCCATCCTCCTCTTCGCTATATGCCATTGCCTGTTCCAACGCATAAACAGCTGCGGCCTGAATCGGCTTGAATATGCCAAAATCAATGTTGCTTTTTAACTCCCGGAGTGCTCCAACCGCATCTGCGTTCCCCGCAACGAATCCGATGCGGCAGCCGGCCATGTTAAAGCTTTTTGAGAAGGAATGGAATTCAACCGCAATCTCCCGGGCGCCTGGAACCTGGAGAACGCTAACAGGACGGTAACCGTCAAAGCCCATTTCAGAATAAGCAAGATCATGCACCACGAGCACGTTCCATTTTTTCGCCAAGCCCACCAATTTTGCAAAAAAAGCCAGATCCGCCCGCACCGCTATCGGATTCCCCGGAAAATTCAACAAAATAAAAGTCGCTTTTGTCCAAATCTCCTCGGGGATGTCATCCAGATCGGGCAGAAATTCGTTCTCTTCCTTCAACGGAAGATACCAAGGCGTTACACCCGCAATCGCAAGGGCTCCCGTATAGATCGGATATCCCGGATTCGGCACAATCGCAATATCTCCAGGATTACATACAGCTTGAGCCAGGTGCGATAATCCATCCTGAGAACCCATTAAAGACAGAAGTTCGGTCTCTGGATCGACTTCCACGCCAAATCGGTGCTTCATCCATGCTGCTGATTGTCCGCGGAACTCCGCGCTTCCTCTTGTACCCGGATATGTATAGTTCTCTTCTTTCAGCGCCTCCTGGCTCAGCGACTCACGAATTTCAACTGAAGGACCAAGATCAGGGCTGCCAATGCTCAAATCGATAATATGTCGTCCTGACTGAAGCGCCTCCAGCCTCCACTCGCTAACCTCTGAGAATATGGAAGAACCCAGCTGTGAGAGTTTGTCCGCACGCCATGATCGCTCCGATGTATGTTTATTCAAGGTTTCCACCTACTCCGTTTTTTCCTCATATTATAGCATGAACCCCATCAGTCTCGAATACCTGCCTGGGGCTGCAGTGGGGCGTTTGCTGTAGGTGTATTTGCCGTAACGTCACGTTGTCATAGGCTGGATCAAGAACATTGATAGGCATAAAACATCTGGAGTTAAAGCTTCATAATGGAATCCAGCATACCCAAGACCATATATCATCGTAAAAACAAATACCTTTTCGAAAAAATGATACACTAAAAACGTTTTAATTCGATGGTAAACTAATCCAAAGAAAGGAGGAATTGTACTTTTGCAAACGCTTAATCCAAATGAATTGAAGGGGGTTTGGTCATGTTAAAGTTCAAGTTGAATATGAAAAAGCCGCTGCTCTTTCTATCCATGCTGTCCGTAATATGGAGCGGCTCGGCCCTGAGTTCTCTGCCGATTAAGGCGGCGGGACCATCGGTTGAGGTCTGGATGACTCGCGATAATCTTAGCACTGCTTTGCAAAGGCAGGGCGATATCGTCTTCCAGCAGGACAGTCCCGGTAATCAGCGAACCATTGATGTGAATGACTTTTTGAAATATCAGCAAATGGATGGTTTCGGTGCCTCCATGACCGACTCATCCGCATGGCTGATCAGCCATCAGCTGTCGGATTCGAAACGTGCCGAGGTCATGGAGCGATTATTCGGTCAGAGCGGCATCGGACTCAGCATGCTGCGCCAAACGATTGGCGCTTCGGATTTCAACTGGGAAATGTACAGCTATGCAGATACAGCCTGGGACTGGAACCTGAACAATTTCAGCATTAACCGCGACAAACCTTACATCATTCCCATGGTCAAAGCAGCCCTGACGAAAAACCCACAGATTAAGGTGATGGCTTCTCCTTGGAGTGCGCCGGGCTGGATGAAATCCACCGGTTCCATGATAGGCGGCTATCTGAACCATGATTCTTACGAGGTATACGCACAGTACCTTCGTAGATTCATTCAAAGCTACCAGTCGGAGGGCATTCCGATTTATGCCATAACGCCTCAGAATGAACCGTTGTTTAACGGTTCGAACGAATATCCGACCATGTATATGTCGGTGGATGATCAAACTAAATTCATCCGCGATCATCTGGGGCCTGCCCTTCGCGGCAGCGGTTTACAGACCAAAATCATCGCTTATGACCATAACTATGATCAATATGCGTATCCGCGGGACGTCCTGAATAACGCGGCCGCCGCCTCTTATATTGCCGGCAGCGCTTTCCACCATTACGGCGGGGATGTCACTGCCATGACGACGCTTCATAACCTGCATCCGAACAAGGATATCTGGTTTACCGAGGGAGGCTTCGGCTCATGGAATGACGGCTTTAAGAACCAGATCCGGGAGATGATTAACGTTACCCGGAACTGGTCCAAATCGTACATTTTGTGGAACATTGCGCTGGATCATAATAACGGCCCTTCCCTGCTCTCCAACAGCATTAACTATGGTATGCTGCGAATTCGTTCGGATGCGCAAGATCAAGTCACTTATAACAATCAATATTATGCGATGGGACACTTAAGTAAATTTGTCGTACCTGGAGCATACAGAGTGGATACCAATACGTATGCTAACAGCCTGGATAATGTCGCTTTTCAAAATCCGGACGGGTCCAAAGTGCTCGTAGTCGCGAACTCCGAGAATCAGAACCAGACCTTCAAGGCCCGATGGGGCAATCAATCATTCACCTACACCATTCCCGCTGGTTCTGCTCTGACATTCAAGTGGTACGGGGAGACAACCCGGGACGTGATATCGTTAAAAGCATCGGCTAACGGCAAATTCGTCGCTGCTGAGGACGGGGGCAACAGTCCCTTGATCGCCAATCGCGATGCTGTGGGCGGTGCGTGGGAATCCTTTGAACGAATCAATCTGGGCATCGGAAATTATGCGTTTAAATCCATGGCCAACGGACGGTTTGTTGCTGCAGAGAACGCGGGGGCCTCGCCATTAATCGCTCGAAGCGGCTCCATCGGGACATGGGAAACGTTCCAGGTTGCCAGCGTTAGCGGCGGCGTTACCTTGCGAGCTGCTGCGAATAGCCAATTTGTCAGCGCGGATAATGCCGGGGCTTCTCCCCTCATTGCCAATCGGAGCACCGCATCGGGATGGGAAACCTTCCAGATCAGTGTTCATTAATGTATGATCCAAAAAAGCGTACACCGCCTCACAAGGGGTGTACGCTTTTTTTCTTGTTGCGATCAAGACCAGACCTTAGTGCTTCGAACAGAATCCTTCTGATAGTCCGAATATTTCCGTTCAAAAATATCGTACCCCAACTGTTCAGCAGCCATCAGCGGCGATTGGATATCCAGCGCTACCTCACCACGGCTGTTACCTACTCCACGAACTGCCCCAACGAATTCAGAATGAGTGTAACGAGCGTATTCCTGTATCTGATGAATAATGCCTAAGGCCGCACCCGGATAGGTTTCCTCCGATGCAAGCGTCAAACCAATCCGTTTGTTAGACATTCCTTCCGATATCACAGACGAATTTTTGTACGAGGCCGCGTAATAACAGAACAAGCGATCGAAGAATGCTTTCATCTGGGCAGATAAGCCATACCAATAGATCGGGGAACAGAATATTACGCCATCCGCCGGGACAAACTCTC
Organism: Paenibacillus sp. Cedars; assembly: GCF_003184205.1. NCBI lineage: Bacteria > Bacillati > Bacillota > Bacilli > Caryophanales > Paenibacillaceae > Paenibacillus > Paenibacillus sp. Cedars. The sequence goes on from NZ_CP020866.1 coordinate 2,864,621, forward strand.
CCATGATTAAGGATTCATAGTTATCCTGTATCGAGCATTCTCCACTTGGGAGCCGGCAAATCCGGCAGTCATGAAGAAAACTAGAGATGAAGTCATCTACAAAATGCAAAGCCACCTGCGTGCCCTTCTTCTTGGCCCCTCGCTTAACTGCGGCAGCCAGCGCGGCAGAGTTCCCGTCTCGTCTCGGGCTTCCAACAAGCACTAACAATTTCTGGTTCATGTTCTGGTTCTCAAGCATCATCCGATCCCATCCCATCCCTTCATGCACGTGGTCTAATTCTATCTTTTAGCATAAGGTCATTGGGAATCGTTGTAAAATCGTTTGTATTCATGACGATATCATTCATTTTGATGACCATGTCGACTTGAAATCTTGTATATAACCGATGCTCCCCTCTGTAAAACACAAAAAACGACTGCGTGAGCAGTCGTTTATCGAATAGTAAATGTACAATTACTTTATCATAGCCATTCGTTGCACGAATCAGCTAAGGTCTGCAGATCTTGGAAGAACAAACTTGCATGATATCCATCGCACACGGCATGATGTACCTGCAATGCGATGGGTAACAACATGCGACCTCCTTGCTCGGCAAATTTGCCCCCGGTAATGATCGGCCGAAAATCGGTGTTCCCGTTCGTCATATTCAGATTGAAACCTCTAAAGCTTGCCCAGGGTATCATCGATATGAAAAATGTATTCGGAGGGGGATTTTCTTTAACGAAGATTCCCTTCACGTCACGATAGCGTTCCATATCCTGCTCATATCGATTATGAAACCGAGAGAAATCATCTGAAAACTCAGTCCATACGCAGGAGAAGGTCTGGTCATCGTGATGAAAATAGGTGTAGCTCGGTGTCATGGAATCCCAGTAACCTAACAACGGTTTGGGATGATATGAAGTTCTGAACTCTACCCGCTCGTTGACCACTCTAGTTACCATGTAAATAAAAGCAGGATAGAACTTTAATCCCCTAGCCCTCAACGACTGAAGCAGCAAAGATACATCAACGTTTAAAGTCATGCTGTACGTGCATTCATGAACGGACGTATAATGCTCGAAATACGGTTTTCTGGGCCACTGCTTAATATCAATCACATTAAAATTCATCGGTCTTATCCCTCCTAAAAATATAAATCATTTCATTTTAGGAGGGTACATCCACTGATTTGACCACCATTCATCACTCCAGTATGGTCCGTCAACCCGACGGAGTCTATACCCAACACTTTATCATTCATCTCTTCATTTTCCAATAAAAAAAAGACCTCATCACTCTTCAACCTGTGACCCGGTCTTGAACCAGGTACAAACTGAAGTGATGAAGTCTTCCGTATGGTGTATTAATGAACCGTGTCTGGCATCTGGGTAAACAGCAGATTGACGGGCAGGTTACTTCCCGGCGCTGCTGTAAGCATAATTTCAACCTTTTGCTCGTAATCACCTGTGCGATACAGAACCGCTTGCTCGCCAGGAGATACCTGTCCGAGGGAATAGATTGGTACAATCGTACCATTCATCATCGCATAGCCAGAGTATTTACCGCCCCTAGGGTTAAAGGAGATCAGTGTATTTGGAGCCACGCGATCCAGCGTGATTTTGTACAAGACGCCGAAGTTGCCTGTATTGTGCGTGATATCTCCGACCATAGGATCCATTCCCTGCAAGTTAGGGTCATCCTGGTTATCTCCCAGAACGAGACGCTGGGATTCCGCACCAACGAGCTCGGAATAACGGATGATGCGTGTTGAATCCGGGTAAGTTCCGCGGTTATGCACCCCATCGCGGTCCAGGATCGGCAGTGTTCCCAGCACCTTCAATGGATCGGACTTCTCATCGATCATAACGACATCGAATTGAATCGGCTGGTCGCTGTACATATCCGAGTAAAGGGAAATAACATGTCCCTGTTTCATTCGGATCTCGCTCAGCTCTGTCATAACCAGCTTCTGTTCACCTGGAGCAAGCGTAACCGATGTTCTCTTCGATCCATCCTGCATGGATTGGAAATAGTATTGCACGGATTTTTTGCCTGCAGCCGTTGCAATCGGGGATGGCCCAGCAAATCCCAGGTAATCTTGTCTCAATGTCACAGGTGTACTGTTCTTGTTCGTTGCAATTACGTACATTTTGACATTCTTGTTCAGATTGTTCACATGGTGAATCATGAAGCGCATGTCTCCAACCGCTGTCTCACGATAAACGATACCTTCTGAATTTACCGTTTCAGGGCTGTTGCTGCGGATCAGCGTGCTGGGCTCATCGTTAAAATCATAATTGATTTTCGGACGGGACGTCACGTTGCCAAGGAACGAGAATTTCTCCCCTTCCGGAATGAAGAGCATATTAAAATCTTCTTCTGTATACAGTGTTTCATTGGTTACATAAACCGTCGATTCATAACTGGAGCTAAGTCCCTTCTTATCGGTAACGGTCAACTTAATGGTATGAACGCCGGGTGTAAAGAAGGCATAGCCCTTGTTCTCCCACTTATACGTCAGATCCTCGGTCTTGTCTTGATCATCCGAGCTCTTGTCCGTATACGTGATCAGCTCGCCCATTTTATATTCCGACTTGTCAGTTTCGAACATTGCCACAGGCGGAAGATTGGGCTGAATGACCGTGATCGTTTGACTGTAAGGATCACTCCACGTTCCGGTAGAATCCTGTACAGAGTACGTGACTATGTATTGACCTGGTGCGTCGAAGATATCCTGATTGCCTTCCCAACGCTCGTTGATAATCTCGCCTTGCACATTCTCAACTTGCGGTGTATAGGTAACTGTAGTTTCTCCTGCGAAAATCTCTTTAGGCCCTACCGTAAATTTGGCAACCGGCTTGCTAACCAAACTCATGATGACACGTTTACCTACGTTATCCACTTTATACGGGATTTCCAGCGCCTGCGTAATCGCTGTCAGTGGAACCATGAACGTGCTGTTGGTCTGATAGGAAGTCCCTTTCATATCTTTGGATACACCGTTTACGGTATACTTGCTGCTGTCTGTCTTAAAACGAAGCTCGTTGGTTCCTTTTGTGATAACCGTTTCCTTGGTCTTCTTATCGTAAGTGACCTTGAAGCCTACGCGGTCCACAAGAGCACGAATGGGAACATAGGATACTCCTTTTTTGACTTGCATGGGTTGTGGTGCATTGTAGGTGACACCGTCTTGAATCATTTTTGTGCTGTTAAAAAAAAGAATAAGTTCTTTTCCGCTTGCGACTTGCTGGCTATTGCTGTTGTTCTGGTTGCCCTGCACTTCCGTTGCCGTGGCTGGTTCTTTAACTTCACCGGTTTCCTCAGTGACAGGCACGTCCGTTGTTCCTGCGTTATTCGTCTCTTGAGCCCCTTCTGTCTCTGTTGTTTCAGGTGTCTCTTGAGTCGTATCGTTGGCCCCGGATTTCACTGCGTTAGATGCCGCGGTGTTTTGCTCATACACTTCTTGGGTGACTGGTGGCTGTGTCTTGTCTGCGGCATTTGCATCCGCGCTCGCCGGATAAGCTGCAGCTAATTGGGCAACAGCCAGTACGGTAAGCAATGATCGTTTCTTCAGTTTCATTCCATAACTCCTTCTAATCCTTTTTTGATATTTAATGAGGTCATACTATTAGACGTAAATTTTGGTAAAAAAGTTTCTCTGATCCGTTAATAATATTTAAGATGATGTAGAACTGTGTCACAAACTTAGTAAAAAACCCGTAACACCAATGTGACCGTTACGGGAGAGACTGAACCTATCAGGTCGCAGCCAAATGCTCTTGCCAATTCGTTGCCATTATGACCTTTTTCCCACTCGGTTCATATTGCCATAGATGGACGCCCGTATCGCCAGTAGGAATGAATATCTCGGAATGATAGGGAAGATTCAAGAAAGCTCGAAATAACATCGAGATCATGCCACCATGGGAAACAATACAGACTCTTTGTAACTCAGGCTTGCTATCCATTGTCGTAAACAGCTTGGATATGAAGTGTTCCGCCCTTGCTCTGAACTGTACTTCAGATTCTCCGCCCTCAATGGCATCATGCCGCTTTCTTCCCCCGGCCGGTATCGGATACTTCATTAATGCTTCATCTCTCAACATCCCAGCGATGACGCCATTATTCTGCTCCATGAGATCATTGTCATAGGTTACAGGCACTTGCGTCAATTCAGCAATAGCTGCCGCGGTTTGCTTGGCCCGAATCAAGGTGCTGCAAAAAATCGCATCCAAGGCGTAATTACGCTGAATCCACTCGGCCAGAAGCTGTGCTTGCTGCAACCCGAGATCGGTAAGAGAAAAGTCAGCCCGTCCTTCACACCGATTTAAAATATCCGCTTCCGATTGTCCGTGTCGTACAACCATAATCTCAACCATGTGTAAGCCTCCGTTTAACATCCGCACTCAGGTTTGTTGTTTCTTGCCAACGGCAATCCAGCGCCCATCCACATCCTCAAACACAAACTCATGGTTGTTATAATCCGTCGTGGACAATGGTCTGACAATCTTCACATCCAGGTTCATTAAATCTTCCTGAATTTCGTACTGATTACAAGTAATAAAATACGCATCATATCCGTAGCCATAACGAATCCGATTCGGCACGACTTCAATCTCCGACTTGGTTAACACGATCTCTATGGAATCCTGATAGAGACACACATGCGGTTCTCCTGAATCCAGATAGGCAACCGCACGAAACCCAATCCGCTCATAGAACTCGATTGTTTTTTGAAAATCAGCGGTCGGAAAGATTTGCAAGCAGTGCGTAAAACCTCTATCCATGATCCTATCTCCTGTCTTGTTATCAATTATTTGTCTTTCTCGTTTTCTCGCTTAAAATTCCCGGTCACTTAGCCATGATCAGTTGGACATCTTTAATGTTTGCTTCTTTTCATCTATCCATGTTTTTTGCTGTAGTACCAAACAGATGAAGGATACCCAAGTAGAATGGGTACAAGGCCAATGCAGCCATGGCAATAAGTCCTGTCACAGGGTTAGGTTGATCTGCTGGTTCGGTGATCGGCAGCCATGAAACGAGAATACTGACCAGTATCACGAAATAGGGAAACCACAGGATAAGCGAAAAATAACTTGCTTTACGGCCATCCAGCCAATGCCTGATCAGCTTCGGAAACGCAATGTTGGATACGGTGATGCCAGCCACGCAGAAGGCCAGGATTAGCTTGTTCACATGACTTAACTCCCAACCTGTTACTCGACTGATTCGGTAAACATTGGCCATCAGTTCAAGGACTGCGAAAGGGAACATTGCATACAAAAAACTCGAAACATTTAATCGAATGAAGAATCTCATGTACCCATCTCCCGGCAATCCTAAGAATTGAAGAATTTATCCTCAGTGGAAAATGATTTATTTCCCTAACTCCTTAATTAGATATAAATTCAGATCATCATCAGCGCATACCATTTCGCCGGGAACAACAGGCACAAGGTTGTACATAATGCCGTTTCCGTCGGGAATGTAACCGCGCCGGGCATAGATTCTTTGTGCTGGACCATAGTCCTTGTACAAGCCCACACCAATTCCGATACGCGGCAGCTTTTTACTCACGATGGTTTCGAATTGTTCAATGATCCTGTTCGCTACACCGTTCCTTCGGTACTCAGGAAATACGTTCAGATCATTGATCTCCGGAATGTTCTGATCTCGAAAGTACGGATAGTCCGATTCATATTTCAAGTGGGCAACTCCGGCCAATTTGTCATTAACAAAAGCTAACATGGTGACACGAATACCAATCTGGTTTTCAAATTCACACAGATTATAATACTCTTCCGAACGGTGTATATTTTGCTGCAGGAATCCTTCTTTCCAGGTGCATTTAAGCTCCGTGCTATCTAATACTTTCAATATAATTTCCATACGATGTACCTCACTGATATGTATTTTATGGGAGGAGGCTTCCTTGTCCTCCGGATAACTCCAATACTCGGTTTACAAAATCTGATTTTCCTACCATATAGCCCTCGCGATCATGCCGGAAGACGGTGGACAACTCTTTCTTCAAAATGGCGTATTCCACAACCCATTCAGGATGATGAAGGAGGGCATCCCGAAAAACAATATGCCTATGCAATTCACGGCTTTCTTGATCGCAGACATATACATGTTGAGCAAGTTTCAATTCAAGCCCATCGCTGTAGGGGACATAATCATCCTTTCTCCCAAAAGCCTCTCGGCCCTCGACGCCTAAATTCCCCTGATGATAATAACCTAGGGTTTCGAGTTTCGCTATAACTGTAGGAAGCGATTTCATAGAATCGATCACTACATCGATATCCAGAACAGGTTTTGCAGCCAGCCCCGGGATGGAGGTGCTCCCTACATGCTCGATTCTCAATACATCGTTACCAAGCGTATGCTCAAGTATGGTCTTGATCTCAAGAAACTTTTTTGGCCATTCCGGATTGTACTCTTCGATGATTACGGGTTTTGGACTCATATGTACGAGATGCCTCCAGTAATTGTGTAATGTGTAACGAACAGGTCTATGATGATTTACCTGTAAGACCGTATTTCAGCCTCAATCGCTTCCGCATCTTGATGCTCTAGCCCATGCAAAGCCTCTTGCAAATGCCGTTAACCTCTATTTTAATAGTTTTCCTGATGTTGGTAAATCATTAAGAAACAATATTTATAATTTTGTCACCATTTCTCTGACAGTATAAAGCGCGGTTCCATATAAAAAGCGGCCAAGACACTCGTCTTAGACGCCATTTCCTCCTGTACCATACCAGATCCTATACCGCGTTCCACGTATACTGCAACAATGGCCCGTCTAGCCCCTATTTTCTTGCCGATATCAATAGAAACATGGGGCGATGGCATTCCTCTTCCCATTCCGGATGGGACATGATCTGTTCATCGGACGGCCCCCAGTCTTCTACATGGGTAATCGTGAAACCCAGCCCTATCATCATATTCAAGTAGGTTCCCATCGTCCGGTGCTGCTTAACAACGCCATCGGCTAACCAGTTCGTCGTACGCATCCCCTCATATTGGTAGTTATCAACAGGCCATGTGTTGTATCCATTTGGATGCTGGATCCATTCAGGACGGATCGATGCGGTGTATATCGGATGCTCAACAGAGCACACCAAGCTTGCCCCAGGTTTGAGTGATGAGTACACTTCCCCCATCAGACCCGACAAGTTCTTAATATAATGAAAAGCCAGGGAGCTGTAGACCAAGTCATACGACTCCGGCTCTAATTCCAGGACCTCCATATCGGCTCGAATATAAGTAATATGAGAATCCTGCGTTTCGGCCCTTCCCCGCGTCAGCATGTTCTCGGATACATCGACCCCTAACACCTTAGTGGCACCGTGTTGTCTGGCCCAGCGGCTGAACCATCCGAACCCGCAGCCTAAATCCAGCACATGAGCTCCGGTTAGATCCGGCAGCATGGATCGCAGGCTCGACCATTCAGGAGCACCATCCAGTCCGTGGACAGATCGGCTAAGTTGACTATACCCTTTAAAGAATTCATCATTATCATATATGTTTTGAGTCATAAACATGAAGCTCTCCCTTCTTAGTTATACCTGATCTAAACTTAGCTTCTTTAGGCTGACAACTCAAGTTCATGTTTAATTCTGAATGAATCAGGATCGCGCGAAAGAAGACATAAAGCGACATCTGATGAATCCGCGTGGGTATCATCGAATGTCGCTTTAATTCTAGAGTTTCATTTTCTCACTCCGAATAATTCTACGGATGGATGGCTCCGTTAAATAATATCGCTCGGATAGGGCTTGAATGGAATCACCCTTCACATAGCTCTCCAGAATCATCTGATTCCGAATATCCAGATCCTTCTTTATCCCGGTTTGCTCTCCCCAGGACTTCCGATTCTCCGACTTTCTCGGAATATAAATATAACTTCCATCAATATAATGTTGAATGGTTTTGACTATGTGTTCAGGCAAAATATCTAGTGCTTTCTCGTATTTCATTCTCCCTGCTCCTATATACATAGAATCGTGTAAATAGCGAGCAAAGCACTCACATGAAATATAAGCCGCTATGGGTATAGAAGTAGGCTCCGAACAAATCTTTGTTCGCTTATCTCCGTGCTGCTTTGCTCGGAGCCTGATTTAACGGTTTGAACGGTTGTGCTTCTACTATGAGCCATGCATTTCACCTCGCTGAAAAGAATGGGATCGTTCATTATTATTTTCTATTCTAACAAATTCAATTTCCTTCGTGCCAGGTTCAAATAACAACATGGTAGAAAATTGGCAAACATGCCCGTTTGAACCCAGTTGAAAGGTCACGGACGTTTTAATGTTAAACACGGCAATATAAAGTTCAAACTGAAGGTCGCTAACGTGTGTGAGGGGGAACTGCATGGAATTGAAGGTTGCCCGAAGCTCTCCCTCATCCAGCTCAACAACCATTTTGCCGTATCCCGGGTGTTCATAGGTTCCCGTAAAATGCAGTAATGAGAGCGTTAATGGAATGACGAGTGCTTTCACGTCCGGAAGTGTCTCACCCTCTGCTGTCGGCTTAATTTCCACCTCGGATGCTTTCATTTTTTCCAGCGCTTGCGCACTCCAATCCTCTACCTCTCCACCCAGCATACGGTCAAAAATATGATTGGCAATCAGCACGGGAAGGGGGGTGCCATTGAGATTCGATAAAACAACGATACCTATTTGCTCCGCCGGAATAAAGGCGACATGAGCAGTGAACCCATCAATATTACCTCCATGATATACCATGCGTGAACCGCGATATGGCTCGATTGCCCAGCCAAGACCGTAACTCGCCATATTCGTCTGGTTCAGATTGATCTCCGTCATGTCACATACCATGTGGGGCGAATGTATAGCTTGCAGCATTTCTTTTGACACGATGTGCTGGTCATCATAGATCCCATGATTTATCTGAAACTTTACCCAGTGTGCCATGTCCTTTATGTTGGAATTAATTGAACCCGCCGGACCAATGGTATCGATGTTGCGGAATGGTATTGGTTTAGCTTGTTCTTCGAGAAGTATGTAAGGTATTGCAAAATCATGCTGAAGCTGCGTCTGATCCACCGAGAACTGACTTGAGGTCATACCAAGCGGTGTAAATATCCGGTTCTGCACAACCTCTTCCCAAGAAGAATCACTTACATATTCCACAAGATATCCTGCCACCATGTACATTATATTCTGATACTGCCACTTCGCCCTGAAATCCTCATTCGGCTCCAGATATTGCAGACGATGTATGATCTCTTCTCTCGTCAGGGCGGAATTGTACCACATCAGATCATGTCTGGGTAAACCGGAACGATGGCACAACATGTCCCTGATGGTGATTCTCTCCGTTGCAAAAGCATCAAACATTTTGAAGGTAGGAAAATATTCCTTGACGGGCTTGTCCAAATCCAGTTTCCCTTCATCCGCCAGGATTCCAGCAGCGAGCGCAGTAAAGGCTTTCGTGGATGAACCGATGGCAAAGATGGTCTCACTTGTCACAGGAAGTCCCTGATCGATATTTCGATGACCATAACCCTCCATCATGATGATCTCATGATTCTTCACAACCGCAACAGATAATCCGGGAACCTTCCACGCCTTCATCTGCTCTTCGATATAGGTATGGATCCCGTTCAATGATTCCATACCGGTTAATAACTCACTCATATCATCGGCCCTCTCCCTCACGCTTCGTTCATTCGATCACAATGATTTTGTGCAACTTGTAATCTTGGACATTCGACGTGCCCACACGGGATACCTTGTAGTACGGTTACAAGTAACCACTATTCTCTGACGCTTATCTATTAAGAAGAGAGGGATCAAGGAGAGTTTGGGATGTACGAACCCGGCCCTCGTTCCCTATAAGCGAGTCAGGGATCGATATGTGGAAAACTTGAAACAAGTATAGTTGTATACGTGACAAAAAAGAAGCCTAAGGATCTATATCCTCAGGCTACGATCAACAACACGATCCATTTGTTTTACACACTGATTAAATATCTTTACCTAAATAGATCACTGTCAGGTTATGATTCATAACCTTTTCCTTAAACTTGGTATAACCTAATCTTTCGTAAAATGCGAGATTTTTCGTGCTTTTGTGACCTGTGAACAGCTCTGCCTGGTTAACATCACTATAATGGTTCTCAACAGCGTTCATGTAAGCATCGTGCTGTAGGTCAAGTATTGCAGGTAAATCCCCGATTTCTGCTTTGCCGATGGCGATCATTTTCCATGAGCTCCTCTCCATATAGGTCCTTTTTATGGATGCACAGCCTCTAGCAGCTTCTCATTCAACACACGGAAGGCTTCTTGAATGGCTTCCCTCGGCGTCTTGCCGTATCGTTCCCCTATATGAACCTCAGATTGGCAATGATCTTCACTTGCCTCTTTAAGATAACTGATAAATCCGATGCCGGTCGTATTGTAAATATCCATCAGGATCGGTTCAAGCTGATTCTTGCCCAGTTGAAAGTACACATGAAACATGTTGGATACCGGAACTATAGGCTTAGTGACAACGGCATGACACTGATTAAACATCGCAGCCAGCTCTTTGGCCTCTTCATAATAACGGCCCATCTTCTCTATTCTCTGTTTATAATAGTACTCCGAGCTGATGATATACGGGTACAGACTGACCAAATCACCGCCATGACGCCGCTTCCATACTTTGGACTTAGCCAGGAAATCATTGTCGCCAGCCAGAATGGCTCCGGCAATCCCTCCGATGCCCTTGTAGAACGACACATATACACTATCAAAAAGCGCGCAGATCTCTCCAGCGGTTCTCTGATAATAAGGCGTAATTTCAAACAATCTTGCCCCATCCAGATGCAGCTTTATGCCTTGAGATCGACAATAGGCCGAAATGGCCTCAAGCTCCGCGTAATCGGGTAGCTGCCCTCCGATTTCACGCTGCGGCAGTTCAAGCAGCAAACAAGCAATGTCGCTATTCAGATTCTGAACATCTTCGAGTGTGATCAAACGATCCTCGCCAGCAAGGAGAATTGTCTCAATCTGATGCAGCTCCTTAAGCCCATCCTCTTCGTGAATCTCCAAATGGCACAGCGGGTGATACGCTACCCGTTTCAGTTCGGCTTCATCACACCATATCCGCAGGGCAATCTGCTGCGCCATCGTTCCGCTTGGAAAAAACACGGCCGATTCCTTCCCTAATTCGTCTGCCATAAACTTCTGAAAATCTTCAATAACGGCACCATTGCCGTACATATCTCCCGCCTGAGACCCGTCCACAGGCTGAAATGCCTCCAATAACACCTCGACATTCCTGCGACTATGCCCAATCAATGGATATGTAGTCTCATTATAAGCTTCGCCAAGAGATTTATGTTGTTCGTTCATAAGGTCAGTCACTCCTTCTGTTCAATTGAGTGGATATGGCCGTGCCGGATGATGAATCGCCTGCCCCTTAAGCATACTAGATAACGAAACAAGTGAGAATTAAATTAATTTCAATTGAATAATTCCCGGAAAAACTTGACAACTCCTAATTAAAGAAATAACATTATATATGAACATATGCTCATATTTAATTCATGCTTGTATTACAACCATTTAATCAAAATGTTAACATCATTCATTTGGAAGGGGAGTTTTTGATTATGCATCAACATAACCATCAACACGGACATGATCATAGCCATCATGATCATGCCCGGTCAGGGAATAAGAAAGGACTTCGCATTGCCTTGATCATCACGGTTGGCATCATGATTCTGGAGTTTGTCGGAGGATTGCTGACCAACAGTCTGGCTCTGTTATCGGATTCGGGCCATATGTTAAGTGATGCCAGTGCTTTATTGCTCAGTTTGGTAGCTCTATGGTTTGCCACAAAGCCTTCATCACCGAATAAAACCTATGGATTTTACCGTTTTGAAATCTTGGCGGCTCTTTTAAATGGTGTCGCATTGTTTGTCATTGCCGGATTTATCGTGTGGGAGGCGATCCAGCGTTTCAATGACCCTCCGACTGTTGCCAGCGGGAGCATGATGCTGATCGCCGTTATCGGATTGCTAGCTAACCTTCTCAGTGCCTGGTTCTTAATGCGAACGGGTGATGTGAAGAACAATGTAAATCTCCGCAGTGCTTACCTTCACGTCATTGGGGATGCGCTTGGCTCTGTGGGTGCTATTGTCGCCGGGATTGTCATGATTGCTTTCGGCTGGTATATTGCCGATCCCATAATTTCCATCCTGGTATCGATATTAATACTCAAAAGTGCCTGGAGAATCATACAGAATACGGTTCATATTCTAATGGAAGGGGTACCGGCATCCGTAGACCCAGAGGCCGTAACGAAGTCATTGTTATCCATTACAGGGGTTACAGGTATCCACGATCTTCATATTTGGACGATTACGTCCAATTTCGACTCCTTGAGCTGCCACGTTGTTATCGCAGATGACATAGATAGCTTTGATGTTTTACAGCAAGCCATCGACCTTCTGGACACCCAGTTCCACATCGAACATGCCACGATTCAGATTGAGAATACCGCTATCGTTCATAAGAAGAATAAAGTCTAAAGCCCTTCCCTGCGGCAGCCCTGTAGTTCGTTAAAAGGGGAAAATCTGCTGCTCATGTTTACCCTTTTTACAAGTTCGGTGGACCTCCATAATGAAAGTATCAAGACATTCCGCATGGATGAAGCGAATTTATGAATGTCTTGCAGGGAGGTCACATGAACAACGATATATATACGCTGGAGAAGTTACATGAGTATCAACAGACAAGATTGGATGAACTTGATCGTCAGGGAAGATTCGTTATTTATGACGAGACAGGAATAAGCAAATCCCAACGCGCCGCCAAAAATGTCCGTCTTCTCGATAAGCTTTATGGCTTCTTTCGAAAACGCAGATCACGAAGAAGCCATCATAAATCTTTATAAATCAAAAAGAGCAAGCGAGGATGTTCTCGCTTGCTCTTTTTGTTGGCGGATCACACCCGCCAAATTTGCTTAAAATCCAGCCAGCCCAGATTATTGATGACTACACCCTTGTATGATGAATGTAACTGCGCTTGAAACTTGGAATGAATCAAGAATGAGACCTGTGCCTCCTCCCGAAGCCTTTCCTCAATGTTCGCCAAGAGATTCAGCCTTTCCTTGCACTCCTCACTGGCAAGCGCATCATCAATGCATTCTTTCACCCAGTCGTGCAGCGACGGATCCATGAATTCCTTGACAACGCTGTCCTCCTGCTCGTAATTTTCGATCAAGCATACTTCTTCACCAGGCAGAACAAGACCTTGCAGGATACAATCCATATTACTCATCACTTCTGGTTTGTGAATGGTGTCCATCTTCTCTTCGCAGATGATCAATTGAATGCCAATGGCAGCGCATTGATTCTGAACCCATTCCGCATCTTCCATATGATGAGCGAGAGAACCCATTCGAATGGGGGAACCGTCATAACCTGACTGCTGCAGCAGTTGTTTAGCCAAATCCGGATCGAATCGATCTTTGTGGTAAGCCGCTCCATCGTCTATCAGAAAACCTCTGGCCGGATACAGTCTGTACTCCCCTAATTCACGTACCATTCCGGACCGATTGAGAATCAGGCTGAAAGCACGTCGAAATTCGATGGATTGATATGGCCCCGGCTTCCTCATGTTCCACGTAATCAAGGTGGTACAGCCGTTCAGAGATTCAACGGTGTCCATGCCACTCATCTCTTCCGTAGGATCGCTTGGATCCGAATCCTGCAGCAACCGCTCCCACCTGACATCAGAGTGCTCTGCATCTTCCGGCATAAAGATGATTTGGACGCTGTCCAAGTGCGGCCGCCCCTGATAATAATAGGGACTCGCCCGAATAGACAATCGATCCTCCGTCCATTCCTCTACCTGAAAAGGTCCCGTCCCCACAGGAAGCTTCCAGTATTGCTCCTCATTGAAACGGAGCAAATGCTGCGGCACAATCGACATGCACGTGGCAGAGAGATACCGTATAAAGATCCGATTCGGTTTATTGAGGATAAATCGAACTTCGCGAGGAGAGACCACTTCAACGTTTTTTAGTTCGCGTAAGATCCAGCGGTTTCTTTTTCGTCCCAAGCGTTCCATCGTAAATTTCACATCATCTGCGGTTAATTCTTTGCCGTCATGAAACAGAATCCCTTTCCGAAGATGGAAGGTCCAGACCGTTGCGTCATTGTTGTTCTCCCAGTGATGTGCAATCGCCGGAAGATACTGATCCGTAGCGTTCTCATAGATCACCAAGCGGTCGAATATCTGCTGGATCATATGAGCCGGAAAGCTGTAGTAGCATTCTGCGGGATCCAGCGTATCAATTAACCGGTAGACGGGAAGCCGCAAGGAATCCCTTGCTTCCTCTCCCTCCTTCTCCTCCTTGCAGAACCCGAAATGCCCATTCATCCATTCCACATAAGACTCATGCGTGCGGATTTCCTCACCGTAGTTGCGCATCAGCTCAAAGGCTTGTTTATATTCTCCTTTTTCCGTGAGCTGTTGTGCCGCTTCCTGCAGCAGCGCTTCCTTATCCGCCTGAAAAGTCAGCATGGAACGTATCCCTCTTCCACGGCCTGCCTTCCAGATGATCCATTCCTTCTCTTCCAGCTTGCGCAGAACCAGCTTGGCGTTTCGAGCTGAACAATACAGCGTGTTGGCAATCTGTTCAAGTGTTACTTCCGTAGCCATGCTGGCTGGAGCGTTAACAGCAAGCTTTTGGTGCAGCATAAAATATTGTTCGTGCAGCATTGCAATCCGCTCCCTCCTGGTAAATTCTATACGTTTTATTTTACTCGGAGATCGATGGGAGCGCGAGTGCCTTTTCGGTAGAAATCAATTATAGTCAAACATGACAAAAACGAGTTCAATGAATATTTGCATGGGACAATCTTCCTACACGTTATAAAGGATCTCCTCGAAACGTAGAGCATTATTTTCCACGACCGGCCTTTTTGTTGTTTTAAGCCAGAACGAATAAATTTCCTTAATCATGCAAGACTACCTGTATCTAGAGCAACATCATAAGGTGGTTATCCGCATGATACGATTTAGAAATCGAAAAAAACCGCAAAAAAATCCGAATCTGACCACTCGCAGAACGCCTGGTACACCAGAGAAACTGACGGGCTGCTTAGAGTCTGATTTAATGATCGTACGCTCCTGCTTAGGAGACAGTGACGACATCGAAATTCGCCATCTGCATATTTTCAATGAATTTCAAGGCGTTATCATCTACTACACAACCTTGGTCGACACCCTATCCATATATCGTGATATTCATAAACCACTGATGTATAAGCCTCGTCATCTGGAGGACAAGTCTATTCATTTGGATAATCTGATGGACACCCTGATGAATGAGACTTTGTACATTAGCGAAACGGCACGGGTATCTGATGGAGCTGACATTCTGGATGCCATTACAGAAGGCAGCACCGTGCTGCTCATCGATGGCATTCCCGGCGGCCTTGTGCTCGACACAAGGCAAATTGAGAAACGAGGTATCGAGCAGCCCCAAACCGAACATTCCATTCGAGGTCCGAAGGACGGGTTTATCGAGGTATTGGATTCCAACATCTCCCTGCTGCGTGCTCGTATCAAAGTGGGCGATTTTCGAATAAAAATTGTTCGCATTGGAAAAAGAACGAAAACCCGAGTCGCCTTATGTTACATCGAGAGCATTGCCAATCCCAAACTATTGAAGGAAGCGGAGAAACGACTTTCCAAGATTGACATCGATGGCATCCTGGATTCCGGCTATATTGAGCAGTTCATAGAAGATCATCCCTACTCCCCATTCCCTCAGGTTCAAAACACAGAACGACCGGATAAGGCCACTGCCTCCATCCTCGAAGGAAGAGTTATCATTATGGTCGATGGGTCCCCTTTCTCCCTTATCATTCCGGCGGTGTTCAACCAATTCTATCAAGTGACGGATGATTATTCGGAACGGTTCATCATGGGGAGCCTGGTTCGATTTATCCGGCTTCTGGCGATCGTCTTCTCCCTTATATTTCCTGCCCTGTACGTCTCCATTATCTCCTTCAATCCGGAGATGATTCCGACAGACTTCGCCGTGGCCGTGGCCGGTGGGCGGGCCGGTGTCCCCTTCCCTGCCGTTGTGGAAGTATTACTCATCGAGGTGTCTATGGAAGTGCTGCGGGAAGCGACGCTTCGATTACCGCAGCAGATCGGCGGTGCATTGTCCATTGTCGGCGTGCTTGTTGTTGGCGAGGCCGCCGTAGGGGCAGGCTTTGCCAGTCCGATCACGGTTGTCGTCATCGCGCTGACCACGATCGGTTCTTTTGCTACACCAGCCTACAATGCGGCCATCTCGATCCGAATGCTCCGATTCCCTCTGCTGATCGCCGGTGGGATGTTCGGGCTTTATGGCCTCATGATCGGTCTGATCATCATCATGAATCACCTGCTGTTCCTTGACTCGTTTGGCGTTCCATATATGAACCCGGTAACTCCGGTAAGCAAACAAGGGCTGAAGGATTCCTTGATTCGAGGACCGCTCTGGAGTTTCAAGAAGCGGCCCAGCCATCTGCATACCCTGGATGATGATCGATTAGGCTACGAAGGAGTGCCGAAAGCTGAACCTGTTCTTCAATCCAACAAGCAAGGAGAATAAGTCATGCAAGCTTCCTCACATATCACGGAGCGGCAGGTCGGTGCAGTGGTCATTAGTGCCATTATTGGTGTGGGCATACTTGCCCTGCCGCGAATAGCCGCAGAAGAAGCCAACACGGGGGCTCCTCTTGTCACACTGCTTGGAATCGGAATCGCGTTTATCGGTTTGCTCCTGCTCACGCTGCTGGGCATTCGCTTCCCTCGTGAGAGTATTTTCGAATATGGACAGAGAATTATAGGGCGCCCCTTGGCTTATGTGTTTAATACATGTCTGGCCGTCTTCTTCATCTTGCTGACCGCTCTGGCGGTGCGCGAATTCGGAGAAGTCATTACATCAGCCGTCCTCCGGCGGACTCCAACAGAAGTCACCATTATCACCATGATGATATTAGTCGTAATGGCTACAAGACAGAAGCTGTTGAAATTCACATATTTCCATGTCTTCTATCTCCCGTTCATATTAGTCCCGGGGCTTGCCATCGTCCTGGTGTCCTTGCAAAATGCTGAACTTCTGAATCTTCAGCCGATTATCGGGAACATTCCTGCACGATACGGAAAAGGGGCATTAACGATTGCCGCCTTGTTCCAGCCGGCTTTTATCGTTACACTGCTGATCCCGGCTATGCAAACGCCAAAAAAAGCAATCAAATCCTTTCTGGGCGGCATTTTCATATCAGGTACGCTGTATATGCTGATTGTCTGCGCCGCTGTAGCTGTATTCGGACCGCATGAGATCAATCATCTCATGTGGCCGACTCTGGAACTCGCGCGGGCCACCACCATTCCGGGTGACACCTTGGAGCGCCTCGATGCTATTTTTATCATCGTATGGGTGGTCTCGGTCTTTACCTCACTCGCAGCAAGCTACTATATATCGATTAATGGTGCCCAGAAGGTATTCGGAAGTCAGGATCATCGTTTCATTAGCCATTTCTTTCTCCCTTTCGTCTTTATTCTGGCGATGATCCCCAAAAGCGTGTTTTCCTTGTACGTGTTTGTGGAGATTGTGGGAATAATCGGACTGGTGCTGACCATAGGCTATCCCTTCATATTACTGATCGTGGCTTTATTGAGGAAAGTTAGAGGTGAACCGCATGGGAATTCTAGCGAAGTGCAAGAGACAGATTAGCTTTATGCTTCTGGTTTTATTAGTGCTCTCACTGACAGGCTGCTGGGATCGAATTGAAATCGAGGACCGGGCCTTGATTCTGGGGATTGGCATTGATGAGGCTGAGGAAGGGGCAAGCAGTACAGAAGATTTAACTACCCATTCCAGGGAAGAAGCAGCGCCACTGGACAATCGCATGATTCGATTAACGGCGCAGATTGCCGTACCCGGCCTTATTCCGTTAGGTCCTGGCGGTAATGGAGGCTCGGCCGAGGGCAAAGAAGAACCGGTCTGGGTGGTTAGTGTCGTGGGACATACCATTAATGATGCCATGAATAATCTGCAGCAGGAAATTGCGGATCCCCGGTCATTGATTCATCTTCGAGTCATTGTTGTCAATGAGAACGTTGCACGTAGAGGCATGGACGATCTGAATGATTATTTGCGCCGTAATCAGGAGGTTCGCCGATCCACATGGCTGCTGATAACCGATAACAAAGCGGCGGATTTAATGGGAGTTGCTCCTCCATTAGAGCGGGTACCTACCTTATATTTATTGGCCATGCTTGAGAAGGCTGCCGACATGGGGAAGTTCCCGAAGAATTCTCTCTCCAACTATTGGAATAGTGAATCGAAGCTGGGGCAGAACGCCTACCTGCCCTACGTATCGATTCGTCAAAAAGAAAACATTCTGATTAAAGGCTTGGCCTATTTTAATTCCAATAAGCTGGTCGGTACGACCACACCCATCGAAATCGGTGCTTACATGGCGGCTAAGGGATTTAATCCCGGGGGTTATACCGCAATGTACAATGTTCCGGGTATTGGATTTGTTACGATCCGTGCTACAGAGCGCCAGTCCAACATCAAAGTCGACATACGGAATGGTAAACCTCATGCAACGATAAACGTCCGAATCCAGGCTGAATTGGCCGAGAAATACAGTCCCAAGCCAGGGATGGACGATCAGGAAGAGTTGAACATGGCTGAGAGGGGATTTAACCGGTTTGTCAAAGAAATGATCACGAGTTTACTTGAGAAAACTCAAAAAGACAAATCGGATATTATAGGTTTCGGTGAGATCGTAAGAGCAAACAACCGGGATTACTGGCACAAACACATTCGTGACAAAAATGACTGGGCCCTGTTGTACTCCAACATGACGTACACTATTCATGTGAGCTCCGATATAAGAAGAGTCGGCATGAAGGTAGATTAGGGGGTAATTGATATGGTTTCTGTGTTTAACTCTGCAGCTTATGCAAGCGTGATGCTCCTTGGATCGGGTCTAATGATGCTGACGGTCGACCGGAAAAATTATAAAGCAAGAAATATGAAAAAGGAGTACAGCTATTCCATCATTTTAGGAGTACTGCTGATCGTGCTGTCCGTCCTTGCCATCTGGAGTTACTTTACGATATTTCATACTTGACCGATGGTATGTAGATGGAAAGACCCCGCGCTGCCGCTTCCGGCAAAGCGGGGTCTTCGTGTATCCAAGCTGATGCAAACCGCTTGGTTCATGCGTGTTGATTCATGAATTCTGCTTCATGAATGCCACGACTTCTTCAAGCCGCATCTGAACCTCCGTATTCTCGTGCATATCCTTCAATCGCACCTGTCCCGCAGCCGCTTCCTCTTCGCCGATCAGAATGACATACGGGATGCCATCGGAAGAGGCCTTCGACAGCGTCTTTTTCAATTTCCGTCCGTTATGAGCGAATTCGGTACGTAATCCTTGGTTTCTGAGGACTGCAGCTGCTCGAAGCCCTTCCGGAATGGCATCTCCTATCGGAATAACAATCACCTCCGGCTTGCTCGTTCCCATTGGGCGGTTGCGGATCATTTCCATGATGGATTCCATTCCGAACGACAGCCCAACCGTCGGATAGGCAATATCATCCCTTCCGACGAGGTGTGCGATAATGGCATCATACCGTCCCCCTCCGCCCAGGCTTGGACGGTAGCTGCCCGAGACATCAAAGATTTCATATACGGTACCCGTATAGAAAGACAATCCGCGTGAAAGAAATGGATCGAACACACAATCCTGCTCAAGCCCTACTCGCTGCAGCATGTCTTGCAGCATCTGGACTTCACGTGCACCGGGGTTGTCGCCTACGCGGTATCTCCCGACAATCTGTTCGAAGGACGGCTCTTTAAGATCAACAAACTCAAGGATGTGATCGCAAACCTCAGGAGCCAGCACCTTGCTCACCAGTTCTTGCCGAACTCCTTCCCTGCCAATCTTCTCGATCTTGTCGAGCGTTAGCATTACCGTTGATTTCATCTCTGCGGGAACGCCCATCGATTCAAGCACCTCCCCCAAAAATCGGCGGTTATTCCATCGGAGGAGAACCGGAATCTCCAATCTCCGAAACGCTTCAACTGCGAGCTGCATCAGCTCGACCTCCGCTTCCGGACCCGGAATCCCCACCACATCGACATCGCATTGCAGAAATTCCCGCAATCTTCCCCGCTTAACGGGTCCATCCCGAAAGACCTTCCCCATCTCAAACCGTTTAAACGGCAGCTCGATACCGGGGTTAAAGGCAATCACCTTGGCAAATGGAATCGTCAAATCGTATCGTAGACCCAGGTCTCGCTTTCCCTGATCGGTCAGCTGATACATCTCCTTCTGAATTTCTTCTCCGCCTGCATACTTCGAAGACAACAGTTCCCGCTCATTCAGGATGGTGGATTCCATCTCCTCATAATCATAGCTCTCAAACACGTCGCGCAGTGTGGACTGCACCTTTCGCCGAACGGCCTGCTCCTTGCCAAAATAGTCGTTTGTCCCTTTTACGTTCTGCACCTTAGATCATCCTTTCTTCTTCTGAAAATAAAAAACGCGCCGGACCTCTTGGTCCCGCGCGCTTGGTATGCGGCAGGGAGGCCAACGCGAACAGCGTCAGCCCACCCTGATTGGTTACAGGTGTGCTAACGCTGCTTGTGATGATGAAGTTGATTCCATTGGATGTTCATCATGATATAATCCCCTTCACTCCATAAATGATTAAAGGGAATTATACCTTAATCCATTCCTGTATTCAAGCAATACCCAAAGTTAAATAGCGCGCGTCCAATGACGATGCGCAGCGATTGCCTCCATGAAGGCTTGTCCGAACGGTTTAAGCTCCTCATTCTCCTGAGCAATCACGATACCTTCTCCATTTGCGGATGGCAGCAGATTAGCCCCTTCCGCAATAGCTCCGATTGGCTTGAAATGCTGGTAGGCTTCCTTGATAAAATCGAGAGTCTTCGGCTCAGTCAGGAGCTCCGACACGCTTAAGGCGCCCCCTGCGACAAGCACCGCGTCAAACAAGACCGAATCAGCCCCGAGGAGGGAATGCTGAACCTCCAGCTCCCCGCTGGTTTTACCCTTAATGGTCCCCAGCTTCGGACTAACCACTTCGGCGATGATGCCCGCTTGCTGCAGCTGGGATAACACAAACGGCAACTCGTCCGTGAATCCGTTACCTGCAAGCACAGCCACCTTACGCGTTAAGGGCAGCTTTACCGTATTCATCATGCTCAGCGCAGGCGAAGACTCACTGGAAGCCGAACCGCTGGTTTGGGGAGGAATCGTTCCGATGCCTTCCGAAATGCGGGTTGCGAGATCACTGTCGACATGAGCAAACAGATCAACGACCTGCTGGCGGATTTCCTTCCGCTGCACCTTGCCAAGCTCGAATTGGAAAGCGGATACGATATGCATTTTCTCCACATCCGACATACTGTTCCAGAACATCGCCGCCTGGCTGAAGTGATCCTTGAAGCTATCGCTGCGGGCCTGGACCTTGCGTCCCTCAACCTTCTCCGTATAGTGCTCGTAGCCGCCTTTCTCAGGCGCAACCGGCTTCGGCGTATTGCCGGCGATGCCGTTCTTGTGATAGCTGACCGGTCCCTTATTGATGGTCATGCGGTGCATACCATCCCGCTGGTTGTTGTGAACCGGCGCAACGGAACGGTTGATCGGAATTTCATGAAAATTCGGTCCGCCCAGCCGGGATAGCTGCGTATCGGTATAAGAGAACAGACGACCTTGCAGCAGTGGATCATTCGTGAAATCAATACCGGGAACGACATGTCCGGGATGGAATGCGATTTGTTCCGTTTCGGCAAAGAAATTATCCGTATTGCGATTCAGTGTCATTTTGCCGATGATTTTTACCGGAATGATCTCTTCAGGCCATACCTTCGTCGGATCGAGGATATCAAAGTTAAAATCGAACTCGGCCTCCTCCGGAATCATTTGCACGCCAAACTCATATTCCGGATAATTCCCGGACTCGATGGCATCCCACAGATCACGGCGATTAAAGTCGGGGTCCTTCCCTGCCAGCTTCTGCGTTTCGTCCCATACGAGGGAATGTGTGCCGAGTACCGGTTTCCAGTGGAATTTCACGAAATGCGCTTTTCCCTCCTCATTCACGAAACGGAAGGTATGCACGCCAAAGCCCTCCATCATCCGAAAGCTTCGCGGGAGCGAGCGGTCGGACATTGCCCACATAATCATGTGCGCACTTTCTGTGTTGTGAACAACGAAATCCCAGAAGGTATCATGAGCGGACTGGGCCTGCGGAATCTCGTTATGAGGCTCCGGCTTTACCGCATGAATGAAATCGGGAAACTTCATCGCATCCTGAATAAAGAATACCGGCATGTTGTTCCCCACCAGATCATAATTTCCTTCTTCCGTGTAAAATTTGGTCGCAAAACCGCGTACATCCCTGACCGTGTCAGCTGAGCCTCTGGAACCTGCAACTGTGGAGAAACGGACGAATACCGGTGTGACCACGGAAGGATCCTGAAGGAACTTGGCTTTTGTATAGTCTTTCATCGATTCATATACCTGAAAATAACCATGTGCCCCGAAACCGCGGGCATGCACGATCCGCTCCGGAATTCGTTCATGGTCAAAATGCGTCATTTTTTCCCTGAAGTGAAAGTCCTCCATCAATGTCGGACCGCGTTCACCAACTTTAAGCGAATGTTCATCCTCAGAGACGTTCAGTCCCTGATTGGTTGTCAAGTTCTTGCCGTCATTGTCTACCGTGAATTGCTCCAGCTGTTGGTCCTTGCTTGTCTTGTTCTGGTTGTTAGCATTCGGATTGGAATTTGAATTGTCCATTTGTCGGAACCTCCTGGTATGTAGTAGATGAGCATCTGACGAGTGCAGCGATTGGCAACAGATCCGCTCGTGAACCCGAGATTTAATTACCCTGCAAAATGGAATGCGAATCCAGTTTCATCATTCCTTCATAAAATGCTCATGGAATGAACGCCAGCGGTTCCAGCCCCACCGGTATTAACCAAAAAAGCAGCCCACTCCGAAGAGCTGGACTGCTTATAACCTGAGCCGCATGCCTTCCGGCATGAGTAGTTCATACCTCCGATGCTGGCGGCCCATCTCCTTTTTTATATGCGATTTGCACATAACACGAGCTTGGAGCATGTTTTGTACACCATACAGAAGAAAAAATGATCTCAATCCACTCAGTCCGGCTCAGCCGACTCTGCTGCCCTGTCACTTGATGGCAGATGCATTGATTCTGTGTATCTCTTATACCTTCACGCGATCCGCTATCTGAATCAGACGCCTGATACCTTCTTCCAGCTGGATCTCACTGATATACGAATAACTGAGCCTGATCCACGAATCCATCCTATCCAGAGGATCACAAATACGCCCGGGAACAAAGGCTATCGACTCAGCAAGACATTGCCGCAATAACTCATCCACGTTGACGTTGTTCGGGAGCTCTATCCACAGATTCAACCCTCCTCCTGGGCTGGTCCATCGCCAATCCGTAGCCTCCAGCAGCTTCTCCATTCTGGCTTTACGAAGCTCCAGCGCAATTCGAAGCTTAGCCACATGCTCCTGAAGCCTGCTGGAGAAGAAATAGTGCTGAAATATCTTCTGGGTCAGCAGCGGCGTTCCATTGTCCGACAGGGCCTTGATCGGAATAATGGCATTCATCAGCTCCGGACGGGCGGCCAGCACCGATATTCGCAAGCCGGGAGCCACATATTTGCTGAAGCTTCGAATGTGAATGACATATCCTTCGGTATCGTAATAAAAAAAGGGCAGCGGCGGCGGATCTCCGAAATAGATGTCGTGATATACCTCATCCTCCACCAAAATGCATTGATACCGTTCCGCCAATTCAACCAGCGCCTTGCGCTGTCTGACGGGAACCGTATATCCCGTGGGATTCTGAAATGTAGGGTTCATATAGAACAGCTTCGGCTGCTCTGTACGCATAAGAAATTCGATCTGTTCGAGATCATATCCTTGCGGCGCAATCTCGACGGGAAGCAGCTTCACATTCTGCTGCACAAACAAATCAATCGCCGGACTGTATGTCGGCCGTTCAATCAATACGCGATCTCCGTCTTTCACCAAGGAACGTGAAATCAAGTCAATTGCCTGTTGAGAGCCCGTTGTGATCAGCAGCTCTTCCGGATGTACCGTTATGCCTTGTTTCTCCATAAAATACCGGGCCAATTCCGCTCGCAGCTCTATATCTCCGGACACCGAGGAATAAGTGCTCAGCACCTTCGGATACATATCAAACACTTGTTTGACATGATTGGACAGGTAGGCATTGGGCAGCAAACCAGGATCAATCAGGGCTTCGGACATTTGGTAATCCACTTGCTGCCTGTGAATGTCCGATAACCGGCTGCGATGGACATACAGCGATCTGGCCTGATAATCCCATGATCGGCTGTCCCGATGCGATGCTCGCGATGCATCGGCGGCTGCCGATTCCGATGCCGATACGAAATATCCCGATTTGTATTTTACGTGAACAATCCCATCTTCCAGCAGCTGCTGATAAGCCTTCAGCACCGTCAATCGATGAACGTTCATTCTCTCGGCCATCACTCGCACGGAGGGCAGCTTGTCCAGTTCCTTCCACTCACCTTGGGTTATGCCATCCACGATAGCGTCATAGACAGATTGCTGCAGCTTCCGTTTTTCATGTTTAGCTCCCACCGTTGTGATTTCCATAGATGTTTCCCCCAATCTGTACCATTGGCGCATCTGTTCTATCTTCTAGCGATCTGGTCTACTAACTACCCATTATAGTATAGAAAAAGGAGGATGCTGCATGATTATTTTCAACTACTTGCTAATGTGCGCTATTTTCAGCACAACGTTTCTCGCCATCAAGGTTGGCGTTGAAGCCGGACTGCCGCCCTTTTTCTCGGCAGGGCTTCGATTCCTTCTGGCGGGCGCACTCATCTTCCTGTGGATGATATCACGGCGTAAAGTGAAGCTGAACCTGCTCCTGCGCAAGGAGTTCATTCTGATTGGAATGACCAGCACGTTTATGACATTTGCAACACTATACTGGGCTGAGCAGCATATTACTTCAGGAATCGCTGCCATTCTGTCGGCAACAGGTCCAATGATGATTCTGATACTTCAATCGGTTGTGATGAGGAAAAAAGCCCGGCGCAGCGATTATTGGGGATGCGCCGTCGGTTTTGCGGGGGTCTGCGTGCTCATCATGCCAAATCTGGTGCTGGGGAGCAATATGATTTGGATTCTGAGCTGTATTGTCATTCTAATCGGGGAGGTCGGATATAGCGTGGGCTCCCTGGCTACCCGCAAACTGTCATTTGACATGCCCGATATCTCGCCGATCACAATCAATGCGGTCCAGATGATGTATGGCGGAGCTGCGTTATTGCTTCTGTCGGTATTCAGTGAACAAGTTCGGTTGCATGATATTCTGACCCTGCCTGCTATAGGCTCTGTATTGTATTTGATGATCATCGGCTCGATGCTGGGCCATAGCCTGTATGCCTGGCTGCTGAAAGCAACGAATGCGTTTTTCCCTTCCACCTGGCTGTTTGTTTCTCCGATTATAGCACTGGGACTGGGCGTGCTCCTGTATGCTGAAGGCATTTCACTCTATTCAATCCTTGGCAGTCTGTTGATTATTGGCGGGATCGTCGTCATCAATCTTCCCGAACTTCGAGCACACATGAGCGCAAGACGCTTGGCGTCGAACACGCTTTAGAAATAGCACTTGGAGAAAAAAATTAAAACAGCTGCACCTCGTAACCTTCGTTACGAACGCGCAGCTGTTTATGTTTTAATATCCCAGATTATGGTTCAATTGTTAGTCCACTTTCGCACGATAAGATTCAGCAGTCAGCAGCTTCCCGAGAGCTTCCTCCAGCTCACCCTCCACCTCAACCTCAATAATCCATCCGCCATCGTACGGCTCTCCGTTTACAAGCTCCGGCTGGTCTTCCAGTGAATTATTCACTTTGGTAATGGTTCCGGATACAGGGGAATACAGCTCTGATACGGTTTTTACCGATTCAATTGTACCAATGCTATCGCCTGCGGAAACCGCAGCACCTGCCTCAGGCAGCTCAACGAATACGATATCGCCCAGCTGGCATTGCGCATGATCGGAAATGCCGACGCGCACCACGTTTCCTTCTACCTTCAATGCCCATTCATGATCGTCGCTGTACACCAAATTCTCTCTGATTTCACTCATTTACGGATACTCCTCTTTTCTTAAAGAAATGAAATTAAGGTGAATAAATGAAAAAAAAGAACACAAAAAAGGCATTCGCCTTCTCTCTGTCCTCGGTACCTGAGAGTTTGTGATCGACCACGTGTCGCCTTGGTCTTATCTTTCCCCTTGGGTGGCTTGCGCACTCTCCAGAGCTGCGTCAGATGGCGGTACTTTTACCTGAGAGATTACTCGTAAGCCCGGCAGGCACAACGGTTTGCTCCTTCGGTGCCGCCCGGCAGCAATACCCTTTCCGGCGGTCTCTCCCATCCATCGTCATCCGCATATTCGATTGGCTTATTCTCCCACAGAATAAAACAGGGACGAGGCGATGTCAAGATATCTAACAAAAATTTTAGCATTGAAAATATTTAAGTGAAATAAAGGTTGACACTTTATGGAGAAAGACGTTTATAATAATCACAAGAACATAGGAAGATCATTACAACTCAATATATTTTCACGCGGATGATGGTAGCGGGAGAGATTACCAACAGGATTGACAGGTAACGCCGAAGGAGTAAGCCGTAACACGGTGAATCTCTCAGGCAAAAGGACCTTTACCGGACGCACCTCTGGAGAGAATTCTAAATGCAGAATCACCCACGGGGAAACTCACACACGCTTTACACAATACTAACATGACATGTGGGGTAACTCTCAGGTACAAAGGACAGAGCAGAAGGATCATTTAATGAGCGGGCTTTTTTTTCGAGCGCCTCTTGTTATCCTTCTGCCTGTCCTTTTTTTGGTGTTCCCCCCTTTAATCATGCCAATTAGAAGAGGTGAAGAGATGAGTTCATTACAACGTACACCGCTCTACCCGCTTTATTCCGATTTTCCTTCGGCTCGCTGCATCGACTTCGGCGGCTGGGAGCTTCCCGTGCAATTTTCCGGCATTGTTCAAGAGCATGAAGCTGTGCGCAAGCAGGCTGGCCTGTTCGACGTTTCCCATATGGGCGAATTTATCGTCACAGGAGCAGACGCTGAAGCCTTTATCCAGAAGATGACTACGAATGATGTAACCCGATTATCAGCTGGTCAGGCCCAATACACCCTAATGTGTTACGACAACGGTGGTACGGTTGATGATCTGCTTGTCTATAAACTGTCGGCGGATCAATTCATGCTGGTTGTGAATGCCTCCAACATCGACAAGGATCTCCAGTGGCTTCAGGATCATCTTGCGGGTGATGTCATAATCCGGAATGTATCCGCAGAGACAGCGCTGATTGCAATTCAGGGGCCTGACGCTGTAAACATCATGGCGCAGGCTACCTCCGAGACACTAAGCGAGCTCCCTTCCTTCCATTTTATTCAGAACGCTCAAGTATTCGGCGCGACAGCGCTGCTGTCCCGGACCGGTTACACCGGGGAAGATGGCTTCGAAATCTACTGCTCCGCTGCAGATGCACCTGCCATTTGGAGTGGTCTGTTAGCCGCTGGACAATCTCATGGACTCATTCCAACTGGACTCGGTGCCCGTGATACGCTTCGCTTCGAGGCGAAATTGCCATTGTACGGGCAGGAACTTTCAAGCACGATTTCTCCACTTGAAGCCAGCCTGGGTTTCTTCGTGAAGCTGGACAGCGGTGATTTCATCGGTCGGGAAGCGCTTCAGCAGCAGAAAAATGCGGGTGTACCGCGTAAACTTGTCGGCATAGAACTCATCGACCGCGGCATTCCTCGCTCCCATTATCCTGTATTCAACAGTGAAGGTGAACCCATCGGCGAAGTGACAAGCGGTACTCAGTCCCCAACGCTCAAGAGAAATCTAGGCCTGGCCCTGATCGAAACCGCCTATACAAGCCTGGATTCCGAGGTATGGGTGGAAATCCGCGGTAAGAAGTTAAAAGCCAAAGTGGTTAAGACACCATTCTACAAAAGAGGAGCTGCCTTATCATGAAGCATCGTTACTTGCCTATGACCGATCAAGATCAGGCCGACATGCTTGCCGCAGTCGGTGCGGAGACGATCGAGGATCTGTTTGCCGATATCCCGAAAGCTGTCCGTTACAACGGAATCATCCCTATGTCGAAACGACTGGGTGAGCCGGAACTTCTGAAGCATATGCGCAGCCTGTCGGATCGCAACGCCGATTTTGATCGCTATACAAGCTTTCTGGGCGCCGGTTTATATGACCACCATATTCCCGTTGTGCTCAATCATGTCATCTCCCGCTCCGAATTCTATACCGCTTATACGCCTTACCAGCCGGAGATCAGTCAGGGCGAGCTTCAAGCAATCTTTGAATTTCAATCCTATATCTGCGAATTGACCGGCATGAAGGTCGCGAATGCCAGCATGTATGACGGATCTACGGCACTTGCCGAAGCTGCAGCGCTTGCCAGCGGGGCGACTAAACGCAAGAAAATCGTCATTTCCCGCGCTGTTCATCCAGAAGCACGGGAAATCGTTCTCACGTCGGCTCATGGCCTCGACCTGGAAGTCGTTGAAGTCGGCATTGTGAATGGGGTTACCGACCAGAAAGCTCTCGCTGCCGCGATTACAGAAGATACAGCGGCCGTACTTCTGCAATCGCCGAATTTCTTCGGCTGCATTGAAGATGTGAAGTCGATCGAACCGTTGGTGCATGAGAAAAAATCGCTCCTTGTGCTAAGCGTTAATCCGCTCTCCCTTGGTTTGCTGGAATCTCCAGGCGTCCTTGGGGCCGACATTGTGGTCGGCGATGCTCAGCCGCTTGGTATTCCTGCATCTCTTGGTGGACCCACCTGCGGTTTCTTTGCGGTATCCGAGCCGCTGATGCGCCGGATTCCCGGTCGTATTGTGGGTCAAACCGTTGACCAGGACGGCAAACGGGGCTTCGTGCTAACCCTGCAAGCGCGCGAACAGCATATCCGCCGCGAGAAGGCAACTTCGAATATCTGCTCGAACCAGGCCCTGCTCGCTTTGTGTGCGTCCGTTTATATGTCCACCCTGGGCAAAGCGGGCATGCAGGAGGCAGCTCTTCTCAATGTGCGCAAATCCCATTATGCTGCTGAGCGTGCATCCCATGGGTCCCTCTCCCTTCCATTCAGCTCTCCCTTCTTTAACGAATTCGTAGTGAAGCTGCCAGAAGGGACTAACATCAAGGAGCTCAACTCGAAGCTGCTGGGTGCAGGTTATATCGGCGGATATGATCTTGGTGTCTCCTATCCCGAGCTTCAAGGATGCATGCTGATTGCCGTAACCGAGCGGCGAACGAAGGAAGAAATCGACCAATTCATTGGCGAACTGGAGGCGATCATATGAAACCGGAAAAAGCATTGATATTCGAACTCAGCAAGCCGGGGCGTGTCGCCTATTCCCTTCCTGAGTGTGACGTTCCGGAAGTGGACGCTGCATCCCTCATCCCAGAAGATCTGCTTCGCAGCAATCCGGCTGAGCTGCCGGAAGTATACGAAGTAGATGTGATACGGCACTACACCGAGCTGTCGAGACGAAACTTCGGTATCGATAACGGCTTCTACCCGCTCGGTTCATGCACGATGAAATATAATCCGAAGATTAATGAGGATGTTGCCCGCTTTGCCGGGTTTGCCAAGATTCATCCGTACCAGCCTGAAGAAAGCATTCAGGGGGCTCTGGAGATGCTCTATACCCTTCAGAACGATCTGGCGGCACTTACCGGCATGGATCAGGTAACACTGCAGCCTGCTGCGGGTGCCCACGGTGAATGGACGGGTCTTATGCTTATCCGTGCTTACCATGAGAGCCGCGGCGAGAAGCGCACCAAGGTGATTGTTCCCGACTCCTCGCACGGTACGAATCCAGCCAGTGCGACAGTAGCCGGTTACGACACCATCACGATCAAATCCAACGAGCGCGGTATGGTGGATCTGGATGCTCTGCGCGCAGTTGTTGGTGACGACACGGCCGCCCTGATGCTGACGAATCCAAGCACACTGGGTCTGTTCGAGGAGCAGATCGTGGAAATTGCGGAAATCGTGCACGAGGCAGGCGGTCTCCTCTATTATGACGGAGCCAATTCCAATGCGATTATGGGTATTACCCGACCAGGCGACATGGGTTTTGACGTAGTCCATCTCAATCTGCATAAAACAATGAGCACCCCGCACGGCGGCGGCGGTCCGGGTGCTGGTCCTGTCGGTGTGAAGAGTTTGTTGATTCCGTTCCTGCCGAAACCGATTGTATCCAAACGCGAGGACGGCAGCTTCTATTGGGACTACGACAGGCCCCAGTCGATTGGCCGCGTAAAGGCATTCTATGGCAACTTCGGTATCCTGGTTCGTGCCTACACGTATATTCGCACCTACGGTCCAGACGGGCTCCGCCGCGTCTCTGAACTCGCCGTACTGAACGCCAACTATATGATGCATCGTCTGGCTCCATACTACGAGGTCGCTTACCCGGGGCTGTGCAAGCACGAATTCGTCCTGTCCGGCAGAAAGCTGAAAGAATACGGTGTACGTACTCTTGATGTTGCCAAGCGGCTGCTCGACTTTGGCTATCATCCGCCAACCATCTACTTCCCGCTGAACGTGGAAGAATGCATCATGATTGAGCCGACCGAGACAGAAAGCAAGGAAACACTTGACGGCTTCATCGACACGATGATCCAGATCGCCAAGGAAGCTGAAACCACGCCGGAGGTTGTCATCAACGCACCTTATACAACCGTGGTGAAGCGTCTTGACGAAACAACCGCTGCACGCAAACCGGTTCTGAACTGCACTTGCGGTTAATATAGAGTTTGAGCTGTAATACAAGAAAGGGTGTCCCTCGCCAGTTTCTGGCGATTGGGGCACCCTTCTTTTGTGATACGGCATAATATGAACATTTATAATACACTACATTTTCATCCACACAGGCTCTCCGTTCACGGCATCGATAAATTCCAGTATATGCTCTTCCGTTGTTCCTTCCAGCTCTGCTCTCCTCTTGTAGACGGGATCATAGATTAATTTGTAGCATGATGTGTTGTCGTCACCGTCAATGAACCACCTAAGCGATACTTCGAGATGGTCCGCATAACGGGCAAGCGCCTCCTCGGGCGAAACCATGGACTCAAACCGGCAGGCCTCCAGCTCTAGAATTCTCTCCTTCGACACACTGCGGTAGATAAGGACTTCACCTGTAATGGTACTTACGCTGATATGAACACGCTCGGTCCTGACCCTGTATTGATCAACAAATAACGGTAGATGGAAGTTCTCCCGCTTGCGCGGTTCAGCTGCGCCTTGCTCTTCCTCAAGCTCTTGATCCGCTTCCGACTCCTCTTCATCCCACTCCACTTCCAATTGCAAGTATGCCGCATATTCAGGGAAGAACCGCTGCAAGAATCGTTCTGCGACCCTCCAGCATTGCTCACGCGTTAACACCGCTTCACCCTCAGGGCTCCTTTGCTTATAATGCAGCCTTTCCAGATGGCCCGTCGATTTATCAATATGTACCATATAAGCCGCATCAAAGTTTCGAAGTGCGTCTCCCCATCGTCTTTCCATGTATCCGTCAACGGATAACGGGTCCGTTGTGGGACAACTCTCCTGATCCGCGCCAGCTTCATTGTTCGCGAGGTTTTTTTCAAAATAGTACAGAATTAGGTTCTCCTCGTCTCCTCTGGGCCGATCCAGAACGTACCTTGCGGTATCTATCCCAAGCTGTGCCTCCCAGAAGCGAATCAGGCTTGTGTATCCATCCAAGGACATATTCTCCGTTTCGGGGTTTGAATGAGCCATCGCCTCAAGCAATGCTCCTTCAGTCTCTTTGGACGGCTGCTGTATTTCATCATGGGCGGGGGGAATGGGAACCGTAGGCGGCAGCAGATCGTGCTGCAGAGCAAACAAGGGCTCACCCGTCACGGCATCGATCTTGCGACGTCCTTGAGCCGGTTCATAGACCAGACGATGCTGCTCCTCATTCCCTTCCAGTTCGTAAACTGACGGATATAATGTCGTAATGATTAACCCCATATGTATATCCTGAATGATCCGCTCCTTCGCTGCCTCAGGGGTGACGATTTCAGAAGGCCAACCGGGAAGTTCCACCCCCGTGTATTCGTCCGCCTGATATCGGACCACATTTAAATTTTGATCAAGTCTGACTTCACATCCGGTATTAGGCAGAGGCAATCCTCCTACTTCGGCCCTGATTTCGACATCATAGCGGTTTCTCTTAAACTCAGCGTGAAGGGAGGTCAACACTTTATAATCCGGATGAAACTTGCTCATGAACGCTTTCGCGGCCTTCTTCGCCTGTTCAATTGCAACAGCCTCCTCCATCGATTCATGTGACTCCTGTTCGATTTCCAGCCTCATCAGCTGTCCGGTTTTCAAACTTAAAGATACCTCGATTTTATGATCTTTAAGCTGAGGATCCTCCCAAATAAACGTTCTTGCTCTTTCATTAAAACCCTTAGGGGTATTGTCCTCCATAACAAGTCTATAATGCTCAGGTATGAATGTTATTTTTCTAGCTGCCGTCCGAAGGGCGGTCATATCCATCGGCATAATCTCCACTCCGTTTCCTTCTCTATTAGAAAGTTCTGATTTATGATATAAAGTATATAATTATATTTCGCTACGTTCTACCAAGCTGACCAAATACGAAAGTTGCGGTGATGAAATGAATAACAAGGTCAATACCCTGGACATAAACCAGTATCTGGATCGTATTGGATACACCGGCCCAATTGTAAATAGTGCCTATATGCTTGCCAGATTGCAAGAGCAGCATGTGCACACCGTACCCTATGAAAATCTCGATATCCTGGACCGAATTCCCCTTTCCCTAGATATCCCCCATCTTTACGATAAAATCGTGACGAGGCACCGCGGCGGTTACTGCTTCGAGCTGAATGCCCTGTTTGGCTGGCTGCTGCAGGAGCTGGGTTTTGAGGTCACTCATTACTTCGGCCGCTTCTGGCGGGATGAAACCGATACTCCAGCCAAACGCAGGCATCATATTCTGCAGATAAATATCGGGGAGCAGCGCTTTATTGCCGATGTTGGTGTGGGAGGGGCAGGTCCGCGTCAGCCGCTGGAGCTGGTGGATGGCCTGGAACAAACCCAGGGCAATGAAACCTACCGTCTCGTACAAACAGAAGCATACGGCTGGATGCTTGAGGAGTGGAAGAAGGAAGCCTGGGATCCCGTATTCTCCTTTACGGAGGAACCGAATCTCCCCCGAGATTTCATTACGACTTCATTCTGGTGCGAGCATGCTCCCGAATCGCCCTTTAACAAAACCGCCCGAGTATCCATCCGTACGGCAGAAGGCAGAAACACTGTTGACAATGACGAATTCAGAATCTACAAGCCCAGCGGCGTCCATTCCTTTAAGCCAGGCAACGAGCAGGAATATGCGAATGCGCTCAATACTTATTTTGGCATCAAAATTGCCAAGTCATAAACAAACCCGGGCTACCCTTACAGGAAACCCGGGTTCTTCATGTTAATATTCAATTTTGCGCTCGGCTGAGCTCCAGGCTTGAAAGGGCAGCAAATAATCATCGGTCTGAATCTGCTTCATGGGAATCGAACGCTGTTCCATGGGTGTTGCAATCTCGTCATATATAAAATGATCATCAAACCCGATCTCGGCTGCCTCTTTTTTGGTGCTTGCATAATAGACGGCGTCCGGTCTTGACCAATAGATAGCTCCCAGGCACATCGGGCAAGGCTCGCAGCTGGTATAAATCGTACAGCCCTTTAACTGAAAATCCTCCATATGCAGGCATGCTTCTCGTATCGCTTGCACTTCGGCATGAGCTGTAGGGTCATTCAGAGCAGTAACCAGATTCCGGCCTCTGCCTATCACTTTCCCCTCTTTAACGACAATCGCTCCAAAAGGTCCACCCTCCACATTCTGAACGTTTTGATGGGCTTCCTCGATGGCTATCTGCATCCAGTATTCATGATTAGGTTCGGTCATTGCGTTAAGCTCCCCTCTATGGTCTCTACTCTCTACGCTCCCGTGGTCACAATCCCTCTACATTCTCCTCGGGGCGATTATGTATAATCATAGCATATCTTCCCTCTGTCTCCTCGAATTTTCCAATATCCTAAATAAATGGATTGACGAAATTGTATACGAACGTATACAATCAAATTATGAGGTATACATACGTATACAATTAATTTTGAAGGAGGTCGTGCTGCATGCGAAAAGAGGATCAGGATATGCCGGGCCAGAACCGGGAGGAATTCCGCCATCGCGATAGCCACCGTCAGGGCGGGCGTCACGGAAGACGTCTTGAGGAACACCACGGCGGCAGAGAAGGCGGTAAGATGGCGCAGACGTTTCGCAGGGGGCGTGCGCTGTCTTTTTTAGACCATTTATATGTGAAACGGGATACCTTGAGGAAGCAGGTAAATGACCCCGACTTTCAAGCAATTAAAGACGTGGTCAGCGGAGAGCTGAAGGCCGTGGATCAGATCATTCACGAGTACATTCAAGCTTTTGAGCTGTATGATACGAAGCAGCCCAGTGACAGCCGATAATGGCTGTTAGACATTGTTTATTCGAACCCATAACCCTGACAGAGGTATAACTTGGAGTGTGATGATACTTGATCAGAAAGTTTTTTTCGTACTATCGTCCTTATAAGGGATTGTTCATTCTGGATTTTACGTGCGCGGTCATCGCCGGACTCCTTGAGCTTGCTTTTCCGCTGGCCGTTAGCAAATTTATTGATGATCTGCTGCCAAGCCAGGATTGGCCGTTGATCCTTATCGCCTGTATTGTCCTGCTGTCCATCTATGCGCTGAACACCGCGCTGCAATATATTGTGACCTACTGGGGACATATGCTGGGCATTAATATTGAAACGGATATGCGGGAGAACATGTTCTCTCATATTCAGAAGTTATCCTTCCGTTTCTTTGACAACAACAAAACCGGCCACCTCATGGGCCGCATCACGAATGATCTGAACGATGTCGGGGAAGTAGCTCACCATGGGCCGGAGGATGTGTTTATTGCCATCATGACATTGCTCGGATCGTTCTCCCTAATGGCTTACATTAATCTGGAGCTTGCACTGCTAACCTTCATCATCGTGCCATTCATGGCATGGCTGATCATCAAATTCGGCGGGAGGATGACAACAACGTATAGACAATTGTTCGGGAATGTAGGGAATTTCAATGCCCGCATCGAAGACAACGTTGGCGGTATCCGTGTCGTTCAGTCGTTTGCTAATGAAGAACATGAGAAGAAGCTGTTTGCCGAGGAGAATAAGCAGTTCCGTGCCACCAAGCTGCTGGCTTACAAAACCATGGCAAAGAGCATGTCGGTCAGCTATATGCTGATGAGATTAATCACGGTGTTTGTTATGATCTGCGGTGCCTGGTTCTTTATCCAGGGCAAGCTTGAAATGGGTGAGTTCATGGCATTCCTGCTGCTCTCCAACATCTTCTTCCGCCCGATCGAGAAGATCAATGCGGTTATTGAGAGTTATCCCAAAGGCATTGCCGGCTTTAAACGTTACCTGGAGATTATGGAAACCGATCCGGAAATCGCGGATGCCCCTGATGCCGTTTCCCTCTCCTCCGTCCGGGGAGATATCCGCTTTGAAGGGGTAACCTTTGGATATGAGTCGTCAAGAACCATTTTGAATAACATTCACCTGTCGGTTCGTGCCGGGGAAACCGTCGCGTTTGTCGGTCCTTCCGGTGCGGGCAAAACGACGATCTGCAGTCTGCTCCCCCGCTTCTATGAGGTGGAGCAAGGCAGCATTACGGTTGATGGAATCGATATCCGGGATGTCCAATTGCGAAGCCTGCGCAAGCATATCGGCATCGTGCAGCAGGATGTCTTCCTGTTCTCCGGCACGATCCGGGACAATATCGCGTATGGCGATTTACATGCAACCGATCATCAAATCTGGGAAGCCGCTCGGCGCGCATCGCTGGATGACCTGATACGCAGCCTGCCAGACGGCATGGAGACCATCATCGGGGAACGCGGAGTCAAGCTGTCCGGCGGTCAGAAGCAGCGATTATCCATTGCGAGAATGTTCCTTAAGAACCCGCCGATTCTGATCCTGGACGAAGCCACGTCCGCACTGGATACAGAGACGGAGGCCCAAATCCAGAAGTCGCTTGCAGAACTGTCGGTGGGCAGAACAACGCTGGTTATCGCTCACCGCCTGACCACGATTCAGAGTGCGGACCGGATTATCGTCGTGAATTCCGATGGCATTGCCGAACAGGGCACACATCAGGAATTGATTCATTCCGGCGGCGTGTACAGCCGGCTTCATCAAGTTCATTAAGCATATGAAAGAAGGATGGTTCCCGGTTGTAAGGGAGCCATCCTTTTTATGTTGCCAAGCACACTCTTCGCTTGCACCGAAGGCATTACAAAATTTCAGCAGGACTGCACAACAGCATTCGTTCAAATTGTCCATGGATAAAAAAGTTGTTGCGAGGAAACATTAATGGCGTACCGCAATGACTATGGTTATAGGAGGCGCTTTATGTTCTACATCTACAGTATCGGCTTGCTCTTCGGCGGTCTGTCGATCATCAATCTCGTATTTTCATACCAAACCAAGCATATCCAGCATCTGTTCTGGCCTACGCTGCAGTTTCAGTTGTTCATGCTCCCCTTGTTCCTCATTGCCAATATGTGCATAGGATACGGGATCCGCTATGGATACAAAGCTACCGATCAATTAGGCTACACCCTCATCTTCTCTAAATGCTTGGAAATCCTGATTTCATTAGGAGTGGCTTACTTGTTCCTGAAGGAAGTTCCGACTTGGAAGAACTGGGTCGGCATCGGAGTCATTGCGGTTGGCATCTTCCTTGTTAAACAGAAATGAACACACCATGCACCGGTTTCTTTTGCTGGAATCTTAAATTTCGTGTCCTCTTCATCCCTTAAACCGATTGGAGATTGGTATCATCTGCGGCTATACTTACGATCTCTTTCCCATCCAGCCTTGCTCAAAGGCATAGCGGGTAAGCTGAACCCGATTCTCCAAATGCAGCTTTTGCAAAATATTTTTCAGATGATTCTTGACCGTATTCTCGGATATGCACAAGGCGACAGAGATATCGCGATTGGACAAACCTTCGGCCACGCGGCCCAGAATTTCTCTTTCCCGTGCGGTTAGCGGACTGTTGCCTGGATCCGGTTTCTCTTGCTGCGAGAACTCCTTTAGTATTCGAAAAGCGAGTTCACGGCTCATCGGCGCTTCGTCCACGGCTATAGCTTTCAGATATTCATGCCACGATTCAGGATTCAGGTTCTTTAACAGATACCCCTGCGCTCCGCGCTTCAAGGCATCAAACAGATGGGCGATATCATCGGATACCGTGACCATCACGATTTTAACGTAAGGAAACTTGTCCTTGACCTGCTTGGTCGCTTCTAGTCCGCCCATTCCAGGCATCTGAATATCCATCAGGATGATGTCAGGCATCCATTTCTCCGTGAGCTCCAGGGCTTCCTCGCCGCTCTGCCCCTCAGCTACCACCTCAAAGGTAGAATCACTGCTCAAGATGGTGCGGATTCCTTCTCTCGCAAGATCGCTGTCATCGATGATTAATACCCGAAAAGGCTGTTTATTCATTAGGTGATCTCCTTCCGAATGCTAATAATCGTTTTGTTATGCAGTCTTTCCATCATGAATTTCCAGCCCATGGCCTCTGCCCGGTCTCTCATAATTTTGATCCCGTATCGGTTGCTGCTGAGCGGCTTGTTCAACTCAAAGCCCCTTCCATCGTCGCTGACGGAACACTTCCAGCCTGAGTCCGTTTCTACCGCCGTTATGCATACATGCTTCGCTTCGGCGTGTTTGTGGATATTCAATAAGGATTCCCTTATTGAGGCCAGAAGCTCCACTTTTTCCTTGGCAGACAGCATCGTGTCCGGAATATCCCACTGTATATCAAATTGGAGGTTGGTCTCCTGCTTAATTTCAGTTATCAAACTGTTCATGCTCTGCATCCAGGAGACCGACTCCGGATCTATAGGGTATCTGAGATTGGCGATTGCCTCTCTCACATACGTATTGGCACGATGCACACTCTCTTTGACCTCCTGATACGGAAGTTCCCCGGAGTCTCCGATGGCCTCCATCCGATCGATCTGAGCATTCAGCAAAAACAGGGATTGTGCAATGCCATCATGAAGCTCGCGGGCAATTTTCTCCCGCTCCTGCAGGGATGCATGCAGCGCCCGGGCTTCATTCAGCTCCGCCTGGTTACGCTCTATCAACGAGAACAGCTGCGTCAGAAACAGAATGGATACCAAAAACACAATCACCGGCGCAAGCCAATTCCCTAAATCCATCGATATATAAGGCAGCAGGAACTCATGGCGAACATACTCCCAGATGCCAATCGTCAAGGTTGGAATGATTAAGATCAACCATTTCATTTGTTTATAGGACATGTTATTTCCCGCCTTCGTTAATTTCATGACTTATCTCGTGATGTCTGGTCAAGCTCGTTATTCCCTCATTGTAATCAATATCATTATATATCGGTATGGCTCCAAAGAGCTATTGGAGATCGGATTGGCTTGACTGAACCCGCTGCATAAGACCCAGGATACGGCTGTAATCATCCAGCTCGCCGACGACGCGATCAACCATGATGCCGTTCTTATCGATCAGAATTGTCGCTGGCAAACCTGTGATGCGGTACAGGCGTTTCACTTGATTGTCCTGATCCAGCAAGATCTTGAATTCCAGATCATAGCGTTCTGCAAACCGCTCTACGATGGCTGCGTCTTCTCCGACATTGACGGCCACCACCTCCACGCCATGCATTTTCTTGGAAGCCTCGTTCATAAGAGGGAGCTCGTTAACACAAGGGTTGCACCAGGAAGCCCAGAAATTGAGCAA
Organism: Paenibacillus sp. Cedars; assembly: GCF_003184205.1. Classification (NCBI taxonomy): domain Bacteria; kingdom Bacillati; phylum Bacillota; class Bacilli; order Caryophanales; family Paenibacillaceae; genus Paenibacillus; species Paenibacillus sp. Cedars. Next base: position 2,903,715 of record NZ_CP020866.1, read on the forward strand.
TACCCCCGATCCCCTGAAATCACTCAGTTGTATCTCCTTTCCGTCCATCGTGGTTAACGTAAAATCAGGGACTTCATGGCCGATTCGAACATCGGCTTCGTTAACGGTGTATGTAAGAACCGACTTCATTGTCAGAATGACAATGAGGATCAGTGCACCCCCTAACAACAGGTGCCGGATCACTCGAATATTTCCTGTGGAAATTTTGCGAATCATATTGACCTCCTTTAAGCATCCATCAAAATATTGTCAAAAACCGATGAAAATGACTACTTCGAGCCATAGGTGCTAGATAGAGTCGCATCTATAATAACAATTGTAAGAAAAATTCCAGTTTAACAGGGAGTAATGATTGATGAAAAGTATGTTAGAAAAGGATGCTGTCACCCCAGCAACAAGATCCAAAAAACCGCGTGTCCGTTGGACGACTTCCCTTTATCAGTCGGTATGGAGATGGCATTTTTATGCTGGTATTATTTTCGCACCGTTTCTGATTATTCTGGCGTTCAGCGGGTCCATGTATCTGTTCAAGCCGCAGATTGAAGGGTACTTGTACAAGGACATGCTCACTGTACGCGAAGTGGGCTCGCAGGCACTCCGTCCATCCGAGATCATTGCCAAGACAGAGGGTGCTTATCCGGGCACCAAGATATCCTCGATCACCCTGCCTGATCATCCGGAGTCCACGTTCAGAATGTCGGCCATACGCAATGAACAATCCGTTATCCTGTATGCCGATCCCTATTCAGGCACGATCCGCGGGATTCAGAACAGCGACCAAACCTTCTCCGCTTTCTTCAAAAAAATGCACAGCCAATTGCTGATGAGCGGAACATGGCCGAACCGGCTCGTCGAGCTATCGGCCTGCTGGGCCGTCATCCTTGTCATTACAGGTCTCTATTTATGGTGGCCGCGCAATAAATCAGCGATATGGGGTACGCTGCTCCCCCGATTAGGCAAACGAGGCAGCCGCACATTCTGGCGTGATCTCCATTCCGTCCCTGCTTTTTGGCTGTCCATCAGCATCGTGATTCTCATCCTCAGCGGACTTCCGTGGTCAGGCGTACTGGGTAAACAAATCGATCGGTTTGCCAATGCCACGCATACCAATTATCCCCCGTATGCATTAGGTTTTATGGACAAGCCCCAATCGGTTACGGTCGCAAAAGATGTTGCCGAAGACATTCCATGGGCCGCCGAGAACATTCCGGTACCTGCATCGATGAGCGGCAGCTATATCCGTTTGGATGTTAATGAAATGACCGGAATCGCAGACCAGAAAAACGTTCAGAAGCCTTACACCATCTCCATGCCGAATGGAAACAGCGGGGTGTACACCATCTCTACCGACCATAAGAAGCCCGGTCTTAATGCTACGCTGCATGTCGATCAGTATAGTGGAGCCATCCTGACCGATGTTCGGTTTCAGGATTATGGCATCATGGCCAAAGCGATCACGCTCGGCATTGCCTTCCATGAAGGACGATTGTTCGGGGTTGCCAATCAGATTCTTGGCCTCTTGACCTGCATCGGCATCATGCTTATCGCGATCAGCTCCTACTTCATGTGGCGTAAACGCAAGCCTTCAGGGAAGCTTGGAGCACCGGGCCGGGCGAAGGACAAACGACTGACCATAGGGGTGCTGGCGATTATGCTGTGCTTTGGGGTGATCATGCCGCTGGTCGGTGTATCCATTCTGGTTGTCTTGCTGCTCGATGTACTGATCATTCGTCATATTAAACCACTAAAACACTGGTTTACAGCCTAGGAGGAGTTGCGCAAATGCCATCTAAAATAAAAACAGCTGTATTCGGTTTGTTGCTCATGATGCTCTTGCTGTGCGGATGCACTTCCCATGATCCGTCCCCATCGGCAGACGGCCTTCTCCCTCACCTGTCGGTTGACTTACAGATCACAACAAGTGCGGATTCGGACAACAACAAAACCTTCTCCGTTGCCATCGAGGACAATGAACAACCGTTCCAGGATGCCGATCGGGTGCAATTTGAAATTTCCCCTGAGAACGATCCGGAAGCTGTACAAATGGTTGAGGGTCACCAAACGAAACCGGGACTCTATGAAGCCAGCCAGAAACTGGATAAGGGACTCTATGTTGTAACGTGCCGAGTCCACTCGAAGGATTATCAGGTGATGCCTTCCCGGTATTTTGCGATTGGCAATGAAGCAGTCGAGAAGCTAACTCTAATCGAACAGTCCCTTAAGGGCGACGCTGTCCAGACTCCTGACGGAGGAGGACACCACCATCATTAAGAACATACGATAAGCAAAAGAGCCGTCGTGAGCAGGTCAACTGTCACTTACGGCTCTTACTCATCTGGGAGCATCGGCTATACCGAATAAATAATCGAATGCTTTTTCCATGCCTGATGAACCCAACTGCTGCCGAATATCTTCACCGGACCCTTCGAAACGAATCGCGCCTTCCTTGAGAAATAATATTCGATCTGCCAAAGCCTCCGCGATGTGGAGCTGATGTGTTGAGAACAACACCGTCTGACCTCGGTACGCCGCTTCGCGAACCATTTCCACAAAGCTTTGCATCCAATAGGGATCCATACCGTTCGTGGGCTCATCCATGATGATAAGAGGGGACTGCCCCAACAATACTTGCGCAAACAAAACGCGCTGCCGCATCCCCTTAGAAAAGGAGGAGACCGTTTTTTTTTCGGTATGCTCCAATCCGACCCGGGCAAGCATATCATCGCCATGCTTTGCCGTCAGTCCCTTAAGTTTTGCCCAGAAGGCCATCGTCTCCCTTGCTGTCAGTCCAGGACTGAATCTGTAATCGTCAGGCATATAACCGATAAGTTCCGCATATCCTCTGCGGTTCTCCTTCCAGCTCCAATCCCCTACCCGGATGTCCCCGCTGGTGGGCTGGATGATTCCGGCCAGCATCCGGAGAATCGTACTCTTGCCGGCGCCGTTTCCTCCCAGGAGAGCCACAACCTGTCCCCTTGGAATCTTCAGGTTTAGCTGGTTGACGATGATCTGACCCTTGATCGTTTTGCCTACATCGGTCATTTGTACAAATGTTTCACTCATCGCGCTCTCCCCCTCTCCCACAGCCAGTGAGTCAAACCGGTTGATGCCCCTACCCAGACCAGAATGGCTATGATATAACCCGCCGAACCCATCGGCTGCCGAATCCATCGGACCCAATCGTAATACTGCGGTCCGAGAACGGAGCCGCCGCCTAGTTTCACCACAGCAAATATCCGCGACAATTCTGCAGGATTAAACAAGGTAAACACAGAAATGCTGGGTTTTATCCAACCGTAAGGCATCATGCCAAGCACCGCAATAAGCAGAGGTGACCATGCGATAATGGCGAAAAACCATACCGCAACAGCAACGGTCAATGCTTGCCAGCGATTGACAGCCACGGTGCCGATCAGAAAGGATACCGCCAGAAACATAAGCGCCAGACTGATCGAATAGCCATATAACAGAATGTAAGTATGTGCGTCCAGACCTCTGCCCGTGATCCACCCCATAACGGCCGACAGGCCAAAGCCGAAGGAAACAAGAACAAACAGAACGACAGCAAGCCCCGCAAACTTCCCTAATATAAAAGACAACGTGCGGAGCGGATAAGACGATAGAAGCTCCCAGCTTCCGTCCTCCTTATCGCCTGTCAGGGAGAACGCGCCCAGCATCAACGTCATCAGCGGAAGCAGGTACAATATCAAATTCAGCATGGTACCCGTTATGCTGGAGTATCCCTCCACATAGCCGCCGTTATTAATAAGCAGCAAACATAACATAAACAATCCAAACAGTCCCATGAATGAATAGGACCACGGATTGCGAAACCCCATCTTCATTTCTCTGACGGCAATATGCACCGCATCATTTACCATGATGTTCTTCTTCCTTGTGGGTCTCTTCCGCATCAGCTGTTTCTTCAGTGTGGGAATGGTCATGTGATCCCATATCCATCATGTCTCGGTTGACTTCCCAGGAATGGTCCTCCAATTGTTCGGCTGTCATGAGTTTGCCTGCGCCTTGTTCCTTCATGAACGCCTCGGCCTCCGTTTTTTGTTCAAACGAAACCAGACCGTATGCCATCGGTGTTTTGATGGAGGCATCATAAACGTAATAGGCTTTTTCGTATTTCAGCCATTGGCTGCTGTTATAATCCCTGACAAACGTAGCGCCTACCGTATCGGTACCATTTTGCGTGATCCATTCATTCATGCAGCCAATATCATCAAATTTTAGCGACTGACCGTCAGTCGTGATGATTTGAGTCGCAAATACGTCATCTTTTATCGCCATGTTACAAATAACGCAGCGATCGGTTTCTTCATTAATAGCCTGCGGTTTATAGTCCTTGCTCCCACAAGCGGTCATCAGCCAAACGGCCAATATACACAGCGCAGTTAGCGAAACCCGGTACGATTTGGAACTTCTTGTCCATTTCATCATTCTCTTCTCCTTGCCCATTGTAAAATAGATAACGTTAAGATCAATAAAGCTGCTCCGATAAGTCCGCTTGCGGTAGACGAAGCTTTTTGGCCGGAAGTTTGATCAGAGGTCAACGGAACCATGAGCGGTTCCTCATCGGTGGTCCAGGTATTCTGGTCAGCCTGGTACAGTCCTTCCAGAAATACCATGCTCGGTGATTGGAAGAAAAGCTGGAATGCCGGTCGTTTTTTAATAAGCCCCTGAAAAAAAGGATTGATCGCATACGCAATGTTGCTGATGCCGTCGCCGTCCGTGTCAATCCCTTGGAACGAATCCCAATAATTACGATCAAGTGAATTGTTGGCGCTGTCCTGGGCCAATGTTTCGGCAACATTCCCGGACAGGGTATTGCCCGTGATGAGGTTGTCCCGTGCACCCAAGAGCTGAATGCCGATAAAATTATCCGCAATCTCATTATTCTCCATCCGATTGTTCTCGGATTGTTCCAGATACAGACCTACCCGGTTTCCAATCACCTTATTGTCCTTAAATAGAGAGTCCTGTACCTGAAAGATCAGGATTCCTTGCGAGTTTACGTTCTCGCTTTGTTTTCTGAACACGTTCCCGGTTAACTCTACCTCACGGCTCGCCATGATCATCGCCCCGGTATAATTGAAATTCCCTTGGTTATTCTGAATAGCGGCTCCTTTTGAATACATGCTGTGAATCCCGTAACGGGAATGTTCAATCACATTAAAGGTCAGTCGATTGTCATCGCTATTCTCCATATAGATCCCATCATGCACTCGCTGAATCGTATTATCGCGAATGATGTTCCGATGCGAATTATACAAGTCGATCCCGTTTCCCTTATCAAACAGCATCACGGCCCGGCCTGCCGCCGAGTCACTCCACTGAATGATATTGCTCCTGAATTGCCCATCATTCGCATCCTCGAGGACTATGCCTTGTGATGCTGTCTGAATATTCATGTTCTCCACAACGGTGCGGTCCCCTGTTATGAGAAGCGCAGGAATTTTAGATGGAGACTCGTTAATGATCTGAATACCCGAAATTTCCACATCATCTGCTGCAATATGTATGACTGACCTCGTGTTAGGGTTGGCGTTTACGATGGATACGCTTCCTTCCGTCTCCGCTTCCAGCGTAATCTTCTTCGATAGTATTAATGACCCTTCATAAACCCCGGATGGAACCCGGATGCGCTCCCCTGGGTGCGCCTGATCTATCAGGGCTTGCAGCTCGCCGGTGCTCGAAGTTGTATTGGCCAGTTCTGCTTCGGCAGTTGAGACAGAGATGATTGCCTGTCCTATCAAGACGGCTGCAACCATTGTGAAACAGAGGATTGCGGTTTTATTTCGCCTTCTTGTCAACATATCGCATCGACACCATGAACTGGACTAATTCCAAAGACCATCACTCATTTCCCTCCCTGCTCGTATTGGAATGAACTGATTATATCAATGGAATTGAATTTGTCCTATGACCATATCGAGCTATATGCTAACGAAATCGTCTCTGATTTATGGACAGATTTTTCACAATTATAGGGTCATCTTCAGCCCTGAGATATTCCCTCACAGTTCTATGCACTGTAATAACCTATTTACAATCGGAGTACATATCGCTTATAAAGAGGTAAAGGTATCCATTCATTCCATTTCCGATGAAGGGGGCTGCCGTTGCATGGAGCAAAAAATTGCAGTGATCATTATACACGGATTGGGAACACAGAAAAAAGATTATGCGGATAAATTTATGCAGAAATTAAAAGAAACCTTCTCTCGAACATCCGGAATTCCGCATGATCAATTGGCAATGGAAGCCGTGCATTGGGCCGATGTTTTTGCGTCTCGTGAAGATGAGTTAATCCGCAGCAGCATAAAGCCTTATCGTTTGCGTTACCAGCAGCTCAGGCAGTACGTCATTCATAATCTGGCGGATGCGGTAGCTTATCAGCCCGTGGAATCCGAAGACCAGAACTACGAAGCCGTCCATCGGACCATCAGTGAAGCCCTCCACAGACTAACCTTATCCGCCGGTCCCCATGCTCCGTTATGTGTCATCTCGCATAGCCTGGGGAGCGTGATCGCAAGCAATTTCTTCTATGATCTGCAATTCTCCTCCCGCGGACATCGTCTGGTCATTGACCCGAAATCTCCCTTGGAGCGAGGCGAACTGCTGACGTTGTTCTACACTCTGGGTACTACCTTGCCCCTGTGGAGCATGCGCTACCGTGACTTTGACAGACCGATCGAGGTTCCTTCCGAGCAGTTGAAGAACTACCATCACCAGCTTCTCGGCGAATGGGTTAATTTCTATGATGCAGACGATATCCTCGCATACCCCCTCAAAAACGTAAATGAAGAATATGATCGCACCGTGCGTAAAGATGTGGCCGTTAATGTCGGAAACTGGTTGACAAGCTGGAATCCGCTCGCTCACAGCGGTTATTTCTACAGCAAACCGATACTGGAATATATCGCCTCTAATTTAGAAGCTACTTGGCGTGGAATCAATCAACTTTAACAAGATAAATAAGCAATGCCGCAAAGACGAAAGGTCTTTGCGGCATTGCTATGATGCGGGACAATGAACGCTACCCGTTATGAGCTTGCTCTTCTCACCCTGTTTCTTCACCGTACCACAGCTGACGGAAGCTCTCGCTTGAACGCAGCAGCTGCTCTGCTGTACCTTCAGCTTCGATTACTCCACCGTTTAATACTATGATATGGTCGGCATGATGAAGCGCCGCCTTCCGATGAGACACAACAAGACATGTCGCGCCGTCTCGATCGCGGAAGAGCCGCTCCCATAACTTCCGCTCTGTCTCCACATCGAGTGCGCTGGACAAGTCATCGAACACATACAACTGTGCGTCCCGCACCAGCATTCTGGCGGCAGCAGTCCGCTGCGCCTGACCGCCGGACAGCTTCACCCCGCGCGGACCGACCATCGTCTCCAGACCATATTCCAGATGCTTCATATCATCTTCCATAACGGCTGCATAAAGCGCGCGATCCAGGCTTTCCGGCTGTTCGGATATTCCAAGCAGGATGTTGTTGCGCAGTTTGTCACTATACAGCCTGGGTATCTGAGCGGTGTAAGCACTTTGAGGTGGAATGAAGAAATCCGCTGGCTCTGCCACCTTCTCGCCGTTCCACCGAATTTCGCCGGCTTCCGCCGGCAGCAAGCCCAGCAGTGTGCGAACCAGTGTCGTTTTGCCGCTGCCAATCATCCCCGTAACAACGGTAAAGGAACCACGTTTCAGCGTGAAGTCAATGTCCGAGATGCCGCGTCCGGTTTCAGGATATTGATAGGAGAGTCCCCGTACTTCCAATATCGAGAGGGGAGGTGCCTGAATATAAGTGCTCTCCCCTCCGTCTTCAGCCATGGAGATGGCTGAGTTCTCCATCATCCCCATAGCCTCTGAATCCCGTTCAGCCACACGACTTCCGGTTTCTTCGCCATGGCTCCTGCGTTTGCCCTTAACTCGACCGATACCGATATAGTTGGCTGCTGTAAGCAGTGACGCAGGCGCCCCTTGCAGCATCGTTTTAATCCGCTGAAAGCTGACCGCCATCTGTTTGTAATAGGTCATGAAGTTGCCTACGTTGGATATGAGCTGGGTAACAAAAGTTAAATAATATACAAAGAGAGACAGGTCACCGACCGTAAAATCGCCATTCCGCATCTTGAAGCTGGCAAGGACAAGAATCAGCCCTGTACCCAAATTGACAGAGTTGGTGAATATGGAGGACAAGGTTTCCGTTAACAGCTTATCCTTAACCATCGATTGACGCCGTTTCTCACTAAGACTTACGAACCGATCGACTACGCGTTTCTCGGCGCCAGCCACCTGAATGGCCTGGACATTGGCAAACATTTCACTGATCGCACCGGTTACCTTAGCCGTTGATTCCCGGCTTGCCGCCCTGTATTTCTGAATGCGTGCCGTTGCGATTTGTGCTGCGGTTACCACCAGAATTAACGGGACAAATACGAGAATCGTAAGCTGCAGATCAATGGAGATGAGAATCCAGCTGGCAACCATAACAAAACCGATCAGTCCCAGAGTATCCACCGACCAGCTGGTCGCTTCTTCGGCCTGATCAACATCATCTCGGAAATTGCTGATTGCTTCCCCGGGGGAACATGGAATTGCCCGTGCTCCCGGTTCTTTCATAACATGGGACAGCATATTGCGGCGCAGCAAGGTGCTGATACGGAACCGAAAATGCACGTCTGTCATAAATCCGCCGTAGATAAGTGCGATCCGGGCTAAAGCTGCACCAATCAGAAGCACCGCAATCGCCCAGACTCCGTAAGGGAAAGTATATGTACCCTCCAGATGATCGAAGAAGGCCTTGGTCAGCAGTCCGGGAACCAGCGGTGCCATATGAATGAGGGACCATGCCAGCAGGTTCAAAAGATATAGACCGGGGCGGTAAAGGATCAGCCGCCAGAAAAAATGTCTTGTTTTCATGCCAGCACCTCCTCCATTCCAACGGCAAGCATGCGGCTAAACCGCGACTGCGGATCTGAAGCAAGCTCATCCCGGCGTCCGCTCTCAAGCGTTCTTCCATTCTCCAGAATGAGAATGCGGTCGGCACGTTGGACGGTAGCCAGACGATGTGCAATGATGATGCACGTCTTCTCCTGCAGCAAACGCGTAATGGCTGCTTCAATCCGGTATTCGGTTAACGGATCGAGTCGCGATGATGCCTCATCAAGGATAACGAGGCCTGGATCCGTCAGGAACACGCGTGCGAATGCCAGCAGCTGGGCCTCGCCTGCAGACAGGCTGCCACCGCCTGAGGCGAGGTTCGTATCTAATCCATTCGGAAGGGAGGCATACCAATCCCCGAGACCGAGTTCTTCCAGAACGGACACGATATCGCTGTCAGCGATTCCCTCATCAAACAAAGTCAGATTGTCACGGACCGTCCCTTCAAGAATCTCAATATTTTGCGTGACCATGGCAACTTTTCGACGCAATTCATGCAGCTTGCAGCCCCGGATATCCGTTCCTGCAAGCTCGATGCTCCCCTCCTGGGGATCATAGAATCGCAGCAGCAGGCGTGCAATCGTTGTTTTACCGCTGCCTGTACGCCCTAACAATCCTAACGTCTGCCCAGGCTCCAGACGCAGCTGCAGATCTTCAAGCGTCGCTTTCCCACCTTCTTCATACGCAAACTTCAGATTGCGGAATTCCACTGACAACGGACCAGACGGAAGCTGAGCTCCCGGACCGTCTTTAATCAGTGATTCGGTCGCGAGCAGTTCCCGGACCCGCATCAAACTGGCATCTGCCTTTTGCAGATCCTCCAGCTGGGTACGGATCTTCTCGATCGGCTTCGCAAGGAGTTCCGTGTAATAGAAGACAAGATAAATAGAACCGATCGTCAAGCCGCTCTGCCCATTCTTCCACAGAATGAAGCACACAATAAAAGCGGCGGCATTTCCGAGCGCAAACACCAATATCGTTGTACTCCACATCAGAAAAAATCCAATGAACGCCCGAACGCGAACAGGCAGCATACGTCTGGCCATCTCATAGAATCGGTTCATGACATATCCTGCGGCTCCATTGGCACGCGTATCCTCCGTACCTTCGAGGTGCTCTCCAATGAATCCATAGAAGTCCGCATTCAGCTCGCGCCACCGCTTCCATACCGGTATGGCAAACTGCCGTATCCGTTGAATAACGTAGATGCTTCCGATAACAAACACCGTCATCACAAATCCGATCCAGAAGTTCTCCCGGTACAAAAGTGCCAATATCCCGATCATGAGGATCAGATTGCCGAACAAATGGATAATGAAACTGGAGAAAAAATTAGCAAGTGCGTTGACGTCGCCGTCCACCCGCTCGATTAACGAGCCTGACGTTTGCGTTTTGTGAAAACTCATATCCAAAGAGAGACAATGCTCCGCCAATTCAGCACGCAGCTTGTTGGTTGTCGTCCAGCCCAGGTTCTCGCTGTAGTAGGCCGCCGCAATGGATACGCCTTGCTGAAGCAATGAAAATACGATAAAAAAACCGGCCGCGTAATAAAGGGAGGCCATGCTGCCCTCTCCTTGTGCCGTATCGATAAAATACCGGATGATCTGCGGATTAATCAGCTGCAGTCCAATGGAAAATAACAGCAGCCCCGTTAAAGCTGCCAGCAGCCTTTTGTGAGGGAATACATATCGGACAAGCATGTCCCGGTAGACACCAACACCCGCGTCCTTCGCTTGCTTTTTAACATTTGATTGCTTTGCATTCGTTCATAATCCCTCCCGCTTCGAGTAACACGTCGTAGGAAGCTGCTTCACAGCTATCCCGTTCAAACTATTCGGATTACACAGCGACAGAAGATTGAATAAGATCATGCCATTACCTTCCGTAATCCATCAGGAACATCGCTATGCTGCCTTTTCTAATAGCTGGTTCATTTCCGATCCCTATCGTTCATTCCCCCGCCCCCATCACTTGAAGTCAACGTTTAAACAACCCTATTGATAATAATAAGCTTACTGGGAAGATATGACAAGAACGTGGGTTCCCGTTTTTCAAAAAAATCACAGCAATTTTGAATTCATCTAATTAATATTTAATGATGTAAATTAAATTGCAATTGAAAGCCCCCCTCCCCCAGCCTTTATCCAATCATATAAAAAAGCCCTGGCTCCGAATGGCGGAACCAGGACTGCTGACGCTTTAATTGCTATTGGAATACATTGAACTCGCGAATCGACCACCAGTTTGATGCGGTGCCCGTCTGTACAACTTTGATGTAGCGTGCATTTTGACTCGCAAAATTCACCGTAATCACAGGTCCGTTTCCACTGCCGCTGGAAACTGCATTTCCCCAACTCGTTCCGTCATTGGATACATAGACTTCATAACCGCGGGCATAATCCTCATCGCTGCCCGTGGAATCCGTCACAATCTTGCTAAAGCTCTTCGCGCTTTTCATATCAACGACAAAGTATTGGCCCGGCGCCATGGCTGCACCCGTGCTCCAGCGTGTCGACATATTGCCATCCAGGAGGTTGGCCGGTATATCTCCACTGGAAGGTGTAGACGCTGCGGTCCAAGTGGTACGGTCAAGCGCAGCGCCTCCCCCCGTATTCTCCGAACCGTACACATTCAACTCGGTAATCGACCACCAGCTGGAGGCCGTACCGGTCTGTACTATCTTAATATACCGTGCATTTTGATTCGCAAAATTCATCGTAATCACAGGTCCGTTTCCGCTGCCGCTGGAAACCGCATTGCCCCAATTCGTGCCGTCATTGGATACATAGACTTCATACCCGCGGGCATAATCCTCATTGCTGCCCGTGGAATCCATCACGATTTTGCCAAAGCTTTTTGCGGCCTTCATATCCATGACAATGTATTGTCCAGGTGCCATCGCAGCTCCAGTGCTCCAGCGTGTCGACATATTGCCATCGAGCATATACTCAGGCACATCCCCGCTCGCTGGAGAGGAGATGACGGTCCAGCCGCTTCGGTTCAGCGGCAAGCTGCCACCGCCACTGTCTGGAGCCGTTACGGCTGTTACCGTGCTGCTGTAATCCGATAGATTGCCTGCTGCGTCCTTAGCCCTTACAGCATATTGATATGTCGTTGCGGCAGCTAATCCGTTATCGGCGTAAGAGGTTTGTGCTGCGCTGCCAACCAGTACTCCATTACGGTAAATGTCATACCCGGTTACACCCATATTATCCGTCGCAGCGGTCCAGCTCAGATTGATTTGGCTGCTGCTGACAGCCGCTGCCGCTAAGTTCCCGGGTACCGTTGGCGCTGTTGTATCACCGGAACCGCTGCCAGCGTATTCGACTACCGTTTGCCGCATGGCTTCAGCAGGCGAGTTCGCATACACTTTTCCGCCTGTATTATTAATGACATGCGTGATTTCACTGCCTGGTACTCCGTTAAGCCAGATGGTGGTGGCATGGTGAATTTTGACGCCGGGCACATTCGGTACTTCAATGGCGCTTTGAAGTTTCACAGCTGCGTCTCTGAAATACGAGTACACGCCAAGCCCCCACGCTTCATGGCTGGTGACGTGATCAGCCACCTTATACGAGGCAAACCCGTTAACGCTTCCGTTCTTGCTCATCCAAGAGGGTTGGTTAGGAACATCGTAAGGGATTTCCGACTGATAGAAATATAGTCGACCCCCGTTTCCGTTCCATACCGTCTGATATTCGTTATGGTGTTCGTTAAACAGTCCGTACAACGTCACGTTGTTGCCGTTAACGACAAGACCATTCTTGGACACATTGGTGTTCCAGGCTGCCCCGGCACCGTGGTCTGCGCGCCAGATCCAGAAGTGATCGCCAATCACGTTGTGGCTGTTGATGACAATGCCCTTATCGTATTTCCCGCTAGTGGCTCCTCCGGTTCTTACTGTAATATCATGGAGCGATGTCGGATTAGCAGCATGCGATCCCGAGCTTCCATTCGGGCCCATTTCGAGCATGACGGGAGATTCCTGAGGCCCTGCATCAAGGACTAGACCCGCTATTTTTACACCGTCCACGTCCGCAACCGACATCGCCGCTTTTCCATTGTCCGGGATGAGCGTAGGGAGTCCAATCCCCAGTACAACCGTGTTCGGGTTATTGACCCGAATCGTATCGTTCAGATGATAATTTCCCGGTGTAAACAGCAGATGTTTGCCTTGGCTTAGCGCACTGTTAATGCTGGCTGCTGTTGCTGTTCCAGGCTGCGCAATATAGAATTGATCGATGGATATCGATTGGCCCGGTGTCGAACCATTCGCCCAGCTGACCCCTTTGCTGTTAGTTTGAAGCGATGGAACAAACACCTGATACTGTCCGGCCTGATTAACGTAGAGGTATGGTTTCTCGCGAATTACCGGCGTTCTGTCAACCACGGTATACGGAGGATCAGGAAATTGCCCGGTCGGTGTATTGTTGCTGCCCACGAACACCATATTCCAGACTCCATTGTTCCAGTTGGCCCACTGACTGTTCCGCGAGAACCATTGCTGCTGGGAGGCGGGTACCACAATGCCGTCAACCATGGAATCTGCCAAGAATCCCCCGCTGGCCCAGCCTGCATTCCAATTGTTATCAAAATCAAACAGATCCAGTTCGCCCTTAATGTGGAGACGCCGCAGGGGAGCTGCCTGAGAGACCGCAATTTGCGTTTTGCCACTAGATGGGGTAATGCTCAGATTCTCGATGGCACGCCAGAAGTTACGCGTTGCATTCCCGTTGTCCCAGTCCGCATTGACATTCAATCCCCCGGTAATATTAACGTCCGATGGATTCTGTCCCAAACCGGCTACATGCGTATAAAATCCGACATTAAAATTAACGTTATACGATCCCGGCTTAAACAGGAAAGCGTACCGGTTGCTGCTGAACTCATTCGATTCCATCTGACTGAACACGGTGTTTGTGATATTGCTTATTTCGGCGACAGGAGTTGAAGGATCAAATACATATACATTCGGTCCAAAAATACTTGAATTCGCAGCGGTTACTTCGACATCTGCCGCTTCCGTGGCGGCGGGGTTCACTGAATATAAACCGAGTACGATAGCCAGAATGGATATCGATGAAACGAACCGTTTCATGTTCAAGATTTGCTACCTCCTTGTTTGACCTTAAAATATTCCTGATTCCCACGGTGTCTTTAACAGCTAGCTGTTATATTCTTAATCACAGGCTCCTCTCCAAGGTAAGCGCTTGCATAACGGGCGTTCGTTTCACCTTCTTTCTCTGAGGTACTTCCACCAGACACTCATTGTTTACGTATTTCTCTACGTCGTCCATGAGAATGTCCCCCCAGTGCATTTGAAACAATTATCGGGCCAAATAACATTTTATGGAATGTATTGAATTTTAGATGTGAGGTATTATTTTTATGATCGTGATCCGGAACTGCACAGCAACGTGTCAAAAAGACCAGCCCCTTACATCGGGACTGGTCTTCATAAAGGTTACGTATTGGGACGCAAGGCGTACTTACTTATGTCTCTGCTACGATTTTTAAGAATTGATCGATCATTTCTGTTGTAATCTGTTGGTCTTCATGCGATTGGGCTGTCGAATTCTTATTTACGGATTGAATGGCCACGTTGGGTCTGACTGCGCTTGAAGCCATGCCGGATTGGGCTTGTCCGTCCTGGACATGATCATTGCTGGCAAGCATCATCATCAGGAAAGCACTTCCCAGCCCAATAGACCACATATTCATTTTATTCTTCTTGTTCATCTGCGTTGCTCCTTCCATCACTCTTAGTGACATACTTAGTATAAGGTCCGAACCTTAGCGAGAGATGAAGACAACCTAAAAACAAATTAATTTTAAAGATTAATGATGATTTATCCGTCAAACCAACCCACCCAAACAATTAGTTTACATAATATAATTTATGTTTCTTTTGCAAAAATTTATTCCCAAACTTGATTTAGTTTGTCGGAATAGAAGACAATAGCTCTCTGGTAACGATGGATTCCCTCATCGCTGCTCGTTTCGCCAAGCTCCTTCAGCAGAAACTCCATCGCTTTATCGTATTGACCGAGATTATGTAATGTCATGGCATAAAATACGTTAAACTCCCTCGCCTGAGGGTAATCCTGCCTTCCCCGTTCAAAAATCTCCTTGGATTTATTGTACAAGCCTAGTGTACGGTAAGTACTTCCAAGACCAAGCAAAGCGCCGCGCCGCTCGGGATCTTTCAACCCGGACGAAATCGCCTTCTCATAATAAGGTACTGCTTCACCTTCGAGCCCCATTAGATCATGTACCCAGGCCAGTTGATACAGAATGTCGGGATCTTCGGGCGATTGCTCCAACAGACCCAGAAGAATTTGCTTGGCTTCCTCCGGCTTGCCTGCTGACCGAAGCTCGATTGCCGTTTGTATCGTCGACATAGGTCACATCCCTCTCGATTCCTTTTTCAAAACATTCTCTTCCTTATCTTACCAGCGCTCCTCCGTACAAGTCAAAACAGAAGACAGCCACCCTCGATTCCCTAGTCCATCCTAAGAAATATTGGCGGCTGCCTACTGAAATGTTGTATTTGTCTAATCATCACGACACAAATCTGTTCGATTACTAACGGCTAATCCCTTCGCTTCTACTTGACCAGACAGAAGTTGCATTCCTATGCGATGCGCTGCATCTAACTTATGCGTTGTTCTCGACTTGCAGTGGTTGTTTCTCTTCTGTTGCCATGTGAGATTTACTTGGCCAGAACGCCCACTTGCCCAATAGCGTTGTTATTGCAGGCACCAGGAATGGTCTGACGATAAACGTATCCAGCATGACTCCGATTGCCGTGATAATCCCAAACTGCACCAATACCTGAATCGGAAGAGTTGCCAATACGGCAAACGTTCCTGCCAGGATTAATCCGGCTGATGTAATCACCGAGCTGGTCTCGCCAACGCCTTCCTTAATCGCTTGCTTCAGCGGCATCTGCTTCCTCTTTTGCCATATGCTTGAGATCATAAATATGTTGTAATCCTCCCCCAGAGCAACCAGGAATACGAAGGAGTACAGCGGTATCGCTCCCTGGATGGCTTCCGCTCCGAGGCCGTAGTGAATAATGATCCAGCCAAGGCCCAGTGCCGAGAAGTACGATAAAATTACGGTGGCTATCAGATACACAGTCGCAACAACGGATCTCAAGTAGACCAGCAGCAGCAATGTGATCAGTCCAATGACAACCGGAATAATCAATTTGGCATCATGTTCTCCCGCAATTTCCGTGTCATACTGCGTAGCCGTTTGACCACTAATCCACACCGCTTCACCGGGGTTTGAAACGCCTGCCTCCCGAAGAGAAGCTTCTGCGACTTCACGCAAATCCGGAATATGCTGCATCGCTTCCATAGAGTATGGATTCATGGCAAGCTCAATGTCATAACCGATAATGTTGTTATTCTCCGCACCGTTCTGCGGTTCCGACACCCGATCCACGTATTCGAGTGACTGCAGCCGTTCCCCCAAATCCAAAGTTTGCCCGCTGCTGTTAACCATCAATCGAACGGGTGCAAGCTCTCCTTCCGAGAATTGTTCCCCCATGATAGCGAAGCCCTCACGCGAAGGAACATCTTCCGGGAAAGACGAGAGCAGATCATAGGTAAACTTGATATGGGATGAGAATGTCGCAAGCCCGCCAAGTAATACCAATGCAACCAAAACAACGGTCCATGGTTTCGTTGTCACCACGCGACCGATCCAGCTCTCCTTCTCTTTATGCGGAGCTTTGACGGGTTTTCCTTTTTTCTGAGCGTGTTCGGCTTGCATCTCCGGGGTTCTCGGGATGAACGGATAAAACGATCCTCTGCCGAAAATGGCCAATAATGCCGGAACCAATGTCAGACTGGCTATGAACATAATTAGAATCGATAAGCTGAAGGGTACGGCAAAACGCTGATAGGCCCCGTACTGGGCCAGAAGAAGTGCAAACAGCGAGAGCACCACCGTGAAGCCGCTCATGGCAATGGCGCCCGATGAACTTGTAATTGCCTGGAACAAGGCTTTGCGTTTATCAGGTTCATGCCATAACAGCTGACGGAAGCGTGAGATCAGGAACAGGCAGTAATCCGTCCCCGCCCCAAAGAGCAGCACCGTCATAATCGCAATGGATTGGGAATCCACTGTTATCACTCCTTGATCGGCCATAAAGCCGAGGATCGGGCTTGTTACCATATAAGCAAAACCAACTGCGACCAGCGGGATCAAGGCGAGTATTGGTGAACGGTAAATGAGCAGCAGTAATATAAGAACCAGCAGCACGGTAGCGATCATCAGTGACACGTCTGCGTCTGCAAACAATCCCGTTGCATCGATGGAGATTCCAACAGGCCCTGTTATTCGTGCACTGATTCCGTCCCCGCTCTGAATAGGTGCCTGAAACGGATTGCTGCCAAGCAGCTGTTCCGTCCGGAGCTCGAGCTCTCCCGTCCCTTCCTTGAGCTGATCCGTTTCCTGATCCTCATCAAACAACACCGGCATTACCAGTGTGCTCTGATCCTCTGACAGCTGCGCGGTCAACGCTTGCGGCGGAAGTTTATGAAAGGGAACAACGAACCTCTGATAAGGCAGCGGGTCTGACTCAAGACTCGCTGTCAGCTCTTGGAGCTGGGCCAGATCGCCTTCATTCAAGCCATTCTCCTTGTGCCATACGATTAACGCCGGAATTCCCCCATTGCTGGGAAATTCTTGATCTGCAATCGCCTCTGCCATTACGGAAGGGACAGTCTCCTTCAGATTGGCTGCATGGTTATCCTCTTTATCTCCTACAGCAGGCCATAACAAATTCAAAGCCAATGCGATGAGCACCCATACCAAGAGCGTGACCCATTTGCTTCTCTTTCCAGCAACCCATTTCCCATAGCTCGGTCCTGTTCCGTGCATATGTAGATCCTCTCCAATCGGTGTTATTCCTCATACATATCATGATTCTCTCTTAATAAATCTGGGAACATAACAGCGCAAAATTAATTATATATACCGGAAGGTTAATTATCAATATTTATTTTGAAAAAGCACTCCGCATGTCTTACACTATAGACAGGAGGTCATCATGACAAAAATACGCAACCCCCGAAATCCCGGACGTCCCAAAGCTGCTGCCGATCAGGCGCCAGTCCAGGATACTATTCTTTGGACTGCCTCCAAGCTATTTATGGAGAACGGGTACGAGTCCGTATCCTTGCAACAAATCGCGAAGGCTTGCCAAGTGACCAAGGCTTCCATCTATTATCATTTCACAAGTAAACCTGAGCTGTTTAAAATAGCGGTAACCACGATCCTTAATAAAGCATATGCTTCAACACGCAGGTTCCTGGATGAAGCGGATACCCTGGAATCCGGATTAATCCGGGTGGCTGAAGCGAAGATTGCAAAGCCCCACGCTGAGATGGAGACCATGATGCGGGAAGCAGAACCCTTCTTATCCAAGGAGCAAATGGCTGCGATCCGTGAAGCAGAACAGCGTATTCATGAGGTTCTCTCTGAGCGCTTCAATCAAGCGATGCTCGCCGGCGAACTTCGGAAAGGCAACACAATGCTGATGGCGCAGGCTTTCTCAGCTATGCTGATGCTCGGTAATCGCGAAGATACCCGCAGTGGTTATGCTGGCCCCCGTGAGATGGCTATTGAGATTGTGGATCTGTTCATGCATGGAGCCGTGGAACTTTCCCATTGATTCTTCACTTTTCAGGCCATATACAAAAAAGAAGGAGATCATCATGATGATCCCCTTCTTTTTTGTATAACGATTTATATTTCATTCCAGAAAGCAACGTCTTCGAGCGGTAGTCTTACCGTCTGCCGTCCCGGAGCGGCTGCTTTTCCGATTGCAATCAACATCACACTGCGGTAGTGGGAAGGAATATGGAACTCTTCCACAAATTTGACTTTGTTATATCCGCCCATCGGCACGGTGTCATACCCTCTGGAGCGTGCACTCAGCATTAGCTGCATGGAGATCAGTCCCGCATCCACGTCGATAATGCTTTCTTTCACGTCATTATCCATACCGGCGTAGATATTCTCCGCTGCATAGATAAAGCGCTGCTTCACCTCTTCGGTCATATAACCTGCTTCTTCAGACATTGAATAGATTTTCTCGCCCTTCTCATACCATTTCAAGTCTCCCAAAACAGCAATGACTGCGGACGCTTGAAGTACATGCTCCTGATTGTTGGCAATCGGGTGCAGCTTCTTCAACAGCTCAGCATCATCAATCACCAGAAAGCGCCAAGGCTGCAGGTTGCTTGAAGAAGGTGCCAATGTAGCATCCTTCAGAATCGCTTCCATCTCTTCTCTCGGAATTTTCACCGACGGATCGTATTGACGAACAGAATGACGTTCCTGAATTACAGTTTGGAAATCAGGTTTGGTTACAGTAGACATGGTTTATTCCCTCCACATTTTATATTGTGCATTTTTCTGCACAGTTTATATCGCGAGTTAACTGTGTTGTTTAATGCACAGTATATAGCAGACATAAATTCGTTGTCAACACATTTTATATCGTCTGTTCTACCATGTCGGCAATGGTACGGGATTCCAATATTTTCAGCGTGCTTTCCTCAATCTCGGATAAAATTCCGGCAAAGGACTCCCTGATTTCCGCTGCAAAGCAATGCCCGGTCGTGGCATCCAGCATGCCGTCGCTTATGGAGTTATGAACCTGGAGTATCGAATATACTTCAGCCAGTGTGATATCGCTGGCATTCTTCTTCAGGCGGTAACCGCCGTCCCTGCCTTCACGCGACTCAATCATATCAGCATGGGCGAGTGTTTTCAGAATACGACGAATCAAGGTGGATTCCAAGTGCAAATACGAAGCAATATCACCGCTTGAGCATTTGCCGGAGTGACGTTCGAGAGCTACCAATGCTTGTACTGCGAGACTGAATGTTTTGAAGGTGGACGGGCAGGCCGTTGCAGGTTTCTTGGAGGCCGCTTCTTTATGGATGCTCATGTTCCTCCCCCTCGTTAAGAATTAACTGTTCCTGATGGCAAGTGGGCAGCAAAAGATGCTGACCCCATGCTTCTCATTATTGTAACGTAAACCTGTCACTCCATCAAGCAGAACGAGGGCTCTCCCTTAATGACCCTCGTTCTCAACCAGTTCTTGAGACTCGAATAAGTTCGCCTCGCGATAATTTACATCCATCCTCAGATGGTTTGCCAGCGCACGATCCACCTCTCCCTGTTCAAACATTCGCTGAATCTCGTTACGCTCCGCTTGAATTGCTTTAAGCTCAAGCTCTCTGCGCTCGCTGCTCAGCTCGGGTTCCATTCGGCTCCATATTCGATCGTTCTCGATGTGATGCTCCATCGCGCGATAATCTGCGATAACGGCATGGGCAATTTCCAGGTTCTCTATAGGCTGCATGGCTTCGATCTCATGTATCGCTGCGCGGATCGCCTCCAGCTTCAGATCTTTATACATCTCCCAATCCGGATGACCGGGAGACATGGGGGTCTCTTTATGCTCCGGTTTTTGCAGCAGACCTCTCAGATGCCGCCATGATGCTTTCAACAGAAGTTTAAACTTATAACGGCTGCTAAGCAGCATTTCTACCCTGTTGAGCGAAGATTGGAATAGCTCCGCTATGTCAGGGGATACTCTTTTTTCCTTAAGCCAAACCTCCGCAACGTTACGTTCTGCTTCCAACGCCTTCTGCCGAATCGCAATCGCAGCTTCCCAAAACTCCCGCATGTCGGCCTTATCCGAAATTTGAGATTGCTGAAGACGCTTGGTATATACGTAGATGAGCTGAAGGGCCTGCTCTTTGTTCTCATCCGTCATTTCTTCCCGCACAGCCCGAAGACCCGCTTGCAGCATATGCATCCGCGCTTCACGCTCATGATCTTTTGTTGAAACCGTCTCGGTATTCTTCTCACGGGTAAGCAGCGGCAGCAGAACACTGGCGATAATCAAAGTTAACAGAATGACACCCGCACAGATAAACAGCATTAAACTCCGCTCTGGAAAAGGGCTGTGATCCGCAAGTGTCAAGGGAATGGAGAAAGCCGCCGCCAATGTTAAGGCACCTCGAACTCCCGACAGGGCTGTCAACAGAGAAGTTTTAAACTGCCGGTTCGTTGAAGCCCACACCCAACCGAAACGCAGCAGGATCAGCACCGCCGTTATCAGTACAATGTAGCCGACCACTTGTCCGTTGTTATAGGCCGGGTCACTCCATATCTGATTAATAACTCCCGGAATTTCATGCCCCAGCAGGATAAACACCAACCCGTTTAGCGTATAGAGAATGACGGACCAGGTGCTGTCCGATACGACGCGGAGCTTAATGGAAGCCGATCGCATGCGATCCCTCTCCACCGCATGGGTGACACCCGCTGCAACAACAGCCAGGATTCCGGATACATGGAATTCCTCTGCGATCAGGTAAATGATGAAGGGTGTCAGGATGATAATCAGCATATGCAGCGTAACGTCCTCCATACCAAGACGACGCAGCAGCATTCTGAACCATATCACAAGAAATCCTAACAGAGCGCCAACCACGATTCCTCCAACCGCAATGACAAAGAAGCTTCCGATCGCATTGGTTAAGGAGAAGTACCCCGTTACCGTAGCTGCGATGGCAAAATTGAACGCAACAAGTCCGGATGCATCATTCATAAGCGCTTCGCCTTCAAGCAAATGCATGATTTTCCCAGGCAGCTTGACTCTTCCCGATAAGGAGCCCACCGCAACCGCGTCGGTAGGAGAAAGTATCGCGGCCAGCGCAAAGGCTGCCGATAACGGTATGGCAGGAATAAGCCAGTGAATGAAAGGCCCCGCAATCAGGACGGTAGCAAACACAAGCCCAAGAGCAAGCAGCAGGATATAGGATCGCAGCTTCCATAACTCGTCACGCGGTGTAAGCTTACCATCGTTGAACAAGAGCGGTGCGATAAACAGCACCATGAACAATTCCGGATTTAACGGAACATGATGAAATCCGCGGATATAGGCGGCAACGATACCCAGTGCAATCTGGATCAGCGGAACGGGGATGAATGGCAGAAAACGATGAATGATGTTGGAAATGCCGACCAGGACCAGAAATGTTAGCACCATCAGAAATATTTCCATAGTCCGCCTGCTCCTCTCTATTTGGATCCTCTATGTATCTTCATCATGTACAGCCATGAACTCATCAATAGGTTGCGTAGAAGAATAGCGGTTTATTTATCCGATGATAAGTTTAGTTACATCCGTCGCATTAGATAAAAAATAAACAGGGCTCCCTAAAGGAGTTATCCTTTAGAAAGCCCGTGGGGAACAATAATTTATTAATAGGCTGTCCAGCCTGCGTCGGCGGTCACGACAGTACCATTTACAAAGCTGGCTTCATCCGATGCGAGGAACAATACAACTTTTGCAATCTCTTCCGGTTCGCCTGCCCGGGGATTCAAGTTCATACCGGCCATTGCTCTTTCCATGCCGAACGGATTCGGATCGTTGATGGTTGTGTTGATATTCGTGCTAACCCCGCCTGGAGCAACCGCGTTACAGCGAATGCCCTTCGTGGCGTACTGGAATCCAACATTCTTGGTCAAGCCGACAACAGCATGTTTAGCGGCTGTATAGGCTGCACCGGCTCTGGAACCCATAAGTCCGCCAGCCGATGCGATGTTCACGATAACACCGCTATTCTTCTCCAGGAAAATCGGCAACGATTTTCGGATGGTTCTCATCGGTCCGGTTGTATTGATGGCAAATACGCGGTCCCACAATTCATCGGTCACATCCGCGGCCGGAACAAAGTTGTCCATAATTCCCGCATTGTTGATCAAGATATCCAGTGTTCCATATTCATTCACGGTAGCGTCAACCAATTGCTGTACCTCTTCCTCCTTGGCAACATTTGCTGCCTGAGCAAGAGCTGTGCCTCCCTTGGCTACAATGCCGTCAACAACAACTTGTGCCGTTTCCAGACGGAGGTCAGACACAACAACCTTTGCCCCTTCGGCAGCAAACAGTTCAGCTATTGCTTTTCCCATACCGGAAGCAGCACCTGTAACAATTGCAACTTTACCAGATAATCTCATGTTTCATACCTCCATTAGTGGTTGTGAAATCGATGGAAATGACGAACATCATTCAACAACTGTTCAATGTACGACATATGTCAATTCTAGTATAACTATAGTATGATATAACTCACAATCATTAAAAAAAGCGAAACTGTGCGATAATGAACAAAAAGAATGGAATTGTTTATTTTTTATATATTTAAATTCGTTTTATATTTAACCGAAAGGAGTCGAATCTATGCAAACCTCGAAAAACATGACGGATCGGCGGATCATCCGCAGTAAAGAAGCATTGAAACAAGCGCTGCTATCCCTGCTGTCCCAGAAAAGCTTCTCCAGTATTTCTATCACGGAGATTGTTGAGCTGGCCAATTATAATCGTGGAACCTTCTACACCCACTATGACAACAAAGAAGCTCTGCTGGATGATATTCTCACCCCGCTAATGAAAGAACTGGTCGCTTCCTACAGGGCTCCTTACGGTGAAGTCGATGTGTTTCATATCGATGAGCTGCCCGCCAACGCAGTGAAAATATTCGACCATATCCATCTATATGCAGATGTGTATACCGCCCTGTTCAAAAGCGATGTTTTACCGCTTGTGCGGGATAAAATGTTCTCGGCATTAAAGCATATCGCCATGGAGGATCTGGATTATCCCAGCGGTGAGCTCAACCATGAGCTTCTGGTTATCTACAACATGCATGCCTTGATTGGCCTTGTGTCTCACTGGATTGAGAGCGGCTTCCAATATCCGGTCACTCACATGAGAGATCAGCTGATTCTTATGATCAACTGGCGTCCGAGAAGCGTAAAAACCCAAATCAAACGCACAGACAAACCGTGAAATATTGGAGCAGGGCTGCCACTGAAAAAAACCATCTACCGTTCAGGGATTTAACGAACGATTGGATGGTTTTTTAACGTGCTAGATCCTGCAAACCAGTTAAAGAGCTCCCATACCGCCATCAATCCGATATTGAGCACCTGTAATAAAGGTGCTTTCGTCAGATGCCAGGAACAGAACCAGATTTGCGATATCGCTGGTTTCTCCGTAACGCCCGAGCGGAATGGTTTTGGCAAGCGTGTGCTCATCCACTTTCATGCCGCTTTCGAGTGAACGCATCATTCTGGTATTCACCGGGGATGGATGAATCGAGTTTACCCGTACGTTCGATCCCGCTACCTCAATCGCCGCCGTTTTGGTCAAACCGACGACGGCATGCTTGGAAGCGATATAGGGAGCTACGCCAGGGCTGCCGTCAAGTCCTGCAACCGATGAAGTATTGATTACACTGCCGCTGCCTTGTTGGATCAGGTGTGGAAGCACATATTTCAACCCCAGAAACACGCCGCGAACATTGACGCTGAGGACTTGATCGAAATCCTCTACTTTCTGATCGACAAGCGGAGCCACTTTCCCTTCAATGCCCGCATTGTTGAAGAATACATCAATCCGGCCAAAGTGCTCGATGGCCCTCTTCACATAACTCTCGACCTCGGAAGCGTTCGTAACATCCGCTTTAATGGCGATAACCTCGCCATGACCATCAAGCTCACTCTTCGCCTTATCGAGGGCATCCTGCATGAGGTCTACAATGACAACCTTGGCTCCCTCTTTCAGGAATTTCTCGGCTGTAATCTTGCCGATCCCACCCGCTCCGCCCGTAATGACGGCTACTTTTCCAGCTAATCTGCTCATGCTTCATATCCTCCACAAGGTTCATAAGTAGTTCTATCTTAGTTCTATCGTGAACTATTCTTATCCCCCGGATGAAATCTTATTCCTGTTTCTCTATTGGCGAGGACTTCGGTTCATCCAAGAAGTGCTGGGAGCCATCCGTGCCGAAGTGGGAATCGACTACCCGGTGCAGTTGCGGGTATCCGCCTCCGATTTTTCCGATGGCGGTTTGACCCCTGCCGAGGTTGCGCTAGCCTTGACCTACCTGGAAGCTGAGCTTGATGCGGTGCATGTATCCTCTGGCGGCCTAGTCCCCGCTGCTCCGCTAGCCACACCGGAAGGCTACCAAACCCCTTATGCTGCCATGATCAAACAATATGTACAAATCCCCGTCATTGCAGTGGGCAATATCCGCACCCAAGCGCTCGCCAATTTCATTCTAGCAGATCAAATGGCGGATTTAATAGCCATTGGCCGACCGCTGCTGGAAGATGCAAATTACGGGGAAAAGTTGTTGGCGCTGGCTTAAATGTTTTACCGATAGGGAATTAGTGAGGGACTTGCGGCGCCTGCACGAGAGGGATTCCTCACTGCAAGAGGTGCGCTTTGGTATACTCCTGCAACTGGCTGTCCCCCAAAATCAGAAGCAATCTTGGGGGACAGCCATAATCTTATATAGAAATCCGCATCCAACGCATGTTCGACTATCAGCCCGGCCATCACGCAATATAATCAGACGCCTTCAAAACCCCTCGTGCTGAACATTTTCCCTGGCGTATCCATCACAGGCTGTTTTCCTATAGCATCGGTAGAAGTTGCGCTTTAATGTGCCGCTTCACCTAACATCATCGTCCCCGAAAATATCGCTTAACGGTTTCATAGGCCAGCTTGGGACGTCGATATTCATCCACAATGCCTTTACTGTTACGTGTACATGAACGGGCCAGCAGCCAGCCAAGGCCTTCCGTCACACGACAATCGCTGAATTGCCATATGAAAATGCCGGATATATAATCCCGTTCCAGGTAAGCCCTTAAATTGCTGTCGATAATATCGGCCTGCCTCTCCTCCGAGCCCTTCTCCCGATTCGGACTGCGGAATCCGTAAAACCCGTCCCCCCCGAACTCGCTCATGATCATGGGTTTCCCCTTTCCGCCTAACGCATCTGCCCAAAGCCTTGCCTGATCCGCCAGTTCTCCCGGATCCTCATCGGTATACCAACCGGGGTAAAGATTGAAAGACACAATCTCCGCCAAGTCAAAACACTTCTCTTGATCCCTGTGATGGGAAGCGAAGGAACGGGGCCTGCTTGGATCAAGCTCGCCGATGATCGTCAGCTGTTTCTCATAATGGGCTCTCCCCTCTTCGGTATGACTTGCACATTCATTAAGAATGGCCCATATAAGAATGGACGGATGGTTATAATGCTGCTGCACCATTTCACGTGTCACCTGCTCGCTCTGCCAGCCAAAATTCGGATTCAGCATTTGCTCCAGACTCAAGCCTCTGGCATGATTCTCTTCCCACACCGCAATACCGCGTTCATCACATAAATCGAGAAAACGCTCATCGTAGGGATAATGGCTCGTCCGAACGGCGTTACATCCCAGATCCGTGATAAGTTCCAAGTCTCTCACCATCAGATGAAGAGGAAGCGCTGATCCGGCCATGGGATGATCCTCATGCCGATTGACTCCTTGAAGAACGACATCCTTGCCGTTCAACTGGATTTTTCCGTTATCCGTCGTAATCGTCCGGAAACCTACGCGATCCAGCCAATCATCGCAATCGTAGCCTTCCTCTGTCGTAAGGATGGCTGTCAGTGCATAGAGGTTGGGATTTTCCAATGACCATTCCTTCACATCCGGATATGCCACCCACGAAGAAATCTCCACAGTTTCTCCCGACTTCACCAGGGACCTGCCCAGCTCCGCGTCTATTCCTGCAAGTATTCCTCGGATCGATACCATTCTCTCTGCCTGACCCATGTTTCGGACGACCGCTTTCCATGAACCATGCCAACCAAGACCCTGCCTGACGGGTGTAAACATGACATTTTGAATGTATAAATCGCTTATTTCTTCTACGGCAACCGGCCGTATAATCCCTCCATAGGTGTAATAATCATTGGGTACATGGAGAGCGGAATCCTCATGAAATGAATTATCAACGTAGACCACCAAATCATGAGTACCAGCTTCTACCTGAGGGATGACACACTCAAAAGCAGTATATGCGTTATAATGACAGGCTTTCATTACGCCATCGAAATAAACATGAGCCGTATGGCTAACGCCTTTGAATTCCAAGCGGAGATTACTTCGTTGATGAAGGGTTACCTTCTGCCTATAGACGCCAATCCCCCGGTAGTTACCAAACTCGGGATGCATCTCCCAACAGCCCGGTACCGGTAATCGATATCGATACGCTCCTACCTTTTCCCCCATATAAGCAGCAGGCGTGAAATCCCAAAGTCCCTCAAGTTCCGTGCTCTTACGAATCTGGTGCGTGCTGAATAGTCGAATCATAGTAGGCCTCCTTTTAATCGTCCTTTTTAATAAACATAAAAGAACCCCTTCCCGAACACCATAGCCAAGAAGGGCATTTACATGTCAAAATCGCTCTTTTGAAAATTGGAATTCAACCCGTGGTTAGGATAAACTTAAGAAAGAACCACGTTCTAATCACTTTACCAAAAAAATCGACTTCAGAAGGTGAGTTGCTATGTATCAGATGCAGGACTTGGTTGTGCGAATTAATTGGTGTTTCCAAAAGATGACCTCCTCCAACTGGTCGGACATACGAAACAACACCACGCTGCACAGTTTTTATTGGATTCACGAAGGCAGCGGTGTTTTTCATACGGATCAAACGTATCAAGTCGAACCAGGTATGCTGTTTTACATGGAGCCTGGGCTGCGTATGCGCATGGCAAGCTCTACCGAATCCCCCCTGCTCATGAGCATGGTGTTGTTTGAATGCTGCGCTGTGCATTTTTCCACGGGTCAATGGCAGATGCCGGCAGCTGTTCCTCGACTGGATTTGCCGTTCGTCAAGAAATTCAATGGGGATATTGCTCTAAAACTGGATTCTACTTTCAGGGACGTTACGCATACGTGGGTACCGACTAATCCCGACAGTGAGCTGGAGAGCAGCGCCATTCTTCTCCGATTGATCGCAAAGCTGCATCAGCAGGAACAGACTCCTGTGCAAGAAGAGCAGGCTTTTGAACGATACGCTCGCATTAAGAAGGAGATCGAGAATCATTTCGCGGAGCCTCTTCATATCGAGCAGATGGCTCGGGAGCACGCCATTTCGGTCTCGTATCTGCGAAAACTATTCCTGAAGCACATCCACCTCCCGCCCAAAGACTATTTGACCGCCATCCGGATGCAGCACGCCGAACGCTACCTGACCTATACAAATCATACGTTGCGCGTAATCGCTCACGCCTGCGGCTACAGCGACGAATTTCATTTCAGCAAAGCCTTTCGTAAGTGGAAAGGAGTCGCACCAACGGAATTTCGAAACGGTGTTGCGCAGGTGTTGGGCAAATGTTGACAATGAACCGCTCTCTACCCTAGCACCACACTCGTTTATAAGAGCAATATCTAAAAAGTTGATGGTGTGCAGCTGCAGCATCAAGCACGAAAAAACGGCAGCCGATGTTAACCGACTGCCGTTTTTTTACACTTGTTATGCTAGCGTCTCCCCATGAACGATCTTCTGTAAAATATGGTTGTTCGGATAATGATCCTGTGGGCGGGCAATGTACTGAATCATAACTTCGGCCGCTTCCCGGTAAGCGTCAGCATCAAAAACAACGGTCTCCGCCCTCCCGGAGATTAGTTCTGGGCAACCGCTTGTACACAAAGCGGCGAGCCTGCCTGCGGTGTCAAAACGGAGTGCCTGTTCGCACAAGAATTCATTGATGACAACGCCCGGTAGACCTGAGTATTGAGCGAGAAACTTTTCAAGCTCCGAAGCGCTGGAATAAACATGCATCCGCTTCTCGTCCATGCCGGCCATTTCCCTAATCTGCTCCGTCATGCCGTGATCGACATAATGGTCGATCAGAAGAAATTGCGGCTCGGCTCCAAGTCGCCTTGCAGCTTCCTCGATGCCCGCCTCAAAATCCGGGACAACCGTATGGAAGAGAGGGTCATCAAGCGATGTATCGATCCCGATGATGGGAATCCCGACACCGTAATGCTTGGAGATCCGATGAAAAATGGAGGAAGAAGCATTCAGAATGAAGACCCCGTCCAGCTCCCTCTCCAACAGAATCGGAAGTTTGGAGAATTGCGGGTCGATATAAGAAACGACCAGCTGGTATCCAGCGTCGTTCAAATGCTTCCCTAGATGATACAATGCCTGTGAATACCGATAACGTGCCCAGTAAGGTTCACCCGTCTGATCGGGTAACAGAACGCCGATCAGCTCCGACTTGCCGCTTTTCAGCGCCAGTGCTGTTAAGTTTCGTTTATAATTGAGCCTTTGGGCAGCTTTCATTACTCTTTCCCGTGTTTCGGCAGAGATCGATTGATTATTCACGTTGTTCAGAATATAGGAAACGGTCGCCACCGATACGCCCGCTTCCTCGGCAATCACCTTCATAGTTACTTTTTTCATGTGTTTCAGCATCCTTTACTCAATCTCAATCGGCGGCTTTCGCATCAGAAGCCGTGTTTGCTAGGTTAATCATAAAGAATGCTCATTCGTACGTCAACGAACGAAGCGGACAAGGTTTATGCTCATGTAAACATCAATCAAGCGGTGCTACCTTAGGATTAGAATGCCTGTCCCCGCGTCCATTGGATTACCTCGTATTGTAATTTTAAATCACCGTTCACAACGAAGTGTCGTTGTACAGAAACTTTTCCCTCATGATCCGCTTCCATAAGGCCTGATTCCTCGGTGATATGAAAAGAGAATCCTGCATTTAACGGAAGCTCGGCCTCGGCTTCATAAATGCCAACCCCCTTCTTCACCAGCGGAATCCCCGCATGAATTCTGGCGTCTTCTGGCGTATCCGTCGGCACGCGCACTCGGATCGCAACGTTCGCCTTCTCCCGCAGATGAGGCAGCACGGTCAACGGATGGAGGGCGCTGCCGAGTCGGCCCTTCTCATACCGCACACAGCAATCACCTATTGACCGTGGTACGATCAAACCATGCTCATCGATATGCGCACTGTCTTCTGGATGCAATACGAGTTCGGCTTCTCCGTCCACGATGGTCAGGCCTCCTGCGTACCGGAGCAACGGGTGCACATAGGTCGGCTTACCCTCCATCCCCGCCACCCGGCTGCCTGTGAGCTCCACTCCGTCTGGTTCCCCCAGATGACCGAACAAGAATAGCAGCGGTCCATGAACCCGATCCGCCCAAGCCTCTTCGTTATGTACTGCTTCCGGAAAATACCCGAAAGCCAGCTCCTCCCCATAACGATAGCCTAGACGCAAGAGGCGTGCGGCCATCTCCCGGACGTGGTCCGCCAGCACTGTCATCCCCTCCATGCCCCCGGTATCGATCCAGAGCTTAAGAGGTCCTTTCTCCTCATATTGATTGAATATGGGTTCATGGCTTAAAGAACTCTCATGATATTGATAGAAATAGGGCGACAACATAGCCACCTTGCCGAAAACGTCGGGTCGATTGAAACCAAGATGATACGTGACCAGCCCTCCTCTGGAGGAACCCATCAGTCCCGTATCACGGCTTTCACGTTTCGTTCGGAAGGATCGGTCTACGAATGGCTTCAGCTCTCTGATTAAAAAGCGTTCGTATGCTTCTCCACGGCATGGATATGGCAACCGCTCTGCAAATGGGCCTCCATGCGCGTATTCCTCGTTTCGGAGCAAGCCCGCATTGCCTATGGCAACAATGATAATCTCCTCCATCCGGCCTTCCGAAATCAGCCGGTTGCACACATGGTCCAGACGCCAGGACTGACCATTAAAGCCAGAATGAAATACATTCTGCCCGTCATGGACATATAGAACCGGGTACCGCGTCTGTGTATCGCGGTCGTAACTTGGCGGCAAATAAATGTGAATGTCGCGGACGTTATTCATGACCGTTGAATAGAACGATTGAAACGTAATGATTCTGGCACAACTCATTACGATAGCTCCCCTTTCGTATGTTCTCCTGCAGGCAAATCAATCCAATTGTCCACTATATACGAAACTTTCTGATCTCTGTCAGCGTTTAATCTTCGGTACGGTACCGGGCGGTTCTGATCATCCGCTTCTTCCTTCTCATACCCCCGTGAAACCTTGAATCGGAAACAGACTCCCCTCGGAAGGCGGGCAGTACCCCTGTAGAGACCCTTTCGGACCTTCGATAGCTTAAATACCGCATGAATGGATGCATCCTCAGGTGTCGTGTCCGGTACACTCACCTCTACTTCCACCGTGACGGTAGCCGAGAGTTTCTCTACGACCGCGATTTTCATGCTTGCCTGTAAATTGCGGTTCTGATATCGAACGATCGTTTCTCCCGGCTTCCTAGGATGCAGCCTTCCTTCAGGCGTCACCTCCAGAATTGCGGGATGATCGACGGTATAGCCTCCTTCTAAGTCGGTGTACATCAACCCGTTGTCCAGCGTTACGACTGCGTTTAGCGTTGCGGAAGCCCCCTCCATTCCGACCGTATCAGGTCCGAACAAGTCAACTCGTTGGGAGACGCCCTCCCTGCCAAAAAAGAATCGCAGCGGAAGCTGCGCACGTCTTCCCCAATCGGTCTCAGCATGCGCGGCGTCAGGTTCCTCGTAGAAATACAACGTCTCCCCTTGTACGCAACCGCTGCTTAACAGTTCTTCCGCCACCGAACGAACGTGAATCGGCATGAAGAAACCTTCGGCTCCACCGATGTCGAGCCATAGCTTTTGACCGGGATTTGGCTTATGCGGCCGATACTGCTTCTGTTCGACAAACGTCTCTTCATCCAGATGGACAAAGAACGGGGACAGCATCCCGAGCAAACCGAATACATCAGGATTCCGCATACCGATGTTGTAAGTCGCAAGTCCTGCGGCTGAGGAACCCATCAGTGCTGTATGGGAAGCGTCCGACAGCGTCCGAAACATTCGATCGATGATCGGCTTCAACTCGTAAATCAGGAAAAATTCATATTGCTCACCCAGCATTTGAATCGGATACGCACATTGATCGTGGAAATACTCACTCGCTCCCTCGTTTTGCTTATGTTCAACCGCAACCACTATAATCTCCTGGATCTCACCGTTTCGAATCAAACCGTCCAGCGTCTCCCGAAGCCCCCAGGTTTCTCCCGATCGCTTGCGGGATTGAAATACATGCTGTCCAACATGCATGTAAAGCACGGGGTACCTTAGGCTTTGCAAGTCATCGTAGCTTGGAGGCAAATAGATCCAGGCATCTCTTTCGTTGTTCAATCGACTTGCATTAAGACCAGATAAGCTAAGAATCCGGGATTCCATTCGTTCTATTCCACCTTTCATTTCAATATTTACAACTTAATCGATTAAGTGAAAGTGATATATAGTCCTTTTTCTTGTCTCATCGATGATGTGTAAATCCTTACTAAAATAACGTTTATGATGGCCGCTCAAGTTTAACTTAAACGATTAAGTTTATTCAGAGTATAATTGCTTTTCTCTTGAACTGTCAATCCTATTTGACCCGAATTTTGAATCCCTCATCCGAAATCTCGCTCCTGTAATTGCTTCGGAGATGTCATTATAATACTGATTGTAAGCGCATTTATTGGTTTATATATATTATTTTTGATGAAGAGGGTGATATGTGTAAAATGGGTCGCTGAGCCCCCCTGCCCAGCAGATGCATCTTGTAATCTAATTTCATACTTAGGAGGAACAATGATGAGAAAATGCTTGTCTTCCCTGCTAGTCTTGTTCATGCTGGTTACATCCTTTTCCTTGTTTAATTCCAGAGCAGAGGCTGCTGACTACACCCAAGGGGTTGAACTATCCGGGGCTGTGGCGACGGTCTGGTTTAAATCAACCGTGAATACGAGCTGGGTGGATGTTCATTATCAAATTAATGGCGGCCCCCAGCAAAATTATCGAATGGCCAATAATAGCGGCAAATCCCGATATGAGCAGGCCATCTCAGGCATAAACAGTGGCTCCGTTATTACTTATTTCTTCACTTACAACAATGGAACTCCCGCTTACGATACCGGCACATTCACATATACTGCTGGCAATACTCCTCCACCATCCAATTCTTCCGGTTCCATCTACGACATCAATCCGTCCACCATTCCCGTTGCACCAGGCGGCTCCATATCCATGAAAATATTAAACGGCACAGGAGGCGCATACGCCGACAACCAAGTATACTGGGGCGTTCTCGGCATAAACCCTGCCAACAATAAGTGGAGTTATCTGGATTTAAGCGGAAATTTGGTGCCGATTTCTACGGCTCTGAATGATGCGCCCGGACATCTGACTAAAAATGGGATCAATTATGCCAATATCTATCATACCGTGAGTGACGCATCGTGGGTGAATCTGCCCAAAATTACATCCGGCCGAATGTTTCTAAGCGTAGGCACACCGCTCTATATTAAGACTTACAACGATGGATTTGCCGGACCTGATATCAACAATCCCACCGATCCGAACCGGAACATTTACTTCGATTTTGTCGAATTTACGATTGACAACGCAGGGTATCATGGAAATACGACCCGTGTTGATGGTTTTGGTTTCCCCATTCAACATCGTCTCGTAAACCAATCGGGCTCCTACGATAAGACCGTTGGCGAGCTTGAATCGGAAACCCGTGCCGGGATATTCACCAAATATCAGAATGAGGTGCCTGCCGCTTTCAAATCACTTGCAACGATACAGGCTCCGTACCGGATTGTAGCACCGATTCATGGCTCCTTTGCTCCAGGCGGAGCCAATGCCAATTATTTTAGCGGATACTCAAGCTACAGCACGCAGGACATTCTAAGATGTGATGGTGCGCTTACAGATGCTGCCACTTGCGCAGCCATTAACCGTCATGTATACACAACGAGCGACTGGAATACGGTATCCAACTATTATAAAGCTGCACCAGCGAATTTTTATGCGAAATTCTGGCATGATCATAGCATCGACCGTTTGGCATACGGTTTTGCCTATGATGATGTCAACGGTCAAGCCGCTTATTTAGAGGTAGGTGATCCAAAAGGACTCATTATCCGCGTTGGCTGGTAACCAGCTTGCCGCTTTATAGCCAACATGTATGAATAAAAATCCAGACACCCTCTTGTTTAAAGAGGGTGTTTGAACATTCAAGACAAACCAACCGTATAGTTTAACAATCCGCAGATTATGAGGATGGAATGTACGTGAACGTATGGGTACGGTTGAGCTGATCATTATCTACGAGTAAGACGTCCATCTATACCAAGTACTTGTTTTTAAGTACCGTTCTTTCTTCCTCAGTAACGCCAAGCCCTTCATGAAGATACCGATCAAAGGATCCGTAATTCTCATCAATTGCTTCGAGCGAAGCCTGTATAAAGTTAGCTTTCATCATTTCCGGGATCTCTCCTGTCTTTCCCATTAACTCAGGCATATGGTCCATGTAATCCTTGCTGTCTGCCAGGAAACGCTTCATGAGTTCATCCACCGCCAGATTGGTCAATTCGTAATCCTCGATGACCACATCGCGCGGCACACCCAGCGTGAGAAGAATAAGCGCGCATACCACCCCTGTACGGTCCTTGCCGGCAGCACAGTGGAACAAAGACGTGTACCGACCTTCCTGTAACAGCTCATGAAGAATGAGCGAACACTTCTCCGTATTCATCATCATGGCTTTGTAACCTGCGTTCAGGTCAAGTCCGATCTTCTCCATATCCTCCGGATTAGCTTCCGCCATAAAGGGGATATTCGTATTGATTGCCTTGCCCATTGCGGGGCTCGGACGTTTCGCTACCTCGAAATCGCTGCGCAAGTCGCATATCCAGTCAATGTCGAGTGTACCTGCTATATGCAGATCCTGCTCACTCAGTTCATGCAGATCGGCGGAGCGAAGCAGTGCTCCCCAGCGAGTGGTCCGTCCATCCTCTGTAAGGTATCCGCCCATATCACGGAAATTGATCACTCCGTCTGTATTGATCATACGGTCATATATTGTTGAGACAGAGCCATCGTTGAACTTTACGTGATAGTAATTGCGACCCAGGGACAGTGTTCTTGTTACAGAAGCAGCCTCCAGATCAATATGAGCTTCAAGCCGCGCGCTTTGGGACTCGTCAAATTCCAGTTGATTTGAAAGGTAGATGCCCTCGACCTCAACATGTGCAGCCGTATTCCAGGACATCGTAATCCGGTTGCTAACGCTGTATTTGGCTTGAACTAAGGGGCCCTGCTTTACTAGGTTGTTTGATATTGATATAGACATGATCAGAACTCCTCATTTCCTATTTTTATTTAACAAGTGGTTAGTGTTTACGAACTTTCAGATTCATTTTATATCGATTCGCCACAAGCTCTACGCTGAATACCATGATAAAGATAACGAGACCGACAAACAAAGCCCCGGCAAAATTATACGATTTCATCGCATGGGTCAGCTCATATCCGATACCGCCTGCACCGACTGCGCCAAGAATCGTAGATTCTCCAAGGTCCCCCTCGAACCGCAGTACGCACCAGGCAATAAAGGCCGTCTTTACCGTTGGCAAAATACCCTGCATGACGATGGCAAGCCAGCTGGCGCCGGTGGCCTGCATCGCTTCCAGCACGCCTTTATCAACCTCTTCCAGCGATTGCGCGAATACTTTAATGAGCATGCCTGCCGCAGACACGGTAATGGCCAGCACGCCTGGAAGCGATCCAAGCCCGACAGACACGATAAAAATAAGCGCCCACACGACAGTCGGTATCGCACGCAGCAGCGAAGCGGCACTTTGGATGATCCACGCAATGAACGGATGGGGCGTCAGATTGCTTGCTGCCAAAAAGGAGAGAAAAAAAGCAATCAGGATACCCAGCACGGTTCCCAGAATGGCGACCTGCAACGATTCCATCGCTGCCAGAAGCACATGCCGCCACGCCGTAAAGTCGGGAGGAAACATGACTTGGACAATGCCCATGAGCTTCATGAAACCTGCGGCGATCCGGGAATAGTCGAATTGCAGCTGAATTAAGCTGAACACAAACAGCAAGGCAACAAGAGGCATTCCCACCACAAGAAGGTGGTTCTTTTTGGGTTTTTTGGGCTCCGCCATAGACGTAAGCACCGTCAGGGATGGTTTTGGCTCATTCCATTGCGCCCTCATATGATCCGCTCCCTTACACGATTGGTGATCGTTTCAACTACAAGAACAATGACAAGCACGAGAAGTACAGCCATGCTGGCTTTCTGGTACTGAAACAATTTCAGATTGGATTGTAGAATAAAACCGAGGCCTCCCCCGCCAACCATCCCGACAATCGTCGAAGCGCGCACATTAATTTCGAAATTGTACAGGCTCCAGCCGATAAATCCAGGCATGAATTGCGGGATGACCGCTTGAGACAATACTTGAAAATAACTACCTCCAGCCGCGCGAACCGCTTCTACCTGACCCATATCGATCTCCTCAAGCACCTCCGCAAAGGATCGGGTCAGCATGCCTATCGAGATCAATATGAGCGACATCGTGCCAACGATAGTGCCAAGCCCGAAAGCTGCGACCAGCAGGATAGTCCAGATGACAACCGGAATGTTCCGGAACAACGACGTAGCCGCTCGGACAAACACCTGCAGATAAGGATGCGGACTTGTCGTGGCTGCCGCTAAGAAGGACAGGAGTCCGGCTACAATCGAACCGATAACCATCGCCACGACGCTCATGTATATGGTCTGCATCGCAGGCTCGAGGAGCTTCGGCAGTGAAGAGAAATCCGGCGGCAGAAAATCGAGAAAGATAAAGCGAAAGCTTTCCCCCACCCCTGCAAACAGCGCGGGAAGCGAAAATTCGGCGCCGATTGAAGACCAGATAACAAGAGCCAGCAGCACGATGAGGAACAGTATCGTCTGGGTCCGTTTCATTTTACGAGCGGATTGCATTTGTGCCGCATTCATGTCAGGCGGTCTCCTTCACTTTAGCATGGCTCTGGTTGTAGATGAGCTGGATCATATCATCTGTGAGCTCCTCGGGGGACCCGTCAAACACTTTGGAACCTTTGTGGATGCCAATGATGCGGGTGGCATACTTCTTGGCGATTTCAACCTGATGAAGATTGCACAGGCAGGCGATGCCCTCCTCCTTGCAGATCGTGTACAGATAATGCATGATCGTCTCGGAGGAAGCCGGATCCAGGCTCGCAATCGGTTCATCCGCCAAAATCAAGTCCGGCTTCTGGGATAAGGCTCGCGCAATCCCTACTCGCTGCTGCTGGCCTCCACTAAGCTCATCGGCGCGTTTGTACATTTGCTCATATAACCCGACACGCTGCAGCATGCTCTTGGCAGCTTCCGTATCCGATTTGGAGTAGAGGCCAAGCGCGCCCTTGAACGGACTCATATAACCGAGGCGGCCATGAAGCACATTTTTGATTACCGTTACGCGGGTGACAAGATTATATCCCTGAAAAATCATGCCCATATGGCGGCGCATTTCGCGCAGCTTTTTCCCCTTGATCCCCATTGTCTCCTCGCCTTTAAAACGTATCTTCCCGTTTGTCGGCTCGATCATACGGTTCAAGCTGCGCAGCAATGTGCTCTTGCCGGCACCACTGGGTCCGATAACAACAACGAACTCTCCCGGACGAATCTCTAAATTCAGGTTGTCAAGTGCTTTGGTTCCATCCGGATATATTTTAGACAGGCCTTCCACTTGCAATAGTGTCATGTTTAAATCCTCCCTTGTTTATCTCTATTTGCTCAGCAATTCCTCAGGGGACATTTCAAGCGCTTTAGCGACTTTACGAATCGGATCAAAATCACTGTCGCTCCCCTCTACAAATGAAGAAGCGCCTACGCTTTCCATAAACTCAGGATTTTTAGTGTGATAATCCAGCATAAGCTCTCGAAGCTTGGTTACCAGCTCTTCAGGCAGATCTTGCCGATACAGCAGCGGAGCACCGCCAACGATGGGCTCGGACTCGGCGATCACGCGGAAATCTTCTTCTTTAACAAGACCCGATTCTGCCAGCATCGGCAGCATCAAACTGGACGTTCCGATTGCGTCGGCATTGTTATTTGCCAGGGCAAGGAGCGATTTGTCATGTCCGCCCGAGAAGGCGACGCTGCCGAAAAAGGATTCCAGCTCATTGTTTGCCAGGCCGAGTTCATTCATCAGCGTGGCACGGGGATACAAGTTACCTGAAGTCGATGCCGGATCGACGAATAGAAAATCTTTGCCTTTCAAATCTTTTACACTTTGATAAGGGGAGTCTTCACGAACGAGAATGACGGTGTTGGATGATTGTCCACTTTCAGAACGGACAAGCAGCTTGGCGTTCGCCCGCTCCGTTGCGATGATGTAGCCAAACGGACCAATGAGTCCAATCTCGATTTTACCTGCACGAAGCGCTTCAATAACCATATTGTAATCCTCAGCTACAAATATTTCGGCAGGAATGCCTGTTGCATCTGTAATGTCTTTGGCCAGCTGCTCCTGGGAACGATTCATCTCCCCCTCTTCACTTGGCATCATGCCCACACGGATGACTTCCGGAATTCCTTCGTTCCCGGATTCGGAACTTGCGGCAGTTCCGCAGCCAGAGAGAATAACCATCATCATGACAAGCGTTAGAATCAAACTTTGGCGACCTGTGTGTCTTTTGTTTTTTAGCATCCTATATCCTCCTGAAATAGATCTCATATTCTGTGGTACACAAGTAGGATACAAGTTGAATGTAAGAAGGATATCTTCGCAGATGAACAGGTTTGTTAAATTTCCGAATTGGTTGCGCACCTTCTTAGAAGACTGTTAATATAGGGTAAAATGTTAAAATAACGTGGAGTGTCGAAAGAGACCATCTCAAGAAACACTGGTCGTGGGCAGAAAGGAACTACTTATATGAACAAAATATCGCTTGTCGACACAGCATACCTGCTGCTGCGTGAGCGGATGGTTCTCGGAGAACTCATGCCGGGCACCCTGCTATCGGAGAATGAATTAGCCGAGGAGTATCAAATGAGCCGTACACCGGTCCGCCATGCGATTGCCCGTCTGGAGTCGGAAGGCTATGTTACCTCTCTCAAAAATCGCGGCGTGTTGGTCAAGGAAGTGAGCAGCAAGGAGTTTCTCGATTTAATTGAACAAATTCAGTCCATGCTCTTCTATTGTTTCGAAATCATGAAAGACCCGAAGCGGGAGATTCGCCTAAACCTGGAGTCGCTTGCAGCTCATGTTGAGGCACAGCGAATCGCCGAGCAGATGGATGATTATCCGTTATACACCAAGCATCATTTCCTATTAATGCGAGAAATTGTAGAATCCTTGGGCAACGGCGTGATGCTGAGCACGTTTGACTCTTTTCGAGATAAATTATGCATGTATGCGATCGTCCGCTTCAAGCAAACTCCACATATCAAGCATTACAGCGCGATCGGAATCAACCGGGATACACTTCAAGCTCTATCAAGCCATGATTATGGAGCAGCGCAGGCGGTCGTCCTCTCTCTCAGCCGCATATCCAGAGAACGTATGCTGGCTACAGGGCGGTTTTAAAAGACCGTCCTGGAACAAAACAGGCTTGAAAAGAATATAAAGAGAACGCCTGAATCAGGCGTTCTCTTCTTGTGATAACTTGAGTTATCGTCCACATGAAGTTCTATCTTGATTTTTGTTCAGCTGCTTATCTAAATGCAATTCATCCTTAAGAAAATCGGCGTTTATTATGCCCATTATATTGTTCACAAGCGTGTAATCCCATCCACTTCGTATGGCATTGATGTAGACGGATAGATCATACAGGGTGACAGATTCACCCCGAGTAGAGGTGTTTTGTCCACAAGCATCTCCACGGAGCTTCTTGAAGCGTTACAATGTCATGGCGTTACCATACCTTGCGAGGAATGCTTCCTTTTCCTTGTAATCCTTCATTACACTTCCGACAAGCCGCCAAAAGGATCGATCGTGGTTCATATGCAAGAGATGACAAAGCTCATGAATGACCACGTAGTCAATGACCTCGATGGGCGCCATCGCAAGACGATAGTTGAAGGTGAGATGTTTAGCCGAGCTGCAGCTGCCCCATTTTGTTCGGGACTCCTCGATGATGAAGGATTTAGG
Source organism: Paenibacillus sp. Cedars (assembly GCF_003184205.1). NCBI lineage: Bacteria > Bacillati > Bacillota > Bacilli > Caryophanales > Paenibacillaceae > Paenibacillus > Paenibacillus sp. Cedars. The sequence continues at coordinate 2,943,635 of NZ_CP020866.1, forward strand.
CGTGACTTTCAGCAGCTTCTGATAGATTTTGATGCGTTCACCGACTACCTTCTTGCAGCTTGCGAAATAGAACTTCTTCAAATCGTTCTGAAGCTCTTCTTCCGTACGCCCCTTCGTCTCGATTAACTCATGAAGCGAACAATATCGGCCGAGATGAAGGAACTTGCCTTCCTCTTCGTATTCCCTGACCTTCGGTGAGGTACGTGCTGCTTCGATGGCTTGCAATTGCTTCAATATCTTGTTCTCATGCTGCCTTACGGTATGTATCACCACATCATCACTTGTATAATTCGGTGCCTTCACCGTAACCAGCCCTGAGGGATGGATATGGATCGAGAGTTTTTTCCGTGGACCGTATTCCACATGAATTTCGATTTGTTGGTGTCCCAGTTCAATTTTCATGATCAACATCATTTCTATAAGATAGTATATCTATTGTAACAGAATCAAGCTGAATTAAGCTGCTTCATTATCGCTCTCTAGCTCTGAATCTACCCACTTCAAAACTTCATTGCCGGAACACCCTGTCCTTTCCATCAGATCATCATAGAATATCATATGCTTTACAAGGAGGAGGGAATGAGCCATGGGAGAAGTAGTAGAAGGTGGATATGGTGGATATGGTGGATATGGTAACGGTGTAGGAGCAATCTTGGTATTGTTCATCTTGCTGGTTATCATCACAAGTGCTTTTATCTAATAAGAACCAATCATCAGCCTAGCTCAGTAAAAGGCCATGAAAGGAATCATCCTTCATGGCCTTCTTCTCTAAGAAAATTGAATTCTCTATACATACATGTTCCTGTCATTTATCCTAATGCAACATCAAGAATCATCATCAATGTGAAGCCGAACATTAAACTCATTGACGCTAGATCCTTATTGCCTTTTTCTTGCGAACTGGGTATAACCTCTTCGGCTACTACAAAGATCATAGCTCCAGCTGCAAAGCTTAATGCGTAAGGTAATAAAGGTTCAATAAATGAGACAGCCACTGCACCGATTACGGCAGCGATGGGCTCGACCATACCCGAAAACTGTCCATAGAAAAAGCTCTTTCTTCGAGACATCCCTTCTCCTCTTAGAGGCATGGAAACCGCCACGCCTTCCGGGAAGTTTTGTATGCCAATGCCGAGGGCCAGCGTCAGAGCACCAGCCAGGGAAGCTTCGGTTCCCCCATTGGCGAGCGCACCAAAGGCTATCCCTACTGCCAAGCCTTCCGGAATATTATGAAGCGTAATGGCGAGCACCAGCAATGTACTTCTTTTTCTTCGTTTTGGAAGATATCCTTCCGCACCAGCAATCGAAGAATTGGGATGAAGGTGAGGTAATATTTTATCAATTCCCCACAGAAATACCCCGCCTAATAAGAATCCAAAGGCTGCCGGAAACCAGTTCCCTATGGGATTTCCTTCCGACATGGTTATAGCTGGCGCTAATAAAGACCAATAACTAGCGGCAATCATGACACCACCGGCGAAACCTAACATGCTGTCCAATAGTCGCTGGTTTAATGTTTTTTTCATAAACACAAGGGCTGCCCCTAATGCAGTCATTCCCCATGTAAACAAAGTCGCAATGAATGCTTGCGTAATCGGATTGAATTTCATTAGGAAGTCTACCACTGTGCAAGGCTCCTTCTTCAAAATATTAAAATGAATCGACAAATAGTATCCCCTAAATAAGAGCCCTACATGTATTTATATCCTATCATCGGGCTGACTGATCTTCTATGAACTTATTAACCATATTAACGTGACTGTATCTCACCCGCGTCGGTTTCTAACAAAAAAAGCCGCGCATGATCGCGGCTTCTTCGATACTAAACAATGGGCTTGCTTTCTTTTGAGAAAAGAGTTTCTTCTGCCACCTGGGCTAATTCCTCGGCTTTATTGCTAATTTCCTGGATCGTTACTGAGAATTCTCGAATCGCCCCTGACTGGCTGTCAGTTAACGTGTGAATATCAGAAAAAGCATGATTTAATCCCAGCAGCAGTTCCTGAATATTCTTCGTAATTCCATTAATCCGATCCACATTCTCTTTGGAGATGGTCGCCAGCTTCCGGATCTCATCGGCAACGACGGAGAAACCTCTTCCCGCTTCACCTGCTCTTGCTGCTTCGATGGAAGCATTCAGCCCCAGCATGTTACTCTGCTCTGAAATCTCCTTAACCACGGTGGAAATCTTACCGATCTGCTGAGCACTTGAGCTGACGTCCTTCATTTGAGTCGTTACGTTGGTTACACGCTCGGTGAGGTGAGAAACCGATTGGCTTATATCTTCAATGGACGCCGTTGTCTGTTCGACAATAGCAGAGAAGCTTTCGGCCATCTCAAAAAGCTTATTCGCTTTCTCGAGGCTGGTCCCCATGCCTACGCCGCCAATAACGCGGCCCTGCTCGTCATGCAGCGGGATCGCGCGTGCAGCAAGCGGGAAACCAAACAGCTCTTTCGGAACGACCGCGGATAGAGCCGTATTATTCCTGATCGCGTTGGTGACGATATCCCCTTCCATTAAAGGGTCACCTGGGCTCACATTCAATGAGAACGTTTTGCCCGGATAGTTGATGATCAGTTTCTCCGTATCATATATGCCAATGGTGATATCATCATTCGTAAGATTATTCAGCAGTGGAGCTATCCTTACAAAAGCTCGGATCAGCTCATGCTGTGTTTGAACTTCAGTCACATTTACCATCCTATCTCCCCCCCAGCCCTTAGTACGGGAATTTCCTTTGTCCGTAATGAACCGATATCCACTTCATCGTGGTGAATTCATCCAGGCTCCATGCCCCATTCAAGCGGCCCAGCCCGGACTGTTTCTCTCCCCCAAAAGCAACAATCGGCTCGTCGTTAATCGTGACATCATTCACATGGATCATACCAGTGTGGATTTTCTTCGCCATCTCTACCCCACGCTCCAGATTGGAGGTATGAATAGCCCCGCTAAGCCCAAAACGTGAATGGTTGGCAATTTCAATAGCTTCTGCTTCTGTTTCGAACGGAATGATACACACAACCGGGCCAAACAGCTCCTCTTGCGCTACCACCATATCCGGTTTGACGTCTATGAGGATGGTAGGCTCCACCATTCTGCCCGTAATCTGACCTTTCAACAGCGGAACCGCCCCTTGCTCAATGCCCTGTGCAATCAGCTGCTGCAGTGTCTCTGCCTGACGGTTGTTGATGACGGGTCCAAGGATGGTCTGAGGATCACTCGGGTCACCTGTTGTAAGCGTAGAGACCTTCGCTCCGAATTTATCGATAAATTCCTGATAGATCGTCTTCTGTACCAGAATTCGGTTGGCCGACATGCAAATCTGACCTTGGTGCGTGAATCTGCTGAATGTCGCCGCTTGCACCGCGTAGTCGATATCCGCATCCTCCATAATAATGAACGCGCTATTTCCCCCAAGCTCCAGCAGCGGTTTTTTGAAATTCTTGACAGCCAATTGTCCAATATAGCTCCCAACCTTAGTGGAACCCGTGAAGGAAATGATTCTCGGGATCGGATGCTCAACAAACGCATCGCCGATCTCCTTGATATCTGTCACCACTACGTTCAACAGGCCCTTCGGTACACCGGCTTCCTCGAAAATCTTGCCAATCAGAGTTCCACCCGTAATAGGTGAATCCTCGTGCGGTTTCAGTACCACTCCATTGCCAGCACCCAGCGCCGGTGCAACTGATTTCATGGACAGGAAGAAAGGGAAGTTAAACGGACTGATCACCCCAACTACGCCAGCGGGCATACGGTACAGCCGGTTCTCCTTGCCGTTCTCTACAGAAGGCAGAATCTTACCCTCCATTCTAAGAGGGAATGTAGCTGCTTCCTTTATGATATTTTTCACAAGACCGATTTCAAATGCGGCCTTCAACCGCGTTCCGCCCAGCTCCTGAACAATAATGGACGTAATCTCTTCCTCATTCACTTCAATATATTTAACGGCATTCTCAAGGATATCGCGTTTATTGTAAGGATTAACCTTGTCCCATTCCAGCTGAGCTCTACAGGCCGCTTGATAAGCAGCATCAATGTCTGCAACGCTGGCGATTTGAAATGCGGTGATTACCTCATCATTATAAGGATTGATATCAGGCAGCGTTATACTGCTACTACCATCTCTCCATTCCCCGTCTATGAATTGCTTTCCTAACTGTAAATAGTCCATATTCTGCCTCCTATGTCGATAAGTTTGTTGTTACTACCCCATATATTTATCGACAAAATATCCATTGTTTGTTAAGGTAAATTTTTTCATATCGCCAAAATTCTGCACCCCAAAATGATCTTCAACCTCTTCTCGTACATTCAAGTGAATGGTACAAAACAAAAAAGCCGCCAATATGGCGACTTATAAAGCATATATATTTTTGTCTCGTCTCCAACGTATAGGTTTCACCCCTGTTCAACTCGCACCCATTACTGATGTCCCACGATCCGATGAGGTACATACGGTTCTTCCAATGATGCAATTTCTTCAGCTGTTAATGTTATGCTAAGAGCCGCGACCGCATCCTCAAGATGGGATAGCTTCGTAGCGCCAACAATGGGAGCCGTGACCGGCTCTTTCTGCAGCAGCCAGGCAAGTGCGATTTGAACGCGCGGAACGCCGTGTTTTTTCGCTATAGCTGCAACCTGATCAACAATCAAGCGATCAGATGCCGCGGTCCCATCGTATTTCTGTTTTGCGATTTGATCGGTTTCGGATCGAAGCGTGGATTCCTGCGGATCTCTTGTCAATCTCCCACCGGCAAGCGGACTATATGGAATCACGCCGATCTTCTCCTCCTTGCAAAGAGGCAGCATTTCTCTCTCTTCCTCACGGTAGATGAGGTTTAGATGGTTCTGCATGGATACAAATCGAGTCCAGCCATTACTCTCGGCAACAAACAATGCCTTTTGGAACTGCCATGCATACATGGCTGAAGCTCCAATATATCTGGCCTTACCGGCCTTCACCACATCATGCAAGGCTTCCATTGTCTCTTCAATGGGCGTGTTGTAATCCCAGCGGTGAATCTGGTACAAATCCACATAATCGGTTTCCAGTCGTTTTAAACTTTTATCTATCTCACTCATGATGGCCTTTCGGGAAAGTCCGGCGCCGTTCGGACCTTCGTGCATGCGTCCGTTAATCTTCGTGGCTAGCACGATTTCATCGCGATTGGCATAATCCTTCAGAGCACGCCCCACGATTTCCTCGCTATGTCCAAGTGAGTAAACATTTGCCGTATCAAAAAAATTGATGCCCAATTCCAAGGCTTTCTTAATAATGGGGCGGCTGTTCTCTTCATCAAGTACCCATGGATGAACCCAGCCCTCTGCCGATCCAAAGCCCATGCAGCCAAGGCACAGCCGGGACACATCCAAGCCTGTATTTCCAAGCTTCGCATAATTCATATGATTGCTCCTCGCTTTCCCATAGTTACTATAGACGCCATTCACTCTTCTTCTCTATTTTTGTTCTGCAAAATAATGCGACACCGCATATTGATACGACTGCAAGAAAAACGCGACTGCCTTTTGGCTTACCGCCGCTTTAGGGTTAATGATATCAAAACCATGATAACAGCCCTGGTACAACTCGAAATCAACCGGAACGCCTGCTTGCTTTAATTTCTCCACGTAATGAATGGTTTCATCCCGGAATGGTTCGAGATCACCGACATAAGTGACGGTAGGCGGAAGATGAGTGTAATCGGTGGCTCTGGCAGCCGCGGCATAGGGAGATACCTCTTTTCCGTAGCGGTCCCCAAGGTATAACTTCCAAGCCCATTGATTCATATCGGAGTTCCATATAGGAGCGTTATTCTCCTTGGCCGATTCCGTCATCATTCGATCATCAATCATTGGATACAACGGCATTTGAAAAGCGATGTTCACTTCTCCTTTATCCCTTGCATAAAGCGTAAGGGCAGCCGTTAGTCCTCCCCCCGCGCTTTCCCCTCCTACCATCAATTGATTACTTCGGATGCTCAGTTCCCTGGCATGATTCTTCATCCATAGAAGAGCGTCATAGCTATCCTCCAATGCTGCTGGATAGGGTGCTTCGATGGATAGACGATAATCGGGAGCGATGATGACACAGCTGCTGGTGTCCATTAATTTTTTGTACGTATTCTCGAACATTTCGGGTACACCCATCGCATACCCCCCTCCATGCAGCCACAAGATACCGGGAACCTCTTCATTCGTATGATGGGGTTCATAAATTAGAATGCGCAGTTTGGAGCCATCTTTACGTGTAATCCATTCTTCACGGACATTTAAACCTTCCATGTGACTGCCTTTCCGTTTATCGCTTTGTTTCTTTCGATTTAACATCGTTTTGACAAATTTAGCTTCGCTGGAGGTGCCCAATAAGAGACCTAGAAGCTTTCCTCTCCATCTTAATTCCCTATCCATCATGGTATAAGTTACTTTCATGAGTTCCCTCCAAGTACATATTGATCTGAAAATGTGTTTACAATATAGTAACACTGTGTAAGATAATCAACAGCCAGTTCGATAAATATTGCCGCTTATCGAACGAAAAAATCAAAAACATGAAAGTTGACCGCAGAATCCGCTATACCAAGATGGAGATTATCTGAAACGTGTGATCTATATTTTGCACGATCGCAGTATCGAGACTTGGAGGGAACAAGCACCGCAGATCGATGTCCATACGCCTGAAGCCTTATATTCATTTATATCCAGCGGCAGCGCAGCAGCGATTAAGGAGTGGGTTCAGAACGGAATGACCCAGAGCCCTGAAGAAGTAGCAGCGTTCATCGATAAAGCCACTCGTTCTGTGGAACGGTCTTTTTTGGAATGAAAGCCAATTGACATACGAGCAGCCATAAGTGCTTGAAAGCCCGTTCTTCCATCACAAACCCGTTCTTCTCTCCAGTTCCTCGGGATAACGGTCTCCCGTCAGCGTGATTCGAGATGTAGCCGAGTTGATCGCAAGCAGATCTTCGGGCGTCAACTCCACTTGGGCTGCTCCCAAATTCTCCTCCAACCGATGTAATTTTCGTGTACCTGGTATTGGAACGATCCAGGGCTTCCGAGCAAGCAGCCATGCAAGTGCTATCTGAGCCAGAGACACGTTTCTGGGTTCAGATACTTGTTGAAGTACTCGAATCAATGCTTGATTGGCTTGAATCGCCTCTGCCGTAAATCGTGGAAGGATACGGCGCGTATCATTTTCATCGAAGGCAGTATCTGCACTCACTTTTCCGGTTAAGTATCCCTTACCTAAAGGACTGAATGGAACAAAACCTATACCCAGTTCCTCCAGAACAGGCAATAATTCCTCCTCCGGACGTCTCCACCACAAGGAGTATTCACTCTGAACCGCAGTCAGGGGATGGACGGTATGCGCACGACGAATGGTTTTGACTCCTGCTTCCGAGAGACCCCAATGCTTCACCTTCCCCTCCTGGATAAGATCCTTCACGACGCCCGCCACTTCCTCAATGGGTACCTTGGGATCCACGCGATGTTGATAATAGAGATCAATGGCTTCCACGCCAAGCCGTTTGAGCGAGCCTTCTACGGATTGCCGGATGCATTGAGGTCGACTATCCTGGACCTGTTTGCCATCCACCATCCTAATGCCAAATTTAGTCGCCAATACAACCTTGTCCTTGAACGGCACAAGCGCTTCTCCTACCAGTTCCTCGTTGATGAAAGGACCGTATATTTCGGCTGTGTCAAAAAAAGTAACGCCTCGATCAATGGCAGCATGAATCACCGATATCATTTCCTTCTTGTCAGCTGCGGGGCCATAGCCATAACTCATGCCCATGCAGCCAAGCCCAATGGCGGTAACCTTCAATCCGCTTGTTCCTAATTCGCGCATTTGCATCATCATCTTCCCTCCCATTGATTCATGTTTAGATTACATACATAACATGATTTCATTATGCTATAGATTATAATGAGATCGATATCTCATTTGTCTTAAATGATTGCCTAATCCTCTCATTACATTATCGCTGTAGAGAAACATGCCTTATACTGAAAGAAGTGAAATAACAAGGAGGAGCTTATGTCCGAGGAAATACGCAAACACCGGAATGTGCTGGTACAACTATTGGAGCAACATGCGAATCAAAGCGGGGTTCACAAGACGGATATTCCATCATTATTCTTCATTCGTCACTTGCAAGTTACGGAGCCGGTTCATCGGGTCTACAATCCTTCCCTATGTTTTATTGCACAAGGTTCAAAAGAGGTATTGTTGGCGCAGGAACGATATGTGTACGGACCCGCTGATTATCTGATTTCCTCCATGAATGTGCCGGTGGTGGGTCAGGTCATACATGCTTCGAACGAAGTTCCTTTTTTGAGCCTGAAGCTGGAGTTTACGCAGAATCAAATCCTTGAGGTACTCAACGAATACGAACTTCCGATCCTGACTAAGGAAAACGCGAGAAGAGCTTTGTTTGTTGGTCAGATGGAGGCATCACTTCTGGAAGCCATGGTTAGGTTGGCACGCTTGCTGGATCATCCTGCAGAAATATCATTCCTTGCGCCGCTTTATATTAAAGAAATCTTGTTTAGACTCTTGCAAGGGCCTTACGGTGTTGCATTGGCTCAAATCGCTATGGAAGGCAGCAGCACTTATCGAATAAGAGAGACTATTGAGCAAATTATCCGGCATCGTGATCAACCGCTGCGTATCGAAAGTTTAGCTGAGACCGCGAGAATGAGTGTATCTTCGTTCCATAGGCATTTTAAAGAGGTAACCGCCATGAGTCCGCTGCAATTTCAAAAGCAGCTCAGATTACAGGAAGCAAGGAGATTATTATTGTCGGAATCAGCCGATGCCGCCGATGTTGCCTTCCGGGTTGGTTATGAGAGTCCATCCCAATTCAGTCGGGAATATGCGCGTCTATTCGGTTGCCCGCCTAGAACAGATATCAAGCAATTGAAGGAAAAGTATGATGTTTTGCGAGATGCCAACACCTTTTAAGGAACGGATCTGGCATAATAGCTTGGCGAACGACGTAAACGGCACGGCTATGCTATTATCGCAAAAAAAGCACCCACGGAGTGTAGACTCCAAGGGCACTTCATTAGTGGGATATGCTTCGGACTACAACAGAAAGATCAGAATCGTATGGGACTAGAAGGTGTCGGATGATCACTCCTGCGTGGCTTCCTTCACCAGCGGTATGCCAGCTTCAACTAATCGCTTGTTGCGAATGAAAAATAACGCAAGTACAAGCATGAACAGCCCCGTTCCCATGAGCAGCCATTCAATCTCAATGACATCGGCAAGCGGTCCGAAGACCAACATCCCGAGGGGCATCATGGAAGTCGAGATCATGCCGAAGACCCCGAATATGCGCCCTAAATAATTGTCGTCCACTCTCTCCTGAAGCAAAACAGTCGTAGGCGTGTTGAAAATAGGCATTGCCACTCCAAACACACCCATAACGGCCAAGTAAATCCAGAAGATCGGCACAATGCCGAGCGCGAAGGTGCACACGCCCATGATGATGCTGGCGAGCGTCATGGTGTACACTTTATTTTTGAAACCGCCCCATGAAGCGATAATGCCCCCGCCAACCATCATGCCGATGGAGAACGCGATCTCGATGGCAGTCAAGCGCCATACGTCGTCACCGAAGGTACGCGTCACTTGCAGCGGTGTCAAAAAGGCCGCAGGGGCCATGAGCACGAAGAAAAAGGCGAAAAAGATAAAAAATGTTTTTAAAAAGGCATGCTGGCCAATATAGTCCAAACCCTTCTTGAAATCATCAAGGTAACCTGTCGTTTGGGCACTGGCTGCCTTTTGGTGGAGCGGAATTTTGAGAAAGAACAGTAACGTCAGGATCGCGATTGCCGCTGTGATGACGTCTATGAAAAAAATTATTTCGATTGTCGCCATGGTGAGTAATGCCGCGCTGGCGATAGGCGCAACGAACATAATGAGCGCCTGCAAGGTGCCATTGATGCCGTTTACTCTTGTTAGCTGATCTTGCGGCACGATTTGCGGTAAAATCGCCCCGACCGCAGGTGTCTGAATGCCTGCCCCAAGTGCGCGTACAGCAGCTATGACAAACAGCAGCCATAACGCTTCATAGCCCAGCAAAAAAACGATGGCCAGAATAAGCGTAACCACTGCGATCATGGCATCCGCGATCATAATTAGCCATTTGCGGTTGAAACGGTCAGCCCACACCCCAGCAAAAGGTGAAAGTAAAAAAGTCGGAATAAATCCGCAAATGATATATAACGTCATCATAATACCTGACTGTGTAGTCAGCGTAATATACCACATGATGGAATACTGCACCAAGGCCGAACCAAACAGAGAGATGGTCTGGCTGCTTAAAAAGAGAACAATATTCCTTTTCCAATGCTTTTTCTCATCTGCTTCAGATTGTGACATCGTTACCTGCTCCTACCTCCTTCATCTCGATTACGCTAACTCTATCACAAACCTGACGAGCATATTTCTTCTTGATTGCTCATGTTGATCTTCCCTATGACGATACTCGAAAGCTCCTTATTTCGCAGGGAATGAATGCTGTTTCCCTCACCAGGCCACGAGGAGTGCGAGGATTAAGAGCGTGAACAATCCCCACGGAAAAGAGCTGGCACCAAAGACTTCAAGTAAAACGCCTCCTGTTACTCCCCCGCCAGCGTTAGCCAAATTCCATACCGTTGTGCGCATTGGAATGACCATATCCACTTTGCTATCACCTGCTGCTCTGCAAGCGCTGTTTGCAGCAGCGTTGCTGCGCCGCCGAATGTTAATCTGGCGATGGAAATGACGGCGAATGCTAACTACGCTGTTCAGTACATTTTAGAGGGGATTTGGGATAGCTGTAAAAAAGACCTGAAATAAAAAAGCCGCAAATCTGCGGCTTTCATATTTTGCAAAGGCTAATTCATTTTGGCGATTATTTAAATACGCTATCAGGGACGTAGTAAACTTTCTGCGTATCTTTTTTGTTTACCGGATCTGTAACTATGGTGAAATATACGTTTCCATTTTTAGTCTGTACTCCCTCGATCTCGCGCTTTCCCACATTGGTAATATTCACAAGGGTTTTGTAAGCTCCTGTGCTGGATATGAATGCGATCTGCGGAGTGTCGCCATCCGCGCCGCCTGAGGTATAGATTTCTGTTTTTCCCAGCATATCAGCACCTTGGAAAGAACCGTTAGGTCTGATGATATTACTCCCCGACTGCGTAAAGCTGCTGACCGCGGCGTTGACAGCTGCTGCACTGTCCATTCTCACCTGCTCATTACTGTCTAGCAGCTTGTTTAATGCTACCGTGTCATAAATGGACCACGTTACGGTTCCTTCTGATGTTTGTACGCGGAAAACCGTGTGGGTGCTGTTGCCCCCGCCATCCACGCGATAAGTCTCACCTAATCTTGCACCTGTTGTATTGGCATAATTCATATATGTGAAACGATGCAGGTCCGTATAATCCACTGTCGTTCCGGCCGAATATTGAAGCCTGGCTACCTGAAGAGACCAGTAATACGTGGTGGAAGGATCTGCTTTTGAGCTAAAATAAAAGTAGTTTTCTCCATTATAGGTATACATGTCAAGCGTTTGGCAATGGCCTGAATTGGTGATGGTCATTTCATCAACATATGTGGCATCATTCCCGCTCATAAGCAGTCTTGACAGATAGCATGTTCCCCCCGAGCGTTGGGTGACGTAAAGATACTTGTCTGCGATATAGGCTTTCTGAACGGCCACGTTGTGGTTAAGTCCCTTGAGATTGTAAGCAAGTGTGGCGGAAGCATTTACGGTTTTCTCAGGACTTGCCGCAAATACGGGCATAACGGACACGGTAAAAACCAGAACGGCGAGCATGGCGGAAACCATCCATTTCATTGGCCTTCTCATAAGACGCAGCGCTTGATCTTGAAACATAACAATACCTCCATTCGAATTCGAAATGATAATTCATGGGACTAATATCGAACTCCGTGTGTGTATAACCTCCTTTATCTTGTATTTCAAAAAAATGATTGGCAAACCATCATACACTAAATACCATACCAAAAAATGGATTGGATTTCCAATGCCATGATGATGATAATGTCATCACATGTCGCCACCATCTCTCGTTCCAGTAAAAAGAATATCCAACGATCGCTCCCGAACCGGAGATCACTGAAACAGATGCCACTCATGCAGGGAATGACTCTTTAGGGCAGCTACGGAGAGAGCTAAACTCGTACAGCAACGAGGGCACGGTCTACCGAATTAAGTTTATTCGGGTCGGGGATGATCCCCGGAAAGCATTAAGGGAAAACGATGAGCTGGACGAGGAACAATTGACCTCGCTTCACAAGCGTCTTGAGCGATTGGATCAGGCCAGCCCTGCTGGTTTGTGGACGGGTGATTTTTTACATATCATCGAAAAGAATCCAGGTGTTCGAGCGGCAGAACTGGCAGTCGCTATTGGCTGGGAAACCGATAAACTGAACGTTCTTAAACTTATCCCCGACATCAGATATTCTCGAATGTAAAACTGCATTTTGTTCCCCCATCTGCTATACATTCCTTACGTTCGACGCGACTGTCCAGTAAAGATTCAAACATAGCCAGCTCGCATTGACACGCTTGCCGGTAACGGCTAGCCACTTGAAAAATGGGACAGTTTCCTTCCTCTAAGGAATACTTGTCATCGTGAATCTTCACTAGCGAGGTCATGTATCCTGCATTATCCTGGATTTTGGCGAGTGTTACTATTTTTTCCTCGAAATTTTGTCCAGTCATGGCTAATTGGTATTTTTGTTCAAGCCTTTTCCTTCTTCGCTTAAATAGTTCGTCAACGAATAATTCACCGAACATATGGTTAATCTCTTCCATCAGCTCTAAAGACAGGACATCATATTGAGTAGGAAATAACTGTTCCGCTAAATCAGTCAGACTATATATATAAGTTGGTCTACCGATATGCTGACGAATCGTCGAGCTTTGGATATAGTTATCCTTTTTCAATGCATTTACATGTTTACGAACAGCCATTCCTGTCACTCCTAGATGTTCTGACATTTCTTGAATGGTGGTTGATCCTAATTTTTTGAGCAACAACAATATTTCTCGTTTCGTCGATGATTCCCGCAAAGGAGCTGTAAGTGTGTTCATTTAATTACCTTCCTTTCTGAACAAGAACATCGATGCAGGCAAAAACTTGGCAGCTCTTTCGCAGCATCCGTCCGGATTTCCTTCACGGAGGGAGGACTCATGAGAAGTCCAGTACAAGCTCTATTTTCGTAATGCCCTCCTCCAGAAGCAATGAAGTAAACACAAGTACAGTTTATACGCTTAAAACATATTTGTATACACTCAATTTTGTTTTTATGTAGAAACAATTTGTCGTTAAGTAAACATGTGTGGATTATACTGGGTGTGAAAATGTTGAAATGAGGTGAATCCAATTGGATTTTATGCGTGTGTTGATTGAAGGCAGCATTTTATCCGATGTTTTCTTGATCATCGTGCCTTGTTCCATCCGTGTGCCGTTGTTTCCTTTTGACTTCCCTGTCATTAGGTTTAATATGTAAGTAAAAGAGATGGGGGTATGATATGGAAAGAACTGGAATTATAGCAATAGTATCATTGTTAATATCCATCTTCCTTCTGCTTAAGCACTTTAGAATGCAATCCCGAATCAATGAGCTTACATCCGATCTTGCACGCCTGGAGGGCCGATCGGAGGTTTATCCTCCTCCCCGCCCACAGCAGCCGGCTGTTGTTGATACTCATTTCATAAGCTCGGGGAGCTCAGAGCTTTCACCAGAGCTGGAGCAACGCCTGCGACAACTGCTGGATGAAGGAAATAAGATTAAGGCGATCAAAGAATTACGTGAGGCTATGCATCTCTCCCTGAAAGATGCGAAGGATTACGTGGACGCCATGGATCAGCGCTAGGCTATACGTACAAAGAGTGCCTCTTGATCATGAGGCACTCTTTTTTTTGTGGTGCAACTTCACTAAGCTAGAAATGCTTCTTCAGAAGTTCTTCAGAATTAATTCAGAATTCCCCTCGTTTTATCCCAAGATTTCCCCCTTAGAATAGAATCCATAACATGATTACGGGGTGATTTACACAATGACAAGGCTGATGGATTGGCTGCACGAGCAGGCTGTTTTTTTAAGCAGATTTCTTATATCGCCGGGGCAGATCGGAAGTGTAGCACCAAGTTCTAGAGAACTTGCAGAGACCATGGTGAAACCGGTAGCTTGGGAGCATATAAAGACCATTGCAGAGCTTGGCGCAGGTACAGGTGCGATTACAAGACACATACAATCCGCTGCCGGAGTGGATACAAGAGTGCTGTTATTTGAGAAAGACCCTTATCTTCGCCGTAAGCTGAAAGAGCGATATCCGCACTATTCCTGTTACACCGATGGCAGTCACCTTCGTCTATTCCTTAAACAGGAAGGCCTGGAGTCACTGGACTGCATCATCAGCGGACTTCCTTTTTTTAATTTTCCACAATACGTTCGGGACCGCATCATAACCGAAATTGTTGCAGCCTTGAACAAGGACGGGCTCTTTATTGCATTTCAATATTCACAACAGATGAAGAAGCAGCTCATGGAGCATTTTGACATCATCAACATTCATTTCGTTCCGAAGAACTTCCCTCCAGCCTTCGCTTACGTGTGTCGAAAAAAGCAAATTTGAGTGCTGAGGAGCCTCATCGTTGAATACTTTATTATGGCTTATCCGCTATGTTACTCTTTCATTAGATTGCGCCGACATTCAAGCTTGATCTTGGCCTGGGAGCCTACTAGCAAAGGAGAGCATGTCCTTGAAAAACATTAACGTTCTGATCGTCGATGATGATAAGGAAATCCGCGACGTCCTGCACGTCTATCTTCGCAATGAAGGCTATCACGTATTGGAGGCGGAAGATGGGCTTCAAGCCCTTCAGCTTCTTCAACAACATGAAGTTCAGCTCATCATTCTCGACGTGATGCTGCCGAAACTGGATGGGATCGCGGCCTGTCTTCAAATACGTGAGCGATCAGCGATTCCCATCATTATGCTCTCGGCCAAAGTAGAATCTCTGGATAAGATTACGGGACTGTCAACCGGGGCGGACGATTATGTCACGAAGCCGTTCCATCCGGTGGAGCTTATGGCGAGGGTAAAGGCCCAGTTGCGGCGGCAAAATTTCCTGAGCCTTCGGGAAGAGGAACCTTCCGAAATTCATATCGGCGACCTGTCCATTCATAAAAAACAGCATCTGGTGAAGGTTCGCGGTGCTGCGGTTTCCCTGACACCTATTGAGTTTTCCATTCTAGAGCTTCTTGCGGCGAATCGCGGTCAGATTTTCAGCGTAAGCAAGATTCACGAATGCGTTTGGAAAGAACAGACCCCCTTTTTCTCTGACAATACGGTGATGGTCCATATCCGTAATATCCGAGAAAAGATAGAGCTGGTCCCCCGCAAGCCGCAGTACATCAAAACCGTATGGGGAGTAGGATATAAAATTGAAAAATAAACGCTTTTCCTTGCTGACGGGCGCCGGCAGCTTACGGATGCGAATGCTCTGGTCTTTTGTCATCAGTATACTTGTGGGCTTGCTTGTCTCACTGGTAACGCCTAGGTTCACAGAAGTCTATTATGTGAATTTGCTGGTTGTGTTGGTGTCGTTCATCCTCCCCTTTTTCTTCACCTTCTTTTTCCTGACGCGTCATATCATCCGGTACGTGTCGGAAATGGCCTCTGGTCTTGACACTATCGCTCAAGGCCAGCTGGATTACCGAGTTATGGTAAAAAGAAAGGATGAACTGGGGGATATTGCGCTGAATATCAATGCCATGGCTGAAAAGCTCGAAACGCAGATTGGCCGGGAGCGACAGATGGAGAAAGCCAAGCTGGAACTGATCACGGGCGTATCTCATGACCTGCGCACCCCTCTCACAAGCATTATCGGCTATCTGGATTTATTGAAAGACAAGGCGTACCAGGACTTGAAGGAACATGACCGTTTTGTAAGCAATACCTACAACAAAGCGCTGCAGCTCAAGCAGCTCATCGATGACTTGTTTGCGTACACCCGGCTGGCTTCGAATGAAGTAAGCCCGGAGATGGAGAGGATTGATCTGAGGGAACTGTTGGTTCAACTCTTGGTTGAGCTTGAACCGATTGCCAAAGAAAACCAGCTTCGATTGGAGATGGACATCCATGAAGCCCCCCTTGTTCGCGAGGCAGATCCGGAGATGATCCGCAGAGCCATCGATAATCTGCTGATGAATGCACTGAAGTTCTCGGTGAGGCCCGGTGTTATTCGCATAACATTACTCCACAGCGATGATCATATGGAGCTCTCCATCGAAAATAAAGGAATGCCGATTACGAAAGAGCAGGAGTCCCGGCTATTCGACCGCTTTTACAAAGCTGACGATGCCCGTACCTTTCAGAGAATCCAGTCTGGTTCCGGTCTTGGGCTTTCCATAGCCCGCAGCATTGTGGAGCTGCACAGCGGAGCGCTTCAATTTCATCATCAAGACGGACATTTTACGTTCAGCATAATCCTTCCTTTATGAATGAATCCATCCCAAACGACCTCCAAGGCTCTTTTCAAGCGCAATGGACATGGATTAAAATGGTAGTAACAGTACCTAATCCCAATGGAAAAGAGGTTTGCCCATGAAAAGAAGATTCGTTCTATTGCTTGCCGCCTTATTTGTCACCGTCTCTTTATCAGCCTATTCATCCACCGCTGTCTCTGCAGACGGAACAGAGTACACTGTATTCTCCGATCGCCAGACAGGTACGGTAAAGCCTTGAGGACAAAGGATTCTGCTTGCCGCATCCCCTGCTTAAACAAATTCCTATCTTGACTCTATTAAATTCACGACAATACACCCATACGTAAAGTTACTCTAACAGAACAGGATGAGACGATATCGGCTCTTACTGCCCCAATCGTCTCATCCTGTTCCTCTTTCTATTTAAATATAAATTCAGCGGTTTGCAGCTTCTCTCTTATTGCCCAGCCAAATATTCATCCAACTGACGCTGGATTTCCGCTACGTAATCATCAATGCCTGCCGCCTTCAGTTTCTGGATGGCCTTCGGATATTCGGTTTCAAAATTTACAAAGCCGGAACGTATGGCAGCTAAATCCTTGCCTGCCACTTCCTTCAATGCCGTTTCGATTAACTTCACCTTCTCATTATTAAACCGGAAACCGAGTGAAGCCGATCGTACGGCCTGATCATCCCAGCTCTTATAAGTATCTATGGACTCTTGTGCTACATTCGGCCCGAACAATTGATAGTTCTGGTTTCTGAACATCCATTCATAGAAAAATTCGTTAGGAGTCAGCTTGTTGATTCTTCCGTCTACAATCTCGTAGTCCTTGCCTTCGACGCCATAGAGAGCAAACAGGTAATTTTCCTGGGATTTATAAAGCCAGTTGACAAACTTCATGGCCCCTTCCGGATTTGGAGCATTCACAGGGATACCTAGCACTTCTCCGCCTGTGGCCGTAATATAACGCGGCTTCTCCGCCGCTAACAGATAGGTTTTGACCTCGGCATCCGGTGCATTTGCCTTAATCGCATCAACAATCTCCATTTCCTTGCCCAAAGACCCTTCAACCCATAAGTACAAGCCGGTCTGCATCCGGGAGTCTCTTTCATTGTACTTAATGGTCAGATCCTCCGTATATAACCCCGCATCATACATGCCGCGGTTGAATTTCGCTACTTCCTGGAAAGCTTCCGTTTCATAGTAGCTATATGCTTTTTTGCTGTCTTCCCCAAACACAACCAGATCTTCTACAGCAATCCAGTTATATTGTTCTTCGGCAAAATACCGGGTTAACGGTTTAAAGATAATGTCAGCAGGCCCCTTCATATCAGGAAAATCCTTGGCCGCCCTTGTCGCAAACTCTTTCAAATCGTCGGCAGTCTTCAGATCCGTCATCCCCACGGCTTCGAGGATATCCTGACGCACGGCAACTAACTGATACATGGCAGAGGACGGCGCATAAGCTGAAGGAATACCGTAAATCTTCCCGTCGATGGTTGCGCCCTGAAGCTGCTCCTTGGGCAGGACTTTGAGCATATCCTGGCCATGTTCCTGAATCAAATCATCCAAGACCATGGCTTGTTTCTTGTTCACGATTGTTGAGAGGTCCGGGAGACCGTCCCAATATAAATCAATCGGTTCGTTGGCAGCCAGCATGATATCTTTTTGTTCCCAATACTGCGCCCACGGCACAAATACAACTTCTACCTTCAAGCCAAGATCGGCAGCCATTTTCTCGGCAAATTCATTGTCCAGAAATTCGCTCATCCGATCGCTTCGATCTCCCGGGTACAGAATCGTAACCGTTTCCAGCGCAGCAGCTCCCCCTTCTTTTTTGCCGCTGCAGCCTGCCATAACGGAAACAGCCGCAATCAGTAACACCATAAAGATCAGCATTTTCTTTGTTCTCATGAAAGACCCTCCCTAATCAAATGGTTAATCTATGTTAAAAGCCTGTATCGGCCAGTAACCACTTAGGTGTCTATTCTTTGACGGCACCGGCCATAATTCCATGCACGAAGTATTTCTGAATGTACGGGTACAGGAAAATGATCGGCCCGATCGTAATGACCGTAATGGCCATCTTCACGGTCTCCGCAGGCAATGTGATGTTGCCGGAGGCCCCTGATGGAATGCGCCCGGAGCTTATCGCATTGACGTTGGACAGAATGTTGTAGAGATAATACTGCAGCGGGAACAAATCGCGTTCATTAATAAAAATCAGAGCATGCCACCAATCGTTCCAATATTGAAGCGCATACATTAAACCTACCGTCAACAGTGCCGTTTTGCTTAACGGGAGCGCTATTTTCACATAAATCGTAAAATAATTAGCGCCATCCATCTCCGCCGCCTCATATAGGGATGAAGAGATGCTTGCAAAATACGTCCGCATGAGGAACATGTTCCATACGCTAAAGATCGAAGGCAGGATCAAGGCCAGAATGCTGTTCTTCAGTCCGTAATAATTGACACTGACCATGTACCACGGAATCAAGCCGGCCGAGAAGATGATGGTGAAATTACTGATAAAAGCGAGTACATTGCGATATTTCAGCTTTTTGATCGATAGGGAAAATGCAATCATGCTGGTAATCAGCAAAGCCCCCATTGTACCCACAAAGGTTACAAATAAAGTCACGCCGTAGGACTTGAGTATTTTCGTTCCGCTATTAACGAAGATATATTTATACGTATCCAGGCTTGGGCTCAAGGGAATAATCGAATATCCGTTTCTCGCCACGGCCTGTTCCGAAGAAAAGGACACGCTTAGGGTTAGAACAAGGGGATACAGACAAATGAGTGCAAATACGCCAATGAAACCATAGGCAACGCCGATCACCAATTTATCGCCTAGCAATCTGTTCTTTTCCTTCATTAAAATAGACCCTCTCCGTCATTTATTTTCTTAGCGGATTTGTTCGCAGCCGTAATCAGGATTAGTCCCATCAAGGACTGGAACAGCCCGATGGCCGTCGAATAGGAAAAGCCAAGCGTGCGCATCGACTGATACACATAGGTATCAATGACCGTTACTTCCTCAGCCAGAACCGGATTGTTGCCGACGATACCGTAAATCATCCCAAAGTCGCCATAGAAGATTCGTCCGACACTCAGCAAGCTTAAGACGATAATGGTTGGTTTCAGCATGGGCACAGTCAAGAAAAGAATGCGCTGCAGTTTGTTCGCGCCATCAACTTTGGCTGCTTCATATAAACTCCCATCGAAATTGGACATCGCCGCCATATAGATAATGGAGCTGTACCCGCTCCACTTCCAGACGCTTGACAGAATGATGATCCATTTCCAATATTTCGGCTCCGAGTACCACCGAATGGGTTCTGCGCCAAAGAACTCCAAGACATGATTGGCAACGCCCACATCCGTGGAGAAAATGCCGTACAGGATCGCCCCAACGACGACCCAGGATATGAAGTACGGAAAAAACATCATGCTTTGTGCTATCTTTTTGTAGGTTTTATGCCGGATCTCATTAATCATGATGGCAATCGTAACAGGGATGATAATGCCTAGGATAAGACCGAAAAAGTTGATGTACAGTGTATTGTAAGTAACCTTCCACCCCATGCTGTTTGCCGAAAAAAAGTATTTGAAATTGTCCAGGCCCACAAACTTGCTGCCAAAGATGCCATCCACGACATTAAAATCGGTAAATGCCATCCATACTCCCGCAAAAGGGATGTAAGAGAACATGATCAGCACAATCAGAGCAGGCACGCACATGAGATACAGTATTCTGTTCTTCTTGATTTCATATAGAAAGCCCTTAACACCCGAACCCATTCCATCACTACCTTTGCATTGTGATTAAACGATTATGCTGTAATGCTGTGCTGCAGCTTCTCCTTCAGTTGATCCAGATCAATGACGGTGCCGGTGAGCCTTGCCTCTTCTGCTGCATAGGCCATCATGTGGCTTTCGACGGACATATCGATGGAGGATCGGCTGCTGAAGCCGGCGTTCCCCAAATTATCCAGGAAATCGATCATCAGACCGGTATCGCCGCCATTATGTCCGCCGCTCATCATGGCTGGCCGAACAACAGTCTGCTCAACGGGTTCTGCCATATTGGAGTTAAAGCGGGTCACTTCGATGACGTTCAGGTTATCGTCTCCTCGAATTTCTCCATGCTCGCACATGATTTTAATCGTGCGGTACATCTTGTTGGTAAACGCGCTTAAATTAAATGTGGCCGTTACCCCGTTCTTGAACTCGATCAGTGTCACCTGATGATCACACACATCGTTGTCCGTCCGGTAAACACAGCGTCCGTAAGGACTCGTTGCCAATACGTTTAACAGTCCCTCTTCACTTTGATCGACCGATATGGCCGTTGCCGGCCACTGCCCTCTCATCGGCAGATAGGCCTTTCTGGCATCGAACCGGCAGTCTGCGGCCACCTTGCAGTCCAGGCATCGCTCGGCACTGCCGGCCGGCGCATTCTCTTCCTTAAAATAAGTCAGGTTGCCATAAGAAGAGATTCGTTTAGCCCCGCTGTCCACCAGCCAGGAAAGAATATCCATGTCATGACAGGACTTCTGCATAATGATCGGACTCGCCAGATCACTTCTTCTCCAATTGCCTCTTACGAAGGAATGAGCCATATGGAAATTGCCAACGTTCTCGTTATGCTGAATCGTGATCACCTTGCCAAGCTCCTGGCTATCAATGATTCTCTTAATCTCGGCAAAAAAATGAGTGTAACGGAGCACATGACATACAATCACTTTGCGCCCTTTTTCATTGGCCATCTGCTGGATTCTCAAGCATTCTTCAGGACTTGGGGAAATGGGCTTTTCGAGCAAAATGTCATATCCCAGATCGAGCGCCTGCATCGTCTGCTCATAATGGTCTCTATCCATGGAAGAGATAATGACGGCATCGCAAATTTTTCCGAGCCGGTAAAATGCTTCTACGGATTCAAACTGTCGGTCCAGCGGGATCTGGAACTCATCCGCAGCAGCCTTTCTTCTGTCGTCATTTGGTTCGATCACCGCAACGATGTCTTCGCTTTGGTAAGCGTATCTTGTGTAAATCATGCCTCTTTGTCCTGCGCCGATTAATGCTAACTTCAAATCTATGACCTCCAGCGTTCTCGTATTTGTGCCAAACAAGCTATTCCTGCTCCGGAACTACAGGGTCTTCCAAGGGATAATATCCTTCCGGATAATACGTATCCCATATATTCGTCAGTGGATCTTCATGGGTGATTTCGACTTGTATTGAACCTGTCTCATAATATCCGTTCTGCTGCCGGTTTTGTATATTCAGCGCGACATAGGAACGGTCTTCGAAATAGAGGGCTATACTCAGCGTATAACTTCCCGGCGACATGTCCGGCAATGGAACCATCTCGTTATGGACATGGTCCCCGGTCAGCCATGTATGGGTAGCCGCGTGCAGCGGTAGTTCATAGGATACTTCTCCCTGCCTTAACTGAACGCAGATTTGAAAATCCCGATAAATCCTCGAACTGCCCGTGTTGGCAAACCAGAATCGCAGTGGCAGGCTCCCATGGCTGGACACGGTTTCCGGATAAGTCAGCCTGCGCAGAGCAAGATCATACCCAAGCCCTGCATTCACATTCGAGAGGCTTGCATGCCATCGCAATGCTTCCCGTCTGATATTCGGACCACACGCTAGATCAGTCACATGGAGAACAACCGGGTGGCTCTTCCATACATGCTGCAGCTTTTGCACGGCAAACGCCTCGCAGCATTCGATCCAATTCGCTTCGCTGCACCCCACCAGCAGGCCAAATCCACAACTGCGTTCCTTTACATATTGGATTAATCGATCATTCTGCAGCTCAGCCAGCATTGTCTGTGAGTCAAACGCCTCTATATAGGCGTTCCATTCTTCCTTGCTGTCAGACAGGGTGGATATCAGAACGGCTGTAAGGCGCCTGTCCGAGCCGATATAACTCCCGACTTTTCGGATCAAGGCTGCAAAGCAATCATCGGCATCATTCTTCACCCACACAGGCAAATCCGGCATCAGGACTAGAATTGGATTAAGGGCAGCACGCAGGGCTTCCTCTATCCCTTCGAGCCTAAATTCTCCTCTTGCCGGCTCCAGCTCCCTCCATGACAATTGGACATATTGAAACTGTCCTTGGCTTGGATCTTGATTCTTATTCGGTAAGGGAACCGGCCGAATTTTTACGGTTTTATATTTTTCATAGTTTTCAAGCGAGTATGGGGTCATCCGATTAACTCCCCTTTATATGGCTGTCAACGGTTTGGAGGAATTCTTCAATGTCGGAGGCTTTGATGTAGGGATTAAGCCCAATCTTCTCGATTTCTTCGCTTAGCACCACCATACTTAGTGTATTAAACCGGGCTCCCGTCTTCATGTATGCCGCCGCTGCTTTTTGCAGCGATGTAGTCCATTCCCCGGGATTTAGGACCGGATCAGCCTTCCAATCCCCAAAGACCTCATAACGCAGCATACCGTCTCCCTCCATCGTCGGATAATTATAAAATTGCCGTTGGATATGCACGATGTTGCTGCTCTCATTGTCCAAAACAAGCCCTAACCGCGTATCATAAAGCCAGCTTGCACTCCAGAAGCCTCTAATGGCTAATTCCGGAAAATATTGATCATAGAATGCTATCGCCATTGCCATTGAATTCTTCAATCTGTCCGGTGTGTACCCGGGTCCGGCTGGAATGTGAAGCGCCAAGAGCATGTCTCCCTGCTCCAGAACAGGCACCCATTCCGCCTTTAAGATGGGAGTCGGTTCTCTTTCCACGAATCCCATGGGATTAATCCGGTTAGCTATAACAAAAATGTCATTCTCCTGCCATTCCGTAGTGAAGCTGCCTTCAGGGTCGTAAACGTCATTGATTCCGTTCCTTTGTCCATCGCTGCGGAACTCTTCCCCCGCATGCGCAAGGGCGATCACTTCATGTGTCTCCACATGACGAAACATCGTGAAAGAATCCCCGAATCGGTAGGGAATAAAGTAAAACCGATCTAACAGAAAGATGGAACAGGTATAGAAATTCATCACCCACGGAAAATCATGTACCTTCGCATCACCGTGCAAAACCAGTTTCTCTAACTGAACTTTCAGCGGTTGATGAGGAATCT
The DNA here is from genome assembly GCF_003184205.1 of Paenibacillus sp. Cedars. Classification (NCBI taxonomy): domain Bacteria; kingdom Bacillati; phylum Bacillota; class Bacilli; order Caryophanales; family Paenibacillaceae; genus Paenibacillus; species Paenibacillus sp. Cedars. Next base: position 2,967,282 of record NZ_CP020866.1, read on the forward strand.
GCTCGTAATACGCTTTGGGCACGGAGCGCTCCTGCAGCCTTTGCATGGAAGGGTTAACGCAAGCCAGCAGCAACAAAAATGAATACAACTCCCCGTATTCCTTCATGCATCCAGGCGTCATGTTCGTATAATGGGTTTCATCGCAGCGATTTCGCGCAGAGCACATATCATCTACTAAGAATTTGGTGAAGTGAAACAACACGGCATCTTGTTCGATCGCCTCAATCCCATGAATGAGCCATTGCTGTGTATGTTCTGGAATTTGATACAGATCGAAGAGTTCGTGCAGAAACTCGCGCGGAATGAGAAACGGATTCCGATTCGGTTCATAGCGGTTATATTTTGCTTCCAATCCATCCGGCAGATCATCAAAATTGCAGCTTGCCGTACATTCGTTATAACTCAACACATTCAGCATTTCGCTTCTTTCCCCCGTTCAACGAATAGTTTGCCCATCGGGTAATAGCCGTCCTGGTTTCCCTCGATCGCAAGCTGGATATTGCCGATTTCGGCTACCCCGGTTTCGATGCCAACCTCCAAGCTGTACTCTCCTTCCGGCATATCCTCCGGCAAAGTAAAACTTTCTTCCCAAGCAATATCCACATCAGGCAGCCAATTCCGAATGTCTTCCCTACTTCGAAGGGTATACGTCTGACTATTGCCTGTAAGCCTTACCACAAGTGAATAATGATTGTAGATCGGAGCGACTCCCACATTCGCCCACAGAGCAGCAATACCGAGCTCTGCGCCCGCACTCACTTCCGAGTCGTATGTGAATTTCCTCAGTTCAAAGCGGTATCCCATCTTGTTCAGCCATGCCTTGATGTTCTCTTTCCACGGCTCCGGAACGACCGTTCCTTTATTGTTAAATGAAGAGATATGCCACTTCAGCGTTTCTTGAATGATATAATCAATATCCCAGCCCTGCAGATACCAATCATTCATGTGCCAACAGGCTTCAAATAAAATCGGCGCCTTCTCCCAGGCATCGGCCATCTGAAAATTCTGTATATTTTGAGGATAGAAGTCCGTCATATGGGACCATTGGTCGCCATGGAACCCGCCCATATCGCCCAAGCAATCAACACGAAAGCCTACCTTAGCTTTACGTTCCTTTATGATCCGGATTGACAACGGGTCATGCAGGAGTGCCTGGAGAGGCGTTATTTTAAAACCGTCCAGATAGGCATCCGTTATGCTCGAAATGGCCTCCGGCTTCAAAAACTCGGTTCCTCCGCCTTCTCCCCATGCCCCTACAATCGTCATATCCACCGAACTTATGACCGGATGCCCGTCAAACCGTGCCGCGAACGCCTTGATAAAATCAGACCAATAAGCTATGTATGGGGTCGTCTGTGGGTCTACTCTCCAGAATGGAAATTCGGGTTCCTCCGGATATTCCGCCCGAAACCACGCCGGGATATCATCCTCATCACTTAACGCATAGGGCGAACAACGAACGACAGCCGTACAGCCCATCGATTTGGCGTAGTCCAGCTTCTCCTCCAGCACTTCCCAATGAAAAACCCCTTTGCTGATTTCCAGGTCCCTCCAGCGTGCACTGCAGAAATACACTTTGCTGTCGGGATGATTGAAGGTTCTGCCGTTTTCGGTGAACTTATATTGGTTATGTTCTTCGCCCCGATTATCATAGATTCGGTCCGGCTCCCCCATTAACCCCGGTGCCGCTGTAAAACCGATGCCTGGATTGCTTAAGATGTCATCGGATATCGCCGGATAAACCGTCACTGCTCTGTTCATGTGCATCAGCTCCCACCATGTGCTAACGAATTTTGTTACGTTATTTGTTACGTTATTGTTGCTATTTTTATCATTTTGTTTAGTAATCTCATGTTATATCACCCACCCCTAACCTTGCAATATAAATTTACGTTTTTTTAAAATTTCATGTAACATAGCGCGGCATAGATGTGTTATGATGAGTTATAAATAGCAGACATTCTCAAAATTAATCAACGTAACAGTATTACGTAACAAACATCCTGATTTGAGTAATCATTGTCTGGAATGTAACATTCCTATAAACTCTAAATGGTGATCATTAGTAACTTAAAAGGAGAATGTGTTTATTTATGAGTACGATTCGGGATGTTGCTAAATTAGCCAAGGTATCCACTGCCACCGTATCCAGAGTTCTAAACAATGATACGAAATATAAAATCACCGACGAAACCCGAGAAAGGGTATGGCAAGCCGTTACTCAGCTCAACTATAAAATCAGCGCAAGCCCCAAGCGAAAGGTTGCCCCCAAGGATGATGCCGAGAGCAAGTCCCATATCAAAATCGGATGCATCCTGAGCGTGACAAAAGATAAATATAACGACCCTTATTTCATGTCGATTCTATCGGGTGTGGAAGAGCGGTTGCTCAGTGCAGGATATAACATTGCCTTTATTCGCACAGGAATAGAGCTGAATGATAATAAGGTTCTATTCAACACCTTCAGTGAACCGATTACCGGCCTTATCCTTATGGAATCCTTGAACAGCGAGACTTACGAGTATATACGCAAGCAGGTCCCCTATATCGTGGGCATTGACACGGAACGCGGAGATATCGACAATGTGGGCTATGATCATTACCATGTAGCTTCTATGGCAGTAAACCATCTCATTGAGAAGGGACATACCCGTATTGGTTATATCGGGGGAAGCGGATTAACAAGCAACTTAAAAGACAGCCGCCGCTATCGAGGTTACTATTCCACCATGCATGCTGCCGGATTGTCAGTAAATTCAGATTGGGTTATTGATTGCATGTGGGATGAAGCGGTCTGTATCGAGAAAGTCAATCATTTATGCAAAACCAGGAATTACCCTACCGCCTTCTTCGCCGCCAGCGATCTGATGGCGATGGCGGCCCTCAATGGCTTGTACAACAACGGCATCTCTGTTCCTCATGAAGTGGCTGTTATAGGACTTTCCAATATCGAGGTTTCCAAGTATTCCAATCCTCCGCTATCCACGATCGATATCCCAACCAGAGAAATTGGTATGGTCGCTGTCGATAACTTACTAGACCGAATCAACGGAAACGTTCTCCTGCCTAAGAAGGTTATTCTGCCCAACCGCTTGGTCGTACGCAGCTCTACTTAGGTATGGGGCGACACACGTACAGGTTTAACAACCTGCGCCAAATCAAGGATCAAGCACCCTGACACGGTGCTCTTTTTTCATAGTACATGAACATTCTGCTTATGAAAGGGGGTGAGCGCTTCGAATCCAATAGACTGATTTTCCAAGCTGGAAGAATGCTGGATATGCGGCTGTACAGGCAACCCATCATATTGTAAGGAGGTTCTTGATGAAAACACGCGGTAATTCAATGAAATTGACATTTATTCTTGTTACGATGACGGCTATTCTTCTTACCTTGTTCCCTGTTTCACCCTTTATTTCGACTGCGGAAGCTGCATCTATCGTCGTAGACGGTGACTCAAGCGATTGGGCAGGTATTCCGGCAATCTCCACCAATTCCGGGACAGCCAGAGTCTTAAAGGCTTCCCACGATGACGTGAACCTTTATTTACTTGTCGAAGGCTCAGGTCTCAGCACCACCATGGGGAGTTTCTGGCTAAATACAGACGGGAATGCTTCAACTGGTTATCAAGCCTACGGTTGGGGCACAACCGGGATTGAATGGCTGCTTGAGAATCAATCGCTATACCGTTATTCAGGTGACGGAAGCAGCTGGAATTGGGATTGGTCATCCACGCTGTCTTCTTCGCAATATGTACGGACCTCATCAACAATCGAGGCAGCCATTCCACTCTCCACGCTTGGACTCACAGTAGGCAGTACCGTAAATATCGGGTATCTCGACAACAATTCGAATGTGAATCGGCTGCCGGCGCAGAACCAATCACTCCCCGTCTATACCATTAATGAGAGAAGTCCCGGAGGAAATATGATCGAATTTTATCCGCCTGAGCTGAATGATCCGCTTAACAACCCGTTCAAGGGCTGGGCTCCTTCAGCGAAATCCACCAGCTATCCCCAGGACCACCGTCTGGTTTATGTCGGTGTCACCTGGAAGGAGCTGGAGCCGACCAAAGGCAGCTATGATTTCGATGCCATCGAAGCGGCCAATCATTTCAGCTATTGGCAAAGCCGCGGCGTCAAGGTCGTGCTGCGCTTTATTCTCGATAGTCCTACCGGCGTGCCTCACCGGGATATTCCCGATTGGCTGTATAACGATATGGTCAGTCTGGGACAGTCGCCCGGCACCGCTTATCAAGATGCAACCGGAGGTATGGGAGCTGGCAACAATACGGGCTTCTCCCCGAATTACAGCTCTGACTATCTGATTGCGAGACACAAACTTGCCATTGAGGCCATTGCTGCACATTACAACACGCCTGACAGCCCGATTGCGTTTGTGCAGATCGGTTCGCTGGGCCATTGGGCAGAATTTCACACTTGGCCCTACGTAGGGCCGAACGGGGAAAGCAACTACACAGGCGCATTCCCTCCAAACTCCATATCCAACCAGTACATTCAACACTATATTGATGCCTTTGCCGCTCAGGAGGATCATACGCAGTTATTGATCAGACGGAGCGTGGAATTGGCCAAGAATAATAACAAAGGCCTCATTCTCGGCATGTACAACGATGTGTTCGGCGATCAGCCGAGCTTCGATTCCGAATGGGGCTGGTATACGGGCACACAGAACGGATATTGGGACGATATCGGTCAGCAGCAGCCCAATCACGCCAACTTCTGGGACACCCGTGTTTCTGGCGGTGAATTTTACGGTGGTGCCTATGGCATGAATGCTGCACTTACGACAGGCAGCGGCTTTAATGAGACGCTCCGGCAAACGGAGCTCAGCAAACCGAGCTGGCTGGGACCGAATGCTCCAGCTTCCTTGTCCCTGGGCAATCCATTGCAAGGCAATATGAACATACTTAAGAAACGAATGGGTTATCACTTTGTTGTGAACAAAGCAGCGTACCCGCAAGCGAATAACGGAAGCACACTGGATGTATCCATCCACGTGGAGAACAAGGGCGTTCAGCACTTCCCGTTCAACTGGCCTGTTGAAATTCAGCTTCGCAGTGGGGGCACCATCGTGGCACGTCAATCCACGTCAGCGGACTTGAGAACCTGGAGAACGGGAATGCACACAGTCTCAGGCTCAATCTCTACCAGCACACTGCCAAGCGGCACCTATGAACTGGCCATCGCCATCCTGGACCCTTCAACCAACCGTCCGGGGGTTGATTTTGCGAACACCGACAGGCTTGCTGATGGAGCTTATAAGCTCGGTACATGGACCAAATAATAACGCTATAATGCAACGAGCAGCAGACCTGCCACCCGTTAGAGACGGGCAGGTCTGCTGCTCTTCTATGATCACTATTTTTCACTATAGCCCAGACGTCTTGCCGGGTATTGGGCTTCTTACATCGGACATCCAAACTACCCTATTTTCGCCAAAAAGTAGAACAGTCTGCCTTATCTTCTATATTGTACTCGATCATCTTCTCAAGTAACGAATAGTCCACCGGGCCGTCCCATCGGATACGGACCAGTTCCTTCGTGTGGTCATAACCTGCCTGCACTATGTCCTCCGAGAAACGGACAATCCCTGCCTTTTCAGGGGCAACGGCCATATGTTGCTTGGATGCGCTGAAGCCGATAATAAAGGTATCGTGATCGGTAAACATCGGCTGGTTCCACGCGATTTTCGGCTTTAAATTCGGAAACTTCCCAACAATCCAGGCGAAGATTTCCTCCATTCGCGCTCGATGATCCGGGTTGTCAATGCCCTTCAAATAATCTGCAAAAACCTCCATGTGGCTTCCCTCCTAAAATCCAAACGATATTTTCATCGTATTGCGTACATTATACTATAATCCCCGCTTCTTCTGATCACAATGCATACCCCCCCTTATATAAGGGAGAGGGCGTGGCCATATTGATATATAGAGACTGGAACTGTACAATCCATTAAAAATCATTACAATTAAGCCATATAGAACGTTGATGCGAGATAAATGAAGGAGTGCTTCTTAATGACGAATACTAATCCTAAGGTGGATGGATATCTGCGTAAAATCAAGAAATGGAAGGCAGAATCCGAGAAGCTGAGGGAGATTATTCTGGACTGTCAGCTGACCGAAGACTTTAAGTGGATGCATCCTTGTTACACGTTTCAGAACAAGAACATCATATTGATCCATGGCTTCAAGGAATATTGTGCGGTTCTGTTTATCAAAGGTGCTTTGTTAAAGGATCCACACGGCATTCTTATTCAACAGACAGAAAACGTACAAGCAGGTCGTCAAATTCGGTTCACCCATGTTGAACAGATCATCGAAATGGAAACTGTCTTGGAAGCCTATATTCATGAAGCCATCGAAATTGAAAAAGCCGGCTTGACCGTGGATTTCAAAAAGAATGATGAGCTTGTCATTCCTGAAGAGCTTCAACATAAATTCGATGAAGTCCCAGGCCTGCAAACGGCTTTTGAAGCCTTGACCCCTGGTCGCAAGCGTGCTTACGTACATTATATTAATCAAGCCAAACAAGCCAAGACGCGGGAGTCAAGAGTCGAGAAACATGTGCAGCACATCCTTGATGGCAAAGGATTGAATGATTAGATTCCTATCACTAGAGTCAGATCCATTAAGGGAAGTTCATGTATTCTAATGGCTTAATATGCGCTTCCGCTTTATGAAGAAGAATGAAAAACGCTTTAGAATTCTCGTATTCTTTGGGCAGATCATTGATGAAGAGTTGAAGCTGCTGCTGCGTGAAGCTTAATTTTTCTTCGGAATCGGATCTGTCCCTTTTCATTAGCTGACTCCGTACAAGAGATTCATATGAATCTCTTAATCTCAAAAATTGATCCTTCAGGGAAGCATATTCATTCCCGTGGGTCGTCTCATTCATCATCAGATTCAATCGATCATGAATGAACGCGATATTGGACAATACGTCAAACATAGCGATTGCGGTTGATTCAGGATCGGAGTCTGTATCGACCGCTTGATCCACAACTTTCTTCAATGTCATGACATTGGACATAAAACCGCTGTAGTATTTTGCATTCGTTTCTTGATTAACCCGGTTTGTCTTGTTGTTAATAAGTAAGACGATAGATATCAATACAAGAAATACGAAAATGAGGATGGCTGCTTTTTTGTGTATTACCATGATGTTGAATCCTCCCTGCTGCTGTTCTGCTCTTATCGTTATCGTACGAATACATTTTGAGTCATAACCTCTATCCTCTCATACAAAAAGCCTTCAAGATGCCTCTCTAGCTGTCCGTCTTACGAATCAACTCATCAATCCACAGCATTTCTCCCTTTACTTGGGATATGGAAACTTGCAGAACTTCATTTCTGTACCAATCGTCCACGTGTTTGCCTTCCCGTTTCTTAAGATCTTCCCAAAGCGCTTCCAGGTCTTTTTTTCTCATGTTTAATATTCGGAGTTGATTATCCCGAGAAATGCGCTGAAATAGCGACACTCGGATGAGAAATTCGATTTGATGCTTGGCGTCTTTCTCCGAAAATGCGTTGATAAGATCCGTAATTTTGGTTTTACCCGCCTCGGTTATTTCATAAACGAATTGATTGGGTTTACCATCCTGTTCGTTTATTTTTTTAGTAATCAAACCCTGTTCCGTAAATCGGCGCAAAGTGGGATATAACATATTGTGGTTAACATCTGTTAAATAACCCAAATCCCGTTGTATTTCCTTCTTGATCTCATATCCATGCTTAGGAGCCATTTCGATCTGGATCAATATAAGTAGTTCAATGTACATGTATTCTTACCTCTCCATTAGATTCAATGTTCTTTTTGTACGAATATAGTAAGCTTACAGCCTACGAATTCGTTCTTCAATCATAACTCGACAAATAAAGACGATTAGGGTCCTTTTGTCTTAGGCCATTAGCAAGATTCTCCCCTTGTTTATATATGTTAAAATAACATGTGTTAAATTAACTCCACTAAAATTTAGCAGTTGGGAGGAAAGATATGAATAATGAAATTATCTCTTTAGAGGAAATTACTCAATTTCAATCGCCAACCGAGGAATTCAATCCTTATGTGTGGTACAAACACAAACTGCAAAATGAACCGGTAAGCTATAATCAGGCAACCGATACCTGGAATGTCTTCCGTTACCAAGACGTCAAGCGAGTGCTTAGCGACTACGATCACTTCTCCAATGTGAGGATGCGCACAACCATCAGCGTAGGCGCAGATAATGATGAGGGTAAACATATGGGCAAGTTTAACCTGATGACAGATCCTCCGGAACACAGAAAAAGCCGCTCCCTGCTCTCTGCCGCATTTACTCCTCGCAGCTTGAAGCTGTGGGAGCCCCGGATTCAGGAGATCGTGAACGAACTTATCCATGAGATGGAAGAAGCCGAGGTCATTGATGTTGTTAAGGATTTTGCCAGCGCTCTGCCTACGATCGTGATCGCAGACTTGCTCGGCGTTCCTTCACAGGATAGACAATTGTTTCAACAATGGGTATACGATTTATTCCTTCCCATCCCCAAAGAAAATACTGAAAGCGTAAATGAGCTGAAACGCCGCGCAGCTAAAGAGTATTACAGTTATCTCTACCCTCATATCGTTCAGAAAAGAGCAAACCTATCAGACGATATTATTTCAGATTTGATTCAAGCCGAGGTGGATGGTGACCGATTGACCGATGACGAAATCGTAAGAACCACGATGTTTATCTTAGGTGCCGGTATTGAAACGACAAGCCATCTGTTAGCCAATACATTCTATGCATTCCTGTATGATAATAACCAAATCTATGCGGAAGTTCGAAATAACCGCGAGCTGCTCCCTAACACCATGGAGGAGATGCTCCGTTATCGGTTTAATATTGCCAAAATGGATCGGACCGTCAAACAGGACAACAACTTGCTTGGGGTTGATTTGAAAAAAGGCGATGTGGTTGTTGCGTGGATGAGCGCTGCAAACATGGACGAGGAGGTATTTGATAATCCCTTCACATTGGATATTCATCGTCCCAACAACAAACAGCATTTGACCTTTGGCAACGGACCCCATTTTTGCCTGGGTGCTCCGCTTGCCCGATTAGAGGCTAATACCGGGATTGGCCTCTTCATGGATAAATTCTCTCGGATTGAAGCTGTGCCAGGCTTTAAGCTTGAAGATAACTTGACTCCATCCGCAGCGGGACAAATGCTCTCCTCCCTGCCCGTTCGTGTATACCGATAGAGTCATTCAGTAAAAAGAAACACCTTACATCATAAAACGAGGCAGCCACCCAAGTGTAAGGGCGGCTGCCTCGTTTTAGTCATAAGCGTAAAATACTACCCACCTGTAAATGCAATCCGCACCAATTGTCTATCTGGAAATATCAACAGCTAATTTATAGTTTTTGCCTATTTGTAGTAGAATAATGAGAAGTGATGCCATATAAACAATCTTTTAAGGTACCCTATTAATTAGGGGGATCTTGAATTTTAATAGGTAGCGAATCTCTCGGTAAAGGATGCATTGCAATGAACAAAACGGATCGTTTATTAGCCATAGTGCTTGAGCTGCAGCGTAACGAAGTGTTACGAGCCGAGGATTTGGCCGCTATATTTGAAACAAGCGTGAGGACAATCTACAGGGATATTCAGGCTTTGAGTGAAGCTGGCGTATCCGTGATAGGGGCTCCAGGTCAGGGATACTCCTTAATGGAGGGGTATTTCCTGCCGCCTGTCAGTTTCACGGTGGAAGAAGCAGTGACGTTACTCATTGGGACAGATTTTATCGAGCAGTGGTTCGATACCCACTACAGCAGTAAGTCTCGCACTTCTAGAAAGAAGATTGAAGCCATTCTTCCGGAACCGATCCGCAGTGAGGCAACCCGGATTCGCAAGAGCTTTCGTTTGCTAGCAACCGCTGAAGATAAAACACGAATACAAGAGAAGACATACTTGGAAGTGATTCGCCGGACAATACTGGAGGAGAGGAAAATAAGTTTTCACTATTCCAAAAGAATCGCTGAAGCTAATGGGAACCGCCAAAGTGTTCGTACGGTTGCTCCTTATGGACTTGTGCTTCATCAAGGATCATGGGTACTCATTGCATGGTGTGAATTGCGTCAAGATATCCGTCATTTCCGGTTGTCCCGAATGACGGAGCTGATCGAACTGGAAGATAGATTTATGCTGCCAGCAGATTTTCATTTAGATGTATACCAGCCTCCAGACGATCGTAACGTCAGAGTGCGCATCTGGGTCCAACCTGACATTGCCGATAAGGTAAGGGAATCGAACAACTACTATATAGACACCATAGAGGAACAAGCGGAAGGTTTGCTGGTGAACCTTCGCGTTCGGCAGCCTGAGGAATTGCTGCATTGGGTGCTTGGCTGGGGAGCCGGAGTGGTTGTGCTGGAGCCGGAATCCTTCCGACATCGGGTTAGAAACGAACTGGAAAAAACGTTAAAACGCTACTGACATAATGGTGTCAGTAGCGTTTTTGTATATTTAGATAAGAAGAAGACTAAAGGAGCTGATCCATGATGATTACAACAAAAGAAGCATTACAACGTTTTGAAGAAACTGCGACACATTATATTCACGAACTGGATCAATTCAATATAGAGCAGTTGAAGGAAGTGCCAAGTGACAACGAGTGGTCTATCGGACAGATGGTTCAACATCTCATCAGTTCGGCGCTTGATATGCAGCTTCGTAATCTGGATCAATGCTTGATGCCAAGCCAAGATCCCTTGGTTCCTCGAACGGAAAAAACCGAGCTTGGTGCGGCTGTATTTGCTCAAGGAAGCTTCCCGCCCATTCGAATTCATGTTCCACCTTCCCCACAATATACGCCGAAGCAGCCAGCAAGCAAGGAGCAGCTCATTCAAGGGTTACACACGGTTATCCAGAGAATGAAGGAGATCGAACCGAGCCTTAAAAAAATGTCCAAAGAGAATACAATGCCCCATCCGTCATTCGGTGGACTGTGTGCGGAGGAATGGTTTTTGCTTGTTGAAATGCACTACCGGCATCATCTTCTGCAGCTGGACCGCTTAAAACAAGGATTGGTACGGGAAGCAACATAAACAAATATAAGCGACAAATGGCCCTCGCTTTTAACAAGATAGGGGCCATTTGTCGCTTACCTTTAGTCTATAACAGCCGGGATGATGTATTCCTTAATCAGTGCCCACCTGTCCCGGGGATTCATGATGAACTCGGAGGCAATGGCTACGACCAGCTCCATTTCCGGAATACAGCAAATCACATTGCCGCCATCGCCTAGCGCCAGGTTGGCACGTACTCCGGCTTCTTCGCGCAGCCACCATAAATAACCGTAGTTATGGGGATTCATCGTTGTAGATTCGTCAATCCAGGACCCCGATATGATCTGGCGGTTATCCCATAAGCCACGGTTCAAATAGAGGAGACCCACTCGTGCCATATCGCGGGGACGAAGCGTAAGCCCCCATCCTCCCGTGGAATGACGATGGGGATCTTCAACCCATCCTTTCACGTTCTTCCCAAACAGATCCTCAAACCCGAATGATGTCATCCCGTAATCCGGAATTACGTTCATGCCGATAGGCTTAAACAATCTCTCGTTCGCATAAGCGCGGGCATTTTGTCCCGTACTGCGGGTAAGAATGGCTGACAGCAGATGCGCCCCAGCGGTTGAATACTTAAATGCACCAATATCTCCGCCCTTCCCCAGCATATCCAGCGTATACTTCACCCAGTCAGGCTGCATGCACAGCTTATCGAGGGGTTCATGCCAGTCCTCGAATGGATAAGGAGCCGTCATTGTCAGCAGATGGCGTATTGTGATTTCCTGCTTCTGCGGATCAATAGCATCAGGAGCATACTCAGGGAAAAAATCCAGCACCTTCTGGTTCACCGTTTGAATGCATCCTTCATCTATGGCTATACCAATAAGGGCAGACAATATGCTTTTTGTTACGGATGCGACATGAATCGCATCATCCGGGCCATAGCCATTGTAATATCGCTCATAAGCAATATGCCCATGCCTCACAACCACGATTCCGTTTATATTGCTGTACCCGGAATTAATGGCAGACTCAAGCTCTGACAGCTTCCCTACATCCATTCCCAAAACTGCAGGATCCTCAGTTTGCCATTCTCCGGTTGGCCATTCATAATGCTGCATCATCAGCCCCTCCTTCTCTTCACTGGAAAATACACCTCGGTCACGCAGTCCTCAGAACCCATGGCTCGTTTAGGGTCGGTTATATAAACTTCATATGGCGAATTCTCCAATTCGTATCCCTCGCGTTCAACCCATTCCATAAGGGTTGCATATACCGACGTCAGCTCCGAATATGAGCCCTTTAGGACAGACTTCGCACATAGACCTCCAGACAAATCTCGCGTCCCGTCTACCGTCTCCTCGATCGGGATGGCAAACTCGGTATCATTGCCGTCAGGCTTGTAATCAGAGCTGTGATAAATCGTCATGGGCGTACCCAGCAAGGTGAGTTTTTCAGTTGCAATCTGTTCGTACAAACTCCCGAAATATGTTCCATATCCTAGAGCGTAGTCGTCACCTCTTATCATCTGACGCATACTAAGAATTCGGATGGACGGGGTTTCAACGAGTTCTACTTCAATGCTGTCGAGGTACGACATCAGGGGGACGCCTTTCTCTAAATTTGAGATATCAAGACTCATTAATTTCAAAGTGTGTTCTATAGCATTCAGCTTCTCCAGCATCTCCCTTCTCTTACGACATAGATCTGCACAGAGCAGTTCTTCAGATGGATCTTCTTCCCGTTCCAGAATAGCTTTAATTTCTTCCAGGGAGAAATGATAGGATTTCAAACGGTTGATAAAAAGCATCTTTTTGAGCTGACTGATGGAATAATACCTGTAACCGTTCTCCGGGTTAATCTCATCGGGAAGAATTAATCCGATCTCCGCATAATATCGAAGCGTTTTGGTAGATACTTCGCATATTTTCGAGAATTCTCCGATGGACAGCATGGGATCACCTCATTCTTTTTGTTGGTATACGGATGAACGCTTCAAGTCCGAATCTTTGTTCCATTACAATGTACACGTTGCCCTAAGGACAAAGTCAACGGTTCAGATCTGGCTGTGCTGAGATATTTACGAGAACGTTGATACTATGATCATTGTTCATGAAGCAGAAACTCCCGCCTTCCGGCTGATCGCCGTTGGACGGGAGTTCAATTACTTCAGATGGTTTGGCGGTGAATCATATAGCCCTGATGTGTCTTTAAACCATTTAAAGATGTGGGTTGCGCAAACCTTAAGCACCGCATACCCGGGAACGGCCAGCAGAATGCCGACGACACCAAACAGATTACCCGATGTGAGAATAACGAAGATAATCGTGATCGGGTGAATTTTAAGCGTTTTGCCCATAATCTGTGGTGAGATAAATTTGCCTTCGATCAACTGTACGATTGTCCAGACTGCCACCATCTTCAGCAGCATCACGGGAGAAGTAACCAGAGCCACAATCAGCGCTGGTGTAATCGCGATCGCTGGCCCCAGATAAGGTACGATACTCGTAAACGAGGCAATGATGGCCAATATAAGTGCATAGTCCAGACCAATGATCATGTAACCGATATAGAGCAAAATACCGATACAAAAGCTGACGATAATCTGTCCACGGATGAACGAGCTGATCTGGTGATTAATGTCTTGAAGTACGTGGAATATGCCGGAACGGCTCTTCGTTGGCAGGAAAGACAAAATCTTCTGCGGCAGCTTTTTGCCGTCTTTCAGCATATAAAACAGAACGAATGGCACCGTCACGATCGACAACACAATCTCGGTAAAAGCCCCCAGGAACCCGCCCACTCTGGCCCATGTATGGTTGAATATTTCCGTAGCTTTCTGAGTAAGGGTATTCCACCAATCCTGAGAGTTAATGCTCACTGCATCCTGAAGCTGACTAAACAACTGACTGCCCGTAAGCTCCTCGAATTGCAGCCTAACATTCTCGCTATATCTCGGGAAATTGTCAATCAGTCCCGTAATTTGATTGCGCAGCACCGGAATGACCGCAAGCACGACCACCGTCAGTATACCCGCAATAGCCAAATACAGGATAAGTATGGACCATCCGCGTTTGATATTCCTCTTTTCCATGATATCCACAAGGGGATTAAGCAGATAATACAGTATTCCGGACAGTATGATCGGCAATACGATCGTCTTGATCAACACGGCGAGCGGGTGCAGCACAAATGAAATCTTGCTCAGCACCAGTATGTTGACTCCCGCCAGAAGCAGAATGAGCAGCAGAAGTACAAACTTGTTGTTCAGAAAAAATCGCTTGAACCGATCCGGCCAAATGCGGGGTTGTTCCATATATGTCCTCCCTCACTTATGTAACGTTTAGTAAAATGTTGCGCCACTTCATACAGAAGAAATTCAGCAGCTGCTATTAAAACTAACGTTCGTTAACTTCATTCTTTTAACTATAATATTGAACCTGGTCCCATGTCCAGTTCACCAGGTTTAAGCTAGAAAAATGCATACAGTCCTTCTTCAAAGTACGTGTATTCCTGCTCATTTATTATCCTTTTTCCATATCCTTCAAAGAATGTATTCTTCTCGGATGGAGTTTCGATGGCGTCAGGCTTAGGGCGAAACCCTCTCCATTATACGGGCTGCTGTCGATTCCATGCGAGCAAAAAAGACATCCGATCCCGGATGTCTCTACTTTTTTGCAAACCAAATGAGCACTCATTCGTTATTTCAATATGAAATTTCCGGACCCTGTGCGAACCTTTAATATCACGCCGCCATTGCCGAACATTCCCTTTAATCGGTTCTCGTCTTGGTCATTACCCTCATAACGGATTCCGTCCCACTTCAAATCCCAATTGCCGGAGCTTCCTTCAAAATCAACTTCCAGCGAGGAAGGCTCTTTAGCGAGATCGATGGTCACACGGCCGCTGCCTGATCGAAGATCGGTTTCATGCATGATCCCGTCCGCTTCAAGAAGTATACTTCCGGATCCCGTTTTTCCTTGTATCGCTGATTCTCCGCCCTTCAGTTCGACCTTGCCGCTGCCACTCTGAAAGCTTAACTCCGAAGCCTCATAGCGTTCGGCCGATATATCGCCGGAGCTTGACTCCAACAGGATCGAATCAGCAGCAATCTCCTCGGCTTTAATGTCACCGCTGCCGGTGTGTACGACCCATTCGCCGCCCTTCACTTGCTGCACGTCGACATCACCGCTGCTTGCCTTGATCGTAACCGAATCTCCCTGCAATCGCGCGATTTCGATATCGCCGCTGCTGCTGTCAATCTCGGCGGATGCCCATTGTTTCTCCGGCAGCTCCACCGTCAGATCCAGATGCATGATCCGTACGCCCACGTCGATACCTTGGGGTACATCTATCCCAAGCTCCAGCGTATCACCGTTTGGTTCTGCCTTCAGCTTCACTTGATCCGCCCACTTTGGACTTACTTTTCCGTCTAGGCTAACCTTAATCTGATCGGTATTCCCTTGAACGAAATGGATATCACTGCTTCCTGTGTGAAGGTTCAAGTGACGGAAATCGTTCGCGTCGAAGGTCTGCCCTTCGCTGATTTCTTGAGTATCCAATGAAAAGCCGAAGTTGATACCCGAAAAGATTTTTATCGGGTTCATCGTAATAATCAGCAGCAGCACACCCACCGCAACGATCAACAAACCTGTTTTTTTCTGCATAACGTATCTCCAGTCCTTCCATCTTTACGATTCCACTTCCGCTGCAAATCCGAAGTCCTGTTCAGTATATCACCCTGAAAGAATGCTAACATTAGGCCTGGGAATGAGATTGGAGCCCCGACTTTAGTCCAGTTCCGCAGGCAAACGGAAAAAAGCCGCGATTTCTCGCGACTTCTAATGCAAACATATCTTCACTTGTGTTTTCCCATATTCTTACTCGTTTAATGAAATTTCAAATTGGGAGCCAGCCTCACCTGCAAATACAATACGTCCGTTCTCTGGCAAGATGACCTCATTCTTACCGCTGACCACGGTGTGATTAATACAAATACCCGTCTGGTCATATACTGCAAAGGCATTGAGATAGACCATTGAAGTGTATTTCTCATTCTGAGTTTAAATGTTTTGGTTGATTAGAGTTCTTCCGGGTCTATAAATTTCACCTCTGGATACATGTCGCTCGGTCCCTGAATCAGATTTCCACCCGTTCCTTTTAGTTGTTTATTAAAGAAATCGAGTACATATTGATTAACAATGCTTGATCCTCTTTTACCATTGATATCTCCTGTTATCCCCGACAGTTTAATTAACTCCGAATAGAATTGAAGGTCCGTGAAATTGAAGTGCTGCGTTCCTTCTACATAAATCACATTTCCCCCATGTTCGATAACATTTTTCATAATGTGCAGCTCATCTGAGAGAAATTTATTGACTTCATTATCCGAATTTCTATCATTTTCAAAATTGACTAACCAGTCTTTAAAACCTCCCGATCTGATGAACATAAACGGCTTGTTTATATCATCTCTATTTTCCACTTCATTTAGTGACCCGTCCATATTGACCCCGGCCTTGACTCTTTGATCTAAATAAGTTGTATTAAACGCCGTTGCACCCCCAAAAGAATGCCCCATCACGCCTATGTTTTTTAAATCGATCTTCCCTTTAAATTGACTTTCAATTGCACCTAAATTTAGCTTTTCGATTTCATCTAGTATAAACTCTACGTCTTCTGTCCATATATTCCCGATTTTTGTACGATCATCTATGGTTGTCATCTTTGTTTTATAATCCGTTACACGGCCATCCGGAAAAATGGTAGCAAAGGTGCTGTACGTATGATCGATTGTGACTACGACAAAACCATGACTGGCCAGATTCTCGGCCTGTGATGCCTGTAAAACTCGACTGGTTCCCATGCCATGAGATAGCAGTACCAAGGGATAAGGGCTTGTAGAAGGCAATATTTCTACATTTTCATACGAGTTGGTTCTATTATACTTCCAGTAGTCGAGCACAAAGGCGGGCAGCTTTAAAGAAGTAGAGAAGCTCTGAATATACTTTTTGAACATTTCTGTATCACTTGGAAAAAGAGTTCCACGCTTGTTGTTATTCCTATTTTCAGTAGGGTACCAAACTTGAACCATTAGCTCCCTCTTATCGCTTTGATCTTCAGTTAAAACTTCATCTCTGTTTTGATCCGTAAAATGAAAGGTTTGAGTACCCACTTTCTCTGGGCCATCAGGCTCCGGCAAATCAAAAACAGGTAAGTATGCAGACAAGACGGTAGAACCCACAAGCAGAATGACGATTAGGGAAGATAAACTATATTTCAACAGCTTTCCTATTTTTAGATTCACCATCTTACCTGAATGCCTGAATGAAACGATGAGTATGAATAGAGCCGTCATGATATATACCAGAAGTAATTGCCATCTGTATCCTTCAACCAACAATTGAACTACAAATATCACGCTACTTCCTATAGCCAAACCCAATCCTGTTTTCTTTGCACTTCTTTTAATAAACAATAGATCTACGAGTAAAGCGAAACAGGATAGAACTAAAAGTATTTCAAATAATCTCATATGTAACCCTCTCTTTCATTACGGATATCAGCCGAAATGGACAAACTGTGGAAAGCCGCCCCACGGGACGGTTTCTCACATTCATTAATGCACATCTGTGAAATCACGAGTGGACTTTTTCAGAACATTTACTTCGCTTCGTTCATAAAGGTTCTAACATCTTCAGCTATTTCTTTAAATAAAGTATGGTGCAAGTAATGCTCGCCATCCATTGTTATTACTTTTCCATGTACCGAGTCTTTGATCTGCCCTTCATGCAGAGGTATCCATCCTAGTACGTCTTCATTATTCCCTTGTACAAAGAGAAGAAGAGGAAGATCTTTGGGGAAGGTTAAACCTTGAGCCCCTTTAAAATTGGAAGAAATATGATCCATCTCATTCAACATCGTGGAACTGTTTGAGTTTTTATTTGACAGCATTTTCATCTGCTCGACGGTGTGATCATCAAATGGGAGTCCAGCATAAGGGTCACCACCAAATTTAACCACTAATCTTTGGAGACCTGATTTTTTAATAAATCCGAACATTTTTGTAGGTAATTTGGCATCAATACCCGGTTGTGTTGGAACACTGCTGTCAATTCCGACGAATGCAGTTACCTCATCCGGATATTTGTTCACATAATCAATGCCGTAAATGCCTGCAATGGAGTGGCCCATAAGCATATATTTGTTAATATTAAGCTGCTGTAGAGCTTCATGAACTTCACTTACGATATTTTCTGCGGTTCGTTCTTTTACAGTTCCATCACTCAATCCATAGCCGAAAGGCTCAACTGCAACAACTTTGTAAAATGGAGATAATTCATCAATAAGCAGCTTAAAATCTAGCGCTGGTGCTGCTGTTCCATAACCGGGAAGAAGCACGATTGATTCCTTGCCTTCGCCTTGAATGTACACATTCATATTTTTCCCGTCTACAGACACGTGCTGGCCGTATGGCTCTATCTTCTTCGCCTCTGAGTTGCTACTGATCACATTCGTGATATAAACAATACCTAGAAACAGAACAATGGCGATTACGATTGCTCCTAATATTTTAAGTATAATGTTACGTACTTTCTTGGCCCTCGATCCATTCTTCGCTTTCTTTTCCTCTGGTTGCGTCACTCTCATCTTCTCCTGTCTTGAACTGTTTGTCGTGAATCATTCATTGCTGCTGCGGCTCATTGGATTTCCATGGCTATAACGATTGTGTGTCTGCTCCTATGCTCATCTGTTTAATGGCCGTAACAAGCCGTTAATGCAAGCCTAACCAACCAAGATGTCCTCACCATGACGACAATATGAACGGAGTATGAACTAACAACAAAAAGGCCACGTTTCACATACAAGGAAGCTTGTATGTGAAACGTGGCCTGAAAATTCGGTTTAAACCATAATCCAGTGTATATTCTGTTCTGTACATTCATCTCTCCTGTATGTCTAAATATCGGTGGGTGGAGTGATTGGCAATGAAACGATGAAGGTCGTTCCCTGACCAACTTCGCTTTCCACAACGATATCACCTTGATGAAGCGATACAATCTGTTTAACGATAGCAAGTCCCATACCACTGCCATCATACTTGCGGCTGTGAGAACGATCCGCCTTGAAAAAACGCTCAAATATGCGCTTCTGGTCTTCGAGAGGAATCCCAATGCCTGTATCGGAGATTCGGACGATTACAATTTTGACATCCAGCTTGATGCTGACGTGAATCACGCCGCCGCCATCCTTGGAAAATTTGATGCCATTGCTGAGGATATTTGTCCACACCTGATTCAATTGGTCATGATCAGCCGTTACTTTCACATTCTGCAGCTCAAGCTCAAAATGAATATTGCGGGCAGACCACTGCGGCTGGAGGGCCACAATGACCCTTCTGATCTGTTCATCCAGACTGAGTGTGACCAGCCGGGGCTGCTGTGACTGCGATTCAAGCACACTCAGCTTGAGCAGGCTGTCACTCATTTTGGATATCCGCTTTGTCTCAGCGATGATAATATCAAGATAACGACTTCGTTCGTGATCGGCGAGATTCACTTGCTTCAGCGCTTGAGCATACCCCGATATCGAGGTGAGCGGAGATTGAACCTCGTGCGACACGTTTGTCACAAATTCCCTGCGCATCTGCTCCAGCTGCTGCAGATCACGCATCATGTCCTCAAAGCTGCGGGCCAGCGTCCCGAGCTCCCCTGTTTGCTTGATATTAAGCTTGACGTTAAAATCTCCAGCGGCGATTCGCTTGGTCGCTTTTGTCAGTTTTTTGATGGGTCTAACCAGGAATATAGAAGCAATCAAAATCAAGATGCTCCCTACAATCAACGAACAAGATGCAAAGATCAACGCCCACTTGACAACAAAAGAGGAGGATGGTGGGGCGAGCGTTTCCAGAAACATCGCTTTCGTTCCCATTTCCGTTTTCAAGGGCAGCCCTAAGAGGACCGTAGCAATACCATTCGGAGTGTCCTGAACAACGCCTCCTCCCAATACCTTCTGCAGCTGCTCCGTCGACACAGCGGCAGGCTGATCTTCATGATACTTACCATAGGACTGGAACTGTCCCGATGCTTCGTAAATTCGAATATGATAGGAATCGAGCTGCTTCATTCCGCTTACGAATGAATCCGCTTCATGTAATGGAAGGATCTTGTAAATCTGCACGATGTCTTGGGCGAAGTTACGCAAATTGATCCGAGCATTTTCGTTCAGTTTATCCTCGAATATTAAAGTAGACATAAAAAAAGAAATGACCGTGCCGGCGATGACAGAGACCAAAAATGTCAGGACCACACGAATATATAACGTTTTGATCATTCGTAAACCTCAAGCCGGTACCCCAAACCGCGCACCGTCTCGATCCGAAAATCGGGCGTTTCCGCGAACCGTTCACGCAGTCGCTTAATATGTACGTCTACCGTTCGATCATCTCCGGCATAATCAATTCCCCAGATTTGATCAATCAGCTGCTCGCGCGTATAGACTTGTCCGGGTGTTCCAGCGAGCTTATAGAGCAGCTCGAATTCCTTCAGCGGCAGCGTGAGCGACTCTGTCCCTCTCGTCACCTTGTATGTCTGCCGATCCAGAATGATGTTGCCAAAGTGGACCGTCTGAGTGGATCCAATCTTGTATCGCTTCAGTAATGCTCTGACACGAACCGTGAGCTCCAACGGATCAAACGGTTTCGTTAAATAATCATCCGTTCCCAGTTCGAATCCTTTCACTTTCTCCCATGTCTCACCTCTTGCAGTCAGCATAAGCAGCGGAAGATCCGGATTAGCTCTTCGCAGCTCCTTGCACAGCGTCCAGCCATCCATAATTGGCATCATAATATCGAGCACAACCAAATCGACGGGTGTTGAACCGTAAACGGCCAGTGCTTCCTTGCCATCCCGTGCCTCAACCGTTGTGAAGCCGTCGTTTCTCAGAAATAAACAGACGAGCTCGCGAATGTTCGGATCATCGTCAGCAACCAGTATCGTAGGCATCTAGTCCCTCTTTTCCTATATCCATCCTGTAGAGTAATCACCATTATACTATAAATAAATTTAAAACCTAAAAGCGTGGATCATTGAGAAATACTAGAGTTTAGAGTAACACTCACCTTTTGGTAAGTACCTGTAGTAAAAGTGCATACTTACGTATTCGAAGTCCACCCATTATACTCAGGAAGTAATCATCCTGAAGGAGGACAAATCATTGAAAACACTTGTAATCGTCACACACCCAAGCATAGAAACATCCGTCATTAATCAGCGGTGGGTGGAGGAACTCCAGAAATATCCGGACAAATATACGGTACACGAACTGCATAAGGCTTACCCTGACGGAAACATTGATGCAGAGAAAGAGCAGCAATTAATTGAAACGCATGGCAGCCTCGTCCTGCAGTTCCCTGTCTATTGGTTCAATTGTCCGCCACTTCTTAAGAAATGGCTTGACGATGTTTTTGCTTACGGCTGGGCTTATGGTTCAGGTGGAGGAGATAAATTAAAGGATCGCAAAACGGCTTTGGCTGTAACAGCTGGAATCAAAGAAGAGGATTATCGTGAAGAGGGAAAATATCGCTATACACTTGAACAGTTACTGACACCATTCGAAACAACCTTCCTATACTGCCGTGCGAATTATCGCTCGTTCTTTGCGTATTATGGTAAAGAAACGGAGCCTGGTGTAAATGCTGAGTCGGCTTCAAGCGATCTGGAGACAAATGTGCGAGAGTACTTGAATTT
Source organism: Paenibacillus sp. Cedars (assembly GCF_003184205.1). Classification (NCBI taxonomy): domain Bacteria; kingdom Bacillati; phylum Bacillota; class Bacilli; order Caryophanales; family Paenibacillaceae; genus Paenibacillus; species Paenibacillus sp. Cedars. Next base: position 2,989,088 of record NZ_CP020866.1, read on the forward strand.
TATTGACAGCCTGTAAAGATCGCTCTCATCCAGCCGTATGTTCAACACAAATTTGAAGCCTGCCGCTGCGCAGCATCCAGTGGCAGGCTGCTGTTCTTCTCTCCCCACTCACACATCATGTTTAACAGCGGAATGAGCGTAAGTCCGCGTTCTGATAATGTGTATTCCACTTTGGGCGGAACCTGGGGATATTCCGTGCGAACGATTAAATGATCCGCCTCCAGCTCTTTTAGCATGACACTTAGCGTTTTATATGATATGGTGCCGATTTTTCGTTTCAGCTCATTATGACGCATCACTTTATTTTCAGACAGCCAGTACATAATGATCATTTTGTACTTACCGCCGATTAAGGACAACGTATATCCAAAGCCGGTCTCTTTTACCCCCACGCCCGTCGGTACACAGGTTTCGCTCACAAGTTACACTCTCCTTCTGAATCGTTTCGATATCGACAAGATGAACTGGCAATAACCGCAAAGCACGGGTCCCTGTCGAAAATTAATCTTATCATAAACAATAATTAAAAATTGCAGCATCCCTTATTCTTCCGAACTTTTTCCCTCCTTTTCAGTTTAGCAAAAAAAGCCGCGAATATCGCGGCTACATATACCTGTTCGTTGTTGTCCTTGACTAACCGCATTCGACAGCCTCGTCTCGTTATGTCAAGAGTCGTTGCCCTTCGCAGCGGAGATCAACCTGCCCAAACATCCTTTACATATTGGCCCTCCGCTTCCAGCCTGGATAACCAGGAGGCAGCTTCATCTGCGTCCACGCCGTATTTATCCTGATAGGATACAATCAGCGTTTGTTCAACCTCAGGCGCCATCCGGGAGCCGTCACCGCAGATGTACATTCTCGCTCCATCCTCCAGCAGTGACAGCAGCATTTCCCCATCCTGTATCAACAAATGCTGGACATAGCATTTCTCCGTACCCTCCACTCTCGAGAAGGCAGTATGAAGAGTTACCAGGTTTTCTCTGGCTGCCTGTTCAAACTCCTCTCGGTAGAGGTAATCGTGCTCCGGATTCCGGCAGCCGAAATACAAATGCGCGGGACCCAGCTTCTGTCCTTCTGCCCGAAGGATTTGTCTGGCCTGAATGAATCCCCGGAACGGTGCCACACCGGTGCCGGGCCCGACCATAATGAGCGGGGTGGCTGGGTTGTTCGGGAGTTCAAAGCCCGATTCAGGCGAACGGATAAACATCAACACCTCTGCGCCCGTCTCCAACTGGCTCAAATAATTGGACGCAATGCCCCGGTATTCCCCATAACCGCTCCAAGCGCTTTCCCGCACGACACTGACTGTGATACTCGCTTGGGTCCAGCTGACTCTCGGAGAGCTGGAAATCGAATAATATCTCGGTTTGAGTGCTGGCAGCAGCTCGAGAAAGCGTTCAAAAGGCAACTCACAGGCTTCATACCGTTCCAGCAGCTCCAGCATGGTGAGACGTTTAGCCCATACCTCGGTCTGATAAGTGTCTTCCGCGAGCAGACTCTGCAGCTCTTTGGCATGCGGCGGGCATACCGTACAGGCTGCCATCTCCCGAATCTGAGCCCTTGTGGCCGTCTCCTGCAGCTCGATGCTGCGATGCAGCAGATCGTCCAGACGCACGGGAACCCCTGCCGGTAAATGGGCGCTGCTTCTTCCTTGAACGGACAAGACCAGATGTGCCGCGGCGTCCAAGTGGAATCTGCGGAGCACACGCTTCACCAGACTCTCCGGATTGACTGGGAGTATGCCCATGTGATCGCCTTCTGCATAGTTCGTTCCTTCCGGCAGCGATATTTCGATATGCTGTGTGATGCGTCCGCTATTGGCATGCTGCAAGTTGCGGCTGTGCGCGATGTGCCCGGTGACGGCATGATAGGTTTCTGCCAGTGGAATGGCTGCCCCTCCCTGAACGAACTCAACAGACAAGGCGCTGCGCTTCGGCTTGCTGCTGGCCATGACCGGCAGTCCCAGCGCCTGCATCAGATCGGGCCATACATGTTCCGTCCATTCATCAACTTCACGTTCAAAATCGCCGCTCGCATCACTCTCACCGCGCGCAAGCAGGCGCTGTGCCCCTTTGGCTGCCAGCAGTTCGTCAATTTGGCGCGGAATCCGTTGGTAGGTGCTGGCCCAGTTGTGATCCCCGCAGCCGAAAACCGTATACCGAACGCCTTGTATTTCGGATTCAGCCGCATTCTCCAGCCATTCCATAAAAGCCTTGGCATTGGAGGGCGGCTGACCGTTATAAGAGGCGGTTACAATCACAACGGCGCCTTCCTTCGGAAGATTTCCAGCGAAGTCGTCCAGTGCACCTACCTGACTGTCGAATCCATGGTACTTGGCTGCATCAGCCACCTCTCTGGCAATGCCTTCAGCCGTGCCCAAGTTGGACCCGTACAGCGCGAGCAGCGGCGTATGATGAGCGTTATCCGCAATCCTGTCGGACTGGGCGTATTCCCTCTGTTCCTGTTCGGGCACAGCAACACTTCCTGGAATCAAGAGGGCTGCCCCTCCCTTACGGTTACGGACTTTAATGTGGAATGCATCCGGCTTCAGGGTCAGTGTCTCCTTGACTTTCAGCTCATAATGCTGGGTATCGACCAGTTCAAAATATTTGAGAACCAACCCGAGCACCAAGGTGGCCTCCTGGAGTGCAAACTGTTGGCCGATACAAGCACGCTGTCCGTTGCCAAACGGTTTGTACGCGTCATGCGGCACCTTGCTCGGATCTTCAAAGCGCTCCGGTTCGAATGCCTCCACATCGTCTCCCCATACGCGCGCGTCTCTGTGGAGTCCGGGAATCAGCACCGTCACACTATCCCCTTTCTTAATGGGATAGGTTCCACCGATACGGGTATCCTCTTTTGCAGATAACGAAAAGGCAGGCGCAGTCGGCCATAACCGAAGTGACTCGCTCAGAACCATGCGGACGTATTTGAGTTCCCGCACCTGGTTATACGAAGGAACTGGATCCTTCAGCACGCGGTCCACCTCACTTACCGCCTTGCGCAGCTTATCCGGGTTTTTCATCAGAAAATAGATCGCGAAGGAAAGCAGCCCGCTTGTGGTCTCGTGCCCCGCGATCAGAAATGTGATCATCTGATAACGGATATTCTCATGATCCAGCCGCTCGCCTGTATCAGGATCCACGCCCTCCAGCATGTGCGCCAGCAAATCTCCCTCCTCGCCGCCATGCGCCTTGCGCTCTTGAATAAGCTCATCCACAAGCGAGAACATCGACTGAATGTCCTCCTGAAACTGACGTTTCTTCTTAATCATGAACATGTCCTGAATGCCCAGCCGGTGAAGCTGGTTCATGCCTTCATCAAGTGAACGCACCATGCTGTCGATAAATGGATGATTGTCTTCGCGATAAAAGCTGTTAAACCTATAATTAAACCCGCACAGGCCGATTGTATCGAGTGTCAGGCGTGTCATATCGGCAGGAATATCCACTGTTTCATCCGGATTGAGCCGTGCCCATTTCTGGATAAGCTGCATGGCAATATCAATCATCTTCGTATGATATCCCTGCATTGCACGCTGGCTGAAGCTGGATAACAGAATGTTATGAGCTTTTTTCCAATTGGGCTCCTGCGTCGCGCTCGTAAACAATCCATCCCCCGCAAAGGGGCGGACATTCTGCAGTGGTGCCCAGATTCGTTTATCAAAACGCTTCTCGTCACACGCGTCCTTAACATACTCATGGCCGGAGACATACAGCTCCTTGCGCCCCCCGGGATACTGAAACTGGAAGATCGGCCCGAATTCCGAGGCGACCTTTACAAGCGATTGGATCGGAGCCGCTGAATCCAGCAGGGGCAGATTACCCAGCGGTCCGAAGGTTTTAGGTTGAGGCACCGGTGTCGTTTGTGTCATGGTTTTTCCCTCCATTATCCCATAATTCTCTTTGTATTTGCCCTTAGGATAGGGCTGAATGAAGCACAGACAATACTGATTGACCATAATCGTAATTCGGTCATTTCTTGATAAAAAAGAAGGATCCGACGCGCATCGCTGGTTTCCACTTACAATGATGGTCTTATCCTGCCTCTTACCCTATCACGATATGATTGTCCCGCACATCAGCCGCAGGTCCATAATTCCAATGAGGGCTTCTGCTCCTCTTTATATTACTTTTCAACCAGAATATGCTCCATTATTGAAACTTTAGGACTATTCAATGCCCATTAATTCATCCGCTGTTCTATAGGAAAACACAAAAAAAGACACCTTGATGATCGCCCTCATAGTGCGCACCTGGTATCCGGCTACAGAAAACGTTCACAAATCTGTCACTTACGAGAGACTTTCCCTCATCTCTATAATTACAAAGGTAAATGAGAGAGGATGATGAAATTGCCAGTAACAAAGAAAGAGCATTTTTATTTTGGGTTGATGATGTGCATCGGGATGGTCATCATGATGACCTCCTACAATGTAATCACGAACGGATTAATTGGTGAAGTTTCATTCATCGCCATAATCAGTCAATTCGTACTGGGCTTTATCATTGCCTTCTTACTGGAACTGTTTATAGTCGGTCCAACAGCACAGAGAATCGTGTTTTCGATAACGCGCCATAAGTCCGGTAAAATGATTACGATATTGGCAATGTCATTCTGTATGGTGACGGGGATGGTTTTCTTTATGTCTATGTATGGATTAGTTTCAGCTTACCTTTCCCATCACCTCGCAGGAGAGCCCTTGCTTGGAAGTTATTTCGCCATATTCTTGAAAAATTTTGTTTTTGCTTTCCCGCTTCAGCTCCTTATCATGGGACCGCTCGTACGGTTCTTATTCGGTAAAATTAAAACGAGTCGGCTGAAGCAATCATTGACCACCGTCTAGGCTGACTGTCACTAACGCTCCTTAATAGTAAAAAGCCGCCCAGTTGGGCGGCTACTAACCACTGCTCACAAATTGGATTACCCCAATGAGAGCTAATAGAAGAAAAATAGCGTCAGTCTCCTTAGTTCGTTATCATCTACCTATTATCCATTCGATAAACACGAGCTAAATCCTCTTCCTACACTACAGAGCCGATATGAGAAGGAAGCGCTGGCCCAATGCCAGTAGCTGTCTGATGCCTTAGTCTATCAATCCATCGCTTTGCGCAGATCATAGTCATGTAGATCAATATCGAGCGTGTCTCCTAGTGCTAACTTTGCCAGTTGGCTTCCTATAAAGGGTCCCATGGTGAGTCCGGACGCTCCAAGTCCGTTTGCCGTTATAAGCCCTTTCCAACCCGGAACAACGCCTATCACAGGAAGGAATCCGGGCGTAAACGGACGAAAACCCACCCTGACCTCTTGAAAAGTGCTGTCGGCTAAACCCGGTGCTAATTCAAGCCCTTTATTGAGGATTTCCTGCATACCGCCTGCCGTTACTCTAGTATCATAACCTTCAATTTCATTTTCATGGGTCGCGCCTATCACGATTTTCTGTTTATCAAAAGAGAGCAGATATTGATCTGTAGGCGGTATGACTACAGGCCAGCTGCCTGTCTCTTGCTCACCCTGAATTTTCACGTGCATGATCTGAGCTTTTTGATAACTCACCTTAAAATGAATACCTAGGGGCTGGAGCAGTTGGTTTGCCCAAGCGCCTGCACAAACAATGACTTGGTCAGCCTCGAAACGATCCGTCCCGACCGTTACTCCCGTTACTCGGTTTGCCTGATACACCAGCGAGGCATCCCCGCTGATCAGGACAGCCCCGTTTCTCTGCGCGGATCGGATTAACGCATCACGCAGCGCACGACCGTCTATCCTTGCAGCACCGCTAATATGAACCGATTGATAACCTTCTGCCAGCAAGGGAAACCGCTCATGGGTTTCTGTTTCATTCAACCGGGTGATTTCACCGATTTCCGGAGCATCTGCTTTTCGTTGATGTGCCCGCTCCTCCATCTTTCTGATTTTGTCCAAATCCGCATGAATGCTAAGAGCACCAACCTGAGCATAGCCGGTATCTGTCTCTCCTTCGCTTTCCAGCTCATGGATCAACCCGGGATAGAAACGCGCACCGGCCTTAGCCAGCTGGTACCAAGCTTGATTGCGCCTTTGCGATAGCCAGGGACAGATAATGCCAGCCGCAGCATCCGTCGCTTGCCCTTGATCCTGACGATCTATGATTAGGACCTCTGCTCCCATTCTCGCTAACTGATATGCTGTTGATGCCCCCAGGATCCCTGATCCGATGATGATGACTTTCTTCATAATTACATCCCTTTCCTAAATCACTGTATCCATTATAGCGAATACAGTCTGAAAGTATAATGGCAGCGTGTGCTCCTGCGCACCACCCTTATCGTTGAACGCAAAAAAAGTCGCCGATCCCGGCGACTTCATCATACTTCTATACTCTTGAACTCGGACGAGCCTCTTATACAGATACCCGTTATATTTTTTCAACCCATTACTTTTCCATTACGGCAAAATAGTTATCTTCCTCATCAGCAAAATTGAAGACTCTGCCGGAAGGCAAATTTACAATTTCACCGACCTTGACATTCTTATTCGACAAGTCACTCATTAATCCATCGAAATTTTCCGTGTAAAACATTAAAGAAGGCGTCCCCAGATTTACGCCAGGCGAGAATTTAGCGACAAGTTCCTTATCATGCAGCACGATGCTGGTTTCCGAGCCCTTTGCAGGAGCAATTTCAATCCATTTCATCTGATCGTTGCTTTCTTCGGAAATGACATGAAATCCTACCTTCTCTGTCCAGAACTTCACTGCCTCATCCTGGTTATTCACATACAACATAATTTGTCCAAGTTGGCTAATCATCATCTTTCCACTCCCTTATGTAAAATGAATATCCAATATCCAATGCTCCTAATTCTCTCCATCGTAGTGATTTCTGATACCTGTTGTGATAGTTCGGTTCTATAGTATCATTCCTCATAAATGCCAAGCCCGCATACGCCAGGCAGTCTACCCTTTCTAACTCGCCTGTGTCACTACCTGAATATTATAGCATGTACACAACGTCATAGTTTCTTATGAATTGCTTATTTTTATAAATTTCTACAAAATTAGAGTTCACGCATCCGTACTTGACCAAAAATAACAGAAATCCTTATAAGAATGGGCTCCCTCTTACCTATGAACATCTAATCGAAGTGACAGCAAGCCGCATAGGATAGATTAGATGGACAAGAGAGTGTGGTGACGAATTTGAAACTGCAAGACGTCAAAGGTGCTTACGATGTAATTATCGGCTTGGGCAGTTGGTGCGGACCTTCGCTTTATTTGCGGCAACGTGGACTGAGAAGGTTTGCCTTCCCGCTGGACTGGATGATATCCAACTCGATTTCGGATGTCAGCCGATTATTGGACAATCGCTTCGTTGGATTTATGGATCTGGAGCAGCTGCAGAAGACCAAGGGTACTTCGGCTTTGTTGGAAGATGGAGTCGCTGTTTTGTCTGAAGGAAATCAGGTGTATCAAGATGCCCATTTTATTCTGGATACCCGGTATAACATCATATCCGTGCATGATTTCCCCGTATTGCCTAACCAGGATTGGATGCATTCGTACGATGTTTACAGAGGAAGACTCAATCATCGCATCGATCGATTCTTCAGAATTCTTGAACATAGCGAATCCGTTTTATTTGTCAGGTGGGGGGAAGTGACCGCCGACGAAGCAGCCGAGCTGCATGCGGTGTTATCTTCATTAGTTCGCGGCACATGTAATGTTCTCTTCCTTCAAACTCTTCTCGATTTGGAGAATGTACAAGAAATCGATTGGGGAATGAACGGTATTTGCACGCTGCAAGTCCCGGACAGCCGCCCGAATGATATATCCATTTGGAATTATGCGCTTGATGGCCTCCGTTTGACCAATCGCTGGGGGATGTAACAGCGGAACTATAATAAGAAGGTTACCGGAAAGATAAAAAGCTGCCGCTGAATGTGGGGGACGGGACTGACCCCCGAATAGCGGACAGCTTTTTTAAGTTCATCATTCAAGAAAAGGCTTTGAATTTGCCTGATAACGTTACAGTTTTCTGCCATTTTGATCTTGCGCAATTGGCAAGTTGCTGATAGGATAATTCGAGTGGCGAAATGGTACATGCCTCACATTATGGATTAAAAAGCAGGTGAATAAAATGAATTTGTTAAAAGAATTTAAAACCTTTGCGCTCAAGGGAAATGTGCTTGATTTAGCCATCGGGGTTATTATTGGTGCTGCCTTCGGCAAAATCGTATCCTCGTTGGTGAGTGATATCATTATGCCGGTAATCGGGCTGCTGCTTGGCGGAGTGGATTTCTCCGCGCTTAAGGCTACGATCGGAGATGCAACGCTGACATATGGCGTATTTCTTCAAACGGTTGTGGACTTCCTGATTGTCTCCTTCTCGATCTTCTTGTTCATTCGTATGCTCAACCGTTTTAAACAGAAAGAAGAGGAAAAGCCCGAAGAGCCTCCAGCTCCATCCAAGGAAGAGTTATTGCTGGCCGAGATCCGCGATTTGCTGAAGCAGCAGAACCAAACGGGTAATTAAGCTCTGCAACTGCTGAGAGTGTTTTCGTTAACTACGAGAGCACTCTCTTTTTTTATGGCTTCACTCTCCCTCACCCATAATTGGTGTTGACAGTTGATGATTCCAAACCTATAATCCTCACTATACCTAGTAAAATAGTATATATTAAAATAATGGAGAACCTGCCTATCCGTACTGAGACTGTTCTCACAAAGAGGAGTGTAAAAGCATGCCAAATGTTCAAACATTCAAAGCAACTGCCCATTTAGAAGAAGGCGTTCGAGTTGTGACCCAAGTAAGACAATTTGAATTGGTTATTGACGAGCCAAAAAGCCTTGGAGGAACTGACACCGGAATGAATCCTGTCGAAGCATTGCTTGCCTCCCTTGGGGCATGCCAATCCATTGTCGCCCGGGTTTATGCTTCTAAATTCGATGTAGTTCTGGAGGATTTCAGGGTAGATGTGGAAGGTGACCTGGATCTTGACGGATTTTTCAACCGATCCGAGGTACGCCCCGGATACTCCGATATTCGATACACTTTTTACATCAAGACTCCTTCGCCAGCAGAAAAGGTCGAGGCCTTTGTGGAAGTTCTGGAGAGCAAATGCCCTGTGGGCGATACGATTGCCGAACCGGTGAAGCTCAAACGGAATCGCGTCGTTATTGAAAATTAGAAGAATACATAAAGGGCTGCAGAGTTGCACGAAGCAACATGACAGCCCTTATTCGCTACATTTAAAACCGCGTGATCTCACCCGCTTTTATTTCCAGCGACTCTCCTTCTACACTAACCCAGACGGTCTGAGCACAAGGGTTATGGATCATCCGGCTATCCGCTGAGAAGCGAAGCTGTTCCAGTACGCGGCAATAAGCAAAAATTTCAGCATTCGTGGCATACCAGATATCGTCCCGACCGGCAATCTTCTCTCCGAATCGATCAACCAGATCCCAATTCCGATCATTCTCGAATTCATAACTATGACCCCAAACGTACAGAATCGCCATCCGTGAAAATCTCTGCTCCATATGTACAAACTTCTCGGCATAATCCACCATCTCCATATGATGACAAGTCGGATGCCAGCGAAGCCACTCATCCGGCTTATGGAATAAGCCGTGGCTGTTTACTGTGCGGGCATATTCGATGCCAAGGGAACGCAGCAAGTCGACCACTTGATCGTTGTAAGTGCCAAACGGATAGCTAATTCCCTTTACCGGATAATGGACCAGCGATTCCAGCCTTTTCCGGTCCTCCACAACCTGTTCTATCGCTTGCTCCAAAGGCGTCTGGTCCAGGAAGGGATGATCCACCGTATGCGCAGCCACTTCATGTCCACGATAAAGAGACTCCACCTCCGTTTCATCGATATACCCCTCCTTCCCGAGTGTTCCGCTGTTTAAATGAAACGTACCGCGTATCCCGTAATCATTCAGCTTTTCTACCAATCTCCGATCATATTCACGCCCATCATCAAAACTAAGCGTCAATGCTTTTTTTGCGCCGCCCGGAAACCGATCATATTGTATGCGCATTCAAGAACCTCCCTAAAAATCAATTCTTATTGGCACGATGCATCTCCTTTCGCACCGATTTCATTTTCATTATACGATGTAATGGGTCCATGAATTGTATTATTTTTTGCTAACAGCATACAGGAATCGGCAGTAACCGATCTCGGCCGCATTTTTCATAAGTTCAATATTGAGCCATGCGAGCAGCTCATGGAATGGCCTATCTTCGAAGGGCCATCGTGTTCGTTCCATGGAAAGCAGCGCTTCCCCCGGTAACCCAGCCACTTCACGCTCCCATTCGTCCTTTAACCGGTTAATCCTATCCCTGGTCTCTTGTATGTTCCCCATAGACAGGACCTCTTCACGAGTCAAGGTTCCACTGCCAAACGAATGATCCAAAACCATGGACCACCAGTATGTGATATGCCAAGTTAGCCAGGATATACTTGGCGGGCCAATCTCGTACTCCTCGGTTTCCGGCCAATCCGTACGCCAAACTCCAGATTCGTGATACACGTGAAGTCCCTTCATAGCAGGTCGCGAGTGAAACTCTTCGTCTTGCAGCCCAGTGAGATGAATGTTGAGCATCTGCCATGATATTTGAAACTGAAAATCAAGTGTGCTTCGGATAAGCTCGTTCGGGTTTGATATAGGATGTCCCCCCTGCACGACACTCCACCTCCATTTTAAATAAACAAATCAGACTTTTGTCTTTTAAATTATAGACATAATATTATAACGTCTTATTATTGTCAATAAACAAACTAAGTTATGATTCGCTAGAATGTTGAAATTGAAGTTCGGCGACATATGAAAATAAAAAAATAAAAAAGCCGCTAAAACGCGGCTTTTACCGTGTACTCATGCCTGATTCGGATAACCTGGTTGCTTTCACTAAATAGGATGCCAGTCCAGGAATCATCCGTGTAATGCCAGGGTAGAACCGATTGGTTTTGGCAAAAGCGAGCTTCTGAATTCTTCTCGCCCTTCGAAGCAGCTGCGTAAAGGTATCATTGGCCTCCTTGGTATACTCCTTCTGCCAATCAAGATAGCTGAGTTCTCCCTTGAGGTACTTGTCGGTCCAGTGAGAACACAACAGCGAAGATCGCAGTGCAACGGACATCCCGTCCCCGCACAGAGGCGGAAGCATAAGCAGTGCATCCCCGATATGCGGATACTCAGACCATGGCTCTGGCGTGTCCGACAAGTGGAGCGGTGCAATCGATACCTGGGTTCCTGGAACAGGCGTCCCAGCGGCGATTCGCTGGGCTAGTCTTCCGTTCGTCAGGGAAGCAGCGTGCAGAATTTCCGGAACCGATTTCCCGCTCCCTTGTACTGCGTCCAGTGTCAGCAATGCGGCAACATTGACCGCTCCATTCTCGATCGGCGACATCCCGACATAACCACCCTCGCAAAAATACAGTTCGACCCGAGGAGGCAGCGTAATTCCGCTGTAGTGGGATTTCACACCAACATATACGGTATCATCCCGATTATCATCGGAAGCCGTAACGCCACGAGGCTTTTTTGTACCATATGCGCCGATTACAGCTTTGGCCTGAAATCGAAAACGCTCATTCCCCTGCCTCGTTTCTACTTCATACATCTGATGCTCCACCTTCTGAATATTCATTACGGTTGTTTTGGTGGCAATATGCGTACCCGCTTCCAATGCCTTCTCATGCAATAGAGCATCCAAAACATAACGACTGATACCATAGGCTTGCCCGGGTAATGGAGCTGTTATCTCGCCGCCTTGAGGCATGATGATTCTGGCATGCTCCATGGTGCCGGGGTTAACCTCATGTCCGAGCAGATGGATACCCAAGTATTCAAGCATTTCTCTGGTCTCGGGTGACATGAATTCACCGCAGGTCTTATGGCGCGGAAATTCTTGACGATCCAGCAGCAGAGTACGGTGACCTTGCTTGGCAAGCTGCAGCGCACAACTGCTGCCTGCAATTCCTGCTCCGATGACGATGACATCCATTTCCTTCGACATGTATGAACACCACCTTTTTACTCTTTCATTAGCACGTTGCCTTTTACTCATTAGGTGACAATTTCGTTTTATGATTTTGGAATCACGACGGAATAACGGAACAAAGGCTTCCATTCGTAGGTCATCGTTTCGTGGTTAAGCTGCTTCTTTAACTCTCTCCAATCCCTTCCTTTGAAGCCCTTGGCAACCGAAAGCGGACCATCGTGCCGAATGTAACGATTGCGCGAAATCATCCGCGTAGTAATCCATACGGCCGTGTAGGGTACCAGGTGGCGATGGATATCACTGATAACGACTCCATGAACCGAGGCTCTCAGCATATGCGACACGATATCAATCAGCTGCTGCCCATTAAAATGGTGGACGAACTGGGAACCGGTCACGATATCTGCCGATGCAGCCGGCAGTTCCTTGACATCAGCACGCCGTACATCAACCCTCGGCTCATCCCGGAATAGCTGCTTGGCCTCGTCGCATGCCTCCTCTGTCATATCGACAAGCGTTATTTTTAGCTCGATGCCCTGTTGATCCGACCATTGCAGCAGCTTCTGATTAACATCGCCCGATCCCGCACCCACATCCAAAACACTAAGGGTTCCAGGACTACCCATCGTTTTCCATAACTTTTCCACACCGGCCAGGGTGGGTCCCGGTGCCGCGAATATTTTGTTCAGCCGCCTTAAATGCTGAAGTGCTTCGCTCAGCTCTTCCCCTCCCATGGAGAAATCATCCATAAGCTCTTCTTCCTGTGCCCGCGAGGACAAAGCTCTAAAGAAGGACATGGTCCTGCTCCTTAACCGATGACGAGTAAGCCTTTACATAGTTAAAACGCATGAGCTCTGCTGTCAGGCCGGGTCCGAAGGCCATGGCTACACCTTCCGTGAACGTCTGATCCTGCGCCTTCATGTCCTGGCGCATGGCATTCAATACAAACATAATGGTGACCGATGACAAGTTGCCCGCGGTTCTTAAAATCTCTCTGCTGTATTGGGTCTGCTCATCGCTTAAGTGCATAACTTCCTGCACGGAATCCACAATGCCCCGTCCGCCGGGATGGATGGCCCAGAGTTCAGGGAGCTTGTCCCCCTCCAGCAATACACGCAGCTCTTCTTCCAGGTGAGCACCGAGCAGCTTCGGAATACGGGGAGATAAAAAGAGATCAAAACCGGTATTGCCCACCTCCCATGTCATATCCTCCGTTGAATCCGGCAGCAGAACAGAATAACCTGAACCCAGCTTCAGATAATGCTGGTGATGAGATTCAGGAGGGCCGATGACACAGGAGGAGGCGCCGTCTCCGAAAAAAGAGGCTGCAAATAACGCTTCTCTCTCCTTCACCGGCTGAAAATGAAGAGTACAAAGCTCCACGCATACGACCAGTACTTGCGACCCTGGAGCTCCTTGAACGACATCTCGTGCCATTTGGATCGCTTTGAGTCCAGCGGCGCATCCTTGAAATATCAGCGGCAGACGATTGACGCGCGGAGACAGTCCCAAATGCCGAATCAGCATAACATCCAAGCCCGGCTGATATTGACCCGTGCAGCTGACTGTAATGAGATGTGTAATCCGATCCGGTGCCATGTCGGCATCTTTCAGAGCCTTCTCGGCTGCTGTTAAGCCAAGCGGGAGTGCCTCTCTCTTGTACTTATCCATTCTTTCCTCTGTCGTCGGAACGGCTGACTCGTCATGGGAAGGCAGATAACGGCATGCTTCCAATGGATCCAGATAGTTCGATTCGCAAGTATAGCGTGTCTCGACACCGCAGGATCTGAATACTCTTCGGGCGAAGCGCGCCAGATCGGATCTGTTCTGCAGCGTAGATGCAATTAATTCTGCAATATCCGACTGTGCTACGGAATGTTTCGGCAATGCCGTACCCATCCCGAGAATCGCAGCATCGGACATACCGTTTGTTTGTTTCATGCTCAAACCTCCTGCATTGTCTTGGAATTATTCATGATTACCCTTCCCCGGGCATTTTGAACGCGTTCAAGACTCATTGAGGTTAGGATAACCCGAACTTGGCGAATTATATCCAATTCAAACCATGCGCTATAACCTCTCAAGGATAACTAGCGCCCCAACTCCTGCTTCCTCCAAGCTTCTCTAACACGAACATCATTTAAAACCGCGTTGGCTGCCACACTGGCTGTACTGTATTCTGCTATAGCGGTGGCCCTGCCTCTCCTGCTTCCGGTATTTACATTTGAGCAGCCGACAGGGCCATACAACATAGGGACGGTAACCTATGACTGGAAGGATGAGATGCGAGAGGAATTGAACACCGCGGAACCTGACGATAAGCGTGAGTTAATGGTACAGATCTGGTATCCGGCCAGCCCATCGGCCAAAGGCAACAAGGCACCTTACGACGCTTACCCCGATATTTTTGAAGATGGATACAGCCAAGCGCTTCATATGCCTAAAATGTTATTCAAAAACCTTGGCTTGATCAAAACGCGTGCCGTAGAAAGAGCTGAACTCTCGGATACGGCGCCTGCCTATCCTGTGCTTCTGTTCTCGCATGGCTTTAACGGCGTCAAGAACCAGAACACCTTCCAAATCGAGCAGCTTGCAAGTCACGGGTATATTGTTATCGGTATTGATCCCTGATGGACGCGTGGTTTATTTCTCTCCGCTTATTGATAGCGGCTACGAGTATTTGGATCAATTGAATAAGGTCTGGGTGGGGGATGCGATATTCGTGCTCGATCAAGTGGAGAAGCTGGCGAAGAATGATCCAGACCAGCACTCCAAATCACCTCGCGAGTAAGCGTTTTTTTATGTATTACACACCAAATTGTTTCAGATGATGATCCAGGTGCTTGTATATTCCTTTTCCCCACTGCTCCGGGGTCAGTTTACCGAAAAACGGATGGGGATGCGATGTGCATTTCTCAGTTCCATTTTGTTGGAATAATATAATTTTCTCCTTCAATTGTTCTCTTTCCGTTTCAAAATCTCTTGGATCTGCAATCAATATTTCCGGAATGCTGGACATATTACGGGGTACTGGCTTCTCATTATATAAAACAGGCCTCGCAAACCTTCCAACGACCATACCCAACCAGCCTCTTGGCAGGTTCGTGATGCCGCTGGCTATGTCTTGGAACGCGGAGTTGTGAGCCAGCATTTGCGTTACATTCATTTTTCCCCATAGCGGCTGTGACAGCGGGCTTAAACGATCTATTCGGTTCAGTATTTCGGTCATATCCGTAGGATTGAATATATTTTTCATGGTTCCCTGCCCCTATAATCCAGAATTAATATTTTAACAAAAGGATTAATATCATCAACCCTGTGAACGAAAATGAGGTTGTTGCCAATATCATGGAAACCCGGTGGCGCCTCGCTTCCGGAATATGCTTCCATTCCATGTAACCACGAAAGCAGAAGGCCAAGGTCACTAAGAACAGCCATAACGGATAAGGTTCGCTTCGATCGATCATCCATATTAATGCTATGATTACAATCATTAAAATCCAAGAACCAATAAGATACCGTTTATACCAGGTGTATCACGCATTTCTTCTTCCCCAACATCCGTGACCTTATACAGGATCCATTGAACCACCATAATCGTAAGAAGCAAGAATGAATACAAACCTTCCATTAACGCCATCCCTCTTTTCAATTTCAAAAAAACGCTGCGACACGTAAGAAAACAAAAGGCCCATGCTGGATTGGTGTACAATGGGAGTTATCACACACCCATTGTACAGCAGAACCCAACATGAGCAACTCTCATCTTAGCATAATGGAACCAGAACCACTAGATATTGCATCTACTGCGAATCGCGCAGAAAGGCCTGTAAATCTGCAGGCAAGTTATTGTTCCGGGTACAACTCTTGATTCAGTTCACTTGTTGCTGCCATGAACTGATTCAATAGGGATTCGCCAGCATCAGATTTGTTCAATGCCTGGTTTGTGGCCAGGTTTTCAAATTGAGTTATCAGTTCTCCTTTTTTCTCCAGCTCTTTCAAAACTCGCTGCACGAGCGGGTCTTCAGAATTCTGCTGGTCCGCATAATAAGCACTTTCAATTGCGTACAGGTCTTTATAACCTGCAAAAACTTCGTTAAATTCATCAAGGGCGCTTTGTGGATGGAGTTCATTGTCTAATTCACCAGCCCTGCTCTCCAGCTCCTTAAGCTTCTGTTCATCCTCTGTTGTGGCTCCAGGTGCATCCGCAATTTTTTTCTGTGCTTCATAGCTTTCGTGTGCATAGGAAACCTTCTCTTGCAGGTTCGGACTGTTTGCATCAACCTTATTCGCGTTCATGTTAGCCCATGTAAAACCTCCAATGGCCAAAACGCTGCAGACAGACAGAATGATCCACGTGTTTTTCTTCAACTTTTCTCAGCTCCTTTAGCTTTTGATTTTGATGGATACGATCCACGAACCGTAAGCGACATAAGATTTTAACGAGATATCCTTGTTCCATGTTCCATTGCTAACAGAATGTTGTGCAACCTTGAGATCGTTTCCAGGTCCATAACCGTTTACCATTTGTGAATGGATCGTATGTCCGGCTGAATTCACGTGTTGGACAATATCTCCCCGAAACAACTCATTGTAGATGGGTTGGAAGTTATTGCTTAATTCCTGCGACGTGTATTTGGTTGCCCTGTAGGCCTTCTTTCCACCTTGGTCGTTTATAACTGCAAAATGCTCTCTGAATTGATGTGCCCCCGTCCAAGAAGAAGTTCTTGGATTTGTAGACGGCGGAACATGAGGGCCATAATAGTACCAATCCACCGTATTTCTATTCTGTCCTTTGGTTCCATTAAATGGCAGTCCGCCTCCTTCATACAATGCTTGGGATACAAAGTTAGTGCAATCTCCTCCATCGCTGTTACTCCCATAATTAGCATAACTAGGATTCGCTTGTGTTGCCCATGTTTCTGCATAGTCGGCGGCGCCGCCGCGGTCAAACGAGCTATTGGTACTTGTGGAATTCGTGAACATGACTTCTGCTCCGAAAGCTTGTGTAGACATTAATAACGTGGAACAGGCAACAACAGTGGCAACAAATGCTGACTTCAACTTTCGTTTCAACTAAAATCCAGCCCCTCCCGTGACTCTCAGTCTAGCTAATTGTAAAGCTAATCCGATTATGTAATCACGAGTTGTCCGCCTTACCCTTAGCTTAAGCAAAGAGTGCTAAAATTTTTATATTGTAACAGGACAACAGGAATTCTCACATTTAAGATGTTCCCGCTGAAACCTGACACAACTGACCTTCTTGTAATATAGACGCTTATAAACAGAGAAAAGTTATACTGAATTGTAATTTTTTTACTAAATATTCATTCCTCTCCCATTAATAGATAGATATTATGAAATAAGAGACCCTTGCAGCAAAATCGCTGAGGGCCTCTTCAACCAGTTTTTTGGGGATTGCATCTTACAGATTAAAATGAAGCAGCTTCTCGGGATTCATGACAATATAAACATTGGAGATAAGATCATTCTCAATCT
Source organism: Paenibacillus sp. Cedars (assembly GCF_003184205.1). Classification (NCBI taxonomy): domain Bacteria; kingdom Bacillati; phylum Bacillota; class Bacilli; order Caryophanales; family Paenibacillaceae; genus Paenibacillus; species Paenibacillus sp. Cedars. The sequence goes on from NZ_CP020866.1 coordinate 3,006,580, forward strand.
GTATCGAAATAACCGAAAATGTAAAGGGACCCGTCTTGATAACAATACCCGGAAGAGCGTTCACTTCACGAAGCTCGCATACGAAATCCTGCGGTACTTTAGGCCGAATCGCCTCGAAATAGCGAGAGACGATTTTGGAACCGACAATCGGCCGGAGAGCGGCTTGCGCTTTTCCACCGCCGTCGGTGTATAGAGTGGCATCGACCTTCAGAATATCCAGAAGTAGATTCATATTGCCCGTTGCAAGTGCCTGAATGAAGGTCTCGACATGACGCACACCCACAGCTCTCACCTCAGACCGCGTTTCCGGTTGCTGCGCCAAACTTCGGCGTGCCCGGTAATCAATCTGTCTGCAATTTCCTTCGCTCTTGCCAACAATCGTGGCGATCTCACTAAACGGCAGGGTGAATACCTCTCGGAGCAGAAATACGATTCGTTCCATATCTGAAAGCTGATGCAGAAGGAGCAAATAGGCGGTTGTTAGTGACTCCTTAATAATGTACTGGTCCATAGGATCATCGCTAACTGCTGCATAAGGCTCTGGAAGCCAGGGACCAACATACGTCTCACGCTGCCTGCTGGCCGACTTCAGCTTGTTGAGACATCGATTGACCGTCATTTTGCACAAATAGGATTTGGCATTACGGATTTGCGTTCCGTCCCCTTCTTCAAGCGAAAGAAATACGTCCTGCACGATGTCCTCGGCATCCATAACACTGCCCATCATCTGATATGACAAAGAAAATAGCAGATGCCTCCATTCGTTATACCAATGTTCGGTTTCTATTGCGGCTCACCCCAGTCCTGCGTTCATCATCATTGCGTTTAATAATAGCATGTGCCGCTCGTTTGGCGCTTGCGAACGCGGCGTCCGCCAATACTTCTCCATGGCTGACCCAATCTCCTGCCACATATAACCCTTCCACTTCCGGTACTGCCGGACCCGGAGGGGGATCACTCTTGTCGGTGGAACGAAAATCATGAACGACCGTAATTCTTGGCAGATACTGCCGCGCAATCTCCTCGCTTCGCCATCCCGGATGCATTAAATCCATCGCTGCCTCAAGCTGCTGCTCATTATCCTGCGGATTCCCAGCGTGTTCACCAAGCTGCTTAACGAGATGAATGATAAAGCTTCCATCATCATTCAATCTGGCTACAGATGAAGGACTGTTATAAAAAATTGGCGCATCCAGCCAGAAACCGGCAATGTAAGATCGGTTTTTTGGATTCGGAAGCCGGCGAAGCACTAAATCCAGGCAGGCAGCTGCCATGGGCCGAGTCTCGTTCTTCCAACGGAGCAGACTCGTCTTCTCCGCGCCCCTTACCAGCTTGCATGCTTGTTCAGGACTTCCTGTCATCATCACGTTTGGAACAGTAGTCGTTCGGTTGTCTGAAAAATGAACGATCCACGCCGACTCGTGTTGAACAACCTCAGCAACACCCAGTCCGGTTGCCATGACAACGCCTGCTCGCGAAGCCTGCGCTTCCAGTTCGTTGATGAGCGATACCCATCCCCCATCGAGATAAAACGCTTTACCCGCAAACGTACGCTGCAGTTGACGTACAGCCTCTCTTGCCCCATGAAGGCTGGGATCGGGCACGAAGGAATTGGATCGGCAGATCGAGTAGACGATGTGCCGGATCATCGGGTCGTTAATTTCCCGCTCCGCCCACTCTCTTAACGTCAGACGTTCCAACTGCCCCGTTTTGATTCTCCCAAGCTTTATCATGAACCGAACGAGCTCGGCCTTGCCGGATAACGAGAGTAAACGTGAGGTAAGCAGCTTTACGGGGCCCGTAGGAATGTCATACACTTTACGATTCCAGATGCCCGCAACGCGCGGAGGAGGGTTGGCTCCAATCAGCTTCACCCCTAACTCATTCAACACCGCCTCCCCTTCCCCATCCTGGTAAAAAGCATGCACGCCAAGATTCAAGGCCGCCCCTTTCTTCTTCACCGTCATCGCGCGTCCCCCAAGCCGATTCGATTTCTCGGCCAGAAGAACGGAGAGACCTGACCGCGCTAAATAAATAGAGGCAGTTAGACCTGCCAGCCCACCGCCTATAATGACAACATCAAAGGTTTTATCCCATCGATCCACCTTCATCACCTCTTCAATTTTATAGTTAAGACAATTGGAGGCGATCATTTGTTACAAACCAATTCTTAAAATCACGAAAAATTTTAGCATGAAGCCAAAAAAAGCCCCGATTTACACGGCAGCTCCAGGTCTATGTATTCTCATTCGTCTGACATATTGTAATGCATGCTGGAATTACATGATGAACACCTCATTCTTTGAAAACGTTCCTGATATAGTCATCTTCATTCCATATCCCCTTGTATAAAACGGGAACCGCTGCAAGCCCCAAACGATCCGCCCAATCCTCTGTCTCATCCCATGAGAGGCATACGTTATGTTCGTTCCACACCGAGAACAGCAAGAAATAGGAAGGCAGCGCTGAGTACAAAAGGGAATGCTTGGCATATACGTTTTCCCCGCATATGCGATATCCTTCCGTAATCCGATATTAAATCATACGCACATAAAAAAACTGACTGCTGACAGGACCGCATCCCGCCAAGCAATCAGCTGTGAAACTTCCGTCTACTGAACCGAGTTGCCTTTTGGAGCGACTGCGGTTGTTCCTCTCTCCACTAACTTGACCGGTACCAGCATCCTGCTCGGCGTCTGCTTCCCTCGTTCCAGCCAATTCACCACGTTTTCAGCCGCTTGACGACCAATCTCGTAAAAATTCTGTTCTACCGTGGTCAACGGAATGATGACATGCTCCGTCACCGGATTGTTATCAAATCCTATAATTGAAATATCCTCCGGAATACGGATGCCTCTCTCCATGCAAAGATTCAGCAAATTAGCTGCAATCAGATCGTTCTCTGTCTGAACCGCAGACACTCCTTCCATCCGGTAAGAGTCCAGCAGCTCATTATAAAATCGTTCGACGCCAATCTTTTCCCGGTATCCCTTCATATTCAGCTTGATGTATCTGCTGTCTACGGGAATTCCATGGTCTTTAAGCGCTTGGCAGTATCCGAAATATCGGTCGCGCACGGAAGAGGTGGATTCGATGCTGACCGCAGTCAGAAAGGCGATTTTTCGATGTCCAAGCTCAATCAATTTGGATACGGCTTGGTAGGAGCCGTTGAAATTGTCCGATACTACCGCTCCTAAGGGAAGGCTGTCGAAATACTTGTCAATGGTGATGATCGGATAGTCTTCAAGGCAAAGCCGATGCAGAATATCGTAGTTCGTCTGATCGTTTCTCGGATACAGAATGATGGCCGCAATGCCCTTCCGGGTCAGCATCTCCAGCAGATCGCGTTCTTTCTGGGAGTCGTAATCGCTTTGGTGAATGCTCAAATAATAGCCGTTCGCGTTTAGCCAGTCCGAAGCTCCGCGAATATAACCCATTGTACCACGGTCGTCCTCGGAAGGCAGGATAAGCGAGATCATTTTCTCTGTTCCATCGGAACGCTGCTCAGGGCCCCGGGTTCGAGACTTTACAAAGCTCCCGCTTCCCTTAATTCGGTAGATGAACCCGTCCCGCTCCAGCTCCTCGAGCGCTCTTCTTGTTGTAATACGGCTCACGCCGAAGGTGGTGCTAAGTTCAGCCTCTGTCGGAAGCTGGGCTTCCGGAAGGTAACGCCCCGATGAAATTTGCGATTTAAGCTCGTCCATAATGACGCTGTACAGCGGTTTATTGTCTTTGCTCAACTTGGTTCTCATCCCATCTTTATCTTTTTTCCAGTTGTGGACTAGTCGCACTCAAATTATATCGTTTGCATCAATAGCATGTAAACCGCCCTTAGGATCAGTCCTATCCCACTTTCCCCAATCCGGTCAAGCGACTCCCTTAACATCCTGGAAATTCAGCCTTTCCGGATGGGCGGCTTACCTCATTTTATTTTACGTTTGAGTAGCGTTCATACTGTGCCTTTTTGATATCCAGATAGCTCTGGGCTCCCATCTTGTCGAGCGTCTTCACGTAATGATCCCAATCGGTATCCAGACTGGCTTTGCCCGTGACAAACTTTACCCGCATTTCCTCAATATATTTATTAATGTCGGTCAGGATCGCGCTTGTTTGATTCGCTTCGTCATCCGTGGGTACAAAATCCGGCCACAGCTCTTTGGGCGCCAAAACATCCAGCTCTGCCGGATCCGCCTTGATCTCATCCGCAACCGTCGTTCCCCTCGCTGCCATTCGCAAGCTATCGTCCGGCTCAACATATGGATAATAGGCTCCATATACATTGTCAACATATTGGAAAGCACCTAGCTGGACGCCGCCCTTGTAGTTCAAGATCTCATCCTTGTATTTCGGTTTGCCATCAACCAGGTCGTAGGTTTCGCCTTCCAGGCCAAATGTGCCAAAATTGATGCCCTCCTCTCCATAGAAATAATCAATCCATTTGATTGTTTCAACGGGATACTTGTTTTTGTTCGTGATTACAAAACCGAAGATACCCTTGGCCGGAGGGCCGAGCACGCCTGCCAGCTTATCACCGTTCGGACCTTCCAGCGCATGGATTCCCACATAGTTTTCTGCTGTATCCTTACCGATGTAACCCGGCCCTTCCCACACGAAGGAGCCAATCAAGTTGTTAGAGCCGTCTGTTGACCACTTGGCATAATCATAACCGGTCGTGAAATTTTGCTGAGCAAGCGAGCCGTCCTTATACAGATCATTCATATAACGCAAAAGCTCCCTGTACTTCGGATCATTGAAAGTTGTTTTAACCGCGCCGTCCGCGTCCTTGTAGAGGTATTGGCCGAACGCTTTGGCTCCGCCTTCTCCCATGCCGAAGCTGCCTGCCAAAAAGCTCTCCAAGAACGTCCAGTATTGGGATTCGAGCACCCAGCCCAGACGTGAGCTGTCCTTCTCCCGAATCTTCATCAATGCCTCGCGGAACTCAGCGGTTGTCTCCGGAACTTCCAGCCCTGCTTCATCGAGCCAGCTTTTGTTAATGTACAGGCGAACGGAATTGAACGCTTTGGAGAAATCGACGTAAGGCAGCGCATAGATATGTCCGTCCGACATGGTGATGGCTCCCTTGATGTCCGGATTGTCCTTGAGCAGCTTGTTCAAATTGGGCGCGTGCTCTTCAATCAGTTCCTCCAGAGGGATAAACAAACCCTGCTTGCCGTATTTCATCAGCTCGTCCGTGCCGAATGCAATGCGATAAAACGCATCTGGCAGGTCATTGGACCCGAGCATCACATTTTTCCTTTCCGTCACGGCAGACCCGGCCAGCTCCTCAAACTCAACGTGAATTCCGGAAATCTCCTCATATTTTTGCCACATCCACAATTGATCGGCTGGAGGATGTACATCGGTATATCCGCGTTTCACAATCTTTAACGTAATGCTTCCCGGATCGCCGTCCGTTCCGGCAGGCTCCGGTGTTGCCTCTCCTCCTGAACCGCCGCCGCAGGCGGAAAGCACCAGAGAGAACATCATTGTTATGGCAAGCAGAAGATACAGCCCTTTTCTCATATCCACAAACCCTCTTTCCACGATTATGAGGTCCTGACGGAAAACCAACTGCTTTTCCCGCTTCAGTACCGGCCTTACCCTTTGATAGCTCCCACCATGATGCCTTTCTCAAAAAAACGGGACAGCAATGGATACAGCAGAAGCAGCGGCAGGGCGGACAAAACCACGATGGCGTATTTCAAACCTTCCTTCACCATCATCTGATCTGCGTACTCAGCACCAACCGATATTCCGGCCATTTCCTTGAAATCGTTCTGAACTAAAATTTCTCTTAAAATGAGCTGAAGCGGAAATTTGTCCCGATCCGTCAAATAAATCATGGCGTCAAAATAGGAATTCCAATGGCCAACGCCGTAGAACAGGATCATGACGGCGATGATCGGCATGGATAAAGGGAGCACAATTTTATACAGCATATGAAAGTCATTACATCCGTCCACATAAGCGCTCTCCTCCAGCTCGACCGGAATACGGGTCTGAAAGTAGGTCCTCATGATAATCATGTTGTAAGCACTAATCGCTCCAGGCAGCACCAGCGCCCACATCGTATTCAGCAGGCCCAGCTCCTTGTTCACCAGGTACAGAGGAATCAGGCCGCCACCGAAAAACATCGTAAAAGCGAATAACAGCGTGAACAATCCCTTACCGTAAAAACGCTTTCTCGACAGAGGATAGGCACCCAGCACCGTCATCATAATATTGATGGCTGTACCTGCGAATGCGTACAGGATGGTATTGGCGTATCCCCTCCATATTTCACTGTTCTCGAACACTTTGGCATAACTGTCCAGGTTGAAACCTGCCGGATATAGTAGCAGCGGCTTGTCCCAAATCTGGCGTGGATCGGAGAATGAAGCCAACAGGACGAAAATAAGCGGGTATAGAATAACGATGGTCACCATAATCGACATAATAAGAATGATGATATCCGCCAGCTTTTCCCCTGTCGTTCGTTTGATGTTCAGCAGCACGGCTTAAACTCCCTTCTTTGCACGGTGATCTTTCCCTACCATAGGCTGGTCTCCCCTGCTTTGCGGGCAACGGCGTTGACGATGATCAGAATGATAAAGTTGATCACGTTATTGAACAGTCCCACTGCCGCGGAAAAGCTGTATTGCGTATTCAAAAGCCCGCTTTTGTACATGTAAGTGGAAATGACCTCGGACGTTTCCAAATTCATTGGATTTTGCATCAAGAGGATCTTCTCGAAACCTACACTCATGATGCTTCCTGCACTCAGAATCGACAGAATCATAATCGTTGGCACAATACCGGGGATGGTGATATGCCAGATTCTCCGAAATTTGCTGGCACCGTCCATGTAAGCCGCCTCATACAGGTCTGGGGAGATGCCCGATATGGCTGCGCTGTATATGAGTGACGACCAACCGACTCCTTGCCAGATGCCGGACCAGACATACAGATGCCAGAAATTAGAAGGCTCTGCCAGGTAATCTACCGGTTCCCTTCCAAAAGATGTAAGAACGGAGTTAAAAACGCCGTTCGTAGGTGAGATGAAAAAGAACAGAATGCCAACCGCGACCACGACCGAGATAAAGTGCGGAGCATAAGAGACGCTTTGTGCGAATGAGCGGAGTTTACGACTCCGAATCTCATTGAACAGGAGCGCTAGCAGGATGGGAGCGGGAATGCCGATCAGCAGGCCGTATAAGCTGATGCCAATCGTATTCTTGAGAATCGTCCAGAAGTAATACGCGTCAAACAGCCTTTCGAAATGCTCGAAACCGACCCATGGGCTGTTCCAGATGCCAAGTCCGGGCATAAAATCCTTAAAAGCAATCTGCACACCGTACATCGGCCAGTAATGCCAGATCAGGAAGTACAGCACCGCTGGGGAGATGATGATGTACAGCCCGATATTTCGCTTTAGCTGCCTCTTGACATGTTTCCATTTGCTCGGCTTGGGAACGGGATGTGGGGATGCCGAGTTTAATCGGGCGTCCATACTTTGTCATGACCTCCTTTTTTGCTGCAGATCAGAGATTCGGGAGATTAATGCAATCTCAGCAGATCTAGAGAATCTCGATGCAATTGAATTCTCCCAGTTCAGAAATTCATCACCTCCCTCCTTATAATTTGTTCTAACATTTTTTATGTATATGATTATTTGTTATAACACATTTTAGTGAGGATTTATTTTCCAGTCAATATAGCATCGAAAAATTGTGACTTTAGTTGTATTAGGCCTGAATTTGTTATGACAAATTTCGACGAAGGTGTGAAACAGTAAATTTCTTAGCTTGTGAAATAAATAAAACAGCCGCGTAAATATCGTGGCTGTTACCTGTTTTTCGCTGAGTTATGAGATTGATTCGCTTATACCAGGACGCGGCAAGTCCTTTTTCGGGACTTGCTGCGCCTGCGCGAACGCTTTTGCTTGCTGCAAGTCCTTTTTCGGGACTTGCTGCGCCTGCGCGAACGCTTTTGCTTGCTGCAAGTCCTTTTTCGGGACTTGCTGCGCCTGTGCGAGCGCTTTTGCTTGCTGCGCCCAACATAGCTGGGCAGAAAAAAAAGAGCAGATCATCTGCTCTTTTTTGCGTATTCCCATCAACCGATGTTACTTATCCAGGAATCCCAGCTGCTTTCCCCTTCGATCGGCTCCCCCCGCGGTTAGTAATGAACACCCCGGATAGTATGAGAATAAGGCCGATGATAAGGTTCCATCCGATAGGTTCATCCAGCAGCGTATACCCCCAGATCATCGCCGTTGCAGGAACCAGGTAAGTGACGGAGGTGGCGAATTCCGGACTTCCTTTTAACACCATATAATTGAACAGGATGTATGCGACACCTGACCCGAAGATGCCAAGACCGACCAGAGCGCCCATGTTGGCAGGTTCTAAGATCTTTGTCACGTCAACCCTCTCCGTCGTAAAGGCAAGGATGCCGCTCCCTACCATCGCGCCAAGCAGAGTTCCGAACGTTAACTGATACATCGTGAGTCCACCCAGCAATCGCTTGGATAACTGTGAACCCACGGCATAACACATAGTGGCCCCGATCATCGCAGCAAAACCAATGAAATCGACGGTCATGAAAGAGCCTGGGCGAATGCCCAGCAGAATGATCAGACCGACAAGCGCAATTCCCATGCCGACCCACTGTATCCGCCGGAATACGGAGCCGAAGAATAGTAACCCTACAAGCATCGTCCATATCGGCGTCGTTGCATTCAATACCGAAGCCATGCTGCTGGCTAGCTTAGTCTCGCTAAACCCGATTAATGTCCATGGCAGAGCCATATTAATCATGGCGACTACGAAGGTTGGAAGCCATTTAATTCTTCGCAGGTCGAACGGCTTTCGCATTATCAGCATGATAATCGAAATAAATAGAAATCCGCAGGTAGAACGCAGAAATGCAATCCCCCATGGACCGAAATCGTGCAGTAAACTTTTAATGAAAAAGAACGAACCTCCCCATATGAGACTTAGGAGGATGAGCGCAATATACAAGGATCGTGCCAACGTAATACCTTCTTTCTATTTGTAGGACATCCTTATAATTTAACATCTCGTAAGGGAAGTTGTACAGAGCGTTTTTCTACAGCCCTCATGCAGGCAGGAGACAGCCTTTTCCTTATTTGAGCAAGTACTCCCGGCGAAACCCAAGTTTCCGACCTCTCGCGATGTAACATCCATACGAATAAGCATAGCCGTTTCATGCATTGCACTTCAGCTTACAGCATGGATGTCGGCTTGTAATCCTGGCGATACTGCCTCGGCGAAACCCCGTATTGTTTACGAAACTGATCCGCAAAATGATTGTAACTGTTAAAGCCGACATCCTGAGCAGCCTCGCTTGCGGTCCGGCCGGAATGAGTCATCAATAAAGCGGCATGGCGAACCCTCATTTGATTCAGATGCTCTACGATGGTGTACCCTGTCTCTTGTTTGAACAAATGTGCCAGCCTGGACCCCGAGACTCCGACCTCTCGCGATATGGCGTCAATTCGAATATCTTCCTTTAGCGAACGGGACAACAGCCCCAGCGTTTGCTCGACTCTAGGGTCCATTCTTTTATTTGTGCGCTGTGCAAGCAGAAGCAAAATCTCACGCAGCGCGTTCTCACACAGCGCCTCCCACAAATCTAAGCGGTCCAGTGAATCTTGCAGCACATTCCGGAACGCTTGCTCGACACGGCCTCGGACACGTTCATCGGGCAGGGTTTCGACCAGAAACTCCTGGTTTCTTAGCATCCAGTTTTCCGGAAGTCCAGGATAATGGATCCAGAGAAAGTTCCAGCGCTTCCCTGGTGCTGTCCCGTATTCATGAGTGATGCCGGCGCGCAGCAGTCCAAGTTGCCCGGATCCGCAGCGTTTCTCCCCGGCAGGCGTGCGAAAGTAGCCCTCTCCATGCAGCGTATAAACAAGCAGCCAGTCCTGCATCCCTTGAGGTCGACGCAGGCGATAAGCATCGTCTTGTTCAAAATGGTCGCCGAATATCGTTCCGGTACTTTCCAACGATATGACAGCCCGTTCGTTTCGCATGAACCTCTCCTCCCCGATTCCTCAAATAGCAGAATCCCGGTACTTTTAAGCAGATATCATACTTCCTCTCAAGATAAGCAGACCTTATTCTATTGTCAACAGAAAAACCATCATCTGATCGGAGGGACTACGATGCGAGAGAAGTTAAACGTATTGACCGAGGAGCAGCTGCACAAGTTCGAAACAGAGGGATATTTAATTGTAAAAGGGCTCTTCCGGCAGGAGGAACTGGCTGAAATTGAAGCAACGTTTGAGGAGATCAGCCAAAAGACCGTACCCGGCCACTTCGAGCCGGTCTTCAATGATACAGCTGTCGAACCGCTGAAACGCTATCCGCGTGTTATGCATCCGCACCGTTTTGATGCAATCGCAAAAAAATACATGCTGCACAAGCCTGTCATGGACGTATTGGCTGATTTGTACAGCGAGCCTGCGCTCGCAGCTCAAAGCATGTTTTATTACAAACCTCCCGGTTCCCGCGGTCAAGCGCTGCACCAGGATAATTTCTACCTGCAGGTGGAGCCGGGCAACTGCATCGCGGCGTGGACGGCGATCGACGCGGCTGATGAAGAGAACGGCGGCTTGCTCGTCGTTCCGAAAACAAGTAATTATGCCCTTGTGTGCCCGGAGGAAGCCGATTCGCGCGAGTCGTTTACCACCCATTTCGTGAAACCGCCAAAAGATCAAACGGTCCTCCCCGCCATAATGGACAAAGGCGATGTGCTCTTTTTTAACGGCAACCTCATCCATGGCTCTTACCGCAACAAATCGAACCGTTTTCGCCGTGCCTTTATCTGCCACTATGCCAACGCGTCGGCAACCAAGATCGGTGCTTTCTACCGGCCGTTGTTCCGGGAAGACGGCACGGAGGTCCATCTGGACAGTAATCCGAATGGCGGCCCTTGCGGCGTCGAGTTCGAAACGCCGTATCCCCATTAGATTTCAGACGACCAGCGCACATTTTCATGGCACTGGTCGCCCTATGTTAACTTTCATTGAATAGGAGTTTTTAGCATGCATTGAACCACTCTGCAATTTTATATCGGAGCAGGCTCCCCATTTATATCTCTTGCTTGGAATCGATATAGGTCTGCTCTGCCACGATGGTAAATCGCTCCACGAGATCACTGATTTTGAAATTCTCCGCACCAATCATATAAGTCTTTACCGTATCATGAAACGGCGCATGCCAATGGGCAGGAACGCCCTCCTTGCCAACGATTGCCCCGACGATGCTCCCTGCGGTAGCCGCTGTGCAATCATTGTCCAGCCCCATTGCCACCGTCTCGGAAATGACCTTGGACACATCCGTCCCTCCGATCATTAAACCGAATACAGTCAAACATGCATTGTTGTTCGTATGAACGGGAGACATGCCTTGAAAGCGCTTGTTCACGGCTTCTCGCGCTTCTGCGTAATTCCGGATATCTCCACCTATGGCGAGCGCCCATTCGATATCCTTATATAGGCTGCATTCGCTAGGAATTTCTGTCAGTCCAGTGCGAAGGGCGTCCACCGGATGATCGACGGCAAAGGCGGCTGCTTGAGCCGCACTAAAAAACATTTCGCCATAAATTCCGTTCCTTCGATGGCTCAAATAAGCGTCTCGATACGCGTACTCTGCCGCTTTCGACGGGAACCCCGGTGCAATGTATGCCCACGGATCGGATCGAATATCTGCACCGATCCATTGACAATACGGATTCTCTAAGCTTGCTGCTTCCATAGCCGTCTTGCCTGCTCTCAAGTTACGAAGGGCAACCTCTTCAGCCGTACATGCAAGCGGCAAATATTTCACCCAGCTCTTCCCCACGTCCTCCGTCGTAAAATGAATCCCATGCTCCTCCGCGATCAGCAGCCCCAGAATCGTATACGTAATATCATCGTCGACGGGAACTCCGCTCATGCCTTCAAGCGTATATTCATAAAATGTGCTCTTCCCATATCGCCGATGGTTCGGATTCTTAACCCGGGTCCAATAGCTGCGCGGTGGAAAGGCATCCCCAATGTACTCGGCCCAACTCTTCATTTCATCCACTTCCCATAGTTCGACGGGAGCTCCCAGCGTACATCCGGCGAATCGGGCGAGCATAGCGCCCTCCAGCTTATCTTTATACTCGGACTGATTGAATGTTTTCCACATTCTTCGAGGACCATTCGTACGAAGCTGCTGAATCCCACGCAGATCATTCGGCTCTTGGGAAGCCAGTTTCCCATCAACAGGCAGACCTTGCAATTTCTCCGCGGCTTCCTGCATTGCCCGTTCAATATCCTGCCAAATGCCGGAAACGCCATCTGCACCATATTCATGGGCTAATCGCCCGTACTCCATAATTTTTTCGGATAACTCAGCCAATTTCGGTTCTATAGGATAAGCCATGTCACTTTCTCCTCTCGCTTCATATGTAATCGATTTCATATCTAGTTTATAATATGAAAGATAACAATTCTGCTCAATAAGGACTGAAAACTATGCAGAAACAACCATCTTCCTATGAGATTATCGGTCAGCCGTATTTGCTCCCTCCCACGTTTCCCGTGGATTGGATCGGAAACCATGTCCAAAACGATGCCGATATTACGTATCTTCATTATCACAATTGTCTTGAAATCGGATACTGTCACGAGGGCTCAGGCGTGTTTTTTGTAGAGGACAAGATCCTGCCTTACTCAAAAGGCGATGTGAGCATTATTTTTCCGGGGCAGCTTCACCTTGCGCAAAGTGTTAAAAGTCAGGTGAGCCGATGGGATTTTTGCTTCTTAGATCCGAATGCGCTGCTTGGCACGGCCCATCCCCGATCGTGGAACGCCCCTGCTCCAGCGGGATTCGCTAATATCATCAGTCCGGGCGATGCTCCCGACATCACATTAATGACGGAATATCTCATGAAAGAACTAAGTCAGCAATTATCAGGCTACGAATCGGCCGTCAAAGGGTGCCTTTGGACGCTGATGACCCTCATTACCCGAATCATCGATCAGATGGCTGACGATACACCAGTAGTTGGAGCTGCCGATCGAAATTCCATGAACACAATTTCCAAATCGCTGGAGTACATCTCACAGCATTACATGGAACCGATTCATATTCATGAATTGGCGGCAGTTTGCAGCTTAAGCGTCACGCATTTTCGTCGAACGTTCCGCGTTTGCATGGGAATGGCTCCGCTCGATTACTTGCACAATGTGCGAATGCAGATGGCCTCTGCATTACTATCCCATACCGATAGCAGCATACTGTCAATCTCCCAAGAGGTAGGCTATGCAACAATATCCAGCTTCAACCGCCACTTCAAACATTGGACGGGAATAGCTCCCTCCAAATGGCGCGCGATAAAAAAACAGGGCAAACAACCCATGAAACCGTGAGAAGAGGTTCGTATCTTGATCGCAGAATACCATCCATTCCCATGCGCTCTCCAACATACAAAGAAACCGTCTGTTATCAGACGGTTGGATTGAACCAATGCTATGTATTTCGATACCCTCCACGCGGTTTATCTCCTTTTTCAATAACAAATCCCATTCTGGTATGGTAAGCGATGGAGCTTGTATGGATTGGAGACGTGATACAGCGAACAATTTCTAAACCCTGCTTATTCACTTCATTAAAATACGTTTCGTAAAGCTGACGTCCGATGCCACGCTGCCGATGCGCAGGATGGATGCCAACAAATGAATATAAGCCTCTTCATTTCGGATTTGGGATAAAAATCCAATAAGGAAACCTAGCATTGCTCCATTCTCTTCAACTATAAAACCCGTATCTTGAAAATGATCAAAAACAGCTTCGGCAGCATATCTGCCATTAGACGACCGTTCCACCAATTGTATAAAACAGAAATTATCATCTCGTAATCTGACGATTGGGCCCTGGGGACAAAAAAAGAAGATGACCCAATTATAGCAAAGTCATCTTCTAAGAATTTTATACAAATACATTCAAAATAAAGAGCTTCTCCATCGAAAATAACTAAGCGGAATACTCTTTATTGTCAATGACGATGACGGGTTCAGTCCCTGATCTCGCAGCTGCGGTCTTCTTGGTATGGATGACCAATTCATGAATATTGCTGCAGGATTTCTTCGCACCCATGACCAATAACGGCACCCCTAGAGCGTCCAGTTTCAACCTTCTGGATAACAGTCCGCCCATCGTCATGGAGAATGGTACCGTTGGCGACGTGTTGGAATATATGATAGGCTCATCGTTCTGGTATTTGTCTTGCAGGATTAAGCTCAAGTTCTTCAATGCTTCCACTACCACCTTGGAGGATCCCCGCCCAACCGAGTAAACCGGATTCCCGTTCTCATCCAGGCCGTGAAAAATGAGCTTGCCCATATCCGAGGTTTTCAGTTTGTTGAAATAATCAACCGCCAGAATTTCTTCTTTTGTAAGCTGTCGATTCGTAGGCAATTTATTTAGATGATACGCTGCTGCCAACGACGTTGTGTGGGTCCCCCCGTAATCATTGTAAATAAAGATCATACATCCCGTCTCCAATCATAGAGTAATGTGCTTATTATTACCATTAAGCTCTGTCTCATTCGCCGGATCTCAGCATCGAGCTAGGTGATAACAGAAAAAAGCCCTGATTCCTCAGGACTTCTTCTTATCTCTATATGGAAATATTCATAAACTTGATTAATCCAGGTATACTGCTTTTCCAAGACGGGCCGATTCGTACAGAGCTTCCAGAATACGTGATACAACATAAGCTTGCTCAGGAGTAACGACAGGGTCTTTATCCTGATCAATGGCTTCGATCCATCTTCTCATTTCAACATCCGGAGCCTGTTCCTTCTTACCGTCATAGAAAGCTACCCCGCCGGAGTTCAACTCAATTTCATTGGTGTACAGACGGCTGAATTTCTCTCCGTTAATGCGAAGGCCGTTCTTCATATCGGCCCCGCCTTCCGAGCCGCTAAGAGTACATTTGGCTTCGTCAATATCAAGCGTATTTAACGCCCAGCTTGATTCCAGGATGATGGTTGCTCCGTTCTCCATTACAATCATGCCGAAAGCGGAATCTTCAACCGTAAATTTCTCGGGATCCCACGGTCCCCAAGCATTTGCCGCATTCTCCTTACGGGACAATTCATGATATGTAGTACCGAGTACGATTTTCGGCTTGTAATTATCCATCATCCAGAGCGTCAAATCCAGCGCGTGCGTACCGATATCGATCAGCGGCCCTCCGCCTTGTTTTTCCTCATCCAAAAATACGCCCCAGGTCGGAACAGCTCTTCTCCGTACCGCATGTGCCTTGGCATAATAAATATGACCGAGCTCTCCGGCTTCGCACACCTCTTTAAGATAAAGACTGTCTTCACGGAACCGATTGTTGTATCCGATCGTCAGTTTCTTGCCCGTACGCTGAGCCGTTTCCATCATCAGTTTGGCATCCGCAGCCGTTTTGGCCATCGGCTTCTCGCACATAACATGCTTTCCGGCCTCAAGCGCAGCAATGGAAATTTCCGCATGCGAATCATTAGGGGTAAGCACATGAATGATATCAAGGGTAGAATCCTTTAGCAGCTCCGTGTAATCTCTATATACTTTTGCTTCCTCGCTGCCATATTTGCCAGCAGCCTCTTCAGCCCGATCTTTGACGATATCGCAAAACGCTGCAAGCTCCACACTATTCAATCTGCTTAAGCTGGGCAGATGTTTTCCGTTTGCGATTCCGCCACAGCCGATAATACCAATGCGATAAACTTTTGACATGTATCATCACCATCACTTTCATGAGTTTTTATAAGAAGCATAATTATAGAGCCCTGCCCCATACATTTAATGAGGTCTTGACTCCACATATAAGGTATCATATCTGACCATTTTTTTTAGTATAACTATGCGACAATTCATATATAAAATCACGACATCCATCTCCTATTACAAAATGTTCGTCCAAGCCATCATAACAAAACATCATATACTACTAGCAATGGACAGACTTAATAGAACAGGTGGTGAAGCTAGCCTTGACAAAATTTTTAGATGCACGCACCTCCAATCACTGGCCCATAGCATTCCCAGGCTCCATGGAACGTTTCGTGGTGGACACCCCCGTCATGGTCGGTCAAGTGGGTTTGAAGTGTGCCTGCCGATACAACCGGTATCCTCCGTACTCAGCTTCTTGGGCAAGTTGGCTTCTATATACTAAGTGAAGATATATTTGCTCCGATTATTCAAATTGATGTCATGCGAGGCTATTTAACAACGGATCCAGTTATCCATACCACTTATGTACAATATCAGCCTTCCCAGGTTCAAAGCCAAAGTGTCTCCTTTGTCGCTGCAGACTATAATGTAACCCCTCCCCCAACCGGTCTTCTGGTATATACCATGTATGTGACTGCACTTGTGCTGGATATGGCAGAACAGGACCAGAATGCTTTAATGCTTCCGTATATACGGATTAGAGCTGCTTCCTATAGAAGTTGCATTGAAAAAGGCAGCCGATCATCGGCTGCCTTGATTCTTCATATAAACGTGACGAAAGCGTCATTCCTGTGATTCAGTCGTATTGCTATCGTATATTAACTTTTCATTCGCGGATCCAGAGCATCGCGCAGACCGTCCCCCATCAGGTTGAAGGCGAGTACCGTCAGCATGATCGAAACTCCGGGAAAAATCACCGTCCATGGGGCCGTTGCGATAAACTGACGCGAATCAGACAGCATCTTTCCCCATTCCGGAGCGGGAGGCTGGGCGCCAAGGCCCAAAAATCCGAGCGCAGCCGCTTCAATAATGGCCGTCGCGATGCCCAGCGTTCCTTGCACGATGATTGGAGTCAGACTATTCGGCAGAATATGATGTCTCAGAATTCCACTGTTCTTCATCCCTATAGCCTGCGCAGCGCTGATGTACTCCTCGTTCTTCAAGCTGAGGACTTTAGCGCGAACCAATCGGCCATAGGTCGGTATGTTGACGATGGCAATGGCATATAACGCATTTTGCAGCGAAGGGCCCAGGATGGCTACGATGGCTATCGCCAGCAAGATACTCGGAAACGCCAACAAAATATCAAAGAAACGCGAGATGATCATATCTATCCACTTGCCGTAAAAGCCTGCCAGAATACCGAGCAGCGTTCCCAGAATGATAGAGCCAAGCACGGAAAATGTACCGACCCACAATGAGATGCGCGTTCCATGCAGCACCCGGCTGAGCAAATCCCGTCCCAAATCATCGGTTCCAAACCAATGCTCAGCTGACGGAGGTTTTAACCGGTCGGCAAGCTCCTGTGCTTTATAATCATAGGGCGCGATTAATGGCGCGAGCAGTGCGATGACAATGAAGAACAAAATCATGAACAGTCCAGCCATCGCGATTTTGTTCTTGCGGAAAGCTCTCCACGCATTACGCCAAGGTCCGGAAACCTTCTCGGAAGGAATGGCAGAGCTGTCGTTCAGGTGTGTTGTAATCTGTGGCATAGCTTCCCTCCTACCGGTAGCGGATGCGCGGATCGACTGCTGCATACAGCAAATCCACAATCAGATTGATGACAACGAATATAAAAGCGATGATCAGAATTCCGGACTGAATAACCGGGTAATCCCGTGAGCTAATCGCTTGATAAATATAGCGGCCGACACCAGGCCATGCGAAGATGGTCTCCGTTAATACCGCTCCTCCAAGCAAGGCGCCCGTCTGCAGGCCGATAACCGTAAGCACAGGGATGAAGGCATTCTTGAGCGCATGCTTGTAAACAACGAAAAATTGGGACAGTCCTTTGGCTTTAGCCGTGCGGACAAAATCGGAATTCATGACCTCCAGCATGCTCGATCGCGTCATCCTGGCGATAACCGCCATCGGGATGGTGCCCAGTGCCACGCTGGGCAGTATCAGATGTTTGACGACCGTCCACAATTGATCGAAGCGTCCGGCAATGATACTGTCAAGCAGGTACAAATTCGTTACGGCTTCTACCGGGTCACGCTGATTCATCCGACCGATCGAAGGCAGCCAGTGCAGTTCCAAGGAAAATATCCACTGCTCCATTAACCCAAGCCAAAAGATGGGCATCGAAACCCCGATTAATGCGACCAGCATACTAATGTAATCAAACCATGAATTGTGCTTCCAGGCGCTGATGATTCCCGCATTGACGCCGAAAAAGATGGCAAAGGCCATGGCAGCAAACGTTAATTCAGCGGTTGCTGCCAAATACGGCGTGATTTCTTCGGCAATCGGCACCCTGGTACGGATGGATTGTCCAAGATCGCCTTGCAGCAAATCTCCGATATAGGAGAAATACTGCTGATACCACGGATTATGAAGCCCCAGCTGCTCACGAAGAGCCTCCTTGGACTGTTCCGTCGCCTTTTGTCCCAGAATGGTCTCAGCGGGATCGCCCGGAATGGCATGAATGATAGAAAACACGATGATGGTCATCCCGATCAGAACCGGAATCATGATGAATATTCGCTTTAATATATAGGATTTCAAGATAGATTCACCTGCCAAAGGCGTTGTGGTACAGCCCGTTATTCAAAATAAACGTTATAGTAGTATTCCGTTCCTGTAGGAGCCGGTACGTATCCCTTCACATTTGCTTTGGCTGCAAGGAGAGGTGTCGTATGCACGAGGGGTACCCATGGTGCATCCTCTTTGATGATGACTTGAGCTTCTTTATACAGCTCCTCGCGTTTGGTCTGTTCGGTTTCCTTTTGAGCGGCAATCAAAATTTCATGGAGCTTGTCACTGGCATAATAGCTGTAGTTATTGGATGGGATGGCATCTTTGTCAAGCAGTGTGTACAGGAAATTGTCCGGGTCTCCGTTGTCTCCCGTCCAACCGAGCATGAAGAGGTCGTCTTTTTCTCCGGCTTGCGCATCATCCAGATACGTCGCCCATTCGGGTGATTCGATTTTGACCTTCACACCGATTTTCTCGAAATCAGCCTGAATCACTTCCGCTACCTTTTTACCATCCGGCATGTAAGGACGAGGAACCGGCATCGCGTAGAAGGTGTATTCGTCCGGCAATCCGTTCGGGTAACCCGCTTCAGCCAGCAGCTGCTTCGCTTTTTCCAAATCGTATTCATAATCCTGAATGCTGTCGTTATACCCCCACAGAGATGGCGGCAATGGATTGACGGCCGGTACGGCCTGTCCAGCGAAGAAGGCATCGATAATCGCTTGTTTGTTGACGGCATAACTCAGGGCTTGTCTTACTTTCACGTCGTCAAACGGCTTTTTCTTGAGGTTGAAGCCGACATAACCAACGTTGTTGGAGGGACGTTCGATCTTCTGCAGATCCGGATTGCTTTCAAGTGTTGCCAAGTCGTCCGGGCTCAAATCTTCCATCAGGTCGATTTCCCCGCTTTGCAGCGCATTGAAGCGTGCAGAGTTGTCGGGAATGGAGCGAACGATCACTTTATTCAGCTTCGGAAGTCCTTCTCTCCAATAGTTCGGGTTCTTCTCCAGTGTAATCGAATCATTGCGTTTCCACTCTTTGAACACAAAAGGTCCTGTGCCAACCGGCTCGTTCTTGAAGCTGGCTTGTTTCTCTTGAATCGCCGTAGGGCTGGCAATGCCGAAGGAGGTCATCGCCAGGTTCTGCAGGAATGGTGCTTGCGGCTGATTCAGCGTAAATTCAACGGTATTGGCATCCACTGTTTTAACTTCCTTGATGACCCGTTTTCCATCGGGACCAAACATCGAGTCATAATAGTCAAAGGAGTCGCCTTCATACTTGTATTCGCTCTTTGGATCGGACCAGCGGGTGAAATTGAATACCACGGCATCCGCATTAAAATCGGTTCCGTCATGAAATTTCACGCCTTGGCGAAGTTTGAAGGTATACTTCAGCCCGTCTTCGGAAACCGTCCAGCTTTCGGCGAGCGATCCTTGAACCTCGGTTGTTCCTTCCTTATATTCCAGCAAAGAGTCGAACACTTGGTGCGTGATTTTGAGGGATTCGCCGTCTGTTACAATTGAGGGGTCAAGGGATGAGGAATCCCCGCCCCGTCCGACAATCAACGTATCCTGTGTGGACTGTGACGGGTTATTCGGTTCTGTTGTTTCTCCCGTATCCGTTCCTGCTGCACCATTATTGCCGCTGCTCTTACTGCCGCTGCAACCCGCAAGGGCAACAACGGTGCATAACATCAATACCATAACGAGACTGCTCCATCTTTTCACTTTCATATTCTGGCTCCCTTCTATTCAACCGAATATTTCATTTGTTTATATGAGGCCGGACAACTTGTCCAGACTATAAACCGGAAAGAAGAAAAGTGCTTCGACAGCTATAAATAAATGGTTGCGATACGTACGTCTTAAATCGCTTTTTCGGTTGCATTCGCCCCGTTATACAAATGGCAGGCTGTCAGATGGGCGGGCTCGGTTTCCTTCAGCTCGGGCCGCTCGTTCAGGCAAATGTCCATCACCATTGGACAACGTGTGTGAAATGCGCAGCCAACAGGCGAGTTTGCGGGGCTTGGCAGCTCTCCCTGCAAAATGATTCGTTCGGTTTTGATATCCGGGTCCGGCTGAGGCACCGCGGAAAAAAGCGCTTTCGTATATGGATGCTGCGGCGAGGAATAGAGTGTGTTTTTCTCGGCAATCTCCACGATCCGCCCGAGGTACATCACGGCAATTCGGTCACAGATATGCTTGACCACACTCAGGTCGTGCGCGATAAAAATATAGGTAAGGCCAAATTCCTCCTGTAAATCCTGCAGCAAATTAACAATCTGCGACTGGATCGACACGTCCAATGCCGAGACGGGTTCATCCGCAACGATCAGCTTGGGCTGAAGCGCCAATGCCCTGGCAATGCCAATTCGCTGACGTTGTCCGCCAGAGAATTGGTGCGGATACCGCTGAAGATGGCTATGCGTCAAGCCGACGACATCGATCAAGCGGCTGATGATGTTTTGTTGCTCTTTTGCATTCCCTACTCCATGCACGATGAGCGGTTCCTCCAATATCCGCTGGACAGTATGCCGCGGATCCAGAGAAGAGAACGGGTCCTGAAACACGATTTGCATATCTTTGCGCTTCCGCCGGAGCTCTTCCGGGGATAAATCCGTGATATCCTGCCCATCAAACCGAACCCTGCCGGACGTCGGCTCAATCAGACGCAGCAATGAACGGCCCGCAGTGGATTTGCCGCACCCGCTTTCCCCTACCAATCCAAACGTCTCACCTTTTTCCACGGAAAACGAAATATCGTCAACGGCTTTGACGACTTGCTGCTGCGATCTTCCGAACCACCGACTTCCCAGCGGGTAGTACTTCTTGAGATGCTCCACGTGCAGTAACGGTTCGCTCATACGACTTCCTCCTTCGGCGTTTCGTGCAGCCAGCAGCGGCAGCTATGTGCCTCTTCATATTCCTTCAGCTCCGGAAGCTTCTCCAAGCACAGCGGCATCACGTTCTGACATCGCTCGGCAAACCGGCAGCCCTTCATCTGTGTATTCAAGACCGGTACGTTGCCGGAAATGGAGAACAGCCGTCGATGCTGCTCATTCATCCTGGGTACCGACTTGATAAGACCCTGAGTATACGGATGCAGCGGTTTTTTGAATATATCCCGCACACTCCCCTCCTCAACCACCTTCCCGGCATACATTACTGCTACCCGATGACACATCTCCGCGACAACACCGAGATCATGCGTGATCATCATCACCGCAGTTTGATATTCCTCATTCAAGCGGCGGATCAAATCCAGAATCTGAGCCTGAATCGTCACATCCAGCGCAGTTGTCGGCTCATCGGCAATGAGCAGTTCAGGATTGCACGAAATCGCCATCGCAATCATGACCCGCTGTCGCATCCCGCCGGATAGTCGATGGGGATATTCATCGATGATCTCCACTGCCCTTGCAATGCCAACCTTTTTCAGCATCTCAACCGTATGCTCTCGAGCGTGTTTCCTGCTTAGCCCCCGATGGAGGCGAATGGTCTCGCTAATTTGCTGGCCAACCGTAAAGAGCGGATTAAGCGATGTCATCGGCTCCTGAAAAATCATAGAAACGGCATTGCCGCGAATAGTACGCATCTCACGCTCTTTGAGCGGGACGATATCCTTCCCCTTAAACAAAATCGAACCGCCAGTGATTCTACCCGGAGGCTGCGGAATCAGCTTTAATACCGAAAGCGCTGTGACACTCTTGCCGCAGCCTGATTCGCCAACAACTCCAAGCACTTCTCCCGGCCTAACATATAGGCTCACACCATCCACGGCGGGTATTTCACCTCGGTCCGTAAAAAAGTGCGTGTGCAAATCCTGAATCTGCAAAATAGGTTGACTCATATTACAGCCTCTTTTCTGTAGATAAGATAGATTTTGCAGCCTTTTTCGATTCATCCTTCCATAGCCCGTGACCTTTCGACGAAAATCAGCATAAAATTGAACTCAGGTCAATTAATATGTCAAAAACTCTGACATCAAACCAAATATAGTTTATTTGATATGTTACTTTACATCATTTTTTTAGGTTAGACAAGAAATATTTACTATATTTTCTATGTTATGTTCATGAAAGATTTTACAAAAAACTAGAATGGGCTACTAGCCTGACAGCCAGAATTCAGCCAATGGAAATATCATGCTATAGAATTCATTAAATTAATATTTCATATCATGAATTCAATATAATTCGGCAACTGCTCTCCATCTAGCAAACAAAAAAAAGCATCTGATCCAAGATCAAATGCTTTAAAAGTGATTTCGCAACAGGTTTCATCGGACTCTACCACGCTGCATGAGGGTGTCTTCGCATGAACTCAATCATACGGGCATCAACAAGTACACCCACATGCTGAAGTGCCTTTATCACAGCTCCGGATGCGGCCGACAATTCAGGAGCCTTGTAAACATACTGTTTATTTTTCCCAAATCGCAGGCTCTCATTAAACTTTAATTTCATATAGGGACTGTTCACGACACTGCCAATTCCCATAACCGATACGTGATCTGATTGAAAGAACGATCCCAGAATCTCGACGCCTACCATGATTTGCTTCATGGCTTCATCACACACATTCTGGGCCAATGGACTTCCGGCTTCAGCTGCAATCGTGATGATTGGTGCCATGTCTCCAAACTTCTTGTTGCGCTCCTTACTCTCTTCCATAAATCCTGCGGCCGCCAAGAGGCGAAGCTGTTCCATATTCTCAACATTCCAATAGCTCTGAACGCTGCGAACCAGCGTTTCATCCGATTGTTGAATATTCCCGGCCAGTATTTGGTACACCGCATCATACGCAAGAAATCTCGCTGCGCTGGCGGCATAATGGTGAAAATCGATATTCTTAATCGGTGTCTCTTGTTCCGTTATGGCTAAAATCATGGAGCCCGTTCCAGATACAACCACGATACCCGGCTTCCCAATGAATGCACCTGCGTGCGCGACAACGGAATCGTTGACATACCATTTCGGGCATTGCAGCCCCTCCACATCGGTTAAACGGGTCACCCAATCCAGATCTTGATCGGAATCGTAACCCGCTATTCCCGCATATAGTCCTATGACTTGGTCCAGGCTGCAGCGCGCCATAGAAAGCGACGATTGAATGGTTTCTTGAACATTTTTGTGCGCATTGCTGTCCTTATGTATCGAGGATGCGCCGCCAACTGCATATGACCGGATATTACCATTCAAGTCACTGACCATGACGCGCGTTTGCGACCCGCCTCCGTCAATCCCAATCACTACCTGATCATTCATCTCCAAGATCCTCCTGAAATCTTCTGGCACCTTACAAAGACGGGGCTGAACCGCCGTCGATATTGATGGAAGTTCCGGTTACATAGGAGGCCGCGTCGGATGCCAAAAAAACGATGACTTTTGCGGCTTCATCCGTATCTCCAATGCGTCCCAGCGGAATCTTGTGGCGCGGGTCCCGAGCATATTGCTCCCATGAGAGCCCTGGCTCCTCCCGCTTCCACCGCTCCTCCAACTGTGCACTGCGGATCATTCCTATGCATACCGTGTTTACTCTGATTTGATCGGATGCCAGATCATGACTCATGGCCTTGGTCATGGCCTGTCCGGCTGCCCGGCTGACACTGCTCGGCATGGACGAAGCCGGCGGCGTCTTGGCCCAGGACGTTGTGACATTGATAATCGCCCCGCCGCCAGACTTACGAATATGCGGAATCGCAGCACGCGAAAAGCGAATGGCGCCGAACAGCTTGAGATCCAGATCGGATGCCCATTGTTCGTCTTCAATCAGCTCGAATGGCTTCGCTGCCGCAGTTCCCGCATTGTTCACCAGGATATCGAGTCGACCGAAATGTTGAACGGTATCCCTTACCGCCGTCAAGCATTCCTCGGATTGAGTCACGTCCGCCGTTATCGTCAGCGCCTGAAATCCGCTTGAATCTCGAATATGTTCAGCCGCAGCAGCTAATTGCTCTTCATCCCTTGCACAAATAGCCACCTTTGCGCCTTCAAGAGCAAATGTGACTGCCGTTCCAAGGCCAATGCCCCGGCTCCCTCCGGTAATCAATACAACTTTGTCTTTGAGTCCTAAGTCCATATATGATCGGCTCCTTTACTTTGATATTCCGAATCGTTGTCACTATCATACCTTCAACAAAGGAGATGATTTTCCCTCCTTCCGCTGCTGCTGCTGCAACAGCAAAAGCCGCGATCTCATCGCGGCTGCTTGACACTTCTATCTTTTATTTGTTCCAATGCTCCACATTGGATTCTCTTCTGGCAAAATCGACAAACTGGAATTTATCTAACCGGTGTCTCGATTCCGTATATTGAAAGAGTGTTGTATCCTCCAGATGAACGTAACCCCGGACTACGACGACATGTGTATCGTTTCCAAGATCCATGTAATCGTGGTCCATGGTTGTAGCACGTTCAACAGAAATTATTTTTTTGGCATAACTGATTTTCAAATGCAATTCTTCCTCAAGATATTGAAAAATAGAATCGCCGGTAATTTCCTTCGTCAAACCCGTGACGATGTCGGCAAGCAAACAATCAATATCCAGGATGATGCGTTCCCCTTCGATCTCCCTGGCGCGAATCACCTTCCACACGAGCTGGTCCGGACGGATTTGAAGCTCCTTCGCTATGTTCTCCCCTGCAGGGACGCATTTCGTTTCATACACAAAGGTTCGGCTTCTTCTGCCTAACCGTTCAGCCATCTCTTTATAACTGACCAGACCCGATACCGGAAAGTTCAATCTGCCTGTATCCAGAACAAAGGAGCCTTTGCCTTTAACCTTGTGGATATACCCGTTTTGCGCGAGCAAATTAAGTCCTTTGCGAACCGTTTCCCTTGTAATCTGATAGGTGGCGGCAAGCTCGTTCTCCGATGGCAGCTTACTGCCGGCCTGGAGAATTCCCGTATCGATTTGTTCGGCATAATCTTTGTAAAGCGTCCAATAAATATTGTTTGTCATCCCTTATCACCATCAGCTATTGTACCATGATCCAGCGATGATTACATGCTCCACAGGTACCGTCAGATTTCAGAATGCAAAACGGCTTGAAGCACGCGGGTCTGACCTTGAACGGCCTCTCCTTCATACTCCACAACCTCCTGAATGAGTTCCTGTCCATCCGGTACGATGATCGGCGTGATAACAGGCAAGCCGGCTTGTTCAATACGATGGATATCGAATTCAAGCAGCAATTGTCCCTTGGTTATGGCATCCCCCGTCTCTACATGGGCGATGAATCCCTCCCCTTTTAAGGAGACGGTGTTGATTCCCACATGGATCAGGATCTGGACCCCGTTAGTATCGGTCAAAATAATCGCATGTTTGCTCTTCTTGATCAGATGAGCGACCTGACCGTCAAACGGTGCGTAGACTTTCCCTTCCGACGGAATGATGGCAATACCTTGCCCCATTTGTTTTTCAGCGAACGCAGGGTCCGGAACTTCAGCCAAAGGCACGACTTTACCGTTCATCGGTGCAGCGATATCCACCATAACCTTCTTGGAAGCATCGGCTGAAGTACTTGCCTCAGAAACAGAGGATATGGAAGAACGGGTTGGGGCTGCAGTCGCACCGTCCGTCCGTTCATTTTCAACGTTATCTTGGGGAATTTCCTTCCCTTGGTTTCTGATTGGCCTCGACATCTGGTAACGTCCGAACAACAAGGTTCCCGTGAACGGAACAACCAGTACAATCGCCATCCCCAGGAAGAACACGCCCCACTGGTTAGGGAATATGGACAGAAAGCCCGGAATACCACCGACTCCGATCGAAGAAGCCAGAACGTTGTTGACTGCCAGCAGCACGCCGGCAATACCGGATCCGACCATACCGAATATGAAAGGATATTTATGACGAATGTTTACCCCGAAGATAGCTGGCTCGGTTACGCCCAGAAAGGCGGAGATCGATGACGTAACAGCAAGCCCTTTGGCCTTCTGTTCCTTCAGAATGAACATCATGGCAAGCGCGGCCGCACCCTGTGCAATGTTGGACAAGGCCAGCATCGGCCACAAGAACGTTCCTCCGTTACTGCCGATAAGCTGGAAATCTACCGCAAGAAACGTATGATGCATTCCCGTGATAACCAGCAGCGCATACAATCCGCCGTATATCAGGCCGCCAAGAGCGGCAAACGAATCGAAAATGCTGACCAGTCCTGAAGTGAGGACGTTGCCAATGGCAAAGGTGATAGGTCCCACCAGGATAAATGCGAGGAAGCCGGTGACCAGCAAGGCAACGGGCGCCACAACAAGCAGCTTGATGGAATCATGAACACGCTTGTCCAGAAACTTCTCGATCTTGGCTAATATATAAGCGGAGACCAGAACAGGCAGCACCTGACCCTGATATCCGATTTTCTCAACGTCAAAACCGAATAAATTCCATACCGGAACCGTGCCCTCCAGTTTGGCGTCCGCATACTGATAGGCACTCAGAAGATCCGGATTAACCAGAATCAATCCCAATACGATCCCAAGCAGCGGGTTGCCCCCAAACTGCCGTACCGCCGACCAGCCGATCAGGACGGGAAGAAAAGTAAATGCCGTACTTGCGATAAGATTGATAATCGATGCCACATCCGCCCATTCGGGATGCACCTGAATCAGGGATTGTCCTTCGTAGAAGATACCTGGACCCGTAAGCAGATTATTAATGCCGAGCAGCAAACCTGCCATGACAATCGCCGGCAAAATCGGAATGAAAATATCCGCTAGCGTCTTAATGGCCCGCTGAATCGGATTTTGTTTCTTGCTGGCAAGGGTCTTCACATCATCCTTGGATGCTCTTGTTCCACCGGTGATATCCATCATTTCATTGTAGACCTGGTCCACCAGACCTGGTCCGATAACAACTTGAAATTGACCCTGAGAGGAGAACTGCCCCTTCACCAGATCGTTCTCATCCAGAGCTTTGGTATCAACCTTACTGTCGTCCGCAAGGGCAAATCGTAATCGTGTAACGCAATGCGTGGCGGCTTCAATATTGTCTTTTCCACCGACTGCTTCGACAATTCGCTCCACATTTTTGCGATCAATGGCCATAGCTGTACGCTCCTGACTATATAAATTTAGTTGGTTTCAATAAGCCACATATAAGAGGCATATGGTTGAAGTTTCACAACCTCGGCAAGCTCCGGTTGTTCCGTCGTATTGCGGATAAGCAGCTGCGCGGAAGCCATGTCCGGTTTCCCCCACATATTCGGTGGCAGTTCGTACGAAACGCTGCGGCTGCTAAAGTTGGAAATTACTATGAGCGTCTGCTCTTGCGTTCTTCTGGCATAGGCATAAACCTCGGGATGTCCTTGATCCAGCCGAACGTATTCCCCGTCGGTTAGAACACGAAGGTTCTTGCGCAGCTCAATGAGCTGGCGGTAATGGTGATATATCGAATGCGGATTCTCCACTTGAGCTTGTGTATTGATCAGGGGATACCGCTCATCGATCTTGATCCATGGCGTGCCTGTCGTAAAACCGGCCTGATGACCGTCATTCCACGGCATAGGCAGTCTGGAATTATCCCGGGACCGTACGGTCACAATATGGGCAGCTTCTTCCGGCGTTTTGCCCTGCTGCTGAAGAATCTCGTACATATTCAATGATTCGATATCCCGAAATTCAGACATATCATTCCATTTGGGATCCGGCATCCCGATTTCTTCCCCTTGATAAACATAAGGAGTGCCTTGAAGCCCATGAAGCGTAGTAGCAAGCATCTTCGCACTTTCTGTCCGGTATTCCTCATCATCCGTGAACCTTGTAAGTGCGCGCGGCTGATCATGGTTGTTCCAGAACAGAGCGTTCCAGCCTCCGCCTTGCTGCATGCCGGTTTGCCAATCGGATAGCACCTTTTTCAGCTCCTCAAAATCATAAGGCTTGAGCTCCCATTTTTGCCCGTTCGGATAATCCACCTTCAGATGGTGGAAGTTGAAGGTCATCGAGAATTCGTTCTCCTTGGGATTCGAATAACGGATGCAATGTTCAAGGGTTGTAGAGGACATTTCCCCGACCGTAACCAGGTTATACGGTTTGAACACTTTTTCATTCAGTTCCTTGATATAATCATGCACCCGCGGTCCGTCGGTATAAAATTTGCGGCCGTCTCCGGGAGACACGGAGCCGTCATCATCCGGGAAATCTGGATCTTTCGATATCAGATTAATGACATCCATCCGAAATCCGCTTACGCCCTTGTCCGCCCAGAACCTGAGAATATCAACGACTTCCTCTCGGACCTTCTCGTTCTCCCAGTTCAGATCCGCCTGTGTCTTGTCAAAAAGAGTCAGGTAATATTGCCCTGTGCCTTCGTCATACTGCCAGGCAGGTCCCCCAAACTTGGACTTCCAGTTATTGGGCGGACCTCCATCGGTTCCGGGATCTCGCCAGATGTAATAATCGCGATAGCGATTATCCATGGATGTTCTTGCCTCTTTAAACCATGGATGCTCGGTGGATGAGTGATTCACAACGATATCGATCATCAAGTGCATATTTCTCTTTTTCAATTCTGCTACAAGTTCGTCGAAATCTTCCATGGTACCGAAAGCGGGATCAATACTGCAATATTCTGCAACATCGTAACCGTTATCATTTTGCGGAGAAACGTAGACCGGCTGGAGCCACACGATATTGATACCAAGCCCCTTTATATAATCAAGCTTCTCCATAAGTCCGCGGATATCGCCTGTACCACGGCCAGTTGTATCATTAAAGCTCTTCGGATATACCTGATAAACGGTGGAAGTCCTCCACCAATCCTGGAGCGGGTTCCCTATGGTATGCATAAAACGGCGTCCTCCTCATCATCTTGTATATACAGGTTGTCAACCATCTATCAATTAAATACCCATTTTTGCAACAATTAGACGACCACTCACAAAAATAAACAAGACAAACAAAGCCCCAGGCTCTGTTGAATCAACAGGACCCGGGGCTGTTCGATTATCCATTCTACCTTTCACATATCACGATACCATCAGCGATTTGGTTACATTTACTGAATGATGATGGTGTGAACAGTACTGTTCACGCCTCCTTCATTATCCGTAACGGTCAAACGCACCGTATACGTTCCTGCATTGTTGAATTTATGCTTGACTTTGGCCTTCGAAGCGGTTGATCCATCCCCGAAATCCCAAACATAACTCACAATTTCGCCGTCTTCATCCACGGAGGAGCGAGCATCGAATTCAACATTTTTCTTCTTCTTTGCATTAGACGGAGCCTGAATCACGGCCACGGGGTCCTGATTGGTCGGCGGTTCAGGATTCTCTCCTTGGCCGGAAGATACATACAGCCTTCCGCCAGCTTCAGTCTCGGATGTATTGCCGGCCGCATCCCGCACCCGAATCACTATGATTCCACCATCCAGCACCAGGCTGGACGGTGTTGTGTAGGTCCCCGAGTAGTGACCGGATTCCGTCTCGGTCAATGGAATTTCACCTCGTCCCTGCGCACTCAGATCCAAAGGAAGCTCAATTCGGAAAGAGGCTTGAAGATTCGGAACACTGTCGAAGGAGACCGTTACAGTCTCTCCCGCTGTAATTCGAACATCCTCTGCTGGTGAGATATTGCTTATTTCCGGCAATGCGGTATCTACGTAGACGGTACGAGTTACCGTCGACTCATTGCCTGCAAGGTCTTTGGCTTTTACGGCTATCGTGTTCTCGCCTTCGTTGACCAGTACGCGATGCGTAAAACTTCCGTCCTCACCGAGCTGTACTTGCTGTTCGTTCACGGTCAGCGTATCAATGAATTCATCAAGGGCGCTGCCGGTAACATGGACCACCTCCGTATTGGTGTGGCTGCCTTCCTCAGGAGTCACAATCGTTAATGCCGGGGCAGTCTGATCCAGCGTTACAACTACCGGCAGCGAGCGATCTGTAGCCTTTCCGTTGACTACAGCCTCGGCAGTGAGCGAGTTGGTTCCCGGTGTCAGCTCCACATTCAGCGTAAACTGCCCATTCTCAACAACGGTGGTCCCTGCCGCTTCCTCGCGGTTGTAGATCCGGATCTCTGCACCCGATGCCGGAGAAGTGCCTGTTAGGGTCACCGTTTGTTCATTCGTGTACGCATGATTGACAGGTGACGTAATGATGGGTGCATTAACTGGATAACGCACCACTGCGCGGATCATGTAATTGCCCTCTTCTGCGGGAGCCTGACTCCAGGCACCACTTACACGCTGCCAGCTTCTTAAGGCATTTTCGCCCGATTCATCGGTTGCAAGCCCAGGGGCATTGTTTCCTGCCTCCGTCTGAACGTACACGATGTAGAAATCGCCTTGCACAACAACGGGCTCTGGGAATTCAACTGTGGTCCATTGATCGTTGCGCAGTGCGGTTCCGTCAAAAGGACCTGCCAGCAAACGACCCGGCGCTCCATTCTCGCCTGAAACGTCATACACTGCATATTGGAACGCGGTGCCGCCTGGTTGCGGCCATTCGGTGTTCCAGAAGCGGAGCGATGCGCCCGTAAGCTGCGCGGCCTCGTGTTCCGGCGTCATCCGTACCGCCCAGGCATTGCCCGCTGCTACGAAGGCTCTGGCATTTTCAGGTATGCCATCGTCATACGCAATTTCGCCAGGGAATCCGATAAACGGTTTAAGGGTCACATTGGCCTCAGCTGTTCCGTTGCCAGGAACCGTAATTTCAACCGTTTCACCATAATAATCCGCAGCCAGAATCGATAACGTATAGGTGCCTTCCAGGACATCCAGGGTGAACCTGCCGTCTTCCCCTGTGCGCACATCACCGACCCGTGGATCTTCCAGAACTGCTATGCTAGCCCCACTGACCGGTTCTCCTGTACGTTCGTCGGTTACAACACCTTCAATCTGTCCATGCGGGATGGCTTCCAGATTGAAATTGGCTTTTGCCGATCCGCCATCAGTAATCGTAACGACTTCGGTTCTCGGATAGTATCCGTAGGCCTCGGCCTTCAGCGTGTAATCACCTGCAACATGAGAGAAACTGTATTTGCCAGTTGCCGAATCAGTCTTCACCGAACGCCCGGTCTCAAGCACCGTAACCGTTGCGCTTGCAGGCAGGCTTTGCGGCGTCACCTCTCCGGTTCCCGGTTTCCCAGCTTCCGGCTGCGGCTGCTTGCTTTGATTGAATTCATACTTGTCGGTTCTGCTAATTTTGTACCAAGGATTATCATAGGCCGGTTTCGGCTTGTCACTATGCAGTACTTCCGCAGTATCCTTGGTGACCGCTCCAGGAGCAACGCCAAGAATCCGGAAGTCGTCGATGTACCAGCCCGTTTTCACCACACTGTTATCCGAGGTCAGCCTGAATCGGAATTGGACCTCGTTTCCTTTCCATGCATCAAGATCATAAAATACCGGTGTCCATTGCTTGCCGTTGGTATTGTGAGAGAACTTCCCGAGCTCGGACCATGTGTTTCCTCCATCGGAAGAGGCCTCAACATAACCGTAATCGTATCCTCCCTCAATTTCATACCAATGATTAAAGGTCAATGTTGCTTCGGTAACCTGGGTCAAATCCACAACCGGGGATACCAGGGAATAATTCGAACCACTTTCATAGGTATTGTCCAGATCGGTCGCCCACGCATTGGGTACAGAGAATGCATGGCCAGGTCCCGAAACCGGAACACCGCGTTCCCACTCATCTTTGACGCCGGAATGCGTCCAGCCGTTGTCGCTGCTGCCATCAAAATGATCGGTATAGATGTCCTCCGGCACCACGATGTCAATGGACACCTCGCTCGACTTCTCGCTTTCATTGCCGCTGTAATCGACAGCCGCCACGGTATAATAATAAGTAGAACCGGTGACAGTTGTTGTATCCGTGTACGTTGTTGCCGCCGTATTTCCAATCGCTTCATAGCCTGTACCCGAAGCGGTGGATCGATATACGGTGTAAGACTTCAGATCCTCAGCATCCGGACCGGTCCAGTTTAAGGTTGCATTGCCCAATATATCGGCTGAAACGGCCAGCCCGCTTGGCGCTCCCGGAGCAATGTCATCCGGTGCCTGAATTTCAAAATCGTCGATGTACCACCCTGCCTTCTGAACCGAAGCATCACTCGTCAGATTGAACTGGACGAACACCTGCTGTCCGGCGTAGGCCCGTAAATCCACATATTGTGTTACCCAGCCTCCACTGGTCCCCGTAAAGCTCAGTACCTCCTGAAAAGCAAAATCATTCTCCTCGGCAGCAATGTATACTTTGCCCCAATCAATATTCCGCTCCAGGTCATACCAATGCTTGAAGGTTAACAGGCCACCCTCCGGACTGTCTGTCAGGTCGATTGGAGGTGCAAGCAAATAGGCGTTGCTGTTCGCACCGTACGTGCCCTCGAGGTTAGTCGCGATCAGCTTGTCTCCGGAATATGCACCTCCTGGACCGCTTGTTGGTGATCCCCAAGCCCAGGCGCTTCCTGTCCCGCCTGCGGTAAAGCCCAAATTATTCTCTTCAAAATCCTGGATATATCCAGGCTGCACACCGTCCGAAACCTCAACTTTATAGACGCTGCTCTCAAATCCGTTATTGCCGTAATCATTGACCCGAATATAGTATTCCAGCCCTTGCGATTCGATCAGAAAAGCGGGAATGACCGCCGTGTACGTTCCATCCTTGCTATCCCCGGCTATGCGATTCATCGGCAGATAGACGTACTGGCTTGTGCCCGCTGTTCTTGCAAAGGCCTCTACAGCGGTGACGCCCACATTATCGGTTACGCGCGCAGTAAGCGGAACGTCAATCCCCGTAAAAGCCGAGCTCACTTGTGTATGCTCAAGCACCGGCTCTTCCAGATCATCGCCTGCGGTTACAACCCTGCCCGATACGGTGCCGATGCCTTCTACCACCGAACCTACAGCATCCAATGCATTAATGATTCCGTGACCATACCCATTGTTGGGTGAAGTCGGATACTGACTGTCCGTTCGAGGCGTGGCCGTCTCCATGATAATCTGCTCCAGCTGATCGACGTTTAGAGAGTGATTAGCCTGAAGCAGCAGAGCTGCCAGCGCGGTTGTATGCGGCCCTGCCATTGAGGTGCCGTCCCACCCTCCTTCATAAGCACCACCTGGCACAGAGGATCGGATATTTACCCCCGGTGCTGAAACCTCCGGTTTGATCTCATCATAGGGCGAAGGACCACGTAAGGAAAAAGAGGCTAGGTTGCCGTTAATATCGGTTGCCCCGGTGGCGAAACTCTCCGGATAGTTGGCAGGGTTGGCAACGGAACCCGGTCCGCCCGGGTTCGTCGGCCGCACATTGCCTGCGGAGAACTCGGGGAAGATCTGTGCATCACGCCAGGCCTGGACCATAGGCCGGAACCATTCGTCCAATCCGGCGCCTCCGCCCCATGAATTGTTAACCACATCAGGGGCCAGCTCTGGATGCAGATTGCCTTCCGCATCCACGGGTGCAATAAGCCATTGTCCGCCGTCAAGGATGATGGCATCTGTCGTTCCCGGATTGAATATCCGTACGGCTATCCAGGTTGCTCCCGGAGCAACACCAATCTGGTTGCTCCCATCCTCCTCAGAGCCGACCATGGTGCCCATCGTATGGGTACCGTGACCATCTCCATCGGCAGGCAGGGAAGAACCGCTGTGCGGATCATACCAGCTCAGCTCGGGATCAACGATATTACCCGAAGCGTCATAACCTCTCCATTTTCGATTCAGGGCAGGATGGGTGTAGTCCACGCCGCTATCCAGATTGGCTACCACGATTCCCGTTCCGTCAATGCCCCTCTCCCAAACTTCCGGGGCATTGACGTAGTCAATGTTCCATTCCACATTTTCCGTTTGCGGTTGAGGAGCGTTTGTGGCTTCATCACGGGCTCCCTTGGGAACCGCAGGCTGATTGACCGATACGCCTGGCTCCTGTACGGATGTCTTCGGAGTACTCGATTCCTTTTCCGTGCTTGCGTCCTTCGTGTTGACCTCAGCCTTCTGAAGGAAACGCTCTTCATTTGGCAAAATTTTATCCACTTCGGGCAGGAGCGCAATCTCCTCCATAACTTCCTGGGTACTGGTCACTGCCAGCGCATTAACAATAAAATAGCTTTTATATTCTTTGACCTTGCCGAGATCAAGTGCCTTATCCAGATAACGTTCCAGTGTGTATTGGGTTCGCGATGCCGTCTCCCGCAATGAACTTACAACGGAAGTCCTGACGGAGAGCTTGGTTGCCGAGGGGGTCTGCTTCTCCAGCGTTGCCTTCTCCATAGCCTGCTTAGAGACCGAAGCGGTGTCCACTTGTTCCTTCATCTTTACCAGATAGGTGACATAATCGTCTTTCTCAAACTGCTTGCTCAGCTTGTTGCTG
Organism: Paenibacillus sp. Cedars; assembly: GCF_003184205.1. Classification (NCBI taxonomy): domain Bacteria; kingdom Bacillati; phylum Bacillota; class Bacilli; order Caryophanales; family Paenibacillaceae; genus Paenibacillus; species Paenibacillus sp. Cedars. The sequence continues at coordinate 3,041,350 of NZ_CP020866.1, forward strand.
ACCTTGTCCGTTGCAATCTGGGCCAAGCTGGATTTCATGTCAATCTTCTGAGAGGAGGTGTTGTCTGCTGAAACCGGATGAATGAATGATGCTGCCAGGAGAAGCGACAGACCCATGGAGAGAGGCTTGCGTAACCGATTTAACTTTATCAAACTTTTCCACTCCTTTTACCCGGTTTTTAATCTGTGAATGGTTGGACCCATTCCGATTCATGAAACAGTGAATCGCCTTAGCCTGAGCGAACCCGCATGTCCAGTGAAATTTACATGAAGCCTCACCTCCTTTTCAGAACAAGTTCATCATCGATTTGATTATCATTGCGTAATGGATAGCAGCATTGCGGAAAATAAGGATTAAGGGAAGAAGGATGTTCCGGTAAGACACTGAAGTTTGCAGAACATTTGCTATGGAGGGTAATCGATTGCGCTAGTAGAAACGCATAGGCCAACGAGTCTGTAACTCCTGGCAATCCGGGGTGTCATTCGTGATATGCAAAGCTATTAATATTACATATAATATAAAAATAGTATTTATTTGTTTTTTAAGAAGTAGTATAAAGTCATCATATATGAAGTTCAAGCATTTATCTTCTAAATAATAGAAAATAAGCCTTTTTAAGTCTCTCCTATCTATCCAATGACTCTCTACATGTCAGCTTCAATGCGCAATTACGTAAGTCATTCTATGACTTGGCTCATGGCCTGCATTATGTCATTATCCGTAGAGCAAAGTAAGAGATATGTTCCTAGCGAGACGAGCACGCTAAATAGACTCTTACAGCCTAGCTGTAAGAGTCATTATTTTCTTGCTTCACTTAACGGGCGCTGAGCTGCCTTCGTTTGTTTTACTTCGGTTAAACAGCACCATCTGTCCTAATTCATCCGGATAGAATGAGATTAATTTAATGTCAGGCCCGTGGAAGTACCTTTTGCCCATTCTCCTACCGGAGTTACGGTATAGGTCGTGCCTGCTCTTAGTTTATCGCCCTCCGTGAGATCAAACACGCCTACCGCACCTTTGCGGCTAGAATATTTATATACGGCCACCTGCTTATGACCCTCTGCGTCGATCAATTCCACGCTGCGGCCGGAGAACAACTCATCTCCCGGATCCTCGGATAATGTAACGGCAACCGAAGTTTCACCGATAGCCTCGACTCCCACTATTTCCAGCGGGATGAATTCTTTAGCAACGAATGTCCGGCTTGCAATCTGTGCCCAATCAGAGGTGACGGTATACGTAACACCGGGGGTCAGCTGCTGACCTTCAGGTAAACGGAATTTTGGTTCTTGCTTGCCATCGGTCGATTGCGTGAATGGAACGTATTTTGCCACCATGGGCAGTCCGCCCTCCGGAGTAATGGTTACTTCTCTGCCCTGACCGGAGGAAATGACTTGATAAGCTTTCCCATCAGCTCGGTTGTTCTCATCCAGTATGAATGCGTTTTCTCCCCTGCCGCTGCTATATGCAGAAATAACGTAGCCATAGTCTACAACCCCATTAGACTTAAGCGCCTCCAGTTCAAACGTATCCTTGGCGACCTGCCTTGCCTCTGTCATGTCCAGCTTTGTGGCGCTGCCTGCAAATGTACCTGCTTTCTGCCCTTTGTAGGTAAGCGTATAGTCGGTAACCTGATTTTGTACGGATGTCGGAACGATATAAGTGGATATCGAGCCCGTTTTCAGACGCGGCATGTTGGTTAGCGCAAGTCCATCGCTAAATACAAAATCTTCCTTAGCCTGTGCAAATACCTCATTGTCTGCTGTCAAGGGAGCATCTAAGGTAATCATCAACGTAATGGTATTCAATGCGCGGACACTCGTAATTTTGGCTTCTGCCGAAGGGATTGCTTGGTGTGCCGTATTCAGCAGGTATGCAGCTTCTCCCCGAGTGACATGACCTGCGCCTTCACGTAAACGTTCCGCCCAGTAAGCCACGGATTTCACGTCGCGTTTCAATGCCTGCGATACGATAATAACCAGCTCGTCGCGAGTGACGGTTCCCTTTGGATTAAAACGTCCATCCGTCGTTGTCATGATATCCAGCGCCGCCAGCTCAGCTGCATAATCGGAATACCAGGCATTTGGATTGACATCCGTTAAGCCTGCCTGGTTCTCGGCTGCTCCCTCCAGCCCAAATGTAAGGACTACCATTTTGGCCAACTCGGCTCTTGTAATGGGATTCGTGATTCCCATCGTTCCATCCTGGTAACCCTGTATCACGCGAAGCCCGGACAACTCCTGGATCGCTTGCTGAATATCTTCGGGTGCTATCATGACTTCTGCTGCTTTAGCTTGCAGCACATTGAACGGTAGAGATGCCGTTCCCAGTGCAGCTGCCAACATCAGGGCAGCCCATTTAGTAGCATGCTTGTTCTTGTTCATGTGTTAACCCTCCTTAGAAATGCGTATCATTAGCTGATCGTCATAACTCCATCATAGAGGAGAGTCTTAAACTGCCAAGAAAGCTGGGATTAATAAATTCAAAACAATATATTAACTTTTTATAAACTCCATCAGATAGAAAAGCGATAGCCTGCTCCCCAAACCGTCTCAATAAACTGTGGATTGGAAGAATCCAGCTCCAATTTTTCGCGCAGCTTGCGGACATGCACCGTTACGGTTGCTATATCTCCATTGGAATCCATACCCCAAATTCGTTCAAACAGTTCATTTTTGCTGAATACGCGGTTAGGGTGGCTTGCCAAAAATTCGAGCAGGTTAAACTCTCGGGTCGTAAACACAACTTCCTGATTGCGCACGTACACTCTTCGAGCGGATTTATCAATGACCAGGCCGCGTATATGAATCTCTGCATTTTGAACCGTCTCTTGTTTGCCCATCAGTCTCTTGTATCTCATCAGATGTGCCTTGGCTCTTGCAACTAATTCGCTTGGGCTGAACGGCTTGGTAATATAATCGTCGGCGCCGAGATTAAAGGCTCGGATTTTATCAATCTCTTCATTCTTGGCCGAAACGATTAGAATCGGGACCTCCTTGTTCTTCCTGATCTGGCGACATAATTCAAAGCCGTTCATCCCGGGGAGCTGCAGGTCGACAACGATGAGACTGTAGTCCTCGTTAAGTGCCAGATGTAATCCCTCATTGCCCGTATGGCATAAATCTGCGAAAAATCCATTCAGTTCAAAATAATCCCGCTCCAGCTGAGCAATTGTAGTCTCATCTTCAATGATGAGTATGCGTGTGGTCATGGATCCTCCTTAATTGATCGCCCTTTTGAGTGTAAAGAACAGGCTTGTACCGACTCCCAGCTCGCTTTCCGCCCAGATGGTACCCCCATGCCCTTCTATAATCTGGCTTGCAATTGCCAGCCCAAGCCCGCTGCCACCCGTAGAAGAATTGCGAGATGGTTCAACGCGGTAGAACCGTTCGAATATATGCGGGACCGCGTCGCGCGGGATGCCCATCCCATTATCTTGGATTTCAACCGTCACCCATTCGGGAGATATTCGGGTCGAGACACGAATGGTTTTGGGTTGCTTATCCATAAAATTTTGGGCATTTCCAATAATATTGAGCACTGTTCGCTTCAATTTTTCCAGATCGGCTATGACCTCAACTCGATCCGCCGTACGCTCCATCCACTCCAGTTGAATCCCCTTTTCATCCAGAATGAACTGAAGTTCATCAATGCAGTCGTCTAGAAAGCCGATGATATCTACAGGCTCGAACATGAATGGCACTTGCTTCGAATCAAGCTTGGAGTACAGGAACAACTCACCCACAAGTTTATCGAGATCAACCGCTTTGGCATAAATGATGTTCACGTACTTATCCATCTTCTCCGGTGTATCGGCAACTCCGTCGCGAATCCCTTCGATGTATCCTTTGATACTTGTAATAGGTGTACGTAAATCATGCGATATATTGGAGATCAGCTCCTTCCGGTTCTCTTCATCCTGAAGCCGGAGCTGAATCGAGGCCTGCAGCCGCTTTCGCATATCCTCAAAGGCCTCGTTCAATTGTCCGATTTCGTCTTTCGTCTGCAAATCAAGCGAGAATTGGAGATTTCCTTCCTTGATGTGCTCAGCCGAATTCCGGAGCAAATCAAGCGGTTTGACAACGCTGCGGGTAATCCAGCGGTATAACAGTACATTCGTTATCACAATGATGCCGATCAGAATCAGAACGAGGACAGGCAGCAGCTTGCGTGTCACTTCACCAAAGGGACTACGCTCCCGTATGACAAAGACACTTCCTTTCGCACCATCCGAATAACGGAAATCATACTTGGCATAAGCATAGAATCGTTCGCCAATGTTAAACGTATGGCGGATCTGATTATTGTTCAAGTCATAATGAGGCAGACTCCGTTCCAGCTCGGGCTGATTGAATGTATGGGATTCAAACACCTGATCTTTTTCCCGGCGGACATAGAGCCCGGCTCTCACCGTTCTCAGCTTGAAATCATATTCCTTCAGCAGCTCTTGGTTTTGGAGCTCGTCCGGTTCATTCTTAGCCAGGTATTTCAATTCAAGAAAGATGGACTCCTCTTGCTCTGTTAGCGGGTTGACCTGATAATGCACTTTATAAAAATCCCGAATGTCGCGAATGTCGCCGGTTGCTGCGATGGTAAACAATCCGGCAATCAACACAAATACCAACAAGCTGAGGACAAGCATGCCGGTATAGGATAATAACAATTTAATTCGGATGGACATCTATTTACCTCGCTTTGGCAGAGGATCGTCGCCTGATTTCGTGATTCCCACTGCATCACCCCTTACAGGGATGAATTAAAATGAACCCGAAACGATATCCCCTTTGAACATCGTAACGACTCGCCTGGATCTTCTTGCAATGGCTTCGGCAGAGCATGAGGCTTCAACGAACACGATGCTTGCTTCGTCTCCGACTCGCGGCCATACCTGCTCCCCCTTGTCATTAAGCGGTGTTATGCCACCGGTTATATAGCGGAGTGTGTGCGCCAGTGAGCGTTCATCCACCCATCTGGATATTTCCGCTAAACGACCTGCACGTTCCAACACATCCCCATTGCCAAAGGGCGACCATACATCAAAAATGTTATCGCATCCAACTGCCACCTCTACTCCACGCTTGTGCAGCAGACCAACGGGAGGGAACGTTCGGCCAATCGGCACGCTGGTTATAATAGCAATTCCTGCATCGGCTAATAAATCCCCCATCTCCTCTGCTTCGGACGGTGATATATCGCCCAGACCAAATGCATGACTAATCGCAACCTTCCCCTGCAGCCCTGCTTCCTGGGTTAGCTGCGCCAGTCTCTTCAAGGTGTATATCCCCTGGTGGTCGGCATCATGCAAATGCAAATCGATTCCTGCGTTACCTTCGACTGCGAGCTCCACCATTTGCTGCAGGGAGGCCTCGATATCGCCATCAACCGTAGCCGGATCAACGCCTCCGACCAAGCCGGCTCCTCTGCGAAGAGCTTCCCGCACCCATTCCTTTGCCTGTGACCGCAATAAACCATGCTGCGGAAAGGCAACGATTTCGTGTGACAGCTTGCCCTCAAAGCTGTGCAAGGCTTGCTGAACAGCTTCCAAATGGTCTAATCCAGCCTCCGGATATATATCCACATGTGTACGTACATGTGTTACTCCGGAGTCTACATAGAGGTTGAGCAGTTTTTCCGCGCGGTCCTGAATACGAGTATCAAGCGAAGGCAGTGTTTTCTTCTCAATATCCAAGCGTTCAAATATACTGGAGACTGGCGTTACGGAACGCCAACGGTCACCTAGCAGCGTTTTATCCAGATGACAATGCTTTTCAACAAAAGACGGAAGCAGCAGCAGCCCTTTCACATCCTGTTGAACGACTTGGTCCGGGATGTTTGTGTCGCAAGAAACCACCTTCGCGATTTTTCCATCCTCTATAAACAGATGACAACTTTCCGTCCTGGTGCCTGTAATGACACCATCTTGAATATTATAGCCGCTCTCCAGCCGGGCGTTTGTCAACCAATAAGATGACTTCATATCCATCGATCCCCTCTCTCCTAAACTGGTTTACGATTATGCTAACATAGGATCAACTATATGGATAATATGTATTAAATAAGATTCACTTAGGTTTTTCATATAGAAGAAAGAGAAAAACCACCCGCTAGGATGGTTCACAATAAGATGGTTCATATAGTTTTTACGATAATAACGTTCAAAAAACAAAACACCGCGATGTACGCAATGTTAAAAACAGCGTCTGCTTCCCATGTGAACCAGCGAGATATGCCTCCCCGTACACGGACTATACAATATAAAATATGCGTTCTCCTGATAAATAAGGAATGCAGTAATCCGCGCACAATTTTGGCATCCGCTCACGCATCCAGGCATGCACGGACTCGTTCTCCATCTGGAAGACATAATATCCGATAATGGCCACGAGCATGAACCCTTCGAGCAGCACGAGCTCATTCTGACCGGTTATATTGTCGCCATAATATCCTCTAAGGAATAGATCACGATGTTCCGAAGGAATCATCATAGCCCCCATAGCTACGTCCGTATAATAATACCCCGGTCCGAAAAAACCAAAATCAATAAAACTAAATTCACCTTCCGGCGTCATAATGATGTTTCCTAAACTCAGGTCACCGTGAATGAGCCCCCAGGCACCCTCACTCCCTCTGTCTTCAAGCCTCGTGTTAACCCATCTTAGCGTTGTCTCTATGATGGAAACATCGGAAGATGTAAACAATCCCTTCTCTAAACCCCGCTTGATGACCTCAATCATGTATTCGTGATAGGCGGTTCCTTGACTGGGACGCTTATCCAAGCCTTCCTGCTGATGCTGGCTGTAGAAACGGTGCAGCTCCGCAATATGAGCCCCCAGCCGCTCAACCACTGCCGGGTCCTTCACGTCATCCTTTTGCAGATCCCTGCCTTCCAGCCAGGTAAGTACGGAACTGTTCCACGTCTTCCCTTCGTGCTGTATGATCGTAATCAGTTCGCCATCCCGATTACGGAGTGGCTTCTGAACATGAAGATTGTTCCAGCTTGACAGGCCTTCCAGCATGTTCAGCTCTGCTTGCAGACTCTCATAGGTATGCTGTAAGCCGGCCATGCTGTCTTTGACCGGTTGATGAATGCGCAGCAAATAGGAGCTGCCGTTCACCTCATCCACTTTGTAGGTTCTATTCTCGTTATGTCGTATAAAGGTAGTCTCGGATTCCTCAATGCCATAACCTCTTAAAACATCCTGAAGTTCTTCATCCCTCATATGTATTTCTCCTTACGATCAGTATAGGACTTTCGGGTGCTCCATATTAAATAATAACTCGATCTGCATGTCATTTCATCCTCCCCAAAAAAGCGAGTCACCTCAAGCTCGTTTTGTTTACATTTCAGAAACATATTAGAGACTCTATCGATATAACTCTCCTATATACTGAGTAAACAGCTAACGAGGAGGGACATCATATGAGAATGAATGGGGTTAAATACAAATCCATTCTACCAGCCGTCATGATCGGTTTGGTGGTTGCAAGTTTAATGATGAACGGTTTCGATACCGTTTCAGGAATGAACCAAGTGGAAGCGGCTGCGGCATCTTCCTCCAGTTCCACCTTCACTGCGTTTTTGGCAAACAACGCACCTGGCCGGACGCTGAAGTATGTTAACGGCGTTACCACGGTCACAAATCTATCAAGTACCGTTGTGCTGGTCAATAAAAAGAGAAACCTGCCTTCCCATTATGTACCGCAAGATTTGGTTATACCCCAAATTCCGTTCAGCTTCTCGGGGCCTAGTCCCAAAAAACAGATGAGAAAAATAGCTGCAACCTCGCTGGAAAAACTGTTCGCTGCCGCCAAGAAAGACGGAATTGATCTCAAAGCTGTGTCGGGCTACCGCTCCTACGCAACCCAAAAATCCATATTCGAACGCAATGCAAGCATTAAGGGCGAGGCTGCTGCCAACAAGACCAGTGCAAGACCAGGACAAAGCGAGCATCAGACCGGTCTGAGCATGGATATATCGAGTGCTTCCGTAGGTTATGCGCTGGAGCAGAGCTTTGGAAATACCAAGGAAGGCAAATGGCTGAAAGTCAACGCCCCTAAATACGGATTCATTATTCGTTACGGTAAAGGTCAGGAGAAAGGGACCGGCTATTCCTACGAGCCTTGGCATGTTCGTTATGTAGGGGTATTCATTGCCGGAGAAATTACGAGACAAAACCTGACCCTCGAGCAATATCTGGAAAAAAAACAATAATAACACGAAACGTTTTTGGGCCATTGCGGGCCCATTTTTTTCGCCTAATTTCCTCTTGAATTTGCTTGCAGGTACAACCGCATATTTTGCAACACAACATGGGGACAAAGTACTCCAGATAGCCTAAACACGTACATTAACAGCAGCAGACAGGTTAGTTAGCACAGTATGATTTTCGCAAAGAGGTGAAAACAGTGCCTATTAAATCGGGGAAAGAGTATATCGAGCGGATTGATAAGCAAAATATCAACATTTGGTATAAAGGAGAACGTATCGAAGGTCCTTTATCACAGCATCCTGCATTTCAAGGTCTTATTGAAACCCAAGCCGATCTTTATGATATGCAATGTGATGCGTGCTATTTAGACCGGATGACCTATCCTTCACCTGATACGGGAGAGCTTGTTGGTTTATCTTTTCTCCCGCCAAGGAATGCCGAGGATTTACAAAAACGCAGAATCATGATGGAGCTCTGGGCGAACAGGCACCATGGATTCTTAGGACGCTCTCCCGATTACATGAACACCGCGATCATGGCTCTATTCACGGCCGCTGATATTCTTGAAGAGCATAATCCGCAATATGCCGACAACCTCAGGCGATATTATGCTTACTGCCGGGAGCATGATATTACCTTGTCCCATGCGTTCATCCAGCCCTACGCGAGCAAGCTATCCGGTCAGAATGACGATGTAGAGGATTCCATCGCTGCTAAAGTCGTAGAAATTAACGACAACGGGATGGTCATAAGCGGAGCTTTTATGATGGCTACGCAAGGTGCTACTTGTGAGGAGATGTTAGTCTTTCCGACTCCGTCACCCACGATATTCAATAATGTGAATCCATCTGCCTTTGCCTTTGCGGTACCCAATGATCTGCCAGGGATGGCTTTTATCTGCCGCGAGAGTTACGGAGCCAGCTCCACCTATGATCACCCCTTGAGCGCAAGGTACGAAGAGATGGATACACTCGTTATATTTGATCGTGTTCTTGTGCCGCATGATCGCATATTTTATTACGGGGATGAAGCCTATGCGGGGCGATTGTTTGGCGAGAGTCACTTCCATACCCATATGGCCCATCAAATCACCACTCGTTATATTGTAAAAACCGAGTTTTTACTCGGTTTGCTAGAGTCATTGGCAGATGAGCAAAATGTAGGGCTTGAGCCGCAAATGGTTTTGAACGTTTCCAAGATTATTACATTCCTCGAGACCTTTAAAGCCTTAAGACTGGCTTCTGAGCAAGGCGCACTCCATGATAAATTCGGATATCTCGTTCCTGCCACCAGCCCGCTCCTGGCTTCCAGCATCCTGTTCCCCAAGTTCTATCCTGAGATGGTTGAGATGATTCAAATTCTGGGTTCCAGCGGCCTGATCATGATTCCCTCCGAGCTGGATTTCGATTCGGATACAGGACACTACCTCGATCAATATTTAAAAGGCACAACCTCAGAGGCCTACGACCGCATCGCCTTGTTCAGGCTCGCCTGGGAGCTTGGGGCAAGCTCATTCGGTGGCCGGCAAACCCAGTTCGAACGATTCTTCTTCGGCAATGCACATACGGTCGCTTATCGCATGTACAACAGTTATGAGGATCACGAACAGCTCCGGCAATTGATCAACGATTTTATAGCCAAAAACAACAGTGCATCTTAGCACAATATGAGGCGGAACGAAACTCATATCATAACCTCTCTCATGCCTGTAAGGTATGGGAGAGGTCTTGTAGAGTTGACCTTACATAACAATCCTTGCTTTGAAGAGCTCCTCCAGCATAGAGATTTCAATGGGAACAGCCTGCTCCCTAGCCGTGCGAAGCAGCGACAATGCTGCAGTATATCCCAGGTTATTCATGATATAGCTCTGCTGGCTCGCATCCTCATTCGTTACACCTGTTTCAGTTGCTTTATTAAGCTGTTTCGTCATCATACCGGCATATCAGCGCTTGAGTTTCGAAGAAAGATAGAGTCGAGCTGGTTCTTGCACCTTCCGCTACTCGTATAATCCCATCAAAAAGCATATAATGTACGTTGATAGCGGTCTGAGATATTTGGATTTACCAAAAAGGAGAGTTGGAGTCGATATGCGTCTTATTTCATCCTTGAGCTCCTTCATCAACGCTTGGCGGGACTATCCGGCCGAGAAGAATACGGTTCTGGGAAATCGCTATATTGTTCAAAACATGATTGGCGAAGGCAGTTACGGCTTAATATATAAGTGCATGGATCGGAAAAGTGGTCAGATTGTAGCCGTCAAACAAGCAAGACCCAGCAAAGGCAGCTACGCAGAACACTTGCTGAATCGGGAGGCTGCCATATTAAAATCTCTTCAGCATTCGCATATTCCGGCTTACCTGGATCTTTTTACGGACCATCGCCATATCTATCTGGTAATGTCCTATATGAATGGAGATACGCTGGAAGACTTGATTTTTGAACAAAACCAAAAATATCAGGAAGCCGATTGCGTGTCTATTACGATGCAGCTTATGGAGCTGGTGCTGTACCTTCATAAACAAGGTTTTGTTCATCTCGATCTGCGAATTCCCAACGTGCTGTTTAAGAATGGAGAATTGAATCTCATCGATTTTGGGTTGGCACGCAGAATTGGCGAGCCGCCTCCGCTTCGGAAGCCAACACGGCCATGGTTCCGTCATGGCAGCAAAATATCTTCTGAACGCCATAAAATATCGCAGGAAAGCGAGGATCTGCAGGACATCGGCCATTTTATGCTGTTTATGCTGTATTCGGTCTATGAGCCCGAGAGCAGCCAAAGCGTTATCGCCGAGCGAAGCTGGCAGGAAGAATTGCAGCTCTCCAGTGAGTTGAAAATGATGATTGAACGCTTACTCCAGCTGCGAGATCCATATTCTGGATCTTCAGAGTTTATGAAAGAGCTGCGCTGGCTGGTTAACGCCAAAAACTTCCCATCCAAATGATAGGAGGCCCTGAAGTTGATTATGGGGCTTACTCTGTGGTACGATCCGATTACGTAGACTGGAATAAGATGAACTAGAAAGGAGGAAGACCGAAATGTTTAAGAAAATAATCAATAAGCTTCTTCACTCCTCATCTCATAGTGATAGTCGAAGGCATCATGGCAGCTCTGCTAAGAATTACGGAAGAAAATACAGCAGCAGCCATGGGTATTCACGTCGTAAAGGCTCTTCTTCAGATTACAAGCGCAGGCATGGAAATCAAGGGCATGGCTATTATAAAAATAGAAGAGGCAGCTCAAGCTGACGATATGGAACCAAGCACTTCTCCCCTCACATGGTTGAGGGGATTTTTTGCGAGGAATGTCATACTGCAGCAATGATTTCATTTGATGGTGAAATTGACTCCATACAAGGACAATCCCAGCTTTCCGGCTACCCGCTGGGAGGAGAGATTCTCCCATGAAGTACTGTAGAGCGGCAATGCCCCCATCTCTCGCACGGCCATCGCCCAACCCGCAACAACTGCGGCGGCGTATCCCCTGCCGCGAAACTCGCCCAACGTCTCAAGCCCGGCTTCGTGTGCTTTTGCTGTCACCCGAACGCTGCGGCAGACCGATACTATCCTGCGGTCATGTACAAGTGCCACGCAAGGCTGTACGTATTCTATTTCAGAGGCAAGGCATTCGAAACCGGCAAGCGAATGATCGCTCATATGTTCTCGGGTGATGCGTACCACCTGGATGGTCGACGTCGTTTGAACTGGAATACAATAACAGGGTCCCGTCGCGTGATGTCCGCTCTGGAGAAGCTTCATATACGACCCGAAATGTTTGGGCTTCGCTTGGAAATCTCTCATAATCGGCTCGTCCTCGACCAGTTCTTTCAATAGAAGAGCAAGACTATCTGGAACATCATGGCGAAACCTGCAAAGTGCCGTCCCGTCTATCGTCCGACCCAGGAAAAAACGCGGGGCTGGATCCTCACCCGGCCATGGCTCGTGGATTGCGCGGATCCGCCCGTTTGGATCATGCGTGAACATCGCCTCTACGTGCAGCTCCATCAGCTCTTCGGCCGTGGGCTCGTTATCCCTGCAATGATTCAAGCTCTCATCCCCTTTTCAAATAAAAGATGTTTGCTGTGCTCCTTATCATCGTACCAAATCCATCCCGTTATGGCTCGGGTTTAAATCATTATAAACAAATAAACAGCCCCGTTTCCTGAACATCTGGAGACGGGGCTGTTTATCATCCATGGATCTCAAAATTCATGTTTCTCGTCCAAGCGAGTTTCGCTGCAACCTTGGTATGAATGCATAGGCAAATGTGAACAGCGGACTTAACCATAAGAATACGGCATAAGGTGCATATTCCACAACCGGAACGCCAAGGGTAGCCGCGAAGAAGGCCCCGCTGACACCCCAAGGGATTAACGGATTCACAAGCGTGCCGCAGTCCTCCAATGTACGGGAGAGCGTCTTCGCTGGAATTCCACGGCGGGCGTATTCCTCCTTGAACATTTGTCCTGGCAAAAGAATGGACAAGTATTGCTCGCCCGTCATACCGTTTACCGCGATTGAAGAAGCGCCCGTCATGAGGACAATGCTGCACTTTCGCTTCAAGGGTTGAATGATTTTATGAAAAAAGGCTTCAATGATACCGCAATGCTGAAGCAATCCTCCTAACGATAAAGCAATCAAGATCAGGGACACGGACCACATCATCGACTGCAATCCACCACGGTTGACTATGGAAGCCACGATTTCGTTCGTGATTGTGCTCTTGTAACCACTTTGCATGACACTAAACCAGACATCGATGGCCGTCTGCTGCTGAACGAATGCGGTTACCATAAGTCCGGTAACAATACCCACAATCAGTGTTGGGAGGATCGGAAGCCGCTTGATGGAGCAAGCAATAACGGCGAGCGGCGATATCAATGTCAGCCAATGAAGTTGGAACCCATCATTCAGAGCTACCTTCATTTGCTCGATTGAAGACAAATCCAGGGAGTCCGTCGTTGGTGCGAACAGGAAAAAGACCGTTGTAACAATAAGTGCCGGTACGGTAGTGTAAACCATGTTGCCAATATGAGTGAAGAGTGATATTCCCGCTACCGCGGGAGCAAAATTCGTTGTGTCGGATAACGGAGACATCTTATCGCCGAAACAAGCACCGCAGATCACCGCTCCGGCTGCCAGGGTTGGAGAAACGCCCGTTGTTGCGGCAATTCCCATAAAGGCAACGCCAACCGTGCTGACAGTCGTAAATGAGCTTCCGGTGAACATAGAGACCACGATGGTCACATATAACGCGCTTACCGCAAAATAATGCGGCTCTATATAATCCATGCCATAGTATAAAATCGTTGGCACCGTGCCGCTCATCATCCATACAGCGATCAGAATTCCGATGAGCGATAGAATGAGAATCGGCATAATGGCCGTTTGAATTCCCTGGATGATGGCAGATTCGAGCTTCTTCCAGGAGAAACCGAATAAACGCAGCAGCGCGGCTGTGCCAACGGTGGTTGCAAGCAGCGGCAGATGCGGCTCCGCTTTGAGAAGAAAGATGGAGACAAACAGCAGTGCCAGAATAAATACGATGAGGATGATGCTTTTGGAGAAACTGAGCTGACGTTCCATGATGATGAGACTCCTTGTACATTAATATGGGAGGGAGATTTGATTTGATACCCGTCCCTTCTTATGCAGCATTTGTTTTGATGGTTAATATGTTTTACTTTCTCGCTTTTGCGCTTTTTTGCTTTTGGGCATTGAAGCACAGAAATTCACTATAAACGATAGTGTGGACTTAGTCAACGTCATGATCCGCCGGGAGAGGACACTTTAACCAGCATCAGTATGGATTGTGAAATGACAAAAAAAGACGGCTGCACAAGCAGCCGCCCTTTGGAAATCCCTATGCGTTATTTAGCTTGAATATATCCTTCCGCTTTCAACAGCTCAGCGATCAGAACAGCACCGCCTGCAGCGCCGCGCAGCGTATTGTGCGAGAGTCCGACAAATTTATAGTCGTAGATCGAATCCTCGCGCAATCTTCCTACCGAGACGCCCATACCACGCTCGATGTCACGATCCAGCTTGGTCTGAGGTCTGTTATCTTCCTCAAAATACGTGATGAACTGCTCTGGCGCACTCGGGAGACGCAATTCTTGCGGTCTACCCTTGAATTGCCGCCACCGGTCCAGGATTTCATCCTTCGCCGGCTTGTTCTCGAACGATGCAAACACAGTAGCTAAGTGGCCGTCCGTTACAGGGACACGAATACATTGCGTCGTAATCAGAGGTGAGCTTGCTTTAACGATTTCGCCATCTGCCACGCTTCCCCAGATGCGCAGCGGCTCCTGCTCGCTCTTCTCTTCCTCGCCGCCGATGTACGGAATCACGTTATCCAGCATATCCGGCCAATCGGTAAAGTTCTTGCCGGCTCCGGAAATCGCTTGATACGTCGAGGCAACCACGTGGGTAGGCTTATAATCGAGTAAGGCATGAAGTGCCGGGACATAGCTCTGAATGGAGCAGTTAGGCTTAACCGCAATGAACCCGCTCGAAGTCCCCAGCCGTTTTCTCTGTGCAGCAATGACATCCATATGACCCGGGTTAATTTCTGGAATAACCATCGGTACATCCGGAGTCCAGCGATGTGCCGAGTTGTTGGAAATGACCGGCGTGCCTGTCTTGGCATAAGCCTCTTCCAGTGCTTGTATTTCATTCTTCTTCATATCCACTGCGCAAAATACGAAATCGACCTCTGCAGCAACCTTCTCCACTTGTGAAGCATCCTGTACGACAATGCTTTTCACAGGATCCGGGATAGGGGTAGCCAGCTTCCAGCGGCCTTGCACAGATTCTTCATAGGTTTTGCCAGCAGAGCTCTTGCTTGCCGCAATAGAGGTTACCTGGAACCATGGATGTCCATCCAGCAATTGTACAAAACGTTGACCAACCATACCTGTTCCACCAACAATACCAACTTTAAGTTTTTCTGACATTCGTTGCTCATATCCTTCCATAGTGGCGTCATGTTCCCCATACATCGGTTCTAATCTAGAGTACGGATAATGGCATGCAATATGCTTCTTCTTAGATAACTATTCAACTCGTCTGAATTGGTGTAGGATTCCTACCTTGAGCCTTCGTTTTTCTTCTGATATAACAAAAAATCCCACCCCCAAGACCGTAGTCTCAGGGACGAGATTGTTACACTCGCGGTACCACCCCAAATTTGCAAATATGTCGCCATATTCGCCTCGTCGAGTACGGCATTACAACGTAATGCATATACCCTAGCTCTGTAACAGGAGCTCCTGGCACATCATCCACCTCTCATGAGGTTTCCATGTGCTGCTTCGAGTCTTTTTTCAATAAAGAACGCTTCACTCCTTCTCAACTGCCGGAGCTCTCTGTGCAAGAATTCATTTATTTACTCGTCTCTTCATCGCATTTATTAGAATCATTATATATAAAACCATATCGCAGGTAAACCTTATTTATAAAATTTTCGGAAAGGATGATCCATTGAGGGTATCTTATTCCAGTTACGATGTTCACTACGATTCGGTTTTGAACACTTGCTTGCAAGCAAACCAGCTGCGGAGCCGCCCGGGGCCCTCAGCCTGATCTGTCTCTGATTGACTTTTAATTTTGACGGAACCTCAAGATAAGTTCTCCTCGCGGACGAATTCCGCTGTTGGCGCAGAACGCTGTCCGTGGAACCCTCTTCCAACCCAATACCACAGAACCTCCACCACCGCGATTGCACCCGCTACGTCCAGCAGAACATGCTGCTTCACGAACAAGGTAGATCCAATGATGAACCACGCACATATTTTCACTGCAGTCCGTTCCCTGTTGGAAAAACCGGCACTGGTGACCGCACCCTTGATCATCAAATAACTGGTCAGCACATGAATGCTTGGAAAGCAGTTGTAAGGATTATCCGTGCTGTACACCAGGTTCACTAGCCAGTCAAGAATCCCCGCCTCCATGATCAGTGGCCGATCAACCGTTGTCTGGAACAAGAAAAACGTGATGTAACAAGCGATTAAACCGATGCACTGCGACAGCAGCGTCCGATAATACACACTTCGATCTCTGGCACAGAACAGAAAGAGCATAATAATTATAAATGGGTACCATATCAGATAGGGAATAATAAAAATCGGCATAAATGGAATGGCGGCATCCAGATCCGTCATCAGACTGTACACCGGCATATGCGCCTGATTCAGGATACCATAAAAAATGTTGAGCGCAGGAATCATTAGAATCCACAACATCGGGAGATAGGTTTTCCATTTCCGGTTCACAGACTTCCTCCCTTCCTCGGCACTTTCGGTCGATACCATTATATGAAGCAGAGACACGTCTACACACCTGTTTGCCATCTCAAAATACAAAAAGCAGCCCGATAACGGACTGCTCGCTGCTTGCTTGTCGTTAATTCTTAAGCCCTGTAACCGATTTTCCCGTTGACAATCGTCATCCTGACACTTGTGCGAAGCAGGTCATCCGGGTCCATTCCATCAGCCAAGTTACGATCCACAACCGTAAAATCCGCGTATTTGCCGAGTTCAATACTTCCCCGCTGACCCGCTTCTCCTGCGGCGCCCGCGCTGCCGCTTGTAAACAGCCGGATCGCTTCCGTTATGCTCAGCTTCTCTTCCGGCATATACCCCTCATGACTCTCTTCCGGCTTGCGTCTCGTGACGGCGGCATGAATTCCGAGCAGCGGGTTCAGCGGCTCAATGGGTGCATCGCTGCCGCCTGAACAAGGCAGCCCTGTAAGCAGCCATTTTTTCCATGCATACAGCCAGCTTGTCCGATCAGGGCCGACACGCTCCAGCACCCATGGAAAATCGCTGGCTACGAAACGAGGCTGCAGGTCAACGGCTAAATTCAGCTTGCTCATTCGCTTCACCGCATCCGGGTGTACAACTTGAGCATGGATGAAGCGGTCCGGCAGCCTGGCTTCCCTACTCAGCGGAAGTTGCTCCAGCACCTCTGTCATCATTTCAGCCGCACCGTCTCCAATTGCATGGAATGCAACAGGATAACCGAGCTTGCGTGCTCTGCCGACAATCTCCCTCAGCTCCTCCGGAGAATGCATGGCCAGGCCTCGGGTATGCGGAGCATCATAATAGGCTTCCTTAAGCAGCGCTGTTCTGCCTCCGATCGCACCATCAGCAAAAAGCTTGACGGCACCGATACGGTTCCAGTTACTTCCGCTGCCTGCCTGGATACCAAGTGCCTCCATCTCATCCAGAAAGCCATGATACATCAGCTGATGCGTTCGGAAGTAAAGGCCCTCCTCCTTGAGCTCGCGATGGATGCGAAGCATAGCTTCAACACTGCCCAGCAAACGAAGATCCTCGGTATGTGCTCCAGTAAGGCCGAGCCGAAGCGCATCCTGACAGGCCTGAAACATCACCGTTTTCAGCATGGACGGATCAGGCACTGGCTGGACATCGGCAAAAGGGGCCGAAGCGTTCTCGTAGATACAGCCGTTTAGTCGGCCATCCAAACCGCGGCCAAATGCCCCCGACTCCGGATCAGGCGTATCGGCTGTGACACCCGCTCTGCGGAAAGCCTCCGAATTCCCAAGATAAGCATGGAAGCAGGTTCTGGTCAGATACACCGGATGCTCCGTTGTGATTTCATCCAGCTCCAGCAGGTGTGGAATCTTCCCGTCAGGAAAGTTGTTCTCGTTCCAGTTGAGACCCAGAATCCACTCTCCGGGCGGCGTAACGGCTGCCCGCGCCCGCAGCATGGCCAGCATCTCTTCCTTGGAAGCCGCTTCGGTAAAATCAAGCATGCCCAGCTTCATTCCATGCATGCCGAGATGCATATGGGCGTCGACCAGGCCGGGCAGCACGCAGCCTCCGTCCCAATCCACCGTTCGATAGTCCCTGCCCGCCAGCTGCAGCCGCAGCTCGGCAGTTTTTCCAATGGCACGTATGACTCCATCCTCCACGTATACGGAATCCGCAGGTGAAGCGGCATGAGGTAAAAAAAGCTGGCCGTTAGTGAATAGAACAGGCTGCATATCCGAACTCCTCCTGATTTTTTCATTATTATACCAAACATGCCGTCACGCGTCAGCCTGTGCCAATGTAAGGATACTTCGAAAAAAATGAAACAAGCAGCCCCCGGAGGGACTGCCTGTTATGATCAGTTGATTTTGGTAAATGCCCACTTCTGCGCATCGGAGCCGTTATCACTCCACTGCTGAATGGCAGCCCCGTCTGCTGTAGAGGCGCTGGCAACGTCCACGACCAGCCCATTGGTTTTGGATATAATTTTGTAGTAACCGCCACCCACATCTACAATCCTCCATCGCTGTGCATTCGACCCATTGTCATCCCACTGCTGCAGCTGGACACCGGTCGCAGTAGATGAGTTCGGTACGTCGAGCACTTTTCCACTGTGTACAGCTGTGAGCTTGTAATATCCGTCTCCCGTGCTCTCAACCCTGAATCTCTGATTATTTGCAACGTAGTTGGTCCACTGCTGGATTTTAGCTCCGCTTGCCGTGGATACATCCACAACATCCATTACCTTGCCGCTTGCCTTGGCAGCTATCGTATAGATGCCGTCACTAATCACGTTCGATGCTCCATTGTCCTGATAAACACGTACATAATCCACCAGCATCTGTGACGGGAACGGCGTTGCGTTATTCGGACTGCCAGGCCAATTCCCGCCGACTGCGAGATTCAGAAGAATAAAGAACGGGCGCTGGAACTCCTCGGTATTGCCGGTCCCATTTTCAATATAAAATTCATTGAACTGCACACCGTCCACAAACCAGCGAATATATTTGGAGTCCCACTCCATGCTGTAAACATGGAACTGCGAGAAATCCAGATTGCCCGATACCCGTCCATATTCCGCGTGTCCTCCTGCGTCCCAGTGTACGGTTCCATTCACGTAAGGGTTATTATTCACCCGCTCCATAATGTCAATCTCTCCGCTCTTCGGCCAACCCACCGAGGTGATGTTGCTTCCAAGCATCCAAAATGCAGGCCAAAGCCCTTGACCCGATGGCAGCTTGATTCGGGCCTCTACCTTCCCGTAAGTAAAGGTTTTTAAATCTTGCGTTTTGATCCGGGCAGAGGTGTAATTCATCCCGCCGTAGGATTCCTTTTGTGCCGTAATCACCAGATTGCCGCCGGTAACCTGCACGTTCTGCGCACGGTCGGTATAATATTGCAGTTCATTATTTCCCCATCCGCCGCTGCCAGTACCGATTTCGGGAGTCCAATTCGCCCTGTTAAGTGAAGTTCCGTTGAACTCGTCGCTCCATACCAGATTCCAGTTCGGCGCTGCGTTTGTTGTGTTAACAGGCAATAGAACGACCAGAAGACTGAACAGTATCACTGCACATATTCCTTTTCTTAGCATCATGTTCCCTCCTATTATTTTCGGATCAAGGTTTCATAGATACCTAGTGTACATACACAGCTGTTCTTCCAGCGGACGGTCCACTGAAGCTGAAATCACCTCTCCTCCTGTTCATGATTCATTGCCCAAAAACCGATCTATGATGAACATTCACTTGTTGCTTAAACTTACATATATTAATGCGCTTACATTTTCATTATATGCCTAACATATACCACTATCAACCTATATTTATATTATTTTACATCTTCGTTTCTTCTTTAAATTCACATCTTCCCACGTGCTTTACGAGCAGCATAAATGCCGGTGTATCAATAGACGGAGCACCTTCCGGTCGCTCCCCTCCCCACTTCGGCATCGTATCCACTATTACCCCTGTACCTTGCATGGGCAGAGGACATAAATGTCCGTTCAGAATATCGCATTCCGCCTCCGCTATTCCCAGCACTCAAGTGTATTGCCTCCTGCAACAGGACAATCAAGCCACAAAAACAGGCCAACCCGTTGAGTCTGGTTGACCTTCTTGAACCTATATAAATTAATGAACTAACTATCCCGATTAACCATATAGTTTAATAAATGCTTTAGAAAAGCAGTGTTCCGCGGCATCTCTTGCAAGGCCTCCACCGCCTGGCAGTAATGTTCCCACATCTCTTGGCTGGCGCCTTCCTGACCCAGGATCGTCACAAAGTTTGACGTGTTGTTCTCCGCATCCTGACCGGTGGGCTTGCCGAGCCGCTCCAGGTCTCCCTGCACATCAAGCAAATCATCCTTAATCTGAAAGGCTATGCCTGCATGATAAGCAAACTTCTTCAACAAGGCGATTTCTGCCTCATTTACCTGAGCCAGAATGGCAGGCATGACCAATGAGGCCTCGAATGCAATACCGGTTTTGTAAAAGCAGATCATATTCAACTGCTCCAGGGTCAGCTTCTTCCCTTTGGAATCCAAATCCATCGCTTGCCCCATGCACATCTCACCAGCCCGTTTAGACGAATACTGGATTAAGGAAACGACAGAGCTAGTATCAAATCCCACAAGCGACGACTGCTCCTCGATCGCCTTCTGAATTAAATACAGACCCGTTATTTCTGCCGTGGCGCTGTTATGGACCTGATGCAGGGTTGGCCTCCCGCGGCGCGTAGATGCGTTATCCTGTGAGGGTAGATCGTCGAAAATCAAGGATGCGGTATGCATATATTCCAGGGATCGGAGGAGCGGCACAATCGCGGAAGGCTCCAATCCGTATTCATTTACCCCCATGACCCAAGTTAAAATCGGCCTTAAACGCTTGCCATCTCCCTCAAGCGTGTAGTTGGCCGTGTCAATCAGCGACACTTGCATGGGCGGTGTATCGCTTGGCTGCTTGATTTGCAATTGGCTGTTGATCTCATCGCGGACGGTTGAAAAGGTGTTCGAAAAGCATTCCTTTTCTTGGCGGTTGTTCCTTAACACCGTGATGATCTGATCCCGCAGCAACTTATCAAAAAAATCCACATGATCTGCTTTCCGCACCATCTTCTGAATCAGTCGATTGAAGTCAGGGTTCCCCGAGGAGAATATCTCCATGATTTCGTTATATTTCTCAATCCCGATCCGTGCTTTACAGCGCTTCAAACCATTAATGGCCCGATCCAGAATCACGTCCCGCGTCTTGGCATCCGAGTCATATACATTGTGGATCAGATGGGAAATGACGGCCCAGTATAATTCGAAGGGGTTGATCAGATCGGCGCGTTGACCGCGATATTTCAGATAATAGGTGTAAGGGGTGACGGCCTCGTCCTCCATGTCATCAAACATATCTGCAAAATCATCGGCCAACTGATTGTAGATGCCGTAAAAGAAGATCCGTTCATCAAAGCCTTCATCCGCTTGAGCGCTTAGAACTGACCGCACAATCAAGCGGGAAGATGACGATTTTAGAATGATCGGCAAATATAACTCTTCATTGGTGTATCGGGCATTGGAAAGATCCTTAATACGATCGATATGCTGCGAATGAAAAAACACGTTGGCTTGCTCGAAAAACGTCTCCTGCGTTTCCGGACGCTGGTGTCCCTTAATATACTCAAAGGCATCACGGAGCTCCGCGTGCACGAAACGGATCAGCTCCACGTTATTACCGCCCCAATCACCTGGCTTCGGTACCGTTCCGGTAAGCAACGCAGTGCGTATCATATGGGAATACTGTTCTTTTTCCTGCTCATTTAAGACGCCCGAGTCCAGTAAATCGTCGATAAAGGGATAGGTTAGACCATAGGAGTAACCGAGCCTGATGGCATCATCGAGACGAGCTGAACGTTCCGCAGGCAATACCGAGTCATCCATATCTTCAATGACATGCAGAACAACGCCCACAATGATCTTCATTAATTTGCGCTGGGCATGCTCTGCATTCATCTCCTTCGGAATATGGCCTGCTACTTGCTTCAGCTTATGGATGACCCATATCACGGCATTCTCGATGCCTTCCTTCTGGCCCCACCGGTATAACCCGGCTAAACTCATGCCATCCGGCGTACCTCCTCCATCCGATTTGGTGGATTGAAGAAGATGTTTTTTTATATCCGCAACCATGCGATGAATGCTGGCTTTCGTGTCTGGCGAGTCCAGGGCCTTGCCCAGATCCCTCATATAAATATAGGAAATGCTTCGATCCAAGTAGCCATCCAGTTTACCTGTATAATGGAGCCACCCAATATATCTATGATAGTCCCGGGTATCAGGTTTTCTCTGTCCCGAGGAAAAAAAGGATAGCCATGAATCACGACGAACATGCTTCCTTTTCCACATTAGAATGTCTTCTGTCAGGATCGGCACATATGTCTTTTCCTTAACCTGTACATAAAGTGATGCAAAATACTGAGCCGCCTTCTGCTCAGCCAGCCGATATCCCGTATCGGCTTGATCTGTATACGCAACATTCATATGATGGAATCCCTCAACTTCTATTGGTGTTAAACATGTACCCATGTTTATAACCTTTATACGCAGAAGTTTCAATCGGGTTACATTCTCGTTAAGATAGCTGAAATCTAATCCATTTCCTGAATCCAATGGTCTAACGCTTCCGTTACTTCTTGCAACTGCTCCTCTGCGGTTAAGTAGGCTTCCCTGTCACCTTTTTGGAAACCGTAAGAACCGAACTGCCCATGGTTAGCCCCTGCAATATCTACATACATGGTACCGTCAGGCAAATTCGTCCTAGCAGTCTCCCATTTCGATCTATCCAATACCCCATCTTGAGTGCCGGTAATTTGAAGCACGGACATGTCCAAACCGTTCAGCGCCCCCTTACCGTCAGCGTAAGATGCCAAGAAAAAAACACCGTCAATGGCATCTGAATGTTCAGCCGCATACCTAGAAGCGAACACACCACCCAAGGAGTGTCCTCCGATCACATATCGGTTGTCTGGGTATTCCTCAATGAAAGAGTCGGCTTTATTTTGTCCGAACACGGCCAGATTCAAGGGCATGGCAGCAATGTACACCCGGTATCCTTTCTCAGCCATTTTCCTGGCAAAAGGCGCATAACTCTTAGGTTCCACTAAACCGCCCGGATAGAAGATGATGTCGGGTGGAAGGCTATCCCCGTTCACGGGCTCGAAGCGGTAACCGTCTGTCAGCTGTTCGACACCGATTTCCGTGTTGCTATGAAACACGGCTTCAGCTTCATCCAGCGGCTTGTACGTAAGTGAATCCAGAATGAGAAGGCATGCGATAACAGCAAGGGACAGGATAGTTACAGTCCATATCGTTATCCTCCGCCAGCTCTTGTTCCCCTGGTTAATGAACTTCTTCATGCTCTTCACGATCCCTTCGGGTCCATTTACTCGTGAGTGAATTATACCGCAGGGTTAATTAATTTTCTATTGAACCTCCGCACGGAAGCATTTACTCATGTATATAAAAAAAAGGCTGCCGATTTTCTCAGCAACCTCGTAAACCCGTTCATGATCCATCGACCCGCACAAACCGGAACCAACCAAAATCAAACTGACTTCCCGGAAGAAAGATGAATGTCACCTTGTAACAACCGGCGATAGGTTCCAGATCAAAAACCTGCTCTTCGTACCCTCTGGACTGCGTAAATTCTACCAGCTGATTGCTCTCTCCTTCTGGACTCTCAAAGCGGATATGAATCGTATTCTTGTCAATCGCAGAGCTGCCGTTAACGATCAATTTCGATGAGCCTGCTTCTGCAAAATCCATCTGATCAAACTCCAGGGAAACATTATTTCCTATCCCTTCAACGGCCTTGTTGTCCACAATGGTAAAGGTATCCCCATAAATTCGGTCGCAATCCGCTGCAAAATTCTGCTCAAATGCTCTATTCCCTTCATGAAAATAGAAACCCTTGATATGCACCTTCTGATGAAGGATAAAACAAATCGAAGTAACGCCCCGCAGCTTCTTCGACAACCGATAGGTTTCTTCCTGATAGACATTCCACTTGGACTCTTTTTGGTAAATACAATCGGCTATTTGTGAGCTGCCTTCTTCACCAGGCATGCCTTCCCAGATTTGCAAAGAGTACTCCTCGCTTGAGAGGGCAAATATCGGGATCGTGATGGTATCGGAGCCGTGAGGACCAAAGTCGATGTCCCGAAATCCGACTTGCGTCTCGCCGTCTCTGCTGGTAGCAACACCTCTTTCATTCCCGTTCCCTACTTCGCCTTGGCTGTAATCATAAAGTCCGGCAGATATGAAAGAGTACGGGTCTTTGTAAGCGGCCCCCAAACCGTCGACTTTGAATTCCAGCTGGGATATAAGCTTGATTTTATCCGTACCGTTTCGGCTTGTACACCGAAGACGAAATTCACCGTCACCCAAGGCCGTTACCTTGGCTTCATGCCCATCGGCTTCTACCCTTGCAATATTGGATTCGATCCCCGCATCGTTCACGACAGCCCATTGGACCTCCTGATAAGAGGTTTCTGGCGGATGCAGTCTGGCACGTACCACCTTCTCACGATTGGACGAATCAAACGCTTGACCCCTTTCGCTGATCAGCTCAATCTTCCGAAGCGGCAGCTCTTCCACACACTCTGTTAAGCTTGGCAGGTTCTCATTCTTCGTGCTGGCCGCTATCCCTTCCGTTCCTTCATTCTGTGCGGCTGTGGAATTCAAGGTAAGAAATTGGCTGTCCAGACCCATGGAAGACACTTCAATCCGGATCTGGCCCGGCTCCAAGGTGGAGCCGATGATCGCCATCAGCTTGCCGCTGAACAGTCTTCTGCTCTGGCCCTTGTACGGATCGTAATCCGTGCTGTCCCCGTTGTCCATACCGAGCAAGCGCCCCGCACCCGTCACATGTACCTGCACCCGGTTATTAGCGTTCTCGACAACATGGCCGGCCTCATCTTCCATCGCAATTTCGACGAACACAAGATCTATGCCGTTCGCGATCAGATTTTCTTTATCCGGGTTCAGAACAATCCTCCTGGCATCACCGAATGAGGTTCGCACATCCGTAGCAATGATGCGACCTGCTTCGTCGTAAGCTATCGCTTTCAATTCCCCTTCGACATAAGGGATCTTCCACCAACCCAATAGCTCCCTTCCGTGTTCATGGTCGATATCATGGGTCCCCATGGTTATGCCATTGAGCTGTAATTCAACTCTCGGCGCGTTTGAGCAAATGCGAACATCGATCATTTGACCGTTGTTAAAATCCCAATAAGGTAACAGATGTACCATCGGTTTAGTCCGGTAATCCGTCCATGCCGCTTGATAGATATAATAGGAGTCCTTCTTGAAAGTCGCTGTATCGATCTGCCCGAAATAAGAGTTTTTGGTATGATACGGCGTAGGTTCACCGATATAGTCGAATCCGGTCCATAGAAATTGTCCGAGTGAGAACGGCATGTCCCGCTCAGCCAGGATGCACGCCTCAGCCGATTTTGCTCCCCAGCTCGTTGAGCTGTTACCCAGGGAAGAACACTGCTCGTCATCGTCTGCCAGGATGGATTTTTCGAACGGGAAATGATAGATGCCCCTGCTTTGTACAACAGACGCGGTCTCACTGCCATAGATGATCCAATCCGGATGCTCCTCATGATGCTTCTCGTAATATTTCTCGGCATAATTGTAACCTGCCACCTTCACGATATCGGCGCATTTCCGAGCATTCTCCCAAGGCATATAATTCGAACCAATGGTAACGCTTGCATTTTGCTTGGGATCGTATTTCAGAACTTCCTCCATCAGCATCCTTGTTACTTCCTGCCCTCTCTCGCCTGCGTGGGTATCATAGATTTCGTTGCCAATGCTCCACATGATGAGGCTTGGATGGTTCCGGTCACGTTGAACCCAGCTCTTCACATCGCGTGGAAACCATTCTTGGAAGAACCGGGCATAGTCATAAGACGTTTTCGAGCGTTCCCACATATCAAAAGCTTCCGAGACGATGAGCATCCCCATCTCATCTGCCAGGTCCATCAGTTCCTTTGCAGGCATGTTGTGTGCTGTGCGTATCGCGTTAGCGCCCATGTCTTTCAGAATGACAAGCCTTCTGGCTAAGGCCGTTTTGTTAAACGCGGCTCCCAAGGCTCCTAGATCATGATGCTCGCAAACCCCGTTCAATTTCAATTTACGGCCGTTTAGAAGAAAGCCTTGATTCGGATCAAGCTGAATATGCCGAAATCCGATGTTGTGGGATATGCTTTCAATAACCTCATGCTGACAATCTGGTTCTGATTCTGATTCCTGATCTGTTCCAGCAAGCCTCATTTCGGTAATCAATTGATACAGGCTGGGTTCATCCGGGCTCCATAACAACGGATTCTCCACGACTAAGGTTTGGCGGTTCGTCGATATGCAATGGACGGCCGCTGCAACCTTCTCGGATCCCTCAGCTATCTTCTGACCTTCCTTCACGATGGTATGCTTGATAAACACATCAGCCATGGTGTTCACTTCCGTGTCGACTTCGACCTGCCATCCGCTTTCGTGCTGCTTGGTCGTGATATAAATGCCGTCCGTCACGATATGGCTCTGATCCCTGGTTTTGAGCCACACGTTACGATAGATGCCCGCTCCTGAATACCAACGGCTGTTCGGGCTTTGATACACAACCTTCACGGTAATGACGTTCTCCCCTTCAACGAGCGCCTCCGTGATCTCGTGTTCGAAGGAAGAATATCCGTACTTCCATTCTCCCACCAATTGACCATTAACATAGACGGAAGAATCCATGTAAACGCCATCAAAACACAATAGCACCTGCTGGTTCTCTTTGCTATCCCACGACCATAACTTCCGGTACCACCCGATGCTGTTCTCATATAAATCCATGGTGTTATAGATCAGCCAGTCGTGGGGTACATCCACAGGTTTAAAGATCAGATTATCCGAATCCGTTACGTCCAGACTGCTTTTGGCAAACGTCCATCCGTCATTGAACAAGGCTTTTTTATTCATGGATGCTGTACTCACTTTCTTCATTTATTGTGATGATGAGAAAACATATTAGCTAATTAAGGCAGTTGATTCTACTATATCATGTTGTTCTATTATCAGAACCCGTATCTGATAAGTTCTAAAGTTTTCAAAGGATTTTCTTTAAGCAAGAATATTCCTGGCCTTCAACGCAACAAAAGAAACCCCGCCGCAATCAGCAGCAGAGCTCCATGGTTGTTCCTATGTATTGCTTCCCAATAGGAATCAGTGCAGTTTGACTCATCGGGTTCCTTCAGGTATCGGCCTCAACTGCAATTCTTTTGTAAGCATCAATCGATAACTTAATATGCTCAAGAGCATACTCGTTATGGCAGCTGAACCCGTGAAGGAGAATACGATCAGAATTTGATAGCGAACGGCTTCCACCGGATCTGCCCCGGCTACAATCATACCTGTCATCATACCCGGTAATTGGACGAGT
Organism: Paenibacillus sp. Cedars; assembly: GCF_003184205.1. NCBI lineage: Bacteria > Bacillati > Bacillota > Bacilli > Caryophanales > Paenibacillaceae > Paenibacillus > Paenibacillus sp. Cedars. Next base: position 3,068,809 of record NZ_CP020866.1, read on the forward strand.
CCGACTGTTTTCATACTGTCGATTGTTGGAATCATGCTGAATTTAACAGCCCGCTTCCTCACATCCTGCATGGCCTGCGACGCTGTGGCTCCAAGCGAGAGCAGGACTTCAATCTCACCCTTGGAGGATTGAACCTCCCGCCGCATCTGATTCACGTATAACCCGGCTACGACCATGGCGTTCCCGATCGTCATCCCGCTAAGCGGAATGATGTACTGGGGTGTCGGTTCAATAATGTTCAAGCCAAGCAGCATCCCCATCATCAGCAGTTCGGTTGTCAGTATCGACAGCGCAATCCTCCACACGATCCCTCGCATCCCCGGAGCCCGCCGAGCCGCATTCCATGCCGCCACCCCAATCATCACCGAGATGATCATAACCAAATAAATCACATGCTCCGTCCGGAAAATATACTGAAGCACATATCCGATAGCCAGGAGCTGAATGGCTGAACGTATCGTACCCGTCGCAATCTCTTTCTCCAAACCAAGCTTCTGCCATACGGAAATGAGCATGGTCGCGATGACAAAGAGAAGTGTAAAACTAAGCGCCAGTAATGTCATAGTGCAGCCTCGCTAGCCAGGAAACGCACAAATTGCCTTCCCGCTTCTGTTGCCGGCTGACGAAAAAAATCAATCGTTTGCTGATCTTCCAATAATGTGCCCCCGGACATGAACCAGGTCCTGCTGCTGGTCCGTGCTGCCTGCTCCAAATCATGCGTAACCCAGATCATGGTTGTTCCTTCCCTCGCCTGCCATTGTTGCAGCATGTGCTCCACTGCTCTTGCGCTAATATTATCCAGCGATGCGGTAACCTCATCAAGAAGCAGCACGGCTGGCCGCAGCAGCAGCGATCGAATGAGCGCAATCCGCTGCTTCTCTCCACCGGACAGCTCGCTGGCATTCTTCTTGCGATCCAGTCCAGCAAGTAATGTCTCTTCCAGCAATTGCTCGGCAAGCTGCACATCATACACCTCTCCATGAAGACGACTTGCCGTTCCCAAATTATCCTCGACACTGCCTGGTAGCATAACCGCTTGCTGAGCAACGTAACAAATTTCTTTTCTCCACAACCTGGGATCCTTCTCCCGATAGGAGATTCCCGCATAAGATATATCGCCCTGATCCGGCATATCCAGCAGCGCTAACGTCCGCAGCAAAGTGCTTTTTCCTTGGCCCGATGGGCCGATGACAGAGATGCACTCCGGCTGCTGAATGACAGCAGACACTTCTTCAAACAGATAAGGGGATTCCCTGTTGTCTTGGTTCCAGGAATGTTTTGCTAACCGTTGAATTTCCAGAATAGCCGCCAAAATTTAGTAACTCCTCTCATAATCACTCATTTGCCCCTCGCAACAACAAAAAGAGAGCGGGATGGCTCCCGCGCTCTGCGCTACACGTGTCATTTCTATCTACCTATAAAAGCTTATACGAATTCATTACCCCCGTAAAGTATAGGTTCCACTGGAATTATTACTTCGTAAACAATTGCTCTGCATCGTCCATGGCCATGCTCTGACCTAGTGAAGAGTAGTCCAACCATTTTTGACCGTCAAGCGTATACACATGATTGTTCTTTACGGCCTTCAGATTTTTCCAGAGCGGGTTATTTTCCAGCTCGGCATAAACCTTTTTGGCATTATCATCATTGTTTACGATAAGGAAAATCGCATCGGCATCAAAGTCGGGGAGCACTTCCTTGGATATGACAGCGTACGGCTCTGAGGCAGAAATCTTCTCAACGCCGTTGGCTGGCTTCAGCTTCAAATCCTGGAACATAATAGGTCCAACCGGCCTGCCTGCACTTTGCACCCGGATCTCCTTGGCAGATACCCGGATTGCCATCGCTGTAGCATTTTCTCCCAATTCGCTTGCTATCAATTTACTAACCTGATCCGCCTTCTCTTCGTATTCTTTAATGAAAGCTTCCGCTTCTTTATCACGCCCAACAACGGCCGCAACGCGTTTCAGATGATCCTGCCATTGTCCCCTCATCCAGATTGGTGCTAACCACCGGCGCAATTTTCTCCAGCTTCGAGCGTTCCTCACCACCGAAATGCTCATCGATAAAGATGTAATCCGGTTTCAATCCCAACACAGCCTCCATGTCGGAATCCCCGACTACGCCAAGCTTCGCACTGCCTTCAAGAAGATGCGCCACATGCGGCAGAAAGTCCCCTACTCCGCCTCCAATGGCAGATCCGGCAGGCTTAATTCCTAACGCCAGCAAATTATTCGTCATGTGTATCGACATCGAAGCGATTTTGGCATTCGGATCAACCTGCGTGACCGAATCCTTCTCCCCGGCTTTACCGCTATCCCCAGTTTCTTGCGCCGAAGATGAGCTGGCTGAGGTATTCACTGCCTCTGACGCTTGTCCGCCGCAGGCAGACAATATTCCTATACACAGTATAATAGCAAGGGTCCCGCACCATTTCTTCATCATCAATCTATACCTCCGTATGTAATGTTAGTTATAGTTGTACTTATTTTGTTGTGAACAATAAATATAGAAAATAAGGTCCCCCGACTGCGGCTACGACAACCCCTGCCGGCACCGCATTAGGCTGAAACAGGGAGCGGCCGATCGTATCAGCAGCGACCAAGATCACAAGCCCTGTCATGGCCGCTATGGGCAGAAAATGTCGGTGCTGCGGACCTACGAGCCGCTTGGCTATATGCGGCGCTGCTAAACCGATAAAGCCAATGCCTCCGGCCATCGATACGCTGGCACAGGACAAAGCCACGGCAAGCGCAAGCAGGATCAACCGGCTTCGGGTAACGGCACTTCCGAGGCTTGCTGCCGTTTCATCGCCCAATGTAAACAGATCAAGCGTCGCGGAACGATAATATATGATTGGAATTAGTACAACGATCCATGGAAATAATCCCCAGACGTTTACCCAATCTCTGCTCCAGACGCTGCCTGCCAGCCAGCGGGCAGCAAAGGCATATGTATCTTCATCTAATCGAAGAGAGAGCAGCAGCGTCATCGCACTAACACCTGCAGACACGGCGATTCCGACCAGTATCAGTCGAATGGGCAGCAGCCCCCTATAGCGGTCGTATGCAAATAAAAATATTACCAGTGCAATGACGGCTCCTCCCGCAAACGTAAACAGCGGAATCATCAGTGCGGCAGGTCCATCCAGTGAACGGAAGAATGAGATATAGGCAATCAACCCAAATGCCGCCCCGGCATTAATCCCTAGGACACCCGGATCAGCCAGCGTATTCCGCGAAACACCTTGAAATACCGCACCGGCAATGCCAAGGCCGGCTCCCGCCAGCATCGTAATGATAATTCGAGGCAGACGGTATTCGTACAGAATCATGCTCTCCTCCGCCGTGCCATAACCAATTAAAGCCTTCAGAACACTGGTAGGCGACAGCCGGATGGTCCCCGTGTTCAAGCTGATCAAGATGACGGTTAAGGCTACACCAAGCAAGACAATCGCAACACGGATTGTTCTTTTTCTTCTTAAGAGGAATATGGCCTTTTCATCCATGACTACAGATCACTCCTCTCTTTACGCGCAAGATAAAGAAAGAAAGGAACGCCGACCATGGCCACCATGGCCCCGATTGCGAATTCTCTTGGCGGATTGACCATACGTGCGGCAAAATCAGCCCATACCAGCAATATGGAGCCCAGAATGGCCGAGAGCATGATGATCTTCCTGTAATCCGCTCCCACAAGCCTGCGGGCGATATGGGGGACAATTAAGCCCACGAATCCGATCGATCCCGCGACTGACACAGAAGCTCCTGCTAGTACAACTGCAGCAGTCATTCCGAGAAAACGAACCCTGCTGGCTCGTACGCCCAAATTGGTCGCGGATTCATCCCCTAGTGACAAAAAGCTGATGGATCGCCCCATCATGCAGGCCCATATCGTTGCAATCAAAATGATAGGTACCAGCAGCTTGAGATGGGACCAGGTTACACCGGCTACACCTCCTGCATACCAGAAAGCCAGGTCCTGACTCAAAGCGAAATAAATCGCAATACCCGTGCTTAACGACTGGAGTATAGCGGCAACGACAGCTCCCGCTATCGTTAACCGAATAGAGTTCAGGCCGCCTGGCGTTAGCGAACCCAGCAGCACGATAAAAACAGTAGTCATAGCTGCCCCTGCAAATGAAATAGCCATCAAGGCCGAATAAGACAAATTCGGTAAAAATGCAAAGCATAACGCCACCATGAAGGTAGAACCCGCGTTGATGCCCAGAATGCCGGTGTCGGCCATGGGATTGCGGGTTACCCCCTGCATGATTGCTCCAGCCACGGCGAATGCCATTCCGGTTATTGCTGCGCCTAATACGCGTGGCAATCGGATCTCATGAACGATCTGATGCGCCGTCAATTCCGCATCGTAATGCATGACGGCAGACCATACCGTGCCCATGGTGAGATCTTTAGCGCCATAGGAGACAGACATGAACAGGGTAAGCCCCAAGCCCAGCAATGCAGCGAATAACAGCAAGATAAAGATGATATGTCTACTTCCACTCATAACAATAGATTTGAACCCCTTCTCTCCGTCCACATTGATCGATTCGTACCCAATATGATAATAATAATCATTATCATTGTAAACTATCTACCGAATATGTACATGATCTTTTTTAAGGATTGGAACTTGCAATCGTTCTTTGTGATGACCTGATGATTTCATATCCCTATTTCTCCAACCTTTTGAACTGAGAATCGTTATCATTTATATGTTCATTGTAGTTCCAGGCCCTTAGTAAGTCAATGAATTCCTCTATCAAAGAGATGCAGACTGTACCCCATTCATGGAACGCAAAAAAACCACTCCAAGACCATGGAGCGGTTTTCCCATAACTGCAAAGAGAAAGGCCTATAATGTACATGATGGCGGTTATGATCCCGAAGAATTATCAGGCTGCAGATTGAGTTCCAGCCATTCATCCGTATCTTGAAAACCAAACTTCTTATATACCGGCCTACCTAGTTTGGAAGCACCGAGCCATATTTTCGAAATCCCCGCTGTTCTCGCCTCATCCACTAGTATAGATAACATCCTGGTTGCAATCCCCTGTCCGCGGTAATCTTCTCTCGTATACATATTCGTAATATAAGCCTTCTTGCCACTCTTATTCGAGTATGAAGGCGGGAAGTCATAGAACATGACGGCCCCCGTAGCAATGATCTCTTCGTTATCCTCTACGATCCACTCTATCAAAGAACCATCACTCATTTTATGGTTAAAAAAAGATAGCAATTCTGCATCGATATTCTGATAAGGCTCTATCCCCTCATCAATTAACTGCTTTTTCCTTAATTCGATCAATTGATGGATTTCATCCATGCTTGCTTTCCGATAATTCAAGCTCCCACCACCTCTGTATAATAAGCAGCCTCACCTTATCACTAAATCCTTATATATACGAACGGATAATCGAACTTATCTGTACGGAGTTTATCATATTTGAAGATCGAAGTCACCGGCAACAGCTTCAAACGTACAAAAGAGACCAAGCAAGCTTGATCTCTTAGCGTAACCTTACATTAATGCAGATACCCTGTTTCTACCTCGTTCAGCACATTTCGAGCCTGCTCCACCCACATATCATCCACAGTCGCGTCAGGGTCGATCGGTGATTGGAATTGATCAAATAGGGCACCTAACAGATGAGGTGCTGCGTGCTTATCGGTGCCTTTATTGTAAATATGACGGAACACGAACGGGCGTCCGAGTTTGATGGTCGCGTGACATCCTCCGCATTCACCATCCAGACTCCCCTTGGTTACGCGAAATGGAATCCGAAGCCACACCATCCGGTCCTGATCCAGCCTCTTATCCAGATAGCCATGCTTGTAATCCCAATTGCCGGCCAATGTAAAATCATGCTTGCATAAATAGGTGTCGATATTCACAAAACGGTCTTCGATATTCTCAAGCCTCGATTCCAAATTAATCAAATCGCTTACCTCCGGTTTTAGTTCTAGGATGGACGTGAATTCCAGGCTTTATACGGAGCGCCCCTGGGTCATTCTTGCTTTTTCATCCCACACTTGTTATGATTACTGACGAACGTTCGTAAGGGAAGGTGATACGATTGAAAAGTGACGATATTAAGCAAGCAGCGCTCAAGCATTTCTCGACTCACGGTTATGAAGGAGCTTCTCTCTCAAAAATAGCTGAGGAAGTTGGACTGAAAAAACAGTCCCTGTATTCTCATTTTAAAAACAAGGATGATTTGTTTCTGCAGGTTCTGCGAGATGCGGGCGAAGTTGAACTGCAAACAAAGCTAACGTTTTTCAACAATCGGCAGGACCCGTCACCAGAAAAATCGTTGTATGCGTTTTTAGTTATGGTCAAGGAGCTGTTTCAGCTGGATGAGCGCATGAAATTCTGGCTGCGCATCTCCTTCTTTCCTCCGGAACACCTCTATCACCTGATCGGAAATGAAGTCCTCGCCATAGAGGATCAAGTGCGGAAGATGCTGGAGGCGAAGTTCGCAGAATGGATGAGCAAGGAGCAAATATTTGTGGAGAAACCCCGCATTCCCGCCAGTGCATTTATGGGCATTGTCGACGCTCTGATGATTGAATTGGTATATGATTCAAGCCCGGAGCGAATTAATGAGAAGTTAGAATCGGCTTGGACCGTCTTTTGGCGGGGCATTTCAAAATAAATCAAATTGTTATTCGCAATGAATTAGGAGAGTACATCATGTCAACCACGGAGCAACAGCAACAGAATATTCTTGATACACAGTCAACAGGGAAGGTATTCCTGCGTTATCTGATCCCCTCTTTAGTCGGGATGGTATTAATGGCCGTTAACATCGTTGTGGACGGCATCATGGTTGGAAACAAGCTTGGTGCCGCGGCTCTTGCAGGAGTCAATATTTCCGGGCCGGTATATACAATCTTCGTCGCGATGTCGATATTGATCGGGATCGGGGGAGCAACCCTTTATTCCCAGAGCATGGGCGCAAGGAACCCGGATCGGGCCCGCTTCATTTTTACCCATTCCGTTACGCTCATCTTATTGTTTACCATCGTTGTTGGTGGCATCGCGTTTTTATTCCATGGTCAGCTCGTTTATCTACTGGGAGCCAACGCGGAAACGGCTCCATTCGCATCGGACTATATGAATGTCTTTCTTACACTCGGATTTATCTTCACATTGGAAAATGCCTTGAGCATTTTCATCCGTAACGACGGGAATCCAACACTCGCCATGCTGGCCCTTATCGTTACGGCCGTCTCCAATGTTATCTTTAACTTTGTCATTCTGTACGTGCTTGAGCTTGGCATTCGCGAGATTGCTTTCGGCACCATCGCCGCAGCCTTCTTGGGGCTTTTGGTGTTAGGCACTCATTTTTTCAAAAAGAGCAGCAATTTGAAGCTCCAGAAATTCCGCTTCGATAAAAAGCTGTTTATCCTAACGCTCACTTTCGGTTTCCCGAGTTTTCTTGCGGAATTGGGTATTTCCGTCTTCACCATAGCCCACAACATTGTTTTCTCCAGACTTGCCGGAACCGAGGGTGTTGCCGCTTTCTCGATTGTTAATTATGTGCACGGAATTATGCTTCTGCTGTTCCTTGGCATGGGTTCTGCCATTCAGCCGCTTGTCAGTTATTATCATGGTGGTCAGAAGCATGATCGAAAGCGGGAAACGGTTCGAATTGCGACCTGGACTGCCATAGGTACGGGGGCAGCCTTTACGATGATCGGTCAAATAGCCACAGCCCCCATTGTGAATATCTTCGGCGATTTCTCAGCAGATATTCAAAATATGGCCACTTCAGGGATTCGTATTTTCTTCATTGCTTATCTTGTTATGGGAATAAACTTTATTATGATGACCTATTTCCAATCGATCGGCAAGGTGAAAATGGCAGCATGGATCACGGCGGGCAGAGAAATCTTTTTCCTGCTTATCTTCTTATCGATCCTTCCCGCCTTATTCGGGATTCAAGCGGCGTGGCTGGCTGTTCCGATCTCGGAATTCGTCATGCTCATCACCATCATCATCTATGTGAAACGCCAAGGGCATTACTTCGGTAAGCAGGGCACAATCTTATAAAGCAGGATTATCGTCTCCCTTTTATTACAAGCCAAATTCTATGGAATCGATCGTAACCATAATATTCAAGGCAGCATGAAATTTTTTACTGCAAATTGTGACACCAGGGCAGACCAAGACTGCAAACCGCAACTTTATTCCTGAGCAGTTAGCCTTAAAATCGTTAATATTCATATAATTTATATCATTTAGTAAGATAATTCCAAATTAGAAGTAGTTCCTTTTATACCGATCATCCGTTCGATGCGTGGAATTCAGCTTGTCCCGTAAGAACAAGGGCTCATCTTTTTTTGAAACATCAATGCTATAATAACTCCGTTTACTAAATAGAGAATGGGTGGAGTTCTCACAGAGAAACGGAGGGAAAACATGAAGGTGAAAGGTTACCAGAATCTTGCCGGCCTGTTGGTTGTCATGCTTCTGGTGGGGCTTCAAACCCCGGCATACGGAGAAAGTACTACGGTAAAAGCAACTTGGATATGGCAAACCGATCTGATCAAGGATGGCGGAGAAGAACTGCTGGATTTTTCCCGTGAAGAAGGAATAAATCTGATATACCTGCAGATCAATCGTCAGATGCCAGCAGAAACATATGAAGCGTTTATACAGCGTGCGCATGACGCGCAGATTGCGGTGCATGCCTTGGGAGGAGACCCCCGATGGGCATTGACCGAATATCGCAACGATATGCTCGGTCTTGTTACTTGGGTTAACGACTATAATAATAAAGTTTCAACCAGCGCCCGATTTGACGGAATTCATCTGGATATCGAACCCTATGTGCTTGCTGAGTGGGGAACCGCGCAGGATCAGATTATCGCGGCCTGGGAACAAAACTTAACGCTGTTCCTAAGCCAGGCTTCCGGAATGGGATTAGAGCTTGGAATCGATATCCCCTTCTGGTTTGATCATTATACTTTGCCAAACAGAGTCGGCTTTAATGAATGGCTGATCGGTGCATTTGACCATGTGACAGTGATGGCGTACCGGAATCAGGTGGAATCCGAGCACGGTATCCTCGACCTGACGCGGGATGAGCTTGAGCTTGCCGGCAGGCTTGGGAAGCAGCTTCTCATTGGGGTTAATACCAAAGAGATGCCCGGTCAGGCCCATACTACCTTTTATGGACATGGAAAAGAGAGAATGAATCAAAAGCTGGAGCATCTGTCCAGCGTGCTCGATTCCTACGAGTCCTTTGGTGGAATCGCTATTCACGATATACGGAACTGGCAGAGCATGTCGGATGGAGAGGTTATCCCCCCTGGAGGAGGAAACCCAACACCTGATCCGGATCCTGACCCGGGAGAAGGCGAACGCGTCCCGGATGCGGATCCTGTTACCCGGGATCCGGTGGTAAGAGGCACTTACATATGGGAAGCCCATGAAGTGGTGCAGAACAGCCGGGAGATTCTTGATTTTGCCAAAGAAAAGAATTTGAACTGGCTCTATGTCCGATTGGATCTGGAGCAGCCCTACAGCTCTTATTCCTCTTTTGTCAAAGAAGCGGCAGAGGCCGGCATCGAGGTTCATGCTATGGGCGGCCATCCGATATGGGCGCTTGAAGAGAACAGGCCCAGAATGCTCAGACTGGTCAATTACGTGAAGAATTATAATCGTGCCGTGGAAGGCAATGAACGTTTTCACGGCATTCATCTGGACATTGAGCCTTATGTGCTGCCAGCATGGAAGGAAGATTCGCAGCAGGTCATATCCGAATGGACCGCGAATCTGGACGCCTTTGTTACGGAATTGAAGAAGGACTCCAATCTGGAAGCCAGCATGGATATGGCCGTTTGGCTGGATAAGTATAAAGTGACGGGCCAAGACATATCCCTCAGCAAATGGATGATAAATCGTATGGATCATGTATCCCTTATGGCCTTCCGGGATTCAGCCGAAGGGTCTAACGGTATCATCGCGGTATCCAGAGAAGAAATCGCGTTTGCGGATGAACTCGGCAAGCCGCTCCTGATCTCAGTGGAGATCAAAGAGAGCCATGAGGGCGACCATATTACCTTCTATGAGGAAGGCGCAGCCTACATGGAGGCAGAACTTGCGAAGCTGCCTGAATTATTGAAGGATTCTACCTCCTATACCGGAAGCATTGTTCATGCTTATACGTATTGGAAAAATGCTAAACCCTGATTAATTAAATGGATAATAGCCCTGCTGCTCTTATTGAACAGCGGGGCTATTTTTTTATGGCATATGTTATAACTCTTTTAGAATCGTCCCTCACCCCCATCGTTATCGGCTTGATTTGCTTCCGTAATTAGTGGATACGACTGGCTTCCCAGCAGTACTCTACGGCCTTGGAACTCATCGTAGAGATTCATTCGAATCGTCCCTCCGCTCAACACCTTGTGGAAGTTATTGTTGAACGTTATGGAATATGATTTATGGTTGCCTATCGTAAGGTCGGTTCCCAGCGTTAATGATGTTTCCATGGCTTTCCCTAGCGGGTCTATCATCTCCAGGATAAGTTTATGATCGTACGATCCCACGTTATATTCGCGATTTAGAGTCAGGTCGTAAATAAAATCAAGAGCAACCTTACTTTCGCTAAGGGTCCCCTCTGCTCTCGTAATGGATAGGTTATACGGGAACAATTCCACATTCCTTAAATTTGTCGCAGGCTGAATCATTCCAGGACTAAGGGCTAATCCAATCGTATTAATAGATCCCGTTGACTCCTTGCCTGGTTCCGTCAGCTTGCCGTCGGCTACGCCTTCCCCAATATGCAAGACAAGCTGTGAAGTGTTCACATCCAGCGGAATTTCACTCCACACGGTGACCAGATTTTTTCCGCCAGGGCTTACTGAGTTGGACGATTGAGTAACTTCGGCTTCATAGTATTGATTCTCAGTTGTTTTGTAGTAAGCCACCAGCTGCGATGGCTTGGATTGACGTGTTTCTGCGCTGGTCATGGCCAATTCCGTATATATCAGATTTGAGCTGCCGTCACGGTAGACGGTCGTTAGACGTTCGCGGACTTCCGCTTTCCTGCCTATCGTATCGATTTGATATGACTCGCCTGCAGCAACATGAGCCATTTCATAATCAAGTGCGCTCGCATTCAAAGTAAGAAATTTAACAGCATCCTCTCCCGTATTTTCCTGCAGTACAATCCTTAGCTGATTGAAATGGTAAGAGTACGGGACTTTGGTCAGCACATATAGTTCCACCGTTTCATTAGGAGCAAGTACCGTTATATCGTTCGGAGCGACGATTTGGGTAGTGCCGCTGAGATCCCGCATTCCCGCGTTCACCTGGGCTTTAAGGACTGGCAGTTGCACAGACGATGATGTCGTATTTCGAATTCTGATTTTAGCTGCAATTTGATCTTCATCCGTCCATGGCAGCCGGTGATAGGAACTGAGCTTTACCCCGAACGTGCCATACTGGTTCTCGACAATGCTCTCTAATCCTAAATGGTTTTTTCCTTCCTGGGCATAAGGAATTTTATAATACGCAGTAGGAAATATAATCTTATCCGTCACAGCAGGTTCTGATAATTGCAGCTGCAGCGCATTTTGTTTCAGATGTAAGGGCACATCGGCACTTAATTCAACGATCTTCTCCTCCAGTGGCTTCAAGGTAAGGTTAGCAAGTGCCCTGCTATTTACTGGAATGCTGTACCCTTCGGAAGCATTGATGGACAACTCATAAGCGGGAATCGTTATGGATTTTTCACCGATGTTTTTCATACGGAATTGAAGACTCCATTTTGCAGAATCGTTCTCTGTATAGACCGAGGCGTTTTTCAGCTGTGTTTCGATTGAATGATGGTTGATCGTAATTTTCTTGACGCCATATTCGTTTACGGGAACATAAGATGCTGCTGCCGGGAGCTTAAAGGTTTTTACTGGAAGATTCATCTTCAAGACTTCGTCTTGACGGGTATATTGCAGCATCATATTGTCGGTTCTCAAATTGGAGGGCACCTCTGCCACGTAGTAGATGGTTTTCGTTTGTTGCGGCTGTATCTTATAAAGACCTTCCGTATCAACTTCATCCTCAGGCAAAAGTTCGAATACCGAACCTCCTGCCGTTCTCAGGTATACTTTATGACCGGGATCACCGAGCACCTTCGTCCCCCTGTTAGAGAGATTAACCCCTACCTTCATGTACACCTTCCCATTCAGTTTCAGTCTCTGTAAACTCTCTGCCCTGGTCATTACAGGCAACTGATCCATCATGATCTTAATGCCCTGGCCTTTGGCTACAGGATTGTCAGGGGCTGCCGCAGGAAGCTTGAAGGATCCGACCGGGAGATTTATATTCAAGACTGCCTCTTCCTGGGCAAATTGAAGGATCATACGATCCGTTTTCACATAGGAAGGAATCTCCGTCCAATAGTACATCATTCTCTTCTCCCGAGGCTTGATTTGGTAACGGCTGCTGGTTTCATCTGGCAAGAGCTCAAATATCGAACCTCCAGCTGATTTCAAGTATGCCTTATAACCGAGATCTTCCAGTACCTTCGTCCCCCCGTTCGTGAGACTGACCCCTACCTTCATGTATACCTTCCCATTGTATTCCATTTTCTGCAGACTTTCCGCCCTGATCAGGACAGGCAGGTTATTCATGGAAATTTTCTTGCTTTGGCCTATTGGAACGATGGATGAATATTGGTTAGGGATCGTAAAACTCCCCAATCTTTTCTGGTAATTACTGCTGCTGAAATCCCACCCGAATAGGGACACCTCCACTCCGCTTGTCTTTGTGGACTTGCCGATATTCACATAGTACGTTATGGATATGCTCCTCTTTGCAGGCACTATCTTTGGGGTTGAGTCACTCGAAACAGGTTTGCCTTGCATGGTCGATCCGCCTGTCGTGGTAACCTCCGAGAAATAATCAATGAGATCCACATTACTTCCGCTACTGTTACTGTAACGAAGTGTATATATGAGGATATTCCCACTCGGCTGTGCAAAAATGTCCATATCCATCAGTTTCACGGTGACATTGCGCTTTAAACTGACCGGGGCGAGTTCATCCAGCGTGAACAATGACGCTGCTGTAATAGACTTGGAAACGGACGAAGCTGACATGGATGCCCCGTAAACTCCATTGGCCGTGAATGGAATTAATACCGCAGCGCTAAACAGAATGGCCACATACGTCTTTCTTGGCTTGTACATAAAGATACCTCCAGTTGAAAACAATGAATGAAATCAATTTTCGATTTCCCTCTTCTTGAAACATGAAGCAGGCACGATGTGGGCTGCTTCATCATTCATCAACCTGTTCGTTTAAATAGATTGCCGTCCGGTGTTGACTTGCCCGTGACCCATTGAAGTCATTGGCCAATATGATTATTCTTCCATGTACAGTGTAATTTTGTTTTGTAGTGTTTTGGCTACGTCCTCAGCAGTTTTTTCGCCTTTAAAGAATAGTACTGTTTCTTCCATCACAAGGTCGTTGATTTTGGGTTCGATTCCGCCATAACGCGCCAACTGAGGTATAATCTCCTTCGCTTTTGCGACTTCTTCCGTTGACAGCTTATTCTCTCCCGCTGTCTCAAGCGCTCTGATTTGCGTCTCGGCGGTTTTTTTGTTGACCGGCAGACCTTGCAAATCCTGCTCTGATTGCATCTCTTCCGATAGAAGAAATTTAAGGAAGTCCCATGCCTTGTCCTTATTATTCGACTTTTCATTCATCGCAAGCAGCATGCCTACTCGAAATGAATTACCTTTGCCGCCGTCCTCTATAGGCGGCATGAACACCTGTGGGTCGGCGAACAGCATTTTCCCAAAGTTAAGCGACTCGAATCGTTGCAGCTTGGATTTAACGAAAGCTTCCTTCAAATTCAGACTCTCGCCCGCTTTGCCCGATCTGGTTCCGTATGATTCAGGTTCCTGAAGAATCCCGTTGTCGTAATAGGATTTGATTTCGTTCAGCAAACCGATGAATTCAGGGCTGTCAAAACTGGCTTTTTTCTCGTTCAGGTTCATGAACTTGTCGATATTTTCACCAACTCTTTCACTGGTGAAATATTCAGGCACAACGTATTGTACAACTGGATCTTCGCCTTGCTTGGCAAGCTCTCCCAGCTTTTCGGAAAATTGAGCCCAGGTCCATGAATTCGGATCAAGGTCCAAGTCAATAATCCGTTTTTTATTCCCAAACCATATATCCGGAACGACGTTTGGAGCAATCGCATACAAGCCATCCTTATATTTAAGCGCGTCAAAAATGTTCATGTAATAATCTTCGTCGTTAAAACCCTTTTCTTCTGTCATATAAGACTGCAAATCAACCAGCAGATTTTTATCAGCGTATTTGGTATACGCCAGCGAATCAACCATAATAAGATCGGCAGCATTGCCGTTCATCAGCTCCGTATTGACGGTAGTGACATGCTTCTCCACTGCAGCCGGATCGTATCCGACCGGACGCGAGGGCGCCATAGCCCCGCCTTGTGGTTTGGGAGTTTCGTAGGATTGTTTCAATTCAATCGTAACGCCGGGATTGGCCGCTTCATATTTCTCTTTCGCCAGCTCCAGTAATCGGTTGGACGTAACGACCGATACGGTAATGACATTGGATCCCGAGCTGCTCTCGCCTGAACCCTGCTCCGCGCTTTGAGAACCGCTGGCAGAGCCCGCTGCCGGGGTATTGGATCCCGAGCTGCAGGCCGATAAGGCAACTGCACTTGCCAGAATACATAAGACTATACCTTTTTTGCCAATCTTCCATCTAATGCTCAACATAATCATCCTTTCGATTCGGCTGCCTATAAGCTGCCATGAATAAACTAAATCCGAACAGTGAACCCCATAAGCCGGGCGAAATAAGCTGTGGCAAGCCAAGCAGCAGCAGGGCTAGACCCACCACCAAATAACATGCAGCGATGCAGTAAAACAAACGGATAAATCGATCTGAAGAGGGGAGGGCGATCATTCTCCATTCTCGAATTCCAAGCAGGAATAAGGGTAAGCCAAGCAGCAAGCCGATTGCTGCCACAACCGGGATATAGGAATTAAGCCGGTCCTCCATCAATTGATAGGGAAGCATATGTCCGAATAAAGCGGGCTGCTCCTGCCAATGCTGGAAGAGCTTTGTTTTGAAAAAGCTCAGATCAATCCATCGGCCGGGAATATACTCAGCAGGGATGAAAAAAGAAAATCGAGCAAGCAGCACTAACACGGCTGTGCTGACGCCAATTGCAAAAAATGACAGCATCTGCTTCAGCATATAAAACCTTTCCCGTTTCATTACCTCGTTGGAGTCGCCGATCTGCAGCGCCAGCTTCATTCGGCTGTATGTGCCACCGGCGATTCTCCGCATCCACATCAGACCTAGTACAAGAGTGAGAATACCCGTCAGCGCCGGAAGCAAGCGCGGAAGCTGCTGAATCAGCCTTAAGCTTTTTTCGCCGATACGAATTTTGTAAGTTTCAACGGACAGGTTGTTATCCATCAACGCTTTATGGACTTCCGCCTCCCCGTTCAGCAGCGCATCCCCGGACGCTTCAAGCAAAATGGTTCCTACCCGAGATTCCGGGCTTAAATCGGCAAATACGGTTGACGGCAGCAGCGCCTCCGGCCTGACACCCTTGGTGATCCATTCCATCAGGTTATTTTCGGAACGGTAAATGCCAATGATTCGAAACTTCTTGTCTCGGATAAAAAGCTCTTTGCCCAAAACATCCGCAGAGCCGAACAGGTAGTCGGCCAGGCTGTCGCTAATGACAACGACCTGATCCCTGCGTTCAATAGACGCTTTTGAAATCATGCTGCCCCTATCCAGCAAGATGGACGTAAAGTCGCTATAATCCCCGCCGATTCCGGCAGTGTTAACCTCTTTCTGGCGGTTATCCGCCTTCAAAGGGAAACTTCCTTTTATGGAGTAAGCCGCTTTTCCATTCCAGGACTCGATCAGCTTATTCACCTCTTGGTCGGTGTAGCCGGCAATCCCGATTTGACCCGGAACAGAGCTTGCCTGCACCTGCAGATTAATCCGCTCGGAGCCGATCGTCCCGCCCGACTGCTGCCATGCCATGACGGCGGCTTCGGAGAACACGCTGCTGAAACACATCAGAAACATGCCGATGGCCACCAGAAAAGTAGCTAAACGCATTATCCTCACTCCGTTCCGTCTCCGTTGGATACCAGCACCCTCTTGCCTTCCTCAATCGGCTTATTGCTGGAAGTGACTACCCTATCGGACGGACCGATCCCGTCCTTGACCACGGTGTATTCCGCATCAGACTCCTCAACGGTCAGCTTGACCTTGCGAATGAAATACTCCTTGCCGAGAGAGCCCTCTCTTTCGGAAACGAGGTAGACAAATTTCCCATCTTCATTGCTCTCCCGAATTGCGCTGTTTGGAACGAGTGTTTTACCATCCTCCTCTGAACCTGCTTCTTTTGTCCATTCGAAATCCCCGGCCTCACCCCCTTCAAGTCGCTTGTCCTTAATAACAGCCACCATTTCCTTCTGATCCGCGGTCTGCTGCAGGCCTCCGCCTGGAGTGTTGTTCTGCGGGCCTTCCGGCTGGTCGAGCTTTTTTGTTTGAATGGACTGGATTTTGACCTCGAATTCGGCATCGTCCAGACTTGGAATCGTAATTTTAACGAGATCTCCAGCCTTCAAGCGTTTCGCCTGTTCATTGGTTACATCGGCTTTGAACTCGAAGCTTGTCGTTGCTACTTGGAGATTAACAACAGCAGTCCCGGGAGAGACAAGCGCGCCAACTGTGGCGAGAACCTCGGAGACAACGCCTTCCTGCGAGGAGGTCAGCACCGCGTAGTTGCTGATTTCCTCTCTCAGGTGGTCGACTTTGCGCTTCTGGGCGTCCAGATCGAGCTTGGCGCTCTCGATATCGCGGGCAAATCCGGCTGCCAGCTTGTCATCCGCAGCCTGCTTCGCTTCCTTATAGCTGGTCTGCAGCTTTTCTAGAGTGATCTGCTGTTTCTCGTAGTTCAGATGCTCCGTCTCGATCTGCTCTTCCGTATCCGACGTATCGAATCGGACAATCACCTGGCCCTTTTTGACCTTGTCTCCGACCTCCACCTCCACTTTCTTCACCGGCCAAGCGCCATTCTCGGATATCACCTTGACCTCTTCCGCCGCCTCAACCGAGCCGGAGCCGTTTACGGTGAAGATGAGGCTGCCGAAGGTCGGGCTAGCAGCTGAAACCCGGGGTAGAGAGTATTCAAGGATCGTATTGGAAAATAACGTAAGCACGAGCATCATTAAAATAAATGCGACCATGATTCCACCCGTTTTTCTTTTTTTTGATTTGCCGGAGGATCTCTCTTCGGTTAAAACTGCAGCTTCCATATCGATTCTCCTTTCTATCCTTTAACGCCTGAAAGCTGTACACCCTCGACAAGCTCCTTCTCCGCATGAAGCATAAGCAAAATCGCAGGCAGCATGTAGATGACTGATGCCGCGAACGCGAGGCCTATATCGTCCTCGCTGATATAAGCGAGATATACGGACAAGGGCTGTTTAATGGCATCTTTCAGAAAAATAAGCGGCTGTTCGACCATGTTC
This sequence comes from Paenibacillus sp. Cedars, assembly GCF_003184205.1. Taxonomy (NCBI): domain Bacteria; kingdom Bacillati; phylum Bacillota; class Bacilli; order Caryophanales; family Paenibacillaceae; genus Paenibacillus; species Paenibacillus sp. Cedars. The sequence goes on from NZ_CP020866.1 coordinate 3,086,382, forward strand.
CAGTTGTCGATGAAGGCCAGAACCGCAAGCGCGGCTATTCCGGATCGGCACATGGGCAGCACAATCGTAAGCAGAATTCTCAAATGCCCGGCTCCGTCCATGCGGGCTGCTTCAATGTAGCTGTAGGGAACAACCTGCATGAACTGCCGCATGAGAAACACCCCGAATGCGTTGAACATGCCCGGCAGAATAATCGACCATTCCGAATTGAGCAAACCAAGTGAATTCGCCATAATATAGTTCGGCACAAGCGTAACCTGGAACGGCATCAGCATGACGACAATATAAGCGAAAAACAGCGGCTCCCTAAGGCGGAAGCGGAGCTGGGAGAAGGCGTATGCGGCTAGCACCGATAGGATGACCTGCCCGGCCACAATCGGCGCCGTCAGCCTCATGGAATTCCAGAACAGCATCAAAAACTGCGGCTGAGCTAACAGAATGTCGTAGTAGGCGTTCAACGTCGCTTTTGACGGGATCAGCTTAAGCTGGACGTACTTGTTCTCTTCCCCGATTGACTGCTGATTGTTTTGCTCCTCTTCATCGGAACTCTTGATAATCGGCTTCAGCTCGCTTTTTATTTCACTAGGCGTTTTGAAGGAATGGATCGTTGTCATCACGATTGGGAAAACAAAGACGACGACAAGCAGCGCCAGGAATGCAGTTAACACTCCTTTATATAATTTGCTGCCAAATTTCCCGCGCAGCATAATTTCGCCTGACTTCATTCGGCTCCACTCTCCTTCCAAGGCATCGAGTCGCCCTTTTATAACCACCGATTGAATCGGCGTTCTACGGTAAACAAAACAAGAACCATCAAAACAATTACGCTTGCCATCAGAAACGCCGCAGAAGTCATTTTCTGATAATCTAGCTGCTGGAACATGTTGTTCATAAAATGCTGGAGCATGTACAGGCTTTGATGCGGATAAGGCCCTGCAAGCATATACGTTTCTCGGAATACCTTAAACGAGTTTATGATGGACATAACGAACACGAAGAAGGTCGTCGGGGTAAGATAAACGATGGTGATCGAGCGCCATTGGCGCCATCGCCCCGCTCCATCGATGCGGGCCGCTTCATAAAGATGCTCCGGTATGTTCTGCAGGCCCGCCAAAAACAGCAGCATGTTGTAACCGACATTTTTCCAAATATAGATCAAGATGACGATGAACATTGCCGACTCGCTGTCCATCCAATCAACCGGCTCCATCCCCCAAGCCTCCAGCCAGCCGTTCAGCGTCCCGTTCCGTTCGAAAAAAATTTGCCAGATCAGCACAACGGAAGCGACCGGAATGACGAGCGGCGAGATGAACGACAAGCGGAACCAGCGCTGCCCGTACACCTTGCCGTTCAGCAAGCCTGCCAACAGAAGGGAGAGTATCATATTGATCGGTACGCATAATGCGGTGAATAAAAACGAATTCCATAACGCTCGTTTGAACGAATTGTTGCTGAGCAGATCGATATAATTGCGGATACCGACGAGCTTACCGTCGATCGGCGTATCCACTAGCGAGTAATAAAAGCCGATTCCAAAGGGCAGGAAAAAAAACAAGGTCACTCCCGCTACGCTCGGAATCAAAAACAAAGCGGCATATGATCCGTCGGAACGGAAGACTCGAAGGAGACGACGACCGAAATTAATCCCATCCATCGGATGATTCCTCCTCCGGCAGCGTGATCCTAGATGCAACCCCATCTTGTTGCCCTGAATGGTCCAAATCAGCACATCGAACGTCGCTCTTCATCCATAACGGAGTCGTTGTTGCCATGTTGTTGTATGAAACGAGCGGATCAGACCGCTGAACCCTGCCGATTATAGTAATTTCCGTCAGCGATTTTCGAATCCAGTTGGGCATAGGGTAAACTTCCTTTCAAATTCCAAAATATTGTGAGTTTCTGCCCTTGCTCATCTATCGCTATTACGAATAGATTGAGCAAGATATGAAGCATAGGCCTGGGCTCCATCCCGTTACAGATGAACGCTGTTCTTTGCGGACCATAAGTTAAAAATTGACCAGATATCTCCACTAAATGCAGTCGATCCCCCGGTACCTGTCAATGCAAGAAATATAGGCAGGCAGCAACGATCCCTATGGCTGGTTGCAATCTGCGGATGCGTCTTCCTCAGAACCGTCCTTGTGATTACATCAAATCCCCGTCATATAGCATTGTTTATAGCCTGACATTGGTGAGCGCTGTCTGAGGAAGGTTAAAACTTCTCCGTAGGTTAAACAACTTTTTAAATCTCCTCTCTATCACTACTTCGCTTATATGGACAGTATAAAACTGCGATATATGATAAGTGAGATGGAGTTGTAATGAAGTTGTAATTGTTGAAAATAGTCCGCACGCACAAAAAAAGACTAGCTGCTTTATGCAGCTAGTCTTGGTTTTGAAGGTTGACAGGCGATCTCGGATAATTCTTGAGCATTACCATCAGATCTTTGTTGAAGCCTGTAACTTTCATGCTGGTTAAATTAACTGTAATTTGATATTTCAATGAATTGTCTTTCTTACTCCTGTAATATATCTCTGCTTCATCTGCCGAGCTAAACGAGCCAAAATCCGCACTCAAATCTGATAAAGAGTAACCTTCCTTATCTTGAATAAACTTGCCCGAGGTTTCAGTTATTTTAGAAGAAGGTATATTTTTATTTATATCTACTGTTGTTTGGTAGTCCGATTTCTGGAAATTAGAGATTTTCAGGACATTGCCATCTCTTGCATTCAATACGATATCGTATCCTTTTTTGCGAGTGGGAGTTATGGTCATCGTAACATAGTACAGGCCATCGGGAATATTATTCAACTCTGTTTTGGCATCCTCCCTATCCTTCTGAGATGCACGCGAGGCAATGTTTTGTTCGACCAGCTCTTTCAACTTGTTTTGATCTGCCGCCATTAGCTCAAATTGAACTTGGTTCAACGTTAATTGTTCATTGAAATACTTGTTGACCGCATTTATGCTTAATGTTTTCACGGCCTCTTGTGAAAGCACGCCTTCGTAATTCACTTCATTGCTTTCTCGCTCATTGCTTATTTTTTTAACCATGACCTTGTCCTTCTCGATGCTGTTATAGAATCCACCGCAACCCGTCGTTAAGATCATGAACACAGCGAAAATAATAAGAAAGCTGAGCTTGTTCATTGTATCCCCCCGCCTTCTCGTTCTCCTTGATCGAAGATGAGTCTGAATGTCGTACCCTGATTCTCTTCACTACTCACTTCAAAGATGGCATGATGTATACGAGCTATGCTTTGACATATAGAAAGGCCTAAGCCCGCTCCATTGTTTCCTCTCGTTCTGCTTTTATCCGCCACATAGAACGGTTCAAAGATTTTGTCTTGATGCTCTTTGGGAATCCCGATACCCTGGTCGATGACTTCCAGCACGTATCGACTGCCGCACCAGTATGCACGAATCGTAATGATTTGTTCTGCAGCAGATGCCTTGAGTGCATTGTCCACGAGATTGAAGATCACGATTTTTATCAAATCCTTTTCCAACAACAGACTGCCTTTTTCGCAATCGATAGCAATCGTAACGTGCTTCTCCCTAGCTTTCAACTCCATCGTAGATTTAATCTCAGCAATGATTGCTACCAGATCATGTTTTTCTAATTGATATTGATCCTCCTGAAGCAGGATCAAATCCATCAGTTTCAACGAAAGTGACTCCAACCGTTTTCCTTCGGAGTAAATCACATTCAGTCCGTCTAGAAGCTGCTCTTTGTTGTACTTGGATATCCGAAGAAAATTCGCATATCCGATTATTGATGTCAACGGTGTTTTTAATTCATGAGTAAAATTGTTAATGAATCGTTGCTTCTCTTGATTATGCAGCTCCAGCTCATTGATTTTATCCTCGACAACGGCGGCCATATCATTGAAATTACGTGCCAGAACGCCAATCTCATCCTTTGATTTCAGCTGCACACGTTCCGAAAAATTTCCTTTTGCAATGATTTGAGCCGTTTGGTTAAGTTGTTTGATCGGTTTTGTCAGTCCTCTGCTTATGAAAAACATAATAATCATATAGAGTAAAACTGCGGCCATATCCACTCTAATGAAAAAGCTATACTGAGCCAGGCGCTCCTGATACACAAAAGAAATGTCTTTGATATAGGTGAACACATAATTTTTATGATTGATATCCGTAATATTCGTTGTAAACAATAAAGTACGTCCGTCGATATCCCTCAAAATATATTTGATTTCATCCGCGGCCAGTTTGTCCAATTCCTCGCGCTGCGATGGCATCTTAAAGTCCATATTGCTGAAGATAGACTGCCCCTTGTCATTCATAATATCCATGTATGTGTGCTGATCAACGTTTTTCTCGACAAATTCTTTGGCAATATTCGTTAACACGGTTTTCTCGTAATCAATGGAATCATAGATGCGAAGAGTCGGAACGATCGCGTTGACACTAGAGTGAATGTTCATGTTCTGGCTGATACCGCTGTTGATTTCCTGCTGCAGCATCTTGCTATGATTTCTCTCAATGACCATGATACAGGCAGCATTAAAGATAAAAACGAAGGATAGAATCGAAGACAAATAAATTTTATGCCAAAACTTCATCGATCAATCCTCCAGCCGGTAGCCGATTTTGTATATGGTTTTGATATTTTCCTGCAAATGAAGCTTTTTGCGCAGCGATTTGATATGCATATCGACCGTTCTTGTTTCACCGAAATAGTCGCCGCCCCATACTTTATCGAGAAATTGCTCTCGTGAGAGGGCGATATTCTTATTTTTCAGCAACACAACTAACAAATCGTATTCCTTCGGTGTCAGCTCTACAGGTTGGCTATGGATGGTCACTTCCCTTTTGTCCATGTTGACTTGAACGTCTTGAAATTGCATCATGGATTCTTCTTTGCCGTATCTGCGTAGCACAGTTTCAATACGGGCCAAGAGCTCGATCGCCTCAAAAGGCTTGACCATGTAATCATCCGCCCCTAATTTGAGTCCGGTGACTTTGTCGTATACCGAGTTTTTTGCGGTAAGGAAAATAACGGGTATACGATGGCGTTGGATTTTTGACATCAATTCAAAACCATCTATCTTGGGAATCATAACGTCTAACAGAATGAGATCAAACGTCTCACGTTCTATTGCCTCCAGCGCCGCCAATCCATCATATACCTCCGTGGTCGCATAGTTCACGATGTTGAGATTCATTTTAATGATATTGGAAATGTGAATATCGTCTTCGACGATCAATATCTTCTTATTCATTTTCTTATTTCTCCTGACCTGACGTTCAATACGTATTTATTAACTCAAACCATAACAAGCATAGTGTGCTGCTAACTTCAACGCCTCCATCATAAAGCTAATACCATTATAATTCTGGTCTAAGTCGTACAGTTTGACAATACCCAATGTTATTTGCCCTCACGAAAGATCAACCAGTTGTGAAGCCTCTTAATTTCTATCTCCCTCTGCTGTCTGTTCCTCCCATTGATTAGAGATTAGAGACCATTTGTTAAGAAAAAGTGTGAAAAATATTAAAAATCCCTTAAGTTCACCAACACAAAAATACCGCGATTTCTCGCGGTTAGTTAATATGCCGTTCATGAATCCTTTACCAGCGCTCTTTGCGCTCGCTTCGCGATTCGCTGCCTATCCTTGTTGTTAGGATAACCCGCTTGCATTTAATTAATCCTATAGCCGGATTTCAATCGTGGTGCCTTGACCGACCTCACTCTTGACCTGGATATCTCCTCCATGCGCAATAATAATATCATGCGTTATCGCCATGCCGAGGCCTGATCCTTTGTGCAATTCACCTGTATTCGTTCCCCGGAAATACCGATCGAATATTCGCCCAAGCTCCTCCTGCTTAATGCCCTTCCCATTGTCTTCAACACGGATCAGGGTATGAAGCCCATTCTTCTCCACCCGGACCTTAATGACGATATGTTCTTCATTGTGGACGATAGCATTGTAGATCAGGTTGCTTATGGCTCTGCGAATCAGAATACCATCAACCTCGATGGATATGAACTCGTCACTGCACTGAAAATCGATGGTTCGATTGGAATATCGAGCATCATTGAGTGTATCAATTACAACATTTCGAACCAGACGCACGATATTGATATTGTTTTTGTTCAACGTCAGCTCCCTATTCTTTAATCGCGTGGACAGATTCAAATCCTCAATGACGTCTTTCAAGTAGATGGATTTGCGTTCAATGATCTCGGCGTAATCCCTCATCTCATCGACGGAGAACTGATACTCCGGATCCTTCATCATCTCGGCATACCCTTGTATCGAAGCGAGAGGTGTTTTGATATCATGCGAGATATTACCAATCCATTCTTCCTTCATGGCATCCAATTTCTTTCTTTCCATTTCGCTTGATTTCAGTTCCTGAGACAGATGATTGATGTTGGAGAAGACGTCCTTGTATACCCCTTTAGGTCTATGGTAGACGTTGTAATTCTTGTTAGCCAGGCTCTTGATGCTGTCTATCAGAATATGCAGTGGTTTGGTCAACCGTTTGCTAAAAATATAAGCGATGCATAAGGCGATAATTCCATCAACCGCGATGATTGTCAGGCTAAACACCTTCAGCACCTGTCCTAGATTACGGGAATCGAAGGTTAATACTTGCCGCTCCAGGTATGGAGTCGTGAAACCTACCAAGTAGCTGTATCGATGGTTCGGCACTTTTTTCTCGCCAATGAAGACGGTGGAGAGAACTTCCTTCTCGACATACTTATAGATCTGCACGATATCGATGGGGGTATATTTTGTTCTGGCCGCTTCGGGTGCGAGATACCGATAGATTTCCCTGCCGTTCTCATCTAATATTTGTACCCACGCCTGATTATCCCGAAGTATCTCCTTGCCTCTTTCGGTAACTGACGGACCTGATTCTGCTATAAGGATATGTTCCTTAAAGGATCGGGCTATTGCCTCTGCAGAGGTTTCACTCTCAGCTAGCGAGAAATCCTCGTTCATCGCCTGCAAGACAAATAACCCGAGTACCACCATGATATTCATAATAATGACGATAACGACAATCAGAACAACGGAGAACAGATACCTGCCGGTCAACCTCCATTTCATACCCTATTCATCCTCTGCGACAAGCTTATATCCGAGACCCTTTACCGTCAGCAAATATCGGGGTGCTGAAGGATCATCTTCTATTTTCTCCCGCAGCCTCCTTACGTGCACCATGACCGTATTATCAAATCCGAAGAATTCCTCACCCCATACCTGATCATACAGGCTTTCCTTACTGATGATCTGACCCGGATGTTTAAGCAGCAGTGTCAACAATCCCAGCTCCTTCGGTTTAAGCGGAATGACCTTGCCATTCTTCCTCAGCTCCACCTTCTCCTCATCTAACTCAAAAGGACCTACTTTAATGAGACGATTAGCCTTATCCTCCAGTTGAACATAATCAGCCCTTCGGAAACGTGCCTTAATCCGATAAGCCACTTCCTTAGGACTAAACGGTTTGGTGATATAATCGTCGCCACCGATGGCAAAACCCAAGATTTTATCAATCTCCTCCGCCTTGGCGGATAAGAAAAATATGGGGACATTGGAGACAGCACGGATTTTCTTGCATACCTCGTAACCTTCTCCGTCCGGAAGCATGATATCCAAAATGACGATGTCGGGCTGGCATCTCTGGAACTCATCCCACGCCGCTTCCGCAGTAGCTGCTGTATATACCTGATCTATGCCTTCCTTGACCAAGACAGTCTGAAGCAGTCTGACAATATCGGCTTCATCATCAACGATCAGTACCTTCTGATCAAATCCCATTTCGTTCACCCCCTGCTATAAACAACATCTTTCCCACCTTAAAAGCCGCTATACCCAAGCGGCGGCTCCAAGGAATCGATCCCGAACCTCCAGCTTACTCCTCCGCGAAAAATTGGGAAAGAGGGTTCTCCACTTTTTTATCCGACATCACCTTGCCCGTCTTGTCCAACACGTAATACTGATAATAAGCACTCGTGAATCCGATGGATTCCTGCATCTTCATCAGGTAAGATTCAAATCCTCCGTCGGCTACCTGATCTCCATTCCAGAAGAAGTGCAGCATCAAGCGATTCTGATTATATGGATGTTTGATAATGTAGGCACCGGCGGCTGAAGGTTGATTCATATTCGCTTTCCATGCAAACCCTATTTTGTTGGCCCGTTCGATGATGCTGGATCTTAAAGCCTGCACAAAACCGTTTGTCTTCTCATTGCCGATCACAATCAGGTTGCTGGTCCCCAGTTCCTTCTTCATTTTCCTCTTCAGCATCTGACGATCCCTGATTACGTCATAGTCGACTCCGCTTAAATCCAGAAACATCGTCAATTGGTTTACCATATCTTCCTGCTGCTTGCTTGCTGACTTGTTTGCTTGATCGCTGAGAACAATGGTTAACGCTTCACCCTGAAGCGCTTTGTCGATCACGCGGCTCATGGTCTCGTAAGCCAAACCCGGAATCTGGGTTAAGGATGATTGATACAACAGTTGGAACTGATCGTGCAGATATGCAGATTTCTCCTTATCCGACATTTGATATTCGGTCTTCAGTTTAAAATTCGGTTCATACAGAGCCGTTCTCATTTCATTACGCGCTTCTTCGCCAAGCACATCTTCAATGGTTTGAAGCAGTCCGTTCATTGTAGCATTCTGATACACATAGCGGGTGAAATATTCTCTCATAAATTCATCAAACTTCGCTTCTCCGACGGTTCGGTACAATTGATATATCGCTTGACGGCCTTTATCATAATAAACCGGACTGGCCCAGTCTCCCACCTCTTCATTGGTTGACGCTATGGCGCGATCGATGGAGGAGTCGTCAAATTGAATGGATTTAAAGCCATTCATCTTATCTCCCTGCTTCTCAGCGAAATATACCTTGGAAAAGTCCGCAAATCCTTCGTCCAGGAAGGATTCGGTCTCGGAATCATTTCCGATCAACGCATGGAACCATTGATGTGCGATTTCATGAACGAAGACGGTGTCTTGTGCGGGATCGGCATTACGTTTGATCTGCCCCATTTGAATCACCCGTGCGTACTCGACTGCCACACCCTCCACGTACGATTCGACAATCCGAAACTCAGGGTAGGGATAAACACCGTATTTATCACTGAAAAAATCAATGGCTTTGAATGCCTCATCCATGTATCGTTCAACAAGCTTATTCTTCTCTGGCTGGTTGTCAAAATAATAATATTCCACCGTAAGACCATCACGGGTAACACTGTCCACTTTGAAATTCGGACTGGCAAAAAATACGAACTCTCTTGTATTCCGGGCCTCAGTGGACACCACTTTGCGTCCGTTCACCACATCATTTCGTACCGAGATCGTGCCGGGCATCGCTACCTGATAATCGTCGGGAACGTTTAGCGAAACCTCATAGTCTGCCGAGGTGTAATAATCCGTCTCGAATGTACGGCTGTAAGGAGCTGTATTCCACTGATGCTTGTCCTCGTCATAGACAGACATGACCGGGAACCCGTGAGCTCCGTTAATGATATCTTTATAATACGACAAGCGCTGTGAACCGTAAGGTATTTTCAGATTGAAGTCAATCTGAACCGAGACTGATTCTCCCGGCTGAATGGGATGCTTCAATTGCACCGTCAGGGCCTGGTCTTTGTTCCTGAACTCAAGAGCTTGGCCGTTTGCCGTCACTCCTTCAATATCAATGCCACCAAGAAAGTCTTCCGGCTTCTTGTCCGGGTTGTTACTGCTGATTTCTTCATTGGATCGCTTGAACATGGTTGTCTGAGTAGACTTCGAGCGGTTGGCATCGGCATAAGTATGAAAAACCAATTGCTTCAATGTATCCTTGCTTGTGTTCCGATAAGTAATCCATTCACTCCCCTGCATCGTCATTTTCTTCTCATTCAACCGGGCTTGAATTTGGTATTGAACAGGCGCTTGAGCCTCCACATTCGCTGCACGCTGTGAAATCGTCGGAACAAGCGCTGCGCCCGCCGCAGCGCTGCCCGCGTTGATGAGCGGGCATGCTGTCAAGATCAGTGCAAGCGAGCTGAAAACTGTTTTTTTGAATAAGGTTGATATAGCTTCTCTGGATGGGTTCATATGGTTCTCTCCTCTGAGTTTTGAATTCTTTACGGTCTTATTTCTCTAACATTTCAAGCTTTGCCCTGGCTTGTTCCGGCAGCTCGTTAGCCTGTACTTCCTGATAGGAGCCAACACCCGATTTTTTAACATACACTCGCAGATAAGCTTCCTTGCGGAGCTCTTTTTGCGCCGTAAAGGTTAGCGTTTTGGCTGCTCCCTCTTTATCAAATCCTTCCAGGGTATATTCATAATAAATATACTTCTTACCATCATCTGACTTATCTTCCACTCGGGTGCCCTCTTGGATTTGCACATAATATTGGTCCGTACCCAGACGGTTGATGTTCACATTTTGAATAAAAATGATAAATCCAATGAGAAGTGCTGCTAAAATGCCTCCGAAAATCATCACTTTTTTCATGGTTATTCTCCTCTGCAATTTAAGTTTATTTATTTTTGGTTACGATTTTATAGTAGGCATTCACAGTGATAACGTAGTAGACCAGATAAATACACGTATATACGCCCATGCAAATCACAACCGGAATCACAATATTCATATGGAGCAGCTTGGACAATGCGGACAGCGCGATAGCACAGTGGGTTATGCCGGCTATCAGCGGCAGAGCAAAAATAAACATCACCTGCTGGGCAATCGTTTTTCTGACCTCTCGTTTATGCACTCCGATTTTGTTCAGAATCTGATACCTCGCCTTATCCGAATTCGCTTCCGTTAACTGCTTGAAGTAAATGATGCTGCCCGTCGCCGTCAAGAAGACGAGTCCAAGGAATCCTCCCATAAAAATCAACAGTCCCGTAGACTCCATGCCTCTGGCATAATCGCGATAATAGCTGGACAGTGATGCGCTATCCGGCAATATCGCCTCGATACCCGCCGTCAACTGCTTCGCTTTATCCTGATTCGTGATCCCGTAAGCTTCTAACTGAATGGATTGGGTCTGCCGTTCCAATTGGGAGAACAGCTCATCACTTACAACAATGCTGGAATAGACGGTCGCCGGATTCAGCACACTGTATTTCTTCAATTCCGTAAAGGTGATATTCTCCCGGAGCTTGTTCTGCTCAAGTTGAACTTCCGCTCCCACATACTTGGGTGAGATGCCTTCATAATAAACAGGGTCCAGTGCAGCAGCCTCATTCCCCTTTAATTCGATGGTGTCTTCACTGCCCTGCAATTTCGCGAGCTCATTAAAATCACGGTTAGAAATCACGGTATATGTCTGCATATCACCAGCAAACAGATCACCAAGACCGCTGACATCCGCATCCACTTCAATGACCGGAACGGTAGTGTGATACAACAGCTTATGGTCCGGGGACGAAGATATCATCTCGTCAACCCGCTTCGTTGTACTGTTGTCCCCACTGATAAACATCATGCTGTTTGGGTTCGCTTGCAGCGCGTTGCTTGCATTGCTGTAATAGAAGCTATAGGCCGTTCCTACAGCAGTCAGTGTTGTAGCACTGAGCACCGCTATAATCGTAAGCGTACGTGCATTGCCTTTAATCCGGTATAGAAGCTGGGATATGCCGATGATATTCATCCCGTTCCAGTACCGCTTCTTATTTCTTCTGGATAGTCTCAACAGCGTAACGGTCAAGGTACTGAACAAGAAATACGTTCCAATAATGACCGTGACCAGAATCACGAGCGGGGTGAGCATGTATCCGAGTTTAGCCCATACGCTGGATTGCAGCAGGTTCTGCAGGGCAAGCCAGTATCCGGTACCGATTAACACCAGAGACAGCAATGCCGTGATCCATGACGCTTTCGGTTCTTGCTCCCCCTGCTGATCCGCATGAAACAATTCAATTAACTTGAAGCGGTAAATCAAGCGGTAACCTTGCAGTGAAGTAATGAGGGTTATGATCATGAACACAATAGCTGTGTTGAGGATCGCGGCAGGCGAGATCGAGAAATTCGAAACCGCATCGTAACCCATTATCTTCATCAAGAGTGATACGAAGAACCTAGCGAGCACGGAACCAAGTGCAATTCCTATTAATAACGCCAGAGCACCCATTAGAAAATTTTCATAAAATAACATGCGCCCGATCTGTTTCTTGCGCACACCGAGCAAAGAATACAGCCCTACTTCCTTCTTGCGCTTGCGCGTAAAGAATGAGTTCGAATACCAGATAAAGATAGCCACGAAAATAATAAGCACCACTGCGGCTGCGCTAAAGGCTGAGCTGATTTTCGTGGAGGCCTCCGATGCGGATTGAATCGTATGGTCGTATTTTAATGAAACAAATGTGAAGTAGATGACTATACTAAAGATCATCGATGCGAAGTACAGAAAATAATGGGTGAAGTTCTTGCGGATGTTTTTTCTCGCGATGCTAAACAACGTCATCATGCTCACCCCCGAGTGCAGCCAGTACCTCCAGAATCTGTTCAAAAAACACTTTGCGCAGTGGATTCTCTTTATGAAGTTCCTGATACAATTGACCGTCCTTAATGAAAATGACGCGTTTGCAGTAGCTTGCCGCATAAGCATCATGAGTGACCATCATGATCGTGGAATGATGAAGCTCATTAAGCTTGCTTAAGCTTTGCAGCAAGCTCGTTGCCGATTTGGAATCAAGCGCCCCTGTCGGTTCGTCTGCCAATATTAAGCTAGGATTTGCAACGATGGCGCGCGAAGCTGCGGTTCGCTGCTTCTGACCGCCTGATATATGGTACGGGTACTTATTTAATATCTCGCGAATGCCGAACGTATCGGCGATTTCGTTCACCCTCCGTTCAATCTCGGCTGCGGGTACCTTGGACAAGGCCAAGGGCAGCAATATATTTTCTTTGACCGTGAGTGTATCCAGCAAGTTATAATCCTGAAAGATAAATCCGAGTTTATTCCGGCGAAAATCTGATAGCTGCTCTTCGTTCATCGTCACGATATTCTGACCGGCAATCGTGATCTCGCCCGCTGACGGCGTATCAATGGTTGAAAAAATATTCAGCAGCGTCGATTTGCCTGCCCCGGAAGGACCCATAATGCCAACAAACTCGCCTTCTTGAATCTCAAGATTAATATCCTGCAATGCTGTATATTGATTTCCTTTTAATCCGAATGTTTTTCCTACATGTTTGGCTTGTAAAATAGTTGTCATCTAACGTTCTCCTTCAAGTCGTGGATTGTTAAGCACAGATGTAATTATAGATGGCGAACCTTACACTATATTTATACGAACCTTACATAAAGCTTAACAAAGTGAGGGCAAACACTTTCAACGATATAAGGCTTCAGACCTAACGAAAAAACCCGCACAGGGTATGGTTCTATGCGGGTTGCAGCGTTATATGAATTCTGTATGCCTAACATCAGCGTTACTCTTCTACGATCAAGACAAAGTCCTCATGATTCGATCGGATGAACATACTGATTCGCTTCAAGCTATCTGGAGCGATATCCTGAAACCTTTGATATAAGTAATCAACAGCTTGGAGTAGCTCATGATCCTGCTCGAGATCCTTAAAGGAAGCGTCCTCTAGAGGCACGTTAAGCTTACTGCACCTCTTCTTTCTAAGACTCATTTTATCATAATGTTCTACATTGAAAATCGAATAATAAAACAGTTGATGAATGATGAATCGATCGGATAGAATAATCTCGACTAATCCTGAACAGCTGTGAATCGGGTGATGATTGCACGAGCTCCGAAAAATGAGCGTTAGAAACAAGTTGGTTTGATTTTCTGAATTCCAGGAAGGAGCTTACTTTATGGCATCGCCCGAAATGAAATCCATCCGGCAGCAGCTGCCCCGCTGGCTGGAGACAAGCTTGCCCTGTGCTACGAGAGGCAACGTCGCCTCCTATATCCCGGAGCTGTCTAAAGCTCCCCATAACGCCTTAGGCATTACCCTGTTGAGTGCAACTGGAGAATCCGCCTCCGCTGGAGATTGCGGGCTGCGCTTTACGATGCAGAGCATCTCCAAAGTGTTTACGCTGATATTGGCTCTGATGGACAATGGCGAAGATGAAGTGTTCAGCAAGGTCGGCATGGAGCCGACAGGAGATAACTTCAATTCCATGCTGAAGCTGGAGTTAGTGAGACCAGGCATTCCGTTCAATCCGATGATTAACGCGGGTGCGATTACGGTTTCTTCCTTGATCCGCGGAAGCAGTCCGGAGGAGAAATCCGAGCGGATCCTTCATTTTTTTAAGGATCTTGCGGGAAACGACCGCCTGGACTATGACATGGGGGTATACCGTTCGGAATCGGATACCGGCAATCTGAACCGTTCCATCTCATTTTTCTTGAAGGAGAACGGGGTTCTCAGTGGGGATGTTGAAGAGGTGCTGGATGTGTACTTTCGTCACTGCTCGATTGTTGTCGATTGCGCCGATTTGGCCAGAATGGCGTTGGTGCTGGCTTCCAATGGTACGAATCCGCTGACGGGCAAGCAACTAATCCCTCGAAGATACGTCCAAATCGCCAAGACGTTCATGACAACGTGCGGAATGTACAACGCATCCGGGGAGTTCGCCATCCAGGTCGGATTGCCGGCCAAGAGCGGTGTCTCGGGCGGTATATTAACCCTGGTTCCAGAACGTTATGGCATTGGCGTTGTAGGCCCGGCACTTAACGATAAGGGCAACAGCTACGCCGGTGTCCACCTGCTGCAGACGATCTCCCGAGAGCTCGATTGGAGTATGTTCTAACTTGTATCTTCAACGCTCGGATGTCCTAGCTAAGAGAGCCGCACAGTAAATAGATTATGAAAGGGTGAGAGTGCTATGGGTTCGAGAATTATGCACTTGATCATTGCTAATCGAATGGCAGATATCCTTTCGATAGGAGAGAGAACAGCATTCTTACTTGGAAGCGTTGCTCCGGACGCCGTCTCACCTAAAGACTTGTCGCATTTCTTTCGAGGTGAGGTACTGGATCATTCAAGACACATTGATTATAAAGGGTTTCTGCATAAATATCGCAAGCAAGCAGACAGCCCCTATATACTCGGATATTTTACACATTTAATTGCGGATGATATCTGGCTGAAGGGCTTTAATCTCCCCTGGTTGAGAAACCGAATGGAAGCCAATACGGAATTATATCGTTTATACCATCATGATTTTCATGTACTGAATGGAAAATTATTAGAATATTACGGTTTTACTGATAAATTGGGCAGCATACTCCGGTATCCTTCTGCCATACTTGATTTGGAAGAAGTCAAGTCGAGTGATGTGGAAGAATTCATTCCCTATGTATTAGGCGATATGGAGTACGATAGAGAAGTTTTAAACGAAAGCCTTCAGGTCTTTACGCTTGATCAGATCATTGGTTATATCGAGACATCCGTTGATTTAGGGTTACTGAATATCAAACCTATGCTTTCTTAAAATATATGCAAAATATATGATCTTCATCTAAATGGCTTTAGTAGAAAATGAATGGGAGCCGTTAAATACACGACTCCCCATTCGTTTGTTTCCATATGAACAATAAGAATTAGCATGGTTATTTTCTGAAAAACAATCTGCCAATTCGATCCGCAAATTCCTGCATATTTACGCTGGATGGATCCAGACGGTAATATCCGTTTTTTACAGCCTCCAGTACCCAAAGCGGCAGCTTCTTGCCTTCCAGCAGCGGGTAGACATTGTCGTACGCCCATACGAGATGCTCCCACCTCTTGTCGTTCCCGTCCTGAATATACTCTGACACGTCGAGCACTTTGCCTCTCCCCTCCTGCAGCAATACATTCTTTAAGTGAATATCGCGTGGGTTAAGACCTTTGTCCCGGACAAAAGCTCGAGCTGCTTCGACGTCATCAATTGCCTGCTTAGGGATAGATACACCATAGAGCAAACAGTCATACAGGGTTAACCCCGATTCATGGCTAATCACGACATAGCGCTCACCTGCTCCATAAAACACCGGAAAATAGGGGTTGCCCGTAAGCTTATGATAAACTTCAATCTCCGCTTCCTTCTTGGGAAGCGCCTGACTTGCATACAATTTGTATGCGTAAGAAGGCAAGGGTTCGTAGACAAATACAGCGGCATCTGTACCTATTCCGATACAGCGCAGATCGTCCGATTCTCCTTCAATCGTCACAGGATCATTGTCTCCGCTTTTAATAACCTCCATTCGAGATAATGCGGTTTCAGCCTGCTTCCATTGTTCGTTACTCATGAGCCACCTCATCGTTACTGGATAAAATCAGTATGATCGTACCATACTCGCATCATAAAAGACATCTTCGGATCAAGTGGTTCTCCTTAATTTTCTTGACAGCCTGCACCCTGTTTTTAACCTCTAACTTTTGATAAATATTATGAATGTATCGTTTCACGGTTTCGGTTGAGATCATGAGCATTTGGGCAATTTCCTCATTGGAGCTTCCTTCCATTATGAGGACTAGCAATTCCAGTTCCCGCTTGGTGAAGTGAATCTCGGAAATAACCGCTCCCGGGTCATGGACTGACTTGAAATCATCGCATTCCGGATCACGTTTAAACGTATCCAGCAAATGATTGGCGTAACCAAACTCATACGATTTATGATCTCCCTGAAACTGTTTTGTCCACTACTGAAGCAATTGGAGCATGGGGCGGCCTTCATCTATAAAGATACGGACATAATCCTCGGTCGCCCGATCAATATGGCCCTCCCGATAGCACTCAAGGAAGAATCCGGAAGTTCTTGTAATGCGTAGGCCTGTCCCAAGAGAAGTAAAATTTCTAACTGGCTGCCGATCCGTGCCGTTCTGGTAGCTTCGCAGTATGCTGGATCAACTTGGTAATGAGATTAGGCTGTGACGAAGAGTTCATCGAATCATTCCTTTATTTCGTGGCATCGTTTACATAGCTCCATTATCACGGAAAATGTCGAAACGTTCAATCTGTTTGTATATTATCAAGAAAGGAACCGCGAAGAGGATTCGCGGTTCCTTTCTTGGATGTATCTACATACTAGGGCTTAACAAAATATCCGATATCAGAAGCATAATTTACCATTTTTCTGAAGAACTGCTGATCTGGCACAGCGCATTTCACTCCGGATTGTAACAGGAACTCCGTCGTTTGAGGACAAGTATACCGATAAACAGAATTCTTCGCCCCATCACCTTCAAACTGTGCCATTGCCAGTTCCAGGCCTTCCTTGTCTTTCGGCTGCTGTGGATCCAATAGCCATGTCTCATATTCCTTCCAATGCATCAGGGAAATATCATAGCCAATGGCCTTAAAGTGCTCCACCATCTCCTCATAAGGGATAGCGACCGGATTGCAGATATGGAATACTCGCCCGACGGTTTCCTGCTGCAGAACCAACGCGGTAATGGCTTCTCCTGCATAATTAATCGGCGTAATATCCACTTGCCACTGCACGTCAGGTGCTTTCTTTAAGAGCAGCATACCTTTGAGCATTCGGTAAAAAGCATTGTTGTCGATATTCTTTTGGAACATACCGCTCTCGGAGTTACAGGACAAGTTACCGACTCTATAAACGGCTGCCGCAATCCCTCTCTCCATACCCGCTTTGATGACCAGCTTCTCTGCTTCGAGTTTGCTGTTCGTGTAGACATTCTCGATATACGACTCTTCATATCCTGATCCTGCAACGATAGCATCCCACTGGCCACCAAGTGCCAAATCCTCAGGGATACCGAGCGTAGATATAAAATGGAAGCGGATGTGAGGTCTGCTCTGAGCTAATGTCAATAGACGATCCGTACTCTCTACATTGACTCTGGCAAAATAGTCGGAGTCGCCAAAATGCTTCACTTCTGCTCCGCAGTGGATAATGGAATCGATGTGCTGCTGTGCCCATACCCAATCTTCTATGCGCAGGCCAAGATGTTCTTGTTCCAAATCTCCCTGAATAGCCACAACCCGTTTATCCATCAATGACTTAACGCCTTCTCCGAAATAGCCGGTCATGATCTGCTCAAGGCGGGCGTAAGGTTCCATATGCTGCGAAGGACGAACCAGGCAATACACGGTTGCAGTGGATTGACGCAATAACTCATGCAGTAGATGTGAGCCCAGATATCCTGTCGCGCCGGTCAGCAGTATGTGCTGCTGGGTGTACTCGCAGCCTATGGAAGCATTACGAATAGGGAAAGCGAGCGGATACTCAGCCAAATCCTGAATGGGCTGACCTGAAATGTCCATAAGTTCAGCTGGGGTCTCTGCGCTGCCCAATTCCTCAATTCTCTCCGATAATTTAGCAATCGTCGGATAGACAAAGAAGTCATTGATTTTTAAATGGGGATAATGCGGTTTGAGTTGCACCAGAATCTCCAGTATTTTCAATGAATATCCGCCAATATCGAAGAAATCGTCGTGGATGCTGATTTTGGTTTGGCCGAGCGCTTTTTCCCAGGCAGCACTCACGTTCAGCTGTATTTCATTAACCGGTGCTTCATACTGGGAATCATCCGCTTCCAGATCCATCGACAACTCGTATAACGCAAGTTTCTTACGGTCGATTTTACCTGTCGGGGATAACGGCATCTCATCCAGAAAACACATATACTTAGGAACCATATAACTTGGCACCTTCTGACCTAAGAACTGCGCCAGCTCTTTAGCGGAAGCTGCCTGTCCATCATTCGATGTATAGAAAGCCGCCAATATCTTAGTTCCGTCTTCATCCGTTCTCGGGATAACCGCGATGTCCTTCACCGATTCGTGTTTAGCCAGGTTATCCTCGATTTCACCGATCTCAATACGGAAACCTCTGATCTTCACCTGGGAATCTTTTCTTCCCCGGTATTCCACTTGTCCATTCGGCAGCAGGCGGACCAAATCGCCAGAACGGTAAAACTGCTTTCCGGATTCCGGCGTTATCGGATCCTGAATGAAGGCTTCCTTTGTCTTCTCGGGCTGATTTAAATACCCTTTGGCTACGCCTACCGAGCTGATAAGCAGTTCGCCGGTTACACAGGTTGGACATAATGCGTTGTGTTCATTCACGATATACAATTCATAGTTCGCAAACGGCGTCCCAATATACACGGTAGCCAAATCATCAGGGACTGGATAATCCACGATATGTCCTGTTGCCACTACCGTAATTTCAGTAGGACCGTATAGATTCACAATAGGAATCTGGAGTTTCTTCTGGAACATCCGAACAGTTTCCCCGGCCAAAGCCTCGCCGCCGACCACGATGCTCTTAATGTTACGATACTTCTGAATCTCCTCCAGAGGCAAATAGGCCGCCAATTGATTGAAAAATACGGTGGGCAGTATCGCTACACGCGTGGCACTCGTATTTTCCACTGCCTCTGTGAAGGCATCGATGGAGAAACGCTGCTCATCGGACAGCAGGTGCAGTCTGGAACCACAAGCCAGCGACCCAAAAATATCATATACCGACGCGTCAAAGCTGAATGTAGAATACTGCAGAATAACGTCCCGTTCATCCATCTGTAATTTCTCTTGATTGGCCAGCGCCAGGTTCACAACGCCCTGGTGGGCGATTAGTGCGCCCTTCGGTTTGCCTGTAGAACCCGATGTATAGATGATGTACGCCAAATCTTCAGCTTCAACCTGGACGCCGCAGGAATCGGTTGGATACTGAAGGAACTGGTCATCCAAACAGAAGAATTCCGGCTTCAAATTAAATCCAGCCAATAATCCATCCAGCTTGGCTGTAAAGTTCTGATGCGTCAGAATGATAGCCGACTTGGTATCTTCGATAATATAAGCATTTCTTTCATCAGGATGCGAAGGATCAAGCGGGATGTAGGCACCGCCGGCTTTGAGAACGCCAAGCATGCTGACGATCGTATCCAGCCCTCTTTTCATAAAGATGGACACAAACTGGCCTTTACGCAGACCCTTGCTTATGAGCATATGGGCAATTTGATTCGAGACATGGTCAAGCCGTTCATACGTCATTTGCTCCTGATCGGAAGACAATGCGATCCTCTTCGGAAATCTCTCCACAATGGAAGCCAGCATGGCTACAATGGTCGGGTTATCCGGAAGATCCCTCTTCGTATCATTGAGAATGGTATAGGCGTTCCAATCCTCTTCAGTCAGCATAGGCAATTGACTTATCGGCATATCCATATCATCAATAGCAGCGCTGGCAAGCTGCTCGAAATGCCTGCTGAATTTTAGGATCGTCTCTTCTTGATACAATGCCCGAGCATAGGAAACATGCAGTATCCACTGATTCATGGTCTCCTCATGAACCATCCAGTTCAGCCAGCTGTGGCCCTGAGTATGAGCATGGCCATAAACCGTTTGTAGGCTGATCGGCTGACCGTGCAGCCCTTCTATTTCCTGAAGTGATAGATCGGAAAGCTCAATCTGCTCCATTTTGGCTGAGATCTGTTTATAAACTTGTGTAAATGTATCACTCCCGCTTAGGTTGATCCTGAGCGGAAGCAGATTCCCCTTCCGATTGTTTACGCCGATCAGTAAATCGGTATCGTGGGTCATTCGATATAGAAAAACCGCATAGCTTGTCAGCATCCATGTGTTGATGTTGTAAGAATCACGAAGCAGCCTCATCTTATCGGTCTCGATATGAAGATGAATCGCCATGCGATTGAGCTCATGCTGCTGAAGATGCGCTGGACCATCAGTGTACAGATAGAATCCCGGTAAAGGTAGCTGCAGTTCGTTCAACCAATATTCTTTGCCTTGTTCGATCATCAATGTTGTATTCAAAAGGTTTCAGCTCCATCTTTTTCTCTACATTTTCTGTTACATCACACTATACACGCAATTTGTTAACAAGGACCTCCAGCTCAGCGGATACCTGATTGATCTGCTCGGCAGACTCGAAGATTTTAGTAAAGGACGCCTGCTGTTCTTGAGCACTGATCCGGATCTCGCCGGACACAGACGAGTTTCGCTCTGCGAGCTCAGCCAACTGTTTAATGGCAGCGGTTATCTGTTCGGTCTCGGCAACCATCTCCTGGGTAGCGGCAGACACCTCTTGGATCTGGCTGGTCACCGTGTCGGTTGCAAGCAGCATTCCTTTAAACAGCTCGCCGGTTTCTTTAACAACTTCAATTCCCTTGGCGACGTTATGCTCGCCTTCGCTGATGGCTTCTACCGCAAATGCCGTTTCCTCCTGAATGTAACGGACCAGCTCGATGATCTGGTCTGCCGATTTTCTGGATTCTTCTGACAGCTTCTTCACTTCGTTCGCTACAACCGCAAAGCCGCGCCCCTCTTCACCCGCTCTTGCCGCCTCAATACCTGCATTGAGTGATAGCAAATTCGTCTGCGAAGATATTTCGGTGATAACCTGAACGATCTGACCAATCTCATGTGAGCGGTTTTGCAGCTTCTCAATGATTTGGACTGAATTTTTGACCGAATGATCGATCGAATTCATCTGCTCGATAACCTGCTCTACATTTTGATTGCCTCGCTCCGACTGTTCCTTCATCTGCAAGGAGATTTCGGAGAGATCCGACGTATTGCCGGCAATGGTCGACACCCCTGACGAAATTTCTTCGAGCGAAACCACGCTCTCGGTAATGGACGTGCTCTGCAGCGCTACTCGTTCAGACATCTCCTCCATATTCTTGGTGATGACGGAAGAGTTGTTATTATTGACCTCCACAGCGGAGAAGAGGAACTTGGATTGCTCGGCGGATTGCTCAGATACGGATTTGATCGTTGTCACGAGTTCGTTGATATGACTGACCGTGGTGTTGAACTTGGCATTCACTTGCCCCAATTCATCGTCTCCGGCTTGCAGTTTGACGGTGAAATCGCCTTTGCTCAGCTTGTCCAACGCCCCCATCAGCGCTTGAATCGGAGCGAAGGTGCGTCTGATCGTAAAATACTGTAAAGCTAACACAACAAGCAAGGTAATAAGCAAAGCCATGACCGTTCTCGTTATTAATTCCTGTTTACCGGATGAGATCAGGCTTGCATCCACGTCGATACCCATGTAAGCGAAAACCTCGCCGTCGGCGCTCAGGAAAGGATGGAGCACGGTGATCCAGGTACCGTAATTGTCTGTGTACGCTTTGGTATGAACGAGCTTTTTCGTCTCCAGCATTTCTCTGACGGCATCAGCATGGATTTTAGGCTGTTCGTATAAATCACCAAGGTTCAGATTCTCTTCGGCAAACATGTCGAGAACCGCTGTCGGCATAGCCACTATCGAAGTTTTGTTGCCATCCTCTAACTCCGGTCCAAAAATATAGCCCTGCGCAACGTTCGGGTAAAGTACAGATAATTCGTCGAAAATGCTAATTAATTTCTTCTGGATATCGGCATTACGGTCCGTTGCCCCTTTTACCGCCACTGCATCCTCAACTGAAACCTTATTGACCAAGGTGCCCATGATTTTACCCGAATCTGACTGGAGCTGCTTAGTCAGCACGTTGTCCTGAATATAAAAGCTGGAACCAATAACGATTGCACCCGTGATAATAATATAGAGACTCGTCCATAACATATTTCTTGTAACGATACTAAGATTCTTAAATCTCAATCCTTTTGAGAACGTTTTAGGCTTGCTCACTCGGTGTCTCTCCTTTGATATCTCTTATGTATTTCATTTGGCTAGGGCTTTCTCTATCAGGCTTTTTCACCACCTACTTTCCTAGACATCGTGAATAATTTCGGTGCTTTTCATGAATTGATTACATTTTTCATAAAAGGTCATATGTAAAGATCACTTCCCTCCAATGTTCTTCTGGCTTTGCACATTTCACTCATTATTTGTGTTAAGTGAAAAATCCGTTCAATAGACAGAACTACCGTATAAACTCATAAACCTTACATCTTTTGTACTATAATAATCGGCTTATATGCGTAAAATCTTAATACTTTAGTAATATAAACTTACAAAAAAAGTGTTATTTTCGACAACGGTTCGAATTTTATAGATATTCCTATTTCAAAATAACCATGCTGTCTCCGTCTGCCTGGCAAACAGAAAAAGACCGCGATATACGCGGTCCCGGGTGTTGGATTACAATCTTGGAATGGAATCCTCTTTTCAATTTTCCTTTTATAGCCTGCATATGCTCGATAGACGAATATTAAGTATTACCAGCCGCCTTCACCATGCTGTGGACTTGCAGCAGTATAAGGCTTCTTAATAATCGGACTCGCTTCATTCCCTGAAATCATAACATTGGGTAATGTAACAATGACCAGACTAGCAATTAACAACAGTGACACTAACTTTTTCTTCATCTTGATCGTAGACCTCCTTCATGAATGCAGCGTATTTTTGAAGATCAGAATAATCTATTTGGGATCGAATTTTCTCGATTGTGCTGCAGCACCTTACGATATTTGCTGTATTATTGATTTTATATGAAACTGCCAAACTATCCAATATATATCGAACGCCATTATGAATATTATTTCTTCGGAGATAATATAAACCTACATCTGTCAAAAAGTTTGCAAAGCGATCATCAAAAAATTGAGTCGTATAACTTCCAACATTCTCACTTCTTTCGAGCTGATCCATGATGATGTTCTTGAACCGTTCAAGATATTTATCGATATCGAATCGATAAATATTTGCGGCTTGAACAATTTTAAATAAGGCCATCAGCACCTCGTTCTTGCGAACCGAAACATAATCTACGTACTCTTCCAATACATCCGTATTCCCAGACATTAACTGGTAGAGATACTTGTTTCCAATGGCCCAGTCCTTGAATTGTTTCTTGGTTTGCTCAGATTCTTCATCCGTTTCTACAACCCAGCTAAGATCTTCATAAGAGGAAACGTAATACAGAGCTTTTTCATAATCAGCATCTTCGGCTGAGATAGCCCCTAGCATTAAGTTTGCATATAAAATGTAACCAAATAGTGGCTTTGCAGGCTCTATGGTCTTCTTTCTCTGGCTCTTTCGGTTTACTTTCTGTTCATATAGATTTTTTGAAACATGACCCATCAATTTTGCATAATATCTTGCTTTTGTCCATTTTCGTAAAGATAAAAATAAATTCGCGAGATCCTTTAAGGCATCAAGTTGCTCAGCTTCTCCTAAGCGTAAAATGTAAGATTCAAGTTGTAAAGCGCACTCTAAATTATGCTCTTGATTCTTAGTTAATGAGCATGTAAAGATTCTGTACTGGCATAAGGCTAATCTCTCAGCATGCTGGTACCTTTCACTTTCAGCCACTTTCCGGTAGATAATCACTGCAGCATCTTTATAACCTTCTTCAAATAAATGTTCTGCACAATCAAAAAGATGCGATGCATAACTAAGACTGTCCATCATGAGGCTGACGACTTGGTCTACAATTTGTAATTTCCCGAGCTCGGCGCAACTCTGGATAAAAGGCCCAAGCCGTCGCCAGTCAAGTGAAGACAAGCTGCAACTTTCTGTCGCATATAATGAATAAAAATATCCTTTTTCAAGATTCATAGCCTTGGTTATTAAATCAAGACTTGATACAGAAATCGTTTGCTGTCCATTTATGATTCTGCTGAGTGTTCCCGAGTTGATTCCCGATTTATCTGCAAAGAAGGAGATTGTCAGATTCTCTTGCTTTAAATATCTTAATAATTCTGCACTAATCGTCTTGTTGTCTGTAGGTTCCAATAAGATCCCCCCCAGATCTATAATTTAATGTATAAATATACCAATGGTCAATATTATTTAGATATATATCTGAGACTCTTATTACTAATGATCGGATTCATTGTCATTATCATTAATATCACAAACCCTACCGATTCTCTAAACTCCAATATCGTTAAAACGTTTACCCTACCTGCAAATCTGTGCTAACAAAGCTTCAATCGCAATTCCTGCATACAAAAAACCACCACAAAAACCATGGATATGTGGTGGTTGTATACATATGGGATTAATATCTTAAAGTTTACATATTGAGTAACCTAACGAATATCTTTATAATCAAGATACCCACATTTAAGAAGGAGGCCTCGGGCTTTTGTCAAGCAAACAGCAAGATCAACCAACAGATCTGCAGGAAAATCTCACCTTGCGCATGCGGAGACTCGGAACCCGAACGGTACTGTACCAGCAGCAGGTAGCTTCCTCCCTCGGGTTATACAATAATGACTTTATCTCCATCGATATCCTTCATGAAAAAGGCCCCATTACAGCCGGGGAACTCTCCAAACTAACCGGGCTTACGACAGGCAGCGTAACTGCATTAATTGACAGGTTAGAAAAAAGCGGGTATGTTCGCAGGGAAAATGATCCCAAAGACCGCCGTAAAGTGATTATTGTTCCCTTATATGAAGATAAAGAAGACGTCAGCGAAACTTATCTGAAGCTTTATACGTCCATGATGGATCTGGCTTCCAGTTATACGGAAGAGGAGCTTGACCTCATTACACAATTCCTAGGCAAAGCAAGCACGGTATTGGAAGAGCAGATCCAACATCTCAGTTCCACCGCACGCAGCAAATCTTCTTCCTGAGCGCATGAGGCAAGAAGAAGGGCGATACTCCGACAAGTCATGGTGACTCTGGAGTATCGCCCTTCTTATTTAGTCCAATACAGCGGTTATATGCTCGGTCGTAATCGCCCAGTGCGAAGCCGTCCAATACTTGGCCTTGTCCTTCACACAGATAATTTGTGGCGACTCGTGCTTTACGTTCAGATCTTCGGCAATTTTATTGGAAACCGGGCGGGATTCGATGACTTTAACCAGAGTATAATCGACATCACCATTCGGTGTCTTTTTCAAATAAGAATCGTATTCCGCAAGAGCATTGGAGCTAACCGGACAAGTTGTACTGTGCTTCAAAATAACTTGACCGCGCTCTGAGGATTTCTCCAGAATCGCATTCCATTCTTCCAGTGTCGTGATTTCATTCCATTGCATGTATTATTCTCCCCTTTGATGATATTCTTGCAAGTATTTCTTCTATTATATAGCCAAAGCTATTATAAACATAAACCGCCCAGTCTCTCTTGTCCAGAATTACAACTCTTATCCGCTATGATTCTTCATCCGCTACCCGAATCGTGTCACGGCCGGAACGCTTCGCTTCATAGAGCGCCCGGTCGGCCATTTTCAAGAGTCTCTTCAACTCTGAATCCCACCATATCTCTGCTTCGCCATCAGTCGCTATAGGTTCAAGCTCCACGGACCGCTGCAGGTTAAATGGAGCAACCGTTCTTACCGCTTCTGAACCGCCGTCTTCTTCATTCTCGGTCCCAGAGCGGCTCCTAGAGCTTGAGTTCACCGAGGCGATGCCAAAGCTGGCTGTAATCTGCAGCGGACCTTCCGGTGTAACCAACGGCTGCGCCACGAGTTTAGTACGAATACGCTGTGCTGCCGCTTCAGCCTCAGACGGTGTCATATCCGGCATTGCGATAGCAAACTCCTCTCCGCCATAACGGGCGAATAAATCCTCAGGACGAAGTGCCTTCCGGGTCACCATAACTACATGCAGCAGCGCCTGATCGCCAATATCATGGCCAAACACATCGTTAATCCGCTTAAAATAATCGATATCAAACAGCAGGAAAGCCAATGGCTCCCGATGGAGGACAGCACGGCTCAGGATCGCTCGACTCAGCTTCATGAAGTGTGCCCGATTATAAATTTGGGTTAGTCCATCATAATATGCCATCTGCAGGAGCTCCTCCTGGAGCCGCGCCCTTTCCGTGACGTCGATGAGGACAATGAGTCGTCCGGCCTCCCGTCCCCGCTGATTGCGTACAATGGAAGACCTGATCTGGTACTTGAACATTTTGCCCCCGACCTGCCACTGGATTTCCTGAATATCCGCATCTCCATTGTCGCTGACTCTGCTGTCCTCCAAACAGAAGACCGGCTCCACGGTTGCGTGATGCTGCCATAAATCATGTAAAGGCTCGCCGATTGCTGATGCACTAAGTTCAGGCATCATGGATGCTGCCGCAGGATTGAAATCAACCAATCTGCTGTCCAGATCCAATACGAGCACACCGTCACGCATACTCGCAAAAAGATTGTCCCTTGCAATCGGCGCTACATGAAACAAGCCTTTAGAGGTGAGCGCCCAGAGATACAGTGCGGAAGTTACGGTCATGATGACCGGAATCGGATCTATTCCATCTGGCGTAAGACCGCCAAGATAGAGGAAATCGCCGATCAAGGGCAGGATAAGACCGATGAGCATGGTGCCAAGCTGTAACCGGTAGGATGGCATCCTGCGCCAGCTGCGCAGCAGCAGTATCACTCCACCGATCAAACAAGCGAAAGTATATGCGCCCTGGATGATATACCAAGGCCCTGCGATCACATCCACCTTCAGGCCGGAGATACCTGTGCGGAGCACGATATCTCGGTAATAAAGATGATGCCATTCGTTTGTCATGACCAGCAGCATCGTCACGACGGGAATGGCAAACATGGCAATCTGCAGATCACGCCTCAAATATCGTTCCATGCCCAGATAGGACAGAATGATTAACAGATTAAGGGGTGGCAGAAATGGCATGCCCAAGTATTCAATCTTGATCCAGAATTGAATTTCCTGAAGCGAATCGCTTGCCAACTCCAGAGCAGCACCAAACGTATAAATCGCCGCCATCATACTGAAGACAAAGAAGGTTTTGACTGTTGCCAGCTTCGAACGTCCCGACAGCGCGTACAGACTCATAATAATATTCAATACGCCTGCAGCGACAATAAGGGTAATGATAGCCGAGTAAGGTGTTCCCATTTATGTAGGCTCCAAATCTGCATGTGGTTAACCGGCCAGATGACAACCGATCGACTCTTAATCCGATGTTACCATAGTGTACCTATCGGAACAATATTCCTTCCATTAGCAGCTTGATATCATACCTGCAATTTTGGGTACATCCTAACCCCTTTTATAATCAGCCGCGGCATTCACCCTACTCGTCAATGAGACTCTCGGCCAATTGAAGAAGCTCATCTTTATTCACAAGCCCTTTGACGTTGACCATAATGGCATATACAATACTCCGATTAGGATCATACCATGAGACCAGGTCGCCGTTTGCCTCGTGTTGAAGGTAAATGCCCTCCATATGTTTCAATTGGACCTTCTCGGGGGAGGTATCCGGTAATTTCGTGAAACTTGCCTTTTTCCCGTAACCCGCGGTAATTGTAATAGCTGTACTGCTCTTGCCATCAGATAGATAAACAACAGAATTGGAAGCCTTGGACCATGCCAGCTTCTCCACAAACAACTTCTCTTGGCTGGTCGATGACTGGGCTTGATGCATCAATCTTTGCTTCAGGGCATCGTACTGCGCACGCTCTTCTCCGTAAAGCTGCGGCCCTAGAGGAAAGACTTGTCCATATGCAAACTTCACCCCGTCGGGCAGACTTCCAGGTTTCTTAATGGGAGGCGCCGAAGTTCGAGCCTGCTCTTTTTGAAAAGCTTCATAGGAGTGGTAGTCCGTCGGTCGATACTCGAATTTGACGGGATTCAAGGTGTCATAGCCATTGCCTTCATTGATGTAGTCATCCTTGATATAGTAGGCAGCGAGCTCTCCTTGCTGCAGTTTGGACATGACGCGAACTCTGTATTCCTCAAGCAAACCGCTTAGTTTGGCAGGGAGGCTCCCCGGCGGATCGATGGTTTTGACCACTACTTCCCCTTTATTGTTCAATATCTGGATATGCCCAGATGCTGCATACGCAGTGAAGGAGGCTAATAATAGGCACGGAATAACGATCGACATTACCGTTTTGCGTGTGAAGGATCGGTAACCTGAAGTATTCTTGTACGGGTTTATCTCCATATTTTGCTGAAGCCTGGACGTAATATCTATCTCGCGAAAATGATCATCTGTTACAGAATGCTGCTTCAGCTCTTCGATTGGATCAAGGATGGCTCCCATTGTTCTTCCCCCTGCCATTTCATCATAGTTTCTTTTACTTTTCTCCTGATTCGGGTCAGCTTTTTGCGAACGGCTTCCGGCGTTTTGCCGATGATTTCACTCAGTTCCGCATAGGTCTTATCATGAAATACGTACAGAACCAAAAAACTTCTTTCTTCTGCGGGCAGACTAACAAGCGCTCGGGATAAGGGTTCGCTAAACGCCCCTCTTAAAAATTCCTGTTCGGCGCTTTCCGCGAAAATTTGTCCCTTCAGCAATCTCCCCAGCCTCTCCGATAACTGCCGTCTATGAAGCAGATTTAAACAATGATGATACGCGATTTTGTACAACCAAGCATTAAAGCTGACAGTGGCCTTATAACCGGAAATTGATTGATAGGCCTTTAGAAAAATCTCCTGTACAGCGTCCTCTGCATCCTGTTCACTTCCAAGCAGCCGACAGCAATATATGTACAACTGACGTTGGTACTCCCTCGCAATGGGAATAAATGCTTCCGCATCCCCATCCTGAACCTGGTGAACATACTCCTCTAATACGGCCGCGTCGATTGTCCCTTCCCCCTCTCTTTTCATGAATACCTATATAACAAAGCAGCACATGCAAAACGGACTCCGTTTAAAATATTTCGAACAAAAGAAACCGCGATTTACGCGGTTCCTGATTAATCTATATGTGTTTCTCCCCATCTGGAGCTGTTTTCAGATGAATTCTGACTCATGCTTCTTCCAAGGGTAAATAAATATTTATTTTGCTGTCCGCTTGATCCAGCGCGTCGATGTTAACCCAGTACTCAAAATCAAACGATCGCAAACTCGCAACACAAGTATGTTACATGACCATGAATGGTAAGCCGTTAGGATCATGGTTCAATTCATGCACTATGACGATTTCTCAGCCTTCACAATTAGAAAATGAGGATTAGCCATAAGGCGATCATACCATTTGCCATACCATTCCCTCGCTTCCGGGTGATCCTTATACACGGGACTCGGCTGCGGCTCGACGATTTGTTTTATTCCAAACCTGGAGGAGGTAGCGTTTATAATTTCCTGCATGGGTCTTCTATAGAAAGTGACCTCTACAGGGCCGGATTCCTGCTTGTTCCAAACCTCTGACAGTAATTCATGGGCAAAGTAATCCGGACGATTAAAATGTTGAAAGTCCATGAAGGGGTGATGGACGGAGAAAATCAAAGTCCCTCCTGGCTTTAACACACGCTCAAATTCACGAAATGTCGGTGCCCAATCGTCGATATAGTGAAGCGTCAATGAACTGACAATAAGATCAAAGGTTTCAAACTCAAACGGCAGTGCTTCTGTTAGATCGCACGTCAATACCGTCGCTTGATCACCGACACGCCTTTTGCAGGCTTCGACCATGGCCGGGCTCAGATCAATCGCAGTCACCCTGGCCCCTTGCTGGAGCATATGCTCCGTATACCAGCCTGCTGCACATCCCGCATCAAGAACCGTCATCTGACTCATGTCCCCCGGCAGCAGCTCAATCATCGCGGGCCGCTCATAATATGCATTATGCCCACTCTGCTTATCGACATGTCTCTCGTAATCTCCTGCCAGCTTCTCGTACGCCTGCATAACCTTCTCCTTCATGGCTCTGAACCCCTCCTCGAAATTTTGGGCACGTCCATTCGGTGATTCGTTTACCAAGAGCATAACCAACCTGCGTACACACATGCTCTCTTCTTTTTGATAGAGCGACAGATTGGGTATACAAACAGAGAAACCGCGAATTCTACGCGGTTCCTATGCACTTTCTTCAGCTAGTTGAACAGGTCTTCAATGATGGAACGATCGAATGGGCTTGCGATCTTATAGGTCCAGGAATATCTTTTATGCTGGGTGCCTTGATTAAGGTCGATCCGCATATTATCAGGTTCCGTATACATTATAGTAAGGAGAGTGTGTTCGTAATTAATCCTGATATAGTAATACGTACCTATCGTGTAATTCTCTGTTCTTATTAATTTCACTTCGGAAAAATTGTTCATGATGCGATCAATCATGTCAGGATCCGTAATTTCCACCCTCTGGATGTCATCCCAGCGGTCACCGAATTTCTCAATACTGATATCCCTGATCTTCTGGGTATCGCTGTACCGGTCAGGCACCAGCTCCCGAAAAGAAGTTACCGATTGAAGTGCTGAGTAGAGAACCCCCGATAAAATAATCAGAGCAACAACCATAATAAAAATACGCCAAGATTTGTCACTCATCACGAGCCCCTGCTGAATGGCTCAGCCATTGTGGTCTGTCACTTAATCTATCCCTCATGTCTCCCTCCATGATACGGATCATTTGTTTCCATCATTGTATCATAATCCAGGAGCAGGAACGCCCATAATTGTTAAGGTATGTAAAATGAAGCAATCATGCGCCGATGTTCATGAAGCTTACTACCATCCTGCAACAAAGCCATCCGTTCGGGCGTCGCTTCCTCCGCAAAGAACACCGGTTTTCTCGTCTCGCCAGATGATTTGTCCTCTGCCAAAAGAACTGAAATCAGCAGCGACCTGCACCTCATGCCCCATCCGCTCAAGCCTTCTAGCCATATGCATCGGAAAATGCGGCTCAACCATGACGGTCTTCCCCTTCACCCACTGCCATCTCGGAGCATCCAATGCCGCCTGCGGATGGAGCCCGTAATCAATCAAGTTCATGGCAACCTGCACATGTCCCTGGGGCTGCATATAACCACCCATGACCCCAAATGCTCCAATGGCTTGGCTGTTCTTCGTAAGAAACCCCGGGATGATGGTATGATACGTACGTTTGCCCGGCTCCAGCCGGTTTGCGTGGGTATCATCCAGAGAGAACTCCAGTCCCCGGTTCTGCAATGAAATTCCGGTTCCAGGGACAACCAACCCTGAACCGAACCCTGTATAATTGCTCTGAATGAAGGAAACCATGTTTCCCTCTCCATCCGCAGTCGCCAAATAGACGGTTCCACTGCCTCGGGGTTTCCCGGCTTCCGGCCATAAGGCCTCGCTGCCAATCAGCCTGCGGCGCTGTTCTGCGTATTCCTCGGTGAGAAATGCATATGGATCGCAGGACATCCTGGATGGATCCGTAATGTAGCGGCTGCCGTCAGCAAACGCCAGCTTCATCGCTTCGATCTGCCGATGATAGGCTTCAGGCGATTCCTGGGAACTAACGGGATAGCCTTTCAACATGTTTAAAGCGATAAGTGCAATAAGTCCTTGGCCGTTCGGGGGAATCTCCCACACATCGTAGCCGCGATAGGATACCGATATCGGCTCCACCCACTCCGGTCTATATCCAGCCAGGTCTTCCTTTGTCAGAAAGCCGCCGGAACGTAAGATGCACTCGCTGATCGTATCAGCCAGCACGCCCCGATAGAACTCCTCTGCTTCTGACGAGCCGATGAGACGCAGGGTGTTGGCATGGTCAGGCGAACGCCATACTTCCCCTGCCTCAGGCGCTCTTCCATTCGGAGCAAACAAGTCAAACCAAGGTTTAAATTCCGTACCAGTTAATGCGGTGCTGTACCGCCGAAAAGCGGAATTCCAGTTGCCGGCTGCCGTCGGCGATACCGGATACCCTTCCTCAGCATAGCGGATAGCTGGCTCCAGCGTCTCGGACAGCGGCAGCCTGCCGAATGTACGGGAAAGCTCTGCCCAGGCTGCAGGCGCGCCCGGAACCGTGACAGGAATCGCCCCATAGCGCGGCATTTCGGTATGTCCAAGCGCCTTCACGGCATCAATCGAAATCCCGGCAGGCGATGGACCGCTGCCATTCAAACCGTGCAGCTTGCCTTCCGTCCATACTAGGGCGAAGGCGTCTCCGCCAATCCCGTTCGAGCATGGCTCAACGACCGTTAAGGCTGCCGCGGTTGCAATAGCTGCGTCAATGGCATTGCCGCCGCGCTTAAGAATGTCGAGCCCCGCGCCGGCGGCGAGCGGCTGTGAAGTAGCGACCATGCCCCGGTTAGCATACACGGGCAGGCGATAGGTGGGATAGGGATGGTACAACGGATCAAAGGACATTCGCGCGTCAGCCTCCTGTTTTCCATCTTTTTGCCGGATAATTTATCATCTCTGTGTAACGCTGTCAATCTTATTTTTAGGATTGATAGGCAAGGCGCCCCATTCTTAGAGCTGGTTATACATGTTGACACGAGTCCCATCTATGATGAGTCCGCTGCTATCCACTACGATTTCCTGCTGATCAAACAACCCTTCGCTGACGGCCGTTGTATGGTCATTGGAATCAGAGATCTGAATCGGCGTACGTACAGCATAATAAGTATTTCCGAGAGGGCCCTGCGATTCGTTTAGGGTGAATACATAAGCGCCTTCGCTGTCTTTATGCACCGCTTGATTCGGTATGAGGAACTGATCCGTACCCGTTGTCGTTAAATTCACGTTCACTTGTTCCCCTCCGGTTAACCCCTCTTCTTCAAGCTTAATCCACATTCGAGACATCGTACTGGTTGAATTCTCAGCAGCATCGTCAGCATTTGCAAGTGGTGAGTTGATTCCTTCCGCTATCCTTTCTATCTCGCCTGTAATCCTTCTCTCTTCCTTATCATCCAACATGATATGATCCAGAACATCACCGACGTCAAACATGGAAGCGATTTGCAACGGGATCGACAGTTCGAGCCCATATCCTTTTGCCAGGTTGGTCATTGTTATATCGGGTGCTCCGGTGGAATTTAAACCATCCATTGCACCGACTTCTACAACAATGCCGTCAAACGGAGCCTCCATCTGCTGATTGACGGAAAGGGTATGCTTAAGGTTCTCGATATGCTGCTCTTGCGCTGCTATATCGATCTTTGCTGTTTCGAACGCGGTAGAGGCGCTAATACGAAGAGCTTCATCTTCCTCCTGCATCGCATGCATGATATTGTATTCAAGCAGTTCGATAGACAGTTCCAGCTTCTTCAGAGCGGACTGCTCCACAGCAAGCTGCTGCTTAACCTCACTGCCGTCATATTGCACAAGAATCTGGCCTTTGCGCACGGTTTCCCCTTTTGTAACAAGCACCTTCTCAACTTTCCAACCGGACGGGTTTACGAGTTCTCTCACCTCCTTCGGATGTACCGTTGATCGGCTGCTATAAGAATGATCCAGCGAGCCCTTGGTTATCACCGCAGTCACTACATGAGGAAGCGTTAAGTTCTGTATGGTGTTACCCGCAAAAGTAAGCACAAGCAGCAGACCTGTAAACAAACCGGCAATCAGGCTGAGTTTGCGTTTTCTCGCTTGGGTCGTTCCTTTTTCCAATATGAATCACTCCTGCCACTTAAACTAACCTTTGATGCCAGACAATTGAACGCCTTCAATAAAATAGGACTCCGCATGCAGGAATAGCAGGATCACGGGGGCCATGTACAATGCCGATGCCGCAAATCCGATGCCAAGCGCCTCTTTATTAATCTGTGCAAGATATAGCGACAGCGGCTGTTTATAAGCATCTTGCAGAAAAATAAGCGGCTGCTCGATCATATTCCAGTAATCCACAAATAATAGAACCAGCAGCGCTGCCAGTCCAGGCCTCGCAAGTGGCAGAATGATCCGCCAAAAGATGACCCATTGTCCCGCTCCGTCCATCATGGCAGCCTCGGAATAAGCTCCCGGGATATGCGCCATAAATTGCCTCATCATAAAGACAGCAAACGCTCCAAAGATGCCCGGCAATATGATCGCAGAAGTATGATTCATCAGCCCCAGCTTGTCTATAACCATATAATTCGGAACCAAAGTCACCTGAAACGGCATGAGCATCGTCATCAGATAGATCATGAACAGCTTGTCCCTGCCAGGAAATCGGAGCCTGGCAAAGGCATATGCGGCAAGTGAGCCAACCATTGTCTGTCCGACCACGACCGGTACCACCAAGCCGACAGAATTCCAGAACATGTTCAGAAACTTCGCAGATAAGATCAGTACTTCGGCATACTGGCCGAGAGAGATCCAATCCGGAACGATTTTCAGATTGATGAATCGATCTCTGCCGCCTTGGCCAACGTCAATCATCTGACCGATCAGGTCGTAATTCCGCCCGATTTCTTGCTCCGTCATCAGGGAGTTTGTCAAGGTAAGTAGGATTGGCACAAGCATCAGGATGGCTGTCCCACCGAGCAGCAGCGTCAGCAGCAGCTTGGACATCCACTGTATTTTATTCATGATGATCCTCCCCGCTCAACCCAAATTATCGCGAAATCGTCGTTCTATGCTAAGCAGCCCTGTTACCAGAATCACGATGCAAGCAACCATAACTGTAGCAGCAGTTGTCAGCTTCTGAATATCCAGAGAGAAGAACATGTTGTTCATGTAATGCTGCATCATATAGATGCGATCATATGGATATTCACCTGCAAGCAGATAAATCTCTCGAAAGACTTTAAAAGAATTGATGATTGAGATAAGAACAACGAAAAACATCGTTGGCGTCAAATAGATAAGCGTAATATGGAACAATTGACGTAATTTTCCTGCACCTTCGATTTGCGCCGTCTCGTAGTAATCTCTGGGAATGGCTTGGAGTCCTGCCAAGAATAGAATCATGTTATAGCCGATATTTTTCCATACATACATCAGGACAATGATGCTCATAGCCCCATCCGATTGCATCCAATCGATCCGTTCTTTATGGAAATGATGCAGCCAGGCATTCAGCGTCCCATTCCAGTCGAAGAAAATTTGCCAGAACATGACGATGGAGGCGACCGGTACAACCAAGGGCAGGATAAACGAACTGCGGAGCCAATTGCGCAAGTACAGGGACTTATTCAACAGCAAAGCCAGAACCAGTGAGGACATGATGAGCAGCGGGACGCCAACGCCGGTAAAGAGCAGCGTATTCATGGAGGCTTTGCGAAAAGAAAGGCTTCCCGTTACCTCCTTATAATTATCGAGTCCAACAAAAGCACCGCCTTGCGTTCCATCCGTAAAGGATTCATAGATGCCCATCAGGAACGGAAGGAGATAGAAAATCGCGAAGCCGATCAGGCTTGGAGCCAGGAACCCGATCGCCTTGAAACCATCGCTCCGCAGCAGCGTTCGTACCGTTTTCTTATTCATTCAAATACGTAGTCACTTTATTCTGAATAAGACTGGCAACATCATCGGCCGATTTCTGACCGGTGAAGTAGGCAACGGCATCCTGAACGATGATATCGCGTACTTTATCCGACTTGAAATCCACTTGGTGGATGGCACCGTTAACAAAGCTCTCCAGTCGATCGAGCATAGCTCCGTCAACTTCAAAGAATTCTCCTTGCAGAGGCCCTTCCTTGTATGCCTGCACCTTTCCTTGTTCCTTCAACTGGCTGATCCGTTGGGTGAATGCTTTTTTGTTAATCGGAAAACCTGCCGCCTCCAGTGGTGTCTGTGTTGGCTCCGACATCATGAATTTGATGAAATCCCATGCCTCTGCTTGCACCTTGGAGTTCGCGTTGATAGCAACATCCCGATAGGTTCGGAAATAACCTCCCGCCGGCGTATCCGAGGCATGCGGTTTGATGAACAGTTTCATGTTTTCGCCATATTCCCGTAAGGTTACAAGGTAGTCCCACGGTGAATTGATTTGGATGTTTCTAAAATAAGATTTGCTGCGAAAGTCTGTATTCACAATCCTGTCATCAAACATCGTCTTGACCTGATCCATGAGCGATGTAAAAGCGTCGTCCTCAAAATAGGCTTCACCGGTAACCCGGTTTATGTATAAGGAGTAGTTATCCAATATCATATCGGCGAGCAAATATTCAGGGCCCTCATACACCAATGCCGTTGAAAAACCGTTTGTTTTTGCAGCCACCAGCTGATTCGCGGTTTCCGTAAACTCTTCCCATGACCATGTCTTGTCGTCTACCTTTATGCCGGATTCGGCTATCGCTTCCCCGTCGCCAGCAAAACCCATTAAAAAATACGCAAGCGGCATGCTGTAAAGTCCGTCCCCTATCCGGGTGGCATCGAGGATATTCATAAAGTATTCTTCCTTCTTAAAGGTTGGATCTTGATCCAACATCGTACCAAGATCCGCCAGCAGCTTATTCTTCACGTAACTGTCCGTAGGCAGCATATCCATCTGGATTAAATCGGGTCCTTTCCCGGCCAGCATCGCCGTATTGGTCGCTGTTACATACTTCTCCATCTCAGCTTCCAAATGGGCATCATCGATTTGCACATATTCCAGTTTAATTTCAATATTCGGATGAAGTTTCTCATATTTCTTCTTAGCAGCTTGAAACCGTTCATCCGGAAAAAAAGTCGAGAACACAATGGTCTTCTTGCCTCCTGTATCGGAATCCTTCTCTTCTCCGGCACCTGGTACAGTCTCTTTCGATTCCTTTGATGTTTTACTTCCGATACTTGTCCCGCCATGGCTTGAACCACCGTTTCCGCATGCTGCTAATGTGAAAACAATCATGCAGCATACCGTCAACCATAATCCAAATTGTTTCATCTTCTCAACTCTCCCTCTTCATTCAATAAATCGAAGCCATCTTTGTCCTAAGGTACTGACCGCTCCTCCACTCCACAAATGGCATACCCAATCCCCAATCCTTCGGACTCCTATCAATATAGGACGATCATGTCGCCAAAACTTCATCTACTTGTAAACAATTTGTCAACGAAAAAAAGCGAAAAACCGAACGATATCGTTCGGTCTTCCGCAGCATGGAGAAGATGCTATTACATTCCTATCCGTCTTTGCCTTACTCGAATTCTATTATAAAAGGACGAAGATCCATAGGTTTTGCCTCCTTGACCACTCGTGGTTTCACATAGGTCTTCCGGCCATTCACAAGAAGACGGTTATGGTCTGGACTCCAGTACATGTCCGACGGGATGATCCCATGATAAATGGGTTCAGCGTGCAGGATGTTTTTACCCTGAAGCTTGCCTGCATAAAGCGTATCCTTTCCGTTCAGGGAATAGGCAATATACTTGCGATCCTGGGAGAACTCGAAACTGTCTGCTCTCTCTAACAGGATGGACAGCTCCTGATTTCTGCGATCATATTCGTACAGCGTTCCTTCCATTCCCTGGAATACAAATTGGTCATGATTCAGCCAGTCGATCTGATCACTTCCTATTTCATGCTCATACTGAAACTCAATCACGCTTCCATTGATTGTCCCCATCGCAACGATGCGCCCATTGCTGGACTGATCCAGCACAATGAGCATCATCCGGCCATCATCCGAAATCTTGGCTTTAATCGGAATCCCTGCCATGTCAAACCCTTTCAATCGATAAACCTTGGCCTTCTCGGCTTGTGTATCATAAACGCCGATGCTCGCCAGCCTTCTGCCTTCTTCCATGACGAGATAACTCACGTATTGGCTATCAGCAGACCAGGTGGGTTGTTCAAACAATAGCTGCTGCGTAGAATCCGTCGTAGCTTCCACCATCTCTTCTTCGCCACTCGGATACGTAATCAACTTCAACGAAGCACCTTCAGCTGATTTGGCTACCCCTGAAATGGTCTTGCCATCCGGAGATAAATGGTGATACATCGTATTGTTGCCCACGGCTTGAAGCGTTTCGACACTTTCATACGGGGCGGAGAGACGCTGAAACTGCAGACTTAATCCCTCTGACCGACTAGCCTCCTCAAAGAGACCGATCACAGACTCCGGTGTTGCCCAGCCGAGCAGTTCGCCTTGATCTGTGATGGAATCGGGAAGACGGTATATCGTCTTCACCTGAAATGGCCGCCTCTCTTCGTCCACCGTATGATTCTCTTCCTTGCTCGGTATAATGATGGTCTCCGATCTCGGTCCATTCGCACAGCCGGTCAAGAGCAGGATGGCGAGAGTCACACACCATAACCCGGTTCGATTGTATGTCATCATGATCTCTCCACCCTTACATAAGGAATTTCCACATAGACGACGGTATGGGACTTCTCGCTTACAATGCGTATGGTTCCCTTGTGGTCATCAACGATGGATTTAACGATGCTGAGTCCCAGACCGACGCTCCCTTCTTCCTTGGAACTTTGTGGCCCCGAGAAAAACGGCTGAAACAAATTCGCAAGCTGGTCCGGGGGGATGGGTTCTCCCGGGTTATCGAATAGGAAGTGAACGCCCCCGTTGATATGCTTGGCCTTGACAGAGATTTCGGAATGAGATGCGCTGTATTTGATTGCATTGTCCAGAAGATTGATAAAGAGCTGGCGCAGCCTGTCCGGCTGACCAAGCACAAACAGCTCTTCTTCCGTCTCACAGGTAATGCTCTTCTTGTAACGCTTGGCTCGGAATGACATCGAGTCAATCACATCGCGGAGTATTTCCCCCGTATCTACAAGTTCCAGGTCGCCATCATGAGCGTTGTGCTGGGACACCTCAAGCAGCTTTAGCACCATGCTGTGCAGTCGGCGACTCTCTTCGACAATGTGCGTCATTCCTTTATCAAAGAACTCTCTGTCGTCGTCCCCCTTTTCCCTGATGATCTCGGCATAACCAAGAATGGAGGTCAGCGGTGTTTTGAGTTCATGTGTCACATTGTCAAAAAAACGCTTCTCCTGTTCGTTCAGACTCTTCAGTCGGTCCCGATCTCGTTCAATTGTGGAAATTTGACTGCCGATCCGGTCTATCATGTCATTAAAATTCAACGCCAGTTCGCCAATTTCATCTCTTCGCTGGAACTGGATTCGGACATCCAGATTGCCGTTCTTAACATCTGTAGAAGCCCGCGTTAACTTCACCAACGGAATTGTGATATGCCTGGAGAGCATGTAGGAGAATAGAAATGCAGCAGTGAATATGGCGAGCGCGATGTAAAAAATGATATCCATGATGCGTCCGCTTTGTTCGTAGAGGAGGGTGAAATCTTTAGTAAAGCGCAAAATGCCCACCTTAACCCCATCAATAATTACTGGATAGGAATAAAGAACACTTCCGCTGTCGCGGCCGTACGTGATGGTATAAGCCGTTTTACCCTCAATGGCTTGCTGGAGATCCTCATTCGATTGTCCCGTGAATTCCTTCTCGTCCGATGAGAACAATAACGTGCCATCAACGGTATATGCACTGACATGACTTGAAGTGGCGTGGTTCAAGTCTTTCACCATTTCCTCGGCCATCTGCCCGAAATAAAGTGTGTTGTTTGTGAAATGGTTGATGAGGAAAGCTTGCCGTACATAGACATTACTGTTGTTTTTAAGCCCGACCAGATCGGATGTTACAATCTTCTGATTGCTGGTCCGTATGACTTCTTTAACGGTCTGATTGAGCACAAGGAAAGAAAGGCTGAAGATCAGAAAAAAACCAACGATAAATTTGGCTCTGATGGTCCGAAGCATCCCTTATTCCGCCACTTTCTCGAATTTGTACCCGATGCCGAATACGGTTGTGATGAGATCGCTGGCATCCAGCTTTTTGCGGAGCCTTTGAATATGAGTATCCACCGTCCGCGTATCCCCCATAAAATCATAACCCCAGACCAAATCAAGCAGCTCCGAGCGCGTATAAATCTTCCCTCGGTGGCGATACAGGGTCATGAGCAGATCGAATTCCTTCGGTGTGAGATCAATCAAACTGCCGTCTTTCTTGACCAGACGCTCCTCCATTACGATCTCGATGCATTTAAACCGGATAACAACCTCTTGTGCCTCTTCTCTCTCAACATGGTTTGCCTGATCCAGCCGCCTAAGGATGGTGCGAATTCGCGCAACGACCTCCCGCAAATCAAAAGGCTTCGTGATATAATCATCCGCACCAAACTCAAGCCCAAGCACTTTATCCGTAATATCCGATTTAGCCGTAATCATGAATATGG
This sequence comes from Paenibacillus sp. Cedars, assembly GCF_003184205.1. Lineage (NCBI taxonomy): Bacteria > Bacillati > Bacillota > Bacilli > Caryophanales > Paenibacillaceae > Paenibacillus > Paenibacillus sp. Cedars. The sequence goes on from NZ_CP020866.1 coordinate 3,127,010, forward strand.
GGATGTTGTAATCTGCAGTTACTTTTTTGCAAATATCGAGTCCGCTTTGATCCGGCAGCATCCAATCCAGCAAGAGCAGGTCAGGACTGAAATCTTCCAGTTCCCTAAAACCTGCGGCTCCGCTGGCTGCCGTTCGGGTCTCGAACCCCTCCATAGCCAGCCCATACGCAAGCAAATCGGCGATCGGTCCCTCGTCTTCGATAATGAGAATTTTCGTTTTTTTCATGAGGTCTCCATTCTTAATCCTTAAACCTGTTAATGAATCGATTTTAGCATATACCTTCTGCAAATGATAAATTAGATAAGCTGCAAGCGCGGTGAGTCTACTGTGTATCCGGTAAATGCAGCAGCTCTGGTACGGTGACAAATGAATAGCCTTGGTCCTTCAAATCAGGAATCAACTGTTTAAGGGCTTCGATTGTGTTGGCAAGATGATTCTTACCATTAGCCGTATGCTGCAGGATAATGCCTCCCGGCTTTAACTGCGTGTGTATTCGCTGCATGATCCCCTGGGCAGGCAAGCCTGACCAGTCCATCGTGTCCACGGACCAGTTCACGATGGCTAAATCCAAACTTTGTATGGCCTCTACTTTTTCCTCATCCAAAGCGCCATACGGAGGTCTAAACAAGGAGGGGCGGTAGCCTATAATATCATTCAGCTTGTCCTGCGTATCATTGATTTGCTTCATCGCTTCTTCCATGGTTATCTCCTTGAAGTTGGGATGGGACCAGGAATGATTCCCTATGGCATGACCTTCCTCCACAATCCGCCGCACGGTCTCAGGATGGGACGCAGCCCGATCTCCCAGAATAAAGAAAGTAGCTTTAATATCGTTCTCTCTCAATATATCCAAAATCTGCGGCGTAACGATGGCATCCGGACCATCATCGAACGTTAATGCGACCTGCTTACCGTCTTTTGCCGATCCGTTAAAATACACCTTCTTCTCCATCGACTGATTCTGATTCGTGCCGGATGAGCTTATCTCGTGTGGGCTGCCATCTGTTTGCTGACCAGCCGAGTGTCCCTGCTCTCCCATAAAATAGTCTCGGAGTCCGTCTACAATAGATTGAGCGGCTCGCTCCAGCCCTTCATTGCTCAGGAGCAATTGTTCGTCGTCCGCATTGGTGAGATATCCAACTTCCACAAGTACTGCCGGCATCTTGGGGGTAGCGAGCACTTTTAATTGTTCCTCTTTTATGCCGCGATCCCGGAGTCCAAGCCCCTTCACTACCTGCTTCTGAAGGGTTTGAGCCAACGGAATGCTGTCCTCGTGCCGATATAGGGTTTCCGTTCCCGAAGTTGTGGGATCTGTATACGTGTTGCCATGGATTGAAATCATAACATCCGCATTCCAATCATTCGCGATAGCTGCCCGGTCTTCCAATTCTACAAATTGATCATCTATACGTGTCATAAATGGCTCAAACAAGGGGTCTTCTTCCAGAATATCAAACACCCGCCCGGCAAGGGATAGGTTGAATTCCTTCTCATATGCGCCGCTTACACCGGTAGCACCGGGATCTTTACCCCCATGACCAGGATCGATAGCGATTCGATACGTCTGATTATTGTTAGGTGAATCAGGAAGGGTCTTATAGGTCTCTCCATGTTTAGCTGATGATGCCGGTATTAACTTCACCGTAGCTGAGCCGGTGTGCCATGCCAATTTGAATCCTAGGCAGAAGATGATTCCGATAAGTATAATATAGAAGACTTTCGCTGGTTTTTTACGTTTCTTGTGATGGATCATGGCTCCTCCTTCTGGGTGATCGGTTCATATTTTGTTAATGGAACTATGGCAGGAAACACCTCTCTTTTTATTTGCTAGACTTGTTCCATAAGAAGAATATAATCGCTGGATGTGACAACGATTTTACCGAGATGTCAACAACTTGTGTCAAAGCGCTGCTCGATGTAAATCCAAAACAAATCTATCGTTCCGCCGTCCGGCTGGGTTTCCTTTCATCCCATCTAAAGTCCGCCCGTTCCGACACAACAAAAAAAAGCAGGCTGCCGTGGCAGCCTGCTTCTATCGCAACTATACGAGTATCTCCTGCGCTATCGCAGGAATGTTTCTACATTTCTACTACTATACGTTCAATGAATAAGCCGAGCGAGCGATTTCTGTCGCTTGAACCATGTTGCGCAAGGATTCCACTGTCTCTTCCTTACCGCGTGTCTTGAGACCGCAGTCCGGATTAATCCAGAACAGCTTCGGATCCAGCACACGCAATGCGCGATCAATCATACTTGTCATCTCTTCGACTCGCGGTACCCGTGGACTGTGGATATCGTATACACCGAGTCCAATTCCCAGCTTGTAGGTGTTGACTTCAAAGCTATGGATCAGTTCGCCATGGCTGCGCGAAGTCTCGATGGAGATCACATCGGCATCCATGGATTCAATCGAATCAATCATGTCATGGAACTCGCAATAACACATATGCGTATGAATTTGCGTCGTTGGCTGAACCGTGCAAGTGGTCATGCGGAAGGCTTTAACAGCCCATGCCAGATACTCCGCCTGATCTTCTTCCTTAAGCGGAAGTCCTTCGCGCACCGCAGGCTCATCCACCTGAATCATTCCGATGCCTGCTTGCTCCAGCGCCTCGACCTCTTGTCTTAGGGCATAAGCCAGTTGATATGCAATCTGTTCGCGAGTGATATCTTCACGGACGAACGACCAGTTCATGATCGTAATCGGTCCGGTCAGCATCCCTTTAACAGGACGGTTGGTCTTGGACTGTGCATACTTCGTTTCCTCAACGGTCATCGCTTTCTCGAAGGCAACATCCCCGAAGATAACAGGTGGTTTTACGCAGCGGGAGCCATAGGATTGAACCCATCCATACTGTGTGAAGGCAAAGCCCTCAAGCTTCTCACCGAAGAATTCAACCATGTCCGTGCGTTCAAATTCACCGTGCACAAGCACGTCCAGACCGATCTCTTCCTGCAGCTTGATCCAAATATCGATCTGCTCCTGAATAAAGCCCTCGTACTGTTCATTATTCCACTCGCCCTTGCGCCACAGCTGGCGAGCCTTGCGCACTTCGGCTGACTGCGGGAAGCTTCCAATGGTAGTTGTCGGAAAAATCGGCAGCTGCCATTTGTTCTGCTGGGCGACGTGACGCTCTGCGAACGGCAGACTGCGAGCCGGCTCCTGTGCACTCACCGCAGCAACAGCCTGCTGAACGTCATGGCGGTTACGCTCACCCGATTGCTTAAGCGCCTGAATTGCAAGCTCGGACTGCTCCAGTTCTTCAGCGATCCGGGCTGCGCCTGTAGAGACCGCTTTAGTTAACAGGACCAGTTCATTCAGCTTCTCATCCGCAAAGGCAAGAGCACCCTTCAGTTCGGGAAGAAGTTTCGTTTCGTTGTTCACTGTCACTGGTACATGGAGCAAACTGCATGAGGATTGAACGATGAGACGCTCAGCAGCCACGTATTTGGTCAATTCCTCCAATTGTGTCAGTTTCTCGCGCAGTGACGCCTTCCAGATACCGCGTCCATCGATGACACCCGCTCCCAGAACTTTGTTCGAAGGAAATCCTGATTCTTTGATGGCTTGGACATTACCAGTCTGCCCATGCACAAAGTCAAGGCCTATGCCACTGACAGGCAGCTGAATGATGTCCTGGTAGTTTTCTACAGCTTCAAAATAGGTTTGCAGCATGATGTTCAAGCCAGGAGCCGAGGCTGCAAATGTTTCGTAGATCGTTCTTAACCGCTGCAGATCGCCATCGCTTAATTTCGTGACAAGAATCGGCTCGTCGATCTGTACCCATTGAACGCCTTCTTGTGCCAATTCCTGAAGAATCTGCACATAAAGGGGTAACAATTTCTTGAGCCAAGCATCCGTCTCCGAGGGCTGATATCCCTTCGACAATTTCAGGAAGGTTAACGGGCCAACAATTACCGGCTTGCCTTCAATCCCGAGCTTTTCCTTCGCCTCTTTATAGGCAGCAAGCGGTCTGTTCTCCGTAAGAACTGGCGTCGCTCCATCCAATTCAGGCACGATATAATGATAATTGGTGTTAAACCACTTGGTCATTTCACTTGCCGTAGCATCCTTGGTTCCGCGTGCAATGCCATAATAAACGGACAAAGGCACCTCGCCGCCCTTATAGGGAAAACGCTTCGGTATAATGCCAAACATTGTTGCCGTATCCAGTACATGATCGTAATAACTGAAGTCATTGACCGCAATGAGATCAATTCCCTTCTCCTGCTGCTTGCGTAAATGATTCAGTCGAATCTCCTGCAGCTGCTGGTGGAACTCCGATTCTTCAAGCTTCCCCGCCCAGAACGCTTCTAACGCTTTCTTCCATTCACGATCCGCACCAATTCGTGGATACCCCAAAACGCTGCTTCTTGTCATCTATGTAACACTCCCATACAAATTGTTACAAAGAAGATATCATGTATTGATCGGTATAGTGTAACTCGAATAAGCTATATCCAGTTATAGCTTAAGGCTATAACAAGTGTGTTTTGCGGGTTTAGCTCATGGGAATCATGGACAGAGTCTAGAGGCCCTGGTTCAGATTCGCCTTCGTTCTTATATTTTTTGTTATCCAATGCAAAGAGCTTGGCGATAAGCCAAGCTCTTGTAAACATATATAACTTGACCCTCTGAATCGGTTAGTGGCCTATTTTAGCAGCTTGAAACTCCAGCTCCATATTCCATGACAGTATCCTCCAAGGACTGTCTGACTGATTAAGCGAATGGCGGATATGACGAATATGTCCTGCTGTTACCTCATCCTCAAGCTCTTTGGCCCAGAACTGGCGGCCGATGATATAAGCCATACCATATTCCTCCCAGCTCGCGTACGATTGCTGAATCAATTGTGCGTTTTGCATCAGATAATGCCAAGCTTCTTCCTGCTGAATATGACCAAACGTCATGCATAAATGACAAATAAAAGCGGCTCGTCCCAAATCCCAGGCCAGAATGCCGGCAGTTGGCAGGTATCTGTGATAACGTTGAATGATGAGTAATTCGACTGCACTGAATTCATCTTGTATGGATGAAATATAACGGTTCTGCTGCTGTGGCGTCATGAGTGGCAAACCACTACGGAGACGATCAAATTTCACGCGATGCCCACCCTCTACCGTGAGCCAATTCAACACGCGCCAAGCCGAGCTTTCGTCCCTTATGTCCCATGCGTCGACCAATACCTCTTGATTAATCCGATCCCCTTCGGCTCCGCTTCGCGCCAGATCATATTGGCATGTAAAATGGACCCTGTTGTTATGAAGCAGAACGTCTCCCAGCGCTAGCGCCCAAAGCTGGCTTTTACTTAAATGACTGCTCATTGTTTTATCACGACTCCCGGATATTCATTCTGAAGCTGCGGATCTCCCAGAATATCCGGGTAATCCAAATTCTGCACGACCGGTTTATTTGCTGCCGTTGGAAGAAGACCTAACCTTGCGAACAGATTTTTGCGTTTATTCATTTGCTCCTCCATTTGCTTCAAACGCTCCTCGTACTCCCCATGCCCCGGACGATCCTGAAGCGCTTCGCGAGCCATCGAAAGGGCATCATGCGATTCCCCGAGCTGATAAAGAACCAGACTGTAATAGCTGCAGGTGTCTCCGCGGAGTCCCCCTTGGTAAGCCAGTTTAAAAAACTTCGCTGCTTCCTTATAGTTATTGACATAGTACAAAAAGACTCCGCCGTAAAACCAGATATAGGGATTGCGGGATTGCAGATCAAAAGTCTCAAAATACATTTCCAGACTACCTTCAATCTTGTCCCAATTCTGCAATTCGGCATGAACCCTTACAGTATGCAGCATCGCCCATTCGTTCTGATCATCCAGACGCAGCACTTCTTCCAATGGCTGGATGACCTCCTTAAATCTGCGAGCTGCCAGCAGAGCGGCTGCAAAAAGCTTGATGTATTGGGCCCTGTCCATATCCGATGGCAGATACTTAAGCATTTCATTAAAAAAAGAGACCGCAGCATTCCAATCCTTCAGGTAAAAGCTGCTGATTCCGCTGATTAAGTTGGCATCAAATTGCGAATCACCAGGAACAAGCTCCATAAATATCCGCAGATCGGCGCGGCAAAGCTCGAATTCTTTCAGCATGAATCTCGCAAACGCCCTGTTGTAATATGCATAGGGATGGTTATTCCGCTCTATATCCGCATCGAATATTTGAACGGCTTCCCGGTACTGGCCGTTCAGACGAAGCGCAGATCCGTATTCGAAATAGTGTTCTTGTCCCTTGTCATCATCCAGCTTGGCCTTTCCGAAATGAAACACACTTTCCTCATACTGATCCAGATGATAATAGCAGCTGCCCAGATCTGCATGAAGAAACCAAAGGTCTTCGATGTCCAGAGCTTTTTTATAATAAAGAACCGCTTCTTCAAACCGCTGAGCTTCTTTTGACATGACTGCCAAGTAGCGAAGCGATAACAGATGACCGGGATCCAGTGCCAGCACCAGTTCAAACTGCTGAATAGCAGCGGGATAATCCGACTGCTGGTACGCGTTTATCCCTGTTTGGTAGCGTAATTCCAACAGAAACGCTTCGTCCTTATTCTCTGCGTTGCCGGCAGCAGCGTAGTATCGGGTTGCTTTCTCGTATTGTTCCTCTTGATGGAGCGAATAGCCGAGTTGATAGTTCTGCCTAGCTGTAAGCTCGCCGAGCTGCACGAGCTGAAGCCATACGCCGACAGCCTGATCATACTGCTGCTGCTCCATATACAGACCGGCCAATTCATCCAACGTTTTCATTTGATCCGGTCGATCTTCAATCTCCAAGCGCATCTTCATTTGCTGCTCAAGTCGCTGATTCAGCGTGTCTATCTGAGTGTGAGCATGCAGGTCCCAGGGACATAGCTGCTTGATTCGAAGGTATAACTCTCTTGACTCCTTGATCCGCCCCAGCTGCTCAAGACATTGAGCTGCCCCGGTCAAAGCCTGGGCATGATCCGGGGTATGCACAAGAACTTTTTGGTACATGGAATAGGCATCTTCCAGCATTCCTAATTGAAGCATACAGTAAGCCAGGTCGCTGTTGTGATGGACTTCCGCATTCCCGGAAGCTTCCATCCTCTTGAAGGCTTGGAAGGCTTCCTCCCAATTGCTGTACTGCAAGCAAAGCTCCCCAATCATCCGATTGAGATCAGGTTCTTCCGGCATGATCTGAGCGGCTTCCTGAAGCCAGTGCTCCGCACCTTCCACATTCCCTTGGACTAAGCAAATCTGTGCATTTGATCGGGCAGCCAGAAATTGCTCCAGTTCATCCAGCGGGGTCATACTGCCTGTTACATAGTCATAGCGAAGATCCCAGAAGCCTTCAAGCTGCATCATCACATAATCCACATATGTCTTGGGAAACAGCTCCTGCATCTCTATTTCCATGCTGCTCCACGCGAATGTCTCATCCAGCAATCTCCAGACCGGACCCGGAGCCCAAGCTCTATCCGCAAACAGCCGCAATACCTCGAATTGAAGCCGCTGTCTGGTTTCGAAGCCCGAGAATTTCTCATCCTCCAGCAGGGTAATCCAGCGATCCTCGTCCACTCGCGTTTGAATGTCATCATACAGATCGACAGCTTGAAGTAAAAACTCGTTAGCTAAAGCAGCCGGCAGGCTGTTAGAGGAATTCTGCTCTTGTATATCGGGTAAATCCCGCTCATGAACCGAGTCCTCCGTCCAATCATCAAACACTCCTGGATGATCTGTGTCTGCGTTTACTGCCGAAGGTGCTTGAGTTTGTCTTTGTATGTCCTTAGCTTCTTTTAAAGCGGCATCATAGGCTGTTCGAAGCTTCTGAAAGCCTTCAGGGTCCTCTTCGGGATGATGAAATTTAAGCCGGGCCATATAAGCGCGTTTAATAAGTACCGCATCCTCAGTAGGCTGGATGCCAAGAAAACTCCATATATCTGTCATTAGAAATCCGTCATCCTTTCGAGTTCGTCCAACCAGGCCTTGCAATGCTCCGCTGCTTTACGAATCTCCCTGTCGTTCTGACGGCGGAGAATATCCTCGAATTGGCGAAGCACGGAGGCAATCTGTTCACGTGATGATCCGAGCGATTCTTCATAAAGCCGTTCCCCGCGTGCTAGCAGAAGCCTGTTCTCCATTCGGTCTCTAGGGTGGATTTTAATGTCCGAAAGCTCTTTAAATCGCTGCTCAATCTGCTCCTTGGAGAACTGGCCAGGATTCTCCTCAATCACAATTCGGGATTGTTCTCCGGTACTTACCACGGTGGCTTCCACTTCTAAAATGCCGTTAATATCATATGTAAAACGTACCTCGACCACCTCTTCCCCTTTAGGCGAAGCTGGAAGTTTGACCGAAAATTCACCTAGTCTGATATTGTTTTGCGTTAGCCTGCTTTCCCCTTGATATACAACAATGCTCATATCTTTCTGACTCTCACGGATCGTGCTATAGCTCTCTGTTCTGCTGACGGGCACAACCGTATTACGATCTATGATTGGACTGAAATGACCCGATTCAAAATACCCGGAGGCATTCTCTACTGAAACGCCTATGCCTAATGTATAGGGACACACATCGGTTAATACGATATCATGTAAAGCGGCATCTCTTGCCTTCATTCCAGCCTGGATGGCTGCACCAAGAGCCACTGTCTCGTCTGGATCGATATGAGCCGATGGCAGTCTGCCAAACAGTCTGGCAGCAAATCCAGTAATGATAGGCATGCGAGTCGCTCCACCCACCAAAATAATCGCATCCAAATCAGAGGGACGTATTGCGGCATCTCTTATCGCTCGTTCCATCGGCTGACGAAGACGGGCTAATAAGGGTTTAGCCAAAAGCTCAAATCGCTCCGCAGTAATCGTGCATCGCAGAAGCTCCTCATTGCTCACAATTTCCATATCCGCAGCTTTTCCCCTGGATAAGGAATGCTTGGCCTTTTCCGCCTGTTTTCGGATCAGGTTTGCCAGCTTGGGATCCTCCAGGTCAAGCATGCCTTCCTTTTGCCGGATCATGAATTCTTGCATCAGCAGTTCCGTGAAATCTTCCCCGCCAAGAAAATTATCGCCTGCTACCGCCTGAACTTCCATCAGGTCTTCGAATCGCTCCAGTATCGATACATCGAAAGTCCCTCCACCCAGGTCAAAGACAAGAAATCGTGTGCTCGGTTCTTCTAAATGGAGGCCATAAGCAACAGCTGCAGCTGTAGGCTCATTAATGAGACGCTCGACTTTCAATCCCGCTAACTGGCCCGCTCGCTTCGTCGCTTTGCGCTGTGCATCGTTAAAATAAGCGGGTACACTGATAACGGCTTCCGTAACTGGCGTTCCAAGATACGCCTCTGCATCCTCCTTCAAGGCCCGCAATACAAAAGATGACAAATCCTCCGGACTAAATTGGTGTTCGCCCAAGAGAAACGTTTTATTTGTTCCCATATACCGCTTAAACACCGAAGCAGTCAATTGCGGATGGGTTATCATTCGCTGCTGTGCCGCTTCCCCGACGAGAATTTGTCCATCTTCGTCCACGCTGATTACGGAGGGGGTCAAATGCTGCCCGAGTGCGTTCGGTAAGATTTTGGCACCTTCCGGAGAATAAACTGCTACCACACTGTTCGTTGTACCCAAATCAATTCCAATAATCGTCAATATGTTGTACCTCCCACGATGAACTGCATTAGCGCTGCATCAACGTTCAATTTAGCTGTTAGGCATGTTGACGCATTCAATACCTTAGTTGTCTAAAACGCCTATACAGTATATCGGACAATCAAGAACAGTTCTATAGAATTTAATCCAAACCTTTCGGCTAACTTCCTGGATCCACGATAAAGAAGCATCCAGTTCCTGCCCTCTGGATGCTTCCTTTTGTTCATTCAGAGTGTATACACATTATTTCAATAACCACAGTGCCGGTACATTGGGCGGTTCCCAGCCAGTCAGCGATGTATGTGGCTGACGACAGATGTAGGTTTTCCCTCCGTAGGTCACTTCGTCGTTGACTTTGTAGCTGACATTTGCCGCCCAGGGCTGCGCACCGCTTTGCGGAGCAGTTGTCACACTGATGATGGTACCTGCCGACACATTTCCAGCTGCATCCTTAGCCGTCACGGTGAATGAGTAGCTCGTATTAGCCGTCAACCCGTTAATCGTAGCGGACGTTCCCGCTGTATTAACGGAGCTGGTTCCGTAGGTGACTATGTAGCCTGTTACACCGACATTGTCAGTGGAAGCATTCCAGCTTAAGGAAACGCTTGTTGCCGTCTTGGCTGTCACTTGAACATTGCCCGGGGCCGTCGGAGGTGTTGTATCTCCCCCCGTACCTGGGGGATCGGTTGTCACGGTAAGCGGCGTGCTGGCTGCGGATTGGTTGCCTCTCGCGTCGACCGCCTTGACCGTGTAGGTATAGGATGTGTCCGGTGTTAAACCTGAAATCACTGTACTGGTCCCGGTCACGCTGACGGATTGGGAACCGTAGTACACGATATAACCTGTCACTCCCACATTATCCGTGGATGCCGTCCAGCTTAAGCTTACGCTCGTTGCAGATTTGGACATGGAGGTCACATGGGTCGGAGCCGTTGGCGGCTGCGTGTCCGGCAACGGCGGACTTAAAGCATCCAGATAAGCGCGATGACTGTTCGAGAATTCAAAATTGTTGAATTTATCCCAGTTGACGGACCAGGTCATAAGACCGCGGAAATTCGGATAGCCGCTTACGCTTCCCCGGGTTTTATAGCTCGGCAGCTGGACGCCTTTAATCAGTGCATCCAGCGCCTTGTGTACTTCCGCAACCGAAGTAAAACCCCCGCCTGCATTGACGTTGGCCGGCAGCCCGAGCACGACTTGGTCCGGACGCAGCGGTGGAAACATCTGATTCGGGTTTTTAGCAACAGGGAATCCGGTTAAGATCATATCTGCCATGGCAACGTGAAAATCGGCATTTCCCATATTATGATACTGATCGTCCAGCCCCGTAATCGGACCCGAGTTATAGTTCTGAACCTGCAGCCAATCAAGGATATCGCGCGTGGCATAAATAACCGGCAGATAAGCTCCTGCGCGGTTGTCACAGCTGATGCAGCTGCCTCCGTAGAAGCTATAGCCAAGCTGTACAAAAAACGTTTCAGGCGCCATCGTTAAATAAAACGGTCCCGTTCCAAAATGGTTATTAATTGTGCGCAGGGCGGAGATCAAGTTGACGATGACCGGCGTGGTCGGGTTCTTGAAGTCGCTGTCCCCCGAATTTAAATAAAGCGAATGGCCTTCGAAGTCCACGTCCAGTCCATCAAATCCGTATTTTTCGATGATTGCGATAACGGAGTTCACGAAATTATCCCTGGCCGAAGTGCTGGGAAGCTGTACCTGCCCGTTTGCACCTCCTATGGAAATGATGACCTTCTTCCCCTGACTTTGAAGATATGCAACATCTGCTTTGAAGTCTGCCTCCGTATAGTTGTAAGGAATGAAGCCGATAGTTCCGTTGGTTACACCGGATGTTGGTTCAGCAAAAGATACGTTGATGATGTCGAATTTGGGAGATACGTCCCTAAGCTTGATAAAACCGGATCCGTTATCGAAGTTATGCCAATAGCCGACAAGGGTTTTGCTTGCCACAGCCGCGTGTGCTTTAGGGATATGAATCGCCGTTACCTGAAGAAGCGATAAGACCACCATAACCATCAGTGCCTTAATCCATGATGATTTGCGATGCATAAAGCGATTGACGGGCATCCTGAGTATTCCTCCTTCACAACCGAATGATAGCGTTCTCAAATCACCCTTAAAAAGAGTTGCATTCAGCAAGCCCCCTTTCTTACCCGATTAAGGCGATCAGGACATTAGGGATCATATGTTTATATATGGTAATAAATTCTGGCTGAAAACGAATAATTCAGTGCCAGGCAGGAAATCCTAATTCGCGGCAACTTCATTAAAATAACACTGAGGAGATCTGTTCATGAACAAACATTTGAAGGATATCGGGCTCGGACTGGCTGTCTTAATCCTGATTGCAGGCTGTACGCCAAATAACCAGGTAAATCAGCAGCAAGTTAGCCACAAACCCTTAACACAGAAGCAAGTGAATCCTGCTCCGGTCCAAATATCGTCCCATACACGCAATGCTCAACCAAAGCCACTCTCCACCACCACACAAGCATCTTCCACTTCGACTTTTTGGATGAATGCTTCAAGGTTGTCGGCTAAAGGAACCCAGGACGAGCTCCCATCGGAGCTGCTTGATCTGCTTCAGCCAGGAACCGATAATCCAGCAGGACAAGCTCCGGCTCCGGCAAATAACAATGGAGAACAAACGTCAGACAGGAGTGGTGCAGGAAACAATAAGGGAAATCAGAAAGACTCCTCCCAATTCGCTCAGCAGGTATTGGACCTGGTTAACAAAGAACGATCCAAAGCAGGACTTGGCTCTTTAACCATGGATGAAGAGCTGTCCAAGATGGCTATGGCGAAGGCTGAGGACATGTATGATAACAATTACTTTGACCACAATTCCCCGACGCACGGGTCGCCTATGGACATGATGAAGGAATATGGAATCACCTATAACTCCGCTGGCGAAAATATTGCCAAGGGACAGACCAGCCCTTCTCAAGTCATGAAAGATTGGATGAACAGCCCGGGCCATAAAGCCAATATCTTGAACAAAAGCTATACCAAGATTGGCATTGCTTTTTACAATAACGAATGGGTTCAGGAATTTACCGGTTAACACTTCAGAAGCTAAAGCCTGGTCGATATGACCAGGCTTTAGCTTTTTATTTATCGTGCTTAAGGTGCCGCCCTAGGTAGCTGCCCCTGAGGCGGGTATATCTCAACGTGCATAGAAGGATCGACGTTTGGGCTCCGGTGGTTATTTAGTGGTTGCTGCCGTTTACAGCAGAAAAAATGTATGATAAATTAAGTTATATCTCACCAAGCAATATATAGTTTCATCTAGTGAAACTAAATTTAATCTTTTTTTTTTAATCTCTGAACTCATTTTGAATGTAGGAGGAATAACCATCGAAGATTCAATAAAAAGCCAAGTGCAGCAGCAATTTGCCAAGAACGCTGGAAAATATGTAACAAGTCAAGGGCATGCCAAAGGTGAAGACCTGTCCCTGCTGGTCTCTTGTTCCCAGGCGGATCAGACGATGGAGGTGCTGGACATCGCAACCGGAGGTGGACATGTGGCTAATGCCCTCGCTCCACTTGTCCGCCGCGTAACGGCCTTTGACTTGACGGAGGAAATGCTGACAACCGCCGCTGCTTTCATTCATGGAAACGGCCATACCAACGTTGATTTCGTGCAAGGGGATGCGGAACAGCTGCCTTTCGAGGATGCTTCTTTTGATCTGGTAACCTGCAGGATTGCGGCCCATCATTTTCCGGATGTACCTGCTTTCGTGCGCGAGTCCCTTCGCGTGCTCAAACCCGGTGGTAAAATCCTGCTTATCGATAATGTCGCTCCGGAAAAAGAGAATTTGGATGAATTCTATAATGAAATAGAAAAACAAAGAGATTACAGCCACGTCCGTGCATGGAAGAAATCGGAATGGATTCATCTTCTGGAGCTCACTGGCTTCCGCACAGAAATGGCCGTGACTTTTCAGAAGCCCTTTCAATTCCACGACTGGTGCGAGCGATCCGGGCTGGCTGAGGAGGAGAAGATTCTACTGGAGCAGAAGCTGCTTCATGCTTCCGAGGAGGCACGGCACTACTTCTTGGTGCGAAGCGATAAGACCGGTGCTGTCTCCGGTTTTACCGGTGAGTCCATCTATATTCAAGCGAGCCGCTCTTCTGTACTGAACTGAGCTCCTATGCACAATATATATTTTGACAGAAAACCGCCATGTCCAGCATAGGCGGTTTTCTGTGCTGTGCTGTGCCGATCTCCCGAGTCATAATTCATATAAATGCTATTGACAGGCATCGCGAGTAGCCTTACAATAACCTGAGAATGATAATCATTATCGATTTTATATCCAACACACTCGATTGAAATGATGATTGTTCAAAAATACATAGCTTTTTTGGGGGAGAATCATTTTGAAAAAATATTTCACACTGTCCATCCTGCTAGCCCTTCTGCTTTTAAGCGCTTGTGGCGGTCAAGCAAACAGCACCAATACAGAAAGTAATGAAAGTAAGCCCTCCGAAGAAATCTCCTCTTCGAAATCCGATACCTTTACTTATCAATCGGAGAACGGGCCCGTAGAGGTTCCAACCAATCCACAGCGTGTCGTTGTGCTTACCCGATTCTTGACGGGGAATGTGATGGCCCTTGGAGTACCCCTCGTAGGCGTAGACGAAATGTCCAAAACAAATCCTCAGTTCGAGGAAAAGCTGAAGGATATTGAGGTGGTATCCGACGAAAGTCTGGAGAAAATCATCGAACTGGAGCCGGATCTGATTATCGGTCTATCCAGCATTAAAAATATCGATAAATTCCAAGAAATAGCTCCTACCGTAACCTATACCTATGGAAAAGTTGATTATTTGACACAGCAGGTCGAAATCGGCAAGCTGTTGAACAAGGAAAAAGAAGCACAAGCCTGGGTTGACGATTTCAAAGTCCGTGCTCAAAAAGCCGGAGAAGAAATCAAAGCCAAAATCGGTGAAGATGCAACAGTTTCCGTCGTGGAGACGTTCAATAAACAGCTCTACGTTTATGGATTTAATTATGGTCGCGGAACAGAGATCCTGTATAACGAATTCAAGCTTGCCATGCCGGATAAAGTAAAAGAAGCTACAGCGAAAGACGGCTATTTCACTTTGTCGTCCGAAGTACTGAAAGATTACTTCGCTGACTATGTCATCTTCAGTAAAAACGCAGAGGAAGACACTTCCTTCCAAAATACGGATATGTACAAAAACATTCCGGCAGTCAAAAACAACCGTGTATTCGAAGTCGATGCCAAAACATTCTACTTCAATGACCCGTTAAGCCTCGAATATCAACTGGATTTCTTCACCCAACATTTCCTCGGCAAATAATCGCTCCCCCCGCATCCTGAATCACACCGAGATTTAGTTATACTCGCATAACATCGAAGGACCTGTCTGTTATGGACAGGTCCTTCTGTTATTTTCTTTCTGTTACTTTCGTTTCAAGCATATGCGTTTACAAATAATCGATACTGTTTAACACCAAAATCACTCCGGCAATACACAATACCCACGATAACAGGGAACCGGAGCTTTCGGCAATCTTCACACGCAGCTTCTCCAGCGGTCTCTGCATCACGCGGCCTAATACAAGGTGTAATCCGAGCAAGATCAATGGAGGAAGCACCATCACCATATTATAAGCAGCCAGGATCGGAACCCATTGAACCGTGTTCAATTGGGCGGTAGTCATTAGCCCGATCGCTGCAAAATAAGGAAGCGCGGTGGCCACCTCAATGAGTGAAGTGGTGAAACCTAGCCCGATCATGGCGCCGAAGCTTTTTGATTTCGGGCGGCGCGGTTCGGATTTCTTTTTCGTAGGAACATAAAAACTCGCAACAAACAGGACTCCACCGAGAATGGCCATCATCCAGCTGACCGTTCGATTCTGAAAGATATCGGATATCGATTTCATGACAGCACCCAAGCCGAGCATGAGCGCAGCTCCAACCAGGAAGTAGAAACCGGCCACCGTAACCAAGTAAACACCTAAACGGGAGATGAGTCGATCGCGCTCGGTCAGAAGCAAATACACCGTTACCCCCAGCGCGGCCGGGCTTAGCATATCCAATAGTGACAATACCCCAATGGATAGCAGCAGCTCCAGTGTCATGATGTCTCCCCCCTCTCCGTTTGTTGTTCTTCCTTGCGCGTTACATAAATATCAAATGCCCGTTCCATAAATGCAAGAAGCTCTTGTTCTATTGGGTATAACCCCATCTGCTCGGACTGATCCGGTGATTTACGAATCTCCCACAACTTGTCCACGAAAGAATCCTCTTCTTCAAAATGCTCCAAGCGTTTCTCATCCATGCGCCGTACAATTCTTTGCACATCGGGCGAATCCGGAGAATCCTCCATCAGCCTTTTGAGCTGACCTAACAGAGCGATCCATTCCAGCGAGTCGGGATCTGCACTGTTCATGTTAGGAAGCAGACTCAGCATTTCCACCTCACGTTCATCAAACATTTGATTGCGGAACGATTGTTTTAGCGATGGATCTTGTCCTGATAGCTGGATTAATTTCTGAATAACCGCCCAGCTCGTCTCGCCTTCCACCGCAATGCTGTGGAGTACTGCTCGTAAAGCCGATTCCATCTGACTCAGCTTCCTTTGTTCCTTATGAACAAAGTCTAACTGATTCATGAGACTGGTAGACCAATTCCACTCCCGGCTCGAGATCATATCTGATATTTCCTGCAAGCTGAAGCCCAGCTTCTTCAGAAACTGAATTTGCTGCAGTTTCCGCAGCTCCGCATCGCTATATATCCGGTGCTTGCCCGGTGTTTTGGAAGCAGGAATCAATAAACCAATCTGATCATAATAGCGCAGTGTTCTCACCGTAATTCCCGTCTGTTTTGATAACTCCTGAATAGGAATCGAATTCAACCTCAACACCTGCTTTCCTCCATTCATCTTATGAACTTAACTATATAAGATGACGCTGCGTCACTTTCAAGCAAATTCTCAAAAAAAGTTATCTTTATACACAAAAAAAGCCTGATTCGTCAGGCTTAACTCATCCAGTGCATCCGATGGAAGATGGAATATTTATTTCGATTTTAATATTTTCGTTCTGCTCAGTCCGATTAAATAGAGTCCGAAGGGAATCACCAGCAAATGAAGAAATGCATAGCTTGCCCACACTTGCTGAATGATGTTAGCAACATAAACGGTGTTGATATACGTATTCCAGGCCACAATGATAAAGAGAACAGATAACGGATAGATTAAGTGGTTCTGCTCCTTCAGCCTGAATACGGTTTTTATTCCATGAAGGATGGAGAGGAACAGCAGCGAGATTTTGATAAAAAACGTAAGCACCCAAAGCGTAATCAAGATACCTTCCACGCGTTGAAAGAAATTCCCGACGTTAATCGTCTTCGCTAATGCAAAGGCCGGGAACGTGCTGTTCTCCGTTTGTTCGATCCCAAGAATGAGCACGCTGAGCAGGACCGTGACACTTAACACGATTCCGCCTGCAACAGCTCCCCACAGCAATGCCTTCTCCCCCTTCCGCTCACCCTTGACCAGAGGGAGGAACACCATCAGTACAATCAGCTCCTGAAACATAGAGGAGTGAAATCCGGCATTGGCAACGGGAATCCATCCATCCTCAAGTATAGGCTTGATATGATTCCAATCAATCTGGGGAATAAGGGAGAGCAGAAGGACCATAAACAGAAACACAATCCACGGAAACATCAGTTCACCCACCCGCGCTAGGATGATGATGCCCATTCTGGCGCACATGATGGCCGCAATCAAGAACAGAATCTGAATAGCTTCGATTGGCGTCTCCGGCATCATTTCGCTGGTTATAAAAAAACCTAAATTGCCAAGCAATGTTCCCGTAAGTATCAAAAAATAAAAAAGATAAATCAGTGACATGGCCTTGCCCAGGATTTTGCCCAGAACCAGCTCATTTATTTGAAAAATCGTTTTACCAGGGTATAGCCTTGCGATAGCAATATACAGCACAACCATAAGGATATTTATCAACAAACTGCACAAGGAGGCGATCCACGCATCCTCCCGTGCAGTATGCGCTAAACCAGAGGGTGTGACCAGAATCGAGGTGCCAATGGTCAAGCCGAAGGTTACTATAAAAAACTGCCGTGCCGCGATTCCCTTGTATTTTATCACGTGCGACCATACCCTTCTTGTTATGAAATCAGCCTGTTCAGTGGTTGCATCATGATGCTGATCCAATCCAGCGGCCGAAGCTCAGTGAGCTCCAGCATGTCCCCGATTATCGCAAGCAGCGTCAATCCCCATACGGCATAAAATACGATCATATCCCGAAGAGAACGCAGCCGAATCAGATGCCTTGTTTCCGTGACCACAACAATCAACAGAAACGTTATCAATAGAAAATGCCAATTCACTTCTCATCGACCTCCTGATTTAAGGGTTGAATGATGGACCCGATCCGCCGGATCGCGACATGAGAGTGCACATCGATGCTCATCGATTGGAAGCTCTCTCCCCAGTGACTTCTGTACGTTTTCCATATCTGGGGATATTTCCGGTGCAGGACTTCACCAAGTGCAAAAATATCGGCTCCATACCGCTGTTGAACATCCTTAACATGTTTCTCGATGTTATCGTTATATTTATCCTCGATGCTCCTCTCCAATGCTTCTATGGCCGAAGGCTGATAGATATCAATTGGACATTGAACGGAGTTGATATCCGCTTCTATCTCCATTTTGACTGAAAATCGAGGAATATTCTCAGCGCTCAGCATAACATCAAGCGATGTGTCTGCCCGGTTTACCGTGAAGCCAACAATCCCGCCGCTCGGACATGACACATATCCAACGGTGGACTCGACTCTATTAAGAACGTAATTCACCGTTTTGCTTGGTGGCTCCCCAAGCCATCCCACCAGCCGATCCCCTTTGAATACACCTAATCCCGCATGCTGAAGGAGTGTAGAGGGACTGATTTTTTTTACATTCTCCACGGACTGGCCTTCCGCCGAACTTCCGTTTAATTGAACCCCGGACAATATCGGATCTGAACCGCTTTGCTTTAATTCGGTAACAAACTGCTGCAATGTAACTTTCCCCGTGGCCGCCCATTTTTTTTCCGATATCAGAATGGAGGAATAGAGCGAGTTCGCAGGAATATATTCGAATGGCGTCACCACCTCCAAAATCTCAGAGGCATTTCCATTCTTGGCTATCAGCATGAAGAAGTCTGTTCGCAGTTGATGATTTCGGGATATGTAATCAAGCACATCGCTGACCCCTTGCCGCGCCAGATCTTCCCCCAAGACCAATACGCGGACATGGGACAGATACAGCATGCGGGGCGCCATGCTTAACATCCGCTGAAGGGCGTCAGGTACCGTTTTTCCTACAGACTTGTAAGTGACCACAGGAAGACTTCCAATGGATCCCCCACTCTTCGTTGCCAGCTCGCTGGAATTGAGCACTTGCGCGGATACAGCGTAACCGTCCTTATGCGTGTCGATTCCAAGTGCCATAACAACAGCCAGCTCATTCAGTTCCTTTCGGCTCCAGCATCCCGATGTGATGATCAGGCTTGTCATAAGCAGGACTGATAGTATTGTTCTTCCCAGCATCCACAACCTGTCCCATCTGTTTAAAGTAGAATCCCCATGCCCATTTCTTAACTGCAGATCATGATTTGGCTTTGCCCATATACTTCTTCATATTGTGACGGGATAATCGGAGCAGTGCATCCTTCTGGCTCCTCCATCGTATGGGTGCAAAGGAGGTCATGTACGGAACTCCCATCGACTGCAGGCTGCACAGGTGCAGTGCCAGGACAATCAGGCCGATAATCATGCCATACAATCCAAAAGACGCAGCAATCGCCATCAGGCCAAATCGCAAAATCCGGACAGAAATCCCTACATTAAAGGCCGGCAGCGCAAAGTTGGCTATCGCCGTAATGGATACTACAATAACCATGGCGGCCGATACCAAACCTGCTTCCACAGCAGCTTGTCCGATAACCAATGTCCCTACGATCGAGACAGACTGGCCGATTGATTTGGGTAACCGAATGCCGGCCTCGCGCAAAATCTCAAATGTGATTTCCATAATTACCGCTTCAACAAAGGCCGGAAAGGGAACCCCTTCCCGCTGTCCAATCAAGCTAGTCAACAAATTGGTCGGCAGCATTTCCTGATGAAAAGTGGAGATTGCAATATACAGCGAGGGTGTAAGAAGGGCAATACCGAAACATAAATATCGGAGCAGGCGAACCAGGCTGGCAAAATCCCATCGCTGGTAATAATCCTCGCTCGATTGAAAAAATTGCACAAACAATGCCGGAACGACCAGAACAAATGGGGTTCCTTCCACAAGAATCGCTATTCGACCTTCCAATATAGCTGAAGCAATGACATCGGGACGCTCCGAGTTGTACACCGTCGGAAAGGGGCTGTATCGATGATCCTGAATCATCTCCTCGATATAGTTGCTCTCCAGTACGCTATCCAGCTTGATCCCATTCAGCCGTGTGCGCAGCTCGTCGAGTACCTTGGTGTCGGCCAAACCATCCATGAACATGACAGCCAGCTGAGTATGGGTATGCTCGCCTACCTTGCTCTCTTCGATGCGCAGCTTGGGACTTTGAATTCTCCGCCGAACCAAAGCCGTGTTCTCTCGAAGCGATTCCGTAAAGCCCTCTCTCGGTCCCCTGACAACCGATTGCGAGCTGGCTTCTTCAACCCCGCGCTGCTTCAGCTTTTCAGTACCCACGTAGAGTGAGGTAGACGTTCCCTCAATAAAAACCACCGTATTCCCTGACAACACGTTCTCCTCAACCTCAGGATAGGTTGTGGCTTCCCCCACCTTCCCCATCGTAATCGTGAGTTCCTTCAGCATCCTCACGCGATCGTCCGGGGACTGATTCGTCAATTCCTTAAACAACGGCGAATCCATATGAAGAGCTTCTATTAAAAAGTGGGGGTCTCCCATCCCTTCAATGTAAACGATGACCGCAGGTATAGTACCCAGCATCAGCTCCCGGTAGATGATATCCCCGCTCTGCCCGAACCGGGTCTTCATGTTTTCTATGAACTCTGAGATGAGAATCGGCAGCGGTTCTTGTAAACCTTCCTTGCGGGTTATGTTCTGCATCCTGTACACGACTCCTCGTTTGGTACTCAAGATGAGCTCTGCCTTACCTCGGACCGTACGACCATCATGAATCTTTTTCTCTACTGTTCCCGGAGTTGGATATATTATACTTTTTGCCGCTTTAACATCCGATCGTTATAGGCCATAACAAAAAAAACGATCCGAGTATGTATGACTCGAATCGTTCTAAACGCAATCTGTCAGGTTTCTTACTCCCTGGATTCAATCTCTTTCCGGAGGCGTGCAATCATGTCATCGATAGCGCTCTCCCCAAGCTCACCCTCGCCGCGCTTGCGTACCGCTACCAGGTCCGAGTTCATTTCTTTCTCCCCCAGGACAAACGTGTAGGGCGTTTTCAGCAGACCGGCTTCACGGATTTTATACCCCAGCTTTTCGTTCCTGATGTCAACCTCCACCCGTACGCCTGCATGCTCCAGACGCTTCTTCACCTTAAGGGAGAAATCGATATAGTGGTCTGACACCGGAATAAGCATCACATGCACGGGAGCGAGCCATAGCGGAAATGCCCCGCCGTAATGCTCTGTAAGAATCCCGATAAACCGCTCGATGGAGCCGAATACCGCGCGGTGAATGACAACCGGCCGATGCTTCTGGTTATCCTCTGCGATGTAGGACAGATCGAACTTCTCAGGGAATTGAAAATCCAACTGGATGGTACCGCATTGCCAGCTTCGCTTCAGGGAGTCGAGGATGTGAAAATCTATCTTCGGTCCATAAAAAGCGCCATCCCCTTCATTTATCCGATAAGGCAGCTTCTGTTGATCCAATACCTCCTGCAGGGATGACTCCGCCTGCTCCCATAACTCATCAGAGCCCATGGAGTCTTCCGGTCTAGTGGACAGTTCAATCGTATAATCAAAGCCAAAGACTCGGTATATCTGACTAATAAAGTCGATCACCTGTCCAATTTCATCATGGATTTGATCAGGTCTTACAAATATATGCGCATCATCCTGACAGAACGTACGGACCCGCATCATGCCACTCAGCGCTCCTGAATATTCATGGCGATGCACCTGACCGAACTCGGACAATCGAATGGGAAGCTCTCTGTAGGAATGCAGCGAGTTTTGGTAAACCAGCATATGACCCGGACAGTTCATGGGTTTCATTACATACTCCTGCTCATCCACCTTCGAAAAGTACATATTATCCTTGTAGTGGTCCCAGTGACCGGACATCTCCCACAGGCGCTTGTTCATCATCAGCGGAGTACGAACTTCGTCATAACCGCGGTGGAATTGAAGCTCTCTTGCAAATTGTTCCAGCTCGTTACGGATAATCGTTCCTTTCGGTAAAAAGAAGGGCATTCCCGGCGCATCATCCGAGAACATAAACAGTCCCAGCTCTTTGCCAAGCTTGCGATGATCCCTCTTCTTAGCTTCTTCAAGCAAGAAGAGATGCTCTTCGAGCTGCATCTTCTTGGGGAACGCCGTTCCATATATTCGCTGTAGCATCTTATGATCCGAGTTCCCCCGCCAATAAGCTCCGGCAACACTCATCAATTTGAATGCCTTGATTCTGCCAGTCGAGGGCAGATGCGGCCCTCTGCATAGATCAATGAACTCTCCCTGCTCATAAACCGAAATGATTTCCTCCTCCGGCAAGCCAAGAATGAGCTCCCGTTTGTAAGGGTCGTCACTGAATAGTTGTTCCGCTTCTTCACGGCTAATTTCTCTTCGAATAATCGGTAAATCTTCCTGGACAATCTGCTGCATCTCCCGCTCGATGGCAATCAAATCATCGGTTGAGATCGAATGCTCCAGATCCATATCGTAATAGAAGCCGTCTTCGACAACCGGTCCCACTCCGAGGTAAACGGGCTTGCTGCCATACAAACGTTTAACCGCCTGAGCCATCAGATGAGCTGTGCTGTGCCGGTAAATGTTCAGTCCGTCCTCTGAATCCAGGGTCACAATACGTACTTCCGCATCCTCACAAAGTTCGTAATTCAAATCCACGAGCCTGCCATTTACTTTTCCTGCGACTGCACTTTTCCTCAGCCCGGAATGAATGGATTCCGCGATTTGTTTCATCGTCGTTTGTGCGGGATACTCCTTTTTACTTCCGTCTGCTAATGTTACTGTGATTGACATGGTTATCCCTCCATCAAATTTAGATTGAACGCAAAAAAAACACACGATCCCCAAAGGGACGAGTGCGTTCGGCTCGTGGTTCCACCCTCATTTGATCCAGACCTGCAGCGCTGTGTGGCCGCGTGCTCATCGGATCCTCATTAAGACATCCGGTAACGGGGATGATTCGGTGTTTTCTACTGCCCTGTCCATAAGTAAACCTATAACTTAAGGGTTCAAAAACACAGCTACAAAGGGGTAATTCATGAAGCAAGCACGGAAGAAGCTTTCACCAATCACTTCTCTCTCTGGGCAGGTCGTTTCAAGAATCATGTCTTTGATGGTTGCTGATAGTAAAGTACTATAAGTCAGTTCTTTCCAATTGTCAATCATTCACTTTTCACTTTTCACTTTTCATTGACCATTTAACCAGATATCCAATACCTAAACCGACAAGAACCCCGGGCAACGCACTGCCCAGCGCTAATCCAATACCAGCCCCGATAATGACACATGCGTAAATGATGATATCTCCCTTGTTCAATCTTTCCAGCTCCCTCTTGTAAGTATTTGATCCCTCATATTCCTTGAACCAAATACAGTTTACAAGATGACGCCGCGTCGCTTTCAAGCCTTAATTTTATGAAAAAAATGAATTTCATCCTAAATGAAGCCGTAACTCTAGATGAAAAAAAAGCCGCTGCATCCAGCGACTTTCTCGCACATCCACGACTCTGTATCCATCCCGCTACAAAGCGAATTCAACAAGGTACTGCTCACAAATGGCTTCATATCCCAGCGACTGATATAGCCGCACCGCGTTTAGGTTGTCCTCCAGAACATTCAGATACACGTCTGAGGTGATTGCTCTCCCTTCGCGGGTCAAGGCTGCAGATACCTTTTTCCCGTATCCTTGCCTTCTCCACGCAGGTTCCGTTCCTATATTTCCCAGTTCGACATAATCCTCGCTGTAGATATGGTACCCGCCAACCGCGATCAGCTCCTGATCATGCACTACGCCGTAAAAAGGATTCTGCAATTCCTCTCTTGCAAAAGCCATTGTGTCCAGCTCTGTCATTATCGACTCGATCTGCTCAAAATATGACGGCCCTAAACGAAACACAGCCTCGTCCTGTGACGGCAAATCTCCGGGATGCTGGTGTTTCATCAACCAAATTCCCTTGGGAGGTTTCGTAACATCCATCTTTAAGCTAAGAAGCGCCCATCTGTCCTTACTCACAATAAAACTTCCAACTGCACCGTCGGGAATACCCAATTCTTGCTTCATTAGGGCCAACACTGGCTGAGGCCGGAACGATTTCTGTACTGGATAAACCGAAAAGGCATTGAAAGGCAGTCCTTTCAGATAGGCTGCCACTCCCAGCAGCTCCCCATGTTCCGAGAAATGCCCGTAATGAACCGTATGCTTTTTCCGGAACGTAAGGTAAGAATAATACAAAAAATGCCGTTCTCTATTTATAGATGCCAGGATAATTTCCAGTTCTTCAGGGAAAAGTCTGCGAATCATTGAGTCGTCTCCCTGTCTCAAAAGAAGTCCAGGAGATAGGTTTGCCCTGCAGGAATCATCGATTCCAATTGGGCTGCTGCTGCCGGGTTTCCAGTTAGCCGATGAATGGCATGTAAAGCCTGTGGCCTTTTGTATCCCATAAAGAGTGCAGACAGACTCTGAATATCAGTGGACAGATCAACCGGACCCTCATAATCTGAAGGAAGCTCCAACAGCTTCGCTCTCCCCTCTTCATTGACCGACAGCTTCCACAGACCCGCATTCCAAGGTGCTGCAGGATCTTCCACCTCCACGGTCAACTCAGCTGTATGATGAGCTTGCGCTTCGAAAGCGTACTGCTCCACGAAGGATTTCAAATCCACGATACGCGCCATGAAGTAAGGGATAATCTCCTGCGTAATCCGCGGATCTGGCAGCATGAACGGCAGCTGATCATCCATGGGCACCATCACCATGTTGACTTGTTCAATCCTGGAATCATGGTTGGCAAAAAAAGTCCATAACGCGGTTCGCGCTTCTTCATTCAGGTAAACAAACTCGTCACACACAAGTTCTTTGTCTTTTAACTCATATAACGCATATCCCGTCGGCTTGCCTTCGGCAGAGTAATACACAACGCTGTGTCCATCACCCTGCAGGACGAATCTTTTCCACCAACCTTCATCGCGCACAAGGGTACCGTGATATCGGCTGACATAGGCTTGATATATGCCATCCAGCGTAGGGATATCGTCTACGCCTCTGACAATCCGGCCAGGCATCTCCGCTTTGCGCGGGAATTTAGCTGCCGGGATGACATACTTCTTATACTCTGCGAAAAGTTCCCATCCGAATTTACGATAAAACGGGATTGAGAACGGATGCAGGAAGGACAGAGTCTGGCCGTTGTTCTTCATCTCCTGCAATGCATGCTTGAGCAATGTAGATACATGTCCCTGTCTGCGGTTCTCCGGCCATGTAGCCACACCGGCAATACCGCCCATATCAAGAATCTTCCCTTGCATATAAACCTGCAGCGGAATGATGGTCAGCTTCGCTTGCAGTTCTTCCCCATCAAAGATTCCCCAGAATCGTTCAGGCTTAAAATGCTTCAGAGAGGACTCTCTTTGCTCAGGCGTCAGCGTATATTGAAAGGCATATTCGGATAATTTCGTACTGATTTCAAATTCGTCAGATCTCAATTGTCTAAGTTCCATCACAGTTTCACCTCAACCGATTATATTTTATGTAATCTGGTTAGCAGTCTACCTGCCTTGCAATTCTTTGGTCATAAACACACTGTTCGGGTCTTCTGTATAATCCGAGAAAGGCTCGCCATATTGAAATCCGAAGCTGGCATAAAGTCTTCTTGCCGGTTCAAATGCATCCATGGACCCCGTTTCCAAACTGATCCTCTTATAACCGCGGCGCTCCGCCTCTTCTATGATGTGCTCAAGGAGTCGTCTGGCAACGCCCTTTCGCAAATGGGAGGTTGACGTCCGCATGGATTTGACTTCGCCATGTGTACCGTCAAGCTCTTTAAGTGCTCCGCAGCCCATTAATTCATCGTGCTCCCACAGGCTCCAGAACGTAATTTCCGGCTGCTTCAATTCCTCAAGATTCAGAGCATGTATGCTTTCCGGTGGGGAATGCTCTGTCATTCCCTGCAGATGTTCACTCACCAATTGGATAATTGCGGATCCTGTAAGATCATCGACTTTTATTACCATGGGCCCACTCCTAAACTTCGTAGAAATAAAATGCAATAATATCCATAATGTGGATATGTTTAAAACTTATTCTCTATTATACTAATATAGCATCGTGAATTACTTCAAGATACTCATGACAGCTAAAGTAATCATTTTTCGAACAAACTTTTTGTAAGCTACTTGACAAAGTTAACCGACTAAGATTATTATTAGCTCATGCAAAAAAGCAAACACATCACGAAAAAATAAATCAAGAACAATTCGGGAGGTAAGATCATTGTCAAAATTAAATATCGGTATTATTCTAGGTAGTACTCGTCAAGGACGTTTAAGTCCACAAGTTGGTGAGTGGGTAAAAAACATCGCGGATCAGCGTGGAGACGCCAATTATGAGATCGTGGATATCGCTGACTACAAACTTCCTTTGTTGGGCGAAGAGGATGCTACTGAACAAGCAACGGCTTGGAATACGAAACTTGCCAGCTTGGACGGCTTTGTATTTATCGTCCAAGAATATAATCACAGTATTTCAGCCTCTTTGAAAAATGCGCTCGATTACGCTCGTGAGGCATGGAACGACAAGGCTGCAGGTATCGTAAGTTATGGATCTGTTGGTGGCGCTCGTGCTGCCGAACATTTGCGTGGAATCCTGGGCGAGCTGTCTGTAGCGGATGTTCGCGTTCACCCTGCTCTGTCCCTCTTCACTGATTTCGAAAATCCATTTACACCTGAAATGGCCTTTAAGCCAGCTGATCTGCATCTCGTAAACCTTAACGGTATGCTGGATCAAGTGCTTGCTTGGAGCGGAGCACTGAAAACGTTGCGTTAATCTTTAATCCTGAAGTAAAAAGCGAGGCCCGGAGATTTATCGGGCCTCGCTTTTTGTTGTTATGGCTTAAGAGGAATTGTCATTTCCAGATCCTTCAGATAGGTTTTATCGCCATAGCTGTTCTCTCCTTGGCCGATAACGCTCCAGTCCTTGTTGTTTACGGTGAGCGTAAACGGCTTGATGGTAATGGATTTAGGAGTTCCCTTAACCGGGCTGAACAGCTGATCGATATGGTACTCGGTTAGTGGTTTGCTGTTAAAGTAATCGAATTTTCTAGGAGTCAGAACGTTGCCTTGGTCATCTACCAGCTCATAATAGACCATGCTTGCACTGTAATTGCCCTCCTGCTGTGAAGATGCCGGCACGGCGCCCTTACTGTCCAGCACCAGGCGAGTCGACACGGGGGACATATCCAGCTGCTTGACGGTATAACTGAACTGCCCATCTGATTTCGAAACATTCGGCTTCAGGACAACAGATTTATTAGTGACACTCACAGGAATTGTGAAGTCAAAGCTCTCGTCTACCCGGGTAACACGGGTCTGAATGGTCAACTCAAACTGATCCGGCAGCTGCAGATCTTTAGTAAGCTCAACGACATACGTATTCTCCAGTCTCGGGTGGTCTCCGAAGACTCCTTCGCCCGATTTCACTTCCTGTCCGTTGACCAGAATTTTGGGTGTTTCAATGTATCCTTTCATCTGATCTTCCTTAGCAACCTGCCTCGACTTGATATAATCGCTATCGGGATTTCCAATGATCTTTGCACCCTCAGCTAAGTACGGCGAAGCTGTATTCGGCAAATCTACCCCATCACGCTCCAGAACAAAGGATAGACGGGTGCCATCATACAGTAAGTCAGCTACCTTCAATGTTACACCCTCGTGAGTAACACTCAGGTTAGGCTCCGATATGATCCCTTGTTGTATAGCTGCATCGACAGCCTCATGGCTCGTTCCTTCAAAAAGCAGGCCAATCATAGGAATTTGCTTAAGGGTTGCCGCCATCGCCGGCGATACGAACCCCGTGCCAATCACGGTCCCCCCTAGTACAGCTGTAACAGATGCAACGAGTAATGTCTTTCTTAATACATTCGGTTTTTGTTTGGTTGATACTCTTGTCATGTCACGATCTCCAATCTGATTCATAATTTGATAACTCATACTCTGCTTCGGAAAATTGGATTCACGAACCATTTGTTCAATTGCATCCATCTCAGCGAATTCCGTTTGTTCCGGCAACTGTCTCATGTGCCACCGCTCCTTTTTGGCTTATTCGGTCCATCAGTTTATGGCGTAAGCGTTCATACTTCTTCCGTACCGTTGCTGATTTGAGTCCCATAATCTCGCTTATTTCCTCGAAGGTATACTGTTCTACGGCCTTCAATAGCAAGATATGGCGCTCTTCGGCTGTAAGGTAAGTCAACAGCTCGTACACAACCGACTCGTGCTGAGATATTTGCATAACCGGCTGCTGCTCTTTACAATGCTCGATCAGGTTGAGAAAACGGCTCTGCTTCTTCTTGATATTGATTAGATGATGATAGGCCATTTTGTACAGCCATGCAGAGAAGGATACTTGCCTCTTGTACTGATGAAGATGTTCATAGGCACGAATGAAAATTTCCTGTACGGCATCCTCAGTCTCCGCATGATTCTTCAGAATATAGTAGCAGTATGTGTACATCTGCCGTTCAAACTGGATAATGATCGCATGATAGGATTGTTTATCTCCTGCTTGGATCTGTTCTATGACCGCTTCAATGGCGTTCCGTTTTCCTTCCGCTTCCCCGGGGATGGTTGGCTGCAAGCGAGCTCACCTCCTTCTTTGTTTACCTATATAACAATCCCAACTTGCTATTTTGTGACACGACTTTATATTCATGAGCTGCATGATCATAGATTCATCCGTCACAATAAAATGAACCCGCCATCATATGATGGACGGGGCCTGCCGGATTAGAGCCTATTTTGGGCATATTCTGCATGACAGCACAGCTACAGCTTTGGATAATTCTTAACATAATTTAAGAATCGTTTCGTAGCCGGGGACATTTCTCTCATAGAGCTAACCGCAATCCCCAGTGAGCGAAAATAGGGCTCCTGCAGCTCAACTAGGCGTATATTGCGTCGTTGCCCGCGCAGGACCAGTTCCGGAAGAATACTGATGCCAAGCCCCTTCTCCACCATGGCCATAATGGCATAATCATCTCCAACGGTATATTTAATATCCGGCTTCGTTGAGGCTCTCTCCAATACGCGATTCACATCATCGTCGGAGCCTTTGCTGGGCATGATAAACGGCTCATTCTCAATCTGAGATAAACGAATCGAGGCCTGTGAGCTAAGAGGGTGCTCCATGGGCAGCAGCACCAGCATCGGATCTTGATGCAGCGGCATCGCATCGAATACATCCCACGTTGGAAGCGAGAGAAAGCCGCAGTCAATCCTGCCCTCTGCGATCCAATCCTCAATCTCCCGATAGTCTCCTTCTGCCAAACGAATCTCGATATGGGGATAATCCTGTTGAAAATCCTTAATAATACTCGGCAGCCAGTGCACAGCAACACTTGTGAAGGTTCCTATATGAATGGTACCCAGTTCGATTCCATGAATGGAGGCCACTTTTTGATCCAGATGCTCATTCCACTTCAATATTTCCCGTATCGTCTTTACAATCTCCTCGCCATTGGTCGTCAGCTTCGTTCCAGAACGGCTGCGAATCAACAGCGTGAAACCAAACTCATCCTCCAGGCTGTTGATCATATGACTGACACCGGACTGCGTAAATCCCATCGCTTCGGCGGCTTTTGTCAGGCTTCCCAGCTCGACGACCTTCATCAATACTTTAAATTTATTCATGCTCAAGGGGGATTCCTCCAGATGGATATTCCATTAGATTTACTCATGTTTATCATAAGAAACATTCGTTTTACTTGTCTATTGTACGTGAGTATACTGATTCTGTTCAATCATTAGAAGGAGGAAATAGACTTGAAACCGCTGAAGGCCGATCTTATGATTTTGTTTATCACCATTTGTTGGGGCTCGTCCTATCTTTTTATGAAAATGGGACTGGATACACTAGGAGAATTTAACTTGATTGCCCTGCGATTTGGATTGGCCTTTATACTTGCAGCAGCCATTTTTCACCCCCGCTTGCGCCAGGTTAACTTGAGGACCATTCGTTATGCCATGCTTCTGGGCTCTATCTTGTTTATAATGTTCACAGCGCTTACCTTTGGCTTGAAGACAACGACAACATCCAATGCTGGATTCCTGATCAGCTTAACGGTAGTGTTTGTACCCTTAATACATACGTTCCTATTTAAGAAGAAAATAGAGAAGAAACTGATCGCAAGTATCCTGTTGGCTTTAACAGGTATTGCCCTCCTGACGATACAGCTTCCTTTTACGTTTAAAATCGGAGACCTGTTCTGCATAGCGGCGGCATTATGTTATGCCCTTCACATCAATGTGGTAAGCTCGGCCGCACAGAAGGTCGATACACTTAGCCTTGGCATTCTGCAGCTCGGATTTACCGGCTTGTATGCGTTTGTCATGTCGCTTATCTTGGAAACTCCGGTATTGCCAAGCACAACCCATGGATGGATCGCTATCCTTGTGCTCAGTGTGGTCTGCAGCGCCTTAGGCTTTATCCTCCAGACTATCGCCCAGAAGTACACAACCGCTACACGAACCGGACTCGTATTCTCATTGGAGCCTGTGTTCGCAGCCATGTTCGGATTCTGGTTTGCTCATGAGATCATGAACTCCGTTCAGTACTTTGGCGCAGCGCTTGTGTTTCTTAGTGTTGTCATAGCGAGTGTTGAAGTGAACACGTTGAAGCGTTCCAACATGAGGAACAGACCCCGTATTAAGAAAGAGAACACTGCCGCTTAAGCAAGGACCTTCTCTTGATTTATGCTGCAATCATGATAGAATAGCAAAAAAACCTTGACTTCTTACGCAAAAATCTATATCTTTATATCACGGCTTAACTGATGACGATATCAGTTATGCAGGAACGTGATTAAAGGGGAGTAGCTGTCACAGCAGAGTCGTCATTACGGGATAATTCCCCGGCTTTGTTGGCAACTTTACGTTGTTTGCGAGACCTTTACCACACACACTGTGGTGAAGGTCTCTTTATTATTAGAGACCTTCACCTGCCGGTGGAGGTCTTTTTATGCCTTCAATACTACAACAAGGAGGAAGTTGCATGGAGCTTTTATTGGAGTATGGGTGGGTACTGTTAGTACTCATCGCACTGGAAGGATTGCTGGCGGCAGATAATGCGCTTGTCCTTGCCATTATGGTAAAACACTTGCCAGAAGACCAGCGTAAGAAAGCATTGTTTTACGGATTGCTCGGAGCTTTTGTATTCCGTATAGGATCGCTGTTCTTAATCTCGTTCCTGGTAGACGTATGGCAGGTACAGGCCATCGGCGCACTTTATCTTCTCTACATCTCGATCAATCACACCCTGAAGCACTTTATCAAAGGTAAGAAACCGACAGAAGATGCTAAGCCGAAGCCGGACAAGCCTAAGAAACAATCCGGATTCTGGATGACCGTATTCAAGGTTGAAGTGGCAGATATCGCGTTTGCCGTCGATTCAATCCTCGCAGCTGTCGCACTGGCTGTAGCATTGCCGGCAAGCGGACTGCCGAATATCGGAGGTCTGGACGGAGGTCAATTCATCGTCATCTTCCTGGGCGGATTTATCGGTTTGATCATTATGCGTTTTGCTGCCTCCTACTTCGTCAAGCTGCTTCAGCAGCGCCCGGGACTTGAAGTTGCAGCATTTCTCATTGTAGGCTGGGTCGGAGTCAAGCTGGCTGTCATCACCCTTGCCCACCCTGATGTCGCCCTCATCGATCATCACTTCCCAGAGAGCTCAATTTGGAAAGCATCGTTCTATATTGTTCTTGTTCTGATTGCCGTCATCGGATGGTTTGGTTCATCGAAACAAGAAGTACAGGATGAGGATAATGCAATTAAAGAAGTGGAAGACCAACAACCTGGAAAAACATTTCAAGGATAATTCGTTTCCAGTATAGGAACCAAAAGATTATAGACCCGAAAAATCTAAAAGGCGATTTGCAAACGGTGCTGACCGTTCACAAATCGCCTTTTTTTCATGCCTAGATGGTTAATTGCATATGAGACAAACTCGCATAAACGCCCTTGCGGGCAATTAACTCTTCATGTGTGCCCACCTCTTCAATCCCATTCTGGGACAATACCACGATTCGCTGTGCATTCCGGACAGTTGACAAGCGATGTGCGATCACAAGCGTTGTTCGGTTATCACTCAGTCGTTCCAGTGAATCCTGAACCGCTCTCTCGCTTTCATTATCCAGAGAACTGGTCGCTTCATCAAAGATAAGGATCGGCGGGTTCTTCAAGAACACGCGGGCGATGCTCAGCCGCTGCTTCTGTCCGCCGGACAATTTAACGCCGCGCTGTCCGATATCCGTATGATACCCGTCAGGCAATGCCATGATAAAATCATGGGCATTCGCTTTTTTCGCCGCTTCGATGATCTCATCCATGCCGGCCTCCATGCTGCCATAACGGATATTATCGGAAACGGACCCGGCAAACAAGTACACATCCTGCTGGACCATGCCGATATGCTTCCTTAATGAACGCTGCGTGATATCCCGGATATCTCGTCCGTCCAGTAAGATACGGCCTTCATTCACTTCATAGAAACGGGGAATTAAGGAACATAACGTCGTTTTTCCGACTCCCGAGGGGCCTACTAATGCAACGTATTCCCCGGCTTCGATATCCAGGGACACATGATTCAGCACGTACCCATAGTCCTCTTTGTACTTGAAGCTGACGTCCTGAAACGTCACACGCCCCCGAACTTGCGTAATCTCCGCGGCATCAACGGAATCCTCAATATCCGGCTCCACCTCCAGAATCTCCATAAACCGGTCAAATCCGGTGATTCCCTCCTGATACAGCCTTGCGAAATTAACCAATCTCTGGATCGGCTCGATCAGGATGCCGATACAGAGGAAAAAAGTCAGCAAATCGGCAAGCGCTAGCTTGGCATCAACAATCGCTGCTCCACCAAACACAATGACAGCTATCGTAATGAGTTGGGTAAAACCGACCAACCCTTCGTGAAAGTACGTTTCACTCTTGTATCCTTCCCTTCGGCTGTCGACAAAACGCCCGTTCGCATAGGCAAACTTCTTCTTCTCCACCAGTTCATTCGTAAACGACTTCACCACGCGGATGCCGGATAAGGAATCCTCCACCTGTTCATTGATATCACCGATACGATCCTTGCTTACACGCAGCGCAATATTCATCTTCTTGTTGAAATAAAAAGCAAACACAGCCATGAACGGTAGAAAAAGAAATACGATCAGGGTAAGCTTCACATCAATATACATTAGAATGATGAATGCCCCAAGGAACTTCAGAATGGAGATCACGATATCTTCAGGTCCATGATGGTACAGTTCCGTAAGCGACAGAATGTCATTGGTGGTGCGGGTCATGAGCTGTCCTGTTTTGTTCTCGTCGTAAAAGCTAAACGACAACTTCTGAAAATGGTCAAACAGTTCCCTTCTCATGTCACTCTCCATATAAGCCCCCATCATATGCCCTTTATAGGAAATGAACATATCGCACAAGGTATGGATGATGACCATGGCCAGCATGACAGCCCCCACCGTATAGATTTGGTTCAGCGGATGGGGCGAATTTCCTTCTAACACGTTGATGGTGATGTATCTTATACATAGTGGAAGCATCAATGTTATGGCTGAGACAACAAAGGCGCATGCCAAATCAACACACAATAACCCCAGATAGGGTTTATAGTAGGACAAAAATTTTTTGGTTCTAGAATTCAAATACATCTCCTCCATTATAGTGGAGGGTTACTTATTCATGCCCCTCCAAATGTGATTCATGGTGACGTCCTTTGTTTTTCTCATCGATAACACCCTTCCTTTTACTTGATAGTTCCATCTTACTCCGAAGCAGCCGTAATCCGGAGTATAAGAATCATTTATAATTAAAAAATCCCCTCTGGGAAGAAAAAAGCAGGCTTGGATCCCTGCCCAAGCCTGCTTCAGTATGTTCAAATTCTATCGATTCCAGCGCTCCGCAAGCAGCTCTCCGTTCAGGCCAGCGGCGGCTATCGAGCCCGACGAGGCAGCTGCAATGGCCTGGTACATCTCCGTTGCTGCATCTCCGGCACTATAGACACCAGGCACGCTGGTTTTACCATATGCATCAACGACGATGCTTCCGGCTTCATTGAATTCGCAGCCGATGGATGCAGGGAGATCCGAGCCGGACACCAGCTTCGGCGCAAAGAAGATGCCTGTGCAAGGGATGCGGGTTCCGTCCTCCAGCACAACCTGCTCCACCATTCCGCCGCTCGATTCAATAGACTCGATCGGGGCGTTGAATACGGGAATGTTATGCTGCTTAAGCTCTTCACGCTGCTCTTCCGTCCATTCATCGGGACCGTTGGTGCAAATTGTATATCGTTCGCTCCATCCTGCGATCAATTTGGCAAAGTGAAAGGCTCCCGCACCATTGGAAATCACGACCAGCGGCTGATCTCGCAGCTCCCAGCCATCACAATAGGGGCAGACAAATGCGCTTTTTCCATATACGTCAGCCAACCCGTTGATGTCGAGTGGGGAATCTTTTTTGCCAACGGCGAAGAGCAGCTTTTTACTGCGGTATATCGTTCCCTGTCCCGTTGTAATCTGAAAATCACCGTCAACCCCAGTAACGGCTGCAGCCGTATCCTCTACAAACCGGACCGAAGGATAAACGCTAATCTGTTCCTTGGCAATTCTCCGAAACTCGCTTGGACTAATACCGTCCCGGGTCAAAAAACCATGCGTCTCACGAGTAACCTTGTTTCGCGGCCTGCCTTCATCAATCACTACCACTTGTTTTCTTGCTCTTCCCAATACTAATGCCGCGCTTAATCCGGCTGGTCCGCCTCCAATAATAACTGCATCATACATGGGTTCACTCATCTAGTAACGCCACCTTCCTGGATTCTTAATATCCATAATTAGAGTGCAAGAAGTCACAACTTCTTGCTTGTTTATCAATCTTGCCATGCTGGGTTCGACAATTATAGACCCACAGCGTCTATTATAGACAATAAAGATCCGCAATACAAGTGATTTTTCTGGACAAGGGTTTCTTCCCTTATTTCACGTAAACACCATAGTCCAATACCACATTCCCCTTCTCATCGGGTGTCGTGAAGCGGGGATGATGATAACGCTCGAAGAACCATGCATTCGCCCCCTGCTGCCAGCCTTGTTCCGCGATTTTGGCCATGCATAAGTTATGAGGGTCCATGCCGTACAGCTCTCCGTTATCTGCATTGCCGTATAACCAGCACACACCTACATCGCCTTCTGCCAGATCCTCGTACTGGTACCCGTCAGGAGCCGCCGTGTTGGTCGGGAAGAGCATGCCGATCCAATACTCAAACCGATCCCCATACATACGCATAAGGCCGTAAGAAGAGCCCTCGGATTCCGGCAGCGCCCCGAGCTTTCCGATTTCTTCGAACCAGCCATTGAGGAACCACTCCGCCCATCGCCCCGCAAAGCTTCCTGCTGCATCTCGGTCCTCATCGCCATACCGTTTGCCGATCAAGCGTGCTGATGGAACATGTTCTTTGTACACCCTGGTCACTTCTGCTGCCACTGTCCTCTACCTCCTGAATTTGGTTTCCCTCTGACATTAACTATGTAATTCGGGAGCATCGAAGGAAATCCTGCACATCCTGGGCGCAAACTCAACACTCACTGAAATAAAGCTTGAACACTTCCCACAAAGCATGTCACAATAAGCAGTGTAAGCATATTCAAGCCGATTAGGAATGGGAGGCATTTCATCATGAAAACGATTAAGCTTGGAAGCAGTTCACTCGAAGTACCTGTTGTAGCCGTTGGTTGCATGCGAATAAATTCATTGGAAAAAGCAGAAGCCGAGCGCTTCGTGCAAAGCGCGCTGGAGGAAGGAGCCAACTTCTTCGATCATGCCGATATCTATGGCAGCGGTGCTTGCGAAGAGATTTTTGCAGATGCCATACATATGAACGCAGAGATCCGCGAGAAGATCATTCTTCAATCCAAATGCGGGATTCGTCAGGGCATGTTCGATTTCTCCAAGGAGCATATCCTGAACTCCGTGGATGGAATTTTGAAGAGACTGAAGACCGATTATCTTGATGTGCTTCTCCTTCACCGTCCAGATACACTTGTTGAGCCCGAAGAGGTTGCTGAAGCCTTTGACAAACTCGAAAGCTCCGGCAAAGTGCGCCATTTTGGTGTATCCAACCAGAACCCGATGCAAATTCAGTTACTGAAAAAAGCCGTGAAGCAGCCGCTCGTGGCGAACCAGCTGCAGCTCAGCATCACGAACACAACCATGATTCAAAGCGGTATCAACGTCAATATGGAGAATGATGCTGCTGTAAACCGCGATGGCAGCATTCTCGAGTTCTGCAGACTTCATGATATAACCATTCAGCCTTGGTCGCCTTTCCAATATGGTTTCTTTGAAGGTGTATTCCTTGGAAGCGACAAATTCCCTGAGCTTAATAAGAAAATCGATGAAATTGCGGAAAAATACAGCGTAAGCAACACAACGATTGCCATTTCATGGCTGCTCCGCCATCCTGCACATATGCAGCCCATTATCGGTACAATGAACATCAACCGTTTAAAGGACTGCATTAAAGCCGGCGATGTGACATTGACCCGTGAAGAATGGTATGCCATTTACCGTGCAGCAGGCAATATTCTGCCATAAATTCATTGCCAAACAGCCTCCTATCGACTGCGATAGGAGGCTGTTTCTATTATGATGCCGCGTTATGGGATGATGCAGCCTTGCGAGCTTTGATCGAGCTTAAACATACAGGTATCAGCACGAGCGCAAGCAATCCTCCTGCTATCGAGAGTGTCCCATAGCTGGTGCTCGCTACCACCATGCCGGATAAAGCTCCACCCGATGCTCCGGCTAAGGCAATCAAGACATCCACCGTTCCTTGTGTCTTGGCACGGGTGGAAGCAGGCGTTGCATCGATGAGCATCGCTGTACCGCTAATGAAGCCAAGGTTCCAGCCTAGACCAAGCAGGGCAAGTGCCGTTATGATGAGTCCCATGGATTCCGAAGGAGCTACTGCTGCGAGGATCCCCGAACATAACATCACGATTCCGGCAGTGACGGACATGGCAATCCGGCCGATTTTATCCACAAGGAAACCCGTGAAC
This sequence comes from Paenibacillus sp. Cedars, assembly GCF_003184205.1. Lineage (NCBI taxonomy): Bacteria > Bacillati > Bacillota > Bacilli > Caryophanales > Paenibacillaceae > Paenibacillus > Paenibacillus sp. Cedars. The sequence goes on from NZ_CP020866.1 coordinate 3,164,212, forward strand.
AGCGAGGGCAGATACATTGCCCCGATATGGATTCCAATCACTAACCCGACGGCATTCAAATCATGGCCGTGATGTTTCATATGAACGGGCGTCATGGTCATAATGGAGACCATCACCACTTGAGTCAGTATCATCACACAGGCTCCAACCAAGATCCCCCGTGTATTTCGCTCGGATCTGTTCACAGCTTCATTCGAAGAATCAACGACGTTGCGGATGTTCGCCTCTTCTATCGCTTGGGCAATTCCATACGGGTCCGGACGCAGGAATAACAGAAGAATCAAACCTGCAAGAATAAAGGCTCCCGCAGCAAGAATAAACGGCCCTGCCAATGCAGGGACACCGATAGATTCCGCAACTCTGCCCATGACGCCGACCAGATTGGGACCTGCAACGGCGCCGAAGGTGGTCGATACCATCGCCATACTGACTGCTGCAGCCCGCTGTGAAGGTTTGGCCAGGTCAGTCCCTGCATAGCGGGCCTGCATATTCGTAGCGGTACCTGCTCCATAAATCAGCAGCGAAGCGAACAGCAGATAAATATTCTGATGAACAGCCGCGATAATGATGCCGATAGCTGCAACACCACCGGCGAGGAAACCGCTAGCCAAGGCCGGCCCCCTGCCCCATCGCTGGGTTAGGCGTCCGACAAACCACGCTCCAAGTGCCGAGCCTACTGTAATGAGAGCAACGGGGATTCCTGCGTAGCTGTCCGTCTTCAGCATATCCTGTGCCAGCAGGGCACCGACGGTTAAGCCTGCCGCAAGCCCTGCACCACCGAATATTTGCGATAGAATGACAACAATAAGTGTCTTTTTATATAGCTGCTCCTGCAGCTTCGGAGAACCCACATAACGTTGAATCGTTGGTGTTCGCTTATTTCCCGCTTCGGAAGATGAAGATTCTTGTGTCATCCCATTTCTCCTTTAGTAAGTAATCATGATGGAACCAAGTTAAATTCATATCCCTCATAAGCAAATTCTATTCGAAAACCGATGCGACGTGCAATCCCGTTTGAAGGCAGGTTCCCTTCCGAGCAATCCCAATAAGGGATGAAATCATGTCTCAAACAATGCTCTACCATAGCATAAACCGCGCATTGCGCAAGTTTGTTCCCTCGATGTGATTCCATGGTCTTGATATCAAGGGCGTGTATATTCCGATATCTGAAACCGGTCATGCACAAGCTTACGACCTGCCCATGATAAAGTACACAGAAACCCAGGCCGTTTTCCAAAAAATCTTCCTGGCTCTGCCAAAACTCCCCGATGGTTGCCTCAATCATCTCAAGATGCTGCATTGGATGATTCCGGAGCAATTCCATAGTCACTTGCTGAACTTCATAGTCCGCTCCGAGCTCGGGTCTACGAATGGAGCGAAAGTCTGCAGGATTCAGATTATACACATATTGATTCCAGCCCGCCAGATGCCGATCCGCAAAAAGCTCTTCTTGAAAAACTCGGTACCAGCTCGGATGGTCACCGAGACATTCAAACCACTCGACACCGAGTTCTACGGCTTGGGGTGTAATGATGGTATCGATATAAGCCCGAATTTCGTAATTGAATGCCGGATTTCCGGAATCCCCAACAAAATGAAAACCGTCTAAATTACCCTGCCATATCATGCCTGACCGTGGATGATCCACGTCATCAACGAATACCCTCCCCGGATTCATGCCTGCTATGATGGCCTTACTCTCTAAGTTCATCCCCCGATTCACTAAATTTCGGCATCGATGAAACTGTGCTGGTTCAAGTTCATGTATCATGGTGATAACGCTACCTCTCCTAAGCTGATTTTAGTTTAATGTATTCTTTCCTTTCTATAACCTATAAGCAATTGAATCACAATTCAAGGGAACAAACAGCTTTATTAAAATAAATCAGATGAACAATCTTCGGAATACGGCATGCTGTTTGCATCAACTGCATCCATCCTCTTGTTCTTCATCTTCTGAGCGAATCACAACCTCGCAATCGATCTTCCGGCCTGTCTGCCCGTAAAGAGACAGCCTCCGAGGAAAGTTCCCTCCAGCGCCCGGTATCCGTGCAAGCCTCCCCCTCCGAATCCCGCCGCTTCTCCGACCGCATAAAGCCCTGGCACAGGCTTGCCGGAGGCGTTCAACACTCGACCGGATAAATCCGTCTGCAGTCCACCTAAGGTTTTACGGCTTAGAATGTTCAGACGCACCGCAATCAACGGACCGTTGGCAGGATCCAGAAATTTGTGAGGCTTGGCAACGCGGATTAGACGATCCCCTATGTAGTTCCTTGCTCCCCGCAAGGCTGTAATCTGCAAATCCTTTGTGAATTTATTGTCCATCTCCCGATCTCGCGCAAGAACCTGTCTCTCCATATCTGCCAATTGAATGAGTCCGCGACCCGTAAGCTCGTTCATCTTGCTTACAAGCTCAGGCAACGTTCCCGCTTGGACAAAATCCTCTCCCCGATCCAGGAAGGCCTGCACCGGCCCCGGCGTACCGGCACCTGCTCTTCCCAACACTTGACGTATGCTCTTCCCCGTCAAATCGGGATTCTGCTCTGAGCCGGACAGAGCGAATTCTTTCTCAATCACTTTTCGGGTTAAGATGAACCAGGAGTAATCATATCCTGTATCCTGGATCGCTTTAAGCGTTCCCAGTGTATCAAAGCCCGGAAAATTCGGTGCCGGGAACCGCTGCCCCCTTGCATCCAGCCAGAGAGATGAAGGACCCGGCAAGATCCGAATTCCGTGCATCGGCCAGACTGGATCCCAATTCTGGATCCCTTCCGTGTAATGCCACATTCGATCCCGGTTGACCATCCGGCCACCTGCTTGCTCGGCGATTCCCAGCATGCGTCCGTCAACATGAGCCGGGACACCGGAGAGCATATTTTGAGGTGCCTTCCCAAGCCGTGACGGCCATAATTGTCTGATCAACTCATGGTTGGCCCCGATTCCTCCACTGGATACAACAACGGCCTCTGCATAACACTCGTATTCACCAATTACATCCCGCGAGCTTTTTTCGCCACGCAACACCGGGCTTGGGGCTAACACCGAGCCTTTGACACCCATCACCGCTCCATCATGCGTCATAAGCTCATCCACCTGATGCCGGGGCCGATATTCAACCAGTCCTGAGCTTATAGCCTCTCGAACCCTGAACTCAAAAGGCTTGACAATTCCCGGACCGGTCCCCCACACAATATGAAAACGGGGAACGGAGTTGCCGTGTCCCTCTGCCAAATATCCCCCGCGCTCTGCCCATCCTACAACCGGAAAGAATCGTACGCCCAGGGAGTGAAGCCATGCCCGCTTCTCACCTGCCGCAAAGTGAACATAAGCCTCCGCCCACCTTCGACCCCATAGATCTTCGTCTTCATCCCGATCAAAGCCAGCGGAACCAACCCAATCCTGCCATGCAAGGTCCCGGGAATCCTTGATTCCCAATCTTCGCTGTTCTGGTGAATCAACGAGAAATAGTCCGCCAAAAGACCACCATGCCTGCCCGCCAATGAAGCTTTCCGGCTCCTGATCAAGCAGCAGCACTTTCTTCCCGGCCTCAGCCATCTCTGCGGTTGCTACCAGACCGGATAGACCGGCTCCCACCACAATCACGTCATATTTCATGCGTGCCCCCGTTCTTCAGCTTAAGCTGACTAATTCAAGTCATGTAGAAATCATATTCGTCGGTGCGTAAACGTTTTCCTGTAACAGAACCAAATAGTTTGCTAAGCCAAAACAGCTTGCTATGTAAGCCCGTACAATAACAAAAGAAACCCACACCGAGCAGCCGGTGTGGGTTTCCGTATTCAATTATTAAACGCCGAATCCGAATCCGAATGCAGATACAATGATTACCAAGAGAATAAAGAGAACCAGTACTGCACCAACGGATCCGTAACCTCCGCCGTAACCGCCAACTCCATATCCAGCAACTTCACCCATTTGTCTAACCTCCTTTATTTTTCCGAACACCATATCCTATGCTCAATAATTCAAAGAGACTAGACTCTCGAGAAAAAAATAAAGCAAACGGGCGTTTGGAAGCGGCAGGAAATCCGATGTAATGAAAAAACCTTAATCCGCCAGCATTTTCTTCGCGAAACTGAGTACGTCCGACTTGGCGCTTTCTGCCCAGATGGTGTAGCGAATCTGACTTTCCTCATCTACCCAATCCAAATGATCTCTCCCTTTGGAGTCATCTGTATACACGCACTCCACTCCGTTGATGACGATGGTCTCTGTTTTCTCGTTTGGCTTCTCAGCCGGTACAGGAGTTCCGTTCATTGGCGGAGCCGGATGAATATAATTTGCAATGACATCCAATTTCACGCTGCCTTTCTCATAATTGAGAACAACTGCTGTTGCTTCATTCACGTCAGGTATTGCTTGGGTGTATAACGTTTTATTTCCTTTCGCGGCCTCTGCTTTCAGTTCCTTCTCTAACTTTTTATAGAGATCGGATGTTTTTTCCGGGCTCTTTAAGTATAGAACGGCATTTTGGAAGACATAGCCCTTGGGCAATACATTCGGTTTTGTCAGCGCGGGGGCGTCCATGGCCTTCGCCTTCTTCAAGTAATCAGAATACGTATCGTAAACAAAACCCTTGCTTGCAAAGTAAATTTGATCCAATGGATTATATTCTTTGTCGGCAGCATAGTATGCAACCATCTGTCCCGGCTTAAGTCCTTTGGTCAGCTCATAAATTTGATCATCGAGCGAAGACGTCAACTTCTCTGATTTCACGGAAGAGGCTGCTGCAGGCTTGATCTTGGTCTGCGGTACCGTTGTGCTTGCTGCATAAGCATTAGCGGATCCGATCATCATCGTAGCGGCGAGAAATAAGGCAACTTTCATCTTGTTTTTCATCATGGTACAATTCGTGCTCCTTTCGGCGGCTAGGCCTTCTAAGTTTTTAAATACATTTCGTATAACGCCCAGCCGCGAATAAAAGGGACATTTTGTTAAAAAATCAGGGGGATTCTTTATTCCTGCAGGAGACCGGCGGCAATTTTCGCAAAATCATCGTTGGACAGCGGATCCTTCGGGTCGTCCGTAATCACATACATCACTTCTTCATTGTCGCTGAGCCATGTTAACTTACGGTTCGCGGAAACAGAGTTGGAGGACAGGATCATTTCTTTTCCATTCACCGGTAGTTTTACAGCTTGCTCTGTAGGAACACCCGCCTTTGAGCCCTTCTCTCTGGCAAATGCGATGAAAATAATCCGGCTTTCGTCTTTTCGGTATTCCATCACCGTAGACGCAATCTTCGACCAAGAGACCCTTTTATAAAACAGCCCCTGTTCTTCATCAGACCTTGCAGCTTGCTCCTTGAGTTCATTCAGAAGGCTCTCATACTCTGGCGTGCCCCATACAGGTTCGTTCCTAATTTGGATTTGGCCCCGGTCAAAGAAGTACCCTGACGGGACATATTCCGGTTCTTGTAACAGGGGAGCTCCCTTCTCCTCAATTTCCTTGGCCAGATCGTTATAATTCGGATGCTGAATCGTTTTGTAAAAATAGTTCAGAGGATATTTTTTGGCGGATGAAGTCATGTGCCTGTCCTTGATATAATACACGGCCTGTTCTCCCGGCTTTAACCTCTTGCTCAGTTCTTCTTCCGTTTCCCTTTCACGTTTGGCGTTATATTCCGATTCGGTGTATTTCCATGGCTTCATGGTAGTCAGTATGATTTCGCCTTCCTTGTTTTTGATCTGTATAAAGTATTGACTGGCGTAGACACTCATCGACGAAAGAATCAATATGGCAGATAGTGAGGCCATCATGAAGTATTTCCTCCGATTACGGAATCCCCTTCCCTGTTTCTTCTGATGAATTTGACGAACCTGGCGCATGATGGCAGGGGTTACGTCAATCTCATCCTCTACCGATTGCAATTCCAAACTTCTCAGCATTCGATCTTCGTCCGACTGTCCGTAATCTCGCATAACTCCGTGCCCCCCTTCTCCTCCATCAACTTGATGACTTTCTGTTTCATGCGTGCATATTTTTTCTTCACTGCACTAAGATTCTTATCCAGAATCTGAGCGATCTCTGAGAACGGTTTATCTTCAAACACCCGCAGCACCAGCAGATTCCGTTCTTCAACCGACAGCTTGTTCATAGCATACTCCAGCGGTTCGCTGAACCATCGGCGCTCCAACGTTTGCTCCACGCTATCAGCATGCCCTGCCGGTTTCATAAGCCGACTTACCCGTAAACGCACGCGTCGCTTGCGAATCAGGTTGAGGCAATGATGATAGGCAATTTTGTACAACCATGACGAGAACGATACCTTCGCTTCATAAAGATGAAGCTTGGTGAAAGCCTTGATGAATATATCCTGGACAGCATCCTGCGCATCCTGTTTGCAGCCAAGCATTCGGCAGCAGTATATGTAGATCTGTTTTTTGTACGTTTCGACGATGGGCTCAAAGCAATCTACCTCACCGGCCTTAACGCGTCTCACACACTCCTCGATGTAATCCAATTCGAAGCCGCACCCCCGCGTACACCATATTTACGTTATATAACACCCCTCCTGCCGAAAAAGGGACATCTGCAATCAAAAAATAAAAAACAATCCATACCTTAAGTATGAATTGTTTTCATATAATGTCGATATTTTCTTTTTAATCGGAAATACCCGCCAGCGGCAGGCCCCCGGTCCCTTTTTCAAGGTACAATCAACTCCGTGAAAAGAGCTTCCTGCGTACGAGCACCAGTCCACCAGCCACGATGACCACCGCTGCGCCGATCCAGATCCACAGATTCATGCCCGCTTCCTCCGCTGCGACCACGTCGGCTTCGGCCGTATTCGCTCCATAGAGTATCGCTTGCTCTCCTTCCACCACTTGAACTTGATCACGTCCAAATTTCTCGTAGAGGAAGTTGGCATGCTCTTCATTGTAAGGCGTAATGCCAACTTCCACCTTATCTCCTGCTGCAACCGTGTGGGTTACAGTAAAGCCCTCCCGTGAAAGCTCCTCTTGGCCTGCTCCGGCAACATAATCATCGATTTCCGCTTGTTTATCATCCAGGCTCTCATCAGCGGCGGACACGATATGCATGGACGCGGACATCACGCCATTCGGCGCAGCCGCAGCATTGCCTGCCCCTGCCATGAGCAAGACACACCCCAGCATCATGAGCTTAACCCATTGTTTTATATAATCCTTATTCATTTTTCACTACCTCCTGATTATCTCTGGTTTATGGCCTATGATCTTTCTGCTTAACAGGCTCCATGGATCGTGCAATGCGAAGAGCTTCCTTAGCGCTCACAAGCCCTGATATCGTGAAGTGAATATCATCCGTGTACCAGTGAAGCTCAACATTCGGTGTGATTAATCCGTCATCCTGCAACGGTTCACCTGCGATCAGGTAACCAGCGGCACCGTTCACATCGACGGTTTCATCGAAATGCTGCGGCATGCTTGAATTCGCGCCTTTGTCAGCAAATAAACCGAAGGAACGCTCACCTGCTGTATAACTGAATACGGCCGCTCTTACCGCTTCGTTCGGTCCCGTCACTGAAATTTGCTGAAGGGAGAAACCCTCCGGAATATAGGACGGGACGCCGAGCTTATCGCCAAATGCCTGGCCCGCCTCTTCATAACTGCCAAGGATTCGCGGCTCGTCATTATAGCCAACTGGCGGATCATCGATTGGAGAGTCAGGGTCCATTAGGGTTACAGGCGGATCCTGATCTAATGGAGGAGATCCCGGAGAATTGGAAAAATCGGGCTCAGCAAGGAACAGACATAGTCCGATGAATATCGCGGCCGCTGTTGTTCCGGCGAACCACCGATGATTTCTCATTCTCATTCTTGTTCTACGCACCGGGCTCTCCTCCTGCAGGTTCGCTTCATGCTGGATACGCTGATTCACCTTTTCGCACATATGTGAATCAAAGTGAAGATTGCTGAACAGCATTTCATCCGCTTCGCTTTTCACAAGGTCTCGAAGTTTGTCCTCCTGAGATGTCATAACGCGAGTCCCTCCTTTGCCAGGTATTCGCCCAGAAGCGCCCTTGCCCGGTGAAGCCTTCCGCGAACGGTTCCTTCCGGTGCGCCGGTTGCTTCAGCGATATCACGGGTTCCCAAATCCAGGTAGTAATACAAGTAGATAACCTCATGATAATGAACCGGCAGTGCAGCAATATATTTAAGAATGGTTGTTTGATCCAAGCGTTCTAAAGCCTCCTCCTCCACGCTGCGGAGAACGGAATTCTCCATTAGCAGCGGATCTGTTGGCTGCTCTTTCATCATTTTTAATCCCTGTTTATCCCGGCATGCATGGATTGCAATCTTGGTGAGCCACGTCTTCACGCTGCTATCTCCACGAAACGATGTCCAATGGCGAAAAGCTCGCAGGAATACCTCCTGGCTGACGTCCTCTGCTAGATGTCGATCGCCCAAATAGAAGTAGGCTGTACGCAGTATGGAGGTGCCATACTCGGTCATGAATTGCTCCAGTGCCAGGGAGGGCTCAGACGGGTATCTGGATTTGTCGTTAGGGCCGGCCGGCCTTGCCATCTGTTGACCACCTCCATACCCTATAGACGGGGTAACTCTCGATTCCGCTACATGAATTCTGAAAAAAAGAAAATAAAAACGGTCGAAAAAAAGGCCAGCCAGTAGATTCTGGCTGACCTGATCATACGAAAAAGCCTGATTCATCAGACCATATGTCATCAGGTATTCCTGAACGGTCTCCGGTCCGTCTTGGGACCAAACTGCATTTGATACAGCCCCCATACCAGGATGCTTAAAGCGGTCATTATAAAGAAAATATTGCTGTAAACATAAGCCGACTCGTTACCTGTCAGCGGATTCAACCGCCAGGTTGCCGACTGATCCAATACCTTGCCTATAATGCTCATTGCCATCGCGCCGGATATAAAGTTCAGCATGGAGAACAATCCCATGCCGACACCGACCTGTTCTTTGGAAAGCGTTCTTGAGATCGTGTTGGACATCGCAATCTGCATAAAGGTTTGTCCTACTTGACCCATGATTAACAGCAGTGCAATGACATATGGTGAAATGCCAACGAAAGTGGAGGTCAGAATGAAGCATAGAACCAGCAGTGCAGCCGCAATGGAAAATAGAGTTGAATTCCCGCGTTCATCCGCAAGTTTACCCCCGACACGGCCAAGCGTGGCCGCTGCAATGGCAGCAGGCACCAGGACAAAGCCAATGCTCCCTGCAGACAGATTGTTCAGTGCCGTCAAATACTGAGGCGTAATAAAGGTAATGCTAAAATTCATGGAGGTCGATATAAAAGCGATGACCAACGCACCGGTATATCTGGCATTCATGAACAGCTCCGGCTGAATAAACGGATGGACCGCTTTTCGAATGCGGATCGCAAACATCAGTAGGAATAGCCCCCCGATAACAGCAGCCGCCCAGCTGCTCTGTGTGATGGCTAGCAGGAACAAGCCCACCGCTGCCGCAAGGAATCCTCCGCCTATCACATCCAGCGGCTTGGCTGTCCCTCTCTCATCGTTCAGATATCTTCTGAAGAAAGGTATGGTCAGCAGCGGCAGTAATGAGAACAAGAACAAGATGCGCCAGCTGCCAAAACTCATAATCATCCCGGACACGATCGGACCCAGAGCACCTCCAAGTGCCAAGCCAATAGCCGATGTACCGAGCGCTCTCCCGCGTCTCTCAGGTTCAAAATATCGGATTGGAATAATCATGGCTATGGCTGGCAATACGGCAGCACCTGCTGCTTGAAGCACTCGGCCGAGAATAATCATCCAAAAATCAACGGCCAGCATCCCGACAACCGATCCGACAGCAAATAAGAGCAGCCCGTACGTAATCAGACCCTTCAGGCTATAGCTGTCTGCAAGTTTACCAAAGACAACCGAACCGATTGCATAGAGAGCCATATAACTGGTCATAATCCAGCTAACTTCAGATGGAAGCAATTCAAATTCTTTACCGATGGCCGGTAAAGCCACATTGAACATCGTACCGTTCATGACGGAGAATATGAGTGTTACAACGAGGACGCGGAGCAGTTTGTCCCCGTTGTTATACGTATCATTTTTCATGGTTATCCCTTCCCTCGTGTTTGAAAGATAAAATCGTCCATAATAAACACCTAGCTGCAGCATGGAAATGAGTGTATAATTTAATGAGTTTACTCATTATATGTTTATTATATAGTGAGTAACCTCACTAATTATGAGCTTAAGTATAAAGTCTGCTTTTGTCAAGGAGGAACTTATGAAACCAAACGACGCTGTACCCTCATCCATCGATATCATTCACATGCTTGTAAGAACTACTCATGCCATCCAAAAAGAATTCGACGCTCAACTAGGTATGTTCCCAACCCCATATCAAGTGTCCGGACCGAGACTTCGCGTGCTCTCTGTCGTCCTAGAAACCGGAAGCATTCGAATGAATGAATTAGCTGCAAGGCTGGGCATTAAAGCCCGCACGCTTACCGATTTAGTGGATGCTCTTGAGAAGGAACAACTGCTTGTCCGTGTCCAGGATCCGCAAGACCGCCGGGCTATCCTGATTCAGCTCACGGAACAGGCACAAGCGACCATTAGGCCCGTACTGGACTATCAAACGGAAATCGCCGAGAAAACCCTCGGCAGCCTTACCGAGAGTGACCGCAGAGTTTTCTATGACATGTTGTTAAGCCTCTCGAAGAACAAGGATCTGTCCGCCTGTATAGAACTTAAATAGCGGATTTGTTTCCGAAAACCCATGATTGCATTCATAGAAAAGGAGCAGAGAGATCTGCTCCTTCAACATCCATTTCATTTCCCTGCTTTATGATGATCAAAATCGAAAGACGATCTTTACATGATCATTCTTGATTTCGTCGACAGTCTCCTGAAACCCCCGTTCCGCTCTATAACTATGAAGCGTCTTTCTCCAGATGGCTTGTGCCCTCTTATTGCTGTCCGTGGCGTTCGTTTGGATCTCCCAGCTGCCTGAATGCTCGTTGAATACCTGTGCCGCAGCCGCCTCTGCGATATTCTGGCCACGGAAGGGCTTCATCACAAAAAACTCGTTCATGTAGAATTCACTGCCAAAGGTATACGGCGGGGTTGCAACCAATGCAAAGCCCGCAGGAATGTCATCGGCCCATATAAGATACGGGAATAACACCTCTGGCTTATCCCACCATATATCGAACACTTGGATTTGATCATTCAAGGTTCTGGTATCATCATCTTCAAACACGCCATATCGATTCGGCTTCCATCCCCATATTCCTGACAAATCGTGCAGGTACAGCGGATACATATTATTAATGATAAATTTAGTCGAGGCATCACTTAACTCCACCGTGACTTTCATCCGTTCTCCCCCATTCTGTCGGCTATCTCGAAACCTTTGAAATACCGCATCTTGCCCTATTAATTCAGATATTTAACGGCTTCAACGTAAGCGTAACATCGTCCCAAAACCATAAATAGAGGAGGTATGAGTATAATTAACTTTTATATAAACTGTCGTTGGCCGCAATAAAAAAAGCAACGAGCACTGTCCAGCTCAGACATGCTCATTGCTTAATATGCGTGTTAGTCCGTTACTTTTCCGCAAAACCCATCAAATCTTTCACATGTAACGTATTTTCTCGCGTTGTCAGCTTTTCCAGCAAAGTGAAGGCCACTTCAAAGGCTGTTGCCGGGTTACAGGAAGTGATCAGATTTCCATCGACAACGACTTGTTCGTCCACCACGATGGCGCCAAACTCGCGCAGCTGTTTCTTTCTGATGCTCGTTGGATGATCGTAGATTGTTGCCCTGCGCCCCTCCAGCAGCCCGGCCTTGCCAAGCGTCAGGGCTGCAACACATATGGTGGCGATCCACTTGTTTTGGGCATGGAATGCCTGAATGACGGCGGAGAACCTGGGATCGTATGCATCCTTGTAAAACCCGGCTTCCTCAAATCCGCCTGGAATCGCAAGCGCATCATAGTCATCAACCCGGACTGAATCCAGTGTCACTTCAGGAATCACGGTGAAGTTCCAGGTACACTTTAATCGGTCGTGCAATCCGGTCGTTACCACCTGCGTGGTGCCGTCTCCCTCAAGCATGTTCCATCCTAATACGTCGGTAAAGACGCTTGCTTCCACTGCCTCGAATCCATCGGCCAGCAGCAACAGCACTCTTTTCATCGTCATCCCTGCCTTTATGTTTACTAATAATTATAGTCCCCATTACCTCTCATGGAAATATACCTCCTGAAACTATTCTATCTGTCTATATCCTTTTCTCTCTTTGATGAATAGAATGTAAGACTTAATTAAAAGAGGTGAGCATATGACTCCGTTACAGTTGAATGGGATTGTAGGTGGGAAGAATCCTATTGATGTAGGTGCTGGAAAGACCATTTTGTTGCAGCAAATTGTAATCAACGTGAGAAACGGCAGAAAACTGGTTCTCAAAGATATTAACTTTTTGTTTAACAATGATGCTTTTGCAATCAAAATTGAGGCACAGCCATCCCCCGGCGTATATATTGCCAGAGGTGGCGCTGGTGATTTGCACCCGAACAAAGTATTGTTCAATAATAATACGGGGTCATCCGTTTTGATCTTCTTACTGGTAAGTGCCGTCAATACGTCCCGTAACAAGCGTTCGCTCAGTCGTTCTGACAGCTGGCACCTTAATCTCAAGCGACAATAAAGCATTCCTCCTACAAAAGGAAGCAGCTCCTGTGCTGTTTCCTTTTTTTTATGGCGGTAAAGGGCATCATGCCGGAAAAAGCAGCCGCCGTCGCAACTTGACATCGTTTAATACCCGCGTACCACCAAATGAATGCCAGCGCCGTTACGATCGGAACGTACCATACGAGCGCCAGCCATTCTTGCATTCCAATTGCAGCAAGGGAAGCTGCCGGATTTTCGAACCATAAGGGAATGAGACACAGGATAAAGGCCGCCGCAGATACCCGTGTTGTCTCGAGTCCTTCAGCAGATACAATCGCTCATCGGTGTTAACAATACCGGACGTTGAATCCTTGTACTTGACTGTTGCTTCTCCTCCCCATTCTCCTTTCATGCATAAATTAAAACATAGAATGGAAATGATAACTAAATCATGTATTGCATGGACTAGGGAGTGAGTGTATGGATCTCAAACAGCGTTTGGCTGATTATTTCAGGGCAAATGCCGATTATTTCAATGTAGAAATTCAATTGCTGCAATATCGAGTTCAGGTGATCGGCTTGGATTCTTTGGTCGATCTTCCTCAGAGCATTGCTATGCTCCAGACGCAGACAACAAACATGGTCGATGACTCGCTGTCACCGGATTCATTGCTCAAGATTATTGGACAGCTTGTGGACCCCGATCTGGGTGCAATTGTGCCTGACATCATAAAGGGCAACTTGATTGTGCTGGAACCTCTGTCAGGAACATGCTGCGCTGTCCTTCCTATATCCAAAGTTGTTACCCGGTCGATCGGACCGGCTGAAACGGAGAACACCCTGTATGGGTCCAGCAGCTCTTTTCTTGAAGATCTCAACACCAATATCGGCATCCTTCGGAAACACTGCACAAGCGCCAACTTGAAAGTAGAAACTTACAAGGTCGGAAAGAGCAATCCCAAAGCCGTTTTGTTAATCTACGTTGAGGATCAGGTTAAGCCCGCGCTTATCGACAACCTCCGGAAGAAAATTGAAGCCGGTTTGGATAAGGATATCCAGCATCTGCAGCAGCTTGAGAAAATTCTGGGATCAAACCCCTGGACGCTGGTAGCCCGGTTTAACGCAACCGAGCTCCCGCAGAATGCGGCACATTCCCTGCAGCAAGGGAAAGTCGTGTTAATGATTGATCGACTGCCGTTTGCGGTCATCATCCCGAGTCTGATCTGGGATATGTTCTGCATGAAGGATGATCACAATTTCCCGCTGCCCTTCATGTATCTTATCCGCTTACTTCGCATTCTGGGCGCGCTGATTGCCACCATCATTCCGGGTCTCTATGTTGCCCTGGTGTCCGTAAACCCAGAAGTATTGAGGCTGCAATTGGCGCTATCCATTGCCCACAGCCGTCAAGACGTCCCGTATCCCGCCATGGTGGAAACTTTACTGCTTCTGGTTGTGCTGGAGCTCATACTGGAAGCCAGCATTCGCCTGCCCAAGAGCATAGGACCGACCGTTACGATGGTCGGAGGCATTATCCTCGGGCAAGCCGCAGTTGCGGCGAAACTCGTCAGCAATCTGTTAATCATCGTGCTGGCGGGCACCACCATTGCCTCTTCGACGGTAGTCGGATTTCAGAACTCTGTGCCGATCAGGGTCTTCAAGTATCTGCTCATTATTTTATCTGCTATTTACGGGGTATTGGGTCTGCTCGCGGGGATTGTGCTTATCTGCGCCTACATAGGCAACCAGAGCAGCATGGGTGTTCCTTACTTGTCCATGCCCTCATTGACCCAGAAGGATGAACCCAATGGCTAAAGGCGGACTTCAATCAGCCGTAATGTACGTGGTCTGTCATATGGGGCTTATCTTTTTTCTATATCCCTCGAGGTTTTTTTCTGCTATGCAAACCGGGCACTGGATAGGCATTGTATTCAGCTACGCCGTACAGATGACCGTTGTTTTCTTATATATCATGGGCTTGCGATTTGCCAAAAATCAAACGGTCATTGATATATTCCGAAGTGCAGGCAGGGTTGTTCCATGGATTGTCCTGCTGCCTGCCTTCCTGTACCTGGTCGTTGCGTTTATCGTAACTATTCGTGCCTACTCTGAAATGCTCACGCTGATTTTCTTATCCAACACACCCCTGTGGGCCATCCTGCTGCTCCTGTTCCTTGTCGCCTTTGTAATGGCTTGGCAGGGAATTGGCAGTATGGCCAGAACAGCCTTATTACTTGCTATCTTGTTCTCGGGTCCACTCCTGTTTGTCCTGTATCTATCCTTTCAGAATGTCGATTGGTATTACGCTTTGCCGTTCGTCGGCCATAAACAAACGTTTACCTTCATAACGGATGTAGAATTTCAAGTTAGTCTGTTTGTGTATGCGGGGGGATTCTTTTTTCTGGGACTACTCCCCGTCTCTATTCCTATCAACATGAAAAAGATGGCCATCGGCGGACTGCTGCTGCTCCCAATGTACCTGCTGTCGGTATATCTTCCCCTGCTGACCTTTGGCCAATCGACCGCTGAGCTGTATGAATTCCCCATGCTGATGACGATCGATACGGTGAACGTGACCTGGCTGATGTTTGACCGGATCACCATATTCTTCCTGCTCAGTTTGATGGCTTTTGCTCTGCTATACATGGCAGTCACCCTATGGACTTTAATGACCTTAACGAAAAAAGCACTGCCCTTTATCCCCGATCCTTACGGGCTAATCGGGTTGACGATTCTCCTATTTGTTATCTCATTGGCCATTCCGGACTGGGACTTCCTGAAACAGCTGCAGATCGGGATCATCCCGCTCAGGTTATACATTTTCATTGTCATCCCCGTGCTCACTTTCATTATGGGATGGCGGCTCAAGAACAAAGCCAATCGTAAAGCGGAGGTATCTTGATGATGATCATACGAACCCCTTTTCGTTGGAGGATGAAACTTCTGATGGTTTCGATAATCCTTCTCCCTTTATTAAGCGGCTGCTGGGACAACAAAGATATTAACCATCGAGCCCTCCCTGTCATCATGGGGATATCCCTGACCGAGCATAATCAGTACAAAATCTTCTTGGATATCCCGTCAGCGGATGATTCCAACAACATTACGATTGTATCGGATACCGGAGACACCATTAACAAGGTCATTGACCATATGAGTATGAATATGGAATCTCAAGTTGATTTGCTTCATCTGAAAATTGTTATTGTGGATAAGAAATTTGCGCAAAGCGGAATGCAGGACGTCGTGTCGGCCTTTAATCGGTCCCGTGATATTTCTTCCAAAACGCTGTTTGCTATCAGTGAACAGCCGTTGGAGCAATTCTTCTCCGAGATAAAGGCAAAGACTCTGAACAGCGGGAATATCATTTATGATTTTTTCGAAAAAAACGCCGGATGGAATCCCCAATTAGCCGATACACGGGTATGGGAAATGTTTCGAAGCATTAATTCCTATACGCATGATGTCATCGTTCCGCTTATTCGCTCAGGAAAGACAACGAATATCGAATGCATTGGCTCGGCCATTATCAAGAATGGGAAGATGACGGGACAGATCAGTCCGGAGGAAACGCTGGTCGCTAACGCTTTTTATGGAAAAAGCGCCTATGGCAAGCTCGAAGTTATGGACAGTGCGACAGTACAGATTATCAGCAACAAACTTACCCATAAGAGCTGGATGAAGAATGACCAGGCTTTTTTGAGGAGTAATCTGAAGCTGAATGTCACCATTCTGGATTCAAAGGGCCATCCCACGGAACAAGAGATTAAAGATAAATTGGAGCAACTGCTCACCTCTCGATTAGAGCATTTATTTAAGCAAACCCAGCAGGACGAAGCGGATATATTAGCATTAGGCCAATTTTTCAGAAACGATCTGACCCGTGAGCAATTGTCCAGATGGCGATCCGAATATTACCCGGAGCTGGACTTCGAGCTTAAGGTCACGACCAAAATCGAGAACCGGGGCAATCTCAAAAATTTATGATAGATATGAAAAAAGGACCCTTTGCGGTCCTTTTTTTACTTTCCTCTTATTTCATAAGCAGTGAAATTCCATTTAATGCCTCAAGCCGTATTTTGATTCTCCTCGGCGGTACCTACAGAGATGCGAATATTAAACCTCGCTGTAATCGATCTCCAAAAACTGTACGACTTCCTTCTCCCAGCGATCCTCTACAAAGGCAACATGCTGCGGATGCACATGGTATGCTTCATAATCAGCTTCGCTATCAAATACCATGGAGAATCCGAAATCGTATGTATTCTTATGGCTGATCTGCTTGAACACCTTGAACTCCTGAACCACTTCAATCGTACTAAGGGCAGATCGCCCATCCTCCAGAAAACGCAGCTCCTCTGCAGAGCCCTTCTCATGCTTCAATGAAAAAATAACGGAGTGAATCATTCGGTTTGATGTCATGTCAATCCCGCTCCTCTCATGTCGTCTTTTGATTCGGTTTCATGTTTCCTGGTCCATTTGAAAAAAGCCAACGAGCCGAGTACGGACGTGATGAACAGGATGGCTCCCATCGGCACGGCTGTAGACTCATCCATACCGACAAGCGGTGATACGATGGATCCCAGCAGGAGTGGAAGCAAACCTATGACAGCACTTGCACTTCCTGCGCGGTGTCCTTGCTTCTCCATGGCCAGCGTAAATGTGCTTGTTGCCACCATTCCAATGGTGATCATGTAGATGAATATCAATATAACAACGATGGCCAGAGGCCCTTTCAGCATCGTCATCAGCAACAACAGGAACGTTGCACTCACCGCCATGATGACTCCGACCCGGAGCAAGCTTCGTTCATGAACGATGCCGCCAAACCGTCCAATAATGAAACTTCCCGTAATAATAGCGATCCCGTTAATCCCGAACAGTACGCTAAACATTTGTGGTGAAACACCGTAAATTCCCTGATACACAAACGGCGTTCCCGAAACGTAAGCAAAGCTGCCTCCGTGAATGAAACCCACCGTCAGGGCGTACCCGATAAAGGAACGATCCTTGAACAAACTTCCCATCGTACGGACGGAATGGCCCAGCGAGCTTGGCGTTCTTCTCTCCTGCGGCAAGGTTTCCTTCAGCCGAAAGGCAACGATCAGTACAATGAAGACACCGAATATGCTCAAGAAATAAAAGATCGTGTGCCAGCTTGCAAACGGCATCAGCAGGATGGCTCCGCCTGACATCGGGGCAACCATCGGGGCAACCGCGTTAATGACCGACAGCAGCGCAAAGAATTTAGTAAGCTCACGCCCGCTGAACACATCGCGCACAACAGCACGTGAAATCACAAGCCCGGCCGCCGCCGTGAATCCCTGCAGGAATCTGGCAACAACCAGTGCCGTAATATTCGGTGCCAGTGCACAGAACAAGGAGGATATCGCAAATAAGGCTAGCGAGACTAATAACGGCTTTCTTCTTCCGTGAGCGTCACTGATCGGTCCAACAATGATCTGACCAACCGCGAGTCCGATGAGACAGGAGGTCAAACTCAGCTGGACAAGCGAAGCCCGCGCCCCAAAATCATGGGCAATCTCGGGAAAGCTGGGCAAATACATGTCGATATTGAACGGTCCTAATATACCAAGCAAGCTGAGAAGCAAGGCTAATCCGAGGCGTTCTTTTCCTGTTGGGTTATGAAGCATGCGTGTCAAACACCTCTACTCTACTATTGTTTTGTATTCATATAATGTAACAGCTTTGTCCCAAATAGAATAGTGCCATTGCAAGGCAGTATGATAACATATTTGCATTTGCACAAGCTAAAGAGCCCGGTTCTGATCAAACCGAGCTCTTCGACGCTTTTATACAAGATCCGGTTCACCTTCTCCGTGCTCAGCATCAGGAATGAAACGCCTTCCAGAACTCGCCTTCCGTATTGAGGATGTCTTTAATCTGAACAAAAGGAATCGTGAAAGTGGGAAAACCTGCGGCATAGGGGCCGATCTCATACGGTGCAAACACCAGATGAAGGGCATTCTCTGTCACATAGAAGGGCTGGTCTGCGGCGATTCCCGTATAACTGCCGGGGAATACATACGAATATTGGGGATCTTCCTTAATCTGCTTGCCAACGATTCGGCTGAGCTCTGCGAGATAATCACTGCCCGGTTTAAACAAATCCTTCAAGCTGTACATGCTGCCATTCTCCAAGTTGATCACGGCATACACTTTGGTTGGCATGCCATGGGCGGCTCCAAAAGGATAATGATATCCGTTCAGCTCCATTTCAAGCAGCTTCTGCTTAAAGAAAATTACGTCGAAATCACCGGAATAGGAATAATCCAGCTTCTTATCGGCAGGAATCGGCTTCACCCCAGACATATCCTTCAGCTTGGTATTCACGGCTTGCTGAGTCCCTTGGTCTCTCATTCCTGTGACCTGCGGATAATAGACCAGATAATCCGGATTCGGCTTATACTTCTCTTCTGTTACCTGATAAGGCCGCTGCAGCGGAATAACGGTATTCTGCGCCCAGACGATACGTCCCGACCGGTCCAGATAGGATAGACGCAGATCGACCAATGCCTTAATCAACCCTCCGGGTTCCAGCGTAAGCGTACCGCTGCCGTTCACTCGGGGAAAACCCGGCGCAGGTTTGCCGGTACGGTCAATCAAATACGTTTGCTTCGCATCATACACGGAGGCCAAACCGTGCTTGTAGTCGGAGATATCGCGATACGTAAAGTCAGATAGCTGCTTCCCGTCCCAATCTGCAATCGCATATATCGAGCCGATGAAAGGCTGTTCAGGATCAATCGCGCGCCCGAGCGCAAACCGTTCTTCCGTTAAATCCCGAATATCATTGTATTCCGGATGGATCACCCAGGTCCCCTGTCTATTGATGACGCCATACTTCGACTTGTAATCTTCAGCTGTATTTACAATAGCTCTGCCATCGTGAAACGGAAATGCCGATGTATAGGTCGGCGGAATGACGATTTCCCCCTGCTCATCGATGTAGCCATATTTGCCCGTGCTCTCCTTCTGAAAGGCAAGCAAGCCCTCGCCAAGCGGTCCGACATAGGCAAAGTGATACGTGGCCAGTTTCCGTCCATGAAGATCAATGAGCGCATAATTATCATCTTTTAACTTCACAACAGCTTTACCATCAACAAAATCATTCGCGTCCGCGTACCGAGCAGGAATCACCTCATGACCATCGGCATCAAGGTAGCCGTAACGGCTGTTATCCCCATCACCGCTGCTATGATCGGTAACATAGAACACGGCCCTACCTTCACGCAGTTCTGCAATGTATGGATACGCCCGACTTGTCAGAATTACCCCTTGTTCGTTAATCATCTTAAAGCCTTGACCATCCATGACCGTCGCGCGATGCTCCGAGAAAGGACTGATGGACTGATATTGGGGCTGCACAACATAATGGGCGCTTCTATCAATGACACCATAGCTGCCGTGTGCACTTACGATTGCAAGACCGTTATCCTGAAAATCCTGTGCATCATCATATACCGGATGAATCACCATCTCGCCGCTATGGTTAATGTATCCCCATCGGGTTCCACTCGTTGTCTTCACAGATGCCAGGTATAACCGGGAACCCAGCTGTGCCTCTCCTCTTCCAGCCAGCATCTCCTGAATCCGGCGCTCAAGCTCAAGCAGCGTATGGCGCTCAGGGTATGGCTCTGCAAAAGAGAGTGCCTTACGGACGGACTTCAGCCCAGCTTCCGGCATTCCCGCACGATACTGCGCATCCGCCAGATAATACCAATAGAATGAATAATCCGGGTGTTCCTGGGTCAGCCTCTCGTAGTAACCCACTACGGCGGGAAAATAATACGGATAAGCGTCCGGTGCAGCTTCAAACGCCCCATGATTCCATCTAACGACCTCAACCCGGTAAGCTTCGCCTGTATCATGAATCCACAGCGCGATTTCAGCCTGACCATCCGTCCCGATCGAACTTGGCAAATCAACGATATCGATATGGCTGTAGGTCATATCCGCGGGTGCTGCATCCTTCAGCCCCTCCGGTGTCCAGGCATATATCGACTGCTTAGACCAGATGGCGCCAATCTGCCAGCCTATGATCAACTGGTTTACGTTATGACCCAGCACCGGTGCGGCCGTCATTAAAGTGACGCCATATCCCTGTCCCTTCACATTGGCAACGACTTCCCAGCCTCCCTGATGGTGCATGAGGACCATTACATAAAGTTCACCGTTTAATCGATATACTCCCGCAATTTCAGGCACCCGATCTCCCGTAATGTCAGCTGCATAAACGGCTTCATGCGCACCCGATGCATCCTTCCCTACCAGTTCTGCGCCGTTAGGCAATTTGGCCTTAACCGCCTGCACCAACTGCTGCTCATTGTAAGCGGACATATCAGCATCCTCCCTCTTCGCAAGCTTTCTCGCCTAATCGTATGCCGTCTATTACCAAATATTCGCTGGCTTGAGAAGCCGCAAGAGGAACTGACGCCACTACGTGATGCGGTCCGGAACATCTGTCGGCGCTCGGTCAATCAAGTGCAGCTGATTGCCATTTAATCCTCAACTAAAAAGAAGGACCGTCACCAAGGCGACCGTCCTTCTTGATTCAAAAAGGCTTGCTGATCATCAAGTACAAGATGATTACCGGCAGTAGTGTTGCTGCCGTCCCGCCTACCGCCCAATACATCGACACTCTCTTGTATCTATCGGAAATAACTCCGCCGCCTATCGATTCCAGACTAAGGCGAATCATTCCTTTTTGCAGTGGTATCAAAATCCCTGCCCACAATATGCCTGTGATGCCGAACAGGATCAAAGAGACCGCCAGCCAGCTCATTCCACCCATTCCATATCCCGCCTGTACAGACATAACGACTCCAGAAATAATCAGCAGCAGCAAGCCTGGCAAGGTAAACACATAATCGGCTAGCATAACATTTTTGACCGTATGATGGATTTCCGTTGGATCCCCCTTCAGGTCTGCCCTCACTTTCCAGAAAGCTGCCGTGATAATATTGCCCAGGAACAGCACGCATCCGGCGATGTGAAGAAATAACCACAATGTCATAGGCCTTCCCTGCCTCCCTCTTTGTTCCCGGGCCGCAGAATGTCGGTTATAAAATCCGAATATTCCTTGGTACTGAATACATTTCCCTTCACTCCGATCAGTCCCCGCATCCGCAGCCCGAAGGATAACAGCTCGAACAGCTCGGCTGTCCGTTCAGCATCAATTGTATCGGTGATAACACCTGCCTCCTGGCCTGTTACAATCCACTGCTTGGAGGTGGCCGTGGCTTCCTTATAGAAGCCCGCAACGATGTCAGCGATCTCGGGCTGATCGCTTTTGCCGATAAGGTACATCAAGATGAGGTTGCTTACGTCATCCCGGCTTTCCAGGCTCGACATGCTGTTTATGATGGTATTCATCGGACCATCAAATTCCTTGATGTCCCCTTGCTTGTTCACTTCGCTCATGAAATGCTCGTTCTGTTCCGCAAGCCTGGCTTTCAATACATGGACAAACAGTTCGTCTTTACTGGATACATAATGAAAAATGGCTCCTTTGGACATGCCGGACCGTTTCATTATGTCATTAAGCGTCGTTTGGCTGCAGCCTTTCTCCCTTATCAGTTCTTCCGTGGATTCAAGCAATATCCGCTTGGTCTGCTCGCGCCGTTCTTCCTGCTTCATCTGGAATCCTCCTTCTTCTCGATGGGTTACCCCTGGGGCGGAAGCCATCCTGCTGCTAGAGCCGCAGCAAGGAACAGCATTTGCATAATCGTTCTCGCTCCGATTGGAGTGACCGGTTTGCCCCCAAGTGTCAGCTTCTTCTGGGCCGCATATATGTTGGCGGGAAACATAGCCAGGAGCATTAGTGCCAGCCCTGTTGACGCAGCCATCGCAGTTGCCGGGATGAGAAGCAAAATCGCACCCGCAATCTCAAGAATACCTGTAAGACTGATCAGGATCTGGGCATTCGGTATTCTTGGCGGCATCATGGCAATCAGATCACCTCGAAGTCTGCCCCAATGCGCCGATGCGGCTACCAAAAACATGATGGCAACCGCAAACCGCAGGGAAATCACCCAATCATTCATGTAATCCCACCCTGCCCAGCCCAGCGTCCGAAACAATATAAGCGAAACCAGCATGGCTGCTAATGGTACCATCTCCTTCACCTCCAATTTGAATATTCTGTATTTTTATTATATATACCGACCATCGGTTTGTAAATATAATTGTTTGTATGTTTAAGGGAGCAAGCTCACGGCTGTGATACAACCGGGCTGGCTCCCTTTTGCAAACACTATTCTCTTCCTACGCCCTGCCCTCTTCATAAATTCTGAACAGCAGGATATACAGCACCGCACTGATCAGTGCTGCTGCCAGAATGATGGTGAAGATTCCCATAGGCGGCAGCCAAGCGGACAGGAATACCGTCACCGGTGCAAAAAACCTGCCGATCGTATACTGCAAACTGTCCGCCCCCATATACTGACCTCTTGCATGCTCGGGAGCATAACGGCTGATAAAGCTCTGTGTCACCGGAGAACGAACCATTTCGCCAAACGTGAACACCGTCGTTACAAAGAACAGGAACCAAATATTCGTGTGTAAACCAAGGGCAAACGTACCGATTCCGGACAACAGTGAAGACAGGACAAATACGTTGCGCTCCTTCCAATGATGGAACCATTTTGTGATCGGGATCAGAAACAGGACAAACAATAGTCCGCTATACCCCAGCAGCCAGCCTAATATTTCTGTGCTCGACAGCATAAGCGAATTTCCGTTCCAATGGATCAGTGCTTGGGAAGGTACATAATGGATGACATACACCGCTAGATACATATCCAATTGCATGATCGTCACAAGCGCAAAGATCCCCGCCAAAATATACAGCAGAAACACCTTATCCCTGAATATAATGCCATAGCCTCTCCATTGTTCCTTGAATGTATGTTTAATCGAGGCTGAACGTTCTGTGATTCTCGCTGACGCTGGCAATGTTTCATGAACAATGAAGTATATGGCGATGAAGTATGCCAGCAGAACGATGGAACAGGACCACAAGAGCTCTTGCCGATATTGGAAGAAAAAAACAGCCCCGAGTGCCGGACCCAGTACAGCTCCCACATTGTTGGCTGTCGTAAACATGGCGAATACTTGTCGCCGTTCTTGTGCCGGAACCAGATCCGCCACCATCGCCGTGCTGGCCGGTCTATAGATAGCTCCGCCGAATCCAATCGCTATAAAAGCCGCATAATCCATCCAATGTGAAGGCGATAGCGCAAACAGCGCAAACATGAGCGTTTGTAACGAAGCGCCAAGCAGCATGATGGGCCGTCGGCCTAACCGATCCGCCAAGGCACCCCCAAGCAGGTTGCCGATAATGCTGAATATCGGGGGGACCGTCATTAGAACACCCGCGATATGATTGCCCAGAGACTGACCAAAATAAACCGTTATGAAGGGAAAGTACATCCAATACAACATATTGAACAGCCCTTCGCCCAACAACCGGACCTTTAAATTGTTATCCCATAATCGTATGTGCACAAGACTCCCTCTTTCTATCCAAACAGCGCATGGTAAAAAGCTTCCGCGCTAACACGTCTCCCGGCCGGGTATTACAAACTATAGAGCATTTCCCTGCCAAAATATAGACTTATAATGAGGGCTGAGTTATACTAATAATATCAAAGCCGAATATACAAGTATTTAATTTCGATGCCCCATAAAACGAACATTTGTTCCGCATATAATAAGACGCTCCGGTCGGAGCGTCTTTTTTAGGGCATTCATATATGCCATTATCATGCTGTTCCAGCTTGCCTGAAGGCTTAATCAGCCAGCATCTTCTCGTTATGCAAATAATCAAAAATCATCTGACAAACGGCGGATACACGTTCCCTGTCCTTATAAGTGAACCAAGCTAAGGCTTCAATCTCCGAAGCTGGGTTCAGCTCTCCTTCATAGTCCGCGGTGTAACAGGTCATCGTTACTTGAACGCCCTCTAATTTACCGTGAGCGGCCGCATGAAAGCTGTCGACGCGCGCTGCCGTCTTTCTGTTGATTCGAACAGACAGCTCCTCCTCGATTTCTCTCACCAGCGTATCGATATCGGATTCTCCCGGTTCGCGTTTCCCTCCAGGCAGATAATAGGTGTCCTTGCCTTTGGAACGAGCAGTTAATATCCTTCCATCTACGATATGAAGCCAGGCGATTTTATCAATCTCCGTATTCATATGGATTCCTCCTCATCATTTCAACGCGTGTTTATGCCGCCTCTTGTTGCTCATGTTTCCCGCCCAGTTTAAAAACCAGGATGCCTCCGACAATAACGACAACACCGATCAGTTGGTTCATCGTAAAGGGAACCTTCTCCAGGCCTAACCAGCCGAGGGAGTCCCATAACAAAGCAAAGCCGAGCTGTGAGGTCATGACGATCGAAATAGCGAACGTTGCTCCCAGCAGCCTTGTCGCCTGCACGAGACAGATCACCACACCAACACCGATCAAACCGCTGATCCAGTACCACGGCTCCATATTTTGAATATTAAACGTACCCTTACCCTCCACGATAAGACTCATGCTTAATGAAGCCACAAAGCCCATGCCTAACACCAAGGTGGTTGTGGACCATGATCCTGTTTTTTCATTGACTCTATTATTGAAGATATTTTGCAGACTGACCAGTGAACCTGCGATAAGTGCTAATATTAATCCTGCTATCATGCTCGATCTCCCTTGCTGAATGATTCATATTGTTGCGTGTTACTCTTCATAAATATTGCCGCCGGCTACAATTGTCAAAGCTTCTCGATTCTTAATCAGAATGAATCCCTTGCGGCGTTCAATCAGACCCTCTTGGCTAAATTTTAAAATCACGCGGTTTAAGTGACGGTAACTGGTTCCGAGTAAATTCGCGATATCGGTGAGGTTGAATGCGGTTGGATCATCTGTCTTGAGCGTGTCCGAATCCTCCACCGAGACCGACAGCAAATAACTGGCCAACCGCACCTCTACCGGATGCAGCAAATTAAAGCTTAGGAAATTGGATTTAATATAAAATTTTCGTGTAATGATGCGCAATAAAAATTGCAGCAGCGGCGAATGCTCCTGTCCGCATTTTCGTAACCAGCGATAATGCACGCCAATCATGTACACGGGCGAGACGGCTTGAACCGTATTAATCATCGGATTCCCTTGGATATATTCAATATCTCCAATCACCTCAAGAGGTGTTTTGAAGGAAAGAACGAGGGCTTTGCCTTCCGCAGAGGTTGTGTATATTTTGATTTTCCCCTGGACAAGGATGTACAGCATTTCGGCAGGTTCTCCTTGCGTGCAGATGATATCCCCCTGATCGAAGCGATACAACACCAAATAAGGCATTAACTCCTCATGAAACACGGACTCCATCTCATGGTTCAGCAGAAAGTTTCGCAGAAGCTCTGCATTATGAATTTCCTTCACGTTTCTATCTCCCTCTCCAGCCTTCCAATCTTCGGCACCAGCCGTGCCTCATCATAATTTTATAATGACCACTCCAGCGATCATCATCCCGATGCCAATGAATTGTGGCAAACTCATCCTCTTCTTCACCACTCCGAACCAGCCGTTGCTATCGATCAGGAAAGTCAAAAATAGCTGCGCTATTAACAATGCAGATATCGTTAACGTAACACCGATATTCTGAATGGCCGTAACTTCACTGAATATAATGGGCGCTCCCAAGGCTCCTCCAATCAGATAAAGCGGCTTTACCTGTCCAAATCCTTGCTTGCTTCCGTCCCGGACGAACAGTAGAATAACCAAAGCCATCATGAATCCGGTCAGCTGCGTTACCGTTGCGGCTTGCCAGGTGCCCATATCCTGACTGATCCGGGCATTCGCTACGCCTTGCAGTGTAATGCAAGCTCCGCCAATGAATGCAAATATAATTCCCCTCATGGTTCAAACTCCTTCATATATATAGGTCTGTATACTATTAAAAGTGAAATGGCTGAACTCAGGAAAGGACATATGTCCTGAAATGGTTTAAAACCTGCATGCTTTCAGATAAGAAATCACGAATTCCATTATATACTATCCGTCAACTTTGCATTTAACATACAAATAAGCTGCCCGCGTTTCTTGACAGCTTAAGCTTTATTCGTATAGCACGCCCCATTTACGCTCCCTCATATTAATCGTCTCGCATGGTATAAAACAGTTATAACCAAGTTTGCTTATATGGTGCGGCCATCATTATGTTTTACTATAAATATATAAATGTAAACCGCTTTACATATTGGATTGGGAAGGAGCTCCTGTAAGTGATGTTAGACAGACAAGACCATGCTCACAATGAACGCAACCGTATGAATCTGCAATCCGACTGCAGCAGCTGCTTTGGATTATGCTGCGTCGCGCTGCCCTTCGCGGCCTCGGTTGACTTTGCCATGAATAAAGATGGCGGGACGCCTTGTCACCATCTGCAATCCGACTTTCGCTGCGGCGTTCACGGCAGCTTGAGGCAGCGCGGCATGCGAGGCTGCACCGTATTTGATTGCTTCGGAGCGGGACAGATGGTTTCGCAGGTTACCTATAACGGCCGTGATTGGAGGCAGGCTCCGGAAACGGCACAGGAAATGTTCGATGTATTCCCGGTCATGCGACAGCTTCATGAGCTGTTATGGTACCTGAACGAAGCCATGACATTGCAGCCAGCGCAGGAGATACATTCCAACTTAAGAGAGGCACTGGACGAGACCAAGCGGTTCACTCTGCTTCCACCCGAATCCCTGTTACGGCTGGATATCGCAGCACACCGGTCCGAGGTGAACCGGCTGCTCCTTCAAACAAGTGAACTCGTACGGGAGAATGCGCGCCGTTTATACAGAGATAATCCTGTCCGCCGGAAGATCGGCAGCCGTGGAGCCGATCTCATCGGAGCTAAACTGAAAGGAGCCGACCTGAGATACGCGAACTTAAGAGGCGCATATCTGATCGCCGCGGATCTCAGTGGAGCTGATTTGAGAGCCGCTGATCTGATCGGTGCGGATCTCAGGGATGCCGATCTAAGGGGAGCTGACCTGACGGACAGCATTTTCCTTACCCAGTCCCAGCTTAATGCAGCGAAGGGCGACGCCAATACCAAACTGCCACCCTCCCTGTCACATCCGATACATTGGGTGGATTAAGCCTAATGAGGGACGGTATATCATATGAAATGGGTCACGAACGTACCAAAACCTCCGGCGTATACCCGAGCCACGCGATATCCTCCTGGATCGCTTGTACGTATTTCACATCCTCCTTCAGAGGATTCGTATCGTCAAACCGAAGGTTGAATGTTCCATGAAATTGGCTTGCTATGGAATGGTTGATGTGTATGGCATAAGCGCTGCCAATGTGCAGGTAGCCGTTAGGCTCAGGCGGGAAGCGGGTGGCCACGTTCTGTGGTAACCTCCCTTTTCAATACCTTCCTTAACCATTCTTGTCAAAAAATCCACCGTTTCTTCTCCCAAACCCTTATCATGGATCATGCCGAGCTCCTCCTTCGAATTCATCCCGAATAACTTCCTGAAAAAATAAAAAAATCCCGTCTCCAAGACATTAGTCTTGGGGACGAGATTGGTTTCGCGGTGCCACCCCTATTTACCGATATATCACGATATCAGCCTTATCGGGTACGGCTATCACAAAACAAGCTTATACCCTTGCTCTGTAACAGGAGCTCCTGTCGCACCATCCTATCTATAAATAAAAAAGTAAACCGTAAGCGTCACTTAAAATCGCAAAAAATCTTATGAAAATCCCTCCGTTAAACGGTCCAGGAATCAGATTGGCAGCAATTTAATGGTAGCCAACTTGCCGCTGACCTGAATGCCGGTCTCCTTCTTGCCGACCTCGGCCAGATCATGGACCAAACGCTCAAGCAGCTTGCGGGCTGCTTCTCCCTCCTTGCCTTGAATGCGGATGACCGGCTGCACGGCTTTATCCGCTGCAAGCAGCTTGTGCATTTGTGACAGCTTGGTATCGTAGTCGTGCTCCTCGATATGTACAGACAAGCGGAATTCCTTCACTTTAATTGGACCGGATGTTTCATTATGGCCTTTCTTTTCCTTCGCAGCCACCTGCTTAGCCTGCCCCCGGCTCACCAGCTTACATGGTGGCGGGCTGCTAAACAAAGAGGTACACACCAGATCGGCTTTGTGGCTCTTGGCCAGTGCGAGCGCCTCTTCCCTTGTGACGATGCCCAGACTCTCGCCGTTTAACCCGGTAAGTTCAACCTCTCGTGCCTTTATCTTTTCATTCATAATCAACATAAACAAGTCCTCCCATCATACGTGTCTCTCCCATTTCTTCTCTTGATAGAATAACATATTCCCTTATCTGCATGGATTGTTTTAATAATGACAATAGTTGTCACTATTATGGGTTATAGTTGAACTACAAACAACAAGCAATGGGATAGGTTCCATTGCCCTAAGGAGGATATGATATGCAGTCCGCTCAGGATATTCAATCAACCAAACGCAAGTATTTTCAATCAGGCAATTTGAAACTCTCCTACCTCGATTATGGTGGCGAGAGTCTTAATGTTCTCCTTATGCTGCATGGGCATATGAATGATGCCGAAACCTTCACGAAATTAGCCGCAAAGTTTACGGATTGGCGGGTGATCGGGCTTGACCAACGCGGTCACGGCTGGAGTGAGCATTCCCCGGATAAAAATTATTCAAGAGAGAGTTATGTGGAGGATATCCACACCTTGATTACATCCGAGTTAAAGGGACAACAGGTAACATTGCTCGGACATTCTTTAGGAGGTATCAACGCATACCAGTTTGCCGCCCGGTATCCGCAGTACGTTAAAGCCGTTATCGTAGAAGACATCGGGGCTGAGATTGACGTCGACATGTCCTTTATCGGGAACCTGCCGGAACGATCAGATACACTAGACGACCTTAAAGAGGCTCTTCTACGTATTGGCCTAAGAAATGTCGATTACTTTGCTGAAAGCGTATTTGAAGATGAGAGAGGCTGGGGCTTCCGTTCGGATCTTCAGGGAATTCCGGTTTCTACACAGCATACGAAAGGCGACTGGTGGAAGGATTGGTTGGCCTCCACTTGCCCGATCCTGCTTATTCACGGCAAACAAAGCTTCGCCTTGGACGAAGCCCATGCCAAGTTGATGGCAACTCGGAGGTCTCATACTTCTCTCGTCGTTTTTGAACAATGCGGCCACGATATCCATTCTACCGATTTGGAAGGATATACCCAGGCAGTGAAGGAGTTCCTAGACACGCTAACATAAAAAATCCAAACAGATAGCAGTCAGCATAACGAGAAGCATGTTGAAAAATTTTCTTATGTAGGATAGACTTCCAAGATATCATTTTCCCTGTAAGTGTGGTGATAAGAGTATGCAGCTGCTTGGCAGGATACTAATCTTTATTCCTCTATTCTTGATTTTTTACTTATAATCTCAGGTCTCATCTCATTGATTTTGTCCGCTGTAATGGTGGATAAGCTAAGAAATAGCAGGGATTATTAGTCTTACTAGCAAACACCTTAACTCGACGAAAACCTTTTGTCGAGTTAAGGTGTTTTTTTCATTTCTCGAGGTTCTGCTTTAACGGGACAAAATAGGTTTGGTAAACCTTTCCTTCCCTGATTTCCAGGCAGTTCAGCTGTTTGCCGTACACGCATGCCCCATCAATGCCAATCTTGTCTCCATCCTCACTGAACCAAACCTTCTCGGATGCATGCAGGTTGATGGCCGGCGTATGCCCGAATACAACGGTTTTGGGAAGACGGGTCGGATAATTATAGAACTTGTCGCGAATCCATATGAAATCATCCTGCACCTGCTGCTTCCAATCCTCCACAGCCGGATTAATCCCGGCATGCACAAAGATGTGGGTGTCTGTCTCATAATATAGCCGGAGTGTATTGAGGAATGCGAGATGATGTTCATAATGCTTCTTAATATAGGCTTTACCCTCGTTATACTTGTCCCGCTCCATTTCACCTTCAAAGAAATCAGCGCCGCAGTAACTCTCAATTGTATGTCGCGCACCGTTGCGAATCCAGCGCGAATTCACTTCCTCCGTATCCAGCAGAATAGCATCCAGCATCATCTGATCATGGTTCCCGCGAAGGGTGATGACTCCGCAATCTTGCAGTGCCATTACCTGTTCCACAACTTCCTTGCTTCGCAGTCCCCGGTCCACATAATCACCAAGCAGGATGAGCCGATCTTCATCCGGATCAAAACAAACGTCTAACAATAACTGATTAAACTCATCATAACAGCCATGAATGTCACTAATAGCTAAGACCCGAATCGTGATCCCCTCCACTTCTTAGGAAATGATATAAACCCAAACACCCATAAATTGTACATTCTAATTAGGTATTCTAGCATAATCTTATCATTCGCGAAGAACACTTCTATACGGCCTGCCGTGGATCTCACATAAAAAAAGGCGCTCCATCAAGTCCTATTGACCCGCTGGGAACGCCTCTTTAAGCTTGCAGTCATCTCTACTTTATTTTTCGATACAGCTTTTCCCTGTCATCCATCGCTTCATAACAGTGGGTGTAGGGATTAAACAGAATGGATTCCTTATCCCCAAGAACCAGAAAGCCCAGTTTAGCCAGACTCTCATAAAAAAACTGATGTACGCTGTGCTGCAGCTCTCTATTGAAATAGATGAGCACATTGCGGCACAGAATGACATTGAACTCATTAAACGACTGGTCCGTCACCAAATTATGTCTGGCGAACACGATATTTTTCATCAATGAAGAATGAAAGATAACCGATTCATGCTGCGCTGTATAATAATCCGCAAAATCCCGCGTTCCGCCGGATCGGATATAATTCTGCGTGTATGCCTTCATGTTACGCAAGGGAAAGATGCCTTTTTGCGCCGATTCCAGCGCATCGTCATCAATATCCGTTGCGTAGATACGCGCTTTGTCATACAGGCCTTCCTCTTGGAGAACAATCGCCATGGTGAGCACCTCCTCGCCCGTAGAGCACCCCGCATGCCAGATGCGGATATGCGGGTATGTCCGCAGGTACGGCACCACCTTTTGCCGAAAGGTCAAATACATGGAAGGATCCCGAAACATCTCCGTGACATTCACCATGAAGTAATTCACAAGCTGCTGCATACTCTCCGGTTGATAAAGCACTCTGGGAATGAGAGAGGCAATCGATTCCTCACCCATCCGCTGCATGCCATGTCGAATCCTGCGCCGGATGTAATCATACGCATAATTCCGAAAGTCATAACCGTACATCCGATAGATAGCCTGCAGCAGCAGCTCTACCTCAATCTTCTCGCGTTCGGCATATTCATCGTTGACCGATGGATTCATCATCTCATCCTGGTTGAGAATAATCTTCTGCCTCCTCTATGTGTAAAGCCATACCTTCAGCAAGGACAGCAGCTTCTCGACATCAATCGGTTTGGTGATGTAATCGGAAGCACCCGCATCAATGCAGCGCTGACGGTCTTCCTTCATGGCCTTCGCTGTCAGGGCGATAATCGGCAGCTTGTCGAATTGCGAGATCTCTCGAATCGCCTTCATCGTCTCATAACCGTCCATTTCCGGCATCATGATATCCATCAGCACCAGATCAAAATTGTGATCCTTCTGGAGCATCTCAAGCGCTTCCCGTCCGTTTTCTGTGAAGACCACGTTCAGTTTATAGGATTCCAGCACACTGACCAGCGAGAAAATATTACGGATATCGTCCTCCACCAGCAGAATCCGTTTTCCTTCGAACGCATCTTCATTGTTATACAGCTTACGCAATAGATTGCGTCGATCTTCCGGTAAATTGGCCTCTACCCGGTGCAGGAACAACGCCGTCTCGTCAAACAGCCGTTCCTGCGATTTCACGTTCTTAATGATGATGCTCTCCGCATATTTCTTCAGTTCGATTTCTTCCTTCATATCCAGTACTTTACCCGTATAAATAATAATCGGCAGCTGCTGAAGATGCTTGGTCTGCCGAATGCGGTCCAGCAGCTCGAAGCCCGTAATGTCAGCCAGCCCCAAATCCAGTACCATGCAGTCAAAATGCTCCCGCCCCAGCTCGCGCAGTGCTTCCGCACCCGTGGAAACGGCCGTTATGATGACATCATCATGACCAATCAGCTCTACCATGCTGCTGCGCAGAATAACATCGTCTTCAACAATCAGCAGCCGCTTGAGATCACGATCCACAAAGGTTTCGATATGAGCCAAAGCTCCCTCAATCTGATTCTTGTTGGCCGGTTTCTTCAGGTAGGCCATTGCCCCCATGCTTAAGCCCTGCTGCGGCTCATCAACCACGGAAATGACATGCACCGGAATATGGCGCAAATCCGGCTGCTGCTTCAGCCGCTCGAGTATGGTCCAGCCATCGATGACAGGCAGCTGAATATCAAGCATAATGGCATCCGGTTTATAGGCATGCGCAAGCGCCAAGCCCCGGTCCCCTTTCAGCGCAACAATCCCTTTAAATTTATGTGCGCGAACGATATCCAGCAGTATTTTCGCAAAATGGATATCATCCTCAATGATTAATAAGATCCGGTCGCCAGGCTTAATATGTTCCCGGTCATCCTCCATTTCGGAGACGGTCAACAGATCGGGATCGGATAATTCAATATCCGTTGCCAGAACCTCTTCCGAAGACGAAGAAGATGAGGGTACGCCCGGGATAACGGCTTCATGGGCAGCGGCGGCTTCCTGAATACCTGATGCCTCTGGTAGAACCGGGGTTTCCGGCACATATAGCGTGAAGGTGCTGCCTGTGCCTTCCTGGCTTTTAAAATCAATGTATCCGCCAATCAATCCGGCCAGCTCGCGGCTGATTGTAAGCCCAAGTCCCGTGCCGCCGTATTTGCGGCTAGTGGATCCATCCGCCTGCTGGAACGCCTGGAAGATGACATCCTTTTTATCCATCGATATGCCGATGCCCGTATCGGTCACGGAGAATGCAGTCCATCCCCCTTGACTCATTTCACTGAAAGGCTGTTGATGATTCGTACGGGTTACCTGCAATGTTACAGAGCCCTGGCTGGTAAATTTGAAAGCATTGGATAACAAGTTTTTCAGAATCTGCTGCACGCGCTGTACATCGGTATGTAACGAATGAGGCAGACCCTGCTCCATCTCGATATGGAACTCAATGCCTTTTTTCGCCGCAAGCGGCTCGAAGCTGCGCTGCAGGGTTTCCTTAATCTCTTCGAGAATAACAGGCTCCAACTCAACCTTCATCTGTCCCGCCTCTACCTTCGACAGGTCGAGAATATCATCAATCAGATGCAGCAGATCATTGCCCGAAGAGTGAATCGTTCGCGCGAAATCCACCTGCTTCTCATTCAGGTTCCCTTCCTTGTTCCCCATCAGAATTTCGGACAAGATCAATAAACTGTTCAGCGGCGTCCTGAGCTCATGGGACATATTCGCCAAGAACTCCGATTTATATTTCGATGCAGACTGCAGGTCGGAAGCCTGTTTCTCCAGCATGAAGTTCTGCTTCTCAATCTCGTCTTTGATTTCTTCAATCTTGCGCATATGCGCTTCCACTTGCTCCGTACGGTTGCTCAGCTCCATATTGTTCTTCTCCAGCTCTTCTTGCTGACGCTGCAGCCGTTCTTCGGATAGTTTCAAGGCCTCGTTGGACGCCTTCATCTCATCTTGCTGTGACAGCAGCTCATCCGATTGTGCCTTTAGCTCTTCCGTTTGCACCTGAAGTTCCTCGGACATCGCCTGAGACTCCTCCAGCAGACGCTTGACTTCCATCTGGGCAAGAACGTTATTCATCGCAATGCCCAGCGTACTCCTTGCCTGATCTACCAGCTTCAATTGTATTGGAGTAAAGGCTTCTAGCGAAGCAAGTTCAATAACCCCTTCAAGCTCTCCTTCATATTCAACAGGAAAAATGAGAATGCTGCGCGGGGCAGATTGCCCGAGACCGGTCGTTATTTTCACGTGATCATCAGGAATCGCTTCCATAACGATGGTTCTTTTCTCAACGGCGCATTGACCGACCATACCCTCACCCATATTGAATACCGAGGCGCCCATATCGGTGCCTAAAGCAGCGAATGAAGCCGTCTTATGAAGCTTGTCACCCTTCCGCAGGTAAAAAACACCATAGGAGGCGTTGACCAGATGTGCCATTTTGGTAATGAAGGCCTCGGCAAGCGGGTTGATATGGCTGATGCCTTGATACGAGATAGCTACATCACCGGTACTGGTCTGGAGCCAGCTTTGTCTCTCGTGATTTTCGAGCAGCCGGTTGGTGGCTTCACCCAAATCCCTGACCTCATCCTTGGTTCGAACCACAATACGCTTGGAGCGTAAATTGCCTTCGGAAGACGCAATGTCCGAAATCGCATGGACCACTTCCCGGATCGTGTTCACGATAGACTTCGAAATCACCACGCCAACTGTAATGGAGAGAACAATGACCAATGCCAGAACAATATAAAGCACGTTTTTGAAGTCCGCGTTTTTTTGATCGAGCTCATCTACGCGCTTCTGTGTCAGACTTTTCTCCGTGCTGCGGAAATCTGCCAGCTGTGACCGCATTTGATCAACGATTTTTTTACCCGGGTCCTCCATGAAGAATTGAAAGACTCCTTCGTTGTCATTCGCTTTTTTCATAGCAACAACGGACTCTCCAGCGGTATCAATCCATTCTTCGATGTTGGCCTTGATCTCCTCCAAACGATTCTGCTGATCGGGATTATCGGCTATTAACTCATGGAGATTGGAAAAATCCTTCTGCCAATTGGCCTGTCCGTCTGTATAGGGTATTAAGTATCGGTCATCCCCGGTAAGGGCAAAACCTCTCTGTCCTGTCTCCATATCGAGCACATGTTTTTCAATCTGATTCGTCAAATTGTGAACTTCAATATCATGCTCCACGATAAAATCAATCTCTTTCTCAAGAGATGAAATTCGATCGCTGAGAACAAAGATGGAAGCTCCCAGAAAAATAACGATGATCAAATAACCAAGCACAATCTTTGATCCTATGGTAAGCCTCATATTATGTAACACGTTTTTCACTTCCCTTTCCCCGGCATCCATCCTTTTTTGAGGAACCAAACCATAAAGAAGAATACGCCGAACCCTTTCATCGAAAAAAGGACTTGGCGTAATTACGGATACTTCTGGCACATGTCGTACTCGAAGCTTGATATGATAATGTCTCTATCACTCACGTTTAAGTTTACGATAGTTTCTATGATGATGTCTAGATTTACATAGGGTCTTTTATATATAACTATATTTGGCCATCGCATCTCCCCACGGAGCATAACCGGCTTCCTGGAACCCCATTTGGGTGTATACCGTTTTGGCCCGCTCATTCTCGGATTTATAACATAACATCACATGGTCTGTTCGGTCCGAAGCCTTCCGAATCTCATCAAGAACGAGCCGAATCGCAGGTTTGGCATAATGCTGCCCTTGAAACCTGCCGTCGATCATAAACCGGTATATCCAGTAGTTATCATCGCAAGAATGAGGACCGTACATGACAAAACCAATCATCTCATCATCATGATAGATCGCCCTGGTTTCGAATCCTTCCATAAATTGTGCCTCGGCTATCGAGTATAGATTAGGTGCAATCCATTTCTCTTGTTCCGGCTTGGGTTTGAGACGGATGCAATCCTCCCAATTATCTTTATCTATGACATGAAGTGTTATCAAGTGCAAGACCCCTTCAATATGGTTTATGCCTCTATCCTAATCCAATGCGAGCTATTTTTCACGGTATTAAATATGTAAATCCAAATAGAGCTCTTCAAAACAAGATAATTAATAATTATAAGCGTTTGTTCCATATTCCGAACATGCTGCGACGGATAAACTAAAGTTAACTTTATTTAAATGGAGGCGTTTATCTATGCGGCAATTCAAAAACCATACCCAATCGAAAGGACTACAAAACATGAAACGAATGAGGGTTATACTATATGCAGAAAATATTGAATATTGGGGTTCTGGCCCATGTTGACGCCGGTAAAACCACACTAACAGAGCAAATTCTCTACCGATCCGGTATCATTGAGCAGGCTGGCTCGGTCGATCAGGGCAATACAACCACCGATTCCCTCGAAATTGAGCGAAGACGGGGAATTACGATTAAATCCGCGGCGGTATCGTTCACGCTGGGTGATCTTAAAGTCAATCTCATCGATACGCCGGGGCATGCGGATTTCATCTCGGAGGTCGAGCATTCCTTAAGTGTTCTGGATGGCGTCATTCTGGTTATTTCCGCCGTTGAAGGTGTACAGGCCCAAACCCGGGTGCTCATGCAAACACTGAAAGAACAAGGTATCCCTACCCTACTGTTCATGAACAAAATCGACCGAATGGGTGCGAACTACAACCGAGTTCGTACCATGCTGCGGAATCTGCTGGATGAACATATTTGTGAAATGAGCCGTGTTGATAATGAAGGCAGCACATCCGTTCACGTGGACATGGCAGATCCCCATAACTCAGGTTGGCTGGAGATCTTGGCGCTGCTTAACGACGAGCTGCTGCAAGATTACGCTCATGATGTTCCTGTATCCAGCGAACGGCTGAAGGAAGAATTGCGCAAGCAAACCCGGCAGGGTAAAGCTTATCCCCTGTTTGCAGGCTCCGCCGCCAAAGGAGTTGGCATGGAGCCGCTGCTAGCGGCACTGAACGACTTTTTCCCGGTTAACGACCCGTCTGAGCTGAATCATGAACCGCTATCCGGCTTGGTGTTCAAAGTGATTAAACAGCCGAGCGGGGAACGGAATGTCTATTTTCGGCTGTTCGCCGGGAAAGTCCAGGCCCGTGATGAAATCTCGGTTACGTCACAGGACGGACAAACCACGATGCTTAAAGTGAAGCAGCTGCATGCTCTGCAGCATGGAAAATCCGCTCCGGCCGGTCATATTGATGCAGGGGATATCGGCATCCTGATCGGTAGCGAGCTAAGGGTTGGCGATGTTATCGGAGCCGTGTCTGACAAGATGAAGGTTGTTCACTTTCAGAAGCCACCCATTCAGGTCCATGTCTCAACGAAACAACCCGAAGACGAACATAAACTGCACAATGCACTAAGCGATCTGACCGTTGAGGATCCATTTCTGCAGTACGTTCAGGATACAAACACAAAGGAAAACATCATCCATGTGTTCGGCAAAGTCCAGCAAGAGATTCTGGTAGAGACGCTTCAGCGGCAATACGGCATCGAAGCTGTTTTTTCAGCTCCCCGGGTCATTTGCATCGAGAAACCCTGCGGTGTCGGAGAAGCTGTTGAATATATAGGGGAGTGCCCATTCTATGCAACCGTCGGCTTGCGGGTTGAACCGGGAGAACCGGGATCCGGTCTGCAGTATCGCTTGGACGTTGAGCTGGGCTCCCTTCCTCTATCCTTCCAGAAAGCGATTAAGGATACCGTCATTGAGGTGCTTCAGGAAGGGCTGTACGCATGGTCCGTAACGGATATCATCGTGACGCTGACGCATACCGGTTACGCAAGTCCCGTATCCACGGCCAAGGATTTTCGCAGCTTAACCCCGCTTGTCCTTATGGAAGCGCTGACCCAAGCCGGGACGGAGGTATACGAGCCCATGAATGATATCCAATTCATCCTGCCGGAAAGCAGCTTAAGCAAAGTTTTATCCAGGTTAGCTGCACTTGAAGGAACGTATCAGGAACCTGAATTCCGTAACAACGTCGTTCATCTTCATGGCACGATTCCTGTGCGCACTTCCGACGAGCTGAAATCAGAAGTTCATTCCCTGACAAGCGGTGAAGGCATGCTCTCCGTTAGACCAGGCGGCTACGTGAAGGTGCAGACCACCATCCCTGAGAATAAACGGCGACAAGTAAACCCGCTTAATCGCGGTGAATATATGCTTCACTTGAATAAGATCCTGTAATGAAGAGAAGCAGGCACAATACACCACATGAGAAAATTCCCTCCGCCCAAGCGAAGGGAATTTCTTCTGTCTAACTCCATATCTAATAAGCGAAAAGATAAGTTCGAGCACGCTACACTTACGAAAGGCGGCGAACAACCCAATCATTATTCATATAATCTGAATATTATACTATGAAGAAGTAAGATGATTCTTAATCATGATATATCAGGAGGCTAGACGCTATGCCTGCAATAATAGGGGTTCTTTCCGTTATACTGATGTTGCGCGTCGTTAAACGCAGATCCCGGAGGAATAATCGCTAAGCCACCTTTCCCTCCCATACCCATAAGAAAACCGCCAGTTCTTCTACTGGCGGTTTATTGTTTATGTGTATGTGTATGTGTATGTGTATGAAGAACTTCATGGACCGGTACTTACCCTGTACAAATGCAGCCACCTTCTTGTTCAGATTCATTTATAAGCACGATTTCGCCATATTTGTTATCCACAATGAATTATTTCTGAATCTATTGATATTCTGGTCCGTAAATACCTCCTCACAATAATTATATGCGGCACATGAAATAGAAGCATGCCTATGCCTATTCTCGTTCTCTTTTCGCGGAGGTTGTGGGTCTAAGCTGGTTTCAAGTGTAAGTAAGATCAATAGTCCGATAATCCACCAGTTCATGTTAAGGTAACCGCCATTCTCTCTTTTTCGCACGAATACCAACCTTTCATCCCTGCAGCTTATGCTGGGTTATTTCTGCGTTCTAATGGACCTTGATCCTCATCCATAATGGTTCATCCCCCTATCATATCCGTTCAATAACGATAACCTCCAGCAAGCCAAGTTGTTTGTTAAGCTGTTATACTTAATTAACGCTTCAAGCCCCGTCGTAGTCTCGCTCTATCTTTCTTAGTCTGGTGCAACTCTTTTTGCCCCTTGTCACTTATTAAGAGAGAGGAAAAAACGTTGCTCTAGACCCACCCATAATCGGCTTGGTAATATAGTCAGGTACTATTCAGGGGCGTGCGGAAGGAGTCGGCTAGATGTGGAGCAACAACGTTTCAATGATTTAAAATTAGGTGAAAAAGGTGCCATTATCAGTATCATTGCTTATATATGTTTATCTGCAATCAAACTGTTCATAGGCTATACCGCGAACTCCGAGGCCCTGCGGGCGGACGGATTAAATAACGCCACGGACATCGTGGCCTCCATTGCAGTCTTGATCGGACTTCGATTGTCACAAAAACCGGCTGACCGGGATCACCCCTACGGACACTGGAAAGCGGAGACGGTGGCGTCCTTAATCGCTTCCTTTATTATGATGGCCGTAGGTATCCAAGTATTGTACGGGGCCATATCTTCCGTATTTGAAGGAAATCATGAGTCCCCTGATCTCATATCCGCGTGGACCGGTATCTTCTGTGCCATTGTGATGTTTATGGTTTATCGCTATAACAAACGACTCGCAACGAAAATAAACAGTCAAGCCGTTATGGCAGCCGCCAAGGATAACCTCTCGGATGCCTGGGTCAGCATCGGTACGGTTGTCGGTATTGTTGGCGCCCAATTTCATGTGCCATGGCTTGATCCGCTAACTGCCGTCCTGGTCGGCTTTCTGATATGCAAAACCGCATGGGATATCTTCCGCGATGCCTCTCACCATTTAACCGATGGATTCGATGAGAACATCATTAAGAGTTATAAAGAAACGGTGAAGCAGGTTTATGGAGTAAAGGGAGTCAAAGACATTCGTGCAAGAAATTATGGCAGCAACACAGTTGTCGATATCGTTATTCTCGTAAAATCAAATCTGGATATCAGGGTTGCTCACGATATCTCGGATCAAGTGGAGCATGAGTTAAAAGAAACGCACGGCGTTTATGATGTTCATGTTCATATCGAACCGAATTAAGCTTCCAACAGACGACAAAACAAGGTCCGGCCGTATCTACACTGGCCGGACCTTGTTTTGTCTATTTGCGTCTTCGAGCGATTTTTCAAGATCAAGCTTAAATTGCTCCAGCGTCTCATAACGATTGATGGTAACTCCCTCCTCGATGAGAAGTTTCTCCAGACCCGATTCCAGGCATAGGACCGCTTCGTGAAGCGGAGCGAAATTGCCGGGATCCAGCACTGACACCAGATCCGGCAGCCCTTTGCTGAGATAAACCTGTTGGTAGTTCAGACTTGAGTCTAATGAGGTCGGCCAATACCCATGTTCAGCGTTATAAATAAAACGGGCGATCTCATCTTGGGCACCAATCGACCAGAAATAGGCGATTGGATAATTCCCAGTTTCACAGGCCGTCTTGAGTTTATCCAGAATCCCCTTCACCTCTTCATAAAATCCCTTCATTCGGTCCGGATAAGAGG
Source organism: Paenibacillus sp. Cedars (assembly GCF_003184205.1). NCBI lineage: Bacteria > Bacillati > Bacillota > Bacilli > Caryophanales > Paenibacillaceae > Paenibacillus > Paenibacillus sp. Cedars. The sequence continues at coordinate 3,205,117 of NZ_CP020866.1, forward strand.
GCTGCCCCGTTAGCGCAGCTTTCTCCTCGATCAATAACGAAAGCATACTCTCGACGAGATGTTCGCATGCATCGCGAATGCTCTCTGCCGAATCTGCACACATGATGTAATCCATCTGTTCTTCCAAACGGGCGGGTTTTAGCGCAAAATTCATGATCTGGCTTTGGTTCTTGCCCCAGCCGCTCTTGAGATAGGTTCTATTGAGAAGTGCCAGACTCGAAAGCACCTGGATTAGTACATCATGAGCTTCATTGCGGTAGTATGTGATGTTTCCCTCGCATGGTGCCTTCCCGAGCTTATACAAATGAAGATACACGGCACGTAACTGTTCTTCGGCTTTATCAATAAACGACTGCTGGCTCGGAGGCATATCGATAATCGTTTGCTGCAGCTTCTTAAAGCGTGACAGATCCTCATCGCTCCGCGAATACAGCAGAATCGAGTCCGCGATGATGGAGGTGTTCGTTTCCTGATAGGTTGCCATGCGTTCGGCACGTTCCCAGCTGATCGGCCAGAAATCGAAGCTGATATCTTGCATAACAAACTGTATACTTGCACGATAACCTTTTGGCGTGGCCGGTATGAAGAAAAAATCCAGATCCGATCGCTTGGTAGCCGTGCCCTGTGCGTATGATCCGTAATAGGCAACAATTGCGATATCCTGTGGATAATTATTTTTGATATGATCCACCAGCGTATCAGCGACGTCCATTATATGTAACACCAGGATTCCCCCTTTAAATTCGAATGGCTTGCTCTATGATAACAGAACGAATTCGAACATCTTAAGGGAAACTTCAAATATAGTTTAATTTTACACTCCGTAATAAAAAGCCAATGAGCAAAATGAGCAGACATGTAAAAAAGAGTGATGCGTATTAGTCGAGCCTAATGTGCATCACTCTTTTATGAACGCCTTAGCAAGGAGGATAAACCTCCTCCAACAGCGTGATCCTAGCGTACTTTAGTAGTCCTCCACGTCGAATTTCCTATCTTTATAATAATACGGTCGGTCCTCTTCCGTAATCGTTCTTAAGACTCTGCACGGATTCCCGACAGCGATCACGTTGTCCGGCAGGTCTTTGGTAACCACGCTGCCTGATCCGATGACTACGTTATGACCGATGGTTACACCCGGATTAACGACCACGTTAGCACCTATCCAGACGCTGTCGCCTATGGTAATGGGGATCCCATACTCATATCCTGAGTTTCTTGAATCCGGATGAATCGGATGTCCAGCCGTGATGATGGATACATTGGGGCCAAACATGACGTTATCCCCAATCGTCACCTTGCCTACATCCAGGATCGTACAATTGAAGTTGGACATAAAGTTATTCCCAACCTCAATATTTTTGCCATAGTCACAATGAAAAGGCGGTAAAATATTAAGATTTGATCCGGCTTTTCCCAGAATGCTTCTCATAATCTCATCTATTCTCTCCTTCTCCTCGGGAGGACATAGATTATATTCGCGGATCTTCTTCTTGTTCGCTAATTGTTCTTCAGCAAGTCCATCCATCCATGCTTTATACGGAAGACCAGCCAGCATTCTCTCTTTATGGTTCATCATTTCTTCTATAATCTCCTTTATGTAAATGATGTTGGTCCATGCTATTGTACCAAATAAGCCGCTTGCGCTTAAATCCGCTGGATAAAGCGGTCTCCTCAACACGGTTATCCAGTATCAGCTTCCTATGGTGGTGTCATGACCAATGAAGAAAGTCCGGCCATATTTCTATTGGCCGGACCTTTCATCGTCTATTCTGCATTTTCGATCGACTTTAGCGCCGTGTCGAAGACTTAGCCTCGCAGGGTTATCTGCTGCTCATGCTTCTCCGAATAAGCTTCTGTAGATTAAGAGACCTATATATATCGATATGTTAATACTATGTTATCTGTAGCTTTACACTTCTCATGCCATTTCGACATTCACGACGTCTCATCGATTTTAAGGCCGAAAGCCTGAGTGGTTTGCCGGCAGTGAGTCAGTGCAGATGTCTCTGTTGTCTTTAATTACAGGCAATAAATAATCGAGAATTTCAGAAAATCTGTCAAATAAGTTTTCGTTAAATGTTACACCCCAGCATTCTTCCCCAGCTTTTTGAAATGAGGTCATTTTCATCATTTTGTAAAGGAGGCTCGAGGATATTCAATTAGCTTTACTCCGACTTTCCTCATACCAGATGGTGAAATTGGCCCGCAGTGCGAATATCGTGTTATCCAAAATCCTCGTCTTCATTGAGACACCCTAAATATGTCTTTCATTATTGTTTGTCTAACTTTTTCACTTGATTGCTCTAACATTTGTACCAACTGACTTGCATAATAAGATACATAAGAAGAATCTATTTTAGATTCTTCATCAAAAAAATTTTCAGGGTATTCGGATCGGCTAATATCTTCTTCTCGAACTGCACCAAAATATTCAAATACATATTGAAATCCGGCATTCTTAATTAGTTCATCAACTACTTGTTCTATTCTTTCACGGCTTATATTATCTACAATGACTACTGGAGAAGATCCGCACCAATATGCCCCGTTTAAACAATGTCCATTTTGCAAATAATCTTTTCTAATTGATTCAATACATTTGATGGTATAGAAATTTGAAATCCATTTTGATGAATCAGGGAATGTGACGACTACATCCACCTGAGCATCTTCTTCATCATCTGCCCATCCTTCTGCACCTATATGAATATGCCTTCTTTTTTCAAACATATTTTCCACTCCTTGTCTTTTAACCCTCATACATATCAATCTTTTTTTGAAGGTATCACATAACGTTCTTACATTCTATTCGAGAGTACTGTTTTATTTTGTGCGACCCAAAATGACATGTCTGGATATCCGTTAATCACATCTTGCCATACTTCATTGATGCTTCATCCCATGCAGCCTTTAGGTATTCATCTTGGTTCTCCCTTGTTCTTAATTGGAAAAATTCATCAGCGGAATTGATCATTCACATTCTCACTCTTCTTTCTTTTGTGCTTTTTAACAGTGCTTCTGATGTTCGCCTAACGTTGTTGTGTTCACGACGTCCATTCACCCTAAGTTGCTAGAGTCGTGCGAATAGCTCGATCTCGGCCGGCCGTGATGCGGTTGGGTGAATGGATGTGTCCCGGCAATCACTTCTCCGATTTTTCTTCCGGGACCGAGGCAGTTTGACTGCCTATGAGTGAACACGTTGTTATACGAAGATCACTACTTCCTTGTATTACTCGCAATTCCATTGTTCTATAATTGTTTCGATTTCTAGCAAATCTCTTACTAGTCCATCATGTTCAAATTGATCTGTATAATAAGTATCTTCCTTCCAGATCCCCTTCATACCAGCATTCTTACTCGCAGTGACATCATTAATTGGATGATCACCTACATATACACATTCCTCAGGTAATACTTTCATCAAATCAGCTGCTCTAAGAAATATGGCTGGGTCAGGTTTTCTAAGGCCCTCTACCTCAGAGATCAATATCACCTCAAAGTACTTCTGTATTCCTAGAGCGTGGATATTACTAGATTGAAAGTCACTGAATCCATTAGTGATCATCCCAAGCTTGTAATCTTGTTCTTTGAGCTTTTCAAGTATTTCAAAGGTATTTGGAAATGGTATAGCATACTTACAAAATCCATTTTTATAATCAGCTAATAACTCATTCCAATCAAGTTGCAGATCAAATTCCTTTATTAATTCCTGGTAGACTCTATCCTTCCAAACATATCCCCGATTATCCAGTTCAATAAAGCGATTAATATAGCTCTCCTTATCTATATTCTTAGCCTTCTTTATGATCCGTTCATATTGATCGACAATGAATTCATATAGTGAACTGTTACGGTTTAATATAGTACCATCAAGATCAAAGATAATTGATCGAATCATATGTTTTTCCGCCTTTCAATGCGTTTCAGTGATGTTCGCCTAACGTTCCTGTATTCATGACGTCCCACCGACTCAAAGCGACGAATGTCGCCGGGCTCGATGTGCGCTTAGTCGGTGCGGATGTGTCCGGTGATTGCGCTTCCCTGCAACTGAAATGCCTCACGGAATCACTTCTAACTTCATGCCGGACCGAGGCAGCTTTTCTGCCGAAGCGTGAATATACTGTTATACGATGCCTTGTCTTCTAGAACTGCCACCAAATCTGCTCTTCACCTTTATTTCTTTGCCCTTTATATTATATCTCCATCTTTTTCTGACTTTATATCAAAATTAATTTGATAGCTTTTTCTAAACAGGTTTAAATCTGTAATTCCTCTTTCTATTTCATCAAAGAAATCAAAGACTAATTCTTTTGCATTAGTTAATCTATCATCTACCATAATTCTAATATTGATCATACCATCACTTGAACTCGAACTCGTTGCAGTAGTAGTAACTAGCTCTTTACTATTCATGGTCTTTTCCGCTTTAACTAATGAATCTACTAATTGATTAAAATCGATTTCATTATTATTGTTACAGCCAACTGTAATAAGAGAAAATAAAATTATTGATACTATTAAATATCTCATTTAATCTCCTTCTCTTAATGATTTTACAAGGATTTCACATAACGTTTATGTATTCCCGAACCGAGAACCTTAAGGCCCGAAGGGCCGGACCGCGACGCGGTTAGGCTCGCAGGGTTGTCCGCCAACGCTTCCCTGTACCTCTGAATTCGCTCCGCAGTGAAATCCCTTCGCTCTTGGCGCACCAAGGGGCAAACGCCCCGCCTCGGGAATATGGTGTTATGTAATGTCTGCCTCATCTTCGAAAAACTTTCAAAAATTATAAGTACTTCTTAAAGGCTTTACTCGAATCACCGTCATAACCTAACTTTGTATAGAACTCGTGTGCTTGCTTCCTCGAAGCTCCGCTGGTTAAAAAGACCTTAACGCAATCCCTTGAAATACACAGATCTTCAATATGCTTCATAATGAGCGATCCATAACCTTGACCTTGTCTGTTTCCAGATACAACTACACGTTCTACAACCCCAAAAGGTTGTGACTCTATCAACGCATCTAAACATAGATGCAGATGTGCAGTTGCAACGATCTCTTGGTCTACTTCGCAAATGAACAAGAAACTATTAGGATTTTGTTTAACTTCTTCTATTCTATCTTCCAACACTTTTATTTTTGTGTTGTTTGGAAGCAATTCTTTATATAGTCGTTCAATCGCTCCGGCGTCCTTTGTTTCAGCTTCACGAATTATCATTCACATTCTCCTCTGTATTTAGGCTTATTTCACGTAACGTTTGTGTATTCACGAACCCGAGGGGATTAAGGGAGCAACGCGACCGGGTCCGACGGGCTTAGCCTCGCAGGGTTGTGAGCTGATTCTACTTCCCTGACTACCTCATCTTGCGAACCAAGGGCGTAGTCCGCAGTGTAGATACTGTGTTAGGCGATGTATCTGCCTTCTTCGATTACACTTTTCTAATAATGAGCCCTTCTTCAAACTCCTCTATCTTATCCATGTCTCTTCTAATTCTCTTAATCTATAAAAACGTACAATAGTGAAATTACTACCAATGTCTTCACTATATATCTGATTTTGCAAAGATAGACCCTAGTTCTCCATTTTTTTTATGTAGCCCAAAAAAGAGAAAATGGATTATTTAGAACTTTCTATACTTTTGAAGGGGTCTTCTAAGTAAAGGATGTAAATATGAAGTCAATATCATCACTTTAAGTTTTCAGGATTTAATCCTTTTAAAATATCAGGAATAAACATTCCATCTTTGCGGATTAATATATCATCAAACCATATCTCTCCACCGCCATATTCTGGCCTTTGGATATTAACAATATCCCAGTGAAGCTCGGACCAATTTTCATTTCCAGGTGAACTAACTGGAACACATCCAGGTGTAAAGTGAAAGCTTCCCCATATTTTTTCATCAAATAAAGTATCTTTCATAACATTCTCAATATATGGATTAAGACCAATTCCAAATTCACCAAAATACCTCGATCCTTGATCCGTATTCAGTAATTTATTAATTCTTTCTGAATCATTTCCGGTAGCATGTATAATTTTGCCGTCCTTAATTTCAAAACGAATGTTCTCGTAAGTGAAGCCCTCTTTTAAAGAAGGTGTATTATACGAGATAACTCCGTTGACTGAATCCTTAACTGGCATTGTATACACTTCTCCATCTGGAATGTTCATAATTCCTACGTCTTTAATAGAAGGCATGCCTTTAATCGAAAATGTTAACTCCGTTCCTATTCCTAAAATTCTTACTTTATCTGTTCGATCCATTAATTCAACTAGATTATCCATAGCTACATCCATTTTTGAATAGTCCAGATTACATACATTAAAATATAAATTCTCAAAATCCTCTGTTGACATGTTCGCCTGCTGTGCCATGGCATGATTGGGATAACGAAGAATACACCATTTTGTATGAGTGTAACGTCTGCCATTGATCTGTTGTGAGTAATATTTTCTAAACAAGCCCATTTTCTCAGGAGAAACACCACTTAGTTCACTCAAATTCTCCCCAGCTCTAATAAGTATATAGGCTTGCATATCGTTTACTCGGTTTAGGTCGTAAGATGCCATTGCTATTAATTGTTCTTCAGTACAATCAATCAAAATCTCTCTTAATAACTCATGATTATTTATTAATAGAAATGGGACTCCACCTACGAGATAAGACTGCCTTACCAATTCTTTGGCCAAGGGAATTTCCAATCCATCCACCTCAATTAGTATTTTTTCCCCTCGTTGCAGCTTCACCGAATATTGAATAAGATTTTTAGCGAGTTGTTCAATTCTTGGATCTTTCATTGTTAGTCTCCTTCAGTACTTCATTATATTTGTTGTTCATATTATTGTTGATAGTATTTGGATACATGTAGATGTTTATCATACAATAATTTCGTCTAACGTTATGGCATTCACGAACCCTCACTGGCATAAGCAGCCGGTCGATCGAGCGCAACGATCGGTCTGCCGGGTCGAAGACTTAGCCAGTGCAGGGTTGTCCCCTGAGTATGCTCCCCTACTTCCACCTCGGGGGGGGGACCGAGGGACGCGGCAGCAGACCGATGCATGAATATGGTGTTATCTGATGTTCTTGCCATCTTCGAAATTGCTGAGAGCACTTTAGTATTTAACAAATCAGATTCGTTTAATAAATCCACGCTTAGTGCCCTCATATCCAATTGATTCATAAAATCTATGGGCTTGTTCACGATTTTTACTAGAAGCTAAGATTATATAAGAGCATAGGTTTTCCATAGCAAAATCCTCGAGTGCATTCATGAGTTTCTTACCAATTCCACTTCCCTGGTACACAGATGAAACAACTACATTTTCTACAAGCAAGTATGGCTGACACTCTCCTACAATATCTGGACAAACAATGCCCATGGCTGTTCCAACTACCTTTTCCTCTAAACATGCTACTGCAACATAGTAGTTTGGTTGCTTATGTAATAGGTCTAACTGATATTGGATCTTTTCAATGTTAGATCTCGTTCCAATAAACTCAACGAACAATTCAGACAACTCAAATGCGTCATCTTTTTTTGCCATTCTGACTTTTATGTCCACGCCTTCAGCTCCTATGGTTTATAATCTTGCAAGAATTTCCGATAACGTTCTCGTATTCACGAAGCGACCCAGCCTTAGATAGCTCCTATCTTAGGCCGGGTCGTATGTCGTCTAAGTTTCTTCCATGAATATACATCTGACGACCAAGAGGCGTAAGCCCCGCAGCGTGAATGCGATGTTATTTGATGTTCATGCCTTCATCGAATTCCTCAGAAATGCGTATGTGATTCTTTATTATCCTCAACATTTCTCTTCTTATGATTCCACTGAAAAACTCAATTACAAACCAGTATATTTTAAACTTAATTCTCGCTCCCTTTGATGTAGATACAACTCTTGTTGTTGTACTTACATTCAATTTCTGCTTTATTCTGTCAAAATCTATTCGAAAGTTCCATCCGATTTTCACAAAATCTGCTTCATTAAAGTTGATGAATTCCAAACGTGATACTCTCTTCAGATTACCGGTAGGTTTCCATGGTTGCGCAATCAGACCAATGACGAGTTCATCTCTGCCTTCCTGCAGCAAATTGAATCCAACATCAATAAATTTCTTAATAGTAATCGTATTCGAAGGGAGACCTCTGATAAGAAAAAGAGTCTTTATTATCACTGATTTACTAAAATCAATCGAATATAAGATTGATATACTCGGAGAACTGGAGCAATTTAATGCAGCGGTATTCTCCTTGGTAATATCCCACAACGGCAAATAATGATCAAAAGCATCTTGTTATCTCCCCAAATTTAATCATGCATGAATTTCCGATAACGTTCTTGTTTTCACGAAACGCCCCAGCTTTAGATAGCTCTTATCTTAGGCTGGGCAATTGTTGACTGAGCTTCTTCCACGATTATACATCTGTCAACCAAGGGGTGATAGTCCTGTAGCAAGATCAGCTTCTAGATTTCCTTCAACTAAACAATATCATACAAATTTAAAAATAATGGACTCTTTATAATTCATATCCTATAATCCTTTTTCAAGTATCCTACACGCTTTGTTATTCGAAACAATTAGATAGCTTTAAATATTCATGTTTCAAAATACTCATCAATATACGATCGACATATTGACCATTTTTATAGACTTCGTCTCTTAGTATGCCATCCTTCTTGAAACCAGCCTTTTCATAACTCCGAATAGCACCAGGATTATCAGCGTCTACAGTCAAATACACTTTATGAAGGTTTAAACGCTCGAACGCAAAATCCAGAACAACACTTGTCACTTCTGTAGCATAACCTTGCCCCCATACCATTTTGTTCCCAATCCAAATACCAAATTCAGCATGCTTGGACCAAGGATGGATTTTAAACAATTGGGTACTGCCAATCGCGATGCCGTCTTCTTTTATTATGGTAAAATAGACAGCTGATGGATCTGTTTGCGCGTAACTCCGGGTACGTTCTCTAACCACTTCCGGTGTTAGGGCATACCACTTCCTGATGGTAACGTTCGGTTAACTACAGGATCGGACAGCCATTCGTATCGCAGTTCCCAATCTTCTTCAACAACAGGCCTTAATGTTACTCGTTGTCCGTATAGCATATTTCCCCTCCGTGTACTTAGATAAGTAATTATTTTAGCCCACAATTATAATAATAGATTTTATCTAGCAGTATGTCATATAACGTTTATGTGTTCCTGACATCGAAAGGCTTAAGCTGCCTCAATCCATATGCGAAGCATGTACTGAAGCCGGGTGGCTCCGCCACTTAACCTTGCAGATGTATCCGCCTGCCCTACTTCTTCGCCGCTGAATTCCATCATTGTGAGTTAACTTCTATAACCTCGGGCGGACCGAGCGGTGATAACCGCGAAGCTGGAAAACGGTGTTATCTGCTGGATCTGCCCCACTTCTCCGAATCAAGACAGGACGTCGGCCACAGCCTTATTCTCTTTATAGACCTATTTGAATTTGATGTCTTTTCAGACTTTATAGCTTAAAAGCCATTGTCACATCGGTAAAATTATATAGTTTTTTGACTGTTTATAGTCTTGTATTCTTCGTAATGGCTTTATCTAGTTTTTATATGTATTTAGGGCTTCATCTGTATTCTAAGCTTTGTTATTTAGATCATCCTAACATCTCGTTATTTAAATCGTTATAATCAGTTTCGATCCCTTAAAATTTCTTTAATCTCTCGTAATTCTTCTATCATTTCTTTCATTTGTTGATTGTTCCTAGAGTTGTCCATTCCAATTTTCACACTAAAGATACCAATTACTAGATTCACTGCCAACATAATAATAACTTCCAATATATCCTTCCTTTCTCCAAGCAACGGGACGTTGCGAATGTATAGCTCTCAAAATGTCCCTTTGGGGCAATATCTTGCAGATAACGTTTCTGTATTCACGAACCCCAAAGGGGTTGTCTGTTGTAATGCCTCTTCGCAATCCATCCCGGCAGGCCCAGGCTCCGTAAGGAGCCTCAGCTTGAATAGGTTGTTAGGCGTAGTAGCCTCCTTTCAAATCTCTATCCAAAATCTATTTAATATATTTCCATCTTCTTCCATAAAATCTTCATCCCTTAATCCACCATTCTTAATAATTGTATTTTTTGATGCTTGATTAATTTCATCACATACTAAAAAAGCACCTTCAATATTCCCAGTCTTTTACTTTTCAATAAAGCAAGTCTTAAAAGCTCTTTAGCATATCCCTTCCACCTTTCCGACGGTCTGATCCCATAGCCAATATGTCCACCACTATGAAATAGTTTATCTGTCAATTCGTGTCTAATATTTACTGCCCCTACAACAATCTGATTTGCTACTAGCCAATAAGTTGAATTGGCAACAAAGCCATTTGTATTCATTCCTTGTTTGTTATTGTTAAGCCATGTAATCATGTCTTCAAAGTTTTCTGGGTCTTTCTCTATCACCCATGGAACCATATCTTCTCCACTTTGTTTCCATTCCTGATAAAAACTCAAATAGGAGTCTTTCAGTTCAATACTCGGATTAGATAAAACCAACTGATCATTCAACAGCATTGTCTCCTTTTCATTGCATTTAGGGTATTACGCCTAACGTTGTTGTATCTACGAACCCGAGAGGCTTAAGGGGCTTAAGCCCCGGGTTCAACGGAGTTAGCGAGTGCAGGGTTGTCTGCTGTATCCGCTTCCTCGAAAACCCTCTTGCAGACCAAGGGTCGAAAGTCCCGATGTGTGAATACTATGTTATAAGATGTCCCCGACTTCTTTGAAATGCCAAACTCTATTTATTATTCTTCTTGATACGGATTAGAATAAAGGTCACACTCAATTTCTGCATCGATTTTATTTGTGAATTCTATTATTTCTTTATTTATTATTAGTGCGGGAGTAAAGCCGTCGTTCATTCTTATCACAATCATGAACTTACACTCTAATTTATATTTGTTACTTAATTCAACTATTTTTTCTTCTTTACCTAAAAGCTGTTTTAGTATTTTATTTAGTTGCACAGTAACATCTAAGGATTCTTCGTATTCCGTACTAAGTTCCCATACAGTTTCTTTCCTTATGTGTTTTATAGTCTGGGCGATATTAAAGTTGTTTTTTCTTGAAATAAGTTCTCCCATGGTATGCGAATGCGTTGGTCGTAAATTCAATTCTTTTGAGATGTGATCAATTGGAAACTGATCACCATATAAACTGAAATATACTTTTACATTTGTCTTTTCCAAAGAAACCACCTTCAAATAGTTATTTAATATCTTGCGGGGATTTCTGATCCTTTTCGATATCAATAAACCTTGAACCAGTTGATAAATCAAGTGGTCAACATTCCAGCCAACTCCCCCTTCGAAAATGTCACATATCTCCTCGTACGTTCTGCTGAATGTTAGAAGTCTACTACCATATTCATGTAACCAGTCATGAAAGACTTAATATCTGTTTTCTTTTACAATAAAGCATAAAACCTTTTTGCATCATCATCATATTGAACGTAATGACTAATTCATTCGGATCAATACTAGTCAGTCTTTCTAAGAAGTATATCATCCATTCTGGATATATCTTTTTCATAAACTTTTGAATGTGTGTCCAAAATGATCTCAGTGCATCAAGGATGGACAGATTATCTGGTATTTGTGAATGATATAGTACTTTACCGATTTCCAACAACGCTTTTTTAGAGTGCCCACCCTGAGTTTAAGGAGTATTTTGTTTTATAAAAATCAATCATATGATCAAAAATCTCCAGCCCTTGTTTTTTTATGTTCGGTAGTGTCTTGCAATGCTCTACAATATGATGTATATTCTTTTATTGCTTCTCGCGGATCGCGAGGCGCTGAGCTCCGATGTATGAGTATGATGTTATAAGATGTTGACGACCTCTTTAGCTGCATACATTTTTTCTTTATGCAAATCATTTTTTTGTAATTGCTATTTCATATTCTTTATGTCGTTTTTAAAAGATTCAATATATTTTTTTGATTAATTTCGAATAACTCCTCATATCCATAATAACTAATTAAAAAAATCCTTTGTCAAAATTTATTGCTTCTAGTATTTTACAATCTACATCTTAATATATCCCAACTTGTTCCAGCTACGAAAACAGGAATAGAGAAAAAACAGCCCCTGAACTGACCTTGTTGTTAGACTTCACTAACAAAGTAGGTACAGTTTAATGTCTGGGCTGTTCTTTTACATGTACTCCAAATATAAAGAATACCATCTATCCTGCAATCATAAGGCATCATTTCACTTTATTTAGTACATGATTCTTTAATTAAATTCCCACTGAACTTCTTCTCGTTCCTGTATTCACGAATCCCAAAAGGGTTGTCTGCATAAATGCCACTTCGAAATCCATCTTGCAGACTCATTTCATTTAGTGTATCTGAGGTGGCTCCAAGTGTCCAATTGGATCAGGGGCCTTTAAAGAAATCTATCTTTAATATGTTCTTTAGCTCTTAAACAAGCATTCTTATAACCTTCACTTCTCATATCGTCGGAAAGAATTTTTTGGAGGTTTGGCAGATAGATGCCCTATTTCATTTGCATTTGTTCATGCCTGCAAGTGTTACTGCGGCAAGTCCTACGCAAAATAGTAAACTAATGCAACTAAGCATAACCTGAAAAGTCGATGCTTCATAGTAGCCAGATATGGTAAATACAGCTGTAATAGGATATAAAGCTTTTAGGGTATTTGACGTACTTGTAAATAATCCAATAAAAGAATAAAATTCAGTGATAACTAACGCAATCCAATATCCCTTTTTCATGTATGATATCAAAGCAATAATAGGTGATATTGCTAGAAATATACATATACCATCCAAAAAATAAGCTTTCAAAAAATTCATGACCATCCCTATGGATAAATCAGAAAAATGTAAAGCTGCTTCAGTGAAAAATGTTATAGCAAAGAGCAATAAGTAAAAAAGAATACTATATACAAGGGTTATAATCATTTTTGCAATTGTCAACTTTGCTTCATTCACGGGGATAAGTCGAAGTGAATCGATTGTATTCTCCTGTTCTTCACGACAAATCATGTAACTACCTAAGAGAGCAATAACCGCTGGAAGAACGAAAAATGTTGCCAGTGGTTGAGCAACAGCCATATACCAACCTATAGTATCTATATCTCGAATACCGTCATTGTCTGTTAACCCGGATAAAAAAACAATAACTGCTACCATAACCGTCGCAAAAATTGCAATCCAAACAAAACTTAACCGGCGAATCTTTTGATGTTCCGCCCAAAGTAACGTTCGCATGATTAACACCTCACTTTCTTCTTGCTAATGCAACGTTTGCAAGAAGTACGGATACAATCCCCCAGATAAAAATGCTAAGAAAAGCCAAAGGTATGCTAATTACCTGTGTATTGTTCAGTCCTGGAATATCTCCGTTTCGAGCAACGATTACTGCCATGCTGGATAAAGGATGTATATACATATTTATCGACACTATAATAGAACCAAGAAAAGCATAAATTAGTGTTATAGCAACTGGAAGAATATATCCGTTTTGCGTTGTAGCAATTGCCAAAATCGGCAGCATTGCAAAAGCTGTAATAACACCAATCTCCAAACACTTTCTTATCAAAAACAAAACGTTTTGCCAATCAAATGCGATATCTCCGAGAAATATACTAAATATAACGGAACCTACAGCTGCGACTAACATGAAGCAAACAGAATAAATCAAAACCACAAAAAATTTACTAAAGAAATATCTCATTTTGCTGACAGGCACAATCCAAAGTTGTTTAAGCATATCGTATTGATTTTCATTGTACATTAGCATTGTGCTTAATATTCCTAAAACAACAGGTAAGACAATAAAAAGTGTAAGTCCGAACGCTGACCATTTATAAAACTGTACAGGGTCACCGCCTGTATCCCACGCATATTTAAATAATAAGTACGCAAGGAATGGCATGATGAGAGCTGAAAACATCATAATCCACACAAATGTTCTGCGTCGTAACTTAAGAAATTCTATTTGAATAAGTTTAAGCAATGCCATCTCCTCCCGTAATTTTCCTAAAATAGTCCTCTAAAGTATCATTACAAAGCTGAGAACTAATAACCGACACATCTCCCAATATAAGTGCCTTATTAACAGAAGCCATATCCAGAGAATTATTATAGATTTGCAACGTATGATCGTCTTTCACAGAATAACTTTTCAAACCGAATTGACGTTCCAAGATCAAGCTGGCTTTAGCAGCATCAGAAACTTGAAGTAGAATGTACTTACCATTTTTTCGTTTAAGTTCCTCCATACTATTTTCTTCTAACAGAATACCATTGTCGATTATTCCAATATCATCCGCAAGCAATGAAATTTCAGTAAGAATATGGCTGGAAATAAGAATTGTTTTCCCACGTTCAACGCTCAATTTCTTAATAAAATCCCTGACTTCTGCTATACCTATAGGGTCCAGACCGTTTGTAGGTTCATCTAAAATCAGGAGTTCTGGGTCATGCAAAATAGCATTAGCAATACCCAGACGTTGTTTCATACCGAGAGAATACTCACCGAACAGCTTCTTATCCTTATACGGTAATCCTACAACTTCCAATGCGTTCTTCACAGCGTTAGGAGCAGATGTACCACGCAGTTTTGCAAAAATATTTAAATTTTCTGTTCCAGTTAAGTTTGGATAGAATCCGGGCGTTTCAATAATCGCTCCAATTCTGGGATATACCTGCTTTTCTCTTCCTTTAATGTTATTACCAAATACGTCTACCTCACCAGAAGAGGTAGACGTTAACCCTAAAATCATTTTCATAATTGTCGTTTTACCGGCGCCATTACGACCGAGCAAACCGTAAATACGTCCTTTTTTCACATGGATATTTACATTATTTACAGCTTTCTGATCCTTATAGATTTTAGTAAGTTGTTTAGTTTCTATCGTATACTTTGTCATATGAATGCCTCCTTTATTTAAAGTTTATCAAACAAATCTTGCCATAATCTTGCCGAAATCTTGTTTGTTTCTTGCTAATAAAAAAAGCTCTTAAAAATTAAAGAACTTTCGGAAGTTTTACTATGAATGCTGTACCACCATATAATGAATTTTGAGCATGGATTGTTCCTTTATGCAGATGAACAAGTTCTCTAGCAATAGCAAGCCCTAAACCATTTCCGTTAGTCGAACGTGATTCATCACTTTGATACAGTCTATCAAATATATGCGGCAGGTCATTAGGAGAAATCCCTTTTCCATTATCACTAACCTGAACCATAACGTTTTGTTCATTTTCACTTATTTGTAGATCAATTCTAGTTCCCTCACTATGTGCAATAACATTTTGAATTAAATTATTAACAATTCTTATATAAGCATTTGGATCTAATCGGATAAAGCATTCTTTGTCAGAAATATCAATTTTATATTCAAAATGCTCTTCCTCAAAGGTTGGTATCCAATTCACCAATATATCACGAGTAAATTCGTTTATATCCTGTTCTTCAAGTTTAAACACTTGCTCTTTTGCGTCAAGCTTGACCCAATCAAATAAAACTTCAACAAAACCCTTCAAATGATGTGCTTTATTTAAAGCAATCTCAAGATATTCTTCTTTTTCTTTTCCTGTAACAAACTTCTTTTGAACTGCTTCTAAATAGCCAACTAAAGAAGTTAAAGGTGTTCTCACATCATGGGATAAACTCGTCATAAGTCGCTTATAAGCTTGTTCGGATTGCTTTAACTGTATGAGTTGAGTTTGACTTTTCATTGCTATATCATTTATGGAATAACAAATTGTTTTAGTGATATCATTTTCATTTACCAAAACACGACGATTCCAATTCCCTTTTTTTATATCCACTAAAGAATCTTCAATAATTGAAAGTTGTTCAGAAACCTTATACAGTTTTGTTACCAAATAAATGATAACCATAAGAGAAGAAGCTAGAGCCATAAGTAGAATATAGATCCATTCCATAATTAAGCCTCCTTATTAAAACGATAACCTACTCCGTGTACCGTTAAAATATAAAATGGCTGTTCTGAATTGGGTTCTATTTTCTTCCTCAACTTACTTATAAAGGACATAATATTATTGTCGTCAAAAGAATAATCATCGTTCCAAACTTGTGTATAGATTTGTTTCTTCGTAAACACACGCCCCTTATTCGAAGCTAAAAATACTAATAAATCAAATTCCTTTCCTGTTAAATCAATTAGCTTGTCCTCAACATGAACAGTTCTTATTTCTTTGTCGATAACAATTCCTTTAAAGATAAGAATGCTTACAGAATCCCTGGAATTAAAAGTAGTATATCTTCTAATCAAAGATTGCACTCTAGCAATGAGTTCATTGATACTGAACGGCTTTGTTAAATAGTCATCTGCTCCAAGACTAAGACCTGTTACCTTATCAGGCTCACTTCCTTTAGCCGTCAGCATAAGTACGGGGACATTACTATATTTTCTTATTTCAGATAATACTTGAAAACCGTCCATATTAGGTAACATCACATCTAAAATAATTAGGGAATATGAGTCGTTTTCATTCATGACTTGAAGTAATCCTGTTTGCCCGTTATATGCCATATCGGTTTCTAGGTTTACTTGTGATACGCATTTTTTTACTAATGAGCACAATTCCACATCATCATCTATTATGAGTATTCTATTTGTCATGAGGTTTCTTCGCCCCTTTTTTTCTTTCAAAATAAGTGCAGCTGTTTTAATATACTATTTCCCAGATGTTAGATTAATGATAATTCCAAAAAATGTAAATCAAAACGAAGTAATGTTATTATTTTATGGCAGCATTCTTTATTCGCTATCGAAATTGTCCGATCACAGGAAAATTAGTTAGTACCATAAAGCCCCTCGCAGAAGAGTTTGGAATAATCGCTTTAAGCAATTCAAAATACTGTTGATCAAGTTAAGTTAATTAACAAAGATATCATAATCGTTTTCCTTTCTTATTTAAGGGTATTTCACATAACGTTCAGAGATTTACGACGTCTCACTCCCTTAAAGGCCGTAGGCCTGGCCGCGACGCTGTTAGGGAGTGCAGATGTGTCCGGCACACTTCTTCGATTCATCTTA
Organism: Paenibacillus sp. Cedars; assembly: GCF_003184205.1. Taxonomy (NCBI): domain Bacteria; kingdom Bacillati; phylum Bacillota; class Bacilli; order Caryophanales; family Paenibacillaceae; genus Paenibacillus; species Paenibacillus sp. Cedars. The sequence continues at coordinate 3,222,212 of NZ_CP020866.1, forward strand.
CCCGAACCGAGAAGCGTTAGCGACAATGCGTAAATCTAGTGTTATGTGATGGTGCTCTGAAATATTCCAACTAAAACTAGTATTTATCCCAACCCTAGTTCCATAGAAATCACATTATCGTCATATATGGTTCTAATAACTTCCTCTCTATTGTTTATCAAAACCTTTAACCACTCATTGAAATTATCCATGATTCCATACAATTTGGGGTTGTGGCTATCGAAATAAGCAACTATGTATTCTTCATTTATCATCTGATTCACAATGAAACACCATGCATTTCCATTATGATCTAGAGAAAACGGGATTAAATGGTCTACGTTCACAGATCCACCCTCTCTAATATTAATCATTTCATGAGTCTCAACGCTAATCATTCTTTGTAAAGAAAGGCTCTGCATCGGAAAGATTTGTTTGTTTCCATCTCCTACTGCACATACATCGGACGACCAAGGGTGAAAGCCCGCAGCGTTAATATATTGTTATAGGATGTCAGAGCCTTCATTGAAATACTTGGGAATTAACTATATTGTTAGAATCTGTTCCTTCGTATGGTGAGTTCCTTGATTATCTTCCCATGTAGTGTTAATTGTAAATTTTCTTGGAGTACCACCATGCACTATAATATGCTCCTCAAAACTCTTTCCTGCATCTAAAAACTCATAAGGGACCTTGTCTGTCCATACTATTCCATTAAATTCAGGTGGTATATCTAAATTAACATTGTAAGCTGTAGCTTTACCCGAATTCCAAACTTTTAATTTGTATTTGTTATTAGATATATTGATTATACGCGCTTCAACTAATGCCTTTTTTTCATCCAAACGAGCCTTTTCTTTATCCTCTAAAGCATACTGCTTAAGTTTTTCTTCTAGTTCATTAAGTCTGTCACGAACTTTGTTGGCTTTCCTAGAATCTTTAAATGATAGCAAAGATAAAATAATAGCTAGTGTTGGAAATCCATATTTCACAAGATCTGCAAAGACTTCTTTAAATAGTGTCCATAATTCAGTTGTAGTCATTGTTCGCCTCACTTAAAAAGTTTTTTTAAGTCTTTCTCTAATTTCTTTATAGCTTCTTTCTTTAAGTCTTCCATATTTGAATCGATGATATGACTATTATCTTCAATTAATTCTGCTTTTGTAGTAACTAGCCCACAATCTGAACATTTTATTTTTGTCTCATCAGGAGCATTCTTTAAGTCATGAATGTCTTCATCAAGTATTGAGAATTGGTCGTTACCACAAGTTCTACAAATCATTTTTATACTTTTTTCTAAATTATCCATTGAAAAATCCCCTTTGTGGTTTTGATTAATATTCGCACAGATTTCCTATAACGTTTCCGTATTCACGACGTCCCACCACCCTAAAGGAACGAAGTGACTGGCCGCGATGCGGTTGGGTGGTGCGGATGTGTCCGCTGATTCTGCTTCCCTGCTGCTGAATTTACTTCAATCGATTAGGCTTCATTACATCTGGCGGACCGCGGGGCGGCGTATGCCGACCCGATGCGTGAATACATTGTTATATGTTGTTGGGGCCTTCCCTGAATTACATTCAATAACATGTTTGTTTTTTTTGTATATGTCTTGATAGTCGGAGGTCTTCATTGATTCGCTGCGTATTCGTCTTAATAGTCAGAGGTTCTCTATTGATTAACTGCTTTCAATGAATTGTTGATTTTGTTAATACTAGTTTTAATACGTCTTTAATAGCTCTTTACAATCTCTTGCCCGCAGTTTCCGACACTCCTTCCTGTTAACGCCTTAGGGGAAAAAGCGGCCACGTCCTTGCTTCACAAGGACTGTGTCATCGGAAGTAATGTAGGAAACTGTCGTGTTATGTGATCTTCTAATTCGTTAGTATATATTTCTTACAACACTTCTTGTATTTTTTCCCACTTCCACATGGGCAAGGTGAATTAACTGTAACGTTCTTGTACAATTTCTTACCTTCTTCTGAATAATTAATGAAAAGTTCCTTTCCACTAATTTTTCCTGATAAGTATTCAAAGCAATGTGCTACATTCATCATTTCTTTTGATATTTTCTTGAATTCTAGATCTAAGTTAATACTGGGGTTAGAATTGTACTCTATAATTACATTTATTGTAGCATTAATATTTTTGAAAATTTGACTTACATGGCGAATTAACCTAGGCTCAATCGAATGCTCTAAGTATTCTCCTGCAATCATTTCAACATACTTTACTTGATCAATTATCCAACCAAATCCAATAGTATTAACTTTTCCAGTTCGAATAATTCTTTTTTTCTCATTATCAATTTCTTTTAAAATAGGAAATATGAGCTGAAGAATACCTGATATGAATCTATTATCGTTCTTATTCTCTACTTCATCAGACTCATATATGCTTTCAATTTTGGTAGTGAGCATATACATTAAAACCCAACAATCTTTTTTGATTCCGTTTTCATTTAATGATTTTATTATATAGTCTGTTCTAACTTCAATATGACCAAACTTTTCTCCTTTATGATCACTCAATTCAAGTTTAACATCGGTTAAATGAGGTTTTTCCTGAACTAATGGTGCAAAAATCGCTCGAATCGACTCGAATGAGAACTGTTCAACTTCTCCAATATACACACCAGATAACTCCATTGCGCTGTCATTCTCATTCTCTTGATCTATTAAAATACCAAATAAACTCAACGCAGCATATACTCCAAGTAATTTGTTTGTCACTTCATCTTCTTCAAAATAAGAGTCTACATTATCAATTTGATACTTGTTGTTAATTAGGAATACCGTAAACGCTGCAATCGATGAAAACACTGTCTCAGATAGTAGATTCATTTGGTCGAAGAAATCATCAAATCTATACTCTTTTGTGGAGATAGTTTTAGTTTTCTTTTGTCTGTTCCTTAGTATTACCATTTGATTGTCGATATCTATATCATAATCTACATGAGCTTCGGAATGACGTATGATACTATCTACACCTTCAACAAAGTGATTAAGCTTGAACTTTGTTAGCGATGCAAACTGACCACAAATATCACCAAATCCGGTCCATTCAATTAATTCATCGATATCTAAACTCTTGTTTCTTTCTATGTAATTTGCCAATAATAGAAACATCATGGAATCACGATATATTCCCTCACATAGATCTTTATACCATTTCAGTCCGTTTGTCATAAGAACATGATCAGAAGGATTATTACCAAAAACAAATCCAAATGCTATTGAAAGGTCACTTAATTTTTTGTACATATACTTATATTTTTCAGTATATCGGCTAAGAAACCCACAAACTAAGCTATTATCCTTTTCGAAAGCTTTCTCATAAGTTTTGTATGCAATACTTACCTTTCTAAAGAAACTTTCATCATCAAATGCTATAGTACCAACATACTTGTAGGTAGACAGTTTTAATAGATCATCATTTGAATAGTGTTCTTTATCTCTAGATAAAATTGATCGAAAATAGTAACTTGTTTGCTCGCACACATCACTAATTCTCTCTTCAATCGTTCCTTCATTGGATGTTTGCCATACCATTCCTAATATAGCTGAGTGGTTCAATTCGCCATTCTGAAACAAATCAGTTAAATTTTCGATATTATGAGCACCAAATATACTTCCAAGTATTTTTACTTCTTGCGCTGAATTATCCAACTTTGCTTGTGAATTATCTTTCAATTTCATAGCATCGTCTACGTTCATAGCAATAGTTGCCATGATTAGTTCTACAACAGACTCCTTGTAAGCAATAACCGTAAGTAGAAGCCTCTTGTGAATATTTCTAAATACTTTAGTAGGTTCAAATAAAGTGACTTCACATAATAGATCATATAATTTAATCATGAATGAGTTTATTTCATTAATAATTTCAACAGTTTCAACTAACTTAATCCCCTCTTGAGTCATATTTATGGAGTAGAAAATGTCAAAGCTTAATTCATTACTTAATATACTAATATACTCCGAAACTTTTTCCATTTCATTCTCATAGCAATTCTTAGTTCTTATACCTTTTCTAATATCTTTTTTTAACTTTTTATATTCCGATTCTCTATTTTCAATGCCTGATAATACATTCTCCAATAACAATTTACGAGATTCTACATACGGGTCAACAGATTGTCGTTGATCCTCAATCGGTATACCGCATTCCTTGCATACATCATTTATACATTCATTTAGGTGCCCATTTGCACATTCTATAGCAAAATAGTCTAATTCTATATTTACCACAACTATCACCTCTTAACATGGACTAGAATTCGAAATTTCACATAACGGTATGTGTTCACGACGTTCATTCACCTTAAGCTGCTGGCTCGTGCGATCAAAACGAGAGCGACCGGCTGCGACTGCGGTTAGGTGGATGGGGGTGGAGCGTTGCCTATTTAGTTGGATTCTTCCAAAAATGCCGATCCCGAGAGGCGGATGCCACGATGCGTGAACATTGTGTTATATGTTATTAGGGCCTTCTTTGTAATACTTTCAAATAGGTCCTTTTATTGTTTTTACGTATATGTTTTTATAATCGGAGAACTTCATTGATTCGCTGAGTATTCGTCTTGATAGTTGAGATCTCAATTAATTCGCTGGGTATTCATCTTGGTAGTCGGAGATTCCAAATGATTTTTTGAGTTTGATATTGGTTTTAATAGTTTTTTTATAACTCTTTACAATCTCTTGCCCCAATGACATATAACGTTCCTGTATCCACGACGTCCCATCGACTTAAGCGACCTACGGGAGCGGCCGCGATGCGGTTAGTCGGTGCGGATGTGTCCGCTGAATCTGTTTCCCTGCCAATCGCTTCTCGCGGACCGAGGAGCCGTCCGGCTCCGATGCGTGGATATGATGTTAGGTGATGTCCCCCACTTCCTGAATTAACTTTCAACAGTTCTTTATCTGTTCCGTTATATACAATCCTTCTTGAAAAATTAAACAATTCAACTGCATTCCATATGCACATCCGCCATCAATTCCTATCTTGTCTTTACTAAACCAAATATCTGATGTGCCATGGATATCAATAGTTCTTGTATGTCCAAAAACAACTCTTTTGTTTAGATCCTCAAAAGTGTGTTGAATGAATTCATCCTTAATATACATAAAATCATGTTCTGGCTGGTTCTTCCAATCTATAAAATTGGGATTCAATCCCGCATGAACATAAATGTGATCATGATCTTCGTGATATAAAGGTAATTCACTTAAAAAGTCTATGTGGTGACCAAAAAAAGTCTTAATTGTATCCTTCGCCTGGCTCAATATCTCATTAGAGATTTCGTCATTAATGTTATTAATATCACAATAACTTTGGAGAGTTTGTATTCCCCCATGTTCAATAAATTTAGATCTAATCAATGCGCTATCATTATTTATAAAATCAACCAATCGTTGGTCATGATTGCCTCGTAAAGCAATGGCATTATGCATACTTACTAATTCGATTACTTTATCAACTACTGCTTTACTATTAGGCCCTCTATCTACATAATCACCAAGCAAAAACAACTGATCATCTATCGAATTATATTTGATAAGATGCAACATCTGATTTAATTGATCGATACATCCATGAATATCGCTAATCATAATTGTTCGCTTCATAGAATCTCCTAACTATAAATGTTTTTAAGCTCTTGGGGGATTTCACCTAACGTTCCCGTATTCACGACCCAACGAATGTTGGGTGTCCGGCGAACGCCGGACCCAGGGCGTATGCCCGCAGCGTGAATATTATGTTAGGTGATGTATTCGGCTCCTTCGATTTACTCTCAAAACAATTCCTGCTTTATAAATCTTTATATCTAAATTCTCTGTATGCCACATATTCATTCTTATTATAAAAGTTCCTTGCAACTTCATTTTTTGCCCAGTAGTCTACTTCTATTTTATTGATCTTGTTTTGAACTGCAATCTCGTAAACTTTGTTTAGTAGCTTCTTCCCAAGTCCTTTATTTCGATACGCTTTAATGATAGTCAATTGATGTATGTATACTGCTTTATATGATTTTCGAAAGGGGTTTTCTTGATATTCCCTTATTTCAATCCATATGTAACCTAGTTTTTGTTCTTGCTCTTCAATAACATAAAATTGAAAATTAGGCTTGGTCATAATTGATTTAAAAAACGCACTTATAGTCACCTGATCATATTCTTTAAAATGGTTCGGATACATTTGAGCGTGAATATCCTGCACTTCTCGGTTAAGTTCACTAATTAATTCATGATTTTGGGTTTGAATAATATTCACGTTATTCCCCTTCAATCCATTAATATTGTTTTAATCATGCAATTTGAATATTTCACCTAACGTTCGTGTGTTCCTGACGTCGATTCCCCTTAGATAGCTCTTATCTTAGGGGGAATCGATGTGCCTGCCTGAATCCGCTTCCTCGAAATACCTCAGGTAGACCGAGCGGCGGCAGCCGGGGAGCTGGAACACATTGTTATCCGATGCCCCGGCTTCTTTGATTCACTATCAATAATATTTACGATTATTTATCGTTCTTTTTGAATAATGATGTAATAATAATTTCTGCACATTCTTCTGGTGAATTCAAACTTGTATCGACTGAGCAGCTATAGCGAATGTTTTGTGACATTATTTTATTTTGCTCATCTGATTGTTCTTCTCTTCTATCACCACGTTCTATATTTCGTTTACGACAAAGATCTAAAGGACAGTACACCTCAACTATTTCCAAAGGATACCCATTAAAAATATCTTTGACTTTATCATAATGTGGCTTTAACTCAGGCCTTTCAACAAGTATCCCATCGATTAAAACATTCTTTCCATTATCCGAAAATAATTTTGCAGTGTGATACATCATAATTATTACTTCACTTAGATACTTCCAGTAGTCTGTCTGCAGATGTTTATCACCAATCGTATTTTCAAAAAGATCATTGGCAACTACATAAAAAAATGGTTCAGAGTAAGATTGCATAGCTTCTACTATAGAAGTTTTACCTGAACTTGTTATACCATTCAAAAATATAATTCTCCCTTTATCCATGTTTCTCATCTTCCTTTGCATGGGTTTTATGTAGATATACTCTTTCTTATGTTTTATAAGATTTAGGGGGTTTCGGATAACGTTCCCGTATTCACGACGCCGAGTGGCTTAAGGTCACGAAGTGACCGGGTCCGACTGGACTTAGCCTCGCAGGTGTGTCCGCCTGATCCACTTCCTCGAAAACCATCTGGCGGACCGAGGGGCCGGCCCCGATGCGTGAATACATCGTTATAAGATGTCGGCGCTTCTCCGATTCACTTACAAATTTGTTTTAATGGGGTTCCATCCGCTTTTTTGGCTCCATTTTTTCGCCTTCTTCATAATTTCCCATATGAAATCAGTTTTGGCTGAATACTCCGGAGCATATTGAGCCAGCATTCCGGTGAGTGAGAGCCACGTCTCCGGCATTATGAGCCAGCTCTCCGGCAAAGAGAGCCACCCATTTTCTTGAGTGGCTCTCAGGTCTTATTATAGAACTATCGTATTCCGTTAACTTAATGAGTTGTGATACGATTCAGAGATTTTTTCTTTAGGCACAGGTTATTTCTGATTGATCGAACTGGAGTAATGGCTAATCTGAATGACATGTTATTTCTATTTCTTAAATGATAAACCAAACTTCTCTAATGCCATTCTTAGCTTTGGGATCGTACTGGGACCGACACCATGTAGCTTCAAGATATCCGACTCAGCATACTCTGACAGGCGTTGGAGTGAGGTAATATCGTTCCGTTCAAGAGCCCTTCGGGCAGGTGCACCTATCTTGGAGAGAAAATCACTTTCGATCTCTCTTTCTGCCTCACATATAGGGCAAGTTGGGCAATCAGAGCTTTTATAGTAGTCGTGACCATTTTTACAAGTCCTCAAGGTTGTAATAGCCATCGTAATTATCCCCCTTTTCATGCAAACCCTTTATTCCCAAGTATAACATTTTGGAGTTTATTAAGTTTCTCATAAATTGCTTAATTGTCCGTTTGATTGGTTAGCGCTTACGAAGTAAAAGACACTAGGGACGCTTCATCAATATCATCAGGTTATTGAGCAATTCTGCTCTAAAGCTTAACGAGACTGCCTTTACAGATTCATGGCAGCCTAGTTAATTCCCTATATTTATATCGTTCCTTTTTAGGCCGCTGGGTCAACCATAAAACTAAGCTGGAACGTAGGTCAACCTGATCACCTGCTCGCCAATTCGATCGCTTGCCACAAGGCGCAGCGGCGGCCGCGGACCGGCGAAGAACGGCTTGCCGCGACCCAGCACGACTGGATGGAGATAGAGGCGATACTCATCAACGAGACCGAGCTCCGTTAGACTGTGCGCCAACTCCGGCCCGGCAACTTCAATCTCCCCTTCATGCAGAACCTTCAGCCGACGTATGGCCGCTACGAGGTCGCCCTGGATCAGAGAAGCGTTCGGACCGACAAGTCATCATTATCCAGACGATATCGGAAGCCTAATGATGCAAGGCCGGATGCAACACTCTCCATGAACACTAAATTCTTAACAGATATTTGAATATCAATGATGGGCTTTGCAGCTAATCCAGTTACTGCAGTTGGTGATCAATTCTTAGTATGTCAGAGCCAATCATTGTCGTGATCTTGGTTTGTAATTCATTGAATAGATTCGGCCAATTATAGCTGTATCGCTCAATAACGATTGGATCCTTCATTGAAATCACCAACTCAAATGATTTTAAATGCCCTTCGCCGATTTCTTATAACGTTCTTGTATTCACGACCCGGCGTATGCCGGGTGTCCGACGAATGTCGGACCCAGGGCCGGATGGACCGCAGCGTAAATATTATGTTAGATGATGTCGGTACTTCTACGAATATACTCAGAATTTATTTTGTAACTACTTATTTCTATTTTCTAAAAATTTATTGATTTCTTTGATGACCCATTGACGCTTTTCAATTATCTTCTTCTGTTCTTTATCTTGAGCATTCATACCATTTATACTTCTATTAATTTGTTCAAGCACCGATTCAGCATTATTTTTGAAAGTTTTCAAAAGCATAAAATTTATAAAATAGTGTCCATCCGATTCATCTTCTAAAAACATATTTCCTTTAAAGGTATTTTCCATCAAGTAAGGATAAAGATCATAATCTTCATATTCAGTTGGTATCAAAGTCAAGCTTATGATATTTGGATCTATTACGATTCTAGGGGTGCTAGCTAATTGGTTTTCTAAAAGATAAGCTTTAATAAAAGCAGGACCAAAGCATATATTTTTTTCATGGAATATCGGTCCCCACGTTAAACCACCTCGCAGTAGTACTCCTTCGTTTAAAAATCTAGCTTGCAAATAAGAAAGTAAACTACACATATTCATTATATTGTTGATATTATGAAATTTAAGACCATCTATTTCTGGTACAACAATGTCTGTACTTAAAATGATGCTGTCTGAGAATTGAGTATAGTTTACTTTTAGCTTTGACACAGTATTATTACCGACATCTTCTGAAAATTGGTAAAGTTCTTCTTCCCGCTTAATAAAACTCTCTATGTCTTTAAGGGAACTTAGTAACATCTGTGCTTTACTATCATTAGTTTCACTTTCTTTAACTAGATTTGAAAAGCCCAAAATATCGATGAAAGCCACTAATTTATTTTGATATGTACTCAATGTACTCACTCTCCATTCATCTTAATAAATGCGGTTTAGTAAATATTTTAACAACTTTTGATTTGGCCGATTTCATCTAACGTTCCTGTATTCACGAACCCCAAAGGGGTTGTCTGCTGAAATCCCTCTTCGAAATCCATCCACAGACCAAGGCTCCGAAGGAGCTGCTGCTTGAATATTATGTTAGTTGATGTTCGACACTTCTTGATATCGCTCTCAAAAATTCATACTTTAGAATCGATATACTGCAAAATACTTCTGAATAAATTTATTACAAGTTTAGCTTCAGGCTCTCCTATGATTTGTTCATTAGGGTGAGAGTATGATCTATTGTTTCTTATCCCATTTAAATTTTCTAAAAGCTTCCCAATTGCATTGATAATTTGATTGATAGGAAGATGGCTTTCTGCATTATCTATCAGAATACTCGGATGTTCTTGTTTCAATTTACTCCAATAGTCTTGTATTTTTGGATTGTTTTCAGTAATCGTAAGCCCTGCATTATTACAAGTTTCTTTTAAATATCCATGTAAGGCAGTATGCGCCCTATCGACAGCACTTCTACAATCATGTTCCGAAATCAATGTCTGACAGTGGTCTAATGTCTCTTGTACAAATTGGTAGTTATACGTTAAATCTTGTACGGCAAGTAATCCTTTGCCCTTTAAATCAGGTATCCATGATAACATGCTTGCATGAATTCTTTGTTTTTGTTTGAATTCTCCTTCAGTTAAATGCCCATCAGTAAACCGATCCTCAAAATGTTCTAAAGGATATTTGTCGATTACTCCTTGTATAATTTTTGACTGAACTAATGGATCTGCTTGAGATAATATTGCTATAAATCTTTCTCTTGTTGTTCCATTAAATTCATTAGGATCAATATCTAAACCACAATATGCAGGATAGAATTCAGCGTGAGAGGCGTATGAAAAGTTTCCTAAGTAGCCACCGCTGACTCCAATATAAGCGACCACACTATTCACTTCTTTTCCACTCAATCTTTCCATAATTGTTCAACTCCAAAATCTCTATTTATCGGTTTGTCGAATTTCAGCTAACGTTGCCGTATCCACGACGTCCCACCGACTTAAGCGACCTACGGGAGGGCCGCGATGCAGTTAGTCGGTGCGGATGTGTCCCGCCTGATTCTACTTCTCTGTCAATCTCTTCGGGCGTACCGAGGCGCCGTCAGGTTCCAATGCGTGGATATAATGTTAGATGAAGTTCTACTCTTCCTTGAGTAGCTCACTAAAATCATTATATGCTGTTTCGAAAATCCTCAATTCTTCAAGTGTTGATTCAATTACTTCTTCTTCACTACCATAGATTCCTTGAGAGGCTAAATAATATCGATCTTCTATAATGTCTAATAATTTCAGTGTTTCTTCATCATCTCCAATAGCACTTCCCTGAATTAACAAGCTAGATATGTATGAAAACATTTGATCCTTTGTAATCTCATTTTTTAGATACTTCAACCTAATTTCATAAAGGATTATAAATAAAGGTGTTCTAAGTTCAAATTTGTTATAGATTAATTTCAGTAAAGAAAGGATTTCATCAAGACCTTTTTCCTGGGACAAAGATAATTCAATGAGTTCATATGGCACTTCATATTTTTCTAAACAATCATCAGCCCAATCGATTACTTGATCTCTTTTAATTAATCCAATAGCAAGTCCAAGATAATAATAAGCAGCACTTATTTTTAATTTTTTACTTTTCAAGAATTTCATCGCCCTTAGTAGAATTTCATCTAACGTTTCTGTATTCACGACGTCCGACGTAGTCGGATGTGTCCGGCTCCTGCCGGACCGAGGACGAATGTCCGATGCGAGAATATTATGTTATGTGATGTAGCGTACTTCTATGAGTAATCTACAAGTTTCAATTCACCTAATCTACTTGGATGTCTTCCCTTACGTTTTTGTTCATCGATAAAGCATTTAATTTGCTTCGGCTTTTCTTTTTTGTTTATGTTTTTGATAATTTTATGTACCTCACATTTTCTTTTTTTATATTTGTTCTCATCAGACCCCCATGCAATTATTAATAGATCGATATTTTTAAATGCTTTTGTAATCCACTTATCATTCCTTCTCCCCGTATTAGCTATCGTGCTAACAAGAGCTGAATGCTTTGGAGCAACAAAAGCAAATAAATTAACTACCCTTAAAGTTGTATAGCCCTTATCAAGAAGCATATTAAAAACTTTCATTATAGATAGATCTAATTTGTATTCATTAGCGTAACTAGGATTCAACATAATGATTGTTGCCGTTTTTTGACGTCCTTCAACTTTATCTACAGCACTCTTTTCTAAATAATATCTGTAGAATCTATTGGCGTCAGAGTAGATCGCTTTTGTTGTTATAGTTCCTATTGCTTTCATTTTTAAAATCTCCCTAAAAGATTTGTATTTCAATGCTATTTCACATAACGTTCCTGTATTCATGAACCCCAAAGGGGTTGTCTGCTGAAATCCATCTCTGAAATACATCTTGCAGACCAAGCTCCGTCAGGAGCGCAGCTTGAATATTATGTTAGACGAAGTACTTGACTTCTTCGATTTGCTTTCAAATTTTCATTTTGTTTACTTGTACTTCCATTAAAATAGATTTACTTCTTTCTTTTGTTACCCTCTTAAAACCACACCGTTTGTAATATCTTGATAGTCCACTTGAACTGTTAAAGTCTAACTGAGATTCTGAAAGCTTTGACTGCATTGGCTTAGCAATTAAGAAAACAATACCTTGAGCATTTCTTAATAAATACTTGAATGTATGGTTAATCAACTTTATTCCGATCTCTTCCCCTCTAAAATTAGGGTGAACATCTAACCGTTGTATATAGTATAAACTTCCAAAATGAAAATGTTCATTGTAAACATCTTCATCAACTATTTGATCTGCCCTTGCACCAATTATAGCGTGATCCCCATCTAGAACATCTAACCAATTAAACCATGATGTTTCCATCTCCTCTTTCCAATCATCTGGAAATTCAGTAATGTTTAAACTTGCAATTATTATTTGATTATCTTCTACATAGTATTTAGCTTTAATTTGATTCTCAATCTCCTCGGTTAAAGAGTATTCCAATTCAATAAGATCAAGTGGATATACAAGTTTTATAGAGTGATATATTGGAGTATATTCATCAAGCTTTATCTCTGGGAATTCGAACAGCCTACCATATGTCACCAATTTAACTTGAGGTGAAATTTCAATTTTCATTAATCCGTTTTCAAATGTTTCAAATTCAATATACATATCGTATTAATCTCCTTATTTTTCAAGTATTTCGGATAACGTTTGGGTATTCACGAACCGAGAGCCTTAAGTGACCGGAGGGAACGGGTCGTCAGACTTAGGCTCGCAGGACTTGTCCGCTGAAACTACTCCCCTGCCAAAATCTCCTGCGGGCCGAGGGCATTAGAACAACGCGTGAATACTTTGTTAGCCGATGTTCTTTTCTTCTTTGCACCACTTACAACTTATCTCCTTTGTACCAATTAAACTTATTAATGATCTCTTTTGCTGCTTCATGGATTTCATTACCTCTTGAAAATCGTTCAGTATGATAATAAGGCTTACCGGTTGGAGTACCATTTTCCGAATTAAAGTCATCTATAAATCTCCATACGTACTCATCACATACGTCAACCGAGTTGCCAATGTATGTATCGAAATCACTTACTTTAATGTTATTAGGATTTGATTCATTCTTAAAACTTACCATATAAGCATTACTTTCTCCAACTAACTTAATTGAGATAGATTTGCTTAAATACGCATTCTCCTGTTTAATAGAGCAATAAAAAGTTATGGAGTATTCATTGGCAGTACCACCAACCCACGCAGACCACTTGTAGTCATACGCTCTATCAACTAATGTTGTTACTAATTGTTCAAATTCTTTAATTTTATATTTTTTCCAATTAACTTTCTTGTTTTTTACAAACTTTCTCCAGTTATCTTGTGTTATTGCTTCTGTTTCTTCAATGCCAAATATAGTAGCTAATTCACTAAAACCACTTTCATAATCACTTCTGAAATCTGCAAATCTGCGATCTGATAAAAAATATGGTATCTGACATTCTCTATAAAAAATCGGCAAGACAAAAACTTTTTTTGTTTGCATTTGCTTTACCCATGCAGCCCCTAGCTCACTCTTAACCCACTCTGAATTAAGCGCCTCTGGTGATAATACTATCCCTAGAAATTCGTTCTCTCTAATTCCCTCTTCAATTTTCCATGTAATAGAATCACCGATTTTTATTTCCCACTTATCAAACCAAACATTAACACCTATTCTTTTTAAATCTCTTGCAAGTTTTTCTACAAATGGCTTGTCAATACTTGTATGACTAAGAAATATACTAGGCATTTTTATTTCTCCTTTTATTTGCAAGAATTTCGGCTAACGTTTGTGTGTTCCCGACGCCTCACCGACTTAAGCCTGAAGAGCGGCCGCGATGCGGTTAGTTGGTGCAGGTGTGTCTGACAGAATCCTCTTCTTCGAAATTCCTCGGGCAGACCAAGGTTCCGTAGGAACCGAAGTGGGAACATGGTGTTATGTGAAGTTCCTGACTTCCTGAATATACTTTCAAAATCATTCCTTATTCAATGTGCATTTAAATCGTTCTACTCCAGGATACTTCTCTCCTAAACTTGTAATGTTAAAACCGATCTTTCTGTAAAAGTTCACTGCATTCTTATCGGTTTCGGCTTCCATTCTTCTTATAAGATTCTCTTCCATAAATTCCATTATTAATTTCTTTCCTAATCCTTTTCTTCTATTGTTAGATTTTATTGCTATATGTTTTAATTCAATTTCATAATCTGTTTGATAAATAATTCCGATAAGTCCGACTAATTCATGATTTTCCATTCTTCCCAGTAATATTCTTGATTTATCATTCTTATATCGTTCATATTCTTGAATTACTCGGTTATTATCTGGATACATACATTCAGCTAGCAAATTCATTATTTCCTTTCGATCTTTATAGTCCATTAGGTTAATCATGGATTTCACCTGATTTCTATGAGTTTAGTTCTTTCAGGAATTTCACATAACATCTTTTTCACGAACTTCGCAAAATTATCATCTCTTGAGATGTTTACGAACTTCGTGAACACACCTTCAACAACCAAGTTTACGACTCCTCTTCCATTTGATCTAACGGACTTTTAATCCTTCTTATGTCCTTCACACTCACATGTGTGTACCTTTCGGTGGTGCGTACACTTTGATGACCGAGCAACTCTTGAATGAAGCGAATGTCAATTCCACCTTCCAATAGATGTGTGGCGAATGAATGGCGTAAGGCGTGAATACTAACCTTTTTCTGGATTCCAGAGGCAGCACGTGCTTGTTCGAACACTTTTTGAACAGTTCGTTCAGTCATATGGCGCTCTGGGTGTTGACCTGGGAACATCCACATCTCAGGCTTTTCTTGTTGTAAATACGGTTGAACAATATCAATAGCTGAATCGGATAACAGCGTAAGACGGTCCTTTCGACCTTTGCCTTGAGAAACTCGAAGTGTCTTTCGCTCGAAATCAATGTCTTGAGTTTTCAAACGGACCACTTCCCCTACCCGTAATCCTGAGGAATAGGTAAGGTATAGGATCGCACGATGTTTTAAATTATGGAGTGCTTTTAAGATTAACATCACTTCGTTCATCGATAACACATTCGGCAACTTCTTTTCTTTCTTAGGGCGAACATAGAGACGGTTTCCTCATGCAATAATACTTTATGAGCGTAGAATTTGATCGCGCTGAGCGCTTGATTAACATAGGAATGGGAACATTTCCTATGAAGCAAGTGCAAGGAATAACTCTGAATCATTTTCTCGTGATCCATCCCATTATTTTGCTGCTGTACAAAAGCATCAAATCGATGGACTTGACTACAATAAGCTTTTATCGTTTTTTTGCTATAACCTCGAAGCTGCAGTGCATGAACGAAAGACCTTTTTATCGACTCATTCCATGAATAGATTGGAATGTGATCCTGCATGTTAACTTCATTCTTAAACAAGCTGCACTCTTTCATCAACATGCTATCAACATGAATCTTCGTTCCTTCAAAAAGTGTATGCAACTGTCGAATGGATTCGGTACATTCTCACCCTCCCATTATAGCAGCAACCTAATTATTGGAAAGCAAAAAGAGCTCACAATCGCCGTAATCGACGTTGTAAGCTCCCGATACTTTCGGTGCTGTCCATCCTTTATGATCCAACCCCATTCAACTCAGTAATATTACATTTAGGGGTTTAAAATGCTTTTAGCCATTAAATAGATTAAACCATAATTAGAGTAGCCATGGCTACTTCATTTCTCACCTTACTTCAAACACGAAGATGCAGTGCAAGCGAAATCTTCGTACTGCACTTTCCGTGTAACATGATAACGAGTAGCGTAGCAAATCGATTTTGATGTTACACGCCGTCTTCGAATAACTCACAACTTAAGATATATATCCATCTGCGTTCAGTGGCATTCTTACCTAAAGAATAGAGTATACGTAATTGTTACTGCAGCTCCTCGTTTCACGAGACCATCTTGTGGTGGATCTTGAAGGGGGATCCCTACACTCCATGGGAAATGACGGCCATGGTATTACAATTGTCCATTGACGTACCCTACCAATTCTAGAAATCAGAAGGAATATTTGTCCATTTCATCGAAATACAATGTACTAATACGAAATCGATAGAAAGTGATGTGTATCTTATGAACGGAATTCTGGGCGTATCCGGACTATCATTCCTGCTGGTGACACTCTTTACGCCACTGCTCATCTGGGCATTACGCACCTTAAAGCTTACACAGCCGATACGGACCGAGCTGCCTCCCGATCATCAGGCCAAACGCGGGACGCCGTTAATGGCTGGGCTTATTCTGCTGGTTGGCGTGGCCATGTCACTGCAGTTTCATCCTGCGCCACTTACGGTTTTTTTGTGCTCATCCTTTCTCTTGTTCAGCTCCATCGGGTTTATGGATGATTTCAAAAAAGCAGCCTGGCAGGACCCCTCCGGTATTTCCGGACGCATGAAACTCGTGCTCCAGTTCCTGTTTACCGGTATACTGCTGTATGTGTTATTCCAGTCCTTCTCGCTGACAAGTGAGATCACGCTATTCCATGGATTTCAGCTTCATCTGCCTGTCAGCGTATACATCATCGTCATGCTATTATTCATTGTAGGGTCGGCTAATGCCATCAACTTTACCGATGGTTTGGACGGGCTGTTAATCAATGTGGCGATACCTACCTACTTTTTCTTCTTTCTGATCTCCGATAAACCCGAGGTGCAGATGTTCTCGCTGGTCATGATTGGCTGTCTGCTCGGCCTGCTGCTCTATAATATTTATCCTGCCCGAGCGTTCATGGGTGATACTGGATCACTGGCCATTGGCGGGTCCCTGTCGTTTCTGGCCGTCATTGAGAAGGTCGAAATTCTGATTCCGCTTCTGTTCTTCATCTATTTGGCTGAACAGCTTTCCGTCATTCTGCAGGTATGGTATTACAAGCGCACCAAGCTGCGGTTGTTCCGGATGACGCCTATCCACTACCACTTCAGTCTCAAGTATGGCTGGAGCGAGAACAAAATCGTGATGGTATTCGGGTTTGTTTCTTGGTTTATGGCTCTGTTCTGTTGGGTGCTTGTAAAGTATGCAATGTAGGGACTCTGAAATAGGGTGAACGTCGGTATAGCATATCGCCATCCGTGTATTGCGATTCATCAGAGACTTGGACAAAACCTCTAGGTTTTGAAGTAATTCACAAAACTAAAGGATCAGACCGCTAGGGCCTGATCCTTTAGTTTTCTTAAATTATTGAATCAAATCCGACTTCCTGAGTAATTTCTGAAGTAGTGTAGCAACTTCAGCACGAGTGATTTTGCTCTTTGGTTGAATGGTATTGGTTGTTCTACCATTTATAATATTCAGGTCTAAACCTGCGGCTATATGATCTCGAGCATAGCTTGAAATCGATGCTGCATCTTTATAGCCATCTAGCAGTCTGTTTACTCGCTCAGGAGATAAGTCAGGATTGATGCCCGTGATATTCATTGCTTTGGCAATGATAGTCATAGCTTGTTCTCGAGTAATCGTGTCCATGGGTGCGAACCGAGAACCACTATAACCCTCAATTAACTGATAATCATGAGCAGTTTGGATATAATCAGCAAACCAATCGGACTTATTTACATCCACAAACGAAATTTCGCCATTTACCGGCATCAAACCAAGTGCCCGTACAACCATAGCCACGAACTCTGCACGCGTAATATCCCTATTCGGTTCGAATAAATTCTGGCCCATCCCAGTAACAATCATTCGTGATCCCATGTCATTGATTGCATGCTGTGCCCAATGATCTGTCACATCAGCAAACTCGACTGGATGCCAGACCAAGGTGTACATACTATTGGTCAAGCTGTTAACCACTGCATAATAACGATTGTCTTTTTTCTGTACATATGTCGGTACATGATGAGTGGAACCATCCAATCCTACAACAATCCCTGTCGTGATTTGATTCGGATCCACTGTCTCTGGAATAGGAATAACCCGTTCAACATAACGAGTGAAGCGATTTAATTCTATTTTTGCACCGTTAAACTCAGCCATTAAGGTAAAATGAACAGGCTCCACTAAAAGTGAAACTCCTTTTCGATTCAACACACTTTGGGCAAGGCTTGTTTCTGATGATAGGGCTTTAGACATCATGATTTCAATCGTCACTTCAGATAACGAAGCATCTGCCCCAAGTTGGTCCGCTATAGCTACAATTGGGAATTGATCCGCATGTATTCTGTAAGAAGCCATTGGGGTAACCAGCTCCAATACGGCTGATTGATCTGCCATCCTTTTAACAACATTAGCTGTCAGCAGTCCCACAATGGAGTCAGATGAAACATCAACTGGAATAGTAACTACGGCATTCTTACCTTCTCTCTCTAACCACTCTATCAGTTTATCTGGGTCAGGAGTAATGGTTGTTATTTTTCGATGGTCAACGACCTTCGTTTCCAGCTTGCCGATATTCTCTGACTTGCCATTGATCATTACAGGCACACCACCTGGATCCGGTTGTGACGGATTCGGAGACGGTGTTCCGCTGCCTTGAGAACCACCAGCGCTACCGTTATTGCCTGAATTTCCTGGATTCTCCCCACCGCCTGAGCTGCTTGGAGGATTTACGGTCAACACCAGGTTAGCAGTTGCTATCTCTCCATTCCCATAAACAGCCGTTATTACTGAAGAATGGGTTCCTGCTGGTAAGCCTGTCACAGGACGTACCGTCCAACTGTCGATACTTTCACCTGCAGCTACAATTCCTCCATTCCCCTCAACGATAAATTTGCCGGGTTCACTGGATGTAAGACTGTTGATCGTAGTATCGACCATCCCTGTATTCCTGATGATCAATTTTTTTGCTGGAGGCTGTTCGTAACCAACTGTTACAGGCGTAAAGGAAGGTGCAACAATACTCAATACAGGCAAACTTTCTGATATATCCTCAAACTCAGCACTAATGGTTACATCCCCACTTGGCATGACAAAGCTTCCATCTGTGATGGGGAAGTCTGTGGAATTGAAAGTGTATTTCAGTGATCCAACTTTCAGTCTCTTACCAAAATCCGGTACAGTGTTCAAGCTGATAACACTACCTGCTGAAGCAACAGAAGGGGTAGCTGTTATATGGCCGCCATTCAAATGGCTTATCGTTACCGTATACACATCAATATCACTGACTACTGTAATCGTAGCGCTGCCGGACTTCGTGCTGTCCACGGTTGAAGTTGCCGTAACCGTATACTGGCCCGGGGCAGTGTTAGGAGCCACACTCACCAATCCATTCCCATCCACGGTCACATTGCCACTCGAGTCACTGCTGGTCCACGTTACTGTTTGGGCCGCGCCGCCGCTGACATTCACTGTTGCAGTCAGCTGTTCCGTTCCTCCCTGCACGACGGTTGCATTGGCCGGACTGACCGTCACGCTGTTTACCACTGGCGCCGCGGTGACTGTAATCGTGGCGCTGCCGGACTTCGTGCTGTCCACGGTCGAAGTTGCCGTAACCGTGTACTGGCCCGGCACGGTGTTAGAAGCCACAC
Source organism: Paenibacillus sp. Cedars (assembly GCF_003184205.1). Classification (NCBI taxonomy): domain Bacteria; kingdom Bacillati; phylum Bacillota; class Bacilli; order Caryophanales; family Paenibacillaceae; genus Paenibacillus; species Paenibacillus sp. Cedars. Next base: position 3,242,010 of record NZ_CP020866.1, read on the forward strand.
TCACCTTTCCGTTCCCATCCACGGTCACATTGCCACTCGAGTCACTACTGCTCCACGTTACCGTTTGCACCGCGCCGCCGCTGACATCCACCGTTGCAGTCAGCTGTTCCGTTCCTCCCTGCACTACGGTTGCACTGGCCGGGCTGACCGTCACGCTGTTTACCACTGGCGCCGCGGTGACTGTAATCGTGGCGCTGCCGGACTTCGTGCTGTCCACGGTTGAAGTTGCCGTAACCGTGTACTGGCCCGGAGTTGTGTTAGAAGCCACACTCACCATTCCATTCCCATCCACGGTCACATTGCCACTCGAGTCACTGCTACCCCACGTTACCGTTTGCGCCGCGCCGCCGCTGACATTCACCGTTGCAGTCAGCTGTTCCGTTCCTCCCTGCACCACAGTTGCATTGGCCGGAGAAACTGTCACGCTGTTTACCACTGGCGCCGCAGTGACTGTAATCGTAGCGCTGCCGGACTTCGTGTTGTCCACGGTTGAGGTTGCCGTAACCGTATACTGGCCCGGGGCAGTGTTAGGAGCCACACTCACCTTTCCATTCCCATCCACGGTCACATTGCCACTCGAGTCACTGCTGCTCCATGTTACCGTTTGGGCTGCGCCGCCGCTGACATCCACTGTTGCAGTCAGCTGTTCCGTTCCTCCCTGCACCACAGTTGCATTGGCCGGAGAAACCGTCACGCTGTTTACCACTGGCGCCGCGGTGACTGTAATCGTGGCGCTGCCGGACTTACTGCTGTCCACGGTTGATGTTGCCGTAACCGTATACTGGCCCGGCGCGGTGTTAGAAGCCACACTCACCAATCCATTTGCATCCACGGTCACATTGCCACTCGAGTCACTGCTGCTCCATGTTACCGTTTGGGCTGCACCGCCGCTGACATCCACCGTTGCAGTCAGCTGTTCCGTTCCTCCCTGCACCACAGTTGCATTGGCCGGAGAAACCGTCACGCTATTTACCACTGGCGCCGCGGTGACTGTAATCGTGGCGCTACCGGACTTACTGCTGTCCACGGTTGATGTTGCCGTAACCGTATACTGGCCCGGCGCGGTGTTAGAAGCCACACTCACCAATCCATTTGCATCCACGGTCACATTGCCGCTCGAGTCACTGCTGCTCCACGTTACCGTTTGCACCGCGCCGCCGCTGACATCCACTGTTGCAGTCAGCTGTTCCGTTCCTCCCTGCACCACAGTTGCACTGGCCGGGCTGACCGTCACGCTGTTTACCACTGGCGCCGCGGTGACTGTAATCGTGGCGCTGCCGAATTTACTGCTGTCCACGGTTGATGTTGCCGTAACCGTGTACTGGCCCGGGGTTGTGTTAGAAGCCACACTCACCTTTCCGTTCGTATCCACGGTCACATTCCCACTCGAGTCACTGCTGCTCCATGTTACTGTTTGGGCCGCGCCGCCGCTGACATTCACTGTTGCAGTCAGCTGTTCCGTTCCTCCCTGCACTACGGTTGCATTGGCCGGACTGACCGTCACGCTGTTTACCACTGGCGCCGCGGTGACTGTAATCGTGGCGCTGCCGGACTTACTGCTGTCCACGGTTGATGTTGCCGTAACCGTATACTGGCCCGGCGCGGTGTTAGAAGCCACACTCACCAATCCATTTGCATCCACGGTCACATTGCCGCTCGAGTCACTGCTGGTCCACGTTACTGTTTGCGCCGCGCCGCCGCTGACATCCACCGTTGCAGTCAGCTGTTCCGTTCCTCCCTGCACCACAGTTGCATTGGCCGGGCTAACCGTCACGCTGTTTACCACTGGCGCCGCGGTGACTGTAATCGTGGCGCTGCCGGACTTCGTGCTGTCCACGGTCGAAGTTGCCGTAACCGTGTACTGACCCGGCACGGTGTTAGGAGCCACACTCACCATTCCATTCCCATCCACGGTCACATTGCCACTCGAGTCACTGCTGCTCCATGTTACCGTTTGGGCTGCACCACCGCTGACATCCACCGTTGCAGTCAGCTGCTCCGTTCCTCCCTGCACGACGGTTGCATTGGCCGGAGAAACTGTCACGCTGTTTACCACTGCCGCCGCGGTGACTGTAATCGTAGCGCTGCCGGACTTCGTGCTGTCCACGGTCGAAGTTGCCGTAACCGTGTACTGGCCCGGCACGGTGTTAGAAGCCACACTCACCATTCCATTCCCATCCACGGTCACATTGCCACTCGAGTCACTGCTGCTCCATGTTACCGTTTGGGCTGCACCGCCGCTGACATCCACCGTTGCAGTCAGCTGCTCCGTTCCTCCCTGCACGACGGTTGCATTGGCCGGAGAAACTGTCACGCTGTTTACCACTGCCGCCGCGGTGACTGTAATCGTGGCACTGCTGGACTTCGTGCTGTCCACGGTCGAAGTTGCCGTAACCGTGTACTGGCCCGGCACGGTGTTAGAAGCCACACTCACCTTTCCGTTCCCATCCACGGTCACATTGCCACTCGAGTCACTGCTGCTCCATGTTACCGTTTGGGCTGCACCGCCGCTGACATCCACCGTTGCAGTCAGCTGTTCCGTTCCTCCCTGCACCACAGTTGCATTGGCCGGGCTGACCGTCACGCTGTTTACCACTGGGACAGGAGCTGATTTAATATGACCGTCATAAGTTAGATTGTCATAGCCTACGGCGACTGCTCGTCCTCCACCTATACCAATGTCAGCAAAATCAATGGACGAGGAAGCCTTACTCCATTCCTCAAGCCAATCAACTCCATTTCGTGAGCTTGCTACTCTTTCATTTGTGCTGACTGTATAAAATTTACCTGCGGCATAGGTCACTGAGGCTAGGCCCATTCCGTTGTAATTCAGAACCGTTGCCTTCGTCCAGGATATGCCATCATTAGACACGTAGGCCTGACCGGCTTCTCCTACCGCTACAAACACATGATTTCCGTACGCAATATCAAAAATCGCTTGGCCTCGATTCGTTGTGTAGACTTGCGCCCAACTTAATCCATCAGTCGATCGATAAATTTTGGTGGCTTCTCCATCCATATAGGTTGTGGCAATATACACCCCATCACCGTACGTTACCCTGTAGAAATTAGGGACTGAATTGTCGGTATACACCACTTCCGGTTTGCTATTTCCTATGAATGAATACAATTTGTCTTGTCCCGCTAATACATAACGATTGGTGTCCGCACTGTAAGCAATATCATTGATATGTGTGTTTTTTAACGTTGCATCCAAAGATGTCCAGGCTGTTACGGGATCATTGGTTTTATAAACCCCATCGGATCCAGTAAGATACCAAGTTGAATTCAGAAATTTGACATTAGAAGGTTCTAATGTCATCCCAAGATTACGATTATCCCATGTCACAGCATCAGTAGACACATGATAGTCTAGATAATAACCCAGCGACATCCATTTACCATTGCCGTACTCCACAAATGTCTGCAGACTACCCGGTACGTGATGCACATTACTCCAATTAGCAGCGTTAACTTTGGAAGAGAAAATCCCACCGCTAATAGAACTAAAAAGCAACATGCCTGCCAACGAACTCTGAATGAAACGATTCAACCCTCTTTTTCTTGAAAACATACCCGCCCCCCATATTTAAGTGTATTTGGCTAGTTCACTCATTGCCTTATTCATTTCCCGATGATGGCTTTGTGAATGAAGGAAATGGAAATTACTTTCATCATAAACGAGACTCTCATTAAGGTAAATATAAAATTAGGGACTTTTCTCACAATGTAAAGACTTTTAGCCCACTTCAATCTACCTTTCATATTCTAATTCCATAATCTCAGAAACATAATTCGCCATTATTCGATATAAAATCACAAAATTTTAATGACAGCCCCTTTCCCATCTGTTATAAACAAATTATGACAACGATGTTGCAGCCCCTACTCTTAAATAAGGGAGAAAATAAACATTGATTGATACAGTTGCAGCAAGACCTGAAGATGAGATCTTTTTGTTTCAATTGTATTCATTGACTCGAGCAGACGAATTACAAAATTGGGGCTGGGGAGTAGAAGAGCAGGAGCAGTTTTTGCGTATGCAATGGAGAGCTCAAACCATGTCTTATGCTTCTTCTTACCCAGATGCCATTCGTATGATCGTCCGTTACAATGGTGCGCCTGTCGGTCAAATATATGTGCTTGATCAGGGAGCAAGATGGGTGCTAATTGATATTTCTCTTCTTCCGGAGTACCGCAATCAAGGCATAGGGACTCGTTTGATCATGGATTTACAACATCGGGCAACTCATGCCAATGCAGCTGTTCGTTTAAGCGTACTTCCTATGAACAGGGCATTGAGTTTGTACCAGAAGCTTGAGTTTGTTCCTGTACACAGCGAGGGTATTCATCAGGTAATGGAATGGCGTGCTTCAAAAACAAAGTAGGTCTGAATCATAATTTGGCGAGGTGAGAACAAATGAGTGAAGCTTTTTTAGGTGAAATTCGTATGTTTGCGGGAAATTTTGCCCCTCAAGGGTGGGCATTGTGTAATGGACAAATACTATCTATTGCTGGAAATGAAGCTCTATACACCCTACTCGGTACGCTTTATGGCGGAGATGGCCAGAACACCTTTGCCTTGCCCGACTTACAGGGCAGAGTTGCCGTTCATCCAAGTACTGCGTATGCAAGGGGACAAAAAGCAGGGGCTCAGGAGGTTACACTAAATTCAAATCAACTTCCGGCACATACGCATCAGGTATACACAGCCTCGGACTCCTCCACGATCTCCTCGACTCCAACGAATGCAACATGGGCTGATTCACCACGCAAAATATATTCCACTGCAACCGGAGTCAGCACAGTGAATATGAATAACACCGCCGTATATTCAACTGGTGGAAATCAGCCTCATAACAACATGATGCCTTCGACTGTCATCTCGTTCATTATCTCTCTAGAAGGCACTTTCCCGCCTCGACCTTAAAACAAAATACAATTCAGGAGGTAAGCGCATGTCAGAACCTTTTTTGGGCGAGATTCGATTGTTCGCCAATAACTACGCCCCCAGAAACTGGGCTTTTTGTGAAGGACAAATACTGTCGATTAACAGCAATCCGGCCCTTTTCTCTTTGCTCGGCACCGTCTACGGGGGAAATGGAGTTTCTACTTTTGCACTTCCTGATTACCGTGGCCGAGTCCCCATTCATGTTTCCCAAACCATCCCGCTGGGCTCTGCCCAAGGTGAAGCTTCACATACGCTAACATCTAATGAGATGCCAATACATACTCACCAAGCCGTTGCTTCTCAAACCAATCCGACGATGGCATCTCCTCTGAACAATGTATGGGCCGCTGTTCCAAACTCATTTGGATCGTCAGTAGGGCAAAATCCAATGAATTCAGGAAGTCTCTCCACAGCGGGTGGCTCACAAGCCCATAACAATATGCAGCCTTACACGGTTTTGAATTACGCTATTGCGATTGAGGGAATTTTTCCTTCTCGCAACTAATAAGGAGGACAATACTATGGCTGAGGCATATATCGGAGAGATCCGAATTTTTGCAGGCAATTTCGCGCCGAAAGGCTGGGCTTTATGTAATGGGCAGTTATTGTCAATAGCCCAAAACACAGCGCTATTCTCTGTGCTGGGCATCCAGTATGGAGGTGATGGGAGGAGCACCTTTGCATTGCCAAATTTAATGGGTTCAGCTGTAATACATCAAGGGACGGGAACGGGTTTGTCGCCGCGGCATGTTGGGGAGAAACTTGGTGAGCCGACGGTCACATTAACACAAACGGAGATTCCCGCTCATACGCACACGCCTCAAGGCATTGTTGCAACTGGGAATCAGAATTCACCTAAAGATGCTTACTGGGCCCAAGCTCCCAAACCTATACCGACTGCACCGCAACCTCCGTTGTATAACAACACTGCTGACACACAGATGGCACCTTTGGCTGTGGGGGTAGCTGGTTCTTCCTTACCTCATAATAATATGCAGCCTTTTATCGCCCAAAATTTTATCATTTGTTTGCAAGGCGAATTTCCTTCTCGTGGCTAAGCTTTAAAGCATTCAATAGATTCAAAAAAGAGGCGTCCATTATGGGCGCCTCTTACATTACAGATCCGTCAGTAGGGATTCAATTGAACAGACGGTTGCAAACTCTACAGTTCTATAACAACCGAATCTGCTTGCACAACTTCAGTTCCATTACCCGGAAGGCCAAACATTTCATGATCCGCAAACGCCTCGGAAATCGGTTTCTTCGCTGCAAAGGAGCTCAATTTTCCGGTGGGGGCCTTTGGAGTGGTATACGCCTCCGCCTTTCCTGCCAAAGTCATTACGATCTTTGTCACCTGACTGAGATCTACGCCTTCGTTAAGCGTAAAACCTCGTCGATCCTCAAGTGGGACCTCAATTGACCAAATCGACAATAAGCCTGGCATAATTCGGCTATTCCCATCACCCACTGCTCCGCCGGACAAATTGCCAATGTACTCTTTAGGTTCTCCAGCATCGCCCGCATCTTCACTTGGTGTCACTTCATATTCAAAGAAACCGTGGCTTTTGTTATGGACAAAGTCAAAACGCTCGCCATACGAATCCAGGAACGTGGAGTGACCGGAGTGTGTATACTCAATGTGAATGCTGCCCGCCGAATGCCGGGCACCCGGCAACTGAATATGACAGTCACTGACCATCATATGAGCTTTGCCTGCAATCTTCTCCCTGATGAGTTTGTTCTCCAGTGTCAAAGGGAAAAAGGCTGTTCGATGGTCTCTGAGTGCTTCGAATTGCTCTGGAAAGGATGCTTCATTCAAAATGAAAGTTACGTTTTTAAACGGCTGCACCGGATTCTCCGATGCGTTCAGCGCATTTTTCAGTTTAATGGTCATATCAGCATGGATACGGGCGAGCTCTGCCACATGACTATCCCGGATAAACGGGAAAAAGTCCTTACTAAGCACCATATAGCGGTACGCTTGGTATTCCTGATACAGAAAATCGGTCAATGCCAATTTCAAACCGTTGTAGAGATCGAGAATATACGTATGGAACAGCGGCAGGCCAGCATCCACCTCATCACCCATCGCCTGCCGGATCCGTTCTTGATCTGCACGGCGCTGTTCCATTTCGGCAAACCATTTTGCCTCTTCAAGATGTTTTGCTTTCACCGATTGTATTTTGCCTTGATATTCTTCGACAACGTTTAGATATTGATTGAAGGCTTTGCGATATCCCTCGACCTTCTCCTCCGGCATCTGCTTATAGATCGGCTTCAGCATGTTTTCGAACTTTTCGCGCGACATCGTAAGCATGGATGAACGATAGCCAAAGGAATCACGCGCCGCATTCATCTGACCGATCAAATCATATAGCTCTGCTCCATCCTTTAATACCGCTAAACCAGAAGAAACGACCGTGGTCACATTTTTGATGGATTTGGAAAGCTCCGCTTCCTTCTTCTTCTTTTCTTTTTCCACCGTTTTTGTGTTTTTGAATGGATCATCAATGACAATGGATTTGCCTGTATTCCAATAATTACTGACCGCCGAAGCGATAGCTCCCCCTGTTTTGAGCGCCGATATGGCCGGAGTTACGTTAGTGACCAGTGCCACACCGTTAACCACCAGATCAAATGTAGCTTTCAGGGAATCCAGGGCGAGCTTCTTCCTGAGCGCTTGTACAAATTCTTCCGCTACTTTCTGGAGATGCTTCTCATTAGACAATATGCTTTCATACAGCTTGTCTGCTTCCGATTCCAAGCGCTCCCGTTCGATGATCGATTTTTGCCTTTGATCATCCAAATCGTTGATCCGGTTTACTGCAATGGATATGGTGTCCTTTAATATTTTCACGCGGCCCCTTTGATCGTTTTCAGCCTTTACATATTCATGATATAAGGTTTCAGCTTGTTGAGCAGCCGTAATTAGATTACCACCAAGATCTTGGTACTTATCTAAAGGCATTAACGGCGTCCAGTTCCAGGGATGGCTGAAATAATCAAGTCCCTGTCCCAACTGTGAAAGGAGAATAATGGACTTGTTGCGTAGTGCCAGCCATTGAATGGACGCATCCAGCATGCTGCCTTGAAAAGCCGAATAATCGCTCAAAGCTCGAACCACGTCAAACCAGGCCTCATCCGGAGTTGTACGCTGCAGCCAATCCAGCAGACTCGCGGATTCTTCGAGCTTCTCCTCACTCCCCGTCAAATAGGCCAATCCAGCCTTATGCAAAGTCAGCATTTGGCGTTCAAGTGAAGCACCTAAGGCCGTTTCCAAATCAATCGGAGAGAATTCTTTGTACAATTCTGTTTTACTTAGCTTCGATCCATAAAATTGATCATATTGTATCTGCACCACGGTGGATTTGGCGGGTTCGCCATTAGCCGCATTAGTTGCGATAAGCCCAGATTTGCCGTCCATGCCGTCCTTCCCGCCAGCATCCCTCTTATTGCTTACCCGGGTGACGGAAGAGGTTCTCCCAACGGTAACAGTCTCTAGCTTATAGCCGCCTATCCCACCCGGAGCTCCCGCTCCCGCTTTTCCCGGTAAGGTAGGTGCCCCGGCGATCCCGACTTGATTTTCCATTGTAATCCTGTGTTCTCCGCTGGAAACCACGTATCCGACAAAAATACATCCGGCATCTCCTCCATTCCCTGAATGACCGGCATGACCGCCGTTACCTCCATCGCCACCGTTACCACCCGGTGTCGAATAATCATTCGCGTAAAACCAGTGCTTCTCGGCGTCTCTTCCATCCTCACCCCGCCGGCCATCCATGCCGTCTCCTCCGTCTTGGCCACGACCTCCGTTGCTGCCATTAGCCACGAGCCTTAATTCCCCTTTTAGATCAAAACGTTCCGCAGCCAGCACCATATGTCCGCCGGACATCCCTGCTCCTCCATCGAGGCCATCCATACCATCTCCACCACGATCCCCATTCTTGATCGCCTTCATTCCCGGATCAGCCTTGGGTTCCTGTACAAAGTCCTGATCCGAAGGGACAGGGGCTCCTGACGTACTAATCGACACATTCCCATCAGAAGAAATGATTCTTGCATTCAGCGTCAGATTACGCCCGGGCAAACTTAACGACCCGATAAGATGAATAGTATCGGCCTGAATCCAATAGTGAGCCGATGAATCGGATAAATAATCCTGCGTTAAATTTAAATCGGTAGCCGTTAGATAGATGTACCCCTCTTTTTTGCCTCGCTGGACACCGGAATATAACGACTGGCTTGTTCTTTCCATAACTTCCATCTGTGGTGGGTCTCCTCCCTAAGTCTCATAAATTGTGTGACAATCCCCCTTCTTTAGGTCCATAAATTCCACAAGATAAACTTCGGAATGGTGATAATTGTCACTATATACCTAATTGTAAGGGGATTTTATCCATAAATATATATTTTTTTCGATGGCTTAACCTCGCAACTTGCATCAAAAAAACAAGGAAACTGCAGCAGTCTCCTTGTTTGGGGTGTACTCATTTTCTATTGTTATTCCTTTTATTCTAATGGCCTTCCTTCTTTATAATAAAGATTCCGATTTAGAATCACAAAGAAAATATGTACGTTTCGGTACCCGTGCTCCGACAGTATGCCATGAATGCTGGCTGCCACCGCATCGTGAACCTCCTGCGCTCTCTGGAACATCAGAATTTCCACGGATAATGGCGTATTCGTAATGATCTGATAAGGAAGAAGCTCGATCTTCACAATCTCTTGCGGAATTTGAACAATACCCGCGAATTCGTCAACAACCTTAGGTGTTATTTCTTCAAGAAATACATCTGGAAAACCTTTAAAGCGTAAATATGGCACTCTAATCCCTTCATTTCGTCAATTTATTGTCTTATAGATGTCTTCTGAGTGACTTTTGTCTCTATCCCTACTATACAATAATGTTATTGTGAAAGGAATCACTATGATTCAGATCCACTCATCGCCTGGTAAAGTTCAGCTATAGCTATCATATAAGTTGCCATGTAAAGATCGAACCTATAGACTGGATGAGTGTAAGCGTTCAATCTACAATCTAACTAAATAAGGAGTTGAAGTTGAGCATGGGTCGTAATCTATGGGATGCAGAATGGGAAGTTACAGAACCGTTAGTGCAGCAGCTGTTAAACCTCCAATTTCCCCACCTAGCCTCTCTGCCGATCCGGGAAATCGGGAACGGATGGGATAACACCGTATATCGTGTAGGCGATGAGTATGTATTTCGCTTTCCCAGACGACAGGTAGCCGTTGATTTATTGAGAACCGAAGCAAGAATTCTACCTAAGCTGGCAGGCTATATTACAGTGCCTTATGCCAAGCCCCTCTTCTTCGGGAAAGAGAGCACCCACTATCCAGCTCCCTTTCTCGGTTACTCCTATATACCGGGTAAATTTCCGATTGGAATATCGGACGATGCACGCGTGCAGTCTGCAGCTGCTCTGGCCAAGTTCCTGAAGAACCTGCACGTTTTCCCTGTGGAAGTCGCACAGCAAGAAGGCATATTGTTTGACCAGCGAAATCTGACGGACCTGGCTGGACGCAAAGAGAGAATGCTGGATTTTCTATCCCGGTTTAACCTTTATATCACGCAAGAGGAACTAGACGAAATCGCAAACTATTTGCAAGGGATCACCCTGGAACGAGTGGAACACCGACAGGTTCTCCTCCATGGCGATCTGCATTTTAAGAACATGTTAGTGGACGATTCAGGCATACTTGCGGGCATTATCGATTGGGGCGACGTGAACATCGGACATCCGGCCTGTGACCTCAGCATCGCGTACAGTTACTTGCCTCCAGCCTCAAGACAGGCTTTTTATGAAATCTATGGTGAAGTGGACGATGAAACGAAGATTCTCGCACGAATGATTGCGGTATACATACCTATGCTACTATTTATGCAGGCTGTGGACGATAAGGATGAAGCCATTGCAGAGGAGGCCAAATCGATTATTCAACGTGCTCTGGCCGATTGATCGATAGTTAGCCGGAACGGCATTCGGTCCCATGCTTAATTCGCAAAAACACGTCGCATAAGAAAGAAGCTTGAACCCCTTCAAGCTTCTTGATCACGGATCTACGAATCGCCGTTATTATATTTTTAACATCCCCATTAATGGCATAATGGTTTTAATGACATTCATTCCCAATTTAATGTGAGGCACGATCTGTCCCAAAAATCCAAAACCTCCACCACCGCCTCCGGCTGCAACAGCCTCTCCTTCCACTGCTCCTTCAGCTACCGGTCCGCTTGGCGGACCTCCGAACAAGGCACTCAAAAAGCCGGAAATTTGCGCTTTATCCCCGCTGCGGGCAATCGAAGCCGGCATCTTGTTGTTGGCGCGGAGCCCTGATAGAGTTACTGCCTGACCTTCGATCTGACTCAGTTCACCAATATAATAACTGCCGTCTTTGAGAACGACCACAACCGGTTGACCTACCCAATGCTGTGACGCAGGTACAGATTTGGGGACAGTCCTGGATTTCCTTACGCGTTTTGAAGACATACGATTATCACCTCGCTTTCCATTCTCATGATTATGACATCATATGCAAATTTGCCTTTTTTTCTTGTGCCTTTATAGGATAGATATATAAATAGATCAAAAACCTAGTTTTACCAAGCTGAATCACTCTGAGTTCCCCTCATATCGAAGCTTTCCTATATAAACGATTCATATTTCGCCTCTGAAAATATTTTGTCACTGTGGCTTTTTGCCTCCCTCCGGTGTCTAATTTACTGTAAGGTCAAGAGGAGGTTCTTACCCATGTCTAGAGCTCATGACAAACTCCCTATTTATCCGGATGATCAGGGAACCAAGCGAACATTTGAGGATACGTATGATGAGTACCGCCAGCGGATTCGCCAATCCATCTCCCTTGATTTTACCAGATATGTTGATATTCGAATCGATATTGGCGCGGCACTCAGGCTGTAGGCGAAACGGATGCACCTGATTGGTTTATGGGCACGTTTGATAACAATACGTTAAAAATCGTCTCGCCCTTGAATCCTGGACCCGAGCATAGGCTCCATACCCAATGGGCGGAAGCCATGTACAATCAACTAAAATAGCATAAAAAGAGCAGTCACGTCATGGGACTGCTCTTTTTTGATAATTGGTACAACTTGTGACACTCGATCTTCATGCACCACCGCAACAGCTCTCTGAACCATAACTGTTCCCTGCGACTCCCAATCAACATGTTTACTATCATTAAAATTGCTCGCGTTATAGTTTCCAATATAAATCCAAGTCACTCATGGATTACGTCTAATTTATGGTTTGGACTTGTTCACCGTATGGAGATCGCCCGGCGTTCCAGCAGAGAATACCGACAGACCTGCATAGATCGACCGGAAGATCACATACAGTCCGTATCCAAGCACACCGCCGGCCGTATTGAGAATTAAATCGTCTACGTCGAAACTACCCATGGAAAACACAATTTGCGAGCATTCCAGTCCCAGGCTTAACCCCAGGGAAATCAGGAACGAACCGAAGAACCCGAGGAATTTGCTTCTGATCATTAAACCAATCCATATGCCATTCGGCATAAATATAGCGATATTACCAAAGAGGTTCATGACATCGTGCGGGCTCGGCAGCCGCTTCATATTTTGATTAATCGATTCAAAAGGCGTAAAGTTGGCAAACTGCAATCGCGCCTGCATATATTCGGGATTATCCATCGCCCGTTGCAGCTGCTGCCACAGAAATGAGATATCCACGGAACCGAATTTGAACAAGATCACCTTGACCAGCACGTATAAATATACGACATACAGCCCTAGAATGATCCATTTATACGGCTGCTTCATTTCCCATCATCCTGACTGAGGTTCACCGTTACAATGACTCCATCGATATTGTTTCCAGATACCTCATACTCGCTTCCTGCCGGAATCTCAAGCGCAATGTCTTTCGTTGTGACGGGCACATACGTTATTTCGTACTTTTTCCCTTCAACGGTTGTTTTGTAGCTGGATGAATTCTTCAGATAATCGAGATATTCCTCCAATGTCAAACCCAGATCGTTCATGATCATGCTGTGCGGCAGTCCTACATAACGAAAATGCCATGGTTCGTACTGGATGCCTGTAATCTCGGTCTTATCCGGGGGATATCTCAAAATAAATCCAAACTCCCACGCATGCTTCTGCAGCCATTTTCCTTCGGGCGCCTGATCGATCGACATCTGCGTCGATCCGATATCCATGGATAAACCAAGGTTATGTTCGCTGTAGCCGGGAGGCAAGGCATAATCCGAACCCTTTTCACGGTAAAGCACCTCCTGCTCTTCGGTGTCCCGGTACCCGCTGCTGATCATGAAATGATGGACTCCGTCTTCACCGGCCGCATCAACCATCTCACGGAATTGCAGCGCAACGCTGCGCGATAACCGGATCGTGTTGTCCAGAAGCACATAACCATTCATCAAATCTTGTTCCTGAAACAACTTCACGATATCCGTCGGAACCGCTCCCTCATCAAGCGGATGTTCCTTGTTAACCAATACCAGATTTCCCCGGGTCACCTGCTCAGCTGTCACATGGATTGTTTGAGTCTCTATATTGGAATCGTTCTCGTCGGAGTGGTTGTCACTTCGAGTGGCGGAATCGGCATTCGCTTCTTGCCCATCTTTGTTCTTCGCATCATTCGCATTAGGGGCGTCCGTTAGAATGGACTCACACCCGACCAGCAGGAATATAACAAGCAATATCAAACCCTTCTTCAACTTCAACATCTCCCTCTAACTTTGTCTATCTAGCTTAAAAAATATAGTTTAAGGAAAAGTAGAGAAAAGTTAAAGTTTTTCTTAAGTAATGTGAGCTTCACAAGCCTCTTTTCCTTTGATAAGGCTGAAGCGGATAGTTTTACTAGGTAACTATTTTGGGAAAACAACCATTATCAACCTCCTCACTCGCTTCTATGAGATTGATTCGGGCCTTGTCACGATGGATGGCATGGAAATGCGGCATAAACTGTACAACAACCCGTTTAAACGGAGCAAGTAAGTCGACTTCAGAGTATCCTCATGCTGTCGGGAGCCGTGAACACAGCAAAGCCGATTCTAAATGGAATCGGCTTTTGGTGATGCCCTAGGCAGGTAGATTATGACTTATGTTCTCGTTCGACCTCCCGCTGAATCTAACGGACCAGACCGCTGCTATAGAGGCCAAAAGAGCACCTTTTACAATCTAACGGACACCCATAACGTTATACGGCGTTATAAACGCGATATCTCCCACTATTCCAATAAATAACGCCCCTCATGTCCGCTGCGTGTTTCAACTCCATTTTTTCCTGCCATATAACGCCCCCTCGGTCCGCCAGCAATCAAGCCTTTCAAGGTTTGCATCTTACCTCATCCACCCTGCTGGCAAGACTCACGATTCGTTTAACGGCACCAATCATCCATTCCATCTCCACATACTGGTTTCCCGGCGCATTGTATTCCACACCCCAGTAACCACGGTATCCACCTGCAAGCAAACTCCGTACCTTGTCCTCCGCATCAGGAAGGAGCACCGTCCTCGCATCAAAATGTGTATGTACCGCCCATGGCGCAACCATCTCATCCCCCGCAGTCTCATCTGCTTTCCATCTGCCAAGATGAAGCAAAAAGCCGAATGCCGGATGATCGACCTCTTCCGCAATCCGTTTCATTTCTCGCGGCAAGAGGGACGCGCCCATATGATTTTCAGGACCGATGAGATACCCCCGTTCCGCAGCACGATCCGCATATTCTTGATAGCGCTTGACGGTATATTCGAATTGTTCGTCCGACATCGGTTCCGATTCCTGATAACTGCCGCCTGTGTCGATCCGCACCGTTTCAGCCCCTAAGATTTCAGCTGCATCCAGATGAACAAGCGCATTTTCATACAGTTTCTGACGGATGTCCGGGTCGGGATCCCATAGATGTGCTCCATCTACAGCAAAATTAACCACCCTCATCTCTTTCTCATCGAGCGCTTCTCTAATTTTACGAATGTAGCTCTCATCAGCAAGTTTGTATACGGGGTCGCTCCGATCGATAAAAAAACCATTCCACAGATCAACCGCATCCATACGATACCGGTACTTCACCGTCTCCAGATAACCGAACACATCCATCTTTCCCTCTAGGAACGTATTGAAAAAAGAATAACCGCCAATCGAAATCTTCATCGCCATACCTCCTTCATCAAAGTTGGACTCAAGCTACCCCTAGTTTACCGTACTTCCAAACCATACCATATATGAATTCTTACTTGAGGGTGTATTTCAAATGGTGATATTCCCCTCCTGAGAGGAAGCCTTTATTCTTATACAATTGCTCAGCTCGATTTCCCGAAGTGACAAAGAGGCGCAGCAGGGGGTGCTGCGGCTCCAGAACGGTTAATGCCCTCTCCAGCATCGCGCCTGCCAAACCTTTGCCTCGATGCTCAGCTGTTACTGCAATGCTGTAGACAAGGGGCAACCCTTCCCATAAGGAAATCAAACATACACCTGCCATTTCTTCAGATGCTCGATCATATATTAGAGAGGATGCCTGCAGCAGCTTGGGATCTATTTGATCAAAATAATGGACTGTATCATTCATATAGACTTCGACTTCCCGTTCGTCCGGACCATTGGCATAAGCTTTCCTAAACACTTCAACCAGTTCAGAGATATCTTTTCTTGCAGGTACTCTCGCAATATAGTTAACATCGAAGGATGCTTCAAGCTGTTCGGTCGGCCGGATCATGCACTGCCTGGATTCAACCTGTACAAAATCCGCTTCCCGAAAAGCAAACTCCTGTTCATCAAGGACATTGTATGCATGAAGATCATGCTCCTCCAAACTCCAAGATTGAAAGGCATGGTTCTTGACCTCTCTGATCAGTTCAGAGGTAATGGAATACGGCGGTATTCCGAATACTAGTCCGATAGATTCGTCGTTCAAATAAACTCCCGCGGCTTTGTCATCGCCTGAAAGTACCCAGTAGCCATCGTCCGAATCCGATAGAATCTTGGCAAACTCCGCCCAGCTCGGTCTAAACCAGATATTTTTGTAATAGGTAGCAAAATATTTCGAGAACGCCGTAGGGTCAGCCTTTACCAACCTGTATTCCATAACCCACCGTCCTTATTCCTTTTTTTTGATAAATCATGACTAGAATTAGGCTCATTATAAAAGTTACGAGATGCCAAGGACAAAGGAATAAACGTCTTTAGAGAAAAAATCACAGCCCGCCCATCAAACCAACCCCCAGATAAACCGCTGTTCCCCACATAATCAATGCCGAAATCTTGTTCATCACGGGTAACAGCTTACCCGACGAATCCAGTCTCCCCGCCGACCTGCCGGCAATACCAAGGCCCAGGAACCACAGCCAGGATACAATAATGCATGCAATGGCAAATATGGCCTTGTCCGTACCTGAATATTGCAGCGAGCTTGTGCCTATAACCCCCATCGTGTCCAGCACGGCATGCGGATTCAGCAGTGATACGGATATGGCAAAAACAATTTGCTTTTTCGTCGTAAACGAACGAGCAGCTTCCTGTTGCTGCTCCGAAGGTTTTGTCTTCCATGTTACGAATCCCATGTAAACCAGGAATCCGATCCCGAAGGAAAACAACACCATTCGGATCCAGTCATATTCCAGAACGATCACGGATACGCCCAAAATGGCTAAGGAAATAAGCAGCGTGTCGCACAGAGCCGCCGTGATGATAACGGGCAGCGCCTTAGCGAAGCGAGGCTGAACCGCTCCCTGATTAAATACGAACACATTTTGCACACCTAATGGAAGAATAAGACCTAGTGCCAGGATGAACCCATGAAGGATAACGCCTATCATATGAAACCTAACCTCCTGCGGATATTTTCACCATTGTAAGGGTCGATCCCAGCAACGTCTCCAACCAATTGGTTGGCACGAAACCCAACCAATGAATTATAATGAACAAAATACGTGGCGAAAGCGAGTTTCCTATGACAGAAGAATGGAAATTAAACAAGACCTCCGACATACCGCTGCATCAGCAGATCTACAATTACATGAAGAACAGAATTATGAACGGGGAATGGCCTGTCGGGACCCGGATTCCGACGCAGAGAGACCTTGCTGCCAAATTTGAGGTAAACCGAAGCACCATCGTTTATGCATTGGGCGAGCTTGCCGCGGACGGCTTGATTCAATCCAAGGTTGGACAAGGGACGGTCATCGCCAACAATACCTGGAGTTTATTAGCCGCCACGCCTCCGCCAGATTGGAATCAGTATGTGAAATCCGGCTCCTACCAGCCAAACATCCATATGATCCAGCAGATCAACCGTTCGGAAACCGATCCGGATATAATCCGGCTCGGTACAGGAGAGCTCTCGCCGGAGCTGCTTCCCACTGGCCAGATGCGGGAGATCTTCAGCGGCAGCATGGCCAGCAAACTCTCTTTGGGATATTCCGAGCCGAAGGGGAGCCTCTACTTAAGAGAAATCATTAGTGACTATCTGAAAAAGAAAGGAATTCATACCACCCCGTCATCCATTCTGATCATCTCCGGTGGACTGCAGGGATTGCAGCTCATCTCATTAGGCTTGCTGTACCAGGGCTCCGCCATCTTTGTAGAGAACCCCTCTTATCTGAACTCGATTCATGTGTTTCAGTCTGCAGGCATGTTTCTGCATGGGATTCCTATGGATCAGCACGGCATTAGAACGGAATCGATCGGGAGACTTAAGCGCCAACACAATGCTGCCCTGCTCTACACGATTCCTACCTTTCATAATCCGACCGGAACGCTGATGTCTTCCAGGCGGCGAACGGAGCTGCTTCAAATATGTGCAAGGGAAAGGCTGCCCATCATAGAGGATGATGTGTACGGGGATTTGTGGTTTGATGCTCCCTCTCCGCCGTCTCTGAAAGCGCTGGACCAGCAGGGGCTTGTGCTCTACATGGGAAGTATGTCCAAGACGCTTGGCCCCGGCCTTCGCATCGGCTGGATTGTGGGTCCCGAGCCGGTAATCGACCGGCTGTCCGATATCAAAATGCAAACCGACTACGGATCCAGCGCACTTTCCCAGCACGCAGTCGCAGAGTGGTTGTCGAGCGGGATGTATGAGTTGCATCTCATGCAGATCCGAGCGGAGCTCAGGAGTCGCAGAGATTTTACGCTCGATATTCTCAAGCAATATTTCCACGATATTGCCCAGTGGAACATACCGCAAGGCGGGTTCTACATCTGGCTTCACGTCACCAAACCTATCTCCATACGTCCTTTATTTGAACAAGCCCTGAAGGAGGGCATCCTGTTGAACCCCGGTAATATCTATGACCGCAGCGACCAGCAGCATCTTCGTCTTTCCTATGCCTATGCCTCCTGCAATCAACTGGAGAGCGGACTCATCAAGCTGGCCGAGCTTATCCGTCTCCATACATAACCATAAGAAAAGGCCCCCTTCCATGGTCATTAACCATGGGAGAAGGCCCTGTATTCACCTGAACGAATTCGTGATTGTGCCTGACGGCATATAGACCCCGCTGATCAGGGGCATGATCGGAATGATTGACGGAAACAGTGTATTAAACTGCTCCGGGGATTGCAGGATACCAACCATGAGCATAGATAAGGCTACGATCGTCAGCGTATAAATCACAACGACCATCAACAGCAAGCTGTAGCCGTCACCTAAATCGAACCCGAAGCCATAACGGAATATCATAAATACCACCATAATTTGCAAAATGCCTATCAAAGAGCTGTACACCAAGCATGCGTAAAGGGGGCATCTGTAAATACGATTGTACATGTTCACGAAACTGCGTTTCATCGGGTGCGGCAGCTGCCGCAGCCTGAAGCTGCAGTTCTCGATTATAGACTGTCCGGACGTGCTGTTCGGCCAGTTGGACAAACCGGTTATCCACGGCTGCAACGATTCTGTAATCGTTACGTATCAGCTTGACGGCGAGATCAGCTCGCCCCTCGCGTACCTTCGTCCTTGCGGCTTTTTCGTCCTGCATTCTGAATTCAAACGAATCGCTTTGATTTAATAATTCAATCCACTTTGAATTCGATTCATCCGGCGTTTCATATTACGATATTCGCTGAGCAGCGTTTCATTCCGAACCGAAGACTCTTCATAACGGGCCCAGACGGTACGGAATAAAGCAAGCCCAATTGCGAGAATAACCGAATATCGAACCAGGAACGGCGATGGAAAGCCGGGGTAGCCTAACAAATCCAGCATGATGGCACCGACAACCAGAACGATACCAATGACGCAGGCCTGAATGGCCGGAAGCCGATAGGCCGCTTTTCCCGCAATAATGGAAAAAACCAGGAGAATATAGGGATTAAAAGCATCTGTGCCGATCGGCCACAGCGAGGCAACGAGCAGTGTGACAAATAGCATTGCAGGCCTTGCCCGGCATAACAGCGCTATAAAATAAGCTGTGAAGAAAATAGAGCTGCTCCCCAATCTCCAAGGCAACGGGTCAGAATTAACATGTTGAACCTCAGGCAGGAAGGCACATACCCAGCTTGATATTAGAAATAAGAACCATATCCAGAACGATCGCACATCATCCCCTCACTTTCGGCCAACGAGTTGAAGGCTTCCAGCAAAAAAACCGGTTCCAATTTTTAGTTATATCATAGCACAGGAACATACATGCCTCTTGGTTAAATAGGTATCCTGGAAACGTAAAATCGCTCCTTTTATCATTGTGAAAAAACATACATACACCTCTAAACCCTTATAAATACTAGGATTTATGCTGTCTCCAGATTGGCTATTAAAGGCAAAAACCAGCCCGGAATTGTGACGAAACTGGTAACACTCGTGAATATTTGAACAAAGTATGAACTGCGCTTAAACCGCACCACTACAATGATTTGCCTCACACACCAATCCTTTTGTAACAAATTGAACACATAAAATTACACACATTGACACGAATGTGGATTTATATGTAAATTATACAATTTTATGTGTTTTGCAAAGCCAATCAGAACTTTCTACTATAGATGTGTTAGAAACATTTGAACGAAGCCGTTTCAAGGAAAGGGGTACATCATGAACAAAAGAGGGCCGTTATTTGCATTGTTATTAAGCTTCACCTTGCTCTTATCGGGATGCAGCTCACTCACGGTATTGGATCCGAAAGGACCGGCTGCCAGAACCCTATCCGATACAATCATATTCTCCATTCTCATGATGGTCGGAATATTGGCCGTAGTTTATGCGCTTTATATCTTCATGCTCACCAAATATCGAGCGAAGAAATCCAACGAAGGTTACGAACCGCCACATGAAGAGGGCAATAAATGGCTGGAAATATTATGGACCGCCATTCCGATCCTGATTGTTGCCGTCCTCTCGGTTGTGACCGTCAAAACGACGGTGGCCGTGGAGAATGTGCCGGAAGGCTATGAAAACCAAGAGCCGCTAGTCATCTACGCTTCCTCTTCGAACTGGAAATGGCACTTCAGCTATCCGGAAGAAGGAATCGAAACGGTGAATTACGTTAACATTCCAACACATCGCCCGATTGAATTCCGTCTTTACTCATTCGGTACAATCTCAAGCTTCTGGATCCCTCAGCTCCATGGCCAGAAATATGCGATGAGCGACATGATTACGAAGCTTAACATGGTTGCGGACGAACCGGGCTCCATGATGGGCCGTAACGCGAACTTCAACGGCGAAGGCTTCGCACACATGGAGTTCGAGGCGCTTGCAATGTCTTCGACCGAGTATGACAAGTGGGTTCAAGATGTCAAGGAAACTGCTCCTGAGCTGAAGGAAGATGAGTTTAAGAAGCTGCTGGAAACCGCGCATGTCGGTCGAATGAGCTTCTCCAACACGCACCTTGAATTCAGCCCGCCGCCTTCCGAAGATCATCACCATGGCGGTGATGTCAATGGCAATGAGGAGCATCAGGACCATAAAGACGTCCACCCGGATCCTGCTACAACGGAAGAAACGGAATTTGACAGCGAAACGAACGTGGATCCGAACGAGCCGCTGCCGAACTTCCCGGCTGAAGAAAGCCCAAATCATCAACATGATGGACATTAAATCGGTGAGTGAAACGTTGTTCACCCGATCTACTTCATACATCCAGAAAGGAGCTAGGCTCTTATGAAATGGGACGAATTTTTCGTTACCGGTGATCCGTTAATTTACGGCGCCATGGTGAGTATTGTTCTCGTCTCGCTTGCAATCCTCTTCGGCTTGACCTATTACAAGAAGTGGGGATATATGTGGCGGGAATGGCTGACCACCGTGGATCACAAAAAAATTGGCGTTATGTATATCATCTGTGCCTTGATCATGCTGTTCCGCGGCGGCGTTGACGCCTTGATGATGCGTGCGCAGACCGCTGCACCGGAAATGAAATTTCTGACGGGTCAGCACTATAATGAAGTATTTACAACTCACGGAGTCATTATGATTCTCTTTATGGCCATGCCGTTTATCTTCGGTCTGATGAATGTTATCATTCCGCTCCAGATCGGTGCCCGTGACGTAGCATTCCCTAAACTGAACGCAATCAGCTTCTGGCTATTCTTCGCCGGTGCGATGCTGTTCAACATCTCCTTTGTCA
This sequence comes from Paenibacillus sp. Cedars, assembly GCF_003184205.1. Taxonomy (NCBI): domain Bacteria; kingdom Bacillati; phylum Bacillota; class Bacilli; order Caryophanales; family Paenibacillaceae; genus Paenibacillus; species Paenibacillus sp. Cedars. The sequence goes on from NZ_CP020866.1 coordinate 3,263,549, forward strand.
TTGGAGGCTCGCCGGATGCCGGCTGGTCCGCCTATTTCCCGCTGGCCAGTATCGAGTTCAGTCCGACGGTTGGCAACAACTATTACTCTCTGGCGCTGCAGATATCAGGGATTGGTACGCTCCTTACAGGCGTTAACTTTATCGTAACGATCCTGAAGATGCGTGCACCAGGTATGACACTCATGCGCATGCCAATGTTCACATGGTCCGTGCTGATCACTTGTGTCATCATTATCTTTGCTTTCCCGGTACTTACGATTGCGCTATTGCTTATGATGTTCGACCGCGTGTTTGGTTCACAATTCTTCACGATGTCCAACGGCGGTATGGATATGCTCTGGGCCAACCTGTTCTGGGTATGGGGTCACCCTGAGGTATATATCGTTATTCTGCCTGCATTCGGGATATTCAGTGAGATTATATCGACCTTCTCCAAGAAGAACCTGTATGGTTACGGTTCCATGGTCTTCAGTATGGTTATCATCTCAGCTCTGTCCTTCCTGGTCTGGGCCCACCATTTCTATACGATGGGTCAAGGCGCTATGGTCAACGGCTTCTTCTCGATCACAACGATGGCGATTGCCGTGCCGACCGGGGTCAAAATATTCAACTGGCTCTTTACGCTGAGGAAAGGCCGAATAAGCTTTACGACACCGATGCTCTATTCACTGGCATTTATTCCGATCTTTACGATCGGCGGTGTTACCGGCGTTATGCTGGCGATGGCCAGTGCCGACTATCAGTATCATAATACGATGTTCCTGGTTGCCCACTTCCACTATGTGCTCATTCCAGGTGCCGTATTTGCCGTCATTGCCGGTTTCCATTACTGGTTCCCTAAAGTGTTCGGCTTCCGTCTGAATGAAAAACTTGGCAAAATTGCCTTCTGGTTCATTGCCATTTCGTTTAACGTTACCTTCTTCCCGATGTTCTTCCTGGGACTGATGGGTATGACTCGCCGGACGTACACGTACTCAGCTGAAACCGGCTTTGGCCCGCTGAATATGCTGTCGATGGTAGGTGCGGTCGGTCTGGCAATCGGATTTGTTATTCTCGTATATAACATCTACTGGAGTACACGTTACGAGCCGCGCGACAAAACAGGCGATCCATGGGATGCACGCGCTCTGGAATGGTCAACGCCAAGCCCGGTTCCTGTATATAACTTTGCTGTCACACCACAAGTAAAAGGCCGTGATGCCTACTGGTTCTCGAAGAAAAACAACGAACCGCTCTCAGATGAGAAAATCACGAAGATTCACATGCCTAGCAACACCGGAAAACCATTTATACTGGGTATTGCCTTCTTCTTCCTCGGCTTCTTCCTGGTATTCAGCTGGTGGATTCCATCCATCGTGGCTGGTGTCGCGGTGCTGATTATAATGGCTACCATGTCCTTTGACCGTGATCACGGATATTACATTCCGGTTGAAGAGATTGTTCAAACCGAACAGAAACTGCGGGGTGATACGGTATGAAAATAGATGCCACTCAGCCGCTGGAATATGGAACAGAGGAAAACCGCAATCGTATCTTCGGATTCTGGCTGTTCCTCGGAGCTGAAATTGCGCTCTTTGCTACCTTGTTTACCGTCTACTTCGTTCTCGTTAACCGCTTCGCCAGCGGTCCGAGCGGAGCGGAAATCTTTGAAATAACACCGGTTCTACTTGAGACCTTCCTGCTCTTAACGAGCAGCTTCACCATCGGATTGGCTGTTCATGCGATGCGTCTGGGTCTGAAAAAGCAGATGATGATCTTTATGGTCATCACCCTGCTGCTGGGTGCAGGATTCCTTGGTATCGAGATCTTTGAATTCTTCACTTATGTGCATGAAGGAGTTACACTCTCTACCAGCGCATTTGCGTCCAGCCTGTTTACACTGCTTGGGACTCACGGAGCTCACGTTACCTTTGGTCTCCTGTGGGGAACTGCCATTCTGATTCAACTTAAAAAGCATGGATTGGATCATTCCACAGCCAACAAGTCCTTTATCTTCTCGCTCTACTGGCACTTCCTGGACGTTGTGTGGATCTTCATATTCAGCTTTGTATACCTGAAAGGACTGATGTGACATGATTAAGCAGCTGTTTCCTATTAAGCATGTAGCGGGTTATATATCGTCTCTCGTCCTTTCAGCTGTTGCACTCGTGGTTCTGTTGGATATGCCGACAGCTTCGAAATTTGCCATCCTGCTGGTCACCGCGATACTGCAGGCTGCCGTTCAGCTCATGCTGTTCATGCACGTTGGCGAAAGTGATGACAAGAAATCCGTTTATATCAACATTGCGTTCGCTCTGTTTGTTGGACTTGTCACGATCTTCGGAACGCTCTTCATCTTCGTATGGGGATGGTATGCATAACAACCGGCAATAGCCGAGCTACAGATTAACCGATGAACGTATCGCATTGCGCGAACGCTTCATCCACATAGAAGGGGCCGTCCCAAAAGTCACTTGACTCTGGGAGGCCCCTTTGTGTTTTATAAAGACGCTGCGGAATGAAGCATTCCTTCAAACGCGGTTGCCCCCGAATACCCTGAATTCATCTTTAAGGAAGGAATCGCTATGGGGCAGCGTTCTCCAGAATTTCATCGATCTCGCTCTGAAGTTTGGTCGTCAGGGTTTTCTCATCTCCAATAATCCAGGCATGATTATAGGGTGCTTCCATTGGCGAATTGTCATACGCTTGCTGTATTGACTCTACGTACTTCACGATGGAACGGGGAACCCCGTCCCGCTCCGTATATAACAGCGGTGCATGTTTACCCATATGGGACAATGGCGCAGCCGCAATGGACAAGATAGGAGAATCCGGGATGGAGAAGGAGAGGCTGTAGCCCGGTGAGCGTATCCCCCATCCGAACCCCGTTCCGGGATCATGGTACTGTGCGAAGTGAATGGCATTCTCGTATGGATCATCCCCGGCGATTCGAATCACGTTGCCATATTGCCGGAGATTTTCCTCCACGCTGTGGGATACCACCTTCTCCGGGCCGATGATATAGATATGTGCCTGCCCATTTCGCTTCTGAAGCGCCTTCACCGTATCTTCAGGCACGTCCTTCTCACTGACAAACAGTAGTGTCTCCGGCATATGCGCAATCCAGCTTACCGCAGGCAGCGTATAATTCGGGCGCTCCATCGATCCAATGATGACGGAGGTTGGAACGGATCCCGTTACCTTTGCTGCGTATTCGTCAATAGCAGCTGCTGCTTCTGCCGGCTCCGTTGCATCTATGTGGTCGACCTTATAGTCGAGTCCGTTCAGATCCTTCATAACCTTTTCCGATATCGGGCCGACCGTGATAATGTCAATCCCTTTGTTATTCTCCGCTCCCCTTGGCTTCAAGCGGCGCAGCTCCTCCAGCGTTTCCTTGGGAATCCCCTCCTCTTCCACAAACAACAGCGGCCCCTGGCTCAGCTGAGTCAGATCGGCACTGACAGCGGCTATGGGCCACTGGGCCGAATCCACCAGAATAACGCTCTGCGGGCGACTGTGCTCATTCGTGGACAGCCACAGCGTTTTGGAGGTCAGTACCGCCGCACTTACTGGATCAGACGTATTCAATCGGATGGTATTCTTGGTAGCTGACCAAGGCACAGGGGTATCCTTCAGCAGCTCTTTGCTGTGAACAGCGGATGGAATCGAGGGCTCCGAATGATTCACAGTCTGACTCCAAGCGAGAATGCCTGCCGTAAGAAGGGCAAGGGCCCAGCCGGCGATCATTTTCTTCACCGTACATTCCTCCTGTCTGCACACAACGTAACACGCATGCATCTCTGCTATCCTTCATGCGGATTTAGGGGTCACATATCTTCCATTAACTTCTCTTCATCCAAATCCGGCGGCAAACCAGGACGTTCATGGGAACGATTCCGCATCCATTGTTCCTTCAGCATCTTCACAAACACATCGTCCCGGGATAGCCAGACACCATACTGGCGCTTCATGTGCCGCTCTGCCTCGTCAAACGAACGGAATGTAAACGGCAGCGGATCGCCGTTCCACTCCACCACCCATTCTCCTGCGCGGGCATATACAAACAGCATATCCTCGCCCCAGCTTTCGTACAGAACACCGGACTCGGTACCTTTAATGTTGAACTGATTCCGTGAGGCATCTAAACGGATCGGTTCAAGTTCAAACGGATCGGCCGCAAACAGCTGATATACTTCCTCCGTTATCGTGCATCCCGATGCTTTAGCATGACCTCCTCCGCCGTACCGAATTGCAATTTCGGATACATCCACATGATCATGAATCGTCCGCAGGCTCATTTTCCTCCCGCCCATATTCAATATGGCGATATAATCAAGATGAGGATAGACGGATCCCAGCTCACTGGCAAGCTCGGAATGATAGGACTCGGCGTATACGATACCTACGCAGTATTCATCAACGAAGGTTTGAATAATTTCACGCTGCTTGCGGCGGATATAACGCTCGATTTTATCCTCTTCCATGTCCAGAATTTTCTCTTCAAATTCATCGAAGAAAAAGCCCTCCGATTCACGAAGACGCTGGATCATCTTGCTCTCAAACTCATCAACGGCCAGCATATAGAACAGATCATTCAACCGTTTCGCCTGAATCTTCTGATGTTCTTCCCATTCCCATGTATCATAGAGCCGGACAAGCTCCACGAATTGATCCATCCCTTCGCTCCTGCTCAGATGTCCATGCTCAATCAAATATTCATAAAATAATGAGGTTGCCGAGGCCGCTCTGCCGTCTCGATGCGTCACAACCACCTGTCCCCATATGTAATCATTCAAATGAAGGGCAGTTTTATGGTGATCGATAAGCTGAACCTGTCCTCCTTCTTCCACAAACACGTTTAATTCCTTCTCGATGTCGGGAGCAACCGATAAATCCGTAATAAACAGCACGTCGTACGGATGCTCCTGAACGGAGGTCCGGTTTAAATACCTTGCGACTTGCTGATTCAATCCGTGAATGGTGTTATATCGGACATCAATTCCTTCGCCGAAGGCGCATTTGGCTATGATGCCGCAGCCGATGCCATCCAGATCATTATGGCTGTACAGATGATACATAGGTGATTTCCTCCCTAGAAGGTGGAATGGACAAGCGGTACATACCTTTTCACCCCTACGATTCCCTAAAATCTTCCGTTTTATCCCCCTGCTGCTGTTCTGAACCATCAGAATTGGACAAAAAAAGAAGAAGTGGACAGAGCACCACTTCTTCTTGAATATAGAAGAGATTATGCCTGTTGAACAGGTCTTGGTCCTTTGGATGCCATAACCTCATGCTCTTTTCCTTACGCAGCATAACAAAAAATCCGATCAGCAAGAGGTCTGCCGATCGGATTTTTTTCAGTTCATGGATGCGCGTTGCAGGGAATTGCAAGCCGTGCAATCCTCCTGCAAATAGAATATTGAAGTGAAACCCGCCTTCTTGAGCTTGCGCGCCGCCAGAAAGCCGGCTGAGCGCTTCGGTGTTACGATGACTACGGAATCATCTGGTTTAAGTTCCTGATCCCAAACATAAGACAGTCTTCCAAGGGAGATGTTAATGGTCTCTTTCCACGGATTTGCCATAAACTCGGACACATCGCGAACATCGAGCAATTTGAGTTCAGGGCATTCCTTTTGTGCAAGACGAAGATCGCTGCACTTCATGAACCGCAAGCCTGTTATAGGTACATACCTCCGGTAGTATAGAACGAATAGGAAAACCATAAAGACGGCTAATGCGATCAGCACGTAGCATTCCCCCATCAAAGTCATGTGCATCATCTTGATGCATGGTGGGTGAACCAAACAAAATCTTACCCCCACGGGTATATAGTATGTGCTGTCTGAATAAAAGTCAATACATGATTACAATGCACACTCTTCTATTTCAAAACCCAAGTCTTCAATCAATCCCCAGTCTGCCGTATGAGCCTGCCCTTCTGTCGTCAAATAATCACCAATGAATATGGAATTCGCTGCATAAAGACCGAGCGGCTGCAAGGAGCGCAGATTAACCTCGCGCCCGCCCGCGATCCGGATCTCCTTCGTCGGATTAACAAATCTCATCATAGCCAGAATCTTCAAACACATCATGGGTGTCAGTTCCTTGCGTCCTTCAAGGGGAGTTCCGTCGATTGCGTTCAGAAAATTGCACGGAATGGAATCCGCCCCGACCGATTTTAGAGCAAACGCAATCTCCACCCGTTCTTCCAGGCTCTCTCCCATTCCAAAAATGGCTCCGGAGCATGGGGACATGCCGGAAGTGCCTGCCTGCCTCACCGTGTCCAGTCGATCATCATATGTATGCGTGGTTGTAATATGTTCATAGTTATCTTTAGAAGTATTCAGATTATGGTTATATCGATGCACCCCGGCATCCGCAAGCTTCTGAGCATGCACCTCATTCAAAAAACCCAAGCAGCAGCAGACCTTCAGACTGGTCGTCTGCGTAATCTCCTTCACCGCTTCAATGACATGCTCAATCTCCCGGTTGGAAGGGCGGCGCCCAGAAGCAACGATGCAATAGGTTCCGGCCTTTCGGCGAATCGATTCACGGGCACCTTCAAGAATCTTTTCTTTGGTAAGCCATGCGTACTTTTCAATCGGTGCTTCTGATACGATGGACTGGGAGCAGTACCCGCAATCTTCAGGGCACAGACCGGATTTGGCATTCACAATCATATTCAGCTTAACCTTATTGCCATAATACTCCCGCCGGATGCGATACGCAGCCTGCATAACAGACAGCAGTTCCTGATCCTCGCTCTGCAGAATAGCCCGTGCTTCCTCCGGAGTTACTTCGTACCCTTGTATAACTTGATCTGATAATTTCAGCCAATCACGATGAATTTGAGTAATCATATGATTAGGTCCCCTCTCCGTTATCATTGTCAACCAATAATTATCAATTATAGGTTGACAATATGAGTAATAATATCACAGATCCCGGAACACAACAATCAAGATGGAAGCCTCTCCTCATGTAAAAAAAGGACGGCTTCGCCAGCCCGTCACAGGGCTGATGAAACAATCCTCTACCTCGTTATCCATTCTGATTCGTATCAGGGTGCCCGCTTAGGCAGCATCTTCACATACTCATCAGACAGCTTCATTAATTGGAGAATATAATCATAATCGCTGCGGTAAGGCGTAATATCCGCAACCGGCTCCAGCGTTTTCAAAGAAACCGCCGTTCCATCCTCAAATCCATCCCCGGGTACAAACAGGATCTCATTGTTGAAGAAAGATCCCGTTGGCAAATAGTAACGCATGCCAATCACGTTGCGATCTACATTCAGCAAGTCCTGCCCGAAGGCTGTAAAGCCCTCTTGATCAAGCGATATGCCCAGCAGGTTCGCCACGGTTGGCAGAATATCGACTTGTCCGCCTACCTGATCTATGACCTGACCTTCATCCATGCCGGGAACATGCATGATAAGCGGGATGTTAAACCGGCTGACCCGCTCATGGTAAGGAATACCCAGCGTTGAAGAAATGAGATTGGCATCCGCTTCAGCCGGATTGATACCGAAGTGATCCCCATACACAACCAGCACGGTGTCATCCCACACTCCATTTTGCTGCAGACGGTCAACCAGCGTTCCCAGCGCATAATCGGAGTAGTTCACCGACTTCAGGTAATTGCCAAGATGAGTTCCTTCCAGCTCTGCAGGCAGCGTCATCTTCGCGAATTCATCCTTGACGTTGTATGGAGAATGATTCGACACCGTAATGTAGTGGGCATAGGTCGGCTTGTTCTGCTGCTCATTCTCCAGCAGCTTCTCGACCCCTACGCGGAACAACTCTTCATCCGAAGGCCCGAATTCATTATAATAATCATTCGTGAAATAGGGCTTGTCATAGTAATGCTGAAAATCAAGTGCCGGATACATTTTGCTTCGATCCCAGAACTTCACGTCATTCACATGAAAAGTGCCGGTATCATACCCATGCTCGTTCAGGGTCCTTGGCAGTCCCGGCAGCTCCTTGTTCCCGAACCCGGTAGACATCGCCGTCGTACCCGTCGGATAAATCGAAGTATTCACTGCAAATTCGGCGTCTGATGTATTGCCTTGTCCAATCTGCTGAAAGACATGCGGGAAATAAAAGCCGCTATCGGCAAGCTGATTCATTACCGGCGTCAGCTCTTGCCCGTTCAGAGATTGACCAATCGGGAAGTTCTGAAGAGACTCCATCTGAACGATGATCAGATTTTTACCCTTGGCCGCACCGAAATAATCCGGCTTGTCCTTCACCTGCTTAACGTATGGATAGGTCGCTTGCAGCTGCTGGGCTCTCAGTATAGTATCCTGCAAGTTCCCTTCCGCCAGCGCGCGATTCTCCTGTGAGTTCCGCACAACAGCGGACACCTGGTAATTCATGAATCCCATTTGCTCTGCTCGAACGATTTCATTCTCGATTCCCCATTCCTTTCGAATGATGAATCCGGACAACACGACCGCTATGATAAGGACAGCGACCATTGAAAGTCGCCATTTCATACCTAGTCCCCGCGAAGCATAAAATGCCGAGTAAGAACGTTCTCCACCGAAATGAAGTCCTCTTCTTGCACGTGAACGGACTTTTTTGACCGCCCATATGATCAAGAGCACGACCAAATCCAGAAAGAACAGAAAGTGCTCCGGCTCAAGCAGCGCTGTTATGCTGGCTCTTACCTGGTTCACCTGACCAATGCCCGCGAGCGCGGTATACGTTGGTATGGAACCGAAGTGAACGTTGTAAACAGCGGAAGCAAACATCATGAAAGACAGGACCACATTCAGGACGATGTATACCGTTTTCTTGCCTCTTAACGGCAGAATCAGCTCCACTAAGCTGATCAGTGCCAGCACTGACAGCGCATCGGTAAGAACCTTCCCCCAGGCAACCCCGTTAAATAGAAATACCCTTAGCAGGATCAGTTTCAATAAGAGCGTTATAAACACGAGTGTACTTAACTTCAACCTTCGCTCAAGGCTACGTTCCATGCTGCATTCCCTCTTTTTGTAAATGTAGTGTTAATTGACAGCTTTCATTATAACAGGAATGTAAACGCCAATCTAATCCGCCCATTCCTCGGCTACCCCCGTCAATTGTCCAATGCATGAACCCCCAGTGTCACGTAGGATAAAGCATCCCAATCAAAAGGCTGGAGGGTATAATCCATGAAGATGGTTGTGACCGGCGGAGCGGGCTTTATCGGCTCTCATCTGGTGAATGGACTCGTGAACCAAGGCTATGAGGTCCATGTTATTGATAATCTGACAACCGGAGACCCAGGTCGCCTTCATAGCGAGGCAATTTTGCATGTGGCCGACGTGAACAGTCAGCAGACAACAGCGTATATCTCCGTGCTTAAACCGGACGTCGTATTTCATCTGGCGGCCCAGGCCGATGTGCAGCGATCGATCAAAGAGCCTCCGCTGGATGCGGATGCCAATATCATGGGCACCATAAACATACTTGAAGCTTGCCGTAAGGCAGGCGTACGTAAAATTGTATTTGCTTCAACTTCAGGCGTATACGGGGATTTGGAGAAACCTCAACTGACAGAGGATGATCCGGTCTCGCCCATCTCGTTCTACGCACAATCGAAGATTACAGGCGAACAGTATATTCGTCTCTATCACCAATTCTTCGGACTGAAGTACACCATCCTTCGGTTTGGGAATGTCTACGGTCCAGGCCAGACCGCTAAGGGTGAAGGCGGCGTAGTGGCGGTATTTGGAAATCGTCTTCGCCAAGGCATTCCCCTTCAGATCTATGGCGACGGTGAGCAAACCCGGGATTTCATTTATGTAAAAGATGTCGTGGAAGCCAATCTCGCTTCCATCCATCAAGGCGATCAGCATGTGCTCCATGTAAGCACTGGCAGCGGCCGTACCATCAACACGCTTGTCGATATCATCGGCAGGCTGCATCCTGATCCTATCGATGTAAATTATATGCCTGTAAAGAACGGGGACATTCTGCACAGCTGCCTGAACAACGACAGGACCCGGGAGCTCTTGGCGTGGAATCCGTTATATAGTCTGGAACAAGGGATTGCAGAAACCTACCGTCACTGGCTGCGTACATCCTAGGGCAGCAAGCGACTTTTGCATTCATACGAAAAACAGCCTTATTCCCTTGCAAGCAGGGGCAATTAGGCTGTTTTTCGTGCATTTTTGGCGCATGCGGCTTGAAGGATCACATGCCAATCGATTGAAGCAGACCCGCAAAATGGATCGCATAGCTATGCGGGTTGAAATTCTGTTCGACGTGTCCCTTGGCGTGACTTCGAATCTGTTCGCGCAGGGAACGATCATTCATTAGCACCAGCGCTTCGGCAACAGCATGCTGAATATCTCCCAGCACATAGAACTTGCCTGTCAAATTGTGATACACCGATGTCGATACCCCATCCGAATCGGTTGTCAGCACGGGACAGCGGCAGCTCATCGCTTCAAGAACCGAATACGGCGCGCCTTCCACCTTCGAGGTGCAGCATAGGAATCCGCCGGAATCGCCAATGACGGAATAATAGTAGGGCATCTCGGCATGCGGTACGTTGGATCGAAGAGTTAACCGCTCCGACAGATCCAGCTCTTCAATGAGTGCAAGAAACTGTTCACGCTCTAGCGGCTGACTGAGTTGAATATCCTCGAACATCCACATTTGCAGATCCGGTACATGCTGTTTAAGCTGATGACCGATATGAAGAAATTCGCGCCAGTTCTTGTTATCCTCAATCCGCCCTAGCCATGCCATAATTGGGCTTGCAGACCTTGGATAGGGTCTGTACGTGAACTCCTGGCTGTCAAAGCAATTATTGAAATTAAACTGCGGCTTATGCGGATACAGCTCCTGGAATAACGCAGCAATATGAGGGGTGTTGGGATTCAGCAGCGCAGCGGCATGCTCGTTGACGTACGGCGCTGCCTGTGTAAGCTGCGCATGCGCAACACTCTTAGGTCCATAACCCTGGATTTCCAGCACGAATTTCCCTTTGAAGCCCAGCATTCGAAGCCGCGGGAAGCTCGCATGATCTGTTGTCACGACAATGACGTCAAAGGCGTTGGAATCCAGAATATGCTTGATTTCAATATCATTGCGGGTTACATAGATCGGGAAATCAGCGGCATTCTGCATGCCGGATCCCCAGGCATAATACAGACAATGCGCCTCGATCCCGGCAAGTCGAAGTGCACGGCATCGCTGTCTGTTTAATGTTTCAACGCCCCCGCTTGGCACGTAGTAGACGAACAGCACCTTCATGTCGTACCCCTCCCCATTATTCGATGGCTTGAAAATCAGAATTTGAGTAGACGGCTACAAGCTGTCCCTGGTTCTTGGCATGGACGGTAATCAGCGTGGAGTGAGTGTAGTTAATGTTGGTCACGAGCAGCAGGCTGAATGCGGTATTATGGTTCGTGATATTGGGCACATAGACCGTCGAACCTGCCCCGACATGAACGAGGCCAACATAATAGACCCCGTACAGGTGATATCCGTGAATAAGGACATCAAATTCTTCTGCCCCTGCATTGGTTATCGTGAGATCCACGGACTGTATATATCGCGCATCAATATGGCCGTACTCCACTGCATCTAAACGATAGATGGACATTTCATTCCCTCCCAGGCAATTGCAGCATCATTAATATCAGGTTATGTAACTACTTCTGATCAGGTAAGGGCATATCCATAGTGACGATCATCCAATTGTGTATTTCTTGACTCCACGGTCCAAGCCGCTTCTTACGGATTCGCATTTAATAGTATGTGGAAGTGATCCGAAAGAAAGGGACGGTGACCATAGATGTTGAGCCTGCAGGATATCAAGGGACCCTATCATGCCATATTCAGTCTGGGAAATAATTGTTTGCCGGGCATTGAGCTAAGAGAACACGGGCTGCGCAAATTTGCCGGGCCAATCGATTGGATGGGCACCCCGGTGCTGCCCCAAATTTCAAGGATGCTTCGCAACCGGTTTCAAGGCATGCTGGTTTATCCGAACCTCCACACGGTTAGCCAGGCCAATGATGAGCTGTACAATGTATGGGATCGAGAGTACGATCTATATCTGAATCATGATTTTTACGTGGTTAACAACTTCCCTCCCCATCTGGCAGCTTATCCTGAGATCAAGGTAAAATATGACCGGAGGATCGCCAGATTTCTGCAGACACTGGAAAGCGGAGGGCGAATCCTCTTTATTCGGACCGATTCCAGCTATGAAGATATCAAGGAGCTGGTAGATTCCCTGCAGCAGATCTGTGTCGGGCCTTTTCATGTGCTTGCTGTCAATCATGAGCCCGTGAAAGAGATCGAAATGGCGGACTGGAACATAGAGCATGTGTGTGCTGTGAAAATGCCGGACATTGATATCTGGATCAGCAACCGTTATCGCTGGACCTATTTGTTCCAAGGCATGTATTTGACCTAAATGAACGAAACTTCGATATGGATGTCGAGCCAGCTCAAGTACAGCGAAATGGCAGGCCAAGATAATCCCTTGGCCTGCCATTTTACATCAGGATTTAAATGTACGTTACGGGCTCATCGGGCAGCTTGTAATCTTTCGGCAGCGATTGAAGAATCCGATTCCATACCACATAGTCGACCAGAATCTCCGGGTTTGAGATCTGGTTGACAAAAATTCGGTTGTACAAATCGCTCATCACGGAAAATGCTTGCTGATTCATGGGCTCCCCCCCTTTTTCATACAGATGATTTCTGAGCTATAGCACCGTAATATACGTTCAGCGTCCTTTGGACCATCAGATCCATGGACCAATGATCTTGAGCGAATGCCTTCGCATTCTGACCAAGAAATTTTCGGTAATCCTCCCGCTCCAACAGCAGACTCAGCTGTTTTGCCGTACTTACCGCATCCCCAACCGGTGCGATCAAACCTGTGTAACCGTGAGTCACCATTTCCGGCAACCCTCCGGCCGTGGATACAACGCTTGGCAGACCTGCCATTTGTGCTTCCATGACCGAGAAGGGCTGGTTATCCTGAATGCAAGTGTGTGCAAAAATATCCGCTTGCGCCAGTAAGCCGGGGACATTGTTGTGCTCGCCAAGAAAAAACACGTCATGCTGAAGTGAGGCTCTTACCGTCTGCTCCTCCAGTTGCCCCCGCATACCGCCATCCCCGACGATCCAGCAAACCCAATCGCTTCGCATCTGCTTCAGAACGGCCAGGGAATCGAGCAGGACATGGACCCCCTTCACGTATACCAATCGGGCAGGACAGATAATCACCTTCTTGCCCGGCGGCCGCCGGAGTGGTGTTCCGGCATTATATTTTGCTTGAAAGGCCGCAGCATCGAGCCCATACTGAAACACCGTAATTCGATGGTCGGGTACACCGCAATCGGTCATGAGAATGTTCTTGGACCAATGGTTGGCTGCAATGGTCAGATCCGAAGACATGGCAGCATGATATTCAAGCGCAGGAAAATAGCGCCACGCCGGGCTTCTTTCATCGACACCTTTCGAGGGGTTGTTGCGGAAGTGATCCATCATTTCTCGCGCCACAGAGCCATGTACGTGGGATACGAGCGGTGTCCGCCCCGGTTTCACCCGGCCCAAGGAACGTGTCGAGAAGCTATCCTGCGTATGGATAATATCGTACTGCTGCAGCCCGAAATAAGCAGCAGCCAGCTCCATGCAATAACGCTCAAGCTCGTAATGGCGGATTGCATAATGCTGATTCAATCCCGGAGCCGTTTGCGAGTTAAGCTTTGACTCCAGCATAGGAAGCAATGCTTCCTTGGCCAGTTCCTTCCCCCGATTGACAATATGGATTTTTTTGTAATCCGGACTGTTACCGAGCAGATCCACTTCATGACCTAATTGTTCCAAACGGTTCTTGAGCTGCTCCATGAAGTTCCATACTCCGCCGACATGAGGGATTAACCAGTGAGTTGCTAGCAGTATTTTCATGGTATCCCCCATTAACCGCCATGCTGAGCCAAGTGCTCAAGTACGTGACGATAATTATTTTTTACCATCTCATATTCCCGGGCAATCGTTGCTTTATGCCGAATGGTGCCCATCTGGGAATGCACACGGTACATCGTAAGCATATCTGGCAGAAATCCGAACGAAGCCCCGTTCATCAACAGCCGAATCCAGAGATCGTAATCATGTGTGTAGGGAAGCTGCGCATTGAACAGCCCTACCCTGTGAAGCCAGTCTTTCTTCATAATGACAGTGCATCCATTAATCGGATTGGAATAGACCAGTTGACGGGCCAAATCCGCATTGTTCGCCATTGGAATCCCTTCGTACGGTCTTGTCACCCGATTGTGCTCATTAATGACTGAGAAACCAGTGAAACTGATGTCGAGACCCCTGCTCAGCATAAACGCCATCTGTCTTTCAATCTTCTGAGGAACAAAACGATCGTCTGAACTGAGCCAGGCGATATATTGGCCCGAAGCATGCAAAATGGCATGATTCAATGCGCTGGCTGTACCGCCATTACTCTTGCCCATATAGTAGATTCTGTTCTTATAGGGTGCGATCAGATTGGAATATTGCGTTGACCCATCATCCACCACAATGATTTCCACAGCAGGGTACGTTTGTTGTACCGCACTTTCCAAAGCTTGCTGTATATACTGGCAGTTATAGAAAGGTATGACTATCGTAACCGTCGGCATCATCCCCTGTCTCCTCCTTCTGCCTATCTTGATATGTGATCTCAATACACATCATGGGTTAGTACACCATATGCATTGTTTACGCATTCCGCACGGACCCCTGTCCCCTGACATTTGACCAAATAACAGGCAGACGGCACATGAAGCAGGGAAATTTGACAACCAAAATAAGCTGTCCCCCGCCGGTTGGCTAGAGAGCAGCTTATAAACCATGCTTCACTTAATTCAAATCAATATGCGCAGCCCAATCAAAGTCAGAATACCCACAATGACCGTAGCAAACAGACTTTTCGTTAGAAAAGCCGTAAGGAAGGCGGGAACAGCCGCAATCAGCTCAAGCAAGTGACCGGCAGGGTCGACGCGCCCGTCCGATACGAGCAGTTCCTGGGCCAACAGGGCGCCCATGACTGCGATTGGCACATGATCCAGCCATCTTATCATCATATCCGGAATCCGCAGCTTGCTGAGAATCATAAGCGGCAGAACTCTTGGAATAAGGGTAACCACCGCACAGCCGATAATCAGAGCTGCAATATGCCATCTTATTTCCATCGTTCCATCACCATCCCCGCTGTAGCCGCAACCAGGATAGCGGCAATGACTGCTGCGCTTCCCGGCATCATCGTGCTGAAGGCCACTACTGCAATGACCGCAATGATAACGACCATGAAGTCCAATTTATATTTTTTGCGGCTGAGCCATTGCAGTGCCAGCAGCCCGATAAACATACCCGGCAAAGCAAAATCCAGACCAAACTGCTCCGGGTCCGGTATCCACTCGCCGACGAGCCCCCCTGCAACGTTAGCCGAACACCAGAACAGATAGGCTGTAATATTTAAGCCCACCATCCATTGATAACCCAGTCTTTTCTGCTCGGTCGCCTTGGCGGCAGCAACACCGAATGTCTCGTCAGTCAGCAGGGAGCCGATAAAGAAACTCTTTCCGGTGGAGAGACCTTTAAAGTACGGGGCGATCGCTGCGCTTAACAGCAGATGCCTGGCATTCACGAAGAAAATCGTGATGATGATCGAGATCACCGGGCTTGCTGCCGCCAGCATTCCTGCCGCGATAAATTGACCGGAGCCGGCATAGAGCAGGAGCGAGATTAACGCGATTTCGAGCAGGCTGAAGCCTGCAGTCCGCTCAACTACACCTGCAGCAAAGCCTATGCTCAAATAGCCTAGCAGGGTAGGAATACAATCCTTAAAGCCTTGAAGATACGAATTTCCCTCCATATGCGAAGGAAGCTGTTCTGACTTGGTGTCCATCTTGGTCCGATTCCTCTCTTACTCTCCGATTCTACTTTTAATTACTATGAATACATCCTCCTTCCTTGTCAACGCCAAATATGCCATTTATCCATAAAAAAAGCGCCCCGGAAGTGCAACAAATCTTCCGGAACGCACAATGTGATGATTGAATTTTCAAGCGGTCAGGGCTTCAAAATGATTTTAATACAGCCATCCTTCCGCTCATTGAAGATGTCATAGCCATGGGCAGCCTTCTCCATCGGTAACCGGTGCGTGATGATATCCGAAGGATCGACCGTCCCCTCCTTCAGCATTTGATACAGCTTGGGCATATAATGAATGACGGGCGCCAGTCCCATTTTTAACGTAATATTCCTTTCGAACAGCTCGCCGAGCGGAAATGCATTATAGACAAGCCCATATACGCCGGTCAGCTGGATCGTCCCGAACTTGCGAACCATCCTGACGGCCATGTTGAAAGCTCCCAGAGAGCCGCCCTGCAGCCTAAGCATGCTGCCCAGCATTTCGATAGGGGTTCTTTTGGCATCCAGCCCCACACAATCAATGACAACATCGGCTCCACCATGTGTGATTTCTCTAATATATTCTTCAATTTCGGGTATTTTTTCGAAATTATAGGTTTCCACCTGGTTAGTTCGTTTTGCATGCGCCAGCCTGTAATCTACATGATCAATTGCAATGACCCGTTTCGCTCCCTTTAACCAGGCAAACTTCTGCGTTAACAGCCCGATCGGACCGCAGCCTAGAACAACCACCGTGTCGCCAGGCTTGACTCCCCCGTTCTCTACACTCCAGATGGCTGTTGGCAGCGCATCGGAGAGCATGAGCAATTTTTCATCCTCCATATCGGCATCCTCCGGAATAATAAAGGGCATAAAATTTCCGTATGGAACACGCATCAGCTCCGCTTGGGCTCCCTGGAAACCGCCGTATGCATCACTATATCCAAAAAAACCTCCGGTATCCTTGGCATCATTAGCATAGTCGCACTGGCTCTCCATCTGATTCTGGCAGAACAAGCATTTGCCGCAAGAGATGATAAAGGGAATAATGACACGGTCCCCAACCTTGACTCTGTTTACCTCAGGGCCAGCTTCCACCACAACTCCCATGGGCTCATGGCCGATAATGTAATCATCATGAAGCTGCTTCATCTCACCGTTATATAAATGCAGATCAGAACCGCAGATAGCTGTCGTTGTGACTCGGATCAGTATATCGTCGCTGCGGTGCAGGGCCGGATCCTTCATCTCTTTCACTTTGATACGATGTCTGCCTTGATAGGTGACTGCTTTCACGCACATATGCTCCTTTACAATCCAAAATCCATTTCTTACAGGATTTGGGGTGATTGATACCTTCAGTGTGCGCTAATTGCGGGCTAACTACTCGGCCATAGAAAAAATTAATCTAGCTCTATCCGAGCCCTTCGGGTTGTACCTCCACAGCCCCCTTTTTCGGTTTTCCGACCTTCAGGAACAACACCAGCCCTAACAGTACAAGGGCACCCCCTCCTGCCTGCAGGGTGCTCATCGATTCATTCAACAGAAGGAAAGCGAGCAAACTCGCCCCCACAGGCTCACCCAGAACGCTCATCGATACGGTTGAGGCCGAGGCATATTTCATAAGCCAATTAAACAACAGATGACCGAATACGGTCGGCACGACTGCCAATAGAGCAAATATTCCCCACTCACGCGCCGAATACCCTGCCAGCGGAATATGCATGCCCACGTTATAGACAGCCAGAATTACAGCAGCTACCACAAAAACAAGCCAGCTGTACAGAAAGGACGGAAGCCGTCTGAGCAGTAATTGCCCAAGCAGCATATGTGCAGCAACAGCTGCCGTTCCCAGCAAAGACATCACATCACCGGTCAAATGCCCCGCACTCCCGCTGAGTCCGCTGCTGCCAATGAGCAGGAACACCCCAAGGAACGCGATTGCCATGCCGCCGATTGCGGCGAGTGATGTTTTTTCCTTAAACCAGAAGTAGGCACCAATCATCACGAATACGGGCTGCAGAGCCAGGATGATGGTAGAGCTTGCAACGCTTGTCCATGTTAAAGAGCCCATCCATAACAAAAAGTGCAATGCCAGCATGGCTCCTGACAGGATCAGCAGCAGCACTTCAGAGCGCTTCAATGACCTCGCAGCGGGCAGATATTTTCCTGCAAACGGCAGCATGATCAGAACGGTAATAACGAGTCTGTACATGGCTTGAACAGAGACCGGACTGCTGGACCATTTCACAAAAATGGATGAGAAAGATATCGCAATAATGCCGATAAATAAAGGAATAAATACGGGAATAGGCGGTTTCTCTGAATTCATGATGGTTAAATGATTCACCTTTCGTGTTATATTAGAGAAATGATTTTAAAATTAAAACTTTCGGAAAAGGAAAATTAGCATGAAAAAGAAAGACCTGCGCAATCAAATGACCCCGCCCAAGTTTCTGGCGATCGGCTTTGCATCGATCACGCTGGTGGGGACGATCCTGCTAAAGCTTCCCATCGCCACAGCTGACGGGACCTCCACACCACTGATTGATGCGCTCTTCACAGCGGTTTCCGCCATCAGCGTGACCGGATTAACCGTTGTGGATACGGGAACCCATTGGTCCGTTTTTGGACAAATTGTCATGCTCATGCTGGTTCAGCTGGGCGGATTAGGCTTTATGACCTCTGCCACCTGGATTGCATTGATGTTCAATCGCAGAATCTCGCTGCGGGAACGCATCATTCTTCAGGAAGCGATGGGACAATACCAAATTCAAGGCATTGTGGACCTCATTCGAAGAGTCCTCGTATATACGCTGATTATAGAGGGCATAGGCGCTCTGCTGCTGACATTCAGGTTCTCTGCCATCATGCCGCTCTCGGATGCAGCTTACTTTGGCACATTCCAAAGCATATCCATATTCAACAATGCTGGCTTTGATCTGTTTGGCCAAATCCATGGGCCATTCTCCGGGTTTTCCACTTATGTAGAGGATCCTTATGTCAATATTATCATTGCTGTCTTGATTTTCCTTGGGGGAATCGGCTTCATTGTTATCTTTGATCTTATCGAGTACCCGAAAACCAAAAAAATATCGCTTCACTCCAAGGTTGTTCTGACGGTGACCTCTCTGCTGATCGTCATTGGAGCTGTCATGATCTTTCTATTGGAGCACAGCAATCCCAAGACATTAGGCCCGCTCTCGTACCCGGTCAAGATTATGGCCTCCATCTTCCAATCGATTACCCCGCGTTCCGGCGGCGTCAGCACCCTGGACATCGCGAGTCTGGAGCAGTCGTCACAGTTCTTTATGATCCTCCTGATGTTCATCGGGGCTGCGCCTGGATCCACAGGAGGCGGGATCAAGGTGACGACCTTCGCGGTCCTGATTGGTGCAGTGGTTACCATGATCCAGGGAAAACGCGATGTTGTTCTCTACCGCAACAGAATCTCGCAATCCCTGGTCTACCGCTCCATTACGCTGACGATACTGTCACTGCTGCTGTTAGTGGGGGCTTCCATGTTCCTGTCCGTGACGGAATCGGGTGAATTCTTAAGAATTCTGTTCGAAGCCGTCTCCGCCTTCGGAACAGCCGGCTTATCCATGGGTCTCACAACCGAATTGTCGCCGATTGGCAAGATCACTATCGCCTTGCTGATGTTCCTGGGCCGTCTCGGTCCGCTTACGCTGGCTTACGCGCTTAGCCGCAAAAGCAACAAAGAACTGTACCGTCACCCGGAGGGACGGATTACGATCGGCTAAACCGTGTGCATTCCCTCTTATTGCCGGCACATATAAACAAACCGTACGCTCCCTCATCTGCCGGGAGTGCACGGTTTGTTTCATTTTCATCTCATGTTGAGTAGTATCCGATTGAATCGGCTCTTATTCTCCGAACTCGCTGGCATCAATCGCAGCATCCAGCAAATCATCAAACAACTCGTCATCGGTTTCGATCCGCTCATCAAGCTGCATAAACTGCTCCTCGATTCCCGGCTCGCCTGCGAAATTCAGGCTGTAATCCCAGTCCCGGCCGTTCTTGCTCAGGAATGTGATCTCGTACGATGCTGCATGTCCATCTATAGAAAATACGGTATACCCCACGAATTGATTGCTCTCATCCCGTTTCATATCCGCACGCTCGATTCGGACTTGTGACACGTTTCCACTCTCCTTCGTTTCGTTGTGAACAACTCACAACACTCAGTATATCACTTTTAATTGCCGCTGATTATTGTTTTTCTTATGCAACTTGATCTAGTATAATATGGTGGAAAAGAATAAATTTCATTGGAGGGTTCCAAATGTCCGATTTCAATACATCCTTGGACAAATATGCCGAGTTGGCTGTAAAGGTTGGAGTTAACATACAGGAAGGACAAACCTTGGTGGTTCATGCCCCTGTTGACACTGCCGAGTTCACTCGCTTGATCGCCAAGAAGGCCTATGAAGCAGGTGCCCGCCTGGTGAAAATTCTATGGACTGATGAAACTGTCACCAGACTTCAATTCGAAAAAGCAGCGGATGATGTGTTTACGGAAGCACCAAAGTGGTATGCCGGGGAAATGACTGAATTGGTGGAGAACGGTGCAGCTATCCTCCACGTCCTTGCGGAGAATCCGGATCTGCTCAGCGGCATTGATTCCGAACGCATCGGAAACTTCTACAAGGCCCGCGGAGAAGCGCTGAAGCAATATCGCGCCTATCAGCAGTCTGACAAGTTCAGCTGGTGCCTGATTGCAGTACCTTCAGCGCCATGGGCTGCCAAGGTATTTCCGGATGCACCGGAATCGGAGCAGGTCAGCAAGCTGTGGGATGCGATTTTCCACACGGTGCGCGTGGATCAGGATAATCCGGTTGAGGCTTGGAACCAGCATCTTGAGGTGCTTGAAGCGAAATCTTCCGTGCTGAACGCCAAGAAATACAAGAAGCTCCACTACATTGCGCCAGGAACGGACCTTACCATTGAACTGCCTGAAGGCCATATCTGGGCGCAGGGTGACAGCATCAACGAACGCGGCCATTCGTTTGTGGCTAATATGCCAACAGAAGAAGTATTTACTGCACCGCTCAAAACGGGGGTTAACGGTACCGTCCACAGCACGAAGCCTTTGAGTTACGCTGGCAATATCGTGGACAACTTCTCTCTTACGTTTGAAGCCGGTAAAGTAGTCAGCTTCACAGCAGAGCAAGGGTACGAGACCCTTGAGCGTCTCCTGAACATGGATGATGGTGCCCGCTATCTTGGTGAGGTGGCGCTTGTGCCGCATCAATCTCCGATCTCCGAATCCAACATTCTGTATTACAATACGTTGTTTGACGAGAATGCTTCCAACCACCTTGCGCTTGGCAGTGCCTATGCCTTCTGCATAGAGGGTGGTAAAGAGATGAATCAGGAGCAATTGATTCAAAGCGGTCTCAATACCAGCGTGACGCATGTGGACTTCATGATCGGCTCCGGCGAAATGGATATTTACGGAGTTACGGCAGAGGGTAAGGAAGAACCGGTATTCCTTAAAGGAAACTGGGCATTTTAAGAATATCGTGATCAAAGCAGCTATTTCATGCGAAGTAGCTGCTTTTCTTAAACTTTTCCTGCCTTTAATTGACCTGAGGTTGATTTACAAACGGAAAAATTGTGCGATAATCAAGAAAGCGCATGAAGCTACTTAAAGATAGTATAAAAGGAATGGAGGTCCTTGTATGTCAAGCTTTGAGCAAAAATTGGAGCGTTACGCCGAGCTCGCTGTCAAAGTCGGTGCCAATGTGCAGCCGGGGCAAACTCTTGTCGTTAACGCCATGATCGATGCTGCGCCGCTTGTGCGCCTCATCGTGAAGAAGGCCTATGAAATCGGTGCCAAACAAGTGAAAGTCAACTATAGCGATGAGATCGTCAGCCGAATACGTTACGAGTTGGCTCCGGATGAAGCATTTCTGGAACCGCCGAAATACTACGCGGAGGAAGTAACGGAGCTCGCTGAGCAAGGAGCCGCATTCTTGACGGTCCTCTCCTCGAACCCTGATCTGCTCAGCGGAATTGATCCTGAGCGTATCTCCAACCATCAACGTACATATGGCGCTGCGATGTCGAAGTACCGTCAATATCAGCAAGCCGATAAAATGAGCTGGACAGGCGTTGCCTTTGCTTCTCCGGATTGGGCGGCCAAGGTGTTCCCTGATGTTCCGAAGGAGCTGCAGGTGGACAAAATGTGGGATGCGATCTTTCATGCGGTACGCGCAGATCTGGATGACCCCATCAGCGCGTGGGAGGCGCATATTGATACGCTCCAGCAGAAATCCGACGAGCTTAATGCCAAGAAATATCATAAGCTTCGCTTTACCTCACCTGGAACGGACCTCACGATTGAACTGCCAGAAGGCCATATTTGGACCCAAGCGGGCAGCCATAATGAGCAAGGCGAACGCTTCGTTGCCAACATTCCAACGGAGGAAGTGTTCACGGCTCCTCTTAAAACCGGCGTGAATGGCACGGTTCGCAGCACAAAGCCTTTGAGTTATGGAGGAAATATTATAGACAATTTCTCGATTACGTTCGAGGACGGTCGCATTGTCGATTTTTCTGCCGAGCAAGGTGAAGATACGTTATCGCGTCTCGTCTCCATGGATGAGGGCTCCCATTATCTTGGCGAAGTGGCCCTTGTTCCCTACCGTTCCCCGATTTCGGAAAGCGGCATCCTGTATTACAATACGCTGTTTGATGAGAATGCCTCCTGCCACCTGGCTATCGGCAGTGCATACGCCTTCAACCTCGAGGGCGGCAAAACCATGACGTCTGATCAGCTGCAAGCCAGCGGACTGAACACCAGCATTACCCATGTGGATTTCATGATGGGCTCCAAGGAGCTGAACATCACAGGAATCACGCATGATGGCACCGAAGAGCCTGTATTCATCGATGGCAACTGGGCGTAAGCCGCACTAGCCATCATTCAAATACCTCACTCGATCTTACAGGACGTCCTCCAACAGAGGGCGTCCTGTTTTTCCAGTCTTTTTTATCTGCCGACACGCTTCTCCTCCATGCAATGATGCATCCTATTTCGATTAATATCCTTAGATTACCGAACATATCATGAAGAGATGGGCGCACTCTTGAGATATCCCAAACCTACTCGAGAATGACGATTTGTTTAAGAGTCGAATTCCTGAGGAATACGTTGTTACATACTTCTCCAACATCAATCACCAGAGTCTGCTGTTATTTGAAATTGTAGGGCTTTTTTATCTGATATGTTGTAAAATGATGAGAGAAATAGGATGGTTACACCAGAGAGGGGAATATCGCGTGTCCAACCGATTACAGCTCCTCCTTGCAGCAGATTTCGCTGATTTGAGCGAACCTATTCAGGAAGAAATTTACTATGAATTTTATGATCTTGTATATGGACAAATATTGTATGTCGTACGGGATCATGCTGCTGTTGAGGATATCATTCAGGAGTCCTTTATAAAAGTGATTACAAGCAAGCCTAACTTCGAAATGGAAAGCAAGATGCGGGGATGGCTGCGCGTCGTCGCTAAAAACTCAACCATGAATTATTTAAGAAAAAATAAAAAATACCGTAACCTGGTCATACCCCTGTCAAGTAGACAGGTGAAAAAGACTAAGCAGCCAGCGCGTGTCGGTACTCAATCGGCGCGCGCTGTTTAAGTTTTGCCTGAAAACGCTGGTAGTTGTAAAAGTAGATATAATCTTCAACGGCTTGATGTAACTCTTCTTCTGATTTACACTGAAGGAGGTACAACTTTTCTGTTTTGAGATGCGAAAAAAAGGATTCGATGCATGCATTATCTAGGCAGGTTGCTTTGCGAGAGTGGCTGCCTTTAATGCTGAATTCTTCTAACCGTGTGTTGTACGCCTGAGACGTGTATTGGAAGCCCTGATCCGAATGGAGCACGGCTTCTGAGACGTCTTTTTTTCTTATCCACTGCTCGACGGTATCGAGTACAAGTTCCAAATCGTTACGTCTAGAAATCTGCCAAGCTACAATCTCATTATTAAACAAATCTTGAATCACGGACAAATAATAAAAGTGTGTTCCGTCAGAGATATAGGTAATATCCGTCACCATTTTTTGTCCCGGGGCAGTAGCATGAAATTGCCGTTTGAGTCGGTTAGGGTACACCACGGATGGTGTATAACTAGATAATTTTCGTTTCTTTCGAATCACAGACTGAATCGACAGCTCTTTCATCAAACGCCATACCTTTTTGTGATTCACACGGTAACCAGCTTCCCACAAAGCCGTTACCATTCGAGGATAACCGAAATATGGATGAGCCAAGTGAGTAGCCATCATGTGTTCTTTGATCTCTTGATCCAGGCCTTCTTTTTGGCTACTACGATAAAGGCGCATTGACCGCCACTTGTAGTAACTGGCTCTAGGCACTCCCACAACAGCTAACAACCTTGTAACGCCGTGTTGGTCCCTCAATTCTTCGATGATTTCATAGTTTTGCTGTCGACTAAGGCTGTCTCCTTTAACAGATTGGGATACCGCTTTTTTAAATAATCTACCTGCGCTTTTAGATAATCTCGTTCTTCTTCGATACTTGAGAACGTCGTGCGAGGGCGTCCTTTCATGGGACTACCAGAGCCTTTACGCGTATCGAATACCTCTCCATCTCGATATTTTCTCACCCACGTTTTAAGTTGTGTACAACTTCGTATTCCCAGCTTGTCTGCTACAGCTTGATAGCTCATAGATCCCTCGAGGTAGCATTGAACTGCTCTTAATTTGAACTCCTCCGTATACGATTGAAAAACTTGTCCCTTTTTAGCCATAAAAATACCCCCTCCAAGTTCGCTCGATTCTCATGATAACATGAGGCTTTTTTCGAGTGTCTACTTTGAGGGGATAATACCAAACCAAGTGGATGTTGATAGTGTTTTTATTAATGAAGAGGACGTAGCGGTCTCCTCCGCGAACGTGGAACACCAGGTGGAGTCGAATATGCTGGAGGAATCCATTGAGCAGTACCTCGACAAACTCAAGCCTGAATACAGGTTATTGATTGAATATCGGTGGAAGCACAGTCTGACGTACAGGGAAATCGCCGAGCTGCTGAATACACGCGAAGAGATCGTCAAGCAGCGCTTGTTCCGAGCGAGAGAATCCGTAAAGAAAATGCTGTATAGAGAGTGGGGTGAATTGGATGAGCAACGAAAAATACGATGATTGGTTTGATGAGGCCTTTGACGAAGCCTTTGATCGTGCAGCTTCATGTTCCTCACTCCCCACTGACAACGAATCGAAACGTCAATCTTGGCAGCAAGTCAAATTACAAGTCGAGAAGTTAAACAAACGAAAACAACAACGACGCAGATTACAGTTTTCCGGTATCGTTGCTGCATCCATGTTAATTGGGGCTTTAATATTCTCTCAACCAACAGTTACACAAGCCGTGTCGCCCATTTACCAACAAATCGTGGATTGGGGCAACGGCATAACGGGCCAGATATTCGGTAAGAAAGAGCCCGTCGATCTAAGCAAAGCTCTTACTGCCCCGCCACCGGATGCAACACCTATACCAAATAACGCTGATCCAGTACCACCAGCCGAATTGGTCGAAACTGAGGATATTCCATTTGCTGATTCTGATGAATCCCTCATTGAGTCACAAAAGCGTGTATTATTCAAGATACCTCAAATTGGGTATATCCCGAAAGGCTTTGAGTTCTATGAGGCAACAGGAATCGCGGAAAGTGAGACTGCGCCGCTCTTGGATCTGCATCTTCATTACAAAAATACAGATGAAAAGGTATTTTACATTGATCTCATTGACATGTCGTCCGAAAGGTCCATCGGCCTTGGAGGGAAAGTGACAGAGACACTGACACTGAAATCAGGAGCTGTGGCCTACCTGACCGAAACGAATCTCCGTTTTTTGCATGACAATGACAAGATATTGGTAAATATCAGTGGATTATTCTCAAGAGATGAATTAATTAAGATAGCAAACAGCATACATTGAAACAAAATGCACAGATAAACTAAAGAAGCGCACTTCAGAAAAGTGCGCTTCTTTGTTTTATATACCGGAATTATTGCTCTGCTAATATAGAATTCGTATAATAAGTCGCCTCTTCATATGTACCATTCTCATTAATCCAGTGAATGGTCTTGCCCCGGTAATAATAACCTGTCTGAACACTGAAGTTTTTAATACCGCTGAGGGAAGTTTTGTTTGAACCGTTTTCATAAGCACTTCCAGTATCTATCCAAGCCGACCCGGTCCATCTCTGTAGGACAAAATTAATACCAATTGTATCTACAGCTTGTCCTGCTCCTGTAAATCCGTTAAGGCTTACCTGGGTACTATTTACCTTGCTAATTGTAGAATAATAGTTAATCAGGTACTTGTTGGCTAAGAGGTTAAAAGAAGAATTCAGATTCATTTCTACTGGTGGCGGTGTAGTTAAGGCACCTGGTGCAATGTCAGTAGCGGAATCCGCGTAAGCCCCTCCCGCCAGAGATAAGCTTAATAGAACACTGACTGCAAGAGTTGAAGCTATACGTTTAGAACTGCGTACTTTTGACATAACATCACCTTTCTTTCTATTTATTAGGAACATCCATATTTTAACACGTGATGTCAGCACAAAAGTATCTAATTCTTCACGGTTTGATATAATTTTTGAAACTTTTCTGCAAATAAAAAGAAGCAACGACATATTTTGTCGTCGCTTCTTCTAATATCCAGTTCACGCGCCCGCTTCTTCCTGAAGCAGCTGCTGCTCTTGCCTGATCAGACGAATGCGCGAGATTCGTTTATTCTCGGTCTCCTCAATCACAAAGTGATAGTCCTCATACAAGATAGACTGACCTTTATGCGGGAGCAGCACCTCAAGACGTGAGGACAGCCATCCACCGATGGTATCATAGTCTTCTGTATCCACATTCAGACCAAATTGGTCATTAATTTCATCAATCAGCATCAATCCATCAATGGAGTATTCATCCTCCCCCACCTTCTCAATTCCCGGACGCTCTTCGTCAAACTCATCTTGAATTTCTCCGACGATTTCTTCCATGATGTCCTCCAGCGTTACAAGGCCTGAAGTCCCGCCGTATTCATCGATCAGAATGGCAATTTGCGTCTTGCTCCGCTGCATTCTTCGCAGCAGCTCGCTGATCTTGATGGATTCAGGAACAGCAATAATCGGGCGAATCAGGGAAAGCTGGTCACGGACGTAACCGCGCATTAGATCCTTGATGTGAATAAAGCCAATGATATGATCCTTGTCTTCGTCACAAATCGGATAACGGGTTCGCATCCCCTCGCTTGCAATTTTCAGATTTTCTTCCAATGAAAGATTATTGTATAAACAGATCATCTCTGTCCTTGGGATCATGATCTCCCGAGCTGTGGTATCGGCAAATTCAAAAACGTTGTCCACCAATACCATGTCCGTATTATCCATCATCCCACTCTCACTGCTCTCTTTCATCATATCCCGAAGCTCCTCCTCGGTGTGAACGTTGCGCTCCACCACAGGTTTCATCCGGAATATTCGGAGAACGTTATTAGAAAGACCGTTGGCAAACCAGATAAATGGAAACATGATGGTATAAAATATTCTCAGCGGACCTGCCGACAGCAGCGTGATTTGTTCCGCTTTGCGAACAGCCACCGTCTTAGGTGCCATGGCACCAAATACGATGTGCATGAGTGCAATCAAGATAAATGCAATCACCAAGGAAACGGTATGAACTGCCGTATTGCTCCATCCTATGCCGTTGAACCAAGGCGTGATCATGGCGGATATGGTTCTTTCGCCGATCCATCCAAGTCCAATGGACACGATGGTGATACCAAACTGGCAAGCGGATATAAATCCGTCCAGATTCTTCAGTATGTTCTGTGCAAATTTTGCACGTCTATGTCCTTCTTCAACCAAAGCGTCAATCCGACTGCTTTTTACCTTAACAAAAGCTAATTCAGCTGATACAAAGAATCCATTTAACAGGACGAGAAACAATACCAAGGTTAAGCTTATCCAACTCGGTAAGGGGTCACTCAATCGATCTCCTACCCGCCATACAGCATGCTATGACGAATAGGAACACCTCCTTCGGTTATTAAAAATGTGTGGTGCCATCAAGCATAACAACGTGTTCGGACAACGCATCAACTTCCCAATGGTCTCATCTCCTTATCTTATTCCGTCGTAATCAAGCTATATAAGTAATTATATAGTACTACGATACACAGTCAAACGTTGTCTTATGACATTAATAAGCGTTGTTACAAGCTATAATTTGATTCTCAGCCATTAACCCTCATTTCCGGTGAATTCATATATTCTATGAATAAACATTCAAAATGTTAAAAGATTACTATGAATCCCCGCATCTCCCTAGGACAAAAATCGCATTTCGCTGAATATTAGCCTGGTGAGCCCAAATAAAATAACCCCCGTTTACATGGTGTAAACAAGGGTTATTCGTATTTCCGTTGGCTTATCTTGAAGTTGGCGGCGGGTTGCCTATAACACCCGGATATTGGTAATGAAGCGGCTCATCAAATACGACATAATCCAGGTTCACCATCAGCAGGATGATACGGCGTCCAGTCGAACGTTCGCTAATGACAATATGATCGCGTCCAGCAGCTTCGATTACGCCAGTGAACACTTTTGCATTCCATTGCGAGTTGTTTTCATATGTCATGTAAAAGGTAGCCTGTTTGCCCAAGTTCAAACGGAGAATATTCTCAACGTAAGACTGCTCGAATTGAGGGGCCGGCATTACAGTGCCTCCCGGAGTGATCGGGCTTC
Source organism: Paenibacillus sp. Cedars (assembly GCF_003184205.1). Classification (NCBI taxonomy): domain Bacteria; kingdom Bacillati; phylum Bacillota; class Bacilli; order Caryophanales; family Paenibacillaceae; genus Paenibacillus; species Paenibacillus sp. Cedars. The sequence goes on from NZ_CP020866.1 coordinate 3,292,261, forward strand.
CGCTTGGAACCTCCGGTGGTATGTTGGCCGTATAACCTGCTGTTCCGCGACCAGGCACTCCCGGATAACGCACTCCATTCATGAAGTTCACAGGTGGCACACCTTGATTGTAGTACATAAGTAATTTCCTCCTTTAATGTATATCTTCCGCAATATGCGGATGTACAACGTGGATCAATAAACTGCCGGGCAATCGCCATATGTTGGACTGAAGAAGCAGTGTGCTTTAAAGCGGCCTGTGTTCTGCTGGTTGTACCAGGTAGGCGGGCAATCCCCTACCGGACGGAAAAACCATAATGCATTGGTTGCCGGCCAGGTGCGCTCTCCATTGATAACTCTTTGGGCTAGGCGCCGGTCGGCCTCCCTGGCTCTTTGATAAAAATAGCCTTTTTGTGTTGCTTCAAACCCTCCCGGGTTCTGGAACACCATATCATTCATGTTGCGGATGTTCATAAAGTCCAAGCAGTTGGACAGTATCCGGTTCACTCCGACATTCCCAACCATGAGCATGCCTTGCTCGCCTTCACCCTCTGCCTCTGCGCGGAGCAATCTTGCCAGAAGATCCACATCATTCGAATTTGCTTTGATGACTGCCACAGAGTTCCCCTCGCTTCCTTAAGATCACTTTGTATCGTATGTGCATTCGCCCATAAATGTGACAGTAGCAGCAGAAAAATATTCTGATGGTGCATTGGAGGGTGAACAACAGGTTGTCATAGGCTTATGCCTAATTTATTTGCATGCTTTTAAATACTATAATCATCGTATCGATTCTATGCGAAGAACGCCTCGAATGCTGCCTATTGGAGCTTGTTCGAGGCGTTCTTTTGTGAGCTTGCCCTATTTCCGAAGGAGGAGTACCATGACCGATTTTGAAGCGATTTATCAGAAGTATTTGAAAGAACAAAAAAATGAAGCAGGGCCTCGTAGGCTCGAGATGCTGGAACGTGAACTGATTGGAAGTAAACTAGAAAATACAAACCCGATCTTCCTTCTCCGAAAGACCGTCAGCTCATCGTCCTTCATATCGAAGATAGACTTCCCGTCAACGATAACTTGACCGCTAGTCCCCTATCCAGATCCCATCCTTTGTTAATATCATTATGGGTATCATACTTCCTAATCCTCTATCCTATGATTTATTCCTGAACAGAAAAAAGCTCTGTGCCGCAATCCAGCGCGGTACAGAGCTTTAGATTCATACTTTTATTCATCCCTAACTGGAATGACCGGTGAATTTATAACAGAAATGATAATGACCAGATCCTGCTTGAATCACAACGCCGGCTTTGCCATCGCAAGCGGAATGAACGCCCTTGGCTTCAAGCAGTGGCGTCCCATCGCCTTCCGTTACCCTCGTTCCGTCAAAAATACCAGGCAGACGGATTTCCGCTGTTGTATTGGGCGGAATGGTTATCTCCAGCCGGAAGTCCCCAGCATTGCCCAATCTCCAATACGACCGGACCCTTCCATACATCGTATCGATCGTTCCTGCTGCCCACGTCAATCCCTCGCCAGGCACGGGAGCAATCACGATTCGTTTATAACCCGGCGCTTCCTCCACCGTCTGGATTCCGGCAACCGTTCGATACAGCCAATCGCCGATCGCACCGTACGCATAATGATTAAACGAATTCATGTCGCGACTCCAGAAGCTGCCATCTTCCTTAATGCCGTCCCAATGCTCCCATATCGTTGTGGCGCCCTTGGTGACCGGATATAGCCATGAAGGATAGTCCTGCTGGAGCAGCAGCTTATAAGCTGCGTCATGCATGCCCTGCTGACTTAACACATGACTAATGTAAGGAGTGCCCACAAACCCTGTCGTCAAGTGAAACTTGCTCTCTTCCAGCAGAGTGTAAAGACGGGCTGCTGCCCGTTTCTCTGCCGCTTCATCCAGCAATCCGAACATAAGTGCAAGCACATGCGCGGTCTGTGTCGATGCCGCAAGGCGTCCGGATGGGGTCACGAATTCCCTGCGAAACGCGGCTACCACCTGCTCCTTCAGTTTGGAATACAGGGCCGCATCCTCTTTTTGGCCCAATACTACTGCGGTCCTCCGCAACAATTCAACCGAATAGGCATAAAACGCCGATGCGATCAAATCCCGCTCTGTGGCACCTACGTAGTCACCCGATTTCGCATCCAGTCCCAGCCAATCTCCAAAATGGAAGCCGGTATTCCACAGATATTCATTCTCCCCTTGGCCTTGAATGTAGGCAACCCAGCGCTTCATGCTCTCATATTGCCGTTCCAATATTCGCTGATCACCGTAACTCACATAGATCGTCCAGGGACATATAACCGCTGCATCCCCCCAAGCGGCCGAAGCGAAGTCTCCCTTGCCGAGCACATGAGGAACAACGAAGGGAACCGCCCCATCGTCACGCTGTTCTGCAGCCAAGTCGGATAACCATTTGGTAAAAAACGGGGCCACATTGGACAGATAGGATGCTGTCTGAATAAACATCTGTGCATCTCCTGTCCAGCCTAAACGCTCGTCACGCTGCGGGCAATCCGTGGGTACATCGAGGAAATTCCCCTTAAGCCCCCATCTGATGTTGCTCTGCAATTGATTCACCAAGGGTTCGGAGCACTCAAAGGTCCCCGTCTCTTCAAAATCCGAATGAACCACAACGGCTTCAAAAGCTTCATGATCCAACTGCTCCTCCGTGAATCCGGATAATCGAACATACCGAAAGCCCTGGAATGTAAAATGAGGTTCATAGGTTTCTTTGCCATCACCCTTTAATGTGTACCCGATGGTTTGTTTAGCCGTTCGGAGATTCTCGGTATAGAAATTCCCTTCGCTATCCAATATTTCGGCATGTTCCAGTGTCACCACAGCGCCTTCTGTCCCCATAAGACTGAAACGGACCCATCCAACCAGGTTTTGTCCAAAATCAATGACCATCTCGCCTTTAGGCGTAACCAGCCACTCAGCTGGCCGTACCGTTTGGATTGCTCTTACAGGTTCGTTAATCTGAGGCTTCAACATGTCATAACCATGCTCCAGCGATTCCACTCCATGCCAATCGCGAGACATATAATCCGGTGTGCTGAAATCCTCGAATTCCAGGCGGGCGTCATAGGTTTCGCCGTGATAGATCTCTGACATTACAATCGGACCTTTGGCTGACTGCCAGCTTGAATCTGTTGTGATCAGCTCCTCGCTCCCATCCGTGTATGTTATATGCAGTTCTAACAGCAAGGCTAGTCGATCTCCATAGATGGCACCCTTCTCCTGCCAGCCCAATTGCCCTTTGTACCACCCATTTCCGAGCCATGCTCCAATCGCATTCTGTTCCGTTCTTAACATGTCCGTTACATCATAGGTTTGCGTCTGAATCGTATGCTCATAACTGGTCCAGCCAGGCGTGAAATAACGATCTCCCACCCGCTGCCCGTTAAGCTCCAGCTCATATAGCCCTAATGCCGTTGCGTATATTCGTGCCTGCCTGACGGAGGAATTCAGCCGGAAGCTTTTGCGCAGGAGCGGCAGATGCGGGGAGTCGGTGGGCAGCAACGATAAGGGTGCAGATATCCATTTCCCTGCCCACTGCTCCCCTTCCAGCTTACCGGTCTCCCAATACGCGATATCTGACCATTCCGATAATTCCCCGTCTTGATTCCACAGGCGTACGCGATAGTTATAGCGCTTACAAGACTTTTTATCCAGTTCCTTCAATTCAACATGAACCGATTGTGATGAAGCCACTTTTCCCGATGTCCAGTAAGGCTCAGAGAAATTTGGAAGATTCGAAACCTCAATCTCATAAGCGGTTTGGCTGACCGCTCTTTCATCCGAATCCAGCCTCCAGCTTATACGAGGACATCTCTCTCCAATACCAATCGGGTTATGCTGATACTCACACCGCAAATCCGTCACCTTAAACATAATCAAGCCTCCGTTCACTTCATATTTATGGCACACACCTTGGTTATAGGACTTCTGCCGGGATGTAATATTCCACATTCGTGCCTATTTCAACTATTATTATAAGTGAACATCATCTCAATATTATGGGTATAACGGACAAGTGCATGCGGTATTACGGACTTTCTTCCGTTATGGTCCAGGAGGGGCATATATGATGAAAAGACCGATGGAAACCTACTATGGGGATCACTTTTTCCGGGATGACACCATGATGTACGTGAATCGAAATGCGGAGAATTTTTCAGGCTCATACCATAACCATGATTTTTTGGAAATCGCTTATATTGTGGAAGGTGAAGGCTTTCATCATCTGGAGAACACGGTGCAGCGAGTCCGCAAAGGCCATATTTTCTATATACCGCTCGGCGTGTCCCACGTATTCCGGCCTACTTCTACAAACGGGAAGCCGCTCATTGTGAACAACTGCATATTCTCTGTACAGCTGCTGTCCAAGCTGATTGCCTTTGCTTCAGATTCCGATACAGCATCCTTTCTGCAACGAATGCAGGACGGCTCTCTTGGGTATAAATCGATTATGGACCAGCATGACCGTTTCGAGAAGCTGTTCGACTCCCTCTATGAACAAAATGCCATGCCAATCCGTGGGTCAGCTGTTTATTTGCACACTCTGCTTCTACAGCTGATCATTGAATTCAGCCGTGCAATCGAGCATTTGCATTCAAAGCCTTCAGAACTTCAACATCATTCATTTCAAGATGTTCTTCAATACGTGGAGAGACATTACATGCACGAGCTTTCGCTAACGGTTCTTGCCCATATCAGCGGATTCAGCGAACGCCATCTGCAGCGCTTGTTCCGCCGATATACCGCTCAAAGCTGGCATCATTACTTACAGACCGTACGTGTTCGAATGAGCCGGGAGCTGCTGCGAACGACCTCGGATAAAGTCAGTGCAATCGCCGAGAAGGTTGGTTATAAGGACATTCACTCCTTTAACTCGGTATTCAAAAGGAATACCGGACTCACACCGGGTCAGTACCGCAGTGAAACCAGGATCGATTGAACAGAGGTCCATCTCCTAATAACGGAGTCCTCAAACTTTGAACAATTTTACATGCTCTTGCGCCCACTCGGCAAAGGTTCTGGCAGGTCGGCCCGTTACGATTTCAACTGTTGGATTGACGGTGTAGGCTTCGACCGGAGGGTTCATATGCCAGTTGATGACATAATCCATGATGTCCTCCCCTACTCCAAGTTCCGCCATGCGTTTACGCTCCTGCTCCTCTGTTAAGCGGATGAATTGAATGTCTCTGCCGATAAGATCGCTGAGGATTCGAACCTTATCTTGAACGGATAATGCTTCGGGACCGGTTAAGGTATAGATTTTACCGGCATGACCGTCTTCCGTCAGGGCTGCGGCAGCTACCCGTCCAATATCTCCTTCATGTATCAATGCACTGATCGAGTCTCCATAAAGATCACGGACGACCCCCTCCGTTCGTATCGACTCCCTCCAGCTCAGCACATTGGACATGTATTCAACCGGCTGCAGTTGTGTCCATTCCAGATTGCTTGATTCAACTGCATGCTCTACCGTGCCTTTCTTTCCGTCCCATAATACACTCACTCGCTGAACCCCTGCTGCTTCGGCAGCTGCAATGATCTCTTTCCCTGTCGTAAGCGGAACGTAGCCTGTTCCAGTGGTAATTAAATGCAGACCGCTCACCCCCTCTAATGCGGGTACCAGAGTGTCAGGATTACTTAAATCTCCGCCGACAACTTCAACAGCTGCAGGCAATTTAGCTGAAGCCGGATAGCGGCTAAGCGCCCTTACCTTATGACCGGCCTTAAGCAATTCTTCCACCACATGACGTCCTACATTTCCGGTTGCACCTGTGACCAAAATCGTCATTTTCATTCCCTCCCTATGGGTGATTGTTGTATTTCCATTAAACCGCAATTCGAAGTGGGTTACGTCCAGCGCTGGTCTTATGCCAGCATTATAAAAAGGCCTTATCCAAAGATAAGACCTCTCACTACGACCATAGTCTGATATTTACTTGCCGTACCAATGGTTCCTGATCGCATACAGCGCTGCCTGGGTTCGATCCTGCACCTCCATTTTTCCTAAAATATGAGTTATATGCGTCTTTACGGTTTTCTCGGTAATATGCAGCTCCACCGCAATCTCTTTATTGCTCCGCCCCATTGTAATTTGTTCGAGTACATGCTGTTCACGCTTGGTCAGAATATCAATTCCTTTGGCAGCTTCCCCGTCTGTTGCTACATGAGCGATTAACTGGTTTGTCACTTGGGGATGAAGCATTCGATTCCCGTTAACGGCAGCCACGATGGTCTCTACCAACACTTTGGGTTCAATATCCTTCAACTGATATCCAATGGCTCCCGCTTTGATGGCTGGTAGGACGGAATCACGGTCGGCAAAACTGGTAAGTATGATAACCTTGATATGAGGAAATTCGCTTGTGATCCGTTTTGTGGCTTCAACTCCATCCATCTCCGGCATCATCAAATCCATCAATACGACATCAGGCTGCAGCATTTCTGCCTTAGCCAGAGCTTCGCGCCCATTCAGCGCCTGATCCACAATTTCAATCATGGGCTGGGTCTGCAAGAAATAACGCAAGCCCCTTAATACAACGAGATGATCGTCAACGATGAGAACTTTAATCTTCATGCATCTACAACCTCTTTCTCAGTCCATAACGGAACCATGACTGTCAGCATTGTCCCTGTACCTTCTTCACTGCTAATGCTTAAGGTTCCTTGGATCTCGGCTGCCCTCTCCTTCATGCTGGTAAGTCCAAGCGAACGGTGATGCTGCTCTGAAGAACTGGGGGTAAACCCCCGCCCTTGATCCGAAATTTTCATATATAAATGGGGACCGACCTTCTCCATTCTGATCCATGCGCGATTCGTTCCCGCGTGTTTGCTGACATTGTTTAACGCCTCCTGGCCGATTCGATACAGCGTCCCTTCCACCTGCTTTGTAAGCTCCGGAATTTCCTTCATGAGAAACGTGAGCTGTATGCCAAGCTTCTCGGCATAATCCCTCAAAGAACCCAGTATCCCTTTCGCTTCCCCGGAAGGCCTCAGCTGCCAGATTAACGTCCGCATTTCGGTCAGCGTTTCCTGAGCCAACTGTCCAATATCACTCATGGCTTCTGCCGTATCCGAATTCTCATGCAGGGTCTGCTCGCGAACCCCTTGTGCAAGCAGTGATAGAGAGAATAGCTTTTGATTAACCGAATCATGCAAATCCCGCGCCAGGCGGTTCCGTTCTTCGACCAATAGCAGATCTTGCCATTCATAATATAAACAAATCTTTTCAATCGCAAGTGAGATATGCTCTGCCAGCACCTCCAGTATTTGGATCTCCAATTCACTAAAGGACGGGTTCTCCCTACCAATGAAGAGTACGCCCACCATCTCATAGGTTTGAAAAATACGCTCATGATGCTTTAAGGGCAGCGCTGCGGTATACATATAAGGCTGTACGCCCGGAAGTATCCGAACCGGACCTTCATGAACCACCACCTTCTGTTCCTCATACGCACGATGTACGCTTCCTGTTTTTTTGCTCGTTTTCTTAGAGCCCTTACGAACAAGCTCCTTAAGATTGTGTGTCACGCCATTCTGCCGAAAGGTGCGCAGATGCAAGTCATCATTTTCGTCAGACGTAATCATGGCTACACTTGGCCAGTCAAACGACTGAGCAAGCTGCTCCACAATGGCCGTATACATTTTGTTCATGTCATTAATTTTCCAGAGGTATCTTGTCACCTTGCTTGCCTTGGCATAATAATCCACGATAAAACGAGATATGCTATCCACTGCTTGCTTCTCCTTCTGCTCGGAGAGCCTCGTCCGCTCAACGGCAGTCCCAATCTGATAAGCAACAGATTGTAAAAGTGCCAGCTCACCCGCGCTGAAATGCTCTTTGCCCGGTGAGCCTACATTCAGCAGCCCCAACCGTTTTCCTTGAACGGTCAGGGGGATTGTAGCATGATGGGTCAAATTGCCGGTTTCTCCCCAGCTCTGTTCAATTGCGTTATATAAACGTTCGCATTCAATAATCGTAACAGGTTCATTTAAGCTTCCAGCCCAATGCATACGAAGACATAAGCAGTCCCCGCATCGCATCGGTTTTTTATCTTCCCTGGCTAGAGCTGGAGGGAGATTGAAATCCGCCATCTTATCATACTCCGGTTTATCACCAACCAGAAAAATCCAGCCTGTCTCAAGATGGGTTAACTCCAGCAGCCGTTCAAGCGTCGTCTGAAGCATTTGCTTCATGTCGTTGCTCTCATTCAGAGTTTCTGCAATGGTCTTTAGAATCATCAATTCTTCAACATACTGATCTTTATCACACAGTATCAGACTCACCTCCACTCCATTCCTAAAAATGAAATTACCCTAGATTCTTTAAAGCCGTTTCTCGAGCATAACCTCATCTTCCTGGATATAACCCGACTTGGCATAAGCTCCGATCGCCTGATCGTTGTCGTGACCTGTCAGCACCTTAACCGTCTTCACTCCACGCTCAACCAGCTGTTCCTCCAGGTGTGCGATAAGCATTCCTGCCAGCCCCTGTCTTCTCGCCCGCTCCTGAACATACATCTCCGTAATTTCGCCCATAAGCTCAGGGTAACAGAAGGACTGAAAGGACTGCGCACAGGCAAATCCCACAGGAACATCATTCAAATAAGCAATCGCCACAATCTCGTGCGCCTGTTTCAAGCTTCGCTCCACATCCTCCTGCGGCATTAGAGCTTCATTAAATTCCTCATTCAATTGAACTAGAACGGAAGCATCGGAATGAGATGCCATGCGAACCTGTTTGTGAATATCCATTCTATGTATCCTCCATTATCATCCTTTTAAAATATGGAAAAATATGCTATGTTGTTCCTCCAGTATACCACCTTCTCCAGCCTTTTATATACTTTGGGGTATCAAAAAAAGGGTCCTTGCTGCAAACACAGCAAGAACCTTTTTCAATTCCAAATCACTCGGCTTGTTCAGCCTGCATTAACCGAGAACATCAGACCGCAGTATATCAGCACAACAGCGCCTAACCCACTTAAGAGGCCGCCGGCAGCCGCGCGGTTCCTGCGAAATACATTCACGACATTCCACAAGAGGACAAGCCCGATACACAGGCTAAGAATCCCTATCCAGCTCCATGTAAATGCCAGTTCACCGATCGTAAACCCGGGATGGAACCAGACAAAGGTTGAAGCAGGACCGTAGGATGCCAGCGTATCTGTGACATCATGCGGGGCCGGCTGCTGGTTCATATACCCCGTTGCAATATATATCAACCAGATGAGAATGCTCTCGCTTCGCGCCCATGCCGTCGGTTGATAGCTTGCGTCACGGCGAAGCTTGCGCTTAACCAGATGACCGTTAACAAAGGCGAAGACCAGCAGCGGCAGGATCAGAATGTGCTTGACAAGCAAGGCCTGTCCGTAGGATAACGTCCAGCTGTTCACGGGATCCGGCGTCACCGCCGTCATCAGGAACAAACCTGATCCGATCACGATGACAACGCAGACGATTGCTGCTGGATGAAACCATCTCAGAAATGCACCCCAGCGCTCTGGATCCGTACTGAACCACCCTGTAATCAGCAAAGTTCCCGTCCAAATGGCCATCGCTGTAAAATGGCCAAAAAATGCAAGCTGCCCTGCGCTTTCGAATAAGGACGCTGCGTGGTTAAACGAGGACATGGCTGCTGCAATACCCAGCAAGGCAACCGGCATAAGCCAGCGTAATACCGTGCCTGAATTTCGGCGGACGATGATGGTCAAGACCGCCAGCAGTATCGAGAGGACCAGGATCCAGGCATAACGTTCGCCTTCACTGAACTTGAACATAATACTGTTAAAGGACTGCCAGAACCCAATATCATCCTTGAAGAACATCATAATCTGCAGCAGAGGGACGAAGCCGCACACCATAATGGCCACAGCTGAAACCGGACCCAGCCAGGCTGGCAAGGAAATTTCAGGTTTATATGCTTTTGGCACCAGGGACAGCACCGTGATACCTGCCAGAACGGCATAAGCTAAATATAAGAACGGTTCACTTAACCAGTAGTAAGACATTATTTTCTCTTCCGCGATGCTCGAATTCCAAAATATCCTGCGACAAATGCCACGATGACTATAATAGCGATCCAAATAGCAGATCCGCCACCTTCAGATGATTCGGCAGCCGGAGTGTTCTCAGCTTGCTGACCCTCAGTCGCGGTCTGATCGGTGTTGTCAACTGCCGTGTCATCAGCAGGTGTTCCTTCATCCTGCGCATCACCGGCATCCGCAGACGTGTCTTCGGTATCGGCAGGCGGTGTTTCCGGCGCAGTCTCCGCTTCCGGCACTTCTACCTCGAAGGCATACGTCCCGTCAACAGGATGTCCATCACCGCCAACAATCTTCCATTCTACCGTGTAAGAACCGGATGGAAGAGGTGCTGCCAGCGTACCCAGCAGCGTACTCTGGGTTACTTTTACCTCCGACACTTCTACCGACTCGCCTTGCGCATTTTTAATCTTGACCGTACTCAAGTTTTCATCGATATTTTCATTAAAGGTTAGACTGACTTCCTTGACGCTTTCCGTCAGCTTGGCATCCGCGGCAGGCGTACTGGTTTCCAGCTTGGAATGGGCCCATGTTGCTGTCGGGAACACCAGCACAAGCAGCAGACCCAAGGTCAGCAAAACTGAAGTTTTCACATGTTTCAACACGTATATCTCCTCCAAACCATTATCTCAAATTTGAATCTTCCTCATCATAACAAAGTCATTTCGACAATGCCAATGAGTATATTGTGAACAATGATTTTCAAATATTTTACACAAAAAGGGCATGCCGCATATGACGCGACATCCCCTCAATGTTCCATGTAGCTGATCTACCTATTCTCTCTCATACCAATAACCCGGTATCCTCTGGGTCAGCCGCAGCAGTGCTTCAAGATAATAATAGTCGCCCCAGATCATATAATCGTCCGGTCCCATTCCACCTCTGACATAATAGGAACCGTGCTTGATCAAGCCTTCTTCCCCTTCCTCTCCAAGAGTAGAATATCGGCTTGCCAGGGAGGTCATCGACCGTTCGACCGCATCTGTCAATAGCCCTTTATTGCCATCTTCATTCTCCAGATGCTCCAATATTTCCAGCATGCCGCATGCTGCAATCGCAGATGCGGAGCTGTCGCGAGGTGTATCCGCTTCAACCGGAACATCGAAATCCCAATAAGCAACGTTATCCTCCGGCAGATGGCTGATAAAAAAGCGTGCCGCTCGTATAGCCGTATCCAAGTACTTCGCATCACGGGTATAACGGTATGACAGTGCAAACCCGTAGATCGCCCAAGCCTGGCCGCGCGTCCAGGTGGAGCCGTCGTGATACCCCTGATGCGTCCCGCCTCCGATGGGAGTTCCATCCGACGGATTGAAGTAGAACGTATGATACGAGGAGTCGTCCCCTCGCATTAAATACCTGCGGCTCTTATCCGCATGCGCCACAGCCACAATCCGGTATCGCTCATCTCCGGTTTGGTTATAGGCCCAGTACAGCAGCGGAATATTCATCATGCAATCGATGATGATGCGTCCTCCGTTCTTCTCGTCCCCCTTCCGGCCCCATGCCTGAATATACTGTCCTTCCTCCCGCCAGCGCAGCATCAGATGGTCGGCAGCTTTCAGAGCGAGCTGTTTGCCCTCTTCATGCTCGTCCACGATCCACGCCGCTAATGCAGACGGCAGGTAGAGGAACCCGATGTCATGATGATCCAGATGCCGCTTCTCCTGTAAGCGCAGCTTATAATCCTCCAAGTGCGCTAGTGCCGTCTCCTTAAACAACGGTTCCTTTGTATATTCATAACTCAGCCAGATCATTCCGGTGTAGAACCCCTCGATCCAGTCATTGCTCTCTCCCCACTCGTAACGCTTCTCCGCCGTGATATGCGGAAATTTCTTCGGATATCGGCTCATATTGCTCTTGATCTTTTGGATCGCATCCTGAATGGCTTGTTCCCACATGATTTTACATTCCTCCTATTCTTTGATGGCTCCGATCATAACGCCCTTCACGAAATATTTCTGCAAAAAAGGGTACAGGAACAAAATCGGCAGCGTAGCCACCATAATTGTTGCGTATTTGATCGTTTCGCCCACCGGCATCCGGTCTCCTCCGCCTACTGAGGTCATCATGCTGTTGGTGTCGTTCTGAATCAGAATCTCGCGCAGAATCAGCTGCAGCGGGAACAAGTTCCGGTCCCTTAAATAGATGAGTGCATCAAACCATTTATTCCAGTGCCACACTCCGTAAAAGAGTACCATAACCGCAATGACCGGCAGCGACAGCGGAATGATGATCCGGAACAGAATCGTCCAGTCGTTGGCGCCGTCAATCCGCGCGGATTCCTCCAACGCATCGGGGACCCCTTGAAAAGCGGTTCGCATAATAATCAAGTTCCATGTTGTCATGGCGCTTGGAATAATCAGTGCCCAGTACGTATCCAGCAGGCCGATGTTTTTCATTAACAGGTATTTCGGAATAAGCCCTCCGTCGAAAAACATCGTCATGACAATCAGCATCATAATGGTGCTTTTCCACATGACGTTTTTTCTGGATAGACCATAGGCTCCAAGAGCCGTCATCAGAATGTTCAGCGTCGTTCCGACCGCTACATAAAAGATTGTGTTCAGATAACTGCGAATGATGTTCGGATTCTCAAATACCATCCGGTAGGAATCCAGCGAGAACCCCTTGGGCCACAGCAGGATTCCCCGATGCTGAACGAACTCGGCAGGCGTACTGATCGAAGCAAACAATACATATAGAAACGGGTACAGCGTTACGATTGACAGCAAACATAGAAGAATCACATTCGCCGCATCAAATATGACCTCACTGATTGATTTTGAAGTTCGCATAGATGGCCCCCTTTCCTACCACAGCTTCGTATCGGTAAAGCGTTTGCTGAGATAATTGGCTCCAATGAGCAGAATAAAGTTAATGAGGGAATTAAACATGCCGACGGCCGCACTGAAGCTGTAACTCGCCTCCAGAATCCCCTTGCGGTAGACGTAAGTGCCGATAACGTCCGCAGTCTCATAAATAACCGGATTATACATAATCAATATCTTCTCGTCCTGAAGCGCCATAAATGAACCAATCCGCAGGATCAGCAAAATGATAACCGTTGGCAGGATGCCTGGCAGTGTAATCTGCAGCATCTGCTTCCACTGTCCGGCACCGTCTACCTTCGCTGCTTCATACAAGGATGGATCGATGTTCGAGATGGCTGCAAGATAAATTATGGAGCCCCAGCCAATCCCCTGCCAGATGGCAGACGAGGTATAAATCGTTCGGAACCATTCAGGCAAACGCATGAAGGAAATCGGTTTTCCACCGAAATACGTCACTAATTGATTGATCAATCCGTCAACGGACAAAAAATCCACCAGCATGCCGACTACAACTACCACAGAAATAAAATGAGGGATATACGTAATGGACTGCACGGTCCGTTTAAATACCCGATGCCGCACCTCGTTCAGCAGCAACGCCAGCACAATCGAGGCGGGAAACACAAATATCAGGTCGTACGCGCCCAGGATAATCGTATTGGATACGACCCGTTCAAAGAAAAAACCGTTAAAGAAGTCGCTGAAATGCTGAAAGCCGACCCAAGGGCTGTGCCATATTCCAAGTCCTGCCGAGAAGTTTTTGAACGCAATCTGCAGCCCGTACAGCGGACCGTAATGAAACACGGCATAAAATGCCACAACCGGAAGCAGCATCAGGTAGATCATGGAATTCCGGCGAAAATCCTTTGCAACTCTTATTTTGAAGCTATCTGGTTTATTCCGTATAACAACGCGGTTGGTCTCTTCCTTCAGCTGCACCGAATGCCCTCCTCTGATACAAGATCGAACACGCCGGAAGGGAGAAATCTAACTTCTCCCTTGGCATGCTTCGTCAACTTAACGGCTGTTGAACCGGTCGAGCGCAGCTTGCTGAATCTGAAGCGCTTCTTCAATCCCCATTCCCTGAAGCGTCTGGACGAATTGATCAAACCCGCTGATTGGCTCCACGCCCATAATGAATTTATTGACCATCTCTTCGTAATAGGTATTAATATCATTCATGATGGAGGCATAACGAGTGCTCTCTTCAGCCGTTGGCGAAATAATCGGCATCAAGCGCTTATTATCCGCCTTCATCCATGTCTCGATGGCTGCTTTCTGCTGAGGAAGAGCGGAATACTGTTCAATATACCGGCGATCCTGGACAAAAGGTCCCGAGTAGCTGGCGAGGTTATATTTGGACAGCGCTTGGGTGATGGATAAACCATCCGGGTTCTTCATCACTTCGTCCGTATAGGCCGGGTACCCGTCCTTCATGCTGTAGCTGACGCCTTCTACGCCAAAATTAAACAGCATATGTCCTTCTTCGCCGTACTTATAATCAAGCCACTTTACGGTCTCCACCGGGAATTTGTTCGCTTTCGTAATCGCCGCCCCGAATCCATTAAATGGCGAATCCTTCTGCCCCAGGATCGGAGTGTCGCCCTTCTTCAGCACAACGTTAGGAGCACCCAACAGTTTCACATCCGGATTGGATTTCAGCATAAGCTCCGAATATCGGCCCAAGCTGCTTCCCATGTATCCGGAGAATGCGCCCAATTGATTGTTAGTCACCTTGGCATCCTTCAGTGTGGCATCTGTTGCGGCGTAATCCTGATCGATCAGCCCTTCGGCATACCATTTGCTCATCGTCTCCAAATACGATTTAAACTCCGGTTGAATAGGGCCGTAGCTTACCTTGCCATCCACCTGGTAAAACCCTGTCGTAATTCCCCAGGCTCCGATAAACGCATGATTCAATGCCGTCATATCCAAGTCAAGCAGGAGCGGAATTTCATCGGCCTGCCCGTTCCCGTTTGGATCCTTGGTTTTGAATGCGGTTAACACTTCGTGCCACTCATCCATCGTTTCCGGTACGGACAGCTTTAATTTCTCAAGCCAATCCTCGCGGAGAATGATGCCGTTATAGGTCAGCAAATACTCATCCCCGCGGATAAAAGGAAATACGTAAATGTTGCCGTCGTCTGTCGTTATGAGTTTTTTGTATTCCGGATGCTCGTTTAACAGCTTTGATATATTCGGTGCATGCTCTTCAATCAGCTCATTCAGTCGAATGATCGTTCCATCCGAAATGGCTTTGTCCGGTCCGCCGGATACATTAGCCCAGCCGTACTCGATGACATCTGGCAAATTGCCCGAGGATACCATAATATTGAAGGCATCTGCCTCCTGTCCGGCAGGGGGATGCTGAAACTTAAGCCGGGTCCCCGTCAATTTCTCCATTTCCTGATAAGCTGCAATCCCGTTCATATCCTGCATCGTTGCCGATGCGTTGGCGTTAAGAGATACCCAGTACGTCAGCTGTCCCGGATAACCCGGCTCACCCTTTGAAGAAACACCGGCTCCTTCCTGCCCTTTTTCGCCCGCAGGATTCTGAGCTCCCGAGCTTTTCCCGCTGCATCCAGCCAGCATGGCTACGATTAATATGAAAATTGCCAGCCTTGTCGCTCGTTTTTGGTTTGTTTTCAAATCACGACGCCTCCCTTTTTCCTGTTTGAATGATCATCCGATTTAACCAAGGACCGAAGTGAATCAGCCCTGTTTAAATTCTAGGGTCAAAGCGCCTTCATCGTATACCGTACACATTCATGATCTGTTAACAGAGATTAAGAATTGAGATGATCATTTCTTAAGGTGGATGGTAGAGAATGCAGAGTTTCCTTGTATTTTCCCGGGGTTATTCCTTCATATTTTTTGAATACCCGGATAAAACCCACATCGCTGGTATAACCGACGGAACGGGCAATATGTGAAATCGTGTTTTTGGCATCCTTCATCATTTCCTTGGCATGCTCGATCCGAATCTTGGCCAGATAATCCGTCAGGTTGGTGCCGCTGTTCTTCTTGAAGAAAGCCGACAGGTACGGGGGCGTAATGTTGAACTGCTCGGCGATGGAAGCCAGACTGATCATGGTATCGTTGTGATGATCTTCGATGTAGATTTTGATTTTTTCCAGCAGCAGTGAAGAGGAATCTCCTCTCTGCTCTCCCACGTACAAGCAGACCTTGCCGAACATCCACTTCACCTCCTGATATAACTCTTCCACTGTGCTGCCTTCGGTGATATCCTCGATTGTTTTGCCAGCTGTTCCGAAGATGTCCTCATACTTCAAATTTAAAGCATTGAGCAGTTTGAACATTGTGCTGAGCAGGTTCGCGAAGAGGAGTCTCCCCAGATCCGGTGAGATGGACTTGCCCATAAAATTGTTGCTGTACAGGCACTGAATAATGTCTTGAGCTTTATCGACATCCCCGCTCTTCATCGCGTTAATGAGCTTGACCTCCGTCTCAATGGGAAAATCATAATACACCTCCGTTTTTTGTTTCATTTCATCATAGAACAGGATCGGTTTATAGGCTGTAAATATGGAATATTCGAGTGCTTTCAGGCTCTCGGTATAACCGCTGGACAAACATCCGGGGCCTGTATGAATCCCGCTGATTCCGATCGTTGTCACGGTTTTGAAGCGTAGTTCGATGACCTGTTTCACCTGCTCCGCCCATTCAACCAATTCCTCTAGCCCGCACTGCTGAGAGTCGGGCACGTTTAATATGATAGCAACCAGATTTTTCTCCAGTTCCACCGAGTAAGCGGCAAAAGGATGGATTTCCTCCGCTACCTTGCCGGTAACGAACCGGATCAGTGCCCACTCGCTTTCACGCTCGTTATGAATAAATCCACTGGCATCCCTGAGCTCGATCAAGGCAACAGCAAACCCCCGCTCCGGAAACGAGATGCCCATGAACGTCATGGCATGATCGGACATATCACTTGCGTCCACATTACCCTTCAATAAACGCTGCAAAAAGTTGGAGCGGATGACCGGCGTTTGCCTGGACAGCTGCTCCCTCATCTCCGTCTGCCTGCCAAAGGAATCGGCCATCGTCGATTTGATGAAATCATATTCATTGCGAACGGCCCCCTCCCGTGCCGGGTGCGCCTGCCGAATAAAACGGATAATGTCACGCAGCGGATAATACGCCCGGTAAGTCATGAACGCGCAAGCGGCTACCCCGGCGGCCAGACAGATCACAAGAACGCCGGCGGCCATTCTTTTGACCATATTGACCTTCTCCATGAACACTTTCTCGGGCACGATGGATACGTATTCCCACCCGCTTCTCTTCGAGATTGCCGACACAGTCATCATCGGATGATCCTCCGGTGTCTTCCCGACTCGGCTGACCGAGGCTGCTCCGGCACTTAAAATAACTTGTCCGCTGGCATCCTTGATATATATCGTCCCATGATTTGTCTTCACGATCTCTTCCAGGAGCCCTGTAATCTGTCGTTCGTCAATCAGCATGATTAGCGCACCTTTCGGATGGTTCTTCTCTCCAAATGGAAGCGTTTGCATATATGTCAGCATCCGTTTCTGATTCAAACCTTTCCCGACCTCCGTCACGGGCAAGTAACGGTTAAAGTGAACGCCGTGCAGGATATCCGACCGATACTGTTCATAGGTTAGATTTTCATATCCATAAATATCGGAGAACAAAACGCTTGAGGTTGTCTTTAAGGTTGGACTCAGAACCGTGTTGCTCTCCCTTAAATAGACATAAAAATCAGTAATAAAGCTGCTGCTGTTGCGGTAACGCTGCATTTCCTGCATAAAGCTGAAGTAATTGTAATGCTCGATGCCATTCTGAGGCGAGCCTGCCTTGAGCAGCGCGTCCAGCCTTGGATTCGACGTGATATTCCGGGAAATCAAATGCATCTCATCCAATCGGCCGTCCACTACCTGCTTGGCTTGCTCAATCAGCGCCATGTTGCTGTTATTCGCGTTCTCGATCATAATCTTCTCAATACGAGCATACAATCCGCCGAATACAATGACCGGGATCAACAGCACGACAAGATAGGACATGAGCAATGTAACGAACACGGACACGCGATTGGAACGCTCCATTCTTGCACTGGTTGTCGTCGACTTCCCCATACCCTCATTCCTTCCGGTTTCAATGGTTATATATCTTCCGTACTTACATTAATTACATCATACTGTTTTTATTTAACATGAACAGGCCATCTTCAAAAATGTTAATCGATCACGAATTTGTATCATGCTCGAAGGCTTCAGCCTCCACTAAGGCCACAACGAAATTCCTCCACCATGCTGTGCTCATCAGAGGCGATAACGCCAATCCATGAGATGAATTAGCCTTATCGAAGTGTGGTGTGTCCTCTAATTGCTCAGTGGTTCAACATTCTCAGCGGCCGCAAGAACAACGCAAAAAAAAGGAACGCCTCCATAGAGACGCTCCTTTTTGGGGTTCAATCCGATTCAGCTTAAGGCTCATAGATCATTTTGCGGGTCATGCCCCCGTCAACGACAAGATGCGCACCTGTCACAAAGTCATTATCCGGATCGGTGAAATAGAAACAGGCTTTGGCAATATCAGCAGGAACTCCCATCCGCCCCGCTGGATGCTGCTTGTGGTCCTCCGAGCGAAGATTGTCATAGCTGCCGGTCTCAATCCATCCCGGACTAATGCAATTCACCCGAATCCGATCAGGTCCAAGACTAATTGCCATCGCATGACTCAATGCAACAATGGCTCCTTTGGAAGCCGCGTAGGCTTCTGAATTCGGCTCGGACATGATGGAGCGTGTGGAGGATATATTGACAACAGCTCCGCCTGCACCCGACTTTTTCATATATAATGCGGCTTCACGCGTCGCAAGAAAACAGCTTCTGGCATTGGTATTCATGACATCGTCCCAATCCTCAACAGACAGCTCATAGGGAGATTTCCAGCAGGATACTCCTGCATTGTTGATCAGGATGTCGATCGAACCGCCATGTTGAACGGCTTCTGCCATGAGGCGTTTAATATCTTCTTCCTTTCGTACGTCACAAGGGATGAAGACCGCCTTCAGTCCTTGTTCCGTCAAGGAGTGTGCCGCCAGGCTTCCCTGCTCCTCGTTAAAGTCGCTTAATATGACTCGCGCTCCGCTTGCAGCATAGGCTTCCGCCAATCCGCGGCCTATCCCATTGGCAGAGCCCGTAATCACGACTGTTTTATTCTCAAAATTCATTCGCAGCTCCTCCTTTTTCTCCTACATTATATACCACAGGAGGAAGCTGACTAAAATCAAGCCCGACATTTATTTAGGATGCTCATAACCCCTCACCACGCCGAGATGTGCCTTCGGGTGCCGTGCAAATCCGTAATACCGGGTACCTTGGAAACGCAGTAGCCCCTCGTCACCTTCCGCACACATGCCGAATTCTTCACCGTTTACAATAAACTCCATCCGATCTCCGCTCTCAACTTCAAAAGTAAGATAATAGGTGGTACGAGTACGGCTCGACATCGTATCATCTGTCTGCTGCGTGTGTTTCACTTCCGTTCGCTTGCTCACAATTTTGGAATCAACCGATAGCAAAGGCTGTCGGTTATTCTGACTCCACTGCAAGATTCCCTTACCGGCCGACAGCAAAATGATCCCGATGACGACGATGAAAAACACGGGCATTACGCTGCCGAAAAAATCGAACATCCAATCTGATCCCGATCCCATACGGCTCCCCCCTCCACCTTGTCTTGAAATATGTATATGCTTCTTCTTGGACAATTTAACTCATATGTCGTGGAAAGTTTGATTGAAATTTTAAAGAACTTGTCCCTTTCTGAAAACGCCAAAAAAGAAGCTGGTCTCTGCTCTTGGTCAGCTTTCAGCTTCTTCGTGGGACTCAAACACCCTGATCTATTCATTTTCCTTCTCATCGCCATTCACATTCAATCGTAAGCCAATCTCAGCCATTTTGTTGTCTCTTCTTGTCCTGTCATTTCTTGATCCTCAGGTGTCAGCTCCTGTTCATTCCAGCATGCCAGGCATTGTTCCTCCGTATCGCATAAACATGCATCATCACAATGGTAACACAAGCGGAGGAAATTTATCGTCACTTGATCGGTATGCATATGAATCGTTCCCTTCTCTAACATAATGGAGTATCTAATTACATCTTTATAGTAGCATAGATATTCACTTTTTATTGTGATTTATTTCACAATATAATGTCAATAAAAAAAGGCTGTACCGGATCTGACTCTCTCAACAAGGTACAGCCTTTATTCAGTAACTTATAATAGCAAATTCAGACTATAAACCCTGCCAGGTTTCACCACCGTCACTGCTTTTCATGAGTCGGGAGCGCTTCTTGTCGGTGGTTTCAATCAGCATCCAGCCTACATCAGAGGAGGTAAACTGCAATTTCACCACGTTAGGATACTTGGCTAGATTATCTGCTAGTAACTTGCTTCTCGGGAATGGCTTCCAGGTTTTTCCTAAATCATTCGAATGATACACAATGCCGTTAACCATACGCCAGCCGTCATGAAGCCGACGGAAGACAGGCTGGATAGTTCCCTTACCGGCATCTCCCGTCATCGGGAATGACACCAGATTCCACGATTTTCCGGTATCTCCCGTGAAGTATCCCATGTAGCTCGCCTGATTATCCTTTACGCAGGTAACCGGAATATATACTTCGCTACCGCTGCCGCCTCTTCCCAGTAACTTAGGCGCCCCGGCGTAAACCGAACCGCACGGGTCAAGAAGCTTGCTCTTGAACACTTGACCCGAAGATTTCCACTTCTGACCACCATCACGAGTAATATACAGCTTCGAGGACTGCATCTCCCGAATGGTAGCAAATCCGACCAGCGAATCCGTGAACGTTAAACCGATGACTGATCCTGTTCGCGGAATGACGCTACCTGGGACACGCGAAGTAGAATACTCCGTATTCTGCATGACTTCATCCCATAAACCGCCATTGTTGCTAGTGTGGAACAGG
This sequence comes from Paenibacillus sp. Cedars, assembly GCF_003184205.1. NCBI lineage: Bacteria > Bacillati > Bacillota > Bacilli > Caryophanales > Paenibacillaceae > Paenibacillus > Paenibacillus sp. Cedars. The sequence continues at coordinate 3,313,148 of NZ_CP020866.1, forward strand.
GATTTCTCCTCAGAGCCCCGGGATATGTCGCCTTTTGCCATGATCCATCCCTGCTGTGATGAAACGAAGGACAGTGCAGTGACAACGCCTGTCTCGGGCAGCGACGAGAGCTTCCAGCTGTCACCGCCATTGGTTGTATTCAGCAGAATGGTTTCCGCTGATCCCTGCTTATTTCGTATAATCCAGCCATGATCCTTATCCGCAAACACGATGTCTTTGCCATACTCCAGCTTGTCAATGAATTGAACATTGGAGGAGGGTGAAATATCCACCCACGTTTCACCATGATCTTTAGTTTGGTAAAGACGAAGTTCGGTGTTCGTTATTCCCCATGCAATTCCCGTTGACTCACTAAGGAGATGGAAGTCTGTCAACCGTGTATGTATCTGATATTTACTTTTTTCCTCAGGGGCCTTCATGGCCGTATCCGGCGTTACTAATGTGATGGTCTGACCTTCTTCTTCATCTTCAACCGATTCAGGAGGACCTTCCGGTGTAGAAGGTTGCTGTTGCTGCTGTTGTTTTATCGGTTCTGAGGTACAGGCTGCTAACATAACTGCCATCATTGCCAGCATACTGAGCCAGAATATAAAACGACTTGATCTCAAGAATTCTTCCTCCTCATATTTCGATGTGCATGTTGCAAATCCGCTTTTTCGACATTATAACATATTCCATCCAGCTGATAAGTAAAGAACTGACTTGCAAAATTTACAATACTGTAGCTTTTTAATAGATTCACTCTCATATTCGGGTAGGTTAATCCATAGATAGACATCAAAAAAACCCTAACGTGATTCATACGTTAAGGGAGTTTTAATTTACAAATATAATGCTCGCCCATTTCGAGGGTTCTTGATAATCACCAGGTTTATGAACCAAATCGTCCGGTTTGTTATGTATTCGCCTATGTGAAACGACTCGGGCTTTCTAGAGATACCTTCCTTTTTAACCGGAAGACATATTAGAAGAGAGGTGGTCATGAAGCATGACCTTAGAGGTGTCTAGATGCAGGATAGAATGTGGATCTTCTATTATGAATTTTTCACATGATGAAATAAAATAATATTGTTGATTGCTGTTGTTGTTTTCATTCTTTATTTTCACGCATAAAAAAGCAAGCTGATTTCGTATCGAAATCAGCTTGCTCGAGGATTTATATATTAAGATATATCCTGGGCTGATTAAACCTCGGATATGACCGTATAGCGTTCATTGAGATGCTTAGGCAACTCAATTTCATCCAATACCGCAATCGCGTAGTCCTCATAGCTGACATAACTTTGACCGCTGGAATTGACAATGACATGATCCTTACCTTCTTGATAGCTTCCTGTCCGCTGACCATTCGGATTAAAGAACGCTGCCGGACTGAGATATGTCCATTTCACATCTGAAGAATTCTCCAGGTCTTTCAGGTTCTCTCCTGCATGGAATGCTGTCGGATAGTATTCCTTAGGAAAATCAGGTGTTTCCATCAGTCGGGTGGTTTTGGCCTCATCAACAAACAGACTTCCGGCTCCTCCCACCACGATCAGTCGGGTATCGGCTCCTTTCAGAGCATTTATCAGCACGCGTCCAACTTCAATATATTGAGTTTCCTGCCCAGGCGCTGCGCCAAATGTATTCACTACCACGTCGAAGCCTTGAAGATCGGCATCGGTTAAATCCAGCACGTTCTTCTCCACGATGTTAACACTGGAATCGGTAATCCTGGAACCATCACGAACAATTGCCGTTACTTCATGTCCGCGTGCTTGCGCTTCCTTGAGAATCAAATTTCCTGCTTTACCTGTTGCACCGATAATACCAATCTGCATGATGAATCGCTCCTTTATCAATTGTATATACAAATGAGAAGGTGAAAAAGAGCTACAGTTTTCCCTTTTTCAACATTTCACTGGACTCATGGAGAAGTTTAGTTAGTTGTTCGCTATGTTCCTTCCCCAAAATGGAAGCATATTGTCCGTACAGCAGTTCAAAATATTGGTTCAGCTCCTTATATAGAGCTTTACCTTCCTCTGTTAAGAAAATATGCGTTTCCTTCCATTCGGACTTGCGTTCAACTAAATTCTTCTCTTCCAGCTTGTCAATGAATCGGGTGCTTGTGGATGGAGCAATCGATAACTTATCACATAACTCTTTCTGCGTGATTCCTGGGTACTGGTATACCACCACCAACACATAGGAGTACGTTGGCGATAAGTCGGCTTTTGCAAAAGCATCCTCCGCCATCTTTGTCATAGAACGTGCAAACCGATTCGATGTAAAAAACAAGCATGAGGTCAAAATAGAATCATCTATGTTCATCATCATCACCTTTCATTTGTATATACAAATTATCACATTGCTATCTTTATGTCAACATCTTTATTTTAGTAAGTTTATTGGTTCATGTTTACCTCATACACCAACTGAGATGCAAATTGAATGAAGTATGAGCATGCATGAAATATATACTATTTCACTCTTCTTTTATGAATTTTTCATATGTTGAAACAATCACCTGATCTATCGATTTCAAAAGAATCAGCATTAGCGAGTCTGTGGTATCGCTTCTTATCTTGGAGAGGATTACGATCGCGCCGCGGCATATGATATAACGCTGCTCGATATATTCTGGACTGCAATGACTGGTTACATACACGCTCTTGCTATAGCGCGTACCGAGAATATTGCCGCATCGGACCTTGCACGTTACGCTCACAATTTCATTCGCATCATGCCTGATATAATGACCTATAACGCGAGCGACGTGGATCGCGGGATCTATCCTGGCAACAGTTCCAGTCTTCGTTCTGACTCCGCGAGTATGGACCATATTATCCATGCAGCCGAATTTCACGGACTTGACAGCAGCATTCTTCATGAAGCAAATGTTTATTATTCAAAAAGCAGTTAACGCCGGGCATGGCAATGACGGTTTCTCACGCCTGATCGAGCTTCAATAAACCCTCTTCTTAAAGAACGATACGCAGACTAACAACGAATAGGCAAGTCAAACAGGTGACGAAAGGGTCCCCTCTTGACTTGCCTATTCGTTGAATTCGCTGCCTGCTTACCCTTTGACGGCTCCTTCTGTCAAACCTTTTTGAATATATTTAGAGATGAACAGGTACACAATCAATACCGGAATAACTGTCAGTGATACGGCTGTAGCCATAAGTCCAAAGTCGGTACCATATTGTGAACTGATTTCATTCAACAATGCCACGATCGGACGAACATTCTCTTTGTTAACAAAGATTAGCGCAGAGAACAAATCATTGTACGCCCACATAAATACAAATATACTTGCCGATGCAAAGACAGGCTGCGAGATCGGCACAAAGATTTTCACAAACATTTGCCATCGGTTGCATCCGTCCATAAACGCAGCTTCTTCCAGCTCTTTCGGAATGGTTGCCATATAACCGGCAATGACCAATGTCGCAAACGTCAGATTGCCTGCCGTCTGAGGAAAAATCAACCCCCAGTATGTGTTTACCAGGCTCGTTTTAATCAGAAGCTCATAGACCGGAACTACAGTAGCAAATGCTGGTATCAGCAGTGTTGCATACAGAATGGAGAAAATCGTTTTTTTGCCTCTGAAGTTAAATCTGGATAACACGTAGGCTGCTAATCCTCCAAGCAATAGCACCAAAAAAACGGTACTGAAGGACATCACTAAGCTATTAATATAACTTCTTCCAATATTGATGCGGTCAAATGCATTCTGATAGTTAATCAACACCGGATCCCATGCGATACCGAATGAATTGTTCATAACATCGCGAGATACTTTGAACGAGTTGTTCACAATCCAGAATAACGGATAGATTGTTGTTAAGGACCACGCTGTTAAAATCACGTACATCAACGTGGTGCCTAAGCTAAACCGACTCTTCCTAACTCGCTGAGTTTTGTGTTCAACGACGATGGTTGGCTCCATAACAGTACACCCCTATAATGCTTAGTATGTAATCTCGTCTCTTTTCAACAAACGGTTAGCAATTAACGCAAGCACTACGCCAAAGACCACCATGTAAATGGCAACGGCTGATCCGTAGCCAAAGTTCTGATCCACCATGGCTTTTTTGTACATATACGTCCCCAGTACTTCCGTTCCATTCTGGCCGCTTGTAATGACCCAGATGAACTCAAATATCTTCAACGTACCCGTAATAGCAAGGGTGATTACAACCTTGATATCACTCATGATAAGCGGGATGGTTAGCATCGTTGTTTTCTTAATGCCGGTTATCCCTTCCAGCTTTGCTGCTTCGTAATAATCGGCAGGTATTTTGGCCATTGCAGTCAGGAACAGAATGAAATAAAAGCCCACATAATGCCATACCGTTGGAATCGAAACTGCCTTGAGGGCGTTCTTCGCATCCAGCCACAGAATCTTCTCGATATTGAAATTAGCCAGCAAATTGTTCAATAGTCCAAAGTTATAGTTGTAGAACAGCACAAACAACAAGGAAATCGCCGTACCGGAGATGACAACCGGAAAGAAAAAGACGGTACGATAGAAACCTTTGAACTTGGCAATGTTATCGACCAGAACGGCAAGCACAAGGGCTATCCCAACCTGAAATACGATAACATACAGCATAATCTCTAGTGTGTGCAGGGTCGCAGCGCCCAGCAGCTTATCCGTAACGAGTCTCTCATAGTTAGCCCATCCCACAAACTTTTTGTCAAAAAAACCGCTTGTGCGATAAAAACTGAGATACAAACTCTTGAAGAACGGATAATATAGAAAGATTGTCATGATGGCAGCTGCAGGAAATAAAAACAGCACAATATACTTGCGATCACCCTTCATATTCATCACCCTTGATGTTTATTTTTCTTCATCCATGTCTAAATGACTACGCCGCCCTAATGAAAACAGAGGGCGGCGTGCATCACTTTTATTTCTACCGTTTCTGATGAAAACTATTTTTTGTTAGCATCCTCGGTTTTCTTGGCTTCCTCGATGGCTTGAGTTGGCGTTTTCTTGCCTTCAACTACAGGCTGAACGCTTGCACGAAGGTTGCCGAATGTTTCTTGTGAAACCTTACTGTCAACAGGTGCACTAATGGAATCAGCTTTAGCTGCCATTGCAAAACCATCAAGAGCCACCTGTGCCAAACCGGTTACTTCTACATCAGCAGCTGGCGTACCACCATTAGCTGAAGCGATTTTTTGGATGGTTGCCGGGGAAGTCAGGTGTTTCAGCAATTCAACGGCAGTATCTTTTTTGGCTGCATCGTCATAAGTGGATTTGGACAGGTAGAAACCGGAACCGAATCCGCCAACGATATCGTTACCGCTGCCAGCACCGTCAGGAACCGTCGGGAATGGAAGAACCGTGGAATTGTCACGGGTATCATCGCTCCAGCCACCTACTGCCCAAGATCCTTCGATTGTCATAGCAGCCAAGCCTTCGCTGTAATAGTTGCCGGACATGCTCAGATCAATGGTTGCAGCATCTTTAGGGAACGCGCCAAGATCATAGAGCTCTTTCATTGCAACATAAGCTTTTTCCCAGTTTGGATCGATGCCGTCGATCAGGCCTTTGCTTTGGCTTTCAGGACCCGCAGCAGACAGAATGGTATGCTCGATCAAATAGTGGGATTGGTCAAATGGTACGGACAAAGGAATGATACCTTTGGCAGACAGCGTTTTCACAGCTGTGGTCAGCTTCGCCCAGTCTGTTGGAAGCTCAAGGCCATTTTCTTCGAAGATTTTCTTGTTTACGAACAAACCTTCATAGAAACCAGTCAATGGTGCAGCATAAATGTTTCCGTCTTTTTGCTTGGCAAGCTCAAGCGCATCCGGAATAAATCCGTTCTTCCAGTCAGCGTTAGCATCAAGAATTTCGTTCAGCGGTACAACTTTGCCCGCATTTACAAATCCTTCTGCATCAGCACCAATGAAGTAGAACAACAGGTCAGGCTCGTTGCCGCTGTTCATGTCCGTGTTGACTTTGGTTCTGAAGCCATCGTCGTTTGCAGACATCGTGTCATTCTCAATCTTCACGTTCGGATGAGCTGCAGTAAATTCATCCAGTGCTGCTTGGAAAGCTTCGCGAGCAGCATCAGTTCCGCCGAAAGTCGAGAACACGCGGAGTGAAACCGGAGCGTTCTCTTCTGCTGGTGGAGTTTCCGTTTTCGGAGTCTCCCCTTCTGCTGCAGGAGTGTTCGTGCTGCCGCTGTTACCACATGCCGCAAGGAACATGGAGAGCAACAACATAACACTCATGAGTAACATGGAAGTCCTTTTCATTTGTAATCCCCCTAAGTATTTTTTTTTCAAAACCTTATGTAAATACTTGCTGTCTACCAGAATTTTATTCCAAGCCCCGAACGTTTCAAAGGGGGATATTCATCTTCTATAGGGGGAAATTTTTCCATGTCATATATATAGAAGCTCTATGAGCGTGTTTTGTTGGACCTTTATATGACCGTAAATCTTATAGATACAGGGAAAAGATAGCGCTCCTTGTTATTGCTGCTAGATTCAGGAGATCCGAATGTGTTTTTCTATTATGAAATTTTCATATGATGATATTGTATAATGATGTCTTCATCTGCTTATGCTATCTTCTTTCATTTGAATTTCACGCCAAAAAAAGAACCTGCTGAAATTCATCAACAGATTCTTTGAGATAAGCTTATCTCTTCTAATTTTAGCTCGTAACTGCTATTGCGACAGGTTTCAAACAATCCCCGGATGCTACACCTTGCCTACCCAATCGGCGCCCGCAACCTCTTTCCATCCGAGCCGAAAGCGCATTCTGCCATCATTCTAAAACCATTCGCATGATCCTAAGAATTAAAATATTGTGACGGATTGTCGCGCAGTGGATCTATAAATTCATCGTATCTGCCGCCAGTATACGACTCAATCACCCTCCGCCAAAAGGCTTGTGCGGGCAGATTGCTGCTTACCTGTGTTACCTTCCACCGCCCGGGGAATTCATCAAACAGCCATGTCGCTGCCCACGTTCCCAAACCGTGACGGCGATATTTTTGCATCACGAAAAATTCTGTCATATAGTAGTCGGCCTCCGTGGCATCATCCATTCGTTCAATTAGCGCAAATCCGGCGGGCCGCTGGTCAAACGTAATGAGGAACGGATACTTCCGATCGCGCTTTTTCCAGAATTCATCCAAATCGGGATAAGGTAAAAACAATCCTTGATCATTGACCGAGATATCCAGATACTTCGTAAAATCATATAGATACAACTGCATCAAGTTTACGATTACGGCTTGTTTTCTCTTCGGAACCAGCTCAATTCCCATACGCTCCGTTAGATCTGACCTCATGGTGCTGCCTCCCCGGGTATCTCATATAAATCTTTACTATGTAACATACATTCATCATATAATTTCAGCTAAACGAAACACAAGTACAGATCCTATGTGCAGGCAACGGCCTTACCGGACAACCACCCCTGATCGCAGGATTATTCGGTTTCCATATGTTACACTAATAGCTAGCAATACCGTGTCTTCTCCATATAGATAAACATAGATAAACATTGAGGTGGAACATGAATATACAAAAAGATATCGACCGTGCAAAGCTTGATGAGAAAACACCGGCCATGCCTTGGTTTGTACAGCAATTTATCGACTACAAACTTCCAGACCTCTCCCCCTCGACCCTGCTCGAATATGTGAGGGACTATCAAACGTTTTTCAACTGGCTCCGATCAGAAGGGCTGTCACAAGCATCCTCCAATCAAGAGATTACCTTGATGGAGCTTGAGAAGCTCCGCATGGAGAGCATCACCAGCTACCGCTTATATCTGACAACCCGCAGGGACGGGACCAACTCGAGAATTACGGTTTCCCGCAAGCTGTCATCTCTGCGCTCCCTGTTCCATTACCTGAGCCAGATTGCCGAGGACGAGGAATTTTACCCGCTGCTCAAACGCAATATCATGGCCAAAGTAGAAATTAAGCGAATTCATAAACCAAAGGATACAGCGGCCAAGCTAAAAGGAAAAATACTGGAAGAAGAAGAACTTCAGGATTTCATCACTTACATTCATGAAGGATACGGACAGGATGTCGAGAACAACAAACAGGCGCTCTACGCGCACGAGTTGAACAAGGTAAGGGACGCGTGCATAGCCAGCCTTATCTTAAACTCCGGCCTGCGCGTATCCGAGGTGGTAAATTTGAATCTCGCCGATATCGACCTGAACAATAAAATGCTGCATGTATTCCGTAAGGGTAATAACGACGAGACCTTCAAGACACCGGTCTACTTCCGCGCGCAAGCCAAGGATGATCTGGAATTTTATCTCCAGCTTAGACAGACACGCTATAAAGTGCCCAAGAAGGAAAAGGCACTGTTTGTCGCACTGCGCAACGGGCAACATGAAGGACAGCGCATGACCAAACGAGCGATTCAAGCGATGATCATCAAATATGCCAAGCGCTTTGGCAAGCCATCCCTGACCGTTCATAAGCTGCGGCACTCGTTTGCAACCGACTACTACCTTCAGAACGATATATATAAAACAAAGGAACAGCTTGGCCACGCTTCCACAGAAACTACAGAAGTATACGCACATTTAACGGATAAAACGATGTCTCAAGCGATTGAGCGCCGTGCCGATGAATAGCAGCATCTAAATTGACAAAAGCATCGATGTGATCTCCTCAATATCATTCCATGTAACCAAGGGAACCGCTAGCCGCTGCTGAATCTCATGCAACGCTGACGGTTCCTTTAACATTTCAGGACGTACCACGATCCCTCTAATCTCCTCAACCTGATCCAGCAGCATCATGTCTTCCGGCTCCCGCAGCAGCACCAGCTTGGGATAAGCCATCTTTTTATAGCCTTCTACAAGCACCATATCAAAATCCATATACAAGGGTATCAACGATTCCAGACCCAGCTCCGTTTCCCTCATGACAGCCGTTCGTCCAGGAGAAGCAATGGCAATTCCTTCTGCTCCCGCTTCACGGAATTTGTACGTATCCGTCCCTTCATGATCCATATCAAACCCGTGAGCGTCGTGCTTGATCACGGCAGTCCGAATGCCATGCTGCTTCAGCTGAGGTATCAAAGCCGTGATCAACGTTGTTTTGCCGCTATTTTTATATCCGCACAGCTGAACAATCTTCATCCGAAGGCTCCTGGAAGGACAAGAACCTGTACTGACTGCCCTTTGACCGCTCCTCTAAGCTCCGGTGGTATCACGATCAAACAGTCGCTGTCTTTGATTGTAATCATGACACTCGATTCATCGAGCGCTGCAGGTGTCGCCACAAGCCTGCCGTTAATCACGGCCAGTCTTCCCCTGACAAAACGGGTGAAGTTGTTCACTTTGGAATAGTCGGCCCCCAGTTCGGCCGTCCATTCAGTCAGATATAACTGCTCCATACCGAGCATTTTGCGAATCGAAGGTCTGACAAACAACAGAAATCCTACATAACAGGCACCAGGATTGCCAGATAGCGCAAATAACAGCTTCCCGTCCTTAACCGCAACCGTTGTTACGCTTCCCGGGCGCATCGTGACTTTATTAAACAGCATGTCCAGGCCACCGGAGGTCACAAGCTCCCCCATGATATCGTAATCGCCCACAGAGACACCGCCCGTTGTCACCACGATATCGTACTCGCCAAGTGCCTCTTCTACCTTCTGCCGGGCAAGCTCGATATCATCCGGAATCGCCTCCATAATCACCGGCACGCCTCCGGCTTCCCGAATTTGCGAAGCGAGCATGTAGGTGTTGCTGTTGCGTATCTTGCCTGGCTCAAGCGGCTCGGTGATGTCTAGCAACTCGGTTCCCGTCGAGAAAATTCCTACCACCGGCTGCCGGTACACCTTGACCTGATGAATACCGAACGTAGCCAGAACCGAAATCTCGCCCGGCCCAATGCAGGTTCCTTTACGCAGGAGCAAATCCCCTTCTTTCAATTCGAATCCCCGCGGAGTAATATTTTTCCCGGTATCAATCGAACGTTTTAACCCTACATAGGTTACACCTTCCTTCACTCGAAGCTCTGTCGCTTCAAGCATAACAACAGCATCAGCGCCTTCGGGCACCTGTGCGCCTGTCATGATACGGGAAGCCAGTCCCTGTTCGATCGGAATAGAAGATACATATCCGCATGGGATCTGATCAACAACCTTCAGCCAGACCATTTCCCCTTGATCACATGCCGCTAAATCGCTTGAACGAACAGCGTAGCCGTCCATACCCGAGCGTGCAAATGCCGGAAAAGGGTGCGGCGCAACCATGTCAGAAGCAAGCACGCGCCCATCGCTGTCCTGCAGCCGAATTTGTTCCTCCCCGCCAACATGGACATAAGACGTGGCAAGCGCTTGCGCTTCTGGCACCTGCATGGCGCGTCGATCGAATTTATCGTGTTTCTTAGTTAAATCAGCATAGGTATGATCCAAAATGATGTCCTCTCTTTCTGACTAAATGCTAACCCTTATTCTAACTGTACTACATTCTGTTCCAACTTCAAACCAGCTCTAATAGCAATGTCTGAGTTGACAATAACCAGAGACACATGCTCCCTCCCGTCTACAAAAACAAAAAAGGAACCGCAGTCCTGCGATTCCGTAAGCCATCCTCAATTCCTGCTACTCCTCTTCTTCCGTGACCTCGTAAAATACGATGTTTGAATCTACTTCAACCGTTACATTTGAGCCTTCGGGCTCGTAAGTGACACGTCCCTGATTCTCGGCCCTTTCATTAGCGGGGACCGCGTACTGCAAGACTTGAAATGAAACTCTGACCGTTTCACCCGGTGTCAATGATCCGATCCGAATTCCCTGAGCTGGATTGACATCAGCTGCCAGTTGGTTGTTAATGATCACACTATTTCCTTCAAACCTCGAGCCTGCGGGCAGATCATCAAACAGAGTCACGTTATTCAACATCGTGGGACCTACGTTGGTTATAAGCACAGTTCCGGTCATATTCGTTATCATGAATGAAAAGGTAAGGGTATTGCCGGTTTCCGTAACAAGCGGGAATACCGTCTTCTCTACATTCAACAGCGGTTGACTCGTCACGATGACCGAAGCCTGTGCACTTACAGGTCCTGTCTGTGCAGATACTGCCTGGGCCGTGTTGATAATGACAGTACCAATGCCGGTATCCGCCATCACGCCATATCGAGCTTGAATGGTAACCGATTCGTTCGGATTGAGCCGATCGAGGGTACGATCAATTCCCAGCAAAACATCCGTGATGCGTACCGACGTTAGGGCTGCCTCCCCGGTATTCGTTACCGTGATTCGGTAATGGATGGTATCACCGGCTCGAGTCTCCGCGCGATCTGCGATTTTGGTAATCGCAAGGTTGAATACCGGCGTTATCACAGGTGGAGGTGGCACCACAAGCGGAGGCGGCTCCACAGGTGGAGGTGGCACCACAGGTGACGGAAGTACGACCACCGATGTTTCATCATGAATTGGATCGGTTTGGTCAGAAACGGCTGTCGCTGAATTGACCAACACGGTACCCGCTGCACTACCGGCTGGAATTGTGAAGTCTCTGATAATGACCGTGCTCCCTCCAACCGGCAAACTGGATAGGACCTCATCCAATCCGAGAAGCGCATCGGTAATGTGAATGTTGGTTAGTTCAACTTCCCCTGTGTTTGTTAATTCCAGCCGATATTCCACAAGCTGTCCGGGAATTGCTTCCATTGGCGATACGCTTTTTTGCAAAACGAGTCCAGGGTTTAGAACAGGTGTCACCACTTCATTGGAAGGGATATCTCCTGTAAATATAGGCCCCCCGGTAACGCTCTGATAGTCAAAATTCACAACGGCTTCATTCACGATAAACCCATCCGGTGGAACAGACACTACCCTGACCTGATAGGTTACGTTGACCAAGCCTCCGGGAGGGACTGTACCCAGCGAGATCCCTGTTGTCGGGTTGGCATTCACATCGCTCACTGAATTAATCGTGACACTCCCCGGCACAAACTCCGTATTATTAGGCAAACCATCAAACAGCAGGGAAGCATCCGCCGGAACGGTACCCGTGTTTTCAATCACTACGGTATAAGTCAATAATTGACCGACCGTTGCGGAGGTAGCGTTAACACTCTTCTGCACCGTTATCCGCGGTGAGTTAATATCAATGTAAATTCCGACAGCAATGACGCTGTATCCATCGCCGCCCGTGCGCAGCTGAAAGACCGCCGTGGTCTGGTTATTTGTGAGCGTCTCGGAAATATCTACATTAGTGATATCCCAAGATTGTCTGCCGCCCACGATTTGACTGCCAGGCTGCCCGTTTATTTGGTTTCGATCCCCAAACGTCCCCGTGGTATCCAGATTGCCGCTATCATCGTTAATTTGGGACGCAAAGAAGTTATTCGGATAATTGTTAGGGCCTTCCAGTACGGTCAAACTGTCTTCGGCAGGTCCGAACAACACCTGGTCCCCTGTTTTATTGGCATCTCCATCCTGGGCGCATAGAGCCATTCTACCCGATATCGGTCCAGAGGTCGGTGTCGCAAAACCGGATAAAACCGTTGTCAGTTCAGGTATGCCGGCTGCAATCTCGACAATGCCGACGTTTAGACTCAGATTGCGAAACGGCATCGAGGGATCCTCATACACAACACAAAGCGTCCACCCGCAGCTGTTCGCTGTGCTGTTGCCCAGATCAATATTACCCACCACACCGCCGACAGTGTAAGTACCAGCACCCCCGGCTTGCACCAATGAGGTCACATTGGCGGAACGAAAGTAATTGTAAGTTGCATTGCGGTATGAGGTCTGTGCTGTCACAGGGTCAGGCGAAATGCTGGATGTCGTACCTTCCGGCGTCATTAAAGAAACGGTCTTATCTATGAATGCTATATAATTATTAGTCCCTCCCGAAACCCGGTAAGTCCCAGCCCAGACCAGTTCGGCATATAACACGTTACTATCGGGCGGGAGCCTCAGAATAGCACTCGCGCTATCCAGATTAAAATCCGATGTGGTCCCGGGCGGGTAGCTTCCGAACTGCATGGAAGTGTCCACCGTTACAAATGCGCCAATAAAATCCCGGGTGCCCGGCACTCCTGTTTGATTGGAGCGGCTTAACCCGAGTGTATTTCCGGTAAACGTAATCGCTCCAGTATCGTTGTTACTGTAGCGGAGAACAAACGGCACGTTGTATTCCTCCTTCAGTGGAAAGCCAATCCATTGTTTGGCTATGCGTATGCGAAGACACAGCTTTCTTGTGTATAGGCTTATATTCCAATATATGAAGGAGAGCATGCAGTGTATGCTGTCTGATGCAACAAAAAAAAGCGCATGGTTCTTAGACCATACGCTTATCACTTGCGGATTACCTTCGCCCTCTTCGGGATATTCCTCCTGAGCCTATTCGAGTCTTCGGTTTGGTGTAGGATTTCTTCGGCGAATCGAATAATCCCCCGCCGCTTTCGCCGCGCTTGATCGATCCGCGGTCTCCGCTTGAAGTCGGGTTCCGTTTAAAGAGGCTTCCTCCCGTACCGACGGCATCCTGACCCCGGCGTGTAATCTTTCCGCTTCGGTCAACCGTCAGGGGAGGAGCTATTTTCTTATCCTGACTTGTCGGCTTCTTATAGTTGCCCTGCTTCGGTTTATACACATCTTTGCTTGTATACCCGCGGTAACCGCCGCCTCCACCCATCGAATCGAATAAATTTCCGATCAGCACAGCGGTTAAATACCCCTGCAGGAAACTTGAGTCATAATTGCGCTGAACATATTCCTTGGAATCAATCTCAATCAACGTATCGGTTGGCTTCTGTGGATCCTGCTGCAAATGGTAATACTCATCACCGTATACCAGAAACATCCGCTCGGTATCCTCCGGAGACGATTGGTCCGGCGTATTGGCGGCCATCAGCTCACCGGCTACCTCGGGTACGCTTTTATCGGCTGCCCGGTATACGTAAGACGTTGCGTTCCCGTCCCGGTTGACGGATTCCAGCGGATAGGTATCTTTAATATTCGGTGCTCCGCATCCGGCTAATAAGGATACAAACAGACTCAGCACCAATATCATTTTTATGGATAAAAAAGAGCGTTCCTTCATGCCACCACTCCTAAGTCGCCCGGATAACTCGAACGTCCCCCGGTATCACTTTCTCGCCTTCATACAACATAAACCGCCCATTCTGCCATTCGATTCGCAGCAGCTTGTAATCATCCGATTGATATTGCCACACATGCTGCTCACCGCTCTGCGTAAATGCGGTACGGCCAGTTATCGAAACATGTCCGCCATATTCTTCCTCCAGATGAAACACATGATCGTCCAGATCGAGGATTGATGGCACCTCGTCCGGCGAGTCCAGTCGTCCATCGATAGGCGAATATAACGCATACTGAACCGTCTCACGTTCTTCAATATGAAGATAAGCTATGGTGCTGCCATCCTGAAGTGTCAAGACTACCGCATTGCGTCCGCGATTATGCACACGCCCCGTAACCTCATAGGTAACCAAGGACACTTCGCATATATCGCCCGGCGCCAACTGCAGCATGCTTTTCTCTGCTTTGGGTGGTTCTGGCTTCGCAAATAAATTGCCGATTCTTTTCCACATACTCATCTTTCCTGTCCCCTATCTTCTTTATGCGTTCTACAAGCAAGCGGTAATAATTAACGCACCAACCACATGCAGCGAGCCTGCAAACAGTCCGTAACCTGTCTTGCCCTCGCGTGTGCCTTTGTCCAGGTTCAGCTTGCCGAAATTCCGCAGCATAAGCTCTGTCAATGCTTCAAGTACAAACAGAATGATAAACGAAATGATGGATACCACAACGGCTTCCAACAGATGATATGACGTTCCGATCGACACGGATAAAATATACCCTTGTGCAATCAGTTTCAGAATCAGTCTTGTGGTTACTGCCATATTGCCCGCTTTCACTTCTTCAAGATCGTTATACTTGGTGAACAGAGAATCCACAAACATCAAAACAAACAGCAGCAGCCCGCCGACAGCTGTCCAGAGTAAAACACGCAAGATCATATCGAAATCCATCTCTAATCCTCCACATTCAACATACAAAAACTCTAATCGACCCTTCAGTGAGTCAAGCCGTCTTTAGAGGTTGTTTCCTTATATATCCTGTCAAACAAAAGCGAAGGAGAAGCACGGCTGTATTCAGCCCTGCTGTTTCTCCCTCGCCCCCTACACTATTTACATGTCTTACAGGATCCCATTACTTGTTCTCGTATTGTTTCATCAAAGCTGCAAGCTCATCCTCAACGACTTTGTCTTTGCCGAGGTTCTCAAACTCTTCGTCCAGAGATTTCTCACGGGTCGACATTTCATTGCTTGCTTCCGCACGGGCTTCCATGGCCAGCATCTTCTCTTCCATCCGTTTCAATCCGGCGGAAGCTGTGTCCGAGCCAAATCCGTTCATCGCTTTGTTAATCTCGGTTTGAGCTTTGGCAGCGTTATAACGGGCTACCAGCGTCTCACGTTTGTTCTTCATCGCGGTAAGCTGCTTACGCATCTCTTCCAGCTTGGCACGCAGATTGTCTGCCGCCAATTTGTTCTGATCATAACTTGCTTTGTACTCGTCACGTTTGGCTTCAGCAGCCTTCTTCTCTTCCAGCGCACGACGGGCAAGCTCAACGTTTTGAGCTTGTGCTGCCGTATGAGCCTGCTGCGTGCGTTTTTCCACGAGTGCAGCCTGTTCTTCATAAAGTGCTTTAAAGCGTTTCTCGATGGCAATTTGCGAAGCTACCGCTTTCTCGGCATCCTCAAGATCTTCCGTCATATCCCGAATGTACTGATCGGTCATCTTAATCGGATCTTCCGCCTTGTCGATAATGGCGTTAATATTGGACATGGTCAAATCGCGTAATCTCTTAAATATGGACATCGTTCTCTTCCTCTCGCTTTCACTTTAAAATGACTGGTATATGATTAATACTTACGTTGCATGATCCAAAACGTTTCAAAATATTTTTTAGTATCCGCGTTCATATGGTTTTGGCACCTTCTGTCCCCCATCAAGCGCCTTGGCTGCATGAACAGCCCAATATGGATCCCGAAGCATGCCTCTGCCGATCGCCACCAGATCCGCCTTGCCCGACAAAATCACTTCCTGCGCAGCATTGTAATCGTCAAGTAATCCTACGGCAATTACAGGCACTTTCAGCAGCTGCTTAAATTCAGCAGCCAAATCCACTTGATATCCAGGCTTCGCTTCCGGACCGCCATTTGAGCCGATAGGCCCTTCGCCCCCCGAAGAGATATGGAAGATGTCAACACCGGCATCCCGATAACGCTTGCAGATTTCGGCACAGTGCTGAACGTCGTAACCGCCGTCCACATACTCTTTGGCTGACACCCGCATGATAATGGGCATGCCTTCAGGAAGAACCTCCTTGACGGCTTCGACAACCCGCTCCCCAAACAGAGGAAGATCCTGGCCATACTCATCACTGCGCTGATTGGTGAGCGGCGAATGGAACTGATGAATCAAGTAACCGTGGGCGCCATGGATTTCAACGGTATCGAAACCTGCCTCGATAGCACGCCGAGCCCCTTCTCTAAAGGCTTGAATGAGCTCCTCCACTTCGGCGCCGGACAATGCCCTCGGCATTTTATAATGAGAACTGAACGGAATGGCGGATGGTGCCACGGATGGCTCAGCATCCTGTGCTTTTCTTCCGGCATGGCCCAGTTGAATTCCGATCTTGGTTCCATAGGAGTGCACCGTCTCCACAATCTTGCGATATGCTGGAATCTGATCATCACTCCATATCCCCGTGTCCTGATTGGTAATGCGGCCGTCAGGATGAACCCCTGTCATTTCCACGATAATTAAACCGGTACCGCCTACGGCACGGCTGACATAATGGACAAAATGCCAATCATTCGGAATCCCGTCCTCTGCTTTCACGGAATATTGACACATCGGTGGCATAACGATTCGGTTCTTGAGAGTCAGGTTCTTAAAATTGTAGGGTGTAAACAAGTCTGCCAAGCGATTATCTCCTTCCATATCCAAATGATCATGATGTAATTAAATCCGTTACGGGTTATTATACACCTTTTCGCAGGGAAAACTAAAAAACAGCGGTTTCCCATATTGAGGATAATTGTCTGTTCAGATGGGTATACCATACAAAAAAGCTAAAGGGGCCGATCGTGATGTTCAAACGAAACCGAGCAGGAAGCTTCCTGCTGTGGATGATGTTAATCTTTTTAATCCTGCCGATAAACCCGGCAAATGGGTCCGATTTACATAATCCTTCGCTTCACCACCAAGAGACTTCCGTCATGTCGGAGTCGGGTCAAACTGTGGATCACTCCAAGCGAACGAAGAACAAGAATGCCGGAGAACCCCTGACGCTGAGTCAATTGCTCAGGAAGTACCCGGATACCTTTCGCTCCAGCGGCCCCCGGATCAAACAGATCGCTCTGACCTTCGATGATGTGCCGGATCCGCGATTTACCGGGAAGGTACTCGATGTGCTGAAGGAATATGATGTGAAAGCCACCTTCTTTGCCGTGGGGGATCGAGCCAAGAAGCACCCCGACCTTGTAAAACGAATCCATGATGAAGGCCATTCCATTGGTAATCACTCCTACAATCATGCCCAGTTGAACAAACTGAGCCTGGATAAATTCAAGAGCCAAATTGAACGGACCAATACCATTTTGAAATCGTTGACCGGAGTAAATCCCCGGCTCATCCGTCCACCTTATGGTGATATTAATGAGGAACAGCTTCAATGGGCGCGCAAGAACGGATATAAAGTCGTGAACTGGAATGTCGATTCCCTCGACTGGAAGGGGCTTAACAAGGAAGAAGTCAAGAAAAACGTTCTGTCAGCAGTCGGGCCCGGTGCCATTGTGCTTCAGCATGCCGGCGGAGGCGTGGGGTCAGATCTGAACGGTACCGTAGAGGCCCTGCCGGATATCATTACAGAGCTGCGAAATCGAGGATACAGCTTCGTCACCTTACCCCAGATGTTGAGTGTATCTGAGTCCAAATAAAGATTACGTAGAAGCAAAAAGACGGCTGCCCGGGATAATTCCAGGAAAGCCGTCTTGTATATGCTATAAAGTCAAATACCATTATTCGATGATGAACAATTTGATGTCTTGAATTCCGAATTGCTTAACGGAGGATTGTGAGCCAGGGATGAAAATGTCGATTTTGTTCCCTTTAATGGCACCGCCGATATCACGGGCTTCTGCTACAAATGCTTTCTTCGGAAGGCCGGGATGTTCGTGTCCTGTTACAAGTACTTTGGTTCCCAGCGGGATGACCTTAGGGTCAACCGCGATGGTTCCCAGCTCGAGGGAATTCCCGAAATAATCGACCGCACCCCATTTGCCATTCTCGCTTGCAGCAGCAGAATACGCTGTAGCTTTCACGGACAACGTCTTGCTGTAATTAAACGTTTTACCCCATGCTTCAACTACTTTGCTCTCAGGCGAAACGTTCAAGCTGGGCGTAAACCCGGTTGTTCCGGGAGCGATGGGTGCAGCAGAAGCCGTCGAGTTCATCGATACCGAACCGGGGATGGTGATTTTGAGACCCGGATATATATTCTTCGCTTCAATTTTTGGATTGGCATTCATCAGCTTGTCCATATTCACGCCGTACTGTTTGGACAAGAAGTAGAAGGTATCACCGCTCTTCGCAACGTGCACGGAGCTGGCATGTGCCTGCATTCCGCCTCCGCCAAAAGTCAGGCCAAGTGCAACGGCTGTAATAGTAAACCATTTTGCTGTTTTTCCAGCGATCTTGTTATGGTTGAGTCCTCGATTGATTTTCCATGATTTCATTTGTTGTAACATCTAAGATGCCTCCCTTTATGTAGCTTGTTCATTCGGATGAAGTATGTCAACGAACATGAATATATCACAAATTTGTAACCTATACTGCAAGAAATTGTTACCAATAAACAAACAAAAACAGCGTCAATGCCTGAAAAAATCAGGTTTGACGCTGTTTTCGTCTGTTACGATTCAGATATAAAAGTTACAAAACCTTGCTTAAAAACTCTTTTGTACGCGGATGTGTCGGGCTGCCGAACAGCTGGTCCGGCGTACCTTCCTCAACAATTTTGCCGCCATCCATGAACAGGATTCGGTCACCCACTTCGCGTGCAAAGCCCATCTCATGCGTAACGATGATCATTGTCATGCCACCCAGTGCGAGTTTCTTCATAACCTCCAGCACCTCACCGACCATCTCGGGATCGAGAGCCGAGGTAGGCTCGTCAAACAGCATCACATGCGGCTGCATCGCAAGCGCTCGCGCAATCGCGATTCTCTGCTTCTGTCCGCCGGACAGCTGTGAAGGATAAGCGTCTTTCTTATCCTGCAGACCAACAGACTTTAGCAGCTCGTCTGCAGTAGCTTCCGCCTCCTTGGCAGAGACTCCTCTTACTTGAACAGGAGCCAATGTGATGTTATCGATCACTTTTTTGTGGGGAAACAGATTAAACTGCTGGAATACCATCCCCATTTTCTCACGGGTAGCGTTAATATTGTGATTCTTGGCAGTGATGAGTTCGCCCTCGAACGAAATTTCTCCGCTAGTCGGCACCTCAAGCAGATTAAGACAGCGCAAGAACGTACTTTTGCCGGAGCCGCTGGGTCCGATGACAACCACGACTTCTCCCTTTGCAATTTCGATGTCGATGCCCTTCAATATCTCCAGCTTGCCAAACGATTTATGAAGTTCCTTAACGGTTATCACTTGCACTCAACTTCCTTTCCCAGACACCCAGAAGCTTCGAAAGAACGAATGTCAATATAAAGTAGATCATGGCGGCCACAAGCAGCGGATTCAGCGGGGCAAAGGTTGAACCGCGCAAAATCTGAGCTTGGTACATAATATCGTATACCCCGATGAACGATACGATGGAAGATTCCTTAATAATAACAACAAATTCATTACCGATCGCAGGCAGGACACCCTTCAGTGCCTGAGGCAAAATAATGTGACGCATCGCTTTGCCCCTCGTCATCCCGAGCGAGCGTGCAGCCTCCAATTGACCGCGGTCCACGCCTTGAATGCCGGCACGAAATATTTCAGCCAAATACGCGGCGCTATTGATAGACAGCGTGAGAATACCGGACTGAATCGGAGAGAACTTAATATCGAATGCAGCCAAGCTGTAATGTATGATAAACAATTGAACCAGCATCGGCGTACCGCGGATTATCTCAATATAAGCGGTCGCCAGGAACTTCAGGATTTTCACGCCCGACATACGCATGAGGGCAATAATCAAACCGAGAATGAATCCGAAAAATACCCCTAAGGCAGAAATCAATAATGTAAACTGGATTCCCTTCGCATAATAATCGCGATATTTCCAGAAAAATTCGAATGTATTCAGATTCTCGGTCGTACGTCCTGCCGCCAAATCACTAGCCTCGTCGACAAACTTCTGAATCTGGTTGTTCTCCTTCAAACGCTCCAGTGTAGCGTTGATGCTGCTGAGCAGCTCTTCATTCCCTTTGCGGACCCCGATGGCATAAGAGTCGTTCTCAGCCGTTGGCTTGGCATCCGTGATGGCCATAGTCGCTTCATCCATATTCGTCTTGGCAATCGGATATTCAGCTAGGACAACATCCACGCGTTCAGATTCCAATTGAAGCAGCAAATCCGGTATTTTATCCAGTGAGACCACATTCGCTTTAGGAATGGTTTTGGCGATGGATTCCTGAATGGAGCTCTTCTGAACCCCGATCCGGGCTCCCTCGAGGCTTTCAAGTGTGTTAAACTTCAGCGCATCTTCCTTGCGCACCACCACGGACTGCTCCGCCGCATAATAAGGCTCCGAGAAATCGATGCTTTTTCTGCGTTCTTCCGTCGGATTCATGCCGGAAATAACAAAATCCACACGACCGCTTGTCAGTTCAGGCAGGAGTGCATCAAAGGAAGTATCCTTGATGATTAACTCAGCGCCCAGATCTTTGGCGATTTCCTTCGCAATGTCGATATCAAATCCGACGATGGTATCCACACCGTCTATCGTTTTATGGAACTCATAAGGTGCATAATCGGCACTCGTACCGAGAATCACCGTTTTCTTCTCACCCTCTGCATGGACGATACTGCCAAAAGACAGCATGACCACCATGAACAGAGTCATCCACGCTGTAAATTTACGTTTCATATGTTTCGTTTCTCCCCTAACTGTTACGGATAAATACATCAAATAAATAAATGCAACTGAGTCATTATAAAACATGGTGCATGAATATGCAATGAAAATTCATGGATTTTCATACAAGCTTACGCTGACCCTATTTTTCTTCATTGCATGCTTGCCCTATTTTATTACAACGGTTAATTAATCATTCACAAGAGCCGCTTATGTATCCTCGTATTCGTTGTATGTGTGAATAACTTTAATTATATGAAAGGTCCACTCATGAAATGTGATGAACTTCCATAACTACCCAGAGAACATCCATGTGCATACCCTCTGATCCATATTTTATCTCGCTGCACCTATATATAGAAATAGGTCTTCGGATTCACTCCTTATGCAACTGGCACTCAAATGAATATTGCATAATCCAACCGTTCACATCCCATCTTATAATACGTATAGATCCTGTGCCCGATTATCATCTCCTGCCGTCAACTCTCTGTCTGTCTCTGCTTCCATGATTCATGCAAGCTTGCGGCTGGTTATTAATTAGCTATAGCTATACTCATATAGGAGGTGTACCCATGCTGTTAGAAGCACTGTATCATGTTCCAAGAGATAAATGGGCTTATGCATATGATACCTATACCATTCATCTCAGGATTCGAACCAAGAAGAATGACATTGATTCCGTTGTTGCTATGACCGGCGACAAATATGACTGGGACCGTACGTACTTCGAGATCACCATGGAAAAGGCTGCCTCTGATGAGATGTTTGATTACTGGGAGTGCGGAGTCAGGCCAAAATACAAAAGATTATCTTACGGATTCCGGATCCATGCCGGAGATGAGACGGTTTATATGGTGGATAGCGGGATCGGATGGGATTACCCTTACCCGCCTGCGGGTTACTTCGAATTCCCGTACATACATGAGGTTGATGTGTTCAAAGTCCCGGAGTGGGCTAAAGAAGCTGTGTTTTATCAAATTATGACAGAGCGCTTTGCCAACGGGAACCCGGCCATCAACCCTGTCGGAACAGAAGTATGGGGCGGCAAGCCGGAAGTGGATAATTTCTTCGGCGGCGACCTGCAAGGTGTGCTGGATCATCTGGATGATCTGGTTGAGCTGGGCATTAATGCGATTTATTTTACCCCCCTCTTCCTCTCCCCCTCCAATCATAAATACGACACGGTCGATTATAAACAGGTGGATCCGCAATTCGGCGATAATGAACTGCTGAAGAAGGTTGTGGATACTTGCCACAGCAAAGGAATTCGAGTCAATCTTGATGCGGTATTCAATCATTGCAGTGAAGAGTTCCCGCCTTTTCAGGATGTGCTGAAGCATGGCAAGGACTCTCCATATGCCGAATGGTTTCATGTCAATCAATTTCCCTGCGAGGTAAAAGATGGCATCCCGACCTATGATACCTTCGGCTTCTATGGAAATATGCCTAAATTCAATACCGCCCATCCAGAGGTTAAGGAATACTTGCTGGGCGTAGCCGAATACTGGATCAAGGAGATCAAGCTGGACGGTTGGCGCCTTGATGTCGCCAACGAAATTGACCATCATTTCTGGAGAGACTTCAGACAAGTCGTCAAGAAGGCCAATCCTGAAGCTTATATCGTGGGAGAGGTATGGTCAGACTCCTTAATCTGGCTGGCCGGTGACCAGTTCGATTCGGTGATGAATTATCCTTTTGCTGATAAAGTGCTCGAATTCTTCAATGGCAATATGGATGGGCTCACTTTTGCTAACCGTATCGGATCCATTCTGATGCGTTACCCCCAGCAGACCAATGAAGTGGTCTTCAATCTGCTGTGCAGCCATGATACTCCTAGGCTGCTCACGCGCGTGGGAGGAGATACCCGGCGCATGAAACTCACCGTTGTATTCCTGTTCACTTTCATGGGAACTCCCTGTATTTTTTATGGCGATGAAGTCGGATTAACCGGAGATGGAGATCCCGATTGCCGCAAATGCATGGAATGGAATCCCGAAAAACAAAACCTTGAGCTGTATGAATTTTATCGCAGCATGATTGCACTACGAAAAAAGCACAAAGCTCTCAGGCAGGGTCGTTTTCGCTTCCTCCAAGCCAATCTTCATGACCCATGCATCGTATACGAACGTGCAGATGATCAATTGCATTTTATCGTCTGGATGAACAACAGTGACTCCTATCGTACCTTGTCCCACCCCATCGTCACTACCGATTGGTTTGATGCGCAAACCGAAGAATCCGTAAAGCCGGTAAACGGAATCATGCATGT
The DNA here is from genome assembly GCF_003184205.1 of Paenibacillus sp. Cedars. NCBI lineage: Bacteria > Bacillati > Bacillota > Bacilli > Caryophanales > Paenibacillaceae > Paenibacillus > Paenibacillus sp. Cedars. The sequence continues at coordinate 3,336,529 of NZ_CP020866.1, forward strand.
TGACTTGGAGCCTTACGGGTACCGTATACTGTGCCGTCGCCTCAAACCATAATCTGTTGTTGTAAATGGCGATCAACCTCGCTGAGCTGTAGAATGTGCCACCTCACAAAACGTATACCCAGTTGTCACAAAGGGGTACCTGGATAGCGGAAATCTCAAGCTATCCAGGTACCCCTTTATCAATGCCTTGTCCTATCGGCTGAAAATTTGATGGTATATCTCTTGATACTCCTTCGCCGATACGCTCCAGCTGTAATCCCCGCTTAATGCGTTCTTGCTCACTTTGCGCCAGTGTTCCGGCATGCGGTATATCGATGTCGCCCTGCGAATCGTGTTCATCATGTCATGCGCATTGTAATCCTTGAAAGAGAACCCGTTTCCTTCACCGGTGTATTCGTTATAGGCATGCACAGTATCATTCAAGCCACCCGTTTCACGCACGATCGGCACGCTGCCGTAACGCATGGCAATCAGTTGGCTGATCCCGCATGGTTCAAATTTCGATGGCATCAGAAACAGGTCGCTGCCTGCGTAAAATCGCCTGGATAATGGTTCATTGAACCTGATTTGGGCTGACATTTTGTTCGAATACCGATTCGCCGCTTCCCGGAACCAATGCTCATAGGAAGGATCTCCCGTTCCCAGGACAACAAATTGAATCTCATCGTAATACAGCAGCTCATCCAGAATGCGGATTACGAGATCGAGTCCCTTGGAATCAACCAGACGGGTTACCATCGACATTAACGGGATGTGTGGTGCCACCGGCAGATTCAATTCTTCCTGCAGTGCTATTTTGTTCTGTGTTTTCTTGTTCAGTCCACTCCGGTACTTCACGGCCAGATGCGGATCGGTTGCCGGATTGTAGCTCTTGGTATCAATCCCGTTTACAATGCCGCTCAGCCTTGAACCTTGTACTGACAAGAGCCCGTCGAGTCCATATCCATAATAACCGGTTTGAATCTCGGAAGCATAAGTCGGACTCACCGTCGTGACATGATCTGCGTAGACAATGCCAGCTTTCATGAAATTCACGTTGCCGTAATACTCTACGCCATCCGCCTTGAAATAACGGCTGTGGATTCCCAGCAGATCAACCAATACCTCATACGGGTAAACGCCCTGATACAGGAGATTATGGATCGTGAATACCGTTCGAATCCCTGCGTAGAAAGGATTATGACGATAGACATCCTCAAGGAGCAGTGGAACCATCGCGGTATGCCAATCGTGGCAATGAAGCACGTCCGGCTGGAAATCGATGATCGGCAGTATCTCGAGCACCGCACGGTTAAAGAAGGAGAAACGCTCGCCATCATCCATATAACCGTAAATACCGTCACGGCCAAAATAATACTCGTTATCAACAAAATAAATCGTTACACCGTCCTCAACCAAGGACTCGATACCGCAATATTGCTCACGCCAGCCTACCCGGACCCGGGTTTCTCCAACAAACAGCATGCGTTCCCGATACTCCGCAGGGATGCCGCGATATTTCGGCAGCACAACCCGAATATCCTCGCCCATGCCACGAAGTGATTTGGGTAATGCAGCGATGACGTCCGCCAATCCGCCTGTCTTGATGTATGGTCCACATTCTGATGCCGCAAATAACAATTTCAATCCTGCTTCCCCCTTTGGCTCCGTTTGGTTTTGCGAACGGTCTTCTCTTTTGCTGCTGCCGCCTTCAGCTGTTCTTGCTCCGAATCTTTCGTTTTCCTCGAACGCGGCGGTTTTTTCTTTAAAACGACCATGCTTAATGGAGGCAGCTTGATCTCCAAGCTATGGTTTTGCTCGTGCCAGGCTTGCTTCTCCGCTTTCATATCGCCGTCGTTCAGCAGTCCGGCGCCTCCGTAATCGGTATGATCTGAATTCAGTATTTCCACGTATTGCCCGGCTCTTGGCAAACCGATCCGATATTTGTCATATGCTCGGGGCTGAAAGTTAATGACGATGATCAGCGTATCTCCGGGCTTGGTCCCTTTCCTCATGTACGCTATAACACTCTGGTTGTTATCATTGGCACAAAGCCACTGGAAGCCATCCATGACATGATCCTGTTCCCACAGCGCCCTTTCGTCCACATACATAGCGTTTAGCGCTGCCGTAAAAGCCTGCTGTTGGCGGTGGCTTTCATAATCCAGCAGCAGCCAATCGAGCTGCTCCTCATCCTTCCATTCGATGAACTGACCGAATTCCCCGCCCATGAACAACAATTTCTTGCCAGGCTGCGTCATCTGATAACCAAGTAAAATGCGTAATCCGGCAAACTTCTGTTCATAACTGCCAGGCATTTTATTGAGCAGCGATTTTTTGCCATGGACAACCTCGTCGTGAGAAAGCGGCAATGTAAAATTTTCCGAATAGGCATAACAAATGGGAAATGTTAGTAAATTATGTTGGGTAGGCCGCAACACATACTCCTGCTCCACGTAGGACAGTGTGTCATTCATCCAGCCCATATTCCATTTGTAATTGAACCCCAGTCCGCCTTCGTGCACAGGGGCGGTTACCCCTGGCCATGCGCTGGATTCCTCTGCCATCATCAAGGCATGGGGATAATAGCTAAACACCGCTTTATTCAATTTCTGCAGAAAGGATATCGCTTCAAGATTTTCCAAGCCCCCCCGTTCATTAGGGCTGAACTGACCCTCGGACTTCTCAAAATCAAGGCGGATCATGCTTGTAACCGCATCAACACGAAGTCCATCAATATGATACATATCCATCCAAAATAAAGCATTGGAGATGAGGAATGAAATCACCTCAGGCTTGGCATAATCGAAAGACAGCGTTCCCCAGCCCGGTTTCTCCGCTTTTTGCGCATCGCCGTATTCATATAGCGGTGACCCGTCAAACTGGCGAAGTCCGTGGGCATCCTTGGCAAAATGCGCGGGCACCCAGTCCAGCAGCACGCCGATACCGGCTTGATGCAGCTGGTCTACCAGGTACATGAAATCATGGGGACTGCCGTATCTGCTAGTCAGAGCATAAAACCCGGTTCCCTGATACCCCCATGAGAGGTCGTAGGGATGTTCGGCCAGCGGCATAAATTCCACGTGGGTATAACGCATATCCAGCAAATAAGGAATAAGCAGATCCGCCATTTCACGGTATGTAAAGAAGGAGCCGTCCTCCTTTTGCCGCCAGGTTCCAAAATGCATTTCATATATGTTCATCGGCTTGCTGTAAGGTGATGTATTCTTCTTTTTCCACAGGGCATCGTTCCACTGATATCCAGACAGATCCGTAACTACCGATGCAGTAGCAGGCCGTAGCTCCGCATGAAACGCATAGGGATCCGCCTTTAGGAACGTTTCACCGAATGATCCAGTAATCTGGTATTTGTAAAAAGTTCCAGTCTGCATACCGGGGAAAAACCGACTCCAAATTCCTGAATCGGGTATCCTATATAACGTGTCATGGGTGCCATCCCAGCCGTTCCACGCTCCCGCAAGACCAACCTGCCTTGCGTGGGGAGCCCATACCGTAAAACGCACGCCCTCTTGCCCATCTTCTACGGCAACGTGTGCGCCCATACATTGATAACTGTGAAACCAGGTTCCTTCATGAAATAAATACACTTGTTCCGGAGTCATGTTTCCTTCCCTAACTGCTTGATTCAATTGTCGTCACCTGCTTTTTCTTAAAAATCCATTATTATTAATGTTATTACCCCATTCTTACCATGTTGAAAATAAAAAATGTAACCCATCAATAAATTTGTAATTTTCAAAATACTTTTTCAATATAATCGTTTCAAACCCCGGGAATGTCGTTTATGTAATGTACAACGTGAAAATACATTGGGAGGGAAACGTGATGAAGAGAAAAGACTGTATTGCTATGCTTCTGGCCGGAGGAGAGGGTAAAAGATTAGCCCCCCTTACGTCCAAGCTGGCAAAACCCGCTGTTCCATTCGGCGGACACTACCGTATAATCGATTTTCCTCTCAGCAATTGTGTGAACTCTGGAATCGATACCGTTGGAGTACTTACACAATACGAGGCAGAATCATTACACGAACATATCGGCGAAGGTGAACCCTGGGGACTAACACATACAGAACACGAAGGTATTGCGCTGCTTCCGTCAAACAACATAGATCAAGAAGGCTACTTAGGAACAGCAGATGCCATTTATAAAAACATTCCTTACATCGATGAACAAAATCCGGAGCATGTGCTCATACTGTCTGGTGACCACATTTATCAGATGGATTATCGGGAAATGCTCGATGCTCATATGAAACAAGGTGCACCTGCGACAATTTCTGTCATGGAAGTTCCTTGGGAAGACGCCAGCCGTTTTGGTGTTATGAGTGTTGACGATAACCTGAATATCATTGAATTTGCTGAAAAACCGGCAAAACCGGAAAGCAATCTTGCATCCATGGGCATTTATTTGTTCCGATGGGACTACCTGAAGCAGCATCTAATGGAGGACGCAGCCGACCCGAACTCCAGCCATGACTTCGGGAAGGATGTGATCCCTAAAATGCTGTCCGGAGAGGAGCCATTGCTGGCGTTCCGTTTCCAAGGCTACTGGCGTGACGTTGGCACCGTAGAGAGCTTATGGGAGGCACATATGGATGTGCTCAGCCAAAATGAGCTTGTGCTTGAGAGAGCCGATTGGCCGATGTACACCCGTGCTTGGAAAACCAAACTTACCGCAGCTCGTACCCGTAATGCGGAGCATACGGATTGCCTCATTCACGACCAATGCACCTTTGAAGGAAAAGCCAAGAGCTCTGTTGTATTCTGCGGTGCAGAGATCGGTAAATATTCCATCGTGAAGGACAGCGTGGTGATGCCCAATGCCAAGATTGGCAAAGGAGTCCATGTTGAGCATGCCATCATCGGCGAAGGAGCCATCATCAAGGATGGAGCCGTTGTAAAAGGCGCTCCCGGCAACGTGGTTGTGGTGGGACCGTATGAGACGGTGCTACCGAAACCAACCGTACGTACCCAGCCGTCCCGTCTGCTTCAGGATGTGTATGAAAAAGGTCGTATGCGTGCCAACGTTTCTTCATCCTAGCCTTCCCTCATACCATGGAAATGGGGTCAGCAGTGATAATCTCCCCCTTCCTCCTTTATAAAAAAAGCGATCCCGTAAGACGGATCGCTTTTTCTCATGTATGTTGCCCTGCTGACTTTTTCTTAAGCGCGTGCGACTTACAGATTTTATATAGTTAGCTGGTTGAGATTAACCAAAAGTCTTCTCATATAAATTCACGAACCGACCGCCCATATCCTGCTCGGCCACGAATTGAAATCCCTGACGCTGATAAAATTGATTCAGTGTAGGCAGATGCGAAACGCAATCCAGTCGGAAGCCCCGTCTGCCCTTTGATAACAAATACGCCTCCGCAAACGAGATCATCTTCGCTCCGAGCTCAAGTCCCCGGTAGGAGGAGCGTACGGTTAGCCGATGCAGATACCCGAAACCCGGATCGTCCCGATCACCCCAATACGCAGCATCTCCGTACTGAAGGGTGAACATGCCAGCAGCTTCCCCTTCATGCCACAGAATAAACACCTCTCGCTCTGCCAAGTACTGCTGCATCAATTCCAGGGAAAAGAGCGATGGGCTCCACTGCCTCCGTCCTTCCTGCTCCATCACTTCGGCTGCCTCCTTGAGCAGAAGCAGCATCTCCCCTGCATTCTCTTCCTCTGCGAGTCCCAGCTCAAAGCGACCCCTCCCGGTTGAAAACGTTGCTAACGCCTTATATCCCACTCTCCTGCACGCTCCCTTCTAAAAAAAGCTTTGCCGGTCACCCGGCAAAGCTTAAGCGCTCGGTCCGGCCAGATCGTCCTCGCCGTTCTCCAAACCACCAGCCATGGGAATTTTCCCTTCCGGCAGCGGAAGTTTGACGATCACGGAGGTTCCTTGTCCAAGCTCACTCTCCATCTCCATCGCTCCCCCATGAAGCTCTATGAGCTGCTGGGTTATGGCGAGTCCAAGTCCTGTTCCGCCATTCAATGGGTTTACCTGGAAGAATCGGTCTTTGACCCGTCTAAGATGCTCATCCGATATGCCAATACCATGATCCTTGACGGTGACAATTACGAATTTTTCCTCTATGGTGAAGGATAAATTGATCGCACCGTTCTCATGCGAGAACTTGACCGCATTGTCCACGATATTGAGAAACACCTGTTTTAAGCGGTTGGCATCCCCGTAGATGATCGGTTTTTCGTCGGACACCAATTTGATCTGGATGCCCTTCTTCTCGGCTTTGGTCCACAGATTGAGCATGATCTCCTGCAGAAGCTCGCGTAAGTTCACGATCCCCTTCACAAGTTTCATCTCATTTTGCTGCAGCTTCGAGAAGTCGAGCAACTCCTCTACGAGGCCAATCAACCGATCGGTTTCCTTGGTGATAATCTGCATTCCGATTTTTGTTTCTTCAGGATCGTAACCGCCGGAGTCAAGCGTTTCGCTCCAGCCCTTGATGCTGGTGAGCGGTGTGCGCAGCTCATGCGATATCGATGAGATAAAGTCATCCTTTACCTGATTGCTTCGCACAATCTCCTGAGCCATATAGTTCAAGGTGGAGGATAACTCGCCAAGCTCATATTTATAATCGCCCTTGATCCGCACGTTAAACTTGCCCTTGGCCATCTGGGCGGATACCGTTGTGATATTGTTGAGCGGCTTCACAATGGAGTTAGCCAGCCCAATGCTGAATGCCAGGACAATGGCAAGCACGGCCGCTCCGATGCTGATCGCAAACAGCGTCATTTTCATCAGTTTATCGTTAATGTACTCAAGCGATGTCACGTAACGAAGCACATAGGTGTTCTCAAAACCGTTCGAAACCGTTTGGGATACGGCCATGACGATCTGACCGGTACCCTGCTGCTTGCCGATCCAGCGGCTCGTATTGCCGGCAAGCGCTTGAGTGACATCACTGGTTTTGATCGTCTGCTCCAAATCGAAACCGGTCGAGGTGGTGAGGACTTGCCCCGCAGGATTCAATATTTGAAGCTCCGTATTATACAATTCAAAATGACGGAGCATCTCGCTCAATTGATTAACATTATCCGCCGAGGTCAATCGAAAGGGCTGATAAAATTCGTTGGCGGTGTGAATATGGTTTGTCATATGGTTGTATACCGTATCGTAATAATACGTTCGTACTGCGATAAGAAAAATAACCTCAATCAGCAGCAACGCAATGAACACTACGAGAAAGTAGTGAAGCACGATTTGCCGCCGAATGCCTTTTTTGATGATCATTGTCCCTGACCCTTCCATTTATAGCCATGACCCCATACCGTCTGGAGGTATTCCGGCTCGGAAGGATTGCCTTCGATTTTTTGGCGCAGTCTCCGAATGTTCACGTCCACGATTTTGGGATCACCCATATATTCTTTGCCCCATACATGATCCAGCAGTACATCACGGCTAAGCGGCGTGTTTTCTTTCTCCAGGAAGAACTGCACCAGCGAGAATTCGGTCGGCGTCAGCTCCACTGGCTGCCCGTTCTTCTTAAACTGCTTGGAGATCAGATCCAGCGTGAATGGACCTGATTGAAAGGATACCTTAGCGGTTCCCGCACGCTGAACATTCACCCGTCGGAGGAGAGATTGCAGCCGCGCAATTAACTCTGTCGGACTAAACGGTTTGCTGACATGATCATCGGCTCCGACTGAAAGAGCATATACCTTATCCTGCTCCTGGACTTTCGCTGTCAGGAAAATAATGCCGATTCGCTCGTTCGTTTCCCGAATTCTGCGGCACACTTCAAAACCGTCAATTCCCGGAACCATCACATCGAGCAAGGCGATATCGATATCTGGCGTCGTTTGCAGCATACGAAGGGCTTCATTGCCGTCTCCTGTCTCCAGAACGTCAAAGCCGTTTCGTTTGAGATTGATTACAATAAAACTGCGGATTGATTCTTCATCCTCTAATATAAGCACTTTACTCAAGGTCTAGTTCCCCTTTCTTTCGATAGGAGCCACATTATTGCTGCTTGGCTTTTTATCTTTTTTACTCAGCTTCAAATCTCCGTGACTCCGGTAAGCGATCACGCGGTTCTTCTCTTTCACCAAAATCTCCCAATCAGATTCTGCTTTGCCCCACTGGGCCATCGTGAAGAATTTAATCTCAGCGACCGATTCGCCCGTGTCCGTCAAGACAAAATTCAAATAAGCATTTTTGTTGGATTCCGGTGTGATGGTAATCTTCTGGTACATGTCCGGCGGAAAGTCCAGATAAAAGCGATTATCCATGTCATAGTATCTTTGAAGTACAAATTGCAGGCCTTCCCGTTCGCCGCTCTCTCGAATTTCCCCGTCCCACTGGAAGTAGGTGGTAAAGAACGGGATCTCATCCACGATAAGCCGATCCTCCCAGCCGCTTGGTCTCGTAAGAACACCAAACTCCAAAATCCCGTCATCATTCACGTCTTCGCTCTCTACAGGCAGTTCCTTGTAGGTAAGCAGTTCGTCCTGAAGCACGTCAATAAACTTGCTATCTTCCATAATGATGATTTTGGAATACGAGGAGTTGGATACAACGGAAGCGTCCAGGATGATACCTTCTTTGTTTTTGGCCACTTTACCTGCGACAACATTGTAATAACTTTCAATATTTGGCCCAAGATCCAGCTTGTTAAGCTCTACAAAGGCATCTTCAAACTTATCATACTGATAGGTGCTGATATACGATAACTCCTTCTGCTGGAGATAGACAACCGTGATATCCTTGACCTTGTCACCATTCATATCACCAATATTAAAGTGCGTGTACGGCAAGGCAGGCACTTTTTCCAGCGAATCCCCGGAGAATGAATACACGGTCAGCAAGTTTTGGAGATTCTCTTCGCCGCGGGAGAAACCAGCTACGATATCAACCTTGCCGTCATTCGTGAAATCAACGAAATCAAACGATTCCAGAACCGTCCCTTCCCCGTCAAAATCCAGCTTCTTCACCCATGTATCACCCTGCTGCTGCATGATCATGCCATGGATCTTCACTTCTTCATCCGGCGTCTGATAGAAGACAACCGCTTCCAGAATGCCATCATTGTCCAGGTCATGGATTCGGATCGAACTGCTGTCCACGTCACTTCGCGGCCGAATAATGGCTCCGTTGTCCAGCTTAAGCTTCTGAAGTGCAGACTGGATGGCACCATTCAGTGTCGCTTTATCCGTCGGCAAATCCGGTTTCTTCATTAAGGAGACTGGGTCCTGAATGAACGTGCAGCCGCTTATGATCAATAGTAACAAGCCCGATAAGAGGGCTTGCATCACTCTATATTTCAATAAGTATCAACTCATTTCTATACATTCACCTAGATATATGGCGAACGATAATTACAGTCTTGACTTCTCACCATGCGTTAAACGTCTCCCGGTTACATCCACTGCAAGCTGCCCGCCCGCAAGACCCATGATGCGGGTGCAATATTTCTCGGCAAGCTCCAGGGGGATAACGGTAAATACCGTTAAACGTTCTTCTTCACACAATGTTTTAAGGGTCTTCAACACGTGTTCGGCCGAGGCCGGATCGAGCCCCGTCACCGGTTCGTCGGCCAATATAACCTTGGCCCCGTGGACCAGTGCCCGTGCAATGGCAATTCGCTGCTTCTCGCCGCCGCTGAGCTCGCCTGCCTTGCGCTTAGCCTTGTCCAATAAACCAAGATGCTCGATTGTATCCATGGCCCCCATATAATCATCAGATCGAACCATCCCCGTAACCATTCGCCACATCGGCGTTTGGCTGGATTGCCCGATCAATACGTTCTTAAGTGCGGTACGATTTACATTTAAGGCCGGGTTCTGCTCAAGATAAGCCCATTCCCGGCGAATCCTCCGTTTTCCAGCAGGATTCATCATATCTTCGCCATCGATGGTTAACTTGCCGCCATCCCATTTTTGCTGCATGGAGAGGCAGCTCATCATCAGACTTTTTCCGCTTCCGCTTGCACCGATCAGACCGATCATTTCCCCGTGTTCCATCTGAAAAGTAATATCCTTTAACACCGGTGTGCGTTCAGGGCCCATCGTTTTCTTCAGGCGATCCACTTTAATCATGTTATCGTCTCTCCCGTCAAGTGCATATTCCTACTCTCTAGTTTAGAAGAAAGCGAAAGCAATTGCCATGAGAACACACGTTTCTATTTCTGTGGAGATACAGATTTGACTTTAAACCATAAACCCGTACACGCAAACAAAATATACAAGCCTCCGAGCAGAACAAATATGCCTCCGTTCCATCCGGTTTCCATAATCGCCCCGCCGGCATTAGGACCTGCTATGCTGCCCGCATTAAAGTGAAAGGAAGCCACCACGTTTGCTGCCGGCAGCAGCACTCGGGGAAGTATATCGGCAGCATAAGCCAGCCCAAGCGAGAAGAACGATCCGACCAATCCTCCCGCCAGAGTTAACAATACTAATATTGCCCAGAAATTCGTTCCTGCCACCGGTATGAGCAAGAAACAGCACCCGCCCACGATCCCGGCGATGGTCAGCACCCGTTTCCGTCCGAATTTGTCGCTCCATATTCCGAGCGGAAGCTGCAGCAGGAGTCCGCCGATCCCGACAAAAGGCAGCAGAGCCGAGATCTCGCCTAAAGTGAATCCGCTTCTTAATCCATATACAGGGAAGTTGCTGTTAATCCCCGCTTCCATGTACCCGTACAGAAAAGCAGGGATTAATGCAAACCAGGCCAAGCGGTAGCTTTTGAGATACCGGCCTCCAGGCTGCTGTTCCCCGTTTTCGCTTTTTTCCGGCTTCAGATTCGGGAGCTTAAAGAGCACAACCAACAGAATGAACAAGAACAGTACCGCCAGGATCAGAAACGGTACCGCTTCGCCATATTTTAATAGAGGAATGCCCAGCGGCCCAATACTAAATCCCAGTCCGTACGACATGCCGTAGAAGGATATGCTCCGCCCCCGGTTTTTGGCCGTTGACATCATGAGCACCCAGAGCTGTGCGGCATAATGAAGGGCACTGTCGCCAATACCGACAAGCACCCGGAGCACAAACCAGACGGCCACACTCGGTATTAATGGAAATGCGACAAGCGACAGCATGACCAGAACGAGCCCGGACACAATCAGCTTTTTGAAGCCGACCCACCCGAGAACCCTCTCGGCCACCAGCGTCATCGCAAAGGATCCAACGTATAGTGCGGCTGCATTCAATCCGTTCATGGATGAGGAGATGCCCATCCGTTCCAAAAATATAGCCAGTACCGGCAGTAACAGTCCCTGGCTTAAGCCCGCCGCAACCACGACGGCAATTAATATAAAATAATGAGTTCTCCCTTGACGGGGGTTTACAACTTCTGCCACTGCAATATAGTCCTCCTCTAATGTGAAAAAACGATGAATTTAAACAGTCAGATGAACATTATAGTGGACAAGCCCAATCGATACAAGCCATAATAAGAACAATGCCATCAATTGGGAGGGTATCTGTGTAATGAAGTACAAAGTTAGTATTGATGTATCCATGGTGTACGAGCTGCTGGGCAGCTTCATGATATATGCAACAAGAAAATGGACCGATAACCTGGATATCGGAAAGCAGCTTATTACCGAGATGGACGAACGTTTGCCTCAGCAGGTGCGCGTCCAGTTCAGTGGAGCCCGTTTATGGCCGCTGGCCGATTATGACGTATTATATGCCCTGATCATGCTTAGGGGAGAACATGAGGAGATTCCGGATTTTCTTGAATGGATTGAATCATCCCCTGTGGAGGAACTCCATGGTCTGCTGCAGCCGCATTTGCCGTCCCTGTCACTGGATGAAATCTCTAGAATCCGAGCAGACTACACACCACTCATGAAACTCTGGTATGAGCATTATTTTTCCAATGTGGAACGGGATTTGTATCATTTGCTGGAGGAAGATGCCGAGGAAAAACGGATGCTTCTTCCCAAAATGGACGACGAGAACCTGATCGAATACGCCTCAAGCGGCGTTATCCTGGACGATGTGCGGCAGGAACATGTGGTCTTGTTCCCTGGAACTCATTTTCGCCCGATCAATACCTATTGCTTCTATGAAAATGTACTCCTGCTCCAATATCCGATCGATATCCCGGAGGAAGAGGAAGATGAACCCCCCGTTGTGCTCCTGCGCATGACAGAGGCGCTTGCGGATCCGGAACGTCTCCGTCTCCTGCGATATATTGCGGACGAGCCGAAGGCCGTATCCGAAATGGCAACTGAACTGGGGCAGCCTTATGAAGATCTGATGCATCATTTAATGATATTGAGGGCGGCAGGTTTGCTGCGCTCCCATCTGAAATCCGAAAATAACGAAAGATTCAGCCTGCGACCGGATGGAGCATCCGAACTGCAGATGTTCCTGGAGACCTACATTCGACTTTCATAGCAAGAAGGAGCGTACCATGAGCCAAACATCACAGCATATTATTTTCGACATGGATGACACCTTGATTCACTGCAACAAATATTTCGATCTGATCCTGGGTGATTATTTCGAGTGGATGACCGAATGGTTCCAGCAGTATGGTGTAACTACTCAGGATATCCGTACCAAACAGATGGAAATCGACGTAGCCGGCGTGGATAAGATGGGATTCGCAAGCGTTAACTTCCCCAAATCCCTGATCGCTACGTATCATTATTTTAGCAAGGTTCACGGAAGAGGAAGATCTCCAAAAGAAGAGGAGCTGCTCTTCAAATTAGGTCTAAGTGTGTATGATCAGGAAATTGAGGCTTATCCCGGCATGATTGAGACATTGGAGGAGCTTCGAGATGAAGGACATCAATTGTACCTGTACACCGGTGGAGAATCCAAAATTCAGACACGTAAAATCGAACAAATGAAACTAGCGGAGTATTTTAATGATCGTATCTATATCCGTCAGCATAAAAATATTACGGCCCTGGAAGAAATCCTGAGCCTGGGAACATTCGACCGCTCCGACACGTGGATGATCGGCAACTCGCTTCGCACGGATGTGGTGCCGGCTCTAACGGCTGGTATTAATAGCATTTATATCAAGCAGCAGCGAGAGTGGCAGTATAATCTGGTGGAGCTGAAACAAGAACCCCATAATGTGCTGTACACCGTTTCCGCCTTAACCGAGGTGCCTGAAGTCATTCAGGAGCATTTAAATTAAACCAAATAAAACCGAGCCGCTCAGGACAGCATCCTGAATTGGCCCGGTTTTTTGCTTTACTCTACATGACAACCCTTACTTCACGGACGCGCTTGTATCCTCTGCCTGTACGGATAGCTTTCCATTACCGTCGGCAGCCAGCACAATCCTGCCCTTATACGTGCTGCCATCATCATTTTTAAAAGATAATACCTGGGTTTTGCCTTGAAGCAGCAAGGATTTCAGCATCGCATGCGTAACATTCTTGCCCGCAAATTCCTTCCAGATCACATAACTGCAGCCGGTCTTGAAGTTCGCGCAGCCATAACCCTTGCGTCCTTCAATAATCTGCCCGTCACACCCGGGTCTAGGACAGCGCCCTAACGGTGATCGCACGGACGACGCATCGGTTGCTGTCTTAGATTTGGGAGCACTCTTCGCGGGACGCTCTTCGCGGGCGCGAGCCGCGGCATCCGCTTTCCCCGTGCTCCGCTTCCCTCTGCCCTTCGCCTTGTCCTCATCTCCACCGAATAAGGACGAAGGTGCAGGACGCTGCGAGGATACCTTGTTTATGATGGAAATGGTAAACTTCTGCACATTTTGCATGAACACGTCTGCCGAAGCCTCACCCTTGGATATTTGGTTTAGACGCCGCTCCCATTGGCCTGTCATCTCGGGTGAAGCCAGCAATTCTACACCTGCATGCCGGATCAGCTCAACCGCCGTTCTTCCTTTTTGGGTTACGGTGATTTTCTTGCCCTGCATCGTAATATATCCAACCTTTTTCAAACGCTCGATCGTTGCTGCCCGGGTTGCCGGCGTTCCAAGCCCGCTGTCCTTCATGGCATCCCGAAGTGCTTCATCCTCAATGGACTTTCCGGCGCTTTCCATCGCCTTCAGCAAAGTCCCTTCCGTGTAACTCTTCGGCGGCTGGGTCGCCTTTTCTTTCACTTCGGACTTTTTACAGTGAACGGGATGATCGGGAACCAGGTCGAATGAGCGATCGTTCCACTCCTGGGTCTCCTCTTCCTCGTCCTCTTTTCCCTTCTTAGAGGAAGGCTTGGCCTTCTTCTGCTCTTTATCCCGGGTTATCAGCACCTTCCAGCCGAGGGACAGCAGCTCCTTAATTCCGGTCTTAAACGTCTCTCCCTCAACCTCGGTAAGCACCGTATGCTGCTTGTACTTCGCCGGTGGGTAAAAATGCGACAGAAAACGGATGATGACCAGATCATAAATATGCTGCTCCTCCTTGCTCAGCGTGCCCGGACGCTTCAATGTCGGGAGGATGGCATGGTGATCCTCTACCCGCTGCGGATTGCATACGGCTTTGTTGTTGATATTAACACGGCTCGGCTCGGCCCCTTCCGCCATGGAGGCATAGGGGGTCGATTTTAACATATGAAGCGCCTTGTGCATCCCTTCAATGTTCTGTTCATTGACATAGTTGGAGTTGGTACGCGGGTACGAGATCACCTTATGGCGTTCATATAGCGCTTGTGCAAGATCCAGCGTTTTTTTGGCAGAGTATCCGTACTTGGCATTGGCATCGCGCTGGAGAAGTGTCAAATCATACATTTTGAATGGATATTCCTTGGTTTCCTTCACTTCATATTTCGCAATGACACCGTTCTTACCGTTCACCTTGGCAGCGATCGTGTCCGCTTTCTCCTGGGAGGTCAACCGTTCTCCCTGCCATGTCCCGGTATACTCCAGCTTCTCTTGCTTAAACACCGCCAACACATCGTAAAAGGTTTGCGATTCGAAGGCTTCAATCTCCTTCTGCCGATCATAGATAAGAGCAAGAACCGGCGTCTGCACCCGCCCTACGGACAGTAATGTCTGATGACGCGTTGTAAAGGCGCGTGACGCATTCATGCCGATCAGCCAATCCGCTTCACTGCGTGCGCGTGCGGCTTGGGTCAAATACTCGAATTCCACCCCGTCCTTCAGCTCCGCAAAACCTTTGGCAATGCTCTCCGCTGTTAAATCCGATATCCATAATCTTTTTACGGGTTGTCTGAGCTTTAATTGCTGCTGGATCAAGGCGAAAATATACTGTCCTTCCCGTCCCGCATCACAAGCATTTACGATATGGCTGCAGCGCTTGGCTACCTCGCCAATGACCTTCAATTGGTCCTTGGTTTTCGGATTCGGGATGATTTTGAACTGCTCCGGAATGATCGGCAGATCCCGTAAATTCCAGCGTTTATACTTCGGATCATATGCATCCGGCTCAGCAAGCCCTACCAGATGTCCGATAGCCCAAGTTATGATATACTGCTCTCCTTCAAGATATGTACGGTTATTCTTCGCTCGCGGCTCGATTACCGCAGCAATGTTCCGTCCCATATCCGGCTTTTCGGCAATGACCAACGTTTTCAAATGACATTCTCCTCCCCGACCGAGTTGCCCCGTGCGCAGTGGCTAACTCCAAAAAGGACTTCGCTCTCGCGAAGTCCCTTTAACTACTATTTATGATAGCATATTTAGGAGAGGGTTTAAACCAGAACCGTAGCACCCATCAAATATTTGTCTACCTCGCGTGCGACTTCACGGCCTTCATTGATCGCCCATACGACCAGGCTTTGTCCGCGGCGCATATCGCCGGCAGCAAATACTTTGTCCACATTGGTTGTATATTTGCCATAAGGGGCTTTCACGTTGGAACGGCGATCCGTTTCAAGTCCCAGCTGTTCTACAAGCGTCTGCTCCGGTCCGTCGAACCCGATAGCAATGAACGCCATTTGTGCCGGGAAAGCCTTTTCCGTGCCCGGAATCGGTTGATATACTTTTCGTCCGGTTTCATCCACGATACGCTCGATCTGCACAGTGTGAAGTTCTTTCAGATTGCCTTCTTCATCACCAACAAATTTCGTGGTCATAATGGAAAATTCGCGTGGATCGCTGCCAAACAACGCTTTGGCTTCCTCATGAGCATAATCGAGTGTATACACATTCGGAAATTGCGGCCACGGGTTCGCAATCGGATCGCGCTGAAGCGGAGCTTTTTTATGCGTACCGAACTGGGTTACACTGCTGCAGCCATGACGCAAAGCAGTTGCGACGCAGTCAGAACCCGTGTCACCGCCGCCAATCACGATGACATCCTTGTCTTTGGCCGACAAGTAGTTACCGTCTTCAAGGCCTGAATCGAGCAGGCTCTTGATGGTCCCATTCAGATAATCCATCGCGTAATGGATGCCCTTAAGGTCGCTGCCCTCAATGTTGAATTCACGCGGCTTTGTTGCACCGCCACACAGTACGACAGCATCATAATCCTCCATAAGCTGCTTGGCCGCAATGTCCTTGCCAATCTCGGTATTGACCACGAACTCCACACCTTCAGCCGCAAGCAGATCCACGCGGCGCTGAACAACGCCCTTATCCAGCTTCATGGATGGAATTCCGTAAGTTAACAAACCGCCGATGCGGTCTGCACGCTCATACACAGTCACTGAGTGGCCCGCTTTGTTCAGTTGGGCAGCTGCTGCCAGCCCCGCTGGACCAGAACCAACAACGGCAACGCGGCGTCCCGTGCGCTTCTCAGGCGGCTCAGGGACAACCCAGCCTTCTTCAAAGCCCTTGTCGATAATCTCTTGCTCAATGGATTTAATCGTTACCGGCTCCCCGATCAAGCCTACTGTACACGAACCTTCGCAAGGTGCAGGACATACGCGTCCTGTAAATTCAGGAAAGTTATTTGTTTTGTGAAGACGCTCGAGAGCCTCTCTCCACAAGCCTCGATAAACAAGATTGTTCCATTCCGGAATCAGATTGTGGATCGGGCAGCCGGATGTGCCGCCGATCATATCGATCCCTGTATGACAGTATGGTGTACCGCAGTCCATGCAGCGTGCTCCCTGGGTCTGGAGCTCTTCTTCTTCTAAATGTTTATGAAACTCTTCCCAGTCTTTTACTCGTTCTGCCGGGCTCCGGTCTACCGGTAGCTGGCGCTGAAACTCCATAAATCCTGTTGGTGTAGACATACTGCTTTACCCCCATCCGTTCTATCCATGCTGATTACCATGTACAATTTATCATATCATAAATCATCCGACATCTATCGTCAGATAACCACAGAAACAGCATTCAGCCTGATTTATTTTTTCTTATTTAAACTAAAAAAATTTTTATCAGTGCCAAAACCCTACTATTTGCGGCTATTTAAGCAGCAATGTGTATAAACATTAGAAATATAGTAGCATTTCGCTTTTCGCCTGTTAAATGGACTATATGCATGATCATTTGTATTATCCTACTATCCCAGGGTTCACAACATAGATAGATAGCTGCAGTCTATCCCTTCAATTGGTGCTCATTACTACTTGTGTTTTCGCTCATAAATAACAAACCGGTAAGTGTATGGATTTTTCTCATCTGTAATACCCGGGATTTCTTCAATAATCTGCCATTGATCCCAGTCCACCTCCGGGAAGTATGTATCCCCTTCAAAAGACTCGTCAATGAACGTGCAATACAGACGATCTGCCTTGGGCAGCATCTTCTCGTAGATTTGTGCTCCGCCAATCACCATTAATTCTCCGTTGTTCGAATAAGCCGTAGCATCCTCGATATCGTGAAGAACGATCCCTTGATCCTCCGACAGCGTAAAATTCTCGTCCCTGGTAAGCACAATGTTCGTTCTGTGCGGCAGCGGTTTACTGCCAAAAGATTCCCAGGTTTTACGCCCCATCAGAATCGTTTTGTTCAAGGTTTTCTCCCTGAAAAAAGCCATGTCCCGCGGCAAACGCCACGGCATTGTTCCGTTTAAGCCAATCACCTGATCCTTGCCCATTGCCCATATCATGGATATCATGATAGATCATCTCCTTCCTTGCTCTGATAGATTGTCATGCAACAGATTCAAAGGAATTACACGGCTACAGTTGCCTTGATGGTCGGATGATATTGATAGCCCTCAAATTCAAAATCGTCAAATGTATAGTCAAAAATACTCTCCGGTTTGCGCTTAATAATCAGCTTCGGCAGCTCGTACGGTTCACGCTCAAGTTGGGTTTTCACCTGTTCCATATGGTTGGAGTAGATATGCACGTCCCCTCCGGACCAAATGAATTCACCAGGCTCTAACCCGCATTGCTGTGCAACCATATGGGTCAGCAGCGCGTAACTGGCAATGTTGAACGGGAGGCCCAGGAAACTGTCCACAGACCGCATGGTCAGCATACAGGAGAGTTTCCCGCCCGCAACGTAGAATTGGAACACAAAATGGCATGGAGGCAGCTTCATGTTCTCAATCTCCGCCACATTCCAGGCGCTGACGATATGCCGCCTGGAGTCGGGGTTATTCTTAATTGACTCGATCACGTTTGCAATCTGGTCGATATGTTGTCCATCCGGCGTTTCCCAAGCCCGCCATTGCGAACCGTAGACCGGACCCAGATCGCCATTCTCATCCGCCCATTCGTCCCATATCCGCACGCCGTTCTCTTTGAGATATCGAATGTTTGTTTCCCCGCTCAGGAACCATAAAAGCTCGTGTACAACCGATTTAAGGTGAATCCGCTTCGTTGTCATTAGCGGGAACCCTTGTGAAAGATCAAAACGCAGCTGTCTTCCAAATACGGATAGCGTCCCGGTCCCCGTGCGGTCTCCCTTCTCTACACCATGATCCAGTATGTCCTGCAGCAGCTCCAAGTATTGTTTCATCTTTAGTCACCTCACTAGAATCTCATATCAACAGTCTACCATGATCGTGGAATGTATGACACGCAGAAAATAACTCTGCATTTTACGATAATCCATACATTCGATCATCCGCAAAAAAACAAAAACAGGAGGCAGAAACCGCCTGCGCGTTCTCTGCCTCCTGGCCAAATATATAATGACTAAGGTAGTGTCCTAGAATTAACGGGAAATGATGTGGATCGGATGACCCATAACCAGTTCCGCAGCTTCCATTACGATTTCGCCCAAAGTCGGATGCGCATGGATAGTCAAAGCTACATCTTCAAGTGTAGCACCCATCTCAATGGCAAGACCAAGCTCAGCGATCAGGTTTGAAGCTTCCAAACCTACGATTTGTGCACCGAGGATAAGTCCTGTTCCTTCTTCGGCTACGATCTTCACAAAGCCTTCAGGATGGTTCAGGGATACAGAACGTCCGTTGCCTGCGTAAGGGAA
The DNA here is from genome assembly GCF_003184205.1 of Paenibacillus sp. Cedars. NCBI lineage: Bacteria > Bacillati > Bacillota > Bacilli > Caryophanales > Paenibacillaceae > Paenibacillus > Paenibacillus sp. Cedars. Next base: position 3,355,765 of record NZ_CP020866.1, read on the forward strand.
TTTGCCTGCTTTTACTTTGTGGCCTTTTTCCTTCGCTTGAGCTTCGGTGTAACCTACGCTGGAACATTCCGGATCTGTGAACACCACAGCTGGAATACATTTGTAGTCAACAACAGATGGCATTCCGGAGATCACCTCAGCAGCAACCTTACCTTCGTAAGATGCTTTATGAGCAAGTGCCAGACCGGATACGATATCACCGATAGCAAAGATATGAGGAATGCTGGTGCGACCTTGATGGTCGACTTTTACAAAGCCGCGCTCGTCAAGATCCATACCGATCAGATCCAGACCAAGCTCACCATCCGTATTCGGACGACGGCCGACAGTAACCAACAGGTAGTCTGCCGTTACTTCCTTCGTTTCACCGTTCACGGAGTATTTCACGGTAACTTCTTTATCATTCTGCTCAGCACTTTCAGCTTTTGCACCTGTAATAATCTCGATACCGGTTTTCTTCATGTTTTTCGTAACAAGGCTGGTCATGTCTTTGTCGAAGCCAGCCAGTACGCTGTCCAGACCTTCGATGATGGTAACCTTCGAACCAAATTTGGAGTACATTTGACCAAGCTCGGCACCGATGTATCCACCACCGATAACGATCAAACTCTTCGGTACTTCTGGCAGGTTCAGCGCTTCGGTCGAAGACAGGATGCGTCCGCCGAATGGGAAAGGCTTCAGTTCGATTGGACGGGAACCTGTAGCAATGATGCAGTTCTTGAAACGGTAACGCGGAGATTCATGATCGTTGAATACACGCGCTTCGTTTTCGTTGATGAACATGCACTCACCGTTGAAAACTTCAACTTTGTTGCCTTTCAGCAAGCCGGATACGCCGCTGGTCATTTTCTTAACAACGCCGTTTTTGAATTCCTGTGTTTTTGCAAAATCAACTTTTACATTCTCTACAGAAATACCGAATGCATCCGCATGCTTAGCTGATTCAAACTGATGAGCAGCAGCGATCAGCGCTTTTGAAGGAATACAACCACGGTTCAAACAAACACCGCCGAGCTCCGATTTATCAACGATCAGAACTTTTTGACCCAGTTGGGCGGCACGAATCGCCGCCACATAACCACCAGGACCAGCACCAATGACTAGGGTATCAATATCCAAAGAAGCATCTCCAACTACCATTAGTTACACCTCCATAACAAGCAGCTCAGGGTTAGCGAGCAGTTGTTTAATATAGTTCATAAAGTGTTGAGCTGTAGCACCATCGATGATACGGTGGTCAAAGCTCAGGGACAATGCCATTACAGGTGCCGCAACAATTTCACTGTTCTTCACAACCGCTTTTTCGCTGATGCGGCCGGTACCAAGAATAGCAACCTCTGGGAAGTTGATGATCGGCGTAAAGAACATACCGCCTGCAGATCCGATGTTCGTGATGGAAATTGTGCTGCCCTTCATTTCGTTAGGAGACAGTTTGCCTTCACGGCCGCGAGCAGCCAGATCACGGATGCTGTCAGCGATCATCCAGATGCTCTTACGATCTGCATCTTTGATCACCGGTACAATCAGACCGTTGTCTGTATCTGTAGCGATACCGATGTTGTAGTACTTCTTGTACACGATTTCGTTCGCTTCTTCATCGATCATTGCGTTCAAAGCAGGGAATTGACGGCTAGCCGCAACGAGTGCTTTCACGATGAATGGCAGATACGTAACTTTTGTGCCTTTTTTCTCTGCGATTGGTTTCATGCGGGTACGGAAAGCTACCAGCTCGGTTACGTCAACTTCGTCCATGATCGTAACGTGCGGAGCTGTGTATGCCGATTTAACCATCGCATTCGAGATCGCTTTACGGATTCCTTTGAATGGTACGCGTTCTTCTTCTGCACGAGTATCCACCGCTGCGGATGCTGCAGGAGCTGCTTTAGCTTCGGAAGACGCTTCTTGTGCAGGAGCCGCTGCTGCCTGGCCGCCGCCGTTCTTGAAGCCTTCAACGTCTTCGCGTGTTACTTTGCCGTTATTGCCGGAGCCTTGTACTTGTGTGATGTCTACGCCTTGCTCACGAGCGAATTTACGCACGCTAGGTGTAGCCAAAACTTCACGGTTAGGTGCTGCTGGCGCTGCCGCTTCACCGTTTCCGCCTTGCTTAGCGTCAGCCGGAGCATCTTGAGCCGGGGAAGAAGTTGTATCCGCGCTGCCCTTAGCTGCGTCGGCTTCTTGAGCGGCTTGCTCTTCAGCTGGAGCTTCTTGCTCAGGAATGTCGCCTTCAGCATCGATGATAGCAACCACTTCACCGACACGGCATACTTGACCGTCCTTGGCAAAAACTTCTTGAACCGTACCGTTCACGGGACAAGGAACTTCCACGACCGCTTTGTCGTTCTGTACTTCCATGATGATGTCGTCGTCTGTTACTTTGTCGCCTGGCTTGATATGCATTTTGATGATTTCACCTTCATGCAAACCTTCACCCAGCTCTGGAAAACGATATTCAAATTTTGCCAACTGAAAAACCTCCCTAGAAATTGCTGCTATTAGAAATTCAATACTTTATTTACGGTTTCAACGATACGCGCTGGAGTAGGCAGCCAAGTGTCCTCGATTTGTGCAAAAGGATACACGGTGTCTGGCGGTGCTACGCGCAGTACTGGAGCTTCCAGATGCAGGATCGCTCTCTCGTTGATTTGAGCGATAACTTCTGCGGCAACGCCGGCGGATTTTTGCGCTTCTTGAACCACGATGGCACGGTTGGTTTTCTTCACCGAAGCAAGCACGGTATCGATATCGATTGGAGCGATGGTTCGCAAATCGATGATTTCGGCCTTGATTCCGTTCTTCTCAAGCTCATCAGCAGCTTTTGTTGCTGTGTGAACCATCAGACCGTAAGCGATAATCGTCACGTCGGTTCCTTCACGAACCACATTAGCTTTTCCAAGTTCTACGGTGTATTCACCTTCAGGAACTTCAGCGCGGAACGCATGATACAGGTTCAAGTGCTCCATGAAGAATACAGGGTCATTGTCGCGGATTGCCGCGATCATGAGTCCTTTTGCATCATAAGGATTGGAAGGCACTACAACTTTAATACCCGGGGTTTGCGTGATGAAACCTTCCAGTGCGTCGGTATGCAGTTCTGCCGCTTTAACCCCGCCGCCAAACGGCGTACGGAATACGATCGGAGAATGGTAACGTCCGCCGGAACGGTAACGCATGCGCGCTGCTTGAACTACGATTTGGTCAAGAGCTTCAAAGATAAATCCAACGAATTGGATTTCAGCGATCGGGCGGAAGCCCTGGATACCGAGACCTACTGCCAAACCACCGATAGCGGACTCGGCCAGCGGCGTATCGAATACGCGCTCTTCTCCGAATTCTTTTTGAAGGCCTTCCGTTACACGGAAAACACCGCCGACATTACCCACGTCTTCACCGAAGATGACAACGTTAGGGTCACGGCTCAATTCAACGCGCATGGCGTCGCGAATCGCTTCTTTCATGTTCATTTGTGCCATTGCTTCATTTCCTCCTTAAGAAATACAGTTGACTAAACTTCCATTGTTAAGCCTTAAAGCGGCTAAATATATATCGAAACGTTATATAAAGACCTGCTGCACCCATGACAAAACCGGATGATTATCCCAGGATCAACCTATGACAATCATCGGTCCGTCATTTTTATTGAAAATCAGCTTTTTGCTCTTCAAGATGCTTAGGTGTTTGTTCGAACATGCTGTCGATCAAACCAGGTACTGTCATTTTTTCCGTTTGTTCTGCTTTTTTGATTTGCTCGTTGACTTTCGCTTTCGCTTCGTCTTTTACGCGAGCTGTATCTTCTTCAGTCCACAGACCTTTTTGCTCAAGGTATTTCGCAAGGCGTGCGATTGGATCCTTCTCGTTCCACTCGCCTTCCTCTTCCTTCGTACGATATTTGGAAGCATCATCAGACAGGGAATGCGGACGGAAACGGTAAGTTACCGCTTCGATCAGAGTTGCACCTTCGCCGTTGCGACCACGCTCTGCAGCATCGCGAACCGCCTTGATGACTGCCAGAACGTCCATACCGTCGACCTTCACGCCTTTGATACCAGCTGCAACTGCTTTATGAGCGATAGACAATGCTGCCGTCTGCTTGGAGAACGGAGTTGTAATCGCGTAGCCGTTGTTTTGCACAAAGAAGATAACAGGCAATTTATACACGCCTGCATAGTTCAATCCTTCGTAGAAGTCGCCTTCCGAAGATCCGCCGTCACCGGTGTACGTGATAACGACTTGCTTCTGCTTTTTCAATTTATAACCCATAGCAATACCCATTGCGTGCAGAATTTGAGCACCAATGATAATCTGAGGCATTAATACGTTAACGCCCTCTGGAATTTGTCCGCCATGCTGATGTCCACGGGAATACAAGAAAGCTTGATAAAGCGGAAGTCCATGCCATACGATTTGCGGCATATCGCGGTAGCCTGGGCATACGAAGTCGTCTTTCTCAAGCGCGAACTCACTACCAACCATTGTTGCTTCTTGACCGGATACAGGTGCATAGAAACCGAGACGTCCTTGACGGCCGAGATTCACGGCGCGGTCGTCCCAAGTACGGGTAAATACCATACGGTACATAATTTCTTTCAGCTGATCGTCTGACAATTCAGGCAGAAGATCTTTGTTTACGATTTTGCCATCCGGGGAAAGTACAGATAGAGTATCTACTTCCTCGGTATATACTTCATAAGGAACCTTGGTCATTTTTTTCACCTCAATAAATATTTGAATATCAAGTTCCGCTGTTATAGAATTATTATACACCTGTTTCACTCCATTCGTCAAAGAAATGCGGGATAAAATTTCAGATTTCTTGACTTTTGTATGTATAACAGTTAATTGATAATACTATAACAGTATGACAAACATCATAGAACAGCAGACAACATAGACATATCAGGGTAATTTTAACTTATTGTTTACTGCATTTCAAAAACTAACCCGAAAAAGGTGACGAATGATGACGAATGAACGTTTATTGAAGCGAACCATCGTTAAAGAAGTAATACAAAGCAAGTTTCTGCAGGAAAATCGGACACTGCGCATCTATCTTCCTCCCGGTTACAATGAAATTCTCAGCTATCCCGTTGTTTATTGTCAGGATGGAGAGGAATTTTTCAATTTCGGCCGCATCGCGACATGGGCGAACCAGCTCATTCTCGAAGAGGGCGTCGAGCCGTTCATCATTGTAGGCGTGGAAGTGAACACGAAAGTTCGCACAGAAGAGTATGCACCGTTCGGAAATCGATTCGACGCTTACCTTTCCTGCTTCGCCGAAGAGATTATTCCCTTCATTGAACAAAATTATCCTGTTCGCAGAGAGCCTTCCGAGCGTGTGCTCGCTGGCGATTCCCTGGGCGGAAGTGTCTCCGTGCATCTGGCCCTGCGTTACCCTCAGCTTTTTACAAGAATCATCAGCTTGTCCGGTGCCTTCTATGAGAAGTCCCAGGATATGATTCGGGAGGAAGCGGATTTGTCCTGGCTCGACATCTATATGATTGTAGGCTTGCAAGAGGACAACTATACAACCGATACAGGTGTCTATAATTTTGTTGAATTGAACCGTTCAACCAAGGCTCTGCTGGAGGAACGGGGTGCCCGGATATCTTATCTCGAGAAAGACGGGCGTCACCTTTGGGGCTTCTGGCAAAAAGAGCTTCCTGCTGCGCTTATGTACTTCCTGGGTTAATTCGAGTCGAGCACGACTGGCAAAAAAAGATGAACAATCGCGCATTTTTTATGGAATGTGCATTGTTCATCTTTTATTTTCAGCAGTCCGTTCTCTTGGTATCGCTTTCAATTGCTTTCGTCAAAAAAGCGGCTGACTCACCGCTTGTTCGAATAAGATTATAGCTTTTCTTCAATGATTTTGTCCAGTAAGATGTCACACCCGGCATCAATGAGCCGATACACTTCCTCAAAATTTCCGGTGAAATACGGATCAGGCACCTCGCGCAGCTTTTCATTCGGAAGCAAATCCATAAACTTCAGAATCGCAGCGTCGTTGCCCCCGGATAGTTTGCGCATATTCGACACGTTGGAATCATCCATGCCGATTACATAATCGAAGTTCGCGAGATCCTGGCTGACCACTTTACGCGCAACCATTCCTTCATAGCTGATACGCCAGCTGTCCAGCAGCTTTCTGGTTCCTTCGTGAGGAACGCTGCCGATATGCCAGTCACCTGTTCCTGCTGAATCCACGCTTACCTGATCCTGCAGCCCCCGCTGCACAATCTTATGACGCAGCACCGCTTCAGCCATAGGCGAGCGGCAGATATTGCCCAAACATACAAACAAGACGGATACCATAGTTCCCCTCTCCTTTACGATATAAAAATCGTCCTTCGCGTGTCTTCTCTACCCACGAATAACGTTTGTTTGCATCTCCATTAACCCGAGCTTACTTCTTTTCCGCTGGGTGCCTGACCTATTCCACGGTGAAGCGACCTTCTCGGCAATCTCCATTTATAAAGCACCGATAGCATCCGGAACAGGATGACAACTGCAAATAGTGTGAGCAGCTGCCAAGTCTTGGTTGCGATGCCGAGACCGATGGCAACACCTGCAGCCATGGCCCAGACAGCATAGATCTCATCGCGCAGCACTAGCGGTTTGCGGCCTGCCAGAAGATCGCGGACCATCCCGCCGCCACTGCCTGTCAGGACGGCTGCCACGATTACTGCACTAAGAGGGTGATTCATCTCTGTGGCATATAAGGCCCCCTGAATCGCAAAGGCAGATAAACCGATCGCATCGAACAAGGCCTCCGTTTTCTTCCAGTGCTGAATCAAACCAAGCGGCAGCACAAACGCTACGAATACCGATATCATTGCCAGTACGATTAAATCCCCCTGACCCCACAGGGTGGTTACCGGCACGCCAATCAGTACATTCCTTATTATACCCCCGCCGAAGGCTGTGACTAAACCAAGCACCACAACCCCCAGAATATCGTATTCTTCTTCCATTGCTACAAAAGCTCCGGACATGGCAAACGCAATGGTGCCAATGATGCTGAATACGTCAAACACATGCATGTCCAAAATTCAGTTCCCCCGCTCCCCCGTCAATTTTACATATTACATTGTAGCCGTGCCTATGAAAATTGTGCAAGCATGAAAACTGCTCTATACTAGAGTTCAATGGCAATTCTCTCAAAAAAGGAGGAATTTACTATGAAGCATACCCGCGTCCTGATCTTTACAGGTGGGGAGTTGTCACCACGGTTTCTGGAAGAGATCCAGAACGGAGACTTCATTATAGGGGCAGACCGGGGAGCCCTTTACCTGATTGAGCATGGCATTCGACCCAACCTGTCTGTGGGGGATTTCGACTCCATTCCGCCAGAGCAGATGGAACGCGTAAGGTCCATGAGCGAGAAAGTGGTTGACTGTGACCCGATTGATAAAAATCTGACCGATACCGAGCTTGCCTTTGACCTGGCACTGGATAAATCCCCCGAATCCATATTGATTCTTGGGGCAACAGGCTCGCGCCTGGATCATACGCTCGCTAACATCCACATGCTGATTCGAGGACTGCAGCATCACATCTCATGTTCTATATTAGATGAGAACAATTTCATCACACTGACAGGCACGAGCTGCATTGTCGAGAACAAGGGGTTTACATATGTCTCCCTGCTGCCGCTCACAACGGAAGTGACAGGCATCCATCTTGAGGGGTTTGAGTATCCTCTCCATGATGCCACATTACGATTGGGACAATCCTTAGGGGTCAGCAATAAGCTGGCCGAAGATAAGGGAACGGTCCGGATTGAGGGCGGTTTGCTGCTCATCATTCAGAGTAAGGATGGCTAATCGTTACTTTTTTGTAATCTTTAATCGATAATTGTTAACAACTTAAATCGACGTTAGAAACCCTTGTGTATCAAGGGTTTTTATTCGTTTCGGAACTATTACATGGAACTATTTCTTAATATTTTGTAACTTTTAATGATATTTTAATAATTCGCTTTCATTTCATGTGTCCCAACGCTTTGCGCCAAATATCCAAAATATAGACGGTTTCAAATCTGATATACTCGGTTCATCGCAAAAACAAAACTGCTTGGAGGTATACAACATGAATCGACAGAATTGGATTAAGAAGGCCGTAGTAATCAGCTTGAGCGCTACATTGGGAGCAGGGGCAGTCCTTACGGTTGCACCGCCAGCTCCTGTAGAAGCCGCATCAGTAAGCAAAGGAACTCAAGTCGTTAACTTTGGTAAACAATATATGGGGACACCTTATAAATTCGGAGCATCCACGTCCACTACAAGTGTCTTTGACTGCTCATCCTTCATGAAACATATTTTCAAGAAATACGGAGTAAACCTTCCACGTACATCAGCTGCCCAATCCAAAGTTGGCATAGCGGTATCAAAATCTAACCTGAAAGCAGGCGATTTGGTATTTTTCTCAAGCGGAAGCCGTGCCAATGGTAGCAACGTAACTCACGTTGCTGTCTACATGGGTAATAACAAAATTCTGCACACCTACGGCAAACCGGGTGTAACAATCTCCAGCCTGACAGGCAACTGGAGCAAAACGTACCTGAAAGCTCGTCGCGTACTGTAGTTTAATACTATCTATCAGAATAATGAAGACCGTCTTCCACTCAAGGAAGACGGTCTTTTGTGTTTGCATCGATCTCATCCTGGGATAAGAGTTTATATCCGATTCCCCGAATGGTGCGCAGCAGTTTAGGCCTGCGTCCTTTATCGATTTTTTCTCTTAAATGAAGAATATAGACATCGACCACATTGGTCCCCGTATGAAAATCATAATCCCACACTTCTCTTAATATGTCCTCTCGCGTACAAACCTGACCCTGCCTTCTCGCCAAGAACAGCAGCAGATCATATTCACGATGAGTAAGTGCAAGCGTTTCATTCTCCCGGGTGACATTTCGGCATAAAGGGTCAATGGCTAGATCTCCGATGCGAATGATCTCATCCTGCTCCTTGCGACCTGTCTGAAAGAGTCTCAACAGATTGGAAATCCGCGCCAACAATTCCCTGGTGTCCCATTCATTCGGAATATAGTCGTGGGCACCAGACTCCAGCGCTTGAATAGCTTCATCAGAACCATCATTCCCAATGACGATAATAGGAATCTGCTCCCCTCTGCCTGTCAGCCGTTGCACAAGGTTAAAATGACTCATTCCCGGCAGCTTGCTATCCATGATCAGCAAGTCAGCGTTTGTGCGCTGTAACGCTGCGATCACCTCGGAGTAATTTAAAGCATGTGTCACCTTATAACCTGCTTGTCCGAGTTTCTCCATGAGCTGTTGAACCCGCTCTTGATTATCCGCCGCAATCAAAATAACTTTCCCCACGGGTTCTCCCCCGCTTTCAACACTTAATATTGTAAGTATGTCTATTTGTTCCTGCTTTCAGTCCTGTTTCAAATTTTTAACAGCTGTAACCAAAATCGTCTCTCAATCACCCTTATTTATCCAATTCATGCTGGGATCACCTACAATTTCCGTAGAATTACATCTTATCTTCTCATTGGATCTATTTTTATAATGGGATATATGAACACGAAAGGGGGGGGCTTCTAACGAATCGCGCATATTGTTCGGAGGTGTAAGTCTCATCCGGTAATCAAGTCTGAAAAAGGGCATTTTCTTGAAATCGTTTTCATTCTTTTCAGCGAACCGCACGCCTTCGTCGGGTATCAATCATTTATGAAGGAGGAAAAATAACATGCGCAACAAACACGTCGCATGGCCCCTTGTTGTAACCATGCTAATATCCATTTTGTTTACGACTGCCGGGCCTGCCGTTCCCGTTTCGGCCGCAGGTGAAACCAACCTGTCACTGGGCAAACCTGTAACAGCAAGCGGTCAGTCCCAAACCTACAGCCCAAGTAACGTCAACGACGGCAATCAGGGCACATACTGGGAAAGCACGAATCAAGCGTTCCCGCAATGGATTCAAGTCGATCTCGGCGCCAATACGAGTATTGACCGGATCGTGCTAAAACTCCCCTCCAATTGGGAATCACGGAGCCAAACCCTGTCTGTGCAAGGGAGCGTGAACGGTTCAACGTTCACGAGTATTGTAGATTCGGCGGACTATGAGTTCAGCCCATCCGGGACAGGAAACGCGGTCACCCTCCATTTTGACGAGACAAACACCCGCTATGTCCGACTGAACGTTACAGGGAACACGACTTGGCCGGCTGCGCAGCTGTCCGAATTCGAAATTTACGGATCTGCCGACTCTCCGTCAACTCCTCCAACGGGAGACAATATCTCGATTGGCAAACCTGTAACCGCCTCTTCAAGCACATTCACGTATGTAGCATCCAATGCAAACGACAACGACATCCATACATACTGGGAAGGCGGAAGCAATCCAAGTTCTTTAACACTCGATCTGGGATCGGACCACGAGATTACCTCGATCGTATTAAAGCTAAACCCGTCGGCGGAGTGGGGAACTCGCACCCAAACCATTCAAGTGTTAGGGCATAACCAAGGTTCAACTAACTTCAGTAATCTGGTCTCGGCACAAGCTTATACGTTTAATCCGGCTTCCGGCAACTTGGTAACCATACCGGTCACAGCAACTGCGAAACGTCTGCAGTTAAACATTACGTCCAATTCCGGGGCACCGGCCGGACAGATTGCAGAATTCGAAGTATACGGCAAGCCCGGACAGAATCCGGATCTAACCATAACCGGTTTGTCCTGGACTCCTTCCTCACCGCTTGAGAATGATCAAATTACGTTACAGGCCATCGTGAAAAACATCGGCGGCGTTGAAGCTCCGCCTACAACCGTCAATTTCTACCTGAACAGCACGTTGGCTGGCACTTCTCCGGTAGGAGCGCTTGCAGCAGGAGCTTCCACCACGGTTTCGCTGCAGGCCGGTACCTATGCCGCTGCCTCCTATTCGCTCCGAGCAAAGGTCGATGAAAATAATCAAATCATCGAACAAAATAAAGAGAATAACAGCTATTTGCATTCCTCCCCACTGGTCATCGCACCTGTGGAAAGTTCCGATTTGGTAGGTACGGTACAATGGACTCCAACTACACCCGCTGCAGGTAATGCTGTAGCTTTTACCGTTAACCTTAAAAACCAAGGGAACAAAGCTTCTGCAAGCGGCTCCCATGCCATCTCAGTCGCGCTGAAGAATCCTGCAGGATCAACGATCCAAACCTTAAATGGAGCCTATAATGGCACACTTGCTGCCGGTGCATCCACTAGCGTCACTATTCCAGGGACCTGGACAGCGGCAAATGGCAGCTACACAGTAACCACAACTGTCGCAGCAGATGCGAATGAAGCACCGGTCAAACGAGAGAATAACGTCAGTCAGGCCAATCTGTCCGTTTATTCATCCCGCGGCGCAAGCATGCCGTATACCCGTTACGATACGGATGATGCCGCCCAAGGTGGCGGTGCCATTCTAAAGACAGCTCCGACATTCGATCAAGCACTGACAGCCTCGGAAGCTTCTGGCCAAAGCTACGTAGCTCTTCCCTCTAACGGCTCCAGCCTGGAGTGGACCGTCAGACAAGGCGAAGGTGGCGCTGGCGTAACCATGAGATATACGATGCCGGACTCGTCGAACGGCATGGGATTGAACGGCTCGCTTGACGTTTATGTAAATGGAGCCAAGAAAAAAACCATTCCGTTGTCTTCCTATTATAGCTGGCAGTATTTCTCCAGTGATCATCCTGAGGATGCACCGGGTGGCGGGCGTCCCCTCTTCCGATTTGATGAAGTACACTGGAAAATGGATACTCCGCTCCAGCCAGGGGACAAGATCCGTATTCAGAAATCCAATGCCGATAACCTGGAATATGGTGTCGACTTCATCGAAATTGAGCCGGTTCCTGCAGCTATCGCCCGACCAGCCAATTCGGTATCGGTAACAGACCTCGGCGCTGTAGCGAACGACGGCAACGATGACCTTCAAGCGTTTGAAGCCGCGGTTCAAGCTGCTGCTTCATCGGGCAAAACCTTATACATTCCGGAAGGAACATTCCATTTGGGCAACATGTGGAAGGTAGGATCCGTTGGCAACATGATCAATGATATCAAGATTATGGGCGCTGGCATCTGGCATACAAACATCCAATTCACCAATCCGAATGCAGCGTCAGGCGGAATATCGCTTCGTGTCACAGGACAGCTGGATTTCAGCCATATTTACCTGAATTCAAATCTGAGGTCGCGTTATAATCAAAATGCCGTCTACAAAGGATTTATGGATAACTTCGGCACGAATTCCAAAATTCATAATGTGTGGGTAGAGCATTTTGAATGCGGCTTCTGGGTAGGGGATTATGCGCATACTCCGGCGATAATCGCGGATGGACTGATCATTGAGAACAGCCGTGTCCGTAATAATCTCGCGGATGGCGTCAATTTTGCTCAAGGAACAAGCAACTCAACCGTACGTAACAGCAGTATTCGAAATAACGGGGACGACGGACTTGCCGTGTGGACGAGTAACGTGAACGGCGCGCCTGCCGGCGTCAACAATACGTTCTCCTACAACACCATCGAAAACAACTGGCGTGCGGCAGCCATCGCATTTTTTGGAGGAAGCGGCCATAAGGCTACTCACAACCTGATTGTTGACACGGTTGGCGGCTCCGGCATTCGAATGAACACCGTGTTCCCTGGATACCATTTTCAGAACAATACGGGCATTCTGTTCTCCGACACCACCATTATAGGCAGTGGAACCAGTAAAGATCTGTATAACGGGGAGCGTGGTGCAATCGATCTGGAAGCATCGAATAATCCGATCCGAAATGTCACGTTTACCAACATCGATATACGGAACACCCAACGCAGCGCTGTGCAGTTTGGTTATGGTGGAGGCTTCCAGAACATCGTATTTAACCATATCAATATCGACGGCACAGGACTTGATGGAATCACAACTTCACGGTTCTCCACCCCGCATCCGGGTGCGGCGATCTACACTTATACAGGGAATGGATCTGCGACGTTCAACAATCTCACCACACGAAACATCGCTCATCCTAATCTGTACTTCATTCAGAACGGTTTTAATCTGATCCTGCAATAAAATGCAGCAAGAGGAGGTGCCGTGAATAAGGCGCCTCCTCTTGTTTAGTTTCTACACCCATACTGTATTTTACATTTCTACACCCATGCAATTTTCGTCATTATCCACCGACGTATTTATGATAAAGCGTTCTGGCTCTGGCTAAATCCGATGTCCCATGGACCAGCGTTCTGCCGTCCCCGAATATAACGAGACGATGGGGATCTACCTGATAGATGATCATGTACGGAGTTACGGTGGCTTTTCCTTGCTGAAGCCGGTTCAATCGATCGGCTACTTCGTGAAGGTCCAGCTGTAATGGTCTGGCAGGTCGGATCTGTACCGTATCTCTCCCGCATAACACTTCGCTTTTGTCCACATTCGCTGAGGTCAGGTATGGATAATCAGGATGCTCTCCACACGTTGGACAATCTGATTTCTTGGCACGGTCCAAGCCAAATTCCACCCGCTCATTGCGCCACAGGTCAAATGACAGCATCTTTTTTCTAAGGGCATTCCTTTGCCCTGACAACAGTTTCATCGCTTCCATCGTTTGATGGGCAGCTACGATCTGTACCGCTTGGGGGAGTATGCCGTTTATATCGCAGGTGTCCCCGCCTAAAGGAATGGTTCCGAGCAGACAGTTCAGGCAAGGGGTTTCTCCCGGCAGAAAAGTGTAACTCATTCCTGAACTTCCCACGCACCCTCCATAAATCCACGGGATCCCTAACTTAAATCCGATATCATTCACGATCAGCCGGGTTTCAAAATTGTCCGTGGCGTCCATTATCAAATCTGCGCCTTGGCAGAGGATCGACAATTCTTGGGCACGAACATCCATCACGATGCCATCAATGATACCATCCGAATTAATCTCAGTTAGCCGCTTAGCCGCTGCTATTGCCTTCGGGAGCCGGTCGATTGCATCCTGTTCAGTGAACAGCTGCTGACGCTGCAGATTACTCCACTCCACGTAATCTCGGTCGACGATGGTTACGTGCCCAACTCCTGCGCGAACCAGAGTCTCCGCCACGGCACTCCCCAGCGCACCCGCCCCAAGGACAAGCACATGACTGCTTGCAAGCCGCTGCTGTCCTTCGCTTCCAAAGGGTGCAAATCGCTCTTGACGGGAATAACGGTGCTCACGTTCTATCGAAGATGCATCGCTTCGGCCCGAGACCTGCGCAGCTGTTGCATCAGAATTCTGTTTGTTATTTATCGGTCCCTCACGCTTATCACTGAATCCAGACATGACCTTTCCTCCTGATGATCTATTTCTGCATACAAATACCCGTCCCCCATGAGGATGGGCAGCCTCATCGTATCTTAATATAACTTGGTATTCAGCGCCTTCTCCAGCATACTAGCGATGACGCAGAATCCAGGCAGCACTCCGTGCTCTCCAAGCCATTCCCCATAAAAGACCTTGCGCCTCCCGCGTTATCTGCTGCTCTATCGCTTCTTCGGCTGTTTCCCTGACAACGACGTCAATTATCCTATCCAACAAAGCCGGTCTACGGGATCGTTCTACACCTTATACGTCAACCAATAGACGGAGCTGACGGGCACGGATTTGGGCACTTGGTAAACCTACCCTCTCGGCTACGTCATCATTTTAGCATATCACAAATGTACATGGATTAAGAACACTTTAGAACCCTGAAAAGGCACAGAGGTTGCCACCGATACCAAGAAGGACGAGCTGCAGTCAGCTCGTCCTTCTATAGGTAACCCCTTATTCAGTGCAATTCGATGAATGATACATCCCGCTGCTCTTAAGAATTCTGAGTAGACCAATCCTCTACGTTCCAGATCTTGGTCACCCAGTCCTCATAAAATTCAGGCTCGTGAGAAACCAGCAGGATAGTGCCTTTGTATTCCTTCAATGCACGCTTCAGTTCCTCTTTAGCTACAACATCAAGATGGTTTGTCGGTTCATCAAACAAAATCCAGTTGCTCTCACGCATCAGGAGTTTGCACAGGCGAACCTTCGCTTGTTCACCACCGCTAAGTGCCTTCAATGGTCGGGTAATGTGCTCATTCTTAAGCCCGCACCGGGCGAGCGCAGCACGAACCTCATGCTGGTTCAAGTGTGAGAATTCGTTCCATACATCATCAATCGGCGTAATATTGCCCGCACGAACTTCCTGCTCGAAATAAGCAGGCACCAGGAAATCGCCTTGATACGTCTTGCCGGAGAGTGCTGGGATTTTTCCTAATATCGTCTTGAGCAGCGTCGATTTACCTACACCATTACAGCCGACGATCGCAATTTTCTCTCCGCGTTCAATGGTTATGCTCATTTTGGGAAGCAAAGGTCTGTCGTATCCAATTTCAAAGTCCACGCCCTCAAACACCGTTTTGCCGCTGGCACGGGATTCCTTAAAATTAAACACAGGTTTAGCCGCTTCCTCTGGGCGGTCGATCCGCTCTATGCGATCCAACTGCTTCTCCCGACTCTTTGCACGACCGGAAGTGGAATAGCGGGCTTTATTCCGCTGAATGAAATCTTCCTGCTTCTTGATAAACTCCTGCTGTTTCTCGTAGGCATCGATATGCTGGTTCTTATTGATATCGGCCATTTCCAGAAACTTCTCATAGTTAGCTGTATAGCGAGTTAATTTCGCAAATTCCAGATGATAGATCACATCGACCACCTGGTTCATAAATTCGGTATCATGGGAAATCAACATGAACGCATAAGGGTACTGCTTCAGATATTGGGTGAGCCAGTCGATATGCTCTACATCCAAATAGTTGGTAGGCTCGTCCAATAACAATACGTTGGGCTTTTCCAATAGAAGCTTGGCAAGCAATACCTTCGTACGCTGCCCCCCACTCAGTGTAGCAACATCCCGGTCGAGGCCAATCACGGATAACCCAAGTCCGTTCGCCATCTCTTCAACCTTAACATCCAGCATATAAAAATCACCGATGTCCAGCTGCTCCTGAATCTCACCCATTTGCTCAAGCAAAAGCTCAAGCTCCTCTGGAGAGGCATCACTCATTTTATTGGTGATTTCCATCATTTCTGTTTCCAGCTGCAGCAGGGGCAAGAAAGCATCCTTCAGCACATCGCGAACGGTTTTCCCAGGTGTCAGCTTGGTGTGCTGATCCAGATATCCATAACGCACTTTCGGTGTCCACTCTACCTTGCCGCTATCTTTTAACAGCTGGCCAGTCAAAATATTCATTAGTGTTGATTTGCCTACACCATTTGCTCCAACCAGACCAACATGTTCTCCGGCGAGCAAACGAAAGGATACATTTTTAAATAGAGTACGATCCCCGAAATTGTGTGATACGTTCTCTACAGTCAATAAACTCATGGCTATAGTAACTCCTGTCTGTATAAAATGAACTTATTTCATGTTAATTTAGTGGATTGTACACAGTCAAGAGTTTATTGTATCACATCCATGAGTCCAGCCGAAACTACAACTTTCAGGGATTACATAACACCGGGATTATAGCAGCTTTTCTCTTGATATCCAGCAGCGGCTGCTTCCTTGGCATTGGGAAACACTTCTTCTACACGATAATTGTATTGACAGGCATCTCGATAATAGTATTTCAGCCCTCTGCTATCTATACCCCCGAAATAGACAGGGGCTTTAACCAGTCTCCCACCCCCAAGCGCATAATTATTGTAGTACTGATCGCCTACGGGAATGCCTTGGATAAACGCCATAATACCGATATCGTCAATCGTGTTCACCCAATCCTCCCGGGATATCAAAGGAAGCGTGAATGTATACGATATACCATTCCGCAGAGCGATCTGATTATGTCTTTGGATGTAATAAGCAAGTTGATCTTGAATCGTGTTCATAATGGTAATCCGACGAACTTGCTCAAACATATCCTCATCATCCAGCAACGCTACACCGGTTTCACCGATCAAGTCCTTCCGAAACCCAGACTGCCAGCGATTAGGCCCGGACTCAAATACATGAACAAAAGAATCCAAGGTAAATCGGATGCTGTTTCCGGTATCATCGGTCCAAGCGTAAGGGATTTTCGGTGTCCATCTATGCTGCATGATCTCTTCGCCATGTTCACTCGAATAGGTCTGCGAAACATACAGATAATACCCGTCATAATCGAGGACAACCATCGCTGGAATGTACCACCAGAGTGCAGCCTGTGCAGCTGTATCTTCCGCAATCCCCATATTGACATATAATGTCCGGGCGAAGGAATCCAGCGCCTTCTCTTTATCGGCCCGCATAAATTTTAAGGAATCATAGGCCGACTCCTTCGCCTGTGTTTCGTTATCATTCAGCATCATTCCGCCATCTTGTACAGCTGTGCGCAGAGCTGCCGTGTATTTCATTTCCACATACCGGACATCCTCCAGGCTTTCAGACCGCATACCCACAATAAGAAACAATGGGAAAAAGATCGCAGTAAATAGGATGGCAAGATCAGTAATCTTCATTAAGAACCAAACCTCCGTAAGGAAAAGCGATAGCTGCCTTCCCGCCTGAATTTGATCCTGTCAATGCATCGAATATCAACAATCCGGGTGTACGATTCAAGCTCCGAACGCTTACCTGGAAGTGATCGCCGGCCGTTAGGCGGTATCTACGGCTGTCATCTTCCTTGGCAACATGCGAATCCGGAAACAGATATCGCATTACATCGTCCTGATAATAGGCATCGTATACAACGGAGTAGCGGTTCAGGAATGTGTCCGGATCTGAAGGATCGCCATATTCGGGATGGTATTTCTTATGATGATGCTCCATCTCCACGCTGTACATGTTCCCGGTGGCTGCCAGCTCTTGCAGGAAATCATTGTACATGATAGGGGTAATATATCCCTTCGTACGAACGCTGTCTACGAACTTGGTAACGGATTGATAGACAACGAGCCGTGACAGGTCATCCTGCCTTCTGGCCATCTCGCCCGCGGGAACTAAATAGAGCAGAAGAAGTGCCAGAAAAGCCGCAAACCATTTCGAAACCGAGTTTGACATTGTTGCTACCTCACTTTAACAAACTGGATGCTATCCACTTCTCCATTGGTTCCGCGAAGATACTGCACGCCATAACGAGCGCTCATATCGATAATCGACAGATCCAGCTCTTCTGGATTACTGCCTGAGCTGAATCGTATTCCGTCCACGGACATATCGTAAACATTCGTCTGAACCTCACGAAGAGTAAACAATACTTCGCTTCCCTTATAGGTCAGATTTCTATCCTCGTTCATCATCTCCACTGTTGTCACTCCGGCATGCTGCTCCTGCGTCATCCTGCCCGCGGCGCTTATGCCTTGGTCGAGGAAGGTCTGCATATTAACGGCATACATACAGGCACCTATAAACAATGCCACCCCAGCTGCCAATTCAAGCATATTTATCGTTTGTTCACGCACGACGCGTCACCTTCCAAAAATAACTATTGATCAAACTTGATTCCCCTGATCACATTGGAATTATCCTTAACAATGGTCGCCCTGAATTTTCCGCTTGGGTTGACATACTCCGTACTCTTCTCATCCATTACGAGATTGATATTCCCTTGCCTCGAATCCGGATTCAGGATAGATCCGTCCGTCTCCAAAACATTACCGTACCATTGCCCTGCTTTGTTTTTTCCGGTTGCTATGAAAACCCCGAACTGATCCTTATCCTTGTACTTGCGAAGTGCATTCGTAACCTGAGATCCACTGATCGTTGTACCGTCATAAACGGTGAAAGCTGCCTGGGACAGCTCTGTTTGAATATCCGAGAAATTGTTCTGTGCGGTTTTGGTAGCTTCCTGTGCCGAAATAAACAAAATAACAACAATGGTGATCAGAGCAATTGTCAAAAATATTCCCGCGGCCACCTTCAGAGCTGATGATGCATTATTCATTGAAATCTCCCTCTTTTTCTCATTTATTATTTGAGTCTACGAATCATGACGACACTACACTACACTCGCGGCAGCATCTACAAACGCTGGATTTGCTCATAATACGTTTCCATCTGGGAAAAACTCATACCAATTAAGGGAATGACCAGATACATAAAGATCAGAGCATACATAGGGGTAAAACCGATCAATCGCGCCCATGCCGCCTTCGTATCAATCATCGCCTCATATTCCTGTTTGCGCTGCTCGAAGCTGAAGATCATCTCGCCATCCAGATCATCGAATACGTCCTTGATCGGTACTTTATCTACCGCAAGCAGCAATTTGTCTACCAATCGTTGAAAGTCAGGGAACCAAACATCTTCCTTCAGCTCCAGCAAAGCCAATTGGGCTCCATGCTCATAATGCAGCAGGCTTTTTTGGATCGGGATCTTAAATAAGACGGCGAATCGATTAAGCCATTCCAATATGCCCTCAACCGAGATTCGTTCCATCCCCCGCAATATAGATATGACCGTCTGGAACTGATATACTTCATGCCGCATTTCCATATTGCGCACTTTCCGGTGAAAATACAGCAGCCATAGAGGAGCTCCGTATGCTGCCATCCCTGTCAAAAAGGACAACAGCAGCTCCCACCATTTTAGATATTCGCCATCATATCGCTGCAGCTTTATCATGATTCGATCAGTTATGATATCAAGCTGCTCCATAGTCAGTCCCATCTGATCCGTTTCGCTTACCATGTGCTTAACCTGATCGTGGGTGACATTCGGAGACATTTGCAATTGCTCCATCAACAGCCGATCCTGTTCCACAGTCTCTTCTGCCTGCCGTCGTTCGATCTCACTCATCTGACCGAACAGTGAATTGTTCAACGCTGCGGGAACATACAACAATTGATGTTTAGCCTGGACATGCAGACCCATTGCCAGCGATAACGAAAGGAAAAAAGCCAAGAAAAAGAACGTTAACCTTCTGACATATAACCATTCGAATTTGATTCTTGCATTGCTTTCCTTTAATAGTCGGAGTTGTCTTTCATAGTTCAACGTACCAGGCCTCGGTGCCATCATATCCACAAGCCTACGAACGAAAGAAATACGATACAGTCTCTCTTCCCAAGTGACTTTTTTCTCTACCCCTGCACGGTAATCCGTTTCTCGATTCTGCTGAAGCTTCTGCAGCAGGACGTACGAGATTAGAATAATGACATAAATCGAAATCTTGGTAATAAAACCAAGCTTGCTCATATAAAACTCATCCATTGAAGGAAAACTGCTTCTTGCCCAGCGTTCGATCGGTTTCGTAAAGAAAACAGGTGCCAATGCGATAACATTCAAGCCCTTCATCAAATAATCGAGCTTGTCTCTTCTCAATATTTCCAATTGGATTTCCTTTGTCAATCCGCTTAATCCATGCAGGTAGATGGAGCCTTGCTTTCTGGCGTGATCGCCAAACTCCATAACAAGGTGGGAAATGCCCGCAAAAGCCTTAAGATAACGATTAGGTGCCACCTCATAATAACGTTCCAACTCTTCGTCGGGATCATTGGATACCAAGGCATTGTAAATTCGATGTGCATGAATTGATATTTCGTGTCCGGAGGTTTCAGCACCCTCGTACAGCGCTTCCTCCACCATGCCATGCTGCTGATAGTGATGACGGACTAGAGAGAATAATTCAACCGATTGAACGAGCACTCTTCGCTCCAGGCGATTGATGAACATCTCAACAAGCATATTGTTAATAACCGCAGCCGCAAGAATGACAATGACCATAAATCCGAAGTCCGGTTGGCTCCATATAAGCAGTAACGCTGTTAGCGTGAGGGTGCCTGTTATAGCGAAGGCAAGTTTCATCGTCTCAAACCGAAGCGCGATTTCATCGTAAGGATGAATGATCGCGATTCTCTGCCTGATCCGTTTGAGATAAGATCGGACCAAGGGGATTTTCACCCCGTACATATAGGCCAATTGAAACCACTGTCGGTACATCTCACGCAGTGGCTTGTTTTCTCCCATCTCTGCCCTTCCGACGCTTCCTCTATGAAAAACTCGTCTTCTGGATAGCCATAACACGATACCCATGGTGATCGCAAATAGCAGCAGAGATATAATGAAAACCAGGATCAGCACATCTTTAGAGGTCACCTTCTCCCCCCCAACCTGCAGTCAGAAATGCTTTGAATTCTTCCGCATCTTCCGGCTGCATCTGCTCCGTCATTTCGAGGATACTGCGCTCGGATAGCTTGGCAGCAGCTATATAAACTCCATCCCGGTACTCAATCACATTGCGGGATATGAAATGACCTTCTTCATTCAATCTCCGTATATGCTCTGCACTCAGCTTGAAATATTCCTCCAAACGTTTCTTCAAGCTGCCACTATCCGAGTTTATATTGATGTCTGGGAATGTCCCCTTCTCTATCGGGATACATTCTGTAATGCGCTCTATGTAACGGTTGCCATTCGCATCTCTTCTAAGATGAACATCAAAGTTGATGACACTGATTACCTGCTGCTCGGCAATGTGTTCCTGTCTGAATACTCCACTCTTGAACAGGGAATTGCGCAGCGATTGAACCAGATCCTTGAATGTCTTGGCATGATGGGTAAATACCGTGAACAAACTGGCCACTTGGGACATCTGAATCATCCATGAAGCTACCTCGTCACTAGCTACCTCGCCAAGAATATTGACCGTACCGTCCGTTTTCTTCTGAAGATCCAGGCCTGCCTGCCCGCTTATGTGTTCCGTTTCCCTGAAGCTGAGGATGTTCCTTCGGCTGTAGATCTTCCTCAAATGCAGCTCAAAGGCCATTTCCTGAACCCGAAGCGTATAGGACGCATATATGTGGCCCACCATCGCCATAAGCAGCGTTGTTTTTCCCGACCCTTGTGCACCGGTGATAGCCGTAATCCGACTGCCCCTCATCAAATATTTCAACAATCCAATCGGCAGTTCCGCACCGCTGCCCGTAATCAACTGATCAAGCGAAACCTTAGGCAGATCGAATTTGCGAACAAAAAATGCCCAGGATTCTGCAAACGGAGGTCTAACCACGACGACCCGTGAACCATCCTTCATCTCATTTACCTTGTAACCGCTGGCTTCGGAAAGCTGTCCGGGATGATTGTATTTGTATATGTTCTGACATACCCTCTTCAGTTCCAGCATCGACCCAAACGAAAGGAAGGCCAGATGCATCGATATCCCCCGGTAAAAAATCCACACACTTTCACAGCCCGTTGAAGGTAATCCGGCGTGCTGTGCCCCAATTCCCAAAAAATCATCGTGAGAACGAAAGATCTCCTGTCCGCTGTCACGGTCGACAGTTATCCCGCTAACTCCACCGCTAACCCCGTCAATACGCTGATCTCTGATTTCATCCACAACAGAAAAGCCTTTGTACTGCTGATAAATGCGTTGAACCACGATATCCAGCTTCTCCTGAAACAAGAGCGGGCGCTGCTCGGACTCATAAATATAAGCCATGTCATCCGCCGTAACCGCATATACGCCGCCCTCTCCATAACCGGGGATCACCCGCGGTCTGGCAAGATCATATGTTTCGACCAGTACAGACAAGGCATCCTCACCATGTCTCTGTTTATATAGGTATAAGACGATTTCGAATTGATCCTGGGCTGTCAGGTCCAACTGATTCTCGAACGAAATTGCAGCATTAATATTGGACTCATTCAAACCCAAATGGCTGACAAGCAGCTGTTTCAAGAAATCCTTTACATAAGCCTTGTCCAGTACATCACCTGATACGCAGCCTTTGAGAGCGCGTCTCAATTCACTTCGCTTGTTCAATCTTCTTCGATACTCTACTTCATGGAGTCCTAAATCGGACAGTTGACTATGCGTCAGTTGATGCAGGGTATCCTTAACAAACTCTGTCATGGACCCGAGTGAATACGGGTCCGTTCCCCTTGTCATGTCAGCGGCTGTTTTCTTTGTGTCCAAATAGCGAAGGTATACAAACAACAGCGCAAACAAAATCAAGATTACGATCCAAACCATATTCAAAGAGCTACCCGAAAGCATGCAAGCCCCCCGCTTTCGAAGCACCGGCAGGCAGACCCAACTGCTCGGCAGCAGCGTCGGCTACATGATGCACGGCGTTATAAAGAGGATTCATCCGTCTAAGGTCAGCACCTCCCCGGCTGCGCTGCATATAGGGCAAAATCGAACGCATATTCCATGCATCCGTCATGCCGGAACAATACGGAACACCGAGCACCACGTTTTTAATGCCAAAGCGACGCTTGATATTTTGCAGAGTGCAATTGCTCTCCCGATCATATTTGCCGATTACATACAGCCGGTGCTTGTCCGTAAGCTCAGAGGGCAATCGTTCCTGTACAAGTTCTCGCTCAAGCGCATGCAAATTTTGGTTCAAAGCCACTACGATCAGGTCAGCACCTAGTAATATTGCTCGGTCTGAGGCCCCAGGTGCTCCATTCCCTGCATCGGCTATCGTGACATCATTAACTTCGCTTGGAGGATTCCATGACTCTGTTCATTAGGGTGGCCTGATTCCCATCCTCCGCATGCTTGGCCGATTCGAATTCATGCTCAGGCATATGCCGCGGCCCACACAGCAGATCCAGTCGGTCTGACAAAAGCGGCAGGGTATAATTGCGTACATTCTCTGGACTCAATCTCCCACTTGCATCAAGCCTTTCCAAGGCATCCATGCCGCTGTCCTGGAAAGCCGTAATATAATCCAGCGTTTCCTTTCGATGTGTAAATGCTTGTTCCACTCGTTCTCCATGGTATCCGCCATGTGCCAGCAGCACTTTGACCTGATACTCGAACGCCAGCACGATGGGCAGGCTTGTGGCCAGCATGGTACTGCCACTGCCGCCCCTCAACGGACTCCACACAGCAATCAGACTCATGCATGCCTCCTTCCTGCTTGCCTTAACGCCCGGCGGATATGCCGCTGTTCCATCTCCGACAATCTGCGGATAAGTTCAGTAAGGGATCGCTTATACTGCCTGGACAATGGCTTAATGCCCAGTCTACCCGCATGCTCATTCTTAATTTTCAGGGCGAAAAACAGTTCGTCCCACGGCATTTTCACGGGTGGACCCAGCCACTCGATCCGACTTTCTTCCAGATAACCTTCGATGTAAGCTTCATCTGTTAAATCTTCGATCACCTGAACGTATACCCGATGGAACGGTGGTAATGGATCATCTATTCTTGCAGCTCTTAGCTCATCCAGCAAAGCTGAGCTCTTTCTCAGTCCTGTTACCTCGAATCCGCTGACCCAAACATAGGCATCGGCTTCATCCCATTGATTCTTATCCAAAAATTGCGATTTCTCTACATCCATAATGACGTAGTCATACGTCTTCTCATCTCCTCCTTCCAAATATTTCCTCAGTGAAGAGTAATTCTGAAATCCGGTTGCCACATCAAACCCGGCAAACTCAATGATCGGCAGTTTAGGATGCATCACGCCTATACAATGTTTGTACTTCGCATCAAGCGCACCATCCACTAGCAACACCCTGTTATCTCCGAACGCTAATATTTTGCACATATACAAAAGCAAGTCGCTCTTATCACAGATGCCCGTAAATATCCAAGTCTTCAATTGCTAACACTCCTTCATTCGCCTATCTGTTATTCAAGATCAATATGTTCCCGCTCAGGGACTTGAGAATATCAAATCCGCATCAGGTGTTCCCACTTCTGTTGTGGGCTTTGGATCCGCTGTTCCCTGTGTTCCCAGAATCTGCTCAGCTTCAAGATCCATCTCACCGCGTAGCGGGGTATCCCCCTGTTCGTCAGATTGGTTATCAGCCGAACTGCTATTAGCAGGAGGTGTCGCTGGAGTGCTGTTAGTGGATGCCGGGCTCCAAGAGTCCGGACTTCTGGCACTGCCTCCAAACGTGGAACTATAGTGCACATCAGAAGCCTGAACCTGCTGATTCGAATTAAGTTTGCTTAAATCCTCTTCCAGCGTGCTCCGAAGCGAAATCTCCAGATGCTTTTCCGCTTTCTTCACTATGTTCGGATTGCTTGCAATCAGGCTGGATACTTCCTCATTCGGCGGATAGTTGGGAATCGCCTTATCCTGCAGCTCCGGTTCAACATAAGTAAGTGCATACAGCGTTGCATCATGAAGGTAAGCGTCAACCAAAGCACTGGAGAGCAGAAGAATCTCCTGTTCACTTAACGTCGTCCAGAATGCCGGATTTTGAAACCTGTCAATCTTCTTCTTGGACAAAATAATGTAATCCTGTCCTGTTGGGAATTGAACCCGGACATCCACAACGTCCCCCTGTCTCAAATTACTTGGCAAATATACGGATTTCATCTCCCGATGACGCAGATCTGACGGCGTAGGCTCCTCTTCAAAAAGCATCGTGCGCGTGATAGGTGTTCCTTGCAGCAGTTCGATCTTTACCCCCTTCCCGGCGATCTCCTCCTTGACCGAAAGAAGATTGTTAGAAGCCCCGTCATACGGCAGCCGAACTTCCTTAATATCCTTTGCCTCAATGAAATGTCCAGGAGGGATATCTCTTACCGGAACCCATGCAACCTGCATCGAGTTCAACTGCTGAAGCTGCGTCTCTTCCAGCTCCGTGATCCGCAGCTCGTATTTCATTCGCTCTTCGCCCTGCTGTTCCTTATAGCCGTGCAGATAGTAAATCATGGTGCCGGCACACAGGGCACCTGTCACGGCTGCGCCGGCAAGTCCGGCAAATATCAGCTTGCGGCTCCGCCGCCTGATAATCGGCATTGCTTCATCTCCTTCATATCAAATGCGGTTAATTCTTTCGAAACCTGAATCTTCGCTTCCGTTCTGTCGAAGGCAGATAATCCTGAAATACTTGGGCAAATGTCTGTTGGCTGCTATCCGGTATCTCAAATGGATCCGATTGCAGAGGCAATGCATGAACTTTGCTCGTTCCAAGCGCTTTCCTCATCTCCTGAATCGTTTCTTCCCCCGCGAGCGGCAGTGCATAAATCCGTCCAGGCTGAGGATGTCTGGACAGCATCCGGGCTAGCGTCACCACATCATGCTGCCGCCACTCCGCTCCTGAACCGATCACGATCGGCAGATCGGCCCGAAGGAATTCCTCCAACCGTTCGCTGTCACGATAGGACCCCAAATCGAGGACAACCGCATCATAACTGCCACCCAGCAGCGAGATGACCTCCGTTCTGGCCGTTTGGCGCCAAAAGTGAATTCCATTGATTTCAAACTTTCGAATGGACCCAAGCTTTCCGCCTTCCGCGATTTCCTGAATCCGGCTGAATGCGGTGGATTTCGCGCTCATTTCCACAATCGCCACTTTTCCATATCGCGAAGCCAGGAAATGTCCAAACGCAATACAGCTATGTGTAGTTCCTACACCTGACGATGCACCTAGCACAGCAGCCACCAGCGTCCCGGCAACCGTACCGGACTGAACCCCCGAACTATTCACGGGAATCGACTGCTGCCTGCTGAGTGCAGAACGCACTTCCATCGTGGATTGATATCGATGCTCGGGTGCATATTGCAGCAGTTTACGGATAACAGGCACCAGTTCTCTTGGCAAGTCACCACGAATATGACGCTCCACGCCTGTGATCCATTCACTGAACTTGCCACTGGTTGAGAGATATAGCAGCAGCGCGCCTAACCCGTACAGATCCGATCGCGCATCGCTTTGCCTTCCCCCATACTGCTCCGGTGCTGCAAATCCGACCGTTCCAAGCTTGACCGTATCCTCGCCGCTCTCCTGCTTGTAACTTCTCGCGATGCCAAAATCGATGAGTCGAACCTCCAGCTGATCGGTCAGCATGATGTTCGATGGCTTTAAGTCCCGGAATATGACCTGAGGCTCATGACCATGGAGATACTCCAGCACGTCCAGCAATTGCTCTGTCAGTTCCATGATAAATTCCGGGTTCACGTTTCCGCGGTATCCCCGAAAGTACTTCTCCAATGTCATGCCCTGAATGTAATCCATCACCAAATAGGTGTAGCCGGTATCCTGAACATGGAAAAAATCAACGATTCGCGGCAAGCGCGGATGACTGAGTTTAATCAGCAGCTGCGCCTCATCCTGAACAGCGCGCTGCATACCGGGCTCAGACATACTCTCCTTCACCGCCCATTTCTTGCCGGGCAGCTTCAAATCCTCCGTCAGATATACGCAGCTCATACCGCCTTCGCCGATAATACGATCTATAACATAACGTTCGCCTAGCACTTCCCCATGCAGCAATCTGCAAGGCTGCTGTTTCATGATTACGCCCTCTCCCCTGTCTTATAAGCACAACAAAAAGGGAAAGCACTCCGCCACATCACTAAATCGTGATGAATAGCGGGATGCTTTCCCTGTAGTTGTTGTTGGTTAATTTTGGAATCATTATAAAACATGATTCATTCACTTGTAAAGACTTTTTTAATACTTAATCATATATAGCGTAATCTCGTCCCGATTATGAAACAGCTGCTTCGCTCCCTGAACCTGCATTCTCGCCTCTTCAAAAACCGCCATGATCTCTTTCACAAGCGCCATCGGTTTCTTGGTCAACAGCTTGACTGTAATGACTGCCGTGCCGCCCGCCTGAAGACTGTACAGGAGCCCTGTCACCATCTTCGCCGTTTGTTTCGGACTCCAGCTCATATCGCAGACCAGCAGATCGAATTCATGCTCCTTAAACGACACATCGGCCGCGTTCTTGTGGATGACCCTCAGGTTCTTGTGTCCGTGAAGCGATGGATGCATTTTGGCGGGATCCACCGCTGTAACCTGCAGGCCGCGCTCCAGCAAAAAGGAAGTCCATCCTCCAGGCGCAGCACCGATATCAAGGGCCTTGCGGAACGAATCAAATGGGATTCCGAACTGCTTCTCAGCCTCAAGCAGCTTGAACTTCGCCCTTGAGATTTGACCCTCTTCACGTTGAAAACGGACTGCGCCTCCGTTCCAATCCGACAGGTTCTCCTCTGGCCGCGATACGCCGACATACCATAAGCCGTCCGCTGCGAACAATGATATGATCCACTCTGGTGCCTGCACCGTGTATTCGAGTTGGAGCGGAATCAAACGATGCTGAAGTTCATCCCGGAGCGCTGCCGGGTTTTCCGTCCACAAGCTGTTCTCCGTCTTTCGGATCTGGATGGATACTCGGCTGCCGCTGATCTCTTCCCGCTTCAGTATATACGCTTCGACCGCATGTAAA
The DNA here is from genome assembly GCF_003184205.1 of Paenibacillus sp. Cedars. NCBI lineage: Bacteria > Bacillati > Bacillota > Bacilli > Caryophanales > Paenibacillaceae > Paenibacillus > Paenibacillus sp. Cedars. Next base: position 3,383,880 of record NZ_CP020866.1, read on the forward strand.
GCTTCATCAACGGTTTCCGCCGTTATTTCGAGATGTACGGGAAACAGATGCCGTAGAAAAATAGGGGGCTTGGACATTATCAGTCCCTTGGCCTCCTCTTCCGACCTGCCGAGTGTTGTTACAAACACCTCACCCGGTATCAACATCGTGCTCTTCAGGCTGCCAAACATCCGGCGCAGCTCTTCCTGGGCATAGGGTGCAAATCCATGATTTGCTGTGCACACCCATTTACAGTGCAAATCCTGACTTTTCCGATCCTCTTCTTCAAGACCCTGCATAACATTTAATTCATCCAAACGGATTAACCTCCAGAAATAACTTTGATCCAGGGACGTCCGCCATTCCATTCCAGCTGAGCGTCAATATCATAAGTTTGTTTGATAAGTTCAGGTTTTAATACTTCTTCTTTCCTACCCGAGGCCGTTAAGCGTCCGTCCTTGATAAGCGCCACATGAGTAAACAAAGGGACAATCTCCTCGATATGATGCGTAACGTACACAACCGCTATCTTACGCTGCTTCAGAGAATCAATCTCCAGCAGCATCTTCTCCCTTTCGTATAAATCAAGGCCGGCACACGGTTCATCCATAATCAGAATCCTCGGATCAGCCATAAGGGAACGCGCCAGCATTACTTTTTTTCGTTCGCCCTGGGATAAGGTTCCGAGAGGCTGCTCTGCCAAATGACCAACATTCATCTCATTCAGCAGAGTGTAGGCTCTACTCCGTGCTTCCTCCGGAATGTCCTGATAGAACCGCAAAAAGGCATAAGCGCCTGTGGCGACTACTTCCCACACCGGGTCGCTCAGAGAAAGCTTTTCCAGCAGCGATTGACTAATATAGCCTATGGATTTGCGGACATCCCGAACGTCACATTGTCCATATACATGGCCGAGAACTTCAACTCGTCCACTGGAAGGGAACATATACCCCATCATCATTTCCAGCAGCGTGGTCTTGCCTGAACCATTCCGGCCCAAAATAACCCAGTTTTCTCCCGGTCTCATCTCCATGCTGACATTATCCAGAATATGACGGTCCCCTCGGACAAGCGATATATGCTGCAACGAGATCATGGCTTCACACTCCTGACAAAACTTGCAATATCCTGCACGGAGCCCATCCGGTACAGCACAGCCGGTACGGCGCCAGCACTTGATTGGACAGCCAAGAGAGCAGGAACACTGCGAATTTGATACCGTTCCACAATGCCCGGAAGAAAATTCACGTCTGCTTCAAGGAGCTTCATATCCGGAACCACATGCTCCACAATTTCGATCATTTTACGCGCAGCGGCACATGTACCGCATAATGGCGTATGCAAAAATACGATGACAGGATCAGCTTCCATATCCCGTTTCGCCATACGCTCTTGCCATTCGAGCCTCTCCACCAGTTCCCGCTGAGTAACCTCGATCATCTTGTACCCTGCGCGACTTCCCGCATTACGGATTCCGGCATCGGTCCATTATGAACCTGCACGCCTTCGGGCATATGTGCATAGAGCAGTTCATACATTTTTCTTCTGCCTGATGGACTTGAGGTGTGAAGATATATTTCCTTGGCCTGCAGCTTCTCGGCAATCATAGCAGCAACTACATCGCCGCCGTTCATTTGATCATGCCCCAACTCAAAATCAAGTGACAGCACATCCACTTCGCATTCGCGGAGCATCAACAGACATTCTTCCCCGTTTCGAGCCAGCGCAAATCCTTTCGGATTAGGACGCCAGTCGTCTAAATACAGATGAATCATACTACTCTCTCCCTTAATCAGGACCAGGACAGCACCTTGGCGATGTCTTCCCGATGTGTGCCGTCAGCCCCTTTTTCACTTTCCAGGACAAATGCCTTGCCCGTGAGCTCCTGTGCCAGAGCCAAATGCTTCAGCGCTTCTGTACCTATCATACCTTGCCCGACACGTGCATGACGATCTTTTCTCGAACCGGCTCCATATTTCGAGTCGTTTAAGTGGACTGCTACCAGGGAATCCCAGTAACCAAGCGACTTGCCTCTGGCAAGGAGCTCGCCTGTGTTGGATATATCCCATCCTCCTGCCGCAAACAAGTGGCAGGTATCGAGACAAAAACCTATTTTTTCCGGATAATCAGCCAGCTGTCTAACCTTTACACTCTCCTCAAGGGTCATGCCCATCGATCCATGGTCGCCCGCCTGATTCTCGATCAGCAGCTTGGCCTTGCCCTTCCAAGATGATAACACATCGTTCAAACAACGAATAATATTCTGATAGCCTTCCAGCACATCCTGACTCTTGTGATGCCCAAAATGAACAACGATGCCAAGCGAGCCGCAAGCCTCTGCAATTATAAGGTCATTCTTGAGTGATTCCACGGTCAACCCGTAGAATTCTTCGCCGCGGGTCAACCCTACCGCCATATTCGTCGGATAAGGCGTGTGCGCAATCGAAACAATCCCTTGCTCCTGGCAGAACCTGGCGCATGCGGCAGCATTCCGAATGTCCGGCGTCTTCAAATGGAGACTGCGCGGATTTTTCGGGAAATATTGATAGGCCAGTGAACCGATCCCGGCTGCATGCTGGGCTGCTGCAAGAAATCCGCCCCGGGTGCTGACGTGGCTTCCGATCCTGATCTTAGGCTTCATGCTGGCAATGGGGACAAAAGAAAACTTTGCGCGAGGTATGCTCCGCCTTCGCAATAGCGGTACCGCAGCGAACGCAAGGCTCTCCTTCGCGATCATACACCTTGCATTCATCGTTATAGGCTCCTGTCAGCTGGTCCCCTTCCTGAAACGGCATCTCCATGTAACCTCCGCCATCAGTCGCTTCATTCATTACCTTAACGGTGCTGTCATACAGCTGCTCCAAAGACTGCTCCGACAAATCCTGGATTTTGGTCAATGGATGAATTCTGGCATCAAATGCGATCTCATCTGCGTAACAGTTACCGATTCCAGCGACAACCTGTTGATTGACCAGCGTAGTTTTTAATGCGCCACGCCGCTTTCCGATCAATTGGACAAAGCGCGCTTTGGTCATACGTCGGTCCAGCAGCTCAGGTCCAAGCTCTTTTAGCGCATCATCGGCTTCTTTTGCCGTAAGAAAATGCAAATAACCCAGGCGCAGACCGATAAAATACAACACCTGATCACCAAACGTGATCTCGACTTGAGTAGAACGGGGAGGACGCTCTTCATCGATACGCCCTAAATACAGAATGCCTCCCAGCATCAAGTGAAGCAGCAGCCGGCCTCCGTTGTGGAGATGAAATACGAGGTGCTTCCCTCTCCGTTCCACAAAAATGACCTTGCTTCCTTTTAATACGGAAGTAAACTCATCAACAGGCACGTTTAGTGATTTCTCACGGTTCACGACAACATTTGTGATGGGTACATTGACAATGCTCTGAGATAACAGTCTTCGGTAGTTCTCCATTTCCGGCAGTTCCGGCATGATTCATCTTCCCTTCGTCGATCACAAAAGTTTATGTACGCTTCGCTTTTTACGAACACAGCAGTTTGACCACTTCACTCAAATCGCGGCATATATAGTCTGGCGTAACACCCGTTGCCTCGATATGTGCCTCCATGTTGAGATCTGTCGTTATACCCGTCATAACGAGCACCGTCTTGCATCCGGCATGTGCACCCGCTGCGATATCCGTACGGATATTATCCCCGATCACATAAGTTTCTTCCGGTGCCAGTCCAAGACGGTCCGAGGCAAACTTCATCAGAATCGAGGAAGGCTTGCCAATCACGGTCGGCTTAACTCCGGAAGCAGCTTCAATGGCGGCCCCAAGCGAACCTGCACCAGGCATTAAGCCGGTATCCGACGGGAGAAGCAGATCGGGATTGGTCAATACAGACACCGCCCCCTCCTGAATCCAGCGGACAGCACGGGTCAGTTTATCGTAATGAAACGCACGGTCAATTCCTTGAATGACATATTCAGGGGAGTCCTCCACGATCGTGAGGCCTGCAGACAACAGCGCTTCCCTCAGTCCCTCTTCCCCGAGCATCGCAACTCTGGCTCCCGGCGATTCCTCGGCAATATATCGGGCCGCTGCAAGGGAAGAGGTGCACACTTCGTTTGGCGAAGCAGGTATCCCCATTTCCATCAAATGCGCTGCCACCTGCTCCGGTGTTCTCGAGGAGTTGTTGGTTACGTACAGGTACGGAATCTGCAGCTCCTTCAATCGCTCAATGAGAAGATCCGCTCCCTCAATTCGGTTGCGGCCGTGATACAGTGTTCCATCGAGGTCTATCAGCAATCCTTTGGATTTTTCCACCATGTTATAGCACCTTCTTTATTTCTTTCCTTCATACCCTAAATGATTCATCGGCTGAAGTAAAAGTGTATTCTCGCCAATCCGTTATCGGCATCCATCATCATGAATATGTATCAAACATAAATACCCCAGTAGTATTATTGTAAAGAAGCCCACATCCGGTTGCAAGGTTCATGCCGGGCGCCTCATCCTGGTGCTGCCGAGTCGAAAGAAATCGAAGGCTGTCCAACCATCAGCGAATATATATCGGTTTGTCATTTCCTGCGCTTTCCCGGAAAATAATTCACTTCACATTTCCCTGTAAGCCGGGCAGCTGCTCCATTTTTACGATCTTCTCTGGATGGGGTACAATCCGAAATCTTCAGCCAGCCGTGTATTCTCAAAAATCTGCTGCGCTTCCTTAAGCAGTGGCTGCAGATGCTCGATATCTTTATAGCGGGAACTAAAGTGGGTCAGGAACAGCGTCTTTACTCCGGCTCGTTCTGCTGCCTCTGCTGCCTGCTTAGCTGTACTGTGATAATATTCGTGAGCGAGCTCCGTCAAGTCATCCATAAAGGTAGCTTCATGAACGAGAAGATCGGCTCCCTTCGACAGGCTCTCCACCCCCGGGCATGGGCGCGTATCCCCGAGAATCGTAACCACTCTGCCCTTTTTCGGAGTTAGAAGCACGTCCGAAGCATGTATCCACCTGCCGCCGCCGAGATCCACGCTCTCTCCTCTTTTCAGCTTCCCGTATAACGGTCCCGGCTTGAGCCCGTAAGCCTCCAGCCGCTTCAGATCCAGACTGCCGGGAAGGTCTTTCTCCTCTATGCGGTAACCGTAGCTCTCCGCTCGATGATCCAGCTTTGCCGCTTCCACCCGGAAGCTATCGTCCTCAAACAACACACCGCCCGTATGCTCCATGATCTCCATCGTGTAAGGAACACGGGATTGGCTGATGTTTAATGTGGTCTCAATGAACGATTTAATCCCCGGGGGACCGTAAATCGCAAGCGGTAAAGTCACGCCTTGGGCACCGCGGCTCGAAAGCAGTCCCGGCAGGCCGAAGATGTGATCACCATGCATATGGGTAATGAATACCTTCTCAAGCTTGGACAGCTTGAGCGGGGATTTCAATATTTGATGCTGTGTGCCTTCTCCACAATCAAAAAGCCACAAACTTCTGCGCTCCTCCAGCAAACGCAGTGCAATCGAGGTCACGTTACGCTGCAGCGTCGGAACCCCCGCGTTCGTTCCTAAAAAATAGAGTTCCATCCCTCTTCTCCCCTTTCGGTTGTAAACCGGAGAAATCCCCCGAAACATTCGGAGGATTTCAACCCGGCTATGCCGGTATTCAACAGGTTAAGCTTTATCCACGTTAAAATAATGTGCCTCAGGATGGCTGAACACCATCGCCGATACCGACGCCTCAGGCTCCATCATGAATCCTTCGGTGAGTTGAACGCCGATATCCTCTGGCTGCAGCAGCTTAAACAACGGCTCCTGATCTTCCAGGTCCGGGCAAGCCGGATAACCAAAGGAGACGCGAATGCCTTGATACCTGGCACCCAAGCGCTGCTTCATGGTCATGTCTGCCGGATCCGGATATCCCCAAGTATCCCGCATCATGTGATGAATCCGCTCCGCCAGTCCTTCTGCCGTTTCCAGGGCAACGGATTGAAGTGCATGGGAGCGGAGATAATCTCCCTTGTCCTTCCATTCCCCGGACAGTTTTCCTACGCCGTGTCCTGCTGTAACAACGAGAAATCCGACGTAATCCATCACGCCGCTATCTACGGATTTCAAGAAATCCGCCAGACATAGGTATGGCTCAACCTGCTGTCTCGGAAACGTAAACGTATGCAGTTCTTTGGTTGTGTCATTCGGATCATATATGATGATATCGTTGCCTCTCGACTGCGCCGGGAAGAAACGGTACATAGCATGCGCCTGAATGATGCCCGATTGAACGGCCTCCTCCAGGATACCGTCAACGGTTTCCTTAAGGGATACTGCCTTCGGATCATTTGCTTTTAACAGCTGTTCAACGGATCCTTTAAGTCCCAGATGATGTCCTAACAGCATCTGCATGTTGATATAAGGCAGGATATGCGAGATCGGATAATTCCGGAGCACATGCCGCTCCATATCCGGCGGTATATACACCGGGACATCTGTCGATATTTTGGATCGCAAGCCCTCTGACAGCTTAGGCATCACTTTCACCACTTGAGGAGCCGCAGCTTCCGCTTCTTGCTCTGCCTTGATATCTTCAACCATTCTTGTCCGCTGCACCGGATCGCTAAGCTGGTTTGCCAAAGCAAGTCCATCCATCGCATCCTTGGCATAGAGCACCATCCCATCGTACTCCGGACGAATGCGCGTTTTGGTGAATTTTCGTGTCAGGGCAGCTCCGCCTACCATAATCGGAACGCTGATCCCGGCATTCTTCAAATCCTGGGCCGTTGATACCATCTGCTGGGCTGATTTGACCAGCAAACCGGACAAACCGATTGCATCAGGCTGTTCACGCCGGTAGGCCTCAATAATTTGCTCCGGTGGTACTTTTATACCCAAATTAATGATTCGATAACCATTGTTGGACAGAATGATCTCCACCAGGTTTTTGCCGATATCATGCACATCTCCCTTGACGGTGGCGAGCATGATTTTACCTTTGACCGATGACTCGTTTTTCTCCATAAAAGATTCCAAATACGCCACGGAGGCTTTCATTACTTCTGCGCTCTGGAGCACTTCTGCCACGATTAACTCATTGTTGTTGAACAAGCGGCCAACCTCGCTCATTCCATTCATCAATGGGCCGTTAATAATCTCAAGGGCTCCGTATTTGGTTAATGCTTCATCCAAGTCCGGAATAAGTCCTTCCTTAGACCCTTCCACTACATAGGAGGCAAGGCGTTCCTCAAGTGTCAAATTCGAGACTTGAACCTTCTTCTCGACCTTCTTGTTGCGGAATGCCGCCACAAAGGCTGCCAATGTCTCATCATTGGTGCGGTAGATCAGCTCCTCCGCCAACCGGCGCTCCTCTTCCGGAATGGAGGCATACCGTTCCAGCTTCTCTGTGTTCACAATCGCATAATCCAGGCCCGCCTTGGTGCATTCGTACAGATACACGGAATTCAGCACTTCGCGTCCTGCTTCCGGCAATCCGAAGGAAACGTTGCTGATTCCAAGAATCGTATGCACTTTCGGCATCGCTTCTTTTATAATACGAATGCCTTCAATGGTTTCCTTGGCGGATCCGATGTACTGCTCGTCTCCAGTACCTACAGGGAATACCAGTGTGTCAAAAATAATATCTTCCGGTGAAACACCATACTTGTTCACGAGCAGATCATAAGAGCGCTGAGCTACCTTCAGCTTGTCGTCACGATGGATCGCCTGGCCGCTCTCATCAATGGTGCCCACTACGACCGCAGCACCGTATTTGTGTACCAAGGGAATCACTTGCTCAAATTTCTCCTCGCCATCTTCAAGGTTAATGGAGTTAATTATCGCTTTGCCTTGCGAGTATTGTAGGGCTAAGTCAATGACAGCCGGATCGGTTGTATCCACCATCAGTGGTACCTTAACCTTTTTCACCACGAGCTCCAGGAATTTGACCATGTCTTCACTTTCTTCACGATCAGGGTCCTGCACACAAACGTCAATAATATGAGCACCGTTCTTCACTTGTGCACGGGCAATCTCGGATGCCTCTTCGTATTTGCCTTCAACAATTAGACGCTTAAACTTGCGCGAACCCAGTACATTCGTACGTTCACCCACCATATATGGGCGGTTTTCTTGCTCAATATAGACAGGCTCGATGCCGGACAATGCCGGTAAATGCGTACCATCCAGCGGACGTGGCAGGAAGGTGTCCATCGTATTCTTTAGCGCACGAATATGATCAGGAGTTGTCCCGCAGCAACCGCCGGCAATATTGAGCCATCCCTTTTCTGCAAAAGCACCCATCTTCTGGGCCAACGACTCAGGGGATTCATGATACTGACCGTTCTCGTCAGGCAGACCAGCGTTAGGATAACAACTGATCGCACTTCTTGACATTTCAGACAAAGACCGGATATGGTCGCGCATGAATTCCGGGCCTGTAGCGCAGTTAAGCCCGATGGATACCGGATTTAAATGTTCCAATGAAATGTAGAACGCTTCAATATTCTGACCGGCAAGCGTGGTTCCCATCGGTTCGATGGTACCGGAAATCATAATAGGAAGGGTAACACCCGTCTTCTCAAACGCCTGGCGAATGCCAATGCTCCCCGCTTTAACGTTCAACGTATCCTGTGAAGTTTCGAGCAGCAGCGCATCAACCCCTCCTTCAATCAAAGCCACGGCCTGCTCCTCGTAACTCTCAATCAACTCGGCAAAAGTCACACCGCCGGTGACGGAGAGCGTCTTGGTTGTCGGCCCCATTGCCCCCACCACATAGCGAGGACTGTCCGGGGTAGAATATTTTTCAACCGCAGCACGCGCCAAATGCGCTGCTTTCAGGTTGAGTTCCCTGGCAAGCTCCGGAACATCATATTCAGCAAGGACAACGGAGGTTGAGCCAAATGTATTCGTTTCAATCAGGTCTGCACCTGCTTCAAGGTATTGTTCATGTATTTTCTGAATGACATCCGGCCGATGAATGACCAGCATTTCATTACAACCGTCCAGCTCCGGGCCGCCAAAATCTTCTGCCGAGAGGTCCTCTTGCTGTATCATGGTGCCCATGGCACCATCAAGAATTAATATTCGTTCCTTAAGTACTTCTTGTAAGCTAGGCTTGTTCAACTCATAAACCTCCCCGGAAAACGTTAAATCTTAGTGTATCAGAATATTTTTCAATAGAAAAGCTGAAATATGCGTTGTTACTCGGGCAAATCAACATTTGCAGATGACAAACGCGGTGAGGGGGGCTATAATACATATTAATCCAACGGGAGAAAGAGGGTTAGAGCTATGGCAGAGATTGTAATTCGCAATACGAACGAACGTATTACCGGGGAAGAAAATGTTCGGGAATTCCTGAATAACCAAGAGGTTGTTTACGAGCACTGGAATATGGAAAAACTCCCGGCAGCGCTTCAAGAAAATTTCAAGCTTAGTGATGACGATAAGAAGCGCATTTTGGACATCTTTGATGTAGAGATTCGCGACCTGGCTGCAAGACGCGGCTACAAAATTTGGGATGTCATCACACTTTCCGAGTCAACGCCCAATATAGAGGACCTGTTGAAGAAATTCGAAGAGGTTCACACGCACTCGGAAGACGAAATCCGTGCGATTGTCGGCGGTAAAGGGATCTTCATTATTAAAGGTTCTGACGATGTAGGATACTTTAATGTTGAGCTTGAGCCCGGCGATGTCATTTCCGTTCCGGAAAACACGCCTCACTTCTTCACATTGATGGAGAACAAACAGATCATCGCAGTTCGTCTCTTCATTGAAGAGAACGGATGGGTAGCTACACCGGTAGCGGATCCCCAGTTCCAATAAAACTGCAATGGTTGATTGAATAGGAAAATAAAATAAGGCAGCGCAACCATCCGATTCACGGATCCTGCACTGCCTTATTTTATTGTGTTGCATTACTCCATTACTCCGTTACCGTGAGTTCCTTCAACGGCATCGAGTGCTGTCCTCTTGCAGTGACGTGCGAAACGATACGATACGTTCCGGCATCGGGGAAGGTTTTTTCCATTTGGTATACCCCATCCTGATCGTGCTTAACCGGCACCTTCGCCTGTACGCCTCCACCTTCGAGTGTTACTTCAAATTCCACATCATTCGCATCTTCCACCGGATTGCCTGCTTGTGTCACCTTTGCTTGAATTAATACCTTCTCACCAGCCTGAATGCTCTCCGGCGTCAACGTCAGTTCTACAATGATAGGCTCTGCCATCACATCATCGCTGTATTCCGCTTGGCTGTCACTGCATGCAGCAAGCGCAACAGCCATAAGTACCATCGCTGCAAACAAAGCCACCTTTTTCGTTGTCATGCCTAACACCTCTTTACGATATAATGCTATATATGGTTCATCCACGTAATGGTCAAATGCCAATCTGCGTAAGCTTACTATCCATTATATCGTATTAACCTTTTTTTTCTATCTCATACAGCTTACAATTGTGTGACGTTTGTCACAGGCGGTAATCCACAACAAACCTCAGGCGACAGAACCAACAAAAAACAGCCCCGGATCGCATAATCTGCTTCAGGACTGTTTCTATGTACGATAACGTATCGATGGATATTTATATACTTGTAATTTACAAATTCCTCAAAATGCCGTGCAGTTCGGATAAATGCTTGATTTCAAACTTCGGCTGTATACCCGGATCATGGGGACGATCGACCCGATTGATCCATACGGTATGGAGCCCAGCCGCATTGCCGCCCTTAATATCCGTTGTCAGTTTATCCCCGACCATAACAGCTTGATCGGCCTCCACACCTAACAGATCAAGTGCATGCTTGAATATGGAGACATCTGGCTTACCCTTGCCGAAATCGCCGGAAATGATAATATGATCGAAATATGGGACCAGCTCCGGGACGCCATCCAGCTTCTCCTGTTGCAGATCAGGACTTCCGTTTGTAAGAAGCAGTAATTTCACGTTGCCCTGCAATTCCTTCAGAATTTCAAAGGTCTCTTCATATACATAGGGTCTTGTTCGACGTTCTGAAGCAAATCGTTCAGCCAGCTTCTCAGCCAACGACTCATTATCCACACCCACGCGAATAAGTCCCCGGCGCCACGACTCTTTGCGGTAAACGGGTGCAAGTTCCTGAAGTTTCCTGAATTCCGGCTGTGCTCCAGCCGTAAAATTCGCCCACAAGCCTTCAAACGGATTAATTCCGATCATTTTAGTAAAAGCAAACGTATCATACGATTTATATAACGCTCTTGCTTCCTCCCTGACCGCAGACAGCAGTTCAGCTGCATTGACGCCGGTTTCCGCTGCCCCCGCTTGGCTTGTCACTTCGAAAGCCTCTTCCACACTTCGTTCGTCCCACAATAACGTATCATCCAAATCAAATAACACTGCAGCTATCGGCATTTCTCTCCCACTCCCCATATTGACTGTTATCTGCTCTGTCGATTAGTCATGCTCCACTGGAATTTGATGAGTTTTGGCAAACTCCTCCAGCCTCTCGCCCATCGCTTTGGTATCATAAAGATTCATCATGCGTGAGAACACCCAATTGCCCGCTTTCCCTTTGCCCTGGATAACCACGGAACCCGAAGCAATTTTGATCTTCTCGATGTCAGATACAGCCAAACGGCGTTCCCGGTTGAATTTCATCGTGGATACAGAGGCACGCTCTATCTTCAAATAAGGCTTACGCAAGAAAATCATAAGCGCCAATAGAATATACAAACTAACACCCACCCAGTTCAACACATCATTGCTTCCTCCTGTTGCCCCAGACGTTGCAGTGCCCAGAAGGGCGTACAGCCCGGCAAGCGCAACGAGCACTAACGGCAGAACGTATTTACGTCCTTTAAACACATCACTCTTATCGGAGATGGTGGAGCCTTGGTACGAGGACAGCCCTTGCTTCTTACGCTGCTTGTTGAGTTGTGACATATTCTTGTTGACTTTTCTTTCCCATGATCGTGACATATGGTTCCCCCTGGACTCAATTTCAATATGATTTAAACCATATAAATTTGGGAAACCGTGTTCAATTCTCTACAAATGAACCGGCATCCCAAATGTTATAATTCTATCCTTCTATCTGCCCATTAATCCTCTGATCAGATCATGAGACAGTTTTCATAGACTACTGCTTTAATCGCGGGCCGCCTTTTTCTTCATTTTCATCTACCCATTCAATCGATTCAAGCTGTTGTCTAAAGTTACTACGAATATTGTTAAGGTATATTTCCCGAAGCTCAGCCCGTTCCTTCTGCTCTTCTTCGGTCAACCCTTCACTCTTCTGTTTTCTTGCTAATACATTAATGCGTTCCACCAAAGTATCAATATCCATGCCTTCTCCTCCAATTCCAATATCATTTATAACTTAAACATGTGAAAAAGAGCTTGTCAAGGAAACCGCACCCTTGCAAACTCTCATTAAGAATAAATATGAATGTATGATCAGTATGAATGGGTTCTCCCCATCATTAACAATAGAGTATTAGTAATTAGAAATACACAATATGCGTTAGAATGGATTGCTCATTACATTACCACACCGGTAATGATAACACCTCTCCTGCCTGTATGTCAGGACCTTTCAAACCGTTCGTTCTTCTAATACTATCAATATATACGCGCGTATCCATATCAGCTGGTTTATGAAGGGAAGCGATACGCCATAAACTATCGCCGGATTGAACAATGACCAACTTCTCACCTGTCGGCTTCTCCATTCCCCCGGCAAAAACGGAATAGGCCCCCGTCCAAAAGGATGCAACAATCAGCAGAATAAATAGAAGTTTAATTAAGGGGATGGAAGTCATTCTGGTTTTCAATTGATAGACCCAAGTCACCGAAGACTTCTCCGTTCGCACAGGAACGTTCTCATAAATACTACGGTATGTACTGTATTTCAACATGGAATCATCATCTCCCAAACAAGTGTTCTCTTATGAATTCATAATAACACGAACACTTGTTTGATACAATACCCAAAAGAACATTTGTTCTATCTTTTTTTAGAACTTATGTTTGTACGAACGGAAGTTCTATGTTATAATTTTCCCAAACGTTACTAAATGGGGTTGATACGGCATGTCGAAAATATCCAGCCGCCAGCTGGCGATCTTAGAGTTTATCCGCAACGAAGTTCGTAGCAAGGGTTACCCGCCTTCTGTCCGGGAAATCGGCGAGGCTGTAGGACTAGCTTCCAGTTCAACGGTCCATGGGCATCTAGACCGATTGGAGAAGAAAGGCCTGATCCGCCGTGACCCTACGAAGCCAAGAGCGATCGAACTGCTTGGCCAAGAAGAATCCGATAGCGCTAATCTGTTTACCCACACCATTGCCAGAGTGCCTGTTGTCGGTAAAGTCACTGCAGGCGTACCTATTACCGCCATGGAGAACATCGAGGATTACTTCCCTCTCCCTCAGCATTATGTAGGCGACGATAAGGTATTCATGTTATCTGTTGTTGGTGACAGCATGATTGAAGCTGGCATACATAGCGGTGACTATGTCATTGTTCGCCAGCAGCAAACTGCAGACAATGGGGACATTGTAGTAGCGATGACAGAGGAAGACGAAGCAACCGTAAAGACCTTCTACAAAGAGAAGGACCACGTTCGCTTGCAGCCGGAGAATCCTACTTACGAGCCCCTGCGCCTGAATCATGTAACCATTCTCGGCAAAGTCATCGGTCTCTTTAGGGATGTACACTAACTTCATATATCAATGAACAAGAGGTTACCTTCCTTAGTTGGATGGTAACCTCTTGTGCTACGTTATTTAATCCTTAAGATTTCCGGTCCTTGCGCAAGACCATCACCATGGCATTTTGCCTAAGATCTAATTGATACATTCTCTCAGCCATATTATCTTCAGGCGAACCTTCCCCGCCTGGACCCTCCGTGGACTTCAGAACAAGCTTATTATCTTTCACCGTAGGTGTAGTGCCCGGTCTGTAATAGGACGTGCTGGCTCTAGAAAACTCCTCCTCAAATTGCAGCTGCACCGCCTTACCACTCCCATGCTCCACCGCAAATGCATAGATTTGTATTCCGTGACAGTCCTTATATTGCGGGGCGAGTATGAACACATCCGCTTCCTGAAAAGGCAATCGAATCATCTGAAGAGCAGCGGAAGTTGGTTGTATGAAGGTGAGATCCTCAAGGACAACCACATCCTCCGAAGTCCCCTCTGCCGCGTACTTCACTTTGTAATCCCCTTTAAACGACAGATCCGTTTCGAGTCCGAAACAGCTGGGAGCTCCTAATTCCGTTATCTCTTCCTTATCGATGGCAACTACCTGTAACGTTCCTTCATCCGTTGTACCTTCTGCGCGAATCGTCTCCGTCACAGATGGGGATGGTCCCCCCCCTGCCGTATGCTGTTGTACCGTACGTTCCCCCCAAGGAAACTGAATCAATAGCAGTAGAGTGACAAACAATAGCACGCCAGTCATACCAACACGTAAATATGGACGACGCTTTGATCTATGGCTACCTTGGGTCAATGACACCTGTACCTTATTTTTCATCTCGGCGGTAAATGGTTCATTTTGAAAAGGACCTTGTTGCGCTCGCTCGTACCAATCAGGCTTTTCCTCATTCATAACCAGAATTCTCCTTTAACATGTTCTGCACTTTTTTTCTCGCCCGATACAGCCTGGATTTAACCGTACCAGTCGCTACGTTTAGAAGCTCCGCTATCTGAGTGATCGGCATTTCGTAGTAAAGATCTAGAACCAGCACCTCCCTGAACTTTCTTGGCAGACTCATAATCATCCTCCATATCTCATCCGTATACTGACTTTCCATATATTCCGCTTCAGCTGACCGGCTCTGGTCATCCAGACGCGGCTTGTCCTGCAAGGTCACTTTCCGCAAGAAAAAAGCCTGTTTGTGCCGGAACGCCGTATGTCTTGTAATTGTAAGCAGCCATGTCTTTAACGTCGACTGCCCACGAAACGTATGTATTCCATAATAGGCCTTAATAAAAACCTCTTGGGCAATGTCATCAGCAAGAGCATGTTGCTTGGTCAAAAAATAGGCGTAATTCCATATATCATTTCCATACTGGTTCATCATTTCATTCAAGGTTTGTGTATCCATCTTCGACATTTGTGTTACGTATTCAAGCTCCAACCGATTCACCTCATCTAATTAGAGTCATTGAAGCGAGTAAAAGTTCCCTAATTTTGATAAATAAAAAAGGCATCTTCCCCCACATGGAGTAGATCCCCTTCATTCCCGGTTAATGTTATCTGGTTTCTAAAGATTATGTTACTCAGTCGTTAAAGGAGCCTGGTCCCAATCCAATTTAAATTCAGAACCAAATCTTCTTACGGATTCTATATCAGCAGTAAGATTAAAATCCTGCTCAGATCCGTAAAAACCCAATTGATAACTTCCTGCCGTATCTGTTTCTTTCCAATCCAATTGATATAAATGTTTTTCAAAAGACATAAATAAACCATTAAGACTAAATGAATTAAGCCTATCAAGAGGAAATTCTGTCTTAACTCTAATATAATTTCGAATCGTCAGGTTGGTCCAACCAAAATTCAAATCATAAATTAAATGATCCGCTTTAAAAAACTTGAAATGGATCTGGCATCCTTCATTCTCACCAGGTATTCGTGATATAAAACGGTATTCAACCCGAGTTCCCTCTTCATGGAGGTCCCTAAGTACGGCCATTTATAATCTCCTCTACGGTTATTCCTTTGATTTCGGGTAATGTTATTGTAATCAAGCGTAGTTGGAATGACAAGTCGGCGCTGCCACACCTACACCGACTTAAACAAAAAAATCCCCACTGCGATATAGCAGCGGGGATTCCTCTATTAATACATCGTAATGTACTGATCGCGTTCCCATTGGTGAACTTGTGTTCTATACATGTCCCATTCGATTTCCTTCAGCTCATAGAAATGCGCCAGCGCATGATCGCCGAGTGCGTCGGAAATAACTTCGCTGCGAATCAATTCGTTGAGCGCTTCCTTCAGGTTTGCCGGCAAGCTTGGGATACCTTCCTCGATGCGCTCTTCTTCCGTCATCACATAGATGTTACGGTCGATTGGAGCCGGGAGGGACAATTCGCGTTTAACGCCATCCAAACCTGCTTTTAGCATTACAGCAAGAGCGAGGTATGGGTTAGCTGCTGGATCCGGGTTACGCACTTCGATACGTGTGCTGAGGCCACGGGATGCAGGAATGCGGATCATCGGGCTGCGGTTGCTTGCAGACCACGCTACGTAGCAGGGTGCTTCGTAACCAGGCACGAGACGCTTGTACGAGTTAACCGTAGGGTTCGTAATCGCAGCAAATGCGCGTGCATGCTTAAGAATACCCGCCATGTAGTTACGAGCAGTTACGCTCAGGCCAAGCTCATCACTCTCATCAACAAACGCGTTCTCGTTGCCTTTGAAGAGCGATTGGTTGCAGTGCATACCAGAGCCGTTCACGCCAAAGAGTGGTTTCGGCATAAAGGTAGCAATCAGACCATGCTGACGAGCAATCGTCTTAACTACCAATTTGAAGGTTTGGATCTGATCGGCTGCTTTGATAGCACTCGCATATTTAAAGTCAATTTCGTGTTGGCCAGGAGCCACCTCATGGTGAGATGCTTCGATCTCAAAACCCATCTCTTCAAGCGTCAACACGATATCGCGGCGGCAATTCTCGCCAAGGTCCGTTGGTGCCAGGTCAAAGTATCCACCTTGGTCATTAAGCTCCATGGTTGGGTTGCCTTTTTCATCAGTCTTGAACAGGAAGAATTCCGGTTCTGGACCTACATTCATGGAAGTGAAACCCATCTCTTCGGCTTCTTCCAAAGCTCTCTTCAGAATACCGCGCGGATCTCCGGCAAATGGAGTGCCGTCAGGCATATAGATATCGCAGATCAAACGCGCAACACGATCCTCGGATACCCATGGGAAAATCATAAAAGTATCGAGGTCCGGATACAGATACATGTCGGATTCTTCAATACGTACATAACCTTCGATGGAAGAACCATCAAACATCATTTTATTATCAAGTGCTTTTGGCAGCTGGCTTACAGGAATTTCAACGTTTTTGATCGTTCCAAGCAAATCTGTAAATTGCAAGCGGATAAATCGAACATTTTCTTCTTGTGCAATGCGTAGAATGTCCTCTCTGGTATAACTCACTTTATCCTCTCCTTTTTAAATAAAAACTAGTAATGTGAATGAAGAATTACAGCATGGCAATCCTTATTTATTAAAAAACCGGGATAATTCCCCTTGAATCAATGAAACCTGACCCGGTCTTTTAGCGGTAATCAATTCCTGCTTCAGCAAACGACGCAGCTGCGACTCTGACATCTCACGGCGTCTGTTCTCCGTATCAGGAGTAATGACGGTAGCCTCTTCAGACTCTTTTGTGACAGGGTTCATAACTTGCTTAATGCCAGCGATGTTAACACCTTTCTCAATCAAAGCCTTAATCTCTAGCAGTCGCTCCACATCATTGAAGGAAAACAGGCGTTGGTTGCCCGATGTGCGGGCAGGGACAATTAAATTATGCTGCTCATAATAGCGTATCTGTCTGGCAGACAGATCCGTAAGCTTCATAACGATGCCTATCGGAAATAACGCCATATTCCTCCGAATCTCATCACCCATATCTCATCAACCTTCCAAGTGGTCTATTCTGATCCTATTGTACATTTCCTGATCAGCTACGTCAACCGCATGTAAGGATAACTCACAATAGTTTACGATCTTCCATACTTTGAAGGGCCATAAGTACCCCATATTTAACATGAGAGTACGTCAGACCCCCTTGCATATAACCAATGTATGGAGATCGGATAGGTGCATCTGCCGATAATTCAAGGCTTCCTCCCTGAATGAACGTGCCTGCAGCCATGATTACCGGGTGCTCATATCCAGGCATATCCCAAGGCTCAGGCACCACATGACTGTCTACTGCCGCTGCCCGCTGAATCCCTTGAACAAAAGCGATCAAGTGATCCGGTCCGGTAAAAGAAACGGCCTGGATCAAATCCGTCCGTTCGTCCTGCCAGCCCGGCTTGGTTGTAAATCCTACGGCCTCAAACATCGCAGCAGCATATACACTGCCCTTGACCGCTTGTCCCACCGTAGAAGGCGCGAGGAATAACCCCTGGTAAATCCCCCTCGTCGTGCCTAGCATAGCTCCCACCTCACGCCCGATTCCCGGAGCGGTAAGCCGATAGGCTGCCATATCCACATAGGCTTCCTTGCCACAGATGTAACCACCGGTTTCGGCAATGCCGCCGCCCGGGTTTTTGATGAGAGAACCTGCCATCAGGTCAACACCAACTTCGGTAGGCTCCAATTGCTCCGTAAACTCGCCATAGCAGTTATCTACGAAAATAATCAAATCCTCGCGAATGGAACGGATACGGGCAACCATTTCACCGATCTGAGAGACCGTAAAGGAAGAGCGCCAATCATATCCGCGGGAACGCTGGATACCGATGACTTTCGTTGTTGGCGTGATCATCATCTCCACCTGATTCCAATCAATCTCACCTTGTTCTGTTAGCGCAATCTCATGATAACCGATGCCAAAATCCCGAAGGGAACCCGTGTCGTCTCCAGGCTCGCCGATGACTTTATGAAGAGTGTCATACGGACGTCCGGAAATGTACAGCAGCTCATCTCCTGGTCTTAAAACGCCAAACAGCGCCGTCGAAATCGTATGCGTCCCGGAAGCAAAATGAGGACGCACCAGGGCCGATTCGGCCCCGAATACGTCTGCATATACTTCATCCAGCACTTCCCGCCCGCGATCATTGTATGCATAGCCGGTGGAAGCCGCGAAGTGAAAATCACTTACGTGATGCTTCTGGAAGGCATCGATCACCTTCCACTGATTGAAGTCCACGATCGCGTCAATCTCGCGCAAGCGCTGTCCTATTTTTGCTTCCATCTCATTGCTTAATTCAAGTATATCCTGCGAAAATCTTGCCATGACAAACCGCTCTCTCCTCTATTACACATGATGTCTCACATCTTAACACTTCATCTTTAATTCACGCTGTTGTATCTCCATTACTGCTGCTGAACGTAATCATGAAGCACATAACCCATCTTCTCGTAATCAGCTTTATTAATTCGAACCTCGTAGAGGATATCATTCTCATCAAAAGACTGCTCCAGCACGTCTCCGATACGGTATACAGCCGAGTTCAGATCGCCCCGGTCAGCGGGAATACGAAACGTCACATTCCCACCCGACAGCTGGTTCTGGATCGCTTCACGGACCGTGTCCAGGTCCTGATCATTATAAGCACTAATCTTTAATTGCCCCTCCCCGGTCGGCAGCATCTCCAACTGCTCCGGCTCACACGCATCCTTCTTGTTAAAAAGAACGATCTGCGGTTTATCCGCTGCTCCCAGGTCCTGCAGAATAGAATGAACCACAGCCATCTGCTCATCTCGCATAGGTGAGGAGGAATCCACAACATGAAGGATCAGATCCGCTTCATTGGCTTCTTCCAGCGTCGCACGGAATGCCGCAACGAGATCATGTGGAAGATTCTGAATGAATCCTACGGTATCCGTAAGGACCACTTCTTTGCCGCTTGGCAGTTCGAGTGCACGCGAGGTCGGATCCAGCGTAGCAAACAGCTGATCTTCGATATACACGTCTGCGGCCGTTAAACGATTCAGCAGTGTCGATTTGCCGGCATTCGTATAGCCGACCAAGGCTACCTGTACGGCGCCACTCTTCTTGCGGCGCTCCCGGTGCAGACTCCGGTGCCTTGTCATCTCATCCAGCTGCCGCTTCAGGTCACTGATTCTGTCGCGAATATGCCTGCGGTCGGTTTCGAGTTTGCTCTCGCCCGGTCCGCGTGTCCCGATCCCCGCTCCGAGCCTTGACAGATTCTTGCCATGTCCCGACAACCGCGGGAGCAGATACGTAAGCTGAGCCAGCTCCACCTGAACAATCCCCTCACGCGTCTTGGCGCGCTGGGCGAAAATATCCAGAATCAATTGAGTCCGATCGATAATCTTCACATCGAGGGATTCTTCCAAATTCCGTACTTGCGCACCGGATAACTCTTGATCGAATATCGCGGTGGTTGCGCCCAATCCATCAATCGCCATGCGAAGTTCTTCAACTTTTCCCTTACCGATAAACCATTTGGAGTCCGGGACTTCGCGATTCTGGGTGATCACATCCAGCACCTCAACTCCAGCCGTTTCAGCGAGCTGAACCAGCTCCTGCAAAGAATATTCGGGATTGATTCCCGAACGTTTAACCTTATCCGTCACCAAGCTGACCAGTATAGCCCTATCTTCGATCTCTGTCCGGGTATCATGCGTTGTATTAGTCATATATCCAACTCCTTCTAACGATTACGTCTCTTATGTTAACTAACCACGGCTGCCTGCAATAAACATGATGATGATCAGGAAGCGGTGTTACCCCTTCATTATGTTCGAAGACAGGTTTAAAATCATTGTAATTTTCCGTTTAACTTAAAGTCCTCCGGCCTTAGTGTCATAAGCTCCAGCTTGCCGGGATTCCCGGTCACATATTGGTTCAGCAGCCGAACCGATTGATTGCGAATGGACTTCTCGATCACATTCCTCACATAACGGGCATTACTGAAGGCATGGAGTCCATGATCCTTCTCAGATTGCAGATGATCCTTCAGCTTGCTGAGCGACTGCGGCATCAAAATATAATCCCGCTCCTTTGCCATCAGCTCTGAAATCTGAATCAACTGATCCATGTTGTAATCCGGAAAGTCCATCTGTATCGGAAACCGGGAATGCAGTCCAGGATTCGTATCCATAAAAAAATCGATCTCATCACTGTATCCTGCCAATATCAGAATAAATTGATTCTTGTGATCCTCCATTGACTTTACAAGGGTATCGATCGCTTCCTTGCCAAAATCCTTCTCGCCGCCTCGTGCCAAGCTGTATGCCTCGTCAATAAACAGGATTCCTCCCAGTGCTTTCTTGACCAGTTCTCTGGTCTTTTGAGCAGTATGGCCGATATATTCGCCGACAAGATCCGCTCTTTCTACTTCAACCAGATGTCCTTTGCTCAGCACGCCCATCTTCTGGAACAGCTTCGCAACGATGCGCGCGACAGTCGTTTTGCCGGTACCGGGATTTCCTTTAAAAATCATATGGTATACATGACCGCCACTTAATAAGCCTGCTTCTGAACGCATCTGAGACACTTGAAGCAAAGCGTAAATTTCGAACACCAGGTCTTTGATTTGATCCAGACCTACTAGCTGATCCAGCTCTTTCTGTATTTCCTGGAATAGACTGTGCTGGGAAACAGGGTTTGGCGAAGGGGCCGGTTCGCGTTCCGGAACCACGCTGCTGACAAGCGGAGGTTCCGCGCTGCGGAGCACGACATTAATCTGCCTGGATGGCCGTCCTTCAGATCGGCCGTTAGCGGCCGTTACACGCCCGTTCATTGCTCCTCACCTCTTTATCCAAAGGGCTGACTATCTATTCCAATGTATTCTATTTACAGCCTGCTTATTAGAAGTTTCGTCCTCATAGGACACCAACTGCGATCAGCAGCCGATCAGCCGTCCATTTCGTGTAAGCAAGCACTTCTCTCGACTTGTGTTTGACCATGGGGAGAACGGTAGATTCCGTCAGCGACATAGAAGGATGATCATAACCAAGAGTGGTTGCTACCTCCATCGACCTCGTGCCATGATAATCATGCGTAATTATTATGGCCGTCTTCCACCCGTTGTTCTCCATGATATCTTGACTGTAGAGCAAATTCTCATAGGTGCTCGTGGCTTCGTTTTCCAAGTAGATGCGCTCTTCAGGTACGCCGGCCTCCACCAGGAAGTTTCTCATCCCTTCGGCTTCGGTATACGTATACCCTGGCTTGTCGAGACCGCCTGACACGATAAAAGTATCAAATCGTCCTGCGTTGTATTCAACCAATGCTTGCTCCAGCCGTTCCCGCAGTCCCGGGCTTGGCTGATCGCCCCACATGGATGCACCCAGAATGATGCCGACGTCCGCTTTCTCTGCCGGGCTGCTCTCTGCGCTTTCAATTTTCCAATACGCATAACCCGACCACAATACCCCAAGAACAACGAGAGAGAGCAGGGCATACATCCCTCTTCTAAGCCATGCTCTCTTCTTCGTGCCCGCTCTCGGCAAATTCTTATGTATTTCCTGACGCATTATTTCTTCCTCCTAAATTCTCCGTTATGAAATAACTGGTCACGATGCTTCAGAGACATCATAAAGTAAGGAAATTCATGTGCGTCGATGGCCCGAAGAAGGTTCCTTGCAGTCACCTTAGCAAGCCTGTAATCATCCCGGGTAATATCATTCCGGCGCAGGGCATCCTCAAGCTCATCTTCATCCAGCAAAAACACTTCACCGTTCTTGACGACCACAACGTCCAGATACAGATCGTCAAACCAAGGGACACCCTGATCGGTTACTCCTTGCTTCTTGCAAATATCAATGTACCATTGCACGATCTTTCGCTTGTCATCAAACATGGCGGTAACGATGAAATGGCTGTCCTTCGGATAATACTGCAGCCAAGAATAACCTTTGTCCGCGATTCGGTAGGTATGACGGCCATACGTCTTCCACAACGGTTCTTTCAGGCCGTATATGGTATATAGCGTGAGATACCCTGTAAATTGCTCACATTCCACATACCGGGAAGTGAAGTGTCGGCGGGTGATACGGCGCCAATTCGCCCGATCTCCGAATTTACGTTTCATGGAACTTTTCCTCCCCATATCGTATTCCCAGCTTACCACATTTGGGTTTCACACTCAAAACAAAGAAGCCCCCGCAATTCAAGCGGAGGCTTTCTTGTTTGGTTATGGGCTTTCTTGCGGTGCATCCTGTGTATTCGCAGGATCCGATGGATCAACAATGGTCCCCGGTACCGTAGAAACATTGCCCGTATCCGAGTTGGTTCCCCCTGTGCCGTTGCCTCCATTGTTGGAGCCATCCCCTGAACCATCAGAACCATTGCCTGGGTTCTGGCCGTCTTGACCCGTTCCGGTCCCATTGTCAGGAGGTGGATTCGTTCCATTGCCGTTTCCGCTGCCAGGTCCTTCACCAGTGCCATTTCCATTGCCTGTATCTCCAGGACCAGTGCCATTACCGTTTTCGTTACCCGGAGGCACTTCGTTCCCTGCTCCATTGTCACCATCCTCAACCGGAGGCGGTTCTTCGGTATCTACCGGAGGTGGTTCCACTTCCTCGGGCGGCAGCTCCTCCGAAACAGCGACGACCTGCAGAACGTTCGAAGGTTCCGACTCCTTGCCAGTCGAAGTATCAAAAGCAGTCACGTAGTAATCGTAGGTCAATCCTTCCATGGCGCTCACATCTTCAATGGAGGTTCCGCCCAAGGAATCGAGAATACGGGTGTATTCCGCCTCGGATGTTTCCTTACGATACAAGTGATACTGAATATTGCTGCCTTGAACCGCATTCCAGCTCAGAGATACGGTTTGTGTCTCGCCATTATACGAACCGGTCAGTCCGCTGACGGCGGTTAAAGTCGTTTCTTCTACTGGAGGCGGTGGCGGTTCGGTGCTCGGGAAGTTCTTCGCTTCATAACCCTGAACCGCCTTCTCCATCACTTTGCCCCATAATGAAGCCGAGATCGAGCTGCTTCGTTTCAGCAGATGCTGTCGGTCAGGCGTATCGTATCCCATCCACACAGCAGCGGTTAACTCCGGTGTGTATCCGACAAACCAAACATCACGGTTCGAGCTAACACCCTTGTATCCACTTTGCGTGGTTCCGGTCTTACCGGCTACCGGACGACTGATCCGGGCGTTCTTGCCCGTTCCTTCATCAACGACGCGACGCATCATGTCTGTCATTTGCGAAGCTGTAGAAGCTTCCATTACACGCTTCCCTTTGCTTCCTTTGTTCTCGTGCACAACCTTACCTTTGTTATCTTTAATCTGTTTGATCGCAAAGGCCTCTTTAAACTCACCGCCATTTGCGAAGGCACTGAACGCTTGGGCCATTTCAAAAGTATTTGTACCGGTATCCATTCCGCCCAGTGCAAGGGACAGATTCGCGTCACCCTCGGACATTTTGATGCCCAAACTCTGCGCAAAATCAAAACCGGTCTTAACTCCAATCTGATTCAACAGCCAGACGGCCGGAATATTCTCGGAGCGCTGAATCGCTTCAGGCATACTGATTGTCTCCGAGTAACCATGCAGGTTATTCGGACAGTAATTGCCGCCGAAGCACTGCTTTTTATTGCTCAGCCTGGAATCTTTCGTGAAATTCCCGGATTCCAGCGCAGGTGCGTACGACACAATTGGCTTCAACGCGGAGCCCGGTTGGCGACGGCTGTCGGTTGCCCGGCTGAACCCGCCTCTCGTATACTCACGCCCACCGGCCATGGCAACGATACCGCCGGTCTCTTGGTTAATAATAACCATAGAGCCTTCAACAGGTACATCATCCGGGCTTTCTTCGAAGTTAGCCGGGTTGCTGAACTCCTCCTCCACAGCCTGCTGAGCATTGATATCCATGGTGGTATAAATCTGGTAACCTCCGATGTTGACATCATCCTCGGTAAGGCCCCACTTCTCTTCGGCCTCTTCCATGACGTAATCAATAAACGCCGTATACTTCTGCTGTCTTTCAGGCGGTGTATAATCATAATCCACCTTTTTCGCTTCCTCAGCCTCACCGGCCGTAATGTACCCTTGCTGCTCCATCAGAGTCAGCACCACAGCACGACGCTCTTTGGAGAGGTCGGGGTTCTTCAGCGGATTGTAACGGGAGGGCCCCTTCGGCATTGCCGCCAGTGTTGCCATTTCCCACAATTCCAGATTGTTCAAGTCGGATTCCCCAAAATACCGCTCGGAAGCCGCTTTAATGCCGTAATAAGGTCCACCGAAGTTAATTCGGTTCAAATACATCTCAATGATCTCTTCCTTGCTGTGCTGACGCTCAAGCGCGAGCGCGATCGACATTTCCGTCGCTTTGCGGAAAAATGTTTTATCGCGTGTCAGGAAGATATTTTTTGCAAGCTGCTGTGTGATCGTACTTCCGCCCTCTACCATGGATCGAGCCATGATATCCTTGACCGCAGCACGGCCGATCGACCACATATCCACGCCGTTATGCTCCATAAATCGTTTATCTTCTGTTGCAATGAATGCCTGTACTAATAAATCAGGAATATCTTTGTACTCGACCGGGTCACTCTTCTGGATAGATAGTTCACCCATCAGGGTGCCGTTACGGTCATACACTTTGGAGGTACCGTAAGCGGTCAGTTTATCCTGGTTCTGCTCCAGCAGCTTCTCGCCGCTGATCAGGATGAACAAGTAACCTGCAAGCGCGCAGAAGATCGCAATGACGGCTGTAAAAAACAACGCCCATGCAATTCGTTTGCCTTTGCCTTTTTTCTTCTTCGATTTAGGTTTGGTGGTTTTGGATGTCTTCGAGTTGTCTTTGTTTTTGTTCAACCTTGACATCTGATTATCTTTTCCAGCCATTTGTCCCCCTCCTTACTCCCTTGCGGGATCAAGCCTCTGACTCTCGTCAAGTCTCGGAAAGAAAAGAACAACCTTCTCAGGTTGCTCTCTGCACTCCTTATAACTAAACGAATTATAAACAAAAAAGTTTCAAAATAATCAGGATGGTATGATTATGCTCTCTATGAATCAATCTAAAATCTATTGATCGTTGTTGTTATCCTGCATCAGGGACACATTGCGCTGCGGCATGAACGTGGAGATGGCATGCTTGTACACCATTTGCTGACGGCCGTCGCTGTCAATCACGATGGTAAAATTGTCAAAAGCTTTGATCGTTCCACGGATCTGAAAGCCGTTTGTCAGGTATACCGTGGCCGGAATGTTCTCTTTACGCAGTTGGTTCAAGAACGTGTCTTGGATGTTAATGGACTTGTTCATTAGCCGTACCCCCAATGGTTCAATTAGATTGTTTTGAAATATATTCAAGATTTCAGTGAAACTTTCCTGCTATTATAGCACGGATTTTTTGATAGTTTGCAGAAAAATTTCCCGAGTCGGTGACGTCTACCCACTCGATGTCTTTCATATGACGAAACCATGACAGCTGCCGCTTAGCGAACCGGCGTGTATCACGCTTGAGCAGAACCACCGCTTCCTCGTAGCTAAACTCCCCGTTAAGATGCGATACAATCTCCTTGTAACCAAGCCCTTGCATGGATACAAGCCCTGGAGCATACCCTTTGTCCATGAGCGCCGCCACCTCATCAACAAGTCCCTGATTCAGCATAAGATCAATTCGCTCTTCAATACGGTTATATAGCATTTGCCTGTCCATTGTCAAACCGACCAAGCATAAGTCATAGGGAGACTGCTTGGTTTGAGGGGCCAGCTGGGCTGAAAGCGGGATACCTGTCATGTGGAATACCTCCAGTGCACGAACGACCCGACGTAGGTCATTAGGGTGAAGCCGATCGGCTGTTTCAGGGTCTACATCGGCAAGTTTCCGGTGAAGGGCTTCCGCACCATTTTCGTTTGCATAACGGAACTGCTCATCCCGAAAAGCCTCGTCCGCCCCGGTCTCGCTGAACTGATAGCCATAGCATACCGATTCCACATAAAGCCCTGTTCCACCAACGATGAACGGAAGCTTGTCCCGGCCAGCAATCTCGGTTATCAATCTTCGGCTCTGCTCCTGAAATTCAGCCACTGAATAGGGATGATCCGGCTCGTGGATGTCAATGAGATGATGGGGAATGCCTTCCATCTCATCCGCAGAGATTTTGGCAGTGCCGATATCCATGCCCCGATATACCTGCATCGAATCGCCGGATATAATCTCACATCCAAATTCCTTAGCAAGTTCAATGCTCATTTTGGTTTTGCCTACAGCTGTCGGTCCGATAAGAACGAGCAGTTTCGGTTTTGATTCATCTGTCAATGGAAATCACTCCGTACGTTATTTTCGATTTTCCCCGCTCAGGCAAAGAAAAGCCCAGCCGCTCAAACTCTCCGCTGTACCTTGCTTCCTTCAGAACAACGGTCTTTCGTGCAACCCTGACCGCTTCTCTCACACTTTCCTCATCCAGCGGTTCCCCATTCGCATAATGCCTAAGCGGATTGATGGATGCCGAATCTGTGATCGGCTCGCGGAACATCGGATCGAAATAGACAATATCCACGCTCCGATCCGGCAGCGATTTCAAGTAGTCTAAGTGATGGCTGTGCCGTACCTCGATTCTCCTCATGGCCTGATCACTGGCCTCCAGATGACTTTCATAGGTCCGAAGGCCCTCTTTGAGCAGCGCATACAAGGGCAGCGAGCTCTCCAATGCGGTGACCCGGCTGTTCTCCCCGCCTTTGCCCGAGAACACCAAGGAGTCAGCGCCAAGCCCGGCCGTACAATCGAGAACAGAGTCTCCTTCGGCCATACCGGCAGCATCCAGCATAGGATCCGGATTGCCGTGCAGCACGCGTTTCAATCTGACAAATCCCATGCTCGGATGAAATTCCATGACAGAGCCGCCCGGTCCGCTGAGACGCACATGTCCGTTCAATACGACCAGAATGTCGTCGTCTCCGAATCTGCGGGCTAATTTTCGTAATGAATGACCGCCGCGCTGAACATATCGGCACCCGGTCTCCTGGGATAAGCTTATCGCACGTTTAACAATGTCCGGCGCTTCCGCTTCTCCAGTTGTAATGATCATGAAAGTCCTCCTTGCTGTTACATGACGCGTTTAAACATTTTCTCCAAATCATAAGCTGAGAATGAAACCACGATCGGTCGTCCATGCGGACAGGTGTATGGCTGGCGACAGGCGCCCAGACGCTGAATCAATGTCATGGCCTCCTGCTCGGTCAGCTTCTGGTTGGCTTTGATGGAGGCCTTGCAGGAGCACATGATCGATGAGGTCTCTCTCAGCTTCGCAACATCAATATTTCGTTCGCTCAGCACCCACTCAGCCATCTCTTCAATGATGGCTTTCTCGTCACCCTTGGGGAACCAGAACGGGTGGGAACGCACCAGAAAGGTTTGGCCGCCGAAAAACTCCATATATACGCCGACCTTCTCAAACCAGTGCAGCCGCTGCTTCACCTTTTCCGATTCCGATGGTGTGAATTCAAGTGTAATCGGCAGCAGCAGCTCCTGTGAGGCGTCAGCCGGCTTACCGAACTGCTCGTAATAGTACTCGTAGTTAATCCGCTCATGGGCGGCATGCTGATCAATCAAATATAGCCCGGAATCATTCTGAGCAATCAGATAAGTTCCGTGGTGCTGACCGATCAATGTAAGTTCTGGAAATGGCGGGATTTCCGGGGCAGGCCCTGATGCAGCCTGAAGCCATTCCTTGGTTACAGACGGAATATGGGCATTCCCCTTGTTCTCATAACGGTACTCGCTGCGATAGGAAGAGGCTGCAGCCGTTTCCCGCATGGAAGCCGTTGCTGGCGTTCCGCCTGACCCATCCCCGTAAGAGCGCTTGATACCGGATTCGGGCTGTAAATGATCCCGCTTCTCGGGCCACGCTGATCCATGTGGCGGGAAGGACGTCATACCTTGATCGGATTGATCACCGCTTCGTGCCGCCGGGGCCTCTCCGTCTTCCCTGCTTCTTACCGACGCATCCCGACCCTGCGCATTGGGAAAATGCAACTGCTCCTGAATGAAGGCATGCTCGCTTTTGCCAATAGCTTGTTTGGCAGGGCGGGGAATGAGTATTTCCTGCTGCAGCACCTTGCGGATCTCCTCCTCCACAAATGCAAACAGCTCCTGTTCTTTGCTGAACCGCACTTCCAGCTTGGATGGATGCACGTTCACATCAATCAATGAGGGATGCATGGTCAGCTGAATGACAATGAGCGGAAACCGGTTAATCGGCAGCAGCGTGTGATACCCTCTTAAGATGGCCTGCATCAGGCCATAGTTGCGGACATATCTTCCATTGATGATCAGCGACATGCCGTTCCGGTTAGCCCGGGTGTAATCCGGACGGCTGATGTATCCGCTGAGTGTGTAATCCATATTCTCCGCTTCAAACGCGAGCATGGCTTTAGCGGATTGGGTGCCATAGATAGCCGCAATCACTTGCAAAGCATCACCATTACCCAGCGTTTGAAGCAGAGAGTTTCCATTATGCTGAAGCGTAAAAGCAATATCCGGCCGCGAAAGAGCCAACCGATACATGTAATCGGAAATATGCCCAAGCTCCGTCTGGATCGTTTTCATATATTTCAGCCTTGCCGGCGTGTTAAAAAACAATTCTTTCACCAGGAAATCCGTTCCCCTGGGTGCAGCAGTCTCTTCGTTCACACGAAGATGGCCGCCTTCGATTTCGATCTTCCGGCCGCGGCCGTCCTGAACATTGGACGTCACCAGCCGTACCTTGGATACCGCGGCAATGGACGGCAAGGCTTCGCCTCGGAATCCGAGGCTCGTGATCTGAAACAGATCCCGGCCTTCCGTAATTTTGCTTGTCGCATGGCGGTAAAAAGCCGTCTCGCAATCTTCCGGGTCAATGCCTGCCCCGTTATCCGTGACACGAATGCTGTCGAGTCCGCCTTCTTCGACCGTAACGTCGATCTTGGTGCTCCCGGCATCGATGGCATTCTCCACAAGCTCCTTCACAACGGAGGCAGGCCGCTCCACCACCTCGCCGGCAGCAATTTGGTTTGCGATATGCTCGTCCAAAATACGAATAATCCCCATTGTTCCTACCTCCGTTTCACTTCAATCCCATGCAAAAATTATATATCCTTCGCCTGGATCTTCAGATCATTCAAGAACTGCATGGCCTGAAGAGGTGTCATATTCATCACGTCTGCACCCTTCACCGCATCGATAATACCTCTGATCGCAGGAGTTTGTACAGCTTCCGGCGCCATGGCATGTCCATCCTTGCCAACCTTCGCCGTTCTCGGATCAGGCACTTCGTCTTCTCCAAAAATAGAGAGCTGTACCACACCCCCCTTCCGTTCTCCATGGCTCAGGTCGCGAGGGGTATACGGGAACGCATCTTCACGCTGCTCCCTTGCCATTACTGCTCCATCGGTACCCTCGGCAGCCAAAGAGGCTGAAGCGGTCTCTTCCCGCTGCAATGCCGCCCCATGCTCCGAAGCCACAGCAGCCAGCGAAGCCTGCTCCAAGCCCTGCAGCAGGCCATAAGCACGGTCAATGATGCTGCCGGGCAGACCTGCCAATCTGGCGCAATAAATACCATAGCTGCTGTCTGCTGCCCCCGGGATCAGCTTGCGGAGAAAATGAACCTTATCTCCGCTCTCCTGAACGGCCATGGAATAGTTCTTAAGGCCGCCAAGACTTTCCTGAAGATGAGCCAGCTCATGGAAATGCGTGGATACAAGCGCCTTGCATCCGATATGATCATGCACATATTCAATGACGGCTTGTGCAATGGCCATGCCTTCGCTTGTTGACGTCCCGCGTCCCAGTTCATCAATGATAATCAGACTGCGAGGCGTTGCTTTTTCCGTCATGACCTGAATATCTGCCATTTCGACCATAAAGGTGCTCTGGCCTCCAATTAAGTCGTCCGCTGCTCCGATGCGGGTAAAGATCCGGTCTACCAGCGGGATAACCGCGCGCTCTGCCGGAACAAAGCAGCCGAGCTGGGCCAGGATTGACAATAAGGCAACCTGGCGCATATATGTGCTTTTTCCAGCCATATTCGGACCGGTAATAAGCATGATAGAGGAGCCGTCCTTACGCAAATCCGTGCCATTCGCAATAAATGCAGAATCCTTCATGACCGATTCAACAACAGGATGGCGTCCGCCTTCAACGATGTAATCATACCCGTCGCTCAGCTCAGGCTTCACGAACCGGTACTCTGCACTGACCGCAGCCAGCGATTGGTAAACGTCGATTTCCGCGATTCGCTCGGCAAGCTTCTGCAATCGGCTCACTTGTGTATTCAGCTTGTCCCTAAGCTCGGTAAAGAGGGCATATTCAAGGTCCACCATCTTCTCCTGGGCCTCCAGGATCAAACCTTCCTTCTCCTTCAGCTCCGGTGTAACATATCGTTCCGCATTGGCGAGCGTCTGCTTCCGCTCATACCGGCCTTCCGGCAGGGAAGACAGATTGGACTTGGTTACCTCGATGAAGTAGCCAAACACCTTGTTGTAGCCGATCTTCAGGGATTTGATTCCTGTAGCCGCGCGTTCCTTGGCTTCCAGCTCTGCGATCCAGCGTTTGCCGCTGGTGCTTGCCTCACGGAATTCGTCCAGGCGCTCGTGATATCCCGGCTTGATAATCCCTCCATCACGTACGGACACCGGCGGCTCATCCACAATGGCGTCCTCGATCAGCTCGCACAGATCGTCGCAAATATCCGTATCCGCGGCTACACGCCGGAGGGTTTCGGAAGGAGATTGAGCACACAGCTCTTTCAGGGAAGGAATTTGTCTCAGCGACAGCTTGAGCGCATTCAAATCCCGACCATTCGCACTGCCAAACGCAATCCGGCCTACCAGCCGTTCCAGATCGTAAATCTCTTTAAGCGCCATCCGCAAATCTTCTCGCAGTATGTACTGGTTATAGAGATGTTCCACAGCCTCCAGCCGCTCTTCGATCCGGCTTCGGGACAACAGCGGTTTATCGATTCTCCGCCGCAGGAGCCTTGCCCCCATCGAGGTCTCCGTTCGGTCCAGAAGCCACAGGAGCGAACCCTTCTTCGAACGCTCACGCACCGTCTCGACCAGCTCCAGATTGCGTCTTGTGAATGGATCCAGGACCATGTACTGTCCCGGTTCATAGGAAGCAATCTGCGTCAGCTGCCCTAGTGACCGCTTCTGCGTCTCGCTTAAATACGAGATCAGCAGAGATACGCAGGCTCTGCGTTCCTCTTCCAGACGAGCCCAGGCGGGCTCCCCGAATTGGGTTCGAACCAACGCATCCTCTCTTCGATCCCACGCCGTATATACGATATTCCGGCTGCCGGGAAGCGACTGTGAAGAGATGATCTCAAGCAGCGCTGCGTCACCGATAATCTCGGAAGGCTCATAGAGGCCAATCTCGTCCCGGAGCCACTCCTCCGACCATGGAACCGAGGTCACATAGAGCTCGCCGGTCGACAAGTCGCATGCGGATAAAGACATCAATCCGCCCGCTTCTGTGACACACACCATATAGTTGTTCGATTTGTCGTGAACAACCTTGCCGTCCATGATCGTTCCCGGCGTTACGACCCGGACGATTTCCCGGCGCACCATGCCTTTGGTGACGGAGGCATCCTCCATCTGCTCACAGATGGCGACTTTGTACCCTTTTTCAATCAACCGCTGGATATACCCTTCGGCTGAATGATACGGCACTCCGCACATCGGTATTTTCTCGGTGCCACCGCCTTCGCGGCCGGTTAGTGTAATCTCCAGTTCCTTCGACGCGAGGATCGCATCATCAAAAAACATTTCATAAAAATCGCCTAAGCGGAAAAAAAGAAACGCATCCTTCGCTTGTTCCTTCACATTTAAATATTGTTCAATCATCGGCGTATATTTAGCCATGACGTACCTCCATGCCTTTTCTAGCTTGGCCTCTATTATAACAGAAATTGACCTCAAGGCATCAAGGCTTAACGGGAATATTCCACAGCGGTCTGATATCCCTGCTCTCATCCCAGGTTCGCCCCGCCTCGATATGCACAAGAGCAAGCTCAATTTCACGGGCATAGTCCTTATACTCCGGCAGTGCGGACAGATCCCGGTGCCACCCCGCTATACACTCTTTGAGCACGGTCTTATCCCCGTCGTAATAGGCCCGGTGGTATCGTTCGGTATTCAGGGGCCTTGCGAGCAGCCGGTCGCTGTATCGGGCGATCAGATAGGCGAGATACAGCGATACCTTCGCCACGAGGGGGGAGACGAGAAAGCTGGGAAGCGTTCGGTACTCAAAACCGCCATACGGCTGCCTCCGGAAATCTCCCAGGAAACCGTATCGGGGTCTGCGATGGCGCCCTTTGGGATCTTCCAGCAGCGCCAGCGGCAGTGCCAGATAATTATCCAGCGTCTGAAGCAGTGACAATGACAGCGGAACACCGCTGAAATGAATATGCCCACCAAGCGGGAAGTCCCCGCAAGGCAGAGCACCTGCTCTCCATGTCAGCGAACGATCCAGAATCATCGTTTGAGCGGTGCGCAGCGCTTTTTGCATTTCGTGAAGCAATTCCTTAGGATCTGCTTTGGGTGACGGCCTTAATTCGGCAATGGGGTAAACGACCTCCCCCCGAAAACGCACGGCATCACTGCCGACTTCCCCGCCACGTGCCATGAACTCGGAAGCAAACACGATTTGCCCGTTGTCCTGCATCAGCACAAACTCCGGATCCATTCCGATCAGCAGCGATGGAGTGATTGGAGCGTCTTCGGTCTCGTTAAGCGTATTGCCCCCTTCCATCGGGCCGCCCTTGGCACTCATAACCGCTTTATTCCGTCCCCCCTTTATTCGAACACTCTCAACCACGTATCTCCGCCCGGGCCGGGCCGTAATGATGACCTCTCCTTCATCCACACCCAGCGTATACAGCGAACGCAGTGCCGCTTTCTCCAGTCTCCGGTGCAGACCGTCTTCGTATCTCCCATTCTCGGGATCAGGCTCATACAATACCTCGCTGCCTCCCAGCTGATGGTGGCGGATCGAGGCTGCAGCCAGCTTCCGAACATGAACCGAGTATTTGGCTGTGTAGCGGTGCTCCTCCCCGGAAGCCATGCCCAACTGGCAAGGAATGCCGGACCTGATCATACGTGCCTGTGCCAGGATCGCATTTGCCCCATTGATTGGAATATAACCCTTTGCAGCAGCTGGTTTTACCATGGATTTAGTCATCCCCTAGCCCCCCTCGCGAAAAAAATAAAAAAGAGGGCATCCGCCCTCCGCAAAGCTGCCCTCACTGCATATGCTAAGATTATAATCATTCCTACAGGAGGGGTAACTTACAGTTCATCCTCCAGACCTTCGTAATCAAGGTCTTCGTAATCATCGACATCGTCTCCCAGGGCGTAGTCGAACTCTTTGTCTTCGTAGTCACCATGGTGGTTGGTGCATACTTTTACAACGACCTTGGTTTCGGCCACCAGTTCCACCGCATACTCTCTCTCTACCCGCAGGATGACACTCGTGCCATTCGAGGATACGCTGGCTTCGACGCAGCTCGGCTCCTGTGTCGCTTCTGCCGACACCTCCACCGTTGCTGCGCGATGCTTCGGATCCAGATAGGAAAGAGGCACGCGTTCTACATACGACACCGTTTCTTTCGCCACGTCGGTCTGCGAATTTTTGTCATAGGAATACCAGATGTTAACATCGTAAGTACCAATAACTTCAATTCCGTCTCCGGCGGCAACCGCCTCGTATTGATGGTTTATAATCCAGGCCCCCAAAATACTGGTCGGATTATTAGGCGGAGTCACGGTATGTGTTACGGTAGAGAACTTACGACCCTTGCCGCAGATCGCCTTCGTGATGATTTCTCTACATTGGTGTTTATGACTCAATGACATCTTCGAACCTCCTCCATACAATCATTCCATACATGTGTATGCACGAGATGGGCGAATGTTGAATGAAGTGGTCCAAATAAATTCATATGATGCTAAAAATATCAGATTTTTTTTTGAAAAACCCTGAGCTACGGGGCCGAATCCGCACGCTTCTGCGGTTTTTTTGCCGTGGGTGCCTTATACTTCTTCGATATATTCAAATAGTATTCCAGCTCATGGCAGAGCTGCAGAATCGCGGATCTGACCTCGAATTCCTCGCGGGTGGTCGGGAGATCCATTTCCTTGAACCGGTCTTCCAGCTCAATCAGCAGACCTTCGGACTTGCCCGTATATCCTTCAGCAACAACATCCTTGCTTAATTGATCGAAAATTTCAGCGGTCAGCACCCCGTGAGGAAGACGCTCGTACACCTGCGATATCTGATGCATCATGCTCTGGATGTTCTCCATCTGTTCCTTCCGCATATAGAAATATATGTTCCAAGAGCCGTCCGGATGAATCATCTGATTCTCCGATGCCCGCTTCGCTTCTTCTATTCCCCGCTCGATCTGCCGATTGGCCTCAATCAGTTCTTTACCGTCCCATATATGTTCAGGGTCTCTCAGCGTGAGCGAGAAATGATTGAAAATGACAGAGAAGAGCCCGTCCACCCTGCGGCGGATCTCCATCATCGCTCCCTCACTGTTTGGCATGTACACCAAGTTCACCAGCATCGCTGACCCAAGGCCGATAATTAGTAACTCAACCTGAGTAAGGAGAATGTCGAAGCCAATCTCTTCGCCCTGAAACACTCGAAACACCACGACGGAGCTGGTAACGATTCCTTCCTTGAAATTCGCTTTTGAAATCGCAGGGAATGCGAGAAGTATGTAGAGTGCCAGAACCCAGTAATGAAAGCCGAGAAAATAAAAAAGAATGCACGCCAGCAGCAGTCCCAGCAGCGAAGCAAAGAACCTGGATGATATGGAGCGCACACTCCGTTTGCGCGTGACGTCCACGCCGAGTATAGCAAGAAGACCGGCGGACGTAGCCCCCGGTATATTTAAGGCATCTGTAATTAAAATGGCAAGCAGGCTTGCCGCGGCCGTTTTGATGACACGAAATCCCATGTGATGAAGAGCCTCCAGGCGATTGTGATGGTTTTACTTCATCCTAGCCTATTTTCATGCCATAGACAACCATACAGGGAACCTGCCCAAGACAAGGCGCTTTAACGATGAGTTAACAATTTTCTTTCTATATATACAACGATTTGATACATGGCCGTGGCCACGACAGCGATAATGAGAAGGCTTGATAGGACGAGCGTAAAGTTGAATACCTGAAAGCCGTACATGATCAGATAACCAAGACCCGATTTCGCAACCAGGAATTCACCGACTATGACACCGACCCATGCCATGCCCACATTGACCTTCAGTGTAGACACGATGGCCGGATAGGATGCCGGCAGAATGACACGCTGAAAGACCTGACGCTTGGTGCCGCCGAAAGTACGGACAACCTTGATCAGATTGGAATCCACCTCATTAAAGCTGTTGTATACCACAAGGGTGGTCACAATGACCGTAATGGATAATGTAGTGATCACGATAGCGGTAAAGCCGGCGCCGAACATGACAATAAAGATAGGACCCAGCGCCACTTTCGGCATGCTGTTGAACACAACCATGTAAGGGTCCAGAACCTTATTAAGAAACGGTGACCACCAGATCAAGACAGCCAGCAGCGTGCCGACAAGCGTGCCCAGCAGGAACCCGACAACCGTCTCTCCAACCGTGATCCCCAGATGCCCCCACAACTCGCCGCTAACCATGTTGCCCCATATATTAGAGAAGATTTTGGACGGGTAGCTGAATAAAAGCACGTCAATCCACTTCCATCTTCCAGCCGCTTCCCACCAGATAAAAAACAGCAGCAGCAAGCTAAGCTGGACCGCCAGTACCCGATTCCGGATGCTTTTCTTCTTCTTTGTGTGCTTAACATAGATATCCTGGAGCCAGCCCTTCGAAGAAGAAGCAGAAGGCTCATGCCTTGTTGTCATAGGCTTCACTCCTTCCCGATGGTTTGCATTTCGCCCCAAATCTCATGAAACAATTCATTAAAGCCCGGCTCCTTGCGGGCAAAAAAAGGCTGCGCCCGTCGGATGTTCTCCGGAATATCAAATAACCGGTGAATCCGCCCGGGATTGCGGTTTAAGAGAATGACCCGATCGCTCATCGCAATGGCCTCCGACAGGTCATGGGTCACCAGAATGGCGGTCTTTCCCCGCTCTTTCAAAGTCTCCACAATCAAATCCTCGAGCTGCAGCTTCGTCTGATAATCCAATGCGGAGAATGGCTCATCGAGCAGAAGCAGACCGGGATCCGTTGCCAAGGTCCTAACGAGTGCGACCCGCTGTCTCATCCCGCCTGAGAGTTGTGACGGATACAGATTGCCGCTGTCGCCAAGCCCCATCTCCCTGAGCAGATTCTGCACGGCGCTGCGGCTCTCCGGATTCAATCGTTCCGTCAATTCCAAACCAATCAAGGCGTTATCCATAATGGTCCGCCACGGAAATAAATAGTCCTGCTGCAGCATGTATCCCACCTCCGGTGACGGCCCGTATATCGGATCGCCATTCACGTAAGCGGCTCCTTTGGACGGCTGCAGCAGGCCGGCAATGACAGACAATATGGTCGTCTTGCCACAACCGCTAGGTCCAACCAGGCTGACAAATTCGCCGGGCTCCACCTTCAAGTGAATTCCTTCCACAGCCAGAGAGGCTTCCCGATCGGTGACATATACGTGAGCGATATCATTCAATTCAACTACCGGTACCATGGTGCTCTCTCCTTTCGTTCTATGGATCAGGAGTACGTCATTATTTCGCTAACTTCGCTTTCTCGGCAAACGTGTTGTTAACGATCTTCTCAGGAGCTACCCGCTCTTTCAGTTCGCCGGCTTGATCCATCACGTCCAGCAGATTGTTCCATTCTGCATCATCCACGATCGGATCGGTTGCGTAGCTCCCCTGCTCTTTGTACCGTTTAACAGAAGAAACGACGATATCCCGGTCGCTATCCTTGAAATAAGGCATGATGGCATCAGCAATATCCTCAGGAGTGTTGGCATCCACCCATTGCTGTGCCTTGTAGAGGGCATTGGTAAACTTCTGAACCGTTGCGTCATGTTTGTCGATATAACTCTGCTTGGTCATGAACACCGTATAAGGCAGATGTCCGCTTTCCACGCCGAAGGAAGCTACCACCTTACCCCGGCCTTCTTTTTCGAAGATGGAGGCTTGCGGCTCAAAGAGCTGCACAAACTCACCCGTACCGGAAGCATAGGCTGATGCGATATTGGCAAAATCAATGTTCTGAATCAGCTCGAGATCACCGTGCGGGTCAATCCCTTTTTTGTTCAATGTGAACTCGCCTGCCATCTGCGGCATTCCGCCCTTGCGCTGGCCCAGGAATACCTTACCCTTCACGTTGTTCCAATCAAACGCGCCTGATCCGTCCCGGGCCATCAGGAATGTGCCATCCGTCTGTGTCAGCTGACCGAAGTTAATGACAGGATCCTCAGAGCCCTGCTGATAGACGTAAATCGAGGTTTCGGAGCCGACTAGCGCCACATCGATAGCTCCTGACAGCAAGGCCGTCATAGTTTTGTCACCGCCCGGGGTCGTCTGCAGCTCCACATCAAGCCCCTCTTCCTTGAAAAATCCTTTCTCCAACGCGACATACTGCGGCGCATAGAAGATCGAACGTGTCACTTCGCCAATCTTGACTTTTGTAGCCGATCCACCGCCACCGCACCCGGCAAGCGCTACTCCGCAAACAAGCAGCATCGATAACGCCAGCCCCCACCATTTTTGAAGCTTCATGGTAACCCTCCATTCCCTTGAACAAACTTTTCTTTTCAACATATGCATGCGTCTGCCCAAAGGTTAAACGCCTGGCAGTGTCACTCATGCCGCTGTACCCTATGTGCGGAGAAGATAAAATACCAAATGAGCTTTTCCTATGTAAAAGAAAAAAACGCAGCCACAAGGGCTGCGTCTCATCCATTAAAGCTTATAAATCTCTTTATATTTCTCTTCCAGATAATCCGCCAGATAGTCCGGGTTCAGCTCTTCTCCTGTGATTCTCACAATAATCTCGGAAGGTTTCTCGCTCTTGCCGTACTTGTAAACCTTGTCTGTCAGCCATTCTTTGATTGGAGCCAAATTCCCCTCTTCAATCAACTGGTCAAGGTTCGGCAGCTCTTTACGCATCGTGTGAAGCATTTGGGCAGCATACATGTTACCCAGCGAATAGGATGCAAAATATCCGAAATCACCGCCGGACCAGTGAACATCCTGCAGCACGCCCATTCCATCGTTTGTCGGCATAATGCCGAGGTATTCCTTATACTTCGCGTTCCAGGTTTCCGGAAGATCCTTCACAGCCAATCCTTCGTTAAAGAGCATTTTCTCGATCTCGTAGCGAATGATGATGTGCAGGTTATATGTCAGTTCGTCTGCCTCAATACGAATCAAAGAGTTCTCTACCTTGTTCGCAGCCAGATAGAATTGCTCAACGTCCACTTCCTTTAATTGCTCAGGGAAGTACTGCTGGAGGTCCGCAAAATAACGACGCCAGAACGGGCGGCTCCGGCCAATCATATTCTCCCAAAGACGGGATTGGGACTCATGAATGCCCATGGAGGTGCCGCCGGAGAGCGGCGTGCCTGCCAGTGTCTTGTCGATATTTTGCTCATATAGTGCATGCCCGCCCTCGTGCAAGGAGCTGAATACCGCACTGAGCACGTCATCCGGAAGATACATGGTCGTAATGCGCACATCGCCAGGATTGAGACCCGTCGCAAATGGATGCACACTCTCATCCAGGCGTCCTGCTTCAAAGTCATAACCCATTTGCTCCAGCAGAAACAAGCTGAATTTCTCCTGCTGTTCCTTTGGGAACAGCTGTTTCAAGAAAGCTGTTTCCGGCTTGAAGGAAGACTCCTGGATTGCATGGACCAGCGGCACCAGACGCGCTTTCAGACGTTCGAAGATGGCATCCACCTTCTCCACCGTCAGATCCGGCTCGTACATATCAAGCAGTGTATCGTATCGGGTATCCTTCACGCCCCAATATTCGATAAACTCCTGCTTGAACGCTACGATTTTGGTTAAGTATGGCTCGAAACCTTCGAAATCACTATTCTTCTTCGCTTCCTCCCACTTCGTTTCCGATTGGGCGGCAAGAATGGAATATTCCTGGAAGCGTTCAGGTGGAATGGATTTGCTCTGGTCGTACATTTTACGCACTTCCGCGATCATGCGGCGTTTGCGATCATCCAACTGCTCTGCCTGTTCCGGCTCGGCAAAAAAAGACAGAAGCTGTCCCATCTCCTCCGAGATTTGCAGTTTAAATGCTTCTGTAGATAGAACCCCGATCGTTTCGGAACGAATTTCGGTTCCTTTGCGGGGAGCACCTGTCCGTAAATCCCAATGAAGTAGGCCTATAGCTTCGTAGTAGCTCATGATTTTGCGAACCAATCGATCAAATTGTTCCCATTGCTGTGAATGTTGTACTGCCATACGGGCTCACCTTCTTTTTTTAGTGATAGGAATCTTTTATACTCTATTGATGATACTTTTTACAAGGTATATAATCAACTTCCAGAAAGAATAAATAACATTCTACATATAAAGGAGTGTCAGGATGCCTTGATTATTCAACTCACCCCCCAAGCCGAGCAGAAGCTGAAGGATAAACTTGGGGACAAGCCAGGCACCATCAGGCTGATCTATGACACGGAGGGATGCGGATGTGCCGTCAACGGCGTTCCAAGCCTGCGAATTGTAGATGAGCCTACAGTGGATGATATCACTGTAGATACGGGAAGCCCTGTGCCTTTTATTGTAAACCGTCGGCAGGAAATTTTCTTCGAGGACAAGATGAAGCTTGACGCCGATCCCGGCGTGTGCTCCTTCCGCCTTGACAGCAGCGGACAACATTACGGCACCAATATTCAGATTATAGATACCCGAGTGCAACAACTATAAACGACGATCGAAACGAAGGAGAGAATATCCATGGAACAACACCTAAACAGCATTTTGGAACACAACCGCAGCTTTGTAGAGAACAAAGAATACGAATCCTATCTGACCGGTCGTTTTCCTGAGAAAAAACTCGTCATCATCACCTGCATGGATACACGGCTCGTCGAACTGCTTCCAAAAGCAATGAATTTCAAGAATGGCGATGTCAAAATCATTAAAAACGCCGGCGCTATCATCTCTCAGCCTTTCGGCAGTGTGATGCGGAGCGTTATGGTTGCACTGTACGAGCTTCACGCGGAAGAAGTAATCGTAGTAGGCCACTATGAATGCGGCATGGCTTCCCTGAACGCCGAGGATATGATCCAGCATATGAGAGACCGCGGGATCTCGGATGAAGTTCTCTCCACGCTTGAAAATTCCGGCATCCGCTTGTCCAAATGGCTTCGCGGTTTCGATAACATTACAGACGGCGTAAAAAACACCGTTGACTTGATCAAAAAACACCCGCTGCTTCCGCCAAACGTACCCGTTCACGGCATGGTTATCGACCCTAACACAGGCGCGCTTGATCTGGTAGTCGAAGGTTACGAGAACAAATAAATCATTCAAAGTCAAATTGGAGCACAAGCGCTGAGGCGTTTGTGCTTTTTTAGTCACAATTTTACCAAAAGCAGAGAGAAAGAACCCTCCCCCAGTTGTCAAACCATACAGTTTCAGTGTACACTTTTTATCAACCGGACCGATAGGCGGATTTCCATCCCAACCTTAGTGTCCACGATATGCGTTTCAAAGGGAGTTATGTCCATGAATACGTTGTCATACGGCTTGTTAGGACTACTAGCAAGAAGAGAATCATCAGGATACGATTTGATGCTTCGCATACAGCCATTTTGGCAAGCCAAACACAGTCAAATTTATCCCCTGCTGTCCAGCATGGAGGAGAAGCAATTGTTGTCCTCTCACTGGGTCCAGCAAAGTGATAAACCGGACAAGAAAATCTATGCGATTACCGAAAAGGGCATGCAGAAGCTGCGCGAATGGATGTACCAACCCATTGCTCCCGCAGTCACCAAAGATGAACTTTCTCTTCGAACCTTCTGCCTGTGGTTAGCGGAGATCGGCATCGCCGTTGATATTTTCGAGGACCGCAGAATTGGCTATCTGGAGAAAAAGCGTTATTACGAGCAGATTTTAGAGGGGATTCCGGAGGAAACCCGAGAGCTTGGAAGCAAGGCATTCAGCAATTATGTACTCGCTACCAAAGGATTGATGATGGCTGAGACCGAGCTGAAATGGTGTGATTGGGTACTGGATTTATTAAAACAGCAGCAGCGCTCAACCGCCTCAAAACATGGTCGCACAAATTTTGAAACCTTATCGTGACTCGTCCGTAGTACTCTTTATTACTCTAAATTCACTGGGAGGTTCGACAGAACACGATGAAAAAAGTATTGACTATTCTTGTAGCGATTACACTGTTCTTTGTAGCGCTGACACCAGATTCCGCAGATGCCAGAAGAGGCGGCGGCGGTTTCAAATCCGGTAATAAAACATACAACAGCACTCCGAAAAAGAATGATACCAATAATGTGCAACAATCCAACAACCGTTCCAATAACACAGGAGCTGCAGCCAACACAACCAAACGCGGATTCTTTAGCGGCGGCGGCTTGATGAAAGGTCTTATGATCGGTGGTCTTGCCGGTTTGCTCTTCGGCGGAATGTTCGCTGGCATGGGCTTCATGGGCGAAATTATGGGATTGTTGATTAACCTCATTGCAATCTGGGCTTTGATTATGGTCGTTATGGCTGTTGTACGTGCCGTGAAGAATCGTCGTC
Organism: Paenibacillus sp. Cedars; assembly: GCF_003184205.1. Classification (NCBI taxonomy): domain Bacteria; kingdom Bacillati; phylum Bacillota; class Bacilli; order Caryophanales; family Paenibacillaceae; genus Paenibacillus; species Paenibacillus sp. Cedars. Next base: position 3,426,174 of record NZ_CP020866.1, read on the forward strand.
AACAAAACGAGCGTCGCGACAACAACAACAATAACAATAATAATCGGTACTAATCCATGGTTCTAAGCATGGACGAAATCATCAATGCGGTCTGTCTTCACCAGGCGGAACGCAGAGGCGTCAAACCGACAGATGTATCGCTTGAGCTTAGCTGGGATGAGGATACCGGTTATACGGCGGAAGTATGGGTAAGCGGAAGAACCCAGTATTTGATTGAGGCTAACCTCATTGAAGCGATTCTTCGCTACCTGCACTCCGAGTACAACATTCGCGCATACAGCGAACAGGTAAGACTTGAGCTTGAAGACGAAATTATCGCAATTGTTCAACAATAAGCAAGAAATCATAAAAACTGCCGCCTTGCGTAACGCGAGGCGGCAGTTTTTTTATAATAAACCCTCTTCTCTTCCCAACTTATCTGCAAACGTTCCTGCTGGCTATTCATGCTGCTGAAGACCATCCGGCGTGTACACCATGCAATACTGCCGGAGTGAACTGTTGGGTAACGGAATGATTTTGACCATGCGATAATCGTAGTGCTCATAAATGGGTACGTTGCTTGGGGTCTGTGTCTCCAACGTACATAAGATATTCTTCGTATGACATTCTGCAAGCAGTGGCTTTATGATCCTCGAAACGTATCCTTGTCCGCGGCAGCCTTCCTGCACAGCAATCATATCCAAGTGCATATACTGCCGCTCGCCCAGCATCGATAGCCAAACTGAACTCATGCTGCGCAAAATGGTTAGTCCTCGAACAAATCCTCGTATTCCAATGATTCGGCAAATCGGCAAGGATTTGATTATGGCAAGCCCGATCTGTTTCGCATACTTAACGTTAGAGAGCAGTGTTCCTGCCTGTCGCTCCGAATGGAATACCAACGCCACGGCCTCGAAGTCCTTAGACGTCGTTAATACATCCGAATAAGGATACAACATTTCAATATAGCACTGAAAAAAAATATTCAGTGCGTCGAGCCTCGTTGTCTCATCAGGCAAAATAAGTTGATATAAAGGGTCATCCTTTGCAAAAGCTTGCGCCAGCACACTGGCTGCCTTTGGAATGTCAGATCGATCCACTCTCAATAATGTGCTACAAATAATTCCACCTCAAATTGAATTGTCTTTCGAATCAGCAGGTCCATACTTGCTCACCACTATACGCTATTTTATCTAGGAAGAATCCACGCGAAACACCTGATACTGCTTCCGGTATTCCCCGGGGGTGTACGACGATTGACGTTTGAATAACCGTGTAAAGTAGTTATTATCCTGGAAGCCGCGTTGCTCTCCGATTTTGATCAGGGACAGCTCCGAATGTGCCAGCAGCCGTTTAGCTCGCTCAATCTGCAGATGATGTCTGTATTGCAGCGGACTCATCCCCGAGTATTGCTTCAAGCAGCGCGCCAAATAATCAAAATGATAATGCAGCTCGCGGTCCAACTCTCCCGAATCAAAGGGCTGCTCCAGGTGATTCGCCAAGTAGGAAGCTACCTTTTCGCCAAGAAAATAGGATCCGGCATGCGGACTGCTCTTTCACATCCCGTTCTGCAATTGCAGGAGAAGTTGACCGAACAAATTATGGAGCTCAAACGATCGGTATGGTGTAAGCGCACTGTGCAGTACAAGCATATAACATCTATTCCTCATTAAATACTTCGATCATCAACAGGGCACCTTTTCTAAATCCATGCACGAACGCTGCCGCCGTATGCATTGCACTTGATTGACCTGCCAAATCAAACAACTCTTCAATTTGCTCAAATTCAGTTTCCAATAAATTTTTTTTGAAGGACTCCATGCAGCTAGAAATTTTTCTATTAATTGACTTATAATTTGGATCAATAGATTTTATTGATTCATCAGGACGCCAATTTCCATAGTATATTTCCTCTAGAATATTAATCATTTCCCTTCCTTTCCTTTAAACACGTCTGATTTATTAGATAAGCTTACACCAAAAAAATAAATCGATTGATATTTATCCAAATTCCGCATAGGTTTTTCTGTCGCAGTGAGCTCTCCCCCTGATGAGGACTCTTCTATTCAATGGAACTAGGCCTCTATATTCCAGAGCTATCCTATCTTATGGTATAATCTACTATTGTGGTGGTTATCTTCCATACAGAACCGATTTGAGAGGAGAACAATTTCATGCAAGAGCACAAACGCTGGAGTAGAGTCAAGCGCTGGGCCGGTGCCGGGGCATTAAGCTTAACCATTCTGTTAGGCAATGTCTTCCCGATTCATGCCGACACACCGACTGCTCCCGTACCCGACATCAGCCCTTGGTCGATAGCTACACTGAACGAAGGTGAGAAATACGGCATATATCCGATGGAATGGTATTATGACGGAACCTTCAGACAATCCATTACGGAAGATAAGTTTCAATCTTTAATGGCTACTACGGCGAAGAAGCTGGATCAGCTGGGTCTTAAGAAAAAAGAAGCTTCCTTGTCCTATGTAACAGCCGATGTAATCACAAGAGAAATGGTCATCACCTCTTTATTCAAGCTCCTGTCCAATTACGAGCTGCCGGAAGCTTTCGGGAACACGGCGGTCAAACCGATGGATTACATGCAGCAAAAAGGCATCGTAAAAGGCACCAAAGCAGGTCTGCAGCTGGATCAGCCATCAAGCGTCGAACAAGCGGTCGTGATGGCCAGCCGATTGATTGAGTATACATATGATACGGCCGATGGCGGAGCCGAAGGCCTGATGTGGAAAGTGACTAACGATAACAACACACTGTATTTGCTCGGATCGGTTCATTTGGGATTGACCGACATGTATCCGATGCATCCGAGCATTCGCGATGCGTTTGCGGCATCGGACGATCTTTGGGTCGAGGTTGATATTGTCAACGGGGATATGTCTTATTTCCAAGAGAAGATGATGTACAGTGACGGTACGAAGCTGCAGGATCATATATCCGCAACTTCCTACGAGAAGCTGCAGAAGACGCTGAAAAAGCTGGCACTGCCAGCAAACACGTTTGATAGCTTCAAGCCCTTTAGCGTATCCAACACCCTCTCCACGTTCGGTTATTTCGAGAATCCGGCCGACAGTGCGTTGGCCATGGCAACCGGTATCGACAGCTATTTCCTTACTAGTGCCATGCTGACAGGCAAGCCAATTCATGAGTTGGAGAGCATTAAGCTGCAAGCTGACCTGTTCGCTGACGTGCCTGCCGAAACGCAGGAGAAAGAATTGAATGAGCTGCTGGATGTCCTCTTGTCAGAAAAAGGATCGCAGGAAATTGCCAACAACCTGAAGCAAATGCAGCTGGATTGGATTGAAGGCGACGTGGAAGGCCTGAAGAAAACCCTGACCGCTGACGGACAGCTCACCCAAGGGGAAACCAATCAGCGTCTGATCGGCGAACGAGACAAGAACATGGCCATTAAACTGTCCGAGCTGCTGGAAAAAGAAGGAGAGCATACTTCCTTTGTCGTGGTAGGCGCGGCACATTATGTCATGGATGGCATGGTTGTCGATTTATTAAAAGAAAAAGGTTATGATGTACAGCTTGTACAGAAATAAACAAGGTATCCTGCTGTATTGATATTGTATCGCCCTGTCCGTATTCATGTGGACAGGGCGATTTTTTATATATAGAGATGCTCCGCATGTATCATGTGTCATTGACCTGCGCTCACAGATTACCGATAATGGTAGAATGAGTTCACTATCTTCAAAGGATTGGAGCTATATCATGAAATATCACAATTTGGAAGAGTGCATCATTGATCTGGAAAAAAACGGGCATTTAGTTCGTATACATGAAGAGGTTGACCCTCATCTTGAAATGGCAGCCATACATATGAAGGTCTACGAGGCAGGCGGCCCGGCACTGTTGTTTGAGAACGTAAAAGGTTCGAACTTCCGTGCGGTATCCAACCTGTTTGGAACGATGGAGCGCAGCAAATTCATTTTTCGGGACACGTTCGAGTCTACGCAAGATGTCATTGCATTGCGCAATGAACCCATGAAAGCGCTCAAGAATCCTTTTAAATATGTCGGGACGGGATTAGCGGCTAAAACCGCATTGCCTCTCAAAAAAACAACCGCCCTCCCGCAAGGGTTTCAGGAAATCCAAATCGCCGATCTGCCGCTGATCAAACATTGGAAGGACGACGGCGGCGCTTTTGTCACCTTACCACAAGTGTATTCCGAAGATCCGGAAAAACCGGGCATTATGAATTCCAATCTGGGGATGTACCGCGTCCAGCTTACAGGCAACGAATATGAAATGAACAAAGAAGTCGGCATCCATTACCAGATCCACCGCGGCATCGGCATCCATCAGGCAAAAGCAAACAAGCTGGGCCAGCCTCTTAAAGTAAGTATTTTTATAGGGGGTCCACCTGCCCACACGATATCGGCCGTGATGCCGTTGCCTGAGGGCATGAGCGAGCTTACCTTCGCGGGTTTGCTGTCAGGGCGCCATTTCCGGTACAGCTATGTCGATGGTTATTGTATAAGCCACGATGCGGATTTTGTAATTACAGGGGAGATTCATCCCGGCGAGACCAAACCGGAAGGACCATTCGGTGATCATCTGGGCTATTACAGCCTTGTTCATCCTTTTCCTGTCATGAGAGTGCACAAGGTATATGCCAAACAGCGGGCCATTTATCCGTTTACGGTTGTCGGCAGACCGCCGCAGGAAGATACGTCCTTTGGAGAGCTGATTCATGAGCTGACCGGCGGGGCGATTCGCCAAGAGATCCCGGGTGTCAAAGAAGTGCATGCGGTTGATGCTGCCGGGGTTCACCCCCTGCTGTTTGCCATTGGCAGCGAACGCTACACCCCCTACCAACAAGTAAAACAGCCGGCAGAGCTGCTCACCATTGCCAATCGGATTCTAGGCACCGGCCAATTGAGTCTGGCCAAATATCTGTTCATTGCCGCTGAAGAGAAACAAGCGTTAAGCACGCACCATATCGAGGGGTTCTTGACGTATATCTTGGAGCGCATCAATCTGCACCGGGACATCCATTTTCAGACCAATACTACAATCGATACCCTCGATTATTCCGGAACCGGACTCAATACTGGCAGCAAGGTTGTCTTTGCAGCGGTTGGGGATAAAAAAAGAGAGCTCTGCCGTGAAGTGCCTGAAACCTTGAAGGATCTGCCAGGATTCTCCCCTGCCCGATTGATCATGCCAGGCATTGTGGCTATACAGGGTTCCCCATTTACGAGTTATTCCGATGTGCAGCTGGAAATGGACGGACTAAGCGAGGCTATTCGAGCGAGAGGCCCTCTCCCCTCTTGCCCGATGATCATTCTATGTGATGACAGTGAATTCATGAGTGCGGCCATCAGCAATTTTCTCTGGGCGACCTTTACGCGAAGCAACCCTTCCCATGACATTCACGGTGTGAACGGCTACTATGAGCACAAGCATTGGGGCTGCGACAATATCATTATCGATGCCCGTTCGAAACCGCATCAAGCACCGCCCCTCATTCCGGATGCCGCAGTCGAACAACATATCAAGCGCTTGTTTACAGACGGCGGCAGTTTAAGCCGCATTCAAATACGCTAGCAGCCGTAAACGTGCTTTGAATCTTATTTCCTTCAAATGAAAGCAAACCTAAAATGGGCTGGTCCTTAGTCATTACTGACTTTGGATCAGTCCATTTATTATGCCAGCACCCTCAGCACATCTTCAATCTTCTTCCCATGCGAGATCACCCCATAATTCATCCAGGTCAGAAAATCGACCTCGTACACGCAGCCGCCCTGTACAGCAGGTAGTGATTGCCATTCTGACCAGTCCAGCATACTCCGTTCCTCCCCTTCCCAGGAAGAATGACGCTTATCAAACGTAATGAACAGATGATCGGCATCCAGCAACTTCAACCATTCCTTGGTAAGGCTGGCTATCCTGGCCCCCCGGGACAACTGCAGAACGAGTGGATGCGGGGTCAGACCAAGGTCCTTGTACAGTATAGGTCCCGTATATCCGTGATCAGGACCCGCATAGAGACTGATTCCGAGGGCTGATATTCGAAGACAAGCAACGGTCTGTGTACGGACCGATTGCCTAAGAAGCCTCTTGGCTTCGCTGGCCTTATGCTCATACTGTGAAATGATATCCAACACGCGGTCCTTCCTGCCCAACAGTTCCGCCGATTTACGCAGGGTCAGACGCCAATCCTCACCCGGGTGCGGGAACTGATACGTTGGAGCCAACCGTCCCAAACCATCGTCCGACATCCAGCGTTCAAACCCGATATTTATGATAATGCAGTCAGGCTTATGACAAGACAGTACAGCAATATCCTCGTTCTCAATATCAATAACCGGGACGTGCAGCAAACCGAGGTAATCCTGCTTACCCCATCTGGAGTGTGAGCACTGCACGACCGGGGTTATTCCGAGGGCCACCAGAAAATCTTCAAGGAAAGGTGCAAACACTCGCATATTCTCCTGTCGGTAGTGGTTACGGCGATATTGTCCAGGAGAAACACCAACGGTTTGTTTGAAACGACGGTTAAAATAATATTCGCTGTTAAAACCGACAAACTGTGCAATGTCCAGCAGTCGGTCATCGCTTGCCAGCAGCATATGTTTTGCCCGATCTATTCGAATCCCGTTCAGATAATCGAGGGGATACTGGGTCGTAATCTCTTTGAATATACGTGTATAATGCCAGCGTGCAACATTCGCTAATTCAGCCAGTTGTTCCACGGTCCATGGGTTTGCATAATGCTCTTTCAGATGTTCAATCGATAACTCTACAGCATGACGCATATTCAACGTGTAAGAATCGTTCTGATTCTGACGATATAGGAATAGCATGAACGCTTGAAAACAGACGGCTAATTCGAAGGATTCAAGTTCGTTACATGTATGCCGGTGCCGATAAAGGCTTTCCAGATAGTCGATGCATTGGGAGAACGGGCGGCACAACAGTTCCCCCTGCCGCAGAGAAGATTGAGAGCTCCTTACAGGTGCAGTTTGTCCAGGGTCATCTCCCTCACTCCGCCAGAGTTCATAAGTTAAATGATAGAAACACATGCCTTCTGTTTCAGAACGGAGACGTGCTGTCGAACCGGGAGCTATCAGATAACTCTGCCCTCCACGCATAGTGAGCTCTGTTTTATCCAAGACCCATTTCCCGCTTCCGGCCGTCACGATCAGCAGCGTAAACTCGTTGCCCTGCACGAAATCTTCCCGCCAATCGATGTACTCTGAACGAAGCTGAATATCCTTCAACACATAGAACCAAGTGAAGCGGTTTATCCTGCCGTTCTCATTCTTCATCTCATCTTCCCCTGACCAAGAAACTTTTTTCGAATATAGTGCAAAGAAACAGAAAGCTCATCCAGCGCAGCCGGCAGCTTTCTGTTTATATTCTAGTTTACGGACGATCTGCTTATTGGACAAACCATTTCAAGAGATCATCAACCTTCATCATATTAGCGGTAATTGCGCCGGATTGCCAGTGCGTCCGATTGCCTTTATAGACATTTCCATTTTTGACTGCCGGTACCGACTTCCATAGCGGGCTATCAAATACTTGCATCGCTTCTTGGTTCTCCTCCGAGTCCCATCCGCCGTTCGATGGGAATACGATGATATGATCTGCATCCAGCTCAGGAATTTTCTCTTGCGACAAAATGGCCTGATAATCGGTCATGTTTCTCACAAACGGATGAGGGATCAATCCCATCTCTTTATAGATGTTGCCGGTAAAACGGTTTTCGATACCAAACAGAGCAAGCGTCTTATCCCCGATATTCAGCCTGAGGACGGCAACGGTCTCTTCGCCAACGGCCTGTTTCAGCTTCGCTTTGGCGTCAGCGATCTTCTCATTGTACTCGTTAAGCGCACGTTCAGCTTCTTCAGGAATACCGAGCACATCCCCTATCGTTTTCAGGATTTCCGTTGGTTTCTGCAGAATGGACTCCGGCAGCCGATAGGTGGGGGCTATTTTGGAATACAGTTCATATTTTGCTGCATCCACCGCACCGTCAACGATGATCAAATCCGGGCTTGCCTCCAGCAGCCCTTCCATGCTCCCTGTTATATCAAAGGTTGGCACATCCAGATCCAAGTAATCCTGTTTCCCCCAGCTCGGATGATACCACTGAACAACTGGCGTAACGCCGAGAGCCAAGAGATAGTCCTCCACATAAATACCCGCTACCCGTTTCGGATTTACCGGAATTTCGACGTCGCCGAATTCATCCTTCATCACTTTGGTATCAGCCTCTGTCTGATCCATCTTATTTTGAGCCGCCTGCTTGTCCGCCGTGTCCTGCTGATTGCCGCATCCAGCCAGAACCATCATCAGTACAAGTAAAGCTATTATCCATCTGGCGCTCTTGTGATGTGTCCTTATCCCTAACATAAAAACCATTTCTCCCCTTGCCTGTTGTTAAAAGGTACGAAACGAGATCCTATTGCATCTATTGATTATGATAATCATTCTCATTTCGTTCAGATACATTGTATCCCACTCAATATCACCAAACAATGCACTTTCTCAAAATATTTCTTATACAAACTCAAAAGAAAGGCCTCCTGCTAGGAGCCCCTCTTCTCTTATCCTATGAATCTTTATATAATGAATAGTATTCAGACTGTTAATTTCTACCTGGGAGGGAAAACATGTTTCCACGATTAGAGACAAAACGATTGTTACTGCGAGAAATTCACCAACAGGATGCTAGGGCTCTTTATGATTGCTTCTCGAATGACGATGTTGTCCGCTACTACGGACAAGACAAGCTGACTTCCCTCGACGAAGCGCTCCAACTGGTTGATTTTTTCGCCAAAAACCATGCCGAGAAACGCGGCCTTCGATGGGGAATCGAGCTCCAAGGGACGAGCGGTTTGATCGGAACGATCGGATTTAATCTATGGTCTCCAAGGCACAAGAGGGCCGAAATCGGCTATGAACTTCATCCTGAGTTCTGGGGTCAGGGGTATGCAAGCGAAGCTGCTTCGGCCATCATTGCCTATGGGTTTCACACGCTGGATCTGTCCCGTATCGGCGCCGTTGTTTTGATCGAGAACCAGGCATCCCGGACGCTCCTAACCAAGCTCGGTTTTGAAGCGGAGGGAATTCTTCGCCGATATATTTATCAAGACGGTGTTCCGCATGACACCCAGATGTACTCCCTATTAAGAGAGTAACCGGACGGGCATGATAGGGCTCCCCTATTGTCGTTACGTGTTATTCATCAAGCGATTCCGAAGCATCCAGGAAGGGTTTATTTACAAAATAATACATAAAGCCCATAAGCAGCACGCCTCCAACTAAATTGCCGAGCGTCACCGGAATCAAATTGTGCAGCACACCATCAAATGAAATCGTGCCCGGATGGTTCAGAACCAACGCGATGGCAAACGTACACATATTCGCAATGCTGTGCTCATAGCCGGAGATGAAGAAGCAGAATACAAACAGCATCATCGCGAACATTTTGGCGCCATCGCCCTTCAGTGACATGGGGATAAAAAATGCAAGGCATACGAGCCAGTTGCACAAAATCGCCCGGAAGAACAGCTGCACCATCGGGGTTGTCATTTTCTGCTCAACCACATGCAGCAGGAACCCGTTCACGGACGAATCCATAAAGAGTCCCGTCAAGAAAATCAATAACGCAAACGCGCATGCGCCCAAAATGTTCCCGATGTAACTGAAGATCCACAATTTGACAACCTCAATCCACTTGAGCTTCTTGCGCAGAGCGGCGTACGTGTAGTAGAAGGTATTCCCGGTAAACAAATCTCCTCCCCCATACGCAATCAGAATGATGGCGGCGCCAAACGTAAGGGCAGCCATCGGGTACGTCAAGGGGGAATGCTCCAGATAAAAAAAGTTCCCTGTCTTAAACGCGACAATGACGCCAAAGCCAATGAACATACTGGCAAGCATGGACCGTGCTAAATATCGAAGCTGGCTTTGCTTAAATATTTTGTGTTTTTTCAGAGCAAGCTGCTCCACTTTGAATAGCGATTTGGTTTCCATAACTCCTCCTGAAGAAAGACGGTTCTATATAGATTACACGATTTTACATATAATTCATATCATCTTGAGCATTATCATATGAGAAATGCCCCGCTTATAATGAATCTTCGATCGGCCTCATCATCTCTTTCCGCAGCCGGTGTACCCGTTAGACGTGTGGTGATCACAGCCTTCTGCAAACCAGCTTCGCTTTTGAGTATCAATTCTGAGATTTCATCTTCATATAATCGTAACCTAATATTTCTTCGCTTCCACTATCATGGGAGGATAAGTCCGGAATTCTTGTTTGATAAACGGAGCATGTGGTAAATACATGTTACAAAGGAGAGGATACAACATGGACATGAAACAGCTAGCTAAAAAAGCAATCGTCACCTTTACCATGGCAGGGGTTGTCGGCCTGAGTGCTTTGGGAGTGAATTATACCGTTTTCCCTATACACCAAGCAGAAGCGGCCACAACGGCAAGCACCGGCAATTACGCTTCCGAACAGGCTCTTCAGAAACTCAACAGTTTCTATAAACCCGCACTAAAGGGCCAGTTTCCTGGTGCAGTCAGCGGTTTAACAATCGGTAAAAGCACAAAGCAGGATGTTTACAAAACGATTGGCGAGCCTTCTTTACCAGGTAAGGATGCAGAGGCCTTTGACTTGTACGGTGCCAACATGGGGAACCCGGGCTATGCCTTCTCCTATAAACTGAACAAAATCCGCGAGATGCGTTATTTTGGAACCAATGTGGAACGACAGACTAATATCGGCGGCATTACGATGAAGATGTTAAAGCAAAACTGGTTTGCTCCGGATGCCACATCCACTTTCAAAAACGGCAAGACCACTCAAACCAAACTCACCTACAATCGGGGAGATTACAAATTAGAGTTTATCTTTAACAGCAGTACAGAGCTTGACCATATTAATCTGATGAAAAAATAATGCAAAAAACCATGATTTCTTAGAAATCATGGTCAGAGCGTCAAGCCCGGTCTCTAAGAGAGTCCGGGTTTTTTCTTGGTTGCGTTGCGTTTCATCGATTAGCCTTCCTTCTGCTTACATCAAATATTGATTCAACATGTCGTCCATCCACTCATGACTGTGTTCCAGACGTTTGCATCCTGCAGCCAGCGAACCCACCTGCTCCCTTAACACGTTGACATCATCCGTTCCTTCTATATAACGACTCATAAAGTGCAAAAACACATCGACCATGCGCAAGCGCATGAGAAACGGAATCGCCGTAATTTCTTCCGAACTTAACCGTACACGGCACGCAAACCCTTCACAGAACCTCTTAATGAGTTCTCGCTCAAACTCAGAACCCAGAAAACCTGAAATCACAACTGCAGGCTCCATTGCTCTCACGTCCCGCGTGCAAAACTCAAAATCAAGCAATGCGACAACTTTGCTTGATTCCTCTGCGTCTACCAGCAGGTTAGAACAATTCAGATCGCCATGAACCAGCTGCTGCGGAAGCTTTTTCAGGGAGTCCAGCCTGCCGCATATATCAACATAGGCCTCTTCTAATATAACAAGCGCGTCGCGGAGATCGCTTAACGGCTGTGGCGGGCGCTGGCAAAAACCAAGAACAAAGGCCTCACTGCATAAAGGATACGATTGAAGCAGCTCGTAATACGGCGGATACACCGGGTCCATACCAACTGAACAAACCGCAAGTGCGTTTACAAGCTCCCCCGTCTTCTCCCCGAAAGATAACACGGATTGAATCGAGTCTGCTTCCGGGCGCACTCCTTCAATGTAAGCAAATAGGCATGCGTATCGGTCGCTGCCATCCGATAATTGCACCACATGATCGCCCGATGTGGAGATGATTGGCACAGGAATCTTAAAACTTAGCGGCATCTGCGGCAGCGAGTTCAGAACAGCAAGTTCGAACTGGATCTTGCCCTTATCCCGATGTGTATTGTACATACGCATGACAGAACGGCGGTTCTCACGAACACGATGGATAAAACAGGTGGTATTGTTCCAGCCCGTAGGACCATCCACCGTGCTGCCGTTCCAGTCAGGCCAGTACGCTTCCATCAATCGTTGAATCATGATTATTACCTCTCCAACTCTTTGTAATCGATTCTTATGGCAGAAATCGGGGCTGGTTCACTTCCGAACCGTATTATACAACTTCAGTGCCATCCTAAATATAGGTTGTGTTGAAATAGGAGCCGGTTCCATGATTTCATTAACATGGGCGAGTCGGCTTTGTGGAGGACCGTTTTTTTAAGCGCCGTTTAGTTACTCAGATTCCATGCTCAACATAATGATGAGCTCTCTTCCGTTTTAGCTACCTCTACCTTTACACCGGTCTCCTGAATGCGTTTCACCACTTCCTGGTCTGCCTTCTCATCGGTAATCAACACATCCAGATCTTCGACAGCACCAGCTTTAGCAAAACCATCCTGACCGATAACATGATGTGTCGCCATTCCAATTCTGCGGCGGGAGACGGCAGAAGCCGCACGTCCAAAAGCGGCTACTTCAGGTGTCGCAACGAAGATTCCCTCATCGGAAATGCCGCCGCCGGTCATAAAACCGATATCAAATTTGAATTGGCGAATAGACTCGCTCGCAAGCACATCCGTCATATTGCCGGATGGTTTAACCCGTCCTCCAATTAGATACGTATCTATCCATTCGCGTTCGCGTAAAGCTTCGGCAACCTTCATGGAGTTCGTCACAATCGTCAGCGGCATCTGCTCGGGAAGATGCTTCAGCAGCAAGTAGGTCAGTGAACTGCTGCCGATAAACAACGTATCTTTCTCGCGTATATAGGAGACGGCAAGTTTGGCAATGGCGTTCCCTTCCTGCGTGCCTTCGCCATACCGTAGTTCCGGGGGTTGGGGCGGCTGCCTGACTTTCATGGAAGGAATCGCTCCTCCGTGTGTTTTCTGAAGTAAGCCCTGATCCTCCATAATCGTCAGGTCCCGGCGAATCGAATCAATTGAAATTTCAAATCGTTCGGCCAATTCCTTGGCAATCACCCGTTTCTCTTGATGCAGCAAAGCAAGAATTTTCTGACGACGTTCCTCGGCAAACATTCCTGATTGATCTTGCATCATGCATTAACCCTCCATATTATTCATTATTTTTCCATCTACACCTCGATTATATTCATTTTTATTCTGTTTTGCAATCTGTTTTTATCAGTTTTATGCGTTTATATTCGTTTTTCATGAAATGAATTGCCTGGGAAAGTGGATGAATACGGTAGCGTAGGAGCAGGATTACGGCTGCAAGTCCTTAACAGGGTCTTGCAGAGCTGAGTGCGGCGCGTTCTGCGGCTGCATTCCTGAGGAAAAATACGGCAGGACACTTTTTCATAATGAAATTGTGGAAAACATGCCTGGATAACTGCCTTCCACATTATCCTCTCACAACGCGGAAACCGCAGTTCCCCGTTGAGCTGTCGGGCGTATTACCGCTTCTCGCAGCTACTCTATATCGGTTGCAATAGGATTTATGACACAGATACGAACCGCCTCGCATCGATCTGCTGCCGCTTGGCTTCGCATAGAATGGGTTGGCTGCAGAGGTCTGTTGATGATAGGCAGGACTGAACCAATCCGCACACCATTCCCACACGTTGCCGGACATGTTATACAGTCCGTAACCATTGGGTTTGTAGGCATCTACCGGCGCTGTACCGATGTATCCGTCGCTGGCGTTATTTTTGACCGGGAATTTGCCCTGCCATATGTTGCATTGATGTTCGCCGTCCTGCTTCAACAGATCGCCCCATGGATAAGTCCTGCCCTCCAAACCGCCACGTGCCGCATACTCCCATTCGGCTTCTGTCGGAAGCCGCACGCCCGCCCATTGGCAATAAACATCCGCGTCATTCCAGGAAACATGTACAACCGGATGATCCATCCGACCTTCAATACTCGAATCTTTACCCTCCGGCGCTGCCCAGTAGGCTCCTTCAACGACCAGCCACCATGGCACTCCCTGCGGGACCTGGACGACGCTTGCCTTTGTTTCTTCCGATGCCAGCAGCTCAAACACATAGGACCATCCATATTTCTCCGCATCCGTCACATAACCCGTTGTTTCTACAAAACGTTGAAATTCCGCATTCGTAACGGTAAATGGCGATATCTCAAAACCAGATACACTTACTCCCCGAGCAGGACCTTCTCCGTCTCGTGGGAACCCTTCCTTCGTATCGGTCCCCATCATAAATTTCCCCTCTGGGATGTGAACCATGTTGGCATGGGGTGCAGCATATGCATCATGCATCTTGGCTCTGCTCGGAGTTCCATCACAATCCTTGGCTACGCTCAGATTTCCACCCTGCTCCTTAACTACGCTCAGTTTCCCAGCACAATCCTTGGCCACGTTCGATTTTCCATCCTGCTCCATGGCTGCACCCAGGTTACCATCAAGTCGATCCTTCCCATTGCTTTCCACAAGCTGTACCTTTTCCCTGGAACCTGCACAGCAAGCATGATGTTCTTGCATACCTCTGCCTCCTCTTCATGCAAACAACGGGACCTCCACTCTGTCGTGGCTGCCCCGCTGTTCTAACCTTTCTCTAATCCCCTAAGCCAACTCCTGCGGATGGCGGCGTATCAGCTCCGGCACCGCTTCTCCGCGGCCCGTGTTTCTCAAACGCTCGATGTATCGAGGGAGATGACCTTTGGCATGGTAAGGGCCACCCTCCTTCATCACCGTCCACAGCGGGTCCACGTCAAAAGGCATCGTTGCCATCATAAGATCATGCCATTCATTGAGCAGGTATACAGCCTCCCTGCAAAGGTCCGGCCTTTCAGACGCCAGATTGTGCTGTTCATGCACATCCTCGTGGATATGGAACAGCATCTCTTTGTCAAACAGATGATAGCCGTCATGATACGTTCGGATGTACAGCCAATCCCCGAATCGCACACTGCGCTGACAGACATGGGCACACTGAGATACCACCAGATAGTCACGGCCGCTCCCTTTCCCGCTTCGCAAACTCTCTGCATAACTGATGCCATCCCAGCTTTGCACGGGTGAAACGTTCATATATTCCGCCATCGTAGGCAGCAGATCCAGATGATAGTGCAGCTCGTTATCCGTTACCCCCTTCATCATGCCAGGCCCCCGGATAATCATCGGAATGCGGCAGGTTCCCTGATCTGCTGTCCCATGCTCGCCATAAATTCCAAGCTCACCCATATTCTCGCCATGATCCGCGGTAATGATGATGATCAGATCATCCCACACGCCTTTGTGGCTTAACAATTCAAAAATAGCGCCGATATGCTCGTCCATATGCCGAATGCCGCAATCATAACCATCCACCATCGTACGTAAATCCTCCATCGACCTGATCTCACCAGGATGGCGCGGATAATCGGGGGATACCTCGCTGTTGTACATGTTAATTTCGTTCACACCGTGCGGGCCCACCTTCTTCTGATGCTCCTGCAGCACATCTGCGGTAATCCAGTCAGGGAGAGGTTCGTGCTCGAAGGGATTTCCCAGCGACTCGGGTGCCCGATACGGTGTATGCGGATCCCAAAAATTCACGTACAGCATCCAGTTCTCCTCATCCGCATTCCGTTCCAGCCAATCCAGCACAACGGGGGAAACTTCTTCCGCCGATTCCAAACCGCCCTTGCCGGTGTTATACATTTCATTAAAGCCCGCATAGAAGGTCCAGGCCGAATGCCGTTCCCCGAACGGACTGATCAACGCCGTCTTCATGCCGGCACGCCGGAAAATAGCCGGGAAACTCTCGGAGGCCAGCTTGTCGCGGAAATCCCGGGTAATGCCTTCATGCCTTACGTCAGCAGCCGTTCCTCCATGACCGACCACACCGTTATGAATACCGAACTTCCCTGTCATTAATGCCGTTCTTGAAGGGAAACAAGGCGCATCCGAGGTATAATAATTGTCGAAGCGAACACCTTCTGCCGCTATCCGGTCAATGTTCGGCGATGTATTCCGGTGATACCCGTAGCAGCCCAGATGGTCCGGTCTGGTAGAATCCAAATCCAGCAATAACACTCTCATATCCGCATCGTTTCCTTCCTCATCTAAATTCGCATATACTCTCTTCAGATCATGTCAGCGTTTACAAATATTCATGCAGTTGACTGAAATTATAGGCCACGATTCCACGAACCGTCGATGTACATTTCATTCATTACTTGTACATTTCTATTTCTTTTTTCAACAATCGTCCGATTAAAGCAATGATTTCACTACTCTTGGGGAGCCTGGATATGCTAGGCTATAGGTATAAAATCACTGTGAGGTGCTGACCATTGATCAAGTTGATGAGTGTGAATTTTGATGACTGCATTCCGAACTGGCGGACACAGCTTGAGACGATTGAATATAACGTTCTTGTAGTTGTGAGAGAAGGCAAAGTAAGGTACGAACTGAATGGGGAAGAGATGATTGCAGAGAAAGACGACGTACTCTTTATCCCGCAATCGACAAGACGCAGCGGAACGAACTGGAACGGCATACCTCATCAGAAACATACCATCCTCTTTACAATGGATCGTCATGAATCTACGGGCATCCCATTCCTGGATGAAGGGAAATGCCTAAAATTCAACCTGTCCCATATTCAATATGCGTATCATCGCTGCGAGCGTTTGTACGAAGAAATGCGGGGAGATAAAAGCTACCGTACCATGATCTGCCTGGGCATTATGCAGGAGCTGATCGGCATGCTGGCCCGTGAACTCGAGAAGACCGAGCTGGCACCAAGCAAACGCAAATACGCGGATACCATCAAATCTTATCTGCTGGAGCATTACCGCGACCCTATCGAAATCGAGTCGTTGGCAAAGTTAATCCATCGCTCTCCCAACTATGCTACTGCCCTCTTCAAGGAGGTGCACGGTCATTCTCCCATTCGGTATATGCATCAGCTGCGCGTGCTGGAAGCCTGCAGCCTCCTGCTTCATTCGGACATGACAATCGCTCACATCGCGCAGTATCTGGGTTATTATGATACGTCCTACTTTTACCGCATTTTCAAAAAATACACCGGCCTTTCGCCCTCCGACTATGTACTGCAAGGTGAACGGCCCGATATTTCCAAGCTATTCACCTGATTCTAGAAATCCCTGGCTTTCATTCACTTAAGCGGCTTCTGTCCTGCGAACTGAATGACATGGGACAGACCTTGATGTCCCTGCCCTTCCTGGCGAACGACCTCTCCCATAAAAAAATGCACGATCCGCCAGTCTGCAAAGGGCTCGAGAATATCCGCTGGCGTGTATAAAAACTGTTGATCTTGCGGTCCCCCGCTTCGATAAGGAATTTGATGAACAGAATAAACCTCGGTGAGGAAGTAGCCTCCCGGCTTCACTGCTTCCCTCACACCGGCCAGAGTCTTCGTTCTCAGTTCCTTCGGAAAATGCCCGAACACACAAATGATTTCATCCCACAGATCCTTCGTCCATTGTGCTTCCTGCAGATCCACGAGCTCAGTGTGAATGCTCACGCCGTTTGCCGCGGCCAACCGTTTGGCTTTATCCAGGCCCGATTCCGCGTAATCCCATACGGTTACCTTCATGCCTTCACGAGCCAAATAAACCGCATTTCGCCCTTCTCCCTCGGCAATAGCGAGTGCATCACCTGAGAGTGCTAGTTTCTTATGCATGTCGGCAATGAATACATTCGCTTCTGTTCCAAATACGTAATCTTCCCCCTGAAACCGTTCATTCCATGGATTCATCGTTTCACACCTCTTTTTTGTAAGTTCACTTTATCCTCGAGCCTGAATCTGTACCAGCCCTGTACCAATCGAGTCTAATACCATATTACCATGGCTGAGGCAGGGTTGCAGCGAGCCCCCTCATGACCCCGTATTTCTTCTTGTAATGGCTTAAAGTCAAGAGCGGCCATATGTACCGATAGCTGTGATAGTGAGTATAGAAGCTGCCCGGAAGCCCGGCACCCATCGGATAGGAGGCCGTCCAGTCGTCTTCATGAAGCAATTCGATGAGTCTGTTTATCCCTCTGTTAACGCCAGTGGACGGCTCTGACTGAACCGCTATGAGTGCATCGAGTGCCCACGCGGTTTGGGATGCCGTGCTTTGGCCTAGAGGCATGTATTGCATCACCTGGTCGCTGGTGCAGGATTCACCCCAGCCCCCGTCCGGATTTTGAATCTCAAGGAGCCATGCGGCTCCTCTTTGAATCGCCGAATGGTCCGCCGGCAGACCGGCAGCCTCTAAACCTGTCAATGCTGCCCAGGTGCCGTAAATGTAACAGATTCCCCATCTTCCATACCATGAGCCGTTTTTTTCCTGATGAGTGATAAGCCATTCGGTTCCTCGTTTGATAAAATCATGCTTCATGCCGAATCCGCAAAAGTTTCCGAGATATTCAAGCGTGCGTCCGGTAAGGTCGGCCCCGGAGGGGTCAATGGCCGCGGATTTCGCACCGTCTATCGCCAGCCACGTCAGCATTTCCTTATCGGTGTTTTTTTCGAAGGCGGGCCATCCGCCATCTTTATTTTGCATCGATAACACCCAGTTCAGTCCCCGATTGGTTGAATGCTGATAAATGGGCGTGGTATGCGACAACGAGTGGATCGCTCTTAAAGCAGCAGTCGTGTCATCCACATCAGGATTCAAGGTATTGGTCTCGGAGAAGCCCCATCCGCCGGGAACCGTATCCCGGTTATGAATGCTCCAATCCGCCGTTTTATCCTGTTGTCTGGATAAGAGATAGGCTGCTGCCCGCTGTGTCGTCTGTTGATCCCCGTCGACGCCGGACTCCTGCAGCGCATACAAAATCAAAGCCGTGTCCCAAATCGTCGAGGGCGAATTCTGAATCGTGACCTTGCCGTCCACGCGGTACTGCAGCGCGGTCAGCCCTTGAACCGCATTCATGAGTATGGGATGCCGTTTATCATAGCCCAGTGCAAGCAGGGCAAATACCATAAGAATGGTGCTGCTCGCATAACTATAGAGGGTGCCGTCCGATTCGATCCGATCCAGCATGAACTTCTCGCCCTTGGTTGAGGCGGCTTCATGGATGAAACGAGGAGTTCCGAGAAGTCTGCTGAGGCCCATACGTATGCTTTCCCCAATCTCCCGATTTTCCTGGGGTAACGAATCATCGTCATCATCGCGGGAATCGTTCAGATCGGACAAATCGGGAGCCGTCTCCGTAGATATGGAGAAATTCCTGTCGGCCATAATCAGCATGGGAATGAGATGAATGCGGGAGTACCCTGAGAATTCATATAGATTGATGGGCAGATAGGCAGGAAACAGAATGATCTCCAGCGGTATGAGCGATATGGACGCCGGCCACTTTCGCTGGCCCGTTGCAGCCAGGATCGCTTTTGTCAAAACACTCTTGGATTTACCCAGCCCGCCTTGCGATTGAATGTATCGTCTGGTATGTTCCATGTGTTCGTCGGACCATTTGCTGAATCCGGAGTAGAGCAGCCCATAATAGGCATCAATAGTAGCCGATAAGCTGCCTCCTTCTTCGTCGTGATACCAGCGCCAACAGCCTTCCGGCTGCTGCTCTGCAAGGATGCGATCATGCAATTCTCTGATAAGCTCTTCATTCTGAATCTCCAATATTCGAAAGAGGATTATGACATAGGCATCCAGCGTAATCCCGTTCTCAAAGCAAAAATGCCAGGACCCGTCTTGATGCTGCCGCTGTATGAAAAAATCAATCAGCTTGCTTATTTCCTCTTCTACCGCGCTCTGTACATCATTCATGTTCTCATACCTCCATCGTAGCCTCATGATGAACATTATATGAGTGCAGGAATAAGGAAATGATGTGCCGCTTAAGGAACGTCAGAAACGATCATGAATCTCCATAGAGACCAGGGTCTGCCTATCATAAAATGTCCAGCCAAATTTTGATGGCCGTCGCCAGGATTAACACGGCTAGAATGATCTGCAGTACCTTGGTATTCATCTTCTTGCCTGCCGAAGCGCCCAAAGGAGAAGCAATCAGGCTGGCAATCACCATGATGAGTGCAGGAACATAATCCACCTGTCCTGTTGTCAACTTGCCTATTGCCGAGCCGATCGAAGAGATGAATGTGATTGCGAGAGAAGTGGCGATGGTCATCCGGGTTGGAATTTTCAGCACAACCAGCATAATCGGTACGAGAAGGAAAGCTCCGGCTGCTCCGACGATCCCGGCTCCAATTCCGACGATAAGCGCGAGCACAGCGGCGAGCCACTTGTTGAACGTAACCTGATCAAGCGATATATCGTCCACTCCTTTGTTCGGAATGAACATCATCACGGCGGCAATGAGTGCCAGGATTCCATAGATGAGATTGATGCCGTCTTCACTCATCATGTTGGAGCCGAAACCGCCGAGGAAGCTGCCCAGCAATATGGCTGAGCCCATATAGATAATGAGCGTTTTGTTTAAATAACCGCCTTTGCGGTATGCCCACACCCCGCCGATGGTTGCAAAAAACACCTGTACAGCACTGATTCCGGACACTTCATGCGCCGTAAATGCCGCTAGCCCGAACAACGGCGGAATGTACAGCAGCATCGGATATTTGATAATCGAGCCGCCGATACCGACCATGCCTGAAATAAACGAGCCAATGAATCCAATGAAAAATATGGTCGTGATGAAGATTGCGCTCAGTTCCATCATGATGCCCCCTTATATCTTAGGAAAAGGGAACCTGTGCCGGTTCCCTTTCCCCATCAATCTGTGTTCATTCATCAAGTTTACTTGTTCGAGTCATGAAGTAATCATCCCTCATCACTCTGAATATGGAGTCGTTCAAAAGAATGGCGATCCATCCAGATCAGCGTACCGCACAGCGGTTAGGCCCGGTCTCCATCTCACGCTGCTTGTCGGTGTCCGGCAGCATTTTCCCCATGTTTGTTTGACGAATTTCTTGATAGCTGTTCGGCTGCGGAGGCAAATTCTTCGTTACCATTGTTCGAAATTCTGCTTCATCGGACATATTCAGGCCGTGGTTATCCCGGTACAAATCGCCCAGTTTCTTCGCAACCGTCCCGTCCTCGTTCAGCTCGTCCATGATCATAAAGTGGGCTGGCAGCACGGTCAGATCATCCGATAATTCGGCGTAACGGGCATAAAGGGTTTCTCGCAAATCGCCAACCCAGTCCTCTGCCAAGCCGGCCAAGTCCGGGCGACCAATGGAATCGATAAACAGAATATCGCCTGTCAGCAGGTACTGATCATCGATGACAAACGAAGTGGAACCGATGGTGTGACCCGGAGAATAGAGCGCTTCGATGCTGATGGTGGTGCTGCCGATTCTTACCTTTTCTCCATCCTGCAGCGGTTTGTACTCAAACACGACCTCAGCAGCGTCTTTCGGAGGAAGCCAGTATGCTGCACCCGTTTGCTCTGCCATCATTCGTCCCCCGGAAATATGGTCGGCATGCAGATGAGTATCCAGCACATGCCTGATTTCAGCATTGATGCTTCGAGCGAATTCAAGATAAACCTCGGTCATACGGGTCGGATCAAACAAAGCAGCCTCACCGTTCGATACCGCCATATAAGACAAACACCCTTTTCCTATCCGAACAAACTGATAGAGCTCACCGCCGTCTGCGAGGTTTCCAACCTTCAGCGGAACCAGATGTTCACTCCACGCTTTCATGCCGCCCTTCAGGTAAGCCACATTCCGGCCATGCTCGGCCAGCATCTCAGCCACCATTACCGAGGAGCCTTCCTTGGCGCATACCACGAGCACCTCTTGATCTGACGGAATCTGATCCAGAATATCCACTACCCCGTCGATCAGATCAAAGTAGGGTATATTCAGATGCTTCAATTGTTCACCTTCAATCTTCCACTCTTCAAAATCCGAAGGATTGCGAACATCCAGAATGAACTGACTTTCTTTATGAATTGCCTTCATGGCAAGTTCTTGTGCTTGCATTTCTCGTACTGTCATGTTGAAATTCCTCCCGTAGATTTATAATGCCTCGCGCCATCAACCTGCATATCCTACGCCCTATCAAACCGTCAGTCTTGCATAGGCGCCCAGCACCCTGTGATCCATCAGCTTATTCGTCCAAGCCCTTCGTTGCTCCGCTCCAGCCGCTCATTCCCGGCACTACGTTTAGTACACTTGTAAATCCGCTTGCGGCAAGCTTTTGTGCCGCCATATCACTGCGGGTTCCCGTGCGGCAGATAACGTAAATGAAGTCCTGCCGATTCAGTTCATTCAATCGCTGATCCAGCTCGCCAAGCGGAATGGACACTGCATTCGGAATATGCTTGAAGGCAAATTCCGCCGTTTCCCTCACATCGAGAATCACGACCGATGCGCCGGATTGCAGCTTCTCTTCCAATTGCGCATTAGTAGTCACATGCGGGTAGGATCGTTCCGCCGACTCCTCCCCTGAAGACTTGCGCAGGTAATGCTTCAGCACGTCACCCTCTTCAATCGTTCCAAGATAATGGTGTCCCGTGCTTTCCGCCCACGCTTTCAGGTCGGCCTTGGACCCTTTGTCAGTCGCCTCAACCTCCAGCACTTGGCCACCTTCAAGTTCCTTCATCACTTTTTTCGTAAGAACGATGGGCATCGGGCAAGCCAGCCCCTTCGCGTCAAGCTTTACATTGGAATCAATTCCGGCCATATCGTTTCGAGCCTCCATTCTATTTTTTATACCACCCAGGGTATATTTCATTCCAAAAAAAAGGTGCGGCAAACACACCTGTTACGGTTTTACCGAAAACCAGCCTACTCGGTCTTACCTTCCCATGCGAGCATGCCGCCCGTCATATTGATGACTTGATAGCCCTGACCCTCCAAGTATTCCGTCGCCTTACCGCTGCGACCGCCGGATCGGCATACCACAATGTACTCCTTCGACTGATCCAAATCCTGCTTACGAAATTCAACCAAACCAAGTGGAATGTTGACTGCGCCTGGAATTTTTCCTTCTGCGACTTCTTCCGTCTCTCGCACATCGATAATATGCAGGATTGTTCCCTCTTCCAGCTTCTTCTCTACTTCTTTAGGAGAAATCTCTCTCATACCTGTATACACTCCCTCTTCATATTAATATTCAGGACCACGTACTCATACCGCCTTTGACATTCGTTACCTTCTCAAAACCCGATTTCTTCAACAATGTACCCGCCTTACTGCTTCTCATGCCGCTCTGACAGATCAATACCACTTCCTGATCCTTCAAAAGTGAGTCACTGCTAAACCGAAGCTGATCCAGCGGAATATTGCGAAAGCCTCGAATATGATTTGCCTTGAATTCACGCGGTGAACGGACGTCGATGAATTGTTTGTTCCGATCCGCCAGTTCATCCTTGAGCTGGGCAGCCGTAATCTGCCTGACTCCCTTCGTGGGAAGAATTCTCCATAGGATAAATAAAATAATAAGTGCAATGAACACGATATTTAACATATTCATCATGAATTCCCCCTTGATATTGAGGTACAATCGCCCATCGCTCATTAAATGAACAAGTTTACGTTGCCATCCTGGGCATCACCCAGATAACCGGCTACACCCGCATATTCAATATCCTCAAACAGCTCCTCTTTTTGCAAACCAAGAAGATCCATCGTCATCGTGCATGCAACCAGCTTCACGTCTTGCTCCTTAGCCAGTTCAATCAACTGCGGCAGCGGAACAGCATTGTGCTTCTTGATAACGTCTTTAATCATTTTCGGACCCATCCCCGCAAAATTCATTCTGGAGAGTCCCATGTTATCTGCCCCGCGCGGCATCATTTTTCCGAACATTTTCTCCATAAAACTCTTTTTCTTGGGCAGTAAAACCTCCTCATCCTTGCGAAGAGCGTTCAACCCCCAGAAGGTGTGAAATATCGTGACCTCATGATCGTAGGCGGCGGCACCATTCGCAATAATGTAAGCAGCCATCGCCTTGTCGTAATCACCGCTGAATAGAACAATCGTTGTCTTTTTGGCTTCTGTCACCTCGTGATCTCCCCTTGTAATTCATAATGTTAGATTCCACTGCATTTCCTCATACCCCTATGGGTATATTAAAACTCAAAAAAAATTATCCCTTCTTAATCCAAAATTTCAACACATCGCCGTCCTCTTGAAGTTCCAACAATTCGTTGCCAGTCGACTTGGCCCATGCCGTCAAATCGCTCTTTGCGCCTGGATCCGTTGTATGAATCTCCAGCACCTGACCTGCTTCCATTCCCTTCATCTCCTGCTTCGTTTTCACGATCGGCATGGGACATGCCAAACCTGTGGCATCCAATACTTTATCCACGTTCATCATGATTCCTCCTTACACGTAATGAAAAAGATCTATTTAAATACCCATAGGGGTATATTATCCGGTTATGGACGGTGTGTCAACCCTGCGATCGGCTCCAACCTGCTGCTCCAACAAAAAACAACGGCGGTTATCTGCTTCGTACGAGCAGGTTCACCGCTTCAACTACAAGCTTTTCTGTATCTTGTCCGCTTTCTTCGGCTTTCTGTACACATTCCACAAGGTTTGAGCTGACTACGACGCCAATCGTACGATCAATCGCCGTCCGCGCTGCCGATAGCTGGGTGATCACATCCTTGCAGTCCTTGTCCTCCTCCATCATCTTCAGGATGCCCCGCAGCTGACCCTCAATGCGCTTCATCCGATTTTTCATCTGATCATTGTAATTCATCTCAAATCCTCCCGTCTGTATACGAATTTAATTACCCTATAATTCTTATCGTTTTACATGACATCAAATATATACCCATAAGGGTATAGTGTCAAATGTAGGGATATCTCCATCATCATGATGAAGTTTCATTTGGAATCCATTGAACTTATCCCCTTTTTGATTTTTGTCACACATTTCATGTCTGCTCTATGCTATGATACCCCGTAGGGTATATAAAAAACCATTCATAATATCCACCAATATAGGGAGGAATATACTATGGGCAACAAAATCATCATTGTCGGCGGTGTAGCCGGAGGAGCTTCGGCAGCTGCCAGGCTGCGGAGACTGGACGAGAGTTCGAGTATTATTTTAGTGGAACGGGGAGAATATATTTCGTTTGCCAACTGTGGTCTGCCATATTATATAGGAGAAACGATTCAGGAACGAAGTAAGCTGTTGGTTCAAACCGTACCTGGTCTCAGCAGCCGGTATCAATTGGATATACGGAATTTAAGCGAGGTTACGTCCATTCAGCGGCAAGAGAAGCAGGTTACCATTAAGAACCTTAGAACCGGGGATATCTATACCGAAAGTTACGATTATCTGATTCTCTCGCCTGGGGCGAAGCCCATCGTGCCGGATATACCCGGCCTGTCGGAATCCCGCAACGTATTCACACTGCGCAATATCCCGGATACCGACCGGATCAAACAATATATAGAGAAAGAAAAGCCGAAGGAGGCCGTTGTCGTTGGGGGTGGATTTATAGGTCTTGAGATGGCTGAGAACCTGGCCGAACATGGTATTCAGGTAACACTCATTGAAATGGCTAACCAGGTCATGGCTCCTCTAGACTACGAGATGGCCTCCATCGTACATTCACATCTGATGGAACAAGGGGTCCGTTTAATTCTGGAAGATGGTGTTCGAGCCTTTCACGATGGAGGGAGCCGGATCGAGCTTTCCAGCGGCCTGCTTGTGTCCACCGATATGACACTCCTGTCTATTGGCGTTCGTCCCGAGAATGTGCTGGCTGTTGAAGCAGGTCTGCAAGTCAATGAACGCGGCGGCATTCGTGTGAATGCCCATATGCAAACGTCCGATCCCCATATCTATGCCATCGGTGATGCCATTGAGGTGAATGATTACATTCACCAAAGCCCTGCCATCATTCCTCTCGCAGGACCTGCCAACAAGCAGGGACGCCTTGTCGCAGACCGTATCTATGGGAAAAACAGCAGTTATAAGGGCACCCTTGGCTCCTCGATTGCCAAAGTCTTTGAACTGACGGTAGCGGCTACGGGTTCCAATGAGAAACGACTCAAGCAGATGAATATCCCTTATCAGGCCATCCACATTCATCCTTTGTCTCATGCCGGATATTACCCCGGGGCGTATCCAATCTCGTTGAAGCTGCTGTTCCATCCGGAAAGCGGACAAATCTACGGCGCACAGGCGGTTGGGGCAGATGGGGTGGATAAACGAATCGATGTGATTGCTACAGCGATCAAGGGCAACCTCAACGTGTGGGATCTGACGGAGGTGGAGCTTGCGTACGCTCCCCCCTATTCCTCTGCCAAGGACCCCATCAATTACGCCGGATATGTTGCATCCAACATACTGGATGGGTTGGTTGAAACCGTACAATGGTTTGAAATGAACGACTTGGTCTCAAGCGGCGCCACCTTAATTGACGTGCGTGAACCCAGCGAGCGGGAAGCAGGTTATATTGAAGGCTCCATCAACATCCCGCTGAACGACCTGCGCAGCCGTTTGAAAGATCTGCCGCAGAACGAAACCTTGTATGTAACCTGCCAGGTAGGGCTGCGCGGCTATTTGGCAGCACGCATACTGACTGAGCATGGCTTCCGTGTAAAAAACCTGGACGGCGGCTGGAAAACGTACGCTTCGGTTTATAAGTCATCCTAACCGGGCCCGTCTTGGTCCGGCTATGAAAGAATATGTAAAAAGCCCCGGTTTTGGTCATACCCCTGTCAAGTAGACAGGTGAAAAAGACTAAGCAGCCAGCGCGTGTCGGTACTCAATCGGCGCGCGCTGTTTAAGTTTTGCCTGAAAACGCTGGTAGTTGTAAAAGTAGATATAATCTTCAACGGCTTGATGTAACTCTTCTTCTGATTTACACTGAAGGAGGTACAACTTTTCTGTTTTGAGATGCGAAAAAAAGGATTCGATGCATGCATTATCTAGGCAGGTTGCTTTGCGAGAGTGGCTGCCTTTAATGCTGAATTCTTCTAACCGTGTGTTGTACGCCTGAGACGTGTATTGGAAGCCCTGATCCGAATGGAGCACGGCTTCTGAGACGTCTTTTTTTCTTATCCACTGCTCGACGGTATCGAGTACAAGTTCCAAATCGTTACGTCTAGAAATCTGCCAAGCTACAATCTCATTATTAAACAAATCTTGAATCACGGACAAATAATAAAAGTGTGTTCCGTCAGAGATATAGGTAATATCCGTCACCATTTTTTGTCCCGGGGCAGTAGCATGAAATTGCCGTTTGAGTCGGTTAGGGTACACCACGGATGGTGTATAACTAGATAATTTTCGTTTCTTTCGAATCACAGACTGAATCGACAGCTCTTTCATCAAACGCCATACCTTTTTGTGATTCACACGGTAACCAGCTTCCCACAAAGCCGTTACCATTCGAGGATAACCGAAATATGGATGAGCCAAGTGAGTAGCCATCATGTGTTCTTTGATCTCTTGATCCAGGCCTTCTTTTTGGCTACTACGATAAAGGCGCATTGACCGCCACTTGTAGTAACTGGCTCTAGGCACTCCCACAACAGCTAACAACCTTGTAACGCCGTGTTGGTCCCTCAATTCTTCGATGATTTCATAGTTTTGCTGTCGACTAAGGCTGTCTCCTTTAACAGATTGGGATACCGCTTTTTTAAATAATCTACCTGCGCTTTTAGATAATCTCGTTCTTCTTCGATACTTGAGAACGTCGTGCGAGGGCGTCCTTTCATGGGACTACCAGAGCCTTTACGCGTATCGAATACCTCTCCATCTCGATATTTTCTCACCCACGTTTTAAGTTGTGTACAACTTCGTATTCCCAGCTTGTCTGCTACAGCTTGATAGCTCATAGATCCCTCGAGGTAGCATTGAACTGCTCTTAATTTGAACTCCTCCGTATACGATTGAAAAACTTGTCCCTTTTTAGCCATAAAAATACCCCCTCCAAGTTCGCTCGATTCTCATGATAACATGAGGCTTTTTTCGAGTGTCTACTTTGAGGGGATAATACCAGTTTCGGGGCTTTTTCCTTAACAAGCATATAGAATCACCTAAATTAACTTATGCGCATACCATTTCTTTCCACGGAATCGCCAGAGGAAGATAGCTCCCCGCACACCCCATTCGCAATTCATCGCAAGCCATACGCCGAGAATGCCATAGCCTAGGACAATCCCCATAATATATCCGAGAATGACCCGGAACAACCACATGGTCAGCATCGACGTAATCGAAGTGAATTTGGAGTCGCCCGCTGCCCGAAGCGCCGATGGCAGTATAAAACTAACCGACCATAACGGCACCTGTACCAGCGTATTAATCAGCAGTACGACAAACAGATCGTTCACAATCTCCGGAGGCGGGTTGAACAATCCCACCAGCGGCCTGTACAGGGGCATGAGAATCAATCCCATAAGGGCGAGCGAAAATGCGCCCAGCCATAAAAAGGATCTGATGAATTTGCGGGCATCCGCAATATTTCCACGACCGATGCACTGACCTACCACGGTTACGATCGTTAAGGACAATGCACTCGCTGGAATTTGGAATACCGCGGCAAGCGAAGAACCGATGGCGTTCGTTGCGATTGCGTAAGTACCCAGGCTAACGATAAATACTTGGGTTAACAATTTCCCCCCGTTAAAAAACATCTGCTCCGCAGCGAACGGGAGCCCGATAAACATAATCTTGCGCAGCATGGATATTGGAAAATGAAACAGGTCGCGCAGGCGGATATGGAGCGTTGCGTCTACTTTGAACAGGTAGTACAGTGCACAGGCTGCACCGGCAAAGCGGGCGATGTTCACAGCCAGCGTCATCCCCATAACGCCCATATTCAGGAGCGTGATGAATACGATGTTAAGCAGAACGTAGAGCAGGTTCATGATTAACGACAACGCAAGCGACGCCCGGGTCTTGCCGATCCCCCGCAGTGCACCGCAAACCGCTTGCACCACTGCAATCCCGATGAAGGAGGTGCTGCTTCCGATCAGATAAATTCGCGCACTCTCAAGCACTTCAGGTGAGGCTGAGCCAAATAGCAGATTCAGAACAGGCTGGTGAAGCCCAATAATCAACAGAGCAATCCCTAACGCAATCATCGCAACCGAAGTTACCGTAGCCGCGGAAGCCCTTGATACCATCAGGGCATTGCCGCTTCCCTTATACTGCGCCACCACGACGGTTCCCCCGGTGGCCACCGCCACAAACACATTGATCAGGAATATATTCAGGGAATCCACCATGTTCACGGCGCTGACAGCCGCTACCCCCGATGAGCTGATCATGGCCGTATTGACCAAATTCAAGCCAATAATAAACGCCTGATCGATCAGAATCGGGAAGAACAGAGCCAAGATCTGTCGGTAATCCATCGACTCCCCGGATAAATTTCTTTGAAGCAAGCCGTTCATTTGGGTTCGTAATCGAACCAGCATCTGTCATCACATTCTTTTCGCTGTAATATAAAGAAAAAACTCTTCATACGAAGAGCTTCAGGCTAACGGTATATAGAAAATGCCGCCGCAACTGTTCCTCATGGGAGAGCTCACTCCCTCGCCAAGGGGACAGATACGGATGAATTCATTTGATCCCGGATAAACCCCGTCTTTGATTGGAGGATATCACCAGACCCGAGTCCTGTCAACGGATGTGCGCCACAGCAAAAGACCGTAAACCGCTGAAATACGGAGCTTCCCAAGAGCCTGCGGGTTGAAATCCTATATAACGCAGCAGAAGAGGGTGCACCCTCCGTTAGTGCGTAGGAGGTGGTATCTTTGGTGCGGTATTTGCGGAAGCGAAGTTAATAACCGGAGAGAAATAATATGGCAGCAGGTTCATTCAAGAATTAGCTTGAATCTACATTAAGCAGATTCTTATTTCTTCAACAGTCGTTGTCATTCTCGGAAAAATATGAATTATACGAAAAACGAGCTGTGTGCCACTGAACTGAACCTTCAACTGTTAGAGTGTATCTAACAATTGGGGAGCAGTTCACATTCGCGGCTTGTTTTTTCAGGTAACTTTTCCTCAATGTTGCACTCCACGCCTTCCCTTGGTCGTTGCCCCATACCAACTCTATCAAAATACATATGATATAAAATGATAGATTTAAGGAGGTCTGGTAGCATGACAACCCATCTTCCATTTGATGCCGTTTTCAGTCTCGGATACAACTGTCAAGTCGCTGTTCAGCTTAGAAGAAACAAGCTGCGCAAGATGGCAGGGCCCTGGGATTGGTTCAACTTCGCCTCGACCAGTGAATTTTGCAAAGTCATTAGAAATCAATTCAGCGAATTCATGCTGCGGGATAATCTGGACATCTACGGCAAATCCGTGAATTGTTACTATGTACGGGACAAACACTCTTCCTGCTTGTCCTTTCATGATTTCAAGAACGATCCGGAGGAGCGCCCGCTGTTTGATTACCCTGCCTTTCGCGAACGCCTGGACAGAAGGATCGAACGGTTTAACAGCTGTTTGAATTCTACTCAAAACACACTCCTCGTGCGGATCATCCCGCATAAAAAAGATGCTGAAACGATTGATCAAGCTATTCGTGAAACATACTCAAACCCAAACGTAACCCTGTTATTTGTCATGCTTGTCAATGCTCCGCACATCGTGCAGCTCCCATCGTTCTCTGACCAGGTTCTCATTATTCAAATACCGAAAGGGGCCACTTGGGAGGGGGATTTTGATGCCTGGAAGGCTGTACTTGGAAGGTTTTCACTTAAGTAGGGGAATAAACGTTTGACAAATTCATATTTTTCCCGTATATTTACAAAAAAAGAATCGGAATCTCTTACGAAGGAAGCACCCGTAAGTCTGGCGTCTAACCGCGCCTTTCTTATGGGTGCTTTTTTTGTCGCGGATCCTGCTATCTCTGCGTCATTTACTTGCTGCGCTGGAGATCATCTTTGAATTAAGGAGCGATGTTTATGTTTAGAAGAATGCTGTTTTCATGCCTTGTTATGATTCTGTTGTTTGCTGCTGCCCCCATTCATTTCGCAGATGCGTCAACGATTGAGTTCACCGATTCGGTAAACGCTCAATTTAAAGCCACAGCTGAACGTGCTCCGGGAACCATCGGTTCCAGACTCATCAAGCAGTACGATGATTTTAAATCAGAACGCAAGCAGGCGATGGATTGGGATGATCGAATCTCCGCTCTTCGATATGCTAATGAAGCCAGAACTTCGGAAACACGCAAGCAAATCAATGATATCGACAAGGACCATATCCATAAACTGGAGGAACAGCTCCAGGCAGCCAAGACTAAATACCAACCATTGTTTAATGGATATACCGCCCTGAACAAGCAAATCGCCGCAGCCAGGAAACTTAAAGATAAATCGCTGTCCAAGCTGCTGCAATCACAAGCCGACGGAATGAAAATTCTGGTTGGCCTGGGACGTCAGGATATTCGAAACAAACAAGCTGCGCTTACCGCCGCCAAGAAAGAGAGAACGTCCAAAGCCGCTAAGATCCGCTCGATCCTATCCGAGATGGATCCGTACAAAAGCAAAATCAAAGGAGACAAGAGTGCTATATCCACTCCAAACAAACTGATGGAAACCGAGTGGAAAAACTTCAAAGCAGCTGTGAAGGCCAAAGAATCTGCCAGAACCAGCGACACCCTGTCCCGTTTATTAACCCTCTCCGGTCAGATTCTGACGAAGAAGAAAAGCATCTACCAATATGAACAGAAAATCGAGACCATCATCACACGCGCTAATGCACAATTAAAATGAGCCCGAGATACAAAAAAACCTCTGCAGCAGGCAGAGGTTTCACTGGATTGTATGGGTGCCTTGATATAGTTAACGTGCTGTGGCCTGCAATGGGTAATGGACCCCGGCCAGTCTCGACTCATCGAGCAGCGGATAATCATATAACATCCCTTCATATACGATTTCGAACGCCGGATGCTGGAAAAAATCATGCGGCGTTACCGCTGAAGAAGGACGGTCCCACAAGTGGATTCTGCTCTGCTTCATCGCCTCGGCTACAAACTGCGAACAGAAGTAGGAGCGTTCCCGTGTGATATCGAGTCTCATCAGAACACCGATCATTCCGATGAGATTGTAGCCGTAAGCATCCTCTTCATCCTTGTAATGCTGAATCACGCTTCTTGCTGCCTCATATTGCTGACTAGCCACCTGGAGACGAAGGAGAGCACAGCGCGTGCCGGGGAAGTGTCGGAATGTTCCTTCATAGACATCCTCCTCCACAAATCCACCGCTCCAGGGATTGTTGGCACATTTCCGGCCAAAACTGAATACTTCATTCAGATTCTCATCCAATGCCAGCGAAGCATGGTTATATGGTGCGGCAGTAATTCGTTTAATCAATTTGGTAAACATCGTACCTGTATCAGTCAGCAGAACGTATATATTTTTGCTATCGGTCATTTGGCTTTCCCCCACATACATTTACATATTTCACTTGGATCCGGATTTCGTCAAATCCTTCGTTAACTTCATTGTAGTAGAGGCAAGCCATTTTCATAACCGACCATAGGTGTGATTAGGACCTGGACCTAAGTCGAGTTCTATCCCTGACCCGACAACGTAATATAGATAACTATACCCCATATAAGCGACGATAGGAAGATGGTGTCATGCCTTCATGCTCCATAAATCGCTTGTTAAAATAGCTGACACTGGGATAACCCGCTTCCACTGCAATTTGTCCGATCGTTTTTTCCTTGTGATCGAGCAGCCACTGCTTTGCCATCTGAAGGCGGCATCGTGTTACAAAATCCATCGGGGTCATCTCCATCACGTTGCGAAACAATTTGCAAAAATAGTAGGTCGTTACGCCAAGCCTGGCCGCCCACTCTTCCAGAATAAACGGCTGCGCAGCCTCCTGCTGCATGATCGGCAGCAGCTCCAGAATTCGGTTCGCCGAGCTATTGGATTTATTGTCCGATAACGCGGAAGCCTGCTCTACGAATACGGCGAGCAGGGAATAAGTCAACGTGGACAATTGTGCGGGTTTGAGCATACGATGGGTCTCTGCCTCGGTTAATAGAGCTTCATGTGCTTCCTCAAACGCAGACGGCTGACGAATGCTCCATAATTGACTCTTATGAAATCCACGCTCGATAAAATAATTCTGCAAACCGCTTCCATAAAAATGGAACCACCGCACATCCCAAGGGTCGTCCTCGCTGCTGTAATAACGCTGAGCCTGCATAGGAAAATACAGCACGGCTTCTCCGGGACCCAACGTATGAACCACATTATCGATTTCAATACATCCTTTGCCGGAAGCAACATAATGGATGTTAAAATTGTTTAAAGACCCGGCGGCCCGGGTTACGGTATGATCCGGTTCATCCCGGTATATTCCAACCGATTCCGGCAGGCAGAAGAACGGCATTAACGGGAGGGTCAGCAGGTGGCTTTGTCGTTTCATCGCAACGCTCCTTGAATGACAATATTGTTATATCGTAATACAAAATAATATTATATCAATTTTAATTCCTGTCTTTTATAATCGCAATATAATCTTAATAAGTCGTATAGGAGCTGATGAACATGAGCCAGAAACTTCGTTGGGGAATACTGGGATGTGCCAGCATTGCCAAACGTTCGGTCATTCCCGGATTACAGCAATCCCGTCTGAATGAAGTCGCTGCCATTGCTAGCCGAGACCAGGATAAAGCCACACAGGCGGCAGAGGAATTAAATATCCCGACTGCATACGGCAGTTATGAATCCTTGCTAGCGGATTCTTCCATAGATGCAATCTATATACCGCTCCCGAATCATCTGCATAAAGAATGGAGCATCCGCGCAGCGGAAGCCGGCAAACACATTCTATGCGAGAAACCGCTCGCCTTGACTGAAGCTGAGGCAGCAGAAATGGCCGAGGCGGCGGCTAAAGCAGGCGTGCTTCTAGCTGAAGCCTTTATGTACCGTTACCACCCGAGGTATGACATGATCAAAGAGCTTATCACTTCAGGAGCCATCGGAGAGGTTCGGGGCATCCGCAGTGCGTTCACGTTTAACAGTTCAGCCAATCATGGGAACGTCCGGTTTCGCAAGGACTGGGGCGGCGGTTCCATCTATGATGTCGGTTGTTATCCGATCAACGCCGCGCGTATTCTACTGGATAAGGAACCCGAAGCCGTCACCGTCCAAGCCTTTTTCTCGCCGGAACATGATCATGTTGACATGATGGCTTCCGGATTAATTGAATTCGAAGGTGATGTTTCTCTTACGTTTGACTGCGGGATGTGGGCAGCGTATCGAAACCCGCTTGAAGTCGTGGGCACGGAAGGCCTGATTGAAGTCCCCTTCGCCTACAGCCTGCCCGAGAACGGTGCTAACTTCTTCTTAACGACCGGAGACGGTCGCAAAGAAATCGAGGTTCCTCATGCAAACGCATACAGCGAGCAGGGTGACCATATGGCCGAAGCCATATTAAACAACAAGCCCCTCCGTTTCCCGACGGAAGATGCCATCCACAACATGAAAGTCATCGACGCTTGCCTGCAATCCGCCCATGAGCGAAAGAGAATAGTGCTGTAATTATGCTGTAATTACACCCCAAGGAGGATATGAATATGAAATATATATCAATCAAGGGATTAGACAAACCGGTCTCTGCACTGATGAAAGGAACGGACTACTTCTATCATGATTCGTATGAGAAAGCCGCTGCTAATCTGGACGCCTATCTCGCTATAGGCGGCAATTCCGTTGACACCGCGCATATCTATTGCGGAGGTCAAAGCGAAGAAGTCATCGGCCGTTATATGCAGGAAAGAGGAAATCGTGAACAGCTCGTCATTTTGACCAAGGGCGCCCATCACGATCAGAACGGACCGCGTGTCAGCAAAAAAGATATTAAACACGATATCACGATAAGCTTTGAAAGGCTCCAAACGGATTACATTGATCTGTACGCGCTGCACCGTGATGACTCCTCTGTTCCAGCAGGCGAAGTGATTGAAGCGTTGAATGAATACATTGCGAATGGCAGTGTGGGGGCCATCGGGGTATCCAACTGGACATGGGAGCGTATCCGTGATGCAAATGACTATGCCGCCGCAAATGGACTGGTCGGATTCTCCTTCAGCAGCCCCAATCTAAGTCTGGCCAAGCCGAATGAACCGTTCTGGAAAGGCTGTGTCTCGGCGGACGCCGAAACCTGCGCTTGGCATAAGTCCGAGCAATTCCCGCTCCTCTCCTGGTCTTCTCAAGCCAGAGGATTCTTCACCGGCCGATTCACGCCGGAGATTCGAGACAATGCTGACCTTGTGCGGGTATTCTACAGCGATGAGAACTGGAAGCGGTTAGAGCGGGCCAAACAACTGGCAGCATCCAAAAATGTGACAGCCATACAGATCGCTTTGGCATACGTGTTGAACCAGCCATTCCCAACCTGTGCGCTAATCGGTGCACAGTCAGCAGATGAATTAAAATCCTGTGATGAAGGATCTCTTATTCAGCTGACAAAAGAAGAATTGGACTGGTTGGATCTTACAACGGATCAGATGTCCTGATCACACACAATGTTGGGTCCAAATTTACCGTCCAAATACTAACAACTTACCCTTGCAATTGAAGATCGTGAAGAGTAATTCCATGTATCCAAACCAAAACTCCAACCCCTATCCAAAGGTTGGAGTTTTTCTGCATCCGGATCATTTCACCTAAAACCACTCACTTAAATCGATACCACTGCTTAAGCGTTATCATGCCTACAGTCATTTGTCCAACGTATGCTTCGAACCAGAACCAAAATTTCTAACGGACTAAGCAGACGTTATTCGAAAATATCCGCCTCTTTTATAAAACTAACGGACACCAGAGTCCTAATAAACAGTAAAAATGGGGATTCAAGGCGGATTATGGTTGTATAGCGTATCTCTGGTCCGTTAGATTTGGAATAGAGCACGATATTAGCATATAAAGGCCATGAGGTCCGTAAGATTTTCTACTGCCTACTCTGTTGCGTTACTGCTCATCTAGTTGCCCTACGGCTCACTCTGTTGCTCTACTGCTCATCTAGTTGCCCTACGGCTCACTCTGTTGCTCTACTGTTCATCTAGTTGCCCTACTGCTCACCCTGTTGCTCGTCAGCCCATCTTGTTACTCTACTGCTCACCTGTTGCCCTACTGCTCACCTGTTGCCCTACTGCTCCCCCGTTGCTCTACGGCTTACCTTGTACTCTACTGCCTATACTGTTACTCTACCTGCTCTCCTTGTTGCCCTACTGCTCCCCCGTTGCTCTACGGTTTACCTTGTACTCTACTGCTCACCCTGTTACTCTACTGCTCTCCCGTTGCTCTACGGCTTACCTTGTACTCTACTGCTTACACTGTTACTCTACCTGCTCTCCTTGTTACCCTACTGCTCCCCCGTTGCTCTAAGGCTTACCTTGTACTCTACTGCCTATACTGTTACTCTACTGCTCACCCTGTTACCCTACTGCCCATTCTTTAGCTCTACTTACCTTGTGTCTATTGCTCACCTATTCCTTGTCGCCCTACTGCTTACTCTGTTACTCTACGGCTCACCTGGTCTCTGCAAACGCCCCTTCACTCCTCACGCCCCATAATAATCATTACGAGATCCACAAGGCCAAAAAACCGACCCTGGTTCAGGATCGGTTTCTCTTAATTCTCTTCGCTTATGGCTTTCAGGTCAAGGACTTCATCCTGAATCCCTCGAGCATTCCTGTTATCACATCCATCGTTTCCTGAAGGCCTCCAGCCGTTTCCGGCATCTGTGCGATCCATAGCGAGCATTCATTTAACGCCCCTGACAAGGCATGGGTTAATGCATCCACAGGAACCGGCTTCAGAATTTCCTGTTCCTGCATCAAGACCAGCTGCTCTCTCAGATGAGTCATTGAATTCTGCTCGTCCATCTCGCGCCAAGCCTCCCAGCCCACAACACTGGGACCGTCAATAAGCATGATTCGCTTGTTTTGCGGTTCTACCACGGCAGTGATAAAGGCACGACAGCCAAGCAGCAGCTGATTCCAAGGATCCTCTGAACTAGTCGCTTCCTGTTCTACCCGATCTGCAATTTCCGTTTGCACTAACTCAAGCACGGCAAGGAATAAACCTTGTTTATTCTTAAAATGATGGTACAGCGCGCCGCGAGTAACCTTGGCTTCGTCAGCAACCTCCTCCAGTGCTGTATTCGCATAACCCTTATCCGTAAAGTGGGTTCTGGCTACCTTCAGCAGCAGTTGAATGGTCTCATGGGTCTCGCTTTTGCTTCTTCTCATAGTATGCAGGTTCTCTCCTATACAAAAATACTGATATTAAATTCGACGATACCAGCCCTAACACTCAGACGCAAGCGGCTTTATTTCATCCGATAGAAGATATGCCAGCTCCGTTAACAAAACAATCATGCAGGGATGAACACACTCATTTTCCAGCTCCGCTCTCGTCGGATGACCATACATCCTCGTTGTACTGCTCCAGAAAGGCCTGTGAAGGCGGGATGATCTTGATAACATCGATAAGCACCCCATTCGGGTCGCTGGTAATGAAATGCCGTTGGCCAAACTCCTCGTCCCGAATATCCAGATGAAGCGGCAGCTTCTCATTTATTATAAGCCTTTCGTACTCCGCATCAACATCCGCCACCTCAAAATTTAGAAGCAGTCCTTGTACATTCGCCTGATAAGCGGAAGGAACCGTAGGGTGATCTTTAGACAAAAAGGCGAGTTCATAGGAGTTCTTCCCTTGTTCTCCCCATTTCAGGCTTACATACCAATCGGCTTCAAAAACAATCTCAAATCCAAATAGCCGCGTGTAAAACTCTGCGCTTTCGGCTATTTGCTTTGTCATAATAACGGGATAAAATCCTTGAAGCTTCATATGGGAAACATCTCCTTATATTTGGGATGAATCCAATTTAACATACATACTGTATGTATGTAAACAATAATTTTCAATACCTTCGCATAAAAAAAGAACCTGCAGCGTTAACTGCAGATTCTTCTGCTTGCTACCACAGCAAGCTGACAGCCAATAAATTGAACAATGCAAGCGGTAATATTACATTAGGATTGGGCCCAAAGGGAGGATAACCGGGATAGAATCCTCTGTTTCCTTGTTCTACAAGAATGTACACATTCTTTGCATCTACATTAATGACTGTACCTTCAAAAGCTTCATCATCCATCGTATGGACTCTTACCTTGCGATTCATGACATTTTTCATGGCTGCATGAGCGTTTTCTCTATGCTTCTTCATGGAATGCACCAACTGATGGTCACATTGAAACAGCATTTGCTGTTGATTGGTATAATTGTTCATGATGCTCCTCCTTCATTATCTTCTAATCGCATTGTATGCAAACGGCCCGCCAAGGGTGTTCGCCTACCTGCTATTCCCGTTTAATCCATGCCAAATACGGGTATAGTACAACCAAATATAAGGAGGGCAGAACATCATGGATAAACAAAGTATACAGGCTAGAACCGGAGGTTTTTTTCTTGAAGATAACGGAAAAACAGTAGCGGAAATCTCCTACTCCCCTCAAGGAGAAGGTGTGATCAGCATCGACCATACCTATATTTCACCAGGTCTTCGGGGACAAGGGCTTGCAGACGAGCTTGTCCGCAAGGTCATAGATTATGCGCGCGAGGAAGAGCTGAAAATCATCCCCGCCTGCTCCTATGCCGGGCATTATTTTGACAAAAACATGGACGATCGCGTATTGCTCTACAAATAGCATCCGGATCGGAACAGCATCCTATCCTATTATATTTCATTGAGAACGGATCTACCTTTTAGCTCGACCTTAGGACCTTAGCCAGCCATAAGATTGCTTCTCTTATCGGTTGGCTTTCATATGTCCATTATTTCCAAGTTCATATTGAAATTTGGGAATATCTATTGCGATAGAGTGATCCTATCCACTATGATCAGATGGTATAAGCTTAGCTCAGGGAGGCAACTGATATCATGACGCACGCAGCGGAAGATTGGGTCTGGGAACAGATGTTTAACAAGCTGCCCCTCGGGGCAATCCTGATTTCTGCGGTTGACGAGCAGGTAGTTAAGGTCAACGACCGGTTCTGCGAACTTATCGAATCGGAGCGTTCTGCACTGTTGCAGCGCAAACCTTCCGAAATCCAAGTGCTATCCGACCTATCCATCAACCAAACACTACAATCTTTAACTAATGACAGAACATCCCGTCTAAAAAAAGATTCTTTTTTCATTCGTCAGGATGGCAGCAGATTTTCGGTATCCGTGGATATATCGCTGCTTGAGCATCCTTCACCTGGAGAGGCTCCGTGGATATTATGCTGTCTTGGACAAGAAACGGTCCAGAAAGTAACTTCTCTGCCGGTCATCAAGAATGATGAATTGCTTGCACTCATCTTCAAGAGCGGACAAGATCTAATTTCCATTAGCAGCGAAGACGGAATCATTGAATACATCTCACCCTCTGCAACAGACATACTTGGCTATACCCAGGAGGAAATGACTGGGAAGCATCGAGCAGCCTTCTATCATGAAGTTGATTCTGAACAAATGAAGGAACCCGGAAAGCTATTTTCGGATGACCATAGTTTCATACGCCGTATCCGCCATAAGAATGGCCATTATTTATGGTTTGAAACGTCCTTCCAGCTGATACGGGGAACGAAAGGCGAGATTTCGAAAGTCCTTGCCATCGCGCGCAACATAACCAAGCGTAAAATCGA
Organism: Paenibacillus sp. Cedars; assembly: GCF_003184205.1. NCBI lineage: Bacteria > Bacillati > Bacillota > Bacilli > Caryophanales > Paenibacillaceae > Paenibacillus > Paenibacillus sp. Cedars. The sequence goes on from NZ_CP020866.1 coordinate 3,465,738, forward strand.
TGAGGATACATTAGCCCAGGCGCAGCGAATCGCCAAGATCGGCTCCTGGCGTTGGGACTTGATCACGCATACGTTAACCTACAGCGAGGAAATGAGGCGAATCTATGGATACCAGATCAGCACTATCGAATCAAATCATGATTCACTGCTGGCAATGGTCATACCGGAAGACCGCGAACGCGTAGAGTCCATCGTAAGAAAAGCTCTTGTCGGTACAGCCGATGAAGTCATCTATCGGATCAAGCTTCATGACGGACATATTCGGACGATCCGAGCGCAGTGGGAGGTCTCCGTTACGAACGATGGCAGGCCCATTGAGATGGTGGGTATGGCCCAGGATATTACCGAGCAGGTATTGATTGAACAGCAGTCGCTGGACAATGAGAACAAGTACAAACTCATCACCGAAAACTCGCTTGATTTTATATCGAGAAGTACCATCGAATGTTCAACATTTTTATACTGCTCCCCCTCCTGTTATTCTCTCCTCGGGTATCGTCCGGAAGAGATGGTGGGTACGAGTGCTTTTGATTATGTGTACGCCGAGGATATTCCCTCGCTTCAGGAGTATTTTAGCAGCTGCCTGGTCGGGAAATTGCTCACACCGATCACCTTCCGCTATATACATAAGGATGGCAGGCACATCTGGTTTGAAGTCAATTGCAAGTACATTAGCACGCAGGACAATCAGAGGAACGAGATTATCTCGATTGCCCGTGACATATCCGAACGCAAAATGATGGAATTTAAACTAAAGGAGAATGAACAGCGCTACCGCTCTCTTTTTGAATACAATCCATCTGCCGTTTACTCCATGAATCTGGACGGCGATTATTTAACGGCCAACCACAACCTGCAGGAGCTGACGGGTTATACATTGGACGAATTAGTCGGCATGTATTTCGGACCGATTGTAGCGGAAAAAGATATAGCTCGCACGCTGTACCATTTTAACCTGGCGAAGGAAGGCAGACCGCAAAGCTATGATCTGACCATTATTCATAAGGACGGCCATCCCATCGAGATCAATACCATTAACATTCCGATTTTTGTGGATGATGAAGTGGTTGGCGTCTACGGCATTACAAGGGATATTACCGAACGTATACGCACCATGGAAGAGATCAAGAAACTCAGCCGGGAGTTATCCCTGCTGCTTAACACGGTATCCGAGGGGATTATTGGACTGGATATTCACGGTCAGGTCGCATTCATCAATCCGGCTGGTGCAGCCATGCTTGATTACGAGCCCCTTACCACCATCGGGAGACCCTGTGATCAGATTGTAAAAGAGATTCGCCATGACGGCACCTTCTATCGGGGCGAGGATTCCCCGCTTGTACAGGCTGTCAGGCAGGGAACTCCGCTTTCAAGAGCCGAGATCGTACTCTGGCGCGGAGATGGCACCAGCTTTCTTGCAGATTACCAGGTCAATCCGATCTGGGATCAGGGTGAACGCAAGGGCGCTGTCATGGTGTTCCGCGATATCACCGACGAAAAAGAAATCATCCGGGCTAAGGAGAATGCTGAACGAGCCGATCAAGCAAAAACGGAGTTTTTGACCATGATGAGCCATGAGCTGCGAACACCGATGAACGGAATTATCGGCATGATTGAACTGTTGAAGACAACCGAGCTCGATGAGGATCAGCGTAATTACACGGATATTCTCATGGAAAGCAGCGGCTCCCTGCTGCACATTCTGAACGAGATCCTGGATTTCAGCAAAATCGAAACCGGCAATATGACCCTCAATTCTGAGCCGATCGATGTACAAGCTTTGCTTGAGAGCATTGTCGATTTATTCTCGGCCAAGGCCAAGGAAAAAGGTTTGTTGCTATCGTGCAGCATAAACACCACGGTTCCCGATGTGATCATCGGCGATGGCTTGCGATTGCGGCAAGTGCTTGTTAATCTGATCAGCAATGCAATCAAATTTACGAATGAGGGCAGCATCTCGATGAGTGTCGAGGGATTGCACAGAACGGGAACTCAGGAGTTCACCCTTGCTTTCCAAGTGAAGGACACCGGAATCGGCATACCGGCCGAGCAGCAGCATCAGCTGTTCATGTCATTCTCTCAGCTTCATCCCTCCCTGAATCGTAAATATGGCGGGACTGGACTAGGGCTCGCGATAAGCAAAAAGCTGGTCGAGCTAATGGGTGGTGTCATCGGCGTTGAGAGCCGGGAGCAGCTTGGTTCCTCCTTCTACTTTACCATTCCGACACGTACGCTAAATGAAGATGGATCAGGATAAGTAATATGAGGACTTATTGTCTCCATCCGCACAAAAAGGGTGATCTACAGCCAATGCAGGCTGTGGACCACCCTTTTGTTCAATGAGCGAATATCGCTCTACTCGTATAAGGATTCCAGCTCGTCTACCAGAGTTCCTACATAAGCTACCGCTTTGGAAATCGGCTCGGACGTGGACATGTCCACACCTGCCATCGCCATCAATTCCAGCGGGCTCTTGCTGCCTCCGGCTTTGAGAACCTGAAGCCAGCGGTCTACGGCCGGCTGCCCTTCCTCACGAATCAGCTGCGCTGCCGCTGTTGAAGCAGTTAATCCCGCTGCATACGTATACGGATAAAGCCCCATGTAATAATGCGGTTGTCGCATCCAGGTAAGTTTTGCGCCTTCATCCAGCTCCACTGCGTCTCCCCAGAAGTCCGAGAGCACCGCACCCTTAAGCTCAGACAGCTTATCTGCCGTAATCGGCTCATCCGCCATCGCATGACGGTATACCCTTCTCTGCATCTCCGCTTCGAGAAGATGTGTCACATAATTATGATAGTACGTGCTCAGCAGTTGAAGAATGATCCACCGGCGCATCCGCTTATCCTCGGATTGACTGAGCAAGTGATCCGCCAGCAGCAGCTCGTTCATCGTTGAAGGTGCTTCGATGAAATACATCGAAGGACGGGCATTCGTGATGCTCTGATTATGGGCAGCCAGCATCAAATGACCTGCATGCCCAACCTCATGCGCCAGCGTAAAGGCATTTCGCATATTGTCCGCCCATGCCATCAGAATATAGGAATGCACACCGTAAACGGAGGAACAGAAGGCACCCGTGGATTTACCGATATTGTCGGCGTAATCCACCCAGCGCTTGGTGAACGTTGACTCAACGATCTCACCGTATTCCGGCCCAAGAACCGACAGCGCTTGAGAGATGGTCGAGCAAGCCTCTTCATAGGTTACGCTTGGATTAAAATCCGGATCCATCGGTGCTTTCAGATCGCAGAACAGCATTTGATCCAGTCCCAGCACACGCTTCTTCAGCTTCATGAGCCTCCGCATATGAGGAGCAAGCTCCGTCAGGATGGTATCATGAATATTGTTGTACATTTCCATTGTCACTTGCTGCGGCTTCAACAGCATATCTGTTACGGAATCGTATCCGCGAAGGCGAGAAAGCACTACTTGTTTCTTCACTTCCGTGGCGTAGGCTTCAGCAAATGTATGACGAGAGCCGTGCAATGATTTCGAGAATGAAGCAAAGGCTTCACGGCGAAGCTGTGCATCCTCGGACATCTCATAAGAATTCTCGTATAAACGGAACGAGACCGGCTTCGTATCTTCGTTCACTTGGATATCATCAAAAGTCATATCCGACAGCTTGCTGCGCAGGTATATGCGGTAAGGCGAACCGAGCACCTCTCCGAGTGATGCGAGCACGCTTTCCGTCTCAGGGCTCAGGCGGTGCGGCTTGGATTCCAGCAGCAGATTCAAGCTTCGGGCGTAAGGGGCGAGCCCTTGGTTGTTTGTTATGTATTGATCGATAATCCCTTCTTCAAGATCCAGCAGCTCCGATTCAATGAATGTCAGGGAGGACTGGATGCGGGATAACACATCACCGGTTTTCGCCGAATTTGCCAAATTAAGCGGGTTGGTTCCATCTTCGGATTGTCGAAGTCTGGCATATGCCCCGACTTTGCTGATGCTCTCCATCAAAACTTCCTGTTCGTTCAGGCATTCCAGAAGAACAGAGGCACCTTCACCTAGCTTGCCTTTAAATCTTGTCAATTCAGCGGCCTGCGATTCAAGCGCTTTTAAACCCGCTTCAAATTCGTTTTGCGAGACAAATAAATCATCCAGATTCCAGGTAGCTTCAATCGGAACCTCACTACGTGTCAGCATTTTTCCCATGGAAACAGCTCCTCATGTCTTATAATCTCATGACCACATATTCCTCACTAAATATTAGTAAAAGAATAACAATTCCATCATATCACAGTTTATTTCTGGAGCGTATCCGATTTTCTATCTTGACTTCTGGACCTGTTTATGGATATAGTTATCCCATACTCTGATCTAAAGGAGAGATTTTGATGTCGGTGGTCGTTCTTAACTAACCAAATTTCATATGGGTCGAAATGGAAAATTATGGACATTCCCTGCTTAGGGCTATGTTTATTTTTTGATGGTTATTCATTTCGTCCGTTGAATTAGTTAAGAACTGCGGATATCAATTGAAGCCCCTTTGGGTTTATTCCGATATGATATGGTGATCCGTGCTGAGTTCAGCGCGGATTTTTTGGGTCTCCCCTCTGCTACATCAGGGGTTATTTGGAGCTATCCCATCACACCGTACCCATCAGAATAACGGCCTATGGGCGGAAAGTGAACCTTAGTAGTTCACTTTCCGCCCTTTTTTGCGTTGCATGACACTCATTTCCAGAATAAAGGAGAACCGAAAACCATGAATCCATTTGCATTAAACAAATTAGAATATGAGAATATTCGCACCGATCTCGAACGCTTTGCCGTTTCATACCTGGGTATCGAGTATATACGGAAAATGGCGCCGCTCACCCAAATGAAAGCCATCCGCCATAAATTGAATGAAACCGAGGAAGCAAGAATTCTGCTTCATACCGGAGCGAGCGTACCCATTCCATCACTGGAAGGAGTCGAGATGATTTTAGATCTGCTCGGCACAGGATATGTGCTGTCTGAACGAGATTTCGGGAATATGGTCCAGTATCTGAGAAGCTGCCGGCAGCTCATTCAATATATGAATGCCAAGAGCGGCATCGCACCGACGATAAGCTCCTACGCCTCCTCCATGCATGAGCTGGGGCCGCTGCTGTCCGAAATTGAACGCAGCATTCACGGTGGCCGCGTCGTGGACCAGGCCAGCAAAGATCTGGCTAAAATCCGCAAGAAAATAATCGTAACCGAGGAACGGATCAAGCGGAAGCTCGACAGCCTTATGAGCCGTTATAAAGCGATCATGCAGGAGAGTGTCATCAGCAAGCGAGGAGGACGTTATGTGCTGCCGATCAAGAAGGAGCATCGCAAACTCGTGAACGGATCGATTCTGGACGAATCGGCAAGCGGGCAGACGGTATTCATTGAACCATCTGACCTGCAGGGACTCCAAGTGGAGTTGAACCTTCTTCATTCGGACGAGGTACGGGAAGAAACCAAAGTTCTGAGTGATTTGACCGCACTCACGGAGCAGTATCAATTCGAACTGAGAACCAACGCGGATACGGTCGGGATCTATGACTACATTATCGCAAGGGGCAAATATGCCATTTCCATAGGCGGACGCAATGTCCATTTGAACCAGGAAGGGTTTATCCTCCTGAAATCGGCCGTTCACCCGCTGATCGGCTCTTCCATGGTGCCGCTGGACTTCACCATTGGGAACCGTTACAAAACACTGATCATCACAGGTCCTAATACGGGCGGTAAAACCTCGGCGATCAAGACGGTTGGACTCATTACGGTGATGGTTCAATCCGGTCTGCTGGTACCTGTAGCGGAAGACAGCCACTGTGCCGTCTTTGACGAGGTTTCCGTGGATATCGGAGATGGGCAGAGCCTGGAGCATGCCCTCAGCACCTTCTCTGCACACATTCGCAACATCCGCGACATATTGCAGACGGCTGGCCGCTCAACGCTCGTGCTGCTGGATGAAATGGCATCCGGGACGGACCCGGGAGAAGGTGTAGGCTTATCCATTGCCATCCTGGAGGAACTGCATAAACGTCAGGCTACCGTTGTGGTTACCACCCATTTTACCGAAATCAAAAATTTTGCGGAACGTACGCCAGGCTTTGAGAACGCACGAATGGAATTCGATGCCGATACGCTGGAGCCGCTCTATCGCCTCCGGATCGGGGAAGCCGGCCACAGCTATGCCTTTGTCATCGCAGCCAAGCTGGGCATTCCTGAAGCCATTATCGCCAGATCACGCGAAATCACGGAAGCGGGAATTTCCAGCGGCAATACAGCCGTTGTACATCGAGAAAGCAGGGATCCCGTAGGCTTGGAGGAATCGAGCTCACCGGAACTCCCTGTCCTTCCCCCAGTCAAGCCGAACGAGTTAACGGACGTCAAGGCGAGTGGGGACGAAGCCTCCTCTTCCTCTCCCTTCCATCTCGGAGATCGAGTCTATGTACCTTATTTGAAACGAAGCGGTACCGTGTATGAAACTATAGATGCAAGGGGTAATGTAGGCGTCTTGATACAGAAGGACAGAATGAGGATTAACCATAAACGCCTGAAGCCTTACATTGCAGCAGAGGATCTGTATCCGGGCGATTATGATCTTGACATCGTATTTGAGAGTAAAGAGAATCGGAAGAAACGCAGCATAATGAAACGCAAACACATTGAAGGACTTGAGATTGAAAAGAAGCCCGAGTGACTCGCACTTTGTTATGGCCAACCAGCCATCAGAAGCATACCCCGAACCACGCATCGTGCGCACAGGGAGCCGTGCGCACGATGTTCAAAATTTTAGAGTCGGTGTCGCATCGGATCATCGGAAACGATAACCCATTTTATGTTTTAAGGAGAGATATCTATGAACATTCGGACTGAAACTGGAGCAGATTACGAGAAGGTACACACCCTTCTCACCCGTGCTTTTCCGGGACAGGAAGAAGCCATTCTGGTACAACGGCTGCGTGCCGATAATTCCTTTCAGCAGGAGCTGTCCATCGTTGCGGAAGAAAACGGGAAGATTACGGGGCACATTATGTTTAGCCAGGCCGCGCTTTGGGAGGGAGGTCATGCCCATTCTGTCGCCGCACTGGCGCCGCTGGCTGTGCTTCCGGAATTTCAACGTCAAGGAATTGGCGGCAAACTCATCGAAGAAGGTAAACGGCGGTGTCGGTCGCTTGGCTATCCCCTTGTCTTTCTGTTCGGCCATCCGTCGTACTATCCTAGGTACGGTTTTGTACAGGCCAGGAACTACGGGATGGAGATGACCCAGTTTACCGTTTCGGACGAAGTTTTCATGGTTGCTGAGCTTCAGGAAGGGGCACTCCACAGCCTGCATGGAGAGTTCCGGTTCCATCCAGCATTTGAAGAACTGGGCTAAGCTCTACTCCAAAGACCACATCATGCGAATCGGTTAGAGCGATCCGCCTAATCCTTGGTGGCATTCATCTTCAAATATGTTGTACAATATAGTCTAAATGACTATTTGAAGGATGGTTTTCAACATGTATGTAGCTCAGGATTGGCAAGATTACGAGGTTATCGATACCGGGGGCGGGGAAAAGCTCGAGCGCTGGGGAGATGTCATTCTCAGACGCCCGGACCCGCAGATTATATGGCCGATTGAGCAAGAAGACGGAGAATGGCGCAGTGTTCACGGACACTATCACCGCAGTTCGTCCGGCGGCGGTCAGTGGGATATGAAAAAGCAGCTGCCGGATCGGTGGACCATCTCGTACGACCAATTGAAATTTCATATTCGACCCACCAATTTTAAACATACTGGTCTGTTCCCGGAGCAGGCTGCCAACTGGCGCTGGATGATGGACAAGATCGCAGCGGCAGGTCGGCCGATAAGCGTACTGAACCTGTTCGCTTACACCGGAGGTGCTACGGTTGCTGCAGCGTCTGCAGGCGCACAGGTGGTTCATGTCGATGCTGCAAAAGGCATGGTCCAATGGGCTAAGGAGAATGCTGCATTATCTGGCCTTGCCGATCGCCCTATCCGTTATATTACGGATGATGTGTTTAAATTCGTACAGCGGGAAGAGCGTCGGGGGAATAAATACGATGCGATTATTATGGACCCTCCTTCCTATGGCCGCGGACCTAGCGGGGAAACGTGGAAGCTTGAACAGAGTTTGTACCCGTTCCTGGAAAGCTGCATGAACATCGTATCCGATAATCCGCTGTTTATGCTGATTAACTCCTATACGACCGGCATTTCCCCTACGGTACTGAACAACATGCTGACCATGACCATGAAACCGAAGTACGGCGGTACGATCAGTGCAGGCGAGATCGGATTACCGATCACTCGAACCGGCATGAACCTGCCTTGCGGCATCCTGGGTCGATGGGAGTCCTAAATCGATGAGCAGACGGGAATCCGCAGTGTACCCGGTCGTACCGATTCTGTTCGAGGATAATCATGTGTTAGGCGTGGCTAAACCGGTGAATGTCCCTTCTCAGGAGGATGCTACCGGAGATCCCGACATGCTGACCATACTAAAACAGGACATCAAGGAGCGCTTTAATAAACCCGGCAACGTATTTTTGGGTCTGGTGCATCGACTTGACCGTCCCGTTGGAGGGGCAATGGTATTTGCCAAGACCTCCAAAGCCGCTTCCCGATTATCCGAAGCAGTTCGGAGCCGCAGCTTCCGCAAGCAATATGTAGCGGTCGTTCACGGCATTCCTTCGAAGCCTTCCGGCCGACTCGTGGATATGCTGTATAAGGATGCAAAGACCAATACCGTCCATGTGACTTCAGAAGGCACTGACGGAGCGAAGGAAGCCATTCTGGACTATACGGTGCTCCAAACCTCGGAAGGCTTCAGTCTTGTCCTGATCGAGCTACACACGGGCAGACCACATCAGATCCGTGTCCAGCTTAATCATGCGGGGCATCCATTGTTCGGGGATCAGAAATATGGCAGCAAGGTGAATAAAGCGGGTCAGCAAATTGCGTTATGGTCTGTGCTGGTTGGATTTCCTCACCCCGTTACCAAAGAGGACATTTCCATACACTCGATGCCGCCTCCCGTGTATCCCTGGACCTCATTCTCCCTGGATAAACTGGAGCTGGCGTTACAAGCTTACCGATAAAATCACAAAAAACGAAATCCTTCCTAATGGATTTCGTTTTTTTGTCTTACTTAACGATTATGGAAATGAAAGCAATATGTTATTCCTTTACATTGCTTACAGCTTGCCGAAGAATAGGGCAACGTCTCTCCTTACAAGCAAATACCGCATGAAATTTCCGGCACCAGGATGGTTTGCTAGGGTAGGGCTAAACGTGGCTGGCCCCACGCGTGAGCTGCAAAGTGTAGTCTCGCTCAGGGGCTTTTCACTCTATGCTTCTACCAAAACTTCCTGTGGTGCTGTGTTGATTTTTCCTAACAGATAGACAAGCAGTTGTTGATTATGGGATGATATGCGGTTCAGAATTTGGGAAAGATACTCTTCCCTTACCTGCAGCCCCCGCGTATATTCCTCGCGACCTTTATAGGATATCGTAACCCACACGATCCGTCTGTCATGCACGTCCCGCTCTCGTTTGATCAATCCGTTCTTCTCCATCCGGTCCAGCAGCATCGTCACAGCAGCCGGACTTGTTGCCAAGTATGGAATGAAATCGGATGGTTTCATCCGCTTCTGCTCTGCAAGCACCTCCAGCACCATCAGTTGTGGCTCCGTCAATGTAGGTGCTAATCCGGCTTCCATATGGAGTTTATAATCCTTGGCCAGCTTGGACCACACTTTGGCAAATTCGGCAGTATGCATATTATCCCGTCCTTTCCGTTATGTCTGTCAAGATCGATCATCACAAGCGTGTTGTGGTCAAACTCGAAACGAAAGAATTCCACCGAAGTCATGCTTTTCATATTAGTTTATAGGATTAACTTTTCGCGGGAGACCTCGCAATATCCTTCTTTTTTCGTTAAAAAATATAATTTCCAATCAAGCGACAAAACCTGATATCCCTTATATGACGGCGTATTTCAAGGTTCACTCAACTTCGACAATGCCAGACATATGTCAAATAGTATAAATGTAAAATGTCCTCTTTCGGTAAACGCAGAATATAACAAAAGCACCTCGACAAAATATCATCGAAGGTGCTTATTGTCCATCTTACACTCTCAGGATTATGCTGATTAGATAATCTATGTTCAACTTTCTTTGCCTGTCTCCGTAATGGGCAGATTGACCAAATCCACAATCTGTCCTTTTTTGCCGACATCGGCAAGAAGCTTGCCAATCGATTTCCGTTCTGCGATCGGAACCTGCTCCGTATGAATCGGATAGGCTTGTCCATCTTCGCTGTAAGCCATAATCTGCAGAGGTTCCCGGCAGTAGAATGCTCCGGCAATGGCACTGCCGTTAGGCTTCACCCGCTTGCCTTCCTTGAACTCAAACGTAGCCATCCCTTTGCCGCCACGGCTTTGAGCCTGGTAATCCAGCAGCAGACTGCGCTTGCCATAACCCAGATCGGTGATCGTCAGAATCTCACCCTCGTCGTTCTCCACCCATAAAGCTGCAACAACCTCGTCTCCGTCACGGAGCTGGATACCCCGAACCCCACCGGACACGCGTCCCATCGCATTGACTTCCTGTTCATTGAATCGGATGCTCATTCCTTCTTTGGAGATCAGCACAATATCTTTATGGCCATCACTCATGACAACCTGGATAATGCTGTCATCCGCTGCAACCTTGACAGCAGCGACCGCACCAGCCCGCTTCGTGGCATAATCCTTGAGCTCGGTGCGCTTCACTTGGCCTTTGCGGCTTACAAATACCAGCGATTTGCCTGGATCTTCAAAGTTTGATACCGGTATGACGGATACGATGTTATCCTCTTTTGGCACTTGGATCACATTGACTATGGCGGTGCCGGCATCTTTCCATTTGTACTCCGGAATCTGGTGGACCGGCAGTAAGAAGTATTGCCCCCGGCTTGTAAAGATGAGCAAGTTCTCCAGTGTGTTGACTTCAAACAGACGGGTGATGTAATCGCCATCCTTCACGCCGGAGCTTCCCAGCTCACCGCCGCTGCGCGTAAAAGATAACATGCTGGTGCGCTTGATGTAACCTTCGTTCGACAACGTTACGAGCACATCTTCGGCATTAACCAGCACCTCAAGATTAACCTTGATCTCTTCCACTTCTTCCTGAATGACCGAACGCCGTTCGATGCCGTACTTCTCACGGATTTCGAGCAGTTCCTTGCGAATGACAGCAATCAGCTTTTTGTCGCTGTCCAGAATCGCACGCAAACCCTCGATTTTTTTCGTCAGCTCGTCCAGCTCTTTTTGCAGGGAATGAATTTCAAGGTTGGTAAGGCGGTATAATTGCAAAGTCAGAATGGAATCGGCCTGACGCTCCGTGAAACCGAACATCCATTGCAGGTTGTTCTGTGCATCCTGACGGTTTTTGGAGGCTTTAATCGCCGCAATAACCTCGTCCAGAATGTTGAGGGCCTTAACCAGACCTTCCAATACGTGCGCCCGGTCCTCCGCTTTCTCCAGCTCGAACTGCGTGCGATTGGTGACAACTTCACGCTGGTGCTCGATATAAGCAGTAAGCATCGCTTTGAGCCCCAGCTGCTGAGGGGTTTTATTCACGATGGCAACCATATTGAAATTGTACGTAATCTGCAGATCGGTTTTCTTCAACAAATAAGCAAGAATTCCGTTTGCGTCAGCATCCTTCTTCAGCTCAACGACGATGCGCAGCCCTTCGCGGCCGCTCTCATCCCGCACCTCGGCAATGCCCTCGACTTTTTTCTCAAGCCGAATGTTCTCCATGGCGGTGACAAGCCTCGATTTAACGACCTGATAAGGAATTTCCGTGATCACAATCTGCTGCTTGCCGCCGCGAAGCGATTCAATGTCCGTCTTCGACCGCAGATAGACGCGGCCTTTACCTGTGCGATAAGCATCCAGAATGCCTTCGCCGCCCATAATGATGCCGCTGGTCGGGAAATCCGGACCTTTGATAAAGGTCATAATTTCAGCCAGCTCAATCTCTGGCTTTTGCATGACGGCAATACAAGCATCAATCACTTCCCGCAAATTGTGAGGCGGAATTTCAGTGGCAAAGCCTGCGGAAATTCCGCTTGCCCCGTTAACGAGCAGGTTCGGATACCGTGAAGGCAGCACAACCGGCTCCTTGGCCGTATTATCAAAATTGTCCTTAAACAGCACGGTCCGCTTCTCGATATCCCGCAGCAGCTCCATCGCAATGGATGACAGCCTTGCTTCGGTATAACGCATCGCTGCAGCCGGATCATCATCCTGGGAACCCCAGTTTCCGTGACCGTCCACCAGCACATGCCCCATCTTCCAAGGCTGGGCCATACGGACCATGCCTTCATAGATCGATGAATCCCCGTGAGGGTGATAATTACCCATCACATCTCCGACCGTTTTCGCCGATTTACGATATGGTTTATCCGGTGTGTTACCCGAATCGTACATGGCGTACAGAATTCGCCGCTGAACGGGTTTCAGGCCGTCACGAACGTCCGGGATTGCCCGATCCTGAATAATATACTTGGAATACCTGCCGAATCGATCACCTACAACCTCTTCCAGATAAGCCGGTAAAAATTGCTCCGATAAACTCATTCATTCACCTTCTATTCCTCAAACTCCGCGAAGTTTACATTTTCTACAATCCAGCGCTTGCGAGGGTCCACCTTATCGCCCATTAGCGTTGACACGCGACGCTCCGCCTTGGCAGCGTCATCGATCTGCACCTGCAGCAAGGTCCGTGATTCCGGGTTCATCGTTGTTTCCCACAGTTGTTCCGGGTTCATCTCACCCAGCCCTTTATAACGCTGCAGCTCATAATTCTTGAATTCCTTCAGGTAATTAGCCAGCTGCCCTTCTGTCCAGGCATAACGAATCGTTTCCAGTTTCCCGGATTTGCTGGCGATTTTATATAATGGAGGCTGCGCAAGATAGACACGGCCTTCATCAATCAGCGGTTTCATGTACCTGTAGAAGAACGTGAGCAGCAGCACTTGAATGTGAGCGCCGTCCGTATCCGCATCGGTCATGATAATAATCTTCGAATAATTGCTGTCCCCAGCCGTAAATTCCGTGCCGATCCCCGCACCAATCGCAGAGACAATCGCACGATATTCATCATTCTTCAAGATATCGGCAAGCTTCGACTTCTCCGGATTCATCGGTTTCCCTTTAAGAGGCAGAATGGCCTGGATTTTCGAATCCCGTCCTTGCTTGGCAGAGCCTCCTGCGGAGTCCCCTTCCACAATAAACAATTCGGTTCTTGAAAAATCCTTCGATTGCGCTGGAGTCAGCTTGCCGCCAAGGTTCGAGCTTTCACTGCGTTTCTTGCCGCTGCGCATTTCATCGCGTGCTTTACGAGCCGCTTCCCGGGCTTTAGACGCCTGAATGGCTTTCTTCAGCAGCGTCTGGGCAACCTGAGGATTCTCTTCAAGGAAAATCTGCATCTTCTCGGTGACGATGCTGTCCACGGTGCTGCGGGCAGAGGCGCTTCCCAGCTGATCCTTCGTCTGACCGACGAATTCAACCTCAGCCATCTTGACGCTGATGACCGTCATCATGCCTTCGCGCAGATCGTTTCCTTCAAGATTCTTATCCTTCTCCTTCAGGAGATTGTTCTTGCGGGCATAATCATTCATCACGCGCGTATAAGCCGTCTTAAAACCCGTCTCATGTGTACCGCCGCCGCGGGTCGGGATAGAGTTTACGAATGAGGCCAGCGTCTCCGTATAACCGGCATTATATTGAAGGGCGATTTCGACCTCGATGTCATCCTTCTCCGCGTAGAAATGAATCACATCGTGCAGTACATCCTTGCCTTCATTCAAAAACTGTACGAACTGGCTTGCGCCGCCTTCATAGAAAAATTCTTCCCCATTTCCGCTTCGCTCATCTTTTAATACAATGCGAAGTCCTGAATTCAGGAAGGCGATTTCCTGCAAGCGCTCTGCAAGCGTGTCGTAATTCAAATGCGTGCCTGTAGTAAATACACGCGCATCCGGTTTAAACGTAATCTTCGTTCCCGTTTTGTTGGTGTTGCCGTGCACTTCAAGCCCGGTTACCGGTTCACCGACATGCTCTTTCCCTTTGGCATCCTGCCAGTATTCGAAGCGCTGGCGGTGAACTTTACCTTCGCGGTAAATTTCAACTTCCAGCCATTCGGACAACGCATTCGTAACCGATGCGCCAACTCCGTGAAGACCGCCGGACTTCTTGTACCCAGAGCCTCCGAACTTACCCCCGGCATGCAAAATGGTAAATACAACTTGCGGGGTTGGTATGCCTGTCTTGTGCATTCCTGTTGGAATTCCGCGCCCATTATCGTATACCGTCGCGGAACCGTCCTTATGCAATGTAATTTCAATTCTCGAGCAGTACTTGGCCAAATGCTCGTCTACGGCGTTGTCCACGATTTCCCAAACCAGATGATGCAAGCCTGACGAGCTTGTGCTCCCTATGTACATGCCTGGCCGTTTGCGTACCGCAACAAGGCCTTCGAGCACTTGAATGTCGTCAGCATCGTATCCTGAACGGCTGTTACCGCCATTCTTTGATGACTCTGCAAACATATCGATCTGTTCGACCATTCATGCTCCTCCTTCAATTTCACGTATCGAGTGTATTTCTTCGTTCAATATTTTAGAAGAACGCTGTTCTCTAAAAAAATGCAAACAAATGTTTCATGCTTTGTCCATTTTAATTCAAGATATCCCTTCTCGTAAAGACACTGAATGAAACAATAACCGCACAAGCCGCCCAGAGGGCCAATACGATAAGGGAAAAATTCAATGTCATCCCTTCAATCGGCGGCAAATTGCCTGCCAAATAATTTGTCAAATTCAGGTTCACCATGAACAAATATTTCGCACTGCTCCAGGCCGAGGCCATATTGGTCAATATATTGCCCGCAATCAGAGCCGCCATCATAATCACGATGCTGGCCGCCGTACTGCGCACCAGCACCGACACCATAAAAGCAAGCATACCTATACAGATGCCAACGAACCACACCAAACCGCCCTGCATCAGCAGGTACTTCCACTGGGGCACGGCATGAACTCCTGACATATCCACCTCAGAGCCAACGATCTGGAAGCCAGTGAATACCGGTATATCAAATCCCTTGTACCCGAAGGCAAGACCGGATATCAGATAAGCAATAATATAAGTGGACAATACAATCAGAGATGTAAACATGATCAGGGCGATCAGTTTGCTCAGCAGCACCTTCCAGCGCTTGACTGGCCTTGTAAGCAGCATCTTGATGGTTCCTGTCGTCCGTTCGCCGGATACAATATCCGATGCAATGGCCATAATGAGCAGCGGGATAAACAGGGATATCGCATTGTTCAGGAACTCCCGCGTGAATGTAACCCCGTTTGGTTGATTAGGATTCACATCATGCTGCAAATAATACTGCATTTGCTGAATAAAAATCAGACGATATCTTTTCCACTCATCCGGCACCCTGTCACTGCTGAGTGAATTCTCATTATCCGTTATCCGCTGCTGAAGCTCAAGCCGCCAGTCACTGTTGAACTTCTCCTGGCTCCGCTCCGCCGATTTCATCTGGGCATAAGTAAACATGGGTACAAGAGCAAGCAGAACAAGCAGGACAACATAGAAGCGCTTCCGTTTTATGATCTTAATGCACTCATTCTTGATCAGAGGCAAAAGACTACTCAATGCTCTCACCTTCCGTCATTTGCAGGAACAGCTGCTCCAGCGTAGGATTGATCCGGTGAACTTCCCGGACCTGTACACCCCCGGATACCAAGCGTTCCACTGCCCTTGACGTATTATCCGAGCTGATTCGGGTCACAACAGCTTCCGGCGACATGCCTGCCAGCAGATTATCGTCAAGCACTTCCTCCGGATGATTAACGATCTCACAATAATCCAGTTTTTGCAAAATCCTCTTCCCTTGCACTGCCGGATTAAGATCCCAGATCACATGATCACTATTGCCTGCAATCAATTCGTCAACCTCACCGACCGCCAGCACTCTTCCACTGCTGATGATCGCCACACGGCTGCACAGAAGCTGAATCTCGCTCAGTAGATGACTCGATACAAACACCGCCAGCCCTTCCGCGGCTAATTGGTGGATGAACTGCCGCATCTCTTTGATCCCCTTCGGATCAAGACCGTTGGTCGGCTCATCAAGAATAAGCAGTTTGGGCCTGCCAAGCAGTGCCTGTGCAATCCCCAGGCGCTGCCTCATCCCCAGGGAATACGTGCTCACCTTGTCGTGAATCCTTCGGTCCAGCCTCACGGTGTTTACAACTTCCTCAATCCGGTGCTGATCGATGCCGGGCTGCATCCGTGCAAAATGCTCGAGATTTTCCCATCCCGTCATGTAGGAATACATTTCAGGATTCTCTACAATGGATCCAATATAACGCAGTGCCTGTTCCTGCTGACGGTTGACGTCATACCCGCATACCCTGATCATACCAGATGACGGCTTAATCAAATCTACCAGCATGCGGATTGTGGTTGTCTTTCCAGCCCCGTTAGGACCGAGGAATCCAAAAATTTCTCCTGCACGGACGTCAAAGGAGACATCATGTATAATCCATTTTCGACCGATTTTCTTTTTTACATGCTGGACGGATAGTACGATTTCTTGCGCTTGTTCATTCATCGATTCCAACTCCCCATATGACATGTCTCTGTGACTAGAGCATTCCCTGCACAATTCGATCCGCTATAGCCTGATATCCTGCACCATTCGGATGAAAGTGATCCGACGACAGATATTCGCCTAGCTTGTGCTGGAACAGATCAAATGTCGGGACCAACGTCATATTGGGATCCCTGTTCACGATTTCCATGGCCGCTTGATTCCATGCAGAAACAACGATATTGCCGGGTATCAGCAATTCTTCCAAATCGGAAAAGGGATGATACAAACCGACATAGACAATTCTTGCCTCCGGGTTGATCAAACGTATCTTTTCCAAAATCGCCTGCAAACGTTCGGAAGCCATTGGCAATGCCCCCATTAACTTCGCAGGATCAAGCTCCAGCTCATCGGGGCTGGTCGCCTCCTCCATTAAATCGCTCCCCTGAAAAATATCATTGCCGCCGATGGAGAGCATGATGACGTTTGCTTGCTTCAACGCGTACTGTATTCCTTTATCGTCCAGCTTCGGCAGGAGCCCCTCGGTTGTCATTCCGTTGATAGCCAGATTAGCCAGAAGTTTGGCTGTTCGCCCGTCACCGTTCATCTGATCGACGCTTCGACGTACAAACCCGCTTCCGGAGTTGTCACCTGTTCCTTTGGCAAGCGAATCTCCGATGGCTGTTACCTTCAGATCTTTCGGCAGTGCAGGAAGGGATGGCGCTTGATCTGGTTT
Source organism: Paenibacillus sp. Cedars (assembly GCF_003184205.1). Lineage (NCBI taxonomy): Bacteria > Bacillati > Bacillota > Bacilli > Caryophanales > Paenibacillaceae > Paenibacillus > Paenibacillus sp. Cedars. The sequence goes on from NZ_CP020866.1 coordinate 3,483,106, forward strand.
CGCCGGTGCTGCCTCTTCGTCGGATATCTCTGGTTCGCCTCCGGATAACAAAGGCTCGCCTTGCGGATTATTAATATCCTTGAAAGCATACACAAAACCCAGAATGAGTACAATCGTTACAATAACCGAAACGGAGGCAGTAATACGCCATATCCATGCAGATGATTTCATGACATTCCCCCTACAAAATTCCTCATTACATTACCTTAAGACTTCTATAAAAAATTTGCAAATCGCAACACGCAAATAAGACTGCCCCGGACGCAGTCTGACGACGTGCTCGGGGCAGTCCTGATTCATATAAATGATATTAATTGCTTATTGGCTAATGAATTCTTGAACCCAGTATCCGTTGTAGTATCCTACACCGATCATGGTGAAATTCGGAGAAAGGATATTCTCACGGTGTCCTTGGCTGTTCATCCAGGAGTTCATCACTTCTTGTGGTGTGCGCTGTCCCTTGGCAATATTCTCTCCAGCATAGCCGAAGGAAATACCGTAAGCTTTCATCATATCAAATGGCGAGCCATGCGTCGGGGACGTGTGGCTGAAGTAATTGTTGTCACTCATGTCTTTTGCTTTATCAACGGCTACCGTAGTCAGTTTTGCATGTACGGTCAGCGGCTTCAGACCTGCATTTGCACGTTCTTTATTCACCAACGTCACAACCTCGGAAGCAAAATTGGATTGCTCCGTGGTACCTGTCGACTCGGAAGGCTTGGACGGTGTAGTAGATGGATTGCTTGCTTCCGGTTTGCTAGCCTCTGGTGTGCTCGTTTCCGGTTTGCTTGTTTCTGGTTTGCTTGTCTCTGGTTTACTTGCTTCTGGTTTGCTTGTCTCTGGTTTACTTGCTTCTGGTTTGCTTGCTTCTGGCTTGCTTGTCTCTGGTTTGCTTGCTTCTGGCTTGCTTGCTTCTGGAGTTTCAACAGCTGGCTTGTCTGTCTGAGGTTTTTCCGTTTGCGGCTTCTGAACTACGCATTTGAATTGTGATTCATAACCTTGGCTCTCTAGAAATTTTTGAATCTTTTGCTGCCAGTTCAAATAATTATTGCTCTCAGCAGGTGCGGCAGACGCCGTAGTTGGAAGCATAATGCCAACAGCCAGTACAGCAGCAATACTTCCACCCGCGATTTTCTTTATCCACTGGTTATTCATGAATACTCATCTCCCTATGCTCGTAGTTGTAGAGTTTGCCTGACCGTCCATTCTTTGGTGTGAACTTCTTAGGTGTAGGACGATCAAACAATAGTTACATTTTTGTAATCAGGTACGAACACATTGTAACACATTTGATACCTTCAGCAATCCTACAATTGTTGGAAAAGTAGCCTTTGATTCCTACTTCCTATTAATCCGCTTTTGTCACACTCAAGTCCTGGTTCCTGATTGAATCCTGTGTCTTATGAACGAAACTATTAATATGATCTTATATCGGATACATGCCGTAAAAGTTTAAGTCACCAATCAAGAAAAAACCCATCCCGGGGAGGGATGGGTTTAATGAAAAGACGAGGTTACAGTTTTTTGCTAAACTGGTATCCAGCCTTTTCAAATCCAATATGTTCATAAAATGCATGTGCGGGAGCAAGTTCTTCCCGGTTGCCGCTTGTGAGAAACAAGAGGTGGCTACCATGCTGTCTTCCCCATGTCTCTGCACCGCGTATTAGTCGTTTGCCAATTCCTTGGCCGCGGCAGCTTGAGGTTACAATAACCGAAGTGATTTGAGTGACCGGTTCGGTCATAGTGAAGGATTTGACTTGACGAAGCATGATCATACCAACAACAACGCCATTAACCTCTGCAATCAGATTGCCGTATAACGGATTGTCGTTCATCGCTTCCATCCGTTCGCGCATAACATTAAGCGTGGTCGGATAATTAAGTTCTCGCATCAAGGATGTGACAGCTTCCAAATCATTCTTCTCAAAGTTTCGAATCAGCAGTGCAGGCGCAGATAATACGCTTTCGATGCTCATTATACCCTCATGCTTCCCTTCTTCTATGAATTCTGAGTAAACTCTATATCTATTTTGTAAGTTTATGAAGAAGATTGCAAGTATCAAGCGACATTTTTTTTACATTTGTGTCGGTTTTGTTAAACCTTTGTTAAGCCGTTTTTACAAAAATCGGTATTGAGCTTCAATCAACCCATGGTAAGTCCCCTGCTTCTGCATAAGCTGGCTGTGATTTCCTTCTTCAATGATCTCGCCATGGTCAAGCACAACGATATGATCGGCATGCCGAATTGTTGATAAACGATGCGCCACAATGAAGGAGGTTCTGCCCTGAAGCAGCACTTTCAAGGCTCCCTGAATTTTCAGTTCCGTCTCGGTATCGATACTGGCTGTTGCTTCATCGAGAATCAGGATCCGCGGATCGGCAAGCAGTGCTCTGGCAAAGGACAGCAGCTGCCGCTGACCCATGGACAGCATGTTTCCGCGTTCTTCCACCTCGGTTTCATATCCGCCAGGCATCTGAACGATAAATTCATGAGCACCGACAGCCTTGGCGACTTCCTCAATCTCTTCGTTCGTGGCATCCAGACGACCAAAGCGGATATTCTCCCGAATGGTTCCCGAGAATATAAACGTATCCTGCAGCACGATACCAATCTGGTTTCGAAGGCTTTCAACCGTCACCGACTGAATATCATACCCGTCAATCGTCAGCTTGCCATCCGTTATATCATAGAAACGGCTAAGCAGATTGATAATGGTGCTCTTGCCCGATCCCGTATGGCCGACCAGTGCTATCGACTGACCTGCCTTCACATCGAGGTCGATGCCTTTAAGGGCCTGGCGTCCTTTTTCATACTCAAACACCACGTTCTCCAGCTTGATATCCCCTTTAATCGTGGGCAGTTTCTTTGCCCCGGGCTCATCATCAATGCTGGGCTTCTCGTCAATAAATTCAAAGATACGCTCAGAGGAGGCCATCGCCACAAGCAGCTGGTTGTACATTTGCCCAAGCCGATTGATCGGCTCCCAGAAGTTTCCTACATATTGAGTAAAGGCAATTAACAAACCAATGGTCAGCTCGCCTTGTTGAATCAAGGTCGCACCGAGCCAGAACAGGATCAGTGAGCCGAAGCCACCGGTAATTTCGATGAGCGGCCCAAAGCCCTGGTTCATAGCAGATGCTCTATCCCAAGACTTCTTGCTGTCCATATTCATGTTATCAAAAAACTTCATATTCTCTTCTTCCTGCGTGTAGGCCTGGGTCACGCGGATACCCTGAATCGATTCATTCAAATGGGAGTTAATCCGCGAGTTCCGAATCCGTACATCCTGCCATGCACGCCGAATGCGTACACGGAGTTTGGTCGAGATGAAGAACATGATCGGTACGGTAACAATAACAGCTAGACCAAGCTTCCAGTTTATTAACAGAAGAATGACCACAATACCTACCAGCTGCACGCAGTCGATGATCAGATTGACAACCCCGTTAGTAAACAAATCCTGCAAGGAGTTAACATCATTCGTAACCCGGACCAGAACCGAACCAGCTGGGCGCTTGTCGAAGAAATTAAAGGACAGACGCTGAATGTGCCGGAACAGATCTGCTCGCAGGTCATAGATCACTCGCTGACCGATGATATTCGTAAACTTGATCCGGAATATCCCTGCAACCCATTGAATGATATACATCACCAGAACGGCTATCGTAATCTGATACAGCAGGGTTAGACTCGGGTTCCCGTTCTTGGGTTCGATAGCCCGGTCAATGGCCAAACTGGTTAAGAACGGAATGGCAAGCTTCGTTATGGTGCCGATGACCATCATCAGTCCGATCAACGGGAGAATCTGTTTGGCATAAGGTTTCATATACGAGATCAGCCGAGTCAGCTGTGTCCAGTTAAACGGTTTTTCAATCGCATCATCGTCCTTGTATACAAAACGCTCATTGGTTTCTTCCGAGTTTTTCTTCATCCTGGGAATCTTTTGCTTCTGATGCGGTTCAGTATTTACATTGGAGTTCATGCTTGCACCTGCCCTTGCGTACCGCCTGATTGAGCTTGCTTGGCGATAAGGTCCGCATATTGTATTTTATATACATCCTGATAAGGTCCTGGCACTGCAATCAAATCGTTATGCTTGCCGCGCTGCACAACACTCCCCTCATCCAGAACGAGTATTTCATCCGCATGGCGTAAAGAGGAAATCCGGTGAGCGATAATAAACGTCGTTCTGCCGTTCATGACTTCCTGGAAGCCGGATTGAATTTCGTGCTCGGTTTCCATATCCACTGCGCTGGTCGCATCATCCAGGATCAGAATTTTCGGATCCTTCAGCAGAGCCCGGGCTATTGCGATCCTCTGCTTCTGTCCACCGGAGAGTCCCATTCCCCGTTCGCCAACAATCGTATCGTAGCCGTCCTTCATCTCCATGATGAACTCATGAGCTTTGGCCAGCTTGGCTACCCGGATGATCTCTTCCATACTGACGTTTTTCATCCCGTAAGAAATATTGTTTCGAATACTGGACGAGAACAGGAATGTCTCCTGGAATACCGTGGCGATCTGACCCCGTAAACTTCGCACCTTGATATCATTAATGTTGACTCCGTCCAGTTTAATGCTGCCTTGATTTACATTGTAGGCATGCATCAAGAGCTGAATGATTGTCGATTTACCAGAGCCCGTTCCGCCAAGCAAACCAATAACGGAGCCGGGACGCGCATCCAGATTAATATCTTTCACGGCAGCCATCTTATTGCCATAAGCGAAGGTGACGTTATCAAATACGACGTGTCCCTTCACTTCGCTTGGCACCAGGTCTACCGCACGCTCGCGGTCTTCCACATCAATCGGCTGATTCAGCAGCTCCAGCACACGTTCTCCGGAAGCCTTGGACTGCGTATAGTTGTTAATGTGGAAGCCAATTCCCCATAAAGGGCCGATTATGTACCAGATCAAGGTGAAGAATGCTGCCAGCTCCCCCACGGTCATGGAGCCTTTGATAACCATGCCACCGCCGACTGCAAGCAGAATGACGACACTGATATTCGCAAACAGCTCCATCATCGGGAAGTAGCGTGCCCATAGCGAAGAGGCAAATATCTGGTTGGTTTTGTAGCGCTCATTCCGTTCGGAGAACTTCTCCACTTCGTGAGGTTCGCGTGCAAAGGATTTAACGGTTCGAACGCCCGTAATATTCTCCTGAACCGCGGTTGTCAGCGAGCTCAGCGCAAGACGCATTTCCTGGAACGCCGGATGGATCCTGGATTCGAACTTCAGGGCTGCCACAACCAGGAATGGCATCGCTACCAAAGTAACCAGCGTTAATTGCCAGCTGATGGTAAACATCATGATGGAACCAAAGGTCACCATCAATACTAAGTTAAGAAGCTGGGCAAAGCCGAACCCGATAAACATCCGGATTGCTTCCAGATCCCCCGTAAGCCGCGACATCAAATCCCCGGTCCGAGCCGTGTCATAATAGCGAAATGATAGAAATTGCAGTTTTTCATAGCAGGCGTTTCGCAGCGAGTATGCCAGGTAATTACCCAGCCTCCCTCCAAAGAATCCATGCAAAAACTGCATGAAGGCTTTAAGGATGACCACACCCAGCACTGTAAGTGCGAGCTGCGGTACGATCCCGTAATTCTCCAGCTTGATTGCATCGTCGATCAGCACTTTCAACAGCTGCGGATAGACGAGTCCCAATGCGGTTGCAATCGCCAGACACAGCATGGAAAGAAAAAGATAACTTCGTTTTTCCCAAAAGAAGCCCTGCAGTTGCCTGAGAACATTCATGTTTATCCTCCTTTGGATTATTTTCGTTCAGGTTATGTAGCATTTATGAAGTTTATCATCGACCCGAACCCGCGGCAAAGAGGGAAAACCGTCATAAATGAGCCAAAAGGACCTAAAGGCGGCAAATAGTATAACTTATCTTTGTTTCATGATTAAATCATCGGGAATTCTCATAAATACTAGGGGATATAATCACATTGTCAGTCCCTACAACCATCAGGCTTCATCCACTCTTTTCGACTTTTTTGAACATGCTTACAAAAGGGTAAAATCCTAACCTGCTTTCATCCTAGTGACGAACGCTGGAACGGATAAAAAGACGCGATCCCATCCCTTGACATGCCTCTGCTAATCTTGGAAATCTAATTTAATTAGGACAAAAGACGCCCCGCCAAGATGGCACACGGGACGTCTTTTTAGAGAAAACATGTAAATTTGAGGTTCGCAACAGACAGAGATCCGCGAAAGAGCACAACAGCTATTCTTGTGGGACTTTTATTGAACCGGAAGATATGCACTCTTAGTCAGACGATTAACCTGATCAGGTCCGCTCATGCTGCACAGTCGCGGACAATGCATCCAATTCGTCAGCCAGTTTTCTCCACATCATCGGGGATTGACCATCCTGCAGGGAACTGATGATGGCAGCCATGGATTCATTAAGCTGCTCCTCCAATACCGATACCTGATGCTTCAATGAAAGGGCGCCCATCTGTACATAGTGATCCGTTAACTGTTCTTCACGCATGGCGACTACATCCGCTATCGCTTCCTTTACCTTCGGTTCGGCTGCTTCACGAAGTTTGGAGCTGCCGCTGCCTTCAAAGAAATGCTTCGGGTTTTTAAACAGCGACCAGTAGGATAACCAATCTCCTTGAATTTGGAGCTCCGTTTCTCCAAGTGCCGGCGCTTCCCAGTCCGATTCCCGCCGAATCCCAAGCGACAAGCCCTCGGCCATGCCATTCATATCGGCTGCTGCCTTGGCAGCCGCACCTTCGGTTAATGTGCGGCCGGCCTGCTCCAGACGAAGCGTTGTCGCCCACAATTCCTGATCCAGCTCAATGGACAGTGTCCGCATCAGATCACGGCCGCAGGCCGCAAATGCCGCTTTCAGATGGCCTGCGTCTTCCCGAAGTACGGAAGGGTTAAAGGATTCCTGAAAAAAACGATTCAGCGCGTAGTCCAGCCGCTGCCGTACATGAAAGAGCAGCTCGCTGCTTTCTTGCGATATTTCCCGGGTTATGTTGTGCTCAGCCAACGCGGCCAGGGTAGATAAAGCTTGCACATGAGCCTCTTTGAGCTCAGTGATTTTACGCTCGCGCGTGGTTTCATCTTGGGCAGCCATATCCGCCCAAGCGCTGATGCGATTCCGCACCGAGGTTATCTCGTCATAACCCGCACGTTGTGACAGCCTTGGCAGCTCTTCCACAGCGAATCGGCTGATCGCTTGTTCAAAGACAGGGAAACCTGACTCCGCCAAGGTGTCTTCATCCTCATCCTGCTTGCTGCTCAGTGCAGCCAAACTGGACACGGGGAATATATGCGGGCTGCCCACTCCGCTTGCGGTGAGGTTGCTGCGAACATGTTTCACAACCTCCTCCAGCTCCTCTTCGGATTGTGCAAGATCAGCCGCATTGACGATAAAAAACATCTTATCCAAGGCAAAACTGTCTTTCACCCGACCAAGCTGGGACAGAAATTGTCTGTCCGCTTTCGAGAAGGCATGGTTGTAATAGGTGACATAGACAATGGCATCCGCATTCTTTATATAATTGAACGTTACACCGGTATGACGGGCATGCAGGGAATCGGCTCCGGGCGTATCCACCAGTACGATCCCTTGCTCCGTCAGCGGGCAGCTGTAATACAAGTCAATCCCGTCGACAAAACAGGACTTGGTTTCATCTGCTACATAGCCGCGGTATTCGGCCAGTTCTACTGTTTCCGTGGTACCCAGTTTCGTCTCCATCTCATTCCAGCCGGAGGCGGCTGCCTTCAGGAATCCGTAATGCGGCAGTCCTGCCGGATGAATGCCGCCTGGGGTTAATCCCTCCGCTACGCTCCGCCAATTCCCCGGATTCGGCTCTTCCAATCCCAATACGCTGAACGAATACAACAGATCGTCCCACCACATGTCGCGGCTCTTCATCCGCACGGCTGCAGTACCATGGGCATTCCCATCAGCCGGTGCGACAATCCGGTTCACCGCCGCCGTTGTCGGATGCGGTGACACCGGCAGGACCGACTCGCCAAGCAGGGCGTTGGCGAAGGAGGACTTCCCGGCGCTGAACGCTCCGAACAGCGCCAGGGTGAACGAGCCGCCCGCAAGCGCATCCGCGCGGGCGGTTAAATCCCGCGCGGCCGATGCCAGCGCGGGATGCGGCGCCAGCAGCGCGGCGGCAGCGCGCAGCTCTGCTGCCGCGGCCTCCAGCCGCTGGCGCCGCTGCGGGGCCGCCGCCTGCGCAGCGGCGCGGCGGGGCGCTGTGCGCCCGTGCCCCGGCTGCGCCGCTGGGGCACCAGCCCGGGCAGCCGCTTGTGCGGGCTGCCCTTCCGGCTCCCTCACCTCCGGCAGGAGGCCGGGGGTGAGGGAGGTCCGCGGCGGGAGCAGCTGCGCCAGCTCGGCCGCGCGGGCGGCTTCCGCCTGCTGCAGGGCCGCGTAGCCGGCGGAAGCCGCGGACTGCGCCAGGAGCTCCGCGCCCTGGCGCTCCAGCTCCAGCAGACGGACGGCGGAAGCGTCCGTCAACACCGCCATGAGCCGGTCGGCAAGCGCCAGTACGGCTCGGCGATAGCTGCCCTTGATTTCCTCGGCCAGCTCCCGGTTGTAGTTCAGCACATATTCACCGGACACCGTTGCCTCCGGGTTCACCGTGCGTGTAATCATATCTTCCTGAACCGTCGGGAGTTCAGCATCCATCAAACTCTCCCAATTCGCGCTCCATTCGGTATGCTGCTCCACGCTTTTACGGAACAAGGTCCGCAAATGCCAGTCAATCTGAGCAGTTGTCTGTTCCTTCAACCGATGATGGAAAGCCTCCAGACGGCGGCGGCGCTCCTCCTCCGTCTTCCCTCCTGAAAATAGAAAACCAACCTTGAAGCCGCTCTTGCGGCTTTCCAAAAAGGACAAACTTAAATCGCGGACATCCGCCGGCGTCAGATTAGCATTCGCCAGAAGAGTATCCGCTTCTTTGCGGAGTTTGCTGCGAACGACTTCCGGAAGGAGCTCCTCGGCAAGCTTTTGATCCTCCAGCTCCTGTAAGCGCGCCTTCAGCGCGGCAGCCGCTTTTTCGCCGCCCATCTCCTCAAGCAGCCGCTCCTTCTCCTCCTGATGACTGCGCGTATAGGCCTCCACATGCTGATCGGCAGCATGCCGAATAGAGCAGGATACACTATATTGTAACAAGGGTTCCCTATGGGATATCAGTTCACCGATTAAAGACTTCAGCGTTTCCCATTGATTGTAGGGATGATCCTGGACTTTAAGAGATGTGCACAATAACCCCTTATATGTGATTTTCCACTGAGCGAAGGCTTTTTTTACGTCATTCAGATAAGAAGCCAGTGTAAGCTCATCATCACGATGCTTATCGATCTGATTCACGATCAGGTAAAGCGGCTTCCCCCAATCCGACAAACTCTTCGCAAACATCAGATTACTCTCAGACTGCACATGATTGTAATCCATCACATAGAAGACGATATCCGCCATATGCAGGGCTGAATGCGTGGCAAGCCGATGTCCGTCATCCGTTGAGTCCACTCCCGGGGTATCCATCAACACGCCAGCTTCGCCAAGCAGCGGCACATCATCCCATACTTCAATCGCGGAATACTCCCTGCCTTCCTTGCAATATTCAGCCAGTTCGTCAATCGTGACTGTTAGAGGTTCACCCGAATCCGCAGCAGATCGATGGATCAGCGCCCGCGGTTCACCGCTGCGGATCGTGACCACGTTCGCACTTGTCGGTACCGGACCCGACGGCAGTACCTTCTTGCCGCATAGTGCATTAATCATGCTTGACTTCCCTGCAGAAAAATGTCCGCAAAAAGCAAGCGTAAGCTCACCGCCTGTACCCTTGCGTATTAAATCCTCAGCCAAGGTGTAGGAGGATTCATCATTCCACTCCAGGAATCGGTCACGAACCTGGGCCAGTTCCGAAACGTTATATCCAATCTCATGTTCAGCAATCAACTTCAATGTCATTTCTCGCTCCTGTCCATTGATCTCTCAATCTCTGACACAAATGATTCACATCATTTTATTTTATCACCGCTTGCTTCGTAAAGGAATCATTGCATTTTGATCCGGAGCCCATTCTTGCAAAATCACACTTCCAAGTATATGCAAAATGGCAGGCCAAGGAAGATATCTCTTCCTTGCCTGCCATTTGTCCAAAGACCATTACGACTGACGCAAACAGGAAACATGAAGTTGCATTCTTGTTCCATGCTAGTGCCAGGATATCCAATATTTTAAAACATTAAAATGGGAAGCTCTTAAGATACAACGGTATTTTCTTCGGCCGGAATCAAAATTTCAAATACATTCCCGTGCTGAAGAATAGTCAGACCGCGTGATTTATCGCGCATAACAACCACTTCCGGCTTTTGCGACATACGCTCCAAATAATGCTCCGGAGCATCCCCGGAGTGGCTGAACGTAACACCTTCAACTTCTTGTTCTTCGTTTTCGCTCAGTTGGCTTTGGCTCTCCACCACATGTTCAAAAATATCCGAGAACAATTCAAAATTGTCGGTGTAAACAGAGATGCATTTCATGTGTAATCCCATCCTCTTTTAAATTTGGCTCATGCTGATTCAGGTTGCCGTCCTCTCCCGATTTGCGAAGAAGTCAATCCCGTTCACTGTTATTTCCAGATTTCCATTCGCTTTTGGGGCTGAGATAGAAATCCGGAGACAAAGGCGAGCGATATATTCTAACTTAAAGATCTCGTCTGCTTCGCTGGCAGTTCGAAGGCGTTCATCACACCGAATCGGCTGAACTTCTTTTTTGTCTATTTCTTGCTGATTTTCGTTTGTTCCTTATTCTTCCTGACTGCTGAGGTTTTCATACGCTTCTTTCCTTCGCGGCAAACATCCAGCAGAGGGCACACCTGACATTGCGGATTTTGGGCTTTACAGTGATACCTTCCGAAAAAAATAATGCGATGATGTGTCAGCGTCCATTCCTCACGCGGCACCCGCTTCATCAGCTTTTTCTCCACTTCCAGCACGGAATCTTTCCAGCCGGCCAGTCCCAGACGCTTGGATACCCTTTCCACATGCGTATCAACCGCAATAGCAGGTACACCAAAAGCATTGGAGACCACGACGTTGGCTGTCTTACGTCCTACGCCCGGTAATTTGACCAGCTCATCATGAGCTTCCGGTACCTCACCGCCATACTGCTCGATCAGAATACTGCACAGATTCTGAATATGTTTGGCCTTGTTGCGATACAAGCCGATCCGTCTAATATCCTGTTCAAGTTCCTCAATCGGGACAGATACATAATCCAAAGGTGTTTTGTATTTCTGAAACAGATCCTTGGTCACTTTATTCACCGTTTCATCCGTGCACTGCGCGGATAGCAGCACGGCGATGGTCAGCTCAAACGCATTGCTGTGAACCAGCTCGCAATGTGCATCTGGGAACATGCTCTCCATCGTATCCAGAATATGCCGCACCGTTGCCGCATTCATATGAATTCCCTCCCGCAAAAAAAAATCTTGATGCGGAAATCCCCGCATCAAGACGGTGTTTCTCGAGCAATCCCAAGTAGATAATCTACTGTTTTACGATCTCTACAACGACACCGTTGTTTAAGTACAGTACAATATTATCATTTTCCTTGAGGGATTGCACGGACAAAGTAGTGTCACCTTGATGAACAAATACTTTATCAGATAATGCATACCGGAAATTATCGTTAATCGATTTACGCTTCACTTGAATTTCCGAGTTGTTCGCCAGCCAGAATGCACGTTCAAGTTTCTCCATGACGTTCACGATGGTGACGCCTTGAATGTCCTTGCGGATCTCTACGCGATCGCCGGAGACCAACGTGCTCAAATTCGTTGCCGTAGAACCATTCTTAACAACTTTTACACCGCCGCTTACACCCAGTGTCTGAGTGTTGCCGGAATGATCCTTCACTGTCAGCATATTACCGGAAGTATCTATACCCGTAACTTCACCAAGGGTCAATTTGACTTCGGCAACGGCAACGGCCGTTGTACCTTGAAGTGTGATATTAACAAGTGTTCCGGGACGCAGATCTGCAAGCAGGATCGCTTGTCCACTGTCTCCCGTCAAGGTAGCCTTGTCGGTATAAATATCGCTTGTAGTCCCCCCCGATTTTACACGAATTCGGTTCTTCGAAGGCTCCGTAAAGACAACCTCAAATTGAGCCGAAGTTTTGAGCTTTAAGCTCTGCAAGTAGTCCTGGTTGGTTGACAACTGGGCCGACACTTCGTCACCCACACGTACATCGGCCAGGGACGCATTCGATTTTCCGAAGATATCCACAATCAGAGCACTGTTATATGGTATCTCTTCCACTTTGCCATTCGCAGACAGAATGGAAATGATTTTCTTGGACGTGTTGATACTGCTGATTTTGCCTTCAACTTTGTAAACCACTTCTAATGACAGCGCGCGGGTTCCAATCAAGGTCACACTCACTTTGCGCCCTGCGCCAAGCAGCGGCTCCACTTTGTCAAGCGTCGTTCCGTTGCTAGATTCCAGCTTTGTCTTGTCATCCAGGATAATGACTCTAGGCTGGTTGTTGGCATCCTTGACCGTCAGCCAATGCGTCTTCGAATCATAGTTTACAATGGTGACCGCGTCCAGTTGCTCCATCTGACGCCCGGTCACTTCGATCTTGGTGATTCTCTCCTCACCATTGATGGTAAGTGTCACTTGATCGCCGGATACCGAATCAGCCAACAAATCGGACAACACCGGCTTTACTACGCCGCTCATAATGATCTCAGGCTTCTCCGCCAAGAACTTCGTTTCGAGCTGTGTGCTTCCGCTGCGCTTGTAGGTGATGGTCTTTCCGTTATCTTCAACGGAATACAATGTCGCTTGCACGGTTCGATCGACGCTTTGCGTAACCTCGAGCGATTGCAAGATGCTGTTTTTCACGGTGAAGTTCACGGTGAAACCCGTTTTCAGCTCAGCCGGCGTCAGGATTTGATTCTGGTAACGAATCACCGTTGCATCATCCCACGTGAACGAATCCTCATAACCGGTGCTATCCTTGAGCGTTACTTTTTTGTTTGCCGTGTCAACGTTCTGAACTACGCCTGCTCCAGCCTTGTTAACCAGGCCGCTCTTCACGCGAATAGCCACGATTTTCTTCTGCGGACTGTAGGTTTCACGCTCAATGGTAAGCAGGCTGCCTGCTGCCAATGTTTTCGGATCAATTTTGTTGCCGTTCTGATCCAGGAATACGGTAGTCGTTTCGTAGCTTAGCTCCTCAAAGGTACTGCCTGTATCCAGCCAAATCACGTTGTTGGGCGACAACCTTGCATAGGTGCGGTCGAACCGCTCCACCTGTTGGGTTGCGTCCGTAATTTCTACATAGGCAGCCGTACCGTTATTAACAACCACCACGGCTTGTGTATACGGATTGATATCTGAGAATTGCAATCTCTTCTCGGAATCGGATGCAAAGTATGCCGTGGAAGCATCCAGCTTGAACGAATTCAGCTTGCCATCCGCATACAGCTCCAATTTACCGTTCTCAAGAGAAGCAATGGAGCCTTTGTATTGATTCTCATAATTGGTCGTAATGTAGGCTTGTGCCCGGCTGAAGAACGTTGCAAGCTGGGCACGAGTCACAGCCCCCTGCGGATCGAACTTGTTGCCGGCGAGCCCTTTGGCAAGCCCCAGCTCAACCGCTACATTAACATAGCCCAGACGGTCCGGGGTTATTTTGGCGTTATCCGCAAAGCCTGTCGCTTTATTTTTGGCTGCATTGGCCTCCGTGGTACGTCCAATGGAACGGACAAGCACTTCGGTTATCCATTCGCGGGATGCTTTCTGCGCGCCCCAAATGACTTTCTGATCCGTATAACCGGATTCCTTTTGCTTGTCGAGCAGGTTTTGCTGAAAAGCCAGTTCAACATATTTCGTAAAATAGTCATTCACTTTAATATTTGTCGGTAATGTCGCAGCACCGCTGCTTAATTGATTCTGCATGTTTAAAAACCGGATCGCCATCGTTACAGCTTCCTGCTGTGTTACGGGATCATTCGGACGGAATTTTCCGTTATTCCCGGTTACGATCCCTTGTGCCGCCAATTGATAAATGTACTTCTCTCCCCAGTAACCGGCACTAACATCACTGAATACATTAATGGCTGATTGGGCTGCATTTGCTGTTGGTGCGTTTGCCGTTTCTTCATCTGCCGAGACGATCGAAGGCCCGCCTCCGAATGCTATAAGTCCGGCCATGACGGCGGAGACCACTTTTTTGGAATGAACATGTTTGCTGTGTCTAAGTACCATTTTCTTTCCCCTCTCAATAACTACTGCTTCATCATATACTAATATTCGACAGCAGAACGTGATCTCCTTCAACCATCATTACCGAGTCATAGGATTTTCCAAATCGACATGCCCCATCAACGATTCGGCCTGCTGACCATCTACCAGAAGCTGAAGTGATTTGACTTCGTCGAATTGGAAAAAGGTTTTCTTGATCGCATCGACAGCAAATGACTCTCCTCCTGCTCCCAAGTTGGCTTCATCAGGAACCGTAACGTCGATCGTCAAAGCCCCGTTTTCGAACTTCACCGAATTCAGCTCGATTTTCTCCCACAAGGGAATCATTTCGGCGTTATCACTTTTTTGGAGAGCCTTGTATGCCGCTTCGTATTTTTCATTGGCTTCTTTATATGAAATATCCGCGGTGCCTTCAACCAACTCCATCAATTCAGGGTCGGTATAGTAGGCTTTGATGCTCTCTGTTTTCGCATCCGGTGTGGTCGTTTCATTACCGCCACCCGATCCATTGGAAACTCCGCCGTTCCCTTGTCCTGTTTGATCATCAGGTGCAGGCGTAACTTGCCCCGGTGTATCGTCCGGTGCTGCGCCCGGTTTCTCTCCACAGCCTGCTCCAACCAGCATGACGGCTGCCAATAATCCAACTGACCATATTTTTTTATTCAAAAGTAGCCACCTCCTGCAAATCACGATAACTATCGTATCGTTAATCAACCTTCAAATAATTTTTAATGCCTCTGACAATAGCCGCAGCTACGCGATCCTGCGTCGCGGGATCAAACAGCTTGCTCTCATCGGTTTTGTTGCTCAGGAATCCTACCTCCAACAGAGCACCCGGCATTTTCGTTTCACGAATGACATGGAAATTGCCATATTTCACTCCACGGTCTTTTAAGCCCATGGCTTGAACGATCTCTTTGTGGAGCGCATTCGCCAGCGCTTTGTCAGATTCATTGTAATAATACGTTTCGGTTCCGCTTGCAGTGGAAGGGCCACTATTAGCATGTATCGATATGAAAACATCTGCCTTCAGATCGTTCGCAATCTTCGCGCGATCCTTCAGCTCGAGGAAAGTATCGTTACTGCGAGTCATGACAACTTGGATATTTTTTTCTTTGGCCAACAACTTCTCAACTTTTAACGCCACCGCAAGATTGAAATCTTTTTCCTTCTTCTTGGTTACACCGATTGCACCCGGATCGTGGTCTCCATGACCCGCATCGATAACCACGAGTTTCTTGCCGCCCGTACCCGGATCCGGTGTAGGGTTCGTAGTTGTGTTCAGATCGACAATGAACAGGCCTGATCCGTTCTCTGGGCCTGATACGGTGTAATTTTTGGCGGAGTTCAGATCAATAACGATGCGCACAGTCATCGGATTGCTGTTATACAAGGAGTAGCGGACCATTTTCACATCCGGGTATCCCGAAACCGTCAATTGACCGCTCTTTGTTGCATCATTAAAACTGGCGTTGCTGCTGAATGTATCCGAGAAAATCGTATTCTCCATATCAATGACGATACGATCCGGATTGCTCAATTTAGACACATTCGGTTTGGCATTCCCTGTAACGGCAACCATCAGCCTGTTCTCACTAAAGCTGAGGCCATCCACCGTCGACGTGTTCCCTCCAGGTTGTTCACCAGGATTACTCCCGCCGTTGGATGAAGTAAGATAGACTGCCTTCTGGGCGTTGTCCCATCTAACCTCAAGTCCCATCTGCTCACTTATGAAACGGATCGGAACCAGCGTTGTTCCGCCGCGCAGAACGGGTGCTTTGGCCATTTGTACACGCTGGCCGTTGATGTCAGCATTCTGGCTCCCAATTACCATCGTTACTTTTTGTGAGCCGTCTTGGACAGTGACCGTCTGACTTGCCTTGTTCCAATTCACGTTATATCCGAGATTTTCGGAAATGACACGGATCGGAACCATGACTGTGCCGTTGTTGTTCTCCACCTTCACGCCAGATGACAGATTGATTTGTTGACCATCCAGGTAAATTTTTGCGCTGTACGAACTCGCATCCGCCATTTTAGGAAACGCAATCATGATGACAACCAGAAACATTAAAAAACCGAACTTCTTCATCCTTCACCCCTACCATCCTATTATTTTGCCATAGATTGGCGTTTCTGCACTCGGCCTGTCCGACATTACCTGACAACCTATAGACGCCGAGTCTGAATGAAAGTTGCGAAATTGTTCCCTTTTTACCATAAAAACACCTATTTCAAAAATCGAAATAGGTGTTTGGACCTTCATATGAAACTTATCGTTAGTTCTTTGTAACTAGTTTCGAGTCATCGGATGTTCAAGCTCTACATGCCCCATCAAACTTTCCGTCTGATTGCCATCAACCAGAAGTTCAAGGGATTTCACTTCATCGAACTGAAAGAAGGTTTTCCGTAAGGCATCAAGCGCAAACATTTCTCCCCCCGCTCCGAGGTTAGCCTCGGCCGGCTTGGTAATGTCCAGCGTCAACGCCCCCTTGTCAAACTTGAGTGAATTCAGAGTGATCTGCTCTGACCACAACGGATTCAGTTCCGCATCGCTGCTCTTTTGAAGTCCTTCAAAGGCTTTTGTATACTTATCCTCTTCATTCGAATACGTAATCTCTTTGCTGGCTTCTTTCAAATCGATGATTTCCGGATCCGTATAATAGAGTTTAATATTGGCCTTCTTGGCTTGAGTCTCCGTCGCATTCACGTCCTTCGTATCGGCTGGGGTGCCAGTACCTTCACCAGCCGTATTCTGCGGCGGATTAGTTGTCCCCTCGCTTGCGTTTACGGTTTGCGCTGCTTCGTTAAGATCACCAGTTGCCGCATGATCAGGATCCTCCTGAGGCGTTTGCGCTTGTCCTGATGAAGACTCCGGACTTGTGTCGGCGGGGGCTGCAGCCGGCTTCTGTCCACAGCCGGCGCTAAACGCAAGCAGAAGCGCCAGCAATCCTGTCATCCAATATTTTTTGTTCATCGTTTTTGTCCCCCTCTAAGTTCATCAAATCCTGTACAAGTTATTGTACTTTAAGATATTCTTTAATACCCGCTACAATGCCTTGTGCAACACGATTTTGAAAATCGTCATTAAACAACTGGGCTTCGTCACCCTTGTTGCTTAAGAATCCAACCTCAAGCAGGACAGCCGGCATTGTTGTTTCTCTTGTAACATGAAGACTGCTGTATTTAACTCCTCGATCTTTAAGACCCGTCGCTTTTGCCAGATGTTTATGGATCACATTCGCCAAAGATTTGCTTGAATCTCTCGTATAATACGTCTCAGTACCATTTGGACTGCTGGACGGGTTGCTGTTTCCGTGAATGGATACAAATATATCAGCTTTCAAATTATTAGCAATTTTAACGCGATCACTAAGCTCAAGGTGTGAGTCATCGCTGCGAGTCATCACCACATGGATATTTTTCTCCTTTTTCAGCAATGCTTCGACCTTGAGGGAAACGTCCAGATTAAATGCTTTTTCCGTCCTTCCTGAAGGGCTGATCGATCCAGGCTTGATTCCACCATGGCCGGCATCAATAACAACAATCTTCTTGCCGTTACTGTTGACAGGAGGCACAGGCGGTACCAGGATATCCCCCTCAGCGTTCAGATCAACCATGATGATGCCCGATTCATTGGTTACCTCATAGTTTTTAGGTCCTGTCAGATCCAGAACGATGCGCACGGTCGAAGGATTATCGCTGAAGAGTGCATATCGTATGTTGGTCACGTCAGGGGAGTCTGTGACGGCCATATTGCCGCCGCTTTGGACGTTCACGGCATGTCCAGCCAAAAATGAAGCGGAGAATACCGTGTTCGGAAGATCGATAACAATCCGATCTGGTCCGGTTACACTGAACACATTCGGTGCTATGGCACCACCCTCTGTAGCAATCATTAATCGGTTGTCGCTAAAGCTAAGCCCCGTCATCGCTGGCTGGTTACTCGATTCAACAGGTGGTGGCGTCTCGTTTCCTGTATTGTTCTCGTAGCCAGGATCAATCTCCACTTCGGAGACCGGCGGAATGGAACTAGACAGGAATACCGCTTTGGTCTGGTTGTCCCATTTCACATCAAGACCCATCTGCTCACTTACAAACCGAAGCGGCACAAGTGTAGTCTGCCCATTCAGTACGGGTGCCAAATTCAAATCTACCGGTGCGCCGTTCAGCTCTGCTTGCGGGCTGCCTACCACCATACGAACCGTCTTCTGGCTATTCTCAACTGTTACGGTTTGACTGGCTTTCTCCCATCCCACCTTGAAGCCGAGATTCTCTGACACTACGCGTATCGGAATCATCACATTACCCTTCATATTGGCTACTTGGACGCCCGAAGACAAATTCAATTGTTGCCCGTCAAGAAAAATAGTTGCGCTTGAAGAACTGGCTTCACCAGTCCTTGGAAACGCCAGCAAGAAGACTATTAACACCATTACAAACCCTAACTTCTTCATGAATCCACCTCGATCATCCCATGATTGAATTTGAAAAGCAAATGAAGCAAAAAAGAGAAATGCTAAAAGTATGTAAATCAGCATTCCGGCCCAGGTCCAGCCGGACAAATACTGACATAAAACGTTGGTTCCCATCATAACCGCTGCATATTAATTCCATAATACCAAAAAAAACTTCCATTTCCTACACAGGAAATGGAAGTTTAATAATCTTGTAACCTTTTGTAGAGTCATTAGCTAGATTAAGCGAACAGACGGTCCCCATGCTTCTTCTCATAGGCTTCAATTGCACTCTCATGCTGCAGCGTCAAACCGATGTCATCCAAGCCCTGAAGCAGGAATTGGCGGCGATGCTCGTCAAGATCAAAGTCAATATGAAGTCCTTGTTCATCGGTAATCGTTTTGCTCTCCAGATCTACGTTCAGTTTATAGCCTTCCGTGGCATCTGTACGCTGAAACAATTCCTCGACTTGCTCCTCCGACAGTTTGATCGGCAGGATCCCGTTCTTAAAGCAGTTATTGTAGAAAATATCCGCAAACGATGGAGCGATGACAACACGGAAACCGTAGTCCAGGATGGCCCAAGGTGCATGTTCGCGGGAAGATCCGCAGCCAAAGTTGGCGCGGGAGATTAGAACGGTGGATCCCTGATAACGGGGCTGATTCAGCGAGAAGCTGTCGATATTGCCTCCCGCCTCGTCAAAACGCCATTCGTAAAACAAATACTGGCCAAACCCTGTTCGTTCGATCCGTTTCAAAAACTGCTTAGGAATAATGGCGTCTGTATCTACATTCACCCGGTCCACGGGTGCGACAATACCGTTTAGTTTCGTAAATGCTTGCATATATTTCTCCTCCGTCCTTCTTAGCTCACAACTTCTTCTGCTGCAAAGTTCCAGTCACGTACATCCACGAAGCGTCCTTTAACTGCAGCCGCTGCTGCCATTGCCGGCGATACGAGATGCGTTCTGCCGCCACGACCTTGACGTCCTTCGAAGTTACGGTTGGACGTGGAGGCGCAGCGTTGTCCAGGCTTAAGAACATCCGGGTTCATCGCAAGACACATGCTGCAGCCTGCTTCACGCCATTCAAATCCGGCTTCAACAAAAATCTTATCGAGGCCTTCTTTTTCCGCCTGAATCTTCACTCGGCCCGATCCTGGTACAACGATAGCTGTCACATTGCTGGAGACTTTATGGCCTTTTGCAACAGATGCGGCAGCACGCAAGTCCTCAATGCGTCCGTTCGTGCAAGAACCGATAAAGACATAATCAATCGGAATCTCTGAGATGGGCGTCCCCGGAACAAGGTCCATGTACTCAAGAGCCTTCTCGGCAGCCTTGCGCTCATTCTCGGTCTTGAAATCCGCCGGGTTTGGAACCGCCGAAGAAATGTCCGTACCCATTCCGGGGCTCGTTCCCCAGGTTACTTGAGGGATCAGCGTTTCAACATCGAATTCAACAACCACATCAAACTCGGCGCCTTCATCTGTCACAAGTTCCTTCCATGTGGCTACCGCAGCATCATAAGCTTCGCCTTGAGGTACATATTGACGTCCGCGCAAGTATTCGAATGTCGTCTCGTCCGGAGCGATCATGCCCGCTCTTGCTCCGCCCTCGATGGACATGTTGCACACGGTCATGCGCTCTTCCATCGACAACTCGCGAATAGCTTCCCCTGTATACTCAATAACATAGCCTGTTGCAAAATCCGTTCCGTACTTCGCGATAACGCCGAGGATCATGTCCTTCGCCGTTACACCCGGATTGCGATGACCGACAAAACGCACTTCCATCGTCTTTGCTTTTGCCTGCTGCAAGCATTGGGTTGCCATGACATGCTCAACCTCGCTCGTACCGATACCGAACGCAAGCGCACCAAACGCACCGTGGGTGGAGGTATGGCTGTCACCGCATACAATGGTTTTACCTGGATGAGTCAGTCCCAGCTCTGGGCCCATAACGTGCACAACGCCTTGATCAATCGTATCCAGATCGTACAAGGTAACGCCGAAATCCTGACAGTTCTTGGTCAGGGTATCGATTTGCTGCTTCGAGATCGGATCCGTAATGTTGAAGCGATCCTTAGTTGGAACGTTGTGGTCCATCGTCGCAAACGTCAATTCAGGACGTCGAACCTTGCGGCCGCTAAGACGCAGACCTTCAAATGCTTGCGGCGAAGTCACCTCATGCACCAAATGCAGGTCGATGTACAAAATACCCGGCTTGCCTTCTTCCTGATGAATAACGTGGTTATCCCAAATCTTTTCGAACATTGTCTTTTTACTCATCATTATCACCCCATTGTTCATTACGTTCATATGGAAGATCAATACTTGCATTCTTCTTAAAAAGGAAGACCTGCAACGCATCATCTTTACGTTGATAGTAATATAACATTTCCTTCTTCATTGATCCAAGATATAATATCTATAGATGTAATAGGATTCAGCTATAACGGAGTGATATATTTATGGAACTTAGACAACTGCAATATACGCTGCAAATCGCAGCCGATAAAAACTTCTCGCGCGCAGCCGAGAAACTTCATATCGCGCAGCCTTCACTTAGCCAGCAGCTCTCCAAGCTGGAGAAGGAGCTCGGCGTTCTGCTGTTCCAGCGCAATACGAGCAACGTTGAGCTTACCCATGCCGGTGCCAGCTTCGTTGAGCATGCCCAGAAGATTATGGATGCCGTCGAGCAGCTGAAGCAGGAAATGTCGGACATTTCCCAGCTCCGCAAAGGCAAAGTCGTCGTTGGCAGCATGCCGATTACAGGTTCTCATCTGCTGCCAAGGGTCCTGCCTGCATTTAAACAGGGCTACCCCGATATTGAAATCACCCTCCTGGAGGATTCCTCCATGAATCTGGAGAAGCTTACCGCCAGCGGCAAAGCCGACCTCAGCCTGCTTGCGCTTCCGCTCTCCGAACCGTCGCTGTCCTGGGTTCCCATCGGTGAGGAAATGATCGATTTGGCCGTGCCTCCGCAGCACCCGCTTGCCCAGCGGGCAGCCTCTGATCCTGTCAGGCCGATCACATTGGATGAAATCCGCGATGAAGCCTTCGTCGTGCTCAAGAAAGGCCAGGGCTTCCGAAAGCTTACCCTGGATCTATGCCGGGAAGCCGGTTTTGAGCCGAATATCGTGTTTGAGAGCAGCAACATCGAGACTCTCCAATCTCTTGTTGCTACCGGAATGGGAGTAACGCTGGTGCCTCGATTTATCGCCCGGGCAAAACGAAGCGAGTTTATTCCGGTATACCTGCCGCTCGCCGAGCCGGTTCCGAGTCGCACACTGGTTGTGGCCTATCGCCACGGCCGCTATTTGTCCAAAGCGGCGGATGCGTTTATCGACACCTTCAAGCAGGTCATGGACAACCTTGTGGTTACAAGCGTTAAGGATAAATGATGCCGTAACAAAAAAGAGGCTCTGTACGTGGTCAATGAGGGACGGGACTGACCCCATGACCAGGCAGAGCCTCTTTTTTTACAATCAATGAAAGACCGGAAGTCCCATCATGTGTAATCGTCTATTTGCGCAGGTTATGCTTGTCAATCATTCGATTCTGTTCATCTGCGGTGCGAGACTGATCCTGAATCGATTCGTTTTTTCCATTGCTTCCACCGGCTACGTTTTCAACAAAGCTGCGGAACTGCTCTTTCTGTTCTTCTTCCTGCTCATTGTTTCGGCTGTCGAATGGGTTGTTCTCTGCCATGATTCCAAGCCTCCTCTCAGACGGATTACCCATAGTATACCCGCCTCTGCACAGATGAAACTTACATTTTTAGAGGAGAGATCATAGAGCAGGCTATTGAAAGTACAAATTCGGACGACGATCCTCAAACACCGGTATCCGCCCTCTCACTTCATCCGGGAGATTACGATCAAGCGTACCAGTCAGAATGCTTTCCTGCTCATCCCCTTCCGCAATGACCTCGCCCCAAGGATCGATTATCATGGAGTGTCCGAAGAAGTCCGTATCGCCGCTGGTTCCTACACGATTGCAGGCAACCACGTACATTTGATTCTCGATCGCTCTTGCCATAAGCAGGGTTCTCCAGTGATGCAGGCGCGGATGAGGCCACTCCGCGGGCACAAACAGCACTTGAGCGCCGCCTAGGGCAAGAGTTCGTGATAGTTCCGGAAACCGGATATCGTAACATATAGACGCGCCTGCCTTGATTCCATCCAGATCAAAGGCTACGGTATGCTGGCCTGCTTGCAAATGCTTCTCTTCGTCCATCAGGCGAAACAGATGGATTTTGGAATATTTAGCGACCTGCTCCCCGTTCCGATTGAACACATACATGCTGTTATAGATTTCATTGTCCACGCTTTCAGCTACAGATCCGCCAACCACTTGAATCCGATGCCTCCGCGCGAAATCGCTCAGCATGGATGAAGTTTCTTGTCCCATGGGATCGGCCAGCTCTTGAATCCGGTCGAGCGCGTACCCTGTGTTCCACATCTCCGGCAGCACGATCACATCCGGCTTCGTATTGGCGGACGCGGCCTTCTCCATCAATTCCAGCATGTTATTCATATTGGCATTTACGTTACCTATCTCAATATTCGCTTGTATAAGCGCAATATGTAACTGAGCCTTGGCTGTTTCCGTCATCTTGCAACCTCCTGTTAGTCGGAATGAATCATGTCGGGGAAGCCGGATCTTGTTTTTCAACATGGATCTTGCTTCGTTTTTTTGATTCATCCGATGCTATATGTCCTCATCATAGCCTCCTCAGCCCAACAACTGCAACACCCGAGCCCCATTTCCCTCTATACACCCCTGATAAATCGTGTTAAATTAATCCTAATTGTTTTCAAGACCCCAATCGATTCGAGCGTAAATAGATAACGGAGTGATGAACCTGCGATGAACAGAAAATTAAAAGATTTCCATATAGAGCCGGCTGAGATCATGTCCCAGCTGCCTACGCAATTTTTCGCCACCTTGGTCTCCAAGGTAAACCGCCAGGTTGCGTTAGGACACGATGTGATTAATCTCGGCCAAGGGAATCCCGATCAACCCACACCGCCACATATCGTATCCAGTCTTAAGGAAGCGTCGGACAATCCGCAGTTCCACAAATATTCGCCTTTTACCGGCTTCTCCTTCCTGAAGGAAGCCATTGCGCACCGGTACAAGGAGGACTATAACGTGGACCTGGATCCGGAAACCGAGGTAGCGATTCTGTTTGGAGGAAAAACCGGGCTCGTGCAGCTACCGCAAATCCTGCTTAATCCGGGCGATGTTTGCCTTGTCCCGGACCCCGGTTACCCGGATTACTGGTCGGGCGTAGCACTGGCCAGGGCGCAGATGACATTCATGCCGTTAACCGAAGACCATCAGTTTCTGCCTGATTATGATGCAATAACACCTGCAGACAGGGAAAAGGCGAAACTCATGTTTTTGAATTATCCCAATAATCCAACATCCGCGGTTGCACCATTATCGTTCTACGAGGATACGGTGGCTTTTGCCGCAGAACACGGCATTGCGGTTGCCAGTGATTTTGCCTATGGTGCCATTGGATTTGATGGCAAGCGTCCGGTCAGCTTTTTGCAGGCAGAAGGCGCCAAAGAAGTTGGCGTAGAATTCTACACGCTCTCCAAGACCTACAACATGGCCGGATGGCGAGTCGGCTTTGCCCTGGGGAACATGAAGATTATTTCACTGATCAACCAGATGCAGGATCATATCTATGTCAGCCTGTTTGGCGGCATCCAGGCAGCAGCGGCTACAGCCCTTACCTCATCGCAAAACTGCGTCGAGCAGCTTGTAGCCCGTTACGAATCAAGACGGGACGCCTTCTATGGCGCCCTTGCGGAAATCGGCTGGGCAGCCCAGAAACCGCCGGGTTCCTTCTTCAGCTGGCTGCCCGTTCCGAAAGGCTATACGTCGGTAGCCTTTGCCGACTTGCTGCTGGAGGAAGCCAAGGTAGCGGTTGCGCCTGGCGTCGGCTTTGGAGACCATGGTGAGGGGTATGTCCGCGTTGGCCTGTTGAGCAGCGAAGACAGAATGCGGGAAGCCGCTTACCGCATTGGCAAGCTTAACCTGTTCGGCTAGCCTATTTCCTTTTGAAAAAACAAAAACGATGTGCTATTCTTGCAGTAACAATCGAATGCAGTTTCAAACGCGAAGACGGGACCAGTACGAAAGCATACGGTACGATAAAGAGAGCAAATTCCATGGGCTGAAAGAATTTGCCGTGACCTCCTTTCCGAATCCTACCCCCGAGCGGCCTGGCTTGCCAGGACAGTGCCTTCTGTTACAGGGCTAAAGCCGGATGAGCTG
Source organism: Paenibacillus sp. Cedars (assembly GCF_003184205.1). Classification (NCBI taxonomy): domain Bacteria; kingdom Bacillati; phylum Bacillota; class Bacilli; order Caryophanales; family Paenibacillaceae; genus Paenibacillus; species Paenibacillus sp. Cedars. The sequence continues at coordinate 3,508,127 of NZ_CP020866.1, forward strand.
CGCTCATCAACAAAGGTGGTACCGCGGAAGTTAAACTTTCGTCCTTTTTCATACAGGACGAAAGTTTTTTTATTATCCATTTTGGATTCAAGCAGCTGCAGCCACTATCATAAATACAAGGAAGTGATCACGATGCTCTCTCGCATCGTCGTAAAAATCGGAAGCAGTTCCCTTACAACAGATGAAGGTGGATTGAACCTGGACTCCATTGCTTTTTTTGCGGGTGAACTCTCTGCGCTGCGAAGTGCTGGTCATGAAGTTCTGCTCGTTACATCTGGAGCCGTAGCCGCCGGGTTCCGGGATATCGGTTATGAAACGAGGCCGCGGCAATTGCACGAGAAGCAAGCGGCAGCCGCTCTGGGTCAGGCACTGCTGATGCGGGCTTATCAGAATGCGCTGGCCGATCATCAGCTGAAAGCTGCGCAAATTCTGTTGACCAGAACGGACTTCGCGAACCGCAAACGCATGAATAATGCCAACATGACCATCACCGAGCTTTTGAAGCAGGGAGTCATTCCGATCATCAACGAGAACGACACCGTGTCGATTGACGAGCTGAAGTTTGGTGATAACGATACGTTATCCGCACTTGTAGCCAATCTTGTCCGGGCGCAGCAGCTTATCATTCTGACCGACACGGACGGATTATACACGGCGGATCCCCGTAAATCGCCGGATGCAACCAAATACGAGGAAATTCATGAAATTACCGAGGAGATTTACAGCATGGCTGGTGGAGCGGGCTCCAGCGTAGGCACAGGCGGCATGCGTTCCAAAATCGATGCGGCCAAAATCGCAACCCGCGGCGGCGTTCCCGTCTTCATCGGCAAAGCCAACGAAACCGGCGATCTGCTGAAGGCATTGGAGCATACAGGCAAGGGAACCTATTTTGCCACACATCTCTCATCTCTTCCCATGAAAAAACAGTGGCTCGGCTTTATGTCCTCGCCGCTAGGCCGGATCGTAGTCGATCCGGGTGCGGAGAAAGCGTTGATTCACGGGGGCAACAGCCTTCTACCGGTTGGCGTGAAACGGATCGAGGGCAGTTTCCATGCCGGGGATGTTGTGGAGGTTGTGAACATTGGCAACGAGAGGCTCGGCAGGGGAATCGTGAATTATGACGAGGACCAGCTCCAGGCCGTGCTCGGTTTACCGAGCAGTCAAGTGATCGGAATCATCGGCGAAGTCCATCGCCTGGAGGTCATTCACCGCGACGAATGGATCACGCTAAAATAGTCAGCTCACCATCACTATATATGTCAATAAGGAGGAATCATCATGAGTGAGGTACGAAACAAGGCCCAGTTAGCCAAAAATGCCGCGCTCCGTATCGGCAGGCTGAACACGGAGGAGAAAAACCAGGCTCTGCTTATCATGGCAGACGCTTTGATCCGGCAGACGGTCGATATTATCGAAGCAAATGCGGAGGATCTTCGCCGCGGCAAGGAGCTCGGCACCTCTGCCTCCCTGCTGGACCGCTTGGCTCTGAATGAATCCCGCATTGAGGGGATTGCCGAAGGATTGCGCCAGATCGTCGAGCTGCCGGACCCGATCGGCGATACCTTGGAAAGCATTGACCGCCCGAACGGGCTGAGTATCGTGAAGAAACGTGTTCCGATCGGGGTCATAGGCATTATATATGAAGCACGTCCGAACGTGACGGTGGATGCAGCCGGGCTATGCTTGAAGACAGGCAATGCAGTCGTGCTGCGCGGCGGCTCGTCTGCGCTTTCCTCCAACCGCAAAATGATCGAAGTGCTTCATGAAGCCATGGAGGGCACGGCACTGCCTAAGGAAGCTCTTCAGCTTATCGAAGATCCGAACCGCTCCTCCGTGGATGAAATGCTGAAGCTGAACGGACTGCTGGATGTCATTATCCCGCGCGGCGGCAGCTCCCTGATCCAGAACGTTGTCATGAACGCCACGGTGCCGGTCATCGAAACCGGCGCCGGAATCTGCCATACCTACCTGGATGCCACAGCACAGCCGGACATGGCTGCTGCGATTAGTATCAATGCCAAGGTGCAGCGTCCTTCGGTCTGCAATTCCATGGAAACCTTGCTTGTCCATGCCGATTACGCCAAGCTGCACCTGACCGCCCTTGCGGAGGAGTTTCAGGAACGGAATGTCGAACTGCGTGGATGCCAGCGTACACTATCCTTTGCGCCTTGGGCAGCCTTGGCTTCGTCCGAGGACTATGCAACGGAGTATAACGACTATATTTTGAACATCAAAATTGTGGACCATCTGGATGAGGCCATCGAGCACATCTCAAATTATGGTACGAAGCATTCAGAATGCATCGTTACGGAGAATGAAGATCATGCCAGTCGTTTCTTGCAGGAAATCGACGCAGCGGCTGTCTATCATAACGCATCGACCCGCTTCACCGATGGCTTTGAATTTGGCTTTGGCGCCGAGATCGGCATCAGCACCCAGAAGCTGCATGCCCGTGGACCTATGGGACTGCCCGCGCTTACTTCCTCCAAATATGTTATTATCGGTAGTGGTCAAATACGCGAATAAATCATTCAATTTATCCATGAAGGAGGAAACAACGATGTGCCAATCCCCACAGAACCGCCCTTTAATAGATAAAGCAATTACCTTTTACGGCGCAGGCTCGATGGCAGAAGCGATTGTACGTGGCTTAGTGAGCCGTTCCGTCGTGCTTCCCGAGAATATTACGATGTTGAATCGAAGCAACGCCCATCGTCTTCAGGAACTGAGCGAGCGTTACGGTGTCCAGATCAACAATGACGATGCCGCCAAAATCGAAATTCTCAAGACGTCCCCGGTAATCGTGCTGGCGATGAAACCGAAGGATGCAGCTAAAGCACTGAAAGAGCTTGGTCCGAAGCTCTCCAGTGATCAATTGATCATCTCCGTGATTGCCGGGCTGTCCATCTACACCACGCAAACATTGCTTGGAAACCAACAGCCCATTGCAAGAACAATGCCGAATACTTCCGCCTCCATCGGACTCGGTTCCACAGGAATTGCGTTCTCGAAGGAAATCAGCGAAGAACAACGACAGCTCGTGCTTACCCTGTTCGAGGCTGTAGGGAATGTGACCGTTATTGAAGAAGAGAAGATGGATATCCTGACCGGTATTTCCGGCAGTGGTCCGGCTTATTTCTATTATATGATGGAAGCCATGACGGCAGCCGGCATTCGAGGCGGCCTGTCACCGGAGCAGAGCCGCGAATTGACGCTGCAAACGATCCTGGGCGCCGCCCGGATGGTCCAACAGACCGGAGAGCAGCCGTCATCGCTACGTGCGAAGATTACGTCACCGAACGGTTCCACGCAAGCCGCCTTGGAGACACTCGATCAAGGAGACTTTTTTGAAACCGTCATTGCCGCTGTAAACCGCTGCGCCGAGCGTTCCAAAGAAATGGGCGCCATGCTGAAGGAGCAAATCTCATGAGCCAATGCATCGCAACTTACCGTATCTACGACGATCAGGCGGATTTTCGTAAAAAAGCGACTTCCATTGCCGTTGGCATGACGGTTGGCAGCTGGACCGAACTGCCGCAGGCCAAGCGCGAAGCGATGCAGAAGCATCTGGGAGAAGTCGTCGATATTCAGGTTAACGAGGGCTGGGAGCCAGGCAGCCGCTATGCGGATGTCAGCATTGCGTATCCCGATATTAATTTTAGCCGCGATATTCCCGCCCTGCTTGTGACCGTCTTTGGCAAAATTTCCATGGACGGGCGCATCAAGCTGACCGCTCTGGACTTGTCTCCCGACTTTCTTAGCGCATTTCCGGGACCGAAGTTCGGCATCGACGGAATTCGCGATATTCTCGGTGTTCACGACCGTCCGCTGCTGATGAGCATTTTCAAGTCGGTTATCGGACTGAATGCGGACGAGCTTAGAGCCCAATTCATCCGTCAGGCACTCGGGGGCGTAGATCTGATCAAGGATGATGAAATCCTGTTTGAGAACGATCTGACCCCGATCGAACAACGCGTACGCATGTGCATTCAGGCCGCTGCTGATATCGAACAGCAGACAGGTAAAAAACTGCTGTACGCAGCCAATTTGACAGGCCGAACCTCGAAGCTGCGGGAGCAAGCACTACGCGCCATCGATGCCGGCGCAAATGCCCTGCTCTTCAATGTGCTGTCGTACGGATATGATGTTCTGCACGAGCTAAGCAGCGATCCGGATATCACGGTCCCCATCGCGGCGCATCCTGCCCTTGCCGGTGCGATTTACCCGTCTCCTTACTACGGGATAGCGGCTCCGGTACTGCTGGGTCAGCTGATGCGGATAGCGGGAGCAGATCTGGTGCTCTTCCCTTCTCCTTACGGATCCGTAACGATGCCAAGAGAAGAGAATCTGGCCATCCGCGACGAACTGCATAGTGCCAAACTCCGTGTGAAGCGCAGCATGCCCGTACCGTCTGCCGGAATTCATCCGGGACTTGTTCCGCGCATCATCCGGGACTTCGGCACCGATGTGGTTGTCAACGCTGGCGGCGGGATCCACGGCCATCCGATGGGAACCGAAGCGGGCGGCAAAGCCTTTGTACAAGCCATTGAGGCAACGATGAAATCCGTGCCGCTCGCCCACTATGCCGAAGAACACGAGGAACTGAAAGCCGCACTGGACATCTGGGGAGGAGAAGTATGACATCAGGAGAGAAACAGCCGATTATTTTTTGCGACTTTGACGGAACCATTACAAATAACGACAACATTGTAGCCATTATGAAGCATTTCAAGCCGGAAGGTTATGAAGCTGTCATGCAGGATACACTTGACCGTTCCATCTCCATTCGGGAAGGCGTGGGCCGCATGTTCGCCCTCTTCCCTTCCTCCATGAGAGACGAAATCACGGATTTCGTCCTTCAGCATGCAGGCATTCGCGAAGGATTCGGAGCATTCCTTGACTATTTGGAAGCCGAACAAATCGAGTTTTTTGTTACCAGCGGGGGGATCGATTTCTTTGTGGATCCGCTGCTGAAGCCTTTTGGCATCCCTGCCGACCATATATTCTGCAACGGTTCGAATTTCGAAGGGGATCGCATTGAAATTACCTGGCCCCATCCTTGCAAGGGATTTTGCCGCAACGACTGCGGCATGTGCAAGGTAACCGTAATGGAACGATTCCCTGCTGATCAGTATTACCGGATCCTGATCGGTGACAGCCTTACCGATTTCGAAGGCGCGAAGCAGGCCGATCTTATCTATTCCCGTTCCACGCTCACCGAGCAGTGCAGGAAGCTGGGTGTGCATCATGTGCCGTTTGAGACATTTACCGATATCCAGGATGACATGAGAAACAAGTTTAAACAGGAGGCGCTGTAAATGGCATTTTCAGATATCCCGCTTGAACAGAAACAGGCGGCGCTGCATGATCTTAAAGAAATCAAGGCGCTGTTTGCTGCAAGAAGCTGGTTCCCCGGCACCAGCGGTAATCTTTCGGTACGCGTTGGCGAGTTTTCGCCAGAACAATTTTATTTTGCAGTAACCGCCAGCGGAAAGGACAAGTCCGTACATACGCCAGAGGATTATTTATTCGTGGATCAGGACGGTGCGCCAAGTGAGGCAACGGGTTTAAAACCTAGCGCGGAGACCTTGATCCACTGCGAGATTTATCGCAAGACCGGCTGCGGTGCCATTTTCCATGTGCACACCATCGATAACAATCTAATCAGTGACTGGTATGGTGAACAAGGTTATGTACCTGCTCAAGGAATCGAGCTGATCAAAGCCTTTAACATCTGGGATGAAGATGCAGCGATTCGCATTCCTGTCCTTCCGAACTATGCCGACATCCCGCGGATTGCCGAATTGGTTCCAGATGCGCTTGACCCTGCGGTACCCGGCATTTTGCTGCGCAACCACGGCATTTATGCTTGGGGAAAAAATGCCTTCGAGGCGAAAAAACACCTGGAGGCGTTCGAGTTTATATTCGAATACTCGTATCGGCGTCTTCTTCTCAATGCTGCCAGTACTAAATAAATCAACCAAGTAACACCATTAGAACTTCAACAAGCCGGGATCAGCCGCTTTGACATGTGGCTTGCACCCTGTCTCGACCTGTTTGCAGGGTGCATCCGGCGCTATTTTTTCCGAGGAGCGTGTAGAGGTGCTTGAAAGCTTATCTATTGGCATTGTGTTTATTCTGTACGGGTTGGTCCTCTTTCTTCTTCCACCTAAAAGTTCCAAGAGTTTTTACGCTTATAAAACCACATCATCGCTTAAAAATGAACGGAACTTCAAAGCAGCCAATGCCTACGTCAGCCTGCTGCTGATGGTGTTCGGTGTCATCCTTCTGCTGATCGCCAGGCTTACAGGCCATTTCTTAACCACCGGTATCGCAACTTTCATCGTCTTTATCTTGATCTATATTCTGGTTGAACGAAAACTAAAAAACATCTAAAACGATCCAGATCGTTTTAGATGTTTTACTTTATGTCCTTATATGGATTATAGCCGATTCTGATCATGCTCCGTTAAAGAGAGGGCAGGTATAGGTACCTGCTCAGGCGTTGAATACGTATTCGCGATAAACAAACAGGTTACAACAAACAAAGCAATATACAACAGATAATACAAATTCTTAGCCACGATATCTCCCTCCACGCCTTATTCAATTATATTAGATCTGCTATCCAGCATCATATTGACTTGTATGCACCGTCTATGTAATGTGCTTTGCCCTAGCTGCTTCGGTCCCTCACGACCACTTTGACCGAAGCCGGCACGGACACCGTCACATCGAACCACGAAGACGATCCCCTGAATGCATAACGGGGTGGATCGTTCAGCTGAACATACAGAATATTACCCGATTGTTTGATTTGAATGAGTGCAGGCAGATCGGCTTGGCTCCAAATTTCAGAATCTTCCGTCCGCAGACTGCCAAAGATGAGCATCTCATCCGCACTGGAAACATCCTGCCTGATGTTGTGATTGTAACTGCCCTGAACAATGACTTTCTTAACCCCGTCCGGTATGGCCACCTTCTGGTCCGGTATCGGAATCGTTTGCTGTATAGCCATCGTTTCACGCCGAATCTGCTCCATCAACCCAGTTGCACTCAAAGCTGCCATACCAATGCAGCAGAAGGTTAGAAAACCAATAAGGAGAATGCTGAACATATCGTATCTAACCGTATCCTGCTTACGAAAGATTAACGTATACACGACGATTTCCGTGCCTAACAGGACAAATACGATGGGCCACCATCTAACAGCGGAACTGTACACCTCTACACCCTTCCAGGCTGATGACAAGACAAGCACGCCGAGTATAAGCAGGGAAAGTCCCATGGAGAGTGTACCGACTCTCCACTGCCGGGCAAACTTCGATGGAGGGGCAGCCAAATCGTGAATAGATATATTATTCGTTGTCGGATTCATAATAGGAACGCTCTCCTCTCACAGGTCCTTTTTTCGAACCTGTCATCAGCTTGATTCCGCCCCCTATCAGGAGAACCGCTACGATTACCGTCTTCATCAAGTCGCGGAAGCGGGAATCCACATACGTCGCAAGATACGGCATAACAAAGCTGTTAAACACAAAATAAATCCCCAGAATCAGCAGTCCAAGCCCGAGCCAGCGCTGTTGATGTCCAAGCCCCGAGATGATCGGCCGATCCCGCAGCGGTTCCCTGCCATACCGGCTTACTTGCTGCAGGCCGTCAAAGAACGCATAGAACCAAATCAGCGGAATCAGAAACAGGAACACGGACAGCTTCAGCACATCCAATACATAAATGCTGCCCAGAAACAGAACCATGAGCTGAAGCCCGCGTTTTTGCAGACCCAGATACATTTGCCCGGCTCCAGGGAGCGCGGATAACAGGGTGGCAAACACCTTGCTGCGGCGCCCGCTCTCCCGGCCGCTCTCCAGTTCGTCAAATAGCGTACGGTCCTCCAGCAGCTCCCCGGCCTGTTTGCGGTGAACGAGCTGTACAACATCAAACATGCAGTAGAGCCATATAATGGGCAGCATCCCCAAAAACAGCAGGAATACGGATTCATGGGTCAGTCCTGTCAGAAACAGGAGGATCGTCCCAAGACCGAAAAATGCGATTAAAAACGACAGTCCGCGCTGCATCAAGCCCAGTTGAAAATGTCCCAGGCCCGGAATGAAGGATAATAAAATCGTGTAGAAGCGTTCCGACTCGTCGCTCTTATCCTGACGAATTTCCATGGGTCTGCCGTACTCGTCATGGATAATCGTGACGGGTGTGTACCTGATTAAGGCGACCAGCAGATCAAGCATGCTGATCCCCCAGATCATTAACGCCCCGAGAATCCCCAGGATCAATACCGAATCGGAGTGCGACATGATGCCGAGCAGAAATCCTCCAAACAAACTTCCGAAGAATAATAGTGGATACAGCAGGGCGCGTCCCTTCCTCCCCCAATAATAGTGACCGAGGCCCGGAAGGATATTTAATATGAAGGCGAACCCTTTATTTCGTTGCGGTTGCACTAGGCATCTTCCTTTCGTATTTTCTTATCTGGACAATAGCTGGTCCAGCCAGCCCGTTGTTTTATTCATCAATTGCTCGCTGTAAGAAGGAGTGTTCGATAAGGGAACTTCACCGCTGATCTCGCCGGGAAGAAGACGGTCGAATGCTCCGGTAAAGAGGAACAGCATGGTAATGGACGCGGCGAAGGTATAGTGAACGATGGCGCGTTCGTACCAGCGCTTGGGACGTTCCTGAATCTGCGACGGTTCTTTGCGAATGTATGGCTTAACGTGTTCATGAGCTACCACCTGATCCGCAAACCCTTCAGGATCTGCCAGATTGGGGAGTTCCGAATCAAGCTCTGCCAGCATTTGCATATATAACTCCAGCACACTGTCATCCGTTAACATGAGCTCTTCATAATACGTTCGTTCTTCAAGTGAACCTTCCCCTCGAATATAGCGTTCAGTCAGCTGTTTAAGCCCGTTGTCCTTAACGTTCATTTCCATTCCTCCTCCTTCCAGGATTTCCGAATCCATTGTCTGGCCCGGTACAGCTTCGACTCCACGGTCTTCACCGTAACGTTCAGCTCGGTCGCAATCTGTTCATAATTTTTTTCATCCAAATAAAAGGCCGTTATAATTTCTCGGTGATTGTCCGGCAGTTGTTCGATCTTCTCTCGAAGCTCTTCTCTTCGCTCCTTATGTATGAGCAGAGAGACCACATCTTCGTCCCGGGAAGGGAGTTTATCCAGCACTTCATCATGTTCACCGGGCAGCTGCTCCGGTGGTTTACGGGAAAGCTTCCTCTTCATATCAATCGCTTTATTTAGCGTGATGCGCGTAATCCAGGTTTTAAACCCTTCAGATCGGTACTGGGGGAGAGCTTTATATACTTGAATAAACACTTCCTGCGACGCATCCTCCGCTTCCTTGGCATCCCGCAAAACCGAGTACGCCGTATGGAACACGTGCTGACTGTAATGGTTCACCAGTTCCCGAAAGGCTTCTTGCTCACCCTGCAGGATGCGCGTGATTAACGTTTCCGCATCAATAGCTCTCCCCTCCTTCCCAAATACAATAGACGTCAGCTTTGGCGGCTGCCCCTGCACTTTTTCAAAAAAATATTTATATCATCAAAAAACGAAGTCCAAATGGCTAAAGCTGGTCCGCTTAGTCTTCCCAAATTCTCCAAACAAAAAAGAACGCCCATCGACGCCCTTTTTTAGAATTGATGATATAGACCGCAACCAGAATGTACAACTTCAAGTTACAGGATCATGCCGCTAAGCACAAAATAAAACGTTCATAACAACGTGCATGACCGTTACGGGGATCATTCCCTGTGAACGGGTAAACACGCCACCCATCATAAAGGCCACGCTATGATTTTATCATACGCCTCTATCATGATGGGATCAACTGGACATTGATTGATTAGTCCACCGGCTGAACCACATTCAGCAAAAATGAACTCCCGTTCAAAAAAGCATGAATATAGGCTAAAGCATAGATCTGCTCACCCTTCAAGCCATCCGTCTCCCTTGGATTGGAGGCGTGATGGCTATAATTCTCCATCATAATCATAATGAAAAAACATTCCAAAGTCCGAATGAAATCTGACTCCAGCTTCCGCACGCTCCTATAACCTTCAATCACCTTATATCGCTGCTTCGGAACTAGTGACAGCATAACCGCCGCCAGATCATAAAGAAAATAACCGAAGCCACATCTGCCAAAATCAATCGGTTGTGGACACTGTCCTGCAAACACGATATTCCCCAAATGTAAATCGGCATGAATGAGACCATAACTTCCATCATGAGCGGTCATAGCGTTAAGCTCTGATAAAACCTTCTCAGCGGCACGCTGATACAGTGCCCAAGAAACTTCTGACATAAAGGTTTCTGCGTATCGCTCCAGCTTGGCAACAGCTGTTCTATAGCTGTCTATCCCCCATGTGGGCCTAGTAAAAGCAGAAGGCCAATCAAAACCGATGGCTGCTTCGTGTAGTCCCGCAATCATAGCCCCAACCTGAAAAGCTTGAACCTCTGTAAGTTTATCGATGACATGCTCGCCATCCATCCACCTCATGATAGTGACATAGGGAGATCGGAATCCTCGGTCCGTGTCGATCTTCATCACTCTTAACCCATTGGAAGCGACTACACCTGTCGGTACTGTGATTCCTGTTGCAATAAGGACATCCAGAAATTGAAGTTCCGATTCGATTTCATTCCTGCTCCATCGGTCTGAATGAATCCGCAACAAATAGGTTTCTTCCAAGTTAGTCCGGATTTGATATGTAATGGTATCCGATAGGCCGATAAATTTAATGCCAACCCATTGCAAGTTATAGGACTGAAGTGCAGACATGGCAACCTTCTCAGCTCTTGCAAGCAGTCTACCCCGCTGTTCTTCGTTTTCAAATTGAAAAAAATCATCCACGGTCTCACCTCTCCTTGATTCGTTACAACGTTCCTGACTTATTATACTGGCGCAGTCCTGCCAAGCCTATATAACAAATGGATTGAAAAGATTTTTATTGGCATAGCAAAAAGCCACATCAGAATCGAGTCCAATGTGACTTGTCATTACTTGTTTTTGGTATATACGATTTTTTTGATCGAATCGCAGGATAGACAAAATTGAGAAGAAAGCTCATCGATCGTGGTACCCGAAGCAAACTTTTGCCGGATTTCCAGGTTTCTCGTTTTCAGATATACCCGGCTGCCGGAATTTTCTCCCCATTTCTTGCGCAATCCTTCAGGTTTCGGGATGTACACCATCCCGCCCTGTACATATTTCTGAACTTCCTTTAGCAATTCTTCTGGAAGTATAATATCCGCGTTTATATATTTCATGGTAAGCTCTGCTCCTTAAAATTAAAATAAAGGTTTTAAGGATGCAAAGTCCATTAGATAAACGGCCTCTCTACACGAGGTAATCAGGCGGCAACTTTCTTATCGCTCCATGCAAACAACCGCCGTTGTTCATCAAATAGACTTTGCATAGAGCTCATCTGCAATCTTCCCTTCATAATCATGCCCCTCCCTTCAAAATAATGACATTCCGACTGGTTATGACCATTATAACCGATCATACGCCGAAATCGAAATGAAGTTCTTCAAACCACTATACGTGTAAAAGATTGCATCAGCTCTTTCACCGTTTTGACATAATGGGTTGGCTGACATGCCGTCAGCTTGTCCTCTGATCCATATCCATAACCAACAGCCATACTGTGTACCCCGCAGTTAAAGGCACCAATCAGATCATGCTTCCGGTCTCCAATCATCACGGCGTCCGAGGCATGGATATGGCATGTATCCAGAACGTACTGGATAACCTCGGTTCTGTCGGATCGGGTTCCGTCAAACTCAAGTCAAATCCTTGATCTGCAGAAGATCACTGATGATATAAGAAGGACGATGATGATCATGCAAAACTTTGCCTCGACGATTATAATAGCAAAAATCAATGCCGGCACGCACAGCTCCTTCATAATCATCCGTGAGTGAATCCCCTATGTACAATACCTCACTCGGACTTAACGCCAATTCCCTCAAGGCCATCTCAAAAATCAACGGATCCGGCTTCCAGCACTTCACCTCGTCCGAGATGATAAAGGAGTCAAAATAATGAAACAAGCCCCCTGTCGTAAGACGCTGGCGCTGTGCTTCACCTATGCCATTGGAAATCACTCCAAGCGCAAATTTTCCATGCAGATGCTCCAGAATCAAATCGGCGTTAGGCTCCTTATGATCAGAACCGCAAAAGAATCCCCAGTATGTTTCCGAGATCTCCCTGAACTGATTGAAATCCCGCTTCAAACCCAGAAAGGTGTCCGTGAACGAATGCTCCAGCACCTGTCTGATGTCGTGATTATTCCGGGTGCGGTTCATCCAGTATTGGAAGTTAATCGGACCAAAGACACTCCAGAACTCATCCCAAGTCAGATCCTCATGCAGTCGGTAATGTTCAAGCGCTTGCTGCATACACGTCTGCTCGCTCTGATTGTAATCCAGCAGCGTGTTATCCAGATCAAAAATAATCGCTTTATATTTCATGTCTCTCTCTCCTCACATCCGGTTGCAGTAAATAGATGAATTCGCTGATGCAGGAATATTCTCCTGCTTCTGATAGCTCCTGTCTGCACATCCCATTTTCAACTATATAAAAAAACAGCCATCAATCCAATCAAATAGCGGATAGCAAAAAAAGCACGTCCATATGGACGTGCTTCATCTATCTTCCGATATTCCTGAATTTCTGCGTATAAGCTTTGGCATCCTGCGCGGTGCGTACACGATTGCGGCTCCATTCGAGCAAGATACGGTCGATATAGCGGAAATGAAGCTTGCCCGCAAATACCGCTTCCTTCAGAGCTAACAATATCAACTCGTCCGGATATCGGTCCGCATCGACCCAACCGGAGATGGTCTCCAGCTCCATGGGCGATAAGGGACGGCCGAACTCTTTTTCGAATATCGAGAACAAATTTCGTTCTTCCTTCTCAGGCGTTGACTTCTCCGAGTCCGTTCCTTTGCCCGAAACCGGACGGGCATTTAATAGCGGGGACGCAAACGTGGTTCCATCAGCGCTCATCTCCTTGCCCTCTTCAGCCAGGCAAGAAGCGAGCCTCTCATACAATCCATTCAGATTGTAGCGCTCATAATGAATCCCCTGTGTCTCGTCCACATACTCATCAATGCCGAGCAGCCCTTCCTTCATCAAGCGCTGTAGGCTTGTGGCGATGAAAGAAGCCGGAGCTCCCGTTACGTCCGAAAGCTCCTCCAGCGAAGGAAACGTCTTGAACTCCACCTGCTGATATCCGATCAGATGTATGAGCAGCATTGCTTCACGGTCGCTTAAACCGATGGAACGATAATACCGAAGCAACGCGTAAGGGATAAGGGTCATCCCTTGGCTCATGCCGGCAGCTGCGCCCGCTGTCCACCCTTTCACGCCTGTGTCAGCGTTGCCGTGGTCCATAGACTCACCTCTCACAGCTTACGGATACAACCGGTACAAGGTCCGTGGGAACGGAATTGTCTCACGTACATGATCCAAACCGCAAATCCAGGCAACGGTGCGCTCCAGACCTAAGCCAAAACCGGAATGAGGGACTGTACCGTATTTACGCAGATCCATGTACCATTGATACGTTTCCATCGACAGCTCATGCTCCTTGAAGCGCTCTTCAAGCAGCTGCGGATCGTCTATCCGCTGCGAGCCGCCGATAATCTCGCCATAGCCTTCCGGTGCGATCATATCCGCACACAGCACCACTTCAGGACGATTCGGATCCGGCTTCATGTAGAATGCTTTGATCCCTGCCGGATAGTGTGTTATAAAGACCGGCTTATCATATTTCTCCGCGATAGCCGTTTCGTGTGGTGCTCCGAAGTCCTCACCCCAAGGAATATCGAAACCTTGCGTATGCAGGAATTCAATTGCCTCGTCGTACGTAATTCGAGGGAATGGTGCCTGTATCGCCTCAAGCTTGGAAATGTCGCGACCGATCGCCTCAAGCTCCTGACGGCAGTTCTTGACTACGGATTGCACCACATAACTAATGAACTGCTCTTGTACCTGAAGGCTCTCCTCATGGTCTGTGAAGGCCATCTCAGGCTCAATCATCCAGAACTCGATCAGGTGACGACGGGTTTTGGATTTCTCGGCACGGAACGTAGGACCGAAGGAGTATACCTTACCGAGTGCCATAGCAGCGGCCTCCATGTACAGCTGTCCGCTTTGCGTCAAATAAGCATCCTCTTCAAAATACTTCGTATGGAACAGGTTTGTTGTCCCCTCCGCCGAAGTTGGTGTCAAAATCGGAGGATCCACAAGGGTAAATCCGTTCGTGTCAAAATATGCTTGAACCGCACGGATGATTTCGGCGCGGATCACCATAATTGCCCGTTGTTTCTGTGTGCGAAGCCACAGATGACGATGGTCCATCAAATAATCGACACCATGCTCTTTAGGGGTAATCGGATAGTTTTCCGTAAGATGAATAATTTCAATGCCAGTAACCGTCATCTCGTAACCCGACTGACTGCGCGGCTCTTCACGTATCACACCCGTCACATACAAAGAGCTCTCTTGTGTCAGGCTTTTCGCGTCATCCCATACCTGCTCGGATACTTCGCTCTTCACAACAACACCCTGGATATATCCCGATCCATCGCGAAGCTGCAGGAACTGAATCTTCCCGCTGGAACGCTTGTTGTTAATCCAGGCGCCGATCGTGACGGTCTCACCGACATGCTGGTTGACGTTACGAATCACACTTTTGGTGGCCATGCTTAAATCTCTCCCTTATATCACTACTATTTAACGGTAGAAGCTTGTACGATACGATGCGTATCCCGAGCAATAACCAATTCCTCGTTGGTAGGAACTACGAGAACCTCTACCTTGGAATTCGCCGTTGAAATACGACGCGGCTCGCCGGAACGAATGCTGTTCAGCTCCTCATCCAATTCTACTCCGAGATAGGTAAGCTGCTCAAGCACTCTTTGACGAAGAACGATCGAATTCTCGCCAACTCCCGCGGTAAACACGATAACGTCCACACCGTTCATTGCCGCAGCATAAGAGCCGATGTATTTACGAACACGATATTCATACATATCAAAAGCCAATGTCGAATTCGGATCGCCCTTCTCCATGCCTTCCGTGATCTCGCGCATATCGCTGCTGATTCCGGAAATCGCCAGCAGTCCGCTGTGCTTGTTCAGCATCGAGTTTACTTCATTGACCGTCAATTCTTCCTTGTTCATGACAAACGGAACGATTGCAGGGTCCAAATCACCGCTGCGGGTACCCATCATCAGACCTTCCAGCGGGGTCATGCCCATGGAGGTATCGATAGATTTCCCACCTTGAACAGCTGTCAGGGAAGCGCCGTTGCCGATATGACAGGTAATGATCTTCAAATCCTCGAGCGGGCGGTCCAGGAACTCTGCTGCTGCCTGGCTGACATAAGCATGGGATGTTCCGTGCGCACCGTAACGACGTACTTTGTATTTATTATAAAGAACTCTCGGAATAGCGTATAGATACGATTTTTCCGGCATGGTTTGGTGGAATGCCGTATCAAATACAACCACCTGCGGCACGCCCGGCATATTCGTTTCTGCAGCCTTAATTCCCATCATGGACGCCGGATTATGAAGCGGAGCCAAGTCAAACAAACGGCGAATCTCGGCTTTTGCATCGCTATCTACAAGCGCGGACGCTTTGAAAGATTCACCGCCATGGACCACGCGGTGACCGACAGCCTGAATGTTCTCGATGGAGTCAATAACACCATGTTCTTCATTCGTCAGCATGCCAAGCACCTTGCGGATGGCCGTTGTATGCTCCAGAATTTCGCTAACCTCGGTTACGTCCTGTTTTCCGGTCGGCTTATGGGTCAATATGGAGGAATCCATACCGATCCGCTCAACCAGCCCTTTGGCCAGTACGGATTCATCTGTCATGTTGTACAATTGATACTTCAGTGAAGAGCTGCCTGCGTTAATTACGAGAATATTCATACCCGGTCACCATCCTTGTCGTACTTGAAAAAGCCTTCTCCGGTTTTGACGCCCAGTTGTCCTGCGCGAACCATTTTCTTCAAGACAATCGATGGACGGTATTTCAGCTCGCCATACTCGCGGAACATCCGCTCCAGCGCCGCAAGAATGGAATCGAGACCAAAGCGGTCTGCCATCTCCAGCGGCCCGTGCTGGAAGTTATAACCGATTCTCATCGCATCGTCGATATCTTCTGCCGAAGCCACACCTTCTTGAAGCAGATGCATCGCTTCATTGATGAGGAGCGTGATCATGCGTGTTGTAACGAAGCCTGGGGATTCATAAACCATGATGCCTTTTTTATCGGACACTTCCTCGACAAAGCGTTTCGTTTCCGTGAACGTATGATCGGAAGTTTTCAGACCGCGGATAATTTCAACCAGATCTACCTTGGAAACAGGATGTATGAAGTGCATGCCAATAACACGCTCAGGATATTTGGTAGAGCTGGCGAGCTCCGTCAAACTAAGCGTGGATGTATTACTTGCTAATATCACATGGCTGGGACATACTTGATCCAGCTGTGTAAACACTTCTTTTTTCGCTTCCAAGTCCTCTATAATGGTCTCAATCACCATATCGCAGGTGCTAAGCTCGGCAAAATGAGTTACTTTTTGAATCCGGTTCAGTATCAGTTTCTTCTCTGCTTGGGTAATTCCCCACTTCTCCAGCTGTTTATCTAGACTGGTCTCAATCATTCGGTATGAATAGTCCAGTTTCTCTGGAGTTTTCTCTACGAGCAGTACGTCAAGACCCTTTGCAGCCAGCATCTCCGCAATGCCCTGCCCCATAGTCCCGCCGCCTACAACGCCGATTTTTTTGAAGTACATGGTTTCTACTCCACCCTTTCCTTATCTCTATACTTTATTGTACCCCATTTGTCGAAAAATACAGTTTAGAGCACAAAGTATAATAATATCTTAGCACGACAAAAAAGTAAAAAAAAATAACCAGCATAACAATTTATGCTGGTAAAAGCGCGTTTTCACGAAATTGACAACGAAATTGTTCTCCCGAGAGGATTTCTTCCTTCAACAGGATGTCAAGAGAATTGTCGAATATTGGCCGATTCTGTTCCAAGAGGCTTTTCGTTCGGTTCATTAACTCTTCCAGAATCATATTATTCTCTTTCATTAACTCTTCCGTAGTTACCATATTCATATTGATGATGCCGAGCGCCGTCAGTCCTGACTTCATCATCGTCTCTACGATGTTAAGCGATTGCTCAAAGTCATTGCTGGAGCCCGTGCTTCGGCCCCCGTAATAAATCTCCTCGGCGGCGGCACCGCCAAGCGCTATCATAATCTGCTCTTCCAGGAACGCCTTGGTATACAGGTATTGTTCCTGTTGCGGATTATGCCTAACATAACCAAGTGCTTTACCACGCGGACTCAATGCTACTTGCTTGACACTGCCGGGACGCACAAGCTCTGCCATAATAGCATGTCCCAATTCATGGATGGCCACGCGCTTCTTCTCTTCGAAATTCGATTCTCGGTCCGAGCGTTCACCCATCATCACTTTGTCAATCGCCATGGATAAATGGCGCTGATGGATAAACTGCTCATTCTCACGCATCGTGTAGATTGCAGCTTCATTCATGACACTCTCCAGCTGTGCGCCGGAAAAGCCATAGGCTTCCTCCGCGATTTTGTCCAAGTCGACATCCTCATGCAGCGGCTTGTTACCCGCATGGAGATTCAAGATATGTGTACGCCCCTTCTTATCAGGCAGATCCACCTGAATATGGCGGTCAAATCGTCCTGGACGCAGCAGTGCACTATCCAACATTTCTTTGCGGTTCGTAGCGGCTATAACCAGTATACGCGGAGTATCCTGAGAATAAATGCCGTCCATTTCAGTTAACAGTTGATTCAGTGTCTGGTCATATTCACGCTGCTGGCCGCCTTCACGCTTGCCGCCAATCACATCAATCTCATCTATGAAAATGATCGCATTTTGTTTGTTTTCTTTTGCAGCGCGGCTTCTGGCATCCTTAAACAGATCCCGGACACGACCGGCACCAACCCCGACATACATTTCAACAAACTCACTGCCGGATGCAGCAACAAAGATAGAATCCGTATAATGGGCAGCGGCCTTGGCCATCAGGGTCTTCCCTGTTCCCGGAGGCCCGGTAAGAAGAATGCCCTTCAACGGACGAATGCCAAATTTCTTAATATCTTCATGACGAATGAGAAAATCCAGAGCCTCGCGGAGTTCTTGCTTGGCATTATCCTGTCCGCCGATTTCTTCGAATGTCAGTTTGGCCGGTCCGCTCTTCTTTCGCTTGCGTTCATTACCAGCCCCTACCGCGATGCCGCCCTTCATCTTTGCAATAAACAGCAGCGTACCTACGAGGGCCGCAGCAATAAACAGAGGCACGACGTTGACGCCTACAAACACGAGGAATACCAACAAAACCGGGATAAAACCCAGCATGATCTCTTTAGCCAGTTTAGGCATGGTTCCAAACCCCCATTTTACCCGGTTGACGCGGCAAGATAATAAATTTACCAGACTTCCCATCCGACAAGCTGACATAAACATTGGTGTCATCAATGGTTGCTTTCGCTTTTAAGTTCGTGGACTCGCCAGCCAATTGCTCAAGCGAAGATTGGATATCGGTGTACTGCTTGTTGTCCATCGCTTCTGCAACGGATAACATTGCCTGCTCCCACCATTGGTCCAGCGCTTCCGAGGAATGCTCCTCCACCTGGATTTTCAGCTCACGCTGCCCAATTACAGATTTGCCTTCTTGCTTTATATGCTGCACAAGCCCCTGCAAATTCGTTTCCGGAGCCAGATCAAGTTTCAAAGTAACCGTATCCTGTTTAATATCTATATGAGAACTCTTCACACCATCATACTGCGAAACAACATTTGCTAGCGGGTTATGCTGTGCCATCTGCCGATACAGAAACCATCCACCAAAGAGGACCGATGCTGAGATCACGACAGTCAGCACGATAGGTACAATGCGTAGTTTCATGAAGTTCCTCCTTAAAATCTTATATAGTTTTTGTCTATCATTTTCTTTGTATATAATGACATGTAACAACGATATAATACGATGCATGTAGTTTGTATGCTTAATTTGTACAAATATGAGTATATCACATTTTATATACTTTTTCATGCGTATCTGTGAAAATATTTAGAACAGTTTTTCCATTTTATTTATTGTAAACGTTGTCAATTGATGTGAAAAAAAGAGGCATCCCGAAATTGATAGGGATGTCTCTCTTTATTTTTCTACTATTGATTTGGAAGAATAATGTCATTGCCGATCGGATTTCCATCTTGGAAACGATAGAATCGATAGCCCCGCTGACCATTGCTTTCGTACTGGAGCTGCCATACAAACTCATTTTCATACATACCCGGCAGCAATCTCTTAATGGTTGCTCCTGGCAAATCATTGTGAATCTGATCCAGTATCTGTGCTTCTGACATTCCGGAACTCAATAAGACAGACTGCACCGCATCGGCACCGTCAACCGGTACATTATCATCGGTGAATTTCACCCAGACCATTCGGTCCTGATTGTCTTTATCCTTGCCGCTGACAACCCAGTAATTGTTGTCCTCGCCCCACACCGATTTATAGGTCTTTCCTGTCGAAACCAAACCGCCATGCTGTTTGGAAGCGTTGATTGCCATTCTCTCTTCATTCCAAGTGTCCTTCATGACATGCGAATAGTAGAGCTGCAGACCTAGCAGCAAGAGCAGCACTCCGGATACACTTAGCAATATCCACTTCGTTTTTTTCTTCAATCCGTCTTCCTCGCTCCCCTTGATTATTCCCTAGAGGGTTGTAAGACGCTCAAATGCAGACTGGGCTTCCCGGCGAATACGTTCCTCGTCGAGGGTAAGGCTGGCGCCATTTTTCACTACCTGCTTGCCGTCAACCCATACATGCTCTACATCCTTTGCACTGGCTGAATAGATCGCATGGGACACATAATCGGTTCGAGGAAGGAAGTGCGCCTGATCTGTATTCAACGCGATCATATCCGCCTTCATGCCGACGGCAAGTTTGCCTATATCTTCAATGAAAGCCGATTTGGCTCCATACTCCGTACCCATCCGCAGTGCTTCGGCTGCTGGAATGGCCGTAGGATCACCGCTTACCCCTTTATGGATCAATGCAGCCAGACGCATCTCTTCAAACATATCCAGATTGTTATTGCTCGCTGGTCCGTCGGTACCCAGGGACACGGTAACGCCGGCTTTCAGCAGTGCAGGCACGCGCGCTATACCACTGGCAAGCTTCAGATTACTGCCTGGATTATGAGAGACCGCGACTTGATATTTAGCCAAAATCTCGATCTCTTCATCAGTCAAATGGACGGCGTGCGCCAGAAGTGTAGGACGAGAGAACATGCCCAGCTTCTCCAGATGCGCAACGGGACGGAGTCCGTAGTCATTCACATTCTGGGCCACTTCCGTGTCCGTTTCCGACATATGTGTATGCAGCGGCAGATTCAAATCATGGGATGCTTGGACGAATTTTTCAATTAGATCCGGTGGACACGTATACGGTGCATGCGGCGAGAGCATCGTTGTGATTCTGCCATCGGCTTTGCCGTGCCAGTCCTTCGCAAATGCAACCGCCTCATCCAGTTTTTGCTGCTGAACCTCAGGCGGACATAATCCGATAACGCCACGGGTCAGGACACCGCGCATTCCTGAATCCTCTACCACCTTCGCAACCTGGTCCATCTGATCATACATATCCACAAAAGTTGTGGTTCCGCCCTTGATCATCTCCAGCACGGAAAGAGAGGCTCCCCAGTAAACATCATCGGCCGTGAATTTGGCTTCCATCGGCCACATTTTTTCCTGCAGCCATACTTGCAGCGCCAAATCGTCTCCATAACCGCGGAGCAGTGACATGGCAGCATGTCCATGGGTATTTACCAAACCAGGCAGGAACAACAGATGTGTGCCGTCGATAATCTCGGTTCCTTCCTCTACCAGCGGCTGTTCCTCACCAAGATAGGTAATGCGGTCATTCTCAACAAACATGTATCCACGAAGAACGGATCTTCCATCCTCAAGCACAGCAAAAGTACCGTTCTTAACCATCCACTTCGTTGTCGTCATGTGAAGCTTCCTCCTTACCGTTGTCCAAATAATAAGCCAAGCTCTGCAAATCGGTTGTAAAATCGGCCGTATGAATACGGATATGAGGTGGAGCTTTCAGGATGGTTGGCGCAAAATTCAGAATCGCTTCGATGCCTGCTGCAATAAGCTGATTAGCTACGTTTTGCGCCTCAAAATCCGGAACGGTAATAATCCCGATACGAATGCCGTATTCATGTACGGTTTTCTCAAGCTCTTCCATCGGCTGAACCGTCAAGTTGTTGATTTTCATACCAACTTTGGGGGAATATGAATCGAAAATAGCCACAATCTTCATATTATCCTTCAGGAATGCATTGTAATTGGATAATGCATGTCCAAGATTACCGGCTCCAACCAATGCTACATTAATCTTCTGGTCCAGCTTCAGAATCTGGCGAATCTTCTCAATCAAATAGGAAACATCATATCCGATCCCTTTCCGTCCAAAATCACCGAAATACGCCAGGTCCTTACGAATTTGAGCAGGATTCAGATCCAGTTTCTGCCCCAGCTCCTGGGATGAAACAGTTGAGACCTCCCGCTTCTGAAGCTCATTCAAATAGCGCAAATATACAGGTAATCTGCGGACCACGGCTTCCGAAATTTTTTCCGATTTCATGCATGCTCCCCCTAGTAAAGGTTAATAACTACATCTCTTGCATTTTCATTCTTCGTTTAGCTATCATTCATCGGATTGGTTATCTGCTCCAACCTCGACCTCTTCCTGAAGCCATTCCGAGATGCGTGGAACAATTCCCTCTGTCGGCATATGCTCCATCTTAGGTCCTGGCAAGGAATATAAGAAATATTTCCCGTAATAGGATTCAATCACCCGGGTATCGTATACAATCACGATCCCTTTATCCTGTGCCGTCCGCACCAGGCGGCCAAACCCTTGCTTGAACCGAATAACCGCTTGCGGAACGGAAAGCTTCATGAAGGGGTTCTTTTTCTGCTGCTGCAGCAGTTCACTCTTGGCTTCCACCAGCGGATGATTCGGCGGCTGGAAAGGCAGCCGTACAATAGCAAGACAGGTCAGCGCCTCGCCCGGAATGTCGACCCCTTCCCAGAAGGAGCTGGTGCCAAGGAGCACCGATGCGCTGCTCTCCTGGAAGCGTCGAATCAACTTGGTTCGACTGGTCCCGTCCATTCCTTGCCCCAGCACCGCAATGTCACTTAATGCCAATGCTTCCTTCAGTGGCTCATGCACCTGACGCAGCATCCGGTAAGAGGTGAACAGAACGAGCATCCTTCCATGGGTAGCGATCGCCGTTTCGGCCAGTGACTGCACAAGTGTGTTCACAAAGAGGGCATCCCCGACCGATCCCTTCACGCTCGGAAAATCACGTGGAACGACAAGCAGCGCTTGTTCTCTGTAATTAAACG
Source organism: Paenibacillus sp. Cedars (assembly GCF_003184205.1). Lineage (NCBI taxonomy): Bacteria > Bacillati > Bacillota > Bacilli > Caryophanales > Paenibacillaceae > Paenibacillus > Paenibacillus sp. Cedars. The sequence continues at coordinate 3,530,667 of NZ_CP020866.1, forward strand.
GAGACGGCAGCTGAACCGTGTTCAGATTACCGGCTTCAGCCGCTTCCTGAAGACCCAGATTCTCGATCATGAACTGGAACGATTTATCCACCGACAAGGTAGCCGATGTCAGAATGACGCTTTGTTTTTTATCAAAAAACAATTCCTTTAAATGAGTGCTTACATCAACAGGCACTGCATAGAGCTGCAGCGATTTACTGCGGAAATTGCCATTAGCCTCCATCCAGTATACCGTACCCTCATCATTAAGAGCCATGAAGGAGCGCAAGTCCTCACGGTGAGCGGCCAGGTCTTTAAACAGTCCGGACAGATCCGTAAGCAAGCTGTCTGCACTGTAATCATCCAGATCTTCCTTCATTTCAGCAATCAGCTTGTCACCCTTGCGCACAACGTCACCCAGGGTCACATGAATCTGATGCTCCAGCTCCGCCAGCGATTGCCAATCCTTCGGTTTCTTGAGAGGCGATAACCGAAGTGAGAATTGGCCCGCGTCTCCTGGAGATGCATCCCCGCGTTCCGGCAGCAGTGCAAACAGCTGATCGCTAAGACGATCCCAATTTTCTTTGGCCGTGATGAGATCTGGATACATACGGTCAATGACAGAAGACCATTCTACGGCCTTCTCATGCGGTGAAGCCTGAAGCAGCTGGCGAAGCGCGGGAAGCTGTCCGCTGCGGCTGTCCTTGTACATCCGGGTCAACGTATGCACAACCGTAAAATATTTCATTTGCAAGCCAAGGTGCTTGCCCGCAACGTCCTCAAGATGATGTGCTTCGTCAATGACGAGGCGTTCATAACTCGGCAGCAGCTGATGATTGGCTTTAACGTCAGTGAACAGCTTCGAATGGTTCGTAATGACCACGTCGGCAACGCTCGCTTCATGTTTGGCCCTGTGGTAGTAGCATTTGCGGAACCATGGGCAGGCACGTCCAAGACAGGAATCCGAATCGCTGGAGATCGTCTCCCAGAAATCTCCGCCACGGCCGCCGAGGTTCAGCTCTTCATCGTCGCCGTTTTCTGTCTGTGTCAGCCAGACCAGCATCTGTGCTGCAATGATCACATCTTCCTTCGGCGAATGAAAATCTCTTCTATTTATTTTATGTTCAAATTTTCTCAAACACAAATAATGTCCTCTCCCCTTAAAAATAGCTGCTTTAAAGGGAAAAGGAACAACCTGAGTGAGCAGCGGTATATCCCGGTCACGCAGCTGTTCTTGAAGATTGATTGTATGCGTGCTGACCATGACCTTCTGTTCCTGCTTCACACTTTGATAGATCGAAGGCAGCAAATAGCCGAGGGACTTCCCTGTTCCCGTGCCTGCTTCAATCAACAGATGTTTATTATCATCCAGCGCCTGCATCACTTCTTGGAACATCATATCCTGAGCGTCTCTGCTCTCGTAATGAGGCAGCGTTTCCTTCAGACGGTCCCGGACATCGCTCATGTACTGTTCGAAGCTCACATCAGCCAGTGGGTTCGGCTCCGATTCGTCCCTTGCGGGTGCAATATCGTTCCAATCATCAACAGCCAGTGCAAACTGGCGATAATACGTATGGGTATCTCCGCCCTGTACAGCTTGGAATTCCCGTTCCGCCCGGATTCCGTCAAAGAACCAGGCCAAATCGCTATCCTCATCAGCAAAAAGATCACTTAACCGTTGAATGGTCAAGAGCGGAAGCTCATCGATCTCCTCCAGACATTTCAGCAGCGCATAGGCCGTTGCAAGTGCATCGCTGTCCGCTTGATGCGGACGGTCATGCTCCAGGCCGAAATGGGAAGACACCATTCCAAGCTGATATGAAGAAAGCGAAGGGAAGCATATTTTCAAGAAGTGCATCGTATCTAGAATCCGACCGCTGAACGGTAAATAGCCACAGCGATCGAGTGCATTTTGCAAAAAATTAAAATCAAAAGCTACGTTATGCCCAACCAATACCACATCGTCGAGCATGGGCACAAGTTCCATCATCATTTCCTCTAGGGATGGAGCGTCCGCTACATCGCTGTCAGAAATACCGGTCAAACCGGTGATAAACGGAGGGATTGGAATCCCGGGATTGACATAAGTGCCGTACACGCGGGATATACTTCGATCCTCTTCGATGATGGCCAGTCCGACCTGAATAATCTCATCTGCAGACTGGTTGCCCGTGGTTTCAAAATCCAATACGGCAAATTTCATTCGACTAAATCCCTTTCCTCCAGACTAATTAACAGCATACCAGAAGTTGCGGGTTTTGAACATTCCGGGTAAAAAATCCCCTCACCCTCCCCTTCCTGCTTCACACGGCAAAAAGCGATGCCAAAGTCTCTTTAGAATGAGCTCTGGCATCGCTTCTTGTTAGGCTTTTTCTTCTACAGCAAAGAGATCAGTTGGCTGCCGTACTGAAGTTCACCGCGGTTCTTCTTGCAGACCTCCAGATTAATAATGGGATCGGGCAGAGTCGGATCGCTGTGAATTGCCAGTGCGAAATTTTCTTCGGCCTTCCCTTGTTGTCCATTCAATACCTCGATGCATCCAAGTGCATTGTAGATCATCGCCCGGAGCTTCTTGTTATCTGCCAGCGGCAGAATGGACATCAATACATCAGATGCCTGAGCTGTCTGCCCCATATAAAGATGGGACATCGCAATGTACAGCTTGATCAGAAGGCTCTCCGGAAATACCACAGCGGCAGCCCCAAACTGCTGTATTGCCGGCTGGAACATCAACAACTTGTAATAACCTTGGCCACGGATAAAAGCATCAAGCTGCAATTCAGGCGCTTCGGTCGGCGGAAAAACCGGGGGTGATACGGCATTTTCGCGGAAAATGGCCATCTTCTCTTCAAATTGGAGCCACTCCTCGATAATTGCTTCACTCATGCTTTTGAGCATGTTCCAGTTTTGTACCAGCGCCTGTTTTTGGGGACCTTGTGCAGAAGGGTAATGCTTCACAATTTCATCTAACATGTTGTTCATTTCAGCGAATACATGTTGAAACATAGCTGCATCCCACCCTTAGCGGAAAAATGAGATCAGTGCATCGACCTGAACTCATTTTCTGTAGAAGTCGGTCTTTTCATCCCTTTGGGCTTCCGTCACATTTTGGCTCTTAGAGAACCGCCGCGTGGACTTCGCGATACTCCGTCGTAACCGGCTTATTCATTTCGTCGACAATCACAACCGTAGGCGTATGATGGTCGTATTCCTCTTTGGACATCATGGCATAAGAAATGATAATTACATTGTCTCCAGGTTGAACAAGCCTTGCTGCGGCGCCGTTCAGGCATATAACCCCGCTACCGCGTTCGCCTTTGATAACGTACGTTTCCAAACGGGCGCCATTGTTATTGTTCACGATTTGAACTTTTTCATTCTCCAGCAAGTCTGCAGCCTCCATTAAATTTTCATCAATGGTAATGCTGCCCACATAATTCAGATTGGCTTCCGTCACCGTAGCCCGGTGGATTTTGGATTTCATCATCGTTCTAAACATGGGATCCCCCTACTTTTGGTTGGATTAGCGCATTGTCAATGAGACGAGTTCTGCCGAAGCGCACAGCCAGCGCCATAATTACCGGGCTGTCTCCATCAACCATACGATAAGAATCTTCCACTGGAACAAGTTCCGGGAATGTGAGTAATTCTGCATATTCAATATCGGCCAGTGGGGAACGGGATATATATTCTCGAAGATGTGCACGGATCTCTCCTGCCGTTGCCGCCTGCCCTTGCTGGATTGCCTCCTGAGCCGTCCGCAGTGAACCTGACAGCACAAGAGCCTGTTCCCGCTCTTCCGGCTTCAAATACACGTTCCGCGAGCTCAGGGCCAGACCGTCGGCTTCACGGATGATGGGACAGGGCACGATGGTGACATCCATGTTCAAATCCCGTACCATTTGTTCAATGACAGCCACCTGCTGCGCGTCCTTCATCCCGAAAAAGGCGTAATCCGGTTTTATGATATTGAACAGTTTACTGACAACGGTGGTTACGCCGTCAAAATGCCCGGGGCGGGATGCTCCGCACAATAAAGACGTTATTTCCGCTACGGAAATCTTGGTTTTTGTTGGCTGCGGATACATTTCCTGTACAGCTGGAATGAACACCACGTCTACGCCTTCCGATTCCGCCAATGCCACATCACGCGCTTCATCTCGCGGGTAGGTTTCGAAATCTTCACCGGGACCGAACTGTATCGGATTGACGAAGATGCTGATGACCACCGTTCCTGACATTTCACGTGCTTTACGCATCAGACTGGCGTGTCCTTCATGCAAATAGCCCATCGTCGGCACAAGACCTACCGGTCCGTAACCGGATTGCTGGCGATCCTGAATTTCGGATCTCAATTCCGCAATTGTGCGAATCACTTTCATGAAGTCGTGCCCACCTTTTCCTTGGTACCGCCATATAATGTCGTTTCTACCACTGCTTTAGTCTCTGTTTTGAACACATGCTCTTCGGCCGGGAATGAGCGGTCCTTCACTTCCCTAACATACTGTGAAATGCCATCGCGGATGATGGTTCCGACATCAGCGTAGGTTTTAACGAAGCGTTTGTCCCGATAAGGGGACGCATATTTCAATATATCATGGTATACCAGTACTTGACCGTCACAATAACGACCGGCACCAATGCCAATGGTTGGTATGCTCAGCGCTTTGGAAATTTCAGCTGCTGTTTCTTCCGTCACCAGCTCCAATACAACTGCAAATGCACCTGCGGCTTCAAGTGCCTTCGCGTCATTCATGAGCCGCTCGGCATCACGAGCATCCTTGCCTTGTATGCGATAGCCGCCAATCTGATTCACGGATTGAGGCGTCAGCCCGATGTGCCCAAGTACCGGAACACCGGATTGTACAATACGTTTGACGGTATCGGCGATTTCTTCGCCACCCTCCATTTTCACGGCATGCGCATGGCCTTCCTGCATCAACCTCCGAACGCCTCGCAAGCTTTCATCAATGCCCCCATGGTAGGTCATAAACGGCATGTCGGCTACGATAAAGGTCTCTTCCGCCCCCCGAGCAACCGCGCGAGTATGGTATACCATATCATCCAGCGTTACAGGAATCGTTGAATTGTAGCCCAGCACTACGTTGCCAAGCGAATCGCCTACCAATATCATATCGATATCTGCTTCCTCCGCCAGCTTGGCAGAAGGATAATCGTACGCGGTCAGCATCGTAATCGGTACGCCCTTCTTCTTCATGTTTTTCATTTTTACAATGTTTAGTGCTTGTTTGCCTGCCATTGTGACACAGCCTCCCTGTGTAATTTAGTTAAACACAATAAAAAAAACCTTTTAGCACGACCGCTAAAAAGTCCGAAAGGCAAAAAAGAGTCACTCGCGATCGTCCCTTCTGTCTCGGTCCTTTCGGCTCAGAGCAGAATCCAACGTAACCGGCATAACAGTTATGAAGGTGTTCTATAACATGTTTCTTGCAAAACTTGCGCAGAGTGCAATTCGCTGTTCACGATACCGCCTCTGGCTATAGTATAACAAAATGCCGCTGCAATTTCACCATGTTTGATTTACCTGGTATTAAAAAGAATATCTCCAGAATAAACAGGTATCGTCTCATTCTCGTTATTCCGCACCAGCAATGCGCCGTCCTTATTGAGGCCTGTGGCGATTCCAATGAAACTGTCTCGCATCGTCTGGACACGCACCTCCCGACCGATTGAGCCTGACAATGCTTCCCAGAGCGATGAAATCGGTTCAAATCCCTGCTCGTTGTACAGTTCATACAGAACTTCCATCTCCGCCATGATGGTTTGAATCAATTCGGTTCGATTGATGGTTTTACCGCCAGCCATTCGAATCGAGGTTGCAACGTCACGCAGCTCTTCCGGAAAATCCGTCTCCTTCAGATTGGCGCTAATTCCGATTCCTGCCACGCAGTAACGGACTCTTTCATCTTCCGTAGCAGACTCCAGCAGAATCCCGCAAACCTTCTTACCCTGAAACAAAATATCGTTAGGCCACTTGATATCCGTCTTTATTCCAGCGGATTTCATGATGGCTCGGCAAACCGCCACGCCCGTCAGCAAGGTAAGCTGCTGGGTTAAATGCAGCGGCTGTTTCGGCCGTAGTACGAGGCTCATCCATATTCCCTTGCCCCGCGGGGAATGAAATCTCCGCCCCATTCGGCCGCGCCCGCCCGTTTGTTCTTCCGAGATGACTAAAGTGCCTTCCGGTGCTCCCTCTTCAGCCAACTGCCGGGCGTCCTCTTGAGTAGAGGTCGTTCTGTCCAATAACGTTACTTGCTTGCCTAGGATTTTACTGGTCATCCCCGCTTCCAGTTGATCCACACTCAGCTTGTCCGGCGATTCCATCATGCGATAGCCGAGTCTCGGGAGAGCTTCAAAATCATAACCCAAACTTCGCAGTTTATTGATCTGCTTCCATACAGCCGTCCGACTTATGGACAGCTTGCGGCTTATTTCTTCTCCTGACAAAAATTGACCGGAATTCTCCTGAAACATACTCAGCAGCGAATTGTCTTGATCATGATCCTTCATTATTAATTACCACCCGCTTTGCTTCATTAATCAACGATTCCTTATCGTTGTTAATTAGACCTGCCGCCGCCTTCTCCAGCAGTTCCCCGAGAAGTTCGCCAAGCCAGGCTCCACCGCGCTTGTCCAGCGCCAGCAGCAGCTCGCTTCCCGTAATATTCAGATCCTTCAGATTTCGAATCTGAAGCTCCTGCAGCCAGCCCTCAAGCTGCTCCATCACGGCCGGCGATACGGTCGCCGCTCCGGTCCATTCCATAGCCGTCTGCATCTGCAGCCAGCTATGAGCCGCTTCCGCCCCGTGAGCAAGAACAAGCTTGATCCACGTCAGCCTGCCGCTCTGTTTTTCTTTTTCTTTTTCTTTTTCTTCATTGACCTGTGCATATGATTCGTGAAGCGCCAGCAATTTCACAATCGCTTCCCGCTGTTTATTGGAAAATGTCCATGATCTCAGCAGTCTCTCAGCTTCCTGGGCCGAAATGCCGCAGGCAAGCAGCAGCAGCGACCAACGGATGGACGAATGCTCCGGGGCCGTCCGATGGATGGCTTCCATGATAGGAACATCATGCCCCGTGTACGGAAAAGGGGCTTTCATTCGTGAGTAAAGTCCGCTGCGGAGAAACATTTCCAATCCCCGTAATGGGGATGGTCCGGTCATGATTTTCTCAAATTCACTGCGAATTCGCTCCATGGCAATCCAGCTTAGGGTATCTCTCTCCGATAGAATTCCCTTCCAGGTATGCAGGGCAATGGAGAAACCAAACACCGAAGCGAAGCGAATACAGCGAACCATACGCAGCGCATCTTCACGAAAGCGAAGACGGGCATCGCCGACACAGCGAATCACTTGTTTATCAATATCCTCTCGTCCGCCAAACGGATCCACCCAGGAACCGTCGATGCCTCTGGCCATGGCATTCATCGTAAAATCGCGCCGCGTCAAATCTTCCTTCACATCTCGGACAAAAGCGACCTCGGTCGGATGCCGATGATCCTCATACCCGCTCTCCACCCGATAAGTGGTCACTTCGAAAGCCTGACCTTCCATCAGCACTGTAACGGTTCCGTGCTTGATGCCTGTAGGAACCACTTTCGGAAAGACAGAGCAGGTCACTTCCGGCAAGGCCGAGGTCGTAATATCCATATCGCTGACCCTGCGCCCCATGTATTCGTCACGGACACAGCCTCCGACCCAGTATGCTTCATATCCATGCTGAAGCAGAGTGCGGATCACGTCCGCACTCCGCTCAGCCATATTCGGGTCTGCGTTGCGCCATTGTACTGAATTAAACATCTCTGCCATAGTATTCCCGTTCCTTCACCCGAAAAACAACGAGAGGGTAAGCTTAGCCACAGACCGGCTTCAGCTTGCCTACCTCCCGTCCCAACACTCGGTAATATATTTCTTCATATTTGCCGCGGATTAACTCATTACAGAACATTTTGCTGGATCGCTGCAAACATGCTTTCCGCAGACGTTCGCTCAGTGCTTCATCCTTAAATATCTCAAGCACATGCTGAGCCATTGAATGCGTATCTCCGATCGGAGCCAAATATCCTGTCTCACCATGCGTAACCAATTCAGGGATTCCGCCTGCTGTGGAACCCACGGTGGGTACCCCACAAGCCATCGCTTCTAGGGCAACCAGACCGAAACTTTCCTTTTCCGAAGGAAGCAGCAGTACGTCGGCCATGGATATTACGTGGGCAATCTCATCTTGCTTGCCAAGAAAATGGACCTTGCTGCTGAGTCCCAGCTCATTGATACGGCATTGGATCTTCGGCAGCTCAGGCCCTTCACCGACAAGCAGCAGCTTACTTGGGACCTGTTCCTGTACCTGTGCGAATATCTCCAACACGTCGCCTACTCGCTTCACTGGCCGGAAATTAGAGATATGCATCACAATCTTTTCATCCGGATCGGCATAGTCTCTGCGTAGAGACTCCGAATCCCGAGGATAATACACCCTAGGATCAACGAAGTTGTAGGTCAGGTCAACATCCCGGCTTATGTCAAGCAGTTCCCGCGTCTCTCGGATCAGATCCTGAGAAACAGCCGTAACCGCATCACTCTCATTAATCGCGAGCCGGATTAGATCCTTCAGCGATTCATCCTGTGCCAGGACGGTAATATCCGTCCCATGCAAGGTGGTCACGACTTTAAGCTGATCCCCGACCATCTGCTTCGCCAAGAAAGCACATACCGCATGCGGCACCGCATAGTGGACATGAAGGACGTCAAGCTGCTGCATTTTTGCCACCTGCGCCATTTTCGTTGCTAGCGATAGATCATATGGCGGGTACCTAAACACATAATAATCGTTCACTTCAACTTCATGATAAAAAATATTTTTATGAAAAGTCCCTAACCGGAACGGGATGCTATGTGCTATAAAATGAACCTGGTGACCTTGCTCGGCCAGAAGCTTTCCAAGCTCCGTCGCCACCACCCCGGACCCGCCCAATGAAGGATAACAGGTAATTCCGATTTTTAATGGTTGTTGATTCATGTCAGGCCTCCTTTACCTACGCCTCTATATATTATGCCTGCTTGGAGCCGAATAGATGAACAACATATGGACTTTTACAAGCAAAACCTTCTGCATAAGGAATAAGCCTGCGCGCTCCAAGCAACGAATCCCTGGCCCGCACACGCTCTATGTATCCCTCTGTCAAAGGGGTAGAGACTGCATCCTCTTCAGCCTTCTGGAATTGGGAACGGTAACAAGACAAGGCTTGCTCTTTAACTCCGTAATAATCCGTAACGTCAACGACCAAATCCGCTCTTCCTATGTCATTGATGAAATAAAAATAAAGCTCGTCCACTTTGACCGGTGAGTGCTCCGGCATATAGCGTCGAAGTTTTGCATTAAACACCGCTTCTTCTACCAAACGACTGCAGGCCACATGATCGGGATGACGATCTTCCCAATAGGGTGCAAACACAACCGAAGGAGCAAACCTGCGGATTTCTGCTGTCACCAGCTCAATATGCTCAGGTGTGACGAATAAACCTCGATCCGGCAATCCCAGATTCGTACGGACCTTGAGATCCAGCACACTGGCAGCATGATCTGCCTCTGCTTTGCGAATGGAGACCGTTCCATTGGATGACATCTCTGCCTGCGTCAGGTCACAAATCCCGATAGACAGTCCTGCCGCCGCATGCTTCGCAATCGTTCCTGCCATTCCAATCTCGGCATCGTCTGCGTGTGCCCCGAAGATTAAAATATCCAGCTTGCTGTTCATTAGCTGTCCACGCCCGGTTTGTATTTATGCACAAGCTCTCTCCATGCAAAATCCCCGCGGTCCAGCGCTTTGACGAGAATTTCTGCAGTGGCTACATTGGTTGCAAGCGGAATTCCCTGCACGTCGCATAAACGAAGCAGCGCGTTAATGTCCGGCTCATGAGGCTGTGCCATCAAGGGATCGCGAAGAAATATAATTAAATCCATTTCATTATCCGCTACGAGCGCTCCAATCTGCTGGTCGCCGCCAAGCGGGCCCGAAGCAAAGCGATGTATGCTGAGCTGGGTTTGTTCCATAATACGGGTACCTGTCGTGCCTGTGGAGTACAGTTTATGATCTTCAAATACACTTTCATATGCAATAACGAAATTGACCATTTCCTCTTTTTTACGGTCATGAGCGATAAATGCAATATTCATAGTCATTTCTCCCCTATGTTAGTCAATAAAATGATCAAATCCATAGACCAAGCCGGTATAACTCATTACCTTCTCCATTGCCATCTTTACACCTGGCATATAAGCTGCACGCTCATAGGAATCATGACGGATCTTCAGACTTTGACCGTATCCTCCAAAAATAACTTCCTGCTGCGCGAATACACCCGGCAAACGGACGCTGTGTATGCGGAAGCCGTTATAATAACCGCCTCTGGCACCTTCAATTACTTCCTCTTCCTTCGGATTGCCTTGGCGAATTTCCTCACGGTTCTGTGCAATCATTTCTGCTGTTTTTATCGAGGTGCCGGACGGAGCATCCAGCTTCTGGTCGCCATGGGTTTCAATAATCTCAACATGTGGCAAATATTTTGCCGCTTGGGCAGCAAACTTCATCATGAGGATGGCTCCAATGGAGAAGTTCGGGGCAATTAAACCGCCGATATTCTGCCCCGCACACTGCTTGTCCAACTCTTCGATTTGCTCCGGAGTGAAACCGGTTGTGCCGATAATCGGACGCACACCATGCTTAATAGCCAGCGCCGTGTTGCTGTAAGCAAATTGCGGAGTTGTAAAATCAACCATAACATCCGGTCTGGATTCAACCAGCGCCATTTCCAAATCGGATGTTACGCGGATGCCGCAGGCTGGCAGACCAACAAGTGTCCCTGCGTCTGCGCCTGCATCAGATTTTCCTACGGCTGCTACCAGTTCCAGTTCCTCATCACCTAGCACCAGCTTCACAACTTCTTTGCCCATACGGCCGCCGGCACCGACGACCGCTACTTTCATTTTGTTTGCCATCTACATTTCCTCACTTTCAATCCGATGCTGAATCCTGCAAATATGATCTCAAGCGCTGTTTAAGCTCCTCCATAATATACTGAAGACCACTTTCCTGAGGATACAGCGCAATGACTTCTTTAAGCGTGGATATGGCAAGCGCGTGCTCGTCGAGTTCACTATAGACAAGGGCCAGCCATACATACGCCTGAGCATATAAAGGGTCCATCGCTACGGCTGATTTCAGATGCGATATGGCCTGATACAGCTCCGTCTTGGTGACATCCTTGCGGTTCTCCACCATTTTTCGGGCTCGCTGCACCAGTTCTGCAGCCTTAATATGCTGTAAATGAACACCATACTCCGGTTTGTCAGGCTGCAATCTTACGGCTTCTTCCGCGTGAATGATCGCCATATCCAGCTTGTTGCTTCTGCCATAGGTGATGGAGCATCGGTAGTGGACTTCAGCATCTCCGGGATTAGCGGCAATCGCTTGCTCAAACCAACGCAACGCCTCGTCGAAATCATTTTGAAGGATGCATCGATATGCTTTTTGTATATAGCTTTCAGGTTTCACTGGCTGTCCCTCCCCACAGCGGGTTTGGTACAGCATATGTAGCAGCAGCCTAATCGGTGTTTATTTTCGTCCAACGATCGGCATCACGCGTCGAAAATTTATGCATGACTTTATTATGGGCCTCCGCCAGATCAATGCCAAGCGAATTGGCAAAACAGATGGTGATAAACAGGATATCTCCAAGTTCCATTTCAATGGAATTATCCGCTTCATCCGCTTTCTTCGGCTTCTCGCCAAACTGATGATTAACCTCTCTGGCAAGCTCGCCGACCTCTTCCGACATCCGGGCCATCATGGATAAAGGACTGAAATAACCTTCCTTGAACTGTGATATATATCGATCGACTTCCTGCTGCATTTCAGCCATTGATTTTTCCAAGATTCCGATAACTCCCTTCACTGCGCAGTAAGCTTCCAACATGAAGTCTTCAGCAGCTTTCACTTGTCGTCAGGGCGACAGGTTTTAAACCTATGTTATCGTAAAGCCCATTTGAAAACAAATAATTTTTTATTGCTGCAACATTATCGGCACATACTAGTTAGGGATACGAGTTAACCAGACATACGGATACAGTCCACTACAGGAAATTCAGGAGGTCTTATGAGAACACCCATGTTGATGCATCAGCTTCGAACGATGATTCCAATCATCATCGGTTCTGCCATATACGCATTCGGTCTGCTCTATTTCATCATTCCGAATGAACTCATGGAAGGTGGAGTCACCGGTATTACCGTCCTTCTCAATTACGCCTTCAACATTTCCCCGTCCATCTCGACCATGGTATTAAATATTCCGCTATTTTTGGTTGGAATGAAAATCCTCGGAAAGCGCCAGTCCATCTATACGGGTCTCGGTATCGCCTCACTAACCCTGTTCCTCTGGTTATTCGAGATGCTGATCAATCGGGGATATATTGTGCCGTTTCGGACAGAGCATGATTATATTCTCGCGTCTCTCTATGCAGGCGTAACGCTTGGGGCTGGGCTCGGCATTGTGTTTCGATTCGGCGGAACCACCGGCGGCTCCGATATTATCGCCAGAATCATTAATCGCAAGTTCGGCTTCAGCATGGGTCAGATCATACTGTCACTTGATATTTTGATTATCGGGCTTTCGTTATTCTTTATCCCGCTCGAACGGATTTTATATACCCTGGTTGCCGTGTTCATTGCTTCGAAGGTCATCGATTTTATACAGGAGGGTGCCTATGCTGCCAGAGCTTTTACCATCATTAGTGATCATGCCCCCGAGATCGCCGAACGCATCACCATCGATATGGAACGCGGGGTTACGCTTATTCCCGCCATCGGTGTCTACTCCAAACAAGCCAAACATATGGTTTACTGCGTAGTGTCCAGACAGGAGATCCGCCGACTGACCGAAATAGCCAAATCCATTGATCCTCGTGCGTTCATGATCATTAACGATGTCAATGATGTCCATGGGGAAGGATTTAAAGAGGAATAGCCCGGTTTGCACCGGGCTGCTTCGAACTCATATCATATGTTGCTTACAATTTACGCGGAAACATCGGTTTAGAGCTATACTGCTGACCGCGATATTTGCGATAGCCAACAAACGTTAAAGCTGCCAGGATGAAGGCACCGATGACCAGCTGCCATATCCAAGGCTCCCTAACCTCTGCCAGAGGAGCAAGGGCCGGCTCATCCTTCTTCTTGCCAAACAGCATATTCATCATTTCCTCGCCCTGCGGCAGCACTCTTTGTACTTCGGATGTTTCTCCAGAGGTCACCAGACCACCCGCATAGGAAATCCAGGATTCAATCATGTTCACATCCTCAGGCTTTCGCTGAATAACGATGGACGGGCGTATGAGCTCATAATGTTCTTCCAGGCTGTCGTAAGCCCTTTTCATGCCGGGTTTATCCTGCTGCGCGGCATACTGCCCCATTACTCTAAGATCTTCACGAATCACCTTGAAGTACTGGAGCCATAATGCATCCCTCGAATGAATCAAGCTGTCTGATGCCATGCGGAGTTTACCTGCAGACCTCATCCAGTGCTGAGGTTCCTGCACGGCTCTTGCAGTAGCTTCTTTCATCTCCAAAATGCTCTCGGCCAGTGCATGAATACCTTCAACTCCGGTCAATCCCTGAAATGAGGAAGCTTCAAAAAGGCTGGATACCCGGCGGGTATCCTCAAGCACGGCTTGTACATTGCCTTCCTCCACATGACGGTACAGCTGCTCTACTTCCTTATTCAGCGCTTTGGCCTGAATGGAAGCAGCGGGCGAGTTTTCCGTATCTCCACTCACGGGATCAGCCCATATAGGATCACTGATGCTGATGGCATGCAGCAGCAATAGTGCAGACAGGACCAGCAGGAGCTTGCGAAAGGTTCGAAACATGGGACATCCCTCCTACCGTATATGTATGGCAGAAGGGATGTGCATAGAACTGTATTGCCGAATTGGCTATAGTCGATTGGAATTACCGTATTTCATGAATATCCAGGCAGCAAAGCCGCTAGAAAGAGTCAGGAGGTAGGTAAAGAGCTCTACAGCGGAAAGATCATCATATAACTCCCCCGGCAGCCAAGGAAACACTCCATAAGTATAATCCACTGTATCATTCAATAGAGTCCATGCGATGGCCCCGGTAAGCGCTGTCCAGCGGTAATGAAACAACCGGACAAACAGCAGCGCCTCCACCGCCATCGCCGTATGCGAGGCAACCAGCATCCAATCCTGCCATGCCAGCACATCCCCTTGGGCTTGTCCTGCAAATATGATGGCAACTGCCCATACCCCGTACTTCACTGAGGTAACAACGGCCAATGCCTCAATGAACTGCTGAAACAAGGCACTGCCCAATCGCTTAGGCGGGTATAGAAGCAGCAGTACTGCCAAACAGAAGAACAAACTCGCCGTCGGACTGTCCGGTACAAATATGACCTGCCATATGTAGCCGTGGTTCACCGTGTCAACCATTTGACCACCGTACCATATGTATCCATAAATCGTTCCAAGTGCATTGCATATGAACAATAACCACAGAATCGATCGCTTACTTAAAAATTCCCGGCTCCACAGATGTGAAATTGACAAACTCCGTCCTCCTTGTCTCATATGACTGTATTCTAATTACATAGCTACAGCCGATTATACCTAAACGCCCGATACATTTCATCTAAACCCTTCCTATTTAAAAAAACCTGACCGCATCAGCGGTCAGGTTCTTCTGTATATCATTACTCTCCAGCTGCTTCTGCTTTCTGGCTTGCAAGCCATTCAGCCAACTGATCAAGCTCTGCTTCGGTTACACCAGCACTTAAAGCCTGGTCTTTCATTCGAGGCATAGTACCTTGGCCATTTTCAATGATAGCCATGATCTCTTCCTTGGTGTGGGTATCCCCAACACCGCGAAGCGATGGACCGGATGCCCCTTTCAGATCTGCAGCATGACAGGTGATGCATGTAGCTGTCTTAAAGGTTTCCATTGCCGGATTATCCTTGTCCACAATCGCTACAATACTATCTTCCGACTGCTTGCCGCTGGTTGTCGGCAGTCCCGCTGCATGTTTCTCTTCTGCTTCTTCTTCCCGCTGAATATGCTCAGGCTTCTGTCCCGTAGCTTCCAACTCATGCACATAGTGCGTCCATGCTGCATTCGTCAGATAAATGACGGCAAACAACGACAGAATCATAAGTGCCGAAGTAATCGGCCTTTTGTAGAAGCGCCGTTCTTTCCCTGTATCAAGGAAAGGAACCAGCAGCAATGCACCGAAGGCGACCCCTGAAACCCCAATTGTACCTAGAACGACATAATCACCGGAAGCGTAAGGAAGCTTCAAGTATTCATACAAGAACAGGAAGTACCAGTCCGGCATCGGGATTACAGAAGCCCCCGGATCTGCCGGATAACCAAGCGGAGCCGGTTCCGAGATGGTCAGCACAAGAAATCCGACCAACACAACGACCCCAACCATCCATTCCTTCAGCAAGAAGTTAGGAATGAACGCTTCTGATTTACCGGGATAAGCGGTGTAATCCGGCGGAGTAACCCATCCGCTGCCTTTTTTCACACGCGAATCGCCGACAAAAACTACTTTCTCATCAGATTTATGACCATGTGCCATAAATATGCGCCTCCCTTCTTCTTATAGTGGACCGGAAATACCTTGTCGGCGGATCATAATAAAGTGTCCTACCAATAGGGCAAGAAGGACAGCCGGAAGGAAGAATACGTGAATAGCGAAGAAACGTGTTAGCGTTTCGGCACCAACAATCGTACCGCCCTGCAGCAATTCTTTAATGATTGGTCCAAGCCAAGGTACGGAGTTCGCAATCTCCAATGTAACTTTTGTAGCGAAGTAAGCTTTGTTATCCCATGGCAGCAGGTAACCTGTCAGACCAAGACCGAGCATAACAAAGAAAATGAGCATGCCGACTACCCAGTTCATTTCACGCGGCGCTTTGTAAGAGCCTGTGAAGAACACGCGCATCGTATGCAGGAACATCATTACGATTACCAAGCTTGCGCCCCAGTGATGCATACCGCGGACAATCTGTCCAAAAGCAACCTGTGTTTGCAGGTACTCGACACTGTTGTAAGCGTTTATGATATCGGGCACATAATACATCGTCAGGAACATCCCCGACAGAATCTGGATGACTGTGATAAAAAACGTCAAGCCGCCGAAACAGTACACAAACGCGGAGAAATGATGCGCCGGGTTTACGTGTTCCGGTACCTCGTGGTCTGCAACGTCTCTCCAAATCGGCGTGATATCGAGACGTTCATCAATCCAGTTGTAGACATTCTTCAACATCTGAATCTACGCCTCCTATTTAACTACGGTATTTGGCACGATGGCGCCGAGGTAAATCCAGCCGTTATCAATTTTCGTCTCGTACTGGTCAAGCGGCTTCGGCGCAACTGCAAGATTCTTACCGTCCGGTGTATAACGTGCACCGTGGCAAGGGCAGTGGTACTCATCCGGGAAATTCTTGTTGTTATTCCATCCAACAAGGCATCCCAAATGCTTACAAATTGGTGAAAGCGCTACAATCTCACCTTGATCGTTCTTACGAATCCACGCCGTCAAAGTGGCTGTACTGTTGTACCAGCCGTCCTGCTGTTTGAGTTCAAAATGGAATTCTTGTGGATCGTTGGTAATTTTGCTCTCTTCCGCTACCTTTACAAAAGATCCTTCTTCTTTATTCTGAAGAATCGGATCAACGGCAAAGCGAAGCATTGGCAAAACTACCCCAGCAGCCATATAAGCTGTGGCACCGCCCAACGTGTATGTAAGAAATTGTCTGCGGGACATCTCTTTCAGACGGGGTGGATTGTGCGATTCTTCATGCTCGTCATTGTGGTTGCTGCTCATTCTGTGTTCAACCCCCTTTGTCAACCGTTCTTAAGTGTCATCAATGATCAAAATCACACGACTTACTAGGACATACTAATAATATATTAGGCACCCAAGACCGTCAAGAATTTGAACCCCAAATTTGGGTTCGCTTCCAATAGCCCTTTCATAAATTGTTGGTTTTTTGTCACATTTCGATACGGCTTTCCTGCTGCCACATTTCACTGATTTGTTCGGAAACAACGGCCGCCAAGGGGGTATCTCCATTGTCTTCAAACCTGCGCTGGGACAGCACCAGCGAACTTTCAGGCACATCCTCTTCAGAAAGCTCACGATCGGCTGTCATGACAACAACGTATTTGAACCCGATGGATTTGACATTGTGACAAACTTCATTTAGAAGCTTTATATCTTCAGTCTTTCCATATTGTATGGCTGGATATGTAACCAATCTGCCCTTAAACGGAATTTCTGCCAAATCCATAAAATCCCGAAGCCGCTCCAGTGCAGCAGTCACTTCCCACGGCGACTCCAAACCTGATAATCCGGTATACGGAATGAGGCAGGTATCATAGAAAGGCTTCAGTTCCTCCCAAGTTTGCTCGTCCACTTCACTAAATTTCATGCAGGGTACATCCTTTCTGCTCACTCATTATGATTTTTCTTCATTATAAGAGTGAATCTGCAGTAAGGCAAAAAAAAGAAGAAATGCGATAAAGCATTTCTTCAATTCAAAGTCCTCAGTTCATCCGTCAGGTTTCGGAAAGCCACTTCGTCGCCGGAAGCCAGCGCTTCGTCAATTTCTTTATACAGCTCTTCACTCCGATGCTTGCGCAATGCTTCGTCCCACACCATCTCGGCCGCCAGACCTAACATAACCTCGTAAGTAACCTTCATCTTATCCATTAGGATGCACCTCCAAACTAAATTTGCATATAGCTTATATTCTTTCCCATTAATTGCTTTACTCTCATAAAATCATTTTGGCTGTTTCGACTACCTAACCATGCTAGAGGATCAAATCGTTCGAATCGCTGATATGTATACTGGCTTCCGCAGCCTTTAAGCCAAGCGCGGTCATTTTGTACGAAGTTCCCATCGTTTGGCTCTCCCCTATACGGATCATCCCTAAATGCATCAGCATACGGATAATCCGATGCTCGAGCATATTTTGCGGACTATCATAATAGAAAGGACGGATTAGCCAACCCAGCGATTCATAAAGAGATGCAGCTGTAACCCAATCTCTTGCACATTGACTGATCCAGTACACAAGAGAAGTGATATTGGGAATTGCGCCCTTATACAGTCTTAACCAAAAGCGGAATATCTGTATCACGCTAACTTGATTTCCTTCCTCAATAAACGAAGTTCCGCTTTCCGTCAAGATTAACCGTGCATTGCTTTCCGTGATCCATTTTCTTGCGTAAGCATAATCGTACAGCAGTGCAAATCGATCGGGATATTCAATGCAGGATCGGCCGTACCCAAAGCGCCATGCACCTTTCGTGATCAGCGGCTCCGTAATATGCAGCGTGCTCATCAGCTGCTGCTGGTTCCGCCTGTACATAAACCCTTCCTGATTCAATTCAATATCATGTCCACCGACATACTTAAGAATCAGCATCAAATCTTCCGCGGCCAGTCCCTGCTCGTCCCGATATACTTCCGGATCATCCGTCAATCGCTGCAGGTTTTCATGGAGACGTTCACGAAGCACGTCCCGAAAGCGCTCCTTCAAATCCGAAGGTACTTGAAACAAATATTTGGTGGAGTGGGTAAAACCGTTAAACAGCCACCCGCTTCGGCGATAGCGTGCAACAGCCTCACGCGGACTTTCCGTTTTCTCGGAAGCCTTCTTTTTCACAGGGGCCTTTGCACCCTTCTCTTCCACATCCGCCGTAAGGCGTATCGCAGCAGTCAATTCTTCCAGGCTGTAGCCTGTTCGAGTGTCAAAGACCAGGTTGTTCAGGAAACGCAAATCGCTTGGTGTCAAGCTGCTAACCTGCTCCTCGAAGAACTCTCTTCTTCCGAGCTTGGACAGGATGCTCTGAATCAACTCATGCTTCGAATTTCTCTTGGCGTCACAATCGTAATGATTCGCTATATTGCTAAGCTGTCCAATATCGGCATATGTGAGCATATCCGCTAGATTCATCTTCCATCGCCTCGCCGTTTTACAACCATTATGGGAAGGTTTTGAACATTTGATACCTGTTTGCTTCAGTTTACGAAATTATTTTTTTGTATATAAAAATGACTATGCTCTCTTATATAATGATAGAATGCCTATAGAGTCAAAATATAACATTTATGAAGCGCTCATCTAATAAAATGAAATGCTCGTTGATATGAAAGTGATTTTCAAAATTCAGGAAGGGGAATTATTGTGAGAACACCAGAGCATGAAATATAACTTGGCGCCCATAGAATTCGAGGGCCTCCATATCCAAAGCAATTTCAGATGCAGTTACAACTCATTATAAATTGTTATGGAGGTTGTCAAACCATGATTAAAGACAGACAGTTTATGGCCTATATCCAAGAAGTGGATCAGCATTTTTCTGGATGGGACTTTTCACATATCACGGCTTCAGGACGCATGCAGTCGCAGCTTCTTCCCTGGTCCTTGGGCAGTTTGGTCATTCCCTTGTTGCGGAATGCCAATACGCTGCTGGACATGGGTACGGGCGGTGGGGAGTTCTTATCCTCTCTTCAGCCCTTGCCACAGTCCGTCTACGCAACTGAAGGATATAAGCCTAATGTACCGGTGGCGAAGAAGCAGCTCGAGCCGCTGGGGGTAAAGGTTGTGTATTTCGAAGACGATGCTTCCCTTCCTTTAAAAGATCATTATTTTGATCTGATCATCAATCAGCATGAATCCTATTCCGTCACGGAGCTGCGGAGAATTTTGAACGATCGCGGTATATTCATAACCCAGCAATCCGGGGGAACGGATTGCGCAGGAATCAACGAAATGTTTGGAGTCCCGCTGAATGAAGAGTTCGCTCATTGGAATCTGGAAACGGCGATGAAAGAGCTGCTCGATCATCGTTTTAACATCACTCTCAGCCGGGAAGACTTCCCGCTGCAGCGATTTTATGACATCGGTGCGCTGGTGTATTACCTGAAAGCCATTCCGTGGCAGATCCCTGATTTCACCGTGGAACGCTACCTGGAGCCGTTGCATCGAATCCATCTTGTCATCCAGTCCAAGGGCTACTTCGAGGTTCAGCAGCATCGATTCATCGTGAAAGCAGAAGTTTAAACGACAGTCCTTATAATAAAGAGGAGCCTCCCCCGGGGAAGGCTCCTCTTTATTATAATTCAATGTACTTACGACTGCTTTGTCAGCAAATGCTTGGTACAGTTAAAGAGAAGGGGCGACCAATCATCGTCTTTTCTCTCCAGGACGGTGAGCGACAAATTGCCAATGCGTTCACTCAGAACACCACGACATACCAGTTTGTACAATTGCGCCAAAAAACCGCCATGACTGACAACCAGAATGTTTGCATCCGGATGCTTATGCCACATATCGTCAAGGAAAACAAGCCCCCTCGACTGCAGCTCAATGTCTGATTCCTGCCCTAAATCCTGCAGATGCCAGTCGGCACCGAACCTGGATTCACGTTCTTCCGCTGTTAAACCCTCCACCTGTCCGTATCTGCGCTCACGCAAACGGTTATCCGGTGGTGCCAATGGAATATTCAGCATGGATGAGATGATCTTCGCCGTCTCCTCGGCACGGGAGAGACCGCTGCTAATCGCAAAATCCCATCGATAGGACTCCTGCAGGAGTCTTTCCCCTAGCAAACGCGCTTGATTACGACCTTCCTCGTTAAGTGGAATGTCCGTTTGGCCTTGTATTTTGCCTACAGCATTCCAATCTGTTAAACCGTGACGAACCAAGCCGATCTGCATGCCACATCTCCTCCATCCTCATGTATTTTATCTTCTCACCCGATTTAATCTCTTCAGGAAAAACAAGGCGAAGCCGATTCCCAGCAGGGACAGGATCATCCAGTATTCTGGCTGAGTTGGGCTCATATCAACCACAAAAGGATCAATAATTCCGCTGTTGGTTTTCGGAATGTTGTAATCGTCCTGAGCAGCCAGGCCTTGGGCTGTGTCAGCCACTCCCGTAGGCATTATTCCTGTAGTTACCGCTTCCGGTACGGGCTCCGGCTGATTGCCCATCGTTGCAAAATAGACAAAGCTGCAAACAAACAATGCCAGAAACCCTGCAATCATTAGAGTCAACCGTTTACGAGAAACCCGGCTTACCGCGCGGCTCTTGGATGTTTCCTCCACCAGCCACGGGAAATCACGATAGATCCGGTCCATTACATTGCGGTTGATTTGGTCAGCGTCCATATCCGGAATTTCATGCTCCAACGCATGGACCAGATCTTGACTCTCCACCCACATTTCGTACTCCTCTGCACATGAACTGCAGGTTTGAACATGTGCTTTCAGCCGTTGTCGCCGCAGATCATTGTCAGGCAAATCCCAGACACTTTCCATCAGCTCTTGGGCTTCATCGCAAGTCATCTGCTCTTCATCCCTCTCAGATCCTCAAAAACCGGCTCATGAAAATAAGGTTCGAGCTGAATTTTGACACTGCCACGGGCTCTGAACAACAACGATTTGACCGAGCTGACACTCTGACCCAAAATATCCGCGATTTCTTGATAATCCAGTTGATCGTACTCCCGAAGAATCAGTGCCGATCTTTGTTTCTCCGGCAAATTATTAATAGCTTCTCTTACCATATGTACTCGTTCGCTTCGCAGAATCGCCTGTTCCGGAGCAACCTCCAGCGGAGCCACCGGAACGACTCCACTCTCCTCTAGCGGCAATGTGCCGCTGCGATGCTTGCGGAGCTCGCTGAGCACGGTGTTCCGTGCAATGGTATAGAGCCATGTTGAGAAGGATGCATCTACTTCTCGGAATGAATGCAAGCTTCGGAAAGCCTTGTAAAATGTTTCCGAGCATAAATCCTCAGCCATAAGCTCCATGTGCGAGCTTTTTAACATATGATAGACAAATGCTAATATTTTCCTCTGATAACGTCGCATTAATTCGGAATAAAGTTCGGTATTGCCTTGCTTGATTTCCTGGATCAATTGGGAATCCGTCATATGATTTTTCGTTCCTCCTTCACCCACCGGTGCCTCTTCCTTGTCCTGTACTTGTTCAAGGATGCAAAATCAAGGATTTGCAAAAGTACCGTCAAACCATATATAGTTACGCCTCATGTTGTCTGACTATTCTATGTATTTGGCAATTTCCCCAAATCTTCTACACTAGTACTCTAGCATTATAGCACAATTTGGAGAAAAGTTCAGGTTTGTGCCAGGAGGTTTACCACGGCTAGGAAAATAGACAAAAAAAATCCGCCTTCAAATTTGAAGGCGGTTGCACAAAGTGCAATATTTTGGATAGGAGTGGAGAGAAACCATACTGTACTCTTATTATATGTATACGTTTACATTTTGTCAACACATTAAACACATTTATTTCCGGTTGTTTTAAACAACCGGAAATATCACTGGTAAACCGAATGTCCTTGCGATATCAGCAGCTCTTTAGCACGCTCCTGTTCCATTTCATTGCGGAAGGAAAGTCTCATAACGCCCGGAACATCTTCCCGGCTCTCGATAATCTGCATGTTGCTGAGGTTAATGCGGTTTGTTCCCAAATCAGTTGCGATTCGACCGATGATCCCTGGATGGTCAGGTACGTCAAGATACAAATCGTACCGGGATACAATCATACCCTTACGTCTCTCAGGAAGCACACTGCGGAACTCCCCCGCTCTGCGGAAAGCCTCTTCGATAGCAGGTCCGTCTTGATTCTCCAGCATATCCATAAACCGCTGAATTCCTTCATTCCAGTCCCGAAGTAAAGGAAGCATTACATTGCGATTGTTTAATAAAATATCCCGCCAAACCACGGGATCACTGGATGCAATTCGGGTAATATCCCGGAAGCCACCTGCAGCAAGTGTGCGGTACAGCGGATTCTCCTCATTATAGGAGCTGATTTGGTTCACCAAAGCCACTGCGATCACATGGGGCAGGTGACTGATCGCCCCTACAATCTCATCATGCAGTCTCGGCTCTACCTTTACAATATGCGCCCGTGTATGAGCAAGAAGCTCCACAAGAGTATCCAGCTTCTCCTGAGGCACTTGATCTGGAGGGGTGAGGACATAATAAGCATTCTCGAACAAAACCGTCGAAGCAGCACCTACACCGGATCGCTCCGAGCCAGCCATTGGGTGTCCTCCGATAAAGCAAGCTTCCTTAAGTGTTAGCTGTGCTGCACATTCCGCAATGCTGGCTTTTGTACTGCCTACATCTGTGATAATGCACCCGGGTTTAAGCGGCAATTCGCTTAAACGCTTTATATATGTCTCCAGGCTGCCTACAGGAACGCACAGGAATATCACATCCGCATCCTGGGCTGCTTCTTCTATCGATAGGGTGACCTTGTCAACAACGGACTTGGCCGTAACCTGATCGGCATATTCCTGGGTGTGGGCATAACCCGTAACGGTTATGCCTGGTTTTCCTTTGAAGCATAATGCTAACGAACCGCCGATCAAGCCGACGCCAAAAATAGAAATGTGCATTGTCATGTTCTCTCTCTCACTCGTTTCAAGCTGCGATTATTTGTGGTGTCATTCGATCAGGCTGGAGAATTCACTTCGTGGAGCACTTGCTCCAAAGCGCCGATAAAAGCCTTGTTCTGTTCCTCGGAACCTACGGTTACGCGAATGTAGCTCGGGTAGACCTCAAATCCCGGTCGCACGATAATGCCTTTGCTAAGCAGTGATTTGAACACTTCGGTACCCGGATTCTGTACATCCACCATGATGAAATTACCGTTCGCAGGGAAGTAGGACAGCCCGAGGCGATCGAATTGCTGCTGAATAAACGTAATGCCTTCGGCATTCCGCTGGCGGCATTTGGCAACAAACTCCTGATCCTTCAGAGCAGCTTTCGCGGCTACTTGGGCAAGGCGACCTGTGTTAAATGGCTCGCGTACCCGGTTAATCAGGGAGATAACTTCCTGTTGACCGATGCCGTAACCGATGCGAAGCGCTGCCAATCCGTATATTTTGGAGAAGGTACGCAGAATAACCAGATTAGGATAGCGTTCCATCAGCTTGATGCTGGCTGGATAAGAAGCGTCCGTAACATATTCATAATAAGCTTCATCCAGTACAACCATTACGTGGGCAGGAACCTCATCCAGGAAGGATACCAGTTCACTCTCGGATACGATGGTTCCCGTAGGGTTATTCGGGTTGCACACCCATATTATTTTCGTTTTGTCCGTAATGACATTGACCATGCCCGGAAGATCATGCTTCCCGTTGATCAGCGGTACCTCAATGCTCACGGCACCTTCAATGTCTGCATTGGTTTTATACACGGAGAAGGTCTGATCCGCCATAATGGTCTCATCCCCCGGCTCCAGGAACGCTCGAATAATGAGAGCAATAATCTCGTCGGATCCGCATCCGAAAATAATTTGACTGCGTTCAATTGCCAGCTGGTCAGCAAGCTCTGCCGTTAAATCAGCCGCGCTTCCGTCCGGATACAAGCTGAGTGTTCCCAGTTCAGCGGTGATCGCTTCGGTTGCCCGCGGCGAGCAGCCATAAGGGTTCTCATTGGAGGCCAATTTAATGACAACATCAAGTCCTAATTCTTTTTTCACCTCTTCAATCGGCTTGCCCGGTTGATATACAGGAAGATTTACAATTTGCGCTTTTGGTTTCATTCGATATTCGCCTCACCTTTCATAACTGCTGTACACAACGCTAACCTTTTAATTGTGCCACAAACTCTCTAATTTGCAAAAGTCCCTGCTGACGCGTCTCTTCTTTTTCCAAGAGAGGTATATTGGATTCAATCTGGCGTACAATCGCGCTTCCGACAACCACACCGTCACAGATTTTCGAGAATCTGGCCACTTGCTCGCCGGACGATATGCCAAAACCAATCGCTATCGGAACATGGCTGTATTGCTTCACCGTTTCAAGGAAGGACTCAATTCCCGAATAAAAATCGGAGCGCTCTCCCGTCACACCAAGCGAGGATACGCAATAGACAAAGCCGGTCGCCTCTGAAGCAATGCTCGCAATCCGTTCATGCGAGGTTGGTGCCACCAGCGGAATCAGGTGGACGCCTGCAGCATGTGCCCGGCTCCTGATCTCTTCGGATTCCTCCACCGGAAGATCGGGAATGATCAAGCCGCTGATATCATTCTTCAGCACTTCCTCAAAAAATGTATCCAGCCCGGTTTGCAGAACCGGATTGTAATAGGTAAAGAGAATGAACGGCAGCTTGCTTCCGCGGTCTCTAGCCAGACGCGCAGTTTCCATGCAAGTTCGGATCGTTACCTTGCTCTTCAGTGCACGCTCGGAAGCGCGCTGGATGACCGGGCCGTCGGCAAGAGGATCCGAATAAGGAACGCCGAGTTCAATAATATCGGCTCCTGCAAGTTCAAGCTCGTGAATGATATCCAGCGTCGACTTCACATCGGGATCGCCGACAGTAAGATAAGGAATCAGGGCGGTTTTGTGTTGCTGTTTCAACGATGCAAAGGTCTCATCAATACGGTTCATTCTGTTATCCCTCCCGTGTAAGCCATGATGGACTCCACATCCTTGTCACCGCGACCAGATAAATTAATCACCACGATATCGTCCTCAGACCATGTTGACGCCATCTTCACCGCTTGTGCCACGGCGTGGGCGGATTCCAGAGCCGGAATGATGCCTTCCGTGCGGCATAACAGCTGCAGGGCATCCAGTGCCTCTTGGTCCGTTATCGGCACATACTGCACACGCTCAATATCTTTCAGGTATGAATGCTCCGGGCCAACACCCGGATAATCGAGGCCGGCAGAAATGGAATGCGCCTCCTGAACCTGACCGTATTCATCCTGGAGCAAATAACTCATCGATCCCTGGAACACACCATGTGTCCCTTTGGACATGGTAGCCGCATGAAAATCGGTATCCACACCTTTACCTGCCGCTTCAACGCCGATCAGACCCACTTCCTTATCTTCGAGGAACGGGTAGAACATCCCGATGGCATTGCTCCCTCCCCCGATCGGAGCGAGAATCACGTTCGGAAGGCGTCCTTCCGTCTCCAAAATCTGCTTGCGGGTCTCATCCCCGATAATTCGCTGGAAGTTCCGCACCATCATCGGATAAGGATGCGGACCTACGACAGAACCCAGAACGTAGAAGGTATCCTCCACGTTGCTGACCCAGTAGCGAAGCGCTTCGTTGCCCGCATCTTTCAGGGTACGGCTTCCCGAAGTCACCGGAATCACTTCTGCCCCGAGCATTTTCATACGGAACACATTCAACTGCTGCCGCTTCGTATCTTCCTCGCCCATGAACACTTTGCATTCAAGACCCAGGAGAGCAGCTACCGTTGCAGTTGCGACGCCATGCTGTCCGGCACCCGTCTCGGCAATCACCTTGCCCTTGCCCATGCGCTTGGCTAATACGCCCTGAGCGATGGCGTTGTTGATTTTGTGGGCGCCTGTATGATTCAAATCCTCGCGCTTGAGATAGATTTTGGCCTTGCCCAGTTGCTGGCTTAACCGTTCTGCATAATACAGAGGCGTTTCCCGCCCGGAGTACTGCTTAAGCAAATAAGCGATTTCTTCCTTGAATTCAGAATCCTCCGAAAAGCGATTATATTCCTGTTCAAGCTCTATTAAAGCGTTCATGAGTGTTTCCGGCACAAACCGGCCTCCAAACACCCCGAAACGTCCATTACGGTCCGGAAGCTGTGTCATTTCCCCTTCACCCTTTCTACGAATGCAGTCACTTTGTTTATATCCTTCACGCCAGGTTCACTCTCTACACCGCTGGATACATCCACGCCGTATGGAGCATATTGGCCGATTAAATGCGATACATTATCCGAATCGAGCCCGCCTGCTATAAACAAGGGGATTCCTTGCTGTGAGGCCCACCGCTGGTAAGGTGGAATCAGGTCCCAGGCAAATGTCTTGCCAGATCCACCGCCGTACACCGGATCGTAGGTGTCCAGCAGCAATCCGTCGATGCAGCCAGCGTACGCATCCAGTGAGGACAGACGATCAGCTTCCGAACGGTCACTCTCG
The DNA here is from genome assembly GCF_003184205.1 of Paenibacillus sp. Cedars. Classification (NCBI taxonomy): domain Bacteria; kingdom Bacillati; phylum Bacillota; class Bacilli; order Caryophanales; family Paenibacillaceae; genus Paenibacillus; species Paenibacillus sp. Cedars. The sequence goes on from NZ_CP020866.1 coordinate 3,557,719, forward strand.
ATAGATACAGCCTTAAAAACGGAAACCGGGAAGCGCTCCTTCACTTCCCGGCAAAATTGCGGCGATTCCTGACCGTGCAGCTGCACGACATCGAGCGCCGCTTCTTGAAGGAGCTCTTCCAGCTCATTCAGATCAGGGTTAACCAAGACGCCGACGGCGGCAGGAGTCTTGCCCGTATCCCATTGCCGCAATACTTGAATCAGCAATGCAGCTTGCTTGGGCGATACGTTTCGCCGACTCTTCGCAAATACAAATCCGATATAATCCACAGGTAAGTTTATCATAGATTTTAGCACTTCAACGCTTTGAAGTCCACATATTTTTAGAACCGTACTCATCAGTGAATGCTCCCCTTTATTCTGTGTCTGCAGCAATCGGCAAGGGTCCCATCAGATCATTAACCGCCCGGAATACATCCTGCTGACGCATGAAATGCTCTCCTACCAGAACACCATGTGCCCCGACATAATGCAGGTAAGATATATCTGCGGGTCCTGAGATTCCACTCTCGCTGATCAAGGTGATTCCTTGAGGAACTTGCGCTGCGATATCAGCCGTTGTCTGAAGCGAAGTTTCGAACGTACGGAGGTTTCGATTGTTAATCCCGATAAGCTGAGCGGTGCCCAGCCCAAGAACCGTTTCCAGCTCTTTCTGATCGTGGACCTCGATCAAACAATCCAAACCGATGGAGCCCGCGGTCTCAATGAACTCCGCGATTTGCTGCGGCTCCAGGATGCTTGCAATCAACAGAACCGCATCCGCCCCCAGGAGGCGTGCTTCGTAAATCTGGGCCTCATCAATCAAGAAGTCCTTGCGCAGCAAGGGAATATGAACAGCTGCTCTAACCGCTTTTAAATATTCACCGCTACCTTGAAAATAGTCTCTGTCTGTCAGCACGGAGAGGCAATCCGCATCGGCCGCCTCATACGCTTTAGCGATCATAACCGGATCAAAATCCGGCCGGATCAAACCTTTGGAAGGAGATGCCTTCTTCACTTCGGCAATGAGTCCCATGCTGCGTTTTCGTCCTGTGGACAATGCCTTCTCGAATCCCAATGTGGGCGGTAATTCCGCGATCTGTCTCAGCGCCTCCGAGACGCTGAATGTTTCGCGCAGCTGAGAAACCTCTTTGCGTTTCGTTTCTACAATTCGATCAAGATACATAACTCATTTCCCCCGTTCTTGAGATCAACTGCTCCAGCTTGGACTGAGCCAATCCCGTGTCGATTGCTCCCGCTGCCCGCTGTACGCCTTCTTTCAAACTGTCCGCCAGCCCCGATACGTAGATGCATGCTCCGGCATTGGCAAGCACAATATCCCGGTAAGCGCTCCGTTCACCGCGCAGCACTGAACCGATAATCGCTGCATTTTCCTTTGCGTCTCCGCCCAGGATGTCGCTCATCGGATGAACCGACAGTCCCAAATCATGAGGGTGAATATCGTAAGTATGGACTTCCCCGCCGCGAAGCTCAGATACACGTGTAGGCGCCGATATGCTGATCTCGTCCAAACCATCATGGCTGGTTACCACCATTGCGCGTTTTAGGCCGAGTTCTTTCAGCACTTGAGCAATAGTTTCCGTTTTATTCATATCGTAAATGCCGAGCATCTGCCGATCGGCGCCGGCAGGGTTCGTCAAAGGTCCAAGCATATTAAATACGGTCCGGATACCCAGCTCTTTTCGCGGTGCAGCGGCATATTTCATGGACGGGTGATAGATTTGTGCAAACAAGAAGCAAATACCGATATCATCCAGACATGCAGTTGCCTGCTCGGCGGTGAGGTGAATATTGACACCCAATGCCTCCAGCACGTCTGCGCTTCCCGCCCGGCCTGAAGCCGAACGGTTGCCGTGTTTTGCCACTCTGACCGATACCGAGGAGGAGATGATCGCGGATACGGTAGAAATGTTGAACTTGTGAATGCCGGATCCTCCGGTACCGCACGTATCCAGCAGTTGATTCCGCTCGGTAACAACGCGCCCGCCCGCTCCTCTCATCGCTTCGGCAAAACCCGTTATCTCCTCTACCGTCTCCCCCTTCATTCTCAAGGCAGTGAGCAGTGCGCCAATCTGCGAATGTGTTGCTTGGCCTTCCATGATGGACTGCATCACCCCACGGGCTTCATCCCGATTCAGGTCTTGACCCGCAATCAACTTCGTAAGACTGGATTGTACCGGTTCCATAACGTTCATAACGTTCTCCTCCTTCAGTTTAGGGTGTGTATTGATACAGATAATCCTGATTGATCAAATCGTTAGCGCCTGTGCTGGTCGGAAACATCGCCTCCGCTACGCGGATCGCCTTGAGCATGCCCTTGGCTTTATTGACGGTCTCCTCGTACTCCTTCTCCGGAACCGAGTCCCATACGATACCGGCACCTGCCTGCACATAAGCCTTGCCCTGACGAAAAATAATCGTGCGGATCGTAATGCAGGAGTCCATATTGCCGCCAAATCCCAGATAGCCGATGGCTCCGGCATAAGCCCCCCGGGCTTCCCGCTCCAGCTCGGCAATGATTTCCATAGCTCGGAGTTTCGGAGCCCCTGATACCGTTCCCGCCGGAAGACAGGATAGGAAAGCGTCAAAGAAATCTTTGTCCTCGCTCAGCTGTCCGGATACGCTGGATACCATGTGCATTACGTGAGAGTATTTTTCAATCTCCATAAACGTGTCGCATTTCACCGATCCAAATTCCGATACACGCCCCAAGTCGTTCCGGCCCAGATCCACAAGCATCAAATGCTCCGCCCGTTCCTTCTCATCGCTCAGAAGCTCTTCCGCCAATGCCTTATCCTCGGCCTCGTCGACGCCTCTTGGCCTTGTACCCGCAATCGGCCTTGTCTCGAGCCTCCGTCCATCCACCTTCACCAAGGCTTCAGGGGAGGTTCCAACAATAATGTCATCATCCATTTTGAGATAATACATATACGGCGAAGGGTTCAGCGTTCTCAGCACACGATAGACGTGGAGCGGCGATACTTCCGTCTCAATATGGAAGCGCTGGGACAATACGACCTGAAATATGTCTCCTGCTCGGATATACTCCTGGGCTTGCTTCACATTGGCCATGTACTTCTCCTTGGTCATGTTGGATTTGATATCCCCCATGTCAACGTCTGCCGGAATGCCTCTGGAATTTACATTCTCACGCGGTCCCTGTCCTTGCAGCTGCTCAGCTGCCGCTTCCAGTTCACGGCATACGTCGATATAGCTTTGACGGATGGTTTCATCCGTATCTCCGGGCTTGACGTGTACATTGCCAATCAGCATGATCTGCTGCTTCACATGATCGAACACGATGACCTGGTCACAGAACATAAAGCGAATATCATCCATTCCCAGATCATCCATGGCATGCGCCGGGAGCTTTTCATAATATTGAAGCAGGTCATATCCAAAAAAACCGATAGCCCCTCCGGTAAAAGGAGGCATATCCTTCAGCTGCGGGCTGCGGTACGTTCGCAGCAGCGCCTTCAGCTCCTCAATCGGCTTGCCTTCGAGCAAAGTTCGTTCCCCGTTCACTTCGATTTCGATCTTGCCTTTCTTACCCGTTATCATTAAGAAGGGGTCTGTTCCGATAAACGAATACCGTGCCCACTGTACACCGCCCTCAACGCTCTCAAGTAAAAATGCCCGCTTCCGCTCCGCATACCGCTGAAAAATGCGAATCGGGGTCTCCATATCGGCTAACAGTCTGATCGCTACCGGAATCAGGTTGTATTCACCTGTCATTGCCACCACTTGCTCCATCGATGGATTCGCCATGTCAATCCCTCCTTAATGAGTGTAAACAACAAAAAAACCTCTACCGAAGTAGAGGTTAACGTTCAGAAAAAGTCTATGAAAAAAGAGCGTGGTCAAGAGAAAGTCAAATCAGTCACAATGACAAACTACAGCGGCTGCGTTCCATTGCCAGGTTCACAAATCCTACTTGTAACCCAACGTACGAACAAGCTGTACTATTCGTCATGAATACTAATCATTCTCTAACCCGATTGTGTTGTTACCTAAATGCCTCAGCTCTTCTCAACTCAACTCATCTGTAAAACCTAACTCTACTCAGCTATTCTGATATCACTATACAGGATAATACCCTTATTCTGCAACCCAAAATTTTAGTCATCAGGCGTTCGAGCCCGATAAATCCGGGCGCAGCCGCTTGGCTTCGTTCAAATACACATGCTTAATCTCGCTTTGGCTTTTGTCCGTGTTGACCTGCACCATAAACCGAATGCAGCGCGGAAGACTCCCCTGAACCGGTATTTCAACCGAACACATCAAAGGGACGAGATCCCAACCCTCCAGCTGGCGTATCGCTTTGGCAGGGAACGCCGCGTCGAGATCCTGAGTCATTGTAATCCATATATTGCTAATATATTCCGGTTGAAGCTCATTACGTCGTACCATCTCTTCAAGCAGTCGCAATGTCTCCTGCACTATTTCCTGTTCATCATTCCGAGTGACGGTTGTCGCCCCCCGGATTCCCCGATTCATCATGAACTATCCCTCTCCCTTCAACTGTTCAACCACGGATCGAACAGCTTCTACCGGCACATCCTTGACAATGGCTACAGAACCGACAGCTTCCGGTACAATAAAGACCATTTGTCCTTCGGTGAACTTTTTATCGTGCTGCATGGCTTCCATAATTCGTTCAACCGAGACATCCTCCGGCAAGGTTACAGGCAGGTTCACTGCCTTCAACATGCTCACGGTCTCGTGATGAAGATCGGCACTTCTGCCCAGCAGCTCTGCGAGGCGAGCCGATCCGGCCATGCCGATCGCTATGGCCTCACCGTGCAAAAAGCGTCCGTACCCTCCGACGGCTTCAATCGCATGTCCAATGGTGTGTCCCAGATTTAGAATGGCGCGCAGGCCGCCTTCCCGCTCATCCTGGGATACAACATTTGCCTTAATGGCGCAGCCGCGCTCGAGTCCATAGATCAAGGTCTCCGGAGCCAAGCTCAGCAGCTTCTCCCCATTGTCCCGGCACCAATAGGCAAAATCACGATCCAGAATCAGGCCATGCTTCACCATTTCGGCCAGACCCGAAGACACTTCGCGCGGAGGCAGTGACGCCAGCGTATTCACATCGTAAACCACCATCACCGGTTGATGGAAGGCGCCGATCATATTTTTGGCTAACGGATGGTTGACCGCTACCTTGCCGCCAACACTGCTATCATGCGCCAGTATGGTGGTTGGAATTTGAACAAATGTCACCCCGCGCATGTAAGTAGCCGCTACAAACCCCGCCAAGTCACCAACAACGCCCCCGCCTAGCGCAAATACAGCAGAGCTCCGGTCCAGTTTGCCGTTGATGGCTGTGGTCATAACCTCTTCATAAACTTGAAGCGATTTGGAGGATTCACCAGAAGGTACGATATGAGAAATGACCGTGTACCCTTCTGATTTTAACTGCTCCTCAACTTGAGACAGATAATGAGGCGCAACTTTATCATCCGTTACGATCAGATGCGGACTCTTCCGGCTAATCCCATGCTTTGCACTAAGCGTACCGATGGAATCCAGAATTCCTGCTCCGATATAGATCGGATACGAACGCTCTCCCAGTTCCACCTGCAGTGTTCTCATATTAGTAGTTCTCCAGCTGCTTCAGGTAGTTTTGGTAGTTCGCATGGATTTCTTCCATTGAGTCACCGCCGAACTTCTCAAGAAACGCTTTGGCTACCTCCCAAGTGACAACATGCTCCATCACAACGCTGGCCGCTGGAACCGCACAAGCATCCGAACGTTCAACCTGTGCCGTAAAAGCTTCCTTCGTATCGATATCTACACTCTGAAGCGGCTTGTATAACGTCGGAATCGGCTTCATGACACCGCGAACGACGATCGGCATGCCATTGGTCATTCCGCCTTCAAATCCGCCCAGGCGGTTAGTTGCACGGTAGTACCCCCGTTCCTCGCTGTACATGATCTCATCATGCACTTGGGAACCGCGCAGCTCGCCTGCTTCAAACCCGATGCCTACCTCGACGCCCTTGAACGCATTGATCGACATTACGCCTTGTGCGATGCGGCCATCCAGCTTGCGATCATATTGGACGTGGCTGCCAAGACCAACCGGCAAACCTTCGATGATGCATTCAACAATACCGCCTATGGAGTCGCCTTCTTTTTTGATCAGGTCTATGTAGGCTTCCATCTTCTTCTCCGTCTCTTCATCCACAACCCGGACCGAAGACGCTTCCGTACGCTCAATCAGCTCATCAATCGAAAGGTTATGCGGAGGAGCTTCAATCTCACCGATCCGGATCACCTGGCCTGCCACCTTGACACCGAACTGTGCCAGGAATTGTCTGGCAATTGCGCCAACCGCTACGCGGACCGTCGTCTCACGTGCGCTGGAGCGCTCCAGCACGTTGCGCAGATCCTTCAGGTTGTATTTCAAGCCGCCGTTCAGATCGGCATGTCCCGGTCGTGGACGGTGCATCCGTCTCTTCGCCTCGTCATTGCCTTCAATCGGCTCCACATTCATAATGTTCTGCCAATGCTTCCAGTCGTTATTCTGAACGACCAATGCAACCGGGGCTCCCGTGGTATATCCATGCCGAACACCGCCAAGAATTTGAGCCGTATCCTTCTCGATTTGCATGCGGCGTCCCCGGCCATATCCCTTTTGTCTGCGATGCAGTTGAAAGTTAAGTGCTTCAAAATCAAGCTCCAAATTGCTCGGTAGCCCTTCGATTATAGTTGTCAGCTGAGGACCATGTGTTTCCCCAGCAGTTAAAAAACGTAAACTCATGATGCTTTTCCCCCTTTAAACTTTTAAGCGTTAAACCGCTAAACTCCGTAAACATCTTCTGCTCATTATAGTATAGGTCCAACGCTTTGACAAGAATGTTGCCAGACAAGCAAAAGCGCCTCTCATCCTCAGGATAGAAAAGCGCTTTATGCGTTAATTATTGCCATCTCTATTGAACTTTGCGGTAGAAAAAGGTTTCATTGCTCTCCAGGCCGTATTGCCCCGGATTAAATATCTGCTCGGTGCTGCCCACAAACAGAAAGCCGCCCGGTTTCAGGCTATTGGCAAATTTCGTATACAGCTTATGCTTAGCCCCTTCCGTGAAATAAATCATCACGTTCCGGCAGACAATCAGATCATAACCGCCTTCAAACCGGTCGGTCAGCAGGTTCTGTTTATGAAAGGCAACTTCCTTCTTCAAGTTCTCATTGAAACGATACAGAGAACCTTCTTCCTTGAAGTAGCGAAGGACGATATCCGGAGGCACATCCTTCAATGACCTCTCGACATACAAGCCTTCCGCCGCTTTATGTAATGCGCCATCATCGATATCTGTGGCCACGATGCGTGCACGGTTCAGCATCTTCTGCTCAGCCAGAATCATGGCAAGTGTATAGGGCTCTTCGCCTGTGGAACAGGCAGCACTCCAGATCTTCAGCACACCCGGATTCTGATGCGACAATTCAGGCAAAATCTTATCCCGGAAAACTTCCCAGCGGTTCGGATTACGCCAAAACTCTGAGACGTTAATTGTCATCCGGTCCAAAAATTCATGGAAAAGCGGCTTGTCCTTCATCATCGCGTCATAAAAGGCCGAGAATGTTCCGAAGCCCTTCTTCATGCGCAGCGTTGTCAATCTTCGCTTCATTTGCGTTTCTTTATAATCTGCCAGATTGATCCCTGTGCTTCGTTCGATGCTTCGAACAAAGCTGATATAATCCGGATCATCCAGCACGGGTTCTTGTTCCGTCATCCGTATCATCCTGTTAATCAGATTATTCGCTCCCGCGCTTACTCAATACGTCTACAGCCAAGGGGATAGCGTCTTGTTATACTCCACCAACTCATTCTCTTCAAAAAAATTGGAAATCTCACGTTGTGCACTCTCCGGGGAATCTGATCCATGGATCAAATTATGCGGCGTATGCGCTGCAAAATCACCACGAATTGTTCCAGGCAATGCTTCCTTCACGTTTGTTTTGCCGATGACTTGGCGAGACAAGGCGATAATGTCGTCCCCTTCCCAAACCATGGAAAATACCGGTCCGGATGTTATAAATCCTACGAGGCTGGCAAAAAAGTCTTTCCCTTCATGCTCAGCATAATGGCGCCTCGCCTGCTCGTCCGAAATCTGCACAAACTTGCCTGCAACCAGCTTAAATCCTTTATCCTCCAAACGGCCGACGATTCGGCCGATCAGTCCACGCTGTACACCATCCGGTTTAATCATTAAAAAAGTACGTTCCATAGGCCTCATCACTCTTCCCCTCACTCTAGGATATTGAACAATCATTCCATGCTCATGTGATGTTACATGTTTGTACCCGTATTTTAACAGAAAGCTTCCTAATGGTTAAGGCTAATATGACCGTTTCGTAATAAAATTTGCAATATCTCTAAGCTGTTTCTTGCTTCTGATGTCAGGCAGCGTATCCAATGCAGCCAGTGCTTTACCGATGTAGCGATCGGCAAGGGCTTCAGCTCTTGCGATCCCTTCACTCGAGGTTACAAGCTTCACGGCATCCGACACGTCGCATTGGCCGTTCAGCGCATGAATTCGATCCAGCTCCGCAAGCAGTGCTTCCCTCCGCTCGCTATCCTTCAAGGCAAATATAACAGGCAGGGTAATGTTCCCCTGACGCATATCGCTGCCCGGCGGCTTGCCGATCTGTTTCTCCGTTCCGCACAGATCCAGAAGATCGTCCTGGATCTGAAACGCCATCCCCACGTTGTATCCGAACCGATACAGGCTGTTGGCCACCTGGCGATCCGCATCCGCGGCAAGCGCTCCGAGCTGGCAGCTGACCGCAATCAAAAGCGATGTCTTGCGGCGAATGCGGAGAAGGTATCTTCTTACATCCTGCTCCGTATTAAAGAAATCACGAATCTGTTCCATTTCGCCAATGGACATTTCAACCATCGCTTTGGCCAGAATCTGATGAATTTCGGGCTGCTTCAGGTGAGTCGTCAGTTCGAGCGCTTTGCCGTATATGTAGTCACCGGTATACATGGCGATCCGATTGTCCCATTTTGCCTTAACAGTTGGCTTCCCGCGTCTTGTATCGGCATCGTCAATCACGTCGTCATGAACAAGGGATGCGCTGTGAATCAGCTCAAGCGGCACTGCCACATGCTTCAGCTTATCGATATCATAGTCGCCGAACTTGCCGCCCATCAGCACAAAGACCGGCCGGAGACGCTTGCCGCCTGCTCTCAGCAGATGCAAGGATGTTTCCGTCAGCTCAGGGCTGTCGCCCTCCACACTGAGATAAAGCTCCTTCTCAATGACATCCATATCTTTTTTTAATGTTCCGAATATATCAAATCGTTTCATTTGTTCACCCGTATGCTTAGTTTCTCGTTCCATAACTCCGGCACCACTTCACGCTCCAGCAGGCCAAGTTCATATGCGAACTTGAAATATAAGCGTAACCCTTCCTGTTGTCGTTCGTCAAAATGGTAGCACAGGTTCGAAAAGTATTTCATCCAGTAGCCGCCAGTACCTCCAATTCGCCGAACCGCTTCATCGACAATAGGGTAGAGGTCGCTCACACTCCGCTGCTTGCTCTCGAGGAACATGGCGGCAATCTCAGCCATGCCTTCGGGATTCTGCTTCACAGCATGCCTGTTCACCGCCCAGACAGCAAACGTCATGCTGCAGCCGGTCCATTCTTTCCACCATTGGCCGAGATCCGTCTTATAATAATCCGAATGGCTCCATGAAGCCCGAATCGCATGGTCCCCAATCAGAAGTGCGGCATCCGCTTCAGCCATCATCTCGCTTAACACCGGGTCACAAGTGCGATAGGAATAAGTGCCCCCCAGTGATTTTTCCAGAAGAATCTTCAGCAAGTTGACGGAGGTTGCCGACGTATTGGTTAGCGCAATGGTTGCGTTCTTCAAGGCATCTAGCGGCTTTTTCGAAAACAGGAAGATGGAGTTAACCGCCCCATCTGCGCTCACGGATAAATCCGGCAGCAGCAGGAGCCGGTCCGACATTTCAGCATAGGCAAACGAAGAAAGCGCCCCGATATGGATTTCACCACTGTGCATCCCGCGGTTCAACGCGGCCGGGACTGCCGTCATCATCTCTGCAGGAGTATCCAGTGTTGACGGATTTACGTAATGAAATACCGGCCAAGCGTTGGTGTAACTGATTTTGCCGATGATAGTCTTGCTGTCTGCTCCCGGCATGTCAGTCACCCCATCTTTTGTACAATTGATGTTCAATACGCAGGCTATCCAGCACCTTGCCTACCAGAAAATTCACGATATCATCGATGGTTTTCGGACCATAGTAGAACGCCGGCATCGCAGGAATGATTTTGACGCCAAGCCTGGCCAGCTTCAGCATATTCTCTAAGTGGATCGCATGCAGGGGCGTTTCCCTCGGAACGAGCACCAGCGCGCGGCCTTCCTTCATCATCACATCGGCTGCCCGCCCCATCAGATTATCGGAGGACCCGTGTGCCACCGAGGATAATGTACCCATGGAACAAGGCATAATGATCATGCCTTCAACGAGATAGGATCCACTCGCAATCGTAGCTCCGATATCAGCGATCGGGTGATAAATCACCTTCCCCTCATATCCACCGAATTTTTCGGACAGCATCTCCTCGCGGTTGCCTGCCTGAAAATCCATTTCCTCCTTCAGGACACGCCAGCCTGCATTCGAAATGATCAGGTGCACATCATAGCCCAGCGAGAGCAGGCTTTCGGTAAGGCGTACACCGTATATGCTGCCGCTGGCCCCTGTAATCCCGACAACCCAGCTTTTTCTGCGCGTGGCTTCCATCAGATATACCGCACCACCAAATCAATCAAAGTAAACACAAACAAGATGATGCTGAGCGTACTGTTCATGGTAAAGAAAGCTGTTTGCAGCCGGCTCATGTCGTTTGGCGATAAAATGTAATGCTGATAGAACAAGATTCCGCAGGCAATGAGCATGCCAATCAGGTACCACCAGCCGAGCGGGGTGACAAAGAATAGAATAATAAAACCAGCCGCGGTCACTACATGGAATCCCCGGGCAAACCATAACGCTTTATGCAATCCGAACCGGGAAGGAATCGAGTACAGCTTCTCCTTCGCATCAAACTTCTCGTCTTGGCAAGCGTAGACAATATCAAATCCCGCTGTCCAGAACGCCAGCGCTATATAAAACACGATCGCTTTCCAGTCGATCTGACCGGTTACCGCAACCCATCCGCCTAGCGGAGCCAATGCGGTTGTAAGTCCGAGAACCAAATGGCACAGCCATGTAAAGCGTTTCGTAAAGGAATAAATAATAAGCATAAAAATTGCAATAGGCAGCAATCGAAAAGCAAACGGGTCCAACATAAACGTCGCCCAGAAAAATACTGCAAAAGACAAAATAATAAATAAAATCACTTCAAGCGGCTTGAGCAGTCCTGCCGGAATGGCCCGGTTTGCGGTGCGAGGGTTCTTGGCGTCAATGTGTTGATCTGTCAGCCGATTCAGTCCGAACGCGGCGCTGCGTGCCCCGAACATGGCCAGAAAGATCCAGCCGATATCTCCCCAGGAAGGCAGCCCGTCAAACACAACAGCCGATCCCACTAAAGCCCCCATAAAAGCGAAAGGCAGAGCAAACAGTGTATGCTCCACTTTGATCATTTCAAGATACGTTCCTATTTTCTTAAACATCCAGATTCTCCTTGATCCCAATATGTAAGGCTGCGATGCCACCAGTCAAGGGATAGGCCTGAACCTGTTTAAGTCCGGTCTGACGGAAAGCTTCGGCAAGCTCCTCTCTTCCGGGGAATAATGCCAACGATTCCGGCAGCCACTTATACTGCTCATATCGCTTGGCTACCAGTTTCCCCATCCGAGGCAGCACTTGTTGAAAGTAGAAATAATAAATGCCTTTGAACGGCTGCCAGGTGGGCTTGGACAGTTCCAGGCATACAACCATCCCTCCAGGCTTAACCACGCGTTTCATCTCTTGCAATACCTGCATATAATCCGGTACGTTGCGAAGACCGAAACCAATCGTTGCGTAGTCGAATTGACCATCTTCGAACGGAAGGCTCATCGCGTTGCCTTGAACCAGATTGATCTGCTGTTCCAAACCCTCTTTGGCCACCTTCTGCCGGCCGACGTTCAGCATCCCCTCGCTGAAATCAAGTCCGACTATGTGTCCGGATTCACTTGCCTGGGCCATACTGATCGTCCAGTCGCAAGTTCCGCAGCATAGGTCGATGGCCGTATCGCCTTGACGCATATTCATTTTCCTCATCGTATACTTGCGCCAGGCTTTATGTCTTCGAAAGCTGAGAATGTCATTCATCAAATCATATTTCCCTGAGATGCTTTCGAAGACGGAATGAACATACTGCTCTTTCGGATTTTTGCCGTCATGCTTATTCATGTCCAGCTTGTTCGTTTGATTATCCACTGCATCCCCCTACCCTTCACTTACGACGGACCGGAACGTGCTGAGCCGTTTCAGGAAAGGGTCCAATATGCCGGCGTAAGGGCTCTCTTCTACGCGGCTTGCCAGCTGCTGCTGAATGGCACTTACCGATTCCCGGAGCTTATCCAGCAGCTTCTCTGATGCCTTGTGCTTCAGAATCAGCTTCTTCCAATCCTTCATATCCGTCCTCTTACCGACCAGCATTTTCCGTTCCTCATCGCTTCCCGCCTCGATCAGATGCCAATAGGCGTAACCCCATCTGCCGAATTCAGGCGTTGCACAGCGTTCCATCTCCTGCACAAGTGTTTCACATTCCGTGATTTCCCTGAGCAGCTTCTCCCAAGTCTCTTGCACGGATTCCTCAAGCAGCGGAGTAAAAGAAAGAAACAGCTGCATGTTCAGCTGTACCGTTAGACTTAAATAATCTTCCGAAGGCAGCAGTGCTTCTTTCATTTTGCCGTACAAATTCATCTTCATCACGTTAACATCGCTCACAGCCTTGCTAAGAAGTGAGATAACAGCGATTTCGCCCTTCAGGGCAAGAAGTTGGTAAAATCGGCTGCTGAAGTAATCCCCTGCGAGAACTTTTAACTGCCGGGATCTCATCAGCGCCTCTCCTTGATTGCCCTCCGTAACATCGATGCTCTCATGCGTATCGAGTCCCACTTGAACCAGTGAGGTAACCAGCGCGTACAATTCTTCGTGTCCGGAAATATTTCGTCCCGAATCCTTTAAAAATATGTATAGCAAATGAACACGGGCATCCGGGAATTCCGGAAGATCCGTGTGGTTCTTAATCATATCATAATTCATATATTTCTCTGCCAGTTCTGGTACGCGATACGATTTCATTCTCAGCCTCCGTGCACTTGATGTTCTTTTGTCCAATTGAGCCCACAATCCAATCTATTATAACACATGTTCAAGGCACGTACATGCCCTGTCATCTACTAATTTACCCGTTTCAAGGGCTGCTGAATTGCTTCAGCCAAAGATTCGTAAATGTTATGTTGAGGGAGCTTGTTAAGGCCGGCGGCATATCGCCGTTCTCAAGTTGGGTGAGTGCTTCTGCATACCGAGGATCCCATGTTTCTCTGCTCATGTTCGATGCCAACAGCATGTATCGCTTCCCGCCCCAGCGATCAATGGCTATCACTCTCAAATACAACTGCTGTACATTATCGGTACCCTCAAACGAGAAGGACATAACACTTGCAACATCCTCATAGACGTCGGTTACGGTATCTGATTGATCGTTTAATTTGATATCCAGAGTCAGAGCGCCGTCATCATAATCCGCACGGCTAATCCTAAGATGGAGAGGGAGCTCCATCAGCGCATCCACTAATCCGGCATCGTTTAACTCCCGGGAATGATAAGGGATTGCAGCGGTCACAGCTCCGACCTTATAACGCGTTTGTGACTGCACGCTAATAAGCAGCGCAAGTATCATGCAGGCGATAGCCGCCGGCACAAGAACAGCTCGTACGGATGGCCAATGCTTCATATTATCTACCTCCTCTGTCCATAGTTTCCTCCGCTCCCATTAAGTCCATACCTCATTGTATAAAGAAAAAAAGCAGGCTATGCCTGCTTTAAGATATAACGATTAGTTTTCGGACTAGAGGATCGATAGAGCTGTTAGCGTCACTGCCACCCCGAGGGCAGCAATTCGGGCCATATTCATCAGAAGAAAATTTTGTACCGCGATCACGAATGTCTTCTCTTTAGAAGGACGAGCCGTAAATTGCACCCCTTTTTTATAAACCGGAATAATCGTTACAAACACCAGAAGAACAAGCACGGGGTGCACCTTCAACATAAGAAGGGCCAGCAGATCAAGGTATGCGAGAACGTAGAAAATACGGAACAGCGATAAGGAATGCTTGAACCCGATGTATACCGGCAGCGTGTACCGCTTGTTCTCCATATCCTCATCCATATCACAGATGTTGTTTGCCAGCATGATGTTAGCAATTCCGAGAATGGCCGGAAGGGACACGACAAGCAGTAGCAGGACTTCGGGAAGATTCACCTGAAGCGAGAGCATCCCTCCATGTATATCAAGAACCGCCAGTCTGTCCTTATCCACGTGGATCCAAACCGAGATAAAAATGATGACAAATCCCATAAACAATCCCGAGAACAGCTCTCCAAGCGGCATTCTTGAGATCGGAATCGGACCGAACGAATATAAGATCCCTACCGCAAAGGACAATCCTCCAAGCAGCAGGATCAGCCAGCCCGTGGAGAGAAAGAGCGCGATGCCGGAGCCGACTGCAGTCAGCAAAAGCACCACAATCACACACAGGACTGCCGTCTCCTTTAGTTTATAACGCACAATCGCATTATGCTGCTCATAACCGAAACCATTCGTCTTGATCGCTTTTTTGTAATCATAGTAGTTATTGATCGCTGTCGTTGCCATATCAAACGACAATAATGAAGCCAGCATGAGGACAAAATGATACCCTTCAAACTGCTGAAAGCGAAACAGCGCGTACAAGGTTCCTAACAGGAACGGGATCATGCTGGCTACCTTTGTCTGAATTTCCACCAGTTTAAAAAAAGATCGGACTCCCATCTTCATCACCCTTTATCATAAAAGTATCTAACTCCAGATTAAAGGATGTGAAAACAGGAGGCTGTTCGAATTGTACTTGACAAAACAGCTTCAAAAGTGACGAATGTTACTTTCTAGGGGCAAACACCAACCTAGTCGGATGTATCCTTGTCTATTCTTCTACGGCTCCACGGTGTTCCCAGCAGCGGCAGTGCCCAGCGGTCCAGGCCATACCAGCCCGCTAGTATATCCATCGTAAGTTAACTCGACCATAGGACTTTTAACAATGTGTTTACGCACTTCCACGTCAAAAAAACGTTCCATACAAAAAAAGCCGCCACCGATCATGGTGGGGCTTCTCAATAATGCCAAGTGAAAATTAACTGCCAGATTCGATTTTCCCGTGTTTCGTCATGACTTCCGCTTTACCGCGTATTTTCACTGCCGATGTATGATCCGTGAACTGTGCGATGATGACTTCGCCTTTATCCAGCTTCTCGGTATGATGAAACCGGGTGTCCTGTCCGCGGGTAAGACCGATGACTTGAACCCCGTGGTCAAGTGCTTTGACAACAAAATAATCTCCGTTCTGAACGTTCTCCATTTCCAGACCTCCTGACCGTAAGTCTAAAAGAAAAGGCCGTGAACGAATTCACGACCTGTGCTCTTAGGTAATATGTAGAAATCTTTATTTGATTCCGTCTTTGAGCGCTTTACCAGGTTTAAATGCAGGAATTTTGCTCGCAGGGATTTCGATTTCTTCACCTGTCTGCGGGTTGCGGCCTTTCCGTGCGGAACGCTCGCGAACCTCGAAGTTGCCAAAGCCAACCAGTTGAACCTTGTCTCCACTTTGCAGTGCTTCAGAGATCGCATCGAAAACGGCATCAACCGCTTTAGTTGCATCTTTCTTCGACAGCTCAGTAGATTCAGCTACTTGTGTGATCAGATCCGATTTATTCATTCTTTCACCTCCCTAACAAGGATGTGCTCCACTTGCTATTCACTGTTTCCGTTTTACCGCAAATTATACGTGCAATCGGGTATTTTACCCCTATCTCGCGTTTAGAATGCATGACGCGGAACAAATTTATAGTAATACAGCCATCTCATAATTTCAAGCGTTTTGCTTTATTGGACCAAAGAAAACACGAAAAACAGCCGCTAATCGGGACTTTTGACCCGCTAGCGACTGCTTTTTTCCGCTTCCTATCAACGCCTGGATTAGAGAATAATGGCAATCAAACCGCCGGAACCCTCGTTAATAATGCGACCCAACGTTTCCTGTAATTTGTATCTTGCATTGTCTGGCATCATGGCAATTTTGCCCTGAATTCCTTCGCGGACGATCGAGTGCAGCGAGCGTCCGAATATATCGGATTCCCAAATTTTGATCGGATCGTTCTCGAAATCCTGCATCAGATAGCGGACAAGCTCCTCACTCTGCTTCTCTGTTCCGATAATCGGCGAGAACTCGGATTCCACATCGACTCGAATCATATGGATGGAAGGCGCCGTCGCTTTCAATCTTACCCCAAAGCGGGTGCCCTGGCGGATAAGCTCAGGCTCATCGAGAGCCATCTCAGCCAGCGAAGGAGCTGCAATACCGTAACCTGTTGTTTTGACCATTTCAAGAGCTTCAGCGAAGCGGTCATACTCCCGTTTGGCATGGGAGAACTCCTGCATCAGCTGCAGCAGATGATCTTTGCCACGAATCTCAACACCAACGACCTCCATCAAGATCCGATCATACAATTCGTCAGGAGCGAAGAGATCGATCTCTGCGACGCCCTGCCCCATATTCATACCGCTAAGACCAGCGTGGTTAATAAAGTCATACTCCATGAACTGGCTGACAACACGATCCACATCGCGCAGGCGACGGATATCTTTCACGGTGTCTCTAACCGAGTTCTCGTAGTTGCTGCGCAGCCAGTGGTTCTCGTTGAGCACCATAACCCAGCTAGGCAGGTTGACATTCACCTCATGTACAGGGAACTCATACAATACTTCGCGAAGAACGCCGGTTACATCATCTTCGGTCATTGTAGCCGCGCTCAGTGTCATTACCGGAATGTCGTACTTCTCTGCCAGCTCATTACGCAGTTGAAGGGTTTCTTCACTGCGTGGACGCGTGGAGTTAATCACAACCACGAATGGCTTGCCAACTTCCTTCAGTTCCTCAATGACCCGCTCTTCCGCTTCAACGTAAGAACTGCGCGGGATCTCAGCGATGCTGCCGTCTGTCGTTACAACAACACCAAGTGTTGAGTGCTCCTGAATGACTTTGCGTGTTCCGATTTCAGCCGCTTCCTGGAACGGAATCGGTTCTTCGAACCATGGTGTCGAGATCATTCTAGGGCCGTTCTCGTCCTCGTATCCCTTGGCGCCTTCAACAGCGTAGCCTACGCAATCCACCAGTCGTACGTTGACCTCAAGACCATCCGTAACCTTAATCTGCACCGCATTGTTTGGCACAAATTTCGGCTCGGTTGTCATGATCGTTTTCCCTGCAGCACTTTGAGGCAGCTCATCGACAGCTCTTACTCGATCCGCCTCGTTCGTAATGTTCGGGAGAACAATCGTCTCCATAAACCGCTTAATGAAGGTTGATTTTCCCGTACGGACGGCACCGACAACACCTAAGTAAATGTCCCCTCCGGTCCGTTCGGCAATGTCCTTAAAAATGTCCACTTTTTCCAAAAGAGATCCCCTCCTCAAATTACTCCGAAGGAAAAATGCTTTAAGAGCATCCGCTTCGTGTTCCACTCATAGCCAAAGCCATTGCAACAGATGAGCAGCCTTTACAATGTCGCCAGCATCCCGCCGCCGGTATTCCATGAGTTTTGATGGAAACGGCAAAGCGGCGTAACTCGTACATGCATTTGGACTAGTAACATCATATGTACCGGGTTCAAAAATATGACGGTTGCCCCTTAAAGTCCGTCCAGTTTTTTTTAAGATATCGAAGATGTCTAAACAAACTAGACACGAAAAATCAAATATCCCAAGAAAAAACCACCGCATGGAGCGGTCTGTTCTCATGATGCGTCCCCGGACGTTGCCCTAAACCTCATGATGTGGGCAACCGACTCTTGCCCGCACTACTCTTTCAGATTATGAATATGCGCGCACTTTAATAGATATTCCAAATAGATTCATTCAATTTCAAAAAATCATCATAAGGAGTGCATGGCCGATCCTTTGCTGCTAAAACAAAAAAATACCCGCCGGGCTCGACGGGTATTACAGATAGGAGTCAGGATTGCGGCTGGGCCACGGGCTGCCCGTCCTTCCACGTGTAAGCGACTGATTTTACGGGGACATAGTAGGATTCTTCCTCCAAAAACACCCGTAAATCTTGTCCTTCTTGGGGATCGGCCCCATTTTTCTGGATGGCCTGCATAATATCGAAGGCGTAATCCGCATAAACGGTACCCTCTTCATCCATGATGAAGGTCATCTCCTGACCCGAATACACACTCATCAGTTTCAGGGACTTGGCATCGGTCTTGGACAAGTCCACCGCCGTATAACCCGGATAGAGGGCTTCGCCTGCCGGCAGGGCGTTGTCATGGGACATTTTATACAGATTCACTGCTCTTTGAACGTCATTCACCTTCTGGGTCGTGGTCAAGTCCATGACCTTCACGGTCGGCTTCGTTTCTTCATTAATAATGAGAAAGTAACCGCTGCCACCCTGCTCGAAAGCCGTGTTCGGAATCTCATCGAGGTATCCTCTGCCCTTGAGTTGATCCAGATCGACCCGGTATTTCTCATACCGCGGAATCTCCTGGCCAGCCGTTATAATCGGCAGTATTCCCTGCTCCTTGTAAAAATCGTCCACTGCCGATTGTATTCTCTTGATACTCTCCCTGTATGAAACCTGGTTCTCCTGTAATTTCTCATCAGGGTACAGGCAGCCGGTAAGCAGCATCGGTAAAAGTACCAGGATCAAGACGGCAGACATCCGCTTTGAACGGCCCCCTGCTTGGGTCATCCCATTGACTATACTCAACTAACATCATCCTTCACTTTAAATAAAATCATCCAAATCTCGGCTCCTCGCAGCCTCCAACTGCTTGCGTACCGCAGCTTTGAGCGGATCCTCCGGAATCATGACCGTTACATGGTTTGTTATTCTTGTTTGACAGGATAACCGGTAGCCTTGCTCGATAAGGGTTGAACCCAGCTTTCGAATTTCCTTGGATTCAGGGGGCAAGCAGTGCCCACGCTCCTCCTTCGGTATGATAACCTTGCACATCAAACAGCCGGCTTTTCCTCCACAACGGGTCGGAATACGTACACCAGCCCGACGAGAGGCATCCAGAACATTCGTATGTTGACGAACCTTGGCTTTTTTCTGATCTGGCAAAAACAACACCTCGTAGTCCACCGGTAAACGCACCCCCTTTTCTTCCTTATGTACACTAACCTTCGTAATTGCATCTACATATGCAATGCTAAAGCTGCAGTCCCATTAAACGATTCAGTATCTCAAGATGCTCCACGCTCAGACGATTACGGCTTATTAACTGCTGGAGAAGCGGAATGTGATTGTCCTTGTCCTTCAGGATAGCCTCCCCAATAGCTTCATAACGATCCTGCCTGTCCCGCAGCACGTTGAACACCAGTTCATGGGATAACGGCATCAGCCGTACCGCAGCGTCCCGTATACGGCTCTCAGGCGCTGCTTGGTACAAGAGTGACTCAATCTCTACCCTATAGGAGGATCCTGAAGAATTGATCTGAAAGCTGCCCACCAGCTCGATAGGGACTTCGTTAATGACATAGTGGCTCAGAATCGAGGAATACATTCCTTCCTGATCAAGGCGGGGAGCATCAACTGCCGCTGAAGCCAGCGTCTCATGCAATGGGTGAACACCCTCCGCATCGGTATATAAATCGATATCCCTCGGCGGTTTATCCAGCTTCACGTCCTGTAGAAGCAAGCTGCAGCTCCCGCCAAGCAGCCATGCGGTATAAGCCCGATTCAGTCTGTGAATGGCGGCAGCTAGTACCTTCTCCAATTCCGGCAGATCATTCAGCGTCATGCTGCACCCCTTTTACCTTATCATCCCTGACGGCTTCCTTTGTTATATGATGGAGGCCAGTCCAATAATAAAACCAAAAATCATCATCATAAAGGCCACAAACGACAAAGTGCCGCGCAGGAAACCCTTCGTCTTGCTTCGCGCAAGTGTAACCACGATGACAGACAGCGCCATAATCAATAATGCGACAAGGGACAGCCACATCTTTTGCATTGGATCCATGTCACGAAACTCTCCAATCTCTCATCAAATTATTCAACCTATTATATCACGAAAACGGTACCGCCTCACCCCAGGTTTGTCGAAAAAAAGAACAAAAGCCGCCGCCCAGCTGGACGTGGCTTTTGTTCATCATTGCTGCAACTTATTTGTTCATCATCATTTTCATCAAGGCTTCCATATTGCTTGGATTCATGCCGCTCTTCTTCACGGCTCCGACAATCTCCTGGATTGTATCCTCACTAACCGGTATGTTCGCCATGGAAGACACCTGTTTGATCAGTTGACGGAGCTGGGCTTCATTTTGCATTGTAGACGGCTTAACCGTGCTAGCCAGCTTATTGACAGCCCCTGAAGAAATTTTCTTGCCGCTTTTCTTGTTAATCGCATTCAGTACATCCTTGTGAAAGCTTTTGCTCATTTCCACCCCTCCTCCGACATCCTCACAACAATATATGAGAGAGCTATCGGAATGGTGAATAAGCTAGGTGTGCCACTGTTCCCAAGTTTCAAGCGGCATCAATTCCATCTCGGTCTTGGGATCCCGGCCCATTAAAGCTTCCACAGCAGTACGGGGATTGCGATCCTGGAAGAGCACATGATACAGCTGATCGGCAATCGGCATCTGCACGCCATATTTCTCAGAAATGGCATGTGCCGCTTTGGTCGTCCGAATTCCTTCCACAACCATCCCCATGGAGCCCAGAACTTCGTCCAGCTTCTTGCCTTGGCCCAGCATAGAGCCTGCTCGCCAGTTCCGGCTGTGTTGACTCGTAGCGGTAACCACAAGGTCCCCGATGCCGGCAAGCCCGGCAAACGTAAGCGGATTTGCTCCCATCTCCATACCGATTCGCAATATTTCCGCTAACCCTCTGGTGATGAGCGCTGCCTTGGCGTTGTCACCAAAGCCCAAGCCATCTGACATCCCGGCACCTAGTGCAATGATATTCTTCAAAGCCCCGGCAAGTTCCACACCGATCATATCCCGGTTCGTATATACTCTGAAATACGTGTTCATAAACAAATCCTGGGCAGCTGTGGCGGCAGCAGCATCCGATGATGCTACAACAACGGTAGTAGGACAGCGTCTAACTACTTCTTCCGCGTGGCTTGGTCCGGATAATACCACCACACGTCCTTCCTCACAGCCAAGCTCCTCGGAAATGACGGTAGACATCCGCTTCAAGGATTCAGTCTCGAACCCCTTCGTCGCATGGATGACCAGCATATCCTCAGTCCAATATGGCTTCAATTGGCCCGTGACCTCCCGCATAGCGGATGAAGGTGCAACAATGACCACAGCAACAGCCGAAGAAACCGCTTCTTCCATATGGGTTGTAGCGCGGATATTCGATGATAACTCCACACCGGGCAAATAACGGTTATTGGTATGAGACTCGTTAATTTCACGAGTCTGTTCCTCCGTTCTTGTCCAGACTACAACATTCAGATGATTCGAAGCGAGAACACTTGCCAAAGCGGTTCCCCAACTACCTGCCACCAGAACAGCGACTTTGTCAGACAACACGCTTCCCTCCTTTGTCTTTTCCTTTTCCCGAACCCAACTTATTCTCACGACCCTGTACAAGCTTCACAATATTCGTACGATGCCGCCAGAAGGCGAACACACATATAATCAAGCTTGTCCAAAAAATCGGCCAAGAATATCCTGCTATTAAAAGAAAAACAGGGGTGAGAAGCACAAAAATAAGGGAACCCAAAGATACATAACGGGTAAAAACAATCGATAGAATTGCAATAATGCCTGCTATAAACGCCGGTAAAAAGCAAAGTGTGGCCAGCACACCAATGGCGGTTGCAATCCCTTTGCCGCCTCGAAAACGGAAATAGAGCGGCCAATTATGACCGATTATGGCCGCAATCCCGCATAAACCAGGCAGCCACTCATTGTCTCCCCCGAGCCATCGTCCGATCCAAACCGCAGCGATGCCCTTCATTACATCCAATGCCAACACAAGTATGGCAGGCCCCTTCCCCAAGACGCGGAGGGTATTGGTTGCCCCGGCGTTGCCGCTGCCATGCTGGCGAATGTCGATCCCTTTGAGGATTTTGGCAAATAGTACGCTAAAGCTCACCGAACCAAGTAAATAACACACTACAATCGCTACGATCTCCAGAATCAAGCTATTCTCCCCTAACTCTCATCAGACTTTCTTCGTGTAAATATCCTGATGGGTGTACCTTCAAAATCAAACGCTGCCCGAATCTTGTTCTCGAGATAACGCTCATACGAGAAGTGCATCAATTCAGGATCGTTGACAAATACAACCATGGTTGGCGGTTTAACCGCAACCTGTGTTGAGTAGTTAATGCGCAATCTTCTTCCTTTATCCGTTGGAGGCGGATTGATGGCAATCGCATCCGATATCACATCGTTAAGCAGATGTGTCTGGACACGAAGTGAATGCTGATCGGCCACATGTTTAACCACGGGGAGCAGCTTCTGCAATCTCTGCTTTGTTTTGGCGGACAGGAATACGATCGGTGCGTAGGTCATGAACAAGAAATGATCCCGGATCTTCTTCTCGAACTGCTGCATCGTCTTATCTTCCTTCTCAACCATATCCCATTTATTGACAACGAACAAAGAAGCTTTACCAGCCTCGTATGCATACCCTGCAATATGCTTGTCCTGCTCGATGATGCCTTCCTCGCCATTAATGAGCACGAGCACCACATCTGCACGCTCGATGGCACGCATCGCACGCATGACACTGTATTTCTCTGTCGTCTCGTAGACCTTGCCCCGCTTACGCATACCTGCGGTATCGATGAGCACATAACGCTGCCCGTCTTTCTCGAACGGCGTATCAATTGCATCACGCGTAGTCCCGGCAACGTCGCTGACAATAACACGTTCTTCTCCCAATATCGCATTAACGAGGGAAGACTTGCCGACATTCGGTCTGCCAATCAAAGCGACGCGAATAACATCCTCGTCATATCCGTCATCCTCAAGCTCCGGCAAGTTCTCCACGACAACGTCAAGCAGATCCCCGATTCCGGTCCCGTGGCTTCCCGATATGCCCACAGGATCGCCAAATCCTAAGGAATAGAATTCGTAGATATCATCAACACGCTTCAAATTATCCACTTTATTTACGCTTAGAATAACCGGTTTGCCGGATCGGAACAGAATTTGTGCAACTTCCTCGTCCGATTGGGTAACCCCCGCTTTAGCATCGCACATAAATACGATGACATCCGCTTCTTCAATCGCAAGCTCTGCCTGCATGCGTATGGATTTCAATATCATGTCATCACCGTCGATTTCGATACCCCCGGTATCGATGACGCTGAACGCTTTGCCGTTCCATTCAGCACTTCCGTAAATCCGGTCACGGGTAATGCCCGGTTTATCTTCAACGATGGCTAATCTGTCGCCAATCAGTCGGTTAAATATGGTGGATTTACCGACGTTAGGTCGTCCAACGATAGCCACTACGGGTCTTGCCATAGTCACTCCTCCTGTCAATTCTTACGATTATCATCATAGCAAAAAACGTTACAATTGGCTAACCTTTCATCTTATTTCTATTATGCTCTACCCCATGTTACAACATCCGTTCACGTTAGTCCCCTAAAAAAACAAATGGCGAACCCAGGTTTCTGGGTTCGCCGACTTCGTTATGATAGGTCAATAGACCGAACAAAACTGTTCCCGGGCTTACTTGAATTTGCTCAGCTTATCGCCAAAACGCTCTCCAAGCGTAACACTCATGCCTTGATTGTTCAAAGAAACGTTAGGGTTGTCTTTCAGATCGATTTTAGGACCTTTGGACGGTTTTTCAGCTCGTGGAGCTTGAGCTGGTGCCTCTTCAGTTTCTTTGATGCTCAGGCTTACACGCTGCTCGGAAGTGTTGATATCAAGCACTTTAACCTGAACTTCCTGGCCTTCTTTCAATACTTCTTGCGGAGTACCGATATGCTTGTGGGAGATTTGGGAGATATGAACCAAACCTTCAACACCTGGAGCCAGCTCAACGAATGCGCCAAAGGTAACCAGACGTTTTACAACGCCTGTCACGATGTCGCCAGTGTTGAATTGCTCTCCAGCTGTTTCCCATGGACCAGGAGCTGCTGCTTTGATACTGAGGCTGATTTTGCCTTTTTCAGGATCAACTTTCAGCACTTTCACGCGAACTTGGTCGCCTTCGGACAATACATCGGCAGGCTTCTCAACATGGCTCCAAGCAATCTCGGATACATGAACCAAACCGTCAACGCCGCCCACGTCAACAAATGCGCCGAATTGGGTAAGACGTTGTACTGTACCTTCCAGCACTTGACCGTCTTGAAGCTCGGACATTACTTTTTGTTTGTTGGATTCGAACTCTTCTTCCAGAACATCCTTCTGGGAAAGAATCACTTTGTTGTTCTCGCGGTCCAGTTCTTTCACTTTTACGCGAAGTGTGCGGCCTTTGTAGTCGCTGAAATCTTCAACAAAATGACGTTCTACCATAGACGCAGGAATAAAGCCGCGTGCACCAACATCGGCTACAAGTCCGCCTTTCACCACGTCAGCCACCGTTACTTCGAATACGTCTTGATCTGCAAAATGCTTCTCAAGCTCTTCCCATGAATTCTCGGTGTCGATCGCGCGCTTGGAAAGAACCAGGCTTTCCTTGTCATCGTTAATGCTAACGACTTTGCACTCTACCTCTTGGCCAACCTGAACCGCATCAGATGCATTATCAAGTTGTACAGAAGACAGTTCGCGAACAGGAATTACGCCGTCATATTTATATCCAATGCTTACGTAAGCTTGGTTGTCCTCCAGTTTGACGATCGTCCCTTTCACGGTGTCCCCTTTTTTCAAGGATACGATTTGGTCCAGCTGCTCTTGGTTTTCAGCAGCCTCTTGATTTCTTGTTTCTTCCGACATGTCAAATAACCTCCTCAATTCAAACCCCATTTATTTAAACTCGCATTCGCGAAGTTCAAAACATAATTGCTGTAGTATCTTTCCAACTTTCCCATGCTTTTTATGCATGGAGCGAATAAATCAGTTCACGGTTGGTTTGCCGCTTGCACGCATTTCATGAATCTTCGCCATGATCATTCCAGTTGCCGCATCCAGTGCCTCTGGTGATTTATCCCCCTCAAACTGGGACAGATCCACAGGTGCGCCGTAGATGATCTTCACTTTTCTAAAAAGCTTGTAATCACCGATAATCGCAGCTGGTATAACCGTTGCCCCGCTGCGGAGAGCAAAGCTTGCTGCACCCCGTTTCGCTGCGGTAGCATCCGAGTTGCGTGTCCCTTCGGGAAAGATGCCCATGATCTCGCCGGAACGCAAGATGGTAAGGGCCATCTTGATGGAATCTTTGCTCACTCCACCGCGCTTCACCGGAAAAGCTCCAAGCTGGCGGACCAGCCATCCGAACACCGGAATTTTGAACAGTTCCGCCTTCGCCATGAATTTCACCTGGCGTTTGACGTGGATCCCGACAGATATTGGATCTCTTATGCTAATATGATTGCTGCAGATTAGCACGCCGCCTTCTGAAGGTATGTTATGTACGCCGACAGATTCAAATCTGTAGAGAATAGCGAACAAACCGCGGACCACCGCTCTGCAAAAAAGATAAATCATTGCTTTTCCTCCCCATCCCACTTAAGTTTCGCAATATGAAAGAATCGCTTCAACAACCTGGTTGATATCCATATGTGTCGTATCCAGAATGATGGCATCCTCTGCGCATCGGAGCGGCGACACTTCACGTTCCTGGTCAAGCCTGTCACGTTCTGCGATATCTTTTTCCAGTTGTTCCAGCGTGATGCCTTCATCACTCAACTCATTGAAGCGGCGGAGAGCACGTTCCTTGACACTGGCCGTCATGAAAATCTTCACCTCAGCATCCGGCAAAACCGTCGTGCCAATGTCACGCCCATCCATGACAACGCCTTTCTCCAGCGCCATTTGCTGCTGCAAACGGACAAGCTTTATCCGTACGCCCTCGATTCGTGCATATTTGGATACCACTGCACTAACCTGGTGTGAACGAATATAGGGTGTGACATCTTCCCCGTTCAGCAAAACCATTTGACCATTTTCATGCGGTTTTAATTCAATCACCATGTTTTGTGCATATTGAAGCACTTTTTCGGGATCTTCCGGAGAAATCCCTTGGTTCAGCATGAACCAGGTGACTGCCCTGTACATGGCTCCGGTATCCACATAGATGTACTGCAGCCTGCTGGCCACCATACGTGCTACTGTGCTTTTACCCGCGCCTGCCGGACCGTCAATGGCAATATTGATTCTGTCGCGATAACCTGTCCCCTGCATAACCAACGGGGCATTCCTCCTCAAACATATACCTCGAAATCGAAAGGGCTTACCATCCAGATAGGACGGAATCACACTTCCTGAGAAAAAATATACAAGAAAGCGCGAGATGAATTCTGCACCATTCTTATATTTCAAGAAAAAAGCAGGCGCCCGCCTGCGACGTGAAAATTATACCACACTACCTAGAGTGATGCAAAAGAGAAGGGTTGTTTTCCCCCATCCAATCGTTTACATTTGGCTCGTTAACGGGAACGCCCTCCATTTGCTGAACCGGCGAAATATAGGGCCTGCTGGGCTCATAATGCAGCAAAAGCTGGGCAATGACCAAAGCGACTACAAGCCCGATCAGCAGCTTAAACAGCGCTTTTCCGTAACGGTCATGAAGGGCTTGTCCATTCTCATGGAGCGCAGCATTAAGTTCTGTTTCTTCATTCAACGGGTCTTGATGAGACTTTGCTTCTGTCATGGCAAACGGTCCCTCCGGTACAAATTTCGGGTAGTGTACCACCGTTATACCATTTTTATGCATCATCGATTGCGAAAATCGAACTGTCTTTCGAAACAGTACCGGATCAGCTTTTGACGTTCCATATCTACGATATGATTGAATTTCAGCATAACGATGCTTCGATTCGTGGGCAGCTGCTTAACCCGCACCACCTCGCCTTCAAAAGGGACGTGCTCCACCGCACCATTCTTGTACGGTATCAGAACCCAGCAAGTCAGCAAGCTTCCTTCCGAAATGGATTGGCCCGGTTTTAGATGAAAGGATACCCCGCCGCCGCCGACATCATCGGTTTTGGTTAAGAACTGTGTGCCGTCTTTAGCAATAACAGCAACTTCGAGCTCCGCCTGCACCCTCAGGAAACTTCTTCTCTGAACCTTCGTTATCTGATCGGGATCCGGCTTCTTAATTCGAACCAGCCGTATAATGTCTTCGTGATGGCTCAAGACGTAGGAATTAAAGTAGTTCTTCACGCCGCCTTCACTTAGGAAATACGCTGACAGCTCGTCCCCAATGAAGAGCTTCTTCAGCCTCCCGGTGCCTTCCTGCAGCGGAACCTCCATATACATGGATTCATCATCCATGTCGGAAATGCGGGATTTATATACAATCTTGGCTTCCTTTTCATCCCCCGTATCCAACTGGATATAGAGGACATCATTGATCTTTGGATACAATGCGCTCACCCACTAATTCATGATAATCAATATTTACCATTATATCATGCGAACCCTGGGTCCATGGGATAAAATCTTCGATTGAAAATGTAAACATGTCTCCCCTTCGCAAACAACGGTTTGTCTGAGGCACTATTCAAGCGCTGATTCCACTGCATCTGCACATTAAAAAAACCGGTCAAGGAGTCTCCTTAACCGGTTCATACCACCATGTTTAGCGCCGTTATTTAATGCCTGCCTGTGCATCCTTCACGACTTCAACCGTTTCCTCAAGGCCGGTATCCGAATTAATATAGATCCGGTATTGCGAGCCGTTGATACGTCCGCCAAACTCGTAGCACAGCACATCCTCCGAACGGTCATTCTTAATTAATGCTTTGCGGTGATAAAGCACCTTGAATTCAGGGTTCAGCACTTTCTCCGCTTCTGCAAGACTCATCTTCGGCTG
Source organism: Paenibacillus sp. Cedars (assembly GCF_003184205.1). NCBI lineage: Bacteria > Bacillati > Bacillota > Bacilli > Caryophanales > Paenibacillaceae > Paenibacillus > Paenibacillus sp. Cedars. The sequence continues at coordinate 3,585,925 of NZ_CP020866.1, forward strand.
TGGAATTTGCCGCTTCATCTGGTGCTCATATACAAAGTCGCTGGCCTGAAAACCAATGACATCCCCGTTGTCCATCGCCGAACGAACGGTGATTTTCTCCGGATAGATCAGGACGCCGTCCTCTTCACGGACAAAAGAGAAGTTGGCGAGGTTGTCGTATTGGTCAGCTGAAACCACGGTCATGTCGGAGTAACCCTTTTTCGTCAGGAATTGCTGAGCTTTGTCGATGGCATCCTGGACCGATACTTTCTTCGCACCGACCTTGCGCTCATCCGTATAGGAGATCAATTGCCCTCCTTTTTCGGTAAAATCCAGGCTGAGCATATGACCGTTCGGGTGTTTTACCTTAGCTGTATAAGATACCCATTCCGTGCCGCTGCCGTTCTTGATGACTTGGACCTTGGCCTGGTTGCCAGCATCCGAGAACTTCAGCGCTTTCCGCTTCACATCCTCTTCCGAAATCGGCATGCCTGCCAACTGTTTGACAGAGCGTCTGTCATAAATGCTGCTGACCGACGGACCCCAGTCCAGCTCAGGGTAAGACTCGACTTTTTTGTCTACCGTTTTGAAACCATCGATAATGGAGTTGTCTCCTACCTTGTTCGTGGCAAGTGCTGTTTCTACATCCATCCAGCGCAAGCTGTTGGTGATGACTTTGTTCTGCACATGCTGCAAATCCTTCGTAATTTCGCCGGAGTTGGCATATAGGGATTTCAGCGTTTTAACCTCATTGTCACTTAGCGGTTCCTTGGTGAAATCTCGGACACCTGTTTTATAGGCAAAATTCGATATCCGGGATAAGAATTCTTCGGTCTTGTTGAATGGCAGCAGTGTAAGCGGCAGCTGGCTGATCTCATTCTGTGCCTCGCTGGTCAGACGCCATACATTCATCAAGCCCTTCCGGTGCATCCCCTGGGAAGTAGAGCTAACCGCAAGTGTGTTGCCGAGCTCGGCATGGATCCTGTCCATATTGTAGGACAAGTCGTGGAATGCCCGTTGGTATTGGTTCTCGGCGTTAATCAATATTGCGTTTTTCTCTTTATTCTCTTGATATCCCCATACCAGAGCCCCGATCAATAAAATTGTGGCCACAGGAAACAGAATAGCACTTAATCGTTTGTACATGATGCGATAGTCTCCTTTCTTCTACTCACTGAGGTTAGTTTGACTAGAAGGAAGAAGTCTTATGCATATCTGTATAATTACTTCATCATTTAGAAATCTTCCTCAATATCGAAGTGATCCCGGTTGTTGCACAGGCACTGCTTAAACCCGGTTTCGATCCGGCCATCTTCCTTCTTCCCGCGCAGAATAAAGCGCTCACCACAATCTTTGCAAAGGATTTTCACTTTTATACGCAAAAAAAGACACCTCCCACTCTATATTTCCTTGGCTGACAGCCAAGGCCTATAGAATGAAGTGTGCCCTTATTTATTACGTGTTAACCTCTTCCTCCCGTTTTATGAAACGAAAAGGAGAACGGTTGTTAGCCCTTGAGATTTTACCCATGCCGCCATACCATAACAGCACCATCAGCGGCACGATGAACCATATCCATGAATGGGCCAGCAGATTCAGAATCAGGTCGTACAGACCGTGCCACATCCAAGGCAGGAGGAGGGACAAAGCTAGGAAAAATCTTCTCCGCTTTCCTTCCGTGAATCTCGCATGCCCCATGTAGTAACCCATGATGACACCGAACATCGCGTGCCCCGAAACGGGTAGCAGTGCCCGCAAGAACATGGGACCAAAAGCAGCCTGACTGTACCACGCGTAAAGCAAGTTCTCTACAGTAGCGAAACCCAGCGATATAGCCGCTGCATAAAGGATACCATCATAAGGCTCGTCAAATTCCTTGTGTTTGAAAATAATATGGTACATCATAAACCATTTCAGAAACTCCTCAACGCCCGCTGAAACGAACAGTGAGTTGACTACCGGATGATCGCCAAGCCATAGTATCATTCCCCGCTGCAAAATCATAATCGGGAAAACGATCAGAACCCCAAGCATAAACACCTTGATCACCATATGCAGGGGTTCTTGATCATACCTATCTTTCAGGTAAAAATACGTGAGCAATGCGAGTCCCGGCGCCAAAGCTGACGCAATTACCGAGAACACCAGCACTAAAAAATTCCCCTTCCGTTAGTTGCGGGCCTGAAGTCCGGCACGCACGCCCACATTGATTAACGCTGACGCTGGAAGTGTGTACAGATTACCTCAACTGCTTGCTGAGGCATCACTTTCTTCCCGTATTCCTCCAGCACAGCTTCCGTTACTGAGGAGGATTCGCCGAATTCAGCCAGCATGGCAATGACCGCCGGCAGCTTCTCGCTGTTCAGTTCCTCAGGATCGAAATACAAAAACCATTTATCCATATAGTGATAGAGCTTACCTGCTCCGTCTACAAGTTCCTTCAACATATGCGATGCTTCAATGAGCACTTCAAAATCTTGAAAAACATAGACGATGGTATCACTTTGATCCAGCGTTACTTCCATTTCATAAATCTCGTCCGGCATATCTTCTTCGGACAAGCTGCTAAAATGGTGATCGTATTTCCCTCTCGTCACAATAACCACCATGCCCTGGGCAGGCAGTGCAAACACCTCAACGGCAAGAGGTCCGGTGGCATCAAACCCGAGTTCACTGTAGGCCTGATCCATCATCTCCGTAAACAGGTCATAAACTTTCGGTATTTCCTGCCACATCTCTTCCTTCTGGATCCCACGCTCACTCAGATCGTCAAACGTGAGGAAAATCCGTATCTTATCTTGACTCAAACGCTCTATTTTCATGACAGGATCCTCCTTACGTAAACAAAAGTTTATAACAAATTATGATGTCTGGATTATGACGTGATAAAAATGGTTTTATATAATTGATTTTATCATTTAATACCCACAAATGCACGTAAATATGTAGCTGAAGAAAAAAGAATCATTCACAGGGATGTGAAGTCCACTCCCCGAGAATGATTCAAAAAGGTGCGTGTCGTTTACAAACCCGGTATGACGGTGTGAGTCTCTTTGAGAATCTGTTCGACTTCGTTCTTCACGTCTGGATTGTTGCGGATAAAGTCCTTTACTTGCTTCAGGTTGGTAGCTTTCGAATGGGTCGATGTCTGTCCACCAGAAGTTCTGTCGGAATGAGTGGAGCCGTTACGGCCTGAACTGGGAGACACGCTTTCATGGCTTGAGCCGTAGTTATGGCTTTTTGTGCCTTGAATTTTACTCATCGCGGTATCCGCAAAGCGGCCCAGGTTCACATCTTTCATCATGGAAGAGAAACCCATGTTTTTACGGGAAATCATCCGGCATGCAACGGCACCGATAATGACACCATATAGAAATGACGAAGTCTTCACAAATGATACCTCCTTCTATGTTAAACTCGAGATTATTGTTCTCGCACCGCCAGGAACTCATGCTACATAAATACAGGAAAGTGAGATGGAATCATGGTTAGAACACGAACAGTCCTTCTGCTGGCTTGCTGTCTTATGCTCAGTGCGTGCGGCAACAACGGCGCTGCTCAGAAACAAGACGCGGCTGCGGAAGGCGGTAATGTGCCGACAACACAGCAAAATGAAACCGGGCATGTGCCCCCTCCAAGCGGGAGTACGGACGCTGTAAATGAACCGGACAAGCCTGATCCGGAATTGAGTGCGAATGGATCACAAGAACCGCCGACGAATGAACCGGATAAAAAGCCGGATGCAGTGGCTTCCGCCAAACCGCAATATCACATGAATAAAGTGTACCGGATTGTACCGAATGACGATTCCGTGCCAGACAAGGTGGTGCTGCTCACGTTTGACGACGGCCCCAAGGATGAGGACATGATCAACCAATTAATTGACACTCTCGACAAACATGAAGCCAAGGCCATCTTCTTCGTTAACGGATATCGAGTGAAAGAAAATCCCGAATTGCTGAAACTTATCCACGACCGCGGTCAAGTGATTGGGAATCATTCCTGGGATCATATCGATCTGAAAAAAGAGAGCAAACAGAACGTAGAGGAACAAATTGGGAATGTACAGAAAATCGTAAAGGAAACGATTGGTACGGAACCGAAGTTCTTCCGACCTCCTTTCGGCTCTGGCGGGGATACCGTCAAGGACATTGCCAAGGATCATGATTTGTTATTCATGACTTGGTCCAACGGCTCGCTGGATTGGGAAAGCAAAAACAAAAACAAACCCGATGCTGTGGTTAACAATGTACTGGAGCAGCTTCATCCCGGCAGCAACATCTTGATGCATGAGCTTCCCTGGACCGTCGAAGCACTTGACAGCCTGCTCACCAAGCTCGAGTCTAAAGGTTATGGATTTGTGGATCCTAGTTTGATCGAACCGAAAATAAGATAACCTTCAATACAAAAAAACCTTAATTCCTCCGTCATCACTTGGAATTAAGGTTTTTTGCGCAATGTAATGACATGATATTCCGCCGGACACTTCAAGCGCAGCGGGATGTGCGAGGTGCCAAATCCGCGGCTGATCAACATTCGGGAAGTGTGAAGGCTGTCGCCAACTTTTCTCGGCAGTGAATACCAACCTGATTGAAACTTCTTATAGAAGCGCTCCAGCCGTACGGCACCGGCAAAAGGAAGCACGATCTGTCCCCCATGCGTATGTCCTGCCAGCAGGAGATCACCGTTCGTTTCCTCCCTGTCCTTCACCCAGATCGGATCATGGACAAGGATGATGTGGTATGAATCTTCTTTTGGATTGCCGCGAAATTGCGTATACGGATGCTTTTTGCTTGCTGGCTGCCGAATTCCGCTCAGCGTTATACTCTCTTCATTCTTCTTCAGTGTAATTGTCTTATCACTCAACAAGGCGACCCCTGTCTCGCGCAGAACCTGACGAACCGCATCCTTGCCTGCATATAGATCATGATTACCCAGGACCGCATATACGGGGGCTATACGGAGCAGGACCGACATGTTATGCCTCATCCGCTGAAAGGATACCCCTTTTTCCGTAATATCTCCTCCAAGAAAAACGCAATCCACTGGCAAGAGATTGGAGGTCAGCTTCTGTTCTGACAAAACTCTGCGATGTATATCGGTTATGAACAATATTCGATACCCGTCAAAAGACTGAGGAATACGGTCGGATACAACTTCCTCTTCACGTATGCGATATCCTCCGGCTTCGGACCTCATCCAGCCGATTGTGCCTGCACCAACAGCCGCAGCACCGGCTAACCACATCAACACACTCATAATAACTCCTTTAATAATTCGCTTAATGGAGGCGCGCCGATCAGTCCCCACCACAACAGTCCTACCATTAATAATATGAATATGACAATCAATGAGTTCACAAACCATTTGCTCATTCTGACACGATAGGAGGAATACGTATTCGTTCGTTTAGGCGCCGGTACCTCTTCCCCGGATTGACCTGAGCGTGACCTTGTCGATCTGGACCGGCTCAGTCCTTCAGTCGGACTGTCGTCCTGAAGTTTCTGCTCCACCGGTTCTTTATGTACCGATGATTTAGAGCGATTTAATGTATCTTCTGCACGTTGTGACTTTGATGCAGTTCCTTGTTCCGAAGCAGCGGGTGTCTTGTTCTTCCGGCCTTTATTGCGGCTCCGATGTCGTTCCATTCTGCTAAGCTCGTTCATTTTCCTCTTTCCTCCGAAATCGAATCAGCATCCCTGAGATGAAATCAATCAGAAAATGGCACAGTATAGGCGCCCACAGAGTACCTGTATGAATATAGACGTACCCCAGGCCATAACTGCTCAAGAAAACCCATCCTGTAGGAAGCCAATGCTTTAGATATCTGACATGTATAAGCGCGAACAAAATGCTGGTCCAGTAGGGTCCAAATGCATGCTGTACCGCTCCACGAAACAGAAGTTCCTCACATACAGATACGATCAGGGCAATCACCAAAATATGCCATACCGGCCTGTTCCGAAACAACATTTCATTGATTCCGCCGTCATCCATACTATCTTCAGATACAAAACGGGACAATACAAAATCAACAATCAGCATAGCTGCAGCAAGACCAAGGCCCCAATATACAAACTCGACTTCTTTCGGAATGACAAACAGCTCAAACGGATTCCTCTTTTGAAACAAGATCCAGATCAAACCCACAATGAGGGTTAAGGCTTGGGTAAGATACAGATTGATAAGCAGCAGTCGGTCATTCAGTTGATGGGCTTCGATTCTTTTTACGCGTATTTTAAATTTTTTCATAGAAGATGGGCCTGTCTTTCATCTTGATATTTTAGGATAATCTTCGTGTACAACCTCAGTGATATAAGATTGATTCCATCATAGGCGGGCATAAGCATCATAGCAAATTACCGGCATGGTATTCAAGGCTATCCCCTGTTTCTTCGCTCTAAGGACGGAATAAACACCTATTGACACAATGTTAGAGCCATGATACATTATGAAAAAATTAATCTGTGAAAACCGATGATGGAAAAAAGAAGCTGCAACGTCCTCAGAGAGCCGATGGTTGGTGGAAATCGGTGGCGGTAAAGTATTCTTGAGCGTTCCTGAGATATTTCGCTGAACATTGAAGTAGGCGTAAATCGGATGATATCCGTTACCAATCATGGTCTGAACAGACCGCTTGAGGCTGCAGCAAGACAGCAGCGAATAAGGGTGGCACCACGAATAACTCTCGTCCCTTACTACGGAAGTAGTATGCGGATTGAGAGTTTTTTATGTTCCTGATTCTTTGTCACGACACCGCGTCAAACCTGTATAGAATTCTTCTGGCTTTACTAGGCAATCTTTGAACGTGTATAACGGAATGCGCGCCAAGCGTAATCCTTATTCAATATTGCAGTACCGCATTTATAGAGGATTTTAAGGAGGAAGAGAAACCATGTTTAAAGTATTGGTATCGGATCCGATCAGTGATTTGGGGATTCAGCAGTTGATGGATGCCGCCGATGTGCAGGTAGACAAAAAAACCGGGCTCAGTGAAGATGAGCTCACTGCCATTATCGGTGAATACGACGGACTCCTCGTACGGAGTCAGACACGTGTAACAGAACGCATTATGAATGCAGGAACAAACCTCAAGGTGGTTGGCCGGGCTGGTGTCGGTGTTGACAATATTGACCTGGAAGCCGCTACGAAGCGCGGTATCGTTGTCATTAACGCTCCGGATGGCAATACGATTACAACGGCCGAGCATACCTTTGCTATGATGATTGCCCTTGCCCGCCATATCCCGCAAGCCTATGCAAAAACTATAGGCGGATCCTGGGATCGCAAATCCTTCCTCGGCGTCGAGCTGCGCAATAAAACGCTTGGCGTTATGGGAATGGGACGAATCGGCAGCGAGGTTGCCAAACGCGCCAAGGCATTCGGCATGAACATACTTGCCTTTGATCCGTTCTTAACGGAGGAGCGTGCAGACAAACTCGGCGTGAGTCTCTCCTCGGTGGATAACATTATCCGCAATGCGGATTTCATTACGGTCCATACTCCGCTTACTCCTGAGACCCGCCACATGATCGCAAGACCGCAGTTTGAAGTGATGAAACGCGGCATGCGTATCGTGAACTGTGCACGCGGCGGTATTATCGACGAGCGCGCACTGGTCGAAGCCATTGATGAAGGCATTGTAGCTGGAGCTGCTTTTGACGTATTCGAGCATGAACCGCCGGAAAGCGACCATCCGTTCCTGACCCATCCAAAGGTGATCGTGACTCCGCATTTGGGTGCATCTACGATTGAGGCTCAAGAGAACGTAGCCATCGATGTATCGGAGCAGGTGCTGCATATTTTGCGCAATGAGCCGTTTAAGAATGCCGTCAACTTCCCGCTTGTAGCAGCAAGCGTCATGAACAAACTCCAGCCATACTTCTCCCTCGGTGAGAAACTCGGCAGTGTGGCCGCGCAAATTACCGCGCACGCTGTGAAGGAGATTCATGTCGACTATGCGGGCGAGCTGGCTGAGGTGGATACCCAGGCGTTGACACGCTACATCGTAAAAGGCGTGCTTGAGCGTCATCTCGGAAACGAAGTGAACATTGTAAACTCCATGCACCTGGCCAAAAGCCGTGATCTGCATGTCGTTGTATCTCAAACACCAAAAACGAAAGACTTTACCAATCTGGTTACCGTTACGCTTAAAACCCAAAACGGTCTGGAGCGGATTGTAGCCGGTACACTCCTTCTCGGTTATGGGGAACGGATTGTCCGCCTTGACAAATTCCCGGTCGATATCTCGCCGGAAGGTCATCTGATTCTGATCTCGCATAACGATAAACCGGGCATTATCGGTCGTGTCGGGACGCTGCTCGGCGAGAACGATGTCAACATCGCCTCCATGCAGGTGGGCCGTAAAGTCATCGGCGGCGAGGCTATCATGCTTCTGACCGTAGATAAGGACGTGCCTAAAGATGTTCTGATTAAACTCACAGGGCTGGCAGAACTGAACACCGCGCAACAAATTGCACTGGGCTAAACAACTGATTCAGATAAACGCGGGTTAGTCGATGTTCCACGTAGAACAAGATTAACCCCTTTATTTCAACAAAAAAACACGCTCCATGTGAGCGTGTTTTTTCTTTTGTGCGGGCATTCCCTATGATTCTACCGCTTTTGTGGGAATGATCATCGTAAATATGGTGCCTTTGCCAACCTCACTCGTTGCGTTAATCGTTCCGTGATGCGCAGTCACGATGTTTTTCACAATGGCGAGACCAATACCGGTACCCACCGTTTCACCTCTTACACGCGCTTTGTCCGCCTTATAGAACCGTTCGAAAACAAAGGGCAGATCTTCGGGCGGAATGCCGACACCCTGGTCGCAGATTTTCACCTGAAGTGCTTCATCGTCCAAAAGGGTGATCCGGTCTGCGGTGATCTGGATTTGCTTGCCTGAAGGGGTGTGACGGAAAGCATTATCCAGCAGATTCGTAAGCACCTGCTCCAGCTTATCTTCGTCTGCTGCTTCAAGCATCAGATTCGGATGAAGTTTATTCAACTGAAGATCAATTTCCCGCTCCTTGGCACGCACGGCGAATTTCCGGTATACCCGCTCGCACAATTCACCGGCATCCATTTTCCTCAGTGACAACTCCGCGTGTCCCGCTTCCATGCGTGTCAAATCAAGCAGATCCTTCACCAAGCGCCCCATTCGTAGAGATTCCTCATGGATGACCTGGATAAGCTCCCTGCTCTCTTCCGGCGAAGCCGCCATGCCATCAAGCAATGCTTCGCTGTAACCCTGCATCATCGACAGCGGTGTCCGGATTTCATGTGACACATTCGCAATGAAATCTGTACGCATCTTCTCCAGGGTCACCTGCTCGGTAATATCCCTGAGCACGACAACAGCGCCCCGAATCATATCGTCCGCGTACAGCGGGGCCATATGGGCCGACCATATCCCCTGCTTGACATGCAGGTCTGCACTCTGGTCCCTGCCTTCGTTCACGGTGCTGTAATAGAGCTCGCTCAGCGGCTTCGGCATTACATCAGCGGCCCAGCCGCCCCCTTGCAGCTCATCATCCCACTGCAGTCCCTTCCAGGTCTTCATGATTTCCTGTCCGGGCGGGTTCACCAGTATAACTTGACCATGATGGTCAAAGGTAATGACCGCGTCACTCATACTTCTCAGCACGCTGGACAGATGCTCCTTCTCATGGTTCAAATTACGAATATTTGTCTCCAGTTCGGCTGCCATATGGTTAAACGTATTGGCCAATTCACCGATCTCATCACTGGTTACCAGATTCAATCGTGTTCCGTATTTCCCTTTCCGAATATCATTGGCAGCCTCAATCAATTGCTGCATGGGCTGCGTGATCTTGGTTAACAGAAACAGTCCAAAAAAGGTGGTCATCGAGAATCCGATGATCGCCACATAAGTAAATAAACGTTTGATGGCATCCGAATTCGCAAACGTGGTGTCGATATACGGCAGCAAAAATAATCCGAGCGTCAGCAGTACGCACGCAACCAAACAGGTTATCGTAATCCACAGCTTGCCGACGAGTGATCTCCAGAAACTCACGTTACTTCGGTACCTCCAGCTTGTAGCCCACTCCCCACACGGTTGTAATCATCGCTGCGGAATCGGAGGATACCTTATTCAACTTCTCGCGCAATCGCTTCACATGGGTATCCACTGTGCGAAGATCACCGAAAAACTCATAATTCCATACATCCTTAAGCAGTTCTTCACGAGAAAACACTTTATCTGGCGAGGATGCCAAATAGTGAAGAAGTTCGTATTCTTTCGGCGTCAGGCTGATTTCGTGTCCTCCTGCCGTCACGCGGTGAGCGTCGTGCTCTATGACGAGATGCGGGAATACGATGCTGTTGCTTGGATTCGTTTCCTTGCTCAGATAGGCAGTCGCTGAAGACCGGCGTAAAATAGCTTTTACACGATAGATAACCTCGCGCGGACTGAACGGCTTCACGACATAATCGTCGGCCCCCACTTCAAAGCCCTGTACGCGATTGATCTCCTCGCCCTTGGCAGTCAGCATCAGGATCGGCGTAGACTTCACCTGACGAAGACGCGTGCACACCTCGACGCCATCCATGCCGGGCAGCATGACATCCAGAATAACAAGTCCATAATCTTCTGAGCTGGCTTTGCGAAGCGCGGTCTCCCCATCCTCCGCCTCTTCGATTTCATAACCTTCCTTCTCCAGATACATCTTCAACAATCGACGAATCCGTTCTTCATCATCTACAACAAGGATACGATTTCCGTGCTCTGACATTGGCAGCAGCTCCTTCATGTTTATAGGGAAAATCAGAAGTGGCCCTCTTGAATAGGAAAGGGCCCTTCTGATTGTTAATTCATTGCTATTAAGTTAACCATTAATCGGTTCCGGCATAAGAGTGCAGGCCCGCAATAATCAAGTTAACGCCCACCAGCGTGAACATGACAACGATAAAGCCAATAACGGACAGCCAGGAGGAATGTTTGCCCTGCCAGCCCCGTGACAGCCGCAGATGGAGATATACGCTGTAGAAGAGCCAGGTGATAAGCGCCCATACTTCCTTTGGATCCCAGCCCCAGAATCGGCCCCAGGCAATTTCCGCCCAGATCATGGCGAATATGAGTCCGCCGAGCGTAAATACCGGGAAACCAATCGCAATGGCGCGATAACTGATCTCATCCAGATCATCCGGATCCAGTCTGCCGAGCGCAGGCTGGATGAACTTCGCCAGCGGCTTGCGCAGTATGAGACGGAGCAGACCGTACAGGATCAAACCGCTGAGCAGCGACCATATTACTGTATTCAGCTTACGTCCTGCATTCACCCCGTGCATCCATGACGGAGCTTCCATGAGCGGAGATTTCATGCCCAGGAAGGATTGCATACTCTCCGTCTCACTCTTATATGGTGCAACAAGTGGAGGCATGTTATATTCCACTTTTACTATTGTACTATTTTCTGTCTTCGGGTCAACCAATGTCTGATTAAACTCGGCCTGATATCCGCCCGCACGGAAGCTGTATACCGACAAAATAAATCCGATCAGTACCACGATGGCAAACATGCAGAGCTCAAGCCAGCGCTGTTCCCTGCGCGAGCCCTTGTCAGTTCCGCTAAAGTTAACGGTACGAAGCAGGTGCATCAATCCGGCTATAAAACCGACGGCAAAAAACGCATCACCCAGCGCCGCCAATGTCACGTGAATCCCCAGCCAGTAGGATTGAAGCGAAGGAATGAGCGGCTGTACCTGCTGCGGAAATACGGCTGCATAAGCCATGATCAGTATAGCCAGCGGCAATGCAAACAATCCGAGCAGCGATTTTTTGTAGATAAAATAAAGGACTAGAAAAGCAATCATGATGGCCATCGACAAGAAGGACATAAACTCATACATGTTGCTGACAGGCACATGCCCCGAGCCTGCCCATCTTGTAAAGAAGTACAGCAAGTGGCCGATTAAACCGATCGTTGCTGTAACAAATGCAATCTTGCCCCACTTAGCCAAATGAGCTTCCGGATCCCGTTTACGGAACCGGCGTCCCATAACGGCAAGTGCATACATGATGAATGCCGCGCAGTATAAGGTAAAGGCTACAATAAAGGCGTCGCCGCTAAACTCAATTAGATTCATCCTTACTCCCCCTGTTATTCTCCAATGACTTTTCATCGACTTCGATATTCATTTGCTTGAGGATCGCGGAGATTTCCTTGCGAAGCCCAAACCAGTTTTTGTTCGTATGTGCGCCGAGAGTCAGTGTTTCGTTATCAATACGCAGCCAGATCCGGCGATGGGTGAAATAAAAGCCCATAATCAATCCAATCATGCCGATAAAACAACCCACCCATATGAATGGCATCGCTTTATCCACACGAATATTCAAATACGTCGTAGATTCCGAAAAGTCCACATCATCCATGCTGAGCACGTCCAGCGATACGAGCGACTCCCCACCCGCCAGCTGTGCATTGATTGCTTCCTGATTGAACCGTTCCTTATCGAGCTGCTTGGGAAAGTAGAAGTATTGAATGCCTTCCTTCGGCAGATCAGGCCCCTTAATCAGAAATAAGAATGCAGGCGCATTCGGGTTGGGTGACAGGTTGACCGGATTACCGTTATCGCCAAGTCCAAAATCAGTAAAGGATTGTGTAAGCGTTAACGTATATTCCCCTGCCTGATACTCCCTCTGGGGATCATTGATCGACAATGTAATCTTGCCAAATTCTTTACCGCTCTTACTATCAACCAGCACCGGCGAAACCGTACGAAGAATCGGGGTCAGGTCATAATCGAATTGGTAAGCTTTAAACCCTTTGTAATTGAGCGGATGATTAACCTCAATGTTATGGCGTGTCAATTCCACGAGTTGAGGCTCTTTATCCAGTCCATCGCAATTGGCCTCACACATATACAGAACAGCCTGGGTTTGGAATTCTTTTGGCAGCACTTTGTTCTTGCCTTTGAATTCTTCAGGCATATCCTCTTCCGTGTAGAATTCAACCTTAAATCCATTATTCAACAAATAATAACTGGTGTTCTTGATGTGCACAGGTTCCCCCTCGGGAAATGCCATGTGCTCGTCCATGTGCAGTCCGGGCAAATTCCGTCCGAGAACTGCAAGCAGGAATATAATGAGACCGATATGAAGCACATAAGGACCCCAGCGACTGAACCGCTGCTTCTCTGCCAGAAGCGTCCCGCCGTCCGTGCGAACCCGGTAGCCCTTCTTCTTGATTATCGGCTTCACCCGTTCGACCCACTCTGCTCCATCCTCCCCGACCTGCCCTTGATAGACAACTTTCTGACGGGTAAGAAATGACATATGCTTCGGGATACGCTGTCTGCTGAGTGCCTTGTAGAGTGGCAGCACACGATCAAGACTGCAGATGACAAGCGATGCGCCGATCATGACGAGCAGCAGCACGAACCACCATGATGTGTATGTATGTGACAGCCCGAGCAAGTAGTATATATGCCCCAGCTGCCCGTACTCCTCTTTGTAATAAACCGAGGGGTCAATATTGAGGAATGTGCTCTCTTGCGGAAAAATGGTCCCCAAAGAGGAGCCAATCAGGGTCAGCAAGATCAAATAAATGGCTACCTTTACCGAAGAAAAGAAATTCCATACCCGATCAATAATACCGGGATTTGCTTTTTGTGATCGACGGGCCACCCCGTCATAACGCATTTCCAGAACCGGCTGGGCCTCTGCTTCTTCGGTCAACGGCTTGCCGCAAGCCTCGCAAAGGACCGTCCCCGTCGGATTCTGGTGTCCGCAATCACACTTTGTGTTTTGGATCAAAGGCTTGGAACCTTGACTCATTTCGCATTCACCAACTGTTCAATTTGTTTGTCAAGGGTGTTCAAATCCAGTTCGCCTATACGAATATGGTCTATCTTGCCGGAGGCGGAAACAAAGAAGGTTGTTGGCATGGGTCCGACGCCAAAGCTGGCAACTGCATCCCGCTTAGGGTCCATCAAGATGGGGAACTGAACTCCCGTCTGAGCCACAAAATTCTCAACGGTCATCTTGTTCTCTCCCACATTTATGCCAATGATCTCAACGCCCTGACTGCTCCATTTCTCCCACTGAGCTTGAAGAGCCGGCATTTCCCGCACGCATGGCGGACAGTAGGTGCCCCAGAAATTAATAACCCTGGCTTTACCTTCATATTCACTCATGGTATGTACTTTGCCATCCATGCCTAGAAGTTCAAAATCCGCTGCCTTCTGTCCAACTTTGGGAACCTCGTCAGAGCCGAATACAACCGTTGCAACGGCGTACACTCCGACCAGGATGATGGCAAGCAGAATAACAATCTGTACGCTTTTCTTCGATTTGCCCATAAAGCAGCAGCTTCCTTTCTATGACATTCATCATATCGTATACTACGGGTGTGAACATCCTATGAACAATTATAACGAAATTTGTCATAAACGCCGCTCGCCATTTTGAATATTATGTGTCGGGTTTAACGTTTTTTCTTCGGATTCCCGCCTGGCTTCGCGGCTTTGGCCATCTGCATGAGCTGGTTGATTTCATCCGCTGTTAGATGGCGGTACAAGCCACGTTTTAAATTTTGCAGGAGCAGATCCCCGTAAGAGATCCGTTTCAAGCGCAATACCGGATGGGAAATGGCCTCAAACATCCTTCTCACCTGACGGTTACGGCCTTCGTGAATGGTGATGGATATAACGGATTGCTTATTATCAGGATCAACATCCTTGTATTCCACTTCGGCTGGCGATGTCATGCCGTCCTCCAGCATAATCCCCTGGCGCAGCTTGTCCAGCTCAGTGCCATGAGGCACCCCTTTCACAGTAGCCAAATAGGTTTTTGGCACGTGATATTTGGGGTGGCTGAGCAGATTGGCAAATTCGCCGTCATTGGTCAGCAGCAGAAGTCCTTCTGTATCGTAATCCAATCGTCCAATCGGATAGACGCGCTCTTTTATGCCCTTCAGATAATCCGATACAATTTTTCGACCTTCGGGATCAGAAGCACTCGTAATGACTCCCTTCGGTTTATTCAGCATGACATATACCTTTTTCTCATGCTTGATCGGTTTGCCAGAAACCGTGATCATATCCTGGGCTGGATCGGCCTTCGTGCCGAGTTCGGTAACGGTCTCTCCGTTCACCTGCACCTTGCCTTCAAGAATCAATTCCTCGCACTTGCGGCGGGAAGCGACTCCGGCCTGTGCCATAATTTTCTGTAATCTCTCCATGTTCGTTAGGTCACCTCATCCCTAATGATAACCATCGACAGGATAAATCACAAGCGCGTTCCATGGAAAATGTGCTCCAGGGCAGGAGTCGGAGTGTGGAAATAAGTATAGCGGAGAAATATCATGAAGCCTGGATAGCTCCAAAATGATTTTGCTGGCGGTAAAAAGCTGGGTTTTCTGATCCAAATTCATGGACTCGTAACCGAGATTGAAGTCTCCTTCCAGGCAGATGTGTATGTGACCCCGCCGCATCAGCACAGACGAGGAAGAAACCGCCCCATCCGGGTGGATCTTGAAATCCCAATTCGGCGGCTCCTGCTCGCATACGGTATGATGAATAACAAAACCCTCGAATTCCACTTGCGCCACCCCCACTACAATTCGTAATTGCAGCAGTATATGACACCGTGAAACCAAGGGTATAGGCATACGTCCTGTTACATCGAAAAACATCCCGTCTTGTTGCATACCTTATCATACCATCGCACACTCCATAGGATATAGGGCTAACCAAAAACCAGCAAACAAACGGCGATTGCGGCAATAAACCCAACCAAATCGGAGAACAGCCCCACCTTCAGCGCATAACGTCCGTTGCGAATACCAACTGCGCCAAAATAAACGGTCAGCACATACAAGGTTGTATCCGTGCTCCCCTGTATAGTCGAAGCGATCCGGCCAATCATGGAATCCGGGCCGTATGCCCTGATCAGTTCCGTGGTGTAGGCAAGTGAACCGGTGCCTGTCAGGGGACGGAGTATGCCTAGCGGCAGTATCTCGCTTGGCACTCCCAATGAATGAAGAAAAGGGCCCGTCCAGCCCACAAAAAACTCCAGCGCGCCGGAAGATCGGAAAACACTGATTGCCACCATCATGCCGACCAAATGCGGAATGATCCCAATCGCCGTGGAGAAACCGTCTTTGGCTCCATCCACAAACGATTCATATACAGGAACTTTACGTGTATAAGCGTACAGAGGAATGAAGGCGATAATGACGGGAATGGACCATGCGGATACGAGGTTAATCCAAGACAGCAAAGTTCATCACCCCTTTACGTCCGGGCCCAGGCTTGTACCGATTCCCGGCGCCTTCTGGCGACGAATCGTGCGTCTGCGGTACCACCTGTCAGCCATAATTGCTGCCGCAGTAGCAACGGCTGTAGCCAATAACGTGGTGCCTACAATCTCTGAAGGATTGGCCGATTCATAATTCAGCCTGATCGCGATCAGCGTGGTGGGTATGAGCGTAATGCTTGCTGTATTTAATGCAAGCAGCGTACACATTGCTGGAGAAGCCGTCTCCTTGTCCGGATTCAGCTTCTGAAGCTCTTGCATCGCTTTAATTCCCATCGGAGTTGCCGCATTGCCCAGACCGAACAAATTAGCGCTCATATTTGACAGTATATAACCCATCGCGGGATGATTCTTGGGCACATCCGGGAACAGAAAGCGAACAACTGGCCCCAGCAGCTTGGCAACCTTTTTCAGCAGGCCCGAATCTTCTGCCAGCCGCATCATGCCAAGCCAGAACACCAGTATGCTGATCAGACCGAAGGAGACTGTCACCCCTGTTTGAGCTCCGTCAAATGCGGCTTTTGTGACGCTGTCAATGTTCCCGTTAATAGCCGCAAAACCAAACCCGACCAGTATCATCCCCATCCAAATCAAATTAATCATCTCTTCGCCCCCAGTTCGATGCCTCGCTGCATGAGAGTGTAAACAACTCTTCAGCGAAGACTAGTTATGATTGGCCCTGAACAGATGCCTGATCACTTCTCCGGCCGACTGCCATAATGACAACGAACCCAGCGGTCCGGATGTGCTTCTGGACTTCTGCATGACGTCCGGGGTTTCAGGAAGCCTGCTTCCTTCTTCGTAAACAGGAACTTTACCTATGCTGACGTTATCCAGCAGCAGTTCAATATGGCCGCGAAGTCCGAACGAAACATCCGGCGCAGTCGCTTTATGCAGAACGAGTCTCTTCACCAGGCGACTCTCCTCATCATGCGCAAACGCATAGGTGAAGGAACTTCCCGTGACAAGGGTGTATCCCTGGATTTTCTGCCCTTTTTCGGTAACCTTCTTTAGAGGAAAATGGGCAAATCCGTAATCCAGCATGTTGGAATGATCGTTCCAGTCATTACCATCGTTCAGCGTTACGGCTGCAATCTGCTGGCCATTCCGGGTGGCGGAGCTCACCAGGCAGCGGAATGCTTTTTTAGTGTAGCCAGTTTTAACCCCGTCGGCCCCTTCATAGAAACGAAGCATTTTGTTCTTATTGTCCCACTTGTAGTCCCATGACTCGTTTGGATTAGGCGCTTTTTTGGTTGGTGTTTTGACAATTTCACTAAAAACAGGGTTCTTGAGTGCGTAAGCCGTCAGTTTGGCCATATCATTAGCCGAAGAGTAATGCTCGTCATGATCCAGTCCATGCGGGTTCATGAAATGCGAGTTCGTCATGCCAAGCTGGGCTGCCTTTTCGTTCATCAGCATCACAAAGCCTTCCTCTGTACCGCCGACATGCTCGGCAATGGCTGTAGCGGCATCGTTACCCGAACGAAGCATGAGGCCGAACAGTAAATTCTCAAGGGTCATCTCCTCGCCCAGCTTCAAAAAGATAGAGGAGCCTTCCTTGGCAAAAGCATTTTTGGAGATCTTGACACGGTCGTCCAGCTTGCCATGTTCAATCGCCACAATGGCTGTCATAATCTTTGTCAGGCTGGCGATTCTTAAGCGCTCATCACCGTTCTTGCTGTAAAGCATCCTCCCGGAAGTCACATCGATCAGCGCTGCGGCCTGAGCATGGTTCGCTGGCCCTTTCTCATGATCTGCATACACCACGGGCGTAATCGTAACCAGCAAGCAGCATACAGCGATTAACATGGATAACAAGGACTTGCCTTTTTTCCATTTCATTTTCATCATCTTATCCTCCGGTGTTCAGAAATCTTGTACAAGTATATGTCGCCTTCGCTTAAGGTATGTCCAATTCATCAGAGAAACGTCTACAGACAGATTTATACAGTTGCCATGGGGCGTTATTTAGAGGAGGTTTTCCTGGGACGCATCATCTTAACGGCAAAAATCCCTTCCGTTAGGAACGGAAGGGATATGCTTGCTCCAATCAGTACGCAGGCGGTGGTGTTGTGCCAGTGCTGTTGCCTGTTTGAAACATCGACTGAATTTGCTCAAGCAAATACGGGGTCGAATCAATGATCCGTTCGAACAGATGGGTCTGGTTATCCAGCGGCACGATGTGCACGCCTTCGTTTCCTACGACTAGAAAAGCAATCGGTCTGATGGATACGCCACCGCCGCTGCCTCCGCCAAAAGGATGGGAAATATGGTCGCTATGCGTCCCGTCTGTGGAATGATGGTGTGTGCCACCGGCTTCAACATTGTAGTCGCTGCCGCCAGCTGCAAAACCAAAGGCCACTTTACTGATGGGCAAGATTACGCTGCCGTCAGGTGTATTAACGGGGTCGCCAACGATCGTATTTACGTCCACCATTCCCTTGATGTTCTCCATTGCCGTTTGCATCAAGCCTTGAATAGGGTGTTCTGCCATGATCTAACTCCTCCTTTCACCTTTAACACGCGAACTATAAGTACCAGTCCAGCATACATAGCTTTTCCGCAGGAGATTTTCGCTATACAGTATAGTTCAGTGGAAATTTGCGGCGGGCCATTAAATATCGGCACTACATCGATTTGAGGCATGTCCTTCATGTTTAAACGGTGGGACATCCATCCAAGAAGCGTATGCTTCACCCCATGCAGCATCCCGGTTGCAACGGCCGTATCTGCCGCATGTTCCAAGGCAATCCGCGTCGACCATCGGACATCCATGAGATGAACCGCCGCCATCGTCTGCTTAACCCATTTTTTAAGACCTTTCGTCGATAATAATGCCCGCACATAATCCCTGTATCGAATGGTTCTGCTTGAAGAAATCTTCTCCTTGTTAGAACCTAACGGGATCCCCTGTTCTCCGGGAACGGTCTCCTTTTTATATTCAATGCCACCGTTGGCCAGATGAAAGGGGACTTCATATTTGCGCGTAATCAAACCGAAGATCATCTTAAGTTCCGCTAACGCTTTATATTCATCTTTTCTTAGAACCACATCCAGCTTAATCGTTATCTTGGAACTCAGCACAACGATCAGCAATACGATGAGGAGGACAACCAGACCGACCGCCAGAAAGATCCAAACCCTCACAAAGTAACCCCCAAAACGAACTTAGTAAAATGTAATCCGCTTGGCTTAGTATGGCAAAATCTCCTCAAAATGATGCGAAAATTATCCCAGGTTCCCGATTTCATGTACTTTCAATCAAAAAAAATCCCGGACGGTGAATTCACCACGCCCAGGATCAGCTCTTACTTAAGGCTTATAATATTGAATAATGGCTAGCTTTCCTCCACATCATCAAATGTAAGCTGACGACCATCAAGCTTATCAAACAGCAGCTGCGTTTCCTCTTCCAGATTATCGGTATCCTCAAACTGCGACGGCTCCGGCAAATCCTTGATATTGGCAAGTCCGAAATATTCGAGGAACGATTTGGTTGTACCATACAGAATGGGTCTGCCAATCGCCTCCGCTCGCCCGACTTCCTCGATCAAACCTTTACTGACAAGGGTGTGAATTGCCCGCTCGGACTTAACGCCGCGAATATCTTCAATCTCTACGCGCGTAATCGGCTGCCGATAGGCAACGATGGAGAGTGTTTCCAGCGCTGCTTGAGACAGTGAAGACCGTGAAGGCGAATAGGCCAGGCGTTCAAAATACGGCGCATGCTCAGACAATGTAGCCATTTTGTAGCTTCCCGCGATTTGAACAATCTGAATTCCGCGCTCCTGACGCTCCCACTCCTCCTTCATATCCTCAAGCGCTTCGCCAACCAGGCCATCCGACTGCTCGGTGATCTCAGCAATTTGCCTTACCGACAAGCCCTCTTCCCCCGATAGGAACAGAAGCCCCTCAATAATCGATTTCAGCTTCGGATAATCCATCAACACGTTCTTCCCCTCTCCACTCCATGACAATATCTTCAAACAACTTCTCTTGATAGCACAATATCTGTTTCATTTTCATCAATTCCAAAATGGCCAGGAAAGTCACTACGATTTCATGCCGTTCCATCTCTTCGTGAAGCAGCTTGGAGAACAGCACACGTCCTCCCGGTCCCACTTGCTCCAGGGCATCCATGACTTGACGAATCCGATCCTTTACCGATATTTCATCCCGCTGAATACGGGCATACGATGTACGTTTGACTGCTTTGTTTAACGCTTTTTGAAAAGCACTGATCAAATCTGAAATGTGCAGCCCCAGCACCGGGTTCTCTTCCACCTCAGGCATAAAAGGAGTGAGGTCTTCCGCTTCCTTGGAGTAGATCAGACTCCGCTCCCATTCCTTCTCATGAAGATGGCGGGCAATGCCTTTGTATTTGCGATATTCAATCAGCTTCTGAATAAGCTCCGCTCTCGGATCCATGTCGTCCTCATCATAAAAATCGAACTCGTCCATTTCGATAACCGGGGGCTTCGGAAGCAGCAGCTTGCTCTTTATAGACAGCAGCGTTGCAGCCATTACCAGAAATTCGCTTGTAATTTCGAGCTCCAGCTCCTGCATATTGTGCAAATAGGCCATGTATTGTTCGGTAATCTCGCTGACGGGGATATCCTGGATGTCGATTTCCGCTTTATCAATCAAATGCAGCAGCAGATCGAGCGGTCCTTCAAACGTTTCCAGCTTGTATAATACGGTCACTGTGAATCCTCCCGCCAAAAAAATAAAATGCAGTGCTCTGAAAAAGAGCACTACATTAAATAAGCACTATTTTAGGCTTTTCGTCAAGTTTGCCATTTCGATGGCCGCCATGGCTGAATCCCAGCCTTTGTTACCGGCTTTCGTTCCCGCACGCTCCACGGCTTGTTCGATATTCTCTGTCGTTACCACACCGAAAATGGTAGGTACGCCGGTCTTCAGGTTAATGGCCGATACGCCCTTAGCCACTTCGTTGCACACATAATCATAATGGGTAGTGGAGCCGCGGATGACGGTTCCCAGGGTGATTATGGCATCATACTTGCCGCTTTCTGCCATCTTCTGGGCAATGAGCGGGATTTCAAACGCTCCCGGCACCCAGGCCACATCGACTTCATTCTCCTGGGCTCCGTGGCGCTTCAATGCGTCGAGTGCGCCGCTCAGCAGCTTGCTGGTAATAAATTCATTGAAACGACCCACGACAATACCGTATTTCAGACCTTCGGATACTAATTTACCTTCAAATATTGTTGCCATAATGGGATGACTTCCTTTCGGATTGGAGTTTATATAAGGTCTCACTGGTGTTTACAATTGCTCCTTGAAGCCCGTTGCGCTGACGGCTGCTGCTTCCGATCGCTGTTAACTCCTGATTTCAGGATTTATTTTCCAAGGTGGAAATCAGGAGTTAAAGGCGACCGCTAACGCTTCTCCAGCAGCACTCCGTCCTCTTCGCTCGGTCTGTCTAAGAAGCAACCAAAAAACCAGATTGACCTTTTATTTTGTTGGTGATTAGTTGGTGCTCTCGTTCTGCTCGATATCATCGAATTTCAGCATATGACCGAGCTTCGCTTGCTTCGTATGAAGATAACCGGTGTTATCCTCGTTCTCCGGCATCTGGATCGGCACGCGTTCCACGACCTCCAGGCCATAGCCCTCCAAGCCTTTGATTTTGCGTGGATTGTTTGTCAGCAGGCGGATCTGCCTTACGCCCAGATCCTTCAGAATCTGAGCCCCGATGCCGTAATCCCGCAAATCGGCGGCAAAGCCAAGCTTTAGGTTCGCGTCAACCGTGTCCAGACCTTCTTCCTGCAGTTTATAAGCTTTCAGCTTATTGATCAGGCCAATGCCGCGCCCTTCTTGACGCATGTAGAGAAGAACGCCTCTTCCCGCCTCATCGATTTGACGGAGTGCCGCCTCGAATTGAGGACCGCAGTCACAGCGATGGGAGTGAAACACATCACCTGTCAGGCACTCGGAATGCACACGCACCAGGACAGGCTCGCTGCCGTCAATCTCCCCTTTCACCAAGGCAATATGCTCTTTATTATCCACATCGTTGGTATAGGCAACAGCCTGGAACACGCCGAAATCGGTAGGCATCCGTACAGATACCTCTCGCTGGACAAGCTTTTCCTTCTCATTGCGGTAATGAATCAGATCCTTGATGCTGATCAGCTTCAAGTCATGTTTCTTGGCAATCTCCACCAGATCCGGAAGTCGTGCCATTGTACCGTCCTCCTTGATCACCTCACAGATGACCCCGGCAGGATAGGACCCGCTTAATCTGGCAAGATCTACAGCAGCCTCTGTATGGCCGGCCCGGCGAAGGACTCCGCCGTCTTTGGCTATAAGGGGAAACATATGCCCCGGTCTGCGAAAATCAGCCGCGGTTGCGCTTGAATCCATGATGCCCCGAACGGTCACGGACCGTTCATAAGCGGAGATGCCTGTCGTGGTATGCTTATGATCAATAGAAACCGTAAAGGCCGTTCCATGATAGTCCGTGTTCTGGGTAACCATCGGTTTAAGATCAAGCTCCTGTGCCCGGGACTGCGTCATCGGCAGACATACCAGCCCCCGGCCTTCCGTAATCATGAAATTAATGACTTCCGGAGTTGCCTTGTCGGCAAGTGCGATGAAGTCCCCTTCATTCTCACGGTCTTCATCGTCTACTACAATGACAACCTTGCCTTCCTTCAAATCTGATAAC
Organism: Paenibacillus sp. Cedars; assembly: GCF_003184205.1. NCBI lineage: Bacteria > Bacillati > Bacillota > Bacilli > Caryophanales > Paenibacillaceae > Paenibacillus > Paenibacillus sp. Cedars. The sequence goes on from NZ_CP020866.1 coordinate 3,608,883, forward strand.
GCCTCTTCGATGGTATGAAATGAAAAGCGCTCTTCCATTGCTACTCCTCCTTCTTCTCATGGAGATACCTGTATGAATATCAGCTAGGCAAATCCATGCTCGGCAAGGTAATCCCTGCTGATTCCCGGGTTCGGCCCACGTCTGCTGCCCGCACCCTCCGAGCCGTAATGCAGCAAGTGGTCCACATATTTACCAAGAATGTCGCATTCGATATTAATCGTATCGCCCGCTTTTTTATAGGCCAGCACAGTCTCGGCCAGCGTGTGGGGGATGATGGAAACCGTAAAGGAGGAATCCGTTGTTTTCACAACGGTCAAGCTGATTCCATCCAGTGTAACCGAGCCTTTGGGGATGATGTATTTAAACAAGTCATCTTGCGAAGGTGCAATCTCATAGACCACCGCATTCTGATCAGCCTGCACGCTGCGAATCACGCCGACTCCATCCACATGTCCCTGGACGATGTGGCCCCCGAATCTGCCTCCGGCCGCCATTGCCCGTTCAAGATTCACCTTTCCACCTGGTTGAAGCTCCTTAAGGTTGGTATTTCTATAGGTTTCCGGCATCACGTCAACCGTAAATATCCCTCGATCTATCGTCGTTGCAGTCAAGCATACGCCATTGACCGAAACGCTGTCACCCAGCTTCAAATCCTCCATGATCCGGCTGGCCGAAATGCTCAGCAGCATGGCTTCGCCTTTGCGGCCAATTCGCCTCATCTCACCTATTTCCTCAACCAATCCCGTAAACACAGGCTTCCCTCCTTCCTTCCCGATGTCTTACATCCAGACCGGAATGCCGGTGATGTAAATATTGTCGCCCAGTCTTTTACTTTCAAGCCCTGTCAGCACGATGGCTTGGTTCATTTGCTCATAACCGCTAAACATGAAATTCCCCGGAGCATCGTACCCTCCAATGATTTTTGGGGCAATAAACTGGATAAGCCTATCCACAAGCTTCTGTTCCAGCATGGCGCCGTTCAGTGTGCCGCCTCCTTCAAGCAGAATCGAGGAAATGCCCATCTGGCCGAGCTTCGCTATGGCCGCCTTCAGATCAACGCGCGGACCTTCCCCGCATGGGATCACTTGAATTCCCCGCTCCTCCAGCAATGTCCGCTTGCCTTCATCTGCCTGCTCCGTTGTCAAAATCCATGTGGGCGCCGTTCCGTCCGATACCACATGACTATCAAGCGGCATTCGCAGGCTGGAGTCCACAATGATCCTGACCGGATGCAGCCCTCCAACACTCAGTCTCGTTGTCAGGCTTGGATTGTCCGCAATAACCGTGGACACCCCGACCATAATGCCTTGATGACGATGACGAAGTGTGTGAACTAGCTCCCTGGATTCTTCGCTCGATATCCACTTGCTGTCACCGGTTTTCGATGCAATCTTGCCATCCAACGTGCTTGCTGTCTTCAACGTGACGAACGGCTGACCCGTCGTAATGAATTTAATGAAGGCTTCGTTTAAGCGAAGCGCACGTTCTCTCAAGATCCCTGTCACGACCTCGATTCCGGCTGCCCGCAGCATCTGGATGCCTTTGCCCGCAACGAGCGGATTCGGGTCCTCACACGCCACGACCACCCGCTTGACCCCTTCGGCGATCAACCTTTCGCTGCAAGGAGGTGTCGCTCCGTAGTGGCTGCAAGGCTCCAGCGTCACATACACCGTGCTGCCAGCCGCTTTGGTTCCGGCCATGTTCAAAGCATGAATCTCGGCGTGCGGGGTTCCACGCTCCAGATGGGTTCCCACTCCTGCAAGCGCACCATTCTTCACAATGACACAGCCGACAACCGGGTTGATACCCGTCTGTCCTTGAGCACGTTCGGCCAGGTCCAGTGCAAGTGACATATAGAATTCATCGTTGACGATATCCATGGTACACATGGGCCCCCTCTCACAACCTCCATAAAAAATAAAGTGATCGATGTACATTCCACATTGTTAGACTGCAGTTAGCAGTAATTGGTCTTTCGATATCATAAAAGCCCCTGTTTCAAAGGGGGCATACTCTCTGATATCTAAAAAAGCCCTGCTTCAGATTCAGAAGAATCCGGAACAGGGCTTGATAGAAGTTAAAGGATGACAAGGTAAATAACCGTCATGAACGCAGGTTTTGCCTACAACAAACAACTCAAAGCCATACACAGCGACAACAAATAATCGCCAAAGCCTGCTTTGATTCGCATGTGAAAACCTGCACATAACGCATGTCACGATCTGTGCATAGACACGACTGCACTTGCTGCCGCCAATGTGTCTTTCACTCCTTCTCCCATCCAGACTATACTGTCGGTCCCGGATTTGCACCAGGTCCACCGCATACGGTGTCATTCACACACGTATCCGGGTCACGGACTAAGATGCAGTCATTGGCTAACATTACGTTAAGCCCACTGCATTCATCACCGCCGGTAGGGAATTTCACCCTGCCCCGAAGGATTAAACTTATGAAGTTGTTTTATCTTATGATGAATCTTATCACCACCTTTTAAAAATTGCAAGGAAAAACCACTAACTTTTTTTAAGCACATAACTTTAATATCCATTTCCCATGACCTGCTGTTTTCTTAAATGATGCGCTGGGAGCAGGAGTATCCTGTCGTAAGAGAGAACATAATTGATGGATAAACATGAGGTATTGATCTCTGTTAAAAAGGAGCAAACAACGATGAAAACATCCCTGGACATCATCGTCCGACCTACGGAAATTGACGTCAATGGACATGTAAACAATGCTAAATACCTGGAGTATCTCGAATGGGGCCGAGAAGAATGGTACGAGGCTGGGGACCTCCGGTATGACGTGCTAAAACAACTCGGTGTCCAAACCGTAACCGTCAACATTAATATCAATTATCGCAAGGAGTGCAGTCAAGGCGATCGGTTGACCATCTCGACCGAGCCGAAATCTGTCGGACGGACGAGTTATGTCATGCTGCAGCAGATCCACAACAAGGAAGGTGAACTGTGTGCAGATGCAGAGGTAACCAGTGTAGCCATGGATCCCCATACTCGCAAAAGCAGATCAGTTCCGGAGGAGCTTCGCAGATTATTTCCTTCGTAATCCGCATCCCCGATTTTCTAATTACCATCATCATAAAAACAGGCACACCCTAAGGTGCGCCTGTCCAATCCGGAAGCTAACAATTACGCTTCGTATACTTCTACTTTTTCCATTTTGTCGCGGCCCTTGAATGCATCCACGTACTCCATGCCTTCCACAACTTTACCAAACACAGTATGCTGACCGTCCAGATGCGGCTGCGGCTCGTAGCATACATAGAACTGGCTGCCGCCTGTGTTACGGCCTGCATGCGCCATAGCCAAGCTTCCACGCTCATGTTTGTTAGGGTTAATCTCACAGTTGATGGTATAACCCGGACCGCCGGCACCTGTTCCTTGCGGACAGCCGCCTTGAGCGACAAAGCCAGGGATTACGCGATGAAATACAAGGCCGTTATAAAAACCGGAGTTAGCCAATTTCTCAAAGTTGGCTACCGTGTTCGGCGCCTCGTTCTCAAACAGATCAAGCAATACCTCTTTACCGTTTTCCAGTGTGATCTTCGCTTTTTTTGCCATATGGGTGTATCTCCTTCCGTTATTAGACCGCTTCAGTAGTTTTGTTACACAATGCATTTTATAGTTTACTATGAATTGAGCCTCGAAGCAAAATGAACTTGTCCTCGCGCACCCGCCATGTCGAGCTGAACAGGCACACCAAAGAGCCCTGACCGCAGCCCTGAGGCATTGGCGGGCCCTCTGATGGAATGGCTTTTCATATCTAACTGAGGTGATTATTTAGCTCGTTACGGTTTCTTTTGCCACATTCGCAGGCACGATGTCGTTACTGATGATGTCTGCAAGCGACTCGCGACGTACGACCAGATTGCTCTGGCCATCCTTCACAAATACGACTGCCGGCTTGCGGATCCGGTTGTAGTTGCTTGCCATAGAGTAGTTGTAGGCACCTGTACAGGATACAGCCAGCAAATCACCTGTCTCTACCTTCGGAAGATCCAGATCCCAGATGAGCATATCCCCGCTCTCACAGCATTTGCCAGCGATGGACACGGTTTCTTCAACCTTATCGTTAGCACGGTTGGCAAGCACTGCTTCATATTTCGATTCATACAACGCCGGACGAGGATTGTCCGTCATCCCGCCATCTACGGCAACATATTTGCGTACGCCTGGAATATCCTTGCTTGTGCCCACCGTGTACAGCGTGGTGCCTGCATCGCCAACGATGCTCCGGCCCGGCTCCACCCAAATTTCAGGAAGCTCGGAACCCAGACCAGCAAAGTGAGTTTTCACCGCATCCGTAATCGCTTTTACATACTGGGATACTTGAAGCGGAGTGTCTCCATCCACATAACGGATACCAAACCCGCCGCCAAGATTTACAACCTTGAACACAACGCCCAAGCCTTCTTTTACAGAAAAAGCAAACTCGGCAACACGCTGAACGGCCATCTGGAAGCCTTCCACCTCAAAAATCTGGGAGCCGATGTGGGAATGAATGCCCATCAAGTTAATGTTCCCTTGTGCTTCTGCAAGCTTTACCGCTTCATATGCGGAGCCGTTACCGATATCAAAACCAAACTTGGAGTCGGTTTGACCTGTGGAGATATACTCATGCGTATGAGCCTCAACACCCGGTGTCACGCGAAGCAGAATGTTAACGGTGCGGTTCTTCTCGGCTGCAATGGCCTGCAGCATGTGCAGTTCAATCACGTTATCCACTACAAAACAGCCGATATGTGCATCAAGCGCCATTTCAATCTCTTCCGGCGTCTTATTGTTCCCGTGGAAATGAATCCGTTCCGCAGGAAATCCTGCTTGCAGCGCTGTGTACAGCTCGCCATCGGAAACCACGTCAAGCGACATGCCTTCCTCATCCGCCAAGCGGCACATAGCCATGACGCAAAACGCCTTGCTTGCATACGCGACTTGGAATTTCAACCCGGAAGCATTGAATGCCTCGATATATTCCCGACAGCGGTTGCGCACCGACTGCTCGTCTACAATATATAGTGGTGTTCCATATTGAGCTTTCAAATCGGATGTGTCGCACCCGCCGATTTCCAAATGCCCCTGATCGTTGATCTTACTTGTACCGTGTAAAAACATGCTTACAATTCCTCCGATCCATTGTTTCAAAATAGGATAACCGAATAATTGTTCACAGTATAGCAGACAACGTAAGCGAAGCAAAATGGATTTTTCAACACAACATTTGTGTTATTGTTAATGCTCTCCTCGCGGATTCATGTCAGAGCCCATTTTTGTGTTGTCACGGGTTTTATTGATAGCCGGCCTTCTTCTGGACATCAGCAGCGGTTTCCGGAATAAAATTTCGCCCATTGCTTTTGCACTAAATGGTATGAATGGCCACAGGTAAGAGGAGTTGTAGGAGCGGTGGGTGGTCAGAATCAAGATCAGAAGTGTGGTCCCTATGACAAAGCCCTTTGCTCCAAACAAGGCCGTGGCAATCAGCAGAATCAGTCTGACCATCCGGTTGGCAAGCCCCAGCTCGTAACTCGGGGTCGCATACATCCCGATGGTCGCAACCGCCATATACAGAACGACCTCGTTGACAAACAATCCGGTTTTAACCGCGATATCGCCAACCAAAATGGCAGCGATCAACCCCATCGCCGAGGCCAGCGGCGTCGGCGTATGAACGGCAGCGAGCCGCAGCAGGTCCACACCGAACTCAACGATCAGAAACTGCATAATAATCGGAATTTCCGTATTCTTCTGCGGACCGAGGATGTCCAGTCCGGGTGGCTTCATTTCCGGATGGATCACCAAGAGCATCCACAACGGCAGCAGGAACATGGATGCAAATATACCAATAAAGCGTATCCAGCGGAGATACGTTCCCATAAACGGGGTCTGTCGGTTCTCCTCGGCATGCTGACAGAGATCGAGGAACGTGGTCGGCATAATCATCACACTCGGAGAAGTATCCACCATGACTACGATCCGGCCTTCGAGGAGATGCGAGGACACTACGTCAGGCCGTTCAGAATACCTGACAAGCGGATAGGGGTGCCATCCCTTGTTCACAATCGCTTCCTCCAGCTGCTTATCGCCTAGGGGCAATCCTTCCAAATCCACTTCCTCGATTTTATTGCGAATAGCCTCAACTTGGGTGCGGTCGACTATGTCATCGATGAAGACCAGACTGACGTCCGTTCTCGTCCGCCTTCCCACTTTGATGATCTCCACGTGCAGTCCGGGATCACGAACCCGTCTCCTGACCAGATTCACGTTGGTCACAAGCGTCTCCGTAAACCCGTCCCGGGCGCCTCGAACGACACGTTCGACCGCAGGCTCTTCAAGTCCCCGAACCGGATATTTCCGGGTGTCCAGGATGATGGCGGAATGGGCATCCTCGATGAACAGGGCGCATAGGCCCGAGAGAACCTCGTCAATTACCTTGCTGAGCCTCGTATCCCGTTCCACCTGGACATGAGGAATATATCGGTTCATCATTTCGTTCAGCGCCTGGTTGTTTACGTCCTCAGGCTTCAGGTACGTCAATCGGGTTAATATTTCCGTCACCACCATATCGTTGGTGAACCCGTTCAAGAAGAGAAGCCCTGCATTTCTGCCAGCAAAATTCATTTCGCGGAATATCACATCAAACGAGACTCCGAGGCCGATCACTTCCTTAAGCGTTTCTTTCAGATCGCTCAGCTTCGCGGGAACATCGTCCGTCTGCTGCCAATAGATGACCGATTCCTTGGTGCTGTCAGAGGTTTCGGCTTCCCTCTTCTCCTTCAGCGCCTCTTCATTCAACTTTTTAATCTCCGATGGGGGAACAATCGGAATATCTTTAACCAGATCAACGTTGCCGTCATTATGTGCTGTTTTATCGTCCATAACCTACCTCCTAGCCATAAACTATCATTTGCTGAATACGAACCAGTCGAACAGGGAGCCCGCCACCTTGCCTGCCACCATGGCCATCAGAAGTCCGAACAGATACCCCTTTAACCGGAGCCGCTTGGCCAGGATTGGCAGCACATTCAGAACTTCCGTCAGCGCGGCTGCCAGCATGCCGATAAAAATGCCGCACATCAACCCGATTACGGTACTCACGATCGGACCCAGCGGAACGGACCATCGCCAGAAATCTGCCACCGTTCCAATGAAAGACCCTGCAATCAGCGCACCTTCATACCAATGCACCCGGTTATAGGTTCCGGTCAGCTGAGACAGTCTGGGAATGATGTCCAGCACAATGATGAGCGCGATCACTCCGCCGCCGACTGCAATGCCTCCCGCTACGCCGAGAACACAGGTGAATATAGCCTGGAGAATGGACAAGATCATGGTTTTTCACCCGGTGGTTTAGCCGCGGTGTTCATTTTCCGGTATTCCTCGGCAACCACGAATTGGTCCAAATTTTCCTGGTAAAGATACATCTCCACCTCAAGCGGGGTCGGCTCCTCATTCCATTTTTTCTTGAACAAATGATTGAAGAACACCGTCATCCCGAAACCGAGACCCAGGGAATACGCAATTTGAAACAAGTATGGATGCTCGTCTCTTTTCCCTGTCACCATTTCGACGATTCGAATTTGTACCTCGAGCATATTGACGTCCGCATGAAAGTTCATGATGGTTAGTGCGGACCCGAAAAACAACAGCAGCCAGATTAGCGGAAACCAGAGTTTCGATCGTTTGCTGTCAGGTCCTACGAGCTCCACGAGGGTATGATGATTTCCCATCGTTTCAATATGGGCGCCCGGAATCACCTTCTGAATCTTCGGTATGATTTGAATCAGATCCATGACGAGCCGGTTGCCATCGATATCCTTCGGCTGCGTTAGCGGCAGGTCTCTAAGCCTTCTCTCCCATTCGGGTTCACAGACTATGAAGGCAACATCACCTAATTTGACGGTCTGATCTCTCGGTAACCGGATGCGGCTCCGGAGCTGCAGAAACACCGTCGGAGTGGGATTAACCTTCATCCGAAACACTCCTTTACTGCTAAATTACCGTTAGTATGGGAAATCCTCCTCGTTTCTACTCGGATTTACCATACTTTCTTTTTTCGGCCACTTGAAAAACAGCTTCGGAAACGCAAAAAAGCGCCACCCTAAGGGCGGCGCCGAATGGAGCAGGCTTATATAGAAAAAAGGAAGCGCTACTGCGCAATCTCGTTTCGAATGCTCTGCAATATTTTTTTCTCAAGCCGCGATACCTGTACCTGGGATATCCCCAGCCGGCTGGCAACTTCCGACTGTGTCTGATCCCGGTAATACCTCAAATACACAATGAGCCGCTCCCGCTCGGTCAAGCCGCCTATCGCTTCGTTCAAGGCCAGCTTGTCGAACCAGCGTTCCTGCGATTCATCGGCTATCTGATCCATCAGCGTAATGGGATCTCCGTCATTCTCAAATACGGTTTCATGAATCGAGGTCGGTGGTTTATTCGCCTCCTGGGCGAACACCACTTCCTCTGGTGTTACCCCTAACTCTTCGGCAACCTCTTTCACCGTAGGCAGACGATCCAGCTGCTTGGACAGCTCGTCCCGCTTCTTCCTGACTTTGTTCGCCATTTCCTTGAGCGACCGGCTGACCTTCAGGGTCCCGTCGTCTCTCAAGAAACGCTGAATTTCTCCGATAATCATCGGTACGGCATAGGTAGAGAACTTTACGTCATAACTGAGATCGAACTTGTCCACTGACTTCAGGAGACCGATACAGCCGATTTGAAATAGATCATCAGGCTCATACCCCCGGTTCATGAACCGCTGAACGACAGACCAGACAAGACGAATATTACAGTTGACGAGCGTATCCCGGGCGACATTATCCCCGCTTTGGCTAAGTGCAATGAGTCGTTTGACCTCCGCGTCGTCCAAATAAGTCTGCGAAGTTTTCTTCACATCGGCATCCATTTGTCCAACCCCTAATTATATAAAGCTTTCTTAGATTCGATCCTCTTTTTCATTTTGATCGACGTACCGCTGCCTGGTTCGCTGACCACTTCAAATTCGTCCATGAAATTCTCCATGATCGTGAATCCCATGCCGGATCGCTCCAGCTCCGGCTTGGATGTATAAAGCGGCTGCTTGGCCATTTCCAAATCTTCAATGCCTCGACCCGAATCCTCAACGCGCAGCGTGATCATATCCCCGTCAATCGAAGCCTCAATCTTGACAACGCCCACCGGATCGCTGTCATAGCCATGGATGATGCTGTTCGTGACCGCTTCGGAAACCACCGTTTTCAGGTCACTGAGCTCATCCATGTTAGGATCCAACTGGGAGATGAACGCAGCTACGGCGACACGGGCAAAGGATTCGTTTTCCGACTTTGCGGCAAACTGCAGAGTCATAAAATTATGCTGTGCTCTTCCTTCACTCATGACACTACCTCCAAACCCGAGAGTGCCGTACCCTCGTTCTCATATATCGGCATGATTTTGAACAGCCCCGACATTTCAAGCAAGCGGTAAACTTGCGGCTTCACATCGCATACCGCCATCTTTCCACCCTTTTGCTTGATGAATTTATAGCGTCCCAGGATGACCCCGAGACCTGAGCTGTCCATAAAGTCCAATTCCTTTAAGCTCAGCACCAAGTGCTCTGTTTGACGTCTCTGAATGGCTTCTTCCAGCTGCATCCGGACATGATCGGCCGTGTGATGATCCAGTTCCCCGGATAGACGGACGATCAGAATATGCCTGTGATGCTCCATCTCAACCTGCAGATTCATGTTTGCTCACTCTCCTCCCTGACATGAACAAAGATTTCTACATTTGAAAAAGACATTCCTGCATCACGACAAAACTAGAAGAAAACTCCCATTAATCTACATGAAACAACTTGCCGGTTGTCCGTTTGAACAGCTTCCAGAAGCCTGCCTTCTTCACCTCAACCGGAGATGTCAGCTCAAACTCCTTCACCAGTCGGTCCCCCTGATAGACCAAGAGCTTGCCGATGACTTGTCCGGCGGAAACAGGAGCCTTCACATTCTGATCCATCTGAATTTCATGACGGATATCCGGGTCCTTTACGCCCTTCTTCACAAGCACGCTGTAGTCTCTGTCCGCTTGAATGGACAGTTCAGGCACATTCCCTTTCTGAACCTTCACGATGCCCAATACTTCGCCTGGCTTATAGATAGAATGCATCGTGTATTGAGCGAACGCATAGTCAAACATACGGGATACTTCATTATTCCGCGTCTTGGTGTCAGGAGCTCCCATGACAACGGCTACTGCGCGCAGTCCATCCCGTTTGGCCGTTGCGGACAAACAGAATTTAGCCTCTGACGTATATCCGGTTTTCAGGCCGTCTGCACCTGTGTAGAAACGAACCAGCTTATTGGTGTTCACCAGCCAGAACGGCTTTTGCGAATCCTTTCGCAAATAATCCTGGTACGAGCCTGTATATTTGGTGATCTGCTCATATTTCAGCAATTCCCTGCTCATGACCGCGATGTCATGAGCTGAAGTATAGTGATTCTCTGCCGGAAGTCCGTTGCAATTCACAAAATGCGTATCTTTCATTCCCAGCTCAGCCGCTTTATCATTCATCATCTTGACAAAACCTTGTTCGGAACCGGCAAGCTTCTCCGCCATCGCAACAGAAGCGTCATTGCCTGATGCCATGGCAATGCCTTTCAGCATTTCATCAACGGTCATTTCTTCCCCAGGCTCAAGAAAAATCTGCGATCCGCCCATGGAGGCAGCATATTCACTGGTACGTACCTTATCCGTCCACTGCAATCGTCCCGCATCGATGGCCTCCATCGTAAGCAGCATCGTCATAATCTTGGTGATGCTGGCCGGAGGCAGCTTATCATGGCTGTTTTTCTCATAAATAATGGTTCCGGTATCCGCATCCAGCAATATGGCGGAACGAGCACTAGGCGCCAGTTCCTCTTGAGATGACCCTTCGCCGGTTTTACTATTTTCTTCTGCATAACTTGGAACAGCCGTACTGGACAACCCAACAAATAGAACAAGGAATCCAGCGATCAACGCTTTTTTCAATTCCGTCCCCTCCTGACATTCGTAATGGCATCCCGCAAGTATACGGGTCTGCTATTCATTGTCGTCAGGATGAAAACAAATTATTCCAGTATTTTACGGAAAAGTTAGGACTCTATACTTACGGGAGCATAGCAAAAAGGCCGTACTCCGGTAGATTCGCATCTACTAGAGTACAGCCTTGTACTTGGAAATATTACATTTTCGGGATAATGGCCAACACAAGCGCAAGGAATTTCTCGCGAACCTTCTCTGCTGTCTCCATAACCTCATCATGGGAAAGCGGCTGATCCAGAATACCTGCTGCCATGTTGCTGATGCAGGAGATGCCCAGCACCTCAAGCCCCGCATGTCTGGCCACAATCACCTCAGATACCGTTGACATGCCTACCGCATCCGCGCCCAGTGTGCGCAGCATGACAATTTCAGCCGGCGTTTCATAGGTTGGCCCAAGCAAGCCGGCATAAACCCCTTCTCTAAGAACAACGCTCTGACTCACGGCTACTTCTTTTGCCAACTGACGGAGCTTCCGGCTGTAGGCCTGCGACATATCCGGGAACCGTACGCCAAGCTCAGGATCGTTAGGTCCGATTAACGGACTGGTTCCCGTCATGTTCAAATGATCGGAGATCAGCATAAGGTCACCCGGCTCGAAGGAGGTATTGATACCGCCTGCCGCATTGGTAACGAGCAAACTCTTCACGCCCAGCTCTTTCATGACCCGTACCGGGAACGCCGTCACTTCCGGACCATAACCTTCATACATGTGGAAACGGCCCTTCATCATGACCACAGGTCGGTTGTGAATCGTGCCCAGGAGCAGCTCCCCTTCATGACCTTCTACCGTCGATACCGGAAAATGAGGAATGTCGGTGTATGGGATCGAAACCGGATCCTGAATCAATTCGGCCAGGACACCGAGTCCCGAACCCAGAATCAGGCCAACCTCGGGCTGAACGCCATTCTGTTCGCGTATGTAAGCTGCTGCTTCCTTAATGCTCTGTTGATTAACTGAACTCATGTTAATACCTCTCCTAACTGAAAATAAGTTGTAGATCAGTGGACATGTTGCGGTCCTTAAGATCTCGGGTGGTAATGATCATAAACTTCCTTCATGCTCTTCTTGGTGGATTGATACATGCCCGTGGTGGATAATGCCGAGTGACCCAGCATTTCCTGAACGGAGCGTAAATCGGCACCATTCTGCAGCAAATGTATGGCAAAGGAATGGCGAAGGGTATGCGGCGTTATTTCCTCATCGATTTCGGCCAGCTTGCCGTACTTTTTAATAATTTTCCAAAATCCCTGCCGTGTCAAGCGGGTACCCAGTGAATTCAGGAATAATGCCTCTTCCTCGGCATCTCTTATAAGCTGGCTCCGCATATCACGCATATAATAAGCCACACTCTGGGCTGCAATCTGGCTGATCGGAAGAATACGCTCCTTCCCCCCGGGTACGGCACAGCGCAAAAATCGCATCTCCATATTCAGGTCATGAATGCTGAGTGAGACCAGCTCCGAAACCTTGATGCCTGAGGCATAGAGCAGTTCCAGCATCGCCCTGTCCCTTGCCCCCTGCGGCGTGTCGGAATCCGGGGCGGACAGAAGCTTATCCACCTGCTCAATGGTTAAAGCCTGTGGAGGCTTCCGTTCCGGCTTGGGACGATCCAGCAGCTGGGTTGGGTCTTGTCCGATAACTGATTGACGCACCAGATATTGAAAAAAGGACCGCAGGGAAGCCGTGCAGCGAAGCTGGCTCGATGCCGCCTTGCCCTGCTGCCTCAGTCTTCCCAAATACAATCCCAACACCGTCCGGTTCACATCCTGTGGATGGGTCACTTCCCTGTCCGCTGCATATTCAATAAATCCGTTAAGGTCTGCCCGGTAGGATTCAATCGTGCTCCGGGACAGTCTCTTCACTTCTTCCAAATAGGTTACATATTCGTCCAGATATTGCTTCATGATCACTTTATCTCCTATTCCGTGCACCTAAAAAAACACAGTCATTCCCCGTACCAATAATACAATCGCAGGCGTTCCGCCGGCGAATACCGGGAATCCATGGTGCTTTCAGGCTGAAATGCCTTTACAGCTTGGCCCGAAGGTGCACTGTAAGGATCCATCGGGGTCAGCCAGTCGCTTACCCAGCCCAGCACAAAATAAAAAAACATCGCCAGAACGGCAAACATCGAAATAAAACGGATCAGTGAGCCTATTTTCCGAATCGATATAATCACATGCAGCGCCTCTCTTTCATCATCGCGATATGAAAGCTGGTATTCCAGGTATCGCATCACGTAAAGCCTATGATACAAGCTGCAGGATTATGACGACATGACCCTTATTTTCCTATACGGAATAAGGTCAAGGCATCTGATATTTTGAAGAATAAAAAAAACGTCTGACGACGTACTTGTAAATGGTACAGATGGAATGCTCTTATGTGAACGATACAGATGCGTGCATGTTTATGATTATAGGATTGCTATCTAAAAAACCCTCCCGGCTTACCGCCGTAGAGGGCTTGCCGTGATCGTCATCACTGCTGTTTGGTTAATTGATATAAAATTTATGATTTGTCCTGGTCATTCTTGCCCTTCTCTTTGCAACGGTAGCATATGCCATGGAAATCAAGCCGATGGTCATGAACGGTAAAGTTGAACTCTCGCTCCAACCGCTCTTCCAAAGGGCCGAGCCAATCCTCGCGTATCTCATCCATGCTTCCACATTGAGTACATATCAAATGGTGATGGTGATGCTTCGAAGTATCCGTCCGCAAGTCATAACGGGCGACACCATCGCCAAAATTTATCTTCTCTACAACATGAAGCTCACTGAGCAGCTCTAGGGTACGGTACACGGTTGCCAGACCGATCTCCGGAGCCTTCTCTTTCACGAGCATAAATACATCCTCTGCGCTAAGGTGGTCGTCTTCATTTTCCAACAATACGCTTACCGTGGCTTCCCGTTGGGGCGTTAATTTGTATCCTTGGGATTGTAGCTGCTGCTTAATTTTGTCGATCCGCGCTTCCATCGTTTCCCTCCCCCTTGGAAATCACTGCACGTTATTGTTCACTTCCTTCATTATAGGGGGATTTGACAAACAAAGTCAAACGGTTTTGCTATATGGAAAAATTCGCGGATTAAAGCAACATTGGAGTGACCCAGCGCATCATAACAGGGGTAACCCAGGTTTCAAAGGATGCAACTCCGAGTGTCAGCAGGACCATGCAGAACGTCAACAAAGCATAAGATGCAAATGGCTTCATCATGCTGCCGCCGCGATTCATAATAAAACGGTCTCTGATGATATATAGAGAGAAGGTGATTGCTGCTACACTGCACATCATGAGCACCGGAATAATCAGCAAATTTTGCGGCGCAATCGACACCAGGGCAAACAGCAGTCCTTTCCACGAATATTGCCCGACCAAATAACCGACCGTGAACCCGATAAGAACTCCCTTTAAGAAATCCAATATCAATATTCCAGGAAGTCCGATGACGGACAATCCCAGAATCCATATCAAGCCGATCCATTTCAGATGAAGGGCTGCGATGCTCCAGTAAGAAGATTGACTCATGGCTTCTCCACCGTCCTGCACGTTAACAAAAAAGTGATTCAAATATCGGGCCATTTCCTGCTGCTGCTCCAGTGAAAGTGCATTGACCATCAACGCTCCAAACAGTACGCCGACTAAGAACAGGACGGCAACAAACACATAGAGCGTAGTCTGATCCTTAAAGGCTTGGCGGAATGATGACATAGAATAGAGTCTCCTTTCTGCGTCTCTACTCTACTCTATGACACTCGTCCTTCTTCTATGACTTTCGGTGAATGAAAGAGAGTCCCGTGGATTTATCGAAGCACTTTCCCGTAAGTGCCTCCCCCGCCTGCCAACAGGGACAGCGTCCCGTTTCGGGCCATGACAATGCTTGCCGCCAGCTGATCGCCGGCAACTGCCGCAAGCTCTGCCTCCGTCGCCTGATGAAGGATATTCATTTCCGTTCCAAAGGCTTGCAGCAGCTTCGACATGGCGGATTTGCCAAGCCCGGGAATGAATTCTAGCGGAACCTGATAGTGATACTCCGGTCGGCTGAGGGGAATCACGGGTTCTTCACGATCCGAGACATGAAGAATCCGATCAAATACCCCCTGTACCAACTTGGTGCTGCCGCAGTATGGGCAGCGCTTCATTTCTTTTATATCACTGCCCTCATCCAGAATGCTATTGCATCCGCTGCAATAGGTCCGATGGTATTTTCCCAGTCGGGGATTAAGCCCGTAGTTTGCGCTGATTTTCCTCCCGTCCTTGGCCTCGAGTGCCATTCGGAATTCCGCAAAAGAAGGCTCAGCCATGTCAATTCGGTTATACTCCCTGCCGATCTTACCAAGCGAATGGGCATCGGAGTTGGTCAGAAAGGAATAACCGTCCAGCTCGCTTATCCGCCCTGCCATCGAGGAGTCCGCACTGAGCCCAAGCTCGATTCCGGCGATCCCGTTCAGGTCGAATACCTCGCTCATACGATCCGCCATGCTGCCATACAGCCCCTTATGAGGCGTAAACACATGTGCAGGCACCAGCAAACCGCCGCGGTCAACAATCTCCTGCTGCAATTCACGCGGAGTAACGTAGATGCGCTGAGAGCTCAGCTGCACATTTTTCATAGATCTCGCCATCCAGACGGTGAAATCCTGCATCGTACCCAGATCTGGAAAATAGGCCAGCACATGGGCTGCACCACGGCCGCTTTCACGAATTTCGATCTCGCTGCCAAGCAGGATGACCGTATCCCGGTACGCTATCCCTCCGCCATCGATCTCTTGCATGGCTCCACTGTCGAGACACTGGATAATATCCTCCTGCACCGAAGGAGAGTGGCAATCGATGATGCCAATCATCTGGATGCCTTTTCGCTCCGATGCCTCGATGGCAATATTCTCAAAGGTCAGATTGTTGCTTGCGCTTATTTTCACAGCTTGCCCGCTGCTCGTGCGTCCGATGTGAATATGCATATCACCATAAAAAGAATGAAGCTTCCGGGCCGTTGTCTGTTCTAAAGATGACAGCATATCAGATTTTCCCTGTCAGTTTGTACATATTCCAGGCATACACAGCCAGGATGGTCTTCGCATCGCTGATCCTCTCTTCTTGAATGAGGGAATAAGCTTCTTCCAGCGTAATTTCCATCATTTCTATAAATTCATCCTCATCCGGATTCATATCGCCGCTAACGAGATCTTCCGCCAAATACAAATGAATGATTTCATCCGCAAAGCCCGGTGACGTGTAAAAGGAATGAAGCTTCCGAATGGAACCGCAGGTATACCCCGTCTCTTCCTGAAGTTCGCGCTTGGCAGCCTCCAGAGGATCCTCCCCACGCTCCAGCTTGCCCGCAGGTATTTCAACCTCGCAGCGGCCCAGCGGCTGCCTGTACTGATTCACAGCCAGCATTGTGTCGCCTTTTAATGCCAGCACGGCGACCGCACCCGGATGCCGGACAACTTCACGGCTAGCGGTCTGTCCATCCGGAAGTTTCACCGTGTCCACCTGCAGCGAGAT
This sequence comes from Paenibacillus sp. Cedars, assembly GCF_003184205.1. Lineage (NCBI taxonomy): Bacteria > Bacillati > Bacillota > Bacilli > Caryophanales > Paenibacillaceae > Paenibacillus > Paenibacillus sp. Cedars. The sequence goes on from NZ_CP020866.1 coordinate 3,625,468, forward strand.
AATTTTCCCTTCAAAAATCGATTGAGAAGACAACGTGGTTTCTTCCAGCAATTTATCCGAAGCTTCCCGGTTCTTACTGCCGATATCGCTCATAAAATGACCTCCTTTGTTTAAAAACGGCATGTCTGACCATGCTATTGCATAAGGTGTATTATATCAAAATTCCGCAGAAAGAAGGTAACACCCATGAAAAGCTATAAAGGAGACCATTCGATTCATTTGGTAGGACAGGCCTGGCAGATTCGGATTATGCTGAAGCAGTGGCAGGAGCAATGGGGCTCAGAGACGAGAGTTATGGATATTATTTCAAAAAATACAATAAATAAACGCGAAAGCGGGACAAAGAATTAGGTTCTAAGACCTATTTTTCGACTTTTTTCTGTTTTTTTCGAATATAGACCATGACCTTTTCACCTAAACGGGTGTTATACCATTGGGAGGCTTCGACATGCGACAATTACCTATTATTGAATCCGAACCAATTACAAATCCACCATCAACTGATTATGAACGCGGAAAATGGTACAAAAGACGCGGGTATCTCGATAAAGCTCTGGAAAGTTTCAAGGAAGCTGCGAAGTCCGATCCAACTGACAATACCCGTTCCGGATGGAAAGAGATTGACCTAAGCTGGCTTGAGTACGGGTTATTAAGCATGCGTATGCGCGCCTTCCACAAATCTGAGGAGGCCTTTAAGACTGTCCTGCATCACGCGGGTACATATGCTCAGGAGGCGCTCAATCACTGGGCAGCCCTTCTGCTTCTGCAAGGGACGACCGATGAGGTTATATATGAGCAGCTATTGGCTGAAACGAACCGCTTTCCCGCATCCCATGCAATGGTTGGCAGGTCGTTGTATTACATCGGAGCTTACCCTTTTGCTTCCCTCTGTTTTGCCAATCAGGAGAACTTGAATCCCGATACCTGCATCCCATACGTGTCCTGTCTCATTATGACCGATCAGCTGCCTGAGGCCATAGAGCTTATTGACAGTTATCTGCATGGCTCCAAGAACAGCCAAGGAGAGCAGGCCTGCCCGAGAGCAGCCGAAAGGAATCACTTGGCTAGAATCAGACAGCTCTGTGAGTGGAAATGGGAAGGTAGAGCTCCGGACAGGTTCATCATTATGTCCGAATTGCTTGAGTTAGCCCATACCGCCATATCACTTGGCATGGTATCAGTAGCCGAGGAGCTGCTTGCGGATTGCAGCGATCACACTGATTATGCACTGATCTGTTTTCTTTATTATGAAGGTTACAGGGGACTCGCTGTATCCAAAATAAATCAATTGGAAGCGCTCCCTCTCCAAGAACATGGCAGCTATAGTATGAACGTATGTTTTATAGCGGCAGAGAGTCTGTATGACCAAGGAAAATACGATGAAGCCGCATCCTTGCTGGAGCAGCTAAGACGGTCTTATCCTGAACACACCGAGACGCGATTCGGCGAAGCTGCCTGTTATTTACAGTCTGCCTTGATATCCCTCTCCTCACGACTGGAGGAGCAGTATCCATCAGAACCTGCGCGGAAGGAAATCGAGCAATACATGGACAGCATCCATGCCGCGCTGCATGTTGTAGAAAGCACGAACTGGCATACTACCTGGTCGCCTGCACAGAGACGAATAGAAGGCAATTCGTTGACGATGTCATTCTTGAACTGATAGATAACACAATAAAAGCCCGAAGCGGACTTCATCGTCTGCCTCGGGCTCTTTTGTTGTATTCCTGTCAACTAAGCCTTAGCCGTTTCTTGGATAATCCCTACGACAATCTGGGCAGCTTTTACCAGATCAGCCGCTTGAATGCGTTCCTGCGTGGTATGGATTTCTTGATATCCGATGGCCAAATTGACGGTTGGAATGCCAAGACCATTGAAAATGTTGGCATCACTGCCACCGCCGGACTGGAAGGTTCGGGTTGGGAAACCTAATCCACGGATGGCACGCTGTGCCAGCTGAACAACCTCATCATGTTCATTAAAACTGAATGCTGGATAAACGACTTCGCTGATGAACTCGCAATTGGCGTTGTATTCGCGAACCGTGGTCTCGAGCGCCTCACGCATATCATTGACTTGTTTATCCACTTTCTCCTGAACGATGCTGCGCGCTTCCGCATCAATCTGAACATGGTCGCACACGATATTCGTTGCGCCCCCGCCCTGAAACTTGCCGATGTTCGCCGTGGTTTCCTTGTCGATGCGTCCCAGCTTCATTTTCGATATGGCTTTGGAAGCCACTTGAATTGCACTGATGCCATCCTCCGGATTGACACCTGCATGAGCAGATTTTCCTTTGATAATCATCTTGATTTTTGCCTGGGTTGGCGCTGCAACAGCAATCGAACCCAATTCACCATTGGAATCGAGGGCAAACCCGATATCCGCGTCCAAATAATCGGGATCGAGCGCACGGGCTCCGACCAGCCCCGACTCCTCACCTACCGTAATCACAAACTGGATTTGTCCGTGGGGAATGTTATTTTCCTGGATCACCCGAATACCCTCCAGAAGTGCTGCGATTCCCGCTTTGTCGTCCGCGCCGAGAATGGTCGTGCCGTCGCTTCGAATCCAGCCGTCTTCACCAAGTACGGGTTTGATGCTTTTACCGGGTGTTACGGTATCCATGTGGCAGGTAAAGAGCAATTTAGGCGTTTGTTCAGCAGCCTGATCCGCTTTCCAGGTAATAATCAAATTACCCGCGCCGTGACCTGTTTTTTCCTTTGCATCATCTTCGGTGACATCAAATCCAAGACGGGTAAATTTATCTTTAAGCACTTTCGAGATCTCTTCTTCATGTTTCGTTTCGCTATCCACCTGAACTAATTCCATAAACTCTCGAATGATACGTTCTTCTGAAATCACTAGACTTCCCTCTCTTTCGCAGATACGATACAATATCCTTATATCCATTTCTTAAATCGATGATGCAGATGCAAGTCTTGTTCATCATTAAACCTATTTCAAAGGAGTTACACCATGCAACGTAAAAAGTGGTTTCGAATTGTTATCTATCTTATGCTGATTGCTATGATCGGATCAACGCTTCTGATTGTACTTGAGCCTTTGTTCCTTCGTTAAGACCTTGCCGCTACTCACAGCTCCCGTTTACAACCAATGAGCCTCATATGGAAATACCCGGGTGAAGTAAGGCACGATCTCCCGGGCTACTTCCTCTACTTCAAACGTACGCCCCGTACAATCCTCCAGCGAAGTTACACCAAATTCCTGTATTCCGCATGGAATGATGCCTGAGAAGCCCGCGTCGGCAATTCCGGATTTAATATTAAACGCAAACCCGTGGCTCGTCACAAATCCGCGATGTTGTCGACATTTATTAAACTTAACGCCAATTGCGCAGATTTTCGAATCCCCTACCCATACCCCGGTATATTCGGGTTTGCGCCCTGCTTCAATATGATAGGAGGCCAGGTAATCAATAATAACCTGTTCCACATCGCGAAGAAATCCGTGCAGATTCAAATTCTTCCCGCCATCCAGAAGCAGCAGCGGATATCCGACCAGCTGCCCTGGTCCATGATATGTAATATCTCCGCCACGATCAATTTCAAACAGGCCGATTCCCTGTTTCTCCAGCTCCTCTTTACTAAGCAGCAAATGCTCCGGATGTCGCTGTGAACCCATCGTATAGGTTGGAGGATGCTGAAGGAGCATCAAACTTTCGTGACGCTCCCCTTGATCAATGGCGGAAACATGCAATTTCTGAAGTTCCCAGGCCATACCATAATCTACAATTGGCGTATACGATACGTCTAACGGTTTATTCATCTGCTCACGCCTTCTTTCATAGGGTTCCGACTAACCTAATGAAAACTTTATGCCACTGACTTCATACGAAAAAAACGGCAATTTTTAGTAGAGCTTTGTATCCAAGGTATAACCTTCGAGGTTATCTTTAACACGCTGCAGGAACCTTCCGCAGATGACGCCATCCAAAATCCGATGATCCAGAGACAGACACAGATTCGCCATCGAGCGAACAGCAATCATGTCATTGATAACAACCGGCTTTTTAACGATGGATTCAAAGGTCAGAATCGCCGCCTGCGGGTAGTTGATGATCGGATACGACAGAATCGAACCGAAGGATCCCGTATTGTTTACCGTAAACGTCCCGCCCTGCATATCGTCCAGCTTAAGCTTGCCCTCGCGTGTCTTGCGTGCCAGCTCCTCGATCTCTCTTGCCAATCCGGCAATGTTCTTCTGATCGGCACGATGAATAACCGGCGTCAGCACGGAATCCTCTGTTCCGACTGCCAGCGACAGATTGATATCGCGCTTCACCACGATTTTATCCACTGCCCAGAAGGAATTCATGATCGGATAATCCTTAATTGCGTTCACAACGGCTTTGAGCAAGAATGCCAGGTAGGTGAGATTAACTCCTTCCTTGCGCTTAAACTCGTCCTTCAGCTGATTGCGAAGCAGCACAATGTTGGTCACATCTACTTCAATCATGGTCCAGGCGTGCGGGATTTCCGTCACGCTTTGACGCATATTTCTAGCGATTGCATTGCGCATTGGAGTAACGTCAATAAAATATTCCGATCTTCCGCCCTCCATTCCTTCCACTTCGATGGTTGGAATCTTCGGCGATTCCGTCAGATGCAGCCCGGAGTGGCGCACATTCGGGATAGCCGTACCGAGCGGTGGCGACGGTTCCGACGGCATCTGATGCTGCAGACCTTCAAACGGTGACGTCGAACGATGCTGTACCGTCTCTTTCGGGGCTTGCGATGGATTGAAGGCCGCTCCTTCGGCCGCATAACTTGCGGCTGCTCCACCTTTTTCGATATAAGCCAGTACATCCTTACGCGTTATTCTTCCACCCATGCCGGAGCCTTGTACTTGCGAGAGGTCAATCCGGTGCTCTGCAGCCAGACTCTGCACCGCCGGTGAATAACGCGAGCGCATCGAATACGCTTCATTAGTACCCTCTTGGGGTTGACCCGCTGTGGAAGCATTTCGGTTGACTGCCGTCTGTGACAACACCGCTGCCTCCTGAGCGGAAGCAACCGATATCCGGCAAATTACCTCACCTACATTAACGGTTTGACCTTCCTGGGCAAGAATCTCTCCCATGACACCATCCAGCGTAGATGGAATCTCCGCATTAACCTTATCGGTAATCACTTCGCAGATCGGTTCGTACTGCTCTATGGAATCCCCCGGCTTCTTCAGCCATTTGGCAATTGTCGCGGAAACAAGGGATTCCGCCAGCTGAGGCATCGTAACATCGGTCAATTTCTGATTTTCAGACATGCTCACAACTCCCTGTTCTTAATAAAGCGCCAATTGACGCATGGATTCTTTGACTTTGTCCTTGTTAAGCATAAAGAACTTCTCCATCGGTGGACTGATTGGCATGGCCGGTACATCCGGACCGCAGAGACGCATAATCGGGGCATCCAAATCGTAGAGGCAGTGCTCCGCAATAATAGCGGATACTTCCCCTCCAACGCCGCCGGTCTTATTATCCTCATGCACGATCAGCACTTTGCCCGTTGTACGGGCTGCTTCGATAATCGCTTCCCGGTCAAGCGGTTGAATGGTACGCAAATCCAGGACATGGGCGCTGATGCCCTCTTCCTTCTCAAGCTCCTCGGCAGCCTGCATAACAAAATGCAGAGGCATGCTGTAGCTGATTACCGTAATGTCCGATCCTTCACGCAGCAAATTTGCTTTGCCAATCGGTACAACGTAATCGTCGTCCGGAACATCGCCGGTTATTAGTTTGTAACACTTCTTATTCTCAAAGAACAGCACCGGGTCCGGGTCGCGTACAGCCGCTTTGAGCAGTCCCTTGGCATCATAAGCTGAGAACGGGGCAACAATCTTAAGTCCCGGTGTTCCAAAGAAAACGGATTCCGGACATTGGGAATGATACAATCCCCCGAATATCCCGCCGCCAATAGGTGCACGAATGACAACCGGGCAGCTCCAATCGTTATTGGAACGATAGCGGATTTTTGCAGCTTCGCTAATAATCTGATTGGTAGCCGGGAACATAAAGTCGGAATATTGCATCTCGGCAATCGGCTTCATGCCATACATCGCAGCACCAATCGCCACGCCGGCAATCGCGGATTCTGCCAGCGGCGTGTCAAGCACCCGTGCTTCGCCAAACTGGTCCATTAAACCTTTGGTTGTAGTGAATACGCCGCCTTTTACGCCAACGTCCTCACCAAGGACGAATACCGATTCGTCACGCTCCATCTCTTCCTTCATGGCCAGACGAATTGCATCTATATACTCCATTACCGCCATTCTGCTGCGCCCCCTTCATCATCGGCATATACGTGAAGAAGCGTATCTTCCGGCTTCGGAAACGGAGCCAGGTCTGCAGATTCCGTCGCTTCTTTGATCTCCAGATTCAATTGTGCGACCAGATCCTGATCGCGTGTTTCGTCCCAGAGCCCAAGGTCGATTAAATAGGTCTTAAAGCGGGCAACGCCGTCTTTTTTCCAGTTCTCTTCAACCTCTTCTTTTGTCCGGTAAGCCAGATCGTTATCCGATGTGGAATGAGGGGACAAACGGTACATCATGGATTCAATCAGCGTAGGTCCTTCCCCGCGAATCGCACGTTCGCGCGCTTCCTTCACGGCGGCGTACACTTCAAGCGCATCATTGCCGTCTACTCGAATACCAGGGAAGCCATACCCAAGAGCACGATCGCTCACCTTACCGCTAATCTGTTTATGAAGCGGCACCGAGATGGCGTATTGGTTATTCTCACACATGATAATGACAGGAAGCTTGTGAACACCTGCAAAGTTGCAGCCCTCATGAAAATCGCCCTGATTGCTTGATCCTTCACCAAATGTTACAAACGAAACAAAGTCCTTCTTCTGCATCTTCGCGGCAAGCGCAATACCGACCGCATGCGGAACCTGGGTTGTCACCGGGCTTGAGCCCGTCACAATCCGCAGACGCTTGCTGCCGAAGTGTCCTGGCATCTGGCGTCCCCCGCTGTTCGGATCTTCAGCCTTGGCAAATGCCGACAGCATCAATTCCCGAGGCGTCATGCCAACGGCCATTACAAATCCGTAGTCACGGTAGTATGGTAAGAAATAATCCTTCTCCCGGTCCAGTGCAAAAGCAGCAGCAACCTGGCATGCCTCCTGCCCGATACCCGATACGTGAAAATTAATTTTGCCCGCACGCTGCAGCAGCAGGTTGCGCTCATCGAACTTTCGCGCCAGTACCATATATTTGTACATGTCTAGCACTTGTCCGTCGGTCAGTCCAAGCTGCTCATGCCTATTGTTGTTCGCCGTAACCGTTTCATGTTCTTTCATGGAGATCCCTCCTTTATGTGAGCCATGACTATCAGGCTTGACCTGCCCATTTCGTTAAGAACGGGGCATATTAGATCAAGTATTAAAACCTGGTACTAAGACTTGGCTTAATGTTATTATAATCCCTTTCTCCGCAAAAAGAAATGAGGGATTCCACAAAAGAATACACTCATCTCTACAAACCGATAGCCCGTCCATCCACCGCAAGCATCGCTTCGCCTATAATTTCCGACAAAGACGGATGGGCATGGACAGCCGTCCCCACTTCCCATGGTGTCGCATCCAGCACTTGAGCTAATGCCGCTTGACCAATCAGCTCCGTTACATGTGGACCCACCATATGCACACCCAGAATATCCTGTGTCTTCTGATCGGCAATGACTTTAACAAACCCTTCCTTCGTTCCATGGATCAGTGATTTGCCAATCGCCGAAAACGGGAATTTCCCAATCTTGATCTCATGCCCGCGTTCTCTGGCCTGCTTCTCGGTCAGACCAACGCTCGCCGCCTCATGACGGGTGTATACACAGCGAGGAATCCATTCACTGCGGAAAGTCTCCGACTTCTCGCCCGACAGATGGTTTACGGCCGCAATGCCTTCATGACTCGCCGCATGGGCAAGCTGAAGCCCCCCGATGCAATCTCCGATCGCATATATGTGAGGCTCTGTCGTCTGCATATTCGCATTCACCGTTATTACACCGTTCTCCACCCGAACATCGGTATTCTCAAGGCCAATATTCTCGGTATTGCCTACTCTTCCGACTGAGAGGAGCAGCTTGTCCGCGGATAACCTTCTTGTTTCATCGCCTTGCTCGATCGTAATGGAGACGCTATGATCCTGGATTTCGCAGCTGTCGGTCAAAAGATTAATGTTCGTGATCACCTCAACGCCTCTGGCGGAAAGCATCTTTGTAAGCGCTCGCCCGATTTCTTCATCTTCGGATGGCAGCAGATGAGCGGAGGCCTCTACTACCGTCACCTTCACGCCAAAATCGTTCAGCATGGAGGCCCATTCCACGCCGATGACGCCGCCCCCTACGATCATGATGGATGAAGGAAGCTCCTCCAGTTGAAGTGCATGATCGCTTGTCAGTATATGTATGCCGTCCGGCTCAAGGCCCGGTAAGTGACGCGGCCGCGATCCGGTCGCAATGATCAGATGGGCGGGAACCACCGTCTCCATCTCCCCATCCGGAAGCTCAACCGCCACAGCACCGCTCCGCGGGGAGAAAATCGATGGACCGATGACTCTCCCTTTTCCTTGTATGACGGTGATTTTATTTTTACGCATTAAATATTGGACGCCCTGATGCAGCTTATCCACGATGCCGTCTTTACGCTTCTGCACGTTGCCAAATGACAGCCGAATCCCGTTCGTCTCGATTCCGTAACTCTCGCTATCCTTCATTTCTGCATACAGTTCAGCACTGCGAAGCAATGCTTTGCTGGGAATACAACCGCGGTGAAGACAGGTTCCCCCCAGTTTGTCCTGTTCAATGATGACCACATTTTTGCCAAGCTGGGCAGCACGAATGGCAGCTACATAACCACCGGTTCCCCCGCCAAGAATTGCTACGTCACAAGTTATAGCCACAAACGGCACCTCCATAATAAGTCCAGTTTTCACTATCATTGTACTCTCTTTTTTTCGGATTACAAAATCCGAATCGATAATCGAAATAGACATCATCATATGAAAAAGGTATGATAAACGTTAGTTACTTACATCAGTCGCAGGAAGGAATCTCCTATGAAAATGTTAATTTCCCGCTTTATTGCCATCTTGATTTTGGTCATCCCGGGCTTCATGGCAATGAAGGGTTTCTTAATGATGAAGGATGCGGTTTTTCTATATATTTCCGTTCATGGGGATGATAGCGTGGCGAATCCCGCTTTCGGCTGGCTGCCGTTTTTAGGCGGACTTTCGCTGTTTGTCATCGGCATCAGTTTCTTGGGCGGGTGGATCCTGTTCCGGGATCGCAAACGAAATTACGTCGGCCCGAGATTCAAAAAGAAGCGTCCGACGTCAAAATCAGGAACGCCATCCAAAAGTTAATCAAGCGATATGAAACAAACACCGGAGAGCCATCCCCGGTGTTTGTTTTTTTTGATTGTTTGAACCAGCTATTCCATCAAAGCATCCTTCAATTTGCTCGACATTCTTGTCTGTTTGGAAGTGGCCTTCAAAACGGTTTTGCGGAGATTCATGTTTTGCTTCGTTATAACTTCAAGTTCTTCATACATGGCATGAATTAACGTTGCTGCTTCCGGAGATAAGCCTCCCTGCGACTCCACCTCTTGCATACGTGCCTTCCAGGTTTCCATCTTGTCACTCATGCTTGTCTCCCTCTCAGAGCATTTCACTCTACTCATACTTGAACGATCTATCCGTTCCTATTAATGAACTATCGAACCTTCAGATCAGCAGACAATTCAGCAATCAATTTTGGCATCCATTCCTTCAACTCCCAAAACGAAAAGCCGGCAGCAGCCGCTTTGGCATGATCCATCGTCCAATCCCCCGGAATGCCGAAAGGAGACATATGCTCAGGTGCCGCCGATGTCTGAAGAGGTGCCGATCTTCCAATTTCCTGCTGAATCAAGCCCATGATTTCTCTGACTGATATTGTACCGACGGAACAAGCATTAACCGGTCCTTCAAACTGAACCTGACCTGCCCACTCCAGAAACTCGGCCGCCTCCTCAGCATGCACAAACGATATTTCCGCATCCGGATCGGGCAACCCAATAGCTTCTCCGCTGGCAGCATGCTCAATATGGAAGAGCAGTCTTCTTGTATAATCATCCGGTCCCAGGACAATCGGTAATCGAACGGCGGTGACATTCAGGTTATGTCGGCTAAACAACACGGCCTCAGCCTGACGCTTGCCTTCCTTGTAGCTGTAATCCTGGCTTGCATTCATCATGACAGGATATCTGTAAGGATCGAAGTCCTCTTCCCGCACAGGGTGATCTGCAAAATCATATACCGATAGCGTGGAGGTCAGCACATATTGTCCAACCCGTCCCGTAAAAATATCGGCTGCTTGTCCCGCTTCTTCTGGAGTATAACATATATTATCGTACACGATGTCAAAGTCCTGATTCCCCACCGCTTGCTTCAGGCTTTCCGGATCTTTGCGATCCACGGCAACTCTCTGTACAGCACCTCCAAAAGAATCCTGGTGTTGTCCCCTCGTCAAAATCGTAACGGCATCTCCGTTAGCCAGCAGCCGGTTAACAAGCCTTCTGCCAAAAAAACGGGTTCCGCCCAATACTAGAATCTTTGCCATTTATAATTCCTCCTTACCAGGAAATAAAGTTATCGCGTTTAAAATTCGGTGTATTCATCTTAACCAGTAGTATCGTTATCCGTCCCTTTTTCTCCATCTGCATCGCAGACTCCTTCTTTTCTCCTATTTTATCTTTGTAACCACCTTCCCAAAAAGCAAAAACCGACCAAGCTGGCGCTCAGTCGGTTGGCTGCTGCATATACGGAGCTGCTGCTCCTGTTATACGAATTAGAATCAGGTTTAGGAGCAGAGGTTATGACCTGGATGCCAGATCACTATCCGCTCTCGGTACCCCGAAATCCGGCATTCCATCCTCTGTCCACTGGAAAATCTGCACCCGCGTATGTCGATTCGGATCGTATAAGGGGTCTCCCACAATCTCCTTATAACTTCTCGCATGGTAGACCAGGATGTCCTGCGAGCCATCCTCGGAAACGGTGAAGCTGTTATGCCCTGGCCCATATTGGCCGTTAGCTTCCGATGTAGCAAATACAGGCGATGGTGATTTCATCCACGAGTCAGGATTTAACAGGTCACTGTCCTCATCTGCCGTCAGCAGTCCCATCGCATAGTTATGGTCGGTGGCGCTTGCCGAGTAGGTCATGTAAATACGTCCGTTGCGCTTAAGCACAGCGGCCCCCTCGTTTACGAGATATCCGATCTTCTCCCATTCGTACTCGGGAATCGATATACAGACCTGCTCGCCTGTCAGCGTCCATGCGTTTTCCATCAATGAAATGTACAGATTGGAGTTGCCTGGAATAGCAGGATCCTTCTGAGCCCACACATAATACCGGTTTCCTCTATGCTCAAACGTTGTTGCATCCAAGGCAAACGACTCCCACCGGGTAATCACTTGGCCTTTCTCCACCCATTCCCCATCCAGCGGGTTTGCCGCCTCGTTCTCCAGCACAAACATACGATGATCAAACAACCCGTCCCTTGTTTCTGAAGTATGGGCAGCTGCATAATAGACATACCATTTGCCGTCGATGTAATGCAGCTCAGGAGCCCATATGTTGGCACTCATCAGGCCTGATTCATGCTTGCGCCAGATCGTCGCCTCTCGTGAATCCGCGAGCCCTTGTATCGTTGTCGAGCGCCGTAGCACAATGCGGTCGTATTCCGGGACGGAACCGGTAAAATAATAATAACCATCGACATGTTTATAGATCCATGGATCTGCCCGCTGCTCGATCAGGGGGTTTTTTATATATAATTCAGACATGGTGACGACTCCTATACCTTATTATTTTATTTGTATTCTATCTAACCCTTGATACCGGCGTTTAAGTTAATAGACTGCACAAAGTATTTCTGGGCAAACAGGAACAACAGCAGCGTCGGAATGATCGCTAGAATGGCAGAGCCCATTAATTGGCCGATCATGCGATAATTGCCGTATATGTCCTGCAGCAGCAATAGACCTGCGGTGACCGGCATTTTCTCCACATCCGTATATACGATGACAGGCCAGAGAAAATCATTCCAGGACCCTGTGAAGGAAAACAACCCGCACACAATCAATACCGGCTTCATAAGCGGCAAGATGATAGAGTAATAGATTTTAAAATCTCCCGCACCATCAACACGAGCCGATTCATCCAAATCCTTGGGAACGCCCATCATAAATTGCCGAACCAGAAAAATGTTACCCATGCCCGCCAACCCCGGAATAATCATCGCCCATGACGTGTTCACCCAGCCCAGCGCATCGATGATTTTGTAAGACGGGATGAGATTAACCACGCCAGGAAAAAAGGAGATACCCAGCAAAGTAAAGAACAATGCATCTCTGCCTTTAAACTTCATGCGTGAATATCCATAACCAGTAAGTGAAATGACCACAATCACCAGCAGTGTATGCAGGGTTGCAATGAACACCGAGTTCATCAGCCAGCGTAAAATAGGGGCCGTCGACGTGTTCTGCAGAATGGTAACATAATTATCGAAAATCCAGTTGACGGGCAGCAATCTGAAACCGCTGGACACCACTTCAGCTTGCGAGCGAAAAGACGTGGTAATACCAAAAATGACGGGAATTGCCCATATGATACACAGCACAATCAGAAATGTGTAAGCTATATATTTTGAGATGCTTATATGAGATGCAGCCTTCTTCGGACCGGATGGACCAAGCCTTGGATTCTTCATATCGGTTTCATTTAATACCGGGTTCGACATTGCACAGTACACCTACCTTTATCGTTTCCGTTGCTTGCAAGCATGACTTGCCATCTATGAAGCGTTTCGGTTCATGACATAGTATTGAAGAGCTGAGATCACAAGTATGACTAATCCCAGCAGCACTGCCATTGCGGAAGCCATACCAGCAATCGATTCTCCATGACCGAAAGCCAGCTGCCGAATGTACATCATCAATACCGTTGTGCTCTGCCTTGGTCCCCCGTCCGTCATCATGAGCGGTTGACCGAATACGTTGAAGGCTCCGGCCGTTGTCATAACAAAGGTATAGATCAGCGGAAAACGAATCGACGGCAGCGTGATGCTCGAAAACCTGCGGACCGGTCCTGCTCCGTCCATTTCTGCTGATTCGTACAAATCCTTGGATACGCCGCTTATGGAGGCGCGGTAGATAATCATGTTTCCACCCACGCCGCCCCATACCGTAATGACAATGATAATGAGCCAAGCGTAGGGTTGATTTGCCGCCCAGACGGTTTCCGAACCGAAGATATTATTCGTGATTCCAAGCTGCTTATTAAATATTAATGACCAAATAAGTGCCGCCGCGGAAATCGAGATGAGTCCGGGTATATAGAGAATGGACTGGATGACATTTTTCATTTTCACTTTTTTATGCTCAAGTGAAACAGCAATCATTAAAGGGATGATAATTAATACAGGCACGCTCAGCACAACGAAAATCAGCGTGTTTTTCAGACCATTCATAAACTGGCTATAGAACGTGGACTCCGTGTTGAACAGAATTGTTTTATAGTTGGCAAGCCCCACCCACACGGGATCATTGATCAAATTCCATTGCGTAAACGATGCATATATCCCGTAAATGGTCGGCAGCAGGATAAATACGATAAATAAAATCAGATGGGGACCTACAAAGAAAAAAGGCGTCAACGACTTCTTATTCATACCCTTTCATGTCTCCTTTGGAGAAGAAATGTGTCTTGGATCCAACGACACGTTTCTTTTTTTCAATCGGTTCGGTTCAGATTCCCTGCCTGTTATTTCGCGCCGCTATTGCCCTCGGCTATTTTATCCTCTACAAACTTTTGCATTGTCACCAAAGTTTCGTCGATATCGACATTTCCTCTTACGATATCCCCTGCATAGGTATCTACGGCTTCTGCCACATACGGATAGTATTCATAGGTGTAGATGTACAACGATTCGATCTCCTTATCGTTAGAAGTGAAGAACGACTGGATGTAGCTGTCGTAATCAGGGCTCTCAATGACTTGTTTACTGGCCACGATCTGTCCCGCCTTTGCCCACTCTATGGAGTGTTCCCGTATGAATTCGAGGAACTGGCCAATGGCTTGTTCTTTTTCATCCGTTCTCTTCTCGTTCTTCAGCATGGAGAATAAGTGTGAGGAGGCACGGTTCGTGAATGTATCTGCACTGGTCGAATAGATGTTGGTTACGCCAAAATCCAATCCTTCCACGCTGGCATGTGCCGTCGAACTCCATGTGCCGTCTGTAGAAAATAAAACGTTTCCAGCTTGGAACATCAAGTATCCGTCTTCGCCGAACGGAGTCATTAACCCCGCATCCGATATCTTCTTAATCTCGGTCAGGGCCTGCTTCATGGCTTCTGTGTTTACGGCCGGCTTGCCGTCTTGCTCGATACCGCCGCCCAGATTCTGAATCTGAGCCAACACAACCCAGCCTAACAATGCATCGTTAACCACATAGTCGCCTTCATCTAACTTTCCTTGCAGGGATAATATTTCATCAATGGTAACGACATCGTCATCGAGAAAACTTTCGACATTGTATTTTTTGAGCAGGTTCTTGTTGTAATACATCGCATTGCTATGAATATCGAGAGGCACAGTATATTGGGTACCCTCCACATTTCCGGTTGCCCAGGCTTGTGGCAAATAATTGTCTTCTTTCAGTTCTGGTTGCGCTTGCATAACCGTTGTCATGGGTTCAAGTACGCCTTGCTTCACAAAGCTCGGCACCCGGTCGGCATGAATAATGGACAAATCCGGTACGCCCTTGCCGGAGTTCAGAACCGTGGATATCTTGGTATACATATCCGAAGTAATCACATGTTTCACTTTATACTCGGGATTTGTTGCATTATAGTCCTTTACGAGCTGATCCATGTAAGCTCCGTCATCACCTGTCAAAGGCGTCCAGAAGGTGATGGTGTTTTTGTCTCCGTTTCCACATCCCCCTAGAACTGCTACGGCTAACCATACAAGTATCAGTGAAACCCCCATTTTTTTCTTCAACAAACTCTCCTCCTATTACTAATCATTTGGTTAATCATTACCTGTAAGAGAAATGGAAACGATTAACTTTGGTTCAGTATACACTCGCTCTGAAAGCGGTGTCAATAACTTAAATATAAATCTAATATAATAATTTTATATTTAATTAACTATTATGTTAATCATATACTTGAAATTTTGTTTCTATAAAAGAGGTGATTTATATACAGGTTAACCTTGCCTATGGTATGATGCTTATTAGTTAATGATCTTTGTTCATCTTAGTTCATGAAAACTTTTTTGAAAGAAGTGGTCATATGCAATTGGAAATAGACAAGTCATCGCTTGTGGTTTATGAGGCGTTGGCCAGCGAAGTTCGAATCAAGATAATTCAGCTGCTCTCCAAAAACAAAATGAATATCAAGGATTTGGCTCAAGAACTTCAAATTAGCAGTCCGATTGTGACAAAGCATATTAAAAAACTGGAAGATGCGGGGATTATACGCACGGAGAAAATCCCCGGAAAATCCGGACAGCAAAAAATTTCAATCCTGAAAGTGGATCATATCGAAATCAATTTCCCCAAAAAAATTTTTCATTCTTTTGCTTCCTATGAAGCTTCGGTGCCTATCGGCCATTACACGGATTATGATCTGAAGCCTACCTGCGGCCTTGCGACTGAAAAGGAGTTTATCGGAAGGGTGGATGAGCCTAAGTATTTTATGGATCCGAAGCGGGTTGATGCAGAGATTCTATGGTTTACCGAAGGGTTTATCCAGTACAACATCGCTAACTTTCTTCAGAAGGACGAGAAGCTGCAGCAGTTCGAGATCAGCTTGGAGCTGTCGTCGGAATTTCCTTTTTCCAACGATGTTTGGCCTTCGGATATTACGTTTTCATTAAATGGGATTGAACTCGGTACGTGGACAAGCCCCGGGGATTTCGCAGATACGCGAGGGAAATATACACCTGAATGGTGGCCGCACAACATCAACCAATATGGACTACTGAAAACGATCCGGATTACAAGTCATGGCACATACATTGATGGCGACCCGCTCTCCCCTGTCTCTGTGAACGATCTGGATACCACTTGTGACCGTTGGACCTTTCGAATTGAAGTAAAGCCAGACGCGGAGCACGTTGGAGGAGCCACGATATTCGGCAAAAAATTCGGCAACCATGAACAAGATATCGAGTTCAAAATGTATTATCTGTGAGGGGGATAGGATCCCGAGCATTCAGAATGAGGAGCATATAGCGAGAAGAAACCAGCCGAATCAACGGCTGGTTTCTTTTTTACAAAAAATAAAATCACTCCTTTACAGGTTACTCATTCGCAACCAATAAAGGAGTGATTTCAATGTTAGTCCTTACCCTTTCAAGAAACCTTATGCTCGATTCTCAGCTTGTCTGCCACCATCGCGATAAACTCGCTGTTTGTTGGTTTGGATTTGCTGATGTTGATCGTATAACCAAACAGATGGCTGATAGAATCGATATTGCCGCGCGTCCAGGCCACTTCAATGGCGTGACGGATGGCACGCTCCACTCGGGAAGGCGTTGTTTTGAACTTCTCGGCAATGGCCGGGTAGAGTGTCTTCGTGATGGCTATTGAGCTGTCAAAAGTATCGAATGAGTAGAACAAATCCAAATGTTTATCGGGTTTCCGTGGGATTATTTATAGCTCAAATCCCCTTAATCAAACCTTACTTCACGACGTTCATAGTGTCAACCCGATAAATATCTAAGGGCATAATTGCAAATAAAAAACCAGCTAATACTTGTCAAGCATTACAGCTTGGTTAAATCATAGAATACTGATATACTTTTCTAAACAGCAAAAATAACCTTCATTGGCGTGAAGGTTATGGGAAAATATGGTTTTTAGGCCTTGTAGGGCTCGCTTTTACTTAGGATGGCATAAATGTGATGGAGAAGCTTGTTGGCGCAGGCGATCACGACCACCTTGTAGGGCTTGCCCTCTTTTCTTTTCTTGTCGTAATATTCACTTATCCTGCGGTTGGCACACCTGCGAATTCCGCACTGTACAGCAAGATATAGGGCTCGCCGTAGTCTCTTTGAGCCTCGTTTTGTAATCCGGTTGCTTGTAGCCGTGAACTTTCCTGAGCTGTAGATCCCCGGGTCTAAGCCTGCGTAGGCTACAAGTTGCTTCGCATCCTTGAATTGGCTTACTTCACCAAGCTCTGCCACGATGGCTGCCGCCAGCTTGTTCCCTACACCCGGGATACTTTTGACCAATTCCACTTCAGGCAGCTCCCCAGCCCGTTCTTCCATCTGCTTCTCCAAATGATTTAACTGTTTATCGAATTCCAACAGCAGTGAGACCATGCTAGTCAACGCTATGCTCTGGGATTGACTCCTCTCTTGTGCTTTCCAGCCCTGCATGAGTTCCTTCAACCGTTTTGTTTTCTCCTCAATCCATCCATTGGAGTGGGATTTACCTACACATTCACGGATAAGATCCCCCACATCCCCGATCTTGTTCTCCAAACATCGCTCTAGTACTTTTAATGACGTGGTCGCATACAGATTATGAAATAAACCGATGAACTCTGGAAACACCTGCTCAAGCAAAGCTCTGCTGTTTAACTTGGCCTGTACGTACATCGCGGTTACGAACTCATGTTGCCTCGTTAGGTGTTGAAGCTCGGTATAGCTTTCTTCCCACTCACGATGCGCTTTTACGTCCCCTCGGTAATACATCTCCGCTAAATGCCATGCATCTGCTGCATCTGTTTTCACCTTGCGAAGTTGCGTGCCTTTTGATCGTTTCGCTTGCAGAGGATTGACGATGCAATAAGTCCATCCACAGCGTTTAAGATACCCTACCAGACTTCGATGGTAATGTCCGGTTGCCTCAAGGACAACAACAGGCTCGTCGTCACATTTATGTTTGAGCATTCCTAACAGTTCCCCTAGCTGTTCAAAACCTTCCTTCCCATGCTGAAGTTTCTCGATCCTTCCGTAGGGTTCTTCACGACCGATAAAGTCTTGGATCACGCTAACCCCTTTTGCCACGTCTATTCCTACTACTGGCTGCATGCATAATAACCTCCTTGATTCGATTTACCGGCATTCCCACATGGTCTCCAACCCCATAGCTTCGCTTGTGATGCGAGGTCTAAAGCCTCTACCAGCTCAAACATGGTCATTGGACGGTAGTGAGAGAACTGTTTTTTTAACGGGATCTACGTCCCTAAGCCACCCTCGTTCTCCCGGCTACCACCATCGTATAATGCCTACAAAAATAGGCCAACCAGAAAAATCTCTGGCTGACCTATTAATACGAAGTCACCATAGCTGGTGACTTAACAAATCTTTTATGAATTTTAAGCGTCCTTGCCATTCACTAAACAAGCATCGATACTGGTTCCGCGGCGGTCTTTATTTAAATTGTTCAACTACAAGAGCCACACCTAGTTTAACTGCGATATCATAAGCCCAACCACCTATAGTTTTAATGATCTTTTTAGCTTTTGGTACATCGCCATCCTTAACTGCGAGTTCGGCTTCTGCAACCTTTGCAATCTCTAAAATTTGCTCAGGGCTCTTGGCTTGTTTCATAAGTTCTTCACGCAACAATGTTAATGACTCCATTAATTGTTCAGGGTCAGTATCTTGTTGCATCTGGTTTATCTGAGTTAATTGGTTGTTATTAGCAACAGCATTACGTCCTACTGCAGCGGCTTGATTTACATTATAAATCTCCACGGTGTTCCCCTCCATGTATATGTTAATACGTTCTCTCTCTTCATCTGATGTAATAGCCTGCCATGCATCATAATGCGCATAAACATCAGATATCAAGTGATCATCATGATACTCATGGTTTTTAAACTCTTCATAGGTTGCCTTTTTATAAGAACATTCAAGATCAAAACCAAAGGATTTGAACCGTGACCTACACTCGATATATATTACATAGCATTTCTTTTGTTCATCCTTGATGACTGCCTTTTTTAATGGACGATCATTATGCGGATTTATTACTGCTATTTGAAAAGGTACTGCGTAAATTGGAAGACTTAATGCGTAGTAGGATAATTCCCCCTGCTCAGTAGGAATATTTCGCCAAGGCAAACTCAACTGTGTTACTAAATCACTCGTACGAAGATGGTTCGAATTTAATTTTCTTGCACCATTAGTTCTTGCAGTCTTCCTTAATATTCTATCATGCTGGCGATTGTGAAAGTAGAATGGGCCGCTACGCTTTTCATCATACTCATTCGGGAAAGATATTATCAGTTGACCAGCAACAGCAGAATTGAGCTGGACTGTTTTTAATGTTCCATCATACTCAATCTTTTCAATAATTACAGAGTTTACATACATAAGTATCTACCACCGTTGACAAGAATTATCACAACTCAGTTTGCATAGTCCAAGTTAGTAATGAATTATAAAAAAGGGCACATATCACTCGCTGGAGTTATAATTGTTGTGTTTTGTCTGGCTCGTGTAACTCCAACTCGAAGACTCAATCGTGATTGCTCTATAGATTTGGTCCCACCGATCGTATTTACAATTTTACCTTGAAATAGTCCTTCGTAAATTATGACTTCATCGAATTCCTTACCTTTGGACTTGTGAATGGTCATAATATGAATTCCTCTATATTCTTTCGTCGATGAGGAAAAGTATTCCTGAAGCAAGGATAACCTTATTGCTTGTCCCGCTCCTCTATACGAACCGTAAGATCGCCACAATGTTGAAAGACTAGACCTAAGTTCTGACCCCTTGTGAAGTATTCTAAGATACTTGGAATCGACAACAACCTGTTTTATGACATCTGAACTGGACTTGGACAAGATATCGACTATTTGAATCCAGTCTTCACTGGGATTCCCGCTATATTCCAAATCATAAATGGCATCATTTATGGCTTTGCAATCGTTTATTATGCTTTGTCGCTTTGTTCCGCGAATTTTACCTGTCGCTAGATAATCCAACAAAGCTGTTGACAATTCCAAGTTTGCCTTGCTCGGAGGCTCATTCCCATTCCTTCCCCGAATGTGTTCACATAAGTTTTTTATTAATTGATTCAGACCATTTACCTTAGCAACACCTAAATCTAATAATTCCCCGATAAGAATCGCAGCAAGTGATGGTCCCGTTGTTTCAAGGGCAACCTCATGAGGAATTCTTCTCAATGTCTTGTTCCTTATATTCTGAGTTTCACTGAAGTAATCAGACACTTCTATCATCAGTCTCTTAGTAGGTACAAGCACCGCAACCGACCATTTACTCTTTTGACCTGCTGCAATTAATTTCCTAACTGCTTTAATGGCTGCCACTTTAACATCAAAATGAACCCAATCCCCTTTACGAAATGGATACGTTACTATTTGTACATTGTTGTATTTCTTTTCTTTATTTCGGCCAGCTAACAGGTCATTACCAAAAGTGGCTATATCGGTTCCGCTACTTCGATTATTCTCCGAGCCAAAATCAAACTGCTGCGGGCTATATTGCTTAATGAACTCTGAGATTCGTGCTGGATCAGCCCCTCTGAATTCATATATTCTTTGTTCAGCATCAGCTAGAGCTATCAGTCTACTCCTCTTGCCTAATTCTTTAATAAAGCTCCATTCATCCAGGTTAGTGTCCTGAAACTCATCAAGAATAACAACAGGGTAAGCATCAGAGATAATCCTTGCCAAGGAGTTACTTCGTGATAGTAGTTCTGCCCCCAAACTTGCAAACAAATCAAAATGTACGATTCCCTCGACATCAAATAATCGCTTTTTCTCAGCCGCTTTCTGTTCGTTGCTGATATTCGCAAATCTGGATGCAGCTTCAGGCGGTGTCAGCAGCTTTAACGGTGACTTGGAGTTCAACAAGTACCCATGACTCCGTAATATCCCCCAGATAAATCCGTGATATGTATTAACTTCAATATGCTTTTTATTATCAGTTGATATCATTTGGCCGACCTGTTCTTCAACGCGAGAAACAGTTGCTCGTGCAAAACTTAGAAATAAAACCAGTTGTCCCTTACTCAAACCACCCTGCTCAATTATTTGATTCGCCTTCAATAAAGCAATTGTTGTCTTCCCAGAACCAGGCCCTCCCAAAATTAACAAGGGGCCGTTTGTATTTAGCAATCTCTTCTTTTGATCCGAGAGTTCAAACATCCGATTCCCTCCCGCCTCTTATTTCGCCATTAATCCAGTAGATCGTCATCATCCTCTTCAATATCTCCTGAATTGCCAGCTCGTGATTCGATAATTGCTTGTATAGCTTGTAATGTATCCTTGATAAAGCCTGGCATCTCAGCTTCTTCACACTGGTTAATAAAGTCAGATGCTACGCCAGCAGCTTTTGACTGCTTGAAGAATTCTCGGAGACTCTTTTTAAGTTCCTCATCGGTGCTACTTACAGTGACTTTA
This sequence comes from Paenibacillus sp. Cedars, assembly GCF_003184205.1. Taxonomy (NCBI): domain Bacteria; kingdom Bacillati; phylum Bacillota; class Bacilli; order Caryophanales; family Paenibacillaceae; genus Paenibacillus; species Paenibacillus sp. Cedars. The sequence continues at coordinate 3,646,920 of NZ_CP020866.1, forward strand.
GATAAATGGGTAGGCCATTCTCCCGCTTCAATTACTGATTTTGCATAACGCCGTAAAGCCGCAATACCAGAACCATTAACTATCAAGTCTTCAAACCCTTTTTCTTGAGCTTCGAAAGGATGGTCGACTGCAAGATCAATTAGCTTTTTACTTTCATCAGTTTGCTTATCAAAAACAGCCAAGGTTGACTTACCTATGCTTCTAAAATAAGCTCCCAACGCGGCTACTTTTGACTCCCCTTCAGCATTAATAATAGCTATTCCTAGTTCCTCAAGTGTCCTGTACTTGAACGGGAGTAACTGTTGCAATCTTCTTGCCGCCGCTGGAAATGAATCGTACTCCGTTCTACCTTCTGTTATTAATACAGTTCGTGTAAGTAATGCCTCACAGAATCTTCTCCTAAACTCATCCCGATATGCTTTTGGTTTCACACTTGGAGGATATTGAGCGGGTTTGCCAGAAAGTATTCCATGCTGCCTCGTTATGACAAGAATTTCAGAAGGATCAAGCTCCTCCAACACATAAGGAGAATGAGATGTGAAGATGGCTTGAGATGATTTAGCTATGATACTGTGAATAATCCTTTTTTGGGTATGCGGTGGAATCGCAATTTCTGGCTCTTCCATAGCAAATATAACATTGTTTTTGAGCTCTGCAATCATGGACAGCAAAGTCAGCACAAGCGTATTAATAGTCCCTGTTCCTTGATATTGAAAAGGTGCAGCGTATTCCTCGCCATCGCTACGGACAGCACCTGTCCCCATAAATACGGTTAGTGCCTTTCTCATACTGGAACGTGTCAAATCGGAAACGCGAAAATGAGGCTTATCAGCCCATTCCGATGGAACTAATGCTCTCAAGCCCTCCTGTACAGAAGTCAGAATTTCAGTAACACCTAAAGCGGGATCGTCTGCAACAGTTATCTTCCTAAGCTTAACTAATACCTCTTCCCACATTGGGAGGTTTATTTCTTTCAAACGAACTATAATGTCGAGGAGTGAGCCCTTCTCTAGACTGAGTGCTCTCGAACCTGTTCTAAGAGTGCGTAGTAATAAGAAACCACAAAGACGTTTATCCTTTGTACCAAAAATGTCTCGTGAACCATCATCTTTCATTGGTGATTCAAAATAAGTCTTACCAATGAAGTCGTCTTCGTCCTCATCATATCTCCCTGTAAAAGAAACACGTAATGCTGGAACAACCTTTTCTTCATCTGTAGATTCTGGTGGTGGGCCATCCAGGATAGTTTGTTTTTCATTATGCCACCATTCTAAATGGTTCCTGAAATGCCTCTGCTGGTCTTCAGTCAAATCGACTACAACTACTTCAATATTTATTTCTACGAGGTTACTCTCGCTGCCGAGATATTCTCCTGCATAGAAGTCATGCTCATTAATCACTGAAGGTCTTGATAACCTGTCTGGTCCAAGGACAAGATCAATAGCCTCCAATACTGAAGACTTACCTATGTTATTATCTCCAACAAGCACTGTCTTTGGATTTAACAATAACTCGCCTTCTTTTATGCCCCTAAAGTTACGGATACGAAGTCTCGAAATCCTCAATAGACTCACCTCAATGGTACTTTATATCATAACTTTCGACTTATTCAGACTAATTTCCTGCATTTAGAAAAAGAAAGTGCCCCGTGGGCACTAGTCTTGAAAAATGAATTATTGGAATAAAAGAGCTAATTGCCGATGTGATCTCCATGGTATTTACTGTATCGAAATGTCCAAATGCCTGCTTTAGATTAGGTCTGCTTTACTTATCTCTGATTTTCTGATTGTTATAATAGGCTAGTAATTATAAAAGAGATCATGTAACCACACACCTTAAATGTCGTGAGACATATTGATACACCGCGAGTCCTAGAAAGTATAGGCTTGAGAGTATTTGCATTCTTCATCAGCCATACTTTGATCCAACATATCGTTATGTCCCTCATTAAATAAATTTATTGGACAATATTGTTCTAACTCATCATAACAGATACTGGATGGCGCTTTAATTTATCGATTTTTCTAAGTTCACTCTCAAGTATCTCACCTGCATCTTTGATTGCGTGATATACATCATCTACTACTTCTCTATTCCTATTACGATTCATGTCAACATTTATAGGATTTGCGAAAGTGGCGACAAAGAGAAAATCACGTTCAAACTCTCTTATACGAATCTCAGCCCTTCCATCAATTTTTTCAACTTTCCCGTCTATTGCTGCATAACCATCATCGTATTCCTGTCTTGTTATATATCTATCAAGAAACCATGCTGCTTCTTCCGTTTTTTGTCCAAAATCTTCATAAATACCAAATCGAGGCATGGGACCACATTGTAACAGTATATATTGGTGATCGAGACCACTGTCTTTTTTCACCCAAATTTCTTCAATACGACATTCACTACTATCAAATATCCAAATATGCTCATCCAACTGTCGTATGTTCTCAATAGGACAATCTGAAGAGCCTTGAGTCCACCATAATCGTAGTTTACTGTACTCCTCGGCTAACCTTTTCATAATGTAATCAATCTTTTGTTTTTCTGTAATCCTAACTAGTCCTCTCTTCCCTGGACAAGCAGATCTGATAATATCATCGAACCTTCTTAGAGTATTTATTACTTTGTCTTCCTCACTTTCTCGAATCACAGGAGGGTTAAGCGCAGTATGAATAAGTTTGGATAACTCTTTGGCACTTTGTGGTCTATTTGATGGCTCGTACTGAAGAAGCAGATCAACAACTGAATCTAAAGGTTTGAAAGATTCATGTACACTTGTTAATTTAGTTCTATTTACACCTCTTACAGTATCACCTGAACCAGCCATTGAATTAACTGACCGACTGCAAACAAGTCCATTGTAGGCCTTGGATCAGGGTTTGCTTGAAACTGTTCTGGCGCAGAATAGCCAAAGTTAGCTAGGCGATCCTTCTTCTCGGTTTTAACTAGTCGTTCATAATGTTCAGGATCAAACCATGAGATTCCGAAGTCCGCAAGCACTACATCGTTGTTTTCATCAATTAGAAGATTCTGAGGCTTAATATCACGATGAACTATATTATTGCTATGAATCTTATCAAGACAAAAAATAAGTTGCTCAACTATGGGGATAACATTTCCGATCTCTTTGATTTCATTCTTTTTTCTCCATGTGTTCAGTGTATCAGGATATTTCTTCATGACCATGTATGGAAATGTGCTATTCTCCACTGTTAAATGACCATAGTGAAAAATCGGGACAACGGCTTGTGAATCTGATAGCTTTATTATTTCTCGAACTTCGGTTAAAAACCTATAATGCCTAGTTGTAATTTCATTTGCACAATCTTCTGCAAGAAACTTTATTGCAACAAGTGTCCTTCCCCACATTGCAGAAAAAACTAAAGCATTTCCTCCTTGCCCCAGCTCTTCTTGTACTTCAAAATCACCTAAAAGTGAACCAATGCATTTTGTTTCTTTAGATATCTTCGTAACGTGTTCTTATGTTGATCTATAACGCTTGACATTTAACTGCACTCCCAAAAAAGAAATAATATTTGCTTTTCTTGAACCGACATAGACGTACTTAGAGGAATCTAAATTGAAATTCATTTAAACGTTCGACAGAAATAGGTAATAACCCTGCTTTTAACCAAAAGAAAAGCGCCACGTAGGCGCTATTTCTGTCGTTTCATTGTTTCAGTTTGTGAATCGGTCGCGTAGGTCATCTTCTTCTTATCATCGCTTAATTCAAGCTCAGCCTGCTTCGTATCATTAATCTTAATAACGATTTGATACTCATCCATGTATGTAATGCCGAAAGATTCCTGATATGGTTCCCGCTCTTGATAGGAGTTGAGTGTGCCGCCTGAATCTCCATCCAGCTTTATTTCGAAGCATAGCACTTGTAGCGAATCGCACCATTTACCGTTGAATCCGCTAATCAATTCAACTCCTTCACTAATCGCTTGGCCTTCGCCATTTCTTTCAAGGTTAATCCTTTGCTCATTAGTCTTATAGCCCAAAACACCTGAGTCATACAAGGTCAGAATAAGCGGCTTTTCCTCGCTTCCGAGCATTGTCATTAGCTGCGTATCACTGGATTTTACAAACTTGAAGGGAACAGGGCTCTCCGAGCCTTGGTTGTAATATGTGATTACTCCGCGCTTGTCATCTGTGAATGTGATATTGATTGCCAACTCGTCTGAACCTGGCGTACTAATTCCCTTTTCTTTTGTAGCCAAGTCAATTTGTAAAGTAGTACCGCTTAAGCTTTAAATAGAGATACTTGCGCAAATAACCAAGATAGTTATAAGCGATGACTTCTGTCTGACTATGCTTTCGATAATAGCTTTTCGTCATCTTCCTGGCTATTATAAATGACTCCTGATAGAGATCATCTCTGCTTGGCCTAGTGTACCAATAGAGTGTAGCCAGCCTTTCAATAGCACGGCTGACGATCACTTGTACCAGTGGATTGGTATAGATCGCATTTACTCTTGTATCGTTAAAGGGTCCAACATCGGTAAAGACCGTATGCAGACGTTCAAATGCCTTATCAAAAAGATCATCTGCATAATCAATGATCTCCCCATACCAGTCAACTGAATCGATCAAATGATACTTGATTTGCGGGAAACGATCATCGACAGCGAGCGAATCAAGTTCATCAGCTTGCCCGTTTCCCCATACACGTTCAAACTCCATCCTCCATCTTTCCATTACTATCATCCTCCGTTGTGACGGCACTTCCGATGTTGCTCCTTCCCGTTCCTCGATTGTATCGCAGGAAATTGAACATACTGCATCTGTGTCGTTTGATTTAGACATATTATATCCACTTATATTCACTTTTGCAATACATACTATTGCATTTTTGAAACAAAAGTGTTATGATATCAATTAGAAAGGACGTGTAGCTGATGGGAATGATTCCTTACCAAACTTCTAGCGATGACTTAAAGCAGCTTCAAAGCTTTGAAACGGCAGGCGAGATTCACAAATTCATCCGCGAGAAAGCGGAAGCATTCAATTCAGGCATGTTTTCGATTAACGCTTTGGCGGAAAAAGTTGAAACCTCTCCCTCGACGCTATCAAGATTCGAGTCAGGAAAACAACACGGGCTGAAAGCGTCGGTACTCTCCAAAATCGCACAAGTCATGGCCGTTCCAATCGAAGCTTTTCAGGTGGATTACTACCGAAATGATCCGCGACCGTTTACGATTTGCGGAATAACACCCTCCATCAAGAACTTCGACTTAATCGAACCGTCACATCGAATGCATCTGAACCTCAAGGCATATTCGCCAGCGGGAGTAATGTATGAGGAAGTGGACGAAATCGTAGAGATGAGCGTACTGGAGCATGAGGAATTCATCGAGGAAGTAAACAGCTTAATTAAGAAGCTCAGAGTTCGGAGAGATACATGGGCAAGGAAGAAAGCTGCCATTGATGAATTAAGCAGAAAGGGATGACTTCGATGATCAATGCAGAGGACGAACTTCGACAATTATTAAACGCCTTCCATAAAGGTGGATATTCCTTAGAACGATTATCAGAAATGACTGGAAGGAACATTAGATTACTTCAAGCGTTTATTGCTGGTAATTACCATTTATCAGACGATACTTGCCGCGACATAACGTATTCACTCATAACAGATAACGAATCAGCTTCAATTCTGTTAAGAGAACTTGATGAAGAGTTTGTACACCTCCCAAGTTAGAGTTAGGCAATATCTAGCCCCCCAAAGAAGGTCACGCATGGATCAAGCCCTCTGCACACCGTCAGCATGGCGTAATTCATCCAATTGTCAGCCAAGGAATTAGGACAAGTGTCAGTGGATCGCTCTGCCTGTTAAGGTTGAACTGAATGCATCTCTCCCTTGACAGGCAATGTAACGAGCTAATTTATAACGGATTTAGAGAAGGATCGCCATTCCATCCGCGGCCATGTCTTGGGTTATTCCCTTTCTTGGTTAGCTCCCCAACATGATAAAGGTCACATCCCCGAAGGAGTTTATTCAATTGCTCTTTGCGCTGCTTGAAGACATGGGAATCCACGCCGTTACAATCCCCATGAGCGATGATTACGTAGTCGACATTCTTACATATTTTAGTAATCCATTTATCGTTCACGGCATGATTAAGTTCAGCGTTCCCCTTTCCCCTGAGTCCTCGTGGTTGAGGATCAGCATACGACCACAGATTTAAGCAGTAAATTTTATCAAAGATTTCCTGCTCATTATCATTACACCAGCATAATACCTTCCCAATAGTCGGATCAGGACTCCAATCTAGTTTGTTGGCATCCTTCCAATCTGTACTTGATCCATTCATCTGAATTATGGCTACACTCATACAGTTCCTTGGCACAACAGATTCGAATTTCAATACATATCTGTGCCTTCCAACTGTATAGCTGTAGTCATCTGGTTTGATCCTTATTAGCCTATAATAATCTTTAGACCTTGCCGAATTTGATTTCAATGATTGTCCACTCCTATGGATTGATAAGCTTATATACACCATTACCTAGGGCTTCATAATCGTTGTAAGTAACAGCGTGATGTTTCTTGGCATTACTGCAACACCTAGAAGTGATATGAGTGCTGATGGTCGATTCAGCATAGGTCGTATTGTTTTTCTTCATAAACTCAATTGCTTCTTTAGGCGTAAACCGATTATCACCCTTAGCTTTAACTATCGCTCTCGTTGCAAGCAATAACTCATCCCTGCAAGTTCCTTTCCTCATTGCAAATCACTCCACTCATGGTTTTCCTCATCTTACCATGAACTTCAGTTTCCAGAATAGTAAGCTCCTATTGTGATTGAGTGTTGTGATTAGAGTGAATGTCTAATTCATTTCCGCATTCAGCATCCATTGTTTTCATATTCTGTGCGGGCTACAATCCGTTCAAGAGGTGAGAACAATATTACGGTTTTTAACCCGATCTATTAAGAATCCCCCCGCTTTCCTAACCTCAAGAGCCTAAAAACGCCTCCTAGAGCTTCACTCCGCAATCAAATCCCGTCCATATGCGCGATAGGACTATGCTTCTGATACTTAGATAAGCTTTTTGAGTTACTTCGACCGAGCTATGCCCCAGAATGCGGCACAAGCTGAATCAGTCCCCGTTATTCAAGATATAGTACTTAGCAAAGTTATTCCTCAGTTGATGAGGATGGATGGATACCCTACCCGTTCTCCCGCTTCGCGCAATACTCTTTCATAATTGCGTACTTCAAGTTGCGTTCCTCTGGTCGTCGGAAACAAGAACGGGCTTTCTGAATATCTGTCCTTGTACTTCATCCACTGTTTCATGTCATTAGCCAGCTTGAACGAGAAGTACACATATCGCTCCTGCTTATTCTTCGGATTCGTGATTAAGATGCTCTTATTGGGGTATAGTCAAAATGCTCTGGGAATAAGGACAGGCATTCTCCAATTCGCATTCCCGTATCCAGCAATAGCTTGGTAATAATATAGTTCCTGTAGCCGTGAATGGTTGATGAATCAAACTGCTTTAATACTCGCTTGATTTCATCAGGCGTCAGTATCTTCTTCATCTTCCGTTCAGGCTTAGGGTTGTCGATACTGTCCACTGGATTCTTTGGAATTTCCCGCTCGGCGTGGTACAGATAATTGAAAAACACTTTAATGTTCCGAACGTAGTTGGCTATGGTTGTCGTCGATATGTCCTTCTTATAATCGCTTCGGTTATCGGGATGATTAATGTTCTTGCTTTCTTCCTTGTTGACGACCGTGTACTTGCCCCGCTCCCGCAGATACTTGATGTATTGGCGAATATGTCCCGATTGCACTTTCTTCACATCTTCAATATCAAAGCTCTGCTTCAGGAACAGAGTAAACAGCTTAAGGCTTTGTTCATAGGATGCCAAAGTCTTGCGGGAAAGATTCTTGGAACTGCAATAAAGCATAAAATTGTCGATGTGAAATTCCATGTCTGTCATAAGAAATACCACTCCTTTATAGGGTTGTTGGGAACCCAATAAACAAGCGGTATTTGTTGGCTTACTCATTCGATATTTATTGGCTCAAAACGTCCGCTTTCGGATATTTATAGCCAAAACTGCAATAGCCCTTGACACGCTAAAAGCCTTACGGCTCTTGCTTTCAGGAGACCTTATGCTCGATTCTCAGCTTGTCTGCCACCATCGCGATGAACTCGCTGTTTGTTGGTTTGGATTTGCTGATGTTGATCGTATAACCAAACAGATGGCTGATGGAATCGATATTGCCGCGCGTCCAGGCCACTTCAATAGCGTGACGGATGGCACGCTCCACTCGGGAAGGCGTTGTTTTGAACTTCTCGGCAATTGCCGGATACAGTGTTTTGGTTATCGCACCCAAAATTTCGATATTGTTGTATACCATGGTAATCGCTTCCCGCAAATATTGGTAACCTTTGATATGAGCAGGAACGCCAATTTCGTGAATAATCGATGTGATATTCGCATCCAAATTCTTGCCCTTGCCCATAGGAACCACATTGGATTTCATGCTTGAAAACGGCGTGCTGGACGAGATATTGCTTGGCGATCCAACCAGCTGGCGAATGCGGCTAGCCAGAACCTCCATATCAAACGGCTTCAGAATATAATAAGAGGCACCCAATTGCACAGCACGCTGAGTAATATTCTCCTGACCAAATGCCGTGAGCATAATGACTTTCGGCTGTGGAGACAGGTTCATATCGCGTAAACGCTCAAGTACGCCAAGTCCATCCAGATGAGGCATAATAATATCAAGGATTAGCACATCTGGTGCTTTTCCTGATTCCTCAATCATGTTCAATACTTCTTCGCCATTATAAGCGATTCCGGATACCACCATGTCTTGTTGATCCGAAATGTATTCACCAAGCAGGTTTGTAAACTCACGGTTGTCATCTGCCAATAATACTTCGATCTTTTGCAATTCGTGCTCCTCCTTTATCAGATCAGTGATTAGTTTAGAACATTTTCTTGTGTTTAAAGTTTTCGACATGCTTATTTAAATTCCTTCTGTCGAAAATTATTTTTCTTTATTTTTTTTTGAAGTTGATTTATAATTAAATATTTTGTTTCAAATTAATCTGTATTTCGTTCTTTTACGACAAAAAATCTCAAGGCATTAACCTGCCTTAAGATTTTGAGGAGTTGACTCTGTAGATTGTAGTACACCGGAATCCTGAAGCATCCATTCAATAAAGCATCCATATCCCGATTTGGGATCATTCACAAACACGTGGGTTACAGCTCCAATCAGCTTACCGTCTTGGACGATTGGACTGCCGCTCATGCCCTGTACGATACCGCCTGTCTTCTTGAGCAGCCTTGGGTCCGTAATGCGCAGCACAAGCCCTTTCGTTGCCGGAACGTCCTGTTTGGACACATGAACAATCTCAACTGTAAAGCGTTCGACTTCCTGACCTTCAACAACGGTCAAAATCTCGGCTGGGCCTTCCTGAACCTCATGAGACATGGCAACCGGTATCGGCTCCTGATAAACCCCGTGATCCGGCAGATCATTCATTTTACCAAAAATGCCAAAGTGGGTGTTACGCTCGACGTTGCCCAAAATCTTGCCGTCCTTCGTGAAGGTTGCCCGTTTTTCTCCCGGCTCGCCTTCTTCACTACGGCTAATGGACGTGACGTTAGACTGAACGATCTGGCCACTTCCAACCTCAATAGGGGTTTGAGTATTCATATCGGTGATGACATGGCCCAGGGCGCCATAGACTTTCTGGTGGGGTGCATAGAAGGTCAAGGTGCCTACACCTGCGGCAGAATCACGGATATAGAGGCCAAGGCGCCAGCTTTGATCTTCCTGGTCATAAGCTGGACTCAGCTTGGTCTTCATTTCTTTACCGCCCCGCTTAAAAGAGATATCCAGTGGCCGCTTGGCTTTGCCCGCCTTCTCCACGAGATCTGCAACCTTAGTTACGTCATTAAGCGGCTTGCCATCCATCGTCATAAGCAGATCGCCAAGTTTTAAACCTGCTGCTTCTCCGGGTGACACTTTGGCACCGTTTTGAACGCGTACCAGGTGATGACCAACCACGAGAATTCCAGAGGATTTCACTTTGACACCGATGGTTTGACCACCCGGGATTACCTTGAGTTCAGGCATCACTTTGACATGTACAGTCTTCAGAGGAATTTTACCGAATAATTTCAGTGTAACTTCAGCTTTTCCGCTTTGCTGAGGATTTAAGTGCAGCGGATGCTTCAATGATACTTGAAGCTGCGATTCGCTGGAGCCGTTGAGTTGCACGACATCCGGACGATCTACTGAAGCGAGTGCTTGAACGGGCATGGCAACATCCAGGCGGGACTGCTGACCGGAAATCAACCTAAGCTCATCAGGCAATGAAGCAAAAGATTGGACAGGATCAGCAGATCCAAGGAAACAAAGAAGGAAAGCAAGAACGAAACCGAGCAGTTTTCTCCTGAGGTTAGGCTTCAATGGCTGTCACGCTCCCTTTTTCTTCTTTCGCTTGACGAAAAGGTGGTCGCCAATTGCGTACCTTTAAGTTACCCTGCCCTTAAGGTTTTATAACTGTCAATCATTGACCCAAAGCCTTTCTGGAAGCCTTTTGCGCTGCCGCCAGATTGAGCATTTCCTGGGCATGATGCAGCGTCTTTTCCGTGATTTCGACTCCGCCAAGCATCCGTGCAAGCTCTTTTACACGCCCCTCTTCCGTCAGGTTCTCCACTTGGGTCATCGTTCTGGAGGCTTCAAGTTTCTTCTCGATTAGATACTGATGATCCGCCATACAAGCCACCTGAGGCAAATGCGTAATGGAGAACACCTGACAGGTTTTGGCCAGCAAAAACAGCTTCTCAGCAATCGATTGGGCTGCTCTGCCGCTAACACCCGTATCGACTTCATCAAAGATTAAGACCGGAATTTGATCATGACGGGCAAATATACTCTTCATCGCCAGCATAATTCTGGACATTTCACCGCCTGAAGCAATCTTGGCAAGCGGACGCAGCGGTTCTCCCGGATTGGCGGATATGAGGAATTCCGCTGTATCCATTCCTTGTTTGGTCAGCCGTACTCGATGTCCTTCATATTCATATCCGTTAGGATCCACCTGCAGCTCTAAACGTACCTCCAGAGAGGTTCGCTCCATCTGAAGATCCTTCAGCTCGCCTTCCACTTGTCGTGCCAAATCCTGCGCGCACTGCTTGCGGGTAATACTGAGCTCTTTAGCACTAACCAAAAGCACGCTCAATAGCTCATCCCGTCGCTGCTCCAACGCTTGAATAAATTCGTCCTTGTTTTCCAGCATGTCAGTTTCCTGCTGAATTCTAACGTAGTATTCCAGAATTTGCTCCACATTATCCCCATATTTTCGGCGTAATCCGGATATCATATCTAAACGAAGCTCAATGTCGTTAAGCCGCTCGGGATTGAATTCAATCCCGTCCCGATAATCGCGAAGCTGGAATACGGCATCCTCAAGCTGATAATACGCAGATTGAAGCTGTTCGACCAGCGGCTTTAACCCCTTCTCGTCATAAGCAGATACATCTTCCAATTTCGACAGTGCCCGGCTGACGGATTCGAGACCCGAGGCCCCGTACAAGAGGTCGTATGCTCCTGCTACGGAGTCCATCATTTTCTCACTATGGGACAGCTTGGTCCTCTCATCGGAAAGTTCCTCGTCTTCGCCTGTTTTTAGCTCGGCTGCCGCTATTTCCTCCAGCTGAAAACGATACATATCCAGCATTTGATACGCCTTTTGGCTGGTCTCCTGCAGGTCCCTAAGCTCTCTTTCCACTTTACTAAACTCGGAGTACAGCTCCTGGTATTTACGCTTGGCAGGTCCTATGACCTTATCTCCGTACGTATCCAACAAGCTCATATGCTGCTCTGAACGCAGCAAACTTTGATGCTCATGCTGACCATGGATATTAATCAGTTTCTCGCCGACTTCACGGAGCATACTTAGATTCAGAAGCTGTCCGTTAATACGGGACGTGCTTTTCCCTTGGGCTGTCAGCTCTCTTCGGATCAGCAAATGTTCCTCCCGATCCGCTTCCACACCCAGCTCCTTCAGCGTATTCCATACCGGATGATCAATGGGAAGCTCAAATAAGGCTTCGATCTCCGCCTTGTCACAGCCGTAGCGAATCAGCTCAGCAGAACCGCGCCCGCCTGCAATTAACCCAAGCGCATCGATAATAATGGATTTACCCGCCCCAGTCTCCCCTGTAAGGACATGAAACCCCGGATAAAATTGCACATCCACACTCTCAACAACTGCCAAATTACGAATGGATAACGTGTTTAACATGCTTAACACCTCCACAGCCTGCTTATATATAGGACATTGACTTACGATATGAATTTATTGATCTGGGATACAACGTGTTCCCCATCGGCCTCCGTACGGCAAATTAACAATATGGTGTCATCTCCGCAGATGGTTCCCATAATTTGGGACCACTCCATATTATCCAGCAGTACCGCAACCGAGTTGGCTGTTCCAGGCAAACATTTCATGACGACAAGGTTTCCGGTACGATCGATGTATACGAAATTATCGATCAGCGCTCTTTTGAGCTTCTGTACAGGATTGTAACGCTGATCAGTCGGCATGGAGTATTTGTAACGCCCATCATCCGTTGGCACCTTAATGAGCAGCAGTTCTTTTATATCTCGTGAGATCGTAGCCTGTGTAACTTGAAAACCCTCAGCACGCAAAGCATCCACAAGCTCATCCTGTGTCTCAATATCATGGTGGGTAATTATATCCCTGATTTTAATATGGCGTTGTCCCTTCATAAAGAGCCTCCTGAGTATTAACTGTTGTATTCATCATTGCCGATCCATTCTTCGTCTGACCAATCTAAACCTAAACGGTGAATGACCTGTTCATTCATATCGATATAGAGCAGCCCGGCACATTCCGGATACAGCAGCAAAAATGGCATGAGCCGGTCACGGATGCCCGAGCCTGTCCAATCGACCGGCATTCGGTCCCGCGACACCTTTACCATATACAGCTCACCGCTGTCATCGGATGCAACATAATCGACAAACAGACGACTATGGATCGGCCTCTGTCCCGTTTCGAAAGATAAGTTTATTTTTACTTTACCCCCAACCACATCATATCCTTCTTCTTCAAGCATCCCAATCGCTGGATGATCTGGTATTCGCTCATTGATCGGGATACCCGGCAGCCGGTCCGGTGATGGTGACATCAGCCAACGATTCAGCCTATAGCCGATAAGCAAGGCAATGACGACACCAAGCAATATCATTAATAACCAATCATAACGCTCATTCATCCTCTCACCTCGAATTTTGTATTCGCGGATGAGAACATAAATTCCTCTTTTTCAGCAAAAGAAACCCATCATTTCGATGAGTTTCCCGTAAATGTATGAGCCGCTTGTGTTACAACGGTGTCAATCCATTGACTCAAGTGGACAGCATCTTGTCCATCTCCCTGAATCGGTGCTTCCGAAACTTCAGAAACCTCCGGCTCTAAACGCCAGTGGGCCAGGAATTCAATATTTCCTTCCCCTCCGGTAATCGGTGAGAAAGTAAGATTTTTCAATTTGAACCCTATCTCTTCAGCAAAAGTCAGCACCTGCGTTAGAACTTCCTTGTGAACCTTCGGATCCCGAACCACGCCGGATTTACCGACCTTCTCCCGCCCTGCCTCAAATTGAGGTTTGATCAGAGCGGCAACATCTCCGGGTTTACCCAGCAGCATTTTCAATGGTGGCAAAATAATGCGGAGGGATATAAACGACACGTCAATGCTTGCGAAATTAGGCGGTGGGCCCTTCAAATCCTCCGGTGTCATATATCGGAAATTCGTTCGCTCCATGACACACACGCGCTCATCGTTACGCAATGACCAGTCCAGCTGATTATAGCCAACGTCAATTGCATATACATAACTTGCCCCGTGCTGGAGTGCGCAATCCGTAAAGCCGCCAGTCGAAGAGCCGATATCCAGCATCGTGCGCTCCTTCATATCGATATCGAATTCACGAATCGCCTTCTCAAGCTTTAAGCCCCCACGACTGACGAACGGATGAACAGAGCCTTTGACTTTCAGTTCTGACGTCCTCGGGATTTTCATGCCGGCCTTCTCGATCCGCTCGGTTCCAGCGTAGACCAGTCCCGCCATAATCGCAGCTTTGGCTTTTTCCCTGCTTTCATAATATCCCTGCTCCACGAGCAAGACATCAATCCGTTCTTTCTGAGATGAATCCATATTATACTCCCGATCGTTACTAAGACATAAAACTTCTCTTGCCAAGCTCAGCGGTCCGAGCGGTCTTCAAATTCCGGATTTCCTGACACACCGATTCCAGGGTCAGCCCTACTTCTTCACGCTGCTGCGGAATGCTTCCATGCTCGATAAACCGATCCTCAATGCCCATTAAGGATACGACTGCATCATGTATTCCCTGTTCTGCAAAATACTCCAGAACCGCACTGCCCATACTGCCCGCTTGGGAAACCTCCTCTAGAACCAGCATGGACGTACCAGTCTCTGCCAAATTCTTGAGCATCTCTCCATCGAGCGGTTTAAGGAACCGTGCATTAACGACTTCTACCGAAATGCCTTCCCGCTTAAGCTGCTCGGCCGCTTCCTCGGCTAATTGTACCATCGGGCCCGAAGCCAAAATGGCATATCCTTCACCCGGACGAACGATTTCCCAAGTTCCGATAGGAATGGGTACCAGTTCGGTATCCATCGGGACACCACGAACGTTGTTCCGAGGGTAACGATATGCAATCGGACCCTCATTATAGTCGAGAGCTGTTTTCATCATATGACGAAGCTCATTCTCATCTTTCGGCATCATAATGACGATATTCGGGATGTGACGCATAAAGGCCACGTCGTATACCCCTTGGTGTGTTTCGCCATCAGCGCCAACAAAGCCGGCGCGATCAATCGCAAACATAACGTTGGCGTTATGACGACAAATATCGTGCACGATCTGGTCATAAGCGCGCTGCATAAACGTCGAATACACGGCAAATACAGGCTTCATGCCTTCCATTGCCATTGCTGCGCACAGTGTTGCTGCATGCTGTTCGGCGATGCCCACGTCAATCATCCGGTCAGGGAATTTTTTGCTGAACGGGATTAAGCCGGACCCGCCTGGCATCGCTGGCGTAACGGCCACGATGCGTTTGTCCTGCTCACCCAGCTCAACCAAAGTCTGCCCGAACACTTCCGTGTACATCGGATTTCCTACGGCTTTAAGAACTTGGCCGGATTCAATCTTATAAGGCGTAATTCCGTGCCATTTATGAGAATCTGATTCTGCAGGACGGTAACCCTTGCCTTTGGTGGTTACCGCATGAACCAGAACAGGTCCATCTACGTTGTCAGCCTGATTTAACGTATCGATCAGCTTGTTCAGATCGTGTCCGTCCACAGGTCCCAAATACGTAAAGCCAAGCTCCTCGAACAGAACGCCGGGAACCATCATGTATTTGAGGCTGTCCTTCATCTTCTCCGCAGTCTTTGCCAATTTCCCGCCGATGGCAGGAATCTTCTTCAGCACCATCTCCACTTCGTCTTTAGCGCGAAGATAAAAGCGGTCTGAACGAATTTTGCTTAAATAGTTATGCATGGCACCCACATTGGGTGCAATCGACATTTCATTATCATTTAAAATGACTATCAGCTTTTTCTGCTCATGGCCAATATGATTGAGAGCCTCAAACGCCATACCGCCGGTAAGGGCGCCATCCCCGATCATGGCGATAACCCGATTGTTCTCACCCTTCAGATCGCGTGCCATAGCCATTCCCATTGCAGCTGATAGCGAAGTGCTGCTGTGCCCGGCTTCCCAGACATCATGCTCGCTTTCAGAACGCTTAACGAAGCCGCACAAACCCTTGTATTTGCGGAGCGTGTCGAACTGATCCATCCGACCCGTCAGGATTTTGTGTACATAGGCTTGATGACCCACGTCAAAAATCATCTTGTCACGAGGGCTGTCAAAGCAATAGTGCAAGGCCAGCGTGAGTTCAACCACTCCCAGGTTCGGTGCAAGATGGCCACCGGTAACGGACAGTTTTTCAATTAGAAAATTACGGATTTGTACAGCTAAATCCTCGAGTTCGTTCACCGATAAGTTCATTAGTTGTTTGGGATGTTTGATATTTGGAAGAAGCACGAAGAATCTCCCCGCTTTCCTTGATTAAGTTTACGTTTCTGAGGCTGACTTGTGAATCAGCCATTAATAGACATTATATCACAAAAAAACCTTATGCATGTAATGCACGCTTAGTGGTCCCGAGCCATCAAGAAATCTGCAATCTCGAGCAGTCTGGATGGATCGTTGAAATTCCCCTCGGTGATAACCCTCTTGGCTTCTGCTGTCAGGCGTTCAACCTCTCGCCTTGATGGGTCCAAACCGATGAAGTACGGATAAGTTACTTTTTCCTGCTTCACATCGCTCTGTACCGGCTTCCCAAGCTTGGACTCATCCCCGACCAGATCCAGAATATCATCCTGAATCTGAAAAGCAAGCCCGATGTGGTGTCCAAAAGTCCGAAGCGACTCAATCTGGGCTTCCGTGCATCCGGCGATATGCCCGCCTGCCATGAGTGAGAACATGATCAAATCACTGGTCTTGTGCAGATGGATATACTCCAGCTGCTCCAGCGTCGTCAACCCTTGTTCACCCTCCATGTCGGCAACCTGGCCTCCTACCATTCCCCGAGGCCCTGCATACTCAGCAAGATCCTCCACAATCGACAGCACGCGTTCTGCCGGAACGCCAAACTGTCTGGAAGCCTGAATTATGCTATAGAAAGCGTGGGTCAGCAAGGCGTCACCAGCCAAAATAGCACTGGCCTCACCAAATACCTTGTGATTTGTCGGTTTGCCTCGGCGGTAATCGTCATCATCCATCGCTGGCAGATCATCGTGTACGAGCGAATATGTATGGACCATCTCAACAGCACATGCCACCGGAATTGCGGCATCGCGTGATCCGCCCCCCGCTTCGCAGGCAGCAATCACAAGCAGCGGACGCATACGCTTTCCGCCTGCCATTAAAGAATACGACATGGACTTGTGAAGGGTTTCAGGAACTTTCCAACTTGGAGGAAAAAGATTCGTAAGCTCACTATCAAGCCTGTCACAAATTTCATTCATATATTGATTGATCGGTTGTCTATTATTCACCCAGTTCACCTGTCTCCTCCAGCGTCCCGCCAAAGGGCTTGCGCTTAAGTTCCCCGCCTTCTTCAACAATCATTTCGATCTTCTGCTCAACCTGCTCCAGCTTTTGGCTGCACATCTGCGACAGCTTCATGCCCTGTTGAAATAAATCGATGGCCTTCTCCAGAGGTACGTCTCCATCTTCCAATTGCTCTACAATGGTCTCAAGCTGAGCCATTGCCTCTTCAAAACTGATCTCCACGGTTTCATTCGCCATGCCCTTCATCCTCCTTCATTCCCCATACTTGACACTGCAGCTGTCCATCACTGACCCTCACATTAACCAAATCGCCCAACTGCACATCCTTTAAAGACTTCACGAGTCTCTGCTCTTTCTCGTCATACACCAGACTATACCCTCTGGACATAATCTTAAGCGGACTGAGTGCATCGAGATGCCGCATTTCGGTTTGAAGCTGTGACAGCCTGGATTTCATGATGGACTGCATCGCATTCATTAACTGGCGGTTAGCCTGATCTTTCCTTCGCGCCGCAAACTCCGCTTGCGTGCGCGGATTGTACCGAATCAACCCCTGATGCAGTGATTTTTGCCGCTGACGGCTCAGGGATAGCTGCGATTTCAAATTCCCGTGCAGCCGCTGTGACAGCATGTCCAACCGCTCAGCATGCTGCAGCATGTATCGGCGAGGGTGAACAAGGACGGGAGAGCGCTGAAGTGAAGCTAAACGCTCACGGCTCCGCTTCAGGCGCTGCTGAAGCCCCTGATTCAGCTGCCGCTGTCCCTGAACAAGCTGCCCCTTCAATTCTGCGCTGCTTGGTACCGCAAGCTCCGCTGCAGCAGTTGGCGTAGCTGCCCGGAGATCGGCAACAAAATCGGCGATCGTAAAATCCGTCTCATGACCAACGGCCGATATGACAGGAATGTCCGATTGATAAATGGCTCTTGCTACGATCTCCTCGTTAAATGCCCACAATTCTTCAAGCGATCCACCGCCGCGTCCTACAATGAGTACGTCTGCCTCAGCCATGTCATTCATTGTCCGAATCGCTTTAACAATCGAAGGAGCTGCCCCTTTTCCTTGGACCAGAACGGGATACAATATGGTTCTCGCTTGAGGGTACCGCCTTCTAATGGTAATCATAATATCCCGAACAGCGGCTCCCGTCGGCGAGGTAATGACGCCAATCGTCTTGGGATAAAGCGGCAGGGGGCGCTTGCGATCAGCCGCAAACAAACCTTCCTCCTCCAGCTTGGCTTTCAACTGTTCATATGCCAAATACAAACTGCCGATACCATCCGGCTGCATTTGAACAGCATAGAACTGGTACTGCCCATCCCGTTCGTAAACCGACACGTTTCCACGAGCTATGACCCGCGAGCCTTCCTTCGGAATAAAGGGGAGCCTCTGATTGTGGGTCGCAAACATAATCGCACGAATCCGGCTTCCTTCATCCTTGAGGGTGAAGTACATGTGACCGCTGGAATGATGGGTGAAATTCGAAATTTCACCTCGGATCCAAACATCTGAGAGCCGGGAGTCGCCTTCCATTTTCATACGGATATAACGGTTTAAATCCTTTACGGATAAAACGCGTCCTGGATCTGCCGATTTCATATCAGGCCAACCCATTCAGCCTTTTGGCGGCTAACAAGGTATTCTGCATCAGCATCGTGATGGTCATGGGGCCTACGCCTCCGGGAACCGGGGTAATAGGGCCGGACACTTGCTTCACGCTCTCGAAATCAACATCCCCGGCAAGCTTTCCGTTCTCCAGGCGATTCATCCCGACATCGATGACAACGGCTCCAGGTTTCACATAGCTGGCATCGATCATATTGGCTCTGCCGATCGCGACGACCAGAATATCCGCTTGACGAGCAATTTCGGCCATGTTGGCAGTTCTGGAATGACACATCGTAACCGTGGCATTCTCCCGCTGAAGCAGGAGGGACACCGGCTTGCCCACAATATTGGATCTGCCGATTACAACGGCATGCTTGCCCGCAATCTCTATGCCGGTTCGTTTAATCATTTCAATCACACCTGCTGGAGTACATGGAAGCAAGCTGTCATCGCCTATTACGAGGTTACCCACATTAACCGGATGGAAACCATCCACGTCCTTCTCCACCGAGATTGCGTCGATGACAGCTTTCTCATGGATGTGTTTGGGCAGAGGCAGCTGAACCAGAATCCCGTGAATGGAATCCTGGGCATTAAGCTTGTCCACCAGCGCCAGCACTTCTTCTTGGCTGGAATCCGCGGATAGCCGATGCACCTCCGAATAATAACCCAGATCCTGACATGCCTTTTCCTTGTTACGAACGTAAACATGCGAAGCCGGATCATCACCTACAAGTACAACAGCCAAACCAGGACGTACATTCTGCTTGGACAATTGTTCTACTTCTAACGCAATCCCCTTGCGAATTTCCTCGGAAATCTGTTTACCGCTAATAATCGTTGCTGCTGTCATCCTTATCTCTCCTCCACTATGATGGAATGATGCGGCCTTTACGTTAAGTGCGCACAGTTCAAGACTGACGCAACTTCAGTTTGACTTGGTCCAGTTCTTGAATCATCCGGCCCAGTACGCCGTTCACGAATTTACCGGACTCATCGGTTCCAAAATGCTTGGACAACTCAATTGCCTCGTTTACGGCAACCTTCCCAGGCACATCTTCACGGCTACTCAGTTCATATACTGCCAAACGCAGAATTTGACGATCCACACGGGAAAGACGACTCACCTGCCAGCCTTTCAAATAATGAGCGAGCAGTTCATCAATGGATTCCTTGGATTCCCAAGTTCCGTTAACCAGCTGCAGTACATACTCCTTCATTTGGACTTCGTCACCGATTACCCGCTCGGTCTCATTCTCTTCGGCCGCTTCCGAGAGCAGCATCGACACGGCTTCCATGCTATCGACTTCGTTCATCTCCATTTGGTAAAGGCTCTGAACGACAATCTCTCTAGCTACACGTCTTTTCATTTCGTTCCTCCTGTGGACCCTGCCTGAATCCATTTTTTCTAATTAGTATGATCCATTTATCATCAAGACTTGACAACAATAAAACTCCAAAAAAAAACCTGTGAATATCTCTCTCCGCAAAAAAGGCGCACTAAACCTGTCCTCAGCATTTTTTCCGGAGAAAGCATATCACAGGGTTCATTTAAACGGCCGCCAACGCTCAGAAAGCCAGCGTCCCCATTCCTGAAAGTGGAACATGGAGCCTTGCTTCAAATCCTTACGTTTGCCAAATATATAGCCGATAAATACCACTAATGCAAAGAACAACATATCCCAAAAACCGGATAATAAATAAATCAGTCCGCACACAAGCCCGCCGGTCACGCCGGCAATTCTTCCTCTGTGACTCTCCCATATTTCTTTCCAGGGCATTTGGGAAGCTCACCTCTATTCCACGCGGCTCTTGAAGCTTGGTGCCTGAACCACGTTAGCAATATACACGGATACGGATGACACAGGTATTCCAGTTGTATCCTCAACAAAGTCGTGCACCTGCTTCTGTACTTCGGTTGTCAGCGTTGGAATGGATTCCTCTCCATCAACCACGGCGCGAATCGCGATATCCAGACCTGACTGGGATACTTTGATTCGGGACTTCAAATCCTTTACGCCTCGGACGCGTGAAGCAGCCTTGAGACACAGATTCTCGATCGTCTCCACAGAGATTTGGATATCGCCAAATTCTGTACGCTGATCAATGGAATTCAGGTTCGAGCGATCACGTCTTACTGAGATGTAGAAGAAACGAATGCTCAGCAAAAACAACACCGCAGCTACGATAATTCCAGCCCAGAAAAGACGTTGTTCCTGCACACTCGTTAACGTATACGGAACAGCGCCGCTCAACAGGAGGATGGCAACTACGGATATAACACCGATGCTTAAGCTGTAGATAAACAGCAGAAGTCTGTCCATTATTTTGGCCACGATTCAGCACAGCCTCCCTTATAAATTAGAGTAAACCCTCGACATCGCTGCCCAGGGCTAGCCTGAAACTATTCTATTTCACGCGTTGAGCCAGATCCAACTCTTCCGTCTTCTCTACGGATTTCATGAAATGGACATCATGAATATGTACATTGACTTCAATAACCGTAAGCCCTGTCATATTCTCTATTGAACGTTTCACGTTGCGTTGGATTTCTCCAGCTACTTCCGGAAGACGATACCCGTATTCCACAATAACGGATACATCAACAGCAGCTTCGCGTTGTCCCACTTCCACTTTAACACCCTTGGATAAGTTTTTGCGTCCGAGCAGTTCAGCAATACCGCCTGCGAAGCCTCCGCTCATTCCTGCAACTCCACGCACTTCAACCGTGGCAAGTCCAGCGATGACTTCAATAACTTCCGGCGCAATCTGAATCTCACCGATATCTGTACGTTCGAATTCTGTAGGCAAAGTTTCCGCCATTGTCTCAACACACCTTTCAGAATAAGTAAGCGGATGCACCCGAACTGCATAAGGCATGCGCTCTTATTACTCATACTATACCATTTGGCCAAGTTTATGACAAACTTGGCCAAAGTATTCAAATCTCATTTTCTTCCAAAAATTTAATATCAAAGTCACCCTTCAGGAAGGTAGGATGATTCATCAGTTTTTGATGGAACGGGATTGTAGAATAGATTCCCTCAATCTCGAATTCCGCCAAGGCGCGCTTCATCTTCGCAATCGCTTCTTCACGAGTCGGCGCCCATACAATCAACTTGGCAATCATGGAATCATAATAGGGCGAAATGGTATAGCCGGGATATGCCGCGCTGTCCACCCGCACGCCAGGACCACCTGGAGGTAGATAGAACTGAATCGTTCCCGGTGCAGGCATGAAGCCTTTGTCCGGATTCTCGGCATTGATGCGGCATTCGATGGACCAGCCGTTAATGACAACATCCTCTTGACTGAAGGAAAGTGTGTTGCCTTCAGCGACAGAGATCATTTCCTGGATCAGATCCACCCCGGTTACCATTTCGGTCACCGGATGCTCTACCTGAATCCGCGTATTCATTTCCATGAAGTAGAACTGACCGTCTGGCGACAATAAAAATTCAAGCGTTCCGGCACCAGAGTAATCAACAGCTTTCGCCGCGCGCACCGCCGCTTCTCCCATCCGGCTGCGTACCTCTTCACTTAGCACCGGACAAGGAGCTTCTTCAACCAGCTTCTGTCTCCGGCGCTGCACGGAACAGTCACGCTCTCCGAGATGCACGGCGTTGCCGTGTTTGTCAGCCATAATTTGAATTTCGACATGCTTCATGCCGGTTAAATATTTCTCAAGATAAACTCCCGCATTGCCGAATGCTTTCTGAGCTTCCTGCTGTGCGTTTGTAATCTGCTTAACGAGCGACTCTTCGTCCTCTGCGATCCGAATTCCCTTACCCCCGCCACCTGCAGTGGCTTTGATAATGACCGGATAGCCGATATCCCGGGCAAGCATAACCGCCTCGTTCAGATCCTCTACCAAACCGTCCGAGCCCGGAATAACCGGTACACCGGCATCCTTCATCGTTTGTTTTGCAACGGCCTTATCCCCCATACGGTTGATTGCGTCAGCCGAAGGACCGATAAAGGTAATATTGCAGGATTCACAGATCTCAGCAAAGTCCGCGTTCTCGGCCAGGAAGCCATAACCCGGGTGAATGGCATCACACTCGGTCAGTGTGGCAACACTCATAATATTGGTGAAATTCAGATAACTGTCTTTGGATAGTGTAGGGCCGATGCAATAAGCCTCATCCGCTAAGCGAACATGCAGCGACTCACGATCCGGCTCCGAGTATACAGCAACGGTTGCGATGCCGAGTTCCCGGCATGCCCGGATGATACGAACGGCAATCTCTCCCCTGTTCGCAATAAGCACTTTTTGAAATGTCATGCAGTAACCTCCTTCGGACTCTTACGACTCTCGTTCTTGGCGAGTCCCTCCATATTACTCCGGCTTCACCAGAAACAGAGGCTGCCCGAATTCTACAAGTTGTCCGTTCTGAGCGAGAACCTCTACGATTTCGCCTTTGATCTCTGCTTCCAGTTCGTTCATCAGCTTCATGGCCTCAATGATGCAGACCGTCGATTTATCAGTCACCTTGTCCCCGGGACTAACAAACGGCCCAGCTTCTGGAGACGGGGAACGATAAAAGGTTCCTACCATCGGTGAAACGATTTTATGTAATGAGCTGCTGCTATCCTCCACTGTATCCTGCCCCGGTGCGGCTGCAGGCGCCTGATTCCCCGTATTCGGCTGTACGATCTGTGGTGCCATCACTTGCTGTGCTGGTATGTACGCTTGCGGCGCGGCTTGATAGTTGTTTACAACCTCAGCTGCATTGGGTTTCTTAATGGACAAGCGTGTACCTTCGCTCTCAATCTCCAGTTCATGTACGGAAGTTTGATCCACCAGCTTAATAAGTTCTTTGATCTCGTTTAATTTAAACATTATCGACGTTCACTCCTTCACTTTCTTGGAAGCCCTTGCTTAGGACAGTCAGTCAATAGCTTAGAGTATTATATCACAATCAGGCGAAATAGAAAGAGCCCAAGGCAATCCTTAGACTCTTTCAAGAGTATCGTATAAAGATGCTTTATGTTGAATCCTGCAGACGGGCTTACGGCGTAACATATCGGACAGTTACTTTATCCGGTGAAACCTTCAGTTCCTTCATCACAAGATCGACAATGCCGGCTGCGCCTTTGGCATCAAGTTTGTCGCTCAGAACAACAACATTGTACTTCTCGCTTTCTTCTTTTACAACAGCGTTGCCAAATTGCTGCTGCAGCGACTCCTCGATGCTGAGAATCACTTCCTCTTTCTCTTCAGCCGCTTTCAGCTGTTGGGTTGCTTGTGCCGTTTGCTCCGGCTTATCTTCGTGATTGTCGATCTTTGTCATCAAATCATCGTATAATTTCATATTTTTTTGTGCCCGCTCTAGTTTATAGGACTCCAATTGAGCTTCAGCGGAAGTTGCGTTGGCAGCCACTTGCTCTAATATTTCTTTCTCTGATCCCTCTCCGGTATTCGTGCTGCTGGTATCTTTGGAATTCTCAGCTCCATCCTTGGATTCCTTCACCTCAGGCTCTGCCGGTTTTTCTGCTGCCCCATTCTCTTTTCCTTCATCCCCTTGCTCTCCCTGTGTCGCTTCCGCAGGGTCTTGGGCACCTGTGGCACCTGTGTCGGTTGTTCCAGCCCCTTGCTCATTAGCACCGGAATCGCCGTCCGTGCCTTCTTCGAGAACTTCGTTCACAACCAGTTCGTCACCAGTGCCTGTAGTTCCGTTTGCTTCTTGTCCAGCACCTGGCTTCTGTCCGTCAACCTGCGTGCTCTCGGCAACAGGCGGCGCTTTGGTTCCGGAATCATCCGTAAATAAGTAGTAGGCTGACAGAATGACCATTAAACTCAGCATGGAAACCAACCAGATGGTTTGTCTTTTGTTATTCATTTGAACTTTTCCTCCTTTAATTGAAAAACCTTGGAATGAACGATCGGCTCATTCGCGAGACTCCTTGCTTACTACTGCTTGCGTGGGACAACGGATATTCGATAGGATGGGACATTGAGGCCGCGCTGGATCGCATCTACGATCAAGCTTTTGACAATTTCATTCTCCGCGCCCTTGGCTACGACAAGCACACCCCGGACCTGCGGCTTGATCTTCTTGGTAATAATGGGCGTTTGATCACCGGCTGAATCGTAAGTGACGATCTGCCCGTCGCGCTGATAGCTTGTAACATGACGTTTCCCCCCGTTTGCATCGGTTTCCTCCGTCAGCTCTTGTGTATCCTTCATGTTGCGCTGAACCACCAGTTCTTCCGTAGAATCCACGGTTACCATCACATCGACGGATCCTACGCCTACAATCTGTTCCAACATGGTCTTGGTACGCATCTCGAAATCCTGCTCTATCGATTCAAAATCCGCGCCGCCGCTGCTTGAAGTCCCCCCTTGCGTTGTAGATACTGAGGCCGATTCGGGCGGTGGCTCACGGCCGATATTCTCGTGATCAAGCTTCTTTACATTCACGAAAGAATTGAACAGCATGATTGCCACACCGATAAGACCCAGAATGATCAACCAGCGGAAGGTTTGTATTTTTCTTGCTCCGCCAGCTCCTCCGCCAAGCCACTGTTCCAATCGCTTCAACCAATTCCCCATCATCCTCACCTCCGCTACAGCTTTTTATCCTGCTCCTGGCCTGGCATATATATCGTGATCAGATCCGGCTCCAAATCCCAGCGACGGCTGATGTAATCCCTTACGGGCTCCGCCCTTGCCTCCTCGGCTATGCTTACGGCCTCTGCGTTATCCTTAGCGTTTGCCTTCCCATCTCTTTCCGTTGATGAAGGCTCAACGTTGACTCGAACAGAATCCACCGGGGGGATGCCGATAGGGTGCTGATTTTCTTCCTCTACTGCAGCATCCGCTTGTTCCATCCCGGTCAGTCTGACATCGACAGAACGTATTGCCGCGCCGGAATATCCCTTGTCCTGTCCGGCAACCGCAGCCAGTACCACCTTAACCTCTTGTACCGCTTCCCCTGTTTCTGCGGAAATTTCTTCCTTCATCACCCGTGCCAGTTCATTGCCTGCCCACTGAAGGCTTTGACTCTGCTGCATATCCTTCAGCTTCTCAGCCTGTGCCATAATCTGTTCCAGTTGAACCTCTTCCGGCAGCCCCTTCTCCTGACGCTCCAGCTCCATCGCCAATTGGTTCTCGGGCGGGTCCGTAATCAGCGAGATAATCGGACTTAGCAGTGTGAGCAGAATGAGGAGGCTTAGAACTAACCGGGCATAACGTTCCATCGCCTTGCCAGGCAGTATCAGATCAACGAAGGCCGCAAAGAGGACCACCATAATGACGCTTTTCAGCCAAGCTCCAAGCCAGTCCATTCGTCAACCCTCCTAAACTGCGACTGTTGCATTTACCTTTTCACCTCATCATGACGGTGATGTTGCCTGCGGTGAGCAATATCGTTATCGCCAGGAAGAACATCATGCTCACGGCGGCCAAGGCTGCAAACACATACAGCATCGTCTTTCCGATCGTTTGCAAGCAGGTCCCGATCGGCGTGTCCCCAAGCGGCTGCATCACCGCAGCTGCCAGATTATATATCAAGGCAAGCGTCAAGATTTTGATTGCAGGAAATGCACACAGAAACAAGATGATGATGACCCCTGCCAGACCGATGGAATTCTTAACGAGCAATGAGGCCGAAATCACGGTATCCGTCGCGTCTGCAAACATCTTGCCGACTACCGGAACGAAATTGCCTGTTACATATTTGGCTGCCCGGATCGTCACGCCGTCCGTAACCGAGCTGGTTAACCCTTGAACGGAAATGACGCCGAGGAACACGGTAAGCAGCACGCCCAGAACCCCCATGGAGATTCCTCTAAGCAGATCGGCAAGCTGGGTCAGCTTGTACTTTTCAGACAGCGAACTCACAAGATGCAGCAGTGCCGAGAAGAACAGCAGCGGGAAAACAATCGTGCTTATCAAGGTGCCTACCGTATGTACCATGAATATGACCAGGGGATGAGCAACCGATACCGTTACAACATTCCCCATTGACGCCATGAGCGCAAAGAGCAGGGGAAGCATCGCCATCATGAAGTCAATCATCTGCGTGATCGCATCCCGCGCATATCCAATCGCGATGCTGAAGCTGTTAACAGCAATGACCAGCACGACCATATAACAGATCGTATAGGCTACGCGGCTCACCGTGCTTTTTTCAAAAGCCGTCTGCAGGTTCTCCAGGATGAGACTCATGATGCTCAGCATGACGATGGTAGCCAGCAGTTTGCCGTTATAGAGCACCTCATGCCATAAATATTTCCCAATACCGGACATAACCCCTTTGAAACTTAACCCGTCGCCGCCCGGCAGCAGCATATCCATCAGAGACGGCGTCTTGCCGTCCGGGAAGAATCCGCCGTAATCCTTCATCAACCGGTCCCAGTATTTCTCAACCTGGTCCGTCGGCAGCTGCTCCGTCTGCTGCTCCACCCAATCTCCTGCCGGATTTGATGCCTCAGCCGCGGATACCGTGCCGCACAACAAGCCGGAGAGAAACAACATCAAGGTTAGTAAACGAAACACGGCTAAGCCTTTTTGAATGGTCGCTCCTCTTCCCATGTCCCCCCACCTTTATCAAGCCGGGAGGAGCTTCAGGACCGTCTCGATAATGATCCCGATAATCGGTACAGCGAGCACCAATATGAGCACTTTTCCCGCCAGTTCTATTTTGGATGCGATTGATTCCTGTCCGGCATCTCGTACGATCTGGGCTCCCATCTCCGCAATATAGGCAATGCCGATAATCTTCAGGACCGTCTTTAGATATATGATCTGGACTCCGGAGTTCTCCGCCAAATCCTCCAGCATGGATATGACATTTCCGATCTTCCCGATGAGGAAGAGAAAGATCAGCACTGAGGTCGCCACGGCGAGAAGAAAGGCAAAGAGAGGCTTCTGTTCCTTGACCACCAATATCAGCACGGTTGCGATGAGACCCAGCCCTACCACCTGGATAATTTCCATAAAGGTCCACCTACTGGAATAAAAAAATACTTTTGATTTCCTTAAGCAAATCGTCGAGCAGTCTTATGACCATAAACAGCACCACCACAAACCCGATAAGAGTCACCCAATGCGCCATGTCTTCCTTGCCCATTTGTTTCAGAACGGTATGAATCATGGCGATAATAATGCCGATACCCGCGATCTGGAAGATGGCATTCACTTCAATGTTCATTTCCTTGGCACCTCGCTAAAAGATCAAAATGACGATCAATGCTCCAATTAGCAGCCCCAGACTCTTGCTCATCTTTTCATATTTGACCTGGTCGTCCCTAGCCGCTGCTTCTTCATGCTTCAGCTGACCGACGGCCAGAGCTATATGTTTGATCTGGTCCTGCCTGTCACTGGTGCCAAGTACACCGCTAAGCTGCTCTAACACCTCTCGCTCGGCACTTTTCATCGATGTTCGCTTCCAATATTCGCCGAGTGCCTTCCGGATGCTGTCCTGTGCGGATAACCCGTAGTCGGGTCTCATGTAAAGTGCAGCTGAGGCAAACAAGGATCTGAGCGGCTCTCGAAGGGAAGTGCCAATTCGCTCCAGTGCATCGGGAAGCGGTGTAAAACCGTAGCTGATTTCCGTCTCAAGCCGTTGAAACGCCAGAATGAGTTCTCTTAGCTGCCTGGGTCTTGTCGCAAACTGCTGGGCTTGAAAAAATCCGGCCAAAGTACCTGCTCCCAGCACGAGCACCGCGCCCACCAGTTTAAGCATAGGCATCACCGCCAGGCGGGCCGCTCGCAGCCGGCTGAAGTGTGCGCTGACCTCCGTCATACAGCTTGTATGATCTTTGGTCACCCGTTCTGTTAAGAACGGCATACATCTCAAACATCCGGTTCTCCAGTAATCCGGAGAGTGCTGGTCGGCCCCGCATATCCTGGACGGATGAGCCATGCGCCGTTGCAATCACGCTTATGCCTGCGTGCAAGGCTTCAATGACAGCTTCGGCGTCTTCCGGGCGGCCGATCTCGTCCACAATCAGCACATCCGGCGACATGGACCTTATCATCATCATCATCCCTTCCGCTTTCGGACATCCATCCAGCACATCCGTACGGGGACCCACGTCAAATCCCGGCACTCCCCGCAAACAACCTGCAATTTCAGAACGTTCGTCAACGATGCCAACTTTCATTCCCGGCCAATGCACGGCCGACTTCCCCCATTTGCCATGGCTGATTTGCCTCGCCAAGTCCCTGAGCAGCGTGGTCTTGCCTTGCTGAGGCGGAGATAGAATCAGCGTGTGCAGGACCCTCTTCCGCTTGCGGTCCAGTAAATGCGGGATGATATCGTCTGCTGCTCCCTGTACTTCCTTGGCAATCCGTACATTGAATCCGCTGATGTCCCGAATGTGTTCAACTCTACCTCCGCTAAGCACGGTCCGGCCTGTGAGTCCAACCCGATGACCGCCGGGTATCGTGATGAACCCTTTGCGCAGCTCCTCTTCCATGGTGTAGAGGGAATGATTACTGATGAGATCCAGCAGCCTGTGGGTGTCTTCGCGTGTCGGTTTATACGCTTCTTCTGGCCGCAGAGTGAGTCCGCCCCGCAGGTCCAGAAAGTGATGCTTACCCGCCGAATTGATTTCGAGCGGACGCTCCTCCCGGATGCGCACCTCCTCCACATGATGGAGAAGCTCGTTCGATAAGCCCAGCAGCATTCGTTTTACGGTTTCGGGAAACAGTTCTAGCCAGCTCAGTGTCATCTCAATTTCCCCCAAGTTGTCCTTTTTTGAAATATGGCGCTTTACAGAACGTCATTTAAATAAATAGAACTTCTTATCCCATGTGTATGCTTGTACCGAGAAATTATGCAGCGAATCTATCATTTTTTTAAAACTCCGTATAAGAGACAGGAGACGCCGCACAAAATCCAGCCAATCTTCCCCCAAGACAATTTATCTGCCATTCCTACAAGACCGATCGTTGTCGTAATAATCAACACCAGCGGACCCGTGAAAGCCAGTGCTGAATTAACAGCCAGCGCTTTATCAACTTGATTCAGTCGAAGCATGATGATGGCCGCCACAATCTCGAGACTGCCGGAGAAAATTCGCAATGTAGCCATACTAGCGACAAACTTGTCCAGCATGCTGTTTATCCTCCTTCTTCCTTCTTCACGTCAGTGATGTTTAAAAATATGCGAGTGACTCTCGTTTTATCTCTATTTTTTTTCAATTTCATAGAACCGATATCTGAAGCGAATGAACAACGCAAAAAATCCCGATCGATATCGACCGGGATTACTCTATTAAAACAGGTATAATAGCTGAAAATGTTATCGTCGAACCTGCGGTCCGCCAACGGAAGCCTGCTGGTCTGTATCCAGCCCGTACGCAGTATGCAGCGCCTGTACAACACCTTCGAGATTGCTGCCCTCAATTACG
This sequence comes from Paenibacillus sp. Cedars, assembly GCF_003184205.1. Taxonomy (NCBI): domain Bacteria; kingdom Bacillati; phylum Bacillota; class Bacilli; order Caryophanales; family Paenibacillaceae; genus Paenibacillus; species Paenibacillus sp. Cedars. Next base: position 3,677,082 of record NZ_CP020866.1, read on the forward strand.
CAGGACACTTTAATCTCGGAAGTGCTAACCATCTTGATGCTGACGCCTTGCTGTGAAATCACATCGAACATCTGAGCTGCCACGCCAGGATGGCTGACCATTCCCGCTCCGACAATCGACACTTTCACAAGATGATCTTCCGATGTCACATCACGGTACGGAAGTTTACCGCGAATCTGCTCAATTACGGACAGTGCGCGTTCGCGATCGCTCAGGGAAACGGTAAAGGAAAAGTCCGCTTCGCCATTCTGCACACCACTCTGCACGATAATATCGACGTCAATCGCTTCCTTCGCCAGCTCTCCGAACACTTGAGCCAAGACACCCGGCGTATCGGCAACACCCAGGATACTGATTCTGGCTACATTCTTGTCAAATGCAATTCCGCTGACAACCACACCTTGCTCCATGCTTGTTTCCTCCTTAACAACCGTACCCTCGTTATGATTAAAACTGGATCTGACGACTAGCTTGACTTGATTATGCTTCGCATATTCAACCGCACGCGGGTGAAGGACCGCTGCACCAAGATTGGCAAGCTCCAGCATCTCGTCATAGGAAATCTCCTTCAGCTTCCGAGCGCATTGGACTACCCGCGGATCTGTAGAGTAGATTCCGTCCACATCCGTATATATTTCACATACATCCGCTTGAATGGCTGCTGCAAGAGCAACCGCGGTGGTGTCTGATCCTCCGCGACCAAGCGTCGTAATTTCTCCTTCTTCGGACATTCCCTGGAATCCCGCGACAATGACGATGTGACCATCGTCAAGCGCCTTATGCACGCGCTCAGGCATAATGTCGGTTATACGAGCTTTGCCATGGACCGCTTCCGTACGGAAGCCTGCCTGCCAGCCAGTAAAGGACATCGCCTTGCGCCCCAGGCCGTGAATAGCCATGGACAGCAGTGAAATCGATATCTGTTCCCCTGTGGTCATCAGCATATCCATTTCCCGCGCCGGCGGGTTCTCATTCAACAGTTTCGCCTGATCGATCAAATCGTCTGTTGTATCCCCCATAGCAGACACTACAACTACACATTGATGACCTTCATCTTGTTTCTCTACAATTCTTCTGGCAACACGCTTCATGCGTTCTGTATCCCCAACAGAGCTGCCTCCGAATTTCATGACGTACAGTGACAATGCTTCTTTCACTCCCCGCTAATCAGTATGTAACAGCATTCAGGTGGTTTCTCACTTTAAAACAGTATAATACGAAAGTGAGTCATCCCGTCAAGGCTTTTCAAAAGCAAAACGTGCACAGCGCATGGATCCAAGCCCGACTCATCGCAAAAAACTCCCGTACATGCGTACAGGAGTCCTTGATTTAGAACATATTGGCACCCTGCGAGTCTTCGAAGGGTTCCGTTTAAGCCACACTAAGCACGGGAGATATATTTACCTTCGCGCGTATCAATCAGAAGCACATCGTCTTCGTTAATGAACAGCGGAACCTGCACATTGAGGCCGGTTTCCACTTTCGCACTCTTCGTAGCACCCGTAGCCGTGTTGCCTTTGATTCCAGGCTCGGTCTCAACAACCTTCAGCTCAACGCTGTTTGGCAGGTTGATACCAAGGATCTCACCTTGGTAGCTGATGATGTTAACGTTCATGTTCTCTCTCAGGAAGTTAAGCTCCCACTCCAGCTGCTCGCTGGTCAAGCTGAACTGATCATAAGTTTCGTTGTCCATAAACACATGCTCTTGTCCGCTTGCGTACAGGTATTGCACTCCGCGGTTGTCGATGATGGCACGACCGATGGTTTCCCCCGCACGGAATGTCTTCTCAACGGTGTTGCCGTTGCGAAGGTTTTTCAACTTGGAGCGCACGAAAGCTGCGCCTTTACCCGGCTTCACATGTTGAAAATCCAAAACGCTAAAAATATCGCCATCCACTTCTACGGTCAAACCTGTTTTAAAATCGTTAACTGAAATCACTAAGATTCCCTCCTAAGGATACGGTCTAATGAATTGCATTTCATTCCTGATCGAACATTCTTGGTCATAAGAGACTCCTGGAGCTGCCTCTTTATAGTACAGTGTAATCTTTGGACGAGCTAGTCAGTATATGAATACCCGTTTCCGTGATTACGATATCATCTTCGATACGCACGCCGCCAAGCCCAGGCAGGTAGATGCCCGGCTCGACCGTGACCACCATGCCCGGCTGCAGCACATCATCACTCATCTTGGAGAGGCGCGGAGATTCATGAACCTCCATACCCAAACCATGTCCCGTGCTGTGGCCAAAATATTCGCCATATCCATAACGTGAAATGATATCACGTGTTAAGGCATCTGCCTCGCGTCCCGTCATGCCTGGTTTAATATGATCCAGTGCGTGAAGCTGCGCTTCAAGCACAATATCATAGATTTCCTTCAGTTTAGGGTCAGGATTGCCGAGTGCAACAGTTCTTGTCAAATCGGAGCAGTATCCGTCAAGCAGCGCACCGAAATCAAATGTAACGAATTCATTCCCCTGAATGACGCGCTGACTGGCAACACCGTGCGGAAGGGCGGATCGTTCGCCGGAGGCAACGATGGTGTCGAAGGAAGAGGAGGTCGCACCATGCTTGCGCATGAACATTTCCATTTCCAGATCGATCTCCCGTTCCGTTTTACCGCTCGACAGAATGGTCAGCACATGACTGAACGTTTGATCCGCCAAATCTGCCGCTCGCTGCATGATGCTCAGCTCTTCAGCATCCTTAAATATACGCAGTTCCTCCACAAGGCCTGTAACCGGCGCCAAGCTGATTGGTGCAAGCTGTTCGGAATATGTGGAAAACACACCGTATGTAACATGATCCTGTTCAAAACCAAGCGAGGTGATTCCTTCTGCAGCAAGCAGATCTTTAACCGTATCCATGACCTTCGGTCCATGCTCGACCACTGTAAACCCAACCGCTTGCTGCGGAGCCTGTGTCATGTAACGGAAATCCGTCAATAGATAAGATTCATTCAGCGTGATCAGCACATAACCGGCAGATCCGGTGAATCCCGTCAAATATCTGCGGTTGACCGGACTTGCAACCAGCATAGCCGACAAGCCTTTGCCTTGAAGTTTCTCACGCAGCTCAACAACTCGTTTGTTACTCATTCGTTACCCTCTCCTCTCACCCATTTCCCAAGAGCAAACTATCCTTCTTGGTCATCCAGAACTTGTAAAAGGGCTGACAAGCCCAGTGTGTAACTGGCTGCGCCAAAACCCGCGATTTGCCCGACAGCAACAGGTGCTATGACGGAAGTATGACGAAATTCCTCCCTGGCATGAATGTTCGATAGATGAACTTCCACTGTCGGAATACGGGCGGAACTGATGGCATCACGTACAGCGTAGCTGTAATGAGTCAGTGCGCCTGGATTAAGGAGTATGCCGTCCGCGAGCCCAATAGCTTCATGGATCCGGTCAATAATTGCACCCTCATGATTGGACTGAAAGAAGGTAACACCGATACCGGCGAGATCCGCCTGTTTGCGCAAATTATCTTCGATCGCCTGCAGGCTGAGTGAACCATAAATCCCCGGTTCCCGGAAGCCGAGCAGGTTTAAGTTCGGTCCGTTTATCACCCATATGGATTTCATAGGGTTTCCCACCTTTTTCGTCAAATAACCAAAAGCTATTTTACCATAGGCAGCATGAGATTGAGAAGTTTTTCTTGTCTAGCCTGTCACCTTCTTCGGTTCACGCAGTTTCTCATCGGTGAATTCCTGCGCTGCCGTATAGCCGATAAATAGTCCCCACAATATAAAAATACAAACTTCGGAGATGTTTGTATCCCACGGCAGCTTCTTGACCGGGTCCGTCAGTCGGAGCCACGGGTTGAGGGCAATAAACAACACAGCCCACCATAAAATTCCATAAGCAATCCCGGGCCATGGACCCTTGAGTTTCCTTAGCAAGAGCACATAGATAAGCGAAGCAATGACGGAAAAGGCGATGAAAGATAGCCACCCGGCGATTTGACCCGCGGTGCTCTTGAGAAATTCATGTTTGAAGAATGGCTCCAACAAAAATCCAGGCAGCACCTTCGTAAAACTCAGCCAGTAAAACAACCAGAGTACAGCCCCCCAGATCAGTCCAGCATAATAGCCCAGCTCCAAGGCAAACAAGAATGGACTCGTTACCTGATTCTGCTGCCGAAATTGATGTTCATGCATCTATCGATTCTCCTCTCTATGCTATGGAAACACTTCATTGCCTCAGTTCTTCTTTCAAAGTAGTATGCACCTCTTCCCTTGCGGCTAATCCAACTAGAAATTACTTTCAAAATTCGATACAATAGTTCATAGAACGAAAAACATGTCAGGGAGGGTGAACTGGTTGTCCGATAAGTCAACCCCGATCAGCTATGGAGGCCAAGCTGTAATCGAAGGCGTTATGTTCGGCGGCAAGCATGTCAATGTGACAGCCGTGCGGCGAAAAAATAACGAAATCAAGTTTCTAGAGGTGCCTCGCGAAGACAAGACATGGGTTCGTAAGCTGCGGAAGATTCCGCTTCTTCGCGGCATCGTCAGTCTCATAGATTCAACAATCAAAGGTTCCAAACATCTGAATTATTCGGCTGATGCTTACGCAGACGATACGCTGGAGCCGGAAGAACGCGAGAAACAGAAAGAGAAGGAAGACTCAGGCTGGAGTTTAAGCATGATTATTGGTGTCGCCGCCGTCAGTGTGCTTTCCTTTATATTCGGTAAGCTGTTGTTTACACTCGTACCTGTTTTTGTAGAAGATTTCTTTTTTGGCGATACATTTGATCACTATATTGTGCATAACCTGATTGAAGGCGTTATTAAATTAATACTGCTCCTTGTGTATTTGTGGGCGATCTCCCAAACACCTGTCATTAAGAGACTGTTCCAGTACCACGGTGCTGAACATAAAGTCATAAGCGCATTCGAAGCAGGTGAAGAACTGACGGTGAAGAACGTTCAGAAATATACGCGCCTGCATTATCGCTGCGGCAGCAGTTTCATGATGCTGACTATTGTGCTCGGCGTTGTGGTTTACTCGGTAGTCCCATGGGATACCATGACAGAGAGGGTCATTCAACGAATCGCGCTTCTTCCGGTGGTGCTGGGCGTTTCCTTTGAGTTTCTGAAACTCACCAATGCCATGCGTGATACGCCGGTGCTTCGTTTCCTCGGATATCCCGGTCTGTGGCTGCAGCTTCTGACTACAAAGGAACCTAATGATGCTCAGGTTGAAGTATCCATCGCATCCTTTAACAGAATGCGTGAGTTAGATGCTCAATACGAGAAGGTTACCGTTCACCAATCTGTGACAGGAAGTGTGCTGGATCCCGCGAAAGGGTGATAATCCATGAGAAGGCATGCGATCATTTTTTGGACGGCTAGCACCTTAGCCGCCGTAGGGCTGCTGGTACTCCTGTTAGAACCTGGATCAAGAATGAGTATTCTGATCCCCTTGATTATTGTTGGCGTTGTGTATTTGCTCTACAAGTTTCCGCCGCGCTGCTTAAGCAAGCGTCCCAAGGTGAAGCCTTCCAAGAGAACAGCGGCAAAAATGGCAGCCAAGAATGCTCCGGTGCGAAAGAGCAGTCCAGCTAAACGCAAACAGTACCCGTTTCAGGTCATCGATGGGCAAAAAGGTAAATCAGACCCGCCGGATGATGTTCCTAAATATCATTAACAATAAAAAACCGCCCCCTGCATGGAAATGCCGGGTGGACGGTTTTTTTATTGTTCAGAGCTCCAGCGGCTGAAAAATATCGTCCCTGCCGTTAATCCGGAATTATACAAATCCTCACTCTCGTCCTTCGTCAGGTTAAAATGTGTCGTTCCGATGCCGAGCGTCGGGATTTTAATCGTTCGGTTTCGATTTTTCTGCTCGATGTACCGTTCATCGTGGGCCGACAGCATCGTCTCAAACATGGCAGTCAGCATGCCGATGGGCCCCTCGATCAGATGAGGAAAGTTGCTATTCTTTCCAACCATTTGAAAACCAAGCACAGGCAGCGGCTTAGGCCCCCCTTTGGAATCACGGTCAAAGAGCCACAACGGGAAATTGCTAAGCAGCCCTCCATCCACAATGTAGACAAACTGATCTGCCAAGGATTTGCCCTTAGCAGCCCTGCCCAATAAGCGAAGAATGACCGGATCAAAAAAATAAGGAATGCTGCAGCTCATACGAACAGCCTTGGCCACAGGGAACGTTTGCGGGTTAATTCCATATTGACGAAGATCATCAGGAAGCACCAGCAGCCTTCCGTTTGTTATGTCAGAGGCTACAATATACAGCTTGCCTGCCGGTATGTCCGAGAAGGTAAAGATCCCTTTCGCAAGTAAAATGTCTCGAATCCAGTTCTCCAGGGCTTCTCCGGAATACAGACCCTTCTTAATCAACACCCGCAAGGCAGGACCGATAAACTTCGTATTAAATATCGGGGCGCGCTGGAGAAACGAATGAAAAGGCGTTTCCTCGATAATATCCTTGATCTCATCCGCGCGGTAACCGGCTGCCAGCACGGACGCAATGATTGATCCGGAAGATGTTCCGGCAACGCGGCTGAACTCTACCCCGGCATTCTCCGCTGCTTTGACAGCCCCTGCAAGCGAGATGCCCTTGACTCCCCCACCTTCAAAAACCGCATTGATTTGCATACAAAAATCCCCCGCCTCACATGGTCTAATGACTATGTATGAGCACGGGGGAAATTTCATACCTATAGGACTTGCTGGATTATCTATAATATGATTGCAATTGATCTTTAAGACCTAACGGATTGCTTAAAATATTTTCTGCTCTAAAGAAAATGCTGCCTGTAACCTCTGAATAATTCTGATTGTACTTCAATTGGTTAATAATTTCCGATGCGCTTTGCCAACCGATTTCACTGGTTCCAAGCTTGTAGGGTGCATGACCGATAATGAGATCCACGTCCGTTCCTCGAACCTCGCCAACCCACCAGTCAACCAGCTTGTCATAATCGACAGCCGGATTACTCATGCTCCAGTAAATCTGTGGAGCTACATAATCGATCCAGCCGTTCTGGATCCACGCCCGTACGTCGGCATACATGCTGTCATAAGCGGTCACACCGGCTTTGGTATCGGATCCGGTTTTATCCACTGACTGGTTGCGCCATACACCGAATGGGCTGATTCCGTATTCAACGTTAGGCTTCGCACGGTGAATACTCTCACCAAGCGACTGGACAAATGCATTGATGTTGCCGCGGCGCCAGTCTCCGAGATTGGAGTAAACTCCATTATTGTACTGCCGATACGCGGCATCATCGTTAAATACCGTATTGGATGGATAGAAGTAATCATCCAGATGAATGCCGTCGATATCGTACCCGTTCACCACTTCCATAATGGTATCAATAATGTGCTCACGCGCATCCGGGATACCTGGATTGATATACAGCTGCTTACCGGTGTTCACGATCCAGTCCGGATGGCTTAAGGCCACGTGAGATGGATCGAGTGTTGCCGTCAGGATATCGGTGTTGGCCCGGAACGGATTGAACCAAGCGTGGAACTCCATATTCCGCTTATGTGTTTCTTCTACCATGAATGCCAGCGGATCATACCCCGGGTCTGCCCCTTGAATGCCAGTCAGCACCTTGGACCAGGGAACCATGGAGGAAGGATACAAGGCATCTCCAGCCGGACGCACCTGCACGTACACGGTATTGATGCCAACTTCCTGGAGTGAGTCCAGTAAAGAGGTATAGGATGCTTTTTGCTGTTCGGCGCTGGTTTTCGATTTTGGCCAATCGAGATTGAACACCGTGGAGATCCAGGCCCCTCTGATCTCGTCACCCGTGGATACGGGCGGCGGAACGACAACCATGCCTGTGAAGAGCGAAATACGCTGTGCCGTTTGATTCCACTCTACTTGCAGGCCAAGATTCTCACTGATAAACCGCAGCGGAACCATAACCCGACCGTTCTTAATCTCAACCGATGCATCCAGGGCTACGGATGCGCCGTTCACAATTGCGGTTTTTTTGCCGAAAGTCAATTGAAGATTGGAACCGTCCTTACCGATCGTTACCGTCTTCGATTTCTGATTCCAATCGACCGATGCGCCAAGCCCCTCACTGATAATACGTGTTGGAACCATCGTCACATAGACCTTGGGCAATATGTAAGGAGATACGTCACTGTTCAGGTTAACACCGTCCAACTGTATGCTGATACCGGCTGTCTTCGCTTGCGCAGTTGGGACCACCGACGGGAGACACAATAGCAGCATAATCAGCACCAACAACCATCTACGAAGCTTCATTTCTATTATTCCTCCGAAAATATGAAATTTGCAGGTAAATCTAACCTATTAATAAAACACTAGAAATATGACAGTTTAGTTTAAAAAAGCATCTGTCACAAGCGGACAGATGCCACATTACGATTCGTTGACTAATTCGTTATGAACGTCACGCAAATCCTGAAGTCGATTCTCATCACGCTTGAAATACTCGACAAGCGTCTCAATTCTCATAATGGAATCCCAGCTCAAATGATGCTCGATTCCCTCAACGTCCTTATAAATATTTTCATCCTGTACACCGATCATCTCAAGGAATTCCTCAAGCAAATGATGGCGTTCCATGAGCCGCTTGCCCATTTTTTTGCCTTTGCTGGTCAACACCAATCCACGATATTTTTCATAAATCAAATATTCGTCTTTGTCCAGCTTTTGAATCATTTTCGTGACGGATGAGGGGTGAACCTCCAAGCCTTCGGCAATATCCGAAACGCGCGCATATCCTTTTTCGTCAATCAGCTTGTAGATGCGCTCCAAATAATCCTCCATGCTAGGTGTCGGCATCTTATTCCCTCTTTTCTATAATTACATAACCATTGCAAAAAAACCTCTTTTACCTGCACTAGTAATGATACATGTTTTTAAGACCCGTTGGCAAGTCCTGGTCCAATCCTATAACATTATTGACTTATGAATTGGACCAGCTTAACCTGCTCATTAGAATTTGAGCCACTCCGGCGTAATGCCTTGCAGCCAAATCGTAATTTTGTACATTTGATCCGTAAAGAGCAGAACCCCCATCAGAATCATCAGGATGCCGCCTACCTTCATCAACGTGCTGGAATATTTCAGGATCCAGCGGGTAGAGCCGATAAAGAATGCCAAGATGAAAAATGGAACGGCAAATCCTAGTGAGTACGAAGTGATCAGCGGGAACCAGGTTCCTGGATCAGAGGCTGCCAGTGCAATGATTGCCGTTAAGATCGGCCCGACGCAAGGCGACCATCCTGCGGCAAACCCGATGCCAAACAAAAACGTTCCTATGTATCCGGTCGGCTTCGATTTAAAATTGAATTTCCGATCCTTCATTAGAAATTTAGGCTGGAAGAGGCCGATAAGCATAAGTCCCATCACAATGATAAGCAGTGCAGACAACTGGCGAATCAGATCCTGATACTCTGTAAAAAACTCCCCGAATAAACCTGCCCCCCAGCCAAGGGTGTAATAAACGGCAGAAAACCCAAGGATGAACGCCAAAGTGTGCGTCATGGTCCGGAAGCGGACCTCCTTGCGGTTCTGCTCATTCTTCAGGTCATTCACCGACATGCCTGTAATGATGGATAAGTAGGACGGGTATAACGGTAAGCAGCATGGAGATATAAAGGAAGCAAAACCGGCAGCAAACGCAATGCCGATATTAATATCAGCCATTTTATTTCAGAACCCCCTTATGTCGTAAAGCCCTTTTTGCCGACAAGTGTGACGATAAGCAGACTAATCAGCAGCAGCACGATAGTTGCACCCGGTGCCAAATTGAATACGCCCGCAAGCATCAGCCCCCCGATAACGGCAATTTCGGAGATGATAACCGATAAAACGATGGAGCTTCGGAAGCTTCTCGCCAGTAATAAACTGATCGCTACCGGTATGGTCAGGAGCGCAGATACCAGAAGTGCGCCCACAATCTTGATGGCCGTGCTTACGACAAGTGCGGTCAGAACCGTAATGATCATGTTCATCATTTTGACAGGCAGCCCGCTGACGCTTGCCGCATCCTCCTCGAAACTGAGCAGGAAGAATTCTTTGAAGAACATGACCACCACCGCGATCACGATAATCGTTACACCGCCTACCATATAAATATCGGTGGTATCCAGCGTATAGATGCTTCCAAATAAATAACTCATAACATCCGTATTATAGCCCATTCCCAATGTGAAAAACAGCGAAGCCAACGCTACGCCGCCAGACATAATAATCGCGATTGACAGCTCGGCATAGCTTTTGTATGCCTTTCTCAGCTTCTCAATCGCAAAAGAGGCCAGAACCGCAAACACAAGTCCTGCGGCTAGTGGATATACTTCAATCAAAAATCCCAGCGCCACACCCGCAATCGTGACATGCGATAAGGTATCGCCGATCATGGACAGCCTGCGCAGCACGAGGAATATCCCGATAAGCGGGGCTGTTAAACCGATCAGAACCCCTCCGATCAGCGCCCGCTGAAAAAAATCGCTAAGCAAAATATCAAGCAATGATAACGTCTCCTTCTCCTGCTTCACACAGTTCCGTATGCAAATGCATTATACGAGCGAATGCTGCAGGTCAACTTCCGCGCAATTCTCGATTTCATGGGAATGGCGAACATAAAATTGTATTTTCCCGTTCTGCGATACCGGCGACTCTCCCAAGTAGTCTTTAACCATGTCCAAGTCATGGGTCACCATCAAAAAGGTCATATGATGATGGGCATGCATATGGGTAATCAATTCAAAAAATCCGGCCTGAGTCTCGGCATCAATGCCAATCGTTGGCTCGTCCAATATGAGCAGATCCGGACGATTGATAAGCGCACGGGCCAGGAATACACGCTGCTGCTGACCGCCGGACAGGGCGCCGATCCGCTTGTCTGCAATATCCTGAATACGCATGACTTCCAGAGCATCCTCGCATTTCTGATGATCCAGACGGGTCAGACGGCGAAACATTTTCTTGCGGTTATATAACCCGGACATCACCACTTCGCGCACGGTTGCCGGAAACAACGGGTTGAACGAATTTTTCTGCGGAACGTATCCAATCCGCTCCCAGTCCTGAAATTTCCGGATCGGCTGACCAAACAGTTCGATGGATCCTTCCACGGCAGGCAGCAATCCAACGATCATGCGAAGCAACGTGGTTTTGCCCGCTCCGTTAGAGCCGACGATCCCTACAAAGTCTCGTTCTTTGATGGTGAAATTAAGATCCTTGATCACCTGCTGATCGCGATAATGAAAGGATACATTCTTGATTTGTATAATCGGTTGATGGCAATCCTGCGCTGCCGGTTCCATAACCAGGCCGCCTTTCTCTCTGTAGTCTCTCTATCAAGTATACGAGCATATTAACATTCCATGACACAAAAGAAGAGGGGGATATTATCCCCCTTCTTATTTATTGTAATGCCTTCGTTAGATTTTGCAAATTTTTCTCCATCAGCGTGAAATAATTCTCACCGCTGTCCACCTGCTCCTTCGTCAATCCCTCAACCGGATTCAGCACCAGCGTTTCCACGCCCGCTTCATTAGCCAGCGTTTTTGCAAGTTTATCCGATACAAGTTCTTCGAAGAAAATATATTGAACTTCCTTCTCCTTCACCGTTTTGGTCAGGTTCACAATGTCCTGTGCTCTCGGCTCAGCATCTGGAGACAATCCCATAATCGCATGCTGTGTCAGACCATAATCCCGGCATAGATAACCGAATGCCTGATGAGATACAACGATGTCTTTTTTCGGCAAACCGGACAATTGATTCGTAAAGTCGTTATCCAGCTTCACGAGCTTCTCTTTCAATCCTTCATAGCGCTGTTCATATAAGTCCTTATGTTCGGGATCCACTTCAACGAGGCTATTCTTGATGTTCTCCGCCATCGCCAATGCCGATTTCGGACTTACCCATGTATGTGGATCTGCATGATGCGCACTCGCGTTATTCTCCGTTGCGCCTTCTTCGTGGTCATGGCCTTCATGATTTTCTTCGGCACCTTCCTCGTGGCTGTGGTCGTGCTCCTCTTCATGAGCTGCTTCTCCATGCCCGTGACCATCGTCACCCTCTGCATCAATCAACTGAATGCCTTGGCTGACTTCGACTGGTTTCACCTGGGTATCCTTATCAAGCCCCTTCAGAAAACCGGGTACCCATCCCTCAAGACCTGCGCCATTATAAAGAAACAGCTGAGCTTTGGAAGTGTTGACGATATCCTGGCTGCGCGGAGTCCAATCATGCGGCTCTACGCCGGTTGGCAAAAGATTTACCACATTGACCTCGTCGCCGCCGATTTCCTTCGTAAATTCATATATAGGATAAAAGGTAGTAATAACGTTGACCTTGCCTTCTACAACGCCTCCGCCCGATTTACTGCCACACCCGGACAAAATGACAACTGCCAATAACATGGAGGTTATACTCCAGGTCCAACTGTTAAGCATATTCTTTCTCTTACTCATGTTCATCTCCCCACACCGCTCCGTTCATTTAATCGTAAACTTTACTAACAAGATTATAAGAGCAGGAAAACCCAATTGTCAACCAAATCGTAAAAATTACTATTAGATTTCGATAGAGATGTTATGTACTCCTTATTAACGGAAAAAAATAACGGCGTACCCTTAACAGGGTACACCGTCTATTCCGACTTCATTCAACATAGTCGCACATTATTTCACGACAGCTCCATTAGGCATGCTGTCCGGTACCGTTGCAAGCGTTAACTGATCCCCCTCGGAAGCGGCCAGGATCATCCCTTGCGACATTTCTCCTCTTAGTTTCACCGGCTTCAGATTGGTCACACAAATCACTTTGCGTCCCACCAATTCCTCCGGCGTGTAAAACTTGGCAATGCCGGATACCACTTGCCGCTGTTCGAAACCGAGATCAAGCTGCAGCTTCAGCAGCTTGTCTGCTTTCTTCACGGGCTCTGCGGAGATTACCTGCGCCACTCGAAGCTCAACCTTGGCGAAATCCTCTATGCCTATCTCCTCTTTGAGCTCTACAGGCTCTGCTGCGCTATTCTCGGATGAAGAAGCACCCGAGGCAGAAGCCTCTTCCTGGACAGCCTTCGTGCCGCCTGTCATCGCCTCTACGATGAACGCCACTTCTTGCTCTGTGTCCAGACGCGGGAAGATCGGCTCGCCTTTTTGCAGTTTCGTTCCGGCCGGAATGGCCCCGAACTGACGGCCGCTCTCCCAAGTCGTCAGCTCACCCTCCACCAGGCCGAGCTGATCCCACATTTTCTTCGGCGTACGGGTCAGGAACGGCTGCAGCAGAATGGACGCTACGCGGAGCGTTTCCACCAAATGACTCATCACGGATGCGAGTTCGTGGCGTTTGCCCTCATCTTTAGCCAGCGTCCATGGCTGTGTCTCATCAATATATTTGTTGCTGCGGCTGACAAACTGGCTGATCGCCGTCAAGGCAACCGAGAATTCCATATTCTCCATAGCGGTCTCGACTTTGTCATACACGGTCTTGGCGGCTTCCTCTATGGCGGCATCAAACGGTGTCACACCTGCAATTAATGCCGGGACTTCTCCGTCAAAATATTTATCGACCATGGCCACGGTGCGGTTCAGCAGGTTGCCCAGGTCGTTGGCAAGATCCGAGTTTACCCGCTCGACAAAGCTCTCCGGCGTAAACGTACCGTCCGCGCCAAATGGAACCTCGCGCAGCAAATAATAACGAAGCGCATCCAGTCCATACCGGTCAATCATCGTGACCGGATCAACCACGTTACCTTTGGACTTGGACATTTTACCGTCCTTCATCAGCAGCCAGCCATGGGCAAACACTTTTTTCGGAAGCGGCACATCGAGTGCCATCAGGATGATCGGCCAATAGATCGTATGGAAACGCACAATCTCCTTACTCATCAGGTGTACATCGGCTGGCCAGTATTTATCATACATGCTGGTGTCCTCTGCACCGTATCCAAGTGCCGTTATATAGTTCAGGAGTGCATCAATCCACACATAAATCACATGTTTCGGATCGCTTTTGACTTTTACGCCCCACTCATAGGTCGTACGAGAAACAGCCAGATCCTCAAGGCCCGGTTTAATGAAGTTGTTGATCATCTCATTCTTGCGGGACACCGGCTGGATAAAATCCGGGTTCTCTTCATAGTACTGAAGCAGGCGGTCCACATACTTGCTCATGCGGAAGAAGTAGCTCTCCTCCTTCACAAGCTCTACCGGACGACCGCAGTCCGGACAATTGCCGTTCACCAGCTGACGCTCCAGGAAAAACGATTCGCAAGGTGTGCAGTACCAGCCTTCATACTCGCCCTTGTAGATATCATCTTGCTTGAGCAGTCGTTCAAATACCTCCTGCACCACCGTTGTATGGCGCTTCTCCGTAGTACGAATGAAATCCTCGTTCGAGATGTCCAGCTTCTTCCACAGATCCTTGATTCCAGCCACAATGTCGTCCACGAACTGCTGAGGAGTCTTCCCTGCTTCTTCCGCTTTCCGTTCAATCTTTTGTCCATGCTCATCGGTTCCCGTCAAATAACGGACATCGTAACCTCGAAGCCGCTTGTAGCGAGCCATGGCATCTCCTGCCACCGTGGTGTAGGCATGCCCGATATGCAGCTTGTCGCTTGGATAATAGATGGGTGTTGTAATATAAAACGTCTTTTTGTCGGCCATAAAAACCTTCCTTTGCCTTAAATTAATTGTTGTATCAAGCTATTGCCGGCATGCAGGAAAACAGCAAAAAACCCCCGTCCCCATGGGACGAGAGTTGTTCTCACGTGTTACCACCCAAATTCCCTGTACCCTTACGGGCAACAGGCTCTTCTGCCGTCAAGCGGCCGTCCATTAACGCTGGCTCACGCCGCTCCCTTACAGCAGCCTCCCATGCTGGCTGCAGCGCTCAAAAGCGGATCCTCCAAGACCATTTTCCGAAATTCGCCATGACCGGTTTCCAGCTTCCCCGGCTCTCTGTACAAGGCGCAGCTTTTCGTACTTATCTCTTCCTCGGATTTACCTATAATTTCTTATCATTTTAATAAAATGGGCTGCCGGGTGTCAAGCCGGTCTGTGCGGACATCCTATTCCTACTGTCAGCATGCCACAACCGCAAGCATTTTACCAGGGACAAGGACTATTCCTCCGTCAATGGAGAGTGCGACTCTCCTTTGCGCGGCGGAACCATGTCAATGCCGCCAGGATTAAACGGATGACATCTTGCAATCCGCTTGGCCGCCAGCCAGGACCCCTTCAAGGCACCGTGCACTTCAACGGCCTCCAAAGCGTAGGCTGAGCAGGTCGGATAAAATCGGCAGGTTGCCGGTTTCAACGGTGAAATGAATTTCCGATAGAAGTGTATCGGCACCTTCACAACCCTGCGCGCGGTGCTCATGCCCGGTTGTCCCGTTTTCCTCCACTTGAAGGTGAGGTTCCCTTATCGGTATTATCCTTGCTGCAATCCCGGCAGTAGCCAAACACTTCGAATTTATGCTGAACGACTTGAAAATCATCCGGCGCATCGGTCAACTGCATCGGACAGAACGTGATCGGATACGTCTTCTGGCATTGCAGGCAGATCATATGATGATGGTGATGATCCTCGCTGCACCGTCCTCTGAACTTGATCCCTTCCTCGAACACGACCTGCTCCAATACGCCAAGCTCATACAATACCCGAAGATTACGATACACCGTATCAAAGCTCAAACCGCTGTACTTCCGGCCCATATATTCGTATACATCCTTAGCTGTCAAATAGCCGGGATGTTCCCCAAACAATTTGGCAAGCGTCTTGCGCTGATCGGTAATGCGCAGCCCCTGTTCCGACATGGCGTCGATAATCTCTTCTGTCGTAAGCATACGCAATAACCTCCTCTTCATGAAGATACTCTCTCCTTATAATGCCTGAAAAATGAGACATCGTCAATGTAAGCGGTTATGTGCCTGCTGTGTTCGTACATTGAACGCCATGATTCAATAGCGACGGCTTCGGATCACCGCACCGACGGATACGAATCATCATAAAAAGGGCAGCCCTCTCACCATTTCCGTGGTTGTAAGGACTGCCCTTGTTGTCATAAGAAAGTAATATTAGTTCTTAACCTGCGGCAGCGGCTGCAAGAGGATGTTGATTGGCAGACTGCTTCCCGGTGCTGCTGTGAACAAAATCTCTACGCTCTGCTCGTAATTGCCTGTACGGTACAGTACTGCGGCTTCATTCGGAGCGGAAATTGCGCCTCCGCTTGTATTCGGCGTCTGAATGATGTTTCCGTTCACCATCATCGCGCCCATGTACTTGCCTCCGCGCGGATTCAGCGTGATCAGCGTATTGGGCGCTACGCGGTGCAGCTTGATTTTGTACAGTACACCGAAGTTGCCGGCATTGGATTGATATGAGCCGTTAATGCCGTCATACCCTTCCAGATTCGGATCATTTGTCTTGTCACCCAGTGCAAGCCGGGAAGGTGTATTCCCTACCAGTTCGTAAGACTCGATAATCCGCGTGGAATCCGGATAGGTTCCCCGATTATGAACGCCATCACTCGGATGCAGAATCAGATAAGGAAGCTTTTGAATCGGATCCTTGACTTCATCAATCATGATAACGTCATATCGGATCGGCGAATCCGAATACAAATCAGCAAACATCGAGAGCACCTGCTGGTTCTTCATGGTTTGCGCGCTTAAATCTTGTAAAATGATTCGACTTTCCCCAGGTGCAAGGGAAATCGTCTTGAACGAATCCGGTGACTGCATCGATTCAAGGTAACGCTGCACGGCTGCTTTGCCTGTCGCTGTAGGAATATTAATCGGTCCGCCCATTCCGGTATACTCGGTTGTCAGGCGTGCCGTCGATGTGTTGATATTAGTTGCGACTACGTACATCTTCATGTTTTTTCCGGTTGCGTTCAAATGGTGAATCATGAAGCGTGTGCTGGCATTGCCAATCTCGCGGTACACAATCCCCTCTTGATATACTGTTTCCGGAGAGTTGCTGCGGATCAACAAGCTGGGCTCGGAGCTTCTCGTAATGGGCATAAGATTCCATGTTGGCACCGCTGTTCCGTCAAACGTATATTTGTCGCCGATACCCGTAAATAACTGATTGAATTGATCCTTTGTATACAAGACCTCATTCGTTACGTTAATGATTTTCTCATAAGAGCTGGTGGCGCCATGCTTATCCGTAACAATCAATAACACTTTATGCGGGCCGGCCGTGAAAAAGGCCTGATCATTGTTTTCCCATTTATACGTAATCTCATCGCCAGGATCACTGTCATAACTCTGGTTGATATACGTAATTTTCTCACCGATCTTATATTCCTTCTTATCGGTATCAAACATCGCTACAGGCGGGGTGTTTGGAGCTGATATATGGATGCTGAGTGTATACGGCTCGCTCCACTCCCCACTCGAATCCTGTACGGAGTAGGAAACCGTATGCACGCCGGGTTCATTGAAAACCTCTTCGCGGCCTTCCCAATGCTCATTTACGATCGCAAGGCCTGTCGGCGAATACGAGTTCGTTTTATACGTAACCTTCTGACCGGCAAGGATCTCACCAGACTGAACGGTAAAGGAAGCCACCGGCTTTGAGCTCACGCTGAGTATAATCCGCTTGTTCGGCTGATCCACCCGATAAGAGATATCAAGCGCCTGCGTAATGCTGGTCAGCGGCACCATGAACGTATTGTTGGACTGGTATGCCGGGCCCTTCATTGATTTTCTCTGACCATTCACAGTGTATACGCTGCTGTTCGTCTTGAAGCGAAGCTCATCGCTGCCACGGATAATGATCGTTTCTTTTGTTTTCCCGTCATAAGTCAGTTTCAGGCCGACCCGATCAACAAGGGAACGAATCGCAACATAGGATACGCCATTCTGGACAGCCATCGGCTGTCCAGCGGTATACGTTTTCCCGTTCTGGTACATCTTGTTGCTGTTCATCATCAGGATCAGGTCATTGGGGCCAAGATTCGGTATATTGGGAGTCTCGCTCCCTGGTTCCCCGCCGTTATTTCCACCGGGCTGTTGACCGCTATTGCTGTCATTGCCCATCTTGGATAAATCCAGAATAACCTTCTTCTCTGGCTGATTAACCTTATATGGAATATCAAGCGCTTGCGTGATTGCGGTTAATGGAACCATAAACACATTGCTGCTCTGATAGGCAGCGCCTTTCATTGGGCGCACCTGTCCGTTCACTTTATAATTGCTGCTTCCTGTCGTAAAGCGTAGTTCATTGCCGTCTTTAAGGATGATCGTTTCCTTTGTCTTGTTATCATAAGCCAGCTTTAGTCCTGCGCGTTCAACCATCGCACGGATAGCCACATAGGATACTCCTTGCTTCACAGCCATCGGCTGTCCTGCCTTGTACTGCTTACCGTTGTGATACATTACATTGCTGTTCATCATCAGCACCAGTTCATTGGCTGAAACCTGGGAAGTGCCGATCTCGGACTTATCTTCGGTCGTACTGCCCTCTTCATTTTCTGATACCGTATTATCGGAAGGATCGCTTTCCTGCTCCTCCTGCTGTTCATTTGGTGCAGAAGAATCGGAATCAGGATCGCTTATCGTACCTTCGACTGCCTGGGTCGGTGTTTCATTTGGCGTTTCTTCGGCTTGCTGCAATTCCGTCTGCTGTTCTCTGCTCTGCTGGGTTTGTCCTTCCACCGGGGACTGCAGCGCTGAATTGCTAATTAGCGCCGGAGCTGTAATATCCGGTGATTCAGCTGCCACGGGAAGAGCCGTTGATACTTGGGCCGCGGCAAGGACTGTAATCATCGAGATTCTTTTGAAATTCATCCTTTACTCCTTTAAAACACTCAGTATAGTCTGTCTGCCTCTATGGGACATAGTATTAGACGCCAACATTCCCGAAAAGTTGCTCAGAAATAGCTGGAAAATAGGAAAACCGGAGCATTCCCCGTAAGGAAGACTCCGGCTCCAATAACATTTATTTAATTATTGACATAATCCTGGTGGCCGCCCCAACCCAGCGGATAAGTATCGCTAATGCTGACCGGGAGTTTCCCTTCCGGTATCACCTTGCCCAACAAGACGCCGGCAGCCGCATTCATATAATAAGGTGTGTTCTCGTAACTGCACAGATATGTTGCAACGGGAGGAAGGTCATTCATATCATATGGATTGCGGGTTGCAACAACAACGATTGACACACCCTCAAGCTCAGCCAGCTTATTCACCAGCTTCTGTTGTCCCGCGGGGAGACGGCTCTCCGACGTGTACGTAGCCACTACAATTTGTCTATAGCCTTCAGCAGCCTTAACTGCTTGCTCTACCTCCGCATCCGACATATCGGTTCCGACACGCAGATCGTCTGCCTGCACCCCATAACTTCTCAGCGCATCGCCTAACGTATAGCTTTTGCTCCAGGCTTCATCCACCTGGGTAGCTTGCAGCAGCTCTGGCCAGATAACCGCAATCGCTTGCTCTGCCTGAAGTGGAAGCTGGCCTTCGTCTTTCACCAGCGTGATTCCTCTGCCCGCGATTTGGGCCAGTAATTGTTTGGTCTCTTCCGTCACCTCTCCAATCGATTGGACCGGCAGCTCTTCGGCAAGCTTCGCATTGCGCTCCTTGAGCGCTAATATCCGCTCTACAGACCTGTCGATCAGGTTCATGGACAATCTTCCGCTTTGAACGGCTTCAATGACAGCTGTAATCGCTGCGGTCTGCTCTGACAGGGTATGGCTGACCAGCACGCAGTCCGCGCCGGCTTCAATAGCACGAATCGCTCCTTCAGGAATGCCATACTCTTTGGAGATGGCATGCATCTCTAGACAGTCTGTCACGATCAGCCCTTCAAACCCCATCTCCTCTCGAAGAAGTCCGGTCAGCACGGCATGCGAGAGGGTTGCCGGGAGATCACTCGATTCGATTGCCGGGAAGCTGACGTGCGCGGTCATAATCGCATCAACGCCAGCCTTGATCGCTTGCGCGAAGGGGTATAATTCTACACGGCGAAGCCGTTCCATATCATGCGGCACAGAAGCCCGCCCCAGATGGGAATCGACGCTGGTGTCGCCATGTCCGGGAAAATGTTTGGCTGTTGCAGATACTCCCTCTTCCTGGTATCCCTTAATCGCAGCTGTCCCAAGGGCAGCAACGGCTTCCGGGTCTTCACTGAAGGAACGTACGCCGATCACCGGATTGCGAGGGTTGTTGTTGACATCCAGACAAGGCGCAAAGTTCATGTTCACACCGAGTGAACGAAGCTCACGCGCCCCAATCTGTGCCACCCTGTAGGAATCTTCCGCGCTTCCCGCTGCGCCAAGCGCCATATTACCAGGAATGCGGCTGATGCCTTCATGATCGATTCGTGCAACCATGCCGCCTTCCTGATCAATCGAGAGCAGAAGCGGGAGCTTCTGGCTGCCTGAGGCGAGCTGCTGCAACGATTCCGAAAGCTCGGCCAGCTGGGGCAGCGTTCTCACGTTTCGGCGGAAATAACAGATACCCCCGACCTGATATTGATCGATCAGTATGTTTGCATGTTCATTCGGCGTTAGGGCATTGAATCCGCATATAAACATTTGCCCCACCTTTTGCTCTAAAGATAAATCCGCTATCGTCCATTTCATGGTTTCAAAAACCTACTTTCTATCAATTTAAGGACCATGCAAGGCTGGTTGAGCGGGTTCGTATGATGACTTGGCAGCCCGCATTCGTACAGGGCAGATCTAGACCGTTGCCTCCCCGGACATTTCCCGGAATTCGGATGGCGTCATGCCCGTGGCCTTTTGAAACACCTTGGTGAAATAACGGCGTTCATGATAACCGACAAAAGAACCGATCTGCGCAATATTCTTATCGCTGTTCACAAGCAGAAACTTGGCAGCCTCCATTCGCTGTCTCGTCAAGTATTCCACAAAGGTAAGACCCACATGGTTCTTGAACAATAAGCAGAAGTAACTTGAGCTGATGCCCAGATGTTCCGAGAGCTCCTCAATGCCCAAATCCTGCCCCATATGGGTATTGATATACTCTAATGCGGATGTAACCAATTGGTCGGGTGTTTTCTTGACAGCTACAGGATTTGGAGCCTCATCAATTAGCGAAACGGTGCTGTAATACTTCTCTTTCGCTCTCTTCTTGCGGATTTCCTCCCCAATGTCCCGAATCTTCATCTCCAGTTCACCGTAATGAATCGGCTTGCTGATATAATCTTTAACGCCAAGTTTGATTGCTTCCCGCGCATATTCAAATTCCTGATAACCCGTCAGCAAAAAGATTTCCGCCTTGCTCCCCTTATCGCGGATCTTCGTAATAAAGGACAATCCATCCATCACAGGCATCCGGATATCCGACAGAATCAAATCGAGATGATGCTGATCAGCTACTTCAAGTGCCTCCATCCCGCTTCTGGCAAGTCCGACAACCTTCATCCCCATCTCTTCCCAAGGCAGAACCCTGCTGAGATTGTTCAAGATGGGAGCCTCATCGTCAACTAATAATACCTTCAGCATGCTGCCCTTCCCCCCTGTCATAATTGGGTATGACACATTGTATAACGGTTCCGCCAGGACGGCTGGAGCATATGAACAGACCGTAATAATCCCCGTACTGAATCCTTAGCCGGTCTGCCACGCTTCGCAGTCCTAGTCCACGCCGTTCCTGGTTCACTTTAAGGTTCTGCATCGTTGTCTGTTCGGACACGTTATCCTCGGATACCATATATTCAAACATCGACAGCTGTTCGGAGGTCATTCCAAGCCCGTTATCCTCCACCCGGATGAAAACATTCCCGAGTTCCTTCCACGCGGATATGCGAATCATTCCCGTATAGGCTATCCCTTCAAATCCATGCTGTATGCTGTTCTCGACAAGCGGCTGCAGCGTCAGCTTCAGGATACGGCTGTGCATGAGCTCCCTCGGAACGTCGATTTCATATTCGAACAAATCCTCGAACCGAAACTTCTGAATTTCGAGATAACTCTGCAAATGCTTGATTTCTTCCTCGAGTGTGATCTCTTCCTTGTCCTGTATACTGATTCGCAAAATGCTGGCAAGCCGGTATACCATTTCACTGACCTTGCGCCCTTCATTCTGGATGGCAAGGACATTGATAGATTCCAATGTATTAAAGAGAAAATGCGGCTTAATCTGTGCCTGCAACACCCGCATCTCTGCTTCGGTCTTCTGCCGCTGTTCCTTCTTGATCTGCGCAAATAGATTGTTGATCCGGTTCATCAAATTGTTGAACCCTTTCGAGAGGAGCAGCAGTTCATCCTCTCCCTTCTCTTCAACTCTCGCGCTCAAATCCCCATCCTCCACTCGGCGCATAAAGCGTACAATGACAGCGATCGTGCCGGTAATCCGGTTCATGAACAGACGGTTGAACACAATGGCTGTGACAAGGCTGATGCCCATAATGACAAAGAACCATTTGGCAAAGGAAGTAACCTCCTGCGACAAAGAATTCCAATCGGTAACCGAAACGAGATTCCAGCCATAATCGTTCAGATGATAGATGGAGACAATGTTCTCATTGCCGTTAAACTTGGCTTTAAAGCTCTGGTAGCCTTGTTTAAACTCGACTTTTTGCTTCATATACTGACTGATATTTTGGCCATCCATATCATTCTTTGGATCAAAGAGGATTAATCCCTCATTATTAACTACCATGAATGAGGTGTTCTGCAGATTGTTCGGGAGTGTAAGGTTACGGAAGATCTCTTCAAATTCCCATTTTTTGATCTGAACAACAAGAATACCTAGCTTGCGAAGTGTGGAGACATCCTTAATGAGCCTGATCTGGGTGAAGACCGGGTCCGCACCCGTCAATTCCGGAAATTCATGCGGAGCCAGCCATTTGGGAATTCCGTTCAGTTTGACAACCTCTTCATATAGAGGACTATTCTTAAATTGTTCGTAAGGCAGGGTTCTGAAATTTTCTTTACTAAAAATCGGAATCGGTGGCGACTCTTTGCTGAAATGATACAAAAACGCATAACTGATCGCAGGATGATTATATAGAAGGTTTCGAAAACTGCGCTGTCTGTCATTGAGTTTCAGCTGATCCGCATTTGATTCCTTGATCAGATTTTGCGCATCGGGGTCCTTGGCATTCAGCGCCATCGCAAATACGGATGTGGCAATCCCGTTATCCGTGACATATTCCATTTCCTTAAACACGTTCAGAATGCTGTAACTGATCGCTTTAAGGGAGTACTCGGCTTGCTGACTGTACTTTTTCTCAATCGAGTTATAGGTAATAAAGAAAGTAAATAGACCTAGCACAAATAACGGAATAATAATGAGCCCCAAAAAGGCCGTGAATAGTTTGTTCCGCAAATTCATACGCATGCTCCCGCTCCTGTATTACCCCTTGACACTTCCTGCGGTGACACCTTCAATAATCTTCTCTTGTAGAACTGCATAGATGATTAGGACCGGAAGTACGCTGAA
The DNA here is from genome assembly GCF_003184205.1 of Paenibacillus sp. Cedars. NCBI lineage: Bacteria > Bacillati > Bacillota > Bacilli > Caryophanales > Paenibacillaceae > Paenibacillus > Paenibacillus sp. Cedars. The sequence continues at coordinate 3,700,484 of NZ_CP020866.1, forward strand.
TACGATACCCGCCGACATCTGCGCGTAGTTCATATTATAGGCGTCTCTGAAACCGACCATTCCGACAGGCAGCGTTCTCAGTTCATCATTAGATAGGAAATAGTTAGCAAGCAAGAATTCGTTCCAGTTACCGAGGAAGTTGATAATGAAAACGGTAACGATGGCCGGAACGGTTAGAGGTAAGATAATTCTAGCAAACAACCCGCCAGACCTCAATCCATCAATAACTGCCGCTTCTTCTATTTCTCCGGGCAACGACCGCATGAAGGCTGCCAGAATAATGACAGAGAAGGGTATCGCATTAGCAACATACGGTAGAATGAGAGCCATATGTGTGTTCAAAATGTCGAGCTGTCTCATCATGCCATAAATCGGCAGCATCAGAGAATTGTTAGGAATCAGCATCCCTATTAAAATACATTGGAAAACAATTGCGCTGATCCGGTTGTACCGCATGCGTGTGACCGCAAATGCCAGCATTGCCGCAAACAGGATCGACAAGCAGGCAGACAGCACGCCGATGTACAAGCTGTTCCAGAAGTAGGTGCTGATCTTGGCGTTAACCCACGCATTGACGTAGTTATCGAATACAAACGTGCTTGGCAGTCCAAACGGGTTCGACGCGATGGACTGATTATCCACTTTCACGGAAGAGAACAACACGAACAGGAATGGATAGAGAATAATGAGCAGATAAGCCATCAGGAATATATGCGGGATCAGTTTCTTAAGTGCTCTCATCAGTATTCAATCCTTTCGTTGCGACGTGCAATCAGCACCTGGTAGAGCACGGTTACGATAATCGTGAAGAGGAAGATCAACACGGCAATCGAATTGCCAAAACCATGTTTGAAACTCGTAATTGCATATCGAATCATATATGTTGCCATAACGTCGGTTGAGCCGGCCGGCCCGCCCTTGGTCATAACCAGAATAATATCCGCCGCTTTCATGGCTCCCGCGATCGAAAGCATGATCACTACAGAGATAATTGGCATAATTAATGGAAGCGTGATTTTCGTGGCTCTCTGAACGCCTGTCGCACCATCCATCGCGGCAGCCTCATCAAGTTCCTTAGGTATGGATAGAATCGCCGCAAGCACCATCACGATGTAAAAGCCGGTCCATTGCCAGCCGTTCGTAATGAGGATGGCAATCATGGCCCATTTTCGATCAGACAGCCAGTAAATTGGCTCAACGCCAACCAATCCTAAAATTTCATTCATCAGGCCAAAGTCCGGGTTGTAAATGAATCCCCACAAAATGCCGATAACTGCTGTTGACATAATAGATGGTGCAAAAACCGCTGTCTTGTAAAGTCCCTTCAGACGTTTCACGTTTGCAATAAGCAATGAGAAAATCACGATAATCGGAACCTGGATCAAACAGGAAAAGAGAATGAAATAAACGTTATTCTTAACTGCTTTCCAAAAAGCATCGTCATTAATTGCGGTAACATAGTTATCAAGCCCAATGTACTTCACATCTTTGGAGATGCCGTTCCAGCTCGTAAAGCTGTTATCAAACGCAGTGAAAATCGGGTATATGAAAAAGGCCAGAAACAGTATGAATGCCGGCAGCACAAAAACGATGTAAATCAGAGGATTTCTCAGCGCTTTGTTCATGGTAACCTCCGTATTTATGTCTGTAATTTAGACGAAAGGGCACCCCCATGTCTAGCAGCGGGTGGTGCCCTTTAACGTCTAATCTTGATTATTTATTCCTCTGCAGCGTTAGCCGCTTCTTGTGCTGCTTGAACATTCTCCAGCATCTTCTCGGCATCAAGCTCGCCGCCGATGACCTGTTGAATCCCCATGCTCAGTGCCGTATTCACGTCTGCTTGAACAAGTGCATCAAAGGCAGGGAAGGAATATTTGATTTCACTTACCCCTTTGAAAATATCCTGCATGAGCGGATCGTCCGAAGTGGAGTTCATGGTTGCCAGATCCATCTTCATCGCCGGCAGCACGCCGTCTTCTTTCAGACCGCGAAGCTGCATTTCATCTGTCCACATATTTTTGATGAATTCTTTAACCGCTTGAAGTTTACGAGGATCCTCAGCCACCGAAGCAGAGAAACCGTATCCATTATTAGCATCCTGCATGACAATCACAGGATCGCCTTCATTAACCGGAGGCAGGTTAAAGTATCCGATCTTGCCTACCATATCGCCTGCTTGAGCCGGATCTCTGAATACGGAGTTAGCCCACGATCCGTCCATCATCATCATAGCTTCGCCGGAGATGATCTGGTTTCTCATGTCCGCATACTCGAAACCGAGCTCGCCTTTTTTGAAGTAACCCTTTTCAACCCATTCCTGATGTTTCTTCACGCCTTCTACGACTTTCGGATCGGTCCATTTGGTTTCTCCGGTCTTAAAGCCATACGTAACTTCCGCTCCTGCATAATAGCTCCACAGATTATTCGTGGTCATGAGCGGAATCCATGCGTCCTTGGAGGATTGTGCAAACGGAATTTTTCCGTCGGCTTTGATTGTTTCCGCAATTTGCTCCAGCTGCGCCAAAGTTTTCGGCACGGTCAGACCTTTCTGTGCAAAGTAATCCTTGTTATAGAAAATCCCTTCAATGGAGCCGCCGATTGGCAATCCGTAAATCTTGCCTTCATGCGTGAATGGATCCAGTGTTGTAAATTTGTCTTTAATGCCTAGTTCTTCCAAAATAGGGGTTAAATCAAGCATCAAGCCTTCTTTGGAATATACGCCTGCGTCCGGGCTTCCGAACACATCGAATACTTCCGGCGGCTTACCTGCGGCCATCTCGCCTCTTAATTTCTCTTTACGGTTCACTTCGGAGTCTACTGCGTCCAGCTTGATTTTAAGCCCGGGTACAGCTTCTTCGGTTTTGCTGACCACATCGTTCAGCAATGCAAGACGGAACTTCTTGGATTCACCTACCTGCGTATGGCGAATTGTAATTTCAAACGGTTCATTGCTGGCCGCGCCTTCCGTACCACCTGATGGTTTCTCTGCTCCGTTGTCACCGCATGCGGACAAAAGTGCGGACGAGACGAACAGAAGCGACATTAATAATGCCAGACCCTTTTTCTTCATTGTCTTTGACCCTCCCGAAGTATTTGTATATTTGATAGGCGTTTTCCTTACATCTTCATTATAGAAAGCGATTCCACTTTTCGATAGGTCGATATTTTTCTATCTAAGGGATAAAATCCTCCACAAAAAACAATAACCCTTCCATAATGAGGAAAGGTTATTGTTAAAAATAATAACATATTATGTTCAGTATAATACAACAAAATTAGTTCGCCACCGATTATTTTTGCTCGGCTGCTTCGCCAATCAACTGATAAGCGCGTGCGATTTCTTCCTCTGACGGTGACGGAACTCCTTCTAGCGGATATGCCATTCCGAGTTCCTTCCATTTGTACACACCCATCTGATGGTAGGGCAGAATTTCGAATTTATCAACGCCTTGTAAAGTGCGAATAAATTGACCGAGCGCCCTCAGGTCGTGTTCGCTGTCATGGATACCCGGCACATATACGTGCCGGACCCACATTTTTCGACCATGGTGGGACAGCCAGCGGGCGGTCTTCAGCGTCCTCTCATTCGACTTCCCGGTCAGCTTGATATGCTTCTCATCGTTGATATGCTTCAGATCGAGCAGAACCAAGTCGGTATGCTCCAGCAGCTCCGATATTTTCTCCGGCTCATTATAACCGTTGCTGTCAAGGGTTGTGTGCAGATTCCAGCGGCGCTTTACTTCCTTAAACAGCTCGGTTACAAAAGGATACTGCAGTGTCGGCTCGCCTCCGGATACGGTCAGCCCTCCACCGGAAGAACGATAGTAACTTAGATAAGGCTCAATCTGAGCCAGCACATCCTCTACCGTCATTTCCTGTCCTTCATGCAATCCCCACGTATCCGGATTGTGGCAATATTGACACTTCAGCAGACATCCCTGCATGAAGAGTACAAAGCGGATACCTGGACCGTCCACCGTTCCGAACGTTTCTATGGAGTGTATATGACCTTTAAGCATAGGGCGTCATCCTTTCTGTATCCGCTGTTGTTACTTTCCATTCTTACATCGTACCGTGGAAGGTACGATTGATCACGTCGAGCTGCTGTTCGCGTGTCAGTTTGACAAAATTGACCGCATACCCGGATACCCGGATCGTTAACTGCGGATAATTCTCCGGATGTTCCATCGCATCCATCAGCTGCTCCCGGTCAAACACGTTCACGTTCAGATGATGAGCCTTGCTTCCAAAATATCCATCCAGCATCGCAACCAGATTGTTCACGCGAATCTCGCTTTCCTTCCCGAGGGCTTTCGGTACAATCGAGAATGTATTCGATATCCCGTCAAGGCTGTCCTCATAAGGCAGCTTGGCCACGGAAGTCAATGAAGCGAGGGCACCCTTCTTATCGCGTCCGTGCATAGGGTTCGCACCCGGCGCAAACGGCTCGCCCGCCTTGCGGCCATCCGGTGTGGTTCCCGTTTTCTTGCCGTATACGACATTGGACGTAATGGTCAGCACCGATTGGGTCGGCATCGCATCGCGGTATGCCTTGTGTTTGCGAATCATGCTCATGAAGGCTTCAACGAGTTCTACGGCGATGTCGTCAACCCGATCGTCGTTGTTACCGTAGCACGGAAAGTCGCCTTCTATTTCAAAATCAACTGCAATCCCTTGCTCATTGCGTACAGGCTTCACCTGTGCATGCTTGATTGCACTCAGCGAATCCGCCGCTACGGACAGGCCCGCTATACCGCATGCCATCGTCCGCAGAATATCCCGATCATGAAGCGCCATTTCAATCCGTTCGTAGCTGTATTTATCATGCATATAGTGGATCACGTTCAGTGTGTTCATATACAGCTTTGCAAGCCATTCCATCATCGGCTTGAATCGCTTCATGACCTCGTCATAACTCAGAACCTCTGCCGTAATAGCGGGGTATTCCGGACCAACCTGGGCGCCGGATTTCTCATCCTTCCCGCCGTTGATCGCATACAGGAGCGCTTTGGCTAGGTTGGCTCTGGCTCCGAAGAACTGCATCTGTTTCCCGATGCGCATAGCGGATACGCAGCAGGCAATCCCGTAATCGTCTCCGTAAATCGGACGCATGAGATCATCGTTCTCATATTGGATCGAGCTGGTTTCGATCGATACCTTCGAGCAGTATTTCTTGAAGCCTTCGGGCAGTTTCTCAGACCATAATACCGTCAAGTTCGGTTCCGGGGCAGGGCCCAAATTGTACAACGTATGCAGGAAACGGAAGCTGTTCTTGGTTACTCTTGTTCCCCCATTTAACGACATACCGCCAATCGATTCTGTGACCCATGTTGGATCACCGCTGAACAGTTCATTGTAGTCCGGTGTACGCAGGAACTTCACGATCCGTAGTTTCATGACAAAATGGTCAACCAGCTCCTGTGCAGTCTCTTCCGTCAGCTTGCCTTCAGCCAGATCACGCTGGATGTAGATATCGAGGAAAGTAGATACCCGGCCAAGCGACATGGCTGCGCCATTCTGTTCCTTGATAGCAGCTAAATAACCAAAATACAGCCATTGGAATGCTTCCTTCGCCGTATTCGCAGGCTTCGAAATGTCAAAGCCGTGCATGCCCGCCATTTCCTTCAATTCCTTGAGTGCATGGATTTGCTCGGACAATTCTTCCCGCAATCGGATCACCGGCTCATCCATCGCATCAACCTCAAGCTCGCTCAGCTCTCGCAATTTATCCTGGATCAAGACATCTACACCATACAAGGAGATTCTGCGATAATCGCCAATAATACGACCACGGCCATAAGCATCGGGAAGACCTGTAATAATCCCTGCCTTACGGGCTGCCCTCATCTCCGAGGTATAGGCATCAAACACGCCCTGGTTATGTGTTTTGCGTATGCCTGAGAAGATGTCCACTACCGCTTGCGGCATTTCAAAACCATATGCGTTGCAAGCATCAATCATCATTCGGATTCCGCCGAACGGTTGTATCGAACGCTTGAACGGCTCATCCGTCTGTACGCCGACGATCTGTTCCTTCTCCTTATCCAAATAGCCAGGTTGATGGGACACAATCGTGGAAGGCGTATTCACATCGACATCCAGCACCCCGCCGTTATCCCGTTCTTTTTTGGTTAAATCCGATACGATATCCCAGAGTGCCTTCGTGTTGTCCGTTGGTCCTGCCAAAAAATCATCAGAGCCATAATAAGGTGTTATGTTCTCTGCAATAAAATCATTAACGTCAATCCGCTTGTTCCATTTACCTGATTTAAAACCTTTCCAGCCCACTTCTTTTTCAATCACCGACATATTGAATCCCTCCTAGATTATGCTGCAGCTTGCCGCACAGGCGGAGTCACACATTGATCCATCTCAGATCTTAATGTGATTATTTTCACGATCAATGCTGCCTCGACCCCGCCGTGTACCTTCAAGCTTCTATATCACAGACCTGAGATTCAGCTTTCTTCTACACTTTTATTGTAATCCTGTTTATTCTCAGCATCTGTGATAAAAATCACAAACTTATCTTTTCCCGTGATTTTTATCACTCTGTTTTACCCGCCCGCTTCTGTTATGCAGTCCGCAGTCCACAACCCGTCTCTTGTATTTCTTGGATTTAAAAGCGGCCGTAGAACGTGTTGCGGTATACTTCCGCAAGCTCTGTGACAAGCGGCAGCTTTGGATTGCTCGTAGTGCACTGGTCTTCAAAGGCCCGGTCCGCCAAATGCTCAACACGTTTCTCAAAATCTTGAGGATCGATTCCCAGCTGCTGGAACGACTCTTCGATGCCCAGCTTCTTGTTCAGCTCTCGGATTGCACCGATCAAACTGTTGACGCCCTCTTCCGTCGTTCTTGCAGACAAGCCCAGAATCCTTGCAATTTCTGCATATCTCTCATCGGCTACAAAGTGAGTGTATTTAGGCCAAGCGGCAAATTTGGTTGGCTTCTTGGCATTGTAACGGATGACGTGCGGCAGCAGGATTGCATTGGTTCGCCCGTGAGCTGTGTGATACTGGCCGCCCCATTTATGCGCAAGGCTATGGTTGATGCCAAGGAATGCATTCGCGAAGGCCATGCCGGCAAGCGTCGAAGCATTATGCATTTTCTCTCTGGCCAGCTTGTCGCCGGTAAGCGCCGATTGCTCAAGATACTGGAACACCAGCTGTATGGCCTTGATTGCCAAACCATCCGTGAAATCGTTAGCCATGACCGATACGTACGCCTCGATGGCATGTGTCAAAACGTCCATCCCGGTATCCGCTACCGCTGTTTTTGGCAGGGTGTATACAAATTCCGGATCGATAATCGCAACATCCGGGGTCAGCTCATAGTCAGCCAGCGGGTACTTGGTATTCCCCAGCACTTTATCCGTAATGACCGCAAACGAGGTCACTTCCGAGCCCGTTCCCGAGGTGGTTGGAATGGCAACGAATTTTGCCTTCTGTCCAAGCTTCGGATATTTATAGACCCGTTTGCGGATATCCATAAATTTTTGCTTCAGATTATTGAAGTCCGTATCCGGGTATTCATAGAACAGCCACATCGCTTTTGCTGCATCCATCGGCGAACCGCCGCCGAGGGCAATGATGCAGTCCGGCTGGAATCGCTTCAGCATCTCCGATCCGCGTTCTACCGTCGTTGTGGAAGGATCCGGCTCAACCTCCGAGAACACCTCGATAGCAACCGGCACTCTGCGCTGACGCAGATAGTGCTCTACCCGCTCTACGTAGCCAAGCTTCACCATCATCGGATCGGTTACGATAGCAACCCGGGTAATATCGGGCATTTTGGCAAGATACTGCGTGGATCCTTTTTCAAAATAGATTTTATCCGGCACTTTAAACCACTGCATATTCACGGTTCTGCGGTTCACCCTTTTCACGTTGATGAGGTTGACGGCTGTTACGTTCGACGAGGTAGAGTTACGGCCATACGAACCGCAGCCCAGCGTCAACGATGGCAGGTTCGTGTTGTAGATGTCACCAATCCCGCCTTGCGAGGATGGCTGGTTCACCAGAATACGGCAGGTCTTCATCCGGTCCGAGAATTTCATGATGATTTCCTCATTGTGCGAGTGGATGACCGACGAGTGGCCCATACCGCCAAATGCTACCATTTCTTCCGCGCGCGTAATTCCTTCCTCTGCATTTTTCACTTTATAGCAGGCCAGAACCGGACTGAGCTTCTCGGCAGACAGTGGATATGCAGGACCTACTCCCTCCAGCTCGGCGACCAGAATTTTGGTGCTCTCCGGCACTTCAAAGCCGCAGGCCTCGGCAATCTTGAATGCCGGCTGTCCGACGATTGACGGATTAACCGCACATTTCTCCGATACCATCGCGTGTGCAGTCAGCTTCGCCAGTTCCTCCCTGTTTACGAAATAACAGCCGCTGGCCATCATTTTTTTCTTCACTGCCGTATAGATAGGCTCCTCTATAATGACTGCCTGTTCAGAAGCACATATCATACCGTTATCAAAGGTCTTGGACAGAATCAGGTCATTTACCGCCTGATCCAGATCTGCACTCTTTTCAATGAAGCAAGGCACATTGCCGGGTCCTACACCAAGCGCAGGTTTACCGCAGCTGTAGGCTGCCTTTACCATCGCGGATCCGCCGGTAGCCAGAATGCAGGCAACATCAGGATGGTTCATCAGTGTATTGGTTTTATCCATGGAAGGAGCCTCGATCCACTGAATGCAATCGGCCGGAGCACCTTGAGCAACAGCAGCATCCCGCAATATCAGGGCAGCTTCCCTGCTGCATGCCTGTGCGGATGGATGGAATCCGAAAATGATCGGGTTTCTTGTTTTGATGGAGATCAGTGCCTTAAAAATTGTTGTGGAGGTGGGATTGGTTACCGGGGTAATCCCCATGATGATCCCGATCGGCTCCGCAATTTTTTGAAAGCTGTCAAAAGCGTTATCCTCAATGACACCCACCGTTTTGTCATACTTGATGCTGTTGTGGATGTACTCTGTGGCAAACAAGTTTTTGATAATTTTATCCTCATATACACCGCGGCCAGTTTCTTCTACAGCCATTTTTGCCAGCTGCATATGCTTATCAAGGCCTGCGATGGCCATCGCCTGCACAATCCCGTCAATTTGCTCCTGATTCAATTCCATAAACTTTTCTTTCGCCCGGTTCGCTTTGTCAATCAGACCTTGAATGTACTCCCCTGCTGTCTGTCCCTTTACTTCGCTCGTTCCTTTACTCACAGCCATATCTCTCATCCTCCCATGGTTCATGATTCTTTCTCTTCTACGGTTTGATCGTATCACAGCCATTTCTAAAATCATGTGAAATATTTCACAATATTAAAATTTATCTTTTCTGTGTGATTTATACCTGTCTTCGCCCTATTTCAAGTGAAAGAGATCACAAAGTTTGAAAATTCGCCATCATTTCCCTCTTGTTCCGCCCCACAAGTGAATGTTTTCACGTTATAATGTATTTAAAGATTAAACAGATCAAATTTTAGGATGTTAGGGGATACCAACATGAAAACTGTAGACAATGTAATGGAAATCGAAAACCTAGGGAACACCCAGTGCTTCTCGGAACAAAACCGCAACCGTCTGCTGGTCACCATGAAGGAAAGAGTACTCCCTGAAGGCTCCCATTTGTTCTGGGAAGGTGACTTCGCCGACAAGTTGTACTTCGTGAAACAAGGAAGAATTAAGTTAACTAAATCGACTGATGAAGGCAAAGAGCTTATTCTATATATGTATCATCCAGGGGATATGGTCGGTCAGGCCGATCCATTCTTCAGCACCAATCACAGCTTCTCGGCAGAGGTGCTTGAGGATAGTGTGGTCGGGGTTATCGAGCATAAGGATTTGGAAATGCTGATCTGTCAGCATTGTGATTTTGCCATTGATTTTATGAAGTGGATGGGCATTCACCACCGGATCACCCAGACCAAATTCCGTGATCTTATGATGTACGGCAAGCCGGGTGCATTAACCTCGACGCTGATTCGTCTGAGCAATACGTACGGTCAGCATCAGGCAGATGATACCATTCTCATTAATAAGAAGATTACCCACACCGATCTCTCGAACATGATTGGGGCAACCCGCGAAAGCGTGAACCGGATGCTGAGTGATCTCCGTAAAAAAGACGCCATTGAATATGCCGGTGGTATGATTGTCATCAAGGATCTGCCGATGCTGCAGGAAATATGCCATTGCGAGATGTGTCCGCTCGAAATTTGCCGGATTTAATGTCACTGCGTCTCGCTGTGCATAATATACAGCCTTTTGACCACAATAAACCTTGTCTTTCCAAACCAAAATTAAAGGGAGTGCTCAGCATGCGTGAAGGTTTGATTCCTGCTGTTCTTGGAACTGTGGTTTCTGCTTCGGGTGCCGCTCTGCTTAGCAGCAAGTATAAACTTGCCGCAACCGGTATTCTCGGCTTCGGACTGGCTCATCTTGTGCTTGGTGCGATTGACCTGGTGGAACACCGGTAAACGATTGGAAAGACTGCACGTCATAAACACACCTTCCTCTAGAGGGTGTGTTTATCTATGTTATATGATCTGAGCCTCCATATAGGCTCGTTCTCCGCTTGGCACTTTCAGATAAGGCCGGATCCCGGCAAACCCCTTCGCATCCAGATCCACACCCGTCATCCAGTTTCCCTCCAGCCAGTCACTGCCCGATTGCATAATGACAGCCGGTGCCTGAATATGTTCCTGATACAAAATGACGCCACCTTGAATAGCCTTGAACGTCTTCCCTTGCTGCAACAAGGGTTCGGCACTGATGTACGTCGGCACAAAATAAGCAGCAATCACATCCAGCTCCTCCCCGTCAAAAAACGGCTCACTGCCGAGAAATGGATGGAGCATTGCAATCTTCTCATAATGGGACCAGATTATCATCTGCAGAAATCTGCCCAGACGCCCCTTATCCTGCCCGCCGGTTGTTTTTGATTTATCCGTTTCATAACCGATGAATTTCCATCCACGGGGACCCTTCACCCATTTCTGAAACATGTCGTTCACATCGCTGCAATTCCGGCTGGCGGCATCCGCCGATTCTGGGCTTGTTCCGGATAAAGCCAACCACAGCGGCTCGGGCAAATACTGACTCAGCATCCGCTTGGTCTTCTCAAAAATATGAAGGACTTGCATTGAAGCGTTTTCAAGTTCTGAGATATCCTCTTGTCCATAATGAAAATGGGAGATATACGTTCGCTTGATCATGGGCTCGCCTCCTTGATTTACCGCTGGGTTATATACATCATATAGCAGGTGCATCGGATTGGTGCATGTCCACATATCTTGCTTCATTGTAAAAAAATCATACTTCAAATTTTGAAAAAAAACCCTGAAATGAGTTGTCTCATGCCAGGGTTTAATCGTCAACGGGGATCTTAAGATGACTCATCTTTCGACCCATTGCTCTGCCCAGGAAGCCACTTGTTCCATTACCGGACGAAGTGCATTCCCTTTTTCAGTTAGTTCATATTCGATACGTACCGGCGTTTCCGGATAGACATGACGAATCAATATGCCTTCGCACTCCAAATCCTTCATCCGCTCCGAGAGCATTTTGTCACTCATGGACGGAATCAAATTGGAAATATCCTTAAAGCGCTTAGGCCCGCTCATCAATGTCTGAATAATCAAACCGTTCCACCGTTTGCCCAGAAAAGAAAACGCAGATTCAAAACGGGGACACATCGTAACATTTGTAACTTCCATATCTCTTCACCTCTTTACGAAGTCACCTTGTTTATAGAAACTCAATAAACTAAACCATAATTCTTGCAAAACTTACGAATTGTAAGTATGTTTCATTTTAGCATATTTTCGAGAAGCTGAAAACCACCTAGCCCCTTTTTCCCAGAAAATCAGCACTTATCCTGAAATCATCCGAGCCAATATATCCAAATCGGACTCGATCAAACGGGATAATTTCCTATTATACAGTACCGCAGCTGGATGGAACAGAGGAAAAATCATATAGGTTTCGGTTGAGAACCTATATCCAGCCGAAGCATCCTCCAGGCTAATCGCCTGTTGTACAGGTCCCTCGATCAGCTTTCCATGCAGCGATGTCACCGTTTCATGGCTTCCGATCAGCCGATGCAGCGCGGTATTTCCCATGGGAGCGATGATCTTCGGCTGGACCCATCTGATCTCTTCATCCAGCAAGGGCGCATGCGCCAAAATTTCCGCTTTGGTGGGTGTACGGTTCGAACGGCTGATGATGTTCTCACCGGACGCCCTCACGATCACCTTCTCCTTATAGGGCCTGCTTCTCATGGCACTGGTAATATACACTTGCTCCCGCGTCAAGTTCAGTCGCTCCAGATAAGCATTCATCTCCTGACCGGCCTGCCCTACAAAAGGTCTTCCTTCCAAAACCTCATGGGCCCCGGGCGCTTCTCCAACAAACATCACGGCTGCGGAGCTTGTTCCTCTCCCCAGCAGAAAACCCTCAACAGGTTGATGAGCCAGCCTGGCCTGGCATATGGCGATAATGGTGGGATCGACAGGTGCGCTTTGTACTTCATTCATGCGTACAGCCCCCTTCTTGTATAACATACAATACCCCATACTTACGTATATTCTATCCCTAGCCTCCAAAAAAATTTACGATTCTGCCGCCGCAACTGGAAAACGAGCCGAACAAGGACAGATCCTTGAACGACTCGTCGTTGTGTTTACTTAAGTACGCTTGTATAAAAGGCTTAGACTAGTACTGGAAGCGCACGAACAGGCTGGCTGTTGCCGAATGTTTGCTTACCTGCAGTTGAATGAGCCCAGTTGATAGCGTTGGTTATCACTTTCAGTACTTCGAGATTGTAGTAAGTTGGATAGGTCTCGTGTCCCGGACGGAAGTAGAAAATGTTCCCATGACCGCGCTTGAACGTACAGCCGCTGCGGAAAACTTCGCCGCCTTCGAAATTGCTGACAAATACCAGCTCATCCGGGGCTGGAATATCAAAGAACTCCCCGTACATTTCCTCATGCTCGATCATGATAGGACCCGTAATTCCCGCCGCAATCGGATGCGTTGGATTTACACTCCAGATAATTTCCTGCTCGCCGGCTTCGCGCCATTTCAAATCACAGCTCGTTCCCATCAACGCTTTGAACGGTTTGGAAAAATGCCCCGAATGAAGAACGATCAGACCCATACCGTCCAGCACGCGCTTAACGACTTTGCTGACGATCTCGTCACTAACCTGGTCATGAGCCATATGCCCCCACCACAGCAGCACATCAGTCGAATCCAGTACATCCTCAGTCAACCCGTGCTCTGGCTGATCCAGCGTTGCCGTTCTGATGATGAAATCCGGATTATGCAGACCCTCCGCCAGGGCTGTGTGAATCCCTGTCGGATATACACTCCGAACCTCATCATGGATCTTCTCGTGTACGAACTCATTCCATATGGTTACATTAAGCATGTTGCTGTTCCCCCTAATTGCGTATTCGCTAGGTTGCCCTAAGATTTTAGACCCACCACATTTCTCCGAGCGGCTCTTCGATCAGCACTTGCTGAAGGTTTTGCACCGCTTTGGAGAAGCCTTCTTCGATGGACATCAGTCCATCTTCATGTTCAATACTTACTACATAGTCATATCCAACCAGACGCAGAGCACTCATCATGTCTGCCCATTCCTTCACATCGTGTCCATAACCAACGCTGCGGAACTGCCATGCACGGTCCAGCATTTTTTCATAAGACTGCATATCGGTCAGACCGTGCTTGTTCACGTTAATCGGATCGATGCTTGTATCCTTCGCATGGAAGTGATGAATAGCTCCCTCGCGGCCCAGAATTTGAATCGCTTGAACAGGATCAATTCCTTGCCACCACATGTGGCTCGGGTCAAGGTTCGCACCAATGACTTCACCCGCTGCTTCACGCAGTCTGAGAAGTGTGCCTGGCGTATGAACCGAGAAGCCGCCGTGCAGCTCAAGACCGATTTTAACGTTACGGTCAGCGGCGAATTTACCCCACTCGGTCCAATAAGGAATGACCTTGTTGTCCCACTGCCAAGTCAGAATCTCTTGGTAGTCGTTAGGCCAAGGTGCTACCGGCCAGTTCGGATATTTAGCATCCTCATGATCGCCCGGGCAACCGGAGAAAGTATTAACGACAGGCACTTCCAGCTTCTCTGCAAGCTCTACCGTTTTTACATACACATCGTGGAACTCTTTAGCGATTGCCTTTTGCGGGTGGAGCGGATTGCCGTGACAGCTCAGTGCGCTAATGATCAACCCGCGGGACTCTACCGCGTTCTTGAAGTTTTTCAGTGCTGTTTCATTTTCAAGCAGCTCTGCAGGGTTGCAATGTGCATTGCCCGGGTAACCGCCAGTTCCAATCTCAACCGCTTTAAGACCCTTGGATGCCACATAATCCAAAGCATCCTCCAGCTTACGTCCGCTCAGCAATACCATAAATACGCCTAATTTCATTGTGTACCTCCTGGTTTTTCATTTTGTATTTGTATTTCTTGTCAGGTTCTTAATTATCGAAATAAACGGCTTTTCCTGTCTTGGCTGATTCATAGATCGCTTCCAGAATCTGCGTTACCACAAAAGCCTGTTCCGGCTTAACAACAGGGTCTTTATCTTCAATAATGGCTTCAATCCACATTCTTGCCTCGCGGTCTGCGTCGCTTTCCTTGGAACCGGAGTAGAACGCCACACCGCCAGCATTCAGATCCACTTTGGTTTCATACAGTCTGCTCATTTTCTCCCCGTTAATGCGCAGACCGTCCTTCATGTCAGCTCCGCCTTCAGTACCTGCCAGAACGGCCTTGGCTTCGCCAGTCTCAACAACGTTAAGCGCCCAGCTGGATTCCAGAACAATCGTTGCACCGTTCTCCATGGTGATGAATCCGAACGCTGAATCCTCCACCTTGAATTCCTTCGGATCCCAAGGACCGAACGCATTCGCAGCATTCTCACGATGTCCCAGCTTATGGAAGGTTGATCCAAGCACACTCTTCGGCTTGTAGTTGTCCATCAGCCACAGCGTCAAGTCCAGCGCGTGGGTACCGATATCGATCAGCGGTCCTCCGCCCTGCTTCTCTTCATCAAGGAATACGCCCCAAGTCGGAACGGCACGGCGGCGGATGGCAAGTGCTTTACCGTAATAAATCTCGCCGAGCTCGCCTTCTTCACAGATTCCTTTCAAATACATGCTATCGTCACGGAAACGGTTATTGTAACCGATGGTAAGTTTTTTTCCGGTACGCTCTGCAGCGTCCAGCATCGCCTTGGCTTCAGATACCGTCTTGGCCATTGGCTTTTCGCACATAACGTGCTTACCGGCTTCCAAAGAGGCTACCGTAATTTCAGAGTGGGAATCGTTTGGCGTACATACATGGATGACATCAATACTGCCGTCTTGAAGCAGCTCTCTGAAGTCCGTATATACTTTGGCACCTTCGACTCCGTACTCATCGGCTGCTTTTTGCGCACGCTCTTCTACGATGTCGCAGAAAGCTACCATTTCTGCCTGTGCCTGCTTCTTCAGGCTTGGCATATGCTTGCCGTTGGCAATTCCCCCGCAACCGATGATTCCGATCTTCAATGTTTTCGACATGTCCATTTCCTCCCATACGCATCTGTTAATTTTGGATACACTCCAAATATTATTGCAACGCTTTCATGCGGATTGCTGCCAAGAGTTCATTCCTGCCAAATCCGTCAGAAGCTGGTTTGCAAGTACTTCATAACCAGTTTACAAGAATAGAAGCCGGGCTGCCAGTTCGCTAAAGGCTCATGGATACATACGAGAAAACCAGGACCTGCCTGCTCGCCATTCAGTCACTCACAGTGCCATTTATTCAGCAGATTCTGCCTGCTGCGGCGATGGAAGTCTGCCATAACGGTATGTGCTTTGCAGAACAATATGTCTGCCTTCAAGCGACGACTGCTGAAATGACTGCATGATCTCCAGCACATGATAAGCCAAGCGAGCGCTGACGCGGTGGTCCTTCTGCTCATGGATCGATTGAATCATGTCATCAATGCCCAGACCCCGCTCATTCTTGCCGCATTCAAATACAGGATCCAGCAATTCCCACTCTTCGGAGCCTGGTTTACGAAGCTTTACCTCTCCATTGAAGAAATTGGGATCACCCAAACTAAGACTTCCCTGGGTACCGTAGATTTCAAGCCATGGCAGTCCAGAACCGCCGAAGATATCAAAACTTGTAATCATGGTCGCAATGGCACCGTTCTCAAAATCCATCGTTCCGGCTAAATGCGTCGGTGTTTGCACTGTTATCGGTTTTCCCTCCAGCGGGCCGGAGCCGACAACGCGGTCGGGAATCTGAATGCCTGTGGATGCGCTGATCCGGCTTGCAGGACCCAGCAGCTCAACCAAGGCCGATACATAATAAGGCCCCATGTCCATCATGGGTCCTCCACCCGACGCGTAGAAAAATTCAGGATTCGGATGCCAGGCCTCCGGACCGGAACCCATCATGAATGCCGTAGCAGCGATAGGCCTGCCAATCAGGCCGGATTCAATGGCCGCTTTAGCCGTTTGTACACCGGATCCCAGAAAAGTATCGGGTGCGCAGCCGACACGAAGGCCTTTTTGATCCGCAAGATTCAGCACACGGCGGCCTTCATCAAGGGTAATAGCCAGCGGCTTTTCACTGTAAACATGCTTACCTGCTTCCAGGGAGGCAATATCAACATTGGCGTGGCTTGACGGAATGGTCAAATTAATAATGAACTCAATATCAGTCTGTGCGAGCATCTCCTCAACGGTATACACGTTCGGGATGTTGAACTCATCAGCTTTCGCTTTCGCGTTTTCGATAATAAGGTCAGCACATGCCACGATTTCAACCCAAGGGCTGTTCTTTAAGTTCGTGAAGTATATGCCGCTGATGTTTCCGCAGCCAATTATACCTGCTTTCATTTTTTTCATCGCTGTCACTCCTTGAGTGTTTAGATGTGCTCTAGACTAGTACAATGGTATTCTTTTATGCTTTCGTTTAAAATGAAGAATATGATTAAAACATGAACAATCTGGTCATTATTTTCTTATTCTTCAAAGGGGACTTTAGCAATGGATTCAAATCTTTCCAACCAAGTCGTAGCAGCAGATTTCTCTTTTCACCGCAAACCTTTCAAGATGTCCCTGGCGGACGGTTTTGATACCTACTTAATGCGATGGCAGACCGACGGAAAATGCCGCGCGAAAATCGATGATAAACTATCGCTCGTTGAGGCCGGAGATCTGTTGATTTTCACTCCCGGACAGCCATACGAGCTCCGAATTGATGATGAATACAACGCTTTGGGAGAGTTAACCATTGAAAGCGGGGATTATCATATTTTTTTCAAAGGGCCTTGGGCTGATGCATGGTGGAATTCGAAGAAACGGCCCACCAAAATCCGTGTTCCGCTCGAAGAACGCTACCTGGGTCTGTTCAGGCAAATCCTGCTGGAGCAGCGGCGCGTATCCGATCCTTATCCGGAAATCTCCGATTATACAGTGCGCATTCTGTGCCTCGAAGTGGACCGTCTGCTGTCGGAGCAGCCTTCGACGACGCCCAAGACGTATCTTGCTTATCGCATGAAGAATTATATTGAAGAGAATGCCTCCTCGATGTTCAAGCTGGAGGATGTTGCCGCCCATGTCGGGATCAGCGTCTCCCGTGCGGTTCATCTGTTCAAGGAGGCATTCGGTACAACCATCATGCAATACACCATGGACGTGCGTCTGAGCATGGCCAAGGAACGGATTGTGTTCAGTCCTCTTTCGCTGGAGGATGTAGCCGAAACCTCCGGCTTTGCCAACTACACTTATTTTCACCGTGTTTTCCGTTCGCGATTCGGTGTTTCGCCTAAACAATTCCGGATGGCCAGCCGAACGTCAAATTAATGAGCCATTCTGACCATAAAAAAGCGGGTCGACCAAGGTTTTCTCCTTGATAGACCCGCTTTTGCCTAAGATCACATGTAAGATATGCCATGAGTTCACGCTTACTTCTTATCGGCACCAAATGTGGCTACTGCCTCAGAGACAACGATCGCCAAATCCTCGTTTCCGAATAATGACAGCACTCCAAGCAGGGTCTGATCCGGTATCTCACCCGCTTCTTCCTTAGGCACCGTTAATGCCAGAACCCGGGTCAACTGATCGTTGGCGGGCTGACTCGGATATGCTTTGCGGTAAAGTTCGGCTGGATCCAGACCGTGATTCACGCACCACTGGGCAAATACGAGGATCATCATATCCTCATCCTGGCGGTACGATTCCGCAATCCGTTCTTCCATGGATTTTCCGGCTGCTGACTCCATGTAATAACTCCTCCTCATGCGATGGGAACTTCTTTGTCGTTCCTTTCGTCCATGAAGATATTATACCGCTTATTGCACCCTATACAAAACCAAAGCTAATCGACCATCTTTACATGGACCGGATTCCTCTTCGCTTTGTCCTCATTCTTCTTCTTCATCCAAGTTCCAACACCAATGATAATGGCGATGACCAGAATTTCAAAACCGTACTTCAGAAAGTCATTTGAGAACCAGTCATGAATCATGGGCTCTGCTACGATCATCTTCGATGCTGTCCATGCAAGCACCGCTGCACCGATGGTAATAATGATTGGAAAGCGATCTGTCAGCTTCAGGATAATGGTACTGCCCCACACCATAATGGGAACAGAAATTGCAAGTCCGATAATGACGAGCATGAAGCTTTCACCCGCTGCTCCGGCTACCGCAAGGACATTATCGAGTCCCATCATGGCGTCCGCGATAATGATCGTACGGATTGCTGCCCACATTTGGTTGCCGGCAGATATTTCATGCTGTTTCTCATCCACCAGCAGCTTGTAAGCGATCCACAGCAGCGCAATGCCGCCGATCAGGCGCAAGCCGGGAATCATTAGGAGCTGTACAACGAGAAGTGTAGCCACAATCCGAATGACAATCGCACCAACGGTACCCCACAGGATAACCTTCCTCTGGTCTTCTTTCTGGACATTACGAGCCGCAAGTCCGATAACAATGGCATTATCGCCTGCCAGCACCAGGTCAATGAGGATAATCGACAGCAGTGCCGTCCAAAATTCCACCGACATCAAATCCATGCTTCTCCCACCCTTTCTTTGATTTCTTTTAGGTTTCCACCTGCGAATGCCCTCCATCCAAAAAAAATGCTGTTACCTTAATTTATAAGGTCTACAGCGTTTTTTGAACGCAAAAAGAGACCTTCACCTCATTCATAAATAAATCAGGCAAAGGTCTCGCTAAACAACAAATTCGTTGCCAATAAAGCCGGGGATGATTAGTCCCGTCATGACGACTTTATTTATGATATAGAACTTATGAGTAATCAGCAGAGCTGACTAAACCCTATATCGCAAGAAAACCAAATCTTGAATCGCGGTCACTCATCCTTGAAAAAGGCCACGATATAGGTTTTCTTATAAAGCTACTCCCCTTTGGGATATTCAATTTTACATATTATAACATATGGAAAATCGCTTGTATATTCAATTTTTTCCATAAAGTCATAGTCTCTCCGCACCGAAAATCGGGCAGAATTCCCGCTTTTTTGCTATTATTATGCTATTCAGCTTTATCATGCAAAGCGAGGAGACATAATGAAACGATGGTTTATACCGGCAATTTATGCTGCCGTCCTGGCATTAGGTTTTACATACAGAGCAGAAATCATGGACTGGCTTCGAGGAGAACCCTCGCTCTTCCTGATGGTGATGCTGGCCACGCTGCTGGCCCTGTTCCCCATTGCACCCTACAAAGTCGTAATCGCTGTACTCGGATACGCTTACGGCACGATCTGGGCTGCAGCTATTTCTTGGTTCGGCACAACGGTAGCCGCCATTCTCCTGTATGCGGCAGTTCGCGCACTGTACAAGGAGAACGGCAGGCGCTTGCTGGGGAAATATGCGGCTGCAGAAATGTTTACCACAGCGGTGGAACGCCGTCCGTTTCAAGCCATATTGCTCGCACGGCTGCTGCCCGTCATACCGCAGATGGCCGTCAATATCTATGCAGGGGTGGCCTCCATTCCCTTCTGGACATATACAGCTGCTTCCGCCATCGGTAAAATCCCTGCGATTCTCCTGTACGCTTGGATGGGCAGCGGACTTGCCGAGCATCCGGCAATATTCGCTGCCATTGCTGCAGGACTCATGCTGGTAACCGCTCTAGGCCTGGCGATATTCCGCCGCCTGAAGGCAAGGAAACATGAAGATTGAGCAATATTTTGGTTTCGCCAACCAAAAATGATTATAATAATAATAAGACTTACATTTATATTGTTATTACGACGGAGGGATAATATATGAGTAATCGTTCAAACCCAAGCGAATTGGCTACCTTTGCGGGAGGCTGCTTCTGGTGTATGGTCTCTCCCTTTGATGAGCTGCCCGGCATTTTGAATGTTGTATCCGGCTATACGGGCGGACATAAGGAAAATCCGACCTATGAAGAGGTGTGCTCTGATACAACAGGCCATTATGAGGCCGTGCAAATCACCTACAACCCGGAAGTGTTCCCATACGAGAAGCTGCTTGAACTCTTCTGGCAGCAAATCGATCCTACCGATGAGGGCGGACAATTTCATGACCGCGGCTTGTCGTATCGGACCGCTATTTTCTATCATACAGAAGAACAGCGAGAACTGGCAGAGCAGTCGAAGCAGGCTGTAGCGGCCAGCGGACGATTTGATGGACCGATTGTAACGCCGATTATTCCGGCCAGCACCTTCTATGCAGCCGAAGAATACCATCAGGATTATCACAAGAAAAATCCGGGCCACTACAAACGCTACCGCAAAGGATCCGGCCGCGAAGACTTCATTGACCAGCACTGGTCCGATCCCGTCGATACCGAGGATCTGAAACAGCGTCTTACGCCGATACAATACGAAGTAACTCAGAATAATGCGACCGAACCTCCGTTCCACAACGAATTCTGGGACCATCACGGAGAAGGAATCTATGTAGACATCGTGTCGGGCGAGCCGCTCTTCAGTTCTACGGACAAGTATGATGCCGGCTGCGGATGGCCAAGTTTCACCCGTCCGATTCGCGAATATAACATCAAGGAAAAAATGGATCTCACCCATATGATGGTCCGCACCGAGGTGAGAAGCAAAAAAGGCGACTCACACCTCGGTCATGTATTCGACGACGGCCCTGGACCCAATGGACTTCGTTACTGCATCAATTCAGCGGCACTGCGTTTTGTTCCGAAGCAAGACATGTTGCAGGAAGGCTACGGCGAATATTTGCAGCTGTTTGAATAAACAGGAACATCCAAAGTACATTGTCCAATCAACGGACAATGTACTTTTTTTATGGAGTTAGAGTGTTTATTCATTTTTATAGGACAGGGTAATAATACAGTACATACTGAATCCAATGAAATGGAGGGATCGCAATATGCCTTGGAGCAAAAATGATTATCCGCCATCGATGAAAAATCTGGAGCCCCGTGTGAGGAATAAAGCGGTGGAAATAGCCAATGCCTTACTGGAGGAAGACTACGATGAAGGTCGGGCCATCGCAATCGCCACCGCCAAAGCGCAGGAGTGGGACGAAAATCACCCCAAAGAGGGGAAGTAACATCCATCCCTGACCGCATACTAAAGAAGCTCACCCTGATGCGGGTGAGCTTCTCTTAATGGGACCGTATTATGAACGGCCGCTAACGGTATGCTGTGCTGCCTTCGGAGTAACCGGAGTGCTTGGGGCACGGACCGCCTTCCGAAAAGGTTTCTTTTCCGTTTTCTCGGTACCGTACGTAACTGTGATCGTGATCACTTGTCCGGCAATCGATACGGCTAATATGGTGTATAAAGTCTCAACCAATGGCATGTAGAATAGCGATAATAGCAGTACTACGGCATCCATCAGGAAAAACACCGTCCCTACCTTAAGCCCGCTCCACTCGCTGAAGAGCACGGAGATCACATCGTCTCCACCTGTTGCCCCACCGAATCGGAGCACAATACCGGCTCCAAAGCCTGTTAATAAACCAGACAGCAGCGCGGCTGCCAGTAAATTATGGCCCAAATCAATCACGAGCGTAGAATACCGCTCTATTAATGCGTAAAACACAGTGAACATACTCGCTGCAACAACCGTATTGAAAATAAACTTCCGGCCTTTGATAAACAAGGCAACGAGCAGTACCGGTATGTCCATCAGGATCATACTTAATGCCGGCGGAATATCGAGTGCATATTTGCCGAGCAGCGCAAGGCCAACAAAGCCGCCTTCGGTTAAATGATTGTGAAAATTAATGTGATAATACGTAAAAGCCATTAAAAACGTTCCGAACAACATCGCCGACATGGTGATAATTGTGTTTTGTCTTTTCCTCATACAGGATCCCTCTTGTCGTAGTAGATTGGTCAGACATAGGCCAATCTCTACACTGAGGAAACCTGGAGGAGCTCATCCTTCGAACCATAGTTCCCATCCTTTCGTGAGAGACCGTCCTTGTCTTCAGACGTCCGACTTCGCTCTACGAAGGAAGCTATGTGTATGAGAGATCATATCGTTTCCAAATCGTCCTTTGGGGATTCGTCCTTCGGGGACACATGGTATCCTGATCCTTTCTTTCTCGTTATAGTTAACTGCTAACATTATTATAACACAGATTGCAGGCTAGCTAAACAGCCATCGGTACTCATTGGAATTTACTGGATGAACACTTGTGTGATGCGGTACATCATCACCCCCAGGAAGATACGCTCTGCCTAAACATCGGCTTACCATGGATTACATGAACATCAACATAATTGCACACTCAAGTTGAATATCCATCCACTCTATTCATGATATGTACGCCTATATCGTGAACATACCAAAAATTATACATTGCGCGAAGCATAATCCTCGAATACGATGTGTATATTAGAACATATGTTCTTATACGTATTTCATTTATGAGGAAGTGTTACTTATGAAGCCTTCAACTCCTCCACTGCCCTCTGAAGAAGACGAAGCATTGATCAGAGACTATCTCCTGTACAACCTGCTCCAATCGCTTCTTAAGCGGGACATTCAAATCCTGAAGACCCTTAGTCTCAAAATGGCAGACCTCTACATTTTAAATTTGCAATACATGCAAAAAGGGAATTCTGATCATGCCTGGTCGGTTCAGCAGCAGATGAGGCAGCGCGGTATCCGGATTCAGAACCAGAGCCTTACCGCAGAAGATGGGGTGCAGGTGCTGTATCTATGCCGCGGATATGAACGCAGGCTGCTCAGCGACTGGGCCTCTCTCAAGGAAGCAATAAAGGAACAGCTTGTTTCGTATCTTGGCACGGATTTGGCGGCATACTAGCTCCAACTACGTACAAGACAGGAGCTTTCATGAAGAATATTTTCCATATTTATTCTACTGATTTAAATAGAATCGTTCGAAACTGGGCTGCAGCCGTCATCATCACCGGGTTGGCCATTCTCCCTTCACTATATGCCTGGTTTAATATTGAGGCCTCCTGGGATCCCTACGGCCAGACTTCGGGGCTGTCCATCGCTGTCGCCAACTTGGATAAAGGAACCACCCTGCGCGGCGAACCGATCAATCTGGGAAAAGAAATCGTGGAGTCTCTCCATCAAAATGAAAAGCTGGGCTGGCGGTTTACGGAGGATAGCGAGAACGCCATTCAGGGGGTAAGGCGCGGTAATGATTACGCGGCCATTGTCATTCCGGAGGACTTCTCTGCCCGTATCGGCACGGTGCTTAGCAACGAGCCTGTCAAAGCCCAGATCCTCTACTATACGAACGAGAAGATTAACGCGATTGCCCCCAAAGTCACGGCACAGGGCGCATCCGGCGTTGTCGAGGAAATCAGCAAAAACTTCATCAAAACTGCCAACGGGACCATCTTCGAGATTTTTAATACGCTCGGGATTGAAATCGAGAACCAACTCCCTGCGATTAATAAAGTGCGAAACCTTCTGTTCCGGCTTGAAAAAAGCTTTCCTGAGCTCAATGAAGCGGTAACCACAGCTCAGGAGGATATTAAGCTGGCAAACCAGCTCGTTCAGCAAGCCCATACCGCCCTCCCCCGCCTGGAAGGAATCGCTACCGAGGGCAAGGAAATGGCGGGCGCACTGGCGGACTTCGCCAATCAGGCTGCCGGTGCCTCGAAGTCTCTGGAGCCTGCCTTGCGTCAAGATTTGGAGGTATTGGATGCAGCTACTGGTGCCCTCTCTCAGGCGCTGGACGCTTTAGGGCAAGCCGACATGGATCCGAAGGAGCTTGCCGACCGCCTGAACGCTGCCCAGGCTCGCGCCGAGACAGCTGCTGAAGCTGCAGCTCGGCTGAGCCAATTGTTTAAGCGGCTGGGCTCCGTCTCCCCCGCAGCAGCTTCAGGTGCCGCCAGGCTTGAGGAAATTGCGATAAGATGGAAATCTGCGCATTCCGTGCTCCAGACCCTAACACAAGCGGTGGAACGGGGCGAGGAAGCACCCGCCGATTCCGTTGCTAAGCTGAAAAAACTTGCCGATGACATTACAGATCTGACCAACACACTGTTAAGCCGCTACGATAGCGAGATCGGTCCAGCCATAAGCAAAGCCTTCAGCAAGGGCTCCGATACCGCCAAGCGTGTCCAGATTGAGCTGACACAGGCGCTGACCAGCGTGCCCGACATCCAGCGCCTGTTAAAGGATGCCCAGAGGGGGCTCACAGTGGGGGGAGAAGAGGTGCAGCTTGCCCAGAGCCGCCTGCCGGAGGCCGAGCTTCGCATTACAACGCTGGCCAATCGACTCCGGGAGATGGAAGCTGAGGGCGATATTCAGGAAGTCATCGATCTGCTTCAGAACAATTTTGAGCTCGAAAGCCAGTTTTTTGCCGAGCCTGTCACACTGGAAGAGAATCGGCTGTACCCGATTCCGAACTACGGCTCCGCGATGTCTCCCTTCTTCACGACCTTATCGTTGTGGGTGGGTGCCTTGCTGCTTGTGTCCCTGCTCTCCGTTGATATTCATGATGAGGAGAGAAGCTTTCGCAGCATCGAGGTCTACTTCGGGCGCTACTTAACCTTTCTGACCCTCACTCTGTTCCAGGCGCTGTTTGTCACCCTCGGCGACCTCTACCTGCTCCGGACCTATGTGGTGAATCCCGGCTGGTTCATCCTGTTTGCGCTGCTGATCAGCTCCATCTTCATGCTGATTGTATACACTCTGGTGTCGGTATTCGGCAATGTCGGAAAAGCAATGGCCATCGTGCTGCTTGTGCTGCAGCTGGCGGGTGCGGGCGGCACCTTCCCGATTCAGATGACACCGCCATTCTTCCAGGCGCTGCACCCGTACCTGCCCTTTACCTATGCCATTAGTATGATGCGGGAAGCCGTTGGCGGCATCCTGTGGGACATCGTGATCCGGGATGCCTTGCTCATGCTCATCTTCGCTGCCATCGCACTGGTCATCGGAATCGTGCTCAAGAAGCCAATCAACCGCGCCAGCAGCGGACTGGTCCGCAAAGCAAAAGCCTCGAAACTGATTCATTAAATCGGCATGCAAATAACCCTAATGAAAAGGACATCCCCACCGGCTTCTTATCACCAGGGGATGTCCTATGTGCTGTCGTTCCATTATCACTTTTTGGTATCCGATATTTCGTTCAATTGCTGCAGTGTATCCTCTCCCACGTCCCCCAGCCGCCAGATCGCAATCTTCGCGATGCCGGATGCCCGCGCCGTTTCAATCCAGCCCGCGATGGTCGTCCCATCTGCATACCACACGGTATGACCGGCGCCGAGGTCGTCGGTATATTCAAAATACAAGGCCCCGCTCGCTGGGTCTCTCTGCGGCTCGTCTGGAATTGAGTTCGCCAGCTCGATCGCCCGCTGCTCCGTCAGCGAAGTGACTTTGCCACTCTCCGCCCAGTCAAACCCGCCAAGGGACAGAGCCAAACCATGCTCGCCGGGGATCTGCTGCAGCTTCTCTGCGAGCTCCCGGATCATGGCATGATCCGCCTTCGGTCCAGGTCCGCTGTGACCACCGTGCAAATTATAGGCCATCAGGACATAATCCGGCCCCTTCGGCAGGTCAAGCGATGCCACGCGGACGCCCGGCTCCAGTACAATTCGAAGAGACAGATCTTCTGTCCGGAGGCGCTCATACAATTCACTGTACAGAGCGGACAGATTATCCCAGTCTTCCTTACGGACCTTCTCGTAGTCCAGTTCCACACCGGTAAAGCCATGCCGGGTCACCTCAGCCACGATGTCCCCGATATGCCGGCTGCGGCTTTCCGGTGTAGCCACGATCCGGGATACAAGATCTGCATCTTTCTGCACCGTCGATCCATCCGTATTGAAACGGTCGTTCACGATGGTCAGAACCCTGCGAATCTGTCCGTCTTCCCGGGCAGCCTCCATGACCTTAGGGAGAGCCTCCAAATAATCCGGTGTAATGTGGAGTTCGTCTTGATGATTGAAGTAAACCGCAAACAGATGGATTTCTTCAAGCCCTCCGGCAAGCAGCTTCAAATCCGTTATCCCCGTCTTCCACTGCCAGTCCGTAATCCAGGCGGACAACCTGACCCCTGTCTGGGGCGGCTGTAGTACCCGTTCCTTCTCTTTGCCTTGTGGCCACCAGATGATGACAGCAGCGCACATGGTCACCAAAACTGTTGTTGCTGCCCATTTCACCGTTCGATACCTCATTCGTTGATCACACCCTACGCCACCCTAATTTTAAAAAGTCTCCACGGCCCAGTCGACAGCCCGGTTCACGGTTCTCTGCACGCTTGTTACCATACCGGTAAATCCAGTCGGCTTATTGGTAAACAGCAGCTTCTGATCCCTGTCCGAAGACTTCGACAGGATCCTGACGTCTTCAAAAATGGCATCGTAGATGTCATCCTTCTCATTCTGCTCATGAAATTGCGATTCGAACGCTACGCCACCGGCACCAATCGAAGCATGCACTGGCTGCTGGTCCAGAATCAGCTGCTGATCAACGCTCAAGGACAGTGAATTGCCATCCACCGAGATCTCCAGCACCCGGCTTCCGCCGATGTTCACAGGATAATCGTTCTCGTCATCACGGGCGCCGGACTGCGTTTGTTCCTTCGTATACACCGACGCCTTGTCGAACTGCAGATCCTCTTCCCCCCATCCTACCTTCGGCAAGGAGTACGTGAACAGTGTCTCAGGAGGCTGCCCCGCAATCTTCTGTTCCACCGCCACGTTATTATTCTCCAGCAGAAGGCGCAGATAAGAACCCTTCATCCGGTCGTAACGAACATAGACGGATTGGCGTCCCACCACATTACCGAGCGCTTTTGCCGAGACGGTAACGTCAGACGCTTCACTTCCCTTCAAATATACGCCACCTGCCTGGGAGGGCGGAGACGTAACCACCATGCGGTTATCCTGGAATTCGGCCGCTCCGCCAAGCAGCACCCACTTGTCGGCCTGCCGCTTGTCCCCCCGAACAAACTGCATGGGCTGCCCTTGATCCTTGCGCAGCTTCATGACAAGGTGATTGGTGGACCAGTAAGGCGCAGGCTGAACCCGAGTCAGATTATAAAGATCGCTGTCCTTCGTGTTAAAGGCGTTGCCCTCCCGGTTGAAATTCATGCCGAACAGCTGTTGAATCTGATCCGTATTCGCGTTCGCAACAAGCTGATTCATCCCACTGCCAAGCGCATTGGCGTGCATAATCATGTAAGTGCCGGGAACATAGCCGAGCGCCTCCGTGTAGACCTTATTCATCACCTCATAATCTGCACGGACCCGTTCTTCCATCTCTACACGATTTTCCAGCGGAATCATATTCTCATCGCGGATGAAATCCATTAGATAGTGGTTGTAATACTCCACGCTGGCTTTGCTGGTCAGCTCGCTCTCGTCTTTAACACCGATATAGCGGCCTTCCTTGTCAAAAATATTAATATACGTCAGTCGGTTGCCGTTGGTCCCCAGCTCCCAAAAACCCGTGCGGGTCATCTTCAACATATCCTTCGGCTGCAGAAACTTCCGTTCGCTGTTGCCCATTTTGTTCGCGTAAGACAAAAAGGTTGCCTTATAATTGTATTTCTCCAGCAGCGGCTGCGCGAACAGGGCAGAATCGTTCCGCCCGTCTTCAAAGGACAGGTACAGCGCTTTATCCGGCAGCTTCTTGCCTTCGGCGTAATAATCGATAATATCCTGCTGCGATATCGTGACGTAGCCCTGGTCATGCAAAGCCTTCAGCTGGGCATCCAGCTGGCTTTTGGACACCAGCTTGGACGTTCCGGTACGACCAACTCCAAAATAGGACAAAGCGATAAAACCCTGTTCCTGACGCCAGGCCGATTTATCCGGCTCCTTATAGGCTCTGAAATCGAAAATCGCGTTCGCCAGCATAATCGCAACTACGCCCAAAATCAGAATCTGTGCCGTAACCTTTATGATTTTCCCGCGATTCTTTCGCCGAACATTAAGGGCAGTATTTTGTTTCTTCCCCATTTGTCATCCTCACTTCAACCGCTTTGACACATCAGAACGGTAATCCGAATTTTTTGCCTTTGCGCTTGCGGGCTTCCTTCTTCAGTCTGGCTTCAATATCCTGCGGCGTTTCCCTGGTCCCCCAGGTCGATTTCCAGAAGGTAAACCAGGCCACCGGCATTTGCCATAACAGCACAAATTCATAGAACAGACAGAACACGAAGCCGAACACCCAGAGCCTGCTCTTGCGAAACAGTAAATGGGCAAGGCTCATAAGCAGCGCCATCAGCAGCAAGCCCATCAGGAAGGTTCCCGGAAAAATGCCGTGAACGATTGGCACATACATCAGATTGTAGGCAACCACGACAGGCGCCGCGATCGGCACAATCAGCCCGATATAGAAGAACAGCGCCATGAACGGCTCTTTCCGCCATATAAAACTGCCAGCCCGCAGAGACTCGCGCAGCCAGGAGCGCTTCCAGCGCATCTGCTGCTTCAGGAATACCTTCATCTGTGAAGGAACGATGGTTGAGCATATGGCCGAATCCTGATAGCCGGTACGGTGTGTTTTTAGAATAAAATTGGTCATGCTCCGGTCATCACCGAAGGTTGCGGGTCTGCCGAGGAACTTCTGGTTCAGCCATGCATCCGCATGCTGGACAATCAGCTCTTTTCGGTAACAGGACAACGGACCCGACAAACAGGTTACGCTGTCAAACCATGATTCTGCCGCTTTCATAATCCGAAACGCAATATAATATCTGACCGTCTGAAGCTTCGTCATATTATTGGTATATTTATTCTCGACGTCTGTCCGTCCGGCCACACCGCCCATTTTCGGGTCCTGGAAGGGTTGAACGAGATGGCGTATGGCCGTCGGGTCCAGAAAACTGTCGGAATCCACAAAAACAACCAGATCATGCTTCGCCATCTCCACACCTTTGACCAGTGCGGCCCGCTTGCCTGCATTCTCCGGCAGCACCGTATAGGTCAGACGTTCCCGGGTAGCGTAACGCTCCGCCTCGGAATGAATCAGTTCGATCATATCCTGGATCTGCTGCACCGATTGGTCCGTCGAACGGTCATCCACCACGATAACCTCCAGCTTCTCAACAGGATAGTCCTGATTGATACAGCTGAGAATCGTGCGTTTGATCCAGTCGGCCTCATTAAAGCAGGGAATGATAATCGACACGCCAGGTGTATACCCGGGATTGATCGGCACATCGCGGTATAAGGCTCCGAATAGGTAACGAGTCAACAGAAACAGTGCTGCAATAATGCTGTATAAATACAGCACCATATTGTATTTAAAATAGATGATACTCTCGGCGCGCATAAGCATAATGAAGAGCACCGACACGAACAGAAGCGCGCTGGCGGAGTAGACGGAATATCCCCACCGTTTGCGCTGAAAATAATCGGTTAGCGGCTTCTCGAATTCAATGGCAAGCATCAACTCGTCGCCGGATTCCGTTTTGTTTACAAACTGGCGAACAATGCTTGCATCAATCCGCACAGCCGATTCGAAGCCCTCGGGCATCGCACCCGGAGGAATTCGGAATCGGGCCTTCACCTTGTCGCCAACTTCAAGGCCCGATGCGTCCGGCACCCTAAGCAGCAGGCCTGTACCCGAAATATCGGCCGCCTGCCCCTTGGTTCCAGAGCTTTTCTTTTTCCCCTTAGGAACAAGCAGCACCTCGAAATCTGCCACATAACGCAAACTGAGCATCCGAAGTTTATTCAAATATTCGGTATTGGACAGATCGTCTCCAGGTTGCAGCGCTCGATTCCCCCTCCGGTCCGCATTCATGCGAATTTGCTCCGGATCAGGCACATACGAAAGAGTCCTTCTGTCCGTACGCGGTAACGTAAGTACTTCCTTGGTACTCTTTTGTTGCTTACTTTTTTTTATCCCCATTGCGTTCTCCCATCGTTATCTCACAAACTCCAATAATGAAAACCGTTGGCTTCACATTCGGCCTTTGGATAAACTCCCTTCACATCAATCAAGAGTTTCTCCTTCTCCGTGCTGAACATCCCGTTAAAATCGGAAATCGCAAGCTGCTTGAATTCATGGTGAGCGACCGCTACGATTGCAATTTGGATTCCTTTTAACTCACGCATATCCGACAGCTCGATACCATATTCTTCATATGCCTGCTTCGAATCCACGTATGGATCCGTCACCATCGGCTGTATCCCGTAATCCTGCAGTTCGCGGATAATATCGATGATCTTGGAATTGCGGATATCCTGGCAATCCTCCTTAAAGGCAAGACCCATCACCGCAACCTTCGCTTGCACCAGATCAAGACCTTGGCGAACTGCAAGTTTAATGACATTCTGGGCGATGTATTTTCCCATCCCGTCATTGATATGCCTTCCGGCCAGAATGATCTTGGAATGATATCCGGTATCCTCGGCCTTGTATGTAAGATAATACGGATCGATTCCGATGCAATGTCCACCGACGAGACCTGGCCGGAACGGCAGGAAATTCCACTTCGTTTCCGCTGCCCGGAGGACGGCATTCGTATCGATATCCATCTGGTTGAACAGCATCGACAGCTCGTTCATAAACGCGATATTGATATCGCGCTGAGCGTTCTCAATGACTTTGGCTGCTTCGGCCACTTTGATGCTTTCTGCCCGGTGGACGCCGGCTTCGATAATCAGCTCATATAGCCTGGCGACCGTCTCCAGCGCCTCCGGATCGCTGCCGGACACGATTTTCACAATCGTTTCAAGCCGGTGCACCCGATCTCCCGGGTTAATTCGTTCCGGGGAATATCCCACCTTGAAATCCACGCCAAAGCGCAGACCTGACTCCGCTTCGAGGATTGGAATGCAAATTTCCTCCGTAACGCCCGGATAAACTGTCGATTCATAGACAACTACAGCCCCACGCGATAAGGCACGACCCACCATCCTGCTGGCACTGCGCACGTATTTCAAATCCGGCACATTCCCGCTTTTTACGGGGGTCGGAACGGCTACAATAAAACAACCAGCCTCCCTCAGCTTGTCCGGATCTGAAGTGAATACCGCCCTGCAGTCCCTAAGAGATGCATCTCCGATCTCACCGGTGGCGTCCATTCCGCTGCTGTACTGCTTCACCTTGTCTTCACTCAGATCAAAACCGATAACGTCCAGTTTCTTCGAAAATGCAACCGCCAGCGGAAGACCTACATATCCAAGACCCACCACCGCCAATTTGTCCAAGCGGTCTACCATGTTCTCATACAACCCCATATTATTCCATCTCCGTTGCGGCCTTGTTTTGCTGCATCATGTCCGCCATTTTAACAAACGTGTATCCCTTGCCTTGCAGGCCTTCCAGCACGCTTGGCAGAGCTTCTATCGTGTGAATATCATCCAGCATGTGCAGCAAGATGACGCTGCCTCGTTCCGTTTTGGTCATAACTCCGTTCACGATATCTTTCGCACTGTTTGAAATGTCCCAATCCAGCGTTGTCACATCATACATGGCAATCACCGGATAACCGACAGCGGCCAGCGCTTTCGCCCGCTCATCATCTACCACGCCGGTTGGCGGACGGAACAGCATAACGGGCTGTTGTTGAATGGCTTCCGTAATGACCTGATGAGCCTTGACCACATCTTCCTGCAGCTCTTGTGGTGTTAACGAAGTAACAACAGGGTGACTATAGGAATGGTTGGCCACATCATGGCCGCCTTCTACCATCGCCCGTGCCAGGTTCGGGTTGCTCTCCACTCCTTTTGCCCGCAGGAAGAAGGTGGCCTTTACATCATGCTCTGCCAAAATATCGAGAATGCGGGTCACCGTTTTGTCACTTCCGAAATCGTCAAACGTCAAGGCTACCTCTTTTTTGTTCGTATCCACTTTGTAGACGAGTTCATACTTCGCCTGTTGATAATCCGGATTGATTCGGGCTGCGTCATATCCCGGAATCTGTTCAAGCGGTTTGCGCTCTCCGCCATTCTCAACAAGCTCGTTCAACGTAACAAGCTGATACCCGATATCATCTGCAGCCTGGGCTATATATTGAATAGATGAGATCACTTCCGGATTGACGTCGGTATTCATCGAGATAATACCGCCTCTTGAAATGAATTTGGCCACATACTCTCCGATCTCTTCCGCACTCTGCATATTACGGTCCTTGGGGTTGATGTTGTAACTCACAACCGCCTTCATGCCGAGATGCGCAGCCGCCAGGGGTACATCGGCAGGGTAATCGCCGGAGCGTGTCCGAACATAGCGCGGCTCTGCTCCGGTTTCCCGCTTGATAACGTCATTCGCCAATTTGATTTCCTTATAGATCTGATCATAATCAAGCTTGTTCATATCCAGTTGGTTCAGTGTATTGTTCTCGATTTCGTGACCTCTGGCCAAGATGGCGCTGGCAATATCCGGCTCCTCCGCCACTCTCATGCCCGGCAGGAAGAAAGTTGCCTTGATCCCCCACGCATCCAGTTCATCGATCAGAGCGGTCATGGTCGCTCTATCGCCCATGCCATTGAAAGTAAGTGCCAATTCTTTTTTGGCTGTGTAAACATACGGGATCTCCCTGCTCTTCTCCCCGGTATACCGATCTACCTTCGGCGCGGGCGCCATCGGACCGGTTCCTTCATTAGAGGCTGGTTTACCGCCAAATAGACCACAGCCTCCCAATAATATCAGGATCATGAATAGTGCAGTCATTCTCGAAAGTATGTATGGAACTCGGAATTTAATAGAAACTCTTTTCATCTGGTTACTCCTTCTATATTTCAAACCGGGACTTTTGTCATGCAGTCATCCTGAACAAACCAGTAGAATATAACACCATCCGTCCATAATTGCTACAGCTGTTTTAAAGAATTCATGGATTTTTTTCTTTTTTTAGATGGCTGTAACCAAATTGAGGGATATATGGTTCATTATACCTATTCGCTCGATCCATCCACTGCTTTTGAATCATCTTTCATCCTCCTAGACTTGATGATTCATTATAAAATTCAATTCTATACAATTTCTAAACAATTCAAAAAACGCATAAAAAATACCCCCGAAGATCTCTGAAGACCTTCCGGGGGTACGCTGAAAGTTGAATGAGTGAATGATATGAAGCTGCTTGCACATTAACCCGGAATACGGACCGGGCTTACTACAAAATCACCGTTTTTCCTCGACCATCGCCGTCCGTTTGTGAACCCAAGCCTGGTAATGATGGACAGCCAGGCCTGCAAAGGAGGAATGGTCGCTGCCAAGCTTGGCGGCGCTCAGGGCTTCATCCTCCATTTCCTGCTCGCTCTTGGTGAAGAAGGTCAAATGCTCCCCTTCTTCCGTATCCCCAAGCTCCATGCCGATCCAGACGGACTTGCCGAGTTCGTCTGCCTGCTTCAGCTCTTCCTTGGACAATTCATACATTTGCTCCCCGCTGTCCCGGTATGCCATAACGGCAATTGCATCCGTATTCTGAATCATCCAGCGGCTGAACGAATCCGAATTCTCGCCTTTCGGTCCAGGTATCGAATCAAGCCAGAACGGAACGGCGGCACTGAGCGGGAGGTTCTGACGCTCCGCCTCCTGCACCCACACTTTCATGTTCGCGCTCCATTCTTCCACGACCTGCACCTGTTCCCGGTCCCATCTCCTTAGCACATAGGGCTCGACATCGAACTGCACACCCTCAAATTTCTCCTCAGGTGCAGAAGCCTGATTGTACTCGTCCAGCCAGGTTAACAGCTCCATCCCTTGACCCTGGCCTTCCCCATAAGCCCAATCCGGCTGCCCGCCCAAAGCATGTACGCTGATGCCCTTCTGATGGGCAGCCGCCACAAAGCGGCGATATTCCTCTTCCGTAACCTCTTTTTGGATTTGCAAAAAAATCGTTGTAATTCCTTCCCTCCCGCTAAAGGCTACAATCTCCTCCGTTTCACTCCGGATCAGACTTGCATCCCACAGCCAGGTGGCTTTGTTCTGATTCACCTTGCCTGACGGAAGAAGAAAAAGGATCAGCAGCAAAAGGCAGATGCCGGCAACCAGGATGATCAACTTCGCTTTTGCGTTTATATACCTCAGTCTTCTCGTCCACTTCATCAGATCAAGACGGCCTCATCCGGTTCGGCAACATGCTGAACGGAATGGCCAATCTTGTAGATATGAGGCTCGGCATACGCCTTAAATGCATTTCTCGTATCCAGGATCGGCACGCCCGCGGAAGCAATGGAATGGTAATCGAGATTACTATGATTCGTGATCAGCACAATGCAATCGTAACGACTGAATTTGGTGAGGTCATACTCCACACTGCGAATCGTTGTGCCATGCTTGTCCACAAAGCTGTTGGCGTACGGATCGTAATATTCCACATAGGCGCCGTTCTCCTTAAACTGCTCATATACTTCAAGTCCCGGCGATTCGCGCAAATCGCTGATGTCCGGTTTGTACGCCATGCCAAGCAGCAGGATGTTGGAGCGCTTAATCGATTTGGCATACTCATTCAGAATCGTAGCCGTCTTGTTGATCACATAGTATGGCATATTGTCATTTGTGGATTGCGCCAGCTCGATGAATTTGCTGTAGAAACGGAAACCCTTGGCCTTCCAGGATAAGTACATAGGGTCCAGCGGAATGCAGTGACCGCCGATGCCCGGTCCCGGATAGAACGGCATGAATCCGAAAGGCTTGGTTGCTGCCGCATTAATTACTTCCCAAATATCAATGCCCATGCGGTCACACATCATGGCCATCTCGTTCACGAAGGCAATGTTCACGCTGCGGAACGTATTCTCTAGCAGCTTGGACATTTCCGCAACCTTGGGGTTGCTGACAGGCACAACCGTCTCCACGTACTGCTTGTACAACGCCTCGCCCAGTTTAAGGCAAGCATCCGTTGTTCCGCCGATCACCTTCGGCGTATTGCGTGTATTAAACCGGCTGTTGGATGGATCTACCCGTTCCGGCGAGAAGCACAGGTAGAAGTCCTGACCGACCTTATAACCGAGCTTTTCGATCTGCTGCTGGATCAGTTCCTCGGTTGTTCCCGGATAAGTCGTGCTCTCCAGAGTAATCAACAGATTGGGTTTCATGAAGCGTTTGAGCTGATCGACTACCATTGTAATGTAGGATGTATCCGGGTCCTGGTTCTCGCTGAGCGGCGTCGGCACACAGATGCTAACCGCATCAATGACCGTAATCATGCTGTAATCCGTTGTTGGTTTAAAGCGTCCGGTCTCCATGCAGGCTGCAAGCTCTTCGGACGAGATGTCCGTGATATAGGATTCTCCGCGATAGATTCGATCAATCTTGTCTGAATCGAGATCGATTCCAATCACCGTAAATCCCTGTCTTACCATTTCTACGGCGAGCGGTAATCCTACATAGCCCAGCCCCACAACACCCAAAACAGCTTTCTTATTTTCAATGGCACTCAATAAAGTTTCGTATTCCTCATTCACAAGTATTCAACCTCCATCGGATGTATAGTCTGTTAGTCTATCGTCTCACTTTTTGGCTAAAGGATAGACCTCGTTTTGTTGAACTCTCTCCTTGCGATTAAAGAACTTCTCAGCTCAACTAATCACGTATCCATTCTTCATTCAAACATTCCTCATCAAGCTAAAGACGTTAATAACCATGTGTTTAATGAAGGCACCGGCGGATGCGGGCATCCAGCTCTACCGGCGAGAACGGCTTGGTTACATAATCATCCACCCCGTTCTGGAAGCACTGGCTGATGGTCTGCTCCACACGCTTCTCGGTCAATACAACAATCTTTGGCGGTTCCTTCACCTTGAGCTGCTGGATATGATGAATGAAGGGCAAACCATCGATGCCGTGCAGATTAAGCTCCGTCAGCACAAGATCAGGCTCCCATTTCGGGATAAGATCCAGAGCCTCCAAGCCATCCACCGCTTCGAGTGTTTCATAGCCTTGCATGGCCAAGCGTATTTGCAAAAATTCTCTCACCGTGGCGTCCTGATCCACAATAAGAATTCGACTCTGATCACGGTCTGCTTCCTCCTGCGTGAATATATGAATATCCGAAGAGGTGCTGAGCCTAGCCGCTTCCGCCATCTGCTTCATCGTCTGCGTTGACGGTGTTTCAGTAAGCGCTGCAAGCGTAATTCTCGGATCCGACTGCTCCAGCCGGCCCTGAAGATGCTGCTTCAAGAGCAGTGCCTGATAGTGGGCGGCATCCAGCGTATACCCAGGCAATGTAAGGGCCAAGACGCCGGTACTGACATCTCGCAGAACCTCGCTGTTCACACCGGACAGCTGGTCCACAAAGCTTTGGACCTCCGTCAGCTCAGCATCCGTTCCGGACGGATCGCCAGCACAGTACAGAAACAGCAAAGCTGTTCCGTTTCGGTGTCCTCTCACTTCCTCCTCCAGGCGGCCGTAGAAATCAACGGCCTGCACGCGTTGCAATGTTGCGGATTGAGACATAATTGTAAGTCCCACCTCTCTTTATGGTTTGACGCTGTAAAAACATGAACCGGGCCTTGATGTCAGGCTGCCTCGTTCTTGTCTTTCCAGCTCTGCCGGGTCATGGTTCCCCATGAATTGTTGTTTTGCATGTATTGAATATGCCCCTGTACCCTCCACAGCACGCCCAACTGGTGGTAACCCACAAATTTGAGTGCCGAGAAGAGAAGCATCTTCACCAGATCCGACAATTTGGTATACCGCCGGAAGGCCATCTCCTCCAGGATGAGGGCGCCTACACTGAGCAGGTACCCGCTTAAGAAGTTGACGAGTCCAAACACGACCAGTACTTGCCAATTTGTCATATCCAGCATTACATATCCAAGCAGAGCCAGAAGGCCCGTGATTCTGAAATAAGGGTTTAGCGCTTCAAAAATAACGTTGTAGGGCATTGTCAGCAATCCCATGACTTTATATTTCGGGTTGAACAGCATATTGCGGTTCTCGATCATGTTCTTCAAATTTCCCCGTCCCCAGCGCTTGCGCTGGTTGGACAATATGTTGTAGCTGTCCGGCGCCTGCGTCCAGCACACTGCTTCCGGACAGAAGGAGACTCGATATTTGATTTTATTTTCCAGCATATAGCGGTGCAGCTTGATGATGATATTCATGTCTTCTCCGGGATAACCGCCCCGATAGCCGCCTACGGCAATGACATAATCTTTTCGAAACATGCCGAAGGCTCCGGAGACGATGATAAGCCCGTTAAGATGACTCCAGCCGATTCGTCCCCCAAGAAAAGCTTTGAGGTATTCAATCGATTGGAACATGGGCCACATACGGCGCGGCAAGGATACGTCCTTAACCTCTCCGTTCTCAATCACGCAGCCGTTGGCAATTCGAACATCTCCCCCGATGGCCACCGTCTCTTCCGGGTTCTCCATATACATCCGGGCCATCCGGATCAGCGCATCCTTCTCCAGCAATGAATCCGCATCAATGGAAGAGATCAGCGGATAACGGGAGAGGTTGATTCCCGCGTTCAATGAATCCGCCTTGCCGCCGTTCTCTTTATCAATCACGTATAATTGCGGATACTGGGGATTGTAATAAATCCCGCGCATCTTATGGGTATGGATGTTCCCGCGCAGCTCCGGATTTGGCAGCAGCGTCAATCCATACTCCTCAATCAGCACCTGCAATGTGTCGTCGGAAGATCCGTCATTGATGACAATAACCTCGTACGTGGGATAATTCAGTGTCATCAGACAACGAACATTCTCCGCGATCGTCAGCTCTTCGTTGTATGCGGGAACCAGCAGGGATACGGATGGTACCAGCTCGGAGCCGGACAGCGTATTGTATTTTGAGTAATTAGCCCGTCTGAAAATATCCCGGATATTTCTGAAAGAGAACAACAGAATTACAAAATAAAGCGCGCTAACGGCCATGACGTAATATATCGCCACCATGCCGTAAGTGAGCAGGATGTCTCTAAGCAGTGTAATCCCCTCCTACTCCTGCAACGGTGCCGATGCGCTTACTCGGTTGAACACCGAAATAACGATCGTACACCAGTTTTCTTTTGTTATAGGCAACCATTTGCTCCACTTGTTCATGTTCGCCTTCCTTGGCCATGATCCGTTCGATCCGGTACAGTGCCGTTTCCCTTGCCGGACCGGTTCCTGTCAACGCAGCCTGACACAGTGTCTCGAAGCCTTGTTCTCCAAGCATGGCAAGACTCTCGGCGCTATGATTACGCACATACCAATTGTCATCCTTCAGGGCAGAAGCCAGAAGCGGAATGCTGCCTGCGGCATGAAGCCGTCCCAGCGCCTTCGCTGCTGCTGAACGTACTTCCCACGCATGATCATTCATTAGCTCCTCAATGGTGTCATCCTTCAGGGCAGGGTTGGAGCTAAGGTACAGCTTGACCGCTTCTGCGCGTACGTCCTTCTCCTCGGATCCCACCAGTTTGCCCAGTGCAGGAACGACCGCCGGAATGGCTTGCCCCCACATGGCAACGAGCGAAACCTTGACCAGTCCCGGATCCGGATCATCCAGAAGCTTACGCATAAGGCTGGCCGAATCCAGCCGGGTCTCGAGCAAAATATCGGCTGCCATATGATGGATGGCTTTATCGTACGAGAGCAGCTTCGACAGCATCTCCCGAATCTGCTGGGACTGCACCGCGCTTTTGGCTATTGCCCGCGCAATGATGATGGTCATGGGACCGTATTTCATGCGATTCATCATATGCTGAAGCTGCGGCACCGCCTCTTCGGCACGCATCCCCCCAAGCCGGTAGGCCGCCTCGATTCGGCGGTCTTTCCGCAGGCTGGACAGTGCCCGGATATCGGCCTCCACAAATCCGGCATCCCTGCACAAGCGAAGCAGCTTCTCTCTGGCATCCCCTTTGAACTGCTCGATCCATTCCATAAACTTGGCCTGAATGACCCGGCGTTCTGCCGGGGTCAGTTTGCCAGGCGGAAGCTCTGGCGTTATATCGCCATGCAGATGGGTCTGCACATACACAAAGTAATCATGGTACTTTTTCTTTAAACGTTCCATTTCTTTCTGCTCGGCATTATGCTTGATCTTCATTTGGAACAACAGGATAATGCCGGCTGCAATGAGGCCGAGACATACATAGATGAATACGTACGCCATGGCTAAATTTGAAAACATATCCGATGGCTCCTCCTTTTATTTAGCATCTGATTGCCGCCCCGGTTCAGGCAGGCGGGTGAAGATTTCCTGCATATCGTAATAGCTTTGCTTCAACCGCTCACTGTACTTGGTGGCTTCCCACAGCTCCCATGTATAGGGTTTGATATCCTGCAGGTTTATAGCCTCCGGCGATTCGGCTGCCGAAGCCCCGTTCTGCTTCGAGCGTTCCGCAATCCATGGTGCCAAGCGAATTCCATCCGCCGTCACGGTGCTGAATGAGCGCTTGTCTTGAAGCGGAGTGTAATCCACAACCTGCAGCGAGCTCGGGTCTCCGAATCCCAATAGCATCCAGGGAATTCGCATCTCAATGAACTGTCCTTGATACTGCCACGCTGTAAGAGAATTGAAATCCGGAGATTCCGGATCGGTGGTCCCCCGTTTGAGAATTCCTACGGTTTCATCCACAAACGGATGAGAGAAACGGGTGTCCGGGGGATTCATCAGCAGGCTGATCGCCAGCTTCCAGGAGTGAAACGATCCACCCGGTACTACAGGATCATTCTTCGTGCCCTTGGCTTCCTCCCCTGGCAGCATCCAATACCCTTCTTCGCCGTACAATCGGCTGTGAAAGTCATAAGATGGCGCTATGGTTACCTGGGACTCGTCCTCTTGCCCTAACTGAATCAAAGTCTCCAAAGCTCCGCCGGTAAGCGTTCGTCCTGCCAGCTCCTTCTCCGGGATGTCTCCGCCTTGAATCGTGTCCGCTCCAATGAAGAGCTTCGAACGCTCAGGGTCAAACACCTCGCCCAGCTCCATGCCAATGTACAGATAGGCTTCATCATGAGTCAGCCTCATGCTCTTCACCCCCGGAGCCGTTCCGGACCAGGCCTTAACTTCCCCATCGGGAAGCTTATCCCAGTCAGCCAAATCGCCGTCAATCGTAATCTGCTCTGTTTTACCCGGCTGCATGGCCAGAACCCCGAACATCTTCTCGTTGGTCAGCACATTCAACCAGAATGCCCGGCGGTCTGCTGGGATTTCAAAAGGCATCGTATTCCATGTTTTCTTGAACCATTCGTCCTGCCACATGAACAGGATTGCCCCGGAATATCCCTCATCGTAAATATCCTGGGTTAGTGAGACGTTGACCAGACCCTGCTCTGCTTCATCATGTCCGCCTTGATCCTTCCCTCCAGGACCATGGTGTGAAACGCCTATGGATGACGGCACGCCATATTCGGTGACCATGATCGGCATATCCTCGAACTCCGCCTTCAATTTGCGCAGGTAGGCTTTGTATGTGTTGTATTCCCCGTCTCCATCAGGAATGGTCTGCAATGTTTCGTCCGTTCGGAAGAAATCCGGATAGTACGGATACACATGGTAAGCCGCAAAATATCCTGCTTCCCAATTCACCGGTGTGACATGCCTTGCGTCCACAGACACCAGATCCTCCTCGAACAGCGGTTCGCCGGGATGCTCCAGCACATCCGTTGTGACCCAATTCGTAAATGTCATCGGATGCTGCCAGCCATACTTCTGCTCCTCGGTAGCCGTATAATCCAATAAAGATGCCAGCCAATTCTCGAAGGGGCTTGCGTCTTCCGTCCCCGAGAAATAGGAGCCCTCGTATTGAGGAACATCCTTATGTACCGTATTTGTTTTCTCAACCATGGCGGGGTCCCACTCTGTACCCACATGCCAGGCCATCAGGTACTTGCCTGCATTG
This sequence comes from Paenibacillus sp. Cedars, assembly GCF_003184205.1. Lineage (NCBI taxonomy): Bacteria > Bacillati > Bacillota > Bacilli > Caryophanales > Paenibacillaceae > Paenibacillus > Paenibacillus sp. Cedars. The sequence goes on from NZ_CP020866.1 coordinate 3,741,722, forward strand.
ACCTTATACTTGCCACTCGACTGCCCATGTTTGGGCTCTACGTTGATATCCCCATAGACAGCCGCGACTGCCTTGGATATTTCGGCTTTAAACGTCTGAACGATTTCCTCGTCATAAGCATCCTGACGCTCGATCAGCTGCTCCTCCGGCGACCAGATGCCCTGCATAAAGTACAGGGGGTCTTCGCCTTTATCACGGTTATATTTCACCAAAGCCGAGTAAAAGACCGGATTGTGCACCGTATAGACCCTGATGACGTTTGCTCCCATGTCATCAATCTGCTTGAACCAACGCAGGTAATCCTCCTCCGTTGCCGGCAGCTCACCAGGATAATGCCCCGGTACCGTTGCACCCAGATTCACGCCTTTGGCAAAAACCTCATTCCAAACCTCTTCGTTTTCATATTCCAATAAAGAGGTGCCCTCGGTTTTGAACTTCATTTTCACGCCGTCCGCATCCGCATACGTTTTTAATGACGGTCTTAGATATCCTAGAATTACAGCGGCACCGCAGAGAAGCACTATAGTACAAAGCGCTGCGATTACCCACCATTTTCGTCTGCTCATCGTCTTCGTTGCTCACCTGCCCCTTCTATGACATGCTGATTGCTGCACCGACGTTCATGACGTGAGCTATACTCGTCATTCTATAGCCGATGCGTTCCCGATACCATATTCCTTCTTTACCAACTTTTCTAATACCGACAATAGTCTTAAAGAAGCGGATTTAACACTCCCATAACTTTTCCCCCGAATCATGCATCGCCGTCTCTTCAACTTTGTCATTTGACAACTTCACAAGATGATGTTAGTTACGTGTAGCTAACGGGCATGGCCCCGAAGAAGCTGTAGCCTGTATGACTTTATCCCATGAAAGGAGTACAGCGTGTTCAGACCGTTTTCAGAAAATTTTCGTGAATCGTAATATTAAACGCAGAAAAATTGCTAAAGTTCCGGTCATTTTTACATCATTATCCATAGTTATGACAAAATTGATACCAAAGTCGTATAAAAAAACGGCTGAGAACCGCATTCTGTAAAGGATTGGCAATATTAGCCTTTTATACAAAATGAGAACAGAGTCCTGTACCGGGATTGGGTAATATTCTATAGATTTGATTATCAGGATCAAGTGGTAAGTATCGCCTATTTTTGATGATTTAGGTCTCGATTACTTAACAGTAGTTTACATAAATTAGTTTAAAAATTTACACAAATCCGGGCATGACAACATAAAACAGACCCGATAATTAGTCTCGCGGGTCTGTTTGCAAGGCTATGAGGTTGAAAAAGTTACCTTGATTACCGTTTATTCTACAGGCAAATGTCACCTTCACCTCCAAAATGTCGAATATCTCCACTCCTCTACCCGCCCCTATCTAAGCGCCAGCGGCGTTAGTTGATTCATCGTTTAGACATCGGCAACATCCGACCCTGAAATCCACTGTAGTTCCCCGGACATCTGATGAATTGCCCACGTCTTTGTGACCAAGTCGATTGTACCTCCCCCCGAGGATAAAGCCCGTCCTCCTTATTTCTGAAAATTCAGGAGATCAAGCATTCGATGCACGCCGACACCCTCGATCAAGATCGGCATACGGGGACCTTCATCGCGGCCAAGGACCAATTGATAGATAAGGCTGAACAAACGCTTCTGATTTTGTTTCATCATCTTCTTATCATCATGGTGGCAGATCGCATAGATCTTCTCCATTCGTGTTGATCCAGTAAGCTCGGCATCCTTCAGCAGATCGCATACGGTGTGAAGCCATTGCCGCTCCAATGAATCCAACGTCTCGTACCGTTGGTGATCCTGGTGCTCCTTCACGGTAATCAGCTTTTGCGGATACCAGTGTTTGATCCAATACTCGGCTCGCCGTGCGGTGGGTTCGAGCTGCTCCTTCGCATAACTTTCACCAACTCGATGCAAGAGCTCCTGCAGAAGTCGGTAATCAAAATTCACGAGCGGCAAAATGCCGGATAGCTGGCTGAATTTGGGAGCCCGGCCCGGATGGCTGTCCGGCATGGAGAGCTCGAGTGCAGCCTCAATATCAGGGCTTAACTCCTTAGAAGCAGCAGGATTGCGGTAACGCTCATATTCGGTATAGTTACGGATCACATCTTCATCAAGTCCGATATGGAAGGGTGCATTCGGCTGATACTTGGCAAACATAAACAGAATATTCTCAGGCGCGTACACCTTCAGCAGGTCCCCAGGCGTATAGTTGCTGCCGGAAGAGCTGGACATTTTTGCATGGCTCCCCTTCATGCTTATAAATTCGTAGGCCGCATAGGAAGGCGCTGGATTTCCGAAAATGTTCTCCGAGATCACTTTGGATACATTGTAGCTGCCTGTTTCCGACGAATGGTCTCTGCCTCCCGGCTCGAAGGCGACATTTTCCATCTTCCAGCGCATGGGCCAATCGATTTTCCACTGCAATTTCATATGCGTTGCCTGCAGGATCGACAGGGTGCCCCGATGCCCACAGATGCAGGCATAACCCAATCTTTCCGTGGGCTCGTCGAATTGCTGTATCGTCGTTGTATCCCTTCTGCATTCCTCACAGTATACCTGTACTGGATAATAAACAGTCCGTTCTTGGTCATGGGCTCCACCCGTTTTGAAGGCATGCAAGATATCGTAAATTTCCGTCCTGTGTCGGATCGCATGAAGCATAAGCGAATTATACCGCCTGGATTGGTACTCCCGGCTCTGATAAATAAACTCGGGTTCGATCCCGAATTCGGCTAAGGCAAGCTCGAACTCCTTCTCATAATGCTCCGCATAGGAAGCATGACATCCGAACGGACATGGGACCTCCACGTAGGGCATGCCGATGTACTGCTCAAACCCCGGGTCCACTCCCGCAGGAACCTTCCGGAATCGGTCAAAATCATCCCAAGAGAAAATAAACCGAACCTTCCTGCCCTGCTTTCTCAGCGCTTTTGTTACAAAATAGGCCGTCACGATTTCCCGGAAATTTCCGATATGCACAGCCCCGGAAGGACTGATTCCGGCTGCGCACACATAGGTCTGCCTATCTGGATACCTCTCGATCAATTCGTTCGCGATTCGTTCTGACCAATGCATTCCAAGTCCTCCTCTAATTCGTTTGGTAAAAACCAAAAAAAGCCCTCATCTGCAAGATTGTCATCTTGAGGACGAGAGCTTTGAGAATACGCTTCGTGGTACCACCCCGGTTTGTGAAAGCTGTCACCAGTTCCACCTCTTCAGGTACGGCATCACGATGCTTATACCCTATCTCTGTAACGGGAGAGGCCCGTCGTAACATCCTTGAGCCCTTCTGCCCAATTCCTTACGCAGCTCCGAGTCTTTGTTCATTAAGAATATTGCTGCTCCATTCCCACCTGCCAGGAGCTCTCTGCAAACAACGTTTCTCAACTACTCTTCTCTTCATAGCTTTTCATTGTTTCCATAATATTTAAGCCATATTAAACCATGGCAATTCGAAATGTCAAGCAAGTTTACCAACAATCCGCCTATAGGTTGCCTCGTCCGAGACAACATACAGCTTGGCGTCCCGCGGGATCGGCTGATCCAGCTTGCGGTTAATGGTGAGATCGTTGCGATCGGAGATAAGCGTCGCTCCCTGCCGCAGCAGATCCTGAAAGGCATCGCCATAAGTCTTCCATGCCTGGTTCAATGACACTTCATATATATCATCGCCATGCTCACGGCTAAGCAGCTGCATCAGCACATCCGAATTGCCCTCCTGCAGAGCTGCACGTACCGCTAAGCGGGAAACCGCATCATGCGAAAGAACAAACTCGTTCACATGGTTGTGGCGGAAATTCTGAACATGCTTCTCCTGAACAATCTCCACCGTGGTATGTACATTTGGTGCAATCCGTTCAATGCTAGAAACAATCAAGAGCGATTTGCCATCCACCAGCGCCGATTCATCAATCCGAGCGTCTGCAAATACAATCGCCGATTTCGCCTCCAGGATATTGGCCCGCATCAGCACGTCATCTGCTGACGGGTCCCCGCTAATAAAATGCACCTGTTCGAGATGCTCTGCAGGATGCTGACTGGAATCATCAATGACAACAATCTCGGACTCCGGCGAATACGACAAAATCTCATCGATGGCGGATTGCGCTTTTTTGCTCCAGTTTATAATGATCACTTGACCGCTGCCCCGAAAATTCAACCTGCCCGCCCCTCTCTGCCGCTGCATACTTCCAAACGATTCGATCACTTTACCAATTACTAAACTCAGCAGCCCGATACCAAAAATATATATAAATATGGTCAGTATCTTGCCGGGCACTGTGACTGCATAATAATCGCCGTAACCTACGGTTGCCATCGTGGTAAGCACCCAATAAAAGGCGTTAAACCCGTTCTGAAAGGTTTCCGGTTCCAGCAGAAATGCCAGCGTCGAGCACAGTACCACAAACAGAATGACAAGTACGCTGATCGTCGTTTTACGCAGACGCATCATTTTCAAAGATAATCTTAGAAAAAAGTGCACGTTCCTGATCCTCTCCCCAAGGGCGCTATTCTTCCTAAATAATCAAGCTGCTGATCGCAAAGGCTGTACCGATAAACACCATAGCGAGCAGAATTCCGATAGCTACATTCCCCTTTTGCAGTTGCTCGGAGATGCGAAGACCCGGCGTAACCAGCTCGAATACCCAATAGGCAACGATCAAACATACATACCCTACGGCAAACCACAGAATCATATGCCAGATCGATGAATTCGTGTATGCTGATATCCCCAGGATAATGGCCGTTGCCATAAATTTGCCTCCAAAAGCCAGTCCTACCGCTGTATTCCCTTTCTTCAGCTCCTCCATGTCGTTAAACCGGGTCATCCAGCTAAATATCAACATCCCCAGCAATTGAAGCACGATAATGCAGAGCACACTTATTACAATATTAACAACGACCGTCAATCCGCCCACCCCCGAAATTTTGCATAGGCCAAGTCGTAATCGGCGAAATCATGGACTTCCTCCAATACAACATCAACCGTTTTCTTTTTCTCCATTGCGGTAAAACGCTTCTCGTCAATCGGCTGTTTGATCCGGTTTCCTGTCGGCAATTCAACTACCGCAAAATGTCTTGTTTCTTTTTTGTATGTTGTTTTGTATACACCAATCAGCTTCACATCCGTTTTAACCGTGACTTTCAGGTTGGTTAAATCCGCTTGCGCGCTCTTCTTGTCCTTGAACGATTTGATCGTCTGCCAGGAGGATAACCGGATATCATTCCGCTGATTCGCATCGGTGGCGAGTTCGGCGTCCATGAATTCAAGCGTCCAGATTTTGTCCCCGGTCGCATAATTGTTGTCGTTTGGCAGCAGCTCGTTATCCGGCAGCACTGTCATATCTCCGCCAATCAAATCGCCTACCGTGCCTTCAACAATTCGGTAGTCCCATGGCACACGGGTAGAGGAGGATACTTCCTCTGAAGAACCGCTATGGAACACGGACGACTCATTGCTTCCGCATGCGCTCAGCGCCAGCACCATGATCGATAGAATCAGTACAGCCAGCACGACAGAAGGCTTCCTCTTCCTTAGAGGAGCGCCGCTTGGCTGCATTCCCTTTTGTTTCAACTGCATTTATTTCACTCCCATTGCGATAAAATGGCTGGAATTCCCCGTAATCAAGCCGCCCGCCCGTCCGAGCAAGCCGCAAGGGGTTCCATTCAGCACGAACAATCCGGTCAATAAATGAAATGCTCCTTCCGCTGTCTCAACCCGAGCCAAGTCCGCTCTTCGTTGATAGACCGTCGGGAACATCACACTCGTGTCGTAGCCGTCCTGATCCTCTACTTCAAGCTGACCTGCCTGATCGTACAGTTTAACAGAACCACCTTCACGGCCGAACATGGATTTGGAGACAAAATGACCGGAGAACACCGGTTTGTTGTATGTCGGCAGCATATATTTAAGGATGGCTTCCCGTTCGTTCTCCTCGTACAGAAGCCCCAGCTCATACATCCCCCACATGGCGGCAAGCAAACCTTTGGATTGCAGCAGAATGCTGTGCGGTGAGTTGAACAGCTGCAGTCGTCCCGTCTCGATGGCATAGGCCAGCGCATCTCCGCCATCATCGACGGACATCCATTCCTTCGGGTATAGGGCAAACATTCGGTGGATCTCCCGGCCGGCACCGTCCTTCAGCATGCCTTCATCCACCCACAGATCAAGACAATCCACCAATTGAATATCAAGACCGCTATGCCGGACCAACGCTTCAATCGTACCGGAGTCCTCTTTGTGCTCACCATATGCAATACAGGCTGCCGTATCGGGACGCTCCACTCCCCACGCCGCTGTAACCAGCTCCTGCATTCCTTCATTGGGCGAGAAGATTCCGGCTTGCCGACACAGCCATGGAGTGGCAATGGAAGCTTCAACATAGCCTGTAGGCGTATCCGCATTCAGCTCAAGCAGCTTGATGCTGCCGTCATGGGCAATGGCAAAGTCAAACCTGGCATACCTGCTGATCAGCCCCTCCTCCGGGAGCGGGCATTCATCGAGCATTTGCCATAGGATTGGCGGAATGCCAATCAAACTGTATATGTGATGATTGCGATGAATATTGCGAACGGTTTTGTCTAAAATCGTCCACAGAATAGATGCCGCTTCTTCCAGCTCGTGATAGGTCTCTTGACGCATGGTCACAATCTGGTCTATCCAGTAGGCTTCCCCTTCCATGTCCGCCCACGTAAATCCAAGCTCCGCAAGCTCTGACACCCGCTCGTTCCGATTGGGCTCGGGCTTTCCTGTAACTTCAAACACACTTTCTTGACTCATCCGCCAAAACCACCGGATCTGGAGCTGGATTTCGAACCCGAGGAGCTGAATCCACTGGAATTACCGCCAATGCCGCCGGATTTGGACGAGGTGGAGCGGCGTGTAATCGTACCCGAAGATGAGGTTGAAGTTTTGGGGCGAACGGTCGAGTTTACCACCGGTTTGTTCTGGAATGTACCACTCGAATACGTGCGGGGTTTGTATGGTTTACCGCTGTTCGCGTAATAACCGCGGTGATTGTTATACCATCCGCTGGATGAATAATAGGAACCGTTGTTAAACAGCATGTGATAGAGCAGTAGATCATCCCAGCCGAAGCCTGAGTTGTACCCGCCATAGTTGTTGACAACCGTCGTTCCGCCGCCTGAGCCTGCTGCAGCTCCCTCGACCGGCTCATCCTGGAATTCTTCCTCGCTTGGAAACGGAATGTTCCAATCCACATTCTTATCAAAATACTTCTTTACTTCTTCTGTTGACCAGGACACCAGCTGCGGCTCGTCAGCCGAGGTAACCGCTTCCGATGCGAGATCCTTTGCGGCTGCGCCCGATACCAGAAAAGCATTCGCTAACAAAGCGATGCCGAGCGAGCTTGACAAGACCCGGATCGGTTTGCCATCCGGCGTCAGCCATTTCGATGCCGGATGCTCTTTTTTGTCTTTTTCATGACTCAAGATGATTTCTCCTTTCGGACAGGGTTCATTCGTTCCGCATCGGAACGAGCAGAAGCTCCAGTTTGCCCGTGTCTACATTTAATCTGCCTTCAATCGTTTCGTATTCCCGGCCGCCTGCGACGATATAGTTCACATGCTCCAGTGCGGCAACCATGTTAATCGTCCATGCACGCTCTTCAATCTGGATCAGTTCACCATCCGGTCTCTTTTCAAACAAAATGACATTCATTCCATTATCCACTGGTTCTTACCCCTTCCATCTAAGCAGTGAGTATTGATACGTGCAATATTTGGAATCGTTTCAGAAATCTATGATCAGTTATCAACGCTTGCAGAGCGATAATCTTCCAAAAGACGCAATCCATATAATAACACCGCTACAGATTATTTACACCTTCGAATTAACATTAAAAAACTCCCGAAAATGAACATTCTGGCCATACAATGCCTGATTCTTTACGTTTTATAGGGTGTAGCATCAAATTTCGTGCTCATGGTCTCCCTTGACATTGCCACTCATGTCATCGTTTAAAATTAAGAGCATTGCCCGCTTGATGCGGAAGGCTCCAGAAGACGAACGACGCCCGGCGCGATAAGCAACGCGCTGCGATCGGGAACACCACATGCAAAGAAGCATGGATCATTCCGCGAGGAACGAACCATGCTTCTTTTTTATAACCATAATCGCTGGTTTATCTGAACAATTCCCTGATTTCTTGCAGGTTATCGGCAAATCCGATAAATACGTTATCGCCAATAACGATGGTAGGCACAATCTGTTTCCCCGTCAGACGCCTCACTTCTTCCGGATATTCCGGATTCTGTGTGCAATCATATTCCATGTACGGAACTCCCTGCTCCTTGAAATAACGCTTGGCGTGATGGCAGTCGCTGCAGGTGGGAATGGTGTATATTTTCAATGTTTCCGTCATATCGATCACTCCTTGTAAGTGAATTTTACTGGATCTCAACGACAAAAGGCACCGTCATCACTTCACCCTGGTGTTGAAATTGCCCCCAAATCTTGTAGATGCCGCTATGGGGAAAGGTAGCGACAAACTCCGCTTTCGGTCCCGTGCTCTGCTCCTCCAGAGGATGCACATGGATGTACTGCTGGGCGTCTGCGGACAGAATGACAACATGCCCGACCGCGCCCAGGTATGGCTCCAAATCGCTGATTCCCTGCTTTGTCTGCGCATCCCGAACATGATAGCTGAGCACAACCTCTTCATTCGATAAGGTATTGCTCAGGCTCAGTTCAATTTCCTTGCCGTTTACTTGTTGCATCAGACTGGTGTCAGGTTGAACTGCCGAAGCTTCTCCTTCTTCTCCCTCGATCCGGAGCCATTCGCTTCGCGTCGTCCCTTCAGCACCCTTGGGGACAAAATCCGCAAACCATTTATATTCGCCGCCAGCCGGAAAAGTAGTTTTCACGGTAAATTTACCATTCTCCATGTAATCGGGATGGATATGGTGGAAAAAAGACAAATCCCGATTCACGATGATCAGATGCAGCAGTTTCTCATGATTGACATCAAATTCCTGGACGGGTGCGCCGTTACTGTCTGTGATCTGAATCGATAGCTCGGTTTCGGTGCCTGCGCTTACCGGCTCATTCGATGTAACTGCAGCTTTGTAGTTGTTCGAGGCAGCCTCATGCCCGCCTTCGTGTCCACTGTGTCCGTTCTCTTCCTGGTTTGCGTTTTCCTGATTTGAGTTCCCTCCCTGGCCACCCGTATCTTGTACCTGCTTCGCGTTATCGCATGATGTCAACAATCCCAAAGCAAGCAGGCCCGTTAAGATTAGCAAGGTCCCCTTCTTATTCCACATAGGCTATCACTCCAATCATGGATATACTTTGCGGTGACTTTAACTCTCTTTTATTAGTATACCCCCCTATCCTATAATTAATCAATTTTAGTTTTCTTCCTCCCCACACAGATAACACCTTGCAATTGAGGCAAGGTGTTCTTCTATTCTTCACTATTACCCCAAGAACCCATTCTATTCCTTATGGCTATAAGCGCGTACAGCCGATGATTTCATAAATCTTCTCCATGTCCACATGCTCCCGCACGATGTCTGCCACACGGTCGAATTCCGCGAATTTGCGTACCTCGGCTTGGAACGTTACCGGAATGGCATCCAGTCCCTTACTCCCCCGGACACCGTTCAGCCATGACCTGCGGAAAGCATCGTTGTCAAACAACCCGTGCAAATAACTTCCCCATACTCGGCCATCGGCGGTAGCCAAGCCTTCTGGATGGATAGGAGTATCTTCTTCACTTTTTAAAGAATTCTCGCAGTCTGCTTCTATTAAAAACAGTGGACGGTGCCCCGATCCGCCAGGCATCGAGGTCCATTCGGTCACGCCCATATGGATTTCATAGGCCGCTATCGCCACATTGGCCTCTGTATCCGGTAGAATGAGTCTCAAAGGATGTTCCTGTGACAATCTCCCTTTTACGCGAACGGTCCTTTTCTGTTGTAAAAAGGAGGTTTGGATCGGCAGCAGCCCAAGTCCTGCCGCATCCCGTTCGTTTCCTTCCACCGCATGCGGATCGGACAACTGCTCGCCCAGCATTTGATATCCTCCGCAGATGCCAACCAGCTGCACATCCCGCTGCTGCGTCTGTTTCATAATCGCATCCGCCAGCCCCCGATCCTGGATAAACCCGAGATCGCTGATCGTATCCTTGGTGCCAGGCAAAATAATGACGTCCGGCGTCCCGAGTTCATCCACCGATTGGACAAAGCGCACGGTAACATCCGGCTCCCAGCGCAGCGCATCAAAATCCGTAAAGTTCGAAATCCGCGGATACCGGATAACAACAATATCGAGGTCGCGTTTTTCCTGTCTTTGATATTGAAGCTCATCCAGCACAACGGAATCCTCAGCCTCGATTCGCATGTCCTGAATAAAAGGGAGAACGCCCAGCACGGGAATGCCCGTCCGCTCTTCAAGCCAGTCCAGTCCCGGCTTCAGCAGTGCCAAATCCCCGCGGAACTTGTTGATGATAAACCCCCGGACCCTGGCAACCTCATGGGGCTCCAATAGTTCAAGGGTGCCTACGATGGAGGCAAACACGCCGCCGCGATCGATGTCTGATACCAAAATCACCGGCGAATCCGCCCATCCCGCCAAATTCATATTCACAATGTCGCGGTCCTTGAGATTGATCTCCGCCGGACTTCCCGCGCCTTCCATAAGCACGATATCGTATTGCTCCCGGAGCCGATCGAGTGCAGCCAGTACGATTCCCTTGGCCTTCGGCAAAAACTCCGTTCGGTAATCCATCGCACTCATCTGCATTTCGGGCACGCCGTGGATTACGATTTGCGAAAACATGTCCTTCATCGGCTTGATCAGGATCGGATTCATGTCCGTGTTTGCGGCAATGCCGCAGGCTTCGGCCTGCACGCCCTGCGCTCTGCCGATCTCTTTGCCATCCAGCGTCACGTAGGAGTTAAGCGCCATATTTTGCGACTTGTATGGAGCTGTGCGATAACCATCCTGGAGGAGAATACGGCATAGCGCGGTCGTTAGGATGCTCTTGCCTACGTCCGAGGCCGTGCCCTGCAGCATAAGTACTGCTCCCCGTGCCTCGCCGTTATACGTATGCGTATCGTTTATGTATGTTCGTTCACTCATCTTCCTCACCCTTTTCCATGACTTGATCTGCTTGTTCATCATTATAACAAACCGCTGCAAAAGGGGAGCATTATGACTCCATTCCGGAATCTTAGGTTCCTGTTCGGCGAAAACGTACACAAAGCAGGCGATCCGCCTGGATCACCTGCTTTGTGTCATTCAAAACCTTTATAGACACTCAAATGTGCGAGCGCTTAGGGACAATATTTTTCACAATGAGGGATACATTCATCTATTAATATACTTTTTTAGTCAAAGTTGTATTATCTTGGATAGGTGACTAGAGTGGTTAAGGGAGGAACTGATTGAATGTTAATGTATTTCAGCGAGATTAGCAACATCTATATTCATGTAAAGTGGTTTACGGACAATTTCGAATGGGTTCCCCTGCCCTTCCCCCGTGTCGTTACATTGACCTTCTTGTTTTGGTTAGCGTTTACATTGTTCGTCTTACTGGTATCGAGTGTGTTCAACGATCCGTTGGGTAAGACGCGGCCCGTGGTGCGGATTCATCAATTCCTGTACCGTCTCAGGCCGCATACCGAAGTCATTCTCCGCATCGGGCTGGCCATCGGCCTGGTACTGCAGCTTCTGAGCGGTTCTTATCTGGCACCCGAATTCAGAACCAATTCCATGTGGATTATCCTCGGCCTCTCTGCCGCCGCTGCGTGTCTTCTGTATCAGCGTACATTGCCGATCAGCGGTGCCATCCTGTTCCTGTTGTATATTCAAGCTTCATTAAACTACGGTATCTTTCATTCCATTGATTATTTGATTTATATCGGTATTGTGTATTATCTGTTCGTGTGCGGCACGCCCTTGAAAAAAACAGCCGCTCCGGTCATGTATGTATGCACAGGCATGTCCCTCGCCTGGCTCGCCATGGAAAAGCTGACCATTCCAGAACTGGCGTGTTCTGTCATGGGCAGCTATGGACTGCCTACCTTCGGATTCTCCATCGAACACTTTGTTATGATCAGCGCTTTTATCGAAATTGGACTGGCGTGGGCATTCATCGTAGGCATCATGAGCCGATTCACCGCCCTGCTGGTATCAGGTATTTTTATTATGACAAGCCTTGTATTCGGTTACAAGGAAGTCATCGGGCACACCATCATTCACACGCTGCTGATTCTGTTCCTGATCGAAGGCACAGGCGATCTGCGGACACCTTTTCAGTTCCACCGCTCGCCCGTCCTTCGCGGATTATTTGTAAGCGTAAACTTTTGCCTGTTTCTGTTCAGCTTAATGGCCTTGTACATCTGGATGGGCAAAACACTGTGAGACAGCTGTTAATTTCCTGGTCCCTGAACCCCGGCTTTAATTCGGGAGCTCTACTGCTGCCCTGGCTTCGCTTGCCCGGATTACGGCATCCAGCACCTCTTGATTCCGATAGCCGTCCATGAATCCAGGAACTCCATCGGCAGGCGCACCGCGTAATACGGCTGCAAAATCAGCATATTGCTTCACCTTGCAATGCTCCGGCACTTCCATTGTCGTTCTGGAGAGCTGACCTGGCTCCTCCTCTCGAATCCATATGAGCCGGTCCGGGTCCAATGTGCTGGCATGTGCCGTACCGAAGTCGCCATATATGGACACCTCATGCTGATTGCCTGAGCCAAATGCATTGCGCGATGTCTGGAATACGCCCATAATGTCACCCGTCATCCGCGCCTGAAAGCTTGCAAAATCGTCTACTTCGATCCGGGCCATTGCGCCCGTTACCGGATCGCGGCGTTCCGGAATAATCGTGTGCAGCTGTGCGGTTATTTCCTTGAACTCCCCGAACAGAAAGCGCGCCATATCAATCATGTGCGATCCCAAATCACCCAGAGTGCCTGTGCCCGTGATGGCTTTATTGTATCTCCACATGTAAGGAACCTGCTCGCTTGGCACACCGAACCCTTGCAAATACTGAATCGAGAAGTGACGAATCGTACCCAGCTTGCCTGTGCGCACCAGCTCTCTGGCATAACGGAAAGCCGGTGTGTAACGGTATGTAAAACCGATCATGGCCGGAACGGGCTGTCTTTCATACTGCTCCAGCAGGGGCACCGCTTCTTCGAAGACGCGAGTGAATGGCTTCTCCGCCAAAAAAGGCTTGCCTGCCTGCAAGCATGCACTGATAATATCTGCGTGCACATTGTTAGGTGTAATCGAGATTACGGCATCGACGTCCGGATCTTCAATTAAATGATGGAAGTCAGCGTAACGCTTGCTGTCCTCAATGCCGAGCTGATCGCCTACCCGAGCCACAGCTTCACCATTTACGTCACTAACGGCGACAATCTGATACATGTTCTCTTCATTCATCCAGCGGATGTGCTCCTGAGCCATGCCCCCCAAGCCAATTAATCCAATGCGAAATTTATTCATCTAGATGCACTCCTCTTCTATATAACTGATGGTCTTAGGATTGAACAACAGGGACGATGGGCGCAACCCGTCCGTAGGATGTTTTTGCCCCATCAACAGGCGCAGCCCAGAACACGCCGTTCGTGATCACCTGCAGAATCTCGGGCTGGTGGTACACAGGGAACATTTCATGGCCTGGACGGAAATAAAACAGCTTCCCTCTGCCTCTCCTGTAACAGCACCCGCTGCGGAACACTTCGCCGCCTTCAAACCAGGAGATAAATACCAGTTCATCCGGTGCCGGTATTTCAAACCGTTCTCCATACATTTCTTCCCTCGGAATTTCGATATATTCACCAAGACCCTTCGCGATAGGATGACCGGGCTCGACCACCCACAGCCGTTCGATCTCACCATCGTCGCGCCACTTCAGCATGCCGGTGTTTGTACCGAGAAGCTTGGAGAAGATTTTGGAGCCATGACCGGAATGCAGGACAATCAGTCCCATGCCGTCCAGAACGCGTTGACGCACCTTCTCGACAATCTCGTCCCGCACCTCATCATGTGCCAAATGGCCCCACCACAGCAGCACATCCGTGTTCGCCAACCGCTCATCGGTCAATCCGTGATCCGGCTCATCCAATACTGCGGTAGCTACTTCTAAACCTTCAACTCCTTCGAGATGACCCGCTATTGCTCTGTGAATCCCATTCGGATAAATGCTCGCTACCTGTTCATTATGTCTCTCATGCCGGTATTCATTCCATACTGTGACTTTGATGTTTCCCATGATTGCAACCCCCTGTAGGTCGATAGAGTTCTTCTTTTATTCCCTGAATAATCACACTGCCCCACAGCCTATTGAATCTGCGGGGCAGCCTGAATCCGTGCAACCGATCCTTATTTTACGCTGATATAACGCTGATAAGCTTCCTTACGGATCTCGATCAATCGCTCTAACCCCATGTCGTTCAGCTTCTTGACATAAGCGTCCCATTCCGCATCGATATTGCCTTCGGATATCCACTTCGCCCGGGTTGTGCCGACAAAGCCATCGATATCCGTTGTGAGTGTAGGCAGTTCCTGGAACTCCTCAGCACTGTACATCACATTCGGGAACGGCGTGGTTACATAATCGCTGCCCAGCTTGTCAATGACCAGCTTCAGACCGTCCCCCGTAGTCTCATCCAGAATGATGTTTTTCTCGAAGCTCGGGCTCACATACTTCGGTCCGAAATCCCGGACGGACTGTTCCCAGTACCAAGCGTCGGCACTCGTTCCTTCCGGAGGATTCATCAGGGTAAAGGTACCGTCATCGTTCTTCTGGATTACAGTGCCGATGGCTCCCCAGAAATTCTGGATGCTCGCTTCATTGGTGTAGAACTGATCCGCCCAACGAGCTGAGACCTCCGGATGTTTGTTCGACGTTGTAATGAGGAACTCATTTCTTCTTAAACTCATGCCCTGCGGCTCACCGCCCTGATATCGCTTGCCGTCAGGTCCTGCGATGGACGGGATTGCAATGTATTGATCCTTCCACTTGCCAAACACGGCATCCGGGACCCATTGATTGGAGAAACCGATCAGCGCCGCATCCGGGTTCTGATGTTTCGCCGTGGACATGGTGCTGTCCTGCGTGAAAATCTCTTGGTCGATCAGGCCTTCCGAATACAGCTTGTGTGCCCACTTGATCGCTTCCTTGTAATTCTCCGTCACCGGATAATAAACAGGCTCATTGTCGATGACCATCATGCTGTTGGCATTGATGTCAGTGATGCCGAATGGATTCAACAAATCCATGCTGATATTGCCCGATCCGCTGACCGGAATTTCATCCGCCTTGCCATTTCCGTTCGGGTCCTTATCTTTAAACGCCTTGAACACTTCATACAGCTCGTCTGTGTTATCCGGAACATCCAACCCGAGTTTATCCAGCCACGTTTGGTTAATGATCGGCTGGATTGACGCCTTCGGTCTCGACGGCAAGCGTGCCGGCAGGGAATATATTTTACCGTCCGGGAATGTGCTCATCTTCTTCATCTCTGGCGTTTCTTCCAGCGCCGCTTTCAAATTTGGCATGTATTGATCAATGTAATCGTCGAGCGGACGGAAATAAGACAGGTTGTTCACGATGTCGGAATCGCTGAATACGATATCACCGAAAATAATATCAGGCAGCGTCCCGCTGGCCAGCATTATCGATTTTTGCTCTCCCCAATCATTGGAGGACATGATTTGCCAATTGATTTTGACATTAGTCTCCTTCTCCAAATCCTTGAGCCACTGGTTCTGAAGGAAGGTGTCCCCCATATTGCCCCAGCGAACAGTCAGGACGTCCAGGGTTATCGGCTCATTCACAATCGGCAGGCCCTCTCTATTGAACGCGGCCTCGGTATCCGTCTTAGCCTCATTGTTCTTGCTGCCGCTGCAACCGGCCAGGTTTAACAGCAGGATTGCCGCCATCATAATAGAGAAAGCCCATTTCAGATGATGCGGCCTCTTTTTATTGTTTGTTCCCATACCACCATTCCCCCAATTATTATTTTCTTGGATCCATCCGGTTTTACGACTTCACGGCTCCGATCATCACCCCCTGATTGAAATACTTCTGCACAAACGGGTAGATGCACATGATCGGCACCGTTGCCACGATAATCACCGCGTAACGCATAATGTTAGCCAGACGCAGCGCAATGGCCGCGGCCTCTCCAGTACCCATGGCAGACTGCATCTGGTTGGTGACCAGAATGTTACGCAGAATCAGCTGCAGCGGATACAGGCTGGTATCTTTTAAATAAATCAAAGCATTGAAATAGGAATTCCAGTGACCCACGGCCGTCCACAATGCAATGACCGAGATGACCGCTTTGGATAGCGGGATTACAATCGTCATGAAATACCTGAGGTTTCCGCAGCCGTCAAGCTGAGCCGCTTCCCATAAATCCTCCGGAATGCTGCTCTGAAAAAAAGTCCGGGCCACAATGATGTTAAACGCGGCAACCGAGAACGGCAGCACCATGACAAGGAACGTATCGTAGAGATGAAAATCCCGGATCGTCATAAAGGTAGGAATCAGACCGCCGTTAAAAAACATCGTAAATATAAAGAGCAGCGAAAAATACTTGCGGCCCGCAAGGTCTTTCCGTGACAGGGCATACGCTGCGGAAATGTTAACCACGAGTCCGATGGCCGTACCCACAATCGTATACAGTATCGTATTTCGGTACCCAATCCATATATTAGAGTGCTTCAGCAATTCCTGATAGCCTGCCAGCGTAAAATCCTTGGGAACAAGCCACACCTGTCCATTGGCAACCGCTGCCGGCTCGCTGAATGATGCAATGATTATGAAGTAAAGCGGGTAGATCAGCACGATCAGCATCAGGACCGCGAACACATACAGGCCGATTTCCAGCGCTTTGTCGGAAGATCGAGTATTTTTCTGCCGCGGCGCCCTTTTCTCTCTAACTTCCACTAAGCCCATAGAACCCTTCCTCTCTTTTTGTTACCACAGACTGTTCTCGCTGTATTTTTTCGAAATCTGGTTGACCAGAATAAGCAGCGCAAAATTAATGACTGTATTAAACAGATTGATCGCCGAGGAGAAGCTGTACTGGCTGCTCAGCATCCCGATTTTGTATACATAGGTGGATATGACCTCGCTTGAGGTAATATTGAGGCTGTTTTGCATCAGATATACTTTTTCAAAACCTACGCCCAGCAAACTGCCAATCCGCAAAATAAGCAAAGTGACCACGGTTGGCATCAGCATCGGAATATCAATAAACCGGATTTTCTGCCACCGGCTTGCCCCGTCCATCGTTGCCGCCTCGTACAAGCTCGGACTCACCGCGGAAAGCGCCGCGATATAGATGATGCTGTCCCAGCCCGTATGCTGCCACACATCCGACCATACATACACACTGCTGAACAAGCTGGCAGAGCCCATCAAATTCGGAGCCTCCGCACCGAAGAGACGGAAGATATTCCCGATCAGTCCCGAACCTGGCGAGAATAGAATCAGCATGAGTCCCACCATGACAACCGTGGATATAAAATGCGGCATATAGGTTACGGTCTGGAAGAACCGCTTGAACCTATTCTGCCGCATTTGATTGACCATCAGGGCGAGCATGATCGGAATCGGAAACGTTGCGACACTGTACAAACTGATGACCAGCGTATTGGTAATAGTGGTTGAGAATTGATAGGAATTGAAAAACTTCTCAAAGTATTTCAGTCCTGCCCACGGGCTATCCATAATCCCAACAGCCGGGCTGTAATCCTTAAATGCGATCAGTATGCCGTACATCGGAACGTAAGAAAATAACAAGACCAGTACAACCGCAGGCAGCAGCAATAGATACAGGCCCCAATTTTTTCTTATCCGCCTGAGTGTCGGGTGTGTTGAGCTATTCAGTTGGCCTGCTTTCAAATCGATTCCCCTTTCTCCTCTTGTTGTCGTGAACCCGGTATGTCGTGTAAGCAACTCAAGTATACTTCCGCCCAGAATCGTTATTTGGACCTCATGATGCTCTATTCGGACCTTTGCCCCTTTCGACAGCCAGGGAAGCTCTAAATTTCAGGGAGGAACATGCTATGATCCGGACTTTACGATGTATTATTCGGACTTTATGGTAAAAGCGACTGCGTTCGCTCCTGTTTTTTTTGCCTAATCCCTATATAATATCGTTATCATCAATAAAACGCTTTCATAAAAAGGCGATTGGAAAGGAACCCCGAACATCCCTATGGTTAAAGCACTGAATAATAAGCCTTATCCCATCCGTCACTACGTCAAAATCATGCTCTTCATCTCGATTTTTGCCCTTGTAGTGGATCTGGTGATCAGTTTCGCGTCCATCTTCATCGTGAAGCAGCAATCCACAAGGTATCTTCAGGATACAGCGAATCTGTATATAAGGCAGATCAATCATGACTTCTCGTACATCAACCACTATATGGGGTGGACACTCGCGAATGATGAAAGCGTCAAGATGATGGACACCCCGGGCACCGACTATGTAGATTATATTAAGTCAAACGAACGAATGCATAAGCGCTTTAACGAGCTTCAGAAAAACTATGGCCAAGAATACAACTTTTTCTTCTATCTAAAGGATCAGGATTTCTTCCAGAACTATGCGCCTATGTCGCTGTCGTATGCAGAGTTCCGGGACTTAAAGGAGCAGATCGTAACACTCACCGATTCCAAAAACGTATACGAAACCTTCTACTCGAACTGGAACCCGATTCAGGTTCAAGACAAGTTCTACGTAATCAACATCGTGCCTTATCATAATCGCTATCTGATCTGTCTCATCTCCGCGGATGATTTGATCCGGCCGCTGCAGCAGCTGAATCTGGGCGAGGAGGGTTCTGTCTCCCTGGTGGATCTTCAAGGTGGGTCCCTCTCCAGCCCGGGTGCCCGTAAAGCCGATAGTCTGAATCTCGAAGGCACCAAGGCTTCCCTGCTTAGCTTCTCGAAGCCGCGCTCAACGGTTACCGAAGGGTTCTCGAATGCTTCCTTCAACGTGCAGCTGGTCATCCAATTCGGCGTATTCGAGACCATTATGATAGCCCAGCTGCTCATTATGCTTCTGTTCGTGGTGCTCACGTGTACGCTCAGTGTTGTCATGCTGTATTTCAAGAAAAAGGTGTTGAAGCCGATTCAGAATTTCTCGGAGAATGTGAGGCGCATTCACGAGGATAGCGAGAATCTGGATTTTATGAGCAGCGAAATTATAGAGCTTGAGCAGGTGAATTCCCAGTTCAAACATCTGATCGAACAGATCAAGAAGTTTAAAATCGATATTTACGAACAGGAGCTCGAGAAGCAAAGAATTCAGCTGGATTATATGAAGCTGCAAATCAACCCTCATTTTTTCCTGAACTGCTTGACAAACATCTACAGTATGGCGCAAATGCACATGTTTAAGGAAATCGAATATATGTCGCTGTCCACATCCAAGTATTTCCGTTACATCTTTCAAAGCGTGGATCATGTCGTACGGCTGGAAGACGAAATTGAGCACGTCCGAATCTATTTGGAGATCCAGAAGCACCGTTATCGGGATGCTTTTTCTTACCGCATCGAGTATAAGGATGATCTTGCCGGCCTAACCATTCCTCCCTTGGTGCTTCAGACTTTCATCGAAAACGCGGTGAAATACGCGGTATCCAGAGACCAGGAGCTGCAAATACGGCTGTCCGTCGCCTTGGTGACAGAAGGAGAGAAGCTTTATACAGTCATCCAGATATCCGATACGGGACCCGGGTTTCCTATGGAGGTATTAGATAAGCTCGCTAACGGCAAGCCACTGGATCAAAGCGAAGGAAAACACATCGGGATCATGAATACCATGCAGCGGCTGGAGCTGCTCTATCACCATCGGGCTCAAGTTGAGTTTTCGAATCCGGCAGGCGGCGGTGCCTGCGTCAGTTTGACGCTTCCACAGGCCATGCAGGATATAAGGAGGGAAATTCAATGAATGTATTGTTAGTGGATGACGATTATTTTGTCGTGGCTGCGCTGGAGAAGAAGATTGATTGGCGTGCACTCTCCATTGAGCAGGTCCATACTGCTTACAGTGTTGCACAAGCACGTGACATTTTACAGAAGCATTCCATTCAAATTCTTGTCTGTGATATCGAAATGCCGCAAGGGAGCGGGCTTGAGCTTCTCGCCTGGATACGGGAGGAACAGTACAGCATCCAAACGATATTCCTGACCAATTACGCCGATTTCAACTATGCCCAGAAAGCCATTGAGCTGCAAAGTTTTGATTATTTCCTGAAGCCGATTGAATTCGATAAATTAAGCCTCATCATCTCTAAAGCGGCCTACAAAGCCAAGGAACAGCAAAGTTATCAGGAAGCAATCCAGGATGGGCAACTCTGGAAGAAAAATCAAAAGAAACTGCAGGACCATTTCTGGCGCAGGCTGATCCGGGAGAAGAAGGCTTCGTCGGACCGGGCGGCCATCGCAGGTTATATCGCGGAACAAAACCTGTCCTACCAGTTGTCGGATCTGTTTCTGCCCGTGCTCATCACCATCTTTCCGTATGACAAAAGTCTGGGCAAGGAAGACAAGGATCTGTTTGACTATGCGTTCCTCAACGTGTTGTCCGAATTGTTCCTGGACCCTCTTATTTCCGTCGAAACGGTTATGGAATATAAGGATTACAATTGGGTGGTCATGCTGAAATGGAATCGGGCCCCCGATACCCGGGTAATCGAATGCATCTGCTTGTCGTTCATTGAAAAAGCCAATCAATTTCTCAGAAGCGATGCTTGCTGCAACGTATCGACCTCGGTGGCTCTGGAAGCGATCAACAAGTCCATACGGGACCTGCTCCAAATGAACGAGGATATGATCAAAAAGCGGAATCAGATCTTTTTCCTGGAGCAGTATCCGCTGCAGGAAGCCGTTTATGCGCCTCCCCCTCTTCAAGACTGGGAAGAGCTGCTGAACCAGAACAACCCGGGAACTTTTTTGGGAGAGACCCGCAATTACTTGCAGAACCTGGCCAAGAATGGCGTCTATAACGCCTCCGTGCTGCGTTTGTTCCGCCTGGACATCGTGCAGCTCGTGTACGCCTATCTGAAGAACAAAGAGATTCAGGCACACAAGCTCTATACGGGTAAAACCAATGATCAATTATTCATGCAATCGCTGAACTCGATTGAAGATATGGAGAAATATATGGAATATCTGGTCAGCACGGCAGCAGAATACCATTCCTTTGCCGACCATTCCCAAACCGTTGTGGAGGAAATCAAGCACTATATTCAATCCCATTACGGTGACGAGCTGACACGAATGAGCCTGGCGGAGATTGTCTATCTGAACCCGGATTATTTAGCCCGCCTGTTCAAAAAAGAGACGGGGATCTCTTTGGGCACCTATATCATTCAAGCCCGCATTAAGGCGGCCAAACATCTGCTGGAGGCAACCTCGTTATCTGTATATCAGATTGCGGCCAAGGTGGGGTATGCCAACTATTCCTATTTCTCGAAGCTGTTCAAGCAGGATACGGGCTGGCCGCCGAGCGACTATCGAAGGGAGCTGCTGGCCGGGCAGCGCGTGCAAGTGGATCATGTAAAATAACGATAGCTTGCACAGCCATCAGGGCAGCTTGTAAGCCCAGTGACGGAAAAAGAAAAAGCACCCCGGCTTCAAGCACAATCTGCTTGGCCGCGGTACTTTTTTTGCAATATTCAATGAATGCTCGTCCGTGCGAATTACGCAGGGTATATGTCAAAATCCTTCAGGGTATCGCCCGTTCTGGCCGATTCGAACACCGCTTCGATCAGATTCAGGACGCGCAGCACTTCCTCGTTCTTCACGATGGGTTCTGCCTCGCCCCGGATAACGGCCGCAAAGTTATCGAAAAAGCTGCTGGATTGACGATACGGCTCAGGCAGGGCTCCTGTAATGGTAGCTTCTTCGGAAGGAGGCGCCATCGTTTTGGTCAATCCCACTCCGGCCTGAATCGGCTTCGGCTCTACTTTTACGGCATCCTGGTTGCGGGTAACAACTCTGCCGTTTAACGACCAGTCCTCAATAATGCCTGTCCCTTCCGTACCTTTGACATACCAGCGGGGCAGTGTAATGAAATTTGTTGTTCCCACTTCAATCAGAGCCGAGACCCCGTTCTCGAATTGCAGCACCGATTCAAAGCCGTCGTCCACCTCATCACCCAGAATAAAACTCAATCGGCTGCTCAGGCTGACGATCTTGCTGTCCACCATAAACAGGATCTGGTCCAGCAGATGCACGCCCCAGTCCAGCAGCATGCCGCCGCCGTACTGTTCAAGATGGCGCCAGTCCCCCGGGATGCCGTTCGCTCCGTGCACCCTCGATTCAATCCGGAACAAATCGCCGATCGTTTTCTCATTGTACATCTGTTTAATCGTCAAGAAATCCTCGTCCCAGCGGCGGTTCTGGTGAACCATCAGCACCCGCCGGGCAGCATCGGCAGCGGACACCATCTCTTTAAAGTCGCTTACAGAAAGCGTTACCGGCTTCTCGCAGATGACATGTTTGCCGGCGGTAAAGGCCTGAAGCGCAAGTTCCTTGTGCACGTCATTCGGCGTTGCAATCAGAATTACGTCCACTGCAGCATCCTGAAGCACTTGCTCGTAGCTGACATAGGCAGGGTATCCGTCCTCAGAAGACACCTTCCGCCGATCTTCCAAAATATCATAGGTTCCCGTAACCTCGAGATATTCATTGTCCTTGATCAGCTTGGCATGGTAACTTCCCATTCCCCCATAGCCTACAATTACAATTGCTTGTTTGGTTTTCCCCATAGTCATAGATATCCGGCTCCTTTTTAACATCTCTCAGCTGTTCTTGCATCATTGTCATTATAATATATTCCGTGAAATAACGGTTCTCTTTTACGATATTGTATTACCGCGGCGATCTCAAGGCTGTGAGTTACTTCGCTGTGGATGATATTATTTCTCTTCTTGCCAAAAAGCGTTACCCTGCCCATTTCACCAGGGTAACGCTTCTCACAACTCCAGATTATTCCTTAACCACTAATTTTAGCGGTGCGGCAATATTCTCTTCGACCTCTTTGCCCTGCAGCACATCCCTGGCCGCGCCGACAGCCAGTTGGCCGATTAACTCGGGCTGCTGCGCTACTGTTGCTGTCAGCTTGCCGGCCTCGATGGATTTCAAGGCATCGTCATTCCCGTCAAAGCCGATGACCATGATGTCTTTGCCCGAACTTTGAATGGCTTCAATCGCGCCAAGCGCCATCTCGTCGTTGTGGGCAAAAATCGCTTTGGCGTCCGGGTTGCCCTGCAGCAGGTTTTCCGTTACGGTAAGCCCCTTCGTCCGGTCAAAATCCGCCGCCTGCTTCGCCACCACACTCAGCTGCTCATCGGCGATATCATGGAATCCCTTTCCGCGCTCGCGGGTCGCAGAAGCGCCCGGTACGCCTTCAAGCTCGATCACCTTCGTATCTTTGCCGAGCTGCTCCACGATATATTCGGCTGCCATCTGGCTGCCCTTCACATTATCGGAGGCAACCAGCGCAGCGACCTCGCCTTGATCCGCCGAACGATCCAGCGTAATAACCGGTATGTCCAAGCTATTCGCGGTTTGAACTACTGTTGAAATCGCAGAGGAATCCGTCGGATTAATTAGTAATGCATGAACACCTTGTTGAATCAGATCGTCAACGTCATTGCTCTGCTTGGCCGAGTCGTTCTGTGCATCAACGACAACAACCTGCATCCCTTGTTTGGCCGCTTCAGCGACAACGCCATCCTTCAAGGATACAAAGAACGGATTGTTCAGCGTGGAGATGGAAAGACCGATCTTGATATCTTTGACATCCCCGCTGGTTTTGGGCTTCGCCCATTCCGGCGGCTCCAGGGAACACCCGGTTATGAAGATCAGCATAAGTGATACCAGCAGCAAAGTTGTTTTTTTCATCGTTCATTCTCCCCCTTAAGCCGATTTTCTACGGTCGAGCAGTACGGCAATCGCTATGACAACGCCTTTGACAACCATCTGATAGAAGGAATTCACGCCGAGCAGGTTGAGTCCGTTATTCAGTATGCCGATAATCAGCACACCGATCAGCGTCCCGACAATTCGGCCCCGTCCGCCGGTCAGACTGGTTCCGCCGAGAACTACGGCAGCAATTGCATCCAATTCATAGGAAGTGCCCGCCGTCGGTTGTGCGGAATTCAAACGGGATGTGAGAATCGCACCGGCCAGGGCGGACAGCATCCCTGCCAGGGAATAGATCATAATCTTCACGCGCGGCACTTTAATGCCGGATACAAGCGAAGCTTTTTCGTTACCGCCAATGGCATAGGTTTTGCGGCCAAAGGACGTTTTATGAAGGATGACCCACAACACGGCAAAGGTAATGATCATGGTAATGGCCGGCACCGGAATGCCAAACAGATATCCGCGTCCAAACAGCTGGAATGCCAGGCTGTCACCCAGGCCCGTGATCGGGTTGCCGTTTGTATAGACAAGTGTAAGTCCTCTGAATATGGTCATCGTGGCCAAGGTGGCGATAAACGGTGCCATCTTGCCCTTGGTGATCATGAGACCATTGATCATCCCCATCACCCCGCCGAGCGCAACGCCGATAATGATCGCAAGAATCGGGTCAAACCCGGCCAGCATCATATTCGCAACAAACGCACTGGACAGTGCCAGAATCGATCCGACCGACAGGTCAATGCCCCCGGTCAGAATAACAAACGTCATGCCGAATGCAATCAATGCATTAATCGATACCTGACGCAGCAGGTTCAGAATGTTAAGCGGTTCCAAGAAGCTTGGATTCAGGACGGATACAATGACGATGAGAATGATTAGTCCGAGCAGAGGACCGAGCTTTTGCGTCAAACCTGAGACCTTAAATCCTTTTTCCGCCTTGGCATCGTTGATAGTTGTCATATTACTGTCCTCCTGTAGCTAGAGTCATGATTTGTTCCTGCGTTGCCTGCTCGTGGTCCAGTTCACCGGATATCCTGCCCTCATGGACAACGAGTATCCGGTCACTCATCCCGAGCACTTCCGGCAGTTCCGAAGAGACCATCAGAATCGCGACGCCGCGCTCGGTCAGCTCATTCATCAGCTGGTAAATTTCTCGCTTCGCGCCGACGTCCACGCCGCGTGTCGGCTCATCCAGGATGAGTACGCTCGGCCCGATGCCAATCCACTTCGCGATAACAACCTTCTGTTGATTACCGCCCGAAAGATTGCGTGCCTGCGTTTCTGAGCTGTGTGTCTTGATCTGCAGCCGCTTTGTCAACGTATCCACGAAATCCTGCTCCTTCTTCCCGGAGATGAACCCTCTCGAAGAGAAGCTGAACAAATTGGGCAGTGCCATATTCTCGCGAACCGAGAAATCCAGAACCAATCCTTCATCCTTGCGGTCCTCCGTTATAAATCCAATGCCGTGTTTGACGGCATCATCCGGCTTCCTGATGGAGACCTTCTTGCCTCGTACCCAAACCTCGCCGCTGTCGAGCGGGTCCAGTCCAAAAATCGCTCTCATCATCTCGGTACGTCCCGCTCCCATCAAACCGGATACACCTACGATTTCACCAGCGCGAACCGAGAAGCTTACATTCTCGAACCGGCCTTTTCCGCTAATATTCTTCACTTCGAGAACGGTCTCTCCCGGAGACGGCTGCCGCGCCGGATAACGCTCGGTCAGCTCCCGGCCGACCATTTTCTTGACAACTTCATCAAAACTCGTGTCCGGTATCGCCTGGGTGTCCACCGATTTACCGTCCCGCATGACCGTAATCCGGTCGCAGATCGTAAAGATCTCTTCCATTCGGTGCGAAATGTAGACGATGGATACGCCTTCCTTTTTCAAAGAGCGGATGACGTTAAACAGCTTCTCGATTTCCCTTTCGGTCAGCGCTGCCGTCGGTTCGTCCATAATGATCACTTTCGCTTGGGTCATAAGTGCTTTCGCAATCTCAATCATCTGCTGCTGGCCGACGGAGCACAATCCCGCCTCCTGTGTCAACGGAATCGTAACCGCCAGTTTGCGGAACTGTTCCTTCGCAAGCGCCTTCATTTGTTTCATGTTCAGGAATCCGATACCCGACGTCAGCTCTTTGCCGATAAACAAGTTATCCAGCACCGTCATCTCCGGCCAAATGTTAAGCTCCTGATGAATGAAGGCTACACCTCGCTCCTCCGCTTCCTTCGGGTTGGCAAAATAGGTCTCCTGACCGTCGACGACAATCTTGCCTTCATCCCTGCCGTGAAGACCGGTCAAGATATTCATCAGCGTCGATTTGCCTGCGCCATTCTCTCCCATCAGGGCATGGACCTCTCCTTCCCGGAGATCAAAGTCCACGCCTGCAAGCACCCGATTCGTGCCAAACGATTTATGAATATTCGTCATCTCAATGTTCATGGTGCTTCCTCCTTTTTTTAACCGAAATGAACGCCAGCCTGTAAAATGCAATTCGCGTAGGGTCTCGCTTCTCCCGTACGGATGACCGCCTTCGCGGTTCGAGTCCTCTCTTTAAACAACTCGTGCGGGCAAGCCTCGATCTGGTTGCCTTGAAAAAGGTCCTGTATATCATGCAGTGTTTCCTTATTATCAAGCTTCATTTCTTCGGCAATGACGATTTTCTCGATCACCATATCTTCGGCAATCGCCTCCACCACTTCCATGAAGCTTGGCGTGCCTAACTTTAATGCCAGATCAATCTTGAGAACTCCGGGAGGAATCGGAAGGCCAACATCGCCAACAACGATGGTGTCGGTGTGCCCCAGATCAGCCAGCACTTTTGCGATATGGCTGTTCAGCATTCCGCTCTTCTTCATAATCAGAGGCTCCCTTCCACTTCGTCACGTGTCGGCATCCCGCCTTGTGCTCCGAACCTCATAACGGATAAAGATGCGGCACGGTTCGCAAATCTTAAGCTGTCCGTAATGCTCATGCCCTCTGCGAGAGCCACGGCGAAGGCACCGTTAAACGTGTCGCCCGCTCCCGTTGTGTCCACCGCTTCAACCTGGTAGCCCGGCACAACCACCTCTTGGCTTCCGTCAAAATAACGCACTCCGTTCTTGCCTTCCGTCACGATCAGCTTGTTCGGGTATCGGCGCAGCACGTCGCTTAATGGCTCATCTCCAAAAAGGATGGCGGCCTCGTGTTCATTCGGCGTAATATAAGCCGCCTGTTCGATAACGCGGCTCGGTACCGGGCGAGCAGGAGCCGGATTCAGCATCAACGGCACATGGTATTTCGCGCATATTTCACTGACGTGCACCACCGTTTCTTCCGGAATTTCCTGTTGAATCAGCACGATATCCGAAGCCTTGATCACAGCTGCTGCCTGATCTACGTAGGCCGGGGTAATCCGGTCGTTGGCTGCTTTCACAACCACAATGCTGTTGTCACCCTCCGCCAAAATGATGTGCGCGGTTCCGCTCTCTATACCTGTAACCGGTTCCACATAGTCCGTAACAACACCATTCGATTGCAAATTGTTCAAAATCGTTTTACCGAAGGAATCGTCGCCCACGCAGCCGACCATCGTCACCTCTGCGCCAAGCCTTGCGCAAGCAACAGCCTGATTGGCTCCCTTCCCTCCGGGTACCGTCTTGAAGCTGTCGCCAAGCACCGTTTCCCCCGCGCCGGGACGCTTGGCGGCGGTTACCACCAGATCCATCGACGCGCTTCCAATCACCACGATTTTTGCCATTATGATTCCACCTTTCTCGTTGTCTGCCGCTCCATAAATTCTACCGGGAATTCAATGCTGCTTCTCTCAATATGCTGCCCTTCGATAAGTTCAATAAGTAATCTTGCCGCTGCCCTGCCCATTTCATACGCGGGCTGATGTATGGTTGATAACGAGGGAGCGAGCAGGCTGCTAAGTAAAATATCATCAAATCCGATGATTTGTACGTCTTCCGGCACCCTTTTCTCCAGCCGATGCGCTTCCTTCAGCACCGCTGATGCAACAATGTCGTTACTTGCAATCACGCCATCAGTATCCGGATATTGGCGAAACAATTCATAAGCAAACCCTTCTGCGTCGGTTAGGGAAAAGGATGTCGTCTTCAGCACTTGATATGCTGCCCCCCGGTCTTCCAGAACCTCGACGGCTCCTTCAAAACGCTCCAGCGCCGGCCGCACATCCGCCGGACCTTGCATAACCGTAATTTCCTTACTGCCCCGGAGCATCATCTCCTGTGCGGCAATTCTGCCGCCCTCGCGGCCATCTGCGAATACAGAAGGCCTATCGTTCGAGGTTCGGTCCAGAAAAACAACGGGAATGTTCAGACCGGTGTACATATCGGCCTCCGGATCATTCGTTGACGAAATGACGCCAACTACATTGTTCTGAACGAAGGTCTGGATGTATTCCATTTCCTTCTGCTTCTTCTCATCGCTATTTCCAAAAATCAACCGGTAATCGTTCTCCTGCATCTCATCCTCAACCCCGCGGGCAAGCTGCGGAAAATAAGGGTTCATGATGTCCGGAAGAAGCAAGCCGATCAATTTGGATTTTCTTTTATATAAAGAACGCGCCACTTCATTCGGCGTGTAATTCAATTCTCGAATGCTCTGTTCCACCTTGGACCTGGTGTCCTCGTGCACGTAACCGTTTCCATTTAAAACCCGCGAAACTGTCGCTACAGATACTCCTGCCTGCTTCGCCACATCTTTTATCGTTGTCATCCTAAAATCACCTCATCCGTGTGTAACCGGTTACAGGTATAAGATATCACATCTTCTTCTGAGCTGCAAGCTTTTTGAAGAAGGGATATTCTTGCATCCCTTCCGGTCAAATCTTCTTCCATTCTTAGATTATAAAGTAATAAATTACGGTAATCTTACAAAATCCCACACTGGATTTTACATCTGACTCCTATACTCAATACCTGTAAGGCCAAGCTGGAAAGTGAGGTAAACATGATTATGGAAAAAGAATTTACGCTCCCTTCTCCGGGGCACTCTCTAACACCATCCGTCAGCGAGGCACAGGCTTCAAATGAGACAAAACCCGTCTCAATCAAGAAAACCAAGCGCAAGGAAATCATGCTTGCCTATGCCTGTTTAGCCCCTTCGCTGCTCATCTTCGGTCTGTTTCTATTCTACCCGCTGCTCAAATCGGTTTATCTCAGCCTGTTCCTGACCGATCCGCAGGGCCGGGTGGCTGAATTCGTCGGAATGGACAATTTCAGGGAGATATTAACCTCCGAGATGTTCTATAAAAGCTTTGGCAACACACTGCTGTTTATACTGCTGACGGTCCCAACCGGCATTGCGGCTGCTGTTCTGCTGGCAGCTCTGACGCATAACAAACTGAAAGGCATGAAGGTATTCCGCTTCATCTTCTCGCTGCCCATGGCCGTATCCGTTGGTACCGGCTCCATGATCTGGATGATTCTCTACCATCCAACCCTGGGCGTGCTGAATTACTTCCTGTCGCTAGTCGGAACTCAGCCGATCCAGTGGCTGACCGATCCGAAATGGGCCATGATTTCCATCGCGCTGATGACAGTCTGGATGAACCTGGGTTTCAACTACATCCTGATGCTGAGCGGAATGCAGGGCGTATCCGAGGATATATATGACAGCACAAAAATAGACGGCTCCGGTCCGTTTCGGACGTTCTTCCGGATTACGATGCCGCTGATTTCCCCTACTTTATTTTTTACATCCGTTGTGTCGGTCATCGGCGCCTTTCAAGCGTTCGGACAGATTAACATCCTTACGAAGGGCGGTCCGATGAACAGCACCAACGTCATGGTGTTTAACATCTATCAGGATGCGTTTGTCAATTTCCGATTTGGCATCGGCAGTGCGCAGGCACTGATCCTGTTTGCCATTATCCTGCTGTTAACCGTCTTTCAATTCAAATTCGTGGAGAAGAAGGTGCATTATCAATGAACATGCGTCTCATGCCCAAAAGCTTCGTTTACATCGCCCTTCTTCTAGGTTCGCTGGCTGTTGCTTTTCCGCTGCTGTACACCTTGTCAACATCGCTTATGAGTGAGGCCGAATCGGCCGTTTATCCGCCGCCTCTGCTTCCCGGGGCCATCAATCTGTCGAACTTCGCCAAGGTGATTGATACGATTCCCGTGCTGACCTTCATCGGAAACAGCCTGATCGTCTCCATTGCGATTATGCTGGGGCAGATTGTGACAGCAAGCCTGGCAGCTTACGCCTTTGCCTTTCTCCGGTTCCCGGGAAAGACCCTGCTGTTCAGCCTCTTTCTCGCCACCATGATGATTCCTTGGGAAGTGATCATGATTCCGAATTATTTAACGGTCAAAAGCTTGAATTGGCTGGACACCTATCAAGGGCTGATCGTGCCGTTTCTGGCTACTGCCTTCGGTACCTTCCTGCTGAGACAAACCTTTTTGCAGCTGCCGAAGGAACTGTTTGAAGCGGCTCGGGTGGACGGCTGCGGACATGTCCGGATATTTCTGAAAATGGTACTGCCGTTATCGATTCCCGGAATCGCCACACTGGGCGTGTACTCGTTCTTGAACAATTGGAACATGTACCTATGGCCGCTCTTGACAACAAACCGTGTCGAGATGCGCACCGTCCAGATCGGGATCGGCATGCTGCAGTTTGAGGAGATGAATTCGTGGAATCTGATTCTATCCGGTGTTCTGCTGCTTCTGCTTCCTTCCCTGCTGCTGCTGGCACTTGGGCTGAAGCCTCTTGTTCGAGGCATCACGGCAGGCGCATTAAAGGGTTAATGGCTATATAGCCAAGACCATGCATGATCAGCCTTGCGAGCCGGTTGTCTCTAAGAGACGGGACCACGCAATTTCTGATAGATAGAACCATACTATATTTTCAAAAGGGAGAGATTAACCAATCATGAAACGTTTTGGGAAAAGATCCTTCACGCTGCTCCTGCTTTCCTGCTTGATGCTGATCAGCGCCGCTTGCAGCAATTCGCCTACCACCGGGGAGACGACTGCTGCCGCAGGCAGCGAGCCGTCCAAGGAGCCTGTAAAAGTTGTATGGTGGCACTCCATGAGCGGTGAACTCGGCACGGTCGCGGACAAGTTAATCTCCGATTTTAATGCCGCTCACGAAGACATACAGGTAGAGGGCGTATTTCAGGGCACCTACGATGAAAGCCTGAACAAACTCAAAGCTTCCCTGGGCTCAAACAGCGGCCCTACGATGATTCAGGTGTACGAGATCGGCAGCCGTTTCATGATGGATACCAAGGCAATCCGTCCGGTTCAGGACTTTATGGATGCCGAGCAGTACGACATCTCTTCCCTGGAGCCGAATATCAAAAATTACTATACGTTCGACGATAAACTGTACTCGATGCCGTTTAACTCCTCCAACCCGATTCTGTATTACAACAAAGATGCCTTTAAAGCAGCCGGTTTGGACCCTGAGAATCCTCCAAAAACCTATGAGGAGGTAGCGGAAGCAGCAAAAGCCCTGACAAAAGGCAATCAAGCGGGCGCATCCTTCGCCATCTACGGCTGGTTTATGGAGCAATTCCTTGCGAACCAGGGCGTTGAGCTGCTGAATAACGGCAACGGCCGTACATCCCCGGCCACCGCTTCACAGGTTAACAGCCCTGCCGGCGTGAAGACACTGGAATGGTGGAAGCAAATGGTGGATGATAAAGTGCTGCTGAACCTGGGGCGTAAAACGGATGACACCAAAAAAGCTTTTGCAGCCGGACAAATCGCCATGACACTGGACTCCACGGCTTCGCTTCGCGGCATTGTCAGCGCGGCGGAAGGTAAATTCGAAGTCGGTACCGGCTTCCTGCCCAAACCGGCTGACGGCGGCGACGGCGGCGTCATTATCGGCGGTGCCAGCCTCTGGCTGATGAACA
The DNA here is from genome assembly GCF_003184205.1 of Paenibacillus sp. Cedars. Lineage (NCBI taxonomy): Bacteria > Bacillati > Bacillota > Bacilli > Caryophanales > Paenibacillaceae > Paenibacillus > Paenibacillus sp. Cedars. Next base: position 3,773,547 of record NZ_CP020866.1, read on the forward strand.
ACAAATCGGAAGAAGAGCAGCAGGCCGCTTGGGAATTCATGAAGTATTTGGCCGAGCCGCAAACGCAAGCTTACTGGCATGTCAACACCGGCTACTTCCCGGTTACAACCAAAGCCTATGAAGAAGAGCTTGTGAAAGAGAATCTGGAGAAATACCCTCAATTCCAAACAGCCGTGGATCAATTGCATCAAACCACAGCCAATCTGGCAACACAAGGCGCTGTCATGGGGGTATTCCCTGAAGCTCGCCAGCTTACCGAAACGGCCATCGAAGAGGTGCTGAACGGTCAAAAAACACCACAGGAAGCCCTGGACAAAGCTGCTTCGGAAATCAGCTCCAAGATCGAAACCTATAATAAAACAGTAAAATAATAAAAGAGAAATCGTTCGATTCTTTCAACACCCTCCTGCACAGACATTGGACCTATGGGTCCCGATGTTTGGCCGGAGGTTTTTTTTGTGTGAATCTTCATATGCCCGCTACAATCAGCTTGTATGGGGATTAACCCAAGTCACGAAGCCGGGCCAGTGAATACAATGTTACAAAGTGGAGGTGAGTCCATAATGAGAAATCTTCCGTCCACCGTAACAATCCTCTCGGTGCCTTTTGACCGCGGAGCTACCCGGCGGGGAGCCGGTCAGGGACCGAATGCGATATTCGGATCGGGTCTGAAGCGCAAGCTTGACACACTCGGTATCCCCTATCGCGTCGAAGAGCTGGCTGCCCCCCCTGAAATGAAGGATGAGGCACACAATCCTCAATTAAAACATGTGCAGGAAGTATTATCGATCAACGAGTTGCTCGCAGCTCGCGTATACGCCCTGGCAGAGACAGGGGTCTTCCCGCTTGTGCTTGGCGGTGACCATAGCATCGCAATTGGCACACTGGCCGGACTGACCCGGCACCACCGCAATCTGGGGGTCATCTGGCTGGACGCCCATTCCGATCTCAATACGCCGGATACAACGCCATCTGGCAACATCCATGGCATGTCACTGGCTGTCAGCTTGGGTAAAGGCGATACACGGCTGACATCCATAGGCGGTGCAAAATCCCCCATTAAGCCGGAAAATGTGGTGCTCATCGGTTCGCGTTCCCTCGATCAGGGCGAACGGGACCTGATTCGGCAAGAAGGCATTACTTGCTTCACGATGCAGGACATCGACCGCTTGGGCATGTTCCGGGTCATGGAAGAAGCCATCCGCATTACCTCGGCGGGGACGGATGGTGTTCATCTGTCCTTTGATATCGACAGTGTCGATCCCAAAATCGCGCCTGGCACGGGAACGCCGGTTCAGGGCGGACTCAGTTACCGCGAAGCACATCTTGCCATGGAGATGCTGTCTGAATCCGGCATCGTAACCTCAGCCGAATTCGTCGAGAACAATCCGCTGTTGGACCGCGGTCAGACCACGTCCCGACTGCTTGTTGGCTTAATCGCCTCCATGCTGGGCGAAAGCATCTTGTAATCATGAAGCTTCTCACGTCTGCAAGCTTCATGATGAAGTGTCTGCGTCGTGGAACAACTACCTATCAGGGCTTCTTAGACTTCTCCAACCTCTCCGGCTTCTTCAGACTACTAAGGAGGTTACGCCATGGACCCTACAAGGCTTCATATCGAGAAAGCCGAAACGTACGGTGCAAGAAACTACTTCCCCCTTCCCATCGTCATCGCGGAAGCGGAAGGGATTCATATCACGGATGCGGACGGCAAGCGATACATCGACATGTTAAGCGCCTACTCCGCTCTGAACGCAGGCCATCGTCATCCCCGAATCATTCAGGCGCTGAAAGATCAGGCGGATAAGGTGACATTAACCTCACGCGCTTTTCATAACGATCAGTTGGGAGACTTCTACGAGAAGCTGTCCGCATTCACCGGCAAAGGCATGATTCTTCCCATGAATACCGGAGCCGAAGCTGTTGAAACCGCGCTCAAGGCGGCTCGCCGATACGCTTATCGGAACAAAGGCATCCCGGCGGATCAAGCAGAAATTATCGTCTGCGAGGGTAATTTTCACGGCCGTACCCTTACCGTCACCTCGTTCTCCTCATCCAGCGAATACCGGGAGGACTTTGGCCCGTTCACCCCTGGCTTCAACATCATTCCCTATGGGGATTTGGAAGCGCTCGAGCAGGCAATTACACCGTATACTGCCGCTTTTCTTGTCGAGCCGATCCAGGGAGAATCCGGAATTGTCATTCCGCCTGACGGATATCTGAGCGGCGCTATGGAACTGTGCAAACAGCACCACGTCCTTCTGCTCGCCGATGAAATTCAAACCGGCTTCGGCAGAACGGGAAAACGGTTTGCTTGTGACTGGGAGAACGTGGTGCCCGATATGTACATTCTTGGAAAAGCGCTTGGCGGCGGCGTCTTCCCTGTCTCTGCTGTGGCGGCGGAGGCAGATATTCTTGGTGTATTCGAGCCGGGATCCCACGGCTCTACCTTTGGCGGGAATCCACTCGGCTGCGCGGTAGCGATCGCCTCAATGGACGTTTTTGCCGAAGAGGGGCTCGAAGCCAGATCCTTAGAGCTTGGCGAATACTTTCTCCAGCAGCTTCGTTCCATTCGGCATCCCGATGTTAAAGACGTGCGCGGCAGAGGATTATTCATCGGTATGGAGCTGCATGTACCGGCCCGACCCTACTGCGAGAAGCTGAAGGATCTCGGACTGCTCTGCAAGGAAACCCATGAATCGATCATTCGCTTTGCACCGCCGCTCATCATATCGAAACCGGAGCTGGACCAGGCCGTGGAGATCGTACGGCAGGCGTTTACGTGACAACGGATACCTGGCCGCCGCATATGCACCAATAAAAAACAGTTTGTTCACCCGGCCAAGAAGAACGCGGGCGCAACAAACTGTTTTTTCTTATGGGTATCCGTTATCCATTCCGTGCAGGCGCCTAACAAGCAGCACGAATCCGTTGATTCAGCCGGACGTCGGCTTCATTCTTCTTGTGAAGAGGAGCAGCTGAGATACCACGGCAAGCACGGGAAGCTCGATCAGCGGTCCGATGACCAGGGCAAGCGCAATCAGGGGCTGGTCCGGAAAAACTGTCACCGCGATAGCCAGGGCTACCGGAGAGTTTCGGGCAATGATCGTTAAATGTAAACTGACCGAATCCTCATAGGAGAAACGCAGCATTCTGCCTACCAGACTGCCCAGGACGTAATTGACCGTGAAGTAGATCAGGATCGGAACGATAAGAATATAGATCATTTCCAGGTTCTTCAGTAAATACGAGCCCTGAGATGTAAACATCGCCACAATGGCCAAAGACAGAAACATAATCTGTGCTTTGGCAAAGAACGGCACCAGCTTCTGGTCCAGCACCTCCTTCTTTTCCCTCAGCAAAAACCGGGTGAGATGTGCGAGGGTGAACGGCACCACGAGCACCAGCAGCACACTCTCCATGATTGTTGTCATCCGCATCGTTTCAATCGTGCCGGCGAACAGCAGCAGATAGAGCGGCAGCAGCAGCACCTGAAGGATCAGATTGATGGGCAGAACCGATGTGGACAAGGGCACATTGCCTTTTGCAATTGAAGTGAACACCAAATACCAGTCGGTGCAAGGAGTCACCATCAGCATGATGAAGCCTATCCAGAGGGCAGGATAATCCAGACAGCACCCAGCACCCAAGCCAGCAGCGGCGTCCAAATAAAATTAATGATGGTGCTCGACCCTAGAAATCGGATGTTCTTGAAGGCCTGCGTTAATTGCCGCAGCGGTATCGTCAAGAACAATCCATATAACATCAGCAGCAAAAAGGGAACAATCACATATTCCGCATAACCCGAAGCAGCCGGAAGCTGCCCCAACAGCAGCCCGATCCCGACCGCACCCATAATGATCAACGTTTGAAGCTTCTCAAATAAACTCATCCTTCACTCCTTACTTCTTGCTACGGAGTACGAGGCTCCTGCAAATCTTATGGCGGAGTCCTACCGCATTTCCTGTATAATTGATTGTATAATATGGACTTCCAATTCGTAACCCCAAGCGTCATTCGTAAAGGGTCGTTAAGCCTTTCCCCTTCATTTCCGTGAATCACGCTTATCGTATTTTAATCATACACCGACAACATATCGCTCAAGGAGGTTTTTTCATGAGAATCGCTGTTTGCGGAGGCACCGGATTTATAGGCCAAGCATTATGCAAGCGTTGGCTCCAAGACGGGCATGACATTGTCATTGTAACGAGATCGGTTCCGAAATCTCACGCACAAACCGAACATAACGGGCACTTATCCTATCTGACCTGGGATGAGATGAAGTCCAATCCCGAGCGATTTGAGCATCTGGACGCGCTCATCAATCTTGCCGGCTCCTCTCTGAGCCAGCGCTGGACACGGGAGGGCAAACAGAGAATTCTGCAGTCCCGGCAAAAAACCGTATCCTCTGTAGCTGAATTGATGCACAAGTTGGAGCATAAACCAGCGGTCATTGTTCAAGCTTCAGCGATGGCGATTTATGGTACTTCCGAGCACAAAACGTTTGATGAGGAGAGTCCTGCCACCATTATGGATTTCCCGTCCGAGGTTGTATCGGAGTGGGAACAGGCAGCAGACCACATCCCTGTTGACCGGTTAATCAAGCTGCGGATCAGTGTCGTGCTGGGCAATCCAGGCGGGGCACTCCCCAAGATGCTGCTGCCTTACAAAGCGGGCGTCGGCGGTAAGATAGGCAGCGGCAAGCAATGGTTATCTTGGATACATATCAACGATATCGTAGATTTAATTGACTACTGTGTCCGGCACAAGGAAATATCCGGAGCCGTCAATGCCGCTTCGCCGCATGCGGTCAGGAACGATGAATTTGGCAGATGTGTGGCCAAGGTCTATCATCGTCCACATTGGCTCCCCTTGCCTGCCTTTATGCTGCAAGCAATCCTCGGAGAAATGTCCCTCATTCTGTTGAAGGGCCAGCGAATCGTCCCGGCCAAAGCCCTGCGTCACGGCTTTCAGTTTCGCTATGCGGAATTGACGGAAGCGCTGCGCCAGATTAGAGAAAGCTGATAACTCATAAAAAAACAATTGGTTTCCAATTATTGGAAACCAATTGTTTTTTTATACATTTTTTATTGAACCGGAGACAGTTCGCTTTCCGTCACCCATTTATGGTTCTTGACTTCTTCACCCGTGGTTGATGTGAAGTCCACCATATACACCGTCGTTTGTTCCGCAGAATCGATGACCGCAGTTGCGCCCTCCATCCCTTCCATATGGTCCGCGTTAACTACAACCTCCGTACCTGGCTGCAGCGGTTCCTTACCGGCATCCTTCAGCTCTTCTTGAATCACCCATTTATGATTCTTCACTTCGGGACCGCCATTCGTTGGTGTATACGATATCGTGTACACCGTAGTATCATACGCTCCAACAATTGTTGCTTTAGCCCCTTTCATCCCGGGCATATGGTCAGTTTCAATGAGCGCTTGGGTACCAACCGGATAAGTTGGATTCTCTGCCGCCTTCAATCCTTCCGGAACCTCGCCTGAGCCGGAATGGTTCATGCTGCCGTGATCCATCCCGTCCATGCTCCCGGAGGTTTCCTTGCTTGGTGTGCTCTCAGGGTTTGCACCGTCCGTGTTTCCGCAGGCCCCCAATATGAAGATGAGAGATGCTAACACTCCCAGGATGATCGGCTTCCATCGTTTCTTAGCTGACATAAGTATAAACTCCTCTCTAGAATTGAATATTTATAGCATAGCATCTACTTATGAAGAACTTGTGTAGCTGTCTATGCACAACATCACTATACCCATTTTTTCTTTATAACTTATCATTATGATATAAAATAGAGAGACATCGTATTATCCTGTAACTTACATGACCGGCAGATACAAAGCCGTTTTTGAGAAGGAGAAGACTCTCCCATGCTGATTGACAACCATTTATTTGTATCGTTTTATAAACGGGCCAATTCCATCCTGAACCGTACCCTGAACCGTCTTGAACAGCAGGATCTAACCGTTCATATTCACTATTGGGGATTCATGCCGCGTCATTACGACAATACCGAGCATAAACATTCTTTTTTTGAAGCTTGTTATGTATTAACAGGCAGCGGCTCGTATATAGAAGACGCTACAGAGTTCCCCCTTCAACCAGGCACCATGTTTCTCTCCCGGCCAGGCGTCCAGCACCGAATCCGAAGCAAGGAGGGCTTGTCCTTATGCTATGTTGCTTTCGAGCTGGATGAAACTGCACATAACGAGCTCTATGCGGCCGCATTCCGGCTGTTAGCCAAACAGGGCATTCCCGTGCTTCAGGAAGGGCAGCTGCAAGCGCCCGGGCTCCTGTGGCTGTCGCTGTTATCACAGTTTCATTCCGTGGATAAAACCTATTCCCCGCATGTGCTGAACAGCATAGCCACGTCACTGATTTTATCTATTGCTGCAGCCCACGGCCCCGGGTTCTATCAAGAGCCTTCCGGAACCGAGGCCCATGATGAAGGGACCTCGATGTTTCATCAAGCCGAGCTTTTCATCAAGGATAATCTTAACGAGCCGCTGTCGCTTGAGCGGGTGGCGGGCCATCTCCACATCACAACCCGTCATTTGACACGGCTGTTTCGCAAATACGGTCATCAATCCTTTGTCCATTATGTGCAGGAGCAGCGCGTGCAGAAGGCGAAACACCTGCTTCTGAATACGGACCGGCAGATTAAAGAGATTGCTGTATTTTGCGGATTCGAGTCCGTACACTACTTCACACGGGTGTTTACGTCCAAGATTGGCGTGACCCCCGCCCGGTTCCGACGCTCGCAGTTTTCTGAGGGTCGCTATGACTCCGAGTTCTAGCATTTCTCCACCGATGTCCTGATCGTACAAAAACACTTCCTCTTTTTATAAAGACGTATCCTCCCTTGCCTTCTACAATGAAGTCGTAACCAGACAATCCGAAGGGAGGATACATCCATCCATGACATCTGCAACTGCCTTTCAATCACATCCAATCAACCATTTGGACTTTCGCAAGGAACCCCTGTTTATGAAGTATGGGGCAGACGCTTGGTGCTCTCTTATCCTATCCGCCTATAACATGAAGTCGCAGCAAGAGATGCCAGGAAAACCCGGAATCTTTGTAACTTTCGATGGAACTCACGGTGCTCATTTCGATCAATTGCTGGTCGAGCTTCAGCAAATCTGTGACCAAGAGGGGATCCCCTTCCTGAGTGATTCCACGTCCTATTATGTAAAATCCGAGGCCGAGCTCCGAGCCGAGATGGCGCCTTATCTGACCGATAACCGGGCGTTCGGCTATAAGGCAGTTGATGTCAGACCCAGTCAATATTTTCAGCATAATGCAAGGGAATCCTTAAAAAAAAGCGCGCTCGAATTTGAAACAAAAAAAGGCATTTACGTTGTATACGGACCCGGCGCCTCCATGCTGGCGGACAGAGATCCCGATCTCCGCTTCTATGCCGACTATTCCCGCGAGAACCAGCAGCGGCGACACGCCCAGCATATGGGCAGCTTCGGCTTGGGCATGAGTCACGACAAGGTTGAGACGTACAAGAACTGTTTATTTCTCGAATGGCCTGTTTGGGAAACTTACCGCCGCGACTGGTTAGCTTATTATGCCCAGCATGAGGATAAGAAGGCGTTCTACATGGACTTGAATCACCCGGATGAGCCGGTGTGGCTGCCTGTAGCAGCCTTGAAGGAAGTACTGCACAAAACCGGTCGGCAGCCGTTTCGGGTCAAGCCGTTTTTTGCCCCCGGGATTTGGGGCGGTCAATACTTGAAGGAATTATGCGGCCTTCCCGAAGAATGGCCAAACTGCGCCTGGAGCTTTGAACCCATCGCTCCCGAGAATACACTGCTGCTGCGGGTTCAGGACGTCACCCTGGAAATTCCCTTCACCCTGTTGATGGAGGCATCGCCCCATGACATATTGGGACAGCGGAATGTCGAGTTATTCGGCGATTACTTTCCGATCCGGTTTGACTATCTGGATACGATGCAAGGCGGGCAATTATCACTTCAGGTGCATCCGCTGCAAGAGTATGCCGAATCGCAGTTCAATGAGCATATGACACAGCAGGAGTCCTATTACATCATGCGCAATACCCCTGGAGCCAAGGTGTATCTGGGACTGAAGGAAGGAATAACCGGCGGACAGCTGCTTGAAGCGGTGGAGAATGCCCACCTTCACGAACAACCGCTTGAACTCTCCTCCTACGTTAACGAATATGAATCGCAGACGGGGGATCTCTATCTCATTCCGCCGGGAACGGTGCACTGCTCCGGCAAAGATAATCTGGTGCTCGAAATTTCCTCAACCACCTGGTGGTTCACTTTCAAAATATACGATTATTTGCGGCTCGATGGGGACGGCAGGCCTCGTCCGATGAACCCTGATCATGCACGCCGCAACATCAACGATGCCATGAATACTTCAGCCGTAGAACACGGGCTTATTGCCCGGCCAACGCTCATCAGCAGGCAAGGTCAGAGCACGCTGGAACTGCTAGGCCAACGGGAGGATCTTCTCTTTCAGGTCAGCAGGCTGTCCCTGCACGATACGTGGAACGCAGACACACACGGGGAATTTATCATGTACAACCTCGTGGAGGGTGAACGCGTCCGCCTTATCCCGGCAGCAGACGAGGATGCTGCCGTTGAGTGGGGCTACGGGGAGTCCTACATCGTCCCGGCATGTGTGGGCGAGTATCGTCTGGAGAACCTCTCCGGCTCTCCCTGCACGCTGATCGCCGCCCGAGTCAATCCGGAGTGGAGCCTTCCCCTGCTTCCGCCTTCTTGGACTTCCGGAGAGGAGAATTTCCATGCCCTGCGATGATGGAGCAGATCACCCAAGCGAGCCGTTTCCTGCCCGAATCACCATCACGCTTGATGCCGGCGGCACATTCCTGAAAGGGGCACTCATCGTGAACGGGGCGTTTCTTCCCGGTTCGTTCCTTACCTGGCCGTCGAAGTCTCAGGGCTCGGCAAGCGATACGATCTTCAGCTTTGCCAATGCCTGCCGGGAGCTGCTAAACGTATTTGCCTCCACCTGCAGACCATTGGATTATCACGATTCGATCCGAATCGGTTTTGCTTTTCCCGGACCTTTCGATTATGCAGAAGGCATCGCCCTCCTTCAGGGTGTCGGCAAATATGAATCGCTCTACAGATTGTCGGTGCGCGACCTGCTCCGAACGGAATTCCAGAAGCAGAAGAGCTTATTCCCGGGCATCATGACCAATCGTTTAACCGCAGCCAATATCCGGTTCGGCAATGATGCCTTCATGTTCGGGCTTGGCGCCAGTATCCGGTTTCCGTCCGAGCGGTTAATATGCCTTACGCTCGGCACAGGCCTTGGGTCAGCCTTTATAGAGAATGGGCAGATCATCGCTGGCAGGAACAGGATTCCTGACAGCGGAATGCTGTTTGCCGAACCCTACCGGAATCATACGGTGGACCGTTATTTTGGGAGAAGGGGCATTCTGAATTTGGCTAGCGAGCGGGGACTGCTCGTGGACGGAATGGATGTAGCCGATCTTGCAGAAGCGGCTGCACGCGGTCACAAGCAAGCTAAAGACCTGTTCCGCGAATACGGTTGCAGGCTGGGAGAGATGCTGCTGCCTTATATAGCTGACTTTAAACCCCACCGCCTGGTACTCGGGGGGCAAATCTCAGGCAGTTTTCCCTTATGGGAAAGGGATATACAGCTGGCTTTAGGCCAATATGCCATCCCCATTCTCACTCTCGAGGATGGAATCAGCGCTGTGTTTAACGGCATAGAGGGAATTTTTGTAGATGGATAGCCACACATACGTCCCACTTCATAAATAGGAGGTTACTGTTACATGAACTTATCAAACCAAGGTGATCCCAGACCCGCTCGTCCCTGGACCATTTATGCCATCCATCATTCCCACACGGATATCGGTTACACCGAGCGCCAGGAGAGGATCGAGCAGTACCACGTTGACTTTATTCGCCAGGCGGTCGGCATCGCAGAAGCCGCACATCGCGGGGAGCGTCCGGATTGGAGCTCATTCCGCTGGACCTGCGAAACCTTCTGGGCCGTGGAGAAATTTCTGGAAGCGGCCTCTCCCGAAGAGAAAGAAGCTTTTCAGCAAGCTGTCATCCGAGGCGATATTGAGCTGTCGGGAACTTATCTGAACATGACCGAGCTCCCGGACTTTGACCTCCTGAAGCGCAACCACGGGAAGGCTCAGCAGTACGCGAAATCCATCGGACACCGAATCGACAGCGCCATGACAGCTGATATTAACGGCTACGGATGGGGATATGCCGACAGCCTGCTGCAGAATAACATTGAGCACCTGTTCTCCTGCATCCACACGCATCACGGCATGTATCCGCTGGGTCGCAAGCAGACCCCATTCTGGTGGGAAAGTCCGGAGGGCGGCAAGCTGCTTGTATGGAACGGCGAACATTACATGTTTGGCAACGAGCTCGGATTCTGTCCGGATGCACTCGGCAAATACATCATCAAAGACGAATTCCAGCATAACCTGATGGAGCCTGAACATCGCCACAACAACATCGCTTCATTACGGATTAACCGATATTTATGGAATCTGGAACAAGAATCCTATCCCTATTCCTTCGTTCCGATCATGGTGTCCGGTCTTGGGACGGATAATGCATCTCCAAATGCGGACATTGCGGAATGGATGACCAGTTGGAATGAGCAGAACGGTGACCGCATTACGATTAAGTTGGCTACCCTCTCCGAATTTTTTGCGGATCTGAAGCAGGAGGACTTATCCGAGCTGCCGGTGCACCGGGGCGACTGGCCGGATTGGTGGACGGACGGTGTTGCCTCCACGGCGATGCATACTCAAATTTACCGCGATGCCCAGCGCACGCTTCGCAAAGTGAAGCGGCTGGATCCGGCTTCCGAAATGGTAAGCCCCGCCGAGATCGATGATGCTGCACAAGCACTAACTATGTACGCAGAGCATACGTGGGGTTATCATTCCTCCGTGTATGAGCCATGGCATCCGCAGGTCCAAATGCTGGAGGTTCGGAAGCAAGCCTATGCAGCTGAAGCAAGCAAGCTGGCATACCGGGCTTTGGATAAAGCGCTGGTTGCCCGTCAGGGTGCGCTTCTGGCCCCCCATCGCCCTCTGCGGTATGAGGTGATCAATACAGAGCCCGCCACAGCCACACTGCAGGTCGCTATTCCGCTCGATGGCTGGGAGAACGTCATCTTGAAGAGGAAGTTCGAGCTTATCGATGAATCGAACGGACAGTCGCTCCCGTATCAGCTGACGCACACAGGCGCACTCGCAGCCGAGCTGACGCTAACGCCGGGTGAATCCCGCACGCTGTCGATCCACCCGCTCGAAACGGCAGAGGTCGGCTCTCCTTCCGGGAACATGGTGACTGCGCGCAACACCGAGCCAATTGCTTGTGAAGGAATCGCCGACATTCGCTTGGAGCCTCTGGTCCCTTATCCGGTCATTGTGGGTGAGAGCTTCATCGAATCGGATTCGTTCCGCATCGAATGGGAGATCAACACGGGCATTACGGCTTGGATCGACAAGACACGTTCAACCGATCTGCTGGATGATGCACGCCGGCATGGGCCGTTCACGCCGGTTTACGAGGTCACGCCTGCACAGGATGAGCACAGCCCTTCCCAGATATGCGCTACCCGTGCCCGCATGGGCCGCAACCGGAAGGGCACCCATGTGCAGCGCGATGCCGGGCGCCTGATTCGCGTCAACGTGCTCGACAATGGCCCGCTGTTTGCTCTGATCGAGCTGGTCTTCGAAGTGAAGGGGCTCAGCTACTATGCCCTCCACATCAAGCTGTTTGCGAATCAGCCTCGTGCCGAGGTGTCCGTCCGCTTCCACAAGGACAGTGTCTGGCTCCCCGAAAACGTATATGTGGCACTTCCATTCTCCATGGGTCCCGAAGCGGAGCTTTATGTTGAAAAAGCCGGCTGCCACATCCGTCCATGGAAGGATCAAATTCCGGGAAGCTGCATCGATTACACCAGTGCCCAAGAGGGCATATTCTGGCACTCTGCCCAAGACCGGGAAGCGCTCGCTGTATCGATGACAGACACGCCGCTTGTGCAGTTGGGAACGCTGGAGCATACGCCGCGCCAGCTCCATACCATGCAATCGGCGGACAGCCGGCCTTACACGTATGCGTGGATATTGACCAACTACTGGGAAACCAACTTCAAAGCCACGCTCGGCGGCTTCTATGAGTTCCGATATGCGGTAGAGCGGCATCACGGGATCGACCCGCAACAGGCCAAGGAGGCTCTGCATGCTTCAACCGGACAATTTACGATTCATCGGATAAAATAATCATATATGAAAAACAGCTGCCTTGAATTCAAGGTAGCTGTTCTCATTATATATAGGGAGAATCAACGTGTACGGACCCCTGTTCATTTTTCCGAATCCTGACTCCTCAGCGGTCTCGATCCGTTGAACCCTGTGTACCCCGTTATCCCTTTGATCAAAACCAACAGAAGCCTGAATGATCAGACTTCTCAGAATAACAGTCGCAGACTGTTTTTACGTGTTGACACCGAACCCCCTGGAAGTTTCTACGTCCAAGCCCACATAAATCCGTCACGATCCCAGGCAATGCGGCCGCCATGCAGTTTGCGGAATGCCTTCTTCACTTCCTTGGACAGCGAGGCATTTCCGTTCTCGTTAACAAAAACAAACTCCTCACCGAAGTGCTCGCTTACATACCGTATGGCCTCGGTCTGATACAAATTGCCTGTGAATCTGATTTCCTCGACCATCCATTCGGCCACCTGCTGTGCTGTAAATGCCATATTACATCTTTCCCTTCCTTCATGCGTCCACTTATTATAACAGAACTGAACCCATACACACACGAAAGGCCGCCGTACTTCTCGTTGCCCCTCACCCTCGATAGAATTCCGAAGCACATGGTTAGATGTGATATGTGCCGTTTGTTTAATGATTTCCTATTTTGACCGGCAATCCCGTTTCAGCAGACTGCAAAGCTGCATATGTAATCTCCATTGTGCGGACGGCATCCTCATAAGAGGATAGGATTCCTGAAGTTTCGCCTGTGCGTACCGCATGAATAAATGCTTCGTTCTCCCGTTGATATGGGTTGGCCGCATTCCGGTATTCCGTTCTCCTGCCTTGTTCATTAACGATCAGCCTGTCTGCTCTGATGTCAAGACTCCCCTGTTCCGTATAGATAACCAAGCCTACCTTCTCCGATTCTGGCAAAATACAGGTATTGGAGATGGCTGCCACTGCCCCGCTCTTTAACTTCAGTGTAGCGGTTCCCACATCGTGAACGCTTACATTATCATGCATATCCTTCATCGCTCTATGGGCAAAGGCCGCATACACTTCATCCACTTCCCCCAGCAGGCAGCGCAGCAGGTCCACCATATGCGTGGTTTGTTCTATGAATTGTCCTCCAGAGCCTTCCTGTTGTCTCCACCAATACACCTGCGGCATATCACCCATCCAGTAGCCAAGAGCCATGCCGATCTTTCGGCTTTCCAGCAGCTCAGCTGCTTTGATGGCAGCGTCCGTATAACGAAAATGATAACCGACTGACGTCATTAGCCCTGACTTCTTCACCCCTTGCGCAATCTTCTTCGGGATTTCGAGATTCGTGCCAAGCGGCTTCTCGACCATAAACGGAATATGCCGATCCACAAGCAGAGACTCTATCTCCCCATGCGCAAAGGGTGGAACACAGATATAAACAGCATCCGGCTTGCTATCATCCAGCATCTGCTCAACGTTCGCATACGCTTTGGCAGAGCTGTATCCTTCTATCGCTTGGTCTGCCTTATCCTGGCTTGTTCCGACAAAGGCAGCAACACTCACTCCGTCCATGTCGGATAAAATACGGGCATGCATCTTGCTAAACCAGCCGGTGCCGATGATTCCTACGTTCAATGCCATATGATTCCTAGACCTCCTCCTGAATTAGAAACGCAATGGTTTTCCTCTCATCGATTGATAAAATAAACCCAGCAGCGAACATAACAAACATCAGAATGTTGGCCATGCTATCAACCGCTGTGGAGCTGATGTCTTCAGATTACATCAAATGGACCTGCGTTCCAATGATAATCATAAAGATAATATCTGCAGACCCTATCCATGAAAAAAGGATGCAAAAAATAAAAGCAGCCGGTACATCGTGTGTACTTGGTTTGAACGTTAGATGTAGCTGTCCAGCGTGGAGGGAGTGAAGCCCCGTCCAAGTCCTTTATCATAAAAAAACTGCCCCCCGTTCACTGTAACGGGAGCAGTTGCTGTATGTTATTTAAAAATCATCCATATAACAATGAATGCAATTAAGGATGCCAGATAGATGATGAGCAGCTTCGTGAGATTGGTCTTGGTTTTCCGTTCATAATTCGGATTAGCCTTCTTATTCTCTTGTGATAACCCTACAAGAAGTGTTGATACTCCTCCAATTAATGCCAGCGCAATGACAATAATGTACATAACCAACCCCAAACAACCCCATTCAATTATTCATTATATAGAATCTGCTATTGACCCGAGGCACCAGGATCAACATCATGCATCATAACTTGTTCGTTCAGCCTCATTATAATGAACAAACGTTTAATGCACACCATCCAATTTCGCGCCAGTTCGGACCATCCAATTGGTCCTTCAGCCACCATCCATTTCATTGTATCCTAAATCACGTGTGATCATCCGATTCAGCCTGTCCAGTGCCTCTTCGGCTTCAGGCATTGGAAAAAGAGGCCAGACATGCATCATATGTTCATACTCCCAATACTCGGTATCAACACCCTCATCATCCAATCGATCACGCAGCAGCCGGGCATCCGGCAGCAGGGAATCATCGGTCCCGATCAGGATCACCGTGCTTGGCAGGTTCTTCATATCGCCGAACAATGGACTGACCGCAGGATCGTCCATGGGCAGATTCCCTGCATACATCCTTCCGACTGCTCCAAGACCAGCCGGCTGCAGGAAGACATCCCGCTGCGGTATGCCGAGTTTGGCAATCTGCGGATTGTCCATGGCGACGTCCACCCAAGGTGCAATCAGAATTAATCGCTTGGGCGTAAGTGGCGTCTCCTTGAATCCTTGGGCAACGTTCAGCGCTAATGCGCCGCCAGCCGAATCCCCCATCAGAAATACCGGACTCTGGGCCTTAGGGCAGACAAACTTATAATATTCGCGCATCAGCTCAGTCAGATCCCCTGCTTCTATGCTTGGCACGGTCGGATAGTTGGGCATATATATCGATAATCCGGTTAATTTCGTCCACTGTTTAACAAAAGCAAAATGAGGCGGGAGAATTTCTTCGATATAGGCGCCGCCGTGCAAATATAGGACCGTTCCCTTATCCCTAGCACCATGCGATATATAATAGTTCATACTCAAACCACTTTCGCTCTGGAAAGATCGCATTTCAAATCCTTCCTGCTCGCCGGTAAGGGCGGGATAAGGAGGCATGGTAGCGATATACTGCCGAATTGCCTTGGCATCCTCCCATTTATGATGAAATCCCTCGGCCGTCAGTTTCTGTTTGATAGCTATGCTTTCTTTACTCGGCATCTGGTCCAATCCCCTTTTGTTTGTGTTATTAATCGTATGTAAGTCCATCTATCCTCAATATTATCACTGCACATTGCACCCGGGCTGTAGCAATTGATACAAGAACAACGAGCAGCAAAGAAGCCTCGCCTTTCACAAATGAAAGCGAGGCTCCTTGGTTTGATTATTCTATTTTGCTCTTGTGAGCGATTGGGAAAGCTCCGTAAATATAACCCCGAGCGCATGTGCCCCGGCGTCCGGGTAGCCGATGCTCCGCTCGCCGACGGTTCCGGCTCTTCCCATGCGAGCTACGAGGGCCTCCGTGCTTTTTGCACCCTCCACGGCTGCCCGTGCCGCTTGAACGCCGGCAGCCAACAGATTCTCCCCGTCATGCGCGCTAACTCTCCAAGCCTCAGCATACGGAATGAGTGCGTCCATCAGCGTCTTATCCCCCACAACTGCCCCTCTTCCAAAGGATCTTTCACCCGTGTCCTGTATTCCTTGAACCACGGCTTCCATCATCTCGGCGATTTCAGCTATGGACAGCTCCTTCTTATGCAACGCATATTTGCCCGCCGCCCGAAAGGCAGAACCCCAGATCGGACCGGATGCGCCGCCGCAATGCTCCATGATAATCAGTGAACAGGCGTTCAAGAAACTTCCGATATCAGCGGCCTCGGATATAAGCTCCTCCCATTCGGCTTTGAGTTGCTTGAATCCCTTGGCAACACTCATACCAAAATCACCGTCACCGGCGTGCGCATCCAGTTCACAGAACGGGACTTCGTTCGCAATAATGACCTCACTCATTTTGTCTATCAAGTAGATGATGTTGTTCAGTGACAATTGATCGTCCGAAACGGCAGCATACTCTTCATGTGTCACCATGTTGTAGGATTCCGGCTGCTTCTTATGCCGGGATTCCTCTAGAACATCGTGAAATACGACAGGCTCTAGCGGTCCTCGTGTTACGAGTGCAGGCGTGTCACATGGCTCGCCCAGCAAATATTTCAGCTGGTCCGTCAATTTCATGATGGAGACCGAAGCGCCTACCATATCGATGCTTGTCATGTAATTGCCGACAAAGACTTTAAGCACCGTAACGTTCCGCTGATTTAATTCCCGCATGACAGAACGGTTCAAGAGATACAGCTCCTGCAGCGGGGTGCCCCCGAAGCCGTTGACCAATACGGCAACTTCCTGCGGGCTATCACCGTTTACTTGCAGACTTTCCAGCAGCTCCGCTACCATTCTCCGTGCCAGCTCGTCAGCCGGAATCAGCTGCTCACGGCGGATTCCAGGCTCGCCGTGAATGCCTACGCCATACTCCATTTCCTGCTCGCCAATGGAGAAAGTCGGCGTCCCCTTGGCAGGCACCGTGCAGGACGTGAACGCACAGCCAATGCTTTTGACATTATCGATGGCATGCTGAGCCGCTTCTTTAACCTGCTCCAGCGACATGCCGGCCTCTGCGGCCGCACCCGCTATTTTATGTACCAAAACCGTGCCCGCGACCCCTCTTTTTCCTACGGTGTACAGGCTGTCTTCAACCGCGATGTCATCGTCAACCTTCACATAGTCGACTTGAATGCCATCTTCATTCGCCAGATAGGCGGCATTCTTGAAATTCATCATATCTCCGCTGTAGTTCTTAATAATCAACAGGGTGCCCTTCCGACTGGCCGATGCCCGGATTGCCTGATACACCTGAATTTGGGATGGAGATGCAAACACATCGCCGCAAACCGCGACGTCCAGCATGCCCTTGCCGATAAAACCCGCATCCGCAGGCTCATGCCCGCTCCCCCCGCCACTGATCAAGGTTACTTTGTCCTGGTTCATGTTTTTCTTTTGGATAAAGGTATGCATATGATGAAATTCCAACTCTGGATGAGCCATGACGAAGCCGCTGCACATCTCTCTGACGAGGGTTTCCGGTTTGTTCATGATTTTCTTCATAATTATCGCATCCTTACGATTTGGAGTGGTTGATTTAGAGCAGACCCTATATTAATCTGACTGATTCCACAGAAACGATCCTAATCTTCAGTAGACGGATCAACATGAATGTCACTGTCAGGATCGGTCATTACCCAGCGTGTGAAGGTTACGTGCAGCCCGGAACGGGTCGGCGAACAAATAAAAGGCCCTGCTTGACTTGCTGTATTGATCGGAAAAGGCGCCACTCGAAGTGTTCTCCAAGGATGCGTCTCAGTTCTCGCCCTAATGATGACCGCATCATTCATTCTCGAAGCGCGGATCGTGACATTCTCGCCAACCCACTCCGGTACAGGTGCGAGCGACCAATCCGAGTATCCTTGGGTGACAACAACAGCAAGCTGCGGGATTCCATCATTAATCTCGATCCCTGCTTTGATCCATTGCCCCGGAGCGTTCATCAGCATGATTCCTGCCTGATCATAAAGCTCCGTAAACGATTGCAGCTGAAACGTTACTTCCATGGCCGTATCCTTTTCCCACCGTGTGAGCAGAGAATGTCCGCTGTCGCGTTGAAACCCGTATAAGGTTTTCTCCCAATAATCACTGCCTTCTCTGGACTCTACCTTCAAATATTGTCCTTCCTTCGTCTCGGTGACTGATATCGGCACGGTTGTCCATTGACCCGAATCCCAAGATATTCGGCTACGTATCATTCCATCACGACTCCTTACCTCATCTAATGTTATTTCAGTATCTTCACAAGCGGGATTCCTGAATGAACTGCTCCGCGCTATGCAGTAAAAGAATGCAGAAGGAACGGTTATGTCCGATGAAAAACGAAGACACATCGTAGCGGCTGCGGGAAGGCTCATAGGTTATGAGCGCTCGATGTTTCATGTTCCTCATAAGAAGGTTCGTGAACGACTCCGCAGGACCGCGGTCGGAAAAATACGTAAGATAGGCATACAGCGAATGGTCCACAGGTTCATCGAGGGGACTCACGCCAGCGCAGGAGAACTCGGTGACCAGTCCTGCACGCTGCAGCCGGATCAATATCGGATGCAGCTGCTCGTCAACCGGCGTTTTGCCGAATAGCCGCGTACGCTTGGGCAGCTTGCGCACCTTGGGTCTGTTAATCCAATCGTTTAACTCCCGCCTTCTCCGACGCCACTGCTCGTCGGTATGTGTGCTCAGCAGCAGCTCGCTGCCAGCATCATGTCGTTCCTGATGCATACCATCCCTCCTCTCTTCAATTTTGCAGGAACCTGCTAATCTCAGTGTAGTCCCATTTCGTATGAAGTCAAATAAGCCGGACCTTGGGTCCGGCTCTTGGTGGTTCGTATGAACTAGCGTGTTTCCCGATGAAGTGTTACTCGCTTCAAGCGCGGACTATATTTGCGCAACTCCATCCGCTCCGGGTGATTTCGTTTATTTTTTGTCGTTGTATAGTTGCGGTCACCGGTTTCCGTGCATGCCAAAGTTACCGTCACTCTCATATTCAGCACCTCCTCATCTCACATTTTATTAATCGTAACGATTACGATTAGTTAAACCATACTTTAATCCTGTTCTTATGCTTTGTCAAGAAGCAGGTCTGATTGTGCTTAGTCTTCGGTACCGGCTCCCGCCGCCTTGGCGGCTCTGGATAAACTCCACAGCAGGACGGTGATTAACAGAAACGCGGTTAGAGCCATAACAGGAATTGTAATAAAACCCAGCCAGGTAAAGTAATTTACGTTGCAGGGAGTGGGGCCGCAAGCTGCTAAAACATGATTGCTAAACAACGAATAGAAGCGCTGATACGCGATGTGGTATACCGAGATGGCTCCTCCGATACAAGAGAGAGGAAGAACATACTTCATGATTCCCAAATCTTTCTTGTAATACGCAATGCCCAAGAGAATGGTTAGCGGGTACATAAAAATCCTCTGAAACCAACACAAGTCACATGGGATATATCCTTTGATTTCGCTAAAATAAAGGCTTCCCAGAGTTGCTGCAATCGAAATGATCCATGCAGCCCCGAGTCGGAAATCTGGCTGGAATTTATAAGTCGTCAATGGGTTCATTCTCCTTATTCATCTCATATTTATGCTGCTCTGTATCATCATAGTGCACATGCTGTCCCCGAAGAATGACCCTTACGGGCTATATTCGCTCGTTCTCTGGACGATAATACGAATGATCATCGGCACAAATGTTTATCATGCTTACCCCATCCAATTCACGGTCTGAAGGCACCATCCATGTTCAACAGATTGAAAGAGATTTGTCATCATAATGATAAAATTATGAAAACCCTTTATTTGTGCATAGTGATATGATCAAGATTACAGACAGGAACAACCTGAATATGTCATGAGAGGATGAGGAAAGTGTGGAAGCCGGATCGTAACAGCACACAACCTCTATATCAGCAAATTGCTGATGATCTGGAGCAAAGAATATCTTACGGTGAGTTTCCGCCAGGGAGTTTACTTCCATCCGAACGCAAACTCGCCGAGCAATTGGGAGTTAATCGAAGCACCGTGGTTCTGGCTTACTCGGAGCTTCGGGCGCTTGGTATCATAGAGAGCCGTTCCGGGAGCGGAACTCGGGTCAGCAGCTCCAAGTGGGGAGCTACACCCAAGCATACGCCGAACTGGCACCGTTACGCGGAGGGAGGAAACTTCCTGCCTAACCTGCCTTTTCTCCGTCGCATTCGGGAAGCATTGGCTTATGATCCCTCCCTGATTGATTTTGCGAGCGGAGAGCTTGCCGGCGATTTGGCGCCGAACGAAGAAATGAACACGATATTGAGTCAGAAACCGGATACTCCCTATCTGGGTTATGACAATCCGCAAGGATATGGTCCACTACGACAGGCATTGGTAACTTATCTCAAACAATATCGGGGGATTCATACCACTGAATCGTCCATATTAATCACGTCAGGCTCCCAGCAATCGCTGTACCTCATTACGCAGTGCTTGCTTTCGCCTGGTGACGCAGTGGCTATTGAAGACCCGTCATATTGCTATTCACTGCCTATGTTTCAATCTGCCGGTCTTCGATTGTTCAGACTGCCTGTTGATGAACGAGGGGTACAGCCAGAGGACATACGCTCCCTGTACAAGAAACACCGGATCAAGATGATTTTTATTAATCCGAATTTTCAGAATCCGACAGGCACCGTCTTGGCTGAAGAGAGAAGAGCCCAACTGCTTGATGTTGCAAGTGAGCTTGGGCTTCCTATCGTGGAGGATGACCCCTTCAGTTTGACGGCCTACCAGTGTTCGCCCCCTGCACCGCTGAAGTCCGTGGATTCAGTCGGGTCGGTGCTGTACATTGGATCTCTATCAAAAATCGCAGCGTCCGGCCTCCGCGTAGGCTGGATGGTTGCCCCGAATTCTGTCGTTGAACGGCTCGCGGACGCCAGACAGCAGATGGATTTCGGGCTGAGCGTGGTTCCCCAAAGCCTCGCTGGACAGTTTCTCAGCTCCTCCTATTTTGCGCCTCATCTGGACAAGCTGAGAGCTAGCTTACTGTACAAGCGTGACTTACTGATGGAGTCCCTTCGGAAAGAGCTGAACGGTCTCGTTCAGTTCCATGTGCCTGAGGGCGGTTTGCATCTCTGGTGCAAAATCATGCCGGAAGTGAATGATAGCAAGCTGCTGGAAGCTTCCATTCAAAAGGGCGTTATTTTTGCGCCGGGAAGCGTATACGGTTCAGCATCCGGTTACGTTAGATTCACTTATGCCCGTGCCAGGGCTGAGGATATCCCGTCCGGCATCTCGAGGTTTGCTCAAGCTCTGCACGCCACGATTCAATAGGGCAGATGTTAACGGATCTTCTCCTCCCTGGAATAAAGAACAAGGTTAGCTTACCAGAAGCTAACCTTGTTCTCGTGTCCTAACACACTTGTTCCTATTGAATCCTGCTCATCAATTCCTTGACGAACGCAAGACTCGGCAGCTCGCCGGTGACTCGATCAACCATTTTACCCTGGTCATCAATCAAGACGGTTACCGGAAGACCACTGATGCCGTATTGGCCTTTGATTGTATTGTGCTGATCCAGCACAATCGGCATCTCCAAATGATGCTTCGAAGCGAATGCCTCCGCTTTCTCTCGGCTTTCTCCTATATTGACAGCGATAATCTGAGTGCCGGATTCCTGCGCGTACGCTTCGTTCAGGATCGGCATTTCATTAACGCAGGGACCGCACCAAGACGCCCAGAAATTTAACAGCACGGGCTGCCCTCTGTAATCGGAGAGCCTGACGGGCTCGTCCTGAAGATTCACCGCCTCAAAGTCGGGAGCCGTTTGGCCAATCTCAGCGGTTTCCTGATCCCCCAGCAGGGCATGTACGAGAGCGTATATTCCGGCTGCCGTTACAAGCGCAAGAATCAGCCATCGGATCCATGATGAATGAGCTAATCGGTTCATTTCATTCCACCTCGCTTAGACCGCCCCTACTTCAGCAGCGATTTGACGTCCTTCAGGATTTTGTCATAAGGCGGGTCCATGTTGCCATCATATTTCGCGACAACCGTGCCCGATTGGTCTATCAGGTAGAAGGACGTGCCATGAATGACCTGATCTGCTGCTGTATCCATGGCAATAGGTGCTTTGAAGGATTGCAGCACAAACGATTTAATATCGTCAAACGTATATCCCGTGAGCGCATGCCAGTTCGTGAAGTTTGCATCAAATTTGCCCAGGTAACTCTTGAGTGCCGCAGGTTCATCCCGTTCCGGGTCTACCGAAAAGGATACCAGCGTGGCTTCGAGCCCCGCATCACTCAACCGCTGCTGCAGCTCTGCCATATTGGCAGTCATGGTTGGACACACCGTAATGCAGCGTGTGAATACAAAGTCCGCGATCCACACCTTTCCTTTCAGATCAGCTAAAGAGACCTCCTCTTCATCCTGATTGATGTATTCAAATGGCTGGACCGGAATGCTCAGCTGACTCGGCTTGGAATTGCCGCATGCGGCTGCCACCAGCGTCACCAGCATGAGCACGCCTATGAGCATGATCTTTTTCATGTATCCCCCTCCTGCTCCTCGTTCATGTTCGCAAGCCACGCCGCTATGGATTGGATCTCGCTCTCCTCTAGAATCTTCCTGTAGGAAGGCATGCCTCTATAGCCATCCGTTACAATGTCGCGTATTTCATCCTCCGAGAGCCTCGTTCCGACATCCTTAAGACTAGGACCTACCCTTCCGCCCAAATCGATAGCATGGCATGAGAGGCACTGACTCTTGTAGAGGGCAACCGCCTTTTCATCCTCCGGTGTAACAATACTGGCGCGAAGCGCAGAGTCGTCCTCGGTTCTTTCACTGCAAGCAGACAACACCAGCATCGCCAGCATAATAAGCATCAACCTGTATTTTCGGGTCATTGTATCCGCCACCCCTTCTTACCCGATCACTGCTACCTCAGTTCACTTCTCCACATGATCTCCTACAGCAATCTCTTTTTTTGGCATCACATGCATGCCTCTTGCGGTCACATGCGCAGTCACTTCATAGGTCCCTTCGACCTCAAAAGCCTTCTCTATTCGGTACCTTCCGTCTTCTTCATGTTTAGCTTCTATCCGTTGGAACTCATCCTGATCGGCCAGTCGGAACTCGAATTCCACCTCTTGGGCATCTTCAACAAGCGACTCGCCTTGTGTCACTCGCGCTTCAAAAGGGACGGTCTCCGAGGTCTTTACCGGACCCGTCGGCAGAATCAGATCGACCCGGATCAATTCTTCAACCTCTGCATCGGACGCAGGAGCCGAAGAACACGATACTAATAGCAGCACGCACAATATAAGAACAATCAAATCCGATTTCTTCATCATTTCACCCCATTATGCATGCCTATCATTAAAGCGCAGGCGTATCCAGAATCATAACAATGAACACGATCATCAAATAATTTACGGAAATCATGAAATTGGTTTTAGCCCAGCGTTCATCCTCCGAAACGGTTATTCCATGCAGCGTATGCAAGAGCCATATCACACCACCAATCACAGACACCGTCAGAAATACGGGACCGGAAAAGCCGTAAACGTACAGCAAAATGACGGTTGGGAGCAGCAGCGTTACATAGGGAATCATCTGCACTTTGGTACGCCTAACTCCCTTACGGACAGGCAGCAATGGAAACCCTGCCGCTCTGTACTCCTCCACCCGCCGGATGGCCAGCGACCAGAAATGCGCGGGCTGCCACAAGAACAGCAAGCAGAATAACAGAACAGCTCCGGTATCCACGGTTCCCGTGCCGGCACAGTATCCGATAACCGGCGGAACCGCTCCCGATACCCCGCCTACAGCGGTGCTCCAGGTTGAATTTCGTTTCAGCCACATCGTATAGATGACAATGTAAAAGAACATCCCCAGCAATCCAAGCCACCCGGCAACCTTGTTCACGTTCAGGAACAAAATGATTTCTCCTGAGATACCAAGAGCCACAGCACACCAAACAGCATGGGTTAACTTTATTCGTCCCGTCGCTAGCGGCCTATTGCAGGTTCGGGCCATTTTGCGATCCAGCTTGTAATCCCAAACGTTATTAAAGATGCAAGAAGATGCCATCGTAAGTGTTGTTCCAAGCAGCATCCAGCACAACAGGCCAAAGTCCACCACCCATTTGGAGGCTAGCCAGTAGCCTCCAAATGCAGCAACCAGATTAAGCTGAATAATGCGCGGCTTTATAAGCTGCATCCAATCCCCCAGTAAGGTGGCATTCTTCATACAGCTACCATGTTATACAGCATGATCCACATGGACCCCGCTACGATAACCAGCAGGATAACCAGACCCAGCACCAGCGATATCAGATTGTAGCGCGGCTTGTTCTCCTCACGCAAATGCATGAAGAATAAGAGCTGAACCATAAGCTGCAGCACCGCGGCAGTCATCAGCACGACCGAGTTCCAGGTTCCTTCCAGCCAATCATTCATCACAACGGTGATGGGAATCAGGGTCAGAATGATTGAGCAGAAGAAGCCGATGGTATACGATTTGAAAGAACCGTGACCCTCCGGGGTTTGATGCGAATTCGATGGAACCATATTAACTCACCCCCATTAAGTACACGACCGTAAATACAAAGATCCACACCACATCAAGGAAATGCCAGAACAGACTAATCACATTCACCTTCCGTTTGGTTACCGGGGTGATTCCCCGCTTGGCCAGCTGAATGATCAGGGCGATCATCCAGACCAGTCCAAACAGTACGTGCAGTCCATGCGTACCCACCAGGGTGAAAAAGGCGGATAAAAATGCGCTGGTTCCTATCGTCGCGCCTTCGTGTACCAGATGATTGAATTCGGCAATTTCCATCCCGATAAATATGGCGCCCAGTCCAGCTGTAACCGCCAGCCAGGATATGAGACCCTTAACGTTGTGCTTGTGCATGGACAGCAGCGCAAGACCGCAGGTATAACTGCTGGCAAGCAAGATAAACGTGCTTGTTATAATTCCGCCCATTTGAAACAGGTCTGCAGGTCCCGGACCGCCGTCCGTATTTTGCTGCAGCACGATATAGGTGGCAAAAAGCGTTCCGAATATAATGACATCGGTCATCAGATAAATCCAGAAACCGAACGTTCGCACTTCCTCCATATCCGGATGACCATGATGTTCATCATGCGCGTGAGCTTGCAATATTTGTTCTGATGTTTGGGACTCAGCCATTAGATACTCACCTTCCTTATGGCAGCTTCTGTTCGCTCGATTTCATCAACCGGAATATAATAATCCGTATCATAGTTAAAGGAATGGTACAGCAAACAGCCAACAACGCCTGCCAATCCGGTATATATGAATCCGGTCCAATCGAATATGAAACCAAAGCCTGCTATAAACCAGAAAGCCGACATGACAATCGGGACTCCGGAATTTTTAGGCATATGAATCGGCTCCAGCTTCTGCTTAATGGCTTGATGCGCCCCTACGGATTGTTTCTGCTCCCACCATTCATCTTGACGGGATGCATTCGGCAGAACGGCAAAGTTATAGACCGGTGCCGGCGACGGAATGGACCATTCCAGCGTGCGGCCGTTCCACGGATCGCCCGTGGTGTCCCGGTTCTTGGCCTGGTGCTTGAATCCATCCACGATCTGCCAAACCTGAAACAGAAAAGCAATGGCCATCAGCACGGCACCGATCGTGGACACCAGGTTCAGCTCCCACCAGCCTTTGTCCCAGCTGTAAGTAACCACCCGGCGGGTCATTCCCATCAGGCCGAGCACATACTGCGGCATAAAGCAGCAATAGAACCCGATGTTCCAGAACCAGAACGCCCATTTTCCGATGCGTTCGTTCAGTGTGAAACCGAACATTTTCGGCCACCAATAATACAATCCGGCAAAGTACCCGAATACGACGCCCCCGATGATCACCTGATGGAAATGTGCCACCAGGAAGTAACTGTTATGGAACTGAAAATCCGCCGGAGCTACGGATAACAGAACGCCGGTCAAACCGCCGACAATAAAACATGGAATGAATCCAATCGTCCATAACATTGGCGTTTCGAATGTGATTCTCCCCCGGAACATGGTAAACAGCCAGTTGAACACCTTCACGCCGGTAGGGATTGCAATCAGCATGGTTGTCAAGGCAAAGAACGCATTGACGTCCGCGCCCGATCCCATCGTAAAGAAGTGGTGGGCCCATACAAGGAAGGACAGGACGCTGATGATCATCATGGCCCATACCATGGACTTGTAGCCAAACAGCTTTTTCTTCGAGAACGTGGATACGATCTCTGAGAATATCCCGAATGCCGGCAGAACGATGATATACACCTCAGGGTGTCCCCACATCCAGATCAGGTTGATATACATCATCGGGTTCCCGCCGCCGTCAAGCGTGAAAAAATGAGCCCCGGCATAACGATCCAGAAACAGCAGCGCAAGCGTCGCGGTCAGAATCGGAAACGAGAAGATAATCGCGATGCAGCTGGATAGCACCGACCAGGAAAACATCGGCATTTTCATAAGTTTCATGCCCGGTGCCCGCATTTTCAGAATCGTCACCAGGAAGTTGATCCCGGTCATCAAGCTGCCGAGCCCCGAGATTTGGATTCCCCATACATAGAAGTCCTGCCCCACGCCCGGATTGTACATGGTACCCGAATACGGCGGATACGCAAGCCAGCCGGCATCCGGCGAGCCTCCGATGACAAACGACAGGTTAAACAGCATCGCCCCTGAGAAGAACAGCCAGAAGCTGAGCGAATTCAGGAACGGGTAGGCTACGTCTCTCGCGCCGAGCTGCAGCGGCACCATGATGTTGAACAAACCGAACATGAACGGCATGGCCATGAACAGAATCATGATAACTCCATGCGTAGTGAAAATCTGGTTATAATGATCCGGCGGCAAAAAATTAAGCTCCGGCATGGCCAGCTGCGCCCTCATTAAAAGCGCATCCACTCCGCCCCGAAACAGCATCAGGAAGGCAGCCAATATGTACATAATGCCGATCTTTTTGTGGTCAACGGTTGTCAGCCATTCCCGCCATAACCACTTCCACTTCTTGAAGTACGTCAAGCCGCTTACAGTGGCGATCAAGGTTAGCACGATGGTGACATCCGCCCCATAGATTAACGGATCGCCCGTTACAAAAAACTCGGAAGCAAACTCTTTTATTTTTTCCCACATTAGAAGCTCTCTCCTTACCTAGTCACCTGGTCCTCGAATTCGAAGTTTTGCGTGTTTTTCCATGACAAGCCATGGTTGTGAGAAGCGGCATATTTGGTCACCGTCATCTCGAACAGACCTTCCGGAAATGCGGAATACGATTGAACCTCAGATGTGGACGGCTCTCTCAGCTGTTTATAGCCTTCCAAAGTCAGCTTGGGCGAATCGGTCTTGACCTCCTCCACCCATGCGTCAAACTCCTCCTTGGACGTGGCCTCCACATCAAAATACATCTTGGCAAAATCCGTGCCTGTAAAGTTAGCTCCGGAGCCCCAATACTCCCCTACCTCATCGGCCTGCAAATACAGCGTCATCGCCATGCCCGACATGGCGTACATCTGACCGCCCAACTGCGGTATCCAGAACGAATTCATCGGCGAATCCGCCGTAATTTCGAAGCGGATGGGCACATCCTCCGGAATCTTCAACTCATTCACCGACGCTATGCCCTGCTCGGGATACTGAAACAGCCATTTCCAGTTCAGGGACGTTACCTGCACCGTAAGCGGTTTCTCGCTGGAGGCGATCGGTTTCGACGGCTCCAGGTCATACGTTGCTTTTACCGTGATAATGGCCAGCATCAATATGATGAGCACGGGAATTCCCCACCAGATCAGCTCCAGCTTCGTGCTATGCTCCCATTCCGGCGTATACGCTGCTTTTCTTCCTTTTTTATCCCGATACCGCCAGATGATGACGGCAGTCAGAATCAATACCGGAACGATGACGATGCAGCACAGCAGGGTCGAAATAATCATCAAATCGCGCTGCTGCTCCGCAATGGGCCCTTTCGGGTTCAGAACAATGATGTTCTCGCTGCATCCGGTCATCGCCAGCAGCATGATGGACAGTAAAAAAGCCAATCCCATCCATCGAAGTGCTCTCGGTCGTTTCATTACATTCAGCTCCAATCTCTGCTCACTTGTCGTGACTTACTTTAGTGGAGAAGACATTCGGTGTCACCAGCCGTTCGTTCACTAAAAATACAGGCCAAGTTCAATTTTCTGTAACAAATTTCATATACAAGTCCGAATTTCAATCTCATCAACTCATCGTCTCTTCCACGTACGGATCGCAAAAACAGAAAGCAAACTAAAAAGCAAGGTGGCGAGCACGTTGTGAATCAGGCTTGCAAAAATATAGACATGGCTGTTGTTCATCGCAAGTGTCAGCCACGCCCCGCTCAGAATCTGCGCGAGCACCACGAGATTGAGACCAACTGCCAGCGCTGTCAGGCCTGTTGAGCGCTCCCTGATCTCGTATCTTCTTACGGCTAGAAACAGAATGATCAACAAAAGCAGTAGAATCGCAGCAGCAACACGATGAAGAAAGACGATGCCCGAGGCGCCTCCCAGATAGGGGATAACTTGGCCATTGCACAGTGGCCAGCCTATACAACCGGCCTCCGACTCGGTATGCCGGATATAGGCGCCAAGATACACCACACCGCAGCAATACAGCCAGATCCCCCAGCCCAGATAACGAATAGATCGCGGAACCCTGGCATTGGAACGGTAATCGTATGGGTTTGTGCCATACATCCATACCACCAGCAGCATGCTGCTGGCCACCGCAAATAAAGAGATTCCGAAATGAAGAGCCATGACCGCTGGCTGCTGTGGCCACATGACGGCCGCGGCCCCCATCAGTGCCTGGATCACGGTGAAGAATAAGGTGCCGCCGGCATAATAGCGTGCTTCCTTATGGCCCCCGTAATATTTCCGGATCACGATATACGTGACAAGAACGAGGATGCCGACCACCCCGGTTATCATCCGGTGCGAATATTCAATCATGGATTCGAGTGTATATGCCGGGATGAATTTCCCGTTGCACAGCGGCCAATCATCGCCGCAGCCGCGACCGGAACCGGTCTTGGTTACAAGCGCCCCTGCCAGCAAAACGAAGAACATGCCGATAAAAGATGACCATGCCAGCATGCGGTGCCGTGATGTTATTGCGTACAATATAATCCACCTCTTGTGTCTGAATTTAAGCTGGAGCAAGATCCGTTTTATGACCTGTCCCATTGCACAGAATAAAGAGTTGTCGGCCATTCGTGACCATCCATTATGGGCATTTTTCTGCCATCCGCTTCACGTAGTTGACAAAAAAAAGAACGCCCTGGGGCGCTCTAGGTCTGAATCGTTGTTACGTTATCCATCATTCGTTCTTTGATACAGTGCCAGCAACAAAATCATTCCGATAATGCAGGCCGTTCCCGCCCATTGAAAAACGCCAAAAGGCTCTTTCAACCAAAAAACGGTGGTTAGCACAGCCGCCAAGGGCTCGAGCGTTCCAAGCAAACTTGTTTCTTTGGGCGAAAGGCTCTGCAGACTTTCGATGTAGAACCAAAATGCAATCATCGTGCCAAAAACGATCACGAAGACTAGATATAAATAGGCCTCTGATTGCAAGCCGACCAGATTTATTTTCCATGGCGGATGAAACCAAGCAAGAGCACTTCCTCCAATCAACATAGCCCATCCAACAATAACAAGGGAATCGTATTGTTCAAGTAGAGGAACTGCATATATCGTGTAAAAGGCCAGCGCAATTCCGGATAGAACCCCCCACACGATCGCAGGTGTCGGCACGGAAAGCTGCGTGACGGAGCCATTGGACAACAACAAGAAACAACCTAATAAAGCTAGCAAAGCCGTAATCATATCTTGCCTGCTCAGCAGCTTCCGTTCCTTTATAGCAAGGTATACGATGATCATGACAGGTGCTAAATACTGCAATAGCGTCGCAACCGCAGAATTCCCATACTTTATCGATGCTAGATAGGTATACTGAACCGTTAGCATGCCAAGTAATCCGAAAACCATCAATTGCATCGCTGTTTTGCCATTCTTCCAAATCTTCCATATCTGGGATCGGTCCTTGACGAAAAACTGTATGCTCAACAGCAAAATCCCGGCTAAGCATAGACGCGTTGTCACCAGCCAATTTAGATCTATAGCGTACTGCTGCATGAGCTTTTGCGCTACGGTTCCTCCCATTCCCCAACATAATGCGCCGATGATGACAAGACCTAATCCGGTTCTCCGTGCAGGTGTTCCCATGTTGATGTCCCCATTCAAAATATCATAATATTGATATTGTAAAGGCTGATCAACAGATGGGATATAAAAATAGGATCTAAAAATATAAGTATATTGAGGTGTCTTCTTGCAGCACAAAGAGATCAAAATCGATGCGGGCAGCTTAAGAGAGCTTACGGACCATCGTACCGTTGTACTTCCTCTTGCCTGCTATGAAACGGTCATTAAGCAAAACATACACGGTCACATACCTCTTCATTGGCATACCGAGTTACAGTTTGTTTATGTTGTTCAAGGAACAGCGGTCTTTCGGATCAACGAAGTCCAGCAGGTGGTCAAACAAGGCGAAGGCATATTTATCAACAGCGGGAGCTTGCATATGGCCGAGGATGAGCATCATTCAGGCTCTGTTTACATTTGTTTGAATGTGTCGCCTTCGTTTGTCCTGCCCCAAGAATTATATACGACCTATGTATATCCATATATCCATGCAACCAATCTGCCTTTTCTGTTCCTTGCCCCCTCCGAACCATGGGCTCTCCGTATTTTAAGTTCGATTGAGGCGATCAACACATGTATCAAGTTACAATCGCCGTATTATGAAATCCATATCGTTGAACATCTGGCTTCCATATGGAGAAACTTCATGCAGAATGGAATGGTACTGGAGTACAATCAGGCCGAAACAAGAAAGAATCAGCGCATGAAGGAAATGCTGAACTGGCTCCATATGCATTATGCGGAGAAAATCAAATTGGAGGATATCGCAAAAGCGGGGAACTTGAGCCGCTCCGAAACGTGCCGTTATTTCAAGCAAATCCTCAACACATCGCCAATGCAGTATGTGATCGATTATCGGATCAAACAAAGTCTCGTGCTGCTTCACGATCCTGAATCGAGCGTGACAGATGTCGGTTATCGGGTCGGTTTTAACAGCACAAGCTATTTTATAGACAAGTTTCGAGATGCCATGAACATGACGCCCTTAACGTACAAGAACCAAGTGCCTCGACAGAAGGATATCAGCCCGTAAATATAGGGCATGCTGACTTGGTCAGTACTTCCCATCTGAATTTGCTTCCTTATTTAACATTTCAACCTGTCTATGAAAAAAAGCCAGAAAGCTTCCGGCTCCTTCCGTCGCCCGTATATTCTTCGGTCCCCCACCGCACTTTCAATACATCATCTGGCTACTGTTTTCTTTATATAAACAAAAAATGCATCTATTGCATATTGATCAGTTGCCAAAAGAACATACGTTCGGTATATAATAAAAAGGAGTCTAGCGAGGCACAACGTGAAGCCAATCCGATCGGTTCCCCTCTGTCGCTTTAAACCGTGGGAGAGCTTCATATTCAGATGCGGGTGCGGAGCGAGACTAGAAGATCTACACCAACCTAGAAGCGAGGTATAATACTATGAATCTTAACCCAAACGCTGTTAACTATGCCCATCAAACCGGACACGATAGCGGGGAAACCCGTCAGCTTCTGCAATCGCTGCTATGGAACAGGCATGACCTGCCCTCTCTGGAGCACAGCCGTCTCTACCAGCATCAAGAGGGATTCACGCTCACCGGAACGGTTGTAGCCAGTCTGGATACCCAGCCCCTCCACTGCTCCTATGAAGTCGAAACAACAAGCGGCTGGAAGACCCGTGAGGTTCGGATTCACCTCTCTAATGGCACCAAGGAACAGTCCCTTCACCTGAAACAGGATGAGGACAACCGCTGGTGGAGCAGCGGCACAGAATTAACGTCATTTGCGGGAATGAATGACATTGATCTCGGGATCACCCCGTCCACCAACACGCTCCCGATCCGGCGTCTGCAGCTGAAACCGGGGGAGAGTGCGTCCATGATCGCTGTCTGGATTCAGTTCCCAAGTCTGACCGTCAGCCCTCTTCCTCAACGATATACGCGTACGGGTGAACGCTCCTACCGTTATGAGAGCAACAACGGGGCCTATCAAGCGGATCTGGAGGTCGACGAGCACGGGCTTGTCACGAAATATGCGGACGTTTGGAGCCGAACCCGCTGAATAAACTCCGGTGGAGTTTGGATGCCGAGGATGACCTGCCCCTTATTTTGCCGGATCGGGTAAAATAACTTTTACGCGTTCCCCATCCTGCCTTCAACATGACAAATATCCCCTGCGCGGTCTGGCTTGACCTTCAGGGGATTTCATATTTCTTACCTATTGCTTCTTACCTCTGGCATATTGCCTCTTGCTTTTTTTGCTTCTTATCTCTTATATCACGGCTTTATGTGTTCATGCTTCTTGCTTCTTGCTTCTTACGTCTTGTTTCTTGTTTCTTGCTTCTGCTCCATGCTTACTGCTGATTCTACCCTCTTGCTTCATCCTTCCTGCCCTGACTTTCCAATCAATGCGGGACAAATACAAGCTGCAGCACAAACAGCACGGCAAAAATATACATCAGCGGATGAACTGCCTTCCACTTGCCCTTCACGATTTTCATGAGCGGGTAGGAAATAAAACCGAGCGCAATTCCGGTCGCGATGCTGGATGTAAGCGGCATGGTCAAGATGACCAGAAACGCAGGGAACGCTTCGTCAAAATCATTCCACCGGATGTGCTGGACATTGCTCATCATCAGGCACCCTACGACGATGAGTGAAGGCGCCGTAATGGCAGATAGTCCGGCAACCGCTCCGATCAACGGACTGAAGAAGGCCGCAACCACAAACAATCCGGCAACCACAACCGCTGTCAGGCCTGTACGCCCGCCTGCGCCGACCCCTGCAGCGGACTCAATGTACGCGGTTGTCGGGCTTGTGCCAACCATGGATCCCGCTACCGTTGCCACCGAATCAGAGAACATGGCACGCTCGGCTCGGGGCAGCTTGTTATCCTTCATCAGCCCCGCCTGCTCTGCAACACCGACAACCGTACCTGTGGTATCGAACAATGTCACAAGCAGGAACGAGAACACAACGGCGTAAAGCCCGTGTCTGATCACATCCGAGGCTGCCGTAATCGGATTCCATACCAGAATGCCCTCCGGCAGTGTAGGAACAGACATAATGCCACTCGTAAAGGACAGCATACCGGCAAAATAAGCAATAATTCCGGTAATGATCATACCGATAAAGAGGGCACCCTTCACATCCCGGGACAGCAATACAAGTGTAACCGCCAGCCCGACCAAAGCGAGCACCACCGAGGGCTGATGCAAATCGCCAAGGGCTACCAGATTATCCGGATGCGCCGTAATAATGCCGCTCATCCTGAGACCGATAAAAGCAATGAACAGGCCGATTCCGACCGTGATTGCATGCTTGAGATTCGCAGGGATCATCTCGATCAGCCTGCGCCGAAGTGAGGTCATCGACAACAGCAGAAACAGAATACCCGCGATGAAAACGGCGGAGAAAGCTTCAATATACCCAAGTCCGGCATGTCCTTGAACGACAGAGTAGGTGAAATAGGCATTTAATCCCATCCCTGGCGCTACAGCGATCGGGTAACGGGCTACGAGCCCCATCAGCAGTGTACCGATGACAGCGGCTATAATCGTGGCCGTGAAGCTTTGTTCAAATGGCACGCCCGCTTGCGATAATATCAGCGGATTCACAACGGTCACATAAGCCATCGTAAAAAATGTCGTGGTCCCGGCAACAACTTCTGTCTTAACCGAGGTACCGTTAGCTTTTAAATCAAACACAAAATATCCTCCATTCATGATGCATGGACCAGCCAAAGAGTCTGGACCTTTTGGTAAGTTGCATGATGTTTGTTATACTCAAAACACAATAGGTGTTTACTCTATATCCTCGATTGGTACGCTATTTTCAGGTAGGCGTAAGCCACATCGATTACAGGAGGCCATAGACTATGTGCGGACGCTTTACACTCACCGTGACGTGGGAAGAGCTTATGACCAGGTATCTTATCGATCCCGAGTCGGTATCTCCCTTTCACATTCCCCGATACAACATTGCTCCAACCCAAATGGTAACGGCCATCATCAATGACGGCAGCACCAACCGAATCGGACAACTGCAATGGGGGCTTGTCCCGTCCTGGGCCAAGGATTCCTCCACAGGCGCCAAAATGATCAACGCACGCAGCGAAACACTGGAGGAGAAGCCTGCTTATAGGATGCCCTTTTATCGGAAAAGATGCCTAATTCCTGCAGACGGTTTTTACGAATGGCAAAAAAACGAGAATGGCAAACAGCCCTTTCGCATCGGCTTGAGAAGCGGTGATTTATTCAGCATGGCAGGTCTGTATGACATCTGGATCACCCCCAGCGGAGAAAAACTGAGCACCTGCACCGTCATCACCACCGAGCCCAACACACTCATGGAGCCCATCCATAACCGGATGCCGGTTATTCTCAGACCCGAGGACGAGGCATTATGGCTGGAACGGACGACAGCTGCAAGTGAGCGTTACCCCTCCAACCTGCAATCTCTCAAAGAGCTTCTGAAGCCTTATCCCGCTCAGGATATGCAAGCCGTACCAGTTAGCACAACGGTCAATTCCGTCAAAAATGATACGGAGGACTGTATCCGCTCCATTACTCGCAGCTAAGTCAGCCTGAACGCAAAAAAACTTTGCCTATCCTCCTGACTCCTCGCGACATTGCCTGGGCAATGATTCAATCGCCTGTGCCTGGATCCATACAACCCAGTCGTCATTAAGAATTGCTTGCAGAATTATCATTCCTGTTTCAACAACATTTAAGCCCCTGCTCATAAGGAGAAGAGTACTCCAGAGAGGGGCTTCTTCTATGCTTGTAAAACCTTGATGTCATCCAATGGTTTAACGAAACATTCCCCACAGCTTGATCAGATGGAATGTATTGTTCGGGTCAATACGCTGTGCAAGCACGAATTGCACCATTTGCTGCTCCTGCGTTGAACTCAGCTTCTCATTCAGTATGCCGCTGGCGGTTCGGACCAATTGATGCACCTTGGTACTGTTTTGAAGATCGGCTTTGGTCAATCCTTGGGTGAGTCCCTTGATTTTCTCCTTGATTGCCGGGTTTTTCATTTTAAGTTTAATCCGCTCCACCAGCTGCGGACTAATCCCGTACTGCTGATAACCCAATGTTGAAACACCTCCAGTCATAAATGCTGTCACCTTTTTTGATTATATGACGAAGGTCTGTCCATTGTGCCAACAGATTACACGCCGCTAATCCATGATATCGCCCTGAAAAATCTTCTCCTGCTGCAAAAATTCACGCAAAGGCTCATACTCGGGTGACGTCCAGAAGGCAGTGTCACTGACCAGAGCAGCGGCATCACCTCTGGCTTCTTCCACTACTTTGAAGTCGGCCACCATGTCGGCCAGCCGGAATTCCGGCAGCCCGCTCTGCTTCGTACCGAAAAAGTCGCCAGGGCCGCGCAGCTCCAAATCTCGCCGGGATACCTCAAAGCCGTCCTCGGTTTCGGTCATCACCTGCATGCGCTCCTGTCCTACCTCCGACTTCGGATCGGCCACAAGAACGCAATAGGAAGCATGCTGTCCCCGGCCTACCCGCCCGCGCAGCTGGTGCAGCTGCGACAGGCCGAAGCGGTCCGCATCCATAATGATCATCAGCGTTGCATTCGGCACATCCACCCCAACCTCAACTACCGTTGTAGAGATGAGCAGCTGCACTTCATTGCTGTAGAACTGGCGCATGACTTCATCCTTCTCGGCAGGCGTCATGCGGCCGTGCAGGAGTCCGACAGCATACTTGGGAAAGGCCTGCTGCATCTGAACATGCAGGTCAATCGCGTTCTGAACATCCAGCTTGTCCGACTCCTCAATCAATGGAGCGATCAGGTATGCCTGCCGTCCCTGGTCTACTTCCCGGGAAATAAATCCGAGCACACGCTCCATGAGCTCGTGTTTGACCCAATAAGTTGTGATCGGAATACGCCCTTTCGGCCGCTCCGACAGGGTGGATACATCCATATCCCCAAAAGCGGTAATCGCCAGCGTCCGCGGAATCGGAGTTGCCGTCATCGTCAGCACATCCGGGTTATAACCTTTACGCCGGAGCACGCTCCGCTGATTCACGCCGAAGCGGTGCTGTTCGTCCGTCACAACGAGCCCAAGCTCACGGAAGTACACATCATCCTGAATAAGGGCATGTGTGCCCACCACAACGTCTATCAGTCCCATCTGCAGGGAAGCCAGCAAGTCCTTGCGCTTCTTCCCCGTAACGCTGCCTGTCAGCAGACCCACGGTAATTCCAAAGGGTTCAAACAGCTTCTGCAAGGAACGCATATGCTGTTCCGCAAGAATTTCCGTCGGCACCATCAAGGCACCTTGAAAGCCCGAACGCACCGTTGTAAACAGGGCAATGGCAGCTACAATCGTTTTTCCCGAGCCCACATCCCCTTGAAGCAAACGATTCATGCAGTAGGGGGAGCGCATATCGTGCAAAATCTCCAGCTCCACCTTCTTCTGCGCATCGGTAAGCTCAAACGGGAAGCTGCGCACAAACTCCCGAATGGTTGCATTGTCAGCCGTATGTACAACACCGTCCATCCGCCCCCGGTTCAGTGCGCGGAACGCCTGCATCTTCAGCTGGAACAGAAAGAGCTCTTCATACACCATCCGGCGTCGCCCTTCCTGACCTTCCCTGGAATCCACAGGCTGATGAATCGTCAAGATAGCCCCTTTACGGGGCATCAGATCATACTTTCGAAGCAAAAATTGCGGCAGAATCTCGGGAATCATCTCCCCGTACTGCTCCAAAGCCTGTCCTATCGTTTTTCGGATCCAGGATTGCGTAATCTTCCCACCGATGGAGTAGACCGGCTGCAGCGTCCCGCTGCGGAAGGCCCCTTTATCCGGGAACTCCGATTCGGATACCGTAAGCTGCATTCTTCGTTGATCCCACTTGCCCGTCAGCACGATCTCCCGGCCAGCCGTCAGCTGATCCTTGAGAAAATGCCGGTTGAACCAAGTCGCAGTGAACATCCAATTCTCTGCGAGCATTTTGCAGGTTAGACGGGATTTCCCACCATAGCGCTGCAATACAGGCACACTGGCGATCTTCGCTTGAATGGTGATTCTGTCTCCGTCTTTCACTTCACTTAAGGACCGGAGCCGGTAATCCTCATACCGGAAGGGGTAATATTCCAATAAATCCTTAACCGTAGAGACGCCAAAGGCGTGAAGCTCCCCTTCTTTCAGGGCGCTCACGCCGTTGATCTGTCTGACGGATATTTGATCGAGTTTGAGACTCATATCATCTACCTCACTTAAGCAGGCCATATATATGCTGCAATGGTTCCCGGTCCAACATGCGTACCGATAACCGGACCGATCTCGGAGAACACCGTTTCCTCAATCGTAAACACAGCGGACAACTGCTGCAGAAAATCCTCAACCTGAGCAGGGTCAGCTGTATGACCCACAGCCACTTTAATATTTTTTACGCCGGATAAATCCTGTTGAAACAGCTCAATGATTTTGGCGGTTGCTTTCTTGCGTCCGCGCACCTTGTCTACCGGGAAAATGATTCCTTGACCATCAATGGACAGGATAGGTTTAATGTTGAGCAATGTGCCCAGCACTGCCGAAGCTTTACCGATCCGCCCACCCTTCTGCAAATATTCCAGCGTGTCTACCAGGAAGTAGAGGCGGCGCTTGGAACGAAGATCTTCCATGGACAAAATAATATCTGAAGCAGCAGCTCCCTCTTGAGCGAGCTTGGCTGCATGAACAACAAATAATCCGAAACCGTAGGAAGCTGATTTGGAATCCCACACGGTAATATCCGCTTCACCTTCCATAAGAGAAGTTGCAAGCAATGCGGACTGATACGTCCCGCTTAAGCCCGATGAGATGTGAATCGACACGATGGAGCAGCCTGGATGCTGTTCCAGGATGGACTCATACACGGCTACAAAATCTGCGGGAGATGGCTGGGAGGTCGTTGGAAGCTGTGGCGATTGTACCAGCTTGGTGTAGAACTCGCCTGGCGTAATTTCGACTCCGTCCAAATACGTATCTTCCCCAAACATAAGTCTCAGCGGCACGATATGAATGTTGTGTTGCTTCGCCAGGTCTGCCGGAATATCCGCTGTGCTGTCTGTCACAATAACGGTCTTATTCACCGGAACCCCTCCTAAAAATATACCCTGCATAATGTTGAATCCTCTATACACGTACACATACTTCCCTATTTCTTGAATCAGGACTCCACAGAGAACAGATAAGAATAAATCGGCTGTCCGCCATAGTGTACTTCAACTTCTGCGTTCGGGTAGTGCTCACCTAGCCAGTCGGTCAGGGCGTTGGTCGATTCCTCGGTTGCATCCGCTCCGGTAAGAAGCGTGACAATCTCGTCGCCGGATTCCAGCATTTTGCCAAGTAAATCCTGCGAGGTTGTAATCAGATCCGCATTGGCTGCAACAATGTTGGAATTGCGAATTCCGATAAACTGGCCTGCCTTGATCTCCAGATCATCAATCGTGGTATCCCGAACCGCATAGGTCACTTGACCGGATTGAACGCGGGTGATGGCGTCCAGCATGCTGTCCGTATTCATGTCCGCACTTTCGTCCTCCTGGAATGCGAAAGCTGCCGCCATCCCCTGCGGAATCGTCTTGCTCGGAATAACCGTCACGCTGCGCTCGCCTTCCAGAAGCTCCCGAGCCTGCTGGGCAGCCAGCACGATGTTCGAGTTATTCGGAAGAATGAACACTTGCTGAGCCGAGATCGAAGAAATCGCATTGACAAAATCCTCCGTGCTCGGGTTCATTGTCTGTCCGCCGGAGAGAACGACGTCAACGCCCAGGCTTTTGAAAATATCGGAAATGCCTTCCCCTGACGATACCGCAATGAAACCATAAGGTGCGATTTCGTCCGCAGGAGGAACAGCTGGCGCTTCCGGCGTTACATGCTCTGCCGGGATATCCGCAAACAGCTCTGGCATCGGTGCAATATCCATCCCTGTTGTCAGAAGATCACGATGCTGCTCACGCATATTCAAAATGTGAATCTGAGTGATTTCTCCATACTGAAGCGCCAAATTCAACACTTCGCCCGGAGCTTTAGAATGCACATGCACTTTGATCGTTTCGTCATCGGAAATGACAATGATGGAATCTCCGTTCACTGCAAGCGCTTTCCGGAAATAATCTTCATCGAATTCCGCGCCTGCTCCCTCTCCAAGCTGTCTGTTAATAAAGAATTCCATATCATATAAAAATTCAATGTCCTCTGTGGACAGTCTGGACTGGGCTGAAGCCGGAGCTTGAACCGCAGAGAAGTCAGGGACCGCATGGGAGACCGGTGCTGTATTGCTCTGTTCGGCTTGTCCTTCCGACACAGCATATGATCCGGAGGGGACGTCTTGTCTGAGTGCCTGCAAGAAACCTTCGTAAATGTATACCAGGCCTTGACCGCCCGAATCCACGACACCAACCTGTTTCAGAACAGGGAGCATATCCGGTGTCTGGGAGAGCGTTTCCTTCGCTTTCGCCAGCACCTGCTCCATCAGCTCAACAACATCGTTGCTGCGGCGGGAGAAATAGACTGCATGTTTAGCCGCTTCCTTTGCTACCGTAAGGATGGTGCCTTCTACGGGCTTTACAACCGCTTTGTAAGCAGCTTCCACGCCTGTCTGGAGCGCAGCAGCAAATTGATGGGTATTAAGTTCTGTATATGGTGCTGCATACCGGCTGAAACCGCGGAACAACTGGGATAAAATAACCCCTGAGTTCCCTCTGGCTCCCATTAGAAGCCCCTTGGACAGCACACCGGCACTATGTCCGACGGATTCCGAGTGCTTACTCTTCAGTTCTGCAACGCCTGCAGTCATCGTCAAATTCATGTTTGTCCCCGTGTCGCCATCCGGCACCGGGAAAACATTCAGGGAATTGACGTGTTCTGCATGCTGCTGCAGTTGCTCCGCTCCGGCTAGGACCATCGCGGTAAATTCTGTTCCATTCAAAGAACGCTTACTCAATGAGAATTCCCCTTCCTGGCTTGATACCC
Organism: Paenibacillus sp. Cedars; assembly: GCF_003184205.1. Lineage (NCBI taxonomy): Bacteria > Bacillati > Bacillota > Bacilli > Caryophanales > Paenibacillaceae > Paenibacillus > Paenibacillus sp. Cedars. The sequence goes on from NZ_CP020866.1 coordinate 3,813,738, forward strand.
ATAACACTTCTTTTCGTAAATTTCATTATCTATTTCATAGCTTATAGCTGACGAAATGCCCAAACGGTAAATAATAGACTTGCCATGATTAAATCGATCATAACATCTTGATGGGCTACCCTCTCGTCCTCTACGTCTGCCGGCGTTCCAAGCATCTTGAGAGCCATGCCGACTAGCCCACAATATATTTCTTCGGAAATATTATGGACTAATCAACATTGTACTATAAGAAGAAAGAGAAATAAATGTTTTTAGGATAGTTGACGGAGCAATTTTTACTGTGATATTATATTTAAGTATTGTTTCATGCAGGGTTAGGTACAAGGAGGTGTAATGAATGGCTCGCAAATGTTATGTAACTGGCAAGAAACCAAGCAGTGGTAACCACGTTTCTCACGCTAACAATCACAACAAGCGTTCTTGGGGTGTCAACGTTCAAAAGGTTCGCATTTTGGTGGATGGCAAGCCAAAACGTGTATACGTCAGCACTCGTGCTTTGAAATCCGGTAAAGTGACTCGCGTATAATCATCTCGTGTTATATGAAGAAAAACTTCTTAATCTCCAGGCACCGTTTGTGGGCTATCCGGGACAAGGAAGTTTTTCTTGCGTTTAGATACATATTCTTCTCCTAAACAAAAAGCACCTTGAGCGGATAGCAGGTGCTTTTTTTATTTAGATATAAGAAAAATGAACGAGCAAAACTCCCGCTTTCTTATATCGCAAGAAAACTTCCGGTCGAACGCGGTCTGTCTTCGATAAGTACGTCGCTAGACACTCTTCTTTTGATATAAGAAAGCGAAGGAGACATCGCGCTTGGCTTACTTATACCGCAAGAGAAACTTCCGCACGAGATGCGGTATCTCCTCCATGCGCGGATCGGAGTGTTCTTGCCTCTTTCCCTAGAACCGGCAAGGCGGTGCCAGTCCCGGGCGGAGGTTTTGTTACGCCGGGACAAGCTGTCAGCTCTTGTGAAACGTATTTAAGATCGCCTTCACAAAACCTCCCAGAAACTTCGGCAGCTTGAACGTATAGAATTTCATGTCTCACCCTCCCCATCATTCTCATGCCTTCCTAGATTATGTTATGCACCAAGCCCATAGATGTGAACACAGACAAAAAAGGCTACATGAGAACCCTGCTCATGTAACCATATTTATGCGGGAAAACCCCGCCCTATGCATCCCTTGCTCACGTTCCGGTCAAGATGTTACGCTGTTTCGAATATTTGCGATGGCTGCTGCGCGATCCGGCTTGCCGAATACCGCGCTTCCCGCCACCAGGACATCAGCTCCTGCTTCCACCACAAGGGGCGCTGTCTCCGCTGTAATGCCTCCATCCACTTCAATATGGATATTGGGGAAGTCAGAGCTTGAAATCCATTCACGGAGCTGTGAGATCTTGTTAACGGTCCGCTCGATAAAAGCTTGTCCGCCAAATCCAGGGTTTACAGTCATGACCAGCACCAGATCCAAATCAGGAAGCACCTCCTGCAGCACATGGGCCGGCGTGGCCGGATTGATCGCAACGCCTGCCTTTACGCCATGCTCCTTAATAAGATGGATCACACGATGAAGATGCGGACAGGTCTCGGCATGAACCGTAATCAGGTCAGCTCCTGCCTTTACGAAATCCGCTATATAAAGCTCCGGCTGCTCGATCATCAGATGCACGTCAAGCGTCAGGCTCGTGTGCGGTCTGATCGCTTGGACGATAGGCGGACCCAGCGTAATATTAGGCACGAAGTGACCGTCCATCACGTCCACATGAATCCAATCGGCTCCGCCGGCCTCGGCATCCTTAATTTCTTGTCCCAGCTTGGCAAAATCAGCTGACAGTATGGATGGGGCAATTTTTATCATAGTTTCAGTACCTCCGCTTCTTGTCTTTCATTTCTGCAAAAAACTCCACATAATGCTCGTAGCGGCTGGCAAGAATGATTCCATCCTCTTTGGCTTGAATCACCCGGCAGCCCGGCTCATGCAGATGACTGCAGCCTCTGAATTTGCAGTTGTTGGCATAAAGAGCAAACTCCCTGAAACAGGTCGAAAGCTCTTCGACGCCCAGCTCCAAAAAGTCCAATTGGCTAAAGCCCGGTGTATCGGCAACGTACCCGCCGTTATCAAGCTCGATCAGCTCGACATGACGCGTCGTATGCCGACCCCGGCCAAGACGCAAACTGATTTCACTGGTCTCCAGCGTGAGGCCGGGCATCAGCGCATTAAGCAAAGACGACTTCCCGACACCGGATTGACCGGAGAATACGCTAATATGGCCCGCCAAGCGATCCTTCACCTGTTCGGTGCCTGTACCTTCGACCGAGCTGGTAATCATCACTTCGTAGCCTATTTGCTCGTACTGGCGCTTGACCTGCTCCAGTATATCGTCCGAGGCATCCGCAAGATCCTGCTTCGTTAAACAGATCAACGCTTCAAGACCGGCATGCTCAATATGTACCAGGAACTTGTCCAGCAGGTGCAAGCTCAGGTCCGGTTCTTTAACCGAAAACAACAGCACCGCCAAGTCGACATTAGCGACAGGCGGGCGAATTAATTGGGAAGACCGTGGAAGAATTTCTTCCACGGTCCCTTCCCCATTCTCAGTCAGTGAGTACATAACGTGATCTCCAACGAGCGGAGAGATGCCTTTCTTTTTGAAAATGCCGCGGGCTCTGCATTGAACCGCTGGGTCCTCCCCGGATATAATGTTGCCGTCTTGCAGTGGTTTGACATAGTAATATCCGCTTAGTGCCTTCACGATCAATCCCTCAAGCATATAATAGGCCTCACCTTTCTTGTTGAAATTTTAGTGTTCTCATGACTTGTGTCCTAATCATTATCCTTGTTGCCTCGACCCTTGCCGTTGCCATTATTGCCGGATTCCCAATGATTGGCTGCATCGTCTTCGCCATTGTTACCCTCTTCCCCGTTGCCTTCGTCCGGATTGGTGTCGACCGGCACATCAGGCGGAGCAGGCGGCTCTTCAAAGGTCGGCTGCGGCACGGTTCCGTTCTTAACATCGCTGTAACTTACGCTGTACGTATCCACCTGGCGGCCATCACGGAATATCATCACCGTGGCATCCTTGTTCGGTGCCAGCAGCAGCTTGACAGGCACCATTTCCGACGTCGTAATGACCTTGTTCACGACTTCCTGGTTTTCTCCCAATGCATCGGTAAAGACCACACGAATCTTGCTTTCTTGGCCCTCCATGCTAGGTGATACCGGAACGCTGTAATTATATTCAAGTGCATCCGATGGATAGCCGGAGCTGACGAACAGCGTGATTTCGGCGCCTGGTGCAACTTGTTGATTGGCCTCATGCGGCCACTGCTCTATTACGATGCCCTTCTTCACTTCAAAGCTGGATCTCTCTTTAATTGGCCCAATCTTAAAACCATTCGACTTCAAAATATTGACGGCGTTCTCCTGCTCTAAACCAACCACGCCCGGCATAGAGACCAAATTTTTGCCCTCGCTTACCGTTAAGGTGATTTCCACCTCATCGGGATTGAATTCTGTTTCAAAATCCGGACTTTGTTTAAAGATCAGACCCTCCGCGACATCATCATTTTTCTGCGAAGATTGTTTAATGGAGATTGGTTTGACTCCCATCTCTTTCAACTCGGCAACGGCCTGATCAAACGTCTTGCCCGAGAGATCCGGCATTTGTTTAAGCGGCTTCTTATCCCCAACCGACAATTGAACCGGGGAACCCTTCTTCAGCATGGTCTCCGCTTCCTTGTTCTGCGCAAAAACAATGCCTTCATCGACATTCGGTTTATATTCCCGGAGGACTTCCTCATCCACCGTCAAACCGCTCGCCTCGAGCTCGCGAATCGCTTCCTCTTCCGTCATGCCTACAACCTGGGGAACCTTAACCTCCGGTACCTCCAGCATGTTGTTCACATACATGACAACACCAGCCATGATACCCAGGAACAGGAGTACCGATCCGATGATAATGGTCGGCTTGACCCATTTTTTCTTCGGTTTACCGGTGGGCTTTTCCTCATATTCCTCATTGTCCGCATCATCGTCCGGGTCATCATGCTGACTGCGCTGCATCGTTTTGAGTGCCGGCATGACCAGGGTTGAATCGGCATCTTCCTCAAACTCCATCTTCGGTTCATTGAGACGCATCGGGTGCAAACACGTCTCCAGGTCGTCCATCATCTCTTCCGCAGACTGGTAGCGCTCCTCCGGATTTTTGCGCATGGATTTCAAAATAATGTTCTCCACGCTTTGAGGGATAAGCGGATTGACCTCTCTCGGCTCATCAAATTCCTCCTGGAGATGCTTCAGAGCAACACTAATCGGGCTCTCGCCCAGAAAAGGAAGACGGGCAGTAAGCATCTGGTATAACACGATACCAAGCGAGTATAAATCCGATTTCTCTCCGGTCACGACGCCCTTGGCGTGCTCCGGCGAGAAATAATGCACAGAGCCCACAACGGAGCCTGTTTGCGTAATCGTTGTCGACGTGACCGCTCTGGCAATCCCAAAGTCGGTTACTTTGACCCTCCCATTGCGGCCAATCAGAATGTTATGCGGTTTGATATCCCTGTGTATGATCTGATTATGATGAGCATGCCCCAGTGCATCACAAATCTGGGTAGCAATCCGCACGGCTTCTTCCACCTGCAGCGGCGCCCGTTCTTTAATGATTTCATTCAAGTTCTGGCCTTCGATATATTCCATGACGATGTAATGCACTTCTTCCTCCTGGCCCACATCATAGATGCTGACCACATTGGAATGCGACAACGAAGCCGCTGATTGTGCCTCGCGCCGGAAACGGCGAATAAATTCCTCGTCGTGCACAAACTGCTGGCGCAGCACTTTGATCGCTACGTTTCGGTTCAGCAAAATATCCTGAGCCTTGTAGACCAGCGCCATGCCACCGCCACCGATGCGTTCAATAATCTTATAACGACCAGCCAATTCATGTCCGATCATGAATCCCACCCCTTTATACGTTGCCCGTCAACCTCTTCATGATGTTCAAACATTGCGACAGTAATGTTGTCCTCACCGCCAGCGAGAAGTGCCAGTTGAAGCAGGCGATCCGCTCTTTCTTCCAGAGGAAGGTCAAGTGAACCCGAAATTTGTCCAATCAGTTCACGGCTGACCCGGTTGCTTAGCCCGTCACTGCAGAGAAGCAGCACTTCGCTTTCTCCTATCGTAACCGGTGTAAGCTCAACCGTCACATCCACATCCGTTCCAAGCGCCCGGCTTAATACATTTTTCCGGGGATGGGTTTCCAGTTGATCTTCCGTAATCTGACCACTTTTATAAAGCTCATTGACCAGTGTATGATCATCCGTGAGTCGAATCACTTGTCCGGGAATGATTTTGTAGGCCCGACTATCCCCGATATGTCCGATATAACCCTCGGATCCTCGCAGCAGCACCGCTACAATTGTCGTTCCCATATTGTGAAGCCGCTCATCAGACGAGGCTTCCCGATAGATAACTGCGTTAGCATGCAAAATGGCATCCCCCAGCGCAGCCCGAATACTTTCCATGGACATGTCCTGCTCCAGTGAGGACAAATCCTCGGCTACGGTGTCTACCGCAAGCCTGCTGGCGGTGTCACCTGCAAGATGACCTCCCATACCGTCAGCAACCACACCTAAGGTGTAGCCATGCTCCAGTGTGCTAACAAATACCGAATCTTCATTAACAGGACGAACACGTCCCACATGGCTTACATGAACCGTCTTGATCAAATGTTCTCACCTCAACTCCATATGCTTGGCCCGCAGCTGACCGCAAGCGGCAGCGATATCATGGCCTTGTTCACGACGGATGGTCACGTTGACCCCCTTGTCTGCTAACGCACGCTGAAATTTGAAAATGTCGTTTCGCGATGTGCGAACATATTTCCGCTCCGGCACGTGGTTAACCGGAATCAGATTGACAAAGCAGTTCATGTCCTTGATGACGTCCGCAAGCTCTTCGGCATGTTCAACCTGATCGTTCACCCCACCGATCAGCGCATACTCAAACGTAATGCGCCGTCCGGTTTTCGCCTGATAATGACGAAGCGATTCAATCACATCATCAAACGGAAAACGACGGTTGACCGGCATCAGCTTCGAGCGCAGTTTATCGTTCGGTGCATGAATGGAGATGGCCAGATTAATCTGGGTATTCTCTTCTGTGAATTTATAAATGTTAGGCACAATGCCACTCGTCGAAACGGTGATGTGGCGCTGGCCGATATTCAGCCCTTTTTCATGGATCATCGTGCGTAGAAACTTCATGGTTGCCTCATAGTTCTCGAACGGCTCGCCTGAACCCATGATCACGATGCTGCTGACACGCTCTCCCGTTTTATCGAGAATCTTCTGCGCCTGAACCACTTGGGCCACGATCTCTCCGGAGGTCAGATTCCGCTTCAAGCCTCCCAAGGTGGATGCACAGAACGTACATCCGATACGGCAGCCCACCTGTGTCGTAACGCAAATGCTGTTACCGTAGTTATGCTTCATAATGACCGTCTCGATGGCATGGTCATCATGCAGGCCGAACAGGAACTTGACCGTTCCGTCCTTGGATTCGAGCTTGGTGATTTCGGACAACGTAACGAAGCTGAACTGCTGCTCCAGCTTGCCGCGGAGCTCCTTGGACAAATTCGTCATTTCCTCGAAGTCATTTACCCGCTTCACGTACAGCCAGTCATAGATCTGGGTTCCGCGAAACGCCGGCTCTCCATTCTCTTGAGCCCATGCTTGTAGTTCTTCCAGTGAATAATCGTATATAAAAGGTTTCATTCTCACCACACCTGTCTAATTTAGAGGATATTCGGAAACATTCTCCTGAAATCCCGCTATTACATTCATATGCATCTCTTTTTTCATTCTTCCTATTCTAACATAAATAAAAGAGACGGTAAAAGAGGAAAACCCGCCGGCACTGGCGGGATACGACTATAGTCATAACAGCAGGACGCCCTAAGAGGACTGTCTGCTGATTCTTGCAATGTAGAAGCCGTCACTATGATAGTGTTGGGGCAGAATCTGAACTCCCCCTCCTCGCAGAAGGGATTTCTCCTCCAGGCGGCTCAGACTCCCAAGACCATCGTCCGCAATGGCAAACTCCGCATGGCCTTCCAGAAAAGCAGATACCACGCCTTCGTTCTCCTGCGGTTCCATGGTACACGTGCTGTATACCAGGATTCCGCCTGGACGAAGCAGGGACGATACCGACTCCAGCAGCCTTAACTGCAGCGCGGCAATCTCAGCGATGTCCTCCTCTGACTTGCCCCACTTCAAATCGGGCTTGCGCCGGATCACACCAAGCCCCGAGCAGGGAGCATCCAGCAAAATTCGGTCAAAAGACGCAGGCTCGAAGCGATCGGCCAAATCCAGCGCATCCCCGGTCACGGTCATAATGCTGTCCAGTCCCAGGCGGCTTGCCTGGTCCGATATCAGCTTGCCTTTGTGGGTATGAATGTCGTTGGCAATAATGGAGCCTTCATCCTTCATCAGTTCGCCCATGTGGGCGCTTTTGCCGCCAGGAGCCGCACAGCAATCCAGAACCCGCATACCCGGCTCAGGCTGAATGGCTTCAGCGACCAGCATTGAGCTCTCATCCTGGATGGAGATCAGCCCATCCCGGTACCAATCGGTCAGCGCCATATTTCCTGCGCCTTTAACTACAATCCCATAGGGACTGAGGGGCGAAGGTGTCGCATCCAGGCCGTGGCTGCCCATCAGCTTTAACATCTCCTCACGGCTGATCATCGTTGTGTTGACTCTGACGCTGACAGCCGGCGGTTCATTGTTTGCGGCACAGATCGCCTCTGTCGCCTCGGTTCCGTACTGGGCAATCCATCGCTCAACCAGCCACTGCGGATGAGAATGCAGAAGAGAGATCCGCCGGGCAGCAGGCATGTCTTCAGGGATTGTCAGGTCTGCCTTCTGACGCAGAATATTCCGAAGCACCCCGTTCACCATGCCGGAGATCCCTTGATGCCCGCGGCGCTTCGCCAGATTAACAGCCTCACTGACAACCGCATGATCTGGAATCCGATCCAGATATACGACCTGATACAGACTCATTCGAAGCAGCGCTCTTACCCAGGGCTGAAGCTTGGCGACCCCTTTGTTGACATACCTGTCCAAAAAATAATCGAGAGTATTCAGCCTCGATATTGTGCCGTAGATCAGCTCCGTAGCAAGGCCTGCATCACTCTTGGATAGCGAGGCCTTCTGCAGAGCCGAGTTGAGCAGGAGATTGCTGTACGCTCCCTCCTGCTCCACCTGTGTCAGTACATTCATCGCTAGCTCCCGCGGGGATTCCTGGCGTCCCTTCGGGTTACGGTTACCGCTCACGTCAGCACCGTCCCGACCGCCAGGCTTGTCCCGCGCACGAATTGGGCAGCATCCATCGCCTTCTTGCCGCTAGGCTGGACGGTAAGCAAAGTAAGGGAGCCGTCACCGGTCTTCACAACGATGCCCTCTTCGTGAAGTCCAAGGACCGTTCCGGGCTGAGCTTCGCTGGATACCACTTGAGCGCTGCTCGGATTGGCCGCTGCCCATACCTTAAATACTTCCCCGTTCCATAGCGTAAATCCGCCGGAATACGGAACAAGACCACGGATTTGATTATAAATTTCACGGGAGCTGCGGCTCCAATCAATCTTCTCATCATCCCGGGTCAAATTCGGTGCATACGTTGCCTTCGCCTCGTCCTGAGGCTCAGCATCCACCTTGCCCTTCACCAAACGCGGAAGCTCCTGCTGAAGCAGCTTCGCGCCAGCTTGGCTCAGCTTCTCGAACATGGTTCCGGCCGTATCGGTTTCTTCAATGGGAACTTCGGCCTTGGCAATCATGTCGCCCGTATCGAGACCCTCTGCCATATACATGAGCGTAATGCCTGTTACCGCTTCTCCATTGATGATGCTGCGCTGGATTGGTGCTCCTCCCCGGTAAGCGGGGAGCAGCGATCCGTGTACATTTAGACAGCCCAGCGATGGCATATCCAGCACCGATTTCGGCAGGATTTGACCATAAGCGGCCGTTACGATCAGATCCGGCTTATATTCCGCCAGTTCAGCCACAGCTTCCGGGCTCCGCAGGCGCTGGGGCTGCAGAACCGGGATACCATGGCGAAGCGCGGCTTCCTTCACCGGCGTCGGAGTCAGCACTTTTTTACGCCCTTGCGGACGATCTGGCTGCGTAACCACGGCCGCTATGGAATAACCTTCGGCAATCAACATTTCCAGGCTGGGTACTGCAAAGGCCGGGGTGCCCATAAATACGATCTTCATCGGTTCTCCAGCTCTTTTCTTGGCTGTTCCGGAACATATTCATACACCCGATCAGCGATTTCTGTAAACAGCACCCCGTTCAGATGATCAATTTCATGCTGAAACGCACGTGCAAGCAGCCCCGTACCCGTAACGATGAGTTCATTGCCTTCACGATCAAGCCCTTTAACCGTCACTTTCTCCGCGCGGCGCACATCCCCGTTCCATCCCGGTATGCTAAGACAGCCTTCCGGTCCGAATTGCTCGCCTTCGCTCTCCACAATCTCTGGATTGATCATCTTGATGAGACCGTGCTCGTCGCCAGCATCAATGACGATCAGACGCTTCAATATGCCGACCTGCGGCGCAGCCAGCCCCACGCCATCTGCATCGTACATCGTATCTGCCATGTCATCCAGCAGCTTTTGTACGTTCGGCGTGATTTTGGTAACTTCCTTTGCCTTCTTGTGAAGAACCTCATCCGGTTCTTTAACGATAATTCGAATCGCCATGTATACGACACCATCCTTGTGCTTTTCATCATTATATGCGGTATTACATTAACATTTGCGGATCAACGTCAATACTGATTTGGAGTTTGCTGTCCCGCGCCGAATCCTGAAGCTTCTCGGCAACCACACGCACCAGCGAGACGGCATCCATCGTTCCCCGCCATTTTATCATACATTGAAATCTGTATCTATTTTTTAACCGCGGAATTGGCGAAGCCACGGGACCCAGTATATCGAGCGCGCTCGCGTCAAACCGGTCCAGGCTTCCGAACCATCCTCGCCGGTCGGATTCGCTTTTTATGGCAGCGGCAAAATTCTCCGCCATTCTAACCAGCAGCGGCAGCTGCTCATGGGACAGCGTCACCAGTATCAGCCTGCAATATGGCGGGTAGTGGAGCGCCTTGCGGTGCTTCAGTTCGTCCTTGACGAAGGATAAATAATCATGGCTGCTCGCGTGAATGATCGAATAATGTTCCGGAGTATACGACTGGATGACCACTTCACCAGGCAGCTGATGGCGCCCGGCACGTCCGGCAACCTGAGTGAGAAGCTGGAACGTCTTCTCGGCAGCCCGGAAATCGGGCAGGTTCAGCGCCGAATCGGCTGTAATGACACCGACTAAGGTAACATCCGGGAAATCCAGTCCTTTGGCGACCATCTGGGTGCCGAGGAGGACGTCTCCCTTTTTATCTCGAAATTGCTTAAGCAGCTTCTCGTGGGAGCCCTTCTCTGTGGTCGTGTCCACATCCATTCGAATGACGCGTATCCCGGGAAACAGCTTGGCCAATTCTTCCTCGACGCGCTGTGTGCCCGTACCGAAATAGCGTATATGCTCGCTTCCGCAATCCGGACACACCTCTGGTGCTTGTGCCGCATAACCGCAATAATGGCAGCGCAGATTGTTCGATTTCTGATGATAGGTCAGCGAGATATCGCATTCCGGACAACCTGCCACATATCCGCAGCTCCGGCACATCACAAACGTAGAGTAGCCCCGCCGATTCAGAAGCAGTACCGTCTGTTCTCCGCGTTCAAGCCGCGTTGTAATCGCTGCATGCAGGGAACGGCTAAACATAGAGCGGTTTCCATCACGCAGCTCCTCCCGCATATCCACGATCTGCACCTCCGGCAGCCGGTTCCCCAGCGCGCGGCTTGGCATCTCCAGCAGCTGCGGCGCAAAATGATCCTGCGCCTGCGATTTTGCCGCATGATAGCTCTCAAGCGAAGGCGTTGCAGAGCCTAAAATGACGGCAGCGCCGGTCAGCGAGGCCCGGTGAATCGCAACGTCCCTGGCATGGTACTTCGGTGTTTCTTCCTGTTTATATGATGTTTCATGCTCTTCATCCATAATGATCAGACCTAGGCGATCAAACGGCGCAAACACCGCCGATCGGGCACCCACAACTACAGAGGCGCGGCCTTCCCTTATTTTGCGCCATTCATCATAGCGTTCACCGTCCGAAAGCCGACTGTGCATGACGGCCACGCGGTCGCCAAAGCGGGCTTTGAATCGTTCCACCATTTGCGGGGTGAGCGATATTTCCGGAACCAGAACAATCGCCTGACGCTCCTGTTCCAGGCAGCGCTGAATGGTCTGCAGGTAGATTTCCGTCTTGCCGCTGCCTGTAACCCCATGCAGCAGAAATACGCCATGCTCACGTTCGTCAAGCTTATTCACGATGCTGCGGTACACCACCTGCTGCTCCTGCGTGAGCGCCAATGGGGTGCTCGGCGTGAAGTTCCGCCCTCTGTATGGGTCGCGAAACACTTCGACATCTTCAAGGGTAATCAGCCCTTTGTCAGCAAGCGCTTTGACGGTACCCGCTGTGACGCCAAGCGTCTGCAGCAGATCCTTTTGCGATATCGGCAGAAAGTCCTCCATCTCCAAAATATATTGGAGCACTTCCTTCTGACGCTGAGCCTTCGCCGGAAAAGACGCTAAAGCCGTGCTCGCTTCCTCGCTCGAAACGGCAAGCTCTATCGCCTTCATCGTTTTTTTCTGCAGTTTATCCTTGATCTGCTGAAATTCACTGAGCCGTCCTCTGCCGATCAGCGCTTTTATCGTTGCAGCCCCATCCGGAAACGCCCGGGATAGCTGCTGAAGCGACACCTCGCCCTTCTGACCGACAAACCGGATGATCTGCTGCTCCAGCTCACTCTCGGGCAGGATAGCAAATAGTCCGTCCGCTTCCTCTGTGCTGTCCATGTCCATATCAGAATGGGCAAGGGAAATATAGCGCTCCGCTTTTCCTTTCAGCGCCGTTGGCAGCATCGATTGGAGAGCAGATATATGACGGCAAGCATAGCGCTCCTTCATCCATTCCCCGACCTCAATAAGTTCAGGAGAAAGAGGCGGCATCACATCGAGCACTTCCTGAATCGGCTTCATTTTGGCCGTATCCATCTCGGGACGCGGATGCAGAGAAACCACGAAACCCTGCAGCGTACGGTGTCCAAAGGGCACTCCGACACGGCTTCCTACCTCAATCCAGGGGCGCAGATCCTCCGGGATCAAATAATCAAAAGGCCGGTCCGTATCCTTGGACGGCACGTCCACAATTACACGGGCCATTTCCATTAGGATAACCTCCCGGGTAACCGCTCCGCCGCCAGCGTTAAGAGCCTCAGGGCCACTTCCTCCTTGGACATTACGGGAAGCTGCAATACCAGCCCCTCTGCGTCAAAGATATGAACGCTGTTGGTATCCGTGCCAAATCCCGCGCCCTCCTGCGTAACATCGTTGGCAACGATCAGATCGCAGTTTTTACGCTTCAGCTTCTCTTGGGCAAACTGCTCCACGCTATCCGTCTCTGCGGCAAACCCGATCAAGAATTGCGAGGTTTTCCGGCGCCCCAGACTCTCCAGAATGTCCGTTGTTTTTACAAGCTCAAGCGTCATGGTCTCGCCGCGCTTCTTGATCTTGGACGCTGCAATTTCCGCCGGGCGATAATCAGCGACAGCTGCCGCCTTAACAACGATATCACTGTTCTCAAACACGCGAAGCACCGCTTCGTACATCTCCTGAGCCGATTCCACCTTTTCCGTGGAGATTCCCTCAGGCGGAGCTTCATCCGTGTGGGCGGCAATGAGGTGAACATCCGCTCCCAGCATTTGGGCAGCTTTAGCAATCGCAAACCCCATTTTTCCGGAAGAATCATTCGTGATATAACGGACCGGATCGATACGCTCTACCGTACCCCCAGCCGTGACAACCACTTTTTTACCTTGCAATGGGCCAAGAGACTCGCTTCCCGTGCTCACGCTCACCTCTTCCAGCTGAGATGCTTGATCATTGAAGAACCGTTCAACCACGTCAACGATCGTATCCGGCTCTTCCATCCGTCCCTTTCCGACATATCCGCATGCCAGAAGACCTTCTCCGGGTTCAATCATGGCCACTCCGCGGGAAACCAGCGTCTCCATATTCGCCATAACGGCCGGATGCGTGTACATATGCACATTCATCGCCGGTGAGATCATGACGGGTGCAGTGGTCGCAAGCAGCGTTGTGGTCAGCATGTCGTCTGCCAGGCCGTGCGCCATTTTACCAATAACATTCGCAGTTGCTGGAGCGATCAGCACCAGATCGGCCAAGTCGGCCAAGTGGATATGCGAGACTACCGACGGGTCCCTCTCATCAAAAGTATCGCTATAAACCGGGTTTTTGGTCAGAGTCTGCAGCGTTAATTCCGGAATGAACTGCTTCGCCGATTCCGTCATAATGACGTGCACATCCGCTCCCCTCTGGACAAGCCTGCTGCATAAAGTCGCTGCTTTATACGCGGCAATGCCACCTGTAACGCCAAGTACGATGACTTTTCCGTTCAACATGACAATCCCCCGCTTTCGATTGGTCTGAAAGTTACACTATCATATCTTGTCAAAAAAATAACAACCTTTCGGTTGTCACATTTTTGCGCGCTAACGCTGTTGTATTCAAATGTCGGAAAAAGTCCTAGTCCTGGCCCTTCTCAATCTTCACGTAATCGCCGTAGATCTCTTCCAGAGCGACACCGACATACTTATGAGATTTCGGATGTTTCAACTCGCTAACTTCTCCTTCACGCAATTGGCGTGCACGGCGGGAAGCCGCAACCACAAGAGAATATTTACTGTCTACCTTATTCATCATTTCATCAATGGATGGATATAACACAGTCGAAGCACCTCTTCTTATTTTACTTGAAAGTTTATGCCGTCTATGAACAGACAGACAGCTTACTTTCTCACCTTACAATGTTCGGCTATAATGATAGATTCTATTCTCTTACAAGCGAGATTGATTTCATCATTCACTACCGCATAATCATAATGCTGCAGCAGATTGATTTCGTCAACAGCTACGGACATACGATGGTCGATTGTAGCCTGACTCTCTGTTCCCCGGCCCTGGATTCGGTCTTTCAATTCATCCAGCGACGGCGGCATGAGAAACACAAAGATACCATCCGGAAACTTCTCCTTCACCTTCAGTGCACCCTGCACTTCGATCTCCAGTATAATATCCTTGCCAGTGGCTAATGTTTCTTCCACAAAATCACGCGGGGTCCCATAATAGTTCCCGACGTATTCCGCATATTCAAGCAGCTGATCATTGTCAATCATATCCATGAATTGCTCGCGACTTTTGAAAAAATAGTTCACACCATTTACCTCACCGAGCCGCGGCGACCGTGTCGTTGCCGACACCGAATACACCAATTCCGGAACCCGGCTGCGAAGCGCCGTACAAACGGTTCCTTTTCCCACCCCGGAAGGACCGGACAATACAATCAATAATCCTTTAGACATAGTACTCCCCATCTTATTCGTCGTTGTCGTCATCTTTGCTGGACAGACGGTGAGCCACCGTTTCAGGCTGCACAGCCGATAAAATCACATGGTCGCTATCGGTAATGATAACAGCCCGTGTCCTTCGGCCATATGTAGCATCGATCAGCATATGACGGTCCCGTGCTTCTTGAATAATCCTCTTGATCGGAGCCGATTCAGGACTCACGATTGAGATGATTCGATTGGCCGATACGATGTTTCCGAAGCCAATATTAATAAGTTTGATTGCCATAGTGCGGTTGCTCCCCCTATACATTTGACTCTTATTTGCCGATGAAGCTGCGGTTATTCCACATTGGCGGCTTGCTCACGAATCTTCTCCAGTTCCGCTTTCATTTCGACAACACGGTTTACCAGAGTCAGATGATTGGCCTTCGATCCAATCGTATTGACTTCTCTGTTCATTTCCTGAATCAGAAAATCCAATTTACGGCCTACAGGATTTTTCTGATGAAGCAGCTCCCTGCACTGTTCCAAGTGACTGTGAAGACGAATCAGCTCCTCGTCCACATTGGAACGTTCGGCAAACAGAGCGACTTCCATTCCGAATATATGTTCATCAACAGCAAGCGCCCCCTCAGCAAGCGACTCGATGCGCTGCCGCAGACGCTTCCGGTATTCTTCCGGCACGTCTGGAGCGAGCTCGGTCATCTCGCGGTGGAGCAGCTGCAGGCGGTCAAGTCTCTGTTCGATGTCCCTCACCAAAAAAGACCCTTCCCTGCCGCGCATTTGCATCAGACCGTCCAACGCTTGCTCAAGACCTTGAAGAAGCGCATCATTCCATAACTTCTGCTGCGCTTCATCCATGGGAAGTCCGCTCGGACTAACAAGAACATCTGGCAGCGACATAATATCCCGCACCGCCAGATCTCCCTTAATTCCGTATGACTTCAAATCCTCGGCAGCCTGCAAATATGCCTTAACCATAGCGTGGTTCAGCACAGCACCCTGGGACTCGCCGTTGTTTTCCTTGTTAATATAAACATCAATCCGTCCGCGACCGATTCGGCTCTGTACCGCCCTTCGAAGCGAATCCTCGAAGCATGCCCATTCACGAGGCATTCGAAAGACGATCTCACAATACCTGTGATTGACAGACTTCAATTCGAAAGAGATATTGTAACCTTGAAAATCGACAACGGATTGCCCATATCCGGTCATGCTCAATGACATCGGAATCACATCCATTACACTATTGTAATTGATAATTATTAATGAAACAAGGGGGTCAATCGGCGGCCCGATTTCTCCCAGACATACTCCATTAATTGCACACTCATTTCATAGAACATAAACGGAGTCATCAAGTAGATGCCGTTAAAATGCTCTGTTGCCACGTCCAGCAGCTCCTTGCCGATCTTGACGCCCATGGCCCGTCCCGCTTCACCTTCAAGCCCGGCCATGCGGCTCCGAACTTCGTCCGACAGCTGAATGCCCGGCACCTCATTGTGCAGGTACTCCGCATTCCGTCCGCTTGCCAGCGGCATGATGCCGATAAAGATTGGAATCTCCAAATAAGCTGTCGCTTCTCTAAGTCTAACCATCAGCTCGGGGTCGTACACAGGCTGCGTCATCACATAATCCGCACCGGAGGCAATCTTCTTCTCCAGGCGTGCAACCGCCTTGTCGAGATGCCGGACATTGGGATTAAATGCGGCCCCGACAACGAACTTGGCTTTTTGCTTGAGCGGCTTGCCCGAGAAGGCAATGCCATCATTCAGTTGTTTGATCATTCGTATGATTTCAAATGAGGTCATGTCATAAACCGAGCTGGAATCCGGCAAGTCTCCGAATCGCGCCGGATCCCCTGTCACGGCCAGCACGTGATCGATGCCAAGAGCATCGAAGCCCATCATATGCGACTGCGTTCCGATAAGATTGCGGTCACGGCAAGCGATATGAATCAAGGGCCGCAGACCTGTGCGCGCCTGTACCAGATGACCGAGCGCCATGTTGCTCATACGCGTTACGGCCAGCGAATTGTCAGCCAGGGTCAAGGCGTCGGCACCGGCTTTTTTCAAAGCTTCCGCACCTTTCATGAACTTCGTGATATCCAGATCCCTTGGAGGGTCCAGCTCTACGATAACCGTGTGACGCTCCTTCACGATATCTACGATTGTTGGTTCCCCGCTGCGCTCATAAAACTGCTCTTGAGCCGACTCATGGATCACGATGCGGTTGACCTCAGCCTCTTCAACGACTGGCAGCGATGAAGGCACGTACCCGGATAAGGCCAAGGAGATTTCTGAAATATGCTCCGGTGTGGTTCCGCAGCAGCCGCCGATAATTCTGGCGCCCCGATCCGCAAACTCCAGGGCCGTCTTGCCGAAATACTCCGGACTCGCGCCATAACGGTATTCTCCGTCCACGTAATCGGCGATCCCCGCATTAGGGTAGACCGATGCCGGAAGATTCATAACGCCGTTCAAGGTTTCCAGCGCGCGCATAATGCCGTTAGGACCGGTCCGGCAGTTGAAGCCGATGATGTCCGCGCCTTCCTGGCTCAGGATGCGGTAAGCATCCGGCATCGTGAAGCCGTCCAGCGTACGGGCTATATCCTCGACCGCAAACTGGCAGATTACCGGAATATCACTCAGCATTCGCGCCTGCGCCAACGCCAGCTGCATTTCGTCCACGTCATAGAACGTCTCCAGCAGGATGCCGTCAACGCCTTCCGATATCAGAACCTTCAGCTGCTCTTCGAAGTAACGCTTCAGCTCGCTGGTAGAAATGTTGTTTCTTTTGCCTGCCCGAATGGAGCCCACAGCCCCCACTACGTATCCGTGATTACCGGCAGCTTCACGGGCGATTCTTACACCTGCACGGTTAATCTCTTCTACCCTCGTCTCCAAACCGTATTTGGACAGTTTGTCGTAGTTGGCAGAGAACGTGTTCGTCTCGATCACCTGAGCACCAGCTTCAACATACTGGCGATGAACGTTCCCGATGACCTCCGGGGAGGTTAAATTCAGTTCTTCATATGATATGCCTACAGGAAATCCCTTTTGATATAAATAAGTACCCATCGCGCCGTCACCGACCAGTACCTGATTCTCCCATGCCTGCCGAAGATCCGGTTTCATCGCGTTTTCCCTCCACCTGACATTTATTTTCAACTAATGTATCATAAAACTCTCATAAAGATAAAGAGACAAAAGGGAGACCTTCCAAAGGCCTCCCTACCGTGTCCACCCCTACAGGACAAACTTTATAAAATGCTAGTTTTTATCTCGCAATCGTGCCTAATTGCCAACAGCTGTGCCTTAAATGGCTAACGTTCCTTTATACACGAGCTCGGCTGGGCCTGTCATATAGACATGGTTGTCGTTCTCATCCCACTCGATAAACAAGTCTCCGCCTTTCAGGGATATCGTTGCGCTGCGGTCTGTTGATCCATTTAGCACAGACGATACCAGCGTCGCACATGCGCCCGTTCCGCAAGCCAGGGTCGGACCTGCGCCGCGCTCCCATACCCGCATATCCACTTGATCCCGTGAATTCACGGTCGCAAACTCCACGTTAATCTTTCTCGGGAACAGCGGATGCACCTCCAGCTTAGGTCCCCATGTACCCAGATCAAAGTTAACAGCATCGTCAACATAAATCACGCAATGCGGATTACCCATGGATACTGCAGTGAAACGGAACTCCCGGCCGTCCACCTCAACGGGATGATCCACAACCGGGTTGAGATCAATGGTTGTTGGCACACTCAGTCCATTCAGTACAGGCTCGCCCATGTCTACCCGCACACTGCTCACTTGACCATCCTGCACCGTAAGGCGAACCTGCTGCACTCCGGCACCGATGGTTTCTATCGTTATCTCCTCACGGTTGATATGCCCGTGATCATATACATACTTCGCGACACAGCGAATGGCGTTGCCGCACTGCTCGGCTTCGGAGCCGTCCGAGTTCATAATTCGCATCATGAAGTCCGCCTTACGGGAGGGCAATATATATACAAGTCCGTCAGCACCGATACCGAAGAAGCGATGGCACAGCTTCACAGCCCGTTCGGACGCATCATTAGGAAGTTCTTGTTCGCCGTATACAACAACGAAGTCGTTGCCAAGTCCGTGCATTTTCGTAAATTCCATAGTAAAAACCCATCTCCTCTGCAATTGCTACGCTTGTGCATAGTTTATCGCAGAAGGGATGGGCCATCCATTCATTTTACGCCGAAATATTTGCACTCTTCGTCATCATGCTGCGGCGGTTGCGATTCCGTCTGCCTCCCCACACGCTTCCCGCCCCCATCAGGAACGTAGGGATCCCGGCAGCCACGAGCGTAAGCGCCCATTCCTTCAGACCGAGCGGAACCGTTTTGAAGATCGGCTGAAGCGCCTCGATGTACATCACGCCAAGCATCAGTAAGATCGAGGACAGCACGGCCAGCACCAGGGCTTTGTTCTGGAGCGGATTGCGGTGGAAAATCGACCGCGAGCTGCGGCAGTCAAACACATGGATCAGCTGTGCCATGACGAGTGTAGCAAAGGCAACGGACTGCGCTTTGGCCAGCTGGGCGGGATCGTTTGGCGCAATGCGCAGCGTGACCCAGAAGGCGCCGAGTGTACACAGGCCGATCAATATACCGCGGCTGATGATTTTCCAGCCAAGACGTCTTGCAAAAATATTTTCCTTGGCTCCCCGCGGTTTGTGCTCC
This sequence comes from Paenibacillus sp. Cedars, assembly GCF_003184205.1. Lineage (NCBI taxonomy): Bacteria > Bacillati > Bacillota > Bacilli > Caryophanales > Paenibacillaceae > Paenibacillus > Paenibacillus sp. Cedars. The sequence goes on from NZ_CP020866.1 coordinate 3,833,005, forward strand.
ATCAGATCCTTCTCCGGCTGATCCACGCCAAGCGCCATTGCCGGGAGGCCGTCGGTGACCAGGTTCACCCACAAGATCTGGATCGGAACAAGCGGAAGCGGCAGGCCCAGCATCATGGCAAAAAACATCGTCAGAATTTCACCAACATTGGAAGCAAGCAAATAACGGATGAATTTACGGATGTTCTCATAGATGCTACGCCCCTCCTCGATCGCCGAAACAATCGTGGAGAAATTGTCGTCGCTGAGCACCAGTGACGAAGCTTCTTTGGTTACATCTGTTCCGGTAATCCCCATTGCAATCCCGATATCCGCTGCCTTGATCGCCGGTGCATCATTCACGCCGTCTCCCGTCATGGCAACTACATGCCCTTTGCGCTGAAGCGACTTGACGATACGGAGTTTATGTTCCGGTGACACACGGGCATAAACAAAGGTCTGATCCACCTTCGCATCCAGCTCCTTGTCATCCAGCCGTGCCAGCTCTTGACCCGACATCGACAGACCGTTCCTTGGAAGGATGCCAAGCTGGGCGGCGATTGCTTCTGCCGTTGTCCGGTGATCGCCTGTTATCATTACGGTCTTGATGCCCGCACGGCGGCAAGTCGCAATCGCATCTCGCACTTCGCGGCGCGGCGGGTCAATCATCCCTGCCAGTCCAACAAAAATAAGCTGACTCTCCGCCTCTTTCTCCGTTTCGGGCTTATCGTAAGAGCGCAGATCCCGATACGCCAGGCCAAGCACGCGCAGTGCATCGGAAGCCATGCCTTCATTGGCTGCAAGCACCTTCTGACGGAGCGTCCCAGTGAGCGGGACGATATTGCCGTCCCACATTATATAGGTACAGGCATCAAGCAGGACATCCGGGGCGCCCTTCGTACACAACAAGCGTCCGCCCTGATGGCTGACGATGACAGACATCAGCTTCCGTTCCGAATCAAACGGGAACTCTTTATCTCTTTGATAGACAGAATTCAGGCTGCTCCGGTTTAATCCCATTTTGGACGATAGCGTCAGCAGCGCTCCCTCTGTCGGGTCCCCTTTTAGTTCCCAGGCAGCGGCTGCCGGTTCTTCCTTGCTCTTCCGCTTGTTCCGCATTTCTTCCTGCACGTTCTCATAAATCTCGGCATTGTTGCACAGCCCGCTAATTTGCAGCAGCCTGCGCAGTCCCTGATCCGATCTCAGTTCAACAGGCTTGCCTCGGTGGAGGATCTGACCCGTCGGGTCATAACCTTGTCCAGTTACTTCCAATGATCGGTCTCCCAGCCAGACTTGGGTCACCGTCATTTTGTTCTGGGTAAGCGTTCCGGTTTTATCTGAGCAGATCACGGACGCGCAGCCAAGCGTCTCCACGGATGGCAGCTTGCGCACAATCGCTTTGCGTTTAATCATCCGCTGCACGCCCAGTGCGAGGGCAATGGTTACGATCGCCGGCAGACCTTCAGGTATAGCGGCAACCGCGAGGCTGACGCCTGCGAGGAACATGCCCGCAGCAGGCTGTCCATGCAGAATGCCTGCAAGAACGACCAGAATCGTCAGGCCTAACGACACGCCGATCAAAATTTTGCCAAGCTGCTCCAGGCGATGCTGTAGTGGAGTCTCCTGGGATTCCGTATTCTGGATCAGATCGGCGATTTTGCCCATCTCCGTGTCCATTCCTGTGCGAATGACAACGCCCTTGCCTGTGCCTCGGGCCACCATCGTGCCCATAAATCCGATGTTCTTGCGGTCACCCAGCGGAACATCCGCATCGCTTATCGGCTCGGCATGTTTGTTAACCGGCAGGGATTCTCCGGTTAATGCCGATTCCTCGACGCTGCAGCTGCTGATTTCGAGCCAGCGAACATCGGCCGGAATCCGGTCGCCGCTCTCGACCAGTACCACATCGCCCGGCACGAGCTCTTTTGCCGCAAGCTGAACCACTTTCCCGTCCCGAATCACCCTGGACGTAGGTGCGGACAGCTGCTTTAATGCCCGGAGCGAGCGCTCTGCTCTAAACTCCTGAACGAAGCCAAGAATCCCGTTGATCAGAATGATGGCTACAATCGTTACAGCATCCAGATACTCGCCCAGCAGGCCGGACACCAGGGTGGCTCCAAGGAGCACCAACACCATGAAATCCTTAAATTGATTCAAGAACAGAACAAATGGAGAAATTTTAACGCCCTCGGAGAGCTCGTTATAGCCGCTTTTTTTCCGTCTCTCCCCTGCCTCCTCTTCCGTGAGGCCCTGCTGCGGACGCACTTGCAGCACCTGCTGCAATTCTTCCACATCCATCTGGTGCCATTGCTTTTGTTCCATGCTTCCATTCCCTCCCGGTTGTTTTGCAAGTTCCGGCGGATGACAGCTTTTCCACCCTTTCTACGTAAATGTATTCGGACAGGTCCTGAATTATCACAGAAGGGGCCTTAAGTTTTTGAGGGAAATATGGCATCATAGAGAAGTACGATTAGGAAGGGTAACAGACAGATAGGAGAATGAATGATGGCATTAGACGGTATTGTCACACGCGCAATCGTGCATGAGCTTCAATCATGCCAGGGTGCGCGGATCAATAAAATATATCAGCCGAACGATCGGGACATCGTCCTTCATATGCGCACAAAACAAGGAAATGCCAAATTGCTGCTATCGGCCAACCCTACATATCCCCGGGTGCATCTGACACAGGAGACGTTTGTGAATCCGGCTGAAGCCCCGATGTTCTGCATGGTCCTGCGCAAGCATTGCGAGAGCGGCATCATCGAGGACATCCAGCAGGTCGGCATGGAACGGATTATTCATATTACGATCCGTCAGCGTGACGAGCTCGGGGATATATCCTCCAAAAAAATCATCATCGAGCTAATGGGCAGACACAGCAACATTATTTTGCTCGATCCCGCAAACGGCACCATTCTGGACGGCATCCATCACGTAACCCCGTCCATCAGCAGTTACAGAGTGGTTATGCCCGGGTTCTCCTACACGAATCCGCCGGAGCAGCACAAACTTAATCCGCTGGAAACCGGGCAGGAAGCTTTCCGGGAAGCTTGTTTGATGAGTGAGGAGCAAGCCGTTCCGTGGCTCGTAGGGACATTCAGCGGTCTAAGCCCTCTGGCAGCCCAGGAGATAACCCACCGCACGGGCGCTCATGCATCTGCCGAAGAGGAAACGGAGAAGGACTGCGGCAGCCTGTGGAGCACTTTCGACGAGATCATGGAATTAGTTCGGAGCCATCAATATACCCCGGTTACAGGCCTGAATGGAACGGGGAAATCGGTCTTCTCCGTCATTCCGTTAAGCCTCCTGGCAGGAGAAGCCGCAACCTACGACTCCGTCAGTCAATGCTTGGAGGATTATTATGGTGATAAAGCGCAGCGGGATACGGTTAAGCAGAAGGTCAGCGACCTGCTTCGGTTCCTCCAGAATGAACGAACCAAGAACATCAAGAAGCTGAATAACCTGAATGCCGATTTGGAGGAAGCCGGTGATGCAGACCGGTATCGCATCTATGGCGAGCTGCTCTTCGCCTCGCTGCATCAGATTCAGAAGGGAGACCGGGAAGCAAAGCTGACCAACTTCTATGATGAGGACCAAGCTTCCGTTACCATTCCACTGGATCCGCTTTTGACTCCATCGGACAATGCGCAGCGTTACTTTAAAAAATACAACAAATACAAAAATAGCCTCGCCGTCATCGATGAGCAGCTGATTAAGACCCGTGAAGAGATTGATTATATCGAAAACCTGCTGCAGCAGCTGGCGCACGCTTCCTTGAACGATATCGACGAAATACGCGACGAGCTGATTCAACAGGGATATTTGAGAGATCGAAACCGCAAAGCCAAGAAAAAGAAAAAAAATGACAAGCCGACGCTGCATGTCTATACTTCATCCGAAGGTGTCGAGCTCTACGTTGGCAAAAACAACCTTCAGAACGAATATGTGACCAACCGTCTCGCATCCTCCAATGATACATGGCTGCACACCAAGGATATTCCAGGCTCTCACGTCGTCATCCGAAGCAGCGATTACGGTGACGCCACGCTGCAGGAAGCGGCTCAGCTTGCCGCTTATTACAGCCAGGCTAAAGAATCGAGCAGCGTGCCGGTCGATTACACACTCATTCGACATGTTCGCAAGCCGAATGGAGCCAAGCCCGGATTTGTCATCTATGACAATCAGAAAACCTTGTTCGTCACACCGAACGAGCAGCAGATCAAGGCCCTGCCCAATTCGGTGAAAAACAACCGAAATTAATACAAGCTCAAACACAGTGGCATCGCTACACAAAGAAACGGGTACCCTGGCAGATCAACTGACCTGCCAGGGTACCCGTTTATGATTTAGCTTGCGCCTGCTGAAGCTGTTCCAGCACCTGCATAGGCACCTGCCGACTGCCGATATCCCCATGAAATACCTGGCCCTGCCTCACGCCATGATAATCCGATCCGGCTGTGACGATTAAGCCGTATTCCTTGGCCATTGCCAAATACCGCAGCTCATCCGGGGCTTCATGATCGGAATGATAAACCTCAATTCCCTTAAACGCAGCCGCTTGGATTACCTCTCTTACCAATCCATCGTCACCGTACAGCCCCGGGTGCGCAAGCACCGGTACTCCGCCGGCCTCGCGAATCCATTCGCAGGCCTCCTTCGGATGAATTCGCGGCTGAGGGACGTAGGCCGCTGCGCCTTGCGCTAGATAACGATCAAAGGCATCCCTCAGATGGAGGGCATGTCCTTTCAAAACCAGCGCATCCGCAATATGCGGGCGCCCGATGCTCTCATCAGGCTCAAGCGGCCGTCCCAACCCTTTGATTACTTCCTCCATCGTAAGCTCAATTCCCAGCTCCTGAAGTTTATCTATGATGCGCTCATTGCGTTGTTCCCTTGTTCGTCGCAGCTCTGCCAGACGTTCAAGAAACACGGGATCCCGGTAATCTACATAATAGCCAAGGACATGTATATCCGTTCCTCCGGCCATGGTGCTGATTTCCACGCCCGGAACGACGACCATGTTCAATCGTTCTCCCGCCTGCAACGCCTCCTCGACGCCAGCCACTGTGTCATGATCCGTTATCGCCAGCGCTCCCAGTCCCCGCTCGAAGGCAAGCTGCACATTCTCTGAGGGACGATTCATTCCATCCGATGCCTGGGTGTGGGAATGAAGATCACAGCCCATCCGCTCCGTCGTTTGGTCCATCCTGCTCCATCTCCTTTCTTTGCTGCCAGTTCCGATATGCCTTTGCCTAGCGCTGACGCTCCCTTAGATAGGACAGAAACGTTATGGCTGACATGGGCAGCAGCGCTGAACGCAATTGTATCGAATAAAAGTTCCGTTTAAACGAGGCATCGGCAATATCAATCATTTTGACTAAACCGAGCGCAGTTTCATGTTTGACCGTTGAGATCGACAGCATCGTAATGCCGAGGTCTTCCTCTACGGCCGATTTCACCGCCCCTGTGCTGCCAAGCTCCATTACCGTTTGTATGCTCCCGGGGTCAAACCCCCGCTCCAGCAGAACATCCTCCATGACCTGCCGGGTCCCCGATCCCTTCTCGCGAAGGACAAACGGATAGGCCAGCACTTCCTCCAGATAGATTTTGTCTTCCCTTGCCGCCAGTGGATGCCCTGAGGGTACAATCAGTTTGAGCTCATCCTCCATGACCGCATCGAGCACCATATCCGGATGTTCCACCGGGGCTTCAATCAACCCGAAATTCAATTGGTGGCTTGCGATTTCCTCAAGAATCTGCGTGGTGTTCATCACTTTAAGCATAATGGATATGTCCGGATACTCCCGTCCAAAAGGACCCAGCAAACGGGGCAGAACATACTCTCCGATGGTCAGGCTCGCCCCGAGCTGCAGCCTTCCCTGAAGTTTGTTCGAGAAAGCGGCCATCGCCGCATCCGTTTCCTGAGACAACTCCAGACTCCGTCGTGCAAAAGGAAGCAGCGTCATCCCTGCCTCGGACAATTCCATGCGTTTGGTGGAACGATTAAGAAGCTTTGTCCCGAAGTATTCCTCCAGCGCTTGCACCTGCATCGTCACGGCCGGCTGACTCATGTGGAGCGCCTGCGCGGCAGCGGAAAAGCTCCCCCGCTCGGCGACCGTGTAAAAAATATGTAGTTGATGAAAGTTCATAACATCGGTTCCCCTCTCGCTGCCTCTCTTGTTTTATCATTGTAACGGATCACAGCAGCGCATACAAAAAAAGACATCCGCGCTTACGCTCGCATGCCACATCATGAATTATGGTTCATCTCTATTTACGCTTACGGCTGTTCTTGATCAGTGTCATACGACGCGAATGGCGAAGCCATGAGTAATAAGACTTCAAATCACGAAGCTCAATGGTTTCAGACATACGTCCCAGAAAAGTTACAATGATCATCCGATGCAGTGGATTGCCAATCAGATCACGCTCATGCTCCAGCTCCGAAAACTCCGCCACAACAACCAGGTCGTCATCAATCAGATAGACGTCCTGTTCGTTACGATAATACGGCACGATCCGGTCCTGCTTCAGGCATTCCCACATCCAGGTTCCGATCTCCTCATGGGATGTGTCATTGCCCTCCACCCGGTCTGTATAACGGCTCTTCGCATGGTTGGTAATCACGATGTCGGCTACCTTTTTATCATTTAACGTAATATAAAACGGCTCATAGGTGCTCCACCGCTCAGTCCCTTTGTCGCGCATGGAATATCACTCTCCACCAAATGGGTCTTTGTATCTATGTATATATACCCAACATATTACATCATTCCACTAGTATTCACAAGATTGAAACATCGTTTCTTGTGAACAATCACCGAAAATTTAGAAAAAGCTCTAGTTGTATCCTGTGTGGGAAGGTGCAACGTCATATGGAATGATGGACCAATTAAAGTGTAAATTGTACCGTATTTATACTATTTTATCAAACAAGATTCCGATTTATGCCAATCTATCGTCCCCATTCCATAATAAACTTTGCGCAGCGGAGGTGAGCGATGGAATTTCCACAAAAAGCGAAAGCTGCAAACTGCTGACATGCTTATACAAAAAAAGCGGCCCCCCGGGAAGGGGCCGCTTTACGCTCATCCGCCAACTATGCGATTACCGTTGACTTCAAAGTCCGGTACAGCCTGTGGGCTAGGGGCCGTAAAACTTCGCCTTGTCCGGCCCTTTGCTGCTGTACTCCGTCTTAATCTCATTCCGGTAGGAGCGCTCGATCTTACGAACGTAGGACAATCTCCGGATGTTCTTCATTGTCTCTTCGGCACGGTCAGCGTTGACGTACATGACAACATAATGCATACGGCGTGATATATAATGTACGCTGCCGTATTTCTCCAAGTTCCTTGCTGCCTTTACATCGCTGACCCATATAATAAAACCGGTCCGTTCAGCCAACATCCTAAGCTCCTCGCCTCACTTTCATCTCTATCTCTAGTGTGTGCCTCTTATCCGCAGGAACAAGCTCCGCCGCTGCCGCATCCCTTCTTCGGAAGAGGATCATTGCCCGGAACCTTGATGCTCTCGGAGACCGAAAAAGCAATTCTCTCCGACATCGAGTGCAGCAAATCGTCCAGATTCTTCTCGGCCTGCTTGAACCGTGCGACAGGCTCGTACGCCTCCAGCTCGGATTCCACTGCGGCTACTTCATCCTTCGCCGAATGATAATTCGGGTGGAAGTGACCGAACCGCTGAGTCTCATCAAACAGTTCTTTCTTGGATTCAAGCTTTCTGATCAAAGCCTGGATCGTCGGATCACTCTCTACTTCCTGCTTCCAATATAGATAATCCGCCACTTCGACGGAAGCATTAATCATGTCGCCTATTTCATAGGCATAGGTGAGCACCTCGGCCATATCGACCGTGTTTAATTCCGATACGCTCATGAACTCATCCCGCTTTTCTATTAGTTTGGCCCACACCTGGGTGGAGTGGACTCTTTTATCATAGCATAACGCTCGCATCTTAAGAAGGGGAAATTCAAACGCTTTTACGGAACGACAAGCCGCATTTCCTTCCATTCCCCTTCACCTAACTGCACGGTACTCCCCATCTTTTCCGAATCCGGTTCGTATAGCGCACCCGAAATTTTCCATGGCTGGCGTTCAAGCTGAAACGGAATAAACTCCATGCGGCTGCCATCGATCGCTATCTCTAATTTGGCTGACAACTCAAGTGCCTGCTCCATCATTTGCTTCGCCGTCGAGCTGTGATACGATCGCCAATCCCGCGTCCACATCACAGGAATATGATTCAGGTCCGGAACGATCGAAACTCTATCCGGAACGCAATCATCCAGCTCAAGAACAAACTCCCTGCGCGCAGGGAGCATCAATCCGCAGGCTGGATTGCACACATAACGAGCCTCATGGTAACGATTATCCGATCCGTCGCAGCCCAAGACTTCGACTCTTTCCTTCAGGGTTATGCCCGCCTGTGGTAAGTTCTCCGGATTCCACGATCTTTCAGTATCCTTGCCCCACTGACATAGCGCAGCCTGCACGTTCTCCGGTACCCCCGTCCCCGCATGCTCCTTAAGGAAGGACAGTATCTTTTCCGGTCCCATTCCTACTTCCGCTGCCTGTGCCACAGAGTCTCTGGTCAGACGGTAAACCGTCATAAGATCATCCGAGATGCGTTCCGTGCACATGGCAGCCGTATATTTAACCGTATAAGACACATCTGGCGGGATCAATATTTCAAAATCCGGTTGGATAAAGAACTGCCCTTCCACGGGATGATTGCGGTTCCCCCCACTCAGCAAAGCTGATGGATCCATACGCCATCTAAAATGCAGCCTGCCTTCTTCATCGACTCCAAGATCGGTGTACCCGCACCCGGTCAGCAGCCGTACCCATGGAGCAGCATCCTCCACCGACAAGCTCTGTGCCTTGGACACATCCCTTTCGGGCCGATCCATGCTGCTTGCCAGCAACTGATCAACGGCAAACCAGATGCCTCTGGTTAGAGAAGAATCGCATATCCGCCAGGTAAAATGCTGATATTCCGCTTGATTCGGAACATAGCGCTCCATCATGTTAAGAAGCACTAATCGGTCCATCGCTTCACGCGGAAGTGTCAGCCAATGCTGCAATGCGGCCGTGTTTGCCTTCAGTGAGCCCTGCACCGGAGCTGCCAGCTCAAACGCGAGCAGCAGATCCAATATAACCGCGACATGAGGAGGGTAAGCTTCATCATGGGCATAACGGAGAAGAAGTCCCTCCACGTCGGATGGTGTTAGTTCTGCCACGCTACCAAGCCTCTGAATATGCTTCTTATGCAGAACCCCTTTGCCGGTCATAGCTGCGTGATGCTTGGCAATATATACGAGTACATTTAACAGATCGACTGTGATGCCACTCCTGCCTTCCTGCAGCAGCTTCACGGCTGTCGCGGTAAGCGGTTCAGGCTTCAGATGACAGAAAGCCTCCTGAAGCGTCTGCAGCTTGTCAAAAGGGATAAAGTACAGCCTCTCGCTCCATCCTTTTTTGACCGCCTGGACCCAGCCCTGCTGCCGCAAGGATACAAATGCGAGCTGCACCTCCATCCCGCTTAGACGCTGAACATGCATGGAGCGCAGCCTGTCGTCGTCAAAGCTCTGTCCCGCAAATCGGCGCCAGATGTGTTGGAGAACCGAACGCTCCTTCGGATGAAGCTGGTCTAAACTGCAGCGTCCCGCGCTGTTCTGCTGGTCCGTCATCTCCAGGTAGCCTCCTTCCCGCGAGATAATTCGAACCGGGAAGTCCCCGAAATCCCGCGCAGATCAACAGAACCCGGAGGCTTCGCCAGAACCGTGTGATATGCATACCCCTGCTCAATCAAGAACAGCTGCCTCCGTATGGCAAACATCTCCTCCCGGCTATCCTCCGAGACTACTGCATAAAAATAAGCCCGGTTCTCCCCTTGCTTCGGCCGCAGCAAGCGTCCGAGCCGCTGTGCCTCCTCCTGCCTTGAACCATAGCTGCCCGAAACCTCGATCGCAACGGAAGCATCCGGCAAGTCCACTGCGAAATTAGCCACTTTAGAAACGACAAGCACGCGCACGGCTCCTTCCCGAAACGCCTTATACCATTCATTCCGCTGATCCTGCGCCATCTGTCCCGTAATGAGGGGTGCATCCAGTTGCCGGGCAATAGTATTGAGCTGATCCAGGTATTGGCCGATGACCAAGATTTGAGCTCCTTTGTGTAAATCCACGAGCTGCTTTACAACTAGCAGCTTGGACGGATTCTCGGCCGCCAGCCGATACTGCTCCCTTTTGCCAGCAGCCCCGCAAGCTTCTTTGAGTTCTTCCGGCATCGGCACCTTCATCTCAACGCAGTCCACCGAGGCAATCCAGCCCTGTTCCTCCAGCCGTTTCCACGGCATTTCATACCGTTTGGGACCGATCAGCGAGAACACGTCATGCTCCCGTCCATCCTCCCGAACCAATGTGGCCGTCAGGCCAAGCCTGCGTGTTGCTTGAATATCGGCCGTTGCACGGAACACCGGAGCAGGAAGAAGATGAACCTCATCATAGATGATCAAACCCCAACGGCGTTCGTTAAACAGCTTCATATGCGGCTGCTCATCGTCCTTTCCCTGGCGATGAGTCAAAATTTGATAGGTGGCTACCGTGACTGGCCGAACATCCTTGCGCTGACCGGAATATTCACCAATGTCATCGACAGACAGCGACGTTTTGTGTAACAGCTCGGTGATCCATTGTCTGACAGACGTTGTGTTGGAGGTAAGGATCAGCGTCTCACACTGCAGCTCGCGCATGGCAGCCATGCCGATCACCGTCTTTCCGGCTCCGCAGGGCAGCACGAGCACACCGTTGCCTCCTTCACCGCCGATATCCCTGAAGGATTCCACAGCTTTCTGCTGATACTCGCGAAGCTTGAATTCTTGACTACCCGGTCTCACAACCATGGAATGATCAGCTTCTTCCGGCAACTCTCCGCTCGATTCCTCACTTCTTCTCGTATCCGGTCGTTCTCCCGCCCAGAAGATGTTCAAATATTGTCCATCCAGATATCCCGCATGATCCAGAACAGGATAGCCAAGCCGGGTCAGCTCCTGTTTTAATACGCCACGGCGGCCAGCAGACACCTCTGCCTCGTTCGGCGAAATAAACTGCACCCCGATCTCCACCAGAGAGTGCTTGGACTTCAGTTCCTGCATCACGGATTCCTCCTCACTGCGCAGGAGCAAGGAATTGTCAAGCGTTGGATGCGGAAGCAGCGACAACTGCCCGTAGCGGCCAACGATCCGTCCAACCTCTTCCAGAAGCGCTGCCGGCACGTCCCACCTTGACAGCGATTGGAGACTCGAGCAAATCATCTCTGCCGTCATTCCCGCGGCGGCGGCATTCCACAACGTCAACGGGGTCAAACGATATGTATGAAAAGTTGCAGGACTTTTGATCAAATCCGCATAGTGCGCCAATTGTTCTCGTGCGGCCTCAAATTCAGCATGCGTGGTTTCAAGAAGTATGGTCCGATCCCGCTGGACAATGCATGGTTTGTTGTGCACCATTTTTCCCTCCTCGTATCATATGGATCTCCGTTTTCCATAGCTGAGCTAAAAAAAGAAGCCCACATCCAATGTCATGGATCTGAACTTCCCCTATGATTTATAGGATTTCCAAAATACGAGGGTTCATGCGCTATGAATGCGATTTTCTATGGGTTCTATTCCCCATTCTGATAACTCGATACCATTTCTATCAGCAGCTTCGCCCCGTAACGCATCGCATCTTCATCAAAGTCAAACATCGGATGATGGTGAGGATAAATCGCCTGCTTATCCGGGTTACCCGCCCCCACGAAAATAAAGCAGCCCGGGATCTCTTGCAGATAGTAAGCGAAATCCTCTGCAGGCATTAATTTAGGAGAGACCAGCACCTGCTCCGCTTCGAATACCTTAGGTGCCGTCCGAAAGAAACGCGCGGTTTCTGCTTCATCATTTACGACGGTCGGATAGCCGACGAGATATCGAACCGATGCCTCTGTGCCGTAGGTTTCCGAAACCGTCCGGGCCATATGCTCGATCCGCTCCCGGATCAAAACCCGGGTATGTTCGTCGAATGTGCGAACCGTTCCGGTAATCCGGCAAGTGGAGGCAATCACATTTTGCGCCGTCCCTGCTTGAAAGGTTCCTACCGTAACAACGGCCGGCTGAAGCGGATCAACGGTACGGCTTACGATCGTCTGGAGCTGCATGACAAGCGCTGCACCGGCCACCAAGGCATCAGCCGTAACATGCGGCATCCCGCCATGTCCTCCGCGCCCTGTAATATCAATGAAGAACTCATCTGCCGCTGCCATCAGCGGACCTGGCGCACTGGCTGCCGTCCCTACGGGGAACGGCGACCACAGGTGAAGTCCATACACTACGTCGGCTCCTTCAAGCGCTCCATCCTTGATCATCTCCACGGCTCCGCCGGGACATACTTCCTCCGCAGGCTGGAACATAAACCGAATCTCACCCTGAACCTCTTCCGGATACGTACTGTAATATGCCGCAGCACCGAGCAGCATGGAGGCATGACCATCATGTCCGCAAGCATGCATAACCCCTTGAACCTTGGATTTGTATTCACAGCTTTTACCGTCTTCAATCGGCAGTGCGTCCATATCGGACCGCAGCACCACGGTCTTGCCGGGCTTATCCCCTTTTAGAATGCCTATAACACCATGCCCGCCTACGTTCGTCTTGACCTCCAGACCCAACTCCTGAAGCCGGGACGCTATAAATGCTGAAGTTTCTTTCTCCTGGAACGAAAGCTCCGGGTTCATATGTAAATGACGCCGCCATTCCACCATCCGTGGAAACCACTGCTCCCAAAAAACTTCCTTCGTCAAGTTGCATCATCCTCTCCCCGCTATTATTGCGGCTCAATCGATCGCAAGAAATCCGTAAAGCTTACTTAACAGCAGTCCATGCCCGATCATCGCATCCATATGGCTGCCCTCCTTCATCTTGCGATACACCTCTCTGAGCGGAACCCACACAGCTGTCACATCTTCGTCATCCTCTTGATTCGACTCCTTCTTGCCGGACACCTTCAAATCGTCGGTGAAATAATAATGCACGCAGCGGTTAGCCAGGGAAGCCATTGGATAAGCGCAACTCATATAGGTCAGATCCTTGCAAAGAACACCCGCTTCTTCCTCAAGCTCCCGCTTTACGGCCAGCGCGCGTTCCTCCCCCGGCTTAACCGTCCCGCCCGGGAGCTCCCACGTGATTTCATTAACCGCTTCACGATGCTGACATACCAACAATAAACAGCCCTGATAAACAGCCACCACCGCCGCCGATTCCGGAATCTGGTCCATCACAACAATTTCCTTCTGCGTGTTTTCTTCCACTGCGTAATAATCCGTGCGGTAAACGATGCGATTCATAGGTAATTTCCACCCTTCATCTGAATTGAAGCCCTATGAATATATAACCACTGGAATGGAAAGCGTACATTTCACAGCGTTTTCACTTTCTTTTATTCTAACAGAAAAGAAGAATGCCTGTCGTTATCAAAATCTCTTCTGGATAAAAGGTCTCAAATGAAGCGTGACGGGCGCTTCAGGCTTGCACAAGTTCCTGAAACATACTATCATATTAAAGAACTTTGCAAGGACAATTAAGGGGGTTACGACCACATGATTTTCGAAAATACAGGCTTGGACGGATTGCACAGTGATTTAGCTTACCTTGACGAATGTGCTGAGAAAGTTGGCTTCATTCGTTGGCAGTGGGAATACTACCGTGCTACATATGACTTGAAAATCGAAGATAAAAAAAATCAGGCTGAGTACTTCCTGCGCATGAACACCCGTGCGGTTGAAGGCAAGCTCGAAAAACCGGATACCATCCTCAAAATCGAAGCGGTATACCTGGGTAAAGCTACGTTCCCGCACGGACTTGAGTATGAATCCATGGCTCCTCAGCCTGTTATGAATGTGGCAACCAAGAAGCTTCAAGAGCTCAAAGCTCTTCTGGAAGCGTAAGGTCGAACATTATGAATACGACCAAACCTCAGCCGAAGAGAGGGACGCCTGATTTTCAACTGCTGATCCTTACCTTGCTGTTAGTGGGATTCGGACTGATCATGGTGTTCAGTTCCAGCTCCAGCTTGGCCGTTTTCAATGAAAAATTTAATAACGATCCACTGCATTTTACGAAACGGCAAGTCGCATTTGCGGTCCTTGGCACGTTGGTTATGTTTGTCACGATGAACATCAACTACAAGAAATTCAAGAAGCTCTTTATTCCGGTGTTTTTTCTGACACTGATTCTGTTGATTCTTGTGGTCATCATCGGCTCAGCCACCAACGGAGCCACAAGCTGGTTCAATTTGGGGAAACTTGGCATTCAGCCGACCGAGCTTGCCAAAATTGCGACCATTGTCTATCTGGCAGCGCTGATCACCAAAAAAGGGGAACGAATCCGTCAGTGGAAGGGCGGTTTCTTCCCCGTACTCATTATTGTGGGGATCGTTGCCGGCCTTATCATGCTCCAGCCGGATTTAGGCTCCTGCTTCATTCTGGTCGCTACCAGCGGCCTGCTGATCTATGCAGGCGGAGCCAGCCTCAAGCATATTCTCGGCTGTATCTCGCTGGTTGTGCTCGGTTTGGCGCTCACACTGGGTATCGGATCGCTCTTTAACTCCGGCGGTGACCAGGAGCAGGCCTCCAAGAACTATAAAGTGGGCCGTATCGAGGCTTTCATGGACCCGTTCCAAGATGAATCAGACACTGGCTACAATTTGGTTCAATCGCTGATTGCTATCGGTCAGGGTGGTCTTACCGGGGCCGGTTATGGAGAAAGTGTGCAGAAGCTGCATTACCTGCCGAATCCCTACAATGACTTTATCTTCTCCGTCATCGGTGAAGAATTCGGCTTTATCGGAACCGCCATCTTCCTGCTGCTCTATCTATATTTCATACTGCGGGGAATCATTGTTTCACTACGCTGCTCGGATCCGTTCGGGACGCTAACAGGTGTCGGAATTATGGGACTCATCGCCATCCAGGCATTCATCAACATCGGCGGAGTGACCAATACCATTCCGATTACCGGTGTTACCCTTCCGTTCATCAGTTATGGCGGATCTTCGCTGCTGGTAATGATGCTGAGTATGGGCATTGTGCTCAGCATATCCAGAGACAGCAACCGTCCGATGAAAGAGGAGCAGGTTAAATCCGTAATTAAAAAAGACTACCGGGCAACCGTGTAGTCTTTTTTCTTCATTTTTTTCATTGTTCCCGGGGGAAGTAACCCCCTAGGATTCGTCTTATTTTGCTCGAAACTGAATATCGTCGATTTCATCGTCTTTAAATGCTACACCTTCGACCTTCACGTTTACCTCAACCACACGAAGCCCTGTCATGCTCTCCACTGCTTCGCGGACATTCTGTTGAAGCATGCGGCACACTTCATGTATAGGTGTCTCATAGAGCACGATAATCCGCAGATCGATCGCAGCTTCCAGCTGCCCTACTTCTACCGTAACACCCTTTTGCACATTTTTGCCGCTCAGTCGCTTAGCCCAGCCTTCTGACAATCCACCGGACATTGCTGCAATACCTGGGGTTTCCAAGGCAGCCAATCCGGCAATTTTCGAGACGACATCATCCGATATTCGAATCAAACCGTTATCCAGTTGAAGTTGTTCCGTCATGCCATATCCTCCTTCACCTCATTATCCGTTATTGTAAATGGTAACGGACCTAAAAAGCAAATGCTCACTTCGCAAAAGCCGGATAATTTTTCAAAAAAATTGGGTATATTGTAAAAAGTAATACGAGAATCGTCGTTTGGACTCGTATAGAACTTATCATTACATAAACCAAAGGT
The DNA here is from genome assembly GCF_003184205.1 of Paenibacillus sp. Cedars. NCBI lineage: Bacteria > Bacillati > Bacillota > Bacilli > Caryophanales > Paenibacillaceae > Paenibacillus > Paenibacillus sp. Cedars. The sequence continues at coordinate 3,848,832 of NZ_CP020866.1, forward strand.
AGGTGCAGGTTATGAAAAAGTGGTTGAATCCCTCGCTTCTCATCTTTACCTTTCTGCTGAGCGCGCTTGGGCACTTTGCGAATTGGAATTTCACGCTCCAGTTTATTTTGTCTTCCATTTCGGTTATTTTTGTGGCCGGCTTTCTGGGCAGGGCAACCGAAAGTGTTGCGCATTACGCCGGTCAGCGGCTCGGGGGGTTCCTCAACGCCACCTTCGGAAATGCGGCGGAGCTGATCATCGCAATCCTTCTGATCAAAGAAGGTTTGTACGATATGGTCAAGGCAAGCATCACCGGCTCCATTATCGGCAACCTGCTGCTCGTGTTGGGTCTCAGCCTGTTTGCCGGAGGACTGAAGTTTAAAATCCAGAAATACAACGTGACGCTGGCGGGCCTGAATGGATCACTGATGACGCTGGCCATCATTGCGCTATTTGTCCCTGCCGTCTTTCTGAACACCCACTCCATTACGGAGGGACAAACCAAAACGCTCAGCCTCATTGTCGCGGGAATTCTAATTGTGGCTTACCTCGCATGGCTTGGGTTCTCGATGATCACGCATAAAAATTATTTAGCGGATGTCAGTGATGATCATCATCAGGATGCGCTGCCGCACGAGCACGGTCCCACCTGGTCCAAGAAACGCTCGATTCTGTTCCTTGTGGTTGCAACCGTCATGGTTGCGTTTGTAAGCGAATGGCTTGTCGGGGTGCTTGAGCCGATCAGCCATGAGTACGGTCTCAGTGAGCTGTTTATCGGGGCATTCCTTGTGGCCATTATCGGTAACGCGGCCGAGCACAGTGCAGCCATCATGCTCGCCATGAAGAACAAGATCGGTGCTGCGGTTGAAATTGCCGTTGGCAGCAGCCTGCAGATTGCCTTGTTTGTTGCTCCGGTGCTTGTCTTCATCAGTTTCTTTCTCGGCAATACAATGGATCTCGTGTTCACCACGCTCGAGCTGGTTGCAATCGGCGTCGCCGTATTCATTGCAAGGTCCATCACGCAGGATGGAGCCTCTAACTGGTATGAGGGCCTTCTGCTGATCGCTGTATATGTAATTTTAGGCGTCTCTTTCTTCATGGTATAGGCACAGCCACATAAGGGGAAGCCGCAGCCCCGGTATGAATGCAAGAAAAACCGCATGTCAAAAAACGCATGTCGTGTGGGCGCGACATGCGTTTCTCTATGTATGCGCCTGTACAAGTACAGGCTATTTGGATTGATTCATGGCTTCGTACAGGAGCGCCAGATTGCGTTCAAGCTTGCTGATCAGCTGCTTTCCCGTACTTTCCGGAAGAAGCCCGGCCCGCACCGCGAAATCAACCTCTTTTGAAAAACCGTACATTTGGGTATCCAGCACTTCCTCATAGAGAGGACAATAACGGGTCGCCAGATTCTCCATCTGTACTTCAATAAGCTTTAGGATTTTATCTGCATCTTCATGAAGAAGACTGATCGCTTTTAGATTCAGCTGTTCCTGTAAATCAGATGAAGTCATGATCTTCCCCCCTATGTCAAAAATCACAGCACAGTTACTATCTTTAATATTAGTCGAAATCGAATCTCAATACAAGGACCTGAATAAAATAGACCCCTGCTCTACGAAAAAACACCCTTCCATTGAATGGAAGGGTGTTTTTGGCGACTGTTATTCAGCCACGACGGATACATTCAAACCATGTTTGGTGAATACGTCGATCATTGCTTTTTTAGCTTCATCAGCATCTGGTCCGTGTACATGCAGTTCATAGCTTTGGCTGTTGACAAGCGTTGTGAACAGACCCAAGATGCTTTTCACATCGATGTACTTGTTCTCTGCCTGCAAAACGATAGAGGAAGAGAACTGGCTAGCGGTTTGTGAAATTTCCACGATAGATTGATTATTGGACATACGAATCCCTCCGTAACTTTAGGATCTGAATAAAGCTCATCACTGCACCTTCATGATACATTGAATCCGTTTTCTTATGCAACATTTTTTCCAATCTATTTAAGATTTTCCGGATTTAACGCTGCGAGTTCTGGAATCACAAATATACCATCCTTGCGAATCAGACGATCGTCAAAGTAGATTTCCCCGCCGCCGTACTCAGGCCGCTGGATTAAAACCAGATCCCAGTGAATGGAGGAGCGGTTGCCGTTGTCTGTTACATCATATGCTTGACCTGGCGTAAAATGCAGGCTTCCAGCGATTTTCTCATCGAACAGAATATCTTTCATCGGCGTCAAAATGTACGGATTAAAACCGATGGCAAACTCACCGATGTATCTTGCACCCTCATCCGAATCCAAAATCTCGTTCAGACGCTTGGTGTCGCTGCCCGTTGCTTCTACGATTTTCCCGTTTTCAAAGCGGAATTTAATATTTTCGAAGGTTACCCCGTTATACAAAGTCGGCGTGTTGTAAGAGATGGTTCCATTAACAGAGTTGCGAACAGGAGCCGTGTACACTTCGCCGTCCGGAATATTTTTCTGGCCGGAGCATTTTTCGGCACCGATGTTTTTGATCGAGAAGCTGAGTTCCGTACCGGGTCCGACAATACGAACTTTATCGGTGTTTCTCATCAGCTCGGCCAATGGATCCTGGGCACGGTCCATTTTGGAATAATCCAGATTGCAGACATCAAAGTAAAAATCCTCGAATGCCTCTGTGCTCGTGTTGGCGAGCTGCGCCATACTGGCGTTAGGATAGCGGAGAACTACCCATTTCGTGCGCTTGACACGCTCTTCGCTATGTACCGGGTGGGAATAAAGCGCATTGTACAGCTTCATATTCTCCTCAGGCACGTCAGCCATATCGTTGACGTTCTCGCCTGCACGTATGCCAATGTAACAATCCATTTGTTTCATACGCTCCAGGTCCAACTCGGCCCACAGCTCCAGCTGCTCCTTGTTGGCATTCTTCAGCATGGCGCGTTGAACCGTGCGGTCGGTCAACTGTACGAACGGACGGCCTCCTTGATTCCCGACCTCCTCAATGATCGCATTCAGCAAATCACGCTCCGATCCGATCATCTCGATGAGCACATTTTCTCCCGGCTGCATATCTACGGAATAATTCACGAGATTCTGAGCCAGTTTCTGAATTCTGGGATCACGCATATGTCTTATCCTCCTTGTGTTGACTGTTCCCTACTTCAATAATTGAACAGCGGTAAATTTATAGATTATTGTAGCATGGAAGCCGGCTTGCGTCAGCGCTCCACGTGAAAAATATTTTCACGTCACTTATGTCAATAGCCGGTAAATGTAACTTCAGACAAGAGTGTTTCCGTCCGAGTCTTGCCGTGGCTATCTATAAATGAAAGCTTTCGCTCCATCGTTAATTTGGCTGGAAGATGGTTTTTCCTGTTAATTGTCAAATGACTTACGGAAAGAGCATCCGCCTTCTGCAGCCTATTCCTCATCTCTTTATAATCTCTTTCCCACACGGTCTTCAGCTGTTTACGCACCTTGGGATTGTCGCTGTATAGCGGATCTCCTTTACGCTCAATCCGCTCTGCCAGCACCTTCATCTGTTCATCCAAGGAGCCATATGCCATCTCGGCTGCCGCTTCCGGGGACAATTCGATTCGAAGCACCTTCGTCCCTCTTGCCGCGCCGAGCTCTTGAGTCACCGTCTTCTCCGAATTACCCAAATACTCCAGCAATTCCAACGGATTGAGGCGGGTCATCCACATTTCGTCAGCTCCCTGTGATGAGAGTGTGCTCCACCTGCCTTGCCTGCGCTTAAGTGTCACTTTAAGCCCATCTGCTTTATATATCGAATCCGCCGGTCCCTTTTCTTGAAGCAGCTTCGCGGCCTCGCCTTTTGACGATAACGTTAAATCCTTGTGATGCTGCAAATGCCCTTCAAATGCCATACTTTGCTGAAACGGACCATTCTCCTCGCTCCGAATCGCCGCCTCCCCTTGAAATGAGAAATTGTCGATGCCAGACAGTCCCGAAAGGGCACGATTGAACGATTCTTCGGCGGACAGCTGTTCCTGCCAGGCACATCCCGTTAAGCAGCTTATGAGCAAAATCATTCCCATGAGTGTCCATAATTTCCTCATTCTCATAATCATCAGCCTCTCGTTGATCTTGCTCTTAGGCTATCCGCGGCTCATGACATTATTCAGATTACAAAAAAAACCCTGCAGCCACTCAGCTGCAGAGTTGTTAGTCCAAAGCAATCTCGGCTCCCGCCCTCTCCACGACGATCCGGTTGCGCCCGCTATTCTTCGCTTCGTACAGCGCCATATCCGCTCGATAGAAGAGCGATTCCACACTGATCTTGTCGTTGGTCCAGTTCCACTCGGAAACGCCGCAGGAAACCGTGACTCTCGGATCGGTCTCTTCCGCCACCCTTAAACGAATACGCTCAGCTACCTGCACTGCCTGTTGAATGCCGAGTCCAGGCAAATACACCGCCAGTTCCTCGCCGCCCCAACGGGCAGGAATATCGCTGTGTCGAATGGTACTTTTCACAATGCTGCTGACCTGCTTCAGGATCTTGTCGCCTCTCTGATGGCCAAACGTATCGTTAACCAGCTTGAACTCATCGATATCCACAACAATCAGAGAACCGCAAAAATCTCGGTTTTGACATTCATGAATCATCTCATCAAGATAATGTCTTGCATACAGTTCAGTCAGCATATCCCGATTCGCCATTCGTCGCACCTCGGCATGCAAAAAGGCATTCCCGATTGCCAGACCGATATGGCTTGTAAGCGCTTGAAGCAGACGATAGCTGTCATATGAGAAATAATGCCGCTTCGCGTGTGTTAAGAGAACCACGCCCCGAACCTCGCCGTTAACCGTCAGCGGAGTTGCAATCATCGAGCTTGAATTCGTGCTGTCCATCAGTCTCGACTCCGCCGGACGTTCTTCATGATAATCCGACAGAATGAGCGGCTCCTTCGAATGATAGACCAGACCGCCCAGACCGTAATCCTTCTCAAAGACCTCCTTCGCCAGCCACTCGGCGTTGCAGGACACCACTTCAAGGCCGCCAAGCTCCTCGTTGTATATCAGAATGCAGCAATAATCCGCCTCCAGGATTTTGAGCAGCTCATGGTTGGCAAATTGGAATATTTCCGCCAAATGCAAACTTTTGTTCAGGCGCTGCGTCAGCTCATTAATCATACGGAGCTCGTGGATCATCAGGTTGGACTGCTCGTACAGCTTGGCATTCTCAAACGCTGTACCCGCCGCATCGGCCATCATGCCGAGCAATTCCAAATCCATGTCCGGCAGTTCGGACTTGTCCACTTCCACGTGAAGCACGCCGTAAACTCCTTGCTTGCCCCCCATTGGAATCCCGATCTCCACTATAGGATGAGGAGGCTCATGTTCACGGATCGTCAAGGTGCCTTCCATAAATGTTCGGACGTAGACCTCCTCCTGCCAGTGATGGAGAAGCAAGGGACGCACCAGCGGATGCCCGCTTTCATGATCCTGGGACATAAACAATTCGACTTTCGCCCTAGGATACAGAGCCAGGACACTATCAATGGCCTCAATAAGCACGTTGTCCACATTAATCTGAACATGCATCCGCTTTACATACTGAAATAAAATGGAACGGCGATGAACTTCGCGCTCCGCCTGGGAATGAACTTTCTCCAGATCATCAGCAAATATGTATTCGAGCTGGCGATAGAAGCAGGAGCGAAACAACAAGGCATGACTCTCTGCCAGCATAAGCGACTGCTCCTGTTCCATGGCATCTGTAGAGACGCAGACCAGCACCCCAAACAAATCGCCATGAACACGGGTGAACAGCGGAACAGAGCATAGCACTCTCCCCTCAAACGACTCCTTACCCATACCTGCCGCGGCTTCTTTAGCAATCATAGTATGCGATAGCGTATCGTCTTCGCTCGCATAAAGGTATTCTCTTATTTCAGGTGCCCCTGTCAGCCAAGTCCCCTCATGAGAAAGAAGGGCCCAGCTGAATTTCTTCATCGCTTGTGTGCCTGCACTTTCTCTCTGCCACTCCATATAGCTGTCTGTTATGAGAGGCTGAAGGTAAGGGAAATCATGGGGTGTAATATCCAAGCCCTGAAGCCAAAGACAAGGCTCATTTCCCGGAATAGGCCCGGAATCATTGAACATGACCACAGAACCGGGAGAGCTTTCGTACACTTTCCGTTGTTCTTCTGACATATTGGGCGCTCCTTTGCACCATTATAAAAGGCCTATCCAAGACTGGCGTTCCGATTCATAATGTAAGGATCCATTAGTGCTGCCGCTTTTAGATTGCGGTAACCCAGCTGTTCAACATGTTGGGGAGTATAATCACCGAAAACGTTCCGTTATGTAACTAGATAAATGCGACTACTTAATTCACTAATATCTTACTCTTTTCTACCCATTTTTGCATTAAAATTTATGCGTTTTTCACAATATTTTTAGGTCCATGGTCCTATCGACAAATTTAGACAAAAAACAAGAAATGGTAAGTTACAGGTTGAACTTGACTTTATATCATTACTTCATATAATATTTATTGTTGAGTAAGAATGCAATGCATTCGATGAATTTGGGCGGGTTGTGTCACCCTCACGTTATTTGTTACTGACAGGACAGCGGCTGAACTTTCCTGACAGATCTTCCGGAAATCACGGGTTAGAGTAAACAAATACGGCGCAAATAGAGCCCTAATGAAACTTTAATTAAAAAGGAGTCTATATAACATGGCACGTTACACCGGTCCTAAATTTAAATTAAGCCGTCGTCTGGGAATCTCCCTGAGCGGTACAGGTAAAGAATTGGCAAAACGCCCTTTCCCTCCAGGTCAGCATGGTCCTAACCAACGGAGAAAAGTAAGCAACTACGGTATGCAGCTTCAAGAAAAGCAAAAGCTGCGTCACATGTACGGCTTGGGCGAGAAGCAATTTAAAACCCTGTTTAACAAAGCAACTAGCATGAAAGGTATTGCTGGTGAGAACTTCATGTTCCTGCTTGAGAGCCGTCTGGACAACCTGGTTTACCGTCTTGGCTTCAGCAACAGCCGCGCAGGCGCTCGTCAATTGGTTGCTCACGGTCACGTGACTGTGAACGGCAAGAAAGTCGATATCGCTTCTTACGCTGTAAGCACAGGCGATGTTATCGGTCTTCGTGAAAGAAGCCGCAGCCTCTCTTCCATTAAGGAAGCTTTGGCTAACCGTGTACATCTTCCAGCTTACATCGAGTTTGATGAAGCTTCAATGGAAGGAAAGTACATCCGTCTTCCAGAGCGTTCCGAACTTTCCCAAGATATCGACGAGAAACAAATCGTCGAGTTCTACAACCGTTAAGATTAACGCAGAACTCAAAAAACCTGAAGGCTCCTGCCTTCAGGTTTTTTTATGCCTAAATACGGACCCTCTTGATTCATCCGATACCCAACAGAGTGTAAGACCGTCTTGTGTCTTTTCTCTCTGTGATCACGTACTTTACTGTGCCTTTGTTTTAAGAAAGCTTTAATCTGGCAAATTTACGTTTGCCCACCTGAATAATATCGCCATCTTGAGGAGTGATTTCACCATAGATGTCAGTCCATTTCTCTTCATTCCATTTTACAGCGCCCTGCTGGATTGACCGCCTGGCCTCAGCGTTCGAAGCCGCAAAGCCAAGTTGCGTGAGCAGCTTGATCAAACCAATCTTGCCGTTTTCCAGTGTCTCTTCGGCTACAACGAAATCCTCAATCTCTTCAGGCAGAGCATGCTGCTGGAAGACGGTTACAAAATGCTGCTGGGCAGCATCCGCTGCTTCCATTCCATGATACATACGTACCAAAGTGTGCGCCAGCCCCATTTTGGCATCCCGAGGATGTACACTTCCGTCCTGCAGCCCTGTCTCCAGCTTGTTCAAATCCTCGTTTCTTGCATCGGTAGCCAGCCTATAGTATTTCAGCATGAGCTCATCCGGAACGGACATGGTTTTGCCATAAATTTCGTTAGGTTCTTCATCGATTCCGATGTAATTGCCCAGGCTTTTACTCATCTTCTGCACGCCGTCAAGTCCTTCGATAATCGGCATTGTGATCGCAACCTGCGCCTCTGTGCCATACTCCTTCTGCAAAGTACGCCCCATTAGCAGGTTGAACTTTTGATCTGTACCGCCAAGCTCTACATCGGTCTTAAGCGCAACGGAATCCATCCCTTGCATCAGCGGGTAAAAAACTCGTGAATACTGATCGGCAGCCCGTTTTGGTAACGTTTAGTGAAATCATCACGCTCCAGCATACGTGCAACGGTTACCTTTGCCGACAAACTGACAACTTCTGCAAAAGTCATCGGTGCGAGCCACTCGGAATTGTAGTATATCTTTGTTTTATCAGGGTCCAGCACTTTGTAAATTTGTTTTTTGTACGTTTCCGCATGATGCTTCACTTCTTCTTCCGACAACTGCTTACGCGTTTCGGATTTACCGGTTGGATCCCCGATTCGGCCGGTAAAGTCGCCAATGATGAGCTGCACCTGATGACCAAGCTCCTGAAACTGGCGCAGTTTCTGCAGCACGACGGTATGGCCTACGTGAAGATCCGGCGCAGACGGGTCCATTCCCAGCTTCACACGCAGCGGCTCGCCGGTTACGACCGATAGCATCACCTTATATTTCATCTCATCTTCCGGAACGATCTCCACGGCCCCACGGGAGATGACCTCCATCTGACGCTCTACCTCCTGCCGCTGTACCATTGACAATAGTTCCCACTTCATGTTTCAGCACGCCTCCTCTCTATTATGAAACGCAAAAAAGCCCCTTCTCATCCCAAGGGACGAGAAGGAGCGCTCGCGTTACCACCCTAATTAAAACCCATCTTCACACAAAACCTTCGCGCAAAAAAACGGATTTTCACTTCATTACCATAACGAAATTGTCATCCCGGAACCGGACTACACAGCAGCTGTGCACCAAATACGCAGCTCTTATTCCCCCGGACAGCTCTGGACGGTAATTCAAAGGGGTATCGTTATCGGTTTGCACCAGCCACCGACTCTCTGAAACGATAGGATCCGCCTTCTACTGGAGTCCTTCAACGCTTTTTTCGATATGAACTTTGCATTATTTGTAACATAGGCTTTGCGAAAAAGTCAAACTTCCTCAAAAAAGGACACGCTATACGTGTACACATGATTCAAAACCTTCGATTTATGCTATAATAGGTGCGTTAAAAGGAGGAGTATACATTCATGGTTGAGGAGAAAAAACAGGAGCCTGAGAAACAGAAAAAACCGCGCAAACGGTCCTTTCTGCGGGTTTTCGGATCCGTTATCGGATGGCTCTTTGTGGTAGGTCTGATGGGCGCTTTGTTCGCCGGAGGAGCCGTAGCCGGCTATGTAACCTCTATCGTTGAGAATGAGCCAGTAAGATCAAGAGCGCTCATCGAGAACACGATGAACGATAATGCCATAACCGGCTTCGCCTACTTCGCGGATGGCTCACCGATAGGACAGCTTAGAACCGAAGAAGACAGACGACCGGTGGAGTTCAAGGAGCTCCCCCAGCTTGTTAAAGATGCCGTCGTATCTATAGAAGACAACCGGTTTTATACACATAAGGGTGTTGACATAAAAGGTACAGCTCGCGCCGTAAAGGAACGTGTGCTGAATGAGCCGGTCCAAACCGGCGGCAGTACCTTGACACAGCAGCTCGCCAGGCTAACTTTCCTAAGTCGCGATAAAACCGACAACCGCAAGGTTAAGGAAATGCTGCTGGCCATGCGTATGGAACGTTTTTTAAGTAAAGATCAAATTCTAACAGCTTACTTGAACAAGGTTCCTTACGGTAACGGCTCAAGCGGATACCAGTTGTTCGGCATCAAGGCCGCCGCTCGAGGGATATTCAACATCAACAATTTGAATGACCTGAACGTTGCTCAAGCAGCATATTTGGCAGGTCTTCCGCAGCTTCCATCCTCCTACTCTGCCTTCAACGGCAAGGGAGAATTTGATGAGAAGGCATTCAACCGCGCGGTGAACCGCCAGCACCGGGTATTGGCGAGCATGCTCGAGGAAGGCAAGATAACCCAAGCTCAATATGAAGAGGCTAAAGCATTTGATATCAAACAATCACTTGCCCCTCGCACGCAGAAGGCTTATGTGACTTATCCTTATCTCATGATGGAAGTAGAACGCCAAGCATCGAATATTCTGATGAAACTGGGTCAGGAAGCGGATGAGAACGCAAAAGGCGCCCAAGGGAACTCAGAGCTTATGGATGCTTCCAGAACTCAGCTGAGTACCGGCGGTTACCGTGTTTACACAACGATTGACCGTACATTGTACAAAACGATGCGCACCATTGCGGAGGATGATAGCAACTATCTGCCTGACAGCGCGGAAAAAGGAATGGAACAGACCTCCGCCATGATGATTGACAACAAAACCGGCGCCATTCTCGGTATGATCGAGGGCAGGGATTTCAACACCGAACAAATGAACTATGCTACGCAAATGAAACGACAACCTGGATCTGCCATGAAACCTATTGCCGCCTATTTACCGGCACTGGATTCAGGGGCACTCCAGCCTGCGAGCGTAGTCGATGATTCACCCATCATATTAAAAGACTACAGCAAGGTGTACCACATCCCTAAAAACTCGTACACCGGGTACAGAGGATTGATGACAGCCAGGCAGGCACTCAACGATTCGACCAATACGGTGGCACTCAAGCTGTTTAACAACACGGTCGGCATTGAAAAGGCTTGGGAGTTTTCCAAGAAGCTGGGCATCACTACCTTGGAGGAAGACGATTATAATGCTTCAACCGGTGTACTGGGGGGATTGCATTACGGAGTAACGGTAGAAGAGCTTACCAATGCTTACAGCGCCATCGGTAACCAGGGTAAATTCACCGATGCATTCATGATTGAAAAAATCGTGGATTCCAAAGGAAAAATCGTCTACAAGCACGATGTAAAGCCGGAACAGGTATTCTCCGAGCAGACAGCGTATCTCATGACGGATATGCTTCGAACCGTTATTACGAACGGTACAGGCAGCAAGGTTAGAGACAATTACAAGAAATTTAATGAAGTTCCGGTTGTCGGTAAAACGGGCTCCACCCAGAATTACGGGGATGTCTGGTTTATGGGTTATTCGCCTGACATTACACTCGGAGTATGGGTCGGATACAAGGAGCAAAAAAACACTCTGGTTGGCGATCAGCGCAAGCACGCCCAAGCCATTTGGGCAAGAATCATGAACGAAGTGACAGACGTCAAACCGGACCTGTTCCCTACCAAAACGTTCGAGAAACCGGAAGGCATTATCTCCAAAACAGTCTCCGCATACAGCGGTAAAATACCGACGGCATTAACGGACAAATTCGTAACGGATCTGTTCAATGCGAAGTTTGTACCTACTGAAAGCGATGACGGTGTCGCAAAGGCGAAATATATCACTTACCGGGGTGTAAATTACATTCCGCAGGAAGCAACGCCGCTTGATATGCTCAGGGAGCAAATCGTAATCAAGCGAGAGAAACCGCTTGATGAATTGATTGTTGAGCTGCAGAATGCCCTGAAAGTCATGAAAGGAGATAAGCGACCTCTAGAATCTTATCTTCCACAAGACGCAAAGAAAGGCATGCCAAGCAAGGTCGACCCAAGAACCGATGATGGCAAAGCCCCTACTCCACCGAAAAATGTACATTATTCGATGGGCAGCGGCTCGATAAGCTTTAATGCCAGCGGATCGCCTGACGTTGTCGGATACCGACTCTTTAAATCCATTAACGGCAGTCCGTATACGCATCAAGGTCAGGTTATCCTTGGCGACGAAAGCCTTGTCTTCTCAGGCCTTGGGGCTAACGGCATGTTTGCCACGTATTATGTTGTAGCCGTTGATGTAGCCGGGAAAACATCCGAGCCAAGTGCAATTGTGGGGGGTACCACACCAGGATTCCCTCTTCCAGGCGAAACTGGAACGAATCCTGATGATACCATCGACAATCCGGATGACGGGATCACGGAGGAAGATCCCAATATCGATCCTGGACTCGGGAATGAAGGTGCTTCAACCGTACCGACTGCACCGGGTCAGCCGACCCTGGTGGCTACTCCTGAGGGCTTCTCGGCCAGCTGGAGCGGCAATGTTCCAGAGGAAGAGGTAATGGTCTACAACATTTACATCAGTCCAAATAGCGACGGCAACTACCAAATTCTTGGCTCTAGCAAGAGTACGGAGTTCTACTATTCCTCTGGTGGTCCGATAGGCGGTACCTATAGAATTACTGCTGTGAATCCGATCGGTGAATCCCCGGCTTCACCGGCCGTATATTTTGAGAAGAAATAGTTGCGTTAAATAGAAAGCCAGTCCCTCTTACAGATTACCTGTTCGAGGGGCTGGCTTTTTTGTTAGAATCAGTTCATCGTATCATCTCTGAACACAGAACGCATATAACAGAAGTTACTACTTGCTGGATCAGGTTGACGGGCCTCTATAAGTTTATGCTTCCTTATCTCTTAAAAAGGCTGAGAACGAGCATGGTCGAAACCGTGCTCATTCCCAGCCCTGCATCGATTCTTAGCTTAATCTTCAATCGTGGACAGATCACCTGTAGGAAGATCCAGCTCCCACGCTTTCAGTACGCGGCGCATAATCTTACCGGAACGTGTCTTCGGAAGTTTATCCTTAAACTCAATTTCCCGAGGGGCTGCGTGAGCAGATAATCCTTCCTTCACAAAACGGTAAATTTCATCCTTGAGCTCCTGAGAAGGAGTATATCCTTCACGCAAGGAGATAAAGGCCTTGATGATCTCGCCTCTGGTAACGTCAGGCTTACCGATAACGCCTGCTTCGGCAACAGCCGGATGCTCAACCAGTTTGCTCTCTACCTCGAACGGTCCAATCCGCTCGCCTGACGAATTGATAACATCGTCGATTCTGCCCTGGAACCAGAAGTATCCTTCTTCATCCATATACGCCGAGTCACCTGAAATGTACCAGCCTGGAATTCGGAAATATTCCTCATACTTCGCTTCGTTATTCCAGATTCCTCTCATCATGGACGGCCATGGAGTCTTAATTGCCAGATTCCCCATCGTGTACGGAGCTACTTCTCGCCCTTGATCATCCAGGATCGCGGCCGTAATGCCTGGCAGCGGGCGTCCCATGGATCCTGGCTTGATTGCCATGCCCGGATAGTTACAGATCAGCTGACCGCCAGTTTCTGTCATCCACCACGTATCATGAATACGCTGGTGATAAGCCTTGTGACCCCAACGGACAACCTCGGGGTTAAGCGGCTCGCCGACGGACAACACGTGGCGCACATTGCTCAAATCATACTGGTCGATAAGCTCCGAGCCTGCACCCATCAACATACGGAATGCAGTCGGGGCGCTGTACCATACCGTCACTTTATTGTTTACCAGCGTGCTGTACCAATCCTGCGGACTGAAACGGCCACCACGGACAACATTCGTAACCCCGTTCAACCAAGGCGCAAAAATACCGTACGAAGTACCCGTTACCCAGCCCGGATCCGCCGTGCACCAATATATATCATCTTCCCTTAAGTCCAAAACAACCTTGCCGGTATAATAATGCTGAATCATCGCATTCTGCACATGATACACGCCCTTCGGTTTCCCGGTAGAGCCTGATGTATAGTGCATGATCAATCCATCTTCCCGCTCAAGCCATTCAAGCTCCAGATCACTGGATGCAGCTTCTACTTCTTCGAAGTAACTTACTAGCCGCGGATCCTCTTCCTCCAGTTCACCAACCACAAAAATATGCTTCAGCTCAGGCAACTCGTCTCGCTTTACACGCGACAACAATGCAGGCGTAGTGATCAGCGCAACAGCTCCGCTGTCCTCCAAACGGTCCTTCACCGCCGTCTCCATGAATGCTTCAAACAGGGGTCCAACCACAGCGCCGACTTTCAAAATCCCCAACAGTCCTGCATAGAGTTCGGGACCACGCGGCATAAAGATAAAGACCCGATCTCCTTTGCCGACACCATACTTGCGCAGCACGTTGCCGAATTTGTCGGATTGCTCTTTCAATTGTGCATAAGTAAGAGATTCCTCGCGTGAAGCATCGCTATACAAGAGAGCAATTTTGTCTCCTCGTCCCTCCGCTACATGCCGGTCAATAGCCTCATACGCCATATTCACTTTACCCGACTCATACCAAGTAAAATGTCTCTCGATTTCGTCCCATGAAAACTCGGAGCGTGCCTGCTCGTAACTCTTCATATTGGAATGTGAAACTTCACTTGGCAATATTTCGCTATGCGTTTGATTCATGATAACATCCTCCTCATTCTCATATCGTCTCCTCATAGTGGACAGCGCTTACAAAATGATTGAATGAAACATACGATTTACACATTGCGGTGGGCCGTCATGTTGTCACAGTCATCGAGTAATGAAGCCCTGGATTTCGCAAGGAAACATATCGTTAAGTACGATATAATTGTGAAGGTTTTATGTCGAAAAGATTATATCATAGCTGTTGTTTGCCTGTCATTGCTTTTCATTTTTTTATTTTTTTGCTATAAGTAGGGTATGGAATTGAAAGGAGCGTAACGGATGGAACACTGCAAGGTATACCAGTCTCATGTTTTGTTCCCTGAAGACCGCCGCCTGATCATCGAAGGCCCTGTACCTCCCGAGCAACTATCCGAACTAACCATGCACCCTGATCTCAAGGCTTTTCGTCGTCCTGGTGAGCAGCATGAAGCTTTGGTGGAAATTGCAGGCCTGCCCGAAGGCAGAATTATCATCACGAGAGACCGCAACATGATCGTAGGATATGTAACTTTTCATTACCCGGATGAGCAGGAACGCTGGTCTGAGGGCAATATGAAAGATTTAATTGAGCTGGGTGCTATTGAAGTAGCGAACGACTACCGTTCGCTGGGACTTGGGCAGCAGATGATTAAGACTGCCTTTCAAGAAGGACAGATGGAGCAGTACATCGTCTTCACCACAGAATATTACTGGCATTGGGACCTCAAGGGAAGCGGCCTTAACGTATGGGATTACCGCAAAATGATGGAGCGATTAATGAAAGTGGTCGATATGGAATGGTATGCTACCGATGATCCGGAGATTTGTTCCCACCCGGCCAACTGTCTGATGGTCAAAATCGGGCGACATGTGCCGCTATCATCGCAAGAGCAATTCGACCGCATCCGGTTCAGACAGCGATTCATGTATTAATCGATAGAATATAAACAAACTCCCCGGATTCCCCGGGGAGTTTGTTTATATTGTCCTGCACTACGCTACGATATGCAAGACTATGATAGTTTCGCTTTATACTATTTCGTTGCTAGAGTCTGCCCAGCATATAATTCACGATTTCGTGAGAGCGCCTGGAAGCTTTCACTGTAAACTCGGGGAAATTGACATGCGCCGAACCGTCTGCCTTGTCCGACATGGATCTGATCACGACATAAGGCACGCGGTTCATATAGCATACCTGCGCAACGGCAGAGCCCTCCATTTCCGCGCAAGCTCCGTTTAGATCCTCGTAGAGAGTCTGGACGGTTTCACGGCTGGCAATGAACTGGTCACCGGACAGTACCTTACCGATCACATAGTGATCAACAGATAACTCTTTGCAAGCTTCTTCTGCGAGCTCGATCAAGGATTGATCCGCAGGAAAATCAGATACCTCCTGATAAGGAATCATGCCACGGGCAAATCCTAACGGGGTCACATCCATATCATGCTGCATACATGAAGAGGAAATGACAATATCGCCGATATTCAGATCCGGATGCAGCGCACCTGCAACACCCGTAAACAATATTTTCGAAACGCCAAAGGAGTCAATCAAAATTTGCGTGGTGACAGCAGCATTAACCTTGCCCACCCCGCTCTTGCAAACCACAACCTGTTTGCCGTGAAGCATCCCCGAAGCATAAGTAACCCCTGCTTTAACCGTCGTCACTTTATTCTCCAATTGACCAAGCAGCAGCTCCACTTCTTCGTCCATGGCCCCAATGAGGCCGATTACCTGTGTTGTCATACTTCGTCCCTCCTGTTCAAAAGCGCATAAAGATTTCCACCAGAAAAAAGCCCCTTAAAACCAGGAGCTTTCTTCAGATTAATTCGGTGTTAATTTTAAAGCTTTGGTACTCTTTTTCTTACTCGTTCACATGGCTAACCGACAGACGAAGAATCGTTTCATGCGGCAGAATCACGCGAGGATTCTCCACGTTCTCTTTCTTCATCAGCTTGGTAAGCAGACGCATCGCCACTGCACCAAGATCATACATCGGTTGAGCTACGGTTGTCAGCTGCGGACGAACCATCGAAGCCATCCGGATATTATCTACACTGATAATCGAGAAATCATCCGGTACCTTATAACCTTCATCCTGAATGCTGTGAATGGCACCAATCGCCATCTCATCGGTAGCGGCAAAAATCGCTGTTGGTTTCTTCTTGAGTCCCAGGAAGTATTTCATAGCTTCAACACCGGACTCATAGCGGTAGTTCCCGATCCGCACCAGATCCTCTTGATATTCGATGCCTGCAGCCTCAAGCGCCTTTTTGTAGCCTTGAAAACGGGCATAACCGTTAGCCGGATCCTGCAATGTACCGCTGATCATAGCGATCTCGCGATGTCCATGCCGAACCAATGTGCTAACCGCATCAAATGCCGCCTGCTCATGATCAATATCGACTGAAGGATACGAACCTCTCTCATCGCTTGTCGCACACAGAACAATCGGCACAGCCGATGTCTGGAATGCCTGGATGTGCTCGTCCGTCACAGTCCCGCCCATAAACAACAGGCCATCCACTTGCTTCTCCAGCAATGTGTTGATAACGCGGATTTCTTTTTCCTTCCGCTTGTCGGCATTACACAAAATTATATTATAGTGGTACATGTTAGCAATATCCTCAATACCACGGGCAATTTCCGCAAATATCGAGTTCGAAATGTCCGGGATCACAACGCCGACGGTTGTGGTCTTCTTGCTGGCCAGACCTCTGGCTACCGCATTCGGACGATACCCTAAACGTTCAATCGCTTCGTATACTTTTTTCCGGGTCTGAGGCTTAACGTTCGGGTTATTGTTTACAACCCGGGATACCGTCGCCATGGAAACGCCTGCTTCGCGCGCAACATCGTAAATGGTTACCGTCAAATTCCTTCTCTCCATTGCCAATAGATTTTCATTCGTTCAATACCAATTGAATTTATGATACGACAAATTACTGCTTTGTGCAACGACACGGCACTAGATGCCGTCCAATTGAGTTTTCAGCGCTTCAGCCGTAATATGAAAATGGGATGTATGCCAGACTGGCGCTCCTTCTTTTACAAGAATAACTTGTGGCGATTCGTGTACAGTGCTCAGAGTTTCCGCAGCCTGAGTCGATATCGGTCGGTCAGCAATGACGTCGATCCATACATAGTCAATCTGCTCGTTCGGCCGGTCCTGGAGGTAAGCCTGGACTTCCTTATAAGCTTTGGCACTTATTGGGCATCTGGTACTATGTTTGAACAACAGCAAGGGCTTCTGTTCCGAAGATTCAAGCGTGTTGCGTAACTCCTCGATAGTAGTCATTTTCGTCAACGTCGCCATAGGATATACATCCCCTTCATTGTATTGAAGTTCCTATCCTCTATCCTAACAAAAAGTGCGTGAAAAATCCAACAACCGCGAAAATTTTCTGAAAATTATCTTGAATAATGACCGGAGTTTTCAGGAATGAGGGATTTTATGGCGCTTAACTGCTCAAGTCGCCCCTCCATTTGTCTCATCCAGTCATCATCGCCCATGTTCTGGGCATACCGAAACAGATCCAACAGCATGTTAATTCGGTCATCAAAAGCTTCCATGCAGCGTGACTGCAATTCTACCATAGAATCATCAACGTATGTACGGAACACTTCTCGTAGAACATAGGCTGACTCATTGACATCTGCAAACGAGACGCTTATTCGCCTGCTCTCATTGCTAATCGATGCGAGATAGCGAAGTAAATCCGGTTTAATAAGAGGTAGAAGCTCATACTTCTTGCAAGCCTGACAGGCATAAACAGGAACATGACATATTCGAGTTTTTCTTTCATGAATCAGCTTTCTTAGTTCCAACTTCATAAATTGTCCGCAGTTGCAGGTTTTGAACAAATTGCCCACCCCAAATCCTATCGCGTAATCTAAAACCAAAAGTCCCTTGACACAAATCTGTCACCTAAACTAGTTCTATTCGACTATCATACCAAAGAATCCTGCTAATTTGTGATAATGCTTTATTTACCAGATATGTTTCCAAATGTTCATTTCCGGGTCATTCCTATGAAACGCCCCTCTATCTTTGTTACAATATATACAGACTCAAGAGATGTAATCAGTCGTAATACGGATAGATCAAAACATTCGCGGAGAAAGGAGTCTCTTATAACATGAGACTGACAGGAAAAAAAGTTATAGCGCTTGTAGACGAGGAATTTGAGGATCTGGAATTGTGGTACCCCGTATACCGGGTCCGTGAAGAGGGGGCGGAGGTCCATCTTGCCGGGCTTGAAAAAGGAAAAACATACACCGGCAAATATGGTGTTCCGGCTCAGGCCGAGTATGCATTCGAAGAGCTGAACAGCAAGGACTATGACGGGATTCTCGTCCCAGGCGGCTGGGCGCCGGACAAACTGCGCCGTTATGATAAAGTGCTCCAGTTGGTCAAAGAAATGAACGAAGACAAAAAGCCGATCGGACAAATCTGCCATGCTGGATGGGTGCTGATCTCCGCCAAAATTCTGGATGGCGTCACGGTGACCTCCACGCCCGGGATTCGGGACGATATGGAGAATGCCGGCTCCATCTGGGTGGATGAGGCAGTTGTGACCGACGGCCACATTATTTCGGCGCGCCGCCCACCGGACCTGCCGCCATACGGCAAAGCTTTTTGCGATGCTCTGGCACAGCGTGACTAGATTCCCCTTAACCTAACGATGCACAAACAGCCTCTGCATTCACTGGACCGTGAATGCAGAGGCTGTTTTGGCGTAAATATAGCTTGTCCTCCCAGAAAAGAAAACCTGAAATAAAAATTTCAACCCTTATTATGAACCTTCAAGAGGCCGTGCTGTCCGTACCGTTGGTGCCGTTCAAATAACTGCTGCGTTCCGCAAAGGCGCTGAGACGTTCTTCAACAGCGGAGCTGGTGCGCAATTTGAAGCAAGCTGCTGCCTCTCCCTTCGCTTCAGCCGCATTGGTATTCAATATACGATGCTTCACGCGAAGCAGGGATTGCGGAGACATGCTTAAATCCTGAACGCCAAGCTCAAGCCACAGCGGAATTGCTCTCTCATCCCCGGCCAATTCTCCGCACACACTAACCGGAATGCCAGCCTCGTGTGCCGCCTCTACCGTCGTCCGAAGCATGCGCAAGACCGCAGGATGAAACGGATGGTACATATGCGCGATCTGTTCATTCATCCGGTCCACCGCCAGCACATACTGAACGAGGTCGTTGGTGCCGATGCTGAAGAAATCCGTTTCTTCCGCCAGCAAATCCGAGATGGTGACAGCTGCCGGTACCTCAATCATGATCCCGACCTTAATGTCAGGATTGTATGCAATGCCACGACGGTCCAAATCGGCCATCGCACGCCGAAGCACGACATTAGCCTGCTTGACTTCCTCAACCGAGGATATCATCGGGTACATGATTTTGACGTTGCCATAAGCGCTCGCCTGCAAAATAGCTGACAGCTGCGTCTGAAACAGCTCCGTCCGATCCAAGCTGATACGTATCGCGCGGTAACCGAGGAATGGATTTTCTTCTTCCGGCAGCGCGAAGTAATCCAGCTGTTTATCACCGCCGATATCCAGTGTACGTATCACGACCGAGGCTTTACCAGCGTTCTCGGCCACCAGCTTATACACTTCAAACTGCTCTTCCTCGGTCGGGAAATTGTGACGATCCATATATAAAAATTCAGTCCGGAACAGTCCGACTCCCTTAGCCCCGTTCTTCAGCGCAATATCGAGCTCCTTGACGGAGTTCATATTCGCGGCCAGATTGAAATACGTGCCATCCTTCGTCACCGCGTCAACGGTTGCTAGGAGCTGCAGCTGCTCTTTCTTTTTCCGCTGCTGATCGCGTATTCCTTCATAACGTTCCACAATCAGGGTGTCCGGCTCCAAATACAGCAGGCCCTCGTCCCCATCCACAACCAAATGCTCCCCGGTCTGGATCGGCTTCTCCAGCTTGTTCTCAATGCCTGATACAAGCGGTATGCCAAGCGCACGAGCCATAATTGCCGAGTGAGAGGTCTTGCCACCTGTCATCGTTACTATACCAAGAACGTGGGAAGGGTTAAGATGCACCAGCTGTGACGGAGAAAGCTCCTTCGCCACCAGGATGTAGGGCTGGGTATCGGCCGGAAGCTTGACTTCGGGAGCACCGAGAAGATGCTTGAGCAGCCGGTTGCCAACATCCTTAATATCGAGCGCCCGCTCCTTCATATATTCGTCATCCAGCAGATCGAACATGGATACGAAATGATCAATGGCCTCTTTGACCGCCACCTCGGCCGCCTTGTACTGGCGCTCGATGATCCCTTGAATTTCATTCATAAATACAGGATCCTCCAGTATGGCCAGATGCGCATCAAAGATCTGCGATTCTTCGTGCCCCACCATTTCCTTGAACTCGTTCTTGATATATTCAATTTCATTCTTGGAGGTTCGTATGCCTTCATATAAGCGCTCGAACTCTTTGGCTAAATCGACAGCGTCCATTTCGGAATCGGGAAGATCCAGCTCCCAATGCGGCAGTACGAAAGCCTTACCGATCGCTACGCCTGTTGCTGCGCCAATGCCTTGTATCATGATTCTCTACCCCCAGCATTACTCTCATTTAAAACGACGGACATGACAGATGACTGTCCTCTCTTAACGGACTTGAATGGAGCATAGCTCCAAGATCTTACTTTATCGGGATTGGTGATGACCATTGGCGTGGCCAGTGATGCGGCATGTGTCTTTAGATAAGCCAGATCAAATTTGACCAACAGCTGCCCCGGTTCAACGGTATCCCCTTCCCCAACTACAGCCGTAAACGGCCCCTTCAGCTGGGAAGTATCGATGCCAATATGAATCAGCACCTCAAGCCCCTCAGGTGTTGATATCCCGATCGCGTGCATCGTCGGGTAGACATGCATCACGGTACCGTAGACCGGGGATACAAGCTCCCCTTTTTCCGGTATAAAAGCAACACCGTTGCCGACAAGCTTGGCGGCAAATATGTCATCGGGCACCTCGTCAATCGGAAGCATGCGCCCCTGTACAGGTGCACTGAACAGAACGCGCGGCAAATCCTGCTGCATCAGCTTGTTGATTTCCTCGCGGATGAGCTCGGAATAGGTCCCGAACACCACTTGCACATTCCCTCCGCCCAGCTTAATGATGCCAGCTGAACCCAGCAGTTTAAGTGCATCGGAATCAATCTGGCGATCGTTGTATACGGTCAATCTCAGACGCGTCATGCAGGACTGGACCTGAACGATATTGTCTTTGCCGCCAAGCGCCTCCAGTATGAGCGGTGCCTGGTATGGGATATCTCCCGCCCGGCCTTCCAGCGCCGAGCCTTCCTCGCGCCCTGGTGTCGGGATCTCGAAGGTACGTATCGCCCATCGGAACAGAAAATAATAGACAAGACCGTACACGATCCCGATCGGTATGATCATCCAGGCGTTCTGAGACAAGTGAAAATTCAGCACATAATCGATAAATCCGGCCGAGTACGAAAACCCGTGATGGATATCAAATGAATAGGTAAGCACCATGGCGAATCCGGCCATCAGGGCGTGGAGCACATACAGATAAGGAGACGCAAATAAGAATGCAAATTCGATCTGCTCCGAGACCCCGGTTAAAAAACAGACAAGCGCGGACCGCATAAACGTTTTTTTCACTTTCGGCTTCAGATCTTCACGCGCTTCTTGAATGATAGCAAACGCAATCGCCGGCAGGGCAAACATCATGATCGGGAAGAGCCCAGCCATGAAGTCCCCCGCAGTCGGATCACCTGCAAAAAATCGAGGCAGATCCCCCTGAACGATGGTACCGTCTTCTGTCTCATAGGAGCCCAGCTGAAACCAGTACACATTGTTCAGCAGGTGATGCAGGCCGAACGCTGTCAGTACCCGGTACAAAATACCGTAAAGAAACAAACCGAAAGCGCCCATATGTACGGTAAGCTCATAGAACGCATCAAAACCTCGCTGTACAATCGGTGCCATCCCCAGCATGATCCATGCAAATATGGTGGAGAACAGTCCCATGAACAACAGGACAAACCGGGAGCCTCCAAAAAACTGTATGGCTTCGGGAAGTTTGATATGTTTGAACCGGTTATAAACGTAACCGGACATGACTCCAAAAATAATACCGATCAAGGTTGAGGGCTGCACACTCCCGTCACCCAGACGGGATATAACCTGATCATAAATGAACATACCGGCGAGAGCCGCAAGCCCTGCAGGACCTCCCTGATTCGAGAGCCCCCACGCGACACCGATGGCAAATAAATACGGCATATAATAAAACACACCGTGTCCGGCTGCCTGGGTAATTTCCCCCAAGGTTCCGAAGCCCCACGCCGACCATGGCAGACTCCCCACGCTAAGCAGGAGAGCTGCAGCCGGAAGCGCCATTGTAGGGAGCATGACTGCTCTGCCCAGCTGCTGTAATGATCCCAACCAATTCAAGGCGAGCCCTCCTTTCTATCCTTGATGGTAAGCGTTAAGCCTGTTTTTGTCAAAAAGAAATAAGGGCCATGTCACACAGAAAAGCAAGTCCTACAAGCAGGAACAACGGCAGGTTCAGACCGTGTCCAGTCTGCTACCGGCTGCTTCAACGTAAGACTTGCTTTACTAACTCGCGATACCCTGATTACAGATTCCTGTTAACGCCCGCCGAGTGCAATAGAGTCCTCCACCTTAATGCACCGGTCCATGATCGCGATCATACCGCTGCTCTCGGCGATGGCCGCAGCCTCTTCACTGATAATGCCCTGCTGCAGCCAGAGCACCTTGGCGCCGATCTCGGCAGCTTCCCGTGCGACCTCCGCGCAATATTCGCTGCGTCTGAACACATTGACGATATGGACGGGCTCCGGTATGTCCTTCAGAGACGGATAACTCTTCTCCCCCAGAATTTCAGCTGCACCAGGATTAACCGGGATGATGCGGTATCCGCGCATCTGCATTGCAGCGGATACCATATGGGATGTACGATCCGGCCGGTCAGACAGACCTACAACAGCGATATTGCCTGCATTACGCAAAATATCCGCGATTTCTTCACGTGTCGGATTTTCAAACGCCATGGTTTATGACCACCTTTCCATTCCCTTGATATGCGTAGCGGAGTTCCCCTCTATTTTACCCATTCCACATCGGCGCCAAGCGCCCTCACATGATCAAAATACTGTGGGTACGACTTCGCTACGTGATGCGCGTCCTTTATGCGGATCGGCTGCTGCGCGCGAAGACCAACCACCGTCAGGGCCATGATGACGCGATGATCATAATGGGCATTGATCTCCACGCCGCCCTCGACTCCTTCCGGCCGACCATGCACGATGATCTCAGCCTGACGTTCTTCCACATTGGCTCCCGCTTTCCGCAGCTCGTTTAAGTAATCGGTAATCCGGTCACATTCCTTGTAGCGGAGATTCTCCACATTGTAGAACCGGGAGGTCCCTTCGGCAAATACGGCTGCCGCCACCATGGCAAGAACCGCATCTGTCGCTGCGTCTCCATCGAATTCGAGCGCCTTCAGGGTACCGTTCCCCTCCACATGAACGTTCCCGTTCTCATGCGTAAGGGGAACCTCCATCTTACGGAGAACATCGATAATGGCACGCTCGCCTTGCTTGCTGTCCTCCGACAGATTGCGGATCGTAACATCCGATTGCGTTACCGCTGCAGCTGCCAGGACAGCCGCAGATCCCGGATAGTCCCCTTGAACCGTGTAGGTCTTCGCTTCGTATGATTGTCCGCCAGGAACGCGGAAGAACGTATAATCCTCTGCTGCGTCTATGGTGATGCCCGCCTGCTCCAGCACTTCCAGAGTCTGACCGATAACCACCTTGGATTTCAGATCACCGGTTACGGTAATCTCGCTATCCTCGGCAAGCAGTGGGGTCAAGAACAGCAGTGCGCTTAAATACTGCGAGCTGACCTCCCCTGATACGGTGAGCTGTCCGCCTTTCGGATGTCCGCCGCGTATCGTGATGGGCAGTCTGCCCTCATTATGCTCCACTTCCACACCCAGTTGGCCCAGCGTCTCAATAAGATCATCATGGGGGCGTTTGCCAAGGGAATCGGGATAGGTATTTACGAAAGTTACTTCTTTAGACAATGCGGTGACGCCCATCAAGAAGCGCAGAACGGCCCCAGCGTTGCCCACATTCAATTCCTTCACGTCGCGAGGAGATTTGCCAAAACCTGTAATGACCGCTTTCTCCTCGTCCTCCTCGATCACGGCTCCGAGATCCTGAATGCAGCGTCTCATAGCATCACTATCTTCACTGTGAGCAGGGTAATAAATCGTGCTGGTCCCTTCCGCAAGCGCAGCTACAAGCAAGTAGCGAGTGGTATAATTCTTGGAGGACAGAGCTCCAATCTCTCCGTTCAATTTCGGTGTCGGCCTGACGATTACGTCCATGGTATGTATCTCTCCTTGTATATATTATGATGCGGATATCCTCGCTTGAATCATCCATTAGGATAAATTGACAGAGGAAGAACCGCTTGGTTATCATAGTTCATATGAAACCAGAAACTAAAGATCGATATGATCTTAAATTTTTATGATTAGAAAAGAGGTCTATATGATGAAACCGATCCCTCAGATTGAAACTTCGGAACTTAGAAGCCGGCTTCAAAACGGCGAAAATGTGTACATGATTGATGTCCGCGAGGACGAGGAAGTTGCGGCAGGCATGATCAGCGGTGCCAAGCATATTCCTATGGGCGACATTCCGAATCGCCTGGATGATATCCCGCGCGATCAAGAAGTAATCATTATCTGTCGCAGCGGCGGACGCAGTCAGCATGTGTGCGAATTTTTGAGTCACCAGGGTTTGGACAATGTAACTAACATGAAGGGCGGCATGCTGCAATGGCATGACGATGAAGAATAGGAATTCCATCAAGATGAAGGTGCGGGATGAAGATCATCCCCGCCTTTTTTGCATAATGCTATCCACGCCATGCCTTATTACGCAAGCAGCAAGCCGATCTCTTGTCATCTTAGCCGCGGTAATGCGTTAAAATGTCAGTCGCCACTTCTTCCGCGGAACGGCCTACAGTATCGAGCATGACGTCCGCAAACAGGTATTTATCCTTCCGCTCATCCAGAATGCGCCCGACCCTCTCCTCTACATCTCCCGCAAGCAGCGGCCGATTGACATCGCCCCGTACCCGTTCCACGATACTGGCTGCATCTGCGGTCAGCGCAACAACCCAGCCGCCTTGTTTCATCGCTTCACAATTCTCCGAGCTCAGGACAGCTCCACCTCCGGATGCAACAACAATTCCCTTCCGGAGCAGAACACTGCGAAGTGCAGCAGATTCCGCTTCACGGAAATAAGACTCTCCATCTGCCTCAAACATCTCAGGGATGGTTCTTCCATCCAGCTTCTCGATTTCGGTATCCAAATCTATTAGCGTATATCCAAGCGAATCTGCCACGAGGCGTCCTACGGTCGACTTCCCCGTGCCCATCATCCCGATCAGAATGATGTTCTTACCCATCTTATCCAAGTATCACACCCCATTTGCTGCTTCACTGTAAAGGTTGTTCATATCATACCACAGCCCCAAATCTTTCGACAATGGACCTGACTCTCTAGATCCTACATCTGCAGCAGGCAAAACTCCTATTTTAGCGAGTCTATCTCGTTCACTTGGATCATATAATCATTACAAGAATACCAGACTCACCAGACTCAAAGAAAGGAGTGAACCTCATCCATGTCTTTCCATCCGACCGGTCTGACCTCCTCGTCCATACGCATCCGCCGAATACTCGACCCATCCTATCCCTTATGTCGTGAAGACGTGATCTGGGTGCTTCATTTTGTGCAAAAAAAAGTGGCTCTGAAGGATCCGGCGCTGCTGGATCTTTCAAAGCCACGATTACTGCAAAATTTCAACAGTTATAGCGAAGCTGCGCTGCTCTTGCTCGGAAGCGGAAACCACGTCCACACAAAGAGCGACGACATTCGCACCTGTCTGTTAGAAGCCATGCACGGACTTGCTGAGCTGCGGGAAGCGATCTCCCCTTCTCAAGCCCACACCGATTGACCTCTGTCCTACACCTGAGGTTTTAGTCCATCCAGTTGTAGTGGAACGTTCCTTCTTTGTCCACACGTTTGAAGGTGTGAGCGCCGAAGTAATCACGCTGTGCCTGCAGCAGGTTTGCTGGCAGGTTTGCTGTGCGGTAGCTGTCGTAGTAGGCAAGCGCACTGGAGAAACCAGGAACCGGAATACCCAGGGACACCGCGGAAGCGACAACTTTACGCCATGCATCTTGATAGGTTTCGATAATATCGGTAAAGAACGGATCCAGCAGAAGGTTCTTCAGCTCAGGATTGTTCTCATATGCATCGGTGATGTTTTGCAGGAAACGGGAACGGATAATGCAGCCGCCGCGCCAAATTTTAGCGAGGTTGCCGTACTGCAGGTTCCAGCCGTACTCGTCGGAAGCGACACGAAGCTGTGCGAAGCCTTGGGCGTAAGATACGATCTTACTTGCAAACAGCGCTTTGCGCACATTTTCAATGAACTCGGCTTTGTCGCCGTCAAATGCAGCCGTTTTAGGACCGTTCAGGATTTTGCTTGCTGCTACGCGCTCTTCTTTCATGGCGGACAGGAAGCGGGAGAATACGGATTCCGTAATCATCGACAATGGCACGCCCAGATCCAGCGAGCTTTGGCTTGTCCATTTGCCTGTTCCTTTTTGACCAGCCGTGTCCAGAATAACGTCAACCATCGGCTTGCCGGTTTCTTCGTCGTATTTGGAGAAAATGTCAGCTGTAATCTCGATCAGATAGCTGTCGAGTTCGCCCTGGTTCCACTCCGTAAAGATTCCATGAAGATCCTTCGCATCCAGACCCAATACGTCTTTGAGCAGTTGGTAAGCTTCGCAGATCAGCTGCATATCGCCATACTCGATACCGTTGTGAACCATTTTTACATAATGGCCGGCACCGTCTGGTCCGATATATGTACAGCATGGTTCTTCGTTAATTTTAGCCGAGATGGCTGTCAGAATAGGTTCAACCAGCTTGTATGCACTTTCTTGTCCACCCGGCATGATGGAAGGGCCTTTCAGCGCACCCTCTTCACCACCGGAAACGCCAGCACCGATAAAGTTGAAGCCTTGTTCAGCCAGTTCCTTGCTGCGGCGCTGGGTATCAGGGAAATAAGCGTTACCGCCGTCGATAATAATATCACCTTGATCCAAATGTGGAATCAGCTGTTCAATGGTAGCGTCAGTAGCTTGTCCCGCTTGAACCATGATCAGGATTTTACGAGGAGTTTCAAGGGAATCCACGAATTCTTCAATCGTAAACGTCCCCTTCACTTGCTTGCCTTCGGTTTCCTTCAGCATATCTTCCGTTTTTTGCGGAGAGCGGTTATATACGGAAACGGTGAAGCCTTTGCTTTCGATGTTCAGGGCCAGGTTTTTACCCATTACAGCAAGGCCAATGACACCGATTTGTTGTTTTGACATCTGGTTCTCCATCCTTTGCTCCAATATATTTTTAAACAACCCATCCCTATCCGAGATGATTTGCAATAATCTTATATTAACGTTTTTCATTTGACAAGTGAACCCCTGTCACAAAATCAGAACACGCGCGAAAACACCCCTATTTTGTTTCGGAGTGTTGTTCGTGCTTTAAACTTGTATCTGCGGGTGAAGTCAGGTTTACCACTCCAACCTCATCAGCTCTAAGGAAAGCTCAAGTAATCTTTGCTTGCACGCCTCGACTTTATCCCGGTTCCCCTCTTGCAGCGCTTCATGAAGCTTTTCAAGTTCATCGTCCGTTTCCAGTCTGGACAACAGCAGCCGCTGTTCCCCCACATCCGACTCGAACAACCGCAGCATTTCCTGCTCCGTCATCGGCGTCCCCTTCTGGAATAAAACCCGCTGGCGGTAGCCGGATATTTCCACGAGCCTTATGACCTCACCGAACAAAATATTCTCAATCAATATTTGCCGGTCCTTGAAACGTTTGACGACAGCGTGGCCACGGGTATTCTCGATTAATTTTTCCATCCATTCAGCCAGCTTGGGATCGCGAATCATATAATCACCTACCAGCTTAAATCCGCTGCCCGTGCGTTGAAACCGCAGCTTTACCAGCTTGCGCCCTGTCCGGATTGAAATGACAAACTGCGTATCATTCTCGCTCCAATAAAGCGAATATCCTTCTTGGATCAATTCCTTGATTAGGTCCTGGATATGCCGGCGATCAAACCGGAGCTCCAGGTTGCAATACTCCACTTCCTCGCTCTTATTCACGGCACTCCCTCCTCCGGTTTACTACCGATCACTAGACGACGGTGAAGATTCCCCAATGGCTGCTTTTGACGTTGTCTTATCTATATCTTATACTCCATCTTATGTAACGGTAACTTGGTTTATTGACTATTTTTAACCCACATGAAAATCCGGTGAAGCTTTCGTGGGCGATGCGTGACGTCCATTGGCCTTATGGTATAATAAGTTATTCAAAAGCCGAGTTTAGGTTCTATCTAAATCAACAACAGGGAGGCCATCACATCCATGACGGTTACCGGATTCACAGATAAAGATTTCGAAGTATTCTCCGTTCCCGGGCTTGAAGCCCGTATGGAGGTTCTCATTGAACGGGTAAGACCCAAGCTGGAGACGCTGGGTGCCGAGATAGCGCCTTATGTATCCGCTTTGGCCGGTGAAGAGATGTTTGTGCACGTGGCCAAGCATGCAAGACGCACCGTCAACCCTCCCATCGACACCTGGGTCGCTTGGGCTGCCAGCAAGCGGGGTTACAAAGCTCTGCCCCATTTTCAGGTGGGCATGTTCGGCACACATCTGTTTATTATCTTCGCGGTCATATACGAGAGCCCCAACAAAACCGTGTTTGCAAGCAATTTGGAAGCCAAACTGAAGAAAACAGCGAAGGCACTCCCTAAAAACTTCTATTGGTCCACGGATCATATGAACCCGGCTGGCACGCCTCATCAGGATATGAATGAGCAGGAGTTCGCCTCACTGATTCATAAGCTGAAGCAGGTGAAAAAATCCGAGGTCTTATGCGGTCTGCAGATTCCGCGCGAGGAAGCCGTCAAGCTGGACGGGGACGAGCTGGTTAAGAAGGTGCAGGAGACGTTTGAGACGCTGCTGCCGCTTTATAAATTGGCATTTTAAGCGAGAAAGCAATAAAAAGGGGAAAGGGCTGCCTGAGCGGCTCTTTTTTTATGGGTGATATTTTAATGAAGGAAAGATGAAGATCCAAGTTTCCTCCTTAATATGTCTAAAGTTTGAAGGGTTCGTGTACAAAGCAAGAAAAGCCGTACATTCTCCTTGCATTCCCCCCCTATTTTGCTATACTCAATTTTGTTTATATAATAACCGTATTCAACAAATCATATGAAAATACAGACAAGGAAAGGTTGTGACAACGTCCATGGACCACAGTCGTACACCGCTCTTCACCGCACTTAAGGAACACGCGGCCAAAAACCCCGTGCAATTTCACATTCCGGGACATAAGAAGGGCCTCGGCACCGATGCCGAATTTAGGGAATTTATAGGGGATAATGCCTTTTCTATAGATTTGATCAATATTGCGCCGCTTGACGACTTGCATCAGCCTACAGGCGTAATTGAGGAAGCCCAGAAGCTGGCTGCTGACGCATTTGGTGCTGATCATACCTATTTTAGTGTACAAGGGACAAGCGGAGCGATCATGACCATGATCATGTCGGTTTGCTCGCCTGGGGACAAAATCATCGTACCGCGGAATGTTCATAAGTCCGTGCTTTCCGCCATCATTTTTACCGGCGCCAAGCCCGTATTCGTATCGCCTGCCCAGGATCATAATGTAGGGATTGACCACGGGATCACCATCAGCTCGGTTCGGAAAGCGTTAAAACGTCACCCTGACGTAAAAGCTGTATTGGTCATCAACCCGACCTATTTTGGTGTAAGTGCAGATCTGAAAGAAATCGTCGATTTGGCGCACAGCTATAACGTGCCTGTTCTGGTGGATGAGGCGCATGGGGTATTGATTCACTTTCATGAGGAGCTTCCGATGTCGGCTATGGAAGCAGGCGCGGACATGGCAGCGACCAGCGTTCACAAGCTCGGCGGTTCGATGACCCAAAGCTCCGTGCTGAACGTGAATACCAAGAACGGTTACATTAACCCTTACTGCGTACAGACCATCATCAGTATGCTGACAACAACGTCAACTTCCTATATTTTGCTGGCATCGCTGGATACTTCGCGCCGGAGCCTGGCTCTTCATGGCCGTGAGATGGCTGCAAAAACGATTGAGCTGGCACAATATGCACGTGATGAGGTCAATAAGATCGAAGGCTTGTACAGCTTTGGTGAAGAAATTTTAGGCGGTGAAGCAACGTACTCCTTTGATCCAACCAAGCTGACGATCCATGTCCGCCATCTCGGCATTACGGGGTATGAAACCGAGAACTGGCTTCGAGATCACTACAATATTGAAGTAGAGCTCAGTGATATGTACAATATTCTGTGCCTCATTACACCAGGAGACAACCAGGAAACGATCGACATTTTGCTGACGGCGCTCCGTGAGCTTTCGGACGTATACATGCATGTGAATGAAATTAACGAACTGATTGTAAAAACGCCGGAAATTCCGCAATTGTCGCTTATCCCTCGCGATGCTTTCTACGGGGATACCGAGGTTGTTCCTTTCAAGGAATCAGCAGGACGCATTATTGCTGAATTTATTTATGTCTATCCGCCAGGAATTCCGATTCTGCTTCCGGGTGAAGTTATTTCCCAGGAAAACATTGATTACATCATTGATCATGTCGATGTAGGACTTCCGGTTAAAGGTCCTGAGGACCGCAGCATCCAAAATGTGAAGGTCATCGTGGAAACCAATCCGATCTTCTAAATACCTGTACACACAAAAAATCCCGATGCGAGAGGTTCGCACCGGGATTTTCAGTTAAGGCGTACTATTCCTGGTTTGCAGCAGCGA
This sequence comes from Paenibacillus sp. Cedars, assembly GCF_003184205.1. NCBI lineage: Bacteria > Bacillati > Bacillota > Bacilli > Caryophanales > Paenibacillaceae > Paenibacillus > Paenibacillus sp. Cedars. The sequence continues at coordinate 3,880,045 of NZ_CP020866.1, forward strand.
CCAGTTCGTTATAAACCGCCTCTACTTCATTCCATTCCTCTTCGTCCTCAATATTGTAAAGAACCATTTCCTCGTTCTCTTCTTCCATACGTAGAATGACGCCGTCCGCTTCCGGATTTTCGCGTTCAAGCAAAAGCGCGTAAAGCTTCTCGCCGACATCAAATGTCTCAACAAGAACCATCTCTACTTCTTTTCCTTCTTCATCCGTCAATGTCAGCACAAACTCTTCATGCTCATGGTCGTGGTCATGACCGCAAGCATCTCCGTGTTCATGTTTGTGTTCACTCATTGAAAAAACCTCACTTCGGTTAAATTATCATACTTTCGTATCGTATCACGGATAGCTTCTTCAGGTCAATTTCCCCAAGGGACGCTCTCATTAGTTAAGTGCAGTGATCACTTTCTCCGCAACTTTCACAAATCCGGTATCCGATTTGACCTTTACATAGAAGCCAACGGAATACTTGCCGGTTGTTTTAAAATCGTACGTAAAATCATAGGTTCTGAACCAGAAGTTATCCTTGCGGTCCTTCACTTCCTGGGACTGGATATCTTTTATATTACCCGAAGGATCCTCGATGGCGACTTTCACTGCATGGATGTCATTGTTCAAGCTGTCTACCTGACTGAATACATTGAACTTCAACTTGCCTTTGTTCACGTTGCCGAATACAGTATCTCCTTTAAACAGAAAAATATGCACATTCGGCTTGATGACTTGAACTTGTCCATTGGAAGAATTCCAATCCACCGCACCGTCAAATTCCCTCACCGGCACATAGGTTTTGCCATCAATTAAATACCCGCCATCTTTTAATTCACGTCCGTTCATCCATACACGAACCCGTTCATTGACGGAATCTGCAAATAAAAGGGTGCTGCTACCCATTAAAGAAAGCACGAGCATACATGCCATTACTTTTTTCCACTTCATTTTATCATTTCCCTCCATTGGCTCATCATGTTGTTATATGTGTATACTACATGTCAAAAAACAAGTTGCGGACAATTTTGCACTTTGTGGTAAAATTTTTTCCTCATGCCTTTCGGCCTGTGCCTATCCTGATTTTCACTGCAACATCGGTGTGTTTCTATCATAAACTCGGTGTAAATCTACATATAATTCGTTAAAATATACATTAGCTTACTGGACTAACATCATTTCATCAGGAGGTTTCATCCATTGACACTGAAATTGCAAATGCTTGGCACCGGCAGTGCGTTTGCCAAGAACTACTACAACAACAATGCACTGTTCCACGACGGGGATTTCACGCTGCTCATTGATTGCGGTATTACGGCTCCTATGGCACTCCATCAATTAGATCTGACGTTCGATGATTTGGATGCTCTGCTCATCACGCATATCCATGCTGACCATGTTGGCGGTATGGAGGAGCTCGCTTTTATTATGAAAATGAAGTACAATCGCAAAATTCCGCTCTACATTGCTGAAGCGCTGGTCGAACCGATATGGGAGCATTCTCTAAAGGGCGGATTATACCAGCAAGGACATATCTCCTCCCTGGAGGATGTATTTGACGTTCGTCCCCTGAAACCTGGGGTGAAAGCCGATATCTCTTCGGGAATCTCGGTAGAGCTGATTCATACGCAGCATATTCCAGGGAAGAATAGTTATTCCCTCTATTTGAATGACCGGATTTTTTACAGCGCGGATATGGTGTTTGATCCTGCATTGCTCCACAAGCTGGTGAACGAGCGGGATTGTGAATTTATTCTGCATGAATGCCAGCTGCAGGGTCCGGGCGAGGTTCATACTACGCTTGACGAACTGCTAAGTCTTCCTGAAGAGATTCAGGAGCGTACCTATCTCATGCATTACAGCGATGACGTTGAAGCGTTCATTGGCAAGACCGGCACCATGGAATTTGTAGAGCAGCAGCGGGTATACGAATTGTAGATCAATATCTCATGCATAGATTGTAAGGCTTCCCGGGAATACTAAACTCGGGAGGCGATATGATATGGACAATGGACAACAAGAAGTCGTAGGCGTACGCAAAAATGGCGACGGCGACATCATCGAACTTAAGCTGGATAACGGAACTGTCGTTGACTACAAAACAGCTCAACACATGGTCAAAAATAAAGAGATCAAGAACCTGAACGTCTTCCGTGGACGTGACGGCGACGAACACCTTCGTTCCAATGCGGATGGTGATCCCAGCAACAACCTGGACAATATGCCGACGTTTTAATCAACAAAAAAAAGACCTCGAGTTCAACTCGGGGTCTTTTTTTCTATATAACCAATTTAGATGTTCGGCATTTTCGTATAATTAAACCGAAACCGTCTACAGTTCCTTTTTCATACGGACATGGGGAATGCCGGCATCATCAAACGGCTCGTCCGATATCGTCTCATAACCCAGCTTGCGGTAAAATGGCTCTGCCTGCACTTGAGCATCCAGGATGGAATACTGCAGCTTCAATTCACGCGCCTGCGTTTCCAGCGCCATCATCAGCACCCGGCCAATCCCTTTGGAACGAAAAGGCTTGCGAACCGCAATGCGCTGCATTTTGGCGGAATCTTTATTGTAATACGTGATGCGGCCCGTTGCCGCAAACTGCCCTTCGGACTTGATCAGCACATGATGCGCATCCGATTCCAGGTTGTCGTAGTCATCGATCTCCAAGTCAATGGGCACCTTCTGCTCCAGCACGAACACGTCCTTGCGAATATCCAGCGCCTGCTGCAATTGCTCTTCGGTTGATACATTTATGATTTCTGCTGCCATTTCAACACCTCTTTTATGTAGAATCAATTTCTTGTGATTTCTGCAGGTCGAGATATTATACAAAATATTCGTTTTCCTGTATAGTAGAAGCTACTGTCTTCTTGAAAGGAGCGTTGCCTCTATGGGCATGGGAGCTACGATATTTTGGGCGATTATCATAGCCGTCCTGATCATCTACCCCGTCTTTTGGGCGATTAAAAAAGGGTATTCCCGCAAATGGGATGAGGAATAGCATCGGCCGTTATACGACAAACCGCCAGCCTGCCAGCCGGCGGTTTGCTCTGCTCGTTGATCGAGCAAGAGTACGGACCGTTTGCGGAATTCGATCTAGCTCGGATCGTCCTTACAGCTTGTTACGGATTCAGATCGTGTAACGTATCCTCCGAATCCATCGGGGATACCGGCTCCAGTGACCCACTTCCCGGTTTGGAGTATACATCCTGCTCGACAGAACGGCTGTAAACATCAAGCAGCACAGGTGCTGCCGGAGCATGCAGCGGCTCAAGCTGCACCGACGTTCTCTCCGGGATACTGCACCCGCTCCCGAGAGTAGATATTACGATGAATGAAAGAAGCAGCCCTGCTTGTTTGAAACGATGGGATTTCCCACCTCTCATGCCATTCACGCTCCTCTAATGGAAAAATCATGCTCTATGTAGTGTGAACCGGAACATGATTTTTTATAACGAGAAAACCATTGACAGCCATAATGTCTGCTGGTAATATATGAATTACCTTTTTAAATATTTCATGATCTGTTAGCTCAGCTGGGAGAGCACTATCTTGACAGGGTAGGGGTCAGTGGTTCGAGCCCACTACAGATCATAACTGAAAACCCTTGATGCCGTTGGCGTCAGGGGTTTTCCCTTTTCTTTTCGAAAGAGGCTTTTTTAGTAATTGGGGTCCCGCTGGGGTCCAATCAATTGTGTCTTCTCAAAAAAAACAGCCCAGAAATTAATACCTGGACTGATTTTCTTACTTTATGCATTTGCCAATCTGAATCCCCGCCTGAATAGCTGTTGGAAAAATGTAGTTAACGTCTCTACGGGTTTTTAAAATGAATAAGTTTTCTATACTATTAGCCACCTCTGATAATTCAGGCTTTATTTCTTTTATTTCCTCAAGATGTTCGACTAGTTCTTGATATAAATCATCCGTATGACTCTCACACGATTCCACTGCTTCATTCAATTTTCTCTCTTCAGCAATCGACAGCCATTCCTCCAACATTGATTGACAACCCCCTCAACTGTTTATCTGGTTTGCACCTGAGTTTTACCATGTTATAATTTACCTTTGGATCACCTCGTTTTTTTGAGAAAGGAGTATGTATGAAGTTTGAATAACATCTCCCGTGGGAGGTGCTTGCTTGGCGATCTGATATTCCAACGTGGTTGGACTCATGAACACTATGCTTCTATATCAGGCCGTTCTCCTCGTATGATTTCCTATTTTTGCAGTAATGAAAGAACAATGTTGCCTGAGGATATATACGTGGCAATGTTAATTTTCAACTGTGAAATCACTGATATCTACGAGTTTACAGAGCAAGCTGCGGATTAGTTTTCCGCCTCCCTCCGGATGTGTCCGAACAAATTGTTCGGAATATAGGTAAATTATACCTCTTTATCTCCCATCTCTCAATTGTTAAAATTTAACATTAATAACTCTCCCATTACTTTTTCCTATGTACAATCCACACTGGTTTTGGAATAATATTACTACGAACAAGCGTTCTTATCAAGACTTGTTTTCATTTTCACGAAAAGCTATCATAGAATATATGTTCGCATTTTTAGAGGACGGGTGAGGGTGAAATGAAAATAGCAGAGGCCATTACAAGCAAGGATCGTCACTATGTCAAACGTTATATAATCATAACTCTTGTCATTGCAGCATTCGAGCGGGACTGCAGATACATAGAGAAGCAGTTGAAGACGCCGGGGCCTTATGTGGACATCATCAAGCTGGCGACGGAGAATGCATGGGCGGATATGAGAGATGTAAAAAAACACTTTTGGTTAAAAGGCATGAAGTTATACGAAGAGAAGCGAACACCGCTTGGTATTATGGCGAAGTTTAAATGCAGAGGCTACGAGTCATCATTGGAGCTTCGCTGGGAATACATCTCAGCTGAAGCGTCTATCTTAATGCGCAAATATTTAGGGCTTGATGTTTCGGTATATGGAGACCCAACAACACCGGGACATTTAAGGGAGCAATATTAAATTTCTGAAGTAATCAACAGGATACTTTTAACCCTTGTAGAAGAAGTAAGGGAAACAAGCTTTTAAAAGGGGGCTACTTATTTGAATTTCATTAAACACCAGTTAACAGTTGAGGATATCAAAACACTCACCGAAAAGGAATTAGAGAATTTTCATGATTCCATACTATGGGGAGATCCTGAACCGGGAGAAAGCTTTTACGATTTTTCGACTGATGAAGTCCATACAATTACTGAGGTCAGATCAGAGAGCAGTAGCTATTATCTAGTGTACGAGGGTGGAAAAACAGATGATTGGGATACATGCTTCCCATTGCTTAATGTCGGGCAGCTATTGGACCTTCTTTCATTTGAAACGAACATAGAGGTTCGCAGTTGGGGAAGCGGCTGGCTCGTTGTATATGAAGATCAGTTTTTCAAAGTAGGGCGAAACGAACTGATTGATGTTTTATTTAAAGCCTTGAAATTGAAAATTTCCAAATAAAAAATGGACCCCCTCTGGCCTATGCCGAAGGGGCGCATACCGATGTTCCAGGTATTAGACCTACCTGTTTGTGTCGATACAGTAATATAGGGTATATATATTTTACTACAACAAAAATAGAGACTCTATTTGGTTCATGATCAATTCATGGTATAATTTAGTTGACGCAACACCAGAATTTAGATACATTACTTCTAATGAACTAAAATCTCATTGAGGGAGTTACAATGAAAATCAGGACTTTTTTAGTATGTGAGGATGTGGACTTTAACTCTGATGATAGTACTATTGTCATAAAAAAAATGATGCGAGGAATACTCACCAAAAAATTTCCAGCAAAAGAGACAGTATCTTTCTTGCTAACTTTTGAGGATACTCCACAAAAAGACGGAGAGTTAATAATTTCCATTCTCAGTAACAAAGGTAAGCCGGTAATAAAGTATAAGTTTGATTTATTAAGGAGTCAAGACGCCATCACAGCTGATATGGATATAACTTTCCCAGAACCAGGAGAGTACAAGCTAAAAATTACATATGGCGACGAATTCCTTGGTAAATATAGATTCCCTGTAATCAAGGATGGTGATGAAGATGAGTAATTCTAATATCTGTGCTCTTGAATATAATGGGATTAGGGATTTGAATAATTCCATGTCTAGAGAAACATCGGTTATAGGTTTCCGCTTCTCGGATGATACCAAGCCCGTGAAGTTAGCACAGGTCAAGGTTGCTAAAAAGGATGTAGTAAAACCAAGGAGTGGTATTACTATGTTACATAACATCAATGTCAAAAAGATCGGATCTCTACTTATGCTAGCCTTAGCACTTGGAACCATAATAACATCTCTGTCTGGATCAAACGCATTTTCAAATATCGGGGCTATTATTATCGTTTTATCCAGCTTATTTGTCGCTTTCATGTTCTGGTCGGATGATAACGAGCGAAAGAAGGTATAATCGTTGTCTGAAGCACCTCTAAATGATCAGTCAGCGCCTTCACCGCAAACTTCCACTGCCCCTGGAGAAGGAAAGCTGCGCTTGCCTGATTTATTTGGGAAAATTTTAGATAGGCTCCCTATGTCAAAATTAACTGCTAAGATGAGCTACTGCATTATCTTTGCAGTCATGCTGATCATCTTCACACTTATAATGTCTTCCATCAAGACATCTCCCACTGATTTCCCTACCTCATGGGATATGCGAGGTATTATCGCTATATTTTGTATTATCTTCTTTGTAGGGATTTGGGATAGGATAAAGGGATCTAAAAGCAATCCTTAGTAAAGCCCCCGCAGATTAACATAGCGGGGGCTTATTTTATTTATTTTTCAGATTCAATTGCCTGCAGCTGCTTCTCTAGCTCTGCGATCCTGTCGGTATTGCCGCCGATCAATTTAAGGAAGTTCTTCCGCAGTCGATACATCATAACCACTTGTTCCTCTCGTGTGACCGGCGCGCCTGGTCGGCTGCCGTCTACATACCCGTTCTTCTTCATCTCTTCCCAGGCAGGATCTGCCCAGGGACTGACCACATTAATATCTCGCTCTTTTGTTTCCTTCACAGTCTCCGATCCCCCTTTCACCTTGTCGTATTGATAAAGGTTGTACTCATCCATGATTGAAATCAGCTTATCCGCATATTTAGGGTCCGTCGCGTAGCCTGCCTCCTGGATCTCCCTCGCGGCCGTCTTACCGTCCACCCCGATAACCTTCTTGTACTTGTTTCGGTCCCAGCTAACCCCGTTCAAAATCAGCTTGGTATGATCGGTGATGGACTCGCCCCAATTGTTATATGCACGGAAGGCGGCGTCTACTTTGATCGGCTTTCCATTCACATATTCGGTTGTAGGCATCGTACAGCTGCCGGCTGGCCCCCTGCCCTTAATCCCGAAGAGATTATTTCCTTTCTTCGTAAGTCCAGATGTTCCCCAGGCGCTTTCGAGAGCAGCCTGGGCAATGGTCAACGATGCCGGGATAAAAGTGTTCTTCATGTCAGCAGCGGCGAAAATAGCGATCTTCTGTATGAATGCCTGTTTGCTACTCATTAGATCCACCTGCTGCCTTTGCTGTTTGTTTGAGCAATTGATGACCAAGCACAGCAAAGGCTCCAGCAAGCACGCCCTGAATAACGGCTTCTACACCCCAGCCAATGATAAAGCTGGTCATAATGACAGCAGCGATTACCACAATGTAAACTATGGACCAATTAGGCACAAGCGGGGTCGTTTTGAGAATACCTCCGAGAATCCAGCAAACGGCCACGACAGCAAACAAGCGTGGGTCAATCAGTTGAAATATTTGCTCCCAATCCATGATTAAGTCATTCCCCTCTCAAGGTTTATTTTTCTGGTTCTCGATCTGCCTTTCGCAGAATCAAAAACAGGTCATATCGTTTATTCCAGGTGAGCCATGCGAGCGAGACCAGACCGGCCGTAGTGCCGACCTGTGAAAGCGTCCATCCGTAATGCAGCCAAACATCTAGCTCGGCGCTCCCAAACCCGAAAGCAGCTGCCGCGCGGATCAGCAGGACGATGAACATTTTGAATGTATAAGCGATCAAAAAAAAGAGCATCGCCAGCATAAACACGCTGACCACGCCCACCTTGAACCGCTCATTAAAGTACGCCTTATGAGCATGAATAATATAGAGTGACGCCGCTATCGAAATGATGTACAGCGGAATCAGGATTAAATTAATGAGCTCCATGTTTGACATGGCTGCCCTCCCCCTTGTCGTAAACTAAATAACGCGCAAATCGGTTGCGTTCGATTTCATCCTGAATTTCCTTTGACATATTTTTGTATCTGTCAATGGATACCGCTACCCGATTCGATGCACGGTGTATTTCTATTTCTTTTTGCCGAGGGGTAAAGAGACGTTGAATCAGCTTGTTTAGCATGTTCATCCCCCCCTGCCCTCGGTGTGGTCAATTTTGAGTTTCTGCAATACCTCCAGTGTCGGCGACATAAATGCAGCCCTTTCCTTGTCCAGGACCTCCTGCAGCCGGTCCCTGTCCTCTTCAGCTCGGTCCAGCAAATGCCTCGGGACCAGATCCCCCCGGACCAACATGCGGACGATATAAAGCAGTACCACCATTAAGACGATGGCCAAAATGAGAGCAACGCCGTATTTATCCGCTAGTTTAGCCCAACCCTCTATTTCCCCTGAATTCATATACTCGCTCCTTTCCTGTTAAATAACAAGAAGCCCCCGGACCACTCAGGGGCTTGCAGTTATACGATATTCCCATTCACGTCCATTCCTCCGATTTCCAACACTTCGCGCACCTTCTCACGGCTCTGGGTAGGAACATCTTCCAGCTTGATCACACCTTTATGGATCATCATCACATACACAGCCAGCATAGTCTCACCCCCCTTCACAAGAGAAATCGACCACCGTACCAACAATCTAGCCAGCCTATGCTTCCAGCGCATGCCGCACGTCCTCCCGGCAAGCTTCCGGTACGTTATCAATTTGGATGACACCTTTCAAAATCATGTTAACGTAAACGCCAATCATACAGGACCACCCCCTTCCTTCATCTCAAGAATCATCATGTGCAGCTCCATCAAGGCAAACTGATTAATCGTGCTTTCTTCAGCCAGTTGTTCATTTCGGGCTTCGGCAGCTGCCAGGCGCTCCTTCAATAGATCCACTTCCGAAGGCTCCTGCGGCTGTGGTCTCGTAATCTCCTCGATCTCTTCCGGCGTTAATCCTTCGATCCATAACGTCGGTTGCACCGGAGCAACATAAATAGGCGGCTCCCCGCGTTCCTCTTCCGGTAGTGCTGCCCACTCGCCATAGGCTTGCTGGAACTCACTCAGCGCAGCATCAACGGCGTCACGATACGCCTCCCAGCCGTCAAGATCGAAGCGCGGAAGGAACAATCCGGGCTTAACCGGCACGCCGACGATGTACCCCGCTATTTCCGGTTCAGGCGCTTCTTCCTCCGGTTGCTCATCTGCTTCTTGTTCGGATTCTTCCGGATCGGCGGGCGGCTCCGGCTCAATCTCCGCATAAAAAGGGACGACACCGGAAAAGGCATCGTCCACGAGCGTATCCTCTAAATAGAGGCCGTCTGTATTTACTTTTGGTACGGCTTTCATGTGATACCTCCTTTATTGTTCGGCTAGGAATGTAATTCCATCGATGGATACCCAAGTCGCCGCGTTGAAAAAGTCGGCATAAACAGCCCCGTCAGTAGTAATGGTTACTAGCACTGGGTGAAGTCCGGCTGAGCCATACGCTATTCCGATCATATTTCTATTTTGAACTGGCCGGAACCCTTTGGGTAATCTGAATATTATTGTTCCGGAGCTCCCCGGAGTTAAAATACCTTTTAGCTGCACGGTATTATTACTATCTTTTAGGAAGCTTATCGCGGTGTTGGTTGTCCATCCATTAAGCAGCGTCGGAGAAATCCACCCCGGCACATCCTTATCTGCCTTTTTATTCATTAGCACGGAAACAGCGGTCGCATTCTGCTGCACGGCATCAGTCAGCTCTTGCAGCATGGCCTTTTCGTTAGCTGCGTACGATCCGCTGAATGGTACGATTGGCGATTTGTCCAGCGTCAGGTATGTTGCGGAATAGGTTGCTGATGGATCGTAAATCATCTTAGTCTGTAGTTCCTGTGCAAGCGCCCCGTATTCCGATGTTACGTAATATCTCCAACCGTTATCTCGCAAGCTGTTTTTATATATGGCTTCCACGCTTTTAGCTTTATATTTAAAGCCTTTTGAAGAATTATTAGCTACAGGGTTACCGATGTTCCATACACCGTTGCTATCTAGGGACGGAATGACACTCTCCCGAACCACAATCCCCGTCCCAACCTCGACCTGATTATCGCCCTCATTAAACGTCAGCATACCTTCGGAAACGACAGGCTCGACTGTTGGCGTGGCGAGTTGGTATACGAGTTGGTAGGACGTATAATTGGGTGCTTGTGTAGTCGGTAAAATGGAAGGTTCGTCCCCTGACGTTAAGCTTCTCCATCTTTTTGTTCCTGATGTATATGGTATATTGGAGTCGTTCGAATCTCCCTGCCACATCTTCCAACCCATAAAATACGCCTTAATCTCGTCGGCTGTCGGAGTGTAGTTGTCGCCCCATCCACTGTCTGCGTTGGAGATAGAGATATAAATGGACCCGTCAATGGATGTCTCTGTCGTGTCTGCTCCGTTTGTTGCCCATAACCCACCGCTCGTTGCTGTTTTTAATATTTTCCCATCAAACTTAGTAGATTTTTCTGAATATTGTTTCCACGCTGGGAATTGATTTGGGGAAGTGAGAATAACTTTAAACCCAGAAAATGCTGCAGGCGATATAATCCAGTTAATCGAACCTCCTAATTCAATTTTTTTCCACTTCGCCAACTTGAAAAACTGCCCGTCCTTTTCGAACACTTCATCAGCAATCGCACCCGTCAGCGGATCGGCGTGTAAGTCCGTTTGCAGCGCGAGCATTGAGTCCTCGCGTGGTTTGAACGGTTTAGGCGAGGAGCCGAGTGTGAGCATTATATTTTCGACAACATACTCACTGACAGCGGCACTATCAGGCGATACAATACGAACTGTCATAGTTTTGACATTAGCCGGAGTAGAAAATGTATCTGTCCCATTACTTGTTCCACCGCCACCAATTGCAGTTCCGATTGTGTCTAATACAGACTTACCAGACTCATCGAGCCCTAATACATCCACGTAAATTTGGTCATATCGTTCTACACCATTTTGATAGATTTTCGCCTGGAGTGTATAGGTAGTATTAGGCATAACAGGTATGAGATTGGAACTATAGTTTACTACTGTTGATCCCGTTGATTTAACTAAGGCCGAATGAGCCGACACTATACTCAAATTAGTAGTAGTACCTTCAAATAGTGTAGGGGCCAAATTCTCCCCGTAACAAATCGCATACGGATTTCGTACAGGCTGAACGCTATCGACGTACGGATACTTGGCTGCGACTTGCTCCGGTGTCATATTAGCTAAAGCACTATATTCCTGAAAACTAATTTCGTAGATACGAACAGCATCAAAAGTACCCCACTGCCCTGCTGCACCTTTTACAGCAAAATCTATATTTGCTTTGATACTGGTGGCTGGCATGAATCTGAAGAACCCCGGCCGAAAGAATGTGCTTGTAATTTTCCCAGAAGCTGCGCCTTGTCCAGGTAATGAAATAAAACACCCTTCCGTAGCATTACCATTTTTTATATCAGCAACCACTACATAGCATTTACCTGAATCAAACGAGACGTTAAAAACTCCCGACCCGTGAACTTCTCCAGCTGAAATTATAACTTTTAATCCAGCACTTCCCTGTGTTTTATTTACCGTATCTATTTCTAAATCAGCTTGAAATTTTCCAAAGTCCCTGGTTGTTTCTAATCCGCCCACCCTTCCCAGCAGATTCACCAACGTTCGCCCCTTGACCCCAGTTAACGAAAAGGCCGCGCGCCGCTGTGCGTTCAGGATCTGCAGCCCAGCGTTTAGTACGACGTCCTGGCGCTGCACGGTGTCGAGGCGTTCTCCAGCATGTTCAATTGCCGCATTGACTCTCCCGGCAAATTCATCTACCGAATCGGCGTTCTGATCGATATACTTCTCCAGATCGAAGTACGTAGTAGATGGGGAAGAACGATCGATCTTGTTTAATCCTAAATTCGGTGTTTTTGGGTTTGCCACTAGGCTCCTCCTCCTAACAATCTATCTTGTGTCGTCATTTCAATATGTTCGATGGTCATTGCCTCCACTTCGGCAATGGTCAAATAGCGAAGCGAATATTCCACGGACAAGTGTGCGGGCTTGATCTCTTCAATGGCAGCCTTGAGATCGTCAATATTTGGCGGCAAACCATAGGTGTCAATAAATTTGATGACGATCATATAATCATCGGGTCGAACATTTACATCTATCGCCCCGCGTTCATATGCTTGAGCAACACTTTTTAGGAGGCTGCCGGACACCTTGCCTTGACCGCGCATCTTCGAGATGACAACAGATCGGCGTTGCTCAATCGGTTTCCCCGCCTCTGCCACAATCTGAAGGTCGCTCTCGTATCGGCTAATTGCCCAGGTCGCGGATTCCGGATAGGCTTGATTCAGCAGCTCCTCGATTCGAGATGCCATCAGATCCATTTCAGGTCCTTCGGCATTGATCAGCTGCTCCATCTCTAGCACGCCGTCGTAGTATTTCGGTAGGTAACCTTTTAACTGATCGTATCCACTCATGTTACCGTCACCGTCCCGAGCACAGCGACGCCATCCATGCCGATTTCGATGTTCTTCTCCTCTCCATTCACAAACAGGTCGGAATAGTCAATGACCGGCGGGATCCCGAGAATGATCCCTTGGATTCGGGTATACCGAACGAGCGGATCCGTGAAGGCCAGGTCACGGAAATAATCGGCCGCACCGCGCTCCAGCTGCTCCTTGACATCATCCACGGTCGCGCCTGTAGCCAAAGTCACTTTGACCGATATGTTGATCGGGATCTCCGTAGCCCCGACAACCGTAGTCACGGAACCGATAGGTGCAGTTCCCTCCCCCATGCCGTCCTGTGTTGGATCAATATACTGCTGCACGGCTTCCACGACAGCAACTGCCGGCGAGCGCATGTCATTGTTTAGTAAGACGACTTTCACCGTTCCGGAGCCGTTCCATAATGGAAATGCTCGTGCCCGGCCAACGCCTGTGATCTCTCGTGCCCATAACTCATACTGGTACCGGTTGCCGGACGTGATCGGACGTGAAACCTTTTCCTGATACCGCTCGTAAAGGACCGCATCCTCTTCCGTATCTTCGCCGGCCAACAGCAGCTCCGTCAGCTCGCCGCGTCCGAGATCTGAAATATACTCGATTGGGATCAAGGCTCCGAAATGACGATTGCCCTCGGACCCGGCGGTTTCACATTCCATCCGATAGTTCCCTGTGGATAGTCGTTCTATTGCGACATAGTTCAGATCCCCGAGGGAAAAACGGCTGCCGATCGGAATATCCAGCAGCGCGCCGGATCCAGAATAAAACACGGCCCGGAGCTGCGCCTTACTCGCCATCTTCCGATTGATACCTGACCAGGCTATGGATCGGTCCAGATATTCACCGCTGGCCGTATCCGGGAAACGCAAATTCGCATTTAAATCCAGTTCGACATACATTTGAGCCAGCTCGACCGCTGCCGGAGCGAGAGCATCATAAATGATACTTCCTTCGCGCTTGTCAATTCCATCCGGTACCCGGTCCAGCATTCGCTCCAGAATGATCTCAAAGGTTTGATCCTCGAACACCGTTACACCTCCTGTTCTTCTTGATAGGATCCAAATTCCGTATCCACCGTGAACCGGACCAAGGCCGTATCCATGCCGTATTCAAAGCTAAAGCCGGTCACGGCGACAATCCGGTCGTCCTGGGTTAGTGCTTCGGTTACCCAGCGTTCGACCTCGCTTTCGAAGACTGCACGCCCACGAACCTCGCCCAGCTCCAACTCATTTCCGTAATTTCCGGAGTATATAAGATGTTCAAAGCGCTGAGTCGAGAGGATTTTAAAGACGGTCTGCCTGACGGCTTCGATCCCGTCCACGGTTTGGCTACTGATCCGGCCGTTTACTCGATCGAACCGATAGGTCCGGCTCGGGAGCGTGACCGGCTCCAGTTCCTCGTCTGTCATTTCAACGTCACTTTGAGGGATCATCCGCTCACCGCCTTATCCAACACTAAATACTTCTGTCCACCTTGGACCCGAAGCAGAATCACAGCGTCACCCACGGCCAGTCCCTTGCGTATGACGATTTTATCCGTCAAAGCTTTCTCTGTATCAGGAGAACCAGAAAGCTTGTGAACGTGGCTCAGGTCGATCTCATAGCGTGTTAGGGATTCCGGTACAATTAAAAAAGCCTCCGGGAGCGTCAGGCGTTGATCCAGCCTAACCTCCAAGGGGCTTAATGATACGACGGTTCCAAATTGTATAGCGACCGGATTACTAGCGACTACCGCTTCCACGGCCGCCCTTTTAATGATATCCAGCATACTTACACCATCCTCAAATCAAGGGTCATCGTGTGCTGCGCTCCAGATATGGAATGCACGCACTCATCGACCAAGAAAAATTTATTGATCCCGAAACGAGAGATCTGGATATTCACATACATCCCTGCCCGCAATCGGAAGTCACCGATCGCTTCGATCTTCATCTTGCGGGTTTCTCGATTCTTGGCCGTGATTAGCCGGGTCAGGAGATCGTTAATCTGAGCCTTGGTCATATCCTCATCCACGCTTTGATATAGCTGCAGCTTACCCCATTTTTTAATCCGGCTGCTGTCCTCGATCTTGAAGGTCTCGCGTTTGCCAGACTTCTCATTATCTTTATAAAGCACGATATGGTTATAGGTGTCCTCGTCGATGGACTTGCTATATGTGAAATCCGTCATCAGACTTCCTTCCCCTATAACAAAGCCGTACCTCATCTGAGTAATGTTTTCTAAAGTCAGCTGCCCAAAATCGTCGTAAAACACGAAATTGGAACTGTACTTAATCAGCGTTGTATCCAGAGCCCAACAAACCATATCCATCAGAGTCTGATTATCCTGCAGGAAGTTTGGGATCTTGTACTTGGTATCAGCGAGCTTCCCGGTCTTCAGGCCGAAGTCCTTGGCGATTCGCTGAATGATCTGGGTTGCAGTTACGTTGGTCAGGACATAGGTATGATTCGCGTTTAGATACCGCAGTTGATCGTAAGCCAAGACCTTTGCTTCTCCATTCAGCCCCATTTCGAATCTGAAGATGTAGCCCATGAATACCTTATTTGTACCGTCTGTAAACTGGACGATATCCCCGTTTTGATAATTGAATTTCTTGTCCTGGTAAACGCCGCTATCAACCAGGGTGAACTCCAATGAAGAGGCCTTCCCAATCCGGGACGTAGAGTAACGGATATCCTTAACCACGCTCGATACGTCCCAGACGTTGCCGTCCTTGTTATCAATCACGATTTTCATAGCATCACCCCGGCAGCTTAATCACGGTTCCGACCTTCAATTTTTTCGCCTGGGCCTCCGTGATATTGTTCAGTTTCATGAGCTCCTTGTACCGGCTGCCGTCCCCAAGATGCGTCTTGGCGATTGTCCAAAGTGAATCTCCGCTTTTGATCTTCACCGTCTTAGGCTTGGCGCGCTCATCCGGTCGGTCAGGCTTTTTGGCAGCGGCTTGTTTCTTGCTGGCCGATGCGGCGGCGGACGTTTTCGCAATCGTCACTTTTTTGGCCGAGTAAAATACATATTCCTTAAGGGTTAATGTGTACTCAAAATCCCCAGGGGCGCCGCCGACCTCCTTATAGTTAAACTCCTCGATGGATGCTGGGATGTTGATCTTCAGGCCCTGGCTGATATAGATAAAGCGAATCGGCTTCTTTTTATTCATCCAGTCCTCAATTCGGCGGATATAATCAGCAGGGGCGTCAAAACCTTTGGATGGTATGACGTTCTCCATGTCCGCGGGAAACACGCCGCTGAATGTAATCACTTTGAGCTTTGGCGCATCGATCGCGTTGATCCATCCAAGGCCGGCGACGTTATGCTCTTCCCCTTCGCCTTCGCCCTCGATCTCAATTTCCTCCGGAAGGACGGGGATTTCAAAAACAACAGCCCTGTTGTTAAAGCTCAGCTCAATGCTATAATCCGCCATCAGTTATACACCCCTTTGGCGCTGGCTGCGACCTCGTCCTCAAGTCGGGTTGTCAGTTTCGTTACGATGGAGTCCAGATCACCGCTGTTGTTGATATTGCCCGTCTTCAGGGATACGGTAGGCGTCAGGGTTACGAAGTTTTGAATATTCTTCATCTCTGCGATATTCCGCATGATTTTCAAGTCCTCGCTGCTGATATCCACCTTCCCCTTGATCTTATCAACCTGGCCGACCTTCCCGACCTTATCAACCTTTGGTGTTTCCGCTAGAGCAGGCATTTTCATTTCTGGAACCTTATAGTCGCCAAGAGCCGCATCCTTTTGCTTCTTCTCTGCTTCTGCTTGCTCCTTGGCTCGTTTTGCAGCGCGGTCGTTCAACCATTTCTCAACCTTGGCTTCTCGTTCAGCCGCCTTCCCTGATGCCTTCTGTTGAGCTGCAGCTATTTTGGCTTCCCCTGCTTGGCGAGACGCTTCGGCTTGAATCTGGGCTTCAGCAGAGAACTGAACGCCGTTAATAAAATCGATAGAAACAAAGTCAAATTTGTTCAGCTTTTCAATTAAACTATTTATCCTATCAATCGATCCATTAACCATTTCTTCCATCGACTTTAGTACACTAACCTTTGCGTCCTGAAATGCATTCGAAATGCCATTACCGATTGTCAAAAAGAACACCGGAATTTGGTCAAAGAAGTTTAGGATCGCATTCCATGCCCGCATGAAGCCAGCGGCAAACTGATCATTTGTTTTCCAGAGATTATAGAGCCAGGTAATCAATGCGATAATACTCGTGATGATCAGAATATAAACGTTTGCTTTCATCACCGTATTTAATCCCATCCACGCATACTTCAAACCGTTAACTGCTGCAGCTTGAATAAATAACGCCCCTGTCTGGATACCGGTGGCAACGGCACCCACAATCATGGCACCCTTGTTTATAGCCATAATCAAAGCCAATGATCCGAGCGCTCCGACCAATCCGTATACAATAGGCTGCAACAGAGGCCAGTTGGTCCTCATGAACGTGAACACCTGGGTCGCCGTATCTAAAAACCATAAGAGTGACCGCACCGCGCCGGAAATCGCCCATGACAACATGTCAAAGGTATCTTGGAATGCTCCTGAATCAAAGCCCGCATTGATTTTGTCAAATAAAGGCGCTAGTGACTGTAGTCCCGATTCACCCGCTTGGGCCATGTTAAACTTAAAAGTTTGCAGAGCTTTGTTCCACTTGGCAGCCGGAGAGTCTAGCATCTTTTCAAATGCCTCTTCGGTCAAGTTCTGCTGATCGAGCATCTTATCCATACCTTTGATAAATCCATCAACATCGCCTCTCATCCCAGCCAGCCGTGCCTCGCTATCCTTGAGCATACTTCGGCTGATATTAAAGCGTTCGGAGATGGACGTATAATCACCGCTCAGAAGCTCCTTCAAAGAGAACGCCGCCCCCTCGAGCCCTTCTGTCGGATTCAGCTTTGCAAGGCGCATAGAAAGTTTATTTATCTCCGTTAACTGCTTCGGATCCATCGTCGCACTCATAAAAGACATACTCCCGAGCAAACTCGCGTCTACGTCTTGACCGTACTTGAGCGCCTGCTGGACCGTCTGGTCATAAATTGCCTTACCTAGAGCATCATTACCGGATCGAGAGGTAAAAGTATTAACCATCTCCTGTTGCTTCATCGCGCCACCGATCGTTGCCCCACCGAGTTGCTGAATTCCTTGAAAGGTAAGATACGATGCAGCAATTCCTTTTATCGCACTCGCTAACCTGCCGGTTTCCTTGTGGCTTTGCCGAACCGCGTCATTAAATCGATTCTGCTGCCTTGTGGAGTCCTCGATCGCATGATTGATCTTACTTTCGGCCGAGGCAATCTGGTTCTTTGCGGCTGCCAGCTGGCGGTCGATGTTGTGGTTCCGGCTCGTTGTCCGCTGCATTTGCTCCATCGTCCGGATCACCATATTCATGGAACTAATGACGCTTTTCAGCGGCCCGGTCATGGCATCATACATTTTCAACGTTGAGGAGACCGTGGTCATAAACCTACCTCCTTCCTGCCAAAATAAAAGACGCCCTCACAATGGAGAGCGTCAGTTTATCATTTTACACTGTCGAATATTTCAATAGCCTTCTCGTTTTTTGTCTCCAGAAGGAACGCACCTTTTCTTGGCCAGTCAGCCATCTGATCATGCGTATCTAGATCCTTTTCAGCATCTTTGTTAGAAGCATATTCATAAATAGCAACCTTTTGATTCTCAACATAAAAGATTACGCCATCTTTCGCTTTAAGAATCTGAAACATCGGCTTCTCTTCTGGATCTACCTCGATGCCTGCATCCTGATAAGCCTTGATAAATTTGTCCAGTGTCAAATCCTTATTCTCCGTCTCAGCGGATCCACATCCCACGACAGCAACCAATAGCAGCAAGAACACTACAAATAAACCCAATGACTTTTTCACAAATTCGTCCCCCTGAATAGGTCATATTTCCCAACCATTCTACCAAATTTTTCAGGCTTGGGTCTACCGCTTTTTGCTATTGAGCTTTTGGGCTTCTTGTTTTTCCTTCTCAATCCGGACAGAAATCATGCCATAGATGGCAGCCCGTTCCCGGACCGGCAGCGCCATGAGCTCGTGGGGAAGGATATGCAACTCGTGGAGAGCGTAGTACGCATAGTTCGCGTCACCATCGCCCTCCTTGATTAGTTTTTTACCTCATCTACTAACTCGTTTACGTCCCTATCAAAGCCGTTCATGGCCTGAGCTCGTTCAGTTAGTGCAGCATATTCACCAGGGAGGAGCATTTTGCGCAGAAGCGCTTCAGCCCCCGTCACGCTGTAGGATTTTTGCAGATCCGCATTTTGGAGATCGGGGAATACAACACAGCTCGTCGTTACACGGGCCATGTAATCATTCGGATCAATCTCCGGCAAATAGACACCGTTCTTACCCTTTACCTTTCGTGTGGCTGCCTTACGGATCTCGCTGTTCTTCTCCTCGGTAATGCTCCGAAGTTTCCACGGGACGGGCTTTCCGTCCGCATCTTTGAAGCGTTCCGAAACTACGAAATCCTCCGTTACCTCCAAAGCGGCGTTAGCTGCAAAAAACATAGTCATGTCAGACATATTTATTCTCCTTTTCTATTCAATGGATTTTAGATTATTAGGATCTTTAAACCGGTTCTTGGAACGACTGGCCCAGATCGACGTCATCAAACGTAAAGCTGACCTCTTCCTCCAGCGCCTCCGATTCTGTATCCAACGAAGCCATAATGACGCTATCCAGGTTCACACCTTTAATGGTGACGGTCTGGGCACCGATGGAAGACGACGGGTCCTCGTTAGTGACGGTGACATCAAAAAAGACATCTTTTCCTGTCTTAATGTAATCGTACATTAATTGACGGAAGAGGGACGTTACGTAGTAAATTGTCATGGTGCCGGAGCCAACCCATCCCGTCGCTTTGTGCTGTACTCCGCGGCGGCCAAGGGTCCGCACCTCCGCCTTATTCTTTTCTACGGACGCTTCCAGCGTCTTAATGTAGAACATTTCATGAACTCGACTATTAATGGTTGCATAGGCTCTACCTTCCTGACCGGAAATGGTGTCCTGTGCCTTTAAAAAATCTGGCATGCATTACCCCTCCTTAGCGGACCAATACCCGCATATAGATTTTCTCGATCGCATCCACCGGCTGCACGCGCAGCTCGACGTATACACTGTCGGCTGCATCCCCTTGCTTCACAGAGACGTCTGACTGGGCGTCGAAATTCTGAACGGCTCCAATCCCGACGAGTGTTTCGATGTACGTCACGATTTCCTTACGGAACAAAGCTCGGCCATCCGCATTATTGTCCACCTTGCCGATGTAGAACTGTTCGAAGATTCGCTTCGTATCATTCGCCAGGCTATCCAATACGCGAAGTACACGGTTCTTGGATCGCTCTCGTCCTTTATCCGGGGTGAAGCTCCTGAACGTGTTAATGTCCTGTTCGACAACAGCGCGGCCAGATGAGTGGATAAAGAGGAATTCGCCGCTTCGCAGGGCTGCCTCAATCTCGCTGTTTGTGTAGCGGATATCCACGTCCACAGCATCGTCATAGGCGGAATAGGTCAAGGACTCATCTGCAGCAGCTCCTGCGGTAGCCCCGGCCACCCAGGCAACAGCCTTCACGTTGTCCAGGACAGAACCGTCGGATAGGATCACGCCGTTTTTGACGCTGATCACGCCCTCATAGTCTGCTGCTGCATAGTCAGCCATGACCACCTGCACCTTTTTGCCTTCTTGCTCCCGCATCCGTTTAATAGCTGCCGTGTATACGGGCTTCAGTGTGGCGTCCGTGGTCAAAAGTCCAATGGTATTGAAATCATAGCCCTCAATCTTGGACAGAAAATCCGTGTGGTCCCCGTTGGTCACAGTACCATCTGCGCCCCCGGTCAAGTTCAGGCCAGCCGTAACATCCGGCGCGCCGGTGCCGCTGAATTTGACCCAATTGTTTTCGACCAGTTCTTCGATCTCGGACACGATCTGTGTATCCATCACCGCGCCGGCAAGCAGCGTAATGACATCGAATTTCGCGGGATCATCAATGTTATTCTGAACGATAATCCGAATGTCGTTCCCGCGGAGTCCTCCGTACTTCGCTGTCACCGTCAGCCCTGTATTCGTGGCGGTCGCGGCGGTACCAGCATTCAAACGATACAGCAAGACTTTACTGGCTCGCTTCAGGGCTTCTCGCAGTGGTAACAACTCCGGAGCCGAAACATCAAAACCCAGAATGTCCCTGGTATCTGCCCCCGCCTCTACGGTAATCACTTGTTTGGATGGCCCCCAAGATAGCGACAACGGCAGCGAAGCAACGCCGCGTTCACCCAAGGTCCCCATCGTTTGCTCCGTCGTCTCAATGACGATGTATACCCCGGCACGGACCTTGTTTTGTGTTTTCCATGTTCCTCCTGCCATGTCTTAGACCTCCTTCTCTTTGAATTTCGTGATGACGGTCGCCGCCTCGTCCAGCGTATACGTCTTATCTGGCAACAGCAGGCCCGTCAGGATATCTTTTTCCGACGTAGTAAATCGTTTAGCTTCCACCAGCTGATCCTTCGTGTAGCGTGGCGCTGGTTGCGTCTGAGCCTTGATTTCTTTTGTGCTCATTTTAGACGTCCCTCCTGTTTGATATGATTCATCTTCGTTTCCGGCTCTTTGGTTTTTACGACATGGAAGTTGTACTCCACAAAAAAATGCAGTACCCCATCCACGATTTCAAACCTTATCCCGGTTCCCTTTGCGAGAGCTCCCGAAATCGATACCCGTTCCAGTATGCTGGTTAGATCTTCAGCCATGGTGTACATGGATTCATTGGTCTGATCTACGGCGTAGTACCGGATCACCATTGGATGGTACCTCATGTATCTTCTGCCGATTAACTGCATATGCTCAGGCTCTAAGAAGCGCACAAAAAAACAGGGTGGTGTTAAACCCTGTTTGATTTCCTCCCCCATGATTTCAATGTCGGGGAAAGCCGCATCTAAAGCAGCATGAACGGCGTATCTGACATCATTAAAATTAACCTGCGGCATGAGCTACCTCCTTGATGGCCGGCCGTTCATGATGTTGTTCAGCAATTCAGCCATTCGCCTTTCAAGATATCGGGGAAGTTCCCTCTCGATCTCCTGCATGCTGATGGTCATCATGAACTGACCTTCTACCCATTTGGTCAGGTCCTTACCGGTCCGGTGTCCGTATTCTACGAAAATGGCATAGTAAGTGTCGTTGTAGTTATCGACCTGGAACGTTCTGCCTATTCGTTCAACACGGCTTACCTTCCAATTTCGTCTCAGATTACCGGGAGATTCAGTATCCACACCGACGGGCGTACGCTTCTTGATTTTCCGGTTTGCTCGATAGGCCATCTCAAGCAAAAATTCCTCGATAAAACGATCAATGACCCGTTCATCTAAAGCCTTTTTAAATGATTTAGCCATCTTCTCAAGATCCGAAAAATCAACCTTTCCCCATTTGGCCACTACGCCCACTCCTTGCGCTGTAGACTGATCTCCTGATGGGTTGGATATATAAACGGCTCACCTGCGGTGTATTTTCGAGCAGGGGCGATGGCCTCCCACCCGGTTTGTGTGATTCGGCCCCGGGTAACTTCCAGCATGTCGCCTTGTTTGATCTCCATCTCAGGGGCTATAAATAACTTGGTTTCGTTGCTAATATCGTTCTGTGCTTCTGTTTGACCGTTCTGACCTAACGCCTTTTGAGATAGGCGGCAGGGCTGATCCGTAATGAAGGGTACCGGCTCAAGTTTTGTTTCCTTGGTGAGCTGATCCTTCACTTTGGCATTTCGATAGATCGTGGCTCGGTCTTCATACGTCTGTTCAATTGCGGCGCGGTACTTAACGTAATCGATCACGCTACCACCTCAGTTTCCGGTAATGATTGAGATCCACTCGATAATCTAAGAGTGCCTTATCCAACAGTCTGACATTAGGTTGTGGCGGAGCAGCTGGCTTGACCGTGGAAGGTTTGACGGATGTGTCACCGATCGACACCTCTGGGACTTCGACCGGCACCGGCGGCGGATACAGCAGTTCCCCTTGGTCCTCGGCAAGGACAGCCGAAACCATAGCCGCCCAAGTAGGGAGTAAACCATTGGGTATTTGATGTTGATTTGTATAATGCCGGATCCGCTGACCAACTTCAGCAATATACAGTTCCGCAAGCGTCTTGTGAGCATCGTCCGTTAACCCTAAACGGGCTTTAACAAGCGGCCATACGTCACTATCCGTTATCAGCATAGGCTTATGCCTCCATGGCCTTCTGAATGCGTTGGATGATATCATCCTTCTTCGTTGCGTCTCCCAGGTCGATCTCCATTTCCTCCGCGAAGTCCTTCAACTCAAGAACGGTCATATCTTCGATCTTTTTCGGCCCCTGCAGGCTGTTAGGATCCTGTCCCTTATTGGTGTTGTCCGCTGAAGGATCCACTGGAGAATCTTCCTCAACGACATCAACAAACTTCTGGATTCTCTTATAGTCCTCCTGGCTGATTTCAAACTGCTGCTTCGCCAGATAACGAGCACCGTTATGCCGCACCGGGATTTTCTTAACTTTAACGATCATGTGATACACCTCCATAAATGATAAGAGGGCCATTACGGCCCCTTGATTAGATTACTTGTGCCTGGAATACCTCGTCAGCAGCCGGGAAGCTAGGTAGCGCTGTGGCTACTGCTTTGGTCCACGTAGATACAGGATCCAGGTTTTCCTCGTATACCATCGCCAAGACCTTACCGATCATTTGCGTCTGGATAGATGGGTCACGGGTCAACCGGATTTCCTCTGCCGTCGGCCCGTAGATCGTTTCACCGAGCGGTCCTTCCGGCAGCATGACGAATTTATTCTGCGGGAAGTAACGATGTTGTGTGTAGGACCCGTCTGCGGTTTGCTTACGGTACACGTCATCATTCGTTGCGATAGTCGGCAGCTCCAACTGACTCAGCAGCGCGTTAAGATCCAGCCTTGTAGCCACACGAGAAGCGTTATTACCGAACAGTGCACCGATAACCTTCGGATGACGTAGCAGCGCCATCAGGACCGTGCTAGACGTCAACACGCGCTTAGGCTTTGTACCCAATGTGGAATACCAATCCAGCATTTGCGTGATCGGATCACTATCTGGGTTTGTCCACAAATCGGTTCCTGACAACACCTCTTTATGCTCGTCAGGCACGCCGTAATCGATGGTAGCGCTCAGGTTGTTCTCATTGAGTGTAACCGTACCATTTGCAGCAGCTTCCATCCGCATGGCCTCTGCGCGAGCCCGTACACCTGTTACCAAAGTATCGATATCGTTATATACTTCCCGCATCAGATACTGCTGTTCAGCTGGTGTTCGCGGATTCTCAAGCGCGATAATTTCCTTCTCTGTGAGTGGAAGTTTCCGCTTGATCAGTGCCAGTTCCAACGCTTTGCGGTTTGCTTCCCGGCTGCCGATTTCGGCTTCCGTATCAAAATCATGAATCGAGGCGATGACTGGTACACGTCGAGCGCCTTTGATCATGTCAAATTCCAGTGACTCGCGCTTAACTTCCGGAAACAGCAGTTCTCCGGTAAATGCAGGATACTGCCGGTTTTGCAGGTAGTTCAGAATTTCTCGTTGATTAAAAAGTTCCAAGATGTTTGGCATAAGATTTCATCCTCCTTCGAGATTAAACAACCACTTTAAATTTGATATTCGACTTCTCGGCCAGCGCCGTTTTGGCTTCGGTCGTAAGAGTAACAGGCAATCGTGCTTCCAGGATCCAAGCGTCCACCAAAACTGAACCTGGTGCAGGTCCCTCCGTCACATCCGTATCCGTCAACGTAATGCCGATGGCTGTAGCATCGTTGGCCGGGTACACGGATCCAGCCGGAACGACCTTGCGGCCCTGCGCGTCTGGCGTTACGCCGGTACCCTCAATCTGATAGGTATACGCGATATACTTGGCACTTGCCAAGAAGTTGATTTGCTCTACTTTCCCGTAATCTTTTACATATGGCATGATTTTGTCTCCTTTCAATTTATCCCCGGATTAATCCCAAGGATTGTTTGCATTTGTAGGCGCTTTGCCGCCCTCATTTGCTGCCTTTGCAAAGTCAGCTCCTACACTGGACTTGCCGCCACCACCACCAGCTCCGCCGGGCTCTGAAGGCGTAAAGCCCTTGAATTTGGGCTTGCTGTCGTCTTCGGGGACAAACAAAAAAGCCTTGCTCGTTTGCAGGGCTTTGATCTGATCGTCCAGGCCAGCTTTGATATTACCGCTGTCGTCCAACTGGATAAGGTCCGTATTAAGCAGTCCGGTTACAATATCGGGGTCATGCACTTTGCCAGCAAGGGCCAGTTTGACGGCCGTGCTGAGTTTCAACGCCTTGGCTTCGGACTCATACTTTTCCTGTGCCGTCTTGTTGTCTTCTTGGAGCTTTTGGATCTGCTGCTTCAGTGCATCTGCATCGCCGCTGGATTTCGTTAGGTCCTCCAGCTGCTTATCTCGATCCGTCACTTCCTTTTCAGCCTTTTTACGGGCTTCGACGACATCGTTGTATTGCGACTTCGGTACAAAGTGCTTCGGCAGCTCCTTGTTCACGTCACCGATCAAGGCGTCGATCTTCGTTTCATCCAAACCGGCATTCTTCAACAATTCCTTAAGCCACTCCATTTATCATCAACCTCCATAGATTTTTATAGCTGCTCTCCAGCTAAGGGAGCCGGTCGATATACTCCAACCGCGAGTATGCCTAGTTTTTAGCCATCCGACAGGGCAGAGTCTTAATCTTTAATCAAATATTGCCACAGTTGCACGATAGGCGGTTCATCTGGACACATTACCAACTCAGCTCTTATAATCGCAGGGGTAAGCACGCCTAGTCTCTCTAAAAAAGTCAGTGTACGCTGATGATCGAGATCAGCAGTCAATGCAATAGGTATGTGGTCTATTTCAGCTATTTCTCCTTCTTTCACATCCCAACACCAACGAAAATGAACTGCACCAACAATGTCCAATCCTAACTCTTCTCTAACTATTGGGATGATATCAACATCCGTACATACATCTTTATTCATTGGCTGCTTTTGCACCTCCAGATTCAATTGCCGACTGAATCCTCGCCGTTAAGTTTTCAGCGATCTGAGTCACGTCTGCATGATCGGGAACCGAAACGAAAACATGAACATTCATGATACCGACCGGCTTGTCATCCGACGTTTCTTCGACGGTACGCTCGATGAGCTCACCATTTTCGAATCGTTCTGTTGTAATCACCGTTTTAATCATGTGTCCCCGCCTCCTTCTTTACCTTCAACGTATTGTTTGTACCATTGCCCATACGTCATATTGTCAGGGATCTTGTAGACCTCCCCGTCACTTCCCCGAGCCAGCCTTTCAACTGGGTTAATCTCGTCATCGAAGAAGGGAACCACGGTGGAACGACAATAGGGATGCAGCGGTGGAAAGTTGACCCCGACTGCCTTTTCAGCCAGCGTGAACACTTTGTTATCCATCTCTCGGCAGATCGGACTTGTCTTCCGGTCCAGCGTGGATAGGAACTCGTATTTCTTCACGACGCCGCTCGCCTTATACCCACTGAATGCCGCCTCGTTTTGAATATGACTGGTCTCCGTCCTTACGAGCCGTTCCGCCGCGCGGTATCCTACATTCATCCTGTCAGCTAGGATATGGGCAGACTGTCGGGCTCCTTCACCTCGTATAAGAGCTTGGCTAAACTCTGTGATGAGTCGCTGTACAAGCCGGTTATTGTCTCCCCAGATCCGCTGCGAGAAGTTCGAACCGATCCACGGGTTTTTAATCACGGTTTCCAAGGTATCCAGGTCAATCCTAGCGAATGAGCCGCCGAGGCCGATTCCCTTCTGAACTTCGAATATGGTTCGGTAATAACTATCCGTATACACATCGGATAACAATCCAGAAAGCCCTTTATCCTCTGCCATGCTCAAGTTTTGGATAACGCCCTGCATTTGAATCTGAAGCGCCTGCAGGCGGGACACACGAACCTTGTAAGATGCGTTATTCAGCATTTTGGTCCATTGCCCGTCCGGGTTATCTTTGGCAAGCTCGATAAACCGTTCAACGCCCATATGGAAATCCTGCAGCTCATTGCCATTAAGCATCTTCTGGGCATCAGCATAGGACATCGTGCCATTATTCATAGCGAAACGCGAGTAAAAGACGTCGATTTCCTTTTCAATCTCGGCCATTGCTCGCGCATACTCACCCTTTAAGCGGCGCTGTGCATATTGATCTGCTTTACGATGCTGGGCCTCCGCAATTTGTTCACCGCGCTTTTGCCAATAGGCCGATGGCTTCATTCCTCTTCACCTACCAAGGCAGGCAGCGGGAACCCGAAGGCTGGCGAACGCTCAAACGGTGGATCCGGGGGGACGTTTATCGCTGCGACAAGCTCAGCCAAAGAACTGATATCCTCTGATTGGACCGATTCACCCGATTGATACGATTGGATACAAAAACGTGTCATCCCCTGTATGAGCTCATTCACCAGCTGGATCGTCTTCGGTTCTAGCATCCGGACCACCCCCTAACCCTCCGTAGGCATCGGACATCCGCTGTAGGGCCTCTTCTTTTTGCTTCTCGATTCGATCAATCTCGGCCTGAACATCTTTGACCCAAGGATGCTGCGCGACAAGGGTTTCATCGGACAGTATGCCAACACTCTCCTTGATTGAGGTGATGATTGAGGACTCATCGATTGGCATGTCATGGTTAAAGGTAAATTCAACCTTTTCAGCGCTGTAATCCTTGCCTGATGTGTTGTACAGATGCGTATCAATAAACCACCGCAGCTGCTCAAGCGATGCCTGGAACTCGGTTTCCATCAGGCTCGCATCCAAATCCAGATCGGAATAGAGGAACCTCAGAGCAATGCCCGACGGCGCGCTGCCAATATTCAATCCTTGTGTGTCAACACCGCGACCAAATTCATAGATATCCTTCCGGGTCTGCTCTATGTGGGTCTTATATGCCTCCGTATTAATCTCCAGGCTAATGGTATCTACGCCGGAATGGCCGTCAGGATCGTCAATCTTGAAAATGCGATACCTGGACAGGTTTTTTCGAATCTCGCCTGCCGACGTTCCACCATAGCCCTTAACCACATACGCATTGTCTGGCAAATCCTCCAAATTATTCGAGTTATCAGATTTGTTGCGATCATAATCATCAACCAGCGATTGGATGATTTCCACAAGGGGCTGCTCTGCCTCATTGTACTTCCACGGGATAAAGGGGATCCGTTCCCAGTTCAGCGGCTTTTCTTCTTGCCCGGCCACCATAGTAAAGTGAGAACTGACATCACCTGCCTCAACGTCAGGAATCAGCCTGGTTCCGTCATCGACATACCGGTATACTCCGGTTGTATCCCACCACTCAATTTTCCGGACCTTCTTCCGTTTCAATCCTTCATAGGTGATAACCTCATAATCTCGGATGATTGCATCCAGGAGCGTATGTGCCTTGTCACGCCACAACGGGATAATCTCCAGACTATCCATCAGCCGAAACGACAGTGCCCCTTGTTCGTCGTAATGCACGAACCACCAAGCAATCCCTTGGTTTACCGAGGTTCTGCCCGTAGATTGGAGTCGTCGATACATGCTACTATCAAAAAACGCGGACCAGGCTTTGGCGTAGTCCTCTTTTTCCGTTGATATACTCAGCGGCTTGCCAAGAAGGTATCCGACCTTTTGGTCTACGAGCTTCCGGGCGAAACCATGGGCGATACGGTTATCAGCTAGAATATCGGTCTTCACTCTTCGGCCGTCCTCGCCGATCACGGTACGATCTCGATTCAGGATATCGTTTTTCACTCGATAATAACGCTCGCCGATCTCCATCCACTTCCGTTTCTCATTGTCTTGCCATTCACTGGTTTCGATCTGAATGATCTCTTCCCGTGATGCCCTAGATTCGGCCCCTCGAATGATAATCTGTTTTATCTCTTCTTGCTCATCTGGACCAAACAACGAAAAAACCATGTCGTTTACCTCCTCTCTTACTCAAAACTGAAATTCCCCTTCAGGTCCGAAACCTCGTAATCATCCAGGGCATACCAAATAGCCGAGAACGTATGAGGGTCAATGCTGAATTCATCGACAATGATCTCCCCTTTTTTGTCCACGGCATAAGTTAAGTCTTGCAGCTCGTCAATCGTGTTCACGCATCGATCCGAGCATATGATTTTTTTGAACCGTTTGACCTTCTTCGTATACTGCAGCCGCGATCCTTGGAATTTCTTAGCCGGCCGCATCGCAAAACCCATCTGTCGGAAATACTTGATCGTTTTCGGCTCCGCGCTGTCTGCCCGGATGACTTCCCCGGTCCCTTGGAACTCAGCCAGATCCTCGGCTGTGCGGTCATCGGTCATTTGATTCTTGTAATACTCCCAATGGATATACAGGATCCTCTCTTTATGGTCCACAGCAAGGCGTACCAACGCGTTGTAAGAAGATTCAAAACCGAAGTCCATGCCAGCCCTTCGAATCGGCGAGCGAATGGCCCGAATCGCCTCCATCACCTCGTCATGTGGCCGTACCTCGAACTGAGGCAGCACACGCACCCCGTTCACGCCAAAGCGGCCCCTACGGGCAATACGGTGCAGATCCGGATCGTACTTCGCCATATCCTCCAGCTGCTCAATATAGCTATCAGGCAAGAAGAGATTATCATCGGCCACGGAATGGTGATAATACGTACCGTTGACCACTTTGATCCGTTCACGATACAGTTCCTCGTCGTCCAGGACCGTCGCCTTGGCCTTGGAGTCCTTGAAGAAGTGTTTATAGCACCAATTGGCCGTACTGACCGGGTTGGTGCTCAGGATCATGTGCAGCTGCAGTGTCGGGTGCCGAAGACGGCCAAGCAATTCCTTGAAGCCTTCGTATTTGACCTCACTGCATTCCTCAATCCAGACGATGGACACGTTATGGATGGACTTCAGCTTTTCCGGCTTATCCATCCCTTTGAAAATGATCTTGCTGCCATTCGGGAATCGGATCTGCATCGGCGATACAACTGTTCGGACCTTTCCTTCCAGGCCGAGATCGACAATGATCTCCGACAGCAGGGCGTACGTGGAATCCCGTAGTGTATCGTATACCTCCCGGACAACCAATGCCGTGCGTTTCTCATTCAGGAGCTTCAAGATGAGCTTCAGCCCGGCGTGATAGCTCTTAGATGAGCCATACCCACCGACCAAGAAATAAAATTTATGGGTCCAGTCAAATAAAAAATCCTCGAAATGAGGATTGACTTCCTTTTCCACCATCGCCGTCATGTTCGCTCACCCTTTCGGGTAATGACGATCTGGATCGGCTTGTCGTCATCTTTGGCGGCTTTTTGGTCAAGCAAAGCAACTTCGCCTTTCAGCCTGGCGATCCGCAGCTCCTGTTCTTCAGTCGCCAGATCCGTCTTCAGGAGCTCGTCGTATTGCTTGATTAAGCTTTGAAGTGTCCCCATGGCTCGGCTCTGAGCCTGGAGGAATGTGGCCTGCTTATCCCAAGCCTGCTGGACCTCCCAACGTTGACCGCTGACGTTGCCAGACTTCTCCTCGATCTTAGTCGTCGTCACGTCTTCCCGATCCTTAACGTACATAATCTGCTGGGCCCGAATGATCGCCGTGTACTGGATCATGATGTTATCCCAAACGATGTCCAGCGGCTGCTTGGTCTGCAACTGCTCCATGATCTCCAGGGACTCCGCCGGAAAATACCTTTGAAAGAATCCATGAGTAACGGCCTTGTCGTTTCCTGGAGGGCCGCCTGGACCGCCACGATTCCCAACAGCATTCTTATTTCCCCTTGGCGCCCCGCCTTTGTTTGTGTGCACCCTTTTCGGTTTGTGTGCACCCTTTTCGCGGGACCAGCCATGCCGTTGTTTCCAACTCTTCACGGTGTTGATCGAGACGCTATGTTTATCAGCAATCTCTTGATATTTCATTCCTGACAGATAATCCTGCTCGGCCAGTTTATGCAATTCCGCCATTTACACGATCACCACCCCCGGCGTTGTGTTGGTTTTGAAGAAAAGAAAAAAGCCGCTAAGAAAGCGACTTAAATAGAAAATACTTATTGACGTACGTAAATATAAAATGGTATAATATAGTTAGAAAGGAGGTGAACAAGATGCCAAAAACGAGAAAAGAAGAACGACGCGATGAACGGACGGCTAAGATCATGCTCATGACTGCAATCATAAGCTTGATTGTCTCGATCATCACCCTCATCACCACGCTGGTACGTTAATCAGACAACCCGGAAGGGGGGCCCTGCAAAGGGCTTCCTGAAAGGGTGGGTGAAATATTAGGTGTCGTTCTTCTTAACTCGATTATACCACAAAGGAGCTGATCGTATGAACGTCTCCAAGATGAATAAAGCAACGATGATTATCAGCGTATTATCTATTTTGATAAGCCTGACAACCATAGCTATCCTTATTGCAAAGTGGTGAGATTATGCTTGAATTTGAATCTAAAGAACATCTGTCTGCCTGGATATCTCATGAGCTCATAAGCACAGCTGAAGCTATTGAGATTCTGGACTGCACTCGTCAGAACCTTCATTCCTTCGTTAAGCGGGAAAGACTCGTGCCGGTCAAAGAGACGAACCGGGAACGCTTATTCTGGAGGTCTGAGGTTATGAACCTCAAAGAGGAAGTAGCCAAGTACAACCGTAAATGACCCGTCTATATGGCGGGTCTTTTTTATTTATCGTGTCTAGCAACTGCCGCATTCGCCCACATAACAGCCTGCTCCAGGTTCGTCAAGGCAAGCGACTTCTCGCGGCTGCCAGGAGCCAGATCATCGATCAGATAGGCAAGCTCTTTGGCCTTCTTTCGGATCGCCTGATAGATCTCCGGTTGTCCTGGCGTCGGCTCATGATAACTGAAATTGTTCTCGATTTGTGGATTCATTCGACAACCTCCTCATAGGTTTTCTCAAAGATATCCGGCTTACATGGGTAAAACTCGCCGTTCACGCCCTTGATGATGTAGTCTCCAAGTGTGACCTCCATCTTACCCTCAAGAGTAACGATGTAAAATGCAGGTGGTTCAAATACCACCGGATTACTTCCCAACGCAGTGATAACGTCATTCGGCATTATACCCTTTTCGAATTTAACTGCTTCGATAATGACCGGCTTTTTACGATACTGGGCCACAGTGAATCATTCCTCTCAGGATAATAATAAAAGGGCCGCCTCGATCCGAGACGGCAATGGGTAGGAGGTAACGAATAAAAGGTTAACGAATAATCCGAACGGCAGGATTTGAACCCACACTACTTATTCCCAAGGCAAGCGTGCTACCCAGCTACACTACATCCGGACATTGGCACCGGCACCAGGATTCGAACCTGGATCTCTGCTCTCTGTTTTGACAGGGGCCCCGCAGTGCTCTTACCGACGAGCTATACCAGTGAAATTAAAAAGAGACGGCCACCTAACGGCTCATTGGGTCCATTGCTGACCGCCTCCTTACATGAAGGGCACAATATCATATTAACACGGAAAATTAGGCCTTTGTTCTCGTTATGTTCTCGTTTCCGTCTCGTTTTTGTCTCTATTATTTCGCCAATCTTTCGTATTCGGCTATAGCCTTCTTTCTCCAACGGTAAAACACAGGTCTAGACAAGTTCAATTGTTCTGTAACATTCTCCCAGGGGTTACTGTCGATGATGTGCAGCCAAATAATTTTTGCATAATCCGGCTTATATTGCTCAAGGGCATCCAACACCGCCTCTATCCTTTCGACCTCAGCCTGCAGATTCTGCAGTTCCGTCAACCTTTCTATGATCTCCTCGATTCCCTCCCGGATCTCATAACCTCTCGCAGCAATCACCCTTTGAATCTTTCCTCGCAGTTCCTGCAGCAGTTCCGTGTCTTCCGGATCTAACACTTGAACGGGTATAGCTTGCATCTGGGACTTAACTCCGGCAGGGTACTGTGTCATATAAGCATGTGCTACATTTTCCAGTTTTTGCTCATATCCTGACAGATACATGTACGACGGTAGACCTCTCAATTTGCGGTGCAGCTCCTGCAGCTGGTCGTCCTCATTCAGTCGGGATACCGTGATTCCGGCACCCACGCTATACGTAGACAGCGCCTGAATACGGGCTTTCTTCTGCCGGTATTGGGAAAGCTGTTCAATCACTTGCTGTTCTGTTGTCATTCCACTACCTCCAAATTAGCAACGTTCACCTGCAATAGCTCTTCATCAAAGTCCACAATGGCCTGTTCTTTGTAAACATCTATCACAATGCCAGTTCCAAATATTACGTGTCTTACTCCGTCTCCCGGCTTAATGGTGGGTATCGTTAAAGCTTCATCTGCTATCTTTAAGACGTTGTTCAATCGCAAAGCAACATTGTCAGGGTTACCAGAGAAGTTTCCGAGAGACGCTTGCTCTTGTATCTTCCTAAGCGCTTCTATTAGCTTTACTCGGTTATTCATATCCACCCTCCTTCGCAAATCTTCTTGTTTTATGCCTCACGCATCATCGCTCCAGAAGTAGTTATAAACTTGCCGTAGCCTCTATCCTCCACGTCTTCGCTCTGGCAGATCGGGCAAACAGTAACGGAATGATCTACATCCTCATCATCTTCAACCGTGAACATCACCGCGCATTCTGCACACTCGTAGCTGTGCATCATCAACAGCGGCATTTCCGGCTTGTCGGGGTAATTGACCCGTTGCGGCCAATCAAGCGGATTCCGCAAGCGCTCATGATAGATCATCGTTCGTATGGATCCTGTTGTGCTGCCGAGCTCAAGGGCAATTTCTTTTACTGGCTTACCAGCAAGGAACAACTTGTGAAGTTGCTTTTTGTCTACTTTTTCAGGTTTCATCTGTCTCACCTACCATCTCGTTTATTCGGCGGTGGATCCGGCAAGATCACATAGACCTCGCCGATCAGCTCACCGTTATCGCCGTATATCAAATCCCAAGGGATATCTTGAAAATAAGGATCAACATCATACAAGGCATTCCGCCTCCAACCTTCTTTGGTATCTTTGGCGGTACATATCAACCAAACCTTCCCGCCTTAATCGATCATATTTCACACGGATCGTGTGCTCAGTTCGGCCCAGGGCAAAGGCAAGCGTCCGGACATCATCAACCCCATAAAACTTGCAGAGGTATTCCAGTTCTTCACCGCTAAATGTTTTTCCATGGTTGAAGTGGAACTCAGGGTGATAGAGCATCCGGTTAAATCGATCATAGACAATCCCATCAGTTTCTGGTTCTGCCTGCATCACTGACATTCCTCCCTGAATTCTTTTCGTAAACCTCTTCCAGCCACTCAACCAACATGATCATTTGCTTAACCGCCAACCGGTTTTCCTCGTACTTCCTGCAGACTTCCCCAGCGGAATCAGCAACCCATTCCCAAAACTCCGGGCTGTGCATGCCGTATCGGGTCGCGGCGTCGTTCACCTGCTGGGTCCACTGGAACATATCCCAGAAAAACGCCTTGTAATCCATCGCCTACAGCTCCTCGATCCTGACGTAAATGCCTGGCCGGTCGGCCCAGAACTTTTCGATGATCTCGCTGGCCACAATGGCGTCATCCGTCCAGTAGCCCAGTTCCGTCATGATATCAAACGGTAGCTTATTCAGGTTGTGTGTGTCCGGCTTCGTGGTTTTCCATTCACCGTCGTAATGCTTGCTACCGTCTTTGATCGGGAACAGCCATTTCACAATGACTCGCAGCGCCCCCTTGTACTTATTCGCCGGCACATGCTGCCCCAGGTGGGCCATCAGTTTTGCACGAGCTGCCTTCAGATCGTCCGGCTCATAGAATACGGGTTTACCGTTGACGGTCGTCACCTTCTTTTCTTGGTGCGTTGCCGTCGGTGGTTTCATCGGCATGAAGAATTCAGTTGTCATATCATCACATCCATTTTTTAACTTTTTAGCGGCGGCGGATTTCCCAATAAATTTAGGGGAAGGGGGAGGGGGATTTTTATACCCCCTCCCTTATTCCTTATATATTTATATATACAGGTCGCCACCGTCGGCGGCGGCAATCATAGACGTATCAAAATCCCCGCAACTTTTTGCAGAATTGCGGCAATCATACTTCGCAAGTTGCGGCAATCATAAATCCTTGGTGTCCCCGCAATAAATTGCGGATTGCAACGACCATAAAACAAATGATTGCCGCCGCAATTTACTCGTCTTCTTTGTCTTCCTTTTTGACGATTCGGAACCCGATTGAGCGATCAATTTCGTACCCATATTTCTTGACCCAATCTCTCACGGTACGCTCAGCAACCTCTTTTCCGGTTTGCCCATACCATGCGATAACATCCAATACAGTCGGCGGTTCCCCAAAATTACAATTGTTTACGACATCCTCAAACTCTTCAGCTTTGGACCGTCGCTCCTCTTTTGCCTTACCCTTTCGTTTATCCGCAGCCTTCTTCCAAGGTGGCTGTGCGGAATCGCCTTCTGGATCAATGTCCTTCAAGCTGCCGACATCGTCTACCTTATGGATCGGGTACTGGAACCACATGTTGACCGGCTCGAACTTGGCATATTCCCGCAGCGTGCCCTCCACTCGCCATGCAGAGCGTCCCTTTACAGCCTTGATGACCTGCTCAATTGTCGGCATGATGTTCGTCATGACTTGCGGCATAGCC
The DNA here is from genome assembly GCF_003184205.1 of Paenibacillus sp. Cedars. Classification (NCBI taxonomy): domain Bacteria; kingdom Bacillati; phylum Bacillota; class Bacilli; order Caryophanales; family Paenibacillaceae; genus Paenibacillus; species Paenibacillus sp. Cedars. The sequence goes on from NZ_CP020866.1 coordinate 3,915,425, forward strand.
CTCTTGGCGTGGTCCTCCATAGCCTTCGCACTGAGCTCATCATCCTGTGAAACATGATCCTGAAGGTAAGCTGGGTTATGCTGCTGAAACAGTTGTTTGTACATGGCACAAATGGCCTTGTTCTCTTCCTGGCTCTGGAGCGCTTCGGTTACATCCAGTTCCACTAAATCAATAAGTGCATCCGGATCCCGAGCGAACACGCCGCTGCCACTTGCCCGGTCCATGGACTTCTTGCCACCTTGGGACCCTTTCGAGTGATGATGGCAGTAAATGACGCTGCAGCCTAATTCCGTTGCGATCTTGTCAAATTGGTTAGTGAAATGCGCCATCTGATCAGCGCTATTCTCATCGCCTGTCAGAACCTTATAGATGGGATCAATGATCACGGCGATATAATTCTTCTTGGCTGCACGCCGGATCAGCTTCGGAGCAAGTTTATCCATCGGTACCGACTTACCGCGTAGGTTCCAGATATCGATATTGCCGATATTTTTAGGTGACATTCCCTTCGCCTGGTATACGTCTTTAAATCGATGTAAGCAAGAAGGCCGATCAAGCTCCAGATTCACATACAGGACCTTCCCCTGTGTGCATTGCCATCCTAACCACTCGTCTCCTTCGGCTATGGCGGTTGTAAGTCCGATCAACGCAAAGCTCTTGCCGGCTTTCGACGGTCCGGCGATCAGCATCTTATGCCCCTGCCGCAATACTCCATGAATCAACGGTGGAGCCAATACCGGCATGTTATCCCAGAAATCCGTCAGGCTCTCCGGATCCGGCAGATCATCATTGACGCCCTCGATCCATTCATGCCATTCGGCCCAGCTCGCTTTACCAATATTCGTATCTACAATGAATTGCTTTTTGCCATTACGTTCGACGCCCGGCATGCGGGACAGTCTGGAAGGATTTCGATTTTGATTATCGATGTTCAGCCCGTTCTTCTTGCAGACGTTGTACAGGTAATCCACACGCTTCCGGTATTCGTCATAGCTGGCTGCATCCACTCTGACAATGGCGTGCAAGCTTTTTCCTCCGCTGTAGACCATGACGGCGATCGGCAGCTCCAGCTCACGCATGATGGCGTTTTGCTTATCTACGGCCATCGTATCGGACTCGACGAGTGCGTAACGAAACTCGGAGACGTTCTCGTTTTTGACGCCCTTGCCATCCAGCGGGTTGAATCTTATCCAAGCTCCGGCAGCCGGGTCGTAATCACCGAAGACAGCCCCGATATCGCCATTGCACATATTTAGTCCTTGAATCAGCTCGCCAGCTGTCCGGTCCCAGGCACCCTTTGTTGGTAAATACTTGCCTTCATCGTTCTGCCAAGTATCAGTGACGTATCCAACATTTTCGGATGCTTCAAAAAGCGTTTCTAGATACGTTGTTAGCTGCTGGGTAGGATTCCAGACCGCGGGTTCGTGAACCTCTTTACCTTCAATCCAATTCTTATCAACGACGACGTAATCCCCGCCGGAGATCTCGTCATCCCATCCAAGCTCTCGATCTTCCCGATCAGCCGACCGCGGCACCCAACCGTTATCCTTCGCCAGCTGCGTGATCGTTGCACCCGTGACCGGGTTTCCCGATCCTTCGAATGAGGTCCATTTCTTGAAGCATTCGCCGGGATGGTACCTGCCTCCGTCCCGTCTGCTCCAATCATCCCAATCACTGGCCGTATATCCTTCGTATTTAAGCGCCATGCCCACGTTGACCCATTCCTGATAACTCAGGAAAGATGGATCGACGAAATCGAGCAATGCTATGAGGTCGAGTTTATGTTCCATTCTTTATCTCTCCAGTAGCTCAGAGTTGTCGTGGATGGTACCGATTTTAATTGCCCCTTCTACCCATCCATAATCACGGTCGTATTCGGCTAGTTCGGACAAGTATAAAAATCCATCAGGGAATGAGTCAGCAACGAACATGAATCCTCCAGCACAAAATTGTATTTTACAAATGTGCTTATGCCCCTCATATTTCACCTCTGTAATATCACCATCAAATAGCTTTTCTTGTTGCTCAGAATCATCATGAAGCCCCGTGAATTGACCTACCGTTTCCGGATCGACATCATACCGCGGGAAATCAGCAAGGCTATGGACAATACAGTGACGAGTTACACCCTTGACGTAGTACCCATATGCCCACTCGCCGTTATCCAGTTGCTTGCCACGGAATTCATATTCTGTCATGTCAACACCCTCCAAACTTCTTCGGTTTAATCTTCGCGCCTTTACTCAACTGTCCGTGGATCCAGTCAATGCAGTGTTCGGCTGCTTCATTGCGTGTAATTGAATCAACTCCGCTATCTGCCATCATTTCCATGATTTCTCCAAGCTTCTGGGCTTGTTCTTGTCCGATCGTGACTGTTTGCATGCGTACTTCCTCCTTATAGTAAGGTGGGGAGGATTACCCTCCCCTGGTGTTAAACTGCATCTGGATCAGGGTTGTCTGTATACAAAGCTTCCAACGTCTGGTGCACGTCTGATACCGGCACGCCATGAATCTGCGCAATCTCAATCGCATCCCTGTCATCGTTATGCCAATTCAACGACAACTCACATAGAGCATGATAGATGATTCTGTATTCCAATGATCCGACTGGATACATGTTATCCCTCCTAAAAAAGTGCCATCTGTACCACGTCACGTGGCCTGTATGGTATCCACTGCTCGCCGTATTCCTTCATCCATTCCTCGACTGATTTGCGCCGGTTCCATTCGCTTCGGGGAATCCAGCTCGTATTGTCTCCCTGAACGGCTGCCTGATATGGTACGAACCATTCCGGTTTCATCATCCCTAGTAGATGCACCTTTGCTTTGATCCCTGGCCTAAGCAAATCGTCCAGGTAGCGCATACGCTCTCCGTCTGGCATCGGAACCGTGCCGCCGATGAAGACTAATTTTTCATTCTGCAGAAGGCTTCTGTCCCCGCCCGGCTGCAGGATCGGAATCGGTTTGTACCCTCGCCGCCGCATATCCTTGAGATACCATTCTGTCGCTTCTGGACTACCTATCTCGTCATATTGCATGTATTTATGCTTGGATTTGGCGTGCCGATCGATATAAGCGCGATACCCCTGATATGAAATGCAATCATCTGTAAACGTTCCAGGGTCCCATATAACATCTCGGTTCTGCATGTATGATTCCAGCCAGCTCGGATATCTCCGCAGCAGGGTCGCACTCAAAAGCCAGTAGGGGACACCGCTTGCCTGTTCTGCTAGATGCCTTCGATTTACTCCAGCAACATAGATGATCCTTTTCACATCCCCACCTCTTTATCAGTCAATAGATCCTCTATCACGACAAAGCAGACAGACGGGTTTACCTTTGAGGCGGAACGCTGTGTAAATTCTTTTGCAACTCACGCACAACTTTCTTTCGGTCATACCGACTTATCCCTTCCCTTTGAAGTTGTCCTAAACTTGATAGGTTTCGTATGTGATGCCGGTATCGGCTTTCCGTTGATATGCGCCAGTTCCTCTGGAGAGAGCTTATATTCCTTGACTTTGCTTGGGGGTGACCCCTTCAGCTCATTCTCTCGCCTTGGTATCGATGTCTCCATGCCGAACCTCCTTTATAGCCGTGCCTAATGCCCAATGTGCAAATTGTTTTCTTGATAACACCGATTCCATTCCCGGCCGCCTGCCTTTAATAATGATAAAATGCACGTTATCGAAAAAATCCTTTCCATCACATCCAGACCGGGTAGCGGTTACCTTTCTCAGGGAACCACCCTTGCCGACATACGTCTTTCCGGCTTTGATCTCTGAGGGAAACACTTCTGCACACCTCCTAAATATGTGTAATACCATTCCTAAACAGGATCATATGTTCGGTTTCTAGACCGAAAGAGGCCGTTATTTCACTGACTGGTACCCTTCCCAATACTATTCCACGCGGTACTCTTTAGGATTAATGTCAGATGGTGTTCTCCAGCCATTCGCAGCAATGCGATCTATCAATTTACGCGCTGCTTCAAAGGGCCAAGTCCCAACATGCTGGAATCCGCGATTCTCTAGTTGACGGATCTGCTTGGGTGTAGTGAGCCCTTCGGCCCGTCGCTTATCCAGGCGCTCTAGCAGCTTTGTAGCCTTGCCAGCGTTGTCGATCTGATCTGGCAGGATTCCCAGTTTCTCCAGCGTTTTGACTTGGGAATCACTCGGCGGGGCCATCTCCCAACCGAAGGACGGTACATAGCCGGATAGGTCCTCAGCTTGGATTGACATTTCAAATTGCAACGGATCAACCAGCTTAGCCTTGCGCTTTTTCATTTCGGCCAGTTGTTTCGCCAAAGCCTCCTCTCGCTGGGCGATGACGTCCTCTGCAGCTGTCTTCTCCACAGCCTCCAAATCCAGCGCCACCCCGGCCTCCTCTATCTGCTTGGTCATGGCCTTGGCTACTTCCTCATTCTCTGCAATCAAATGAGCAGGATGGCAAAGCTCATGCCGGTCCGTATGCCACAAGAAGTCCAGTAGCAATAATTCTTCTTTTCCAGGATGAAGCCGGGTACCGCGCCCAACCATCTGTGAATATAGAGAACGTACTTTTGTCGGCCGCAGAACAACGACACAATCGACGCTCGGACAGTCCCAACCCTCCGTAAGTAACATGGAGTTGCACAAGACGTTATACTTGCCTTTATCAAAATCCTCTAACACTTCGGCCCGATCCTGTGAATCCCCGTTGACTTCCGCGGCCCGAAAGCCTATTGAATTTAGAAAGCTGGTGAATTTCTGACTGGTCTTTACCAATGGGAGAAAGACAACGATTTTCCGATCTTTGGCGACCTTCCACATCTCTGCAGCGATTGATTCCAGGTATGGATCTAAGGCCGTACCCAAGTCGCTACTTTTGAAGTCTCCGGCCTGCTGTCCGACTGCTGATAGGTCGAGCTTTAAGGGAATCGTCATCGCCTTGATCGGGCTTAGATAACCCTCCTTGATGGCTTTAGGCAACGTATATTCATAGGCCAGGCTTTCAAAGTAAGAGCCCAGGTTACGCATATCGCCCCGGTCCGGTGTGGCTGTCACGCCGAGAACGTTCGCCCCATCGAAATACTGGAGCACGCGCTGGTAGCTGTCTGATATGCAATGGTGGGCCTCATCGATGATAATCGTATCAAAATGATTTGCAGCGAATTGCCGCAGCCGTTTATCCCTCATAATCGTCTGGATGCTGCCGACAACGACCCGGTACCAGCTGCCGATTGATGTCTGCTCTGCCTTCTCAGTAGCGCATTTCAACCCGGTTGACTTCTCCAGTTTGTCGGCTGCCTGATCCAGTAGCTCGCCCCGGTGGGCTAGGACGAGCACGCGCTCGCCCAGGGTCACCCGGTCCTCAATTACCTTGCTAAATACGATCGTCTTTCCGCAGCCTGTAGGAAGCACCAGAAGCGTCCTCTTGATGCCTTTGACCCATTCTTCTTGAATGGATTCCCTTGCAGCCTGTTGATAATCACGTAACTCCATGGGTTACCTCCTAAAACTGGCCTGGCGTGAATCCGCCAGATTGTTGTTGGGAAGCCCCAGGGAATGGCGCTTGTTGCTGGGACTGCTGATTGAATTGCTGTTGCTGTTGTTGCTGTTGGTTATATTGCGGTTGCTGATTGTATTGTGGCTGCTCGGGCTGATGCCCACCGTTTAGGTCTTCGTAGGAGTAGAATGTCTTCACCTGATTATTGGTTTTCTCCTCACCATCCCGCCCCGTAAACTTATTGATTTCCAGTTTCAACCGTCCGCGGGCTCCCACGACCGCATTCCAGTTCATGCGCAGCGGTTCACCTTTCTTCTTCTGGCCGATCCCTGCGAAGAAATTGGACAACAGTCCTTCGGTTTTCGTATGCAGGAACAGGTTATGAAAAACGGTCGCATCTCCATGGTTTGGTGAATGAACAGTCAATTCCAGTTTTGCCTGATTGCAAGCCGGCATTTTTTCGCTTCCAGGAAATCGTCCACGCTCAAACTTTGCAACCGTGAAATCGTAGTCCCCTGCAGGGAGGAGCGTGAACTCCCCACCGTCCTTTTGAATCTGATCGTCCCAGCCTAATTCTCTTTCCACGTTTTGACTCATGTATAATTCCTCCTAATGTCTTATGAAAATGGAATTTGATTTCTTATTTCTTGGACCATGCCGTAAACTTGCTGCCACGCAGCCACCAGCACACCTTCAATGAATCCAGGGTCGTAATTGGTGATCGGTGTATCCTGCGGGTAGTAGCCCTTTTGACTCACAACAGCCTGAATTTCATACTCTTGTACCCCGTGTTGAACCATCAGATCATAAAGAGATCGCGGTATATTGGGATTCAGTTCCGTCTGTTGCGGTGGGCTTGCCGGTTGATCTGGCTGTTGAGGTTGCGCCGTCGGTGTCTGTTCAGGTACCGATGTTGCTGCTGGCAGTTGTTGTGTCGGCTGCTGTGCCGCGGCCGGTGCCGGCTGAGATTGCTTTGCTGGCGGTTGTTGCGAAGCCGCTGCCGAAGTCGGCTGGCTAAAGATATGGGCAATTCGGTTATAATCGAGCGGCAATTCATCCGGCAGGCCATGACGATTTTTTGCGTCCCATGCAGGATGGTGCGTGGTATATATCGTTCTTGTACCGCCTTGTGCTTTGTGTTTTTTTCCCTTGTCGTCGGTTGCAATACTGAAGGTCTTATAATTGATGAACAAAACGATGTCAGCCCATTCCTTGACGAGAGGTGCTGTCCTTGATCCAGTCTTTTGCCCGAGCTTCAATTGATAGCGATCATAGGCGCCCATCTCATCTGGTTGTTCGAATTTGATGATCTGCGCATGCGCCGTCAGAATAACGTGGATGCCTGCCTCTACTACATCTTCTAGCAGATTCAAAAACCGCCCGATCTCCTCTGCAACATAGATGTATCCTTTGCCGTACCCAAAGTCCTCAACGCCGTTTTTATTGTGAGTGGCACATACGCTATCAACGCAGAGCATTTCTGCCCAATCAACCGTGTCAATAACGAGTGAACCGAAACGAGTCGGCCCCTGCTGCTTCACCCATTGCACTTGCTGCTTAAGCATTTCCCAGCTAGATGGCTTCTGCAGTCGCTGAACGTTCAGCTGCTTGGTCGATCCCTCCGTGTCGATAAAAACAGGATTAGGAAACTGGGCAGCAAGTGATGATTTTCCGATTCCCTCCGGCCCATAAAGAACGCCTTTTTGGGCTGTCTGAACAGTGCCACTGATTACTTCAAACATTAGAATTCACCTGCCTTCCATGTTTTCGGCTCTGCTGGAGGTGTCGGCTGCGGCATTGACACCTGTTCCTCCCCTGCAACGTAACCGTCTTCGATGATGATGGAGCATTCTTCGCCTGTGCTGACTCGAGTCGCAATGGCTTGCAGTCCTTCTTGTTCCAGCCACTGGCCGAACTCGTTCAACGCTTCCAAATCCATCTGCTCCAATTTGTCTAGTAGGATAAATCCACAATCAGGTTTCAGTTTCCGTACAATCGCCGTGGCTACCATCAGTTGATCAGCGCCGCTCATGTTATCCCATTTCTGGCCGTTGTAGATCAGTTCGCCATCCTCCACGGATAGACCAGGCAAAGGCAGATTAGCATTGGTAAGTAGATCCGTTCTTTGCTTGCGGATCTCATTGATTTCCGAAGTCAGTTGCTCGTACTGCTGGCGATATTCGCCGGCATCCGTTTCGGCCTTATCCTTGTCCAGATTCGCCCTTACCTTCCGGTTGATCTCGTCAATCTGCTGAATATTGCTTTCAAGTTCCGCTGTCGATTCGTCATTCAGATCATTGGCGTCTTTTTGTGCGGTCTGCAGGTCGGACGAAAGTTGTGCTAACTTCTTTTTGGCTTGATGCAATTCCATTTCCATTCGTGCAACTTCACGCCGTTGGGTATCGTATAGCGCCTCAATCTGAGCTACACGCTGCCGCTTACGCTGGTTCTCCCCGTTCTTTGCCAGAATCTCCTGCTGTTGCCGAATTAACTCGCTGGCCGACACCAGTTCCTTCGGCGCGTCCGGGTAAAATTGTTGTTCCTTAGCATACTTGACCTTTTGATCGGCAATCTGACCGATGGTATGGCGACGGTTGTAAACTTCCTGTTCCTTCGCCTCGAGCTCGTGCAACTTGCTGCCCACGCCAATGATCTGAAGCAGGATATTCGCTTTCTCCTTATTGGACGCATTCATGAACTTCGGCAGATCAATCGCCAATTCTTCGACGAAGCTATCGAGGAGCTGCTGGCCGCCTTTCTGGCCGTTTGGGTCGATGACCTTTAAATCGCTGTTCTTTCCCTTGCGCTCGACGATCAAGCCGTTGGAAAGGACGATATGCAAGTACGGTGGAACAACTGAACCTTCTCGGGATGCTTGGGACGGTCGATACTTATTCCCGCCCAATCCCCACGCGAGGGCATCCAGAACACTCGTTTTTCCTTGGCGGTTCTTCCCGCCGACGATCGTCAGGCCAGTTGAACTCGGCTCAATTTTTACGGCTTTGACCCGTTTGACATTTTCAATTTCCAATTTACTGATAGTAACCATGTGCACCCTTCTTTCGTCACATTTATTTTAAGGAAGAGCGGTGTGCAGACCGCTCTTGTTTTGATGGATAAATATTTACGCGATTACGACAACATGATTAGCTTCAATCAGATCCGACAGTTCTTCTGCCAGGTAGGTTGAAACAACTTCGATGGCTGAATTCCTCCATGCTCCACCATCAGCCTCAAACAAGGCAGCTGACGGACCGTTCTTCATACGGAAAACGAAAGAACTTTCGGGCTGTTCTACTTCGACAAATGTACGATATGGGGCCAGAACAACTGGGTTAGGGACCTTCACGTCCTCCACGGTTGCGACACCGGTCTTAGCTACCACAGATTGTGAAACGCCGTCATCTCCCACTTGACGTACGTTCTCCTCTTTGATGTTGCCAACGACTTTCAGCAGCTTCGAACGATCACCAGTATCCACGAATCCAGACAGCAGCTTGATGATGAAATCCTCAGCATCATAGAAATAATCAAACCGGTAATTTGGCAGCAATGCTTCCGCCCTAATAATTTCGCGGCGTGCATAATCGTTGTTATACGCTGAAATGACTGTTACTTCCGTAGGGCTGACGACGTGGACCAGAAGTGGAGCTTCTTGGTCAAATTCGGATTTCAGGTAATCCACCAATCCGGACAGGTTACGTACAACGAGCGCCGCTGGAGTCGGTTCAAGCACTTTGTAAAGCTGTCGAGTTGCATACTGCTGCCCATTGACTTCAATGACATCCATTTGTCCATGCTCCGACAGATATTCCAATGCATCACGATTTAACATAGATAATTCCTCCTAAAATTTTGTTTTATGGATTAATAGATTCGTTTAATTTTATTGCCAGTGTCATCGCGGACGTCACCATCATCGTCCAGAAAGGTCTGCCCCTGCATGCTGGACTTAAGCTCAGCACCGACAACCTTGCCGTCATTGTCCCGGTCCATGATGAGCGTGGTCATGAGTTCCTTGGACGGTGCCAACGTGGTTGTCGCCTGGACTGTGACCTCGGCAACCTCCCGTTTGTCATCTGGCTTGATCGTCAGCGAAAGGCTAATTTTCCGTGCGGCTTTTGCATTGGTATTCGGATCCCCGATATTGGCAAATACTTTTGCCAGTTCCTGATCAAAACGTTCAACTACGCCGCCATTTGCCAAGGATTCCAATGTGATTTTTGCACTCTTACTCATTTTCAAACTCCTCCTTAAAAATAATTAAATATTGCTTAAGCTTTTGATCAATTTCTCTTCATTGCTAACCATTAAATCGATACAAGGCTTGCAGACCAACTTCCCTGGATAAAACGAAACTAGCTGATCTCTCACATAACCGCACAAACAGCAGCCAGGGGCATATTTTGCAAGGATGATCCTTTCACCCTCTACGAAAACCTCCATCGGGTCCCCATCAGCAATGCCCAAAGTACGGCGTAATTCTTTAGGGATAACCACACGCCCCCAGCGCATCCAAATTACGAACAATACCAGTTGCTTTCATATTCATTAACCCTCCCTATACTCTGATTCAATTTTTGACCAATTTCGAGCTACCGCGTTCAGGGTTTCACGGGATTCTTCCTCTCGATCCCGTGCTTCCGAAAGTAAATCCAGATCACATAGATCAGATACAGCGTCCCGGATTAATCCGTCGATCACGTCAGGTCGCAGCGCATCCAGTTCCCAGCACTCATGCCCAAACTCAGCGATATAGCCTGAAGCCCGACTATCAGAAAGTTTCGTAGGGTTTGGCGGCGGGTCGAACTCCTCAATTTGATCGTAATTAAGCGCTATACGTTGAAAGTTGATAGATACCCCGAACAGCTCAAGACGATCTTCGATATCCCGACTCATGTCTTTACCGCTCGGGTCATGATCGCCAAGATGAATAATATGAATGTCTTTTTGACCAGCAAAGTTATCTAAACGTTGTGCGGCTGACCACATTTCAGACTGGCTTACATAACCACGGCAAGAGAAATATGGAATGTCCATTTCTTCACAGACTTGCCCAACGATACCCACCAGTGCGTCCTTCTCGACCCACACCTCTACGTAATTGTCTTGATCCTCCCATTTGTCATAGGCAAAAGAGCGAGCAGCAGAATATATGATCGAACCAGGGGAAGACCAATGGCTATTCTTTTTAAGGTTTCTAGTCCGATCCTCGATTGCTTCCCAATCTATGAGCCCTGACATTCGACCATCTGATATCAAACTTCCGAGGTTTTTATAGGACCTTTCATTATTCGGAATGACATCACGGGCAACAAGCTGGTAATATACTTGCCGGAGAGTCAAAGAGTAGCCCATTTCCTGATATTCATGAATAATGGCATTAACTTGCTCGATTAATTGAAGACTGCTTGAGCGAAAATTGATTTCCCGATAACAGATTTTCATTGATTTTCCCCTTCTGCCAGTGTTAAACTGGCCTTAATAATGGGTATTACCTGTGCAGCTTCCCGGGCTCCTACACCGTGAGAAGCTGTTTTTCATTTTCAAGGGAAGCAATCTCCCCGTCTAACCAATCAAGCGCAGCTGGCAGTACCTCTGGATCCACTTCAATACGACCGTATACCAGTTTCCATCGCAATAGTTTAAGTTCCAGTCTTCGAAGAGTCTTACTCACTTTTCTGGTTTACCCCCTTACTCGTTTGGCTTAGAAGTTTATCGCGGGTATCTTCGATACTCATCAAGGCTTCTCGTAATGTGCGAATGTCTTCATGCTCTAAGTTGTTTAACGAAACCCTGGCACGCAGAAGGTATTTCAACCCTAAATTCAATTGAGCAACTGCATCTTCTGTGGTTATTGCCCTTTCCGTTTCGTTCACTTTCCGGTTCACCTCCTTGATTTAGTAATACAGCAGTTTTTCAAGTCGGATGGTATCCCTGCGAAGCTCAGCCATTTTCCGTTTCAGTTCAGCCAAGTCAGAAGTCGATTCACAAGGACCAGGTCTGTGCAAATCCCCATTGAACAACAGATCAATAATGCGTTGACATTCAGCTGCCACTAGATCCTTTGCAGTTTGAGTATCATCCATGTTGCTTGTTCACCCCCTTTCCAGTAGTCAAAGGACTTTGCCCTTCCCTTGTCGAATAGATGAACTTTGAAGGGAGGTGCTAACTAATGGCAGTACAAGTTCATGCCTGCTTATGCGGCGATTGGGTAAATCTCAACGATGATCCTGATTGCAAAATCGGCAATCACCGTTCTTCACCTACTGTATGGTGGGAAGAAAACGCTGAAATATGGAGTCCATTCAAAAAAGATAGTGAGAATACAATGTATCAGCTTGATTATGTGAACATCCATTACAAAGGAACTGATTACCGAATACACCCAATCTTCATACAGATTGTCAGCACTTAAATTCTCGGTGAAGGTTTTCTTTCAACAATTCCAAGTCGTCAAGCTCCACCTTGGCGGCCTTGGAATTGTATTGCATGTCGATTTGTTGCTTCACCCTGTCCCACTCGCTGCGCTTCATGCCTTTCAGAGCTTCCGTTATTTGGGCTATTTTATTTTCCACGCTCATTCCCTCCCAGCAATAATAGTTACCGCGCCAAGCTTCTCGACCAGACATTTCCCTGAGCAAACCAGCTCATGGCCGATCTTTGTCACTGGCTGCCCACGGTTAATTTCCTTACCACATTTCTCGTTGGCGCAGTAATCAACAACTTCGTTTTCTACTGTGAGATTTAATCCTTTACTCATTTTGGTCCTCCTTTTTGTAATGCATCTTCTCTTGCTCTTTCTTCCAGGTGTCTATCGATGCTGAGCTAAAAAGCAGTTTTGGTCTACCCCTTCCAGTAGAACTGAGAGGTATATGAGGTATTCGTTTATTAGCGCACAGCTTATAAAGCATTTCTGGGGATATCCCAATGTATGGAGCAGCTTCATGCACCTCCATTGTTATATCTGGCTTGCCAATTGACTCAGTTTTTAATTGTTCGATAATCGTCGGAAGTAGCTTCTCTGCTACTCTATCAACTATGGCTTCTAGGAATTCAGTAGCAGCTTTATCTCCGATCATGCTGTTCACCCACTCTTGATAATTAAATTATCATTTGAATTAAAAAAATATTTCCAGAATAATCCTATTGCTAGTTGACGATAATATTATTATCAATTATAATACAAAACAGATAATAAAATTATCGCTTTGGGCACACTTAAACAAGACTAAGATTATCAAAGAAATCCGGGAATAATTTTTCAACTGGTTCACCGAAGTAATTTGAGAACTTGAACATCAAATCCCTGCCAGGAGTATAGGTTCCATTCTCGATCATACGAACGTAAACCGTTGATATTCCAAGTTCAGAAGCAACTAAAGACTGAGAGCCTTTAGATTTACGACGCATTCTAAAAAGTTCTCTTTTTGCTCTCCTCACACTAGCACCTCCTTTGTGTACTTCTGATTATATTTGATAATTTAATTATCGTCAACCCGTTTTGATAATTTATTTATCATTATTTTTTCAGGAGGAAAACTAATGAAAATTGGAGACAGATTGACCCAGTTAAGAACTAAAAAAGGACTAACGCAAGATCAACTAGCTGAAGCACTTGGTGTTAAAAGAGCTAGATATAACTCTTGGGAGAACAACATAGCTAAACCGGACATTGAAATGATCGCTAAATTAGCTGCACTCCACAAAGTGTCTTCAGATTGTATTATTGGTGTCGATACACCAACCCCGGAATGGGCTACACATAAAGATAAAAGAGACTTTAAGAAAATGCTTGAAGACAACGCAGAAGTAATGTTTGATGGTGTACCTATTTCTGATGATGACAAAGAAAAGATAAAAAGGGTTATGGAGGCGATGTTTTGGGACGCTAAAAAGAAAAATAAGCGGAAGCCGACTGAGTAAAACCTCTGGAGGTAATCAGCCATGAGAGAACTTACAACAAAGCTAGTGAAGAGGCATAAGACGAACTGCCCGTTTACTATCGCACGTGAATTAAATATAAACATCAGTTTTGATGATTTAGGCGAAAACACCAGGGGATTTTACTACAGAGTACTTAAGCGCCGCTATATCTGTATACATAAAGATTTATCAGATGAATGGAAAAGATTCGTGTGTGCCCATGAATTGGGTCACGACAGACTCCACAAAGGTGTAAGTCAATTTTTCGTGGACGAGCATTCCTTTTTCCTGCCTGGAAAACTAGAACGACAAGCTAATGAATTCGCTGTACACCTTCTTCTTAACGGAGTCGCCTTAGATGAGAACGACACTGTCACATCTCTACTTGCCAGAACAGGCATTCCTTGCGAAATGAAAGATTATATAAGGGGGCGGTGATAAAATGGCGGACTATGAACCTAGAGGAGAAAACTCGTGGCGGCTTACTATCAGCCTTGGCAAAGGACCAAACGGAAAAAAAATAAGAAAAAGAAGAACAGTGACCGTTGAGGATCCAGCTATTTTAAAATCAAAAAAAAAGCTTGATCAATACCTTAATGAAGAGTGGTTGAAATTCAAAATTGAAGTTGAAGCCGGGGCGTATATTGACGCAAGCAAAATGAAATTTTCTGATTTTGTAAACGAATGGAGAGATAAGTACGCCTCAAATCCCAAAAATCTTTCACCCACAACATTAGAAATTTACGAAGTACACATTAGGTCAAGAATCATTCCGGTATTTGGGCATATACGTATTGATCAAATCAATGCAATGAAAATCGTGACTTTTCTCAATGCTTTAGAAAAACCCGGATCGCGCTTAGATGGACGTGACGATCCTCTTGACGCCAGTACTATAGGATTTATTTATAGAGTTCTGAAAAACATCTTTGCTCGAGCGGATGAGTGGAACGTTATAAAAGAAAATCCTATGGACGGCTTATCTAAACCAAAAGAAAAAGATGCTAAAACAAAAATGTTAGAGCAACGCAAAAACCCTCAATTTTATGATGAAAAAGAAGCACAGTTGGTTGTTGATGCGTTATATAAAGAAAGCAGAAAATGGAGGTTGCTGATTCTAGGATCAATGATTGGCGGATGCCGGCGCGGGGAGCTGATAGCTCTTGAATGGCAGTTTGTTAACTTTGAAGAAGGACACATTGAAATCGATAACAATATCCCGCTAACAAAAGATGGGAAAGCTGTTGAGAAGGGACCAAAGTCAACAGCATCATACAGGACAATTGATATGCCAGATTGGTATATAGACGAATTGAAAACATACTATAGGGAGTGGGTCTTAGAGAAAAAACATCTCGGCACAAAATGGTTAGGCGAAGAACGCCAGTTTGTTTTCCACAATGGCAAGGGGCAGCCCTATTATTATAAACATCCATCTCGTTGGTGGGAACGATTCTGTAAACGTCATGATATACGATATATTAAATTCCATGGTTTAAGACATAGCATGGGGACATTGTTATTAGAAGATGAAGACGAAAGTAACTTCGACTCAATATTAATCGCCATACAAAGACGAATTGGGCATGCGCGGCTTTCCACTACTTCAGATATTTACGTACATGTAACAAAAAAAGTAAAACAAAGAACTGCCGGTAAATTCGATAAATTTTCACGAAAGACAGAATCTAATCCGGGGTCTATTGGGGTCTAATCGGGGTCCAACATGAGACAATAGGTAATAAATCCAGACTATTCAGAACAAAGTATTATTTTCAAAAAACATTATATTACGGGCTTCTTCGGTCTTGATGCAATTAAAAACAACTAAGCAAGCTTCCTTGACAGGGTAGGGGTCAGTGGTTCGAGCCCACTACAGATCATAACCGAGAGTCCTTACACTGTAAGGACTTTTTTCTTTTTATCATCTTCCTCCCATTAGGCAAAAGTATCAATTGGTGCCCTTTATTCAAGTAAAGTGTATTTAATCATTTTTTGGTGCCGCGAATAACTACAACAATACTCCCCCTTATCGATGGATCACGCCCTCTAACCAATCGATAAATGAATTCTTCGGTACCAACATTTTGCGACCTACACGTACATGATGAAATCGATTTTCTTTGATCAAATTGTAGGTCTGATTAATTCCAATATCAAGAACCTTTTGAATATCAGCAGGCGTTAAAATCTCGGGGGATCCCTCCAAGGATCATCGCTTACCTGTGTTAATTTGAAATTACTCACTTGTGACTTATGAACTTCTTCTCTCCACTCCATTCGCTTGATATCATCTAATATCATTTCAATCTCCCGGTTAACATACTGCTGCAGATCGGTTAGTCTTCTCTCTAGGTATTTAATCATCCTATCATTCTTCTTCGATTATATCGAAGCGAAAGGGAAAGTAACTTTTAAAATCAAAATCTGGAGCTAGATCGTGGTCGTCCACACCCGCAGTCCATTTGAGAACCCAGAAGGACCCGGACTTCCTTTATTCAGAAGTCGTCGCATGCTATTAAATCAACAGTACATGTAAAAAATGAATCACAGTACCGATATATTTTGCAGGCTAGGTGAAATGGTTTGTTTTAAAGGAGAGGATGTGGAACTAATGGCTGGATGTAGAAAGTTTTATGAGAGCTAAGTCTCCGAGTTGGAACTTTCCTGAGAATGAAGAACTGTATGATGTTATGGAGGATTCTATGGGCTGATCGAGATCATAGCTGTTAAACCGTGAAAATTCAACAGCAGTAGCTGACCTACACAATACAATTGCAGAGATCTTGGTTAAAGAAGCGAAAAAGAAAGCTGCTCAGGATAATAAGGGACTGGGGACTGCCCCCCGTTTATGAGACAGGGATCAAAACACCTTTCAAGTTAAGCAGCCAGTCGTCGGTAATCCACCGGCGACGGGTTATTTAATTTCGTCTGAATACGAATTGAGTTATAGTAGTAAATGTAGTCTCGAACGGTCTGTTCAACGATGGCCGTCGTTGTGCAGGTTAATCCTTCGAGATAGAACGTTTCAGACTTTAGCGTGGAATGAAACGATTCGATAGAGGCATTATCAGCGGGCGTACCCTTACGGGACATGCTCATGGTAATGCCTTTTCCTTTCACCGCCTCTTGATATGCTTGTGACGTATAGACGCTGCCTTGATCGCTGTGGAGCATGGAATCTTTTGTGAGAGGCAGCTGATTCAGCGTATCTAAAACAAATGCTGTGTCTTGTTTGTCTGCTATACTGTACGCCACGATCCCCCCGTTAAACAAGTCCAAAATGCTCTACAGATACAACGTTTTTCCTCCAAACGGCAAGTAAGTGATACCCGTTACGAGTTTTTGCATCGGTGCATTGGCCTCAAATTGACGTTTTAACTGATGTTCCGCTATATGTGTCGGCTGTCCTGTTGGCTTGCGCTTCTTTGTCCTGACTCGACACTATAATCCCTCAACGTTGCATAATTCGCTGTACTCGTTTGTGATTGATGGATTGCCCTTTCGAAGCAGCGCAGTAATCTTTCGAGGAATTTATGCCGGGTGCAAAATTAACGAATCTCCTCGGTAAGTAGATCTTCTCGTTTTGTGATAAGGGGTCCTTTCCAGCGATAGTATGACGAACGAGCAATCCCTAATAGTTCCCATGCTAGTTTACTGACAGCTCTCCTCGAACAGATTCCATCCAGGCTACTACGGCCTCTGGTGACACCTCCTCTCCAACTCCTTGTACTTTTTTAGTAACTCCAGCTGTTGTTTCAGATACCGATTATCTGCCTTTGCTTACCGACAGGCTGCTCAAGCCGATGAAGTTCCCCATTAAGATACCACGACATCCAAACTTTAAGTTGAGTGACATTCCTGATCTCTAGCTTGTCCATGACCTCCTTCGTCGGGATACCTGCTAACCTCATTTTAATTGCCTCATTTTCACTTCTACGGGGTAGCTAACTCGTGTTGCCAACGTAAAAACACCTCCAAGTTATCTTCCACATCTTAACAACATGGTTTCTTTCACTTGAAGGTATTTTAATTTGTCTCATATTACGGGGTCAGTCCCGAGGGGCAATTATTGGACCGTTCCAGTTCAAAAGTTTCAATAAAAGCTAAAGGCAAATTCAGCATGACAAGAGCGACGGAAAGGAATTTTTATGAAGGATAATTCTCTGTGAAGATTTTTCTATCCTATCGTTGAATTATGGCTCTTAAGGATATTTAACCACATTGGAGGATTATATATGGATTTTGATATGGGTGAATTTATAGGCGGCGTATTAGGCGTATTTGGAGTGTACGGCATCGCTGTTTACCAAATACGTAAGCAACGACAGGCGGAAAAAACCGGCTAAAGATCGCAAGCTTACGGTCTGGCAACGATTCTGAGCCAAAAACTAAATTCAGCCTGGGGCTATTTTACAACAGAGAATTTTCAATAGGGAGAACTTTTTAGAAATGTAGATCAAATGAATCATCAATTACAGAAGCATCTGCCTGAGGCAATCGAGACAAACAAGAAACTTGTTTCAATAATAACTAATATTATTGACGGGTTGTCTGCGATTAGTGAGAAGTATTCAAAGGAAAATCGAAATCACGATAATTTCATGGCTTATGAAACTGAACTTCTTACTTATACAGAATTTATGCGCAATAAGTGTCACGAGTTTATTGAGGAAATAAAAAAACGTAATCAATAAGACTTTTAATCGAAATACCAGCTGAAGGAGCGGAATTCTGAATCCGGGTCCTTCCAGCACTCAGAAAACAAAGAAATGTAAAGTAGGGTTGATTTCATTTGCGAAAGAAGATGTAAATACGCTGGACCGATGTAAATATATTGATTTCTTATCACGCGATTTATGGAAAAGAAAAAGCACCCTAAGTGGGTGCTTGCTCTTCGATACGAATCAATATTCATTTTCATCAAGGAATAGCACTGTAATAAGTAAAGCTAAATTCGTACGATTCAGTATTTACAAATTCATGAGCTTTCACTCGCAAGAATAACGTAGCTCCTTCAGGAACATACAGGTTCTGAAAAAATGATGGATAACCAGTATTACCTTTGTTGGTAAGGCCTCCAGTTATCAGATTCGTTTCTCTTGTTTCGTTATATTTAACAATCGCCCCCAATTCCAAGATATTATCAGCGTACCCACGAGGCCAAACAGCACCGAAAACGAATCGATCTTGTCCTGTATTATTGGTCCATTTGAACCAATCCTCATCTTCACCGCTTTGTAAGAAAAGATTAAAGTTGTTTTGTTGTTGTAAAAGATCGATAGCTAGTTCTCTAGAGTCACCAACCCCTATCACAAATGGAGCCACTTCACTTGTTGTCGCATTGTCAGCAAAGGCTGCTTGCGAAAACGAAAAAACACTGGTTGAAATCAAGAGTACCGTCAACATTTTTTTCAATTTCATGTTACTCCTCCTCTTAAAATCTATGTATTTCGATCAACAACATCATAACATTTGGAAAATTTAATATATATAGGGGTAAAGTATCACATTTTTACGAAATAGATATTATCTTGATGTCTAATAGAGGCGCATTTTGTCAGGTGCTCCTTTATTGGTTTTTCTTTACTTCGCAATAATAAGCGTATATCCCTGCTACTGTAACAGGTATTACGAAATATAGTGTTACCATTGCAGTTGAAAGGATCATTAAGGCTTATTCTGTCTGGTAAGTATTTTGTTAACAAGGACAATTCCTAATATCTCCGTGATAGCAATTACTCCAAGATACCATAATCCTGATAGCACGGATCGCTCGTCATTACCGATGTTAAATATCCCATTTTCCCCCTCCAAAATGCATGATTCGACATTTTTGCATCACTTCACCAGCATTAAGAGATGATTCAGCTCGACGAGGAAGTTACTGTAAGACTCGTAGCATAAACAAGGTTGCTAATGTTTTTTTGATATTCATACTTAATCCACCTCTCTGACCCATGTATTCCCTCAAAAAAATATTAAATTTGGTAAAATTAATATATATAGGATGAATGCATTTTATCTTTACAAATTATTCTGATGTCAAATAAAGGCGTAATTTGTAAAAACAAGCTATATGTTAAATTTGAGTTTAAAAGTTATATTATTTTCTGGAAATTAGAAACTTTTTCAATTAACTTGGAGGTTTTTTCAATGTATGGTATGTATATATTGTTTATTATCTTGATTATTGTTGGAGTAACCCCAACCTTTTATAGACTCAACAAACGAATAAATCTATGAGAAGGCATTTGAAAACTTGAACATGTGGATTAGTATCTGAATATAGAAATCAACCTCTCCACAAGGAATAGCGTTTAAGCCCAAAATGGATGGGAGGAACATTAGATGAATCTGCTTATCATTGCAGGAATTGTTTGTCTCTTGGTTACAGGACTCTTATCTGGAGCATTCACTACAGGAGACCAGCAGAGAGGGAATTTCTATGCTGAATCGAAGGTGAACCGGACTTCTAAAAGGAAAGCAGCCAATTGGTTCTTTTTAGCCGGTGTTTTACTGCTTGCAGTTGGTGGCGCGGTGCATCTTCTGTTACGTTAATACTTTACTTTTAGGAGGGACTTCATGAGTGATTTTGTTTGCAACGAAGATCATGGAATAGAAGTTAAGAGGGTTCAATATGTGCTGATCTCCCTGCTCTCTATTTGTACATTGAGAAGGGTCCCCGCAATCGAAACATTCAGGAACGAAATATATGTTCATTTAATGAAATTGAAAATCTCAGATTAACCTATCTCTATCTATCCAACTCCAGCAGATGATTTTGACGCTGCAGCAGTTTTGGGCATGGGGAGAGCAGAATTGCATCATCCCAACAATGGTTACGGGTGCCTCGCCTATCGAATTTCAATGAGCTGTCCAGAATACGGCACCTCTCTCCATTCCGTTATAGTCAGTAACTCCTCTTCTAGAACAATTAGGCTTTGCATATCCCGCCAGACATTAAACCTAATGTAACCTTGCCGCTCTAATGATTCGATACCTTCCAAAATTTCAACCGCCTTCCGGCCGGTAAGATATTTGAGCAGCCTCAAGGTTGGGACACGGCTGCGATGAGCCTGATAGGTAATCAATATCTTGAGCAGCTTGACCTCCAGATCATGAAGCATGCGAACCCCTTCCTTTCTCATGTCTCCAGGACAGAATGTTGTTTACATTAAATACACGAGGTTGACCTGTTTCCAGGCATGTTGCCCTAATGCGCGAATCCCGAACACTATGGATCTGTGTATTTTACGCTGGGTGATCTTACCCTTCTGATCCTCGTAAATGATTTCGATGGTTTGTTCCAGGTATTTTTCAAACATTACGCCACCGCCTCTAATAAGAACATTTGTTTGTATTATATGCGAACATTCGTTCTTTATCAATAACAATTTTACCCTGATTATCTTGCAGATAAAATCCACAAATTTGCCGCTGCCTATAGCTCCTTATCCATACTTATACAGCCGCTCAATTGTTTCCTCCCCATCTTCACGCAAAAAGAAATCCGGCACCTAGACGGCACCGGATTTCATCATCATTCATGCAGCTTATCTTAAATTGGAGTCCCTCAGTCCCCTTACTGCACATATCAACACAGCAATTATTTCAGAAGTTCTTCCGGTGTCTCTCCACTGTACACAAATACGGGACTTGCGGTATTAACTACAAATACGGCTACCATCGTCAAAGCAGATGCGATAAATGAAAACAACTGATGCCTAACCTTGCTGATCCATAACATGAGCTTGTCCTCCTTTCCAGTGTACTAAACTGAGCGCCTGGATAAAAAATATGACAGCCAATGTGGGGGACTGAAGTCCAAAATTAAGCATAACGATAAAACAGCTAATCAAGCGAAGTTTATAATAATGTTCCCTCGGTATTCGTGACTGCTTCTCGATTCGGCTGGGAGCAAACATCATAATCAGCAGCAGACTGAGAACGTTCATGACCAGCACCGTGACATGATTGACGTCCACGAAAGATACCAGGGTAAAAAGAACCGTCGTGAAAGCGATGCAACCGGCTCCCGTCTTAAGGTGGAAGCCACCAGAGAATTGCCTCAGCACCGCAAAACCTATCATACTTATAAGGGCCTGCTTCGCATTACCGGTGAAAGCAGAAATGAGCAGCGTGAAGATCACCGTGATCATCACGTTCAATAGAATAGCAGCGGCGTGCTGTAAAACAGAAATAGAAGAATTATGATCAGGTATCTGTCGTTTTATCACTTCCGCTATCCGCTTTGACAATCCTTCTATGATCATAAGAACCCCGCTCCTCTGTATTGATGGCATAATACAAGAAGATTCCAAACGTTATCCCAAAGAAAAGAAGATGCAGCCATAAACGATTGAGGTAAAACAGAATTGCCATCAACATCAAAACAACGATGATTAACGCAATCAACAGGATATGTTCAGATTTAATGCGCAATTTCTCAAGATCGTATTTAAACCCTATCCGAAACTTATACATGACCCAAGAAATTAATAATCCAGTCGCGCCCGACAATAATTGAAGGATATAACCATTGGCAGGATTGGTCTGAAGTGTGTCAATAGAACCGAAGAAAACGGATAAATAAGCACTCTGAATCAAAGCATACAGCATGTACCCGATGATGGTACAAATAGCCGACCAGATAACAGGAATCTTAATAATGGCTGAGAACAAGAAAACAAAAATCAGCACGGTAATGAGAGGAGCCAGAAAGTCCAGTTGAAGTTCATTTCGCATGATGAAACTTTGTAAGTTGGCAAGGATCATGATCACCAGCGCCTGCCATATATACTCTTTGGTTTTAAGTCTAAGCAATGTCATAATCAGTGAATAAATCGCCAGTGTTTCAAAGGTTGAAAACAACATAAACCAAATGGCTTGCATTCAAAGATTTCCTCCCTATGCCATAAGAAATGGGTTTGATGTGTACTACGCCGCTTCCCGATCTACCCTGATTGCATTGGAAAGTCATAACGCCTCGATCAGATGGTATTCCGACAGTCCATTAGCTTATGGAATCAATCGAGTCATCCTAAAAGAATCCATGTTCTTGGAGTCATCAGAAGGCGGCTGCCACTTCTTATATGTCTGGAAACTCTGTTGGAAAATACAAACAACATCAAACGGTGTTACAGCTCTGGATCATGTTTAAGAAGTCTTAAACGCAATCGATTCAAAACGCTAAACACCCTGGGCATCAAAGCACAGCAACGTTAAATTATATCCAGAAAACTAAAACCAAGCCTTAGTTATCAAGTATCCACGACCCTATGAACATGACTAATCCAGAATAACTCTGGTCATTCTATTGCGATCCTGACATCATCATCTAAGTCAATTATATAAGGCCTAATAGGCATAACAACAGGTAATTAAATACAAATGTGGGGGAATCCATGATGGATTAATGAAGTGTGATGAGAAAGAAGGGAGTTAATTAGTTATATCTATATTATATACGAACTTTTGTTCCTGTTCAATTGCTTTGGAGCACTTTAAACCATTTATCTCTGACATCTACCTCCCACGATAAAAAAAGGATGTCCCAACATCTTCCAAGATGTTGGGACATCCTTTCTATGTGAGTAGCACAGGTATCGCTTACGGATGATACCCTACCAGATTGGATATATCAGCTGCCGCCTGTAATACTTCCTGAATCCAATCCTCTTTATGCTGATCGATACGATCGCTTGGACCAACCAGACTGATCGAAGCATTCACCTGACCCTCGCTGTCGTATATAGGTGCTGCTATACCCGTTACTCCGACATTCCTCATATTCGAGCTGATCTCATATCCTTGATCCTCAATGCGGCTGATTCGCTCGCGCAGTTCCTTCACACTCTTCATCGAGTGCTCCGTAAATGCAGCCAGCGGCTCGATCATAATCTGCTCCTTCACTCCATCAGGACTGAATGCCAGTATGACCCGCGAAGCACTCGTGGCATACAAGGGAAACCGTCGGTATGCATCAATAATAAATCGTATGGGCAGCGGAGAATCGATTTTGTCCATATAGATCGCTTCGTTCCCTTCACGCACACATAGACAAACCGATTCTTTGGTTAGCTTGGCAATACGCTCCAGATAAGGCCTTGCAACGCTGACCCAATCATTGTTCCGTTTAACCCGGTTTCCGAGCTCCAGACATGTATACCCAAGCGAATACTGCCGTGTCAGCCTATTCTGCTTAATGAACCCTTCACTCTCTAAGGTCGCCAGCATTTTATGTACGGCCCCCTTGGACCATTGCAGCTCCTTGCTAAGCTCGGTAATCCCCCACTCCTTCTGATCGCGGAGAAATAACTTCAGCAATTTGCAGCTTTTTTGTACGGATGTCAACAACTGATCCATCTTTAGCCTCCTATCAGCCACTTCCGTTTTAATATGAGATCGTTTTTGACGCGCTGATTATATGTCAATCATGTTCGAAACAGTCTATCAAAAAAACTTGGTTTCATGTGAGATATTTCATTGTAAACACGATTGAATATACCATGTTGCTATGTTAAAATCAAAAACAATATTTCACTATTATAAAACATCGTTCTCTAATAGTGAACAAATAATAAGGGGGAATCATTGTGAAAAAAGGTCGCCTTGCTTCTATCATTCTCGCTTTAACACTCTCCACCTCGCTGTTATCCGCATGCGGAAGCGCAAAAACGGCTTCAAACGGCGGTGCCGAGTCAGCGGAAGGTTCCACCATCTCCGGTGAACTGGTTTTTGCCGGCAACGGTGCAACGGTAGAATCCCTGTTCAAAGATGAAATCTTCAAGAAATTCAATGAAAAATACCCGGATGTCAAACTAACCTACGTGGCCGGCGTCGCGACGGACATTGTTGCCAAGGTGAAAGCTCAGCAGGGTTCCTCCCAAATTGATATTGCATTTATTGAGGGCAGCGAACAAGAAGCAGGTCGCGTTGAAGGACTCTGGGAAGCCTTGAATGCGGACGAAATCCCGAATATGTCCAAAATCGATGACCGCTTCAGAGTCTCAGAGAACAGCGGCGTGACCATCAATTACACCCCGATGGGGATCTCTTACAATGCCAAGCTGATTCAGAGTAAGAACCTCCCCGTTCCAGCATCATGGAACGATCTGACTCTCCCCGAAATGAAAAACAATATAACGCTTACTGAAATGTCGAGTAATTTCGGCCGTTCGGCAACGATCATGCTGGCATATGCCAACGGCGGCTCGGAAGCCGATATGACGCAAGGGTTTGAACAATTGAAAACGATTGCTTCTTATATGCCGACATTCGCCAAAACAGCCGCTCAAATCCAGCAGAATCTGCAGGATGAGACAGCTGCATACACCGCCTGGACCATGGCGCGCAGCATCGTGCAGAAGGATGCGGGTGTCGACCTGGAATTTGTCATTCCGGAAGAAGGAGCAAACATCGTGCCAACCGTTGCTTCCATCGTAAAGGGAGCGAAGAATCCTGAAGCGGCTAAGGCATTTATCGATTTTATCCTGACCGATGAGATTCAAACCCTGTTTGCCACAAAGTTGTATTACAACCCGGTCATGGACGTTACGCTTCCGGACGACATCGGCAGTCTGATCAATTTTGACAAGAGCAAAATTGTGAATTTCGATTACGGTGTAATCAGCGAGAACAAGCAAGCCTGGCTGGAAACCTTCAATAAAGACATCGCTCCGCTTGTAGGCAAATAAGTTCGATACGAAGATTCAGAATCGGAGGAAACACAGATGACGAAGGAGTATGACGTTGAACTGCATCAGATCCGCAAGTGCTTCGGCAGCACCGTGGTGGTAGACGATTTTAATCTTCAGGTGGAGCGCGGGGAATGTGTCACTTTTCTCGGTCCATCCGGCTGCGGCAAGACAACAACATTGAATATGCTGGCTGGTTTTCTGGAGCCTGACGGAGGCACCCTGACGATCAAGGGCAAGCCGATGAACGGTGTTCCCTCAAATAAACGTGATCTTGGCATGGTGTTTCAAACATACTCCTTGTTTCCGCATATGACAGTTGCAGAAAACGTGGCGTATGGCTTGAAATTGCGAAAAATCCCCAAATCCGAGATTGCTGCCAGAGTGAACAAAGTGCTGGAGCTGGTCAAGCTTCCCCACCTGGCTGATCGTTATCCCAAACAGCTGTCCGGCGGCCAGCGCCAGCGCATTGCGATTGCCCGCGCCTTGGTAACCGAGCCCTCGGTACTGCTCCTTGACGAGCCGCTGAGCAACCTCGATGCCAAGCTCCGGGAAGAGCTGCGCGAAGAGATGAAACGGCTCCAGCAGGAGCTCAAAGTCACGACCATTTTTGTTACCCACGACCAGGAAGAAGCCATGTACATGTCCGATAGAATCGTTGTCCTGGATCATGGACGGGTAGAGCAGATCGGAACACCGGAAGAAATCTACCAGAGGCCGGCTTCACCCTTCGTGCACGAATTCGTAGGCAAGTCCAACCGCTTTCAGGTCAAGCTTGCCGCTACAGACGAACACCTGTGGCATTTTGCAACTAAGGAAGGGATCCTCCTGCAGGCAGACCGCCATTCGCGGCAGGAGTTAACAGGAGATGCTGCCGTGGCTTATGTCAGACCTGAGCATATTGTCATACAGGAAGTGGTGGGAGACGCTCCACCCCCCAGCATGAATACCGTGTTTGGCATCGTGAGGCTGGTTTCCTTCCTCGGTTCGATTGTTGAAGTTATCGTAGAATGCCATGGTCAATTGATCACCGTTCGAACCGGCATCGCTCCGCACCTTCACCTGGTTGAAAATAAATTCGTCCAGCTAAGCTGGGACTCCCAGCATGTGAGTGCTTTTCCAGCAAAGGAGGCATAGCCTATGAACTCCCTGCTCCGATCCAAGGGCTTCATTGCCACCTTGCTGCTGGTACCCGGACTTATCATTATTCTGGGTGTGTTCATCCTGCCTATGTTCTACATGTTAATGATCAGCTTGCGCGAGGACATGGGACAAGGAGCCTGGACACTGGCATCCTATGCGCATCTCTTTAAAGATACCTATTATGTGCAGATTCTGTGGAGAACCGTGAGGCTTAGTCTGTATACGGTTTGCGTTTGTCTCGTCCTTGGCTTCCCGGTTGCCATGTACATGGCTCAGGCTACGCCGAAAATGCGGGGTCTTATAACATTTCTCATCATCTCCCCTCATCTGATCAGCGTAGTCATCCGCAACTTCGGCTGGGTCGTGATATTGGGCAACAACGGTTTTATCAACAATACGTTAATGTCGCTAGATGTCATCTCCGAACCGCTGCGGCTGCTGTACAATGAGCTTGGTGTTGTGATTGGATTATCCGATTCGCTGATCGTTTATATGGTCCTGGCCATTTCCACGAGCCTGTATGCTGTTGACTCATCCCTGTACAAGGCAGCCGGCATTCTCGGCGCAACACGATTCAAACAATTCTTCAGCATCACGCTGCCTCTGAGCATTCCCGGCATTTTTGCCGGAACAACACTCGTGTTCAGCCTGGCTATGAGCTCTTTCGTCACGCCAGCCCTTATGGGTGGCACCTCAGTAAAAGTACTGCCGGTGCTGGCTTATGAGCAGATGATGGCATCACTCAATTGGTCCCTTGGAGCTGCCATTGCATTCCTGCTTCTCGGTTCAACCATCGGTTTGGTCACGCTATTTACCAAGCTGGTGGAAACGAAGCGTTATAAGGAGGTGTTCTCATCATGATTCGTGAAAAAAAATCTCGCAGACCCTCCGTGCTTGGCATCATCACGTTCTTTGTCGTGCTGATGGTCATCTCCCCATTGCTGATCATCATCCCGACGTCGTTTACGTCGACGGGTGTCCTGCGGTTCCCGCCGCAGGGGTTCTCGCTCCAGTGGTATGAGAAAATATTCGACCGTCCGGAGTTCATCGAGTCGTTCGGGTTCAGCCTGCAGCTTGCTATCATTACCGCCGTTATCGCAACCGTCATCGGTACGCTGGCTGCACTGGCATTGCACAAGTACAAGCCCCGCGGCTCAGGCGTCATCAGTTCCCTGCTGTTATCACCGCTGACGGTTCCGGCACTGATCATCGGCATTGCGGCTTTGCTGTTCTTCACACGCATTGGGCTTGCAGGCACGTTCCTCGGTCTGCTATTGTCCCATATTCTGATTTCTGTGCCTTACGTTGTACGACTGGTTTATACGGGACTCAGCACCTTTGATTATACTTTGGAACGGGCCGCATCCATTCTTGGGGCAAACCCGCTGCGGACCTTCTGGGACGTTACGTTTCCACTGATCCGCCCAGCGGTGCTCTCCGGCTGTGTGTTTGCGTTTCTGACCTCATTCGATAATGTCACCGTGTCACTCTTTATGATCTCGCCGTCCACAACAACATTGCCGATGGCTATCTTCAACTACATGCAGGAATCGTTAACTCCGCTCGTTGCATCGATATCCTCTATCGTGATCTTGCTGAGTTTGGTATTTATTTTCATCTTAGAGCGCGTATACGGCTTGGATCGTTTGTTTGGCTCCAACTCACACGCTCATTAAGGCAGGTAGAACGGATATGAAATGGGTAACCCGACTGGAACTGCTGCTCCCGGAAATGCTCCGGCTGCTAGAGCAAAGCGTCAACATGGATTCGCCTTCCCAGCGTAAAGACTTAACCGACCGAATGATCGACTGGTATGAAGATATATGCCTCTCACATCTGGATGCCAGGGCTATCCGGGTTCCAAACGAAGAATATGCCGACCGCCTGGAGATTCATGTCGGCAGCGGGCAGCGGCGCATCCTGCTCATTGGACATGCGGACACGGTGTGGCCCGCAGGCGAATGCGCGCAAAGGCCGTTTCGTATCGAGGGAGACAGAGCCTACGGTCCGGGGGTTCTGGACATGAAGGCCGGGATCATTCAAGCCATATTTGCCTTAAAGGTGGTGCAGGAGATGGGAAGGCTCCCTGCCGATGTTACCTTTATTCTGTTGATTAACAGCGATGAGGAAATTGGAAGCCCTTCTTCCCGCCTCTGGATCGAGGAGCATGCCCGCTCCAGCCAGGCCGCCTTTGTGCTGGAGCCGCCGATGGAACCGGAAGGCGCCGTCAAAACGGCTCGCAAAGGAAATGGTCGCTACCATCTCCAAATCGAAGGTCGTGCCGCTCATTCCGGGGTTAATCCGGCTGCCGGCGTATCGGCGATCCACGAGATGGCGCGCCACATTCTGAGCCTCCAGGAACTGAGTGATGACAAGCGCGGCATACATGTCAATGTCGGCATCGTAAACGGAGGAATCGGCTCCAATGTCGTTGCCCCCCAGGCGGAAGCCTATATCGATATCCGGGTAGAAACGATGGAGGATTTCAACCGAATGGCACATAAAATGCAAGAGCTTGCTCCAATCCACCCGGAGATCCGCCTGCAGATCGAAGGGCAGATGAATCGGCCGCCCATGGAACGAACGGCGGCGATTATGAATCTGTATCATTTGGCACAACAGGTTGCCGAGGAAGAACTGAATCTGCCTCTGCCGGATACCAGCACGGGCGGAGTCAGCGACGGCAACTTTGTTGCCGCATGCGGCACGCCGACACTGGATGGCATGGGCGCCCGCGGCGACGGGGCCCATGCCCTTCACGAATATGTGTTGATTGCCGATATCCCTAAACGCGCTGCGCTTCTGGCCGGCATACTGGTCCGGGTATAAAATAGCGGTATCTAGTACGATACATAGGAAATCAAAGAAGGGGCATCCATCTCGGATGCCCCTCTCCTTTGCCGTCTCCAGTCCTACAATAGGATTAGAGCCTTGTGAGCAGGTCTGTTTTTGTGTATGTTAGTTTTGACTGGAAATGACAGCCTAAGGAGAAACGCCATGCGAACCAAAATCCTGCAAAACTTAACAGTTCTATTCCTTACATTGAGTTGGTTAACCACCTATGCAAATAGCGACAGTCCACTCGACCAGCAAACGTTGGATCGATTACGGGAATCCTATGATCTTGAGGCTCCTTCGACCCAAGCTACGGCTCCATATATGCCAGACAGGTGGAGTCAAGGTGACTGGGGAGTCAGCCTGGACTCGTCTTCACTGACCGAATTGCTTCATGCAGCCCTGCAGCCTGTGTTCTATTGCCCGGCAGCTGATTTATATGTTGTCCTCGTAACGCAGCCCGAAGCCCGCTTCATCCAGTCTCGGATCGTTACCCGAACATTCCGCTGTTTACTTGTACAGCTTGGTCCATACCCATCCATTCACAGCGAGCAATACAACGATATAGGCCGGAATGCCATAAGCAATGGTACTGCTTGCATAATGCAAACCGATGAATCCGCCTACAACAATGAAGTAGACCAGAACCCACCAGCCTTCCTTCTGCTGAGCCATATTAAACGCTTGGGAGAATGGCGGAGTCCTCAGCATAGCCTTGGCTGATAACGGGATCAACATCAATCCGGTAAGCAGCACAATGAGAATATCCGGCAGGATTCGCATACCGAATATGATGACAAACACCACCGCATTCACAGCGAACAGCGGCAGGAATATTTTGATGGCAAACGCCTTTAAAGCCCCTTTGTACAAGGGGGTCATGCTCGGCATCGGGGCTGACCCGAACAGCCAGAAGGCTTTGGGCTTGCCCGAGTATTTCAGCATCATCACGACCGTAGCAACCATGATGAGCATAACATACAGCACATAATAGGATGATCCTCTGCCGATTTCCGCGAATGAGGAATTACGGATTGTGGAGAAAAAGAATAAATAAGGCAGCAGCACGGCTAACCCTAAAGTAGGGTACACCTTAAGCTTAAATTCTCGCTCGTTCTTAAGCATGCTGGCAGACAACCGGAAACAGGCCTGCTCCGTGCGCGATCGGCATACCCATCTGGCCAAGAACCGGTCAAACTTTCCACGCTCCCGCCCTTTTCCCGCTTCGCTGTGAGCCAGCTTCTCCAGATACAACTCGAATGACGGAATCAAGCGGGCATATATCATCATAAGCAGAATCGGGACAAATACGGCCAATGCCGAGAGAAGAATCAGCCACCCGCCCCCCTCGCCAAACAGCCACTCATAAGGAGCCGCATACCATACTGGCGGAAGCAGGATTTGCCACCAAGCCGGTGTAAACACCAGATTGAAATCAATCAGATCAAAGGAACGAATCACAAACTGATACCCGATGGCCAGCGTGGCGGACAGACCAATCTGCACGTAATTGATCAGATCCTTCAGTTTCTCTCCGTCCCAATATTTCAGCAGCACCAGATAAATCATGGAAGTACTCACAAGGATGAGCATATTCATCAGGATCATCTCAAGGATATAGATTAAAAAGAATCCAACGCCGTGCTTGATCAATCCAACGACCAGGGAGCCGGCCGAAAGAGCCCCGGTTAAAAGAAGCAAATAAATACCTGCATGAATCGATCTGGCCAGACCGACCGTTCGACCGTCGATCGGCTTGGTCATCAGTATGCTTCGGTCGCGCACATCCAGCAGCACCGAGGAGAAGTCCGAAATCATGGAGGTCATAATCAGAAACATTAAGATTGCGGATAAAAGGCTCATCGGCAGTAGATATTCCGGATCGCTCCAGAACACAAACGGCGTCAGGACGAGCCCGATCAAGCCGTACATCCAGAGAGAGCTGACAAACAGGTTCTTGTCCTGCTCCTCCTTCTTCCGATTGACTGAGGACAAGATGACAGGGGCCCGCCTTGAGTCCATGATGAGTTTGACATGTAATATACGGCGCAGGACCTCATAGTCCACACCCGTTCTGGAGATCACGCCTTGAAATCGGTCCAAAATCTTAAGCATTCGAAAGGTTGATTCCGGCCCCGGCATGTCAGCTCTCCTCCCGAACGATCGATACGAACCGCTCAGCAATCTGGGCATGATCATGGAAACCTGTCAGCTGATTAAATACCTCTTCCAAGGAGCCTTCATGTGAATGCTGCTGCAGCTCCTTGAACGTTCCATCCGCTACGACCCGGCTATCGGCGAGCAGAACGATGCGGCTGCTGATTTTCTCAACAACGTCCATGATATGCGAGGAATAAAAGATCGTCTTGCCTTGAGCCGACAATTGGGCGAGAACCTCTTTAACCACCATGACACTGTTCGCATCCAACCCGCTTAATGGCTCATCAAGGAATAACAAATCCGGGTCATGCAGCAGGCTCGAGATCAGCAGTACTTTTTGCCGCATCCCCTTTGAGAATGTAGCAATCCGCGAGTGATAAGCTTTGTCCAGACCAAAGCAATCCATTAAATGTTTGGCCTTATAATCCGCAGTATCATATGTAAGTCCGTACAATTCACCTGTAAAAGTCAAATATTCGGCTGCCGTTAACTGATCGTACAATTCCGCGACCTCCGGCACATACCCGATTCTCCGTTTATAGTCGATATTCCCATCGGAAATATCCTGCCCGAATATGCGAACGGTCCCCGTGTAACCCTCAACCAGTCCCAGCATAATCTTAACCGTTGTGCTCTTTCCCGCTCCATTCGGACCGATGTAACCAATCATCTCGCCGCGGCGCACTTCCAGATCAATGCCGTTCAATACATAACGATTATCATATTTCATGCGCAGATCTTGAATCGATAACACTTCATCTGTAGACATCGTATACGAATTCTCCTATTCTCTCATTGTCTTCACATACCTACCTTATTATGGGAGCTCAGGAAAATCAACCTTTCATTCATATTCGCTCTGCAAAATCCCCATATGCAAAATATGATGCCAAACACCCGGTACAAGCTCTGTCTGGAGCTGCCCTCATGCACAAGCCGATCCATTCATGCAGCTTGACAACTTTATCATGAAAGGGTAACACAAATTCTTATCGTCAAGATTCGATCATGCACTGAGCTTGTCTCACAAAGTCTTATGTCACAGCCAAGCTCGCTACCAGATTTAAATAGATTGTCCCGCCTTGCCCTCTACAGCCCTCTTTGAAAACAACTTGTTCTATTTTTCGAAGTGTGAACAATTTCGTCAACATTCGCGAATAACCGCATATATATGGGGGAGAACGAAAAGAGGTGATCGGACATCATAAAGGGCATCAACCGCATACTAATTTTTACCTTGCTGCTGGTTTTCTTTCTCCCTAACTTGACCCATGCCGCCTCAGGGCAGAAACTGGACAGTAAATACGCTTCGTATGCACAATTTATCGTCATTGATAAATCCACCAACAAGCTGACGTATTACGAGAAGGGAAAGGTCATTAAAACATTCCCCGTCGCCACAGGCAAAAAGCCCTCCTACACGCCGGAAGGCCTGTTCAAAATCCATGAAAAGGTAAAAAACAGACCTTACTACAAGGAAGGCATCAAGGGCGGAGATCCGCGCAATCCGCTGGGGGACCGCTGGCTGGGCATTAACGTGAAGGTCAACGGCAGGATCAGTTACGCCTATGCGATCCACGGGAACAACAATTCGAATTCGATTGGAAAATACGTATCCGCCGGATGTATTCGCATGCATAATAAGGACGTGCGCTGGCTCTACGACAAGGTCAAAATGAACACCCCTGTCCTCATCCAAAAATAATCCAAAAGCTTAGAAGCTGAACACTTGACGGTGTTTGGCTTTTTTAATTTCTATGAGCCATACGCAGCTCCAAACTCTATAATGTTGCGATCTGGATCCAGCACGAAAATTTGCGCAAAACCTGCAACGCTGTCGGGATTGGCAGTATATTCAACACCCATTCGGTCCAGCCATTCCTTGGTTTCGCGGTAGCTCTTCACCCAGATGGAAAAATGCCCGTCCGTCGTATCGATTCCGCGCTCGCGAAGCGTATCGCTGATCGGATGCTCCAGCAGATGGAGCTGCTGATCCCCCACCGCGTACCAGACCCCTTTGGATGTAAACGGCGGACGCCGCAGCTCGCGGAACTTAAGGACTTCCGAGTAAAACACCTTGGCTTTTTCCAAATTCCGAACGGCCAAACTGACATGGTGCAGTCCTACATATTGAATCATGTATCACACCTCACTTGTAAGCGGAATAAATGCTTTATGATGGTCTGCCAGCCTTATCATACTTCATTTGAATCGAGGTATGTATCTCCATCCTAAAGGATACCTTATACATTATATAACATGAATCAACCACTTAAGGGGGGAGTTTCACCATGGATATCCATTCCGAGGAATACAAAATCGCATCACTGAATGGAAATGAAGGCACCTTAAAAGCGATTGAAGATGCCGAGACGAAGATCGCCGAGCTCACAGGCAAAGATATCACACTGATTGCTTACGAGAAAGAACAAGGTCCAGAGGATACACCATAAACAAACCCTGCACAAAAAAGAGCTGCCCTCCATGAGTCCGCATAGACTCTGGAAGAGCAGCTTTTCTTTAGATGAAGCAGGACGCCGTCACTGCTGCCTGATAGGTCACGTTAACCTCCAGCACTCTGCCGGTAAGTCCGTTCTGATCGAACGGCAGCCGCTCGGCTTCCAGTTCCTCAATCTCTTCGATATGCCCATCCACATAATCGGCAAGCCGATCCTGTGTGGAAGAGATTCGTGCCAGCAGCCCCCCGTAGCGGAGGTCCAGTACCTCCCAGCCAAAGGGCTTATACGTGTTCATCCAGAGCGCACGGTGCGAGAGCCGCAGCGCCTCGATGCGCTGCTTTAGCACGAGCAACGGGGAATCCGGTGCTGCTGCAAGCTCAGCCAGCTGATCCTTTTGTCCCGTTTTATACCACTTTTTCAGCGTAACGCCGAGGGTGCTTTTAATAACAAGCACCGATGCCAATCGTTCATAAAATTCATACAGACGACTGAACGGTGCCGGGAATTGCTCCTTGCATTGCCGCCATCTCCGCTCCAGTCCAGCGTAATGCTGGGGCAGCACAGCTTCCGCTTCACCTTCCACATGTTTGTCCAGCAGCCCTAGCAGGGGATCCTGCCACAATAAATATTTGGATGGGTTCGCCATCCAGTGATTGCCCTCCGACACGCCGGGAACCTCATCCATATATTTCAGGGCGTTCAGCGATTCAAACAAATCGATGCCCGTACAGGCCGCAAGCCGCCTTGTAAGAAGCTTATCATCAACCTCATCGCCATATCCATGCTCGGCAAATAGCTGCAGACCGGCAAGAATGACCAAGTGATTGCTTTCGTTGCCGTTATCTCCCCAGACGGTAGCAATCACCTCGCGGATGCCCTTGGTTTTGGCAGCACGCAGGGCAGGCTGGCTGGTCATCCATGTCTTGCCGTTGTTGGGACAGATACTGTTCCACATATGGATGCCGCCGGCAAAAATCGGCTTGGAGCCCAGCCTCATATGCTTCTCATATAACTGTTCATATCCGTTTTCATCACGGCGTCCATAGTCCCAATACACAAATTGAACGCCTTTTGGAATGCGGCTCATATTGTCATCCGAGAAATCCGCATCTACATTGTACAGCGCCCCTTGATAATCATTCGCCAGCAAATTAAAATACATGTCGCTCCAGATCATCGGCTCGAGTCCGAGACGATCGGTGATGGCAAGCACCCGGTTGACATGGTCATTCATGATCTGGAAACGGTCCTGAACCCCGTTCAATTTCAGATAATTTCCAAGACCTACCTGGAATGCCTCATCCATGCCGATATGAATTCGCTTGGAACGGAACATGCCGGATGCGGCTGTGATCATCTGCTCAATGAAAGCATATGTCTTTGGCTCGCCTGCGAGCAGAATATCGGCATGGTCCTTCATATCTGCCGCATACCCCCATTTTAGCGCTTGCTGCAGATGCCCCAGGGTCTGAATACACGGAATCATCTCGATGCCGAACAAATCCGCATAATCGTCGCACTCCTTCAGTTCCGAAGCTGTATACCGGCCGCGCATATATCCGAAGTAGGGCTGCTCTTCTACCTCGTACGTATCCTCGGTATACATCATCAGTCCGTTCAGTCCCATCAGCGCCATATAACGGATAAACTGTTTGATCACCGCCACCTTGAGAACGCCATTGCGGGAAACGTCGAGCATCGTACCGTTAAAGTCAAACTTCGGTTCCGCCGTCAGCTCGAATAAAGCCCCCTCCCTGGCCTGCTCCAGAAACAAACCGAGCGCACGGAAAAAGTGTATGCTCTCCTGGTAACGGATCAGTCCCTGCCCATCCTTCAGCGCCACCTGAATCGGACCTTCCATCTGAACGACCCGAATCTTGATCCCTTCTCCGTCTGTAATGGAGATGTCCAATATGTCTGAAAGCTCGCTGATCCCTTCAAGCAGTTTTCCAGACAGGTGATCAAAATGAATCTTCATGTCATTCCCTCCATGATCCCATTTTTGAGATGCTGTCTATCATTGTGTGAAACAGCAAAGCCCGATCCCTTCATCTTGGAATCGGGCTTTGCCAAGGCGAGAAGCTAATATCCTTCCCAGCCTATATATTAGGTTTCTTACTCGGCCGAAACTTTAACACCAAGTGTCACAATCTCATATGGCTTGACTGGCAGCGTGCAGCTTCCCTTGTCATCCAAGCTTTGAACGGATCCCTCTTCTTCCAATATCGAGCTCTTATAAACGCCTTGGGTTGGCAGGGAAGATTGCAACTTCAGCTCTGCATCCGTGCCTGCCATATTGAACCAGCGCAGCATCAGATCGCCTGACTTCCGGTTCACCTTCAGGGAAGAGAAGGCAAGCTCTTCATGACTCCATCCAAGCGGCGCGGAGGTCGATGCAACGGTACCTGCATGAACTCCGGTCTGAGCAACCGTCCATGGGATCTGGAACTGGTAAGCCTCGGCATAAGCGCCGGAACCGATGCCGTCGCCCTGGTGCGGAATCACTTCCATGCGAACCGTATGAACGCCGATACACTGAGCTTCCGGCGTTGGGAAGTAACCCCAATCCCCGAGCTCACCGACGGAGCGCAGCAGTGTAACCGCGATCGTGTTGCGACCGTCACGCAGCACTTCATATTCGTTCAAGCCCTGGTTCGCCACCGTCAAGCCTGCTGCAGCCGCGGTAACATCCACGAAGGCCTGCTGATGAGCCGTATAACTCGGGTTCTCCCATTCGGCAGCCGGCTCGTTGTCCCGCTTCGCCACTTCGAACATGGAATCCACGTTATGAGACGCTGCCTGCAGATCCGTTGGGAACAACGCACGCACCCGATGATCCTTCGCCTGATTATCCATCGTGGCTTCGATCTCGACACCTTTGCCGCAACGGTTCAGGCTGAGCACGGTACGTATGGACAACGGCACCATCTCGCTTGATCTTTGGGCCTTGCGGTTCGGGTAATACACCAGTTCATGCTGCTCTTCGTCCAGCTTGCCATCGGCCATAGCCGGAATGGACCAGTTATGGACGATTTCGATGGAAGCGCGGTATGGTGAATCCTCCAGGACCGAAATTTTGGCGATTTGACCTTTTGTAGTCAATGCCGTTTCGCCATCCGGCTGTTTATACATATATTCGTTACCGATATCCCCGGTATTCTCATAGACACCCAGATCGCGGTATACCTGTCCATTCTTCTTATCCGTTAAGGTGAAGGAACCGTCCCCTTCGATCTCAACCTTGAGCAGCTCGTTCTCCATTACGTTGGAATGGCTGATCAGGGATTTAATCGGAGTTGGCTTATTATCACTTTTCACCCATGCGTAGGTTGTCAGACCCATTGCTGCAATTTCGCTTGCCTCGAATGTCAGTCTGACCCTGCGGCACATATAAGGCTGGCGGAACCGGTCATCCGGGAGATCGTATCCGAACTGAAGACCAAGATCTTCAACGGTACACGGTACTGATTCACCCTGCGCGTTAACCAGAACGCGGCCGGACAAATCGATTTCCTTCATCCGGCGGCTCGTTTCTTCCAAAGAGTAGCCTTCCCGGAAATAGAGCCGCTTAGCGTCCAGCTCGATGCTGACCGTACCGCTGCGTGTCCATCCGGTCGTATTAAATACGACCAGCGGCAGCGGATCAGAGCCCCACTGCTCGAATCCGGTTGTGTCAACCGCATCCGCGATCACGCGGACGCTGTCATCCACAATATTTTCGGCCACGTGGGCGCTTTTCTCGAAGCGGGTGACCATCTCGCGGTGAACCTCGTCCACGCTGCAGCCGCAGATGCTGTCATGCGGATGATTCTGCATCAGCGTTTTCCAGGCATAAGTGAACAGATGATGCGGATACTCCTTGCCAAGCAGGCTTGCGTACGACGCCAGCGGCTCGGCCACTTTTTCCAGCAGGGTCTGGCCGCGCTGGTTCATCTGCTTCAGGTATACACGAGCCGAGGCGGTATTCACGAGCGTTCCCCAGCCGTCCGTCCGCTGGCTGCGCAGCTCTCCTGTTACGGAGGACAGGTCCTGCGACAGTTTCTCACGAACCGCTTTCAGGTAATCATCAAAATTGGAGTGAATGAACTCCGTATCCGGATACAGCTTCTTCGCCGTACGGATGCCTTCCGGGAGATCCGTCTGAATCGGCTGATGGTCGCAACCGTTCATATAGAGCAGTTCGGGCGTGGAAGCATACTTCTCGGCATCCGCCAGCTTGCGGTCCCAGAACTTCTTCGCCTCTTCTTCGTCAACAGGAACTTCGTTGCCGTTGCTGTACCAGTTGGCAAACAGGATGCCCAGCACCTTGGAGCCGTCCGGACCTTCCCACATCAATTCGGAGAACGAGGACTCATAACCGCTATCGGAAACGGTATTGTTAAAGCCAGTTGGCTTCACGCCCCGGCCGAAGAAGGCGTTATCGATACCGGACTGTTGCATCAGCTGCGGGATTTGGCCCGTAAGTCCAAACGTATCAGGGAAATAACCGATTTTGGCAACCGTGCCATAACGCTCGGCATCCTGGTGCCCAATCTGCATGTTTCTCACATTGGCTTCGCTGCTTGTCAGATACGCATCCTGCAGAATGTACCAAGGCCCGATGATGATGCGTCCGTCCGTGATCAGCTTCTCAAGCTGCTCCTTCTTCTCGGGTCTTACCTGCAAATAATCTTCAATAATAATGGTCTGACCATCAAGGAAAAAGCTGCGATATTCCGAGTCCTTATCCATCGTCTCGAGCAAGCTGTCCATGAGCTCGATCAGCCGTACATGGTGCTTTTCATACGGTAAATACCACTCGCGGTCCCAGTGAGTATGAGAAATAATATGTGCTTTTCTGGATTGATCCATCTCTACGTAGTCCCCCTTATGTTAGCCTTTCGATACGGTAATTCCAACCTCATCCGGGCGGTACACCGATAACAGGTCCCCGCTTGCATCCACTGCGAACAGTACCGAGCGATCCGCCTCAAGCATAAATGAATAGATAAGACCTGTTGAAGGATCCTTCACTTCGACATTCGTATCCCACGATTGCTCTGAACCGAATACGAAGAGTGCCCCTTCTTCAAACGTTACCTTGCGCCCGTATACGCCGGAATGGTCTCCACCTTGGCTCC
This sequence comes from Paenibacillus sp. Cedars, assembly GCF_003184205.1. Lineage (NCBI taxonomy): Bacteria > Bacillati > Bacillota > Bacilli > Caryophanales > Paenibacillaceae > Paenibacillus > Paenibacillus sp. Cedars. Next base: position 3,954,251 of record NZ_CP020866.1, read on the forward strand.
AGATCAGCCCCGTGTCGGCAGCAGATAACTCCAATGCGTATCGATACAGTGCAGATAGGGTATCGATCCGGTCATTCAACTCAACGGGAAGCGGACTCCAGAGAAGGCGTCCGGCACCGAGCTTGACCTCGATGACGGCGTCGCCAGCCTCATCGGTTGAATGTACGTCGCTGCTGATCACAATTTCCTTACTAAGCTCGGCGATTTTCCGATGACCGTATGACGCGGGCCATGTGGCATCCCCGATACGCAAGCTCTCTTCCCGGCGCACATTCACCACTTTGCGCTGTCCCAGCTCTGCCGTCATTCGCTCGACCGGATGCCAATATGCATCCAGACCGACAGGTCCGGTCAGAAGGAGCGTAGCTCCCGTTTCTTTTACGATATCCATCAACTCGGCAAACGCCCGGTCATCTATATTATGAGCACTCGGCAGAACGATGAATTTCACCGGATGTCTCCGCAGCGAGCTTAGATCATACTCTCCAACCGCGCGGAAAGGCACATTCAGCTCGTAAGCCAGGGCGCGTGTCGCCTTCGTTGTTGCTTCAAAAGCAAACTTCCGGTTCGAGAAATCGTTCGAGTATGGGAAAATGACCGCTGTCTCTTCAAGCTTCCGTCCCTTAAACAAGTCCCGGATGCCCTCCATGAATGCGCCAAAATCATACGACACATCCGCTTCCGGCTTCTCCGTCCCGTCAGCGCGGACAGCTCCGATATGCGATTCATTGGCATTATCCATGTAGAAGTTTGTGTTCCAGATCCAATGAACGGCGCCTGCACCGCCTGTTGAGAAGGCGTACGCATATTTGCGCTCCAGCAGGTTCCGAAGCTCGGCTTCGCTCCGCTTCGCCCGGCCATCCGGTGTTTCCACGTACATGATGCCCGTTTCCTGAATGAGGTTTGGTTTATCCGGCGTTTTGGCAAATATGCCGTCCCAGATCAGATAATCGTTAAACCACCAGGAGTGAACCGTTGTATAGTCCACAGCCTCCGCATAGAAGAACGGGGATGGACGCTGTGCTCCTAAGGCCTCATCTTGTCCAACCGTAACCATATGGTCAGGGCATACCGCTTTGATATCATCATATAGTTCCTTCGCCCAGCGGTTGTGCATGTCCATCGAGAAGAGTACATAATCGAGCCACTGGGTGCCCTTTTTCCCTTGATGCATATCTTGAACGTCGAAATTAATGGCTTCAGGTCCCGGAGGAACCGCAGACTCGAATGCCGGCAGCTGATCGGAAGTCATGTTCCAGCGTTCCTGCAGAGACTCAACCGAGCCATGACGCTTCTTCAGCCAATCGATATACGCTTGCTGCTCGAACGAATCCTTAGCTGAACGAGGACCGTCCGAGAAGATCTGCGGCGGATCGAACATGGAAGGCTCGTTAATCAAATCCCAGTCCACGTTCTTCGTAGCTTTATGCCTTGTGATAATGGAGCGGATAAACCGCTTCTGCGCTTCCACGCTTCGCGGATCAAGGTAAGGATTCTGTCCTTCCCAAGTCTCCGGTGTAAAGGAGAAGAACGTAAACGTGACCTGCAGATCATGCTTCTTCGCCGTTAACAGGAAGGCGTCAATCGAACGCAAAACCTCTTCGGATGCATGCCCGTCCACCTGCATGATATTGCGGTAAGCGGTCCAGATCCCGGTACGAATCCAATTGATGCCGGCATTGCGCATTTGCGCCATATCGCGATCCCACACATCCGTATTCGGAAGGAACAGGAACTTACGCGCGACATCGGACGTCATGTAAGTCATCCCGACAACAGGCAGCGGGCGGCCATCTTTGATAAAGTAATCCCGGTTGCAGGTAACTGGCGTTCCAGTCTCCAAAAGCTCATGATCAGCTCCCCAGAAGCCTTGTCTCAGCCTGCGGATTTCTCCATCCGGACCTTCGGCTTCACACAACACCCGATAAGATCCCGGCTTGATATCAAGCGCAACCGGAATGCGCTGTACATGAAATTGTCCAGTTACATCAACGGTTACGGAATGATTCCATACCGGAGCTTCATCCAGGTCATGCTGAACCGAGATGCGGAACGTCCAGCTCTGCGGCTCATGGACAGGCAGATTCCGCCCCATCCGTTGTGCCTGCAGGGTCAGGGTCGCGCGCTCGCCGGACTCATAGGTTGCATAATTCGGCTTGATCCACAGCTCGGTAATCCCTTTGGCGCAGAACGCCGCCCACCGGCGCACCTCTTCTCCCCCATCCTGTTCCCAGAAGGAGGCGGAGAGAGGTTGATTTACAAACAACCAGCGACCTCCCAGAAACGGCCCGCCAACGTTCTCCCACAGAACTACAGGAGCAGCGACTTGCCTTCCCTTGGCTGTACATCCCTTAAGGAGCGGATAAATCCGCGTATCCATCGGTCCTGCCGAGCCCATCTGGTGAGGCAGATCGCTGCTCTTGGTAACATGCGGAACCAAGTTCCATGTATCCTTAACGGTAAACCGTTTGTGACTGTTCTCCATCAGCGGAATATCTTCACTCGCGATCAAATCATTCACGCGCCCACAATCCACAGGCAGCGCCTCATGAATGTTCAGCTGCTGATGATATGCCGTCTGTTCATGCTCTACCACCCAGGCACCGTCCTCCATACGGACGGGACGTTTGAATGGGGCACCCCCAACACTGACCAAGCCGCCGCCATTTCTCAGAAAGTCCAGGATGGCTCTCCAGGCGGATTTCGGAAAGTACGGAGCGTGTAAATTGACAAAGCTAACGCCTTGTCCCCCTGCTGCTGCCAGCGTTTCAGCCAAGTTCTCTGCGCCGCACACGGAATCGAACATATCCAGACCGGCTGCCGATACCGGCAGTCCGGCAGCTTCAGCTGCCGGAAAGGACGGATCATAGAATACAATCAGGCGTTCACTCATAGAATCCCTGCTTTCATCGCCTGGTACACCAATTGCGAGAACAGGCTGTTGGACCAGGCAAACCATGATCTAGTAAAGACTTTAGGATCATCGGCATGGAAGCCCTCATGCATGAAGCCGGTATCCGCATCGGTCGCTTCCAGCAGCGCGATCATCTCCAGCTTCTCTTCTGCCGTCTGCGCCGTAATTCCCTGCATGGACAATGCCATATGCCAAATATAATCCGGCGGCGTATGCGGACTGCCAATTCCCTTGGCAACTGCCCCCTCGTAATAGAAAGGATTTTCTTTGCTCAGCGCAAATCGTCTGGTGTTCTGATAGATCGGATCATCTGCAGTCACATAACCCAGATACGGAATAGACATCAGACCGGGCGTGCCTGCATCATCCATCAGACAGTAATTCCCATAACCATCAGTCTCATAAGCGTAAATCGGGCCAAACTCCGGATGACGGTAAATACCGTATAACTGAATCCCGTGATCCACATCGGCTGTAAGGCGCTTCAGCTCATCAAGCAGTTTCATATCACGGAATACCCATTCCGCAAATTCCTGCATTTGACGCAGGGCTACAACGGCGAACATATTCCCTGGAATATTGTAATGAAAATCGCAGGCATCATCGCTTGAACGGAAGCCGGACCAGATCATGCCCGTATAGTTAACCGGCATGCCAAGTCCGTTGTTGCGCAAGGAATCGGTAGGTATGCCGTTGTCCCGCGTGAAATGGTAAGGTGATTTCTCGAAATGATGCTGTTCGGTTTTAAACAGCTCGATGATTTTGATCATCGCTGACTTGAAGTTTGCATCAAATACGTCCGTCAGGCCAGTTTCCTTCCAGTACAGGTAGGCCAGGCGGACAGAGAAGCAGAGCGAGTCGATCTCGAACTTCCGCTCCCAGACCCATGGCGACATTTCGGTTTCATCCGTTGTGTTCCAGTGCCAGTCGTTCGCCGATTCATTGAAGGCATTGGCATAAGGATCAATATGAATATATTGGAAATGGCGCTTGATCAATCCGCTGAGTATACGCTGAAGCTCTGGATCATTCTTCGCAAACGGAATGTAATGAATCACCTGTTCTACGGAATCACGCAGCCACATAGCCGGAATGTCACCGGTAATGACAAATGTCGTCCCGTCCTCCATCAGCTTCGTTGTGGTCTCCAGCGTGTTTGGAAAACAGTTCTTGAACAGCTGCAGCAGCTTGGGACGATGTGCTAATTTTTCTTCGGCCTCTTGCAGAACCGCCTGAATCGATTGCGGCAGCTCAAGCTCCGGCATTGGTATTTTGGGGAGTCTGAATTGTTCCATGATTTGTTCTGGCTCCTTTTGATTAGGTATGTTGTGTAGTCAATTTGATGGTCTTGATCTCATACGGCAGGAAATGAAGGGTTAACCTTCCTTCTGCTGTATCCAGCCTTTCGAGTTCCTCTTCAATTGCATTGGACAGATGGACCGTTTCGCAAGGATAAGGCCAAGTGAGTTTCACTTCGTCTCTACCCCCGGCGGATTCATAGAATCGCAGAATATAACCGGTTCCGTCCTCTGCAGGTTTAACCGTATCCAGCACAACATGCTGGCTCTCGAATGGGATCAAAGAATGAACAGAGGGCTGAATGCCCTGCTTCGAACTTGTTCGCACGCATGGCAGTTCATGATTCAGCTCGGCAGCTTTACGAACGATGCCGGCATTTCTCCAGTCTCCTTCGTGCGGATACAGGGAATATGTGAATTCATGCTCTCCCAGGTCTGCTGTAACATCGGGCCATTTCGGCGCTCGCAGCAGGGACAACCGGATCGTGCTGTCCTGAATGTCGTACCCGTACTTGCAGTCATTGATGAGGCTGACGCCGTATCCATGCTCCGATACATCGGCGAAGCGGTGTCCGCAGACCTCATATTGCGCCTGCTCCCAGCTCGTATTGCGATGGGTCGGTCTCTCAATAGTACCGAACGGAATCTCATACGTTGCCTTATTGGCAACAACAGCGATCGGGAAGCCGACTTTCAGCAGCTTGTGCGATTCGTTCCAGCTGACAAAGGTCTTGAAGTCGATCCGCCGGTCATGATGATAAAAAATCAAATCTTGCGTGATCTCCGAGTTATGGATGCGCCAACGGAAACGAAGCACATCCTGTACTTCACCCGCCATCAGCAGCCTCATCTCGATCAGTTGCGCTTGATCGGCTATTTGCTCCTCATAGCGAGTATCGATATCCCATGCATCCCACAGGGTCGGACGGTCATGGAAGAAGTGGAAGCGATTTGCGGCTTCCCCTGGCTTAATCACTTCCCGCTCCGCATCTTTGTCCCACAGACTCACGATTTCGCCCTGCGCGTTAAAGCGGACCTTATAAAACTCCGTTTCCCAGCCATCCGAAAGTCCAGTAGAACACTTCTCCGCCGCTGCCTCGTTTCCTGCCGAGGGTCTAAGCCAAATCGTTTTGTAACCAAACGCGGGGATGCCTTGAACATAAACGTTCAAGCCCTGAAAGGCTTCGCCGCTCTCTAAGGTCCGAACATCATACTGCAGCAGCGCTCCATCGGAATCATAGGGAGCGTGGCTAACAAGCTCCGGTCCGCCCTCAATCGAAATGACCCCATTTCTTTCCCATCCAAGTCCATTGAAGATGACATAGGGTAGACCTTCCCCTTCTGTATCGGCCTGACCGGCCAATACCTGCAGCCCTTGGGTGAGACTGCGATTCCCCTTCCGGAACACCTCGGCATATTCCTTCTCAGAGGTAACATAAGACTCCGTAATGGCAGAGCCCGGAATAATATCATGGAATTGATTAAGAAATATCAGCTTCCAGCCCTCATGCAGCTCGCTGACGATTTCCTGCCTCTGCCCACCGCCCATCGACGGGAATGCAACCGAGCTCCATAACTCGGCTTCACGGTACAAGATTTCCGCCTTGCGGTTAAAGCGCTTGTTCCGTGCGTGGGTTGTGTAGGTTCCTCGATGCAGCTCAAGATATAAATCCCCGCGCCATTTCGGCAGCTTTGGCAAAGCGGCATCAATCCCTTCGAAAAATTCGGCGGCCGTGCTGTACTTGCTGGCAGGCTGCCCAACCATCAGCTTAGCCCGATTGATATATTCCAGCATCTCGCGAGTCACACCCCCGCCGCCATCACCGTGTCCATAGAGCAGCATCTGCTCCGGATGGACGGGTCTTTGCCGGTAAGACTGCCAATGCTCGTGAACATCTTTTGGCAGTGTGTTCTCGTTCACGCCATGATTAAGATAGGAGAGCATCGGTGTTCCGTCAATGCCCACCCAGTGGAATAAGTCGTACGGGAACACATTCGTATCATTCCAGCCGAGCTTTGTTGTCATGAAATAACGAATGCCGCCATGCTTCAATATTTGGGGCAGTGATGCACAATATCCGAACGTATCCGGGAGCCATTCAATATGTGATGTCAAACCGAACTCTTCCTGATAGAAGCGCTGTCCATAGAGCATCTGGCGCATGAGGGACTCTCCGCTCGGAATGTTTAAATCCGGCTCGACCCACATCCCGCCGACCAGTTCCCAGCGTCCCTCCATGATTCTAGCCCTCACTCTCTCGTACAGCTCGGGATCATGATCTTTCAGGAATTGATACAGCAAGGGCTGGCTCTGCGCATATTTGTATTCCGGGTATTCATTCATCAGCGCGTCCACCGTGGAGAAGGTCCGGCTTGTTTTTCGAACGGTTTCCCGGACCGGCCACAGCCAGGCGATGTCGATATGAGACTGTCCGACCATGTGCTCGGTTCCTTCAGCATGGCCGCCAATGGCTGTAACCTGCTGCACAAGCTCTTGCTCAATCGCGGTCACCATTTCACCTGCGATGATCGATGCCTCATTCAGACTTACAAAACGATCCATCGCCTGATACAAGGCCTCCATCAATCGGATGCGCCGCATATCGTTGTCCGGCAGCAGTATAACCGAATCCCTGATAACAGTTGCAGTGTACATCAGACTCTGAACAGGCACGTTCACGTTGACAAGCAGACTCTGTACTCGGGTAATCGGAGGCTGGATGACAGCCTGCTGATTGAGCGGATCCACGGGCTCCGGAATCGGATCGTATAATTCGATTTCCAGCTCCATGTTCATGCCGGTGCGCTTCGGATCAAGCGTTACAAACGTATGATTGCGGTCCAAACCCTGATACGAAGCTCCGTTAACACGCAGCAAAGCTTCGCCTCCGGACTGAAACAGAAGCCCTATCGCGCCATCTGCCCACTGCGGGGGCAGCTCAAGGCTCATTCGAAAGAAATAGGTTGTGCCCTGCGTGCTCGGGAATCTGTTGAAGTCATGTCCTTCGGCAAAAGGGGCTGAGTCTTCATACACGCCCGGAACCATATAAGTGGTCCGCGTAATATCCCACCCCTTGAGTTCTCTCGACTCAAGCCACTGGCGCTCCGACAATTCGCGTATAAATCGCCTAATGCGTTCCATCCATCAGCCCTCCTGCACGGTCAAATCCGCACTCAGCGTGTCATTGACATGTCTGCCAACCATGATTCGGAACAGACCTGGTTCAACAACCTGCTTATAATCTTGACCGACATATTGAAGCTGTTCGGCGCCTATCGTAAATTCAATCTTTCGTTTTTCTCCAGCCTTCAGAGATATTTTGCGGAAACCCTTCAGTTCACAGGCTGGTCTTGTGTATTTGCTGGCCACATCGCTCACATACAGCTGAACAACTTCGGATCCTTCCCGAGTGCCGCTATTCGTGACGTTGACGGTGACAACTGCCGTTTCGCCGATTCCAATGACATCCGAGGATAGCTGGATATCCGAATAACTGAATTCGGTGTAACTAAGCCCATACCCAAACGGATAACGCGGCTGGGAATCTTCTTCGAGGTACCGCTTGCCGCGCGACCGCTTGCCGTTGTAATAAACCGGAAGCTGTCCGACATCTTTTGGGATTGACAAGGTTAGCTTCCCGGACGGATTCACATCCCCGAACAGGATGTCGGCAATCGCATGTCCGCCCTCCTGACCCGGGTACCACGCTTCCAGAATGGCATCGGCATGGTTGTCGATCCACGGTTCCGCAATCGGCCGGCCGTTGATATACACAACGATCATCCGCTTGCCAAGCTTATGAATCTCTTGGGCCATTTCCAATTGAACGCCGGATAGCTGCAGCGTCATCCGGTCGATGCCTTCGCCGCAGTCCATGTCGCTTAAAGCGTCGTCCGTGACCTTCGAAGCCCCTGTGCGCAAATCGATCGTTCCTTCGCCGAAATCGCGGGCGCTGGAGCCGCCCAGCACCAACACCACGGTATCGGCCTGATCCGCACAAGCTAATGCGAATTCAAAACCCTCCCTGGAATCGTCCTTAATACGGCAGCCCGGAGCATACAATACATGGTCTGGAACATCCCCCAGCTTGGCACGAACCCCATCCAGCACCGTGACCACGCTTGCTGGCGGCTGTGGTGATGTATAGTCCCCAAGCTGATTGTATCCCTGATCGGCATTAGGTCCAATGACAGCAATCACGCCCCCGTCCTTCGGTAACGGCAGGGCCTTTCCTTCATTCTTAAGCAGCACGATGCCTTCTGCCGCAAGCTGTCTGGCAAGTTCTACGTGCTGTTCGCTGCCGATCACTTCCTCGGCGATCTGTGGTTCAACGTATGGACTCTCAAATAAACCGAGTTTAAATTTCAAAGTCAATACGCGGCGAACGGCTTCATCCAGAACGGAGGCCTCCAGCTTGTTTTGCTCGATTGCCGTTTGCAGATATTTCCCAAACATCTCACCCGACATCTCCATATCGATTCCGGCCGATAGAGCCTGAACAGCGGCATCCATTCCGTCTTCTGCCGTATCATGGCCGCTGGCCAGCATGTCGATGGCACCACAGTCGGTGATCACCATGCCGTCAAAGCCCCACTCCTTGCGGAGAATGTCGCCTAACAGCTCCGTATTTACGGTGCAAGGCACGCCATCGATCTCGTTATAAGCCGGCATAATGGAGGCAGCTCCCGCTTCCACGGCCTTCCGAAACGGCAGCATATCCACTTCCATCAGCTCACGGGTCCCCATGTGCACAGGTCCCGCATTCCTTCCGCCTTCAGAGCTGCCATAACCTACGAAATGCTTCAGCGTTGCTGCAACACTGCTCGGACTGTCCAAAGACTCGCCTTGAAGGCCTTCAACCGATGCGACTGCATATTCACTGATCAGGTAGGGGTCTTCGCCAAAACATTCCTCGGTACGTCCCCATCTGGGATCGCGTACAACGTCCAAGACCGGGGAATAGGTCACAGCACCGCCCTGACTGCGCGTCTCAAGCGCAACGGCGCGGCACATATCCCGGTATAACTCCACATTCCATGTGCTTCCGATTGAGAGCGGTACCGGAAACACCGTGCCGCCAATGGCCATATGACCATGCGAGCATTCCTCCCCGATGAGAATCGGAATGCCGAGACGGGAATTCTCGATTGCATACCGCTGAATTTGATTAACGGCTTCCGCTCCTTCACGTGGAGAAAGACCGGTTTCAAGTGTTACACCGGTCCATGGATCGGCGCGAAGGGTCCCGTACAGGGAGCCGACGCCGCCATCTTTCACTTGCTCTTTAAATGAATCCGCTAAGGTAATCCGGCCTTCCTTCACCTCATAGGTCTTCCAGCCGAACGGCTGGACCAACTGGCCCACCTTCTCCTTCGTTGTCATAAGGCCAAGAAGATGTTCCACTCTTTCCGCAATGGGTTTACTGGAATCTTGATAAGTCATCTCATACCCTCCGGTACATGAAGAATTTATTCTTTAACCGCGCCGATGGTCAGACCTTGAATGAAATAGCGCTGGAAGAAAGGATAGGCCAGAATAATCGGCCCGGTTGCCAGAACGACCATGGCCATCCGTGACGTATCCTGCGGCATGCTCTGAAGAGCGGCCATGCTAAGAGATGAATTCTGAGAATTCTGCAGGATGAACTGCATGCTGGTCTCAATCCGCATCAGCATGGATTGCAGTGGAACCAGGTTGGGATCATCAATATAGAGAAGTGCATTAAACCAGTCGTTCCAGTAGCCGAGGGTGCTAAACAGTCCGATGGTTGCCAGACCCGGCAGGGAAAGCGGCAATACCAGCTTGTAGAATATTTTAAATTCACTCGCGCCGTCGATTTTACCGGATTCAATGATGGCATCCGGAACACTCGTGCTGTAGAAGGTTCGAAGAATCATAATATAGAAGGCATTAACCGCCAGTGGCAGGATCAGAGCCCAGATCGAATCCTTCAAGCCGAGCAGTTGCGTTGCTACGATATAAGTCGGCACCAAACCGCCGTTAAACAGCATCGTGAAAAATGCAAAGAACGAGAAGAAATTACGATATCTGAACCCTTTGCGGGAGACCGCATAAGCGTACAGCGAAATAATAAACAAACTAATCAGCGTACCTACAACCGTCACAAAAATCGTAACGCCGTACGAACGAAGAAGTGTATCCCCGGTTTGGAATACATATTTATAAGCCTCAAGGCTCCATTTTTCCGGCCAGATCTGATATCCGTTGCGGGCCAGAGAACCTTCATCTGTAAATGAGATGATCATCACGAATAAGAACGGAAATACACACAGGAACGAGAAAATACCGGCTATCAGGTTGAATACGACATTCCACCCGGATGAAAGCTCATGGAAATCTTTCATCTTGCTTTTCGATTTGAACACATCACATACCCCCTTCTTGGTAGATTGATCGATTAGAACAAAGCGTTATCCTTGTCATATTTACGCACGATGTAGTTGGATACCATAACCAGGATAAAGCCGACTACCGACTGGTACAGTCCTGCAGCGGTACTCATTCCGATTTCGCCTGTTGTTTTCAGACCACGGTATACATAGGTATCGATAACATTCGTTACAGAATACAACGTTCCCGAATCCCTTGGCACTTGATAGAACAGACCAAAGTCAGCGTAGAAGATTTTACCGATCGCAAGAAGAGTTAAGATTGTCATCAGCGGTTTCAGCATCGGAAGGGTAATGGCTTTAATCTGCTGCCATTTGTTCGCTCCGTCAATCATTGCCGCCTCGTACAAGGATCTGTCGATCCCCATAATCGCTGCCAGATAGACAACGCTGTTGTAACCTACGGATTTCCACAAGCTGATCAGCGTCAGGAATATCGGCCAGTACTTGGCCTCGGAATACCACTGAACCGGCTCCATCCCGAACCAGCCCAGGATTTGATTCAGCATCCCCTTGTCCATGCTCAGGAAACTGAAAGCAAAATAACCTACAATAACCCAAGATAAGAAATACGGCAAGAACATCCCGGTTTGATAGATTTTGGCCAATTTCTTGTTCACGATTTCAGACAATACGATAGCCAGTGCCACGGAAAGAACGAGACCGAGAATAATAAACACAAAATTATAAAGCACGGTATTGCGGGTAATGATGTAAGCATCGTTGGTACTGAACAGGAACTTAAAGTTTTGGAAGCCTACCCATTCACTATTAACGATGCTTGCCCAGAAGCCGTCCCGGCTAAAGCGGTATTCCTTAAATGCAATGATCGTCCCGAACATAGGCAAATATGAGAATAAGAGAAACCATAGGGTCCCCGGTAAAACCATGAACAGCATGGCCTTATTCGTCATAATATTTTTGAAAAACTGTCCGATTGCTCTCACGCTTACCCCTCCTCGTGAAGTATATGAATGAACAAAAGAAGGGCGGTGAACATCCGCCGCCCCGTCCTTGTTCATGCTGAAGCGGTATCTTTGCCCATAGTGGACATGCGGACTGCTTCATGCATTGTTATTACTTGCTTGCTTTCCAAGCATCAATTTGGCTTTGTGCTTCAGCCATGATCTTGTCCAGGCCAGCAGCTTTCAGCTTTTCATTCGCTTTTGGCAGGAACTCTTCCGGATTCACGGTACCTGTCATCAGCGGTGCCCAGAACTCTTCTTTTACGTTATTGACTGCAGCGAGCTCTGTGGATACTTTGGTTGGATCGAAGTTGAAACCGAGCAGCGGAGCAGGCTTGCCGGACTCGTTAAACTTCTTGAACTCTTCCCATTTGTTCTCGGGATCTTCAGGATTCAAGTACGTCAGCATAACATTCCCAAGTGCGAAGGTAGGCATGTCGTAGTTTTTCGATTCTGGCAAGTTTTCCATTACATTCTCGCTAAGCTTCTTGTAATGCACGTCTTCGATACCGGAGTCAACCAGGTTGCGAAGATATACGTCCGTGTTCAGCAAGTTCAGGAATTCCATCGCTTTCTCAGGGTACTTCGAGTTAGCGGAGATCGCTTGCATGGAACCCATAACCGACCAGTTAAAGATGTTGGCATCGCCAGCCGGCGTGGATACGACCGGATAGCCATAGCTTTGGCTCCACAGATTGTCTGCGAACGGCTGTGTTGCCGCACGATCCGCAAACCAGTTGCCGGATGTCATCAGGTCTTGCGTCGAAGTTGTTGTAGCTGCTTCTGGGGAGATATATCCCGCTTTGTAATACTTGTTCATCAATTTGAGCATGTCCATCGTTTCTGGCATTTCGAGGAAGTTCACAACTTTTAATTCTTCCTTGTCATCCAGGTATACAGCCATTGGCATCTTTTCGATGATGTAATCAAACGGAAGCAGCGGGCCGAAATCCTTGCTTACGGCCAATGGAACAACGTTTGGTTCATTTTCCTTAATCGTTTTGAGCAGTGGCTCCAGGCTTTCCATCGATTTCACGCCTGAAATATCGAGATTGTATTTATCAAGCAGCGTTTTATTAAAGCGCCATGCTTCTTGAGCAGGAAGCTCTTTATTTGCCGGAATTGCGTAATTGTGTCCGTCTACCTTGGAACCTTCCAGGAACGCCGGATCAATTGCGTCTTTAATGCCTTGTCCATGGCTTTCGATCAGTGCATCCAATTCCATAAATGCGCCTTTACGTGCATTTTGTACATAGTCGAACGCCCATGAGCTTGTGAAGAGGATGTCCATCGGTTCGCCGGAAGCTGCCATTACCTGCATCTTCTGGTTGTAGTCACCGAAGTCGATCATTTTCATGTCAACGGTTACACCAATCTTCTCAGTTGTGTATTTATTGATTTCCTCTTCAACCTTGTCAACATCCTTTTGAGGTGTTCCGATCGTGTACCAGATCAGCTCTACCGGTTTCTCGGCAGTTCCCCCGCCATTTCCTGCACTCTCTTCCTTATTGCCTCCACATGCTGACAGCAGCATGGATGCGGACAAAAGAAGCGTAAGCGGCAGAAGCCATTTCTTTTTCGATTTACTCATGTTTATCCTCCCTTTTGAATCCTTGTGTCTCTACACCTATAAGGTTATCCCATGAAAGCAGTTTCACATAGGCGAAAAATTAAAGGAATTATGGTGAAAATAAAGAAAAAAACTCTGATTAAATCAATCAGAGCATTCCTCTAAAGTCTCTTGGCGATACGCCGACAAACTTTTTGAACTGTTTATAGAAATAACCCGTTTCCCAGTAACCTACATTTTTTGCGATATCTTGAACTTTGGCAGAGGAGTTTCGCAGTAGTTCTTTGGCTCTATCGATGCGGTACCCGTTAATATACTCCGTAAAACTCTCTCCCGTTTCTTTATGAAAGAGATGCCCAAGATACACGGGATGAATATGGTATTGGGCACCTAACACCTTCAATGACAAATCCTCGTTAAAATGCTGCTGGATATGGTGCAAAATCTGCTGAATGACAGGGCTCTTCACGTCATTGTTGAGCGAGTCAACCAGACCGCCGACCCCTTCTTTCACGGCCGTAATCAAGTCGTCTATCGATATGGACTCCATAATATCGGTAATCGTGTTTTTTACAAAATCGGGGGCAGCCGTGTATTGAATATCGTTAAGCTCCAGCTTCAGGCGAACAACCATCTCAACCGCGACACTCTTCAGTATCGTTGGGGTCATGCCCTGCGTGTGGCGAAGCCGGTCAAAATCGCTGTCGATCAGCTCAAACAGCCCCTGCTTGTCCCTGCCAGCGATGCCTTTTGCATACTCAGGCCACTGGACCGTGTAGGATTCCGCGGCTTCGCCCTTCTTCGCCTGAACATCAACATAATCCACGTAGGAGGGCTGCTCCAGCACGAGATAGTATTCCTGTGCCTCCTTCGCATGGAGATAGCTATCCTTATAATTTCCTCCGAGGCTCTCTATGCTCCCAAGCGATATGCACAGCTCCTCTTCATAACACTGCTCGCGCACCTGCTGAAGGAGCCTGATCGCCCTCGCCTTTTCCGTATCCGGCTCCCTCATCATAAATATCACCACATGGTCGCCGTCATTGTCCCGGAAATACATAACGCCCTGCTCCTGCTCCATCAATTGATACAGACAGCTCTCAAGCGGCGTGAAATCAGCTCGCAGTATGGATGCCATGACATAGGGCAAATTCAGGTTCAGCCCCAGAAGATTAGCGCGTTCCTCCAGCTCCTCCGGCTCAATCCGGTCCGTGATCCAGCGGTATAGAATATTGCTTCGCAGAATGTTAATGTCGTATTCGTCCAGTCTCATTTCTCTCTTGGCATTGTTCATCTTATCGGTCGTACTGGCAATGGTCTCTTCCAGTTCCTTCAGATTGATCGGCTTGAGCAAATAATTCTCGATCCCGAGACGCATGCCTTCCTTCAAATAGGCAAAATCGTCAAAGCCGCTGAGGATGATCACCTTCAGATTGCGGTTCAGCTTGCGTGCGCCTTCTATCAATTCAAGTCCTGTCATCACAGGCATTGATATATCCGTTATGAGGATATCAACGGGGACGACCGCCATCTTCTCCAATGCCTGGCGACCGTTTCCTGCGTGACCCACCACCTCAATGCCATACTTGGACCAATCCACGACATCTACCAATCCTTCTATAATGAACGGTTCATCATCCACGATAAATACCTTATACATCGTTATCCAACTTCCCTTCTGTCACCGGAAATCTGACGGTCACCGTCGTTCCGTTACCCGGCTCACTCTCGATGTCCATCCCGTAAGAACTTCCAAACGTCAGCTTTAACCGTTCATTCACACTTCGCAGCCCAAAGGATTCTCCGTTGGACTCAGCCATCTGTAGTCTTGCACGGATATCCTCAAGCCGCTTTGGTTCGATTCCCTTCCCGTTATCCTTGATCACAATGCAGACCTCACCGTCCTGCTGCGTAGCGGTGATCGATAGCCAGTTATCATCCTGGTCGCTCCGCAATCCATGTACAATATAGTTCTCAATGAGCGGCTGCAGCGACATTTTCATCATCGGCACACTCTTGATTGGTTCCTCGCAGAACATTTTATAAATATACTTGTCCTTATAGCGAATACGGAACAGTTCCAGATAGAGCCGGCAAGCTTCCAGCTCATCCTTCAACGTATAGTTGGACTTGCGCTGTACGATATTCTTAAACAGCATCGATAAGCTGTAGATCATATCACCAACATCCTGAGCGCCCTGAGAGAGAGCTCTCATTCGTATCACCTCAAGCGTATTATATAGAAAATGCGGGTTAATTCTGGCCTGCAGCGCGGACAGCTCCGCGTTCTTCTGGTTGATCTCCGCTTTATATACCTTATCGATATATCGTGTCAGCTCATCCAGCATTTCATTAAAGCTGCCGGCAATTTGCCCCAGCTGATCCTCCTTGGTATCCTGCATCCGGGCAACAAACTCGCCCTTCTCCACCTTGCGCATGAATCGGATGATGTTATCGGTCCGCTTGGAGTAGTTCACAATCATCAGGGCCGGAATGGAAACGGCAACAACAATGCATAACAAGGCTGCAATAATAATCGTGCTCTGCAAGCCATGCAGGGATTCCGCAACCTCGCGCTTCGGAGTAATCCCTACCACCGTATAGCCCGCCTGATTGTGAGCCAATATGGTTACATACGACTCCTCGTCCAAGAATACGGTTTCTTTGGAATTGAGCAGCCGCTCCGCATAGGGATACTTCTCGCCATAATATCTGCCACCAGAATCAAACATTACGCTGCCATCACCCGACAGGACCATTACAGATCCCTTCATCTCATCCTCGCTGCTGTTCAGCACGGTTGCGAGCGCTTCCGTCCGGAATAAAACAAGCAGCTGCCCCAGATTCTTGTAGGTGGTCATATCATTGATCGGACTCCGTATCGAGAATAGCGGTACAGCAGCATCTCCAGCCAGCTTGCGAACCCAGAAATTCGGCAGTGTGACGCTCTGGCTTTCCATGGCCATAACATCGGGTATGTAAGAATGCGTAGCGTTCGCCTGATAGAGCCGGGTCATGCTGCCCTGTTTATATACATACACATACTGCTTCTCGGCACTGTACAGCATAATATTCTCAATATCCGGATCATCGTCCAGCCGCTGCTTAAAGTATGCAAGCACACTATCCGTATTGGACTGCCCGCTGCCCACAATCCGGTTCATCCGCTTGGCAATATATTCATTGAACGAGTTCATCAGAAAGTAGGAGGTGTCAAGGCCAAGGGAACCATTGCGATACAAGTCATTCACGTAGGACTGTACATTCTCATATTTTTGATTCACGTGCCGCTCCACCCGTTCAACTCCGCTGCGCTGGATATCCAGTTCGCTGCGAACAGCGGATTGAAACAAGAAATAATACATTAGAAAAGATAAAGTTACGATGGTGACCACCGCAATCAGGGAAATCAAGAGCAGCATTTTGGTAAACATATTATTTTTGATGTATTTTTGATAAAACCCAACAGGAGACATCCGTTATCCCCTTCCTGATGTAAAGCTTTTCATTATTAAATATAACATCGACCCGCCCTTATCAATGGATGAAATTTCTTCCAAACCGTGAAGGTGCAATCTGCCTATTTTAGGCCAATTCTGGGTCGAATGCCTTCCCCGATTCATAACATGGATGAAAAAGGAGGTGGATGATGATGCCCAAGTACCGCATCATTGTCGATGTGGCCAACTATCAGCTGCATTTGCTGGACGGTGACGCCGTGGTACATACGTACCCGATTGCTGTAGGCAAAATGGCCACGCAGACCCCTCCCGGCAATTACACAATCGTCACCAAAGAGCCCAATCCAGGCGGACCATTCGGAGCTTATTGGTTAGGTTTGTCCAAACCGCACTACGGCATCCATGGCACGAATGATCCTTCATCCATCGGCAGATCCGTTTCCCATGGCTGCATTCGGATGTACAATGAGGATGTTCTGCAACTTGCTTCGCTCGTACCCCTGCATACCCAGGTCACCATACGAAACTAATAACATAGACTGGTGATTTCAAATCCCTCCAAATTGGTTAAATACAAATGTTATATGGTACTTACGTATTTACCTATTCGTTGTTATGGAGGGATTGCCCATGATGCAGAGCAAATATTTCAGGACATGCTTCGGTATAATCGCGCTGCTCTTAATCATTTATCTAGGATCCGAGATCAGCTTTTTGTTCCGCCCAATCGTCTCCATGTTCAACATGTTGATTGTTCCTGTCGCGATGGCCGGCTTCTTCTATTACCTGCTTCGGCCAATTGTCGATTACCTGGAACGCCAGAAAATCAAACGCTCCATTGGTGTCTTGATGCTGTATTTCGTGTTTGCCGGACTCTGTGCGATCTTTGGCATCGTGGTGTGGCCGACACTTCGGGAACAGATGGAGACTTTCATAAGCAACGCCCCTTTCCTAGTGGAGGGCGTCCAGGAACAGATTGACCAGCTGCAGCAGAATCCGTACTGGTCCCGCTTCATACCAACCGAATCAGAGTTGACCACTTCGCTCACGGAATATATGAATCGCATCATTACCTGGATCAGCAACTCCATCAACAACCTGATTACCGTTGTATCCGGTGTTGTTGTCATTATTGCTACGATTCCCATCATTCTGTACTACATGCTCAAGGAGGGCAACAAGCTGCCGCCAAGATTGCTCAGCGTTCTGCCTAGACGATTCCGCCGTGACGGTCAGGAAGTGCTGGGTGAGATTGATTCCGCACTCAGCAATTTTATTATCGGCAAAGTCATCCTTAATCTTATACTTAGCGTTCTGATTTATATCGGATTTTTAATTATTGGACTGCCCTATTCCTTGCTGTTAACCGTGATCTCCTTCTTCTTGAATTTCATTCCGTATATCGGTGCGCTGCTTGCAACCATCCCTGTCGTTATCGTCGGGTTCATTGAAGCTCCGTCCATCGCCATATGGTCTGTCGTTGTCATTGTGATCGCACAGCAAATTCAAGATAATATTCTGACCCCTGTAATCTATGGCAAACAGCTCGATATTCACCCTCTCACCACGGTGGTCCTTATTCTGGTAGGTGGAGATTTCTTCGGACTCCTCGGTATCCTGCTCGCTATTCCTGCCTATATGATCATTAAAATTCTCGTGGTGCGGATCTACGAACTCTTCCTTGCTGAAAAAGTAGAGGAGGCTTAAACGCTTCAAGGAATTCTGCTTATCCTTCATTCAAACAAAAAAAGGATGTCCCCGCCAACTTTACGATGGCTGCTGGGGACATCCTTTATTCAAATAATTACGCATTGCCCCGCAAGGACCGAACGACAAAATAATGCTCGTCCTTACGCAAAATCATTCCATTTGACAGCGTGACCGTTTCCTCATCATGAGAAGCAAGAACGGCCTGAGAGGAGACCAATTGATTGCCCCTCCATACCATCACACAAGATCCAAAGTAGACTGCATTATCAAATTGAATCGTATGATTCACGACATAACCGATAGAGTTTAGAGCCGGAGAAGAATTTCTCGGCATTATTCTATGAATGGAGCGAAACGGGATGACAAGCTCCCCCGGGCCAAGAATGACCTTCTCCTGAATGGGGTCCCATGATTTCAACACACCTTCAACCGTGCTTTTCGCCCCGTCTAAACGCTGAATGACAACATGACGACCGATCCAATGCTTCATGAAGGTCACCTCTCGCGGATTATTCAACTCCATCGCCCGATGTGCTTGGGATGTCCCAATTCACCGGATCCATACCCTTTTGCATTAAATAAGCATTCGATGCTGAAAATGGACGACTGCCGAAAAAACCTTTGTGCGCTGCAAATGGACTCGGATGACTGGACTCAAGCACCTTGTGCCGACTTCGGTCTATGAAAGAACCCTTCTTCTGTGCGTAACTGCCCCATAATATAAACACCATTGGCTGATCGCGTTCATTCAGCTTTGCAATAACGGTATCCGTGAATCGCTCCCACCCGATTCCTTTATGCGAATTGGGCTCACCTTCGCGTACCGTAAGAACCGCATTAAGCAGCAGCACCCCCTGATCAGCCCATGACTGTAAAGAGCCATGGTGCGGAACAGGTACACCCAAATCGGATGCCAGCTCCTTATGTATATTGCGCAGAGACGGAGGAATCGTAACTCCGGGTGAAACGGAAAAGCTTAATCCCTGTGCCTGCTTTCGTCCGTGATAGGGATCTTGTCCCAAAATAACGACTTTTGTGGATTCATACGATGTTTGGTGAAGAGCTCGAAATATATCTTCCTTAGGAGGATACACCGTGCTGCGCCGGTATTCCTCGTCCACCCGTTCCATCAACGCTTCAAAATAAGGCTTATCCATCTCTCCGTTCAGGATAACGTCCCAATCATTGTTAAACATCCGCATCTCTCCTCCCCTCCTCCTCACACAGGTCAGCGTGGAATTATAAAAGAATGCGATTTTTATAGAAAGGACTTTAACGTCTTCCATTCCGTTTGTTCCGATAATAGCCTTCGTCAAAAAAATTGACCTCTTGTCAATTTAAAAAATAAGCCGGCACCCATACAGGGGGCCGACTTATTTTGCATCTTACCAGACGCTGTTATAATGCCGAGGACGGGGGTCGAACCCGTACGGTAGTCACCTACCGCAGGATTTTAAGTCCTGTGCGTCTGCCAATTCCGCCACCCCGGCATATTTTATCTTAGATTCGCTCTATTCAAATCACCATATGGGATTCATACCGATTAACGGAAAATTTTGCGATTCTTTTCGTTCTGGCGACAAAATCGATAATACCATGTCTAACCATATGATGTCAATATATGAAACTCATATTTTTTCGCATCACCCTGAATGCGATCCCCCATTTTTCTCGATTGCCCCGAGTCGCTGCTCTAATTCATCGATTCGATCGCGCTGCTCCGTTATGTCCGATGCTTTACCGGAAGCCTTTACCTTTGCCCAATCCTCCACCCCCTGGTAGCGGCTCACGTCAATCCCTTGGGCATTCGAACGATTACGTGATTGCATCTGGATCACTCCTTTCTACCATTACATGCTCTGCATGCGGAACATGCTTGTGCCGATCGGTGTTTAATGTCGAACGGCGTCTGAGCCAGACATTAGGAATAATTTTACCGTGTTCACCAAATGATAAAGAAGCTTGCATGTCACATGCCAAGACTAGAACAGCAGAGAAAAGGATAATGATCACCATGAAAAAGCTCTCAACTGTTATATGGCTTACTCTCTCCCTCTCCCTGTGCCTTAACGAGCATGTTGATGCAGATCATGTGCCGTCTGCTTCCAAGGGAAGAGACTACTATGAGGAACGCGGAGAGATCGTATGGGAAGTGCCCACACCCAGCAAAGTGATTGCCCTCACCTTTGATGATGGTCCGGATGCACACACGACCGTTGAAATTCTGGATCTGTTAAAACAATATGGCGCAAAGGCGACTTTCTTTGTTGTGGGCAACCGGGTGGAGAAACACCCCGATATCGTGGCTCGCGAGCTTCACGAAGGGCATGAAATAGGAAACCACTCCTACACCCATCCTCCCTTCCACAATATCAACGCCAGCAAATTAACCAGTGAACTGAACCGGACCCAGGAAGCGATTTTCAAAGCGACAGGCAGCAAAACCGTATTGTTCCGCCCGCCCGGTGGAAGTTACAATGAATCCATTGTAAGAACAAGCAAGGATATCGGTATGCTGACCGTATTGTGGTCATGGCACCAGGATACGCTGGATTGGCGAAAGCCCGGCGTCAACCGGATCGTCAAAAAGGTTCTGGATAACGCGCACAATGGAGACATCGTGCTTATGCACGATTTTGTCCCGACCAGTACACAGACGGTGGAGGCGCTCAGCGTGATTTTGCCGGAGCTGCAAAAGCGTGGCTTCACATTTGTTACTGTATCCGAGCTGCTCTCCTATCATGATAAATCGCATAAGTTTATTGAAGTAAACCACTGATTCATCCCATTGCAATGCTAAAATAACCGCTGCCTGCAGGAGGTAACGGTTATTTTTTATCAGCTGATTTCTCGCTGTTTCGGACATTCAAACTCCCACTTGAATATTTTAAATCCATTTGATAAGATACAGAACGAACGTTCAGTATAGAAAAATAATGACAATATCTATACGTATAAGGGGGGCGCTAATGAACAAAAAACAACAGCAGAGCGAAGACACCAAGCGGCGCATCGCTGAAGCGGCCAAAGCCCTCATTATGCAAAAAGGATACAAGTCGACCTCGATTGAGGAAATCGTAGAAGCAACAAGAAGCAGTAAGGGCAACATTTACTACCACTTCAAAAGCAAGGAAGGGCTGTTTCTGTATCTTATCGAGGAATGGGATCTGGAATGGGAGCAAAAGTGGAGCAGCAAAGAACATCAATATACCACCATCACGGACAAATTGTACGGCATCGCGGATCAATTGGTGTTTGATGATTTGAACCACCCGTTCTCCAAAGCACTGGATGAATTTCTGAACAGCAGCGAGAGTATGAGCGAGGATGTGGAACAGCGGATTACCCAGATCATTCGAAATCGACTGGAATTTAATCAGAAAATGCTGCAGCAAGGGATTGATCAGGGTGAATTTGAGAACCATAACGTGGAGCACCTCTCAATTATATTTGAAAGCTTGATCGCGGGTTTAAGCCAGATGTCTCAAATGGCCAAGCTCGACAATGTGCTCGCGCTTTATCATTCTGCCATTCGTGTGCTCTTGTATGGTATCGCCAAGAAACCTGGCATGAATAACGGCAGATAAACGTTCCATTTTTTGTGGAATGTTACAAACCGAACGTTCAGTATGCAATTATATAAACATGTAAATCACGACAACACGTTGGATCGTCATTTATTTTTGGAGGAATCATCATGTCATTACTGCTGCGTAATAATGGAGCGATCCTGCTCCTCATGTTCAATATATTTTTAGTCTTTACCGGTATCGGTCTGGTCATACCCATTATGCCCACCTATATGACGGAGCTTAATATTAACGGCAGTACCGTGGGCATGCTCGTGGCTGCTTTTTCATTAACACAGCTGCTGTTCTCGCCACTCGCGGGCCGCTTGTCCGACTCCGTAGGACGTAAAAAAATTATCATCTCCGGTATGATTGTATTCGCCTTATCGGAATGGCTGTTCGGGGCTGCCAGCACGCCGACGCTGCTGTTTGCAGCCAGAATGCTTGGCGGCATAGGTGCCGCACTCATCATGCCTGCCATTATGGCCTACACGGCTGACGTGACTTCTAATGAGGAGCGTGCAAGAGGCATGGGCTTCATTAATGCTGCGATTACCACCGGATTCATTATCGGGCCGGGAATCGGGGGTTTCATTGCTGAGTTTGGGATCCGGGTTCCCTTCTATGCAGCCGCGGTCGCGGGCGGTATCGCTGCCTTGGTAACGTTAATTCTGCTGCCCGAATCTTCAGCCAAACAAGAAGCGCCTACCGTACTGGGACGGAAGAAGGAGAGTCTGTTTCTCCAGCTGGCGCGTTCCTTCAGAGAGCCTTATTTCTTAAGTTTGGTCATTGTATTTGTTCTCTCCTTCGGTCTTGCCAATTATGAGACTGTGTTCGGATTGTTCGTGGATCATAAATTCGGTTTTACCCCCAAAGATATTGCCATGATCATAACGTTTGGTTCGATTGCAGGCGCCGTTGTGCAGGCCACAATATTCGGATGGATCCTGAACCGGTTTGGGGAGAAAAGAGTCATCACACTCAGTTTGTTAACCGCGGGGATATGTATACTGTTAACCCTGTTTGTGCATAAGTACTGGTTGATATTCCTCGTAACCTTCCTGGTGTTCCTGTCGATTGACATCCTGCGTCCCGCTATCGGTACGCAAATGTCCAAGCTGGCCAAGGACCAGCAGGGCTATGTTGCCGGCTTAAACTCCGCTTACACCAGCCTTGGAAATATCGCAGGCCCGCTTGTGGCCGGGTATTTGTTTGACCTGGATATCAATTATCCGTACATCGCTGCCTCCATCGTGCTCATTCTCTGCTTCTTCCTGGCCATGCGTGCCGGCAGAGCCTGGTCCGCTACCGAAGCCGTCATGAATGAACGTTGACGAACAAGGAAACGATCCCCCTACCGCTATATCTTTATAACATGGAACAAGCGCCCGTCAGCAGCTGACGGGCGCTTGTTTTGCTATGTATTTTAATAAGCCACCAGGACAATGATTGCCAATAGAGCCACAAGCGCAAATAAAAGTGCCCAGCCCAGCTCGAAGCGTCTTTTTTCTTTGTAAGCCTTGAAGGCTTTTCTCGATTCAAACACGAATACAATCACCAAAAAGGCAAGCAACACAGGCAGTCCCCAGGACTGATTCAATACCCATTCTGACACTATGATCCCCCGTCCTATGTACTAAAATGAGCTGACATACCAACCAGCCGCAGCCCTTGGATTACGTCTGGTCTTTAACGGCTCCTCTAAAATGTAACGCAAGTCGCCTGCGATTACAAATTCCCCAAGGAGAACATGTTGAAACCACGGAGAGATTTGGGCGTATTGTTTCAAAGGACCTTTCGTGAAAACATGATGATCTGATTCGTCATTCGTGACAAACGAAGAACTAAGGCAGCAGCAACACCCCTTATCAAAATGGAGGTGCACAAGAAGTATGAAGAAGTTGGGAAGAACCCAATTAGAGCATTCCGGTGGTGTTATATCCTTGATCTTCGATGTTGTACTTTATATCCCCCGCTTGATCATCAGATGGTTAAACTGATACCAAGCAGCACGCTCGCTATGATCATTTATGGCTGCAGCCATATAAACAGCAAGTCATAACCACCGGCTTAGCCGGTGGCTTCCATCAGCCCTATAAGGGCATGGTACTAACAAGCGCCTATAAGGCGCATTGAAAGTCTGCCAACCGCGGGTATTCTCAGGCTTGCCCCTCAAAGGGGCTTTTTTATTTGCCCTTTCCTACCGACTCACCCGTAAACGGGTCGAACAGTTCTTTCATCGTGAGTTGTTCGTAGTTCTTGTCTTCTGTTAGTTGATTCCGAATGTACTCGGTGATCACTTTCTTGTTTCGTCCTACTGTGTCCACATAATATCCTCTACACCAAAACTGCCGATTTCCATATCGGTACTTCAGGTTTGCAAATTTATCGAAGATCATGAGTGAACTTTTTCCTTTTAAATATCCCATAAACTCCGATGCACTCAACTTCGGTGGTATGCTCACCAGCATGTGAATAGGATCTACACATGCCTCCGCTCCAGAATCTCTACTCCTTTGCGCTCGCATAACTCTCGAATGATTTTCCCAATTTCTCTTTTTAATTTCCCATAAATCACTTGCCTGCGGTTCTTCGGCGCAAATACGATGTGGTATTTACAGTTCCATCGTGTATGTGCTAGACTGCTTTTAACCATTCCTTTGTCCTCCTTGATCTTGATGATGCGGCCCTCAGACCGGCACCATCTTATCATGAAGTTCAAGGGATTTTTACTCATAGCTATAAGCTTTCCTGAACCCCCGGTCGAACCGGGGGTTTTCTTATACAACAATAAAAGACGAGTTAATTTAACTCGTCAGAGTATCTAGAAAGTCCAGAGGACTGTTCGCCACTTCATTTTTTTATATGGGGAGACTCATCTTTTAAAACAAAAATTGATTTAAAACGATCAAAGGCCCTAGTTTTGAAACTATTAAGGCAAATTTTAACCCCCTGCAAAAAACAGGGGGTTTCTCGACAACCTGACGAGTTAATTTAACTCGTCTTTTTAATGACATAAGATCAATGACGAGCTACGAAGGAAATCTTGCCGCAGAAAAATTTGTTGCGTTCCCATCATTTTGTATTATAACCGCCTGGCTGCTAAAAAATCTAACTGTTACTAGATCCCCAGCTTGTAACTGCAGTATAGTTGTAAATCCTACAGTGTCAATCACAGTTTGACCAGCTGGTGGAATGATGAGTTTAAAATAGTACGAGCGAAAAGCACCATTTACTTGAATTGAGAGTCGGACTTCTGCTGAACCAATAGTTATGCCTATAAAAAGGGCACTTACACTTAGAGAATAAATACCTGTTGCAGTAGGGATAAATGTACTCGGAAGTACATACTCGCCGGCAAGATCAAATATTACATTCGGAAAAGATATCAAAACGTCCGTATTGATAGGAACTTCTTGATCCGTATTATTTTCTGCTCTGAATGCAGATATCGGCACCGGGCCCGTAGGACCTGTAGGGCCTTGTAGACCTTGAGGACCTGGTGCTCCCGGTATACCTTGAGGACCTGTCGCTCCCGGTATACCTTGAGGACCTGTCGCTCCCGGTATACCTTGAGGACCTGTCGCTCCTGGTATACCTTGAGGACCTGTTGCACCAATCTCTCCTTGTGGGCCCGTAGCTCCAACTGGGCCCGGTATGCCTTGTGGTCCGGTAGGGCCGCCAGTAGGGCCAGGAATTCCTTGAGGACCTTGGGATCCAGGAAGGCCAGCCACTCCTTGAATACCTTGTGGCCCCGGAACACCTTGAGGACCAAGTAAGCCCTGGGGACCTTGTAAACCCCGTGGGCCTTGTAGCTTTAGAAATACTTTTTTTCGGCTCCTCCTACATCTACGTCTATATTTTGGATGTATTACCACCCATTTTAGTCTTTTAAATGCGATCGCCCCCCAGCATTATTTAAGACAGTTTATTGCCCACTCAAAAAATTGTTTGGACTAATAACTTGGGTCTTAAGAAAAAGCGGTTATTGCCTAGCGATTAATCAAACCCATCCTTCTGCAGCTCAATATCTATTTCAATCAGCTTCTTCAGGTCATCCACCGTCTTGATCTCAATCCGGCCCTCCTGAAAATCCTTAACCCACTTGGCTATACCGGCCTTGACGATCTTCCTGTATTGTTCCTTGCTCTCGAGGATACCTTCCATGACCGCGAGTTCATGTTGCATAAGCAAATCTTTATTCTCAGGTGTTCCCACTGTCGTTCCCCTCGGCTTTCCGTTATGATGGAATCCGAGATAGCGGCGGAGTCGATAAATGCCGCGCGCGGCGGGCCGCTATCTCAGCCGGGGGATACCCTGGTCTATGGGGAGGACGTTAGCGCGTCCTCCTTTTAATTTTGCTTGTAAATGTTCATCTACAGGCAAAAGAAAACCACCTGATTAAATTAGGTGGTTGATTCTGAACTATCGTTTCCCGTTAGCTTAAACTACACCTTTTTTCGAGCAGTTACAATGGGCTGGTAATAACCTGATTCTGATGGCATAAACCATTCGATATCCACAAACCCAGCCGTACTCAAAATATGATTAAAATCTTCTCTTAATATAGCTCTGTATCTCGTTTTGTGATGCTTTGTTATCCATTGCCCATTAATTTCTTGTATTAAAAAATGGTTTGTCTGATAGGTTTTCGCGTCATCTGACCAATCCCAAACCTGAAAAACAATTCGTTTGCCCTTCTCGAAAACGCGTGGCTCAGTAACTCTAGGCTTTTCTTTTACCAGCTCATTATAATCCCTTAGGGTTATGAGGAGAATGCCATTATTTTTGACTTTTGAATACATGTTGCTCACAGCCAGATATAAATCTTTATCTGTCAGAAGGTGTGGGACTGCATTATCTGCGGAAAGAACAACATCATAAACTCCGGAAACATCTTTCTCTAATGAACGAAAATCAGCTACCCCAAAGTTTATTTTAACCCCGAAAGATTCTGCCTCTTTTGTTGCTCTTTCAATAGAAGCTGGGCTTAAATCAGTACCCGTTACTTTAAATCCGTGATTAGCCAACCCTATTGCTTGTGTACCGATACCACAGGAACAGTCTAAAAGCGAGGCACCATCTTTGCTAAGACTCGCTAGTTTTGAATGAATGAATTTGCTTAGAACCTCTCCTTGCCAAGAAATGGCATGATGCCAATCAACGAAAATAAGATGGTAATCTTCTGTTAGGTCATTATAAAAATCTAAAACAGAATCATCCAATATACTCACCCACCCACTTTGGTAATTGTAATATTAATGGGAATTCGTCTGTTCACGATCTATTCCTTCTTTTTTATTCACAATCCTGCCCGTTAGCTTAACAAGAAGTATTTTTCGCAAATTTTATTAAGGTGTTTCATTATACTGCAGCATCTTCGCGATTCAACACTGGTTCGATCCCAGTTGCCTCGCGGTACCGCCTCTTGATTACATCACAGAACTTAGGATCAAGCTCCATGGTCCGGCAAACACGGCCGGTTTGGTCACAGGTCATCAAAGTGCTTCCCGATCCTCCGAAGAGTTCGACGACCAGGTCTCCTTTACTACTGCTGTTCCTAATTACTCCAATGGCTTTTGAGTCGGATGGACGTATTTACCCACATCACCGCGGGATACCTCCCAGACCGTTGACGGCTCTGGTTCTTCTGCAGGTAAGCCGGCGCGCCATACGGTTGATTGCCGACGGTCACCATACCAGGCAGGAGCCTTGCCACGTTTATGGGCATAAAAGATAGGCTCATGCTGCCAGCGGTACTGTGACCAGCCAAACGAAGCCGCATTTTTCACCCAAACGCATGGCAGCGAACGACAATAACGGATGCGTTCATTGCATCCTCAAACTCGCGCTGATATGACGATGGATGAAATACGTAAATTGCTGCAGCTTGGTCCATAATGCTGCCATAGCTTTGAAACACGGCATGCAAAAAGCCCGCAAATTCCTCTGCGGGCATGTCGTCGTTCATTATAGAGTCGTGGCCATTTGCGGCCAGTCGCTCCGAATCACTCACCACTGCGACGTTGTATGGCGGGTCCGTGACGACCAGTGCGGCTTTAGCTCCATCCATCAACAGAGCCACGTCTTCCGGATCTGTTGCATCGCCACACACCAAACGATGCGGACCAAGCTGCCAAACATCACCGCGGCGGGTTTCCGGCTCCTTAATCACGTCGAGTGCTCGCTGCACATCGAAGTCATCCTCAACAACCGGTATATCAATCTCTGGTATCTCTGGCAATGAGCTAATCAGGTCCTCAATCTCCCCAACATCGAACCCGGACAGCGAGAGATCAGCCCCGCTTTCCTGCAGCTCTTGCAATAACCAAGCGAGCGCTCCTTCATCCCAACGACCAGATACCTTATTAAGGGCCAAGTTCAGCAGCCGCTCTTGCTGATCGTCCAGATCAACCACCGAAACCTCCAGCTCAGCCAAGCCCAGCTCGTTAACCATGATCTTATACCGCTGATGCCCGCCGACCATGTTGCCGGATCTCTCATTCCAAACGATCGGTTCAACGTAGCCGAATTCCTCAATGCTGCGCTTCAGCTTTTCGTATTCCGGATCTCCCGGCTGTAAATCCACTCTTGGGTTGTAAGCTGCTGCATTGATTTGATCTATCGAAATCATTCTGATATCCACTTCATCTTCCTCCTAATTGTGTTGAGTTGGTTTCACGTATACAGACACGACAAACAGGAGCACACGCCAACGCTATGCTCCTTATCTGCTGTTTTCCTAACTTATTCCACTATTCGTCCGTGATCAATAACCATCGCCTTAAAATGGCTCTTATTTTGTCATCTATACCTACCGACCATAACAAACTATCTATCAAAGATTAAAACTATTATAATATCTAAAATTATTGTAGCTATTATTATATAAGGGTAACTATCTATTAATTTTTTTTGTTTCGGCAAACATCTTAATAAAAGAGACAGTATCGAGAACAATAATATGAATGATACAAATATAACTCCGTACGAGAAATTACTTACTTCATAAACATAACGCATGTTAGGTCCCGCCAACCTTTCCTATATCTTCAATAAAACAAATTTCGACATCAGGAAGGTTTTCCTTCTTTCGTGTCGAAAGACCTAGGTAGAAAGGAGGTGTTATCATGCCCACAACTGGAGAAAAGCCAGGTAAAGGAACGTACACTTGTAAAAGGTGTAGTCAAACAGTGGTTCTTGATGATCACACGGATACTTTGCCGCCTTGTCCAAACTGCTCTAATACAGAATTCAGATAAGACTCGTCTTAATAACTTCTTGTATAGTTCTTTCATCGTAACCAAATAACTTACCAAGAAGCCAGTGATCATATGCTGTCTTCGGTGCCTGCGGTGCGTTTTTAATAACTTCTAAGATGTGAGGATATTGATACACCCAGAAGGAAATCCATCCTTCACTGAGTCTATCCGCATGAGTTAAGAGACCTTCTGTTGACTCGACGATCTTCATAGCTTCTTCCAAGTATCTTTCTTGGAGAGGTATAACAGCCGCAGGTTTTCCTCGTTTAACCAGTAGACAATACACCGACAATTCCTCGCGATTCATAATATCACCTCTAAACTTTACTATGCCTGTTGACAAGTGAATTATTCTGTTTATCGATGTAGATCAACCGAACACACCGCTGCCTGCTTCAAAACTGTTTCGTTCCGGTCCATTCACCCCACACACATCGGTTACACTTATCCGGCTGCTTCGGCTTATAACGTGGTCGCTTCAGCTTATTACGTTTTCCGGCCATGTCGTCGTTCCTCCCGATTTCGTGGTGAGCTGCCTGCTGTCACTTTAATCAACCATTGAAACCATTTCATATAAATTCACGCTCCTAAAAGAAAACAAAAAAGCCGCCCAGGAATGGACGACTTAATTTCTCTAATATTCACTTACTTCAAAATTAATTATCTTATCGAAGATGATATAGTCTTTTCTGGACTTAAACGGCCCCTTGTTGTTCCCATGTTTATCAATGGCGAAAGATATTGAGCCACTTCCTGATGCTTTTGCTTCATACCAATTAATAAATGCGTTTACTTCACTCATAGAAAGATCAAACTCTTTTATAGCCCCGTTAAGCAAAGTAATTTCAATCAATGCACGATTGCTATCTGGTTCTGTTGGTGGTTCTGTTGGCTCTGTTGGTGGTTCAGTAGGTTCTGTTGGAGGTTCGGTTGGTTCAGTGATCTTACTCATCATTTCTAATTCGTCAATGCTTACATATATACCACCATTGTTAGCCTTCACATTTAAACGATACTTCTTATAAGGAGTTACATTGTTAAAGGTGTACTCTCTCTTTTCTCCTCCGATCCAGTTAATTTCGCTTGTTCGTGTATCAAGGATATCCCAAGCTTGAGTTTGTTCATTCCATCCTTCAAACGTCCAATCCTTTGGTGCCCTGTTCATATCAGAGCTCAAACGTGGGGTAATATTTTTAATTGTATACTTAGAAATAACTTGTGGTGAGGCGAATTCGTAAGCTAACCATCCAGTCGGGATAGGTGGTTCCCAAGTGTCTTCATATGATTGACTGGTACTTCTGTTAAAGGCCTTCCAAGCTGCATACATGGGACCGTATTCCTGACTTGCTGATGCAATACCACTAGGTGCTGTGTGGCTTGTCATCTTAGGAATTAAATTATCTGAGTACTGATCTTGGGTTGTAGTTGCAAAAGTATGCGATGAAAAAAAAACGGTAGTGAACAAGAGAATTGCAGTTAGAAATAGAGTACTTCTCTTAATTAATGTAGACATCTATCTTCCTCCTAAATTATGTATGTGTTAAAAGTACAAGAATAATCAACATTTGTCTAAACATAAAATTGAAAATAAAGTAATTAATGCTACTTATTTCAAATAAAATAAGCCGCTCCAGGAAGGAACGACTTCGGATTATATATTCAGTTCTTATCTGCAGAGAGATCCGTCAGAGCATTGCGACCGTGCCGGCCGCAGCAAAAACGCTGCGCTCTTTGCTTTAAAAGCATCTGTACTTAGTAACTGGAGAGGAAGAACAAGACCATTTTAACGAGCTGCTGAAATTTGTGTCAAAATGCTGTCCCCTGTTTATCTCGCAAATTCCTGAATCTCCCCTATCCAATCCATCATTTGCTCACTGTTTCAATCTACTAAGCATCGATCAGACATCAAAAAGTGAACAATCACTCTCCATCTCTCTAAAACAAATAGAAAAAGAGAGAAAGGGGGACAAGATGAACCTTCTTGAAATCATAAACCTTATCGTCAATTACTCAATTGATCATTGATCAACCTAATCATGTCGCTATAATCCTAACAATAGAAAAGCGAGAAGAGTTACGCCCCGGTAATATGCCGCATTCATGCAGCCGTGCGTGTCATTTTCGCCTTTTTCTATGCTTATTGGTTTTCAACTTAGGGTCACATTAGAGTCAGTTTTCGTTAAATATATTCCAATTTGTCTTTGTAAACCAATTTCCTAAAAGCGAATAATTCCCACGATTTTCGAGAATTTTAACTAAAAACAGAAATGGAGTTGATTCCGTGAAGATTATAAATGATAAAAATGTTGCAGTAATGAATGTAGTCTCCGGTGTTGAAATTGCGTACATCGTTGCAGAAGCTATAATTTCCTTTGCCGTGCAAAAGTTATTAGAAAACATGACGAAGACTGACGCTGAGGAAATAAACCTAAAAACACTGAAATTAATTGCAGACATGCTACATCAAGAAATTGAGGAGGGTAGACAAAGAGATTATGAATCACTTGTAGCAGCATCTGTCGATAAGTTTTTTCTCTATGAAAGGACCAAGCAAGAATTCTTACTGCAGGATATCGTTGCTTCAAATATTAATGCTATCACCGGACTTAAGAACATTGGTCCAGGAGCCATATTAGCATGGATAATGGGTGTGCAATATATAATGTCCGCTTATGTGATTTGGAATGATGAAGACCGCACTCAAGTGATTATTTTGAAGGAAATTGTTGAAAGATATGCTCCGATAGCCAGAGAGTATTTGAAGGAGGCGATGGAGTATAACGAAAACCGAGTCGGTCCCGTTGAATGCGAGTATGACGAGTGGTCTGGAAAATGGACATGTTGTTTCAGGCTAGACGGGAATAAAGCTGGATGCCGAACATATCAAAGGAAAAGTAGAGCTAGGTCTAGATGTCAACAAGAAGCAGACGCAACAAAAAAACACCTAGTAGAAACTAATAACACATTACTATTCAACCCCATTTCTGAAATCATTAATAAATGGGATGAGATAGTAGTCCGTGTAAATAAAATGATCGAAGAAGGTACTAAATCTCTAAATGAAGGTAATATGCAATAAATAGATGCGGCCAACTTAGAACAAATTAGCTCCTAGTTGGCCGCACTTACCTAGGCTTAGCAATTAGTATTCCGTGCTATCCTGGTCAAAGAACCCCATTAATTTCAACGTATTTGCCATGCTCTCTGTACCTTCGGCAATTTTTCGCCGGATAGTGCTATCACTTAAACCGTGCCGGAAGAACAGTAATGTCTCTTTATAAGAGTAGCCCTGCATATACCTGTAGTCCACTGCTTTCCTCGCGTCCTCGTCTTGAATTAAGCTGAAAGCCCTGCGAAGCTGATGAGTATAAAACTGGTACCGCTGATACACCCAACGCTGCTTCTCGATCAGAATTGTAGCATTGGCCGTCTTATCAGCATGCAGATCCTCCTGATCGATGCGGCGAGCTGCTTCACCATCAATAGCCACTTGCCTTAATTCTTCTTCGAATTTTTCAAAATCGTGCATGAGCATTGTCATCTCTTTATATTTTCCGAGCAGGAATTTTGTGCGCTGGATCTCCGCTTCATTCGCTGTTGGAAAGAGTTCTCCTTGTCCCCATGACATCGCCATTCCCCTCAATCCCCTTTGTGATATAATCGTTGAGAGGAATATATTTCCGATTGACCCCCGGACCGGCCAAGGATTAGGGGGTCTTTTCACTTCTAAATATCATCAGAGCCCTCATCGTCATCTTCTTTGAAGGCAGCTTCAAACATGCTATCCAGCAGCTTCACATAATCTTCTAATTCTTCATCCGACTTTCTAAAGATGTCAGGTCCATGCCCTGGTACTGTGCGGTAATTGGATAGGCGTTCAATTAGTTGATCTCTTCGAGTTTTCATTGGTCACCCCCAGTCTCGATAACCACCAAGTTATGTCCATTGCTAGCTCAGTGTTTGGTGTCAAATCAGCGTATTGAAACAACGCTCCAGCCGCAGCTACGTCCTTGTCCGGCAATAATACAAAACATGATCCATCAACCGCACGACCGGTCTCATTGTCGATTACTGTGTACTTGTTATAAAGCCCTGGTTTCGTCTCCATGCCAACCTCCACCACCTTGATTGCTCGCGGGCTTTCACCCTTCTCAATAGCTCCCCTCAAAACCAATCTTTCCAGAATATTGTACGCTGTTGAGGTAGATCTGCAGTTAATCCCTTTCGCGATCTCTCGCACGGTTGGAGGATAACCATGCTTATTGACGTAAAATTTAATGAAATTTAAGACCTCTGCTTGCCGAGTTGTCAAACTATACTTATCCCTAATGCAGTCATCCCTTCCCAGTTCCAGAATCCTTGCATGCCCTTGGCCGGGATCGGCTCCAGAAGCCTGTTAACGTTCGCCATCTCCCAGGCGAAGCGCCCCGGGTAATAGAACCCAGATTTCGATTCCTTCAATCCAACGATCCGAGTTTCCTCTCGGCCCCTTTCAGCGTGGTAGAGCAAAGGCATTCCACTTTGATAGTCCATTCCTATGGACCAGCATTCTGTCATGCTTGCTATCGCCACAACCGCCCCGGTCGGCAAGCTCTCCACCGTGTACCCATGCCGCATTAATGCTGCCTTAATTTCCGCCACCTCACATGCCTCTCGGTCAATCTTCTTGCCGGCATGGATCGCCAGCTCACCGCGGTGCTTCGTGGGCCAGCTACGGGTTTCAAGCTGCTTTTCCCCGAGGGCGATCAACGTCGCCCAGGGTTGAATTATCGTTATGGCTTTCATGATTACCTCCAATATATTGGAACTATTTTCAATGTTTTGCGTAATAAATTTAAGTATCCGACCAAATTTCATTTTAAAGTGAGGTCATTGTATGAAGAAGATAAACTGGCCTGGAAGAACCAAGTTAGAAAGGTTAGTCGATATTTCCACTCTGGTTCTGGATGTTATCCTCTACATCCCACGTTGGATAATGAGACTGTTTTAGTTTGTTAGGTTGGGGAGGATTACCCTCCCCTGGAATTAAAATGTCATCGTTGGTTGTATAACTACAGTCCGTCTCTCTGCTATTTCCACATACTGTGGCCCCATCTCGATGATTGTGCATCCCGGTTATTCTCCAACGACACTTTAAGTGTGGTTCCGGATCCGCCGAATGGATCGAGGACCCGCCCACCTACTGGAGCACCCGCCAAGATGCATGGTTCGATGAGTTTCTCAGGGAATGTGGCGAAGTGGGCTTCGGTGAATTGAGCTGTGGCCACTGTCCAGACCGATGACTTACCTTCCCGTTCAGCCATGTAATCTGCAAACAAGATGTACGCTTCCTCACCCAAGCGGACGTACAACCATCGCCAGACTTCAAGTGGATCATCAAAATTCCAGACTGACCTCATATTTCTTAATCCAGAATCGTTAGGGATGTTGCCTGTGCTCTCGCGCACTACCTTTTGGTTATTATCAAAACTCTGATTATTGGTGTAATTTCCACCGCCACGGAATGTCTTGGCGTTCCCTCTTGCCCTTGTCCTCGATTGGAGGGGGTCAAAAGCTCCCGGTGATCCTCCGACTGCTTTCATTCGACCGTTTGTCTTCGCTCCCCCGTTCGCTCGATCACTTCCAAGCTGCCCCTCGAGATCCTGAGATAGTCGTGCAATGTTGGATTATGCCAAAGGTTCTTTGATCGCTTCACCATCGTAGTAATAGCGCTCCGATTTCGAAAGCAAAAACATATATTCATGCGCCTTTGTCGGTCGATCCCCTACACTTTCCGGCATGCAGTTCGGTTTGCTCCAGATGTTATCCATCCGGAGATACCAGCCATCTGCCTGCAGGGCAAAGGCTACTCTCCATGGGATGCCAATCAGGTCTTTGGGTTTGAGTCCGTTTGGTACGGATCTCGAGGGAATATTCATTCCTCCAAGATTACGAGCCCCGATAGTAGGGTCACCCAGCCCTGGTATCCCTGCCTTAGCGTAACTATCCCCGAAATTGATCCAGAGCGTCCCATCCTTTCGAAGCAGCCGCCACACCTCCCGGAAGACCAGAACCTATGAGCAACGAACATCTCCGGCGTAGGCTCCAGCCCCAGACATCCAGTCCACTCTGGTACCGTAATCGGGGGCAGCCCCGGCATCGGTGTGTACGTCACTTCCGGCCAGTATGTTGGGGTGGGTCCGTAATCCCGAAGCCCCCAATATGGCGGGGATGTCACGCAAGTGTTAAATGATTCGACCTCGAGCTGCGGCATAACTTCCATGTTGTTTCCCTGGAGAATCATCCGTTTCCGCCCTCCTCAACCCGATCATTTACAGCTGCTAAGATGGGATAGATTTGTACAGGGTTCACGGCGTTCCCCAATGCTTTTAGCCGGCCAACTCGATCTTTTACACCGGTTGCAACTCTTGGTGGTTCCCATTCGAATTGCTCTGCTCCTTGTCCGGCAGGCCACTGATATCGGTCCAGCCAATCGGAAAGCCTTACTCCACAACAACTGAATACTGAAGAATTATCCAGGCGGCTGAACGTATAGGTTTATTATTCGGAGTTAGGTAGTGAAGCGGTAGAAATAAAGAGTGGGTTAGGATCCATTAACATTTATAAGAATCAGTCAAGGGTAAGGCAATGGATCGACTTTTTACATGAACTTTGCCATATATTACGACATTCGGGTGATCAGAGAATTATGCCAGAGCAATATACCAGAGCTCAAGAAGCTGAAGCAGATAATTTTGTTCTTTATGCAGCAATGCCGATTTCAATGATCTCACAACTTCGATTACCTGTAAGAAAGAATGATGCTATTCATTTCTTAGCCTCTATTTTTAAAGTCCCGTTATATTTAGCTAAAAGGAGACTGGAACAAATTCAACATAGATTGTGCCAAGGGAAGTTGTTAACGGAGACAGTTGCTCAGGTCGAAGACAGTGATCATTTTAGTAAAAGCGATCATGATGATATGAGAGAGACTAAGATCTACGCATATTATGATCCCGCTGATGATTTGATAGCACCATCACAATTCATTGTTCACGTAGACCATGAAACTTTACATTACCAAGAGGAACTTATCTTTTCCACAGATGGCCCATTTGAGGTAGTCGAGGATAGCCAGCCTTGAGAATTTCACAGACAGTAAACCAGTAAAGTTTTTTGATTTGGATTATACCAGTGACGGAAGAATCAGTTTAAAGCTGAGCCATCTGGCAAGCAGATATTATAACTCTGCCAATAAATTTGTAATTCAGAAAAAGGATATTGAGGAATTACTACGGTTCTATGGAGATGAATTTTAAGGAGGGCTTTTGTATATGAAAGGTCATGTATATCCAAGAGGAAAAACTTATACTTATGTAATCGATCTGCCACTTGACCCAATGACAGGTGGTCAGAGACAAAAATCAAAAGGTGGGTTTAAAACAGAAAAGGAAGCCTGGACAGCGGGGACTGACCCCCGTTTGTGAGACAGGGATCAAAACACCTTGCAAGTTTAAGCAGCCAGTTGGCGGAAATGAACCGGCGACTGGTTGTTTAGTTTTGTTTGAATGCGAATTGAGTTATAGTATGTTATGTAGTCTCGAACGGTCTGCTCGACGATGGCCGTCGTCGTACAGGTTAAACCTTCGAGATAGAACGTTTCAGACTTTAGCGTGGAATGAAACGATTCGATGGGGGCATTATCAGCGGGCGTACCCTTGCGGGACATGCTCATGGTAATGCCTTTTCCCTTTACAGCTTCTTGATAGGCCTGAGAGGTGTAGACGCTGCCCTGATCGCTACGACATTGGAGCCCCTCTCGCTGCATAATCCGCTGCACGCGTTTATGGTTAATCTTGTGCTCCATCCGAAGCAGTGCCGTGATCTTCCGATATCCGTAACGAAATTTATGCTGACTACAGAGTTCACGAATCTTCTCTACCATGTGATCTTTATATGGGCTCCCGTAGGCGGCTTTCCAACGATAGTAAGTGGAGCGAGAAAGCCCGATCCATGCACACGCTTGAGCCACACTGACTTCCCCTCGAACGGACTAAACCCACTCCACTACAGTCTTTGGCGACACCTCCTTTGCATTTCCGCGAACTTTTTTAGCAGATCTAATGGTTGCTTTAGAAACCGATTCTCCGCCTGTACCTTCTCCAGCTCTGACGTATATTCAGGCCCTTTACCGTAGCTGTATTGTTTACCGACAGGCTGCTCCAACCGGTTCCATTGGCCGCTGCGATACCATCTCATCCAGGTCTCTACTTGTGTCTTATTTCGTATGTTCAGTTGGTCCATGACTTCTTTCACTGGAATGCCATCTAGTCTCATTTCAATGGCTTTTTTCTTCACTTCTACCGGATAGCTAACTCTTGTTGCCAACGCAAAACACCTCCAAGGTTGTCTCCATATCTTACGACATGGTTACATTCTCTTGAAGGTGTTTTAATTTGTCTCACGCTATGGGGTCAGTCCCGCGTGCCACCTAAAAATCGCTGAAATAGAGAAAGGCTTGCATGTCGATGACTCGAAGATAACGCTTCGAGAATATCTATCTCGAAACCCATGCCAAACTGAATTTCAAGCCTACTTCGTATGATACTGAGAAAACGGTCATTGAAGCGCGAATTATACCTGCACTTGGTAAAGTAAAACTTCAAGCATTGACTCCGCGAGCAATCAAAACATTCTACGCCGAGCTACGAAAAACCTATTCAAAGGAATATGTAAGACCATACACGGCATTCTGAAGCGTGCACTGAGAAATCGCATACACCGAGTCAGGGCTCTTGTCAGAGGATATCATGAGCAAGGTATCCATGAGAAGTAAGGTTAATGCGAACGAGCAAAAGGAAATGAAGTTCTGGTCTGTTGAAGAATTCAACTAGTTTCTAAAATCATCGAAAGGTCATGTTCACTATATTGTATTCTCGCTGGCAATTTACACCGGCATGCGTCGTGGTGAATTTGAGTACGGTGATGGGTATGAGAATAATGATCTCGTATGCTGCTACCCGAACGGCGGTTATATAAAACCGAAACGAATAGCAGAAGGAATGGACGTTTTGGTCCGGAAGGCAGAAGTAAAGAAGATTCGATTCCACGATTTAAGACATACCCACGCGTCATTTTTACTCCGGATTGGCATAAACCCCAAAGTGGCAGCTGAACGCCTCGGAATGACTCAGCAATGTTCAATGAACGATACTCTCACTTGCTCCCTACTATGCAAGATGAAGCCGTCGATAAGATTGAAGCAGAGCTTAAAAAGTACTCTGAAAAGACGCTAGATCCTTTGGATAAATAGCTGCCGTTAACAAATGCGTTAGCAAATCGAAGTATCCTGCTTTTTTACCATAGTATTTTCTCTGCATAACTGCTCAATAAACAGCAAAAAACCCTTGCATCACAAGGGTTTTCGATAAAGTGGGCCCTGAGGGACTCGAACCCCCGACCAATCGGTTATGAGCCGACCGCTCTAACCAACTGAGCTAAGGGCCCTGAACATACATGTACACATAAACATAAGGACGTCATACATACATCGTTTAAAAATTGGTTGCGGGGGCAGGATTTGAACCTGCGGCCTTCGGGTTATGAGCCCGACGAGCTACCGAACTGCTCCACCCCGCGTCAATGCTGTATCAAACAGCGACAAGAATAAATATACACCATTCCCTTGCATCAAGTCAAGTACTGTTTTAATGGAATTTAATCAAGGCATAAATCGAACGCCGTATCGGCCCTTCCTGGAACGGTAAACCTCCACCATCCGCGGATCATTGTACCCGAACAGCCATCCATCCTGCTCCAACCGTTTGGCGAAGCACCCTGCTTGAAATTTGGTTTTATACAGCTTTCCGTAATAGATCCAATTCATCCTATGCGACTCCTTACCTGAAGTATAATCTGCTGCTGTCATATTATGTCCAAACTTCCACTAAAAAACCGCAATATCCACAAAGTCCTTCCCTAATAAAAAACAATCAGCCCTATACCGTACCACTGATCATAGCCCCGTCATGTAGACACAAAAAAAGAGAGTTTTAATTAAGGCGGCAATCTTTTCCCGGAATTCAACCGGGAAAGGTCCCCAAGTTTGTTTTTGTCGCTTAATAAATCGCTCCGCCTATTGTCCGTCAGCCTCTGCAAACCGGGCAGCAATGCTCATGAGCTCCTGCTCCATCGAATTCATCATCTGGATAAAATTCACGAGCTGTGCCTTTGTCTCCTCAGCCTCTGTGCGAAACCGCTGCTGCGAAACACCCTCCCATTCTGCATTCAGCGTCTCAATGATCTGTGACATTCTGGCTACCAGTTCCCCACCATAGTCACTTCCGCTGCGAATGTCTGCCGCTGCGCGGCGCAGTTCCTCCGGGGATACCTCTATGCGTCCTGACATGATCTACCTCACGCTCCTCCCTTATGAACCTTTATGAAAATATACTCTGGGATGTTATGTAGCTTTTGTCTCAGCCAGTACGGTTTGAAACTGCTCCTCCTCTTCGTCCTGGTAGCCGGTAAATATAATGTCCTGGATATCCTCATGATTAAACACATAGGCAAATTCCGGGCTAACATACCCTTCCGGGTACGGGCAGGCCAGATAATCGAACAGCTGCGGCTGCTCAAGTGCAAGAATCTGCTTGCGCCCGTATATCACCAGCTTCTTCTCACCTTGTTTCAAAATAACAATCGATCCGTTTGGCAATAACTGCTGTGTCATAATTACCCTCTCCTTTTCTTGCTTGGACGATGCGGTGCCGCCGGTGCGCGCCCCTGTTTCATTTTGTTCAGATACGCTGCGTTCCGCTGCTCCTTCGGCAGCCCCAAAACGGGGTAATGCTCTTTCAGTTGATCCATATGATTCTGAATGAAGAAGTAGCGATGAATGAACACAACAGCCAAATACAGACCGAGAATCAACAGGACGGAAAAAGCCGCCATTCCCATCACGAACCTGCCAATATCTCCGATAACCGCGACTGCCAAGTAATAACCTGTGTAACCGATAGCCGCAAACAGCATGGCGGCCTTGCCAGCTTTTCCGACCCGACCCTGCCTCTCCATGGATTGGTAGGCTCCTTGCTGCAGCGCTCTAAAATGCAGGACATAGAATAGAGCGAGCAATAGCAGCATGACCGCTACCGAGCTAAGACCATATCCAATGGAATCGACCCCAGCCATGTGATACATCATTTTTAATATAGCGACCTGACAAGTAACGGCCAGCGCCAAACCATACAACCCCAAATACAGCACGAAACCGACCTCGGATTGATACGGGTTTAAACTCAGGCCCATTCCCCACAGCAGCATAGCCCCCCATACTGCGCAAGCGATGTAAAAATAGATCGACATCATCGGCTCCGACAAAGTAACCAGCGCAGGTATCAGCATAATAAATAAAAAACATACGATGCCGCCCCGGATTTGCTCTGCGGGTATCAGCCGGAAATGAAATAACGCTTCCTCCGAAATCTTTGTGCCCATCTGTTACACTCCCCTTATTTGAACCAACCGGCTATCGTCGACCCTAATTTCTCAACTCCTATTTTTAACCCCTCGGTTAAAGTATCCTTCTCGCCATTCCCGTCAAAATCTGCAAACTTGATCCCATCCATGACATAGGAAGCACCGACCGAAACACCAAAACCGATAGCCGCACCCGCGAGGGTTCCGATCGGACCGCCCACCGCCGTCCCGATCAGCGCGCCGGCTTTGGCACCAGCTGCTGCGGAGGCTACAACCGTACCCAAGCCGACACCCACATCCACGGCAGCGTCCCCAGCTATTTTGGCTCCACTTTTGTTCTCATTGATATTCGTGACCAGATTGCCCACCGTTTGCATGGCGATACCGGCATAACCGAGCTTACCGCCTTTCCAGCTAAGCGAATCTTTAACCGCTGCGCCCGGAAGGACATATTTTGGAATTCGGGGGTGATTCCGCCAGTTGTATTCGGCATAGGTTTTCTTGCGGATATTGGCCATCATTCCGTTGGTCACATTGGCTCGCATATTGCCGCGTCTGTCCTTCTCAAGCCAGACTCCAAATCCGTTCCGGTACATGTCCCAGTATTTATACATCGTTCCTGATGCCGTTACGGTCCCGAACAATACGCCAGTGGCCGCCAGCGGGTTGCTGGACCATTGATCAGCCGTTCCGCCAAATGGAGCGAGCGCATTAAATTCAATCCCCGCTGCCGTTACGGGGGGATCTGACTTTTTGCTCCCGTTTTGTGCCAGGCTCGTCTGTAGCAGCAGATGCGGACTAATTTGAGCTACCGATTGTTTGCCGAAGGTCAAGCTGTTCCCAAGCGACTGGTCGGTTTGCGAGAAATCGCTGGCCTTCTTCACCAACTGCCCGCGATTCTGCTCCAGACGGCTTACCACCGACTGACAAGCAGCCCTGCACTGTGCCAGGCGCTGCTCAACCTGTGCACGATGACGTGTCTCCCACGACATGCTCTGAATGCGCTGCTGCATCCGCTCCTGAAGCTGCTGGACTTCCCGTGCAATATCAGATACCGCTGCTCCTTGCTGGTTCAGCATTTCGGGTACTACACGTATTTTGGTCATATCAAACAATCCTCCATGTAGTTGATCGAGAAGACACACTGTAAGATGTTAGAGCCATGTTTGTCCTCTATCACTTTATACGCTCTATTACGGCTCCAAGCTCTCGGATGATCTCTGTAACTTGGGCGCCCCGGATCTTATCCTGATCTCCTTCAGGGCGGATCAGCCAATTGGAATCCTTCCCCCTTAACAGTTCAATTCCTTGGATTCTGCAATTCAGATCCGGACAATAATACACAGTGAATGAAGCATATCTCTCCGGACTGCTTACAGAGTCAGCCAAAGCCGTAACAACGGATTCCGGGTAGCCTTGCGCCAGCAAATGCCGCTGCGGCTCCTGCTCACCTTGTTCAGCGTTCATCCATTGCTGGAACCAGCCCTTAGGCAGTGCTAGAAGGCCCGTGCCGCGGTTTTTCCTATCCTCAAGCTCCAGGTAGCCAATGATCTTCAACCAGGCCTCTGAAGGCGTTCCCAGCTCCTCCAATACATATATCCGCTCACCGGATGGACCGCTCTCGATTTCGGATTTTACGACAAGGGCTGAACTGTAGTAAATAAAACACTCCTTCGGTTCTCCCTCAAAACCGGTAACCCTCATGTGAATCGTTAATAGGGTCCGACTGCATACTTCTATGTATTCCAGCAATTCCTGCGCAAGAACCGGCTCGTTATCGACG
Organism: Paenibacillus sp. Cedars; assembly: GCF_003184205.1. Taxonomy (NCBI): domain Bacteria; kingdom Bacillati; phylum Bacillota; class Bacilli; order Caryophanales; family Paenibacillaceae; genus Paenibacillus; species Paenibacillus sp. Cedars. Next base: position 3,996,654 of record NZ_CP020866.1, read on the forward strand.
GTATCTGTAACAATCAAGCCTTCCTCCAGGAGCTCCTGTTCTATCCTGGCCACTTCTGCGGGCATCTCCTCGGCAAGCGTACCGCGGAAAGGATCTTCGAGCCCGATGACAGCTCTTGCACCAACGATGCCGGTTAACACAAAAAATTGTTTGCCGGTCAGTTTGATCCTTGACGAAAATTCCAAAGATCTCTCCTCCTTACGCTCAGTCCCGCCTATTTTTGTAAATAAATCACAAGCCATCATTACTATTATAGGTGAGACGTCTCCTCCTCCTCTACCAAATCCTGGCCCTAAATTTATAGGAACATATACCCAATTCAGTCACATATAAAACAATGGATCGCTGAAAACCTCAAAAAAAACATCCCGGGTCGTAAACAACCACTGGAATGTTCTTTGATTTCATGTAGGATGAGGCGGGTCATCCTTCTGGATAATGCCGTAATACATAATCGTCATCAACTGCTCACTCACCGCGTTAATGCTACCCAGACCATTATACCACTCGCTCCGCGCCGTAAACTCCTTAATGAAGGTCATGAAAGCGACCAGCACCTGAGGGGAGATATCTTTTCGAATCTGGCCAAGCTGCTGGCCCTTAAAGATCAGCAATTCAAAATCAGGCACTACATACTTCTGGTTGAACTGCATCAGCTTCGCCATCTGCTCCGGAAATTTGGCCAGATCCGTCACGAACTTCTGCGACACATGCACCGAAAATTTCTCCTGATCCCTATAGAAAATGGTTAATGCTTCAAGAGGATCCCCGGCCTGCTCCATCACATCGCGATAAATTGACATCAATTCCTCAATCATCCGATCCACTACATGATCCAGTAACCCTTCCTTGCTCTGATAATAATTATAAATGGTCATCTTGGAGACAGGCACCGCTTCCGCGATTTGTTCCATGCTTGTCTGCAAAATTCCATGTTCCAAAAACAACCGTTTCCCAGCTTCCAGCACTGCTTCTTTCTTGGCATTCATCGGTTAAACGATATCCCTTCTCTTCAACATAAGGACACCTATGGCTGTGCCAGCCGCATACAGTCCTAATGTAACGACCCAGCTCACCGCTGTCAACCCGCCCCCCCGGACAATATCCAACGCATCGAAGAGCCGGTAGGGCGAGATTGAAGATACCTTATGCATCATCTCACTGCTGCCGGAGAGCAGCTTGAGCAGGAATGCCAGAACAGCGACTCCAGCTCCAACGGCCACAGCCGTGCGATCAGAGGAGAACCAGGAGGTAAGCGCGTAACCGATCCCCATGAACAGCAGCACCAGTAAATAACCTGACAACAATAGCAGCAATAAGCCTCCATATTGCTCCAGTTGCACCCTATACCTAGCCAGCAGCAGAATAAGCAGTGAACCGACAACAAACACAATCGTCATATGCAGCCAGTTCGCAAACGCTTTGCTCCAGAATACCTCTCCTCTGCTGTAAGGCAGCGTGAACAGAAATTCTGCAGTGCCCCTGTCTCGTTCCCTGGATATGCTTCCAGCTGCCCACGACGTCGCAAAAGAAGATATCAGCACGATAAAATAGGGGTAGGCCTGCGTTGCCACGAACCCTTCGAAGGTACGAAAGCTTTCAGGCTCTATGCCAAATGCTTTAAGCAGGCCTTCCGGCAAACCTTTTATGAGCTGTTCCATTTCCGGATTGTTCACAAAGGCTTCTGCCTTGCCCAGCAAAAGAATCAGTATTAATAAGGTCACAAGAAAACACGTCCAGAATCCGCGTCTGTTTTGACGAAGCTCCTGTTGAACCAGATTCCACCTCATACCCGTTCCTCCTCTGCATGCTGCACCCGATAATCGTCCATGAACATTTCTTCAATTGTTGGCCTTCGAATCGTCAGATCCGCTATCGGAAGCCGGGATAATGCAGCCAGCGTATTCGACAACGGGTTTCCTCCCGTATCAAACCAATGATACGTTCCATCAAACTGGACCTTTGCATCGATAAACTTCAAAAGATCGTTCTCGCGCTGATCACCCGGCATTTCCAGCCGAAGCATGATCCGATGGCTTCTCCCGGCAGACAAATCTTCCATGCGTGATATACGGAGCAGTTCACCATCACGTATAAAAGCAACTCGCTGGCACACCTTCTCCACCTCCGACAGCACATGAGTCGAAAAAAATATCGTCATGCCCCATTTCCGGTTGAACTCACCCAGCATTTGAAAAAACTCATGCTGCACAAGGGGATCCAGACCAGAAGTGGGCTCATCGAGAATAAGCAGTTCCGGCTGGTGCAGAAGAGCCAAAATGATGCCCAGCTTCTTTCGATTGCCAAGGGAATAGGCTTTGATTTTGATGCCGGGATCCCATTGCAGCCTTTCGGCATATTGAAGAGCCTCGGTCTGTTTAACTTTCAGCCCATGTGCTCTGGCGGTAAATTCAAGCATCTCCCTGCCCGTCATATTAGGATAGAGGATGATCTCTGATGGTAAGTAACCGATGCGCCGCCGAAGTTCCGGCTGCTCTTGCCGCATGGATGTGCCAAGCACATGAAGTTCACCCGAACTTGGAGACAATAACTGCATGATCATTCGAATGGTAGTCGACTTCCCAGCGCCATTCGGTCCAATAAAGCCAAACACCTCGCCCTGCTCAACTGACATGTTCAAATCCTTAACTCCGTATGTAGAGCCAAACTTTTTATGGACACCTACTGCTTCAACAGCCAACATGGTCATCCCTCATTTATACTTTTATTTTATTTTTAGTATAAACTATGCCATGATTTAATCCCATATACCCCCTATATATTTACTTTATTAATTCAGAAAGTATAAATTGGTTTCTCACAAGGAATAAACAGCTACGGTTCTAGAGGCACTATCCCTTTCTAAAAAGATAAAAAACGCCGCCTCTGCAAAAATCTCAGAGGCGGCAGTCGGATCAAAAATTATAATCTGTACAATAATGTTTAAAGTCCGAAGGAGGAAGGATTCGCTCTCCAGGACTGAAGTAGCTGTACATCCTCTTCTTGTATCCGGTTCTCGGATAGGGCTACATCGATGAGTGCACCGTAGTTGGACAAGCTCTGCAGCGGAATTCCAGCTTCGGCGAAGGCTTGTACCGCTTTATCCAGCTGATAGCTGAATATGGCCAGTACCGCCAGCGGCTCTGCACCTGCATCCTTGACCGCTTGCGCTGCTTTCAATGAGCTGCCGCCGGTGGAGATCAGGTCCTCAATTACAACCACCTTCTGCCCCGTCTTGATCAGACCTTCAATCAGGTTTTCCTTGCCATGGCCTTTGGCCTTGTCCCGAATATAAGACATCGGCAGATTCAACTTCTGGGATACAAAGGCCGCGTGCGGAATTCCTGCTGTCGCCGTTCCGGCAATGGCTTCCGCTTCCGGATACTGCTCCCGGATGACAGCAGCAAACGATTCAGCGATGTAGTCACGAATCTCGGGGTAGGACATCGTCAGGCGGTTGTCGCAGTAAATTGGGGATTTGATGCCCGACGTCCATGTAAACGGCTGGTGTGGACGAAGGGAAACGGCCTCAATCTTCAGCAAATGGGATGCGATCTGATGCGGAATATTCGCGAGTGTACTCATGCTTGAATCATCTCCTCAATAATCTGTTCTGCTGCTTGTCTAGGGTTCGCGGTAGCGGTGATTGGTCGACCAACAACTAGATAGTGGCTGCCCCTGCGAACCGCTTCTCCCGGCGTAAGCACCCGGGCCTGGTCACCGATATCCGCGCCAGCAGGACGAATGCCCGGGATAACGGTTTTAAAATCCTTACCGCACGCGGTGCGAATGGCTTCCACTTCAAGCGATGAAGCCACGACGCCGTGCAGTCCGGCTTGCTGGGCCAACGAAGCGTATCTTACAACGGTGTCCTCTACAAGCCCTGGGATCCCGATTTCGTTATTCATGACATCCTGATTCGTACTGGTTAACTGCGTTACCGCTATAATTGTAGGCATGGCAAGACCCGGGGTTTCCGCCACTGCGGCCTCTGCCCCGGCTTTTGCCGCCTGCATCATGAGCGCACCGCCGCCGGCGTGGACGTTAAACATGTCCACACCCAGCCGCGTAACACTGTGCGAGCCGCCTTTTACCGTATTGGGGATATCGTGCATCTTCACGTCCAGAAACACGGAATATCCTTTTGCTTTCAGTTCTTTCACGAAGTCAGGACCTGCGGCGTAGAAGAGCTGCATGCCCACCTTCATGTAACAGGGAATGCCCTCGAGCTGCTGAACCAGATCCTTCGCACGATCGGCATCCGGGTAATCCAGGGCCACCATCAGGCGGCCCGCCATTTCATTGTAGCTTGAGCTTGCGTTCATCTGTACCCCTCCTTCTCGATTTAAACCGGCATCGCTTCCGAGGAGAAGTTGATCGTCTCCAGCATGGTCAGAAGCTCACGAACCGTATCGAGCGAGGTCATGCACACTACGCCGTTCTCAACCGCTTCACGGCGAATACGGAATCCGTCACGCTGCGGCGTTTTGCCTTTGGTCAATGTGTTAAAGACAAAGTTCGCTTCACCTGTGCGGATCATATCCAGAATATTTGGTGTTCCTTCGGACAGCTTGTTAATGGTCGTCACATCAAGTCCCGCTTCTTTTAATGCCGCGGCTGTTCCGCCTGTTGCTATGATTTTATAACCAAGCTTATGGAAGCCTTTGAGCAGTGCTGCTGCTTCGGCTTTATCCTTGTCTGCGATGGTAGCGATAATGGCACCCGTCGAAGGAATCTTCATGCCTGCACCGATCAGCCCTTTATATAGTGCCTTGGCATACTTCACATCGCGGCCCATCACCTCACCGGTAGATTTCATCTCCGGTCCGAGTGTAGGCTCAACGCGGCGAAGCTTCGCAAAGGAGAATACCGGCACTTTAACCGATACATAGTCGCTTTCCGGCCACATGCCTTCCTCGTATCCCAAATCCTTGAGCTTCCCGCCCATAATAGCCTGCGTAGCCAGGTTCGCCATCGGGATGCCGGTAACCTTGCTCAGGAATGGAACTGTCCGGGAGGAGCGCGGGTTCACTTCGATCACGTACACTTCATTTTTGTAGATAACGAACTGGATGTTGACAAGTCCGCGGGTATTCAGTTCCTTGGCAATCTTGATCGTAATCTCCGTGATCTTTTCCTTCAGATCCTGGGACAAGTACTGTGGAGGGTATACCGCAATCGAGTCACCGGAGTGAACTCCTGCGCGCTCTACATGCTCCATAATTCCCGGAATCAGAACGGTGTCGCCATCGCAGATCGCGTCTACTTCCACTTCCTTGCCCATCATGTACCGGTCAATCAGCACCGGATGATCCGGGTTAATCTTAACCGCCTCTTTCATGTAGCTAAGCAGCTCGCTGTCGGAGTATACAATCTCCATGGCCCGTCCGCCGAGTACATACGATGGTCTTACCAGTACCGGATAACCCAGCGATTGAGCCGTTTCTACAGCATCATCAACCGATATTACGGTTTTTCCTTTCGGTTGGGCAATGTCCAGTCTGGACAGGAGCGCTTCGAATTTTTTGCGATCCTCGGCTTCGTCAATGCTTTCCAGACTTGTGCCCAGAATCTTCACGCCCGCTTTGCTCAGCGGTTCGGCGAGATTAATGGCCGTCTGCCCACCGAACTGCACGATGACGCCGATCGGCTTCTCCTGTTCGATGACGTGCATAACATCTTCGAAGAAGAGCGGTTCGAAGTAGAGGCGATCCGACGTATTAAAGTCGGTTGATACGGTTTCCGGATTGTTGTTGATTATAACCGCTTCGTATCCCGCCTTCTGGATCGCCCATACAGCGTGCACGGTGGAGTAGTCGAACTCGATGCCTTGACCGATCCGGATCGGACCGGAACCCAGCACGATGACCTTTTCCTTGGCGGATTCGATGACTTCATTTTCCGTTTCATAAGTTGAGTAGTAGTATGGCGTTGTTGCTTCGAACTCTGCAGCGCAGGTGTCGACCATTTTGTAAACCGGACGCAATCCATGCTCGTGACGCAGGAACCTGATTGATTCTTCGGTTGTATGTGTACTCGCATTGCCTTCAGCGCGAAGCTCGGCAATTGCGCGATCCGTGAAACCAAGACGTTTCGCTTCGTACAGGGTTTCATAAGTCAATGAAGCTTCTTGGCGGATGTGATCTTCATATTTAATCAGGCGCTCGATTTTGTCCAGGAACCACCAGTCGATGTTTGTAAGGTCTTGGATCTGCTGCAGTCCATAACCGCGGCGGAATGCTTCGGCGATCAGGAATATCCGCTCATCGTCTGCTTTCACAAGACGCTGCTGGAGCACTTCATCACTCAGCTCAGCGGCACCTTTCAGGTAAAGACGGTGCACACCGATCTCCAAGGAGCGGACTGCTTTATGAATGGATTCCTCAAAGGTGCGTCCAATCGCCATCACTTCGCCGGTTGCCTTCATCTGTGTTCCCAGCTTCCGGTTAGCGTGGATGAACTTATCGAATGGCCAGCGCGGGATTTTGCTGACGATATAATCCAGGGTAGGCTCGAAGCAAGCATAGGTCTGGCCCGTTACCGGATTGACAATCTCGTCCAGCGTGTAACCCATGGCGATTTTGGCTGCCATCTTGGCAATCGGATAACCCGTTGCTTTTGAAGCGAGCGCAGATGAGCGGCTGACCCGCGGATTTACCTCAATGACGTAGTATTGGTAGCTGTTCGGATCCAGCGCGAACTGTACGTTACATCCGCCTTCAATGTTCAGGGCACGGATGATCTTGAGCGATGCGCTCCGGAGCATTTGATACTCGCGGTCAGACAGCGTCTGGCTTGGTGCCACAACGATACTGTCGCCTGTATGAACGCCCACCGGATCGAAGTTCTCCATGTTACACACAACGATACAGTTGTCGTTCGCATCGCGCATGACCTCGTACTCGACTTCCTTCATCCCTGCGATGCTCTTCTCGATCAGACACTGTGTAATCGGGCTGTAGCGAAGGCCGGAGCTGACCGTTTCGCGCAGTTCCTCTTCCGTTGCGCAGATACCTCCGCCGGTTCCTCCCAAAGTGTAGGCAGGACGAACGATAAGCGGATAGCCGATCTCATCAGCGAAGTCCATTGCCTCTTCCAAAGTCGTTACGATGGTGCTCTCTGGTACAGGCTGCTCAAGCTCGCGCATCAGCTCACGGAACAAGTCGCGGTCTTCCGCTTTCTCAATCGATTCCAGCTGAGTTCCGAGCAGTTTGACATTCTCCTGTTCCAAAATGCCGGCACGCGCAAGCTCAACCGCCATGTTCAGACCCGTTTGTCCTCCAAGCGTTGGGAGCAATCCGTCCGGACGCTCCTGTCGGATGATTTGCGTGACAAAATCCAGGGTGATGGGCTCAATGTATACTTTATCCGCCATGTTAGTATCTGTCATGATGGTCGCGGGGTTGCTGTTGATCAGCACAACCTCGATGCCTTCTTCTTTCAGTGCTTGGCAAGCTTGCGTTCCTGCATAGTCGAATTCCGCTGCTTGACCGATGACAATCGGACCGGAGCCGATGACGAGAATTTTTTTGAGTGTTTCATTTTTAGGCATATTAGCGAGCTCCTTTCACGGCTGCGGCCAGAACCGCCTGGCGCGGCTTCCGGACTTCATTCTCTTTATGGTCTCTTATCATTTCAAGGAATTGATCGAACAGATAGCTGCTGTCGTGCGGTCCAGGTGCAGCTTCAGGGTGATACTGTACGGAGAAGGCCGGGAATTTCGAGTGCTTCAAGCCTTCAATCGTTTTATCGTTGTTGTTGATATGCGTGACTTCAAGCTCCGTGCCTTTAACGGAATCTTCATTTACTGTAAACCCATGATTCTGGGAAGTAATATAGCAGCGTCCGCTGGCAAGCTCTTTAACCGGATGGTTCCCGCCGCGGTGTCCGAATTTTAGCTTCTCGGTGTCGGCGCCCGCAGCCAGTGCAAACAATTGATGACCCAGGCAGATGCCGAAGATCGGATATTCGCCAAGCAGTTGTTTGACCATGTCTACAGCGTACGGAACATCTTTCGGGTCCCCAGGGCCGTTGGACAACTGGATTCCATCCGGATGGAGTCTGCGGATTTCGTCCGCAGTGGTGTCATGCGGAACTACGATCACATCGCAGCCACGGGAAGTCAGCTCGCGTAAAATCCCGCTTTTTGCACCGAAGTCAACCAGAACGATCCGTTCCTTGGAGCCGGGGCTCGTAAACATTTGCGGTGTTGAAGTACTTGCCACCTGATTGCGAAGTTCAGCAATCGTTGTGTCGCCGAGCATTTCCTTCAGCTCTTCTACCGGCTTGTTGGACGTTGTCAGAATCCCCTTCATGGTTCCGTAATGACGGATGATGCGGGTCAACATCCGTGTATCGATTTCGCTGATCCCTGGAATTCCATATTCCTTCAACAAGCTGTCAACGCTGTATTCTGCACGCCAGTTGCTAGGAACAGGCTCATGACGACGAACAACGAATCCGTGGACGAACGGCCGAATGGATTCAAAGTCATCCCGCGTGATGCCGTAGTTTCCGATCAAAGGGTACGTCATCGTCACGATCTGTCCGCAGTAGGACGGGTCGCTCAGCACCTCTTGATATCCTGTAATCCCTGTATTGAAAACGACCTCTCCGGTCATTTCAGCATCCGCGCCGAAGGATTTTCCGCTGAACAGCGTACCGTCCTCCAGTAACAATCTTGCCTGCATCCCGATCACTCCTGTCATCTATGTGTAATATATTTTATAAGTCATTGGCCTAAGTGTTACTTAAAATCCATTTTGTTCGGACCATTTCATATCGCCGTCCACCCAAGTCATCACAGGCCAGCCCTTCAGCTTCCAGCCGGTGAATGGAGTGTTGCGGCCTTTCGTAGCGAACTCTTCCGGGTTCACTTCCTTCTCGGCTTCCAGGTCAATCATGGTCAGGTCCGCTGCTGCCCCGGCTTCCAGCACACCCGTTGCAAGACCGAATACTCTTGCCGGATCACTTGTCATCCGTTTGACCAGCAGTGCGAGATCCCATTTGCCTGTTGCAACAAACTTGGTATAGAGCAGTGGAAATGCCGTTTCGAATCCAACGATACCGAATGGTGCGAGCTCCATGCCTTTGGCTTTCTCTTCAGCACTGTGCGGGGCGTGATCCGTCACGATCATATCAAGCGTTCCGTCCAGCAGACCTTCTATACAAGCCTCTACGTCACGCGGAGTGCGCAGCGGCGGATTCATCTTCCAGTTTGCATCAAGGCCGGGAATATCTTCGTCCGAGAGTACCAGATGGTGCGGGCATACCTCAGCCGTTACCGAGATGCCAATCGCCTTCGCCTGGCGGATCAAACGTACGGACTGCTCTGTGCTCACATGGCATACATGGTAGTGTACCCCGGTGGCTTCCGTCAGCAAAATATCCCGTCCGACATGGATCGCTTCCGACTCGTTCGGAATTCCTTTCAGGCCATGCTGCTGGGCGAACTTGCCTTCGGTCACGCAAGCTCCCTTTACCAGCGAATCGTCCTCGCAGTGAGCGATAACCGGCATGCCCAGCGCTTTTGCTTTTTTCATGGCATCTTTCATCATCTGTGCGTTCTGTACGCCGACCCCGTCATCCGTGAATCCAATCGCCCCTGCTGCCTTCAAGGCTTCGAAGTCTGTCAGTTCACGACCCAGCTCATTCCTGGTTATTGCAGCGTAAGGCAGCACCTTCGCAAGATTCGCCTCACTCGCTTTGTCCAGTATCAGTTTCACCGTTTCAGGCGAGTCGGTAACCGGCCTTGTGTTAGGCATGCAGGCGATGGTCGTAAATCCGCCCTTCACTGCTGAGCGGCTGCCGCTCTCGATCGTTTCCTTGTGCTCATAACCCGGCTCTCTCAAGTGCACATGCATATCGATGAATCCCGGTGTGACCAGTTTGCCCTCGGCATCGATTATCCGCACGTTCTCGCCCGCTTCCGGCAAGGCTCCAGCCTCACTCACAACCGACTGAATCAATCCGTCTGCAATGACGATATGTTTGTCTTCGAGCTGTCCTTGTTCATTGATCACTTTGGCATTCCTTATCACTTGCATTTGCATCTTGGTTCCCCTCCGCAGCAGAAGCACCGTTCGCTTCTTTGTATATTGTATAATAAAAATTCATGTTTGTGTATAATTATTAATATTTATTCATCCATATTCATGCTTCAGGTTAGCCCTTCATCGCCCGTTCCATAACCGCCATGCGAATCGGCACTCCGTTCGCCATCTGATTGAATATCATCGATCTGGGACTTTCCACAACCGTGTCATCAATTTCAACGTTCCGGTTCACGGGTGCCGGATGCATAATCATCGTGTGCCCTGACAGCCTCGCTGCCCGTTCTTCCGTAAGACCGTACTGCTCCCGGTATTCCGCGCTGGATTTGAATACTCCTGCGTTATGACGCTCCAGCTGAACCCTCAGCATCATAACCACATCAGCCTTCAGCGCCGTTTCCATCGATACATAAGGTGCATACTGGGCAAGCTCTGGTGCCTGCATCGTTTCCGGTGCGCAGAACTGCACATGCGCTCCGAATTTCTGCAGCGCCCACAAGTCCGAACGCGCCACCCTGCTGTGTTTGATATCTCCGATGATAGACACCGTTAATCCTTTAAGCTCTCCGAAACTTTTCTTCATTGTATATAGGTCAAGCAGTGCCTGCGTTGGATGCTCATTGTTGCCATCTCCTGCATTCACCAGTGGAATCGACACCCGTTCTGCCAGTTCTTGAAGCACTCCTGAAGGTTTCAAGCGGATGACACCTGCGTCAATCCCCATCGATTCCAAGGTCCGCACGGTATCGTAGATCGACTCGCCCTTCTCTACACTTGAGGCTGCCGCTGCAAAGTTCATCACCTCGGCGCCGAGTCTTTTCTCAGCCATTTCAAAAGAAAATCTCGTTCTGGTGCTGTTCTCGAAGAACATATTAACCGCAAATTTTGATTTGAGAACCGGTACCACTTTGTCGGACTGCGCTTCCCAATATGCCGCCCGATTCAAGATCGATCCAATCTCGTCTCTGCTAATATCCTTCAATCCTAAGAGGCTGCGTTCTTTCACTGAAATGGCTGTTGTCATGATTATCGTTCCTCTCTTTGGCTAATGGTCACTTCATCCTTGCCGTCGATTTCGGTTAATGCCACCGTAATTTCCTCATGTTTAGAGGTAGGAACGTTCTTTCCGATATAATCCGGCCGGATCGGCAGTTCGCGATGGCCGCGATCTGCGAGAACCGCAAGCTGTATCATTCTTGGCCGCCCGCAATCCATCAGGGCATCCATCGCCGCCCGAATGGTTCGTCCGGTGTACAGCACATCATCGAACAAAATCACTTTCTTATCATGGATGTTCAGGTGCTCCAGACTGAGCTTTGCTCCTTCCACCCGCTCTGCGGTGGCTTCCTTACTATCCCGGTCATCCCGGTAGGAGGTCACATCAATCTCTCCCCAAGGAATCGGCGTACCTTCAATCTCGTTCATTCGCTCGGCGATTCTCTGAGCCAGAAACACCCCGCGTGTACGGATGCCGACCAGTACACAATCTTCAATCCCTTTATTCTTTTCCAATATTTCATGGGCAATTCTCGTTAGCGCGCGGCGGATGGCCGTCTCGTCCATAATCACATGCTGTTCATTGCTCATCCTTAAGTCCTCCTTCAACACGTTTGATTAGCCCTTTCCAGTTCCTGACGATCCGTGGGTTTCTTACACACAAAAAAACTCCTTGCCCGGCTTGGACAAGGAGTTGATCTCATAGAGATAGTGTGGAAAGCGCAGCATCTATCCGCAGACAGAGCTATGCCTCCTGTTAATGAACCTCGGTTCACGTTACCTTGCCAGCCTCACGGGACTGATTTAAAGGTGCTATTCGATTGATCTCATTATGACAGACCCCACAGGAGATGTCAACCTCGATCATGTCGAAAGTTGTCGCGTTCCGAACAGAGTTTATTACGCTATTAAAATTCGAATTCCACATCGCTAAGTCTGCTGCGAATTTCGGAAATTACCCGTTTCTCTTCTTCCTCACCGTCAGCAATGAAGGTCACGGAGAAGCGAACGAAATGTCCTGCATCATCCCAAGGCACCGTAGAGATCAGTTTCTCGCGGATCAGATATTGGGAGAAGTCCTCTCCGGACTCAAAGCGGCGGCCGCCTTTAACTCCTTTTGGAGCCTCCACATACAGGAAGAAGGAGCCTTTCGGTTTCTCGGCTGTAAAGCCAAGTTCATTCAGCACGTCCACCAGCATATTGTGACGACGCGAATACTTCTCTGCAATCTTCTCGGTAATTTGCGGATTGTCCAAGCCGTATGCTGCTGCCTTTTGGATGGCTATGAATTGACCGGAGTCGTTGTTGTCCTTCACATCGCCAAACGCTTTGACCACAAGCGGATTGCCGGCGATGAAGCCGATGCGCCATCCTGTCATGTTGTAGGATTTGGACAAGGAGTGAAGCTCCACGCCAACATCCTTCGCGCCAGGTACGGAGAGGAAGCTGAGCGGCTTCAAGCCATCGTAGGTGAGCGCTGCATATGGAGCATCGTGGACGACGACAACTCCGTACTTGCGAGCCCATTCCACAACCTCGGAGAAAAACTCAACGGTTGCGCTGGCGCCCGTCGGGTTGTTCGGATAGTTCAGGTAGAGCAGTTTTGCACGGCGTGCAATGTCTTCAGGAATGGAACTGAGATCCGGCAAAAACGCGTTTTCTTTTTTCAATTCCACATTGTATACTTCGCCGCCCAAATACTTGGTGTGCGTGCCAAGCACGGGATATCCCGGAACCGTCATAATGGTTACATCCCCCGGGTTAATGAAGCAGGATGGCAGCATAGCCAGTGCAGGTTTGGAACCAATGGAGTGCAGCACTTCTGTAGCCGCATCGATTCCTTCGACTCCAAACACATTCTTCAAGTAGCGAACAGCCGCTTCCTTAAACTCAGGAATTCCGTTATCCGCATATCCCCGGTTTTCCCGCTTGGAGGCTTCCTCAGCGAGCTTCGCCACGATGCCTGCGTCCGCCATCTCGTCCGGCTCGCCAACACCCATATCGATAAGATCCGTGTTCGGATGCTCCTGCTTCGCAGCTGCCTTCGCTCTCTTGATTTTCTCAAATTTATAAATGGCTGTATCTTTGCCATAGTTGGCTCCGCCGATACGGTTAGCAAAGTTTTGCTGAATGTACGTTTCCTGATATTTGTCAATACTCATGATTTGTATTCATCTCCTACTCTTGCAATGATATTCATCCATAAATATGCCGTAAAATCTCGGCAGGAGCCATGCATTATATATCAAATGATTTGTACTTTTTCAGCTTGATCGTATGTCATAGACTTAAGCCTCATCAGCAAAATCCAGCTTAAGACAATTCCAGCCATTCCGCCAGGAGCTCGTCACGATTCGCAGCCAGCGACTCACGCTCATTCCAGCGCTGTTCCAGAAGCGCTGCATCCGTTCCGTCAACCATCGGACCCTCTGTCTCAAGCCATCCATCAAGCTGTTGAATGAGTCTCTCCAAACGGTCGATCTCCTCCTCCAGCCAATGGCTCCGTTCGGCAGAAGATGGATTCTCTCTTATTCGGTTTGAATGTTGCGCAGGTTGAGCGCTGGTCTTCTCCTTCGCTTTCTGCTGCGCTATCTTCGGCAAGGCAATGTCATCTCTTCCGCCTGGAAGCTCTCTTGCAAGTGACGCTGCAGCCAACTGATCCTTCTTGGCTCGAAAATCATCATAATTTCCCAAGTAAACGATAAGCTTGCCTTGTTCCAAATCCCATACTTTATGAGACAGCTGATTGACAAAATACCGGTCATGAGAGATGGCAAGTACGGTCCCCGCATAATCTCGCAATGCATCCTCCAGCGCTTCGCGTGAGGCGATATCCAAATGGTTGGTTGGTTCATCCAGAAGAAGCAGATTCGGCTTCTGGTATATAAGCAGCGCTAACCTTAATCGTGTCCATTCACCGCCCGACAGCTGCCCGACCGTTCTGAATACAGCCGCTCCGTAGAACAGATACCTTGCCAATATCCCGCGAGCTTCGCCTTCCTCAACCCCGGCCTTCCCGCGGAAATATTGAAGCACGGATTCCTTGGGATTCTCCGGCTCTTCTTGTTGCGCCAAGTAGCCCACATCCACCCTGGAACCCCATTCCAGCGTTCCGGAATCCGGCATCAGCTCTCCCATCAGCACCTTGAAGAGCGTTGTTTTACCGCTGCCGTTCGAGCCCATGAGCACAATCTTCTCACCATACTCTAGCAAGCCGGATGCCCCTCTCAGCACCCTCTGATCTCCGTAAGCAACCTCAACTTGTTCAAAGTATGCCACACGGCGGCCCGAACGATCCTGCGGATTGAGATCAAAATCAGCTTGCCTCCGTTCCAATACAGGCCTCTTGACCTGTTCCATCCGTTCCAGCGCCCTGCGCATGGACGCCGCCCGTTTGAAAAATTTCTCATTGCCGCCGATGCGTCCGAATTCCTCCAGCTGCTTGATCGATTCCTTCATCTTTTTGATCACTTTCTGCTGCTCTTGATACTCCGCAAACTGTTGGAGCAACCGTTCCTCCTTATCTCTCATAAATGCGGTGTAACCGCCATTGGCTGTGAAAACTTCCCCATCCTCGATCTCAATCGTTTTGGACACCACCCGATCGAGAAAATATCGGTCATGGGAGATAATGACGCAAGTTCCCGGATAGTCGCTCAGAAAACCCTCCAGCCATTCGGTACGTGCCAGATCCAGATGATTGGTAGGTTCATCAAGCAGCAGCAATTCCGGCTGTACGATCAGCTGTGATGCCAGCATCACCCGAGTTTGTTCTCCGCCAGACAACGAGCCGAAGGTAAGTCCGTACTCACGCTTGGAGATTTGAAGCCCTGAAGCAATCCTATCGATGCTGGCCTCCAGTTCATAACCGCCCTCGATCTCAAACCGCTCCTGAAGAGCTGAATAGCGGCGGAGTACACGATCTAATTGCGCTGCATCCGCTGCGATCTCAACATCACTCATTTTCTTCTCAAGCTCTGTCATCTCCGTTCGGTAGTCCGTCAGATGACTCAAGCCCTGTGACAGCACATCCAGCACCGTCCAGGCATCCATATAGCTCGGAATTTGCTCCAAATATCCGATTTTCACATTCTTCTTTATCGCCAATTGTCCTTCGGTTGGCTTGTCATGACCAGCAAGAAGACGCATCAGCGTTGACTTTCCGCTTCCGTTCCTTCCGATGAGAGCAACCTTCTCGCCTTCTTGGATTTCAAATGATATCTGGTCCAGCACCAGATTGGCGCCGTGGTATTGAGTAAGTTTTTGTACATTGATCATATTCATATTAGGTTTCCTCCTGTATGCTCCGAACAAATTTCATCCGTACTGTTCGAATGCCTGTTAGCTGGAGAAGAACCGGGCGCTGCAAATGCAAAAAGGGCCCACAGAGCAAGCTCTGCGGACCCTTAAGAATAGTAAGCCTTAATTAGGGCTTAATCCGTGCAGGCAGGCAGGTGACTTCTCGCGATGGTACAACCGTATAATTGAAATTGGACAGACCTCTCCCGTTGTAGAGAAATGCATGAACAATGCCAGCCATAGATACAGGCAGCTGGCTAATACGGTTGTTTACCATCTCGATATTCATCCTGCTCACCTCCTTCATTAAAGTTATCGTCACTATAACATACCCGACAATTCAAACGCAAGAAAAAAAAGGAACCGCTAGCGGCCCCTTAGGATCGCCAGCAATTCCTCCATATCCTTCGGCATCGGTGCAGAAAACTCCATGTACTGTCCGCTTGAAGGATGGACAAAACCTAAAACGGCTGCATGAAGCGCCTGCCCGTTCAGTTTGATTCCCTTGCTCTTGCCGTATACGGGATCACCCACAAGCGGATGGCCGATATACTTCATATGCACGCGGATTTGATGCGTTCGTCCTGTCTCCAGCTTCAGCTCGAGAAGACTATAGTCTCCGAACCGTTCCACCACGGTAAAATGAGTAACTGCATGCTTGCTGTTTCGGTCCGTCACCGTATATAATTTACGATCCTGCGCATCCCTGCCGATAGGTGCATCAATCGTTCCTTGATCATGACTGATATTTCCATGTACAAGAGCCAGATAACGACGGTTCACGCTATGGTCCTTCAATTGAGCGGCCAGAGAAGCATGAGCTTTATCGTTCTTGGCTGCCATAATTAAACCGGTTGTATCCTTGTCAATTCGATGAACGATGCCAGGCCGAAGCTCCCCGTTAATGCCAGACAAGTCCTTGCAGTGAAACATCAGCGCATTCACAAGCGTTCCGGAGGAATGCCCCGGTGCCGGGTGAACCACCATCCCTCTCGGTTTATTCACCACAATCACGTCCCGATCTTCAAAAGCAATTTCAAGCGGGATGTCCTCCGGAATAATCTCAACTACCGATGGCTGAGGTACACTCAGCACAATATGATCACCCTGACTCACCTTATAATTGGATTTTACAGGTTCCTCGTTGACCTTAACATGTCCATCTGTAATCCACAACTGCACCTGGGAGCGCGAAACTTCTTCCCCTAGGCTCTCCGTTATGTATTTATCTAAACGGGTCTTGGAGGAATCAGCATCTACGGTCCACTCATGAAGCTCCTGGCCCTGTACCGTTCCATCGTTAAAGTCCGCATCCATATCCATTTCGTCTTGCAACATCATTCATTCCCTTCTGTACCCGAAACTCCACTTGTTGTCTTCATCTTCTCGCGTCTTCCGTCAAGAAGCGTATCCAATATAATTAACGCCACACCGATCACAATACAGGAATCAGCAATATTAAATATCGGGAATGTGTAGCTGCCGAAATTGAACTGCAGGAAATCCACAACCTCTCCCATTACCAGGCGATCGATGAAGTTCCCCAAGGCCCCGCCAAGAACAAGCGCAAGTGCTGTAGGCAGTAATCTGCGTCCTTCCTTCACTACCTTTTGCAAGTACCAGATGATACCCGCCACCACGATAAGCGTCACAACAATGAAGAACCATAATTGATCCTGCAATATGCCAAACGCGGCTCCCCGATTTCGGCTCGATGTGATCAGGAAGAAATCACCGATTACCGGAATCTGCTCATATAGCTCCAGGTTTGTGGCAATCAAGTACTTGGTGCCCTGATCAATAAGAAATAAAACAAATGCAATCAAATAATATACCACTTGTTTATGTCACTCCGTTCTTGTCTTCTCCAACCAAACGTTCACCTTCGCTGATCGGTACATAACTCGTCTTATTGTAGCACAGCGGCTCAGAAATCGTCCATTCCTGTCCATTGGCGAGAACATTTTCCGTCAGTAAAACCGACACGATAGGTGCACTCTATACATATGAATCAGAAGGTCAACTTCGGACCATGAAAGGAGCCTGACATGTCGCATTTAACTCAGGAGCAACTCGATATTCTGCAACAGAAGCTGATGGATCAAAAAGTTGAGCTTGAACGGCGCATGATCTATAACGACCAGCATGGGCTCGGCGAGTCCGAGAGAGATTCAACCGGCGAGTTATCACATATCGATAATCACCCCGGTGATCTGGCTACAGAGCTCTATGAGCGGGAAAAAGACCTCGCCCTCCAGGACAGGGTAGATCTTGAACTGCAACGTGTCATTTTCTCACTTGAAGCCATCCATCACGGACGCTATGGTGTTTGTCTGACCTGCGGCCAGCCCATTCCATATGAACGGCTGGAAGCTCTGCCTGATACGCAATATTGCGTAAAAGACACTCCGCGTGAAAACCTGTCCTACAATCGTCCGATTGAGGAAGAGGTGCTGGCGCCCGCTTTTGGTAAATCCAGCATGGATGAACATGAGTATTCCGCTTTTGATGGCGAGGACGCTTGGCAGATCGTCGAAAGCTGGGGCACCTCCAACACACCTGCAATGGCGGAAGGAAACGACATTGACAGTTATAACGAGATGGATATCGAGAATGGCGATGATCATGGCGGTTTTGTTGAGGTATATGAAAATTTCGTTGCAACCAATATCGATGGTTCCGAGGTCTTTATCGTGCGTAGTCCCCAGTACGTTGATTACCTGAATCGGGGCGAAGGAAATTACCTCCTTGATCCCAACGGAGACCCCGATGATGAATCCTTCAGCTAACTAATAGTTCCGGGTGGGCGGTATGACTGCGATTAGGGCAGCTGCCGGCCCCTTGTACATACTTGCAAAATTCCTTGTTATGTCAACTCCAGCTGACGCTGAACAATACGCACAATGTCTGCAATATAATCACCGATAATCGGCAAATTCAGTGCGCCCAGCGCCTGAAGAACGTAGATGATGGTGGCTGCAAAAAAGGTAAAACCAATCGCAATCCCCACGCCGCGGGCTGTGCCAGCCAGCAGATTCGTCCATATCAGCTTCCAGGGCCGGTTCAACAGCTGAGTGTATTCCGCAATCCGGGACTTCTCCAGCTGTTGTGCAATGTCCGTGGTCATTCGGTGTATCGCGCTCAGTTGATCCTTGTCTTCATCCAACAGCTTCTTCTCTTCTGTTAACTCCGTTTCATCCGACTTCTCCGCCATATTCAACGCCCCTTTAGCCGCAATCTCTGCCTGGATACGAAACCACGATTCGCTGATTATTATGTATCTATTGGTAGAATCTCATTCGTATAGAACCTAAACCGCTGAAGAACCCTGCCTCAACTTGAATATGAAAAAAACCAACGCCCCATGATAGGGGCATTGGTATTAAATCCAATCTATCTTTCAGGCGATATGGATACCGATCGTTTTGCCGCCAAGCTCAACCCGCTCCATGCCTTCACTTTGTCCAAATTGCAGATCGTTCACGAGCACATTCTCGCGCAGAACCTCTTCAAAAGCGGTAATAGCGCCTCTAAGCTCATCATCCGTGTCAAGAGTCAGGTTGACCCGCTTATCAATCGGCAGATCCAGTTTCTTGCGTGTATCCTGTACGGCACGCACGACTTCACGAACCCAGCCTTCCTGCTCCAGCTCTGGGGTGATATCGGTATTGAGCGCAACGGTTAACCCATAACCCGAAGCGGATGCAAAGCCCTCCTTCGCTTTCTTCTCCACCAGAAGCTCGTCAGCAGTAATCTGCAGCTCCTCACCTTCCGGTGAAGTGACATTCACACCGCCCATTTGAACCGCTTTGCGAGTGTCGTCACTGCTCATTCCCTTCAAGAACCCTTGCAGGAAACCGATATTCTTACCGTATTTCTTACCGGCAACCTTGAGATTCATCTTCAGCGTGAAATCTACGAAGCCGCTGTCGCTGGTCTCAACCTCGATTGCTTTTACGTTGATCTCATCCTTGATAATGTCTTCGTATCCGGAAAGATCAAATTCACGGTCCATGGACACAATCAGCTCGGACAGCGGCTGACGCGTCTTGATTCCGGTCTCGTTGCGGACGTTGCGCGCAAGCTCCACAATCTGTCTTGCCGTCTCCATGTCCTGCTCCAGCGCCTTGTCGATCAGCGCTTGGTCTGCTTGCGGGAAGTCGGCCAGATGCACGCTCTCGCCGCCGCCCAGGTTGACAAAGATATCTTCGGACAGCATCGGCGTAAATGGAGCCATAAGCTTCGAGAGGGTGAGCAGCACATGCGTCAGCGTTCCATACGCAGCCAGCTTATCTTCGCTGAGCCCGCTGCCCCAGAATCGGTCGCGCGAACGACGAATGTACCAGTTGCTCAGCTCATCCACATAGGCTTCGATGGCTTTGGCTGCATTCAGGAAATCATTCACAGCCAGCCCTTTATCAACTACTTGAATCAAGCTGTTCAGGCGGGAGAGAATCCAGCGGTCCAGCTTATGGTCCGATCCCTTGAATTCATGCTCCTTCGGATCATAGCCGTCAATACCGGCGTACAGCGTCAGGAATGCATGAGTGTTTACCAGCGTATCCACCACTTTGGATTTCGCCTCGCCAACGATCCCTTTGGAGAACCGCTTGCTGTTCCATGGCGCACTGTCAGCCAGCAGCGCCCAGCGGAAGGCATCCGTACCGTACTCTTCGATGATATCCCAAGGATCAATGACATTCCCTTTGGATTTGGACATCTTCTGTCCATTCTCATCCAGGATATGACCTGTGGCCATGACCGCTTTGTAAGGAGCTTTACCCGTGAACAAGGTGGATACGGCCAGCAGGCTGTAGAACCATCCACGTGTCTGGTCAATTCCTTCGCAGATCATATCGGCAGGATACTGCTGTTCGAATTTCTCCTTGTCCTCGAACGGATAATGATATTGTGCAAAAGGCATCGATCCGCTGTCAAACCATACGTCGATCACCTCAGAGGTGCGTTCCATCACGCCACCTTCGCAATGCGGGCATTTCACTTTCACTTCATCCACGTAAGGCTTGTGAAGTTCCAGATCCTCCGCAATCTCGCCAACCGCGTTGGCACGAAGATCAGCAATGCTGTGCGGGGCATATTGTCCTTCGCACGTGTCGCAGACCCATACGTTCAGCGGCGTTCCCCAATAGCGGTTCCGGCTGATATTCCAATCAACCAAATCTTCCAGGAACTTGCCGAAGCGGCCATCACGCACGTGGCCCGGATACCAGGTTACCTCATTGTTGTTCGCAATCAATTGATCCTTAACGGCTGTCGTCTCGATGAACCAGCTCTCCATTGCATAATAGAGCAGCGGGGATTTACAGCGCCAGCAGAACGGGTAGCTGTGCTCATATTTCTCTTTGCTGTACAGAAGACCTTTTTCAGACAACGACTTCACGATATCCAGATCGCAATCTTTGACGAAACGTCCGGCAAAGTCTGTCACTTCATCGGTGTATCGGCCTTGGCCATTGACCACACTTACAAAGCTGATGCCATTCTCGCGGCATACCCGATAGTCATCCTCACCGTGAGCAGGAGCCATATGCACAATGCCCGTACCGCTTGCATCCGTAACAAAGGAGGCGCCAACGACTATATTTTTTTTCTCCGCTTGTACGAAGGTAAATGGAGAATCATAGGTTTTGCCAACCAGCTCAGAACCTTTCAACGTAGATAGAACGGTAAACTCGCCCTTCATGACATCCTCTACCAGATTTTTAGCGACGATGTAGATGCCGTCCTCTTGCTCTACGCGCGCGTAATCCATATCCGGATTTACAGCTAACGCCACGTGGGATGGAAGTGTCCAAGGCGTGGTCGTCCATGCCAGTACGTATTCTCCGCTATCGTGCAGCTTGAATTTGGCAGTTGCACTCAGGTCTTTAACATCCTCGTAGCCCTGGGCTACTTCATGAGAACTGAGTGTCGTCTGACAGCACGGGCAATACGGGCTTACACGATGACCGCGGTACAGGAGACCTTTGTCATGGATTGTCGCCAAGATGTTCCATACACTCTCAATATAATCATTCTCCAGCGTGATGTAGGGATGATCCAGATCGGTCCAATAAGCAATCGCTTCGGTCAGCTCACGCCATTTATGCTCGTATTCAAACACACTTGATTTACATTTCTTGATAAAGGCTTCCACGCCGTAATTCTCGATTTCCTGCTTGCCGGAGATACCAAGCTGCTTCTCCACGCCAAGCTCAACCGGCAGTCCGTGCGTATCCCAGCCCGCTTTCCGAACGACATGGTAACCTTTCATCGTCTGATAACGGCCAACAAAATCTTTAATGACCCGGCCAAGCACGTGACCGATATGCGGCGCACCGTTCGCGGTTGGAGGCCCTTCATAGAATACATAATTCGGCTTGCCGGCCCGGCTTTCGATCGATTTCTTGAACGTGTTCTCCTCGTTCCATTTGTTCAAGATGCGCAGCTCTCTTGCCCGCGCCTTCTCTTTGACGTCTACTCTGTTCATGCCAATCGTCCTTTCGCCCTGATTCGTAATGTTCCTGTGAAAATAAAAAAAGGCCTCATCCCCAAAGGGACGAGAACCTGTTCTCGCGTTACCACCCTAATTTCGCTGAACAGACTTCCGCTAGAAGACTATCCATAACGACACCTTAAGTCCATGTCTTCACTACAAGACAAGGTCCGATGTAACGTTCGGCAGACGGTTTAGCTTACACACGCAGTTAAACGCTTCAGCTTCACTTCTCCGGGATGATCTTCTGCTTGGTCTGAACGCCGGACTTTCAGCAACCGCCGGCTCTCTGAGGGACAGATCCTTCGCGTACTATTCCCATCAACGAATTCGAATATGAATCAACAATATGTTATTAGTTATAGACTCTTTCCGGGAAAAAGTCAACCGGATACCCGCCTAGTATACCTCTTTAGGCTCAAGACTTGCTTCACGGCTCTCCAGCGTCTCCCAGCCTTCTTGCTTCAAGAGCTCCAATTGCGCCTCAACCAAGGAGCGGAAACGGGTACGGTAGATGGATGCCTGCTTCTTCAACTCTTCAACCTCAAGCGCAATTTTGCGGGATTTGCTCAGCGCATCATTGATAATACGGTCTGCATTCTTCTCGGATTCCTTCACGATCAGCTGAGCTTCCTTCTTCGCGTTGTGTTTCAGCTCGTCCGCCGCTTCTTGAGCGACAATGATCGTCTTGGATAAGGTTTCCTCAATATTTGAAAAATGATCCAATCTTTCCTGCATCGTCAGCAGCTGGTTTCCCAGCTCCTTATTTTCCCGGATCACACTTTCGTAATCTTTAATAATCTGGTCCAAAAACTCGTTGACCTCGTCCTCATCATAACCCCGAATTCGACGGGCAAATTCCTTGTTATGTATATCAAGCGGTGTCAATGGCATGGTGTGCACCTCCTAAATATATGGGCCTTACAAGACGGTTCATCCGCTGTAGTAGCCAAACCACCCGTCCATGAAGACAATAGCGGTCATTCTGATTTATCGGCAAATCCATTGTAATTATTAATGTACCTTGTATTGTTTCGACAAAAAAACGGCAATTCCTTCAAAGGTCAGGCATATTTCCCAACCTTGATACGGTACCGCCCTTTTTTCGTCAGGCCGCCTGTCTCCAGTACTTTAAACCTTCCAAAGCCTTGGATGGAGACAACATCGCCTTCTTTTAAATTCGTTGAAGGATCCTCTTCCACTTTCCAGTTCACACGGCATCGGCCCGCCTTGATCGGTACCACGATTTTCGTCCGGCTGATCCTGTATGCGTCACTGGCGATCCCGTCGAGTCTCATGGAAGATGCGGTAATATCCATCGTATCGAAATTCGTATGCGTGACCTGAAGCTTGTCCAGCGGCAGCAGTTCCGTCATCACGTGCACCCTGTGAACTTGACTGAGATTCAGATGCAGGAACGAACTGATGTCCTCGGCAACCACCGTATGGCAGCCGTCCTCAAGCACATGAATATCACCGATCTTGGATCTCTTGATGCCAAGACCCAGAATCGAACCCATGTAGTCGCCATGGTCGAGCTCCAGATACTTCTGATCCCCGGAAGATATGCTGAGCACTTTCATCTTCAAATCCTCGCCCTCAAGATCCCGATAATCCGGTGCAATCAATGCCCGAACGCGCTCTGCGTCAGCATGTCCACCCTGAAACAGGGCATGCACATCGGGGTGACGATTCACGAGCGACTCCAGAATGAATCTCTGACGAGGGTCCAGGAAATCCGTCAGCTTCGCTTCATGATACTGTCCGGCATTGACAACCCATTCCCAAGCCCGGTCCACAAATTCACGTTCGTCCCTGTGAAAATGATCATAGATGTCCAGTTTCATGCTTATTCACCTGCTACAGTAGATATCCGAGGATAGCATACACGCCCCGTTGTGCCAGCTGCAGCACGAACAACGCGACAATCGGAGAAATATCGATCATGCCCATAATCGGCGGGATAAACCGGCGGAATGGAGCCAAATACGGCTCAACTAACTTGCCAAGCAGCTCCCCGACAAAGCTTTCTCTCACATTCGGGAGCCAAGACATTAAAACGTAGACCAGGATCATGTAAAAATAAATTTGGAACAGGGTTCCAACAATGCTATAAATTTCGCTGCTCAAAGCCTAGATCACCTCATTCTGTTATATTCATGCTCGTCTGCTAAAATCTCGGAGATGGAACCTTGAATCTCGACGGTATCCGGCGTGCATAGGAAGATATTCCCCCCTACCTTGGAGATTCCGCCACTAAGCGCATATACCGTTCCGCTGAGAAAATCGATAATGCGCAGCGCCTGATCATTGCGTACGCGCTGCAGATTAACGACAACTGTTCGGAATGACCGCAGATGATCTGCAATCTCCTGTGCTTCATCATATGAACGCGGCTCCACTAATACAACCTTAACGTTCTTCTGTGAATGAATGCTGACGATATTTGCATTTTTTTGATTTTTCCGATGATCAAACGGGGTTGCCTCCACCGGCTCGTCCTGCGAGGCAAGAACCTCGCGTTCCACAACTTCTTCTTCCTCTTGCAGTCCCAAGAAATTCATAAACCGGTTCATCACGCCCATCGTCAATCCTCCTCTTTACCTACTAAAATTGAGCCGAGACGCACCCAGGTAGCCCCTTCTTCTATGGCAACTTCAAAGTCATTGGACATACCCATGGACAATTCAGTCAACGGCTCCAATGTCAGCGCCTGCTCATTCAGCTCATCTCTTAGTTGTCTTAAACCACGAAATACAGGACGCGTCTGCTCCGCTGACGACTCATATGGAGCCATGGTCATGAGTCCGGTTACCTTTACGTGTGAAAGACTGTTGATTTCCTTCAAGAACTCGGCTGCTTTCTCAGGAGCCAATCCGTACTTGGATTCCTCGCCCGAGATATTAACTTGCATAAAGGCGGATACCTGAAAGTTCAGCGCTGCAGCCCTCTTCTCCAGCTCATGGGCTAAGGACAAGCGGTCAAGTGAATGAATATATTGAAATTTATCAATGACATCCCTGACCTTGTTGGTCTGCAGGTGCCCGATGAAATGCCACGTTCCACGGTCTCCAAGGGCGTTCCACTTCTCCTGGGCGTCCTGCCAGCGGTTCTCGCCGATATGCTGAAGTCCCTGATCCAGTACCGAAGCTGTTTTATCCAAGGAGACATATTTAGTGACCGCAATCATATTCACTTCATTCCGGTCCCTGCCGCTTCTTGCGCAAGCCTCCGTTATTCGCTGTTCCACCTGATCGATACGTTCCATCAAACTCAAGGGACGACTCACCTCTTTCTCATCCCGATCCAACTTGCCATACGACCCGTTGTCCCTCCATCCTTGCGGTAGGAGAAGAACAGATCGTGATTGCAGCTTGTACACCATGAAGTACATTCGATATGTTCCGCCAATATTCCTGCTTTAATCATAATGTGTCTGTTTATTTCTTTCAAGTTCAGCATGTATTTTCCGCGTCCCTTGTCGATATACAGGGCTGATTTTGCAGCTTCCTCTGGCGTAAGCCCCCCGAATCCAATATCACGGACACGATCCATGACCCGATCATCCACCTCATAGCAGCACTCGCCTATCGACGGACCGATGGCTGTACGAATATTCTGCGGCATGCTGCCATACTCCAGGGCCATCTTGGCGACCATTTCTTCAGCAATACGGCCTACCGTTCCCTTCCAGCCGGCATGGGCCAAACCGACAGCACCCGAAACGGGGTCCCAAAAATACAATGGCACGCAATCCGCGTAGAAGGAAGTCAGCAGCACGCCGGGGACATGGGTCACAAGTCCGTCTGTATTTTGAAAGGCCGAGGTCCGATCCAAGCTTCCTCTGCCTCTGTCCTCTTCATGAACGACACCAATCTGAACGCCATGCACCTGTTCACCACAGGTCCAGTCCTCCAGTGAAAACCCAAGGGACGCAGCGGTTAATTTCCGGTTCTCTACAATGTCACCCGGTTCATCTCCGACATGAAAGGCCAAGTTCAGACTGTCATATGGTACCCGGCTAACGCCTCCTTGCCGGCCTGTGAAACCGGCTGAAATCGCAGCAGCCTCCGTTTCCCTTCCCCATTTTTCCAGCACGAACAGACTCGGTGTCTGCTTCTCCTGACTCACAAACGGTTCCATGAACATTTCACCTCTATCCCAGTGTAACAGAAAACATACGCTGGAGACACATCAACCGATTGGCGGCTTGTCAGAAGCTGCGCCGATCATGGCGATCCGGGCGATCCAGATATTCCACCGGCTCCTGATCTTCCGGCATTCTTCGCAGCTCCTCCATCTTGACAAGCACTACATCCGAACCAATCTTCACGATATTCCGCCAGGGGATGATCAGATCACTCCCGCCGCCAAACAGCCCCATAAACTTGCCGTAACTCGGCACAACAATCGCTTCAATTCGACCCTGCCGCAAGTCGAGTTCCAGATCACTGATCTGTCCCAGCCGTTTGCCATCAATGATATTAATAACATCCTTCGTTTGAAAATCGGAAATTTTCATCTTTTTCCCCACCATTTGATTTTCAGGTATCATGAGCATTCACACCTTAGATGTATTTGAGGATCGGGCATGCCGTTTACATAAATACCCTCTGTTCAGTATATGAGCCGCATGAGTAAAATAACTTACTTAAATTAAAAAAACGACCCCTTGAATGGGATCGTTGTCTTTTCGTTTGATGGCTGGTCTTCCTAAGTTTTGACATGCTTCTGCATTTGCTTGATCGCTGACTTCTCCAGACGGGACACCTGAGCTTGGGAGATGCCGATTTCATCAGCAACTTCCATCTGGGTTTTGCCTTCATAAAACCGCATGGATAAAATCATTTTTTCACGTTGTCCGAGCTTGTGCATCGCTTCCCGGAGTGCAATTTCTTCAATCCAGGATACATCTTTGTTCTTATCATCACTGATTTGATCCATCACATAAATCGGATCTCCGCCATCATGATAAATCGGCTCAAACAAGGACACGGGATCTTGAATAGCATCGAGTGCAAAAACAACATCTTCCTTGGGCACATTCAGCGCTTCGGAAATTTCAAAAATCGTCGGTTCGCGCGAGTTCGCATTTGTCAGCTGATCCCGGACCTGAAGTGCCTTGTAAGCAATATCACGCAGGGATCGCGAGACGCGAATCGGGTTATTGTCCCTTAAGTAACGACGTATTTCTCCGATAATCATCGGTACGGCATAAGTGGAAAATTTAACATTTTGCGACAAATCAAAATTGTCGATGGCTTTCATCAATCCAATGCACCCTACCTGAAACAGATCATCAACAAACTCCCCCCGATTATTAAACCTCTGGATGACGCTGAGGACCAGTCTCAGGTTGCCATTCACCAGTTTTTCTCGAGCTGATCGTTCATTGTTCTGCTGCAGATTATGGAACAGCTCCCTCATTTCCACATTCGTCAGAACCGGCAGTTTTGACGTATCCACACCACAAATTTCAACTTTGTTTCGCGTCATGATGACTAACCTCCCAAGGAGAAACATTACTGTACATTATCTCCGAGGGGGGTTATTTTATTCCTTAGGTTTTCCAGTTACACCATCTTGTTGAATTCTTTGCGGAGTCGTTTAATAATTCTCTTCTCCAATCGGGAAATGTAGGATTGTGAGATTCCAAGCAGGTCTGCCACGTCTTTTTGCGTCTTTTCTTCCCCGTCCTGAAGCCCGAAACGAAGCTCCATAATCATGCGTTCCCTGTCGCTTAATTTATCAAGCGCTTTTTGCAGGAGTTTCCGGTCCACCTGCTCTTCGATGTTACGGTAGATGGTGTCATTCTCGGTGCCCAGCACATCGGATAAGAGCAATTCGTTGCCATCCCAATCGATGTTCAGCGGTTCATCAAAAGAAACCTCGCTTCGCGTTTTGTTATTCCGCCGCAGGTACATCAGTATTTCATTTTCAATACAGCGCGAGGCATATGTAGCCAGCTTGATTTTTTTCTCCGGGTCAAAAGTATTCACCGCTTTAATCAGTCCGATCGCACCAATCGATACCAAATCCTCGATGTTAATGCCGGTGTTCTCGAATTTGCGGGCAATGTACACAACCAGACGCAGGTTACGTTCGATCAGCATAGCGCGGGTGGCTGCATCGCCGGAAGGCAGCTTCTTGAGCAAGAACTCCTCTTCTTCTTTCGTAAGCGGAGGCGGAAGCGCCTCACTTCCTCCGATGTAGTAGATTTCCTGACTCTTCAGGCCTAGTAAAAAAAGTACGCGGTAATACTGCAGCTGCAATGCTAATCTCCATTTAACGGGCATCTCGTATCCTCCTAAACGTTTTCCCGAAGGGACAACATAACTTCGTAAGTGTAGTCACGGTTTTCCTCGCTTGGCATGATAACTTTCCATAAGAGTTTCAAAGATTACATCAGCATTCCATATAGATTACACGATTCGAAGACTATGAAAATAGCTTTATCATCGTTATCCCGCAGTCTTCGCCTCACCAGATTCAACAAGGCTAGATTCGGTATTCTGTTGTAAAGCTTCCTCCTGAGCAATACCTGCATGAACCTTGGGCGTGCCCTCTCCCTCCGTCAAAGCCGGATGGATAATGGCCCGGTATGCCCTGTCGCCGGACAGCGTTCCGCCATCAAGACCAATCAACACTTTGGATGATACGTATTCCAGTCCTCCCAGTTCAATCCGTACCATGTCGGGCTTTAGGGCAAGCATGAATGCGGCCCCCCGGTTGACACCACGGTACGGAACTAACCGCAGACGGTCCTGCCAGTCAAATTCCTCTGCCCCCAGCCCCATAATTAATTTGTCCGGTTCCCCCTCCATCAGCTGTTTGCTCCAGCCCTGGGGCAGATAAGCTTCCCATAGCGCTGCTTCCATCACCATAACGGGCGTGCGCGTCAAGGGATCGCTTAATTGGTTTCCTGTATCGAGCAAACCCACACAGGAAATTTTGGTGCTGCCAATCCATACGGAGACATCACCTAACAGGGTTTCACGGTTCTCGGTTTTACGTTTCGTGGTCTGAACCGCCTTAAATGCGAATACAACTACAAAAAAGGTAATGCATGCAAACCAGAATCCCACCTTCAATTCAAAGGATAGCCCTCCCGATGTCGTATACCATATCCCACTGAACAATTCTCCCGAATTTTGCACCAGATAATGAAATCCGATAATACCTCCGGCTGCGGCAAAATTCACCATATAAAAAGCTCCCAAATGACGAAGGTAACTCTGCAAGCTTGCAAATCCAAAAGCAATCCAGAGCATAATCAATGAAAGTCCAAACTTAATGAGAAAGGTGTACAAAAACGACAATTGCGGGACAAACATCATGACAACATACAGTGCGCCTACCACGGAAGATAACACTAGCCTCCACCATCTTGGTTTGACCCTGCGCATCCAGGCGGTTAACGCCAGCAATATGCCGTCAATGACGAGGTTTGCCAAAAATATGAGATCAATATAAACAACCAGGTTGTTCACCTGCCTAGTCGAAAAATCCACTTCCGTTATGCTTCTGTTGTTTTCTGGGCAATGGGAGATGTTACTAGTATAAAAAGAATAGAATTCAAAGTCTGTCTAAACCTGTGGGCCGAT
This sequence comes from Paenibacillus sp. Cedars, assembly GCF_003184205.1. NCBI lineage: Bacteria > Bacillati > Bacillota > Bacilli > Caryophanales > Paenibacillaceae > Paenibacillus > Paenibacillus sp. Cedars. The sequence goes on from NZ_CP020866.1 coordinate 4,026,101, forward strand.
TACAGACTTTTTTTGTCGATGAAGGGCAGTTTTTAGAAACCGGAGCCAAGAGGACTCTCCGCTCGTCAGTCAACCATCTTGATCTTGGGAAAAAACCAGGGGAATATCCATATGTTACGCAGCGTTTGAGCACCTGAACCTTTATTCGTGAAAGTGTGACAGCATCAGCACTATTTACTTCTTACTCTCTTATGGATGGGATGGGATGTGGTATGGCAAGGCTGTGGAGAAAGATAAAAAAAATAAACCTGTCTTCATCAGGATGACGAAGCACAGGCTTATTCGAATTAATCATTATTACGGGAACGATTGCGAAGGAATGTAGGAATATCGAGCTGATCATTGCCGTTCTGATTGCCAAACGGCTTCAGATTCACATTGCTCTTGTCCGTTGCCTGCTGCTGCTGCTGTTGTTGTTCCCCTTGAGGCATTGCAGGGCGACGTCCAGGAGGGATCGGTGAAGGTTTGCTCTCAAAGCCGGTAGCGATCACCGTTACCTTGATTTCTTCCTTCATGCTTTCCTCGATAATCGCACCGAAGATCATGTTCACTTCCGGATCGGAAGCTGAGGTTACGATCTCGGCCGCTTCATTTACTTCATACAAGGAGAGATTGGCTCCTCCTGTAATATTCATGATAACACCACGTGCTCCCTCAATAGAGGTCTCAAGCAGCGGGCTCATAATTGCCTTGCGGGCAGCTTCAGAGGCACGGTTCTCACCGGTAGCCAGTCCAATACCCATCAGCGCAGATCCGCGTTCTGTCATGATGGTCTTCACGTCGGCGAAGTCAAGGTTGATCAGACCCGGTACTTGGATCAGATCAGAAATGCCCTGAACGGCCTGACGCAATACGTTATCAGCTTCTCGGAACGCTTCCAGCATCGGTGTCTTCTTATCCACGATCTCCAGCAAGCGATCATTCGGAATGACGATGAGTGTGTCCACTTTCTCTTTCAATGCTTCAATGCCAAGCTCCGCTTGGGAAGCACGCTTGCGTCCTTCGAACGTAAACGGACGAGTGACAACCCCAACCGTTAATGCCCCGCACTCCTTAGCAATTTCAGCTATGACAGGAGCTGCGCCTGTTCCGGTTCCGCCGCCCATACCAGCTGTAACGAATACCATATCCGCACCCTTCAGGGTGTTCATAATCAAATCACGGGATTCTTCGGCGGCCTTCTTGCCGACATCAGGATTGGCACCAGCACCAAGGCCGCGAGTCAACTTATCCCCGATTTGCAATTTGTGTTCGGATTTAGCAAGATGAAGTGCCTGAGCATCCGTATTTACCGTTATAAATTCAACACCCTGCACACCATTCTCAATCATTCGGTTAACAGCGTTGCTTCCGCCGCCACCTACTCCGATTACTTTTATTTGAGCCAAGCTATCCATTTCAAAATCGAATTCCAACATCTAATCCATCTCCCCCTCAATGTGCGTGGATGGCACGTCCACTGTCGAATGAATCCGCTATATAAACTCGCTGAACATCTTTTTCAGGCGTTCAATAAATCCCGGCTTCTGGCTGGTCTCCTGAGTTGCTGCGACAGGATTTTGCTGCTTCGCGCGGTTCACCGGTTTCTTGCTGTTTCCGCTGCTGTTGTTGCTTCCTCCTGTATTGCGTACACGTACATTCCGGATTGCATTATGGAGGATGCCGACTCCGCTGCAGTATCCCGGATCACGAACACCGATAAAATCCGGAACAGCAATCCGTACGGAAGTCGCCAGCTCATTTTGTGCCACCTGCAGCACACCAGGCATGGACATAGTGCCCCCAGTAAGTATATAACCACCAGGAAGCTCACTGTAACCCAAGCGTTTAATTTCTTGGCTTACCAATTGGAAGATTTCCTGAATACGAGGTTCTATGATAGCTGCCAGATCTTCTTGAGTGAACTCCTTGTCCACATTGCTTCCAATTCTCGTCACTTTAAAAGTTACTTCGGGCGCGGCACTCTCAATCAGTGCGCATCCATACTTCAATTTCACCTTCTCTGCTTGATCCGTCAGAGTTCGCAGTCCATATGCAACATCATTCGTAACAAAATCGCCACCAACCGGAAGCGTCGAGGTTGCGGCAATGCTGCCTCCCTCAAACACAGCCAGCGTGGTTGAGCCTGCTCCGACGTCCACCAGTACCGAACCCATCGTTTTCTCATCCTTCGACAAGGCGAGTTGTCCGGCACCAAGCGGAATCAACACCAGATCCTTCACTTTCAGGCCTGATTTCTCCACGCATCGTAACAGATTATGTATTGCCGTTTTGGCGCCAGTAATAATCGTCGCTTCTACCTCAAGCCTCACGCCGATCATTCCTCGCGGATCTGAGATTCCTTCCAAACCGTCAACTACAAACTGTTTAGCAACCACATCGATAATTTCACGATCAGGTGGAAGCGCCACGACCTCCGCTGCCTTCAGCACGCGGTCGATGTCCTCTTCGCCAATTTCTCGATCCTCGTTCGATACTGCCACAACTCCATGGCTGGATTGAAGTCCGATATGATTTCCGGAAATGCCGACATATACTTCGGATATTTGAATACCGACCATACGCTCCGCATGATCTACAGCGCTGCGAATGGATTGTACGGTCTGGTCGATATCTACAATTGCACCCTTGCGAATTCCCTCCGAGTCGGCAGATCCAACTCCAATAATATTAAAGGTTCCATTATTAACTTCCCCAATAATAGCACGAACTTTGGATGTACCGATGTCCAAACTAACAATGATGTCATTGTTGCTCAAGCCCTGGCACCTCCTGTTTTTAGCAAATTAATTTGATAATAAAGAATACATTTCTACTTATTCCACACTCGCAGGTCTTTCCCTCTTTTTTCAACATTTTTTTTACTGCCAACATTTGCTATAACAGGCCGTAAAAGTCATTCAAAAAAGAAGAACCGAAACAAGTTGTCAATACTTTCAATTGTACCATTTATTCCTATTCCTGAGTAGGGGGTTATTGCCCTTCCTCTGACTCTTCTGTAACTTCTTGTTCAAACGGTACATAAGCGTCTGCTTCCAGCATCGTAATCACACCCGGCCGCTCCATTTCGGTAACCTGACTCAGGTACTCTACTTTATCCCGAAGCAGGGAAACCGTAGTGATGACTTCGAATTTGGAACGTGTGTACAACTTGATCCGGTCCGGGAAAGAGACCGTCGGTGAAGGCATGATTTCCGAGATGTCCGAGGTCAAACTATTGGGAATCTCCGCAAGCACTTCACTTAACATAGCCTTGTTCGGGTCCGATGGATCCCACTTGGTCAGGATCGGCTTCTCCACGGCGATACCGCTCGCTGTAACAGGAACGGAAGTACCGCTTGCCAGAATCGCTTGAAGTTCTCCGTTCTCCGACAGCTCATAGGCGACCGTAGGATGCTCCGTAACCGCGATTCGCACCTCACCCGGAAAGCTCTTGACCACTTCAGCCGACTTGATAGTTCCCAGACCCACGAGGCGTTCCTGCACATCTTTAGGCTCTACGCTGAAATATTGGTCTCCTATGCGAAGTCCGCTTTGCTTAGTAAGCTGCTCATTGGTATTAAACGTATTGCCTGTAAAATGAATCTCGGTAACTTGGCTGACCGGCGATCGGAAAAAGAGAATCGTCAGCAGCGCTGCAAACAGCAGCAAAAGAATCCATATAATTTTCCTGGCTGTTTTCGGTTTGGGCTTGTCCTGCTTAAGGACAGGCATATGTGTCTTGGACATATCCACTCTCTCCATAAAGACCTGTTATCCCCTCCTCTGGAGGGGATGCTCAGGACCTCAATTGGCTAAATCAAGCGGTTTGGGCACAGGAGACTGACGATAGATCCGTGCACCTAAACCTTGGAACATGTTTTCAATACGATCATAACCGCGATCAATATGGTGAACTTGCTCCACCACGGTCGTTCCCTGCGCGGCCAAACCGGCAATGACGAGCGCCGCTCCAGCCCGAAGATCGGTTGCCTCCACAGTGGCTCCGTAAATTCTCTGAACACCGCGTATAAACGCATAGTTCAGATCCGTGGAAATGTCTGCTCCCATGCGGGAGAGTTCCTCCACATGTTTGAACCGTCCCTCAAATACCGTTTCTTTCATAACACTAAATCCATCGGCCAAGGACAACAAGACCATGACCTGGGACTGCAAATCGGTCGGGAAAGAAGGATAAGGCGAAGTCACAATTCGTTCAACAGCTTTGGGACGGCTCATACAGCTTATGTTTATTATATCATTGCATACACTGGTTTGAACACCGGCGCGCTTCAGCACATGTATAAGAGAAGTTAAATGAGAGGGATTGGTCTTTGTAAGCGTAACACTTCCCCGGGTGACGGCGGCTGCAATCATGACGGTTCCCGCTACGATCCGATCCGGTATGATCTCATACTCGCAAGGCGTAAGACGCTCCACGCCGTGGATCGTAATCGTATCCGTTCCGGCACCGATAATGTTGGCTCCCATCTTGTTCAGGAAATGCTGAAGGTCTTGAATTTCAGGCTCTCTGGCTGCATTGGTGAGCACCGTTGTGCCAAGTGCCGTTGCTGCTGCCATCATGATATTCTCCGTTGCCCCTACGCTGGCAAAATCGAGATGAATATCCGTTCCGATCAATCGGCTTGCTCTGCAATGGATTTTATCGTTGCTCTCCTCGATTTCCGCACCCAGTGCCTGCAATCCCTGAAGGTGGAGGTCGATCTTGCGTTCCCCGATCGCACAGCCCCCGGGCTGATAGATCGTCACTTCACCAAAACGGGCCAGCAGAGGTCCCATCAAAAAGATGGAGGATCGCATCTGCTTCATTAAATCTTCCGGGACATGAAACGAATTGGCAGACGAGGTATCCACGGTAACCGTCTCCAGCTCATGCTTGCATTTGGAGCCAAGACGGCCAAGAATGCTTAGCATCACTTCAATATCCAGCAGATGCGGGACATTGCTTAATCTTACAGTCCCTTCTGCAAGAAGACTTGCTGCTAGAATAGGTAAAGCTGCATTTTTTGCTCCATGGATACGTATGGTTCCTGATAGGGGCCTTCCACCCTCAATCACCAATTTGTCCAATGTATCACCTCCGAGTTTACCGCTCGCCCAGAACGTACACCTCAGGCACCATATGAATTCCGTTCTTCTCTGAGATGGTTTCCTTGATGCGTTCCATCAAAGCGAGCACGTCCTCTGCTGTCGCTTGACCGGTGTTCTCAATGAAATTGGCATGCTGTAAAGAAACTTCTGCGCCCCCGATCCGTAGGCCCTTGAGGCCAGCAGCCTCAATCAACCTTGCGGCATGGTCGCCAGGCGGGTTGCGGAATACACTGCCTGCGGTTGCGGATTGGAGCGGCTGTGTACGCCGGCGACGGTCCTTGTAAGAGGCCATAACAGCTGAAATTTCTTTGCGGTCTCCTTGACGGAGCCCAAATACCGCTTCAGTCACAATCCCTTTTCGTTCATGCAGAATGGAGTGTCGGTAATCAAACGCCATATCTTTCGCAGCATACGTAACCAATTCCCCTGTTTCCAGTACAATGTCAGCGGACTTGAATATGCGTGACACATCAGACCCATGGGCGCCTGCATTCATGTAAACGGCACCTCCAACTGACCCAGGAATACCTCCGGCAAACTCAAGACCGGCTAATCCTTGTTTTCCGGCCAGAACACTGAGTTTGACAAAAGACAGACTACCGCCTGCAGTTACTGTCTCTCCGTCAAAATGAAGCTCCTCAAATCCCTGGCCCAGCTTGATGACCGCTCCCCTAATGCCCTTATCGGCAACTAACATGTTTGAACCGCGCCCGAGTTGCGTCCAATGAATACGATGGGCATGGAGAAGAGTGACCAGTTCCTTGAGCTGTTCCTTGTTCTCAGGAATAATCAGGCAATCGGCTGGTCCGCCTATTTTCCACGTCGTATATTTTGCCAGCGGTTCATTCCATAACACGGCTCCGACATTGGCTTCAGATAGTAGCGATTTCCACTGCTGCATTTTAAATAAACCTCCCTTGACTTTCAAAACCAAAAGGCCATTCCTTCTGCTTAACGAAGGAGATGGCCGCTGTCAGTAATGCCGGCCTCATGGGTGTGTCACGATTATAGAGTATCTTATGTCAGGCTCCATAGGTGTGTGACAATCGCCCAGCCGTTTTAGCGTTTGCCGGTTAACCGGCGGATTTCTTCGACCATAACGGCAGCCGAATCCGGTTTGCCAAGCTTTTTCGAAGCGGCTGACATCGTCTCTCTGGTCGAGCGACTGGTCATAATCTCCTCAAGCTTTCCAAACAGCGTTTCTGCCGTCAAATCCTTTTCAAGTATCATGCTGGATGCGCCCGCTTCTTCCAACTGCCTTGCATTCGCCTCCTGATGGTTGTTGGTAACGTTAGGAGAAGGTATAAGTACAGATGGAATACCAAGCGACGTGATCTCAGCCAGGAACGATGCCCCGGCACGATTCACGATCAGCGAAGTGGCCGCAAGCACCTCCGGCATATTATGAATGTATGGCATGATATGAAGATGATTAGGCATCGTGCCGAGCTGCGCTAAAATGGATTCACGCGTATTCTCGAAATACGTATCGCCTGTTACGAACACAAAGTGCACGCCAGGCAGCTTATGAAGAAACGGCGCCATGCCCATCATGGCGTTATTGATCGCCTTGGCCCCACGGCTTCCTCCAACGATAAGAACGACTTGGGCTTCCATCGGGATGCCAAGCGTAGCAAATCCACGTTCACGATTGGCGGTTAATACCGTTGTCGCGCGTGGATTTCCTGTATAAACCGTTCTTTTGGCTTTCGGAAAAGAGGATTCCGAACCTTCAAAGCTGACCGCGACCGTGTCCGCATAACGGCTGAGGAACTGGTTGGTTAGCCCCGGTATCGCATTCTGCTCATGAATCATGGTCGGTATGCCGAGCTTGGCGGCTGCATAAACGACCGGACCGCACACATATCCGCCTGTACCGATCACGACATCGGGCTTGAACTCCCTCAGCAATGCCTTGGATCGCTTCACGCCTTTGAAGAAACGCATAATCGTTTTGACGTTATCAAACGACAGCTTGCGCCGGAACCCGGTGATGTCAATGCTCTCAAATGGCAGCTTCTCTTGGGGCACCAGTTTGCTTTCGAGGCCGCGCTGGCCTCCAATATATAAAAACTCCGTCTTCGGATCTTCCTTCTCACATTGTCTTGCTATGGCAACGGCGGGGTAAATATGTCCCCCCGTTCCGCCGCCGGTCAATACGACACGCATACCCTTCACCTCGCATAACGGGAAATATTTAATAGAATGCCAAGGGCCGTCAGCATCAGTGTCAGTGAACTGCCCCCGTAACTGATGAGCGGCAGCGTAATTCCTGTCACCGGCATCAAGCCGATAACCACACCGATATTGATCACGACCTGGATGGCGACCATGCCTACGATTCCTACAGCCAGCAGGCTGCCAAAGCTATCCGGTACGGTCATGGCCACTCTCATGCCCCGCCACACCAAGGCAGCAAACAAGAGCAGTACGATGAGACCGCCAATAAACCCGAGTTCTTCAGCCAGGATCGAGAATATAAAGTCAGTCTGCGGCTCAGGCACATAAGCGTACTTCTGACGACTCATGCCAAGACCGAGTCCACCAAGACCGCCCGGCCCAATCGCATAAAGGGATTGAATAATCTGATAGCCTGCGCCCAGCGGGTCAGACCAAGGATCCAGAAACCCGGTAATCCGCTTCAGCCGGTACGGAGCTGCCAGAATCAAGCCTATGAAGCCTGCTATTCCGCCTAAAGCAAGGAAGCCCAGATGCTTCATCCGTGCCCCTGCGGTGAATACGATCATCATCGCAGCTCCCAGCATGACGGCTCCTGTCCCCAGATCCGGCTGCAGCATAATCAGTCCAAATGCCAGTCCAATCAAACCAAGAGGCGGCAGAAGTCCCTTCGTAAACGACGTAATATCGTAGTCCTGTTTACTGAGCCAGCGCGATAGAAACAGAATCATACCGAGTTTCATAAATTCAGAGGGCTGAATGCCAAATGAGCTGATGCCAAGCCAGCTTCTGGCCCCGCCGCGCACAACGCCGACACCCGGAATAAGAACGATAACAAGGAGGAAAAAGCAGGCCAGAAGCGCAAGCTTGCTATACTTCTTCCAGACCCGGAAGTCAATCTTGGATGTGAAATACATCGCAGCAAGGCCCAGACAGGCAAAAAACAGCTGACGCTTCACAAAATAAAATTTATCGCCATAGTCATGAAAAGCGAGCACGGAGCCCGCGCTGTATACCATGACGATTCCGATGGCCAGCAGGGCCAAAATACAGATAAGCAGCCACAGATCGGGCGCCTGGCGGTTCTTGTTCATGGAAAGGCCACCTCGTACATCCTTAGTAGGGGCTTATCCACCCCCCTACTTAAAGGTTATGCACCGCCTCTTTAAAAATGCTTCCTCGTACCTCAAAGGAAGGAAACATGTCCCAGCTCGCACATGCGGGAGATAGAAGAACAATGTCTCCGCTCTCCGCAAGTTCAGAAGCTTTCCGGACAGCCGAGGTCAAGGTTGCGGCGGCGTCCTTCCCATTATCGACGAGTATGATGTCCTTTAATCCCGCTTTGGCTGCAGCATTCGCGATTTTCTCCTTCGTTTCGCCAATCAGTACGACAGCTTTCACCCTTCCTTGCATGGAAGGAATCAAATCCTCGTAATCCGAACCCCGATCAAGCCCACCTGCAATCAATATGATAGGTTCTTTGAAAGAAGTCAGAGCCATATTCGTTGCTTTGGAGTTGGTTGCCTTGGAGTTGTTGTAATAGGAAATCCCCTGAAGCTCGGCAACAAATTCAAGACGGTGCTCGACACTGCGGAAGCTGGACAAAGCACCTTCCAACTGATCAGGCGCAACTCCGGCTGCAATGGCGATCGCACAAGCAGCTAAGGCATTATCCACATTGAATCTCCCAGGCAGTCCGATGTTCTCCACACGGATGATCTCATGCGTAAAACCTTCACCGTCTGTATAAATAATGGTGCGCCCTACATCACCCTCATCTTCATCCGAATCCTGCGAACCCGGAGCATACGGCGTCGAAAGGTAAACCCCTTCGCGAAGGCTCTCAGTCATCGAGAAAGGAATAATGCGCGCCTTGATATACGGGACAAGATTTCTGCACACGGGATCATCCCAATTGAGCACAGCGGTATCATCCGCAGTCTGATTGACAAACAGCCTGGCCTTGGAGGAGATATAATCGTCCATTCCGCCATGGTAATCCAGATGTGTCTCCGCAATGTTGAGAAGACAAGCAATGCGCGGCCGGAACTCCTCTGTTCCTTTTAATTGAAAACTGCTCAGCTCTACAACCATCCAGTTGTCCGGAGTTGCTTCCGCAGCTGCCTCGGACAGAGGCGTGCCGATATTTCCGGCTACAATCGGTGACAGTCCTGCGCTCTCCAGCAGCTTGCCCACCCAAGTTGTTGTCGTTGTCTTGCCATTGGAGCCCGTGATCCCTATGATCGGCGCTTCACACAGGTGATAGGCCACCTCGACTTCTGTCACAATCGGTATCTCCAGCTCAAGCGCCTTCCGGACAGGAGGGACGGAATACGGAATCCCGGGATTTTTGACAAGAAGCGCCACACCGGGATCAATCAGGTCATCGGGATGTCCACCACAAATAACAGAAATACCCAAAGCCTCGAGCTCCGAAGCTTCAGGACACTGTTCTCTTTCCTTTCTATCGTTAACGATGACCGAGGCTCCGGCCTGATGCAGTACCTTAGCTACCTGCACTCCGCTTTTGGCCAAACCCAGCACAACGACTTTTTTATCCCGATAATCATCTAGCTGCTTCATATGTTACAACCCCTTGTTGATATAAAGTCCAAGTCCCGCAAGTATCAGTCCCACGGCCCAAAATGTAATGACTACGCGCCACTCCGACCATCCGGACAATTCGTAATGGTGATGGATCGGGCTCATTTTGAATATACGCTTGCCTCTGGTTTTGAATGAGGCTACCTGAAGCACGACCGACAGCATCTCTATGACGAATACCCCGCCGACAATCAGGAATAGCAGCTCGCTCTTGGTTACGATGGCAATCGCACCAATAGCCCCTCCGATTCCCAGAGATCCCGTATCTCCCATAAACACCTTTGCGGGGTGTGCGTTAAATACGAGGAAGCCCAGCACCGCACCGATCATCGCCGCCGCGCAGAATGCCGCTGCAAACGAGGTCGACTGGATGGCTACAATCGCATAGGCTCCAAAAGCAATCGCACTGACACCGGACAGCAGACCGTCCAATCCGTCCGTGAAGTTGACGGCATTGCTGATGGCAAGCATCATGATGACGATAAACGGATAGTAGAACCAAGGTCCCCAGTCAAAGGACCAGTCGATGCCCGGCACACTGATAGCAGTGCTATGTCCATTGGAGATTAGCAGCCAGCACATAATACCGGAAAACAGAAGCTGTCCAAACAGCTTCTGCCGGGCCGTGAGTCCTAATGACCTGCGAAATACGATCTTAATATAATCGTCAAGAAATCCAATCAGCCCGAAGCCAAGTGTCGCTACGATCAGCACGTAGAAATCCGTATCGACAGGCGAGAATTTAATATAAGTCAGCGTAAAAGCAAGCAGGATGACTACGCCGCCCATCGTTGGCGTCCCCGCTTTTTTCAAGTGGCTCTGTGGTCCGTCGTCCCGGACCTGCTGGCCGAACTTCATCCGCCGCAGCAGCGGAATGAGAAGCGGAGCCGAAATTACCGCAAGTATAAACGCTACACCGATCGTCAGTAACAGCAGTTGAAAGTCCATCAGCTCACCCCCTCACTCCGTTGTTGCCGCCAGGCAGGGCCTTCAAAGCATCGACCACGTGCTCCAGCCTCATACCGCGCGAGGCTTTCACTAATACGATATCCTTCTCGGATACGTGCTCAAGCACAGATGCAATCAGCTTCTCTTTATCGGTGAAGGAAAGCACGGCCCCATCAGGGAAGCGCAGCTTTGCTCTCTCCGCCGTATGAACCGACAGCGGCCCGTAGGTAAACACAAGATCCGCATTGTCCGGAGATAAATAGTCTCCTATCTCCGCGTGGAACTCCCCTTCCCGCTGACCAAGTTCCAGCATGTCCCCGAGAACGGCGATCCGTTTGCGATAGCCTTTCATATCGCCCAGCACATCCACAGCCGCCTTGACCGCCGTCGGACTTGAATTATAGGCATCGTTCAGCACAGTAACCCCAAACGGGGTCTCCACCGCTTCAATTCGCATGCTGGACAGCTTCAAATTGGCAAACCCGCTGCGAATGGCTTCATCGCCGATGCCCAAATGAGCGGCAACCGCCATCGCCGCGAGTGCGTTAACCACGTTGTGACGCCCGAGAAGCGGCAGGCTGAAGCCTTCTCCTGCATGTCGGTTCGACGTGAAGATGATGCCTCTGGCATGAAACATCAATCCAGTTGGGTAATCGTCGTTAGTCTCCTGATTCCCAAACGTAAAGGTGTTCAACCCCTCCGGCTTCACCGTAGACTCTTCCGCAAGCACCTGATCGATCAACGGTTCGTCTCCATGGTAGATCAGCAATCCGCCTGGCTTCATGCCGCTGATGATCTCCAGCTTGGCGCGAGCGATTTCCTCCCGGGAACCGAGCTGCAGCATATGGGCTTCGCCAATATTGGTAATCACGGTCATATCCGGGCGTGCTATGGTCGAGAGCAGTTCGATCTCATGCCGTCCACTCATACCCATCTCAAGCACGATGATGTCGGTATCTTCTTTCATGGCCAGTACGGTCAGCGGAAGTCCGATATGGTTGTTGTAATTGCCTTGTGTCTTGTGCACTTTATACGTGGTCTCTAGCAGCGCAGACACCATGTCCTTAACCGTGGTTTTACCATTGCTGCCGGTAATTCCGACTACCTTCGCACTGGTCTCCGATAAATACGCCGCAGCCAGCGATTGAAGCGCCGTCAATGTATCCTCAACGAGAATGAGCGGCAGATCGGGAACAGGCTGATGATCCCGCTGCCAGAACGCCGCGCCCGCTCCGCTTGCAAGCACGCTTTCGGCGAACTCGTGTCCGTCAAACTTCTCGCCCACAATCGGAACAAACAGATTGCCGGGCTGTATGGTTCGGGAGTCAGTACCGACTCCTTGAATGATGATGTTGGCATCTTGGTTACGTGAGAGCGTGCCGCCGCACAGGTCGGCGATGCTCTTTAATGATTTATGGATCACTTTTGTCTGCCCCTTATCGCGTCTTTGGCTACGATGCGGTCGTCAAAATCAAGCACTTCGCCCGCAATCAGCTGGTAGGTCTCATGACCTTTCCCCGCAATCAATACTACATCGCCCGGGCTTGCCATTTCAATAGCCTTTTCAATCGCCTTCCTGCGATCAACAATGAGATTGTAGCTTTCTGCTGCCACTCCGTCCTCAATCAAGCCGGCTTCGATATCCTTCAGAATCAAATCCGGGTCCTCGGTACGCGGGTTATCGGAAGTCACCAATACAACATCGCTATATTTCGCGGCAATTTTGCCCATGATCGGCCGCTTGGTCCGATCCCGGTCACCACCGCAGCCGAATACCGTGAGCACACGGCCTTCCGCGAATTCATTAACGGTACGAAGCACGTTTTCGAGACCGTCCGGCGTATGCGCATAATCCACGATTACAGCGTACGGCTGGCCCTCATCCACAACCTCCACGCGTCCATCCACTCCGGGAACGGACTCCAGGCTGCTCTTGATGTCCTCAAGCGGCACGCCCTCGAGAAGCGCTGCAGCGATGGCTGCCATCGCGTTATATACATTGAACTTCCCTACCATGCGAATCGAAATATCTGCGCTGCCACGGAATGTGTCCACATGGAACGAGGTGCCTTGAGCAGTGATCGATATGTTGCTGGCCCGCACATCCGCATCTTCTCCCAAACCGTAAGTAATTACTTCGGCAGCGGTAATCTTCGCAAAATAAGCGGAAGCATCATCATCCGCATTCAATACTGCATATTTGCGCGATTTTTCATCCTTGGCAAAAGCGTTGCCCAGCCGGGAGAAAAATAACCCTTTCGCTCCGCGGTACTCTTCCATGGTGTGGTGATAGTCCAGATGATCCTGCGTCAGATTCGTGAATATGGCGGTCCGGAAATCCGTCCCCTTCACCCGGCCCTGCTCAAGTGCATGCGAGGATACCTCCATCACACAGCACTCGGTGCCTGCGTTAGCCATGTCGTTCAAGTAACGCTGAAGCTCCAGTGCCTCCGGTGTCGTTCTCGGCATCGGGAAAGACTGATTGCCGTATTTCATCTGAATCGTTCCGATCAATCCGGTCTTCAGGCCGTGGTCGTTCATGATCGTCTCAATCAAATACGTTGTAGTGGTCTTGCCGTTCGTTCCGGTTACACCGATCATCTTCATGCGGGCGCTCGGCTGATCGAAAAAGGTGTTAGCCAAGCCTGCCATCGCAAAACGGCTGTCTTTTACGATAACCTGCGGAAGATCAACCTCGAGCTTACGCTCAACGACGAGTGCGGCTGCGCCTTTCTCCGCGGCCTGGGCAGCAAACAGATGTCCATCTACCGTATGACCCGGCAAGCAAATGAACAAATCCCCCGGTTTCACTTGTCTGGAGTCCGTTTCAATCCCCGTAATTTCAACATCTCCGGATCCATCGATCACAGCAGCAGCCAACACGGATGATAATTGCTTCAATTTCATTGTTATCCCTCTCTCTATATATCTGCATCATCCGACCCGCTTGCCGGCTGGATGATGCCATTAATGTTCGTGTTTCGATTCCTCGGGGTCTTCACCCATATAAATCCGAATAGTAGAGCCTCGCTCCACCCGGCTTCCCGGCTTTGGCGCCTGGGAAATGACCGTATTGCCGGTCCCGGACCTAGCCAGCATGAAATTCATATTCAGATCCTCATACAAATCCTGAACCGTCGCCCCGACCAGGTTCGGCACGGTCACCGTTGGTGTCTCGCCGTATTTGTACTCGCGGGCAAGCTGATCTTTACGCGGCGGAACATTCATGTAGTGCAGTGCATCCTCCAGAATGTTCTGCACGATGGGAGCAGCCACGACGCCACCGAACTGAATGCCCTTCGGGTTGTCAACGGCTGTGTAGACCACGATCTCAGGGTCGTCCGCAGGTGCAAACCCGATAAAGGATACGATATGCTCCGTTGACGAGTAGCGTCCATTAATGACCTTCTGGGCGGTTCCTGTCTTCCCGCCGACTCGATAGCCGTCGATGAAAGCCGGGCGACCGGTTCCCTTGGCTACGACGCTTTCCAGCGCCTCGCGCACCTGCTTGGATGTTTCTTCCGAGATTACTTGTCTGACGAGCTCCGGCTCGATTTCCTCAACCGTCTCCCCCGTCTCCGGATTGATCCACGCCTTGGCTACGTGCGGCTTGAACAATTTACCTCCGTTAATGGCAGCAGATACTGCCGCGACCTGTTGAATCGGTGTAACCGATACCCCTTGGCCAAACGCCGTTGTGGCCAGCTCAACAGGCCCGACTTTATCAAGCTTGAACAGGATTCCGTTCTCTTCTCCGTTCAAATCAATGCCCGTCTTCGCTCCAAAGCCAAAATCGCGGATATACTGGAACAGACTTTCCTTACCCAGTTTCTGGCCCAATGCCACAAAGCCCGGGTTACAGGAGTTCTGCACAACCTCCATGAAGGTTTGGCTGCCATGACCGCCTTTTTTCCAGCAGCGCAGTCTCGCTCCTCCAACCTCCACGGCACCACCATCGAAAAAGTGATCGTTCTTCAGATCCACCTTGTCCTCTTCGAGGGCAGCGGCAAGTGTAATAATCTTGAACGTCGAGCCCGGCTCATAGGTCATCCAGATCGGTAAGTTGCGATTATAAGTCTCGGCCGAGAAATCCTGGTAGCTGGCAGGTGAGTATCCCGGCCTGCTGGCCATCGCCAATATCTCTCCTGTCTTGGGATTCATGGCAATTGACCAGGCTCCATTGGCCTGATACTTCACCATGGCCTGATCCAGCTCCCGCTCCATAATGGACTGAATCGATTTATCAATCGTTAACTCTAAATTCAGACCGTCACGGGGCTCCACGTATTTTTCCGAAGAGCCGGGCATGATTCTGCCGCCTGCATCGGACAGATAGGATATTCCGCCATCGAACCCTTTCAGCTTGTCTTCATGTTTGGCCTCAAGGCCGGTAAGTCCCTGGCTGTAGGCCCCCGTAAATCCTAATATATGGGCGGCCAGATCGCCATAGGGGTAATAGCGCTTGTTATCCTCAGCAACAACGATACCCGGCAGCTTCAAATCACGAATTTCCTGAGCCAGCTCCATCGTAATTTTTCGTCCACCGGGATTTATCCGTTCCAACCTCGAACGTTTGGTAATAATCTTCTTGATATCGGCTTCATTCATGCCAATAAGCCCTGCCAATGTTTTGGCTGTATGGTCCGGATCCTTGACTTGTACAGGAATCGCCCAAATGGTCGGTGTTGTTATATTCGTAACCAGTGCGGTCCCATTACGGTCCAGTATTTCGCCACGCTGTGCCGCAAACGGAATATCACGGCGCCACAGATCCTCCGCCTTCGCCGACAGCTCCGCACCTTTCCCGATCTGCACATAGGCTAGTCTGATGATCAGTGCAGAGAATAGCAGGAGCAGCAGCAGCAGGCTCCAGAGCAGCCGTCTCCGCTGAGATACCTTGGATACTTTCACCTAAGCTTCCCTCCCCGTTTGAACCCGAAAGCTCATGAAATGCGTTCTTCACATGAGTATTCGGGACAACCTCGGGTTAGAACAAGCTATTCCCCATCTGCCTTGCCTTCAGTTTCACCTTCGCCGGTTGCTCCGGCTTCGTTATCCGCAGGAGGCTCAGCTTCATCCTCCGGGGTATCGCTTCCTGTTAACAATTCCTCCGCGGATTTAAGTGTTAAATGTACGGTTCGCTGACCATTCTCAGTCGTTTCCAATTGTTCAGCAACGTAGCCTTCACCTTGGACATTCACTTTCACCTTCATCAAGGTGAGCACTTCCATGGCATCCCTGAGGGATTCACCCTGTAAATGCGGAATCTGCATGGACGCATTGTCCTCGGTAAGCAGATAGATACGCTGGCCGGCACTCATCGCTGCTCCGGCTGGTGGGTATTGCTGCTTTACCGTGCTCCCACTGCCCAACGTTTCGAATGTCGCGCCCTCATCAAGCAGCTTGGTCTTCACTTCACTGACCTTCATGCCTGACAAGTCAGGAGAGATACGAGCATTTTCAGAAATTGCTGCCTTATTTGACTTGCTTGATTGCTGTGTCACATTCGATTTCGGGACTCCCCAATAATTTAATGTCTTGGATACAATCTCTTTAAATATCGGCGCAGCCAACTTACCGCCGCCGATCTCCTCATTCGGCTCGTCAATGATAACCAGTACCGCGATTTTCGGATCATTTACTGGTGCATAGCCGATAAATGAAACAATTTGCTTGGAGCGGTCAGCATATCCACCGTTAGATTTAATAGCAGTGCCTGTTTTTCCAGCAACTCTGTAGCCATCGATATAAGCATATCTTCCTGTACCATCTACCTGGTCAGCTACAACTTGTTCAAGATATATTCCTGTCTCTTTGGCCGCTTCAGGAGAAATGACCTGACGGATCACTTCCGGCTCGATTTTCTGAACTTCGCCTGTATTAGGATCTTCGATCTGTTTTACCATAAGAGGTTTCATGAGCTTACCACCATTGGCAACTGCTGAAATAGCCGCAATCTGTTGAATAGGCGTTACGGATACGGCATAGCCATAAGTCATCGTCGAAATATCGGAATCGTAAGTCATATTAAGGCTACCCAGAATCTCACCCGGAAGATCAATGTCCGTCTTCTGAGTAAACCCAAAATCTCTAATATAATTCGTAAAGCGTTCCTTCCCAAGCATTTCGAATCCCAGCTTAACAAAGGCAACGTTACTAGACCTCTTGACACCTTCAAGATAAGAGATCGTCCCCCAACCGGATCGATTGAGATCCCAGTGGGTTCTTCCCCCTGCCCGGATGGATCCGGACTGGTAGGCAGCATTCGGGTTAAACAGCTTCTCCTGCACGGCACTGGCCAGCGTTACAATCTTGAAGGTCGATCCCGGCTCATATATGGACCGCACAGCATGATTATTAAAATTCTTTTGATTCCATTCCGAATATGTATTGGGATCAAAAGTTGGCATATTGGCCATTCCCAGTATTTCCATCGTGTTCGGATCCGCCGCGATCACCGTCATACTGATTGGTTTATACTGGTTATACGTCTCGCGCATCGCTTCCTCGATATAATACTGGATTGTATCGTCCATCGTCAGTACTAAATTTTTCCCATTTATCGCAGGCTGGTATAACTCATCCTCGCTCGGGAGCTTGATCCCTTTCTTGTCGCTCTTGTACGCAGCGAATCCGTCGGTTCCCTTCAGATCCTCATCATAGTATTGCTCAATACCCCCGACAGCCTTACCCTGACGCTCGGTATATCCCAGGATATGCGCAGCCAATGTCTTCTGGGGATAATAGCGTTTTGACTCTCTTTGAAAGCCGATGCCCGAATCCGCCACTTTACCGGCAGCCTTTAATTTTTGGTTCAAGCCATCACTAAATTCTTTAACCTCTTCCATCTTCTCCTGGTCGATTTTCCATCCTTCATTGCGGACTTCCCGGCCCTGGAGGTACTCACCTTTTTCATTTTTGGCCTTGACCAGTTTACGGAGCTCATCCTCATCCTTGCCGAGAATTTCATGCAGCCCCTTTACCACCTCGTTCTCCAAGCCGTTAGCTTGAATGACGGCCGGGTTCAGAACAACCGTAAACGCAGGGGCATCCATGGCCATGATATCGCCGTCCCGATCCATAATCGTCCCGCGCGTTGCGGGAAGATCCTGTTTGCGCGACCATTTCGACACGGCTTGTTCCTTCCAAAAATCGTTGTCAATGACCTGCAGCCAAAACACCCGACCAATCAATAAAGCAAAAAAGAGGGTTATACATCCCCCTATTAGCACGGTACGCAGTTTAATTTTTTTTATCATCGGTCAAAACCTCACACTTCAATCATTTTGTCCCGAGTCTGAATCCTGTGTCCCGGTTGATCCCGAGACGGGTGATAGATGGATCGCGTTGTCATCCTCAATAGGCACATAACCAAGCTCTTTGGCCTTCTCCAATACTTGCGTCTCCAGTGTCTGCTTCTCAACCTGAAGCTGATTGATATTCCGTTTCGCTTCTACTATCTTATTGTCCGTATCATGAATCTGCCGGTTCAAATCATAAG
This sequence comes from Paenibacillus sp. Cedars, assembly GCF_003184205.1. Lineage (NCBI taxonomy): Bacteria > Bacillati > Bacillota > Bacilli > Caryophanales > Paenibacillaceae > Paenibacillus > Paenibacillus sp. Cedars. The sequence goes on from NZ_CP020866.1 coordinate 4,044,423, forward strand.
AATGAACATGGCTCATGCCGATGACGCCCATGACAACAACCACGAACACCACGGACAACAAATACAGCAGCTTTTCTTTTTGGGGAAGCTGGGAACGGCGTTTAATGACTTTCGTCTTCTCGAGATAAGCGGACTGCTGCTGCGTTTCCTTCTGTCTCTCCTGTACGGCTAAATTGCCGCGCGTGTAAGCCATGGCTGATTCTCCTTCTTCAGGGATTTTACGTTCTACAGTTTCTCCGCAATCCGCAGCTTCGCCGATCGTGCTCTTGGATTACTCTCAATCTCTTCCACTGAGGGGATGAGCGGTTTACGGTTAACCAGCTTCAGGTCACCTTGGCCGCCTCCGCATACACACATCGGAAAATCAGGAGGGCATGTGCACTTGGGAATGTAACTGTTGAATATTTGTTTGCATATCCGATCTTCGAGCGAGTGGAAAGTAATGACGGAGACTCTACCACCTGGTGCAAGACATCTCACGGCTTGGTGAAGCGCGTCTTTGAATGCACCGAGCTCATCATTTACCGCAATGCGAAACGCTTGAAAGCTGCGTTTAGCTGGGTGGCCGCCCGTTCTCCGAGCTGCGGCTGGAATCCCTTCCTTTATCATTTCGACAAGCTCTCCGGTTGTGTGAATAGGACCCTGTACCCTTCTTTCCACAATAACCTTCGCAATTCGCCTTGAAAATTTTTCTTCGCCGTATTCGTACAATATTCGTGCGATTTCCTGTTCCGGCCATTCGTTTACAATCTTGGCTGCCGTAAGCTCAGCGGATTGATCCATCCGCATGTCCAGCGGGGCGTCATGATTATAACTAAACCCTCTCTCCCCCTCATCGAATTGCGGAGAAGATACGCCCAAATCGAACAGTATACCGTCAACTTGTGGCTGCCCGTTCTCGTCAACTCCCACTTCGCTTCGGAGCACCTCCTCCAGATCGCGAAAGTTAGTTTTGACAAGGGTAATCCGGTCCACGTAAGGCTTCATGACTTCCCTGGCATTGTTCAATGCCCAGTCGTCCTGATCCAGTGCGATTAACCGGCCATTCGAACTTAGTTGGGAAGCAATGAGCGAGCTGTGCCCTGCTCCCCCGAGCGTACAGTCAACATATATACCGTCTGGTTTGATGCGCAGCCCTTCTGTCGCTTCTTGCTTAAGCACTGTGATGTGATGGAACAAAGCTGCAGCCCTCCATTGTTTCTCATTCATGATTTTTAAGTAATACTTGTCCATTTACAAAGTTTCACATGTTGGTCATAGATCAAAATCAAAGTCTACCAGCTTCTCAGCAATGTCGTTAAATGTTTCCTCCGACTGCTGATAGTAATTTTGCCACTGCTCCTTGCTCCAGATCTCCACTCGGCTCGATACGCCGATGACGACGCATTCTTTCTCGAGCTTGGCGAACTCGCGCAAATTGCCCGGCAAATTTACCCTTCCCTGTTTATCCCATTCACATTCCGTCGCCCCGGAGAAAAAAAACCGGGTAAATGCGCGTGCATCCGACTTCATGAGTGGCAGGGACTTGAGCTTCTGCTCCATGATGGCCCATTCATCTCGGGGGTATACAAAGAGGCAGTTATCCAAACCGCGGGTTACGATAAATGAATTGCCCAGGAGGTCACGAAATTTAGCAGGGATAATGATTCTCCCCTTATCGTCGATGCTATGCTGAAACTCCCCCATGAACATCAGGCATTCCACTCCTTAACCCCGATTCCCCACTTTGCACCACTTTCCACCACTTTAGGATAATAGATTCGGCGTCAAGAATCAAATTCCTTCAAAGATGCATTTGTTTTTTTGGAACTTTCTCTCAGAACCACCGCACAAAAAACCTCCTTTCATTCCTCATTGGGAATAAAAGGAGGTTTGCAAATGATCTAAAGCTGCTGCGGTATTAGTGCTGAGCCCAGCTGTCCAAGTAGGATTTCTGCTCATCGCTCAGGCTGTCAATTTGGATACCTAGACTTTCCAGTTTATATAATGCAACCTGTTGATCCAATTCGTATGGAACATTAACGACACGGTTACCGATACGCTGGTATTGATCATTCACATGTTTAAGCGACAACGCCTGAAGCGCAAACGTCATATCCATGATTTCTGCGGGATGCCCATCTCCTGCCGCAAGATTCACAAGGCGGCCTTCTGCAAGCAGATAAATCTTGCGGCCATCGTTCAGATGATATTCCTCGATATTGCGTCGAACCGTACGAACCGACTTGGAACGTTCCGTGAGGTCCGGCTTATTGACTTCTACATCAAAATGACCGGCATTCGACAGGATCGCTCCGTCTTTCATGACATCGAAATCTTCCCCGCTGATTACATCCCGGTTGCCTGTCACCGTGACGAAGAAATCTCCCAGCTTCGCTGCTTCACGCATCGGCATAACGTGGAAGCCATCCATGTAAGCCTCAACCGCCTTAATAGGATCAATCTCGGTCACAATGACGTTGGCGCCAAGACCTTTAGCGCGCATAGCCACGCCCTTGCCGCACCAGCCATACCCTACAACGACGACGGTTTTGCCTGCAACAACCAGATTTGTTGTCCGGTTGATTCCGTCCCATACCGATTGTCCGGTTCCGTACCGGTTATCAAATAAGTATTTGCAATACGCATCATTTACAGCGACCATCGGGAATTTCAGAGAGCCTTCTTTCTCAAGCGACTTCAGACGCAGGATTCCTGTTGTTGTCTCTTCGGCACCACCCCGGATTCCTTCAAGCAGATCCGTGCGCTCCGAGTGGAGTATTGTTACGAGATCCCCGCCATCATCAATGATCAAATCCGGTCTTGTCTCCAGAGTTGAAATGAGGTGCTGCTTATACTCTGCCGGATCCGGATTATACTTGGCAAACACCGTGATTCCGTCTTCTACCAGCGCGGCGCATACATCGTCTTGCGTAGACAACGGATTACTGCCGGTAATGGTCACTTCAGCTCCGCCAGTCTGAATGACCTTTGCCAGGTAAGCTGTCTTCGCTTCCAGATGCAAGGAAATGGCCACTTTCAAGCCTTTGAATGGCTGTTCTTGTTCGAACTGCTCGCGCACCCGGTTCAGTACCGGCATATGCGCCTGCACCCAATCAATTTTCAGATGGCCTTCCGGTGCCAGTTTCAAGTCGGTAATATTGCTGGTTTGTATTGATGATGAGCTCATATTAACAGCCTCCCGTGATCTGATGATTGAATTCCTGCTCATTATACGTAAACAACCCGGTGAATGCCCGAACTTTCGTATGGGATTTCCATCAGGCTATCCACCAGATTCAATCCATAACGATTCATGTATTCAAGGATGTTGTACACCCTCTCCTGAGGCTTGCCTTCCGGTAACAGCGTTTGCTCGATCCGCTTCCACTGTGCCAAGGCGGCCTCATGCTGCTGTTCCAATGCATTCCGGGATTTACTCAACAGGTAATCCATCTGCTCCAATATCTTATCTTTATTGGTTAATCCTAATTTTAACAGTCCTGACTGCATTCTGCCAAGATCTTCTATTAAGGGTTGATATAAAGCTTCAAATTGTTCACGGGTCTTGCTGAATCGATCCTCCAGATTCAGTTCGTCCTTGCTCGCAAGCCATGTCTCGCGCTTCTTGTCGAGGCGGTTATGAACATCTTCGAAGGATATTTCATATTTCTCCATGAGTTTATGGACGGTTCCGTCTACGATGGAGAACGACATTCTCGGTATGATCAGCGGCATCTGCAGACCTAAATCAGCAAAGGCATAACGCGTAATCGCCCAATAAGAAATTTCCCCCGGACCGAGTATCGTTCCCAGCACAGGCAGCAGACAATCCTGCATAATTGGGCGAGTCAGCACATTGTTGCTGAAACGCTCGGGATGCGCATGCAAATCTCGAAGAAGTTCCTGCTCTGTGAGCGTAACCATGCCTTTACGGTCTGAGAATACATTCCCCTCCCGGTACAGCAGCAAGCGCCTGCCTTCATGCAGGTAGAACAGGTTAGCCCCATTCTCGGAAACATCGGCCTGAACATCATAACCAAGTCCCTTGATATCCCTTGCAGCCTGCTGATACGAAAGACCTAAGGTTTCATTGTGAGTGATCAGCGATTCGAATACAGGTACTTCCAGCGCCCGAAGTCCGGGGTCCGCCGAATCTAGCAGTATGAGGCCATATTTGCCAAACAAACGGTTGATCAGTTTAGCGAAGGCCTCGCTGAGCCCCCTCGAGCCGTTACACGCATCACGTGCCAGCTTCAATATATCTGCCTTGTACTCGCTGTCTGACAGCTTCGTTTGCAGCTCTGACAGCATCAAATTCCAATCCTCTTCGGCAACGCCAGTGTAACTGACAGACGTTCTAAGCCCATCCTTTGCGTCGAGCTTGATTTTGGAAATCTGCTGGTCCTGACGTAGGAAAAAGGTATGATTCACTTCATCCCAGTCATGATCCTCCCCAGCAATCCAGAACACAGGCACAACGGGACGATTCAAGCGTTCCTCCGCTTCGCGGGCGGCTTGAATGACGGTAATCGCTTTATATATAACTAGCAGGGGTCCAGTGAACAGCCCGCTTTGCTGTCCGCCAACCATGGTTACCGTTCCCGGCTGCTCCAGAAGCTGGAGTGATGTATGTACGGCGGGATGATCATTGTGTAGCTGATTATACGTACGAAGACAGTCTACCAGCACTTTACGCTGAACTCGCTTATCTTCGGAAAGATCCAGCCATTTTACCCGCTCGGCATAGCCGTGCTCGCTGCGATGATCTTCACCATAGAACCCGCTTACCCGTTCGAAGTGGTGAATATAATCCTGAGCGAGACGCGAAGCGAGGGACAATGGTTCCGGAACGATATTCATGAGGTCTGCCTCCTATTCTGCGTCGCAACCAAATCTAGATTGTTAAGCACTCGAATTTCTTATATATGATTAGCCTTTCTTGATTGTACCGAATGTTGGCATTCTGCGTCAAAGGAAAAGAATAGCCGCCGGCATACAAGCCGGCGGCTATTCTAGAGATCAGCATTTCTAGATTTAGGACAAGCGCGCTTTAAGCGTAGGCTTTAGCAACCCAGTGTCCTTTAGATACCTCTACCAGCTCCGAATCCTTCACGTCCAGCTGGACGGTTCCGTCCTCGCCTTTGGCTGCTGAAATCGGTCCCTGCATATCATTCTCGAGCTTGAGACGTTTTTTGTTTGCCTCGATTTCCGGATCCGGAATCGGAATCGCGGACAGCAATGTTTTGGTGTACGGATGGATCGGATTCGCATACAGTTCTTCACTATCTGCCAGCTCCACCATTTTACCCAAGTACATTACCGCTACCCGGTCACTGATATGCTTAACCATGGACAAGTCATGCGCAATGAAGAGATAAGTCAGGCCAAGACGATCCTGCAAGTCCTTCAGCAAGTTAACAACCTGCGCCTGGATGGAAACGTCAAGCGCTGAGATCGGTTCATCACAAATGATGAATTTAGGGTTAACCGCAAGTGCACGGGCTATCCCGATCCGTTGACGCTGACCGCCAGAAAATTCATGAGGGTAACGCGTCGAATGGTCACTATTCAAGCCAACCATATCCAGCAGCTCCTCGATCCGCTTCTTGCGCTCGGCGCGGCTGCCTGCCATTCCGTGAATATCCAGTGCTTCTCCGATGATATCCGAAACCGTAAATCTTGGATTCAGCGAGGCATACGGATCCTGGAAAATCATCTGCATGTCACGGCGCATCGCCTTCATTTTGCCCGGAGACAGCTTGTAAATGTCGGTTCCGTTAAAGTTAACGCTGCCGGCAGTTGGTTCGTAGAGCCGCAGAATCGTCCGTCCTGCTGTTGACTTGCCGCAACCGGACTCTCCCACCATACCAAGCGTCTCGCCTTCGCGAATATAAAAATTCAAGTCGTCGACCGCTTTAAGGATGTTGCCCTTACCGACATTGAAATACTTCTTAAGGCCCTTTACCTCGATCAAGTGGTTATCCTTCATGAACCTTGCGCCTCCTTCGCCATCGGATGCAGATTCCAGCAGCGCGCCATATGCGTGTCACTGAATTCCGTTGCGCCCGGATCTACCCGTTCACAAATTCTCATAGCTTCATCACAGCGCGCAGCGAACGGACAGCCTACCGGAGGTTTAATGAGATCCGGCGGTGTTCCGATAATCGGAATAAGCGGCTCGTCTTTTTTCTGATCCAGACGCGGCATCGAACGAAGCAGGCCTTTGGTGTAAGGATGCTGGGGATTTTTGAATATCTCCCATTTCGTTCCGGTTTCCACGACTTCACCTGCATACATAACGATAACACGGTCACACATTCCGGCAACCACACCAAGGTCATGCGTGATCAGAATGATCGATGTTCCGAGGCGCTCCTGCATTTCCTTCATAACATCCATAATCTGTGCCTGAATGGTAACGTCGAGTGCCGTTGTCGGCTCATCGGCGATCAGCAGGGTCGGCTTGCATGCAAGCGCGATGGCTATCATCGCACGCTGGCGCATACCGCCGGAGAACTCATGCGGATACTGATTGAAGCGTTCCTCTGCATTTTTGATGCCAACCAGCTTCAGCATTTCAATCGCATGTTTTTTTGCTTCCGAGAAGGACATCCCTTGGTGCTTAACCAGCACCTCCGTGATCTGCTTCCCTATTCTAATGGTCGGATTGAGCGAGGTCATCGGATCCTGGAAAATCATTCCGATATCCTTGCCGCGAATCGCTTCCATCTGTTTATTGGTTTTTTTGAGAAGGTCTTGTCCTTGGAAAATGACCTCTCCTTTTTTAATTTCTGAGGGCGGGGACGGAATCAATCGCATAATGGTCTGGGCAGTAACACTTTTACCGCTTCCGGACTCACCGACGATGGCAACCGTCTCCCCCTTGCCGACTTCAAAATTCATGCCGCGCACAGCCTTTACTTCACCGCCGCGAACACGAAACGATACGTTGAGGTCCTTCACCTGCAAGATCGGTTCCATACCTTCCCACCTCCTATTTTTTCAATTTCGGATCAAGAGCATCACGCAGTCCATCACCGAAAATGTTGAATGCTAACATCGTCAAGCTGATAAATAGAGCAGGGAACAACATCCGCCATGGATAGTACATCCATCCGGACAGCGCATCATTAATCATGGAGCCCCAAGAAGCGACCGGAGCTTGAACGCCAAGACCAAGGAAACTCAGGAAGGCTTCGGCGAAAATTGCACTAGGCACCGACAAGGTCAACGTAACGATGATCGGTCCCATCGCATTGGGTATCAGATGCCGGAACAACAAGCGGGAAGTCCCCGCACCCATGGAGCGAGAAGCAAGTACATACTCTCTGCTCTTGAGCTGCATGATCTCGCCCCTTACAATCCAGGACATATTGATCCATCCCGTGATGGTTAAGGCGAGTATGATCGTCCCTAAACTTGGTTCGAATACAACGAGCAGCAAAATCGTAACAAGCAGATATGGAATGGAATACAGAATTTCTGCAAACTTATTCATAAACTCATCTACACGGCCACCGAAGTATCCCATGATGCCGCCATATATAACACCAATCATCAAGTCAATCGCAGCTGCTGCAAGACCAACGGTCAATGAAATCCGAGCGCCCATCCAGGTACGTACAAAAACATCGCGTCCCAGGTCGTCGGTTCCAAACCAATGTTCTGATGAAGGCGGCATGTTCGTATTCATCAAATCATTCGTTTCATAGTCATAATTAGAGATCATCGGGCCAATAATCGCCATGACGACAATCAGGATCATAATAATCAAACCGGCCATCGCTAGCTTGTTCTTACGCAATCTCTCCCAGGAATCTCTCCACGAGGATAAACTTTCACGCTGTATTACTTCAGATTGTTTCTCATCAGGACCAATCTTCTGAAAATCTTCAGGCTTCAGGTTTAGTGCCGCAGGATGAGGCATACTTTGTTCTTTCTCCATGTCTACCTCTCCTTCCCGCCGGTCAATTTAATACGTGGATCAACGAATATATACACGATATCCGTAATGAAACGCGCCAGCATCAACAAGATGCCGTAGAAAATGGTGATACCCATAATCACTGTATAATCACGGTTTGTAATACTTTCAACAAACTGCTTACCGATGCCGCCAATACCAAAGATCTGTTCAATAACGACCGAACCCGTGATAATATTTGCTGTCATCGGGCCGACGTAGGTTACGACCGGCAAAATACCATTTCGGATAACATGACGGAACATAATGGCAAACCAATTAAGTCCTTTCGCCTTCGCCGTCTTGATATAATCCGAGTGCAGCACTTCCAGCATGCTGGATCGTGTCAAACGGGCAATAAATGCAATCGGTTGAGCAGATAACGCCATAACTGGAAGCACGTAATCAAGCGGTCCTTCAAAGCCCATGACATTGAAAATGCCTGCCTTCTCCGCCAATAGGTACTGCAGCAAGGATGCGAGTACAAAACTCGGCACCGCGATTCCCAACACCGAGACAATCATAGCGATGTTGTCAATCAGCTTGCGGTGATACAGTGCTGCAAGCATCCCCAGCAGGACACCCACGATAACGGATACGACAATCGCGATGAGACCCAGTCGCAGTGAAGGCCCGAACGTGTCGACAATAATATCAGTAACGGATTGTCCCTGTTTCTTCATGGACAAACCAAAATCACCCTGGACGATGTTTCCCAAGTATTTCGTATACTGCTGAAACAACGGTTTATCTAAATCATACTGTTCCATCAACCTCGCCAAAATTTCAGGCGATGGCTTTTTCTCTCCCATAAACGGATCGCCCGGTATGGCTTTCATAAGAAAAAAAGTGGCTGAGATCAGTATGAACAACGATACAAGCATATAAAAAAACTTACTCGCCACATACCTCAGCATTTCGCTAGCCTCCTGATCAGTTGTTCTAAACCAAGCCGTCTATACAATTGTATAATTCCAGAACGGATTGAGCATCCCTTAACTTTCCCCAACGGACACAAGATTTGGAAACCTTGCGCTCATACAAAAAAATCGGGATATATATGAGGTTTGAATGCCCCACATATATATCCCGAACCGTAACCTTTTATAATTGGTTTACAAAAGACTACTCGATATATGCACGTGTGAAATCGATATCACCTTTATAATCCAGATGGAGGTTTTTCACCCATGGTTTAACCAGGGACACACTGGAGTAGTAGTAAATTGGCATTACAACCTGGTTGTCTTGAACAAGAATTTTCTCGGCTTTGGACATCAGCTCCATGCGCTTAGCATTATCGCTAGTAGCATAAGCATCTTTCACAAGTTTGTCATATTCTTCGTTCTTGAAGCCGGTGTCGTTGTTACCACCATTGGATGTCCACATATCGATATAAGTCATCGGGTCGTTATAGTCTGCTCCCCAACCGGAACGTGCAATTTGATAGTTCAGATCCGTACGGTTTTTCAGGAATACGCCCCACTCTTGGTTTTGAACTTTCACATTAACTCCGAGATTGTTCTTCCACATATCGGAAATCGCAAGTGCAATTTTCTTGTGGTTGTCATCGGAGTTGTGGATCAGAGTAACTTCAGGCAATGTGGTATAGCCTTTTTCCTTCATACCTTGCTCGAGCAGTTTCTTAGCCTCTTCAAGATTTTCTTGGAAGTAAGTATCCGGTACCTCTGTGCGGTACTCGTCGGACTCACCCTTGATACCCGGAGGAACAAAACCAAATGCAGGGATTTGTCCGCCTTGCGTAATTTTTTCTACAATTGCCTTACGGTCAATCGCCATCGAGAATGCTTTACGAATGTTCACATTGTCGAATGGTTCTTCGGTAGTGTTAAAAATATAGAAATACGTCGATGAAATACCTTTGATCATCAGCTCATCGCCAAGTTCCTTCTTGATCGCACTCAGCTGATCCGTCGGGATGTTGCCTGTTGGATGTCCTGCATAATCCAGCTCATCGTTACGATAGCTTGAAAGTTCAGTAGCAGAGCTGTTTACGATACTCATTTGAACTTTTTCAAGTTTGATGGAATCCTTGTCCCAGTACTGGTCGTTCTTCACAAGCTCGATCTTTTGACCTTTAGTCATTTGTGAAACCTTGAACGGACCGTTACCGATCAACGTATCCGGCTTGGTTGCCCAAGAAGCATTTCCTTCAACGGAGCTGTGAACCGGGAAGTACGTTTGGAATGACATCAAGCTGAGGAAGTAAGGTGTAGGGTTTTCGAGTGTAACTTCCAATGTATAATCGTCAGTTGCCTTTACGCCAACCTCATTAGCGTCTTTAATGTCTCCAAGATTGTAAGCTTCAGCATTTTTGATGTAATACAGCTGATAAGCGTATGGTGATGCAGGTGTAAAGTTTGGATCAAGTACACGTTTCCAAGCATACTCAAAATCTTTTGCTGTTACTGGATCGCCGTTGCTCCATTTGGCATCTTGGCGAAGGGTGAAGACATATTTCAGTCCATCTTCAGAAATATCCCATTTTTCGGCTACGCCTTGCTCTTCGGTGCCGTCCGCACCTTTACGAACCAAACCTTCAAATACAGAACTGATTACCGTATTCGATGTGTTATCCTGAGCCAAGCCCGGATCCAATGTAGGAGGGTCGGAAGCAAGGTTCATGCGGAAGACCTGCTCTTTAGGCTTGTCCGTTCCGCCATTATCGGCGCCTTCGTTCTTGTCAGCTCCACATGCTGCCAACACGGAGCTGAAAGCAAGAATAAGCGTCATAAGAAGCAGTAATTTTTTGTGTTTCTTCATCTTGCGGTATCCCCCTCATAGATTTTAGGTATATGCTTATCGATTATACAACCAGTGGTCAAAAAAATCCAGAAATCAATAAATTGAAAAATCTGCCTGACCCAAGGATCAAACAGATTTATCATTGAATTCTAGTTATTAGATTGTTCTTACGTAACTTTAATTATGTATGAAAGGATACCAAAAAATGTGAAAACTACGTAACCGAAACTCATAGCAACGAAGCCAAGCCGCCAGACGGCTCTCGCCAGTCTTTTGCCGTTAACCTTGCCCTTCCAGCGGTTCTGCGCACTTCCGATTAGCCCAGTTGCAATAAGCAGCATGAGGAGAATAAGATAGAACCCGGATTTGGACTGGAACGTATTATTAAACAAGGCGGATACCGAAAACAGCAGGAAAAAAGTGGTGACATCCATAGCCAGCCCAAACGCTTGTTTTCGATTTTTGTTTCTTTGCAAGACGATCATATAAACAAGGATAAATGGAATGAACGGAAATAGACTTAATGTGTTAAACACACCCTGCAAGAACCCCATGCTTAAACCCCCCTATGTATTCATCCCCTCAATGAGCTGCACAATGAGCTCGTGTGTTGGCACCGCAATGCCATATTTACGCCCCAGGCCTACAATGCTTCCGTTAATCCAGGCCACTTCGGTCGTTCTGCTGTCCATAACATCCTTTAGCATGGAAGACGTGTTACCCGAAGTCGATTGACAGACAGCTACAATCCATTCCCAGAGCCTGCTCCCATAAGGAATGCCGCCCGCTTTATATACGGCGATCCCTTCATCATAAAGCTGCTGCATCAGCCTGACGCGTTCGGGCGATGATAACAGCTCTCCATTAGGAATCCGCCACAATGCAGTCAAAGGGTTAATCACCGCATTCATCAGCAGTTTACGATAGATCATCACATCCATTTCATTCGACAAAAAAGCTTCAAATCCTGCTCTATTCAGCTGTTTAACGAGCTCATTTTCATCATTTCCCTCTGAAACAGGGCTTGCAGAGTCCTGTTCGGGCATGAATTTGCCGATTGTCGTCGTTCCGCGGCCAGCATGCAATACAGATACGAGACTTGTGCGTTTGGCTCCCTCTGTTGTAATGGCCGCATACAGTGTCCATGCAGGCAGCAGTTCTTGAAGCCGCTCCAGATGCCCCGTCCCGTTCTGATAGCAGATCAGCCTGCGATGGTCTTGACCATATGGAGCCAGCACCCGGGCTGCCAGATCTTCGATCCCTTGCTGCTTCAACATCAGAAACAGATAGTCCGCATCGGCTGCAGCCCCTCGCTCGGCAAAGGAAGACATTGTGCAGACCGTGAGCGAGCTGGAATCCATCCGCTTGTGCCGGCCTGTACCTTCCTCGATGGTGATGCCTGAAGCCTTCAGCATGTCCGCTTGCTCTTCACTGCGACACCATAACGTGACACGGCAGCCGGAGCTCGCAAGTTTGCCTGCATATAACAGGCCCAATGAGCCTGCACCGATGATATGTATATTCATGTTCATGTGAATCCTCCAAATGTAATCAAACGTTACGTACTAGCCCTAGTATATATCAGAATAATCTCCTATACGCACAAATAACCCGCCAAAGCGCATGAAATGCACTAATGCGGGTTACGGTGAATAGCAAAACAATCTTTTTTCCTATTCGATTCGTTCCAGATTACCGTTTGCATCCATTTTGAAGCGAGTTTTAAGTTCCTCATCCTCTTCGTTTAAGAAAGCCAATCTTCGTGCCCGATCCATAATCTGAATCAATGCCTTATAATCATCATTGACAACATGATAGTCAGTTTTCACTTCGCTTACTTCCTTTAGCAAACGTTGATTCTCACTGCGAAGCCTTGCGAGCTCATCCTCTTTCTCACGCAAACTCTTCTCAAGCGATTTATACTGACGCGAACTTTCCTGAAGCCCACCCTTCCATTGACGAAGGAAACGGATGACGGCATCAATAGAAAGCGTTTCTTCACTTGCACCTTCATTCTTGTATACATCCTGTTCCAGTTCCGGAGCAGCCAAGCCAGCAACCTGCGGTCCGCTTAAGGAAGGCTGCTTCTTATAATAACTCCTCTTCTGACGCTGAGATTTCGCCAAACTGATAGCATCCTCATATTTCTTGCGAACACAACTGTTCCAACGAAATCCGCATGCTGCCGATGTCCGGCCTATTCTTTCTCCCACTTCCTCAAAGGCAGCCAATTGGGTGCTGCCCTCACGAATATGACGCAGGGTCACCTCCGCCAATATCAGGTCGTCCTCTGCACTCCATGCATCCTGTCTCACTGCTGACATACCATAAAACCCTCCTAACGACATCCTAAAATAACCGTCTTCAATACCGTAAATCCGGCTGCTGAATAGGGTATAAAAACTGCTTAATTCATTTCTATGCCTCTCATAGAGTTCATAGAATCTATTTGATACTAAAATGTATTTCCATTTTGGATACAGATCATACTCTTACAGGAGGGAAAACCACCGATTAGCTGAATTTGTTAACGAATTCAATGCCCTGCTTCTGGATAATAATAAAAAATGAAGGGTTTTCTTGAGTTAGGCGTTTACACGTTTTTCCCATAACGCTATAATGTTCATAGCAGCATTATGTGCGTACATACGAGAGGAGGATATAATCGTGGCACGGATGTTTCGAGTCCTTGGCTTTTTCACCCTGACTATCGGGTTGATGGCCTTTGCCGGTGATCATATTGAAATGGCTCTGCTCTTCTTCCTGCAGACTGCATTTTTCGTGATCCTGGGATATTTGAAATTCACGGAGAGAACCTATATTCTTCTCTTCTGGGCTTATATGATCGTGACCTTCACGGGCTTTAGCTATTGGACGGTCTTCATTATGGGCAAACCACTCTAACAAGCATAACCATGCAAGCGATTTATTGATCTGCCGGCGGTCAACCTGGACAACCTGAGGCTGCGCTGGTGGGTTTTCCTTGCGCTTAGAGAACAAGTACTTAAAAAAGCGATCAGGTGCTTTAGCTGCCGGATCGCTTTTTTAGTTCCTAAGGATTGATAATTGAGTCGTACACGTCATATATTGGTTAAACATGAAGGGACAACGGATGGATTCCTTTCGACTAACAACCATTCAAGGAGGACTCCCGTTTGAATGTTCGAGTAAAATATCCGATCCTCCCGTTCTTGCTGTTCATCGCCCTGTTGTTCTGCTTCATTGCAGCTCCTGTCGCGGTATATTCGCAGCAGGAAACAAGTCCTGCTATGCCTGATTCGGAAGAGGCGCGCCAACTTCTGGAGGACAGCCTATCCATCGTGGAGATTGATCATGAAATTGAACGGATAACCAAACGTCTGGATGAATTGCAGGTGCTTCAGAATGAGCTGCAAATCAAGATTCAGGATATGGGCACACGCATTGAAGACCGGCGGGATCGGGCAGGAGCTGTTCTTCGGTCTTATTACATGGGAGAACGGGATCACTTATTCTTGATGCTGTTTTCCGCCAAGGATTTAGCCGGTTTTTTTCGAATCATGGACTTCTACGATATTATCATTCAGAACGACCGGGATACGCTTACAGTTTACAACAATCAATACCGCTCCCTCGCATCAGCCCAGGCTGAAGCAGCTCGAAACGCCGCTCAGCTCGCGGATGTAAAAGACAGCCTTGTCAAGCAGCGCGAGCGGGTACTTGCGCTTGAGAAGCAGGTTGACGGGGCTCTGACAGCCAGCGGCAACCCGGATGCGATGAAAAAGCTGATTGAAGAATTCACACGGTATTGGGAGAATGTAGGACTGTATGAGGTGAAACGTCACTTTCAGGCCCTGGCAAGTGCCATGGAGAATCTGCCGCAATTTGTCCAGGGTAGCAAAAATATGTTGAAAACCAACGGGAAGGTGTACACCATTGACATCCATGAGGATGATCTCAACGCATTTTTGAGGTCCCAGGATGAGATTTTTAATGCCTTTTCGTTTCATTTTGACGACGGGAAGGTGACAGCTACCGGTAAAAGCGGCAATCTATCCCTGCTGATTGAAGGGAAATACACCGTAATCAATGAACCGGAGAACGCCATCATGTTTCAAGTCGATAAACTTGTGTTTAATCGGCTGGAACTCCCGGATACTACCCGCAAAGCTTTGCAGGAAGAATTCGACATGAACTTTTATCCGAAACAGCTGGTGTCCTTCTTGAAGGCAACCGAAGTATCGAGCGAGGACCAAAGACTCGTGGTGAAAATGGAACTGGACTTATAGCGGGCCCCCTCTCTCTGGTGCCGTAGTCCTGACAAAACGAACAAGCTGCCCTGGATAGGCAGCTTGTTCGTTTAATTATTCGTGTTGATCAGACCTGTACAACCTCATATATTCTTCCCTCGTCATTTCCCCAAGCAGCAATCGGCGTGCCGACTCGGAATAGGTAAGAAAACCTTCCGCATCCCCGAATTCCAGAGCAGCCGCTTCATTCCGGGAGAGCAGCACTTGAGCCGGCACGGCCACTTTTTGCCAGATGCCCCGATCTCTTAAGGCTGCACCCGTAACATACAGCTCCGAAACAACCGGCAAAGTTCCGACATCTTTACTCCATTCATGCTGAATATCTTTATCTGTCATATAGGTAATCCATTTCATCGCTAAGGCGGGGGATTCCGTGTGCGCGGCTACCGCAAAACTTCTCGTCCGGACGACAGGTGTGTTCAAATGGGTCTTTCCCATCGCAAGGGCAAGAGATAAACCTTCGGTATCCTTGTCTGAAAAGCTAGAATAGGGTTCAATGACCACCGTTGCCTCCCCCTTCCCAGAGGATGGAGAAGACGGTTCCTCAGTGTTCCTCGGAGTATCCTCCTCGACTTGGTTCGTTTCCATCATTTGCTTCCTGTTGTGAATCAGCATATCCAGCACCTCTTGCTCCGGCTTGGAAGGATCACCTTCCAACAAGTGGACTGCTGCACCGAACGCATATGGATCATTCGGATCAAATGAGATCACAGGGGTTTCTATATGTAGCTCAAAAAATTCCTGCCACGCCTTACGGCTCTCCGGTATTTTGAATACAGTACCGTCCTTCTCTTTGGCCTGCCAGGTCATCACATAGGGATCTATATCAAATGGCATCCCCCATTGATATCCGTTCCACTGCAGCGGCGGCAGAAGACCGCTCAAGGTATCGCCGCCAGGCATGACCGCTTGCGATGCATCAACCGGCAATAAATAGCCGTTCATTGCAAGCGCTTTAATATAGTGTGTATCCATCAATAAAACGTCGGGCCCTTCTCCAAGGGTCATCTGAAGCAAAAAAGACTCTAGCTGCTCTTCATTGGTTTCCAGAGGAACGATTTCAATCTCCGCCCCCGTCTCCTCCTTAAACCGCTCATTGATCGCTTTAAGCTGCCGCATCTCATCACCGTTCAACTGAACTCCGACTTTAACAGGACCCAGATCACGATCCGGAATATCCGGCCTTTGCTGTGGAGGGATCGGCTCATCCCCCGGCGGTTCTCTTCTTGTATTGTGAGTGAAGTCAAAACTGGGAGATAAACTGGATAAGGACAACAGTAAAATGGCGAACAGGAACCAATATTTTTTCCGCTTCATATCCCATCTTCACTCCTTCTGCAGGCACATGCCCTTATTTTACCAAACTTCTAGTGCTCTTGTCCTATCTTTTTTAATATTTATCTAGTCCATATTTTGTTAAAAACCGAAGACAAATAGGACTGCCCGCTGATCATAGGCAGCCCATATCATTATGATTATTCTTCATCATCATTTCTCGGGAAATATAAGGATTACAACAGATCCGCTGCCAGCTGCGCCAGCTTGGAACGTTCCCCTTTTGTCAGCGTAATATGACCGCTTAAACTCTCTTGTTTGAAACGTTCTACCACATAAGTCAGGCCATTGCTCACGGCATCCAGATATGGGTGATCAATCTGTTCCGGATCCCCCATCAGGATGACCTTGCTCCCTTCTCCAGCACGGGAGACAATCGTTTTGACCTCATGGCGGGACAAGTTCTGGGCCTCATCCACAATGATGAATTGACCCGGAATCGAGCGGCCCCTGATATAAGTTAATGCCTCCACCTGGATGCTGCCCAGCCCCATCAGTATTTTGTCGATATCTCCCGATTTTTTTGTATCGAACAGGTACTCGAGATTGTCATATATCGGCTGCATCCAAGGTCTTAATTTCTCGTCCTTCTCACCAGGCAAATAACCGATATCCTTTCCCATTGGGACGACCGGGCGTGCGATCAGAAGTTTCTTGTATTTATGTTCATCCTCGACCTTGGACAGACCCGCTGCCAATGCCAACAGCGTTTTGCCCGTTCCGGCTTTCCCCGTTATGGTGACAAGTGGAATGTCGTCATTCAGAAGCAATTCAATCGCCATGCGCTGCTGGGCATTTCGTGCGCTGATGCCCCATACAGGTTCGTTGCTTAGATGAAGGGGCTCCAATCTTGTTGCGTCTTCATTTACATGAAGCAGCGCAGACTTCCCTGAACCCATCTCGTCCTTCAGGATAACAAATTCATGCGGGTACAGCGGGTAGGACAATTGAAGAGGTTTAATAGGCAGATAACGGTAGCTGTAAAATTCATCGATGACCGAAGGATGCACCTTTAATGTGGAGAATCCGGAATACAATTCACTTGGATCTGCCGTCCGGTCTGATAAATAATCCTGTGTCGTTAATCCGAGCACATCCGCCTTGATTCGAACGAGCACATCCTTACTGACCAGCACGACAGGTCTTCCAGTGTCCTTTGGATCCTCCTCCAATTTATAATTCAACGCGACAGCCAGAATGCGGTTGTCGTTGGATGCCTCGCTAAATAACTCCTGTACCTTGACAAAGCTCCGATGATTCAGCTCAACCTTCAATGTCCCGCCATTCTCCAGGTGAACCCCATCATGCAGGTGCCCCTGTTCTCTTAACCCGTCAAGCAAACGGGAGACTGTTCTGGCATTACGGCCAATCTCATCGGCATTTCGCTTTTTGGAGTCAATCTCTTCAAGAACCACCGCAGGAATGATGACTTCATGCTCCTCGAATGCATAGATCGATTGAGGATCATGCAGCAGTACGTTCGTATCCAGCACAAATATTTTTTTCATCTTATCCCTCCACTGCTTCTTCATCAGGTACACACATAAACCTTTCCGTCCCGGACATAATAAGCTTAGCGACTGGAGTAATTTAGTGAACTCTACTACGAAAGGACAGATCAATCCATGAGAGCTGCTCTATCCATCATGCTAACGGTGTTTTTGCTCGCAGGCTGCGGGACACCAAATCACAATGCATCACCCTCTCCTCGTAATAAAACCAATGGAACCACAGTGAACAATGTTAACAACATGAATGGGAACAGAGGTTATACCACTAACAATGTAGACGGTACAACTCCGGATAACACCAATTCTGGGCGAGTCGGCAACGTGAATGACAACAACGGGAAAGTTGATACCACTACCGCAAATCACCTGAAATCACTTGCTGAAAGTGTGCCCGGCGTGAAAAACGCAAACTGTGTAGTCATGGGTAAAACCGCTGTTGTTGGTCTTAATGTAGATGGAGATTTAGATCGTGCAGAAGTCGGAAGCATCAAATACACAGTCGCTGAAGCCCTTCAAAAGGATCCAGCAGGTGCCAACGCACTTGTTACCGCTGATCTGGACGTTTCGAATCGCATAGCTGAACTTGGCCGCCATATCCAGCAAGGTCATCCAGTCTCAGGCGTTGCTAGCGAGCTTGCAGACATCGTAGGCCGCATCATCCCTCAGCTGCCTAAAGATGTAACGCCAAGAGACGGTAGTGCCGAGGATGTCGGAGCTCAGACGGTAAAACCGAATAACCACCATGCGCCAGCCAAACATCAGCACAAGAAATAGCAGTGTCTGACGATGAATCGTCTTTGGATTGGTGGTTCATCCGTCATAAGCCGAGTTTGTCCGTCAAGCGTCTCCAAATTTCATACAAAAAAGCCCAGTGAATGCTCACTGGGCTTTTTTCATGGTCATAACAACGCCTCGAACCAGCAATGCTGCTGCATCGGAGACATGACCCGTATCGTATTCGGAGTGCTGTGCCGAATTTGGTATAAATTTGACATCCATGCCGAATGAACCTGTCATCTGGGACATGGAATCAGAAGGACGGCATCTGCATGCTTCCCATCTGCGGATGGATTCTGCCCGCACAAACGCATGGGCATCCTCATCAGTCTGCCGATTCTGGTGGATGAATGGGTGTGTCGTATGCATCATGAGGTAGGGCATTCCTTCGGCCTCCTGTACAATGATCTCCATCTGATACATTGTATTATACCATACGATAAAACTTGCCTTCAATTGTCACGGAGTTGCTTTAGAATCCGCTTCTGTCCCCTGTGCATTGTGTTTGCCAGCAAGTTCGTCTTGCAG
Source organism: Paenibacillus sp. Cedars (assembly GCF_003184205.1). Lineage (NCBI taxonomy): Bacteria > Bacillati > Bacillota > Bacilli > Caryophanales > Paenibacillaceae > Paenibacillus > Paenibacillus sp. Cedars. Next base: position 4,063,574 of record NZ_CP020866.1, read on the forward strand.
TGCTTGTCTTGCTGCGTCCAGTTCATCGTTATTAATGTAGACGTTAGGACTTCTCCACTCACCGGTTATTGGCATAAATTTAACATCTTCTTTTCCAATATCATAATAAGTCATAAGCAAATCTCGGATCTGCTGCTGCTCGAAATCGGTGGTCATATTGTCACTAACCGCATCTAGCGCATTGCCAACCTTCGTAACGCCACCGAACGATTTCATCCTGTCGAGCAGGGAATGCAGCACCTCGCTTTGACGAGCGTTGCGATCAAAGTCGTTGGATTCCTTGGTCTTCGGACTACAGTTCATAGATTTGCGGTAACGTACATAATCTAGCGCCTTCTTGCCATCAAGCTTCTGCGGACCCACCGTCAGGTTAATATCAGTTCCATCCACCGAATCCCGATGGCACATATTGTATTGGACGTTAACGTCTACACCGCCGAACGTATCCACAACATCACGGAAGCCCTGAAAATCGATAACTGTCACATAGTCGATATTAACGCCAAGATATTTACTCATCATCACTTTCATTTCTTCTTCAGCCGGAATACCGCTGCCCGGCTCCTTCTTCTCAGCTGCATTGTATGCCGCTTTAAACCTTGGATAATAAGCGTTGAGTTTGGATGACTTATATCCTTCAAGTTCAATCAGCGTATCCCGAGGGAGTGATACCAGCGTTGACGAATTGGTTTCCGGATGCATTGTGGCCACCATTACTACATCCGTCAAATAAGTTCCGGTCTCCGGCCGATGATCCGTACCCAAGAGAAGCACGGTGAGCGGCTTTTCTTTTGCGGATTGTCCAGGTGCTACAGGCTTGTCGATCCCGCTTTTTTCAATAACCTGATTCCCCTTGACGAACAGGTATCCGGCATAACCTGCTGCTGCCAAGACTGCGATTAACAGTACGATAAGAACAAATTTAAAAAATGATTTCCATGGACTTTTTTTCTTTTTTGGCACTGGCTGTTTCTTGCCCTTCCCCCCACTTTTGGCTCTCGGAGGGAGATTGGTATGATTAGAATTCATATCATAACACCTGATTTCATTCAAATTAGATGAATGTCCGATAAACGCTTCAAATATCGAAGCATTTACCGGACCATGGTTGTTGACTTCTCTCTCTTATAAACGATGGGGACTGACAAAAAGTTGCCGTATACTTGTTGCCATAGCTGCTAAATTTCTACAAGGCCTAAGACTTAGGCTCAGCCTGGGACTTCTTCTTCTGACGATCTTCGACAAAGTAACGAATACGCACCATCAGCATCAATGCCACAGCTACTAACAAACATTGGATAATCGGCAGCTTGTCGATCTGAAACACAAGCAGTATCGCCGAACCCAAGGCCATCAAGATATACAGCAGAATTTCCTTTAATAAAGGAAGCTTCTGCTTTACACGGAATACCTTGTTGTAAACGTAGGTGATCAGCACAAAAATGACAATATAGGAGATGAGCGGGTGCGAGGCAAACCATTCTTGCATGATAGGTTCACTCCTTTAGACAAGTAGATCTCTATCTATTATAGATTTGCTTGCGCCATTTTACGATGTTTTTCTGCACGCTCGCGCTCACTCTTGTTCAGGATCTTCTTGCGAAGACGAACGGACTTCGGTGTAATCTCGCAGTACTCGTCATCATTCAAGTACTCCAGAGCCTGTTCCAATGAGAAGATGACCGGTGTTTTCAATTTAACAGTATCATCCTTAGTTGCCGAACGAACGTTGGTCAATTGCTTCTCTTTACAGATGTTTACAACGATATCGTTATCGCGGGTATGTTCCCCGACGATCATGCCCTCATAAATTTCAGTACCCGGCTCCAGGAACAGGGTTCCGCGATCCTCAACCGACATCATCCCGTAGAACGTTGTAGAGCCGTTCTCCGTAGAAACCAGAACGCCTTGGTGACGTCCGCCGACTTGGCCGCCGATAAGCGGTCCATAGCTGTCGAATGCGTGGTTCATGATGCCGTAACCGCGAGTCAGCGTCAAGAAGTGTGTACGGTAACCGATAAGGCCGCGGGCCGGAATCAGGAACTCCAGACGCACTTGTCCGTTGCCGTTGTTCACCATGTTCACCATCTCGGCCTTACGAGCACCGAGGCTCTCCATTACAGCACCTGTGCTTTCTTCAGGCACGTCGATCATCAGACGTTCGATCGGCTCCATTTTGGCACCGTCGATTTCTCTGACGATAACCTCAGGCTTGGATACTTGAAGCTCGTAGCCTTCGCGACGCATATTCTCAATCAGAATACCGAGGTGAAGCTCACCGCGACCTGAAACGATGTACGCATCCGGACTGTCGGTTTCATCCACTCTCAAACTTACGTCTGTTTCCAGCTCTTTGAAGAGACGGTCGCGCAGTTTACGGGATGTTACCCATTTACCCTCGCGTCCGGCAAAAGGACTGTTGTTTACAAGGAACGTCATTTGCAGAGTAGGTTCGTCAATTTTAAGAACTGGAAGTGCCTCGGGATGTTGGGGATCGGCAATGGTTTCTCCGATATTAATATCTTTAATTCCCGCGATCGCCACAATGTCTCCTGCTCCTGCTTCAGCAACTTCAATCCGCTTCAGTCCTTGGAAACCGAACAGTTTCTCGATACGGGCATTCTTGGTGGAACCGTCGCGAAGCATAACGGTTACCGGCTGACCTTGCTTAATAATCCCGCGGTTCACACGACCAACGGCGATACGGCCAAGATATTCATTGTAATCCATCAAGGTTACGAGGAACTGAAGAGGCTCGTCCACTTTTTCGGTAGGGGAAGGAATATGGTCAATAATGGTTTCGTAAAGAGCAAGCATGTTATCATCCTGCTTATCGGCATCCAAACTTGAAGTACCGTTCAAGGCTGATGCATATACAACAGGGAAGTCCAATTGGTCGTCGTTCGCTCCAAGCTCGATGAACAGGTCCAGGACTTCATCAATAACTTCAGCCGGGCGAGCCGCTGGGCGGTCGATTTTGTTAACTACAACGATTGGCGTCAAGTTATGTGCAAGCGCTTTGCCTAATACAAACTTGGTCTGAGGCATACAGCCCTCATAAGCGTCAACCACGAGCAGAACGCCGTCGACCATTTTCATAATACGCTCTACTTCACCGCCGAAATCGGCGTGTCCAGGTGTATCCACAATGTTAATCAAGAAATCTTTATACGTAATAGCCGTATTTTTGGCTAGAATGGTAATTCCGCGTTCGCGCTCCAAATCATTGGAGTCCATCGCGCGCTCCTGCAGCGTCTCATGCTCCCGAAAAATACCGGACTGCTGCAGCAGTTGGTCTACAAGTGTTGTTTTGCCATGGTCAACGTGAGCAATAATGGCAATGTTGCGAATCTGATCTCTTGATTGCATAAATATATCTCAAATCCCTTCTATTCGAATGAGCCACAAAGAAAGCGCCGGACGACATACCGACGCTTCAACATACTTCCTATAATATAGGTAAACGAGCGGGAAAATCAAGTCTTTTCAGAAAACTTCCAGTAACATTTATCTCTTACCAATTACCAACCTCTGCTCCATTTATTATTCCGTCTAGAGCGATTACGGCCGAGGATCATCCAAATGCCTGCAGCAATTAAGATCAGGGCAATAAGATAGAATCCCCCGGTCTCTAGCCAGGTGAATATAAAAATCAGAATGGAGAGCAGCGTAAGTCCAAGCGCAACAGGCAGTGCAGCACCGGGACGCGGAGTCTCATACAGATAATACTCATACAGGCCAACGGCAACGCCAAGAATCAACACAGGCCATAATGAAGCCATCAGTCCCCATCCTCCAATATTGCATATGAAGAACAGGATCCCGTAAACCGTTAGAATACCGCCCGGTATGAGGATGGCGGCAGAGGCACGGCGACCAAAAAACATGATATGCAGAAAAATACCCGGCAGCAGCAGAACCAGCGGCCATAATGTTCTGCCTAAAAATCCAAACACACCCAGCTTGCCGAGCAAAATAACGACTCCAGCGACAACGATGAATATACCCAGCGCCAAATCTTTTCTGGAGGACATTTGATCACCCTCTCCTCATTATATGTATCACCCAAAATAGCGGTTTATAAAATAAGTGGTTACGTTAATTTTAGCCCAAACCGACAAAAAAAACCATATCTTGAGTTTGTTCCACTCAAAAATAGCATCGCCCTGCAGCATATGCCTTAAGCAAACAAAAAAAGATGGCTGCCGATGCAGTCCATCCTTTTGTTTCCAGCTTCCTATTTTATTACCGGAGTCTCACCCGTTCCATATGTTATGAACCGGATTATGTCCCCGGCCGCCTTATCGTCTGCAGTCCTCCAATCAGAACGACAGCCCCTGCAATGACGATTGGCAGCACGTTATGGGCATACGGCATCCAAGAAGCCAGAAGCAGACCGACGCGCGAGTCTTGTATGAGCATTTCGCCTGCCGTAAATGCTAGAATACCGGCTCCTATGTAGAGCAGCACGGGGAAATGATGAAGCAGCTTAGAGATCAGCCCGCTTCCCCATACAACAATGGGAATGCTTAACAGGATGCCGATGACAATCAGGGCAAGGTCACCATTTGCCAGGCCCGCAATAGCCAGCACATTGTCCAGGCTCATCACAAAATCAGCAACCAGAATGGTATTGACCGCTGCCCATATCGTCAAGGAACGGGACATGGCAACATCCTCATGCTCTTTTTGTGTCATTAGTTTTATGGCGATCCAGATCAGGAGCAGTGCACCGCCAGCTTGCAAAAACGGGATTTTGAGCAGCAGAACCGCAGCAAAAGTCAGAATGCACCTCAGAAGAACCGCTGCGCCCGTTCCGATCCAGACCGCCCGTTTGCGGTGCAATTCAGGAAGGTCCCTGCTGGCCATCGCTATGACCAGGGCGTTATCACCACTGAGTACAAGGTTAATCAGCAATATCTGTCCCAACAAAACAATCGTCTCCACAAGAACAACACCCCCACTCTACACATATGTGGTAATTGTCCAAGCTATGCTTGCACATCGGGAAAAATAGGCCTATAATAAATCCACTTTGTTTATTGTGGAACCGTATTTTAAGAGGAGTGACATTCATGGAAACCACAACCGCTGAATTTTTTCTCGCACTAATCAACATTGTGTTTCTGGATTTGATCTTAGCCGGAGACAATGCCATTGTGATCGGCCTTGCGGCACGCAACCTCCCGAAGGAAACCCAGAAAAAAGCAATCATCTACGGTACGGCCGGAGCGGTTATTCTTCGTATCATAGCCACCATTCTTGTTGTATGGCTGCTCAATATCCCTTGGCTTCTGCTCGTTGGAGGCGTACTCCTGATCGGGATTGCCTACAAACTGATGACGGACGACAACAATGATCACGACAATATAAAAGCAGGCAAAAGCCTTGGAGCTGCGATTCGCACCATTATTATTGCCGATGCCGCCATGGGGCTGGACAACGTAATTGCTGTTGCAGGAGCAGCCAAGCACAATATGATTCTTGTTACCGTGGGTCTTCTCATCAGCGTTCCCATCGTGGTGTGGGGCAGTACCTTGTTTATCAAATTGATCAACCGGTTCCCTTGGATCATTTATGTAGGCTCTGCTGTACTTGCATTCACGGCATCCTCCATGATTACCGATGAGAAGCATTTCCTCAGCTACTTTGAAGGACATCTGATCATTAAATACCTGTTCATTGCGGCCATAATCGTGGGCGTACTGACGGCAGGGCATCTGAAGAAACGATCTGTGCAGCGGCGTCAGTCCTCCACCCTCTCCTAATCGAATACTCTACTGTACGAACAAAAACACCCCAGGGGATCAGCCTTGGGGTGTTTTTCAACTTTTGTTTCATCTGCGTTTATATACGAATTATAACCTGATCCTGGATAAAATCTAGAACCAGTCTTCGTTTACTGTGAACTCTTCATTCTTCTCAGCCATCGTACCGATCTTGCTGTCAGGCGTAATGATGACAGTCTCCGTGCCTTCAACCGCAGCCTGAAGCAGAGCAGGGAGCCGAGTTAACGAGGCCTCCACTTTCTCGATAATGTTCAGGTTCGGATTCGTAGTTGGAGATTTAGGCACAAATAACGTGCAGCAGTCCTCATACGGTAAAATCGACGTCTCAAACGTACCGATGTCCATTGCGATATTAATGATATCATTCTTATCCATCATGACAAGCGGCCGAAGCAGAGGCAATTCGGTTGCTCTGCCAATGACATTCATGCTGGGCAGTGTCTGACTGGCTACTTGTCCGAGACTGTCCCCGGTTACAATGGCCAAGGCCCCTTCACGCTCAGCGAGCGAGGAAGCAATACGAAGCATCGCCCTGCGCATGAAGGTAATAATCAGATTATCCTGCCCAATGCCGACAAAAGAAGTTTGCACATCGGTGAATGGTACGAGATGTAGCTTGATTTTGCCGGTATAACCGGATAACAGTCTTGTCAATTCCATTACTTTTTCCTTGGCCAGCTGGCTCGTGTAAGGGAAGCTGTAGAAATGAACGCATTCAATTTCGAGGCCCCTGCGCATGGCCGACCAACCGGCTACAGGACTGTCAATCCCACCAGAGAGGAGCAGCATGGCCTTGCCGTTTGTGCCGAGCGGATACCCGCCTGCCCCTGGAATGACTTCATAATAGAGGTACGTCTCATTCTCACGAATTTCCACGCGCAGCTCAATATCCGGCTTCTTCACCTTTACTTTAAGCTGAGGATAGGTGCGCAGCAGAGGGGAACCGACCAGATGATTCATCTCTTGTGAGGAATGGGGGAACTGCTTCCATACTCTTCTGGCATTGACCTTGAAGGTTGTCGTATCGGTTAATTCCTTCTGCCCCACAAACTCAACTGCTGTAGCAATAATGGGGTCAAGCTCGGATGGACATACACGAACAGGGCTGATCGAAACAAGCCCAAACACCTTCTTGAGGGCATGGATCAGAATCTCGGGAGGTTCTCCGTTCAGCTCAATATACAAACGACCGTATTCCTTCAAAATTTTGGCTCCTGGATACGGTTTAAGCACGTTTCGGATATGATTTAACACCGATTTCTCGAATCGGTTGCGGTTTTTGCCTTTTAGGGTAAATTCGCCAAAGCGAAGCAGCAGCATATCATAGGTCATCTTCGGTTAACCTCTCTTTCTATAATGGGACGCAGTTTACTGCACGCATTAGCCAAAACCTCCACGAATCGAGCCGCATCGCCGAGCTGATGCTCTTTACCGAGACTGATGCGGATTCCGGAAGAAGCTACCTCCATGCTTTTACCCATAGCAAGCAAGACCCGACTGGGCTCGCTTAATTTGGAAGAACAGGCGGATTTGGTTGATATAAGCATTCCCATCTCTTCCAGGGCATGAACCATCACCTCCGGTCTTAGACCCGGATAGGAAAAATGAATAATATGCGGCGCATCCAACTCATTGCTGTTTAACACCAAACCGGGTATTTTGCGTATACCCTGGAACAGAAGCTCCCTCAGTTCCATCATCCGGGCGTAGAGCTCAGGTTGTCTCTCTTGGGATAGCCGCATGGCCTTCGACATGGCAACCGCACCTGCGACATTCTCCGTTCCTGCCCGCAGTCCATTTTCCTGCGATCCACCAGATATCAACGGAAAGAGCTGAACCCCTTGCTTAACGTACAGGACACCCATCCCTCTTGGACCGTTGAATTTGTGGGCGGACATGCTGTACAAATCCGCTTGCCACTCGGAGATGGTTACGGGCAGCTTGCCAAATCCCTGCACGCCATCGACATGAAAGAGTGTGCGCGAATTCACTTCCTTCACGATCCGGCCAATATCAGCCAGTGGCTGGATGGCGCCAGACTCATTATTCACATGCATGATGCTGACAAGTACGGTATCTTTACGAACAGCTTCCTTCAAGACATCAAGATCAATCACACCAGCAGCATCGACTGGAAGATAGGTTACTTCCCAGCCAAGCGATTCCAGCTGTTTGCAGCATTCATAAACCGAAGGATGCTCTGTTCCCGTTGTGATGATATGGCGCCCCCGGCTGCTGTACTGCATCGCGGACCCTTTAATAGCCATGTTATTGCCTTCCGTTGCACCAGACGTAAATACGAGCTCTGATGGCAGAACATCAAGTGATGCTGCGCAGACCTCCCTTGCCCTTCTCAGAAGTTTAGCGGCTGCCTCCCCTGAGCGGTGAAGAGCAGACGGGTTCGCGTAATGTTTCTTCATCACTTCGGACATCGTATCCACCACTTCATCAAAAGGAGGGGTCGTTGCAGCGTGATCCCAATATATCAAGGTTATTTCCCCTTTCCATTCTTACGCCATCGCATGTTGTAAATCATATCATTCCAGACCTTTATATTTACACAAAAAGACCAAACGGTAAAGCCGCACTCCATCTCAATCGGACAAAGTCATGCTTATCGTTTGATCCTCTATCAGGTTTACTATTCATCCCGAAGCGGGGTTATAAACTGTATTTCGACTGTGCATTCATTACTTTGCCAATATAAGCCTGGGTTTCCTCAGGTAACATATGTACCATCGACATAAGCTCCTCATCACTGGATGCGCCCAAACCTGCAACTCGTGTCGGACCTGCATTGTAGGCTGCAAGCACCATCGCCAATTCCCCGCCGAACCGCTGAATCAGACTGGATAAATATTTGGTGCCACCTTCAATATTCTGAGCCGGATCAAATGGGTTGCTGACCCCAAGTCCCCTTGCCGTCCCATCCATGAGCTGCATCAATCCCTTTGCTCCTGCAGATGATACTGCATTGGGGTCAAAAGAAGATTCTGCGTCTATAACCGCCTTGATCAGTGATACGGGCACACCATATCGTTCCCCCGCTGATGTAATTAATTCTTCAAATGTCGTGGGCTTGGTCGCTCCCGTGTCATTCAGCGCTCCCTCTACAGGATAATACGAATTGGATTCCTGGACGGCACCAAGCTGCTGCCACAGCAGTCCATCCTTAAAGGTAACACCAGGGGCAAGCTGCGTAATGGAGCGCTCTACCGGCTGGGACGAGGCTTCTTCTTGAATCAGGCTGCTTAATACATCCACAAAACCGGCTGCCGATCCGGTGGAATTCGTATTCACCTGTGGTACATCCGTCATTTGCTTCCATGTTATCGAATCGATCTGCATCATATGGCTCACTTTCTCCCGCAAAAATTTCAAACTTGTCCTTTCATTTTACCATGGAATTGGAACAATCTGCTATACCCCTTCGACAAAAAAATTGCGGATCACCCTTTTTGATGGATGACCCGCCCATATAAAATGATCTATCTGCTGAAAGGAATCAGGATAAAATAACTGAGCGTTGCCAATATGCCAAGACCCATTGACCATGCCCCCGTTGTTTTGCTGCCTTTACTATAAGCATAATAACCAACAACCGTTGCGATGGGGCCCAGAATCACCGACCACATAAACAGGGAGGCAATACCCATTACCAAGCCGACATATCCTGCCGTGCGGCCTGCAGACAAGCCTGTTGCATCATCCTCGTCCACGCTGCGCACAGACGTTTCCATTGGCGGGGCAACCTCAGCGGCGTATTCCTCACGGTGATCTTTACGAGGGAAGTCCACTCTGTTCCGATTGCTATCCACAATCTTTATCTTGTTGTCGCGGTGTTTATCATCCATTGCTAACTCCTCCATTTCCTTCAATCTCTAATAAGCGGCTTCCGGAGAATATCCGGCACTCCGGGCATTCCGTTTAACCCTTTGGCTTAAAGGTAAGGCAGCAGGTCTCTGAGGACTTGTCGGCAACATCCTGATGATCGTCCACATAAGGCTCTGCTCCATACTCCTCATTGAGTTTTACGTTTGCATGACGGTCGATTTCGATCATAATCATCTCGGCGTGACATAAATTTTGTTCTCCCCAGTAATGGCAATTGCTTACACTGCACTTAACTAATGGTTTGGCTTCGTTGGCCATTTTAGCATCACCTCGTCAACATTTTTTCCTGAGTTAACTGCTGGTATGCACAAGAATGATTGTCAGTTGGTGTTAAGGAGTCACCACGCAAAAAAGAGATGCCAATGTATGGCACCTCTTGTTCTTTCCTTGTTTGTATTAAGCGTGACTTTTCTCGGATTGCATACGGCGCTCCGTTAAATAATCACTTTCGTAGTAGGCAAGATCATCGCGAAGCTCTTCATAAATTTTGGTAATATTCATAATGACGTCACGTGCTGGTCGAACCGGCTTCTTCCGAAAACGGATGGCATCCTGTCCGGTGTAAGCATACCGGCCATCTTCCGAATAACTTTCGTTTTTCGGATAGAAAAAACTATTCACGCAGCGGTGATACAAGTTATACAAAGCCTTCTCGGCAAAATCGATATCAAAATTAGGGCGACGCTGTACAACACCAAGCTTCTCATAGGAAACTTCTGAAAACACAAGCAAATGGCGAACATCTGACAGAAATCCTTTGTAAAAATGAACGGTTTCCTCATCCTGTTCTGTTACCAATTGAGATAAAGCATGTTCATTCAAAAATGTTTCCATAATCGAAATAGCAGATTTCAACTTTTCTCTGGATTCGGAGCACAATTTCTGAAGATTGTCTGCTGGCATTACGATAGATCCCCCTTAAATGGTCGTGACCATACAGGTCATTTTGCCTGACGGTCGTTTTAATATGTACTATCCTAACACAAATTTTGGGATAACGAAATCCCTATCATGAATACACTTACAAGGTTATTTTTAGTACAAATCATTTTTCCCATTCAACCCTAAATTTCACAATGCCCCGAGAACGCATAAAATAGATTCTCACTCCCCACGCTAAGACTAATTAAAATACGTAATGCGGTGAGGAGGAAAATTTGTGAAGTCACGTACCATGTGGAGCATCATCGGTGCCGCGTCTATTCTTGGCGTGCTCCTGATCTCCCTGTTCACCCCGGGTTCGAAGCAGCCGGCTCCAACTGCCGAACCATCACAGCCTTTGCAGCCTCAGCAGGAGAATAAAGCCAAGAACTTTACCATGTTAAGCGACATCAAGGCTACGGATAAATTAAACCGGCTCGATGCAAGGGGTCACTTAAGCAAGATGCTGAAGAACGAGTCTTTACGAAATGCCGGACAGATTAAAGCCTATACGCTGAAAGAGCAAAAAACACACAAGCATTTTCAGCAAATTCGGTGGTACAACCTGAAGCAGAATAAAATGACCGATATACAAGGTCAGCTTCCCAAGATGAGTAAAAAGGATAAGGATCTGATTGCCCACCATTTTCAGATGGCACAGCAGAAAATCAAACATGGCGAAGCGTATGATTCACCAAAATTTACTGCTGCTGGGCAGCCTTATTTTGTTGTAGCGGAGCCATCCCAGGATGGAAAATATGGTGCAGCCGCTTTGGTTAACCAGGCTGTGCTTCAAGAGGTCAGCAATCACCAGAAGCGCAATCTGCGCTTGATCCCGTACCCGAAGGAAGGAAAATTCCGGGTGGAATCCATTCATGCCGATACACTCTCTGACATTACCGTCAAGACCGGTCATGATAATGAGAAGGCCAGCCATTTTTACGAAAATGAAATCGTTGTGTCTTTTCAGGCTGAACCGACAAAGCAGCAGCTTCAGCACATCGGGAATGAGATTTCGTGCGATACCCCTAGGAAACTTGGCTATGCTTATATTTTTCGGTCCAAGAATATGGACTACCAACATCTTCGTGCCTACTTCCAGAAGAACTGGGACACCAAATATACCGAGCCACACTATATTTACTTAACCAATGACCGTCTGCCTCAATCGCGGATGTCCTCCGATGCCTTGCCGGATGGCGCAAATGCGCAGGTCAATATTCCAAATGATCTGCTGTTCTCCCAATATCAGTGGAATTTGCCTGTCATTGAGACAAATCGCGGCTGGGATTTATCCAAAGGGAGTGAGGATGTTGTCATCGCCGTGATAGACACCGGAGTCGATCTTACGCATACCGATTTGAATGGACAGCTGGTGGAAGGCTACAACATTGTGGATAATGACCAGCAGCCGCTGGACGATGTCGGACACGGAACGCATGTGGCAGGCATTATCGGCGCTCTGGTGAACAACGGTGAAGGGGTCGCCGGGGTTAGCTGGTACAATAAAATCATGCCGGTCAAAGCGCTTGACAGCTCGGGCTCCGGCACAACCTATGCTGTAGCAGAGGGCATTATTTGGGCGACAGATCACGGAGCGAAAGTCATAAATATGAGCCTTGGCAACTATGCAGACTCTCAATTCTTACACGATGCTGTAAAATACGCCTATGACCGTGATGTTGTCCTGGTTGCCGCCTCGGGCAATGACAACACAGAGCGCCCTGGTTATCCTGCTGCCTATCCTGAGGTGCTTGCTGTCGCAGCGACGGACTCGAATCAAAAGAGGGCGGAATACTCCAACTACGGCGACTACATTGATGTATCGGCCCCCGGAACCAATATCGCCAGTACGTTTCCAGGCAATCAGTACGCCGCACTTTCCGGAACCTCAATGGCCAGTCCTCATGCAGCTGCCATGGCAGGGCTCATCCGTTCTCTTAACCCGGACCTGACAAATCAAGAAGTTATGGATGCTATGATCAAACAAGCCGTAGATCTTGGCGATAAGGGAAAGGATAAGTATTATGGTCATGGTCAGATCGATATTTTCCAATCTCTGAAGGCCGTTGGCACCTCGGAAGTTCCTCTGCAGTTATGGCCAGGCCATGCGTTACGCAATCTGGAACACGAGCTGCGCAAACTAAACGGGTCTAACCGATAATAAATATAAAGAATAAAGCAGCTTCCGCCCATCAAGCGTTGGCTGCTTTATTTCTCTATGCGTTCAACAGTAGCTTCCGATATTATTTCTTGCGGCGGGAACGGCTAGTGCGTACAGCCGCTTTCTTCGACCGCTTGCTGGATACGGTAACGCCGCCGTAGCCTCCAGGGCCTGTTACTACCTCTTCCTCGCTGTACGTGTATACATGTTTCTCCACCGGCACACAGTGTACTTTATCCACCACTTTAATTGGATGAATAACAGGTACGATTTGCGGTATAAAGTGGTCTCTAACAACTACAATCGGTTCGCACATAATCGGCGACACAGGACATGGATTTTCGTTATGACAAGACATATTTTTGCAACTCCTTTCCGTTGATGCTTATAGCTTATTATTCAAGGGGCTATTTGGTATGGACGATTGTCCTTGAGAGGCAATTCATCCCCTTTAATTTTCGCGGAATCAAGAAAAAACGCGCATTCTCTTTACACTCCTCAACACGGAGCGGTAAGAAAATACGCGTTTGTACCTTTACGGATTAGATATAAATAAACCGTTGTTCAGTTGGGAAAGTTTTCCGTAAGCCGGGTTCTGTGCTCTTCGTGGTCATAGCGGGAACTACCCTGCCACCATAAGCGACAATCATCTATCTAGGCCGATCATTACTAATCGACTCAAGCGACCAACCCGGACGCGCCTCGGGCTAAGGCTGTCTCCTCGAAGGAAACTGCGTCCCATTAGGTCTTGCTCCAGGTGGGGTTTACCAGGAACGAAGTCACCAGCGTTCCTCGGGGTCTCTTACACCTCGGTTCCATCCTTGCCTGTGCCGCAATGAAGCGGTCATCGGCGGTCCATTTCTGTGGCACTATCCTTCAACTCGCGCTGACTGGACGTTATCCAGCACCCTGCCCTATGGAGCCCGGACTTTCCTCTCGCGGCTTGCACCGCCAGCGATTGTCTGTCAAACTTTCCGGACAACATTATATATTATATCTTGATTTGCAGCCATACACAACCCTGCAAACTTTTACAGCAGCTTCGCAAGCGAGTATTAACTTCCAAGCACTAACCTGTACATAACAACATTTACCTACATAAACCGAAACGGCTCTGTATTAATACGGGAAGCCACAACCCGAGTGTCATACTTATGCTCCTGCAGCTTCTGCTCCATCCATTCGGCAACCTTAACCTTCATTATTTTCTCGGCATTATGTCCAGGATCAATAATGGTAAGTCCCGCAGCCAGTGCATCCTGCGCCGTATGATAATCCACATCGCCTGTAACCAGCACATCCGCGCCGCGGAACAGAGCTTTCATCATATAACGCCCTCCGGAACCTCCGATGACCGCCGCCTTCCGTATGGTGCGGTCGAGTTCCCCTACGACACGAACGTGAGGGACATCCAGCTTCTCCTTCACTACTTCCACCAGTTCAGCCAGCGTCTGGGGCTCCTTCAGCTTGCCAACCCGGCCAAGGCCGAGGGATCTTCCCTTCAGATCCATGGAATACAAGTCATAGGCCACCTCTTCGTAAGGATGCGCTCTAAGCATCGCCGCAACGACCTTGTTCCGGATCGTATGAGGAACAATCGTCTCAATTCGAACCTCGTTAGCCCGCTCCATCTGACCTTCCTTGCCCTGAAACGGACTGCTGCCTTCTCTTGGCACATAAGTACCAAAACCCTCGATATTGAAGCTGCAGTGGCTGTAATTTCCGATCCAGCCTGCACCTGCACCCAGAACGGCATCCAATACCTCCTGATGATGGCTCTTCGGTACAAATACCACCAGCTTCGACAACTGCTCGTTATGCATGTCATGGATGGGTGACGTGTTCTCTATGCCCAATGCTTCAGCCATCCAATCATTCATGCCGCCTTCGGTCACGTCGAGATTTGTATGACTCACATACACGGCAATATCATGCTTAATCAGCTTTTCGTATACTTTGCCCATCGGCGTGTCCGTCTGCAGCTGTTTCAATGGACGATATATTATAGCATGGTGCGCGATAATGAGATCGGCACCAAGTTCGATAGCCTCATCCACGACTTCATCATTGACATCCAGTGCTACGAGCACCGTCCGAATATCCTTCTGCAATGTTCCGAGCTGCAGCCCGATCCGATCATCGGGTTCGGCTACATGCTTCGGGGCTAATTGCTCCATGTATTGAATTACCGTTTGTCCTTTGGCAAGCATGCCAGCACCTCCTGAATAAATTCAATATCCGATCGAATCTCGTTAGCCTTGCCGACTGCCGAGTCCTGATCCGAACGCGAAAGCGATTGAAGTATGTAGTTCATCTTCTCTATCTCGGCTTTCCACTTATCGTGAAATACGGGATTCGGAGTCTTCGTCAGCCAAGGTCCCATACGCAGCAGCCAGTCCAAATTCAACTCAACGCCAATAGCGATCGTTCTTTCCGAATACACCTGCTCATTCGTCAGATTCGTCAATTCTGCAGGCTCCGCAACCAGTACCTCATAGATTTTGCCGTCTTCCTCCAGAATGAACTCCTCAATCAGCACCCAAGCGTGGGAGTACAGCCATTTACGTAAAATGTCCTCTCCGACATTCGGCTGCAGGATCAGCCTGTTCACGCCGGCCAGCTTGTCCTCGCCGCGGTCCAAAATAGCGGCAATCAAGCTGCCGCCCATGCCCGCGATTGTAATGACATCAGCCTCACCTGCTGAGAGTACATCCAAGCCGTCTCCTCTCCGTACACTGATCACCTCGGTCATTCCTGATTCCATAACCTGCTTTACGGCAGCGTCGTAAGGTCCCGGATTCACTTCACCCGCGATCGCTTTGATCGCGGCTCCGCTTTCCACAGCAGCCACAGGAAGCAATGCATGATCGGAACCGATATCTGCAAGCCTGCTGCCGCGTGGGATCTGCTCCAATATTTGCGATAATCTCTTTGATAATTTCACAATGACACACCTTACCATTCCATATTTTCATCCGAATCACAATCTATTCATTACCCTAACAGACACGATGCCAAACTGCAAACCGGCAAAATGAGCGAAATAATTCGGTGCCGTGTCATTTGCAATGGGTTTGGAAAAGAGCTAAAATAAAGACCAATAAAACAAATACAGGAATAAATACCAAAACCAAGAAATCGTTGCGCCGCGCTGCTGAACTTCGAAAAAAAGGACCTGCTGCTGTTACTGCAGAAGGTCCGTGGATTAAGCTATTCGAGAAAATCCTTCAAGCGCTTGCTGCGGCTTGGGTGACGAAGTTTACGAAGCGCCTTGGCCTCGATCTGCCGGATTCGCTCGCGTGTAACACCGAACACTTTACCAACCTCTTCAAGCGTTCTGGTGCGGCCGTCATCAAGACCAAAGCGAAGACGGAGTACATTCTCCTCGCGCTCGGTCAGTGTATCAAGCACATCCTCGAGTTGTTCCTTAAGCAGCTCATATGCCGCTGCGTCGGCAGGCGCAAGTGCTTCCTGGTCCTCGATGAAATCGCCCAGATGGGAATCATCCTCTTCCCCGATTGGCGTCTCAAGCGAAACCGGCTCCTGGGCAATCTTCATGATTTCCCGGACTTTCTCAACACTGAGTTCCATCTCTGCAGCAATTTCCTCCGGCGAAGGCTCACGTCCAAGCTCTTGCAGAAGTTGTCTGGATACACGAATCAGTTTGTTGATGGTTTCCACCATATGAACAGGAATGCGAATGGTACGAGCCTGGTCTGCAATCGCACGCGTAATGGCTTGACGAATCCACCAGGTGGCATACGTACTGAATTTAAACCCTTTTTTATAGTCGAACTTCTCCACGGCTTTAATCAAGCCCATGTTGCCCTCCTGGATCAAATCCAGGAACAGCATGCCACGCCCGACGTAACGCTTGGCGATACTTACAACGAGACGAAGGTTGGCCTCGGCAAGACGGCGCTTCGCTTCCTCGTCCCCTTGCTCAATCCGGTTCGCAAGTTCAATCTCATCATCAGCAGACAACAGCGGAACCCGACCAATCTCCTTAAGGTACATACGAACAGGATCGTTAATCTTGATCCCCGGTGGCAATGAGAGATCATCGTCAAACCCAAAATCCTCATTCTCGCGGGATTCGGAGTCTTCCGATTGCCGATGAGTTCCCTCATCGTCATTCTCATTTACCACATCGATTCCAAGGTCGGCAAGCTGTTCATAAAACTCTTCCATTTGCTCCGTGTCCTGGTCGAAAGGCGATAATTTCTCCATAATATCTTTATAGCTCAATACGGATCTCTTTTTACCCTGTTCAATCAACTGATCCTTGACTTGATCCAGCGTAAATTCCGTTTCTAGTTCAGTATGCTGATCATTCGCCATCTTTCGACTCCCTCCTCCCTAGAAACAGCAATGTGCGGTCTTCATTGTCTTTCTAGGGCGATAATCTCACTTGCAATTTGTGCGGCTCTCATAAAATCACCTGAGCGCTCCGCTTTTATCATTTCTTCTTTTTTCTGGTCGATCTCTCTCTGCTGCGGGAATTTCAGTACCTCGCGTATGCAATCATCCAGCACTTGGACATTCCACTCGGCTGGTGCTTCCATCATCATGATGGAGCTGACGGTCATTTCCAAACGGTCATCCTGGAGCGATGACATGAAACGGCTGATATCCGGAGATTTGCCTTGTGCGTAAAAAGCATATAGATAAGCAGCGATTGCCGCATGATCTTCGATATTAAACGCTTCTCCCAGGCGATCGCCTACGTATCGCGCTGCCTCTGCATCCTGCAGCATCAGCGACAGCAGCCGCCGCTCTGCAGCATGGTAAGCAGGCAGAAGTGTCGGGGCGGACTGGCGCCCTTTTTTATGCCTACCATTATTCCACCTTTTTTCCTTATTATCCCCATTCTCCATCTTTTTTTGCATAGACTGCCGAAGCAGATTGCAATCCTGCTTCAGACTCTCGTAGGAAAGATGCAGCTCAGAGGACAATTCCCTCAAGTAAACTTCCCGTTCGGTTGAGGAATTCAGTACTGCGATAATAGGCAATGCTTCTTTGGCATACGCAATCTTACCATCTTCTTCTAGCAGTATATGGTTTTTCTTCAGATATATAAGTTTAAATTTTGTTGTTGAAACGGCCGTTTCTACCACATGCCTGAAACGCTCGGCTCCGAACTTCCGGATATAATCATCCGGGTCCATTCCTTCGTTGACCAATGCGATTCGCACTCTGAGACCAACGCCTTCCAGCATTGGAATGACTTTCAACGCAGCGGCCATACCAGCCTTGTCGCCATCGTAGATAACAACAACTTCATCAGCCATCGATTTCATGATAGCTACTTGGTTTTCCGTTAGAGAGGTCCCCATCGTTGCCACGCCGCTCTGCAGTCCTGCTTCCCATGACGATATTACATCACCGTAACCTTCAAATAACAGAATTTGACGCGATTTGCGTATGGATGTTTTCGCCTGGTGCAGGTTGTACAATATGCGGCTCTTATTAAATAGAAGTGTCTCCGGAGAATTTAGATACTTCGGTTGACCGTCCCCCAGTATTCTGCCAGCGAATGCAATCACTTTGCCGTTGCGGTCATGTATCGGAAACATGATTCGTCCGCGAAAACGGTCGAGATAGCCCTCTTGTTCATGTCTTGCGGATAATAACCCGCCCTTCTCCATCTCTTTCAAGTCAAAGGATCGCTTGCTTAGGAACTGGACCAGTGTGTCCCAACGATCTGGAGCATAACCGATCTGAAACTGGTCAATCACTTTGTCGTTCATTCCACGGGAACGTAAATACTTCATGGCTTCTGTACCGTGCTCCGTATTCTTTAACAGGAAATGGTACAGCTTGGCACTGAGCTCATTAGCTTCAATCAAACGTTCTTTTTCCGGATTACGAGGAATTACGGGAACCCCTTGACCTTCCGGTAACGAGATATCATTCTCTTCTGCCATTGTCTTGACGGCTTCGGGAAAAGAAAATCCTTCGATTTCCATTCTGAATTTAATGGCGTTTCCGCCCTTACCGCAGCCATAGCAGTAAAAGATTTGGCGTTCCGGTGTAACCGTAAAGGAAGGAGTCTTCTCTGAATGAAACGGGCACAAGCCCTTCAGGTATTTCCCCTGTTTGGTAAGATGCACGTATTTGCTGACCGTGTCCACGATATCGCTCTTGGCCAGAACTTCCTCAATGACATCATCCGGAATATTGCCTTGTCCGGTACTCATCCAAACCACCTTCATCTCTTTTGGCACGTAAATAGTATTCGCTACGGGTGGACATTCTCCTGCAATTCATGCAAAAGTTTTGTCAGTTTATGTTGAAAAAACCTCCGGTCTTCCTCAAGCAGCTTCTTGGGCCCTTTGCCATACCTGCCTTGCTTTCTTGCCTTAGCCTGATGATGACGGGTATCCAGCATGAAATCGATATCCGTATTATCGAAAATACGCCCGCGAAAGGAAATCACATGGCATGATTTGGCAAGCGCCAGTGCAGCCAGTCCATAATCCTGCGTCACCACGATATCCCCCCTGGATATGTGGTTGGCAATGTAGAGGTCGGCACTTTGATCGCTCCGATCCACCTGGATCGTCGTAACACCCTCTTCAGCTTGTAACAGATGATCGTAGGAAGAAACAAGCAGTACAGGCACATGGAACGTACGAGCAGTCTCTGCGATTTCCTTCTTGACTGGACACGCATCACCGTCAACCACGATCGTAATGCAGATGCTATCGTTCATTCACATTCACCGGCTCTATCTTTAATCTTGGAATAATCCTTATGCTGTATATTATTATATACGTCTTTGGCAGATTAAAATCCTGCTTCTGATAATAAACAATGATCCCTACTTGCTTGATCCCTGCCGATGGACTCTTATGCACAGCGAAAGCGGCATCCCGCGCTTAACCACGGGCTGTCGCTTTCACTGAACAATACATTATACCATTTGCAAAATCATACTGTCACTATCTACCACACCAATTTTGTAAAATCAGCATACTGCTTCAAATCGCCATCAATTCCGGACAGAAGCGCAAGACGATTGGCACGTACAGCTTCGTCCTCAGCCATAACCATAACGGAATCAAAGAATCCGGTAATCGGTTCTTTTAGTCCACTCAGCAAGGACAATGAACGTTCCCCGTCGGCAGCTTCGAGCGCTGCTTTGTAATCTTCGCGGACAACGTTCCAGGCTTCATACAGGGTAGCTTCTTCCGTTTCGGTGAACAGTTCCGGATTGACTGCAGCCTTGCCGGCCTTGGCAGCCAAATTGCTGACCCGGTTGAAGGATTCTACCGTTGTTTTGAAATCCTGCACGCCCTCCACTGCATTCATCAGCGCATGGCCTCTTGAAACAACGGATACCACATGATCAAATCCGGCTGTAATGACTGCATCCACCACATCGTAACGCTGATCCTCGGACAGAAGTTTCTTTACGCGAAGCCCGAAGAACTCCTGAAGGTCCTTAGAAATTTCGTCTGTCGAACGCTTCAGTGCACGAATATTCTCATGAATCTCCAGCGCAATGCCGAACACATCCGATAACGTAATCGGAAGTTTGTGCTCCAGAATGATCTGTACAATTCCTGCTGCCTGCCGGCGCAGCGCGTATGGATCCTGGGAGCCCGTCGGAATAATACCGATGGAGAAGCAGCCCACAATCGTATCGATTTTGTCAGCGATACTGACGATGGACCCTACCTGAGTAGATGGTACCGAATCGCCGGCAAAACGAGGCTGGTAATGCTCAAATACCGCTTTTGCCACCTCTTCTTTCTCACCGGCTTTTCGCGCGTAATCTTCACCCATCACGCCCTGCAGCTCAGGGAACTCATACACCATCTGGGTGACCAGGTCGAATTTACAAATATCGGCTGCACGACTCACGGAATCGGCTGCATCCGCGGAAATGCTGAGTTTCGTTGACAGTTGATCGGAAATTCGGCGGATTCTGCGAACTTTATCGCCAATGGTGCCCAGCTCTTCATGGAATACAATGCTTTCAAGCTTTGATAAGGCGTCTTTGATCTGAAGTTTCTGATCTTCCTCATAGAAGAATTTCGCATCCGACAGACGGGCACGCAGTACCTTCTCGTTACCTCTTGCAATGACATCCAGCGAACGGCTGTCTCCGCTGCGTACGGTTACGAAGAATGGCAGCAATTGTCCCTGCTTATCCAGAACCGGGAAATAACGCTGGTGCTCACGCATTGAAGTAATTAACACGTCCTGCGGAATATGCAGGAACGAGGAGTCGAAAGTTCCATACAGCACGGTCGGGGTTTCAACCAGGAACAACACCTCTTCCAGCAGATCGTCCTTAATGGCGATATTCCAGTCTTTTTCCTGGGCCAGCGCCTGAATTTGCGACACAATCATCTCCTGGCGTTCATTCACGTCAACAATGACATGCTGTTCGCGGAGCACTTCGCGGTAAGCGGACGCTTCCGGAATAACTGCTTCGCTGCCAAGGAAACGATGTCCGCGAGTCACATTGCCAGATTTCACGCCCGTTATTTCCAGATCAACCGTTTCGCTGCCCAGCATAGCCACCATCCACTTAATCGGACGGACAAATTTAAATTCGTGCGCTCCCCAGCGCATATTCTTCGGGAACGTCATCGAGGTCAAAATGCCATGAAGACCTTCGGACAAAATAGACTTCGTATCAACGCCGACACTATTCTTCGTAACGTAGATATACTCCACTCCGCCAAGCTCCTTAAAGGTGAAGCTCTCAGGGGTAACGCCCTGGCTTCTTGCAAAACCGAGAGCCGCCTTACTCCATTGACCGCTCTCATCCAGCGCGATTTTGCGGGAAGGCCCTTTGACTTCCTCGCTAACGTCCTCCTGCTTATCTGCAACATTCTGCACCCATACCGCCAAGCGACGCGGTGTAGCATACGCCGTTACATCTCCATGCCCGATCCTGGAAGCATCCAGCCATCTGACCATTCTGTCCTGAAGCTGTTCCATCGCAGCGCGCAGAAATCGTGCCGGGACTTCTTCCAGTCCGATTTCAAACAATAAATCCTTAGACATGGTCTGCGCCCCCTTTCTTAATCAGCGGGAAGCCCAGCTTCTCGCGCTCCTCCAAATACGTAGCTGCCACCATACGAGCCAGGTTGCGCACGCGCATGATGTATCCCGTTCTCTCCGTTACACTGATCGCGCCTCTGGCATCGAGCAGGTTAAAGGTATGGGAGCACTTCAGCACATAGTCGTAAGCCGGGAACACCAGATTCTGATTCATGGCTTTGTTGGCTTCTTCTTCATACATGTTAAACAACGTGAACAGCATTTTGACGTCCGATACTTCGAACGTGTATTTCGAATGCTCAAACTCCGGTTGATGGAATACGTCCCCGTATGTGATGCCGTTTACCCATTCCAGATCGAACACGTTCTCTTTGTCCTGGATGTAGGATGCAAGGCGCTCCATACCGTAAGTAATCTCAACAGCTACCGGATTTGCGTCAATGCCGCCAACCTGCTGGAAGTACGTAAACTGGGTAATTTCCATACCATCAAGCCATACTTCCCAGCCAAGACCCCATGCGCCCAGAGTTGGTGCTTCCCAGTTATCTTCAACAAAACGGATGTCGTGATCAAGGGGATTGATTCCAAGACGCTTCAAACTCTCCAGATACAGCTCCTGGATATTATCCGGCGAAGGTTTGAGAATGACCTGAAATTGGTGATGCTGGTATAGACGGTTCGGGTTCTCTCCGTAGCGGCCGTCAGCAGGGCGGCGGGAAGGCTCTACATACGCCACATTCCACGGCTCGGGTCCGATCGAACGCAAATAGGTCATCGGGTTCATCGTACCGGCACCTTTCTCCGTGTCGTACGGCTGCACGATGATACAATTCTGCTCTGCCCAAAACTGCTGCAGCGTCAAAATCATCTGCTGGAAATTCATGATTTTTAGCTCCTTTGCTTTCTTTTTCAAATACATTCCATTACGATAACAATTCTCTGTACAACAAAAAGCTCTCGCCCTACGCCTGTTGTACAGACATAGGGACGAGAGCTGTAGCTTCCCGCGGTTCCACCCTACTTGGCACTGCTCATTCGCTGTCATGCTTCAAACCAGCCAATAAGCAAAACCCACTTTATCGGTTCATCATGCTCCCGGGTGCCTCTTCATGAATCTCTCCCACCAGGCTCTCACCATCCCCGGCTCGCTAAATACAACGGATCGATAATTCACTACTTTCCCGTTCAATGCATGTCAGTATTCAAAAAACTAATAAACTGATAAATATCATACCTCATTCTATACCTTACGTCAAATGTTGTACTTGTCCATCTGGTCCAAAAAGTTTTGCGATTTCAGACGCAGTCCGAGCTGCATATCCATTAAGGCTCGCATGACCGTTTTGAGCTCGGTCTTGGTCTCATCCTTGACATCCACATTGCCAAGCCGTCGCAGGTCCAACCTTCCGAACAGACGCAGCAGCTTCAGGGTTCTCGGTGTAACGGACATCGCCGGCGGATCCAAATGCTTGCAGTATCGGCACAGCACTCCGCCAAGGCGAGGGCTCACCAGCATATCTTCATCTTTTCTAGTCTGATTGCATGATATGCACACATCCAGCTCCGGCCCATAGCCTGCGGCCTGAAGGATTTTCATCTCATAGAGATTTATGATAATTTGGGGATCCTTATCCTCTTGAAGAGCTTCCATACAAGCCTTCAGCTGATGAAACCAAAAAGCGCCTGTCTCCTCATCCTGCAGCACCCGATCCAAGAGCTCGCAGGCATAAGAAGCATAGGCAGCTTTGACAAGATCTTCGCGGAGCCTATGATGAGACTCCATAATTTCACCAGCATTCAAATTGCCGAGCCCTGTACCATTACGGAAGAAAACATACTCTCCATAGGTAAACAACTGTGTCAGAGCAGCATGCCGGCTTTTCACCTTTTTTGCTCCTCTGACCAGCACACCTACCTTGCCCGATTCTTTGGTGCAAAGTGTAATGATTTTGTTCCCTTCGCCGTAGTCCATGCTGCGGATGACAATCCCTTCCGCCCGATATAGCATGCGTTTTCCCCCAACCATTCCTGGAGCAACCAATGATTACTCGTCTTCTTCATGCGGGGCCGCCTCTTCTTCAACGGATGCTGCTGCAAGAACCGATTCACTTTCGGCTTCCTTATACAGCAAATATGCATCGACATCTCCTGTCATCGCAAAATACTTCCACGAAAAATCTCGCATTCGTATTCATCCTCTCTTCGGAAATGACGTTTCGCATCTACGGAAATTAGGATGTGCGTCTGGAGCCGTTTTATGAAATGCAATTGTTGGCAGGCGGCACTGCGTATGTTTTCCCGTTAGATTTGGACACCGGATGGATTACTCCCCACGGTGAAATCCGAGATCACGAAGGACACGATCTTGATTGCGCCAATCTTTTTTAACTTTAACCCAGAGTTCCAAGAAAATCTTGGATCCGAGCAGTCTTTGAATATCCTGACGGGCTTGTCTGCCTACTTCCTTGAGCAAAGCGCCCTGCTTTCCGATGATAATGCCCTTCTGCGAATCACGCTCCACAAAAATAACGGCTGAAATGTACACAGTTCCGTTCTCCTCCACCCGCATATCTTCAATGGTAACAGCGATGGAGTGGGGCACCTCTTCCCGGGTCATATGCAAAATCTTTTCGCGGATCAGCTCTGCGCACACAAACTGCTCCGGATGGTCCGTTACCTGATCCTCCGGATAATACTGCGGGCCTGGCGGCAGGTATTTCTGAATCTGATCAAGCAGCGTATTCACATTGCTGCCGAGTTTCGCAGAAATCGGAACGATCTCGGCAAAATCATGGAGCTTGCGATACTGCTCAATAAGGGGCAGCAGGGCAGTCGGCTCGATTTTATCGATTTTGTTCATCACCAGGATAATCGGAGTCTTGAGCTTTTGCAGCTGCTCCGCAATGTAACGATCCCCTCCGCCGATTCCTTCAGAAGCATCAACAAGAAACAGAGCTGCTTCAACCTCGCCTAATGTGCCCAATGCAGTCTGATTCATATAATCCCCAAGCTTGGATTGGCGCTTGTGAATACCCGGCGTATCCAGAAAGACTACCTGTGAATCATTGGTTGTGTACACTCCATGAATTTTGTTTCTCGTCGTTTGCGGCTTGTCCGACATAATCGCAATCTTCTGACCAATCACTTGATTCATCAGGGTCGATTTGCCTACGTTCGGTCTTCCGATAATAGCCACGAATCCGGATTTAAATTGTTTTTTCTGCATAACATTCCTCCGCTACTGTTCCTGTATCAACTTGTTGTATTCTTTTTAATTAATTCCACTAATTCACTCAAGCTTGCTCTTTGTTCAGATCCCAGGGGCCAAATGCTCCCGGCAGCAGCTCACTGACGGTGGTCTCCTGTATATCGCCTTTCAGATTCCCCATAATCACTTTCATATCCGGCTTGCACAACTCCACCAATACTTGGCGGCATACACCGCAAGGTGAGCAGGGGCCTTCTGTATCAGCAACAATGGCAATTGCCTGGAAGCTCCCTGCTTCATGACCATCCGCAATCGCCCGGAATAATGCCGTACGCTCTGCACAATTGGTGGGACCATAGGCAGCGTTCTCCACGTTGCAGCCATGGTGTACCTCTCCATGCGCATCCAGAAGAGCTGCGCCCACACCAAACTTCGAGTAGGGTATGTAAGCCCGCGTGCGTGCCTTGATTGCTTCCTGCATTAATAATCCTGCATCCATGTATAGTTCCTCCTATAGATCAACTTGTTGATATCAATTTGTCATTGATTGTATCCATTCCCAAACCGGTTGATAGAACACCAGTAAACCGACCATGACGGCAAACGCCGCTGCAACTAACGCTGCACCGGCTGCGGTATCCTTAGCCAATCGGGCTAAAACATGTTTTTGTGGCGAGATTAAATCGACTACGGCCTCGATTGCGGTATTTATCAGTTCTGCAATGAATACAATGCCGATGGCCAATATCAGAAATAACCAGCTCATCCGGTCCAAGTGCAGCAAAGCTGCTGCGATGAGTACGATCAAGGCAGCAGCCATGTGTATTTTCATATTGCGTTCCGTTTTCACAGCCGTGACGATGCCCCGTAAGGCACAACCAAATGCCTTATATAACGATTGTCTGTGCGGTTTCACTATCTTGTCAATCCTACTTCGGCAAGCACAGCCTCCTGTTTGCCCATCATTACGGCTTCGCTCGCTTCATCCTGATGATCATACCCGAGCAAATGCAGAAATCCGTGAACGAACAGAAAACCCAGCTCCCGTTCAAGAGAGTGACCGTATTCTTCGCTTTGCAGCTTTGCACGCTGGACCGAGATGATAACGTCACCCAGAACATCCGGGACACTCTCCAGTTCCTCACCTTCGTCAAGCTCATAAATGATTTCGAGCTCGTCGTTTGTAATCTCATTCATGGCAAAGGACAGCACATCGGTTGGGCGGTCAATTCCCCGATATTCCCGGTTCAATTCATGAATCTGTCCATCATCAACAAAGGTCAGATCCACCTCTCCATCCGTTACTCCCTCGGCCTCTCCTGCCTTCTGAAGGATCGCTTCAAGCACAGCGATAAACTCCTCGCCAATGTGAAATTCCTCTTGTTCATTATTCCATGCCAGCTGCAGGCTCATTCTTAAACGCTCCTTCTCTTGTTCCTAACTGGTTGCCGTTGTCCCTGAAGCAGTTTCATCCGTTGATGGTGCCGGCGGTTTAGGCCGCTTCACATCTTCCGGATATTCGATCCGGGAATGGAAAATTCCCATCACCGTTTCCTTCAATGTCTTGGCGATAATATCCAGTTCCTTCATCGTTAAATCACAATCATTAAACTGATGGTCGTCCAAGCGGCCCTTGATGATCTTCTCGATCATCGATTCAACCTGCTCCACCGTCGGTTTGCGCAGCGAGCGAACGGCTGCCTCCACGCTGTCGGCAATACCGACGATGGCAGACTCCTTGGACTGAGCCTTCGGCCCATGATATCTGAAATCATCTTCCGTGAAATCCGGTTCAATGCCCTGCTCTTCAGCCTGACGAACCGCTTTATGATAAAAATAATGTAAAAATGTCGTTCCATGATGCTGCTCTGCGATATCTCGTATCGGCTTGGGCAGCTTGTACTCCTTCAACATTTCCACGCCATCCC
The DNA here is from genome assembly GCF_003184205.1 of Paenibacillus sp. Cedars. Classification (NCBI taxonomy): domain Bacteria; kingdom Bacillati; phylum Bacillota; class Bacilli; order Caryophanales; family Paenibacillaceae; genus Paenibacillus; species Paenibacillus sp. Cedars. The sequence continues at coordinate 4,090,499 of NZ_CP020866.1, forward strand.
TTGCATGAGCAACGATAATGGATTTGCTCAGCTTCGGCTCAATGGAATCATGCGGGTTCTCCATATTGTTCTGGTTCTCGATAAAATAGATCGGTCGCTTGGTCTTCCCGATATCATGATAGTAGGAACCGACACGGCAGAGGAGACCATTGGCGCCAATCGCTTCCGCTGCAGCTTCCGACAAATTGCCGACCATTACGCTGTGATGGTAAGTGCCTGGTGTCTCTGTCAGCAATTTGCGCAGCAGCGGATGATTCGGATTCGACAATTCTACGAGCTTTAATGCCGACAGGATGCCGAAGGTGACTTCGAAGAACGGCATAAGCCCGATGACGAGGATAGCTGTCAACAGCCCGCCCGCAATAGCAAAGCCTATTGAATACAGCGTTTCTGTCGTGGTCCAGGTATCGTTATTGATTAACAACATGATAAACACGATCAGCGCTCCGAAGAGAGAAGCCATAATACCGCCCTTCAGCATCGTTGACCGCTGGCTCGCACGGTGGATAGAGAAGATCGCTACACATGAAGTTACGGCTGCGAATAAACCGAATTGGAAGTCAAACAGTTCCCCTCGCACATTCAATATCACACTCGCCATGATACTGAAGATAATGACACTGAAATAGGCAAGCGAGGTTTCCAGCAGCAAGGTTACCAGAATCGCGCCGATCGCAACGGGCGCAAGATATCCTACATAGATCTGGGAATCACTTTGCAGGAAAGCGGTCAAATGCATGGTGATCAAGGTGATCACGTACACGAGAAGCAGCATTAACAGCTGCGAATTGTTGTATTTGAATTTGCCGGGATCCGATTGTCGGATGAACATCAGTATGCCAAGCGATAGCAGAGCGGACAGCAGCAAAACACCCAGCTCCGGCCAGTAATTCACTTCATCCTTAAGCAATCCATTCTTGCCAAGCAGCTCATAAAGTTCCGGTGTGATGAGCTGACCCTTGGCCACGAGGATATCCCCTTGTTTAATGAATACAGGCGGGGTATTCTCGCGTTTCTCAACCCTTGCTTCCTTCGTTGCTACCTCGTCAAGAAATTTGTTAGGCGTGATCGCTAGACGCGACAGCTCCTGAACAACTTCTCTTGAAGTCCGGTCATCTAACCGACTTGTACTTACCATCTCCGCAACCCTTGCGCGTGCTGTCTGCGCATCAAAGATTTCGTTCAGCATCAGCCGGGATACGATCTCCCGGGCAACGGATTTCATCTCGATAATGTCTTCAGAATTCAACCTTGGCAGCTTAATAAAAGTCTCCTCAGGGATGCGGTAGGTTTGTTCCTCGATCACACGCTGCATCTCGTCGAGCAGCTCTTTGGAATAAGCTTCATTTGTGCTGTTGGCCGAAACAAAATTTTGCACGAACTCTTTTGCCATTCTCGGAATTTCATTGCGATAAATCCCGACTTTTTCTGATGAGCTGATATCCACATCTTGATTCAGGCGCTCAATGCGATCAAGAATTTGGGTAACCAGCACGTCATTTCGCAAAGGAACAAGAGGGTATATGGGCTGGACGCTCTCTGCGGCAGCCTCTTGTGCCTTCAATGTAGCCTTGCTGTCCTCTATTTGTACAGGCGACACGATGTTCTTCTCACTCTTCGTATTGACCTGAATGTCATACCGCTCCGGCAAAAGCTTCGATGCTAGACTGATATAAAAGAGCAACGCAAGCAGCAAAAACAGAATATAGCGTGTTGCCACGCTATATTTCCATCCGCTGTTTTTACCCCATATGGACTTGTCCGTCGATGGTTCTTTGGAGGCCATTGCGACAATCCCCTTTAATCTTGGTTTTCTGCTGCTTTATCATAAGCGACGATGATTTTTTGAACTAAAGAGTGCCGTACAACATCCTGTTCAGCAAAGTAAACAAATCCGACTTCCTCAATATCGCTCAAAATCCTTTTAGCTTCGATAAGTCCTGATTTCTTGCCACGCGGCAGGTCAATCTGGGTCACGTCCCCCGTAATGACCATCTTCGAGCCAAATCCGAGCCGTGTCAGAAACATCTTCATCTGCTCCGGCGTTGTGTTCTGCGCTTCATCCAAAATAATAAATGAATCGTCCAGCGTCCGTCCGCGCATGTAGGCAAGCGGCGCAATTTCAATCAATCCCCGCTCAAGTGCCTTGGCGGTTTGATCCGGACCCATCACATCATATAACGCATCGTACAGGGGTCTGAGATAAGGATCCACCTTCTCCTGCAGATCTCCTGGCAGAAAGCCCAGGCTCTCTCCTGCCTCGACTGCAGGCCTTGTCAGAATAATCCGTTTCACGGAGCCTTCCTTAATCGCTGCAACGGCCAGCACGACCGCCAGATAGGTTTTCCCGGTTCCCGCAGGGCCGATGCCAAATACGACATCCCGTTTCTTAATCGTGGTCACATAGTGCTTCTGACCGATGGTTTTTACTCGAATAGGCTTACCCTTGAAAGTTGTCGTGATCTCGCCCTTGTATAGATCAAGCAGTTGGTCCGCCCTCAATTCCTTAGCGAGTTCTACAGCATACAGAATATCGCGTTCAGTCAGCATGTAACCGTTCCGGACAAGCTGAAGCAGCACTTCAAACAGCTGCTGGAGACTCTCCACATTTCGGTGTTCTCCCCGAATCGTGATGACCGCTTCCCGTGAATCGATGGTTGCGGGAATTTCTTTTTCAATTAATTTAAGAAACGTATCTTGTGGTCCGAACAAAGACAGACCTTCTGACGCGCTTTGCAGTAAAATTTGAATGCTGGTCGTTTGCTGTGACAAATAGCCTCATTCTCCTTGATTGTATACTATGGGAAGTTCTTTCGCGATGGTCTCTTCCACCTCAAAAAGCACTTTCATATAAACTTTACCATTCTCTTTCTTATCATGCAAAATTTTTTGGCTTACGAACCTTGATTTCGCTCCGTATTTCGCTAAAATATCCCGCTGTGCCCCCTCGATACCCTCTTTTTTCGCTTCTTCCTCCGTGATGGTATGCTGAACCTCCGTGACCTCCATAATTTTTTCTGTCATCCAGCCCAGCGGAAGCACGCGCGTTCTCCATGTGAGGGGATCATAATAGGTCAACGTTTCCTGTTGCGAAAATGGAATTTCGCCATAACCCCACAGCTGGACGGCCCGATCTCCAAATACGATATAAGATCGTTTTTTCCCTTCGCCCGTATAGACCTTATGCGTCTTAACCAAGGGGACCTCAATGTTGTACTCATGCCATACAAGCCCCCTCACTTCTCCATTGGCCACCACTCTCTCCGAGTTCTCCTCATCCCCGAGGACACCGGAAATCAGGACGTCCCCCTTCTTCACCCGGGAGTTGATCCCTACTTTGGGGACCCCCTTCTCAGCATATATGTGGGTAATGACAGCATCCTGTGTACTGATAAGATGCCTTGGGCTCTGAAGAGGCGGCTTCTCCGGCACGGCAGCTTCTACAATCTGTATACGTATGCGTGTCCCGTTACGTTCCACTCCCACCCATGAGGTTCCCGGAAGGCGGGCCGTCATATTCCCGGACAGCTTGTCCAACGATTCCAGCTTAAAAATCCATTGAAAAGGATAAATCCCTTCCTGCTTGGCTGCATCCAGCACATCTTCCGAAGCAATGGTCTCATTCCCCTCTACCTCAACATTCCATATCATCGAGGAAAGGGTCAGCAATATGGTAAAAAACAAAACAATGCCAAACACAAACGCTTTGCGTTTCAACAGACGCCGAGCCTTAAAGGGGTAACCGCAGCGCTCCTTGATGCGCGTGCGGCAGCCTGTCCGTTTTAACAGCGGACGGAGCCCTCTAAAATCCTTCAGCAGCAGTTTAAGCTCCGCTGAATGCGCCCCTGTCGGTGTAACGTCCCAAACGGGAATCCCCGCCTCCGCCAACGAATTGATGAATGCTTCCACATGCTCACCGCGAACAGCAAGCGTCAAATATCCTCGAAGGTTAATCATTGTCGGAATCTTCACGGTTTCTCCCCCGTTCCTATGTATTGGATATTATGAATGGTTCCAATGATGGTCACTTCATTACTCTGGATTGCCTGAATCGCAAGACCGGACCCTGAAATCTCCAAAGAACCCTGCGTCAAAGACAACACAAGTCGTTCCTCTGAAAAATGCCGGACTCCGCGATGGTTCTCGATATGCAGCTCTTTATTGCCAATCAGGGTCAACCGCGGCAAATCAAATAACAGGTCCTGTGGCAAATCAAGCATTTCTTGGGTCCATTTCTGCAGCTTGCGGCTGATGCGGGACATATGGAGACTTTCCCCCTTCCTGTACTGTACACCTTATGCCCCAAGTAGCTGTTTTATGAGATCAAAAGTAAAAAGACCGCCCCGTCAAAAAAATCTTGACGAGGCGGTCTCCCACTTCTATTAATCTACTTATCGACGAGGATTCATCGGGCGTTTGGCACGCGGGGTTCCTAATATTTCTGACCATACAATACCATTTCGTGCCTGTTCTGCAAAATTCGATCGACTGCCGTCAGACTGTTCACGATCTTCGTCTCGAATTTCGACAACGGTTTCCGGTAGTGCGGTGGTCATCCTGTTCAACTCGGAATGTATCCGGTCCAGATCCGATTGCATCATGCGCATCCTATGATCCATGCTATCGGATTGACGATTCATCTCCTGGTCACGTCTCATTCGATCAATCTCTTGATGTTCAAGAGAGTATCCGTTCCCGGTCCCCGGTTCTTCTTCATCGATCCTGTCAAAACGGGAGGTTTCATGAGCAGGTGCTGGACGGGAGACTTCCGGAGATGTCTGTACCCGCCTTGTTTCAGGCCGCTGCTGCGGATCCTGCTGCCTCTGCTGTCCCGGTCTTGCAGGACGTTCTCCCTCGCCACCGAATGTTGGCATACGGGTGGTTTTCCCCTCCTCAGGGTTCTTGCCGCGCCTTCCGAGGGCAGAGATGATGAAGAAGCCTATAACAGCTACAATGTAAAAATTTTCAATTAACCAGCTCACTATAGGCCCACCTCATCATTTACTTGTTTTTGTTGTCTCCCGGATTATCATTGTTCTCGCCCATCTTGCCGAAGGATCCCCTCATTTGCGTGTCGGCTTCGATGTTTTTCAGGTTCATGTAATCCATGACGCCGAGTTGACCGCTGCGAAGGGCTTCAGCCATGGCCAGCGGAACTTGGGATTCCGATTCCACAACGCGCGCTCTCATCTCTACGACGCGAGCCTTCATCTCTTGTTCCTGCGCAACTGCCATCGCGCGTCGTTCTTCCGCCTTCGCTTGGGCAATACGCTTGTCGGCTTCCGCCTGTTCGGTCTGCAAATAAGCACCGATGTTCTTGCCTACATCCACATCCGCGATATCGATGGACAGGATTTCAAATGCGGTACCGGCATCCAAGCCCTTGGACAGTACCGTTCTGGAGATCAGATCCGGATTTTCCAAAACATCTTTATGAGAGTTACTCGAACCGACGGTTGTAACGATACCTTCACCTACACGAGCGATGATCGTTTCTTCCCCGGCGCCCCCGACCAAACGGTCAATGTTGGCACGCACGGTTACACGGGCTTTAACTTTGACTTCAATCCCGTCTTTTGCAACAGCGGCAACGATTGGCGTCTCAATGACACGCGGGTTAACACTCATCTGAACAGCCTGCAGAACATCGCGTCCCGCAAGATCAATTGCGGCTGCACGTTCAAATTCAAGTGGAATATTGGCACGTTGAGCTGCAATCAGGGCATTTACAACCCTGTCTACATTACCGCCTGCCAAATAGTGACTTTCCAGCTGATTGATATTTAAACCAAGACCTGCTTTTGTTGCTTTAATCAGCGGATTCACAATTCGGCTTGGCGTTACACGCCGCAGGCGCATAGCCACCAATGTTATAATCCCTACGCGAACGCCGGAAGCAATCGCCGAGATCCAAAGCATTAACGGGAAGAAACTGAAAAACACACTAAGTACGATGATCGCGACAACCACGATCAAAAGAATAGGTATCAAAGAACCGTCCATATTTACTTCACCCTCCATTTGAAAAATATTTTCATCATATCCTGGAACCGATTAAAACACTTGCCCTTTTCATACTACACAATTACGTGACGAGGTTCACCCTTTTTCTTCCTCTACCACAATTCTAGTACCGTCTGTCTTGATCACTCGGACCGGGCGACCGGAATCAATGAATCCTCCCAGCGTGACCACATCCAGACGTCTTCCCTCGAGTTCCATCGTTCCAGCTGGACGGAGCGGCGTAATTGAAGTTCCAATGAGACCGATTAATACATCCCGGTCTTCATTCGGAACATATCCCTGCTCCCTCGATAAGCTGTCACTAAGTATGAACTTCCGCCATATCCCGCGTTCCTTGAATACGAGAGCGACAACGATTACAGCTACAAGAGCCGAGGCGGCGGCAATACCAAGGGACAATGCAACATGCGATGTGCTGTAGGCCGCCAGCACGACACCGGCGATCAAACTGGCTGATCCAATAATGCCCAGTATGCCGAAGCTTGGCACAAACAGTTCCAAGGCCAGCATCACAATGCCGATAATAAACAGCAGCCAGGTCTCCCACCCGGCAAAACCGGCTACCTGATTACCGAAGAAATACAGTACAAATGAGGCCACGCCGAGAATTCCAGGTACGCCGAAGCCCGGTACAATGACTTCGATGATAACACCTGCGATACCGATGAATAACAGCATTGTCATTACCCCAGGGTGTGTTAGGAAGGTAGCCAGCTTCTCCGAGAAAGTCGGCTCCATCCGGAATACATCCTGAGTGGAATAATCCATCCACGCGATAACCTCTTCGGTGCTGTTTGCAAGCGTATCTGCATAACCCGTCTTGAGTGCTTCATCTGGCGTCAATGATATAATATCACCGGGTTGTTTTGTCAATCCGATCTCAGGCATATCAACCTTCAGATTAATGTCAGCCATGCCCATGGCGATATTCTTGTTTCGCCCGCTTGCTTCAGCAGCACCAGCCATCTTGCTCTTCCACCAGGAAACCAGCTTGGCATCTTCAATCCGGTTTCCTCTGGCATCGACCATATAGGCTGCACCTATCATGCTGCCATCCGACATAGCAATCTTATCTGCGTTCAGCGCGATATAGCTGCCAGCCGATGCAGCATCGCCTGTAATGTAGGCTACAATAGGAATATTGCTGTCCTTCATCAAGGTGGCGATTTTCCCAGCCTGATCGACCAGTCCGCCAGGCGTATCAATCTCCAGAACAATGAGCCCGGCCGACATTTGTTCGGCTTCCTTAAACCCGCGTTCCATGAAACTGGTTAAACCGCGCTCGATCTGCTGTTTAACCGGAATGACATAGACCGACCCGACGTTAGCCGCCACTGCAGGCTTTGTCGGACCAAAATACATCCCAATGGATATCAGTATCATAACCGCGGCTGCCGTCAAAGTCAGGAACCTTCGCATCCAGATCTGTCCGTTCATCTTTCTCCCTCCTTTTCGAATTATTAAGCCATCCATCCCCTAATTCAACAAAATGAGTTCAGCGACCTGCCTTAAGCATAAGCATATGTATTTACTTGCCCTCATATGGTAGTTATTACGAATCAGAAACGATTTCGTTTCAAAAAGTATGCCCATCGTTGGAAAAAACCATCGATTAAGTAAATAGCATTTCTAACAAAGTAAGCGGTTTAGCCACAGAGTAAGAAAAAACACCCCTTGAAAAACAAGGGGTGTTTCACTTATGTTGTTACAGAAATTGTTGAACTACTTGATTAACAAGCTTTCCGTCTGCACGCCCTTTAACTTTTGGCATGAGAGCGCTCATCACTTTACCCATCTCGGCTTTTGAAGAAGCACCGGTTTCCTGGATGGTCTGCTGTACAATGACTTTAATTTCTTCTTCAGTAAGCTGTTCCGGGAGGTAGGCGCTAAGGAGCTCAATTTCTGCTTTTGCATCGGCGGCAAGATCGTCGCGTCCCGCTTTTTCAAATTCTTGGAGGGCATCTTTGCGCTGTTTGATTTCACGACTAAAAATATCAAGCACTTCGTTGTCATCCAAACTTCGTTTCAAATCTATTTCAAGATTTTTTATCGTCGAACGAACCATTCGAATCGTTGAGAGTTTGAACTTGTCCTTACTCTTCATCGCTTGCTTCATATCTTCGTTCAATCGTTCGCTAAGATTCATGCTTTTTTCAGATCCTCCTAAAACTTTCTCTTACGAGCAGCCTCGGACTTTTTCTTGCGCTTTACGCTTGGCTTTTCATAATGCTTGCGTTTCTTCACTTCAGCCAATACGCCATCTTTAGCAATGGAACGCTTGAAGCGACGAAGTGCAGCATCAATTGTCTCGTTTTTGCGAACTTTAGTTTCAGACACCAGTTTTCCCTCCCTCCGACCAGACCGTCCAAGAGCATTAACACGGTTCATCAAACTTCATTATAGGGCAAACCGAAATAGGGTGTCAACCTTGGGCGCCTAATTTACAATAGTCTCAACAATTGGAACAACCCCACAGAGGTCAAACACTGGGAGGTTGATATCGTTCTCTTTATTCCAGATGCTATGTATGAGCGGGTGAAATGCCTGTCAATGCACCTAAACGACGGCCGCCCATCAGATGATAATGTACATGGAACACCGATTGTTCTCCATCAGGTCCGCAGTTGTTAATCAGCCGATAACCGCTCTCTGCAATGCCAAGCTTGGCCGCAGCTTCTTTTGCTGCTTGGTGCATCTCACCAATCAGCTGCGAATCCTCATCCTGAATATCGTTCATGGATGCGATATGCTTCTTGGGAATGATCAATACATGAACAGGTGCTTCCGGGTTAATATTTTGAAATACAAGCACCTTATCATTCTCGAGTACTTTCGTCGAAGGAAGCTCACCCTCTACAATTTTACAAAAAAGACAATCCATGCACGGTTACCCCTTTCATACGTTCTCACGCTTTTATCATATAAGAAAATGGACCATGCGTCCAATAAATGACTTTATCAGCAGCAGGCAAAAAAAAGAGAAGCACCCCTGGAACGCAGCTGTCCAGTAAGGAGGCGCTTCATCATGAGAGCAAGGGAAAAGTTAGGAATCCCCCATGATCAAGCGCCTGCCCGGTGCTTCTTGTATATGTCGGCTTAACTGTACTATAACAGTGCCTTGTTGCTGTTTCCGTGATATATATCACATCGACTGCTCTAGCTGCTACAGCGATTCGATCGCAAGCTGCGATCCTTCTCCAGCCTGCTCCGCAGGCCGCACGACCAGCTTCCGTGGCAAACGCGCCCGAAGCTCTGGCACGTGGCTGATGATGCCGACGGTAAGCTTATCATTATGAAGCCGCTCCAGAGCGGTGATAACCGTCTCCAGCAGTTCCGGATCCAGGGTGCCAAAGCCTTCATCAAGGAAGAAGAACTGGAGCGGATACTGCCCCCGAAGCTGAATCTGCGCTGAAAGCGCCAAAGCCAAGGCCAGCGAGGTTAAGAATGTCTCACCGCCGGATAGAGTGGATACCGGCCGCCTTACGCCGCCGTTGGCGTCATCCCGAATGACAAAGCCTCCCCCGGAATCCACCTCAAGCGAGTAGCGCTGCTTGGTCAAAAAGCGAAGACGCTGGGAAGCAGACTGGCTCACCTGCATCAGCTGCTCCTCCGCAATGTATTCCACGAATGCATTGCCTCGCAAGCAGGACTGCAGTTTGGACAAGCGCTCGCTTTCCCGTTGAAGGCCAAGGCGCAGCTCTTCCAATTCCATAAACCGGATATGTCGCTTCTCCAAATCTTCCAGGTCCCGCTCCGCTCTGGCTTTCGCCCGTACGGCCTCCTCATCGGCCGTACGAGCCGCCTGAAGCTCGGCAGAGCTTCGTTCCCATTCCTCTTGACGGAATGGATCGGTGCCGAGCTTCTGCTCGACGTCCCGAAGCCTTAGCGTCCATTCCCGTTGTCCCTCACGATGCGCCTTCACCAGCTGGGCACATCGTTCGGTTTCGCTCTCGGATAAGCAGGCTTCCATAACGGCTGCCTCCGTAACAAACGGCGAGGCTTCCAGTTGCTTCTCCCATGCAAGCTTGGCAGCAAGATACAGCTCCTGTGCGGCGTTTGCAGCCTGTTCTGCAAGAGCTGCTTCTTTGGCTGCAAGCTGCGCCGCCTCATCGGCCTTTCTGCGCTTGCCTCTGGCTTGCTCAGCGGATTCCTTCAGAAGCTTCAATCTGGATCGGCATTCACTCAACAGCTCTTCAGCGGATCGTTCCCCAATCCATGCCTGAAGGCGCTCTTTCTTGTCTTTCAACACTTCAGCTTTGCCCTCACGCTGGGCATCCCACTGAATCAGCAGCTTCTCCAGCTCACGGAGCTTCTGCTCCAGGCGGAGGACCGCCTGCTGCTTCTCCTCAATGAAGGGAACGCTTCGTTCAAGCCCTTCCCTAATGGACTCGGACTCCGCATCCTTTTGCTGCATGAGCTGAAAACGATCAGCCGTCTCTTCCAAAGGAAATGCCGGGTTGTCCTCCTGCCATAAACTTTGAATGTCGGCAGTTTCGGCTTCCAAGCCTGCAAGCTGATCGCGCAGCTGGTTCACTGTCATATGACCATTCTCAGCCGCAGCATTCTGCTTCATGAGCTCCTGTTGGCAGGCGTGGAGGCTCTGCTGAGCCTTGGACGCCTCCATGCGGCACTGCCCAATGGCAGCTGCCTGTGCTTCCGCTCTTTGCACCAGCCATGCAGTGTCTGAAGCAAGCCTCTCCACATCGTACGGTGTTTCAACAACAAGCACTCCTGAGGCTGCAGCTTCCACCCATGCTTCGTCCTGCTCCTCACGAGGGCCCTCGAGAAGGAGTTCGCTTCCAGCGAACGGCTCCGTCTGGGCATTCAAATGACTCACCAGAGATTCCGCTTCGTTAAGCTGCCCCCGCAGGGTCAATCGGATTTCCTGTATCTGATGTGCAATCCGTGACAGTCTATCCAGGTTCTCGTCAGAGGTCGTATCAGACGGCTCCGAAGCTGCCGCAGGAAGAGGGTGATGCTCGCTTCCGCATACGGGACAAGGCTTACCCTCCTGTAGCTCAAGAGCCAGCGACATGGACAAATCATGAAGCTGCTTTTCACGAAGCAATTGATTCATCGCCTGGTTTACCTGGCTGGCCGCAACTGCAGTCCGGTCGGCAAACGCCGCAACTTCAGCGGCAGAACGCTGCAGATTGCCGGCATGTGCCGAGAGCTTTATGTATCGCTGCTGCAGTTCCACTTCCTGCTTCTGCAGCATACTGAGCCTTAACTCTTGCTCCTTGAGTTTGATCTCCTGCTGTTTCAGTTCGTGTTCTGCCTTTTCCTTATGCTTACGGGCTGCCTCCAGTGCCTGAACCTTCTGCATCGCCGCATGAAGCGCCTGACGCTCACCTGAGCGGGTCTCAAGCCCTTTGAGCTTATCCTGCAGCTCCTCCCGCCGTCTGCGTCCTCGTTCAAGCAGCTCCTGCTCCTTCTGGAGCTGCACGCCCACCGTCTCGAATTCTTTGCGGGCATCCGCTCGCTGTACATCCAACCGGGCCAACTCGTTGGACAAAACATCCCGCTCTTGCTGCAATAAGACAGCTTGCTCGAGCTGCTGCTCACGCAGCACGAGCTTTGGCTCCTCTGCGATGAGCGCTGCCTGGGCAGCTTCATCTGCTGTGCCCGCCTGTTCAGCAGCCTGCTGAGCTGCTGCAGCCTGCTTGGTGAGCCCCTCGGCATGCCTGAGCCGAGTTTCCCACGTTTTGCCGGTATCACGCCACGTCTCAAGCGCAGGGAGGACAGCGGCAGCTGCTCCCGTCAGCTCCAGCCGGTGCTCCAGCCGCTTAATCTCTTCCTCTTGAGCAGACAATTCATCCAGCTTGCCCAACAACCGTTGCTTCTCCATGTCCAGCTCGCGAATTTTTCCCAGAGCTTCATGCGCCTCAATTGTGGCCTGGAGACGGCTGCGGGAGGATACAGCGAGTTTCTTAGCATCTTCCAGCGCTGTTTTCGCTTCTGCCAAAGCCTCTTTGCCCGCGCTGCCCAGCCCTTGCTGCTCCGCTTCTATGGATTTCAGGGCACCGTCCGTATCCTTCACCCGGCGGCTGAGCTTCATGGCAAGCTGATCTCCGTACCTCTCCAAATGAAACAGCCGCTGGAGCATCTGCCTGCGATCGCTGCCCTTCAGGGATAGGAATTCGGCGAATTTCCCTTGAGGGAGCACGACCGCACGGGTAAAATCGTCCATCTTCAATCCGATTTTCTCTTCTACGCAGCGGGTGACGTCGGCCAGCTTATCCGCCATCACTTGCTCCCCTTCGGGTGTAACTTGGATAAAACGGCTGATCGTATTGCTGATGGAGAGCTCATTCACTCGTTTAAATCTCCGCTCTACCCGGTATCGCTCCAGCCCGGCAGCAGAAGAAAGCTCAAACGTAAAGGAGACAGACAAGCTGTCCTCCGAATGGTTCATGATTCCCTGGGTGCCGTTAACCGCGCGCTCCACTTTCCCGTACATAGCCAGTGTAATGGCATCTAGCAGTGTGGATTTCCCGCTTCCAGTCGGACCGAATATCCCGAAAAGTCCGGTTTCACACAACGTTTCAAAATCAATTTCCTGCGTACTGCGGTAGCTCTGCAAACCGGATAACTTCAACAGAATCGGTTTCATCTACGCTTTCACCTCCGTCCCGTCGGGTTCCTCTTCCTCTACAAGCTCCAGGAACAAATCAACCAGATGGTCCTCGGGCTCCGCCCCGCCGGTTTGCCGCTGATAGAACTTTCGGAACAGATCTGGAAGCGGCAGTCGGGAACGCTCATTCTCCAGCTCCAGCGCCTCCATCTCCGGATATACCGGGCGAATGTGAACAATCCCGTCCCTGCTCTTGCGCAGGCGCTGGATGTCCGCAAGCCCCATGGCCTCCGTCAAGGATACCTCCAGATCGATAAAGGCATCTGGATCACGACCCTCATCAAGCCACTGATAAACTTCCTCCAAGCCGCCCTTTGCCTTCCAGCGAACTAGCGAACGACCGCTGCTTAGAAACAGCTCCTCAATCACGGGGACTCCACCTGGCGCCACGTCAACCATCGTCACAGATTTGGCCTGCCCAGCTTCCGAGAAGCTGTAAGCCAGCGGTGAACCGCTGTAGCGGATGATCCCCTCCCCTTTCACAGCCTGAGAGCGATGCAAATGACCCAGCGCCGTATAGGCTGCGCCGACAGAGAGTGCGGACGGATCGACCGTATAAGCTCCGCCAACCTGTATCGGTCGTTCAGAATCGCTCTCAACGCCGCCAAGAACATAAATATGGCTCATAGCCAGGTTAACCGTCTGCTGGGAAAACTCCCGTGCCATCATCCTCATCAGTTTCCCTACTCTTTCGCTATAAGCACGGCGGAGCTGGTCCTCGTCCCCATCCACCGAGAGCAGTTCATTCAACCGCGCCTCCGAGGGATAGGGAAGAGCGGCTATCTTGGCTGTTTCTCCCGTACGTGCCGCCGAAACGGTCACGGCATTGGCGATAGGAGTTCCAATGAGGGTAATGCCCCTGGTCGAAACAAGCGGCGTGATGGATGCCACACGCTCCGGCTGATCATGATTGCCGGCAATGACCACCATCGGGCGGCCTCCCTCTGTCAGCCTGGCTGCCGCATCATAAAACAGCTGCTCCGCTGCCGCAGGTGGATTTACGGAATCATAGACATCTCCCGCCATAAGGATCAGGTCTGCCTTCTGATCCTTAGCCAGCTCAACCACCTCATCCAGAAAGTGCTCCTGCTCCGCCAGCCGGCTCCGTCCTTCAAGCGTTCGCCCCAAGTGCCAGTCTCCGGTGTGCAAAATACGCATCGCAAATCTCCTCTCCCAAACTTCCAACAAACTCAAACTCACTACAATGGGTTAAACCTGAACGGCCTGTCCCCCATCAAAAAAGTACAGCCATTTCTCATATACAGGCTCGCCTAAAATGTCTTCCAGCGCCTTTGCATACAAATCCAGTTGAAAACGGTACTGTTCCGCCAACGCCGGAATGCCGCCGCGGTGCTCCAGCACCCGATCCGTTTTATAATCCAGCAGCACAAGTCTTCCATTGTGCCGGAATAAGCAGTCTACAACCCCCTGGATCAGCACCGTCTCGTCCTGAAGCAGTTGAACATGCGGGTGATCGTTCGCCGTCTGTTCCGCGATTTGGTCTATAAAAGCAAGCCCTTGATAGGCTTCCGCTGCAGGCAGTGCATAGGAGAACGGCATTTCACGCCATGTATCTTCTGCTTCCATAAGCTGCTTCCCAACTGCACAATCAAAAAGGCTGCTGATTTCCGCCGGCTCCACGACGGCAGCCTGCTCTCCGGTTATGATTTCCTTCTCCACAAGATAGCGGATGGTTTGTTCAATCTCGGAAATCCGTTCAGCAGCTCCCCCCAATCGTTGAAGGGGCAAGTGCTGCATAATCGTATGGTAGACCGTTCCCCGCTCGGCTGGTGTCAGCTTCGCAGACTCCATGAATTTTGGCCGCCTCAGGTTCAGTGTGAAGGAAGCGCCAAGTCCTATATCTTCCTGGCTCTGGCGTTTCACGGCCTGCTCCTCTATCAGATCCAAGGAGGGACTGTCCTGAAGCGTCAAGAGTTTCTTCATCTCCGTCACAGACGTTTTGGCGGAAATTTGACTGACCGCTTCATAGCGATAGCTCCAAGACAAGCGCCGGTCAATGGCTTCCCGCTGGTGATCGGACACAGCATCCTCCTGCTGCGCCGTCGCTGAATCCAGTTCTACCGGCTCAAGCTTGTGAAGAGCTTTTAATTTGTTCATTCGATCCAGACTGTCTGCTTGAACATCATCCGCAATTCCACTCATGCCCTGCGCCAAAGATTCCGGTGTCTCTATCGAAAACAACCACTCTGATTGATCCTCAGCCAGCACACCCAAATTCCCCTCTACGGGCAACCCTGCCATTTCACGGAGCAAGGTCGCGGAAGGGTGCCGGATCACGGCAGGGCCGATCCAGTCCAAATAACTCCGACCTCGGGCAAGGACATAATCCGGCAGCAGCAGCTCGGGATTATGATCGGCCTGCGCCCATGTAGACACTTTTTTCGGCAAATCCTTCACCGTACCGACCAGGATCATCTTCTCCTTCGGCCGTGTGAGCGCAACGTAGAGCACTCGCATCTCTTCGGCCAGCAGCTCCAGCTGTGACCTGCGGCGGATTGCCAGATTAGGCAGGGTGGGGTAACTGACCCGCATGCCCTCATCTACAAATTTCGGTCCAAATCCAAGCTCCTTATGCATGAGGAAGGGCGAGTTCAAATCCTGCTGGTTGAAATTCTTGGACAATCCCGCCACAAAAACGACAGGGAATTCCAGCCCTTTGCTCTTGTGAATGGTCATCAGACGTACAGCGTTTCCTTGGCTGTCCGTTCCGCCGGCAGTCCCAAGATCCCCCCCCCGCTCCCGAAGCCTTGAAACAAAGGTAAGAAAACGAAAGAGTCCCCTTGAGGAAGTATCCTGCTCATACTGCACCGCACGGTCATACAAGGCTGTCAGATTTCCCTGACGCTGCTTGCCTCCCGGCAAACCGCCGATCCAATCCAAGTAACCGGTCTCGCTGTAGATCCCCCAGATCAGCTCGCTCAGGCTCCCCTGACGGGCCTCCTGACGCCAGCGCCGCAGTCGGTCCATGAACAACCCCAGTTTTGTGCCCAGCTCCGTTGATATTTCAACATTCGGGCCGTTCATCCGCATCGAAGCACTTGAAGAGCTGCCTGCAACCAGCTCATGGCCTGCCGCCGCTTCTGCCATACTTTCCAGCTCTGTGCCCGGAGTCCACTTCCCGTCAACGAGACCTAATGAACGTTCTGAATCCAATACCGGCGCCAGTCCACCTAACGCAGCAGCTGCCTTAAGCGCATCGTAATAAGTACCTTTGGCGCACAGGCGGACCTGTGCCATCTCTTCCTCCGATAAACCGAGAATGGGCGATCGCAGAACCGATGCCAGAGGAATATCCTGCCGAGGGTTATCGATTACCTGCAGCAGCGATAAGATAATCTCCACTTCGGTTGCCTGAAAGTATCCTTTGTTCTGCTCGCCGAACGCCGGAATTCCCTCCTGTCGCAGCTCCTCAATGATTAGAGGCGCCCATACCATGGCAGAACGCAGCAAAATGACCATATCTCCATACCCGGCGGGCCGCATCGATTTCAGTGTCTTATCGTAAACCATGAGCGGCTTTCCGCTTTCGCCGGTCATCTCACGGATTCTGCGGGCAATGGCACGAGCTTCCAGTTGGGCGGTTTCCATCTCAAGCGCCTCAACCTCCATCATGCCCCCGTCCTCTTCCGAAGCCGATTCTTCGGACGGTTCCTCCGCACCCTTTCCGAGACGGTCGATGAGAAGCAATTCCGGCGTATAAGGACTCATGCCCCCTGTATCCTCGCGTTCGGGAAAGGAAGCGCCGGATATCAGCTCCGCTCGCTCGTCATAGGCGATCTCCGCTACGGATTCATTCATGATCTGTCGAAACAGCACATTAACAGCATTCACAACTTCCATCCGGCTTCGAAAATTTCGAGCCAGATCAATCCGCATGCCCACAAGGGACGTGTTGACGTCCGAGGAGAATTTTTTGTATTTATCAAGAAAAAGTCCCGGCTCTGCCAGGCGGAAACGGTAGATGCTCTGCTTGACGTCTCCAACCATAAACCGATTTCCCGGCGCTTCTCTGGATATCAATCGTACGATATCTTCCTGCACACTGTTTGTATCCTGATATTCGTCCAGCAGCACTTCGTCAAACTGCTCGCGATATTCCATCGCCGCATCGGAGGGCATCATATGACCCGGCACGGAATCCGGATGGCGAAGAATATGTAGGCAGTAATGCTCCAGATCGTTAAAGTCGACCAAGCCTTTGGATGCCTTGGCCTCCCGGTATCGCTCGCCAAAGGCAACAACCGTCTCGGCCAGTTCCTGCATCAGCGGCGCAGCCGTATGCAGCTCCTGCAGAAATTCTGATGCCGGTCGGCCGAACAAGGCGCTTTTCAGCTCATTTACGGTCTTCTTCACAAGGTCCCGAAGTTCCTTGACCCGTTCCTGCAGCTCAGGCAGGACATCGTCCTTCCTGACCGACTTCAGCTTGCCAAAAGAAACCTCGCGAAAAATACCGTATAACGATTCCCACGGTGAAGAATCGATGGCTTCAAGCAAAGAGGCCACCAGCGACAAATCCTCATTCAGATTATCCACATACGGTGCTGGCCCCCCGGGCTGCATAGCAATGGCTTTCGCTTGCAATAGCAGGCCTGCAGCTCCGTTCAATGCTAAACGTGCGTCAGCCAATACACTTTGAACCCACGGTGTTTGTCCGAGCGTCTCGGTATCCGCTACCTGGAAGCTTGCCGCTGTGTCTCGCAGCCAGCTTGCCGGCCATGAATGACTGCGCGAGAAATCGTAGAGGCGCTGAACGAGACGATACAGTGCATCGTCCGTTCTCTCCCCGCTGAACCAATCAGCCAAACGGAGAAACGTACTGCCCTGGTCCTGCTCTACTTCACCATACTTCTCTTCGAACAGCTCCTCCAACATATCCTGCCGCATCAAATCCGCCTCATGTTCATTCAGAATGCGGAACCCCGGATCCAGCGGGATCAGCTGATAATACCGGCGGATGACTTCCATGCAGAAGGAGTGCAGCGTTGTAATCGACGCCCTGCCGAGTAAAGCGAGCTGGCGCCGGATATGCTCGTTGTCCGGGTCACGGTCCAGCTCGCGTTCAAGCGCTTCCCGAATCCGACCGCGCATTTCGGCTGCCGCTGCCTTGGTAAAGGTAGCCACAAGCAGCCGGTCCACACTGAACCCTGTGGTGTCGTCAAGGATTTTGCGAATGATCCGCTCAACGAGCACGGCGGTTTTTCCTGAGCCTGCTGCGGCTGCAACCAGGATGTCATCACCCGAAAGTGCAATGGCCTTCCATTGGTCATCACTCCACATGCTGCCCTCAGGCTTTGCTATCATCTCTCTCACCGACTCTCTCCTCCCTTCGGATGTCCCAGCAGATCCCAGACCTGATCGCGTCCCGGCTTGCCCAGCAGCTGGTAGTCGCTGCCCTCAATCGCATCGTCGAACTGACACACCGGCCGGTAGGAACAGTACGTGCAAGCTGTTTCCTGCTGGATTCGGTAAGGTTCAATCGCTACATCGCCGCCGGTAATTCTGGAGCCGATCGTCAGCATATTTTCCCGCACTGCGGATAGCAAAGTCTCCCACTGATCCGGCGTCGCAACGGCTGCGCTGCTGTAGAAGCTGCCGTCTGTTTTGACGGCAACAGGCAGAATAGCCGAATGGCCTTTTTCAAGGGATGAATCCATGAGGGAAACGGCTTCACGGTCTGCAAGCAGCAGACCTTTCATTTTGTAGCGCTTGAGCAGTTCCTCTGCCGCCTGTTCCGGCGTCATGCCGTTTGCGGATTGCAATACCGGATCATGAACGTGGAAATACAGCGTTCCTGCAGGCAATGCCTGTTCGCCAAGCCAATCCTCCGCAAACGTCAGCAGCACGTCCAGATAGGTCAGCATCTGCAAGGACAATCCGTAATAGACCTCATGCAATCGCAGATCCTTCTGGCTGGATTTATAATCAATGACCCGAAGCATGATCCCATGCTCGCCACGTGCCATATCCACCCGGTCAATACGACCGACAACCTCCATCTTCACCCCGTTAAGCAGTTCAAACGTCAGCGGCGGCAGCGGTTTGCCGGGACCGAAGTCAAGCTCAAGGCCGATCGGCTCGAATTTGCCGCGCCGGGCTTGTTCACCCAAAATAACGGAAGCTCTGCCCACGATATTCTTCAGCTTCCGGGAGATATATCCATACCGTTTGGAGCTCAACAAGATTTCGCCCTGCAGCATCGGAGCGAGCCGATCCACGATAGCCTCCGCCTCACGCAGACACTCATCTGCCGACAGGTCTCCCCAGCTTCGATGCTCCGATTGAAACTTCACTGCCATGCTGCTCAAGGCAGCATGGAACAGCTGTCCGATGTCAGGAGCCTGCAGTCGGTACAGCTGCCGCTCTCTCAGCTTTAATCCATGTGATGCAAAATGTGAAAATGGACAGGCTACAAACCGCTCCATCCGGGATACGCTTGTCCGCAGCTTCGTTCCATACAATTGCCTGCTGGTCTCTTCCTTAAGAGGCTGCGCTTCATTCCGATAGGACAATGAAGAGAGCATCGATTCCAGACGCGGCCGAAATTCCGGCTTCTGAGCAAACCAATTGTACATATGCCACCAAATGTGCGGAATGTCCTCTCCATTCCTCCAGTCGCGAAGCCTTCCCGTTAAATACGCAAGCGTCTTGTGCGGACGGGCCGCATATCGCTCCTGTTCGGGAACCGATTGCCCGGCATGCGGCCTTGGATACAGGGGTGTCTCGTCGATCTGGAACATCAGCTTCAGATGACGGATCACCTCGGAAGGCAATAACGTCTTGCCTTCATCATCTGCAGCAGGATAGCTGACCCACAGCTGCTCGCTGGCTGAAGTAAGCGCGTTGTAGATCAGGAAGCGCTCATCCAGCAGTCTGCGGGATATACTCGGGGCAAGCTCCAACCCGCGATCTTCGAGATGGAGCCGCTCCGTCTCTGTCAAAATGCCGTAATCCTGAAACTGGGCTGGAAGAACGCCATCGTTAATGCCGAGCAGAAAAGCATACTTCACCCCGCCCGTTCGTGTCCGGTCCATGCTTCCGATAAGCACCTGATCCAGAGAGGGTGGTACAAGGGCCATCTTCATTTCAGTGAGACCCGTATCCAGCACCCCTGTAAACAATTCCGTGCTCAGCTTCTCTGCACCCATCATCTCCACAATCTGGTCAAGCAGGTCAAGCACGGCTCCCCATACCTGGCGATGCTCCCTGGCTTCCTCTGGACGTCCTGCGTCCAACGCGGCCCGGCTGAGCAGCTCCAGCTTCTCAGGTACATCGCACTCCTCCAGAAGGCGATAAACTGCCGTACTCTTATCCATGGCGGTCGCAGCCTTTTTCATCCGTTTCTCGAACGCATGAAGCGGCTCTGCGATGACCCTTCTTGCGTATTCAATAGCCTGCATGCCGTCGAGATTGAGCACCTCGTTTTCTCCATCCTCTAGAGAGAGACTTGGAATCCCCTTCCACGGACGGCCATCCGTCCAGCGGTAACCATGAATCCCGGAAGCGAGCACATGATTCTCCAACCGGTCCATATCCTCCCGGTTCAGGGAGCCGTCCAGCGGAAGCAGCAAATCCGTCTTCACGCAGCGGAACACATCCTCATAACGCCATCTTCGCCCAATGACATCCAGAGCCGAGCGAATGAATTCAACTAACGGATGGTGCAGTTCGCTCCGCTTCTGATCCAGAAAATAAGGAATATCGTATTCCTTGAATAACGGGCCTACCAGATGCTCATAATCTCCCATATTCCGGACGAATACCGCCATCTCCCGGAATCTCGCTCCTTCCTCCTGCGCCAAGCGCAGCATCTCTCGAAGTGCCCCTTCGATTTCGGCCCGGCGATGGCTGGCAGCATGAAGAAGCAGCCCTTCTCTGCGGCCGTTCTCCTTGTCCTCATGATTCCCGTCTCCATAAGCTCCCGTCCAGCGCTTCTTCCGGTCATAACCGCGCTCAAGATGCGCCAGCACCGGGGAATCCTGAAACCTCGGCGGCACTTCAGGATGCAGCATATGGTGTTCCGCATCCATTCCCAACTCATCGGCAATTCCTTTCAGCTTTATGTACGTCACCGCGGTAGGATGAAACAAATCCAGCTCATGTGGAACAGCCCCATCCATATAAGGTTTGTCGAGTGTCAGAGCTATCGTGACGTGATTGGCATGATGGATAAGCTCCCCGAGCACCCGATACTCCTGCGGGGTAAAGCCATGGAAGCCATCGATCCAGATGTCGGCACGCTTGATGTATTCTGAGTCCGCCACGCCCTCCGCCAGTGAGGCAAGTGTGTCTTCCTCATCCGTGTACAGCCGCGATATCTCGAGTTCGAAATCACGGAATACAGTTACGATATCTTCCAGCTTTCGGCGAAGCATCGGAGAATTTCCGGAGCCCGACATCATCTGGCTCAGCTGCTCCTCCACACAGGAAGCGTCAATGCAGTATCGCTTCATTTCCGTGTAGAGCTCACTCAGCTTACCGACAAAACCGAGCTGCTCGCCTGAGGCGCCGAATAGCTGCAGTTCTTCTTTGCGCCTCCGCAAAATTTTATACATCAGCATGCGTTTTCCTTCTTCACTGATCGCCACTTTCGCTGCTCCGCCAGTCTCCTGCATGACCCGGTAGGCCAATCGGCGGAAACTGAGCACTTGCGCACGCATCATGCCCCGTATGCCTCCCGCATTCACGAGTGCGTGTTCGGCTTCATAGGACCCCTGCTCCGGAACGATCAGAATCATCGGATTCCCCCTGGGATCCCGCTCCAGTTGATCCATCATCTCTTGACGGATCAATGTGCTCTTGCCGCTGCCTGACCTTCCGATCACAAATTGAACGCTCATGCTATGCCCCCTTCCACAGTGTCTGCCAAAGGGTACTCCTTCACCAGAGAACACGATATCGTTCCGATGAAATCATACCCTTGAATCTATGATTTATTTGACCAAAAAGGATGTAAAATCCATTGTAATTGTTAGCACTCTATCAAAAAAGATGCTGATCACTAGTATAACATAAGTGCGGTTTGATGGAACATACGTTTGGATTTCATTGCCATTCCAAAATATTGTGTGCATAAGAAAAAGGACCTCCCCTCATGGTTTACCCACCACTTGGAAGATCCTTCTTATCCATACGATTCGGCAGCACTCTATAGTCTTGATTTGCTGCGCACTTCAAACACAGCGAATTTCAAATAATGCCCCTCGTCCACCCCAAGGATTTGGGGGTGATCTTTACCAGCGGCACGCCATTCCACCAATCTCAGAATTTTGCCTGCATCTTGGGCCGCATCCTGGATCGTCTCCAGAAACAAATCCGGCCGCATATGGTACGAGCAGCTAGCCGTAACCAAATAACCGCCCTCGTTCACCAGTTTCATGCCATGCAAATTGATGTCCTTGTATCCGCGGCAAGCCCCTTTGACGGCTGACTTGGTTTTGGCAAATGCCGGTGGATCCAGAATTACCACATCCCAGGAACGGCCGCCTCCTGCTGTCAGGGGTTTGGAGGTGTCTACCTTCTGATCCCCTTTGGCCCGCTGTTCACGTTCATCCAGTCCTTTTACCTGGTTCCGCAAATATTGGAAGGCATCATCCACGACGAACTCCACCCGATCCTGAAATCCGTTCAGTTCGACATTCTCTCTGGCACTGTCTATTGCATGCTCCGAAATATCGAGGCAGGTAACTTTCTTGGCGCCATATTGGCAAGCATGCAGGGTGAAGCTGCCCGTATGGGAAAAGCATTCAAGCACCGTGGCTCCGTCCCAATATGGAAAAGTAACTTCTTTTCCACTCTTGTTCACAGGCACCTTCTTCAGCTCACCACCCGATTCCACTGCTTGAAGCGCAATTCCGCTGCGGCTTCCCCAGCCGGTCATTAACGGTTTAATGGAAGCCCGATTCTCACGCTGGTCAAAGAAATATCCCGTCTTCTGTCCCTCTTCGATATCAACCTTAATCTTGAGGCCGTTCTCCGTCACGGTTACGTGGCGCGGACACTCTCCGTAGAGGACCCCTTTGCGCAGCTCAAGTCCCTCCAGCTCACGAACGGATACGTCGCTCCGCTCATAGATCCCTTTTGGCTGCATAACCTCAACCAGCGCACTCACAATCTCTTCACGGCAGC
The DNA here is from genome assembly GCF_003184205.1 of Paenibacillus sp. Cedars. Taxonomy (NCBI): domain Bacteria; kingdom Bacillati; phylum Bacillota; class Bacilli; order Caryophanales; family Paenibacillaceae; genus Paenibacillus; species Paenibacillus sp. Cedars. The sequence continues at coordinate 4,113,303 of NZ_CP020866.1, forward strand.
GATCCATACCCAGCGTCAGCAGCTGCACAACCAGCACGTCAGCGAAACGGTCTACAATCAAACCGGGTAAAAAATCGGCTTCTCCGTATACCAGCCGGTAGGCGTTCTCTTCCCCGATAAACCGTTCCCGGTGCTTCAGGCACTCCTGAAAACGGGCGGCAAAAAAAGTCCGATTCATCAACTCAACCGGCTCGTAGGAAACGGTGCGTACCGTGATTTGAGACTGCGGATTGTAATAACCCGAGGCAAGAAACCGCCCTTGGTGGTTTAACACAGAAACCAGATCCCCCGGTTTCGGCTCTCCCTCAACTGAGGCAATCTCGCTTTTATAAACCCAGGGATGCCCCTGCTCCAATCTCTTTTTTCGACTGCGCTCCAAAATAACCGATGGCACTGTATGTTCACTCCTTAAGTTATCCCCTGCGCCATATCTATAGGCATGCATGTCCGCCAGGGGTCATATACGTAATAAGAAAAGCGTCTACCGACGTGTTTTTTGCGTAAGACAGACAGCGTGTAAAGGATGTTTTTCTTGCGATTATCCAATTCGCTCAGCTTCGGTGAACTGTTATAAATTCCATAATCTTAAGAAAAGCACCGATGGAGGTCTTACCGAAGAGATCCGGTCAAGTCCTTCCGCCGCGGCCGACGTTATTATCTCACACTTTATTCCTCAGAAAAGGAGAACATCATGCTATCCTCACTCTGGTTTCCCATCTGTTATGGTCTTGTTCTGTTCCTGTTCGGTATGAAGGTCATGGAGGTTGCCCTCCAGCGCTGGGCCGGTCCCCTGTTGCATAAGTGGCTCCACCAAGCGACATCCACACCCATCAAGGGCATGATCGCCAGCACTGCGGTAACAGCACTGCTCCAGAGCAGCACCGCTGTAACCGTACTAGCGATAGGATTCGCGAATGCCGGCCTGTTGAGTTTTGCCGGAACCCTGGGCATCATTCTAGGCACCAACATCGGCACAACGGTTACCACGGAGCTCATCAGTCTTCAAATCGGACAGGTAGCCATGCCCCTCCTTGTCCTCTCCCTGATGTTATGGATTGGAGCTGTACTCGTCAGCGAACACGTACCTTCCAGCTATGACAAATTAAAAGAGAAGCTGATCCGCAGTCAGTTTCTCTGCTTGGCGGTTGCCGGATTCTCGCTTGTGCTGCTCGCCATTCAATTCATGCAATCCATCGGCCCCACCCTTCAAAGCCTTGGCGTGTTCCAATGGTTTCTCGACCATGCTTCGCGAAGCGTCCTCTGGGGCATTGCCGCCGGAACGCTGCTGACCGCGCTCATGCACAGCAGCGCTGCAGTCATCGCCATGGCAATGGGCCTTGCAGCAAGCGGAGCACTGCCTCCCGAGATTGGCGTCGCCATCGTGCTGGGCTCTAATGTGGGGACCTGCGTGACAGCTTTAATAGCTGCGCTTGGCAGCACCCGGGCCGGACGATTTGTGGCTTGGTCCCACATGGGTCTCAATATCGGCGGGGTTCTTCTCTTTACGCCCTTGATTGCAGGTTTAACGATGGTATCGGGCTGGTTTGCCGCAGACCCGGCTGGTCAGATCGCCCATGCACAAACCTTGTTTAATGTCGTTTGCTCTCTTATCGCGCTTCCGCTGTGCTATCTGCCATTCTGGAACAAACGGGCTCAGACCTAAATCTGAATATCTTCGTCTACAGGAATGCTGATATCAAGCAGCGTAAGCGCTTTGCGCAGGATAACATCATTATTGTTGTAACCGTTACTGCGCTGCTTCCTCCATGCGGTAAGAGGCTCAAACCAATCCACCCCGTTAATTTCCTCGACCTGGGGTTTCAAAACACCCTTTTCTGCCTTTACCAGGTAGTAGTGAACTTCCTTGTCCACCTGGCCTAATTCGGGATGATGGTATTTATATGCAATGATGTCCACTGGAGAGGTGATGGATCCGACTATACCTGTCTCCTCGCATATTTCTCGGAGTGCCGTCTGCTCGACGGTTTCACCTGCTTCCATCTTGCCTTTGGGAAGCGAGGTTTTTCCGTAACGGTCCAATATGAGCTGGATCTGAAGCGCCCCTTCATAATGACGGTATACAACGCCGCCTGCGGAAATTTGTGTATATGTCATGTCCTGTTCCTCCTTCATGTACAACAAGGATTCCACTTCCAAATGGCTAGGAAATGAAATCCTTGTCTGGTATGGCTGCTATTGGAATTACTGGGCAGCTGCCTTAAGTCCATGATCCATGACGCTGAGGAGTTCGCCCTCGCATTCATTTACACCGGCTTTGGTCACTTTTACGCGGCACAATTTGCCTTCGAGATCAGACGAGCCATTGAATATGAGCTGGAGGTAGTTGTCGCTGTAACCCTGCATCTTTCCGCCTTTGGGAGCACCCTTGTATTCCCGCTCCGGTATCACGTCCAGAATCTTGCCTACAAACTGCTCCGCATAAGCAAGCTGCAGCTGCTCCGACAAGTCGATCAGATCATGGACACGGGCGTTCTTCACTTCCTCGTCCACCTGATCCTCCATACGTGCTGCCGGCGTACCGGTACGCTTGGAATAAGGGAACACGTGCATCTCGGAGAATTGAATGGCCTTCATCAGATCATAGCCGTTGCGGAACATCTCATCCGTTTCTCCTGGAAATCCAACGATGACGTCGGTGGTAATGCCGACATCCGGCATCGCTTGGCGGATCAAGCCCATCTTGTTATAGAACTCTTCCGTCGTATATTTACGGCGCATCCGTTTCAGCACCGTATCATCTCCAGCTTGCAGCGGAATATGGAGGTGACGGCACATTTTACTGGAACGGTTCAGAACGTCCAGCATCTTCTCGTCGATCTGGCTCGCTTCAATGGAGCTGATGCGAATGCGTTCCAAACCGTCAACCCGGTCAAGGTCCCACAACAGGTCGGACAATCGGTATTCCTCAAGATCGTCGCCGTATCCCCCCGTGTGAATACCGGTCAACACGATTTCTTTATATCCTGCCCCTACCAGCTGATGAGCTTGCTGGATAATGCTCTTCGGATCCCGGCTGCGCGACAGTCCGCGGGACCAAGGAATAATGCAGAACGTACAGAAGTTGTTGCATCCGTCCTGAATTTTCAGGAATGCACGTGTACGCTCGGCAAAATCCGGAACGTCCATCTCCTCGAACACTCTGGTCTTCATAATATTACGCACCGCATTAATCGGCTGGCGCGTTTTTTCAATATCCTGAATGAAATCCATGATTTTATCGCGATCCTGGTTTCCGATTACAAGATCCACGCCTGGAATATCCAAAATCTCGGCAGGCGAGGTTTGGGCATAACAGCCCGTTACAGCCACGATGGCTTCAGGATTGCGGCGAACCGCGCGTCTGATCATTTGACGGCTCTTTTTATCCCCTGTATTGGTAACGTGGCAAGTGTTAATCAAATAAACATCAGCGGTTTGTTCGAAGTCCACCTGGTCGTAGCCTTCATTTTTGAAGTATTGCCAGATGGCCTCGGTATCGTAAAAATTGACTTTGCAACCCAACGTATAAAACGCTACGGATGGCATGTTCAAACGCCCCCCATTTCTCCAGATTCGTATAGTGCGCAGGCAAGCGCGGTCATGCCGGCAGTCTCGCAGCGGAGAATCCGCCTTCCCAGTCCGACGGACACGGCTCCCGCATCCTCGGCAGCCCGGCATTCCTCTTCCGTAAATCCGCCCTCAGGCCCAACGACCAGCAGCAAGCAGGCTTGGGAGCTGGACTCCGGCAGCGCCTGCTCTACAAATGGCTTGAGCACGTCCCTTAACTGGGAACCATGCTCTTTCTCATAACAAAAACAAACAGCATCATAGCTGGAAAACGCTGCAAGCAGATTCCTCCACGATAAAGGCTGTTCAACAGACGGTACCCGGTTACGATGAGCCTGTTCAGCAGCCTCCTTCGCGATTTTGCGCCAACGCTCCAGCCGCTTGCCTTCCTTCTTGGCATCGTACTGAACAATCGTTCGTTCCGATAAGAAGGGAGCAAAGGACACCGCGCCAATCTCGGTGCATTTTTGGATGACGGTCTCCATTTTGTCGCCTTTCGGCAAGCTCTGGGCAATCGTCACCTGCAGGCGCGGCTCATTTCTCATCTCCATGGATTCAATCACAACGGCAAAAACGCTAGCCGCTTCTAAACTTTCAATTTCAACCATGGCTTCGCGGGATACCCCATCGCTTACAATCAGTTTATCACCAAGCCTTCCTCGCATGACCTTGGTGATATGACGGGCATCATCGCCCGTAATCTCTACACGGTCTCCCTCGAATTGTGCGGGAGTCACAAAATATCGCTGCATCTTTATATCCTCACCTAACTCAAAAATCGCCAAACCTCATCATACAACTTTTCATGCGAACTGACCAGAAAAAATCAGTGTCGATAACCGCCGGTCATCAAAATGAACATATCCAAAATTTTGGAGGACAGCGCATATGCCGTATCATACAGGGGCTTGATCGTATAGTTCTGGAAAAAAGGCAACAGAATGATCAACAAGAATATAAGGATCGACCATTGCTCAAACTTTTGTATCTTCGCACTCATCCGCGGAGGAAGCGCGTTCTCCAGGATGCGGTAGCCGTCCAGCGGCGGCAATGGAACCAGATTAAACAGACATAAAAAGAAATTGAGCAATATGAATATATTAAAGAACAAATGCACCGCTTGATCCGTCTTGGTTATTCCTTCGGGAGGAATAATGCCGGTTTGATACAGAACAGCATAAATGAGCGCCCCAAGTATGCCTAACAAAAGGTTGCTCAGCGGACCCACCGCCGCCACGATAATGCTCATCCGGCGCGGGTTGCTAAAGTTCTCCCGATTAATGGGAACCGGTCTTGCCCAGCCGAACCCGGCAATCAGCAGGAGGACGATGCCCAGAAAATCAAAGTGCACCGCAGGATTCAGTGTCACTCTGCCCAGCAGCTTGGCTGTAGGATCTCCGAATTTATTAGCAAAATAGGCATGTGAAAACTCATGCACGGTAAATGCAATGATTAAAGCAATCAGGTAAAACGGAAGCTGTTCCAGCGGATAAAATAGCAGCTTATCCAAAAAATCCATAATCAGTTCTTCCTCGCTACGAATGCAACCCAATCATCCTCGCGGCAAATGTCCGCGATTTCGAAACCCGAGGCAATCAGCGCCTTCTCCACGATTTCTTCTTTGTTCTTGTAGATTCCGGAAGCGATATAGGCGCCGCCTGGCTGAAGGGCCTGGTAGACATCGTCCACAAACAATAGGATAACCTCCGCCAAAATGTTGGCCACTACAACTTGTACCGGCAGTCTCACGCCCAGGTCCGATTGAACGGACGAATCCGTCAGTACCGAGAGCAAATCACTTTCCTTCACCGTGATGACATCTTCCAGACCATTAAGACGGGTATTCTCCTTCGCGCTGGATACGGCAACCGGGTCCAGGTCAAGAGCCAGAATTCGCGAAGCCCCCAGATGCGCCGCACCGATGGAGAGAATGCCTGATCCCGTCCCGACGTCAATGACTTCCTCACCGCCCTGGATTACCATCTCCAGCGTACGCAGGCACAAGGAAGTGGTTGGATGTGTTCCCGTTCCGAAAGCCATCCCGGGGTCCAGTACAATAATGGATTCATTGTCCGATTCAGGCGTGTATTCCTCCCACGTCGGTTTGATGGTTAACCTCTCGGACACGCGGATCGGTTTAAAATACTGCTTCCAGGCAGTCGCCCATTCATTCTCATCCACCGTCTTCATCTCATAACTTACTTCACCTGTATCAATGCCAAATTCCTTCAGCTCCTCCACACGAGGGGCAATTTCATCAAGGACCGATTCCAGCGTAACCGTCTCATCAAAGTAACCTTTGATGACGGCAAACCCTTCAGGAATATCGTTAAACGGAACAATCTCATCAAACCATTGCCCAAGGGATGTATCCCGCTTCTTGTTCGTAGTACCGGACTCTTCAATTGAGACGCCTCCGGCTCCTGCTTCATGCAGGAAATTCGTAATCATCTCCACGGCTTCCTCCGTGGTATGTATCGTTAATTCACGCCATAACATGTGCTACAGTTCCTCCTCGTTCATACATAAATACCATTGTACTATATGGAGGACCCCTGATACAAAGTTTGTACGGAAATGCGTGGCGACTATTCTGTTGATCAAATAATCAAAAAAGCCCTTCTTACCGCCTCCGCAAGAAGAAGGTAAGAGGGACCGGGCAATACATTAAATTCGTAACGATCAATCTACGTCTTTACTGGTTTCGTCGAGAATTTTCTTCAATTGGCGTTCATCCGCAGCCTCGCTTCTGCGAAGCGCCTCGACATCATCGTGATCGGCTTCCATTGCCGAGAATTCAACATCCTCAGCCTTGGCGGATTGAAGAGCAATCATCTTCTCCGTTTTGCTCGAAATTTTTCCTTTTTTCACACGTCTCATCATGAGTGCTATTCTCCTTTCCTTATGAACGATTAGCGCTGACCTGCAACACTTAAACCATGCCGCCGGATTCTTCGATGATTCGCATGGCTTGAGTGAATACGCCTTCATCCAACACAACCGTCAACAGAATATCCCGGCCCTCGGTTCCGTCCTGCCCTCCGCTGCTCATCCCGCTGGCAGAAGGATCCGCCGCGCCGAGGATTCCGGCTCCCGGCCCCGAAATGTCCGCATTTAGGGTCAACGTTGACAAGCTGGCAATATTACCTGTCAACGGATTCATCGGTTGGTTAAGCTCCCCGCCGGGATAAGCCCCAAACCGGTCGATAGACATATCCGCAACGCGCAGCGACTGGAGCTTGCGAGCTGCGTGCTGTGCCTGATCAGGGCTTTTGAAATACGCCAAAATATTTTTCTCTGCCACTTCACTTCACCTGCATTTCCTCTTCAAAATCGCGCATCTGGATGGAACCCCCCTAGGATGCTTCATCATTGATCCTTTTATTCTTGGGAGCTGTAGAAAAAACAGCAGGCCAAAGGTATGTTATCCTTCAGCCTGCTGTTATATTTCGTGCTATGAAAGGGAATATCCCTATATCGGTATTAATCACCACGGAATGCTTTTTTGACACGGTCAAAAAAAGACTGTTCCTGTTCGTGAGTCTGTTCGCCATCAAGCGAAGCAAATTGACGAAGCAGTTCTTTCTGCTCATCACTCAGCTTACTTGGCGTGATAACCACGACTTTGACATGCTGGTCGCCCTGTCCCATGCCGCGCAGCCGCGGTACCCCTTTGCCTTTCAGTCGGAAGAAGGTGCCGGTCTGTGTTCCAGCAGGGATCTTCAGCTTCACTTTTTCGGTCAGCGTCGGGATTTCGATCTCATCACCAAGCGCGGCTTGGGCAAAGGTAAGCGGTACTTCGCAATAAATGTCGTCCCCTTCGCGTTCAAAGAAATCATGCGGCTTCACACGGATAACAATATACAGGTCACCGGCCGGTCCGCCGCGTAATCCGCCTTCGCCTTCGCCTGTCATGCGCAGCTGAGCTCCGTCATCCACACCGGCAGGTACGCGAACATGAATTTTGCGCTGTTTTTTCACTTTACCGTTGCCATGACAAGTCGAGCAGCGGTCTTTGATAATCTTTCCGGTTCCGTTACAGTTGGAACAAGCACGGCGGTTCACCATACGTCCGAATGGCGTATTTTGCACAACCTCCTGCTGTCCGCTGCCATTACATACCGAGCAAGTATGAGGCTGCGTGCCTGGTTTGGCACCGGAACCATGACAGGTATCGCAGGTCTCGGTTCTCGGGATATTAATATCCGTCTCCTTGCCAAATATGGCTTCCTTAAACTCTACCGTCATGGTGTACTGCAGATCGTTCCCCCGCTGAGGCGCATTCGGATCACGGCGTCCATTGCCGCCAAAGAACATATCAAATATATCTCCAAAACCGCCGAAATCACCGGAGAAGCCGCCTCCGCCCATTCCTTGGTTCGGATCGACATGACCGTACTGGTCGTAAGTCGAACGCTTCTGACCATCGCTCAATACATCGTAAGCCTCTTTCACTTCCTTGAATTTGGCTTCCGCGTCAGCCGCTTTGTTTACATCCGGATGGTATTGGCGAGCCATTTTGCGGTACGCCTTCTTGATATCATCATCCGATGCATCCTTGCCAACACCGAGCACCTCGTAATAATCACGCTTATCAGCCACGGTTTCACCCCAATCTCTTTATTACTCTTTACATAAGGAAAGCCAAAGTGCGAAGATGCGCAGCTTTGACCTTCCCATACAATCTATTCAGATTAACCTTTGTTTTTATCTTCGTCAACAACCTCGTAATCTGCATCAACGACATTGTCTTTCTTCGGAGCGCCAGTGTCAGCACCTTCAGCACCTTGCTGTTCTTGTGCTGCTTGCTCATACAGCTTCACGGACAGCTGCTGCACGATTTGAGTCAGCTCCTCAACCGAAGCGTTAATCTCTTCCAGGTTATCGGCTTCGAGCGCCTTTTTCACTTTCTCTTTCGCTTCGTTCGCTTTTTCCACTTCGGCCGCATCAACTTTGTCTCCAAGGTCTTTGATGGTTTTCTCTGTGGTGTATACGAGTTGGTCCGCATTGTTGCGAGCTTCTACCAGCTCTTTACGTTTACGGTCTTCCTCGGCGTGAAGCTCAGCGTCTTTCATCATTTGTTCAACTTCAGCGTCACTCAAGCCGCTGGAAGACGTGATGGTGATCTTCTGGCTCTTGCCAGTGCCTTTATCCGTAGCCGAAACATTGACGATACCGTTCGCATCAATATCGAAGGTAACTTCGATTTGCGGTACACCGCGCGGTGCTGGAGGAATATCTCCAAGCATGAAGCGTCCCAATGTTTTGTTGCCGGCAGCCATTTCGCGCTCACCTTGAAGCACGTGAATTTCGACACTCGGCTGGTTATCGGCATACGTGGAGAATACTTGGGATTTGCTTGTTGGGATTGTCGTATTGCGATCGATCATTTTGGTGAATACGCCGCCTGCGGTTTCGATACCGAGGGACAGTGGAGTTACGTCGAGCAGAACCACGTCTTTAACGTCGCCAGTCAATACGCCCGCTTGAACAGCGGCACCAAGCGCGACCACTTCGTCAGGATTTACGCCTTTGTGAGGCTCTTTGCCTGTCAATTTCTTAATGGCTTCTTGTACGGCTGGAATACGGGTAGAACCGCCGACAAGTACGATTTTATGAATATCATTAGCCGTCAAACCTGCATCGCTAAGCGCTTGACGAGTTGGTCCAAGCGTACGCTCTACAAGTGAAGCGGACAATTCTTCGAATTTAGCACGAGTCAGGTTGATCTCCAAATGCTGAGGCACGCCATCAGCAACGGTGATGAACGGCAGGGAAATCGTTGTTGTAAGTACGCCGGACAATTCCTTTTTCGCTTTCTCAGCTGCGTCTTTCAAACGTTGAACGGCAGCCTTGTCTTTGCTCAGGTCAATGCCCTGCTCTTTTTTGAATTCTGCTACCAGGTAGTCGATGATCACTTGGTCAAAATCGTCTCCGCCGAGTTTGTTGTCACCGCTGGTTGCTTTTACTTCGAAGAAGCCATCGCCGAGTTCCAGAATAGAAACGTCGAATGTACCGCCACCAAGGTCATATACCAAAATCGTTTGGTCTTCGGATTTTTCCATACCGTATGCCAAAGCAGCTGCCGTCGGCTCGTTAACGATACGCAGAACCTCAAGACCCGCGATTTTACCGGCATCCTTGGTTGCTTGACGCTGACTGTCATTAAAATATGCAGGAACCGTGATAACGGCTTGGGTTACGGTTTGGCCCAGATACGCTTCCGCATCGGATTTCAGCTTCTGCAGAATGATTGCGGAAATCTCTTGCGGTGTGTAGTCTTTGCCATCGATGGTTTCTTTGTGATTCGTACCCATGTGACGCTTGATGGAGATAATGGTACGATCCGGGTTGGTGATCGCTTGACGTTTGGCTGTATCCCCAACAACACGCTCGCCATCTTTCTTAAATCCGACGACGGACGGGGTTGTACGAGCACCCTCCGGATTCGGGATAACTACTGCTTCCCCACCCTCCATTACGGCTACGCAGGAGTTGGTTGTTCCTAAGTCGATACCAATTACTTTGCTCATGAAAAATTTTCCTCCTTATTCATTCACACGAATCTTCGTATGATATTGATCATTTTTTTATATGATAAACGACCATTCGAGAGTCGCTTACATGCTCACTTTAACCATGGCAGGTCTCAATACTTTGTCTTTCAGCATGTAGCCCTTCTGCACTTCCTCGACCACGATGCCTTCCTCGAATTCATCACTTTCCACTTGCATTATCGCTTGATGATACTCCGGATTAAACGGCTCGCCGATACTGTTCATCGCCGTCAAGCCTTCGCTTGCCAGAACGGATTCCAGTTGACGGAAAATCATGTTTACCCCTTTGGAGAAGGATTCAAACTCCGGATTGTCACCGGATGCCTGAAGGGCACGTTCAAAGTTGTCAATCACGGGCAGAAGCTCCGTAATGAGTTTGGAGGAAGCATATTTACCAAGCTCCTCTTTCTCCTTCTGTGTACGTCTGCGGAAGTTATCGAAATCCGCTTGCACTCGCAGCGCACGCTGCTGATGCTCCAGCACTTCAGCCTGAAGTTTCTCAAGCTCGGCAGAACCAGCCTCATCCGAAGATTCCGTTACAGGAATCTCCTGCTCAGGGGTTACTTCACCCTCACCCGGGCCTGGCGTGTTCTCCAACGTTTCTTCTACTGTTTCCTCTGATACTGTATCTTGAACGGCATCCTTATGCTCATTATTCAAGACGCCTTCACCTCCTTCATATTCTAAACCAGGTTGTCTGTGATTCATTTATGGGATTACGTTATTCGCCTATTTCCTTCATCTTGATTACATGATGAATCCGAAGCACGGCAGCCGCTACTTCGCCGGCTGCCCGCAGTCCGTGAAGTTTGACCGGAGCCGGATCAAGCACCCCAAGCTCCTCATAATCCACAACACGGCCGCTGTCACAATCAATACCCATACTATCGGAGATGGCACGAATTTGTGCTGCGCGCACTTCCTCCATCTTCTCAAGCGGATTGTAACCGGCATTCAGAAGGATCTGCGACATCGGCTTGCGCAGCGCCGCCGAAACGGCCTCCATCCCGAAGGCTTCCATGCCTTTCTGGGCCTCCCGGATCCGTTCCAACTCGTAGGACACGGCAAGTTCGCTTGTCCCGCCGCCTGGAAGCACCCCGCCGGATACGGCCGCCTGCAGAGCCGATGCTGCGTCTCCCGCGATTCGGGCGGCCTCGCCCACCACTTCAGAGGTGCTTGCACCGACAATGACCGTCACAATACGGTCTTGATTGCCGCATGCAAGCCGGATCTTCTCAATCCCTTCATCATAAGAGACACGCGGGGTATGGCCCAGAAGAGCCGCAAGCTCCTTCGAGTCTTTATGTAACGCCTTCCGGCGTATGGGAGTAGCCCCCGTCATGTCGCTTACCCGCCGAAGATCCGCACGCGATACGCGCGGCACAACCATCATGCCGTGGTCGAGGCAGAACTGCTCTGCATCGGGGTGGATTCCTTTTTCAAGCAGAATGAGTTTTACGGACAATTCCGACATCTTCTCTAAATCCGAAGCGAACACTTTCCTAAGATCCATATACTGCGCAAACCCGGCTTCCGTTGTCAGCGCCTCTTCGTCTATCTCATCCGGCTCCAGGGAATCGAACAGCACAAGCACCTTGGCATCATCATATGATTGTGATTCGCGGGCGAAGATCGGCCTCTGCCGCAGCAGAACCCCTTCAAACACTTCATTCTCGGCATTCTCCAGAGCAATTATACTGTCTGCAAGCGAGTAGGAAGGGTCCTGGAGCCGATTAATTCCGGCCTTGTGCGCAGCCTGCATGATTAATTCCACAATGTCCTTGCGTTCACGGCCAGCAACGTACACCGTCCGCTCAAGCAGCGGATCGTCCAGTCCGTCAATGACCCGAACCCGGTCAGATAACAACCGCAAAGACGTCTCGATTCCCTGACGCAGACCCTCCACCACCTTGGAAGCCGGGACACCCCGCGTAATGCGGGATACGCCTTCCTGTACCAGGGCACCTGCAAGCACGGTAGCGGTTGTGGTGCCATCCCCGATCTTCTCCTGCTGGGCACGCGCCACCTGTATGAGAAGGCGGGCTGCCGGATGGGTGACATCCATTTTATCCAGAATCGTGACACCGTCATTGGTAATGACGACTTCACCGCGAGGACCCACCAGCATCACGTCCAGCCCCTTGGGCCCAAGAGTACCTTCCACAGCGGACGTGACAGCCCGGACGGCATTACTATTGTTCAGCAGCGTAGAGTACCGCTCATCTCCATCCACTTGGCTATGTTGTCCTTGGCTCATCTGTCTCACTCCTTTATTTGTACCAGTGTGACAGCAGCTTCGTCAGGTCATGGGATAATACATTCAAGATGCCGATCACCCGTGCATATTCCATTCGTGTAGGGCCGAGTATTCCGATGGAACCAAGCGCTTTGCCATCGATGGAATAGGTAGCCGTTATTAAACTGCAGTTGGAGATCGCTTCATGCGTATTCTCCGTACCTATCTTCACCTGAATGCCGTGCTCCCCAGGAGCCGGTGCCATCAGCTTCATCAGGGCGGGCGTCTGCTCCAGAAGCTCAAATATTTCCCTTACCTTATCTACATCCTTGAACTCGGGCTGATTCAGCATATGGGTGGTACCGCTAAGATACACACCGCGGTGGTCCGGTTCGTTATTAAGCGCAATATCGAGCATGCTCATGAGATCCTCGTAATGCGAAATATGCCGCTGCATTTCCTCGCCAATCTCCGTATACAAACGGGTCTTGAGTTTATATAGAGGCACGTTGACAAGTTTCTTGTTCAGAAGGTTCACCACTTGCTCCAATTCCGAAACGGACACGCCCTTGGGAATGGAGACAATCTTGTTCTCAACTTGCCCAGTGCTGGTTACGATGATCGCTACGGCCTGGTCCTCATGAAGAGGAAGAAGCTGGAAATGACGCAAAGACGTATGAAAAACTTCCGGTCCCAGCAGGATGGAAGTGTAATTAGTCATCTGAGACAAAATGCCGGCTGTATGCTGAATCATCTGCTCCATCACGTTCAGCTTTTCTGCAAAAAATGATTTCATCAAATGCAGCTCCGCAGCGTTCAAGGAAAACGACGACGCGAGATGATCAACATAATAACGATATCCCTTATGAGACGGAATTCGTCCAGCTGACGTATGAGGCTGCTCCAAAAACCCGAGTTCCTCCAGATCAGCCATCTCATTTCGAATGGTAGCCGGACTATAACCCACATCCCCGCGTTTGGAAATGCTTCTCGAACCTACCGGCTCGGCAGAACGGATATAGTCATCCACAATGGCATTCAAAATCATGCGCTGACGATCTGTTAACATGTCGCTCCCCTCCTTGCTGACTGCTAAATTTCGCTTTCGTTAGCACTCATCGTCATCGAGTGCTAACCGATATAACAAAAATACCAAACCGACCTGAGGATTGTCAAGTCAGTTCAGTACTTTAAGAACAGCTATTTCGTCACAGGCGTGCTGCTTCTTGCAATGGATGCAGTCGGTCCACACCTTCTCCGGGAAAATCTCCTTCTCAACGACGTCAAAGCCGTTTTTGATGAAAAAGGATACCTCGTACGTCAAGGCCATCACTTTCGGAAGCTCACGACGCTTCGCCTCTTCCAAAAGGGAATCCACCAGCATCGAGCCGATGCCCTTTCCTTTATAACCTTCAGAGATGCCGAGTGATCGGATCTCAACCAAATCGGTTCCGAGCTGACACAATGAACCACAGCCGATAACATGTCCTTCGGATTCCGCAACCACGAATTCTCCGATCTGTTTCTCCAGCACTTTTTTGGACCGGGGCAGCATGATCCCCTTCTCGGCATATCCCTGAATCATCTGATACAGCGGCTCGACATCCTCAAGCTTTGCTTTTCTGCATACCGCCGACATGTTGTCCGTCTCCCCTTTACACGCTCCGTCATGTTATGAATAAATATACAACAGAGCGCATATAAGTTCAATAGATTAATTTGTCGACAGACTCCCTATAAATTCGGCGAACACATCGTTGCCAAACAGAATTCCTTTGCTGCTCAGCTTATAGCCGTCTTCCGTGGAGTCCAGAAGCCCAGCCCCCACCATTTTATCCAGCGGACGGGCGAATACCTGCTCCATGGGAACACCGAATTGCTGCTGGAATCGGGTCCGTGATACACCGTCCAGCACACGGAGTCCAACCATCAGGAAATCCTCCATCGCTTCTTCCCTTGACACCTCAAAGCTTTCCAGTCTCGGGAGTCCTTTGTTGGCTGCTTCATTATAAGGATTGACCCCTTTGATGTTCACGTGACGCTGACGGCCTACATATCCGTGCGCTCCTGCGCCCAGTCCATAATAATCCTCGTTCCGCCAGTAAGTCATGTTATGACGGCTCTCAAATCCGGGTTTGGCAAAATTGCTGATCTCATACTGCTTATATCCGGCCGCCTTCATCCGTTCCATTAAGAGAAGGTACATATTCAGCTCGTCCTCCTCGTCCGGAAGCGGCAGCTGGTTTCTCTGGTACATCGTATGGAACAATGTGTTCTCTTCCACCTTCAGGCTGTATATCGAATAGTGAGGGAGCCCCAGTGCCAAGGCCTTATCCACACTTTCCGCCAGCATCTTCAGCGTCTGGTTCGGAAGTCCGAACATCAAATCGATGGACATGTTGTCAAAGCCTGCTTGCCTGGCGTTGTCCAGGCTCCGGTACACGTCATCCGTATCATGGATTCTCCCGATGCCAGTCAGCAAGCTGTTCTGGAAGGCCTGCACCCCGAAGCTGATCCGGTTCACGCCGCCTTCACGCATGACGGACAATTTCTCCAAATCCGTAGTACCGGGATTCGCTTCCATCGAGAACTCAATGTCCTCCGTCCATTCGGGAAAATGCCGCCTCACGCTTTGCAGAAAATACGCCATTTCATTCGGCTTGAGGACCGTCGGTGTTCCTCCCCCCACAAATATGCTCTTGATGATGCCCGGAGGATTGGCCTTAACGGTCAGTTCCATTTCCTTATCCAGCGCATGCAGATAATCCATAACCGGCTGATCCTTTAATACATAGGAGTTGAAATCACAGTAAAAACATTTATTGGTGCAGAACGGAATATGGATGTACACTGCTTCCGTCCGTTTATCGATTGCCATCATTCTTTTTCTTGCCCCCTCATGTGCAGCCTCCTGCACGACTAACTTAAGTAATTACAGATGTTCATTCTCTACTATAACGCTACGCCTCTTGTAATGAAAGAAAGGAAAGCCGAGAATCGGCTTTCCCATCATTTGCATTGTGAAGCTGTAAGACTGGCGGCTTCGCTGAGACTAAACACACGTCCTGCTGAACCATCCGATTACTAGTCGTCGATTTTCAAGACGGCCATAAAGGCTTCCTGCGGCACTTCGACGCTGCCGACTTGCTTCATCCGCTTCTTGCCTTCCTTCTGCTTCTCAAGGAGTTTCCGCTTCCGGGAGATGTCACCGCCAT
Organism: Paenibacillus sp. Cedars; assembly: GCF_003184205.1. Lineage (NCBI taxonomy): Bacteria > Bacillati > Bacillota > Bacilli > Caryophanales > Paenibacillaceae > Paenibacillus > Paenibacillus sp. Cedars. Next base: position 4,128,878 of record NZ_CP020866.1, read on the forward strand.
AACACTTGGCAAGTACATTCTTCCGCATCGCTTTCACCGTCTCACGGGCAACTACCTTAGTACCCACGGAAGCTTGAATCGGCACTTCGAACATTTGGCGAGGAATCAGCTCGCGCAGCTTCTCGCAAATGGCCCGTCCGCGGTGATACGCGCGGTCCTTGTGCACGATAAAGGACAAGGCGTCCACTTGTTCGCCGTTGAGTACAATATCCATCTTCGCCAGATTGGATTTACGATATCCAGACACCTCGTAATCAAACGAGGCGTACCCCTTCGTGCTGGATTTAAGCTGGTCGAAGAAGTCGTAGACAATTTCCGATAACGGAATTTCATAGGTAATGGTAACCCGAGTTGTGTCCAGATATTCCATGTTGACGAATTCGCCGCGTTTGTTTTGGCACAGTTCCATGATCGATCCTACATAATCGTTCGGCACGATAATGGCTGCTTTAACATAAGGCTCTTCAACATAATCAACCTTGCCGACCTCAGGATAATGGGAAGGGTTATCGATCTGGATCTGCTCCCCGTTCGTCAGCGTAATGCGGTATATAACGCTTGGCGCGGTCGTGATCAGCGGTATGTTAAACTCGCGTTCAATCCGCTCCTGGATCACATCCATATGAAGCAGGCCCAGGAATCCGCAGCGGAAGCCGAATCCGAGTGCACTGGACGTCTCCGGCTCAAAGCTGAGCGATGCATCATTAAGCTGCAGCTTCTCAAGCGCCTCGCGCAGATCGTTGTAGTCTGACGTTTCGATTGGATACAATCCGCAGAACACCATCGGGTTGATTTTGCGGTAACCCGGGAGCGGCTCGGCTGTCGGACGCTTGGCATCCGTTACCGTATCGCCGACCTGCGTATCGCCTACACTCTTGATGCCCGCTACAATGAAGCCGACATCTCCGACGTTAAGCTCGTCCACGATGGACATGCGGGGCTTAAATGCACCCACTTCAATGACTTCGAAAGATTTGCCGGTCGCCATCATTTTGATTTTGGAGCCTGCCTTAATGCTTCCGTCGATAACACGCACATAGACGATGACACCCTTATATGGATCATAGTGGGAGTCGAAGATCAGCGCTTTCAGCGGTTCTTCCGGATGGCCCGTAGGTGCCGGTACTTTCTGCACCACCTGCTCCAAAATCTCCTTGATACCGATGCCCGCTTTGGCGGAAGCCAGGACCGCATCGCTGGCATCAAGCCCGATGACATCCTCGACCTCTTGCTTTACGCGCTCAGGATCGGCGCTTGGCAGATCGATTTTGTTAATGACAGGCAGGATTTCAAGATTGTTATCCAGTGCCAGATATACGTTGGCCAGCGTCTGGGCTTCGATACCCTGCGCAGCATCAACAACGAGCAGCGCGCCCTCACAAGCAGCCAGGCTTCGGGATACCTCATACGTAAAGTCGACGTGCCCCGGAGTATCAATCAGATTCAATATGTACTCCTCGCCGTTATCGGCTTTGTAATTTAGGCGAACCGCCTGCAGCTTGATGGTAATTCCGCGTTCTCTCTCCAGATCCATCTGATCCAGAACCTGCTCCTGCATTTCACGCGAGGTTAATGCACCGGTATACTCTAATATACGGTCAGCAAGTGTCGATTTCCCATGGTCTATATGTGCAATAATGCAGAAATTACGAATTTTTTGTTGTCTTGCTTGTACGTCTGTCATGCCTAACCCCCAACAACCACCAGATGTTTGAATCAACTTATTATACCAGTTGAGGGGATGCACAGCAATGCTGAGAAAAAGGTGAATTTAATCCGTGATGGATCCGAACATCGACACCACCCAGCGTATGCTCTGGTCAGACAGCTGCTGGAGCAGTCCTGCCGTCTTGTCCGCAAGCACATCCGCAGGCGGTTTTGAGCGTTCGGGCAGCAGAATATCGCTGGGTGACGGCTCGAATTCAGGCTCCGATGCACGGACTTCCTGTTCCTGAGCCGTGGACTCTGATGCCGGCGGGGTCCTGCGCGTCCCTCCCCAGCCATTCCCTCGGGTTGTCTCGCCTTGCGTCTCTTGAACATGGCCTTGCTGCACATTCTGCACAGCTGAAACGCCGTCTGCCGGTACAGGCGCTCTTGACCCTCCAAGCTGCATGCCGACCAATATGCCGATGCCTGTCCAAATGATAAGAGCCACAAACCGTTTCCCCATTCTTGACATCATAAGTCCCCCTCCGATTTCACGTGTGCTCTGCCCTGTATTTCACAAGGCAGCTTTCAGAACTTAGCCTGCCTTGGCTGCTTTACGCTCAGTGTCCGCAGTGCCGCTTTCTTTGGTTGGCGCTGAAGCGGCACGTTTGTTCGCTGGATCACTGTCTTTTTTTACGCTGGCTTTCTTAGCCTCCTGCTCCTGCCAATACACATCTGCAATAATATCCGCCAACGCTTCAGACGTACGCTGTAATTCTTCCTTGGTGTTGTCGATCCCGCCGATTTCGATCAGGATGCTGTTCGGTGACAGGGATTGGTTGTACTCCCCGTTTCCTTGATCTGCGGATTTGCCCCACACGCCCCGTGAGACGCCGGGATAGGATTTCTCAAGCTTGGCATTGATTTTACTTGCAAACTCCTCGTTCTTTCTCCAGTTCTCGTTCGCATGACCGATAATGAAGTAGACCTTGGCGTAGTTCACACCGTTCACGGTGGCTGTTGTTTTGTTGTAACGCTGCGAATCGCGGTGGATATCGATCAGATAGTTGATGCCGTCATTCTGGGACATGGCTTCCATGACCATCTGGCGGGAGTATTTATAGGAATAGTTGTAGTTGTACCCCGGTACGGTAGATTGATAGTCACTCTTGTCATGCAGGGTGCCAATCCCGTTGGCCTCAAGTCTTTTGCTTAGAAAACTGCCCACCAGCATAACGTTTTTGCTCGGCGATACCGCCCCCGGATTATCGGATGGATGCGTGAGCAGCGGGTTATAGGCCTCTTGCGGATGCGAATGATAGATTAATACAGCCTTCTTGCCGCCTGTGGTTTTACCGTCCTTGGATGTGTTTCCAGGTTCATTCTTGCTGCCAGGCTCTTCCTCGGCCCCTTGATCCGGCCCGTCTTCACCGCCTATGCCGTTGTCGCCCTGCTCTCCTTGCGGCGGTACCTCGCCCGTATCCCCCGGATTCTCTTCCGGCTGTTCCGCTGCAGGATCCGGCCGGTAATCCGCCGGGGCTTCGCCATCCTCATTGCCAGAGCCGTGGGACAGCTGTACCGGTTGATTGGCCTTCATACCCGGAAGCTCACCCGCGAGGAGGCTTTTTGGATCTTTGGGATTCACACTCGTGAGCAGTTCAAAGACGAAGGTCGACATTTTATCCCCGGAGAAACTTGAAGTCTCTTTCGAAGCCGTCATATGCGGCATTTCCATTCCGATCATATCAATGAAAAAGTGGCTTGATAGGGAAGCGGCCAAACCTTTCATCGACGACACAGGCGAGGAATTCATCCGCTGCTCCGCCATCCCGCCGAGCCCTAGTAAAATAAAAAATATAAGAGAGCCCAGCATTAATATGACTAGCGTTCGCCCCATGCTCAGACCTTCCATCACCTTGCGTTTCAGTCGGGCAATATTCCATATACGAAACTTGCGATTGTTCATAACGAAGTCCTCCTCGGTTCGCCGGGAGCTATCAGGCCATCTACTCGCCGTTCCCGCGACTCTGTAATCTCTTATATTCCAAATCTATGAACCGAGGAGAATCGATAGAACTAGATCCATGGAAAAATATAAAAGCTCCGATAGATTCGGAGCTTTTATAGATTGGAGCTAGTGGGTGTACGCCCCCACATTACCGGGATCCACGGCCTCATGGAGCGCCGCGTTTAACCCCGATGCCACGATATTGGCAATATCCTCGATAAACTCGTCAATTTCCTTCGGCGTAACGATAAGGTCGTGGCCCAAAGGCTCCAGTACTTCCTTCACGAGCGCAAGCCGCTCCGCCTCCGATATATCATGGAGCATGCCCATGATCTTCCCGGTCTCCGGTGCTCCCTCGCCGAAATGTGACTTCATCATTTCAATCGCATTATTTACGATAGTGGAGGCATAACAGACCGTTGGCACTCCAATCGCAATGCAGGGGACGCCGAGTATGTCCTGCGTCAGACCCTTGCGTTTGTTGCCAACGCCCGAGCCGGGATGGATTCCGATATCCGCAATCTGAATGGTCGTGTTAACCCGCTCCAGTGAACGCGAAGCCAGTGCATCAATAGCAATGATCAGGTCGGGACGGGTCTGCTCCACAATGCCTTGCACCGTTTCGCTTGATTCAATCCCCGTCAGACCGAGGACGCCGGGTGCAACCGCACTGACCTGGCGATAGCCTGGCGCTACACGATCAGGCATGAGCTCAAAAAACTGACGGGTCACCATCACATTCTCGACAACGAGTGGTCCCAGCGAATCCGGGGTTACATTCCAGTTGCCAAGCCCCACAATCAACACACTCGCCTTAGGTCCGATTCCGATTCGAGACATAAACGCCTCAAACTCGCGTGCGAACACAACCGATACCTGATCCTGCAGCTCTGTATCTCCCTTGCGGAGATCGGGAACTTCCAATGTGACGTAGTGACCCTTCACTCTTCCGATCTTTTGGGAGGCAGCTTCGTTCTCTACGTCAAGCCTCGTAATCTTGATTCCGTCCTCCTGAACCACATCTTCCAGCAAACCCGGAATGGCTGGACTGCCTGCGCCACCGGCCAGTTCTCTAGATTCCACCGCGAGGTCCGTTCGGACCGAATATTTTTGAAGATCCAGATCCATCTAAATTCACACTCCTCCTCATATTGCTAATAGTGTGCGAGAGTAGGGGGGAGTTTATGCAGAAGTCCGAATGAGTATTGCTTTTTGTCCACCCCCATGCTAAAATATTTTAAGTTGTGAATCATTTCGCTCTATTGAAATGCCTTACAGGAGGTGAATGTAATGCCAAACATCAAATCCGCGATTAAACGTGTAAAGACAAGTGACAAACGCCACGCGCTTAACATTTCTCAGAAATCCGCGCTTCGCACAGCTGTTAAAACTGCTGACGTAGCGTTGAACGGTACAGAAATCGAAGCTGCTAAAGCTGCTTTCCAAGCTGCTTCCAAAAAGCTTGATAAAGCCGTTACGAAGGGCCTGATCCATAAAAACGCAGCTGCCCGCAAGAAATCCCGTCTGGCGAAAAGACTGAACGCTCTTACGGCTCAAGCGTAAGTAACGTTTGTTGAATACGACATTGAAAAAGCCCTGAACAGTTCACGCTGCTCAGGGCTTTTTGTGGAGATAAAAGGAGCATACGCTAGTGATAGCCGCACGCTCCGATCTCGCAATAACATTCAGGTGTGTCGTTGAACAAATGACTATGCTCCAAGCCTTAATAGAAACAATTCAATCCCCAGCACCTTATCCACAGCCCCGGTCTTCATCTGATAATCCAGATTAGCCAGATGGTTCAGTATGCCTTCCAGACGAGCCGTCTCAAACTTACGGGCCTGTTCTCCGGCAATCTTCACCGCATAGGGATGCAGTCCGATCGTGGATGCAATCTGCTGCTGCGAGTAGCTTTGGGTGGATAAGGTCTTCACTTGCAGAATGATTCGGAATTGCCTTGTGATCAATGCAGCAATCTTGATCGGCTCCTCGCGTTGTTTCAACAGCTCGTAATAAATACCGAGTGCCTTGTCCATCCGGAGATTTGCGATATCCTCGACCAATGCAAACACATTCTGTTCCGTGCTTCGAGCCACCAGCATATCCACGGTTGCGATATCAATGCTTCCGCCTGAACCCGCGTATAAACACAGCTTCTCGATCTCGCCCGACAAGGACTGCAGGCTGGTTCCGGCATTACGAACAATCGCTTCAGCCGCACCCTCACGCAGTGTGCAGCCGCTTTGCTTCACCTGCTTGTCCACCCAGCGGAGCAGCTCTTCCCCGCCTAAAGGCATGAAGGACAGCGCTACACCTGTCTTCTTCACGGCTTTAACTACCTTTTTGCGCTCATCCAGCTTCTCTTGGCCCACCATAAAGACAATCACACTATAATCAGCAGGATTGGTCAAATAATCCAGCAGTGCCTCTGGACGATGATCCACTTTCCCGTTATCTTTTGCAGCGGTAAAAAAAGACGTATCCCGGACAAATATCAATTTTTTCTGAACCATAAAAGGAACCGTCTCCGCCTCTTCCACAACGGCTTGAATCGAAGCTTCCCCTAAATCCATATGAATCAGGGCAAAATCACGGTCTTCTTTCGGGATCAGCTGGGCTTCCAGAAATTCGGCGAATTCCTTCATTTGAAATTTCTCGCTGCCGTACAGCAAATAGACGGAAGACACATCTCCCTGCTTGACCGCCTTGGCCGCCGCTTTGGCATCCATCGGCGTCCCCCCTTTCTACACTGTACACTATACCAAAAAAGAGGGCCCAAAAGCGATAGATGACCGGCAGAATTATGAGATCTGCTTTTTGAACAAACGGCAACAAAACTAGAAGGATTTCGCAAATCATCATCAACTCGCTTGCGATATCAAATCTTGCGGCAATTGGATGTCCAATCAATCCGGAGTCCTCAAAAAAACAAAGAGACCTCGGCTTTAGCAGCGGCAAGGTCCCTTCGTCCCAACACATCTATATAAACGCCGGCAAGAATGCTCTAGAAACACCCCGCCGCCGGTCATACGACTGTGGTTGGTATAATGCTCTCTCTAATATATAGTGTATTCATATCTCCCGGCATTGGTGCGCCGATTTCATTATCTATATATATATTTCTATTGCTTCGGCTTCTTCTGTTGTGTGGCAGCAGGCGGCTCGGTCTTCTCTATGGAATAAACAGATTCAACCAATTCGCTGTTCATCTGCACTTTGTACTTAAACGTCAAGCCATCCTCAGACCATTGACCGGATACCCATTTGCCGCTGAGTGGAATCTTCTCGAGTGTTTCCATCGCTTCTGGCGACGTATTGCTTCCCGAAGGCAGCCGATAAATGACCAGCTGATCCAGCTCCAGCGAAGCCCTGTACAGACCGTCCGGAGATGACCATTGCTCCGGCATCATCGCAATTCCCATTGACCGTTCGGAAGATTCAGCACTTCCGGCTCCTGCATCTGCTGAAGGATCATTGCTTGGAGACAGCGTCTCTGGCTTCGTATCCGCCGACTCGGAAGGCGGGGTCTGCCCATTCACTCCCTCATTATTCTGTTGAGGTTCACTGGCTGGAGGGGCAGACGGACTTGTAGCATTGCTTTTCGGTACCTCATTGTTGCTCGTTGCAGGTTGTTCTGGCGCTTGAGGTACCCCTTCATTGTCCTTTTTCACGGAAGCATCGGGTGCCGGCGTTTCTTCCCCAGTTTCCTTAGGGGCATCCGACGGCTCAGCTGTTCCCTTGGTTTCATTCGGATCCGGATCGGATTCGGTTGACGATTCCAACGCCGAGCTTTGAGTGCTGTCGGAAGGGTCGCTCCCCTCCTTCTCCGTGCTATTGGCCGCCGTTCCGCCATCGGTAAACAGCTGCGGCGTACCTTGATCCTGGATCTCGGTCGATTCCTCTGTCGATCCAGCGCTTGTCGTACTTGCCTCTTCATATGGAATTTCCGCATCGGATAACATCTTCGGCTCATTATTGAATATGGCAACGCCAAGTATAAGCACTGCGGCAGCAGCTCCGATGGCCGTTCTCCCGCCAACCGTACTCCACCAGCTGCCTGCACGTCGTGGACGCCGAATTTCCGGCATCATCTCTGCAGGCTCCTGGTTTTTTACGGCTGGGGGTATGACAAGGTTATGGCGATCACGGTCAATAGCATCAAGTCTCGGCATGATAGCATCTACCAGACTGACAGGCGGGGTTACGGCCGGAAGATCCTCAAGCTCTCTATTCAATGATTTCAATATATTAAAGGTCTCCGCACACATGGGACACAGAGCAATATGCTGATACATTTCGGCCGTCTCATCGGAAGTAAGGTCCCGGTCCAAATACCGGTGCATACGTTCCACCACCTCTTGGCAATTCATCCTGATACACCACCTTTCTGATGCTCTTGGAGCATATTCTGCAGCTGCTGCCTGGCCCTGAACAAATAGGATTTCACCGTATTGAGCGGGAGGTTCAGACAATCAGCGATTTCGTTGTAGGATAGGTCCTGCAAATATCTTAAGACAATGACGGTGCGATGATGATCCGGGAGTTGATTAATGGCCTCCTGGATATCCTGAGCGAGATAACCCGACATCACTTCCCGTTCTACATCGAGATTATCCCGAAACACCAGATCATGTTCATCGATGGAAACCGTCGGCTTCGTTCTGCGGAATTTATCAATGCATATGTTGGTTACAATTCGCTGGACCCATGTCTTGAACTGGGCCTTCTCCTCGTAGGAGTTAATCTTCGTATATACGCGTATTAGTGCTTCCTGGGCTGCATCCATGGCATCCTGTTCATTGTTTAAAATATAATAAGCAGTTCGGTAAACATGTTGCTCAATTTCTCGCAATAGGGTGATTAGAGCGTCGCGATCGCCCGATTGAGCGGCTCTTATGAGTCCCTGCTCCACCACAGTGGATCCCCCTCTCCCTGCATACATACAGACGGATAGAATAAAAAAATGTTGCAGTATGTAACCTATTATTTTTTTCAGGAAACTTCATCTAACTATACCAAATATAAAGTTTATAGTCATCTGCTGCAATTTCCTATATAGATCATACTACGATTCCGGGTCTCAAGGACAGCCGTGCGCATTATGGAAGCTTCGTGCGGATCTCAATATGGTTCTCCTTCATCCTCATCTGGACTTCACCATGAAGATTGGTCTGATAGATGATCGACCCGGACCGTTCCAGCCGTCCTACCACATCCGTATGCGGATGCCCGTACATATTGTTAACACCAGCAGAAATTACCGCCGTCCTCGGCTTCCAAGCATTCAGCCATGCCGCCGATGTCGAGGTTTTGCTTCCATGATGGGCAACCTTCATGACATCAACCGGGTTATCGGCTTGGAGTCCCGATCCTTCGTGCAGCAGTTCCTCCAGATGCAGCAATATTTTCTGTTCGGCAGCCTGATCCGTATCTCCGGTAAATAACACTCGGCTTCCATTCATCTGAAGGACAAATACTAGTGAAGCATGATTCTGTTCCTTAATCAACGGTAATGAATTTATGGTTTCTCCACTTTCTGGGAAAATAGGGAACAAAAATTGTATGTCCGTGTACTTGTCAACCTTCCAGGGACCCCGCTCGGCGCCAGCCTGATATATCGGAACATTCCGTTGTACGGCAGTTGACATCAGCTCCCGGAAGGAGTCAGAGTCGGCCAAGGTCCCGTTAAAAACAACCGATTTCACGGGAATTTCCTTCAGTACGGCCAAGAGACCACCAATATGATCCTGATCACCATGCGTCATAATGACGGCCTCAAGCTGGTGAACCCCCCTTTTTTTTAACAAAGGCACCACCACTTTCTCTCCCACTTCGAACGGCGCTTTTCTTTCCTTCCAGGCATCCTTTTCCTTGCGAAAATTCACCGTTCCGCCGCCGTCAATAAGAATATGCTTGCCTTCCGGAGTTGTTACCAGAATCGAATCCCCTTGTCCAACGTCCAAAAATTGCACCAGACCTGCCCCACCCATGGAAGGGGATTGATATCCGGTATACAGCAGTGCACCCAAAACCACGGACAGCAGCATGATCACGGATCTTACCGCATAGCGCTCGACATAATGACTTGTTGTAATGAACCCCCTCCATCGCAACGAGCCAGCCCATTGATCCACAAGCGGAAACACGGCAGTCGGTTCAGATAAGTCTGCTCTGCTGTTCAAGGAATCACGACCTTCCAACGGAACCGTGTCATCGGAGTTATTCATCGCTGCTCCTTGATGCTCTGACTTCTTCTTCACAATCGAGAGCAGTACATATAGGGCAACATAGTACGCCAATATCCAGGCCAGCGAAGGAGATGGCCACAACGTCATAAAAGCAGAGGAGGCATTCATCCATTCAACGATACGAAATGTCAGCTGATTCAGCCATTCGGTTATATTCGCCAGCCAGCCTGCTCCCCGCATCCATACCCAGCTGAGCAGCAGGGACACCATCCCTAACGGGAGAACGATCAGACTTATGACGGGAACGAGAATCAAATTTGCGATGACAGACAGGAGCGATACCTGATTGAAATAATAAATCGTGAGCGGAAAAGAGATGAGCTGAGCCACCACCGTAATGCCTACAGTGCCCGCAAGCCAGCGGGGCATAAATCTCAGCAGCGGCATCAGCTTTGGCACGAAAATCATCAAGCCTGCAGTCACGATGAACGAGAGCTGGAAGCTGACGTTGACAAGAAAATACGGGTTCCACAGCAGCATGGCAAGTGCCGCAGCACTAAGAATATGCAATCCGTCCTTCAACAGCCTTCGCCTCGCAGCATACAAGCCGATCATGCCCATGATTCCCGCACGGACGATGGAGGGACTCGCCCCGGTAAGCAAAACATAGACCGGTATCAGCCACATGACCACGGTGAGCGAAGTCTCTCGCGTCATTCGAAGGGTCGTGCACAAGAATAAGAGACAGCCTACAACCACGGCAACATGCATGCCTGATATCGCAAGAATATGTGTTAAACCCAAGCGGGAGAACTCCATAAATGTATCGGGATCCAGATCATCCTGATTGCCAATAACAAGTCCCTTCATATAACCTGCATGAACTCCGGTGTATAATTGCTCCAGCTTGCCGCCGAGTGTATCTCGGGCAGAATCATTCCACCTGAGAATATGGCTTAAGCTCCAGCCGTCAGGTGGTGTGATCTGCGCTTGGTCGGCGCCCTTGACCTTGATGATCCAATGCATATTCTGAGTGCGCAAATATTGAAGATAATCAAAACCGTCAAAATTTCGCGCTTCACCCGGTTTTTGCAGTTCTCCGGTTAACTGTATATGATCTCCGCGCTGCCACTGGCCTGCTATATCCAGCTCGGACTTGTCCAATAATCTGACTTGAACCATAACGACATCATGCGTCTTTAGATCCTGGTCATTGTCCTGGTGAGCATGAGTTTTCATGTGGGTTAATGTAGACTGCCTGAAACCAAGATCAGCCTTCTGCAGCGAAACTTTGAAATCGGCCCTGTCTCCATCCACCTCCACAGGCGAAGAAATCACGCCCTGTGCGGTCACAGGATAAGTATCCACTGTCTCTGCTGCGGGAAGTCGCAATTCCAAATCACTTACATTTAACGCGTCGTGCCATTCCCAGTAGATGGTAGAACAACACAACGAGCACAGCATGCAGAACACAAACAAAGGTCCCGTGCGTCCCCAATGACATACAGCCAGCAGCAGGAGCATCAGCCCGGCAGCAATCAGGGCCAGTCTCCATCCATCGTACATACATGCAGCCCCGCTGCCCATAACCCATATAACAGTAAACACAAGTAACGGCCTTCGCCTCATAATTGGTATATCCTTTCGTTGTCATAACAAAAAAAGAACCTGTGCCTGCATATCGCAGCCAAAGGTTCTTCCTTTGTGACTTCCTATTTCGCATCCTATTTCATAGAAGTATTACGTAGACATCCTTCACGCATCATTCCGCTACAGTCATTAATGTCTCTCGTGGGGGCTCGTACGACTCAAGCTGCCGGAACAAAATCCCCTTCTGTTCCATCATGCGAGACACCTTGCCCGAATCCTTCGGATACGAGCGGTGGAATACCACTTCGACAATGCCGCTGTTAGCCAGCATATTCGCACAGGTCCAGCAAGGCTCATCGGTCACATAGACCGTGCTGCCTTCCCTGTCGATCCGGTCTGTGAACAGCAGCAGGTTTTGTTCGGCATGAATGGTGCGGATACAGCGCTGTTTTTTCACCATGCGCTCCTGGCCATCCTGCACAACCAACTCGTAATCCTCCGCTATCATACAGCCTGCTTCCGAGCAGTCAGGAACCCCCATCGGCGCGCCGTTGTATGCTGTACCGAGCAGCTTTTTCCCCTGCACCAGCACCGCCCCAACATGACGCCGTGGGCATTGGGAGCGGGTAGAAACCATAAAGGCAATATCCATGAAATACGTATCCCAATCTTTACGTTGATCTGCACTCATCATCTGTCACCTGTTTCTTATCGATATCTCCTTTATTGTAGCACATAGCTAAAGTCCAACGTAAGGCTTCATCTTCTCCAGCATTTTGGGTCCAATGCCTTTGACATTCATTAAATCCGCTATACTCCGAAAAGGCCCAAACTGCTTCCGGTAATCGATGATGGCCTGGGCCTTGGCTTCCCCGATGCCGGGGAGTTCCATCAGAGTCGCTGCATCCGCCGTGTTCACATTAATCAATCCGGACTGTACCGAAGACGACGGCGAATCCACGGCAGACTCACTAGCAGAAGCTCGTTGCTGCGTCTGCAGAGCGCCACCATCGGTCTGGGAGGAACCCGAAGAGGATTCGGGCTGGACAGAAGCCGGAGGCGACGTTTCGCCTGGGGAACCGCTTACGGTAGCAGCACCTTGGCTGCTGCTTAGTGAGAGATCCTTCGTGTTGCCCGCAGGCTCGCTTCCTGTATCAGGGTCCGCCTTCTTCGCAGCATCAGGAACGTCACCAGCCTCTGCTGGAGCAGCATCTTCCACGGCCCCGTTCCGGGAGTTCGCGGAGGACGTCTTCATTCCCTTTTCTCCTTCAACCCCCACCACTTGCTCCAGTTGGTCGTTTAACGGCTGCCAGCCCTCAATCCCCTTGTCGGTGCCGCCTGCAAACAAAATGAATCCGCAACCTGCGATGGTTGCCGCAAGACTCCAACCTAATGATATCCGTTTCATTCATGACCTCTCCTTATCATAAAAATTCATATCCATTGCGTTCAAAAACAGAATACTTGCATTCTCTCACCGAAATCACATGAAAAACCGTCATGAATCGGCATCTTCCCCGCATACATTAACTTAAGGACGGTACATTTCTGCCGTAAAGCGCGAAAGGAGGGAACGTACACATGAAGGTCGGTTTTATCGGTACGGGCAGCATGGGAAGTCTGTTGATCGAAGCCTTCATTCAATCGGGCGCACTCCTGCCTGAGCAGATTCGAGTCAGCAACCGAAGTCCTGAAAAGGCGCAGAAGCTGGCAAAGCAACATCCCGGTTTGACTGTATGCAGCTCTAACACAGAGACAGCTTCACAGAGCGACCTGTTCTTCTTATGTGTCAAGCCGCTGGAGTTTAAAACGGTCATCAGCGAGATCAAAGATCAGCTGGAAGCCCGGCAAATCGCGATATCCATCACGAGTCCGGTGCAACTGATCCATTTGGAATCAACGCTGCCATGCAAGGTCGCGAAAATCATACCGAGCATCACCAACATTACCGGAGGCGGAGCATCGTTATGTATGTATGGTTCCCGAATAAAAGAAGAAGACAGGCAGCTTATAGAAAGCCTCCTGTCTTATATCAGCAGGCCGCTCGAGATACTGGAATCGCACACGCGAATCACTTCCGATTTCTCCAGCTGCGGGCCTGCTTTTTTAAGTTTATTCATGGAAAAATGGATCGACGCTGCCGTTGAAATGACCGGTATCGACCGTAAGACCCTCAATGCATTAGCCGGTGAAATGCTGCTTGGCACCGGCAAGCTGCTAACGGAGGAGGGCTTCTCCCCCGAGCAGCTGCAAGAGCGGGTGGCGGTTCCCGGAGGCATCACCGCCCAGGCTTTGACACTGCTTGAGTCAAACCTGAACGGACTGTTCTACCAATTGATCCAGACCACACACGACAAGTATGAGGAGGATCTGGCAAAACTGGATGCTGCCTTCGGTTTTACGATTAACCGGCCACGATATTGACCAGTTTACCCGGTACGGCAATGATTTTGCGTACACTCTTTCCTTCCAGCGCCTGCTTGACATTCGGAAGGGAGAGGCTATGTTGTTGCATGGCTTCTTGATCCATGTCTTTCGCGATTTTGGCACGTTCTACGATTTTGCCGTTGACTTGAACAACAATCTCAACTTCTGCCTCTACGGTCCAAGCCTCGTCAAAATCAGGCCATGGCTCATAGGTTACACTCTCGCTGTAGCCTAAACGGCTCCACAGCTCTTCAGCCAGGTGAGGCGCAAGCGGGGAAAGCAGTTGAACGAAGCTCTTCATGGCCTTCCGTGGAAGCTCATCCGTCTTGTATCCCTCGTTGATGAATATCATCAGCTGGCTGATTGCTGTGTTAAAGCGCAGATGCTCGAAATCATCGGTCACTTTCTTGATCGTTTTGTGCAGCGTACGTTTGAATTCGTCCGTACCCTCGCCCTCAACGATTCTAGGATTCAATTGACCGTCGTCACCGATGAACAGGCGCCATACACGGGAGAGGAAGCGATGCGTTCCCTCAACGCCGTTGGTGTTCCATGGCTTGGTCGCTTCCAGCGGCCCCATGAACATCTCGTATACGCGCAGCGTATCGGCTCCATACTCGTTAACGATGTCATCCGGATTGATGACATTGCCACGGGATTTACTCATTTTTTCATTATTGTTGCCAAGAATCATGCCCTGATTGACAAGCTTCTGGAATGGCTCCTTCGTATCAACAACACCCAGGTCATACAATACTTTGTGCCAGAAGCGCGCATACAGCAAGTGAAGCACGGCATGCTCCACGCCACCGATGTACAAGTCAACCGGAAGCCACTCCTTCTGCTTCTCCTTGGAGCACAATTCATCATGGTTGTCAGGATCAATGTAACGCAGATAATACCAGCAGCTGCCTGCCCATTGCGGCATCGTATTGGTCTCGCGGCGGGCTTTCATGCCGGTTTCAGGATCTACCGTTTCCACCCACTCCGTAACGTTAGCCAGCGGTGATTCACCGGTACCGGACGGCTTGATCTGATCAACATCCGGGAGAAGCAGCGGAAGCTGATCCTCCGGCACGGTCTTCATCGTTCCGTCTTCCAGATGCAGGATCGGAATCGGCTCGCCCCAATAGCGCTGACGGCTGAACAGCCAGTCACGCAGACGGTAAGTTACCTTCTTCTGACCCTTTCCCTCTTTTTCCAGCCATTCATTCATCGCTTGAATAGCCGCTTCATTATCCAGCCCGTTCAGGAAACCGGAATTCACATGCTCGCCACTGCCGGTGTAGGCTTCCTCTTCAACATTTCCACCCTGAACGACTTCAATAATCGGAAGACCAAACTGTTTGGCAAATTCCCAGTCACGGCTGTCGTGACCCGGAACCGCCATAATGGCTCCTGTTCCGTAACCTGCCAGCACATAGTCCGCAATCCAGATCGGCACTTTAGCGCCGCTCACCGGATTAATGGCGTATGCTCCGGTAAAGACACCGGTTTTGTCTTTTGCCAAATCCGTCCGCTCCAGATCACTTTTGCGGGAAGCCTGAACTTGATAAGCCTTCACCGCTTCGCGTTGATCCGCTGACGTAATTTTGTCCACAAGGTCATGCTCCGGTGCCAGCACACAGTAGGTAGCGCCGAACAGTGTATCCGGGCGGGTTGTAAATACCTCCAGATGGCCATCGTAACCCTCGATGTCAAAACGAACCTCGGCACCCGTGGATTTGCCAATCCAATTGCGCTGCATATCCTTCAGGCTTTCGCTCCAGTCCAGCTCATCCAGATCCTCAAGCAGGCGCTCTGCATATTCGGTAATACGCAGAATCCATTGACGCATCGGCTTGCGAACGACCGGATGTCCTCCGCGCTCACTCTTGCCATCGATGACCTCTTCGTTCGCCAGCACGGTACCGAGTGCTTCGCACCAGTTAACCGGCACTTCAGCCACATAAGCCAAGCCGCGGTTATAGAGCTGGATAAAGATCCACTGGGTCCATTTGAAATATTCCGGATCGGTGGTGCTGATCTCCCGGTCCCAGTCATACGAGAATCCGAGGGATTTGATCTGGCGCCGGAACGTATCGATATTTTGCACGGTGAACTCGCGGGGATGCTTGCCTGTGTCCATCGCATACTGTTCTGCAGGGAGTCCGAAAGCATCCCATCCCATGGGATGCAGCACATTGTAACCTCGCATCCGTTTGTAACGGGACACGATATCTGTTGCCGTGTATCCTTCCGGATGCCCTACATGCAGGCCTACGCCGGATGGATATGGGAACATATCCAGTGCGTAAAACTTCGGTTTGGATGATGCCTCTTCGGTTTTAAACGTTTTTTTCTCGTCCCAGTACTGCTGCCACTTCGGTTCGATGGCCTGCGGGATATAGCCGTGGCCGGTTGTCTGATTGTCCGTCATACTTCAATGCTCCTCCTTCACATTCGAGAGACAAGGCCTGATGCCATTGTCCAAAAACAAAAAAACCTCATCATCCATAGCGTTGATCGCTAGGGACGAGAGGTTTGATTCCCGTGGTACCACCCTAGTTAGCCAAAGGCATACTTTGCCTTTCACTCCCTTTGCATCCTTATCGCGGATGAGACGACAATGCTTCATCGGCCAGTTGCTGAAATAGCCATTCAGCGGCCGGGTTAACATCATTGCTCCGAGGCGAGTTCATTCCTATCGTCAACCGGTTTTCACCAAACACCGGCTCTCTGCATGATCGAATGCGGAAGTACTAATCCTCATCATCGCTTTCATATTACCATTTTAATGTGGCTATTATACCCAAAATGTACGATCAAGTCAACGAAAGTTCATCTCCGCTCCTGCGGTAATGCTCCGGTGTCGTTCCGACCATTGATTTGAACATCCGGCTGAAATGAGCCAGATGCTTAAACCCGGATGCCTGGCTGACCTCCGTTATGCTCAGATAAGGGTGAAGCCGCAGTAAAATTTTAGCCTGGTTGATCCGCCGGTGATACAAATATTTAAACACCGTTGTTCCCGTCACCTCCTTGAATAAGGAGGATAGATAATGCTTGGTAATATGCATATCGCGGGCGATTCTCTCCAGCGTCAGATCGTGCATATAATTTTCCTCGACAAACGATACCACATGCTGGACATGCCGCTCCTTCTCTGAGATCGAGTCTTGACCCTGTACAGCGGCCTGACACCAGCCTGCAATGACGTACATCAGCTCCTGGATGCGCAAGGTCATGCGTTCCTGGCGGTAGTGGGTCGTGGACGCTGACAGGCGATGAATATCGGCCAGCAGGGCCTCGAACTCTTCCCGATTGGTCCCGGTTAGGGTCATACGATGATTCCGGAGCGTATCGAAGGGGTCCAGCAGGATCGTCTTGGCCGATTCCGACAGCCCCTTGCACACCCAGGCCGGGTCAAAATGCAGAATGCTTCTTACGTATCTGGAATCGGGTTCCACACTCGGACAATGAAGCGTCAAACCATTCATCAGCAGCAGATCCCCCGGCTTCAGCGCAAAGACAGAGTCACCGATTAGATAGGTGCAGCATCCCTCGTGAAAATAATAGATTTCATAAAAGGCGTGGGAATGGAATTGCCCGCTGATAAGGGGCTGTTCATTATAATAGCTCAGATCTATTGGCTCTTTCAGCTGCATCCACTCGAAGCTTGGCAGCCCTTTGGATGATGACGAGGACATAAGAGAATCGCCCCTTTAGCGGCCTGGGGTTGTAGAACCCCTGAACATCGCGGAGTTTTTCTCTATTATATATGATTTTCTTGAATGCGCACGGCTTCATTCTGAGCAATCACGCATAATTCGCCGGCCTTGAAGGCGTGCTCCTGGGACATGGCAAACTCGGTCCGTTCCAGACAATCCAGGATCAGCTCGCCGAAAAACGGATAGCCTACCTTGCCCTGCAGCTCCATATGAAACTCCCCTTCGCCGTTAACCAAATACAGATGATCGCCTTGTGGATGTCTGGCAATATCAATGTATTTACGAAGTTCGATATATCCGTCCGTTCCCAAAATAACGGTTCTTCCGTCGCCCCAGGTACCGAGGCCCCCAGGCGTCAGCCAATCGACACGGAAATAATTCGTGGCCCCATTGTCTCCGAGAAGTGTCGCATCTCCGAAATCCTCCAGCTCCGGGTAGGCCGGATTCGCATAATTGCCCACCTTGCTGCTGAGCACCTTGGCATCGCGGCAGCCTGCAAAAAACAAAAACTGCTCAATCTGGTGGGACCCGATATCGCACAATATGCCGCCATACTGCTGATGGCGGAAAAACCAGTCCGGACGGGATGGAGCATTTAAGCGGTGCGGTCCTGTTCCCATCACCTGCACCACGCGGCCGATCACGCCGTCCTGTATCAGCCGACCCGCGTGGACCGCACTCTCCACATGCAGCCGTTCACTGTAATAAACCATATACTTCCTGCCTGTCTCTGCCGCCTTTGCACGTGCGGAGCTTACCTGCTCCAGGGTGGTGAACGGCGTCTTATCGGTAAAATAATCCTTGCCGTGTGACATAACCTTCAAACCAAGCTCACATCTCTCCGATGGAATGGCGGCAGCCGCTACAAGATGAACTTCCGCATCCTCGAGCACCTGTGCCTCGGAGGAAGCGGCGGTTACGCCTGGATAGGTCTCGAGAAAAGCCGCTACCTTGGCGGGGTCTGAATCATACACCCATTTTAAAGTTGCCCCCGCTTCAATTAATCCGTTACACATGCCGTATATATGTCCGTGCTCCAGCGACATGGCGGCAAAGACAAAATCCCCTGGCTTGCACACCGGCTGGGCTTTGCCAACCGGCGCATAGAGCATTCCATTACTGCGATCCATACCGATTGCCTCCTGACGGTTCATTAATAGGTTCCGAACGTTTTGCTCATATCAACCGGTCCAACCTCTCTGACGGTCTTCTGGCTGGAAGATTGGGCAATGCGTTCCTGCAGCAGCTCATAATACAAATCTTCGTTCAAGGGCAGATCCACCCAATGATCGGTCCAGGTGGACAGATGCATCGCGTTTGACAGCGTCAATCCGTGGATCCCCTCTTCGCCCGGCGCAATCAGCGGCGTGCCTTGACGAATGGCATCCACAAAATTTTGAATAATGCCGCTGTGCTGAGGATTATCACCCGAGATCGGCACATCGCATTTCCAGCATTCCGGTTCTCCAAAACCTCCGGTATACTGCTGATTGAATTCGGGTTCCGGAACGCGAAGGCGCCAGAAGGTAAGCTTTCCGTCCTCAATGACGATTTTTCCACGGTCCCCCGTCACTTCGTACCGGTTCGTTCCAGGCGCTTCGCCCGTTGTGGTAATAAAAACGGCCGTTGCACCATTCTCATATTCAGCATAAGCCGTCACATCGTCTTCCACTTCAATATTGCGGTATTTGCCAAACGAACAAAAGGCACGAATCCTCTTCGGCATCATTCCGGTCGTCCACTGCCACAAATCCAGCTGATGTGGAGACTGGTTGATCAGCACGCCTCCACCTTCACCGCCCCAGGTTGCACGCCAACCGCCGGAATCATAATAGCTTTGGGACCGGTACCAATTGGTTACGATCCAGTTCATCCGCCGGATCTCACCAAGCTCGCCGTCTGCAATCAGCTCCCGAAGCTTCTTATACAGCGGATTACAGCGCTGGTTATACATAATCGAGAAGACTTTGCCACTGCTCGCAGCGGCAAGGTTCATTTCCCGAACCTGCTTGGTATAGACGCCCGCCGGCTTCTCGATCAGGACGTGGAGTCCATGACTGAGGCATTTTATCGCCACTTGTGGATGTGCATAATGCGGCGTGGCAATGATCACCGCATCGATCTCTCCCGAAGCTATTAAAGCATCCGCATCATTCCAGATTTTCACATCCGAGGGCAGTGTTGCCTTCGCCTCTTCCTGCTTAGCCGGGTTGAGGTCACATATAGCGCTGAGCTTCCCTCCGGCAATCCGGCCTGCTGCAAGCGTTCTGGCATGCGAGAATCCCATGCCGAGTCCAATGACGGCTACTCTTACTTGATCCATATTTCTTACCTCCCTTGTGAATGAATGTCTACACGCGCTGTTTATGATCTGCCCACACCTTCATCTGCTCGGCAAAACGGAGCAGCATCTCCGTAGACTCATACGTACCGCTAAAGTCTTCAATCCCGAAATAACCATCGTAGCCCACTGAATGCAAATCCTGTATCACTTGCACCCACGGAACGGCTCCCTGGGCAAGAGAAACCCATTCTCCAGACCAGACTGCCGTGCTTCCATCCTCTGATGGAGTCTTGCGGTATCCTGCATTCTTAACATGGACATGAGCCAGATAGGGACCCAGCAGTTCCAGGCCCATTCGGTAATTCTCATACCCTTCATGGACCATATTGCCCGGATCATACAGCACCCCAATATGCTGTGGATTGAAGTGGGATACAAGACGGTGCGTTAGTCCCGCACTCGGCGCAATCGTCAGATGATGTGTCTCCACCAATGCCTTGACTTGATAAGCCGCTGCCAAGTCCTGAACCTCGTGTAAATACCGTACCGCTTGATCGTACAGTTCATTGTAGTTGTGCTTTCGGTCATATCCCGGAATACCCACGCGAATAAATGAAGCTCCGATCAGCTTGGCTGCCTGCATGACCTTTTCCGTTGCTTCCACATCACCACAGGTCAGATAGGGGACCACCGCAAGACTGCGCCGTCCAAACTTGTCGGCAGCTTGGCGGAATCTAAGCCAATCCTCCTCCGTGCCTCCCGGATCTATTGAGCATCGATTATGACGCCAGAAGGAAGGCTTCTCCTCTGCGGCATCGGCTGGAACTTCCTTGAAGCGCCATTCAATGCCCTCAATACCGGCATCAGCCGCTGATTTAGCCAGCGCCTCAGGCTGCAAATCAGGTGTTGCGACTGTAAAAACAGACAGTTTCATTATTCCGTCATCCTCTCTTCAGACCTGTGAATTTGCATGAGCAACATTTGATCATCGTTGGACTCATTTCTTATCATTCAGAGCGTCATAGATTCATAGAACCAACCTTGCAGATAGCGCTCTCATTTCTGTCTTTTCTCTCTCTCCAACATCGTAGCACAGTCCAGGAGGCAAACCCATATCCCTGTATCCGAACCTTAACCACAGTCAAACAAAGCGGAAAAGAAGTGTCTTTGAATACAATCAACCGTCCTTAACGCAAAAAAGCACCCCTGCCGTCCTGGAACAGACGGTAAGAGTGCCTTCCTTATCATAAGTATTCATTATTTTACGGCAACGTAGAACAGCCGGGATGCATCCTGCCCTGCTTCAATCCACTCAAAATCGGCATAACATTTCACATCCCGAAATCCGGCCTTCACCAGTTCAACTCTCATCCATTCCGGGTCGTATCCGCGCTGGACATGAGTCTCCTCAAAGCGGCGGTAAACCGAAGGATCCTGATCGTCCCTGGCAAAAATGGAAAGATGATGTTCAATCTCACAACGACGTTCATCCAGGTCGCATGTCCAGATATAGGACACTTCCCGTTCATCCAGAACGAATGGCTGCTCTTCGTCATAACGAATCAGCGTATTGGGGTGATGCACATCAAACAGGAACGTGCCGCCTTCCTTAAGACCGCTGTAAGTCCGTGCAAAAGCGGAGCGTATGTCCTTCTCCTCCAGCAGGTAGTTCACACAATCACAAAATGAAATGACAGAATCCACCTGCTCTGGCAGTTCCCAGGAGCGCATATCCTGCTGTACCCAGCGGACGCTGCCCTCCCGAAATAAACGGTGCCCCTGCGGTGTTCCCTCGAGCTTGCGTCTGGCAACGGACAGCATGTCCGCTGACAGATCAATACCTGTTACCTCAAATCCGGAGTTAACCAGCGGGATGGTGATACTGCCAGTTCCGCACCCGAGCTCCGCAACGCTTTTTGGCATTCCGTGTTTATCCCAGGCTGTTCTCGCAAAGCGGATCCAATCCGGATAAGGCATGTCTTCCATGAGTTGATCATATACGTAAGCAAACTTGCGGTAAGACAACATGATGACACCACTTTCCTAGAAGCTTCCCCTATGATCCGGGTTGTTACTTAGAATCGGTATTCTCTTCTTTATTGACCATATACGTCCAGCTGTCCTTCTGGGTAACGAGCCCGTCCTTCATCAGTTTGCCAAGCGCACGTTTGAAAGCGGATTTGCTTATGCCAAATCGCTGCTTGATGATATCGGGCGGTGTATCATCCGAATACGGCATCGCATGGCCCGGGCGCTCCTTCAGAAAAGCAAGGAGCCGGTCGGCATCATCTGTCCGGCCGATCTCTTTTTGCGGAACCATGGACAGGTTGACCCTTCCATCTTCCCGAATATGACTTACCCGGACTTTGACCTCTTCGCCAAGGCGCAGCATGCGTGTCCGTTCGGAGGAATGGATCATGCCGATTGCACCAAAGCCGACCACGCCTCCGTCAATGATGACAAATGTGCCCATCTGGAGCGGTTTATAGACGAGGGATGTGAACCATTCGCCCTTCCATGAATCAGGCGCATGGAACGAAAGCGGAGCCAGCTCCTGCTCGCCGGCAAGCTTCGCCCGAAGACGCCCTTGCTTGTCATGCTCCATAATGACAAACACATAGTCTCCCACGACCGGATGCAGTTCCCGCATCTCAGGCAACTCCCGGATTGGAAGCAGCAATTGTCTGCCAAGCCCCATCTCAAGAAAACACCCGAGACGGGGATGAACATCCGCCACCTGCAGCTTCGCGGTTTCACCCAGTGTCAGATAAGGTTTCTTCATCGTTGCAGCCAAGCGATCTTCCGTATCAAAGAAAATAAATACCTCTACCGTGTCCCCCGGTTCAATCTTGCCCGTGAGCTCCGAATAGTGAAGAAGCACATCCCGATCGCCGCCATCCAGAAAATAACCGTAAGGAGAAACTTCTCTGGATACAACCAGCTCCGTCAATGTGCCGGCAATTAAACTCATACGTTCTCCACCACTTTAGCATCCGACCACAGACGCTCGATATTGTAATACTCGCGCTCATCGCGGTGGAAAATATGCACGATAACATCTCCAAGATCCATCAATACCCAGCGGGCTGCGTCCATTCCTTCCAGTCCGCGAAGAGCTACGCCTTCATCATGGGCCCGTTTGCGGATTTCGGTTGCTATCGCTTGCACCTGGGTATCCGAGTTACCGTGACAGATGACAAAATAGTCTGCGATTAGCGAAATCCCTCTGAGATCCAGAACAACGAGATCCATTGCCTTTTTATCTTCTGCGGCGGCAACTGCCACATTTAACAACTCATTCGGTTTCAACGTCATGAATTCGCCTCCAATTGCTTAATTAGATCGTTGCGGGCTAATACCGTCAACGGATAAATAATTTGTCTGCGTGATAGCAGGTGTCCGATCGTGGAATCAAAACCGGCGGCAAGCGCCTCTTCAAGGCTATGGTTGGCCAGTTCGCGAATATTATTCACCCCGGGAAAATCCCGTCCCGGTTCCATGTAATCCGCAAGGCAGACCACCTTGTCCAGCAGCGTCATTCCTATGCGTCCTGACGTATGGTAACGAATTGCGTCAAGCACCTGGGCATCCGTCACCCCATACTCCTGCTGCGCTACAAAAGCACCGACCTCAGCGTGCCAGAGCTGCTTGTCGTAATGGAGCAGCTCTTCGGAGAGTTTATGATCCACCATCATCTGGTGAAGCCTCTGCACAGGCCAATATTTTGCAACATCATGCAGGATGGCTGCCAGCTCTGCCTTAACCGGGTCGGCTCCAAACCGGCCGGCCAGGATGACGGCGGTTTCCATTACGCCCTGCGTGTGCTCCCAGCGTTTGGCCGGCATCTGAGAGGATATAGCGTCAATCAGTTTCTCACGGCTGTACAGCATATATACCGCTCCTAACAATATAATCATAAACACGGTCCGGTACCATATAACGGATCGACAAGCCCGATGCCGCTCTATCCCGAATCAGGGTGGAGGATATTTCGATCAGCGGCATCTCCGCCGTGACCACCACCTGACGCAGAAATTCCGGCAACTCATCCACAGACAGCTTGGTCCCGGGACGGTTGAGCCCGATAAAGGTGAGCATCTCCGCCAGTTCCTCAATGCGGTTCCACTTGGGAAGGTATGCCACCATATCCGCTCCGATAATGAACGAAAATTCATGCTCGGGATACGTATCCCGCAGCTCTCTGACGGTGTCGACGGTGTAGGAAACTCCGCCGCGTTGCACTTCCCAGTCCAATGTACGAAAGGACGGATGGTCGGCTACAGCCTCGGCCGTCATTTCCAGCCGCATGAGTCCGGTTACGCCGGCATCTTCCTTGTGCGGGGGGATATGACTTGGCATGAACCATACCTCATCCAGGTCATAAGTATCCCGTGCAGCTTCAGCTGCCAGCATATGCCCGATATGAATGGGATCAAAGGTTCCACCCATTATCCCTACCTTCATCCGGATCGCCTCCCCTTATAGAGAGTTATTCTACTGCCTTACAAGGAGCAACGTGCTCCCTTATGGCAGTTCGATGGTCTTGTAATCTTTGGATTCTTTATAGAGCACGATCGTTTTGCCGATGACCTGCACCAATTCCGCTTTGGCTCCCTCGGCAAGTTCCTGCGC
Organism: Paenibacillus sp. Cedars; assembly: GCF_003184205.1. NCBI lineage: Bacteria > Bacillati > Bacillota > Bacilli > Caryophanales > Paenibacillaceae > Paenibacillus > Paenibacillus sp. Cedars. The sequence continues at coordinate 4,153,364 of NZ_CP020866.1, forward strand.
GATTTCCCGAGGATCTTCAAGGCAGTTGTTCAATACGGATACTTTCAGCAGCTCACGCTTCTCAATCGCCTCGGAAATATGGCGGATCAGATGCTCGTTGCTTCCTCCCTTGCCTACCTGGAACAGCGGATCCAGATGGTGCGCAAGGGAACGTAAATGTCGTTTTTGCTTTCCTGTTAACATGCTTGGTCATTACTCCTTAAATATTCAATTATTAAATCCAACGGATTGGTCGAAAGCTATATTGTAGCTTTTGCTTCACCATTAATCAATAAACAAGATGCACCGGTTCAGGCTTGAAAGCTGCTCAGAACCGCTTCCTTCATGGCCTGCACAGGTGCCGTCAATCCCGTCCAATACTCCAGTGCATACGCGCCCTGATTGATAAACATCCCAAGTCCGCCATGCACGGTGCATTGACGCAACTCACCTTGCCGGAGAAGCTCCGTCTTCAGCGGGTTATAGATCAGATCGCTGACCACGATCCCTTCCGGGATGTGCCCTTGAGGGATAGGAATCTCCGAAATCCGGGGAAACATGCCTACAGAGGTTGTGTTGATAATGACATCTGCTGTAAGCAATGCCTCTTCGGCATAATCTTCACCGTATCCCCTCAAGTCGGCAAGCGAGCTCCATTCCTCAGCCAACGCCAGCGCTTTGGCGGCTGTCCGGTTCACGATCGATATCGTCTCGGGCTTTTCGCCGATAAGGGCATAAATGATACCCCGGGCAGCGCCTCCGGCTCCAAGGACAACAATGCGCTTCCCTTTGAGGTCGGGACACGCTTCATCCTTCAATGAACGAACATATCCGATGCCATCCGTATTGTAACCCTTTAGGGTGCCGTTGTCATTGACGATGGTATTGACGGCGCCGATCTGCCGCGCCCCTTCATCAACGACATCCAGATACTTCATAACCTCCACCTTGTGGGGGATCGTAACGTTTACGCCACGAAACCCCAACGCTTTCACAGCCTGGATCGCTTCCCCTAATCCTTCCGGACGTACATGAAGCGGCACATAGGCGCCCGATAACCCCAGTGCGGTTATGGCCGCATTATGCATGGCCGGCGATTTCGAGTGGCCGATGGGATCCCCCATAACGCCAAGGAGCAGGTAATCACGCTCGATCCATGAATTCTCTTTCATTTCTCCTCCGCCTCTCCCGCCATAAGCCAATGGTGCACCTATGGATGAGTCACTTATATCAAGGATGGACGCGACAGAACTTTGATTCCTTTCGGTGCATGAACCGCTACAAGCGCACCCTGCTCACCGTTGATCTTGATCCAGCCGAGGCCGGATATAAACACGTCTTGGCGCGTTCCCTTCGGTATACGGATTTCATGTCTTGTCCATTCCGGTAATTCCTCAAGCCGTTCCTTAGTCGGGGGCGAGAGGAGCTCTCCGGCATGCTCCTCAAACAACGAATCCGCCCGTTCCAGCTTGGTCCGATGAATGCCTAATCGGCCGCTGATGAAGCAAGTGAAGGATTGATGCTCCCCTTGCAAAAAGTCAAAGCGGCCAAAACCTCCGAAGAACAGGGTCTGACCCTCGTTCAGCTGGTATACCATCGGTTTCAACGGATTCTCCGGCATCACTGTCCCCAAATCCTCACGGCTGACTACCTCGCTATAGCGCCAAGGGTATACGATGCCCGGCGTATCAATAATATACCGGCCATCATCCAGCGGGATATTGACCATATCCAATGTCGTTCCCGGATAACGGGAAACGGTCAACTCCTGATCCAGATCACTGTAGTCGCGGATCAAACGGTTGATCAAGCTGGATTTGCCTACGTTCGTGGCTCCAACTACATATACGTCACGGTCGCCTCTGTGCTGCCCGACCATCTCCAGCAGCCGCTCGAAGCCTTGATTCTTCTTCGCGCTGCAGAGCACAATATCTTCCGTTCTCAGGCCATGCTCCTTGCACTGCTTCTGCACCCAATTCAGAACCTTGTTCCAATTGGTAACTTTCGGCAGAAGGTCTGTTTTATTAACAGCCAAAACGACAGGGTTATTGCCGACAAAACGCTGCAGTCCTGAAATGAGACTTCCTTCAAAGTCAAAGAGGTCCACAATATGAATAACAAGCGCATTCTTGCCGCCAATTTGTCCGAGCAGCCGTAAAAATTCGTCCTGATCTACGGTTACCGAGGATGCTTCATTATAATTCTTGATCCGGAAACAGCGCTGGCAAATGACCGGGTCACGGTCCCAGGCCTTCTCCGGCAAATAGCCGGGCTTGTCCTGTGCTGCACTCTGAAGCGGTATGCCGCAGCCGCTGCACTTCTTGATGTCTCCGCCTGTAGGCAACGTCATGATTTCGGTTCCTCCTCCATCCATAATCCTTTTTTGCGTAAACGGGTCAATGCGATGCGTTCCACCCGGCGATTAACCAGACGGGTAAACCATCCCTCATCGCTGATTGCGATAGGCATAACCAGAACCGTATACAAACCGAGGCGATTCCCGCCATATACATCAGTCAGCATCTGGTCACCGACAACCACCGTTTTATCCGGAGTGAGCTCCATCATTTTCATGGCTTTGCGGAACGGAGTATTGCTGGGCTTACGGGCTTCGTGCACATATTGGATATCCAGCGGCGTCGCAAATTTGGACACGCGTTCGAGCTGGTTGTTCGAAACAATAATGAGCTGAAAGCCAAGCTCCTTCACTCTTTTGAACCAAACGACCAGTTCCGGTGTCGCCAGCGGAGCCTTTGCACCAACGAGGGTGTTATCCAGATCCGTAATGATTCCACGATACCCCTGCTCATATAATTCTTCTAGGTTAATATCAAAAACCGTATTGACACGGAGCTTTGGGATTAACATTTCAAACAAGTTCGTCACCTCAATTTCATACGAAAAACTATACCATATTCCGGTTCCTTAGTAAAAATAATCACGAGCCTTTTTCATCCTTCGTACCGCGTAATCATCATGACCAGCAAAAGACCACCCGGCAGCTCAGGAAGAGAGCCGGGCGGTCTTGAAATTACTGGATATCAGAGCACGTATCCATATCGAGGTATCCTGATATCGCAAGAACAACCACCACTATGCGGTCTGTCTTCCTGGAATTACGGCGACAGCCGTTTTTCATGCACAATTCGAATCTTTTTTATAGACTTCTTCAGTTTCTCGGCATCATTTTGAACGGAACGCCACTGCTCCTCCTGCACTTCAGCAGGACTGTAACGTGCAGCCTCGAATTGCTGCAGCAGCGGTCTCATTTCGGATTCCAGCGCAGGATGTGCTTGCAACCAGCGCTTCACCGACTCACGAAGCGTTTCATGTTCCTGGCGTACCAATCCCTTGCGGTGCACGGAACGAATCCAGCGTTCGGTTTCGGCAATGACTTTATCCGCTGCCGTCAGCGGCTTGCCTGCACGAATGCGCGCTCCTGCAAAACGCAGGCTGATACGCATTCTCCACAAAATATACAGAATCCACAATACGATTACAACCGCGGCAGCCGTTACAATCATTTTGACCCACCCGGATTGTTGATCATTAGAGGCGGAAGCAGGAGTGGTTTCATCCTCTGCACTCTCTTCTTCTTCAACGTCTTCCTCAATGACCGGCTCGGCATCTGTGTCGGCTGTCAGGATGGGCATGCTAAATCCCGGCGTTGCCTCAATCGGAACCCATCCGTACTCACCGAAATATACCTCCACCCAAGAATGGGCGTCTGCATTCGTTACGGTATAGTTCCCTGGCTCAATCGGGGTTTGACCATCCATCGGCATGTATTCCGAAGCCGTCAGGCTGCCGGGAGCATAACCCTTTACCCAGCGTGCTGGGATATCAAGGGACCTTGTCATCATGACAAGCGAGGTAGAAAAGTAATCACAATATCCTTCCTTGACCTCAAACAGAAAACCATCCACGAAATCATCGCTCTTCTTGCGGGTAAGGTCAGGGGTGTTCGTATAGGTATAGTTGCTTGTTAGATATTGTTGCAAAAGCATAACCTTCTCATACGGAGTATCTCCTTCAGCCGTAATTTCCTCAGCCAGCGTTGTGACGCGTTCCGGGAAATTTCTCGGCTTCTGGATATAGGCATCGTCCATAGAGCCGGAATACAACTGATCGTATGTTCTTGTGCTCAGCTCATCAATAGGAATAACCGGCACTTCAGAGGTTAAGGTATAACTCTTCGGATAATCTGCATCCCGGACATCATCCAGATGCATTTCCGCGCCTTCCATCTGCCAGCGGAGCCGCCCCGGATCAATATCTTCATCCAGGCCCTCCAGCTGCTTAACAGAGTATGCACCGAACAATACGGGGTACACCGTATCACTCAGCATCGTCACTGATTGCTCCAGTTTCTTGGTGGATAGTGATCCGTTCGATTCACCCGGCAGCTCCTCGCCGATCTCTACGCCTGTACCGGAACGCCGGCTGCTGGCTCCGTCTGCCCAACCTGTGCCGGAATACACCGCTCTGGTCTCGCCGCGCCAGTAGCTGCGTTCATCCGAGGTGATTGACATCACCGGTGAGTAGTCGAAGTTAAAGCCGCCGCCAAGATCATTGTCCTCTCTTCCGTAACCGGACATGCTCTCTGATGAAGACTCGATGAGAGTTCCGGTTCCGGTTGTACTGCCCGTGGACAGCGGCACCCCGCTCCATTCCCTCCATGCCGTATAAGGATCTGTTAATGTCGGCTGCACATGAGGCATATTCACGCCAGCTACAATAATCAAAGAGAATATAACCAAAATGTTAGCAATAATCTTAAACGGGTATTTTGATAAGTTGATCCAGCCCTGAGGAAACCGTCTGCGGAACCGGTTGAAATGGCTGGAAACAAGCCAGCCCATTCCGGCTCCGACCACCCAAGCGATCTCATCCCACAGCACAATTTTTGTAAAGGAATCCAGCACGGCAAAGCTGATGACATTCAGCCCGACAATAAAAAGGACGCGTCCTTTGGTTTTGGCCCAGTGTGCAATGAACAGGAAAATCGCCCAGGCAGCGACAGCGAACCATAAATAGGGAAAGAGATACATGATTTCTTCAGCCAAAACACTTTCACTTGTCATGACAGGAACCGGATTGCCGTAAGACTTCAGCAAACTGTACACGCAATAGAGAATCAAAACAAACTGTATCAGCAGTCTGTAGCCCTGTTTAATGGGAAGCAGGGCTTCAATGACAGCCGTGATGGTTAACGCCGCTATGACAATGGCCGTCGTTTCCGAGAGCCAGATCGTTTCGGTGAAGGATACCCACTGCATGCCCATGATCCAGAGCCAGAGCATCGCCAATGTACTGAAAAAGGTCGTGGACAGTTTATCCAGCCATAGTCTCATCAAACACCACCTCCAAGCGCTGTCGGAAGCTCATCCAGCGAGGAAACCGAATAACTCGATATGCCCCGGGATTGAAGGAGCGATATGGATTCATCCTGCCGCTTCTTTTCGTTCGGGTTATGAATTTGCAGAAAACAAGGGTTCATCCCCCTGGTTTCAACCCAGCGCATAATCTCGGATGCTTCCTTGCCACTCATCGGACTGATCAACAGGAACAAGGCGCCTTTGGGAAAATGACGATAGGACTTCTCCAGGGAAGCGATCAATTTGCCCTTTCGGTTATAATCCACATCAACCAAATGCTGAATCATCCGCATCCGTTCGCCCGCATGGTCGGCGGGAGCGAACATTTTGGCTTCCTGCGTGGTTGTGAACAGACCTGTACCCGCATGCTCCTTGGCACCATATTCAATCAACGACGCCGCTGCCGATACAGCGAGCTCAAACTGCTGGGCGTTATCAAACCCTTCTGCGGTGCAATCCAGAACGATCATCGTCTTCGGAAAGGATTCATGCTCGAATTCCTTCGACTTCCAGGAGCCGGTCTTTGCCGTAGCGTTCCAGTGAATCCGGGAGATCCGGTCACCATATACATAATCGCGGACTCCATTGATCTGCGTTGTTTCCCGTCTTGAAGCCGATATCGTTGTATGCGTGCCGCCTAATCTGGAATTCCGAATGTTTCGATGCCACTTGGGGATATAGATGGTTCTCGGCAATACGCGAAAATCCGTCTGAACTTCAATCCGTCCCTTGTGCTCCATTAAGCCGAAAATATCTTCGCTTATGCATTCCGTCTTGGAAAAAGCATACCGCCCCCGCTCAAGCGGCGGCGTCTGGAATACAAGCTTGCCTGTACCGCGAAGGTTCGGAATGATGCTGTCCTCGAAAGACCAGGAGTCGCCGTTATGCCTCTGCAGCACTTCACGTACAATCATGTATGGCATAGGCAGCAAGCCTGGAACATGAACCTCCAGCTTCACGCGAACCTGTTCACCGGCATGAAGCTGCTCTCCAGCACGCTCCGACCCGCCCAATACGCTGCGCTGCGCCTTGACTCGATTGACACCGCCAAAGCCAGCACCGATCAGATATATCGTCAGGAGGCTCACCATCGAGAACAGCATGAGCGAGGTTTTGCCTCCTTGAAACAAAACGTACATAAGACACAGGCACCATACCGCCAACACCGCTGCCAGTCTGGACGGCTGCATGCCATTCAAAAATAACGAAACCGCACGGCGCATGCCTATTTCCCCATTTGTACAGGCACTTTGACCTGACGCAGTATAAACTCAAGCACCGATTCCGGACTCGCATTGTCGAGTCTGGCTTCCGGACGCAGCATGATCCGGTGCGAAAGTACGTACGGAGCAAGCGTCTTGACATCATCAGGCAAAACATAATCCCGCTCGTTCAAGAAGGCGTAGGCTTTGACCGCGTTCATGAATGACAGGGTTGCCCGGGGGCTTGCGCCCAGCATAACGGAAGGATGTTCACGCGTCGAGCGGGTGATATTCAGCAGGTAGTCGGCAACAGGCTCGCCGATGAAGACGTCCCGAATTTCACGCTGAATGGCGGAGATTGTATCCATATGTGTTACCGGCTGCAGCTTGTCCGCCAGCTGTCCGTCACGTGAACGGTACATCAGCTGCTTCTCCGTTGCGGCATCAGGGTAACCCAGGCTGAGTTTTAACATAAACCGGTCCAGCTGGGCCTCCGGGAGCATGTACGTACCTTCAAAATCGATCGGGTTCTGGGTAGCGCACAGCATGAAGGGATGGGGAAGTTCGTGGGTCGCCCCGTCCACCGTTACACTGCGCTCCTCCATCACTTCAAGCAGAGCCGATTGCGTCTTGGTGGTAGCTCGATTTATTTCATCCGCCAGCAGAATATTGGTCATGACCGGGCCTGGACGGAAGTAGAACATTTCGTCACGAGGGTGGAATACCGAAACCCCTGTTATATCACTCGGGAGAATGTCCGGATTGCACTGAATGCGGCGGTAGTCTCCCTGCATGGATTTAGCTAATGCTTTGATCAATTGGGTCTTTCCTGTGCCGGGCACATCTTCGATCAGAACATGTCCGCCGGCGAGCAGCGCCGTAAGGAGCAATTGGATCTCAAATTCTTTGCCTAGCAGGCACGACTCCAGATTGGTTCGTACCGAGGTAATGATTTTCATGGATTCTTGGCTTACGGGCATGTATGACTAACCTCCTGTAAGGGAATAAATACTTAATTTAGTACTATTGTACATGATCGAAGTCCCGGAGTACATTCGAAGAGATATTTTGGTTATTAACCTGTTTACAGGTCCGCATAAACAGGCAAAAGACCCTGGTACAGTACCAGGGTCTTGCAAACCGCATCATATGGCTTATCCCTTCGGACGGACGAACAAAGCTGCAAGAAAAGAGAAAATGATCGCTGAGGATATCCCTGCACTCGTTACTTCGAATATCCCCGTCACGACCCCGATCCAGCCGTCCCTCCCCAGCTCCGTTAAGGCGCCGTGAACAAGGGAATTGCCAAAGCTGGTGATAGGCACCGAGGCTCCGGCTCCGGCAAATTTGACAAGCGGTTCATATAACCCGAAACCGTCAGCAACGGCTCCGGCCACCACTAAAGTACTCATCGTATGTGCGGGTGTCAGCTTGATAACATCCATCATAATTTGCCCAATAACGCAAATCAGACCGCCTATAATAAAAGCCCACAGAAACTGCATACCATTATCCTCCCATCTCTAAGGCTACGGCATGAGCAATACACGGAATGCTCTCGCCCTGCTGGTACGAAAGCGGCGACAGCAGAGCCCCGGTAGCCACAATCAGCACCTTTTTTAATTCGCCTTTGCGCATCCGTTTCAAGATATGGCCGTATGTGACTACAGCCGAGCAGCCACACCCGCTGCCTCCGGCATTCACATATTTCTGTTTCTCCAAGTCGTAGATCATCAACCCGCAATCGGCAAACACCGTACCGTCCATGATGACATCATTCTTCTTCAGAAGATCCTTGGCGATGGGAAGCCCCACCGAGGCCAGGTCACCGGTGACAATCAAGTCATAATCCTTCGCCTGCCGGCCTGTATCCTTAAAGTGCTTGGTAATCGTATCTGCTGCCGCAGGAGCCATTGCCGCCCCCATGTTGAACGGATCCTTAATACCCAGGTCCACAACCTTGCCGATGGTGGCATAGGTGACCGCAGGGCCATCCCCCTTGTCCGAAACAACGGAGCAGCCTGCTCCCGTAATCGTATACTGCGCATAGGGCGGCTTCTGTGATCCGTACTCCGTCGGATAGCGGAACTGCTTCTCCACCGTGCAGTTATGGCTTGCCGTTCCGGCCATCACATACTTGGCTCCTCCCGAATCCACCAGCATCGAGGCGACGGCCAGACTTTCCATGGAGGTGGAGCAAGCACCAAATACGCCGATATAAGGCACACCCATCTGTCTGGCGGCAAAAGAACTGCTGATGATCTGGTTCATCAGATCCCCGCCGACAAAAAACTGCAGCTGGTCCTCTTTGATGCCCGCCTTCTCCACTGCTTTTCTGGAAGCATCCTCAAGCAGCTTCCGCTCGGCCTTTTCCCATGTTTTTTCATTAATTTCGATATTGTCATACACAAAATCAAAATCATTCGCCAGCGGTCCCTCGCCTTCTTCCGGTCCTACAATGGTTCCCGTGCTGATAATGACGGGTTTATTCTCGAACTGCCAGGTTTGGCCAATCACCTTCATTGAACGTTACCTCCCTTCGATGCCAAAAATGGCATAGATGACACCGATAATAAACGCAGCAACGGTACCAAACACAATGACAGAGCCTGCAAGTTTAAACATGCTGGCCCCCACGCCTAGAACCAAGCCCTCTGCCCGATGCTCCAGCGCTGCGGAGCACATGGAGTTGGCAAACCCCGTAACCGGCACGGCACTGCCTGCCCCGGCCCACTGCGCGATTTTGTCATACACGCCGAAGCTGGTCAGGATGACCGACAGTATAATCAGCACGGCAACCGTCGGATTGCTTGCTTCGGTTGAAGTCATATCGAATACGGACATAAAAAACCGCTGGATACACTGGCCGATCAAACAGATCAAACCTCCGACCAAAAAAGCGCGCAAACAATTTTTAAGGATGGCGCGGGGAGGTTCGTGCTTTTTGGCAATGGCCTGATATTCCGCCGAGCTCATGGTGGTGATATCGGACTTGGACTTTTGATTAGAGCCGGACATTCAAAACACCTCCGCTTGAATTAAGTATGGAATTTCATGAAGCGCCGAAGAGACACTATGGATATCACTCGATATCATTATGCTTTGAATGAACTTCCTTTATGTTTGGAAAATCATCCTTCTCATGGTGAGGCACAGCTTGTCCCCCAGCATATGGAGAATCCGCACGAAAATCAGCCTTCAGGAATACGACCTGAAAGCTGAAAGAAGTCTCGCTGCCATTATGCTTAAGGCTGTCATTATATAAGAATGAACTTCAGCAAAATGACGAGTAGGATGAACAGGACCATAATGAGCAGAAGTTCTCTGACTTCGGCATGATGGTCGTACCAAACAACCCCATGGTGGTTCATATTCTGCCCCTTCCCCGACTGACAAAATTTCACTTGTTTTCCTATCATCCTATTCCTATCCCACATACAGGGTGCTTGTCATTTACTTTTTATTTGGAGTATCTTGCACGGCGCCGGTTTTGTAGACTTTTCAGATATATAGGGGCATACTAGAAAAGTAAAACTCATACATACCTTTTCAAAAGGAGCGATATTCGTTATGAATGAATCAACATTGGAATTATTTCGAACACTAACGGAGTTTCCGGCTGCGCCGGGCTTTGAAAGAGAACTTCGTTCATGGGTGAAGGATGCCCTCTCTCCATATACAGATGAGTTCGTGCAGGATCGCCTGGGCAGTCTGTTTGCTGTTCTCCGCGGAAACGATGAAGGGCCAAAAGTCATGGTAGCCGGTCACATGGACGAAGTTGGATTCATGGTCACCGGCATCACCGAAGCGGGCATGGTCCGTTTTCAGCCTCTAGGCGGCTGGTGGAGCCAAGCGGTCCTTGCGCAGCGCTTGCAAATTATTACAGATAAGGGCGCGGTTGTCGGCGTTGTCGGCTCCATTCCTACTCATCTGCTGGATGAAGCACAGCGCAGCAAACCTGTCGACATCAAAACGATGTATATTGATATCGGTGCGGACAACAAAGCGGAGGCCGAATCGTTTGGCATCCGTCCCGGTCTGCAAGTGGTTCCGATCTGTGAATTCACCCCGCTGGCCAATCCCAAAAAAATCATGGCCAAAGCATGGGATAACCGCTATGGCGTAGGCCTGGCCATTGAGCTTGTGAAAGCTCTTCACGGCGAGAAGCTTCCAAACACGGTATATGCCGGTGCGACGGTTCAGGAAGAGCTGGGGCTGCGCGGGGCGCGCACTTCGGCAAACCTGATTCAGCCGGATATTTTCTTCGGACTGGATGCCAGTGCTGCAAACGACATGATGGGTGACAAGAGCCAGTTCGGTCAATTGGGACAAGGCGCGCTGCTCCGCATCTTCGATCCAACGATGCTGACTCACCGCGGAATGGTGGAATACGTTCAAGATACCGCGGAGACCAACAAAATCAAATACCAGTATTTTGTCTCTCCGGGCGGTACCGACGCTGGCCAAGTACATCTTAGCGGCATCGGTGTTCCATCCACCATCATCGGCATTTGTTCCCGCTACATCCACACTTCTTCATCCATCATCCATACCGATGATTATGAAGCAGCTAAAGAACTTCTGATCAAGCTTGTTAAAGGTCTTGATCGCTCGACGCTCCAGACGATTCTGGACCGCGCATAAGCGATATCAGTTCAAGGAAGCCCCTGCTGGCTTTCAAAGTATATATTTCTGATTATGTTAAATAAGGGTATCCTGCATCGTCTTGATCAGACCGCGGGATACCCTTTTTTTCCTCATGTTCACACTATGAAGACAGCGTCTCTTTATGCCTTGCCAAACGAAAGGAGATAATCATCGTTAAATAGACGATGACCACCAGCACCGTGTTCAGCACAAAAATCATGCGAAATCCGGTCAATCCTCCTGCCGCCTGGCCTGGAAGCGCCAGCATGGCACCGCCAGCCGCCGTCCCAAACATCATGCCCAGATTCCGCGACAGCGCCAGAATACTGCTGATCAAGCCGAGATCGCTCTTGGATGTTCGGCTCATCACCAGAGAATTGTTTGGAGGCGTAATCAGCCCCATGGAACCGCCGAGCAGTACAATCAGGAGAATCAAAAAGAATATGGGGTAGGCAGGCGATACAAAGCCCAGTACGAGTAATGCCGCCGTCATAACCAGCAGACCGGCCGACAGCAGCGGAAATGTCCCCAGCTTGTCCGACAGATTACCGCTCAAGGGAGAGAATATGATCAGCGACAACGGATAACCCATCATGATCAGCCCTGCCGTCGCAGGCTCAATGCCAAGCTCACTCAGCAGGAATACTGGGAGTACAAGCTGGGCCGAGAAAGCCGCCATATAGGAAATGATGGTAATGATAATCCCCACGCTGATGCCCGCATCTCGGAACAGATCCAGCTTCATGAACGGCAGCCGCCCTTTTCCTTGCCGTTCCCAGCGTGAGGACAGACACCACCCGATGAAGGAAGCAGCGCCCACTCCAAACAGAATGAACAGTACCGCAACCTGCCATGAGCTCCAGCCCCACTGAGCGCCCAAATTCACAGCCGTAACCAGACCAGTCAATGATATGGCAAAAAGGGCAGCCCCAGGCACATCCAAACGGCTTTCCGACCCTTCCGGTTTGTCCTTCGGTATGAACCGCTGAGCAAACATCCACGCAATCAGCGACAGCGCCGTCAGCAGCCAGAAATTGCTTCGCCAGCTGAACCATTGGATCAATATACCGCCAAGGCTCGGACCAATCATGGAGCCTGCTGCAACAAACGTGCTGATCAGCCCGAGCGCTTTGCCTCGCTGCTCCTTGGGAAACACAGAAATGATCAAAGCCATATTGGTGGCCTGGTACATGGCCGCCCCTATACCTTGAAGAATGCGGGAGGATATCAGTCCGTTTAATGAAGGCGACACGGCACAGCAGAGAGCCCCGGCCATAAAAATAAAATAGCCGATATTGTGAATTTTCCGTCTGCCCAGCATATCGCCGAGCTTGCCCATCACAGGCAGCAATATGGAAATCACAAGCAGGTAAGCCGTAACGATCCATTGGGCTGTTGGAATAGTTGAATCAAAGGTTCTTGCAATGTCTACAAGCGCAATGTTGAACATGCCGGCTGACAGATTGGACAGAAATGCTCCTAAACAAATGGTGTATTGAACGATCATCCTCGATCTGTTATTCACGCAGGCTTCACCAGCTTATTCATGAATTTGTGCATGCGAAGAGAGGACCCTCACAGAAAAAGCTCCCGCATGCGGAGAGCTTCATTCTGCCTGGATCATGCACTCAGACAACCTAACGCGCGGTCGTCTGAGCCGCCGACATCGGCCTTACTGATTCATCTGGAATCTTATCCATCCAGATATCAATCACATGCTGCACCCCACTAACTTTCCCGAAATACCCTTCAATATTCTCGAGTGTCATATCATGGGCGCTTTGCGAATACGATGCGCAGGCATCCGCTACAAGCACGATATGATAATCCAGCATAAAACCGTCCCTGGCAGTGGATTCCACGCAGACATTGGTGCTGACTCCCGTCATGATTAACGTTTCGATTTTCAGCGTTTTCAACACGGAATCCAGCCTTGTATTCACAAAAGCGCTGTACCGGTGTTTATTGACAATGATGTCATCCTGCTCCGGAGCAACCTCATAGAACTCGGCTCCCCAGCTCCCCCTCCGGCAGACATGGGCCGACCGTCCCGATGACCTGGTAGTCCAGGCGTCGGAATCCGTTGCTTTCTCATGGAGTGTCTGAATGAAAATGACGGGCACATGAAACTCCCTGGCGGACTGAAGCAGCTTATGCAGCTTCGGCATCATCTCTCCTACCCCGCTAACATCGCAGCCCGCTCGGGGCAGCGCTCCCTCCGGATGACAATAATCATTCTGCACATCAACCACGATCACCGCCGCTTTGCTCTCAAGCATCAGCTGATTCAACGATTTCATCGCGACTCTCCCCTTCCGATTGTGTATTTGAAAGAATGAACCCCATCATTTACTTCTTGGCATTGTTCACAAACTGCATGTCCACAAGGGCATCGTAGGAATAATCCCCCTTGAATATCCCCGTTTCGATCATGACATCCATGTCATGTTTCAGCGCGTCTTCCGAGATCAGCCCGTCCAAACTCCATAAATTGTCTTCATAAGCCCGGTCCAGCGCCGCTTGAATCGCATCATCGGAAAGCGTCGGGAATTCGGCCTTCAAATTCTTCTTCGCCAGTTCTTTATCGCTCTGAACAGCTCCAAGCGCTTCGATGATGGCGTCTGTAAAGCTTTGAACGGCTTCTGCATCCTTCTCGATTGTGGACTTCCTCACACTGAGCACCGAATACGAGAAATCACCCAAATCATGAAACTTGTAAAACGGCTCCTCCCACACATTCTTCGATATCCCGTCGCTAATCTGCGGCTCCGCCCCATTGGCGATATCGGCAGCCCCTTGCTGAACCATCGTCACGACCGTGGAGCCGTCTGCCGGCTCAAGCAGCTGCACGTCCTTCTCCGGATCCAGACCAAGCTGAATCAGCAGATAGCGGGTTAACAGATTGGGCGTACCGCCATGGCGCCCGGCATTGATCTTTTTTCCTTGTAAAAAAGCCTTCAGGTCCTCGGGAGAATGGCTGGCGGGTGCGGTGCCTTTCTTAGCCATTAAATACACATTCGCCCGGTTGACAACGTTGACGACAGAGATGATCGGATCGGAATTGTTGTTGTTAGCCAAGGCGTTGGACTCCGTCCCGCCAATGACGCCCCAAGCATCGCCGCTGACCACGGCGGTTACATGCGCACCTCCCGCGGCTTGGATGACCTCGACATCCAGCCCCCTTTTCGCAAAGAAACCTTCGCGCTGGGCCACATATAGAGGAAGATAGCCTGTCGAATGGAGCGGCTCGGCGATCACGATTTTCTTCAGCTTACCCTCGCCGGAGGCGGAGGCAGTGTCATTCTTCTCATTGCCGCAGGCTCCCAGCAGACTTGTGAATATGACAAGTGCGAACAATAGCGAAAGCTTCCTCATTTTACGGTTCATATGAATTCCCCTTTTATATAGAAATAATAAGTTCGATTTCTGTCTATTGTTTGGTCAAGCCCTTGGACAACCATTTCTCTATGACGACTACTCCCCAGTACATCACCATGGACAGCAGCGACAAGACAACTACGCCCACCCACACGAGATTAATATCGAGTATGGTCCCCGCATACATGATCATCCGGCCGACACCCTGGCTTGAAGCGATAAACTCACCCACGATGGCTCCTGCCAGCGCAAGGGCAATGTTAATCCGCAAACTGCTGATAATCCAGGGCATGGACCATGGGACAACGACCTTGGTGAAGACCTGATGCCGTTTGGCGCCCAGGGAATACATCAGCTTTTCCATATCAGGGTCCACGCTCTTTACACCGCTGTATGCGGAAAGCGCAGAAACGACAACCGTCATGGAGAAAGCGAGAGCCACCTTGGAGAAGAATCCAATTCCCAGCAGAATGACGAGTACCGGAGCCAGGGCAAGCTTGGGCATGGCATTCAGAATGATAAGATACGGCTCGCTGATGCCTGCATACGACCTCGACCACCAGAACGATAATCCGAGCAGCGCTCCAAGCAAGGTTCCGAACACAAAGCCGAGGATCGTCGAGCCGGATGTGTACGTAATGTCCCTCAACAGAGTCCCTTCGGCCATTTGAGTCCAGGTCGTGCCAAGAATGGCGCTAGGACTGCTCCAATAATAGGAATCCAGCAGACCGACCCGGGTGAACACCTCCCATACCAGAAAAATAAATACAGCCACAGCGGCGCGTCCCCAGACGATCCGCCGACTCCTGCGGCGCTCCATCGCCTCTTCATCCAGGATGTACGGTACAACCTCCGGCCGTTTGGATGATCCGGTCACCGACTCCGCCGGTGCCACGGCGTGTACAACAAATGCCTCTTTACGTGCAGTTTCCATCGCTATCCCTCCCTCTTCGATGCTTGTCGCTTACGATATTTGCTCTTCTTCATGCCCGGCCGACAATAAATCCATCAGATGATGCTTCAGCTCCATAAATGCAGGAGACGTCATGTCTTCCGTTTTGCGCGGACGTTCCATCGTTACCGTAATTTTGGATTTGATTCGCCCCGGTCTGGAAGAGAACACATAGATATCATCCGACAAATAAATCGCTTCATCGATGTCGTGGGTAACAAACAGAACCGTCTTTCCAAAATCCTCCCAGATCTGCAGCAGCCAATTTTGCATAGTCAGCCGGGTCTGTGCGTCCAATGCGCCGAACGGCTCGTCCAGCAAAATAATATCCCGGTCGTAGAGCAGCGTCCGCAGCAGAGCGGCGCGCTGTTTCATTCCTCCCGACAGCTCCCTCGGATAATGCTTGTCAAAACCCTTCAATCCATACTTCTCCATTAAGGGCAGGGCCCTTTCCACGGCTTCCTTGTAGGGGACGCCTCTAACCTCCATGCCCAGAATGATATTGTCGAGGATCGTGCGCCAAGGCAGGAGCATATCCTTTTGCAGCATGTAACCCACGTAACCGGTTTTGCCCACGATGTCCTTCCCATCAGCCAGCACTCTTCCCGTGGACGGCGGCATCAAGCCGGCGATAATGTTAAACAGGGTTGATTTGCCGCACCCGCTCGGACCAATAATGCTAACAAAGCGCCCTTCCTCAATCGACAGACTCGTCTCCCGCATGGCAGCAATTTCTTCCCCATTTCTGCGGAACCATTTGCTGACACCCGAAATTTCAATTTTGTGAGTCATACCCCTTCCTCCTTCATTCTGATTTCATGATTTTTCAGAAATACCAAACATTTATTTTCAAAAGCGGATGAAAAAAATCGCCAGTCCAGCCCCAATCTATGCACATACGTGCATGCTTGGTACCAAACTGACGATCGGCCCGCTCTCTACTTAGAGTTCCGGCATGTCGTTCAGATATGTTTCTACATCCTTCTCCAAGAATACGATGGTACCGGAGTATTCGGTCTCTGCATCGTAGTCTTTAAGAATGGAGATGATTTTAAATTGAAATTGCGCTTCGAGACAGGTTTTAATCTCCTGTTTGAATACCTGAAATAAAAGATGGTCCAACTGCCGGGTAGAGAGGGGGTAATTCTCATCCAGCAGTTTGAGGACGGGGACTCTACTATTCCTCGATACAATGATGATTTTGTTGCCGACGAAATCGACTTTTTGCTGCTTTACACCCACGTTAAATATTTTCTTATTTATCGCGTTGTAAACCCTCAAAAGATCCTGTTTGAGTTCGCCTGCTGTCGTCATTGTCCAACATCCCTTTGTGTAAATTTTCATTACATTGACCGGGGTAGGTATAGGGTGTTTATCGAGTTTTCTCTGTCCTTGGGTATAATTATAGGCGATTACAGACACTTGTCAATACAATAACGTCAAAAAAGTTACCAAAAATCAATTTTATGTTAAAATATATAACATTAATATGACACAATTTCATTTCTCTACCTTAGCTCTACTCTGTTCTTGTTTCATAGATTGTTAGAGATATCCACTGATTCGGCTAGGCCCTGTGCCCTCTTCTATTCCCCGTTAAAAATCCGCTCCAGGAACAAAACCGCCTCCCGCTTCTGGTATTCATTGACTTCATGGCCCGAGAACGGGTAGTCCCTGATTTCTTTATTCGCCTCTATCCTGTTGTATGCGGCATATATCGTCTCAGGCATGCAAACCGTATCCTTCCAGCCCACGGATACCATGACCGGCGCCTTGATTCTGGGCGCTAAATTCAGCATGTCAAAATGCGCGAGATGCGCCAGAATATGATCCAGCTGCTCCGGGAAACGTTTGATGTACTGGGCGATTTCGGTCAGGGAGCTGACCGAATACAGAATTCCGTAATCCATTCTGCACATATTGGGAATGTCTGCTACGATGGCTGAAACCTTCGCATTCAGAGCCCCTGCGAGCAGCGCCAGACCTCCGCCTTGACTCCCGCCAACCACGGCGATTTTATCCGAGTCCACACCCGGCTGCTGCGACGCTGTTTCAACTGCCCTCACAGCATCCATGGCAATTGCCATGTAATAGGAACGATGCATATCCGTAATCCCCTGTGTCACCCAGCCCTTCACCACGCCGCTGTCCATGGACAGCAGATTTCCCGTCTCCCCGCCCTGTCCCCTGACATCAACTGCAAACACTGCGTAACCGAGCATCACCCAGTGAGCGTACCGTTCGGGAAGTCCCCGATCTCCCGAATAACCCGGGAAGGTCACGATACATGGCATGGTCTTCTTCGTTGAAATACCGCTGGCTGGCGTGATATACCATGCATGGATGGGGGTATCATCATAACCGTGATAGGTAACCTTTGATACTTTCATATGAGGAAATGGCGTATCTTCCGGATGATTGACAATCTGCAGCGGCTTATCGTCGTAGTTCTTGAGCGCCTCCTCCCAAAACCGATTCAGTACCTGCTCGTTCATCGTTGGTTCCGGACGCAGGTTGCCAAGTTCATTCTTGCGAAGCTTAATGGTATCCATCTAGTGTTCAATCCCCTTTTCGCGTGTGAAGTAGAAGTACATGGTTAACATGATTATTCGGCAAGTGACCTGCAATCCCCTTCGATAGAATAGGAAGCAGCCCCGAACAAAAAACGGCAGGTCCTTCGATAAAGCGGTACAAGGAACGGGACGGCTACCCGTTAACCTTTTGTAAAAAATAATAAAAGCTATCATAGATTTATAGAGTCGAACATATCATAATAGAAACTATGAAATAACGAGGGTTGATATAGACGAAGCACTCACCTAACCCCCAAATGACATCTTATAGCGAATGGAGACGATGAATATGCTGCAAGGTTTAACTAGCGCAGGACTCGGAAAACTTGAAAGCGATTTACAGTTTATCGAACTCGCGGCCAAATATGAGTTTCAATGTGTCGATATCGATGCCAAGGGTCTTGCAGACCGTCTTGGAGTAGAAGCGGCAGCCGATCTGCTGCAATCCCATCACTTGGAGATAGGCGCAATCGGTCTCCCCGTTGAATGGAGAGGATCAGACGAACAGTTTCTCAGCGGCCTTGAAAAACTGCCGGCAGCGGCAGCGGCTGCCAAAGCCCTGGGCTGTACGCGCTGCTGTACATATATTCTGCCTGCGACAGATGCGTCCGCAGCACATTTTATGGCGCTCGCCACAACAAGGCTGCGGGCCTGCGCCAGCATTCTCGGAGCTTACGGGATCCGATTGGCGCTGGAATTTGTAGGACCGCATCATTTGCGTACCCAATGGAAGAACCCGTTCATCTGGACCGTCCAAGAGACTCTGGACTGGGTTGATGCAATTGCAGAACCGAATGTCGGGCTTCTGTATGATGCATACCATTGGTATACCAACGAGATGACAACCGCCGATATTCGATCGCTGCGTGCCGAGCAGATTGTCCATGTTCACATTAATGACGCCAAGGACATTCCTGTCCAGGACGTACTCGACAATGATCGGCTCTACCCGGGTGAAGGCGTCATCGATCTGCCGGGCTTCCTTACGGCCCTGAACGATATCGGTTATACCGGCCCGGTTACGCAAGAAATTCTGACCCCGTCTGCACCAACGGGAACACCGGAAGAGCTGGCAGCCAAATCACGCGAAGCCTTTAATAAAGTATTCGGCGCTGCCGGACTGTAGCGTGATCATGTGATTCGTACGGAATGACCGCAAGATAAGTAACATTATGTATGGCAATGAGCTGTTATCCAAGCTCGCGGTTCAGCCGCTGACGGAATGAATTCTCGTGTTCAGGGTACACTGAAACGGTAGTTTAAGTACCTTTTCGGGAGGCCGCAATATGAACGGGTTTGAGAAGGAAGAACGATCGGAAGCCACCGATCTGTCCACCGTTGAGTCACAGCGCAACGATCTGGCACCGGAGGAATTTCCGGAGGGACCCTATGGTTCCGATCTTCGCAGCGAATCCCTCGGCAAGAGCAGTCCGTGGCGCGCGGATCAACGCCCTCCGAATCGATTCGATTATGAGGATCGCAATCTGCACATGGGCATCAAGCGGGATTATCCCGGTGAAGATGAAACCATTCAAGCAGATCCGGGACAAGAAAAACCAGAGTAGAAACTGTATATACCAACCGTCATTCTGTGGACAAGACGGTTGGTTTTTGTCGTAACAGGGCTTGTATGTCCCGGCCGAAGAGCATAACCGCCTATAAAAATACATAAGATGGCATAAAAACCTCAATCGAACACCATGATGCACTGGCTCATGAGCCTTATCGCAATTTACCGAAGATACAGAGATAAGAAGGAGTGGGGGGAGCTGCTTATGCCAAACCAGAGGAAAAACGATGAATTCGTTATCTATGTTGTCACTTTATCCCATGTTACACACTACATGTCCATCGAGTTTATCGGTGGATCCTGCGGCTATATCATCGCACAAAGAGCACTTCAATCCGATCTGCTTGGCATGATCGGCAGTATCCTGGCTCCGATTGCGATTCGCCGCGTGCTGCAGTGGCAGCAGCTTAAATCCGGCAATTCTCCGCACCTGAGTCTGCGCTCGCTGTCAGGTGCAAGGGAGCTAAACCCTACATAGATCAAAGCGGCGGCACCTTGGAGAGGTGCCGCCGCTTTATACTTTCCAACTTGTATTTTTGCTACCGGACAAGGTGTTTAAATTGAACTTCTGCTCAAATGCAAGTAAAAATCAAGATCTGCCTGCAGATGAGATTTCATTAAGCGCTCAGCCTCTTCAGCATCATGAGCACGGATTGCATCCACGATCTGCTGATGCTCATCAATGAGGAACGGACGTTTATGATGCACCACCGCTCTGCGAAACAGATAAATAATGGACTGCATTCGATCAATGATAAGAACAAGCTCCGGATTGCGGCTTGACTGCACAATAATATCATGGAACATCTTGTTAGCTTCCATGGTTTCGCTGACGCTCCCGCTGCGGGCCACAGCTATGCATTCCTGCAGCTGTTCCAGCGTCGCTTCATCCATATAAAATGCCGCACAACGAGCAGCAAAACCTTCGAGCAGCATGCGCACCTGAAAAATATGGCGCAAATCCTCGTCAGACGGATTCACCACCCGCTTATTCTTGATGAGACCTTCCTGCTCCAGCTTTCGGATGGACTCACGGACAGGAGTGCGGCTTACACCCAATTCCTCCGCAAGCCGTTCCTCCACCAATTTCATGCCGCCCGGCAATTCGCCGTTCAATATTCTATCCCTGATCAGCTCATAACAATGGAGATACGCCGCTTGGAATCCTTGTTTAGACATTCATTATTCCCATCCTTCGTTTACACATAGAGCATGACTTATACACCGTCCTTAAATTATAGGGGAAAGCATGGTCCATTAAAAGCTTTCTTTCAATTTTTGTATCCACTACATTTACACTTGTATCCAATAATAATATTTTTGTATACAATTTTAAATTTATTGTGTACAATTAGTTCGAATTTTAAATATCGTTATCATCTAGGAGGAACTTACATGAATATTGGATTCATAGGTCTTGGTATCATGGGTAAACCGATGGCCGCAAACTTGTTGAACAAAGGTTACAGCCTTACCGTTTATGATCTGAATACAGAGGCCATCGATCACTTAGCGCAATTGGGGGCAAAAAATGGACAATCACCTAAAGAGGTTGCAATTGAAAGCGATGTCATTATTACGATGCTTCCAAACAACGCCATTGTGAAACATGTCATTCTTGGAGAAGACGGTATCGTTCAAGGCGCTAAAGCCGGGACGGTTGTCATCGACATGAGTTCGATCTCACCGGTTGTTGCCAAGGAGGTCGCAGAGAGCCTGCAAGACCACGGCATAGAAATGCTGGATGCCCCGGTCAGCGGCGGCGAACCCAAAGCAATCGACGGTACACTGTCCGTTATGGCCGGCGGAAATGAAAGCCTTTTTGAGAAAGTTAAGCCAGTGCTCGCTTGCATGGGCAAGGACATTACGTGGGTGGGTCCCAGCGGCAGTGGTGCAACCGCCAAGCTGGCCAATCAGATTATGGTCAATGTCAATATTGCCGCTATGTCAGAGGCGCTTGTGCTTGCTGCCAAAGCTGGCATCGATATCGAAAAAATGTATCACGCTATTCGCGGGGGGCTTGCCGGGAGCGCCGTTCTTGATGCCAAGCTTCCAATGATCATCGAACGAAATTTCAAAGCCGGTGGACGCGTTGATATCAATCTGAAAGATTTGACAAATGTCATGGAGACGGCTGAAGCATTTGATATGTCCCTCCCATTGACCGAGCATGTCCGCCATATTTTTGAAACCTTGAAGGATGAAGGCAAACAGGCAAATGATCATGCGGGCATTGTCCAATACTATGAAAAAGCAGCAAATGTGGAAGTCAAAAAAATGCCGAACTAAAAATAATATCATTGTAAAGGTGGAAAATACATGTTAACAGGACCTATGCTCATCGTAGTATTCCTTATTGCGTTAGCCTTCTTGTTCCTGCTGATTATTAAATGGAAGGTAGAGCCGTTTCTGGCTCTGACCGTCATCGCATTCGGCACCGCGATTGCCATTGGCATCCCGCTCAAGGAAGTGCCGGGCATCGTAACGTCGGGATTCGGAAACACGCTGGTCGGGGTAGGCATTCTAATCGGTCTTGGCGTCATCTTCGGCCAGTTTCTTGGCGCTTCCGGTGCAGTTGAAAAGATTGCCGGCTCGCTTCTGAAAATATTCGGCATTAAAAATTCACCGGCCGGATTGGCCATGTCAGGTACCCTTGTTTCCATTCCGGTGTTTTTCGATGCAGCCTTCGTCATCTTAAGCGGATTGCTCAAAAGCTTGGCAACTCGAACAGGCATCTCGATTGTTACATTTGTAACCGCTCTCGGCATCGGTCTCATTACTTCCCATAACATGATTGCGCCAACGCCTGGTCCGATGGTGGTTGCCGAGAATACCGGGGCTGATCTGGGCTTGTTTATCTTGTACGGTATCCTGGTGGCAATCCCCGCAACATTAGTGGGCGGTTTTATTTACGGAATGTTTATAGGAAAACGCATCCAAACCACAGAAGAGGTCGTGGTTGCCGAGGAAGCCGAGAACAAAGCTCCGCGCAAAGAAATCAGTACCTCCTTGTCTTTCGGGATGCTGGCACTGCCCATTGTGCTTATTCTGGCTAATACCATCTCCAAAATGCTGTACCCGGGAACAGCCATAGAAACCTTCTTCGGTTTTATCGGCGATAAGAACATTGCACTGTTGATCAGCGTGTTCGCGGCTGTCATTTTCCTGCGTCCTTACATCGCGGAGGATTCGGGCAAGCTTTATTCCGAAGCTATCGCGACCGGCGGTATGATTGTGCTTATTACCGGAGCGGGCGGAGCATTCGGGGCAGTCATTAACCATAGCGGCATTGGCGACTACCTGATCACAACGATGCAAAGCTGGAGCATTCCGGTGTTGATGCTGGCCTTCATATTCTCGCAGATTCTGCGCGCATCGCTGGGCTCCTCAACCGTGGCACTCGTTACGACCTCCAGTATTATGGGGCCGCTCGTTCTCGATCTGGGTGTTTCTCCTATTTTGCTCGGACTGGCCATCTGTGCGGGCGGTATCGGTTTATCGCTTCCGAACGACTCCGGCTTCTGGGTCGTGAACCGCTTCGGCAAGCTGACAGTAACCCAGACGCTGAAGGTATGGACACTCGGCGGTTTCATCGCCGGATTGACAGCGCTCGCATCGGTGTATGTATTAAGTTTGTTCAGCGGCATCTTACCAGGACTATAACGGGCACGACTATACAGATAAAGGGTGATGAGAACCTATGAATACGAAAAAGAGAATGGCAGCAGATGTGTTGGATCACCTGCCTCGCATCGATGAAACATGGGTAAGAGCCAAACTTGCGGACGAATTGGACGGATTTGACCGGAAAATCATCGTGCTGGATGATGACCCAACGGGGGTTCAAACGGTACATGGCATTTCGGTATATACCGATTGGACAGTCAACACCATGATCAAGGGATTTGAAGAGGAGCAGTCGATGTTCTTCATCCTGACCAATTCCCGCGGCCTTTTGGCAAGCGACACAAAAGCGGTGCATCGTGATATTGCCCTTCATGCGGAAGAGGCATCTCAAGCGACAAACAAGCCATATGTGATTATCAGCCGAGGTGATTCCACCCTGCGAGGCCATTACCCGCTCGAAACGGAAACACTGAAAGACACGGTGGAGGCACAATCCGGCATCTCGTTTGATGGCGAGGTTATAATCCCCTTTTTCAAGGCAGGCGGACGGTTTACGGTTGATAATGTGCATTATGTATTGTACGGTGAAGAACTGATTCCCGCCGGTGAAACGGAGTTCGCGCGCGACCGTACGTTTGGCTACACCAAATCCGACCTGGGGGAATGGGTCGAAGAGAAAACCAATGGCGTGTATACCGCCGCGAATACAACCTATATTTCACTTCAATCCCTTCGAGCCTTGGAAATCGAGACCATCGTGGATCAGCTCATGGCAGTTGAGCATTTCAACAAAGTTGTGGTCAACGCAGCCGATGATGTAGATGTCGAAGTATTCACCATTGCACTTATTCAAGCGATTAAAAAAGGGAAACATTTCATGTTCCGAAGCGCGGCTTCCTTCACCAAGGTGATCGGGGGTGTCAGCGACAAACCCTTGCTTACAAAAGAGGAGCTTATCCAAGAATCCTCCACAAGTGGCGGGCTCATCCTGGTCGGATCGCATGTCCAAAAAACGACAGAGCAGCTGGAACAATTGAAAACCGTTGATTCGATTACATTCATCGAATTTGATGTTCACCTGGTCACCGATGCGGCTGCATTCCAGTCGGAAACCGATCGTGTCATCGCTCTAGCCGAGAGTGCTATTGCTTCCGGCAAAACAGTTACGATTTATACCCGGCGCGAGCGGCTGGATTTGGGTGAAGGCAAACAGGAAGAAGAATTGAAGCAATCCATCAAAATTTCCGATGCCGTGACCAGCATCGTGGAGAGACTGCAAGCACGCCCTCGTTATATTATTGCAAAAGGCGGTATAACGTCCAGCGATATCGGCACGAAAGGTCTCCGGGTCAAACGTGCCACGGTAGCCGGACAAATCAAACCTGGCGTGCCGGTATGGATTACCGGAGATGAGAGTTTGTTTCCCGGCATGCCGTATATCATCTTTCCGGGCAATGTGGGAACACGGGATACACTAAAAGAAACAGTCGAACTGCTGGAACGGTAGAACCTGTATTTACGTTCTGCATAAACCAAGTTAAAGCCACCTCCCTAAATGGGAAGTGGCTTTGTTTGCTCTATATGAGAACCATGAACGTTGATCCAAGAAAAACTCCAACGGGCTGCGCCTATCGCTTCTGCTTGTAGAACTCGTGATACAGCTTCATCAGCGCCCTCTTCTCGATGCGTGACACATAGCTGCGTGAAATGCCAAGCTCCTTGGCAATTTCCCGCTGCGTCCGTTCCTCTCCGCCGGCTTCCAGGCCAAAGCGACCAATAACAACTTCCTTCTCGCGATCATCCAGTATATCGAGATTCCTATAGATCTTGCTCTTCTCAATCTTCAGCTGCACCGCATCCACGATATCATCCGCTTCTGTTCCGAGGATATCTATAAGTGTAATTTCGTTCCCTTCTTTGTCCGTTCCTATCGGATCGTGGAGGGATACGTCCTTGCGGGTTTTTTTAAGCGAGCGCAAATGCATCAATATCTCGTTTTCGATACATCGAGCTGCGAATGTGGCCAGCTTTGTGCCCTTGTTGGGCCGGAAACTTTCAATGGCCTTGATCAGACCGATGGTTCCGATGGATATGAGGTCTTCCAAATCCTCGCCGGTGTTATCGAATTTTTTGACGATGTGTGCGACCAGCCGAAGATTATGCTCAATCAGTTTATTGCGCGACTGAGGATCGCCTTCGGCCATTCGCTGCAGATGTTTAGCTTCCTCCTCCTCAGTCAGAGGCTGAGGAAACGCGTTGTTTTTCACGTACGAAACGAGCAGGGTCAACTCTTTAATAAACAAAGCAATTGCGGTAAACAGTCCAGGCACTTTGGGACACCTCCTGCGAAGTTACAATGCAACCGGCCCTTATCGCGCTCGGTTTCTCGGTCTTCTCATTGTATGTAGGCAGCGGCCCAGAAGTGCCTGTACGGGGGAAAGTGATAAGTAAAAAACACAAGATGCAGACATATAACGGGACATATCATTACGCATTAACCATTTATGGCTTTCATAGTCGCACCAAGCTTTAAAAACGGATCCTAGGCAATGGCGGAGGCATATCAGGGCGGTTCAACTGCTCGAATAACCAATCGTAGGAATGCCTGCCGCTGATTTGATGGGCCCCCGGGAACAGATCGGTTTGCAGCTTCTCCTCAGAGCCTTCGCGCCGGTATATTTCCCTGAGCCGATCAACTGCAGCGTTAAAACCGGCAGCGGGAAATATCGGATCATGCGTTCCAGACTCCAGAAACAAGGGCCTGGGAGCCATCAGCCCCAGCCATTCGGGCAGCTCGGCATGATTCAGAATACCGGGGATGTAATTGCACACGCAGTGGCGGATTTCCATGATACTGTCCTTGAAGGTGTTAGGATACCCAGCCAGCACAGCGGCCCGGATTCGTTCATCCAGCGCCGCGCACAGGAACGAGATCAGCCCGCCGCCCGAAAAACCCATAATGCCGATTCTGCCTGGCTGAACCTCGGAGCGCTCGGCCAGATGGCCCACTGCCTCAAGTGTCTCGGCCACGCGCAGACCGGCAACTGTCTTGCCATACATCATCAGCTGGGTAGACAACCGATGGCAGGAGTTCGGGGTATCCGGGTCCCGTGCGAGATCCGCCATAAGGCGACGTTCACCGAAACCGGCTACATCCGGGGCAATTACCACCATGCCCCGCCGCGCCAGCTCAACCGCGAAATGCCGATGGATGCCCGGTTGATCGGTATCAGTTGATCCGTCCTCCCTCAGCCCCACAATCTCCCTGCTTCCATAGCCATGTCCATGAACGGCAACGACGGCAGGCATCGGCTTTCCCTGACTGCCATCCGGAATCAATACATAGGCAGCGTAGGATACACCAGGTACGGCGGACAGCTCCACCCTTTCGCGAACATAGCCTTCACACGGCACCCGTTCAAGCAATACAGGCTTGTGGTTTACATTGATTTCGAATTCGCCAATCAATTGCCGAAGTACTTGCTTCAACAGCAGCTTCCTCTCTGACAGACTCATGGAAACCTGTCTGTCTTTCGCTTCTCTTATTGCTTCGTTATACATGTGCTCCAGCAAAGTATCTGCTTCCCACATCCCGAACCCACCTCCTTCGATTTACTCGCTGTTTCACATAAGGCGTCCCTTGCTTGGATTCATGCACATCCCTGGCCTACCGGGGGTATCAGGGCCCCATAGTGCCGGGCAGACCACGACCACCCTGATCTGCTTTGCCATCTCTTATGTTCTGTTCCTCCGCCAGGAGATCAGAGGCCGATCCTAATCTTTCGGTCATACGAACAAGCTCATCTGAAGAATTCATCAGATGAGCTTGTTTTGTCATCAAGTGTTCTAAAGGTCATGCCCTTTCGGCCTTATTTTCCTTACACTTGTTGTATCGCGGCTTGCGACAAAAATCCAATCTTCCGAAGCCAGCCCTCGCACAGGCCCGTCCATTGCGCGACACTGACGTCCGCTTCGGCCAGCCCAAGTCCATGGCGCCCCTCCGGGAAGACATGAAGCTCAAACGGGATGCGCTGCTCGCTTAGTGCCCTGGCATACATCAGGCTGTTCTCGACCGGAACCGCCCCATCATCCGCGGTATGCCACAGAAAGGCAGGCGGGGTCTCCGGTTTCACCGCCCGCTCCAGAGACAGCGCCTGCCTCTTGTCCTCCGAAGGCTCCTCACCCAGCAGATTGAACATGGAGCCCTCATGGTAGTGATCTTTAAACGATATAACCGGGTAACACAGAATCGAAGCGTTCGGCCGTGAGCTATGCCGCTCCACAGCATCTGCCGACTCCGGGTTCCCTTCATCGAAATAAGTGCTGGCAGTAGCCGCGAGATGTCCGCCGGCAGAGAACCCCAGGATCCCGATGCGGTCCGGATCGATGTTCCATTCCTCAGCATGATGTCTTACCCGACGGATCGCTCGCTGAGCATCCAGCAGCGGATGGGGGTAGCGGTAAGGGGCCACGCGGTAATGAACCACAAAGGCCGATAAGCCAATCGAATTCAGCCACATGGCAACCGGATCGCCCTCGTGGTCTGCACGTCCTCCATAACCACCGCCCGGCAGCACAAGCACGGCTCCGCGAGGCGAATCATTTTCCAAAAGATAAGGTTTCATGTACGGTGCGAATTTCTCTTCCACCGACTCATATCCGGGAATATCCTCTTCCCAAAGCTTCATTATACCCATTCCTTTCTGCCCCCTTGTCAATAGATTCACTTCCCTCCGTTCGCACCTTCCTCAGGTGCCAAGCAAATCCAGTCTGAGCGGTGTAAACGTATCCAAAAGAGCGGATGGCTCAAGGGCTTTCACCCCGTGCTCTGCTCCGCCGGGAATGACGATGGTGTCTCCCTGACGAACAAGGGTCTTCTCTCCGTTGATCTTAAATTCAATGGCACCCTTCAAACAGTAACTCATCTGCTCATGAGGATGGGCATGCAGTGCCCCTTCCGCCCCTTCTTCAAAATGAACCTCCATCATCATCAGCCCGATTCCCGGTTGAAACACCTTTCTTGTAACCCCAGGCTCCGCTTGCTCCCAAACTCCAATGGCCGCCATGTTCCTCCTCCTCTGCTAATCCATGTCTTAACTCTAAGCAATTTCTGCCTTCCGCAAGGAACAACAAGAAGAACAGCTGATGTCGATGTCCCCGCACATCCCCGCTCTTCATGAAAAGGCGTCACCCCTGCGGCTTCCTTATGAACCTGTCTACTTCTTCGCCGCTGGTCCCGCGAATTCCTATATGAACGCCAGATTATTCACCGATCCTTTTCGCATCTGCCCAAAGAGGCAGCAGCTCGGCTTCCGCATAAGGCAGATGTCGTTCCGGCAGTCCTCCAAGCTCGCGCAGGGAGTAACGAATGAGAATGGCCTGCGTTCCCGCATTCATGTCCCCTTCCACCTCACCCATACCTAACGGAACAGCCGCGGGCATGTCGGGATAATACTCTCCCGGCTTTACCTGCGCCACATTCGGAGCTGGCGGGGAGTGATCGATCTCTCTGGAGAATCCTCCATCCTCACGCTTAAGCTGTGCCATGTTGTGCAGGGTAATCTCGGTGATCTCGGCCAATGCCTTCATTGGTAGTTCCATTCTCATCGATGACAGCAGACTGATCGGATTCCGAATATAACACATATCCACTGCCCTCTCATTTCGCAGGGCATGCCGCAATGACCGGTATATCTCTGTCGTCCGCGGCAGCGGAACATGGAATCGGTTATAGAAGGTCAGCAGCTTAAAGGTCCCTGAAATTTGGACGTAGGGGGCGCCTTCTCCCCACAACCCGGTCTCCGGATCCTGCATGCTGGCGAAATAAGACAGCGCTTCTCTTAAAAAGAGCTGCCGCTGCTCCGCTGTCATCTGCATCAGATGCGGAGCAGAATTGCACAATCTGTCGCAGCCGCGCCAGCTGTTCGCCAGACTGACCGAGCGGAGCCATTCGGCATAAACCTCAGGTGAATCGCAGTATTCCGGCGCCATATTGCGATGGCCCGGCAGCGGGTGCAAGGGGGCAGCTCCCAACTTGCCAAGAGCCCCCAGACTATAACCGAGTGCACGGCCGACCATCACATCGTCCCTTCTCATCCGGGGATCAGCATCATAGAAAAAACCCGTTACCGGGTCCTGCTTCGCTTGAAAAAAACGGACGATTCGAGCTCTCCTCTCTGCGCTCAGCAAGCTGCCTGCTCCGCAGCACTCGATGATATTCAGCGCTTGGGCCGTCGATTCGATATCGGGCGTAAACGCCTCTCCCTCCCTGGAGCTGCGTGCATAATAGAAACCGCCGCTCACTTCATCATACTGAAGCGCAAGCCACTCGAAGAAACCTTCAAACAGCCCGTCACCACGTTCAATAATGTCTTCTAAATAGGATTGCATTCAAAGCCCCCCTTTCAGCTGCTTAGGACGTTATACGAAAAATTCCGGAAGATTACCTTGCCTTTACCAACGGCATCCAATCCGATGCGAAGGCTCTGAAATCCGCCAAACGTGTTGTGATGAAACCCTGAGACGTCCACCACCTTGTCGTACCGCACCCATTCCAACCCATCGAAGCTGTAATAGAATGAGACGATATGCGCATCGTTTACCAAACGCAAAAATGCCCTGCGCTGATCATTCGGCATCGTGCCGTATCCCTTGAAGGACCGGAAATGCCGGACTCCGTGCTCGTTGACTCCCATGCCGAGATATGCCGCATCATTATAATAGAGCAGCAGACGACCTTCTGCAGGTCCCTCCACAACGACCTCCACCTCTGCCGAATAACGCTTACTGCCCGCCATATAGAGCAGCGGAGAAGCTGTGGCTTCCTCCGCTGCCGCTTCAGCAACCAGCTCATGATTCCCCGAACGGAACCGGACCGCAGGCTCCACACCCTCGCATTGCCAGTGCAGGCCCAGTTCAGAATCGTCAAAGGTATCAAGAAACGACGCTGCCTCATCTGCTGGAATCGCACCTTCCACACCATCCGGATGATCGATCCCTTGACGGCTTCCCGCAGCACGAAACCACCCGTCCGGGGTCCACTCGACCGGCTCAAGCAGGGTCTGCCTGCCAAGCGAATGAAATCCGTTGGCATAGGCATGGTATACCATCCACCACTGACCGTCCGGAGAATCTATCAATGATACATGTCCTTTGGACCACCATGACTCACTCCTGGATTCCGTGTGAACTATCGGGTTGTACGGAGAATGCTCCCACGGGCCCGAAGGCGTTCTGGATCTTGACGATACGGCCATATGGCTTGTAGGCGGACCAGCCGTCCCGCCTACAGCCACCGTCAAATAATAATAGTCATCGTGAAGGGTGATCTTCGGTCCTTCCAAACTGTATGCCTCCACTACCCAGTCATCCGGATATCGCCAGCCGTCATACACGTGTCTGATTTCACCGGCAATCGCTAATCCATCCGCTGTCAGCTCTACACAATCACCTCCGGACATATGCAGATAACGCTTTCCGTCCGGTCCTACCGTATGCCCTGGATCAATTCCCTTGATGCCCAAATTGATCGGTTTGCTCCATGGCCCTGCCGGACTGGGCGCCGTTACAACCCAGTTCGTTCTCCCCGCCGGATAATAGATATAGTACACCCCGTTATGCTCCACAAAATCCGGCGCCCACACGTCCCCCTCATAACGGGGGAGCGCAGCCCCAACCCTGCTCCAGTTCAGCAAATCGCGCGAATGCCAGATAATAAGCCCGGGCGTCAGCTTATAGGATGAATGCGTCATATAATAATCCGCGCCTACCCGGATGACCGAGGGGTCGGCATAATTCCCGGCAATAACAGGCGCATACTGTCTCTTTTCCATTAGCGATCCACAGCTCCTCTCTACCCCTTGATTGAACCCAGCAGCGCACCTTTCGCAAAATGCTTCTGCAGGAACGGATATACACACAGGATCGGCAGCGTCGCAATGACAATGACCGCCATCTTCACCGTCTGCTCCGGCGGACGGACAAATTCGTCCATACCGGACGTGTCCGCTGCCAATCCGCTGGCCAGAATGACAATCTGCCGCAGGATGACCTGGACAGGCCATTTGGCCGCATCATTCAGATACAGAATCGCCGACATATAGGTGTTCCAGTAGGTTACCGCATAGAAAAGCGATATCGTTGCAATGGCCGGCATCGACAGAGGGATGACAATCCGGAACAGAATGCCCCAATCGCCTGCGCCGTCGATCTTTGCGGATTCCTCCAATCCCTCAGGCAGGTTCTGGAAGAAGTTTCGCATGATAATGAGATTGAAGGCGTTGATGGCCGTCGGGACAATCAGCGCTGCATAGGTATCGATCAGGCCCATCTCCTTCACAACGAGGAACGTGGGAATCATACCGCCGCTGAAGAGCATCGTGAACAATACCATGAACATTATGAAGTTTCGGCCGTCCAGATCCCTCCGCGACAGTCCGTATGCCATCAGGCAGGTTAACAGCATGCTGAACAAGGTGCCGAAGAAGGTTACCCCCACGGAAACGCCAAGCGAGCGAAAAACGGTATTGGTTGAAAATACATATTTATAGGCATCCAGGGACCATACGGTCGGAAACAGGACAAACTGCTTCTGCGCCAGCTCCGTCACCGTTGTGAAGGATCCGGCGATGACATGAAGGAAAGGCAGAATCGTAACCAGGCCAATGATCGACAGCAGCGTATAGTTCACGATATCGAAGATTCGGCTCGAAATCGTTTTATCTTGTACCATAGCGGTCCACCTTTCTGTTATTTAATAGATGCCTTCTTCTCCGGCTTTTTTCGCCAGCTTGTTGGCCAGCATCACCAAGATCAGACCGATCAGTGATTTGAAGAACCCGACGGCTGTACTGAAGCTGAATTGTCCTTGCTTGAGACCCGCAGTGTATACATACGTATCGAATATCTCCGCCACATCCCGGTTCATCGAGTTTAAGAGGAGATAAATATGTTCGAATCCAAGTTCCAGCACATCCCCGATTTTCAGAATCAACAGTACAACGATCACGCTGCGAATGGAGGGGAGCGTAATATGCCACATTTGCCGAAAACGGCTTGCCCCGTCCATTCGGGACGCTTCGTATAAACCGGGATCAATCGCGGCCATGGCGGCCAAATAAATGATGGTCCCCCAGCCCGCTTCCCGCCAGATGACCTGCATGACATACATTGGCCTGAACCAATCGCTGCTCATGAGAAAATTGATTTTGTCGAATCCGGCCATAACCATTAACTCATTAATGATTCCGCGGTCCATCGAGAGCATCACAAACGAAATGGATACGATGATGACCCAAGACATGAAGTGGGGAATGTATACCAGCGTCTGGATAAAACGTTTAAACACCTCGCGCCGCACCTCATTCAGCATCAAGGCTAGAATAATCGGCACAGGAAAATAGAACGCCAGGTTCAAGAAAAACAGCAGCAGTGTGTTGCCAAGGATCGTGAAGAACATCGGCTCGGTAAACAGCCGTTCGAAATGCTTGAGTCCAACCCAGGGGCTGCCCGTAACGCCAAGATAAGCCTGATAATCCTGGAAAGCTATGATCAATCCCGACATCGGGATATATTTAAAGATCAGAAAGTATAAAAACCCCGGAAGAATCATGAGGTAGATCGCCCGGTTTTTTATGATTCTTCTCATTCGGCCAGACTCCGGTATTTTGGGGGTGCTTTTGCGCATCCCGGCCTTCACTGCGGTTTCGCTCATGATCTAAAGACTTCCTTTCTGCCCCGAACCCCCGGGGGGACTGCAGAGCATCGCAGTCCCCCGATTCCTCGGGATGCTGGCCTGTTCATTATTTGGAGGATGAGTAGGAAACATTGAATTCATCTATAATTTGTTGACCGCCGCTCTTCAGCCAGTTATCTACGACGGACTGAAATCCGGCCTCATCGATATCGCCAAGCATGTAGCGATACGTACCGTCCTTAATCATCTCCTGCAGCTGTACGCCTTTTTCGTTAAACGTCTTGGAATCGAGCGCGGCCGACGGGTCCTCAATCAGATAATCATTGTTCTCCGTAATCATCTCTTCGGATTTTGCTTTGACAGGGAGCATATGCTTCGGTTCATAAAATCCTTCGATTGTTAAAGGCCCGCCGACCTGGATCGCTTGATAGGGCTTCACTTCACGATCCGTCAGCTTGGTGTCCTCCGAAGGAATGACCTTGCCGTCCTCCAGCTTGTGATGCGTGCCTTCAACCCCCCAATAGATCAGGTTGCCAAGTTCTGGACTCATCAGTTGATCCATAAATGTAAGGACATTGTTCAGATCCTCTTCTGTTTTAATGGCGGTTTTCGGGAAGAGAATAACCGAGCCATAGCCGGGCACAGACCAGATGCCATAGCCGTTCGGTCCGCCTTCGATTTTATTCTGGACGTCGAGCTCTGCATCCGGGTTCACTTCCACGACCTTCGGATGCAAGCTGGATACATCCCCCATCGCTCCGATGTAAACACCGGACTTGCCAGTGATGAACAGATTTTGCTGATCGGTTTTGCTGGTGACCGGAAAATCCTGATTAATCAGGCCTTCCTGGTGAAGCTTCTTGAAGAAATTCATCGTCTCCATATACTCAGGAAACATGAATTCGGGTGCCAGCTTGCCGTCCTTCTCGCCCCAGTTGTTAGGTGTACCGAGCCAGGAGCTTATCGTCTTGAAGGCACCATAGACCAAATCGTTTCGATCCGTCAGCGGGATGGTATCATCTTTGCCGTTGCCGTCAGGATCGTTCTCCTTGAACTGCTTCAGCATGTTGTAGAATTCGTCGATATGAGTTGGAGCGCTGAGCCCAAGCTTGTCGGCCCAATCCTTGCGGTAAATGATGCCTTGGCGCGACAAGGGCACTTCACGGTAAAGTGCATAAATTTTGCCGTCCACCGCCGTGTTCTTTAACACCTCCGGTTTCAGCCGACTGAGGTTCGGGTACTGATCCAGCAGCGGGCCGATTTCCCAGAATTGACCGTTGCGGATCGCATCACGCATATTCACCAGCGAAGCTGCATTCTTTAGATATGTCACTTGCGGCAGCGTTCCTGTGGCAAAGGATGCATTAACCTTTTCGTCATATGTACCGTCCGGTACCCACTGAATCTCCAGCTTGGTGCCCGTTTTCTCTTCCAGCAGCTTCTCAATCATATCGGAGGGAACTTCAGGGGTATGGAGGTTGGCCATGATCGAGATGGCTACCGGTTCGCTCTTATTCTCCCCTTGCGCTGCACTGCCATTGGAAGTGCCGGTTGCCGCAGGCGCGGAGCTGCCGCCGCCACAACCCGCCACCACCGATAAAGCGGTTACAATTGCCAGGATGGAACTGGCTTTTTTCTTCTTCATCTTCTGACCTCCGTATTAAAATTTGAATGGGCCTGGCAAATAACAGCTTAGATTAGGGCGCTCCGTTACGTATATAATCCCAAGATTGGATGTAGCGATTTCGGGCTCGCCTCATATGTGGAACCACCTAAATCAAATCTAATGATTATGCTGCCACTGTCATGGCACTCGCGCGCCAAGTCAAAAAAACCGCCAGGGAACGTGCTCCCCAGCGGTTTACTCATGCAGATACGCCCCAACCGTCCTTCGGTAAGACGCATTATATTCCTCGATAATTTGCCTGCCCCCATCTTCAAGCCAGCGATCAATCTCGGCTTCATATCCCTTCTCATCCATCATGCCGAGCATGAATTGATATGCGGCGTCCCGCATATGCTCATTCAATCTGACTCCGATCTCATTGTACAGCGGAGATTCCAGCGGGCCGGTCGGATCATAGATCAGGAAGCTTTCATTATCATAAATCAGCTGCTCTGCCTTATCCTTGACCTTATTCGCGTTAACCGGCTGCAGCATGCCCGGTATGGTGCTGAATCCTCCGACCATCAGGGCCTGGTAAGGCTTTACGTCCTTTTCCTTAAGCTCAAAAGCATCCACCGCCATGGCTTTGCCGTTCTGAACGGTGTAATGGGTTCCTTCGATTCCCCAATAAATCAGATTCGCAAGCTCGGGACTCATTAACGCATCATAGAAGGAGAGGATTTTCTTCAATTCCTCCTCCGTTGCAATGGCGGACTTCGGAAACAAGATCACCGTCCCATATCCCTCCGAGGCCCATATGCCGTACCCTTCCGGTCCGAGCACCCGATTATGCACATCCAGCTCTGCTGCTGGATCATGGGCAAGAAGCCTGGATTCCAAAGACAGCACGTCCCCCATCGCTCCGATATATACGCCGGCTTTTCCCGTAACAAACAGCTCCTGCTGATCCGTTTTACTGGTAATCGGAAAATCCTCGTTCATAAGTCCTTCACTATGGAGCTTGCGGAAGAACTTCATGGTCTCCATATAATTCGGGAACACAAACTCGGGCTGCAATGAATCATCGTACCATCCCCAATTATTCGGCGTTCCGTAATAGGAGCTGATGGTCTTAAATGCCCCGTAGATCAGATCATTCCGATCCGCCAAACCCATGGTATCATCAACGCCATTGTTGTCAGGGTCATTGTATGTAAACCCTTTCAGCATTTCGTACAGCTCATCCAGCGTTTCCGGTGCCGAAAGCCCAAGTCGGTCTGCCCAATCCTTACGGTAAATGATGCCTTGACGGGCTAAAGCGCGCTCCTGATACAGGCTGTACAGTTTACCGTCAATGGAGGTATTGTTCAGAACCTCCGGTTTCAGGTTCTTTAGATTCGGATAGTCCGCAAGCAGCGGTCCGATCTCCCAGAAGAGCCCGCTCCGAATCTCATCTCTGAAATAGGACAAGGATGCGGCATTTTTTAAATACAGCGCCTGCGGCAGCGTCCCTGTTGCAAGCGAAGCATATACCTTCTGGTCATAACTGCCGTCCGGAACCCACTGAATGTCCAGCTGAGTGCCCGTTCGTTCCTCAAGCCATTTCTCAATCCAGTCGGATGGAACCTGTGCGGTGTGCAGGTTGGCCATAATAGAGATGCTGGTTAATCGACCAGAAGACGTACTTCCGTCATCCTCGCCTGAGGATCTGGCCATGCTGAGGCAAGCAGCAGAGACAATAAGGACAGCCAGCGTAAGAAATACATAGTTTGACAGACGGGTCATCACTTCCGTTCTACCTCCGTTCCCACCATGCTTCTTGCAATTCCCATATGAATGGGATGATCATACCATATGTACATCTTTTTACATGATAAGCCCATGATGATCAAATACAGTGATTATTCATTTCGAAATGATTATTGAATGAAACCAGGGTTGCCCATACAATGATTATACACTTTGTAAAATGGGAAGGTGTAACCTATTGCATCCAAAAAGTAGCTTTTATTCTAAAATGGTCCTGTTCGGCTGTGTCATCAGCATCCTCCCTCTTGCAGCCCTCGGCTTCTTCTCGTTCATGAAATCATCAACCTCTGTGCAAAACCATGTAAACGGCAGCAATATTCAGATTATGAATCAAACGAACAGCAATCTGGAGCAGGTGCTGCGGACGGTGGACTATACACTTAATTACGTGATTAATTCCAACATTCTGCAAAGTGCGCTGTATCGGCCGCTGTCCTACTATGACTTTCAATTGTATAACAAGCTGAGAGAAGAAATGAGCCTGCTGCAGTCTCCTGAAACTAAAGTAACGGATGTCATTCTCGCGAATACAACCACGAACTGGCTGATCAACAATCGGGGCATGTACCCATTTAATGAATACGCTTCCAAAAATACACTCTTGACACTGATGGAGCTTCAGGGGAATTCCAACTGGGTGATGCTGGATACGGAATCCCTTGGCTCCAGCGATACGCTCAGTTATGCCTGCCCTTACACTATTGCGCTTGTTAAGAAAATGCCGCTCTCCGCCTCCATCGCCCGGGGAGTCGCACTTGCCACCATTCCGAGCTGCAGTCTCGCCGCGATGATGGACAGCCCTTCCGATTCCCGTGAGGTGATGGTACTGGACCATGACTACCGGATTATCGTGCATCCCGAGCAAGCGAAGCTTGGTCAGTACCTGACGGATAACGGGTATGCGAAGGAGGCGCTGAACCATTTTGACAGCAAGTCGGGGCAATTCGAAACGAAGATACATAACAAGCCGGTGTCGGTTACCTATGCACGGTCCGATTTTAACGGCTGGCTGTATGCCTCCTTCACCGAAATGTCCGCCATTACCAAGGAGTCCCGCTCCATCGGCTGGTTTACGCTGTATATCTGCCTGCTGATGATCGGCCTTAGCGTTCTGCTGGTATGGGTAGGTACCCGCAAGATGTATACACCCATCCGCCGCATCTTCCAACATATCGTAGAGCGCCTGCCGGAAATTCAAGCGAATAAAAAGAGCGAGCTGCAAGTCATCGATGAACATATCCGTGATATGTTCAATTCGAACACCAAGCTCCGCAGCGAGCTGCGGCAGACCAGCCAGCAGCTGCGCACCTTTTTCCTCCATAAACTGTTCCTCGGCAAAATCAGTCCCCAGGAAGTGATGGAACAAATCGAATTGTTCGGCTTCGAGGAGCAAGTATCCGCTTGGGAGCACCTGGCGGTGTTTACCCTTCAGATCGACATGCTGGATGAAACGCGTTATGAACGCAAGGATTCCGATCTGCTGCTGTTTGCCATCAACAATATTATTGAGGAGATGATCCCCTCCGCCCATCGGCTGCCGTCCGTCATTATTGACCTAACGCAGGTTACACTGATCGGACGGGGCGGGATTTCCCTGGAGGAATTCAATAATGATCTCTATACGTTATCTGAAGAGATCCAGAAAACGACCCGCCATGTCCTGGATCTTGAAGTCAGCATCGGCATCAGTTTGCCATATGAGAGCTTATCCAAAACATCACGCGCGTATCAGGAAGGGCTCGAAGCGCTCAAGCACCGCATCAAGCTCGGCACCGGCGTCATCATTCCCTATTTCAGTCTCAACTCCGGCAAGCATACGCGGGTCTATTTCTATCCGATGCAGCTTGAGAACGAGCTGATTGATGCCATTAAGCTGGCTGACGAGGAACGGGCCATCGAGCTGCTGAAGCAGTGGCTTGATGAAGTGTTTCGCAAGGATCGCACGCCCCATGATTACCAAATCTCGCTCATCCGGCTGTTGAATGATCTGATGATTGTGATGCAAGAGAACGGGATCATGCTGGAGCAGCTTGATATCCGGGACAG
Organism: Paenibacillus sp. Cedars; assembly: GCF_003184205.1. Taxonomy (NCBI): domain Bacteria; kingdom Bacillati; phylum Bacillota; class Bacilli; order Caryophanales; family Paenibacillaceae; genus Paenibacillus; species Paenibacillus sp. Cedars. The sequence continues at coordinate 4,191,825 of NZ_CP020866.1, forward strand.
CTCCCTGGTGGAGGAGCTCCTTCGGCTCTATACTAACCCCGATATCGAGAGCTGGTTCAAATCCCGTATTATCCGGCCGATGGTGAGTGTATTCCGGGATCGCCAAGACTCCCAATATCAGAATCTGTCGGAGCAGATGATTGAGATGATCCGCAATGAATTTGACCGCAATATTACGCTTGAGGAATGCGCGTCACGCCTGCACTACAACAATTTCTATCTAAGCAGTGTATTTAAAAAAGAAACCAACATGTCCTTCAGTGAATACCTGTCCCAATACCGCTTCAAAATGTCCAAGAAGTGGCTTGTCGAAACAGATATGCCGATTAAGGATATCGCCGAGAAGCTGAGTTACAACAATTCGCAAAATTTTATCCGCTCCTTCCGCAAGCTGGAGGGAATGACGCCCGGACAATATCGCAGCAAGTACAGAGCCGCGCCTTAAACCGTAGCAATACCGCATCAAATTACCAAAAAAGGTCACCTGTGTCCCGTACTTTTCCTTTGGTAGAGAACCTACAATTAGAATAGTCACTTTTTTGTTCTGATCATGTGGATCACTCTAAACCATCCCCAAAGGAGAATCTGTGTAATGACACAACAAATGCAGGCCGATATCGTCATTCTCGGCGGCGGGACAGGTGGAACAGCTGCCGCGCTCGCCGCTGCGAAATCAGGAAAAACCGTCATCATGACGGAGGAGACCGCCTGGATCGGAGGACAGCTGACAAGCCAGGCGGTTCCGCCCGACGAGCATCCATGGATTGAATCATTTGGCTGCACGCGCAGCTACAGGCAGTTCCGCGAAGGCGTCCGCCAGTACTATCGCGATCATTTCCCCATGACTCCCAAAGCAAGATCCAATGTACAGCTAAACCCCGGCAGCGGCATTGTCAGCCGGTTATGCCATGAGCCCCGGACCGCATTAGCTGTGCTGCAACAAATGCTGGCCCCCTATATTCACAGCGGGCGGCTCACGATCCTGTATCGATATGCGGCGGTGTCTGCCGACGTTAGCGGGGATCACGTGAACAGCGTAACCATTCAACATCTTGAGACCCAGGATCAAATCCTGCTCCAGGCCCCGTACTTCGTGGATGCCACCGAGCTCGGGGACCTGCTTCCGCTGGCGGGTATCGAATATGTTACCGGAGCGGAGTCCAAATCCCAGACAGGCGAACCGCATGCCGTCGATGGGGAGCCGCTGCCGCAGGACATGCAGGGCTTCACGTATTGTTTTGCCGTGGATTATCTGGAGGGCGAGGACCATACGATTGAGAAGCCAGAGCTGTATGATTTTTGGCGCGATTACAAGCCCGATTTCTGGCCGGATAAGCTGTTAAGCCTGACCGCCGTCAAGCCGTCCACGAATGAGCCGATTGAGTATGAGATTTTTCCGGGCCACGGCAAATTCCCTCTCTTTCAATACCGGCAAATTCTGGACCCGAAGCATTTTGCCGAAGGCACGTTTGAAGGCCCGGTTTCTCTGGTAAACTGGCCGCAAAACGACTATTGGCTGGGCTCCATTATCGATGTACCGAAGGAAGACGCGGACCATCGTATGTATCAGGCCAAGCAGCTGAGCCTGTCCCTGCTGTATTGGCTGCAAACCGAGGTGCCGCGGCCGGATGGCGGGCAGGGCTACCCCGGGCTGCGCCTGCGGCCGGATGTTGTGGGTACGGAAGACGGAATGGCCATGTATCCTTATATCCGTGAATCCAGAAGAATTCAAGCCGAGTTTACGGTACTGGAACAACATGTGGCAACTGAATCGCGGCCGGACGGTGTTGCCGAGACGTTCCAGGATTCGGTCGGCATCGGCTGTTATCGGATCGACTTACACCCGAGCACCGGAGAGCGCCCTTACATCGATATCTCTTCCCTGCCATTCCAGATTCCGCTGGGCAGCTTAATCCCGAAACGGATGAAGAATGTGCTGGCTGCAAGCAAGAACATAGGTGTAACCCATATCACCAATGGCTGTTACCGATTGCATCCCGTTGAATGGAACATCGGCGAAGCCGCCGGTTATTGCATCAGCTACTGTCTGGATCAAGACATCCTGCCGACAGACGTGCGAAACGATGCAGAAAGACTGGCCACGTTCCAGCAAAGGCTGGTCAGTGCAGGGATTGAGCTTGCGTGGCCGGCACTGCGCCCGGTCTGATCCCACTCATAACAGAAACGCCAAAAAACCAGCTCAGGGGCCATCCCCTGGGCTGGTTTTTTTCCTGACTATTCACAACTCCTCAGCCGTTACGAACCGGATGCGTTCGGGGAAATGCTGGCAGGTACTGCATACCGACAGCTTGTAGCCTTCTTCCAGTGCATACTGTTTAAAAGAATACGTCTCTCCACTCTCCCCAACAACAGGTGCCCACTTGCCCTCCTTCAATTCCAATGCAAAAGAATCCAGCGGCAGGTGCAGCCCCTTGCCCACTGCCTTAATATAACTTTCCTTTAACGTCCACAGATCAAAGAAGTGAGAAAGCCGCGCCGACGGATCACGGTCTAACAGTGCGTGAAACTCGGTTTTATGGAAAAAGCGCTTGGCGATATCCATATCGATGGCCTCCATCTTCTCCACGTCGATCCCGACGGGCTCATGGCTGACGGCGCACACAATCCAATGCCCTGAATGCGAGATATTAAAATGCAGGTTCTCATAATCCTTCAGGAACGGCTTGCCATATGTATTTCTTATGATTTCTATGTGATTGCGACCTTGCCCCAGCTTCTCTCGAAGAACCCGGTGGACCATGGCATCTCCAAGCACTGAGCGGTGGTAATCGCTCACCCTTCTGAATTTGGATACGTAGTCCTGCCTTTGGGGTGACAACGTCAGGAATAAGGCTCGGAACGTCTCATCACGGATATGGTCCGAATTCTTGATTGCATATACCTCGACAGCGCCGGGTTGGTCCTGATTCAATGTAGCCATAACTCCGTCCTTTCACCAAATAAATAGTCCACTGTTTCACTTCGATGCACAGGTACAATTCCCCTGCTTGCCAGGTGTAGTCTGCCCCAATTACTGTAACGGCTGCAGCCAACGCCGCCAATTGACAAGGAAATAATCCCCAAACATAATGGATGAATATCACATAAGTTAAAGGTGGGCATCAAGTTGGACACACCCTTGGTTTTGAATCGTGTTGTAGAATTATTTAAAGAGGAGCTTGGTGGCAATCTGGTCGGCATATATTTGCATGGGTCATTGGCAATGGGATGTTTCAACCCGGACACCAGCGATGTGGATCTGCTGCTCGTGGTACGGGACAAGCTGACCCGGGAGCAGATGAGACGGCTTGCCAAGAACATCATTGATTTACACGATACCATGCCCAATCAGCAGGGATTGGAGCTTAGCCTTGTTCTGGAATCCAGCCTGCAGAATTTCGTGTATCCGCCCCCGTTCGAATTCCACTATTCCGCCTTTCATCGCGAGAGGTACCTGACCGACAACGAATATGTTTGTGGTGGATTCGAGGACGCTGACTTGGCCGCTCATTACACCGTGATCTATCATCGCGGCATTGCTTTGTACGGGAAACCGGTTCGAGAAATCTTTGATCTTATCGACCGGCAGTATTACATCCAGGCGATTGTACAGGATGTGGAAGGAGCGGTGCAGGACATCACCAACTCACCCATGTACTATACGCTGAACCTGTGCCGAGTGCTGTACTATCTGAAGGAGGGCGTGGTATCCTCCAAAAAAGAAGGCGGTGAATGGGGCCTGCACGCACTCCCCTCCAAGTATCGTCCCTTGATTCAGCGCGCTTTAGCTCAATATAGCGGCGGTGCCCGTAATGCTGCGGATTCCGCACCGGATGAACTCATGTCGTTTGCGAGCGATATGCTCGCTCAAATTTATGAGTCGCTGGAATAGACAAGGGATACGCAAACCTTATAGAATGATATCGTTTATAGTTTCAATGAATCGTTTTTGATCTTGAGGATTATAGGCATCAGGCAAAAGACGGAGCAATTCATCTGTTCGGTTTTTCAAGTCTTCAAACGTGCTAATATCATAATCTTCTAAATTAAATGCAGACATCCGTTCAAACATTGCCTCGTCGATATAAGATAAAAATAGTTCTATGCTATGCGAGTTCATCTTGGTTGAAGCCATAGAATTCTCAAATCGTATAAACGAATGAATGGATAAGTTAAGCCTTTCATCTGCGTTAATCAACAGATTCATATTTTCAACTTTTCCATTTGTTTCTACGACCTCACCCATCGTTTGACTGAAATACTCAAGCCTGTGGATAAATATTCTGTACGAGTTGGTATCTCCGATTCCATAATTATTTTTATGATGTGTGTATTGAAATAGAAATACAGCAGACAATAAAACATTCAAGATGATAGAAACGATTAGAGTGATTTTTAGAGGTTTTTTCAATTTTTCCATTCCATTCAAATAGGATTCATGTATTGTATAATTAACAGAAGCAGCAATGATTCATCCATTGCCAGGATACGGTTTAAATCCTATCATTATTAAAATAAAGATAGTAAACGAAATATTTACTATTATTTGAAATAATCGGTTTTATATGAAAAAAATGACCGATCAAGAGGTGAATATGATGAACGGTAAGACATTTGTTATTATCATGGTTGTTGTTTTGCTGGTAATTGGCGCATTCGCTTTAATCGCGGCGGAGCTCCTGAATTCATTAGGTAGCCCGGATAGCAATTGACACCTGTTTTCGGCTGCTTCGGACTAAAGCTGCATCAAGATCTGTGCTATTCCAGAGGCCTAATACATAAAAAATCCCCGTTCGTTGATAACGAACGGGGATTTTGACTTTATCGATTCATGAATTCTGCCATCTGCAGCATTCTGGTTAATACTACCGCTCCTTCAGCCCGGGTGGAATGAGCTCCCGGCACGAACCTGTCGGCCGAACGTCCCTCCATCAGGCCTGATCTTACAATGGCCGATACGGCCTCTTCCGACCAGGCTGCAATGCTGTCGCGATCCTTGAATCCTTCCAATATAGATGCGGGGTCTCCTGCCTCCAATTCCGTTCCGGCAAGCTTCAGCGCCCGGAGCAGCAAGACACTCATCTGCTCACGTGTAATCTCTTCGTTCGGACGGAACGTACCATTGCTGAAGCCCTCGATCAGCCCATTCTCCACAGCAGTGGCCACAGCGGCTGCATACCAATCGTTTGTCTTCACGTCCTGGAAGCCCGCATCGGCTCCCTGCTCCTTCAGTCCAAGAGCACGAACGAGCATCGCGGTAAACTGCGCCCTCGTGATCGGCTCATTCGGACCAAAACGCGTATCACTTAAACCCTCGATCACTTTTTTCGAAGCCAGCAGCGATACGTCCTCGCGTGCCCAATGACTTGTTAAATCCGCAAACGTCTTCGCATAGGAGACAACGGAATACACTCCACTCTCCGTCCATTTAAACTCCGCATGGGATTTTCCGTTGGCCGTTCGAATGAGTGCCGGCACGAACACTGCCTTGCCGGATGCCGGATCCCATCGTAACACCGTCGTTTGGGATGGGCTGACGACACGGGACAGCACCTTGGTAAACTTCGCGTAAGCTCCCTTCAGTGCTGGCAGCGTCGATAATTTGTCACCCTGTTTCCAAGCCAAGGTTAAGGCAAGCGACGCATCCAGCATGGAGGCTCCATCCTCCATGGCTGCCTTCATCCGGTCCTCTTCTTCTTTCGAAGCAAAACCGATGCGAATTTGCAGGCTATCGGCCGCCCCCCGACGCTGCAGCGCTTCCGTCAGCGACTGCAGCGGAATTTCCAAGCGGCCAAGGGAGGATTCCAACAGGATGGATCCCCCTGGTAGCTCCTTCACCGCAGCGCTCAGTCCCTGAACCGGCAAGTGAAGAACGACGGAATCCGACGTGTCCGTCACCGTATACGTAAGCAGGCGCGAGGCCGCAGGCAGTTTGCTGAGACGTTCCACATCCGCGAGCATGGCGCTCTCGCTTGCATCCGCTACGATGACCGTACGACCACCCTCAGCCGTTTCTTTTTTGATACTCAGGCGCTCTGGCACAGGTGGTTTAGGAGATGTCGTTCCACCGGATGAACCGGAGCCGCTGCCCGGAGAACCTGGATGGCCTGGCTCCGATCCGCCATCACCCGTTGAGGTCCGGATCACCTCAAATGTTTTACTGTTTGTTTTGTATTCGTCAACGAATACATCCACCGTGATGGAGTTCACACCGGTCGCCAGCGGAATATTGGCAGTAAATTCTCCGCTCGCTGACATGACGGCCTCCGCACCATTAACCTTCACGGTTGCTTTGCCTGGTCCCAGAACTTCAACCATGCCTTTTAATGCAAGCTGGCTGTCGCGCGTTTCTTTGCCTTCATCATCCATCAGTCCGCTTAGTACCGCCGAACGAACCTGGTCGCCCGTATTATAGGCATTGGCAACAAGCTGCCGCAGCGTTCTTGTGCCTGAAGGATCCAGCGTCGAAATCACGAAGCCGCCTTGCGGAATGACGCTGTTGTTCTCCTCCGGCGATCCCCAGCTCCATTTAATGGCTTGGTTCCGATTGACCACGCGTGTGACGTGACCCGTGGCGTCCACAACCACTTCAACCCCGAAGCGGTTCGTACCGGTTGAGTAACCGAAGGCCTCCGTCATCACATTGACGTTGCCCTCAATCCGGTTAATATTATAGAAATTGCCTTCGAGGAATGAATCCGGACTTCCAGGCAAACTCATGCCAAGCTGGTAATCCTTCACCCACTCCTTATCCTGCAGAGCAGCTGCCGCAATCGGCCAGTTGACCTGGGATGCATCAAACAGCATAAGTCCGTTCGTGGATTTCAAGCCCGCCTGGAACACTTCGCGCTGAACGGCCGGTGCCTGCACATTGTTCATCGCAATGCCCGCATACAGCGGAATTTCCCCGTTCGTAACGATGTTGCCAAGCGTGATGTATTTCTGAATTTCCTGACTGGTGGTTTGATACGCCCCGATCATCAGGAAATCCAAATGCTCGATATACCCGGTCTGATAATATTCCGGCGTATACACCGATTCGTCCGGCATGCCGAGCGCGGGATTAAACCGGAAGTTCTTGCTGCCCCAGTTAACGCCGTTCAAATAATACGTTTCGTACCAGGATCCTACATAGGAGGAGACTTCGATCTTTCTTCCCTTTGACGCTTCGTAGGAATCCACCAGCGTCTTCACTTCGCCGAAGAAGCTCTGAATCGTCCCTGAGCGGAATTCCCACCAATCCTGAATCAGTGGGCCGTATACTCTTGCATTGTTTTCATAGTAGAAGATATCGTTTGGCCAGTTGACAAGCTGCTTGCCCCGGGCCTGCAAAAACTGCTCGAACTTCACGTGGGTTTCGTCACTGAAATCGGCCCCTTCGTTGTCATACCGGCTCCGGTCATGGATAACGCCGTCCACATCATAGTTCTTCATGATTTCTTCAAAGGTTCTAAGCTGATAATTTCGAACCTCGTCATTGGACGGGTTGACAAAGGCTACCAAGCCCTGCTTTTTGCTTTCGCGAAGACGCTTGATCTCCCCGTTGTTTTCAGGAAAATACACTCGCTCCTCCCAGTCGAGGTGATCGTTCAGAACCGCATACTCGTTATGAGCGATCGATCCCTCGGCAAACACGTTGATTGCCGCATGAATCTCCAAACCAAGCGCATGGCCGTGGTCAATGAACTCCTGCAGCAGGTCCAGATCCGGGCTTGCTCCCGCTTTTTCGGGTGCCTTGATCTCACTGACGTAAGGTCTGCCTGTCAGGTCATTCTTTTTATACGATACATACCCTTCAACGCCTTTTACATCAAACGCAATCGAAGTAACACCCGTCTCCTTGGCTTTTGTCAGAAAAGCCAGAACATCCTCGCTGGTTTTGAACTTTCTCGCATTGGAAGCCTGGTCCACCCAGAGAATAACTTCTTTTTCCGGGGAAAATCCAGGTCTTGCAAACACCGCAAGATGACGAACATCCTGCTCGATGTCATTCTTCAGCACTTTGACTTCGATATAGTTGGTCCCATTCGCAAGCGTATAAGTGTAGGAGAATGAACCATCTGCTTGAAAAGAAATCTCGTTATCGTTCATCAGCAGTTTAATCGCCGTGATATCGTCCATGTTGTCAATGCGGCCAGAAATCACGGTGCTGCCTTCCGTTACCGTATACATCGCCTGGTTATCCAGCGTAAGCCGGGCAATAAGCCCGTTGCCGCTCATGATGTCGCGTACCTGTACCACTTCTCCGTTCTTGCGCAGCTTAATCATGTCCCCAACCTTAAAGTTCTCGGCCAAATACCGCTTGATGTTATTGCCTGCATAGCTGTTGTCCTGTGCCATCAGCACATAACCGCCTTCAGGTATTTCAAGATCGGTCGGTCCAGTCCATACCGGAGGTTTGCCGTCGATGGATGGATTAATGACCCTTAGTACACGATTGTTGGCATCCACCTGCACGGCAACATTGGTCTGAGGAATCGTGATGGAGGTGCCATAATCCCTTGTAAATACCGCCACGATGTTAGGCACGCCCGTGACATCCTTGTCAACGTAATCCAGCTGCTTGCGCGGACCTTCAATGTCGATGGTAATGTCCTTTGGCGCCGCCTCAACTTCAATATAATCCTGGTTCTCAATCGGTTCATACACGATGTTCAGCGTTTGAGCAGCCAGTTCGCCCTCTCCCTTGAACAGCTTAACTTCAGCTGCGTTCGGACCCGGTTCCAAATAAACATTCGTGCGAAACACCCCATCCGCTGTAAGCGTGCTCTCATCGCCATTGACGGTGACGCGTAAATCCAGGTCCTCGGCATAGTTCGCCACAAAACCCGCAATCTCAATGACCGGAATATCCACAATCGTATCCGTTTGTGTGATCAGATGCAGCTCCGGCGGCAGCGGATCCGGACCTGGGCCTGGCTGCCCCGGCAGGAAATCGGCCGCAGTCACCTCTACTCCAGCTTGCATCAGCTTCACCGAGTCTCCCGTTTTGTTATGATTAAAGAGAGGTTTCTGAAAAAGGGATTGATCCCACGCATTGGTGCCGCCAGCTACAACAACGTAACCCCCAACAGGAATCGGCAGCAATGTGCCGGGATCCCAGGCAGTCGGCGGATCGCTGTCCGGTCCAACGATATCCTGCACGATGCCGCTTGCATCCACAGCAACCGCAACCTGCAGCGTCGGAACCCACACCTCGCCGGTATATACGGAACCCGTAACGGTTGCACCGCTGGTGTACAGTGCCAAATAATCATTTTCCCCTTCCAGCGGGTCACCTGCCACGTTAATATCCGTAAATTCCAGACTCTGTCCGCCTTGGGAGACCAGCGTAACCGGGTCGGGACTCGCGCTTTGAGCCGGGGAAGCTTCGTTATCCGCGAACGCGGAAGAACCAACCGGCACGATGAGTGATACGATCAGCGAAAGACTGAGTAGCAGAGCAATCCGCCTGCGAAATAAACGATACATTAATGATTACCACCCTTCTTTTATTAAGAATGAACCGTGCTCTTTAAATTCAACCAACACCTCTTTATTCTTAATTTTGAAAAAGCAGCTGCAAATGCAGACTGCTTCTTCAAATGAAATCATTTACTTCGTGGATTGAAACCATTCATTCGCTGCGTTTACCATATCGGCTCCACCCTCAGCTCTCCATTGAGCAAGGAATTGATCGTATGCATCAATCGGCTTCGCTCCGGAAATGAATTGCAGCACATTGTCATCCAGCATGGTTGTCAATTTCAGCAGATTTTTGGATACAGCTTCGATTGGCGGTGCCGTTGACATCGGATCCACTACGATAATACCCTCGGCATTTTTCTGGAAGGCCTCGAAATGCGCTTGCAGAATTGGATCTTTACGTACACGCGCCTGCCAGTAGATCGGATATTTCTCCTCATCGACACCTGTCAGGAAACTGCTTGCATTGTTGAGCTCATCATTAAAGATCGGCAGAATTGGATAGTACTTACCGTCCTTCACTTCATGATGGACGCCTTCTTTACCCAGCGCGATGCCTTTGAACGTCTCAGGCTCCATCTTCGCGTTCAGGAATTCCATGGCCGCATCCTTGTTCTTCGAGGATTTCAGAATGGCCACATACCAAGTAGTGTTCGCCTTGGCCCCGACAACGGCTTTGCCATCCTTGCCTTTCAGATAAGGAATGATGGATGTCTTGGCATCCGGGAAGTTTTTCTCCAGAGCTGCAATCGTTGTTCCTGCATTCCACCAGGCCAGCTTATACATCGCAGCATTGCCGCCCGAGAATTTCTCGATGGATTTCTGCGCCGTATTGATCGGCGTTTCGGTATCGAGCAAGCCTTCTTTGTACAGTTTGTTCATAAACGTAATATATTCTTTCATCTCAGGCTGCTCTGCCCGATGCAGAAGCTTGCCGTCAACTTCTTTCCAATCCGTCAAAATGCCGAATGTTGTGGCAATATCGCCATAAAGGGAATCTTTGCTCATCGTGAGCGGGATTACCTTTTTCTTCTCTTTGATCGTTTTGAGCACATTGTAAAGCTCATCTGCGGTCGTAGGCGTGGACAGTCCCAATTCATCCATCCAATCCTGTCTGACCACCAGCTCCTCACCGATGCTTACGCCTGCTCCGGTTTCAGGAATGCCGAATATCTTGCCGTCAATTGTTGCGCTTCCGAAGGATTCCTGCTTAATGGATTGCTTAATATAATTGCCGTGGGATTCCAGCAGCTCATCAATTGGCTCAAGTGCTCCCGCAGATGCCAGATTGTAGAACTGGGCTGCATTCAATTTCACCAGATCATAATTGTCTTTGCTGGACACAAGCAGGTTAAGCTTCTCGTCCGCATTTTCTGCCGGCAGCAGTTCATATTCCACATTGAATCCGGTTCTTTCCTGGATGTACTTGGCCACGTATTCGGTCTTCGGATCAAACAATCCATATTGCATAATCATGCGCAGACCCGGTTTTTCGGCAGTTTTCCCTCCGTCCCCTTCATCTTTCGGGGTCGTAGCCGGCGTATCCGAAGGCTGGGCCGCCGGTGTATCGGTCGTGCCGCCTCCCCCGCCGCCGCATCCGGACAGCGCCAGCGTAAATCCGAGAATTCCAGCCAATACTGCGGATTTTTTAATCTTAATCATGGATAACCCTCCTTGTGATTGAGAAATTCAATGAATCCTGCCACCTGAGCAATACGAAGCGCATCACCACCTTTATCAGAGAACCCCACAAAGTGGGGCCTTGCTCCGAAGTCCATTCAGGTACTTTGTGGGGACCCCGGAAATTATAATAATGTTAAGAAAAACGTCTATCGACGTGCTTTCTCTGAAGATCGACCGCTTATAGCGAACATTTTTCCTGCGAAATAAGGCAGGTAACCCTCCGGTACTTCCTTGTCTCTTAAGAAACACCTGATGAATCTAACCTTTAACCGAACCTACCAGCACGCCTTTGACAAAGTACTTTTGCAGGAATGGATACACCAGCAAAATCGGGATCGTTGCCAGCAGGATCGAAGAAGCCTGTATGGACTGAGGTGTTGCGTTAATCGCGGCGTCGACATTATCCTTCAGGAAGTCCCCGCTGGACGAAACCAGCAGCTCCTTCAGGTATAGCTGCATGGGTTTGATCGCCGGATCGGTAATGTAGATCATCGCCGCAAAATAGTCATTCCAGAAAGCGACCGCAAAGAACAATCCAATCGTTGCCATGACGGGAAGCGAGAGCGGCACAATGACCGAGACGAGGATGCGGATATTCCCCGCGCCGTCCAGCTTGGCGGATTCCTCCAGCTCATCCGGAAGACCCTCGAAATAGTTTTTAATAATGAGCATGTTGTACACATTCACCATCGCTGGCAGGAACAACACCGGGAAGGAGTTTACCAAGTTCAAGTTCTGCATAAGCAGATAAGTCGGAATCAGGCCGCCGCTGAAGAGCATCGTGAATACGAAGATCAACAGCAGTCCTTTTCGTCCCCGCAGTCGGTATTTGGACAACGGATAAGCCGTGAGCGTAGTCAGGAACAGACTGCAGGCCGTTCCAACCACTGTCAAAAAAATGGACACCTTGAGCGAATTCAGGAACATGGAATCCTGAAGCACATATTTGTAGGTTTCGAATTGAACCCCGACCGGGAGCAGCCCTACCTGCCCTGATATGACGGCGCCCTCGCTGCTCAAGGATTTGGCGATCAAATTCATGAAAGGCAGCAGCGTGGTTAAGCCCATCACAATGAAAAAAGCATAATTGAATACCGAGAAGCATTTTTCCGAAAACGAGGTTTGGATGACACCTCGGGTGGTGTTTGTTCCTTCCAAAGCTTTTTTGTGATCCATATGCGCCACCCTTTCTTTACCAGATCCCGCGCTGTAAGTATTTTCTGCTCATAGAATTGCCAATGATGACCAACGTGAAGGATATAATGGCTTCGAACAAGCCAACCGCGGTGGAGAAGCTGTAATCCTGGTTCCCGAGACCCTGCCGGTATACATAGGTTCCGATGACATCCGACACCTGGTACACCACCGGATTATACATGACAAGAATTTGCTCCGTTCCCGCTTCCAGCACGTTCCCGAGCCGCAGGATAAACATCAGGACAATAATCGGCGCGATCCCCGGCAGCGTGATATGCCACAGCTGCTTCCAGCGTCCGGCCCCGTCAATCTTCGCGGCTTCATACAGCATCGGGTCAATCATTGTAAACGCTGCCAAATATACGATCGTGCTCCAGCCCGTTTCCTTCCAGCCTGCGGACGTGATCAGCACGCCCCGGAACACGCTGTTATCCAGGAAAAAAGCAATCTGCTCCATCCCCAGGGATACCAGCAATTTGTTGACGATTCCTCCGTTTGTTGAGAGGAGATCGATAAACAATCCGCCAACGATGACCCAGGACAGGAAATGCGGAAGATAGATGACGGTTTGCACCGTGCGTTTAAATACCATATTCCTCAGCTCATTGAGCATCAGGGCAATCATAATGGGGAGAGGAAACAAAATCACGATTTTCAGGAAGCTGATGATAACCGTATTTTTGAATACCTGCGCAAAGTCCGGCGACGTGAACAGCTTCTCGAAATGCTTCCATCCTACCCACGGGCTGTCGGCAAATCCGGCGAAGATGTTGAAATCCTTAAATGCAATCGTAATCCCGTACATCGGTGTGTATTTGAACAGTAAAATGAACAAGATGCCCGGCACGAGCAGCAGGTAAAGATCCCACTCTTTCCAAATGTCCGTCCCTAAACGGCCCCAGTATCCTCGTTTTGGTTTTATCTCTCTATGCGGTGCCGGCGATGGTTCTATCGTGGGTTTCATCGACTCGTCTCCCCCTCTCTATTGATTCAATCTCCTTGGTTACTACACATTGTAATTCGCGCCGAGGAGACTGAGTAGGCGAGGATGATTACTATTTATGGTAATATGATGTTGTGTTGGGGCATGGACGTCAGTAATTATGACATGAGGTTGCGGCAGGTATTTCATGAGGTGTTAACTTGTCACGATCGGCTAATTGCTGCCAACGAAATTCAAATCTGAAATTCAAAGCATACACTGCCAAAAAAGAGGATGGTTCATCACTCCGCATACGGATTGTTCTTCCGATCCCTGTTACCCCCGGATTTCATCTGAATGGATAGATAATGTGGAAATCCGGGGATAAAGGGGACCGCTGCCGCTTCTCCAGAACAATTCCGCCTGCTCCGTTGAAGCTTACTCAATAGGGTTTAGGCGGTCGATTTATGGCTTGCCGTGCACCGTCGCCAAAGGCAGCGCCTCGTCTGCTCTGCGCTGAGCTTAGCCTTTCTGCACAACCATCTGAAGCGCCCATGCGGGTGATTACTTCCGTCCTGCCGATGGTTGGGTCTGGAGGGATAAACAAACGAGCCGTTCGGGATGTATGCCCCGAACGGCTCGTTTGGTTAGTTTATGTACTGCGCGCGCTCTGCTGCGCTGCGTTTTACCCCCTCCCCCACTTCAAGGGGGAGAGGCTTTGGGGGTAGTATGAACCCACTCGGACCAGCGGAGAGGACATATCGATTCCGGAAAAGCGGTAGCGGTCGGCTGAAAGTTTTCCATAGGAAAACTCACATCGAAAGCATAATTTGGAGCCGAATTTCTTCCTCCGTAACCATCATTCCAGAAATTCGGCGACAACAGCGATTGGAGGAACGATACGACCGCGGAGCGGGCTTCACGTTTCTTCCTCCACCCAACTACAAGGGGGAGAAGCTTTTTGTGGGCATGACCTCCACGGACCAGCGGAGAGGACGTATCGATTCCAGAAAAGCGGTAGCGGTCGGCTGAAAGTTTTCCATAGGAAAACTCACATCGAAAGCATAATCTGGAGCCGAATTTCTTCCGCTGTCATCATCATTCCTGGAAATTCGGCGACAACAGCGATTGGAGGAACGATACGACCGCGCAGCGGGCTTCCACATCTCTACCTCCCCCACCCTCATGGGGGGAGGCTTTTTGGGGCGGTTTGGACCCACGCGGACCAGCGGAGAGGACGTATCGATTCCGGAAAAGCGGTAGCGGTCGGCTGAAAGTTTTCCATAGGAAAACTCACATCGAAAGCATAATCTGGAGCCGAAATTCTTCCGCTGTCATCATCATTCCTGGAAATTCGGCGACAACAGGTATTGGAGGAACGATATGACCGCGTAGCGGGCTTCACGTTTCTTCCTCCCCCCAACTACAAGGGGGAGAAGCTTTTTGTGGGCATGACCCCCACGGACCAGCGGAGAGGACGTATCGATTCCGGAAAAACGATAGTGGTCGCCTTTGGAGCCGAAATTCTTCCGCTGTAATCATAATCCCAGGAATTTCGGCGACAACAGCGATTGAAGGAACGATACGACCGCGGAGCGGGCTTCCACCTTTCTTCCTCTCCCCACTTCAAAGGGGGATACGTTTTTTGTGGGCATGACCCGCACGTACCAACGGAGAGGACGTATCGATTCCGGAAAAGCGGTAGCGGTCGGCTGAAAGTTTTCCATAGGAAAACTCACATCGAAAGCATAATCTGGAGCCGAAATTCTTCCGCTGTCATCATCATTCCTGGAAATTCGGCGACAACAGCGATTGGAGGAACGATATGACCGCGTAGCGGGCTTCAGATGTGTGCAGTAGTGCCGTACAGCCTCTCCCGCATGCTCATCCCTTAAACTCCCCCGGGTTCACGCCCCAATACTTGCGAAACACCTTGGTGAAGTAACTGACATCGCGGTACCCGACCAGCCTGGCGGCATCGTACACCTTAAATCCATCCTGCAGCAGCGACTTGGCCCGCTCCATTTTGCGCTCCAGCACATAGGTAGAGAAGACTACCCCCATTTCCTGCTTGAACAGCCGGCTGAGGTAGGAGGAATTGACGTATAAACGGTCTGCTACCGTATGCAGCGTAATCTCCTGGTCCATCTCCTCCTCAAGCAGATTCAGAATATCCTTCACCACCTGATTGCTCGTCGTTTTCCGCTGCTCGCTCATAAACGCGACAATATGTTTCACCGTTCGCTCCAGGAGCGAGAACGTCTGCATTTTAGTGCTGAGCAGTTTGACGTTTTGGAAATAATCGATATCTTCGCCAACCACGCGTTTCACCGTCCAGCCCTGCTTCTGGATCATTCGGGTGAAAAAACTGTTCATATAAAGAACCGCCTCATGGAATTCGTCCGAGGATTCGGATCTCGTAAAGGCCTCCTCCCACAACCCCTTGAGCGCCTCCAGCGCCTTACTTTCGTCCGCCGTTTCCAGCGCGATCTCAAGTGCCTTCTCCAGGTTCTGCTGCACGATCACGCCCTGGATATCCCGTCTCAGCTGTTCCCGGTAAGGAATCGCGAGATCGTGTCCATACACGACGCGCTCCTGCAGGGCCCGGCAGGCCTGTACATACAGCAGGCTCATTTCTTCAATCGTGCCGATGGATGCACATATGCCCGCACTTGCCGTTAACTTCAGCACTTCCCTCGTTTGCGAGAGGAGCTTGGATACATCCGCGTTCAGCCGCAGCATGGCCTCCTTGGCATCCTGGTCCTCCTCCACAATCAGCACCAACAGCAGCAGGTTGCCCGAATCCGATGTAATCCAGCGGGAAGGATGGGGCAGCAGCTCCTTCGCCAGGCACTGCATGGTAAACTGCAGCAGCTCCACATCTCCACGTTGAAACCGGGTCTCATGCTCAGGCAACGGGTCCAGATCCACCACAGCCACCGCAATACGGTCATGCTCCTTCAGCGGAATATATAACTCCCTGCTCTTGCTGAGAATGTCCTGCCTCGTATATTTGCCGCTGATCCATTGGATGAAAAATAGGTTTTGCAAATACGGAAGATTATCCTTCCATTTCTGCTCCAGCGCCGCCTTGCGCTGCCACTGCTCCAGATCCCCTCGAAGCTGCTGTCTCGCTTCCAGCACAGCCTCGAGAATTTCTTCCTCGCCGGCCGGCTTCAACAAATATTTGGACACCCCGTATTCCAGCGCAATCTGCGCGAATTCAAAGTTATCATGTCCGCTCAGGATGATCATTTTCATTAATTTGCTGATTTCCTGCCGGCTTCGCAGTTCGCCAAGGAGCGTCAGTCCATCCATTTCAGGCATCTGCACATCGATCAGCATAATATCAGGCTTCTTCCTGCTCACTAGCTCAAGTGCCTCGACTCCGTTAGATGCCATTCCCACCACTTCAATCCCGTGTTTGTCCCACGGGATATTGTGGGCTAGTGCATTGCGCAGCCGAGGTTCATCTTCCACAATCATGAGATTCATTCAGGTCCTCCCCTTTTAAGCCAACTGGATATGAACTATAACTCCATATTAACTTCCTTGCAGCGGTCCAGCGGAATGGAGATGGTGACGGTTGTGCCTTCGCCAGACACACTGTGCACCGTCAGATTGGCCTCCCTGCCGTAATACAGCTTCATCCGGCTAAATACATTACGAAGACCAAACAGATCCTTCACATTCTCCTCATCCTGGGAGGAAGCCGGCACGCTCCGGGAGCCCATCATTGCAAGCTCATGCTGTATGTAACGCAGCCGTTCCTCTCCGATGCCCGGTCCATTGTCCTGCACACTGATCACTACCGTATTCCCCTTCTCAATGCAGCTGGAAATCTTCAGGCATCCCCCTGATGACTTCCCCTCCATGCCATGAATGATGGCATTCTCTACCAAGGGCTGAAGCAGGAGCTTCAGGAGTGGTACTCTCTTGCTGTCTTCCGAAATCTGATAGTCTACGGTGAAATTGTCCATGAAGCGAAGCTGCTGAATGCGCAAATAGTAGTGCAGGTGGGTGATGCTCTCCTCAATCGTGAACACCTGCCTGCCCTTGTTCAGGCTCAATCGGAAAAACTTCGACAGATTCATGACCATCTCGCTGATCTCATCCGCATCATAATTCTTCGCCGTCCAATAGATCGAATCCAGCGTATTGTACAGAAAATGCGGGTTGATCTGGGATTGCAAAAATTTCAGCTCCGTTGTGGTCAATCTCAGCTGCTGCTCATAATGGTCCTCGATCAGATGCTTCTGTACCACAGCCATTTTGTTAAACGACTGGATAAGAAAACCGAACTCGTCCTTTCGCTTGGTATCAACGTGGATGTTCAGCTCCCCGCTGCTGAGCCGCTTCATTCCGCGTGCCAATTTGAGTACAGGGGACGCAATTCCACTGTAAACCACCCACGAAATAATGATGGCCAGCAGGACGCTAAGCACGATAATCGCAACCGTGAACAAGCGCAGCTGATCGGTTTCTTTATACAGCTCACTCTTCGGCTGGACCAGCTCAAGACGCCATGTTGAATAATCCGAGTCAATGGTGACGGTCATCTCTTTGTCGGAGATCTCCTCCTCGTACACTCTGCCGGTCTCCACCACCACTTCTCCCTTTTCGTTTAACAGGGCAATCCGGCTGTTCTCCGAAGGCAGCAGCGTCTTGATAATATTCAACAGCTTGCTCTCGCTGAAAGACACGACCAGCAGGTTCGACTGCCGTTCACCGTTATATAAGTCCATGGCCCGAATCAAGGAAATGCTGTCCGTATTGGTCATCTGACCAAAAGAGACGCCTTCCGCCACAGGGTATTCCGACATAACGTAGGAAATCCCCGTCCCGTTTCTCCGGGCAGCTTCGACGAGCCATTCCTGCTGAGTTTCGCCCGTCAACCTTTTACCTCCGTAATGGGTGGAAATAAACATGTTCGATGCCTGGTGGTACACGGTAATATGGGAGACATACCGGTTTACCGACACAAAATCCGATAACTGATCCAGAATATAGGAGAAATCCACAATCGATTGAGGTGAGAAATTGGTGCTGTTTTTATTGAGCAGCTCGTTCATTCTAAGATCACCCGAGATCAGGGAAGAGATCTCCTCCACATTTTGCAGTGCCAGATCAAAATGATTCATCGCAGACGATAAGGCCATCTCTGTCCGTTCGACGGCCTGTTCATAGAGAATGGCTCTGGACCGCTCTACCGCAAACAGGCTGATGATGACCAGCGGCAGCAGGATCAGCAGAAAATAACCGGTCAGCCGGGTTTGAATATTTTGCGAAAATCGATCCCTGATCCAGCGAAACATCGCCATCATTCCATCTCCCCCTCCCTCGCCCAAATCGTCCTCATGGTTTGGCATACCATTCATTAACTTCCTTCGTAATTTCATCTCCTCCTTCTTCCTTCCACGTCTTCACATAGTCATCGAAGGCATCCAGGGGCTCAAGTCCCATAATGATTTTCGTAAACACATCCTCCAGATTTTTAAGCTTATTGTTGTACTTTGTCATGGCAGGTGTAGGGACTCCGTAGAATGCGTTGGGAATGATATGA
This sequence comes from Paenibacillus sp. Cedars, assembly GCF_003184205.1. Classification (NCBI taxonomy): domain Bacteria; kingdom Bacillati; phylum Bacillota; class Bacilli; order Caryophanales; family Paenibacillaceae; genus Paenibacillus; species Paenibacillus sp. Cedars. The sequence continues at coordinate 4,210,655 of NZ_CP020866.1, forward strand.
TGATTAATCATCTGCAAGTTGTTGTATAAATTGAAGTCGCCGAGCGAGTCAAGCCGTTCCTTAAACAGCAATTCATCCGGCACGTCGACCAGGGACTGGTAGATCCCGCGATATAAATGCTTGTCATGAAGCGTAAAATCCGTAACAATCTCCCCGTCCTCCCACTTCCAAATTTCATTCTCGAAGCCCAGCTTCAGCGTTTTGTAATCACTGGCGATAAAATCCAGCATCTTGATCACCTCGGCAGCATTTTCCGAGCTGGCCGGAATGACATTGTAGCCGCGGATAATATCCTTGCCTTCCACCCCTTTAAAACCGGAAGGTCCAGTCGGATATGGAAGCGGAATCCATTCTGCCTCCGGATCCTTGTTCATGTTGGCCGCAATCGGCCCCCGCGTGTCATACCATGCCGCGGAGAACAGCCCTACCGTGCCATTTTCTATTTTTTCGAACAGATTGTTCTGTAAATTCAAAGGGAATTCCCGATCCAGTAAATTCTCCTGATACAACTTGGCAAAAAATGCGAGGGTCTCCTTCGTTTCAGGCAAAATGTTTCCGTTCACAAGCTGCCCGTCCCGTTCAAACCACATATTCCGCTGCGTACCGAAAGCACCGAAAAACGGGGAGGAGCGCCCCAATTTCGAGGTAAGGGTTAACCCGATCGTATCCTGAAGGCCGTTGCCGTCCGGATCATCCAGGGTAAAGGCGCGGATGACTTCATAATATTCCTCCAGCGTTTCAGGAGGTTTCAGGCCGAGCCGATCGAGCCAATCCTTGCGCGCATACATGAGCTCTGCTCCGGTCACTTCATTCAAGCTGGGAACCGCATAGATTTTGCCGTCATATCTCACCCGATCCCACACCTCCGGCGGAATTTTCTCTCTCAGATGGGGACCATACTTGTCAATTAACTCGTCCAGCGGCATAAACGCTTTCTGTTTGACATAGTTGTCAAACCATACCGGCTCATAGGTATGAAGCATATCCGGCAAATTGCCTGAAGACATAATCACATCAAGCTTCTCGTTGTATACCTCAGGCGGCGGCAGATTAACCCCAATCTCAAGTCCGGTACGCTCTTCAATGTAATTTAAATACGGATTGTCATTCTCATCCATGCCTGCAGGGAACGTCATCCCGAGACTCGAAATGACGATGTTGATTGAAGCACTCTTCGGTTGATTTTCCGGCGGGCTGTCCTCCTCTGCAGGATTTGGACCGCTGCATCCGGCAGCAAAGAATATCAGAAATACACATAGAAGAATTAGAACGTTACCTTTTAGCAGCCTTGACCCCTCTCGACCCACTCGTTGAATAAACTCATCATTACAGGCCTTGTTCTTCGGCATATGTCCTCACTCCCTCTAACTGGTAAGCTAATACTACTATATAACGATTTTATGGTGAGTTAGATCACCTTTATAATCATTCTGTAATGAAATGCGGCTTCCTTCACCCAGGCAAAAGAAAAGAGCCGATACCCCGGTCATTCCCGAACCAGGGTACGGCTCTACATGAAGCAACAAATATGGATCCTGTCATACTCCAACTACTATTTCGGCTCCTCTTGGTCTCGAGTCTCCTCCAGCAAGGGGATTTCTTTGCGCAACTCTTCCGATTGCACTTGGATCACTTCGAACGTACGACCGCAGTGGGCACAGAATTTGGCGTTGAGCGCTGAGCTGTTGCCACAGCCTCTGCATACCTTCTCATCCGTAAGATTGGCGATGTGAAGCAGATTTTGCTCGATTTCGAAATTCAATTGATGGATCTTGGCTACATAGCTTTGGATGCTCTCCTCTTCGGGCGGCCATTGCCCCGCCTCAGTTGCAGCAAATACAACTTTTCCGATTTCCAGCAGCTGCTCATCGATATCACTCTTCTTACCGTTGTTTTGCAGCTTTAACCGATTAACTTCAACCAGGATTTTGGCTTTGTTTCCGGCGTCTGACACGCCGGCCTTAAATTTATCAAAAAAACTCAAGCTGCACTCTCCCTCTCTGTTTGACTTCTTTTTCGAGCTGTCATCATTTTATTCCTTCAGTGCGATTCTCAGAATTTTATCATGGTCCGTGTAGTTAATGCCAGCACCAAGCCCTCTTGCGAATACCTGAACAGGCACATAAGTCACGCCATCGATGACCTTGGGAGCAACTGCCACGGTCTCCGATTTACCGTTGTAATATATCGTTTTGCTTCCGATCGTAAGCGTTATTTTATGATTCCCTCTTTGCACACCAATGCTGGCAGCTTCACGATTCCAGGTGACCTTAGCCCCCATTCCCTCTGCAATTTCCCGCAGCGGCACCAAGTTGATGTTGTTATACACCAAGGGCTCACTATCAAATTTCACCAGGCCGCCGTTGACATAAACCTTAAGACCGGACTTGGCATAGGCCGGAGCAGCCGGCTTCGGCGCGGACTTAGGCGTGCTGTTTTGCGATGATTTCGCCTTGGGTGCGGATGAAGACGACTTGCTGCCGGAAGAGCTTCCTCCCCCGTTATGATAATGATACTCCCCATATGACAGCCCCCAGCGTTCACAATTGGTTCGGCAGGTGTGCCCGCCGTTGGCATCCGTTCTTCCCGGATGTGCTGATACGACCGAGCCTGATACAAGCAGTAAAGCAAGGGTACAGCATAACATTTTTTTCTTCATGACATCGTAACCCCCTGGTATAATATCCCTCCAGTACATTCTAGCATATTCCTATATAGGAGATTCATATATGTAATTACATTATATAGAAGGAAAAATTTTTCCATTCTGCTTATGCCTTCATTGTTTCACTTTCTTCCCCTGCGTTTATTCGTTACATAGAACCGATCCTTTTGAGCCAAAATATTGCCAGAAAGGAAAGTGATCCTAATGAGCAAAAAGAAACCCGAATTCGACGGACAATTCCCTGGCGTTGACCCCATTCCCGAGCCAGACCGTCCGGATCAAGCCGCAACCGACAACATCGATGATCTTGTCCTTGGTATTTTGGAGGATAAGGATGAAACGAAACTCGATATCGAACCCCAGACAGAAAATTACGATAAACTTCGGAAAAAGTAGAATTAGACAAGCTTCAATATAATGTAAAAAATATAATCGATCTGTAAAAGTGTTTGAAAATTATTTATCGTTCTCATTTTGAGAACGATTATTTTTATGTTATGATTAACATAGAAGCTTGGGACGAAGGGGGGAGTAACTGTGAACCGTTTCTTAAAAACAGCAAGAGTCGTATGGATGCTGATACTTGTTTTGGTTACGGCATTTGCTCTTTACATTCCCGTCCAAGAGTATTACAGCAACGAAATTGAAGATGATCGGTACGTCTACAAGAACGACCTTCATCTGAAAGCGGCTGTTCTGAAACACTCTCAAATTCTCTCCAAACTTAAGGCAGCTGGCAACTCCTTGCCATTGTTCTTAATGTTTTCGGCCGTCCTTCTGCAGCAGGCTCCCAGAACACGTCTGCCCTATCGGCCGATTATTCCACTTCGGCTCCGGCTTTTATTATTATTCCCCATTAAATACACATCCATATTCGTTTAGTTATTCCTCCCTTTCGCATTCAAACTGACTGCGGTTTCTTAAATTCGCCAATTTTTCATCACTCATGCAGCAACACAACGAGCCTGTGCTGATTGACCTATGCACTTAGGTTTATATAAGACTGTGCAGAACATCATGAATGGATTGTTTTATTTGGCTACTCGTAATTTGGATATCCGTGTGACGTTGGTCTACCCATAACTAAAAGTGTATTTTCTTAGGAGGATTTTAACCTATGCATGTTCGCGAAACGGATTTACCCGGAATTGGCAAAAAATTTGTAATCGATACCCGTGGTGGTGATAAGCTGGTCATCATCATTCATGACGACGGTCGCCGTGAAATGTACCATTATGAATATGACGATCCGGAAGAAAGCATCTCCATGATCTCCCTGGATGATGATGAGGCTCGTCAAATTGCCGCCATCGTTGGCGGTCTGACCTATAAACCCAAGGCGCTAGAAACAATCGATATGGCGCTGGACGAATTGATTATTGAGTGGTACCGCATCGAGCCCCACTACTATGGGGCAGGCAAATCCATTGGTGATCTGGGCGTACGTCAAGCTTCAGGTGCAACCATCATTGCGGCAGTTCACAAAAACAGCAAACATATCAATCCCGGGCCTGACGTTATTATCACGCCAGATTCGACGCTTGTCGTCGTTGGCGAACGTCAACAACAGCGGCTATTTAAACAAATCTTGATGAACGGACGTGGTTGATGAATGGATCATTTGGTTTTAGAAGTCGGACTGGCGATTGCGTTGATCGCCCTGGCGGGGTTGCTATCAGCTAAACTCCGGTTTTCCGTCGTCCCTTTCTATATTCTTGTAGGGATGGCGGTAGGGCCCCACGCATTTCATTTTGGATCATTTGATTTTCGTTTTATAGAAAGTGCTCCGCTCATTGATTTCATGGGGCGGATCGGCGTACTGTTTCTTCTGTTCTACCTCGGCCTGGAATTCTCTGTCGGCCGGTTAATCAAATCAGGCAAATCCATCGTTGTCGGTGGGAGCATCTATATTGCCATTAACTTTACACTTGGACTTATGATCGGAATTTTTTCCGGATTTCCGGTGGCGGAAACACTGATTGTTGCAGGAATAACCACAATTTCATCAAGTGCTATCGTAGCCAAGGTGCTCGTTGACTTGAGAAGGACAGCTAATCCGGAGACCGAAATGATACTCGGGATTATCATGTTTGAGGATGTATTCCTGGCCGTATATATCTCTATTCTGTCCGGTCTCGTATTAAGCGGATCTTCTTCGCTGGGTGGAGTATTGATATCTGCGGTTATTGCACTCGGGTTTATGCTGCTTGTCATTATTCTGGGCCGAAAAGCCGTGCCGCTTCTGAATCGGGCGCTGAATATACGGTCTAACGAATTATTTGCACTGGTTGTTTTTGCCGCATTGTTCCTGCTGGCAGGCTTCGCTGAAACGATTCATGTTGCGGAAGCCATCGGTGCACTGCTTGTCGGGCTTGTCCTGGCAGAGACAGAGCATCGTGAACGGATTGAGCATTTGATTTTGCCATTCCGCGATTTCTTTGGCGCTATATTCTTCTTTAGCTTCGGTTTAACGATCGTACCATCCGAGCTTGGTGGAGCTGTATGGTTATCGTTGATCGCCGTTGTCATCACGCTGTTGGGTAACTTTATTGCAGGTATGCTTGCCGGACGCAGTGCCGGATTGTCTTCCAAAGCGTCCTCCAATATCGGTCTGACGATTGTCTCCCGCGGGGAATTTTCCATTATTCTCGCCAATATGGGTAAAGCCGGCGGGCTAGCTGCCTTCATTCAACCGTTTGCAGCCTTGTATGTGCTCATTCTTGCCATACTCGGACCATTGCTGACCAAGGAATCCAAGCATGTATACAACTTCTTGAACAAAATATTTAAATTTAAAGACCATAAGGAGAAGAAACCGGTTAAACCGAAGCTAAAGGATGAAAGTCTTGGCGGATAAAGGAGGGTACATTGCCTATGGTTCAAGTCCCGGTTCGTGTCACGAACGGTGCACAAGACGCCGCAAGCAAGGCAAGTACACCCAGAAGATTGATCATGGCTGCCATCGGAGGACTGATTGCGGCGTTCGGCTTAGATCTGTTTCTTGTACCTAGCGGAATCATTGCAGGCGGTGTGACAGGAATTTCAGCACTCGCTTCGCATCTGACAGGGCTTCATACAGGCATGTTTCTATTTGCACTCAATTTACCTTTGCTCCTGCTTGTTTATTACAAGTCCAATCGGGAAAAAGCCATTGCGGCAACGATCGGGCTGCTGACCTTTTCCATATGCTCGATCCTGTTCTTCCCGATGCCTGCTCTACTGGACAGCAAGATCGGGAGTGCAGGCATTGGCGGCATTTTCCTTGGGCTTGGCATCGGGATCTGCCTTCGTTACGGGGTTGTCCTCGATACCCTTCAATTACCCAAGATGCCGCAGCAGCTATCCCATCTGCTGACCCGGTTGAAGCTGCCCCACAACCATATCTTTATCAATATCATGGTACTGACATTGGCAGGGCTGCTGCTTGGCTGGGAACATGCGATGTATTCTGCCATCGCATGCCTGATGGCGCTGGAGACGGGTCGCATTACGACCTCCCGTCTTCCGCTTAAACGGGAGGTTCGGATTGATAGTACGAGTGAAGCAGAGATCAAACACAGTATGAAAGCCATCATGGGATATGAACCCCAAACGGAGAGTTTGAATGAAGATACAGGATTTGAGAACAACTCATTAAAATCCTCCCGGCTTGTCTACCGGGTTCATATTCTGGAGATGCCCAGACTAAAAGCGATCGTGAGAAGCCTTGATCCGAATGCGGAGATTACCATCATTCAGAAGTAAGTGTTCTCTCTTCCATGGAAACAGGCCGGCTTAGGGTTTGCCCTAGCCGGCCTGTTTTTTTAGATATCAGAGAGTGTAAACTCCGAAGTTTAGGCCTTCCTGATATCACAAGAAAAACATCCCCTAACCGCGGTCAGTCTTCTGAGAAAATACGTCGATAGACGTTTTTCTTATGAATTTCGTTATTTGCGAAACTGCTGGATCAGAAACAAAATCAAGGAGCCCACCACGCTGATGACTAAGCAGGTTACAATCGGAAAATAGATTTTGACATTGGGCTTATCCACAACGATGTCGCCTGGCAGCCTGCCGACAAATCGGCCAATGACAGGCCATAGCAGCCCAATCACGATCAGGGCGCCCCCTATCCATAACAGTGCCCTTGTTACAGGATGCAAACTATTTCACCTCATTCATCAAATCAATTCATCATACGAAAGGTTTCCTTGTATCATAATGGATTTGATGGACTCGCCGCAAGGCACGCGCACCTCGCCTACAGACGTGTTCTAGCCTTTCACTGCTCCGGCCGTCATCCCGTCGATAAAATACTTCTGGAAGCCCATAAACAAGATGAAGATCGGAATAATCGAGAAAAAAGAGCCCACAATCAACAAATCATAGTTGTTCCCGTAAGGGGTCAGCAGTGTCTTCAAGCCAATCGGAAGGGTATATTTGCTGTCATCGCTGAGTACCATGAACGGCCACAGGAAGTTGTTCCAGCTGTTCATCCCGTTCAGGATCGCCATGGCTGCGAAGGATGGCTTCATCACCGGCAGGATCAACCGCACATAGATCCCGTATTCCGTAGCACCGTCCACCCGCCCTGCCGCAATCATTTCTTTTGGAATCCCTCTTAAATACTGCCTGAAGAAGAAGATCGTAGCCGCGCTTGCAATCCCCGGCAGCACAATGGCCGAGTATGAGTTCATAAGGCCGAGATTGTAAATCAGCGAATACAGTGGAAGAAGAAGAATTTCAAAAGGAACCATCATGATGAGCAGCACGCATATAAACAGGAAATTCTTGCCGATGAAATCATAAGCTGCAAAACCATACGCAACGGTTGCGCTCACCAGCAAAGTTAATGTAACCTGTACCACCGTAAGCAGCAAGGAGTTGAAAAACCACATAAAATAAGAATGATTCCCTGTAAACAGATACGTGAAATTGTCCAGGTTCATTACCGACAGATCGAATTTTAAATTCAGGCCATAACGAATCAAGTCCTCACCGGGCTTAAAGGACGCGATGGTAACGGCGTAAAAGGGTACCAGGATCAGAAAACACAGTGCGGAGAACAAAATCAAGAGGATCACTTTGATCAGTGTTTCTCTTCTCATCCTCAATCCTCCTTCTTGAACATTCCTGAGAGTTTCAGCTGCGTCAGATTAATGATCATGGTAATGGCCAGAAGCACAATCCCCACAGCGGCCGCATACCCCAGATTGTTCTTCTCGATGCCTTGACGGTACAGGTAACCGACAATCGTAAGGCCGATATTTTTGGGAGAATTGTTGCCGTTCCACAGCATCATACTCTCAATAAACATAGCCAGCCCTGCATAAATGCTGATCGTTAATACATAAATCGTGGTCGGTTTCAATAATGGCATCGTGATTTTGGTAAACTTCTGAAAGGCCGAAGCCCCGTCGATGGATGCCGCCTCATAATAGTCATCCGGGATGTTCTTGAGTCCGGATAAAAAATACAGCATATTAACCCCCGTCCACCGCCATGTGGCCAGAGCCACCAAAGCAATGAAGCCGGTAACCTGTCCCTTCAGAAACTTCACCGGATCCACCCCGAACCAGCCCAATATGCTGTTGATGAGCGACCCTTCCATCTCTCCAAACATCAGCCGGAAGATAGTACCCGCCACAACAACCGACGTCAGTGCCGGGAAGAAAAAAGACGATTTGAAAAACTCTCTTCCCCACATAAACTTGTTGTTGATCAGCACGGCAAACAGCATCGGAAACGGAATCAGAATAAGGAGTGTCAGCAGCATGTAAATCGCACTGTTCATGACCGCCTTCAGAAAAATGCCGTCCCCCATCAGCTTCTCGTAATTAGCCAAGCCGATCCAATCAGCTTCCTGACCCAGCTGGATCTTCTGAAAGCTCATGCCAAATGAGCTGCCTAACGGAAGTACCCAGAACACAAGGAAAACCAGAATAAACGGCAGCACAAAAACATAAGGAGCAACCTTTTGAGAGTACAGAAATTTTTTAATCATCACTTTACTCCTTTGATAAGAGCCGCCCATCGTATGAGCAGCCCTTCGTTATGGTTACCGATGAGCCGGAATCATTTTAATTCCTGTTCGATTTGCTTCTGGGCATCGTTCAAAGCTTCTGTAATGTCCTTGCCATCCTCAAAAATCTCATTAAATGTCGTTGTGCACAGCACGTTGTTGATGGTGGGCGAAGCGGAGGTCGATTTGATTAACCGGATTTCATCCCGGATCTCATTCAGAACATCAAACGGGTTGTTCACAAAATATTGGACAAACTGATTCTCAGGGTTGTGCGTGACATCCTTCATATCCCAGACATCCATATTGACCGGATCAAACCCAAGCGTGTTCCATATCTCTTTGTTGGCATCCAGCGACAATTTGGCAAACGCCAGGAAGTCTTTCGCCAGTTGAACATCCTTTGCGGTCTTGGTAACAACGGTACCGGTTCCGCCGCCGCCAACGGATCTTGGCATGCCTTCTTCAATTACCGGGATCGGTGCGATCGCTATTTTTCCTGATAAATCGGACATGTAGTTGGTGTATCTGGACATTTGCCACAGCGGCATGAAGGCGGTAGCATAATTCCCTGCATTAAACTCCCCATAAGCCTCTTCCGTATCAGGCTGACCACCGGCGATAGTCGCAATGGCATTGCTGTCCTGCAGATCCTTGAGCAGTGTCATAGCCTTGATCATGGGCTCCGAATTCACGACCGGATTGCCAGAATCGTCGGTGAGGTCGGCCCCTTGCTGCGCCAACAGCATGGATGCCTGCCAGGCTGCACTTGTATCCGCCGTTCCCATATATTTGCCGGTTTTTTCATAGACCTGGATGCCGGCCTGCTTGAAGTCCTCCCAGGTCACGATATCCTGATAGTTAACACCAGCCTCCTCCAGGATTTCGGTATTATAGAAGGCCACGGAGGCTCCAACATGAGTTGGGACGCCGTAATTCACGCCATCCTTGCTGTAAAGATCAATCCGGGATTTGACGATGGTATCTCGGTATGGATCAATAACGTCATTGAGCGCTTCCAGCTGCGGAGTTCCAGCTAGAAAATCCGGGAATTTGCCTAACTCGATATCGGCAATATCAGGGGCACCCGTGCCGGACTGAACCGCGATGGATAGTTTATTGTGCATGTCGTCATATGGCATGACCGTCACGTTCAGCTTAATCTGGCGATCCGGATTCTCGGCGTTCCATTTGCCCAGCATCTTCTCAAAATGCTGTCCGTGCAGCTCAACGAATGTCCAATAGGAAAGCTCCGTGGCGCGTTCTCCCGCCCCTCCGTCCAGAACCGAGGTTTCTCCCCCTGTATTGTTCGCTTTACCGCATCCCCACAGGAACAGCGTCATGCCTAACACCATAAGCACCATTATCCATTTTTTCCTCATCATACGGGACCTCCCTCAATTTTCATTCCTATATCCTCTACACTCGAAAACAGTACTTCAGCCTTCAGTTCTTCAGTCTTCAGATCTTCAATACTTTAGTTCTTCAATACTTCAGCTCTTCAGTACTTCTGTATCCTGCTGAATAGAAAGCGCTTTCATATTGTGTGTAATTTGATATGATTTTGAGAGATGGAGCAGCCCTTGGGACCGCTCCATAAGTTAACTCAGGCCTTTTTCAAACGAATAACATTCCAGGATGCCTTGGCAAGTCGTGCCGTCACATGTCCGCTGTCAAGATTGGCTTCTCCCCGGTTGTGGGGTTTTACCGTCTCCTCCGACGCGGTATTCACGGCCTTGAGGTCGTCATGCTCCATTACGATATGCTCGATAAGCCGGTATCCTTCAAAGCTGCGCACATCGCATTCGAGGTCCAATGCTTCCTCCAGATGACGGTTCACGGCAAAGATCGTAATCTCTTCGTCGGCTTCGTTATGAACAACCGCACTATCCAGGTACGGAACATCGGTAAAGTCCTTGGAATCATACTTCGGCGAGTCGACGATCGGCAGCAGCGATACACCCCGGCCATACTTCGAAACGTGAAGATATGGATAAAATATCGTCTGCTTCCAGGCGCGTCCCCCATTCTCTGTCATGATCGGAGCAATCACGTTCACGAGCTGCGCCAGACAAGCCATCTTCACCCGATCTGCATGACGCAGGAACGTAATGAGCATGCTGCCCACCAGAATGGCGTCCTCGAAATTGTACACATCCTCCAGCTGAGGCGGAGCCACGCTCCAAGGATCGATCTGCCTGTCTGCATCGTTGGAATGATACCAAACATTCCATTCATCGAAGCTGAGGTACATCGTCTTTTTGCTGCGTTTCTTGGCCTTGATATAGTCGCAAGTGGACTTGACCGTATGGATAAAGTGATCCATATCCAGCGTAAGCGCCAGGTAATTGGCCGTATCGTTGTCGCGGTTACCGTAATACTGATGCAGGGATATGTAGTCCACCGCCTCATACGTATGATCCAGCGTTGCGGCTTCCCATTCAGGGAATGTTGGCATGCCGGTGCTTGAGCTGCCGCACGAAACCAGTTCAATCGAGGGATCAACCAGCCGCATCGCTTTTGCCGTCTCCAGTGCAAGCCTGCCATATTCCGCAGAGGTTTTGTGTCCAATCTGCCATGGTCCGTCCATCTCGTTGCCAAGGCACCACGTTTTGATCTTGTGGGGCTGTTTATAGCCGTGACTGCGGCGCAGATCGCTCCAATATGTACCTCCAGGATGGTTCGTGTACTCCAGCAAATTTCTGGCGGCATCAATACCCCGGGTGCCCAAATTCACAGCCATCATGACCTCCGAGCCAACCTCCTTGGCCCAGGAAATAAACTCGTTCGTGCCTACCTCGTTCGGTTCCAGCGTCCGCCAGGCAAGCTCCAGCCGTTTCGGCCGCTCGGTCACGGGTCCTACTCCATCCTCCCAGTTGTAACCGGAGACAAAGTTCCCGCCGGGGTACCTGATAATGGGGACATTCAGTTCCTTAATCAATTCCTTCACGTCACTTCGAAAGCCCCCTGCATCCGCCGTCTCATGACCGGGCTCGTAAATCCCTCCATACACAGCACGACCAAGGTGCTCAATGAATGAACCATAAATGCGGTTATCAACTTGCGCGATTCGAAACGACTTATCCACGATCATCCGTGCCTTCATTTTCTCAGCTGCCAAGTCCTTCACCTTCCGTTAAAATAATTATGAAACATTTTAAATAAACCTGAATGAATTCGTTTTCAGATATAAAATATCATATGAGGAGTGCTATGTAAATATACAAATATAAAATGATTTATATAAATAAATAATAAATGAATTTTCAGTAGAGAATTTAGTTTATTTTTGTCGAAATTCGCTTATTTTGTTGATATCCATGCTTTTTATCTTGATATAAACCTCAAATAAAAGAAGTGTCTGCTATCAAAATGATCTTTTTCTTCACAAGATTCTCGAAGATTTGGAACACATCTTTATTTCGCGCTGGTGTTGATTTATAATTATTTGAAATAAACATCATTCCCTGTACACATCGTTATTTAATCCCTTAATCGGAAGAAGGTTCGAGATAAAATGATCTACATTAAAGATTTAATGAGCGGGCTTGATATCTTTAAAGCCCTTAGCTCCGAAATTCGCATTCAAATTCTGGAGCTGCTGGCCAAGAACCAAAGCTTGAACCTGAACGATCTGGCAAATAGGCTGAACCTCAGCAACGGTGCCATCACCATGCATATCAAGAAATTGGAGGAGAGCGGTCTGATCGAGATCAACACCACAGGCGGGAAGCACGGCATACAGAAGATTTGTTACTTGAATAAAGACACACTGATGGTTGATCTTCGCAGCAAGGACATTGATAATTTGTACGAGGTGGAGATTCAGGTTGGGCATTACAGCGACTACCAAGTCATTCCGACCTGTGGATTAGCCACCAAGGACAGTATCATCGGGGATTTTGACGATCCACGCTATTTCGCAGATCCAGAGCGGATTCATTCGGAAATCATCTGGCTTACCGAAGGTTTCCTGGAATACCGGATTCCGAATTATTTGAAGTCGAACCAGTCATTCCGCGAGATCCAATTCTCGTTGGAGCTCGGTTCTGAGGCTCCGGGATATTGCGATAACTATCCATCGGATATTTTCTTTTATGTCAACGGCATCGAGATTGGCAGCTGGACAAGTCCCGGTGATTTCGGCGACAAACGCGGCACCTTCAATCCCGAATGGTGGCCGCCCCATTTGAACCAGTACGGCATGCTGAAGCTGATCCGGATCAACAAGGAAGGCAGCTTCATCGATGGATGCCGCATTTCGGACGTAGGCCTGGACCAGATTCAACTGGATTACAAGAGCGAGCTCACCTTCCGGGTTGCTGTCAACGAACGATCGGTCAACAAGCGCGGCTTAACCATTTACGGCAAACATTTCGGCAACTACAGCCAGGACCTGCTGGCGCGTGTGCTGTATGATGTGAAGGAAGAGTAAGGGTACATGATGGGGAAGTTCTGCGTAGGCAGCTTCTACTCAACATCGGACATATGAACAAAACAGCTGGATGCAGGGAAACCCTGCTCCAGCTGTTTTTCTGCCGAGGGTGGCCGGCCTCTGGCGAGAGCGGTGGACTCTGCTGTAGGTGGCTGACCTCTGGCGAGGGCGGTGGACTCTGCTGCAGATTGCCGGCCTCTGACGAGGGCGGTGGCATCTGCTGTAGGTGGCTGACCTCTGGCGAGGGAGATTGCCACTACTGCAGATTGCTGACCTCTGACGAGGGCGGTGGCATCTGCTGTAGGTGGCTGACCTCTGGCGAGGGCGGCTAACTCTGCTGCAACTCGTGGATTTCCCAGGGCTAACGGACTGAGAATCCGTTATTCACGCCAAATGGCGTTATGTAGAAAACTAACGGACACGAAAGACGTTATTCTGTAGAAATTGCCGGAAATCAAACTGATTTTGTGATAATAAGGACTCCTGAGTCCGTTAAACTCCAAATTGGAGTCGATTACGGAGAATAAGAGCAATGGAGTCCGTTAACGCGCCGGGGGATGCAAAAAGAACGCAAAGAGCAGAGCTAACAAGGATCCTTGAACAGCACGCGAGCGATCGAGCCGCCTTCATCGGTCTATGACTTTCTGGAGGAGGATAATATGGTGCAAACAGTGACAGGTAGAACAGTAAAATAAGGAGTATGACTAGAGGAACAGTCACAGAAAGACAGCCACAGGATGAACAACACTGGAGGGAACATAACTGAAGGAAAAGTGGCATAAGGAATAGTTACTGAAGGAACAGTTGAGGAACACAGGAGGGATAGAACACCTATAGGAGGAGCAACCACAAGTCATCAACCACAAGTCATCGATCACAAGTCGAACTGCCTCAATTCGAACAACCACATGTCAAACTGCCTCGAGTCATACAAAACTCAAGTCGAACAACCACGAGAGTAACTGTATGATAGTATAAGAGCGTCTAAACAGAACAAAAAGGGGCATCCACTAGAATTCAGATCTTTTGGACGCCCCACCTCATTAACCAAACAAACGATCTCTCATATATGGTCGCCAGCATCGAGCCTGCCCTTGACCACGCACCGTGCGCAGTGGGAAGTTGCATCACCACGCGCAGGGAGCCCCGTCTGCACCAATTCACACTGTACGTACAGGGAACCGTACATGCAGGGAGCCGTGCATGCAGGGAGCAATGTGCACCATGAACACACACGCACAGGGAACTGTACGCACCTCGCACAAAATGCAAACGAACAGCCAATCCCATTTCCAAGTTATATTCAGTCCAGTTAATTTCAGTACCTGTAGTCACCAGTTAATCATCCACTATCATGTTATCTCCCTATCGATTTGCCCCAACTTTTGCCTCATTTAAAGCCCTTAAAATAGTATGGCGGTCACGGAGCGCGTGCGCCTCCTTCAAGCTCTGATGAAACAGCTCCTCATCGATTCCAAGCTTCTGGAGGCTTGAAGGTCCTCCAGCCTGCTGCAGTAAGATAGCAAGCTCTTCCTTCGCAGGAACCTTTCGCAGCCATTCCTGAACTGACGTTCGGTACTGCTCCCAATCTGTAGGCTCGGCATACGGATAAACTCCGTGATCTGCCGCATCATGATAAAGGCTTGAAATCTCGCTGCAAGCCACCCCCACCTTGGCACCATGAAGGAGCGCGCGCTTGCCCAGGCGCAAATACGCCATCTCCCAATAATGGGACAGATGATGCTCCGCCCCTGAGGCGGGATGGGACTGTCCGAACAGCAGCATCGCGATGCCGGATTCAATCAAGGCCGTCATCAGAATGCGGATGCCTTCCTCCGTGCGATCGCCGATGGCCTGCACATGCTTGACGCAAACCTCCAGCGCCTGTTCTGTAATGGCGGCCACTCCTTCATCATAGGGCTCGCCTGCCGTGGTAGAAGAGAATTTCCAATCCAGCAGCGATGTATATTTGCCAAGCATATCGCCAAAACCGGCGGCAACCAGCGGCTGGGGTGCCTTAACAAGTATATCCAGGTCAGCGAATATGGCGAGGGGAGCCGTAGCCGCAAAGGTCTGCTTGATTCCCCGGACTACAATCGGCGCGCCTGCTGAAGTAAAACCATCCACAGAAGGAGCCGTAGGTACCGAAATGAACGGCTTGCCGGTCCGGTGAGCTACAAAGCGGGTAATATCATGAATCGTGCCAGATCCCACAGCGATCAGGCATCCTGTCCGCTCCGGCTCCACTTCAATAAGCAGCTGCATCAGCGAGCGTTCATCCGCCACAACGTCTCCTTGCTCATCGGGCTTGATCAGACACAGCCGGGAATTCACACCTGCTGCTTCCAGGCAGTTCATCAACGTTTGTCCGGCAGCTTCATATGTGTTCGTATCCGCTACCAAGACCGGTGACTGAAGACCCTGCCGAATCAGATACAGAGGCACATCAAGAATAACTCCCCGCTCAAGCGCCATATCATCAAGACCACGGAACGTTGGCTGGACTTCCTTCATCTGACTCATCAAACGTTTTGCGTAGTTCAGAGATTCCGTCATGCAGTTCCTCCCCTTCATTCTATCCATGTATGATCCTTGCCAATTTCTCTCGATCTATTCCCATCCTGACAGCAGAGCTGACCTTGCGAAGCTATAACCCGATAGCCATCCCCGGTATCCCACGCTCAACCCTTCCAGCTGTTTCTACCTGCCTATGGTTTATTCAGCCGACTGCTTAATCCGCTTCAGCCGTTTCATCACGTCATTTTCGCCCCGTCCAAAATAATCATGCAGCTTGCTGTACTCCCGATACAGCTGCTCGTACACTTCCACATGCTCCGGAATCGGTTTAAAGGTTTCTTCCTTCACCCGAGCCATCTTCGCGGCAGCATCGATAATCGAATCATATCCGCCCTGTGCCTGACCCGCAGCGACAGCGGCAAACATGGCAGCCCCGAGCGCCGGTGTCTGCTTGGAGTCGGCCACCACAATTTCACGGTTGGTGACATCGGCATAGATTTGCATTAAAAGGTGGTTCTTCTGCGGCAGTCCGCCGCAGGCATAGAGGACGTCCACCGGCACGCCATTCTCGTGAAAGGCGTCCACGATTTTGCGTGTACCAAACGCCGTTGCTTCCAGCAAGGCACGGTAGATTTCCTGCGGCTTCGTCAGCAGAGTCATCCCTAATATCAGCCCGGTCAGGTCTGTATCCACCAGCACCGAACGGTTGCCATTCCACCAGTCCAGCGCGAGCAGACCGGTTTGGCCCGGCTTGTAGGCAGCCGCTTCCCGCTCCAGCCACTGGTGAATGCCGATTCCGTCTGCAGCCGCAGCTTCTGTTACATACGCGGGAAGCGCTTCCTCAACGTACCATTCAAAAATATCGCCGACGGCCGATTGTCCCGCTTCATAACCGTACAATCCCGGGATAATGCCGTCTTCCACGACCCCGCACATCCCCTCAACCCGCTTCTCTTCGGTACCGAGGATCATATGACAGATCGACGTTCCCATCGCCATGACCAGCTTGCCTGGAGTAACCACACCGACAGCCGGAACCGCCGCATGAGCGTCAACGTTGCCCACTGCAACAGCGATACCGGGGGTTAAACCCATCACCTCGGCCATGGTTTCTGTAAGTCCACCCGCTCGGCTCCCAAGGGGTCTGACCTCGCCCCGGAGCTTGGTTTCCGCCAGATTCTCCAATCTCGGATCCAGTGCTTTAAAGTAGGCCTTGCTTGGGTATCCATCCTGCTTATGCCATATCGCCTTGTAACCAGCCGTACAGCTGTTTCGGACCATATTGCCAGTCATTTGGGAAATGACCCAATCCGTCGCTTCCAGAAACATATCCGCACGTTCATATATAGCCGGCGCTTCATCGAGAATTTGCCATACCTTAGCCATCATCCACTCGGAGGAGATCTTCCCGCCGTAACGCGGCAAAAAGGATTCTCCGCGCTCAGCGGCAATGGCGTTGATCTTGTCAGCTTCGGGCTGCGCGGCATGATGCTTCCACAGCTTCACCCAGCTGTGCGGCTGATCCGCCAGCTCCGGGTGGAAGCAGAGCGGCTCGCCAAGCTCGTCAACCGGCAGCATCGTGCATGCCGTAAAATCAATGCCGATGCCAATCACATCCGCCGGATCAATACCGGATTGTTCAATGACAGTAGGCACGGAGACCTTCAGAACCTCCAGATAATCCCCCGGATGCTGAAGCGCCCAGTCATACTCAAGTTTCTGTCTGGAACCCGGCAAAAACTCATCGATGACATGATGCCGATATGGCGTAACATGATCCGCGACTTCCTGCCCGTCTGCCAGATTAACCAATACCGCACGTCCGGACTGCGTCCCGTAATCGACGCCAATGGTATACTTTTTCCCCATCTCATTTCCCCCCACAGATGAAATCATGAATGATGATGACCATGACAAATTTTACTTTTGACCGTAATAGGCATTAATCCCATGCTTCCGCAAAAAGTGACGATCCAGCAAATTCTGATCCATCGGTTCAATAGCAGGGTTGATTTGCTGCATGCGAGCCGCAATCTTCGCGCACTCTTCCAGAACCACTGCATTATGCACCGCATTATGGGCATCCTTGCCCCATACAAACGGCGCATGAGAATGGACAAGCACGCCGGGCACCCGATTCGGATCCAGATCCGCGAAACGCTCCACGATGACGTTGCCCGTCTCCCGTTCGTAAGCCCCTTCGATCTCTTCACGGGTCATGGGACGCGTAACCGGAATCTCCCCGTAAAAATAGTCGGCGTGCGTTGTTCCATAGGCAGGAAGCGCGCGTCCGGCTTGGGCCCAGCTCGTTCCCCATGGCGAGTGGGTGTGCACAATCCCGCCAATCTCTTTAAAATTCTGATAGAGCACCAGATGAGTCGGCGTATCGGAGGAAGGCCGTAAATCGCCTTCAACTACGTTTCCCTTCAGATCGAGCACGACCATGTCATCGATTGTCAGCTCTTCATAAGGAACGCCGCTGGGTTTAATAACAAACATCCCGCGTTCCCGATCAATGCCGCTTACATTCCCCCATGTAAATGTGACAAGTCCGTACTTCGGAAGCTCCAGATTTGCCTCCAGCACCTGCTGCTTTAAATTCTCCAACATGAACAATCTCTCCTCTCTATATTTGAAAAATATAGTTGTACGTACAAGTTGGCATGCAGGGGTCCGTCTTTCCGGACCTCAAATCTTCTATAATGACCTACTGTTTTTTCACTGATTCTCTCTCCACCAGCTCAGGCTCATAAATCGTATCGGAAATTTCCGTTTGATTCTCGATCATACTGATCAATTGTCTCGCGGCAGTGATCCCCATCTCCGTCTTTGGATGAGTCATCGTTGTCAGCTTCACACCGGAAGCAATCGCAAGTGTCGAATCATCGAAGCCGACCATGGATACATCCTGTGGAACCTGTAGTCCGCATTGCCCCGCGGCCTCCACCAGAGACACGGCCAGCTCATCGTTGTAACATACGAGCCCTGTCGGGCGCTGCTCATCCGGCTGCTTCAGCAGTTGTACGGCCTGATCGTAAGGGAAGCTCCCCTTCTGCTCGGTTGTGTAGGTAACCACCCGCTCCGGCGATACGGGAATGCCCGCCTCTCGATGTGCCCGCAAGAAGCCTTTTAGCCGATTCACGCCCTGAAGATCGTCCCGCTTGAAAAACCCGGCAATCGCCGTGTGTCCGTTCTCGATCAAATGGCACGCTGCCTTGTAACCGCCTAACTCATCATCAAGCTTGAGGCAAGGACAATCCAGCTCCCGATACTTCTCGTTAATCATCAGAAACGGAATTCCCTTCTCCTGCAAGGATAAGAAATACGACAGGTTTGGATTGCCTTCCGCACTCTTGGTCGGTTCAATAATCAGCCCGCTAAGCGGCTGGCTGGTCATAAGCTGAAGGCTGTCCATCTCCTTATCCTTGTTATTATCCGTGCTGGAGAGCAGCAGGCGATATCCCTTGCTTCGCAGCTCGGCTTCGGCTCCCCGGACAATATGCGGAAAGATGTAATCCGAGATGTACGTCGTAATGATCCCGATCGTCTTGACCTGCTCGCTCTCCCGGCGCTCCGGATTTCTTGCAAACGTTCCTTTGCCCTGTATCCGTTCCAGCCAACCTTCCTTCTCAAGCTCGCCGAAGGTCTGGCGTACCGTCTGCCGGCTTACGCCGAACTGATCCGCAATTTCATGCTCCGAAGGGACCTGTTTACCCGCCTGAAGCCGGCCCGATTCAAACCAGGAGAGCAGTTCGTTTTTTAATACAATATATTTGGGTATCCGTCTATTATTCATCATTCACCTCTAGCCTCACGCACTCATTATGTTAGGATTTGGAGTAATCCCAAGTTATCTCGCTATTGTAACACAGGCCAGGCGAATGCCGACAGAACCAGTTACCGCAGGCGATAGGCCGCTTCGCTCCAGCGGAGCTCATTCTTAAACCGCTGCAAGGTGGTATCCTTGTCAATAATAACCGCTTCAATACCCGCCATATCGGCCCAATCGCTCAGATGCTCAGACGTCATTGCATAAGAGAGGACGGTGTGATGCGCCCCGCCAGCCAATATCCACGCTTCTGCAGACTCGCGAAGGGATGGCTGCGGCTTCCATAACACACGGGCCACGGGCAGCTTCGGCATCGGCTGCTCTACCTTGACGCCATCGACCACGTTCACGAGAAGTCTGAAGCGATGTCCCAGATCAATCAGTGAAGCGTTGACTGCCGGACCGTCCTGGCCGTTGAACACGAGACGGGCCGGGTCTCCCTTTCCTCCAATTCCGAGCGGATGAACCTCCAGCGTCGGCTGATCCAGGGCGATGGTCGGGCATACCTCCAGCATATGAGATCCAAGAATCATATGGTTTCCCGGCTCGAAGTGATAGGTGTAATCCTCCATGAAGGAAGTGCTTTTATTGCCCGCAAGGACCTTGAGTACGCGCGTCAAAGCCGCTGTCTTCCAGTCCCCTTCGCCGCCGAAGCCGTAGCCGGATTCCATCAGCCGTTGAACGGCCAGTCCCGGAAGCTGCTTCATGCCGTGCAGATCCTCAAAGGTCGTCGTAAATGCGCCAAACCCGCCCTCTTCCAGGAAACGGCGCAGTGCAATTTCGATCCGGGCTTGATACGCAATGGAATCACGCACATGCCCCTCGCTAAGCCCTTCTTTTGCTATCGAATACCGCTCTGCATATTCATTCAGGAGCGCCTTTACATCCTCATCTCCCACTTCATTCATGGATTGCACAAGATCGCCAATGCCGTAACCGTTGACGGACCAGCCAAGCTTAATTTGGGCCTCCACCTTATCTCCTTCGGTTACCGCGACCTGGCGCATATTGTCACCGAAACGCGCCACTTTCAGCCTGCGGCTTTCGGCATAAGCCGCGGCCGTCCGCATCCAGCCGGCGATGCTGTCACGAACTTCCCCATCTTCCCAATGACCCACAACCACCTTGCGGGCAATGCCGAGACGGGCACCGATATGACCATATTCACGATCACCGTGGGCGGACTGGTTCAAGTTCATAAAGTCCATGTCAATCGATTCCCAAGGAATATCCCGGTTGAATTGGGTATGGAAATGAAGGAGCGGCTTTTGAAGTTGGGATAGGCCTGCAATCCACATCTTGGCCGGAGAGAACGTGTGCATCCAGGTCATTATGCCTGCACAGGACTCATCGTTGTTGGCCTCCAGAATCAGATTGTATATTTCATCCGGTGTCGTTACGATCGGTTTGAACAGAATAGGGTACGAAAATACAGGATCTTTCCCCATCTCCGTTGCCACAATGCGGGAATGCTCAGCTACCTGCTCCAGCGTTTCAGGACCATACAAGTGCTGGCTTCCGGTAACAAACCAAAAAGAATGCGGTTTCAATTTCATGATTAGAACGCCTCCTGAATGAATGCTTTGTCACTATCTTGTACATACCTATGATTAAATTATTTGTTTTATGATAAATTGTACGCACAAGTAGAATCACTCACATTCTACCCCCGCTCCTGAAAAATAGCAAGACGAAAATAAAAAAAGAACTGTCCCATAGGCTGAAAATGCCGGCCTATATGACAGCCCCTGCTCCCTCCCTCAAACTGCATGTTCCCGGTCGCGATAACCTAAGATTCAAGCAGCTCTATACCGTCAAATAATGCTCGAACTGCTCCATGTCAATGGCATCTTGAACGCCTTCGGCTACAACCGTGCCTTTATCCATGACATAAATATAATCCGCTACGCTCCGCACAAACTCGATGCTCTGCTCCACCAGGATAACCGACGTTTCTCCTTTGGCTTTGATCCCGCGGATCACGTCTTGAATTTCCTCCACGATGGACGGCTGAATGCCCTCCGTCGGCTCGTCAAGCAGCAGCACCTTGGGCCGAGAGGCCAGCGCCCTGGCAAAGGCGAGCTGCTGCTGCTGTCCGCCGCTCAAATCTCCGCCCTGACGATGGTACATTTGCGGCAGTACGGGAAACAAGGCTAACACATCCTCCGGAAAAACCTTGCTCCTGGGCACGCATGGCTCAAGCCCGAGCAGCAAATTCTCTTTCACGGTGAGCTGAGGGAATATCTCGCGCCCTTGCGGGACATACCCGATGCCTCCACGCGCTCTTTTGACAGAATCCCAGCCGGTAACCTCCTGTTCTCCCAGACTCATCCGCCCCTGACGGATCTTCAGCTGTCCGGTTAAAGTGCGCATAAGCGTAGTCTTTCCAACGCCGTTGCGTCCGATCAGACATACAACCTTCGCCGGGTCGACTACCATGGATACGCCGCGCAGGACGGCGCTCTCTCCATAACCCGATTCAATGCCCTGCAGCTTGAGCATTGGTCTCCCTCCTTTTGCCCAGATACACCTCGGCAACCATCGGATCGCGCTGAATTTCCGCCATGGAGCCTTCCTTCAGCAGTTTCCCTTCATGCATCACCGTAACCTTCGCGGCAAAAGAACGAACGAAATCCATATCATGCTCAACCACAACAACGGAACATGCCTTGGCGATATCCTGAAGAAGCATTCCTGTCTTCATCGTCTCCTCATCCGTCATTCCGGCTACCGGCTCATCCAGCAGCAGCAATCGCGGCTTCTGAAGCAGCAGCATGCCGATTTCCAGCCACTGCTTCTCCCCATGCGACAGAGAACCTGCCCGAACATGGAGCCGATCAGGAAGCCCGATCTGCTCCAGCACCTTCTTCATCTCGAACGTGGTGCATCGATTTCTCCTTACCTTAAGCGCCCGAAACACACTTCGATCGGGATCGAGTGTCAGCTCCAGATTCTCTTTAACACTCAAGTTTGCAAAAATCGAGGGTGCCTGGAATTTCCGCCCGACACCGAGACCTGCAATTTCATAATCCCGCTTTTTAGTAATGTCCAGGCCGTCCCCCAGCAGCACGCGTCCGGCAGCAGGCCTTGTCTTCCCGCAGATCACATCCAGCATCGTGGTTTTTCCAGCACCGTTTGGGCCGATAAGAAAATGCAGTTCATTCTTGCGAAGCGCCAGATTCATGCCGTTTACCGCCACGAACCCGCCAAAAGTCACCGTGATATCCTCTGCGGACAACACGATTGGTGAAATGCCGATTTCTCTCACTTCTCCACGGACTGGGACGGAAAAATCAACCTTCTTTGCGTACGGCTGCATGGACAGTACCTCCTCTTCGGGATAATGACGAAACCACCTTGCTCCATACTCCTACCAATCCTTTTGGCATCAACACAACCACAATGACAAACAAAGCGCCCAATACGAGCAGCCAGCCTTCCGGGTAGGCTTCGCTGATCCCGGTTTTGGCCGAATTCAGCAGCACTGTACCGATAATCGCGCCGATAAGGGTCCCCCTCCCGCCCAGAGCCACCCATAATACCATTTCAATGGACGGGACAATCCCCATCATGGAAGGGGATATAATGCCTACCTGAAGTACAAACAGCATTCCGGCAAGCCCGGCCAGACCGCCCGAGACGGCAAAAGCAAACGTCTTGTAACGGGAAGGGTCAAATCCGAGAAACCGCACCCGGTTCTCTCCATCCCTTGACGCTTCCAGCACTTGACCCACGCGGCTGCTCACAATCCTTCTGCACAGCACATATGCCCCTGCCAAAGCAGCCAGCGTGATGAAATACAATCCGATTTTGGTTGACGGCGTGTTCAGGTTAAAGCCCAGAATCGAAGGGTATCCAGTCAGTCCGTTCGTGCCCCCCGTCCACTCCTGCTTGCCTACAAACAGCGTGACTACAATCATGACCAGAGCCTGGGTCAGAATCGTAAAGTACACGCCCACGATCCGGTTGCGGAACGTAAAGAAACCGAGAATCAAAGCGAGCAGCGCCGGAAGCAGCATCCCGAGTATCAGGGCAGCGGGAAACGACCGGAAGGGCTCCCAGAACCAGGGCAGTCCCTCCACACCGCTCCAGCTCATAAAATCGGGCAGGGACGTCCCGCTGGCCTCGAGCTTAAGATACATCGCCATAGCATAAGCGCCAAGTCCGAAGAATACACCGTGTCCAAGACTTAGAATACCGCCATATCCCCAGATCAGATCAAGTCCGACCGCCAGAATCGCCAAAGCCAGAAATTTTGTCAACAACCCCAAGCGAAAAGGGGTCATGAACAAAGGAGCCATACACATGAGAAGCAGCAGAACACTCCACAGAATCCGTTTTGTCCGGCTGCCGGGATTTCCTGTCAACCATTTCAGCACCATACCATCCCCTCCTCTCTAATCCAGACTGCGCGTTCGAAGTGCAACAAGCCCGCGAGGCTTCCACTGCAGGAAAGCCACGATTAAGGCGAACACCAGCACTTTGCCGATGGAAGCCGAAGTGTAGGTCTCAAACAGCGTATTAAACATACCGATTCCCAGCGCCCCGGCAACCGTTCCGATCAATTTTCCAACACCGCCAAGCACGACCACCATAAAGGCATCCACGATGTAGTAGGTTCCAATCGACGGACCGATGGGTCCGAGCAGCGTCAATGCGCAGCCGGCAATACCCGCGATACCCGAGCCAATCGCGAACGTGAGACCATCCACACGCCGGGTTGAAATGCCAAGGCATCCCGCCATGTTCCGGTTCTGCATCACCGCTCTCATCCGCCTGCCCTGAACCGTTCGATAAATATAGAGATACATTGCCGTCAGCACCAAGGCCACCAATACAATAATGAACAACCGTTTATAAGGAAGCACGATGCTTGAAGTGATCGCAAGCCCTCCGTTCAGCCAGGATGGGCTGGTTACGGCCACGTTCGGAGCGCCGAAGATGAACCTTGCGATCTGCTGCAGCATCATCCCGACACCCCATGTAGCCAGCAAACTGTCCAGCGGCCTTCCGTACAGGTGCCGAATCAGAATCATTTCAAGCAGCCAACCGATGAGGGCAGCAACCACAAAGGAAACCAGCAGCGCCGCTATGAAATAAGTATCAAACCAGGATTTCGGCATATACGCGGTAAACAAGCCCTGGGTGACATACGTGGAATAGGCGCCGATCATGATCAGCTCGCCATGGGCCATATTAATAACATTCATCAATCCGAACGTCACCGCCAAGCCAAGTGCAATCAATAATAAAATCGAGCTGACACTCAATCCGTTGAACACCTGCAGGATTGTCATTTCCATTTCGGGAGCCTCCTTTCACGAAAAGGCCCGGGAGCCTTTTCGTGCCTACTGCTTTATTCTCCGCTTAACCCCTTCGCCCAATCGTACGTTTTCAGATACGGATCGGGTTTAACAGGTTCTCCCGAGTTCCAGAGCTCTTTAAACTGACCATCTGCCTGCACTTCGCCAATGCGCACCGTTTTGTAGATGTGCTGATTGTCGCCGTCAATAGTGACTTTGCCTTCCGGTGCAGCAAACTCGATGCCTTTAGCCGCTTCCTTGACCTTGGCTACCTCTGTTGAACCGGCCTTCTCTACCGCAGCCTTCCATAAGTACACAGCGGTATATCCCGCTTCGATCGGATCGGCTGTAACCCGGTCGGAACCATACTTCGCTTTGTATTTATCAACAAAGGCTTTGTTCTCCGGCGTATCCGTAGACTGATAATAGTTCCAAGCTGCCAGATGCCCCTCAAGAATGTCAGCGCCTATTCCGCGAATTTCCTCCTCCGCCACGCTTACGGACAACGTGGTCATATCCTTGGAAGTGATGCCCGCATCCTTCAGCTGCTTGAAGAATGCCACGTTACTGTCGCCATTCAGCGTGTTATAGACGATATCGGGTTTCGCCTCTTTGATCTTGGCAATAATCGTACTGAAATCGGTATGACCCAGCGGTGTATATTCCTCTCCCGCAAGCTCCCCTCCCTCTGCAGTCAGCTGTGCCTTGATAATTTTGTTGGCCGTCCTCGGGAACACATAATCCGATCCGAGCAGGAACATTTTGCTGCCCCGATTCTCAAGCAGCCAGGATACCGAAGGCACGATTTGCTGATTGGTTGTTGCACCTGTATAGAAAATGTTAGGGGAAGATTCTAACCCTTCATATTGGACCGGATAAAATAAAAGACCGTTGTTTTGTTCGAAAACAGGGAGCATCGCTTTACGGCTGGCGGAGGTCCACCCTCCGAACACGGCAGCAACCTTATCCTGCTGCAGCAGTTTGCCCGCCTTCTCGGCGAAGGTCGGCCAATCCGAGGCACCGTCCTCGATCACAGGTTCGATCTGCTTGCCCAGCACACCGCCTGCCGCATTAATTTCTTCGATCGCAAGCATTTCGGCATCCTTGACGGATACCTCGCTGATCGCCATCGTTCCGCTTAGGGAGTGAAGAATGCCGACCTTGATTGAATCACCTTTGGCTTCGATTGGCGCGCTGCCGTTATCCGCTCCGGCATTCGGAGCAGCTTCCTTTTCCGTAACACAGCCTGACATCAAAATGGCGCATAATACAAAAGAGGCCCATCCCTTTACAATTACGCTCTGTTTCTTCATACGCTCCCAACTCCCTTTTTCTGTTTCCGAACATTCTGTCTGCATCTTCTTATCTCTGTTCGTTAATCCACATTATAGTTGCCTTATATTTCCTGTGTCAATAATACTCACATAAATTTATTTATTTTTTTCGTTTTTAGTAAAATCGTCGCAATTTTTCAATATTAAATGTTAATTAACATAACATTAAATCAAAATTACAAATCGAATGATCGTCAATTTTTAATTTATGTAATATATTATTACACAAAAATAAAACAGCCTTTTCTTAAAAAGGCTGTGGTGTAGAGACTATCTATAAAGGTTGTTTATGTTTTTGACTATCGGATGGTCTTCCTGTTCGTAATTGAGATAGGTACCCGATCCGGATAATCCGTAATGATTCCGTCTACGTTAATCTGAAGCACATACGGAATTTGCAGCATATCCCGAATGGTCCAGACAAAGGTTTTCATCCCGGATTGATGGATCTTTTGAACTAATCCCTTGGTGACAAGCCTCATCGAGACATTCACGTATTCCGCGTAAGCTTTCATATCCTGCATTCGCTCTCTGGACAACTCGCCTGAACTGGTGATGACCACACCAAGCGGAATATCTGGCATCAGTCTATGAAACCGGAGCAGCGCATCCGTGTCTGCCGACTGGACAACAACCATTTCCTTATATCGCTGAGGTCCGTTAGCACCCTTCATAACCTTTTTCAGCCCATCTGCAACCCCCTGCTCAATGCCTGGGTACAAATCAGGCGATTTCAATTCGATCAGCAGCCCGATTCGTCCCCCGAAATGCTCAAGCACCTCCGACAGTGTCGGAATCAATTCGCCTTTGTATTCCGATCCGTACCATGAGCCGGCATCCAGCTGCCGCAGCTCCTGAAAGGTTAAATCCCCCACATTTCCTTGACCGTTCGTCGTCCGATCAACCGTCGTATCGTGGATGACCACCATTTCTCCGTCCTTGCTCATCTGGACGTCCAGCTCCAGCATGTCTGCTCCCATATCAAAAGCTTTGGCAAAGGAGGCCATCGTATTTTCAGGAGCGGCGCCCGACGCCCCCCGATGAGCGATATTGATCCAGGACTGATTGGCGTCACCCTCGGACCCGATCCAGGCTGCCTGTTCTCTTATGTCATGCAAAGGATAATTCGGCACATCGGCAGATATTCGGAAACCGGTAACCATGAGCGCAGCCGTCATGATAACGATCATTTTTTTCATATGCTATCAATCTCCTATTGGATCGAACCCTGCTGATTCATAATAGATACCTAGCTTACACTCAAGCTGAACCAGCTTTCGTTATCACTTCTGATGCTAATTCTTCCCTATACAGCCGAATTTCAGTCAGCCCGACTTCCCCTTACAGATAGATCGTGCAGAGCCTGGAGGGAATCATTTTTGTGCAATTAATATTTTTGGTATTGTAATATGAACGTAAATGGAGTAATTTGTACTTATATGAACATTATTTGATTTATTTACAATAGAATAACGAGGAGATGAATGATAATGGAAAGACGTTATGCCTCACACCCTAATGAAGTGAAACAATTTGACACGGACCGGCTCCGCAAGGAATTCCATATTCCCGCCCTGTTCACACCTGACAAGCTGGAGCTTGTCCTTACCCATGAAGACCGTTTGATTATTGGCGGTGCTGCTCCGGTTCGGGAACCCATCACACTGGAAACCGACCTTAAAGAGCTGGGCGTTTCCTCTTTCCTGGAGCGTCGTGAGCTTGGCATTATTAATATTGGCGAACATGGAACCGTACGGGTGGACGGCACGGAGCACGAGCTCAGCAACAAAGAATGTCTCTACGTTGGCATGGGGGCGGAAAAAGTCATTTTCACAAGCACGGATCCTGAACATCCTGCCAAATTCTATTTGAACTCGGCTCCGGCGCATCAAACCTTCCCGACTGCCAAAGCTACCCTTGAAGAAGCCGATTCCAGCGCATTGGGCGATATCAAAAACTCCAATGATCGTGTCATCTATCGGTTTATTCACCAAAAAGGCATTCAGAGCGCCCAGCTCGTGATGGGTATGACCCTGCTGAAGGAAGGAAATATGTGGAACACCATGCCTGCCCATACCCACCCAAGACGCATGGAGGCCTATCTGTATTTTGATTTGCCGGAAGATGCGGTTGTCATCCATCTCATGGGTCAGCCAAACGAGACACGGCACATCGTGATGCGCAATGAACAAGCCGTGATTTCGCCAAGCTGGTCTATCCACAGCGGAGTAGGCACAAGCAATTACACCTTTATCTGGGGTATGGCCGGAGATAATAAAAGATATGATGATATGGACCCCGTGTCCATGAAGGATTTAAAATAGAGGGGATTCATCATTAAGCTACGGAAGAGTTGAGATTCATATGAACCCGTTACGACGCTATGAAAAAATAATGGAATTCCTTCTCACCCACAAAGAAGTGACTGTCGCGGATTTGAGCCAGCAGCTGCAAGTGACAGGGAAAACAATTCGCGAGGATCTGACCAAGCTGGAGGAACAAGGCCTTATCGTTCGTGTGCACGGCGGAGCTGTCCTCGCCCACAGCGATCAGTTTGGCATCCTGCCATCCAAAGAGCCGCTGGCAAAGAATCGGGACGAAAAGACCGAGATTGCGCTAAAAGCACTGGCCCATATCAACACCGGCGACATCATTGCGCTGGATGGAGGCAGCACCACACTGGAGATTGCCCGCAGACTGGATGATGTGTCCTTAACAGTCATCACGAACGATGTGTACATCATCAGTGAGCTGGCCACCAAGAACAACATCCGACTTGTGGTTCCAGGCGGCTACCGGGTAAGGAACATGCTTGCAGGTCCTGAAGGCGTATCGTATGTGAAGCAGTTGAACATTCAAAAAGCCTTTATCTCGGCCACCGGCGTTCATCTTGATCATGGATTGTCCATTTACACCGGGGATCTGATCCCGTTCAAGCGTGCTTTAATCGAAACCGCGCTTTCGGTTTATGCCGTTGTTGACCACCATAAATTCGGTCAAACCGCACTGAGGACCTTTTCCACCCTTCAGGAGATAAGCGGCATCATTACCGATACAGGCCTGCCCTCCGATACGATAAAACAATATGATGCAGCGGGTGTCACCATGCTGTAACTCGCTTGCTTGAAAGGAAACACTCGAGCAAGCCACTTAATTTCAACCTTATGAATTGAACAAAATGAGAGGGGATGCTGTGCATGAACAGGTTTGATTTATCTGGCAAAACTGCAATCGTAACCGGATCTGCTCGCGGTCTTGGCCAAGGAATCGCGATTGCCCTTGCCGAAGCCGGTGCGGATATCGTCGCCGTGTCCATGAATACGAGCGCGGAAACAATTGAGGCGATCACATCTTTTGGCAGAAAGGCTTCTGAGATCAGGGTGGACTTAAGTGACCAGAGCCAACTGCAGCATACCTTCGACCAAGCGCTGGAGCTGACGGGACACGTGGATATTCTGGTGAACAACGCCGGCATTATCCGCCGGACGCCGGCCAAGGATCATGCTGCCCAAGATTGGCTCGATGTAATGGATCTGAATCTGAACACCGTATTTATGCTGTCCCAACTGGCAGGCAGACATATGATTGAGCGCGGCAGCGGTAAAATCATCAATATTTGCTCCATGCTTTCCTATCAAGGCGGAATCAACGTACCCGGCTACACCGCAAGCAAACATGGTGTCGCCGGTTTGACCAAAGCGCTGGCTAACGAATGGGCGGCCAGCGGCATCCAGGTCAACGGAATTGCCCCGGGATACATTGAAACCGATAACACGGCAGCTATCCGCCAAGACGAGGACCGCCGCGCTTCCATAACGGATCGCATCCCAGCCGGTCGCTGGGGTAAACCTGAGGATATCGGCGGACCTGCTGTCTTCCTAGCTTCCGCCGCTTCGGATTACATGAATGGACATGTGCTTTGCGTTGACGGCGGATGGATGGCCCGCTAACATCAATACACGGTTCAACCTGAACCTGACGTTATCATAAAGCTCCTACTGGACGGACGTTTATAAGGTTACGCCTTCTGCTGCTATTATGCGCAGAGATAGCGCAACCTCTTTTTTTGTAATTGCACCCTCTCTTTAAATGATTCAACTCTCCCGATCCTCACTAAAGTCCTGACATTTCACGAATATACGAACCATCCTTTGGGACATGCTAACTTTACGATATGGGCCTCGAAGGACCTTGAATAAAGAAAGGATGGTTTGGGCGTCATGCGCGGAACAAAATCGATACAACGTATCCGTTTGCTCTCCCTGTTCACACTGATCGGTTCCATTATGCTTGCCGGATGTACGGTCAACAGCAACGACCGGGTGCCAACCCCGAATATGGGTGTAAATCCGTACCGGGTGAACACCGGCTACCTGCTTCGGAATGCCGTGGAGCGCGGAACCTTGCGAATTGCGACAGAACGGGATTATCCCCCCTTCAGCTACCATGGAACAGGTGGAAGACTAACCGGGTTTGATGTGGAGGTTGCCGAAGAGGTTGCACGTCATATGGAATTAAAGGCAGAATTTGTGGAAACCGAGTGGAAGAATCTGCTGCCGGGTTTAACGGAAGGCAAATATGATGCGGTATTTAACCAAATCGAAGACCGCCCCGACCGGAGGGCACTTTATGATTTCTCCGTAGCTTATCTGTCCTCTACTCCGGTTCTGCTCGTGCGTTCAGACGAAGATCAGGTCCGTACCTTCCCGGATATTAAGGGAAAGCGCGTTGGTCTGAACCCAACAGGAACCTATAATGATATTGCCAAAAAACATGGGGCGATAATCGTTCCGGTCAAATATATATATGACGCAGCCCGTATGCTCGCAAGGAGTGATCTTGACGCCATAATTTCAGACCCGCTGTCTGTGACCAACCTGAAGCAGCAGTTTCCGGATATGCCGGTTACTACCGTTCAATCGGCCAACCAGACGTTCGAGGTCTCTGCCGCCTTCGTAAAAGGCAATCCGGATCTCGTAGCCGCCGTTGATAACGCTCTGGCTACCATGCAGCAGGACGGAACCTATCTGACCATATGGAACAAATACTTTGGAGATGCTCCATCAAGTTACAAAGGCATTCATGATCGCAAGAATAAGTAAAAATGGCTAGTGAATCTTGAGGACAACCATGCACCACTTTCAAAATTGTCATCTCACCAAAAATAAGACGCCTGCTCCGCTGGTTACCAGCAAAACAGGCGTCTTTTTATCGTGCATATTAGGATTCTTCGGTTGTCTCTTCCGCATTCGCTTCCTCAGTACCTGCGTCCTCGGTCTCTGCAGCCTCCACAGCGCGAGGCACGATGACACTTGCCAGCACTTCCTCCTCCGATGCGTGTAAGGTAATGCCCTTCGGAACTTTGATATCCGCAACGGTGAGTTTGTCCCCAATCTCCAGAGCGGATACATCCACTTCAAGGGTCGAAGGCAAATCACCCGGCAATCCTTCTACGTCTATCGCATTCAGCTGGGTTTGCAGAATACCGCCCGTCTTGGTGCCGACAGCAGTCCCCTGAAAATCCACTCCAATGCTGACGCGAACCGGCTTGTTCATCGAGATCCGCAGGAAGTCCACATGGGAGACATTGCCGCGTCTCTTCTGAATGTCCTTAATCAACACCGGGATTTTACCGGAGCCTGGAATATCAAGCTGGAACACCTCTGAGCGGCCCGTATGGAACAGCTTGGACGTATCTTTGAAATCAACAGCTACAGGGATGCTTTCCTCACCCGCACCGTATACGACACCGGGAATTCCACCATTCTCACGAAGCACACGGCGAGAAGCCCGCGTAAATTCATTTCGAACATCGGCTTTGAGTTGAACGTTGTTTCCTTTTGACATGAGTGACATCCTCCTTTATCGAAAACAAAGTCTATCTCATTATTACCCTATTTAGCTGCTAACTAATCATGCAAAAAAGATGTTTTGCAATTCAAGTCAGAGGGTAATACATAGTACCCCTTTTGAAAATATAAAAACGGGAGCCCCCTCTTCAAAAATGAAAAGGAGGCTCCTTATTTTTTTGCGCTGAAGATGTTTCAGCTGGCCATATCCCGCTGACCTTTCTTGTTGAATCCTTCGTCCTTCCCGCTTCGAAGTGAAAACCGGACTTCCACTTCATCTGGCGGAATATCGATAAACCAGTCATTCTCGCCTTCCCGATCCTCCCAATCGTTAAGCCTGACGATGCAGCCGACCCGCTTGGTTCCGGAAGCGACATGGAAGACCACCCGGGCTTTACCGCTGCTGCCCTGGGTAAACAGTACACTGCCATCCTGTACACCCGTTCCCCATACCCATACGTTCCAGCCATCATACGCCTGGTCACGTCTCTCGTACTCAACCTCAACGGTGACGAGCCCCTTCTTCATTTCGGTTCTATCCTCATACAAAACCATCAGGGATAGTCCTGGCACGGTGACGGCCCCTTGATCCGACGTCTCAATCGTCTCGGTTCCTGCATGTTGTTCATTCACAACGATATTCCAGCGATACAGGGTCGGCGGGAGATCAACCGTCATTTCATGTTCATTCCCGTTAACGACAACCACGATCTGGCTCCAGCTGTCACCTGCAGCATTATTCATGAGCCGGTAGGCGATAATCCGGTCGCTGCTGCGCAGCACCTCCATATGCTCTTCGATCTCTTCTCTTGTGGTCATACGAAATGCCGGGTGGGCTTTCCGCAGGGCGATAAGACCCTTGTAATAGTCAAAGACGGGTCTGAAGCGTTGTTTGTTGCTCCAGCGGATCGCATTAATGGCGTCCCCGCTGCGGTAGCTGTTATGATCGCCGAATTTCGTGCGAAGCAGCTCATCACCGGCATGCAGCAGGGGAATCCCCTGGGAGAGAAGCACGATGCCATTAGCCAGCAAGCTGCGGCGAACAGGCACTGCCCGCATCACATCTTCATCCGATACACCGGCATATGGATTTGAAGCAGCCGTTGCCTGCCATACATCGCCGCCGTCTGGCAGCTTCCCGTCCATCAGATGCAGCAGACCCGCCTGCTGCTCCATCCCTTCTGCAATTAAGATTTTGTCCCACAGGTTTAAATTATCGTGAACTGTGACGTAATTAACCGTCTCGCTCGGATGAAGGGCAAAATCATGGATGGACCCCATCATCCCTTCCACAACAGCCCCTTCATACCACGGCTCGCCAGTAGCAAACCCCCGGCCCCGCCCGTCATTGTCGCCCTTGATGGCATGCCGGAAATGATCATTGAATACAGCAAAGCCTTGATCACGCTGACTTCCCTTGACGGTCTGCTCCGTCAGCGGGCTCATTCCCCCTGTCCAGGGCTCACCATAAAACAGAAGAGAGTTATCCACCTCATGACGCAGCTCGCTTACAATCTCTCTCATCGTAGTGGTATCGATCAAAGCCATCAGGTCAAACCGAAATCCGTCGATATGAAATTCTTTGGCCCAGTATCTTAGAGAATCCTTAATATATTTGCGCACCATCGGTTTCTCCGTGGCCAGCTCATTCCCTACGCCGGAGCCATTCGACAGGGCACCGCTTACGTCCTTCCGGTAGAAATACCCCGGAGCCAATCGTTCAAAGGGACCATCATCCACTGTATACGTATGATTGTAAACCACATCCATCACGACACGGATTCCCCTCGAATGCAGAGCCAGGACCATTTCCTTCAGCTCCCGAATGCGTGAGGCAGGATCTGTGGGGTCTGTGGCATACGATCCTTCAGGCACATTGTAATTCTGCGGATCGTATCCCCAGTTATACTCTCGACTCAAATGGCCTGTTGCATATCCATCCAGCTCGTTAACCGTTCTAAAGTCAAATATCGGCAGCAGGTGCACATGCGTTACGCCCAATTCTTCAAGATGATCCAGCCCAACCGCGTTCCCGCCCATATCCCGCAGGCCGCCCTCTGTAAAAGCCTTATACTTTCCTCTATATTTCATTCCCGAATCGGCATGGATCGAGAAATCGCGTACATGCAGTTCGTAGAGCACCGAATCCGTAGGCTTAAGCAGCTCGGGTCTAACATCCAGCTCCCAGCCTGGAGGATTGCTTTTTGCCAGATCAATTACAGCGCCGCGGCTGCCATTAGCCGAGACGGCTGTTGCATAAGGGTCAACGGCATAACGGACAGCGCCGTCCGTTGACTCGATTTTGAACATGTAATAGGTTCCATGCAGATCCCCGTTCACTTTAGTCGACCATACACCTTCATCATTCCGGTCCATACCGTATAAGGTACCGCCCTCGTGATCTGTCACGAACCCCTGAGGATCATACTCTCCTGCACCTTCATACAAAGCCAGCGACACATGAACCGCATCCGGAGCCCACACCAAAAAGGCAGTCCCTTCTCTGCGATAAATCGCTCCCAGCTTCAGACTCGTGCAGCTCTTGATCATGTCCATACTCATCATCACCGTCACTTTTAAGTAGATTTACTTCCTAGTATGGGCGCCTGAATCATAAGACAGACCTCTAGCACATGAATTTTAGAACGCTTTCATATATCATGGTATGCCAAAAGCCCTGATTTGGTTTGGGTTTGAAGCCAAGTCACTATATATTTAGGCTATTATACTAGCAATTATGCCAGCTGTCTTTCTTTTGATCAAAAAAAAACATCTGCCCAATGGACAGATGTTATCAAGGTCATATATTTAAACGTGGAAAAAGTTTTGTAGAGTCCCTGGAGAAAACCCGGTTGCTTCATCAGGTGTTCCAAATTCTTCGATCAGGCTCATCCGCCTTATTCGGCTGCAGCCTCTATGGATTCGACCAGAGATACAACTTCCTCTGCGGTACCCATCTCGAGCGCTTTGGCTGCGAGGGCCTGCATATCGCTGCGGGACAGCTTCCCGATCTGGCTGCGCGCTGGCAGAATGGATGTAGCGCTCATGCTGAACTCATCCAGACCCAGACCGAGCAGAATCGGAATCGCTGTAGAGTCACCAGCCATTTCACCGCACATCCCAACCCAGCGACCCTCGCGATGAGCGGCATCGATGACCATTTTGACCAATCGCAGAATCGCCGGATTGTATGGCTGGTACAGATAGGCCACCCGTTCATTCATGCGGTCAGCCGCCATCGTATACTGAATAAGGTCATTGGTTCCGATGCTGAAGAAATCAACCTCTTTGGCAAACTGATCGGCCAGCACGGCGGTGGATGGAATCTCCACCATGATCCCCAGCTGAATCTCCTCGGATACCGGAGTGCCTTCGCTCACAAGCTTGGCCTTCTCTTCTTCCAAAAGAGCTTTCGCTTCACGGAATTCACTCAGTGTCGCTATCATTGGAAACATGATGCGCAGGTTGCCGTGGACGCTCGCACGCAGCAGCGCGCGCAGCTGTGTTCTGAAGATATCCTGACGGTCCAGGCACAGCCTTACGGCGCGGAATCCGAGGAACGGATTCATTTCCTTCGGCAGATCCAGATATGGCAGCTCCTTGTCCCCGCCGATATCGAGGGTACGGACAACAACCGGTTTGCCTTCCATTTTTTCCAAAACCGATTTATAAGCGACATATTGGATCTCTTCCGAAGGAAGTTTGTCTCTGCCCATGTACAAGAACTCGGTGCGGTACAGTCCTACTGCTTCCCCGCCATTATCCAGTACGCCAGCTACGTCATTCGGTGTCCCGATGTTGGCAGCCAGCTCCACATGGATTCCGTCCTTGGACACGGTCGGTTCAGAGCGAAGTTTCTTCCACTCCTCGATCTGTTTGGCGTAGGCTTCCTGCTTCGCACGGTATTGCTCCAAGATAGCTTCAGTGGGATTAATAATGACATCCCCTTCAAGTCCATCAACGATGATCCAATCCCCGTTTTGAACCGAGGAGAGCACGTTCTTCGTTCCGACAACGGCCGGAATTTCAAGGGAACGGGCCATGATGGCCGAATGCGAGGTACGTCCGCCGATATTCGTAGTGAATCCCTTAACGAACTTGCGGTTCAGCTGTGCCGTATCCGACGGAGTCAGGTCTTCTGCAACCACGATGACTTCTTCGCTGATCTCCGAAGGGCTGACATAATTCAGTCCCAGCAGATGCTTGAGAATCCGTTTGGTTACATCGCGCATATCGGCCGCCCGCTCCTGCAAATAGGCACTCTTCATGTTCTCGAACATTTGAATGAATTGGGTAGCCGTTTCATTCAATGCAAACTCAGCATTAACCGATTCGGAAGCGATTTTTGCCTTGACCGGCTCAATCAGTTCCGGGTCATTCAGGATGAGAAGGTGAGATTCGAAAATCTCCGCCTTCTTCTCCCCGAGCTCCTGAAGTGTGCGGGCTTTGATCGCCTCGAGCTCAGCCTGAGACTGAGCCAGTGCTGCATCCAGCTTCGCGAGCTCGACATCCGTATCCGTCACTTGCTTTTCGGTGACCGAATAGTCAGGATGCTCAAGTGTAAACGCCCGTGCAATCGCGATGCCCGCAGATGCCGCGATTCCTTTCAGATTATTCATGAACCTCTCCTAACCCTTCGTTCACCATCACTTCTTGAAGTGCTGTAAGCGCCTCGCTCTCATTGCCGCCTTCTGTGATCAGTGTCAAAGTGTCACCTTGCTCCAGTCCAAGAGACAGAACGCCCAGAATGGATTTCAGTGTTACTTTTTTGCCGTTAGCTTCAGCGAATGAATTCGTGTCTTGAAATTTATTAGCTGTGTTTACCAATGCCGTTGCCGGGCGTGCGTGGATTCCATCTTCGTCAATAATTCTGAATGTTTGTTGCATGTTCATCATCCTACTTTCGTAAAGTTATTTTTATGATTCCTTAATATCCATGTTGGGCTAAGGTTTCGTTATGGTTATGATTCCTTGTTCGCCACGTTTTACTTCACCCGTCTTGTTCAGCTTCACAGAAGCACCTTCCGGCAGATTTGAGAAAATAATAGGAGAAATAATCGATTTTGCATTCTCCTTCACATATTCCAGATCCACCTGCATGATTGGTTGGCCCGCGGATACCGAATCGCCTTCCTGTACAAGAACTTCAAATCCCTGCCCCTTCAGCTTAACCGTGTTGACACCGATATGGACAAGGACTTCTTTGCCGCCATCGGACATAATGCCGACAGCGTGCTTACTAGGGAACACATTAAATACCGTTCCTTTCACAGGAGAAGCAATGGTTCCGTTGTGAGGAATAACCGCAAACCCATCCCCGGTCATGCGTTCTGCGAACACAGGGTCAGGCACGTGGGAGATATCCACCAACTCTCCGTCGACAGGGGATACAACTTCCTCCATCACAAGCGTCTCGCCATCCTGAGTCGCCTGGAATTCCTCACTGGCTGCCGGCATGCTTTCTGCTGGGGCTGCTTGAGGTGTCGAGGACGGTGTTATTCCGGACATAATGTCCTGAATTTGCGACTTAATCGTATCGGAGCGGGTTCCAAATATCGCCTGGATATTATTCCCCACCTCCAGCACGCCTGACGCACCGAGCTGCTTCAGCCTAGCCTTGTCAACACTGCCCTTCTCCTTCACCTCAACGCGGAGACGGGTAATACATGCATCCAGATGCGCGATGTTCGACTGGCCTCCAAGTGCAGTCAGAATGTGAAGCGGCAGATCATCTCTACTGCTTCCTCCTGCTGACCCGGATCCGGACTCCGCAGCCGATGCAGATGCTTCCTCCCGGCCCGGTGTTCTCAGATTGAATTTCCGAATGACAAAACGGAACCCAAAGTAATAGATCACTGCCATGATAACACCAACGATGAGCACATTCCACCATGGCGTCCGATTCGGAATGACACCGAATATCATGTAATCGATCAGGCCGCCGGAGAAGGTCATGCCAATCTTCGTGTCCAGAATATGCATCGTCATGAAGGAAAGACCCGCAAACAGAGCATGCACGGCGAACAGGATCGGCGCCACAAACAGGAATGAGAACTCAAGCGGCTCCGTGATTCCTGTCAAGAAGGAGGTCAGTGCAGCAGACCCCATAATACCTGCTACAAGCTTTTTGTTCTCTGGTCTTGCTTCATGATAGATGGCCAGGGCGGCCGCAGGAAGACCAAACATCATAAACGGATATTTCCCCGTCATGAATGTACCCGCGGTAAACTCCACGCCGTCCCGAAGCTGAGCCATGAATATATTCTGATCACCGCGTACCATTTGACCTGCCTGGTTCACATATTCACCGAACTCAAACCAGAATGGGGAGTAAAAAATGTGGTGCAGACCGAATGGAATCAATCCGCGTTCCACTACGCCGAACACAAAAGCGGACAGCGTCAAATTTTGCTCCAGCATGAAATGGGATGCCGTGTTAAGCGCCGACTGAATCGGTGGCCATATAAACACCATCAACAGACCAAGCAACACCGAGGTTGCGGCTGTCATAATCGGGACAAACCGTTTGCCTGCAAAAAAGCCCAGATATGACGGAAGCTCTATTTTGTAAAATCGTCGGTACATGCTTGCAGCCAATATACCGACGATGATCCCGCCAAATACTCCGGTTGCCAGTGTCGGAATGCCCAGTACGCTGGCATATTCGTAATTCGTGCCGATCATCGATGGCGTCACGCCAATGACACTTCCCATGGTTACGTTCATAACCAGGTAACCGATGATGGCGGCAAGTCCGGCCACCCCTTCTCCGCCGGCTAAGCCGACAGCAACGCCGACTGCGAACAGCAGAGACAAATTCGTGAACACGATTTGACCCGCGTTCATCATGACTGTTGCAGCCGCTTGCACCCAAGCTGCGTTCAGCCATGGAGCATACTGCAGGAAATCGGGGTTAACCAGCATATTTCCAAGACCCAGCAAAAGTCCGGCCGCCGGCAATATTGCCACTGGCAGCATCAGAGCTTTACCGACCCTTTGCAGTACGCCAAAAAGCCGTTTGAACATGAAGTTTCTCACCCTCTGTCTAGTTGTTGTCACAAGCGAATGTAAAAGGCACAGTAAAACAAACAAACCAAAAAAGGCATGAGTAACCACGGGAAATGGTGGTCTAATCTCATGGATTAGATTACCCAAAAATGGGTAATTACAACCAATTTCCTGCTGTACTCATGCCTGATCGAATCAGTTACACGTTAATTTGATGTTTTACTTAATAACTGATCGTATTGTAACACCGTTCATTTATCGTTGCAACCACATGAAGAGGACTTAATAAAATCTTCACATTTGCTCGTTCTGGCCTTTGCGCTGCATCAGCCGCTCCAGATGGATGGTCAGATAACCAGCCTCTGCTGGATAGACAGGCTTCTTCAGCCGCTGCTCCATGATCTTCGTCAGCTTCCACGCCAAGGAATATGTCTCAGGATATTCACGCTTCAGAAGACCGTCCAGCGAACTCGTCTCATTCACCGCTTCCCCCCGCCTTATCCGCTCCAGCGCGAACCGAAGATGGGTCAACAGGCGGGAATAATCCAGCGTATCCTTCGGTATGGCATAATCCATCTGCTGCTCCACGGTATGTACGAGATCCGCGATCAGCTCCGAATGCTTGCGAACTTCCGAAATATGCTGGTTCGTAAGAGCGCCATGAAAATGAAGGGCTATAAATCCGATTTCCTCTTGACCCAGATCCACCCCGAGTTTATCCCGAATGGTA
This sequence comes from Paenibacillus sp. Cedars, assembly GCF_003184205.1. Taxonomy (NCBI): domain Bacteria; kingdom Bacillati; phylum Bacillota; class Bacilli; order Caryophanales; family Paenibacillaceae; genus Paenibacillus; species Paenibacillus sp. Cedars. The sequence goes on from NZ_CP020866.1 coordinate 4,250,326, forward strand.
CGGACCGCGTATTCTGCCATCTCATACTCTTCAGGATACATCTCGCGGGTTTCATATAAGAAAGGATTATGAATATAAAGCCCCTGGGCGTGACGTTTAATAGCAAATGCGATATGGTCGGTCAACGCAATGTGGATATGCTCATTCAGAGGAGCCTCACTGGATTTCGCAGCATTCAGAATAATATCATTCATCGCCTCAATCAGCTTCTCATCGATATGAGGCACCAGCTGCTTATACTGCTCCTGCTCCTCCGGTTTAGTCAAAATGAACATTTTCTCGGCAGCGGAGGCCGGGATGCTGTCTTTATTCCTGCGATTAAAGCCAATTCCCTTGCCGATGACAACAACCTCCCCGTGCTGAGGATGCCGCGCTATGATTACATTGTTGTTCAACACTTTAGCCACTTGTAAGCTGCTCACATTCGCACCTCTTTTTGATTCAAACGCGTATACTCGGATATCTTATCAGAAATATGAGAGCACAGCAAAATCATTTGTGGTTGCCAATGTATTCAAGGTGCTGTACCACTGCCTGTCAACACACATGCCCCGATTCAAATCGCATCTAACTGCGTTTAAACGATTATGATTCTTCCTTCGCTGCGCTTGTTTCTACAGGAACCGGCACTGGCACCAGCTCCGGCTCGACCGCAACCGACTTATGGACAGCTGCTGGTTTCTTGGTCAATCCCTTGATCAGCTCTTCCACATCAATTCCCGATACGCTCTTCAGCATTTCAGGCGCCGTAGACATAAGCTCGGTCACATAATTGCTCACGCGAGCCGCTCCCTCGCCTTTGCCTGTATCGACAACCGTCAGCTTATCGATGGACGAGATTGGCTGAGCAATCTTGCCAGCAAGCTCAGGCAGCATTTTTACAATGATGTCGAGCACCGCAGCTTCTCCGAACTTCTGGAACGCTTCGGCAAGTTTTTCTTTGGCATCGGCTTCGGCAATACCCCGAAGACGAATGACTTCAGCTTCAGCCGTACCTTTTGCACGCTCTGCATCAGCGACCGCCATACCATCCAGGCGCTTCTGTTCGGCAGAAGCTTTTGCCTGTGTCTCGATGGAGTACTGCACGGCATCCGCTTCGCGCATCTTGCGGGCTTTATCCGCTTCGGCTGCCTGCTCCACCGCGTAGCGATCCGCTTCGGCTTTTTTCTTCACGTCCGCATCATACTGCTTCTCGCGGACCATGATTTCTTTTTCCTGCAGATCGATTTCACGTTCCTTGCGGACGAGCTCGACCTTCATCTGCTCTTCAACCACTGTTTGTCTGGCACGGGCTTCCTGGATATGGTATGCCTGGTCGGCTTCCGCCTTCGCCGTATCCTGCTCCTTCTTAAAGGAAGCGACCTTCAGTTCTCTTTCCTTCTCAGCTTCAGCGATATTGGTATCGCGAACGACCTCAGCCTTCTGTCCTTCTTCTTCCGCACGGGCTTTCTGAATCCGCGCATCCCGAACCGCTTCCGCTTCGGCAATCTCTGCATCCCGCTTCACCGTGGCAATCCGCGGCTTACCTAGTGCTTCCAGGTATCCATGCTTATCGCGAACGTCCTTAATGGTGAAGGATACGATCTGCAGACCCATCTTCTTCAAATCTCTTGCCGCAACGCCTTGAACCTCCTGCGCAAACTTGTCGCGGTTACGGTATACTTCCTCCACCGTCATCGAACCCAGAATGGCACGCAGATGACCCTCAAGCACTTCCTGGGCTTCGCCTTTCAGCGCTTCAATCGGCTTGCCCATGAACTGCTCGGCTGCGGTCGCCACGTCTTCAATGGAGCTTCCGACTTTAATAATGGCAACCCCATCGGCCATCACGGGCACGCCCTGCTCCGTGTACACTTCAGGGGTCATGACATCCAGCTTATGGGATAAGAGCGATACGAATTCGGAACGTTGAAATACGGGTAGTATAAAAGCGCCGCCGCCGCGTACGATTTTGATTTTGCGGCCGGATTCATCCTCCGATAAATTTTTGCTCCCCAGGAATGAACCGGTTACAATCATCGCTTCATCCGGACTCACCGTTTTGTAACGAGCCCAGAATGCAAGTCCCAACACAACAATAACGGCTACGACAATGGACGGAATTACTAAGTACTCTGGCATTGAATCAATCATCTCCTTTTCGTTCTTCCAGTTCGGACACTCTCAGGACACCATCAACAACGTCGATAACTACCACGCGGACACCTGCGGGAAGGATCTGACGATCAAAACTGGACGCAATGTGCATGGTGTTGCCTGCTCCAATCTTGACCATTACTTCACCAAATCCCTCTGCAGGGAGCGGTACAGTTACAACGCCAATCCTGCCCGCCAGCTCTTTAATAGAGAAGCCTGTCGAGTTCTCGCTGTTCTCCATCGGTTTGACATACCCAAAGTAGACGAGAATCGAGATGACGATAGCTGACAGGATAGACAGCGTTACATGGGCACCTGCTGCCAAATTCGTGTATTTCATCAGCATGATTCCGGTACCGCCAAATACGGTGATTCCCCCAGCGATTACAACCGGATTGAAAAAATCCACTGACAAAAAGTCCAACAATCCGTCAAGTGCCGAGCTGAGTATGTCACCAAGCACCACGGTTACGATGGCGAATAAGACGCCTCCGATCAGACAGCCCCAATATAACGCTTCCATGTTGATTGCCCCCTCTGGAATTCCTTACTGTGTATAACAAGTAATACGGCAAAATGTTTGCTAAAGTTTCAATTATTTGCCTCAAACGTATGAAAATCTCTGCATATCTATATTCCACACGCCATGACAAAAAGCCTGCTCGGTATGAACCGGCAGGCTTGCATCGTCCCCCCTGCTATGCGAGCAACAGGTCAGGGCGCATTAAAGCGACATTTTATAAATTTCAACAACGTCTTCGCGCTGCAGCTTGCGGAAATTGCCAAACGGTCCAAAACGCATCGCTTTGTCGGCCATAGCCTCGATCTCGCGATCGTCGATATTGTAAGCTCCCAATGTGCTAGGTGCGCCGATGGAAGTCCAGAAACTGCGAAGGGCTTCAATGCCTTCCAATCCGATCTCCTCATCGGTCTTTCCTGTCGGATCAACTCCGAACACATTCACAGCAAGCGACTTGAAGCGCTGAGGATCTGCGCTAAGATTGTATTTCATCCAGTTCGGGAAGAGTATCGCCAGGCCGCCGCCATGCGGAATGTCGTATACGGCAGATACCGCATGCTCAATATTGTGGGTAGCCCAGTCTCCCGCCATTCCCATATTGATCATGCCGTTCAGGGCCATCGTTCCACAGTACATCGTCGTCTCGCGAAGCTCATAGTTCTCCAGATCCTCTACGAGCTTGGGTGCTGTCTCTATCATGGTGCGAAGTATCGTTTCGCAGAATCCGTCTTGCACCGGCGTATTCGTATCTTGGTGGAAGTAGTGCTCCAGCACGTGAGACATAATATCAACGACACCATACACGGTTTGGTCCCGTGGAAGGGAGAACGTATGTACAGGATCCAGAATTGAAAATGCAGGGTAGGCGTGCGGGCTTCCCCAGCCCATCTTCTCCTGGGTCGTCTCATTGGTAATAACGGAGCCGCCATTCATCTCCGAGCCCGTGGCAGCCATCGTGAGCACGGTCCCGAGTGGAAGAGCCCCTTGCGGAGCCGCCTTGCGCTCTACGAAATCCCACATGTCGCCGTCATATTTGGCACCAACGGCAATCGCCTTGGAGCAGTCAAGCACACTTCCTCCGCCAACAGCCAGAATGAGGTCAATGTTATGCTTCCGGCACAACTCAACGCCCTTATGAACCGTGGACAGACGCGGATTCGGTTCCACTCCGCTCAGCTCTGTTACCACAGCATTCGCTTCTTGCAGCAACGCGATGACCTGGTCATACAGCCCGCTGCGCTTGATGCTGCCCCCGCCGTATACTAGCAATACATTCTGGCCGTATTTGGCCACTTCACTACTTAAAGCGCTCAGTTTGCCCTTGCCAAATATCAACTGAGTCGGATTATGAAATACAAATGGTCTCATATTTATTACCTCCATCGCATCGTGTTTGCAGCTATTATTCAATCATGCATGCTCATTCATTTTATATCATTCCTCCTGTGTAAAACAAACAACCGTTCCTCTCTGCGGAAAGGACCGGCTGTTTTTGCTATTAACGCAGTTAAATGGATATTTTTTATCACGGAGAACTACATGCTCTCACGCTGGAATCCCATACGGCTTAGAAATTGCTCAAAAGCCTGCTGTCCGTCTTCCGTCTGTTTGTACACACCGGCATGCTCCAGGATCGTGGTGAACTTCTTGCCAACTTCCTGGCGGATCAGCTCCATAGCCTCAGCCTTGTCGGACAGGGCGGCTCCCCGTTCCCGCAGCTCTTCGATCCAATCGCCGTGAACAGCAAGCGGATGGTCTGGGGCCTGGCTGTCCGCATACAGTTTCTCGTTCCCGACCAGAACCTCGGCAATTTGGTCCAGCTCTTCCTTGAGCCTGCCCGGCAGGATCGCCAGCCCCATAACTTCGATCAAGCCGATATTCTCCTTCTTGATATGAAACATCTCCCGGTGAGGATGAAAAATCCCTTCGGGGTGCCGTTCACTGGTCCGATTGTTCCGCAACACCAGATCCAGCTCATAGATGCCTTCGTCATTTCGCCGGGCAATCGGCGTAACCGTATTATGGCGGACTCTCTCTCCCTTCACCTCGCTGAACGCTTCAATGTCTTGCGAAGGGTCACTGTAGAATTTCCAATTCTCATAGATGCTGTTGGCACATTCAAGGAGCAATCCCCGATCACTTGAGGCCAGCCGGATAACCGACATCGGCCACTTCACGATGCTGACGGACACGCCGGGATAAGCCTCATGTGAGAAGCCCGCCACCTTCGGTGCTTTCTGAATCGGGAAGGAATGACGGCCTCCTTGGAAATGATCATGCGTAAGAATTGAGCCCCCCACGATCGGGAGATCCGCATTCGACCCGAGAAAATAATGCGGGTACGCATCCACAAAACTCAAGAGGCGGGCAAGCGTCTCCCTGGTCAGCTTCATCGGCACATGATCATGATGGAACACGATGCAATGCTCGTTGTAGTATACATAGGGCGAATACTGGAAGAACCAGCGCTCCCCGTTTAACTCCAGCGGGATAATCCGCAAGTTTTGCCGTGCCGGATGATTGACCCTGCCAGCATAACCGACATTCTCACGGCAGAGCTGACATTTGGGATAAACAGGCGGTAGCAGCAGCTTTGCCATAGCGATTTCCTTCGGACTTTTCTCCGGTTTGGATAGGTTAATCGTGATCTCAATATCGCCGTACGCGCTGGCATGTCTCCAATACTCATTCTTGGCTACCCGATCCATGCGAATGTAGTTGGAATCGATGCACAGATCATAGAACTGTTGTGTAGCTGCAATGATCCCCTGCTCCTGCTGGGCTGCTCGAAACCGGGCTGTCACTTCCGAAGGCCTTGCCATAAGACGGCCCATGATTTTGGCATCCAGCAAATCCCGGTACGTATCCGTGTTCTCCGGTATGAGTCCGTTCGCCGCACCGTAATCGATCAAAATGTCCAGCATGGCCTGGGGTCCATCCGGAATCTGCTCATTCACTTCGTCGCCATACGGCTCGCTGAAGCCGAAGTCCTCCAGCAGCAGATTGCGGCTGTAATCCACATCGGCTGCCTCGATAAGGCCTTTATACAGGGCAAATCGCACCAGCATTTCTATCGCATGCAGAGCCTGCTTCGATTGCTTCGATTCGGGAGTTCCTGATGGTACTGATTTCATCGCCGTAGTCCCCCTTGGATTAATTGTCTCCGTAACCGTGCGGATGACTGCTGTGCCACTTCCATGCACTATCGATAATCTCTTCAAGCGACGTTTTGGATGGCGTCCATCCAAGGACGGTACGCGCTTTATCTGAAGAGGCTACTAATACAGCAGGGTCGCCGGAACGCCGTGCCTCCATGACAACCGGAATGTCAGCGCCAGTCACCTGCTTCGATGTCTCAATAACTTCCTTTACCGAGAAGCCTAGCCCGTTGCCGAGGTTAAATACATTGCTGGGTTCCCCACGGCGGAGATACTCTACCGCGCGCAGATGGGCGTTCGCAAGATCGCTGACATGGATATAGTCACGCACGCATGTTCCGTCCGGCGTAGAATAATCATCGCCAAACACGGAGATGCTTGGGCGCTGCTTCAAAGCGGTTTGCAGCACAAGCGGGATCAGATGGCTCTCCGGGCGGTGATCCTCTCCGATGGAGCCGCTGGCATGGGACCCGGCAGCGTTGAAGTAACGAAGAGATACATATTTTACACCAAGCACGGTATCAAACCAGGACATCATCCGTTCCATCATCAGCTTGGTTTCCCCGTACACGTTCGTTGGCTGCGTCCGGTCCGTTTCCTCAATCGGCACCTTCTCAGGCTCACCGTAGGTAGCAGCCGTTGAGGAGAAGACGATTTTGCGTACACCTGCTTCATTCATCGCTTCCAGCAGACAGAGCGTTCCGTATACGTTGTTGTCGTAATACTTCACCGGGTCCTTCATGCTCTCGCCGACCAGCGAATTCGCAGCAAAGTGGATAACGGCATCGATATCATTCTCCGAGAACAGCTGGTTTAGCAGCGTCTTGTCGCGCAGATCGCCAACATACAGCTTTCCGCCAAGGAGCGCTTCGCGATGCCCGGTCTCCAGACTGTCGATAACAACAACCTCTTCTCCCTTCTCAAGCAGTTCCGCCACAGTGTGAGAACCGATGTAACCTGCACCGCCAGTTACTAAAATCGCCATATTATTCGCCCTCCTTCACTTCATGCACACCTTGACCAACGCCGCATACATAGAAATCCGGCCTCAGTCCGGTTCTGCTTTCATACTGCTGCCCCACTTCCGCTATGAAGCGTTCCACCGCATCCTCGTGGACCAAAGACACCGTGCAGCCCCCGAAACCGGCCCCCGTCATCCGGGAACCAAGCGTTCCTGGGATGCGCTGGGCTTCCTCAACGAGCGCGTCCAGCTCATCGCCTGTCACTTCATACAGATAACGCAAGGAGTCATGGGACTGGTTCATATACTGACCGAACGATTCCAGATCCCCGTTCTGCAATGCTTTCACGGAATCAAGAACGCGCTGGTTCTCCTCCACGACGTGCTGGGCGCGTCTTCGGACCGTTTCATCCTGGATGTTGTCCTGTAATGTTACGAATTGATCCGGGTTCAGCTGTGCGAGATACGTTAGTGCAGGAAGCTCATTCTGCAAAATCTCCAAAGCACGGTCGCACTCACTTCGGCGTTCATTGTATTTGGAGTCGACAAGCCCCCGTCGTTTATTGGTATTGGAAATCACGATTTTATATGGTCCCGTCTGGAACGGTACAAGCTCATACTCAAGGGTATCGCACATTAACAGAATGGCATGATCCTGCTTGCCGTTAGCCACGGCAAATTGATCCATGATGCCGGAATTGACGCCAACGAACAGGTTCTCCACTCTCTGTGAGAGCTTCGCGATCTCCACGGTGTCCGCTGCTTTGCCCTGCATGCTCAAGAGCGCGTAAGCTGTGACCACTTCGATGGAGGCAGAGGAAGAGAGACCCGCGCCGTTAGGAATATCCCCATGGTAGAGCAGGTCATACCCGCTGCTAAGATTGGAGCCTATTTTATGCAATTCCGTAATGACGCCAACCGGATAATCCGTCCATTGATCGCTTTTGTAACGGTAATCCTCGTCCAGGCTGATCGTTAATTCATAAGGGATATTGGTTGAAGAGAAGCTTACCTTCTTATCGTCACGCGGACGGATAATCAAGGTTGTGCCAAACTCCAAGGCTGCCGGAAGAACGTAACCTCCGTTATAGTCCAGATGCTCCCCGATCAGATTCACCCTGCCGGGTGCGTTAAATATCCGAACCTCATGCCGGCTTTCTCCGTGCTTGTCCATGAATCTTTGCATAAGCTGTTGTGTAGTCACTGCCCATCACTCCATCCTGTACATATGGTAGTTTTACTGTCTTCAGTATAATGGAAACCTCGTTTAACGATAATGAAATCTTGTGTGTTACATATGGATTTATGTGACTTTAAAGGGTACAATAAACTCATAATTAAAACAAACCTGCAATCCCGTATTTTCCCAATCCTATTCTAAAGGAAAAATTATGATGAAACCAACCTATTCTGTTGCCTCAAATCCTGCCCAACAGGGCAGCGGGTGGCTCCACGTCCGATTTGCGGGGGAAAGCCAGACCAGACCTGAGCATGCCCTGGGGCCGAAAATATACGATCATTACTTGCTGCATATTATCGAATCAGGATATGGCATATTTCGAACGGAAACCGATATGTACCAGCTGGGTCCCGGCGATTGCTTTCTCATCCATCCCGGTCAGATTGTCAGCTATGAATCTGACGCGAGTTGCCCGTGGCAATACCGGTGGGTCGCCTTTGACGGAGAGCATGCCGGTGAAGAAGTGAATCGCCTGGGGCTCACGCCCGACAAGCCCGTCCTGCATCTCATGGAGGCGAACAACCCGATTCCCGGATATGTCTCCCTCATCCAGAAGCATTTTCAATCCAGGGAAGAAAGCTCCCACATCGCCGCCATTGGTTACCTGCATCTGATCTGGGCCGAGATCCTGAACCGCAGCGACCGCCCGTCGCTGCTGTCGCTTGCAGAGCCTCAGGTTCAGCGCACAGTGAAGCAAATGATCAATTACATGGCTTCCCAATATGCCCACCCCGTCTCCATCGAACAGATGTGTGCGAGCCTGGGTTACAACCGCGCTTACTTGTCGCGCATATTCAAGCAGGAAACAGGCATGACCCCGATTACGTACCTGCTCAAATTAAGGATCGACCAATCCAAGCGGCTGCTGCGCGAACGTCCTGATTTGTCCATCGAGCAGGTCTCCGCATCCGTAGGTCTGACCGACCCACTTTATTTCTCGCGCCAATTCAAACGCCTTGTCGGCCGATCGCCAACACGATACCGGAAGGACATCATGTCCGCAGCAGCACCAACGGAGCCATAAGCGAGTTCATGATCATATTTGCACCAAAAAAGGAGCGCATATCAGGCCGGGTAATACATCCTGAGGCGCTCCTTCTTCGTTTCGCTAGGTTTAGTTTGGCTATTGCATCAATTATTCTGGCCCTCTGCAGTTGATCCGTTCTCCGTCCTCAGAATCGCTTCAATGCGGTCCAGCTCTTCCTTCGAGAACTCCAGATTGTTCAAGGCAGCCACATTGTCTTCGATCTGGCTTACCTTGCTCGCGCCGATGAGGGCAGATGTCACTCTGCCGCCCCGAAGCACCCACGCCAGGGCAAATTGGGCAAGACTTTGGTTCCTCGCTTGCGCGATCTGGTTCAGCGCCCTGATCTTGCGCAGCACCTCAGGCGTGATGTTGCTTTCGTTCAAGAACACGGACGCGCTTGCCGCACGCGAATCGCCAGGTACGCCGTTCAGGTATTTATTGGTCAAAAGTCCTTGGGCAAGCGGGGTAAACGCGATGCTTCCCACACCATTCTCGTCCAGAACATCGAGCAAGCCGTTCTCCACCCAGCGGTCCAGCATGGAATAACTCGGCTGGTGGATAAGCAATGGAGTGCCCAGGCTTTTCAGAATGGAGATCGCTTCCCGCGTCTTCTCCGGCGAATAGTTGGACACCCCAACATAAAGCGCTTTGCCGGAACGTACCAGATGATCCAAGGCGACCATGGTTTCTTCAAGCGGCGTTTCCGGATCCATCCGATGATGATAGAAAATATCGACGTAATCCAGGCCCATCCGCTTCAGACTCTGATCGAGACTTGACACCAGATATTTACGTGAACCATGGTCCCCGTATGGCCCAGGCCACATGTAATAACCCGCTTTGGATGAAACAACGATTTCATCGCGGTAGGCTTTGAGGTCACGGGAGAGAATTTTGCCAAATGTCTCTTCGGCAGATCCTGCAGGCGGTCCATAATTGTTCGCCAGATCGAAGTGGGTAATGCCCAGATCGAAGGAACGCGTAACCATGCTCCGCCCGTTTTCATACGTGTCGATACCACCGAAATTATGCCATAATCCAAGGGAGATTGCCGGAAGTTTCAGCCCGGAACGCCCCACACGGTTATATTTCATTCCTTCATAGCGGTCTTCGCTAGCCACATAGGTCACTTGCAATCCCTGCCTCTCTAAAGTGAATAGATCCATTGCTAAATTCATCTTAACGTGTTTCGCTGGACTTTGACAAGAAAACGATTACAGTTATTCGTGCAGCAACACGCCGCAGCTGTCGCCGCTACGTGCTGATCAGCTTATCCACTTGTGTCATGACCTGCCCGATCCGATCGGCGATCAAGAGGCCGGCCCGGTGATCGTACGGGGTCGGATCTGCATTCAGCAGAGCCACCTTGCTTCCTTGAAAATAGGATATCAGCCCAGCCGCAGGATGAACCGTCAGGGAAGTCCCGCCGATGATCAGCAAGTCCGCTGTCGATATTTCCTGGATCGAGCGCATAATAATGTTCTGGTCCAGCTCCTCTTCATACAGCACGACATCCGGTCTGATCAGCCCACCGCAATCCTTGCAGCGCGGGACAACTTCCTTAATGTCCATAATATCCTGCAGGCTGTAGAACCTTGCGCAATCCATGCAATAATTGCGGTGTACAGAGCCGTGAAGCTCCATCACATCGGAGCATCCTGCGCTCTGATGGAGTCCGTCGATATTTTGCGTAATCACCGCTTTCAGTTTCCCGTCAAATGCAAGCCTCGACAATAGCCGGTGACAGCCGTTTGGCTGTGCATTCGGATGAAGCATCTTGCTTCGGTAAAAATCATAAAACACGTCCGGATGCTTCATAAAAAACGTGTGGCTAAGCATAACCTCCGGCGGATATGGCGATTGATGCTCGCTCTGGTAAAGCCCGGCTGCTGAACGGAAGTCAGGTATTCCGCTCTCCGTGGAGGTACCGGCGCCCCCGAAAAAAACAATGTAGTCGCTCGCTTCGATCCATGTTGCCAACTGCTCGATCTTCTCCCTGTTCTCCACTCTAAACACCTCCGTACAGCCCTAAAAATATCACGTCTACCTGTGCACGTCTAATTCATTATAATCGGATATGACAACATCGGCATCTGTTAGATGTGATGTGTCCCCTTCATCCGTCAACAACCCTACGGCCAGGGCCGCACCTGCTTGTTTGGCCATCTGCATATCCCCATTGCTGTCACCGATGACAACCGTTTCTTCCGGCTTCACTCCGAGGAGACCGCATGCCGTTTCGGTCATCTCCGGATGCGGCTTACCGTTTCCAACCTGATCTCTTCCTATAATGACGGTAAAATAAGAGCGCAGCCCCATCCACTCCAGCTGTTCCAGTGCACCCGAGGTCTGATCGGACGTGACCACTGCCATTTTCACAGAGGCCAAACTGCATTTCCTCAGAAAATCCTCCAGACCCGGCATCGGAAATGCCGGTTTTCGCTGACGAACTTCATACATCGCATTTTTCGTGATCTGATTGACCTGCACGATGGCTTCGTTCCAAGGCATTCCCGCTGCGTACAGTTGCCATGCCAGCAGCCCCGTCGTCTCTTCCACGGTCCCCATGGCGAGCGGCCCCCTGACATCGTAACCGGACACGCGCCCGCTTACATCATGCTTTGTGCCCAGCACCTTCTCTGTGGGCAGCGTAAAGCCGGCTCCCATCAGCCCCAGCCGCTCCTCCATGTACTTGAGGACATACTCGGCCCAGCCTCCCCACAGCGCCATGAAATGGAGCAGCGTACCGTCTTTATCAAACAAGATCGCTCTGCAGGGAATGGAGTGTCCCTTCACTTGAAAAAACGGCAATGTCATAAAACCTCCCTATCCTATTCATGATCATACTCTTATTAAACCATGAAATAAACTCTGATTTAAGCGGAATTGCCGCTTTCCTTCAGAAATTCATCCCAAACTGACATTTACCAATCTTTAGTCGATTGTTTTGATTCATGACAAATAAGTCGTGGTAAGTAACATATACGCATAGCAAATACGACGGTAAAGGAGTGATTTGTGATGGCACAAAACGGCAATCGCAAGATGACCCGCGAAGAAGCTGGACGTCTTGGCGGCGAAGCGACAGCAAAGAATCATAGCCGCGAGTTCTATAAGGAAATCGGCAAAAAGGGCGGCAAAGCGACGTCCAAAAACCACAGCCGCGAGTTTTACCAGGAAATCGGTCAGAAAGGCGGCGAAGCCACCTCGCGGAATCATGATCGTGAATTCTATCAGGAAATCGGCCGCAAAGGCGGCAAGAAATAATGATAAACACTCGAATGAGCAGCCTGCTCCCATTCATGGGACAGGCTCTTTTCATGCCGCAGCAACAGGCCTCCCTCCATTGTTTCCTAATTAATATCATGTAGAAAAACCTACCTTTTTGTGATAGACTCATTTAAAACCTATTCGCTGTTCACAGGTACCCGGCTGCTTTGCCGGAAGACCGCGCTAAAGCGCAACAATTTTATAATAGATCTGGGGGGAAATCGACATCATGGCAACCAAAAAAATGCGTTCAGACATGATCAAGAAAGGCTTTGACCGCGCACCGCACCGCAGCCTTCTGCGTGCAGCAGGCGTTAAGGAAGAGGATTTCGGCAAACCGTTTATCGCCGTATGTAACTCCTACATCGACATCGTTCCCGGTCATGTGCATCTGCAGGAATTCGGAAAAATCGTGAAAGAAGCGATTCGTGAAGCGGGCGGCGTTCCATTCGAATTCAACACCATTGGGGTTGATGACGGCATCGCCATGGGACATATCGGCATGCGTTACTCACTGCCAAGCCGCGAGATCATCGCGGACTCCTTGGAGACGGTCGTATCCGCTCACTGGTTCGACGGTATGGTCTGCATTCCGAACTGCGACAAAATCACGCCGGGCATGCTGATGGGCGCCCTTCGCGTTAACATCCCGACAGTTTTTGTCAGCGGCGGACCGATGAAAGCCGGCGTGGACAGCAAAGGACGCAAATTGTCCCTGACCTCTGTATTTGAAGGAGTCGGCGCTCACCAGGTTGGTAAAATCAATGATGATGAGCTGCTGGAATTGGAACAATTCGGATGTCCCACTTGTGGATCCTGTTCGGGCATGTTCACGGCCAATTCCATGAACTGCCTTGCCGAGGCGCTGGGTCTGGCTCTGCCGGGCAACGGTACCATCCTTGCCATCGCTGAAGAGCGTAAGGAATTCGTAAAACAATCAGCTACACAATTGATGGAACTTGTGAAAATGGATCTCAAGCCGCGTGATATCGTAACGGTTGAAGCGATTGACAACGCGTTTGCACTGGATATGGCCATGGGCGGTTCCACCAATACGGTGCTGCATACCTTGGCACTTGCTCATGAAGCTGGTCTCGACTATCCGCTTGAGCGTATCAATGAAGTTGCCGACCGTGTTCCTCACATCTCCAAACTCGCTCCAGCTTCGGATTACTTTATCGAGGATGTACACTTGGCAGGCGGTGTTAGTGCGGTCCTGCACGAGCTCCTCAAGAAACCGGGTGCATTGCATGGAGATCGTATCACCGTAACCGGCAAGACGCTGGCGGAGAACGTGGAAGGCTGTGAAATCCAGGACACCAACGTTATCCATCCGATTGACAGTCCTTATTCCGAGCGCGGCGGACTCGCTGTCCTGTACGGCAACCTGGCTCCTGAAGGTTCCATCATCAAGGTCGGCGCTGTTGATGCGTCGGTTGGCGGGTATCATAAGGGGCCTGCCATCTGCTTCAACTCCCAGGATGAGGCGCTTAGTGGCATTGCCAACGGCAAAGTCAAGGAAGGCCATGTGGTTGTCATTCGTTATGAAGGTCCTAAAGGCGGTCCGGGTATGCCAGAAATGCTGGCACCAACCTCGCAAATCGCCGGTATGGGTCTTGGAGCCAAAGTCGGCCTGATCACGGACGGACGCTTCTCCGGTGCTTCCCGTGGTATCAGTATCGGTCATATCTCGCCGGAAGCTGCCGAAGGCGGACCTATCGCATTCGTTGAAGATGGCGATATTATTGAGCTTGATCTGATCAACCGCACCATTCAATTGCTGGGCGTCAGTGATGAAGAAATGGCGATTCGCCGCAGCAAATGGGTCGATTTCGAGCCAAAAGTTAAAACCGGTTACCTCGCCCGCTATTCGAAGCTTGTAACGAATGCAAGCTCAGGCGGCGTATTGAAAATCTAATTACAGCATAGCAAAGGGGGTTATTCCTCGCAGGCATTGAACAGCCAGCGGGAATAACCCCCTTTTTTATATCGATGAACATTTAATGTCATAATTAATCATGATAGCAGTAAAAAGTCCAATCTTTCCACTTACATTCCTTGCGATGCGCTGGCAACTGCCAAATCCCCCATCTGTTCCTGCTGCAATTGCTGCGGTTCCTCCTTTGGAGGCTGAACCTGTGTCTTCTTCTCAGCATAACGTTCGATCAGAACGTCCACTGGCATCATGAGCATTTTCGGCTCCATCATCTGGCTTCCTTCCTTCAGGCGGGCCTGACCTTTGGGATGAATAACACTGAGCAGCAGTTTAAGATACAGTCTGGTCGAACTTGCGAACAGCCCCCGCGGTAAATCCATGACATGAAATCCGAACTGCTCCGGTCCCCGTGAAATCATGGTAACGGCATACAAACCTTTGACATCCTTGAATTCGGGACGCTCCAGCACCATATTGGCGAGGGAAGGCAGATCGTTCTGCACGGCGCGAATCATTTTAATCGCAAGCTGCACCTCCGAACGGGAGCGGCTGCCAATCTCGAACAATTTTTTGTTGTCAAAATGAAGCTCAAGGACCTCATCTCCCTTTTCCAGGCGGCTTCCATCCTCCATCACGACGGTTTTCCCGGCAAACGGCCGTTTGCGGAAATGGAGCATCGGGTCTGAAGGAGAGACCGTTTCGAGTGCAAACACGGCATGAAAGACTTTTTCCCACAAAAGCCACAATGAAACCATCACGCGCTTCAGAGGAGACAGCTTCCTCGCTTTCGCTTTGCTCTCCTTAGCCATCATATCGTCGATTCGGATACTTCTCATCCCCTTCTGCTCTGCGGCATTCAGTACACGCTCCAATGCGATGAGCATCTGCTCCGGTGCGTCCGGGTTTGCTCCCATGGTCGTCCCGCAGTCATGAAGCAGCATCACCTCGCCGCCGCGAAGCTTGGCTAGCATTCGCTGAGTCAGTTTGTCAGCGCCGATCTTGCTGCGCCAGTCATTAAACATGGATGACCACAAGATGATGCGACAACCGGTATTCTTGGCAAAATCGAACAGATTCACAATTCCCCAAGGCGGTCGGTAATAACCTGAACGTTCACCAGTTATGGTGTAGATAATATCATCCGTTCGCTTTACTTGCTTACGAACCGTCACAGGTCTCATCAGCCAGTTGCTCTTGTGAACATAGTTATGGATCCCGATCAGATGGCCTTCGTGATGAATGCGTTTTACAACTTCTGGATGTTTCTCTGCATGGGAACCAACCAGGAAAAAGGTCGCTTTCATATCATACTGCTTCAGAAGATCCAGAAGCCTTGGCGTATAGAGAGGATCAGGCCCATCATCAAAGGTTAAGGCGAACTCTTTTGTGCCTGTGCCCCTGCGAAATACTCGGAAACCAAATATTCGGGTCAGGATGCCGGGAATAAATGCATAAAAAGATGAAAGGTAAAACAACCATAGCAGTAATGTTTGCATGCTAACTCCCCGCTTTTTCTTTCTTTTTCTAATTAACACACTATTATTATTTTAGCATAGCACTTAAAGAAATAGGCTTTTTTTTCACAAATCGTGTACAATGATATCAATTAATAAAGTATAAAGGAGCCGATATTCCACTATGCTTCCCTTGTATAAAAAATATTGGAGAACCGCTTTCGATATTGGATTAATCGTACTTACGGTTTACCTGGTCATGTACATATTCAGCAAGCTTTACCAGATTGCGGCTCCCGTGTTTTTATCTTTCCTCGTTTTCCTGATTATTGAGCCTTTATCCAAATTCCTGCACCGCAGGGGTCTTCCGAAGCCGTTTGCCGCCGCGATATCCGTTCTGCTCTTCCTGCTGATTATCCTCGGCATCTTGTTCGGAGCAGGGGCACTCATTGTATCGCAGTTCATGAACCTTCAGGAGAATTTGCCGGCTTACACCGCAACGATTCAAAAACATTTCTCCGAGGGTCTGATCTTCCTGCAAAGCAAGCTCGAGGCACTGCCGCCTGATCTGACAGAACGGGTTAACGGCTATTTTCAAGACATTACCGCTTTTGCTCAAGGGGCTGCCGAGTCGTTCTTTCATTATATCGTTGGTTTCATGGGTTCATTCTCCTCGTTCATCACCAGCTTCGGGGTAGCGATCATTCTCGCCTTTTTCCTGAGCATTGAGATTGGCAGCTGGCGGAGAATCGCAAAAGAAAAAACGCCCAAAACCTTCAAGATGGCCTTTGTCTTTCTGAAGGAAAATGTATTTAAGGCGATCGGTTCTTATTTAAAAGCTCAGATGAAGCTGGTCAGCATTACGTTTGTTATTGTATACATAGGGCTGTTGATATTAGGTACAGGCAACTCGCTGTCCATTGCGCTTATCTGTGCTGTATTCGATGTATTGCCGCTGCTGGGTGTTCCCGTTATTCTTATTCCGTGGATTGTTTATTTGTTTATTGTCGGCAATACAGGTCTTGCCATTGGACTAATCGTTCTGCTTGCGGTTGTCATGATCTCCAGACAGCTGCTTGAACCGAAGATTACAGGCAATTCAATTGGCGTATCATCTGCATTTTTGATGTTGTCCTTCATGATGATTTCGCTGTCCATATTTGGAGTAGCCGGTTTGATTCTGGCTCCGATCCTGCTGATTCTCATTAAGGAATTGCTTACACAAGGATACCTGCAGCAATGGATTCATCTGCCGAGAGAAGAATTCGATGTGTCTCCTTGGGACATGTCCCGCTCTTATGCGGAGCCCGAGCCCGAGGGCGATTCAACCGAAGCCAAGAAGTCAGAAACCTGACCGAATATCTCCGTCGCCTGATTGCTGCTGCTTGGACTCCGATTCTCCACCAACACAGCCACAGCGTATCGTGGCTTCTCCACGGGGCCGTAACCGACAAACCACTGGTTGTTTCGGGGACGGCCCTTTACGGTTACCTGAGCCGTTCCAGATTTCCCTGCAAGTGTCCATTTCCGGTTTTTCAAAGAACTGCCTGTCCCCTCTTGAACCACATCCTCCATCCATTCCAGCAGAATGGATGAGGTTTCCCGGGAAATACCTTGTGCTGACTTACGCTCCTTAAGCGGATGGGTATCCTGAAGCAATCGGCCATTAGCGTACCGAATCTGTTGTAGAATACGAGGTTTGGTCTTTGCACCGCCGTGAAGCAGAGTCACAATCGCATTTGCCGCCTGCAGCGGGGACACGGCCGCATCCCTATGCCCTATGCTAGTCTGTACCCTAACCCCTGCATCAGAAGAATCCACGGAGTCCGAGAATACCGTCCCCTTCTCCTCATGATCCAATGGAACAAAAGAACGAAGACCTAAGAATTCCTGTGATCTCCAGCCCACAGTTTGCCCAAAACCAAGCGCCGATGCCGCATCCGCTATTTGCTGTGCGGATAATCTTTCCGCAAGGGTAGCGAAGACGACATTACATGATTCGGCAAAACCCTCGCGAAGCCCAATCGTTCCATGTCCTCCCTCTTTCCAGCAGGAAAGTCCGAACTTGCCGTATTCGCCGTCACAATGGAAGTGCTCTTCAGGGGAGCTTAAATCATGCTCAAGAATTGCAGATGCCGTGACAATTTTGAAAATGGAGCCAGGAGTTGCCGCTTTCAAGGCACGATTTTCCCACTGCCCGTCCTTTGGATGAATCTGCTCCGGATTATAGAACGGCCTTGAGACCATAGAAACAATATCGGCATTGTGCGCATCCAGTACAACAACGGCCCCTTCCTTCATGCCCGCTTTCTCCGTTATAGCTTCGATCCCTTTTTGAATATCAATATCAATCGTTGTGGATACCCTCAAGGGATAGTACGGATTATCCGGCGCCTTTACCATCGGCTTGATATCCTGTATCACCTCATTGGTACTGTTGACTGGAAAATAAACGATGGTAGGACCTTCTCCCCGTATCAGTGAATCCATCGTTTTCTCCAAACCGCTCGTCCCCGTAACTTCCGGATAATCACGAAAAAACAGATTCTCCTTCCGCTGGCCGGATACAAAACCAAGCCACTGCATGCCCGATTGGCGATTGCCGTAGCGCTGCTCATAAGGAAGAACCTTCAGTTTGGGAAGTTCAAGCTCTTGGATCTGCTGGATCTGAGCTTTGGTTAGGGTACGAGGAATGACCGTATTCTCTCCATGCCACAACTTCGGCTCCTTTAGCTTGCCCCATGTCTGTACCAAACGATCCTTATTTGTGCCCAGGATGCGGGCCAGCTGAACTAACTGATTATGGGAGTCCTTCAGCTCTTTCTCGCTTACCGGGAACAACACCACTGTCCAAACCAGCTTACCCGTGAGCGGCTTTCCGTTCCGGTCTGTAAATTGACCGCGGCCAGAATCCAGCACAATGCCCCGTTCGCGCTGTATGAGGGAGGCCTCAACCATCGTATGCCGACTGCCGGGGACCCGCTGATGTTTCATCACAAGCTGCACCCATGCGAGTCTTAGGGTCAAAATGGCGATAAGCATCGTCAATATCAGCCATCCGTATGTAATTCGCTTATTTCGGATCAGCCTCATGTCCTGCTCCTCCAATTAGTTCTTTGTTTCTCCATTATTTCCATGTGGAACCTGAATCAATCACATTGAACTGATAGGGGAGGATTATCAGAAGGTAATGAGTGAGCCGGGTAGACAAAAAAGACTGCTCCATCAGTCTTAACTGATAGAGCAGTCTATGAATGGAATATTACAGTCTAAAGCGAGACAAGGTCTCTTTAAGCTCATTCGATACATTTTCCAGCTGTGATGACAGATTAACCAACTGACTGCTAACACTTTGCTGCTCCGTTGAGAGAGAAGCTACCTCTTCGGAAGTCGCCGAGGATTCCTCGGCAACCGCACTGACGTTGCTCATCGCTTCAGAGAGCACATTCTGGGATTCGTTCAGCTCATCAATGGAATGCGTTACAGAATCCAAACGTTCGATAAAGTCTACCATCTGCTGCTGGACGGATACGAAGATGTCATTCGTTTCCTTCACGGCATCCATCTGGCCTTTGAACAGTGGATTTGCATCCAGCAGTACCTGAACGGTTTCATTCATTTCGGTCATGATACGGTCTGTGATCTGGCTAACCATATCTATGGATTGCCTGGACTGGTCCGCCAACTGGCGGATTTCATCGGCGACAACCATAAACCCTTTGCCCGCTGCTCCTGCACGGGCCGCTTCAATCGTTGCATTCAAGGAAAGGATGTTCGTTTGCTTCGTGATGTTCTGAAGTACATCCAGCACTTTGACAACCGAAGAAGTCGTTTCCTTCAAGCCATCCACCTTGTGCATCATGGAACGTGTCATATCCTCGGTCTGGTGTGTCTTGTCGAGCAAGTCGCTCAGATGCTTCGTGCCCAGCTCACTGGAGCTTTCCACATGACGGGCCGATTTGCCCATCTCATCGTTAGCCGTAACAACAATTTGCATCTGCTTCGAGATATTGTTGGTCAGATCGCTGCCGCGCTCGGCTTCAACTGCCAAGCTGCTGGCTCCGTTCGCAATCTCCTCGGTGGCAACGGCAATTTCTTTTGCAGAGATGGCCGTTTTCTTCGAGGCATCACTTAACTCTGCAGCCGTCTTGAGTACTTCCTGAGCCGTATTGCTTGTTTGCTGCACGAGGCCGGTAATCTGCTCCATCATATCGTTAAAACTTGCGGAGAGCTGACCGATTTCATCCTGGCTCTTATGGTCTGTGCGAACATTCAGATTACCTTTTGCGCCTTCCTTCATCAGGAGGTTGAGCTTGCCTAATGGACGGGCAATCATTCTCACCATCCAAATACCGATCAGTATGGCGAATATAACGTCAACGGCTGCCACTATCAGCGTAATTGTCAAAATGCTCGTTGCATCCTTCGTCAGTTCACTGGTTTGAACCGATCCCACAAGCTTCCAATCATTGGTGCTCAGCGTATTATAAACGGCCAATACCTGCTTGCCGTTCTCATCCTTGGTTCTTACGTTATCCGTCTTCGTTTCTGCCTTGAATTCCTTTGTAAATGCCCAAGCTGTCTCTGAACCCACGATCGAACTCTCACTGGAGGATACAATCGTGCCCTCTGGGCTGATCAACTGCAGCTGGCCGTTTTCACCCAGGTCAATCCCCTTCAGTTGCGTATCCAGTACGGAAGCGTTAAGTTCAAACATAACAACGTACGTAGAAGTCAGATCATTCATTGATCCAAGAGAGCGTGCAATCGTAAAGTACGGAGCTCCGCTGTTCTGCGTTGTTGGCAGCCACACAATCTTTTTGTCGCCATCCTTCAGCTCTGTATACCAGCTTTGTTCAAGCACGGTTTTGGAGGTCTCCGAGGTTTGCCCCGCCGAGATCATCTTCTCACCTTTGTCAGGGATCAGATAAATAGCCCTGATGGACGAATCTGACGTGATTTGGTTAGATAGTTTATCCCGAATGCTGCGTTCTACGGTAAACGAATCATAATCACTCAAGTTTTTATCCGAGTACTCTGACAACAGCTTCTGCAGTTCAATATCATAGAAAATTTGCCGTCCAGCGTTCTCGTACTTATCCAAGATGATGTCGATTTTCTCAGAAGTTTGAATGATCGTCTGCTGATTGCCGTTTGCAGCATTCTTCTCAATGGTGCTCTTCGCTTTACTGTAAGAGAGATAACCCAACACGATAACAAAAAATACGATCGCTGACAAAAAGATTAAAAACAACCGGATCCCTACGGATTTTGCCGGGTTCACAGGCATTCGGCTGATGGCCGTTCCCATGTTTGAAATGAACGACTTTGCATTATGTATTCCCGTTGATGCCGAAGGTGCTTTCTTTTTCTCTTTGTTTCCCCCGAGCTTCTTGTCTCTTTTCGGCTTCTTATCATGCTGTTCGACTTCTGACATTAGCTGTTCACCTACCACAATCATAATATTAATACGCCGGCTAATCTCTTGAACGTATTCGTTACTTTTTATTTCGACAATTGGAGGTGTTTTCCTTTGGGTTTTCGCAAAAAAATAATCCATTACTCCTAATTTTTTTGAAAATAAAAAGAATCCAAGGTCCATCCACGGACCCGGATTCTCATATGTGTAGTTATATAGAACTATATCTTTTTTACCCTTTGCGCTTTCGCATCATATCAAAGTTACGCACCGGCTGATCCACTTGCAAGCGAATAAGCTGTAAGGGATGCCGTGCCGCGTTCAGCTCATTTCCATCCTCATCCTGAATAGGGCCAACTACCTGCTTGAAGAAGGTACCTTCTGGGCCAAAAAACTCAATTTCGTCACCAGGCTTAAAATGGTTTCGCTGCTGTATTACAGCTGTACCTGAGTGCTTGTCATACGCCATAACCAATCCGGCAAAATCATAAGGCACGGCCTTCTCTTCCGGTTCATAGATATGGTCCTCATGATCCGGGGTATCATAGAAGAATCCGGTATTCAGCGGTCGATTGGCCGCTTTGTTGATTTCCTCGATCCATTCCGGCTTCAGCACGTAATGTTCAGGGTCTGCCATATAGGAATCAATCGCCTGTCTGTACACATTAACAACCGTAGCTACGTAATGAATGGATTTCATCCGGCCCTCAATCTTGAAGCTGTCAATGCCGACCTCAATCAGGTCCGGAATATGCTCCAGCATGCAAAGATCCTTCGACCCCATGGTAAATTGGTTGTCCTCCGGTTGAAACAACGGAATCTGTGTAACGCCCGGCTTGAATGGAGACGGCCTCGATGCCCGCTGTTCCATCATCTGCACCTCTTCGGATACCCAGTTGCCGTTATCTTCTCTTCCATCCTCAAACAAATCGTATTTCCAGCGGCAGGATTGGCAGCAGCCGCCCCGGTTGGAGTCACGATCCGTAAAATGATTTGACAACACACAGCGTCCGGAAAAGGAGGAACACATCGCACCATGAATAAAGGCTTCGATCTCAATATCAACATGCTCTTTAATCGTTGCAATTTCTTCTATGCTCGTCTCGCGGCCCAGCACAACCCTTGGTAATCCTTCATCCTTCCAGAACTTCACGGCCTGCCAATTAAGCGTAGACTGTTGTGTGCTCAGATGAACCTCAAGTTTGGGCGCGGCACGCTTGGCAACCTCAATGATGGCCGGATCTGCGGCTATAATCGCTGCGATGCCCGCTTCCTCCAAGCTGCGCAGATAGGATTCAATCCCCTCTACGTCCTCATTATGCGCGTAGATATTGGATGCCACGAATACTTTAGCACCGTATTTCTTGGCGAACTCCACGCCTTCCTTCATTTCCTCGAAGCTGAAATTGTCCGCGTTCGAACGAAGACCGTATTTCTGTCCTCCAATATAAACTGCATCGGCGCCGTAGTGCACCGCAAATTTCAACTTTTCCAAATTACCAGCCGGGGCGAGCAGTTCTGGCTTGTCCAGGCGATAGCGTTTGCCCTTGTATTTTGGCTGTGCCATTGCTTCCATGCTGTACACTCCTTAATAAACTTGTTCCTTATAGAAAAATCCAAACGATAACTCTCGCTCCGGATCCTGAATGGCACGAATTTCATCCATCCAATCCTCCTGAAATGCATAGGAAGAAGGGTCCGCAGTATATAAATCAATCGCCTTGCGGTAAATGCTTATCACAAGCTTATTATATTGGCGCGGCTTCAGCAGCGTCTCCACCTTAAAGCTGTCAAGACCGGCTGCCATCAACAGATGCAGATCCTCGAGGATACAAATATCCTCCGAACTCATAATATGAGTTCCGTTGACATCTTCGTAAATGGGATATTTCTCGTCTTGGCGCTCAGCCTCAATGAGAAACAGTCCCCGTTCCTTGTCCAGACTGCCTTCATTTACGGGTCTACCTTGCTGCGACATATAACTGTTCACCAGACGCCGCTTGGAATGGTAGATGTTGGTCATGCCATGGACCTGAACCTGTGCTTCCACTTGAAGCAGCGGCTTCATGTCCGTTACTTCATCCATATTTAATTCACGCGCAAGAATGACCCGGGATGCGCCTTTGCTCCCCCAGTAATTGGACGTTGAGTAGTTTGTGGCCGTCATTTCCGCATTCCAGTGCAGTTTAATCTGAGGAGCTAGCTCCTTCACCGCAGTAAGTACGGACGGATCGTTAAACTCCACCGCATCCACGCCGATTTCACCCAGTGCCTTGACATAAGCAGGAAGCTCAGGCAGCAAATCATTGGTCATCAGGTTATTTAAGCTTACATACACTTTACTTCCCCGTCCATGCGCATGCTGGACTACTTGACGAATGTCGTTCAAGGTCAGACTGCCGGGCAGACGCATGCCAAAACGATCTTCACCAACCAGCAAAGCATCCGCTCCCGCTTCCAGGTAAGCAGCAGCATCTTCCAAGGAACCAGCAGCCGCCAATAATTCAGGTTTGATACTCATGAAATATTTCCTCCCTATTCGGGGTTGTTCAAAAAGGATCCTGTCTATTGAATCCGGATCTTTTGATCAAGTCATATTATGGTTGTGCCATTTTCTTACTCTTCTCAATGTTTTTCAAATGCTCTTTATACGTTTTAGCAAACAAATGCTCTTGCGTACCGTCTTTCTTGGTTACGTAGAACAAATAGTCTGATTTCTCCGGATTCAGAGCGGCCTGAATGGACTCCAAACTCGGGCTCGAGATTGGACCGGGCGGCAGCCCCTTTTGTCGGTAGGTGTTATACGGGCTTTCAACCTCCAGATCAGCATAAAGCAACCGTTCCTTCGGTTTATCTAACAGGTATTGAACAGTCGCATCAATCTCAAGCCGCATATCTTCTTCCAGCCTGTTATAGATAACGCCGGCTACAAGAGCTCGCTCCTGTTCTGCAACCACTTCCCGCTCAACCAGTGAAGCAATGGTCATAAGCTCATGGAACGTCACGCCGCGTGCCTCCAGTTGGCTCTGCAAATCAGGAATTTCCGCAAGACGTTTCTCGGTTTCCTTGAGCATGGTCTCCACAATGCCTTTAGCTGTTAGATCCTTCTTCGGCACATCGTAGGTTGCAGGAAACAAATAGCCCTCCAGATGGTGCCTGAGATCCGTTCCTTCCGGGATCTCACCTACAATCGGTACGTCCCAACCGGTAGTCTGATCCACAGCATCCAGAAATTCCTTCTCATCGATTCCGCTCTCACGAGCGATGGTTTCTGCCATCTGGAGAATGGTGTAACCCTCAGGAATGGTGAACCGGACCATTTCCTCCGCCTTCACTTCACCGTTGCTCATCTTGGACAGCAGCTCCTTGAAGGGGGTTCCCGGTGTAGCCTCATATGTGCCGGCCATAAGCCGGCTGCCTTCGTTCGTAATCTTCAGATAACCTTTAAGTATAAGGGCGTTCTTGATCAGACCCTTGTCCTCAAGCAGATCGGCAATGGATGATGTGCTCATTCCGGACTCCACCGTGAATTCAACCGGTGTTTCAGAGGTTGTAACAGGCTGTAAACCGTTCCAAATGTAGAACAAGCCTCCGCCGGCAATAAGGATCAGAACCAATACCGCAATAGCCAGTTTCTTCAATCTACTCATCCCTTCACACCAAAAGGGGCGGACAAGCTCCGCCCCTTCCTGAACTTTCATTTGAAAACGTAAGCACGTGCCTCTTACGAGAACAATTAATCCTCGTCTCCCTCGGGAAACGTCAGCTCATCGTACAGCTCCGATACGTTCTCCCATTCCTCGTCATCATCGATGGTTGAGAGTTCCAATCCGCCATCCGCATCCTTTACGATACGAAGCACCTCGTACTCCTCATCCGTACGGTCCGGCTGAACCAGAATGGCATATCCTTGGCCATCCACTTCAAATTCGGCGGCAATATCATATACCTCGATATGGCCTTTGTCGTCCTCAAGCTCCACACTCTCACCGAATGCTTCCTTAAGTACTTGGGTCCATACGATATTTTCAACCGAAAAATCAGTCATCATTCGTCTCTCCCGTCCAGCTCATCCACGAGCGTATTGAAGGTTTCCTCAACAATGGCCCATTCTTCATCGTCTTCAATCATAAACAATTTCAGATCTTCTCCATCTTCCTCATAACGGAAGGCGTAGACCTCGTCTGTTTCTTCGTCTGCGGACTCTCTTGGTACAACCATCATATATTTAGCATCCGAGCCATCAACCTCGAATTTCATGATGACTTCGAATTCTTCCTCGTTGCCTTCATCATCAGGAATATAAATAATTTCCGGTTCTTCTTCCATACCAATATGCTCATTAGCCATTGTTATCACCCTCACCTTTACCTTTTAGAATCCAAGTAGTTTTGCAAAATCAAGCTTGCCGCCATCTTATCTACAACCTGTTTTCGCTTCTTACGGCTGACATCGGCTTCAAGCAATGTCCTTTCAGCGGATACTGTTGATAGCCGTTCATCCCAAAGGTGAACGGGCAAGGATAGGGACTCTCGCAATGTATTTGCGAATTCCATGCAGATTTCGCCCCGTGGACCAATCGTGCCATTCATATTTTTAGGCAAGCCGACTACAACCTCACCGACCTCGTTCTCTTTGACGAGTGTGGCAATCCTGACCAGCTCACCTTCATCACGGCGGCGTTCGATAACTTCAACCCCTTGGGCCGTCCATCCGAACACATCGCTTATGGCAACACCGATTCTGCGGTCCCCGTAATCTAATCCCATGATTTTCTTCATCCCTGTGTACTCCTAACGGTGACTGGCTAAATAGAACCGGACCAGTTCTTCAATCAATTCATCTCGCTCTTTCTTCCGGATCAAACTTCTGGCATTATTGTGCCGAGGTATATAAGCTGGATCCCCGGACAAAAGATACCCTACGATTTGGTTAATCGGATTGTACTCCTTCTCTACCAGCGAATCATATACCGAAAGTAGAATGTCCTGGGCGGAAGCCTCCTTCTCATCACCTTTTACATTGAACTTGACTGTCTTATCCATGGAGTCCATGTGTGACACACCTCGCTTCTTCAAAGAACATGATTTACCATGCTTCGTCGAATAAATATTTACCAGCTTGATCTAGTTATATCATAACATAACCCTAAGTCTCTACGGAAATCCAAAGCGAAATATTTAGGAAGTGTTCCAAAAAATTCAGGATTGTGTACAGCAAAAATATTGATTCCGGTTTGCTGTACACAATCTGGACAAGAAAGGTTATACGCCCTTGGCCACAAGTTCCTCTGCGTGCTGCAGCGCTTGGGCAAGCTTGGAAGCATCCTTGCCTCCGGCTTGCGCCATATCCGGACGGCCGCCACCACCACCGCCGCATACCGAAGCCACTTCCTTAACGAGCTTGCCTGCATGGTAGCCCTTTTTCACCAGATCCTGCGGAACAGCTACAACAAAATTCACCTTGTCATCTGCCTTGGAACCGAGTACCAGAATGGCATCCGGCAATTTGCCTTTCAATTCGTCGGCGATACCCCGAAGTCCGTCCATGCTGCCTGCCTGTACTTCCACAGCAAGCAGAGGCGTATTTCCAACCTGCTTCACTTTATCGGTCAATTGGCTGGCCTCAATGGCCCCCAGCTTGCCTTGCAGGGACTCGTTCTCGCGGGCAAGATCCTTCACTTGTTGATTCAGGCCCTCAATCCGCTTCGGCACATCCGTAAGATTGCTCTTCAGCAGGCCGGCGGCTTGTTTGAGCAGATCCAACTGTTCCTCCAGATGCTCGTAAGCATAGCGGCCCGTTACCGCCTCAATCCGGCGTACGCCCGATCCGATCCCGCTCTCGCCCAGCAGCTTAAAGATTCCGATCTGGGACGTATTCCCCACATGACATCCGCCGCACAGCTCGATGCTGTAATCGCCGACTTGAACCACTCGGACGATGTCGCCGTACTTCTCTCCGAACAAAGCCATGGCGCCCATTGCTTTCGCTTCGTCAATGCCCTTGCGTTCGATGACAACCGGGATGCTCTTCCATACCTGCTCATTAACCCGGCGCTCAATATCGCCAAGCTCCTCTTGCGTGATGCTGCCAAAATGGGAGAAGTCAAAACGCAGACGCTGCGGCTCAACCAGGGAACCTGCCTGGTTCACATGATCGCCCAACACTTCTTTTAACGCTTTGTGCAGAAGGTGAGTCGCCGTATGGTTCTTGACGATATCATTGCGCATGGAGGCATTCACCTGCGCTGTCACGGTATCGCCCACTTTAAGCTCGCCGAGTTCTACAGTTACAAAGTGTACATGCTGTCCATGAGGAGCCTTGAAGAGACCTTCGACTCGGGCACGGACAGATCCGCCCTCCAAAACACCCTGATCGCTCACCTGACCGCCGCTTTCGGCATAGAACGGCGTAGCATCCAGAATGACTTGACAGGTCTGGCCTTCGCTCACGCTGTCGGCAAAACTGTCATCGGACACGATGGCGAGTACTTTCGCCTCGCGAACGGTGTCATTATATCCAACAAATTCACTTTTAACCGTATAATCGGAAAGAACGCCACCTTGTATCTTCATGCTTTCCGTCTCATGACGGGCTGCACGCGCACGATCGCGCTGTTCCTTCATCGCGGCGTCAAAGCCTTCGCGGTCCACGGTCAAACCGTTCTCAGAAGCATAATCTTCCGTCAAATCAAACGGGAAGCCATAGGTATCATACAATTTGAATGCGTCGCTGCCGCTGATCACCGATTTTCCCTGCTTTTTGGCTTCAGCGCTGACCTCCGCCAAGATGCCGAGCCCATCCGAAAGCGTTTTGTGGAACTGTTCCTCTTCCGTCGCAACCACCTTCTCAATGAATGCGCGTTTCTCCACGACCTCCGGGTAGTACACTCCCATAATATCGCCCACGGTTTCAGTCAAGGTGTACATGAACGGTTTGTCCAGCCCCAGCACCTTGCCATAACGCACCGCACGACGGAGCAAACGGCGGATCACGTAACCGCGTCCTTCATTCGAAGGCAACACGCCATCACCTACGGCAAACACAACCGTGCGAATATGGTCGGCAATAACCTTCAGGGCCACATCATACTCAGGAGAATCATTATATTTCACGCCAGCCAGTTCCGCCGTTCTCTGAATAATAGGCTGGAACAAATCGGTGTCGAAGTTGGAGTCTACATTTTGCAGAATGGATGCAAAGCGCTCCAGACCGGCGCCCGTATCAATATTTTTGTTGGGAAGCGGCGTATAACTGCCGTCCTTGTTCAGGTTGAACTGGGTGAATACCAGGTTCCACACTTCAAGCCAGCGTTCATTCTCTCCGCCAGGAAACATCTCCGATTCCGGAGTGCCCTTGCCGTATTCTTCGCCACGGTCATAGAAAATTTCGGTACAAGGGCCGCAAGGACCTTCGCCAATCTCCCAAAAGTTATCCTGCAGCTTAATGATGCGGCTCTCCGGCAGACCTATTTTTTCATTCCACAATTTAAATGCTTCTTCGTCTTCGGGATAAACAGTGACAGAAAGCTTCTCGGGATCGAATCCGATCCACTTCTTGTCGGTCAAAAATTCCCAGGCCCACGTGATAACTTCTTCTTTAAAGTAGTCTCCGATGGAGAAGTTGCCCAGCATTTCAAAAAACGTATGGTGACGGCGCGTCTTGCCGACATTCTCAATATCGTTGGTACGAATACATTTTTGCGAGTTTGCAATTCTCGGATTCTCAGGCTTCACGCGCCCGTCAAAGTAAGGCTTGAGCGGAGCCATACCTGCATTAATCCAGAGCAGGGACGGGTCATTATGCGGTACAAGCGATGCACTCGGTTCAATATTGTGGCCTTTCTCAGCAAAAAACTCCAGCCATTTGGAACGGATTTCACTAGCTTTCATCTCTACACATCCTCCAGTCGTAATATAGGGATCGGATTGACTTGCATCCAAACACAAAAAACGCCCCTGAAATAATTCAGGGACGATGTTCTCGCGGTACCACCCTGGTTATCGCCCATTTCAGCTCCAGACTGTTCCCTGGAGAAGCACGTGACGATCGCCTTGTTGCAGCTTGATAACGGGGGCCAGCCGGTGAATTTGACTCACACTCAAAAATTAGCTGTTCAGCTTGGGACACTTCCAGGTTCTCGCAGCCAGACGGATGATTGCCCGTAAGGAACCTGTTCTCTGAGCAAGGTACTCTAAGCCTACTTGATTTTCTCATCGATTTGTACGGTTATGGATCTAACATTTCAAGTATATCTAGGGTGAATCTATCTGTCAATGCAGGAGCATGACAAGTCTGTATTGGAGCAATCAGCCTGATTTCCTTCTTACATAATAGGCAAAAAAATGCTGCAGCAGCACTTTGATGACAGCAAAAACGGGCACAGCCAAAATCAAGCCCACCGTTCCTGCCAACTGCCCCCCGACTAACAGGGCAAAAATGATCAACAGTGGATGCATATGCAGCTTTTTTCCCACCACTTGGGGTGAAATGACGTTGCTCTCCAGCGTCTGACAGATCATATTCACAACCACCACAAGCAGCACCATCTTCCATGAAATGGTGGATGCCATCACAAGCGCAGGAGCCGCGCCGAGAAAAGGGCCTAAATACGGAATGATGTTGAACACCGCCACGATGCTGGCCAGCAGCAGTGCGTAAGGCATGCCCACGATAATATACCCCACGTAAGCCAGAACGCCGATGATCAAGCACACCAGAAACTGCCCGCGGACATAATTCCCAAGCGCCGTGTCGATCTCCTTAAGCAGCATGACAATTGATTTGCGATGACTCCGGGGCAGATACGATACGGCGGTTCGCTGGAACACCTCAAAATCTTTTAATATGTAAAAGATCAGGAACGGAACAATCAATACATTAAACAGGATGTTGATGGTGTTGCCGATATTGTCCATAAAAGCCGTGATGCCGCCAGCGAGCCTCGATTCCATCTGAAAGAACCAGCTGTTCATCCCCGTGCGAACCCCAGGCGGCAGCAGCCTGCTATCCAGATTGGTCATGAGACTTTGAGCATTCATTGTTAATTCGGGCAGATGCTCATTAAGCTCTTCCAGCTGCCGAATCAGCATCGGAATCATATTAATCAGAATGACCGCGAGCGAGGTCAGAAAGACGGCATAAATGATCAGCACGGCCATGCTGCGGGGAACTTTGCGGTCGGAGAGCATGCATACAACCGGATTGAGCACATAAGATATGATCATGGCAACCAGAAATGGTGCCAGAACAGCCTTGAGAAATCGATAGACATCCAGAAACAGCGGACGCAGCAGCCAGACAAAGTAAAGAGAGATCAATCCAAGCATCAACCATACCAATAATCGAAACCACTTGCTCTCCGTCAGCTGTTCCACAGGGTACCCTCCTTTTTCGCAAGCTATCCTGTAGTATATGTACAAGCTTCCAGAAATAAACTAAGATTTCCAGCAGCGGACATGAAAAAAGACTCCTGCTATACAGCCGCATCGGCCTTTGGCAAGGAGTCGTTTATCTTGTAATATGTACGCGCACTTTAAGAGGACGCGTGTATTTGAGGGAAATCCGGCTGCATTTCATCGCCGAAGAACAGGTCATCCAGCGAGCTGAGCGTGCCGTCCTCTTCTACTTGGTATACTGACATTTTCTCTCCGTTGACTGTCAATTCGATAAAGCAACCCCAGCAATAAAACTGGTGGGAGCCAATCTTTCCGATATCTTTGGAACTACAGTTTGGACATTTCATCCTACCTCACCCTATCCGTTCACAGAATTAATGGCTTTTTCCAGACGCTGTTCGCTCATCGGGGGTACCATGACGGCACTCTCGCCGATAGCCATTTCCGCTGTGCAAGGCAGCCATTTGCGACCTTCGATCAAATCCGATACAAATCCATCAGATATTTCTAACCCTAGTATTGTATTGCCCTGTTCCTGCTCAAAATAAACATCCGATATACGTCCAAGCAGGATTCCATCCTCGGTCAAGACCTGCATCTCTTTCAGTTTGCGCTTGCCCAACAGGTACGTAAGCGGTATATCATTGGCGCCCAGCTTTCGGACAGCCTCCTGGTTGCGAATCATGACGGCATCTTCCCCATAGGCTACAATATCTTCCCATGAGACGCTTTTCACATGAGTGGAAAACAAAGCCTTGCCGTCCAGTTCCAATCCGGTGATCAACCAGTTCTCATCTAGTATAAAATCGTGGATTTTGCCGATTTCCTTACCGTTCTCCACGTCGAATACAGCCAGTCCAATCATTTCTTGAAGTTTCATAATACGGTGGGCACCTCCTCATCCTCCATGGGTTTAAAATCAACCGCCGGTCAAAACGACATCCGACTAACGGCCAATCTCAAAGGATGAAATGGACGAACGCATACCCCCTTTTCCTTAGAAGAAGAAATCCCTTAACATCTATTTACGTAACCGATTAAGGATGGTTCCAATTTTTTGGGCAGTGTACTCCATTTCTTGAGTAGTATTACCCAAACCGAAACTAAAACGAATCGCAGAGCGCAAAACAGGGTCAGAAAGTTTCATGGATTGGAGTACATGGGATACTTCCAGAGATCCCGACGTGCAGGCTGAGCCGCTTGCTGCCGCAATCCCTTCCATATCGAGGTTCATCAGCATAGACTCCGTGTTGGAACCAGAAAAGCTGATATTTAGGATGTGAGGTAGGTAATGATCCAGGTTTCCGTTGATCACAAAAGAATCCTCGCCAATCTCCTGACGAAGACCCTGAAGCAGGGTTGATCTCAGCCCGCTGTAATGCTGAATACGCTGCTCCATGTTTCTCACGGCCAATTCCACAGCCGCTGCAAAACCGGCTATTCCAGCCATATTCTCGGTTCCGGCACGACGTTTCTTCTCCTGCAGCCCTCCGAACAGGCGTGGGGTTACACTGATTCCTCTGCGGACAACCAAAGCCCCAACGCCCTGCGGTCCGTTGATTTTGTGAGCGGAGAAGCTCCACATATCCACCGGCAGGTCGCGGCATGAGATTGCCTCTGAGCCCAGAGCTTGCACAGCATCACTGTGGAACACAATTCCCCGGCTGCGGCATACCTCGCCGATCTCAGCAATCGGTTGAACAGTGCCTACTTCATTATTACCGTACATAATCGTCACAAGCACCGTGTTGTCCTTGATCGCGCCGACAATGTCCTCCACGGACACACGTCCTGTACTGTCTACAGGGACATAGGTCACCTCACAGCCCTGCCGTTCCAGCTCATGGCATGTATGAAGCACTGCATGGTGCTCGATCGCTGACGTAATGACGTGTTTGCCCTTCGTTCCGAGCGATTCCAGCATTCCCAAAATAGCCAGATTATCGCTTTCGGTTCCGCCTGCGGTAAACACCAGCTCGTCCGACTGGCATCCTAAAAGGGCCGCGATTTGATCACGCGCCCCGCTTATAATCTTCTTCGCTTCTCGTCCAAAGGCATGGACGCTTGAAGCGTTGCCGTATTGGCCTGTCATCACATTCATCATCCGCTGGGCAACTTCCGGGTGCACCGGAGTTGATGCGGCATGATCCAGATATATTGATTTCATAATAGGTCACCCTTAAATGTAGAACATATATCTGACAGGATCTACAAGACTAAAGTTCATTCTACAACAACCCTTTCAGATTCAAGATTTTAGTGTCTTCTATAATAGTACAATCTATAAAGACAAACAACAACCTACAAGCTTTTTGTGGTTGAGGTGTGGGTACTAATATTTATTGAAGTGCAATGAAAAAGGACTCCGCCGCTAAGAACTGGAGTCCTTTTTTTTCGATTTCTTTTTGATCAATTTGCCGAAACAATCTCGTCGATCTTAATCCAATGCCATTCTCCCTCAGGCATGGACAACTTGATTTCTCGACTAAACGTGTGGATCAGTACGACAATACCTGTTAACTTGGTGAATAATTGAATTTCCAGTTATTTGGAGTTATTCAAAGTCTAATCTAGTTATTCAGCGGATATAAGAGCTTATTTCTCTTCACCCTCTTTGATGAGTATAAGGAATATTTGGTAAAGTTTATGCAACTTATAGATAAGGAGGAATTACATTGAAGAAAAAGAAGTCAATTATCACTACCCTTGCCATGGTAATGTGTCTCTCGTTCCCAATAGCCACCTCCGCATCAACTACGTCGTGGAGGGATTGTCCCTAGTCACTGGATAGGACTTCCAAACACTCATTTGCAGTTTAAAAACATGTACGCTTCTAGCGGAAATGATTCAGATGCATCAACATGGAGTGTAAATATTTCTGTTAGTGGAACTACCAGTACTTACCGGTATACTTTTGGAGATAATAACACCGGTGATTTCATAAACCCTGGTCAAAGTGTAAACGCTTGGGTAGATTATAACTGGACGGGGACATCAAATACTTCAATCAGCAATCTAATGCTTGCTCATGGAAATGAGAATTGGACATTTCTAAATGGATGGACGGCCTCAGGCTTGTTTGCAATGGACGCACAAATCGGGAGCAAATCAAGTATGTATCTGGAAACTGGTAGCAGACTCTCAGCAGAAAAAAACAATGCTAACGATCTTCCAGATGCTGAATTATTGAACATTAAAGAAGAACGAAAACAATTAGATTTAGCGATTGAATCAGGACAAGCCAAACCGATCAATCCAAAAGTAACAGTAAACGATGAGTCAGGTAGAGAAATCTGGTCGGGTAAAGCTGATGAATGGAATAAAGTCCAAGATGAGGTATTTAAGCAAAATAAGTTAGGAATATATTCAACCAACTAAGATATCAACCTTCATGAACTCTTTTCCTCGGAAATCATACAATGATTTCCGAGGTGCTTTTTTATTTCATTCGTAAGGAGGGGTTAAATAAAATTGAGGAAAATCATCACATTCCTTGTTGTCGGAGTAGTAATGTTTTTTATTTTACTCGCTATTGATCATTCCTACGTATCCATGAACAAATATATTAATGAGCTGTCCCCTGCAGCAAATATGGAGCGTTTGAAAATTATTTTGCTCAGTCTTTGTCTAGGTATTGTTTTCGATTGGTCAAATGTCATTAAGCTTGTAAAAAAGAAAATAAGCATACACTATTCATTAATATTTCCTTTTCTAGTCTCATTATTTTTAGCAATGCTCCCCGCATTCTTTATAGATATTGAACCCTCATTTTTCACAAACATCTTTATGAAATTACACGTTAATATAATATTCGGAATACTGAGTGGTATAATACTTACTAGAATTTTCGTGAAAAATGAATCATAAAAAATAAAGACCCAACATTGGTATTATCCCCTCAAAGTAGACACTCGAAAAAAGCCTCATGTTATCATGAGAATCGAGCGAACTTGGAGGGGGTATTTTTATGGCTAAAAAGGGACAAGTTTTTCAATCGTATACGGAGGAGTTCAAATTAAGAGCAGTTCAATGCTACCTCGAGGGATCTATGAGCTATCAAGCTGTAGCAGACAAGCTGGGAATACGAAGTTGTACACAACTTAAAACGTGGGTGAGAAAATATCGAGATGGAGAGGTATTCGATACGCGTAAAGGCTCTGGTAGTCCCATGAAAGGACGCCCTCGCACGACGTTCTCAAGTATCGAAGAAGAACGAGATTATCTAAAAGCGCAGGTAGATTATTTAAAAAAGCGGTATCCCAATCTGTTAAAGGAGACAGCCTTAGTCGACAGCAAAACTATGAAATCATCGAAGAATTGAGGGACCAACACGGCGTTACAAGGTTGTTAGCTGTTGTGGGAGTGCCTAGAGCCAGTTACTACAAGTGGCGGTCAATGCGCCTTTATCGTAGTAGCCAAAAAGAAGGCCTGGATCAAGAGATCAAAGAACACATGATGGCTACTCACTTGGCTCATCCATATTTCGGTTATCCTCGAATGGTAACGGCTTTGTGGGAAGCTGGTTACCGTGTGAATCACAAAAAGGTATGGCGTTTGATGAAAGAGCTGTCGATTCAGTCTGTGATTCGAAAGAAACGAAAATTATCTAGTTATACACCATCCGTGGTGTACCCTAACCGACTCAAACGGCAATTTCATGCTACTGCCCCGGGACAAAAAATGGTGACGGATATTACCTATATCTCTGACGGAACACACTTTTATTATTTGTCCGTGATTCAAGATTTGTTTAATAATGAGATTGTAGCTTGGCAGATTTCTAGACGTAACGATTTGGAACTTGTACTCGATACCGTCGAGCAGTGGATAAGAAAAAAAGACGTCTCAGAAGCCGTGCTCCATTCGGATCAGGGCTTCCAATACACGTCTCAGGCGTACAACACACGGTTAGAAGAATTCAGCATTAAAGGCAGCCACTCTCGCAAAGCAACCTGCCTAGATAATGCATGCATCGAATCCTTTTTTTCGCATCTCAAAACAGAAAAGTTGTACCTCCTTCAGTGTAAATCAGAAGAAGAGTTACATCAAGCCGTTGAAGATTATATCTACTTTTACAACTACCAGCGTTTTCAGGCAAAACTTAAACAGCGCGCGCCGATTGAGTACCGACACGCGCTGGCTGCTTAGTCTTTTTCACCTGTCTACTTGACAGGGGTATGACCAACATAGGGTCTTTATTTTTTATGTGCTTATGTGGTATTCGATATCCTGCAATACAAAGGGCAGGACCTGAGGAAGATACCGCTACTCCTGCGTAAAGGGATTCTTAACACTTATCTATCTACATGTCACCCAAAATCGTCAGTTAAAAATTGCAGATGATTTTGAATGGGCCTTAAAAACTAAGTGTTGTGGGTAACTTGTGGGTAACGCTTTTCCTCAATAACTCTCAATCCCTTTGAATAGTCGGGATTTCAAATCCCTGTCAAATGTAAAACATGTAATTGTCTGCAGCAGACTGTTCATGATAGTTGATCAGGTAATCCAGAGTTGTGGAATCCAGAACTTCAGCAATGCTGTCGCGGATGCGCAGCCATAGATCCCGCTTCGCCGGATCGTCCTCTTCCGTAAAATCCACAGGGGATATCGGGCCTTCCAGCACGCGAATCACATCACCCGCCGTGATGGTAGCCGGGTCGCGAGAAAGGATATATCCTCCATACGCGCCGCGAATGCTTTTGACCAAACCCGCATTCCGAAGCGGTGCAATCAATTGCTCCAGGTAATGCTCGGAAAGCTGGTTCTTCTCGGCAATGCTCTTCAGTGAGGTTGGGCCTTCGCCAAACTTGGCAGCCAGCTCCATCATAATCGTTAATCCGTATCTTCCTTTAGTTGATATCTTCAAGGGGGTGACACCTCTTTCGGTAATTTGTATATTGTGTTCATCCTGTACATAAATTGTAGGTGGTTGGGTGAAGCGATCATACGGCTCGCACAGCGAAGGATACACCGAATTCTGTGTTTTTCTCCGTATTCCGATCATTACCCTCAGCTTATGGTAACATATCCTGAACCTCAATGGGTAATATTCCAGCTGGAAAACCAAAAAATGTTCACCCTGAGTGGACAAAATGAAGCGTGTGAACCTTGTTCCAATATGTTAAAATACGTCCATGGGCATAATTCAATATGAAAATGGTGATAACGATGGCAAATGAAAATCATAACACTCGTATCGTTGTCGGCATGTCAGGAGGAGTCGACTCCTCCGTAACAGCGCTCCTGCTCAAGCAGCAGGGCTATGAAGTGATCGGCATCTTTATGAAAAACTGGGATGACACCGATGAGCTTGGCTACTGCACAGCCGAAGCGGACGCTGAAGACGTGCGCCGCGTGTGCGAGCAGCTCGACATTCCCTACTATACCGTCAATTTCGAGAAGGAATACTTTGATAAAGTATTTTCCTATTTTCTTGATGAATATAAAGCCGGGAGAACACCGAACCCCGATGTCATGTGCAACCGTGAAATCAAATTCGGTGAATTTCTGAACAAGGCAATGGATCTGGGAGCCGATTATGTGGCCACCGGCCATTATGCCCGTGTCATCGAAGAAAACGGACAATACCGTTTGCTGCGCGGTGTCGACAGCAACAAGGATCAAACCTATTTTCTTAATGCACTGAGCCAGGAGCAGCTCTCCAGAGCGATGTTCCCCATCGGGCATCTGCCTAAGCCGGAAGTTCGCCGTCTCGCAGAGGAAGCAGGACTGTATACCGCCAAGAAAAAAGACAGCACCGGCGTCTGCTTCATCGGAGAACGGAATTTCAAAGAGTTTCTTGGACAATACCTCCCCGCTCAGTCCGGGGATATGGTCGACATTGTAACCGGCGAAGTGAAGGGCCGTCATGACGGTTTGATGTATTACACGCTGGGACAACGCCAGGGTCTGGGAATCGGCGGTTCCGGCAACGGAGAGCCGTGGTTTGTTGCCGATAAGGATTTGACTAACAATATTCTTTACGTAGTTCAAGGCGATCATCCGAGTTTGTATTCAACCGGACTCGCTGCCTCCGGAATCAACTGGATTGCAGGTCAAGACGCTATGCCCAAAGACGCCTACACCTGCACAGCCAAATTCCGTTACCGTCAGCCCGATCAGGAAGTAACCATAACCCCGCGCGAAGACGGAACCGTTCATGTTGCTTTTGCCAAGCCGCAAAAGGCAATCACGCCTGGACAAGCCGTCGTCTTCTATCAAGGGGATGAGTGCATCGGCGGTGGAACGATCGAAACGGCGGATAAAGTGCCTTATTGATCGGCTGGTTTAAACTTGAAGAGCACACACTTCACCCGGAAGGTTTCCGTTCCGAGAAGTGTGTGCTCTTATTTTATAGGAAGAAATATTATCGGAGAACCCATTCCACAACGGCTCCATGCTCCATGCTGGCCGCTACATCAATTAATCGCTGATTCGAGCTGCCTCTGAAAGGAAGGGAGACATCTCTCAGCTCCATTTGAAATTTGCCATCCACGATCACGTCGCACAGCAAAGCCAATTCACGCCGCTTCGGCTGCCTCATCAATGCTTCAAAGGTGAATCCCGTATAAGCCCATACATTTTTCCCGGGACACAGCTTCCTGAAGCTGTGCAGAACTGCACTGCATTCCTCCGGAGAGAAGAACGGATCCCCGCCACATAAGGTCAAGCCATCCAGCAATGGATTATCCAACACTTCTTGGAGTATTCTCATGGACATCGCTTCTGTAAACGGTTCCCCTGCTTCAAAATCCCAGGAAGCCGCATTAAAACATCCTTCGCAGGCATGACGGCACCCGCTGACAAAAAGAACGGCCCGAAGCCCGGCTCCTTCATTGATGCTCTCAGGCAAATATCCGCACACATTCACAGATGTTTCACCCGGTCCCTGACCTCAGCCTGCTTAGCGGAATTGAAGCGCTCGGTATAATTGCCGGTTAAATACCCCGTTACCCTGCGCAGCCGCTGGAAGTCCCCATCTGCTTCCGAAGCACCACACCCGGGACAAGCGCTCCCGATAATCCCCTCATAATTGCATGCGGGGCACCGATCGACAGGGTGATTAACAGAGAAATACCCGATATTCTGCTGCAAGGCAAACTGCACGACCTCCCGAAAAGCAGCCGTATTCTGTCTCGCATTCCCATCCAGCTCTACATACGAAATGGCTCCTGCATTACACAGCTCGTGAAAGGGTGCTTCCGAGCGGATTTTTCGATAGGCTGCCATCGGATGGTAAACCGGAATATGAAAGGAATTGGTGTAATACTCGCGATCGGTTACCCCCTTGATCACGCCGAAGGTATGGCGATCCAGCTTCGTGAATTTTCCGGATAACCCCTCTGCCGGTGTTGCAAACAAGGAGATGTTCAGATTGTATCTTTCACTGGCCTCATCGCAAAACTGCCGCATATGCCTTATGATCTCAAACCCCAGCCGGTGGCTGGTCTCATCCTCCCCGTGATGCTGTCCGGTTAACGCCTTCAGGCATTCAGCCAGCCCGATAAATCCAAGCGCAAGGGTGCCGTGTTTGATCAAATCCCGCACCTTGTCCTCCGGTGACAACACTTCGCCGCCTTCCCACACGCCTTCCCGCATCATAAAATCAGATGCTTTAGCCGGTTGATCCGCTTGCAGCTCATAACGATGAATCAGCCCCTCCACCGCAATGGCCATATAATGATCCAGCTGCTTGAAGAAGTGGGTCAGATCCGGTAAGTCCCGCTTCCCTTCGAGTATTCCATGCTCAATGCCAAGCCTGACCAGATTAATGGTGTTGAAGGACAAATTGCCTTTTCCACTCAGGCGATTTCGCCCAAAACGGTCTGCAATCGTCCTTGTTCGGCACCCCATGGTGGCAATGATTGTATCCGGATCGTCCGGGCTGTAGTAGGCAAGGTTAAACGATGCGTCCACATTGACAAAATTCGGGTACAGCCTGCGGCTGGAGCATTCTACAGCTTTCAGGAACAGGTCATAATTGGGATCTCCTTCCCTTTGATTGACCCCTTGCTTGCACTGAAATATATGCTGTGGAAAAATCGGCGTCTCTCCCCCGCCAAGTCCCCTCATCGTGGCGTCAAGCAGGGCATGGGACACCAGACGCCCTTCGGTGGACGTACACATGCCGTAGTTCAGCGAAGTGAAGGGAATCTGACCGCCTGCCCGGCTGCTCATCGTATTCAAATTATGGATCAAGGATTCCGCAGCCTGCTTCACTTCATTCACCGTCTCATTGTAGGCGTATCGGTAAGTTCGAGGGTATGTTTCCTTCAGCTGCTCATTGTCTATGTATAATTCAGTGTCCGGAAGAATACCTGCCGTCGATGTTCTCTGTGCTGCCTCCTCCAGATAGGCCACACCCTTGCGAAAATGCCGGCGAAAGGATTTACCGACATACGGTGCCAGATCCCAATCGATTTTACTGCCCGAAACACCGCCGAACTGACTGTTTTGCTGGGATTGAAAAATAATGGCTACCAGCGCCATTGCCGTCATAATACTCTGCGGCGGCCGGACGGATCCGTTTCCGGTATTAAAGCCCCGCTCCAAAAGACGATTGAATGGGATGAATATACAGTTCGTCGTTCCGAGCGCATACTGATCCAGATCATGCACATATACATAACCGTCCTTGACAGCTCTCATAAGCTCCGCCGGGAGAACGAAATGACTTGCCATCCACTTGGCATATTCGGAGCCAATACGGCTCATTTTTCCGCTGAAGGAATCCCCGTTCAGATTTGCATTCTCCCGCAGCAGATCGAGATTGGCTACCCCAATCACATCCCTGCTGATTTTGTACAGCTCCCCCCGGCGAACCCGCTCCAGGTCACGGATTTCCCTGTATTGCTGATAGGCCGCGGCTACCTCTGTATAACCGCTGCTCTGCAAATGTTCAACCACGATGTCCTGAATCTCCTCCACCGTCACCTGATCCATTCCCGCCGCTATATGGGCTGCCCGAACGCCAATCTCTAACGCAGCTTGCTCCCGGGAAGCACCCTCTACCGCTATAAATGCTTTATCCACCGCCTTCACAATCCGGCTCATCTCAAAATTCACCAGGCATCCGTCTCTCTTCATGACTTTCATGAATTTGGTCAACTCCTTATAGATAGATCAAGATCACTATCACACTATATATAGTTTCGTTAAACAAATTTACATCTATATATAGTTTGGCGCTGTGATATAGATCACGGTTCAGGAGAGAGTCATGCGGGGAAAATGACAAATGAGAAAGAAGACCGCCCAAATCCTGGGCAACCAGCTTGCCGAAGTAAATCCGGCGAACGAAAAAGATGCCACCTACGATTCATGAATCGCAAGCGGCATCTTCTGAATTTTCATTCCTTTCATTCCAGTAACCGATCAGCTTGCAGCTGGCGGCATTGGAGTTGGCGTCGGTTTGGCATAACCGGTGCTGTATTTCTCGTCGATGGCAGACCGGATATCCGTCAAACTCATGCCCTCGCTGCTCATTTTTGCAGATTCTACGGCGATGTCCAGGCACACTCCGCAGCGGGTACCATGATCATCCCATACCACGGTCCCATCCTCTTGAATCTCATCGATAAAACAGTTCAAGTTACTCTCATGACCGGCACTTTCCCCGCACCCGCAATAGCAAGGAATATATTTCAGCACATCACTCACTTGTGCAGACAGCGCATAAATCGTTTGAAGTTCGCTGGTCTGATTCTTCAAAAAATCAGGCAGCTCGTCAATGGAAGCCGTCGCCTCCTGAATATCCCCGTTCGTCAGCTGAGTCTGGTGCCCATGCTCATGCGCCGCTTCCGCAGCCTGCCCATTTGTGACCTGCTCCTGGACGCTTTTTCCCGAACAGCCGCTGAGCAATACACCAACAGACAGCAGCAGGATGACAAACCGTTGTTTCCCTGTTCTCATTACTCTTATCCTCCAATTAATTAGCGGTCGCAGGGCTGTTGCTCAGCCGTTCCGCTATTCTTCGCGTCGTAGTCTCTGATTGTGGGCGATCTTCGATTCGTTCCCCTGCTCGGTTGCCTGATAAAACACCCTGCGGGAGAGCTCCTTCGGTAAATAATCCTGCTTCACGTAATGGCCTGGATAATCATGCGGGTATTTGTAGCCGATATGTCCCAATTTCACGGCTCCCTGATAATGTGTATCACGCAGATGAAGCGGAACCTCTGCTGATTTCACCTCATCCATGG
Organism: Paenibacillus sp. Cedars; assembly: GCF_003184205.1. Classification (NCBI taxonomy): domain Bacteria; kingdom Bacillati; phylum Bacillota; class Bacilli; order Caryophanales; family Paenibacillaceae; genus Paenibacillus; species Paenibacillus sp. Cedars. The sequence continues at coordinate 4,292,043 of NZ_CP020866.1, forward strand.
CCGACATGGCACGGGAGATGGCGGATACAACGCTGTCCGATTTCGGGCTCTCCACTGCAAACAGAATCGCCTGGGCGATATTCAGTTTCGCTTCCGGCCAACCGTTATTCCGGTACGCATCCAACGCACTTACCGCCTGCACCATCGCTTGCGGGTTGGCTAAGCCGATATCCTCACTGCTGGCGGCAATCAAACGCCGAATGAAAACCATCGGATCCATCCCGAGCTTTTCAACCGCGTACAAAAACCAGAACAGAGCCGCATCACTGGACCCCCGAATGCTCTTATGAAAGGCTGACAGCACATCATACTGTGTCGACTCATCGGCACGCACGATGGGCCTGCGAATCGATTCCTCCGCAACATCCAGCGTAATATGGATCGTACCGTTGGCATCCGGAGGCGTAGTCATGGCTGCCAGCTCCAGCGCATTCAGCGCGCGCCGGATATCGCCGTTCGCCATGGTTGCAATGTGATCCAGCGCTTCCTCTTCCGCTCTGAGATCCATAAATCCGAGGCCTTTGTCTTGATCTGCCAGAGCACGCTGCATTGCAATCATGGAATGCTCCTTGGTCAGCGGCTGAAGCTGGAATAAGGTCGATCGGCTCATCAAGGCCCCATTCACATAATGGAAGGGGTTCTCGGTCGTAGCACCGATAAATATAATCGTGCCGTTCTCAACGGCGGGCAGCAGCGCATCCTGCCTGGAACTGTTAAAGCGATGAACCTCATCCAGGAACAGTATCGTTTTGGTCCCATACAGACTGCGGTTGCTCTGAGCCTGCTCAATGACTTCCCTAACGTCCTTAACGGACGCCTCCACCGCATTAAGACGAACGAAATGTCCCTTGGTTTGCTGGGATATGATATGGGCGAGGGTTGTTTTGCCGCAACCCGGCGGGCCGTACAGCAATATGGAGGAAACCTGATCCGCCTCAATGGCTCTCCTAAGCAGCTTGCCCGGTCCGATAATATGTTCTTGTCCTATATATTCATCAAGAGACGAAGGGCGCATGCGATCGGCCAGCAGCCGGGAATCCCGGTCCCCTTCACGCCCGATACTGAATAAATCCATTGCTACACTTCCTTGTCTGATATCAATGCAATCCTAAGCCGGTTTCAATAAAATCCGTCACGCTCTATCATATCATATTCGATTTAACTGTGCCTGTGGAAGGCAATGACTTCATAATTTGTTGATCTGATAACACTGATGAATAACTGCTTGCTTTGACAAAAAGTCAAACTTTTATCTTTCTAAAGCGTTTAAGATTAAGCAACGTATGATTAGAATCAACCACGACCGGAGGATATGAAATGAACCGTAAACCTGTACGAAAGAAAATAACTCTGATCATCCTGCTGCTTGCCGCTTTCTCTATTCTCATCGTTTGGACTTTGATTCGATTTATCGATCAGTTGGGTTCCTCCTACCAAATGCTTGGATAAGCGCAGCAAAAAAGCCTCGTCGGGATGAGCACATGATGCATGCATGTATCACCCCAAAGAGGCTTTTTTTCTGTTAATTTCGATCACCTTAACATCCGTGATGTTACATCATTACTCCACAGGCCAACCATTGACAGTAATCTCCGACGTTTCCGTCATGACATAGGAAGGCAGCGGCTCTCCATGCAGCAGCCACAGCTCATGCAATGCCCGGGTGCAGCCCACATACATTAGCTTGGCATCCCAAGCTTTCTCCGCATAATGTGCCGCATCCGCATCCGCCACGACAACGGCATCAAACTCCAGCCCTTTGGACAAATACACAGGGAGAATGGAATAGCCGCCCTGATAGGTTCCTTTGTTGCCATCTATCAGGTTCAGGTCGGGCCAATCGGGACTTAATTGCTCATGTAAATCTTTCGCTTCCCGTAAGGTGCGGGTAAGTATCGCAACGGTCCGGTATTCTTTGGAGATGAGCGTATCCAATGCCCGTGCTAAGTCACCTGTTCTGGAGTCCTTGGAATCATATGGTATAAGACGGACGGCATCGCCGCTTCGGAATACGGGTACAGCCAGCAGGTCACTGCTGACCCCCTTCTCCAGAATGTCGTTAGCAAATTCAATAATCTCCATCGTGGAACGATAGCTGCGCGTCAGAGCAAAGTAAGCCGTCTCCTCTTCCTTGAAGAGGGAGCTCATCTCTTCCCAAGCATGAACGCCACGATACGCATGGATACCTTGCGATAAATCACCTAATATCGTGAAAGAATGTCCTCTCACGAACAGGTCCAGCACGGCTACCTGAAATGGAGAGAAATCCTGCGCTTCATCAATCACGATATGGTCAAACCGCTGATCCCCGGAAATATCATTCAGCAGGCAGTGGAAATACAGCAGTGCCGGGAGATCCTCTTCCCGGATCACGTTTTTCTTCAAATCTTTGCGCGTTGCAGCAAGCACGCCAGACGGGATAAGGGCCGACAGCTCTTCAAACCACGTACCGGCCGCTTTAGCCGCACCGAACAATTGTTTATATAATGAAACCGGCTCGAACTTCGGCCATCGATTGCCATAAGCCTTTTCGCGTTGAGCCGCCCTTTTCTTCCGTTCTTTCATCACGGCTGCCGAAGGGGACTTCTTCAGCTCCATTTCTACCCAGCGGTGTAATCTTGCCAGCAGCCGTTCCTTGCGCTTCGCTAACGGATAAGGCTTATATTCCTGGTAGAACCATTCAGCTATCGTCTCCTGTTTTAAAACGGCTCCATCCCATGGGGAGAAATCGTCAACAGGGAGCGCCTCGGTTTCTAACGATTCCACACAGCGTCGGATAAGCTCCATTAGCCTTAGTGAACCTTTGTAGCGGCCGCTGACATTGTCATCAATGTCCGGCGTTCCCTGCCCTGGTTCTGTCTCAAACCATTGATTCAGCGTCTGCGCATGATCTTCCGAGGAGAGCTGAATATCCAGTAACTCCGAAGCCCAGTCGCCGAATGTACGCTGCTGAATGTCGCCAACCCCAAGCTCAGGCAGCACATCGGATATGTAATCCAGGAACATCAGGTTCGGCGCAAAAATAATCATTTTCTCCGCAGTAACCTGCTCCTTGTACTGATAGAGCAAATAAGCCAATCGGTGCAGCGCTACCGTTGTCTTGCCGCTTCCCGCAACCCCTTGGATAATGAGGGCGGTGTTTTTCGCTGCCCGGATGATTTTGTCCTGCTCGGCCTGTATCGTAGATACGATATCCCGAAGCCGGTTGTCCTTGTTTTCCCCGAGACGGTAGACCAGGAACTCATCGGATACAGCGGGTCCGCCGCTATCCCGATTGTACGTGTCGGAGACCCGCTCCAGGATCTGCTTACGGATTACAACGTTGCGTTTCAGATACACAAGACCTTCGATGATTCCTTCGGGTGCTTCGAATGATGCTGGATCGGCACCGCCCGTAAACGAATAAAAAAGACTCGCGACAGGAGCGCGCCAGTCAATCACCATCGGATGATCCCCGGCATCTGCTTTATCGAAGCCTATCTTCCCAATGTAGAGCGGTTTCTTCGCTCCGTTTCCGTTTTCTTGAAAATCCAGCCTTCCGAAGTAAGGCTCCGGCAAACTTTTGGCGAGGGCTTGCCGTTTCTCTTCCCGTCCTGCTTCGAGCACCTGCTCCGTAAAATCATGACCCGTGTATACGGGAATGCCGCGCAAACGCTCAAGTTGACGGTCAATCTCGACAATAACCTCGTTTAGCCTTGACTCTTCTTCTTGATAGGCACTTTGAAAAGATTCTGACACTTTCAGTTACCTCCTAAGAAACATATTATTTTCGCATCGGAATTCTGGCTTTATAACTGACCGCGACACAAAAGGAGTTTCATTGTAGCACAACTTGCCTGGATATACTAGCACAGCTCTGCCGCATGAATTACGCAGTGCTTGTTCAGCTACATAAGCATTCCTTCAATCGCAGCAAAAGACGCAGCATCCCCTGTTCGGATACTGCGTCTTTATATATTTTTAAATTTTTGCGGCTGTTGCTAAAAGCCTCGTTTACAAGGATACGCCGCCTTTTTCGAGCAGCTCTTTCACGGTTACGCTAACCATGATCAGACCGGCTACAGGAGGAACAAACGCATTGCTTGCCGGTGGCTGCTTGGCCTTCCGAATCTCGGGTGCATTCTCGGGCACAATCTTCTCCGTAACGTCCTTACGGGGTTTCATGGGCTCCTCTAGAGAGAATACCACCTTGACCCCTTTTTTGATGCCGTCTTTACGCAGCTTCGTGCGCACGATTCGAGCAATCGGGTCCATGGAAGTTTTGGATATATCAGCTACCTGGAACTTCGTTGGGTCCATTTTGTTGGCTGCACCCATACTGGAGATGATCGGAATGCCGCGCCGCAGGCACTCCTTAATCAGATGCACTTTATAAATAATCGTGTCCGAAGCATCGATCACATAATCCAGCTCATACTTGAACAGCTCTTCATACGTCTCTTCGGTGTAGAACATGTTCAGCGCAATCGCTTCACACTCCGGATTGATCAGTTTAACCCGATCCACCATCAGATCGGCTTTCTTCTGACCCACCGTTGTGGTTAACGCATGGATCTGACGATTGATATTGGTGATGTCCACCACATCTTTATCGATCAGAATGATGCGGCCAACCCCGGTACGGGCAAGGGCTTCCACCGCGATGGAACCTACGCCGCCAATACCGAGCACAGCCACCGTACTGTTCTTCATCACTTCAAGGCCCTCAGGGCCGATGGCTAATTCCGTTCGGGAAAATTGATGCAGCATAATTCAAGCAACCTCCTTTATCGAGAACACCTGGCTTATTTCTCGTCGCCCGGCTTCTTGGCAAGTTTGATATGCAGCTGCTCCAGCTGTCCACCGTCCACTTGGGAAGGAGCATCCATCAACAGATCCGTTGCGCTGGCCGTTTTCGGGAATGCAATCGTTTCACGCAGGTTGGTGCGCCCTGCAAGGAGCATGACCAAACGGTCAAAACCGAAGGCGATTCCGCCATGCGGAGGCGTACCGTATTCAAACGCGTCCAGCAGGAAGCCGAACTTCTCATGAGCCTCTTCCGGCGACAGTCCGAGTGCGGCGAACATTTTTTCCTGAATCTCTCGCTGATAGATCCGCATAGAACCGCCACCGACTTCATACCCGTTCAACACGATATCATAGGCTTCCGCGCGTACGGCAAGCGGGTCCGTGTCCAGCAGCTCCAGATCTTCGTGTTTTGGACGGGTGAACGGATGATGCTCGGCTACATAACGCTTCGCGTCTTCGTCATAGCTGAGCAGCGGGAAGTCCAGCACCCAAGCAAATTTGTATTCGTTATCGTCAATCAAACCAAGCTGACGTCCGATTTTCAGACGGAGTGCACCGAGAACATCCGCAACCACTTTTTTGTTGTCAGCGGAGAACAGCAGCAAGTCACCATCTTCGGCTCCCGTACGTTCTCTTACGGCTTCAATCTCCTCTTCGCTGAAGAACTTCACGATAGGCCCTTTGAATTCGCCTTCCTTCACTTGAATCCATGCAAGACCCTTCGCTCCGTAACGGGCGGCATACGGTCCCAGATCGTCAATCTCTTTACGGGTCCAAGTACCGCAGCCCTTAGCGTTCAAACACTTCACTTCGCCGCCCTTTTCGATGACGGAAGAGAATACTTTTACACCGCTGCTTGCTACGATATCGTTCATTTCGATCAATTCCAGACCGAAGCGAAGATCCGGCTTATCCGAGCCGTATTTGCTCATGGCTTCAGCATGACTGATACGCTGGAACGGCGTTGCAAGCTCGACACCTACGGTTTCTTTGAACAGCTTCACCATCAGCTGCTCCATCATGGTCAGCAGATCATCACGTTCCAGGAAGGACGTCTCAATGTCGACCTGGGTGAACTCCGGCTGACGGTCAGCCCGCAAGTCTTCGTCACGGAAGCAGCGCGCAATTTGGTAATAGCGCTCAATTCCGCTCACCATGAGGAGCTGCTTGTAAATTTGCGGGGATTGCGGAAGCGCAAAGAATTCGCCTGAATGTACGCGGCTTGGCACAAGATAGTCACGTGCGCCTTCCGGCGTGCTCTTTGTCAGAATAGGTGTTTCCACATCCACGAAGCCTTCCCCGTCAAGGAAGTCACGGAAAATTTTTGACGCTTTCGAGCGCAGCATCAGCGTTTTCTGCATCTCCGGACGACGCAGGTCCAGATAACGGTATTTCAGGCGAAGCTGCTCATCTACCTCCACACCGTCCTCGATAAAGAACGGAGGTGTTTTTGCTGCGTTCAGCACTTCGATGTTAGTCACTTGAACTTCAATCTCGCCTGTTGGCAGATTCGGGTTGAACGTTTCAGGATCACGCTTTACGACTTTACCGGATACAGCCAGTACAAACTCGCTGCGAACTTTGTCGGCAACTGCCAAAGCTTCGCCTGAGAAATCCGGATTGAATACAATCTGCATAATGCCGCTGCGATCACGAAGATCGATGAACAGCACTCCACCCAAGTCACGGCGGGTTTGTACCCAGCCGTTCAGTGTTACATTTTCTCCAATGTGCGCGGTTGTCAGGTGACCGCATTGATGCGTCCTTTTCATCGGTTATCATTCCCCTTTAGTATAATTAAGTCGCTAAATCACGACGATTAAACGAACTCTTGAACCAGACTATCCAATTTCACGATGCGCTGCTCGCCGGTTTCCATCGACTTCAGAGCGATTTCTCCGCGCGCCAGTTCATCATCGCCCAAAATAGCAGCATACCTGGCTTGCAGACGGTCAGCGGATTTCATCTGGGCTTTCATTTTGCGGCCGAGATAATCCCGCTCCGCAGATACGCCCTTGCTGCGCAGCTCGTAGATCAATTTTGCCACTTCCCGCTCAGCCGCTTCGCCCAGTGCCACCAGGTAGACATCCAGCGGCTTCGCAGCCGACAGGTTGACGCCTTGATGCTCCAGGATCAATAGAATCCGCTCAAGACCAATCCCGAACCCGATACCCGGCTGATCCGGTCCACCGATCTGATCGACCAGTCCATTAAACCGTCCGCCTCCGCCTACCGTGTCAATTGCGCCGATCCCCTGTGCTTTGAATTCAAATGCGGTGTGCGTATAATAGTCCAATCCCCGAACGAGTCTTGGATTGATCTCATACTCAATGCCCATGGCATCCAGATATCCTTTTACTTTCTCGAAGTGTGTGCTGCAATCCTCATCAAGGCTATCCAGGATCGAAGGAGCATCATCGAACTTCCCTTGATCCTTCTTGCAATCCAGCACACGCAGCGGATTGCGCTCCATTCGAGATTGGCAGTCCGAGCACAGGCTGTCTTTCATCGGCTCCAGGAAGGCCAGAAGTGTGTTTCGGTAAGCCGCCCGAACCTCTGGCGTACCTACAGAGTTAATCTCCGCTTTAACTCCGTTAAGCCCAAGCTCCTTGTAGAAGCTGTATCCGAGTGCAATAACTTCGGCGTCAATGGCCGGTTCCGCAGTCCCGAACACCTCTACCCCGAACTGATGAAATTGACGGTACCTGCCAGCCTGCGGCCGCTCATAACGAAACATCGGCCCGATGTAGTACAATTTGGATACGTCAGGTTCGCCGTACAGCTTGTTTTGCACATAAGCCCGAACGACGCCAGCTGTTCCCTCAGGACGCAGAGTCATGCTGCGATCGCCTTTATCCTTGAATGTGTACATTTCCTTCTCCACGATATCGGTGGTTTCACCTACCCCGCGTTTGAACAGTTCGGTCTGCTCAAACATCGGCGTGCGAATTTCATGGTAATTGTATCTCCGGCACAGATCCCGTGCCTTCTCCTCGATAAACTGCCATTTCTCGACGGCTCCAGGAAGTATGTCCTGCGTGCCAGTCGGCTTTTCAAATTTCTCGTTTGCCATCTTCATCCCTCCACGTCCTTTGACATCTTCACGACTGAACATGTCCATGCCTTGATCTGTGTTATAAAACCAAAAAAATCTCCCGCCCCGCTGTCCTAAGACAACAGGGACGAGAGATGTTCATGACGATATCACCCGTGGTACCACCCACATTCCGGATATGACACGCATTAGGGCGTGTTCAAGCATCCGCTTCATCCGTTTAACGCCCGGCCGCGCAGTTCGGCTACTGTCTATCCCACCGGTTACCCGGTGCTTGCTTCGCCGTCTGTTCTCGGGGAGGTCATTCGTCCACTCATCAAGCGAATCCTTACAGCCAGGGGATTCTTCTCTGGTCTTGTGGGGATGGAGTACTTGTTCCCGTCATGAAATCCGTTATTCATAAAATATAGTATACCCAAAACATTATATTTTTAGATTCTAATGAACCGCCGCACTAAAGTCAAGAAACTTTGTAGAATTTACCCGAAAAAAGAAAAAAACCTACAAACCACTGTTGTAGGTCCAAAACATATATTATATAAAAAAGGGGGTCATGCTGTTATTATAAACAGCGAATATTAAAGGAACATTGAACAAACATTACAGTTATATTACAAGCGAGAAAGCGCTTTTATTGAAACGGCTTCAAAGGGGCTGCTCCAATGACGGAACAGCCCCTTTACGTTAATGGGATATGCCTTCTTCGCTTGCTGCAATCATTATCATCCAATAGGACTGCAATGCCAGGCTATCCTTTATTATTTAGTCAAAACGCTCCACGTAAGCGTTATTTGCCCGCAGATCATGCACAATCTGATCGTAATCCTCGTCCCTTACTTTAACGGACAATACGTATCTCAGATCATCATAGTCGCGGTCCGTCACATCCGCCTCGCGCCAGCCGTCTCCGTTCATATCATCGCTGTCAGGCCGATCCTCTGCCCGGTCGCGGCTTGCTTCCCGCGAGCCCACAATGACGCCTGGAGCGCCTACTACTCCGCCGGGTGCACCCATCGTCGTGGCACCCGCAGTTGCTCCGCCTGTGCCTGAATTACCCCAAGGCACGAGCGGGACAAGAATATTCCCTCCCCCTCGAACCGAATCCTGCAGCTGTCCTACCTCAAGCTGCTCGGTGCCGTAGGTCAACAGTGTCGTCCTTGCGCCCTCGGCGTCGTCTTCCGTTCTGAAATAGGCTTGAATTTGTCTAGACATGTCCATTCCTCCTTTTTATCAACCAACTTGTTTGAAAGAGCGGTATAACATAGACAACCCATACAGCTATTTTTCCGTTACAGTGCCTTTAGCAGCTCACGCACGAAGGCTGGCTCGTCTTTCGGCGTTCGGGAAGTAATGAAGTTTCGATCTACGACCACTTCTTCATCCTTAAAGGTTGCGCCAGCGTTCACCATATCGTCCTGAAGCGGAGGATAGGAAGTGATGGTGCGTCCCTTCAGCAGATCGGCACTTGCGAGAATTTGCGGCCCATGGCATATCGAAGCAATCGGTTTGCCTGACTTGTCCGCTGATGTGACGAACTGCAATATATGGGAATCCAGACGTAAATTTTCCGGAGAAGATCCACCTGGAATAACCACCGCATCATAATCGTTTATATTGACGTCGGCAATGGCCTTATCCGTTGTATAGGAGGCCTTGCCCTGTTTGCCCTTTACCTCTTGTCCTTGTTTCAATCCAATGATATCTGCTTGATGTCCCGCTTCCTTCACGGCATCATAAGGAGTCTTCATCTCGGAATCTTCGAATTGGTCAGCTAGTAGAAATGCAATTTTACTCATCTGGCATATCTCCCTTCATGATTGTCCTCGATTTGTTATTACCCTGTAATGTCTTTTTTATAACAGTGGAATTATTGAAGCGGGTAAGGGGGTGCCTTTTTAGAAGGGAACAGAAAAAGCCCGAGTTTATCTCACCCAGGCTCTGCTTATCAATGCAATATCATCCTTATTCACTGCGGCTATATTCTAGGATCTCGGCAGCTGTTTCCGAATATTTCCCTTAATGTTTCTTTCCTGTGCCGGTTCCTCTGAAACAGCAACCATGCGTTCCATGCTGGCTGCTTCCCTTATGTCTCCTGAACCGACCAACACAGGCAAACTGCTCCATATCGAGAATTTGGGGGATTGACGCATAGGCAGCATGACTCCTTTTCCAAAGAGAATAATGGACCTGCGATTACTCACACAGGATGCCCCATCTCTCTGATATCATGCATTTGCATATGCGATTCTAGATTTATGACTTGCTGTCGATAATCAGCGTGACGGGTCCCCAATTGGTCAGCGACACATCCATCATCGCTCCGAACACCCCTGTCTCAACCTGCAATCCCTTCGCCGAGAGCTCACGATTAAAGAACTCGTACAAGGCATTGGCTTCATCCGGCTTTGCCGCAGCCATAAAGTTTGGTCGTTTTCCCTTCCGGGTATCGCCATATAGAGTGAATTGGGAGACAGAGAGAATGGCTCCGCCAACGTCCTGAACACTGAAATTCATCTTTCCGTCCTCATCCTCAAAAATCCGCAGCCCTGCCACCTTGTCGGCAAGATATTTGGCATCCTTCTCTTCATCGCCGTGGGTCACACCCACAAGCACCATCAAGCCGGCTCCAATCTTGCCAACAACTTCATTGTCGACCGTCACTTGTGCATGCTTGCATCGTTGAATAACAACTTTCATATCGGAATATCTCCTTATCTCCATATAATAAAACGGCCTGTCTCCCGCAGGATAACAGACCGCATTCATATAATAATCCGTGCTGTCATGAGGCCCGGGCCCCCTTAACAGAACGACCATGCCAACATTCCAATCACTGCATGATTCGATGAACGGTATATACATCCTTTACCCGCTTGATCCGTTCCACAACGGATTGGAGGTGATCCGTATTGCGTATTAAAATCGTCATGTGGATCATCGCCATCTTATTCTTGTCGGATCGACCGGTTACGGCAGATATATTCGTCTTGCTCTCTGACACGGCCTGGAGGACCTCGTTCAGCAATCCGTTACGATCGTGACCGGTCACTTCGATATCGACGCTGTAATTAGCCTCAATGGTCGATTCCCATTCAACCTCAATCACACGTGCGGCATCTTCGCCTTCATCCGTAGTTGGCAGGTTCGGACAGTCCGATCGGTGAACCGATACCCCGCGTCCCCGGGTAACATAACCGACAATGTCGTCTCCCGGGACAGGATTACAGCATCTCGCAAATCGCACAAGCAGGTTGTCTATGCCCCTCACCCGTACCCCGTTGGTCGGACGGCTGCGTTTCTCTGCCGGCTTGATCTCCTTCATCTCAGAAGTCAATTCAAGCTGATTCGCTTCCTCCTGCTCCTTGCGGAGCTTCTCGGTCACTTTGGTGCATATCTGCGCGGCGGTGATACCCCCAAAGCCAACGGCCGACAACATATCCTCGATATCATTAAAAGCAAACTTCTTGGCCGCTTCCATTAATTTATCATCGGTCATCCATTCGGATACCTCAAGACCCAGACGCTTGATCTCGCGCTCCAGCATCTCGCGTCCCTTCTCCACGTTCTCTTCCCGCTTCTCTTTCTTAAACCACTGCTTGATTTTGCTGCGGGCGTGAGAGGATTGGGCAATCTTCAACCAGTCTTGACTCGGGCCGTACGAATGCTTCGAGGTCAAAATCTCCACGATATCGCCGGTCTTAAGCTGATAGTCCAGCGGAACGATCCTTCCGTTAACCTTGGCACCGATGGTGCGGTTTCCTACTTCCGTATGAATCCGGTAGGCAAAATCAAGCGGTACGGAGCCTGAAGGCAGCTCGATGACCTCGCCTTTCGGTGTAAATACAAAAACCAAATCAGAGAAAAAGTCCATTTTCAAAGATTCTACAAACTCTGAGGCATCCTTCGTTTCATGCTGCAGCTCCAATATTTCACGGAAGAACGTCATCTTGTTGTCGAAGCTGCCTCCGTTGCCTCCTGAGCCTTCCTTGTAGGCCCAGTGTGCCGCGATACCGAACTCTGCCGTACGATGCATCTCCCAGGTGCGGATTTGAACCTCTGTCGGCTCCCCGTTCGGTCCAACCACGGTCGTGTGGAGGGATTGATACATATTTGTTTTTGGCATGGCGATATAATCTTTGAAGCGGCCAGGCATCGGCTTCCAGAGGGTGTGAATGATGCCGAGCGTAGCATAACAATCCTTGATGTTGTCCACAATAATGCGGATTGCAAGGAGATCGTAGATTTCGTTGAATTGCTTGTTCTTTACGGTCATTTTCTTAAACACGCTGTAGATATGCTTGGGTCTGCCGGACAGGTCGGCTTGAATGCCCATTTCATCCAGCTTCTCCCGGATACAGACAATGACGTTGTCGATGTACTGCTCCCGTTCAGCCCGCTTCTTGTGCATTAAATTCGCAATGCGGTAATACTGCTGCGGATTCAAGTAACGAAGCGCGATGTCCTCCATTTCCCACTTGATCGCGGAAATACCGAGACGATGGGCAATCGGGCAGAAGATCTCTAGTGTTTCATAGGAAATGCGACGCTGGCTTTCCTCGGACTGGTACTTAAGAGTGCGCATATTATGAAGACGGTCCGCCAGCTTAATCACGATCACCCGGATATCCCGTGCCATCGCGATAAACATTTTACGATAATTTTCGTTTTGCTGCTCTTCCTTGGACCGGAATTGGATACGTTCTAATTTAGTCAACCCATCCACCAGCATTGCACACGTATCCCCGAAGCGCTCGCGAATCTGCTCAAGTGATACAGTTGTATCCTCAACGACATCATGAAGCAGTGCAGCAATAATAGACAACGTGTCCACCTGCATGTTCACCACGATGTCTGCAACCGCAAGCGGATGAAGAATATAAGGTTCTCCCGATTTCCGCACTTGTCCGTGGTGGGCTTGCTCCGCAAATACATACGCTTCCTCAATGCGGAGAAGATCGGGTTCTTTTATATAGGCGCTGGCCTTTTCGAGTAATCGCTCTATGCCCATTTTGGAGTCCTTCTCTTCCCTTTCTATATAAAATGGAACCCGCCCTTGTCAAAACGTGCAGGTTCCCTCGTGATTGTTTTCCTATCATTATGACGCTTGTGGCGTTATACGTCAACACATGCAGCATCCTGACACTTATAGTATGCCCGTTTCCGGCGCGGAGACATCAAAACTTGACATGAATTGGATATTTTGACGAACTGTAAAAATTATTGTTGAAAAAACGAACGATTGTATTTAATCTATTAAAGATCGTACGCGAACGGTCCTATATTTAAAGTCCTATAGAGGAGTGAAATGGTTTGCAACGTGAAATTCAAGTAGATGAGAAACTTCCGTTTGGTCCAGGCTTCCTTCTGAGTCTGCAGCATTTGTTTGCCATGTTCGGAAGCACGGTGCTTGTACCGAACATATTCGGCGTGGACCCCGGCATGATCCTGCTGATGAACGGTATTGGTACACTGCTCTACATTTTCTTATGTAAAGGAAAAATCCCGGCCTACCTCGGCTCCAGCTTTGCGTTTATCTCGCCGGTTCTGATCGTACTGGCCGGTGACCCGGAAGCCAACTATGGCAAAGCATTGGGAGCCTTCATCGTCACGGGGATCATCTTCTGTCTTGTGGCTCTCATCGTTAAATATGCAGGAACCAAATGGATCGACTTCGTATTTCCGCCTGCGGTTATGGGTGCCATTATCGCGATGATCGGACTTGAGCTTGTTCCTGTTGCTGCTGGCATGGCCGGCTTTTTGCCGGAAGAGGGACAGGGCATTGATCCTAAAATCATTACCATCTCGCTCGTTACGCTCGGCGTCACGGTATTCGGTTCCATCCTGTTCCGCGGCTTCTCCAAAATCATTCACATCCTGATCGGAATCGTAGTCGGGTATGCACTCTCCTTCGTTCTTGGAGTGGTAGACACAGAGAAAATTGCGAATGCAACCTTCTTGTCAGCACCGCAGCTGACCACACCGGTGTTCGATAACGGAGCGATCTGGACCATCATTCCGGTTGCGATCGTTGTTATCGTTGAGCATATTGGCCACTTGCTCGTAACCAGCAATATTGTGGGCAAAGACCTCTCTAAAGATCCCGGCCTTCATCGTTCACTGCTTGGCAACGGTATATCCACTATCCTGTCCGGGTTTGTAGGCTCAACACCGAATACCACCTACGGTGAAAATATTGGTGTCATGGCGCTTACAAAGGTATACTCAATATTCGTGATTGCCGGAGCAGCCGTTATTGCGATCATACTCTCCTTCTCCGGAACGTTCTCTGCCGTTGTAGCGAACATTCCTACACCCGTAATGGGCGGCGTATCCCTGTTGCTGTTCGGAGTTATTGCAGCTTCCGGTCTTCGAATCTTCGTTGAGCAAAAGGTCGATTTCTCCAAAGCAAGCAACATGATTCTGGCTACACTGGTGTTGGTAACGGGAATTAGCGGCGTAACTTTGAAGATCAATACCGTCGAGCTGAAGGGTATGGCCCTGGCTACCATCGTGGGTGTCATTATGGCTCTGCTCTTTAAAGTATTCGAAATTACCGGTCTCTCCAATGAAAAAAATGATGGACCGATCGTGGAGAAAACACCAGATTGATTTCATCATAACTGGATCTCAAATCAAAAAACGCCCTGAGCTTATAGCTCAGGGCGTTAATATTTCCCGGGAAAATCAGGAAGATCTTTGTCGTTTACTCGTATTTCATGAGTGTAAATACATCGATTCCATCCAGCTTCGAACGGCCATTCAAATCGGCAAGTTCGATCATGAAGGCAGCTCCAACCACATTGCCGCCCAATTGACGGATGAGGTTAATTGAAGTTGCAATGGTCCCGCCAGTTGCAAGTAGATCATCCGCAATCAGAACATTTTGCCCCTTCTCGATGGCATCGGTATGCATCGCCAAGCGATCTTTTCCATACTCGAGGTCATATCCCACTTCAATCGTTTCGTATGGAAGCTTTCCGCTTTTGCGAATGGGAGCGAATCCGACTCCAAGGGCATACGCCAGCGGTGCACCCACGACAAATCCGCGAGCTTCGGGACCAGCTATCACATCGATCTTAAGATCGGACACCATGACCTTCAATTCTTCGATGGATTTGCGATATGCCTCACCGTTCTTCAGCAGTGTGGTAATATCTTTGAAGCTGATCCCCGCCTGCGGAAAATCGGGAATGACACGAATATAATCTTTAAAATCCAAAATAATCTCCTCCTGTATGGTTGCGGCTAAGATACACCTTTTGTGCGGGACATCATCCACTGGGTTAATTGTTCGGTACCGGCATGAAGCAGATGCTGCTCCATATCCGCCAAATCGCTTAATTCCCTGAAGTGACGGGAAGCATCCAGCGGTTTTTTCTCCGGCTTCGGTATAAAAGTAATTTGTCCCTCGACACGCTGAATGAACGCCAATTCTTCAAACACGTCCAGCACTTTGACTAACATGCGTGGAGACAAGGAAGCCTGCTGCTGCAGACGCGCAACAACCTCGTTCTCCGGCAGGGGTCTGGACGTCATTCCAGCGAGTGAAACGTACAGCTTTTTAAACTGTTCCCGGTCCGGAATTAGCAATCGTTCACGCTGACTCCGGGTCGGATGTAACATGAATATATTGGGAACGGAATGGAAGGCTGACATGAACCCATCCAGCTGTTCAGCCGTCTCCGGTACGTCCAGTACGAACAAAACGGAAATGTCTTCTTGATTGTGGTTCTCAGCAATTTCATTATCCGGCAAGACGCCAGCATTCCTATCATATACCCAAAGGCACATATCATACAATTGGGTTTTTATTTCCGGGTGTGAATCTTTTGCATATACCACTGCCGAACGGGCAGCCGGACAACGGAGATGCGGTTCCAGATCCGCTCTCCACCTCTGAATTTCTTTCAAAGGCTCTTGGATTCCCCGATAATCAAATACCTGCTGATAGGAGGCGCGAATGTCCTGAATCATCAGCTGCACCTTGCGGCTGCCGTTCCATTCATTCACGGAGAGCTCTCCCAACACGTCCACGATAGTGCCTACGGGCAAAATATCGGCAAGATGCCCCCATCCAAATGAGATGGCATCCATCACTTCCCGCTTCTGCTGGATACGAAGCTTCAGGTGTTTTCCTTCCTTGCCGATTTTCCGAACATCCTTAATGACAACATCACGAAAGACAATCTTGGGTACAGCATTCGCCATCCCAAATGGTCCTAACTGTTCGATTTGCTCCAAAACAGGCACAGATATCTCCGACATGCTGGCTTCGAGGTCTGCATCACATACGGCAATGAGATGCTCTGCATCAAGTGCTTCTTCTGCATATACATGAAGTCCCCGTTCAAACTCCTCCAAGCGGTCCCGCTGGAGGCTCATGCCGGCAGCAGAATGATGACCGCCAAAATGGTCCATCACGTCCCGACAGGAGTGTAAAGCCGCATAGATATCGAATCCTGGAATCGAACGGGCAGAGCCTTTGCAATTCCCCGTATCGGGGTCAATCCCGAGTATGACAACAGGTCTGTAAAATCGCTCCAATATTTTGGAAGCCACAATTCCAACAACACCAACATTCCAGCCTTCACCGGCCAGCACGATGACGGGAGGAATCTCCCGCCCTCCCCAGCGGGTCTGCACCATTCCAAGGGCTTCCTCAACAATGGTCTCAACCACTTGCTGCCGTTCCTTGTTCAGTCCATCCAGCTCCCAGGCTAAACGCTCCGCTTCTTCCCTGTGCTCTGTTGTAAGGAGCGTAACCGCACGACCTGCATGATCGAGGCGGCCGCTGGCATTAATTCGTGGTGCCATAGAAAAAGCCACGTTTACTGCGGTTACCTGCTCCACGTGAACCCCCGATACCTCGAGCAAACATCGAATGCCTTCATAACGAGTGTTCCGCATCGATTCAATTCCGTGCTTCACCAGCACCCGATTCTCTCCAGTGAGCGGCATCAAATCAGCTATCGTCCCGATGGAAACGATCTGGAGCCATTCCTCAGGCGGCTCCCCCACAAGAGCCTGAGCCAGCTTGTACGCCACGCCTACGCCCGCCAAACCCTTAAAAGGATAAGGACATGTGGGAAGCTTCGGGTTGATCAGTGCATAAGCCTCAGGCAGCGTCTCAGGCGGCTCATGATGGTCTGTGACAATCACGTCGATGCCCAAGCTGTTCGCGTACGCAATTTGCTCGACTGCACTAATTCCCGTATCTACGGTAATCACCAAACTGACCCCTTGTTGATGGGCCCAATCCAGTGCATGATTATGTAAACCATAACCTTCATTGGAACGATGAGGTATATAAATATCATAGGATGCGCCCAAATGACGCATCAGATGAATCATCAACGATGTGCTGGATACTCCATCTGCATCGTAATCGCCATAGATCAGAATATGCTCACGATCCTCCAGCGCTTTGCGTATTCGCGGTACTGCCTCTTGCATTCCCTGCATGAGATAAGGATCATGCGTCAGCTCAAAGGTACCATGTAGAAATCTGTGTCCATCCTCGGCCGATTGTATCCCCCGCGAAGCCATAAGTGAAGCCACAATGGGCGATAACGACAGGTCCTGAGCCAGCCTATCGGTGATTGATGACTCTGCCGGGTGTATTCGCCATTCGTATTTGGAATACAGCACAGGGACTCACCTTCCTTTTCCTGCCTTTTTCCTGCTGTCTTAGCCTGTAACTCATCCGTTACTGCGTCAGTGTCGGCATATCATTGTCCATCAAGTCATAATTCGATTTATACGGATAACCCGGTTCATAGGGAACTACGGCAACCTTGGCATCCGTAACCTGAATGAAGCGATGGGTTAAAAGCTTTCGGATCCGCTCGGCAATTTCCTGTGCCTCCAATACGGAAGTACGCGGATTCACGGTGATTTTCACCTCGATGTTCACATGGCGAAACTGTCCGTATTCCTGAACTTTCAGTTCCGTGACCGTTATGACACCGTGCACACGCTGAATCGTATCCATAAACTCCGCTTCATGCTCATGTCGCTTCTCTTCTAAAAGCGTTCCATAAACGGAATGAACGATCAGTATATACCCTTTTCTCACTACGAGACAAGACACAATAAGAGCTGCAATCGAGTCCATGTATACCAGCGGAGCCCATTCGAAATAAAAGCCTCCCATGGAAAGAGACACCCCGACCAAGACCGTAAGAGAAGAATATAGTGCGAATCGGTGGTCAGCGGACAGCATCGCGTGCCTTGGATCATTGTTTCTTTTGATCTGCCGGTATTGGTACTGAAATACGGCTTCATTTACTGCCAGTGAGACAAGGACTGCGATTATTGCGCCTTTGGTTGGCGGCTGGAGGTTGCCTGATGCCATGTGCTGAATGGCTGAAATAGCAATTTGGATGCCGCCCATAATAAACAATACGGCAAACAAGATCGAAATTACTGGCTCCGCCGTTTCAGGTGCATCCCGTTTGCTCCGAATGGAACTCTTATAGCCAAAGATTCCTGTGCTTGGCATCCGGTTCACCAATAAAGTTACTGCGTTCGCCGCAGAGTGCATAGCATCTCCGATTAGAGCCTTGCTGCCGGATAAATAACCGACAATGCCTTTGCACAATGCCAATGCAAAATCAGTTACAATGCCTGTCCAGACGACAGTTTCCGTATGATTCAATCGTTCATTGTTCACTTGAGGCCCCCCTCAATCGTGTCCAGTCAATCCTGCACATGATCATGCTGTTAACTTTAGAAAGCCGCGTCGCCTACGACGCGGCTTTCACTTGTATAGGATCTCTGCTGTCTAGATTGCAACGCCATCAGCCCATTGGATTAAATTTCAATTTTATCTTTGTTTGGTTTAGGTGCATTCGGTTTATTGCTGACATTACGTTTTTTAAGCACAAGCCACAACGGACTCGCAATAAAGATCGAAGAATACGCACCGAAAGCCAAACCGATACAAATCGCCAGCGAGAACATCTGAATCGACTCACCGCCAAGCAAGAGCATGAAGAACGCAGCGATGAATACGGACAAAGCCGTATAAATCGAACGACCGAGCGTCTGGTGCAAACTTTTGTTTACGAGATCATTTAGATCCGATGATCTTTTAATCTTGGCAAACCTTAAGTTTTCCCGTATCCGGTCAAAGATAACAATCGTATCGTTAATCGAATAACCGATGATTGTCAGAACGGCAATGATGAACGTTAAATCCACTTCCAACCCGAGAATCGAGAAAATACTGATAACCACAAATGCATCATGCAGGAGCGCTACAATCGCTGCAATCGCAAACCGCCATTCAAAGCGAATGCTGACATAGATGATAATCCCGATACATGAGAGAAGTACGGCATATATTGCGTTCCGTCCAAGCTCCTTGGCCATCTCGGGGTCAACCGTATTGATCTCGAATGTTGCCGTGTCATCCAGCTTCTCGATGCCGGATCTCAGCTTCAAATCCTGATCCTCGGTGAGTACCTGGCTGAACCGGATGTTCACACGATCATTACCCGGCGTAACACTTGCATCTTCACCGATCCCTGCTTCTGCTAGCACGGATTCAATCTGCTCCGTTGTCAACGGTTTGGAGAGTGAGATATCCACGTTGGAGCCTGATTGGAAGTCAACCCCGTAGTTAAGCCCTCGAGTCAGGAGAAATACCAACCCCAGAATCGTAATAGCTATGGATAGTATATAGAAAAATCTGCTTTTGCTTACGAAATCGTATTTCTTAAAGCTCACGAATGTCACGCTCCTTTACGCCATAATGGCTCGGTTTGCGGGCCCAACCAATATTCACAAGCAGATTGAGCAAGAAACGGGAGAAATAAACGTTCGTGGCAATACTTACGATAATCTCCAAGATCAATACGAGCGCAAAACCTTTAACCGCACCGGTACCAAACCCGAACATCACAGCGGCAACAAGAATCGTTGTCAAGTTAGAGTCCATAATTGCCCGCAGGGACGACTTACCGCCCGATTTCACTGCGGATGGCACACTCTTACCTGTCTTGATCTCTTCCCGAATACGTTCATAGGTAATGATGTTGGCATCAACGGCCATACCAATACCAAGTATGAATGCCGCGATACCTGGAAGCGTCAAGGTAAAGTCAGCCCATACGAAAATAAGAATCAGCAGCCATGTATGCAAAATGAGTGCAAAACTTGCAAGCAAACCTGGTACACGATATCTAATGATCATGAATAACAGAATCGCAGCAGACGCTATAAGACCTGCTTGCAGCGTTTTAGTAAGAGACTGCATACCGAGTGTTGCCCCTACGCTCTGGGAGTATTTCTCTACCAGTTTCAGTGGCAAAGCACCGAGATTAATCGTATCCCGGATCTGTTTTGCTTCATCTAGGGAGTAATTCCCTGTAATTTGCGCAGTGCCGTCTGTCAATACAGCTCGTACCGTCGGAGCCGACAGAAGTTGGTCATCCATGAAGATAGCGAGCTCTTGACCAAGAAGACGTTCTGTAATTTCAGCGAACTTCCCTTTGTCCTTCACTTTAATATCTATCATAGGCTGATTAAGCGTGTCATAGGCAACCGATGCGCCATTCTCGACAAAATCGTCGCCGCGGAGCTCTATTTTACAAAACTCCTCGCCTTCTTTACAGCCGTCATTGCTTCGGAATGTGAGGTTTGCAGGTTCTTTCATTGTTTTTCGAACTTCGGCCTCATCCGTTACGCCCGCCACTTTCAGGCGAATCCGGTTTGTCCCTTCCGGCGTAACCTCCGGCTCTGACGTTCCCATCGCATCAGCGCGCTTTTGCAAGCTCTTCGCTGTTTCCTGCAGTGCTTCTTTTGTGACTTGCTGACCTTCCATTAATGGCTCGGCTTCATAAAGGATTTCAAATCCACCCTTTAGATCCAAACCAAGACGGACCTCTTTCAACAAGCCTGGAGTTGTAACGGCCATTAAAATAGTGATCACGAGCACGGTTCCAACGAAACTGATAATTCTCTTCATGCCGTCCCTTGTTCCCCCTTTTTACTCAATATTCCTATTATAGCGATGTCATAAAACCCAGTCAATTTATCAAAATTTGTCGGGCTTATGGATGAACCCTTATTCCGCAAGGCAAAAGGGACCTCTCCGATTAATCGAAAGAAGATCCCTTATATGCTGATATTGTCATATAGTTCATTAATGCTGTTGCCTTCAAGGACAGAATGTCGTTGACCAGTTTGTGGAGGGATGGGACGCCTTCCTTCTCATACTTGCTGCTGACACAGTTCCAAATATCATCGCTGGTCACATATTCGTACCCGATCAGATGCATTTCTTCAACTTTGCTCAAGCATACCATCTCAATGGTGCTCATCAATTCTTCCTCGCTCATTTGCTCGAGTTCCATGCATATGGCCTCCTCACTGACTCCCTGTTGTCCCTAAAATACATTCGACATCCTACTTTGCTTTCCTTCTATTCCTACCATGTCCTGAAAAAAAAGTAAAGTCATCAGATGGGACAGGTAGGGCATATCCATAAGAATAGCCATGTTGTGTCATCGTATTCAGTCTTAACCAGGGAGTGGGATGGACAGTGAACAAGCAATCATTTATTAAAGGAACGCTGATCTTACTTGCAGCCGGCATATTAAACCGCCTACTCGGGTTTATTCCCCGTATCGCCCTCCCCCGGATCATTGGACCCGAGGGTGTCGGCATTTACCAGTTGGGGTATCCCTTCTTTATCGTGCTCGTAACTATCATTACGGGCGGAATTCCGCTGGCCATTGCCAAAATGGTTGCTGAAGCCGAAGGAGCCGGGAAGCAGGATGCCTCCAAGCAGATTCTTCATGTAAGCCTTATGCTGACCCTGATAGCAGGTACCCTCTTTACAGGACTCAGTCTGCTGCTTGCTCCTTGGGTAACCGGTGTTCTTTTGCCGGACGAGCGTGTATATCAAACCTTCATCAGCATGACACCCATGCTGATCATCATTGCCGTTTCGTCCGTGTATCGAGGATACTTCCAAGGAAAACAAAACATGATTCCCTCCGCAAGCTCCTCTGTGATCGAGACGATTGTCCGAATTATTTGCATGCTGTGGTTTGCCCATCTGTTGATGCCCAAAGGTATCGCATACGGCGCGGCAGGAGCCATGCTCGGCACAGCTGTCGGAGAGCTGATCGGGATGATTGCACTGCTGCTGCAATATTCTGGTGAGGGACGCAGAACCAACAAACTGATGCCGAGATCACCACAAGAGGCAATCACGGCACCGATTGTGAAGGAAACGCCCCCCACCAATAAAGGCATCCTGAAACGTTTATTCGGTATCGCTTTACCCGTCACCGGCGGTAAAATGGTTGGCTCCTTCTCTTACTTGCTGGAGACCATTCTGACGAATCGCAGTCTGGCCATGGCAGGTATTGCGACATCCGTAGCTACCGCCCAGTATGGAGCTCTCCAGGGCATGATTATCCCGCTTCTGCTATTGCCCGGTGCCCTGACCGTCTCTCTCGCCATTTCCCTTGTTCCTTCACTCTCAGAAGCAGCCGCGCGTAATGATCGGGCTACCATACACAAACGGATGAACCAATCCCTTCGGCTTGCCCTTGTCTCAGGCGCTCCCTTTGCTATCCTCATGTTTGTTTTGGCCGAGCCGCTATGTCTGCTGTTATACGACAATAGCGAGATTAGCGATATGCTCAAAATCATGGCGCCCTTCGCTTTGTTTTTGTACGTGCAGTCCCCCCTGCAAGCTGCACTGCAGGCACTCGACCGACCAGGTCGTGCTCTATTGAATACTCTGGTCGGAGCTATCATCAAAATGAGCCTCATCGTTTATTTGGCATCCAATCCGGCCTTCGGCATCAAGGGTGCCGTGATCGCCATCATCGTAAACAGCATCGCTGTCACTTTGCTGCATGGATTTAGCCTGTCGAGACTGATCGGCTTTCGGTTCCGCCTGCTTGATTATGTGAAAATCGGAGCCGTTATGATCATTATGGGCGCCTGTGTTCTGTATGGCTATAAACATCTTCCGTTTGCATCCTTACCGTGGCTGCAATTCCTGGCCTCTGCGACGGTTGGAGTCATGGTCTATTTGATCGTGATTTTTATGACCAGGCTGGTCACTCCTCGTGACCTGGAGCGTGTTCCCGTCGTTGGTTCCTGGTTCAGCCGATTGAGCCGCCGTTAATCCCGATTCTTGCGGTCAATGTAAATACGTCCTTTATGGTCAATCGAGCACAAAAATATATCTTTAAAATCTTTGGCACCATGATTTTGAATCTCGTTTTTAAGCCAGAATCGTGTTTTTTCAATTAATTCCAGATTTTCGTCCTGTACCTTTCCATCCAGTATAAGCGGAATGGGAAGCCCTTCGTACGTAATTTTGTGGTATGGAATATCGACGACGGTTGGATCTACTTCCTTGGATGTGGATTTGGATGAAGAAGAACCGGAAGAATTTGCGGAACTCGGGGTCTCTGATGAACTTGAAGAGTGGCTGCTGCTGTTGGAGCTATTCGAACTGCTGTCAGCATCCTTTGGAATGACGGTGAGCTGGCCGGAAGTTTCGAGAATCGCAAACTCCACATCCGCCAGGCTGTCGATGTCTTTGCCTCTTAGCTGCTGCATCAAATCATCCAGATTATAGCGCAATTTTGTCATCTCTTTGCGGTGCAGCTTGCCACGGGACACCAATACGCTTGGCCTTCCGTCTGCAAACAGGCGTATCTTTCGATTCTTCAAGCCAATGTAAGCAAGCCCTACCTGAATGCCCACCAGAACGGCGATAGGAGCAAGCCCTTCCCAAATCGGTTTATTGACATCTTCCAGTACAAAAACGGCAATTTCAGCGATCATGATGGATATGACCAAATCGAAGATGGACAGCTTTCCGATTTCCCTTTTGCCCATGATTCGCATGGTGACAAAAATGACCACATACATCAGAATGGTCCGCAGAATCAGAATAGTCATATGAGACATAAACAATCCCTCCCTAGCTTGTCGAACATTCTCATGTACAGCTATTCTGGCCTGCTGCACCTCTTCCCATTCGATTACAATTGCTTAATTAATGGTAATCATGCAAAACCGGTTGCAAAATGTTCAGTTTGTACTATATGTACAGGCTTGGCCATACAATGTTTAATAATCAAGATTAGTTAAGGGGGACGATTCATGGAACCAATCCGGCGAGTATTTACCTTTAGGATCTCCAATCCGATTCTTTCAGGTCTTTTGTATTCTTTTTTCTGGATGTTTCTGGGTGCACTGGCTTTATCACTGCTGCTATGGAGCAGCGGGCTGGCTGAAGACGACTTATCCTTTTATACGTTTCTCGTACATGCTATCGCAGCGTTTATCGGTGGATGTGTAAGCGGGAAGCGAGCAGGAAACAAAGGCTGGTATTACGGCTGCCTCACAGGGCTGTTATACGGCGTTACACTGCTCGTCATTGGCTTTCTTGCCCTGGATAGCTCCTTGTCTCTTGGAGACTTGACACTGATTGCCATGGTTTTTGCTGCTGGCGCAATCGGGGGAATGTTCGGGGTCAATTTGAAGAAATAACACACTTCCTAAATCTTCCATGAACAGTCCATTGCTACACTTTTACTCACAAAAAAAACAAAGGCCGATTCCATCAGGAACCGGCCTTTGTTATGGCTGTCATATCTTCACGATTACATCCCGTATGTAGGTGAGACGTGATTATGCATCCGTGCTTACACTGTGGCTGATCGAGTTGCGGTCGAACGTCAACTTCGTTACATCGTTCACTTTCAAGACCACAATATCGTCGGTAATCTCCACGATCGTGCCGTGAAGTCCTCCAATTGTTACCACTTTGTCGCCTTTGGACAAGGCGCTAAGCATTGCGTTTCTAGTCTTCTGTTTCTTCTGCTGTGGACGAATAAGCAGGAAATAGAAGATAACAAACATCAATACGAATGGCAAGATCAGACCTAATATGCCGCCACTGCCGCCATTCGCCGCTGCTGCTAAATCAAAAGTTTCTATCATATCTTTCCCCCCTTTCATAAAACTTATCATGATGGCCATGATTTTAATTTAAAACCCTTTTTTATTATCATGTAGGCCGTACTTATCAAAAAACTCATCGCGGAAATCAAGCAGACGGTCTTCCATAATACTCTGGCGTACGCCCCGCATCAAATTGAGCAGGAAATGCAGATTATGATACGTCGTCAATCTCATTCCGAACGTTTCATCGCTCTTGATCAGATGACGCAAATAAGCACGCGAGTAGTTACGGCAAGTGTAGCAGTCGCATTCCGGATCCAGCGGTCCGTAATCCCTGGCATATTGAGCATTTCGAACGACAAGACGGCCTTGACTTGTCATCGTTGTCCCGTTGCGGGCAATCCGAGTCGGAAGCACGCAATCGAACATATCCACACCACGAATCGAGCCCTCAATCAACGCATCGGGTGATCCGACTCCCATCAAATAGCGAGGCTTATTGTTCGGCAGCAGGGGTACCGTGTGATCCAGCACTTCATACATCAGCTGCTTCGATTCTCCCACACTAAGTCCACCAATAGCATAACCCGGGAAATCCATGGAAGTCAAATCCCGGGCGCTCTGGCGGCGCAGATCCTCATGCATGCCTCCCTGGACGATCGCGAACAGGGCTTGATCTTCCGGTCTGGCATGACTCTTAAGGCAGCGTTCAGCCCAGCGGGAAGTACGCTCAGTGGATTGTTTCACATATTCGTACTCCGCAGGATAAGGCGGGCATTCATCAAAGGCCATCATAATATCAGATCCCAGCGCGTTCTGAATCTCCATGGCAACCTCGGGAGAGATGAACAATTTATCTCCGTTCAGATGGGAACGGAAATGTACGCCTTCCTCCGTTATTTTCCTCATTTCTGCCAAGCTGAATACCTGAAAGCCGCCGCTGTCGGTCAAGATCGGCCGATCCCAGTTCATGAATTTGTGCAGTCCGCCTGCTTCCTTGACGATGTCATGCCCGGGACGAAGAAAGAGATGATAGGTATTACTCAAAATAATGTGAGCATCCATGGCTTTGAGTTCTTCCGGGCTCATGGTTTTTACGGTTGCCAATGTTCCGACCGGCATAAAAGTCGGTGTATCGATCACACCGTGAGGAGTGTGCACCCTGCCAAGCCTAGCGCCTGATTGTTTGCACGTTTTAATATGTTCATACGTAACAGCTGCTGCCATTGTGATTACCAACCTCCGAAGTTAATAGATAAACATAGCGTCGCCAAAGCTGAAGAAGCGGTACTTGTCTTCAACTGCTTCCTTGTACGCTTTCATAATGTGTTCACGTCCAGCCAGCGCACTGACCAGCATAACCAGCGTGGATTTGGGAAGATGGAAATTCGTGATCAGTGCATCCACGACCGTAAACGAATACCCGGGATAGATAAAAATACTTGTCCAGCCGCTGCTCTCCCGGAGAGGCTCGCCGTTCATCTGTGAGCCTACCGTTTCCAGCGTTCGGCATGAGGTCGTTCCAACAGCTATGACCCGGCCGCCGCGCCGCTTCGTTTCATTAAGCAGATCTGCCGTCTCCTGAGAGAGAGAATAATACTCTTCATGCATGACATGATCCTCGACCACATCCACGGACATCGGACGGAATGTTCCCAGTCCCACATGCAGGGTGATGAAGGCGATGTCCACCCCCTTGGCACGGATCTGTTCCAGGAGTGCCTCTGTGAAGTGAAGGCCTGCTGTCGGTGCAGCTGCGGATCCTTCGTGCTTCGCGTATACGGTCTGATAACGATCCCGGTCATCCAGCTTCTCTTTAATATAAGGCGGGAGCGGCATTTGACCCAGCTCATCCAGAATCTCCTGAAAAATCCCTTTATAAGAGAAGGAAAGGGTGCGAGCACCCATCTCTCCTTCCTCCTCAATGACCGCTTTTAATTTGCCATCACCAAAGGAAATCACATTTCCCTTTTTCAACTTCTTGCCGGGTTTCACCAGTGCTTCCCATCGGTCTTGCCCCATACTCTTCAGCAGAAGGACCTCTGCCTTGGCACCGGTATCTTCCTTTTCGCCGAACAATCGTGCAGGAATCACCTTCGTATCATTTAATACAAGCGTGTCTCCCGCATTCAGGCTGTCTATAATATCTGCGAACGTTTGATGACTGATTTGCCCGCTCTCTTTGTTAAGGGTGAGAAGTCTTGACGAACTTCGATCAAGCAGCGGTGTCTGCGCAATCAATTGTTCGGGTAATTCAAAATCATACAAATCTACATTCATGTCGGTCAGTCCTTCGTAATAATCGTGTTGCGGTAATAGTGTTGGAGTATCTGCTTATAATCATACCCTTCATCGGCCATTCCTTTGGCACCCCACTGCGACATGCCGAGTCCATGACCGAAGCCTTTGCCGGTAAATTTGAAGCCGGAAGAGTTCTCGATTACACGTGCTTTCCCTGTTCCATTCATCACAACGGTCCCGGAGCCTCTAACATTTCCGTTTCCGCTTCCAGAGATGACCGATACCGTTTGACCGCTTGAAACCGTTGATACCGCACCATTCGCGCTCAATACAGTATAACTTCCGGTTGATTCAATATCAAACAGTGTGCTTGGCAGACCGTTGAAAGCAGAGCGGAACATATCCGGATATTTGACGTCCAGCACTTGTCCATTAGCTTTAACCGTAAGGGCACGCCCGGATGGGCCTCGCTCCGTTACATCCAATGAAGAAATAGAGGCAGGCAGGCTGTTAGTTGTTTTTCCTTTTAGAGAGGCCAGCAATTCGTCTGAAGTATAAGGACCGCGAACCCAATCATAACTGTTGGACTCCGCCACCTTTTCAAGAATAACGGCAGTGTCTCCCGGATTCATCTTGCCCACAGGCTCAACGTTCGATTGGATTAACGGCAATTGCCGCACATTCGTATCCTTGGAAGTGACGGTCATGTACAGAAGCCCTGCCGAGGTTTTATTGCCGGTTTCTTTTGCATTGTCCTCACGGACATAACCGGTAACCCCGCTCGGAAGGAGCACATGATACCATGACTTGAGCGCAGCTTGGGACGAAGAATCCCCTGGGCTTTCCACTGCTGTAAACAGATCGTTCCGGTTTCCCCATACCTCAGTGGAGTCCGCCGTCATCCCCCCGCTGTTGGAGGAAAATACGGTTTCCACGAGCTTGCCGTCCTTCAAAACAACTTCGCCTTCAGTGGCATCTACAGCCTGAATAATGCTGGCATACTCATAGGCTGTTCCATAATAGGCTTGGCTTAATGTTGTATCCACCACATGTGCTACTTCAAACTTGCTGCCTTGGAATAGAGCATAACTGCGCGCTGCAACGGCTTGAGCTTTCAGAGCCTCTGCTCCCCAGGAAGACGGCACTTCGGCGCCGACAACGGAATACAGGTACTGCTGGAACGGCAATTCATTCACAAGATAGAGTTGGCCGTTCTTTTGCCCGATCTCAAATGTCCCTCGATAAGAACGATCCGTGCGCTCTTTCACATTTGTTGCAGCCCCTGTCTTCCCTTCCAGGCGCAGTGTGGACTGAGCGCCCGCCAACATGTAATGCTGTGTTTCTTGAGGGGTTGCCAGGTTCAGGCTGACATCGCGTCTCAGAATCAGTCCTGAAGTATTAGCATCCTGTTCGACAAGTGCAGCAGAAACTTTTCCCGCTTCCTGTTTGATTGCTGCCAAATCCGATGTGTTCGCGGCTTCCCCTACCCATACCTCATAAGTAGAAGCTCCTCCCGCCGGCACCAGCACGTTGAATGCATCAATGCCTGCATCCGCAAACGATTTACGAACCGTCTCCGCCTGGGCTTCTGAGCCATACGATCCAGCCGACAGATGCAATCCGCCTTTGACGGAAGGGGTCTGTCCGTTCAGATGAGCAGCCGCAGTCTTTGCTGTTCTCGCTGCTGCTTCAATAGCTGATTTCTCGGTTCCATACATACCGGCATACAGTTTATATACCTTGCCATCAATAAACAGCATCGGTTTGTCGCTCGTGCCCTGCAGCTTCTTCGCTGCTTCTGAAGCTGTTTTCCAATCCGTTGTCTCAAGCACCTTGACGCGGTATGTATCCACACTCATCCGAACCTGCTGATTGGCAGGAATATTTACGAGTGTTTCCAGAGTGCCAGCAGCAAGCAGTGAAGCCGTTAAAGCTTCCATGGATTGCAGAGTAACTGCATTCGTTGTTGACTTATACTGACTTCCCAGATCCAAAAACATCGCGACTCGTATCGTATCCAATGAAGGAGCAGCCGCATGCACGGCTGGTGCGCTCCATACACTTCCTGCAATTGTCAGTGCCAAGAATCCTTTTGCGGACCAGCGGAATAATGATTTCGTCCAGTTCCTATCCATTTGCGTCTTTCCTCCTGTAGCTTTTAGGATGTAGTATGAATTTCATGACTCTATAAACTAACGGCGGTCCTCCGGAAAAGGAATGCCTAAATGTTGATATGCTGTGGGAGTAACGACCCTGCCCCGCGGTGTCCGCTGCAAAAAGCCAATCTGCAAGAGATACGGTTCATACACATCTTCAATCGTTTGACTCTCTTCTCCGATCGTTGCCGCAATCGTATCCAGACCCACTGGCCCGCCTCGGAAACTTCGAATCATAGCATTAAGCATTTTATGATCGATAAAATCCAAACCCATCGGGTCAATCTGGAGCATCTTCAACGCCTCTTGAGCAATGGCTGGCGTTATCATCCCATCGCCGCGAACCTGGGCGTAATCACGTACTCGCTTCAAGAGCCGGTTAGCGATACGAGGTGTCCCCCTCGATCTCAGGGCAATCTCGTCAGCGGCATCACCTAGTATCTCAATCCCCAAGAGATCCGCATTGCGTGACACGATGTAACTTAGCTCGTCCACCGTATAGAATTCCAACCGGCTAACCACTCCAAAACGGTCCCTAAGCGGCGCAGAGAGCAGCCCAGCCCTGGTTGTGGCGCCTATTAACGTGAACGGCGGCAGATCCAGACGCACAGAGCGTGCGCTTGGCCCTTTGCCAATCATTATATCCAGCGCAAAATCCTCCATGGCCGGATACATCACTTCCTCTACCGTCCGGTGCAGGCGATGGATCTCATCAATAAACAAGACATCCCCTTCCTGCAGATTGGTAAGAAGTGCAGCCAAATCTCCCGGTCGTTCGATTGCCGGACCGGACGTCGTCCGTAGATTAACACCAAGCTCATTGGCAATAATATTAGCCAGGGTCGTTTTGCCAAGCCCCGGTGGGCCGTACAATAACACGTGATCAAGCGCTTCGTTGCGCATTTTTGCAGCTTCGATATATACCTTGAGATTTTCCTTAACCTGATTCTGTCCTATATATTCAGCCAAATAACGCGGACGCAAACTAAGCTCGACAGCCTGTTCGTCCATCATCAGATTGGCGGAAATAATTCGATCGTCCATCTACAAAACTCCTTTCCTGCAGCGATTTCTCTATCTAACCAGCAAATAGCTGCTGCAGCGCCCGTTTCATCAGCACATCGACGGATTCACCGCTGGCCCCAGAATCCTTAATCTTGAGCCAGACCTTGTCCAGTTCACTATCCGTGTAACCCAAAGCCTTCAATCCCTCGCGAGCCTCTGACCATGCCGAACCATCATTCTCCGCTTCCGGTTCCTGTATTGCAAAAAGTCCTGTCATCATCGTCGCATTGCCGAATCCTTCGAGTTTATCCTTAAGATCCAGAATCATGCGCTGCGCTGTTTTCTTACCGATTCCTGGCAGTTTGACGAGAAAGGATACGTTCTCCTGATAGATCGCTGAAACAACATGGTCCGGAGACCCCCCACCCAAAATGCCAAGGGCCACGCGCGGTCCGATCCCCGAAACCTCAATGAGTTTACGGAATAATTTTTGCTCCTCCCTTGACGGGAAGCCAAACAATAGGATCGCATCATCACGCACATGATGGTGTGTATACACCGTCACTGTCCCTTCGGTTTTCGCAAAAGCATACGGATTCGGGCAGAACACGCGGTATCCGACTCCCTGAACATCCAGTACAATATATTCACTTTCTAAGTGGACAACCTGTCCCCGTAAAAAATCGATCATTTTCGCAATACCTCATTTAACTTGGAATTAAGTGTATATGAATGCGCATGACAAATCGCTACCGCCAATGCATCTGCCACATCGTCAGGTTTAGGGATGCTCTGCAGCTTCAGGAACATCCTGACCATCTCCTGAACTTGTTTCTTCTCTGCCTTGCCATAACCGACGATCGCCTGCTTCACCTGCATCGGTGTATACTCTGCAATCGGAAGTCCCCGCTGGATGGCAGCAAGAATGAGAACACCTCTGGCTTGGGATACCGACATGGCCGTCGTTACATTGCGGTTAAAGAACAATTTCTCAAATGCCACAGCCTCAGGCTCGTATTTATCAATAAGCTGCTGCATGCCTTCATATACATGAAGCAGCCTCTCCTCATCCGGTGTATGGGCTTCCGTCTGGATGCAGCCATACTGCACCGGAGTCACCTTGCTCCCAACCTTATCTACAAACCCGAAACCCACAATCGCAATCCCCGGGTCGATCCCTAAAATACGCAAAACCAATCTCTCCTCTGATGAAGCGAACATATGTATCGTTCTCTCATTATAACAAAAGATCGACTTCAGTTGAGGAAAAACTTTAAACCTTTGATTAGCCGTAATATAACTTTCATATTTGCTCTCTCCGGCTGTCCCGGAAACGCAAAAAACTGCCCGAATGATTCGGGCAGTTTTTTATCTTAATTCGGCAAATACAAAAACAGAAACTACTTAAGGGCTTGGCTTCATGACATTCTCGGCCATATCCCGAGCGTAGTCGCTAAAGGTTGACAGTACACTGTTATACTCTTCAATGTCCTGAATACGAATACCGTCTTCTAATTGCTTAATGACATCCTTAGGCAAAGAAGACTCCATCGAACCGACATCAAGCTGAAAAAAGGTTCGCATGACCTTCTCCTCTTCCGGCGGACCATCAAACAGCGTTAAATTGCCTTTGGAATCGACGCTAATATATGCTTGTCTCTTACAAGCTGGCGAAAGATCTGAAATGGTTTGCTCCAGCCAGACTTCGCCTTTATCATCCAACCGTCCCTGCCATAAAGGATTTTTATTCATCAATTCATAAATACCGTCTGGCGTGAGCCGTCCCAAATCTTGTTCTTCGGTGCCACACACATACGTTATGCGAACGTGAACATGTTTCTTACCCTTTGACGTATTCAACTTCTGCATGAATTCCCTTTGATCCTCTATGCGCTCTTCCTGCTTGTCGTCTTCAATCTTCAGGTAGTGCATCGTTTCCACAGCCAGTGGTGTTTCATCTGATGTAGCCGTGAGCAGCTTCTTCATCTGATCTTTTATATTCTGGCCGGACCATATCACGACACCTGCGATCAGAACGATCGCACAAGACCAAATGGCGCGTCTCCAGCGTCTCCAGCGTTTTCTGAACAGTTTCTTGAAAAAATGAAAAACACTCAAGGTAATCCCCTTCTATTCAATGTTTTTCATATTGTGACCGGGACACTGCCAAATTATTCAGCAAAGCATTTATAATTAGAATTATTTTCTACCTGCAACAAAGAAAGACTGCTTTCAGATGATCTGAAAGCAGTCTTTCTATTTGAATCGGGATGACACGATTTGAACATGCGACCCCCTGGTCCCAAACCAGGTGCTCTACCAAGCTGAGCTACATCCCGTTAATAAATGCCGGTGAAGGGACTCGAACCCCCACGGTTTCCCTCACGATTTTGAGTCGCGCGCGTCTGCCAATTCCGCCACACCGGCATAATGAAATTTTGTATGAATCAAATATTTTAATATTTTTTTTAAGAAAAATGGCACGCCCTGAGAGATTCGAACTCCCGACCTTTTGATTCGTAGTCAAACGCTCTATCCAGCTGAGCTAAGGGCGCATAATGGAGCGGACGACGGGAATCGAACCCGCGACCCTCGCCTTGGCAAGGCGATGCTCTACCGCTGAGCCACGTCCGCAATGTAATATGTATTCCATCCTGTACTCACATTGGTAAAAATGGTGAGCCATGAAGGACTCGAACCTTCGACACCCTGATTAAAAGTCAGGTGCTCTACCAACTGAGCTAATGGCTCTTATTACTAAGAGTAAAGAATGGCGGAACTGACGGGATACTCTCTCTTCGTTCGAGACTGCGAAGTCTATGCTAACGAAGATGATGCTTCGACGAACCCAAGTATATGAGTTCTCATCCCTGAAGCTTGTAAGAATGGCGGAACTGACGGGATTCGAACCCGCGATCTCCTGCGTGACAGGCAGGCATGTTAGGCCTCTACACCACAGTTCCATGAGGCTTAATCACTTATTCTAGTGATTAAATTGGTTGCGGGGGCAGGATTTGAACCTACGACCTTCGGGTTATGAGCCCGACGAGCTACCGAACTGCTCCACCCCGCGTCATTAAAAGGTGTATATATGGTGGAGGCTGAGGGGTTCGAACCCCCGACCCTCTGCTTGTAAGGCAGATGCTCTCCCAGCTGAGCTAAGCCTCCAACTGTATTTCATAATGATAGGATTCTCATCCCCAGAAGCAATATAGATAATGGTGACCCGTAGGGGATTCGAACCCCTGTTACCTCCGTGAAAGGGAGGTGTCTTAACCCCTTGACCAACGGGCCATATATGAAGTCCTTGCTGGCGGAGAGAGAGGGATTCGAACCCTCGAGACGCTTTTGGCGCCTACACGATTTCCAATCGTGCTCCTTCGACCAACTCGGACACCTCTCCGTATGGCTCCCCGAACAGGACTCGAACCTGTGACAACTCGATTAACAGTCGAGTGCTCTACCAACTGAGCTATCAGGGAATATGTATTCGCTTGGCGACGTCCTACTCTCCCGGGACCCTGCGGTCCAAGTACCATCGGCGCTGGAAGGCTTAACGGTCGTGTTCGGTATGGGTACGCGTGGAACCCTTCCGCTATCGCCACCAAACGTATATTCAGGATCCGGCATCGCCAAATGCCGTGATCGTCCTCCTTGCAAGTATAACTTGTACACTTCCAATTCAGTTTTGATCACCTGAAAACTAGATACGAAACGAAATTTGCGTGTATTAGATATCCGTAGCATTACCCGATGTGGTATCGGGGTCCCCGAAAAGTATTCGGCATCAGCTTCAACGCTTAGCTTCACTTTTTGGGGTGTTTTTGGATAAGCCCTCGACCGATTAGTATTGGTCAGCTCCATGCATTGCTGCACTTCCACCTCCAACCTATCTACCTCGTCGTCTTCAAGGGGTCTTACTAGTTGGGAAATCTCATCTTGAGGGGGGCTTCACGCTTAGATGCTTTCAGCGCTTATCCCTTCCGTACGTAGCTACCCAGCCATGCTCCTGGCGGAACAACTGGTGCACCAGCGGTACGTCCATCCCGGTCCTCTCGTACTAAGGACAGCTCCTCTCAAATTTCCTACGCCCACGACAGATAGGGACCGAACTGTCTCACGACGTTCTGAACCCAGCTCGCGTACCGCTTTAATGGGCGAACAGCCCAACCCTTGGGACCTACTTCAGCCCCAGGATGCGATGAGCCGACATCGAGGTGCCAAACCTCCCCGTCGATGTGGACTCTTGGGGGAGATAAGCCTGTTATCCCCAGGGTAGCTTTTATCCGTTGAGCGATGGCCCTTCCATGCGGTACCACCGGATCACTAAGCCCGACTTTCGTCCCTGCTCGACTTGTAGGTCTCGCAGTCAAGCTCCCTTATGCCTTTGCACTCTTCGAATGATTTCCAACCATTCTGAGGGAACCTTGGGGCGCCTCCGTTACTCTTTAGGAGGCGACCGCCCCAGTCAAACTGCCCGCCTGACACTGTCCTCGCACCGGATCACGGTACCAAGTTAGAACCTAGATACGATCAGGGTGGTATCCCAACGTCGCCTCCACACAAGCTGGCGCTCATGCTTCAAAGGCTCCCACCTATCCTGTACAGATCGTACCCAAATCCAATATCAAGCTGCAGTAAAGCTCCATGGGGTCTTTCCGTCTTGTCGCGGGTAACCTGCATCTTCACAGGTATTAAAATTTCACCGGATCTCTCGTTGAGACAGCGCCCAAGTCGTTACGCCATTCGTGCGGGTCAGAATTTACCTGACAAGGAATTTCGCTACCTTAGGACCGTTATAGTTACGGCCGCCGTTTACTGGGGCTTCGGTTCACAGCTTCGGATTGCTCCTAACCGCTCCCCTTAACCTTCCAGCACCGGGCAGGCGTCAGCCCGTATACTTCGCCTTACGGCTTCGCACAGACCTGTGTTTTTGCTAAACAGTCGCTTGGGCCTTTTCACTGCGGCCCCCTCGGGCTATTCACCCTACCGAGGCACCCCTTCTCCCGAAGTTACGGGGTCATTTTGCCGAGTTCCTTAACGAGAGTTCTTCCGCGCGCCTTAGAATTCTCTTCTCGCCTACCTGTGTCGGTTTGCGGTACGGGCACCTTCACCTGACTAGAGGCTTTTCTTGGCAGTGTGAGATCATGACCTTCGCTACTGTAATTTTCACTCCCCATCACAGCCCAGCCTTATCGATGTGCGGATTTGCCTACACATCAGCCTCACTGCTTGGACGGACATCCATCAGTCCGCGTCACTACCCTCC
>NZ_CP020866.1:4332500-4930000 GCF_003184205.1 Paenibacillus sp. Cedars
TTCTGGTTTCTTGATCTCCGGCATAATGATCGGCTTTTTGACTTCCGGCATCATTTCGGGTTTCTTAATTTCCGGTTCGATTTTCTTAGGTTCCTCTGGAAAAGGTGAAATCTCCGGCAGTTTTGGCAGAACCGGCGGTTCCGGTTCCTTCACTTCAGGTACCGGCGGCTGCTCGATCGGCGCCGTTATTTCTTCCTTCACACCCGTGTATTCCTTGCTGCCTGGTTTCTTCTTGCCAGGGGTCGATCCAGAGCTCATCGAAGTCCCCTCTTCTGCTCCTGTCTCCGTGTATACCCCTGATGACGGGATATTGACGACTTCTCCCACCAAAAGGGCATTCGGATTTTTAAGCTGCGGATTGGCATCAATGATTTCCTTCAAGGTAACTCCCCATGCCTTGGACAGCTTCCAGAGAGAATCTCCTTGCTTTACCGTATGCTTATGGATGATTGGCTGGCTGCCGCCAGGTACCGGAACAGGCTCTGTTGGTACTTTGATCTTGGTACCGACCTCGAGCTTATTCGGATCCACGAGCTGTGGATTGGCATCGATGATTTTCGCTAATGGGACGTCATATTTTTTGGACAGCTCATATAGGGTGTCGCCTTCCTTGACGATGTGTATCTTCACGCCGCTAAAACCTCCTACACTCTTCTAGGCGTCATGTAATTCGCCCGCTTTCGTTACTACATCCTATGCACGGAATAGGCGATTGACATCCCTCAAGACAAAAAAAATCCTTCCATCGACATGAAAGGATTGTTGAAGACACATAACGAGCTGTCCTATAAAATTAAGATTCCCATACTTTATAACCGTCTTGATCTACAATTTTGCGGAATTCTTCGAGCAGCTTCAGAGTAACCGGGCCAGCCTGCCCTTTGCCGATAATCCGACCGTCAATTTCGCGAGCGGCAATAACCTCGGCAGCGGTTCCTGTAAAGAATACCTCGTCTGCAATGTATACGTCGTGCATGCTAAAAGGCTCTTCCTTCAATTTAATGCCCAGTTGATCGCATAAATCGATAATTGCCTGACGCGTAATGCCTTCAAGTGCTCCCAGATAGCAGGGCGGTGTTGTGACCACTCCATTTTTGACGATGAAAATATTATCCCCGGAACCTTCGGTCACATATCCTTGCGCATTCATCATGATCGCTTCATCCGCACCCGCAAAGTTCGATTGAATCTTCACAAGAATGTTGTTTAGATAGTTCAAGGACTTGATCTTGGGATTAAGCGCATCTGGAATGTTGCGGCGCTGAGCCACAGAAACGGCCTTCAAACCGTTCAGATAAGCTTCCTCCGAGTAAATGGCGAGCTGCTCTACAATAATTAACACGGTTGGTTTAGGACAGCGCCGCGGATCCAGGCCCAGATTGCCAGCACCACGAGATACCACGAGACGAATATAGCCATTACGCATATCGTTGCGTCGAATGGTTTCTGCCATAGCCTCCAGCAGTTCATCGTATGCCAGTGGAATAACTAAATCGATGGACTTGGCGGAATCGTACAGCCGGTCCAAGTGTTCCTTGCACTTAAAGATGTTGCCGTTATATATCCGAATACCTTCGAATATACCGTCTCCGTACAGGAATCCATGATCAAAAACGGATACTTTAGCGTTCTCTTTTGTGACCAATTCTCCATCTAAATAGATCCATTGCTCTGACATTTACTTAACCTCCATCTTCTCACGCTCGTACGCATAGCCCGGATAAGACCCCAGCACGCGAACCAAACATCCAAGCGCTTCAATCTCTCCCATTGCTGCGACCAACAGAACGGAATCGGTAGAAGCCATGACATCGATATAAAAATAGTAATTACCAAGCTTTTTCTTCGTAGGGCGGGACTCGATGCGGGACAAATTCAAACGCCGCCATGCAAAAGCAGAAAGCACCTGATGCAGCGCACCCGGAACGTCTTCCGGCAGCGTAACCAGGATACTGGTTTTGATATGCTCCGGCGAACGGTTAATTGAAATCGGATCACGACCGATCAATACGAATCGGGTGTAATTGTTATCATGATCGGTAATACGCTCGGCAAGCACGTTTAATCCGTGTGTTGCCGCACCCAGTGATGTTCCGATCGCGGCCCACCCCTGGCCTGGATTATCCTTTACGATTTTAACCCCTTCCGAGGTGCTGCCTACCTGCTCCAGCTCCGCTTGAGGTGCTGCTTTTGCAAGAAACTGACGGCACTGCGCAGTCGCAACTTGATGGGACCAGATCTTTTTGATTTGACTGTAATCCATTGTTCCGTCACTCGTAAGGAATTCCGAAGCATTTCCGATTAAATTTTGGATGGAAGGATATACCCACTCCACCTGCATCGGCAGGTCCACCTCATTCACCAGCCAATCCATGTGAAGGCTTACCGATCCTTCAATGGTGTTCTCAATCGGGATAACGCTATAATCGCTCTTGCCTTCTACTGTAGACATAAATACATCAGAGATCAGTTTATAGTGCACAAACTCCACCGGCTCACCATTAAGGAGATAGCGTATCGCTTCATGAGATACCGATCCTGAGGGCAACAAGGCTATTTTTTTCATGAAGTAACTTCCCCTCTAATCATATCCAAAAAGGATTTGTTGTTTATATCATCCATCAGCAGAACACCTTCGGCAACTGGATTCAGCTGGTAACAAGCAGCCGAAATCCCTTCCGACTTCATCGTCTCCATCAGATACGTGCTCAGTTGTCCTTCTACTCGCGGATCTTTGCGGTCCACGAAAGCAATCATAGTCGGACCCGCCCCGCTAAGCGCGATACCGAGTGCTCCCTGGTCAGGTGCTTCCGTCAAAATCCTGGACATCCCCGGTACGAGCGGTGCCCGGTAGGGCTGGTGGATACGGTCTTGCATTGCAGCACGAATCAAATCCAGTCTGCCTGCGCAAAGAGCTGCTGTCATTAAGGAGGACCGACTAATATTATATACAGCGTCGGCTAAACTGACCTGGGCAGGCAATGCTTCCCTTGCCTTGGATGTCGCCAACTCAAAATCGGGAATGACTACGAGCGTTCCGAGGTCCGCCGGAGGTTCAATGCGCATATAATCCGCATGAGCTCCATCCCATACCGCCGTAATAATTCCTCCAAATAAAGAAGCCCCCACATTATCTGGATGCTTCTCAAGATTCGTCGCCATATCAAAAAGCTTGGAATCCGGCAATGGTGAGCCGATCAGAGCGTTGGCAGCTGCTAATGCACCTACAATGGCTGAAGCGCTGCTGCCAAGACCCCGGGTGAGCGGTATTTCAGAGTACATGGAAATTTCGAGTTCCGGGACAGATTGTCCCGCTTCCTCAAAAACCATCTGAGCCACCTTATAAATCAGGTTGCTCTTATCTGTCGGCAGACCGCCCATCTGATCACCATGAAGATGGAATCCGGTCTGCTCCGACGCTTTGATCTCGATCCATGAATAAAGAGACAATGCCATGCCGAGTGTATCGAATCCGGGTCCCAAATTCGCCGTACTGGCCGGAACCTTCACCCGGACTCCTTGGGACAAACTCATACCTGCGCAGCTCCTTCAAGCTGAGCAATAGCATCCATTACGGCAGATTCTGTATCCGACACAACGAGCGGTTCGGATTTCACTGTGGAGATCGCGATGTTGGGATCCTTCAGACCATGTCCTGTCAGAACACAGACAACGGACTCCCCGCCTTTAAAATATCCTTCACGCTTCATTTTATAGACACCTGCAATGGAAGCAGCAGATCCAGGCTCGGCAAAAATCCCTTCCCGCGATGCGATTTTACGATAAGCTTCCAAAATCTCCTCGTCCGTAACATAGTTAATCTGTCCGCCGGACTCCTCTGCAGCAGCAACCGCCGTTTTCCAGCTGGCTGGATTCCCGATGCGGATGGCAGTGGCCACTGTCTCCGGATTCGCGATAGGCTCCCCTTTGACGATAGCCATCGCGCCTTCCGCTTCAAACCCAAGCATTTTTGGAAGTGAGGACGATTTGCCTGCGGTGTGATACTCTTTAAATCCTTTCCAGTATGCGGAGATGTTCCCCGCATTGCCGACTGGAATCGCCAGTACATCCGGCGCTTTGCCCAGTTGGTCTACGACCTCGAATGCCGCAGTCTTCTGGCCTTCGATACGATACGGATTCACCGAGTTCACAAGCGTGATCGGATGCTTCGCAGTAATCTCGCGAACGATTTCCAGCGCACGGTCAAAGTTGCCATCAATGGCAATGACCTTCGCTCCGTAAATCATCGCCTGAGCAAGCTTACCCAAAGCAATATTATTGTTAGGAATAATGACGATGCAATTCAACCCTCCGCGGGCAGCATAAGCAGCCGCTGCTGCGGAAGTATTACCGGTAGAAGCGCACATAATTGTACGGCTTCCCTCTTCCATCGCTTTTGCTACGGCCATCACCATTCCACGGTCTTTAAAAGATCCCGTAGGATTAAGTCCTTCAAATTTGAAATGCAAATCAATCCCGAGCTCTTCCGATAAGTTAACGGCTTTGATCAGTGGCGTATTCCCTTCCTTGAGTGTAAGAAGCGGAGTACGCTCATTCACCGGCAAATATTCTCTGTAGGTTTGAAGCAATCCTTCATACGGCATCTCTCTTGTTCTCCTTTTCTTGTGAAAAAATTATATAGGGTTCATGCTTTGAATCGCTTATCCTTCAACACGATAAACACTTTTAATTCGGCGGATGACATCCAAGCCTTCGAAATGATTCAGTACCTTATCCATGTTGGCTTTGCTTGCGTTATGGGTGACGATGATAATTTCAGCATCCGGGTTATGCTCATTCGGCTGCTGGACAACGGACTCCAAGCTGACATCATGCTGGGCAAACACCTGCGTAATTTGGGCAAGAACGCCCGCTTTATCATCCACATGAAGCAGAATGAAATTTTTGTACACGATCTGCTCATCGGTTTTGAGTTTCTTCAGTTTATAAGGGACGATGGCTTTCAAGCCGTTAACGCCCAGCTTCAGATTCTTAATGATGGCTACCAGGTCTGCCACTACGGATGTTGCCGTTGGCATCTCGCCGGCACCGGCTCCATAAAACATCGTTTCGCCAACTGCTTCTCCGTACACGTAAACGGCGTTAAATACGCCGTTCACTGCTGCGATGGGATGTCCTTTGCGAACCATCGTCGGCTGAACGCTGATGCTGAACTCATCG
Organism: Paenibacillus sp. Cedars; assembly: GCF_003184205.1. Classification (NCBI taxonomy): domain Bacteria; kingdom Bacillati; phylum Bacillota; class Bacilli; order Caryophanales; family Paenibacillaceae; genus Paenibacillus; species Paenibacillus sp. Cedars. Next base: position 4,337,682 of record NZ_CP020866.1, read on the forward strand.
TCCTGCCGCTCTGCAATTCCCAGAAGTTTCATCTCGTAACCCAAGCGCTTGGCATACGCAATATCGTCCTTTGTCACTTGCGAGATTCCCTTGACAGATACATCCTGCAGCTCCACATTCGTACGGAAGCCGAGGGTACCGAGTATCGCCATCTTGCGTGCCGCGTCCAAGCCTTCCACATCGGAAGTCGGATCAGCCTCTGCATATCCAAGCTGCTGGGCCTCCGCCAAAACATCCTCGTAAGAGGCGCCCTCCTGGCTCATTTTGGTCAGAATAAAGTTGGTTGTGCCGTTCACAATCCCCATAATTTTCATGATACGGTCGGATGAGAATCCTTCAATCAGCGTCCGGATAATCGGAATGCCGCCAGCTACACTGGCTTCGTAGAACACATCACACTGCTTCTCTTGAGCTTTTGCCAAAATTTCGGCACCGTGCAAGGCCATCAGATCCTTGTTAGCTGTTACGATATGTTTACCCCGATCAAGCGCTTCGAGGATATAAGACTTCGTCTGCTCGATTCCGCCCATCACTTCCACAATGACATCGATCTCGGGATCGCGGATGACTTCCCATGGATCTTCGGTTAGCTTAGTCTGATCCACGCTGACGCTGCGGTATTTCTCCAGATGTTTTACTGCAATACGCTCTATCGTAATCGGCGAACCGACCTGACTGCTCAAATCCTCCTGATGCCCCTCTACGATGCGGACTACCCCTGTCCCTACGGTTCCTAATCCCAAAAGCCCTACTCTGACCGGTTTCATTAATACACTACCTCCTGTATCCCATCACATAGATATCTATTTATTTGTCATATCTTACCCTTGCCCAATCATCTGGACCCTTCTTACCCCGGCTATTCGCCTCAAACCGTCGAGCAGATCATCCAGCTCCTCCTTAAGCCGGGAAACCTCAACGGAAATCACAACATTTGCGATCCCTTGCAGCGGAATGCTCTGATGAATGGTAAGCACATTCCCGCCTTCACCCGCAACCAGCCCAAGTACCTCGGACAGCATCCCGGAGCGATGTTCCATATCGATAGAAATCGTTACGATTTCATCACGTTCCAGTTGATTGATTGGATGAATGCCATCTTTGTACTTATAAAAAGCACTCCGGCTAAGCCCAACCTGCTCAACGGCTTCATGAACCGTCCTAACGTCTCCCGACGCCAGCAATTTTTTCACTTGCATTGTTTTAACTACAGCTTCGGGAAGGATGTCTTCCCGGACCAGATAGTAGCGTTCCTTCACAAACGTCCTCTCCTCAAAGACTACTGTATTCGTATAGTGGACATTATACTGGATATACCAAGTAAGGGCAATACATAAGTGTCCATTTTTTAGAGATTACGATATTATTATGTCAACTCTATAGCCTATACTATATCGCAATTCCTATTGGAACTCATCGTAATTAACGTCAAAATTGTAAATGTAGCGTAAGAAAAAGCAGCCTCCGATACTCGAAGACTGCCGATTTCTCTACCAGCTATGTATAGGTCAGGGGCAAACCACAATATTCACATGGAAGAGATTCCAGTGGATTTAACATAACTTTATTTCCGCAGCCGATGCACTCATGACTTTTTGGACCCGGTGGGACCGTTGTTTCAAGTGGTGTTTCATCTGTATTATGGACCAGATTATGAGTACTTTCCATGCCGGGTTTATCCGAATGCTGGTTATAGGCGTTCAACCGCACCCTCCCCTCTTTTATAATGCCGTTAGGAAAGAGTTTGTGATTGAGTAAATACTGCAAATCTTTCAGTACTGCGGATAGAGGTTGATGAACATGCAATGCAATGTCTTCAATACTGTGGAGGCCGTTTGATACCAAAGATTCATACTCTTTCGCGAGTGTATAAAATCTCTTGTTTGCTCTTAATCTTAGTCCATATAGGACAGCAACGATTAATATACCAATAATACCTACCGCTAAAGCCAATCCCATAGCTTTATTAGCCCGTTGTGAAGGCTCGAACTCACTGTATGGAACAAAAAAGTAATACATTACAATAAAGATGTAACCACCGATAAGACAATTGGTTAATTGATAGTAGCTATAACCCTTCCTATAGTTAAGATGAGTTGAGCTGATAAATTTCCATAGTACCGGCAATAAAATGACCGGAAACAATATAAAACTCCCTAATAAGATTAAAGCATCCCAACCGGTTGGTTGGGGTTCGTACTGTTGAGTTTCACTCACTTTCAATCCTCACTCCTCCAAAGTGTTTGAGGTAGCATCCTTAATGAAGTACGATTCCGCAGTAATCGCATTCCTTGGTATCCATCTTGTTAAGTATGACTTTGGATCCACAGCCAGAACATTCCACGGTTTTAGGCTGCGGAGGATTTGCTTGCATGTCAACAAGTGTGTTTGTGGTGCGAATACTCCGTTGGGGACTCACTGAATCCATAATCGAAGTGAACTGGCCCTGTTTATCCAAGAAATTCTCAACCTCATCATTCCGTTTAAAAATCAACTCTCCATCCACAATAGCACCTCGTGGAAAATGGCCTTTATCCATTAAATATTCTAAATCCTTCTCTACACTGATTGGCTTCTGCCTCATCTGTTCTGCAATCTCTTCTATATGATTAATTTTATGAATAAATATAACCTGTTTGTATTGCTCAACCATATTAGAGTACCGCTCATTTCGGTTTAGCTGAAACCCGGCAACTACAACCAGCAAAACAAAATTAATCAAAAATACTCCTACAATATAAGCAAAAATAGAGTTAAAGAAAAAACCATAAATAAGATACGAAACAAAACTGAACAGTAATTGAAATGAAATTAATTTATAGGTGAATCCTTTTCGATAATTGAGATGTTGATTAGAGACAGCCCTCCAGATGGTTAGCGGAATCAATATATAAGGCAAAAGCAAACTGCCAGTTATCAAAACATGATCCAATGCCTCTGGTCGTGGCTCATACTTGTCATGTTTTTGATCCTTTGTTTGTATAGCCAATACTAAACCTCCTTCCGTGGATTACATGTAATTCAACCAACTGCCACAATACTCACACTCTTTAGACTCCTCTGATTGCAAAATCACTTTTGAACCACACCCCACACATTGTGTTGACTTAGGCAGTTTGCTAGGAATGCTTCGAATTAATGAACTTTCTGCAGCAGCCTCTTGCTCTGCCTTTTGAGAGGAATCTGTCTCAACTTCTAACTTATCTTCATCATTGTTACTTTCATCATCTTCTTGTTCTTGTTCTTCCTCTTCCTCTTCCTCTTCCTCTTCCTCGTCGTTTTCTCCATCCCAGTAGATAATCCCATCCTCAATAGTCCCCGAAGGAAGTGTGTTCTCTTGCATTAAAAACATGATGTCCTCAGTCGCTTGCTCAGGTTTACGATTAACCTGCCTCGCAATCTCCGCAATTTCATCGTGATCCTGATTTAGGAGCAATTCTTTGTAGCTTGTTTCAAGTCCCTTAAAATACGTGTTAGCTCGCATACTCATCACTTGAAAAGTAACAATAAGAGGCAGACAAAACATGGCGACTATTAGCATAAGGGATTGGGTTTCCTTTGTCCTTATGGATGATTCCAATCCAGCGAACGACACAAAATAAGCGTAGATGAATATCCATAAAAAAGTCATGACTAATAGAGTGGATAAAAGACTGTAATTAGAACCCTTCCGATATGAAAATCGATGAGAAGCAACCACTTGAAGTAAACCCACAGCTAAAAACACTGGTGGAAACACAGCGGTCCCAAATATTATAAAAAAATCAACTTTAGTGAATGTAGGTCGGTAAACACTTGTTTGATTATTCATTCCTTGTTCTCCTTGACTATCATGTGGCTATTATTCTTATTAGATTAACTCCTTAAGCAACAATCATCGTACCGCAATACTCGCATTCTTTTTTCTCAAGCTGCGTCACGACCGTCCTTGCCCCGCAGCCAGGACATTCCACCGACTTTGGTACGCTACCCACCTGAGTTACGGTTCGTTCGGAATTTACAGATTCCGCTGCATCATTGCCCAGTGTATACTGCACTCTCTGCCCGCTGCGTGAAACAAACTCCCCCTGGGTAGGGGATTCGGACTTGTTGAGCAATGAAGGAATGCTCACCATCCCATTATCAATCTTCCCATAGGGAAGCATACGCTCTTCAAACATAAACGTTATATCCCGGGCAGCATGTGCTGGCGTCACCCTGGCGTCCTGAGCGATCTGCCCAATATGAACCAGCCTTTTCCGTATGATGGCATTCGAATAAACTTGCAGGAGGCTGCTGAATTTCTTATCTTCTCGGTTAGCGATCACAAACATGATAATGGCTGGAATTAGTATGACAATGCCAAGCACGATCGTGGAAGAGATGAGCCCGTCAACATCGTTATCATCCATCGTGCCTATCATTATAAGGAATTCCATGACTCCAAATGTGAGAACCAGCACCCACCCAAAGAGTCTGTTGTTCCTTCCTTTACAGCTGTTATGACGCTGGGTGACGAGCACCCGAATGGCCGCGAGCACAATAGCTAACGGAAAAAATATAGCCGCCAGCACGATAATGAAATAATCTATTTTCGTGAGTCTGGATTTAAAAAGCTTCTGCTTCAATGAACCCCCCATACGCACTCCCCTCAGTCATCTGCTTTATGTTGATCCCGCTTTTGCTTTCAGAAGTGCCGTGTTCCGGTCCTGTACTGTTCTGAGAATATCCCGGATGATATGAACGGCCTGCTCTGTCAGTTCATGATGTTGTTCCTTCTGGGATCCACCGATCAGCGCAACTTGATCCTCCAGCATCGCAATTTTCTGCTGGATTAGATGCTCCACTTCAACTAAAGAGGAGTGTGTGATGGGATCGCTGTAGCGAAGCGTTTCCTCGAGCTCGGCTACCTGGCGGTCTAATGCTTGAATATTCTCAACTGGCATCTGGCTAAGCTTCCTGCGAATAGAGCCAATCCAATCCACAATCTCTCGCTTCCCCGTGAGATGATCGGTTTCCCTCTGTTCATGAGTACCTGCATATTTCCCAACCAGGGCTACCAGCCCCAGAACAACAAAGAACACCAATAAAGTGATGAGATGAATCATCATGTACGAAGATACAGGCAGCTTAAATAAATATCCCAGCAAAATAACCTCCAACAAAACGGAGACGGCATAAATGCCAATAATAGCTCCTGAAGCAATAAAAAACGGAACTGCTGCGGAAGCCGCCTTACGTCGATGGATAAGGAATCCAATAAATATGAAAATGGCCGCTTCGGCGCATCCAAGGGCTATACCCGATATCCAGGAATTCAACTGAACCATCCCACCGGTAAATCCGAACAGGAGGATGGTTACAATCGGAAGCACAACGGCAGCCAGCCATAACTGGTTTCGACTCGTGGTTCTTGTACTCACTCTCTTCCCTCGCTTTCATTCCACGTCAATTTATGGCCGCACTCCATGCAGAACTTTTGTCCCGGTTTAATCTCATGATTACAGCCTGGGCATGCAAGCACTTGGCTTGACCCGCAGCTAGGACAAAATTTTGCTTCCGCATCCACTAATTCACCGCATTCTCTGCAAGGCATAGGGAGGGGTGCACCGCAATCCGGACATTTTACAGCACCTGCCGGGTGGTCATGACCGCACTTAGGGCAAGCGTGATACGGATCTCCACAGTGAAGACAGAACTTGGCATTCGGAGGCAGAGGCTGACCGCAGTCACTGCACGGGATGGTTTTTACCGTTTGTTCCTCCGGCTTCGTGAGAATGGACTGACCGCATCCCGAACAGAATCGAGATTCTTCCCCATTCAATGTTCCACACTTGGCACATGCCTTCTGTATCACTTGTATATCTTTTTTCTCCCGAACTCTTGAACTTTCAAACATCTGGCCCACGGTCTCATACATCGGGCCAACCATGCCAAGCCCCATACCCAGTCCAGTCCCCATAACAGCTGCCGGGCTGCCGGGATTCTTTGCCGCACCCTCCAGCGTATTAAAAGTCCTTTCCTGATGATAGGTATATCCGATGATGTCCATTTCCGCTTTTTTTGCCAACGCTTCCTTGATTCGAATCGCAGCGGGGTCATTCTCGGGGATATTGATGGAATCCACATAGAAATTAAGCAGGGTGATTCCCATTTCTTCAAATGAAACAGCAATTGCTTCCATGATGTGCTTCGATATTTCCGCTATGTAAGCATTGATTTCTACGACGCTAATTTTTTTATGAACAATATATGAGGATATGATCTCTGTAATATTGGACATCAGTACGCCACGATAGTATTTGACAAGTGTGCTCTGATCAAAGGTTGGAAGGGTGCCAACCATCGTTGCCAGAAACTTTCGCGGATCGCTGATCTGAACACCGAATTGGCCAAAAGCTCGAAGCGATACAATAATGTTATACTTCGGATCCTGCAGCTGGATTGGCGAACTGGTCCCCCATTTCACATCCAGTGAGCGAAGTTTATTAACAAACCAGACTTCCGCCGTAAACGGAGACTTTCCGCCGAATGGAAGGTTGATAATATTAGATAGTATCGGTATATTCGCTGTACTCAGCGTATGTCGTCCAGCAGAAAAGGAGTCCAATGCCTGACCGCCCTTATACAGAATAGCCTCCTGCGTCTCATGAACGATAAGCTGGGTCCACGTGCCTAACTCCTGGTTCGGATAACGCCAAGCAAACACATCGGGGGGTCCTTCGTATTTTACAACTTCAATGATTGCCATAGTTCTACTCTCCTTTTTGCACGGTTCGTTCCATCTGATGATCTATGGAAATAGGTACTAATGTACTACTATTGTATACGATTTATCCGATAAATGGATGCAAAATTTGGAAAGTTGAAAAAAAGACAAGCTATGAGCCTCTAACAATACGATGAACAGCGTTTGGCATACTCTGGAGATAACGATGTAGACGGATGTGATTCCATTCATGAAAAAGCGGCCAAGTCTGCTGTTCAACAGACTTGGCCGCTTCCTTGAATATATGTTTATGGGGTGCTGATCAATAGTAGCTGCTTCCTTCAACAAATTCGAATTCGAAATCGCCGATTCTTACAATGGTCCCTTCAGTCGCACCACGCTTACGAAGCTCTTCATCGATACCCATATGACGCATCGTTCTGGCGAGTTTCAGGATCGCATCATGCGAATTCATCTGCATCCGCTTCAGCATCCGTTCAATTCGCTCACTATGGACCACATACATTTCATTATCCCTGGTAACCGTAAAGGAATTGTCGTTTTGCGCTTTGAATTTATAAACCTTACGTTCGGAAACCTCGGTTACCTCTTCGACCGTCGGCTCATCCGGAATGCTCTCAAGCACATCGATCGTGCGATACAGAAGTTCCTGAATGCCCTGACGCGTTAGGGAGGAGATCGGCATAATCTCGATGTCAGGACGGATTTCCTTAATCTTCTCCTTAAAGGCAGCTAGATACTCCTCTGCCTCAGGCATGTCCATTTTATTGGCAGCCACGATTTGCGGGCGCTCAATCAGGAGCGGATTGTACAGTCTGATCTCATCATTGATTTTTTCCCAATCTTCAAACGGATCTCTACCCTCTGTGCCTGCCATATCCACAACATGGATAATGACACGAGTTCTCTCCACATGACGGAGGAATTCATGCCCCAATCCTACGCCTTCATGTGCACCCTCAATCAGACCAGGCAGATCAGCCATGACAAAATTGCGCCCGTCTCCAACGTCAACCATACCCAAATTCGGAGTTATCGTCGTAAAATGGTAAGCGCCAATCTTCGGCTGTGCCGCAGACACAACGGATAACAGGGTTGATTTGCCTACGCTTGGAAATCCAACGAGACCTACATCTGCCATAACCTTAAGTTCCATGGTTACAAAGCGTTCTTCGCCTTCCTCACCGTTCTCTGCAAGTTCAGGGGCCGGATTGTTCGGTGTGGCAAAACGAATGTTCCCGCGGCCACCACGGCCTCCTCTGGCAACAACCACCTGCTGACCATGCCTGGTCAGATCGCCAATCACTTCGCCGGTATCGTCATCTGTTAAGATGGTACCTGGCGGAATACGAACAATCGTGCTGTCCGCGTTGGCACCATGCTGACTTTTATTCCGACCCTTTTCTCCGCGCTTGGCCTTGAAATGCTTCTGGTAACGGAAATCCATCAGCGTGCGAAGTCCTTCATCCACCCGGAAAATCACGTCGCCGCCCTTGCCGCCGTCGCCGCCGGCAGGTCCGCCTTCAGGAACGTATTTCTCACGACGGAATGCGATGAGCCCATCGCCGCCGTCTCCACCTTTTACATATACTTTTGCCTTATCTACAAACATGAAATCACCTTCCTCAAGTCACAAACGGCAGATACAAGCGATACGAGGTTTCCCCCGGCTCCATCTGTTCCACCCGAATGCCTTCGCCTTTTACGGATTGTTCAATCTGAAGCTTCAAGCTGTCCGGTTCTCCGAAGAATCCCTCTCCCTGAGCCCACACAATCAGCTCTTGCTCCTGCTGCATAAATGTTAATGTTAACTGCCGGGATTCTCCCCATGACGCTTTGCCGCTTAATTTGGAAGGCTCTCACCGTTTGAATGATCGCGTGGGTAAAAGACTCTGCCGTTTGTGGCGATACTTTGTCTTCCAGTTGCACCTGGTCCACAACTTCAACCTCCAATTGCAGATTGTTGCTGTACGTACGGTATGAATGTAAGTAAAAAACCAGTGAAGGAATGCCCAGCTTAGAGATTCGACTCTCTGTAGCCATCCGTTCCTTTATTCTTTCCACAGAACGCACTGATTTATCATGCTTCCCCAGTTGAATGTAGCCGTACAAAATTTGAAGCTCATTCATCCAATCATGACGATGGTGATTCAGCATCTGAATCGCCGTTTGCTCTACATTCTGAATGATGGCCTGCTGTCTGCGTTCCTCTGATTTACGAACAAGCCATGCCCCGCAGACTGCAGCAGCCACAGCCCAAGCCGTCAATACTGCTCCTGCCGCCCATGTGGGTTTCCATACCATCCATGCTACCGGTATTACTGAGGTTAACCCCGCCCCAGCCGCTATCCATTTCCAGGATTTCATCGCTTCTCCTCGTCTTTCAACAGCAATTGGTTACATTCACCAAATCCCAGTATATCATAGTCTTTCAGGGCGGTTCATCCCCGGATTATCATTCTTATAGAATTTACAAAAAAAGAAGCCCCGGCAACGATGCCGAAAGGCTTCTTCTGTATGCATAAGAAACAATTAAGCTTCTACTGCAGCCGCTACTGGAGCGACATCAACCGGGTAGACGCTCACTTTCTTGCGATCACGACCCCAACGTTCAAATTTCACAACGCCATCGACTTTCGCAAACAAAGTGTCATCTTTACCGATACCCACATTCGTGCCTGGATGAATTTTGGTTCCGCGTTGGCGAACCAAGATGCTTCCGCCAGATACTGCCTGACCGTCTGCACGTTTCACGCCAAGACGTTTCGATTGGCTATCACGACCGTTCTTTGTGGAACCTACACCTTTTTTCGATGCGAATAACTGAAGATCCAATTTCAACATGTTGTCTACCTCCTTCTTCAAGTAGTCAGTTCTTGTATTCTTATATATTTGCCGTATGAATCGGCAATTCCCTGTAACATAACAACCATGGATTCGAGAAGCAATTGAACTTGACCAGAGACAGCATCGTCTTCCGCTGACGGAAGATTTGCGCTAAGAAAGCCGCCCTTCATCTTGGTCTCCATAACCATTCCGGTTAACGCTTCAATCGAATTGACCGTTCCCACTGTAATGCTGGAAACTCCAGCACATACAATATCTTCTCCAGGATCGGAATATCCGGCATGCCCCGTTACCTTGAAGCTATGGATGCGTTCATCTTCCCCGCGTATTACTTGTACAGTAATCAATTACCGCACCTTCTTACGCCTGGATTTTCTCGATGGTTACTTTAGTGTAAGGTTGACGATGACCTTGCTTCTTGTGGTAGTTTTTCTTCGGCTTGTATTTGTATACAACGACCTTGCGGCCTTTACCGTGCTTCTCCACTTTCGCAGTTACAGTCGCACCGGAAACAACCGGCGTACCTGCTACCAAACCGTCCTCTTTGGAAACGGCCAGTACACGGTCGAAAGTCACGCTCTCTCCGTCACCTGCAGTCAGCTTCTCAATGAACAATACGTCGCCCTCTTGAACTTTGTATTGTTTTCCACCTGTTTCGATAATAGCGTACATTTGCTTGCACCTCCCTATGTCTCAGACTCGCCTAGTAAAGGTGTCCGTTCCACAATGAAACGTCCTTGCTAACCCAACCGGAGCGGTTACAGCATGTGCAGCAATTCATTACTAAACACATACCCAATGATAATATCATATTCCCCATTCACCGTCAACATCATTACTCGACAACAATGCCTTTGCCTCCGCAAACAACGCAAGGCTTGGCAAATGGGAGCGAAGAGTTTTCCCTGGCTTTTTTACGGGTCATTTCCAGCAGACCCAGCTTGGTCCACCCTACCACAAAACTCTTCGTGCGGTCTTTGCGCATTACGGCCTCCATGACGGATACCACCTGCTGCCGATGCTCCTCGCGATCCATATCAATGAAATCAACGATAATGATGCCCCCGATATCCCACAAACGCAAAGTTCTTGCAATTTGCTGTGCGGCCATAAGATTTGTCTTAAGCACCGTTTCCTCGAAATTATCGCCACCGATATATTTGGCTGTATTTACATCCATTATGGTCATGGCTTCCGTCTGGTCTACAACGATGGTCACACCTTCCGGAAGCGTGATTTTTCTTGCGAAGCCGGCTTTCATCTGCTCGTCCAACCCATAAGCCTGAAAAATCGGCCCCCCTCCCGTGTGGTATGTAACCTTAGGCTCCATACCGGGAACCGTCTCTTTCAGATAGCTTTTGGTTTCCTCGCCTTTCAGCATACTATCGATCACAAGTTCGTCATGAAGCGGATCGAAGGAATCCCGAATAAAGCGCTGCAGCAAACCCAAATCCCGATGCAGCAGTGCCGGAGCTGACGATGATTCTGCCTTCTCCAGAATCCGAGTCCATTCTTTTCTCAGGTATTCCAGATCGCCGCTAAGAAATTCCAAGGGCTCGTCCTCGGATACGGTTCGGATAATAATTCCCTCTTCATCTGTGCGAAGCTGCTCACCAATGCTCTTCAGACGGGCACGCTCGGCTTCACGCCCGATTTTTTTGGAGACGGCCACATAATCCGCTGTAGGCATATACACCATACACCTGCCGGGAAGCGAGAAATGTGTCGTTACTCTTGCTCCCTTGCCCCCTCTTGGTTCCTTCATAACCTGTACCGTCAGTTCTTGTCCGACCGTCAGCAGCTGCGAGATCGATGGCTTCTGCTTCGGCTGCTTCTCTAAATGAGGATGGAGCACATCATCAATATATAAAAATGCATTCTTTTTCAGCCCGATATCTACAAAAGCCGCCTGCATCCCCGGCAATACGTTAACAACCCTGCCCTTGTAAAAACTTCCGACTACACTCTCCTCACGACTTCGCTCAACTGCGAACTCGGCTAACCTCCCATCTTCGATGAGGGCCATCTGTATGGTCTCATGTTCACAATGAACTATCATTTGCCTCATGGCATCACCCCTCAAAAAATGGAAGACAATATTCTATTTTTATCCTAACACAATCTCTCGTGATAAAATGGATAAAGAATGATGGTCCACCCTGCGTCTTCCTCATGATGTTTACGATTTACGCATACCAGGGCGGACCATTTGATGCAAAATAGGAAGAAATCACATGCTGTTCCGGCACGACGGCAAGCAAGCTGCCCGGTCCGCTCATGACATAGATCAAATGATACTTCTCTCGTTTAAATAGACGCATAATATCGTCCAAAGGTTTCGAAGAATCTGCAACGATTGGCTGGGCAGGACCAAGTCCCTCCAGATTTCGTTCGTAAATCTCGCTCCGATTCACGAGAAATCTCAAGAAACGGTAATGCACGTTCCGGTAGTCTTCAAAATTGGAATATGCCAGAAACAAGCCGATCATCAGAACGTTTAAACGGATGCCGCCACCCGAGAATAAAGGCTGCAGACCATATCCGATCATCATCAGACTGCACAATATACCGGCTCGGGAAGCCCATAACAAGGTTGCATGATAGGGTGCGAGCAGACTGATGACGGCCTGCAGCACTTTACCACCGTCCAGCGGGAGAATCGGAAGGAGGTTAAACAGGGCGATGACCAGATTCCCCTGAATAATATACGACAACAACTGCTCGTCTCCCCACCCGGCCCATCTGCAGGTCAGGGTAATCCCGATCATGATCACATTTTGCAGCGGTCCAGCCAGAGCGATCACGATTTCCTTCATAGCCGTCATCCTGCCGTCATCTTCAATGACAGCAACGCCGCCGAACGGCAGCATTTGAATGGCTCGTACCTTGAACCCCATCGCTGCCGCTGCGGCGGCATGTCCTAATTCATGAATAAATACAATAATAAAAAGGGTCAGCAATTCCAGAAAACGACCGGTGAACACTGACGCCAGCATGACAATAACAAAGAGAGGATGCAGCGACAATACAGTTCCCTTAAACTTAATCAAACGGAATCACTTCCGCCGGATCGACATCACGATCCCCCTCTTTGAGTTCGAAATAAAGGGAGGGCGCGCTCCCTGTGCCCGAAGTTCCCAGCGTACCGATAATATCTCCGCCCTGAACCCAATCATTCACCTTGAGCCCCGTTTCTGCCAGCCTGCTGTACAGTGCCGTTCTCTCACCCGTATGCTGTATGAGAACGGTAATCCCGTTCTGCGGGTGTTCATTTACCTCAAGCACACGTCCGGTCTCTATACTCTTAACCGCTCGGTCCGCTAAAGAACCCCCTTCAGCTTCCAAAACGATACCTTTCAGATCGACAGCGAAGGATTGGACCAGGCGTCCCGCAAGAGGAGGAACCAAGGAAGTTCGGGCATTAACCTTCGTAGAGTTTTCATCGGTTTGTCCAAAAATAGGGATGAAGGAGGGCGCGCTGCCAAAGTGCTCCTCATACCATACCTGCGCTGCCTGAAAATCCATTTCATGGCTCAAGCCTTCGATAATAACAGCCTGGGTTCGAAGTGCCCATGGCTGCTGAAACGAAAACACACCCCAGACTAACCCAAACACTAATACACTTACGGTAATACGGCGAACCAGTCCGGGGACAAACGAAGCCTTTCTCGGTGGCTCTCCAGGATCTCCAGGGTTCGGGGTATCATACCAGCCCCGATGCCCTTGCTTCCAAAGCCGCTCAGGGTCCGGTTCATTCTCCACATAACGATCGGAAGGTTTCGCAGGATCGTCCTGTACGAAGCCAGTCTTTTTGACATTGGAATTTACAGATGTTCTCTCAGGAATGGCAGGCCACGGCTTATCGGCAAGCATAGGTGACTGCTGACTTTCCAACAGCTCGCGAATGCGGGCTTCCCGTCGGTTCTTGACTGAAGTTTTAATGTCCATAGTTCTTTCCCCCTTGGGGCTTGTTTTTTTACTCTATCCTATGAGGATATGAAAGATATTTAGAACAAGCCCCGTTGAAGAGGTGGACAGAACATCTGAACCTTAACAAGGGTCCTTGCGAAAGAAACCAAAAAACCGATGCCTTGCGGCACCGGTCCCTTCTAAACGCTTTAACCCATTCCAAAAAACTTTTTGAATTTTGTGAACATCCCTTTTTTCTGATGAATTTGCATCAGGGGAACCGTATCGCCAAGGATACGCCGGGCGATGTTTCTATAAGCAATGGCAGCTTGGGAATCCGGGTTCATAACGGTCGGCTCCCCCATGTTTGCCGCTTTAATGACCATCTCATCGTCAGGCACAATACCGATCAGATCAATATTCAATACCTGAAGCACATCTTCTATCTCCAGCATATCGCCCGATTTCACCATGTTCGGACGAATCCGGTTGACTACAAGTTTTGGTGACTCGACGTGAGAGCTCTCAAGCAGTCCGATAATCCGATCCGCATCCCGGACTGCCGCGTTCTCAGGCGTTGTCACTACAATCGCTTTATCTGCACCGGCAATGGCATTCTTGAAACCCTGCTCGATTCCAGCCGGGCAATCAATAATGACGTATTCGAATTCCTTTTTCAATTCAAGCACAATATCTTTCACTTGATCCGGAGAAACGGCATTCTTGTCTTTCGTCTGGGCTGCAGGAAGCATATACAACTCATCGAAGCGCTTGTCCTTGATCAACGCTTGATTAAGCCGGCATCGCCCTTCTGCAACGTCGCACAAATCGTATATAATCCGGTTTTCCAGGCCCATCACGACATCCAAATTACGAAGACCGATATCTGTATCAACCAGGCACACTTTTTTTCCCAATAGTGCCAAAGCCGTGCCGATGTTCGCTGATGTCGTCGTTTTACCGACTCCGCCTTTACCTGAAGTTACGACGATTGCCTCTCCCATGTTCTACACCCCTTTAAACACATTAAAATCCCGACCCAAACGTGAGATGTTGCTGATCTTGTCGATCTCCATGCTTCCATCCTTCAAATACGCAAACTCCATGACCGTCTCCCGCGTCTCCCATTCATCCGGCGGTCTGCTGATCATCTGGGAAATACGGAGCTGGGTAGGGGCAAAATACGATGCTGCTATAATGGCTTCTTCGTTGCCGTCAACACCGGCGTGCGCAGTGCCACGCAGGGCGCCCAATATGTAAATATCACCGGTACACGAAATCGTTCCGCCGGGATTTACATCACCAAGGAACAAGAGATCGCCTTCATGATGCAGTACCTGCCCGGAGCGAACCATCCCCGTCTTAAGCGTAAGCTTCTCCACTAGCGACAGCTCAGACTCAAGTGGCGGCGACTCTACATTACGTATCAGCAGGTTGCCCTTTTGCTTCAATATGTCAAGAATCGTCTGTTTCTCTTCTTCGGAAATTTGCCTGGAACCGAGTTTCACATCCACATGAATAATCGGTCCGGTCAAAATATTCTGATGACTGTGCTCCAGCTTGTAGCGCAGCTCACCAAGCAATTCTTCCAGCTCGCACTGGTCGTCAAGCAGGAATACCAGGCCATCTTTGATGCCCTTAATCGTTACATGATTGGATTTTACAGCCATAAGCCTGTCCCTCCCATCCCTATACATTTCGCGCTCAAACCTTCAAGTTCCTGCTAGTCTAGTAAAATGTCATAATGGAGGGTTCAGGATGCCTTCCTTCTCTGATTCTTTGTAATCAGCTCAATCTGCTTGCGAAGGGGAACGTAAATCGCCAGAGCAAAGGCAAAGTGAACAAGGAGATTGGGAAGCATATGATGGAGCAGCGACCAATTATAAGAGGTCGGATTGAGTCGAAATATCTTATATATGCCAAAGAGCGTGCTGTCAAACAGCAAACTTCCCAGAATGACCACCGTCATCATCATAGGCAAAGGCGCCCGGGGGGATTTAAACACCAGTCCCACCAGATACGCGGATATGCCCATTGCAAACGAATACGTGCCAATCATCTCACCGTAATACACGATATCGTGTAGAATGCCAAACACCAGGCCGAGCACGAGCCCGGTATGGCGATGGTAATAGATTGATACAAAAAATAAACAAACCAATACGAAATTCGGATAAATCTGAAGCTGCAGCGAGCTTGGCGTTAACCAGAAAACCACCGTTCCCTGCAGAATGAACAACACGAACAGCAACAGGAGTAAAATCTGCTTGCGCGCCATCTTATTCAGGCTCCTCAGGCGTAAACACAACAGTCAGGTATTTCCAGTCGTCAAACTTGGCCGCCGGTTCGATGGTAGCCGTTCTGCTCTGACCGTATTGGCTAACCTGAACACTCTTTACCTTACCAATAATCAATCCTTGCGGAATCACGCCTCCGGCACCGGATGAAATGATTTTATCTTCAGGCTTAATCGGATCATCTTCTGTAATACGCGTCATAAGAAGCGTGTTGGTCTTCTCGTCGTAGCTCTCAACCATGCCAAACGTTTTGTCTTCTTTACCCAATGCGGTTACCGAAATTGGCTGCGGATTCGGATCCTGTGCATCCATCGTTGTCAACAGCTTCACCGTGGAGGTGAAGTTGCTTACGCTGCTGATGATGCCAACCATGCCATCCACTGTGGTGACCGACATGTTTACTCTAACTCCGTCGCGTTCACCGAGATCGATGACAAGCGTTCTGTTGTTAGGGTCCGAATTCACGCTAAGCACTTGAGCAGTTCGATATTCGTATTTATCTCTATTTTTCTGGTTTTGGGTAAAACGAAGTTCTTCCTTCAGCGCCTCGTTATTCGCTTTTATGCTGTTATAACTCGCACTCTCACGTGAATACTGAGCAACCGCCCGGCGCAGCTCTTCATTCTCTTCATAAATTTCCTTCATGTTCCGCACGTCTTCAAAGAAACCCGCTATATAGGCAGCGGGCTTATAAAACACACTTTGCACAAAACCTACCGTATCTTTGACGAATTTTTCGGGCCAAGATAAAGAAGCTCTCGGGCCGAGCGTAAATCCCATAATCGCGATAAACGCTACCAGCCCGATGAGCATAATAAACAAACGCTTATTGCCCAGCAGCTTAAACAGTTGCAACACCCTCTAACTTACTGTTTTTCTCTCCCAACATTAGGGGTTTACACTTATCTTCAGATGTCTACCTTCTAGAACGGACGGCAGAGCTGCTCCGGGATTTAAACAAATGAATGTTCTCGAGCGCTTTGCCTGTACCGATTGCTACACAATCCAGCGGATTCTCGGCAACAATCACCGGCATGCCCGTCTCTTCGGCAAGCAGTTTGTCCAGGTTACGAAGCAACGCGCCTCCTCCTGTAAGTACAATTCCACGATCCATAATGTCCGCAGCAAGCTCGGGAGGACATTTCTCCAGGGTTACCTTAACCGCTTCAACGATAGCATTAATGGTATCTGCCAGTGCTTCACTAATCTCATCTGAAGTAATCGTAATGGTCTTCGGCAGGCCCGTAACCAAATCGCGGCCGCGGATTTCCATCGTTTCCACCGTCTCCAGCGGCATAGCAGAACCTACTTCCATCTTGAGCTGTTCGGAAGTACGTTCACCAATCATCAAGTTATATTGACGTTTGATATACGAAATAATAGACTCATCCATCTCATCGCCCGCAACACGTACGGAACGGCTGGTTACAATACCACCGAGCGAGATGACAGCCACTTCGGTTGTGCCTCCGCCGATATCAACAACCATGCTGCCTGTCGGCTCCCATACAGGCAAGTCCGCACCGATTGCAGCCGCGAATGGCTCTTCAATGGTGTAAGCTTCGCGTGCGCCCGCTTGCTTGGTAGCATCTTCAACCGCACGCTGCTCAACCGCGGTAATACCGGAAGGAACACATACCATCACATTCGGATGACGCGGGAATATGGAACGCTGCTTCTGCGCCTGACGAATAAAGTATTTAATCATTGTAGCCGTAGTATCAAAATCGGCGATGACGCCGTCTTTCATCGGGCGGATCGCACGAATGTTGCCCGGTGTGCGTCCAATCATCTTCTTAGCCGATTCTCCTACTGCTTCAATGCTCTTTGTATCTGTACGCAGAGCAACCACGGAAGGCTCTCTAACGACAATTCCTTTCCCACGAACATAAACCAGCGTATTTGCCGTCCCCAAATCGATTCCCAAATCTTTCGTAAAACCACCTAACATGATGTATCTCCCTTTCTTCGTCAATCTGAACTATTATATTACATCAGGCCCCGTTCCTTCAAACTTACAAACGATCCATCCCCTATGATCAGATGATCCAGCACTTCGATCCCGACAATTTGTCCTGCCTCCACTAAGCGTGTAGTCAGCGATATGTCTTCCGGGCTGGGCGTCGGATCTCCGCTAGGATGGTTATGCGCACACACCAGGGATGCACTGCTGCATTTGATGGCTGCTCTGAACACCTCGCGGGGATGAACGATGGAAGCGTTAAGGCTCCCCATCGATAACGTTTCCTGGGCAATGACATGATTTTTCGTATTTAAAAATACACAGACAAAATGCTCTTTCTGTAAATAGCGCATCTGTTCACTGAGCAGTTCTGCCGCGTCATGCGGACTGCGAATAATAACTGGCTCTACATGTCTCGATGCGGCCAAGCGCCGTCCAAGCTCAATGCCAGCCTTCAGCTGAACAGCCTTAGCGGTTCCAATTCCTTTAATTTGCGTAATTTCCTCAATGCTAAGATCCACGAGCTGCCGAATACCGCCTGCTTCCCCCAGCAGCCGCTGGGCTATATGTACGGCAGATTCCTGGCGGGTCCCGGTCCGAAGCAATATCGCCAGCAATTCTGCGTGGCTTAAAGCGCTCGCCCCATACTGCATCATGCGCTCTCTTGGTCGTTCATCATGGGGGATGTCGCGCAGCAATAGCGTTGGCGACTCCATATATTCCCCTCTTTTCTAAGATTTAAATCAGCAGGCCAGCCAAACCTAAGGATATCCCTATAGTCCGGATGCCGTTGTTCTATATCTATGAATCGGTTAGTACATCCATCCCCATATCAGACAGCATGTCCGAGAGCAAAGAAAGCGGCAGACCGACTACGTTAAAATAGTCGCCTTCGATTCCTTCCACGATGGTTGCACCCAGGCCTTGAATCGCATACGAGCCTGCTTTATCAGCAGGTTCCCCGCTCTTTACATAAGCCGCGATCGCGTCATTGCTTAACGATTTCATCTTTACGGTTGTCACACGGTGAGAAACCTGATTACGACCTGATCTCAGATCGACACAAGCCACACCCGTGTATACGAAGTGAGCCCGTCCTTGAAGCATGGACAACATCCTTGCCGCGTCAGCCTGATCCGCCGGTTTCCCAAGAACATGATCATCTACAACTACAATCGTGTCGCTTCCCACAATGATACCATCTTCCGGATCATCCGTCAGCTTGCGCAGTACCGCTTCCGCTTTACGCAGTGCCAGTGATTCCACAATTCGCTCTGGCGACCACCCTTGCGGGGTGTCCTCATCTGCTTCACTGGGCATAATCTCAAAAGGGATACGAAGGGAGGCAATCAATTCCTGACGCCGAGGAGAGGTGGAAGCCAAAATAATACGGCGGTTTCTCTTCTCATTCAAGGGGGATAATCTCCTTTGTCATGTCTTAGAGTCTGCGGTACAGCCAAACGGCAGCAATAATGCCAAGCAGGCTGAGCAGGCAAACTTTAAGTTCAAGGTTAATGTCATAACGAATAATGTCAAAATCAGCTTGAGGCGACCACTTGATTGATGTGGAAGACGTTAGAAAGGACAGGGCTTTAACAGGCAGAAGCGCCTTGGCAAGCCATGATCCGGTCAGCCACCCCAGCAGCAAAAACAAGATGAGCATTCCTTTGTTTTTCTTCATGCATCCTCTTCCCTCGCCATATTTTGACACCCTAATTATTATACGGTGAATCGATAAGCAATACAAACAGAAATCCGGCATGGGGAACTATTTCCAATTCCACGCCGGATTTTACGTTAATTTGAATTTATAGGCCATCCAGGAGTTTCTTTTGACCCATGACATAGTTCATCATGCCTGTTTGAATCTCCCACAAATGCCCCTTGGATTGATTTTTGTTATATTCAGAGAGCGCTGTGATCGAGCTGTTCATCGACTGCTGCATGGCCGGCAGCACAGCCCCGGTCTCAGGACCCAATCCTGCCGAAAGCTGCTGCACCGATTGGATCCACTGCTGATGCAGATTCGTGATGGTGTTCATATGGTCTGCCGCAACGGCTCCCGCCTCCTGCATCCCCAACAGGGATGCCGAAAGTTTGCTAAGCTCCGATACCAGCTTGCCGCTTATCGTAAAATAGTCCGTCAACGTCTGCTCTTCACCGCTAAAAGAGGCAGACTCTAATTGAGGCAGCGATATCTCTCTTACATATAATTCAACGCCTTCAGCCTTCAACTGATTGCTGAGCAGCTTGGCCTGCTCGCGGTCCGGTGAGATGCCTGCATAAACGCGGTTCTCCTCATCCAGGTCCCCTCCCGCTGCAATGCCCGATTGCAGCAATTCCCCCTTCGCTTGCTCCGCCCGCTCCGGCGTGCTGAATACGCCGTATTGGAGCATATAGAAGGCTTGCCCCGGGAATTGAAGCGCCGTTTGGGGCAGATCAGACGACAAGGGCGTCACCGTTCCTTCGGATGGATCAGCCGGTGTTTGATTGACTACGTCATTACCTTCAATCTGCTCGGAAACCGTGTCCTCTCCCGCGCTCCCGCCGTTAAACATGGACAAGACCATGTATCCGAACAACAAACCCGTAATAACAGCTGCGGACACAGAAACAGCCATCTTCCAGAAGGACGTTGGTTTGCGCGAACGATAATAACCATAATCATCGGCAGGAGAATCATATAGACCGGATTCCGGTCCAAGATCCCAGTTGGAATTATTCGTCCCGCTGTCCCGCCCCCCGGAATAATCGTGCTCGTGGGGATGGTGGAGATCCTCATCCAGCTCCGGATATGTATCTGTATACTCAGGGGTATCACTCTGATACCAGCTGTTTGAATGATCGAGCCGTCGTCTCTCCTCAGCCAGTCGCCCCTTGGTCCGGTTATTACGCGATTGCCGCCAGTCTTGATCGTTTACGTCGAAGGCATGCCCGTCCTCCTCTTCCTGCAGCGGCGGTACAATGCGGAGGTGATCCTGTTTGGAAAGATTGGGGTCATAGACTTGATCCTTGTGTCCTGATGAAACCCTTTGACTCAAATCGCGTTCCTCATGCAAAGGTTCTTTGCTCCGATCCTTAGGCGGATCGTGATCGAAACGAATCGTCATCCGTGCTTTGTTCATATCCACACACCTCACTTGTCCTTCTACACCTAGCTATATGATCAAGCTTGGCAACTTATGAGTGTGCAGATAAAACAAACGGGCTAATCAGGAGATAATCCCGATTAGCCCGCTTCAAAGTACGACATACAGCCGTGCCTTCACTCAGACAACTGAGCAATCCCCTGATGCGGTGAAGCAGCAAGAGATTGTGCGCAAGAAAGATAAATCACTTCTTGCCTTTAATGGAATCTGCCAAGGCAGCTCCAACCTTCCATATATCGCCTGCGCCCATCGTGAGCACAAGATCGCCTTCCTTCACACGGTCTTTGAGATCGTTCAAGACGTCTTCCTTGGTAGGCAAATAACGAGCACCCGCATTGCTGTTCTGGACAATCAGCTCCACCAATTTTCCAGAGCTGATACCCTCGATCTGCTTCTCGCCGGCAGGTGAATAAATGTCGGTAATGATCACTTCATCCGCTTCACTAAACGCGCGGCTAAACGCATCCAGAAGGAAAAAGGTCCGCGAGTACCGCTGCGGCTGGAATACGGCGATAATCCGTTTACCCGTAGCTTTTGCAGCACTGATCGTTGCCTCTATCTCCGTCGGGTGATGCGCGTAATCGTCAATTACCAGAATGCCATCTGCTTCGCCAAGCACCTGGAAGCGGCGTTTGGCTCCATTGAATTTGACGATAGCCTCTACAATCGCTTCAAACGAGATTCCGCCCTTCAAGCAGCAAATCACCGTCGCCATTGCATTGTAGACATTATGTTTACCTGGTACGGACAGCTCCACAGTTCCAAGCTCCATTCCGTTATGAAGCATCATGAAGCTAACTTGCCGGTCTCCCAGCACCAGGTTGGTTGCCGTATACTCCGCATCCGAATGAATGCCGTATGTCGTTACGTTACACTTGAGATCAGGCAAGATGGCCTGAATGTTATGATCATCCGCGCAGACCACGGCCGTGCCGTCTGGCTTGATCTGGCTTAGGAACTGCACATAAGCAGCCTTAAGGCGATTGAAATCCCCCTCATAGTTCTCCAGATGATCAGCCTCTATATTCAGTACAACGCCCAGCCACGGATGATATTGAAGGAATGAACCGTCGCTCTCATCCGCTTCGGCCACCACATGCTCGCCCTCACCGGCTTTGGCATTCGTGCCAACGTTCATAATTTCCCCGCCGATGATAAACGTCGGATCAACACCGCATTCCTCCATCACAAGCGCAATCATGGACGAGGTAGTTGTCTTGCCGTGTGCGCCTGCTACCGCAACCCCTTTTCGTTCGTTCAAAAGACGTGCCAGCATCTGCGCACGGTGCAGAACAGGAATGTTCAGCTTCTCGGCTTCCACCCGCTCCACATTGTCTTTGGACAAAGCCGTTGAGTAAACCACAAGGTCTGCACCCTGGACTTGCTCTGCGGTATGTCCAATGTATATTTTGGCGCCCTTGGCCGCCAGCTTTTCTGTCAATTCTTGCGATGCCACGTCAGAACCCGTGACTTTGTAACCCATCTCCAGCATGACTCGTGCAATGGCGCTCATCCCGTAGCCGCCAATTCCGATAAAATGAACATGTTCTGATGTATTCAACAGATATCACCAACCTTTTTCAGAATCGGAAAGGCCCAGGAGGTTGGAACGCACGTCGGCAATCAGGTACAACGTGCCCGACACCACCCCAAGATCCTCCGCTTCCGTCCGTGACTTCAACTCTTCAAGTGCGTTTTTCCAATTTGGTTCTATGATGATTTGCAGTGTGTGTTTGGCATATTTCTCCCTTACCTGCTCTACGATGTCACCAAGCGCCTTGGCGTCCAGTTTCTTCCGGAAATCCGGTTCAGTCAGGATAAGCGTATCCACTATTGGCAGTATATGCTGCAAATACGATTCATGATGCTTATTTGCCAGTATTCCCATCATTAAGTTCAGTTTCCGGTACTTATAGATCTGCGGCAGGCTTTTAGCCAAGGATTCAGCCCCTTCGGGGTTATGCGCGCCATCGAGAACAATTCTTGGAGAAGACAACACCTGTTCCAGTCTTCCCGCCCAGAAAGTCTCTTTAAACCCGGTACGCAATTCTTCCTCATCCACGATAAAGGCCATATACTGACGAAGCACTTCCAGTGTCATCATGGCAAGCGCGGCATTGGCACATTGGTGCTCACCCAGCATCGAGATGGCAAGATCCATATCCCGAAACGGTCCGTGGAAATGGAAGACCTGACTTTCCTCATCCCCATGCAATCGTGCATAAGAGAATTGATCGTTGACGAGATACAGGCTTGTGCGGTTTTTCTCCGCCGTTTCCTTCAAAATTTCGACGGCTTCCGGCTGAGTTACCGTACTCACCACAGGGACTCCAGGCTTGATAATGCCCGCCTTCTCCCTGGTGATCTCCTGAATGGTATCGCCCAATACGTCGGTATGATCCATTCCGATGTTCGTGATCACCGAGATGATAGGGTGAACAATATTGGTCACATCAAGCCGACCGCCAAGCCCCGTCTCCCATACCACGACGTCCGGATAAACAACCTCGCCATAATACAGTATCGCTAGTGCCGTGGACACCTCAAACATCGTAGGCGACCCCAGCCCCGTCTCTGTTACTTCAGCCACAAGCGGCTGCAGTCGATTAGCGAGCTCAAGCAGCGTCTGTTCCGGTATGTCCTCGCCGTTAAACTGAAACCGATTGGTAAACTTCGTAATATAGGGAGAGGTATAGGTACCTACCGTGAATCCCCCTTGAAGCAGCACTTTTGTTAAAAAAGCGCACGTCGAGCCTTTACCGTTTGTTCCAGCCACGTGAATAAATTTTAAACGACGCTCCGGATGGCCAAGCAGCTCCATCAATCGCAGAATTCTATCCATGCCAGGGCGGATTCCAAACGGAATCAGCCCATTAATCCAAGCCACCGCTTCCTCATAGGTTTGGAACGGAGCTGCCACTGCAGCTGCCGATTGATCACCCATCGCTCTCACCTTCTGGTCCAGATTCATCTTGCTTCAGCCTCTCAATTCTTCGATGCGTGCAATAACTTTACTGCGTTTGTCTGAGTAATCCGCAAGCTTCGCGCGTTCTTCTTCAATCACCTTCTCGGGTGCTTTCGACACGAAGCCAGGATTGTTCAGCTTCTTCTCCACACGCTCGACTTCACTGTTCAAGTGCTGAATTTCTTTCTCCAGACGCGTGATTTCTTGAGCGATATCAATCAAACCGGAGAGTGGCAAATACATGTCAACCCCTGTAACCACGGCGGTCATGGCTTTATCTGGCGCCGTCAGCTCAAGTGAGGATTGATACTCCGACGTGTTGCAGAAGCGGCGGATATAATCCGCATTGCGATCGATGATGCTGGCGATCTGCCCGCTCACCGGTTTTAGTTGCAATTCAACTTTTTTGCTCATCGGTACGTTCACTTCCGCCCGGATGTTACGTACAGCGCGGATAACATCCATGAGCAGGTTCATTTCGGTAACGGCTTCCGTGTTCTCGAATGCCGGATCATAGGTCGGCCATGAAGCCAGCATAACCGTCTCTCCCTCATGCGGCAGATGCTGCCAGATCTCCTCGGAGATGAACGGCATGAACGGATGGATTAGACGCATCGTGCGGTCCAGAACATAAGCAAGCACCGATTGCGTCTTTTTCTTGGCCGCTTGATCTTCCCCGTACAGGGACAGCTTCGCAAACTCAATATACCAGTCGCAGAGGTCATCCCAGATGAAATTGTAGAGCAGTCGACCGGTTTCGCCAAATTCGTAGGCATCAATTAGACGCGTAATGTCGCGGGAAGTTTCGTTCAGGCGGTGCAAAATCCACCGATCCGCCGTTCCCAGCTCACCGGAAATGTCGATATCTGCGGCGGTGAAGCCTTCCAAATTCATGAGCGCAAAACGCGATGCATTCCATATTTTGTTCGCAAAGTTACGAGCCTGCTCCACGCGTTCCCAGCGGAAACGAAGATCCTGACCCGGCGTGCTGCCCGTTGAGATCATATAACGCATGGCGTCTGCGCCGTACTGCTCGATAACTTCAAGCGGGTCGATGCCGTTGCCAAGCGACTTGGACATCTTGCGGCCTTCGCTATCCCGAACCAGGCCATGAATCAGGGTATCCTTGAACGGCATTTGATCCGTAAATTCGAGCCCCTGGAAGATCATCCGTGATACCCAGAACGGAATAATGTCGTAACCTGTTACGAGAACGTTGGTCGGATAATAACGTTTGAAATCCTCGCTGTCCAGATCCGGCCAGCCCATGGTCGAGAACGGCCAGAGCGCCGAGCTGAACCAGGTATCCAGCACATCCTCATCCTGTCTCAGATCATCCTTGCCAAGCTTCGCACGCGCTTCCTCTTCATTCATGGCAACAACCACTTCACCGGTGGACTCGGAATACCATGCCGGGATCCGGTGGCCCCACCATAATTGACGAGAGATACACCAGTCGCGTACATTCTCCATCCAGTGCAGGTAGGTTCGCTCAAACCGGTCAGGCACAAAGTTAACGCCCTTGCCGGATTTCTGCGCCTCTACGGCTGCCTGTGCCAGCGGCTGCATGTTAACAAACCATTGCGTGGACAGGTAAGGCTCAACCACCGCGCCGGTTCTTTCACTGTGACCAACCTGATGCACGTGATCTTCAACTCGAAGCAATACACCCGATTCCTTCATGTCATTCACGATTTGCTTGCGGCATTCGCTGCGGTCAAGACCTTGGTACTTGCCGGCAAACTCGTTCATCGTACCGGACTCATCCATCACCGTAATTTGCGGCAGGTTATGTCGCTGTCCCATCTCAAAATCGTTCGGATCATGCGAAGGCGTAATTTTAACGGCTCCGCTGCCAAAATCCTTCTCCACATACTCATCGGCAATAACCGGGATTTCCCGGCCGACAATCGGCAGTACCAGCGTTTTGCCAATCATGTCTTTATACCGCTCGTCTTTCGGATGAACAGCTACCGCTGTATCACCGAGCATCGTCTCTGGACGAGTCGTAGCTACGGTAATGAAGCCGCTGCCGTCTTTTAGCGGATATTGCAAATGGTACAAATGTCCATTGACCTCTTTGTACTCCACCTCAATATCGGACAATGCCGTACGCGCGGCCGGATCCCAGTTAATGATACGTTTGCCGCGGTAGATAAGGCCTTTGTCATAGAGCTTAACAAACACCTCGCGAACCGCTTCCGACAAACCTTCGTCCAGCGTGAAACGCTCTCTGGAATAATCCAGCGACAGGCCGATCTTTGACCATTGATCCCGGATCGTATTCGCGTACAGATCCTTCCATTCCCATACCTTCTCCAGGAACTTCTCACGTCCCAGATCGTAACGGGTAACACCTTCCTCGCGAAGCTTCTGCTCCACCTTCGTTTGAGTTGCAATGCCCGCATGGTCAGAACCAGGCAGCCAGAGCGCATCATATCCCTGCATCCGCTTCACGCGAATGAGAATATCCTGCAGCGTGAAGTCAAGAGCATGGCCGATATGAAGCATTCCCGTAACGTTAGGAGGAGGAATCACAATCGTGTAAGGCTCCGCGTCCGGACGTTTGCCAGCTTCAAAGAAGCCGCCTTCCTTCCAGTACGGATACCATTTTTGCTCGGCTGCCTTCGGATCATACGTCGTTGGCATTTCTAACTGGGATTGGTTTTGTTTTTGATCCATATTTTCGTACCTCCGTCACTGTTAATCAGTTTTGCCAACCAGAAATGTTTTAGCCTTGAGAAGCGGCCCATGATAGCATTTTTGGCATGAAACAAAAAAAGCCCCTCGTCCTCAAAGGACGAAAGACTGTTCTCTCGCGGTACCACCTTTGTTTCGTGCTTACGATTGTTTATCAACCGTTGTCCTCCCGTGAAGAACATGAAGGAGCGTCAAGCACGACACTTTACGCAGATAACGGCTGCGGCCGGCGAACCCTAACCAGGGTAGTAAACGATCCCTACTCTAACTCAAGTCCGCAACTCCGGGGCGACTTCGGCAAGCTGGTTCCTGCGGAATCTCACAGCGCTGGGTAGCAATTCCGCTCTCTGAAGGCCATACCTTCCTACTCTTCCCGTTCAACGTTGTTCTAGCTTTTGGAATACCTGTACATATACTATTCAAATATACCGTGGTTGTTGCATATAGTCAATATTTCGAGTGTTTCCGAAGAATTTAAACATCATACCTGTCCAATCCAAATATTATGACTTACTGAAAATACTTCCGTGTTAGCTCCCTCATTTGCTTCCATCCTGTTTCTGTAAAACAAAAAAGCAGACCAAGGATTTCCCACCTTGACCCGCTTTCTTCTTGCACGATGAACCCCCTCGATTACTGGGGAATGTATAAGACCTGGCCTTCTTCGACATTCTGTTCAGACATGCGGTTGTATAACAAAAGTTCCCGCGGCGTCAGTTGATAGCGCTCCGCAATCAGATCGAGTGTCTCCTCACGCTGAACAATGCACATCCGTACCTTGCGGAATGGAGTTTCCTCATGTCGGTTGCCAAGGAAGAGACTTTTCCACTCCACATCCTCGGACGCAGCGGACTCCACCAGCTCTTCGGCTTCTTCTTCCTCGTCCCGAGCGGCTTGGTCCTGATCCTGCACCGTTCTGCTCGATTGAAGCAATGAAGAGAAACCTACGCCCGAAGTACTTGTGGTGCTGTTCTTTGTACTGAAGGCAACTTTCAGCTCCGGCTTCGTCGTGACCTCCTCGGGTTTAGCGGAGATTTCCTCGGCTATATCCTCTGAAGCCTCTGCCCCCTCGGCAAAAACAGGCTGAGCTTCTTCCGTTTCCGATGATTCCAGCACCGGTACGGCTTCGACCTCTTCGCCTTTGCGTTCAACAACGCCTGGGAAATCTGCTGCCGGTTCTTCCTGAACCGTCTCCGGCTGAGGCGTTACCCGCTCGAATTGCCATACACTTGGAATAGACGGCTCAGGCTCAGCTGCCTGAGGGATCGTTTCCGTCTCATTATGTAAGGCATATTCGACGGTGTCCCGGGCTTCCTGATCACTGGAGAAGCCTTCAGCGCCAGCTGGCTCTTCCGCATCCTGAATTTGATTCTCATACTCCGCCCAGGATGCTAAATACTGCTGTGTGCGCGCATCCGTCCCCGACACGTTGGCCCTTGGCTGAGTTTCGTTAAAATAGGGAGGTGAAGCCGAATTTGTATCTTCACCAGCTCCTCCGCCTTGCAGCTGCTCATACGGATTGGCAGCAAACTGCTGCTCGCCGTTCGAATAGAAATTAGGCGTTTCAGGAGCATGTACCACTGTGAATTCCTCATTGGCCCATACCTGATCCCGGGAACCCGGTGCCGCCGCCTGAATTCCTTTGAGAGAAAGAACCCCTGTAATATTCAAGCTGCGCTTGGATAGCAAATCTACATCAAAATTCTCAATCTCAACTGCGATGTCATCCAAAGAAGATACCCGGTTCAGCGGAACCGTGATCTCGACCGGAATCCAGTGCTCGAGCGGCTCGGTTTCTCCTGCTTCAGTGTCACCTTTATACAGGCCTGCGAGAAGCAGATGCCCCCGAAGTGTGGCCTGATCCTGCTGGCTGATCACCTGAATGTGCGGGATCAACTCCGCCTCTTCCAATTCTTCGATTCCCGGCAAATCTTCCGTTAAATTAATACGCTCGTAAATATCAAACCGCAATCCGTAGGACTGGTCAAACACGGGAATGTCCTCCTTTTTGGCATATACTATCCGTGATCTGTTATCACGGCATGAGCCTAAGTTTCGCCACTCAATTTATCTATATGCCGAAAACAGGAGAGCATGACTTTTTTGCGAATTGTTGCGTGAAAGTTACAGATTTATTCAGGATTTTGCAAAATCCTCTACCGTCAGGATCCCTCTATGATTAACTCTCTTAATTCCATCATGTCCTGAGGCCATGGGGCCTGTACCTCGAGCCTCTCACCTGTTAGAGGATGATGAAACAGCAAGCGTTCACCATGCAGCGCCTGGCGCGAAAACAGCGCCGGTCCCCCATACAAGGAATCTCCCAGGAGCGGATGTCCCATATGACTAAGGTGAACCCGGATTTGATGCGTACGACCGGTTTCAAGACTGATATTCAACAAGCTGGCCCTCGGGTATACTTCAGAGGAGAGAATATGCGTTATGGCAGCCTGGCCGGTTAATGACACTCTACGGCGGCTTGAGTGATAACGGTCCTTGCCGATCGGCAGGTCGATCACTTTAAGCTCCTGTCCTACCCTGCCCTGTACGATAGCAGCATAAATCCGCACAATTTTCTTCTCTCGCATCGCTTCATCAAGCTTCAGCTGCGCGTATTCATTCTTGGCATACAGCACAGGACCGGTTGTATCCTTATCCAGACGATGAATATGCCGGACCGCCGTATGAATCCCCTCTGCTTCGTAATAAGCGGCTACAACATGATTCAGCGTTGTTTCCTCGCTCTCCTGATCGGGGTGGACGGCCATACCGGCCGGTTTGTTCACGACGAGACAGAACTCATCCTCATGCAATACGTGCAGTTCCTGCCATCTCGGTTTGATGCCGTAATCGCGATAAGGAAAAAGGACCAGCCGAAGCCGGTCCCCTCTCCATTGTATCCCTTGCTCATGGCGCAGCTTGCGATACAGCTTCTCGGGCATTCCGAACGTCTCGAGAAGCCACTTGGCAGCGGCCTGTTCCCGATCCGGCTGGCTCAACAGCACCTTGCCAGGTGTCAGCTCCAGCCATTCGCCCCTTTTACTCCAGTTCCCCTTGTAACTCATAGGCTCTTGAAGGCGCTGCGGTTCGCTTCAATGGTGGCATCGATATCCTCCACCGTATGGGCTGCCGAAATGAACATGCCCTCGAACTGGGAAGGAGGAACGCTGACTCCCTCTTGAACCATGGCCGCAAAATATCGGCGGAACATATCCAAATCACTCGTCTTGGCCGTATCGAAATTCACCACTGGCGTATTCGTAAAGAAAGGACATACCATGGAGCCTATCCGATTAACGGACAACGGGATACCGAACTCCTTTGCATTGGACTCGAGTCCGGCCTGAAGCCGGGCGCCCCGTTCCTCCAGCTGCTCATAGACTGCCGGCGTCAACAGCTTCAAGGTAGTGTAACCGGCAGCCATGGCCAGCGGATTTCCGCTCAGCGTTCCCGCCTGATAGATTGGTCCTGCCGGAGCAATCTGGTCCATCAGTTCACGCTTGCCCCCGTAAGCACCGACGGGCAAGCCGCCGCCGATCACTTTGCCCAGGCATGTCAAATCCGGTGTGACACCATACCGTCCCTGAGCACAATTCAAATCGACCCGGAATCCCGTCATCACCTCATCAAAAATAAGCACACTGCCGTAATCGGAGGTCACCTTGCGCAAGCCTTCCAGAAATCCTGGAAGAGGAGGAACTACGCCCATATTGCCTGCTACCGGCTCAACGATTACAGCTGCGATCTCTTCGCCAAACCGTTCAAAAGCAAGCTGGACTGATTCAAGGTCGTTATACGGAACCGCAATCGTGTTAACAGCCACGCTTTCCGGTACGCCTGGACTATCAGGCAGGCCGAGGGTTGCAATTCCAGATCCGGCTTTGATGAGGAGGCTATCGGCGTGACCGTGATAGGAGCCCTCGAATTTGATGATTTTGCTGCGTCCAGTGTAACCACGCGCCAGACGGATAGCGCTCATCGTCGCTTCCGTACCGGAGTTCACCATCCGTACAACCTCGATCGACGGAACTCGCTCACAGACAAGTTTAGCCATCTCGGTTTCCAACAGTGTCGGGGCACCGAAGCTTGTACCCTTTGCCGCCGTCTCCTGCAGGGCATCAACGACCTCAGGATGGGCATGACCCATAATAAGCGGCCCCCAGGAACCCACGTAATCGATAAAGCTGTTACCGTCAATGTCATATACCCGGCTGCCCTCTCCACGCTCGATATAAATCGGTGTTAAACCCACAGACTTAAACGCACGTACCGGACTGTTCACGCCACCGGGAATGTATTGCTTGGCTTCCTCAAAAGCAGAACGCGACAAATCTTCTTTCCGAAAATCTTGGCTCATATTATGCACTCCTTACTCTTTAATCGTTAATGGTTACAGGCTGCGCATCCAGCGTGCCGCATCCTTCGAAAAATACGTAATGATAATATCCGCACCGGCGCGCTTCATTCCTGTAAGCAGCTCCATCACAATCGCCTGCTCACTGATCCATCCCTGCTGGGCAGCCGCCTTGATCATGGAATACTCGCCGCTAACGTTGTAGGCTACAATCGGCAGGTCGAACTGGTCTCTGAGCAATCTGACCACGTCCAGATAAGCCATCGCAGGCTTCACCATCAGCATATCCGCACCTTCCAGCACGTCCGTTTCTGCCTCGCGAAGGGCTTCCCTCACATTGGCCGGATCCATCTGATAGGTCTTCCGGTCACCGAACTGCGGAGCAGAATCGGCCGCTTCACGGAACGGCCCGTAAAAGGCCGAGGCGTATTTAACCGAATAGGACATGATCGGCACATTATAAAATCCGGCATCATCAAGCCCCGCACGGATCGCCTGCACAAAACCGTCCATCATATTGGATGGCGCAATGATGTCGGCGCCAGCTTTGGCCTGGGATACCGCCGTTCGTACGAGCAGCTCCAGCGATTCATCATTCAACACATCGCCGCAGGTGTGCCCGTCACGCTCGAAGGTATGCACCATGCCGCAGTGGCCGTGGTCGGTAAATTCGCATAAGCAGGTGTCCGCTATGACCAAAAGATCCGGGTACCACGCCTTTATGAGACGAGTAGCCTCTTGAACAATACCGTCTTCCGCAAAACCGGATGTGCCTACGCTGTCCTTGGTTTCAGGTATACCGAACAGAAGCACGGCAGGTATGCCTAACCCTGCGATTTCATCCACTTCCTCTTTCAAGGTGTCCAGAGAAAAATGATAGACTCCCGGCATCGACGAAATTTCGTTTTTAATGCCGCTTCCGTAGGTTACGAAGATCGGCTGAACCAGATCCTCTGCATGAAGCACGGTCTCGCGAACCATGCTGCGAATGCCGGCATTTTGACGCAGCCGGCGATGGCGTACGATTGGAAAACTCATGGCGTAATACCTCCAAGTGATGTACTTTTGTTCATGTATATAAAAAGAATATTATTGCGAAGCACGCCGTGGATCGTCCTCGTTCCAGGCACATAGGGCACTTACCAGACTATCCACAGTCGCTTCTTCGGCAAGAAGCGATACGGACAGTCCCGCTTCCTCAGCCGTCTGAGCAGTCAATGGACCAATGCAAGCAATTGCCGATTGTTTCAGCAAGTCGGCAGGATGCGCTACGCCCATTCGCTTCAACAACTGGAACAGATTTGTGACCGTAGAAGAACTGGTGAACGTAACCGCATGGATGCCGCCCTCCTGAAGCAACTTCAGCAGTTCCTCATCGTCTTCCCCGCACAGCACGTTCTCATAGGTCACGGCTTCGGTCACGTGCAGTCCCATATCCGCCAGCTTCTCCGGCAGCCACCTGCGTCCTAAATCCCCGCGAGGCAGCAGCACATGC
Organism: Paenibacillus sp. Cedars; assembly: GCF_003184205.1. NCBI lineage: Bacteria > Bacillati > Bacillota > Bacilli > Caryophanales > Paenibacillaceae > Paenibacillus > Paenibacillus sp. Cedars. The sequence continues at coordinate 4,370,070 of NZ_CP020866.1, forward strand.
TGACCTGGCTGGAGCTCAGAGCTGTAAGCATCAATAAGGCCTTCCGCCTGAAAACGCTCCTTGAGCACCTCGGCTGTAATGCCGTAATTGCCGAGGGCATCAGCTGTAGCCGGACCAACCGCAACGATGCGGGCAGCGGCCAAGGAACGAATATCCCGCCCATTCTCCTTCAAGTGACGGAAGAAAAACTCCACCCCGTTGACGCTGGTGAAGAACACCCAATCATACATAGGCAGCTTGTCCAGCGCTTGTTGAATTCCGGCAAGTATTTCATCTGAGGAAGGCATTACTGTTTCGATAACAGGAAACTCATAGGGTTCTCCGCCCAAATCCTCAATTTGCGACACCAATGAGCTGGCCTGGCTTCGAGCCCTTGTGACCAGAATCCGCTTGCCGAACAGAGGTAGTCGTTCCGCCCACTTCAGTCGCTCCCGCTGAAGCACAACCTCCCCAACCACAATAACGGCAGGCGGCTGAAAATTCGCTGCCTTGACCTTATCCTCAATGTCTGCCAGCGTTCCCGTCAGCGTATCTTGCTCTGCACGGGTTCCCCATCTAATAAGAGCCACTGGCGTTTCCGGCGATCGGCCGTGCTTGATCAGCTGACGGCTGATATAACCGATCTTGGCCACGCCCATCATAAAAATCAAAGTTCCTGTTGCATGGGTAACCTTATCCCACTGAATCATACGATCCAGCTTCTCCGGACTCTCATGTCCTGTAATGATGGATAAGGAGGAGGCATGATCGCGATGTGTCACAGGAATGCCTGCATAAGCCGGCACACTGATTGCCGAAGTAATTCCCGGCACGATTTCATAGGAAATGCCATGACGGTACAACAGCTCCGCTTCTTCGCCCACTCTTCCGAAGATGGTCGGATCACCGCCCTTTAAGCGGACAACCGTCTTGCCTTCCAGAGCAAAATCAACCAGCAGCTGATTGATTTGCTCCTGTTTCATCGTATGCCGATCCGGAAGCTTGCCCACATAAACCTTCTGCGCCCCGGGCTTCGTCCACCGCAGCAACCGAGGGCTGGCTAATCGGTCATACACCACGACATCCGCCTTTTCAATACATTCCTTGCCTTTAATCGTAATCAGGCGCGCATCGCCCGGACCTGCTCCCACCAGATAAACCTTACCTGCCATCCCCTCAGCCCCTAACTTGTGCCAGAATCTTCTCCGCTCCTTTGGCTTTCAGCTTTGCAGCTACTTCCACTCCGAGCGATTCAGGGTCGGTTCCTTCCGCGCTTTCCTTCAATATGATCTCGCCGTCAGGAGAACCTACCATTCCTGTTAATTGTATAACGTTTTGTTCTCCGCGGGAATCTCCTGTGTCCACATTCTTCAGGATGGCATAAGCCCCAATAGGCACTTGGCATCCACCGTTCAGCTCGCTTAGAAACTTGCGTTCAGCCGCAACGGTTCTTGCGGTGACCTCATCGTTATAAAGTGACAACAGATGCAGGAGCTCCGAGTCATTTTCACGGCATTCAATGCCAAGTGCGCCTTGGCCTACGGCAGGCAGACTGATTTCAACCGGCAAATGCGAAGTGATCCGGTCCTCCCAGCCCATACGCTGGAGGCCTGCGGTCGCCAGAATGATGGCCTGAAATTCGCCTTCCTCCATTTTGCGAATACGGGAATCGATATTTCCCCTAATCCAATCGATCTGCAGGTCCGGGCGGTATGCCTTAAGCTGACTGGAACGACGCAGACTGCTCGTCCCCACCTTGGCACCTTGAGGCAGGTCATCCAGCGTCGCACCTTCCTTGGAGATCAAGCAGTCACGAGGGTCCTTTCTTGCCGGCACCGCGCCGGATACCAGACCCTTGGGCAGAACAGAAGGCATATCCTTCATGCTGTGAACAGCCATATCAATTTCCCCGTCCAGCATTGCTTGCTCGATTTCTTTAACAAACAACCCCTTGCCGCCTACTTTGGAGAGGGTGACATCCAGAATGCGGTCGCCTTTGGTGACGATTTTCTTGACGGTAAAGTCATAATCCAAACCGTGCTCCTTCGCTAAACGCTTCAAATCATCGATAACCTGTCCCGTCTGTGTCAGTGCGAGGGCACTTTGTCTACTCCCAACCACAATTGTGCGCATCTTCATTCCTCCTGATTGTTCTCGATCCATAGCTTGATTTTGTCCGAATTCCAGGGTACGTAACCTCCGCGGCGAATCTCGCTCAGGACATCCATGCGATATACCTTGTCGAGCAGCCGCCTGCGTACTTCTGCAGACTCTACCTCTTCCCTAATCATCGAACGCATCCTGTATAACAAATCCAAATAGTCCTCATACTCAGGCCCGAACTGTTCTTCCAGCCGCTCACGAATATCGTGTGAAACCTTCGGCCCCGCTCCCGATGTGGATATAGCCAGCGTAAGCCGTCCCCGACGCATCACGGTCGGATAAATAAACGTTCCGGCCTCGCCGTTACTGGCTACATTGGCTAATATTCCAAGACTGTCGGCATCCTCTGCAATCTTCATGTTGAGCTGGGAATCATCCGTCGCAGCGTGAACCAGAAAAGCCCCGTCCAAATCATTGGGCCTGTACTTTCTGTCCGTCCATTGAAGAACCTTGCTCTTGGCTAAGCGTTGAAGCGCCTCGCTTCTTAATACAGGGCTTACAATATGTACGCTTGCCCCGGCATTAAGCAAGGTGAGTGCTTTGCGCTCCGCCACCTTGCCACCGCCGATAATCAAGCATGAACGTCCTCTGCAATTCAACAGCACGGGTACGTATTCATCATACGCCATTCTGCCATCACACTCCTGACCAACTGTGGAAAGCGGACCACGCATTCAAAAAAAAGTTCAGGATGATAAATCCATACCCGATTAATGCCCATATGGCCGCTTCCCTGCCCGATCTTCTCCATAAACGGCGTTTAACAAAATAAACGATATACATCGCAAGTGCCGTCAGTGTAGACAGTACCTTGATATCCAGAAACAAGGTCCAGCGTCCTGCCATTGCCACCGACATCGCCGCTAAAATGAGCGACGCCACCAAAATAATTGTCCCGGCCATCAGCGCTTTATACGAATAAATATCCAGTTTCTCCAGGCTTGGCAGCCGGCGCATCGTATCGTTCCACTGCTTGTGCTTCAGCTTCCGATGCAAAAACATATAAATCGCTGCAAACACAGCCCCAACGGTTAATGCAGCAAAGCTGACACTTGCCAGGGCGATATGGACCAGCAGCAGACGATGCTCCGTCTCCCAGCTGTACATGGCGTTGTCTCCTGTCGTGAACCATAACCGATTGATCAGCATGACACTGAACCCTACAAGGTTCATCAGCAGGACGGCGAATTCCGAACGCTTCATGTAGGCCAGCGCAATCGAAGTAATGGATATGCAGAATGCCAGTAGGAAGAGAAAATCAAACAGCGTAAATACCGGAAAGTGAAGATGTCCGCCTTCCATGGCTCGGATGCCGATTCCGGCAGATTGAAAGAGTGCTGTAATGACAAGAAGCCCTGTGCCTATCCGCTTCGCCACCGAATTGCGTGAAATGCAATCCGAGATATAAAACAGAAGGCTCAGGGCATAGATACAAATGCCGGTGATATAAATTATATTTAACAGCATGGGATGAACTCACCCTCCTCAAAGGGTGGCTGGGGCCAGAGAGACCTTAAGCGGTTTCTCTTCTGCCTGCTGATCTACAGCATTCGGTATCCGTTCAACTTTAACGGGTGCAGCTGCTTTCTTGATGTTGCTGCGGGCTTCCTGCTCCTTCTCTTCGATCAGGCTTTCCAGCGCAAAGATTTGTGAAAAATACTCCAGTGCTTCTCCGCCCTGCTTGCCGCCCGTCATTTCTTTGATCCGGTTAATCGGATCATGCATCATCTGGTTGACAATGCTCTTGGTCAACCGACGAATGACTTTCCGCTGGCGTTCGTCCAGTTCCGGAAGCTTGTTGAACAAACTTTCCATCGTTTCTTCATGAATAACATTGGATTTTTCCTGCAAGGCTCGAATCGCCGGTCTGACACCGAGCGTCTTCAGCCATGTGTGGAATGCCTCCATCTCCTCTTGAATCATCACTTCAATCTTCGCTGCTTCCACACGGCGCATTTCCATGTTGGTCTCTACGATGCCTTCCAGATCATCAATGTCATACAAGAATACGTTGGACAGATCGCCAACCGTCGGATCGATATCCCGGGGAACCGCAATATCAATCATAAACAACGGACGGGACTGACGTTTCTTCATGCTCTCTTTAACCCGCTCCGCATTCAGAACATATTCATTAGCTCCCGTTGAGCTAATCACAATGTCGACGTCATTCAGTGAATTTACAGCCTCGACAATTGTGCACGGCGTGCCTTTGAACTTGCGGGCTAACTCCTCCGCACGGCCGAGCGTGCGGTTGGCAACAATCACTTCTGCAGCTCCGTTGGCGTACAGATGTTTGACCGTGAGCTCGCTCATTTTGCCTGCGCCGAGAATCATCACTTTTTTATCGTTAAATGTACCAAAAATCCGTTTGCCCAGCTCAACCGCAGCATAACTGACAGATACCGCACTCTCCCCAATCGATGTTTCGGAATGAGCACGTTTGCCAAGCGTAACGGCCTGCTTGAATAACATATTAAACCACGTACCGGTCGCTTGATTCTTCTGCGACGTCAAAAAAGCATTACGCACCTGTCCTAGGATTTGCGTCTCTCCAATGACCATGGAATCCAGACCGCAAGTGACCTTAAACAGATGGGAAATTGCCTGTTCGTCTTCATATATATAGAGGTGCTGTGTAAATTCTTCACGATTAATGCCGAACCACTGTTCCATGAAGCTGCGGATAAAGTAGCCGCACATATGAAGGCGGTCTACCACAACATAAATCTCAGTACGGTTGCAGGTAGCGACAATGACGCCCTCCAATACGCTCTTGGTCGAATTAAGCTGCTGTAACGCCTCAGGCATGTCTTCATCCGAGAATGTAAAGCGTTCTCTGACCTCCACAGGCGCCGTGCGATAGTTCAACCCAACAACGACGATGTGCATTGCATGTTCACCTGCCTATTTCTCCGAGTAGTTTTGCCGTTCACAACGGACTGTCTTGACCTTGTTCATTATATCACAGTATGCTGAGCACTCTTGTCTATTTTATGAAATGTTTATGAAATCCCCATACTTCATCATTCCATTCATAAACATTCTTGACTGTTCCGTAACACCTTACTATTGTGGATAGAGAACACTTGATATATACGTGTAATTTCTTCGAAAGCGGCTTTCAGAGGAATGCGTTTCGTTTTTTGTCACGCTTACTCGTCTCTTCAAAATAAATAACCATGGAAACATCCATGGTTATCAGTATACATATTTTTTAGTGGCTAATTAAACGAGCTCAGCCTGTTTCATCTCTGGCGTTTCGACAGTCATTTCGCCGAGTCCGCGCACGAGTTTCTTAGCATAGCATTTTTCAGGTTTCAAAGCGGATACCAGATAGTCAATAGCTAACTGCGGATCTACTGTCTCCCCGCAGGTATAACAGTCAATCGCAGCAAAACCTCTCTCAGGGTAAGTGTGAATCGAGAGATGGCTTTCCGACAGCAACACCAGCACAGTAGCACCTTGTGGTTCAAACTGCTTGGATTGGACGGACAATACCGTTGCTCCACATGCTTCAGCGGCTTCCACCATCTGAGCTTGTAAAAATTCTGCACTGTTCAATAGTTCAAAATCGACTCCCCAAGTATCAACAGCAACGTGTCTTCCGAAAGTTGAGTATTCCATCTTCCGGTTTCCCCCTTCCTAGGAATAAAATGTTTGAAAAATTTCATCCGCTAGGACCTACGTCATTCACTTCCCGAGGGAATAATCTCTCGCAACATTACATGTCCTGAGTGAATCCTGGTTCCTATATTCTTTTCAACGAGATTAAAAATAACATCTATGACGTTTAATTGCAACACCTTTTTTAAAATTAACCCATAAATATTTTACAGCTCAATATATGTGTGTCTGCACAACTTGGTGCCAGAGAACGACCAAATGGATCTTATCATCATTTATATTCATAAACATACAAGAAACAAATGTATACATTTAAAAAAGCGCATAAAAAAAGCCGCCCCTTACGGGCAGCCTTCCCTAGGCTTCTAGCACAAATAACCGTTGATTAAACCGTCGCAGCCGTTCATCTATAGTCTGAGTAATATGTTTATCATTCCCTGCTGCAATCCGCTGGTCCAAAAGCACGTTGATATGGTACTGGATGGATTCAATCTCTTTCTCTGCTTCATTGCTGTTGAAGAGACGCTGCAACTCGCCTGCCGTATTCTTGTACTCATAAATAACAATGCTGTCGCTTCCGGCAATCTGCGTAATTCTGTGCACCGTTCCAGCGTGGTAGTCGTAGCTCATCGTAAAACCGCGATAAATCCGATTCACTCTGCCTGATCCTTTAAAAGCCGCAAACAGTTTGCGTACGGCATTTGTCAGGTGAGGAGTGACCAATCGGCACGACAGCTCACAGACGTACAAGCCATTCTTGCGTTCAAAGGGCAAATGAACTTCTTCCCCGCTTTCATCTTCGAGCACAAACTCCTGCTCTCCGCTATCCATGACTTTTACCCGGTTCGTAACCCGGAAAGCTTGGGTATACTGCAGAAATTGATCCATTTGAACATCCGTCATTTGCATTGTGGCATTAACATATTCTGTGGCTAACCGCTGAGCCATAAAAATCTCCCTCAATTCTTTTAACTTACTACCATTATACAGCAGACCCAGGCGGTCTTTCCTGCCGTCCGAATGAGAATATCCATCATATTTCATAAAAAAACGGAATTAGCCGGAATCAGACTGACATTTCCCACAAGATGCTCACTTTCCTGTAAAGAATGCACCGATTCCCTATATCACCCTTGAAAAAAACATCATCAAACAAACGGGATCAGGCTTGTTCATTGCCTTCCGTTTCCGAATCGAGGGATAACTCTTCCTCTTCGTGCTGAGTCCCCATATGAGACTCCATAATAGCCCATAACTCATCTTTACCCAGTCCGAGCTCAGATGAAAACATCACGAATGAATGATAGGGCTTAAAGCCCAGTGTATCCTTAACGATTTTCACATGCTTCTGACGCCGTGTTTTCGGGATTTTATCCGCTTTGGTTGCAACCACACATACCGGACGGTTGTAATGCTGCAGCCATTCATACATGCTGATATCATCTTTTGACGGCGGGTGACGCATGTCCACAATCAACAGGACAAGCTTCAGCTCTTCCCGGTTAAGCAAATACCGCTCAATCATTTCGCCAAAGGCGGCACGCTGCGTTTTGGACACCTTCGCATACCCATAGCCGGGAAAATCGACCAGATACAGGTCATCATTCACCCGATAATAGTTGAGCTGCTGCGTTTTGCCGGGCGTAGAGCTGGTACGCGCCAGATTTTTACGGGCTATCATACGGTTAATCAGTGATGACTTGCCCACGTTGGAACGCCCTGCCAGAGCAATTTCCGGCAAGGCGTCTTCAGGATATTGGGCAGGTACGACAGCACTGATGACGAAATCGGCTTTCGTAACTTTCATAATTTAGACTTTCCTCTCTAGTGCACTCCCGCTTGTTCAACGAGCGCATGCTCCAGAACCTGATCCATATGGGATACCGGAACGAACTCAACGTCGTTCTTCACGCTGTCAGGTATATCACGCAAGTCACGTTCGTTATCCTTAGGGAGTAATATTTTTTTGTAGCCGGCACGGTGGGCTGCCAGAGATTTCTCTTTCAAGCCACCAATCGGAAGAACGCGTCCCCGAAGTGTAATTTCCCCCGTCATGGCCACATCGCGGGCTACATGCCGTTTGGTTAAAGATGAAATAAGAGCCGTGGCAATCGTAATTCCGGCTGATGGACCATCCTTCGGAATGGCTCCTTCCGGGATATGGATATGAACATCGAGTTTCTCGTGGAAATCCGGATCAATACCCAGCTCCACCGCCTTCGAGCGAGTAAAACTGAAGGCAGCCTGAGCCGATTCCTTCATCACATCACCAAGTTTACCCGTCAGGGTCAGCTTGCCGGTTCCAGGCACCACCGTAACTTCAATGGTCAGCGTCTCGCCGCCCACTTCCGTCCACGCAAGCCCCGTGACCGTGCCCACTTGATCCTCAAGCTCGGCCATGCCATAGCGAAACTTCGGAATTCCGAGATATTCCTTGATATCTTCAGCCTTAATCTCAATGGATTCCGATGCATGGGTCACAATCTGTTTGGCTGCCTTACGGCACAGCGCTGCCACCTGCTGCTCCAAATTCCGGACTCCGGATTCACGGGTATATTCCCGAATCACCTTCATCAGAGCTTCCTCGTCCAGTATCAGCTGTTCTGCTTCAAGCCCATGGTCGCTCTTCTGTTTAGGCAGCAAATAACGGTTCGCAATCTGCAGCTTCTCCAGCTCCGTATATCCTGGAATGTACAGCACTTCCATACGGTCAAGGAGCGGTCTGGGAATGTTATGAAGCACGTTCGCCGTCGTAACAAACATGACGTTAGACAGATCAAACGGAATTTCCACGAAATGATCGCTGAATGTGTTGTTCTGCTCCGGATCGAGCACCTCAAGCAGTGCTGAAGATGGATCGCCCCGGAAATCGGAAGCCATCTTATCAATTTCATCAAGCAGGAACACCGGATTCATCGAACCCGCTGTTTTCATTCCTTGAATGATACGTCCTGGCATAGCCCCTACATAGGTGCGCCGGTGTCCGCGGATTTCGGCCTCGTCTCTCACGCCACCTAAGGAGACACGTACAAACTTGCGCTCCAGTGAGCGGGCGATGGACCGGGCGAGCGATGTTTTACCGACGCCTGGAGGGCCAACCAAACATAGAATCGGCCCCTTCATCTTCTTCACCAGCTTCTGAACCGCCAAGTATTCCAGCACGCGTTCCTTCGGCTTCTCGAGACCGTAATGATCCTCATCCAGCACTTGTTCTGCTTTGACGATATCCAGATCGTCTTCGGTCTTGCTGCTCCAAGGCAGCGCCAGCAGCCAATCGACGTAGTTTCGGATAACGCCGCCTTCGGCAGAGCTTGCCGGCATTTTCTCGAGACGGTCGATTTCCTTCTCTACCTTCTCATGCACACGTTCCGGAAGCTCAAGCTCCTGAAGCTGACTTCGGAGCTCCTCTACCTCCCCGGTACGGCCTTCCTTGTCGCCAAGCTCTTTCTGAATGGCCTTCATCTGTTCGCGCAAGTAGTATTCCTTCTGGGTCTTCTCCATTTGCTTCTTGACCCGCTGGTTGATCTTGCGTTCCAATTCCAGCACTTCACGCTCATTGTTCAATATGTCTAGAAGCTTCTCGAGCCTTTTGCGAACATCAATGGTTTCGAGAATTTCTTGCTTATCCTTGATCTTCAGCGACAAATGACTCGTAATCACGTCTGCCAGACGACCTGGCTCGTCAATATCGGAAACGGCCGCCAATGTCTCTGGTGTCACCTTCTTGGACAGATTGATATAATTCTCAAACTGAGACAGTACGGTTCGCATTAATGCGGAAACTTCAGGGTCATGGTTCTCCTCTTCAGGCAGCTCGCGAGCCATGACCTCATAGTATTCCTCTTGATCCGTATATTCAATAACCTCCGCCCGTTCCATACCTTCCACAAGCACACGTATGGTACCGTTAGGAAGCTTAAGCATCTGGCGTACATTCGCAACTGTGCCAATCCGATAAATATCCTCTTGCGTCGGTTCTTCAATGTTCACTTCCGATTGAGAACATAGGAGAATCAAATTGTCTTCAACCATCGCCTTTTCTAAAGCCTTTACCGATTTCTCCCGTCCTACATCCAAGTGAAGCACCATGCTCGGATAGACAAGAAGACCTCTTAAAGGCAGTAAAGGAAAACGACGACCTTTGAATTTACTGGGTCCCATCGCTTTCGCACCTCCAATGGCTCTCAATGTTGACACTATTCCTATTTTATCAAATCTGCGTATAAAAAACCAACAAAGTGAAACTTAACATCCTCCAGCGTCCGTGACTTTCCCGTTGCGCGGAGGCGTTGCCTGCAGCAATGAAGCTGAAGAGGCTGGAAACACTTCGTTTCCGGGGAGCTGCACAACCTCCGGAGCGAACGATCCGCCAAAAATGTGGGCGAATACTTCGTCCACCGATTCTACAGGAATTACCCGTAAACCGCCACTTAAATCTTGGAACAACGTTTGCCAATTGTCTTTGGGAATGATTACACGGGTAGCACCTGCCTGGAATGCCGCCTCCACTTTGGCGATGACCCCGCCAATTGGCTTCACCTTTCCATGAATGCTCATCTCGCCGGTCATCGCGACCTTGTTATCAACCTCAATTCCTTTGATAGCCGATACAATCGCCGCAGCCATCGCAATACCCGCGGAAGGTCCGTCAATCGGCGTTCCCCCAGGAAAGTTAATATGCAGATCATAGTTCTTAGGTGTAAAACCCATAGAGCCCAGGACTGTTAACACATTCTCGATCGATCCCTTGGCCATGCTCTTACGACGCAGCTTCCGCGAGCCTCCGCCAAACTCCTCTTCATCCACAACCCCGGTGATATTGTAGGTACCCCGTCCCTCCTCAACAGGAACCGCAGATACTTCAATTTCAAGCAGCGCCCCCATGTTAGGGCCGTATACAGCTAATCCGTTAACAACGCCAACCTGCGGCTTCTCCGGTATTTTTCGATCCGGACGAGGCTGAAGCTGACTGCTGCTGGCGACCCATTCCACGTCCGCTGCACGAAGCGAATCTCTTTTTTCGGTCAGCGCCAGGCCAGCAGCCAATTGAATCATATTGACCGCTTCCCGGCCGTTGGAACAGTACTGCTTCACCACTTCTACCGCTTCTGGTGCCGAATTCAGCCCAATCTTCTGAATAGCATCCTCTGCAATCCTTCCAATCTCTTCAGGCAGAAGCGGTCGAAAAAAAATCTCCATGCAGCGCGAGCGAAGTGCAGGAGCAATCTCTTCCGGTGAACGTGTCGTTGCACCCACCAGACGGAAGTCGGCCGGCAGGCCGTTTTGAAAAATGTCGTGAATATAAGCAGGTGTGTTGGCATCCTCAGAATTATAATATGCACTTTCCAGCAGCACCTTGCGGTCCTCCAGCACTTTTAAAAGCTTATTCATCTGGATCGGATGCAATTCCCCAATTTCATCAATAAAGAGGATTCCTCCGTGTGCCTTGGTCACCGCTCCCGGCTTCGGCTGAGGAATTCCTGCAACCCCCATGGCTCCCGCACCTTGGTAAATCGGATCATGAACAGACCCGATGAGCGGGTCAGCTATGCCGCGTTCATCGAACCGGGCCGTTGTTGCATCAATTTCCGTGAATTTGGCGTCATATTTAAACGGAGATTGCGGATTCTTCTTCGCTTCCTCCATCACTACACGAGCAGCGGCTGTTTTGCCTACCCCTGGCGGGCCGTATACAATAACATGCTGCGGATTGGCGCTGCAGAGAGCAGCCTTTAAGGCTCGCAAGCCGTCCTTTTGCCCCACGATGTCATCCATGGTTTGCGGTCTTGTTTTCTCAGCCAGCGGTTTTGTTAACGATATGGACCGCAGTTTGCGGAGTTTATCAAGTTCCTTACGCGATTCCCGATCCACCGCCGTCTTGCTTGTTTTCTGTCCGCGCAATAAATTCCAAAAATAAATGCCGATGATGACTGCAAAAAACAGCTGCACCAGCATTATCACAATACTTAAGTTCACAAGTCATTCCTCCTGTACTCCATTATGTCTTCATCGAATCGTTAATACATGGTAGTATTGCCGATTCCTCGAATGGTAAAACGCGGATAGCGAAAAAGTCATGACATTGTTGGGAAGACACTCCCCTGCTGGGGCGTATGACATCCTGCTAAACAGAAAAGCGGCAGTCTCTTGAATTCAAGAGACTGCCGCTTTTAAAAAGTGCAATTATAACGTTATAAAAACCAAGTTAATAAGCTTAAACCGTGGATTTGTGCTTGCGGCCCGGGATTTCGCCGGTTTCCTCGTACACCTTCACGATATTGTCGATTTCCTTCTTAAGCTCCTCCACCATGGTGGCTTCTGGAACTTTACGAATCATCTCTCCATAACGGAAGAGCAGGCCCTCGCCACGCGCGCCGGCAATACCGATGTCGGCTTCTCTAGCCTCACCAGGTCCATTGACTGCGCATCCCAGAACGGAAACTTTAATCGGCACTTTGATCTTCGAGATGTATTCCTCTACCTCATTGGCAATGGAGAACAAGTCAATATCCAGCCGTCCACAAGTCGGGCAAGATACCAAGGTTGCCGCATCCGAGATGAGGCCGAATGATTTTAGAAGCTCCCGGCCCACTTTGATCTCTTCCACGGGATCAGCACTCAAGGAAATACGCATCGTGCTTCCGATTCCCAGGGACAACAGCGCTCCGAGACCGGCAGCGCTCTTCACCGTACCGGAGAACAGCGTCCCGGCTTCGGTAATTCCCAGATGGAGCGGATATGGAATAACCTCAGCAGCCTTCGTATACGCCGCGATAGCCATCGGTACGTCAGATGCTTTAAGCGAAACGATGATATCGTGGAAATCCAGTTCTTCCAGTATCCCGATATGATACAAGGCGCTTTCCACCATAGCTTCCGGTGTAGGATACCCGTATTTTTCGATAAGATGATTCTCCAAGGAACCGGCATTAACCCCGATCCGAATCGGAATCCCCTTCTCCTTACAAGCCTTCACGACAGCTTCGACTTTCTCACGCTTGCCGATGTTGCCCGGATTGATCCGAACCTTATCAATACCATTCTCGATAGCCATCAAGGCAAGTTTGTAGTTAAAATGAATGTCCGCCACAAGCGGAATATGAATGCGTTTCTTGATTTCTTTTATAGCAGCGGCAGCTTCTTCATTGTTCACCGTTACCCGAACGACCTGACAACCTGCTTCTTCCAGACGCAAAATCTCGGCAACGGTTGCCTCCACATCTGCGGTCTTGGTAGTGCACATGCTTTGAATAATGACTTCGTTCTTTCCCCCAATGGTGAGGTTCCCCACCCTGACGGGCCGTGTGTCTTGTCTCAAAAACATGGTACGATCTCTCCCATATAACGCCAAAGCTCCACTCCAGCAAAGCCCGACTGGACATAACTGGAAGTGGAGAATCAGCGTAGATTTATTCCACGCCTAATACGCTATGGCGTATTAAGCACTTTCTTCTTGTTTCTTGTCATCTTCGCTTCCCTTGCTCTGCAGCTCAGGAATCACTTTATCGCGAACAACCTGCTCCGTGATGACGCAATCCTTGATGTCATCTCTGGACGGCACTTCGTACATAACATCCAGCATAATGCCTTCAATGATCGAACGCAATCCGCGTGCACCGGTATTCCGCTTAATTGCCTCGCGGGCAATCGCTTCTAGAGCACCTGGCTCAAACTTGAGGTTGACATTGTCAAATTCAAGCAGCTTTTGGTACTGTTTCGTGAGCGCGTTTTTCGGCTCGGACAGAATGCGTACCAGCGTTGCCTCATCCAGCGGCTCCAAAGTGGAGACTACAGGCAGACGGCCAACAAATTCCGGAATCAAACCGAATTTGAGCAAGTCTTCCGGCAGAACCATGGTCAGGTATTCACCTGGCTTAAGATCCTTTTGGCTCTCTCCGGAAGCATTGAAACCGATGACCTTCTTGCCAATCCGGCGTTTGATATACTGCTCCAGACCGTCAAATGCACCACCACAGATGAACAAAATGTTCGTTGTATCGATCTGAATGAATTCCTGATGCGGATGCTTGCGTCCTCCTTGCGGTGGAACAGAAGCAACGGTACCTTCAAGAATTTTCAGCAAGGCTTGTTGAACACCTTCACCGGATACGTCACGCGTAATGGACGGGTTCTCCGATTTGCGGGCTACTTTATCGATTTCATCAATATAGATAATGCCGCGTTCTGCTTTTTCCACATCATAGTCTGCTGCCTGGATCAGCTTCAGCAGAATGTTCTCTACATCTTCACCTACATAACCGGCTTCTGTCAGTGAAGTTGCGTCCGCAATAGCAAACGGAACATTGAGAATTTTAGCCATCGTTTGTGCAAGCAATGTTTTACCGGAACCTGTAGGTCCAAGCAGCAAAATGTTACTCTTTTGCAATTCAACATCCTCAATCTTGTTCTGGGTGTTGATGCGCTTATAGTGGTTGTAGACAGCAACCGAAAGGGATTTCTTCGCTTGATCCTGTCCGATTACGTATTGATCCAGAATGTCACGAATATCACGTGGCTTCGGAATATCCTTCAGATCCACTTCTTCCTCATGTCCGAGTTCTTCCTCTACAATCTCGGAGCACAAGTCAATACACTCGTCACATATATAAACACCGGGCCCCGCAACCAGTTTGCGGACCTGCTCCTGGGATTTACCGCAGAAGGAGCATTTTAGCTGCCCTTTGTCATCGTTAAATTTAAACATGCTATTACCACCCCTTAAGATTTGGTCGGTGAAGACAGAACATCGTCAATAATACCGTACGCCTTCGCTTCCTCCGCGCTCATGAAAAAGTCGCGGTCTGTATCGCGTTCGATTTTTTCAAGGGGCTGACCCGTGCGCTCCACATAGATTTGATTCAGCTTATGTCTGGTCTTGATGATCCAATCTGCATGGATTTGGATATCGGATGCCTGACCCTGAATACCCCCGAGCGGTTGATGTATCATTACTTCACTGTTCTCGAGAGCATAGCGTTTGCCTGGTGCTCCGGCAGTAAGCAGCAGCGATCCCATACTGGCGGCCATACCTACGCAAATGGTTGACACATCAGGCTTAATCAACTGCATCGTATCATATATACCCATCCCGGCTGTAACCGAACCGCCAGGAGAATTGATGTACAAAGAGATGTCCTTTTCCGGATCTTCCGCAGCCAAAAACAGCAGCTGGGCAATAACAAGATTGGCAACATCGTCATCTATCGCACTGCTGAGGAATATAATGCGATCCTTCAGTAATCTTGAGTAGATATCGTAAGATCTTTCGCCTCGACTAGTTTGCTCAACAACCATAGGTACAAGACTCATGCGACCAACCTCTTTTCCTTGAAAAATATACGGCAGTGTTACAAAAGTTATTCTAACATGTTCGCAGCACGATGTCATTTTTTAACCCTGTTTACATTCTATGAACTTCCCAAGAATTATATCCTGCCAACTTGTCTCATTATGTATGTCGAAATCAATAACCAATTCATGTCATAATTAGTATTAAATTGGCTATTGTTAGGTAAAAATAAGGCACGCATGAAATGTACGTGCCTTATCGAATGTGAGGGCAGCTTTTCGCAGCTGCCTTTTTATTATTCTTCAGTTGCAGTTTCTTCTTTTTTCTCCACAGGAGCGCCTTCTACACTGTTTTCCAGCAAGAAGTCGATCGTTTTGCGAAGAAGCAATTCTTCACGAAGGCTGTCAAGGGAACCGTTAGCACCCAGGATGCTGCGGATTTCTTCAGCGGAACGTTTGTACGTATCAGCCATATTTTCCAGCTCTTTGTTGATTTCCTCTTCCGTTACTTCGAGCTTCTCTTCTTTTGCGATTTGCTCCAGCACGAGGTTGTTGCGAACGCGTTTTTCAGCGTCTTCTTTCATTTGTCCTTCCAGATCGTCACTGCTTTGGCCGGAGAAGCTAAGGAACATTTCCAGGTTCATGCCTTGTTGACGAAGACGGTTGTCGAAATCGCGCATCATGTTTTGAACTTCGGATTGGATCATAGCGTCTGGAATTTCAATTTCAGCATTAGCCGCTGCTTTTTCAACAGCTTCGTTCTCGCGAACGCCTTGTGCTTCTTGCTCTTTGCGAGTCAGCAATTGTTTCTTCAGATCTTCCTTGTACTCATCAAGGGTATCAAATTCACTAACGTCTTTAGCGAATTCATCATCCAGCTCAGGAAGCTGTTTGCGCTTGATTTCGTGTACTTTCACTTTGAAGACAGCTTGCTTGTTAGCTAACTCAGCTGCATGGTAGTTCTCTGGGAACGTAACTTCCACGTCTTTGAAATCTCCAGTAGCCATACCAATGACTTGATCTTCAAAGCCTGGAATGAAGGAGTTGCTTCCGAGTTCAAGGGAATAACGCTCAGCTTGTCCACCTTCAAAAGGCACACCGTCAACGGAACCGTCGAAATCGATCACTACGATATCACCGGATACAGACGCGCCTTCATCGATTACAGCAAGCTCAGCATGACGTTGTTGCAGACGCTCGAGCTCTTCGTTCAGTTCCTCTTCAGAAACTTCAGCGGCTACAGCAGCTACTTCAACACCTTTGTAATCACCCAGTTTAACTTCAGGTTTCACCGTTACTTTAGCTTTGAACTTGAAAGTTTCACCTTTAGCGAATTGCTCGATGTCCACTTCCGGACGATCTACAGGGAAAATATCCGCTTGATCTACAGCTTCGCTGTATGCTTCTGGAAGCAAGATGTCGATTGCATCCTGGTACAAGCTCTCTACGCCATAACGAGCTTCAAAAATCGGGCGAGGCACTTTACCTTTACGGAATCCAGGTACATTTGCTTTTTTAGCTACTTTATTAAAAGCTTTGTCGAGGGCGGATGCAACGCGATCCGCATCAACCTCAACGTCAAGAACGCCAAGGTTCTTCTCTATTTTTTCCCAAGTTGCTTTCATTTATGCTTTCCCCTCCAAAATAATTCACGTGGTCGGCGCAATAATGTATCACGTACCGAATAACCACTATAGTATAAACAACATTAAATCCTTTTTCAAGGGCGAACCCTTATGCTACGATACCGTAAACGTTTTCCAGGCTATGGCTATTCTTCCACACCCGCTGCCACAAATTGCTTGAGAGATCGGTAGGCTCCCTCATAGCGGAACCGCATGGTGTCCGTTATACCGTAGAGCGGGCGGATTTCCTCCTCATTCCGAAACCCCTTCAAACTCTCCGATACAATGTCATGGAGCGCGGCCGCCCATATGTCAAGCGTAGATTCTTCTTCATCCAGCATGGAATGGTAATCTTCGGTACCGTAAATGGCCATTATGAACTGGGACCATAGTTCTTGTGCAAAATAAAACAAAGTCGGTTCATGAATTTCCGTCTGATCTGCAACTCGCTCCAATATTCTCGTTATGGCAAGCGGAAAACTCCCCGGGTCCAGCGGCACCGTGTCGATCTCAATCTCTACGGCTTCCTGTCCCCGATGAAGGCTTACATTTCCCTCCATGCCCCTTCTTCGGAGTGTTTGTAGCACTCGAAATTGCAGCAGGGGATGAAGCGGCGTATCCTGCAGCCACTCAACCAAAACAGCATCAATCTCCGGACGATCCAGATAGGCGAGCTGTTCCAGTGCCAGAATGGTCTGTTCGGTCAACGGTCCGTTCATAACGGAAGCGAGCAGCTTGTCGGCATATCCGGCATCCTGAGCAACTTTTTCCTTAACCATCTGCCTCGCCATTTCCGCTTCGTCTGGATCATCCTCTTCGATATCTGCATCGGAATCAACCGAACGAGGTACAGCCTGTTCTGGAAACGCAGCTTCAAGCCATTCGAGGAGCGAATGCCACTCTTCATAATGCCGTTCATTCTGTCCGCCGCATCTCAGCAGAAAACGCAAAACTTCCATTGCTTCACCGTATCGTTCGTTCTCGAGCATAACCGTAAGCTGAATCTGGTAATAATCCAGCGTCTTCGGAAACAGGATGATGTTCTTATCCTCATGTTCTTGGGAGTAAGAGTCCTTGATAAGGACACCTCCTTTCTATTCCTGTTTTTCATATTCGTTGATTATAGCATATGTACTGCCAAGTTAAAAAAAGAGCGCGGTCTAAGCACTTTCCTGCCGTTCTGAAACATTCCGCCGACGCCTTTATTGAAATCCATCTTATGTCTTATCAATATAACCCGGAATGACACACTAATAATCTGGCAGATTCAAAAATGTTCGCAACTTAAAATAATTGTTGAATTTCCCCAATGCATGTGATAATATATTTTTTGCTTGAAAAATTTCTGTGTCCCAGTAGCTCAGCTGGATAGAGCAACGGCCTTCTAAGCCGTCGGTCAGGGGTTCGAATCCCTTCTGGGACGTAAAATGAAGAAGCAGCCACTTATCATCGTGGCTGCTTCTTTGCGTATTCCAGAAGGGACGATGAACCCGGAATCGGGTTCGCCTTAGCGTACGCTTCGGGAGGGGTTACTTCGCAGTCGGCCTGCAAGACCGCATCCCTTCTGGGACACAGTCCGCATATGAACTCCATAGGCCACAATCACAACTTGAACGGACACCAGGAGCGTTATTTCAGAAAAAACGTCCCGTTTTAAAATTTAGCGGACACCACAGCTGTTATTTAGCAATTTAACAGGCAAATCACCCTCTTTTGGCGTTTATAACGGCCCTCAGGTCCGTTAGCATATCTGTTAGAGCTTTTTCACCATATTAGCGGCTTCTGAGTCCGTTATGGCGACCCAGCTCCATATGAATCAGTGGATACGGCTTGCCTGCACCATCCAGCTCCGAGCGGCCCGTCTGCACAAAACCGTATTTTTTGTAAAAAGCGTGGGCTCCGGCGTTCTGTTCATTTACATCGACAGTAAGTTTATCCCCCTTCAACGATTCGGCATGCCGAATCAATTGGCTCCCCGCTCCTCGCCCATGATGCTGTGGATCCACAAACAACATTTCGATTTTCGAGCCGTCCAGGCCCATAAATCCAACGGGCTTGAAATCCTTGTTCAAGCACACCCATAACTCCACAGCTCGAAGTGCTTCATTTTTCACCATTTTATAATAAAAACGGAGATCCTCCTCTGTCAGGAAATCATGCGTGCTGCACACAGCGCGATGCCACAGCTCCACTAATTGATCATGATATTCTTCTTTATAAGCAACAATATGACCCGTCATCCGAAATTCAACCCCATCTCAGGAAAATCACTAGGAAAATGTAATGATATTGTACAAATCACTCCATACTATTATATAGAAATCCTTAATAGTATTCAGGTCTTTATCGTTCAGGAGGGATATAGGATGCCATTATGGCTTATGTACGCACTGCTGTCGGCGGCCACCGCTGCACTTGTCGCTATTTTCGGCAAAATCGGGCTGCAAAATATCGATGCCAATTCAGCCACTGCCATTCGATCTGTCATCATGGCACTGTTCCTGCTGGGCGTGGTGGCCGTTCAGGGCAAATTTTCCGAGCTCGGGGAAATCCTCGTGCAGAAGAAAGCCTTAAGCTTCATTGTGCTAAGCGGAATTGCAGGAGCCATGTCCTGGCTGTTTTATTTTTTGGCACTGAAATACGGTAAGGTATCGCAGGTCGGGCCCATCGATAAATTAAGCGTGGTCATCGCCGTGATTCTTGCCTTTTTGTTTCTTGGAGAGAAAATATCCTGGATTAACGTGATCGGCGTCGCACTCATTGCTGTTGGTGCCCTGCTCGTTGCCGTAAAATAAAGCCGCTGATCAGCGGTTTATCTCATGATCCACTCATAGTTACAACCTATTGAATCTATCGCATTTATATATTTCTAATTATAAACAAAACCTGTCACAATGAGGTTATTCATAAAAAAGGGGGAGTCTTACGATGTCGGAGCAAATATGGAAGCCTCGGGATTACGATCGGCAGTTGTCGTTTGTTTCAGCTTATGGAAAAGGTTTGGCAGAGCTTCTGGCGCCTCGAGCCGGCGAGCGGATTCTCGACCTTGGGTGCGGGACCGGTGATTTGGCTTATGAAATATCTACGGCCGGTGCATACGTGACCGGTATGGACTCAGCCGTGGAGATGATTGAGCAGGCCCAAACTAAGTATAAAAGCCTTGCATTCCGCGTTGGAAATGGCGAAAACTTCACGGTCGAAGCACCTTATGATGCTGTCTTCTCCAATGCGGCGCTGCACTGGATGAAGAATGCTGCAGGTGCAGTCCGCTCTGTGCATGGCGCACTAAGGAGCGGCGGCCGATTCGTCGCCGAATTTGGAGGACAAGGCAATATTGAAACGATCTATGAAGCCCTAAGAACTGTATTCGCCGACCATTATGGAATCGATGCGGACACACGAAATCCGTGGTATTTTCCTAGTGTGGCAGAATATGCGACTCTGCTGGAAGCCCAAGGGTTCCGGGTCCGTATGGCACATCATTATGACCGTCCTACCAAGCTGTCTGAGGGCAAGGAGGGCGTTCGGTATTGGCTCCTGCATTTTGGCGATCATTTCTTTACCGGATTTACAGCTGAAGAAAGGGACCATGCAATTGCCCGCATCAGCCAAATAAGCTACGACACGCTCTGGCATGAGGATGCCTACTACGCAGATTATAAGCGCTTGCGTATCATTGCGGAGAAGCTTTAACAATTTTATGGTTGATTTTCTAAATAGATTGGTTATAATATGAAAAACTTGAAAATGTGATTTTCGTTGATTGGGAGAGTAACTGCTTCAGACTTTAGTCCAAGCGAGCCGGGAGGGTGGAAACCGGTACAAAGTCGGCCGTGAAACGGACCCAGGAGATGGTCTTCCGAATTGAAGGATTGTAGGAAGCCCCGGCTTACACCGTTATTGTATGAAGGTGGTTGAACCCTTGCCGGTTTAACAACAAGAGTGGTACCGCGAGCACAAGTCCTCGTCTCTTTATTGAGATGAGGGCTTTTTTTATTTTTCCGAGGTGTTCTTATTTTTCAAAGGGGGATTTACCGTGTTAAGTCAATTAATGATTACCAGTGTTCAACAAGCAGCAATCCAGGTGTGTGACTCTTTCGGCATCAAGCTGCCGGAATCCATCCCAGTCCGGGTCGAGCAGCCCTCCAGCATAGAGCACGGGGATTATGCAACCAACATCGCAATGCAGCTTGCCAAGCTGCTTCGTAAGGCTCCCCTGCACATTGCCGAGTTAATTAAAACGGAGCTTGAGCAGGATGTTCCCTTCAAACAACTGGTTTCGGCCACGGAGGTCGTGGCTCCAGGTTTTATCAATCTGCACATCGACTGGGAAGCGTGGGCCAACCACCCATTTGAACTGCCGCCGGCGACCCATGAAAAGATTGTTATCGAGCACACCTCCATCAATCCGAACAAATCTGCGCATATCGGTCATTTACGGAATTCCTGTATCGGGGATACGCTGGTCCGGCTGATGAGAAAGCTTGGCTATGAGGTGGAGGCGCATAATTATATCGACGATCTTGGCAATCAGCTGGCGGATACGGTTGTTGGAATGCTCCATACCCCGCTGTCCAAGGAACATGCCAGATTCGGTGATTACTGCTGGGATGTGTATTCGAGCACGAATAAAGCATACGAAAGAGAACCTGCACTGGTTCAACATCGGACGGAAGTTCTCCACGCATTGGAGGAGGGACATCAGAATCTTTCCTGGATCGGATTGCTCGTAGCTGAAAGAATCGTTAAAGAGCATCTTGAAGAAATGAAGCAGTTTGGCATTGGATACGACCTTCTGGTATGGGAGAGCAGCATTGTCAGAGAGGGATTTTGGGATTCCGCTTTCGAATTGTTGAAGAACACCTCACTGTTCCATCAGGAAACCGAGGGTAAGCTGGCAGGCTGCTGGGTGCTCAAACAATTAGGGGGAGATAAGGCAGACGATCCCGATTCCGAGCACAGCATGGACAAAGTGCTGGTACGCTCTAATGGCATTTTGACTTACACCGCCAAAGATATTGCTTATCATTTGTGGAAATACGGACTGCTCTCCAATGATTTTGTATATACAAGATTCACCGAAGATGTTTGGACCACGAGCACTCAGGGTGAACAGCAGGCATATGGCAAAGCCGATATGGTTATCAATGTCATTGATTACAGGCAGCAGTACCCACAGCTGATGGTGAAGCAGGCACTGGAAGGCTTGGGATTCAACGAAGAAGCCCAGAACCTTCGACATGTCAGTTACGGCGTGGTTTCACTTAGTCCTTCGGCAGCAGCGGATCTTGGAATCGACACTTCCGACGGAAAGGCGTCCTATGCCATGTCCGGACGTCAAGGGATCGGGATAAAAATTACCGAGCTTATCCAGCAAGTAGCCAAAGTCATCGAAGATACCCGTTCGGATAAAAACGGATTGTCCAGCCATGCGATAGCAGCAGCCTCCATCCGTTACTATCTGCTTCGCTTTGCACTGCAAACCGAGGTTGTGTTCGATCTGAAACAGGCCACGGAAATTTCGGGAAATACGGGAGTCTACCTGCTCTATTCCTACGCGCGTGCACTTAGTGTTCTCAATAAAGCGCAGGATGCCGGTGTCTTGCCCTCTATGCCTGCTCACTTCCCTGACATGGAAAAAGCAGAGCATGCGCTGCTGAGGCATATCAGCACCTGGCATGATACCCTTTATGCTGCCGGACGAGAGCTATCCCCAAGCGCCATCTGTAACTTCGCGTATGAGCTGTGCTCCTTGTTCAACAATTTTTATTCGGCATGTCCGATTCTGAAAGCCGAGGCAGACGTACAGCGTTTCCGGATATGGCTCACTTCGCTGTTTAAGGATACCCTTGGCGAAGCTTTGGAAGTGTTGGGATTGCCAACGCCGAGCCGGATGTAAAGGAAACTCTGTGGGAGGTTCCTGAATGCAGCTGTAGTTTCTTTAAAAAAGCCGCCCATTCTTATTCAACAAGAATAAGAATGGGCGGCTTTTTTCCTTTATTGCAGCCCTCTGACGGTCAGTCTGACCTGAACTCCATCCGTTGCTGGCTCTTCCTGAAGAGTCCAGTTGACAGCCATTGCCTCCTTCAAGCGAGCCAACTGCTCCTTCTTGAGCTTTAACCCCTCAATGATTCCCTCACCCACACGGAAGTCGGATTCCGAGCTGAGGTGAAAGGTTTCCTCCAGCCATATTTTCAGACCGTTTCGGGTATTAAACGTAATTTTGTAGCCCTCGATAACGGCTTTTTCCAAATCTTCCCCATGCTCTCCCGCATAGGCGAACAGTTCCCCGTAATGAAAATGACCATTCTGAGCAATCTGAAATCTCTCATTCTCTCCCGAGCGTACTGCCTCCAGCAACTCGGAGGAGGTGAGTCCCGATTTTCTGGCGTGCTCCAATAAGATGGCGGTATTCTGTGATATTTTAGTAAGCTGCATGCTTGATGCCTCCTCAATATATATACGAAAATATTTTTTCTTCTATTATAAGATGAAATGATTATGAAGTCAGGTCTTCTCAAAACATAAACTAATCGTGTCATGGATATCTTTCATTTGCAAGAAAGGCGGCCCTTGATTGGACGCAAAAACACCGCCATAAATGGCGGTGCCTCTTTTACGTCCCAGAAGGGATTCGAACCCCTGACCGACGGCTTAGAAGGCCGTTGCTCTATCCAGCTGAGCTACTGGGACATATATGTATGAAATGCTTTAAAACAGTAACGAAGTATATTATATCGCATATTCGGCATTTTTTAAAGAACTTTTTTTGAATACCCTCATTACAGAATCAGGAACGCGCTTACTGGGTAATATGTATATCATCAGAATGACTTTAGGAGTGTGATACCATGAGACAGCTTCTGTCCTCTTTATCGTATTTCAGCATCTTTTTTGCGCCGTTTCTTCTCCCCCTCATCGTGTGGATTCTGTCTCCGGACGCCTACGTTGCCAAGCACGCCCGCCGTGCATTATTCTCGCACGTATTCCCGGTTATCGCAGCGATACCCATGATCTATATGGCCGTAACCTCGGGGTCCTTCGGCTCCATTATCGGGTATCTCATCCTGTTCGGGATCATCTACTTCGGAGCATTTGTATATAACATCATCATGGGCATTCAAGTATTGCGGGAAACGGCTTACTAAACACATCAGATGATTGAAGGGCCATGCAGCTATCATGCTGCATGGCCCTTCTTGTCTAGGCTTCCAAAGAACTTTGCCAATCTTTTTCCTAACCCCTAAAAATACTGAGGTCCTTCGCTGAGCCGCTGATTCAACTGCTCGTACAATTGACCGGTCGAGAGGAGCTGCTGTTTAAAGGTATCCCGATCCTCCTCGGCCGTGGAATGAACACTATTCTCGAACGCTTCGTCCGTAGCATCCACAAAAGCATCATGCATGCTGTTATCAAACCAGTCGAGCTCCATGCTGGCGTTGCTCCGGACGATTCTCACCAGTTCGTAGCCTCCCAGCGGAGACGATGGTGTCAGGTAAGCCAGCAATGCGCTTTCTCCCTCCGCTTCAGGATATACCTCCACCTCGGCGCATGGCGCACCGTTAACTTCGGTAATCCGTCGAATTTTTGCGTCTCTAATTGCGTACATCATGCATTCTCCTTCATGGGATGTGCAGGCTTCTGCACAATCCTTTTTTTATTTTCACGTCATATCGGAGAGCAATCGCAGCTCCTCCATCTGCTGACGCGTTGCCGGCGTACCCAACTGATATATCGTCCGGTACACATTATCCAGGGAAGATTGAAACAGGGCATTGGAGCTTTGTTGCGGCGTATCCGGCCAAGGAAACATGTATCCAAGGGCTTCTTCTTCCTTCTCCTGCATCATATCCAGCTCAATCCGGACTTGATCAGCCTCTTCCGGCGTAGCTTCGATCTCCCATTCATAAGGGCTTGCCCCCTGCTGAGTCAACACAGAACGGCTTTGCACGGAGACGTAATAGGTTGACTTATCCATGGACGCTTCTCTCCTTTGCTTTGAAATTCGTCCTCTTTCTTAGTTTTCGTAAAAGGACAGACATTTTATGCCTTCCTTCGGCATATATCTGTATCACTTTGGCGACGTAGGATTAAAAAGTTGGGACAGCGTATGACAAAGACAAAGAGAGGATGAACCGTCATGTGCGGAATAACCGGTTTTATACAATGGAGCGGCGATTTGACGCAGGATTCGCAGCTGCTGGTAAAAATGACAGAAAGTTTGGCTCACCGCGGACCTGACGGATCCGGCACCTGGATTTCCAACCCGTGCGCATTTGGACACCGAAGACTCAGCGTGATCGACCCCGAAAATGGAGCTCAGCCGATGATCATTCATCAGGAAGAGGAAGTCTACGCCATTGTATACAACGGGGAATTATATAATGCTGCTGAGCTTAAAGACGAATTGATACGACGCGGACATCGTTTCAATACCAAGTGTGATACGGAAGTGTTGTTAGTCTCCTATATCGAATGGGGCCCCGAGTGTTTGGAACGCCTCAATGGAATATTTGCCTTTGCCATTTGGGATAGTGCGCAGGAACAAGTGTTTCTGGCACGGGACCGGGTGGGAGTAAAACCCTTGTTCTACAGCTACATCGACGGAACCTTGGTTTTCGGCTCTGAACCCAAAGCACTGCTACAGCATCCGAAGGTGGAGCCCGTGGTCGGTGCTGAAGGACTTGCCGAAGTGTTCATTATCGGTCCTGCACGGACCCCGGGGCATGGCGTCTATAAAGACATCTCCGAACTCCGCCCTGGCATGGCGATGATATTTAACCGGGAAGGGTTGCGCAAATACACCTATTGGAAGCTGGAAAGCAAACCGCATGAGGATGATGTAGACCAAACGGCAAGCTACTTGCGCGATCTCCTCCGGGATACGGTAGAGCGTCAGCTGGTATCTGACGTGCCGGTCTGCTCCCTTTTATCCGGGGGGCTTGATTCCAGTGCGCTTTCTTCCCTTGCCGTCGATTACTATAAGCGGACGGGCCAAGGACAAGTGCATACCTACTCTGTCGATTATGTGGACAACAACAAGCACTTTCAGTCCCATTCCTTCCAGCCTGGCGCAGATGCGCCATGGATTCAACGGATGCACGATGAGCTTGGGACGAACCATCACTGGATTGAATTCGATACTCCCGAATTGGTTGAGGCGCTGGATACCTCCACGCAAAAGCGCGACCTGCCCGGCATGGCCGACGTTGATGCATCGCTGCTCCTCTTCTGCCGAGAGATCAAAAAAGGCGCCACCGTTGCCATATCGGGCGAAGCTGCCGATGAAATATTTGGCGGATATCCTTGGTTTCACCGGGAAGACATGCTGAACTCCGGCACATTCCCATGGTCGGTCGCTCCGGACATGAGAGCCGGACTTCTGTCTGCCGAAATCCGGGACTGGATCAGACCCCTGGAATACCTGGGAGACCGCTATTCGGATGCGGTAGCTGAAGTCCCTAAGCTGGACGGCGAGACTGGCCAGCAAGCCAAAATGCGGGTTATGTCCTACCTCAACATCACCCGCTTTATGCCAACCCTGCTGGATCGCAAGGACCGGATGAGTATGGGCGTCGGACTGGAAGTCCGTGTGCCTTATACCGATCATCGTCTGATCGATTATGTGTGGAACATCCCATGGAGCATCAAAACAGCAGGCGACCGTGAAAAAGGCATTCTGCGCAAGGCGCTGGAGGGCGTGCTCCCGGATGATGTCCTGTACCGCAAAAAAAGTCCATATCCCAAAACCCACAATCCGAACTACCTGACCGCCGTCAAAGCGCAGGTACTGTCCATACTGGATGATGGCACATCTCCGCTGCTTCCGCTCATTGATACTGCGCGGATACGGGAGCTGGCCTCTTCTCCGGACGCGTCCTCCAATCTCCCTTGGTTCGGTCAATTGATGTCCGGCCCGCAGCTGTTTGCCTACCTGGCCCAGGTTCATTTCTGGCTTAAAGAATATAACGTATCCATACGTTAAACCTTATTCTACTGAAAAAACAAAGAAACCATACCCGCTCACGCCGGTATGGTTTCTTTTTGCAATCATCTCGATTCAGCTCAACGCCTGCAGATACGCAACCAGCTTGCGAAGGGCTTATCCGCGGTGACTGATTAACTGCTTCTCCTCCAGGGAAAGCTCTGCCATCGTTTTCTCATGGCTTGGCAAGTAGAACAGCGGATCGTACCCGAAACCGCCGCTTCCGGATGGATCGGAAGTGATCCACCCTTCGACATGCCCTTCCGCCTCCAGCTTTTCTCCTGAAACCGGATCGTACAGCACCAGCACGCAGACGAATCGGGCCGGGCTTAACAAGGGCTGCTCGGTGTCCTCACCCAGTCTTAATTGCTCCAGCTCGCCGATCAGCTTCTCGTTATTATCCTCATCCGCGCCATGCTCACCTGCATACCTTGCGGAATATACACCCGGAGCGCCGTCCAGCGCATCCACGCATAATCCGGAATCATCTGCAAGCACAGGCAATCCCAGTGCATCACCGACCGCTTTGGCTTTCTTGAATGCATTGGCTGCGAAGGTAACTCCATCTTCAACGACATCAGGCAATTCAGGGTAATCGTACATACTCTTGACTTCCACGCCAAGCGCAGCAAATGCATGTGCAAATTCCTTCACTTTCCCCTGATTGCGGGTAGCTACAATGAGAGTATCCCCAAGTGTCAGCGTCATATCTTAGACTCCAGTTCCCGCATTCACGGAACCGATTTTGGCTGCAATGGGTCCGAGTGCTTCCTGTTGACGCTCGATCAGCTCGCGGATTCCTTTTTCCCCAAGCTCCAGAATCTGATCCAGCTCCTCGCGCGAGAATGGGCTTTCTTCGCCGGTTCCTTGAACCTCAACGAATTTACCCCCTCCGGTCATAACCAGATTCATATCCACCTTCGCTTTGGAATCCTCTTCATAGTTCAGGTCTAGCAGCGCCTGTCCTCCAGCGATACCCACACTAATCGATGCCAAGTAATCCGTGATCGGAAATACTGCGAGTTTATGTTGTTCTGCAATTTTATTTACCGCTATGGCCAGGGCTACAAATGCTCCTGTTATGGAGGTGGTCCGCGTTCCGCCATCCGCCTGGATCACATCGCAGTCCAGCGTAATTGTCCGCTCGCCAAGAGCATGCAGATTCACAACAGACCTGAGCGCTCTGCCGATCAGCCGCTGAATTTCCATCGTCCGGCCAGTGAGTTTACCGCGATTGGCTTCCCGCTGATTCCGAGATTGTGTTGCGCGCGGCAGCATTGAATATTCAGCCGTCACCCAGCCCTTTCCTTGTCCTTTCAGAAACGGGGGAACTTTCTCATCCACGGTTGCCGTAATCAGCACCTTGGTGTCTCCCATTTCGATGTACACGGAGCCTTCCGCATATTTATTCACATGGGTCGATAAATTCATCGGTCGAAGCTCATCGCTCTTACGTCCGTTAGATCTCATGTTTTCTGCCTCCTACTTCTTATCGCAATCCTGATTAGCATTCCCTATTCTACCAAAGTGCAGGCACAAAAGCACCTTTTTGGGGTGCATCTTGTCAAACAAAGCGATAAAATCGTCAGATCGAAATTTCGTTAATAAATTCCGGACGGCTTACTGGCTCACTGTAGTTGCGGCTGTCCGTTCCAACCACCTCAGCCAGATCGTTCATCCGGATTTTCACCTTCGCATTTTCCGAATTTTCGGAAACCGTAAGCACGACAGCCTGCAGCAGCTCGGTCGGAACCTGCTCTCCCTGTTCAAACATGCTGTCCTGGAGCGATACGGTTACGGCGCCGTCCTCCCCTGTTTCAATGGATGCAACGGTTGTGTCATCCGGAATGACTTCAACGAGTCCATCACCATACTGCGGTCCACGAATCAGCTCATTCAAGGCGGCCTGAACCGCATCTTGTCCGGTCGGAACAAGTCTTGTTACCGGTACATAGTACTGGATCCCGTCTGTCGTTAATGAGGAGAAATAAACGGTAACCGGTGAGGAAGCGGAGTATAACGCATCATCTGCCTTCTGCAAATTAATGCCCATCGCACGAGACAGCGGACGATCCAGCGGCGTGTGATTCACCGGCATCTCCGTCAGCTTGACTCCATCCACCCATACCTGCATCTGCTCAATGCCTTCATGTCCTGTCAGCGTCCACGTCAACGCCTCCAAAATTCTTCGTTCATCTGCCGCTTTATATTCCGTAAACGATTTATTGAATTCAACAACAGCCAGTTTGTTCTCCTGATCTACCGTCACATTATTGATTTGGGTACCGGCAGGCAGCACGGCCTGGAAGCCCTGTGGAACAAAGCCCGCGTAGCGCCCTCCATTCACAAGCACTTCAAGGGATTCGGCCACCTCATTGGCACCCTCGACCTTCGGAATCCCCAAGGTTACTGGTGCCAGCATTCCTCTCGTATCGGATAAATAAACCGTGGTTTGTGTGCCAATGTCGCCCTGCGCCGCTGTAGATCCGGCCGTGTTCAGCATCTGCTTCTCCACTTGTGCAGGCGGTGGGTCAATCGCTTCCGATTGGTTCCCGGAAAACACACCACAGCCGGACAATACGATCGGAACAGCAAGCAGCCCGGCGGCGGAAAGCCTGCGAAGATTGCGTTTGTTACTTTTCATGTATTGTTCCTCCCTAACATTTTTTTGTACAGGTTGTACTCCTATGTATACGAGCCCTTTCCAAAAAAATAACTCTCAGTTTTGCCCTTTCTGGACAAAGGGGTGCCGGAAAAAGTACAATCGTCGTAAGCATCTTCATCAACCCACAAAAATGAGGTGAGTTCCATCATGGCAGAAAACGATACAAATATCCCTTACAGTCTGAACAGCAAAAAGGTAGCAGAAGCAACACGGAGCCTGCTGCATGAGCGTGGAATCAAATTGGAGGAAATCGCAGAGCTGGTAATGATCCTTCAAAAGAAATACTATCCGAATTTGACGATGGAAGAATGCATCGAAAATGTGGATGCCGTGCTCAGCAAACGCGAGGTGCAAAATGCGGTATTGACCGGAATCCAACTGGATATTTTGGCGGAGGAGGGCAACCTCATCTCTCCGCTTCAGGAAATGCTGGCCAATGATGAAGGGCTATATGGCGTGGATGAGGTTCTGGCATTTTCCATCGTTAACGTGTACGGCAGCATCGGCTTCACCAATTACGGGTATATCGACAAACTCAAGCCCGGCATTCTGGAGCAATTGAATGATAAATCAAGCGGCAGGGTCCATACCTTCCTGGACGATATCGTCGGTGCGGTTGCCGCAGCCGCCAGCAGCCGGATCGCCCATCGCAAGCAAGCGGACCGGGAGATCGAGTTGTACGGCACGACCGAAGAACTCCCCAAAGAATAAACCATTTCAAAAAGGAGATTCGCAGCTATCGCGAATCTCCTTTTTTATCGCCTATCAATTGGACTCCTCCACCTTGACCTAATCGAAGGAGCCCGGTAATTTCAAAGAATCATAGACGATAGCGCGCTTACCGAAATCTAAGCTTCTCCAGGCTTGGAGATGAGTTCCTTCTATAATAAAGAGGCTCATCTTCGGCTATGAAAAATCGGGCTGTCCAATTGCATAAAACGGTAAATCTATCTAGTCATTTTTGCAAGCCTCAATCATATCCTATGATGAAGAACAATCCAATAGAGCACTTATGGATACCCCGCCAATCTCTATGACGGGGTTCTTTTTTTGTCAGAAAAATAGTAGACTACCTGTTCATACTGACCTTTACGGAAGCAATGTCCCAGATGTCGGATGCATAGCGGTGAATGGTATTGTCGCTGGAGAAATGACCCGAATGGGCAATATTGATAATTGACTTCTCGGTCCAGGCCCTGGCATTCAGATAGACGTCATCGATATCCGCCTGGGTCGCAACATAGCTGGAAAAGTCCTCCAATACAAAAAATTCATCATTGTGATCCAGCAGGGACTGCAGGATCTGACCGAATTCCAGCTCGTGACAGCAGAACGGGCCTGAGGATATTAATTGATCCAGCACACGGGCGATTCTCGAATCCTGCGCATACCTCTCTCTGGCTACATACGCCCCGGTCCGGTAATATTCCAGCACATCCGCAAGTTCCAGACCAAACAGGAACATATTATCTCTGCCCAGCAGCTCAAACATCTCCACATTCGCTCCATCCAGCGTACCGATGGTCAATGCGCCATTCATCATAAATTTCATATTACCCGTGCCGGATGCCTCCTTGCCGGCGGTTGATATCTGCTCGCTCACATCGGCAGCGGGAATAATCCTCTCGGCAAGCGAGACCGAATAATTCTCGAGAAACAGCACTTGAAGTTTGTCATTTACCTCCGAATCGTGATTAACGACATCCGCTACGACATTAATTAACTTGATGATGCTTTTGGCTAAATAGTAACCCGGCGCTGCCTTCGCCCCAAAAATGACGGTACGCGGTACACGATCTGCCCCCGGCTGATCCTTAATCTCGTTATAAGCATGGATGACACGCAAAATGTTCAGCAGCTGCCGCTTGTAGCCATGGAGCCGCTTAACATGGACATCAAATATCGAATCAGGATTAATCTGTATCCCTTGTTTATGGGCAATATAGTCCGCAAGCCGTTCTTTATTGCTCCGTTTGATTCGCTGAATTCCTTGCTGAAAGGCAGAATCCGTCTTTAATGACTGAAGCTGTATCAGTTGAACGGGATCCGTGATCCACGAGGTACCGATGCCTTCGCTGATGAGCTGGCTCAATCCCGGATTGCTGTGCATGAGCCAGCGGCGGTGGGTAATCCCGTTGGTCTTGTTGCTGAACCGCTCCGGATACAGCTCATATTGCGGTTTCATCACCTGCGTCTTAAGCAGTTCTGTATGCAGAGCTGCTACGCCGTTCACATGATAGCTTCCCACGATGGCCAGATTGGCCATTCGTATTTGATCGCTCTCCACAATCGCGAGCTGTGATATACGCTCTTGGTCGCCTGGATAACGATCCAGCAGCATGCTGCAGAAACGTTTGTTGATCTCTTCAATGATCATGTAAACGCGAGGTAGCAGCTCCCTGACCATACCAGCCGGCCATTTTTCCAATGCTTCGCTCAGCAGGGTATGATTGGTATAGGACACGGTCCGGCTCGTAATGTCCCAAGCCTCATCCCAACCCAAACCCTTGTCGTCAACAAGAATCCGCATCAGCTCGGGTATGACCAGTGTAGGGTGTGTATCATTAATATGAATTGCGACATATTCCGGCAGCTCACGATACATCAGCCCCAGCTTGTCAAACGTTCTGAGGATGCTCTGAACCCCCGCGGAACAGAGAAAGTACTGCTGCTTCAGCCGCAGAAGCTTGCCTTCGTAAGCCGAATCATCCGGGTACAAAAATTCCGATATGGATTCAACCGACCTGTTATATTCTAAAAATTTATAATAGCTGTTATGTTGATTGGCCGTACGGATTCTGGACAAATCCGTTGCCGATTCGGCGCTCCACAGGCGCAATGTATTCACCTGCCCCTCGCCATAACCGATCACAGGCACATCATAAGGGACGGCCAGAACACGTTCGTAGTCCACCGTGTGAAACACCGTTCGTTCTTCCTGCATACCGATTTCCACATGACCCCAGAAGCGTACTTCCACCGCTTTGTCCGCCCGCCGCTCTTCCCAGACGTTACCCCGCTGGAGCCAATTGTCAGGCAGCTCAACCTGATAACCATCAATAATCTTCTGTTCAAACAATCCATACTTATAACGAATCCCGCATCCATGGCCTGCATAACTCAGTGATGCCAGCGAATCCAGAAAGCATGCTGCAAGACGCCCAAGCCCCCCGTTGCCGAGACCTGCATCCGGCTCCTGCTCCTCAATCTCTTCCAAATTCCAGCCCAGCTCCAGCAGACCGCTCCGGACCATGTCCAGCACGCCGAGATTCAGCAGATTGTTTCCCATCAGCCGCCCGATCAAAAATTCCAGCGAGAAGTAATATACTTGTTTCTGCGCTGTATCCCGGTAGGTCCGATTGGCTGCCGCCCATTGCCGTCCGACATACTCCCGGATCATGCCCCCGAGTATTTTATAAACATCCTCAGGCGCTGCTTCTTCAAGCCCCTTCCCCAAACGACTCACCAATTGCTCCGTAAAGACCTGCTTGAATGTTTCCTTGTTGTTAAACAAAAGAAAGTTCCTCCTGACGGACTCGTTTTATTTTTGATATCAGATGGAGATGTCCTTGGCAATTACAAAGGGCTTGCGAAAATCGCCCTGAAGTTTATGATCCCGCGAGATGATCACGTCTTTATCGAGTATGACGTTCTCAAGCCTTACGTTTTCACCAATAACGCACTTTTGCATAATAATCGAATTGTGAATGCTCGCACCTCTTTTTACCTGTACCCCTCGAAACAGAATGCTGTTCTTGACTTCCCCATCGATCTGACAACCGTTGGCTACCAACGCATTGCTTACATCGGCGGAGTTCAAATATTTTGCCGGAACCTCGTACTTGATTTTGGTGTGAACAGACTGCTTGCGAAACAAGCTGTTGTATGCCGTGGGGTTGAGAAGATTCATGCTGGTGCGGTAATAGCTTTCAAGCGAGTTGATCACCGCATGATATCCGCGATATTCGTACCCTGCAATATTCAGCTTATGACGGTTGCGCATGATCGCATCCCGAAAGAAATTGCTGCCGCCATGGGCTATGCAATGATCCGCCATCTCAAGAAACAACGATTTCTCCATCACAAACAATTCCATGTAGACCCCATCGTGCTTGTGTTCGTAATGGATGTCCGTTACGATGCCATCCTCGTTGACATCCAGGTGTGTGCAGGAACGATGCTCATCTCTCGGCTTATCCACTCTTGTGTATACCAGTGTTACATCAGCGCCCTGCTCCAGATGGTATTCATACACCTCGTTCAAATCGACCGTACTGATATGCTGACTGCCGGAATGCACGATATATTTTGCAGCCCCCCGCTCAAAGAAATCCAGATTGTTATAAATATGTCGCAGCTCGCCGGCGGACACATCCGTCTCATCATTCCAATCCGGTGGAAGGATGAATAAGCCGCCCCGCTTACGATGCATATCCCACGGACGACCTTCACCGAGATGATCCATCAAGGATCGGTATTTCCGGCGAACGAAGAGCGCGATATCCTGGATGCCGGCATGCATCATGTTCGACATCACAAAGTCAATCAAGCGATACCTGCTCGCAAAAGGCACAGCCGCACCGCAGCGGTAATACGTCAATTCATTCAGCACATCCCGTTCATGCTCCAAATTAATAATCCCCATGAGTTCTCTCATCTGCGATCCCGTCCTAACCTTGATTAATGTGGGACGAAGACGATTGAAGCAGCTTCAGCACGTCTTCATCATTACCGCTTACAAGCACGATCTGGGATGGATCTTCCGGAGGCGGACCGATGGTTGTATGGTCTTCAATGACCATATCCTCGGTCACGATGGCACGGTGTATGCGAACATGGCTGCCAATACGCACCTTGGGCATGATAACCGAATCGGTGATGACACTGCCTTCCCCTATCTCAACGCCATAAAAGAGGACCGAGTGCTCCACCTCGCCGCATACGGTGCAGCCTTCATTAATCATGCTGTTCCGCACGACCGCGGTTGGCGAAATATACTCTGCCGGCTGATTCGGATTCCGGGTATAAATCCGCCATAACGGATCGTTTAAGTCCAGCTTGGGCTTCTCGCTGAGCAGATCCATATTGGCTTCCCATAGGCTTTGGATCGTGCCGACATCCTTCCAATACCCGTCGAATGGATAGGCGTACAGCGTTTTCCCATCATCCAGCATATTCGGCAGAATGTCTTTGCCAAAATCATGGCTCGTTCCTGGAAGCTCCGCATTCTGCAGTAAATAGGATCGCAGCAGCTTCCAGCGGAACAGATACACGCCCATGGAAGCTGTAGTGCTCTTGGGCTGTGCCGGCTTCTCCTCGAATTCATAAATCCGGTAGTTCTCATCCGTATTCACCATGCCGAACCGCTTCGCTTCGTCCAGACTGACTTCAATGACCGAGATGGTGCAATCGGCATCCTTCTCCTTGTGGTAAGCCAGCATGCGGTCGTAATCCATTTTGTAGATGTGGTCTCCTGATAAAATGAGGACGTGCTCGGGATCATACTGATCAATAAACTTGAGGTTACGGAAGATTGCATCTGCCGTCCCGCGGTACCAGGTAGTCCCGTCTTCGCGTTCATGGGGCGGCAGCACGAATACGCCCCCATTCAGCCGGTCCATATCCCAGTCGCTGCCTACACCAATGTAGGAATGCAGCACCAGCGGCTCATACTGCGTGAGCACACCGACGGTGTCAATTCCAGAATGGGAGCAGTTGCTGAGGGGAAAATCAATAATCCGGTATGTACCCCCAAAATAAACAGCCGGCTTCGCCAGTGTCTTTGTCAGACCCTTCAGCCGTTTGCCTTGACCTCCTGCGAGCAGCATGGCAACCACATCTTTTTTCTTCATGGCAGATTCTCCTTTTCAGGGGCTTATGAGATACGAATCCTATAACATGAAAATTGCAGATTGAAACCCAAGTGATGGAGTGGATCATGGTGGTCAATGATTAAGACTAAAGATGATACAAGAGGGAATGCTTGCGCTTATACAGCACAGGTAACATTAAATATATGCGGGTTATTAGAAAACTCTGACTCCGGATAACGAAGGATCCCCCTAAGTTGAAGCGCTTTCCTATTCTAAGAATGTACTCTGCTGCAGTCTTACAGGGGATGTACCTACCAAGCATCCAGACGCAGCGGTTCGGACGCTTTTTCCCGGGGTATCCCATAGCGGATGCTCCACAACGTATCCCTTCTGATCTATTAAACAAAAAACCGCCCTTTCTACGCATGATGGAAGCAAACGTACAAGCAGACGGTTTATTCATGTCTTGATTATATCAGGAATACCGCTATTTCCGCACAGAAAAATAGCACATTCCGTCCTCGTTGTCCACCATCTCGGCTTCCCCGCGATCGGTGAGCTCGGCAAGATGGGCAAGCGCTTCGCACATGGCAAAGCGCAGCTGGTGGATGCCGAGCTTATCGCCGAAGAGGGCGGTGCAGACCTCGAAGGCGGTTAGCCGTCCGGCTGCGCCCAGCATGCCGGCGATTGCCGTCAGGCGCTCCTCGTGATGAACGAGGAGCGCTTCGATCCGTTCACGGACATGCGTGAACGGGTGGCGGTGTCCGGGATACGCAGTCCGGACATGCAGTTCCCGCAGGCGGCGCAGCCCTGCGAGGAAGAGCGCCAGCGGCCCGGCGTCGCTGCCGGGCAGCAGGCTGACGTTGGGCGAGATTTGCGGCAGCACGGCATCGCCGCAGAGCAGAATGCCGCTGTCGGCATGGAAGAACGACAGATGCCCCGGAGCATGGCCGGCGGTTTGGACCGGTATCCATATCCTGTTCCCCATCCGGAAAGGCAGGTCCTCCCCGATGTACGAGACTTGCGGCTGCGGCGTAACTTGGGAGAAGAAGCTGTTCAGATGCTCCGGCAGCTGGTCAAGCCAGGATTCCGGCATGCCATGCAGCCCAAAGAACGACGGAAGCGCGCTGTCCATAGTAGAATCCGGGCCCCACATCAGCATCGCTTCCCGATGGGCACGCTCGGACATCCAGACCTTCGCACCGGTGCGCTCCTGAAACCATCCGGCCAGGCCATAGTGATCCGGATGATGGTGAGTCAGCACAACCGAGACGATGTCGCTGATTCCGATATCGAGCAGCTCCAGCGCAGCCTGCCATTCCTGCTCCGAGGAGTCCGTACGCGGGCCTGGGTCAAGGATGGTGACACCATCATCTCCCCGCAGCACATAACTGTTCACCCAGCGCAAAGGATTAGACAGCGTAATCTTCACCTGACTGAGCTGATGCTCTTCTATATGATTAATCCCGGGGATTTGTCCCTTCTCTTCCTGATTCATCGTAGATGCAACCTCCATCTGCATTGTGGCTTCAAAACCTGACCCTTTCATCATAAGCTTGTAATCGGGATATGTATACAAAAGGCTGAGCTCGTTTGGAGCGGTGTTCAAAGAAGAAGGCACCCCCGTATGGCCCATACCATCTTGGAGATGCCTTTTCTTTAGCGCCTTCCAAGTCCCTCACAGGGACTTGCACACTGCTTTCGCTCCCGCCTTTTATTAGCCTCAATATCATACAACAAACAAAAAACAAGGGAAATCTACTTCTATATATCAAATATCGAACACATGTTCTTTACATATGAGGTATTTAATTACTTTTCTGAAGGTAATTTGTTATTATTTGTCGAATAACTTATTACATCAAATAAAAAAGGGGTAGTTATAAATCATGAAGGATAAGTTAAAAGGGTTAGTGATTGGTATTACAATTGGTTCAATGTTAACAGGAGTCACTGCGTATGCTGCTTCTGGAACAAGCATTAAAGCTGTGATACAAAAGGTTAATTTAATTGTAGATGGCAAAAAACAAACAATAACTAAAGCAATAACATATAACAATACAACATATGTGCCAGTTCGGACTTTGAGTAACGCAGTTAGCAAAGATATATCGCTCAGAGGGGATAATCTTTATGTTGGAAAACAGCCAGCAATTAAAGTAACACAAGATAAAGCTGCTATATAGACTGAACTTAAGAACTACAAATCATCTTTACAAAGCGTCCTGAATTGGGTAATAGAAGAAACATTAACCATTAGGACGTGATCAGGATGAAGACAAAATCAAACCAAGTCAAAACGTTGGAAACGGCTCTTCGAGAGACCTCGGACAAACGAATGTACGAACGCTATCTTGCTGTCCTTCATCATCTAGAAGGCCATACGAACCGAGAAATTGCAAAGATGATTAAGCGCACGGAGAAAACCGTCAGTGGCTATATTCGCAGTTACCATGAAGGCGGTATCGATGCGCTGGCGCTTGGCCACTCCCCCGGAAAACCGCATAGATTAAGTGATGAACAGGAACAAATATTAGCTGAAACCATCGCCACCAAGCGACCCGTTGACGTTGGCATCGAGGCCAAATACACCTGGACGCTAAAGCTGACCATGCTCTTTGTTGAACGTGAATTCCAGAAAATGTTTACAGAGAGAGGGATGTCCAAATTACTTCATCGGCTGGGGTTTAGTTACACGAAAGCTACGTACACACTGGAATCAGCTGATCCAGATGAACAAGAAACCTTTCGTAACAAAACCTTCCCTGCGCTAAAAAAAAGCTTATAGACAACCAAATCGATCACTTGCTGTTCGAGGACGAGTCTATGATTCGCGCCTATCAATCCTTGCAGTACAACTGGTTTCCCAAAGGTCACCAGCGCAAGATTCCAACCTACGGTCGCCATCAAGGTGCAAAGATATTCGGCGTATTGAATTACGAAACCGGAGAAATTCTGTATCGTGACGGTGAGCGTTATGATGCGCCCGCCTTCATTCAGTTTCTTGATACCGTTCTACAGGCGTATCCGACCGGTAAGATTGTTATGATCTTAGACAATGGGAAAATTCACCACGCAAAGCAGGTCCAGGTGTACTTGCAACAACATTCTCGCCTGGATTTTGTCTTCTTACCCAAATACTCGCCCGAGCTCAATCTTGTGGAGGGACTTTGGAAATGGCTGAAGAGCGACGTGGTTCACAATGTATTTTACAAGAAGTTTTATCATATTCGACTTAACATCGCTGCGTTTATGAGACGAGTCAATATCCACCGGATGGAGACCATTGACCGCCTTTGCATCCGTCTGTAAATCAAAAGTTCAGTCTATATAGTCTCGTCTATTCAAAAATAAAAAAAGATGCTGACAAGTACAAGCTTCATTTCATGGAGGAAGGAACTGAAGGTAGTCGATACTTAATAAGAGCATATGAGAACATGACAACTCACATAGCTACATTTGGTTGGTATTATGTAGATATGTATAGTGGGGTTGTTTATAAGTGGGATTTGGCAACAGATGAATTAATAAAATTATAGGGATCATTTTTTTCGTAAAGCATCCTAAATATCATAAAGCTAAACTTTTCATCCTTTATTGTATTATTTTGTTGCGGTATACGGCTATCTCATTTAGTGAATGGGCACACGTGATTGGAGCTTTAATTTACCATCCCTCAAATAAGAATGGGAATAGAACCCTCGCTTAAAAGCATTGAGTTCTATTCCCTTAATTACTTCAATCATGATTATTAACAGTCACATTTTCAACCAACGATCACCTAACTTAAAATTGAGTCCAAGGTGCCCCCGAAATGTTACTATGAGTCGATGTCGTTGAATAATATCTGTGCTTCGGTGTCGATGCCTTTATTTTAATACCAAAAGTGTCAGTTATAAATCCAACAGCACCTGTTGCAGTCGATTTCCATGTTCCTGATCCATAGTAATACCCACCAGTGATATACCCTGGATTATTGTTAGAAACCTCAGAAATAATCATTACAGGATTCCTATTTACATGAGCATAGGTAACACTCAGTGGTTTAACAGCCACCGAATTATTATGCTCCCAAACCACCGTTAAAGTTAAAGTTGTTGTTTCAATTCCGAAGACATTAAATTTCATCGAATGACTTGCAGATGCCGCAATACCTGATGCAGCGAGCATATTCACATCATTTAGTGAAGTGCCCACACTTTCATTTTCAATGCTTACAGGAACCTCTATTCCATCAACAAAATAATTTTTGTTAATTTCTTTTCCATTTCCCATATCCTTGAATACTTCTTCGTAATTTGCAGTAAACATAAAGGTCACGAAAGCTTTCTGTTGGCTTTCATCTAGATTTTTAAATTGCTCTAATGTCTCTACTGCACCTGTATCTCCTGTACTAATTAAATTTTCCAGATAATCAATATAAGATTCTGGTGTTGAATTTCCCATTGGTTCTGCTGCGGAAGTTGACGATACAAATCCGAGAGATACTATAAACAATAAAGCCGCTAAACTCATTTTACAAATCACTTTCAAAATCATCAGATATTTCCTCCTGGATGCAAAAAATGTATGGAATTGGCGCGCCATTGATATTTATGTTAACATATATTCTAGCAAATGGAAAATATATTTTATATTTATTTACAAAGGTGGTAATAATTATGAAATTTAAATCTGTTATTTGGATCATTGTTGGAATTATTGCTGTTCTAATACTCCTCTATTTTCTTACTAATGGAAGATAAAACACAGTGATTTTGTATATGACCATTAGTTCATAGTTTCATCATAATAATACCCACCATGGTGTTTTAGTGGTTGGTATTATTGTATAGAAAAACATTTATTTCAAAGACCTTTTTATTTCACTTAAAAAAAAGGTGTATACGCCAAATCCAATCATATAGACATCTTGCTCAACATTATAGTTTACACTGTGATTTCTTGTGTACCAAATAACATCATCTCTTTTATTATTCTTATACTCAGTGTGTCTCCAAACTGCAAATAGAAAACTATTCAAGTATGGCACATCTCCCCTTATGTTTCTGAGTTCAGCCAGTGCTCGGCTGTTTAGCATAACAGGGACTCTGAGCACTACATTTTTATTGATAAATTGACTCCATGTGCATATAATTCTATTAAAATCAACCTTCAACAACCTCGCTCTCGAATTGAGAACCTAATACATTTATCCTTGATAATACTTTATCAAGTCCTTCAATATACAAGGTTTATTTAAACGCTCCTTTCACGCCCTTCCAAGTCCCTATCCGGGACTTGCACACTGCTTTCGCTCCTTTCGCCCCCCTCCAAGTCCCTATCCGGGACTTGCACATCGCTTTCGCTCCCTTCGGCGCCCCTCTAAGTCCCTATTAGGGACTTGCACACCGCTTCCACTCCACTCCAACTCAATGAACGCTCGACTTATACTGGGAAGGGGTAACGCCGGTCCACTTCTTAAAGGTGGAGCTGAAGTGCCGCTCCTCCTGATAGCCGACCAGGCGTGCGACGGCGTAGATTTTCAAATTCTGCTGGAGCAGCTCCTTGGCTTTCTCAATCCGGTATTGATGCAGGTAATCCAGAAAATTGACGCCGAGCTCCTGCT
The DNA here is from genome assembly GCF_003184205.1 of Paenibacillus sp. Cedars. Taxonomy (NCBI): domain Bacteria; kingdom Bacillati; phylum Bacillota; class Bacilli; order Caryophanales; family Paenibacillaceae; genus Paenibacillus; species Paenibacillus sp. Cedars. Next base: position 4,410,823 of record NZ_CP020866.1, read on the forward strand.
TGAACAGGGAGCTTAAATAAGTATTGGAGATATAAGCCTCGCGGGCGACCGCCTCCAGTGTAAGGTTGGTATTGTATTTCTCCTTGATCAGCTCCAGTACGGACTGCACCGTACGGTGCAGGGTGCGGTTGGAGGAGCAGGCTTCCACAAGATGCTGCATGATTTTTTTTACGATGGTAGCCAGCTCTTCCAATGTCTCTACTTGCGGCAGCTGTTCCATCGAATTCACCAGTTGGTTCTTCCATTCAAACGCTCCGATCCGGTGCTCCTTGGCGATTCTTTGCAGACTGATCATAAACGTTGTCGCCCGCAGGTTCACCTCCTGCTTGCTGTAATGGGATTGTGTCTTAAACATCTCCAGCCATGCGTCCAGTTGATCAAGTGCCTGCTCGAAACTTCCATGCCGCAAGTAATCCAGCATCTCCATTTCACATAAGTCAAATCTCTCATTATCCAGAATGGATGTGGACTCCGTACTATTATCATATCCGCTATCTTCGCCCCGCAGCTTCTCGGAATAGAAGAACACGCCGCCTCTGCCTTGATAGAAACGGGACTCCATCGCCTGAACCGACTCCTGATAGGAATCGTGGGCCTGATTGATCGATGCCTTCCATGAACCTAATGCAATACTGACGGTCATCTTTAAATATTTCTCCAAATTTCCCTGCAGCACCCGGATTTGGGGCTCTAATCTTTCTTGGGACGGAGCCGTGATCAACGATGTGTTGGCCGAGCCTCTTCTGCCCCTCTCCGCCATGCTGGCGACCCACAACAGATCGTTGCCTTCCTGGAACACTTCGATCCGCCCGCCATATACATTGTCCAGTGTTTCCTTCACAATGTTGACTGCCGCGTAGCGAAGAAGAACGACATCCCGTTCATCCAACGGAATTTGAGACGTATCCACGCGAATTAGTCCTACCTGAACACCTGCATTCTGGATATCCATCTGCAGCTCCAGCATGAGTCGGCCCCTGTCCTCCAGCGGAACAGCGGGATACCGTGTCCATTGGGACAGGACCTGACTCTTCATTAATGGAATGTTGCGGTTCCAGGATTGGTCCCTTTCCTTAAGCCTGGATTCGCGCGCTTCCTGGAACTCTGCCGCCTTCTTAGCCTCCAGCACTGTCCTAAGAATCTCTTCCGGGCGGCAAGGCTTCAGTATAAAATCGGAAGCGCCAAGTCGAATGGCTTGTTTGGCATAACTGAATTCATTATATCCGCTAAGAATGATCGGCCTGAACTTAAACCCGCGAGACTGCGCCTGCTCGATCAGTTCCAGTCCATCCATATGGGGCATCCGAATATCCGTCAGCAAAATGTCCGGGCTGCAGCTTTCCATGATTGACAACGCCTCGCTGCCGTTTCCCGCTTCCCCGCAAATGACAATCCCGTGGGATTCCCAATCAATTAACCGCACCATTCCCTCTCTTACCGATATCTCATCTTCCGCTATGAGCAGTTTCATAAACAGATCAATCCCCTTTCCTCTCCAGATGGATGACGGCACAGGTTCCTTTGCCTTCCCTGCTATCCAGTTCAAGGTAGGCACCGGATTGGAACAATCTCAGCCGATCCTGAATATTCAAAAGCGCGAACCCGGTTCGCAGCTCATCTTCCTTAGCCTCCAAACTGCGGTTCTCCACCCGCTGCAAGCCGGAAAGCAGCTTATGCAGCTGCGACTCTGTCATCCCGATCCCGTTATCCAGCACCTCCAGCACCACCGAATTGTCAAACCCGTACGCCTTCAGGGTAATAAAACCGTTCCCGTTCAGCGGCTCAATCCCGTGTATGATCGCATTTTCGGCCAGAGGCTGCAGAATAAGCTTGGGTATCATAAAGGAGGAAACCTCCTCGGCAATCTCAATCGAAAAATCAAACCGGTCCATAAAGCGGCGCTTCTGTAAAAATAAATAATTCCGCACCAGCTCCATTTCCTGTTCAATTGTGAAGAAATCCTTGCCGTCGTTCAGACTGAGCCGGAATACCTGGGATAAGGAGTACACCATGTCCGCTATATCCTTCTCGCCCTTTCTCTCGGCCGTCCAGCTGATCGTATTCAGTGTGTTGTATAGAAAATGGGGGGATATTTGCGCTTGCAGCGTTTTCAGTTCCGCTTCCTTCTGCTTTAACTGCGTAGCATACACATCATCGATTAATACCTTGATCCGCTGAACCATCGCATTGTATCCGGTCCCAAGCTCCCCGATCTCATCCTGTCCGGTAAAATGCACCCGCTGCGTAAAATCCCCCGTCTGGAGCTTGCGCATGGAGCGCGAAAGCTTCATCAGCGGCTTCGTAATCATATTGGACAACAACCACGTGATGACAAGACTAATCAAGAAACAAAGAACTGCCACGGCGACCGTCAGCTGTCCGATCCGTCCCAGCTCACTCACCAGCTTCTCCCTTGTATTGACCACAACGACATGCCAGCCCGTACTTGGAGAAATCGTCTGTGTAATCATCCAATCCGGCGATTCCTTCCACAGCCCCAGTCTCTCTTCCGTTGAGAACCTTGTTTGAGCCGCTTTCGTCCCGTTATAGGGTAGCTCTGTGTCATATTTTCCGATCCAGCGCTGATCCGTAGCTGTAATGATGAGCCCGTCTTCGCTAATGACAAACATCTCAGTTGCAAGCGTGGGCTGGCCCAGATACAATCGGCCGATACGGGCTGCGTCCACGCCAATCATAATCAGCCCTGCCGGTTTCAAGTTATAGATGTTGCCGATGACGCGCGACAGAACGATTTTGTGATAATGATCCCCGACAAAAATATCGTCCGACGGCTTCACCAACCCATAGACGGGACTGCCCTTAGCCTTGAGCGCAGCTTCATAATAGGGACCCTCCATAAAATGGGACAATGTCATCGCACTCGTAATTCCCGCCTGATTGGTTGCAAACGGTTCCAAATGTTCGTAGCCGGGTTTGAGCGTGTATAATATCATCGATTGGATGGAATCGCTGGCAACCATCATATTGGAGATGGTTTTGAAAGCTTTTTGCCGTTCCGCAGGTTGATAATCGGATTCCAGCAGTCTCTGTATCTCATCATCCAAAAAGAGGTTGTTGGAGAAAAACAGCATTTCTTTTGCAACACTGTCGATCTGATCGGCTGTTTTTTGAGTGAGCTGATTCTGGGTCTGCTTCATCTTGTCCATCACTTCTTTGGACGATATTTCATAAGCGATCCATCCCATAGCAACGATAGTTGCCATCAGAAGCGGAACGAACCAGAACAGCAGCTTAAACCGGATCGGCATGCCGGCATACCACCGCTTGTATCGTGGTGTGTCCTTCATGAATGCAATCACCTGTTTTCAGAAGAATATGTGAAGGATTGAAATTACTGTTATTATAGCGGATTCCTTCTGCAAAAAGTTGCGCTCCACCCCAACACCTGAAAAATGCATACATCCATCTGAAATTTTCGGCATGTTGCACACTTCCTCTGCCCGGTATGATGAATCTTGCAAGCTGAAAAATATCAATAAAGGTGGGTTAACCAAATGAAACCTATGAGATTATGGCTGCTGACCGTTATCATGGCAGTCCTTCTGGCAGGCTGCGGCGGCTCCGGCGGAACCACTGCAACCGACCCGGGATCGAATCCGAAACCGGATGAAGCCGGTACAGATCAAGGCACGAAGACCGAGGAAGCAGTAACATTGAAGATGTTCACAGCTTATGCCGACCGCGCGAACGGCCCGGGAAAAATAGAACAGGAAATCATTGATGCCTACATGCAGGAAAACCCGAATGTCAAAATCGAGGTTGAGGCATTGCAGGATGAGCCGTACAAAGCAAAAATCAAAGTGTATGCCTCCACGAACCAGCTGCCGGACATTATTCAGGCATGGGGACAACCATCCTTCCTCTCCCCGCTGCTCGACAACGACATGCTGCTCGAATTGAATCCGGCTGACTTTGATGGGAGTCATTTTGTTGCCGGTTCGGTTGACGGCTTCAGCAAAGATGGAAAAATGTACGGGATTCCCCGGAATACGGACTATGCCGTTCTCTATTACAACAAGAAGATTTTTGACGATAACGGCTTGAAGGTGCCCACCACGGTGTCGGAGCTGCTGGATGTCGTGAAACAGCTGCGGGCCAAGGACATTAACCCTGTAGCGATTAACGGGATGGAAGGCTGGACGCTGCCGATTATGTTCGATTACTATGCACAGCGTGCAAGCGGCGATTTTACACTCATGGATAAAGCCTTTAACGGCGAAATTTCTTTTACGGATCCCGGCCTTATTCAGGGGGCAACAGATATGCTGGCTTTTGCTGAAGCCAAAGGCTTTGCAGATGGCTGGCTGACAGCTGATTACGGTACGGCCAGAAATCTGTTTGGACAAGGACAGGCGGCGATGTTTTTCATGGGGAACTGGGAAGCGAGCTTGGCTACCGATGAGAACTTCTCCGAGGAGTTCCGTCAAAATGTCGGCGCCATCTCCTTCCCTGCATCCGACAAGGGCGCGCAAACGGACATTGCAGCATGGTATGGCGGCGGTTACGCCATCTCCAAGAACACCAAGCATGCGGATGCTGCTATCGCATTCATGAAATACTTCTTCACACCGGATAACTGGCCAAAAAAAGTATGGCAATCGGGCGCAGGCACGCCAGCGCAAAAGTTCGATCAATACTTAACAGGTGAAGAGACCGAGCTGCAGAAGCAGCTGATCGATATTTTCACCAATATGACATCGTCAGCGGGCACGCCGCTGCAGGACATTTCCAGCGATGAATTCAAGCAAAAATCGATGGAAATCCATCAGCAGCTGCTGTCTGGCAAAATCACGCCAGAGCAATTCGCCAAGGATCTGGATGCCGCAGCTGCTAAAGCAAACGGCAAATAATAATAATGAAAAAACAGGAGCGTTCCAGCAAGGTCTATCAGACCGGTGGGTGGGGCGCTCTTTTTTTCGTCTTGAACAAATTTTTATATGAGACGGAGGATTTTTTTACCTTTGTATGGAATAAATATACTTAGATCTGTTTACATTTGTAAACATAATTAATAAAGGAGGGTGAAATAAGCATGGATCAGGAGTTCCGCAAGAAGATGTTTCGGGGAGCCAAGATTGAAGACACCATCCTAGAGCTGGAGAAGCTGAGCCTGTTATGCGAGAGCTACATGGACAAGAGTGAATCCATTGACCGTCAACGGTTCTATGAAGGAATGGCTATCGCCTATACCACCGTCGCTCTAAAGCTGAAAGGAGAGTTTGATTATATTGATCGGGACGTGATCGGTCATCTCTACGAAGCAGCTGCAAATAACAAACCCCAGGAACCATCAGCACCTGTTCATACCGGGTCTTGCTCATTCTGCAATCGGAGCAAGGATGAAGTCGGACCATTGGCTCTCGGACCTGGAGTGTCCATCTGTGGGGAATGCCTGGAATTTGGCAAAGAAGTCATGGGAGCGCCACAACCCTGATTCTAAAATTCACCTTGTAACTAGGAGGATCAAGCTTTTTGTCCAGTCGGTTGAATGGGCCACGATTCATCCTTGCCAGCATTCGATGTAGATACTTTAAAAAGAATCCTCCTTTTGCGATCTAACAGATCGATGAAAAGGGGGATTCTTGCTCTGCCGTTTAGCGCATGAACATCCCCTATTTACAGGTTTATCATCCGGTAGATGATAACCACCCTTTCGTCTTGGTCGCATAGGCCGCGAATGAAGGTTTCGATTCTTCAGATGAAGAACGCTGTTTTTACGAATTCCCGTTCTTGATTTGTTTCGCCGGGGATCTTGACTCTCTCGCCGTCATTTCAGGAATCGGAGGCTAATCTGCGTTGTAATGGTCTGATAAAACAACCTCTGAAAAATGAATACACTCATCGTAAATTTCCGGCATGTTCACTGCCCTCCGCGCTCGGATACGATAGCAGTATCGGATATTGGGGGCTGCGGAAAGCATTCGGCCCCCCAAGTTTATGAAGAACGGAGATGTTGAACACCATGCACAAAGTACTCAGTGACAAAAAAGCGATCTTTCTGCTCATCGCTCCGGGCTTGATCTTGTTTATATTCATGATCTGCATCCCGATTTTCATGAGCGCTTATTACGGCTCCACCGATTGGAGCGGCATCGGTCAATACCAATATGTGGGCCTGAGTAATTATAAGGAGATCCTGTTCGAGGATCCTGTATTTTGGAATTCGCTCTGGAATGCACTGCTGCTCACGGCTGCCACGCTTGTGATTCAGCATCCGATTGCCATCCTGCTCGCCATCTTCCTTACGCATTGCGGTAAATACGAGAAGATATTCCGGACCATTTTTTTCATCCCCGCCGTCATCTCGATTGTCGTCACCGCCAAGCTGTGGAGTGGCATTTTCCATCCTAACTACGGATTGCTCAACAAATTCCTTGAGGGCATCGGGCTCGGCGTATTGAAGCATGACTGGCTCGGCGATCCGAACACCGCCATCTGGTGCATTATTGTGGTTGTCATGTGGCAAGGGTTTGGATATGCGCTGCTGCTGTACTACTCCGGCCTTCAAGGTATTCCCAAGGATTTGGGGGAAGCCGCCAAAATCGATGGTGCAACCCATACACAGCTGTACAGCCGGATTATGATTCCGCTGCTGGCTCCCATGATGCGGGTAGCCATCATCATTGCGGTCACCACCTGCCTTAAACAGATGGAAACCGTATTTCTGATGACGAACGGCGGACCAGCCAACAGCACGCAGTTCTTGGGCAACTATATTTACAAAGTCGCTTTCTCCTCATCCCTTTATGGATACGGGAATGCCATTTCGGTGCTGTTCATCGTGTTCTGCCTGATTCTTACGGTTGTGCTGAATAAAGCTTTGAAAAAAGATGTCGGGGAATTTTAAAAGGAGGGGTTACCGTTGTTTTCAACCATACAGCCATCAGCTCAAAAACCGCAGACTAAACCTGCTTCAAGCCGGATTGTCCGGCGCAGCCCCTGGCCTAGACTAGCACTGTTTGCATTTATGATCGTTGTTGCCTTGATCCAGCTCTTCCCATTAATCTGGCTGGTCGATTACTCGCTGCTGAAGAGCGGGGATTTCTTCGGAAAAAACTTTCTGGTATGGCCCGATCCGCCCCAATGGGCAAACTATAAAAATGCGTTCACCTATGGCCGTGTGCCATTATTCTTCTTTAACAGCCTGCTGGTTACCGTTATCACGGTTGCGGCTTCGGCCGTGCTGGCACTCATGATGGGTTATGCCTTTACCCGGATGAAATGGAAGCTGAGCGGCTTCTTTCTCGGCTTCGTCATGCTTGGTATGATCATTCCGATTCACGCCACGCTGCTGCCGAATTTCATCCTGTTTCACAAGCTGGATATGCTGAACAATCTGTTTACCTTGATTCTTCCTTACACGGCAATTGTCATTCCGATCAGCATGTTCATCATGACCGGGTTTCTGGAGACCATTCCCCGCGCCATTGAAGAATCGGCTGTGATGGATGGCGCCGGTATATTCGGCGTTATCTTTAAGATCATCTTCCCGATCACGAAACCGGCAATCGCCACGATCTGTGTGCTGAATTTTATCAGTACGTGGAATGAGTTCATTATGGCCAACACCTTCCTCACCAGCGAGGACATCAAAACGATCCCCTTCTCCATCATGAAGTTTGCAGGAGAGTACTCCTCCAATTACGGTGCGCAATTTGCCGTTATGACCATCATCGCTCTGCCAACCATTCTGATCTATCTCCTCTTCACCGAGCAGATGACCAAGGGCATTACGGCGGGAGCAGTGAAGGGATAGGTCCTGTCTGGATGAAGCAGCAACCTAGAACCCTCGGAAGGCTGCAAGTCCTCTCACATTAGACCCCCCCCCCCTGAAATTATGAGAGAGACAAACCTGAGGTTTGCTCCTTCTGTTTCAGGGGCGTTCTGTTTCATATATAAGTGGGTCTCATTGCGGAATTCATTCCTCAATCCCGTACCCGGGCAGCTGCCTCGCACGCACGCTGGATGGCTGCCGCGGCCGGGAGATTGACCTTAACTCCGTCTTCGCCCATCCATTCGACCTCGCCGGAAGCCGCGCCGCGTCCAATGATCAGGCGCTGCGGAGCGCCTGCGAGATCGGCATCCTTGAACTTCACCCCGGCACGCTCATCACGGTCATCCAACAGCGGCTCCAGACCCGCCTTGATCAGCTCCTTGTATATATGCTCAGCCAGATTCATCTGGGCCTCATCCTTAACCGCAACAGGAATAACGTGAACCTGGAACGGGGCTACGGACATCGGCCAGACCAAACGCTCCCCCGAAATCCGCTGCTCGGCGATAGCAGCCATGACGCGGGAAACGCCGATACCATAGCAGCCCATAATAAGCGGTTTCTCCCGTCCATCGGAATCGAGGTACATGCCATTCATAACTTCGCTGTATTTCGTCCCCAGCTTAAAGACATGACCCAGTTCGATCCCGCGATGAAACTGAAGCGGAGCGCCACAGCGCGGACAAGGCTCTCCTTCCTTCACATTCCGGAAGTCGCCGATGTATTCCAGTGAGAAATCTTGCCCGGGGCGAACCCCCTTCAAATGAACATCAACCTGATTGGCTCCTGTTATGCCAGCTGTCATAGAGGCGACTTCGTAATCGACGAGTACTTTCAGTGACAGGCCTACCGGTCCCGCAAACCCTACCGGAGCTCCCGTCGCCTGCACCACTTCTTCGGCGCTCGCCAATTCTGCAAGCTCCGCCTTCAAGTAGGATTTCACCTTGGTTTCATTCGCTTCACGGTCACCCCGGATCAGCACGGCATACAGCTGGCCGTCCACTTGATAGATCAGTGTCTTGATCAATTGCTCCGGGCCCACTTGAAGAAAGTCCGTCAGTTCCTGGATGCTCTTCACATTCGGTGTGACTACCCGCTCGATGGCCGAATCGCCGTCGACCTTCACCGAATCCACGCTGCCCTGCCTCGCTGGAACGACGGATTCGGCACGTTCCAGATTCGCCGCATAACGGCAGTCTCTGCAGGATACAACGGTATCCTCGCCAATATCTGCAAGCGCCATAAACTCATGGGTCTCTCCTTGTCCGCCGATGGCACCGGCATCCGCTTCCACCGCCCGGAACGTCAGACCGCAGCGCTCAAAGATTCGTTCATACGCTTCATACATGCTCCGGTAGGACACATCCAGGCCCTCCCAGTCCCGGTCGAAGGAATACGCATCCTTCATCAGGAACTCCCTCCCCCGCAGGAGGCCAAAACGCGGACGCCGCTCGTCCCGGTACTTGCTCTGAATCTGGTACAGATTGACCGGCAGCTTCCGATAAGAGGAAATTTCTTGACGCACAATCGACGTGATCACTTCTTCGTGGGTCGGTCCGAGCACAAACTCCCGGTCATGACGGTCATGCAGCCTGATAAGCTCCGGACCGTAAACGTCGTACCTGCCGGATTCCTTCCACAGCTCAGCAGGTTGTACTGCCGGCATCAGCATCTCCTGTGCTCCTGCCGCATCCATTTCCTGGCGAATAATCCCCTCGATCTTTCGCAGGACCCGCCATCCGAGCGGCAGATACGAGTAGATCCCTGCCGCCGTCTGACGGATATAGCCGCCACGGAGCATCCATTGATGGCTCAGCGCCTCCGCCTCGGACGGCATATCCCTCATCGTTGTCATCAATAATTGGCTTTGCCGCATGTTCCTCATACTCCTTTTTCATCCATGAAATTACCTGCCGAACGCAAAAAAGCACATCCGCCTCCTAGGGACGAATGTGCTCGTGGTACCACCCTGATTCGATCTTGTCCGACGTATAAACCAATCTTCCAAGAAACTCAATGCGGCGGTAACGGGCCCGGGCCGGCACCGCTTGTTCACGGCGCAACTACAAGGTAGGAAGAACGCAGTCGGACGGTTGGAAGCCTTTCAGCCAAGGGCTTCTTCTCTGTCACGCCGAGGGTTGCAATTCTCATGTCCTTGATGATCGTTATTCACGGGAAATTCATTTTCCAATACATTACAGCCGGGAAACCGCAATGTCAAGCACAAATAGGCCGGGCCCCTTTATTTAATGGGCTATATGGTCCAGCACTTGCTGCAGTATGCCGATGACATGCTCATCTTCATACGTGTAATAGTATGTATTGCCATCCCTGCGGTACTTCACCAGTCTCAAGCTGCGCAAATAGCCGAGCTGATGGGATACCGCCGACTGGCTCATGCCAAGCACCTCGGCGATATGGCCGACAGGACACTCCTCTTGCGACAGCAAGTGGAGAATCCGGATTCGCGTCGGATCCGATATGGCCTTCAGAAGACGTGACGCTTCCATGGCCTGGTCTTCATGCAGCAGCTCATGGTGCTCTTTTTCCATAAATTTATCCCCTCTTCTCCGTGATACCTTAACAATTTCGCGGGCATCCCGCGACACTCCTGCCTAAAGCTCGGAGCCCCGGTGTCTTTTGCCAAGGGCAATCCTGCGTTATTAAGCCCCTTCGCTATAGAGCCAATCATACTTGCCACACAGCCGGTAGCCCAGATGATCTTCCTTACCTTAAGCTCCGTTACATCCACGAATCGAAAGCCTGCAGCGACGGCAGCGACGGCTCTCTTTTTCAACACCACTTTACCGTACTTGACCGCTTGTTTCAATTCATAACCAAATATCGGGTCTCCCTAGCACCTCAGCCTGCGACTGACCCATGAGGACCTCCCGGCTGTTAAAACGTAATGTCCAAGCCACCTCTCAATAAATTGGATAAATCCAGTTGACAATACACGCATTCGGTCATACTATAGGCATAAAGTTGCTTCGAGGAAACAATATATGCTCGGCCCAATTTATTAGGGAGAGGTTAAACTTTATGGATGAGACAAAACATCTTCAGCACTTGCAGCAGGCAACGCTCGGAGAGCGCTTCCTGATTGAAAAGGTAGATATCCGTGGAGAGCATAAACGGCGGCTTCTGGACCTCGGATTTGTTCCGGGTTCCGTGATTGAGGTTCTGAAAGCAAGTCCGCTCGGTGATCCCACCTCTTATAGAGTAGCAGGTACCGTCATTGCATTAAGAAAAGAAGAAAGTCAGTTAATCTGGGGTAAGGTGATGTCATCATGAGAACTTATACCGTTGCGCTGGCGGGAAACCCGAACACGGGAAAAAGCACGCTGTTTAATGCCCTGACCGGCCTAAAGCAGCACACCGGCAACTGGTCCGGCAAAACGGTCAGCCTGGCGAGCGGCAATTATGAATACAAGGACACCCGCTTCCGGTTTATCGATCTGCCGGGAACGTACTCCTTGTTCTCCAACTCTGCGGACGAAGAAGTGGCGCGTGATTATATTATTTTCGAGAAACCCGACGTTACGCTGCTGGTCCTGGATTCAACCGCTCTGGAAAGAAGTCTTAATTTGGCGCTTCAAGTGCTGGAAATGACCGATCGGGTCATCGTATGCCTTAACCTGATGGATGAAGCGAAGAAAAAAGGCATCAAAATTGACGCCCGCAAGCTCACGGATCAGCTCGGCGTTCCTGTCATTCCGATATCGGCCCGAAACAATGACGGACTGGACACCTTGTCCGAGCAGCTGCTTCTCATGTGTACAGGACAGACTCGGACGACACCCTACCGGATGAAATACAACGAACAATTGGAGTCTCAGATTTCCAGGCTCGAGTCGGAATTAAGGGACATCTTTGGGGATGAATATCCCTCCAGATGGCTTGCGATTCGCTTTCTTGACGGAGATCAGAAGCTGATTGCAACACTCAAGCACAGATTATCGGTTTCGGATAAAGGAGGGATGACACATGGAGCAGCTCAAGCGCTTGGAAGCTCTAACAGCGGCCATTCCTGCTGAGCAGGTAGAGGATGTACGAGAAGACATCGTAGGCGAGTTGTTCAAAAAATCGCGCGAGCTGTGCAGTGACGCCGTGACCGTGACCAACCGGGAGCTTCTGTACCGTTCCGAGCGGCTGGACCGCATCTTCACCTCCAAGCTGTGGGGATTCCCGATTATGCTGGCCATGCTTGGCATTATTTTTTACTTAACGATAGCCGGGGCTAACGTGCCATCTTCCATGCTGGCGAGTTTCTTCGGCTGGATTGAAGGATACCTGACCTTGGCCTTTCAAGCGCTTCATGCTCCGGATTGGCTCCATGGGATCCTGATCCTCGGATTGTTCCGGGGTACCGCCTGGGTCATCAGCGTGATGCTGCCTCCGATGGCCATCTTCTTCCCGGCTTTCGCTCTGCTCGAGAATTATGGCTATTTGCCACGGGTTGCGTTTAACCTGGACCGTCTGTTCAAAAAAACGGGAGCACACGGCAAGCAGTCCCTTACCATGGCGATGGGATTCGGCTGTAATGCTGCAGCCATCATGTCCACCCGGATCATTGAATCGCCGCGGGAGCGGATGCTCGCCATCCTGACAAATAACTTCGTGCCCTGCAATGGACGCTGGCCGACGCTGATCCTGCTGGCCTCCCTGTTCATGGCTGCAGGCTTTTCAGGTGGAGCCCAGACGCTCGTGACCGCTTCCGTTGTCATGGGCATGGTGCTGATCGGTGTCGTTGTCACACTCTCGGTATCATGGGGGTTATCCAAAACCGCTTTGAAAGGCGTTCCTTCCCATTACACGCTGGAGCTGCCTCCATACCGGAAACCTAAAATTCTGAATACCATTCTGCGGTCTACCCTGGATAAAACCATCTATGTCCTGCGCAGAGCCATTATCGTAGCGGCACCCGCAGGTGTGCTGACCTGGATTCTCGCCAATATTCATATTGGCGATTCCAGCATTTTGCTTCATTTTGTTCATTTTCTTGATCCGTTTGCCCAAGCACTCGGACTCGACGGCTTCATTCTTATGGCCTTTATTATCGGACTTCCTGCGAATGAGATCGTGCTGCCGATCCTGCTCATGGGGTATTTGGCTACAGGTTCTCTCACTGAGGTTACCGATATGTTTGCCCTGAAGCAGATCTTTCTGGATCAAGGCTGGACCTGGCTGACCGCACTTAACATGATGCTGTTCTCACTGCTTCACTATCCGTGCGGAACCACGCTCGTCAACATCTGGAAGGAAACCAAAAGCGCCAAGTGGACGTTCCTGTCCTTCGCCATCCCGACCGCAATCGCGATCGGTGTCACGTTCATTGTTGCGCAGGTGGTCCGGGCGCTGGGCTGGGTTTAAGTATAACAAGAGCATGTACAATAATAACAACGAGCCGCGTCAAGAAAATTCTTGGAGCGGCTCGTTGTTATTTTCTCTATCTGCATGTTATGAAACCCTATCCTATCCCAACTTTAACCTTTAACCGAACCTGCGGCGATGCCTTCCACGATTCGATCACTGAGGAAGAGGAACATCAGCAGGATTGGCAAGATACTGATCATCAAGGTTGCGCCAATGGCGCCCCAATCGGTGGTGTACTGTCCGATAAAGTTCTGAACGCCCACCGTCAGCGTCTTAAACATGTCCGAGCTAATGAAGGTGTTTACAAATATGAATTCATTCCAGTTGTATATCATATTGATGATGGCTGTCGTTGCCAGAACCGAGCCCGTCATCGGAAGAACAATCCGGAAAAAGACCCGGTGAACCGAGCAGCCGTCCATTACCGCCGCCTCTTCCACTTCCTTCGGCAGCGTATAATAGAACCCCAGCAGAATCATAATCGTAATCGGCATGTTGAAAGCCACGTAGGACAATATCAAAGATATCGGATGGTCCGTCAATCCCACTTTGTTAAAAATGCTGAACAGCGGGATCAAGGTGGAATGCACCGGTATCATCATCGCAACCATAAACAATCCGAGGACAAAGGAACTGCCCTTCCACTTCATTCTTGTAATGGCAAACGTAACGAGGCTTCCCAGGATGACCGTGAGCGCCGTCGCTGCAACGGTAATCCAAACGCTGTTCAGGAAATATACGCTTATATTTCCTGCGCTCCATACCTTCTCGTAATTCTCCCAACGCGGATTCATCGGGAGGGACAGAGGAGGCAGATCGAATACTTCCTGGTTGTTTTTTAATGAGAACAGCAGCAGCCATACGAGCGGAAACAACTGAAATACGGCTACACCGATCAGCACGACATACAGCAGCATGTAGCCAAGCTTGCGTCCCGCTCCATTTCCGGATCGGGCACGCCCTTCCTGGAGCTGTCCTGTGGCTCCGGATATCATGAAGCATCCCTCCTTATGAATATTGGATCGTTTCTTTTGATGCCGTTAATTTACGAATGACCCACGTTACGATCAGGCAGATGACAAGCAGGAAGAACCCGATGGCGCTGCCGTAACCGAAATCATAAGCGCGGAAAGCCGTGTGATACATATAGGACGCCATCACTTCACTCGAGCCGTTAGGCCCCCCGTCTGTCATGACAAAGATCAGATCAAAGTACTTCAGGGAACCTACCACCGCAAGCACGATCGTAACCTTGATCACTTCCATGATGAGCGGAAGTTTGATTCTGAACGCGATCTGCATGGAGGTTGCTCCATCGATTTTTGCTGCCTCCACAAGCGAAGCCGGAATATTCTTTAATGCCGCATAATAGATCAGAATATAGAAACCCGCATACTGCCACAGAATCGGAATAAACAATGCAAACAATACGAGTGACGGCTCGGCAAGCCATGCCGGCGGATTCGATATCCCGATGGATTCCAGGAAGCTGTTCACAATCCCGTTGGTCGGATGATAGATGCGAAGCCACAGCTGGGCAATTGCAACCGATGACAACAGCATCGGGATCAGATAGATTTTACGGAACAGGTTGGCGCCTTTGATCTTCGAGGCCAGCACCATCGCTACAGCCAGATAGATAATAAGGCTGGCAGCCGAGAATACGGCTAACAGCAAGGAGTGCCATGCGCTGTCCCAAAATTTCCCGTCCGTAAGCAGAGCCTGGTAGTTATCGAGTCCGATAAAGGTCATCGCGCCGATTCCGTTCCATTCGTTCAGTCCGTAATAAGCGGTCAGGATGATGGGAATGTAGACAACGGCCATAATGACAAGCAGAGCAGGCAGTACATACAGCGCGATGATTTTTTTGTTGGACATCACTTTATCCAAAGTGTCCGACTCCTTTCTTCTTATCGTCTTGAGGAAAGATTATCCGGCAATAGCTGCCGGATAATCAGGTCCTGTTTCTTGGTTGTCTGAGTCTTATTTGCCTTTGGTAATCACTGCATCATGCTCTTCGGAGAATTTCTCCGGCGTTACGGCTTTACCGAAGAGTGCCTGGATCATGTTCAGATGCGTTTCAGCGGCATTGGCCTCCATTTGAACGTCTGCGAACAGCGTGATGCTGCTGGCCTGGTTCATTTCATCAAACAGATCAATGTACAGCTGTGGAAGCTCCAGGGTGGATGTATCGACTTTGGTTGCTGGAATGACGCCTGCTCCTGTAACCGATTGTTCGCCCCATTTGGTTACGAAATACTCAACAAACTTCTTGGACTCCTCTTTCACCTTGGAGTTTTCGCCGATGAACAAACCTACGCCCGGTCCACCTACCCAGCTGTTGATATCGCCTTTTCCGCCTTCAACCGTCGGGAACTTGAAGAAGCCGACACTGTCGCGGAACTCTTTCGGGATCTCCTCATTTGTTGTAAAGTTCGGCAGTTCCCAAGTGCCCATCATATACATCGCTGCTTTGTTGTTCAGGAATTCGGATTTGGCTTCCTCGTTGGACAAGCCGTTGAATCCTTTGACAAATGCGTTGCTGTCCACCAAAGATTGAACCTCGGCGGCCGCCTTTACAAGCGATTCATCCTTGAAAGAACCGGCACCGCTAATCGCATTGGCAAGCGCTTCTTGCCCGCCGATCCGGTCTGCCAGATACATGTACCACAGGGATCCGGTCCAGCGATCCTTATTCCCGAGTGCAATCGGGGCAATCCCGTTATCCGAGAGCGTTTTCACGATTGTCTTGAATTCCTCGTAGGTTTGTGGAACCTCCAGGTTAAACTGTTCAAAAATCGCTTTATTGTAATATACGGGAGCGATATTGAATTCTAGTGGAAGCGCATACGTTTTGCTGTCAATGGCATAAGCTTCGGTGGTACCGGCTACAAACTTGCCATTCAGCTGACCCTCAAGCAAATCGTCTACAGGAGCAAACAGATTGCCTTCGACATAAGGTTTCAGGAATCCGGCTGCCCAGGTTACTCCAACGTCCGGAAGCTCATTCGAAGCAGACAGCACTTTCAATTTGTTTTTATACTGCTCATTATCCAGTACTTCCTGTTTGATCGTAACGTTAGGGTTTTCCTTCTGATATTCTTCGATAATCTGATTCACAATTTTGTTCTGTCCGGCGGATACGCCAGCTGGCCACAAGTGCATGAAGTTCACCGTAACTTTATCGCCTTCGCTGCCACCGTTGCCGGAATCTCCTGTGCTGCTGTTGTTAGATCCACAACCAGCCGCTACCAGAGCGAGACACAATGTCAGAAGCAGAACCGTCCATTTTTTGTTGAACACGTTTACAACCCCTTTTCTAGTATGCTGTTCGCGTAATGAAACCGCTTTAATCAAATTGTATCAGTGAGGGGATGATTCTATAAGGTCATAACGATTGGGACTAATTCCACTATTATTAGATTTCTTCTCCGCTGTCCGATACGCTCTGGCGATATTGGCTCGGGCTTACTTCCTCAAGGTCGCGGAACACTTTCACAAAATATTTTGACGTCTGGTAACCCACCTTCTCCGCAATCTCTGAGACAGGCAGCGCTGTGCCGGCCAGCAGCTCCTTGGCCCTCTGCACTCTGCGGCGCGTCATATATTCACTGAAGGTGAGCCCTGTCTGCTCTTTGAATAACACGCTGAAATAGCTGGAGTTCAGGTGCAGCACCTCGGCCACTTCCTTCAGCGATACCGAATCCTGGAGATGCAGGTCTACATACTTCAGTGCTTCCTGCACCTGGATGCTGTATCCCTTATCCTGCTGTGCTGCCTCCAGCAGTTTCGGATCCACCAGTTTCTCCATTCGCTCAATCCGTTCTAGTTTATCCCCGCGCTCGAGCGCTGACTCTACTGCGGCTACCAGTTTTCGTTTATCCAGCGGCTTCAGAAGATAATCCACCACGCCGTACTGCAGTGCTTTACGGGCATAATCAAATTCCGAATAGCCGGATATCACGATGATGACCGGGGGATGCTCTAATTCATGCAATCTTTCAATAAGCTCAAGTCCTCCAATCTCAGGCATGCGGATATCGGTCACCACCAGGTGAGCCACTTGCTCCTGCAGCCACTGGAGCGCCTCTACACCGCTTGCAGCCGTTGTTATCCGGCAGCGGCCGGATGACCAAGCCTCCAGCGTCTTCCTTACGCCTTCTCTCGTTCTCGGTTCATCATCAACGATCAGTATCGTTTTCATGCTATTCCCCCTTTATGGCCGGAAAATCATTCGGTATTTCAAATGAGATGGTGGTTCCCTGACCAACCACGCTGTCAATGTGCAGACCGGCTTGCTCGGAAGCGTAGTACAGCCGGATTCACTGCTCTACATTGGCAAGGCCGACCCCGCTGTTTTTAGAGGATGCCGCATAACCTTTTTCCATCGATGAATAAAGAGTGGCTACCGTTTCCTCGTCCATGCCGGGACCGTCATCGGTAATTGTGATGACCGTGTATCCCGGATGATCAGCAGCTTGTGCACGCACGATTACGGTGCCTGGACCCAGCCTCTGCTCCACCCCGTGCAGAATCGCATTCTCCACGATTGGCTGAATCAGCAGCTTTGGAATCGGCACATGACGGCTCGCTTCATCTGCCTCAATTCTCCAGGACAGCCTGTCCAGCATCCGCATTTTCATAATCATCAAATAACGCTCCGCATGGTCAAGCTCATCCCGGATCGATACCCATTCATCCTCGTCTTTTCTGTTGATAACGTAACGGAACAATCCAGACATCGCGACCACGATTTGAGCCAGTTCCTCTTCCCCCTGATCATCCAAGGCCCAGTAAAACGCTTCCAAAGTATTGAAAAGAAAGTGCGGATTGATCTGCGCTTGCAGAGCCTTAAGCTCCGTTCGGCTCTGAATAATCTCCTTCTCGTATACAACCTCGATTAATTCGTTCAGCGAGTCAACCATCTGGTTGTACGAATTGTTAAGCTCATTGATCTCCATTGTCTTCGAGGTGACCGGAATCGGTTTAAGGGTTCCCAGCCTTACGCCGCGCATGGCTTTGATCAGATTCAAAATCGGACGGATGATCATGGTGGTCAGGATAAAGCTTAAGAATAGAAACAGCAGCGCACCGACGCCCCCGGATACGATAATCGCGGTCCGCAGTACCGCTATGCCTTCGGTAGTATAATCCACAGGCGTCAGGATGACCAGGTTCCACCCTGTCGCCTCCGACTGCTTCTGTACGGCGATGAAGTCCTCATTGCCAATGGCAACCGTCTCCCCTTCACGATGCAGAACATCCTTCGCGTCCACCGCTGTCGCAAAATCCGATGATATTTCATTTCCCGCCTGATCAAACAGCCCCATCGTTTCACGCGAATCGCCAGCCGTGCCGCCAGTGGAATCAGCAAGCGCAAAATAATCCTTCTCCAGCTTCACAAGCAGGTATCCGCCATGGGCAAAGGAATGGTCAATCAGCCGGATTCTCCGAACAGCCACCACCACCTCCGGGTCCTTCGGATCCTGTCCGAACCAAACCAGCCTCCCCTTTCCCGCATCGGCCGCCAAGATCCAATCGACCCCGACCCGGCTCGTCAGACTGCCTTCATCCAGCGGAAACAGCCGCCGGTAGTCCGTCGTATATAATTCAAGTGAACGAATGCCTGTAGCGTAAGATTCATATTTGCGGACCTCCTGCTGGAGCGATTGCCGTTCTCCGAAGCTGATCGGCTTGCCAGCAGTTTCCTGTGCCAGATAGCGCTGAACCGTTGCGTTGGTAGAAATTTGCGCCGTGAGTGTATCCACCTGCTTGAGCAGCGCATCCAGCTTGCCTGTTGCCTGCACAGCCGTCTGCTGAATATGCTTCTCGGCGCTGTTGCGCAGCAGTACGGATACCTGGTCGTATACAAAAACCCCGACTAATGCCAGCACAATGATCATCACCAGCATAAATCCAAGGAAGATTTGATTCCGCAGTGTATTCAGCCTGCCAAACCTGTTCAAGTTCTCGCACTCCCTTTCGACTAGGAACTGTTATTCACTATACACAATCTTGCCGAAGTTAGGGAGTCCTCGTCAACCCGAAGCGGGTTGCATCTATATGTACTTTTTCACTAAAAAAAAGGCAGCGCGCAGTTTAGGTTTCCCTCGCACTTCCTCTTATGATACAGCTCCATATGATGGGCTATACCGGATATAATTCCTGATGCTGTTCAAGCTCTCTTCTGCATTCGTTACATAAACCTCTTACGGCACCGGCATCATCCGCGCAGAAGGTCAGTTGGCGCTTGTGTCGGCATCGACTGCAGGGCTGAGCGTTATTTTCGCTGCCGATTTTCAAGTTTGCTTTTGATTTTAACTGGATGACGTTGCTTCCCCTAACGCTGCTCGACTTACGCTTCATTCCTGTAACGGCGAAGACAACAAGGATGACAACGACCATGGTTCCCAATATCCATCCCACGTTTATTCCACCTCCAACATGTGCAGGCTATTTGTACTAAATAGCTAGTCTACCCGATTCATTTTCACATGACATTCGATATGTAGTTACGCTCCAAACCCGTTGCCATTTATTAAGAAGCAGCTACCATCCATTTTAACACAAAAAAGCCTTCTCAATCCCGGTAAGAATCGGGAAGGAAGGCTTTCGCTGTGCTTTCGTTACGTGCAACCGGCATGGTGTCAGATCTTCAACTCACCGAGTTTTATCAACTCAACGACAGCTTGCGAACGGCCCTTAACATTTAGCTTCTGCATGACATTGGAGATGTGGTTACGCACCGTCTTCTCGCTAATAAACAACTGCCCGGCGATATCGCGAGTCGTTTTGTCTTGCACTAGCAATTCAAATACTTCGCGTTCACGGTGGGTTAACAAGAACTTGCTATTATGGTCGGTCCCCTTCAATGGTGTCACCCCTCCTTGCCCGGGTATGTGTGGTCTAACAAGGGTAAGGGATACAGTCAACTCATCTTATGTTGGAGAAGGGGGGAAGGTGCGGAAGGGGCCATCAATTTGGGCGCTGGGTTCATGTTGATGATTTTTATCCTTGATTCCTCCCGAAGGTTCCTTTATGATGTGGGGGAGTAAAAATTATTTTCTTTATTTTTTCATTTTTTTAAAAATAATTTTCAAATCAGATCCCATCCGTTATGCCACAAATAAGCTCACCGGGAACCTTGAAGGAGGCTTTTGATGACACCAATCTTGCATATTATCTCTGTCGAAAAGGAAAGCCTGCCCCGTCAGGAACGACGGCTCGCAGAGTTTATTTTGACAGCTCCATCCGAGATTGTGCATATGGGCATTAAAGATCTTGCAGATCAGTGCGAGGTCAGCGCTGCCACAGTCACCCGCTTTTGCAAGAACTTTCAGTGCAAGGGATATCCTGATTTCAAGCTCAAGCTTGCCGCAGAGATCGCCCATGCCGAGTTGGCTTCACGCACAGGAAGCACCCGTTATCAGGACATCGTTGCAGGCAATCCGCTTGCCGGAATCGTAGAGGCGATTGAATCCAATCACCTGACGTCGATTCGGGATACGACAGAGCTTCTGGATTTGGGGCAGCTGGAGCGCGCAGTGGATGCCCTATGCCGGGCAAAACGCATTGACCTGTATGGTGTGGCAACGTCCTCTATTGTGGCACAGGACTTTTACCAGAAGCTGATCCGGATCGGGAAAAACTGCACCGCTTTTGCAGACTCCCACATGCAGATCACCTCAGCCTCCACGCTGACTTCAAGTGATGTTGCCGTGGCCGTTTCATACTCCGGCGAAACGCCGGAAACCATCGATGCGTTGGCGTGTGCCAAAGACACAGGCGCATTTACGATCAGCGTTACTTCCTACCGAAGCAGTGCCATCTCCTCCATGGCGGACATTACACTGTATTCGTCCTCGCTGGAGGAAGGAATGCGCCGAGGTGACATGGCCTCTCGCATTGCCCAGCTTCACATTATAGACATTCTGTTCATGGGTATGGCCAGTCGGGACTTCTCCACGTATGTTCCCCGTCTGGAGCAGTCATATCTTAATGTTCAAAACTATCGCAAAAGCCGAGGAGGACAATAACTAATGAATATTTACACATTCCGCGATGAAGAACAATTCGTGCAAACGGGCGCAAACCTGATCACCAGTTTGCTGCACACCAATCCGCGCGCTACACTGGGACTGGCTACAGGCAGCACACCCGTTGGGCTCTATGCCAAGTTGATTGAGATGCACCGTCAAGGGCTTGTCAGCTTCGCGCAGACCACAACATATAATCTGGACGAATATGTGGGCCTGCCTGAGAATCATCCGGAGAGCTACCGCACCTTCATGAATGAAAAATTCTTCAACCATGTAGATATCCAGATCGAACGGACTCATGTGCCGAATGGCAACGCGGCCAATCCGGAAGAGGAATGCCTGAATTACGATAAAATGCTTGAAGAATTTGGACCTGTTGATCTCCAACTCCTCGGCATTGGACATAACGGACATATCGGTTTTAACGAGCCGGGTGAAAGCCTCAGCGGCGGGACTCATCTGGTAGAGCTTCAAGAGAAAACTCGAAACGCCAATGCTAGATTCTTCCCAACGCTTGCGGATGTTCCGACCCACGCCATCACGATGGGGGTTGCTACCATCCTCAAAGCCCGCCAAATCCTCCTTCTCGTCAGGGGAGAAGATAAAGCCGAGATTGTACATCGTGCGTTGAAAGGGCCTATCACGACCGAGTGTCCGGCATCACTTCTTCAGTGCCATCCGAACGTTGTTGTGCTGTTGGATCAAGGTGCAGGGAGATTGCTGGTATGAGCAGCGAAGCCAAGAATGCTGTCCAATTGTTGTATGGTCAAGTACTGACGCCCAGAGGCATCCGTACAGACGGTGTGCTGGCCATTCAAGGCGAGAACATCGCATACGCTGGTGATGTTTCCGAACTCCCTGCAAGCCTTAAACAGGCAGCCGCAGAGGTTATCCATCAGCCCGATGGCTATATCGTACCTGGCTTTATTGACATCCATGTTCACGGCGGTAACGGTGAGGATTTTATGGACGCAACGAAGGATGTTTTGGATCAAATTACATCCTTCCACAGCTCTCAGGGCACCACGGCGATGCTTGCTACCACGATGACTGCGCCTAAAAAAGCAATCGATCGGGTACTGAAGGAAGTAAGCGACTATCGTAATCAGGGCATGTCTTATACCAGACTGGAAGGCGTCCATCTCGAAGGCCCGTTTATCAGCCCAAAATGGCCAGGTGCGCAAAATCCGGAGCATATCGTCCACGCGAATATCAGGTGGCTGGAAGAATGGGTATCTCAATATCCGGGGCTGGTTCGTCAGGTCACCCTTGCACCCGAGCGTGAAGGGGCACTAGAGGCAATCTCGTGGCTGGATCAACACGGAATCGTGGCTGCCCTGGGTCATACGGATGCAACCTATGAGGAAGTAGAAGCCGCTGTCGAGGCCGGCCTTAGTCATGGCGTGCACACGTTTAATGCGATGACAGGGCTTCACCACCGCAAGCCAGGCGTGGTTGGTGCGATGCTTGGCGATGATCGGTTAAGCTGCGAAATCATTGCAGACGGCATCCACGTCCACCCCGCGGCAATTCGGATACTGGCCCGCATGAAGCAGGATGGGAATCTGATTCTCATCACGGATGCCATGTCGGCTACCGGCATGCCTGACGGCGAATATACGCTGGGTGATTTGCCCGTTGTTGTTGAGAAGGGCATTGCCACGCTCAAGCATAACAGAGACAGTCTCGCGGGCAGCACATTAACGATGATTAAAGGGTTCCAGCTGCTGGTTCGGGAGGTTGGACTCAGCATTGAGCAGGCCTCCACCATCGGAAGTATGAATCCAGCCAGAAAAATTGGCATCGCCGATCGCACGGGATCGCTTGAAGCCGGCAAACTCGCCGACATCCTCGTTCTTTCCAGCGATCTTGAGCTGCAAGGAGTATGGATTCAAGGACAACGCAAACATTAAGGTATAGCATTCATTATAAATAGCAAAGGAGCCGCCTAGGATAGGATGATTTCAATCCTACAGGGCAGCTCCTTTTTGTATAGAAATTTTACCGGCTGTTTCGATTGCCGCCAAACCAACCGTCGTCCGTATCATTTTTACTCATGTTGCCGCGTGTATCATTCATACCATCACGAGTTCCTACATGAAGCGGGAACACACGGTTAATCCATGACCCAAAATCACGGGAAAGTGTTCCAACCGTATTCTTGGCGTTACCCCCCGTTACAAAACCTTTGGCATGCTGATAAAATCCCTCATCTGTGGAAACATATACTTGACTGATATGTGGAGCGGTTTTACGAATCTTGTTCGTAATTTCATGACGCACATGCTGAGGAACCTCTTCACGAGCGCTCATCATGCCCATGTTGTTTCCGTAAGTTCCATAAGGCACTCCATTGATGCCAGTTCCCATATGAGTATTGTTTACCGTCCCGTCGGTACCGGTAAGACTGTTGGTACGCGTGCCGTACCCCATATAATCATTGGTACGAGTTCCGTTAGTACCCATAAGTCCGTTATTGCGCGTTCCGTTTAACGTATTATAGTTGCTGCCGCCAAAACCGCCATTCGTCGTCGTTCCGTTAACGCCAAAGCCGCGGTTATCGGCGGTTCGGCCAAGACCTGTTGTGTTTTCTACAGCACGAGTGGTATTCTCCACGACACGCTCTGTGCCTCTAGCCATATTGCTCAGAAGCCCCACACTGCCTGTACCCGAAGTGTTGAACGTACGGTTCCTCACATTCGTTTTGTTCATGCCTGTCATTGAACGGCCGTCAGAACGGTTTGCCGTGCTCATACCCGTAACATGTCCATCAATGCTGTTGGTGTTCGCGCCCTCTTTGGGCAGCGAAACATACGCGCTGTGATTGGTTACGAATACATGTGCAGGACCCATGCCACTGATATCCGACACTTTTTGGGACAGCGTTTTGCTGTACTTCAGGTTTGTCAGGTCATGCTGCTGGGTGCTGCGAATGTGCTGGTTGTTGTTACGCACGGAGTTCACACCAACACGACCCTTGTCCACGTTGTTTGTACGTGTCGTGTTGCCGTCTGTGGTGTTGCCGCATCCTGCTACCGCAGCCATACTGAGGAGCAATGCTGTGGAGACGGTCAGGTTGAGGGCTTTGGATTTAATCATGATTCATCCTCCATCTCTATAATAGGTGTATTAACATCGTTTAGGATGACCTTGCGCCGGAATCGGTATGCTGAAAGGTTTTAACATGGAAGATTACTGCTTATCATGCCTAATTTTATGTACAAAAAAACACCGATCAGATCATGATCGATCCATCGGCGTTTGATTGTTCTATTATGAAGAGGACGGCTGTGCCTGTATTCTGGCATAATCCATAATATCGGCCAGCGACCGCTCCAGAGGGTACTGTGAATTCCAGCCCAGCGCTTTAAGAAGCTCGGTACCCTGCTGCCCCCCGGTTCCTTTATTTAATGAATCTAATGAGAGGGGAGCGGATTCAGGACCCCAATCCATCGGCACGGCTGCCTGTGTATGCAGGAGCAGTGCCTCAGCGAGCTCTCCAAGGGTATGTTCCGTACCGGAACTGATCGGATAGGTCATCCCAGAAGTGCCCTCTTGAAGCAATATGCTGTAAGCTGCTACCGCATCCCGAACGTCCAGGAAATCCCTTGATTCGTAGCGAGAGCTTATACGGAACAACGGAAAATTTCGACCTGTTTCATAACCCGCAATATAGCGGGCAAGCAGCGTACAGAAGCCTGTTGATTCGCCGGGGCCAATCAGATTGGACGGCTCAGCCAGAACGATATGCTGGTTGTACAAACCATGCCAGGCAGCTGCGGACCAGCTGGCAAAGGTTTTACTGAGGCTGTAAGGATGAGGAACGGCAGCCGCACCTTTTGCAGGGTCCACACTTAACCTGGAGCCTACCATAACCAAACGGCTATCGGGGCAGTGCTGCCTCAGCGCTTCAAGAAGGTATATGGTGGCCATCACGTTGCTCTCCATGTAAGAAGCCGGTTGTTTCCAGGACTCTGAAGCTGAATTTTTTCCGGCTAAATGCAAAATATAATCAGGAAGGCTCTCTTGAATCAGAATATCCACCTGTTCACGGTTCTCGAGATGGCACACGGCCGGAATGACGCCTTGTATGGACTCCAGCGCCTGCTTGTTCCGCCCGGCAGCAATAACGGTACATCCCTGCCGGACGAAATAGTCGCAAGCATGCAAGCCGGTAAAACCTGCTGCCCCTGTTATGAGAATTTTTTGATCCTTTAATGATCCTGCTGCCATGCGTACATCTCCTTTAACATTTGAACATAATCCGGGAATGGATATAACGCATCCAGCCGCGTGCTTCGCAGAGTCCGATCCTGAACCATATCGTCGGTTGGCACTACAACAACATCATGTTTTCCCCATATGTCCTTGAACAGCAGCAGCAGATCGTATTTGCTTACCGGATTCGGATGTCCGAGATGTATCAGACCCCCGACGTCCTTATTCATGAAGAACTCGATCGCTTTAGCAAGCTCAAGCGTGGTTACCCCGTTCCACTGCACGGCGCGATAACCGGAAACTTGACCTCGCTGCTTCATAAACCAGTTGAACAAACCGATTCCACTCTGCCGGATTTCGGGTCCTATAATGGAGGTGCGAATCGTTAGGTGATCCGGGTCCTGCACTTCGCCCAGTGCTTTCGTTAACGCATAGGAAGTCACGCCATCGGGAAGATCGTCTTCCCGATAACCCCCTTTGTCTCCGAGAAACACGCAATCCGTGCTGATATGAATAAGTCGGGCCGATATGGCGTCCGCTAAATACCGCAGACGATGAGGCAAAAATCCGTTGATATGATATGCATTAATTTTGTCATCATCTGCCCGTTGATTCAAAACACCTACAGCGTTGATGATCATATGCGGCCGAACCGCTTTGATTATATGCTCCACGGCACTCATATCGGTTACATCCAGCACAAGGCCTTGTGAATCATGTCTGTCCCGGGTCGTGTAAAAGACATGATGCTTGCCGAACGACTGAAAGTACTGAACAAGCATATGTCCCGCCATACCGTTGCCCCCGAGAATGAGCATCTTCATGGCAAGAATCCTCCGCGTTGAAGGATTTCGCGTATCTCGGCCTTGGTCATTAATTGATGCTCCGAGCTGAAGCTGTTGAAGGATACTTTGGATAAGCCCTGATACCGCTCCTTCAGATCGGGAATTTCGAGTGTCGGCAATATGACCAGGTATTCATCATCATAAACCACCGTAGTCAAGCTTTCAAAATCACTCATAAGAATTTCATGAATCTTCTCACCCGGCCGAATACCCGTTTCAACAAGTGTAACGTCGCTTCTGCCAGAAGCATCTATCAGTACTTCTGCCAAGTCCACAATGCGGCAGGTCGGCATCATCATAACAAAAATTTCGCCGCCTACACTTTCAATTGATGCCTTGAACAGCAGGGATATCGCATCCTTCAAGGTCAGGAAAAATCGGGTCATGTTATGGTCCGTGATGCTGATCTGACCCTTCTGCCGGATCTGATTCTTGAATACATGAACAACGCTTCCGTTCGTTCCAAGAACATTTCCACCCCGCACACAGACAAATTTGGTGTGCCTACTCAACAGATTAGCATACACGATTAGTTTCTCGCCAATCGCTTTGGTCATGCCGTAAAAGTTGGATGGATTCGCTGCCTTATCCGTTGAAATATAGATCACTTTTTTCACTTGATTTTCAATAGCAGCCTCAATGACATGCTGTGTGCCGACCACATTGGTTTTCAGAGCTTCATAGGGATGCTCTTCGCACACAGGAACGTGCTTCAGTGCCGCCAGATGGAATACATAATCCACATCCTGACAGGCTGCTGTTAGAGCTTCCTTGTCGCGAATATCTCCGATTCGGAAAGTGAGTCTTGGATCTTCAAACTCACGGTCCATAGCCACCTGCGTAGCCTCGCTTCTGGAATAAACGATGACCTGCTTAGGATTTAGCGGCAGAAGCTGCGTGATCAGTTCATGTCCCCAAGAGCCTGTGCCGCCAGTCACCAAAATCCGTTGATTAGTGAACATTCACTTTCCCTCCAAGCACATATTTTACGACGGTACGCGACACATTGTCCGCTAAATACCCCTCAGGGCACACCCAGTCACGACCCAGCTGCGTCATCAGTTTGACCGCTCCATGGATACGCTCAGCATTCAAACCGGAGACGATGTTGCTTCCGCAGTCCACAGTTTCCGGCCGCTCCGTCGTCCGGCGAACCGTTACCGTAGGAACGTGCATGATGCAGCACTCCTCCTGCACCGTACCGCTGTCCGTGATCGCGCAGAGTGCCTCTTTCTCGAGTCGTACAAAATCAAAAAAGCCGAATGGCTCATGAAATTCAATAAGCGGATGAAGTTGAACATCCTTGGCCCCTTCAAGACGCGAGGCCGTCCGGGGATGCAAACTGCATATGAGTCGCTTTCCGAACGTTTCAGCGACCGCATTTAACCCATTTAATATTTCCGTTAAATTCTCAGGTCGATCCACATTCTCTGAACGGTGTATCGTAATCAGAAAATATTGCTGGGGGGAGAGCGACAGCTTCTCCATAATCCGGCTCTGATTGACCTGAGCTTCGTAATGCTTCATCACTTCATAGATCGGGTTCCCTGTCAGGACAATGCGTTGACTAGGCACTCCCTCTCGAAGCAGATGATTCTTGCTGTAGTTTGTATAGGGCATATTGATGGAGGACACCGCATCTATGACTTTGCGGTTCTTCTCTTCAGGCACATCCAGATCAAAGCAGCGGTTTCCGGCTTCCATATGCACCACCGGGTATCCCAGACGCTCTGCCAGCACAGCACATAACGCACTGTTTGTATCACCCAGCAGCAGAACCGTGTCCGGCTGCTCCTGTTCCAATATTTCCTCCATTCGGCTGAACATAACGGACAACTGGCCTCCCAGCGTGGCCTGGCGGTCCTGAAGCACATAGTCCGGACTGCGGAGCCCCATCTCCGAGAAGAAGACCCCGCTTAAGGTATTGGTGAAATTTTGTCCCGTATGCACAAGCACATGCCGCGTTGCATACTGGTCTAGAAGAGGAATGATCAAGCTTAATCGGATAATTTCGGGCCTCGTACCCAAGATCG
This sequence comes from Paenibacillus sp. Cedars, assembly GCF_003184205.1. Classification (NCBI taxonomy): domain Bacteria; kingdom Bacillati; phylum Bacillota; class Bacilli; order Caryophanales; family Paenibacillaceae; genus Paenibacillus; species Paenibacillus sp. Cedars. The sequence continues at coordinate 4,439,129 of NZ_CP020866.1, forward strand.
TCATGACTTTCATATCGGATTCTCCCTTGCCAACTTAATCACAGATCCGAAGGCGATAACTCCGTAGCACGACCATTCTTCTCGCTTTCGTGAGACAGCAGAACGGAAGCGGACTTTTTGAAGTAAGCCTAGACCGTTCACCGCTCTGCTGTTGACCTCGTCTCATGCCTTTCGTCGCCTTGCGGACGTTCTGCGTAGTCTAAGCCTTGATGCCCGTCGCCTGGTCGCCCTGCCTTCCGGTCTCTTGGTTCGTCTACGAACGAATAACCGACGCGCAACAGCAGCACTTCGTTTCTTCCTGCGGCTATTCTGCTTACGTCGTCTCGCCGGAACAACCCGGCGCTTCACCCGTCTTGCCGTCACCTGAAACCATGCAGGATATTCATTCATCCAGCGTGAAACCATGCCGTTCAATCGCATTCCGTACACCTCTGGACCAAATACAGCCTGGATCTGAAGGCGGTTCTGCATACCCAGAGCCTCGCCCCGATCCGGCTGATCCAGGATGAACCTCACCTTCTCTGCCAGTGAGGCCGGGCTCCCGGGAATCGCGAGCAGATGCGGGCATCCGGCAGCCGTCAGGACCTCCTGAAGTCCTCCTGATGCGTAGGCTACAACCGGCTTCCCGTGCAGCAGCCCCTCCAGAGCCGTTAATCCGAATCCCTCCGGTATCAGACTCGGTACCACCACGACATCAAGGGCACAATATACTTGAGTGATATCGTCTTGAGATCCGGCAAATATGAAACGATGCTGAGCTCCCGCCGAAGCAATGCGATCGCGGCACAATATGTCATAATCCGGATTCAGCGCACTCCCAACGATGAGAAAGGCTGCGTCGGGGTAAGCATCCTTGAGCGAGAGCGCCATGTCTATGAAGTGATGCACCCCTTTGCTCTCGATCAGAAATGAAGAAATCATACCAATTAACGGTTGATTTGCAGTGATGCCGAGACTGCCGCGAAAGGAAGCTCTCGTTGTCGCCCATGCGGCTGGCTGAATATCAGACTCAATCCAGGATGGAGGGAGTACCGTCATTTTGGACTGCCTGACTTCCACCGGGAAACTCTCGGCTACGGATTCGGAAATGCTGACCAGCCAGTTGCTGTACTGATGGATTAACGAAGTGGCCAAATGGGCGTTCCCGTTTTCCGTAATTTTTTCGGTCAATTGCCATACTACGGGAATTCCAAGTCTCTTGCCCGCTGCTGCCGGCATAAAGTGCACACACGTATTTGTCAGAATTACCTGCGGGGCCTCACCTGCAATCCATTTCATCAATCCACGGAAAACCGATGTTGCCATCAGCTTATTGGCTTCGGCCAAAAGATTGGAACCCGGTGTATACACGCTGTGAAACAATGGAATTCTGTGGATTTTGACCGTAATCCCGGATTGTCTCGCCAATATAGTCAGCCGGCCTTCGTTCGGTGCAACCAGAACGCAATCAAAATAAGGAGTCATCTGTCCGCAGAAGAACAGAAGCAGCTTCTCCGCTCCCGTAATGCTGGATGGATTGGATACGTGTGAAAAAATCAACATTTTCGGTTTAAAGGCCATCGGTATTATCCGCATCTACAGTAACCGTGATTGTGGCAGTACCGGATGCGATCCACCTCCTTTTCACCCAGTTGGTACAATATATTAGAAAAACAAAGACACCGTAACGACGCTTGTTCCCCCATCATTGAACTATTTCTGAGCCAGGATCAAGGAAAGATAACCGAGAAGAGCGTATTCAGGCGGTGTGCATAGGTATGCTCCTGATAGGTTCTCTCCAGGGCACGATGTGCGATCTCTTTTCTCAGGTGGTCGTTAGCAAGATAGTACTCTACCTTCTCCAGCAGCTCACCCTGAGACCGGTAGGTGTCAATCTCCACACCTGGTGTATAGAACCGCGCCAGATCTGACCGCTCATCGCAGAGCTGAAGCGTGCCGCAAGCACTAATCTCAAACGTACGCGGATTCGGGGAAGCCGCCGGTATATGTCCGCTGTTCTGATTGATTTCATCGTCATCCACCGCACGGTGCAAATTGATAACAATCTTGGCGCTGTTATATACGTCCGCAGTCTCCGCCGGACCCATCCACTTGTTGATCTCAATCTGGTTGTTAAATCGGCCGTAACCCGGGAATTTCTCCCACCAGTTACCGTTAATAAAGGTCCGGTGTGCCATCAATTGGTCCATAATGGGCTCAAAAAACTGAATTCGCTTCGGATACGCTGTACCAACAAAACCGATATCCCGCTTAGCTGCTCCCGGCATGGCAATCGGACGATAGTGTACGGGAAACGCGGCAAACGGCAAATAGTGAACCTGGGAGCAGCCTAAGTTCTGATAATGGGCCACGCAGTTCAGTTCCAGTGTAAATACATAATCGTAGTGGTGGATCCAGTCTACGGTCATATCCGTATAATACGGATCGTCCGTCATCCAGACGGCCGTCCGAATATCCATGGCCCGAACCGCATCCATCTGTTCCACAGGCAAATACATGCCGTCAAGCACCAGTACAAGATCCGGCCGCGTACGGCTTGCTTCTGCAGCTACGTCCTGCTTGGCATCCGTCAATGAAACCTGGCGTACCATGCCGTGCAGTGTACCAATAATCGCCTCGTCAATCGGCGAGTAAGGAAATCCTTTTCCCGAGCTGACAAACAACACATGGATATCCCTCACAGGCGGCGTATAGACAACCCGGTTAACGATACCCTGTGATTTCCCTCGAAAATACCCCTCATCATATCCGGCGTGCATACCTGCATTCCTGCCTCGTCCATATGCATCGGATACGGCGGACCGACGGGGTCCGGCAGCTAAACTTTTAGGCATCCGCTTCGCTCCTCCCTGATATTTGCTCGGACAACTTGCTAATTCAAACGTTGGGCCTCGATCAATGTCAGAAGTTCAGGCAGTCGGTGAACATACGTATGTCTCGTCATGGTCGTCTGCAGCGCTCGCTGCGCTATACTTCTGCGCTGATCCTCCTGAGAAAGATAATAGGAAATCTTATGTTTCAATTCTTGGACAGAACCAAAGGTCTCGATGTCGATCCCAGGCGTGTAATAATGGCTCAGATCCTCCCGGATATCCGTAATTTGCAGTGTTCCGCAAGCATTGATCTCAAATGTCCGCGGATTGATCGAACGGCCCGGTAAATTCAGGCTGTTGCGGTTGTCATCACCGCTCTGGGTTGGCCTGTGCAGGTTGATTACAATTTTGGCGCCGTTGTAGAATTTCACGGTTTCCGCAGGCGGTATGAAACCGCTGTGTATGAAGGGGGAGAGCTCTTTATAGCGGGCAAGCCGCTCCCAGTAGCCTCCGATGATGCGAACCTGCTTTCCCTTCAAGAACGGTGCCAATTCATCAAACAAGGCCGCACGGTTTCGAAACGCATTCCCGATGAAGCAAATGTCCGAACGATAAGCCGGCCCTGCCATCAACGGGGTAAACAGCTCCGGATGAACCCCCAAAGGAAGATAATAAACCTCCCTCACCCCGACACTTTGATATAATGGAACACAGCTCAGCTCATGCGTGAACACAACATCAAAGTGTTGTGCCAGCCCCGGTGTTTCCTCTGTGAAATACGGATCATCCACAAACCAGATGGCCGTTCGGAAGCCTGCTTCGCGGAGCTGAGTCATCGAATGCTGAAAATCATCCGGAAAAACATGCAGACCGTTCATGACCAGAATGATATCCGGTCTCTGCTGCAAGGCTGCTTCCAGCACCTGTTCCGGACGTACGACGATGCATTCCCTGACGATTTTGCCAAGTCCGCTGGATACTCCTTCATCAATGGATTCAAAGCCTTGGGGGACATACATGACCTTCACATTGAAATATGGCGGGGGCTCGGTTGGAATACGATCGATCAGCGCACGGCACCCACCCAAACGGTAACCTTCACTGTAACCTGCCCGGTAGCCCTCCTTCTGACCTGTACGCTTCGATAAACTCACCATTTCCACCCTGTCTCTTATGGGATTTACAAAGGTTCATATAACTATATGCCAAGAGGACGAATGCATCATGGACGACTGTCCCTGAGACGGGGAATTTGGCGGATGCCCTTACGTCTAGCCTGGTCATGACAGGATTGGCAAAAAAATAAAAAAGAGCGGTCTCCCACGGATTCAAGCCTTCCGTGAGAGCCGCCCTGCCTGCCGTCATACCGGCGCAGGTGGGATTTGACCGTCTTCATATCCTTGTGCAAAACCCGATTTAAACCCTTCATCATAGGCCTGATTGTAGCCCTGATTATACGCTTGGGAAGAGGCCGGAAAGAACACACGTCCGCTTCTTCTTAAACGGTAGCGCCCCCGGATTCCGCGACGTTTACGTAAGCTGGAGCTGACGCCACGACGCCGTCTCACGCCCTTTACGACCTTCAAACGTCTTACAGCTGAGGATATTTTTCTGCTGCCGATAGGACGTGTACGTCTTCGCGTTCGTAAAACCGTTGATTTCACTTTCATCCTTTAACCTCCTGAGTCCTTTGATTCTTCCTGTGCTGCTGTACTAGAGTTGGCTATGCGTCCAACCGCAAGCCATGGGGATGAAGGAGATCCCCATTGGGTCCGGTTCAAGGGAATTCCTGTCAGCATTTCAGTCATGACCGACTGGTAGCCGGTCAATAATCGAATATTCTCTGCAAGCTTTCGCGCGGTCACATCAGAATGAGCAGAAACCTCTGCAATGTTCTGAAGTATGTCTGCCAGCGCCTCCTGACTTCTGGCAATGGATGAGATCATGGCCACTCTTGCTGTATGTTCCCGGTGGGTACGTGTAATCATCAGTCCGATTCTCCAAAATCAAACTCGTCAAAACCTCCGCTGGCAGCCTGATCCTCGGTACCTAAAGCCACTCGCAGATTTCGGCATAGACCTGATCCGATACGCGTCAGTCCCTCGATCTGCTCCACAATCTGCTCATGAATGACCAGCGAATCCTTCAATCCGCCCATTGAGGGCTCTTGGGACAACACCCATTGACGAACCTTCTCCGCTTCGACGGCCTTGCCCTCCAGGATCAGAGAGGTCTCGCGCTGAATGGCGACGGCCGCTTCCAGCATACGCATCAAAGACTCTTCTTTGCTCAACTGCACTCCCGCCTCTGTCATCCGGTAACGATACCGGGTTATTCTTCATCCTGCTCTCTCAGTTCCTTTAATACAATCTCCAGGCTGTCCGCCGCCGTTTGCTGCAGGTCCGCCATCGCATTCAGATAAGACACGATACTGCGATTAACTTGTACCGTATGCCCTCCAGATGATCTTGATCCTTCAGCAAGCTGAAGTTCATAATCAGGAAGAGAATGTATAATTTGAGCCATGCGAACAGCAGCATGGCGCTGAGCTTCCAATATCCGGGCCAGCTGCTGCTGAGAATGTGAAAGATGCGCAATCATATCATCAATTTTGCTTTCCACGTCGGTACTCCCCTTCACTCTTCTATCTGTTCAGCATATGCGGAGAACGGATTCTCCGTGCAAAACACCCGCTATAACTTTCCTCCTGCAAATACGGTGGATGCCTCAATTCTGGACCTCTGCTCCACCGGTATCCGTTCCAGCCATTTGAGCATGCTATCCTCTGCAGAACCGATATCCTCCATCCACAATCCGATCTCTTCCGGAAGTTTACGCCTGAACAGCAAGCAGCTTAATTTCTGTCCGGAAAGCGGGACTTGCTGTGCCGCCTCTTGTGTCGTCGTCAAGCCCCCGGAACTGGCATAGACCATTCGGATAGCAGGCTCGCGCTCAAGCTCCCATATCAGTACCCCCAGCCAGTTGTCCAGATTCGGAGCATCATAAGCCAATACGGCGATATATTCACCAAGCGATGTGGAGATGGCCCTGTTTATGACAACAGCAAGATTGTCGCCGCTCTTCCCCTTAATATGCCGTATGGCTCCGCTCCGTCCATGAATATACCGTCTTGTGGCCGGTGTGGCCCCAGCATCTGCAACAAGCACTTCATACAGGTGGGGGGTCATGGTCTCCACATGCTGAATGACTTGAACGGCTGAATCATGATGCGGATGGGCAGGAATTATAATGCTCGTTCCATCAAATACACTGCCTCGATCCTCCTGTCCAAGCCTCAGTCCCAGTGCATAGCCTGCCTGGTAACCGGCTCGGTAATTCTCCCCGGATCCCCCTTCCCGTTTCTCTGTGGTATTGAGCATGGCTCTCGCTGCACGTCGTCTTTTCATGGCAATGCATCCTTCATGTGTACAGCCGCCTCCTGCAGCGATTCAAAAGTACCGGCATCACACCACCATTGCTGCAGAATGTCATACACCAGTGTCCCAGCAGTTGCGTACAGATTATTGACATCGGTAATCTCCAATTCCCCTCGGTCCGACGGACTGATTCGGCTGATGATTTCAAACACACTATGGTCATACATATATATTCCGGTCACCGCATGACGGCTCCGGGGATTTACGGGTTTCTCCTCAATGAAGAGCAGTTTCCCACTGCCATCCTCCGCAAAAACAGGCACGCCGTACCGATGAGGATTATCCGTAGGGCTGAGCAGCACCATTGCAGTACCAGGCGGCTGCTGTGTATAACACTGGATGAAGGGCTTTAAATCATCCTGAAACAAGTTATCCCCCAGGAGAACAACAAATTTCTCGTCTGGCGGGATGAATCCCTTGGCAAGCTCCAGCGCTTCCGCGATACCCCCCGCTTGTTCCTGCACCCTGTAGGTTAGATTGACACCGAAATTCCGTCCGTTCTCCAAATACTCCGCATACAGACCAACCGATTTGGAGCCGGTAATTAACAAAATGTCATCAATGCCAGCCTGCTGGAGCTTGTGTATTCCATATGCAATCATCGGATGCTTTCCTACCGGAAGCAGGTGCTTATTCATATATTTCGTTAGCGGAAGGAGCCGGGTGCCGTTTCCTCCCGCCAATAATACGCCCTTCATGATGCGTCACCTCTCTCCTCGATGAATTGTAATGGGTCCACGTTCCATTTTTCCACAAACCGTTTCCGGTTTCGTTCAATCAGGTCCTGGAACCCGCCCGGAAACCGATTCCGGAAGCTCGCGCTGCCCTCATGATGTACCAGAACGTTGCCTGCGACCAATAGCTTGAACCCGCCAAGACGGGCACGATAACAGTAATCATCATCCTCGTAATGACCGGGCGAGAACATTTCATCCAGCAGTCCAACCCGGTTCATGACCGTGCGCTTAAACAGATAACATAGTCCGACAATGCGGTTCACTTCCTGCCAGCGCCCCGGATTCGTCACATTCCAGCGCTCCGCTTCATGGATGTAACCCGTGATGTCCGTATACCCTGCCTCCACCTGCTGAATTCCGCTTGCGTAATTCGTTACAGGTCCAACGATCCCGATCTCCTCCCGGCTGTACAGCGCCTCCAGCAATAACGTCAGCCAGCGAGGCGAGACAAAGACATCGTTGTTCAGCAGCAGTAATTGGTCACCCGAAGCCATCCGAAGACCGCGGTTGCACGCAACGGGAAATCCGGTGTTCTCCGGCAGGGAAATCAGCAGCAGCTTCTCACGAAGACAATATTCGCCGGTGCCGTCCCGGGATCCGTTATCTACCACGATAATCTCGTAGGGTACCTCAGTATAAGCACGAATATGATCCACGCAAGTTCGCAGCAGATGCAGTCCATTAAACGTGGGGATAATAATGCTTGTAAGTCCGCTCATAGGCTGTTCCTCCGTAAGGCTAGTTCCGTTCGTGACACCTGTCCCCATTGAAGACGTGCGCCAAGGTCTTTCATCGTTTCTCCAAGCGCTTCAACATGATCGCCAATGATCAGCCTTGCCACCGGATTGTCCTTGCCCCGGTTCGTTTTTCTTCTCCGGTTCATACTGAGAACATCCACCGTCTGCACCGCTTCAATCCGAAGTCCCTGTCTTATAGCCAGGGACTGGGCCATGGGCGGAACCGCAAGGTTCCCATACCCAATGCGCTCCATGGCATGCCTTGTCATGGCGTGCGGCACAGCCGTTAGAGAATTAGCCTCGAGATCATCGCGCCCCATCATTCGATTGAGAAAGGTTTTACAGCGGGTAACCTCATCTTGTCGTTCAAAAGCCGGCAGCAGCGGCATAATATCGTTTAAAGCTACATCAACTCCCCGATCTGCCGCCACCAGATACGAGCTCAGTTTCTCGGCAGATACCGGCATATCCCCGTCCATGAACAGGATGATGTCGCCAGTGCTCATCTTGGCCCCCATGGCACGGGCCACGTCATGCCCCAGACGATCCGGAATATGCGCAACAATGACCCCTTCAAATGAACGTGCTGCAGCGTACGTGTGGTCCTGACTTCCATTCTCGACCACAATGATCTCATGGAATGGAAGTCGCTTCAGCTCCCGCAGCACCATCGGGATCGAGCTTGCCTCATTGCAGGCAGACACGATAACGGAAACGCGCCCGTTCAGAGGCGGCAGCAGTGGCGCGGGGACAGGCTCCCTGGAGCTTCTGGCGTACCCGCGCCGGAAAGCTTCAGCTGCACTCGGCATTACATGGTAGAATTGGTGCCGGGGAATTCCACTGGAATACAACCACTGTCCAAAGGCAGCCGAGGCCGCACTGCTGGAAACAGTCCTGTTCCTTTTGCCAGCCATGCCCCCCGCACTCCATGCCAGCCGTTGCCACCGACTGCTCAGCGAGGATCGGAAGGCTGTGGAGGCTCGGGGGGAGCTCTTTGCTTTTCTTGAACGCCTTTGGCTGTAACGGCCTGATCGGAATGATTTTTTATAAATTACCTTCTGCACGTGCTCACCTCACCAAGCTCCGTCTTCGTCCACCATCGTGATATCCGCCGCGGACGCCCCGCTCCGCAATCACGGCTTCCAGTGCTTCCAGATGATCGCCCAGCACCAGCATTTCGAGCGGATCCCCGCCAGTTGTCCGTCCCGGGTTCAAGCGTCCAACCTCAACGCGATAAACCGCCTCCACCCGCAGCCCCCGGCTCATTGCAGCCGCCTGCGCTTTGGGAGGAATCGACAGTTCCCTTGCACCCATGACATCGAGCGCCCGGCGGCTTAATGCATGCGGCACGGCTGTCAAGGACGCTCCCCGCAAATCAGACCTGCCCAGAATCGTATTTAATGTATATTTCGCAAGAATAACCCGGTGAACCGGCGACCGATCGACAGGGCCGGTGTAATCGTTCAGGGCTACATCCACACCAGACAGCACCGCCTGTACGAATGGCCTTAATTCACCAGAAGGAATAACCATATCGCTGTCTGTAAAAAGAAGAATTCGTCCTTTAGCTGCTTGTGCGCCTACACTTCGTCCAACATCGTTACCGAGCGGCTCCGCAAAAGATAATACCTTAGCTCCCATTCGCTCTGCGACCGATGCCGTTTGATCCTTGCATCCATTCGCAACCACAATAACCTCCGTTTCGGGGTGAACCGCCCGGGCCTCTGCTATCACCGCACCGATTTTGCCTGCTTCATTCATAGCCGGAATAATGACGGATACCAACGGATTCGGATGATTATCTCTTGGGATCTGTGGTTCCGAAGGACGGTAGGTTATACGGTTAGCCGGATCTGCCGGCTGCACTCCTCTTCTGGAGGCTCGCCGTGCAACCGATCTTCGTGGTCTTAACCGCTGCACATTACGCATATTCGTACTCCTCCTCCCATGTAACGTCACTTGCTCCTTGGCAATCTATGCTATTGTATGTTTGCTCTCACTCACCGTAACGGCATATGTACGGTTATGCGCCATGCTCATCCCCCATCTGCTACCTGTACACACAAAAAGGGCGGGGAGTTTCCTCCCCGCCTTTTTTTCACTCCTAATGTCCGCCTACCGCTATCCACGACACCCACCCGGCAGCTAGCTGACTGCCTTCGTTTCTTGTAATGCCAACTACCGCCTGAAGTTCGTTCCGTGACCTAACCCCCGCCTGAAATGCCGGATCGCTGCACGATACCACCATCGCATAGTTTGCGTCGGCATAGGGAGACTGAAGCGATACGGCAACATCGATGTCGTCCACGTCTTCCGGAAACACGAACGGTATATTGCCGAACTGCTGCATTAACGGCCTGTCAGTTGTCCCTTGCACCGGATTAAAGTTCAAATGATCCACATCCACCGAATGGATTGCAATTTTAGAAGAAGTAATCGATTCAGGGGACAGATGAATGCTGTACACGGAATAGTCTTCAATCGCCTCACTCCTTACGCTGCGATGCCGAAGATGAGCGGCGCCGATCGTATCATCGGCCAGGGCATATTCGCTTCCACCATGTTCCGCGCTCGTTCTGAACGTGGATGTTTTGAGACGGCCAGGATATCGCCGGTACGATCTCTTCCCTCTTCCCCTGGTGATCCTTCTGGCTTTGTTCACTGTCGGCTCTCTCCTCTGCTTCTAATCGTTACTTCATCCTATTCGGCAAGGGGGGCTCCTGCCACAGTCCCCTCGGTTTCCATCAGATGGTCTGCATCAGATGGACCCAGCGCTCTGCTGTGTGGTTCCATCTGAACCGCTGCCGCACCGTTTCACGGCCAGCCATTCCGATCTGTCTGCGAAGATTTTCGTCCTGAAGCAGATTGTTGATCCGCTCTGCAAGCCCGGTAGGAAAATCATCGCTTTGTACCAAGTAACCCGTCACCCCATTCTCTACAATTTCCGGAATGCCTCCTGCGCTTGATGCGATAACCGGTACGCCTGCCGCCATTGCCTCAACGTTGACCAGTCCAAAAGCCTCTCTGGGCGCAGATGGAACAGCCACGATATCCGCCAGCGTGTACCAGTCGGCTATAGCCGGATAAGGCACAAAGGGGCGGAAGCACACCCACTGCTGATACGGCCTGGCAGCCCTTTTTAATTCCCTTACATAAGCGGTTTCCCGGTCCGAGCCGTAAGCTGCGCTCCCGATAATGAGCAGCAGCACGTCCGGATGCTTGTCAATGATCTGTGGCAGTGTTTCAATTAAGTGGTGAACGCCTTTATCGGGTATGAGCCGTCCGGCAAACAGGAGAATGCGCCGCCCGCTCCATCCGTGCTGAGCAAGCCTTGCTTCCTTTAATGCCTTGGCAGCCGGGCTGAAGGGCGGGGTAAAATGCTCAAGGCTAACCCCGAGGTGATTAATCGTGATTTTATCCGACAGCCACGGATGCCTGGTCGTAATATCCTCCAGTAGAAAACGGCTGTTGACTACAATCCCGTCCATCCAGCGAGCAATGTTCCCAAACCGCTGTTCACTCATGTACGGAGGCGTGACGAAGGTATTGGAATGGAGATTGAGTACTGTCTTCACATCAGGAAGATGCATCTTCAGGCGCTGGGCTAGCAGCGGCCGATTGTGCACTTCGATAATATCCGGTCTCCATTTTTGAAGCCTGCGCAGCAAGGAAGGATAGTAGTTCGCTCCAGATGGAAGTCGATAACACGGTACACCGTTGATCGCGTCCTTGGACGGAAGCCCTTTTCCCAACACTCCGAATATGCGCACATCCATGACTTCCTGTGCCAAGGGAATGGTCTGCTCCACCACACGCTCCACGGAGCTGCTCCTCCCCGATGGAATAACAAACGACCCCGGCGTCACAACCGCCACCTTCCGCAAACTCATAACTCCACACCCTTCTCACAACTTAGCTATATGAAAAAACCTCTGCTGATTGATTTCAAAGGAGACCCTGGCTCTATAGCCGTCGTGTTTGCATGCTGTCTCCAAAAAGGCGCACTCCCGTCATTTGTATGGCCTAATACCTTAACATATACCGGATAAGGGGCTGTTGGTGACTAATATTAATAATAAAGAATAGGCCAACCACGGGCGACACCCGTCCATCCGGGACAATCTTCCTTATGCATACGATGTGGTACAAAGACTACATGATCTATGGTAACAAGGAGGATGACCATGCATCCGGAATTTGTCGGCATTCTGCTCAACAACAACACGTATCGCAGAATTTCCAGCGGGAGAATCGGCACTGAATCACTGGCTAACTATGAAGAAGCCGCTGCCATGTACGGGCTGGTTCCTTGTTTTTTTACCATTCATCATATTTCACGGGATACCGGAAAGGTGACAGGATACATCCCGATTTCATCCGGATACACCAAAGTGCATATTCCCATTCCCCGTGCGATCCATATGCGAGCCATATACAACAGACGTGAACTCAAGCTGATCGATCACCTGATTCAACAAGGAATCTATGTGTTTAACGGGCGCACCCGCTATGGTAAAGACAAGATTCACCATATGCTGGAGCAGGACCCTGAATTGGCCCACGCCTTGCCCCATACGGTAAAAGCTACTCCTCTCTCGATTCGGTCCATGCTGAGTCAGCACGGTGACCTCGTCTTAAAGCCGTGCAGCGGAAGTGTCGGAGTTGGGATTATGCGGTTAAAAAGGAGCCCTGGACGCACCCATCTGACCTATTCCCGTTCCTTGCCTTCTGCAAGAGGCTGGAGAACGGTAGCGTTGGCTGAAGGGAGACTTCATCCTCTGATATACCAGAGGATCAGGCGCGCGCCCTTTCTAGCGCAGCAGCGAATCCCCCTGGCAGAATACAGGGGACGTCCTTTTGACATCAGGGTCACTGTGCAGCGGGGAGGCAGCGGCGGCTGGGAGATTGCTGGCATGTTCGCCAAAACCTCACCGCCCCAAACCTTTGTCTCCAACATTGCTCAAGGAGGCTCTGCCTATCAGGTGCCTGATATACTGACCCGCTGTATGCCTCATGCACCTGTAGGAGCTACCCTTGAGCGTATCTCCGAATTTTCTCTGCATATCGCCCGCATCCTGTCCTTGTTTATTCCGTATGCAGCCGATTTTGGACTGGACATTGGCATCACGGAAGATGAAAGACTCTATTTCATTGAATGCAACGGCTGCGATCAACGGTATGGCTTCCTGGAGGCAGGTATGGGAGAGGCGTGGAAAAACTCATACCGCAATCCGATGGCTTTTGTCCGCTATCTGTATGACAATGCGGGATGGCCCCCGTATTGAAAAAGGGACTGAATGCGATGCCTGTTATGGTCCATTCGCTTCCTATAGGAGGGGGAAATCCTGCAAATTGGAAGAGAGCATACAGCCATGCTTCACAGGTCGTTCACCTCAATGCAGCGGTAACCTGTGAAGGGAATTAATTTTCATCAGTGGAACAGCATAAAAAACCAGCCGCTGCCCAGAGAAATCGGGCAATGGCTGGTTTTTAGATGTTATTGAAGTGTGGGTTGGATCAGTGAGGAACCTGAGATTTGAAATCTCCTTTACTGGACTGATCCGCATGATAGAATACAACATCCCCGTCTGTCAGGTTGAATCTCTTCCCGTAGGGATCCGTATGTGTATTGCTATACCCTTCGAGCTGCCACTGATTCATGAGTGGGCCATGAATGTATTGCAAATGTGGCTTGGCCGTATTGCCGTTTCGGATCGTCTCCAGGTTGAAATTCACCACAATATACCCTTTTTTCAGGAATATCGCCGATTTCTCATCCAGACGATTCGCCCGTCCGTACGCCGCCAAATCGGTTCCCTTCTTCACGACATATACGTCGGCAGGCAGACTGTATTCACCGTACCAGCGCTGAATGGCAGCGTTGGCACGCTCGGTGTCAACGGAGGCAGGTAAACCTGCCTTGGGCCCGATCAGTGTTCGTATGCCGGAAGGAAGCAGCATCCAATCCAGCCTTCCCACCCAAGTTTTGCTCTTGCTGATTTTCTCCATATACTGCTTCGCATAGGTCGCTGCACTCATCCCCGCCGGGGCACCGCCATGGTGATACAGATAAGCGGCGGTATCCTGCAGTTCGTCTTGCGGAACATGGCGCAGCCTTTCATTCAAAACAACGTACCGCTTCTCCGTATCCTGCGGCGAACCGATGCGAATGAACTTCCGGTTCCCGCTGTGATAATACAAGTCAACCTCCTGGCGTCCGCTGCCATCTTTATTTACATAATAAAAACTCGGTGTGATCGAAATGCCATCTTGGGTGCCAAACATATTGCCCTTTGTCTTCAAATCGAATTTGAAATGGTAGCCTGTCTTCACTGCTGCATTCTTATATCCCTGCACTGGATGCTTACCCGGTGCGATGGGAAGTGTGTAGGGCATCACATTCCCGCGTACTCCGCCGTCAATGTCGCGCAGTCCTGTCCAGTAGGATACGCCGCTTGGTGCGGCATTCCCCTTTTGCTTGCGGAAGACAGTCTCCCAGTTATAGTCGGCAACATCTGTGATGTGAAAATCATATACGCGCCCGATCACATCAACCGGCTCCATATCGGTAGCCACATGGTGGGCCAGATCAAGGTTTGCACCGGGCTGTGTCGTAAAATCGGTCGGGGCGTTCTCCGCAATCGTACGGAAGTATACCTCATAATTCCCTTCATCCACCCAGACCGGCAGGAAAAATTCCGTATCCAACTGCGGTGTCGGGATTGTGATCCAGGTGCCCTTTGGATAAAAGATGCTCTTGTCACTGCTGTAAACATCGAACGGAAAATATACCTGCTTCGATCTTACATACTTGGCATAGTCACGGTCTCCGTATCCGTGAATGTTCCGGTGCTGGCCCGAAGTCGGAATGCGGACCGTAAATGGCCGATCCAGGATGAAGGCCGAGCGGTTCGGATTCGGCGTTGTCTTCTGGTTATGCGCCTGATCATCCGTCACGGAGGCGTAGTTGACGACAGGGGTATGCACGGTGACCGTATTGATGGCGTTGACAGGATATGTTTTATTGGAGCCGCCATTGATATTTCCAGGTATGAGTTCATAATCAATCGTGCCTGTACTCGTGGTATTTGCCTTGTTCAACAGCGTACTGCTGATGAGATAATTTTTGCCGTACAGGACATCCCTTTGGATCGTTGTTGCCGGAGGTATTATTCCTGGTGTCGGTGCGGTTCCCTGAGCCCAGCTGTCACTCATGACAGTAGACCCGTTAAACAGGACACGGTCGTTCTTGACCTGATTTTGGCCAACTGCCGATTCGGCTGCCGAAGTAAAATCCGGGGTTGGTACAGAAGGTCTGCTCGAGCCGCCGGAAACGGTCTCCGTACCCAAGTCAACTTCTTCACAGGAAGCAGGCTCCACATGATCGTCCACACTCGCGTTGTGTTCAGATGTAAGAACAGGGGGTGTGTAGCCGGCAGGAGTCAGATTAACCGTACCTCCAGGTAATGCGTAATTGCTGACGGATGATCTGGCTAGCCTGTAGACTTCCAGATTATCGATTTGCCAATATGAATACGGCCGGGTTATCGTGACTTGTTCTTCTACCGGGACTTCTTCTTCCATCGGTTCGTCCGGCGTACCGGGGTCATTCGGACCTGTGCTGGGCGTTCCCGGTATGGTCCAGGTTAGAATATAGGTCTTCTTCACGGGAACCGTATAGGTGATTTCCCCGGTCATGTTGGCCCATTGATTCTGGTATAAATAATTGAGTCCAAATACGTTCACGTACAAGGATTCAGAAGTAGGTATCCCGTCCAGCACATCAAACTTCTCGGAGTCCCGATCGTCAGCTTTCACTACCCCGGTTGCCACAGGGTCCATAACCGTATGTGATGATACGGTCCCTTTACTCGCCGTACCAATTTGAATCCCGCAAGTATTAGGTGGACCACCTGGATCTACCCCTCCGTTATTCCCGCAAGAGGAGCCTGTCCCAACCTGAATCGTGGCATCGTCCGATTCATCCAAAGCCTGAGCCGCATCCTTAAAGTGCGCTGTAATCGTAGCTTGTCCTGTTGCTGCCACGGCTGTAACTGCACCTGAAGCACTGACGGACATGACGCTGCTATCCGAACTTCGCCATGTCAGCTTGTCGTGCCTTTGCAGATTGTATGTACTGCCATCTATCTTCGTTAATTTCGCGGTAAGCTGGATCGTACCGGCTGGTGCTACACATGTCGGTCCAGTGATCTCTAAGCTTGATGTTCCATCAGCGAAGGTAGCTCGAAGGAGTTTGTCTTTGTACATATAAGTGTAGGAATCAAAGTCTACGAAAAATTTCGAGAAATACCAAACTTGTTTGGCTCCAGGATTAGCCCAATATCGATTATAGGTGTCGTTGTTGAAAGTCTGAGTGAATTTAATTGTTATAGAATTAAGTTCGTTGTCATTGACACTTATTACTTCTCCACCAACTGTACTTGGATCCGATGTTCCAAATGTACCATGTACATCCGGAATCCTAGTTGTATCATCAATTTGAATATTTTTAGCAGTAACCTCATCAGAAATCGCGCCACTTCGTATCCAAGTTCCAAACAATGTATGCCCTATCTCCGAAATAAGGAAAGCTTCTTGGCGATTAATAGGCGCCTTCATTTCTTTATCAGTACATCCGGGGTACTTCGGCAATTGATGCCCTTGAATATTTTCTCTTTCAACATTTCTACAATTTCTGTTATCCATAATTGTTCCAAAGGTACTCGATGCCTTCCACAATTGTCCGTACTCATTTCCAGCATCTGAGACCGACCATCTATCCCAATAATACACCCCGCCATAATTTGTGTTATTGGTAGATGATACTTTTATTTTTGTACCACTTATTGTGTCTTTACCGCTCCATGATGTTACCCCTGGACTAAATCCATTTATTGATCTTATTGGTGAGTTTGTTTTCTTATTTATCCATTCAATCTTTTTAATCACTTTCCCGGGTGGAGCATTCACAGTAATTCTTTTTGTTTCTAAATCCTTCTTAGAAGAAAATAAATAGCCGCTATATTCGTAGTCTCTTGAATCTATAACAAAATCGAAATCAACGTCTTGTGTAGTATCATTAGCTGCTTCAACTGATTGAACGAAGGGAAGTACGATTAATGTCAACAAAATAAAAATTAATGTTATTGAACCTATGATAGGAGTCCTTTGTCTGTTCATAATACTAATCCCTTACTTAATCAAGATAGATCTTGATAACTTATTAAGGTATACAGGAGCCCCAGCACTAATAGTTTCAACCATGACTTCAATTATACCTCCAGTACTAAATCCTTGTTTGGGAATAACCAAACCGTTAAATTGCTTTTTAGGATCGGTAGATTCAATGATGCGTGGCATATTTAACACTGTACCGTTTGCTTTCCCGTTAAAGCCTCGGATATTGAGTGCTAGTTCTTTCGCGGGATATAACTTTGGTTTTTCATTAACTACGTAGTGTGATTTCAAGAGAATTACATAAGCCTGTAAATCATTTGTAAAAACATTCCTATTAGAACCCTGTATCCACACTAGTTTCTCTTTACTAGGAAGAAGCTTGCGGTTCGGATCTTTAGGATCATTCCAGTCAATTGCAATAAGCTCATCTACTTGAGCAACAACGGAACCATCCGTTGCACCGAACTGCAACTTAGACATCTTCCATGAATCAATACCAACATTTTTATTGTTATTATCCGGCCCATTAAAAATCTCCGGTGCCACCGAGAAAATATTTGTCTTATGCCAATAAACTTCTGCTGCGGCTACGGCATATTTATCAACGGGAAGTTCCTTGCCGTTCTTGACTTGAAGCAATCTCTCAATGACCGCAATGGCCTGAGCTCTTGTTGTAGTCCCCTGTGGCGAGATTACCCCTGGAGCAGTGCCCGATATGATGCCATCTTTGGATGCAAGGTACATCCACTGCTTGTCTTCCACATCCTTGTATCCCAAAGCCTTTACCGCAAGCTTGGACATCTCTTCGCGCGTCATACGCTGCGTGAGCTGATTGTTGGCAAAATCCCCAGCCTTATATATACCTGCCGACTCGGCCGCTTTAACATACGGAGTATACCAAGAGCCTGAACTTGAGGAACCCAGCTCGATGTCCATGGCTGACACAGCCATTTTTATAAATTCTGCTCTGGAGACCTGATGATTCGGCAGAAACCTTCCGTCCGGATAACCATCAACATAACCGCGTTGGATCGCATCATTAATCGCTGCTTGAGCCCAGTGTCCTTGAATATCCCTGAAATTTTTATTAACAGTCTCTCGGGTTTCCGCTTTCTCTTCAACACTGGCATCTGCTTGCGCAGCCTCCACCGGGTTCAAGGCCAAACTTGCTAGTAAGACAGAAATTGCCGTTAATACACTAATCGAGATTTTCTTCATAACGATCCTCCTAAATACAAGTAGTAGAATAAAACCTATGAAATTGCTTCATATCTCCTTCCTACGCCCTTGCTTAGGGACATCAGCCGTCATCTCTCACAATTACACAATAATTACATTTTTGTATTGAGAAGAGAAATTGTAGTTAGTTTATCATAAATCCTGATGTATTGGTATAATATTCCTATCCTGATTCTGTTCTACTAG
Source organism: Paenibacillus sp. Cedars (assembly GCF_003184205.1). Taxonomy (NCBI): domain Bacteria; kingdom Bacillati; phylum Bacillota; class Bacilli; order Caryophanales; family Paenibacillaceae; genus Paenibacillus; species Paenibacillus sp. Cedars. Next base: position 4,457,455 of record NZ_CP020866.1, read on the forward strand.
ATACATTCGCATCTTCGCACGTGACGGCTGATTCGTGTCTCTGGTCATGCCTAGATATGATAAAACCTCGAACGACAGCCACATAAAAAATATGTGCTCTCGATCGAGGTTTAATGGTTACACCTAGCGGTGTCGTTACAGATTCGGGGAGGACTCATCCCGGTCCCCTGCCTGAAATTCGGCTTTTTCTGCAGTTTGCTTATATACAGCCGCCAACACTTTCTCATAAGCGCTTTCAAATTCCTCAGGCAGCATTGGCTTGATATCCTCCAATACGGACAGCAGTTTAAATAATGCTTGCACCTCGTCTTCCGTCAATCCAAGCGGGTACATGGCAAAGTGTCCAATAAATGTGTAGCCGCGTCCTCGGCCTTGATGAGTAATGGGAATATGCATGGCACTAAGGGCATCCATATCCCGATAAATGGTTCTCTCACTCGTTCCACAACGTTCGGCAAGCTCTCTAGCCAGGATCCCAGGTCTTGCTTGTACAAGGGTAATGATTCTCATTAGTCGGATCAGTCGGTCTGTCATATGGCATTCTCCCTATCTTTCTAGTAAATTAGACATATATTTCTTGACTGCTAAGTAGTACATTCGACCCTGAAATCATTTTTCCTTTTTTATATAAAGATTCTCAATTACCGGTTAATTTTTAAGTCTAAAGTCCCTTTTGCTGTTCGCATTTCCAGACTAGGATTGCCGATATGTATCCATATACAAACTACTTAGTTTATAAAGGGCCTCTGCCTCCTTCAAATAATCCGCATCCCGAAATCGGGTTGCATATACAAGCATCTCATCTGCCTGTCTACGAATCAGATCTTCCCCTTCAGCCAAATTGCCCTGTTCCAGCTCGCCTCTTGCTTGCTCCAGTATCGATGCATTCTGGTATAACTTCAGGACCTTCTCAACACGATAATCTGGATTTCGATATTTCAATGCCGTATGATTGCTGAATTGAAGCGGGATCGTGCGGGAAGGCTGCAATACGACCTTCTGCTTCAGAACATCTACATAAGTCCATAAAGCGGTAATAATGGGATACACACCGGATGACCGGGAGCCCACGCTTAGTTCTAGAAGCAATTGTTTGGATTTTCCTTCGAATAAAGAGCCTAAAGACAACGAAATATTACGATCATTTAATACCTCACCTTGACACCCATACATATGTACCAATTGGACGCGCTCACCCAACTGAAGATGCAGCTGGACTTCTTCAGCAATATGCTGATTAAAGCCTTTGGACTGCGTTTTTGGCCTTAGGACACCAGCCCTCCACTCGATCAGCAGAAAGACTTGACTAGTGCCGCCAGCTGATACATGGCTGTGGCTCCATGTAAAATCCGAATACAAGCCTGACTGCAACACATCCACCTCTTTCCTCTTCTTCTAATAATGTACCAATACAGATGGACATCTTACTGTCACGGAACATATGTTCTGATTGTGTTTACGACAAAAAAAGACCACAGCCCTATTCGCTGCGGTCTTTTGGATATTTTTTTATTTGTCACTTTTTTGACAAGGAAATCTTTTACTCTTCGTGAAATGGAGATTCTATCACCCTATTGCTGCTGCTCTGGAGAGGGAAACCGACTTGATGTCCCCCATATCGCCTCCCGCACGTTGAATCGGGGCATAGGTTACTTTATCGATTAACAAACCGTTGCCTACCGGCTTTCCGTTCACTGTAATCATAATTTTTTTCACGTTATTGTCATTCATCATGATCGTCTTCTCCTTTTTATCTGTTCATTCATTTATGAAAAATCTCGTATGGGATCACTTCATTGCGCTTGCCTGAATTCATTACCCTCCATAAGAACAAGTTAAACAGCTCAGCCGGCGGATAGATTCACATCTGCCACGAAAGTGGGTAATATATTAATAGAAACCTGTCGGAATCTGATTCGTATTTACTATAATTAATCGAATGGTGGTGATCCCTCATGCGCAAGCCGACAAAATCCAAGCTGATCCGACTTTCACTCTTGCTGCTGGTGGCAGGGATCTCGTTGCCAGCCGGAGGCAAAACAGTCAGCGCCAATTATTTCAACAATCTGTATGATAATATCCAGCAATTCTCCGGACTGCCTGAAGAAATCAATCAGCTCAAGAACAACTATAACCAGGCTTTGCAAGAACTTGATAAAGCAAGAATCGCGTCCGAGCAGCTGCAGCAGCAAAATGTAAATCTGGCAGAACAGAACTCCAATCTTTCGGAGCAGAATCAGCAATTGACCCAAATGGTAGGTCAGCTGCAAGAGGCGGAAGCCGCGCGCAAAAGGGGAGCCGAACGCTTGAAGACGGTAGCCATAACCGCCGTGGCCTTAGCTGCCGGATACTTTGTTATCATACGTGTCCTTCGATTCGGTATGCGCCGGACAAACCGCTTGAAATAGGACAAGCTCCATATCTCTTACACCATCCATATCCTATAGACCATACAGAACAAAGGAGGCGCGGCCTTGATTATCCGAATGGAAGATGCAGCGGGCAGCGGAGCCGGACAAGCGGTGACCTTCTCCCTGACTGACGGAGACACAGTCCATGTTCTGCATCCTGAGCAGATCGTTGCCTATCGTGGTCCCTCCTCCGGGCGCAGCGATCGTCTGATGAATGTGAAGGGTATCTATCGCAAGAAAAAATGGATTCGTGCCGACATTGCCGGTCCAAGCCAATTCACGGCAGCACTTCCCCCTGGCTTTAACATGCATGAGATTCAGCTGGAAGGTGAACAGGACATGCTCTATGATTTTCGGCATGTTTTCTTTTATACCAAACAGGTTACGATGCAGACACGGATACTAAAGATCAAGAACATGCTGGTAACGCGGGATGCCATTAAGATGAAGTTTTCCGGAAATGGCAGCATCGGCATCTTGACCCAGGGTCCTGTCTGCAAAGTCAAGCTGCATCCCACCGAGCCGTTGTACGTTGACGCCGGGAGCATCATCGCATATCCCGAAGCAGCTAAGCTGGACCTGACCGTTTACGGCAATCATCTGGCAAGCCAGCATATGAACTACCATTGGAAGCTGACCGGTGACGGGTATGTCTTGTTTCAGGCGGGACGCCAAAATCAGCGGCTCGTTAACGAACTTAACGACGAAGGAATAATTAAGCGGTTTTTACGGGAAGCAATTCCCTTCGGCGGAGTGTTTATCAAATAATCAGGCCGTGCTATAATGGAAGGCGTAGTTAGAGCCGCAGGATATTCAACCAGAAGCGGTCGCAAGAACAACAGAAGACAATCCATGCCCCGTTAACGGTGTATGGGAGAGGTTCGTGAACTCCCTCTATAAAAAACTATCGTGTCTTATTCGGTGTAAACCCTAAGAATAAGGCTTGTTTTTTTACGGATTCAGTTCAATGAACTTCTCTTTCTTCTACGGGATCAGCCTTCGGCTGCTCTTAATTTATGAAGGATGAGAGGTTTTTTTATGCTTAAAAATGAAAAAGCGGTTGTTGTTTTCAGCGGTGGCCAAGACAGCACCACCTGCCTGTTCTGGGCGAAGGAACGCTTTGCCGAAGTCGAGACTGTAACCTTTGATTATGGCCAACGCCATAAACTCGAAATAGAATGTGCTGCACAGATTGCCAAGGAGCAAGGCGTGAAGCAGACGGTGCTCGATATGAGCCTGCTTAATCAGCTGGCACCCAACGCGCTGACACGGAGCGATATTGAAATCGCAGAAGGTGATGGCTTGCCGACCACTTTTGTGGATGGACGGAACCTGTTGTTCCTCAGCTTTGCCGCTGTGCTTGCCAAGGGCGCCGGAGCCAAACATCTGATCACAGGCGTGTGTGAGACGGATTTCAGCGGTTATCCCGATTGCCGGGACAGCTTTATTAAATCACTCAACGTTACACTGAACTTAGCCATGGACTACCCGTTTGTCATTCATACGCCGCTGATGTGGCTCGACAAATCGGAAACCTGGGAGCTTGCCGACCAGATGAACGCACTGGAATACGTTCGTGACCACACGTTAACCTGCTACAACGGCATCAAAGGAGACGGCTGCGGGGAATGCCCTGCATGCAAATTAAGAAAAGCCGGTCTCGACAACTATATGTTGCGCCGTAACCGTGTATCTGAAGGGGGGCGCCTGGTATGAGCCGCGAGCCCGGGACTTTCCGCATTGTAGAGCACCTGCAGAAGCTTGGAGAAGACATCGATGCCGGAAGCCTGCGTTACCACCGGAAGCGGGTGCTTGTCTCGAAAGAGTTTACATTTGATGCTGCCCATCATCTGCATTGTTATGAAGGAAAGTGCAAGAACCTGCACGGCCACACGTACAAAGTGGTCTTTGGTATCAGCGGTATTCCCAATGAAGTCGGTATTACCGTGGACTTTGGCGACATTAAAGATTGCTGGAAAACGGATATCGAACCTTATCTGGATCACCGTTACTTAAACGAGACCCTACCGCCAATGAACACAACAGCGGAAAACATGGTGGTCTGGCTGTTTGAAAAAATGGAGGACGCCCTCCGCAACAAAGAGTCGCACGAGCAACAAGGCACACGAACCGAATTCGTTCGCCTGTTCGAGACGCCGACCAGCTACGCCGAGGTCAGACGGGAGTGGATGATCCATGAATGATCAGCATGTTACAACCGCGAACGATCCGGGCCGCGGCTCCTCCGCCGCCGCAACGGTGGACCGGCCGATTCCCGTCATGGAAATCTTCGGTCCCACCGTTCAAGGTGAAGGCATGGTCGTAGGCCGCAAGACGATGTTCGTACGTACGGCAGGCTGCGACTATCGCTGCTCCTGGTGCGATTCCGCCTTTACGTGGGACGGGTCCGCCAAGGATTCCATTTCGCACATGAGTGCGGACGACATCTGGCAGGAGCTCTACCGCTTGGGCGGAGAACGCTTTGATCACGTCACGCTCTCCGGCGGGAATCCCGCTCTTCTCTCCCAGCTTGGCTCCCTTGTGAATGAATTGCATCGGCATGGAATTACCGTTGCCGTGGAGACACAGGGTTCACGCTGGCAGGATTGGCTGAACGAGGTTGACGAAGTCACCATTTCGCCGAAGCCGCCAAGCTCCGGAATGGCTACGGACTGGGGCAAGCTGGATGATATCATCTCCCGCTTGTCCGGACGTCCGCCCGGCAGATCCTTCAGCCTGAAGGTTGTGGTGTTTGACGATCACGATCTGGCTTATGCGGAGACGGTGCACGAACGTTATCCGAATGTGCCATTCTACCTGCAGACCGGCAACCCCGATGTAGGCACTGGCGATACAACCACGCTTGTCTCTCATCTGCTGGATCGGTATGAGCAGCTTGTTGAGGCTGTCATGTTATCCGACCGCTTGAACGATGTGCGTGTATTGCCGCAATTGCACACGCTTGTATGGGGGAATAAGCGCGGAGTATAACCGTCTGTAAGTATCAGCTTGATTAAGATGAAGAATACAAATAGTGATAAGGAGTTTTCGTTCATGGCTGGAAGAAAAAAAGAAGAGATGCAAGACGTTACCCTGCTCGGCAACCAAGGCACTAAATATACATTTGAATATGATCCCAGCATTCTGGAGAGCTTTGACAACAAACATGCCTACCGGGATTACTTCGTCAAATTCAACTGCCCCGAATTTACCAGCCTGTGCCCGATTACAGGCCAGCCGGACTTTGCGACCATCTACATCAGCTATATTCCGGATATCAAAATGGTCGAGAGCAAGTCTCTGAAGCTGTATCTGTTCAGCTTCCGCAACCATGGCGATTTCCATGAGGACTGCATGAACATCATCATGAATGACCTCATCAAACTGATGGATCCGAGATACATCGAAGTGTGGGGCAAATTTACCCCGCGCGGCGGCATTTCCATCGATCCGTATTGCAATTACGGTCGTCCGGGAACCAAATACGAAGACATCGCTGCAAACCGCCTGATGAACCACGACTTATATCCGGAGACAGTGGATAACCGTTAGAATGCTGCTTGTGAAAATTCAATATGTGTCAAAAAAAAGGGTTGCCCACGCACGATAAGCGGGCAACCCTTTTTGTCACAAGAATAATCGAATATATACCTACAAGGAAGATTCCATATTCCGCAGGCGGCAGCTAAGACGGCGCTTCTTGTAGAGCATTTTTCCGGCTTCGGCCACATCACTGATGGTCGCCTTATTGCTGATCGATCCAAATACGATCCCGGCAATCGGAATCAGCTGAAACAGCTTTTTCATGCCGAAGTTGTCGGTATAGGACAGGACCACTTCACGCCAGCCCTGCAGTTGGGAGAATACCTGCTCCGTCGCCTGCTCCTCATCAAAACGGGCAAGCTCTTCAAGCACGGCCTTCTTCCCCACGATGTCTGCGGATGAGAATTGCAAGCATTTTACGATGAACACCCGCTCCCGCGGATCGTTCGGATCATAACCGTAGCAGAGTGCCATCTCCTGCAGCACCTTGAGCGACTGACCCAGCACCATCGGCAGATCTGCAGCGATCGTAAACACGCCGCCGATTCCCGTTGCTGCCCCTTGCGCTGCGGCGAATTTGACACGCTTGACTGTTAGCGTATCCGCAGCGGTATCCATCACGTGGAGTGGCAATGCTGCGGCAGATGCCAGAGTCAGCTCCTCTGTCCCCGTCCTTTTCTCATCCCCGTCCTCAAACTCGCTAGCCGATTTCCTGTGATCGGATTTCACGGATGAGCTGGAAGCTGCCTCCGAAACATCCAATCCCGCGGTTTGAGCCAGTACGTTCAACACCGTCTTCTCGCGAACAAGATGCTTTCCACCGTTCTGAATAAATCCGCCAACCTCATTCAGGGCACTGCCGATTTTCTCTTGAACTGCCTTGGGGGTGAGGCGATCCAGCAGCATAAAGGGAATTCTTCCGAGCTTCTCCCAGAACATAACATCCTTCTGCTCTTTCTCCCATTTCAATATCTCTTGAAGCTGCGACTCCAGCTGTTGCCGTGATTCCATCTCCGTCATTCTCACTATCTCCTCTACCCACTATTAAAAATAACTATAGGGTGTATACGCAGCAAAACGCCAAAAAGACGCAACAAATTGAAAATTCTCTTATCAGTCTTTTCCTCCATTCGCAAAAAAAGAGGCCAACCCCTTATTCAGGTTAACCTCTCTCCTCTATTCTTCAGTCTATGCCATGTTACACCTGGATCATTTTATTTCCCTAAGTATGCGTTCAGCATCCAGGTATGCTTCTGAACATCGCTCACCATACCAGTCAACAGATCAGCAGTAGCATCGTCACCCTCTTGATTGGCTGCTTCGATTCCGGCTTTCAGTTCCACGGCAAGCTGCTCGAAATCTGCAACCAGCTGACCCACCATCTGCTCGGCACTCTTCTCATTCGAAGCTTCCTGAAGCGTGGCGAGTTTCAAGTACTGTGACATCGTTGCTGCCGGTTTGGCGCCAATGGCCAGCATCCGTTCTGCCAGCTCATCTACATAACCTGCCGCTGCGTTGTACAACTCCTCAAACTTCTCATGCAGCACATAGAATTGGGGGCCTTTGACAAACCAGTGATGATGGTGCAGCTTAACGCCAAGCAGGCTCCAGTTGGCTACCTGTGTATTCAAAATCTGCTGAAGTTCATCCGTTGTAGTTCCTTGCGTATTATGGGTTAAGTTACTCATCTATATCGTCTCCTTTTATTGTATTTAGACTTATTCTAAATCCTTGTATTAATCATACCAGATTACTCTCTCATTTGCAAAGGATATCGAAACTTATCAGATGAAGATAGGATGAAGAAATCCCCAGCTATTTATACTCTATCCTAATTTATTTTTCCATCCGCCTGCAGTGACAGGCATCATATGGCCTAAGCTCACAACGCTTACGATAATCCCAGTATGGCCTTCATTTCCTTTCGCTTTTGTTTTGAATTCATCACATATAAAGTGTCCCCGGCCTCAATTACAGTATTGCCTTTGGGCGTAATAATACGCTTCTGCCGAATAATGGCCGTAAACAGGATGTCATCTGGCAGACCCAGCTCCTGAATCTCCTTACCGATAATGGGCATCTCCCCGTCCACAACGATGTGGTTAATCTCGGAATCTGCTTTGCCCAGCGCCATTAACTCCAATAAAGACGGAGCTTTGGCCTTGTCTCTCTCCACCAATGAAAGCTTCTGGGTTAGAGGGGAAATTGTCGTGCCCTGAATTACCGCGGAGGTCAGCACAACAAAGAAAACCACATTAAAAAACAGCTCCCCCTGCTGGACTCCCGCCAGAACAGGATATGTAGCCAGCACGATCGGCACAGCTCCGCGGAGTCCGGCCCATGATATCAATATCTTCTCACGCACGGCAAACTTGGTGAACAGCAAGCTGGCGAACACGCCAATCGGCCGGGCAATGAATATTAGAATCAGAGACAACAGCAGCCCTTCCCATACAATCCCCGACAGCTCATTCGGGAACACAAGAAGTCCCAGTAGCACAAACATCACGATCTGCATCATCCAGGCAAATCCCTGATTAAATGCTTGAATCGTCTTGCGGTAAGTCAACTCGGCATTGCCAAGCAGCAGCGCCATGACGTATACAGCCAGCAATCCGCTGGCTCCGAGCCAGGCGGCGGATGCATAAGTCATCACGGCAAACCCCAATGCCGTAACGGGGTACAAGCCGGAGGAATCAAAATTGATGCGGTTAATTACATATACAGCCAGCATTCCCAAGAGCACACCCACGACCAAACCGAGCCCCATCTCCATGACAAAAGAAAAAATCAGACCGAGCAAATTCATCTCCGGACGTTCTATCCATTCGATTAACGACACGGTTAAAAAAACCGCCATCGGATCATTGCTTCCGGATTCCGCTTCCAGTGTCATCCGAATCCGCCTCTTCAGATTCGTTCCGCCTAGAACCGAGAATACGGCAGCTGCATCCGTCGAGCCTACAATCGCTCCGATTAATAGTCCCTCTTTTAAGGATATATCCAGAATAAAGGCTGCGCATACTCCAACGACAACGGTGGTTAGTAAAACACCAATCGTTGCAAGGGAAACAGCGGGTCCAAGCACCGGTTTGATCTCTTTGAAATCGGTCTGCATCCCTCCTTGAAACAAAATAACGATCAGAGCAAATATTCCGACCAGCTGCGTAAGCTCCGCATTATCGTAATAGATGAATCGGCTGAGAATCATGCCAATTGCGATAAACAGCACCAGAGCAGGCATACCGAAACGGGAAGAGAACTTTGTGGTCAGGACGCTTGTCAGAAGCAAAGCGCCGCATAGCAGAATCATGGAATCAACAAAACTTGGCAAGCTCATCCCTCCGGTGTCAGCAGATCAAGTTAAACTATATTACCCTAATAACATGTTCTTTCCGCATCAAGGCAGTTGGAATGTGCCTTGGAAACCCATTTCTGACGGGAAGCAAACGTTTACTGGAAATTTCGCACCCAATGACTTTATACTGGTAATTAGCGACATGCATAGGGAGGTCTCAATCGAGTGAACATTTCTATTATGAAAGGCGATCAGTTACATCATGCAGTTGAACTGTCCGACCGTATTTTTCTTAAGCAGCCCGAACAGCCTTCTATGGGAGTATCTTTCCCTCCGATATTCTCGCCGGGCATCAGCCATTCTTACGGAGCCTGGGATCAAGACAAACTGGTTTCCTTTATGGGATTTGTACCTTTTTCCATACAAATTCGTGGTGCGAAGCTAAACATTTATTCCATCGGCTCCGTTTGTACAGATCCCAACTATCGGGGTCAGCGACTTGCCGGCACACTTCTGGAACAATGCATCCACCATGCCGAAGCTTCAGCAGCATCCTTAATTCTGATCTCTGGCGGCCGATCCCTATATACCCGGGCAGGCAGCCGTTTGTTCGGCCGGGCATACCGGTTCCGTCTATCCCCGGCCGTCATAGAGCCATTACGCACGGCAACCGGTAAACAGGTGAACATCCGGGCTATGCAGCCACAGGATCTGTTCGATGTGCACCGACTAATGGAGCAGCGAGATGCTGGATATGTTACCACTGCCTCAGAGCTTAACAAACTGCTTGATGCAAGTGCATACTCCAACGTGATCCGCCTGGAACAGCAGGTGCTTGTGGCTGAAGAAGACGGCGTATTGACTGCATTTGCGATTATTGCCGTACCAGGAACCGTCATGACTCCTTCCAGAGAATCCACCCTTGTGGAATGGGGCGGAAGCCCTGAAGCAGCTGCACTGTTGATAGCAGGCGCTATCCAGTCCTTCAATCTCACAGAGCTGACCGTTCCTCTGCCATGGCAGGATAACGAGCTCGCTGCACTCATCCAATCTGCTGGTGTCACACCTGAAAATATACGAAATGACGGAACCGTGTATCTGGTCAGCGGCCCCCGATTGCTTCGCCAATTGGCGCCTCTGCTGCCCGATGGTTTAATTCAAGCAGAGGGCGAACATGGTCCGTACCGCCTGACGCTGAACAATGAAGCATTGGTGCTCGATGATGAGGGACTGCTCTCGCTCTTGTTTGATCCGGAGTCATCATATCGGACGAACGGCAGCGTAACCTTTGACCCTATACCTCTTCCGTATACAGCAGGTCTTCAATATATTTAGCGTTTTATATGAAGGTGCATATGTTCCTTCCTCTTATGGGGGAAGAGCATATGTGCCTTTTTTTTCAATTAAGAGTCTTAGGTGCGCTACACACCTGTTATTAACAGGCCTCCACGTATAATGATTCACATGTGTACACCCCACCTGACGAATGGCCGTCCGCCTATTTTTGACTAGATAAGTGCCCTTCTTCTCCGCTTCTACATAGGATGAGGTAACCTACCTGATAGAAAGAGGTGCATGGCTTGAGTCACCATCATAAAAGAGGACTTCAAACCCAAACAAGCCTTGGTATCCCGGGTCTGATCCCCGGATATCCGTACTATCCTTATCCATACTATCCACCGTATTATCCAATCTATCCTTATCCACCATTCCCTCCAGGTTATCCGGGCGGCGGACCTGGATATCCTGGGCCGGGGCCGTGGCATCCGGGCGGACCTGGGCATGGACCTGGGCCGGGGCCTTGGCATCCGGGCGGACCTGGACATGGACCTGGACCCGGCCCGTGGCATCCGGGCGGACCTGGACATGGACCTGGTCCCGGTGGACCCGGACATGGACCTGGTCCCGGCGGACCGGGACATGGGCCGAGGGAAACGCGAGCACAACGCAGCAAGCGATAATCAATAACACGGAAGAAATATAACATGAATGCAGATTATCGCGCACAAGCAAACCGCCCGGGGAACCGGGCGGTTTTTGTTATCCTGTATCACATATACATAGAGATAGTACTTATCGTCTCTTTCTTGTTTCTTCCCGATCCGGACTTACAATATCAGGACTCACCGCACCGCCGTTGCCATCACCATAGCCTTGATACAGGTTAGGATCCGGAACGGCATCCTCGGTAGCAGCCGCTGCTTCGGAACGGGAATCCACCGGAGCGCCTGTTCCGCTGTATGTGCCTTCTTCACGGTAATGATGCTCATTCAGCGCGCTGTGACTCCGAAATATATCATATACCCGGCCGCCATTGGATTCATCCGCATCCACCATCACCAGAATATGGCCTTCGTTCACGTATCCTCCATACTCCTCTGCTTGCTCTTCCGGAATACCCAGACCAATCAAGCCGCCAACCAATCCACCCGCGCCGGCTCCTACGGCAGCTCCTGTAAGGGTTGCTGCGATAGGACCCGCGGCGATAATTGGCCCAATGCCCGGAATGGCCAATGCACCTAATCCAGCAAGCAATCCGGTTACACCGCCCAGCACACCACCCGTTGCTGCTCCGGAAGCCAGCCCTTCAGGTGCCTTGGTGCCTGTCTCCTCCTGAATATGGGAAGATTCACCTCGATCTTTAGCAATGACAGAGATTTCATCGGCTCCGAATCCTTGCCGCTTTAGCTCCTCAATAGCCCGGGTTGCTTCTTGTTCCGTCCTAAAGGCTCCAACAATTTTCTGAGTCATATGAATTACCTCCTGGTTTGTCATTTTCGGTTATCGCTGTACATTCCTAACTTAAACGCCAGCCGCCATAATCAAACATTGTAACCAAAATACATATTTGACCAAAACCCTATACTGGCGGGAAAGTTCCACATTTGTCCAAATTCCAGACTGGTAATATTTAACTAATGTTTCATTCATGCTAATATAGCAAGTAAGCACTTTGTACTTTAAAAATTGAATAGGTTGGTGATCCCATGAATTGGTTCAAACCATTCGAGGACGATCTTGCTGCAGCATTCTCAGCGTGCGAAGCAAGGCTAGGGGAGTTACCTGCTCCCCTGAACGAGATCGGACTATCGTATTTGAAGAAATTTGATGTATTCGAGCAGGATAGTTCCAAAAATTACATTTGTTATCTTCTTCCCTTCTGGATGAAAGAACTGACCGCACTCCCCGGCGATGTATATCGTCGTCTCTCAACCGCTAACATCATCGGCATGTTATACTACTTCATTCAAGATGACATAATGGATTCACCCCATGACAGTCAGTCTCCGATAGATCCAAAACACCATCTCGCCCTTGCCAACCTGTTGTATTATGAATTTCTAACATCCTATCAGCCATACTTCCCAGCTGAATCCAGCTTTTGGTCCTATCTCAAAACATACACGCGAGAATGGTCGGAAGGTGTCATGCATGAGACTGGAGATGATTACTTTAAGGACAATCCGATCCTGGTTGCCAAAAAAGCGGCACCGGTCAAACTCGGCAGTACCGCCGCATTGCTGCTCTCTGATCAGGCCGATCTGATCCCCCGTACAAATGACGCCATGAATCATGTCTTGCTGACCTTGCAAATGATGGACGACTGGACCGATTGGAAGCAGGATCTTGCCGATGGCAGCTACAATTGCCTGTTGTCGCTCATTAAATCTGAACAAGGGATGCCAAGTGATGCGCCTCTGACGCTATCGGAAGTACAAGAAGCACTCTATATCCACAATATACTGAAGCCCTATGCAGAGATTGCTGCAGCAACTCACGCTCATCTCTTAACGATAGAGATCGACGCCCCTCATCTCATGTCGTTCCACCAAACGATTGTAGATGAACTTCATGTCGAGGCGGAAAATATCGAAAACAGTAAAAAAACACTTTCGTTTGGCGGGTTAAACTATTATTTGTCTATACTGAACAAAAAATAATAGATTTTATATTTATTCCATGGTATTCTTTAAGAGTAAAAAATAACCAATTTATTTGAAAGGGTGATTCTAATGACGACAGAAGCCATCTTTCAAACACAATTGATTCAAAAAGCTTGGGAGGATCCTAGCTTTAAGGCAAAATTGCTCAGCGATCCTAAATCCGCCATCAAGGAAGTCCTTGGCGTACGGATTCCAGACCACATCGAGATTCGAACTCTTGAAGAAAATCCCGGCGAGCTGTATCTGGTCATTCCTCCGAATCCAACGGGCGTGATCAAATCTGAAGCCAAAGAAAGAGCCATCTGGTAAAGACTACATAACAGCAGGGGAATTTCATAAATAGATTCACAAGAAAAACATCAATCAACGTGCTTCCTTAGAAGGACAAACCACGTTGAGAAGATGTTTTTCTTGCGATTATCGGTAAAAAGAGTGGGAACGACAGCCGTCCATCGCTACCGCAGCTCTGGCGAATCATTCGCAAGCTGCGGGAAGCGTAATGATGGCATCCGTCCCCACTCCTTTTCTGCTTGTAAAAAAGATATCTCCGTCCATCGCCTCGATAATTCGGAAGGTTACCATCAAACCAAGACCGGTTCCTTTGGTTTTGTTGGAGAAATAAGGTTCTCCAAGCCGAGCTATTACATCCGCCCCCATCCCCTCTCCATTATCAACAACATGGATAAACACTTGATTCTGCTGCCGGTAACAACGGATATGAACCACCCCTTCTTCTCCCAGTGCCTCAATGCTGTTCTTGATAATATTAATGAAAGCCTGCTTGAATTTGGAGGAGTTTCCCCGAATGGTAATATCCTCTGGAATATCCACAGTGATCCTGCCTCCCTGCAGATGGGCGAGAGGGGCAAGTATGCCTTCGATATGCTTGAATTCTTCGGAAATCTGAAGCAGCGTGTCTTTGCCGAATTCCGGTTTGGCAAAGGTTAAGAAATCCGTAATAATACCGGAAGCACGGTCCAGCTCCACCAGAGCCAAATCCAAATATTCGCGTTCGGCAGCCTCCGCCTTTCCAGTAAGCAGCTGCAGGAACCCCCGCGTAACCTGAAGCGGATTGCGAACCTCGTGTGCGACCGATGCTGCCAGCTCACTGATGATCTCCATCTTCTCCGAACGCTGCAGCTCATTGTTGAACATCTCAAGCTCTTTGGAGTATTGAAGAATCTGCTCATGATTTTTGGCAAAATGTCGCCCAAGGATAACAATCAATGCAATAATGAAGCTGACAATCCCCCACTTCCAGAGGAACAGATTGTAGCTGCCCCGGGTCATGAAAAATTGCAGCAGCTCTCCCAAACCTATAACGGCAAACACGGCAAAACCTGCATTGAAAATGACGGCATCCCTATTGCCCCTGAAGGCATAAAACATCGAGCTTCCAATCAGCAATATGAACTGAATGATCATCACAAACCCCATGACTTGCACGGAAAAGAAATAATACAAATCAAACCATTGATTGGAAGCCAATTGATTGACCACCAGAAACAGCCCGCAAAACAGCGAATAAACCACCTGAAATTTACGGAGTTTATGCAGCATATTTTTCCAACCGAGCCCGAATATTTTTTCAAAAAAGAGACTGAACGAAGGGAGTAGAATAAACAAAGAAATGTCGTATAAGTGAGTGTAGATATGTCCATATTCATCAAAAATCGTATAAAGAAACGGGGAGTATGTAAAAACAAGTATGCCTACAGATAAAACAATAAAGGACAGCGATAATACGGCAATCAAATATTTTCTGTTAAGGAAAATAGCGCAGATCAGCATAACAAAAGCAATAAAAACAAAGGCGCTTCCTAGAATGATATCCACCAAATTCGACTTAACAAACTGATTTAGCAGATCATGATATTCGCCGACAAGGATCTTGCCTTCAATCGTCACATGATCCCTCGCGGTTTCCAGCCAAATGTGAAGGTCCTTGCCAAGCAGCTCCTTATCCAAAGGAAGCAGGATGTGGTTCAACTCATAATTGTACGCTCTTGTAGATTCGTAAACCTTCACATGATCGGCATAAACTGCAACCTGCTGTCCATGCAGCTTTTCGATCAAAATCCCCGGAGACGCAGCTGTAATTTCAGGAATTTTCATATGAATCCATGCGGATGTCTTGGCATGCGGCTTCGATGGCTCTGAAGCACCAGCTGAAGTCTCCGTCCAGTCTTCCCTATGTGCGGGTACACTCTCCGGTATTCCTCCGGACTCGGACCAGAGGATTCTCCACTCTTTAATCGCTGCCCGTGCTGCCGTTTCTTCGGTGGCAAAGACAAGCCTGGGGTAGCCCTGGCTTAAAGCAATAACGATGATCAGGAACACAGCGATTCTCCATCCAGACCTCATTGACGCACCTCAAACATTATAATGAGTGAATACCTTTACTGAGTTATTCGATGCAGCAAAACCTTCCACCTTCTAAATTTCGGAAAAATGATAAAATTTCCTATTCATTATGTAAAAAAGCGGAAACAAACCGTAAAATAAGAATGGCGGTGCCAGGATATTATCCCTTTAGCACCGCCATGTCTCTGTAATTCATTTTAGATGGGTGAGGTAAGGCTGTTCGTCCAGTGAGCAAATCTGCTTTTGGGACATCTCCTCATGGTGCAGCTACTCTGGTTGCGATACATTCGCAGCCGGAAACCGGATAACAGCCTCGGTTCCACTCCCCTTTTCGCTCATAAAATGGATGGTCCCACGCATCGCTTCAATAATCCGGAAGGTAACCATCAATCCAAGCCCCGTCCCTTTGGACTTATTCGAGAAATAAGCCTCACCGAGTCTTTCCAGATCACGGGCGTCCATGCCAATGCCATTATCCTTAATGTGAATCACGACTTCTTCCGACTCGGCATACGCCCAGATGCGAATAATCCCCTCTTCATCCAATGCCTCTATGCTGTTCTTGACGATGTTAATCATCGCCTGCTTCAATTTGGAAGAGTTGCCGTTAATATATAAATCCTTGGTATCATCAAGCTTGATTGTCCCCCCGCTAAGATTCGCAAGCGGAAGCAGGATTCCTTTCACGTGCTTAAGCTCCTCATACACATTCAGCTTGACCTCATGCTCCAATTCAGGCTTGGCAAAGGTGAGGAAATCCGTGATGATGGCGGACGCCCGGTCCAGCTCCTTCAGCGCCAAGCCAAAGTACTCCTTCTCGGTCTCCTTGGAGTTTTGTGACAAAAGCTGCATGAAGCCGCGCGTCACTTGCAGCGGATTGCGAACCTCGTGTGCAACCGAGGCGGCCAGTTCACTGATGATCTCCATTTTCTCCGAACGCTGGAGCTCGTTATTAAACATCTCGAGCTTCCGGGAATATTGGACCACTTGCTCATGACTGCGGACAAATTTGCGGCCAAGCATAACGATCAGGGAAACAATCAGCGCGATAACGCCCCATTTCCATAGAAAAAAATCATATTTCTGGTCTTTATAATAGAAGGCCAGCAAATCTCCCAGCGTTGTTAACGCCATGATACCAAAGCCAAATGAAAAGATATAAGCATCCTTATTCCGCTTGGAAGCATAGAGAATCGTGGTTCCAACCAGCAGCAGGAGCTGCAGAATAATCAGGACGCCCAGAATTTGCACCGAGACGAGATAATAAATGTCATAGAACTGATTGCCGCTAAGCAAGTTCACGACAAGGAATATAACACAAGCCAGGGAATAGATCATCTGGAACCTTCGGCAATATCGAATCAAACGATAAGGACCGGAACCATATATTTTTTCGAAATAATAATACATCGCCGGCAGCACCGTTAAAAGCGCAACATCAAATGCCGTAACCCACACATTTCCGAGATCACCGTAGAAGGTATACAAGAAAGGGGAGTACGTAATAAGCAAGGCCCCGCTTGCCAGTATCACCACACTAAGTGCAAGCCAGCTGGATACCGTATGCTTCGGAAGAAACAGGCAGCAGCAGAACATCACCACGGCAATAAACAGAAATGAGCTCCCTAATATGAAATCTTCCAGGTCGTTCTTGATGAACGCTCCCCGCAGTTGGTCATATTCGCCAAGTCTGACGTTGCTGTCAATGCCCAGCGTTATATCACTGACGCCGCTCATCCATAGGTAAATGGTCTTTCCGGCGTCCTCCGGATGAATGGGGAGCAGCAGCGAATGGTTTGTATACATATAGTCTCGCTTGGCTTCGTATAACAGCTCATTCTCCAGAAAAACCATAACATTCTGTCCCTTAATGCGATCAATCATGATAGCGGACTGACTCCACGGAAACTTGGGCAAGGTAAAACGATTCCATGCCGAATATACCCCATCTGACTTTGGGGGCCCCGTTTCATCTGGTCTTCCCTCTACCCATCTCCCTGGATCCTGGATATTGGCTGGCGAAACGACGTCCTGTGGTTCCAGATCCCGCATATACTGCCAGTCGGGGATCAAGATTTGAGCATCGTATGCGTCCGCTTGTTCCGGTGACATCATGGATATAAACAGCAGCAGCGGCAGCACCAGCAGGAATATGTATTTGGGCATATCCTTCATCTAGTCAGCACCTCTAACCGTTATCATAGTCAATAAAAATGCGTTGCCTTCCTCGCTATGTCTAATTCGACAAACTTCGTGTCCATTTACAATCAATATAACATGAAACGGGTGTTGCGTTCGTAAAATTTTATTACCATATGGCAAAATAAAAAGGGACTGCCCGTAACCTAAAGGTTTAAGAGCAGTCCCTTGCATCATTAGTGCGCAGAGCTCGAGGCAAGACCAACTTTATCAACCATCCGCTGGCTTTCCTCATTAAGACCAACCAGGGTGGTTTCTTTTCCAGCTTCCTTGTATTTGTTCACTACCTTGGAAATGGCGTTCGTGGCTGACTGATCCCAGACATGGGACTTGGAGAAATCAATCACAACACATTCCGGATCCTCATTCACATCAAACAGGTCTACGAAATACATCATCGTTCCAAAAAATAGCTGCCCTCGGATCTCATATACCTTCGTTCCATTCGGCTGCGTGTGCGGAACCGCATGAATACGGGCCATCTTCCAGCCGAAATTCAGTGCGCTTAAAATAATGCCAATCATGACCCCGATTGCCAGGTTATGTGTTGCAACGACAATGATCACTGTTGCCAGCATGACAATGGCATCCCCTAAGGGCACCCGATGAAGCGTGCGGAGAGATCCCCATTCAAACGTACCGATCGAAACCATGAACATCACGCCCACAAGAGCGGCCATAGGAATCTGCTTCACAACATCCCCCAGTACAATGATGAGGAATAGCAGGAACACACCGGATACCAAAGTAGATAATCGGGTGCGCCCTCCCGATTTTACATTAATGACGGTCTGCCCAATCATGGCGCATCCTGCCATACCGCCGAAAAATCCAGTAATCACATTAGAGAGACCTTGACCACGAATTTCACGATTCTTATCACTGCCCGTCTCCGTCATCTCATCCACGAGTGAAGCCGTCAGAAGCGATTCCGTTATCCCGACTACCGCAAGTGCAAGAGAGATAGGCAGTATCGTCAGGATCATATCCAAACTGATGCTTACATTCGGTAAATGAAAGAACGGAAGGGTCTGCGTAATGTTGCCCATGTCCCCCACCGTTTGGACAGGCGCTCCGGACCAAACGGCGATGATCGTCATCACGATAATGGCAACAAGTGCGGATGGAACGGCTTTGGTCACCAGCGGCAGCAGATAAATAATGAGCAGCGTTCCGACCACCATCAAGTACATGGGCCACGATTCCCCTTTGAAATTCGGAAGCTGGGCCAGAAAAATAATGATTGCCAGCGAGTTCACAAATCCGGTAATGACCGGCTGGGGAACAAATGTGATAAAACGTCCGAATTTGAGCGCTCCCATCACCATCTGCAAGAGCCCAGTGAGAATGGTTGCCGCGTATAAATACTCAATCCCGTGTTGAACCACAAGCGGTCCCATCAACGATGCCATGGCCCCTGTCGCCGCAGAAATCATGCCTGGACGCCCGCCAAAAAACGAAATGCTGACAGCAATCACGAAGGAGGCATAGAGCCCCACCATAGGATCCACGCCCGCCATGATCGAGAACGCAATCGCTTCGGGTATGAGCGCAAATGCTACCGTCAATCCGGATAAAATATCTTTGCGCGAGTTGCCAAAGAAGCCTTGTTTAATCCATTGAAACAAAGTCATAATCACTTCCATTCTATTGTAATGGTTGACAATCCACTCTCAGAATTGTCGGGGCCGTTAATCACTTTTTTGATTATAGCGGGATCAATTATAAAATTCATTATGCAATTAAGCGCATATACCCCATAAAATCCTTTATTTCCTCCTGCTTAGCTACTCTTTCGTCCATTTTCCTATTCTGAGGATTTTCATAATACGCGGAATGACAGGGCATGCTAACAATTACTTGGTTCACCATAACCTGGACGTTTCGGGATTCATTCTTGTTTCAGCGGGTAAAGTCGAAGTATAGAAAAATTATTTCACATGGATTGAAGGAAGGAGCTGTGCAACATGCGAGATGAAAACAATCGTAATACGCTAGCGGATTTGACATATTTGGAATTTGAGGCCAGTCGAAGAGTAGAGGATGCGGACATGATTCCGAAGGATGATCTGAGGGATGTGAACACCTACACGGAGCAAAGTCTTAGCAGTGAGCATGCGGATCATATCGCATACGATCTGAATGAAGCAGCTCCTGCGGACGCGAAACCCGAGGAACGTTTGAATCCCGATCGCAGCGCCATCGATGCGTGGGAGGCTACCGGTGCTGAGCCCGATCAGCGGACGATTGCCGGCGAGAGGATCTCTTCGTCTGCGGGAATCAAAGAAACGGACCGACTGCAGGCGGATCGATCAGTCCACGAAACCGTCAACCGGGATGTCGCGGATGATGTGGCTGATCGGGAATGGCGGGCCATTGAGGCAGAGCCCCCTACTCGTCCCGGTGATGAAGTCATCGCGGAGTACGCTGGGGACAGGGAGCAGCGGGTTGCGGCCGACGCTGCATTAACCGGCAGCGGGACTGCATTTCTTAATCAGGACATATTTAAGGATTACCCCTCTGAAACGGATCAATATATGCCGCTCGAAGATATACCGGATGCGGACGCCATCTCGGCCAATAGCCCGGTGGACCCTGCAGCACCGCCAGATGAAGGCATACACGGAATTGATCTTCTGAACGGCAGTCATGGCGAGGAGGATTAAGTAATAGCAGAAGACCCGCCTCTCCCATATGAGAAGGCGGGTCTTCTGCTATCCATCTATTTTCCGAATATGATATCCAGCCAGCCGAGAAAGGACATCCACAGCAAAATGCCGATCAGCGTGCCCCATATGAGTGCTGTTAATATATTTCCCTTTCTTTCCATGCCTATGCCTCCCATACATCCATCTTTATAGTAAACCAGTATGGGTCAAACTATCAGTTCTTATACCAGCCGCTACCTTTTTCAAAGACTTGATTTAATAGGAGGAACAGCCGATGAAGAAGCAATCTGACGAGAACAAACGTTTAGTGACCGAACGCGACATTGATGAGGAATTTGGTCTGTTTAAGGAAGATTCATACCCGGACAGCATTCCCATTCCTGACAGCATCAAACACGAGAAACCCGATGGCAGTGAAACCAGTAACCGCGGAAACGACTCCTCATCCTAAAACTTTATGATCAACATGATGGAAACGTGAATCTCTTCTTTCACCCCTGCCATACCTTCCAACATACACTACACCACACGACCCTGGAAGGATGATGATTAAGATGAAAGGATTGCCGCTCCATCATGGAGGACATAAAATCACGCTGCAGCAGCGACTGGCTTCCTTAACCGGACATCTGGTAGAGATCAACGCTCCCCATACCGGGTTAGAGCCCGGGCGATTGCAGCGGGTATTCCCGAAAAATTTTGTTAAGGTACAAGGTGAGCTCTTCGTGCCCTCCAGTCTCAATTCGATCCGGGTATTTGACGTCAAACCGCCAATGAGAACGGTACTTGTGGGGGTACGGACCACCTTCCCTACCCGCGGCGCCTTTAATCGGATCCGGCTTGTCAGAATCGGAGCCGATTTTATTGAGCTGCTCGCCAAGGACAAGAACCGTTCGCGAATTCTGCTTCCCTTAAACAAAGTGGAGGGCATATTCCCGGCAAAATAAGCGCTTATCCCTTCCAGCTTCTCTTGCGAGAGCCTCCGGACTGATGCCAAGTCCCGAGGCTCTTATTTTAAGTTGCAGAAAACAAAGGGTCTGTGTTCCGTGAAGATTTGCCGATAAATGCTTCTCTAATGTATACTCTATGTTTTCGATTTTCAGTACTTGTCCAACCTGTGTTAAGATATGATTCAGATGAAATATTTAAGGCTTGATTAGGAATAGCACAGGAGGAGTCAAAGATGTTGAAACGTAGAACACGCTGGATGCCCGCTCTATTTGTAGTACTTGCTTTACTGCTCGTAATGACGGCATGCGGCCAGAATGACAAGGGTACCGAAGGTGGCGCTGCGGGCGGCACCGGCACCTCGAACGGGGCAGCTCCCGAAACGGAGCCGCCGAAGGAGACGGAAGTTAAGCAGAACGTTCCTGACCCGAACGCCAGTCATCCCATCGTCACAATTGAGATGGAGAACGGCAAAACGATAAAGCTGGAGCTTTATCCTGAAGTTGCACCGAATACGGTAAACAATTTCATCTCGCTGGTGGAACAAGGCTTCTATGACGGGACAGGCTTCCACCGCGTCATCCCCGGCTTTATGATTCAGGGGGGCGACCCGGATGGAAATGGAACAGGCGGACCCGATTACGAGATTGCCGGAGAATTCACATCCAACGGATTTCAGAATGACCTGAAGCATACAACAGGCGTCCTGTCCATGGCACGAGCACAGAATCCCAACTCCGCCGGCTCGCAATTCTTCATCATGGTGGCGGATGCGCCATCCCTGGATGCGGAGTACGCTTCCTTCGGAAAGGTTATTGAAGGAATGGAGGTTGCAGAGGAAATCGTGGGCTTGGAGCGGGATCAGATGGACAAACCGCTGGAGGTTCCCGTCATGAAAAAAGTGACGGTAGATACACTCGGCAAGGACTATCCGGAACCTAAGAAGCAGGAATAGAGATCTCCCTGCCAGCCCCTGCCATAAACAAGCGAAATAGGACCCGACGCATTCATTATGCGTACGGGTCCTGTTTTTTAGGTCGCCACCCGTAATCAGCTGTTACGAATGGGCTGGTTTCTCTATGACATACAGGCAGGTGCTGTCGGGCAGCTTCACCGGCTGACCTTCCTCGTCCATGAACACAATACGATCGGCCAATGCTTCCGCATACCCTTCCTGCAGATAATGCTGCTGGACCCGGATAATCGCTTCTTCTCCTAATGTCTTACGTATACATTCTTCGTACTGTGAAGGCGTGAAATAGCCAAACTGCTCCTGCACCTCATGAACATAAGCTTCGGCTCCCCAAGTATAGGTGTACAAAAATTCCATCGCATCGTTCACAGGCAAACGCACTTCATCCTGAGCCAGCTGCTCGTAAACAATCGCCCGTCCCTTGAAGTCGGACGCATACCGAAGCAGCCATTCCAGACCATCCGCTTCCCGGAAACGGATCCTTCTCATCGTATCCACCGGCTCGGTCATAATCCCGTCCCGGATAATGATGCGGCCGCCAGGTCTAAGCACCTCGTAGGCACTGAATAATGCCGCCTCTACCGTAGCCCTATTGAAACGGAAGCCGTCCATCTCAATGTAGGAGTACAGCTCATGAATGATCGAGGAGAAGATTACAGTGTCGACACTGCCCGGCTCCACATATTCCCTAAGACGAAGCGCATCTCCCTTCAGTACCTCCCATGTCTTATACTCCAGACGTTTGCGTTTCTCCAAAGCTTCAATCACATTCGAGGATATGTCGATCCCGAACGGACGCACATGCGGCAGCTGTTCCTCCATCAGATCAAGCAGCACACCGCCGCCAGGACCAATATCAAGCACAACCTCTCCCGTGATATAATCCAGAATCACTTTCTTGTAATCGCCTGTACTGTTCATATCGTTCAAGTAACTCTCTTCATTATGAAACCGGTCATACGCATCCCGGCGCAGCCCGAACAGGTCGAACAGCAGCAGCACCGCCTTCTCATAGAGTGGAGACTTCTCCGCCTCGATGCAGAACTCGATTAATTTCTCGGCCGCTCGAGAGAATTCAAAGGTAAAGAATACCGTGTCCGGCAGCTCCGGCTTCCGTTCAATCCGGTGACTCAGATGAGGATTGACGGTAGCTGGCCCATGAAGGCAAGTATTCCAATCCATTTGGCGCAAATATTGCTCAATCATTCTTTTCTTGTATACGTTCAGCTTCTTAACGCCTTGATAATCGTAATACATATCGTTCATCAACGGTTCGAAGCTTAAGTGGCTCACAGAACCCGGATTCACCTCCTCCTGCTGCCTCTCCCTGTACAACTTCTTCGGGTGAAGGGCAAGCAGAAGAACCTTCATAAACTCTTCCAGTGAGTAATCCTGCAATGCGGCTTCGACATACCAGAGCGTCATATTCTGAAATCCGTGAAGCGCTTGCGTCAAATCCGTCTGCTGACGGATCTGACTCAGCTGCCGGTCGAAGTCCTCGCCCCGGGCAATGGAGGCGGTTCGAAGACGGCGCAGACGGTCCTCATACGTCCACATATTCGGCTGCGTCCCAGTTGCGAGACGGCGAATGAGCGCCGTGACTTCTTCCTGAACGGAATGCCAAAGCTCTTCCGATACGGCACCGACGATGCAGTGGTTTAGAGGGATCAGCAGCCGGATCAGCTCATCTGCTGTCAGTTGTCCCTGTTCCACCAACTGAAGCAGGGGCAGGTTTTCCTCAAAAGGCACCTCTCCCCGAATGTGTTGACCCACCAGTCCGTGGGTAAGAATGAGTGTGTGGACCATCTCTTCATGCGGGGTCATGACGCCTCCGGTATCCCGGATATGTCTCTCATACAGCTGGGCAGACCCGATATTATGCAGGAACAAATTGACCCCTGACTGCTGCCAGCGAAGGCGATCCCGCATGGTTCCGCCCTTGGCGGTTTCAGCCCACATCAGCACTTCCTCCAGCAGTTCCTTGATCCAATAGGACACAGGCAGTGAATCCAGTATCTTTAACGTGCGTTCTACGTAATCCAGCACAGGGTTTGCCGCTGCCAATTGTCCGATGGATGTAATTCGTTCCAGGTTCACGATTCTTTCTTCAGCCGATACCAGCTTCATCAGCCACGAATGAGGCTTTGCAGCCGTCTCATCCCCCTGACGAATAGCGGTAATGGCATCCAGTGCGTGCAGCATAGTTGATCCTCCACTTCCTGTATTCCTGTAATCAAATGAACGGTTATGTATTTCATGCTGCTACGATTATAACAAATTCCCAGTCGATGGATCGCCACATTTGGTAGTTGGTATAGGATCAGGGTATACTGGTCAACGAAACCATATTTTTTATTTATGTGAAGGAGTGAAGGTCATGAGCCTAAAAAATAAAACAGCCCTGATAACGGGTGCAGGTAAAGGGATCGGACGCGCCCTAGCCATCGCTCTTGCCAAGGAAGGCGTGCATGTTGGGCTCGTTGCCCGCACTGCCTCGGACCTGGAGCCGCTTAGCGCCCTGATTGTAGAACAATATGGCGTCAGAGCGGTAGCTGCTGTTGCCGATGTTTCTGTGCAAAGTGAGGCAGAGGCAGCTTTTGCCGCGGTGAACATGGAGCTGGGCTCGGTGGACATTCTGATTAACAATGCGGGGATTGCCCAGTTTGGGAATCTGCTGGATATGGAGCCGGAAGCATGGAAACGCATCGTTGATGTCAATCTGATGGGCACTTATTATATGCTGCGCGCAGCGCTGCCTGGCATGATTGAGCACAACAAGGGAGATATCGTCAACATCTCCTCCACGGCCGGAGAGCGTGGTTTTGCCACAGGCTCTGCTTACAACGCTTCTAAATTTGCCGTTATGGGACTGACTGAAGCCGTACTGCAGGAGGTACGCAAACATAACATCCGTGTAACCGCCCTGACCCCAAGCACCGTCAACACGGATCTTGCCGTTAACGCCGGTCTTAAGATTGGGGACGAGGACCGGATGATGCAGCCGGAGGATGTGGCCGAGCTTGTGCTGGCGGCACTCAAGCTGCCGCAGCGGGTATTTGTCAAATCCGCCGGGATTTGGACAACAAACCCGCAATAAAGACGCGCTGAGGCTGGCGTTATATTGCTATATTGATTCAAGGGTGTTTCCTGGCCACTGGCCACGGGACACCCTTTTTGCGTAATGCGAACATAACTAGCGATGGTCATAGGTTGGTGGAATCCCGATTCTTTTTTCCATACGGAATCAAGTGTCAACACTGCATGGTCATGATATAATGACATGGTCTAACACGAACAGCCGGATATTCACCTTAAGGTAACACTCATGGAAAGAAGATGACTACAGCATGATCGCCGACATTTTACTCGAAGTGGTTCTCCCCATCTTTGTCCTGATAGGCTTTGGCATCATTATGCAATATGCCTTTAAGCTCGATTTGTACACACTCGCGAAGATCAACTTTTATTACATTACGCCTGCAGCCGTATTTATGAGTATGTATGAATCCAAGATGTCGCCGCAGCTGCTGGGCATGGTGGCCTTGTTCTATGCGCTCTATATCGGTGTCCTCTACCTGATCAGCACGCTGGTTGCCAAACAGCGCAGGTTCAATCGGGGTATGAAGGCTGCGTTTACCAATAGCCTGCTGCTGGACAACTCGGGCAATTACGGCCTTCCGATCAATGATCTGGCCTTCAAGGGCGATCCGATGGCCGGCTCGGTTCAAGCGCTCATCATGTCCTTTCAGAGCCTCCTTACGTTCACGTACGGAGTTATTTCCATTCAAGGCGCCAAGACGGAAGGGTTATACAAACAAGCCATTATCGGCTTCTTGAAAATGCCCGTACCCTATGCCCTTGTCATCGGAATTCTGCTGCATGCCCTGGCTCTGCCGCTCCCGGTCTTTATATCACAGCCGCTTACGTATGCGGACCAATCCATGGTGGCAATCGCTCTGCTGACGCTGGGCGCACAGATTATCAAATATCCGCTTCGCCTGCGCCGCCTTGATGTATATCTGAGCGTTCTGCTGCGTCTTCTGGTTGCGCCTGCGATCGGCATTCTGATTGTACTGCTCCTCGGGCTCAAAGGCATCCCGGCTCAAGCGCTCATTATCGCCTCCGGCATGCCGGTCGGGGTAAATTCATCCATTCTGGCGGAAGAATATCAAAATGAACCTGATTTTGCTGCACAAACCGTCCTGATATCGACCATACTAAACGTAATTACGATTACCGGCTTAATCACATTAGCCAAATTTATAGCTTAACCGCTAATTCAGCTCTGACTAGGAGGAAATTACATATGAACTTTGATCTTGCTATTGACCGTAACAGAACCGCCTGTGAGAAATGGGATAACGTTCCCACCGTCTTCGGCGCGCCCGATGTGCTCCCGATGTGGGTGGCGGACATGGATTTTTCAGCACCGCCGGCTGTCATTGAGGCACTCCATAAACGGGTGGAACACGGTGTGTTCGGATACACCTTCCCGACCGAGTCGTACCGGGGGGCCATTGCTGATTGGATGAAGAACCGCCACAGCTGGACGATCCAGCAGGAATGGATTCAATTCTGTCCGGGTGTGGTTCCGGCACTCAGCCTCATCGTGGATGCATTCACCGAGCCAGGTGACCAAGTCGTCATCCAGACACCGGTTTATCCGCCGTTCTACCGCGTCGTACAGGAGCATGGGCGTGAGCTTATACATAATCCGCTTCGCCTGAGCGAAGATGGGGATTACTCGATGGATTTTGAGGATCTGGAGAACAGCTTCTCTACCGGCAATGTCAAAATGATCATTCTGTGCAGTCCGCACAACCCGGTGGGCCGGGTGTGGAGCAAAGAGGAATTGGAGCGTCTGGCCTCCCTGTGCCAGCAATATGATGTACTCGTTGTATCCGATGAGATCCATGCGGACCTTGTATTCGAGCAAGGCGGCCATACACCATTCGCAGCTCTATCGGAGGATGCCGAGGGGCGTTCCATCATCTGCACCGCACCGAGCAAGACGTTTAATATCGCTGGCCTGAATACGGCGAACATGATCATTCCGAATGCACAGCTGCGCAGCAAGTTCCGTAAAATACTGAATCGATACTCCATCGGCTCTATCACACCAATGGGTGCTGCTGCCACCGAGGCCGCTTATCGTGAGGGCGAGCCATGGCTGGATGAGCTCCTGGTATACATTCGCGGGAACATGGAGCTTGTTCGGAATTACGCACAAGAGCACCTGCCTGAGCTGAAGGTATTTATGCCGGAAGCTACTTACCTGCTATGGATCGATTTCCGGCAGATGGGCTTGTCCCACGAAGAGCTGACCCGCTTCCTGGTTCATGAGGCCAAGCTTGGATTAAACAGCGGCGCTTCCTTCGGCAAGGATGGCGAGGGCTTTATGCGCATGAACTTGGCTTGTACGCGCGCCACCGTTCAAGAGGCGCTGTCTCGCCTGCATCAAGCCATCGAGGCATGGCGGAAAGCGTAAAATCAATTAGCGATCTAACGATAAACAGGGGCCGTCCCAGTCACTTGACCTGAGGGCGGCCCCTTTGTCTGTTATAAGGACGCTGCGAGACGAAGATTCTTCCGATCGCTGTTGACCCCGAATATCCTGATTTATCTTAAAGGAGCCCACGGCCATTAACCCTGAATACCTTGGGCTCCCTTCACATTATTCCCGGCTAAAAGCGGAAATTTCTGCCGCTTCCCCATGCATGCTCGCTTGGCAGCAAACATATTTTCCGTCAAAGGCTACTGCAAATGCTTTGCCAAATACTCGCCGTTTGCCTTTAGCAAGGGATAGGCTCTGGCCGATACCGCCCCACTCTGCTTATGGCTATCCAGCAATTTCATAAAGCCCTCCAAATGGTGGGCTGCCTGCTTCTTGTTCCCTTTCTCTTCGAAGCGGATGACCGAATCCAACTTTGCAACCAGCGAACGGGCAGCCCCTTGGTTCGCAAATTCACCTGCCTGCTCCAGCTGATCCACCAGCCCTTTCAGGTGCAGAGAACCGGTATTTTCCAGCTGGTACGTCCCTTTAACAAACTGATACAGCCAGTCATACATCATTCGGATATCCGGATCCTGGCTTGTCGCCGCATCTCTCAACACCGGACCGGAGCCCATGTAATACGCTTTGAACGCATCCTTCATATACCCGTACTTTACGCCTCCGTCCAGATATTCCTTATACCGATTACGGAATACTTGATCGCCCAACATCCGTCCGTCAAATTCGATCTCAACGCCCATTCCGAACCGTTTGGCTGTGTAGGCCGCATCGTCCAGACGCTCATTACCCATGTCTTCGAAGAAATAGTTCGGCTGGAATGCCACCGCATCAAATCCGACCTCATCCCACATATAACTCTTATAAGCCAAGAAATGAGGGATCCAGAAAGACTTCAGTCCTTCGTCATGAATTTGGCCATTCACATATTTCAGCATATCCGGTCCGGAAGCGCTTGTGCTTACCTGTTCGGACAACCAGTATAAACCGACCAGCTCCAGGTTCGAGTATTGGTTAGTGTCCCAACGCTGCAGCACTTCGTCCATCCACCAGCGGATCGCCTTTTGCCTGTTCGCCATGGCCGACTCCTCGCCAATAGCCCCACCATTAAAGTTTTCGGAGATTCCATCTCCGTCCACGTCACCAAAGTCGGTTTGATACTCACCTGTATCCGGGATCATTACAACGACTTTGGTTTTGTGGTCAGGCTGTCCCAGCTTGACTCCTACCTCCTTGGTGGCTTCATTGAGCTGGTACATCTCACCATCCGCGTCAAACGTTTTGTCAAGGTACCAATTCCAGTCCTTCAGGTTCGCGCCGCCGCCATAGTCACGCCCATCCGGCGATATCAATCCGAGCGTAAGAACCCCGTCAAAGAGCCAATCCACCGGTTCTCCATCCTGGTTCACGTAACTGATCTGGGGAATGATCTCCTCCTTGCTCCAGTCACCTTCCCCATTCGCATACTGTCCATTGTACAAGAGGGACAGATTATGAATGCCCGCAGTTGCCTCTCCCGGCTGCAAATAGTTGAAGTCTTGCGCCGGAAGCTGGACCGCGCCGGAAGCTTTGCCATCCGTACCGGTGATCTCGATTTCATCGATGAAGGTCCAGGCTCTTGTATGCATAGAGAAGGTCACCTTCACATAACGCGCATAAGCGAACTCCGCCTCATCAAAACCGGGTACACCATCTGCTTGACTATCCCAAGCGTAAGTTTCATCTACAGGCGGACCATCCACCCATAATGTCTGTGTTGCTTTATTCGTCAAGTTCGCCCAGTGAACATTATCGTCCGAGACGTACATCGATACCGTTAAGGGAAACAGAATCGCTGAACCCGGCCAATCCTGCAAAAAACGCGCGTTAATGCCCGAGATGGATTTGGGTTCGCCCAGATCAAACACGACCTCCCGCGTTTTTTTGCGAAGATGCCCGACCCATGCAGGATCAAGCACGTTGCGAGTTCCGTGTATTCCGTCATTCAACTTGTTTCCCGGATCGGGATAAGCACTTTCGGGAGCTTCCGACCAAGTGTAGGTTGCATCTCTTGCCAGATTTCGAACTCCCGATTGAGCCTCGTCTGCATACGTTAAGGGAACAATCGAGAACATCATGACCAACATCATGGCTAAGGATATCCGCTGTTTTATAGAACGCATATTGAATTACCCTCCTCATATCAATCTTCCTGATCGCTCACCACTCTTCATCGTGCCGAACTATCTATTCTCCCTATATCCTTGCCGGCACAGCAGGCTCACTCCGTTACGTCATCTCACCCCCTTACATGCCTTCAAGTATCTTTATCTTTGCTCTGTTACTCCCCCTGCGCTTTCCCTAGTTCAAATCCACTGCCGCTTCAATCGACTTCCGATAACGCTCGGTAATGTCCTGCGGGCGTGTAATCGCACTGCCGACCACCACAAACCTGGCACCGGCATTGAGAGCCTGAATCATCTCATCTGCGCTGGTAAACCTGCCCTCCGCTATAACGGGGAGCCGCGTTTCCTGCACCAGCCGGGCAACCAATCCAATATCCGGTTTATGGGTGTCGAGACTGTACGAGGTGTACCCCGACAACGTCGTGGAAATATAGTGAACGCCTAAATCGGCAGCATATAACCCCTCTTCCAAAGTGGATACATCTGCCATCACATGGATCCCCTGACCCATCAGTTCCTCCACAACCTCTTTCAGTGTTCTTCCATCCGGTCTCGGCCTCCGCGTCCCGTCCATGGCCACAATATCGGCGCCTGCCTCATGGACAGCAAGGGCATCCTCCAGAGTCGGCGTGATGTAAACAGGATAATCTTCGACCTGCCGTTTCAGCAGGCCGATAACCGGAACGTTAACAGCCGCTTTAATCGCGGAAATATCGGCCGTCCCATTGGCCCGAATGCCAATTGCGCCGCCGAGCACGGCTGCTTTCGCCATTTCGGCCATATGCAGAGGCCCAAACAGCGGCTCACCCTCATATGCCTGACAAGACACAACTAATCCTCTATCTGTAATCATTCGCCTCATAATTAGCTCCTACATCTGTTTTAGAATGAAATGTGTGATCGATCGCTTACTTCAGCCCCGTAATGGTAATACCTTCGATAAACTTCTTCTGAACGAAGAAATACAGGATGATGATCGGAATCGTAAACAGCGTAGCGGCTGCCATTAATGGCCCCCATTCCACCCCATTCTCCCGAATAAACTGCTTAAGCCCGATAGACAGTGTCCATGTCTCCTGGTCGTTAAGATAGATCAACGCTCCCTGGAAATCGCCCCATGCGGCCAGAAACGTAAACAGTCCGATTGTCAGAAGGGCCGGCTTGGCAAGGGGCAGCACAATTTGGGCATAGATGCGAAACTCCGACGCACCGTCGATTTTGGCAGATTCGGTAAGCTCCATCGGAATGCCGTTAAAAAACTGCCGGATCAAAAACACATTGTATGCCATTCCCGTACCGAACCACGCGGACAGCACCAGGGGCCAGTTGGAATTCAGCAGATTCACTTTGTTGAATACAACATACAGCGGTATCATGGTTACCTGCATGGGAAGCATCAGCGTGCTGAGCATCAGGATAAACAGCAGGTTTCGGCCTTTAAATTGGATTCGCGAAAAGCCGTACGCCACCAGCGGTGACAACAGGACCACGCCGGCAACACTCATCAAGGCAATCACGACGGTGTTCCAGGTGTATTTAATGAACGGGATCATGCTGACCGCATTCACGTAGTTATCCCATATCCATTCCTTGGGGATCCATTGTATCGGAATGACAAAGATTTCATCCTCCGTCTTGAAGGTCGTCAGCAGCAGCCACGCAAAGGGTGCCAGAAACAGCAGACCAACGATGATCAATAGCAGATGCGGGAGGATCTTTCTGCCGATGGATGCCGTGTTCATTATTTTTCACCTCCATAGAAAACCCACCTGCTGGATGTCTTGAAGATTAACAGGGTCAGGAGCAGGACAATCACAAACAATATCCATGCCATGGCTGAAGCGTACCCCATCTTCAGGAACATGAAGGCATTTTGGAACAAATAAATTGCATAGAACAAAATCGAGTTCCCCGGTCCGCCAATGGCCTGGTTGCTTGATTCCGCAAACACATAGCCTTGGGAGAAATATTGGAAGGAGCCGATGAGCCCCATAATGAGCTGAAAGAAGGTCATGGGCGAGATGGCGGGCAATGTGATATGCCAGAACTTGTGCCATTTGTTCGCTCCATCAATGGAAGCGGCCTCATAATACATCCTGGGCACTTCCTGCAGTGCTGCCAAATACATGATCGTAATGGTTCCGGTCCCCCAAAAACCCATCAAAATCAGCGAAGGCTTGGTCCAGTTCTCGTCCATCAGCCAGTTCGGCTCCGGCAGGCCGATCGCACCCAGCATCTGATTGACCAGACCGTACTGCGCGTTCAGCAGCCAAATCCACAGCAATGACCCCGCTACAGCCGGGACAAGTGTGGGCAGGAAATAAATCGTCCGATACAGGGACAGTCCTTTTACGCTTTGATTCAACAGCAGAGCAATGCCCAGTGCGTACGCAAGCTGCGGAAAGAATCCGAACAAAGCCATGAATGCGGTATTGTACAGAGAGGAGAGCATCTTGCCGTCTTGGGCCATCTCCGCATAATTATCCAGTCCGACCCACTGAGGCGAGGTAAACAGGTTGTACTCCGTGAAGCTGTAATACAATGACGTGATGATCGGATAGAGCTGGAAGACCAGAAAGCCGAATATCCAAGGACTTAAAAATAAAAGTCCGATGAACAGCCGTTTCCTTTCCCTGCTTCTCATACCGCTCCGGGGTTCCAAACGTTCCATGTGACATTCACCTCCAAGTGAAAAAACAACAGCATGCAAAAGGAGCGGCTTGCTTGCTAAACCATCGTGCTCACCGCTCCTTGCATCATCAGGATTATTTCTTGTCTGCGATCGGCTGCATTTTGTTCACGACATTATCCATTGCTTCCTGGGCCGTTATCTGCCCTTTGAGTGCCTTCTCCGTCTCTTCGTTCAAGGTCTGCAAGTATTCGTTAATGTAGATACTGTTCGGGAAGCCCTTCAAATTCGGGTTTTTAGCGCTTTCATAATAATCCCACAGTTCCTTCACCTCTTGATTCTCCGTAAGCTTCGGATTATCGAGTGTTTTCGTTAGAACCGGGATGGAACCGAACTCAATGCTGTATTCAATCTGAACGTCCTCACCGAGCAGGTACTGCATCACCTTCCATGCCTCATCCTGATGCTTCGCCTTGGACGGAATGAACATGGCAATCGGACTGACCATGCCGGAGCCTTTGAGCTCAGGGTTCGCCGCCGGATACGGGAATGGTGCTACTCCCACTTCCTTATCCTCGCCGCGATGCTCCACATACCAGTTCTCCCAGCCGATAATCATGGACAGCTTGCCGGTCAGGATCGGATCCTGCGGAGTCTCGAGGCCGCCCATGCCCGATTTGAATTTATCGATGCTCTCCTGCCCGAATTCCCGATAATAATTCATTTGATAATCGATGGCCTTCACATTCGCTTCCTGGTTCGCCGTCAGCTTCCCGCTGCCGTCATCCCATGAACCGTTGAAGATGATCGGCCAGAAGACATTATCGATCCAAGGGTAATCCGGTATAAAGCCCATTTGCGTGATGTTTCCTTTAGCATCCTTCTTGGTCAGTTTCTTCGCATATGCGAACAGCTCTTCAAGCGTCTCCGGCGGAGCTGTCAGCCCTGCTTCCTCAAACGCTTGTTTGTTGTAAAACAATTTGTTGGCCATGCTCATAGAGATCGGTAGACCGAATATCTCATGATTGACCTTCATGCGATCCAGCGCCGCAGGAATGATCTGACTGGTGTCATAACCGTCGCGCTTGATGAATTCTTCTAGGGACTGTACCGCACCGGCAGCGGACCATGGGCCGATATTATTCCACTGCGTTACGATGATATCCGGAGCACTGCCCCCTGAAATCGCGGTTAATTGTTTCTGATGATCCTGGTTGCTGAGTGTCTTGACTACGATGTCGTCCTGGCTTTCATTGAATTTCGCTATAGCATTCTCAATCGGCTTCGCGTTTTCTGCTGTAGCAGAGCTCCATAATTGAATTTCCACCTTACCGCCCTCGCCGGGTTTTCCGGCAGTGTCGCCAGTTCCGGAACATGCACTCAATACGGTCGTGAAAGCTAATAATAACAGGAGCATAACGTGAAACGTCTTCTTTCTATAGTGCCTCTTCAAATGACTCACCCTCCAACATGTCATGGATTTTACAATTCGTTCTGAAGAAAAAATCCTTCTAAACAAAAATTAATGGATATTTTCTCTTTAGTCAATCCTTAATTTTCTAATTTATATTTTTATAAAAACGCAAAAAGAGCAAGGATTATCAACATAATCCTTGCCCCGCATATGATTTCACGTTTCAATGGCATACCCGTAATCATAAAAATAAATATTTATTTAATAATAAAATTATGGAGTAATAATTCTTTTATATCATATACTGCGAACAAGATGACTCTCCGTAATGCCATACTTGAGCGGCTGCTCCGATCACACCTGCGTCACTTCCAAAGTTAGCGGGAATCAGACGACAGCAACCCCTCATATATGAAGAAGTTCTTGCGTTGACTTCCTGATCGAGTGCCTGCAAGAAACGGGGGCCGGACTGCGCCACGCCACCGCCGACAACAACAGCCTCCGGATTAAATGTATGTATATACCCTGCAATAGCGGAACCGAGTGCCCGAATGACGATTCTCATCACTTGCGTTGCAGACGGATCATGCTGATGCCAAGCCTGAATAATGTCCCGGGCAGTAGGCCTCCACGCATATGAAGCGCTTCCATTACGCTGCATCTCAAGACCCAGTCTGGCAATCCCGCTGCCTGATGCATACAACTCAACGCATCCATTATTCCCGCAGCTGCAGCGGGGACCATTAATATCAATACTGACATGACCCAGCTCGGCCGCTCCACCAAAGACACCTCGAATAAGACGGCCCGCTTCCATGACTGCACCGCCAATTCCCGTGCCCAGCGCAAGACATACAAAATGGTCGCAATCCTTGCCAACACCGTACATCTTCTCGGCAATCGCAATGACATTAACATCATTGTCAACATAAACCGAAGTGTTGTAGCGACGGGCGATCATTTCTTTAATGGCTGTCCCCGTCCAGTCCGGCAGCGTATCTCCCGCATATCGAACGGTCCCTTCCCGGTAATCGATTTGACCGGCGCTGCCGATGCCGATGCCCTGGATCTCTTCTTCTTGATCAATGGATTCCATCATCATGTCGATGCCAAGCAGCACTTTGTTCATAAGCTGCTCCGGTCCTTTATTCGCCTCGGTTGGCACCCGATGTCGGTTCGTTATATTCCCTTCTCTATCGATGACGGCAAACTGGACCTTCGTCCCCCCAATATCAACGCCGATCGCGTAACTCATCGCCAGGAAACACTCCCTTCACTCCCTTTATGATCAAAAAATCCAATAGCTCCTTCTGTCCGGCACCCCTAAGCGCGTATGTGAATCGATTCCGGGGATCGATTCACTAGTACAGCTTATCTACAACCG
This sequence comes from Paenibacillus sp. Cedars, assembly GCF_003184205.1. Taxonomy (NCBI): domain Bacteria; kingdom Bacillati; phylum Bacillota; class Bacilli; order Caryophanales; family Paenibacillaceae; genus Paenibacillus; species Paenibacillus sp. Cedars. The sequence continues at coordinate 4,492,908 of NZ_CP020866.1, forward strand.
ACCTCGCGGTTTTCTCCAGCGACTCTGAGGCATCCACCTTTTTCATCGTTAAGAGCGTGGTCAGAATGTTCAGCATATACGTCTGCATGAATTTTGTCGCCAGCGCCCCGCCCTCCGTCGGCATTTCGCGTGAAGATACCAGAAGAACCGTGTCGGCGTAAGTGGCAATCGGAGAACGGAGATGACCGGTCAAGCAGATGACATCCGCGCCATTCTTCTTCGCTTCCTTCACTGGATCGACCAGATCGCGCGTACTGCCTGAAGTCGAAATCGCAAAAACCAGATCCCCTTTCTTCAGCAAAGAAGCCGACATCGCAATAATGTGCGAGTCCCGGTGCGCTTCCACATTCAGCCCCAGCCTCATCAGCTGATAGTGCAAATCCAGGGCCGTTATACCGGATGAACCCACGCCATAGACATACACTTTGTTTGCGGCTAACAGCTTATCCACCGCCATTTTCAGATTATCCGTATTGACCAGATCCAGCGTGTTCTTCAGCAGAATCTCATGCTGCAACGTCAGCTTGCGGGCAACGGTCATCATGTCATCCTGCTCATCGATGGAGGTATCGATCACAGACGGAGGGCGATCCACCAGATCCTGCGCCACCGAGAGCTTAAACTCATGAAAGCCCCTGAATCCTAATTTGCGGCAAAATCGGATGACGGAGGTCTCGCCAACTCCCGCTTTCTCGGACAAATCCGTTACAGTTGCCAGTACCGTTTCTTCCGGATAAGCTTTTACATAATCAGCTACTTTCTTCTCCGTCTTGGTCAGAGAAGAATAGATGCTGGATATCATCAGCAGTGTATTGGATTGATTCAGTCTCGGGCCTACTCTTGCCATTCCACGTCCCTCATTTCTCTCTAAACTAACACAAAAAGAATATTTTCTCCTTAATTATATATTAAAAAAGAGTTTTCTTTCAATCCTAAAAAAAAGAAGCTGCCAGTATCCTGTGGCAGGATCTGCAGCTTTACTGGAGAACACTTTTTCCAGAACGCAGCGTTTAACGCACTCGCTCTTATGGCAATTCGGGTCCTAAACTCTCCGCAGGACATGACATGCGGATACCTTCCAAATCTGCAGCACGGGGACACACTCTTTCGCGTGCAGTCCGCTCTCTCTTACATCATGGTTCCACCCTCGTCTGTACCAAGGGTCAAATCCTCACTCTGGACGGCTCCGTTCAGAGTGTCACCAGCCATCGCTCCCCGCTCGAGCTGATATCCCGTATCCAGCATCGATCCATCCAGCTGATGGAGATGCTGGCTGACTTCATCCATCTGCTTAAACGCCAGACGATATTGATAGGCTTGCGAATATTCGCTTTGTTGAGCGGCCTCATCCAGCTGCTCAAACACCGTTTTGTTCTCGCCCAGCACCTGCCGATACTGCTCCGCCGTAGCAGTTCGGATATCCTGCACAGCATCCATCATGCCGTGCAGCACGATACGACAATTCACCAGCTCCTGCCGGGCGGAGGAAGAGGTTTCAGATGTAACCGCAGCCTGCAAGTTCTGAAGCTCGGTGTAGAGCTGGCTGAGCTCGCTGACAATCAACCCAACTTCATCCAAACGGCCGTTCTGCCCTGCAGCGGTCAATTGACTGGATAGCTGGTTAAGTCTCATGGACATGTTTTGAATATGACTCATCACGATTCCCCTTTTTTCGGATAGCGTCCGTTTTACGAATAGAATGTGTTCAACCATGAATTTCTATTCATGTTGATATATGGTCATCAGGCAGCTCTGCTGGATCACAGGGCGGGATGCCGATATAATAGAGGATGACTGAAGTTACGAGTGACCTTACGCCAAGCACGAAAGTAGGTAGATTAAAGAATCCGCATGATTAAACGCAAAAAAACGACACTATTCCTTATTGTTGCCCTATTACTTGCCATATTTTATATGCAGCTGCAAACCTCGATACCGGGAATTTTCAACGATCTCGATTTTGATTTTAATCATAAAGAAACCCCTAAAGTTACCCAGCTCCACCCCTACGTGTTACAGCAAAAGAACGAACTCGTCCGTCTCACCAAGGAAAAAGGAATTACGATCGTCATTACCGATGGGTACCGAAGCCATGAGGAACAGACCCGAATTTACAATCAGGGCCGCAGTACAGCGGGCAATATTGTGACCAACGCCAAGGCAGGCGAATCACTGCATAATTATGGCTTAGCCATTGATTTTGCGCTGAAGCAAAAGGACGGCAGCGTCATCTGGGACATGGAATATGACGGGAACGGAAACGGCAAGGCTGACTGGATGGAGGTTGTGGAGATTGCAAAACATTTAGGCTTCCAGTGGGGCGGCGATTGGGCCAACTTTCCCGATTATCCGCATCTGCAAATCGATTTCGGACTGACGATACGAGATTTGAAACGGGGCAAGCTCCCTCCTATGGAATCCCATGAATATTTGGAAGCAATAAAATGAGAAATACAAAAATAAGAGGGTATCGATAGAAGGCTCATGTATTGAACATGGGTCTTCTTTTTTTGTTCAACGATATTTCGCAGGCGTGCTTGACATCCCATTCACATTCTGGTTATATAGTAATATATATAAGCATATAACCTTAACAGGCCATGAAAGCAAGGCGGTGATTCTTATTGAGCGGTACCGTACATCCGGATAACAAGCCCCTGTTCATCCAAATCAAGGAGAAGATCGAGGACCAGATCGTAAACGATCAATTGCTTGAAGGTGAGCAGGTTCCTTCCACAACGCAGCTGTCCCAATTTTACAAAATCAATCACATCACAGTGCTGAAAGGGATCAACCTCCTCGTTGATTCCGGACTTATTTACAAAAAGCGAGGTGTCGGCATGTTTGTTGCAGAAGGAGCAAAGGAGAAGCTGCTCCAAACGAGGAAAAGCGCATTTGCAGATGATTTTGTATTGCCCATGGTGCAGGAAGCAGACAAACTCGGTTTGTCCACGGATGAGCTTTTTCAAATCATAACCCAGTTAAAAGGAAGTGACCCCCATGAATCTTGATGTACAGTTTGACCGCGTATCGGTGGCATACGGAGGCGTCGAAGCCGTCCGGGATGTTTCCTTCTCTCTCCCGGCAGGCAAAATTTACGGTCTCCTCGGGCGCAATGGCGCAGGTAAAACCTCGCTTCTGTCCGTCCTGGCTTCCTATCGCACGCCCTCCTCGGGATCGGTTACAATTGGCGGCGAGGTGCCCTTCGAAAATGCAAACATGATGAAGGAAATCTCCTTCATCTACGATGTTGACTATAAAGACGAGTCGGACAAAATAAAATCAACATTTGAATCGATAGCCAGATACCGGCCTCACTTTGATATCGATTATGGCCTTGAGCTTGCCCGTAAATTCAATTTGCCCCTGAATAAACAGCTGAAGCAGCTCTCCAAAGGGATGCAATCCGCCTTTAACGTATGCATCGGTCTCGCCAGCCGATCGCCCGTTACCATTCTGGACGAAGTTTATCTCGGAATGGATGCGCCGACTCGTGAAATTTTCTACCGGGAGCTGTTGGAGGATCAAGCGCGTCACCCTCGGACGTTCATCCTCTCCACCCACCTGGTCTCTGAAATGGACTATTTGTTTGAAGAAGTCATTATCATTCATAAAGGCCGATTGGTGCTGCATGAGGACTACGAAAGCCTCACATCCAGGGGCGTATCCATTACAGGTATGGCGGCAAAAGTGGATGAATTCATCCGGGGCATGAACGTGCTCAACGTACAGCAGCTCGGCTCTACGAAATCCGTCATGATCTACGGGGAGTTAAGCGAGGAATCTCTAATCGCCGCACGCCGTGCTGGACTTGAGCTCGGTCCGATCTCGCTCCAGGACTTGTTTATCCATCTTACGGGGGAGGAATACACCGCATGAATAAGACGTCTTCGGCCGTAACCAAAGTAGCGAGAGATATGTTTGTGCAGCAAGGCAGCTGGGCGTTGGGATTTCTATCTATTGTGCTGCTAATCTATTTTGGAGTCGGCATCGGCTCCAGCATCGGTGTCAATGTTCGCGAAGGATTCGCGGAGGAGGACTTCTTCTCCATCGCTTACCGCTCAACCAAAGGATTTATGCTCGTTATCGGCATTATTTCGGCCTACAGCTTTCTTAGCTATTACGTAAGACACGGGATTACGCGCAAGGAATTCTTTAATGGAGCTGCCTTGGCGGCCGTCTATCTATCCCTGGCATTTCCGGTTGTCACAGCTCTGATTCAGCAGATTGCCTTGATGTTTGCATCGCAAGATGCGGGAAGTACTTCGCTGCTGCAGGCGTTTGATAACAGCTGGCTGCTGACACTTGTCTCCTTCGGCGTGCAAATCTTGATCTATTATCTGATGGGATGGATGATCGGATCCGGATTTTACCGGTTTGGCTGGATTCGCGGCTTGGGGATGATCGCCGTAGCCCTCGTGTTGATCAGCTTCATGGATGCATTGTGGCAATTCGAGCTCTCTTCCATATGGGAACAGTGGCTGCCGGTCACAACAGACCTTTCCGTCACGCTGCCAGTTTCTCTTATTGGCTCCCTCGTTGTCATTCTGATAACGCTTATTCTGATCCGACTGATAACCCGAAGAGTGACAATTAAGATGTAACCTGTACGCAAAAAAATGGCTGATCCATGGGCAGCGACACTCGTCTGCCCAAGATCAGCCATTTTACGATCTGATGCCATCATTTAAATTAAGCGGCACTGCTCTTCTTTTTGTTATAGATATCGAAGGCTACTGCCGCGAGGAGAACCAAACCCTTGATGCCTTGCTGCCAGTCGATACCGAGGCCTACGAGCGACATCCCGTTATTAAGTACGCCCATAACGAGTCCTCCGATGATCGCGCCGAAGACCGTCCCGATCCCGCCGGTAGCGGAGGCTCCGCCGATGAAACTCGCTGCGATAGCATCCAGCTCAAAGTTCGTGCCCGCTCTCGGTGTCGCAGCATTCAAGCGAGCAGCAAAAATCAAACCGGAGATCGCTGCCATCACGCCCATGTTGACGAATACCCAGAACGTGACCTTCTTAGTCTTCACCCCGGACAGGGCCGCTGCCTTCTCATTGCCACCAAGCGCATAAATGTGACGGCCCATCACGGTTTTGTTCATCACGAAGGAATAGATGATAATGAGCACCAGCAGCAGAATCAGAATATTGGGCAAACCGGCGTAACTTGCCAGCATATACGTAAAGGCATTAATTACCGCTGCGATGAGCACCAGCTTCAGGAGGAACAAGCCGCTTGGCAGTACCTCGAAGTTGTATTTTTTATGCGATTTTCGCTCCAGCAGCTCATTAATCAGGAAAATAACCGTAAAGATGATGCCCGCCAGAATTGCGACTAGATTGGTACCTGTGTTGCTGAAATCCGGAACAAAGCCGGAGCTCAGCTTCTGGAAGCCTCCCGGAAACGGCGCAATGGATTGGCCCTCCAGTACAATCATCGTCAGTCCGCGGAACAAAAGCATGCCCGCCAGGGTTACGATAAACGCCGGTATCCTCACATAAGCCACCCAGAATCCCTGCCAAGCCCCGATTAGGCCGCCGACAATCAAGGATACGAGCACGGCAATGACCGGATGCAGCTGCATATCGACCATCATGATCGCTGCAACAGCTCCGACGAAGGCGGCTACCGAACCGACCGACAAATCAATATGACCCGTAATGATGACAAGCACCATACCTATGGCCAGTACGAGGATGTAGCTGTTCTGGAGAATCAGATTCGTGATGTTAATCGGCTCCAGCAGTAGCCCTCCCGTTATAATCTGAAAAAATATCATAATGACAACAAGGGCGATGATCATCCCGTATTGACGGATGTTGTTTTTAAACATTTTCTTGAGTGTCTCCATGCTTATGCCCCTCCATTCTTGGTCATGTATCTCATCAAGGTTTCCTGTGAAGCCTGCTCTCTGCTGACTTCTCCGGTGATCCGTCCCGCGCTCATGACATAGATCCGGTCGCAGATCCCCAAAATTTCGGGCAGCTCCGAGGAAATGACAAGCACGCCCTTGCCTTCATTCGCAAGCTGGTGGATGATTGCATAAATCTCGTATTTCGCCCCGACGTCAATCCCGCGGGTCGGCTCATCCAGAATCAGAATATCCGGCTCGGAATAGATCCATTTGCTCAAGACCACCTTCTGCTGGTTACCCCCGCTGAGGTTCCCCGTCTTCTGCAGAATGTTCGGCGTTTTAATCTTGAGTTTCTTCCGCATGTCCTCCGCCACAAGTATTTCTTCCCGATCATCTATGACCATGTTCCTAGCCAGCTTGGACAATCCGGTAAGCGAGATGTTGCGCTTGATATCGTCCATCAGGATCAGGCCGTATTCTTTACGGTCCTCCGTCACGTAAGCAAAGCCGTTCTCTATCGCCTCGGTAATGGAGTGATTTCGGATATCCTTGCCGTCTTTCTGAAGTGTCCCGGTAATATTCCTGCCGTAAGCTCTGCCGAAAATACTCATCGCAAGCTCGGTCCGGCCGGAGCCCATCAGCCCGGCAATGCCCACGACTTCCCCCCGGCGGATATTCAAACTTACGTTGTCAATTACTTTTCGGCCTGGTTGCAGCTCGTGATACACCGTCCAGTCCTTAATCTCCAGGATAACTTCCCCGATCTTCGGAGTCCGCTCCGGATAACGGTTCGTCAAATCCCGGCCGACCATCCCGCGGATAATCCGGTCCTCGTCCACCTCGCCACCCTTCATATTCAGCGTTTCGATGGTTTGACCATCACGCAGAATGGTGACAGAGTCCGAGACCTTCGATACTTCGTTCAATTTATGGGAGATGAGGATGCAGGAAATCCCCTGCCTCTTGAACTCCAGCATCAGCTCCAGCAGATTCTCGCTATCGTCCTCATTGAGCGCCGCTGTCGGCTCGTCAAGAATAAGCAGCTTCACCTTCTTGGATAAGGCCTTTGCAATTTCGACCAGCTGCTGCTTGCCAACGCCGATGCTGCCAACCTGCGTATTCGGATTCTCACTGAGCCCCACCATATCCAGCAGTTCCCTTGCTCCCGTCATGGTCTCGTTCCAGTTCATGATCCCCTTCTCGGCCCGTTCGTTGCCCAGATATATATTCTCGGCAATCGACAAATAAGGAATCAATGCAAGCTCCTGATGGATGATGACAATGCCCAGTTCCTCGCTTTGCTTGATGTCCTTGAATTCACACACCGTGCCTTGGAACAGAATGTCGCCCTCATACGTGCCGTGCGGGTATACGCCGCTCAGCACCTTCATCAGGGTCGATTTGCCTGCTCCATTCTCCCCGCACAAGGAGTGGATCTCGCCCTCGCGCACCTTCAAGTTCACATTGTCCAGCGCCTTCACACCGGGAAACGCTTTCGTAATGTTTCGCATTTCAAGAATGTACTCTGACATAAGGCTTCACCTTCCCATCGTTTTGTTTCTTCATAGCGACCCCGATACTATTTCAATCCGATTTCTTCCTTCGAGTAATATCCCGTCTCCACAACCTCTTTCTCCACGTTGGAAGCATCCACGGATACAGGCGGCAGGAGATAAGCCGGAACGACCTTAATACCGTTGTCGTACGATTCGGTATCGTTGACCTCAGCCTCTTGTCCCTTCAGCACACTCTCCGCCATCTTGACCGCCTGCTCAGCAAGCTGCCGGGTATCCTTAAACACGGTCTGCGTCTGTTCACCGGCTACAATCGACTTGATGGAGGCCAGCTCCGCATCCTGGCCCGTAATGACCGGCAGCGGCTTGCCCGTTGTTCCATAACCTACGCCTTTGAGTGAAGAGATAATACCGATGCTGATCCCGTCATAGGGTGACAGCACCGCATCCAGATTTTCGCTGGAATAGTTGGCACTGATCAGGTTATCCATCCGCGATTGGGCCAGCGCACCGTCCCAGCGCAGCGTAGCAATCTGGGCCATCGTTGTCTGTTTGCTCCGCACCACAAGCTTACCTGAGTCCATGTAGGGCTTCAGGACGGACATCGCCCCGTCATAGAAAAAGTAAGCATTGTTATCGTCCGGCGATCCGCCGAACAGCTCGATATTGAACGGCCCCTTCCCTTCCTTCAAGCCAAGCTTTTTCTCAATGTAGGAAGCTTGCTGAACCCCGACCTGAAAATTGTCAAAGGTGGCATAATAACTCAAATGCTCGGTGTTGCGGATCAGCCGGTCATATGCAATGACCTTGATTCCCTGATCATGGGCCTTCTTAATGACGTCGGTCAGCGTATTGCCATCAATGGAAGCAATCACAATAACGTCGACCCCTTTAGTAATCATGTTCTCGATTTGCGAAATCTGATTTTCAATGACGTCTTCGGCAAATTGAAGATCGGTTTTATATCCTTTTTCCTGAAAAATCCGCTCCATATTCTTCCCGTCAGCCACCCAGCGCTCGGAAGATTTGGTTGGCATGGCAAGACCGACATATCCCTTCTGAGCGTCCCCGGTTTGACTTTCGGCGAGGTTGCAGGCCGTCAGGGCCAGCAGCAGCGCCACGATAAGCCCCCCTAACATTCCTCTCTTCATCGGTGTGTTCCCCTTTCCGAAAAGTTGAATCGAGAGCGCTTACAAATTCGACTTTCCAAAGCCTCTCTGTACTAAAAAGGATACACTTCCTCAATGAAGCGGTCTTTCCACGAAAACAACCTTTTTTATAAATTTCATACTTTTGTTGCTGATAACATGAATTCGTCCCGGCCGCTTGTCTGTGAAGCTGTGCAAATCCACCCTGCCTACGTTGTCAGACGATAAGACGGATCTTGGGCCAGGCAAACAAAAAAAAGACGACCCTGATTGGTCGTCCTTCGTGAACCATGATCCTGCCGGAGTCGGCCTCTACACATACTGCTTCAGGACTGCAGCGTCAGCTCACTGCTCCTGAAAAGCCGCTCCCTTGCGGTAGCCGTTAGGCGAAACGCCCATCACCTTCTTAAATGCCGTACTGAAATAGTGCTGGCTGTCATACCCGACCTGCTCGGCAATGTCGTGAATGCTCAGATCGGTGGAATTCAGCAGCTGGATGGCTTTTCGAATGCGTGTCTGGGTAATAAAAGCCACAAACGACGTTCCCAGCTCTTTTTTTAGAGTACGGCTTAAATAAACCGGGGAAACCTGCAGAGTATGGGCAAAAGACTCCAGGGTCAGCTCCCGCACGGCGTATTGTTCCTGGATCAGCTGCCTTGCTCGCCGCACCAGCGGAGAGAGCTGAGCCTCCCGGAATACCCCTTCCCGGCACGCCTCATAGGCAGCCGCAATCGATTCAGCTCCTTCCTGCACGGGTTCCATGTGAACATTTACCGTCAGCTTCAAGTACTTCTGAATCGTTTGCTCTGCATCGGCAGCCAGTTCAAGCGCGGGTTCTCCCCATATACAGATTCCGATCCATCCGGCATGATCGCGGAACAGAATGTGAGGGGCAGGGTGAAGCAGCTCGGATATAATATTCTCCATCGCAAACAAGTAGAGCTGCCAGTCGCTTTCCTTCATCAAGGGCTGCGGCGTATTCAGCTCCGGCCATCGTGCGATGCCGACCTGGGAGGGGCGGCAGGGCGGCAAACCGAGAAAATCAAGCTGCCCCGGCGCCTCCTCCTCATCCAGCAGGCCGTGAATCCACTCGAGGAGAAAACGCTCCCGTAGCAGCGGTATGTTCTTCTCGATCTGCTCGGATGCCTTCTTCAGATAATCCTCCTGAATCTGCCGATCGTCCAGCTCGTCCCGCACGCTTCCCAGCACCTGGACCAGATGCTGTGCATTCACGGGCTTCAATATGTAGTCCTTCACCCCGAGCCGGATCGCTTCCTGTGCATACGCGAATTCATCATGACCGGTAATAATGACGAACCGGCATTCGGGACGCTCCTCCTTCATTCGCCTCATGAGGGCAATGCCGTCCATAAACGGCATATTCATGTCAACCAGCATGATATCAATAGGCCGGCCAAGCGCCAGCTCCAGCGCTTCCTCGCCGTCCTCCGCCTCGGCTGCCACCTCCATGCCCAGTGACGCCCAATCCACGGCATCCCGGATTCCCTCGCGGATAATCGGTTCATCGTCAGCAATCAGTACCTGGTATGTCTTATTCATAAACTGTCGCTCCCATCATGCCCAGATGACGAGGGAAGGGTATGCAGCAGCGGATGCGCAATGATCACCCTCGTCCCCTTGCCTTCTGTGCTCTCCAATGTGATTCCATACTTGTGGCCAAACGTCAGCCTGAGGCGAGCCTGAACATTCAGCATGCCGTAACTGCGACTTCGGCCAGTCCCTTGCTCTGAATGTCCCTCCATGGCCGCTACGGGATCAGCAAGCTGTTTGCGGAGCTCCGCAAGCCGCTCCGGTGCCATGCCTGCCCCGTCATCCTGAATGGATAGGAATAGAACATCTTCGCTCACCTCCGCTTTGATGCCGATGCGTCCCGGTCCTCGGCGGGCTTTTATCCCGTGGTATATCGCATTTTCCACCATCGGCTGCAGTAGCAGCTTCAGGACGTACAGCTTCTCGGCCTCAGGAGACACATACATCTCCACCTGCAGCCTGTCCCGGTAACGCGTTTTCTGGATTTGCAGGTAACTGCTGATATGCATCCATTCGTCGGGCATGGGAATGATGTCATCCCCTTTGCTGAGACCGATCCGAAACAGCCTTGACAAGGATTCCACCAGATCGGATACATCGTCCGCCCCTTTCTTGCGGGCCATCCAATGAATGGTATCCAGCGTGTTGTACAGAAAATGCGGCCTAATGTGGGCCTGAAGGCTGCGAAGCTCAGCTTCCCGCTTCTGCTGTTCGCGCAGCTCGCTCAGCTTCATCAGTTTGCGGATTTGCTGCAGCATCCGATTAAAACTTCGCCCCAGCATACCTACCTCATCCTGTCGATTTCCCCAGTAACGGATCGTCAGGTCCCCGGATTCCGCTTTTTGCATGAACGACATCAGCTGCCAGATCGGTCTTGATATCGACTGGGAGAGTGTATAGGATGCGGCGACGCCAAAGAGACACACCACAAACAAGAAACAAATCATGTAAAATCGGATCTCCCGGACCTCATACACCGATTCGCTGGTCGGAAATACGCCGATTGTCCGCCAACCGGTAAAAGAAGACGTGCCGTAAATCAATTGCAGCCGTTCTCCATTTACCTCACGTATCACCGCGCCGCCTTCCTTATCCGGGAGCCATGAAGGCGGAATGGCCGGAATTAATGAATCCTCCGGTGTGTAGATGCTTGAGCCGCCCGCTTCCGTGACCATCAAATATCCGCTTTTGCCAAGCGTGACATCCCGCACCGCTCTCGCCACGGCCCGCAGCTTCAAGTCGATCAATACCGCTCCGGTCACTTCCCTTGTGTCCGGGTCCACGAACGAACGCACAACCGACACCAGCTCTTCGTCGCCATAATGAACATGGGTGGTCACCTTGCGGTCGACCGGATGTCCGAGCACCGTAAAAATCCCCTCGTTCAAAACGGCCTCCCGATACCAGGCTTCCCCGGTTAAACTCCCCGGGCTGCGGGCGTACATCTCGTTGCTGATATACTCTCCTTCGCGATTAACCAGAAGGATGGACGCGATTTCCGGATACAGCGTTGTGTAGCCTTGGAGATAGCGCTTGATTTCGTAGTTCTCCTCGTTGTCCTGCTTCACCTGAGAGGACTGAGAAAGGGCTCTGCTTCCGCCTCCGGCTTCAGCTGCCGGTCGGTCCCCTTGAATATCACCATTCAGGAACCGCTCGATCCGCTGGTCAAACCCGATCAAATAAGTGATATTCTGAAGATTTTCCATATCATTGTCCAGAGTTTGATTGACTTTCCCGATCAATTGAATGGTATTGGAGGTGACTTGTTGGTCCACGATACGGTTGACTGTCCAATTGACCAGCACGCCCAGTGCAATCGATGGCAGAATACCAATCATGAGAAACAGGATGACCAGCTTGTATCTCAGCGGCAGGTCTCCAAATCGCAGCCAGCGCAGCAAGCCTTCTCGCCAGGACTCCATTTCATTTCTATTTCGCATAATAATCATTCACATTCTCTCGGGTCACAATCGAAATCCCGGTATCCACCCGGGTGGGAAGCGGAGAGACATCATTGCCGAGGGTCGGAGCCGGCACGGTTAGTCCGTGGTGCAGATGAAACAAATACTGCAGGGACCAATACCCCATATTCCACGTTCCCTGTGCAATCGTTGCCGCAATGGTACCATCGGAGATCCGGTCGAGTGTCCCTTTATTTGTATCGAATCCGATGATGGCGACCTCTCCGGTTTTATCCGCGCCAATCACGGCATCCGCTACCCCCATCCCGCCGCTGGCCTCCGTCACGAAAATTCCCTTGAGATTAGGGTGCTTGTCCAGCATGTCGGCGGCGGCTCCTTTGGCTACGAGCGTATCGCCCTTCCCTTCCTTGACCTCCGCTACCGTCATGGCCGGATATCTCTGGGTCAAAGTTTCCCGGAAACCCTCCGAGCGGTCATCATGATTCTGCTGTCCGGGCTGGGTGATGATCCCGACCTCTCCTTCACGGCCTAACAACTGAGCCATTTTATCCGCAGCTGCAACACCAGCCTCGTAATTGTTAGTCGCCAAAAAAGAATATGCGTTGCTGTCAGGCGCGTCCGCGTCAAACAGCACGACCGGAATACCGGCATCCACTGCCTTATTGATTGTAGACGTAAGCGCCTTGGAATCAATGGCTGACAAGGCAATGCCGGCAGGCCGCTTGGCGATGACCTGTTCCAGTACAGTGATCTGCTCCTCCACGTCATATTGCGTAGAGCCGCGGTAATCCACGGACACGCCGAGAGCGTCCCCTCCGTCCTCGAAGCCCTTCAGAATGTTTTTCCAATACTCCATGCCCGATTGAAAGGTCACCATGACATAATTCTCGCCTATGCTGCCGTGCAGCCCTCCCTCCTCCCATGCCGAAGTGCGCCGATCCTCCAATCGGTACATAAACACGTATGTCAGAAAAGCCAAAATAAGAGCAGCGTACACCAGCATCATTTTCTTCATAAAAAACGCCCCCGATTCCCCATCCCAGGTAATGTCAATTTCAACTGCAATCGGTTACATAATGTATTAAGAATATACTGCAATTGTTTGAACAAGATCAAACCCCCCATCAGAAAAACAAGTAGCAGCCACAAAAAAACAGACTGTCCACAGGTATCCCTACCTTTGACAGCCTGTTTTTTATCATTGCAAGCATCTCTTATCAGCCTGGAATGCTTCAATATCCTTATGAAAACCCCTTAACCGGATCCATTCGAATTCCGTGCATGAATAGATTCACCACGTGACACGCAAGATCCTCTGAAGTCCGTTTCTCTGTCAGAAGCTGCTGAGCGGTTAGCCTCTCGATGACACCCACCAAGCTTTCCGCGACGATGCGCATATCGCATTCACGGTCCAAGAGACCATCCCGCTGCTCATCCTTCAAATATCTCTCCAGCATCTCTGCCATCTCAGCTTTGACGATAGCCGAGTCATCCCCGATAAAAAAACCGATCTGCGTCAGATCCGGGTCTTTGGCAAGAAACGCAAATAACTCCCTTAGCACGCCCAGCAGACGGCTGGACACGTCATCCTCATCAATCCCACCTTCCACTCTGCTGCCCTCGATCAGCGTCTTAAGATTCGTTCGAAATTTCTCAACCAGCTCCTTAAAAATGGCCTCTTTGCTCTCAAAATACAAATAGAATGACGGCTGCGTCAATCCTGCCCGGGAAACGATGCTGCTAATTTTCGTCTGATGGTATCCTGACCTCGCAAATTCACTGGCAGCAACAATCAATAGTCTTGCCCGGCTTTCTTGTCCATTCGCACCCTTCTTCCGCAAAGCTATCCAACCTCCGAATTTAGTCATGATGTATGTAAGTTAACGCTGATTACACTTCATATTGTAAAAGCTGTCCTTGCATAAAGTCCAGACTCAACCTGGACGGAAGACTTTACACAGCCGCAAGAACGTTATAACGTAAGGGATAAGAAGTTTAGCGTTACTGCCAAGAAGGAGATTATAAACCATGCAGGATCATTCCCAATCAAACTCGGCGGCTCTTAGGACAGCCGAAACGTATAACTCGCCACATTCGCCTGCGCAGCGTGTCTTGATTGTCACGGCGGTGGATGCCGAGAAAGATGCCGTGCTGCGCGGTCTGGGCCATGCAAGCGGATTTGATGTTATTGCAGGAGGAGTCGGTCCCGCTGCCACTGCTGCGGTGACTGCCCGCCAGCTCATACAGGTCTCTTATGATGTTGTCATCAGCGCAGGTATTGCCGGCGGATTTGCCGGCCAGGCTGAAGTCAGCTCCATTGTCATTGCGGATGCCATCATTGCAGCAGATCTCGGATCCGAAACCGAGGACGGCTTCAGCAGTGTCCAGGAGCTCGGCTTCGGTACGGACCGCATTCAAGTGGATACAGCGTCCGCCCGCAAGCTTGCGGGTGCCCTGAATCGGGCCGGTGCCGCCGTAACCCTCGGTCCTGTGCTCACGGTTTCCACGACCACAGGAACAGCGGCTTCGGCCGAACGACTGGTCAACCGGGTGCCAAACGCCGCCGCTGAGGCTATGGAAGGATTCGGCGTCGCCACGGCCGCCGCTGCCGCCGGCGTCCCCGTGCTCGAAATCCGTTCCATCTCCAACATGGTCGGTCCGCGGGACCGCAGCGCATGGAAGATCAAAGAAGCGCTGCAGGCGCTTGAAACCGCAAGCTCATTACTACCGGAGGTGTTACGATGAAAATCGCCTTTTCCCCATGTCCCAACGACACATTTGTATTCCACGCCCTGGCACACGGCTTGATCCCCGGTGCGCCCGAGCTTGACATATCCTATGCGGATATCGATATGACCAACCACTGGGCTGCTGAAGATCGAGAGCAAGATATTCTGAAAATATCCTATGCCGCGCTACCCTGGGTGTTGGACGAGTATGCCCTGCTGCCGTGCGGCGGAGCACTCGGGCGCGGCTGCGGCCCGCTCGTTCTGACTGCGGACAAGCTGTCAGATGGAGGAATCCCCGCCAGTCCTGCTGCGCTCTCGGGCCGCCGGGTAGCCGTTCCAAGCGAACGCTCCACAGCGTATCTGTTGTTCCGTCTGTGGGCGGCACAGCAAATTCCGGGTGGCCTCGGCGAAATCGTGGTCATGCCGTTTGATCAGATTATGCCTGCCGTGCGCGATGGGGCTGTCGATGCCGGGCTTGTTATCCACGAGGCACGCTTTACCTATCCATCTTACAGATTGAAGCTGATGACGGATCTCGGCAGCTGGTGGGAGTCCGATACGAATCTGCCGATTCCGCTGGGAGCCATTGTAGCGCGCAGATCCCTGGACCTGGCAAGCATCTCGAACTGGATTCGCTCCTCGGTGGAATACGCCTGGGAACATCCTGAGGAATCCAGAGCCTATGTCCTTCAGCATGCACAGGAAATGGACCCCGACGTAGCCGATGCCCACATTGATCTGTACGTAAATCCATTTACGGCAGAGCTTGGCGAAGACGGTTATGCAGCGATTTCGGCCCTGTTGAATCGCGCGGCGGATGAAGGGCTTGTACCGCGAATCGATCCAGCCCTGCTGAAGCGTCCATAACAACAAACATTAGGAAAGAGGAAGGCCAAGGCCCGGTTCCACCGGAGCTTCCAGGCCTTCCTCTTTTTTTCCCAATACATGACCTCACGGACAAATTGTGCTAGAACTCCTCCTTGGATATGTAATCATTCAATTGCCGGTAAATCCCGATAATCTCATCCATGGGCATTCTCACAAGTCCGCTGGAGGAAGGGGCCACGAACTCATGAATGCCGTCGACAACCGAGTTTGGCTGGAGTCCCCAATCCACCCGTGAGCTGCCGCTGAATTCAGTATATACCCCTTTGCCGACAAAGCAGGCCACCTCCGGTCTGTATTCCGCCAGCTTCTCCCGCAGAGTCTCTCTTCCGAGCCTGTACTCGTCTCGGGTAATATCCTCAGCGCCTCGTGTGGGTCTGGCCACAATATTCGTAAACCCGTATCCTAATTTCAGCAGTTCCCCATCCTCTGACGCTTCATATAAACGCGGAGTCAAGCCGGACTTATGCAGAATCCTCCAAAAATTGTTGCGCGGGTTTGCATAGTGATGCCCAACTTCACCTGATCGCAGGCTGGGGTTAAAACCGATAAACACCAAGGTTAATCCATAGTCCAGATGGTCGCTGACTTCGTTCATTATGACTCCTCCTATCGTTACCTCTAGCCGATACGCTGCGGACGATGACGACCTTTAATGGGAGCTTGAGGCGGCATGGTTGTTGCGCTTGCGTATTTGGTGAATGCCCATGACCAGGGCAGCAAGTTCCCAGTCCCCCAGAGTATCGCTGTCATTCTGCAGCTCGAACGCACCAGGCTGAAGCCATCCGCTAATACGGGAAAACCGGGCTATTCCTCTCCCAGCGGTATCCGCAATTTCATATTCGTTCGAGTAGGCCGGTGACGTGATCTCATAGACACCGCGCGGTCCCGCGTCATATTCAAATTTCTTCGTAAAAAAACTCATCCGCATACGCAGCATGCCCAGCTCTTCCCCGTGCCCGTCAGCAATGTTCCATTTGTTAGAGAAGAAACGAAATGACCCGCTGCATACATGATCTCCTGAAGCATTATACACATCCAGGGAGGAGCCGAAAGCACTCTTCAAATCCAGACTCCCGATGATGCTGCCGTCCCTGTCCATCATATCTGTTCTACCTGCGTTAAAAAAGTTATCCTTAAAATATATACTCATACGCCTGTCTCCTTCCTTAATTCCTGCACGCCATGCACATCTGTTACCCGTTTAAACGATTCATCTGTTAAATTGTTTCAATTTCCCCAATGAAATTCGGGAACCGAGAGGTTTTTCCATTGTCTAATAAAATGAGGTGATGCTATTGGAGTACCTGAAACAAATGGTAGCCGTGAACGATCCGGGCTCTGTGCTAAACGGCTTGATGGAATCCTTCGGCCAGGACGTGTGGAACTATGCATTCTTCCTGACGAAACAGAGAGAAGCGGCAGATGATATCAGTCAGGACGTGTTCCTGAAGGCCTTTCAGCATTGGAATGATTTTCAGGGCAGAAGCTCTGTGAAGACCTGGCTCCTGACCATCACCCGCAACCTATCCTTGAATTATCTCAAGTCTTCTTATATGACCAGGGTGTCCTTAACCGGCTGGATAACCTCCAAGCAAACCGGACCTTCCGCGGAAAAAGAATTCATGGACGCTGCCGCAGTCTCGCAGATATGGAAATTCGTCATGGAGCTGCCTCCGAAATACCGGGAGGTGCTCATTCTCGAATCCCACTACCGGCTGCCGCGAAAAGAGATGGCCGAACTGCTCGGAATTTCCGAAGGCACGATCAAATCCAGACTACACCGGGCTCGCACCCGAATGGAAAAGATGTTGAAAGGGGAGGATGTCCAATGAAAACTGAACAAGAACAGCAGCCGGACTGGATGCAGGAACTCGGTTCCTCTCCCTTTAACGAGCCGATGTTCACCAGCAGCATGAAATCCCGTGTGTTAAACAGCGCTGGCAGCAGCTCATTAATGAAAGACCGAACCATGCGGAGGTCCCCTGCCCGTTCGCGTTTCATGGCAGCAAGTATTCTTACCCTGCTTCTGATCGCTGCGGTTTGGGGGTGGCGCGAATCTCCTGCCCTTCAACAGCTTGTCCCGATCAAAGGTTTAGGGGGTTCGGCTGAATGGACTCCACACAACGTATATGCCGAGAACGGGGTAGATAAACTTCAGGCGATTCCGGGCGGAGATTTTGCCGCAGGCGCTCCAGCCGGTGCCTGGTGGAATTTGTTCACCCCGATACAAGAGCTGGAGGGTAAACATATCCGCATATCGGCCGTTCACCGGGATACAGGAACAACGCTCGAAGAGCTTGCCGAAACGGAGATTACTTCCGATATGGCTTACAATGACTTTACCCGGGTGTCTTCCCGCTTTGGCATGCCGCTCTCCGGTTTATGGAAATTCAATGTAATGGTGGATGATGAACCATACGGCGATATCGTGATTCATGTGCCTGACAGCAGCTGGGAACCAAGTCCAAGCTTCAAATCCGGCGTGTACGACATGACCGGCGTGGAAGGGCGCCTGGGCTTTATCAATCCGGGGTTTATCGCAGGTCAGCCGAATAAATACATGTGGCACTTCTGGGGACGCAGCGAAGAATTGACGGGGGACCTGTTCATTACGGCAGTAAAAAGAAACACAAGCAAGATCATCGATGTTTTTGAGACGACCTTGAGACCCGGAAAACATAATGGTGCCGATGCTGCCATACCCACCACCATGTCGCTGCCTTCGGCAGGGCAGTGGAGAATTATGGCCTCCATTAACGGTCAATTGTTCGGCAGTGTCATCGTTGAGGTCGATTCGCCATAACCCCCTCCATCCATTCATACGGGGGGCTCCTCATGAAAAAAGGCTGCCACGGTTCTGCAGAACATCTGCAATACCGGAGCAGCTTTTTTCATGAAGAAGAAATGATCATCTCATATTCCGCTTGTTCAATAGCCGTTAGCGACATTATGTGGCGTTCAAGGCTTCCTTGGGAACCTCGATTTTGCTGATCTCATCATGCTTGGAGTATGCGCTCTTCATTTTCATGTCAAGCGTTACCTTATCGCCCTCTGCTGCCATCTCCATGACCATGTCCATATCGGTCGTCGCCGGCAGATACGTCTCCTTCTGTACGCCATATACAATGCTGATGCTCTTGATATCCATCTGATCCATCATCGCTTCCATCTGCGGATCGTTGCCTGCTTGATTCATCATCGTCTTGGCAAGTTCCTTCAGGTTATCCCCGGATACATCAGCCGTCAGGACATATACGTCCCCTTCTTCCGTCACTGTAAAATCCTTGGCTATCGCCTTAAACTGCTCCAACTGCTGCTCCGGACTTGCATTCGCCATGTCCAGGCTGTCCCGGATTTCCTTCTCGGACTCCGCCGGAACCTGCATCCATTGTCCGTCCATATGCATGTATATGCCGTCTTCCGTAATATACTGCTTCATCTCGACCTTGCCATCCGGGGAATCCATCGCGATGTTCTGCATCATCTCCATCGGCTCCAGCGTAATTTCCGAATCGAGTGACATATCGACATTCTGCTCCTGCTTCTCGGCACCCTCAATAACAATGTGCTGTTTTATATCGGCCTTCATGGCAAAACTCTTCAAGTTCTGAGAAGCTTCCGCTGATTTCTGAAGAAGCTCTTCTGCCGTCGGGGCGGCTTCCTCCTGCGGTTCTTCTGCAACCGGCGGCGTTTCGGCCGGGGTCGTAGTCTCTTGTCCGGTAGTTGGCGGTGCTGCGGCATCATCCCCGGCTTTGCTGTCATTGCCGCATGCGGCAATGCTCATCATCAAAATTGCTCCAAGTAATACGGCTGTCCATTTTTTCAATCGAATATCCTCCTAAAATATGTATTCCCGTGTACTTACCCAAATTTATACAATATGTAACATGTGTTGATCAAAATATTCGAAAAAGTTACACTAAACCTATTCTCATCAAGGAGCGTGCTCGATGGAAAACATTTTGGTTACCGGCTATCGGGCTCATGAGCTCGGTATTTACAATAACAAACACCAGGGCATCCCCTATATCCGCAAAGCGATTGCCAGCCGCTTGATTCCACTGCTCGAGGAGGGATTACAGTGGGTCATCACCCCTGGTCAATATGGCGTAGACCTGTGGGCCATTGAGGCTGCCATTGAACTAAAAGCCGAATATCCTCAGCTTAGATGCTCCATTCTGACGGCCTATCAGAATCCCGAGGAACAGTGGAACGACGACAAGAAGGCCTACTTCCAGGAAGTGATGAAGGGGGTGGACTTCTATGCGCCTGTCAGCAAGAACAGCTATCAGGGACCTTGGCAATTTACGGCCAGAGACGATCTCCTCCTCCGTAAAACCGGTGGCATTCTGCTCGTCTACGACGAAGATAACGGTGAAGCCAGCCCCAAATTCATTAAAGAGCGCGCATTAAAGAAACAGGCCGCAGACGGCTACCGCTTCATCAGCATCGGGTCAGAGGAAATACAGGCCGTTGCCGACGAAGAGAATTCGTCGCAGGATTATTACTAAATGTCGTCAGCCCGATGACACAACCACTGCATGCCTCGAACGGCTTCCTCATTTTATTTCAATCTACGCCAAGCTCCTTACCAGCCAGCCATGGCTAACTTGCAGCATATCGGAGCGGCACTAAATACATATGAGAAGTGGTGGAGCATGAGGATTAACAAATATATCAGTCAAACGGGATTTTGCTCGCGCAGGGAGACCAACCGCTTGATTGCATCCGGGCGCATTACGATCAACGGCAAGGTATGCGAAAAAGGGGCGGAGGTTGAGCCCGAGGATATCGTGCTCATCGATGGGCAGGAAATTCCTCATAACGATAGCGAGCCTGTGTACCTGGCCCTGAATAAACCGATGGGCATCGTCTGCACGGCAGCAGAAGAGGTGGAAGGAAACATCATTCGCTATGTGAATTACCCGTCGCGTATATTTGCCATCGGCAGGCTGGATAAAGCATCTGAAGGCTTGATTCTGCTCACGAACGATGGAGACATCGTGAACAAAATGATGCGCTCGGAGCATGATCATGAGAAAGAATATGTGGTAACCGTCGACAGACCCGTTACGGATGAATTTATGCGGAGGATGTCTCAAGGCGTTGAAATCCTGGACGTAGTAACCAAGCCATGCGAGGTTTTCAGGCAAAGCGAAGCGGTATTCCGCATTATTTTGACCCAGGGCCTTAATCTGCAAATCCGCAGAATGTGTAAGGCCCTGGGGTATAGAGTGCTGAAGCTGGAGCGCATCCGAATTATGAATATTACGCTGGATCAATTGGAACGGGGGAAGTGGCGGCATTTGGAGGAAAGAGAGCTCCATAAACTGCTGTTCATGCTGAACTAGAATGTTATACTAGCTGATTTCTTGGTGCTTCTGAACGTCAAACCAAAAAGCCATCTTTCAAAGAGGCTCACGCCGGAAGCTGATTCCGTCACCAGGTTGACGCCGTAAACCTGGTCTCGTGTCCGATTGAAAGATGGCTCTTTTCTATTTAAGCTCAGATGCTGCCTCTACGCCAGCAAATAATCATCAATGCTTGTATATGCGTATCCATGCGCTGCCGCAACCGCCTCATACGTCACTTTGCCGCCGATGGCATTAATGCCCTTCGCCAGTGCTTTATCATACCGGGCTGCGGAGCGGAGTCCTTTGCTAGCTATTCTCAAACCATAAGGTGCCGTTACATTAGTCAATGCCATGGTGGAGGTTCTGGCTACTGCGCCCGGCATGTTGGCTACGGCATAGTGAATGACGCCATGTTTCTCATAGGTAGGGTTGTCATGGGTTGTAATCCGGTCGATCGTCTCGATCGAGCCCCCTTGATCAATCGCCACATCCACGATGACCGATCCCGGGCTCATCTCCTTCACCATTTCTTCCGTTACGAGGCGCGGAGCCCGGGCACCGGGGATCAACACCGCTCCCACAACAAGATCCGCCGCCTTCACCGTCTCCGCAATGTGATACGGATCAGACATGATCGTTTTGACCCGCCCCTGAAACAGATCATCCAGCTGACGCAGCCGCCCCGGATTAATATCGAGAATGCTGACGTCCGCGCCGAGACCCAGAGCAATTCTTGCCGCATTGGTGCCAACGATTCCACCACCAATCACCGCAACTTTGCCCGGCGCTACACCAGGAACGCCGCTTAGAAGAACGCCCTTGCCGCCATGCGCCTTCTCCAGGAAATGAGCACCGATTTGAATGGACATTCTTCCCGCCACTTCACTCATCGGTGTAAGCAATGGCAGGCTGCCATCCGTCAGCTGTATCGTTTCGTAAGCAACAGCACTCACCTTCCGGTCAACCAGCGCTTTGGTCAGCTCGGGCTCGGGAGCCAGGTGCAGATAGGTGTACAGGATCATTTCCTCCTGAAAATAATCATACTCCTCCTGCAGGGGTTCCTTTACCTTCACAACCATTTCGGCTTTCCACGCATCTGCAGCCGTTGCAACCACCTTGGCACCAGCCGCTCTATAATCTTCATCTGTAAAGCCAATGCCAAGACCAGCCCCAGATTGTACAAGCACTTCATGCCCCGCATTTTTAAAACTGATGACGGTACCCGGCGTCATGCCGACACGGCTTTCGTTATTTTTGATTTCTTTGGGAACCCCAATGATCATCCCCATGGCCTCCTTAGTGGTCAACTTTGCCTATCTAATTGCATTGTACCTATTTTTGCCCAAACTGTGTACCTGTCTAAGGTCAGGGATTGTCCATCCGATTTCATAACTATGTATCTACAGTATATGCAAATCCATAACTGGCTGCATACAAAAGATCACCTCTCTTTATGCGACTGAAGCGAATGTGCGTTATCCTTCTTGGCTTCAGCCCTTATGAGAGGTGATCATTCAGCTTGACTTCACGTCGATTTCAAGATGCTCACATACTACATGCATTCAATTCATGGCTTTCGTTAAAGTAACATGTTCACCGATGCGGTCTGCTGTTCATTTACCAGATTAAGCTGGATGCGGCAGTTGCGGTCACACTTTCTCCCGATCCTTCCCTTTATCGGATTCGCCTGCATTTTTGTTGGCCGTATCCCGGTCGAGCTGCATCTCCTCCACGGTCTTGACCTTAAGTCTGGCGGCACCTTCATACTGAAGAGTCGGAATCAGGTTCCCGACTGCAAGTCGCTTCTTCGCTGCGGCAATCGAATCCGCATACTGTGGAAGCCACGTTTCACCAGCAACCAGCATTTCATCAACCAGCTGCCAAATTTCCTTCGGATTGTTTACCGCTCCAATCAACGGATCCATCATAAACGCCTGACGAAGCAGCAGCTCGTCACCGTGAACCGCGGCTTCAACCGCCAATCGCTGAACCGATATACTCACGCTGCACACAGCCGCCGGTCCAAGCGGCAGCTCGCCTACCAGCGGCATGGAAACTCCGTTGCGGTCTACGTAACCCGGCGCTTCGATAATCGCATCATCCGGCAGATTGGAGATAATGCCTTCGTTCACGACATTAAAGTGTCCACGGTATACCCGGCCCGTTTCCAAGCCTTCAATGATGTAAGAGCCATGCTCCTCTCCCCGATGTTCGGGCCTAAATACCATGGCCGGATCCTTCATCCAGTTCGGAAAATCGGTCTCGAACCAGCTGCGACCCTCGGTGCAAACGCGTAAATATCCACCCGTCTCTCCATTAATCCAGCTGCCAAGATCAATCCACTCCGTAATTTCCTCCGGCCGCTTTCGGTACCATGGGACATATTCGCTGAGATGGCCATTGGATTCCGTACTGTAGTAGCCGAAGCGCCGCAGCATATCGATGCGTACCTTCTCTGTTTGGCTGTACTCCGGATGCCGTTCGAACGCCTCCAGCAGCCCGCTCGTCAAATCCTTGCCTTGATGAGAGGCTTGGATATACCAGGTTTGATGATTAATACCCGCGCAGACAATATCAACGTCTTGTTTCTTCAAGCCATACACCTCTGCGATTTGGTGGTGCCCATGCTGAACACCATGACATAAACCAATCGTCCGCACGCCGCCATACTGATGGCAGGCCCACGTCAGCATCGCCATCGGATTCGAATAATTCAGCAGCAGCGCATCGGGTGCACACATCTCCCGAATATCCTTGCATATGCTCAGCATCTCGGGAATTCCCCGCTGCCCGTACATAATGCCGCCTGCACACAGCGTGTCACCTACACACTGATCGATGCCATATTTCAGTGGAATCTCGATGTCCGTACGGAATGCTTCCAAGCCGCCAACGCGAATCGTACAAATGACATATTTGGCATCCTGCAGGGCTTGTCTTCGATCTGTGGAGGACTGAATCCTGATGGACAACCCGTTCTCGTCTATGTCTCTCTGGCACAATTCAGTAACCATATCGAGATTATGCCGACTGATGTCGGTGAAAGCCACTTCGATATTCCGAAATTCCGGCACAGTCAGCAGGTCACGCAGAATTCCCCGCGTAAAGCCGATGCTCCCTGCTCCGATAAATGCAACCTTAAATGACATTGTATCCTCTCCCAGCTACAAATGAGTTTGTAATCATTGTAGCAACCGATCAAAGGAAAGCGTTATCAATATCATGACCTCTTGAGCTAAACACCGTCAACAATCCTTACTTCTTCATAATCCCCTCACTTCGGTTCGCCGTATTTCCATGCATTCCGGTCTTGCTGGAGACGATATTCCACCGGCGTACTGCCTGTAAACTTCTTGAATAACAGATGGAAATACTGCCTGCTGCCAACACCCACATATTCCGATATTTCATGGATGGGGATATCGGTCCGCTCCAGCAGCATCTTGGCCTTCTCCATTCGAATTCTTGTCAAATACTCGGTAATTGTCCTGCCTGTCCCTCTGCGGAATACCCGATGCAAATACCCCGGATGCAAATTCACTTCCGCTGCTACGTCCTTCACCTGAATCGGCCGATCATAATTCTGATGTAAAAAATCGACACATCGTTTGATGTACAGTTCGCTCAACTGCACATCGCTGCGCTCCCTTTCTTCATACAGGCGAGCGATGCATACGAGCAGCTGGATGAACAGCGCATGCGTCATCGTTCTACCATCTGTTCCTCTCCGATCGAGCTCAAGCACCAGACTTCTCAGAACCGGGTACACCTCCTCCTGATCGACTAGCACCAGGGAAGTGAACGGCCGGTTCAAGAGAAACATCACCTCTTCCTCCTCGCGCATAATCTGTCTTAAGGAAGGCGCTTTGCCAGCGCTCTCCATAAACCCGAATTCCACGTTCAGCATACGGCAGGAGGTCGTCTTCTCGACGATTAACCGGTGCGGAACCTCAGCATCCAGTAGGATAAACTCCCCTTTTTTCAGCGTGACACTCTTTTCCATATGGTTAGCCTTGACATCAATTCGGCATTCCCCTGAGATCATGTACATAATCTCGGTTGAATCATGCTGATGATACGGCATTTGATAGTCCTTCCACTGCTTATAATAATAGGCGTAGAATCGCGGGACGTAATCGCCCTTCTCAAGCATCTGCTGAAACAGGCTTCCATTCACGATTGACCTTCCTCCCCTCACACTGTGTAAGGATATATTCAAGAGCACCGGCCCACGGAACGGGATGGCTCCTCTTCTGCACTATAATGGATTCGATTTATATATAAAAAAAAGCCTGGCCCTTAGGCCAAGCTTATCATCATTATACTATCCGTGCTACGAGATTTTGAAGGCCGATACCGTATGATTCAGCTCTTCCGCGAGCTCGGCAAGCGACTGCGCGGTTGCAGCCGATTCCTCACTCGTAGCCGCCGTTTCCTCTGTGGACGAGGATATCGTTTCGATGGCAGTTGCCACTTCGGCGGCCTGTGCGGCCTGCTCTTCGCTGGCAGCTGCAATGTCCATCACTTTGCCGGCCGACTCATTCACCATGCTTGTAATGTGGGCAAAGGCCTCCCCGGCTTTTTCCGTGTAGACGACGCCATGCTGAACCGCCTCCACGCTATCGGCCGTATTCTTCTGCATGCCCTTGATAATGTCGGCAATCTGCTTCGTGGCTCCTCCGCTTCGTTCCGCTAATTTGCGTACTTCATCCGCCACCACAGCGAAACCTCTCCCTTGATCCCCGGCACGTGCAGCCTCAATCGTGGCGTTGAGGGCTAGCAGGTTGGTCTGCTTGGCTATATCGTCGATCACTTCGATAATCTCGCCAATGCGCTGGGAGTCTGCTTCAAGCCTGGTGACATGCTCCCGCACCCGATTCATGCCTTCAACGGATTGCTGAACGATCCCGCTGCCTTCCGACGCAATTCCGGAAGTCTGATTGACAAGCTCTGATGCAGCCGAAGCATCGCTTGCAACCGAGTTGATTGCATTCGACCATTCCTGGAACAATTCGCTGACCGTTTGCACGGATTCCGCCTGATTGCTGCTCCCGACCGCCAGCTCCTCCGCTCCGGCAGACAGCTGCTGGGAAGCAGCAGCTACGGACGCCGCATTCATATTCACTTTGCCGATCATTTCCTTCATACTCTCCAGCAGCTGGGCGAACACTCGGGACAATGTACCAATCTCATCCGATCTGCGAAGATACGCTGCAGGAACCTTCTGCGTAAAATCTCCCTTGGACATGAACTCGCCAATTGCAACGGATGCACCTAAAGGCTTCACGATAGAACTCGTTAACAGAATCACTACAGCCCCCATAGCCAACAAGGTGACCACGCCTGCCACTATAACAGACCGGGTCATGGCCTCTGAGTTCGCCGTAATCTCCTTCATCGGAATAATAATGGCGGCTGACCATGGCGTTTCTGTCAATCCGGTCTTAATTGGCGTGTACAGCTTGTACAGATCAGGATCCTCCTCCACGTATACCTTGCCTTCCCGGATCGCATCCAGTATGAGCGGCACCGTCTCGCCAGGATAGGCTTTCCCCATCGTTTGTCCCATCAGACCGTCTTCAGGTGATGTCACGATAACGCCGGTGTTTGAATAAATATGTGCATACCCCGTATCAAACAGTTTGAACTGATCCATAACACTCTGCAGATGTGCCAAGGAGATATCGACTCCGACCACACCAACCGTCTTTCCGTTATCGATAATGGGAACAACAAGCGATGTCATCATGACGTCTTCGTTGCCTACCTTAAAGACATACGGATCCATGATGATTTCTTTTCCGCTATTTTTGGCAAGAAGATAGAAGTCCCCCTCCCCTTCCTGCTCGTAATCTTCGATAGGTGTGTGCTCGAGCCCCGAATCCGTTCTTGCCCAGTATGACATCAACCGTCCGGAGTAATCACTGCCGAGCTTGTTTATATAATCAGCGTCCTGTCCATCAAAGGCATCCGGCTCCCATAAAGTCCAGAGCCCTTTCCAGGATGGATTGGCTTCCAGGTTTCTTCTTAATATTTCGTTAACGGCTGCCCGATTCGTGATATCCGTCTCTTTCATGCCAACTAAGCTTACGGCCAAGGTACGTGCCGAATTCATAACGTCATCCAGTTCCGCTTGAACAAGGGTGCCGATCTTCTCACTTGTTGTCATTGCCAGCGTCCTCGCTGAATCCAGAGCCTCTTCCTTCGTTGTGATACTGATGTAGGTCATCATGCTTGCCAAAAAAATGGTGATTGACCCCAAAATAACAACTAACATGCGAGTCCGGAGTTTCATCGCAAACAGAGATTTAAGAAATTTCCATGATTTCATGTTGAGTCACCCTCGCTTCTTCCTGCTGTTAAATTCATTCCACTCTTCTTCAAGCTGCACTAGAATCTCCTCAATCTCTTCCGGTGACAAGAGGTCGTCAACATCATAATCAAATAGGTCCTTTGTCATGCCGCAAGCTTTCACCTCTCCTACTTATAGACTACGTTCGTCCAGTACAATAAGCATATACACTTGCATACCGTTCGTAACCGAAATTCTATTGCGTGATCGCGCAAGAATTTTGCGGGCCAACTTGCGGTTCTTGTCGAAAAACAAAGAATTGACGTCTCTTCATTCGGAGGACGCTTGCGAAATATGGCTTGCCTAAGAAAATCTCTATCCCATTTGGACAAAATCGGAATCTGACAGAATTCCCATTTGCTTGGCCTTGAGAGCAGCCTCAATGCGCGACTTCACATTCAACTTCTGAAACAGATTGGTTAAACAATACTCCAGCGAGCGCTGGCTCATGATCACCGTTCCCGCAATCTCTTTGTTGCTCTTCCCCCTGGCAATCTCCTTCAGAATGCTATATTCTTTATCCGTTATAGACTGAGCTTCTGTCCCCCCCGATGTCCGTTCAGAACCATTGGCAGTAACCCGCCGAAGCTGCTTCACGAGTGTCAGCGGCAGCACCACCTCTCCACGCAGTGCACACCGAACGGCCGTGACCAGCTGCTCTTTCCCCGAAGTCTTCGAGACGAAACCAGCCATACCGGCCTCCATGATCAAGTTATAATGATTGCTGACTTCAAAGCCTGTATAGATCAGCATCACCGCATCCGGAACGATCTGGAGAATCTGCTTGGCTAGATCGATTCCGTTCATGCCCGGCATATGCATATCAATCAGCATCACATCAAAATGAACCATTCTCACCAGCTCCAGCGCCCGCTCCGGCGTATTAGCCAGCTTCACAAACATATCCTTCTCCTGCTCAAGCAGCACCTTGGTCCCCTCCATCACCGAGGGATGGTCATCCACTAATAAAATTTCAATCATCGTTTTCCATGACTCCTTCAATCTGGTATTCTTGCTTAACATGGATGAACCGCCGGGATGTTTAACCGCTGTGCTTCGGTTTCTCGCCGTTTGCTGCGGTCTCTTGCGATTTCATTTGGCGGACCCTCATTTTGCCGTTATCTGGATGTAAACAGCCAACCCCCCGCTGTCCGACGATTCGAATTGGATTTTACCGTTCATGCTCCTCACCCGTTCCTTCATGCCGCCGATCCCCATATTGTTGAATTGATTGGGCTTCTGGGTCCGGTCGATTCCAATTCCGTTATCTTCATAACTAAGGCTGACCTCATCCGACTGGGTGGACAAAGTGAGTTTCACCTCGGTTGCATTGGAATGTTTGGTGGCATTCGCAAGCAGCTCCTGTACGATTCTGTACAATCCGATTAAATGGTCATCGCTAATATCATCATCGAAGTTCGAACAGTCGAACTGTATGGAATAATTCGTACGAAGCTGCGTGAACTCAAATAAAGCTTCCAAGGAGCGCTCAAGTCCCTCTTCCTTAAGCAGCGGAGGCCGAAGCTCATTGCACGTGATTCGAATCTGATAAATCACGTCCAGAAGTCCCTCCTCGATCTCCTCCAGCTGCCGCCGCAGCCCTTCCGGCAGTTCATGATCCGATACAATCTGATTTAATTTCCTGTACCATATAATCTGCTCCTGGAGCGCCGCATCATGAAGATCCTGCGACAGTCGCTTGCGCTCATTCTCGGACAAATGCAGCATGAGCCTCAGCAGCCAAAGGGGCATAATCTGCTGCGAGGAACCCAGCTTGTCCAGCTCCCTTGTCAAATCCTCGATGACGCGGAAGTTATCATACAGGACGCTGGCATACCGGGAAATGGTCTCCAGCCATATTTTCTTGGCCTGAATCATTAACAGCGGGACTTCTCCCCCGATGCAGACCATGCTGGTATCTCCGTTCATTTCACCAATCTTGACAAAATATCCGTCACACATCTCAAACAGTTTGCAGAGAGGAATATGCTCAGGACCACAATTATGGATTGCTGTAAGAACCCCTGGAGGCAGCACTTTACAGCCGCCTTGTATCTTGATGCGCAGGCTGTGGTGATTGATCTGAATGAGGCTCACCCGATCAGTCTCCAGCACTTCCTGGATTTCCTGTACGATACGGGCATTCAATTCGCTGATTTTAACCATGCCGAAGAGGTCGGAGGAGAACCGGTCCAGGCTCATCTGCAGCCGGAAATACCGGTCCTCGCTCTCTCGGACAAGCCGCTCTGCCGCGATCCGCTCCCGCTCGGCCTTCTTCTTTTCTGTAATATCCCGAATAATGGTGAGTGCTGTATTATGGCCTATATAAGGGATTCGAGTTGTGACTGCCTCAATATCAATAATCGTCCCATCCAGCCGGACCAGCTTATTCTCAGTGAGCTGGGAGGTCATCCCGCTTTCGTACACATGTTCAACCTCGGAAATAACGAACTCAATCTGGTCAGTAGGAATAACATCCAGAAAAGAGGTCCCGTCCAATTGCGCGATATCAGTTATCCCCAATAAGTCGAAGCCTGCAGGATTCGCATAAATATAAGCAAAATCCGAGTGCAGGAACATCGCAACCGGTGCAATATCCAGGATATGGCGGTTGATACGATCACTCTCCATCAAGGCTCGCTCCGCTGACTTGCGGGCCGTAATATCCTCGAAGAAAATCTCGATCGTGGTCGATTCCGCATCATACAGTGCCGTTGTCACCACATCGACCCTTGCCCCGTCAACCCGTCTTAAAGACAATTCCTCCGGGAAAACATGGCCTTTGCGGATCAGCTCCGCATGCCGTTTACGTGCCCATTCCTCATAAGAATTCAGCACCCAGTCCCAGGGATCGGTACCCAGGATATCCTCAGGACCTGCCGCACCCAGGATTCGGAGTCCCGCCGGATTTACGTACATGAGCTTGCGTTCCTTGCACACCGCGATGGCTATAGGCGACATCTCCACGAGCCTGCGATACCGGTTCATGCTTTCTTTGAGTGCTATCTCCATCTTCTTGCATTCAGTAATATCATACAGCGCCTCTTCCATGCGAAAGCGTGAAGTAATATCAATCGCAATGCCATCCACCCGTGCTGTCTGCCTGCTTTCGTTCATCGTTGGAATCATTTTCACCTGGACCCAGCGAATATCCCCTTCCGCGTGAATAATCCGGTATTCCGTATGAACAGCCTCGCCATGCCGAAGCTTGTGTACTAAAGATTGAAACAGCGGCATATCCTCCGGATGGATCATCGTTTCCCAGGTTAGCCCATCCGAGAAATCACTCCGTGAATAGCCTGTGATCTTTTGAAAGGCCAATGAAGTATTCATGATACTCCTTGTGCCGATATCGTATGACCAAATACCTACATCCAGCGTAAGCAGCATTTCGTCAAGCATATGAAATCTGCCTTCGGCAAGGTCCAATGACTGACGGCTTAACCTGCGCGGATAACGGTATCTATATAAGAACATCGTGAAGGTGGTCGTTAAGATGACCAGGATTAGCGTTGCAGTTCCAAGGAAGTAGTTACACATGCTGCTCTATTGTCCCCTTATAAAGTAAACTCACCGGTCGTTAGACGAGCGGTGCACCCCGAGTTGCCGCTGCCGCTGAACCCAAGGTTCAATTGCAGCCTTATCCTTTATCGGCAAATCCTTTGCGAAACCAAAGATCCAACAGACAGAAATTAAATATAAAAAAACCCGGTGTCGCATTCGCGAAAATAAGCGAAGCGCCCAGGCTGTTAAGGGGTATCCTGGGCACAAATAAATGCCCCAAGCGGCTATCCGCTCAGGGCATTTCAGCAGGATATCCATCCTGTTGCTCCTCATGCCAGATCCCATTCGGAATGGATCTTGGGCACATCAGAAATAAGCTGCTGGGTATAAGGATGCTGCGGATTTAAGATGACCTCTTCCGCCGGTCCCCGCTCCACCACTTTCCCCTGTTCCATGATGTACAGCGTATCGCTCACATAATAAGCCAGCCCTACGTCATGGGTAATGAAAATAATCGTCATATTGTTCTCATCCCGCAGTTTCAGGAGCATATCGAGAATCGTAGAGCGCGAGCATGCATCCACCATGGAGGTCGGCTCATCCGCAATCAGCAGCTTCGGATGAAGCATGAAGATGCGGGCGATCATCAGACGCTGCATCTGTCCGCCGGACAATTCGAACGGATACTTGTTATGCAGTTCCTCGAACTTCAGATTCACGAAGGAGCAGGCTTCCTTCATCTTGCGAAGCTGCTCCTCTTTTGTCAGATTGACACCCTGCAGCTTGATGCAATCGAGCAGCAGCTTTTCAACTTTGTAGAACAGATTAAACGAGGAGAACGGATCCTGAAAAATCGCCTGGATATTTTTCCAATATCGCTTGCGGTCTCCATGCCGCTTCAACTGCCTCGGCTTGCCCATATACTCAATTGAGCCGCTGCTCTCCTTCAGCAAGCCCATGATCATTTTGGCCAGCGTCGTTTTGCCGCTTCCGCTCTCGCCGACAATGGATATGATTTCACCTTCGTGAAAGGCAAAGCTGACATCCTCCACGGCGGTTGTCTTCTGTTTCCCATAACCGAACACCTTCGTCAGATGCTCTCCCCGAATCAGTACATCATTCTGCTTCATTTGCATACCACTCCTTAAGCACTTCAGGCTCCACGATGCATCGATAGATGCGATCCCCCGCGGTTTGGCTCTCGATTTTCCCTTTCCGGCACGTTTCCTGGACATAGGAACAGCGGTCTGCAAACCGGCAGCCTTCCGGCACGTTCTTCAGATTGGGCGGCGTTCCCGGGATCGCGGCAAGCTTATGGCCCTTCATGCCTTCCTCCGGCACGATGATGGAGCCCATCAGCTTCTTAGTATAGGGATGGATCGGATCGAAGATCATCTGCTCTGCGGTTCCGCGCTCCACAATCTCCCCTGCGTACATAACAATGATGTCATCCGTGACATGATAGAGCAGCGGCAGCTCGTGTGTAATAAAGACAAGCGACTGAATAAAGCCTCGGTCCAGCAGGCTTTTCAGCAGCTTGATGACCGCTTTCTGCGAGGTTACATCCAGAGCCGAGGTCGGCTCATCCGCAATCAGCACTTTCGGATTCAGAATGGTGGAGATAGCAATGACCGTCCGCTGTTTCATACCGCCTGACAGTTCGTTCGGGTAGGAGTGGAGCACCTTGGGGGACAAGTTCAAGGTTTCGAACCGTTCTGCAGCCATGTCCCACACCTGTTTCTTGTTCAGCTCGGGTCGGTGCTCCTTCATAATATCCTCGATAAAATGTATGATTTTGAGTGTAGGATTCAAGGCATTCATAGCTGCCTGCGGAATGTACGATATCTCTCTTCCCGATACCTGGGCACGAAGCTGCTCTTTGCCAAGCTTCATGATATCCGTGCCGTTAATAACGATCGAGCCGCTGCCGAAATGCAGTGGTGGAAAATAAAATCCCATCAGGCTAAGCGCAAGCGTCGATTTGCCGCAGCCGGATTCCCCGGCGATGCCGAGCGTTTTCCCCTTCTCAAGCGAAAAACTCACGCCGTCTACAGCATATACATGTTCCTTCAGCCGGGTTCGGTAATATGTCTTCAGTCCATGAACTTCAAGTATATTTGTGCTCAAAACACCCATCAGCTCCTAATCTTCGGATTGAAAATTTCATCCATGCCGGTGTTCATCATGTACAAGGAGAAGGTAATGATTGCAATGGAGATCGCTGCCGGGATGAATGCCCACCAAGCGCCGGCAACCGGTGCTTCAAACACGAGCGCCCAGTTCATGATGATGCCGAGGGAGATCGTGTTGTACGGCCCCAGCCCGAGCATCGAGATGGAGGCTTCGGAGAGAATGCCCGATGCCGTCTGCAGCACGAAGGCCATAACCACATAGGAAGCGATGTACGGCAAAATTTCCGAGAGAATAATTCGCGGCGTGCTGTATCCGGAGATTTTGGCAATATTGACATGATCCCGGTTTCGCAATGAGGAGGTTTGTGCCCGCACGGCTCTGGCCGTCCATGGCCAGCTGGTAATTCCAATGATGACCGCCGTGACAAACGAGCTGCGCGAATCGATGCTGACCGAAATCAGAATCAGAATGACAAAGGAAGGAATGACGATAAAGATGTTTGTGATCGCAGTTAGCAGGTTGTCAATCATCCCCCCGATATAACCTGAAGCAAGACCGATGACAAGTCCGATCACGGTAGCGAATACACCGGCAATCAGTCCAACCTGCAAGGAGGTTCGGATGCCATAGATCAGTTCGAGAAATAAATCCCTGCCGAAATTATCCGAGCCCAGCAGCAGCTTTGAATCCGGAGGCTGATAGGCAAGCGCGATCATCTCCAGCGGGTCATTGCGGTTAAACAGCGGGTAGATCAGAACCAGACCGATCATGGCCAGCAGCATGCAGGCTCCGAACATAAACTTTGGCGATTTGATCAATATGTGAAATGAACTGTTCATATTATTGATCCTCCATCTGAGCGGCCTTAATTCTTGGATCAATCCAGCCGTAGATTAAGTCAATCGTAAAGTTAGCGAGCAGCACTGCCAGGGCAATCAGTAAGGTGCAGCCCGAGATTAACGGATAATCCAGCTGCCGGATCGCGGTGAACATCCAGGTTCCGATTCCCGGATAACTGAATACGATCTCGCAGATCAGCGAGCCGCCAACCATCGTACCGATGGATAATGCCAATCCCGTAATTTGGGGCAGCATGGCATTCCGGAATACATACTTTGCAATCTTGGAATCCCGGATGCCAAGCAGCTTGCTGTACAGCACATAATCGGAATTCAGCTCATAGATGGACATTTCCCGCATGCCGATGGCTTGACCGCCAATGGTAACCAGCACAATCGACAGGAACGGCAGGGTATGATGCCTCAGCACCGAAGCAAAGAACTCAAAGCTGAGTGTTGGCACCATCTGATAATCATAGCCCCCGTGAAGAGGAAACCAGTTCAAGGACAAGGCAAACACATACAGCATAATGATTGCCAGCGTAAAGAACGGAATGGAATTCACAAACAAGGCAACCGGAAATATGACTTTATCGAATACCCCTTTGCGGTATGCCGCCACGGCACCCAGCACGTTGCCGATCAGCCAGCCGACCAGGATCGCCGGAAGCTGGAGTCCGATCGTCCATGGAACCGCCGAGGCCAGAATTTCCGTTACCGGCTTCGGATAAAGTCCGAATGAAGTGCCGAGGTTACCCGTCACCAGGTTCTTCAAATAGATCAGGAACTGCTCGCCAAGAGGCTTGTCGATTCCGAACTCGACGAGAAACGTCTCGTACACCCGTTTGATGGTATCGCTGTCGGTCATACCCTGCGTCATCTCGGAGACAATCATGCTGACCGGGTTGCCCTCAATCATCCGGGGCAGCAGAAAATTCAAAGTGACCGCGATCACCAGCGTTAGAAAATACCAGAAAAACTTCTTGACGATATATTTTCCGTAAACACTCAAGCAGCTCACCCCCAGGAATCACACACCTGAATTTGGAAAAGAGACCTATATCAGGGGTCGTAAATCCGCTAATATAGGTCTTTGATCATTAATTTATAAAATCAATTATGGATTTGGTACAGTGACCTGATGCCGGCTCCATCCATTGAGATTTGAGGCGGGATGTTGCTGCCGTCCCCTTCGGTAGGGAAGCCCTTCCAGACCGACTCGTTGACCGTATCAAACACCCACGGACGATACATGAGGGGGATTGAAGGAATATCCTTCAGCCAGATTTGAGTCAGCTCGGTGTAGAGCGCTTTCAATTCAGTTTCGTCGGAAATCGTTGGAATCTTCTCAATGATGGCATCTGCTTGATCGTTCTTATAGCGGCCCCAGTTGTAGAACGCCATCTCGCCCATTGGGGCAACTCCCTTGGAATACATGATGGTCATGGCACGGTTCCATGGCTGGCTCGGGCTGACTCCGCCGGCAGGCGTGTTCATGATAATATCGAATTTGCCTGTCTGTAAATCATTGGTCCACACCGGTGCCTCTGGGAATTTGGTTCGAATTTCGATGCCGATGGCCTTGGCATTCTGTGCAACGATCTCAAGCGACGCATTCCAATCGGACCAGCCGTACGGGCATTCGATTTCATAAGGACCCAGACGCGTTCCGTTCAGCACCCGGATACCGTCCTTGCCCTTCGCAGCACCGATGGAATCGAGCAGTGCATTAGCTGCATCCACATCCGTTGTCCACTGCAGCGGTTTAATGGCTGCTTGATCCACGTACTTCGCTTCCGCATCGGTATTGAGTGTCAATGAAGGTTCCATCGGTGCCGAGTAGCCGCTGATGGCAAGCTCCGAGATTTTACTGTAATCAATCGCCATCGCAATAGCTCTTCTGACATCCGCATTGTTGAGTCCTTCCTTCGACATGTTGAAGAAAATGGACGGCATGGAGCCAGGCACGTAATACGGAGCGTCCTTGATATAGGTTTTAACAGGGGCTCCGCCTTCCCACATTTTCCATACCTGCGGAATGAACTGCTGTGATACATCGACCTGACCGCTCTTGAACGCCAGATCGCCCGCTGCATTATCTTTATAAATGACATGTGAGATATATTTGGGGGCCGGCAGCTTGCCAAAAAGCGCTTGACCCCAGTAGTTATCGTCCCGTACTATCGTGATCTTCTGATCGTTGTAAAAGTACATTTTATAAGGTCCTGTTCCGACCGGGTCCTCATTTACTTCCTTGCGGATAGCAGCCAGATCATTATTGGCTTTCTTCTCAATCTCTTCCCAGATGTGTTTAGGCAGCATGGGCATAACCTCAATACTGTCGAGTACCGTCAGTTTGTTCGGATTGTCTTTATTCAGCTTGATGTTGACCGTTTGAGGTCCGTCCGCTGTTACGTCCTCAATGTAGGACCAGAAGCTGCTCCAGTTGATGTCGTACTTTTTGCCAAGCTGGTAGGTGTAGACGACATCATCTGAACTGAAGGGTTTGCCATCGCTCCATTTGGCATCCTTATTCAGATCGATCTTCAGCGTCAGGTCGTCGGTCCATTCGTACTTGGTGCCAAGCAGCGGCTCCAGCTCGCCTGTCAGCTGATTGACCATGAACAATGTCTCATAGATTAATTCCCTGGAATTCCCATAGTTGATTGGAAATGCCGGGTTTCCGCTGAGCAGGTTGAAATTCGTTGGCGCCCCCCATTGCAAACCGTTCACGTACAGCGTTTCGTTTCTTGGCGTTGCTTTTGCATCACCCTGCGGTGCTGGCTCTTCACTGCCTCCGGGGGCCTTTACTTCTTCCTTAGGCGGCGGATCTGATGCTGTCGGTGGCGTTACGCTCTGGCATCCGGCAGCAAAAAAAGACGCGACCAGCAAAAGAATGAACATGGGTCTCAAAACTGTTTTCAGCTTCACTTGTGAACCCTCCATTCATGAAAATGTGTTCGTCTCTTTAATGCTGAGTGTGTCGATTAAGGCATGGTTGTATGCAAGCGCTTTCTTGATGGATTTATATGTTCCTCATTTCAATCTGAGTACTATTAAATTTGTTGTTTTCGTTTCAATCCTCAAGGATTTTTCCAATTTGCGTCGAACATGAATGGAAATGGATAATCTAGCGGACGATTCGATTTCCAACAAAGGGGTGGGCCTGCTGCCTGTGATTAAAGACGTTTTATTGCAGCTATTGTTTGCGTTGATGCCTTTTGTCGCGTACAACATCTATTACAGAAAACTGACAGTCAACTATTCCCGCAATTTCATCATCCTCATCTGTTCGTTGTGCATGCTGCTGTCGATGACCTTTGCTTCGTCTGTTCAAAGCGGGCTGATCTTTGACGTCCGATATGTCATTATGTTCTTTGGCATATTATTCGGAGGTTTCATGACCGGGGCTATCCTGCTAATCGAATTTCTGATCTATCGGCTGCATATTGGCGGTTCCGGCATGATCGACGCCATCATTATATTGATCATTACCTTCCCGCTATCCGTTCTGCTGGCCACCCTCTACCATAAAAGCAAACATAAGTTTTGGATTGTTTTTATTGCCGGCATCAGCTTTTCACTCATCCCGCTCCTGGTGCTCTATATAACAAAACCTGATTATATCCTGAGTCATTTTATATTTAACGTCCTGGTTATGCCTGTCCATAATTCTCTGGGCATATGGCTGCTCGTTACCCTGTTTAACAAATCGGTATCCGACAAGGAACTATACCTGCAATATATCCAGAATGAGAAAGCCGAGGCCGTGAACCATGTGGCCGCATCCCTTGCCCATGAGGTTCGCAATCCGCTGACTACCGTGCTCGGGTTCCTGCAATTAATCAAGAGTGGTACGTTTCCTCAGGAAAAAACGGACCGCTTTCTCGAGATCAGCATGGAAGAAATAAGGCGCACCGAGCAAATCTTGTCTGAATATCTGTCGATCAGCAAACCTCTCGTTCCATTTCAGCAAAAACTTGAGCTCACCGCTCAGATCAGATCCGTTGTCGAACTGATGTCCTCGTATGCCAATATGAGTAATATCACACTCAGCGCCGACTACCCTGAGCTCCCCGTCTACATTTCAGGCAGTCCCGCCGAGCTCAAGCAGCTGTTGGTCAACTTTATCAAGAATGCAATTGAGGCCAGCAGAGATGTCGATAAAGGCTGCGTCAACATCCGAATCTATGAAGAAGCAGAGCAGGTCGCCATCGAAATTCAGGACAACGGGATCGGCATGAATCCTGAGCAATTGAGCCGTCTCGGTTCTATTTATTATTCCACCAAAATGAGCGGCACCGGCCTTGGGCTCACCTTCTCATACCAGGCCATCCGCGCTATGGATGGCAGTGTTTCAGTACGAAGCTCGCCAAGATCCGGAACCGTGTTCCTCATCACCCTCCCGCTTGCTGCCACAGATCCATGAGCTCGCGAAGCCGCTATAAGGGCAAAGAGAGAGGCTCCTGAACCGGAGCCTCTCTCTTTTTACTACTCTAGCAAGCGAATTTCTTTTGCCTCAAAACTTCTATTGTTTTTGCTAATATTCAACGGCTTTTTTAGTGTAATCCGAATAAGGTCGTTCGTCTTTAGACTATCCAGCTGGATGGTCTCTCCCTGGCTGTCCTTCAATGAAGTATCTTCTTTGACACGGACTTCACAGGGATAACCCTCATCCGTGTGATTCTTCCTGTTTCGGTTTACTTCGTCAGAGCAGTCAACGGTAATCTTGTCGTCTCCCACTGAATAAATCGCAGACTCAAAAACCGATACATCCCGGGCACATCCAACAGAAAGGAGCAGCACGATCAGAGTGAATAATAGCCTCAGCTTCACGTTCCAACCTCCCTTATAATGAACCTTTATTAGAGGAAGCCTAGGAAGCACTGCACTCGATTTCCGCTAGATTATGCAAGAAGGTAACCGCAGCTTATTCTGCGCAGAGGGCATACGTGGACAGCGGCTTAATGCCATGTGTCAGCTTCGCTTCCTGGAGCAGATAGATTTCGGATTGAATCAGGGTAACCAGCTTGGACGGAGCCTTCTCTATGTCGCTCAGTTCGGACTGGTAGGATTGCAGGGTCATATCCACTTCCCAGAGCCCATCCTGGAGCTGAGGTGAATAGAAGGTTTTCTCCCGGCGCACGCTCCAGCCGGACTGCTCGGCAATCCCCTTTATCTGCCCTGGCGTAAACAGTGTTCGAACATTGGAGCTGCTGTTCTTCTTAAACACTTCATATTGGGCTTGGACCAGAACCGCCAGCAAATGCGGATATTGCTCTGGATGCGTGATTCTGGGATCCCATTCCGCAAAGCAGATCCTGCGTCCCCACGCTCTGGCTTTTTGCAATACGGCCTCCAACTGCTCTGCCGATTCGAAATACCATGAACAATGAGACAGCACAACGATATCGAAGGAATTCTCTTCGTAGTCAAGAAGCGGCGACAGTATGTCCGTTTCCAAATCAATCTGTATCCGTGAGCCCAGCGGCGATTGCGTTAACCGTTCGGAGGCGGCGCCCAGCGTCACCGGAGCTCCATAATGGGGAGGTGCTGTGTCCACACCATGCACAAAACCGGATTCGCCCGCAAAATAAGCAAGCACCGCGGTTGTATCCCCTTGCCCGCATCCAATCTCCAGAATGCGGTCTCCTTCCCGGATTCCCCAAAACTCGGCAAGCTTCAGACGATGCTCTGTTTGGATCCGCTGGATTTCGACTCC
This sequence comes from Paenibacillus sp. Cedars, assembly GCF_003184205.1. Taxonomy (NCBI): domain Bacteria; kingdom Bacillati; phylum Bacillota; class Bacilli; order Caryophanales; family Paenibacillaceae; genus Paenibacillus; species Paenibacillus sp. Cedars. The sequence goes on from NZ_CP020866.1 coordinate 4,532,426, forward strand.
GGCCTGATCCATAGCCATGCATTCAATAATATAATCGATTGGGTTATGAATTATAGCTCCCCCCTTGAAGATTGATCTTAGATCTCATGTAAATGTCGATAAAGCTCGGGGTATCGACTCTTCAAATTTATTATATCACCGCCTTAACGCACATTGCCCAAAATTACTAAACCTTTTTATATCTGCATTGCTTGCACACAACACCCTCCTACTCCTGCTTGCTCCTCTAGCTCACCTATGGTGTCAAAAAAACCCAAGCAGCGGGAAACCCTCCCCGCTGCTTGAGTTACGATTGCTGCATCTCATGTTATTGGAATTTCGGGAGCCAGTCTCCGTGTGCTTCAATGAGATCGTCGCACAGGCTCTTGATGTCATCAATGGACAACTCGGCAGCCGTATGCGGATCCAGCATCGCTGCATGGTAAATATGCTCCTTCTTGCCTGTTGCCGCCGCTTCCAATGTCAGCAGTTGGGTATTGATATTCGTCCGGTTCAGTGCCGCACACTGCGGAGGCAGATCTCCCACGTAGGTTGGTGTTACACCGCTGGCATCGACCAGACAAGGAACCTCTACGCAAGCTTCCTTCGGAAGATTCGTGATCAGTCCCGTGTTCATCACGTTACCTCCGATTTTGAACGGAACATTCGTCTCAATGGCTTCGAGAATATAGGATGCATATTCATGGGAACGGTGATGCGTTAGGTCCTGGTTGCTTACCAGATCCTCGCGCATCGCCTTCCAGCCCTCAATCTGATTCACGCAGCGCCGCGGATATTCATCCAGCGGAATGTTGAATCGCTCGATCAGCTCCGGATAATTGCGCTTGATGAAGTAAGGATGGTACTCCGCGTTATGCTCAGAGGATTCCGTAATGTAATAACCGAAGTTCAGCATCATTTCCAGACGAACCATATCATGATGTTTCTCTTTCTGCTTCTCGGCTGCGCGTCTTTTAATTTCAGGATACAGGTCCACGCCATCCTTCGTTACCTCAAGCAGCCATGCCATATGGTTGATACCGGCGATTTTGGCCTGTACACCTTCCGTTTCCATGCCCAGATTTCTGAACAGGTCCGGAATGCAGGCCTGCACGCTGTGGCATAGACCTACCGTTTGCACGCCGCCTAGCGTATTCATCGCATTGGTCAGCACCGCCATCGGATTCGTGTAGTTCAGGAAGAGCGCGTCCGGACAGACCTCCCGGATATCGGCTGCAAAATCCAGCATCACCGGAATGGTACGAAGATTGCGGAATATTCCGCCAATGCCCACCGTATCCGCGATGGTTTGTCTCAGACCGTACTTTTTCGGAATCTCGAAATCCGTAATCGTACAGGGATCGTACCCTCCAACCTGGATCGCGTTTACCACATATTTAGCCCCGCGCAGAGCTTCCTTGCGGTCACTGTATGATTTGACGACACAGGTGCTGCCGCTGGTTTTCTTTATGTTGTTGAGCATGTTCTCAGAGTCTTTCAAACGGACCGGATCAATGTCAAACAAAGCGAGTTCGAATCCCTGCAATGCCGGTGTTTGCATACAATCACCCAGGACGTTCTTGGCAAACACCGTACTACCTGCTCCGATAAATGTAATCTTAGACATAAATAAATGCCCTCCTTAAACTCCATAAATAGATACGCTTTCACAAGATTAACTATAAGATAATCAGTCTTTTTTGAATATGGAGCAAAACAAGGGCGATATGGACATTTGTTGTTTCATTATGTAAGCTAGCCCTAACAGATTATCCTGCTTCAACAAATTGATTACGGTGCACGTTAAAGGAGGCGACAGCTGTATGTCCATTCTGCCAGACCATACGCTCTACACGATAGGCATGAATCCTTCACCGGGTGGCCACGATCTCAACCTCCTGTTCAGCGGTGAAGGAACGCCCGTTCCACGTCATAAAATCGGTCCCATCATTCATGATTACTGCCTCATTCATACGGTCTTAACCGGAGAAGGCGTGTTTGAATGCGCCGGGACGGTTCATCACTGCACAGCAGGCGATACCTTCGTGATCCTCCCAGGCGTTCTCTTCAGCTATGAAGCCCATGAGCGGAATCCGTGGCACTACAACTGGGTCGCTTTGCAGGAAAAAGGAACCCACATGCTGCTGGCCGACATGGGTATCACCCCGGCTAAACCGATCATCCCTTGCACGGACGAGGCCGAACTGGACGCTCTGGCATCCATGTACCGCCATATCCGTCTGGGCTTTAACCAATCAGACCAGCCCTGGCTTGAAGATCTCCAGGCATCTGGTTGGCTCAGACTGCTGCTCCATAAGCTGGCGATGTTAAATCGCGAGCACCTTCCTTCGAACTCCCGTGACGTGCCTGATATTGAACGGGGTGTAAGGCAGACCGAGCGATGGATTTCAACCCAATATCACCAGCAGCTATCCATTGATCAGATGGCCAAGACGCTTGGGTACCATCGGGCTCATCTCTCCAAAATATTTAAGCAGCAGACCGGCCTGTCCCCCATGCAATACCTCATGAAGGTACGCATGGAGAAAGCCAAATCCCTGATGAAATCCTCCTTCTCCATTCACGAGATTGCCTCTTCTGTCGGTTTCAATGATGCGCTCTATTTCTCCAAGCAGTTCCGCAGATGGACAGGCATGACCCCGAGCGAGTATAAATTCAGTCTGGAAAAGGGGGAGCGAACGAGTCAACATCAGAATCCGTAAACATCCGATGTAATCCCTGGTGATTGAACATCATCTAAATCCATGCATTTGCGAATCGGGATGGGGAAAACATCTCGCGCACCTCGGACGGCACGCAACGATTCTCGATGAAATCCGCAATAAGCTTGGCCGTCACCGGACTAAGCAGAATTCCGTTGCGGTAATGCCCCGCGGCCATTAATACCCGCTCTGCACCTTCCACGGGGCCTATGAGCGGATAACCATCCTGGGTGGCAGGCCGAAGCCCCGCCCAGCTGTGAAACGGGAGTTGGCCTTCCAGAAACGGAAGCACCTTGTTGTTCCAGTTTCGGAGCCGTTCGATTCCCCTTTCCGTGACCGATGTATCGTATCCGGCAACATCTTCGGAGGCACCACACACCATCGTGCCATTCGCCTTGGCAACCAAATAACCTTGGTTAAAAAAGACCATATGCTTTACAGGCGGCTGCGTTTCCGTTCTGTAGGCGCAAATCTGCCCCCGAATGGGATAAACCGGAATCGGGAGGCCCAACTGCTCCGACAGCTCCTGCGCCCAGGCACCCGTGCTTGCGACCAGCCGATCTCCATAAAAGACAGTGCTGTCCGCCGCCGACACGGCGATATGGCGGTCCCACTCCACAAGTCGTATGCTTCCGAGTTCTTCCTTAATGAGCACTCCCGATATCCGGCAGGCCTGCTCCAATGCTCTGATGAAATCGGGAGCGTATATGTGGCTTTCCTCCGGCGTATATAATGCGGCAAGCACGTCACGCGACAATGCCGGCTCCATCCGGAACAGCTCGGCTCCGCTTACGATCTCGCCGGATGATCCATATTGGCGCTGCCATAACCGGCGCCCTTCAAGGGACAGCAGGTCTGCGGCATGATAGGCAATGTGCAGGCTGCCCGTATTCGCATATTCGAAATGCACGCCGGATATGGATCTGATCTGCTCTTGCCACTCCGGATATAACAGCAAACTAAACTGACATAATCTAAAAAATGCGTCGGGGCCTTCTGTATTTTCCGAGAAGGGGGCAAGCATGCCTGCCGCCGCTCCCGAGGCTTGTCCGCCGCAGCGCCTCGCCTCCAAAACGGTAACATTAAAGCCCCTCATTCGAAGCTCGTATGCGCAGGATAAACCAATGATTCCGCCGCCTATAATGATAATGTTCTGACTCATCTCTACCTCAGTTCTGTTTGAATCAACCTTTACTTTAGTATGAATTCGTCAAAGCCGCTGCTCGCTGAAGCATACTGCTTCCTGGCGATTCTGCCAGCCAGGTAAGATTGTCTTCCCGCTTGAATAGCCAGCTTCATTGCTGTTGCCATCATGACGGGATCCCTCGCTTTTGCCACAGGTGTATTCATTAACACGCCGCTGACACCCAGTTCCATCGCTTGGGCCACATCACTTGCTGAACCGAGGCCGGCATCAACGATGATCGGCACATGGGCCTCTTCAACGATAAGCCCCAGGTTATAGGCATTCAGGATGCCAAGACCGGTACCGATCGGAGCAGCGCCGGGCATGACCGCAGCCGCTCCTGCTTCCTCAAGCCGCTTGCATATCACCGGGTCATCCGAAGTGTAGGGAAGGACGGTGAAACCTTCTTTGACCAAAATTTCCGTTGCTTTGAGCGTTTCGATCGGGTCCGGCATGAGTGTACGTTCATTGGCGCTGATTTCTACCTTGATCCAGTCGCTCAGACCGGATGCGCGTGCCAAACGCGCAATTCGAACGGCTTCGTCGGCCGTGCTTGCCCCGGAGGTATTAGGCAAAAATATATGTTTGCCCTCTTCTACATGCTGCAGAATGGAATCGTCCGCCGAAGACTCCAGATTGATTCGCCGAATCGCAAACGTCAGCACTTCGGCTTCCGAAGCCTTGATAGCCTCCATCTGCACATAAGGATTCGGAAACAGACCCGTGCCAATCAAGAATCGAGATCGCAGCTCATAATCGCCAATACGCAGTAAATCCGGCTTCATCATGCCTCAACCTCCTCCAACGAAATGAACAAGCTCAATTGACATATTCGCGGTTACCGGGGTATCCGGCCACTGCTCGGCCGTCAGCACCTTACCATCAGCTTCGGCAACAACCGGTTTGCCCAATAAACCAAAAAACTCAATAACGTCCAGAATGGTTCTTACATCGCGAAGCTCATGCTCCACGCCATTGATCCTAAGCAGCATCGCCTTACTCCCCCCTCTTCGCGCTATTTGCCTCCAGCTTGGAAATGAACGCCTCGCAGGTACCCTTTACGTTGCTGCTGCCCACAATTTCACTCACCGCGCAAATGCGCGTCGCGCCTGCCATCAGTACTTGATCCACATTGTGCAGCTTAATGCCCCCAATCGCCACAAAAGGAATTTGGATCGCATGCGCCACTTCTCTCACATACGCTTCCGTAACCGGATCCACCACATCCTCCTTGGTGGCCGTGCGGTACACCGGACCGACCCCAATGTAATCTGCGCCCTGCGACTCTGCCAGCAGCGCTTCCTCTATCGCGTGTGTGGAAATCCCGATGATTTTGGAACCGACTAGTCTTCGAGCTTCCGTGAGCGGCATATCCCCCTGCCCCAGATGAATTCCATCGGCATCCGCTTCCAGTGCAATATCCACGTAATCATTGACGATAAAGGTGACATCATACCGAGAAGTCAGCTTGCGAAGCGCTTTGGCTTTGGCAAGCACTTCCGCTTTCGGGCTTTTTTTGTCGCGAAGCTGAATGATATCCACACCGCCGAGAATGGCTTGCTCCATCACGTCCAGCATATCCCGGCCGGGATGAAACTGTTCTCCGGTAATGGCATACAGTCGAAAATCTTTCAAAGCTTCCCCTCCTTCCTATACAATATCAACTTGGACGAAAAATGTCGGATCCTTTATTGATTCAGGATACTCATTCATTTCATGCTCCAACATACCGGTCATAGAGCGTTCTGGCCCTGGTGAAATCATCCAAGCCCTGCACCAACACACGTCCGTCAGCGAATAAGACAAGCCGTTCCCCGCCGGGCAGCACCGTACGCAGTAAATATGGATTAGCCTTCACTTCCAGTGAAGCTCCCTCCAGTCTGCCTTGCCATACATCCAGATCAAGCGGGCCACTCCCGGCAAATTGCACGGAATCTCTTCCGCACATCGTGAGCATATCTTCTTCATGCCCTTGAAGCGCCGGATACACCTTAAGCTGGCAGCAGGGGCAATTTCGATCAGGCTCGCCGAACTTCATCTCATAGTAGCGGTTCTGCCACAAATCGAACGTCACCAGACCGTTTCTCCGGCTCGTGCCGTCATCCGCTAACAGCTTGAGGGCCTCAACCGCCTCATAGGAAGCCGCCATATCGACAACCGGTGCGATAACGCCAATCATATCGCAGGTCTCTCCGGCCGTATCTGCAGACTGGATAAAACAGCGAAGGCAGGGGGTGACGCCTGGCACAAACACCGCGCTCATCCCCCGAGAGCCCACCGCGCCTCCATATATGAAGGGAATTCCGCTTCGGAAACAGGCGTCATTCAGCAAATAACGGGTCCGAAAATTGTCCGTACCGTCCAGTACAAGATCCATCCCATCGATCAGTTCCTCGATATTGGCCCCCGTAACGTCGGACACAACCGCCTCGATCACAATGGAGGAGTTGACTTTGCGCAGCTTTTTCTCGGCTGCCACCACTTTGGGATAGGCGTTGCTTGCATCCTCCTCGTCATACAGCAGCTGCCGCTGCAAATTACTCATTTCCACAAAATCACGGTCAACGATTCTGACCCGCCCAACACCAGCGCGCACCATATGATTGGCAAGCACCGTGCCCAATGCCCCCATCCCGACAATTAGTACGGAGCTGTTCATGATTTTCCGCTGCCCGATTTCTCCTATCGGCTGAAACAGCATTTGCCTGGAGTAACGTTCCTGCATCGTGCCTCACCTCCTCTATGGCCCTGCTCAATTGCATTGCTCATGTTTGAGTTTTGATTGATGCTTGTTATCCGCAGTATATGGTGAGAGATTGAGAATCCAATCTCTCGCCATATACCAAGTCGCTAAACCTAAACAAATCTAGTAATCGAAGAGGGTAAACTCCCCCGGTTTCACCTTAAGCCTGAGCCTCGTACAGCTGCACAATCTCAATAATCGTCTGGACCGCCAATACCATATTGTCGGCCGATACATATTCATAGCGGCCGTGGTAGTTCTCCCCGCCAGTGAAAATATTCGGTGTAGGCAGGCCCATGTAAGACAATTGTGATCCGTCGGTACCACCGCGCACAGGCTCGATGATCGGCTTGATCCCAAGCTTCTCCATCGCTGTCTGAGCGATATCCACCACCTCTTTGACCGGCTCGATTTTCTCTCGCATATTGTAATACTGGTCTTTCATCTGCAGTACGATCCGTTCGGCACCATATTTGTGCTGAAGCTCTTCCACGACAGAGGCGAGTTTGGCCTTTCTTCCTTCAAAAAGCTCCCGGTCATGATCACGGATAATATAACGAAGCTCGGTCAGTTCCACATCGCCTTCAATGGAGGAGAGATGGTAGAAGCCTTCATAACCTTCGGTATGTTCAGGCGCTTCTTCGACAGGCAGCATACGGTTCAGCTCCATGGCGATTTTCGCGGCGTTGACCATTTTCCCTTTGGCTGTACCGGGATGTACGTTCTTGCCTTTGCAAGTAACAAGCGCTGCTGCTGCGTTAAAGCTTTCATATTGAAGCTCTCCGAGCGGTCCGCCATCCATGGTGTAAGCGTATTTTGCACCGAACGCCTCCACGTCGAACTTGTGAGGTCCTCTGCCGATCTCTTCATCCGGCGTGAAGGCAACCCGGATTGTTCCATGCTTAAGCTCAGGGTGTTGAATGAGGTACGCCATGGCTGTCATAATCTCTGCAATGCCCGCTTTATCGTCAGCCCCCAGCAAGGTCGTGCCATCCGTTGTTACGAGTGTGTGGCCTTTGTATCCGCTCAACTCCGGAAAATCCCGCGGGGAAAGGACTATATTCTGTGCTCTATTCAGAATGATGTCATGTCCATCATATTGTTCTATAATCTGCGGCTTGACACCGGTACCCGTAAAATCAGTCGCCGTATCGATATGTGCCAAAAAGCCAATGGTCGGGATCGCTTTATCCGAGTTAGCCGGAAGCGTGGCCATGACATAGCCGTTCTCATCCATGGTGACTTCCTGCATGCCAATCTCTTTCAGTTCGTCCACGAGCAAGCCGGCAAGCGTTAGCTGTCCGGGTGTCGAAGGACAAGTATTGCTGTTCTCGTCTGATTGCGTATCCACTTGTGCATAGGTAATGAGTCTGTCGATAACTTCCTTCTTCATCATTCTCAGCTCCAATACGAGTTATTGATCACCAACACATGCTGCGATATGTAATGCCTAGCCTTGAAGTACCTTCCCAGCTTGAATACAGACTATCTAAAGGTCGAAAATTACCTCTTCAATTATATCCAGTTGTCATGTTCTGGGTCAATTCATGACAAAGATCGCAGCAGAAAGAATCATAGCGCCCTGCGATGCCCTTGTTTCTCTTGAGAGACGCTTCGAGTCCGGAATCGTTTCGTCCTCTTCCGCAGGATCCAAACACAAAGAAACGGCGGTGCACGGATAAGCATCCTGAGCACCGCCATTTCTTAAAGCTAACAAGCCTATTGATTAGGTGACATCTGTCAATTAAGCAACCCTCATGATGAAAATGACCCATTCCATGTGATGAGGCCTTTAACTGTTCGACGGCCCAATATGAAGCGTAAGCCCATCATTATTCAAATGCAGGCAGTGCAATCTCGGAATAGTTGTCCTCGAAGAACTTCTTCACTTCCGGACTGGTCATGGCTTCAGCCAGCTTCTGGATCGGCTCGGAGTCTACATTATCCTTGCGAGCTACCAGTGTAATGGTGAACTCGGAGTCATTGCCTTCTGTGACCAGGGCATCTTTCTTCGGCGTGAGTCCCAGCGGTTTGGCATATGCCGGTGTCATCGCCACCATATCTACATCGTCCAGGGTACGGGCCAGCATGAGCAGGTCGACCTCGGTAAATTTGTAGTTGTGCGGGTTCTCCACAATATCCCCTTGCGTGGCCTGGATTCCGACGCCTTCCTTCAGCTTGATCAGACCATTCTTCTCGAACATGACCAGGGAACGGCCGATGTTGGAAGGATCGTTCGGGATCGCAATCGTTGCACCGTCCGGAAGCTCCTCAATGGTCTTATACTTCTTGGAATACGCCCCAAAAACGGCATTATAGATCGGTGTTACCGGTACAAGCTCCGAGCCGTTGTTTGCATTGTATTCTTCCATGTACGGCACATGCTGGAAGAAGTTCGCATCCACCTCGTTATTCGCCAATGCATTGTTAGGCTGGACATTATCAGACAGAATCAGAACTTCAAGATGAATGCCCTCTTCCTTCAACATAGGCTTGACGAGATCAAGCACCTCAGTCATCGGCGGGATGAGCGCAGCCACTTTTAATGTAACTTCTTCTTTGGTCTCAGGCGTTGCATTTTCAGGAGTTTCCTCCTCGGCTGCCTTCTCTCCGCAGCCGGCAAGCACAAGCATGATCGTCAGTACGAGCAGTAGTAATCTCTTATTCATAGTTGGTTACCCCCAGGTAAAATTGTAGGTTGGTCTGGTACAGGTGTTACTAACAAAAAGGGTCGTAAAACTTAGCTTCTTCTCTTGTCGAGGAGTCTTGAAGCCAAGCTCCCGCTAAACTGGATCGACTGTACGAGAATGATCATGATGATAATCGTGAACACCATGATTTCGGTCTCAAACCGCTGGTATCCGTAACGAATGGCAAAATCCCCGACACCGCCGCCGCCAACGATGCCCATAACCGTAGAATACGAGATGAAGCTGATCGTTGATGTTGTCAATCCAAGCACGAGTCCGGACCTTGCCTCAACGTAGAGGAACTTGAAAATCATCTGCAGCTTGGAAGCGCCCATCGACGAGGCGGCCTCTAGCACTTCCTTCGGCACCTCGAGCAGAGACTGCTCAACTAATCTTGAATACGTAGCGACGGCTATGACAGATAACGGCACAGCGGCTGCCAGCGTCCCAAGCGATGTGCCCACAATCAGGCGGGTCAGTGGAATCATGCTGACAACCAGCAGCAAGAACGGGAACGAGCGGATGACATTAACCAGACTGTTCAATAAGGTGAACAACCATCGATTCGCGTACAACTGGCCTTTTCTGCACAGAAACAATAGTGTTCCTACCGGAAGACCCAGTAATATCGCCGCAGCGATTGAAATGCCAACCATAACGAACGTCTGACCAATAGCCTGCCATATTTCGTCCTGGTACTGCATGACATAGGCGAAGTAATCGTTCAAGTATTGAATCACGCTATTCACGTAGTCCATCAATCCGATTCCTCGCTTCCACGGCGACTCCGGTACCCTTGCCCTCTCTCTTGTTCAGGAGCCTCCGCTCTACCCGCGTTATTCTGATAGGTTCTTATCAAACAGCCGTCCTCCATGACCGACACCGCATCACAAATGCCGTTGACAACCTCCATCTCGTGAGAAACAATCACAATCGTGACCCCAAGCGTTCGGTTGATATGTCTCAACACATCCAGTATGCCCGCCGTCGTCTGCGGATCCAGTGAAGAAGTCGGCTCATCGCATAACAATAAGGAAGGCGAATTGGCTAAAGCCCTGGCAATTGCTACCCTCTGCTTCTGCCCACCGCTAAGCTGAGCCGGATATAACTTTGCTTTATCCTCAAGTCCGACAAAACGCAGAACCTCCTGCACGCGCTTCATCCGATCTGCCTTCGGTACCTTCGCCAGCTCAAGCGGAATGGATACATTCCCGTAAGCCGTACGATTGCTGACCAGCTGGAACAGCTGGAAGATCATGCCGATCGATCTTCTTGCTTCCCGCAGCTGCCTGCCGCCAAGGGAAGTCAGCTCCTGACCATTCACCATGACTCGGCCCGAGTCCGGTCTCTCCAGTACGTTCATGATGCGCAGCAGCGTCGATTTCCCGGCTCCGCTCGCGCCGATGATCCCGTGTATGCTGCCCTCGGCAATATCGAGAGAGACAGCGTCGATCGCCTGATAACGGTCACTGCCATTCCCAAAGCTTTTACTAACCTCTTGCAGCGAGATCAATCTAATCCCCTCCTTGCCACATGAAGAAAGCCCGCGTGGCTATACAGCCTGCGAGCAAAATATGCTGCAACAACAATAGAATCATACCACAATTTTAGACAAAATGTGACACGACTTATTGACAGTCACATTGGAATGTTTACCAAAACGGCTCAGGATAAATACAGCTGATGTCCGTACATCCCCGTCAAGCGTTCAACCGCCTTCTCCAGCACGCCTTCCTCGAAGCCTTCCAAGCCTTCAATGGCCTGAATTTTATCCGCCGGTGACATCTCCTTGTGCAGATGCAAACTCCAGTTGACAATGGACTGTATCGCATCCTCATGCTCGAACTGACCGTAATAGATATGGGCTTTGTACAGATAGCTGTCGGCATGCTCTGGCACCATCTTCAGCACCTCGTCAAAAGCAGCCAGTGCCGCATCCTCGTCCTGATCCTTGTAATAGATCTGTCCCAATCTGAAATAGGCCCCCGGATGGCCCGGCGACAATTCCAGCACATTCAGCGTATCTTCCTTCGCGCGGGCATAGTCCGCCATCGTATAATAGATTCCGCTTCGCAAGCTGTATAAACTTCCCTGCTCCGGGTTCAGGCTGAGTCCTTGTGCGCAATCGGTCAGCCCCCGCTCCAGCTGGCCGGTTTCCACAAAACAAACGGCACGAAACTCGTAAAATCTCGAATTCGATGGCTGGGCTTGAATCGCCTGGGAATAGGCGTCAATGGCCAGGTCCCACATGCCCATCTCTTTATAGATATGGCCGCTGGCGGCAAGGTAGGTCGGATGCTCGGAGAAAGCCTCCTCCTGCTTCACCGCTTCCTGCAGCTCAAGCAGCGCCTCCTCATTGCGGCCTTGAAGATATAGCACATAACTCAGTTTGTTGCGGATTTCGGACCCATCCTGAAGGGCGGCAGCCTCCTTCAAAGACTGCTCCGCAGACGGCAGATCATTCATTTCCATATAAATGTCGGCCCGCTGCACATAATTGGGTGCATCATCATTCTCAAGCTCCAGCAGTTTGTTATTCAGCGCCAATGCCTCTTCATTGCGACCAACCCGGTAATAGCAGTCAACCATCCAGTAGCAGGCCAGCGGTGAATCCGGCTGCCTTCCATACAGCTTCGAGATCAGCTCATAAGCCAGCTCTTCCCGGGCATCCTCGCGATAGATCCGGGCCAAATCGAAATACGCGCGGTAATCGTCCGGCTCCGCTTCGATGGCCCACTCCAAATCCGCTTTGGCAGCGTTCTTGTTTCCTGACTGGTTGAAGACTTCCGCCCTCTTCAAGTAAAGCTCGTATGAGTCCGGATACCGCTCAATGGCCTCCGACAGATAGAACTCGGCCTGTCCCAGATCCCCCAGCTGCACATACAGGTCCGCCATGGGCTTCCGAAAAGAATGGGCTTCCCGCACCTGCCGCTGAAACGTCAGAAATGCGCCGTAGCTGTAGTTGGTGCTCCCGGCAAACATGGCATATCCGCCATCTGCCTCCGCTTCATACCGATCCGCCAACTGAATCCCCTCTTGCAGAACCCCAACCGCTTCCTGCACATGATCCATCAGATCCAGGGATACGGACAGCATATAATAATACATCGGGATGGCGCGGTCCGGCTGCTGGATGCTCAGGCGGAAACAGTTCGCTGCCTCTGCCGGATTGCCGCTCTCGTAATAGGTCATTCCCAGCTCATAATAAGTCGAGATGACCGTGCTGTCGTCCTCTCTCTTGATGCTTTCTTTCAAATACCGGATCGCCTCTTCGTATTGGTTCAGGTCTTTATGAGCAATTCCCCGGGTATACCAGTTCAGATAATTGTCGGCATTTAACCGGATAGCTTCATCTAAATCCTCTATCGCTTCCGTCTCCCGGTTCAGTTCACGCAAAATATGCGCACGCCGCTCATAAGCACGATGGCTCCCGCTCGAATCGATGAGACGCCCCAGATAGGTTACAGCCTCCTCCGAGTGACCGCTGTTATGCAGCAGCTCCGCATAATGGAGCTTGTCATCAAAACTTGTGATGGCACTCTCGCCTTTTCTCATATATTTAAGCGCTTGTTCAAACTCCCGCTTCTTCCTGTAATGGTTACCCATGCGGAACCAGATTCGTTTCATCCATTTCATGGTGGATCACCCTTTATATGTAGTTATTATTCCTGGGTCGTGTGAATAAGAGCAGAGGGTTTCCCTCTCATCTCTATATTATACTTCCTCTATGTCCATTTGCACCCAAATTAAAGAGGAACCCATTCCGGTTCCTCTTTACGGTGTATATCCTATTATACTGTACGATTCTCGTCATCATGTCCAATCCCAATAACTAAATCTAATACACCTTATGAATAACGTCTTCAAAATCGGGATCTTCCATATCGATATCATCCAGTTCGCCCCAGCGGCCCAGCTCCTTAAAAATATCCAGTGTATTCATCTCGCGGCGGTTCACCTCAATGGTGACGGTGTTATCCACCGCGCTCATTACCCGAAGCGGAACTGCACGGCTTCCTTCTCCTGCTCCCTGGAATTGCTCCGGGATTGCAAAAGGGCCGCGAAATGTCACGGTAATCAGCGTAGGCAGACCGATTGTATCTCGCAGGGACCGGACCGTTCCATCATAGGAAAGCTCCCCGTTGTTAATGACCATCACCCGATTGCAGAGCTGTTCGATGTCATCCATATCATGCGTCGTGAGCAGAATGGTCTTGCCGAATTGCTCATTGATCAGCTTGAGAAAATGGCGGATGTTCCGCTTAGCGTTCACGTCCAGCCCGATTGTCGGTTCATCCAGAAACAGCACGCCCGGGTCATGCAGCATCGCAGCCGCGAGGTCGGCGCGCATGCGCTGTCCGAGCGACAGCTTGCGTACAGGCGTTTCCCAGAACGCCTGTAAATCGAGCAGTTCGGCGAACTGTCCGAGCCTCCGCTCCTTGTCGGCCTGATCCACGCTGTACATTTTGGCCAGAATATCATAGGAGTCCTTCACCGGGAGATCCCACCACAGCTGGCTGCGCTGACCGAACACGACGCCCAGATTGTTTACAACGCTGCGCCGTTCCTTGTGCGGATTCATGCCGCCAATCGAGACGCGACCTGAGGTTGGATGGAGAATGCCCGTCAGCATTTTGATGGTGGTGGACTTCCCGGCCCCGTTCGGCCCGATATAACCGACAAACTCTCCCTGCTCCACTTGAAAACTGATGCCTCTAACGGCTTCCTTCGTCCGGTATTCTCTCGTAAACAGGGTTCGCAAACCGGAGAAGCGCCCCTCCTTCACAACCGGCGTTTTGAACTCCTTGCGTATGTTATGAGCTTCAATCATGTGACACGCTCCTCCCTTAACTCCCCGTACTTTGATATTTGGTCAAACCGAACTGCCAGAACTTCAAACTTATGCCGAGACATAACAGGGCCGCTCCTGCCAAGGCAGGTAGCACCCATACCCCCAGCTCGCCGCGCAGTATGTATAGTGACGGAATATAATTGACTAAACCAACCGGGACAATGATCAGCAGGATCGATGACATCCATTTCGGATACAGAGTCAACGGATATTGAGCAGCCGTCCGAGCCGCGTCCTCCGTCAGATTCTGAAGCTCGGTGATCCGGGTCGTCCAAAACCCGAAGGTTGCGGTCGCAAGGCCGATCGAGAACAGGATGACAGCCCCCGTGACAATAATATACAGCGATTGCGGCACTGCGCTCCATCCCACCTGACCTGCCGCCATCATGCCATGGAGCGACCACCAGAGCAGAAAACCGCCCTGCAGCACTTCGCCCAGCATAATCCGGAATTTCTGCGGCATAAGCGCCAGCAGCACGGGCATGGGACGGGTAAGCAGCTGGTCAAGCTCACCGTTCACCAGATATTTCTCAAGATGATGCACTTCATCCCCAAACGTCCGGTAGAGCGTCTTCGATAGGGTCATGATAGCAAACAAATACGCGATTTCGTGCATGGACCAGCCCTGGATGGCCCCGAACTTATAGAGGACAATGGCAACCATGAGGAATTCGGATATTTGGATCAATGCAGCAAGAAACGAAGCCAGAATAAAATTGAATTTGTACTGCATGCGGCTTTTGATGCTCGTTCGGATCAGCAGCGCATACAGGGACAGCCAGGATCTCGTGGTCATCCTCCCTGCACCTCCACTTTCCGCCTTAGGAAGCCGGTAGCCAGCAGACCTGCCAGCGTAAGCAGCACACACCACATGAGCGTGCCCCACAGATAGGAAACGTCATCGAAGCCCAGATAGATTCGGGTAGGTACATAGAGCAGATACGGATACGGCGACCACCAGGCAATCGTCTGCAGCCAGCCGGGCAGCCATTCGATGGGAATGAAGAAACCTGCAAGGAGATTGATCATCGCGTGGTTGCCCCAATACAACCAAGACGATTCCGTTGTCCATAAGGCGGATGCGCCGATGAGATAGTTGATACAGATCGATAAGTAGGCGGCGCCTGCCAGGGCTATGGCAACATAGAGGAACGTGGAGGCTTTCCCGGGTAACTGCAAAGAGAAAGCAAAGTAATAAACCAGGTAGATCGGGATCGATTTGTAAACGAATTGGTAGGCGATTTGCCCCCATTCCTTGGCCATTAAATGGCTGAACAAATGAACGGGACGCATCAAATCCAGTGAAATATGGCCGGTTCGAACAGCTTGGGGAATGCCGAGGCCGTTCGTGACGAAACTGGAAACCCAGAGCGCAGCTTGCGTAAAGGCGATATAACCGACCATTCCCTGCGTTCCGTAATCTCCAAGCGCGTAATCTGCACCGAGACCGATCCAGATACAGGCATACATGAATCCGAACATCGCACTGGCGACATTGTGCACCATGTGGGCGCCGCGGTACTGCAAATTACGGGCATAGGCTTTGGAAGCCAATGTGAAATAAAGCATGAAGCACCTCCGATAAGCATTTTAGATGGCGGACCCATCCACTTCAGACAAGGCGAAAATGAGAGAAGGACAATAGCATACCAGAACGTTCCATATCAGGCAAGGATTTTTTCAGGAGCAAAATCAGAGCCGTGGCGACGCCAAACAAAAAAAGAAGCCTTCTCATCCCTGCGCCGATTCTAGAAAAATCTGGCGTAGAGTTTGAAGACTTCGAATTCGCTTTCGCTTTCGTGAGATGAGTGTTTACAAAGCACCTGATCTGATACAGCTTGCAGCAGCTGAAAGTCTGTGTTGTTACTCTGTCTCAGGGACGGTGCCCGTATCAGGTTCAGGACCGCGACTTGCGGCTGTATCTAAATCCGGCTGCGTATTATACAGATATTGAAGATGCTGGAACGGCTGCGGCTGTTGGAAGGACTGCTGTTGAAAGAGCTGCTGCTGGAAGGATGGGGGCTGCTGATAGGATGACGTGTAAGGGGTCTGAGATGGATAGGACGGCTGCTGAGGGTATGGTGCATAGGACGGATAAGCGGTGTACTGCGGCGGTCTGGCCTGTTGATAAAACGGATAGGAAGGCGGAGGCGGGTACCCGTAGTAGTTAGGTGCCGAAGGCGCCTGTTGGGCACCATACGCTGGCTGCTGACCAAACGGCTGCTGGACCGACTCAAAATAGGAGGCATTGTCGGATGTATTGTCGTCCCGCTTGCCACAGCCCGGCGGCGGTCCCAGAATGACCGTTTCCTTCAGTGGAGCAACGGCTTTGGCGTAATCCTCCTCATTGATGCAATAGGCAATGTGCAGAATCTCCTTCGGAATATGCCGCAGAAAGTCTGCTCCATACACAATATCCGGCGTCGGCTGATCAAATATGGTCAGAATGTGGGCCTTGTCGCTAAGCGTCAAAATCCAGTGAAACCATCCCTTGGGGAACATCGAGACCTGGCCCGGCTTTAGCTTGTAGGTCATCAGCTTCTGGGTAAACGGATTGAATACCGAAGTAATCACTTCGCCGCTGATGACAAATACCAGCTCATTCACATTGGTATGCCAGTGAGGCTGAATAATGATCCCTTGAGTCATATGAACATTGAAGAAGCCTGTCGCAATTGCAGGCATTTGGGCTCCGAACACCTGAGTTATGTAGTTTCCCGCATCGCGTTTATAGTTTAAGGTGTCGTTCGAGTCTGCATACAGCTTCAAATTCGGAGATGTCAGTACTGGATCGAGCATCGTATTCCTCCCCTGAAAGTTCTCTGATCTATAAATCTGTATGCATGGGAGGCTCGGCATATGTAGAAGTAGGGAACCCGTTATCTATTCTACTCGGCTTCCACCCTGCTGTTGACCTGCTTCGTCCTGTTGTTTACCTTCGCGGGAGTATCCCCGCTCCTCATTGCGATGTTTCTGATCTTCGGAAACCTTGGAATCCGCTGAGTATGTTTCAGGGAGCCTCCACCTAACAGCAACACCTATTTAGTCCTGGTTGCCATACAGGCCGGCATTCTTCTTCAGTTTATGCTGCAATTCGGCAGGGAAGCGCAGCGCAAACTGCAAGTTCAAACAACCAGCTCCAAGTAAACAAGGCAGCTAAGTCATCCGCGTATGGCTGAAGGGTTATAACTCGGCTTATGGCTTGGCTGCTAATGAAACATCGATACGGCGTCCGCCCAGGGCTACGCGGCACACAGCATATGAATTCAACCATGACCCATAACAAAAAACCACCGGAGCAGCAGCTTGATTAAGCCTCTCCGGTGGTTTTCATTATGTTCTAATGCAATCAATCATCGGCACGGGCACGGTGTTACATGGCCGCCCGTTTTAATTGACCATGATACAGGTCGCTGTAGAATCCTCCCTGCTTCAGCAGCTCATCGTGGGAGCCCTGCTCCAGCAGGCGTCCGTCCTTCAGCACCAGGATGCGGTCCGCCGAGCGGATGGTGTTTAGACGGTGGGCAATCACAAAGCTCGTCCGTCCCTTCATCAGCCGCTGCAGCCCTTCCTGGATTTTGATCTCCGTTACGGTATCGATGCTGCTTGTTGCTTCATCCAGCACCAGCATGGAGGGATTGGCGAGTATCGCTCTGGCAATCGCAAGCAGCTGCTTCTGGCCTTGGCTGATGCCGCTGCCGTCCGGTTTGAGCATCTTGTCATAACCGTCCTTCATCCGTACGATGAACGAGTGGGCATTCGCCAGCTTCGCAGCTGCCTCGACCTCTTCATCGGTCGCATCAAGCCGTCCGAAGCGGATATTCTCACGGATGGTGCCTTGGAACAGGAAGGAATCCTGCAGCACAAAAGCCATCTGTGCTCGCAGGCTTTCCCTGCGAATGGAGGAAATGTCCCGTCCATCCAGAGTAATGGTACCGCTGTTCGGGTCGTAGAACCGGGAGAGCAGCTGAATTAACGTTGTCTTCCCTGCACCCGTCGGACCGACCAGCGCAATCATCTCGCCGGGCTTCGCCTCAAAGCTGATTCCATCCAGCGTATCCCCGTCTTTTTCATAGGAAAAAGATACATTGTTGAATGTCACCGCTCCCTCTACACTCTTCAGTGCGACAGCGGCCCCTTCATCCTTCGCTTCAACCTCTTCATCCAGCACCTCGAATACGCGTTCCGCCCCCGCGATGGCAGACAACAGCGTGTTCCACTGGTTCGCCAGATCGTTCAGCGGTCTGGTAAACTGTCGCGCGTAACTCTCAAATATGATGATGACACCGATCGTGATATGCCCCTGAATCGCCATAATGCCGCCAATCCCCGCTACGATCGCAAAACTCAGGTTGTTCAGCCCGTTCATCAGCTTCGGAATAAAACCCGAGATGCTCTGTGCCCAGAAGCCCGATAGACGAATCCGTTGATTGCGCTCATCGAATTCACGGATAACCCGCTCCTCCTGGGAGAAAGCCTTAATAATCCGCTGTCCCGACAGCGTTTCTTCAATATAGCCGTTCAAATCCCCCAGATTGCGTTGACGCTCTTTGAATAAGGGACCGGTTCGCCGAGTGATCCAGCGCATCCCCAGCATCATCAGGGGAACCACCAGAAATGTCAGCAGTGTAAGGAGCGGACTGAGCCACAGCATAACGGTTAACGTACCGATTAAGGTCAGCACACTCGAGAATATTTGAATGGCCGAGCTGTTCAGTGTTGAACTGACGTTCTCAATATCATTGGTCAGACGACTCATAATCTCGCCCTGTTGGCGCTTTCCATAGAACGGAATCGGCAGCCGGTGCAGATGCGTAAACAGATCCATTCGCATCCGGTATACCGTCTCTTGGGCTATGCCGATCATCCAGATGTTGTGCAGCCAGGTGGTTAAAGCCTGAAGGACGTACACAACAGCCAATCCGATAAGAAAATACATCCAGCCGGAGTCCACCAAGCCGCCCGGGTCTTTGATATCATTCAGGAACCGATCTACCCCGACCCCGAGCAGATAAGGGCCGAGCAACGCAAGCCCGGAGCTGAACATCACCATCAGCAGCACAAGTGCAAGCTTTCCTTTGCGGCGGGCGAGATAAGCCCATATTCTGGAAAGGGTGCCCGACCAATTCTTGGCTTTTGCCTTGGGCTTGCGGCCCGAACCGCTATCCTTGCTTTTGCCAAGATCGATCTTTGGCCTTGGATGACGAAATGGTTCAGTGAATGCCTTAAGCATGCTGCTGCACCCCCTCTCCGTATTGGGATTCATAGATGCGTCGATACAGGGAGGAGCTCTCCATCAAGGAGTCATGATTCCCTTTTCCGATCAATCGCCCGTCATCCAGCAGCAGAATCAAATCTGCCGAGGTGGTTGAGCTGATCTTCTGTGTGATCAAAAATGTTGTGCAGGACAAATCCTTCAGAGCATCCAGCAAAGCACCTTCCGTGCGAACGTCAAGTGCGCTTGTGCTGTCATCCAGGATGAGGATGGAAGGCTTCCGTACGAGCGCCCGCGCAATCGACAAGCGCTGCTTCTGCCCTCCGGATAAGTTAACGCCGCGCTGTCCAAGCATCGTGTCGTAACCGTTAGGCAGATGTTCTATCGTATCGTGGATCTGCGCTCTGCGTGCCGCTTCCTTGATTTCGTCCATGGAAGCATCCTCCCGTCCCCAGGCAATGTTCTCCCGAACCGTGCCGGAGAAGAGCAGCACCTCCTGCGGAACATAGCCAATGCTGCTGCGCAGATGCATCGGGTCGATCTCCCCTGCATCCTTTCCGTCTATCCGCACATTCCCCTTATCCTCCTCGTACAGCCGCGGAATGAGCTGAACCAGCGAGGATTTGCCTGAACCGGTAGCCCCCATAATAGCGATTCGCTCACCGGGTCTGGCCACAAAAGAGATATCCGTCAGCACATCAATATCACTGCCCGGATAGCTGAAACTGACTTGCTCGAATTTCACTCCGCCTTCAATTTCAACCTTATTATCATGGTTCTTATAGACTCCGGTTGCTGCATCGTCCTCGGTCTTCAGCACCTCCTGTGCACGCTGGGCGGAAGCCCGTCCACGGGAGAACGCAACAACAACCCAGGAGAGGGCTGACATGGCACCGATACAGCGCAGCGAATAGTTGACGACGGCTACAACCTCGCCAACGCTGGCACTGCCAGTCGCGATGTCTTTACGGCCGAACCACAGAACCGCCATAATCCCGGCATTCATGATCAGGAGAATAAAGGGCATCGTGGTCTCCGTCAATCGCAAGGTCGATATGGTAGAACTCATCAGCTTGCCAGAAGTACGACCAAACCGTTCAATCTCATGGCCCATGCGTACGAAAACACGAATCAACCGAATCCCGGTCAGGTTCTCCTGTATAACGCCGTTCACCGCATCCAGCCGCTGCTGGACACGCCGGAATGCATCGGCTGCCCGCTTCATAATCCAGGCGATAAATATAAACAGTACAGGCACGGTTAGCACCAGCAATAAGCCCAGCTTCACGTTCACCACCAGCGCCATAACGATGCTGCCAAGCACAACTAACGGAACGCGCGTCATGAAACGCAGGCCCATGAACACCGTATCCTGAATCTGGGTGACATCGCCCGTCAGCCTTGTAATCAGCGACGATGTGGCAAACCGGTTAAATATCGAATAGGAGAAGGACTGCACCTTCTCATACAGTTGATCGCGAAGATCATAGCCGAGCCCCTGACTCGTATGCGCCGCGAAGAAGGAGCTCGAAATTCCGGCTATAAAGGCGATAACAGCGCTTCCAGTTAAAACGGCTCCCCACATCCATACAACCGACATGTCCTGCTTCTGAATGCCGTCGTCAATGATTTTGGAGATAAGCAGCGGCTGAATCAGCTCAACGGTGAGCTCTATCAGCATCATGACCAGTGCCGCAATCGCGGCTACGCGGTACTTTTTCAAGGTCGAGAAGACAATTCCCATATGCATTCCTCCGAGGCAGAAGACCTAGATTATGTTCTGAAATTGGTCTTCATGTAGTAGCAATATTAGTTCGTTCAATAGCATGGATATGTCTATTATAATATATTTTCTGCTAGAACTTATCGGCAGATTAAAAAATATAACGAGATATACTGGCCAAAGATACTACTGCTGTACGGACAAGACCCTTTATCCCTGCATCAAAAAAATAGAACCTGTCCTTCAGGATCATCACCTGTCGAATCAGCTCTCTTGCAAAGCGTACAGCTATTCCACGGACTTCAGCGCTTCAATCATATCAATCCGTTATAATTTGTAATGCATGGAGACCATGACAATTCCCGAGAACAGCAGCGTCAGCAGCGCCGCATAGCCATAACTGATACCATGGATGCTCGGACTGAACATCATGGCATCCACTTCCGCCGTTTGCAGCACGAACCGGTGCAGGAGCACTCCGGCCAGATTGCCTGCTATAACAAATCCGCCAAAGAAAACGCAGAGGGCGGCGGCCTGAGTGTGGCAACGTCACAGAATGTTCTAACATTCAGAGGAAACTAGCAGCACAAAAAGCAATCTCCTTCACTTGGAAGGGAATTGCTTCCTCACAAATTATCTATAAAAAACATACGGTTTACTTATGAGCTCCAAAATCCAGCCCGGTCTTCCGCCCTCAGCTTGGAAACAAAACCCGACGGATCCTGATCCATGTACTGGATCGAATCCATGATCCATCTGCCATCCGCGTGCCTATATTTAATCGTAGCTAACCCGGAATCCCGGAGTCGATGCTCGCTTGTTCCTGTTTCATCGGTTTGATCAGCTATCAGCTGAAAATAAGGATCGATCTGCTTGACATCCTGAGCAAGCGTTACCTCTGGGATCAAGGCCTCAAACTCGCTTCGTTCCGGGAGGCGGCTAAGACGCCACTGATCCATGAGATGACCGCTGTTGGAATTATAAAAAGTGATCAGCTCGCTGCCATCTGGCATTTTGCGAATCTCGTAGGTGTAATCCTGCTCTTTTCTTACGATATCAGGCTTGCCGTATTGCCTTTCCACCGTTTGTTGGTCCGGGGCATAAGACAAGAGCATCCGATAATAATAGGGAGTGTTTATCTCGTTATGGAGCGTAATTTCCTCATCCGCTTGATCAGCGCCAGACAAGAAAATACATAACATTAACGCTAACACCCCCATCGATATTCCCGCTGCCCGAGCTTTAATCACCACACACACCTCCCATTGATCAATCGATGAACCCTGTCATCATCACTTCCGGAATATCCTTGCCCTCAGCCCATTCCCTGAATGAAAAATCGAGCACTTCCCCTTGTGCAAGCGAGGTCATCACTCTTTCTTCTTGAAAGGAATAAGAGAAGGTATGCAGCGTCCCGAACAAATTATCGTAATCCGTATAAAACAACGGGGATTGACGGTCCTTAAACAGACCAAATGCTTCCGCATGGGTCAGGCGCTGGGCGCCCAAGCTTTCGATGTAAGATTTACGACGAAGGGAATGCTCAATGGAAGGCCTGTTTTTGCCCGCCAATGCTTCATAATGGTTGACACAGGCAAGAACTTCATCGCCCGCTCGGGTAACGACTTCATCCGGACTTGCCTCAACCACCGCCGAATTTCCTCGCGCATCGCCCAGAGAAAAGTTATAACAGGCCGCATGGGGAATATGGCGCAGCATGTAAGCTGCTTCTTCTACTGTAGCGCATGACTCCAATATCATTCGAACACTGATCCACGAAGACAATCCCGTCCGGTATCCTTCAAAGCTGACAAAATGAAGTCCGGCCGCAAGTCCTTTTTCATTTATACCGTCATGTCGCCCTATCGCCTGCAGATTATAGCCCGCGGTCGCCAGTCCTTGCCCCGATTGGGCCATAGTAAAATAACCATCGTAAAACGCAGGCGTGAAGTCGTAGTTTCTTATGTAATATGCTGGAGCGATCATGGCCGAACAGCCCATGGCATCGATCTTCGGAACATCATATCCGCCGAGAAGAGCTGCAGTCTTTTTGAACGATAATCTGAGCCCTTCTGCCAATCCCTCCAACTCGGCTACAAGCTGCGGGGCAAACTCGTTATAAATGGCCTTCATCTGTTCCGCATCGATCTCCGGTTTGGTCGCCGCTCCAAAGGCTTGTAATATCGATTGATTCTGCAGGCTGCGACCCAGCTTAAGTCCGTTATCGTAGTTGTCGCCTCGAAGCTGCATGATATGAACGGTATAATCCGTCATCTTGAACCCTCCATCCAGGTTTACTATCGGCATAGGAAATATATCCCTTACCCGATTATAGATGTAATTCACCCTCCTTCCAATAAAAAAACCTCTGTGCGACACAAATCCCAGGATGAGCGACCACGATTCGTAGGCAGGTTTTCTTGCAATATCGAATTTCATCAGCACCGCTGATATCTTATCAAGCCGATATCTATAGAAAAAGCTCCTGCCTAAGCATGTCAACATACTTGGGAGGAGCAGTTTCATCTTATTGACGGGGCAATGCTTCAAACTGCTGAACGTATTGTTCATATTTCGCGGACCACACGTCCTTGCGGGATTCCATCGTTCTTCCCTCAAGCAGTGCTTCAATGACGTCAAGGCATACATCCCAGCCGGCAATATCCTTCGGTGTATGATCTGTGAGCTTGGTTATTTTCTCAATGAGCACCAGGCGACAGCCTTCGGCTTCAGGATACAGTTCAAAGCGTACCCGGTCCTCTCCCCAAGTGTATTCCAGCACCGACAGCTCCCGATAGTCCGTTATTTCCATTTCTTCGAAATTCCCGTCCTGCATATCAAAGGTCATTCTTCCTCCCAGGCGCAAATCCTCCACCTTCAGTTCGGAGAACCATTGGGTCAGCTTCTCGTTATCAGTCAGATATGACCACACCTTCTCCACTGAGTGCTTCAATCGGCGCTCAAACCGGACACTCGTTCCAAACTCGTCTTGCTGTACAACGGCTAACATCGTTTACCCTCCTCAAAAATGCCCATTTTGAACAAAATCGCTTCATCAAACTTAAGATTCGTTGGGACTGTTAAGAAGATTCATCCTGATCAAGGATTCTCTCCAAGTCATCCAGCTTGTTCGACCAAAACTTCCGGTAAGGCTCCAGCCAGTCATGAATTTCCTCCAGCGGCCTGGCATTCAGACTGTATACATGGGTTTGGGCTTCTTTGCGAAGAGACACAAGTCCCGCTTCACGCAAAATCCGCAGATGTTTCGACACGCCCGGTTGACTGAGCGGCATTAGATCTACAATCTCTCCCACTGTACACTCTTTTACACGCAAATAATCAAGAATGGTCCTGCGATTGGGTTCCGCTAATATTTCAAAAAGATTATCGTTCATCATATTTAATATATTACTTTATAGTTATATTCCCGTAAAGCTATATAATGTGAATTTACATTGTTGAACGGATTCAGCAGCTTCTCATTGGCAACGAAATGTATCGAACTAGGGCTATTAAGCCTGAAATGCTGAATGGCATTCGTCTCGGTTCTGTCTAAACAATGGAAAGACACCGGGCTTCCTTGCGGTAACAAGGTCAATCTGATGCGAGGCAGACCCTGCTGCACCATATGGATCGCCTATGGATCGAGAGTAGCGATTTCCTTTATTTGTGATCTGCTCCTAAAAAATAATTTTTAATTGCCGATGTAATAGTTGAAACTTTATTCTGAGCGAATGCGTCATATTGTAGAGGAAAATAATAACAAGCAAAATTCAGGAGGTTGAGTGTGTGAAAAGAATATGGACTGCCTTGCTAGCAGCTATACTGTTAATCCCCATGACATTCCAAACACAGGCACAGGCGGCAGTGAACATTAGCGTCTTGATTGACGGCGTCAAGCTGTATACGCCTCAAGCGCCTGTTATGATTCAAGGACGGGTTATGCTTCCGATGAGATCCATCTTCGAAGCACTGGACGCAACGGTCAAATGGAATCAAAAAACGCAAACCGTCACAGCAGTCAAGGATGGCACTACCGTCATTCTTAAGATTAATTCCAAGACGGCTACTATCAACAACCAAACTGTAGCGCTGGATGTTCCGGCGAAAAACCTGAAAGGCAACACGATGGTGCCTGTACGTTTCGTAAGTGAATCCCTCGGTCAGAAAATCGGCTGGAATTCCAAAACGAAAACGGTCACCGTCACAACAACAAATGATTCAGGCGGCGGTAACAATACCTACATTGTACCGGTGAGTTATGTAACTCAAAAAGACATCGGAAATGCCGGAGATGGACGTGATTTGCAGGTCAGCTTCTCCAAATCATCCACCGAATCCCTGATTTCGCATTATCGCGTGATGATTGTTAAGCAGTCCAAAACGTTCAGCCAAGCGGATGCAACGCGCATATCTTCAGCAAATTACACTACAGTATATCCTGCAGGGTCGGATCGCTCACAGGTCCTCACATCAAGTTCAAGAGACATTGATGGCGACCTGATCCGGGATAACCAGGCTTATAAAGCTTACGTATTGGCAGTAGGCAAATCAGGCGGCACGTATGCCCTTTCCTCGGCATCGCCTTCATTGACGCTGACCAATACCAATTCGGTTAATGGAGCAACCAATGTGAAAGCAAGCGATATAAGCGACAACGGCGATGGCCGTGATTTGCAGGTCAGCTTCACTCGCGCTCAGAACGAAAGCAATGTAACCAACTATCGTGTGTTTACTGTAAAAACGAAGGATGCAGCTAACTTCAATGTAGCAGCAGCCAAATCCGTATCGAGTCAAAACTACACAACGGTGAACAAAACCAGCTCAACGAATACCACGCTGTCAACGACATTGAGTTCTTCCGCTCGTGATACTTCAGGAGAGCTCATCCGCAGCGGAGTGTCTTATACCGTGTTTGTACTGTCAGTCAGCAGCAATGAAAGTGCACTTGCAAGCAATCTGTCTTCAGGTTCTGCTTCCATCACGCTCAGCACAGGTAATGCAACAGTTCCTTACATTACACAGGTGTCGGATATCGCTGATTTCGGTGACGGCCGTGATCTTCGTGTAAGCTTTAACAAGGTGTCCAACGAGTCCAGCATTAACTCTTACCGGGTTTTTGTTGTCAAGGACAGCAATTACAGCAGCTTCAACTTAAGCAAAGCCAATTCCATCTCCAGCTACAACTATACCCACGTCAACAAAACAGGCAATAACATCAACAACTTGACGCTGGCATCGGGTGCCAGAGACGTGGATGGAGCAACCATTCGCAGCGGCGTGTATTATCGTGTATTCGTTATGGCTGTGGACAACAACAACTACAATAACAACATTCTGTCTGCTCCATCGAATTCCATCATTTTAAGTTCCAGTTATAATGTTGGCGCGGTTACCAGCCTGTCCGTTACCGACGTGAACAACTACAATGATGGGCGTGACCTGCAGGTCTCATTCTACCGCCCGTCTGATCAATCGAATATTAGTCACTACCAAGTATTCGTTGTAAAATCATCGAATAGTTATTTTGATCTGTACAGAGCAAACAGCTTAAACAGCTATTATTATACGCAAATTAGCAAGAACAGCAGCAGCAACAGCTACATGACGCAAGTCCTGAATTCCAGCAGCCGTGATATCGACGGAGATCTGATTCGCAGTGGCGTCAGTTACCGGGTGTATGTTCTGTCCGTAGGATATTCGAGCAATAACAATGCCCTATCCGATTATGCATCCATCACGCTTGGGAACAACAATCAGAATGTAAATCCTGTTTCTACGCCGTCCTTGACGGTCATCGGCAATAACGGAAACGGAAGCGACCTGAGGGTTTCCTTCAGCCCTGCTTATGGAGAAAGCTACATCGAACATTACCGGATTTTTGTCGTGAAGTCCTCCAAGAACCTGACATTGTCGCAAGCCTACGCCAACAGATATTACACCATAGCTAACAAAACCGGCAGCACTATCACTCGGGATTTGGCCAGCACGACTCTGGATTCCGACGGGGAACCTATTCAAAGAGGCTCCAGCTATCGCGTGTACGTCTTATCACTAGGCAACAGCTACTCCAACTATACCAACGCTCTCTCCTCTGCCTCTGCAGCGGTTACGATTCAAGGCGTGACGGAAGTAGGAGCGGTAGCGGACGTTACAGCAGCTGATGCTGGAGACAACAATAATGCAAGCGATCTGAAAGTATCCTTTAAGAAGGCTGCAAATGAAACCAACATCAGAGAGTATCGGATCATGGTCGTGAAGCAAGCTAACGCTGCTAACTTTAAGGTAGCTCAAGCTAACAACGTAGGAATAAACAACTACGACAGTGTGCCGATCGGAGCCGATTTCAGTAATGTTCTGAGACCTGGAATAAACGATGTTGACGGTCAGCCGATTAAAAATATGGTGGATTATCAAGTATTCGTCTTGTCCGTAAGCAATAATGGAAACAACGCGCTATCAGCACCATCCGCACCGATTAAACTTACGGGCACCACGGTAACGGTTCCTTCGAATGTGTATGCCGGGATTGAAAGCACCAACGGGAATGGCAGTGATGTTGTCGTTAGATTCTCTCCTGCTACAGGTAGTATTAATGAATACCGAATCATGGTGGTACCAACCAACAAAAAATTTGGCGATTCTGAAGCAAATAATGTACCTTCCGGAAATTACACTGTAGTTCATGTTGATTCCAGCCTGAATCAATATGTAAGGAACTTGGAGGCATCAACGAAAGACGTCAACGGTGCAGTCATTGCAGCTGGTCAGAAGTACAGTGTATACATCATGGTGATTGCCGATGGAACAGTCTCTACCAGCAACGCCCTATCCGACCCGTCCGAAATGTTTACAATCCCGAACCCGATCCAAACCACAGCCCTTACAGCCAAATTGGATGCAAGCGGGAAACTTCAAGTCGATTTCAAAAAAGCTGTCAATGAAACGAGTATCGATGCCTATCGTGTATTGTTTGTTGAAAAATCACAGATGAAGGACTTCAACCTGCAAAAAGCAGCAGAAGCAGCTGGCAAAGAAGATACGAAAGCCACCATCAAGCCAACCAATAAAGATATCTCGACTCTCATTGATATCCCAACCAAGGATGTTTCAGGCAAGGATATTACAGCAGATACGGAGTACGCCGTATATGTTTACTCCGTGCCAACAAAAGATGTGAAGAAAGCTTCAAGTGCGCAGTCCGCTACACCGCTCTCTTTACCATCTAAAACTTTGATATTAAAGACAGGAACTCCTGCTCCAACAACTCCTTAAGCAAGCGATTTGTGTAATCGAAGCGGCTGGCTTCCAGCCAAACATCGCGCTTAAATCCCAAGAAGCTGTCCTCCCGGTCAACCTTGACCTTGAGGGACAGCTTCTTTTTTCTTCCTCGCACCGTACCTCCCTCTTTTCTAGAACTTCTCATCACTATAACTAATTTCTGCATGATTTTCGGATAAATTAGTCGGGTACTTCCGAATGGTAAAATATGATAATTTATTAATTAGAAAGCGTTTTCATCCTTCTGCTGCACTCAACCGTTTTATTTTATTGACAGTATGTCCAGATTCGATTTAAGGAGGTGAAGTCTAACCCCTGAAAGCCCCTAGCGGGAGCTGAAAATTCCACCGTCTGATGAGCGCATCATGAAGTTTTATCAGCAAACAGCTCTTGACCACTTCATTACAAAGGAGATGCTAATGATAAACTTAACAAAGAAATCTTTACTGTCCTTCACGCTGATCGCCGCTATGCTGTTCTCACTAATTCCATCCTTAACATCAGCAGCAGAGGCAGACCAGATCAGCCCGCTGAGCAGCGGTCCCCAAGCTTACGTCGATGCTATGCAGCCGGGCTGGAATCTGGGTAATTCGCTTGATTCCGTCGGGTCCGATGAGACCGCATGGGGAAATCCGCGCATCACCAAGGCTCTGATCGATCAAATCGCGGCTCAAGGCTATAAGAGCATCCGAATTCCCGTAACCTGGAATAACCAAATCGGCAGCGCACCGAATTACACCATCAATGCCTCCTACATGAATCGTGTACAGGAGGTTGTGGATTGGGCGCTTGAGGCCAATTTGTATGTCATGATCAATGTTCATCACGATTCATGGTTATGGATCAGCCATATGGAGAACAACCGCAATGAGGTTGTAGCCAAGTACAACGCCGTCTGGACCCAAATCGCCAATCGTTTCAAGAACCATTCCAGCAAACTGATGTTTGAAAGCGTCAATGAACCCCGCTTCTCGGATGGCGGTACCACCAGCGAAACCAAGGCCTTTCAGATGCTGGATGAGCTCAATGTCTCATTCCACCGGATTGTACGCAGCTCTGGAGCGCAGAACGCTGTACGCCCGCTTGTGCTGTCTACCCTGGAAGCTTCGCCGACCCAGACCAGAATGAACGAGCTCTACAACACCATGACCAAACTGAATGATTCCAATCTCATGGCCACCGTTCATTATTATGGATTCTGGCCGTTTAGCGTTAATATTGCGGGATACACTCGCTTTGAAACCGATACCCGAAACGACATCGACCAGACATTCAACAACGTGTACAACACCTTTATTGCCAGAGGTATTCCTGTCATCCTGGGTGAATATGGACTGCTTGGCTTCGATCAGAACACCGGGGTCATTGAGCAGGGGGAAAAACTGAAGTTTTTTGAATACCTGACCTATTATCTCAAGCAGAAAAACATCACACATATGTTATGGGATAACGGCCAGCACTTCAAGCGAACGGCCTTCACCTGGTCCGATCCCGAGCTTTATAACATGATGAAGGCGGGTTGGAGCGGACGCTCCTCTACGGCTGACACGGATCTTGTATTCGTGAAAAAAGGGGCGGCTGTCCAGGACAAAAGCATTCCGTTGAACCTTAACGGCAACACGTTATCCGAGATCCGCACGAACGGACAGCTCTTAACAGCCGGACAGGACTACGTCTTAAGCGGAAATTCCATCACTTTTAAATCCGGACTGCTAACCAGATTGACCTCTTCGGGCCAGCTCGGCGTAAATGCCGTACTGACGGCCAAGTTCAACCGTGGAGCGGATTGGAACTTCAGGGTCATTCAGAACGATAAACCTGTGCTGCGCAGCACGCAGGGCTCCACTGCTTCCTTCAGCATTCCAACCACATTCAATGGGGATCAGCTTGCTACGATGGAGGCCGTATATGCCACGGGTGGGAATGCAGGGCCACAGGACTGGACCTCCTTCAAGGAGTTTGAGTATACCTTCTCTCCATCCTATGCCAGCGGTGAAATCAAACTGAAGCCGGCCTTCTTCAATGAAGTCCGAGACGGCGAGATTATTCTCAAGTTCCATTTCTGGAGCGGGGAGATCATCACCTACAAAATCACGAAAAACGGCAGCAGCGTCACCGGAAACGTATCATAGACGACATATCACCAATAACAACGGCCTGCCGGAAATTCTTCCAGCAGGCCGTTGTCCTCATTCTTTCCAGCGAAATTTCTAGCCGAGGGGCGGATGAACAGCAGCATGCTGTATGGTTCCTGTATTTCATCCAACAGTAGAATGAACAAAAGCTCAAGTGATATCACTTGAGCTCTCATCTTATCATGCTTCAACTATACTTTTTTCTCAGCCAGAAATTTATCGATAATCCCCGATATCATATGCATGCTCACGGGTTTGCTTACATACTCATCCATGCCCATTTCTAAATACCTCTCGCGATCACCTTTAATCGCATGGGCTGTCACCGCCACGATATATGGATCTCTTTCGGATGATATGGATTCTTTAATAGCCTTGACCGCATCCATGCCATCCATGAACGGCATTTGGATATCCATGAACACAATATCATACGGATGACGTTTAAATGCCTCAACGGCCTCAAGTCCATTGTGGACCGTGGTGGAATTGTATCCCAGCTTCTCAAGCATTTTCTTAAGGACCAGCTGATTAACCTCATTATCCTCTGCGATCAAAATTCTAAGTTCATTGCCGGAAACATGATTCTCTTGGATGGTCCCGTTGTTCTGTATACCGCTAGCATTTGTTTTAAATGAGAAATCAACCGTAAACGCAAACACAGATCCTGACCCGTTAAGATTCCGTTCGTACCATATATCCCCGCCCATCAGTTTAACGAGCTTTTTACAGATAGCCAGACCCAATCCGGTTCCCTCCACCTTCCGGGTCATATAATGATCCACTTGATAGAAGGGTTCAAATAAATGGGCAACCTTCTCTTCTGGCACGCCAATGCCCGTATCCACAACGGAGAATTGGATAAGGGGCGGATTACCTTCATGGTTGAGGCACTGAACCGAGATGGAGACTGCGCCATTGGGTGTAAACTTGATTGCATTGCTAAGCAGGTTCATCAATACCTGTCGAAGCTTGGTCACATCCCCATGGACCTGATCCGGTACTTCGGAGGCTACGGAAGTGGTCACCTCGATATTTTTCTCTAGCGCCTTCGGCAGAATCATGTTCATGGTTTCGGACAGAGCGATCCTTAGACTAAATGTTTCTTCCACCAGTTCGGTTCTGCCTGATTCGATTTTTGAAAAATCTAAAATATCATTGATTATGTTCAGAAGGGTTGTCCCGCTTTTCTTGATGATCTGAACATAATCCCGCTGCTCCTCGTCAAGCTCTGTCTCCAGTATCAAGTCCGTCATCCCGATGACGCCGTTCATCGGTGTGCGTATCTCATGGCTCATCATGGCGAGGAACTCGCTCTTCGCCTTGTTGGTCTTCTCGGCCGCTTCCTTCTCGATGATCAGCCGCTTCTGCTCCGTCATGTCCTTGGCAATGATGTAGAAGCCCACGTTTTGGTTATGAATGACGATCGGCGCCAAGGTGGCCAGCACTTCAACCGTATGCCCATCCCTGTGATGGATACCGTTAATCCCTTTCTCGACAGCAACATAATCAGCCGCGGAAGAGAGTATCCGGGAAAGGTTGCGTTCACCGATTAAACGCGAGATCTTCGTTCCGATTAATTCCGGAATTTTAAAACCGGTCAGCTGTTCTGCCATCTGGTTCCCGTTAATGATCTTTCCTTCGAGGTTGAAGGAGATAATCGCATCGTGGTTATATTTTTTCAGCGAGGTATAGCGCTCTATGCTTTCCTGCAGCCTTTGCTCGGCGACTTTACTATCAGTAATATCAACGATTTGCGAAATGAAAAATAAAGGGGTATTCTCCTTGTCATCCCGAACCAGGGATACGTGCATCGATGCCCAGATCTGATTGCCGTCTTTATGTGAGAATTGTTTCTCAACCGCTATGGTTGAGGACGTATCATCCAGGGAATGGAGCAGCTTCTCTTTATTATTAATGCAATTAGAATAAACATAATCGGATGCCGGCTGTGCCATTAATTCTTCCTCTGTGTAGCCGAACATTTTGCAAGCCGCAGGATTTACGCTGATCCAATGCCCTTCTACCGTAACCAGGGCAATGCCAATTGGGGCACTTTTGTAAACATGTTCAAACAAAGCTTGATGGCCAAAAATATTGACATCACTCATACTCTGCACCTCCTGATATCGATTATTATACATCAGCATGTTCAAAATGGGGACTTTTCAGGGATTTATCGTTGGAATTAATCTTCGATAGGATCATTCGATAGGATCATCGGCATCGGTATACCATACAATAGACGCCGTGTTCTGCGTGTTCGTCAATTTAATAATCGTTTCTTGATAGTCATAGGATCTATTCAGTCGGAGAGCCTCATCCGTCAGCCCCATATCTGCCATGCCCTTTACTACACATTCCCTTAATAGCGGACGATCCAGCAAATGCCTGGATTGAGCGTCCCTGATAAAGGCAAGTCTGGATTCAACCGTAGCAGTCTTGAAGAAAAGTTCCACGTCCTCCGGATCTGGTCCATCCTTCATCGCATCAATCATCAGCCGCTCGTGCTTTTTGTGCTCTGATGAGGTCTGAACAATTCCGATCGGGTATCTTGTCGGATAGACTACTTCTGCTTGACGTCTCTGCTGCAACCCTTCTATGTATTCCAACATATCCGCAATGGGCTCAAGGGCAAATCGCTGCTGTAATTTGTGCTTGGCCCGAACAACGCTCTCTTGAACATCCTCTACTTCCCGGTTGATTATATAAGAGGCATAGTGGCTAGTTTCGGGAAAGTAGTGGTATAGTATACTGTTCTCTGTATATACCACGCGCAAGAATTCGTGAATATTAGCTGCTACAATCCAAACCTCCTGATCCATATTCATAGGAGACACACATACGATGTACGCTTGCTCTAAATCAGCAGCCAATCCGAAATCTGTTAAGAATCCATAATGTATTCCATCTACTCCGCAAGATGCAAACGGAATTACATCAGGCGGAGTCGACATATAGCGGATATCCTCTTGTGTCATGATCAAGCCCAAATTGAAATCAAGTGATAAGTCCTCCGCACGCAGTTCCTGTTCAAATTCAAACAGCCCCCTGACCGTTTCAGGAACAGCGTATTTGCCATAGTAATTCAAGTTCAGTTGATTCATATTCGTATCCACTCCATCCCTTTTTTGCGCGACAACTCGCTAATATGCATATAAAGCAGTCCCCTTTATTCAGTTACCCGTATTTTAATCCGTCACATCATGTGAAGGTCAATCCTGATGAAACTTTTATTTTAAATGATCCCAAACAGCATAAATCCGATGATGTTGATCGCCAGATTGGCAAACATATGGACCATCCAGGACGCATAAATGTTGCCGTTTCGCTCATTCAGCCAGTTGAACAGGAGTCCCGCCACAAACAAACTGACAATGAGCAGCAGGAACAGCTCTACGGAGAACCAGCTGGTCATCATGGCAATATGATACACGGCAAATGCCCCTGCACTGAACAGATAAGCAAACCTGCGTCCAACCTGTTCCTTCAGCGTGAAAAAAGCAAACCCCCGGAAAAAGAACTCCTCCAGCAGCGAATTGACAATCGATATATAAATAGCTACGAAGATGAAGTTGCCTGCATCTACCCCGAGGTTATTCTGCAGAGCTCCCGTTACCTTGGAAAAATCAAAGAACGGCCCGATTAAGAAGTATCCGCCCAGGATCAAGGCAAATACGCCGAGTCCCAGCAGCAGAGACCTCGAAAGCCCTTTTCTCTCGAAGGTAAACAGCCTGCGAAACGGTATCCCGCCCGTGATTAAGGCATAACCGATCGGCAGCGTCAGAAACAACATGACCTTGATAATGGATTTGACCGCGTAATCCGGACGGATTACCGCATCGACAAAACTCATGGCCAGGCAGCTCAGCACCATAATCGCTATGACGGAAATGATCTTTTTTCTGGATCTCATATCGTATCTCCTTCGGCTGCTTATCGCAGTTTTCGCTATATAAGAGTTCTATGTACGGAGCATAATGCCCTCTACCAAAAAAAAGAAAGCCTCTGATACAATGATCAGAGGCTTTCCACTGTTCTCTTATGATACATAGCGGCCAAGCGCCGCTTGATATACACTCTTAGGCCGGAGTCCGATTAGTTTGTCCGTCGGTTCTCCGTTATGAAACACAATCACCGTCGGCATGGACATGATGCCGAATTGGGCAGCAAGCTCCGGGGATTCGTCGCAATCCACCTGATAGATATCGAGGCGACCCGCTTCCTCATGACTCAGTTCTTCGAGAATGGGGAGCAGCACTTTGCAGGGCGGGCACCATGTGGCCCCGAATTCAACAAGAGTGACTCCGTTGGGTTTGATCGCGCTTTGAAAGCTTGATGACTCTAATCGTGGTAAACTCATTTGTTTTCCTCCGCTTCTTCCGATTTTCGTTCGTCCAGAATCGATTGCATGCGTTCCTCCAGATTTGTCTTGATATGATTCAACTGGTGGATTTGCGCCTCGATCTCTGCGATTTTTTGCCGAAAAATCGGAAACACCTCCGTACAAAACGCCTCTTTGTTCTTCAAGACGCAGTGCAGGAACCCGGCGATCTGCTCGGTAGACAATCCAAGA
This sequence comes from Paenibacillus sp. Cedars, assembly GCF_003184205.1. Lineage (NCBI taxonomy): Bacteria > Bacillati > Bacillota > Bacilli > Caryophanales > Paenibacillaceae > Paenibacillus > Paenibacillus sp. Cedars. The sequence continues at coordinate 4,567,529 of NZ_CP020866.1, forward strand.
TTCAGATACAACTGGATGGTTCGCACCTGATCCTCGGCAAGTACCGAATATTCCCGATATCCGTTTTCGTTTCGAGCCGGCGTAAGCAGCCCTTGCTGTTCGTAGTAACGAAGCGAACGAATGCTGACGCCGGTACGGGCGGCAAGTTCTCCGATTTTCATGCTTTCACGCCTCCTGGATGAACGATTGAATTCCATTGTAAACCCTGACACTAGTGTGAGGGTCAAGCGTATTTCGCCCATTCGAATCGTCCATTATTTAGAATCGATGATTGCATCGTCTATTTTTCATTTTCTTTTCTTGGATTTGCTTCTAGAGTCCTTGCGAAGCTGGGGCCGGCGATACGGCGGCACATGCTGGAGCATCGTGTGGAACACGGTTCCCCACTGCTCCTCGTTCAGCTGACCCATGGGAAGCTCACGATCCACTCTCAGCAACTTGACCAGCCTGGCTATCTGGGGAGGGGTGAATATCTCCGATAGCGCTGCGTATAACGGCAGCTTCGGGTCCCGTAATCCATAGGTTGCCAGCGCCGAGAACATCTGGTGATGCTGCGGGGAAACAAGCGGCTGTTCCCTCCGGCGGATGGAGAGGATGGCTGAATCCACCTTGGGCGGCGGTGCAAAATGATCGGGCGATACCGTCCGAACGAGCCGGATCTCATACTGCATCCTCCAGTTTAAAATTCGCGGATTTCGAATGGAGTGCGATGTGAATCCTTTTGCCGCTCCCTTTTCCACCAAGATTACGGCTCTCTGCATCGGAACTGCCGGATGGAGCAGCTTCCCGAAGATCGGCGTTGTGATCGAATAAGGAATATTGGCGACTACAACAAAGGGTTTCGAGGGCAACGATGTTTCAAGGAAATCGCACTGCTTGACTTCAATATTGCCCCTTTCCCCCATTTTGTCCAACAATTTATGGATAAGTACTGAATCGATCTCAATAGCAAGCACCTTGGCCGCTTTCTCTGCCAGCGGAAAAGTCAGCGCCCCGGCACCTGCTCCGATATCAAGAACGGTTTCATGAGGATGAATCCGAGCCAAATCGATCATATCATGAATCAAACGTTTGCTGATGATCATATTTTGCGACGGGAAGTTTGAAGATGTCTTCAACGGATCCCGATGATTTTTATTTTTTTTAAACACAAAAAAGCACCTCATTCATTTGTATAGTAATGAAAAAGGTACAGCACAAATAATCCTTCACATTTTCACGAGAAAATGCCTGGAATTAGCTGGTCTGTACCGTCATTAGCGAATACGCATGAATGAAATGCCACACATGTAAATGGAATCCTCCTTGCTGCTGCCAGATAAAATGTAACAACCACAGTGTAGCACAGGCAGTCATTGAGCTCACGGGGACGTTCTATTAAAAAGATTCTTTACCACCCAAGGCAGGTCATAAATATGGTAAGTTGAAGAAGATGTAATCTGAATACCGATATCGACACAGATTGGTGTTCTGGCAGAACTTGAAGGGGAGACGGATATGGGACTCTATTTCACGAACGAAACCATCGAAGCGGATAGCGGGGACAACAACTATGTAAGAAACCAAATGATTGAATTTAATCTGAACCATTTTCCGGACGACTTAAAAGGCAGGTACCAGGAAATAAACTTGTTGTTAAGGAATGCGGACGGTGAGATCTTGGGCGGGATTGTTGGGGAAATATGCTGGAACTGGCTTGAGATCCACTATCTGTTTGTGGATGAGCGATTCCGTAAATCGGGGTACGGCGCCAAGCTGTTAAGCGAGGTGGAAAACATGGCGAGAGAGAAACAATGCGAATTCGTGAAATTGGACACGCTGAGCTTTCAAGCCTTGGATTTTTACATCAAGCAGGGTTATGAAATATACGGCAAGATCGAGAATGCCGGCCGGCATACGCATTACTATATGAAAAAGGATCTTTAAAAATAAAAAAAAAGAAACAGCTAAGCGCTGCCTTCCCTCTCAGCTCTCAGCCGATTTCTTCTTTTTCGATTTGCTTGCTGCCTTTTTAACTCGTCTTGAAATGCTTCAATCCCGCTGAACGCGGGGTAAAAGCCGATATGTTTCTTAAACGCCGCAAAATGCACCAGATTCCCGTGAAAGTCGAAGGTAGGCATCTGGTAGCTGATTTTTTCTCTGGCTTCTGGAGCCGACTCCCTGATTACATTCCTTAATGTCTGAAGGATGCTTTGCACCTCCGGCGTACAGCTCGTAATGTACTCGTCGGGGATGCTTTCACAATATCCAGGACTTTTCAATTACAAACAGGGGTTAACACCTTACATACTTGCGTTTGAAACCAAGTTTCCCTCTCTCAACTTCTTTTCTAATATTCTCGGAAGCATGGAGGAATTTGCTCTTCCCCTTGTCCCGATTGATTTCGACCGGGCCTATTGCCTCTGCGATCTTCACCGCCTTATCATGGAGCGGCAAATAAGATATGGCCACGGTGTAAATGAAAGTATTCATTGCAGACTTCGTTCGGTCCGGTGAATCGTGAATGGTTTTTTGCACCAGTTCGAGCATGTCCGAGATTTTGCCTTCCGGGAACTCGCGATCCGGTCTGCTGCCGAGCAGCCAGCAGTAACAGCTCCATCCTGCTGACATTCTCAGCTCTTCGCCGCTTGCGATCCATTGATCCGCGACTTCTTGAGCAATATTTGTCTCTGCCAACGTAACGGCAACCACATAATCGGACAGCATATAAAAATAAGCTGCATCCATCCAACGATCAAAATCCGCTGCAGTCATCGCTTGAGGGTCTGCAATGATGCCGGCAAAGTACATGGCGTCGTAGTTACCGGTGGCGTAGAGCTGCTCAGCCAAAGGCTGATTGATTTTGATTGTCTTGGCCATCGGCTTCATGGCGCCTGTCGCCACGCCAAAGAGCGGTTCATGCGCCCCATTGGACAGGTACATTTTCTTGAGTCGTTCCTTGCCGAGTCCTTCAAGCTCCAGCATAACGGATTCTACATTCATGGTTCGACACTCACTTCCTTCATTGGCTTAATATACGGATGCCGGATAAGCGACCCAGCATTTCACATGACTTGAGTGTACATGAACAATGACGGGTAAGCCTAGTCCCCCCTTGGTGGAAAATAGTTCTGGATTAAAAAACGGCAATCGCTCCCGATTGGAATATCGGGAAACGATCGCCGGCTGTAGAAGTTATATAGCCTCCGGTTGCTCCGTTTGAACTTTCGGTGTCACCACCGACACAAGAAGTTCGTTGGCCGAAGAGATCGGCACCACGCCTCCTGGCAGCTTGAGATCCCCGACATGTAAAGAATCCCCGATCTCCAGTTCACTGATATCAATTGGAATGGCGGCAGGAATATGGTCCGGGAAGGATTCAATCTCGATGAAGGTGCTTTGGATTTGGACAACTCCTCCAGCCTTGGCTCCCTTCGCGGTGCCAATGTAATCGAGATTAACTCTCGTGCGCACAACTTCGTTTATATGGATACGTAAAAAGTCGACATGAATGTATTCACGAGTTACGGGATCACGCTGAACGGACTCCAGCAATACGGGAATTGGCTCCTGATTGTCCAAACAAAGCTCAAGGATCCCTCCCTTGCCGTTCCTTGCCCATTTGCCGAACTCACTGGCTGACAGCTGAATCATCATATTATCTTCCCCTGCGCCAAATACAATCGCCGGGATTAGTCCCGATAGGCGAAGCTGCTTCAGTCCGGTTTTGTTCATAACAGCGCGCGTTTCTGCTCGTAAATTTACTCTCATCTCAACAACACTCCTCAGATTATTATGATTTGGGCCCACTCATCCATCAATCGTCCATCATAAACTACGGATTTCTCCCCCCGTAGCAGGGAAAGCGGGAGCACCATTGCATCACCTCCAAATAGACATTTAATGTAAAACGCCTTAAATACGCGAGAAGGCACCTCGTCCCAAGGGAACGAAATGCCTAATTACTTGGTACCATATCATAGAAAAGGGCAATTGTCGAACGCATCAGATTATAGAACAATCGAAATGTTCAAATTCCTACTTATCGGCAAGAAACAGCCTGTTATGTTTATTGAAAAAATCAAAGTACACTTTGGTGTTTTCCAATTCCCACCATTGCTTGATGTCGACTGGATTCGTGTCTAAATCATATATTTTGGTAAACTCCATCGCCAGTAAAAACGGGGAGTGCGTTGCAATGATAAATTGACATCCGCAATAGTGAGCCATTTGTTCTAACATCTTGACAAGTTCAAGCTGCATTTTAGGAGACAGACTGTTCTCCGGTTCATCCAAGCAATACAATGTGTCATTTTTTAATTTGGAATTGAAATAACTCAGGGCTGTCTCGCCGTTGCTGTTCAGCTTAACCTCAGTGCCGGCGACTCTGCGAATAAACTCCCTGCGTGAGACTGATTTTTTTCTTGAAAGCACCTGTAACCTCAGTGCTTCATAATCGTCCATGCTATTCATTTTCACTGTTTTGCCATATTTCAGATTTCCGTTACGATCTCCCCATTCCAATCTGATATCTTCGGTGCTATCTGCGATTTCCTCGTTGTTTGTGCGGACTGTAAGCATATAATCAAAAACATCATCACTTGTGATGATTCTGCTTCCATTTGGAATTCGATATTTAAATCCCTCATCGTCAAATCCAAGTTCAAATTTACAATGTTCAACGTATAAATCAAACATTTCACTTGAATTGAATGGTGCAATACGGTTGAGTTCCAATCGATTTGCTATAAGGTTTAGGAGCGTACTTTTTCCCGAGCCGTTTCCTCCATATAAAATAGTTATTTTTGAAAAACTCAATTCGGAGAACTGACTTTTCGAGAAAATGCCGCATGGGTAAGTATTATCGATATATCCAAATTTACCGCCATTTTCTACCATTCGTTGCTGTATCAACGAGGATTCTTCATCAATGGGTAATATGAATTTATCTAGATACATTTCACTCCTCCTTCATACATCGAATCTGCTATGTGTTGATTATACAGTGTGAACATGCTCCGAGTGATACCTACAGATTTCTATTCTACGTAAAAAGACTATCGACAAGTACTTTTAGTTTAATATTACTTAACCCAATATTGCTTAGCAATACGTTGACCTTGTTTAATTTTCGCCCACTGTTCGTCTTCCGCTAATTCATTCCCGCCATCACAGGAAGCTTCTTATAGACAACGATTCAATGAGAATCTCTCAGGCGCTGCGTAGCATATTGAGTATGCGTGTTAGTTCGGTAGGCCTTCAAACTATGGGCGCACGCCTTCACTGGAGCATGAAAAACTCCGGAATATTTCCGTCTTGGCCGCTTCTTACTGTCCCGGAAACTCTTATTTTTCACCTAATGTTCCACTAGCTTACTTTACTGCTAATTTAGAAGCGGCTTTAGTTGAAGGTGCGAACAGATACCCGAGATTACTTTATAAGGAACAACACTAACTAAGTTAATTTCTGCAATAGAGTCTTTTATAAAAAGTGCATATCATCTTTTCAAGCAACAAAAAAGAGGGGCCTTGGCCCCTCTTTATCTTTTTCAAGTCCAAGATGTTCTAAATAAATTGGACGAAATTCGCATCATCCGGGAGTTCGCCTCATCTTCCGCTCCGTTGCTGTATGCGTCAATACTACTCAACTATTATTATTTCCCGACCAACAGTTGAGTAGTATTCCACATGTGTCGATCCATCATGATGGCTATTCCGAATGCTTGTTATCGATAAGTCCAGCCTTCTCCAGCATCCGCTGAACGATGACCGCCGTTTCCGCTCTGGTGATGTCGCTTTTCGGCTGTAGCCCTGTGTCGGATCCGCTCACAAGTCCCATTTTCACCGTAGCTGCGACCGCTTGTTGGGCCCAAATAGCTACCGAAGCGCGGTCCGCGAACTTCGAGAGTGCAGCATCCGCTTCCGCTACGCTGAGGCTCGTGTCTAATCCTGCAAGCTTCATGGCCCGTGCGATCATGACCATTGCCTCTTCGCGAGTGATCGTCTCTGCCGGATGAAATGTTCCGTCCTCGTCCCCCGCGGTGATGCCATATTCCTGCGCCGTCGCTACCGCTCCGGCATACCAGTCACCGGATTTCACATCCTCGAACGTAGATTTTACTCCATTGTTTGTCAGTCCCAGCGCCCGCACGATAATCGCCGCGAATTCCGCGCGCGTGATAGCTGCGTTGGGCAGATAATGAGTTGCATCAACCCCGTTCACTACCATTCGTGACGCCATGTCATTGACTGCTGCTTGAGACCAATGTCCCTCCACATCCGCAAACCTCATCGGATGCCAAATCAGTGAGTACGTGCTGTTCATCATACTACTCGCAACTGAGTAATACTTCCCATCTCGTAAAGTTAAATTAGTAGGTACATGTCGGACTCTACCATTTGCTTCTAACACAATGGCCGTTGTGACCTTGTTCGGATCGACTCCTTCCGGCAACGGAATTTCACGCTCTACATAGGACGTAAACTTGTCTAAGTTCACTGTCTTCCCCTTGTACGAGGCCGTTATCGTAAAATCAACGGGCGGAAACATTACGGTAAATCGTCCTTTTTTTGACGTATTTTCCAAAAGTCTTATTTTATCTATCCCGCTCTTCGCAATATCCACATGCACCAAGACGTCCTTCAGCACCACCGGGTCTCCAAGCTGTGCCGAAAAACGATCCATCCCGAGTTCCGTCGCAGGCAACTTGTAGTTTCCGTTAGGTGTGTGAACCTCTATTATAGCTTGCTTGTTCTTTAGGGATTCCACCGCTTCCCCGGTCAGCGCCACGGTCACTTTATCGGCGCTCGAATTCACGGCAATCACGATTACTGGCTTATCTACTTCTTTCGCCAGTGCCTCAGACAGTTTTGCTGCATCGATGGTAACCGACTGCACGGTCAGTCCATTGTCGGTCGTGATGGCATCTGTCGTGATTCCCTCTTGCATCTGGCCACTGATGGTCACATGAATGTTGTTTTGCGTCTTCGGAACATTTATTGAGTTGTGGTTGAACGGCGGGTTCGTAGTTGAAGGAGTGCCACCGGATGAATTTGGAGGAGTGCTGCCCGTTCTGGGAGTCGCACTCGCTTCGTTGGAGTAGCCGCTATATCCTGACTCGTTGCTTGCCATCACCGCAAAATAATACGTTGTCCCGTTCGTCAGACCTGTCGCTGTATAGCTGGTCGTCGAACCGTTCACCGTGGCGATTGGTGTTGAATCGTATACACCGGAAGCCGTTCCTCCGTAGACACTGTAGGTAACTGTTCCGGGCACGCCGCTCCAGCTTAATTCAACTTGTTCGTTCCCGGCGTTCGCGGTAAGTCCCGTCGGAGCCGTCGGAGCTCCCGGGGATGGCATCTGCGGTGTCGCGCTCGCTTCGTTGGAGTAGCCGCTATATCCTGACTCGTTGCTTGCCGTCACTGCAAAGTAATACGCCGTCCCGTTCGTCAGGCCTGTCGCTGTATAGCTGGTCGTCGAACCGTTCACCGTGGCGATAGGCGTTGAATCGTATACACCAGAAGCCGTTCCTCCGTAGACACTGTAGGTAACTGTTCCGGGCATGCCGCTCCAGCTTAATTCAACTTGTTCGTTCCCGGCGTTCGCGGTAAGTCCCGTCGGAGCTCCCGGGGATGGCATCTGCGGTGTCGCGCTCGCTTCGTTGGAGTAGCCGCTATATCCTGACTCGTTGCTTGCCGTCACCACAAAGTAATACGCCATCCCGTTCGTTAGACCTGTCACTGTATAGCTGGTCGTCGAACCGTTCACCGTGGCGATTGGTGTTGAATCGTATACACCGGAAGCCGTTCCTCCGTAGACACTGTAGGTAACTGTTCCGGGCACGCCGCTCCAGCTTAATTCAACTTGTTCGTTCCCGGCTGTTGCAGTCAATCCCGTTGGAGTCCCTGGCGGGGTCGAATCACTTACGGTTATCGATAGAGTCTGTGCCGCTCCCCTGCTGAATGTAAACGTCAGGTTCACTGTACCCACTGACTGCGCAGCAAGGTACTCCTTCTTGATCGTCACTGTGTTCCCGCCTGAAACGGTATAGTCCGTTCCCGGCACCAAAGTCTCCGTTCCAAACGTAATGCTGCTCAGCGTATTGCCATATAGCGTCCATGTTGTCGTCACATCCGTATAGGATGCGGCTTCGGCATATTTGTCAAAGCTCGCGATCGCCGGACTGATCATGTTCTCTGGCAACACGTTAAAAGCGTAGGCATCGGCTATTCCAGCCGAAACGCCATTTCCCTGAGCCTCAAGGGCTAAAACATAAAGTACATGCTGTCCGTATGGCAGCGAGGTCAACGTTCCAGTCCAGTTACCTCCGGACGGACTCGCCTTCACCCAAGCACCTTCCGTATGATCGAGCTGGAAGTAAACGCCTTGTACCTCCGGGGAATAGGGGCTGTAGGTATTAGACACTTCGAAAGTAAACGTCGTATCCGGACCGTAAGCAATGTTGCCGGGCAATGGTGTAATCGCAACAGTCAATGGATTCGTTGTACGCCCGGCAAAATCAAACGTACTCACATTGTTACTGTCAATATTGGCGACATAGACTTTGTTCGTCACTGGATTCACCGCCACCCCCACAGGTCCTTTTCCCGCCAGTACGGCCGTAGACGTGTTGCTCTCACCGTCAATAATGCTCATGGTATCGTTGACAATATTGGCGACATAAATTTTGTTCGTCACCGGATTCACCGCGACGGCCCTTGGCCCATATCCCACTGCTACTGTCGTCGTCCCGTTGTTCTCACCGTCAATGACAGTCACATTGCCGGTGAAATTATTGGTGACATAGATTTTGTTCGTTACCGGATTCACCGCGACGGCATTAGTAACGTTTCCCGTTGCTACCGTTGTCGTCTCGTTGCTCGCGCCATCTATGACAGTTACGTAGTAGATCATATCACTGGTCACATAGATTTTGTTCGTCACCGGATTCACCGCGATTGCCCCTGGCCCATATCCTGTTGCTACTGTCGTCGTCTCGTTGTTTGTGCCGTCAATAACCGTCACATTGTGGCTTTCCGTATTACTGACATAGATTTTGTTCGTTACTGGATTCACATCGATTGCAGAAGGACCGGCTCCTGCATCTACCGTTGTCGTCTCGTTGCTCGCACCATCAATGACCGTCACGCTGTTGCTACCACTATTGGCAACATAGATTTTGTTTGTTACTGGGTTCACCACGACTTTCGCTGGATAAATTCCTGTTGCTATCGTTGTCGTCTCGTTGCTCACCCCATCAATGACAGTTATAGTGTTGCTGTCAGAATTGGTGACATAGATTTTGTTCGTTACTGTATTCACCGCGACGGCAGTAGGATTAACTCCCACTGCTAAAGTCGTCGTCTCGTTGCTCGCACCGTCAATGACCGTCACGCTGTGGCTGCGAATATTGGCGACATAAATTTTGTTCGTCACCGGATTCACCGCGACGGAAATAGGACCGTCTTCCCCCTCTACCGTCGTCGGTGTGTAGCTCGCACCGTCAATGACCGTCACGGTGTCACTCATTTGATTAGCGACATAGATTTTATTCGTAACCGGGTTCACCGCGACCGCAACAGGAAAATCTCCCGCTGCTATCGTCGTCATTGCCGTGTCGCTCTCCCCGTCAATGACCGTCACTTTATCGTCTTCATTGGCGACATAGATCTTGTTCGTCACCGGGTTCACCGCCACGGCCTCAGGACGGTATCCTGCCCCTACCGTAGTCATTGCCTTGTCGGTCGCTCCGTCAATGATCGTCACGTTATTACTGCTCGTATTGGCGACATAGATTTTGTTCGTCACCGGATTCACCGCGACCCCCCAAGGAGCACTTCCTACCTTTTCCGATGACATGATCGTGTCGCTCGCCCCGTCAATGACCGACACAGTACTGCTGTAAATATTGTTGACGTAGATTTTGTTCGTCACCGGGTTCACCGCGACTCTAGAAGGACGGACGTCCGTCACTAATGTCTTCTTGTAGGTCGAGCCTTCAATGACAGTCACGGTGTCGTCTACTTGATTGGCGACATAGGCTTTGTTCGTCACTGAGTTTACCGCGACTGCAACAGGTTTATTTCCTACCTTTACCTCTGTCGTTTCGTTGCTCACACCGTCAATGATCGTCACGGTGTTGCTATTAACATTAACGACATAAATTTTGTTCGTCACCGTGTTCACTTCGACTGAAGTAGGAGAGGACCCTACTGCTACCTTTGTCGTCACCGTGTCGCTCTCCCCGTCAATGACAGCTACTTTCTGTTCGCCAAGGGTGACATAGATTTTGTTCGTCACCGGGTTCACCGAGACTTTTTCAGGATTTTTGCCTACCTCTATAGTCTTCGACTTATTGGTCGCTCCGTCAATGATCGTCATGTTGTGGCTGAGTTTATTGACTACATAAATTTTGTTCGTTACCGGATTCACCGCGACTGAATAAGGCAAACGACCTGTTTCCACGTTTTTCAAACTCGTATCTGCCGAAGTCGACTCGGGTGCCGCAAAAAATGCTGCAATCAGAAGAATGATTAAGACAATCTTCAGAATCCGACTCCGTCTAATCGATAACACGACATATATCACTCCCATCTTTTCAATTATTCAGCAGTGTGACGGCTTGTTATAGAGAATTCCTCCCTTGCAATTAACACTTCATGTATCACTATAAGAGATTATTTGGGTTATAGGGTCTCAAGTTCATATCAATTTTGTCTCAAATGACTCACGGATATTGCAAATTAAAAGAGGATTTCCGCCAAATACTCTCGAAGTTTTAAACTTTATAAATTAGGACTTTTTGCGTACTTGCATTTACTTTATGTCACTTTAGAATTGGAGAAACATTATGGGGAAACTTGGGGAAGCACTTTCTGTGGAGCGGACTCGTCTGTTCGTAGGAAGGGATAAAGAACTCCGCTTCATGAAAAATTGGTTAGTTCAGCAGGATGCCCCCGCCGAGGTGCTATTTATTTCTGGCATGGGCGGAATTGGTAAGTCTGCGCTTATGCTTCAATTTCTGAACATGGCGCAACGAGAAGGAGTAAACTCGATATGGCTGGATGGTAGGGTTTGCATGGACACGCCAGCTGGATTCCTAGAATCGTTAAAAGCCTTTCTCGTTCATCATCCGCTTGTGACAGCTTCACACCACAAATCCATTCAGGATATCATCGCCGAGATGGCTCGCGGGAAATTGCTTCTGTGTATCGATAACTATGAGTACATTCACAAAATAGAGGGCTGGTTCAGGGAAGCGTTCCTTCCAGGGCTGTCCGCGAGCGGGCTGCTTGTCGTTCTGGCATCCAGACAAGACCTGTCATTCTATTGGCAGATGGACCTGGCATGGCAGAATAGAATTAGGCATATCAAGCTTGGTCCCCTCACGGGAGGAGAGGCGCGGAACTACTTTTCTCAAAGAGGATTGGCAATAGAAAGTGAGGTGGAGCAACTCATCGGCGATTCACAAGGATTACCTCTCGCTATGGCGCTATTTGCTGAGCATCTGTTATTCCCAAGGCCGGAATCAGCCGCTTCAGTTATGCCCATTTCCATGCGGGTCAGCGCCGAAATGCTGCGTGAAGTCACCTCCTCCGAATTGAAAGAGGTACTGGAATTGCTATGTATTTTACCGTATGCGGATCCGAAGTGGCTGGGCTGGCTACTCGGAACTCCCTTATCCATGATGGATCTTGAGCGGCTCACTGGGTACTCCTTTATCCGTCCGACGGCGGGGGGTCTTGCACTGCACGATGTAGCGCGAACCTTTTTAATCGAGGACCTTTTGCAACGTGAACCTCTGCGTTTTCAGGAACTAAGAATAAAGATTATGGAGGGATTGACGAAAGAACTCAAACAAGCGGGTGGACAAGAAAAAAAGCGGATTGCTTCCGTTATGCTATCGACTTGCCGGGATATTTTTCATCTGAATTCCATCTCGATCATTTCTGCCAATATGGAGCTCATGGAAATGCAGCCATTTCGCACCCCGGATCTGCCCCAGTTGCATCAAATCATAACGGAGGATATCGCGTACTCCATCTCTTCAGAGATCGATCATGCCCTTCTAAACGCCCTGGCTGAGCAATTTCCGGAGAGCATTCATGTGTTCCGCTCCGCAGAAGAGGTTCCGTTGACATTTACTGCAGGCGTCCTGCTTTATAAAGAAACCATTTCATTGCTGGATCACTTTATACCGGGCGTGTTAGACGACGTTTTTCCAAAAGAAATCAAATATATGCGGCATTTGCCCATTGAGCAGGCGGATACCTATTATCAGTTACTCACAGGCGTTTCCACTCGCAAAAGCGATTATACTTTTCATGAATTGGTCGGTACGATCGTTTCAGACTCGATTATTCACTATACGGCGGGTCTTCGTCACGTCATCCTCACCACTTATGAGCAGACCAACGAAATGCTTGGAAATCTCGGTTTCCAATCGAGGCCCCTTCCAGGCAGAACGAGGGAACACCCCCTCTATGGCGCACTCATTCATACACGTGATTTGCGCGGGTCCGAGGTTGGCGATCATATCCTGGACCTGGTTAAAATTCCTTTAGGTGGGGAAAAAGCGGGTACGTCTTATGAGTTTACGGAAAAAGAGATGATAGCGGCACTGACATTGATGGACAATCCTACTGCTCTCGAACAATCGGATCTGGCACGCAAGTTATCGTGCAGCGGACCCGAATTGCAGCATAAACTTCAAAGTGTTTTTTCTAATCATCCCCCTTTTCCACTGACCAAGAGAGATCAGGCCTTACTGAAGATTCTCGCAGAAGCTCCGCTGATCACTGCGGAAATGGCGGCTGAGCAGTTGTTCATAAGTCGTGCCACCTACTACCGGGCGCGAAGAACGGCGATTCAAAACCTTATAGACATGATAAAGGGTGCGACGTAACCGCAAAAAAAAGGAAAGCCCTTGTTGATTCGGGCTTTCCTTCTTTGGGGATTACCTTACCTTATCTTCCTCGGACAACTTCTTCAGTTCCCGTCGCTGTCCGATGGATTACTTGCTCATTTGTGCCATCATTTTTAACAGAACGGTCACTGCTTCTGCTCTGGATGTTTGATTTTGAGGATCAAATTTGTTTCCGCCTTTACCATCGATGACGCCCATGTTCTTCAATGCTGTCACGGCACCTGTTGCCCATGCCGGTATGTCCTTGTCATCCGCGAAGCTGGTTGCGGCATTCGTTGTTTCGACTGCCAGGTTGAGCGCTCTTGCGATCATCGCTGCCATCTCAGAGCGTGTAATTGCAGCATTGGGACGGAAAGCACCGTCCTCTTTCCCTATTATAATCCACGCTTCTACCGCTTGTGCGACTGCTTTCCGTGCCCATGAACCGATCTGCGCCGAATCTGTAAACGTCAGATTAGCTCCATTTCCCTGCAGCTTCAATGCGTTCATCAGCATGACCGCAAATTCAGCACGCGTCACCATGCGATTCGGCTTGAATGTTCCGTCCGGATAGCCAGTGACGATACCATCGTTTATCGCTTGTTTAATGTTTGTCTCTGCCCAGTGTCCGGCAATATCAGTCGGTTTTATGGTTGGTTGTTCTTGTTCTTTAGGTTTTTGGGTTGCGAGTACGGCAAATTTCGCAAAGTGGCTGGTACTGCCGCTAACTTTGCCCGTATTCCAGTCAGCCTTGATATGGTCTAACGGAATCCATTCTCCTGTTGCTTCATTTAACCAATAGACGGCGACCGTGTAGTCATCCTGATCCATCTGTCCTACATCAAAAGGCAAGGTAAGGGTCACAGGTTTGTCAAAGTTTCCAGCTAAGTTCTTTGTGATCTCATAAGTCCTGCTGATGATTTTATTGTCTTTTGGTCGCCATTCTTCTTTTAAATTTGAGACGTCCTCTATGTTTACTGTAAAAACACTCCTAAATACACCGACAGGAAATGTTAATTCAACACCTCGAATGGTAATCGTCCCTCCTTTGCTTGGATCGATTTCATTTTGAGGCCGTGGTATGGGTATGGTTGTCGGTGTAGAGGATGTTGAGGGCGTTGATGGTGTTATCGGTGATGTGGGTATGGACGGTGTTGGCGGAGATGATCCTGCCACAGAGACCGAAACCGAGCTTTCTCGCACCTCCTCACCGTTTAAATACACGGTTAAGCTATAGTTCTTCGTTTGGTAAGTCGTGTTTTTCGGTAATGCAATAGCGGCTTCGGCACTGCTGTCACTGCCGACAATCGCTGTTGCAGCTTCTACCCCGTCAACGTACATTTTTAAAATCTGACCCGTAAGATGTGAACCTGTAATGGAGACGGTCGTACTTCCCCCGGTGTGGGTAAGGCTGGTTGGATTGGCAGAAATACCGGTCACAACAGGTACAGCAACCGTAAAGCTTGCACTTGCTGCATCCAGTGTGTTGCGGCTCGCATTTTGCAATACATCTCCTTCCACCATCACATGGTATAGACCATTCTCAAGTGAATGGTTAAACGTTAGCGCAAATGTATGAGACGCTTTGTCGTAGCTGCCTGCGAAGTCTGTGAACGGTTGCCCATCCTTTTCAAGGTGCACAAGCGTTTGTATATCCGTGTCCTCTACTTCTCCCCCGTCTTTCATCCGGTAGACTGCTTCGCTGACTGACAATTCGATGGTAAGCGGTGGGGTACGGAAAATTTGGTTATCCGTAAATCCGAAGGTAATGACAGGCTTGGTCGTATCGTACATGAAGCTCAAGACTTCGGACGCTTCATTCTTATGTCCGGTTGCATCCATGGCCTCGTCCGCCGCCACTTGCACGGTCACCATCTGGCCGTTCGCCATCGGCGTAACCGCAGCCGTGTATGTCTTCGAATCAACGGTGGCCAAGTTGGTAATTGCAGCATTGCTTACATGGATGCCCTCTGCGGTAAAACCGGTTACAGGTTCGCTGAAGGTCATCGTAATGGGAAAGGAAGCATTAACCGTACCGCTTGCCGTGCTTGACAGGGTAACCGTCGGCGGTGTGTTATCGAGAACAAAAGCATTCGAGACCACTTCGGCAACGTTTCCTAGCCGATCTGCCGCATGAATGTGTAAATACCAATTGTCGTCACCGCTTGTTTGCTCCAGCGTATCCCCACTCACGAAATTCTTCCAGCCTTCACTAGGAACCGCACTGCTTTGTGTCCAGGCATATTGCAGCGAAGTATCATCGACATTGCTCACCGTGTCTGTCACGGTTACTTTACTTTCCGCTGTTAAAGCCGGTAACGTATTGCCGTTGGGTTCGAATTGAATGTCGGGAGGTATGGAATCCTTCAAGACGGTAATTGTGTAAGTTTTGCCGGGTTTCAAGTAGGGCTCAACCCGAATCGGGATGACTGTTGAATCTCCCGAGATATCAACCGTCGCTGTGCTTCCGCTTGGTACCTGCTGATTGTTTACATATAACGCTCCATTAGCAACGTCTTCTAATGTCGCCGTTACATGAATGCTTGATAGCTCTGGGTCAATATAGGACGTATAAGATAGAGTGGATGGTGAGAACGGAGTGTCGAATGAACCTTCCTGCAGAGATAGCCCCTTCAGGTTGTCATTACCGGGCACATTCGATTGTCCATAATAATTATAGCCCCACGCGACGACCGTGCCATCTGACTTCAGCGCCAACGAATGATCGATTCCTGCTGTGATGGCCACGACATCGCTCAAATCCTTTGGCACATTCCTTTGTCCATCATTATTAGAGCCCCACGCGACGACCGTGCCATCTGATTTCAGCGCCAGCGAATGCCTGTATCCTGCTGCGATGGCCACGACATCACTCAACCCGTTTGGTACAATCGTTTGCCCACCATTATCTGTGCCCCACGCGACGACCGTACCATCTGACTTCAGCGCCAACGAATGATCGATTCCTGCGGCGATTGCCTTGATATCAGTCAATTCCCCTGGTACATTCGATTGTCCATAATAATCCCAGCCCCATCCGACGACCGTACCATCTGATTTTAGCGCCAGCGAATGGTGGTATCCTGCTGCGATGGCTTTGACACCCCCACTCAATTTTTCGATTGGCACATCCACTTGTCCATAACCATTATAGCCCCATCCGACGACTGTACCATCCGATTTCAGTCCCAATGAATGGCCCCATCCTGCTGCGATGGCCTCTAAACCACTCAATCCCGTTGGCACATTCGTTTGTCCAAAATAATTATAGCCCCATCCGACGACCGTTCCATCTGATTTCAGTGCCAACGAAAAGTTATCTCCTGCTGCGATGGCCTTGACACCATTCAATTCCGTGGGCACATTCGTTTGTCCAAAACCATTATCGCCCCATCCGACGACCGTTCCATCTGATTTCACCGCCAGTGAATGGTCGTCTCCTCCTGCGATCTGAGTTGCTTTGATTGGTGAGGCAGGATCTGATGGCATAGACGATTGACCATTGTTCCCCATTTCTGCCGCTGCCGACGGATTCCCATATGGAACGCTGAACATCATGATGGAAAAGACCAAGATCAGAACCATAACTTTATTTCCTGATTTACGCATTCTTCTTTCTCCTTTCAATTGCTGAACATAAAGCACGGCATGACAAATAAAAGCAACGTGTCATTATGATTCTAATGGACCTTTCTGGTGAATGCCGTCTCACTTTCATCGCAATTTTGTCTCATGAAACCCACTAACTTGGCACAAAAGAAGTTGATTTTTACACGAGCCTGTTGAAAAAAGTAGAAATGGAAGAATGATCGGATATCAGCAGATTTGCAACGTGGATTTTTGAACACATTAAGTAGCTTAAAGATCTCGTCTCCAAAAAATCCTGTCCGCTTATCGCGGACAGGATTTTATTTACTGCTAGCTTTGAAACTTTACATTCTATTTTTTCTCTTTGCCCGGCATACTCTCTGTTCGTCGCTTCAAGCATTGCTTCCCAATTCGCATAATCCGTCTCTCTATCGATATACCGATCGAAAAGTGATTGCAACCGCATTTGGACTCTCATGAGAGAGGCCAAATGCGGTTAGCAGACGGAATGTTATAAGATTTGACTGTAAACACAGAGAGGTAGCAGGACTGCGCCTCCTTTTTGCGTTTAATAGTTTCGATTGCAAGATATACTATGTTAAGACGGATGAAATAGTTGATTTTGTTAAGTGTCTAATCTTACTTTTAACGTTAAGGGAGCACTGATTTATTAGAAACATTGCAGAATCTCTATCATAATCCTAATCCTCCCTCTTCAGCAACACAACGCACTCCACATGGCTTGTCTGCGGGAACATGTCGACCGGCTGCACCCATTCGAGCTCATATCCGCCGTCCAGAAGGACCTTGCAGTCTTTCGCCAAGGTTGAAGGGTTGCAGGATACGTACACAAACCGCTTCGGCTTGGTTCGAAGCACTGTCTCCAGGAAACGCGAGTCCAGACCGGTACGCGGCGGGTCGGCTATAATAACGTCCGGCTTCATGCCTTCCTTGACCCAGCGGGGCAGCAGCTCCTCGGCCTGACCGACGTGGAAGCTGGCGTTAGCCCGTCCGTTTCGCTGCGCATTCGCCTTGGCATCCTCCACCGCTTCGGGGATCGTCTCGATCCCGCGTACTTCCTTGGCATAGGGCGCCAGCCAGAGCCCGATCGTGCCGGTTCCGCAGTATGCGTCAATAACGGTCTCTTTCCCCGTCAGTCCCGCTGCCGCCCGGACCGACTCGTACAGCTTGACCGTCTGCTGCGGATTCAGCTGGAAGAACGCTCTCGGCGATAGCGAGAATTGCAGATCGCTCAGCGATTCCTGCATGCTCTCTGCGCCCCATAGCGAAATCGTCCGGTCACCGAAGATAAGCGAGGTTTTCTTCGGATTGATGTTGAGTGAAATTCCGCTAACCTCCGGAATGGATAGGCGCAGCATGCGGACAAGATCATCCTGCCTTGGCAGCTTGCCGCCGGCCGTGACCAGTGTCACCTGCAATTCCCCGGACTGGAATCCATGACGAACCACGATGGTCCGTACGCCGTCCTTGTTTCCATTCTCCTTGTGAAGCGGAATCCGCAATTCTTCCAGTACGGATTTAACCTTCTCCACCGCTTCGTTTACCTTCGGATGCTGAATCGGGCAGCCGCTGATGTCCACAATCGTATGGCTGTCCGCTTCATAGAGTCCCGCGATCACCTCATGGCCCTTCCGTTTGAGCTGCAGCTGCGCTTTATTCCGGTAATCCCATGGGTGCTCCATGCCGAGAATCGGCTTAAACTTAACATCCTCCCGTCCCGCATACCGGCTGAACGCCTCGCGCACGATATCCGTCTTGGCCTGCAGCTGGCCCTCATAGGAGATATGCTGAATCTGGCATCCGCCGCAGATGCCGAATACCGGGCAGGGAGGTTCGATCCGGAAACGCGAACGCTTCTCCACTTCCACCAGCTGGGCCTTGATAAATTTAGGCTGTACCTCTTTCACCTCGGCTTTGACCACTTCGTTAGTGATCGCGCCGTCGATAAACACCGCCTTGCGGCGGTAATAACCGACACCTTCGCCGTTAATCCCAAGCCGCTTGATGGTAACAACAATGACATCGCCAGCCTGCAGCTCATCCGCGTGCTCCCGCCCGGCTGAAGGCCGTGGTCCCCGGACCTCTTGCTTATATTTATGAGAGGGTTTCGCCTTCGAATACGATGACTGATCCCGATTCTTCCCATGTCCCTGCTTAAAAGCCGGCTTGGCCCCAGCTTGATTCGCTGCAGCCCTCTCACCCAGCTTCTTCCCGTATGCTGTTGATTTATGGTTGTTTTGGGTTCCTTGTCCGGAACGTTTCTGCTCACTCATGCCTTGATTTCTCCATCCTTAATGGTATCGTGTCCAATATACCATGCCGAACCTGTGAATGCTAACAAGCAATCATCCATATTCCCGGATTACAGCTGTGCTCTTCGTCATTGGCGGGGTCACCTCGCCCCTCGGTGTAGCGCAAAAAATATTTTTTTCCAATTTGGAAACCATGAGCGAAACTTCAACGTATAATCCCATTATCATACATTCTATTATGGGGGTATCTTTTATGTCGTTTTTTAACAAAATGCTAGCGAGTGTAGGTATTGGAGCAGCCCAGATCGATACGCACCTTGAGAAATCCTCCTATTATCCCGGTGAGGAAGTACGCGGGGTCATTCACATTAAGGGAGGCAGTGTCGAGCAGACGGTGGACCGCATTTACTTGAAACTGATGACGGAATATACCAAGGAAAGCGACGACAAGAAATACATAGAGTCCTATACCATTGCAAAAGTTAACGTCTCAAGCCGTATCACATTGAAGCCCGGAGATCATCAGGAAATCCCGTTCTCCTTCCCTCTCCCGCCGGAAACGCCGCTCACCATCTCCAGACAGCCGGTATGGATCCATACCGGACTCGATATCGATAATGCCATCGATCCCAAGGACCGTGATTTTATCGAGGTTGAACCGAACCCGGCTGCTTCCATCGTGTTTGATGCCGTAGAGGATCTTGGCTTCAGCTTCAAAATGGCGACATGCGAATATCACCCTCGCCTTGGCCGGGGCGTTCCTTTCGTGCAAGAAATTGAATTTTATCCAGGCTCCCGGTATGCCGGTCATATCAAAGAGCTTGAATTGATCCTGTACCCGGAGCAGGACGGCATCTCGGTCCTGGTCGAGGTTGACCGCAGAGGCCGAGGGGTATCCGGCTGGCTCCAGCGCTCTCTTGATATGGATGAGCAGCATTCCTGGCTGACGCTGGATGAGCAGGAGCTTGGGCAAGGTCCTTCCCATGTAGCAGAGCTTATCGACCGGATCATTCGCCGATCGATTTAATTAGAAATGACCCGCAAGCTGGATCACTTCAAGCCAAGTGTCCATCCTGCGGGTCAATTTTTTTCATTGTACTCGCTTCATATTAATAAATCATCCGTTTCAGCTCATCGCCAATGCCGGATTTCCGGTAAAAATACGTATTGATGATATCCCGCCACTCTTTCGAATGTTCCGCCTGATGGCGAAGCCGCCCCATCACAGCCTCATGACGCTTCGGATCAACAAGCCCTTCCAGCAGACGCCAACGCTCTATCAGTGCCTCCACCCCATCCGCTCCTTCAAAATGCGAATCATAGATGTGCTGTATCACGGTTTTGCCGGAATGAAGCCGGTGCGTGTAAGGAACATGGTGGAAAAAGAGCAGCAGCTCATCCGGGCACGAATCAAGTGATTCGTAGCGCTCGGCATTTTCCGCGAAATATTGCCCCGTGTAGCCTGTTCCGTCCTTCACCGTCCGGTTTACTCCCATGCCATGACAATCGGCAAAATGGTACGTACCCCACACCGAATACTCATAACCGTCCACGTTCGGCCCATAATGATGCCCCGGATTGACCATCCAGCCTACACCCAGCGGAGATGTATAATTCTCATAAATGCGCCAGGACTCCGCAAGCATGGTTGTCAGTTGTTCCACTACGGCAGCATGGGTGCCGAAGGTCTGCTTGATCCATTCCTCCGTAATCTCGGCCTCGGACAAATCCGGATTCCAGGCCAGCCGCCCGTAACCATACAGATTGGCCTGTGCAAGTGTATGTCCAGTCCAGTTCTCATCATCGCCTACATTGATGACTGCGGTGATTCCGCAGTGCTTGTAATCATACAGCTCACCCGATGCCACCCTCTGGATCGTGGAGCCTTCTCCCCGGGCATACGTGTCGAAATCCAGCACGTCCTTCCACTGGGGAACGAGGTAGCACAAATGTTTTTGCTGTCCCGTATATTCTTGCGTGATCTGGAATTCCAGCATCTGATTGGTTTGCGGCATGGCGCCCAGCAGAGGAGATACCGCTTCTCTCACCTGAAAATCCATCGGGCCGTTCTTGATCTGCAAAATGACGTTGTCCCTGAACTGTCCATCCAGCGGCTTAAAATGATCGTACGCTGCGCGTGCCCGGTCCGTCGCCCGGTCCCTCCAGTCCTGCATGCAGTTATATACGAAACATCGCCAGATGACAACGCCCCCGTATGGAGCCAATGCCTCTGCCAGCATGTTCGAACCATCCGCATGCGTCCGGTTATATGTAAACGGACCGGGACGGTGCTCGGAATCAGCTTTAACAACAAAGCCGCCGAAATCCGGGATATAGCGATAGATTTCCACCGCTTTTTCCTTCCACCATTGACGGACGCCAGAGTCCAGCGGATCGGCCGTCGCAAGTCCTCCGAGCTGCATCGGGCTTGCATAATTGATACTCAGGAACAACCGTATTCCATACGCGCTGAAGATCCCGGCGACTCTGGCGACTTGAGGCAAATACTCGGCAGTAATCAGCCGTGCCTCCGCTTCATGTACGTTGACGTTATTGATGGAAATGCCATTGATTCCGATAGAAGCCATAAGCCGGGCATAATCCCGAATTCGCCCATCATCCTCTATCAAGCGCTGATCCTTGAAGAAGATCGACCTGCCTGCATATCCCCGTTCAATCGAGCCATCCATGTTGTCCCAATGGTTCATCATCCGAAGCGGATTCCGTGGATTCTCCACGAGATCGATCCGCTCCGCAGGCACCTCCATTTGCAGCAGTCTTAACAGATGGAAAGCCCCGTACAGGATCCCCTTGTCCGTCCTGCCGACAATGTAAAGGCAGCCACCGTTCTCCTTATCAGCGACATGCTTGAGAAGATAGCCCTCCTCGTTCAAATCCTGTAGAGGCAAGTCCGAATGAAGTTCATTCGGCAAAGATTCCCTAACCGTAGCGCATCTGATAAATGCGCCTTGAGCCAAGCTTTCTCCTCCAACAACGATCTCAGGTAATTGTCCGCTCATCTCGCGAATGCCATATCGCAATTCGCGAACCGCAGCTTCTACCGTATCCGACCATTCAGAGACGAAAATTCTGGACCATACAGGCAGTCCCTGTAGAGAATCCCTTGGCTCGTATCGCAGCCAGCCGCGGTCAGCAGCCGAATATGGAAGCTGTAACTCCGTGATCTCCATGACTTAAGCCATCTCCCTCCATATGTAAGCGGCAGGTGGACACGGTCATCATGCTCTTTTAGAGCAACCCGTCGTTTACGTTCGGATCGGATATCATATAAAATAATGCGGATATTTCTCGCGCAAGATATCCTGCTCCACAACGACAAGGCGCAGATGACTCTCCATCACTTTCATGGCCTGCTCCGCTTTTTTATTGACAATCAACTGATACATTTCTTTATGCTGGGAGATGATATTCTCCCAGTTGGAATCCTTGGACAGCCGAAGGAGTCGCAGACGGTTGAAATGAATGTTCAGCTGCTGCAGCATCTTCCAGGTCCGTTCTTTTTGCACACCCTCAAACAGAATTTGGTGAAACTCTTCGTCCAGCTCAAACAGCTTATAGAAATTATGGTTGCCCGCGCATACATCCTGGAGCGCAATATTTGTCTCCAGCCGGAAACGGAACTGTTCGGGAAAAAAATCGCAGGCAAGCGCCACGATCTCCTTCTCGATCTTCTCCCTGATGAATCGGCCTTCCTCAACATGCCTGAGATTAATACGGGATACGATCGTCCCGCTTTGCGGAATGATGTCCAGCAGTTCCTCTTCAGCAAGCTTCATAAACGCTTCCCGGACCGGCGTTCTGCTGACATTCAATTCGTCCGCAATTTCTTTTTCCGAGATTTTCGTACCCGGCTCCAGCTCCAGATGCAGTATCCGATCCTTCAATAGATGATAAGAATACTCACGGGTAGAGCCTTTAATCTTTTGCTCTGTTGACATATATCGTTACCTCTTTCTCCTATGCTCTATGTTCTCTATACTTCGTTATTATCATCGGCAGTTAGCAACGCAACTCATGCGGATCATTTCTTCCGATCACTGTTGCTGTTAGGATATTCCTCCTCTATATTACCTGAATTAACGGCTCGGACGGTATAAAATGTATGGGAATATCCGGAAAAAGGTCGCGCAGCAGTCCTGCCACGCATTCCATGCCCGGCTCCTCGCTGGCAGCATGGCCCAGCAGAAGCAGGGACAGAGACCGGCCCTGGGCCGCTGCATCGCCGATGTATTCAGGTGTTTCCCATTCCGGCCCTTCACCCGTGATGAGCAGATCCAGCTGCTCATTCAGGCAGAGCGGGATCGCATGCGATCCGCCTCCCCTATAACCCACGGCTATGCCGATTCTGCTGCATACACTGCTCTCATTTCCGGTATATCGCAGGTAAGAAATGCCCAGCTTTTTTTTTACGTTCTCCGCTATATCCTGGACACTCATCACTTCCGGTAAAGTGACGATGGCAGCTGTCGGAAGAAACTTGACGACATCGTCTTCATAGCCCAGCGCCCTGACAAGCCCTTGCGTAATCATATCAGGAACGTACCGGTGAGGCGCATCGTGAAAGCGATAGATCGTCAGCTTCCCAGATTGGATCAAGCGGAGTTTATCCTGATAAACGGGGCTTTCCGTCATTCCTTCATACTCGGCCTCATGATGGCTGTAGAACACCCCCTCATGCGTAATCAGCAGATTCGCTCCCGCCTGAAGCGTTCTCTGGATAACTGAATGCGATGCGGCAAAGGTAACGGCAATTCCGTGGACAACGGCGGCCTCGCTTCCTGCAACGACCCTGTCCACCGTGGATGCATGGGGTTCCGTCGAACCAGTTAACCGATTGATAACATCCTGAACGGTAATGCTCAATCTACAACAACCTCCTTGGATCATCGCAGCCACCGAATGAAAACAGGCCGCCCTTTCCATGACGAAACGGCAGCCTGTGATCCGTTGGTTATTTCTGCTCTTTATAGGTTTTATACGTTTTATTCGCAATTTCCAGGTATTGACCCACACCCTGGCTATCCAGCTCTGCCACGAACTTGTCGTAATCCGCGAGATCACGGTCGCCCAGAATGAACTTCAGCGTGTTTTGATCCGTGTAATCCTTGAGCGGCGTGCTGAGCAGCGTCACTCGCTCGCGTTCTTCAACCGAGTAAGGGATTGGCGGCTCCGGCTTCACCACGGTTTTGGTCTCGCTCATGCTCTTCTGGAATTGCTGCTCTTCCTCGCTGAACATGGATTGCAGCAGCTCGGTTGTACCGCCATAAGCGAACACCCCTCCGGAGAAGCCGTTCTCAATCCGCAGATCCTTTGTGCCTTTCGGATTCAGTCCGTTGTAGTTAATGTCGTCCATCAGCTTGCGAACGCCGCCTTCTTTGGTATACGTTACGCCTTCAACGCCCCACTTCGCGAATTCCTGTCCTTGGTCGCTGTAATAGAGCCAATCGATAAACTGCAGGATCGCTTTAAAATGCTCGCTCTCTTTCACTTTGGAAGAGATCATGACCCCGTTCTCAAGACGGCTGCCGGACATCAGCTGGCCTGCGGGACCGCCGGGAACCGTGATTTTGCTAATCGCATACTTGCCTTCACCCAGCGTTTTGTCCATGTCGTTACGGTGCTGAACGACGGTCTGGGAATTGCCGTTAATGATGAAGGACTTGCCGGAGACAAATTTCTGCACGGCCTGATCGTCATCCTGGGTAAAACTCTCTTTGTCCAGCAAGCCTTCAGCCACCAGCTTATGGAAGTAGGTCAGCATTTCCTTATACTCTTCCGTGGCTGCCGTATAAACAAACTCATCCTTGTCTTCCAGATAAGTCAGTCCGCTGCCGAAGCCCCATCCGGCTTTCGTGCCAAAGCCCGTTGCCGCGATGTTCAGCGTGCTGTTGAATTTAAAGCGGTCGGAGAACGGCGTTACATCCGGATATTCCTGCTTGAGCTGTTTCATGGCCGTATACAGCTCATCCCAGGTCGTCGGGATGGCAATGCCATGCTTCTCGAAAATATCCTTGCGCACAATCAGCGTATAGTCCGGCCATACCGCTTCATGCAGGCCCGGAAGCACATAATATTTTTTGTCCTCCTGACGGAGTCCCTCCAGTTCGCTATCCATATCCCATTTCTCGACCTTGTCCTTGAAGTTTGGCATCAGGTCAATATAGTCGCTGATCGGAAGAATCGCCCCGGAAGCCACAAACGCCGATTCTTCCCCCGGGTAAGTCTTTGGAATGACCAGCGGCGCGTCGCCGGAGCTGATCAACAGGCTGCGCTTCTGGCTGTAATCGCTCATTGGCACAATGGTCGGCTTCAGCGTCACGTTTGTCATTTCTTTTAGTTTAGCAAAAAGCATCCAGTCCTGCTTGTACGGGTAGGCAGGCTGATCGCTGTAGAGAATCGACAGGTCAAACGGCTCCGTTGCCTTGAATGCATCGCCTACCGCATAGGTTTCCATGGCGCCCTTATCCTGTACTTCGGCCTCTTTGCCGCCGGTTTTGTCATTACATGCAGCCAATACCACAACGATCAGCGATAACAGGAACGCTTTGCCCCAAAACGAACGAGGATTCTTTTTCATCTTTCCATTCCCCCTAAGGTATCCATAATGGCCGTTCAGATGTCCTATTGCTTAACAGATCCCAGCATGATGCCGGTTACAAAATAACGCTGCACAAACGGGTAAATCGTCAAGATCGGCAGGATGGTCAGCACCATGGTCACCGACTTGATGTTAGCGGATATCTGCGTCAAGTTATCGGCAGAGGTAGCACCAGCTGAAGTGACACCCGTTGCACCGGCAATCATGTTGCGTAAATAAATCGTGACCGGGAAGAGCTCCTTCTGATCCAGATACAGAAAGGCTGGAAACCAGGAGTTCCAGTGCCCGACTGCATAGAAGAGCACCATCGTAGCGATAACCGCTTTACTTAAAGGCAGCACAATTCGGAACAGCATGCCATACGTATTCAGGCCGTCAATGGCCGCGGCTTCCTCCAGCTCTTCCGGCATATTTTCAAAAAACGATTTCATAATGAGCATGTTGTAGATGCTGATGGCTCCCGGAATCACAATCGCCCAGAGGGAGTTGCCAAACCCGAGGCTGTTGATGAGCACATAGTTCGGGATCAGGCCTCCGTTGAAGAACATCTTGAACACCGCAAACATCGTCAGGAACTTGCGGCCCAGCAGTCTTTTCTTCGATAAGGCGTAAGCAAAGATTGTGGTCAGGAACATGGATATCGCGGTACCTACCACACTGTACACAACGGTGTTTTTGTAATTCGTCCAGAACATGGCGTCTTTAGTTACGGTTTTGTAGGTATCGATATTGAAGCCCCTGGGAATCAGGTTGACCTTCCCGGAGTTGATGTACGACTCGCTGCTGAAGGACTGAGCGACCACGTTCAGGAAGGGATACAGCGTGATAAAGACGATAAACAGCAGAATGATGGCATTGCACACTTTGAACACCTTATAGGATCTTGACTCCTTCATGTATGCTCCCTCCTTACCATAAGCTTCGATCCGTGAGTCTTCGAGAGATCGCATTCACAGAGAATACGAGTATCAGCCCGATCACGGATTCGAACAGCCCGATCGCCGTGGCGTAACTGAAGTTGCTCGATACGAGACCGACCCGGTACAGATAAGTCGAGATCACGTCAGCCGTCTCATAGATGACCGGATTGTACAGCAGCAATATTTTCTCAAAACCTACTGCCAGGAATGCCCCCATATTGAGGATCAGCAGCGTAACAATCGTTGGCAGAATGCCTGGAATCGTGACAAACATCGTTTGCTTCCAGCGGTTGGCGCCGTCGATTCTCGCCGCTTCGTACAGGGATTCATCAATCGTTGTTAATGCCGCCAGGTACAGAATCGCGCCCCAGCCCATGCCCTGCCAAATTTCCGAAGAGATATAGATCGTTCGGAACCACTCGGCCCGCTGCATGAAATTGATTCTGTCTCCATTGAAGAATTCCACCAGAGAGTTAATGGAGCCATTGACTGAGGTCAATTGCAGGATCATTCCGGCAACGATGACGATGGACAGGAAATGCGGAAGATAAGATGCCGTCTGGACAAACTTCTTGAACCGCTTGCTCTTTACCTCATTCAGCAGCAGCGCAAAGATAATCGGAACGGGAAACGTAAAGAGCAGAGACAATGCACCAAGCAGCAAGGTGTTTGTGAACACATTCCAGAACGCGGGATCATGGATGAACATTTTGAAATAATGCAGTCCTACCCATTTCTCTCCATAAATGTTGCCTCCAGGCATAAATCGTCGGAAGGCGATTATGTTGCCGATCATCGGCCCGTATTTGAAAATGAGCAGGTATACAATCGGCAGAACCAACAGGGAGTACAGCTGCCAATCCTTTCGGATCAGCGCCGCGAGGATCTTAAGCTTGGGTTTCTTGGCCGCTTTCACGGCTGGCAAGGGATGATTTGCGACTTTTGGCTCCATTGACGTCATTCACTCCAATCCGTAAGGCCTTTCCTTATGCTTGTTCAATCCGAACAAGACCATCATTCTTCATCCATTTCAATGCAACAGCAAAATAAGTAATCGCTTTCAAAACTGTCGTTATCATCGTTCAACTTCGGCAAGCCTGGGTATGATCCACCCGGTGCATTGTATCCCCCCTTTTTATATTAAGCGCTTACATTGTTGATTTAAAAAATAGACTCCAATTCATGGATGTCCTTCCGGAAAAGAAAACCAGCCTGCTCTTCCTCCTATGTAGAGAGTCAATGATTGTATACTAGTATAACTAGTATGGTAGTTGGTTTCATTGTAATGGACGTTTTCTACAATTTCAATACCTTTTTTTTATCATTTATAAATTTCCGATTCTAAACCTCAAAAAAAACCGTGAGCAGATTCAGGCTACGGCCTGTTGCGTCACGGTTTATCGGATTTCATTCCTACCAAGGTATTCATCATGTATAAAGGACAGAAGTTCTCGCTTCTGCCCCTTGAGGTTTCCCTGCCACCATTTGATTTACTTCAGCTCCGTCACATTGCCGTCAATGCTGATGCTTTTAATATCCAGATCCCCCAGAAAAACGAGGTTATTCTTGCTGTCCAGATTATACAGCCACTGAAACCCGCTCTCTGTAGTACTTGTGGAACTAGCATGAAGCATTGTTACGGAACCGTCCACGGCAGTCACCTTAACCTCTGGCGTATATTCCGGGAGTTTATCCAGCTTACCATCCGTACGCTTGCCTTCAATGGCCACACCGATGGAAGAAACATGAATTGTGCTGAGAGACAGTGCCTCCTCACCTTCATAGATCGCCAGATTCAGATTCAACTCTCTTTCCTTGCCGGCAGAAATAGTAAATTGAACATCCCATGGCCCATCAACAGCTTGAGTAGCGTCCGCGGCCGTGATTCGATCAGCTGTGATCCGTGCCTTTAACCCTTCGAGGTCATTCATCGCATCCATCTCAAATACGCCGACCAGCTTTTTGTTATCGTCCACAAGCTGCTGTGCCACCATATAACTCACATCATGTTCCGCTTTCAGTTCAAGTCCGGGTATCGATGCACCCACGGGGAATGGCTTACCATCCTCCTTCGTGAAGCTGACTACCAAATAACCGCTGTTGCCGACATAAACGCCTTCTTCAACAATCATGCTTACCCCCGCCACGGTATCCTTCCCTTGTATAGGTGATCGTTCATCTTCCGCAATGGACGCGGATGGACCGAAGAACTGCTTCAAGCTATCCATGTATTGGCTCGCAAAAGCGGTCGTGCTAAGTATCATGATCATCGCGGCAGCGATAACGATACTGGCTTTATATTTTTTCACTTTCCTGTTTTTCAACACTATTGTTTCCTCCTCTTGAATATGGTTCATCGCTCGGTTCTTGATCCGTTCCATACTGATCTGCTCCGTCAACTCGCGTTCCTCATCCTCCGTAAGGAGGAGATTATCCAGATTCTGATTGT
Source organism: Paenibacillus sp. Cedars (assembly GCF_003184205.1). Classification (NCBI taxonomy): domain Bacteria; kingdom Bacillati; phylum Bacillota; class Bacilli; order Caryophanales; family Paenibacillaceae; genus Paenibacillus; species Paenibacillus sp. Cedars. The sequence goes on from NZ_CP020866.1 coordinate 4,596,261, forward strand.
CGATATTGGCCATAATATCTACAATTCGCCGCTTCACTTGCATCCATCCCCTTTCGTTATCGATTTGAAGCTTCACTTCTATAGACACCATCCTTCATAGAAATCCTACGGATTCTCGGTTTCATAATGAATGCGCAGTTTGTCCCTTGCCCGGCGAATCCGCGCGGTGACGGCTTTCTCCTGCATATTCAGCCTGCTTGCAATGTCGCGGATTTTCTCCAAATAGAAATACCTGCGGATGAATATTTCGCGATCAGGTTCGCCCATCCCCTGCACCATGCCGCTTATCGTTTCTTTCTCCTGCCGCAGAATAGCCAATGCCTCGGCAGAGGGACATGAAACTGCATCATCTTCCAATTCAGATTCAATGATACGCTGTCTTTTTCGCAATGCATTCAGGGTATGATTACGTGCGGCTATGGCCAGATAAGGCCTGAGACTATCCCCGCGCAGAATGATTCTGGGCCCGTCTGTCCACAGCCTGATGAGCACATCACCGGCTATTTCCTCCACATCGTAGGAATTAAACCGCCCACCTGCCACCTTAGCGACCACCGCGGCTATGTAGCGTGAATAGCGCTCGACCAAAGTTTCAAAACATTGCAGATCTTTCCTTGCAAGCCCATCCAACAATGTCCGATCCTCCATGGATCCTCCCCCCTTAATCATCTCTTTTGGTGAACCCAGCCCCATAGATCAGGTGCTACTATATAAGACACCTATAATTCTAAAAACCCTACACACCTTCGAAAAAATGATCCTTTCACAGGACGACCAACCCAATGGAATAACTTTGACACGACAAAAAAAGCCGATCCATTTCGGATCAGCTTTTCTGCAAGCACATATGAAATTACTCCATTACTGTAATGAAAGAGAAGCCTCGGATTGTTGTCTCGATATAATAAACAGCACGATCCAGATCAACAGGAAGCCCAGGAGCTGCGGACCTGTTACAACCTGCTGGAATACGATCCAGTTGATGAGCACGCCTACCATAGGGAAACTCAATTCAGCGAGTGTCGCTACAGAGGCTTTGGTCGTGGTCAGCCCTTTATAATACACAAGCAAGCTCAGAAGACCTGGCAGCAGTGCCTGACCGATAAGATTCAAGGATACCAGGGCAAAGTCGCCTGTACCCCATGCCGGCATATTCCATGCAGCGCCCTCGCTCCACGTAATGACGGTCAGAAGGGGCAGTGCCAGCACAAAGCGCAGCGAGGTTACCGTCTCGTACTTCAGCTTGCCTACCATCAGGCGTCCCATCACCGTTGAACCGCCCCACAAGGCTGCTGCGCCTAATGACAAGAGGCTGCCTACCTGAATAAATTCATTCCAATGTCCAATGGGCAGGGTTAAACCGAAGGTCAGCAAATACGTACCTGCCAGAGCAATCACGAGTAAAATCCCGAAATGACGGGGGAGCTTCTCCTTAAGCAGCAAGCTGGCCAGTATAATGGCAAATAGCGGCTGCAGCTTCTGAAGAAGCAGGACGGCATTCAGATTGCCGCTCGACAGTCCCATCGTAAACAAGACGGTAGCCAATGCCGAGCCGCCCCAAGAGATGAACAGCAGTGCACCAACATGATTCCATCCAAGCCCCTTTAACTCCATGCGGTTCTTCCATAATACAGGAATAGCTATCAACGAAATAATGACGTGTTCAAGCAACACAATCTGAGCAGAAGTCAGATTCTTCAGCAGAATGACCCGGAATAAAGGATCAACGCCCCACAGGGCGGCTCCCAAAACGACGAGCCAAAACCCTCCCTTAAAACATCGGCTTGCCTGTGTGTCGGAATCGTAGGGTTTAACCTCGACTCCGGTATTAACATTACTCATCTTGCCCTCTCCTGTCTTGAATACGGAGGTCTTGCTAGCAGAAAGCCCCCGTAGACGACATGTGTCGACATATACGGGGGCTGATCAAACAAGCCTACTGTGAAACGGATGTATTCCTATCCCGTTCCACAGCAAACTCATCTTTGATCTTCTCCCATCCGGACTTTACCGTCGGCCTTGGATTTGCACCAAGTCAGTCGCTGCATTCATATTGATACCAGAACGTAGCGAGTCGCGGGCTGAGGTTCGTTCACGTTAAGGAACGAACCATCACCGCCGGTTAGGAATTTCACCTTACCCCGAAGATCCATATTCATGTTTTATTTTGTAACGCATTAATTAACCAATAATTCCTATGAGCTTAGTCGATATATTGAAATTATAACATGAATGGTTTCATGTAAATACATCTATTTTCAAAATAAATGATTTTCGCTCCGGATTCAATGAGAAATCTCACATTCAACTAATCTTACTGAGAATTATACAGCAAGTATCAATTAGTTACCACTATGATTTTTTGCCATTTTCCCGTGATGTCTCGAATACGGCTCCAGCTATAATCCCTGCAGCACCCGCCTGAAGGTTCAACAGATGGAGTGCCTCCTTCGTATTCAGACTCATTCCGCCCGTTTGAGGCAAAGGCGCCAAGAGATGAGATGAATCGGCGGCAGCCTCATCCTTGTACTGCTTCGTTTCGCTTAACAATATCTTGCTCCCATTCGATTGAACGATGTATTGGCGCAAATAGCCGCCTTCCCTTACCGTCACAAGCCTGCCTTTGTTCTCTTCTTCTTTCTTGTTCTTCTGAAAGATCTCTTCAAACCCTTCCTGCCCCGGCTTTGCGATCTTCAGCCGGGCAGAATTCCAGCTCGTATAGTCGGATTCGATACGCATATGGCCACATCCTTATCAGCTTATTCATTCACTGATATTATCGGTGACTTGGCGCTTCTGTTTAATTCATGGCAGCGCTGACCTTCACCGCAGGACAAGATCGCGCTTCAATACACGGACAACGTCAATAATTTCACAGCAGTAATAGACTGCTCCTGTGTTTGATGCTGTACGAAAAGACCGTCCTTAAGGCTCATAGAGAGCCTTAAGGACGGTCTTGTGGTTGCATGACTTCAGTTTGATTCTAGTCCATCCATTGGAGCTGGACCAGAGCACGGTTCAAAACCAGCGCCGCTTGAGCGCGGGTAACCGAGTCGAGGGCCCCATAGTTGCCACGGTGGTCACCCTGCACAATGCCTTGATCTGCCAAGCGACCGATATTTGCCGCCGCCCAGGCCGGTATGGAAGCTTGATCCTTGAATCTGTTAACAGCGTCCGTACCCTTGCCAGCTGGAGCAGATGGACTCACCGCCTCCATCGCACGGGTCAGCATCACGGCCATCTCGGCACGCGTCATGCTGGCGTTTGGCGAGAAGGCTCCTCCATTACCGCCTTCAATAATACCGTAGAGCGAGGCCGCACCAATCTCGCCAGCATAAGCGGCGTCATCACGGACATCCTTGAACTTCCCGCTCTCGATTACAGGACTGAGGCCCATGGCGCGTACCAGCATAGCTGTAAATTCGGCACGCGTGATCTCTCTGCCAGGCGCATATGCATTCGCATTCACTCCGTTCACGAGCAGTTTGGAGGCCATGGATTCAATCTGTTCCTTCGCCCAGTGACCATCAAGATCCGTAAACGTCTTCTTGAACTGCAGCAGCGTATAGATGCCGTTCCCGGCATGCTTCACTTCCATGGCAGGTTTACCGTTCCATGTGGTCTTTACAGCCGGAACAAATCGGAAGATCCCTGCTGCATCATCATAGATCACGGCTGTAACGGAATCTGAATTCGCTCCTGCCGGAAGCGGTAAAATCCGGCTGACCATCTTCTTCCCGAAATCTTTCACTTCTTGCTCTTGCCCCTGTGCTCCAACGGCAACACCGAACTTGACGGCTGTACCGTTCACCGGAGCTGCACCCATGGAAGCTGCCTTGCGTGACATATCGTTTGCCATCTCGGCGCCAATCGGACTCACAGATACTTTCACCTGAAGGCTGCTTGAACCCTGTGTCTGCTTCAATGCTCCATCCAGATTCAGCGCTGCCAGTGGAAGACGGTAAGCGCCAAGAGCGGTTTCCACAACCACGACTGCTTGCTCATTCTGTTCCACCGCTTGAATCAGCCATGCAGCCGGTATGGCCGCTTCTGCAGCGCCGGTCAGGTCGGAAGCCCGAATCACAAGCTCCTGCTGACCACTGGCTGACAATCCGGCAACGGCTTTCTTCCAGGCTGCTTCATTAACGGTAATCTGAGCCGTTGACCCACCGGAGACGTCGATCTTGAGATCATCGCCTGTCATCACGTTCGCTGCTGAATTGCCACCGGTCGAAGGAGACGTTGGCCCGGTTGTTGGCGGTGTGACAGAACCGCCGCCTCCCGATCCGCCTGATCCTGTGCCAGGCTCTGGCGACGACCCGCCATCACCAGGGTTTGCCGGTTTCTTCTGCTCGATAATCCGTCCCTCTACCTTAGGCGATACGGTTCCGCCCAACTTCGTTACATACTCCATAAAAATTTCGTAATCCGGATAGCCCAGATCCTCGTTGTATTTCCCTTCGGCAATCGCGTCGGCAAAGGATTTGTATCCATCCCCGCCCTTGGCCACAAAGCTGTTCGTAGCCATGCGGTACGTCTCCGACAGTACCAGAGGTTTGTAACTTCCGTCCTTCATAATCTGAACATCAAACACTTTGTTTCCAGCCGGTGCCGTTGAATCCCACTTGAATTTCATGCCGGCGATTTGCGGGAATTTACCCGGCAAATCCGTCAGCTTGGCACCGCTGATTCCATTCTCAAGTCCGTCCTTCAACTGCTGGCCTGTAACATCCAGTACAAACAGGGTATTTCCGAAAGGCATCACCGTACGCAGTTCGCCCATCGTGATTTCACCTTCGTCGATGGCGGCGCGGATACCACCACCGTTCATTAGAGCCACATCGGCATTTTTAAGCTCTTTGGCTTTTGCCAGCATGCCGTCAGCGATGAGATTGCCCAGATTTGTCTCCTTGGAACGGACATTCTCGCGATTCCCGTCAAGCACGACTGCTGCAATACCGACAACCTGCTTCATCAGCTCTTCCAATTCCGCTTTATAAGGATCCAGCATGTCCTTGGCCTGCGTATCTTCTGCTACCGTATTGTCAACAGGGATCAACTTGCCGCCAAGCTCGCCTTCCCCAACGAGGACAACGCCGTTGTTGTCAAATTGCAGATCTACCCGGCCCAAGAATTTGCCCCATTCATTGGCTTGCACGATAACCGTTGGTGTCTGGTGATCGTTGTCGATAACCACTTCCGGTGCATTCAGCGTTGTATGGGTATGACCGCCAACGATGAGGTCAATGCCTTCAACAGCCTTCGCAAGCTCCTGGTCCCTTGCGTAACCAAGGTGGGAAAGGGCGATGATTTTGTTAAGTCCATCCTTCTCCATAGCTTCCACCGTAGCCTGAGCGGAAGTCACCGCATCCTTGAATATAACGTCTTTACCCGGGCTGGAGGTTTCAGCCGTATCTTCGGTCGTTAATCCGAACACCCCTACCTCCTGACCGTCAACCAGCAGGGTCACATAAGGATACACCCCACTGTTGGCCGTCGTTTTCGGTTGCCGGGTGTCGATCAACGCCGGATTTTTAAGCAAGTTCGAAATGTTGATATCCCGGCTCAGGTCCACGTTAGCGCTAACCAGCGGGAATTGTGCCTTGCTCACGAAATCTGCAAGCGCCTGGGTCCCTTGGTCGAACTCATGGTTTCCGAACGTCATGGCATCATAGCCCATGTAGTTCATGAAGGCCAGATCGGCCAATCCGAACCATTTGGTGAAATACAGATCGCCCGAGAATACATCCCCTGCATCCAGCAGCAGGTTGTTTCCGCCCTCGCTGCGCACTTGCTCGACCAGCGTTGCCCGTCTGGCCACTTCACTCAGATGTGCATGGGTATCGTTAGTATGCATGACCGTCAGCTTCCATGGCTCGTCTACGGCCGAACCATCCGTAACCCGGACGGGTACTTCCGCTGCACCGTAACCGTCCTTGCTTAGGACGGTGATCACGGCTTCACCCACGGACAGTGGCGTTACCAGTCCGTTCTGATCCACGGTGGCTACCGCTTCATCGGTAGAGCTCCAGACGAGCTCTGTTGAACCGCCTTGAGTCGGTTCAACCGTCGCTTGCAGCTGCGCCTTGGCACCGCCTGCAGCCAGTGTCAGCGAAGACTTATCCAGCGAGATTCTACTAACTTTGAGCTCCAACAGAGCTACAGTTCCGCTAACCTCGTTGGCAACCAGCAGCAAGGGACGTCCTGTCGGACTGTCGAAAGCCGATATAAAGTCCAATCCCTCCGGACCGGAGTCCGAGGTAATGCCGGCTGTAAAATCGCGTGTGTTGATATAGTTCAGGAATGTCGGAGCCGACGGATCACTTACGTCATATGTCATAACTCCGCCAATACGCTCCAGTCCGACAAAGGCCAGTGTTTTCTGCCCTACCTTGCCCACCGTTACATATTCCGGCTCTGGTCCTTTCTTGGAGCTGCGGCTGTCCAGATCGATTTTGTCATTACTTGCATTAAAGTATGTCGGCAGACGCTCAGCCGTAATCTTCTCGAAATCGCTGCCGCTGTCGTAGACGGGGGACATATGGTCTGCATTCCATATGGAGAATGAACGGGCACCATACATGTACAATCCGTCATTGCCCATATCGCTGGCAACCTCAACCTTATCGTAGGTACTCCCTTTGTCCGCCAGGAATTGGGCAGCCGCCGAGGATGGATTCAGGCCGGATTTCAACTTGCCAACGTCACTTTCATTGCTTCGATCGTCCCAGCCGGTTGCGTCCCCTTCATTCGCAGACAGAATGTATTGCTGTCCGTTTACGCTGTAGGTCGCGATTCCGTCCGGCATATACATCCCGTAAAAAGGGACGTTCTCAAACTTGATTTGGCTGTCCTTCAGGAGATCCAGCTCGTTCCCCGTTTGATTGAAATCCTTGTATCCCAGTCCCCGAACCGATGTAATCGACTTGGAGGCGATATCGACTACTGCCATCGCATTGTTCTCCTGCAAAGCGACATACGCAGTCTGCTCATCCTCGGACAAGGCAATGTATTCGGGCTCCAGATCGTGGATGGCAGACGTTTTCGGTCCGCTTGTTATAATCTTGCCATCCGTTTCTACGGCTCCGCGAATGTGGACATTGTCATCGATGATCGACGGATCATCAAATTTCAGTTGGCTCACTTCGCTTGATGTTGTATCGATGATCGTGATGCTGCCTTCCGGATCTGGAGCTGTCTCTGTGCGAGGCTCACCTTCATCCGCCGTCAGGATATAGCGGCCATCCGACGTGTATTTAACCATATCCGGTTGGATGCCCGTATCGTATGACGTGATCAGGCTGCCCTCATAATCGAGGACGAGAACCTTTCCAGGCTTGGTATGATCCAGCTCCTGGACAGCAACCACAACCTTCTTGGTCTTGTTATTGATGTCTACACTGGTCAGATCGCCGTACTGGAAGTTGCCCGTTTCCGCCAGGGCCTCTACGTTAATCTGTTTATCTTTGACAAGGCTGCCATCGGCATGAAGAGATACAATCTCCAAACTTGCCGGCTGGGTAGAGCCGTTCACCAAATACAGCTTCCCATTGTCCTTGTTGTACTTCACAATCTCCGCGACACCGCCATCTTTGTTGGAGGTGCCTACAGCGTAATGTCCAATCATCTCGACAGCCAGCTTGTCTGCAACCGGCTCCGAACGTTTACCGTATACTTGCAGCGTGACCTGCGACTGCGTCGTTGCCGGTACAGATGCGCTGTCTTGCGCTGTTACATCAATTGTATATTCGCCCTTTTGTCCAGTTGCAGGTGTTCCCGTAACGATCCCTGTGTCTGCTGCCATCGACAAACCTGCCGGCAAACCTGCCGCGGTGAAGGTATACGGTGCTTGTCCGCCATACACATCAACCGTAACCGTGTAAGGCTCCTCTTCATACGCATCCGGAAAAGCTGCAGTAGAAATGCCAAAATTGGCAGCCAGTGCAGTTCCACCCTGCGCTGCTTCCACGTTGACTGGCTGAGATGCTGCCTGATTGGTATCCGCCAGCACGGTTCCCGCCGAGAATAGAGAGGCCATCGTTATTTCTGCTGCCATCCATAGCGAGACGACTTTCATGACATTACGTTTCAAGTTCATTTCCCCTCTTCTTAGACCTTATTATATTTTCAAGTGTACGTCCGAAGTGTTAACTCTCACTCAATATTAGTCGCGGATTATGTAAAATGGCGCCTGGACGACAAGAAAACCGCCAATCAAATGACGGCGGCTTCCTTCAAAGCAGCCATTAATTAAGCCAAGCTGCCAACGCCAATTACGGTAAACACGATTCTCACGCGGCTATCCCGCCCTCCTCCAGACCCCATGTATATGCCTCTTCATTCTGCTACTGTAATACAAATCATATCATCACATTTGGAATATATAACCAATTATTCGAAGGCAAAAACGCGATGCGAAAAACCTCTCCGCACCGCGTCTATGAATCTCTCTGCTTACTCTGCCTGGTAGCGGTCATACGCCGCCTGATACACTTCCATATAGCGGTCCAGCCCCATTTTGTTGAGTGTGTTCACATACTCTTCCCACTGGCTGAACGAGGCAGATCCGTTTACGAATTTGGCTTCCATCTCCGTTACGTAGTCCTGAATGTCCTTGCCGATCGAGGACATGACATCCGTCTCCTCGATCGTGAAATTGAAGTTGTACAGAATCTCCTTCACCGCATACGGCTTTGCTTTTTCCGCAGCGGCCATGGCGCTTGGCAGTGTCTCCGAGCCCTTGAACCAGCTCTCCTTAACCAGCCCAGGGTAGCTGCCGCCGAGCCAAGTGAAATACTTGGCAAGCGCCTGATCCTGCGTCAGCCCATTGGAATTCTCCGTAATCTCCTTCACGTATTCCAGTTGACCGTCTCCACTCTTCGTATAGGTCTCGCCTTCCTTGCCCATGAAATAGAACTGGGCTCCTTCATCCCCGTAGAAATAATCCATCCAGCGAATCGTCGCTTCCGGGTTCGGATTCTTATCCGTAATGGCAAATGCGCCCACATGCACCATCGGGACTTTTACGTGAGAGTAGAGCTGATCTCCGTGCGGTCCCTTCAGCGCTCCAAGCCCGATGTATTCCTTGCGTCCCATAACGGTCTCCGGGTTCGGCACGATGGTGGAACCGAGCAGTCCCTCCTGCCCCTTGGCATTCAGTGCGCCGCCTTCAATCGTGAAAATCTCTTTGTCGAGCAATCCTTCCATGTAGAGCTTATTCACAAACTCCAGCATCTCCTTGTATTCCGGCAGCGCTTTGGTAAAGCGAAGTTTGCCTGTGTCCGGGTCCACATCCACGAATTTATGGCCGAGCCCGCTCGTTCCAAGCCCCCATGAACCCTTCAGATGGTCAATGATTCCCGTAATGCCTGTTGAAGAGAACGGAATTTCGTCATGCAACCCGTTGCCGTTCAGATCCGTTTCTTTGACCGCCTTCAAATATGCATAGAACTCTTCCGTTGTCTGCGGCTCTTTCATGCCGAGCTGGTCCAACCACTCCTGATTTATCCACAGCGGAGTGCCGATCAGCATAGACAACAGGGCAGGATCATAGAAGGAAGGCAGGGAATAAATCTTGCCATCCGGCATCGTCAGTCCTTTGCGAATATCGGGATATTCTTCCATGAGTTTTTTGAAGTTCGGCGCATACTTGTCGATCAGATCGTTCAGCGGTATGAATACCCCCTGCTCGCCATAACGCGTCAATTCCGCAGAGCCCACCCTGGCCGAGTAGAACACGTCCGGGTAATCCCCCCCGGCCAGAGCCAGGTTCCTCTTCTCGGTCAATGTCTCAAACGGAATGAGATTCCATGTCACATTCACGTTCGACATCTCCTGATAGGTTTTCCATACCAGCGTTTCCTCGAATTTGCTTCCGTTTGTCGGCGATTTACCCGTGAAAAAGGTCAGATTTAGAGGCTCGTTCACAATCGGCATTCCGGTCTCGTTGAGATTAGCCTGCGGCGTTTCTCCCTTATCCGCTGCGTCTTCCCCGCTCTTGCTCCCACAACCGGCCAGCAGCCCGGCAGCCAGCACAGCTGCCAATGCAAGTGAAGTCCATCTTTTCATAACCATAAATTTCATATCCCCCTCATCAATTGTCCGTACTCAACCTTTAATCGCACCAATCATAACACCCTTCACAAAATACTTTTGCAGGAACGGGTACAGCAGCAGCATCGGCAGATTCGTAACAATGACCGCCGCATATTTGATCGCTTCCGCATCCATCAGGCTTCGCGCCAGCGAATCATCGCTGATATCAACCATCTCCTGCATCTGCCCCTGAACCAGAATCTCGCGCAGGAACAGCTGCAGCGGATAATTCGCCCGATCCGACAAATAGATCAGGGCGCTGAAATACGAATTCCAGTGGCCAACTGCATAGAATAGCACCATAACGGCCAGAATCGGGCCGGATAACGGGAGGACAATCCTCAGAAGCACTCGCATATTGGAAGCCCCGTCGATAAACGCCGCCTCCTGCATCTCCTTCGGAATCGAGCTTTGGAAGAAGGTTCGCATAATGATGATGTTCCACACCGATACCGCTGAAGGGATGATCATCGCCCAGATCGTATCCAGCATCCCAAGCTCCTTGACCAGCAAGTAATTCGGAATCATCCCCCCGCTGAAGAACATCGTGAACACAATTATCGCCGTAAAAAGCCCGCGGCCGTTAAAATCAGCCCTCGAAAGGGGATAAGCTGCCGCAATCGTCATCATCACATTCAGCGCCGTTCCCGTCGCGGTATAGAGCAGCGTGTTCAGGAATCCTCGCATGAGCTCCGAGTTGGCAAACAACCGCTCGTAACCGACAAACGACAACTCCTTGGGCCATAGCCACACTTCTCCCCGCATCACCGTTTCCGGAGCACTGATGGAAGCAATGAGAACAAAAAATAAAGGATACAGTACAAGGAGCGTAATAAAAGAGAGTATAATGTAAATACATATTCCGGCTATTCGTTCACTCCGGCTCTGCGGCATATGCCATCATTCCTCCTTACCATAGGCTGTTCTCGCTGACTCTGCGCGCAATCCGGTTTACGGCAATCAGCATGATGAAGTTGACGATGGAGTTGAACAGGCCAACCGCAGCCGAGAAGCTGTACTGGGCCCCAAGAATACCGCTCCGGTATACATTGGTCGCAATGACGTCGGACGCTTCCATGTTGAGCGAGTTTTGCATCAGGAAGATCTTCTCGAAGCCGACACCCAGAACGGAACCGATGTTCAGGATGAGCAGAATCGTCATCGTGGGCGCTATGCCCGGCAGATTAATGTGCCAGATGCGCCGGAGCCAGCCTGCGCCGTCCACCTTGGCCGCCTCATGCAGCTGCGGGTCAATCCCGGCGAGCGCTGCGAGATAGATAATGGAGCTCCAGCCCATGCCCTGCCATACGCCCGACCATACGTAGATGCTCTTGAACCAGGAAGGTTCCGTCATGAAGGAAACAGACTCTCCGCCAAAGGAGGTAATGATGAAATTGACGAGGCCGCTAACCGGCGACAGGAACATCATAATCATGCCAACGACAACCACCGTGGATAAGAAATGGGGTGCATAAGTTACGGTCTGTACAAATCGGCGGAACCGGCCCGATCTGGCTTCATTGATCATTAAGGCCAGAATAATCGGAATCGGAAATCCGACCGCCAGCTCATATAACCCGATACCCATCGTGTTTTTGATAATCCGCCAGAAATAAAAGCTGTCAAAAAAACGTTCAAAATGCTTGAACCCGACCCATGGACTGTCCATGATGCCTTTGTTGGCCATAAAATCCTTAAATGCAATCTGGACGCCATACATGGGTACATAGTGAAACAGAATGAAGTAAAGCAGAACCGGTGCAAATAGAGCATACAGCTGCCAGTTTCTGCGTACCTGCATCATCCAGCTTCGCCAAACGCTTTTTTTGCGAATTTTTGAATGCGCTTCCACGCTGTTGAGCTGACGTTGTAAAATCGGTTATCCCCTCGCTTTCGTCTATACTGCGTCTACGTGTGTATTCAGGTTCACGCTTGCATCATAACCGACCCGAACGCAGCAGGGGTATTGACCATTTTATTGATGTCTCGCCTTTCATTGGATGGAGGGGCAGAATCACCGTTTTCCTAAAGCAATGCCTAGAATCTAAAATATTGACTATCCATTTTTTACGGAATATTAACATGAATCGGGCACCATCCTTAACACTCGTCCTATATCATGATGGGAAACCCTGGACGTCGGATAAATATAAGGGGGGAATGCTGTGAATTGGATCAAACATAAAAGCCGCAGTTTATTTTTCAAGATTTTTTTGAGCTTCCTGGCCATCATTGTGTTATTCGGATTGTTCTATATGATGATCTTCCAGCTCTTTAAGACCAGCCTGCAAAAAGAAATCATTGATACAAGCCAGCGTGCGGTTCACGATACGGCGGAACGGTTCTCCAATCAGTTCAGCAGGCTGCAGGTGCTCATGTTTGATATATACAATCAATCCGATTTGATCGGTTTCCATAACCAGCTTCGCCACCAGACCGGAAATGAAGTGAATTATCTGAAGGCACGTGAGGTGATGCTGCAGATGCGAAGCGATATCTATAACCCGCTATTCTTTCTGGAGGATACACTGATTTACTTGCAGGAGCATGATTTTGTGCTCAGCAAATCCGGCAGCGGCGATGCCTCCTATATGTTTAATCGCTCCTACGCCAGCCCGACGTACTCCTATTCATTCTGGAGCAGCTATGAGGATCGCCTTGAATCCTTCACACTCCTCCCTGCGGAAACCTATCGGATCAACAACGATTTATCCGAGAAAAAGCTGATGCCCTTTGTGTACAAACAACCGGATAATCGTTATGAGGTCATTGCCCTCATCGACATTGACAAGGCTGCTCAATCCTTTTTTGGCGATTCGAATGATCGGGCACTGGCGATTCTGGACGCTGATGGCAGCGTGTTATACAACTGGGGTTCCATCCGCCATGAACAGCTGCCTTTATTTCAGGCAGGGCAGGAAGCCGTGCTTCAGGATGGAACCTACTATTTTACCGAAACCGGATCTGACGGACTCACCTACGTCTCGGCTGTACCTTACAGCCATGTGTCTTCTCAGTTAAGCAGGTTAACCGGTGGCTTGCTGCTCATATTCTGTCTGTCTCTCGGAGTAGCTGTTGCCGCGTCCTATTTGTTCAGCCGCAGATTGCACAAGCCGGTGAAACAGATTTTAACGACGGTACTGAATAGAGCCCCCTTCACTTCGATGCCGGAACCGGGAAGCATCACGGAATACGATCTGATCCAGAACCGCATTCAGGAGCTGTTCCGGGAGAAGGAAGAAATTCGGGACCGCATGAACAGACACAAGTCCGTTCTAACCAGTTATTCCTATATCAGCCAGCTGAAGAGCATCAACACCGATATCAGCGAGTGGGAGGATTTCCTGTCAGATGACGGGAGTTTTATCGTGGTTCTGTACCATATCCGTTTCCGCATGAATCCGGCTTATGAGCTTCCGCTGCAAACCGATCAGGCTGTTCGTCATATGCTGGAGCATATTCATCTGATCACGGCCGAGCGCTATCCCGGCTCCCACACGTTCCAGATCGAGAAGAATGAGATCATCTCCATCTTGAAACGCGAAGAAGCCGCCCGGCTGGAGGAGCTGCTGGCCGACATCAGGGGAATGCTAAACGAGGAACGGGAACTGTTCCTTGTCACGATCGCGGTCAGTTCTCAGGTGAGCCATTCTTCCGAATTCAATCAGGCCTACCATCAGGTCAAGGGCCTGACGGCGCAGGCGCCGCTTCGCGACGAATCCCAGCTGGTAACCAAGCAGCGGGCGCTCCCGAACACCGTCAACCTGAGCCCGTCCCAGGAAAAGGGACTGCTCAACGCGCTGCAATCCGGCAGTGACAGCCGCTCCCTGCAGATCATCGATCAGGCGCTGGAGACGCTGCAGCGGAAGGAAGCGGGCATCGCGCAGTTTCGCTTCTTCGCCGATTCCGTCGCTTCCAAGATTCTCAGTTATGCCGAGATGGCACAGATAGATAAATCCTCTGTTCAATCCTTGAAGCAGTGGAGCGGCAGGCTGGCCGAATGCCATTGTCTTGCCGAGTACTCGGGTGTATTCCGTCAGCTCATCGAAGCAGCATGCGCCCTCATCCGCAAGAAAAAGGATACCGGCGAAGAGCCGCTGATCGCCATGTTCATGAACATTATTCATAACCAATATGCCGACGATCTGTCTCTCGACTATTTGTCCGCCAAGCTGAACCTGTCGAGCGCTTACCTCTCCGTTTATATCAAGGAGAAGACCGGTCTCAACTTCAGCGATCATCTGCTCGGCATCCGCATGAACAAAGCGAAGGAACTGCTGGCATGCACAGACTTGACCGTGAACGAGATCAGCCAGCGCGTCGGCTATCTCAACATCACTTCCTTCAACCGGACGTTCAAGAAGGCCGTCGGCATGACGCCGGGAGCCTACCGCAGGCAGCATGTGGTACAGACCCATGCAAGCGGTTAACAACCTGCAACAGGAATAAAAAAAGAGGATGGTCCGCTTCCTTCGCGGCTCATCCTCTTTTGGCTTGCCAGTTTTATCAAAGACTGTGATAGCTTCCATAATGTAATAGATTATATTACAATAATCGATATCCAATAATAACCAGAAGGGATCCATTGTATGCTTGTTAACAACGTTCTTGAATTAAGAACGTACTTCTACTTCACGGATTTCGAAATATAGCCGTATCTGATTCCATTACAGTACTGAAGGGAGATCAAATTCCGATGAATATAGCCGCCAAGTTCATGCAAAAATTCAAAGATTACGATACCCGGCAAAAGCTGAAAGGTTATCGGGAGAAAGCGGAGCTCATCAGGAAACGGAATTTAGAACCATGGGACGAGATGCAGCTGCAAGCGGAATCTCTCCGGCTCAAAAAGGAAGCCTCATCGGGTACGCCTCTGGACGAGCTGCTTGTCGATGCTTATGCGTTAGTCTGCGAGGCGGCGAAGAGACAGCTCGGATTACAGCCTTACGATGTCCAGATCATGGCTGCCATCGCTCTGCACGAGAGATTTTTGATCGAGCAGCATACCGGCGAAGGAAAAACGCTCTCTGCTGTTATGCCTGCTTATCTGAATGCGCTGACCGGCGAGGGCGTTCATGTGCTGACATTTAACGATTATTTGGCCAATCGGGATGCGCATTGGATGGGCCCGATCTATCGTTTCCTCGGGTTAACGGTAAAATCGGTTCAAGCGGGCATGAGCTTGTCCGAGAAACAGGAAGCGTACGCCGCGGATATAACCTATGTTACGGCCAAAGAGGCGGGATTCGATTATTTGCGCGACACGATTGCACTAAACGAAGCCGATACTGTGCATCGTCCTTTCCACTACGTCATCGTCGACGAAGCGGATTCGCTGCTTCTCGACGAAGCGCGGGTGCCGCTAGTCATCGCCGGCGAGCCGGGCTTTTCCGAGAGCGACGGCACTCGTTTTGCCGAAGTGGCCAGGCAGCTCGAGCAGGATGCGCATTACGAGTTCGACGAGTTCAAGCGGAATGTTTATTTGAATGAAGCTGGCTCTGCGAAAGCGGAAGAGCTGCTGGCATGCGGGAATTTGTACGAAAGCCATAATACTTATTTGTTATCGTCGTTGAACTGCGCGCTGCATGCGGAATCGTTATTAAAAAGAGACGTCGATTACATCGTCCGTGACGGTAAAATCGAGCTGATTGACGAATATACCGGCCGCGTGGCGGAGAACAGACATTTGCCGGACCGGCTGCAAGCCGCGCTTACGGCCAAAGAAGGGCTGCAGCCCTCAGCCGGCGGAAAAATTCTCGGTACGATCACCCTCCAACACTTCCTTAGCCTGTATCCGAAGATTTGTGGAATGACGGCTACCGCTCACGTTTCCGCAATGGAATTCGAAGATATTTATGCGCTGCAGGTCGTGCAAATTCCACCCAACCGGCCAAACATACGAGTGGACCATCCGCACCGGATTTATACCCATAAAGAAGCCAAATTCAAGGCGCTTGTACACGAAATCTCGTCTGTCCACAGGGTGGGACGTCCCATTCTCATTGGTACGTCAAGCGTCGAGGAGTCTGACAGGCTGGCCGAAGCGCTGGCGGTTGCCGGCGTACCTTGCCATGTTCTGAATGCGAGTAACGACGAAGAAGAAGCCGATATCATTGCCAAAGCGGGAGAAATCGGCGCCGTGACGGTGTCTACGAATATGGCAGGACGCGGCGTCGACATTCGGCTCGGCGGCGGCAACCTCGCGCAAGCAGAAATTGTGGCCAAGCTGGGCGGGTTGTACGTGATTGGTACGCATATGAACGAAAGCGTGCGGATCGACAACCAACTGCGCGGGCGTTCTGGCCGCCAAGGGGACCCTGGAGCTTCCGTATTTTTCATAAGCCTGGAGGACGAGTTGCTGCTCCGGTTCGGCATCAATCAAGCGATTCGTGCTCCCAGGCAGGATGAGGCTCTCGAGGAGCCGGTGCTCCGCAGTAAAATCGTACATATTCAGCGTGTTGTTATGGGCCAAAACTTCCATATCCGCAAGGAATTAAACGGTTATTCGGATATGGTGGAGGATCAGAGGCGCATTCTATACGAGGAGCGGCTCGGAATATTGACAGGCGAGAAGCCGATGAGCCCTTCGGAGCAGCGGGTACGGCTCTTTTATATCGACGAGTTCTGGGCTGACCATCTGGCATACGTTTCTTACCTTCGCGAAAGCATCCACTTGGAGAGCCTTGCCAGCCGCAATCCGATCGACGAATTTCATGTGCAAATCACCCAAGCATACGAGCAAATTCCGGCTAAAATAAATAGCGAATCGGCGAAAATGCTTGTAAGGCTCGGAGGTTCGAATGATCCGGCGAAGTGGGAAGAGTTCGGTTTGAAGAGTCCCACTTCTACTCGGACTTATATAATTAGCGATCAATACATTCAGAATACGCGCAGCTCATGGACCGCAACGACCGTATTGGCTTATTACATTCGCAAAGTGTTTAGGCCGATATTCGGGTGGGAAAAAGCTTGATGCAGCGCAGCTTCTTCGACGGTGAGGGCAAGTGTCAGCGTGTTATCGTTTGCCGCATAATTGGCTGCAAGAAATTTACCCGCCAAGCACTTGCCGCAGACAGCATGTGGTGCAGACCCACGCCAAGTGTTTAAACTTCATTCCAACTTGACAACAGGGCCCTCCGACGCGCTGTCGGTGGCAGCTCACATGAGCCATAGGTATCCGGCATTGAACGAGCTAGGGCTCGACCTCACCGTGGACCAAGACCTCACCCCCTGGATCCTCGAAGTGAACACACTCCCCGACCCATGTCCATTCACCAAACTGAGGGAACAGGATACGATCCAGCGAATCGTGGCTTACGGCAGAGCATACGGAAGACGGTATCCGCTCAACTGTACCAAATCGAAGCAGGGTGAATAGAGTCCTCGAATGGAATAAGGCGATCTGAAACGAGCCATGCACTAGGAGAGACACGATAATGAAGCAGTCAGCAAAGGGACTGCCTGCTATCCAAATAACACCTATTCTCGTACAATGGATGGTGACTATAATCTTATTTAGAGAAAAAGGTGATACGCATGCCCTATGTAACCTGCCTGATGACCATAGACCTCGCCAAGCAAATTCTGCAGTGGAAATACGAGCCGCCATATGACCTGTACAATCAGGATGATGATGAAGAGTCGCTGCAAGAGCTGTTGGAACAGCCTTACACCGCTGTCTTGAATGAAGCCGGTCAACTGATCGGATTCTTCTGCACCGGTGTCTCCGCCCAGGTACCTGCAGGTGTCAGACTTGGTGTATACGATAAGGATCTGCTCGATCTTGGAATCGGAATGCTCCCCGAGTGGACGGGACAGGGCCGGGGGCGTGAATTCTTCACCTTCGTGCTGAAGTCCATCTCGAACCAGCATAATACCCAATCATTTCGCTTAACCGTTGCCGAGTTCAATGCGCGTGCCATCGCCCTGTACACCGCCACAGGTTTCGTTAAAAATGCGGCGTTCTCTAATGGAAGCCATACGTTCATTACGATGGAGAAGGTGTAACGCCCAATTATCTCTGGCTCTAGTGAAGAGCAGGTGGGATTCCGCTCTTGTCTGCTCACGAAAACGAACCCAACAAAGCCCGGAAGCAGCATGAACACTGCTTCCGGGCTTTTTAGCTTAGAGTCTATGCTTGTCGAATTCTAATAAGGCGTATTCCCGGACTGGGTCGTATTGCCTGACGCAAAACCCTTGAACAAGGTCGGCACACCGGAATACCTCGTATTCACGATCCGCCCTGTCGTCGTGCTGCTGTCCGTTCTCAGAATCGCATCCTTCACTTGGGAGATGTCGCTATTCTCCACATTCATGACCACTTTGAATGAGGTGCCTCCATTTTGCCGAACCAGCTTGCCGATATCGTTTGCTTTGAAGTTCTTAATGTTAATTGTTCCCGCTGCATTGATCTGGAACACCTTATCGTAGGCTTTATACGCCCCGCCGCCCGTGATATTCACGGTTCCCGACGATTTCAGTGTCAGCGCATCCTCGCCTACATCTGCCCATGTCACATCGAGGATTGTGCAGTTGCCATAACAATGAACTCCGTCCGCGGCTGGTGCTCCAATTGTGAGATTCTTCAGGGTAGCTCCTGCCTCCAGCCGGAAGACCGGCTTCTGATTCTCGGCTTGACTTCCATCCCCCAGCGTGTCCGGATTGGCTACATACGTCTGGCCTTTTCCGTCAAAGGTTTGCCCGGCCTCAACGCGAATCGTCTCATTGACAACGGTGGAAGCCGCCTCCGCCGTTGATGGCGCTAAACCATACCATGACACGGCCAAACCAGCAGATAAAATCAAACTCCATATTTTTTTCATCCATCTCATCCTTTCGAATTTGAATTGGGCGGAGCCCTTTATTCCAAAGCTCTTGTCTCCTTTGCATTGTCATTGAATACACGCATCATATGAATACACAATCGATGTGCACCTCGTTATGTATTCGCCACAACGATATCAAATTAATTCCATAACAGGAATAATCTTTATATTAGATTTCATCGCTTACATATGGAGTCATATCTGAAGATTGCTCATGAACTGCCCGTCGCTGCCTTATAATGAAAAAAACTCACGCCCTACGCCTGTTGCACAGACATAGGAACGAGAGCTGTAACTTCCCATAATAGACGGCTCCTTACATGCTGGAGCCGCTTGGTGCTTGATTACGATTCAATGGCGATATACACATCCACCACAGTATTGGCGGGATCAAACTGCAGCGTATCGTATCGTTCATAGTCTCCTGTGAACGTCCTTTTCTCCTCTGCTTGCTCGAAGTAGCTCCAAATTTCATACCATACCTGCGGTACGATCTCCATTAAAGGGCCTCGCCTTGTCCGAAACACCAAATACTTGGATGCCGGGACGTGCGCTTGAAGCAGTTCATCGGACGGTTCGGCAGCTGCGCCTTCATCCATCCGGTTACCGATGACCAGGGTGTACGCCCGGGACGCATCGCTCTCGTAATCGGTATATAGAGCATAAATAGCCTGATCCTTATCGGACAATGATGCCTGCAGCCCGCTTTGGAAATATCGATCCCATAATGAGGGTATCTTGGCTAACGGTCCTGCCTCCGCTTCATTTGTCGTTCGTACACCGACACCCTGAATCGACATGGCGGGTCTGACCTCTACGAATCGCTCGATTTGCTTCTCATTGCTATTACTCATGCTGTATCCTCCTTGAAATGAATATAACTCCATTCTACAGAGGTAACGTGGACATCTATCTGTCCTGGTTATCGTAGCGCCGCATGATTAATTGCGCCCTTCGCTTCACTTCCTCGGCTGCCTCGGCGGGACGCTCGACCATCACCTGATCCCCGAAGCTTAGCACCATGCCGTAAAACCATTCATCCAATCGGTATAACACGTGCACGCGTAAAGACCCGTCCGGGTTAACGGATATCTGCTCCGGCGAAAACATATCCGCCATCCTCTGCCGCGCGTTGGAATGGAATAACAGCACTGTCTCCTCCTCCCGGGCGTTTGACCAGGAGGACTCCCATTCCAATCGCTCCAGACTCGGCAATGGTCTTGGCTTGTAAGTCTCACTCAGGATCTGAATATCCTGCATTCGTGACAACCGGAATACGCGATGATCTTCCCGCTCCAAACAAAAGGCATGCACATACCAGATATTCCCCTTCAGAATCAGTGACGCAGGTTCTATGTTTCTTTGCTCCGCAGCTCCTTTGGCATCTATATATGCCATGCTGACTCGGCGCTTTTGAAGGATTGCCTTCTTGAGCAAGCTCACGGCAGGTTTCAAACCTTGACGCTGTCCCCATGGCTGGAAATCCATAATAACCGGATCCCGGTTCCTCCGGTATTCATCTCCATGTCCCTGCTCTACCCGGTGCAGCAGCGCTTTTACCTTCTCAAGCAGCATGTCCATCTGCTGATCATCCAGCGCACTGCTGAGCCCTTTGACCGCTGTGACAAGCGTACTCATCTCCTCAGCCGATAACCAGTACTTGTCTATCATATAATGTTCCATAATCTCGAATCCGCCGGATATCCCTTGGTGGGCTGCAATCGGAATTCCAGCCCGGCATAGCGTATCCATATCGCGGTAAATGGTTTTGCTCGATACTTCAAACCGCTCGGCAAGCTCTTTGGCGCTGAGTCTCCCCCGATTAAGAAGCAGCACGGTAATGGCTAACAGTCGATCTATTTTCATGACACGCTACCCTTTCATTCTACAATCACTTCATTATATAGGAAACTTCACGCTCAAGCCTTATGAGAGTATTTCAGAACATCTGTTTATACTGCCTTCTCGAAGGCAACACTCCTATCGGGAATGCCTGACGATTTCCTTAATTCCAGCTTAACCGATCCGGGATGTGTTCAAGTAACCGTTAGGTCAGGTTCAGAGCGTCGTTAAACTGTTATGCTACAATGAGGGCACGGCCATTCAAAGGGGAGGATGAAACGCTCCTTTCCCATGCAACGTAGACATACATAGAATACGCAATGACTGTTCGATCTTGTTACATCAAGGAGGAACCTACATGAACAATCGACTCGACACCATGCACAGGTGTCACCCGGACTCGGTAACCATCTCTCGTATATCAGGCTTCATTACAGATGGGGTTATTCTACTTGCGGCAACCGCTTATCTCATTGTGGCTGGCATGCTGGGATGGACCTTGATTCCGGGATGGATCACGCTCGGACTGCTGGCTATCGGGGCCTGGTTTACTTGGGCTGTGCCTTCTTTCACCTACAAGCAATTCGGCTATAAGGTAAGTGAGGAAGAATTGGAGCTGCGCTCCGGCTGGATCTGGCTCAGCGATACCCTCGTCCCAATGACGCGCGTTCAGCATGTCGAGCTGGAGCGGGGACCACTCCTACGCAAATATGGCTTGGCCAAGGTAAAAGTCGTTACCGCTGCAACAACACATGTCATTCAAGCGCTTAAGCTGGAGGAAGCAGAGGAACTGAAAAAACAGATTGGCGAGCTGGCAAAAGTGGTGGATCACGATGAATGAACCGACAAGGCTTCACCGGCTGTTCATCCTGTTTCCGCTCGTTAACAGCGTAAAATCGCTCATTCCGATTGCGGCCCTGGTATCCATTAAATTCCTGAACGGAAAATCGCTGCGTGATATCCCCTGGTACTGGCTATCCGCTGTCATCGTGATCATCGCCGGGCTGCTTCTGTTATACGGATACCTGAAGTGGAAACGCTTCGTCTATACGTTAGAGGAAGACAAAATCCTCATCCGCCGAGGCGTTCTGTTCCGTGAGGAGTTATCCATCTACACCGGCCGCATTCACTCCATGAATATGGAGCAGCCTCTACTGCAGCGAATACTGGGGCTTACGCAGGTTCGCATCGAAACTCCAGGCAAAACGGAAGGCGGCGGCTTATTGCCTGCCATCACCAATAGCGAAGGTGAACGGCTCCAGCGCTGGTTGCGAGAACGAACCCGAACCAGACAGACGGAACGTGAGGTTCAGCAGCAAACTTATGAGGGCCGCGAGCAATCTGAACACAACTTGCCCGACGAGTCGGAAGGGCTATCTGTCCAGCTGCCGGAGCCACAGACGATCCATGAATCCATTGACCCGTCAGACCTTAACATGAGTCGGCAAAACACTCCGGCCATAAACGCCGATCCTAACGCTGCAGATAGAAGAAACGCGGGCGATCCATTCACGGTGGAGGAGGAACGCAGCACGCTGCTGCAGCTATCCACGGGACGACTGCTCATCGCGGCGCTGTCCTCACCCAATTTGTCACTGGCTTTAGCCTTTGTGGGCGGTATTCTGTCTTTTGCCGATGACCTGCTACCCGATCAGATGTACCAGTCGGCGTTTCAATCGGCAGGCAAGCTCTTGCCCGGCAGCTGGATCAGCATCGCCGTATTGGCGCTTGTTGTGTCCTGGCTGCTCTCTGCCGTGCTCTACACGATTAAATATGCGGGATTTACGGTCGAGCGTATCGGCAAACAAATCTCGGTCAGCTGCGGACTGCTGGAGAAAAAAAGATTGCTCTTCTCTCCTGAGCGAGTACTCGCTATTACAGTGAAGGAGGGCGTGTTCCGGCGCTGGTTCGGTTACGCCGAGGTGAAGGTTCATGTGCTTACTTCAGAATCCGATAAGCATTTCATGCTACACCCTCTGCTGAAGACCACGGATATTCCGGAGCTCCTGGAGCGGGTTACACCCCAATTTACAGCTCAAGCCATTTCGGCTTCTCCTCCTTCCCGTGCAAAGTGGATGTACCTTCGGTGGAAGCTCGGCTTTGCCGCAGCGGCAAGCGCCGCGTGTATTTGGTATTTTGAAATGCCGGGTATGTTATCGCTTCTGCTGCTTCCGCTGGCTGTAAGCTGGGGGCTCCGCTCACACAGGGATTCCGGTTTAAATGTAACCGATAAGCAGCTTACGATCCGCAGCCGTTTCGTTGCGCTGTCCACAAGGTATATTCGCCGTCCACAGATTATTGCCTTGGAAATTTCGGGTACCCGCAGGCAGCGCAGAAGAGGTCTTCTGTCTCTTCAGGTGAAGATGATATTCAGCGAGATCAACGAAAGTTTAAGCGGGATGGATCAGCAAGAGATCGAGGCCGTACGGGCGTGGTTCCAAAAGAAAAAGGGTGAGGCCACCGTCCCGACAGAACGGAATAACCCACCCATTGAGTTGCTATAGCCGTTCGGCCTCCGTTCTACCTGAACGGCCAAAGCCCGACCATCGGTATACGAGAAGCGTTACGGCCAGAAAGACTCCATACACACCTATAGTTATGATGATATGGGAAGGGTCGGTCATCAGATTATCTCCTACCATCGAGAACAGCAGCATCGCAGGGATTTTACCTACGGCGGACGCCATGGTGTACGATGTAAACGTCACCTTGCTGAGAGCGGCATACACATTGATAATGATGGAAGGAATAAACGGAATCAACCGGGTAAAGAGGATGGTCAAAAAGGCATTCCGTTCGAACATCGTTGTCACTTTTCCTAAACGGTCATAACGATGAAGCATCCGGGTGCCCCATTCCTGATAACCGTATCGAATGAACATAAACATAAGGATGGAAGCGGCGGTTGACCCGACCCAAGTGATCAGTCCGCCGATAACCGGACCCAAGGCAGCACCGATAACACCTCCGACAATCGGATACGGAATCACGGGGAACAAGGCCATGATGACCGCCATGAACATAATGAGCATCATGCTGTCCGTCGTCTGAATCCATGCAAGAATAGCATCGCCGTAAACGTAAATAAGACCGCCTATGGCAATGTACACTAATGCCATTGCTAATTTCTTGACCATGCACCACACTCCAGCTCGTAATACTTCTATTGTACCATGGAGCATGTCTACCTGAACAAAGCGGCAAAAGGGACATCCCGAGGCTTATAGCCCGGGATGTCCCTTTGTCACTCTTATCACCCTAAAGATTCAACAGATTATAGATGATCACCGCTGCCTGAGCTCGATTGGCGATTCCTTTCGGCGTGAACTGATCATTTCCGGTTCCTTGGATCATGCCTTTCTCGGCCAAGAGTGCCACTGCGTTTCTTGCATAACCTGCAATGCTGCTGCCGTCTTTAAACTTCGCCAAGGTACCATCCTCATCCTGTGCCTTCATATCGGTGAATAATGTCAATGCATTGGCGCTCATGATCGCCATTTCCTGACGGGTTATCGGCCGGTTCGGCTCGAATTTGCCGCCGCCGATGCCTTGGGCCAGCCCGGCCTCTACCGCAGATGCGATGATCGCATAGTGCCAATCGGATGGCCTTACATCGGTAAATTCAAGCTCTGCCTCCCCTGTTAGCTGGAAGGCTCGGACCAGCATGGCCAGAAATTCGGCTCGTGTCACCGATTTCAGCGGCTGAAACGAATCCTGCCCCACTCCCTTTACGATACCAAGCGCAGCGAGTTCCTCAATCGCCGCTTTCGCCCAGCCTATGCTGTCCACATCGTTGAACACCGGAGGTTTCGGCGGAGTCGGCGGCGTTACAGGAGGTGTCACCGGCGGAGTGACCGGTGGAGTTACAGGCGGGGTCACTGGAGGCGTCACCGGTGGACTCGGATTCCCCGGCGGGTCAACCGGCGGGTCAACCGGCGGGTCAACCGGCGGCTCGCCGCTGTCTCCCGCTGTTATCGTTACGGATGGACTCTGACTGCTCTCGTTATGCAAACGATCGACAGCCGTCACAACATACGTGTAGGTTTGTCCCTTTGCGACAGTATGATCGATATAGGACTGCGTTATACCGGCTGTTTTCCTGAAGGTCCCTAACAAATGCGCCGGGTCCTGCATATTGCCGGCGGCTCGTCCATCAAAACGATAAACCGCGTAATATGTCTCGTCGTCAATCGAAGACCAGCTGAGCTTCACACCTTCCTGTGCTCGATTGGCCCTCGGCTGCTTGGGCGCAGAGGGTGCCGCCGAATCAATCCAAGGCATAGCCGGGATGAGTGCCGGATATCGGTACAGATCGTTCTTCAGTCTGTCCGTGAATCCGAGCTGATTCAGCGCGAACCATTTGGAGCTGAAATACATGCTGCCCCGGACTTCCTCAAAATTGCGGTTGTACTTCACCTGGTTCGGCATTTCCTCGGGATTGGACCATTCAGGTGTTGTCCCGATTCTATACACCGCCTGTCCGCTGTACAGATGTACATTCTTACCGGCAGCGACACCGTTCCACCAATCGATCAGCTTATCGTAGGCCGCTGCGGAGTACCCGATATTCCAATAAATCTGCGGCGTAATATAGTCGACCCACTCTTCTTCGACCCATTTCTTCGAATCCGCGTAAATCGCATGATAGCTCTCAAGGCCCGTCGTTTCGGAGCCGGCCTGGTCGCTGGATTTGTTTTTCCAAATACCGAACGGGCTGATGCCGAATTTCATGTAACTCTTCTCTGCCTTGATGGCTTCGTTCACGTTCTGAATAAATTCATTAACGTTATTTCTTCTCCAATCACTCTTATTTGTAAAGGAGCCCTTGTATTGATTAAAGGTATCCGTATCCGGGAAATCCACGCCGGTTACGGGATACGGGTAGAAATAATCGTCAAAATGCACGGCATCGATATCGTAATTCCGAACGACTTCCAGGACTCCATCAATGATGAACTGCTGTGCCTCCGGTACCCCTGGATTGAAATACAGCTTTCCGCCATATTCCTCAACCCATTCCGGGTGCTGTCTGGCCGGGTGATCCTCTACAAGCTGGTTGACGTCCCCTTGAAGACTGATGCGGTATGGATTGAACCAGGCGTGAAACTCCATGTTTCGCTTATGCACTTCCTCGAGCAGGAATGCCAGCGGATCATAACCCGGATTCTTGCCTTGTTCACCTGTCAGCCATTCCGACCAAGGCCCATACTCTGACGGATAAAATGCATCC
The DNA here is from genome assembly GCF_003184205.1 of Paenibacillus sp. Cedars. Classification (NCBI taxonomy): domain Bacteria; kingdom Bacillati; phylum Bacillota; class Bacilli; order Caryophanales; family Paenibacillaceae; genus Paenibacillus; species Paenibacillus sp. Cedars. The sequence continues at coordinate 4,622,253 of NZ_CP020866.1, forward strand.
GCGGTTGGTTTGATCTGCATAATGACCGCATTCATCCCCGCATTCTCCAGCTGATCAAGCAGGCTGATAAACTGCTCCTTCTGCTGGGCCGGATCGGTGACCCCTTTGGCTGGCCAGTCAATGTTGTCAACGGTAGCGATCCAAGCTGCCCTCATCTCCGTTTTCGGATGCTCCGGGGTTTCATTTACCGTAATGTAGAGCGAGCTGCTCTTTCCCTGGAATGTGGCTGTTATTCTAGCGGAGCCTACCTTCAAACCGCTTACAACCCCTTGATCCGTAACAGAAGCGACGGTTGAATTGCTGCTGGTAAACGTAACGTCTTCTTCTATAGTTACCGGCTCATTCATCCAGGAGTACGTAGCCGATACAACCGTTTCAAAAGAATCTCCTACCGTCACGGACGTAAGTCCTTGAAGTTCAATGCTCTGCAGAACAGGAACAGGATCTGTCACCGTAATGGTGTGCTGTGTTGCAGCTCCCCGATACGAGGCGGTAATGGCTGCCGTTCCTTCGGAAACCGCGGTCAATTGACCCGCTTGGTCGACCGACACAACGCCTGGCTGATCGCTTGTATAACTGATCCCTTCGGTCATCCACACAGGATCGGTCTGGTTTCCGTAGACGGAGTAAACCACGCTGGTTCTCATGTCGCCGGTAACGCTAGTCTCCATATGAAGCGGTCCGGATAACAGCAATTCATAGGGAACCGGAGTATCCTGCGTAATATGAAGCTCATATTGAGCCCTAGGCGCATCGCCGTACTCAGCCGTGATGGTCACCATTCCCGGCTTCAAGGCCTCAATGGTGTCGTATGTAGCGCCCGTAACGGTAGCGATGGTTTCGTCACTGCTGGTCAGTTTCACGCCGGATGTCAGTAAGGCTGGTTCCGTCTGACCTTCATAAGTTGCATAGACTTGCGGCATGACCGATTCTCCAGCACCCATGGGCGTCAGCCCGCCGATGTCGAGCCCGTATACCGGGGAACCCGTATAGAATGCGGTTAGTCTGTCGAAGTATACAGTACCTTTGTTTTTATTCGTGTCTTTTAATTCGGTGACGTAGATTTGATTCACTTTGAGAGGAGTCTTGATGGCCGAGGGAACGTTAAATTTGACGTATTTCCAGCCCTTCCAGCTAAAACCGGAGGTGGTGGCTGTTAAATCAACGGCATGCTTACCGCCTGCAGAATCCTGAAGCTGCGCACGGAGCCAGTGGTTGCCGCCGTCGCCGTAAACCCATAAGCCGAGTGCCTTCGGTGATCCGGGAATGCTTCTGCCTGTTGATCCATCCGGGTCTTTGAAGTTGAGATAAGCCGCCGAGGTGCCGGATTCGCTGCCTACAAAATCATAAGTTAAAGCTGCAGCGTGACGCCCGTAATAGATTCGCTCCGGCCTCTCCGCTAAATCCAGTTCGGCCTTCCCCCTTACGGAAGACGCAAACAGATTCGTTACTGATTCGAAATCCTCCAGCACCACCGCTCCCGGCTCTCCGCCGCTTGCATTCGTTTCAATGGAATTGCCCCACGCGGAAACGGCCGAACTGAACATCACGGCTAACGCCAGTGTCATGGACAGGACAGACTTGCTGCTTCGATAGACACGCCTTTTGGTTATCATTCATCAATTCACTCCCTATAGTATGAGTGCTTACAATCCTAAACCTTGATCCCAATCTGTAAGTAAATCGGGCTGACACTCACCTCCGATTCCTCGCTAGAGTAGATGATCGCGATGGACCTGATCTCTCGTTCATCTCTAGCTCTATCATATTGAAATTTTATTTCAAATTTCAATAGTTTTAATAAAATAAAATTTTATATTTTAAGCAGGAATTTTCATAGTCCTTGACGTAGACGGCATAAAAAAGCCAACACGGGACAAAACTCCCGCATTGGCTTCTTCCAACTCTTCCTTTATTTCGTATATTCAAGAAGTCCGATAATAAGTGTTACGGCTTCCGCCCGGGTGGCGACCTGCTGTGGAGCAAAGCGGTTATTGCCCACTCCACCTACAAGCCCTGCTTCAACTGCAGCGGCTACATAAGGCCGCGCCCAAGCCGGGATATCCTTCGTATCGTTAAAACTCAGCTTCGTTGCAGAATCGGTACCGATCCCGCTGGCGCGAACAACCATAGCAACCAGCTCTGCTCGGGATAACCCTTGATGAGGGCCGAAGGATCCATCCTTGTAGCCGCTTATAATGCCGGCTTCTGACGCCTGGGCTACAGCATCCTTCGCCCAGGAAGGGATCTTCGCTGTATCTGTGAACGTCAGGGCAGTACCACCTGCATTCAGACCCAATGCACGTCCCAGCATAGTGATGAATTCTGCACGCGTTACATGTTGATTCGGACGGAAGGTTCCGTCGCCATAACCGTTCACGAAGCCTGCTGCCACGGCCTTATCGATGGCTGATTTGGCCCAGTGTCCCGCCGTATCCTTCAGGATGACTGGCGGATTCCCGTTGCCGGAACCCGAGCCTGGATTGGTGCCAGGCTGAGAGCCTGTGCCCGATCCATTGCCAGGATGGGTCTCATTACCGGAACCGGAGCCTGGATTGCTGCCCGAGCCCGAGTTGGTTCCTGATCCTGGATTGGATGTGCCAGGACCCGGATCCGGTGTGCCAGGATTAGGAGTCCCTGGATCCGGATTCGGCGTCTGAACATCCTTCTTCACAATTCCGAATTGATCGATAATAAATGGCTGTGCTCCATTCAGGTTCTGATCGATTTCGTACGTAACAGCCGTCAGCTTGCCGCCGTCAATCGTAATGCCGACGAAATTTTGCACCTGGCTGCGTTTTGGTCTCCGGTTATCGCTCGGGTCCGGACCGTATTTGGCAGCGTGATTTTCGTCTGCAATTTCGAAGAGGTTGTAGTACGCTTCCCCCAGACTTGAGCTAGGGTTCTTATAATAGACCTTCGGACCTGCGGTTGCCGGAATCAAATAGATTGTACCGTCAGGATTTACCGAGTATTCCAGCTTCTCACCGTTTAACATCTCCGTAATTTTCACCGGTTCTGCCGCCTTGCCATCCGACTTGATCGGCTTGGTCCGTGCATAGATGTGATCATGACCCTGCAACACAAAATCAATGCCAAGCTCTGCCATTATCGGAGCTATCTTGGTACGAACACCGTTAGCCCCCATAATATCGGAGTCTGTTGCATGGTTCGACGTGGTGTACGGGCCTTTATGGATGTTAACGATCACCCACTGCGCACCGTCCTTCTTGGCTTTTTGGACATCCTGTTTAAGCCACTCTACTTGCTCTACCGAGAAGTTATCGTATTCCGCCGAGCCTTCATTCGAATTCAACACAACGAAATGTGCGTTGCTGTAATCGTACGAATAATAAGCTCCGGTCTCCGTTGCTGAATGCTCCGGCTGCTGCAGATTAAAATGCTCAATGAAAGCATAGTTCTCATCCTCATGATTTCCCGCGGAAGGGGCCAGTGTTGTATGAAGCAGGCTTTCCTGCGAGTGTCCTAACAGCCAATCCCACTGCTCTTCTTTGACGCCATTGTCCACGATATCTCCATTGTGAACGACAAATTCTGCCTCCGGAACCGTAGCAAGCGCCTTGGCAAGCGTCTCGGATGAAAGCACCGCTTCATCTTCTTCCTTCGCCTGCGTATCCGCCAGATCAATGAATGTAAACGCTCCGCTCTTCGGTGCAGTCTGGAAGGTTCCCATGTCACTCCAAACGCCGAGTGTCTCATCGCCTACGCGGAAATAGTAGGTCGTATTCGGCTTGAGTTTGGCTGCTTCTGCTTTGTGTACAAGTTCTGCTGCCGAATTCGTAGAAGGAGCCGAACGTCCGCTAAACGAATTGGCGTTTGTGAAATCCGGTGCGGCAGACGTCTTCTCCACAACTTGAAGGTCACTGCCTGTCACCTGCTGGGAAGTATACCAGGTGAAACCCTTGGATGTTGTGGCATCGCCGTGGAATGTAACGGTCACCTTGCTCACTTTCTCCTGAACAGGATCCGGCTTCGTTTCCTTCATGATTCCGAATTGATCCACGATGAAAGGCTGCGCGTTTTTCTGGTTCTGATCGATCTCATACGTAACAGCCGTCAGCTTGCTGCCGTCGATTGTAATCCCGACGAAATTTTGTACATGGCCTCTGGCTAAGCTGGTTGTGTCCCCGTACAGACGGGCATGATTCTCTTCCGCGCGCTCAAACAAATTGAAATACGCGTCCCCGAGCTCCGGCTTCTGGTTCTTAAAATAAACCTTGGCCCCGGCGGTCGCTGGGATCATGTAGATCGTTCCATCCGGCTTGACCGCATATTCAATGCTCTCACCGTTCAGCGTCTCGGTAATTTTGGTGACATCTTCAGCCGTTCCGTCACGCTTGATCGGCTTCGTACGCGCATAGATGTGATCATGACCCTGGAGCACCATATCGATTCCAAGTTCATTCATTAGAGGCGCGATTTTACTACGCACGCCATTCACGCCAATGATATCGCTGTCGGTTGCATGATTCGAAGTCGTGTAAGGACCCTTGTGGATGTTTACGATAATCCATTCTGCCCCTGCAGCCTTCGCTTGCTCCACATCCTGCTTCATCCAAGCTACTTGCTCCGCGGAGAAGTTCGCATATTCGGCCGAATTCTCATTGGAGTTGAGCACGATGAAATGGGCATTGCTATAGTCGTAAGAGTAATATGCGCCGGTCTCTGTTGCAGCGTTATCCGGCTCCTTCACATTGAAGTGCTCATAGAAAGCGTAATTCTTGTCCTCATGATTGCCCGCGGACGGAGCGATTGTGGTATTCAAAAGGCTGGACTGTGAATGGCCCAAGAGCCAGTTCCACTCCTGCTCCGAAGTCCCGTTCTCCACCACATCCCCATTATGGACAACGAATTTGGCATCAGGGATGGTCGCAAGCGCCTTGGACAAGGTAGCTGCGGACAGCATCGCCTCGTCTTCCTCCTTCGCCTGCGTATCCGTCAGGTCGATGAACGAGAAGGCTCCGCTTACAGGTGCCGTCTCGAAGGTACCCGCCTCGCTCCACAGATTCAGACTTTCGTCCCCAACTCTGAAATAGTAGGACGTATCCGCCGCCAGACCGGTCGCTTCCGCTTTATGAACATGTTCGCCCGGAGAGTTCGCAGAGATGGAAGTCCGTCCGTGAAACACTTGCGCTTGAGCGAAATCAGGCGTACTGCCGCGATTCTCCACAACCTGAACATCGCTCCGGGATGATCCCAGCGGAGTATACCAGGTGAATCCTTTCTCGCTTGTTGTGTCTCCATGGAAAGTTACCGTAATCTTGGAGATATCCAGCACCGGAGCCTGTTCTAACGCGATAAGCTCCATATCGAAGTACAGATCCGAGCTGCTGTCGCTCTGCTGGTGAACCTCGACCGCAATTTCGTTGCTGCCGTCCTGCAGGTATGTTTTCAGCGGCTCTGTCAGGTCCACATCCGCATATACAACCGGAAGGTCCTTATTGGAAGTGGCCTTGGTGGAATACGTGATTTCACCGCCAGGCATCCCCATACGTCTGATTTCATGTCCATTGACATAGAGCACGGCGCCGTCATCAACGCCAAACGTTCCGAGAATCTGGCCGTAACCGTCGATTTGATCCTTGTTAACCTGAAGATTTGTACGGAAGTAAGTCGTGCGGTGTTTGAGTTCTTTGTCCGTTCCATAGTCCATTACGGTCTGAAGCGGTCCAAATTCCGCAGTGGTTACACCACTTCCGTTATCCTTATAGCCGAATGGAGCCAGTCCATTTGCCCAAGAGGAGTCGTCATAGGTAGCGCGCCAAACGGTCGTTAAATCTTGTCCCTGATCAAAATATTTCCAATCGGCATTACGCTGCAGCAAAATATCCGGCTGACCCGGTGTTGCGGCTTCCGCCACTGCCGGGAATCCGAGACCTGCAAAAAATCCAAACACGAGTGCCGTGGATAACAGCATGGATAATAGCTTTTTGTACACGTGATTAATCATTAATTCTCTCCTTTTATTATGTAGGATGGGTCTGCAACACCGCTCTCAAACAGCTCCAGCATAACAAAGGGGAGTTAATGGCTTGTTATCTCTCCGTAAAACTTATGTAAATAATGACATCTGCGCTTAAAGAAGCTGCGCTGCTCCTGGGCTATCCGTATTTAATCACAAAAAAAAAAGCAGTGCGGGAAGTTCCTCCCACACTGCTTCGCTGCACACGAACCAACTTATCATCCTTCCGAAGGGTACTTAAGTCCCCATTGGCCCCGGATCTGATCCAGCAGCCTCATGATCGCAAGGGACTCATCCAATGACATCACGTCGCTCTCAAGCCGCCCTTCCAGCAGACACCGTCCCACTTCGTAAGCTTCGAAGTTATAACCCTTCGCCTGACGATCATCTAGGGCCCGTACCGGTTCCGCTCCATCTACATGAAGAGAAGCGGTTGTTGCGTTCAGGAAAGACGGAATATGAATATACCCGCCTGTCCCATATATATAAGCTTCATTCGTCAATCCGAGACGGATTGCCCCGTTTAACGAAGCCGTCTTGCCCGATTCATAGGATAGCACAACCGAGAACTGCTCATCCACGCCCGTTACTCCAATATGCGCAGTACTCCATATCTTCTCAGGCTGGGCGCCAAAAATCATCGATGCAAACGACACCGGATAAATCCCTGCATCCAGCAGCGCGCCTCCGCCGAGTTCAGGATTGAGCAAACGGCCTTGCGGATTCCAACCGCTCCGAAAACCAAAATCGGCCTTCACTAACCGAACGTCGCCGATAAGTCCGTCCTTCAACCATGCTCGCACCTGCCGAATGGGTGGAAGAAAACGCGTCCACATGGCCTCCATCAGGAACAGCTTCCGCTCCCGCGCAGCCGATACCAGCTCCTCCAGCTCATCCTCGTTGATCGTGAAGGGCTTCTCGCACAGCACGGATTTCCCTGCTTGAAGACACAACATGACATTGTCCCGGTGCAAGGGATGCGGAGTTGCGATATACACAACGTCGACTTCGGAATCTGACACAAGTTCCTCATAACTCCCATATGCCCGCGGAATATCATATTTAGACGCAAACTCACCTGCACTGCTGGTCGTACGGGAACCGACAGCCAGAAACTGGGCGTTCTCCACATAGGCCAGATCGGCGGCAAACTGCTCCGCAATCCAGCCTGTCCCCATGATTCCCCATCTGATTTTACCCGAATTCTGCATCATCATCCTCCTCTTCCTCTTCATGATCAGGTCTTGCCTAGAGCTTATAGAAGCTGTCCCGCTCCACCTTGCAAATTCGCAAGCCAAAGCTTTCATACCACTCGTTCTTGCCCCGTTCCTGGGCTACCTGATGAGCCGCGTTCTCCTTCCATAAACGTATGGCCTCCAAGGAGTCCCAGTACGAAACCGTGATCCCTAGACCCTCATCCCGAGCGGATTCCACCCCCAGATAGCCGGGCTGCTGCGCAGCGAGTTCCGCCATTTTATCGGACATCGCTCCGTAACCCCGGTCGCCCTCCGTTCGTTTGGACACAAAAATGCAGGCATAATAAGGCGGCTTCGGCGTATTCGCGTATTCCGTCATCCTCTTCCCCCTTTCCAGTTGCTGAATAGGTGTAACTTCGGCTTACGTTTCGTTCATTGACCCTGTATATCATTATATCGGAACTTCCGCCATACTTTAACCTGAAAAATAAACACCTCTCTCCTCTGCGATGTTCTACAGGTGGAGAGAGGCGTAATCGCCTAAGCCTTACTTTAGCTTATTCAACAGATTATAGATAACCTGCGCGCTTTCCGCACGCGTGGTTAGTCCTTCCGGTGCAAAGCGGCTCGGCGTGCGGCCCTGGATAAAACCGAGGGCATACGCAGTTTCTACCGCTTCCTGAACCCAGTCAGGAGATTCGGCGATATCCGTAAATCCGCTGCTCGCGCCCAGGTTCTCCTGCTGCTGCTTCATTGCATAGGCATAAGCGCGCACCAGCATGGCCGCCATTTCCTGACGTTTAATCGGGGCTTCCGGTGCAAAACGGTCTTGGCCGAGTCCGTTCACGATTCCGGACTCGCTCGCCGCTGCAACAGCCTCCGCGTACCATTTGCCTGAAGCTACATCCGCAAACGGTGCAGAACGTTCTGCTTGAAGGTCAAGCAGACGAACCAGCATCGCAGCAAATTCGGCTCGGGTCACTTGCTGAGCCGGTGCGAAGCGCTCCGTGCTGATGCCTTGGATAAGCTGCTTCGCGGCCAAATCACCGATGACCTTCGCAGCCCAGAACGATGAAGGCACATCCGCAAAGGTTTTCTCATAATCAAGCAAACCGTATGCACTGAAATGACGTATTCCCGCTGACATGCGACCGTCTTTGCTCACACCGCCAATGTACTCCAGCTCTCCATGGCCGGACAAATAGTACATGGAGATTCTTGAACCCTTGGCATCTGAGAATAACGGCAGTTCCAGCGTCATCGGATGATCGAACTCGGTTAGGCGGTGGACCTGACCATCCGCTGTCGTCAGTGCAAGCTGGAACTCCAGCATAGCTCCGGCTGCTGTCAGCTTCGCTCCGGAGACACGGACGGCTTGCGCGATGCGCTCCTTCATCTCCGCATCCGACAATGTGACGGCACTCAGCTTGATGGTGCCCTTCTCAAGCTGGCCAGCATCTGCAAGACCACCCAGCTGGCGGAGCACCTTGGATGGAATCGTTATAGCCAAGTTGTTCGCCTCGATTCGTATGGAGCCGTCCTTAAGAATGTCAGCCGCATTGCCCGGCAATGTGAGGTCCGTAAAGCTTCCATCCACTGACAAGGTCACTTGCCCGTTCGACAGCTTAGCTGCAAGATCACTGGCCGACAAGGTGATACTGCCAGACGGCGGTGTCACGGGCGGCTGTACTGGTGGATTTATCGGTGGGTTCACCGGTGGGTTTACTGGCGGCTCCGTTCCCGGATCGGGATTGCCTCCGCCACGGGTGATCACCTTCAAGGCGTACTCCGACTTGAACCCTTCGTAGGTTGCCGAAATGACAGTTGCCCCTTCTGCTAAAGCCCGTACCAAGCCCTGTTCATCAATCGAGGCTATCTCCGGCTTACTGCTCCCATAAGTTACGCCTTCGATCAAGCGGATACGGCTGCCGTCGGTATAAACCGCCTCCGTAACCGTCTTATCGGTATCCCCAACCTTCAGCTCGGATTTGCCGCTTAAGGCGATCGATTCCATGCTGCCATTCGGGATTCGATCTACCGAAATATTCACGTCTGTATACACATCCGGTGCCGCCGTGCTGGTTGCTCTTACGACCGCATTCCCCAGCCCTTGAGCCGTCACAATGCCGTCTGCTGATACGCTGACGATGTCATCCGACGGTTCGGAGCTGTATACGGACCATACTACGGTTCGTTCGGCCCCGCTTGGCTTCACCTCAGCCTGCAATTCACGGCTTTCGCCGACGGCAAGCTTAAGCTGGTCCGGGCTCACTATAATCTGCTCCGGAGCTGGCTTCGTTCCCGATTTCGTCAGCGTAAACTCGTCCACGACACGTCCGCCAACCGTTTTGGTTACAAAATGAAGCTCGTCTCCCTTCACTTCCACGGAGGCGTACATCTGAGTCTGTTCGTCGTCGACCACCTCATGCCATCCCCGCTCCGTATGGGAGTAGAATTTGGGACCTGACGATCCCGCTACAACGTAAGTCGTGCCCTGACCGTCCGCAGCGATTTGATTGTCCATCATCGGGTAGGAACGAATATAAATATGATCATGACCGTTTAATACAAGATCCACGCCAAATTCCTCCAGCACGGGCGCCCACAAGCTGCGCACCTCGGCGGTATCGTAAATGCTGCCGTAAGGCCCGCGGTGGAACATCGCGACGGTCCATTTCTTGTCATTGTCAGCGAGATCCTGCTGGAGCCATTGCTTCTGCTTCTCCAGCTGATACTCGCTGTTCAGCATGATGAAATGAACGTCTTTGTAATCAAATGAGAAGTTCGTTCCCTTCAGGCTGTCCAAACCATTGCCCGGCTGGTTAAAGTGAGCCAGGAAATCCCCGTTCTCCTTGGTCCCCATCACTTCATGGTTGCCGATGGTCGACACTAACGTCGTATTCAGAAAATGCTTCTGGGCCTCATCGAACCAATGGTTCCACTGTTCTTCCAGGAATCCCTTGTCCACCATATCACCGGCATGGACCATGAATTCGGCATCCGGATGCTCGGCTGCCGCTTTGTCGATTGTGTTCCCCCACAGCTCGAATTCTTTGGCGGTAGAGGCCTGAGAATCCGCAAAATACAGGAATTTCGTGGTGTCTCCCGCAAGCTCGGTCGTTTTAAACGAGCCTTGAGCACTGTAATGGCCTTGGCCGTCACCGACACGGTACACATACTCTGTGCCTGGCTCAAGGCCGGACGCTGTCGCTTTATGGACGCGGACCGTCCCAAGATCCAAGGTATGGTACAGCTCGCTGGTTCCATCGATTTTCTGGACATTCGGGACATCGAAATCCGTAAATTCGGATTTCTTGGCCAGTTCCACGATGGTCCCGTCCGTTGCCGGGTCTGTATGCCAGTTGAACATCCGCGACGTAGTCGGATCTTCGCCCATGCCTACGCTGATGTTGAACGGCGTCGGGCTTCCGGCCAGCGGCGAAACCTTGAATTCCAGTGCCGGACTGTATTGATTGCCTTTCACCGCCTGCACCGTATACGTCTTGACCTGGGAGGTCAGAGTCCCCGTCTTCAGGATACCCGCTGCATCCGTTGTTCCCACCGCTGCTGCATCAGCCATGATCTGTACACCTTCCACAGGCTGACCCTGGGCATCGCTCACTTTAAATTCGGTCTCGTATCCCTGCACCGTTCCTTCCTGATTCCAGCTCAGCGTATAATGCGTTGCGATCCTGGATTCCATCGGAAGACCGAAGAATGAAAATTCGGTATTCCCCGTATCGGTGAAAGATACAGCCCCGGACGTAAGCGATATGATGCTGCTGTCGGTTGCGTTCTTCTTCACATCATACCGGATTTGGCCGATCCAATCCGTATCCAACAGGGATGCGGTATGGATGTCCTTCCAGGTCACTTTGACCTTTCCTGTTGTAGCGTCAATGTCTGCGCTAACCTGGGCTGGACTCAGCTTGTCCCCCGGTATGAGCTCCAGATTCTCCACTTTGGTGGGATCGAATTGGAAATCGATATGACCACTGCGGATTTGGGACGTCTTCACCCCGCCGATATCCAGCGTGTAGCCGCCTCCCGCATAGACCGTGTCCGGTGTATCGTACACTACCCTGGCCGCACCTGTATTTACGGTGAAGTTCCATTCCTCAGTCGTTTGGTTACCCGAGAGATCACGGACGGTGACCTTCGCCTGATGGACACCATCGGCAAGCGGAACGTTCGGCGTGTAATGAATTCTTCCTTCCGGCGGATACAAGGTATGCTGTACCAGACTGCCGTCCAGATAAAACCGGATTTTGTCCGGATCAATCAGGGTGGTGCCCGGATGTGTCACAGGATCATAACCTGCATCCTCGGCATACACGGTAATGGTCGGTGTGTTCACCTTGATCTCCGCACCGTTAACGGGCGAGAAATTCTTCAGAACCGGCGGCTCGATATCGTCATGGACCGGACCGTATAATGCGCGAATTTCGTCCACGTAGATAGCTCCGGCGTCTTTTTTCGTTGCCTGCGTTTCCATGTAACGAACCGGCATGTCCATCACCAGTGGAAGAGTTCTTCCTTTGGGAACAGACGCTTCGAGATACTTCCATCCCTTGAAATTAACGCCGACCGTCTGATCGGTAAAATCGAGCGGGATCGCTCCTTTGCTGTCACGAATCTGGGCACGGAGCCAGTGCGCGTTGCCGTCTCCATACACCCACATGCTGATCTTCTCCGGATAGCCCGAAATTTCGATATTGTCTGCTGTACCATTTGTCTGGAGATAAGCGCCGGAGGTGCCGGTCATCCCTGTAAAATCATACTCCAGCTTCAATGCGCCATTACCGGAACGAATATAGGTCTCATCGGTTTCAATGGATACCTTGGTCGATTTGATCTGCGCGCCGGAGCTTGGTTTATAACGGCTAAGACCATTCTCAAAATCCTCAAGCATCACCGGTGGAAGTCCTACGTTTACTTCGATTGAGGTCTCAATTTGACCGTACTTCACGAAGATTTTGCCGCTGACGTCCTGCTTGTCCGTGGCGGTAAACGTTCCATTTCCGTCAATCGTCCCGATATCGCCTTCCACTCGCCACTCCAAACGGCTATTGTCGGCCTGTACCACTTGACCATTACGAAGCGCCGAGACCTTGAGCGTCTCGGTCGAGCCGGAAGAGAAGGTCTTCACCGCGTCAGAGAATTTGAGCTCGGTCAGCTCATCCACGATTTCCAAACCGGCTGTTCCGGTCAGATTGCCGGATTGTACAGATACCTCGGTCACTCCCGGTTGGTTGCCGGCCGTAAATTTACCACTGGCGTCGATGGACCCGTAGGCAGGGTCAACACTCCATATCGCGGTCTCCGTCATCTGGGACGGATGCAGATTCTGATCCACGGCTGCCGTCTTAAAGGCAGCGGAGGAACCTGTCAGCACTCGCTCCAGCGTCGGAGCCACAACAAGTTTGTTCGCAGCTCCCTCGGGTGCTGTGTTCACCAGCAGAATCCCGTTGGCTGTCTTGCGCTCCCCGCCGTCCGATGGCGAGTTGAGCACTTTGCGCGCCGTTTCCCCCGGCAGGCGGGCAACGAAGGTAGCCGAACCGCCTCCGTCCAGGTTCAATGCGTTAACCACGCCGAGCTCCTGCAGCATTTCACCGAGCTCGATGTAGTTAAGCCCTTCGCTAAAGCCCGGCTGGCGGCCATCAACCTCGAACAGCACAACAGAGCCATCGGCTTTAGTGCCAACCACCGTTCTCGGATGTACGGCCGGATCGGTATGCTGCTGGACTACGCCATCCTGCACCAGCATCACCGTTCCGCCGATTGCCATCGTGACGTCCTGCCACTCGTTATCCAGCTGAAAACTTGCGCTTAATTCATCCCCCACCTTCAGCCCGGCGAGTTTGTTCCGCTGCGAGCCCGAAGCGGACAGAACCACTTGATCCGGACCTATCGGCGAATTTCCCTGATCCTTAAGAATAGAAGCCACCTTCATAGTCAAGGTCTCGCCGCTGGCAACTCTGCCGCTCACGATATCCAGAATAACCTCGTCTCCAAGGTTATTGGTCATTGTTGTAGCATTAAATTTTTCGGTATAGAGAACAAGTGCATCCGCGCCTCTTAAACGGTTGATGGAGGATAAGCTGCTTACGGTTCCGCCAATCGTCACGTTTTTCGTTAATTTCGGACTGCCATACAGGCTGGTCCCGTCCTTCTTGATCCCAAAGGCGTTCCTCCCGCCAGGCGGGTCTGTCAGAAGCTCCCCGTCACCCATGAACAATCCGAGCGGAATGCCCGTGGACATATCGTAGAAATCTCCGTTCACCGCCGCGATGACGCGGTTGTCCTTCTGGTCTGCATCGGATGCCATTTTGCTGACACCCTGCATGCCATAAACCTTGCCGTCCGTCAGGCCAGGCTGAAGCTCCAGATTCCCTTGCGACGGATTAAACTCCACCATGTGAACCTTCTGCTCGCCGCTGCCCTTTTGCATATTCGCCCATGTATATGTAGCGCCTGGCCCGATCTCCATCTGCCGCATATCTATAACCGATGGGGCGGTGGCTGCCGGATCAGCTGCAGCAGCTTGTCCTGCGGGAAACAGCAAAGACAGAAACATCACTCCGCTCAGCAGTGACGATATTTTCTTTTTACTCCTTAACATGTACATCAATTCCTCCTTCTCTATGCTTGGACTCCTGTTCTTCCCCGGTGTATATCTGTCCGCGAACGAAAGACCTACTCGGGAGTATAACGCTGGCTTGTTAATTCCACCTCCATTCTGTATTAAGACGAAGTTAACTCTGCCGCAGGGGGCTTTACATTCAGTCATTAGCTGGAAGGGCTGCAAAAAAGTATGCTGCCAATCCGTATCCACCGCCTCCTGTGCCCAAAACAACTTGTCTTTTCTCCCTTCATCATATTGAAATTTTATTTCAAATTACAATACATTAAGTAAAACTTTATTTTATTTTTTGGAGCAGGAATTTCCGGTCGGGTGGCGTAAAAGCAGTTTTTGTCGAATACGAGGAATGAAAAAAAGCCTTGTCGCCAGTTTCCGACATTTTTTCGCGGAGGCTTTTTTGAGTGCGCATAAAAAAACAACCGCAGCTAATAGCCGCAGTTGTTTTTGAGAATCCCTATTATTTTTTGCTGACGTTGCCGTTGGCATCAATCTTCGCGTTGTAGGACAATTTATTCAGCTTCGCAATGATGTTCTTATTGTAGGTCTTGTCCATCAGGTTCGGTTGACCATTGATAATCTTCACTGGCGTGATCCGGCTCGTGATCTTGGAGCCCTGAATCTCGAAATGCACCATCATCGACAGCAGTGTCTTATCCCCGCCCCGGGTCGAGCGGTTAAACACAAAGTTTCCGAGCGAATAATAAATCGGTTTGTTCTTGTAATACTCTATGCCCATCAATGTGTGGCTGTGCGATCCAACGATGATGTCAGCACCCGCGTCGATCATCTGCTTCGCCATCGTGCGAGCGTATTCTTCCGGATAGTCGGCAAACTCCTGATTCCAGTGGATATACACAATCGTAAAATCGTTGTTTTTCGCGGACTTCTTGATGTGCGTCAGCATCGGCTCCATTGTGTAGGCGGAAGCGGCACCCGGGTGGTTCTTGCCTGCGATCCAAGAATTGCCCGAGAGTACCCGGCTCACCCCGAGCACCGCGACTTTTTTCCCGTCAATGTTCTGCACGTAAGGCTTGAAGGCCTCATCCAGATTGTGCCCGGCTCCCGTGTAGCCGATCTTCTGGCGTTTCAGATGTGTGATGGTATCAAGCATTGCCTGCTGTCCATAGTCGAGAATGTGGTTGTTGGCGAGTGTTACGCCGTCGATACCCGCATAGGCCAGGCCTTGGAGTGTTTCCGGCTTCGAACGGAAGGCAAAGGTTTTATCCGCGGCCTTGCCCCGAATGGAGACCGGTGTCTCCAGATTGGCGAATGCCATGTCAGCCTTTTTCAATATGGGAGCCACCTTCTTGAACGGATATAAATTACCGAACCGCTCAATCTGGTTACCTACATAACCGTCTAATAGAATGTCACCTGCAAACACAAGACTGATCGGTTTGTCCTTTGATTTATTCGCTTGCGTGGTATTCCCCGATATATTCTTGGCTTCCTGTGCCTTGCTCTGACTCTCCTTCCCGTTTGCATCCGCTGCTGAAACCATGCTGACCGGGAGAATCATAACGAGAACCAGAATGAGGCAAAATAATCTTTTCATACCGTGCCGCCTTTCAATAAAAGATTCTAAGAAGCTAGCAATTCACCTTCATTATCCTATCATATATTGATATAAAAGGGTAATTTTATAAAACCAACCATTTAATAGAATGTAATTGACTCCTGAATGCAGATTCATATTTTTAGTAATACTACCCAATGAATGAAAATCTATCATTTTCTATTCATAGACTTAGACTTGAAAAGCACGCAAAAAGTTTCAAACTTTGCAAATCATATTGAAAACATCATGAATACCTTATATATTTAGACTTATCGTAATGGATTGGAATGATTTGATTACGTTTTGTAATAAAATACTGAGGAATCCCTTACATATAAGTAAAGGTCAAAGGAGCTGCATTCGATGGATATTCATTCTAACGGGGAGAATTCACCTCCCGTGATTGACGATACAGACCGCAGGATCATGGCGATTCTTGGCAAGAACGGTCGAATCTCGTACACAGATCTGGCCAAGGAAATCGGATTATCCCGTGTCGCCGTTCAGGCCAGGGTCAGTGCCCTGATGGACGACGGCATTATTGAACGGTTCGCGGCGGTCATTAATCCGGAAAAGGTGGGGATTTCGGTGTCTGCTTTTTTCAACGTGGAGGTCGAGCCCAAATATCTGCAGCAAGTGGCGGACACGCTGGAGAACGAGCCGTATGTAACGAGCCTGTATCATATGACTGGGCCCAGCAAACTGCATATGCACGGACTGTTTACCAATCATAAGGAAATGGAAATGTTTTTAAATGAGAAACTCTACCCGCTTCCCGGCATTACGAGTGTAGACACCCAAATCTTGATCAAGCGGTATAAAAGCCGCATGGGCATCAGGCTCTAACTCCCACAACAGAAAGGACTCATACCTTTGAGCAGTAAACATAGCAACCCCTACATGGAATTAACGTTCGGCATGGTCCGAACCGGAATACTCGGCTACGGCGGTGGTCCTTCCGTTATTCCGCTGATACGGCACGAAGCCGTTGTACGCTATCACTGGCTGAGCGACGATGAATTCGGGGAGGTGCTCGCGCTCGCCAACGCGCTTCCGGGCCCGATCGCCACGAAGATGGCAGCCTATCTCGGCTACCGGGAAAAAGGAGCCCTCGGCGCGGTTGTCGCCGTTCTTGCGCACATCCTCCCAACCTGTATCGCGATGATTGCCCTGCTGTCTGCCGTCACCTTCCTCAGCAGCTCCACAGTGGTCGCCGGCATGATTGCAGGCGTGACGCCGGTCATTGCCGTCATGCTGGGAACGATGGCTTACGAGTTTGGCGAGAAGGCCGTGAAGGGCCTCGGCATTTATGCCGGAATCGGATTTTTTGCCGTATCGTTTCTCCTGCTGGAGAGTTTCCAGATTCATCCGGCCATTGTGATTATATTGTTCCTCGCTTATGGCACGGTGCATTTCAAAACCGTATCCAAATTGAAAAAACAAAGACGGGACAAGGAGGGATCCGCTTAATGGAAGAATGGCTGCAGCTGCTGATCAGTTTTTTCATTGCTAACGTGCTCGGTTATGGCGGCGGTCCCGCTTCCATCCCGCTCATGTACAAGGAGATCGTCACCAACCACGGCTGGCTGACCGATCCGGAGTTCTCCAACATGCTTGCGCTTGGCAATGCACTCCCCGGTCCGATCGCCACCAAAATCGCCGCTTTTGTCGGGTATGACGTATACGGCTGGATGGGCATGTCCCTTGCCCTCGCGGCTACGGTTATTCCTTCCGCCGTCGCCCTCATTTGGCTGCTGAATCTGCTGCAAAAATACCGCACGTCACCGGTCGTCAAAGGCATGACCCTCCTGGTCCAGCCAGTCATCGCCATCATGATGCTAACCCTGACCTGGCAGATGGGCAAAAGCTCCGTCATCTCCATCGGCCTCCTGCAGTCGCTCGGCATCGCCGCCGTCGCCTTCTGGGCCATGAACATCCGCAAAATCCACCCGGCCTTGGTGATCCTGGCCGCGTTTGCCTACGGGGGGTTAGTGTTGTCGCGGGTGGTGTGAGGGGCTTGATTCATTGCAAACCATATACTGCAAACAAATATACTTCATAGAACGCAACCAATATAATTCTTAGGGTGCTTAGCAAAAAAGACTACGATATAACGTAGTCTTTAATGCAAGCCAGCAGCTTTTTCGAAGGAATAAATTGGGTTAACCGGGAAAAACTATCCTAAACAAATAGTGCTGGAGTGATGAGTGATTGTATAACATGAAGAAAGTAATGTCGGCACTATTATGTGCCATATTTTTGTTTGGATTACCGCACGGGGCATCGGCAGATGATCATGGAACTGCTGCCATGCAGGCGGCTGTAACTGAACAGCCAGTCGAACGCCAGGCATTGCAAACTCAAGCTTTGCAACAGCTCAGCAAGGACACGGATTTTGTAGTTTATGCTCCACAACTGCCGCACACCGATTGGAAACTGGAGATTCCAGTTCCTTATCCGCACCTTCCCGGGAACAAAATAATCACTTTCACCCGGTTTAGCTACTTTGACATGTCCGGAGACATTTATTTAATGGGAGTTGAACAGCATAAAGCCCGCGGTTACAAGACTACTCGGTCCATTACAAGCATCGATATTAAAAACAAGACCACTAAAACCAAACAGGTAGAATATGAATTTAAATTCGATCTGAGTGGCGAACCGGTTACATGGAACGATATCGAAGGGAGATTTAAGTCGTGGGCATCCAGTCAACAGAATGGCGGCTTTCTGACATGGATTCAAGGCGATACTTACATTGAAATGAGTAGCGTTGTGTTTACTAGGGAGCAAATGATTGAAGTAGCAAAATCAATGAAACCAGTTCAACAATAGGTCAGTCGTACTTTAAAAATGCACTTCCACAGAGTTATTGCTGTTTTTAAAGTTCCTAGTTCCCAGACCACGACGTGGTCCGCAGCTATTTAAAAGAGCGAGTTGAAGGTAAATAACCCTCGACACTCGCTCTTTTCGTTTTTGTTGAGCTAATCCACTTATGGTGATTATGGAAGTTGCCTCCCGTACCGGACACAGGATACCTTATTTCTCGAAAAACAGTACTTTTGAGAGGGTGAACGGACCCATAGGACCTTATTTACTGTCTTACTTAGTATTTGTACCCGTAATCCGTGCATTAGCGGATCTGGTGTCCGGAACATTGTAAAAAAACGACTTATAATACGAAATAACGGATCTACAGTCCGATGCAAGCCGGCGGGTGACTTGAGTGACCTATTTCTCCCACCATATACTCCACCTGTTCCTCCATTACTTCCATCAATCCGTTACCCACCAACTACTTCCTCCCCATCACCACACCAACCTTACCCTCATGAACCTCCACCTTGTATTTCTTCACCCGAATGCGGTCGCTGAACAGCGACTTGCCTGTCTGCAGGTCGAACTCCCAGCCGTGCCAGGGGCAGCGGACAATTTCGCCTGCCCGACCGTATTCGTAGTCGTACACCTCCGAGGGAAGCGTCGTCCCGGAGACGAGCCCCGCACAGATCGGCGCCCCTTGATGCGGGCAGTAATTGAGAATCGCGTGGTATTCGCCATTGATCCGGTAAATGCCGATTTCGCGTCCTTCAATATTTACGACCGCATGCCCATCATCCGGAATATCCCCCTCCGCCAGCACATAATGTATTCCCATTCATGCACCTCCTTGCCATTAACCGCTATTCATTGAATTTCTTGCTCAATTAGTTTGATATCTCATCACAATAATTGGCTCTAATGCTCAATTAGTAGGATATCTCATCGCAATCATTGGATCTCGTCGCTATTCGTCGGGTAAGTTCGTTATTCTCCTCGTGCGCTAGTTGAATGAGTCTGTCTTCCACCTCATGCACAATTAGTTGAATGAGTCCGTCCTCTACCTCGTACATAGTTACCTGGATGCGTAGTGTCCTCCACCTCATGCTCTATTGGTTGGATGCCGTAGTCTTCAACCTCGTGCCTTCTTCATCCATCCCCTCAATCCAGCCGGTACAGCTGCTTCGCATTCTCGCAAAAGATCTTCCGCCGCGCCTCGGGCTTCAGGCCCCGCAAAATATGCCCCGGCGAGTCGAAGTCCCAGTGCGGGTAATCGCTGGAATACAGCAGCATATTCTCGGCATCGATCATATTGAAGAGATCGATGAGATGCTGCGGATTGTCCGGCTCCTCAATCGGCTGCGTGGATAAGAAGCAGTGATCCCGGATGTACTCGCTTGGCATTCTCGTAAGCCAGGGCACAGTTGCGCGCAGCGCTTTATAATTTTTATCCAGCCGCCACATCAGGCCCGGCAGCCAGGCCACACCGCCTTCAACCAGAACCACCTTAAGGTTCGGGTACTTCACGAACACGCCCTCGCAGACCATGCTCACCAGATGGGCCATAAACATCTGGGAAAGGCAGGTGTGCCACTCAATGTAGCGTGCCGGGTAGCCGGCCGCGGTGGGAGCCGTCGAGCTCCCGCCGCCTTCCGCTCCCGGATGGAGCGCGACCGGAAGACCATGGCGCTCCGCCGCTTCGTAAATCGGATGATAGTGGCGCTGCCCGAGCGGCGAACGCGCCGCGCTGGAGATCATGACCTCTACGATATCCGGATGGCCGCCGATCCGGTCAATCTCGCGTGCCGCCAGCAGCGGATCCTGGGTGGCTACCGCCATCGCGCCCTTGAAGGCTTTATGCTTGCCGAGCCACTCGGCTATCAAATAATCGTTATAAGCCGAGCATATGGCCGCTGCGAAATCCGGGTCATGTGTCGACGAGATGTTGTAGACGACCCCCGTCAGTACAGCGTAATCCAGGTTGTAGCCTTCGATTAGCTGTTTAATCATATAGTCAGGGTCGGAGCCGGCTTTGCCTCCCCCCGGAGGGATCGAATCTTTTTTCATCACGCCGATCGGCGAATAGTAACCGGACCCGGCATAACCGATTCCGGATGCCGCTACCCGCGAACGCCAGGGCTCCTGCAAATACGGAAGCAGCGCCCGATCGTCCTGTTCGTTATGAACGTCGACATCGATAATTTGGTAGTCGTCCATTGCCTGATTCCTCCACTCTATCGCAGATTACTTGTCGCCGTATGTGCGTGTATACGCCGTGTTATACATAGCAAGGAGTTCGTCGGAACCAAGTTTCTTGGCCTGATCGATAAATTGCTGGTACGTCGTATCGTTAATTGGTGTTTTGCCGGTTACGAACTCCGTCACCTTCTGTTCCAGGAATTTGTTCAGATTGTTGAGTTTTGATTTTTCCAGTTCCAGCTCCTCTTCCGTCTTGACAATCTGCTTCGGTGCCGGGACGATATACTGCTCATACCTTGCGTTGATATCCTTGCTCTTCTCGCTCAAACCGCGCTCCCACACTTCACGGGATTTGGCGTTATTCAAGGTGATAAGGTCATACCATACGCCCCAATCCTTACGCAGGGCATTAAACGGAGATTCGCCGAACTCCTTGTTGTATACCGCCTTGCCGTTCTCCATCGTATATGATTTGCCTTCAATGCCTAAGGACAGGTAGTTCGTTCCCTCTTCGCTGACCAAATAATCAAGGAATTGAACCGCGCGCTCCTTATCCTTGACTTTCGCCGAAATGGCTCTGCCGACAGTACCTACGACAGGACGGGAGAACTGGTAGTTCTTGATCCCTTCAGCGGCAAAGGAAGGAATGGCATCCAGCTCATATTCGGCAGTACCGGCACCGCGCGCCTTCGCTACAAGCGACTCCAGATCCGCCTTCCAGAAAAACGTAACCAGCGATTTGCCGGTTAATATTCGCTCCTCCCACTGCGCTTGCGTCAGCAGCGAGAATTCCGGATCCAGCAATTTTTCCGCGTACAGCTTGTTCAGAAATACCAGCATATCCTGATAATTCTCATGGTATGGAGCGAACGCATATTGATCCGTTGTCGGATCGAGATTATAAAAGCCGCTGATGCCGGTAAATATGCGCCCGAATGTCGTATACAGTCCCGTATCCCCAACGATAGCGTTTGAGATGAGCGGATAGGAATCCGGAACCTTTTCCTTCAATATTTTCAGATACTGATAAAATTCATCCACCGTGGTGGGCGCCTGAATCCCGTACTGATCCATAATGTCCTTGCGGGCATACCAGATGAAGTTAAATCCCTTGCCTTCCGCATCCCCTTCCAGGACGGGTACCGTGTACAGCCCTCCATCCGTGCCCGTTGCCAGCGCTTTGGCTTCAGGATATTTCTCGTAAAATGCTTTGAGATTAGGTGCCCGATCCAAATAATCATTCAGGTTTAAGAATACCTTCTCCGGTCCATGCTCCCTGCCATCCTGGGTCGGTACCTGGATAAAATCCGTAGCGGTGTTCGTCGCAATCATGATCTGCCTTTTCTCCTCAAGTCCTTCCTGGCTTACGATTTGAAACTTCACTTTCACGCCCGTCTTGGCTTCAATCTCTTTGAAAATCTCCCAGTCATCCCGAACCTTCCCCTCCACCCGGTCGTATACCAGCCATGAGAAGGTAACCGGTTTGTCAGGACTTAACGTCCCCGAATCATCTTTGCCGCCACTGGTGCACCCCGTAACAAGCATCACACCAAGCAGCAGGATGGCAATCGCCGTTCTGAACCCCTTTCGCTGCATTTCCTAACCTCCTTTTATAATGACAACGTATAGAGATGGATTTTCATAAAATCCACAGCTACCCCTTAATGCCTCCAATCATCGTGCCCTGTACAAAATATTTCTGGATAAACGGATAGACGCACAGAATCGGCAGTGTGCCAATCATGATCATGGCGTATTTCAGCGTTTCCAGATGAGTCAGATCCCCTTCGCCCTGCACATTCGTACCGGCGATCAGGATATTGCGCATCATGATTTGCAGCGGGTACATATCCCGGTCATTCAGATAGATCAAAGCGCTGAAGAAGGAGTTCCATTGATTCACGGCCGTGAACAGACCGATCGTGACCATCACCGGTACGGATAACGGCAGTACGATCCGCACGAGAATCTGCAGGGACCCGCATCCGTCGATGGCAGCCGCGTCCTCCAGCTCCTCCGGCAAGGCCTCGAAGAATGTCCGCATAATAAACAGGTACCAGGTGCTGATCAGCGACGGAAGCACAATGGCCCATATCGTATCCAGCATCCCCAGCTTCTGAACGATCAGGAACGTCGGAATCATGCCCCCGCTGAACAGAAGCGTGAAGGCGGCCAGCAGCAAAATTACCCTTCGGCCGGGCAGCCACCGCTTCGCAAGCGGATATGCCATCGCGGAGGTAGCAATCAGCGTCAGTACCGTCTGCACGAAGGTGTAACGAATGGTATTCCAATAACTCACCCAGAGATCGGGGTTATAGACAAGCTGCTCGTACGCGACCAGCGTAATCTTCTTCGGCCAGAGCAGCACGGCTCCACTCGCAACCAGGGCATTATTGCTGATGGAAGCCGAGAATACGTACACCATGGGGTAGGCCATTACAATAATCAGCACAATCATGAACAATACGTTGAGTACATCAAACAGCTTCGAGGCTAAGCTTTCCTGCTTTTTCATCACGCACCTCCCTTACCACAGGCTGGTCTCCGAATATTTGCGTACCATCCGATTGGCCGCTACGACCAGAATGAAGCCAATCGCCGATTGGAACAGGCCCACCGCGGTTGCGAAGCTAAAATCGGCATCAAGAATGCCCCGCCGGTACACAAAGGTGTTAATGACATCCGCCGTTTCGTAATTCATCGTGTTGTAGAGCAGCAATATTTTCTCAAAACTCGCCTCCATGAAATTGCCGAGCGACAGCACGAACAAAATAATCATGACCGGCACCATGCCGATGAATGTAATATGCCGGGCCTGCTGCCACCGGTTCGCTCCATCCATCCTGGCCGCTTCGTACAGTGTCGGATCAATCCCCGCAATGGCAGCCAAATAGAGAATCGTGCCCCATCCCACCTTCTGCCATATCTCGGAGCCCACATAAACTGTCCGGAACCACTCCGGCATGCCCAGAAACATGATCGGCTCGATGCCAAACGTCTTGACGAGCAGATGGTTAACCACGCCAGTTGTCGGGGACAGGAAGGTGACCAGAATGCCCGCAATCACAACGGTGGACAGGAAATGCGGCATATAGCTGATGTTTTGCACAAACCGTTTGAACCATTTCCCCTTCAGCTCATGGAACAGAACCGCCAGTATAATCGGCGCCGGAAAGTGAAAGAGAAGATCGTACACATTCAGCATGATGGTATTGCGAATCAGCTTCCATGCATCGGGGGTAACATAGAAAAATTCAATCAAATGCTTGAATCCAACAAACTTGCTTCCCAATATTCCCCTGCCGATCGAATAGTCCTGGAAGGCGATGATGATGCCGTACATCGGCGCGTACTTGAATATCAAGTAATACAAAATGCCAGGCAGCATCAGCAAGTAGAGCGCTTTATGTTTTTTCAGAACATAGCCGATTCGTGTTAGCTGCGCCAATAATCCCCACCTCCGATTGAAAGCATTTACATTCGTGTGTTGTTGTCCCCACTATACGAGCCGTGTTTCTCCCGCGTCTAGCATGCATCTTTTCCTCGAGACACTCGTTTTGCAGCGCCCATGGCGCAAGGCTTCCCGCTTGGTTCCATGCAAAAAAAGAGACTTCAGAAAATAATGCAGTCTCTTCTCTCCTATTGGTGGGAGCTCCGATATTTGGCCGGTGTGATGCCTTCGTATCGGCGGAAAGCCCGAATGAATGAATTCCTGCCCCAATATCCCACCTTCTCGGCAATTTCGTCGATTTTCAAATCGGTTTCGAGCAAAAACTGCTTGGCCTTCATCAGCCGGTATTTGGCAATATACTCCACGTATTTCTCGCCGATTTCATCCTTGAAGGTACGACTGAAATGTCCGCTGGACATATTCATCAGCCCGGCAAAATACTCGATCGACAGCTCTTGATCATAATGCTCATGGATGTATTCCACGACCTCCATGAACTGTTGACTTCGACTGCTTGATACCGGCTTCCGGAACAAAAACCCGTGAATATCCTGAAAGCAGTGCGTCAGCTCGTCCCATGTCATGCACCGATTCAATCGTTCGAATAGACCGGCATAATAAGGGACGTTCAATTCGCTCCGCTCCGATTCTACCGCCCGGATCCAGGTATTCAGCACATCTGCCAGCAAATATTTCATCTGCACAGCTGTCGCGTCCTTGCGCTTTCCCTCCTCCAGCAGAGTATTCACGGATTGGAGCAGCTTATCGTACTCCCTGGTTTTATACTGATTGTGAATCCGCTGGACCTCCTGCACGGACAGAAAAGGGTCCCATTGCTGCGTCTCCCGACAAGGCTGGCTGCTGCAAATTTCAACGGCAGAGTGCAGTCCCCGATACTTCAGCATGGCCAAGGCATGCTCATAGGACTGGTGCAGCTCTTCCATGGTGTGAACGGTTCTGCCGATTCCGATCGTCGCTCTGTAATAAGTGCTGTACTCCAGGAATATGCGGCGAATCTGCTCCGCCATCCTTACCGGATGGTCCTCCAACTGCGGATCAAACTGAACGATGCAGGCCAGTAAATCCGGCCTTGTCTGGCAAATCCATACCATACCGGGTGCAAGTCGGTGAATCTTCTCCTTGAGTTCTGTCAGCAGAAAAGTCTTGGTCGATTCCGACGTGGACTCGTAAATCGACGGGTCCATGTGGAATGAGATGCACAGGACGGCTCTTGCCGCAGCTTCGCTATACGAGAATTCAATCTCCTTCGCATAATACTCAATGGATAACGCGTCACGATACTGACCCAACAGTATTTTCGTGAAGAACTGCTCCTGCACGATGGGAAGCATCCCGCTCACCATCTGAAACAGCTCTTTATTCTCCGTCATGATGAACTGGGAATAGCGTTTAATGACATCGAACTCATTCCCTTCGTGGCGGATGGCCTTCCCCGAGAAGTGATGCGATCTCAGCCCTTCCTTGATTTCCCGAATCGGCTGATATAAGCGGCGGCTTAAATAATACGAAATCAGAGCGCCGACAATCAGGAAAAAGACAAGGAACAACCAGCTGATAAAGCGGGTAATATGCACCGGCTTCATTAAGGTACCTAAATCGATCATGCTGATATAATGCCAGGACTCATCGAAGCTTGAGGTCATGAAAGACATCCCGAGCTTGTCCGATATCGTAAATTGCGGGGCTATGCCCTCTGTGTGTATTCGCTGCTGCAGTGCATCCTGATCCTGCCCGGTCAAGCCGGTTTGGGATAACACTCTTCCCGTATCATCCACAATGGCCGTGCCCGTGACCCAGCTCTCCGGAACATGAATCTGCTCCTGAAGCTTGTCTCGTTTCACTTCGACCAGGAGATATACTTCAGGAGCGGCGGTGTTGAACGGGTAGCTCATGGAAGCCGTTAGTGAGGCAGGGGAATCCAAGAAATCCATCATTTTCTTGCCGGATAATTCGGCTTCAAGCTGAGGACGACGGTTCAGGTCCGAGGGATAGCGGGAATGGAAGTAATACGCTTTATTCGTGTAGGTCTCGGCATCAATCATAAGGTCCTGGTGTACAAAATAATAATAAGCCTTATCGACCAAATCATCCGATTCCAGCTGCTGCAGCTGCTCCCGCAGCGAATGAAGCAGTTCCGGAAGCTGCTGACCATCCGGCGACGAAGACATCGGTGCAAGTAGCACGCTCCGCAATCTCGATGTGCTGAGGATATTGATCATGCTGGTCTTCAAGGACTGAAGCTCGGTATCCGTCTGCTCGGAGAATCGGCTCATCATGATGCTGTTGAAGCGCTCGGCATCCTTCTCAATAATTCGAACGACAAGCACCTGCGCGAGAACCGATGCCGCAATAACGGGAATGAGAATGAGGAGAAAATAGTTGGCGAACAACCTCCAATAAAGGGTCTGTCTTCTGGGAGGCGAAGAATAGGTGTCCCCAGGCCCAGCCGTTTGGACAGGCGGTGTCCTTCGTTTCATGATTGTCCCCCCCTTTGCATTTCTAAATCGCAAGTCCAGCGGGCTTGCAGTTACGTTTACTATATTTTGATGTAAGTTATAATATTCGCCGCAGGAATCTAGGGAGGGAGGCTAACAGTAGATGGATACGTTGGATTGATCGATAAAATCTGAGAATAAAAAATATCTTCATTATGCTAAGCAGGGGCAGACCGCTTTCCTCCCAATCCATCTTGGAATTATTTCACAGCAAATTCTAATTTGCCTCTAACCCTGCTCTCGTTTTTCTGTTCTACATTTAGAACATCAACAGACAACAGGAGGATATGATATGAAAATCGTTATGATTCCGTCAGGGTTTAAGGAATGCCTGGATGCGGAAGAAGTCGGTGAAGCGATGCGAATGGGCGTTCATCGTCTGAATTTGGATGCCAGCATCACCGTCATTCCGATGATTGATGGCGGCGAGGGCTTTGCCAAGAGCATCGTAAATATAAAGCATGGACGTCTGTATCACAAGGAAGTTACGGGTCCCGTTGGTCAACCCATTACGAGTTATTTCGGTATTTACACGGAAAACAACAAGAAAACAGCGGTCATCGAGATGGCAGCAGTCGCTGGCTTAAAGCTAGTTCCAAGGGAGCAGCGGAACCCACTGTGGACAACGACATATGGTGTAGGAGAGCTGATCCTGGGGGCACTCGACTTTGGAGTGGATCATATTCTGATTGGATGCGGCGATTCCGGCACTTCCGACGGCGGTGCAGGGATGGCGCAGGCGCTAGGAGCTGTTTTTACAGACGAAGCCGGGCAGCCGGTCTATATTCGAGGCGGCGGCGATTTGGCTAAAGTACGATCCATCGATCTGGCTGACTTGGACCCCAGACTCACGGATGTACACATTGACGTAGCCTGTAATTGGCACAATGTGCTGTGTGGACGGGACGGCGTTGCCCATGTTTTTGGTCCGCAGAAGGGAGCCACTGCTGAAGAAGTGGAGCACTTGGCAAGTGCATTCCAGCACTATGCCCATCTGATACACAACCAGCTTGGCGTGGATATCGCCTTGGCTCCCGGAAGCGGAGCATCCGGAGGTTTAGGCGCGGGCTTGGTTGCTTTTGCCAACGCGAAACTTCATCCCCGTTACGAGGTGATTATGCAATACATAAATATCGAGCAGCATATCCTGGAAGCCGATGTGGTGTTAACGGCCGAGGGCTGCCTGGATTACCAGACCCCCAACGGAAAAATTCCTTCGGAGGTTGCGCGAATAGCCAAATCCAAAGGAATCCCCGTGATTGCCATTACAGGAACCATTGGAGAAAATGCTGCCATTAATTATGAGAATGGAATCGACGCCTATGCGAGCATTATTCAGACGCCGGCCTCACTGGATCAAGCGATCTTAAACGCAACGCCGTGGATCGCAGACAGCACCGAAGCTGCTCTCCGGCATGTGCGTATCGGGTATCAGATCGCCCACCGTACGCTCAACGAAGGATATCGGCCATTATGAAGCCTGAATACATGCCATCCGCAGACCAGCCGCTGAACAAGGCTGGCCCCGGAGCGCCGTCTATCCGGCCTGCAAAAGGGTTATGGATGCTATCCGGTTTTGCAGGCTGCAGCATTTGGATCGCTT
This sequence comes from Paenibacillus sp. Cedars, assembly GCF_003184205.1. Lineage (NCBI taxonomy): Bacteria > Bacillati > Bacillota > Bacilli > Caryophanales > Paenibacillaceae > Paenibacillus > Paenibacillus sp. Cedars. Next base: position 4,650,219 of record NZ_CP020866.1, read on the forward strand.
CGGTTGAACATTTATCGTACTCCGGTAAAACTGCCTTCATTTTTTTTATCATCGCCATGGCTTTATGGATTTTCACCAAGATGCCGGCGGGATGGATTGCGCTGGGGGCTCTTGTCTGCATCGTTGCCTTGAAGGGCGCCCCTCCTTCATTGCTTTACGAATCCATTGCCGAAGAAATCGTCTGGCTGATGATCGGTTCGTTTATCATCGGCGAAAGCGTCAAGACCAGCGGTCTGGCCGCTCGCTTCACTCGCTTTATGCTGCTGCGCGCACGCAAGCCCGAACATTTTTTATGGTGGCTCGCGTTCGTGATTCAGCCTTTGACTTTCTTTATACCGTCTACCTCCGGACGAGCCGCCCTGACACTTCCCATTGTGAGAGAGCTGCACGCTTTATTGAAGAATGATCAGCAGAAAAAATCGGTTGCCATGCTTCTTCCCGTGATGATATTGCTCGCTTCGTCTGCAACGGTCATCGGGGCCGGTTCTCACATCATTGGGATCGGGCTGTTAAACGGGGCAACAGGGGCAGACATCTCCTATGTAACATGGGTGATATGGGGAGCGCCTTTTGCGCTTGTCATGTGCGGGTTGGCTCTATTATGCGTAAAAATAATGTTTTGGAAGGATGAACCGCAAAGCAATATCATCCCTTCCGGACATCAGTATTCAGAGAAGCTTCCCCTGTCTGGCAGTGAGAAGAAAACCCTCGGCTTGATTGCCGGGATGGTTGTCCTGTGGATGACCGAAGGATGGCATGGTTATGACATTGCGTTCATTACGATGGCTGGTGCCATGCTGCTCATGCTGCCTTCCATCGGGATTATGGAATGGAAGCAGGGAATGAAGAGCGTTTCCTGGAATTTGATCATGTTTGTGGCGGCTGCCACCGCCCTGGGAAAAGCCCTTGTTGAGAATGGCGTGGTGGATTGGCTCCAGCAGATTGTGTTCAGCAAGCTTCGTGTTCTGGAGACAGCCCCTCCCTTCATAACGCTGCTGATCATCATTCTTGTATCCGTTACTTCGCACTTGTACATCACATCCCATACCACAAGGGCCGTGGTGATGATCCCGGCATTTATCGTGCTGGGCCAGACGCTTCAGCTTAATGCTTCCGCCGTCGTTTTCTTGACGCTGGTGGGCATGAATTACTGCATCACATTTCCGGTAAGCTCAAAAGCGTTGCTCTTGTATTACGAGGATGAGTCTGTCTCTTATCCCGCCAAGGACCTGGTCAAGCTCAGCATGGTATGTATGCCTCTATATGTGGGTGTCATGCTGTTGTTTTACTACACATATTGGCAGTGGACGGGGTTAAGGTTGTGAGGGGTTATGTTTAATAAAGCCTCGAGTTTGGCAGAACAAAGAACGATGCTCCATGAAAAAACCTCCGGATCAAATGTTTCCATTCGAACCGGAGGTCCTCTAATTCATTATCATTCCAACCTATTCGTACTCAAACACCGCATCCGGCGTCAGCGTTACATTTGGAGCATAACTCGGCATCTGACCGGTCTCCTGCAAGTATTGCTCGACAATCCGGTTAGCATCAACCAGGGAGGTCAGCATCCAATCCTCATAGAGCTTGCCAAATTTCTTGAGGAGCCATTCTGACGTATATTCATTGGACAATGTAAACAGGGAATAGATCTCACGCACGGTATTGGTACGCTTGCGGCCATTATCATCCGTCCAGGTAACCTTTTTATTCAAGTCTACCTTGCGGATATCTTCTGTTTTGGTAGCCAGGATGCCATTCTTGTATTGAAAATAAATCCGCAAGGATTTTTCGTATTCATGGCCTTTAAGCAGTTTCCACCCAGCCATACTCCCGCTTGCATTGACTGCAGACATTTTGCTTTTACCAGAAGTTCCTCCTGAACTGGAGTTCTGCGCCTTCTTCTGCTCGCCCTCCACAACAAATTGTGCTGATCCCAGGGCGACGGTCATTTGCTGTTTGGATGCATCCCACTTTAGCTTTGCACCCAGCGCTGCGGTTAACAGGTCCGCTGACACCAGTGTCTCCCCCTTATTCTGGATCGGAGCTCCTTTCATGTTTACGGTTTTACCGTTGATCTTCGCCTGTTTACTACCCGCCTTAACATATATCTCCGTCTCCCCTATGGTAATATCAAAGGTCTTGGAAGCTGCCTGATACTGAACCGTGCCTCCCAAAGCTTCAAATACCCGCTTCAGCGGCAAATAAGTGATACCCTTCTCCTGCTTGGCGTTCTCGAGCGGCTTGCCAAGTCCCGAAACAATCTTGACCGATTGCTTCTTGCCGGCAATATCCACCGTCAGAGTGGCTTCACCCACACCTAGGATTTTGTAGGCTCCCTTCTCTACCGCTTTGATGATGTGCGGCTTATCTACAGACAAAGCGATCATATTGCCCGGAATCTTGTGTTTCTCTCCATTACCATACTGAAATTCAACAGTTGGAGTAATGGAGCTTCCTACCTTCGGCTTACTATTCGATACTTTTAGCGTAACGCTGGTAATGCTTGGAACTGGCACATCGTATTGTTGTCCGTTATCATACTCTATCCATGTGCCATCCATTAATTGTGCGAAAAAGCTTTTGGAACCTCCAATTCCCACAATCTGTTGAACCCCGCTGATCCCGTTCAACGGGTTCATTTCGAATGTTTGGGTGAACACATCCAATTTGGCATTCCACACAGTCCCATCCTTTTTCACAATAATCAACTTCTGTTCTTTACCAAAAGAAATGTCAGCTGCATCTTGAATCAGTTTTTGTGACAGGTAGGTTGTGCTGCCATTAATGCGAAGTGTACTGAACAGTACGAGCCTTCCGTCATTATATAAAATAGCGGCATAGTCGCCGGCCACTTTAATTTTGCGAATGGAGTTCACATCCGTCACTTGACCCAGGGCCACGGGCTCCGGCGTATAGGCGCTATTGTGATACAATACTGTCCCCGACTGGGTAACACCACCGATAATACCCTTATTCTCATCAAATATGGAAATCCCCTCAAAGCCCTTTACGGCTTGCGGTTTGGAACTATCCAGGCGGTTAACGTTGCCATCAGAGGTCAGCCAGTAGCCTTGTCCAACCTGCTTTACGTTACTCTGGCCCGCCACATTCTGAAAACCGGATTCTCCCCACATGACCAGTCCACCAGCATTGTTCACACCGAATCCGTACTCGCTTGATCCCGCAATCTGTTTCAGGTCCCCACCCATAGGAAGCGGGATTTTGGTCATTGGAAGACGGGTATAAGTAACCCAAGCTGTACCATCCTCCATTAAGGGTGTGCCATCAGGCAGCAGCATCGCAATCTTAGAGCTTGCCTTGCCCGACTCGCCATAAGCAGCTCCGGCAGCTGTCGGGACTATCATACACACCGCTAACAGCAGCATTAACATTTTTTTTAACATGCATGAACCTCATCTCTCTTAGAATGTATCACTTTCAAATCTAGTTATTTTGAACCAGGAATATTATACCATTCAATAGAATGAAACCATATTAAAATTTGGCAGCGTTGCTGATGGTGGCGGTGGTAACAGGGTGGCATGGCGGTCCTGGGGGCACGGTTGCGTGGCAATGGTGGGGATGGTCGCATGGCGGTCCTGGGGCACGGTTGCGTGGCGGCGGTGGGGGCATGGTCGCATGGCGGTCCTGGGGGCACGGTTGCGTGGCGGCGGTGGGGGCATGGTCGCATGGCGGTCCTGGGGGCACGGTTGCGTGGCGGCGGTGGGAACGTAGCCGTGAGGGGAGGGTAACGGTGGTGGTGACAAGGTGGCGGTAGTGGTGGTGGTGTGACATGGTGGCGATGTGGCAATGGTGACGTAGTGGTGGTGGTGCTGCCGCTCTTGGGGCTAACGGACAGAGGATACGTTATTTAGCTGGAAAAGTGTTGTTTTTGAGACTAACGGACATGAGATACGTTATTTGTGATATGAGTCAGCAATTTGTTTGTTTTATGAGGTAATAAGGGATCCTGAGTCCGTTAGATTCAAAAAAGGGCTTAAAAGAGGCAAATAACGGATCTGGAGTCCGTTAAGATGTCGGAACAGCGGCAAGAACCTGGGTTACTCGCGTAATAGTGGTGTTGGCGACCAACCCCAGAATCTTTGTACACGGGGCTTGCAATCACCACGGCAGCAGCTCCTTCAACAGCCGTGATCCGGATTTCCGCAACCGATACATCCAAAACTTGATGCAGACACCAACCGTTAGGAGGGCGCTCCATCCTTTCATCAGTCTCCACAACTAACAGCCACTCGTTCTCAGGAACGAGCAGCAACTCCCTTGCTGTACCGGTTCTGAGGGCATGGGCAATCAAGATTGATGTGCCAAATCGCAGAAAAAACGTCCCTAAAGCCTGTCTCCAGACTTTAAGGACGCCTCCCTATACCTCACTCAGTTTATACGCTCAAACACTTTGAAACTCCTGTCTTCTTGCAGAGCTACCAACGTATCATCATTCACGATATAGATCTCCGTGCCTTCTTGAAGTTCATTCGACGATAGGTTCGTATCCGGGTATTGATCCGGCTCGAGCTGCTTCTGAATCCTACCCGCCAAGGTCAAATCTGCATCGGCAAAAACTTCCGCAGATTCGATGCCCTTTCCGATATACTCTTCATCGTTATAATTTAACACAGACGCATAACTCACTGACTGCTTGCTCCCGCAGCCCAAACACAGGATTAACAATAAACTGATGACAGGAATCCCTGCTAACTTTAGCCTGTTGCCCACAAGTCCTCCTCCTTTATAGCCTTTGCATTACCGTTTTTCTATAAAAAAGAGATTACAGCAGCTCATCCAGACGCGCCTCTAATTCTGCCCTATCATAACGAATGAATGCCCCATTCACCGTTCCAACCAGCACCTCATGCTCCGTTATGTTCAGCGCGCCATTTCTTGCATACTGCTCACGCAGGTCAACGTTGCCGGTGATCACATGCTGCAACCTTCCCAAGCTCTTGCCGGTCTCCTTGTTCAGCACCACCAGATCACTGCCAAGGCTTATAAGCAGGTAACGGTCCAATATTCCATAACTGCTGCCAACCAGATGGGATACATCTTCTTTTGCTTGCAACGAATGATCCATCTTCCAAATCACGCTGCCGGTCTTCTGATTCACAGCGGCCGGGATGCCGTTCAAGGTTAGATAGACTCTCTCGCCCTCAATAATTCCGCGGGAGGCCCTTCCCTTCAGCGTCCAGACTTCCTTCCCTTCAACGCTGTCATACAGCACGCTTTCGTAAGCGGTCGCCCCGCTGAAATACTTCCCGTTCAGCGCACGCTGCACCAGCAGATACCGCTCATCCAGCACCTCAAACCGTTCCATTTCGGAGGCTGGATAAACGCCCTCCCGCTCACCGGTCCTCGTATTGAACAGAACCCACTGGCTGCCCAGCAGCATCCATCTTGTCGTAAGGTCCGCTGGCGCTATCGGATCATAACGATATCCTCCCGTAAAATACGAATCCCGGGTCGGATCGTCCATTGTCCTTTTCCCGACGTTGTCATACCAAACGGCTTTGCCGGTTACAGGATCATACCCTTCAAGCCGCCCATTCTGTTCGATGAGTATGTACGGATCATCGCCCTGGCTTAACAGACGGTGGTCGCCAGTCAGCGTCTTTTTCCAGCGCAGCTTGCCGGTTTCCTGATCCAGCACACTCAGCAGACTCCGGGTTTCATGCAAATTAAGCGGTTCATCCAGAACAATCGCGTCTTGCACAGCCGTCATGGTCAGGCCAAATTCATTCTTCGGCTTAACCTCCCACAGCACTTTACCATCCGATAGCCGGATATGACGCACCCTGGCCTGATAATTTTTGATGACGGGATTGAAGGCCGAGAACATCGTGACATGCTCGCGATCCTTATCTATTACGGCCGTATACCAGCCAAAACCTGCATCCTCCTGCCACAGTTTCTTGCCTGTACTTCGATCGATGGCATACAGGGATGAATGATCGTGCATGCCGCTATAACCGCCGTCATCTCCCTTGAGGAGCAATACGTCCTCATTGGCCTCCAGTAGGAACGTATAATTCAGATTGCCCTGATTTCTCCAGGCGGGGTCAGCCTCTATCGTCTTCAGCGGCGGTACAGCGGCAAAATGATAGGTAAACTCGTAGTCATCACCAGCACCTCTACGCTCAAACACTCCCGTTGCAGGCATTGTCCATTCGCTAGCCACCAGCTTTCCGGCAGGAGAGAAGGTGGCTGTATAATGTACATCCCGCAGCTCATACCTCCAGGTTTCACCCAGGATCATCGGTTTACTGGAGCTCTGCTCCTGATTCCGTGAGGTCTCCCTCACCTGCGGCTCTCCGAGCAGTTTTTTCACATAAGAAGAGCTGGTTCCTTTCTTGAAAAGAAACTCCGTCAAGTTGCGCACCACATCGGTCGATAATTCAGACTCCCCATCCAGCAGTCCGTCGGGCAACGTCTGTTTGCTTGCTATGTCCTTTCCTTGCACCCACATCATCGCCGGGCGATAGATCTGGTAATCATCCTTCCACTTGGCAGGAGGGATGATAACACCGTACCAGTCCTTCCACTGTGCGACGGCAACGAGTGACATTCCGGCAGCTGTTACCGGCCATCTGACCCCGCTCCCGGGAGCCAGGTATAGACTGCCGCTACTGCGCAATTGAAGCGAGAGCGGGGAAATTTCTTGGCTTAGTGCTGCTTCCTTGGTCGCATACCACGTCGGGAGCCACAAGTCTCCTCGGGAATCGGATTGGATATAGGACATTTCGTCTTTCACGGAGCTGATCCGGAGCACTTCTCCCTTGGCTCCATAATAACTTGCCTTAAGATCTGTCAGATGGCTGTTCTTGGTAAGCGCACTAGGAAAAAGGGCGGTCTTCTGCCGGATCGTGACCGTTTGACCTGCTTTAATAACGTCTGCGGCACCAGCAACGACAACACGAGCGCTCTCCTCCGTCCGCTGAGCCGGAACCCAAATGAGCGATATACTGACGGCTGTCACTATGCCGATGAACCATCGCTTTCGGATCGATACACGTGAACTCACAGGAACCATCCTCTCCAATACAAGCGTATATATGGTAAACGCTATTATAAGACAATATGTTCCATAATCCAAAGAAAAAGCTCCCTTTCGCGAAGGGAGCTTTTTCTTGTTTCTCTCGTTGTTGCGTAAATAAGGTAATCCTCTCACCGGATACGGCGTGGTATTTTCAACGGAACACGACTTGCCGGCTTTCCCTTCATCGTCGTATTTCCAATCTCTTGCCCGAGTCATATAGTAAACGGCCCTGCGGCACCTGCTCCCCCGTCATTTGCCTTGTACGATGAGTCACCCCATCCCACACTTCACCCCATAACTTCTCTATAAAAGATGCAGAAGAGGCAGGCGAATCCTTATGCATTTCTGCTGTTGATCCCTTAAGGCTTTTGCCGCTTGGAGTTAACGCCTCTCTGTAAGACATCCGGTCCCCTCCGCATCCCGATACAAACAAGACCATAACAATCAGACCCATTGCCAACCATACCATCGTAAATCCAGCGTTCTGCTTCGCATGCTGCAACAAACTCATCTTCGCTGCCTCCTTATGTACTTCCTGAAGGAAAGTATAAGGAACATATCTTATCAACCAGGCTTCCAAATCCTTAACGATTGCTTAAATTAAACTGAACAATTACATCGGGCATGCGATTACCAGCGTGAAAACTTTCTTATCTTATTTGTCAACAAAAAACGCTCCCTTCAAAGGGAGCGCTCCGTCAAGTACCCGCCAGCCTGTATAGCATCCATCATATGACTTTAGGGAAAAGCGTTTCGAAGGTCGTTCTCCGCTCATCGCTCCGCACCCGGATTTCGCCGCCCTGGACCTCCACAATGCTCTTCGTAATCGCCAGTCCCAAACCGGTGCCGCCCGTCTGCTTCGAACGAGAGCCTTCCACACGGTAGAAGCGGTCGAATATGAAGGGCAGATCCCGCTCGGGAATCGGATCCCCATAGTTGGTGAAGCTGATGCTCACCTGATCCCGATCGCTTCGGACGGCGATGTCGATGATTTTGCCGGATTCTCCGTACCGGATCGCATTGGATATCAGATTCTCATAGGCACGGACAAGCTGCGCGCCGTCTGCCATGATGATGAGGTCTTCCTCTGCCGTTAGGTTGCATTCCATCCCGGATTTCTCCAGAGTCGGTACCGATTCCTCGATAAGCTGCCTGATGAACCGGACCATATCGATCTTCCGGATGTCCAGCGGGAGCCCATTATTAATCCGTGTATATTCAAACAGATCATCAATTAGCCTTTTCAGATTTTGGGCTTTCTCATAAGCGATATTTACGTAATATCGCAGCTCCACCTCATCCTGATATCGATCCTCCTCAATCACCTCAAGGAATCCCAGTATCGAGGTAAGCGGAGTCCGCAGGTCATGAGAAACCCCTGTAATCAGATCATTCTTGGTCTTCTCGGCGTAGCGCTCCTCCAGAATGGATTGATGCAGCTGCCTGCTCATCTGATTGATGCTCTCGGCTACCTCGCCCAGCTGACTGCCGGAATAAACCGGAATTTCGGTATCGAAATTCCCTTTGGCAATTTCACGAAGCCCGTGCGTAATTTCCTCCAGGTAAGCGTTCAACTGCTCAGTCATGTGATTAATGCTGGAAGCAACGCTGCCTAATTCATCCTGGGTTTTGAGCTCGATTTTGGAATCGAATCGACCGGCTGTAATTTCCTGAAGTCCTGTCTGGATCTTCTGCAGATCTAACACGAACCATCTTGTGGTCATATAATAGCTGGCAAAAAAGAGAATGATGCCCGTGAGCATCATGACTGGCTCCGAGCCAATGTTATTGATGAGCCAGGCAAGCGGCGAATTGATCGCCGGTATGCTGAGGATCAGCGTGCCTAATGAATAGAGAATAATAAGCAGGGCAGCCGTAATGCCGATGCTGCTGAGCAGCATGAGCATCATCTTCAGGCGGATGCTATGGAGCTTCATTACTTTCAAGTCTGTCACCTCTGCTTAAGTTTACTCTATCTTGTACCCGATTCCCCATACGGTTTTTATATACTCCGGCTGCTGCGGATCCTTCTCGATCTTCTCACGCAGCTTGCGAATATGGACCATGACCGTATTTTTCGATTCCATGAACGGCTCATTCCACACCTCGGTATAAATCTTGTCCATGCTCAGCACCAGCCCGCGGTTAATAGCCAGCATATGCAGCAGGGCAAACTCGCGCGGTGTCAGCTTGATCTCCTCGCCCGCCACCGTGACCCGGTGTGAAGCCACGTTGACAATCAGCTCATCGATCTGAATCTCGTTCTCGTTTCGTACCGATCTGCTGTTCAGGTGTTTGTATCTGCGCAGCTGCGATTTGATTCTGGCAATCAATTCGAGCGGACTGAACGGTTTGGTCACATAATCATCCGCGCCGATGCTGAGTCCTGCGATTTTATCAATCTCCTGGCTCTTGGCGGACAGCATGATGATTGGCGTGTTATTCTCCTCCCGGATCTTCATGCAAGCCTCTATCCCATCCATCTGCGGCATCATGACATCGAGGATGATCAAATCCACCTTCTGCGTTTTCAAAATCTCCAGCGCTTCCAGTCCATGAGAGGCCGTGAGCAGCTTGTAGCCTTCATTTCTCACGTAAATCTCCATTAATTTAATAATTTCGGTTTCATCGTCTACCATTAGTATCGTAACTAAAGACATGGCTCCTCCTTGATATGCAACTGACAGGAGAACGTCTACCAGACGCAAGCCTGTGCAGTCGAACCGCGCTGCGCGGCAGTTTCTATCCTGATGTTAGACAGCCGTGCCCTCGCTTGGCATACGTCCTGGCTGCTGCGAAGCGAACTATGAACCAGAGAGCGGCACGGCAGGTTGATCGGCAGGCTTGACGAATTTCTTCGATTTCGGAATATTGCCGAATATTACCCAAGAGCCTGGTATATAGCGCACCGTAAGCTCGACAACGATCCATGAGAAGCCTAATGCGGCTGCAAAACCCCCGGCATACCACAGATGGGTAATAATCGAGCTCCCCGTGGCAAGCGGGAATTCACGGTAGATGAGCAGGAAGAACGGATGAATTAAATAGATTCCAAAAGAAATGGCCCCCAGTCTCTCCAGCGCAGGTGTCCAGCCACGAACCCCGATCCGATAAAATAGAATAGCAAGCTGGAGCAGCACCAGCGCCCCCAAATAGGTATGTGCATTCCACATCAACTCGTACAGCGTAGAATTATAACTCGTTCCGTGCAGACGATTGTTGTAATAAATGTAGACATGACCAAGACCCGCAGCAGCCCACATTACCCACAACATCACCCAAGCCGTAACGCGGTATGGCGTAACATTCGCACGGCTGATCACAATCCAGGCTTTCAGTTTCGGATAATAGATGCCGATAAAAGCTCCCAGCATGAAATAGGCCATGTAGGACAACGCCCAGCTTCCCTTATTCGGTACCTGCCAATAATACTTATTCATAAGTATAAACGTCCACTGGATGACCAGTCCAATCGGTATCGCCCATTTCGCAAGCGACGGCAGTTTCTTGAACAACCACAGAGCAAGCGGAAACAGTGCGTAAAACTGAATGCTGATAAAGACAAAATATAGATGCGTATAGGCTTTGCCGGTCAGCAGCTTCTGGACAAAACTCTCCATCGTGTCGCCAAACGGTCTGCCTTGATAATACAGGTAGTGAAGCAGCACGAAGTAGAACACCGAAAAGAGCGTGTAAGGAATGATAATATATAACAGTCTTTTTTTGTAAAACCCGCCAATCAGCTTCTTCGTCGTGGGACGATCATAGTAATTGTAGAAGAGGACCAGACTGCTCAAAAATATAAACGTAGGCGTTCCGTACTTCATAAAGATATTCATGAAATTGTAGATAAAAAAATACTTGGACTCCGTCATGGCGGACACCGCATACGACGTAGAGTGAACGGACAGGACGCCGAGAATGGCAAATGCGCGTACCAGCTGCAGTTCGGGAAGACGCTCCCTTGGCAATACATTCGTTTTGTTCATAGAATTACCCTCTCATCTGAAGTCCGGTTATTTTCGTGTGTTAGACGAAACGGATTCATAAAGTATATAGGACAGTTCTTAACGCTATACTTCCAAATCCTTAACAATTACTTAAGATTCTGGTCCCTTCTCCTAACATAATTCTTCTTGATTGCATGAAATCCTTGGACTTACAATTAAATTATCTTTCCAATCGGGGTAAAATGGGAATATGGAAGGTGGTTCATATATATGAATTCACAGGAGTACAAGCAATTTTATGATACCGTAGGAGCCTTGAACGGCTGGGACTTCAGCCAGATCAGATGTTCTTCAGAAGGCGTGGAATGGGATTTCTATGATCAGGTCAGTCGATTATGCACAGCTTCCGATGTTCTGCTTGATATCGGTACTGGCGGCGGAGAGAGCCTGTCGTCTATCGCCTCCCACGCAGCATTGCTGGTTGGGATCGATCTTTCCCACACCATGGTTGAAACCGCCCGGCGGAATATGCAGCGGACCGCGATTTCCAATGTACGCTTTGCACAGATGGAAGCTGAGTCGCTCTCATTCCCTTCGGAATTTTTCAATATCATCTCATGTCGGCATTCCCCTTTCCACGCATCCGAAACTGCCAGAGTCCTGATGGAGGATGGCGTATTTCTGACGCAGCAGGTTCGCGAGTGTGATAAAGCCAATCTGGTACAGGCCTTTGGAAGAGGACAATCCCTTCGTCCGGACGGCAGCCTGAAGGAACAGTATACGAAGGAACTCCAGCTTGCCGGATTTCGCAATATTCATTATGCCGAATATGATGCAGTCGAGTACTACGAGCGCGAGGAGGACCTGATCTTTCTGCTGAAGCACACACCCATCATTCCTCGATTCGGTCAGGAGGAAGATGATTTCCGTATCCTTCAGCAGTTTATCAGCGACCATCGCACCGATCGGGGAATTCGGACGAATGCCGCGCGGTTTATGATGATAGCCCGAAGATAAGAGAAGTCGAACCACTATCTTTTATCCTCCGGATATCCATACCCCATATCAGCCTGCCATTAAACACAAAGAGCGCACAAGGGACAAGGCCCTTGTGCGCTCTTTTTTTGAGAGAGAAATTCCCTATTATCTCAGCATGATTGAACCGCCATCTACCATCAGTGTTTGACCCGTCACGTAGTCGGAATCGGAGCTTGCCAAAAAAACGGCCACGCGTCCGATATCCTGCTCGGGATCCCCCATTTTTTTCAGCGGAATTTTATCGACCATGCCTTGGTATTCTTCCGGGAATGCCTTGCTCCACTGCTCAACGCCCGGCGTCAGTGCAATGGGACTGATCAGATTGACGTTGATGCCGTCGGCTCCCCATTCGTTGGCGGCCACGCGGGACAGCCCGCGAATGGCTTCTTTTGCTGCGGCATAGGAGGCTTGGTTCACCATGCCCGACAGACCGGCACCGGATGCAAAATTAATCACTTTGCCCCGAGTTGCCTTCAGATGAGGATAACACGTCTGCATAAAATAAAACGTCGGATAAAAACCGGTATCAAACGACAACGCCATCACGTCATCGGTTGTATCCACGATAGGTACCTGCTTGGATACATGTGCATTGTTAACGAGAACGTCGAGTTTGCCATAAGTTTTCATAACATCATCAACAATACTCTGAATCGAGGATTTATGGGTAATATCACCGTTGATAAACATCGAATCACTGAACTCTTTCAGTCTTTTCTCCGTTTCACGCCCTTTCTCCTCATTCACGTCCACAATCACAACCTTAGCGCCTTCCTTAGCCATGGCAAAAGCCATGCCGCTGCCGATGCCTCCGGCACCACCTGTAATTATAGCTACTTTATCCTTGAGTCTCATGCTGTATGCGCCTTCTTTCATCAAAATGATAGCCTCACTATCAACGATAGAGCATTTCGTGGAGAATTTCAAATTGCACCTATATTATCCCGCTGAAATATGGAAGCATATTTCTTATGCATCAAAAAAAAGCAAGCCTCTCACCAGGAGAAGCTTGCTGTCCATATTCGGATATGGTCATCACCGATCAGTGAATCTTATCGCTATTAACCGTTGACCAGCAGCTCTTTCAACTGCTTGATCTGTTTACGCTCTCCCGCAAGCACCAATGTCGATCCCGCTGTCAGGATATCGTCCGGACCCGGATTGATTCTCTGCTCTTTCTTGTTCACAATCGCTAATACATTAGCACCTGTACGTTGACGAACCTGTAGCCCCGCAATGGATTGTCCCACGCATTTGTAATGCGGCTCAATTCGTGCCCATTCGATGATCAGATCCTCCAGTGTCACCTCAATGGTCTCCAATGCTTTCGGTTTATACGTCATGCCGCCAATAATCCCGGCGATTTGTCTAGCCTCGTCATCTTCTAAGGTAATCTGGGAGATGCTCTCCTCAGGATTGTCATCTTCAAAGTGGTACAGCTCTCTTCGGCCGTCGTCATGTATAACAACAACCAGCTTATCCCCTGATCTCGCCTGAATAAGGAACTTCTTCCCGATACCCGGCAGATCAGATTCGCGAATAATACTCATGTGTAAATCCTCCGTTCTGGGTTAATTCAATCTCTAGATTATATAGATTAGTTGGGAGAAAGTAAATCATCTCGGTCGTCCTTATGCTTTCCTTTTTTTCACTTTCTCCACAGGATCGGTCCATTTGAATAATTGATTCATTCCACGGTACACGCGTTTTGATTCTTTCGCTAGAAGAGGCCCAAGAATCGCGAGAATCAGAACATAGAGCGCAGAGAATGGTTTCAGCATTGCGGACAGTCCGCCCGCGAGTCCCAGATTGGCAACGATAATCGTAAACTCGCCCCGTGCCATAATAGTCAACCCGATGTTAAGCGACGACTTATGCGACAGTCCAGCCTTGCGTCCCGCGATCATACCAGCAACGAGGTTGCCGATAATGGTCAGCACCACGGCGCCAAGTGCCAGCCATAACGCATTTCCCAGGGTGGTCGGATCGATACCAAGACCAAAACTGAAGAAGAATATTGCCCCAAAAAAATCACGGAAAGGAATAACCAGCTGCTCAATCCGCTCGCTATGCTCCGTCTCGGATAGAGCTAGTCCAAACAACAGCGCACCGATCGCTTCGGCTACGTGCAGGGTCTCTGAGAACCCGGCAATAAAGAACATCGTTGAGAAAACAACAATAATGAAAATCTCGCTGGACGTAATATTCAGCAATTTGTTAAGTATAGGCGGGCCTTTTCTCGCAATGACAAAGAACAACAGCATGTAGCCAATGGAAATACAAACCGAGATGATCGTTGCTCCTACCGATGTCGCCCCGCCTAACAGCAGTCCAGACATGATCGACAAGAACACGGCAAGGAAAATATCATCGAACAAAATCATACCGAGAATAAGCTCCGTCTCCGCATTACCGGTGCGTCGCAGATCTACCAGTACCTTAGCCACAATCGCACTGGAAGAAACAGACAACATTCCTGCGATGATCAACGTCTCATACAGTGGCATATTGATCAGGAATCCGTAAGCAAGACCCAGTACAAAGTTCAATACTACATATACGGTTCCGCCTACCACAATGTTTCGTCCAGATTTGATCAATTTTTGAACGGAGAATTCAAGGCCGAGATAAAATAGCAAGAATAGGATACCCATCTGCCCCAGAAAATCAATGATTCCCTGGCTCTCGATAAACTTAAAATCCAGAATACCTATCGTTGGTGCATGTGGCCCTACAAGCATCCCCAGCACAATCAAGAATGGTATAATTGAGAACTTGAGTTTTCCGGCAATCGCAGAGGCTATAGCAACCAGAATCAGAGCAGTTCCAACCTCAAACATCATATGATCCATAGAAGACCTCCTCCTCCTCAAATTTTATTACTGGCAATCATTTCTATTATACATAAAAATGCATACATTTACAAAAATGCATCCATATTCTTTGGTTGACTCCGATTTAGATCATTATGTTCGAGCTCATAATAAATCTCATTATTTGATTAGTTATTTCATTGTTTCCATTAAATATAAATTCTATCCGAAAATCACAAACAATCCTGCAATAATGAATAAATATACATTATTATGCATGATACAACAGGTAAAAAAATCCATGTATCTACACTTAGCCACGCATCTCTACAACCGATATCCTTTTCGAACAGAAAAAAAAGAGCCTCATGGCTAGTGCCACGGGGCTTCTGTCATTTTCGTATTTATTTAAACCAGCCTTTTTCCTTAAAGCGGGTAATCGCCTCAATCCGGTTGCTGACGCCAAGCTTATCCAGAATAACGGAAATATAATTACGAACCGTCCCTGTTGTAATGAATAGCTGGGTGGCGATTTCTTTGGTGTTCTTGCCGTCTGCAATGAGACTGAGAACTTCCTTTTCCCGTTCCGTCAGCGGATTCTCTTCACCGGAATAGGCTTCGTCCACCAGCTCCGAGGCATATATCCGTCTGCCTGCCATAATGCTGCGAATGGATGCAGCCAATTCCTCGCTCGGGCTGTCTTTAAGCAGATACGCGTTAGCACCTGCCTTCACGGCACGCTCGAAATACCCGGGCCGGGCAAAAGTCGTCAAGATCATAACCTTACAGCCATAACCCTTCAACTCTTCGGCCGCCTCAAGCCCGTTCATCATGGGCATCTCAATGTCCATGATACAGATGTCCGGTCTATGAAGTTTGACGAGCTTTACGGCATCCTTCCCATTGCCCGCCGTTCCAACCACCTGCATATCTTCCTCCAGATCAAGCAGTGAGGCCAGAGCTCCAAGCAGCAGCCGCTGATCTTCGGCAATGACAATTCTGATCATATTCCCGCCTCCTTATCCGGCAGTCTGAGCACAGTAGGTACTCGAAGGACAAGCGTTGTACCCTCGCCAGAAGTGAACTCCATGCTTCCATTCACGAACTCAAGCCGCTCTCTCATGCCTCGCAGCCCATTACCGCGATTCTTCGTATCCGTCACAAATCCCGTTCCATTATCCTTCACCCTCGCAACCAGATCGCTTTCGGTGGATTCAATCGCAATGGAGCAGGTCGTTGCATTGCTATGTTTGACTATATTATTCACGGCCTCTTTCAGGCACATGCTGATTACATTCTCATTCATTAACGAAAGATTATCCGGCTCCAGCGTTCCCTCAAAGGTCAGCTCGATCTGAGCCGCCTTTAATATTTGCCGAATGCGGAAGAACTCATCCGTAAGCCGGGTGCCCCGCATCCGCGTCACCATCTCGCGCACTTCTTTCAGTGCGGTTCTGGCCGTCTGGCGAACATCGTCGATCTCGGCTTGGGCTCTTGCCGTATCTTGTGTCATCAATTTGCCGGCCAAATCACTTTTAAGACCGATGAGAGACAGCTTTTGTCCCAGTGTATCATGCAAATCGCGGGCAATCCGCTGGCGCTCCTCCAGCTTGACGAGTTCAGAGATCCGTTTGTTCGCATCCTCCAATTGGCCCTGGAGTTGATCATTCTTATTTCGGTTATAGTTGGTCACGGGAAGCAGAATTACGCCTACCACACTGACCAGAACAAACGGCAGCTGTGTTATAAAGAACGGATTCCGCGTTAACAATCCATAATTGACCGTAATGACTGTCGTTATCAGATGAACGGTATACAGCGTGAAAAAACCGGCCTTATTCCTGATATTCCCGATAAAAAATGCGAGAAACAACGAGAAATAGATGTAACTGAAAACCACAGACATCGTGATTGATATCAGAATCTGCAGACTCGTCCAGAAATATACAACCCAGCCTTTCGACAGAAAGGACAAGACATAGAAGGCAAAAAACATCACAATCATCAGAATACCGATGACAATCTGATAGGTAGACGTCGACCGGAAGATGAAATAAAACGGAAGGATGTAGAAGACAACCCATACATACGGGCTTAACCCCGTGCTTTTATGAAATATCTGATACCATTTCTGCATGGGGTCCCACCTTCCGTCGGTTCAAGCTGATGAATTACTCGCCCTGCACTCTGGGTCTCGGGCTTGCCAGGTTCTTTTCGGCTTTCTCCAATACTGATTCTTTTGACGTACGCAGCGATCGCCGTGCATCCTTAAATGTTACAAACAGTTTTTTCTCTTCGTCCCATAAACGGAAGCGAATGGACTTCAAGCTGGTTTTCAGCGTAATCGTTGTTGCTTTTTGAAGAGGAGGTGCTGCTTCATGCGCCTTCTCAAGGTTATAGTTAGGAACCTTCGGACTAAGATGATGAACATGATGGAAGCCGATGTTGCCCGTGATCCACTGCAGAACCTTCGGCAGTTTGTAATAAGAGCTGCCTTCAACGGCTGCGTTGATATAACTCCATTCTTCATCATGCTCATAGTACGTCTCCTCGAATTGGTGCTGTACATAGAACAGCCATATCCCCAGCATTCCCGATACCATGAATATCGGAGCTTGAACGAGCAGGAATGCCTGCCATCCAATCGCCCAGCATAGCACTGCATACAAAGCCACAATCGAAATATTCGTTATATAGTTGCTGATCTTCTCCTTACGTCTCGCACCTTTACGGTTAAAACGATAGGAAACCAGAAAAATAGCGATGGGACCAAGGCCAAACATGACGATCGGGTTACGGTAAACCCGGTAGTACAGACGCTGCCAAAAGGATGCCGCTCCATACTCTTCAACGGTTAATACCCACATATCGCCGATTCCCCGCTTATCGAGGTTGCTGCTCGTAGCATGATGAATGGCATGCGTGTTTTTCCACTGCTCATAAGGACACAGCGTAATAACGCCCGTAATCGTGCCAAGGATTCTGTTCGCCCGGCGATTCTTGAAGAAAGACCCGTGAGTGCAGTCATGGAATATGATAAACGTCCGAACAACAAACCCCGAAGCAATAACGGCTATGGGAATGGTAAGCCAGTAAGATACAGATAAGCTTAGATAGGCGGCATACCATAGCAGTATTAAGGGAACCAGTGTATTAAGAAGCTGACCTATACTCGCCTTTGTGTCAATTTCCTCATAAGGGGCAACGTTCTTTTTCAAGCTGGACAGTTTGTTATCGGGCTTAGCCATAGTTGTCTTCCTCCTCGTAATGAAGCGCAAGGACGTTATGATCTCATTACGCACTTGTCTAACCTAATTATAAATAGTTTGTCATGTGCGTCGTAGTCATAAACGTCATTTCGGGAGTATGACAAATATCATATACCTGCCCGGGAGTCCGCCGGGAACCTCAAGCCGATCTGGCGTCTGGCTTCCTGCATGATTTCAGCGGTAATAAGAGAGTTGGCATGCGTATTAGTTGCACTTTCCCGTTCACCGCATTTTAATAAATCAATGAATTCCTGAGCTTCATAATACATGGATTCATGGGTTTGCAGTTGGGTTACGTTCTCAATCGTGCCGTCTCTATAGTGGATCTTCACATCATACGGCTGATTGATCTTATCGATGATCATTGTTCCATTCTCGCCCTGGATCTCGGCAGGAGCATAGGAATCACTGATCTTGGAATGCATGATGACGGCTTCCATTTCCGGATATGATAACAACAGACTCCCCTCCCCATCAACCCCGGTGGATAACATATAGCCTGAAGCTTTCACGGAGTCCGGTTTACCGAACAGGGTAACCAGAGGGTACAGGCAATAGATGCCCAGATCCATCAGTGAGCCGTTGGAATACTCGGGATTGAATGCATTGAGAACCGTGCCCTGCTTATAAGCATCATAACGGGAGGAATATTGGCAGTAGCTTGCGAAGTAACGCCGAATCGGGCCCAGCTTGTACAGGTTGTCCCTTACGATTTTGAAGTTCGGCATTAATGTCGACTTCAAGGCTTCCATAAGCAGCACGTTATTGTTCTTGGCAGCTTCAATCATCGCAGACACTTCAACCGCATTGGAGGCCATCGGCTTCTCACAGAGGACATGCTTCCCATGGTTCATGCATTGTACAGCCTGCTCTGCGTGATAGGCATTCGGACTCGCAATGTACACAGCGTCAATCTCATCATCCTGCAGCATCGTCTCGAGACAAGTGTATACTTTTGGATCTGCATACTTTGCCGCGAATACCTTGCCCTTCTCTTCCGCTCGAGAATACACGGCGGCAAGAATAAACTCCTCGGTCTCCAGAGCCGCTTGAATAAACCGCTCGGTAATCCAGTTTGTGCCGATGATGGCAAAACGGATGGTCATCCTTAATCCCTTCCCCTCTTATCTTCATAATTGATTTCGTTACTCGTTTACACCCATCCTTCAAATGCAGCAATCTTCTCTCGTGCCGAATCCGGAATCGGCGTGCTCTTGCCTGTCGCCGTATCAATGAGCACAATGGTTCCGCGTCCGGCAGCCTTTAAGGCACCGTCCACCACAATCGCATACTGCACATCCATCGAGGAACGCCCGATCTCTGACACCCGGACATGAAGCTTGAGCGGGTCCTTCAAATACAGCTGTGCCAGATACTGACACTCCAGATCCGCAACAACCGATACGGTCTTGTCACTGAATAAATCCTCGGTTAATCCCAAATTCTCGAAATACTCAATGCGTCCCTGTTCAAAATACATGAAATAACTGACGTTATTCACATGACCCAGCATGTCGGTCTCGCAGTACCTTATCTTTATCGGAATTTCAAAGTGGAAAGTGTCCAGCCAAGTCTGAGGATCCGGTTGGATAAAGGTTGTTTTTTTCATGATGAGTCCCCTTTCTCTTTATAAGAGGCGAATGTATGTACAATTTAAAATCAGCCTTCTACAAGGATAATGAAAAAAAGTTACGTACGTCAACTAAATAGCCAAATCATGGATAACATACCGGATTTATAGGAAAAAGACCATCCACTCTGGCAGCAGGATCACTGGAGGGAAGGTCTTTAGAAAGTATACATGTGTATGTGATGTAAGTGAAGCCTCAACCTTGCCGTTCCAGCTTCCAAGCGCGGCGGTTGCCTACAATGGCTGTATCAATGCCTCTTCTTATAGTAAGTCAAGGCAAGCGCCAACGCCAATACGGAGCCCTTCACGATATCCATTGCATAATATGGAACGGACAGCATGATCAGGCCATTTTGCAAAATACCGATCAGCACCGCGCCCACAAAGGTCCCCAGTGCATTCGGTTTGCCCGCTCCAAACACCGAGTATCCAATGAAGGTCGCAGCGACTGCATCCATCAGATAAGGTCCGCCGGAATTGACCTCGGCTGTCATCACTCGGGCACCGAGTATGATCCCGCCGATCGCAGCGAACAGGGCCGAAACCAGGTACGCAGCCAGACGATATTTACTCACTGGAATTCCGGATAAAGCCGCCGCTTCGCGGTTGCCGCCGATCATGTACATATACCGCCCATGTTTGGTATAGGTCAGGAATAGATGAACCACGATGACAACCAGCACCATAATAACAATGATCCAGGGAACTTGCCCGATCTTCTCGAACACCGCCGGAATTTTGCCGGTAGCAAAGTCCCCGCTGGGCAGAATCATATTCTGGGAGATCGTAGCGCCGCGGGTATACGTAAGAGCAACCCCTTGGAATATAAACATCGTCGCTAAGGTCATCAGCATATCATCGATCTTGAAGTTGATGACCAGGAAGGCATTGATCAGCCCTACAGCGAGACAGAACAGCAGTGTCAGGCCAATGCCGATGCCTATATTTTGCCCATGCCAGACGAACATGGATATGACCAGTGCATTCGCCAGGGAGGCCGTCGAGCCGACGGACAAGTCGAAGCCGCCTACGGCCAGCGAAACCGTCAAGCCCACGGCAATAATCGTAACAATCGAAATCGAACGGAGAATGTTAATGATATTGCTAGTATTCAAAAAGTTATCGGCCACCGTGCCGAAGACGAGAATAAGCACAAATACCGTAATCAGTGTGCCGTATTTATATAGGAAATCAAATGCGAAGCTAGCCGCCGGCTTCTCCTTAACAGGTCTTGCTGTATTCATGTCAACCCGCCTCCTGTGCAATAAAGCAATATTTCCTCTTCATGGGATGACCGCGTCGTCAGCTCTTTGGTGATACTGCCGTCATACATCACATACACCCGATCAGTGATGCCAACGATTTCGGACAGCTCGCTTGAGGCGTACAGCACGCATTTCCCCCGCTTGGCAAGCTCGGCCACGAGATTGAATATATCCCGCTTCGCGCCAACGTCGACCCCCTTGGTCGGCTCATCAAAAATATACACATCCGCATCGACCAGCAGCCACTTGCCAATAGCCACCTTCTGCTGGTTGCCCCCGGACAGATTTCTCACCCGCGCCTTCTCGCTCGGGGTCTTGATCCCGAGACGCTCAATCATCTCTCGCGCCGCTTGCTTCTCCTTGCCAAAGCTCAGCCAGGACCCCCATTTGGAAAAATGGGACAGCACCGCGGCCGTTAAATTAACGGACACCGGCTCTTCAACGAACACGCCCTCGCGGCGGCGCTCCTCGGGCACCAGGGCAATGCCATGCCGCACAGCGTCATGCGGCGAGCGGATGCGAAGCTTGCTGCCGCCCAGTCTGATCTCGCCGGTCGAAGTATCGGATGCTCCGAATATTGCCCGGCACAGCTCCGTTTTCCCGGCGCCCACCAGTCCTGCCAGACCGACAATTTCTCCTTGGCGGATATGGAGATTCACGCCGTTGATTTTGCCGCTGTCCAGCATGTTGTTCACCTCAAACCAGGTGGGACCGATTTCTCGCTCGATGCGGGGGAATTGCTGGTCCATCTTGGCACCCAGCATGTATTCCACCACCTTCGGCTGGTCGATATTCGCGATGCGATCGCTTTTCACCAGCTGGCCATCCCGCATAATGGTAATCTCGTCGCAGATTTCATAAAGCTCCGGCAGCCGGTGTGATATGAAAATAATGCTGACTCCATCCTCCTTCAGCTTGCGCACCAGCTTGAACAGCTGCTCGGTTTCGCTGTGGCTGAGCGGAGCTGTCGGCTCGTCGAGCACCAGAATCCGGCACTGCTTGGAGACGGCTCTTGCGATCAGGACCATCTGCTTCTCGGCCAGCGTCAGCTCCGAAATCAGCTTTTTGCCGGAGACCCGTATATTCATGCGCGCCAGGATGGATTCGGCTTCCTGATAGAGTTCCTTCCAGCGGATCAGGTGCCTTCTTCCCATATCATGAACCGTCCGGTCCAGCATGATGTTCTCCCCGACGGTCAGGTTCGGAATGAGTGCCGTATCCACCTCTTGATACACGATCTGAATGCCGAGATCCTTCGCTTCCTTCGGCGAACGAATCTGTACCTCGCGTCCATCCAGCCAGATTTCTCCCTCGTAGTGGTTGTACGCTCCTGATAGGATCTTCATCAGAGTCGATTTCCCCGCTCCATTCGCACCGATCAACGCATGGGCAGTCCCTGCGGTCGTCTGAAAGTCAACATCGGTCAACGCCTTAACGCCTGGAAAAGAAATCGAGATGTGCTTCATTTGAAGTAAGGGGGCCTCAGTCGACAGAGTGGTCGAAGTGACGGCTGTTGTCTCCATAACGCTTCGCAAGTGTATTCTTCCCTTCAAATAGGATAGGGCGCCCTTATCGATAACCGACAAGAGCGCCTGTAGGTATAATGCTGTTTATTTGCCGTTGGCAGCTTTCAGTGCCTTCATCCAGTCCTCTTCGAACTCGGTGCTCGTTCCCCAGCTAGGGATGATATCAGCCAGGTTCACCATGTTAACCGCTTCGGTTGAACCCTCAAGGCCGGAACGCTCAATCAATACAGGCTCCAGGTTGTAAACAGCAGGTGTTTCCTCGCCAGCAATTTTCTTGGCAAGCAAACGGACATTGATTGCACCGATCATTTTCGGATCTACGGCAGCCGTAGCCACCCATGGGCTGTCCTTCTTCTGAATCAGCTCCAGGTCCGCATTGGACACGTCGATGCCGTAAATCTTAACCTCGGTACGTCCGGCTTCCTCCAGCGCTCTGGCCGCGCCGATCGCAAACGCATCCCACGTTGCAAAGATCGCGTCGAGCTCACCCTTCGGATATTTCGTCAGGATGGCGGATACCGCATTTTGCGTTTCCAGGGAAGTCTGGTCGCTCGCTACGCCGAAGCGCTCCACTTCCTTAATGCCCGGGTTGTTCTTTAACGTTTCCTGATAGACTGCATTACGGCGTACCATCGGCGGGAATCCATCTACCCACAGGTATGCAATGTTAGCATCCGGTCCTTGCTCCTCAACCAGCTTGTCCAGCGCAAGCTTCGCGAGCTGCTCATCGTCTTGCGAGGTCTGCGTAACCCCTGCAATGTCTCCGATCTCCGGCAGGGAGTCGAAGGTGACAACCGGAATCCCTTTATCCGTGATCTTCTTCACATCTTGAACCGATGCAGGATCGTCTCCATGCGATATAATAAATCCATCGTAATCACTGTCAATGGCCTGCGCGATGGCATCATGGAATTTGGCGGAGTCCCCGTTCGCCGAGAAGGTATCTACCTTAAAGCCGAGAGCCTCGCCTTCCTGCTTCGCACCAGCCAAAAATTGTGCCGTATGATCATCGCCCCCGATCTTGCGAACCACCATCAGCTTCACCGGATCCTTCTCGGCAATGCCTGCCGGCAGGTTCTCGACCTTGTCGGCCAGATTGCCTGCTCCCTTACCACTGCCGCTGCCTGATTCGGCACATCCGGTTAAGACAATCATAAACGCGAGCACCAGCGCCGTTAATTTCCTTACATGTTTACTGCCTTTCATGTTCTCTCTCCCCCTGTTTTCCGTAAAAAGGACTATTAATACAAGTAATCCTATAGGATTTAAACAGAGGCGTCAACTATTATTTTTTCGCTTTAATGCATTACACCATGCAGGCAAAAAAAATGAAAGTTATTTCTAACTCTCGGGCAGGCCTCCTTCGGGAAGCTTGCATTTTCTCAACGTCATTCCTTTGTTTATATATGTATCGGTAGCTGCAAGCCTGCATTTCAGAGCTGTATGTCATTCTTATGAAAAAAGAGAGCTGCGGGCTGCATACATTTCATGCCCGAGCTCTTTTTAGTGGACAAGCTGTTTAAGTGCATATTACACCTACAGGGTGTATGCCTTAATCCAAACGAACGCCCATCGTTTCGAGCCAAGCCTTCGCAATCAGGCCGTGCCCGGCAGGTGACGGATGCACGCCGTCCGGAGCCCAGAAGGCCGCTTCGCGTCGCACCGACGCTGCAGCGAACAAGCCGTCCAGCGGCACCAGCAGCGCACCGTATTCAACTGCCAATTCGCGCACCGCCGTAATTTTCGGATCCAGATCCTCGCGCCAAACTCTGCGATCCTCCGGATGCGGCAGCACAAACGGTTCTACGAGAACCAGCTTGGCGTCCAGCGCCTCTTTGGTGCGTTTGATCAATTTACGGTACCCGGACTTGAAATCCTCGGTGCTTGTCGGATCTCCGCTATCATACCGGCGCCAGGTGTCATTGATTCCGATATAGATGGATACCCAGTCGGGCCTCAGGTCCAGGCAATCCTCCTGCCATCTGCCATTCAGATCGATGACCCGGTTTCCGCTGATCCCTCTATTCAAAAAGGTTACATTCAACTCCGGAAATTTCATGCCAAACAACGAGTCGATCAATAGCGGATAGCCGTTGCCCAAGCTGCCGGAGAAGTTCCGGTCACGTCCGCAATCCGTAATGCTGTCCCCTTGAAATAATACAACATCCCCTTGCTGCAAACGATTCATTGCATTTCCTCCTCATCCGTATGGTGCTATTGTACGTACAATTGGAAACTCGTTACGCTCATTTTCTCGTGAGAACGCTTCCTAGGATTACATATTTGCCATACAGGGCTCAATTCCTTTTAATGAATCATGCAAATCATCGATTTATGAGTGAATTTTTGGAATGCCCCGTTGAATCAGGAAGACGTCTATCGACGTACCTTCCTCAGAAGACAGACCGCATCTATATAAGTTGAACTAAAGATTCTCAGCCCGAGCATCACTACGAATACGGATTATTCTTCCGATCGCTGTTGCCCCCAGATTTCTATCAATCCATTAAAAATGGTTGAAATCCGGGTGCAGTATATGCTTCCGATGCGGGCTTTCCTTTGGAAAGCTTTCGGGCGACCGCTACCGCTCCTCCAGAATAATTCCGCCTTCTCCGTTGAGGTTCTTCTTTTCATTAGTTCAATCTATCTAGCGGAAGTTTTCAGCAAAAGTTTTTTGTGCGAGATCAAGGTGGTAAACTTCTGAACTTCATACTCCTTATTCAACAAAAAACCTGCCCCGACTCCGGTCGGGACAGGTTCTATTATTGTACGATCAGGCTCCGGTTGGCATGGCCACCCAGTGGCCTTTCGATACCTCCACCAGCTCCGAATGCTCCAGATTATACTTGTCCTCACCGGTGCGTTCATCCAGCAGCACCCGTTTCTTCTGGGACTCAATCTTCGGATCGGGAACCGGAATGGCCGCCAGCAGTGACTTCGTATAATCATGCTGCGGATTGGAGTACAGCTCCTCGCTTTCCGCGAGCTCCACGATTTTGCCCATATACATAACAGCAACGCGGTCACTGATGTGCTTGACCATCGACAGGTCATGCGCAATAAACAGATACGTTAATCCAAGTCGGTGCTGTAGTTCCTCCAGCAGCTTTACGATCTGCGACTGGATCGATACATCGAGCGCGGAGAGCGGCTCATCACACACGATGAATTTCGGCTCTACCGCAAGCGCGCGCGCAATCCCGATCCGCTGGCGTTGACCGCCGGAGAATTCATGCGGATAGCGTGTGGCATAGGCCGGATCCAATCCGACCATATCCAGCAGCTCCTCGACCCGTTTCTTCCGCTCCTGCTTGCTGCCGGTCAGCTTGTGAACGTCCAGCGCTTCACCGATGATGTCCACAACCTTCAATCTCGGGTTCAGTGAAGCATACGGATCCTGGAATATCATCTGCATATGGCGCCGCATCGCCTTCATTTCCGAAGGAGAGAGACGATTAACGGACATGCCTTGATACAGCACTTCTCCCCCTGTCGGCTGATGAAGGCGAAGAATAGCTCGTCCTGTCGTCGATTTTCCACTGCCGGACTCTCCAACTACCCCGAGGGTCTCGCCGGCCTGAATGTGAAAGCTGATATCATTCACCGCTTTGAGGACATTGCCTTTGCCCATATCAAAATACTGCTTCAAGGATTTAACCTCCAAAAGAGGTCCCTTATAGTCCGTACTCGGCACGATGATCGGCGCCGGCTTCGCTTTCTTCTTCTCGTCCAGACGCGGAAGCGCATTTAACAGCTTCAAGGTGTAGGGATGCTGCGGATTCTCGAAGATTTCCTCCGTCGTTCCCGTCTCTACTATAACGCCGTCCTTCATTACCGCCACGCGATCACACATGCCCGCGACGACGCCGAGGTCATGCGTGATCAATATAATGGAAGATCCGAACCTCTCCTGCATATCCTTCATCAGATTGAGGATCTGTGCCTGTATCGTCACATCAAGTGCCGTTGTAGGCTCATCGGCAATCAGCAGTGCAGGTCTGCACGCAAGCGCAATCGCGATCATGACCCGCTGGCGCATGCCGCCCGAGAATTCGTGCGGGTATTGATTGTAGCGCGCTTCGCTGTTCGGAATGCCAACCAGCTTCAGCATATCAAGCGCTTGCTTCTTCGCCTCGTGCTTGGACAGCTTCTGGTGTTTAACCAGACTTTCCGATATTTGTTCGCCGATTCGGATAGTCGGATTAAGCGACGTCATCGGATCCTGAAATATCATCCCGATGTCCCGGCCGCGAATACTCTCCATTTCCTTCTCTGTTTTCTCGGCCAGATTCTGGCCCAGGAACCGGATCTCTCCATCCTTCATATAAGAAGGAGGGGACGGCAGCAGCCGCATGATCGAGCGTGCCGTGACGCTTTTGCCGCTCCCGGATTCACCAACGATTCCGAGCGTTTCGCCCTTTTTCACCTCAAAGCTCACCCCGCGCACTGCGTGGAATTCTGAATCGCGGGATTGAAAGGCTACACTCAAATTTTTAACCTGCAATATCGGTTCCAACTCTGCTCACCTGCCATTATGCGTTTATGTTAAAAAGGTAATATCCTCTGCAACTCTTATAATCTATTGACTTTTAAAATAGGCTAAAATAAAATATACTATATCACTCGGAATAATGCAATTTGGAACAAGGAGGAAAGGCACCTTATGGGGGGGACAGAAGCAGCAAGACCAAACAGACTCATAAGTTCAATAAGCAGCACCTACAGTAAGATCCTTCTGAATCCTTCTTATAGATACCTACTATTATTATTGGGAGCGCCCGTGAATCTCGTGGTCTTCCTATTTTATTTGGTTCAGAGGAAGAAGGATGACTACGCTGCGGCTGAGAACCGCATACGCAGCGAGATGCTGGCTGCCGGATATTTGGAAGCACTACGCACCGAAATTATGGAGCAGCAGAAGCGCAAGCATGGCTTCTTCAAGCAAAAGGTCAATGAAGGGCAGCTTCGGCAGGAAGTTGACAAGATCGTTCAAGCCAGGTTCCAGGAAGTCCTCAAGGAAAGAACCGGCAAGGAACTGAAGCTGAACCAGCAGAAGCGTTTGACCATGGCCGATACATTTGGTTCTCTTATCGAGAATCCGTTGTTTTTCATTATATCACTAATTCCGGGCCTGCTGATGTACATCCTTATTTTTTTGTACAGCAATCCCTACCTGAAATATATTCTGGAGAGACTCGTCATGACGGTCTTCGTGATCTTCGGCGTGGCGGTGCTCGTCTTTACGATCCTCCACTTGTCGCCGTTCAACCCGGCAGCCAACATTTTGGGGGAGACGGCAACACCGGAGCAGATCGCAGCTTTTAACAAAATGCACGGTCTGGACCAAGGGTACCTGACGCAGCTGTGGAACAATATTAAGGGAATCGCCTATTTCGATCTTGGGAAATCCTTCTCTGGCAACGAAGAGATCACGTCAAGCATCGCCAGGAAGTTCCCGATCACGCTGACACTCACGGTTATCTCCCTGATCATTGCGATTGCGATCGCATTGCCAATCGGGATTATCTCGGCTACGAGACCGAATTCGTTTTTTGACTATACCTTTATGTTTGTGGCTCTGCTCGGACTGTCCATTCCGAACTTCTGGCAGGGATTGATCTTTATCCTGAATTTCTCGATCAAGCTGCAATGGCTGCCTGCCACCTTTAATCCGGAGAACTGGCTGTCCATGATTATGCCGGTCATCGTACTCGGGACGGGACTCACCGCTTCGGTAGCCAGAATGACGCGGTCTTCGACGTTGGAAGTCATTAATGAAGATTATATGATCACAGCCAGGGCGAAGGGGCTCGGCAAGCGCACCATTCTAATGAAGCATGCTGTCCGCAACGCCATTATTCCTATCATTACCGTCATCGGACTTCAGTTCGGCGGGATGCTCGGCGGTTCAGCCGTAACGGAGAAGGTCTTTAACATCAGCGGTATCGGCAGTTACATTGTGGATAAACAGTTTATCCCCGATATCCCGGCCATTATGGGCGGCGTGGTTTACACAGCCATTACCATTTCACTGGTGAATGTCATTATTGATATCTTGTACGCGTTCTTTGATCCACGGATCAGGTCCAAGATGAAACAATACTAAAGCAGGTGTACTCATGATCAAGAAGCTTCTTTCTAAACAAGAAACCAAACACCAGCTGAAATCCTCACACGAGTACAGTCAAGCCAGCTTCACATGGGTTATATCTTTGACCTTAACGGTGATCCTGCTGCTGAACAGCTTTGATTTCACTGGGGGAACCATCAAACCGTGGGTGTTCACTGCCTTTGCAGTGTACGCACTCTTTACCATCATTCAGATGATCATTACGCTGCTGATCCGAAGAGATCTTCGAAGCCAGGGAGAAATCCGGCGCTCCACGAGGATTCTGGGTTACATCCAGCTGCTGAGCATCGTCACAGGAAACCTGTTTACCGTTACTTTCGGTTTCAATCTGATCAAGAAACAGAAGCCGCCTGAATATACGATTGCCGTCTATATGCTGTTAACCCAGCTGTTTGTCATCGCCGTATCGGCACTGAATCTGTTCAAGCCTTACGTCTCGAATACATTCCTGCCGGCAATGGGCGCGCTTCTCATTATTGCAGTCATTCAGCTGATCGCGCTTATACTCGTTGCCCGATATGTAACAACGAATTATGCACATCCCAAAATGGCCTGGCTTGCCTTTCCGGTCATTCTGACCGCGGTGACGGGTAATATTTTTGCCCTGGTGCTCGGCATCAACCTGCTAGCGAAGATACGCAAGAACGGCAATCCGGCGATGACCCGCTGGGGCGACGTGTGGGTGAAGCTTACAGCTAACCAGACGGCCATGTCTGGACTGTTCTTTGTTGTCTTCCTGTTCTGTCTATCGGTAAGCAGCCTGTTCACCTTCGATTACAGCATTGCGATTGATAACAACTACAGTGCCATTCTGCAGCCGCCAAGCCTTGCTTATCCATTCGGTACGGACAACTTCGGCCGGGATTTGTTCTCCCGCATCGTATTCGGAGCCCGGATTTCGCTGATTGTCGGATTTGCCTCGACGGCGATCCCCGTTATCATCGGCGGCGTTCTGGGTGCCATCTCCGGCTATTATGGCCGTCATACCGATAACATTATCATGCGATTGCTGGATGTGCTGTACGCAATACCGGGCATCCTGCTTGCCATTGCGATCATTGCTGCATTCGGAGCCAACACCGTCAATCTCATTCTGGCACTCAGCGTAGGCGCTATACCGACATATGCAAGAACAATGAGGGCGAATGTGCTCCTTGTCTCCACCTTTGAATATGTTGATGCAGCCAGAGCCTTCGGCTCCAGCAATTTTTCGATTATATTCAAGCATATCGTTCCTAACTCGCTCGCTCCCATGATTGTCAAATCCACATTGACTATCGGTGCAGCCGTCATCTCGACGAGCAGCTTGAGTTATCTGGGTCTCGGCGTTGAGCCGCACATTCCGGAATGGGGGAATATCCTCAAGATCGGAAGCACGTACCTTGAGACGCATTCCTACCTGGCCATTTATCCGGGCCTTGCCATCATTGCACTGGTGCTGTCCTTCAACTTCCTTGGGGACGGACTGCGGGATGCGCTTGATCCTAAGCTGGATTAAACCTCCAGCAAGTAAAGCACACTAACTTTGGTTTCAATAATATTTTATATATATTTTTACAACTCAGGAGGGTATCCACAATGAAAAAGAGTTCCTTGCTGTTACTGGTCCTCTCGCTAGTCATCGTACTGGCCGGATGCAACGTAACAACCAAAGATGATGCACAGCAAAATCAGCAAGAACCATCCGATACAGCAGCAGATACATCCGCTGTGAATATTGAACTTCTTGGCATGAGCTCCGGCGAATCGGATATCAACATCATTCGCGACCAGCTTACAAAGAACGGCTTCAACGTGAAGCTGAATCTGCAGCCGGACTACGGCAGCTACAAAGCTCAACAGGATGCCGGTAATTATGATGTCGCACTGTCCAGCTGGACGACCGTGACAGGCAACCCTGACTATGCAGTTCGTTCCCTGTTCAAAACCGGCGGCGACTACAGCATTATGTCCGACGAAGAAGTGGACAAGCTGATCGACCAAGCAGCAACACAAACGCCTGAAGACGCTGCTGAGACCTACAAACAACTGGAACAACGTCTTGTTACAGACAAAGCTTACATCGCTCCGCTGTACATTTCCCTGAAGAGCCAAGCGTTCAACAAGGATGTGCTGGACGAAAACTCTGTCCGTCTCTCGAAATCCCGCTCCCTTCCTTGGGAAGCTGTTGATTTCAAAGATCAATCCAAGCGCGCTTCGCAGCCGCTGATTCTGTCGCAATCGATCTCGGAACTGACTTCGCTTGATCCGATCAAGGGTAATGACGGTTCCATCAACATTATCAATACCAACATGAACGTACGTCTGATCAACCTGACCGATGATGACAAGATCACGTCCGAAGGTTCGCTGTCTTACAACCATGCCATCGGTGAAGGCAATTCGGAGTACTACTTCATTCTTAGAGATGACATTAACTTTGCCAAAATCACGAACAAAAAAGCCGAAGATTCCGGCGAACGCGTAGGCGCAGACGACGTTATCTTCTCCATGAACAGAGCCAAAGACAAAAATTCAGTACCTGATCATCGTACCTACACGCTTCACGAGCACATCAACACCGTTGAAGCTGTAACGGATCTGAGCGTTCTTGAGAACACTAAAATATCCGGAAGCGGCGACAGTGTTAAGAATGCTCTTGAAGCAGGCTTGGATACCAAAATCACTTCCCTGGTCAATGACAAGAACCAAGCAAGCACGAAAGACGGTAAATACCAGGTTATCAAATTGACTACTACAGAGCCGTTCCCGCAAGTACTGAACTACCTGGCTCACCAATCTGCGGGGATCGTATCGAAGAAACAAGTCGAATCGATCAACACATATGACGTTGAGAAGTTCGATGTGAACAAAGACATCCCATATGGTGACCAGAACACGGTAACCGAAGGCGACAAGTACAACAATACGCTGTATGCAAGCGGTCCTTACATCTTGTCTTCCAAAACGGATTATGAAGCGACCTTCTTCAAAAACCCTGGTTACATGAAGGGTACAGAGCACGAGCCGAAAATCGAGCAAGTGAAAATGCGCTTCATCAAGGATGCGGACAGCACACTCTCCGCTCTGCGCAGCGGCGAAATTCACCTGTACTACGGCGTGCCTGAAACAAAATACGATGTGGTTAAAGGCGACAGCAAGCTGAAACTGCAAACCATTGAGAGCAACGCGGTATCCTACTTGCTGTTCAACACGAAGAACCGTGATGTGGCAACAAGCGATGATCTGAGAAGAGCGGTGCTCTACTCGATCAACCAGGATGAGATTTTGACTTACTACAACAACAACAAAATCAAAGCCTACTCCACCGTCAGCCCGATTGTCAAAACCGGCAACGAACTGGTAGCCGACCCGGCGAAGGTGAAGGAATTCTTGAGCGCATATAAAGCGAGCAAGTAAAAAAGAGGACGACATTAGCGAAAAGCTGATGTCGTTTTTTTTGATGCGAGGTTATATGCGCCCCTTAACTTCTGATTCCCTTAGCATCGCTATATTCGTGGGTAGATCTTTGCATCGCTCCGTCTGTTTTTTGTATCGCTCCGCATGCGGATGATTCTTCCGATCTCTGTTGCCCCCAGATTTCTATGAATGAATGGGCTGATGTAGAAATCCGGGTGCGGTTTACGCTTACGATGCAGCTTTCTTTCAGAAAGCTTTCAGGAGACTGCTGTCGCTTCTCCAGAATCATTCCGCCTTCTCCGCTGGAGCAATCCTTTTAGGTAGTGCGCCACGGCTCTCTTTTTTGCACCTTTGACAAACTACGAAAGTCGCGTGATTATCTATGATGCGCAGCTAATGTCGTCCCTTTTTTATATACGCTTGATATCGTCTACAAGCTCGGGCAAGCCTTCAAGGAAATAGTGATCGTCACCCTCGTATGCCCGGGTGACGGCCTGGGGAAGCTGCTTCGCGTAGTGCTGAGCGTGCGTAAACACCACGGGATCGCGGCGGGAGTGGTACAGGTATAAGCTGGATATGCGAGGCAGCAGGTTGGCAAAAGAATCCGGCCTGGATTGATCCATTTTTGATCTGCGTCATGGGCCGTTATAGAATCTTTTACCTAATGTCCAGCGATAAAACGCAGCACAGCTGCTGATCGAACTCCTTAATCTGTATGGCTTTCAGGCGGATTCCTCCTTCCTCGTGAAAGTGGACTCTGCCGAGAAGAACAAGAAGGTTATCGAGCTTAAGGTAAGCGGCAAGACACTATTCATCG
This sequence comes from Paenibacillus sp. Cedars, assembly GCF_003184205.1. Classification (NCBI taxonomy): domain Bacteria; kingdom Bacillati; phylum Bacillota; class Bacilli; order Caryophanales; family Paenibacillaceae; genus Paenibacillus; species Paenibacillus sp. Cedars. Next base: position 4,683,104 of record NZ_CP020866.1, read on the forward strand.
ACCCGCTCGTAGCAAGTCCTACCGGACATGTCCAAATCTATTACAAGTGCTGGGATGGGACCCGGGCCTAACCACAACGGGAATATCATAATGGTGGTCACTCCACTGGAATGAGAAGAATCCCTAACGGTTTTCCGTTAGGGATTCTTGCATTGTTTCCTTTTGGACGCTCAGCTTCTAGCCTTTTACTTCTACTTCCGTTGAGATATTCCAGTTAATGCCGTATTTGTCCGCAACAATGCCATAGGCCGGGCTCCAGAAGGTCTCCTGAAGAGGCATGACAACCTGTCCGCCCTCCCGGAGTGCTTCATATACTCGTGTCGCCTGTTCCGCTGCATCCGTCATAATGCAGATCTGAACCTGATTGCTGGATTGAACCGGTTGTCCAGGAAACGTATCTGATAACATCAGGATCGTATCCCCAACCTGAAGCGTAGCGTGAGATACGCGATCCCGTGCATTCTCCGGCAGCGGAAAGTCCGGGTTAGCCGGCATTTCACCAAAGGTTTGAAGCATAATTACATGGGCATCCAAAGCCTTCTCATAGAATTGAACGGCTTCCTTAGCATTCCCGTCCATATAGAGATACGGATTCATTCGAAGTGTCATACGACTAGTCAACTCCTTTTTCTTATAATAGGCATCTACTCACATTATCTCCCAAAGGAGCACAATAGCAAAACATAAATTCCCGAATCTAACTACCAGAACCTCTGGTTCTTCTTCCAGCCATAGAGAACAGTCAAATCCACGGTTATCCCCATCTCTTCATCCAGCGTCTGCCCAATGACTTCCGGGGAACCCCCCCAGGATAACGGCGTCATGTGGATCAAGTGTCTCATCTGCCCGGAATCCAAATCGACGCGATACTGAATCCGCTCGGAATCCATCCGGTCAAAGTGACGGCCAAACAGCTTCATCGTGCTGTCATTGGAGTAACTCGCTCTGCTCGTCTGTCTGTAGAACATCTCTCGCAGCTCCTGCAAATAACCGCTTCCCGGAATCACCTTCACTACCATTCCATCATCTGCAAGCATTCGACCGAACTCGGCGTAGTTGGAGGGAGACAATATATTCATAATAAAATCGAACTGCTTGTCCGCGAACGGGCTATTCGCCAGATCTGCCGTACACCAGATATGTCCGGGTGCATTTCTTGCGGCCATCATGATGCCTTCTTTGGCAATATCCACGCCAACGCCAAGCACGTGTTGCTCCAGCTGCCGCTTCCCAAGTTTGTTCGTTATACCAGTTAGATGGGAACCCTCTCCACAGCCTGCATCCAGTATCTTCAGCTCCATTCCTTCTGATTTCTCTGCTTGAAGGATCCGATCCGTAATCCGCTCCATCATCGGGTCAAAAAAACCGCTGTTGTTTATCCGTTTTCGGGATTCGAACAGGGCCTTATCATATTTTGTTGTGACTGCATGGGAGAGCAAGTTCACATGCCCTTGCTTGGATATATCATAACAATGGCCCTTCTCGCACACTACACTTGCCAATCGTTCAACTTTCATGGAACAGCCGCAGATCGGGCATTTGAACATCTGCTCATGAATCGACAGCAGTTTCGCTTTTTGCAACAACTTTTCATTTTTGGACACAGCCCAATCATCCTTTCCATTCGTTATGACGAAATGAAAAAGGCACAGATAAATAAACTCTAGCCATCACTCTTTTTAAAAATGGCCGAGCTTATACGATCTGTACCTCACATTAACGTAAACGAATGTAATGGATCATGGCATCGAACACGCTCCTATCCTCTATTTTGCGTGGGTGATATGCGCCCAATAACCATTTTAACATGAGGACAAAGGATGTAAACCCGCTGCTCACTGTTCCTCTACATAGCAAAATATATCAAGAAAAAGGCCAGCCGCTACGGTAACATGCATGGATAAGATATACTTCTTTTTTTTGTTCATGTTAATTATTTTAATCATAATGACATATATATATTGCAAAATGACGTAAATACCATTACAATTCAGGTATTCAGGAAATTTCAGGTACTTACTCTTTAGAGAGACGGAAGGGATTGATGGATATGAAATGGTTTAAGAGAAACGCTGTTGAGGATGAGCGCATCGTCAATATGAAGAACAAATTATACAAAGAGGTATACACCTTGATCATGGTCATCTGCAGTATTTCTGTCATTATCAAGTCTTTTATGCTGACCACAACGGAATCCGTTCTGCTGGAAATGTTGATCATTATTGGAGGAAGCTTATATTTCGGCATCCGAAGCGTGACGCTGGGAATCTACTCCGATGAGGTAGAGATTCACGACCAGAAGAGCAAGGTTTCGTTCAGTAAGCGTACTGCGATCTCGGGTCTTGTTATCGGTGTCGTACTCGCTCTTTTTTTCGGTATCCGAAGTGCGGTCTTGTACGGGAATGGCAACAGTTTAACCGAATGGAAGTATTTCTTCATCGTTTTCCTTGTTTCGCTGATCATCTATCTCCCGCTCTTTGTTGTCATGAATTCTGCGATCCACTACGGTGCCAACAAGGTCAGCCGAAGAATGTCACAGAACGATGAGTTTGATTCGTAGAAAGGTATCAAGGTGAATTGGCATGAAAAATATCAAACTGAAAATGGCAAGGGTCCAAAAGGATCTTTCACAGGAAGAATTAGCCCAGATTGTCGGCGTCTCGAGACAGACCATCGGATTGATCGAGCTTGGCAAATATAATCCTTCCCTCAGCTTGTGCGTGGCCATTTGCAAGGCTCTCTCGCGTACTCTCAATGATCTGTTCTGGGATGAAGACTAGACTGGCAAGGCGTTTATTTGGACCATCAGACCGTATTCGTGACTATGTTAAGGAGGGGATGCCAAGATCAATTACCATACCCAGGGCACAGAAACATCCTGACGAGTTTTTTTTACTATGTATGTTCAACAATTAAATACCGTTCATTTAATCCAGATCATCCTATAAGGAGTGACTTCATCTATCATGCCATTACATAAAACAAGCAAAGCATTCACCTTGTGCCTGCTCACCGCCTCCATCCTGGGCACATCCCTGATCCCTGACGGAAAAGCGTACGCTTCTCCCCCGGATGCCATCCAAGGACAGGTTACAGAAGTTAAGACTGCCCGAACATCGGATGAAAAAATAGCCGAGTGGGGGAGCTGGGCCAAGGACCACGCATACCGCTTGGATACGATACAGCCCGCGGGTACGAACAACGGAACCACTCCGTTCAAGGATCTGGCCATGCTGAAGCCTTTGCTGCACGACAAACGCTTTGTATTCCTGGGGGAGAGTTCCCACGGCGTTGCCGAGTTCAATCTTGCAAAAACCCGATTGATTCAGTTCCTTCATCAAGAGATGGGATACCATGTGCTGGCTTTTGAGAGCGGTCTCGGAAATACCTCTCTCGCATACGGCAGAGCTGGACAACAGAGCGCAGAGCAAACCATGAAAGATTCCATCTTCGGCGTCTGGTGGTCCAAGGAAATCATGCCATTGTTCGAATATATCAAAACCTCCCGAAAGAGCGAGCAGCCGCTCGTATTGACAGGTTTTGATATACAGTTGCAAAATCCTTTGTTTGACGGAGCGTGGCTGAAGGATAAGGTTATGGCTGGGCGTCTTGCGGAAGCGGAGCAGAAACTCTCCGGCTACTCCGCTGGTACAGATCTTGCAGCTTACCGCCAAGAGAAGAAGCAGCTCATTCAAGTTTATAAGGACGCTCTGAAATCTTTGAAAACAGAGGCTAACGAGGCTCATCTGAAGCTGCTTTATCCGGATAACCCTAAGCTGACCACGCTGCTGGAGAGAAGCTTGAACGACCGGATTCGGGTTGCTGAGGAGTATGTGGAAATCTCCATCGAGTCTACGCTTGGCATGGAAAGCGGCGACTATACCCCGTTCCTTAAATCGATGGAATGGCGAGATCAAGCGATGTTGGATAACCTCATGTGGCTGGCTACCGAAGTGTACCCTACCGAGAAATTCATCGTCTGGGGACATAACGATCACATCCGTAAGGCTCAGACCGAAGTGATGGGCTCTCCGTATCCGGTTGCATTAATGGGAGAACAACTATCCGATGAGATGAAAAAATACAGTTATGTCCTTGGACTGTACCCGGCCAGCGGGCAAACCGCGGATAACATGGGCAATGTGCATGACGTTCTGCCGGCAGAGCCTGGTTCCATGGAATCCATTCTGTCAGCTGCAGGCGCACCATATACCTTCATAGATCTGCGTTACAGAAACCATGAGGCCGGAAACTCATGGATGTTCGAACCGCGGTTTGCCTACAGCTGGGGCATGATTCCAGAGAGCTTCGTGCCCCGTGATCAATACGACGGCATTCTGCTTATTGATAACGTGAAGCCGCCGGAGTATATAAGATCATCCGCTTCGTCGAAGTCTTCCGCACCTGCTGAGGATTAATATGCAATCACCCTTATTATTCTAGTTATCACTGGTGTTAAACCATTGCGTGCAATATCCCCCAACTGTCCTTTTTCCACAGGGTTCAAAGAGATCCATGACTCTGGAAACAGGACAGACAAGGGGATGTTTTTGCGTTATTTTATTGTATCGTAATGTTTCCCGAGCCGGTTTTGATCTTCACTTTATTGGTGCCATCTCCTGACCGGCCCTCGGTCTTGCGATTGCTTTCACTTCTGTCCTCCAAAGGGAGAGAGACAGACCGGCGTCCGCTCCCCGATTGCAAGAGCCATTCGGCATTCGGGGTTTCTTCTCCCAGCTTCAGGTTGACGTTTCCGCTTTTGACCGTCACATCCACATCATGATCGATACTCGTAAAGGCCAGCGAGATGTTACCGCTCTTTCCTTTTAATTGCAGGATCTGGCTTTGCAATCCGGTACCCGTTACATTGCCGGAAGAGCCCTCTATCTGAACTTTACCTGCATAATCCTGCGGAATTCGAACCTTAAGCTGCGGCATCCTGCCGATATTCAACATGCGGGTGATGTCATTGTCTAAATGGATCTTTACTTGGTTGTCGGCCTGATCCACAACGGCCTTCGCGGGTTTGTTATGGCTGAGCAGCAAAACTTCCAATGCTTCCACGTCCGCTGTCTCCACATGCAAGCTTGTGCTGCCATGCTCAATCTCTACTACTTCAATTTGCTGTAGAGATACAATCTGGGTATCTTCACTTGCACCGTTTGAACTGCATGCACTGAGCAGAAACAAACTCAGGACCCCTAATATCGCAACTGTATATCGTTTCATCTCTATCTCCACCCCTTATCAACGTTGATGCCATTATATTAGGTGACGTTACGTCATCTTCAAGCATTTTTTTCTTCCCTTCAAAAAACACAAAAAAAACACCGCCTCATAGCGGTGTCTCCTCCCGTGCAAGAATGGAGCTTATTCGGGTTAGCGCTTATCTAATATAAATCGAACATATTCACTTCATAACCCTGGGCCTTCAGGTAATTGAACATCTGAGCCCGGTGGTGCTGGGCGTGCGTAACGATTTCAATCAGCCACTTGGCTTGCGTGGAGCCATGCTCCAAGTAGAAGGGCTTGGTTTTTTTCTGCATAAACTCTTCATCTGTCAACCCGCTCATATACGACTTTACATCCGCAAGTCCCCTGTTCATCCAAACCATAAGCTTGTCCTTGTCCCCGCCGTCAGCGGCAATACTCGCTTCAAGCTCTCGAATCTGCTCTTCACTATTCTCCTGCAAAATCAATAAATCGGCAGCAGGCACGGATACGAGATGGTGCACCAGTTCTTGAAGCGACCTCATATTATGAGCCGGCTTGTAATCCCAATCCTCTGCCGAAATTTTGGCAATCAGATTGGAGGTTGTCTTCACGATGTGCTCCAGTTCCTCGAACAGCAGCTGCTTCATTTCCTTTAAATCACTCATTTGTCTTCACTCCTCTTTCTTATTTGGGGTTAGGGGAACATCTAGGTTCTAACATGAGTATAGAGTATAATAGTGACAACTATTGTCATAGTTATCAAAGAATACGGAGCTGATATTATGTCCAAATCCAAACGTCTCATGGAGCTGATGATGACCGTAAACCGGATGCGGAAATTTACCGTGCGACAGCTGGCTGATCAATTCGATGTGTCTCCCCGTACGATACTGCGAGATCTTCAGGAACTGAGCGAGCTTGGAGTACCGCTGTATTCGGAGGTAGGTCCGCACGGCGGGTACCAGGTGTTGAAGGAGCGGATCCTTCCTCCGATTGCCTTCAGCGAGGAAGAAGCCGTTGCGATGTTTTTTGCCAGTCACGCCTTGCGCCACTATCTATTTCTTCCCTTCGAGGCCGAGTCTTCTACCGCACTTCAGAAATTTTATTATTATATGCCGGGTGACGTCCGGGACCGCATTGACCAGATGAAGAACCGGGTGGATTTTCTAACGCACACAAGACAGCAGAAAGCCGAATATCTTGGAGTTCTGCTGGAAGCATCCGTGGATCAGCGGGTGGTTACGATGCAATATGAAACGAAAAACGGCTATTCGGAGCGAACCATCCAGCCCGTAGGCATCTATGCCAGCAACGGCTTCTGGTATTGCCCCGCATATTGTTTTCTACGCAGGGACTTTCGTCTGTTCCGTTGTGACCGAATGCAATCCGTCGCTAATGATTCAACCGGAATCGAGCCGCTCGACCACCGTCATATCCACCTTGGAAACTGGGAGGAACATGGGTCAGAGAAGCCTGTGTATATCCGGATGATTGTCGATCTGAGCAGGGAAGGCGTTCGGCGCTGCGAGTCCGAATTATGGCATGTTCCTCATATGGATATAACGCCGGATGGAAGCGGACAGCTTAACCAGAACGTCCCCAGCAGCGAGCTTATGTATTTTGCCAAATTTTTTATCGGCTTAGGGAATGAAGCTACCGTGAAGGAGCCGAGTGAACTGGTGGAGTGCATGAAGGGGATATTGAACGAGATTATAGCGAAGTATGACTAGAGGAATGGATGAATGTTGATAAACCAGCCTCATAAATAAAAAAAACGGCAGGAGCTTGTTCACCACCCTTCCCAAGGTTCTGCAGAAGCCGCTACCGGCAGAGTCTGCCTATGCTTAGACTGTTGACTCTTCGTCTATTCAACACGGTGAAGCGCAGCAAGCGCGGACTCACGGTCCTTGAGGAAAGTGTTCATTTCTTACGGGCCCATCATTAGATATCCTAAGAAGGTATAAATAAAATAAGATAATAGCGCAAGCACGTTGCAAGCGATTAATAGGAGGTCCCTGTTCGAATCGGTTCTCCCGTAGGAACGTATGGATAATACGATACCGAATGGCGGGATAACGACAGTAGAAAGAAGGCCATAATAGTGGAACCCGTGCCCGTCACGGACAAACAGAACCTCTATGATGAATAAGATAACAGGCAAAATGAATGTACAGGTGGAAACTTTACGTGCAGCGGAAACTTTCCGATTCAGTGTGATAACCTCCTTTTGCTTCGCTGTGATAAGGATCGAACCATGAGAACATCATATAACTCCTATGTTATTCCCTATTCTAAACTATCCCCGCACGGAGGTCATGCATAAACTTTCAAGCGTATATTCGTGCAGAACAACAACAATCCCCGCCAAAGCAAACACCCAAGGGTTCATGTCTGCTTGGCAGGGAATGGTTCAGTTCTTTGTCTCTACTTAATTAAATCCGTCAGCCCTCCGCACGATATACCGAATGACCGCCTTTGACGGTCTCCAGTACGCGAAGGCTCCCCTCGCGCTTCTCGAGCAGCACGAAATCGGCCCTTGCTCCTCTCTTCAGCCCATCATAATCCGCCAGCCCCATCGCCTGCGCCGGCAGCATTGAAGCCATATCCCAAGCTTCGGGGAATGAACACAGTCCCGACTCCGCCAGCCTCTGCACCGCTTCGAGAAGCATCATGGCTGAACCGGCCAGCAGTTCAGGCTTGCGGGCAAGATGCAATCGGCCTTCCGGTGTTAAGATGACGTCGCCACCGATATGGGTCTCGTATTCTCCTGGCGGCATCCCGCTTAAATAGACGGCATCACTTACGAGCAGAGTTTTGGTCAACTTGGCGCGGAGAATCACCTTGATGACCGAATCCGGCAGATGATAACCGTCCGCGATCATACCTGCCCATAACTGATCTTGCGCAAGCTGCTCCCATATGTAATTCGGATGGCGCGGCAGCGTCAGATGCGCACCATTGCCGAGATGAGTAGACATGGTCGCTCCAGCAGCCACCGCTTCCCGGATTTGCGCAGGCGTAGCGGCGGTATGACCGATGGATACAACGATTCCCGATGAAACGCACTTTCGGATAAAATCCGCAGCATTCGGCCACTCCGGCGATAACGTGAGGATACGAATCCGGTTCCCCGAAGCTGCCTGCCATCTTGTAAACAGTCCCCAATCGGGAGCCTTGATAAACCGGGAATCATGCGCTCCCCGGGGCCCTTCCTCCGATGAAATGAACGGTCCTTCCACATGAACCCCGCCAATGGTTGAACCGACCCTTTCATCCTCCAGGCAAGCCGCGTCGATAACACGAAGGATTTGTTCGATTTCATCATCGCCGTTGGTAATGACGGTTGGGTAATACAGCGTTACGCCCTTCTCCCATAAACGCCGGGTTACCTGAATGACCGTATCCGTTGTGAGCGGCAGCGAATTCAAATCATATCCATAACCGCCGTTAATCTGAAGATCGATTAATCCGGGCGCGATCCATATCTTCTCTTCGCCTTCCCCAGGCAGCAGGCTGTCTATTCGGCCATCAGGGCTCCATGTTACCTGAATCCGCTCTTCCGATGCATAATGAAGGCCTGTGCGAACACAACGCTGGCTATCCATTCCGGATATCCCCGTACGAATCCCGATCCACGTACAGCGTGCAATCCGGATGCTGCCGAAGTATACTCGCCGGGCAGGCTTCGCTTATTTCGCCGTACAGCGCCCGTTGTACCGCCGCTCGCTTGCTCGCACCGGGAACAACGCAGAACAACTGGGCACCCGACATTAAAGCCGGGATGGTAAGTGTCAGTGCATATTTCGGGACCTCCTCCAGATTGGCAAAGCAGCCATCGTTCACCTGCTGCTGTCGGCAATCCAGATCCAGCTTGACCTGCTTCACCCATAACGGATCGGCAAAATCAGCCACCGGCGGGTCGTTGAAGGCGATATGCCCATTCTCGCCAATACCCAGAACCACCATATCGATCGGTGACTCGCGAATCAACCGGCCATATCTCTCGCATTCTGCTTCAGGATCATTCATGCCGTCTAGTAGATGCACTTCCCCTGGAGATACCCGATCAAACAAGCTCCGGGAGAGGTAGCTTCCGAATCGCTGAGGCGCAGACCGGGGCAGACCGATGTATTCATCCATATGAAAAGCCGTTACCCGGCTCCAGTCCAATCCCTGCGATTGAACCAGCGCTGCCAGGCATTCATTCTGGGAGGGGGCAGCCGCAAATACGATTCGGATACGCTCCTTCTCAGCCAGAAGGCGCTTCATAGCCGCATGGATATCCGCGGCTGCCGCCTTGCCCATCGCTTCGCGGTGATCATGAACACAGACCCTCAGCCGATCTCTAATCTCTTCCTGAACAGGCTTCATGCCGTGCTGGGACATGTAGATTACCTCCATTCTTACAATGCCGGCGTTCCGGTCTGCAGTTCGATTTCCTTGCGCTGCCGGGACGCTTCATAGGTGCCCAGAATAATCTCCAGTGAATGTCTGCCTTCCTCCCCGGTAACTACAGGCTCGCGGCCTTCGCGTACGGCATATGCCATATCCTGAATTTGCAGACGGTGACCGTCAGGTATTACTTTGAACGGCTCGAATTCGGGCAGCTGTACCGGCTCCCCTTCGATCTCCAGGGACACAATCGTATCTTCTTCAATGACGAGCACTCCCTTATCCCCATGGATTACTAGCCGCTGCCCTTTACCGTCGCGGGCCGTTGTTGTTATCTCCAGAACGCCGAGCGCGCCATTCGCAAATTCAAGTGTCGCGATGACCGTATCCTCGACTTCGATATGGCGCAGGACCGCCTTCGCCTTTGCCGATAAGGAGGCAACCGGTCCAACGAGCCATTGCAGCATATCCACGGTGTGAATCCCCTGATTCATCATCGCTCCCCCGCCGTCCATCGCCCAGGTCCCTCTCCAGCCTGCACTGTCATAATAGGCCTGATCACGGTACAGCATGACATACGCCGAGCATAAACTGAGCTTTCCCAGCCGTCCTTCCGAGATGACCTGACGGGCATATGCTGCCTGCGGAGACATCCGGCGTGGAAAGACGGTGGCGAGCAGCACGTCGTTCGCTGCGCATACCTCAATCATGCGCTCCACATCGTCTAGCCGGATCGCCATCGGCTTCTCCACCAGCACATGTTTGCCCGCCTGCGCAGCCATCGCTGTCTGCTCTGCATGCATGCCGCTTGGCGTGCAGATGCAGACCACCTCCACATCACCGCGCGCAAGCAGCTCTTCCATACTGCCGCATATATCTCCACCATACTTTTCAGTCAGCTTGACGGCTGACTCCCGTTTCGTATCATATACGGCGGCAAGCACCGCTTCCTCCGTATTTAGGATGCCCTGGGCATGAATATCCGCAATAATGCCGCAGCCAATCAAACCGAATCCTACCGGTGACTTTTTCTCTGTCATGTTGTCCGTTCCTCCTCCATTACGTTCTGGTCTGCAAGACTGCGCCTTCCCTATTCCCGGCAGATGATCTGCGCTCCCTCGTCTGCCGCTACAGTAGCCTCCGAAGCAGTGTAAATATCATGATGAGAGATCAAGCCGCGTTCTCCCTCCACCCGATTCAGGAAATCCTGCGCAAGCGAGAACGGCGGCGCCTCCAGCGGCACAGAACGCAGCTCCTGATTGGTGATAACCAGCACAACCTCGTCTCGCGACAATAACGGATCTCCTTCAAGCCGAATTTCCGCGATGCCTGACGTACCCGTAATGAATATTCGGCCATCTCCCCAGGTCCAGCTGCCTGCCGGCGTGTGCCAGTCTGCGTAGAGCTGTGCCGTTATGCCGCCATCCATAAACACCTGAACGCCTGCCGCATCACAGAAGGTCGGGTATTCCGGCAGGATATGCTTCGCCAGATAACCGGATACCGTCTTCACTTCCCGGCCTGTCAGCCACCGCAGCAGATCAAAATCATGAACGAGGAGATCATTCAGAATGCCGCCGGATTGCGTTCTGTCAAAATGCCATGCCGGACGGGTAACCGGATTCAGCCGATGCGGCTTGCGCATCGAAATATGAACGATATCCCCCAATTCGCCGGACTGGATCAGCCGATGGACAGTATACATGGAGGAACGAAAGCGCTCGGTCAGCATCATGCCCACCTCAATCCTGCCGCGTTCCAGGACGCCGTGCAGACGGCTCAGCCCTGCGCGATCCGTCACTGCAGGCTTGTCGATCATAATATGTTTACCGCGCTGCTCGCACAGCTCGATGACGTCAATCTTCTCACGGTTGATCGCCGCGCAGCCGATGACCATCACTTGTTCATCGGCGAGCAGCGACTCCCGATCCCCGATCAGTTCCAAACCATACCGCTCGGCAAGCGAAGAGGCTAATACCGTATGGTCCGGTTCATATAACCCGGCGCATTCCCATCCAAGCGCCTGCATCTCCTCAATAAATATGCCGATATGGGCATGCTGGCAGCCGATAATACCAAATTTCCGTCCGTTCCCCATCATCCCGCCGACACCTCCACAGCTTGCAGCCACTCCCTGATGATCCTCAGATCATAAGCGAGCCGTTCCTTCGGCGGATAAGGCGCTGCGCATTCCAGCGTCAGCCAGCCCTTGTAGCCCTGTTCCCGAAGCCCTCGGAGCAGCCCGCTGTGGTCCACTTCTCCTTCACCCAGCCGGCACTGCAGGAAGAATTCTTCCCCGTGACGAGTTACATTCTTGAATGTCCCCGGGGCCCCTCCTTGCCCGATCCGCTTCTCATCCTTGATATGCACATGGAACAGGCGGCTTCCAAGCTGCCGAATCGACTCTTCCCCAAATTCCGTGTCTGTGATGTACATATTCCCCGCGTCATGAATGAGGCCGACATGCTCCTCGCCGATCATATCCAACAATCGCAGGCCGCTATCCGCGGTTTCCACCAGGCTCTGATTGTGAATCTCCAATACGATGCGCTTTCCTGCCGCACGGGCTTCCGCTGCACATCGCCGAATCCAGTAAGCAGCCTTGGCATAATGATAGTCCTCCGCCAGGAATGCATTCGGCCCTCCCTGAAAGATGCGGATCATGTCCGCTTCCAGTTCCACCGCGCGTTCAAGCAATCCCAGAAACTGATCATAGGCCACGGCACATTCCGCATCTCCGCTTGTCGAGAAATGCCCCATATAACCTGCCAATGCCGGAATCTCCAGACCGTGTCCCTCGGCAATGCTTCTCATCTCGCGGACTCGCGGAAGGGAGCTCTCCGGGCTTAGATGCGGCTCGCGGCTCGCGATTTCGATACCGTCAAAACCAAGCCCAGCCGCAACCTTCATCGCTTCATGAATGCTGTAATCAATGAGTGATCCGCTGAATGCCGCTATTTTCATCTTCTCTTTCACCCTTTCCTCTGTGCCAGACCTTCTCGAATCGTTGAACGAACACTATTATTTAATCCCGGCCATGTTGTGGTTCTGTACAAAATATTTCTCGGCAAACAGGAAGACCAGCAGGATCGGAACCAGGCTGACCAGTGCTGCCGCAATCATAAGCTGCTCATTCCCGGTCCACTGTCCGGATAAGGAGAGAATCCCGATGGGAAGCGTATACTTCTCATTGGAGGTCAAATAAATGACAGGTGTCAGAATTTCGTTCCACTTGCCCATGAACGTAAAGATCGCTAGCGTCGCAAGCGTAGGCCTGGCCATCGGAATAAAAATCCGCATATAAATCTGGAACGGATTGCAGCCCTCCATCTTGGCCGCTTCCTCATACTCTTTAGGTATATTCATGAAAGCCTGCCTCATGAGGAAAATACCAAACGGCTGAGCCAGCCATTCGATGATCCACAGCGGCGTGAGGGTATCCAGCATGTTCAGCTTATTAAAAATAATAAAGTGCGGGATGATGATTACGACCGCCGGAATCATCATCGTGCCGAGCACCAGCACGAACAGCGCGCTTTTCAGTGGAAAGCGCAGTCTCGCAAATGCAAAACCGACCATAGAGCAGGAGATCAGGGCGCCGATAACAGACAATAACGCGACAAAGATGCTGTTTAGCGTGTATCCGCCAATGTTCCCCAGCTTGAACACGTCCGCGTAATTGGACCACTGGAACACCTCGGGGATCCAGCGAGGCGGAACCGTTGTATATTCCTTATAGGTTTTAAGTGAATTCATGAGCGCCGACAGAAACGGCACGATCATGATCAGGGAGCTGATCCCGATCAGTACATATCCGAAACTCTTTCCCAGCAGCTTTTTTCTCATTCATGTCCCTCCTTCGCTCTGACGCTGTTCCCCTGATGCGTTCTCTTGTCAACTCGATCAATCATAATGCACCCACTTCTTCTGGGCTCTAAGCTGTACCAGCGTCAACAGGAACAAAATCATGAACAGCACCCAGGCGATGGCGGAAGCATAACCCATACGCATAAATGTGAAGCCTTCCCGGTATAAATACAGCATCATCACCAGACTGGAGTTGTTCGGACCTCCCGCCGAGCTGATGTCCCCTCTGCCAGTCAACACGTAAATCTGCTCAAACGCTTGGAACGTGGAGATCGTACTCATGATGACAACCAGGAAGGTCGTCGGCGAGATCAACGGCACCGTAATATAGCGGAATTTGCGCAAAGCCCCTGCACCATCTATCTCTGCGGCTTCGTACAAATCCCCGGGAACGCTCTGCAGACCTGCCAGATAAATGACCATGATATAACCGATCCCTTTCCAGACCGCGATGAAAACGAGCAGCGGAATGGCGAGTTTCGGGTCCTGCAGCCAGCCTTGCCCCGCCAGCCCCAGCTTGGCAAGCAGTGTGTTCGCCAGACCGAAGCGAGGATTAAATACGGCATCAGCAACGTACAGGATGACGGTCCATGAGGATATGACCGGAATAAAGTGGGCCATTCGAAACCATTTAAGCCCTTTCAAGCGCTGGTTCAGCGCTACGGCCAGCACAAGCGCCAGGAAGGTCTGAAGCGGCACGAACAGGACCGCAAAATACAGTGTGTTCCATAACGAACGCCAGAACATCGAGTCGCCGGCCATGCGCCGGAAATTGTCCAGTCCGCTCCACTCGGGCGGATTCAGCATATCGTAATCGGAAAAGCTGAAGTACAGGGATGCAGCGAGAGGACCCGCCACAAAAATAATAAAGTGGAGAAGATAGGGGGAAGCCATAAGCAGCCCCCATCTCCCCTCATGATCCCATTTCCGTTTTCGGGCGGGCTTTCCTTTCGGCATCGGATCGGCTTTGAGTGCTGCATTGTCGTTTAGCATATTGCCCATTTCACTCCCGCCTTTCTTCCAGCCTTGTTCTATTTTTTATAGAAATCATCGAGGACCGCTTGAACAGCTGCGTCCGCATCACTTAAAGCTTGATCGATTCCGGTATCGCCCAGGAAAGCACGCTCCGCATTCTCATTGAATTTGCCGACCCATTCTTCCCATACCGCATTGTTGTCGAGCGTCTGCGCGAACTCCAGACTATCCAGGAATGCCTGGCGGTTAGCCGGCTGTTCTCCGGCCTTCAGGAACACTTCGGATTCCGCTACGGATTTCTTCACCGGCACGGCTTCGCCAAGCTCGGTCCATTGCTTCTGCACCTCGTCCTCCGTAGCCCAGTATTTAATCCATTCCCAGGCAGCCGCCGCTTTTTCCTCACCGGACTTCTGATTAATGACCCATGAATTCGCAATCACCGGAGATACCCGCTTCCCGTCCGGACCCTTAGGCAGGAGCGCTACATCATAATTCAGGCCCGCTTCATTCGCTGCCTGCACCCGGGCGTAAATGCCGATCCGCATGGCAGCCGATCCACTTGGAAATACGGCGGTATTGCTCTGGAAGCTCTTCAGATCTACCGGATCCGTAATGATTCCGCGCTGCATGCCGTCAACCATCCATTCAAACGCCTGCTTGTTCTCGGGTGAATGGATGATGGAGTTCTCCGCCTTCTCATCAAGAGCACCGCCGCCGTAGGATTTCATCACGGAGAACCAGCCTTCGGTAATGCTGAAGAAGGTAAGTCCGAACTGGTTGACACTTGCGGCGTCAAAACCGCTGTCCTCGGCCGTTTTTCCGCCCGCATCCACCGTCAGCTTGGCAGCCGATGATTTCAGGTCCTCCCAGGTCCACTCATCCGAAGGATACGCGACCCCTGCTTTATCAAACAGATCCTTGTTGTAGAACAGAACGCCAACCTGAATGCCCTGCGGTACGCCCCAATAGCGCCCGTCTGCGTCCTTGTTGAAATCGAGACCGTAATATTCATCCGCCTTCAGATCCTTGGCTATCCAATCGGTCAGATCCTTGGCCGCGCCGCGCTGGGCATATTTCATCACGTATACGCCGTCGGAGAGCCACACATCCGGTGCTTGACCGGCGGCAATCTGCGTATCCAGCTTCTGATAGAACTGGCCGTAAGGCGCGCTTTGCGTCTTCACCTTAATGTTCGGATGCTGCTTCTCGAACTGTTCGATCAGCTCCTTCATCTTGGCATCGGAGCTGTCGCTGGAATAATATCCGAGCAGGATTTCGACTTTCTTCCCATCGTCGCCTCCGGTACCGGGAGCCGATGTCCCGCCTTTTCCTTCACTGCCACTGCTGCAACCGCTAGCAATCATGGATATCAGCAATAAGGCCGTTAACCAGCTGTAGAACCCTTTTCTCTTTTTCACAAATCCTCGCCCCCTGATTCAATTGAAATGGATTAATGAGATTGTAGTTGATAAGTATCGGCAGCGCCCATGTGCTTTCTTAGCCCACTTGTGATTTCTTGCTGCGGCATCATGTATTTTTATTTACAACTTGTGTTTTTTTGCTACAATGTTCCTTACATTCCCTACTTCAATGCCAGGAAGGCGGAAGAACGATGAACATCCAAGGAATATCCATCGGTAATCTGACCATTAATCAACGCTTGTTCGTTCTGATCATCCTCTTCATCGGCCTTCCTTTCTTTCTGCTGGGCAGCTTCTGGTACCAGTCTTCTACTGAGGCGATTGAACAGTTTGCCGCTGGCGCGAACAAACGCATTATCGAGCAAACGAATGTGTCTCTGGATTCCTACATATCCAATCTGGAGAATTCCACCTATCCCTTTATCCATAACCCGCAGATCCAGCAATTTCTCTCGACCAGCCAGCTCACACCGTATGCCTACTTTCAGCTTGCCACTAAAGTGGAGAACGACTTGTTCGCCCAGATGATTTACGGCCGGTCCGACATCATTGGCATCTCGCTTGTCGCCGATAACAAGCGGCAAATCACCGATTACGAAAGTGCGCCCGGACTGCTTGATATGAGTGAAATCCGCAAACGCAATCTATCCTTCCAGGCACAACTGGACCAATTCAGCGATTTCCAGATCATCGGCCTCAGCCGGGTAGGAAAAACTCCTGCCCTTACCGTAGCACGAAAGCTGTACGACAACTCCTCATTTCTCTATAAAGGCCTGTTGATTGTTGATCTTAACCTGAAGCAAATCGGGGCAATCTGCTCCAACGATTCACTGGGCGGCTTTGACGTCTGGATTATGGGCAGAGGCGGACAGGTCATCTACCATCCAGACTCGAATCTGGTTGGGTCCACCGTCGAACAGGGGCTGTTTGCACGTATTCAGAACCAGAACTCTTCCTTCTTCCGTCATCAAGACGCAGCCTCCAGCACTGAAAAAATGGTTCTGCATGAACGTTCTCAGATCACCGGCTGGACGGTCGTCGCCGATCTGCCGCTGAACAACCTTATCGGCGGCTTGATCACCCAGCGCAATTACTCGCTTGCCGCCGCAGCTATCCTTATGATTATTGCATTGGCGCTTGTGGGCGGTTTCTCCTTATCCTTGACAAGGCCGCTCTCCATGCTGCAAAAATTAATGGCTCGTGTTGAGCGGGGCGATTTTGTTCTTCCTACCAAAATGAACCGGTTCCGCAACCATGAAATGACTGCCGTATTCCAGAGTTTCTACAGCATGACGGGAGAATTGAAGCGGCTCATCCGGGAGGTTCACGATTCCCGGCTGAAGGAACGGGAGCTTATGATCAGGCAGAAGGAATCCGAGCTCCGCTCCATGCAATCCCACATCAATCCGCATTTCTTGTACAATTCACTAGAGATTATTAATTCATATGCCATCGCGGATGATCATATGGATATCAGCCGCATGACGCGGGCGCTTGCCCACATGTTCCGTTACAATATCGGCCATGCCGGATCGGTTGTGCCGCTCCGGGAGGAGATGAGGCATGTCCAGTTTTATCTGGATCTTCAAAGTGCCCGGTTCCGCAAACTGCAGATCGATATAGATGTGGATGAACACGACCTGGATCGCGTGAAGGCCGTCAGGCTCACGCTGCAGCCGATCATAGAGAATGTGTTCATCCACGGATACCGTGGTAAGAAACCCCGCTACCTCGGGATTAGCACCCGTGCGGAGGGACACTATTTTGCCGTCGTGATTCAAGATAAGGGGATTGGGATGAATGCGGAGAAGAGACGGCATATAAGAGGCATCCTGCAAACTCCCGAGAATCCGGAAGACGAATTACGGAGCAACGAGGGGGAGGAACCCACCAGCGGAATCGGTCTCCTGAACGTCCATCAACGACTGCAGCTTACCTTCGGTGCGGAATATGGCTTGCACCTTGTGCAGTCCGTGCCTGATGAAGGCACCCAGTTTGAAGTCAGGCTGCCATATATGACTAGCGAGGAGGCACATCATGTACCGGTTAATGATGATTGACGACGAATATGCCATTCATTTGAGTATGCGAAAGCTTGTCGAAAGGTCCGGTCTCCAGGTTGAGATCACGGGAGAGGCGGAAGACGGGGCTGAGGCGCTTCAGATGCTGGAGGACAGCCGGCCGGATCTGATCGTAACCGACATTTGCATGCCTGAAATGGACGGACTGGAATTTATCCGCCGGGTCAGAGAAACTCATGCACACATGCAATTCATTATTTTGTCCGGTCACGACAATTTCGAATTTGCACGTCAGGCCATGCGCTACGGCGTGTCGGATTTCCTGCTGAAGCCCATCGATCCGGAACAGTTCCATACGACACTTAAACGTGCCTGCAAGGAACTCGATAACCGAAAGGCGAGTTTCTCCCGGCAAACGGAATGGACGCTTGCACAGCAGCGATACAAAACCAGGCTTGCTGAGCTGCTGTGGTCTGTTGAGGAACAGGATGCCTTGGAACTAACCGATGAAATGGTCACCCATTTTGAAACGATGGGACCTATTGGAGTCAGCTTATCACAGTATGCCCCTATGCTGATGCAGGAGTTGCTGTCTGCGCTTGAAGAACGCGGCCTGGTGCTGGGTATGACAATCGGCGAGCACCCGTGGTCGCAGGATGACCGTGCTGCCTGCCGCCGTCAAATGACAGAGAAGATTCAGGAGATGCTTGAGTTAATTAAGGGCTCCAGAAATCTTGGCGCTCACCACAATATTGTGAAAGCCAAGCGGTACATTGAGGAAAACTACGCGATGGAGGATTTGTCCTTGCAGGAGGTGGCAGACTCACTGGGGATGTCGGTGACGTATTTAAGCCGTACCTTCAAGAATGAAACAAATATGAACTTTGTGAAATACCTGGTCCAGATCCGTATGGAAAAAGCGAGGGAACTGCTTGCGGAGTCTGAGCTATCCGCTCAGGAAACGGCCTATCGTGTCGGTTTCTCGGACTATGTCCATTTCAGCAAAACATTTAAAAAATATCATGGCCTTACACCATCCGAATACCGAAAACAATGTAAGGCCATGAATGGAGGAAAATGAGACGGCGGGTGCTTCTTCAGCTTGTTCTCCCGTTCATCCATCTCTCAGCCCTGACAAGAAGCTGCTCAACAAACGCATTCTTCTCGTCGGAATATTGGAGCAGGCCCCGGGCCCCTTGTGAAACGATCCTTCGTTTGATCTCACTGACTAACCCCTGCTGTTCATCGATAAACCATTCCGCCCACTGCTCATCATAGGACTCCAAATGAATGGCTTCATCAATCGTCATGATGGACCCTCCTGAAAGCGCTGTAAGTGTGTGCCAGGAATTTCGATCCCAAACCGTATGGACTGCTCCAAAAACGCATAGGCATTGCTTCAGATCAAATCCTGTGACTCTATCATGCCCTTCATCGTTTGAGTTGGCAAGAGCCCATGTTCTATCCGTTATTGTTCACACGTGTCTTAATATCGACTCTCCACAATGGCCGGTGCAAGTACCTGGTCCGCATACCTGTGAGCCTCTGCCTGAAGTACTTCGTCACTTATCCGATCGACGTTATACGCCACGAATGCAGGCAGATAATTCACTTTGCACCGGTTCAACGTGGCTTGAATCGGACGCAGCAGTTCACTTGCGGTATACCAATTGTCGCCACCTGCACGATACCCTTGTTCCAAGCCTGCCGCCGTGGTCGCCAGCATAAATTCCTTCCCCCTCAGACTGTTGCCTTCCGGTCCGAACGCCCACCCGAAGGTGAGCACGTCATCGAACCATTTCTTCAGCAGGGGCGGGCAGCTGTACCAGTAAAACGGAAATTGGAACACCACCCGATCATACTGGAGAATAAGCTGCTGCTCCCGCTCGATATCAATATTCCAGTCCGGATACTCCTTATAAAGATCCCGAATATCTACATTTCCATTTGTATTCTGCTTGGCTTGCTGCATCAAGGCGCGATTGGCACGCGAGTTCTCTAGATTCGGATGAGCCACAATCACCATAATTTTCATAATCAGTTCTCCTGTCCGGTTTGGTTTGTTTGACACCCCCATTATGTTTCGGATTGGTAGCTTTGAAAAGTACGCTCTTTTTATGTACTTAGTCCGGTTCATCGTACATATTCATGCCATGCATAGTACGAAAAAACGTACTAAGTATGATAAAGAATAGTACTGGGTTTAAACCGAATACTATGCTAAAGTATCAACCATCAAGCCTATCCAATGATCAAATACGGACTTCCGCTGGGAGATGAGAATATGAGAACAACGAGTCATGAGGAGTTTAAAACCAAAGGCATACTGACCACGCTGCAATTAATAGGCGGCAAGTGGAAGCCGCTGATTCTGTTTATACTGCTGCAGGACGGAACCAAGCGGTTCGGAGAGCTCAGACGTATGCTTCCAGGCGTTACCCAAGGCATGCTTACGAATCAGCTTCGTGAACTGGAACAGGATGGGCTCATTGTACGCAAGGTATATCAGGAGATTCCGCCCAAGGTGGAGTACTCTATCTCCGACCATGGGAAAACCTTGGACAGCGTTCTGGCAGACATGTGCACCTGGGGATTTCAGCATTTGGATTATATCGACCATGTAAACCGGCAAAGGGATGACAGCCATGAGAAAAATGCGGGCGGACTGTAAACGCAGCCCCCTTACATGCGAGATGGACTCCATTCTGGCATAGGGAGGGAATGGAGAATGGATAAAGCCGGTCCCGAGGGGAGCGGCTTTATCTGCTGTTTCAAGAGCAGATATTCAAAAAAATTTTTTTCTTCCAAGTATTGCTTTATATAT
The DNA here is from genome assembly GCF_003184205.1 of Paenibacillus sp. Cedars. Classification (NCBI taxonomy): domain Bacteria; kingdom Bacillati; phylum Bacillota; class Bacilli; order Caryophanales; family Paenibacillaceae; genus Paenibacillus; species Paenibacillus sp. Cedars. The sequence goes on from NZ_CP020866.1 coordinate 4,703,818, forward strand.
CGTAACGATATATATTTGTGTCGTAACGATATATAATTGGAGGAACTCAGATGTATGAGCTTTTTGTATTAGGTGAATTGGTGACAGGTGATAAGCACGGATACATGCTTCAGGAAATTCTTAAAAATGCGGGCGGACCCTACCGCCAGATCAGTTCCGGCACGCTGTACCCTCTGCTCTCCCGCATGGTGGATAACGGATGGATCCATCTTAAGCTCGACGAAACCGGCGGAGGGAAGCGCCCCCGAAAAATCTATCAGATCACCGATGCCGGGCAGCAAAAATTCCTGGAGCTCATGGAGAAGCCGCTGGAATTCAACATGGATACGGAGCACCATTTCCATTTCAAAATGGTGTATTTCCGGTATGTTCCGAAGGAAATCCGATTGGCCTGTCTGGAGCAGTATTTGACTTATCTCGAAACCAATCTGAAACATGTGACGGAATTTGAAGCCGAGATCACGTTTTACAAGCCTGAGCCTGAGAAGCAGCGGCTTCAATTGATGAGAGTACTGGATCATCGGAGGCAGATGGGGCTAACGAATATCGAGTGGATCAGACAAGAAATCGAGGCTGTTAAATCCACCGAAGAATAGGGGTCAGCCTTAGCAGAGATTCAATATAAGGAGGAATAAGGAATGGAACGTTTATGGACGAAGTCGTTCATTCAGATGACAATCGGGATGTTATTTCTGTTTACGGGCTTCTATCTGCTGCTGCCCACGCTCCCCCTCTATATCAAGCACTTGGGCGGCTCGGAATCCCAGGTTGGATTGGCGGCCGGTGCGTTCACGCTAACGGCGGTTGTCTTTCGCCCGATTGTCGGGGGACTAGTGGACCGGTACGGCAGAAGGATATTTTATATTTGGGGCCTCCTATTGTTTGTCCTCTCGATGTATCTCTACGATTGGGTTGGCAGCATCCTGCTGCTGCTTGCGCTGCGAATCCTGCACGGTGCGAGTTGGGCTTTCTCGACAACCGCCATCGGAACGGTCATTACGGATTTAATCCCGGCCTCCCGACGCGGGGAAGGCATGGGGTGGTATGGAATGGCAATGACGGTTGCGATGGCGATCGGCCCCTTACTGGGCACGTATATCGTGGGTGGATATTCCTTTCGGACCTTGTTCCTGATTGCGGCCGGGCTATCCCTCATCGCGCTCATATTGGCCTATATGACCAGGGTTCCTTATGAAGCTAAACCCAGTGCTGGGCGGATTCAACTGGTCGAGAAATCCGTTCTTCCTGTCACGGCTGCAATCTTTTTCCTGGCTGTCGCATATGGCGGAATCACAACCTTTCTCCCGCTGTTTGCAGATTCCATCCGGGTCAATCCGGGAACTTTTTTCCTCGTATATGCAATCGCACTTACCCTGATTCGGCCCTTTGCCGGGAAGCTGTCAGACCGTTTCGGAGAAGCATTCATCATCATTCCATCCCTTATTGTCACGGCGGCAGCCCTGGTTGTCTTAAGTTTGTCAAGCGGATTACCTGGACTGGTTACAGCCGCAATCCTGTACGGTATCGGCTTCGGCTCGGCCCAGCCTGCACTTCAAGCAGCCACGCTCCGCATTGCTCCAGAGCATCGAAGAGGTGCAGCCAACGCCTCTTTCATGACGGCTTTCGATCTTGGTATCGGACTTGGCGCAATCCTCCTGGGCCTGGTATCCGAGCATATAGGCTATACGTATCTGTTCTCCGTAACCGCAGCCTCGGTCGTCGTTTCCTTAGCGATTTTCACAATCTTTGTGAGACGACTGCTCAAGCCTACAGACGTGGAAAAAACCTAAGGGTGCCGCGCCCGTTCATTCTCTCTCGTACCCGTAACCTCCGCACCCGCTTCCGAATAGGCTAACATAACTCATGTTAGATTGGAGCGATTGTACGCATGGCTCAATATGTACCACCGGTGAATATCCATACCCTCACGCATACGGCGCCCGGCCTTGTTATTCATTATCCGCAAGTATACGGCCTCGCGAATCGGCAGGTGGAGGACGTTATCAACCGGACTATACGGCAGCAAATCCAGGATATGCAGCATGCCCAGCAGCAGGTCCAGACGGGAACCCATCCGCAGACTACCGGAACTTTTGAGATTAAAACGAATGAGCGCGGCATTCTTAGCCTTGTTCTGACCAACTACACCTACTCCGAGCCTATGGCCCACGGTTATACGGTGACAAGAGCACTTACCTTCTCCACATTCACGGGAAAATCCTATGCCTTATCCGACCTGTTCCGTCCGGACTCCAATTATCAAGCCGTATTGGCGGCCGAGGTGAACCGTCAGATCAAGGCACGCAGCCTTCCTGTACTGGAGGGCACCCCGATTACCGTGTCCCCGAATCAGGACTTCTATCTGGCCGATAAATCACTGGTCCTCTTCTATCCGCTTTATGCCATCACGCCTTACTACGTCGGTTTTCCGATGTTCCCGATCTCGGTCTACGACCTGTTGGGCATGGCACCTGAGAACGGATTGTTATCGGATCTTGCGGCGGATGTGGTGTAACAATAGCGATCTGCACAGCACAATCGGGAGCAAGTCAAAAAAACAAACCCGAATCCCTGGCACCTTACACCAGAGTCTCGGGTTTGTCTGTTATCATCTCATGGTCGTTCGCTTTCGCTGCTTACACCATGATTTTGCAAATGTCATTCGTGAATTCCACCGGATCGGCAATCGGCAAGCCTTCGATCAGCAGCGCCTGATTATAGAGCAGATTCGTGTACAGCTTCAGCTTGTCCTGATCCCCCTGCAGTGCTTTCAGGGATGTAAACACCTCGTGGTTTGTGTTGATCTCCAGCACCTTGTCTGCCTGGATATCCTGTCCGTTCGGCATTGCCTTCAATATTTTCTCCATCTCAATGGATACATCGCCCTCTGTGGACAGGCATACCGGATGGGATTTCAGGCGTTTGGAGGCTTTAACGGATTTCACCTTGCCAGCCAAGAGGCCGCCCATGGCTTCAAAGAGCTCCTTGTTGTCGCTTTCTTCAGCTTCGTTCTCTTGCTTGTCGGCCTCTGAATCAATGCCAAGATCCCCGCTCGATACCGATTTGAATTCCTTCTCCTTGTATTTCATGAGCATCTTGATGGCAAACTCATCCACATCGTCGGTGAAGTACAGAATTTCATAGCCTTTATCCAGCACCATTTCCGTCTGCGGAAGCTTCTCGATCCGGTCAATGGAATCGCCGGACGCATAATAGATATATTTTTGATCCTCCGGCATTCTCGATACATACTCATCCAGCGAGACCAGCTTCTTCTCTTGGGAAGACGTGAACAGCAGCAGATCCTGAAGATCTTCCTTGTTCATGCCGTAGTCATTGTAGACGCCGAATTTCAAGCCTCTGCCAAAAGATTCAAAGAATTTCTCATAATTCTCTCTCTCGTCTTTCAGCATGCTTTGCAGCGCGCCCTTCACCTTGTTCTTGATGTTCTTTGCAATCAGCGTCAGCTGACGATCATGCTGGAGCATCTCGCGGGAGATGTTCAGAGATAGATCCTCCGAATCGACCATCCCCTTCACGAAGCTGAAATAATCCGGCAGCAGGTCGCCGCATTTGTCCATGATCAGGACGCCATTGGAATAGAGCTCAAGCCCCTTCTCGTATTCCTTGGTGTAATAATCGAAAGGCGTATTCTCGGGAATAAACAAAATCGCATTGTATACAACGGCACCGTCCGCTTTGACATGGATGTGCTTCAGCGGTTTATCGAAGCCGTAACGCTTCTCGTTGTAGAAATTCTCATAATCGGCGTCCGTCAGCTCGCCCTTGTTCTTGCGCCAGATCGGCACCATGCTGTTGATGGTCTGCTCTTCCTGAACTTCCTCGAACTCGTTCTCGGCATCCTCCTTCGGACGCTGCGTTTTCACGTCCATCTTGATCGGATAACGGATGAAGTCGGAGTACTTCTTAACGATGGCTCTCAGGCGGTATTCTTCCAAATATTCATCATACTGATCGTCTTCCGTATTCCCTTTGATCTTCAGCACGATCTCGGTTCCGATGGATTCCTTCTCAGCCGGTGTTAGGGTATACCCTTCCGCACCTTCGGATTCCCACTTGAACGCCTCGTCGCTGCCGAGGGCTCGGCTTGTCACGGTAACCACATCAGCAACCATGAACGCGGAATAGAAGCCGACACCGAATTGGCCAATAATGTTGTGGCCGTCCTTCGCTTCATTCTCGCTCTTGAACGCAAGGGATCCGCTCTTCGCGATGACGCCGAGGTTGTTCTCCAGGTCTTCCTTCGTCATTCCGATCCCTGTATCGGTAATGGTCAGTGTGCGGCTTGCTTTATCTGCGGTAATCTTAACGTAGTAATCTTCTTTGTTAAAGGTCAAGTTGTCGTCGGTCAGAGCTTTATAATAAATCTTGTCAATCGCGTCGCTGGCATTTGAAATCAGCTCACGCAGAAAAATTTCACGCTGCGTATAGATGGAATTGATCATCATCTCGAGCAGCCGTTTGGACTCAGCTTTAAACTGTTTTTTCGCCATGAAAAAATCTCCCTTCCAATCTGAACGAGGTTTCATTTAGCACTCTAGTCAGAAGAGTGCTAACACTTCTTCTATTTAAACATGTACCAATTTTTGATGTCAATATATTTGGAGACTTTCTGCGGAACAAAATAGGAACACGGCAGCCGATCAGCATAACACCGGACTTCTATGTGAATATCGGGAATAACCCTGTAACCGTAAAAAGGCCGCCTGAAAAGGTCAATTCGACCCTTTAGACAGCCTCTTCTTATTCACGGCTCCATACTGCTGCTTAATCTCTTGGATAGGACCGGACGTATCCACCACACGTAATACAGACCGCATACCAGCAGCACCCCGGCTGTGGCCAGGAAGGGGAGCCGGTAATCCTGCCGGGCCAGGATCAGGCCGGAAACCAGCGTTGCCCCGGACGATCCTAAACTCCGGAATACCGATCTCATGCCGGCATACAGATTCCGCTCCTGTTCATGAAACGCAGACATCAGCAGACTGTCCAGCAGATTGGACAGCATCGTCACACCTCCGCCCCGCAGCAGGAACAGTGCTACAAACAGCCACACGGGCAGGATCATGGATAAAGCGGCAAACAGCAAAATATTGACGATGAATACCGAAAGAACACGTAAATAGGTAACCATAATAAACAGCTGCCTCTGGACAGCTGCTCGAACTCACTTTTTTGCAAAAGGATCCGTTTGCCTCGCAATCAAAAATCGCCGACACGCATCGCATCGACGATTATCCGTATACATAGGGTTCTTGCTCAACCGGTTACTCCGGATTAGAGCATTCTTCTTCCCATCATGATGATGGTTTCCAGTAGTGACTTCCATTTTCCATCGGCTTTACGCGCAGCCACTGTTGCGTGGTCTGTCGTCTTGCGTGTAAGACTCCATTTTGTTGCCAGCTGGCATCGTTCCACTTCCTGACGGAGGTCGAGAATATGCTGCTTGGCAATATCTTCATTATTAATATTCATGGTTCATTCCTCTTCTCTTTTATAACGATAACATTCCGACATTACCAATACCTGCAAGCTCCTCTTCCGTCCCCTTCACTATAATACTGCCATTGTTCACTCTAAGGTAAGGGTACAAAATGCCTTTAATTCTTTTTTCCCCGACAACCACATCTCCGAAGAGATCCAGCGATGAGATCGAATGTTTAATATCGTCCTCCGTTACATCGTCATCAAGAATGAATGTTCCATCTACAATAAAGGTTACTGGTTGTTCCAAAGCCAACAGCTGATCCTTCGACCAAGTCTCCTCACCGCTAACGAAAATAAAAGACTGCTCATAACTTAAAATTTCGGTATTCAGATTCGGGCAGCGTTCCCATATCAAATCCTCGATATCCTCGCTGCATATGATGAATGACGTGGACTGTATCTCTGATATAGCACGGCTGAAGGCATCACGTGTCACATCAGCCTCCATAATGATCGGTTGTTTGGTGTAGAACTTGTGGCCGTTGAATCGGCGAATGGTTCTTGCATTTAGTCTCAATGGCTTGGTTACATATTCGAAGCCTGTCGGGATAACCTCCAAGGAACCATTGATCGCCTTCGCTTTATCATAGAAATATGGGGATTGGCTCTCATGAATAACAGCTTTGCCGTTCATACGAAGACTGTCAATCCCGGCTGCAAAACGCTCCATATCCAGGTCCTTATCCAGCTCCAGCACTCCGCTCATTACCAGACTGATGGGGTCGGTGATGGAGGCCAGATAGGCATTGTTCAATTTCAGTTTTCCCGACTCGAATCTGGGCTCATACTGATAGGCGTAAATCTCCGCGCTGGCTCCTCCAACTTTAAGAAGCGCTGAGGTAACGACACCCGCCAGATGCTGGGGAGTATACACCTCGCCGTTGACCACCAGATGAAGATTACCGCTCTGGAACGCCTCAAAGGAGACTTCTTTGTCGATGATAACCGTGCCATTAACAAATACACGATCCGGGTGATCCAGCTGCTTAAAATATTCCTCATTCAGTCGCAGCGTCCCGTTGTAATAACGGTGACCTGCCGGAATTTCAAGCGTTTTGCCGATATTGCCTGCATTCTTCAGCATCGTCAGGAGGTGCGCCGTTTCTGCCCGGTATATGACGATGCCCACGTTGCCGATCCGTTCAATGCTTTTTACACTTTCCTCCGTTGCCTGTGTCAAATCCAGCATGCCTACATTTCCAATCATTTTGCTCATTTCATATCTTCCTCCCATATTTTTCTTAATTTCTTGATGGCGGTTTGCAATTTGTAACGAACCGTTGCTGCGGGCATTCCGAGTTGTTCTCCAATTTCCTGGCTGGACATTCCGAGCCAAAAACGTTTAAATACGATGTCGCTTTGTGATTGCGGCAAGCGGGCAAGCCACTCGGTCGTCTCTATATTGCGGCTTGAAACGGGAAGCACCGCTGCATCCAGATCATCCTCCCACGATACAAGCCGCTTCTCCCGTCGGCTAATATCGATCATGCGATTTTTGATGACTCTGAAGAACCAGGCCTTTTGCTTATGAAGGGGCAGGTCCGCCAGATTTGGTTCCTTGAGGGCCTTCATAAAGGCATCCTGAACCAGATCGTCTGCTTCATAAGCGTGCTTGGCGATGGATCTGGCATAACGTGTTACGTCGTCCTTCAGGCTTTCATAGAGATCACATACTTCCATTAGCCAACCTCTCACTTTTCGAATTGTCTTTCTTGTTAATATAACGTTTGGGCAAAAGAAACTGATGGATTTTCTTTAAAAAAAATTTAATTCGGCATTGAGCCGGCTGTGAGTCTTCGTATAAAAAAGCGCTGACCGTGTTGACGGTCAGCGCTTTTTCAACAAAATTAATCCCACATGGAGAACAGCACCAGCAGAACAGTTGCCATACCCAGCATGAATGAGTATTTAGAAAACCAAATAGAACTCATCTCTTCCTTCACCCTGTATCCCTCCTCTTGTTTACGGATCACCCTAACTTTCCAGCTTGACTACCTCTAGCCCCACCAGCTGAGCGCACACAGCAGCATAACCGCTACAAAAAAACCATCCATAAATTTGAGCTGAAGTTTGGCCACCCGAATCACCTCCTTATAAAGGCACATGAACTTAAACTGAAATAGGTTATTCTATGATTTTGCATAAATTTATTGATTGACCAATTACTTTTTAAAAAATCTGCTCCGCCTGCTCCGTATCTCCCCCCCCTATCCCCTCTGAAAATTCATGCAATTTTCCTTCTTCCTTCTCACTTGTCATTCCTCATGCTCGCTTTTCCATTAAACCACGCATCGTTTCCGTGATAGCCAGCTCATGGGGTGTCCAGGAAATCGGGCCGATCTGTCGCTCATATTTATCACCGCTCAGCACCAAGGGCTCCTCCGTCAGATACAGCATCTCTACCACCTCTTTCATCACCGGATTGAACAACCCGATCAGGGACAGCCCGATCCGCCCCAGCGGCATAACCGCCTTCCGCTTCCCGACAGCCCTCTGCGCAATCCGCACCAGCTCATGTCCCGAGATCACGTCTGGTCCGGGAATATGCCAGTTCTGTCCGTAGGATTCTTCCCTCGCCGCCACCTCGACGATCATCCGTGCGGCATCCGGCAAATAAACGTATTCACGGGGAACCCTCATATTGCCTACGAACGCAGTTGGCTTGCCTGCGGCAATGGCTTCCATGGTCACGGATAGATAGGATGCCTGGGCAGAGGGACCGTAATAGTCGGGAAGCCGTACGATCAGTGGTCGTGCCTTATGCCACCGCGATGAGAAGATCAATTCCTCGTAAGCCAGCCTCACCTTGCCCTTGCGAGTATGAGGTTTCTTGGGGTGTTCTTCTGTTGCCCTTTCCATTAAGCGGCGACCGTAAGGATAGATACCATCCACCACCACAACCTTGGCTCCCGTCTCCTCCGCTGCCTTCATCACCGACTCGCCTAGTGGCAGCAGCCTGGACTCCATCTCATGATAGGGAATATTGGCACTGTGAAAAATAATGTCCGCTTCTCCAGCAGCCCTTATGATATCCTCCGGTTTGAATGCATCCCCCGTCTCCAATGTGAGCAGAGGGGAATGGTTCAGTTGATCAGCCAGCTCATTCAGTTTCTTCATGGAGCGTCCGAAGGCTACCGTTTCGATTCCACGCTCAATCAGCTCTGCTGTCAATGGAGCTCCTACGCCACCTGTTGCACCCAATACAATCGCTTTTTGCATATAAATCTCTCCTTTTATTCAGTTATATTATTGATTGATCAATTACAATTACTGAAAAATATCATGCTCTTCCTGCACCGCGCATACAACTTCCATCATACGCGGTGTGGCACTAAAAAAGCGCCTGAGCATGCTTTATTTTTTGGGCATTAAATCCGGCATATCCATGGCCATGGCTGCATTACACAACATGCCCCGCGCCAGAAAATCGGAGATTTTCTTATCTGCGTCTTCAAAACCTGCTGACACAAAGGCATTTCCAACATGATCCCGTATCTCATTAATCCCCTGCTGCATCGCTTCGCGGATGGGTGCATCCTGAATCGTCTGTGCCTGCATCTGCAGCAGTATTTCACTGCGATAGGATTGCATGATCCCTTCGTAAGCCCGGATCAATCCCGATTCCAGTTCCTCAGGTGCAGATGAATCAATCACCACTTGAAATGCTTGCACGATGCGCTTCCAGGAGACAGACAACGACTCTACAAGCAGTGACTCCTTGGTGAAGAAGCGATAGACATAAGGCTGGGATATAGCCGCACGCTCGGCTACCTGAGCCGTGGTCGCGCGATAGTACCCGATCTCGGCAAACACCTCAATAGCTGCTGCCACGATATCATTCCGCCGATTGACAGAGGTTGAAGCTCTGGCCATCATATCGACCTCCCTTTCACTTTAACTTTAACTTCTGAACATCACTTGTATTCATTCATTATTGATTGACCAATTACTATTGAGTTTAGTATATATCGCCGATTTAATTTTCGCAACAGCTATTTTCTTGACCATCACGCTACGTCGTAGTTCATCATTCAAACTAATTTAAAACAGAGGTGAAGAAATGAAATACAATCCTTACGCTCAGATCAAGTATATCGAGAGTTTTGACATGCTCCACAAAAAGAAAAAAGTCGCGTTATTCAGACAAGCCAGTGTGGCTCCATTTATCGGAAAATGGAACATACTGAATATTCCTTTTTAAAGCGGAGGACTTCAAAAAGCGAGCCTGTTATCTGAATTTGAACAGCAGATGGAGAGATATTCAGAAAAATGGCATCCTGTATGAATCAATCCCCTTCTTCCGATGAAGTACAGCAATTGATCATCGAATGGAAAAGCTGTCTCGAACAATCCATTGTATGTGACTCTGAAATGTTAACATGTATTGCAAATACGTATACACGCGATAATCGCTACAAAAATTATATAAATCAATTCAGCGATGGTGACTTGGCCGAATATTTATATACTGCTATCTTGCATCATATTGATCATGGATAGAGGAGTTTTGCTTATCTTGTTCATCCTCCAATTTTGCGTAAGCTGCTCCCGATCGGGAAGGATTCCCGTATCTCTTGACGAACTGTTTACAAGTACTGGCACCATAAATCGCAGTTCCCAAGTTCTATATTCTATCATCGATCAAGGAGGTTAAATCATGAGTCATGAAGGTCAGCAACAATTCGAACGGTGGCGCAAGCATCGCACGGTACTCAATCAACTGCTGGAGGATGTACACACTGAGCATTTAGATTATAAACCTTGGCAGGATGCCTACACTTTGGGTGCATTGGCTGTTCACATTGCCGCCTCCTCCGAGATGTTCCTGCTGTCTATCAAAAATGGCACCTTCTCTCCACCTTCTATCTCTACCCAGTTCGAAACGATTGAGGACATTAGAAATATCGTCCAAGCTTCAACCGATGCTACAACAGCCGCTTATGCGGAATTGTCGAATGCGGAGCTGGAGAAACCGCTCGACTTTAACGGATTTGCAGCCCCTGGATCAGTATGGCTGGGCAGCATGGTGGACCATGAAATCCACCATAAGGGGCAGCTGTTTACTTATGCACGGGCCGCAGGCGTTGCGAAGGTCCCTTTCTTCACTGTGCAGCCGGCAAAACAGTAACGGCCGCGGGGTTCGGGCTGTGGGCGCCCGGACTTGGCGATGCAAAGTCCCTATTTGGGACTTGCACGGGCCGCAGGCGCCCGGGCCGCCTGCCTTCACGCACAAATAAAAAGCCGATTTCCCTAAGCTCTCTCGGGAAATCGGCTTTTTATCTTACCCACTACCCTTGCTTCGCCACAGCTTGCAAGGCCGTGTTAATCTCGCGTTCCACTGCGTCGGCAACTACGTTGGTGTTCGGATCGTACTCGGCCGCCAGATCGGCATCGGCAAAGCCGTCCATCGCCACGATTGCGCCAGCACGAACGCCGCGGATGGCTGCAACGACATACAATGCCGCAATTTCCATCTCTACACCCAGTGCCCCGGCCGCTTTATATTTCTGGTGCGGCACTTCTTCAACGCCGTTAAAGAACACGTCCAGCGTGACCGTAATTCCCTTGCGCACCACGCCTTCGCCGATCGCAAGCGCTGTTTCGTACAGCGCCTCCGCAACCTGGCTGTCCGCGACCGCAGGGAAGCCGTCCGGCACCAGCTGCTTCGTCAGCCCGTCCGTACGGATCGCAGCGGTGCTGACCACAAGGCTTCCCGCAGGGGTATCCGCCCGGTAGGATCCGGCGGTGCCCACGCGAATGAGTGTCTTCGCTCCAGCGCGGATCAGCTCCTCGAAACAAACCGCAGCTCCCGGACATCCAACGCCGTGGCTGGTAACCGCCAGCTCAATGCCTTCGTAGCTCCCCACAAAAGTGCGGTACTCGCGGCTGAATGCCAGCTCGCGCGCACCTGTGAGCTTACGGGAAATCGTCTCCGCACGTTTCGGATCGCCGCAGACGATCACAAATTCAGGTATATCCTCTGAGTTCACTTGCAAAATAGGCATCAACATATTAGTCAAACTCCTTATGTGTCCATTCATCTTCAGGTATATCCAGTGCTTCGCCGCTGAACCGCTCTTCCTTAAACGGATCCGCTTCGTTATGGAAGCCATTGCGTTCCCAGAAGCCCGGGCGGTCTTCCTTCATAAACTCGATGCCGCGCAGCCACTTCGCGCTCTTCCAGAAATAACGATGCGGTACGACCGTGCGAAGCGGCCAACCATGCTTGTCCGTCAGCGGCTCGCCATTGAAGCGGTAGGCGAGCATCACATTGTCCATAAGCAGATCCTCGATCGGCACATTCGTATCGTAATCGGGATCGGCATGAAACATGACGTATTTGGCTTCCGGCTTCACATTGAGGCCCGCGAGGAAATCCCGGAACAGGATTCCTTCCCAAACCGTATCGAATTTGGACCAACGCGTAACACAGTGAATATCGGTGTTCACTGTTACCGTTGGCATGGCCATTAAATCTTCATAAGTAAACGTCAGTTCCTCTTCGACCTCGCCGAATACCTTGAGTCTCCATTCCGACATGTCGTAGCGAGGAACGTCCCCTTCATGCAGGATAGGAAACTTTTCGGTCAGCGTCTGCCCCGGCGGCAGTTTGGCACGCTGTTCATCCGTTAGGTTATTAGCTGCCACCGGCTTCATTTTTTTCAAACGTTCTGCTTTTTTGTGCACCAAGTTCATCTCCTCTATGCTGGATCGTATCCACAACCGCTTAACGTCTGGAGGACTCAATACAGGTTATCGCGGCGCGGCGTGTGCGCCTATCTGGAGCTTGAGCCCTGCTTCAGTGCATCCTGCTGGAAGCTTTTATTCTTAAAGAAGAACATGGCCAGAATCGTGACGACATAAGGCAGCATCTGCGTGAAATGTGTAGGCAGTGCGAGGCCCTGGAACCGGATGCTCAGTGCATCCATAAAGCCGAACAGCAGGCTTGCCGCCGTAACGCCAAGCGGACCCGATTGGCCCAGCATCGTTGCCACCAGCGCAATAAAGCCGCGCCCGGCCGTCATGCCTTCTGTAAACATCGTCACCTGTCCAAGTGACAGCTGCGCGCCTGCAAGCGCACATAACACGCCGCTGGCCAGCACAGCGCCATACTGATAACGTCTTACGCGGATTCCCACGCTTTTGGCAGCGAGTGGATTCTCACCTGCAGCCAGGAAACGGAAGCCGCTCTTTGTGCGATAGAAATAATACCACATCAAGCCCGCAATCAAAAAGGACAGATATACAAGAGGTGTCAGACCAGCCAGGATCGGACCCAGCACCGGAATGTCCTCGATAATCGGTATGTTCCATTTCGGCAGTCCCACCATCGTATTATCATAAAATGCGCCTTTTACGTCAAAAATAGCCCGTAAGCTAAATGTCGTCAATCCGGCAGCCAAGGCATTCATCGCGATACCAACCACAATGACGTTGGCCTGCAGATTGATGCTGAGATAGGCAAATATAAAGGAAAATATCGAGACGATCGCAATCGCGAACAAAATCGCATAAAAGACATTACCGAAAAAGTAATTCCCCACCACGGCGGAAAAAGCACCCAACAGCATAAAGCCTTCCAGACCGACATTGAACAATCCGACGCGCGAACACAGGGCACCGCCGAGGGCTGCAAGCAGGATCGGAGTAAGCACACGCAGGGCCGAGTTGATTAATGCAAGATCAAACAGCTGTTCCATCGGATTTGTTCCCCTTTCTGCGCTTCAGGAAGCTGTATGTGAATCGGGCGGAAATAAACAGAATCAGCACGGCTTGTATAATGGCTCCCACTTCAAGCGGCACTTCCGTATTTCGTTCGACGCCCATGCCGCCTGTCTGCAATGCGGCCAAAAAAATCGATGCAATCAGCGTGCCGATCGGATGCGACCCTGCCAACAATGCAGCCATAATGCCCGTCCAAGCATAGTCAGCCGTGGATAATGCGCCATCAATATAACGATACTGAGAGCCCAGTATTTCAACAGCGCCGCCAAGACCAGCCAAGCCGCCGCTGAAGAACATCGCGCCAAGCATCATGGGACCACGCTTAACCCCGCCGAACAGGGCAAACAATGGATTGCCGCCAAGCATCCGGACCTCGTATCCGATCACGGAACGCTTCAATAATACGAATATAATTAACGCGGCAAGCACAGCCAGCACAAACCCTACGTGCAGCGGCATGCCGGAGATCAGCTTCGGCAGCCAGACACTGTTGTCCAGCATTTCGGACTGTGCCATCGCAGCAGAACCTGAACGGTCCTTCAGCGGATAGGCAACCAGATAACCCGCAAACAGTACAGCCACATAATTCAGCAGCAGCGTGGAGATCAGCAGGTTAACCCGGAATCTGGCGTCAAAATATCCGGCCATCACCGACCACAGACCACCCGCAACGATACCTGCAATGATGGCAACGATGCACACCAGCCAGCCGGGTCCCGGCATATATAAACCGACCAATGCGGCGGAAAGCGCACCAAACACCATCTGTCCTTCAGCACCCAGGTTAAAAAATCCGGCGCGGAATGCAAATGCCGCACCCAGACCAATCAGGATGATCGGCGTCGCCCGGGACAGCGTATTCGTGAAGAAATACATGCCGCCGAAGGCGCCCTTCCACATCTCTGCATAGGTCTCCAGAATATCGCCTCCGGCAATCATGATGGCAATCGCCCCCGCGAGCAAACCTACCATGATCGCCGCAATCGGCTGAAGCAGCGGAAGCGTCAATTTTGTCCATTTATTCATTACAAGGTTCCTCCCGCCATCAGCAGCCCCAATTTCTCTTCTGTCGCTTCCTTCGCTGACAACTCACCTGCAATCCGACCTTCAAACATAACCAGAACCCGATCGGACAGCTTCAAAATTTCCGTTAATTCAGAAGATACCAGCAGAATACCTGTCCCCTCTTCACGCCGCTTGAGCAGTTCACCATGAATGGTCTCCATGGCGCCGATATCAACGCCGCGCGTCGGTTCGGCAGCGATCAGGAACGGGGTTCCCTGCTCAAGTTCCCGGGCAACAATCAGCTTCTGCAGATTGCCGCCGGATAAATACTGGGTGCTTGTCTCCAGAGACCCCGTCTTGATGGAGAACTTCTGAACCCAACCGGAAACAAGCGAGCGGATGTCCTTCAGTTTAAGGAAGCCGCCCTTCTGCAAACGGCGATGGTGACCCATAAGTCCGGTATCCATCACGGTTGCCGTACGGTTAGCTCCCCATACATAACGATCCTCCGGAATGTGGGCTAACCCATGCTCTCTTATCTCACGCGTAGACATACCGGTAACATCCTTGCCCGATACGGCTATCCGGCCGCTGTCGGGCTGAGCCAAGCCGGAAATCACCTGTAGCAGCTCAGACTGACCGTTGCCGGAAATGCCGGCAACCCCGACAACCTCGCCTGCCCGGACTTGTATATTCACGCCATCCAGCACCGGCTTCCCTTTCGTTCCGCGAATCGAAACCTCCGATACCTCAAGCACCTTCTCACCCGGCGTTATCGTTTTCTTATCCAGCTCCGCTAACTCGCGGCCTACCATAAGGCGGGAGAGCTGACGGGCATCCGTGTTTCCCTTCTCCACAACGCCGGTA
Source organism: Paenibacillus sp. Cedars (assembly GCF_003184205.1). NCBI lineage: Bacteria > Bacillati > Bacillota > Bacilli > Caryophanales > Paenibacillaceae > Paenibacillus > Paenibacillus sp. Cedars. The sequence goes on from NZ_CP020866.1 coordinate 4,718,923, forward strand.
ACCGCACCGTCGCGGAGCACCGTAATCCGGTCAGCCACATCCAGAACTTCATTCAGCTTGTGGCTAATCAGAATAAAGCTTTTGCCCTGTTTAGAGAGCTGTTTAATGGCCTCAAGGAGTTCCTGCACCTCAAGCGGCGTCAGCACGCCTGTCGGCTCATCCAGAATAATGATTTCGGCACCTTGATACAGCACCTTCAATATTTCAACCCGCTGCTGTACACCCGGTGCACTGCTGCTCACGATTGCGCGCGGATCAACCTTCATTCCGTATTGCTCACAGAGTCCATCCACCGTTTTCACCGCTTGCTTGCGGTCAAACCTGGCACCGGAGCCCGGCTCATTGCCAATCACGATATTCTCGGCAATTGTAAACGTAGGAAACAGCATAAAGTGCTGGTGAACCATGCCGATGCCGCCGCGAATCGCACCCTCCGGGCTCGCAAACGAAACTTCCTTGCCATTCAGCCGAATCGTACCCGAGGTTGGCTGCTCCATCCCGTACAATATCCGCATCAGCGTTGTTTTGCCTGCACCATTCTCCCCGACAATCGCATGAACCTCACCCGCACGCAGCGAAAAATCAATGCCGCGGTTTGCGCTAAACTCGCCATACTTTTTTGTAATATTGTCCATCTGGAGTAGCATCGAAGTTATGCCTTCCTTTCGCTTCTGAATGAAAGACCGACTGCTCATGTGGCAGCCGGTCCAGGTGAGAATTAATTTTGTTCCAATGCGTTGGTTACTTTAATCTTTCCGGCGATAATATCGTCGGAAATCACCTTGAGCTGGTCCACGATGTCTTGTCCAATGAATGGATTGAGCGGTGTTTTGCTCTCATGGGTAACGTAAGTGAGACCTACGCCGCCTTCTTTCAGGCCATAGTCACGAATGTCGAATGAGTAGTTGCCTTCCGAGAAGTCCTTAACTGTTTCGTACACAACAGCGTCTGTGCCTTTCAATTGAGCAAGCACAACGTGCTCAGGATCCGTGCCCGTGTTATCCGTATCTTGTCCGGAAGCGTAGAAGCCTTTTTCCTTTGCGGCTTCAAACACGCCGAGGTCACCGACAGCAGAGAGGCCAGCAACGAAATCGGCACCCTTGGAATTCTGGAGGAGTGCGAGTTCCTTCGCTTTAGCCGGGTCTGTAAATCCGCCGACATAGTTAACAAATATTTCAACGTTAGGGTTTACCGATTTTGCGCCTTCGGCAAAGCCGGTCATATATTTATGCATAATAGGAATGTCGTCTGCAACCACGTTGCCAACCTTGTTTGTCTTCGTAGCCAGTCCAGCTGCTGCACCCAGCAGATAAGCTGCTTCATGTTCACGGAATACAACGCTGCGGACATTCGGCAAATCTACCACTGTATCGATAATGGCGAAAGGCACGTCCGGATTCTCCGGTGCAACCTTCTTCAGTGCATCTTCCATCTGGAAGGTAGAAGTAATGATCAGATCATATTTCTCGGCAACGGCCGTACGCAGGTTTTGCTCGATCGAGGCCGGGTCAGTCGATTCAATCGTCTTCACTTCAACGTTGAAATCGGTAGCCGCTTTTTTCAACCCTTCATCCATTAATGCAAAGAAAGGATTAACACCGATCTTCTCAGGAAGTACAAGTGCAATGCGTTTCTTATCTTGAGATCCTTCTGAACCGCCATTCGCTGCACCAGTGTCAGTAGACTTATCATCGTTGCCGCAAGCTGCAAGCAATCCAACGGATAATACGAGTGTTAATAGAATTGACCATGTCTTTTTCATTTCCTGACCTTATCCTCCTAAGTTGAGCACTTTTTATACTATTATCCTATGGTATAGACAAGCAGATGTCAAAACAAAAATTTTAGCTTTTTATGTAGTTTAATGTGTTTTTTAGCAAAAATTTGGTGGAAAACTGCGTATATCACAGAACATTACCTTATCCAAATGTCGAGAATGTTCGGAAATTGCCAACATTTGATCAACACTTTCTGGCGGAAATTCCAGATGAAAACGCAATATTTTCTAATTATGTCATGTTATACGATGCTGCACACAAAAATCCATAGGGACAGAAAAAAGGACGCCTCACGGCATCCCCTTCAAACATGATTCCAGCCTATCCATCAATCAACCCTGCCGCCTTCAGTAACCGCTGCAGCATCACCGCCGCTTCACCCCGGGACAACTTCTGCAATGGCATTAACCTTGCGGCATCTCCTTGCACAATCCCTTGTTTCACTAGTGCAGCAGCTGCTGGCTTTACTCTTGCGGATAGTTCGTCATGATCCTGATATGATGACAGAACGAATACGGCTTCGTTTTCATCCACAACACGATTTAAACCAGTCAACTCCATAACCCTCGCCATCACCACCATGGCCTCCTGACGTGTGATGGCTTGATCCGGACGGAAACTGCCGTCCTCATATCCTTGAAGCAGGTCATATCGTGAAGCTAATGCAAGCACACCGCTATACCAGGCGTCTGAGCTGACATCCTTAAAGGCGGAAAGCTCCTGCCCCTCCTGCAAACCGAGTGCTCTCACCATCATGGCTGCAAACTCCGCACGGCTTACTTGGGCATTCGGGGCGAAGGACTGTACGACCACTTCAGTCTGATCCATGCTCGTGGTGTCCTTGCCGCTCCCCCGTCCGTTAAGGATCATGCGCGAGGCAAGGTCATTCACCGCATCACCGGACCAATGATGCTGAACATCAGCGAAACGGATTTCATTGAATATGAAGGCAAACGTTCCAGTTACGAAACTGTGCAGAACGACCTCAAGACTTCCATCCTTCTTCATTTCCAATCTTGTCGGAATAGGGATAAATTCTCCACTTTCACTCACCCTAACAGCCGTTGTTATAGGATTCTGCATCCCTAACGGCAAAGAAATCCGATGCTCCATATATTGCTTATGCTGCTCTAACCGCAAGGGAAAATCATTGGCTGTAGCAGTTATGTCAAAATCAACAGGGGAACCGACAAGTCTAGTGCCAGCTTGCTCAGCAGTCTGTTGAATAAACCTTAATTTCGCAGCATCGCTGGCCGCTATCGTTACATAAACCAAGATTTGATCAGCTGCAAGTGTTCTGTCAAATCCCCTCGGAGCTCTCCAGCGGGTTGAAGATACCTCCTCAGCAGGAAGATGGAAGGTTCCTAGAGATGAACGGATTTCAATCGCTCCCTGCTTAGCTTTAAGCTGGTCCATTGCCGTTCCGCTTAATTCCAGGGAGATATGATCCGCTGGTTGTGCAAGAGCGATGATGATCACCGGATTGTATTCCACAGTCTTTAAACGGGCTTCCAGCTTGGCCGTATCCAGCTTCATCGATACGACGGTATGTCCTTCTGCCTCATGGAACAAGCCTGTAACCATCCCTTCCTGAATTTTATTGTTCAGTGTAACCCTGACATTCACTCGGTTCCCTGGAGATTCAACAGGAACGGATGAACCTGTGGAATCAGCCCCTGATCCTGTGCTTCCCGGTGATGAACCTCCCCCCGGAGTTCCCGGACCGCCTCCTTCACCAGGTTCGATAGGTGTACCCCCGCCACCAGGCTCCTCGGGTGTAGTCCCTCCTCCCGAGGAAGGTGCGCGCGTTACATGTATAACGTATTTATGATGTTGACCCGAAGGTGCCGTCACGGCAAGTTCGATCCGGCTGTTCCCTACGGCAAGAGGGATATCCGGGCTCTCTTGACCGGAGATGATATCGATCGGCCCTGCTTCCAATCCTCCAGTTTCTCCATAAACACTCGCCGTTACCACTACGTTGGCATCATAGACCAGTGCAGTCACCGTGAGGCGATCTGTCTTGTTGCCTACCTGAGCCGTGTAGTCATTGTGAAATCTGCTAAACGCAGGGCTCAAATTCACTGCTTCCACGGAAGAATTCAGCGTTAATTCTTGCAGCGTGGTATCGTACACCGGAGTTGTCAGCTCCTTGGCCGTGAAGCTCCATGTATCCTCTCCTTGAATCCCCCCATAACTCCTTCCCGAGTGGCTGCCTGTAAAAGCCCCTGGCTCAATCTCGACGTAATAACTTCTGCCATAATCGAATTCAGTCAACGGATTGATGACCACCGTGTTTCCAATAACCGAAACCCTGTCCGTATCGCCAACATCGATACGTTCTGTAATATGCTGATCAGAGGTGTCTCTAAGCAGAATCGATCTACCGGATACCGCCGTTACTTCTTCATTGAATGTAACCGTCAAGGTTTCATTCATCTCAACCCCTGCAGATTGATGAGCCGGTGCATACGACACGGCCTCAAGTTTCACAGGATCGGGATTCTTATTCCATTTGGCATAGAGCCTGATGTTCTCTGTACCAAATACGAGCTTGCTGCCGACAGGATAATCGATTCCGTTTCCGTCAGCCTGCGTATTCCAACCATCAAACGAATAACCGTCCTTCGTCAGCTGACCAGTATTATCCTGTATGTCAGCTTCGTCTCCTCTGGCAAACAGCTCTCCGCTTATCGGAACATTCCCTGCCATGTTTTCGTTGCCATCGTAGGTTAGTGTATATATTTGCGGCCATTTCGTGGCAACCTTCAGCATATTGTAGGCGCTTTTATTCCCTACAGCGTCCTTCACAATTACGTTAAAATAATAGTCCGAACCTTCGTTAAGACGGTCTGCCACTACTTTGAGCTGACCAGCGGCATAACTCCCTATCGGTATTCCATTCCGCTCGATTTGGCTGACAGTTCCGATATTCGGACTGTGGGATGCATATAATAAATACTGCAATTCATCCTGCTCGGTTAAATTATCCGAGGCTCCTAGCCACTCGATCCCGATGGAATCCACCGTTATAAGATAAGGACTTAACATTCCCCTGCCTGTATCCGGCGCCGTTGTATCCAGCACGGCCTTTGTTAATGCAGGTGCATTTCTGTCGTTCCTTGTCCCATCTCCGATTTGACCCGAGCTGTTCAGACCCCATCCCCAAACTCTGCCGTCCTTTTTTAAGGCTGCGCTATGAAAGCCACCCCCCGCAATATCAAGAACATGTTCGATGCCCGTTAGTTGTTCCGGAGTTGTCCTGGAAGAGTTATGACCTAGGCCAAGCTGTCCCCGACTGTTGTCCCCCCAGCCCCATACGTTGCCCTCTTGGTCCAGCGCCAGGCTGTGGTGCCCGCCCCCGGCTATTGCCTTAATATGTTGGAGGTTTCTGACTTTCACCGGAATGGTTCGATTCGTCCGGGTACCATCCCCAAGCGTGCCATACATATTGATTCCCCATGCCCATACCGTTCCATCCTGTTTAATGGCTAAGCTATGGGAACCTCCTGCCGTGATGGCAATGACATCGCTCAAGCCGGAAACCTGAACCGGAGTATGCTTATCAACAATCGTGCCATCACCCAACTCGCCGTTTCCATTCGCTCCCCATGCCCATACGGTGCCATCCGATTTTAACGCAAGACTGTAGTACCCTCCCGCTGCAATCGCTGTAACATCGCTTAATCCGATAACAAGGACCGGCGAGTTTTGTTGGACTGTCGTTCCGTTTCCGAGCTCACCGTTGTCATTTTTTCCCCAAGTCCACACTGTCCCGTTCTCCGTGAGAGCCATGCTGTGATAGCCCAGGCCTCCCGAGATTGCCTTTATTCCGCTTAACCCGCTTACTGGCGTCGGAACATTCTTATCCGCTGTCGTTCCGATCCCGAGCTGCCCATTCTCATTCGATCCCCAAGTCCATACCGTCCCATCGCTCCGGAGCGCCATGGTACTGCGAACTCCGGTGTGAATATCCATTACATCATTCAAACCTCTTGCCTGCACCGGTGTATTCCGAGCATTCCATGCAGCATCCCCTATCTGCCCTCTGTCACCCTGCCCCCATACATACACATCACCGCTGCTAACGAGCGAAGCCGTATGATAGTACCCGGCAACCAGCTTTGGAGCTGCAGCAGATGCAGCTGCAAAAGCTTGCGGGGACCCATGCATCAGGTTCAACTGCATCAGCAGCAGTGCTATACATAGCAGGATTTTTCCTGAACGTCTTCTCATAATCTCCTCCTTCATTTAATCGGCACCTATCAGCCATACTCTCAAGTGGGACCTCGGCACCAAGTATGCTATCAAATAAATGGAAGCGAAACGATTGACAAACGTTAACTTTTCATCATTTTTTTCATATAATCTAGTTATCTCGACTCAATTCCCTAATAAAAGAGTTCGTATATTGCGAGGGTATCCTATGAATCCACCGATCAATTCACCTATTCTGAAAATGAAAATCAGCGTTCCCGGACTTAGGGAGCATCTTGTTCCCCGAGATCGGCTGCTGCATAATATGGCTGCCGGCCAGCTTGGACATCTGACCACCGTTATCGCGCCGGCCGGATATGGCAAATCCACGCTTCTGGCGCAGTGGGCTCATGCAGTAAGCGAACGGTGCGCCTGGGTGTCACTGGATGAACGGGATAACGATCCCGTCCGCTTTTGGAGGTACGTTACGGCCTCCATTGCTTCGGTTCTTCCAGAGCAGCAAGGAGAACGGCTTATGAACCATACGCAACTGCTGCCCGGCGTGTCGATTACAGCTTATCTGGATACGCTGATCAGCGACTTGTATGAGTGGAATGAAACTCTTCATCTCATTCTGGAAGATTTGCACAGCATTTACTATACGCCAATCCATGAAGGGCTTTCGTACTTGATTGATTACCTCCCTGGGCATATTCATTTATTGATTTCATCCCGTACGGATCTGCCGTTCTCCACCGTTAAGCGGTGGGCTGATCACAAGATCAACCACATCGGAACGGATCAACTGCAATTCACCTCCGATGAGACAAAGCGCTTTTTCCGCCATGCCTCGGACAGCAGCTATCCCAAGCCAAATTCGATGCAATTGAAAACATTGGTGGACCGAACCGAGGGCTGGATTACCGGGCTACAGCTCGTTGCTCTTTCTCTTCGCTCAGGCAGCAGGTTAGAGCCTTTCATGGAGGAGATCAAAGGCGATCAATTTCATGTCTCGAGTTATTTATTTCAGGAAGTGGTGGGGAAATTGCCTTCCGAGGTGTTTCGCTTTCTGCTCCAGACCGCCGTCCTTTCCCGATTGAACGTCCAAGTATGCGATGCCGTAACCGATTCGGATAACAGCCGATCTATGCTGGAAGAATTGCGGAAGCAGAATCTGTTCCTTGTGCCACTGGATGAACAACATACCTGGTTTCGCTATCATCATCTGTTCTCGCAATTTTTGCAGAACCTGCTGCAGCGTGAGTGTGATGGGGAATATGTTAAACGTCATCGACTCGCAGGCCAATATTACGCCTCCATCGGCTCCACAGATGAAGCCATCGACCATATGTTTGCAGCGCAGGATATCGAGTCTGCGGTGGGCTTGCTGGAGCAGCATGCGCAAACCGTGCTTGAGCGAGGGGAGCTCACCACCTTGCAGCAATGGTTTGATCGCGTCCCGCCAAGCTTCCCAGTCACGCTGGAAACGTCATTATTGCATACCTTTGTTGTCGTTCTGATGGGGGATCTTGAACGCTCTGGGCGTATGCTCGCGAACATCGAGGAAGCGTGCAGCAACCTCCCATCATCTAGCCGGCGAGAGCAGCTCCGAAGCAGCATGCTGTTTGTGCGGTCCAATCTTGTTTTTTTGAACGGGGATTTTGCCGAATGGTTTGCTTTCAGTGAGGGCATCCTTGACAATCTTACGCCCGACAATCCGATCTACTATCAGTTTGATTATAATCGGCAGGAGCCTTACGTAAGGCGCACCTCGCTTGGTATGAAGGGCGCTCTTTCCGCGGATACAGAAAGGATTGCGCATTTGTTTACCGGGGTACTGGAAGCCCATGGCTGGGATCATTCGCTCATGAATTTATATGTAAAGATGTCATTATGTGAAGGTTACTATGAGTGGAATCGCCTAGCGGAATGTCGCCAGCTGCTGATGCAGCTCCGAAAAGCCCCTCCTTCCCAAAAAACAATGGGTTTGTTCATACCTCTGCATATTACCGAAGCAAGACTGTATGCTGCCGAGGGTAAACTTCATCTTGCCCATCATGTTTTGGATGAAGCATGGGACGCAGCCAGCTGCAGAAAGGAGAGCTCTTGGCTATCTTCACTGAGAACCGTGCGCAGCTTGATTTATGTTCGGGAAGGACGTATAACCGATGCCCGAAAAGAACTCGCCGTTCTCCCCATTTCAATCAAAGATCGACCGACCTACAGCCGGGAACCTGAATATTTGGCGCTTGTCCGCCTGTTAGGCAAACAGCGCAAAGAAACTGAGGCGCTGCACCTTCTGGAGCTGTTAAAGCCCCAGGCAGAGCGTGAGTTGCAAATATCCAGCATCATGGAAATCACATGCCTGCAAGCCTTGCTGGAGTACCAGCGTGGTCAACGCAAGCAGTCTCTTCAACTTCTTCGTGAAGCACTGCGTTTAGGTGCACAGAACGGTTATGTCCGCACCTTCCTTGACGAAGGAGAGGACATGTATCAACTGTTGATGCGTTATACTTCCCACCCAGCGCAAGAAGAGGACGTGGATATGGGGCTCATTCAGACACATCATTATGCGAGAATGCTTATGGAATATTTTCCCAATCATGTCAAGGCAGATACCCCCCATATTACCTCGTCTCAATCGGCTCTACCAGAACAGCTGAATCGAAATGAGAAGAATTTATTGCGGCTTATTCTGCAAGGTGCTGCCAACAAGCAGATGGCCGCTGCACTCGGCCTGTCCGAAGGGACGATCCGGGTATATTTATCCAGATTATACGATAAGCTCGGTGTTACCTCCCGTACACAGGCATTGGTAAGAGCCCAGTCATTAAACCTGCTGGACGATTAAATCGGACTGTAACAAAAAAGGAATCCCCCTCAGTCGAACCGGGGATTCCTTTTTTGGTCTATGCAAATCAATCAGCAAATGATCTCCTCACGAACTGAAGGATCGTATCCATTTGAAACGATTGACCTTCACGATAGCCACAAAGCATTTCAGGATCTGATCAGACTTCAGACAGATGAATATGGCGAGTGGCGACAGATTGAACACAAACGCGCACAGTGCCGAGGATGGCAGTACAATGAGCCACATAAAGATTAAATCGTTGTACAGCACAAAGCGGGTGTCTCCGCCGCTTCGCACAATGCCTGTCAAAGCCGGCATCTGATAGGCCGTTCCGACTACGGTGATGGACAATACCGTCATGAAATGCAGTGCGAGTGTTTGGGCTTCATCGGAAATGGAGTACAGACCCAGCACGAGATCCTTGATGATAAACAGCACAGCTCCCGTCACTAAACCCAGGAGGATATACAGGATCTGCAGCGTTTTGGCATAGGATATGATTTTGTCCATCCTGCCTTCGCCGATCGTTTTTCCAATGATTACAGCCGTTGCACTGGCGGAAGCGTATATGATGACGGTCACCATCTGAAAGATCGTTGTGGCGATACTGTTTGCTGCGATGGCCGATTCCCCCATATGCCCGAGAATGGCCGTCTGTGCCGCCATCGCAAGGCCCCAGATCGTGTTGGACATCAGGATTGGGGATCCGACCCGGATATACTGTTTGAAGAGTCCCATATCGAACTGCAGGAAATCCTGCAGCTTCAACCAAATTTTACGGTCAAATCGCTTAATATAAATGATGACGATGATGCATTCAATGATTCGCGCTGTCAGCGTTGCAATGGCCGATCCGGCCACACCAAGCTCCGGAAATCCCAAATATCCGTATATGAGGATATAGTTCAGGCAAATGTTGATGATCAGCGTGGATAAGGATACCACGAAACCGATTTTTACCGTCTCCACGCTCCGCAAGGAGGCCAGCAGGGAGCTGGTAATGGCAAAGAAGATATACGAGAAACAGATGATTTTTAAATATTCCACGCCGGCAGCAATCACATTCTCTTCCTTCGTAAACAAGGACAGCACCTCATGCGGGAAAAAGAAAACAATCACCCATAACACAACGCTGAGGAGTATGGCCATGCGCATTCCGATGCTTGCCGCTTTTTTGATCAAGCCTAAATCCTTGGCTCCCCAGAATCTGGACGACATGATGACCAGCCCCTCACATACCCCCATAACCAGCATGTGCAGCAGGAATTGGATCTGATTTGCGAGGGCAACACCCGATAAAGCCGATTCACTATACCCTCCCAGCATGACGTTGTCTGACAAGTTCACACCGACTGATATCAGGTTCTGCATCCCGATCACAAGCGTCAGCCAGAAAAAGCTTTTGTAAAATCCCTTCTCCCGAACAAATAATCTCATGTCAGCTAACCCTTCTTCGTCTATAAGATGATTATCCTCTAATATATATGAATCTACGGAAATGAACAGAACAAATTGAAACACACCACCATTTCCATAGAATAACAGATTAATAGGATCAAAAACATAATAACATTATAATGTTTTTGGCATGGAAAACTAGTCTTCAAGTCGGAGTACACTATGAATCCGCGTATCGGTGGTTCGACGGTATCCCCATTCATTCCACAGCAAATCCCCTGCCAATCGATACATCTCCCTCCGCCCGATTGAGCACGTCAGCATCTTAAGTGTTCATTGATCGTAAACTCGTGGGATTTCCTGACTATGTACAAAACGACATACCGTATATATGATGGCAATGTAATCCATCCCAATGATAAAGAGGAGAATGTGTATGACCCTGTGGAAGTATCCGTTATCCGGCAAAACCATCCAGCGAAGTATGATTGCAGCCCTGAGTGCAACACTCCTCATGACGCCGCTTCATGCCTTTGCGGCCGATGAAACGCCTCAGGCCGCAGCATCACCCGCGACTCTGAACGTCAGCCTCGAATCCAGCACAGCTGGCACCTCAGCTCCTGCACAAGTCAGTCAGTCTCAGAGCAGCTCTCTTGCAGTCGGCGAGCACCGACTGATCAGCCGCAAGGAAATCGTTCAGAACTGGGATGATCTCGACCCGGATTATACCCCGGAGAAAGCTATCGAAGCGGTTAAAGCGCTCCTCTCGAAAGAAGATTTCGAAGCGCTGTTCCCATACCGGCTCGGCTCAGAGGAATGGTATAAGGTCGCCAAGGGCAAAGAATACTACAAAGCCGATCAGAAGGATTATTTCTCATACGACAATCTCATACATGCGGTAGCGGAAGTGTCCAATCTGAAGATCAAGATCCGCACGCGGCAAGGAACACCTTCTGCCCAAGAGATTTATAGATTGGACAAGGACGGCCGGGTAGAAACACTTGTGGTGCGTTCAGCAGATTTTAACTCAGCCAGCAACCGGAACAAAACAATTGAAACCGTTATCATTGACGGCGGAACGTTCCTGAAGGAAGGATTCAAGAAGGACCGCAAGCGTGAACTTGCCGCCTTCCTCGCTAACCTGTCCCACGAGACAGGCGGAGGCTGGGCGACCGCTCCGGGAGGTCCTCTGCGTTGGGGGCTGTTCTGGAATGAAAACATCGCCGGCCGGACAGGTGTCAACCAGGATGCCTTCGTTGATCCGGCAAGCGCTGAGCTGTACCCCGGAACACCGGACAAGCGTTATTACGGCCGCGGACCGATCATGCTGAGCTGGAACTTCAACTATGGCCTGTTCAGCTCTATTATTTACGGAGACAAAAGCGTGCTTCTGGACAATCCGGAGATCATTGCCGCCGATGGCAAAATCGGCTACATGACTGCTATCCTGTTCTGGATGACACCGCAGAACCCGAAGCCATCTGCTCATGATGTCATGGTCGGCAGATGGAAGCCTTCCCCGCTGGAGAAGTTCAGGGGCTTGGGAGATCCGGGCTTCGGCACAACGGTTATGGTCTTGAACGGTCTGGAAGCGAACCTTGGAGAAACCGAAGGAAGTCCGGTACAGCGGCGGGCCGGCCATTACCGCGACATTACAAACCGCATGGGCGTAGATATTACAGGAGAGAAAGTAGACACGTTAGGCATGAAACCATTCTAATGAAGAAACGGGTGCAATGGATGGGGCCGGGCTAAGCTAACTCATGTTAAATAATCGCCCTCTGGCTAGCGGATGACAGACCCTATCTGTATCCATTCTGCCAAGAGGGCGATTATGGCTGTTTCAGATGATATCATACCAGCCGCTGGGAGATGGCTAAACGCTGTGTTTTGGGCAGGCTCTTCAACACCAAATCATACGAATGATCAATCATATCGTGTACATCCGCTTCCGTGAGGGAGCCATCGATGGCTACCGTGTTCCAATGTTTCTTGTTCAGGTGATATCCAGGTTGTACTGCTTCATGCTGTTCACGCAAATTCTCAGCGATCACGGGATCACATTTCAGGGAGATATGACTGACCTTCTCTTCCGTTATCGTAATCAGGGCAAACATTTTGCCGCCGACCTTCATCACAAGCGGAAGCGGTCCAAACGGATAATCCTCGGCTGCAGCTTTCTTCGAAAGACAATAGGTTATAAGCGGGTCTCGCACGGAACATTCACTCCTTCATGACAGATCTACCTGATTATAGTAGATGATGTCCCCCTATTCAATTTCCGGATCCTATTTTGTTCATGCTCCGTTCATATAACTCTTGTATACTTGGGACTGATTCTTTATGCAAGGGGGAATATCTCATATTGAACTACGGCAAATGGCTTATGCGAATTGCGGCCATCTATACACTCATCGGCGCTTTAATCGGAGCGGATATGGCAGGAAGAAGCAGCTACAGCATGGTTGCAGGCCATGCCCACATCCTGGTGGTAGGCTGGTTGACCTTGTTTGCCTACGGCATGTTTTACTACGTGTTTCGGGAGAAACTCAGTATGAAAAAAACGGCTGCACTGCACTTCTGGACCAGCCTCCTGGGAGGCGGGATCATGCCCCTGGGCATGTTGATGTATTATCAGATGCAGAATACGGCTACACTGCTGGCTTTTATCATTCCAGCTTCCATACTGCTTGTCGCAGCAGTTTTATTTATCATCTTGTTGTTTTTCGATAAAAAATTATTCTCAGGCAGATAGCTTGATTCAAGGCCATCGTGGAGGCTCGCTCTACTTTTTCGGCATATGCTGAACAAAAAAAGAGAGGTGAGCCTCTTAACTATGAAATATAAAAGCAGCACCATCAAGAGCAAATGGAAGAAAACGCAATGGTTGCTTGAAGATTCCTATTTCCGAAAATATGTACCGGTCACCCTGACGTTTAACAAAAAAAACCTGTCCACCATGCTGGGCGACTATTCCAACGTCTACTTCAAGCCAACCGGCGGATCAGGCGGCAATAACATTATTCGGATCCGCAAAACCGACGGAGGCTACCAAACTCAGCTTAACACCAAAAAAACCACGTATTCGAGTTCTTCCGAATTGTATCGGGAGTTGAACCGCTTTGCCGGTAAACGTCCCTATCTGCTCCAAAAAGGAATTCGGTTAGCCAAAAGCAAAGGCAAGCCATTCGATATCCGGGTCATGGTACAGAAGACAAGTCAGGGAAAATGGGTCAGCACCGTCCTGTTCACGAAAATCGGCAGCCCGGGCAAGGTAGCCACCAATTATAACCAGGGAGGCAGCATTGGCACCTTCCATAAAACGATGAGTGGTGCAGGATTTAATTCTGCCTTTATCCAGAAGGCAGAATCTGAGCTGAAGGAGGTAGGCGTTGCCACTGGTTATAACTTTGACCGGCATTACCGCGGTTTCAAAGAACTGGGTCTCGATGTGGCTATCGATTCCAGCGGCAGACCTTGGATTCTGGAGGTTAATACCCGCCCCCAAGTGTATCCGCTCAAGAATTTAAAGGACCGAAGCTTGTACAAACGCGTCTTGTCTTACGGTAAGCAGTATGGGCGGTTTAAGTAGCATTTGATCTACACATTAAAAAAACGCGAGCCGCAGGATGGGCTTGCGTTTTTTTTGCACATAAATGGTATACAGGAAACGGCGAGCAGGAGAAATGAAGAAGTCCATCGAATCCCTTCTCTTGAAACTATGCTTGAGAGGAGAATTTCCATCCATGCTGCATCCCCCCCATCGATGTGGATCTGTGATGCACGTATCGCAGCTGCTGTGATGCTGATCACAAGCCTTGCACTAACCGGCGCTTGGCCAGGAAACGTTGAACTATCCGCCAGCACAATCGAAACTTCCAGCCTCACTTCATATTCCCGGGATCAATACGAAGCGCTCGCCTACTTGAATGAGGTTCGAGCTAAAGCCGGACTGCCTGCTGTCACCTTAAATGACCGGATCACCGAAGCTGCTGAGCTTCATGCCCGTTACTTCAATATAAATAAGGTGACGCCCAATCTGAGCGCCCATAACGAAAAGGCTGGACTTCCCGGCTATCGCGGAACCCGTATCCGAGATCGACTAGCGGCCGCAGGTTATGTGTCCCCCTCGAAGCAGGGGTATGCATCAGGCGAAGTCATGCATTTTCGCCAGAAGAGCAGTCTGAACGCCATGAAGGGCTGGCTGGATACCGCATACCACCGTCAAATGGTTCTGAGTCCAAACTTTCAGGAGATCGGGATCGCTCTCGTTGGCGGGACGGCTGTCGTGAACCTGGCAGGCAGCACAACATCGCCCATCGCTGGCGGCCTCGCCATCTATCCTTACGACGGTATGCAGAATACCGGAATTGGATTTTACGGGTTTGAGACGCCTAATCCCTTGGTCCAATTTGACGTGGAACATTCAGGCTATATCATTTCAGCGACGGCTGCAGGTCCGATCGATAAGTTTGAGGCCGCCATTACGGATGAGGAGGGTGCCCTCCTTCCTTTTTACGAGGAGATATCCAAAGACACCCTGTTCCTGTTCCCCAAGGAAATATTGCGAGGACTCCACACCTATACAGTTTCGGTAAAATATCGGTTAGAAGGCACACAAGCGTGGCACAGCCGCACTTGGTCTTTTACAACGGGAACGGGCAGCGGATCGTAAAGCTACGCTTCCTTGCTCACTTGCAGATCACGCCATACTTTCTTGTTGCTGTATTGTTTCTCCATACTGATATCTTGTCCGAACCACGCCGGAGGCACAAAGCCGTCTGCCGCTTCCATAGAAGGAAACTCCACTTCAAGCACAAGCATCTGGATCTGTGCGTAATCATCGATTTCAATTAAGGTATTGTCCCATCTGGCGGTTACTCTTCGCTTGGTCAGTGGAACCGCTCCAAACGCCTGCACCACCTGCTCATACAGCCCCTCCGAAATGGCGTATTCTATCTCTTCGCGGGCAATGCCCCAGCCCTTCTTGAACGTATGGGTGAACTCTAGCCGGCCGGACTTCAAATCTTGTATTTTGCGTACCCTGAGCTCCTGATCGCCGTCCAGTGCCAAATACGTCTGCTCGATGAACTGCTCTTTCTCAACCACGAGTATTCCTTCCTGAATCAAGGCATCGGGATATGCCGGCAAAAGGTATTTGCGTTCTATTTCTATAGCCATAATCGTAATATCCTCCAATCGTTATTCCAATCTGCTAATTTCATTATAAGGATCGATCATCCCAGCGGGCAAACCAAAAACGATAGAAGGCATCCGCAAGGATACCATTCTATCGCTTCTCATGATTAACGTATCATTTTCTTATAAGACTTGATGGTCTGCGTATGCATGCCTTCATGATACATGCTGAACGCAAGGAGCTCGCCCACGGTTTGGAACGTCAGTGGACCGATGGTCAGCGGATGTGCTGGAGACTGGTCCAGACGATTCGAGAAGGTTTCGCGAATACGCGCGGTTTGTTCTTGCAAAAGCGCTACCAGTTCGGATAACGCAGGCGGCTCAGTGGTCCAATCCGCAGGCTTGGTACCGGTTGCGAACCATGCCTCGAAGCCTTCCGGCATTTGTACAGGCTCACCAGCCGTTGCAAAAGCGAACTGTTCATGCACGGTGTAGATATGTCCGAGGTTCCAGCGAATATTGTTCGTGAATCCCTCCGGAATGATATTGGCCTCTTGCTCCGTTACATTTTCTACCGTTTTGATCGTTCCGCCTCTAGCAAAATCCAATTGATTGAAAATAGCTTCATTCATATTATAATAACCCCTTCCTATTGGTACGTAACTATACTAACGTAGTATTCTCCCTATCGCAAGGAGCCTCAGGAGATTTCCCGCAGCCTTTTGAAGGTAGACACAAAACAGTGCCGTGCTGTACACGATTAGACGTAATAAAGCCTGGAGCTTGAATGATCGATTCATTCAAAATCCAGGCTTGGGATAACTTAACAAAGATAAAATTAGGCTACTCTGGCGATAATGCGATGACTCTCGAGAACTACTCTTGCATCCTCCGTGGCAGGACGATAGCCCTTCTCCAGCATTTCTTTAATATAAATTTTGTTGTACACAAAGGAGAATACGATTCCACTGATCCAAGCTCCGATTCCCAACGTAAAAGAACCGAAAACGGCGGAAAGAATAAACATGATAACAGCCCACTTCAGATCGCCGCGAAACAAAGCCGGGAAAAAGGCAAAAAACAGAGTTGTCCAGCTAAAACCAACCTTCACTTGCTTGGTAACTCCAGCATCATTTTTCAAATAGATCTTCATGATTCACACCCCAACGATTAGTGAAAAAAGAAGTCGTTCTCCAAATCTATGTAGTTCTTATGTAGTATCCCCCATGGCGCAACCGAATCTTTTTTCCTATGACTATATTACCATTTGATGGTATGGAAGTTAATCATTTTTTTGATAATGTCGAAAAAAGATGTAGAATCTTACATAAATATCATTCTTCCACACCTGATCCATTTGGACCGCTCCCGTGAAAATGTTTATACTATAGTAAATCTGTACATAAAGGAGTCGATCAAGATGAACTACTGCCGTCTCGGAAGCAGCGGACTCAAGGTTTCGAAGCTCGGCCTGGGCACGAATGCTTTTGGCAAAAGGGCCGATCAAGAGACTTCGACACGCATTATCGACCATGCACTGGACCATGGCATCAATTTCATCGATACCGCCAACATTTATGCGGGCTCTGAATCGGAACGAATCATTGGACAAGCACTGTCCGGCAAGCGTCATAACGTCGTATTGGCTACGAAGGCAGGACTTGTGAATGGCCAGGGACCCAATGAGCGGGGCTCCTCCCGTTATCATCTGCTGCAAGAGCTTGAGAACAGCCTTAAGCGGCTGAAGACGGATTATGTGGACCTGTATCAGATTCATACCTTTGACCCCCATACTCCTCTTGAGGAAACCTTGCGCACGCTGGATGACCTGATGTCGTCGGGAAAAGTGAGATATATCGGCGCCTCCAACTATGCAGCTTGGGAAATTATGAAGGCGCTTGGCATCAGCGAGCTTAAAGGATATGCCCGGTATGTGTCCACCCAGACGAGTTACTCTCTCGCGGACCGAACACCGGAACTGGAGCTGGTCCCCCTCTGTCTGGATCAGGGCGTTGGCATCATTCCGTATTTCCCTCTGGCTGGCGGTATTCTTACCGGCAAATACAGCCAAGGCAGCAGCACGCCTTCCGGCTCCCGTGCCGAGACTGATCCGAACTTCAATCGCTTCCTGGAAGATCACAATCTAAAGCTCGGTCAGCAAGTCAGTCAGCTCGCCGCAGAGCACGGTCATTCCCCAAGCGCTCTTTCCCTTGCCTGGCTGATGAATCGCCCTGCGGTGTCCACGGTCATTGTCGGCGCTACGAAAACCGAGCAGCTGGATGATAATCTGAAGAGTCTGGAAATCGAGATCGATGAGACACTAGGTTCGAGCCTGGACGAAGTCAGCAACGGCTTTGTGTATGCCAAGCCATTTGCGACATATCGACTGGGTTAAATAAACCACGCCAAAAAAAAGCCGCTCAACGAATGGTTGAGCGGCTTTCCATTTCAAGCTGGCCTGCTGTTTTTCTATTTCAGGATCTCTTCAATGCGAGTTTGAACCTCTTCGCTGAGTTCAATGCCGGATGCCTTCGCATTCTCGGTTACCTGTTCCGGACGGCTTGCGCCGACAAGCGCACTGGCAACGTTTGGTTGACGCAGAATCCAGGCAAGCGCCAGATTGCCTACGGACACCTCAAGCTCTGCCGCAATCTTCTCAAGCTCATGAACCTTCGCGATTTTTTCCTCGGTAATGCCTTTGCGCATCCAATCCAGCTTCGCAGCGCGGCTGTCGGCTGGAATATCCGAAGCGGAGGTGTATTTCCCTGTGAGCAGTCCTTGGGCCAGCGGGGAGAATACCACCTGACCGATGCCCGAGCGCTCGCTGAGCGGAATGATTTCCTTCTCGATATAACGTTCAAACATGTTGTAGATCGGTTGGTTTACCACGATACGGTCCAGCAAATAACGATCCGCTACGGTCAATGCTTCCGCGATTTGCGAAGCCTGCCATTCACTGACGCCAACATACAGCACTTTTCCTTGGCGAACGAGATCATCAAGCGCGCGAAGAGTTTCATCAAGCGGTGTTTCCGGATCATGACGGTGGCAGTAGAAAATATCAACATAATCATGGCCCAGACGCTTCAAGCTGGCATGCGCCTGCTCCATAATGTGCTTGCGGGACAAGCCGCGATCGTTCGGACCATCACCCATCGGCCAGAAAGCCTTGGTCGCCAGCACATACGATTCACGCGGATACGCTTTCAGCGTTTCGCCAACCAACACTTCAGCCGCACCCTTTTCATAGACGTTCGCTGTATCAAAAAAGTTAATACCCAGGTCATAAGCCGTCTTGATGGCGTTCACCGCATTCTCGCGCTCAACATAACCGCCGTATGTAAGCCAGCTTCCCAAGCTGATCTCACTGACCTTGAGACCTGTACGGCCCAATTTTCTATATTTCATTGCAATTCCTCCTTCAATAAGATAACGATGGTGGTACATCTGTTATTCTAAATTAGTTCCTATTCTTAGGGAAGAAGTGAAATGTTCTTCACTATATTATAGAGAGGATAGCTGATATACTTGAGTATAGTTAGTAGAATATCGGAGGGAGCCTTTCATGATGGGGAATAAATCGAGCAGCTACATACCCAAAACACCCGAACATATCGAATGCAATATCGAAAAAACGCTACTGGTCTTAGGCGGAAAATGGGCATTTCTTGTCATCCGCGAGCTCTTCGGCGGCACGAAACGGTTTGGCGAGCTCCAGCGAAAGATCCCGAACGTCAGTCCGCGGGCACTGACCACAACGCTTCGTCATCTGGAAGAGCAGGGCGTGCTTGAACGCGAGGTATTCCCTACCGTTCCGGTTACGGTCGAGTACACCTTGACCCCCAAGGGCATGGATCTGCACGTCATCTGCAAGGAAATGAAGCTGTGGGCGGCGCGGTGGACCTGACCCTCTCATATAAGCCATATAAAACAAGACACCTTTCACTATAGAGAAGGTGTCTTGTTTGGCATTCGACTGACCGTTTCACCCGGCCTCATCACACTTCCGCGTACGCCTCCGCAGCAGCATGCAGATAATAAGCCAATCCCGTCTGCTGCTCCTCCAGCATTCGAAGATGAAATTCATCGCGCAGGAAGAACTTCGTCTGCCCCGCAAAATCGGCAGCCGAGAAGGTGTGACCCTGCTCGTTCATAAACTGCAGATGATTTCGAATCGAAAGCTGAACACGCTCATCATCGTGCTTGATCCCGGTTATGAGAGCATTCGCTATGGCGGACATAAAAGCGGCTGCTTCCCTCGCCTGCTCGTTCATACTGGAAACATCGACAGGCTCCCCCTCCAACAAATCCACGTCATACTGCTCTTTCAGATGCTGATTCTGCTCCGCTAACGCATCCTCCCATTCTTCTGCACTGCCGAAGCCATTAAACAGATCTTGAGGTTCCATCGCCAGACCCTCCTTCGTGTAATGAATGGAACGCCGTAAGGTCTGAAGGATGCTCTCCAGCCGATCCTGCCTCTCCTGGAGCAGCTGCTCCTGCTCTGACAAGATGGAGAGCCGCTCCGGCGTCTCCGTCAGCAGCTCTTTAACTTGCTCCAAAGAGAAATCCAACTCCCGGTAAAACCGGATTTGCTGCAGCCGTTCCAGCTCCTTCGTCCCGTACAACCGGTAACCGGCATCACTTATTTCGGCAGGCAAGAGCAAGCCGAGTTTATGATAATGATGCAGTGTCTTGATGGTCACCTTGGACAGAATCGACACTTCTTTTACCGTATATAACATAGGTGTTCCCTCCTTCGACCTTCAGTCTAAGGCCTCCTCTTAGAGGAGAGTCAAACCGAAAAAACCTAAAAATAAGACGAGTGCTTCTGCACCCGCCTCATCTAGTTCTTACCGTATACTATATCGCATATAAGACGTCTCATGTTCTCCTGATTTCAGGTCATGCAATTCCATTATGGCTGTTCCAGTTCCAATCCCCAAGCAACCCCTTGTCTCATTACGCTTGCAAACGCCTCGTTCATCAGTCCTTCCTCCCGGTGGGCAGGCGTGATGCAGACCACTTTCCCGCTTCCGTAAGAATGAGCCCAGCCCGCGACGGACTCCCCGTCCACAGACTCCGAACGAAGGAACACTTCCGTCTCTTCTTCCCGGCAATGCACAAAGTAATGCTCATCCAGAAAGCCGAAGCGATCGCCCCCTCCTCCCAGAGCTGTCCCGGCTACAGGCGTATAGATCACCTCGCGGTGCACATCCGGATGATAGTCAAAGCTGCCGCGCAGCATGTTAACGTACTCTCCATCCTCCGCATAAGACGCGAGCCCCGAGTGCCAGGCTATCCATACGCCACCGGCGGCAACATAAGCCTGAATCTGATGCTCCGCCTCGCTGGTCATCCAGCGCTTGTCAGGGCTCCCTTGAGGATCAATCCGATCCTCGGCAAAGAGCACCACCGCATCCGGCTGTTCCTTCAGCCTATCGGCTAAGTCGGTCACGGCCCCATAGCGAAGCTGAACCAAGCCTTGTTCCACAAAGGGCTTCACGATTCGGTTCAGGGAATCCGTGGCGAGTTGTCTGTCATGATAAAAATCGCCAACGATGGCCAGTATGTGTTTGGGTTGTGCCATTATAAACTCCTCCTTTCCTTGGTGCAGCACTCATCCGGATCGAAACGCAGGCCCTGATCTAAAAAGGCATCGTCTCGCCCTTATGATTGATCATCCAGCCGTCCTGCTCCGGCACCATGCGGCGTTCCACCAGATCCAGCAGGCCCTTGGCGGTATCCACGGGATCACACGGTGCCTGATCTCCGCCCATCGGGGTACGAATCCAACCGGGATGCACGGCGTACACCATGAAATTATCGGCAGCAAGCGCCTTGCGGAGCTGGGCCGTGAAGAAGATCAGTCCGCTCTTCGATATCGCATACGGATAATCGCCGCCATAGGCGCCCGTGAAGCAGCCAGCCTCGGACGATACGTTGATAATGGCGGGTGCCGAACTCCTGCGGAGCTGTGGCAGCAGATGTTTTACCATTTTCATGGGCCCATAGAGATTGGTCTGCATGCTCTTCTCGACATCGTCAAAGTTTAAGTTCTCGATGACTTGATCCCGGCCATTCAGAATGCCGGCATTGTTAATGACCGCATCCACTTGATCCCACATCTCATGGATCTCTTCTGCCGCGGACGCAATGACGGCTTCCTGATCCACATCGAGATTCATGATCTGTAATTGCGCCGGGTAGTCGGATCGCAGTGCTCGAAGCTCTGGATGACTGCTCTCTGTGTTCCGTACGCCCGCCACAATCTGATGCCCGCGGCCAAGCGCCTCCCTCGTCAGTTCGAGGCCCAGCCCCTTATTGGCTCCGGTGATCACGATGTTCAATATGGTTCACCCCTTTGATGGTTGACTTCATTCTATTCCTTCTCTGCGAATGGGATCATTCTTCTCGTTCCCGTTGTGCATACCTCTCTAATCCTGCTTCGGACCGAGCTCCTGCAATCCAAGCGTAACGCCAAGTTTATCTTCGGAGTCAAAATAGCCGTAACGGCCTGCCCCATACTCGCCTTTATGGTTCAGCGGATACCCTTTCCCTTCCAGGAAATCAATATGCTGATTAAAACCGTTCACGGTGAACATTACAAAATGCACGCCCTGCCCGCGGGATTGCTTGTATTCATTCCACGGACTCGGCTCATCATAGGGCTCCAGCAATTCCAGCACCATCGGTCCCATCTTCAGGACACACATCTTCGTCCGGGTCGGGCGAAGCTCCCCCCGCTGCCACGTATACGAATCCTCCGTCGGTTCCGGTGCGGCATGCGGATCGGGTATCGATATAGGCGGCATCTCCATGCCGAATAATTCACAATAGTGCCGGGCCGCCGCTTCTATATCATGGACGACGATTCCCATTTTGAGCAAGTGATTGTTCTCCATATGATTCATTCGGCTCTCTCCTTTATCATGAAGATAATTCTTATTTGTCGTTCTCCAGCAGCTCGATCAGTACCTTCAGCTCACTAAACGTATCCACGTAGGCGTAACGGCCGCCCGTATATTCCCCCTTCTGGATTAGAGGCATGCCGCTGCCATTCAGAATCTCAAGCTTCTCCTTCATCCCCTCAATGACAAATGCAATGTGGTGGACCCCTTCGCCATGCGTATCCAGAAATTCGCGCCAGGTCGATGGCTGCTCATCCGGCTCAATCAGTTCCACCTGCAGCTGGCCGCAGTCAATGAAAGCCAGCTTCGAACGGGCTTCCGAAGGACCGCCGTTGTATTCGGTCTGTGCGACTTCCCGAGTATCGGTCCAGAACCATGCCGGAGGCTGGATGCCGAAAAATTTAGCATAACTCGCTCCCACCTTCTCGATATCCTTCACGATAATTCCGATCTGTGTAATGACTTTGGTTCCCAGCATACTTTGCTCCATATTTTCCATATCTCCTTCTAAGATCAAGTTTGATGGCTTGGTATATTAACGCGGAGCAGATTACTCCTCCGCTTTAAACCCGTTGGACAGCTTGAATAAAACTAAAGTGATCAGCAGCGCAATGACGAGCAGGATCCAGGCCATGGCCGAAGCGTAGCCCATCTTGGCATACTGGAAGGCATTTTGATACAGGTACAGGGAATAGAACATCGTGGAGCCGTCCGGACCGCCGTTTGTAATGATGAAGGATTCCGCAAAAGACTGCAGCGTCCCGATCATGCCCGTAATGACATTGAATACAATCGCCGGTTTCAGCATCGGAATTGTAATATGAAGCACCTGTCTCCATGAGCTGGCCCCATCGATTGAAGCCGCTTCGTAGAGGGAATCCGAAATGCCCTGGAGCCCTGCCAGATAAATAATGATCATCTGTCCCGAGCCCCAGAGTGCCATCAGCACAAAAGCCGGTTTTGCCCAAAAAGGACTGGAAAACCAACCGGGTCCCTCGATCCCGATGAACCCGAGAATCGTATTAAGCACGCCGTTGTCCGGCTGCAGCACCCAAATCCAGAGAATCGACAGCACAACAAGCGGAACCAGCGTTGGCAGGAAGAACACCACCCGGAAGAAAGCCAAGCCCCGAATGCGCCGGTTATTCAGCAGAATCGCGATGAATACCGACCCGACCGTTGTCACCGAGATGCCAACCACAATCATGAACAGCGTGTTGTACAGCACCTTGTAGAATAAGGAATCCCCCGTAAACAGCTTGACGTAATTGTCCAGACCCACCCACACCGGCTCATTGATGATGTTGTAATCAGTCAACGAGTAATACAATGAACTGAACAATGGATATGCCGTAAATAGCAGGAACCCGATGATCCAGGGTGAAATGAACAGCAGCCCATTCCTCAGATTTTTACGGTCTGTCTTGGAAGACATGATGCCCCCATCTCCCCTCTATCCTTTAATTCCCGAGAAGGTAATCCCCTGGATGAAATATTTTTGAAGCAGGAAAAAGATGACGAGCACCGGCAGGGTCATACTCACGCCGACAGCCATCAGCAGCGTCCAGCGCGGATCGTTGACGGACATAATCTGCTGGATGCCAAGCGACAGCGTATACAGCTTGTTATCGCTCAGGAAGACGAGCGGACCGATAAAGTCTCCCCAGGCTCCTGTGAAGGCGAAGATCGCCACCGTTATAATGACGGGTAGGGATAGCGGCAGAGTTAACTGCCAGTAAATACGAAACTCCGATGCACCGTCCACCTTGGCCGATTGGGACAGCTCTTTGGGGATGCCCATGAAAAACTGCCGCAGCAAAAAGATAAAGTACGCATTGCCAAGGTAGGCCGGAACCACCAGCGGCTTGAACGTTCCGATCCAGCCGAACTTCTGGAACAGGACAAACAGCGGTATCATCGTCACCTGAAACGGCAGCATCATCGTCATGAGCACTACGATAAACAAGGCATCGCGGCCCTTCCATTCAATGCGGGAGAAGCCGTAAGCAACCAGCGTATTAGCTAATACTCCGCCAAGGATCGCCATTGCGCAGATGTAGAGCGTATTCTTGAAGTACAGCCAGAACGGAAACTGCTGAAATGCGGTTACATAGTTGGACCATACCGGCTCGGACGGAATCCAAACCGGCGGGTCCGCGAAGAGCTCCGTATTGCTCTTGAGCGATCCGGATATCAGCCACAGAAACGGGATGATATAAGCAAGTGCGGCCAAAATCAGAATGATATAGATGACATAGGTTTCAATAGACTGTCCCTTGAATTTGGTGCGGATAGAAACCACCTCACACTTCTTCTAACCGGAAGGTCCGGCTGACTAGTGCCTACAACTGATAACAGCTTGATCAAGCCGCCCTTACTTCTTCTTGTCTACTTCCTCCTGGAGCTTCTTCTGGGCAGCCTGAAGCAATGGCTGCGGATCATGGTTGTTATAGATCACGCTGTCGCGCAGCAGCATAAGCTCGTTGGACATCTCCTTGGCAACCGCCGTCAGCGCCGGATGGCCGGAATCCGGGGAGCTTGCGACTTCACGCACGATTTTATAGATCTCATCGCCCTCTTTATCCCACTTGATTGCGTCGTTTTGCTCCTTGTATATGGACAGCGAACGCCACTGGTTGATGTTGTCGGCCATAATTTCCGGTTTCACCCCGAACAGAATGAATTTCATGGCGGCTTCGGGATTCTTCGCGCCTTTGGGAATCATGAAGATATTCGTGCCGAAGTTGGACGAGTTCTTCCGCCCTCCATCCGGTGCCGGAATCGCAGCTACCTTATAATTCACATTCGGAGCATACTGCTTCAATGCGTTGCTGAACCAATTGCCGTTGATGGTCATCGCAACCTTGCCCGAGAAGAATGGATGATCCGGGGAGAACGCCCCGCCAAAACCGGAAGAGAACGATTTGATTTTCTCGGGATTGTATTTCTGTGCGTACGTGTTCATCCAGTTGTACATCTCTATCAGGTGCGGATCATCGAGCTTCACTTGTTTGGAAGCGGTGTCATAATAATCTGCGCCAAAGATATAACCCCACATGTACGACTCGTCCCCGGCGTCCAGCCAAGGGATGAAGCCCAGTCGATCGATTTTATCGCCATTCAGCTTCGTTAATTGCTCAGCCGCAGCATCCAGCTCCTCAATGGTTTGTGGTGGCTGATCGGGATCGAGACCGGCTTCCTTGAACAGGTCCACATTGTAGTACAGCAAGTTGACGTTGGAATCCTCGGGGAACAGGTACGTTGTGCCCTCCACCTTCATTAGATCCCGGTAAGCATCCAGAATTTCATCCTCTTTAAAATCCGTAGCTGCAAGCAGGTCGTCGATCGGCATCAATGCCCCTTGGGCAGCCAGTGCGTATGCGCTTGCATATTCATTCGTAATGACAACATCCGGCGGGTTGCCCCCGGAAATCGCTGCAAGCAGCTTGCCATTCGATATGCCGCCATCCGGCGGAACATAAGTAGCATTAAACTCAATATCCGGATACTCCTTCGTAAATTCGTCCATTCGCCATTGATCCCATTTCTCCGAATCGCCGCCCCATGGATACCAATACGTTAATTTCCCTCCATTCGATGAGTTTCCGCCTGCATTCTGCTCTTCTGAGGCACCTGTACAAGCAGTAAAAACGAGACTGAAGCATAAGACAGTCAACAGCAAGACCCATCCCCTGTTCTTCATTGGCCAATCCCTCTTTTCGTTTAGGATAAGTTTCTCGTCTCCTTATTTCTCTATTGATTTGGATGCAAATTACGCGAATGGCTGCCCTCCTTTTTTGTGAACACGTGTTTATTTTGAATCAAGAAGCAGCTTACCTGAGTAAGCCAACCTCCTGGATCAAACTGAACTTGATGGTTAACCAATCTAATACGCTGTCGTATGCATCACCGCAACGGCTGGCAGGAATCCCGGATCACCAGCTCGGTTGTTCCCACATAACGCTTCGAATCCGTCGAACTGACTTCAATCGTTTCAATCAATTTGCCGGTCAAAGCATCCATCATATCGGAAAAATCCACATGAATGGACGTCAGCGCAGGATGAATCCTCGCACTTAACAAATGATCGTCAAAGCCCATTAATGAAATATCGCCGGGCACGTTGATGTCTGCCTCGTTCAATGCACGCAGCGCTCCGAAGGCAACGCTGTCGTTGCAAGCAAAGATCGCTGTCGGTAAATCCTTTGTCACTTTGAGCCAATGCTGCACGGATTGATACCCGCTTCGCTCCGAAAAGTTGGATGGAATGATCCAGTCGGACCGGACCTGCAAGCCATGGGCCTCCATTGCCTGCCTGAAGCCCTCCAGCTTCTCCGGTCCCGACCAGCGCAAGGGGTCTCCGGCAATATGCGCAATCTGGCGGTGTCCCAGACTGTAGAGATAATCGACACCCTGCCGCATCCCCTCCAGGTTGTTGAAATTGCTGATCACCCGGTTAGGCTCAGAGCGCCCTTCCAAATGCTGATCGACCACACCGACCACAAAGCCGTCCGCAATCAGTTCCTCAATGAACGGCTCGTGATTCGCTGCACCGATAAAGATGCCTCCGTCGATCCGCTGCTGGTAGAACGTATTCTTCACATTCCGCATGATGTCATCGTCTTTCGTATTGCGGATAATGTAGGTCAGCACGTAATATCCTCTCTTGGATGCGCTCTCAATTACGCGGGTAATGAGTGCGTTGGTGAGCGAATCGTTAAACACTTCCTCGCGGGAAACCATGAACAAACCGATCGTCGACGTTCTCTTCCCCGACATAATCCGCGCAGAGAAATTGGGTGCGTAATTATACTGCTCGATCACCTGCATGACCTTCTCCCGCGTAGCCTGGGGAACATTCGGGTAGTTATTGATGACTCTGCTTACCGTGCTGCGAGAAACGCCGGCCATTCTGGCGATCTCCGTGCTGTTGATTTCAGACTTTTTCAATCGGGTCCCACCTCATTAACACGTGTTCATAAACGGGCGTGTATATAATATGTACTGTGTCGTCCATAGAAGGTTGTAGACAAGGTTCTATGCAGATTTCTCCGTGACATGTCAATCGGATCCTATTACTGAATCATGAACACGTGTTTACATTTACAATGTAATCGCTTCAAAATGTTTTGTCAATATAAATAATCAAATCACGATGGCTCCAAATTGCCGTAATTCCTTACGCCTGCCCGGTCTCTATTAGAAAAAATGATTTTTCCTCAGTAGTTTGCTAGAATGGTCAAATATGCAAACGTATAACAGAAAGGATGTTAAACGAACTATGAAAAGAAAATGGTTGAAATACACCATGCTCCTGTTATCCATTGGAGTCTTGGGGATCGTCTCCTACTACACCTACTCAATCATCCAATTCTCAAACCATATTTCCACGGCTGTGAAGCCAGCCGAAGAAACCGATACGGCTCACAACGAAGTTGTTGAAATTCCTAAATGGGAAGGAAAAGAGCGCATCAATATCCTCCTCATCGGCGGGGATTCCCGCGGTGATGACGCTGGCAGATCGGACACCATGCTGGTTGCCTCCATCGATCCGGTTACGAAGAGAGCCCATCTATTCTCGTTATTGCGCGATTCTTATGTAGAAATTCCCGGGCATGGCAAAGGACGGCTGAATTCGGCATTTGCTTATGGAGGGATCGAGCTGACCAGACAAACCATCGGCGATTTGTTAGACTTGCCCATACATAAATATGTATATACGGATTTTGTCGGGTTCATAGCGCTTGTCGATTCATTAGGCGGAGTCGATATCGAAGTAGAGAAAGACATGTACTATACCAGCAAAGCCGACAAGCACATGTACGACATTGATTTGAAGCAGGGACTGCAGCATCTGGACGGTAAAATGGCCCTGCAATACGTGCGATTCCGGCATGATGCCAAATCTGATTTTGCTCGGACGGAACGACAGCGCATCCTGATGACGGAAGTTGCCAAAAAAATGCAGACCACGAACTCTCTTATCAAACTTCCGGGCATCCTGGATTCGATTGCGCCCTACATCGAGACTGATTTAAGCCCCAAAGAAATGCTGAAGCTGATGGCTCTCGGCTTTGACGTGAATCTGGACAAAATCGACCAGCAGCAGCTTCCCCCGTTCTCGCTGTTGTCCAACGAGAAGGTTGGACGAGCACAGGTGCTTGGCGTAGACAAGAATAAATTGCAAGCGTATGTGAAGCAGCTATTCGAAAATGATACGTTTCAATAAATAACACGTGCTGGGAGGGCTTAGCCCTCTCTTTTTTTTCACTTTTCTATACCGTCCGAGGACGCTCCTGCAGCAAATCCGACGGGGCGCTGCCCGTCACTCGTCTGTAAATCCTGTAGAAATAGGAGAGATCCTGGTAGCCGAGAAATTCGGCAATCTCCTGGACCGTCAGCTGCGATTCCGTTAACAAATAGGCCGCACGCTTCATCCGCTGAGCGTGCACGTATTGGCTGATCGTCTGCCCTGTGACACTCTTGAACAGCACGGCAGCGTAATTGGGTGTTTTGGCAATGGCATCACCGAGCTCCTCTTTTGTTATTTTCTCGCGGTAATGCCGCTCGATATACGACTTCATCCGCTCCACATGCAGGTGTTTCTCCGGCGTAATTGCGCCTCTGTCGAGCTCCCGGCTGATATAAATCAGCACTTCTGTCAATAATGCTTCTATTAGGATGACATAATAAGAGGGGCGCTCGTGCCACTGCTGATGAATTACCTTCAAACGCTCGTGAATCAACTCATAGCAGCCGGGTTTATGTTTCAGTGCTTCTGCTCGTTCAAGCACCGACAATCCCGTCGACAGCGCTTCGGTCCATTGAACCATGATTTGAGTATGCGTTACGGTGGGGATGCTCTTCCCATAATACGGAACACCGGCTGGAATAAGCAGCAACTCTCCCTTCTCCATAATCAGCTTATCTCCATTCACCCAATATACACATTTTCCATATGTCACAAGGCTTAAGCGCCACGTTCCCTGCTCTGGATCAGCTTCTTCATACCAATCGACACCGCTAACTTGCCGTACTTCCACCGGGGTACCCATGATTCACCTCATCTCCATACTATATTCCAATCATTGTACTATAGTTCATATCATGATTCGACAAGACAGGCTACAATGTGATCATTAAGGATGATTTAATTCAATCGAATGCTGCAAAAAAATGCTGGAGGATACAATTAAAGGAGGAGCAACCATGCAAAAAACAAAAATGATCTGTACAATGGGACCTGCGTGCGATTCCGTTGACATCTTGAGGGACATGATCCAGGAGGGAATGACCGTTGCCCGCTTAAATATGGCACATGGAGAGCTGGAGGATCATGCTACCCGTATCCGGAATATTCGCCGGACAGCTGCCGAATTAAATACGTATGTGCCCATCATGATGGACATTAAAGGCCCCGAGGTGCGCATCGGCAAGCTCAAGGAGGCTTCCTGCCTTCTGCAGGCAGGTCAGGAGCTGATCCTGACAACAGAGGAAATTCTGGGGGACGCACAACGCATCTCGGTCAATTATGCCGAACTGCATCTAGTGGTTAAACCCGGTGACCGTATACTGATTGATGACGGGCTTGTGGACCTGAACGTACTTCATGTTGACGGCAAGGATATTCATTGCAAAATCATTAGCGGCGGTACTCTCAAACCGCGCAAAGGCGTCAACCTGCCAGGAATCAAGACGACGCTGCCCGGTGTGACGGAACGTGATATCATGCATATCGGCTTTGGTCTGGAGAATGGCGTCGAGATCATCGCCGCTTCATTCGTGCGCAGTGGCGATAACATCCGTGAAATCCGCAGTATCCTGAAGGAACGCGGTGCAGAGCATGTGTTAATCATCTCCAAAATCGAGAACGGTGAAGGCATGGAGAACCTGGATGACATCATCGAAGCTTCAGACGGAATCATGGTCGCCCGCGGAGACCTCGGCGTGGAAGTGCCAATCGAAGAGGTACCTATGATGCAAAAAGAAATGATTGATAAATGCAACCTCGCCGGTAAGCCGGTTATCGTGGCAACCCACATGCTGGAATCGATGCAGGTTAATCCACGACCAACCCGCTCCGAGGTGAGTGACGTGGCTAACGCGGTGATTCAAGGTGCCGACGTTGTCATGCTGTCCGGAGAATCTGCCGCAGGCAAGTATCCGGTTGAGTCTGTGCGCACGATGGCGGCAGTTGCCCGCCGTGCCGAGACGATGATCGACTACAAGGAGCAGTTTGCATTCAAATCCAGACAACAAGTGGCGGATATTACCGAAGTCATCAGTCAAGGGGCTGTCAGCTCTTCCCTCGTCCTGAATGCCAAAGCCATCATTACGGCAACAGAGAGCGGATTTACCGCGCGAATGATATCGAAATATCGGCCGCAGGCACCGATTATTGCCGTTACGCAGCACGAAGAAGTGTTGGCTAAAATCTGCTTGCTGTCCGGCGTCATTCCGGTCAAAGGCGACAAGGTTACGACTACGGACGAAATGTTCGAATCCGCTACCCGCAATGCAATCAAGACGGGCTACATCGAAAAAGGCGACATTATTGTATTGTCGGCCGGTGTGCCGATCGGTCAATCCGGCAACACAAATCTCATTAAGGTTCAGCAAGTATAATATGTAATCTATAAGGCCTCCAATCGATTTATTCGGTGCCAATCCGTCCCTCTGGGCATATAACTAACTCAGAGGAATCAGCGCAAGGGTGATGTGCGCTGTTTCGTATCGGATAAACCGAACATTGTATCGGAGGTCTTAAACATGTATATACCGCATCAGATGGGGAAGCCGTGGCAGCCGTCTGCAAATCCTCATCCCAAGCAAGCTCACCGTTATTCAAGTCCATACCAGATGCTCTTCCACTGGAACCGCCTGGACTGGAATTTCCCGGATCCTGCGATGAAGCAGCGATTCGAGGAGCATCAGTATTGGAAACACTGCATGCCCGCAGGCGTCAAAGTAGACCGGCAGGGACGCTTCTACGTATCGGTTCCGCGCTGGGCGGAAGGGATCCCCGCTACCTTGAACACCATTGTGATGGTGAACGGCAAGCCGGTGCTGGATGCTTTTCCAAGCTGGGAGTGGAATACGCCGGGGGATGTGCGGATGCTGCAGTCTGTCCTTGGGTATGAAATCGATGAACATAACCGGATGTGGATTCTGGATCAGGGAAAAATCGCATACGATACTTCGCCCGAAGGCTCGCAAAAACTCGTCATCTGGGATCTGAGCGCTAACCGCCTGCTCGATTCCATTGTCATTCCGGATGATATCGCTCCGCCCCGTACTTCGTTCCTGAACGATATCGTAGTGGATAACCGGAACGGTTATGCCTATATTACCGATTCAGGCTCCGGCTTTCCGGACCACCCGGTGTATGGCGGGATCATCGTCTATCATATGAGAACCAGGAAGTTCCGGCGGGTGCTGGACAGTCATTACAGCACGCAGGACGTGCCCCGTTTCCGGTTTGAGATCGACACCGAGCCGGTCTACCGGAACAAGCCGGTCCGAATCGGTGCGGACGGCATCGCTTTATCTGCTGACAGAAGCACGCTGTTCTACTGCGCGGTTACAGGACGCAATCTGTACGCTATCGATACAGGACTGCTGCGGAATTTCAATATTCCCGATTCGATCATCCGGAATTCCGTTCAGACCCTGGGCAGCAAAGGAACGACGACCGACGGAATGCATGCGGACAATAAAGGCAATGTATTCTACACCATGCTGGAAGGCAAGGGCATCGGTTATTATTCACCCTACACCCGCTCCTTCAACAAGCTGCTCTCCGACGACAGAATGCTGTGGGTAGACGGGGTGGCTTTTGATCAGTTCGGCTCCATCATCTTCAACAATAACCGCCTGCACCGCATGTTCGAGGAGCCGCAAAATATCGACTGGGACGATCCCTACAATCTGATCATCTGGAGAGCCTATATCGGGCCCGATGTGAAGTCGTACTTGTATGGTTAATGGTCCATGAAAAAAAGGGATAGGCAGACCGGGCTCTCAAGCCTTTTGCCTATCCCTTTATGTATTAGAGCTGCAAAGCCTGGCCGCAGCGGCCGCAGTAACGCGTCCCCGCAGGTGACACGGTGCCGCAAGCCGCGCAGGTCAACGGCTGCGCGGAGCCGGATGCCTTGAGGTTCGCCCTGGCAGCGTTCGGGCCGACCGCATGCCGGATTCGGTCCTCCACCTGCTGGGCAGGGTTGACGGCACGGTGCATCTCGCGCTCCTCCTTCGTGCCTTGGCGAATGAGCATGATGAGCAGCCAGATCCCGACACCTCCGACCAGTACCATGCCGGCCATCTTCCATAATCCGGCGGCATAAGGATAATCCCATGCCGCGTGCAGCAGGATGCTGAGCAGCAGCAAGGGTATCATCATCAGGATTGGCTTCAACGCACGATTCGCGCGGGCAGATCGCTTCGATGCCCCCCTCAGCCCGTACCACAAACCGGCAGCGGCAATGGCTGTCCAGGTTCCATGTCCGAATGGGGACAGCAGGGCTCTGACCCACAGAACAGCCAGCATCCCCGAAGTTGCATGCTGCTGCAAGTACATGTATCCGTACAGAATGCTCTCTATCGCAGCAAAACCCATGCCTGCTGCTGCCCCGAATACCACAGCATCCATCAGAAACCGCTGCCTGCGGCCGCGGAGAAACAGGAAACACACCAGCAGCTTCGCAATTTCCTCAATGACGCCGATCATAAGAGCTGCTTGAATATGCTCCGACGTCGTGGTCTCCAGTCCACTGCCAACCGACCATAAGCGTTCCAGCATCCAGGCAATCGGCACGGCAATGATACCCGAGGCCACGAATACCGAGGCCAGCCTGATCGGCTTGAAGCCGAGCAATTGGGAGCTTCTCATATAAGCCACAAAGGACACCGGTCCCACCAATCCGCCGGAGATCATTGCAGCATATATCCACAGAGGCTGCTTCAGCCAGATGGCAAGCACAGTCAATACAACGAAGATACCGCCAAGCGCCAGCAGCACATCCATCCAGCGTTCCTTTTTCGGCGGAGCCAGGTTCACGGCCTCCACCGCAGCCGCTGCTTCCTTCGGAGCATTCGGAGCGACGGTATCCGCTGCCGTGTGGTGCAATTTAGCCAGCACCTCATCCGACAGCAGATCGGGCCTGCGAATCCGCAGCACTTCATGGAACTGCCGCCGGACCGGCTCATACTGCTGCAGAACAAAATGAAATTCATCCCGGCCCATCACCATCAGCTCGCCGTTCTCCAGGGCCGTCACCGTTCCCGTATGCGCATCGCCGCTCAGCAGATCCATCTCGCCAAAATAATCCCCGGGCTTATAAATCGCCTTCTTCCGCCGACCGCTGCGCACTTCGAAGCGGCCTTCGGCGATCATGTAGAAACGGTCCGCCAGGGCGCCTTCCGCTACAATGACGTCGCCCTTGTAGACTTTCCTTCTGACCGTAACTTCCGCAAGCCCGCGCAGCTCCGCGTTCGGGATCGCGGCCCAGATCGTCGCTTTGCTCAGCATCGCATGCATCGTGCGAATCCGGGCGGAGAAGGACAAGCTTTCATGGAACATCGGACTAGCCGCGGCCAGACGGCTGAACGCGTTCTGCTCCAGCTTTAGCGCCGTCACTTCACCAATGGCCTGGGCACCCGAGGTCCTTTTTTCTTCAAGGAACAGAGAAACCTCCCCGATCAATGCCCCCTCGCCCAAGACATCCAGCGTCACTGTATGGCCGATCAAATTCCGGGACACGATCTGAACCTGTCCGCTCATGATGAAATAACAGGAATTGCCGTAGCTCCCCTCAACGATCAAATCGTCGCCGTCGTGAAAATGCTCTTCATGCATCGATTGGACGGCACCTTCCAGCTCATGCAGCGGCACACCGCGAAACAGCGTATGATTACGCAAAAAATCAATTGCCAGCATCGTCATTTACATTCTCTCCATAGACGAAAAGAATCCGCCCGACGGCAGATTCCTCTCTATTCATTATGTAACGACTCTATTATCGCATATTTCCGATGATGCTGCTGCGCGAATCTTCCATTTTTTTAATGAAATTCGACATCACGTCAAAGGCTTCGTTGCGCTTGTTTGTCATCGACTGCAATTGGAGCATGTCCATCTGCTGGGAATTCGAAAGATTGTCGATGGACCCCTTAAGCTTCTCGGTTGCTTGTATAAGCTCTTCTGCCGTGTATTCCTTCTTGGATGCGTCCGCGATTCCTTCCGCTGCAAGCTTGGCGGCGAGATCATCCGGAATCAAATACTGGCCATTTACCGATTCACCGGCCAAGGCACCGTTAATCTCCGCCATCGTATCGTTCTTCTTGGCGATTTCCTCGTTGCGCTTCTGCACGTCTTGAATCTGGTTGTTAAGCTGTGTATCCAGCAATTGAGTCCGCTGCTGCTGTACAGCCATCAATGCGGTCTCAATATCCATACTGGTGATATCGATCTGACCAATCGAGTTATTTGTTGCGCTTCCGCCTACTGCCTGCTTCACCGACTGGTAAGCCTGATCATTCATCATAATGCCTGTGCCTGCAACCACACCGACTAACAAAGAAGCGGCTGTGGTTACTATCATTTTACGGTTCATCGATCTTCAACCCCAATTCTCTGATTCTTTATACCTAATACAAAATCATAGCAGATGAAATATTCATGAACAATACATGATCTCCCATATTTCGGCAATGTATATTCAATTTCAAATAATTTATTTCGCGGCTGTGCACGGCCTATGGCTCATTATAGCGGGTTAACCCTTTCTTGAAATCCCCCTCCGGGGGGATGGACAAGTGGATGCATCCCATATGTCGCGAAGAGCAACCCTGCCTGAGGCAGAGCAACCCGTTTGGATGGAAATCGACCTATCGCCTGATCACCACGGCTCATGATGATATACGTGGGAGACAACAGGATCCCAGCCAAGTAAAACAACTTGTGCGAGAATCGTCATTCTCACAGGTTCACCTCTGCCATTAAATTTAGTTTCAACTTCAATTCACGCACCCATGCAGGGTGCGACAAGGAGTCGGAGGCACCTCGCGTTTGGGCCTTCGAATTTCAATCCACGCACCCTTATAGGGTGCGACTCCGTTTTTCGGTCAAATCAAACTATAAATAACGAAATTATAGAGAAAAAAACAGATATTAATCCATATAGACATAAATAAAAAATATATATTTTTCATATTAATGTATTATAAGGATATAACATGGTGCGAATCTGCCTGGTATTTTATGTTCGCTTTACATTCGCACTAAACTCGCTACTACCACTAATAAAATCATATCATATCCCTTAATTTGTTATGTCAGAAACCACTTATAATTACTTACTAAATAACGCATGCTTCAAGG
Organism: Paenibacillus sp. Cedars; assembly: GCF_003184205.1. Classification (NCBI taxonomy): domain Bacteria; kingdom Bacillati; phylum Bacillota; class Bacilli; order Caryophanales; family Paenibacillaceae; genus Paenibacillus; species Paenibacillus sp. Cedars. The sequence continues at coordinate 4,754,578 of NZ_CP020866.1, forward strand.
ATTTCCTTCTCATCCTTTGCTAGTGAATTTGTGATTATTCAACATATAAATAACCTTCTCAACTATTGAGTTCTTTGGAATAGCAATACTATGTATTTCACTAGCTGAAGCCAAACAATCTAACAAGCTGTTTATACCGCTATCATATCGTTGACTACGCAAGTAATAAAGAGATAACTCGCTTAAAAAACGAGTATATTGATCGGCCACCACTTGATAAGTATATGTTCCAATATCGGCTTGCTTCAGTGCGTATGAAGAAATTTGACTTTCGAATTTTTCCAGAACAAAATCAATGTTGAAATTATACTTATTAGCAGCTTGAATAATTTTGATTAGTGCCGGAAGGATCTCAGCTTCTCTCGATTCAACATAAGCTACATATTGCGGCAGTACTTCAACTTGTCCCATCATAAGCTGATATAAACATGTATTTACTAGAGCCAGTATTTTAAATTCTTCTTTGATACGAAGTGCTTCTGCTGTATCCTCTTTGACCCAACTCAAATCCGAATATAGTGAAACATACTTTAATGCTAGCTCGTAATTACCCATTTCGTCACAAACTGCTGAACGTAGTAAGTGCGAGTATATGATATACAAAAACAACGGTCGCTTAGGTTTTTTAAGTAAATTATATTTAAATCTACTGTTTTGATTATATTTATGATGATATTGAATAGTTGCCTTTCTGCCCATTTCTTTTGACATCTCATCTACTTTGCCCCATTGACGAAGTGATAGATATGTATTAGCTAAGTCTTTCAACGCATCCAATTGATCTATTTCATCTAACCGCTCGACGAATCCCTCAAATTTGGTGGCTGCCCGAAGATTTTTTTCCTGGTCATGCCCTATGGATATTGTAAATAATCGGTAGTGACATAGTGCTAATCGCTCTGAATGTTGATACTTCTCGCTTTCGGCTACAGATTCGTATATGATTGCTGCTGCTGAACGCTTTTCTTGGTTTAATAAAACTTCAGCTGTATCAAAGAGTAACGGCACATAAGATAGGTTATCTGTCATGTATCGTACAACCTTCTGAATTAACTCCAGCTTATCCAGTTCGGCACAACGATATAAAAATGGCTTCAGCCTTCTCCAATTGAGTGGATAACTGAAACATTCCTCCAGATATAACTCATAAAAGCTGCCCTCAGGCAATCCCATAGCTGCAACAATACGATCCAACTGCTGCATGGCAATGGGTCGAACCCCCTTAATGATAGTACTTAATGTTCCTGAGTTAATTTTGGATAGCTCTCCAAATTGATTTATCGTTAATCCCGTCTTCTTGAGGTAAGTCTCCAGTTCTGACCGTATCGTGGTTGTATGTATCAATTCAAACAACCTCCAATAAGAATATTCCCTCTCCGAAACATCCATAATTTAGTTAATCTATATAATAATAGCGAATGACCCACCAAAATTATACATATTTACAACCTATCAAAAAATCCTCTCAAGCACCATATCTTTTAAGGACAATTTTCAGTATAAAATAAATCTTTTAGTGACTCCAATAATAACTGCCTTTCGTCTACACTTCTTGTATAAGAGGAGTCGATACATATTATGGATAAATCGGTTGCAATAACATTGGGCATTGCGATACGAGAAATACGAAAAAACCAAAACTTAACTCAAGAGGAGCTTGCCGAGAAAATCGGGTCCTCATTTAGCTATATAGGCAGGCTGGAAAGAGGAGAAGGCAATTTCACCGTGCAAACCCTCGAAAAAATTACAACAGCGCTTAATCTCGACTTCTTTGACTTTATATCATTAGGTAAAAAAGATAATGAGATCATATTAGAAATTAACTCGCTGCTATTACAGCAAGATGAAGAAAACCAATTAAAAGGATTGAACATCCTTAAGGAGTTATATCGGAATTAGATAACATACATGAAAAAAGAGATTCCTCACTTCATGAGAATCTCTTTTTTCTTCCGGCTCTGACAGCTATGTGCTCGAAGTTGCGCTCCTTAAGAAGTTGGGTACTATCTAAAAATAAGTTCTACGGCACTTTCTAGATCAACTGCTTCCCGACCAATCTCCACTAGGCAAGTATCATCGTCAGATGCAGGCTCAAAACCGATTCTGATTTTTGGAATATCGAATTTATCTCTCAGAACCACAAGAGATTCTAATATTTTTTTGGCTTTTAGCCTTACATCCGAACTTTTTCCATCAAATAGCTCATTCTCCGGAAAATTAAATGTAATATCTCCAAATTCTTCATCAAAGGAAAATATTATCATCACATCTTTTAAGCTACATCCTATTTCCATTTGGTTCAGAAACACATTTCCCGTTCCAATCGGTGAAAGCACATCCATGAGACTTTTGATTTGATGGAATTCAAAATCTGCTCCACTGATGTTGTCAAAGAAATGGGAAGACTTAACTTCTGACGAGTTAATTTTAAGTTCATCAGATACTAACCTATCTAACTTATTTTTTCGGATGCCCTCTAGTATTATTTCAAGGTTCCACTCCTCTCGTGATATAGTCATTTCTTCCTATTATTAAGTCTATTAGATTCTGCTTGGAAGTTATAGCGCGATAATCCTTAAGTCAATGCACAGTCCCCAAAAACGAAACGAAAAACTTGCCGTTCGTTTTCTCCATTTCTCCGTTCGTTGTTGGAGATAGACCGCAAGCAAATGCCAACTCCACGTTCCGGCCAAACATCACCTTCTTGGAACTTAAAAACCCGCAGCCCGAGCAATTAAATCCACAACCGTCCGAGGTACTTTCCCATTTCTTCTCAAAGTCTGTCATGGCTCTTGTCTTTGCGAAAGACTCCGTGATCCAAGGGGAAGATGCCAATATTGCTCTATTAACAAAATAACAGATAGAGACAAAGATATTTTCTTTTTCATAATAGGTTGTTCTCCTCTTCATAAAAACACTGCTTGCAACCGCTCTATGATTTAGTGAAATTATTTGATGCTAGATGGGATGCATTGCTTTCTTCTTTCGTAATTTTACAAGTTAACTGTCAGCGAGATTATCCATAAAATTTTCCCCTCCAACATCCTCATCCCCTCTAATTTTACCGAAAAAAAATCCAACGTCCGCCATAAGCCATCGATGCCACAAAAAAACCAGCCCAACACACGAATAGGTGTTGAACTGGCTCTTAACGTACAGCATGCTACGCAGGCTCCGACCTGCTCACGCCGTCCGTGATCACGGCAATCGCTCCATCTCCTGTTACGTTACAGGCTGTGCCGAAGCTGTCTTGCGCAATATAAAGGGCAATCATGAGCGAGGTCAGCGTTGTATCGAAACCCAGCATCGACTCGAGCAAACCCAAAGCTGCCATAACAGCACCTCCAGGAACGCCGGGAGCGGCGACCATCGTAATCCCGAGCATCAGGATGAACGGGAACATCGTCCCGATGGAAGCTGGCATACCCGTGAGCAGCATAACCGCCATGGAGCAGCTTACCAGCGTAATCGTACTGCCGGAGAGGTGAATGGTTGCACACAATGGGATAACAAAATCAGCCACCTTCCCACGGACCCCGTTCAGCTTGGTTTGACGCAGTGTAACCGGAATGGCCGCAGCCGAGGATTGAGTACCTATAGCCGTAAAATAGGCCGGCACCATGTTCTTCAGCAGGGTAAACGGATTCTTGCGCGCGACTTGACCTGCAACGAAATATTGTATGACCAGGAAAAGCACGTGCAGCGCAATGATCATAATGAATACTTTTGCGAATACCGACAGGATCATAGTCACTTGCCCGCCATAGGTCAAATTGGCAAACACGCACAGAATATGATACGGCAGCAGCGGAATGATGATCGAGGCGATCAGCTTCTCAACAATCTCCCGGAAATCAACCATGACCTTCTGCAAGGCTTGCCCCTTGATTACAGCCGCTCCGAGCCCCAGCGTAAAGGCAAGCAGGAGAGCGGTCATTACCCCGAATACGGGAGGCATCTCCACCTTGAAAAAAGGTTCCAGCAGCGCCTCTTCCGGATTGGTATAGGAATTGATCAGGCCGCCAACCTCCAGCACATGCGGATACAATAATGTCGCTGCTACAAACGCTAACAGACCGGCTAGAACCGTGGAGATATACGCAAGCCCGGTAGTGACACCTAACAGACGACCTGCTCCTTTTCCGAGCTCTCCGATTCCGGGAGCAATGAATCCGATAATAATTAATGGAATAGCAAAACCAAGGAAGTTCCCGAACAACCCGCTAAACGTAGCCAGGGATGCAACCAGCCATTCCGGCGATAATGAGCCGATCACAATACCTAGGATAATGGCAATCAGGATTTTCGGCAGTAAGCCGAGTTTTTTCTTCTTCATGTCACGATCACCTACAGATGTTTTTTCGTTTATTGTCCACTCCGAACGGACGATATTCCGTCGGAGACGGAATAAACAAACTTTATCATATTTTGGATATCATTGTCATTAGTCAAAATATGACATCTGCATCTTTCGGTGGATTGTGCCGACCCACACTACGCTTTAATAATAGAATGCCTCGTCTCCGATTCAATTCTAGATAACGTCAGCCTTGGCTCTGATGCTGGCAGCTGCATCCCGAACAGACCCTGCAGCAGTCACGGCGGATATCACGGCAACACCATCGGCTCCCGCTCCAACCACTTCTTCCGCCTTCTCTGCCGTTATCCCGCCGATCCCAACGATCGGCATATCGATTCCGGCTGCGCGCATGGCCCGCAGAAGTCCTGGGCCCTGCACCGGTTTGGCATCCTCCTTCGAGACGGTCGGATAGATCGGACCGACACCGATATAATCGGCGCCGTGGAGGATCGCCCGGCGAGCTTCTTCTATTGTATGCGCGGAGACGCCAAGAATCCGCTTACCGATCCGCTCACGGACGGAAGCCGCGGATTCGTCGTCCTGGCCGATGTGCACGCCGTCGGCGTTCAGCTTGAGAGCCAGCCCCACATCGTCATTGACGATGAACGGAACACCGGCCTGGCGGCACAGATTCCGGATTCGGCGTGCCAGCTGAATCCTTGGCTCGCCGGTAAGCGCAGCTCGCCCTTTTTCCCGGAACTGGACCATGGTCGCACCGCCGACTATGGCTTCCTGCACAACCCATTCCGGTTCAGCGATGCAGTTCACACTGCCGAGTACGAGGTACATTCGCAGATGCTGTCTCATCATCTCGGGTGCGATCCTCCCCGTCATCGGAGCACCCCCAGACGACGTTGATACGCCCAATGATTTGTCGGCCCATGTCCTTGCCCCAAGTTCAAGCCGTCTTCAATGGCCGCCTGAATGAATGAGCGCCCGCTTCGAATGGCATCGAATGCGCTCATGCCCTGAGCCAAGCCTGCAGCGATTGCTGCTGAGAAGGTGCAGCCGGTCCCGTGTGTATGAACGGTATTCACCCGCTTCCCGCTGAGTTCCGTGAAGGCAGCACCATCATATATAAGATCGATGACTTGAGGATCTCTATCATTTCCTACAGCTTTGAAAATGGGGGAGTTCATGTGACCATACTTCTCCGGGTGCATGGCTGTTCTTGTTTGATCATCGGGATGATTCACAACATCCAGATGCACTTCCATGTGCTTTTCCGTGGACTCTTTCAAAATATCTTCCATGTGATCGTTTATGTGATCCTCCTGGTGTTTGTCCATGTGTTTTTCCATCTGCTCTTCTGTGTGTTCTGCCAAAATCTCTTTCATGTATTTGTCCGAATGTTCTTCCGAATGTTCTTCCAAATGTTTTTCTAAATTCTCTTCCTGATCCGCCCCTGCGCTGATGCCATATATCCGTGCTTCTTCGTGATCCCTATCTTCTCGGTCAGGTCCTCCCTCATCATGGCCGCCCTTAATAACAACGATCTTCGGACCGAGCGCATAAATACGCCTTGCAGCCTCTCGCCGGTCCTCCATCGTCCGAATGCGCATCCCTGCCAATACTTCCGCCTCCGGGATGTTAGGGGTAACCACCAACGCCAGTGGCAGGAGGTGCTCTTTCATTGCAAGCACCGCTTCGTTCTTCAGCAGCTCGGCGCCTCCCTTGGCAATCATCACCGGATCAACAACAACCTTCTCCCAGCCAAATTTATGGATCTGATCAGCAACAAGACGGATGATCTCAGCGTTAAACAGCATCCCGGTCTTCAATGCGTCTACCCCAAGGTCCGAGCCTACCGCTTCGATCTGCTCCGCCGCAGCTTCCGGGGGCAGCGGATAGACGCCGTGAACCCCCAAAGTATTCTGTACGGTAATGGCGGTTATAGCCGACATGCCGTACACGCCGAGCTCCTGGAAGGTTTTCAGGTCCGCCTGGATTCCGGCACCGCCTCCACTGTCCGATCCGGCAATGGTCAACGCCCGGGGTACGCGAACCTCTGTCATCGGGCACCACCTGCAGCAGCAGCTTCACGGATGGCCGCGTAACCCTGCAGCGAACCTGGATGAAGCTTGGACAGCTCATCCAGGAAAGCATTCTGGAAGCTCCCCGGCCCAAGATCAGCCGTACGCTCCGCTGCCCGGGAGGCGGCTGCGCCATAGAAGGCGAGGCCCGCTGTGCCTGCAAGCAGCAGGTTGGATTCAACTGCGGCAAAAGCACCCAGCACCGAGGTCAGCAGGCAACCTGCTCCGGTGACCTTTGTGAGCAGGGCATGGCCGCCGGTAATGATGCGAACATTAGTCCCGTCGGTGATCACGTCTTCTTTACCCGTGATCACCACCATGGTGTCCAGCTCCCGCGCAGCCCGAACCGCAAGCTCGGCATTGCCGAGGTCCCCGCTGCTTCCTGCGTCAACACCCTTGATCTCGCGGGCCTCTCCAACAAGGTGAGCCACTTCAGCCGCATTCCCGCGCACCAGCGAAACCTTCACTTCGCGCAGGATCCGCTGCGCCGACTCCGTCCGAAAGCGGGTCGCGCCCGCACCGACCGGGTCCAATAGAACCGGTACGCCATGGGCATTCGCCGATTGCCCGGCGGTAATCATCGCGTCTACCAGCTCGCGGTTCAGCGTGCCGATGTTTAGCACCACGGCACCCGCGATGGCAGCCATATCCGCCACTTCCTCCGGCGCATATACCATTACCGGCGACGCGCCCAGCGCGTACAAGCCGTTAGCCGTAAAATTCGTAACCACCACGTTTGTCATATTGTGAACGAGGGGGCTCGTCTGCTGTACCTTGCTCAAAAGCGCCGAAACCTCTTTTTCCCATATATTCATATGAAATCAGCCTCTCTTATCTATGCTAGATCGTTACAGACACTACTCTTTACAGCACCGCAGCCTGCATCTGCACCGGCCACTCCTCCTGCTTGTAAGCCATGTCCCAGAACATGTACTCCAACTGGCAGCTCAGCATAAAATGCTCCGTCATCCGCTCCCGCTCCGCCGCTGTGGCGCTTTCCGCCCACAGGTCGACACCGTTACAAAACTTCGCCGTCGCCTCTTCCCCGCGGTTGCCGTAAAAATAAATCCAGTCATAGAACGGGTGAGATTCATCCGGCTTCACTTCATCCAGCAGCTTGCGGCCAATCTCCAGATACGTCCAGGGACATGGCAGCAGCACTGCCATAATCTCGCCAAGACTGCCCTCATGCGCCACCGTCAACATGTGACGGATATAATGATGCGCGGATGGCGCAAGCGGATACCCCTGAAGCTCCTCGTAGGTCACCCCTGCGGCAGCGCAAAAGTTCTGATGCGGATGAATCTCGCTATTCAGAATAAAAGAAATCTGTTCATTAAAAGTCGCAATCTCATTCCTGCTGGTAGATTTGGATATGGCGATGCCATAAATCCGCATGTAGGCGTTTAAATACTCAAAATCCTGCTTCACATAGTGAATCAGTTGTTCCCTCGATAATGTTCCTGCAGCAATCCCTCTCACAAAGGGATGATCAAAAATCGCTTGAAAAATGCCATCCGACTGCCTGCGAAGCTCTTGCGTGAAACTCATACTTATCCCCACCTCTCATGAATTGAAAAGCAGGAAGTCCGGTTACGCACACAGCCTTCAAGGCAACGCTAAAAAGCCGCCCCCGAAAACTGGAGCGGCTTCGTCAACAAGCCCGGGTACGATAGAAAAACGTACCGAGGCCTTATATACGAAGGCTCCACTTTCCTACGCTAGTACGAACTAGATCAGGTTCAAAGGGTCCAAGATACACTCTTGTCTCAGCCGCCAACGGCTCCCCTAGTGGACTTCCTATTCTTTTGTCTATTACTGTACATAGGTTTTTGGATGGTGTCAAACGTTAACCGTTGGTTAACGAAATTCTTATGCACGAACCTGTGCAATATCAGGTGAGCTCGTTGTTGAGCGATTTAGCGAAGGATTTTGGATAGATAATCTGCACCAGGGCCAAGGGAAGAAACGGAGTCAATGTTAGGACACCGCATCGTACCAGAATAGCCATGTTCGCATAAAAACTGATCTCGATACACTGAAACACAGACGCTTCAAAGGCATATCCCCATAATGAGTACATCCGAGCAATTCAAATACATGATTTGAAGAGGAGCCTATTGATGACGAACCAATCGAAAGCTGTTAAACCCATTCCGGATGGCTGCACCTTCGTAACGCAGTCTCAAGAAATTCCGCTGTGCTGAAATGGTGGTAGTCGTGATGGTTATGGGTGTGGGTGTGGGTGTGGGCACAATCAACTCACTTGGGTCTACGGTAATACTCCGGGGGTTTGTGATGGTTATGGGTGTGGTTATGGGCACAATCAACTCACCTGGATCTACGATAATACCGGGGGTTTGTGATGGTTATGATGGTTATGATGGTTATGATGGTTGTGATTGTTGTGGGCATGCTGCTCTTGGGGCTAACGGACAGAGGATACGTTATTTTCCTAGAAAAGTGTTACTTTTGAGATTAACGGACATGAGATGCGTTATTTGTGATATGAGTCGGTAAATTAGCTGTTTTATGAGGAAATAAGGAATCCTGAGTCCGTTAGATTCAAAAAAGGGACTAAATGAGGCAAATAGCGGATCTGATGTCCTTTAATATGTCGAAGACATCGCCAAGAGCCAAGGTTACTGTGAAATAGTGGTATTGGCGCAGCAGAGCTCACGCCCATTCGGGATGGCTGCACCTTCGTAACGCCGTGCATCATCTGAAGAAATTCTGCTGCGCTGAAATAGTGGTAGTGTGATGGTGGTTATTCATGGTTATGGTTATGGTTATGGTGGTTGTTTGATGGTGGTTTGATGGCGGTGGTGGGCATGGGCATGCTACTCTTGCGCTAACGGACAGAGGATACGTTATTCAGCTGAAAAATCGTTATTTTTGAGACTAACGGACATGAGATACGCTATTTGTGATATGAGTCGGTAAATTAGCTGTTTTATGAGGTAATAAGGGATCCTGAGTCCGTTAGATTCAAAAAAGGGACTAAATGGGGTAAATAGCGGATCTAGAGTCCGATAATATGTCGAGGACATCGCCAAGAGCCAAGGTTACTCGCGTAATAGTGGTGTTGGCGCAGCAGAGCTCACGCCCATTCGGGATGGCTGCACCTTCGTAACGCCGTGCATCATCTGAAGAAATTCTGCTGCGCTGAAATGGTGGTAGTCGTGGTGGTGATGGTTATTCATAGTTATGGTTATGGTTATGGTTATGGTGGTTTGATGGCGGTGGTGGGCATGGGCATGCTACTCTTGCGCTAACGGATAGAGGATACGTTATTTTGCTAGAAAAATGTTACTTTTGAGACTAACGGACATGAGATACGCTATTTGTGATATGAGTCAGCAATTTGGTTGTTTTATGATGTAATAAGGGATCCTGAGTCCGCAAAATTCAAAAAACGGGCATAATTGAGGTAAATAGCGGATCTAGAGTCCGATAATATGTCGAGGACAGCGGCACGAACCAGGGTTACTCGTGAGATAGTGGTGTTGGCGACCAGGCTAGTATATTAGGTTATCTGATTATGTTCATTGCCCTTCCCCGCGTAGTCGGCTTCGCTCTTATCTACAGTGAAGATTCGTTTCACTCCAATAGACGAGTGTTATACAATGGCAACTAAAGGGGGAATGTCGCTCATGTGGCGTAAGTACAGGTTTACCCAATCGGTCTGGGCAGGCATTGCCGCCGGTATCATCCTTGGACTGATCTTGAATATGGTAGAGCATTTCACCTCATACAAAGTCTACACGCTGCTCCTGAACGTTGATTACGTGCCTGTCCTGAAGGAACTGCAGCTATCCGAACTCACCGAGTTTATGCTGCACCTTCTAATCTCCGTCCTGCTGAGCATGGCTCTAACCCTCTTCCTGCAGCAAAAAGCATGGTCTCGTAAACGCAGCATGTCTTTTGTTATCCTGGTCTGTCTTGCCGTTGGACTTCTTCTGTTCCCCACCACGGCGTTGTCCGTTCGCACACCGGCGTTGTCCGACCTCGCCGCCCTGGCGTTCTGGCTGACCGGGCATCTGGCGTATGGCCTTGCCCTGGGCTGGATGCTGACAGGGGCACGAAGGGGGTAAAGGTTGTGCTGATCACTCGAATCCACCATAGGTGATCAGATTGTAATATCCAGTGCCTTCATGTGATCAGCTTGGCTTATTCAACGCAAAGTGGCCGCTCCCATTGGAGCGACCACAGCTATATACCGGAATGCGAGGAATCCGCATTCAATTCGATTTCATTTTAAGCGAATTCTAGCGTCCCAAGGACAAGTCCTTGTCTTCCCCATCGGATTCTTCATCGTCGACGTTCGCGTCGTCACCGGATGCCGCTACTCCATCCATAAAGTCTTGAATCTGACCGCTGTTGCGCGTCAACGTGGCGACGGAAACCTCGTGCTTCTTCGCAATATCAGCCTTCGTCGTTGAAATGTTCAGCGATGAGGTTACTATATATTCTAACGCACTTGCATATCCGCCCTGTTTGCGGTACTTCGGATTGGCTTCTCTGGAGAAGCTGTTCCAGACCATCAAGAGACTGAACACTTGAAACAGCTGCTGCTCATCCTGCAATTCGTAATCCTTGCAAATCTGAGGAAACACGGACTCTGCAAGCTCGCGATGCTCATCGTCGTTCCAATCCATCCACCCCAGCTTGTCGTTAATCATCTGTTGCAATTGATCGACCTGTAGCTTAGGCTCTGCTGCTTTCGCACCAGGGAACTGGATGACTTTACCGTAAACCGTGCGTTCATCTCTTTCAAGACAACATCTTTTGTACTTTTTGCCGCTTCCGCAGTGACATAGATCGTTTCTTCCTAGCTTTTTCATTTCCTAGCTCCTATTTGAATGATTTCTTCTATTATACATGGAAAATATAAAAATGCGCATCTCAAGCCTGTCGAACTTAAGGCATGCCGGCCTTACTCGTCATCACACTCTCTTATAGGGGGGCTTCCGATAAGGAGGTACTCAGGCAAGTTAGATAGCAAAAAAAGCGCGAGTTTTCCACTATGAAAGCCGCGCTCTTTCATATTATTCTATAATATCGTCATAGCGCAAGTAGGATGTAACAAATTTGTTAGAACCTATAATAGACTTGTACCATTTTTGGTAAAGTTTCCATAGATCCGCATCATATGGCACATTTGGCCCGGCCCAATGGTCACAGACAGCGATCCCAATATCCCCTGACGCCGAGTCGTCACTTGCGCAGCCTAGCTCGATTCCTTTCTCTATGAAGTTGTCCCCAAGCGATAAACAGCTCCTTGACTCTTGTTGTTTTTGCCGGCTCGAGCGCCTCTTTTCGGAGCTGCAAGTCCCTTTATGGGACTTGCGCGAGCCGCGAGCGCGCCTTTGGAGCCTGCAAGACCCCCTAAGGGACTTGCACTGGCCGCGCCTTACCTCAGCGGATATACCAGCTGGATATCCTTTACCGGGGCCAGCCCTTCATACAGCGCATGATTATGGTCTGCGCCTACAATACATAATAGCCGTTTTCCCGCATGCTGCCCAATAGCATTCTTGATTCGCTGATTCATGATCAGATGCCGGCATACCCACCTGAGTAGATGGGCCTGCGGATTGATTCGCTCCAGCCATTCATACTTCTCCTTCGTAACCCGATCGTACGCTGCTGAATTTAGAGGAATCGGACCCGATGCCCAAGTCGACAGCTGCCGCTCAAACCACTCATCCAGCTCGGCATTTAACTGCTGCTTTTGCAGCTCGCCGTAACTGTGAAAAGGGTCAAAATCGTTCCACACATCAAGCAAGCTCTACCCAATCCATCGGCACGAACTCATATTTCTTCTCTTCGCATAACGGAAAGATCAAATCCCAATACTCGCTGGCTGGCTCACCCCAGTATCCACGATGGGATCTGTCCTGCTGGTACTGCTTCCAACTGCTCGGAAGGACCTCTCCACAAATAACATCCGGTTCGAACTCAAGAATGAGCTCCTTAATGACATCCAGGGTCAAGTTGTACTTCTGCCTCAGCCCCTCGTCATGGGTCACTCCCAATATGCCAACCGTGGTCACGATAAATCCTTCCACCTTGCCCACATTTCTTGCGGATTCAGCACATACACCCCGTCATTCCTGAACATGAAATGGTGCATGATGAACTCTCGGCGAAGGGTCGCAAAATCCTCATGATAGCCCTTAATGAACTCATTGATCTCCTTCTCGCTGTACTTTCGTTCCTTTTCAAGCTGAGATACCATATGCGTGAGCACGATGAGTTTCTTCTTCAGCTGGGCAGGAATACTCTTCAATTTCCCATCGGAAGTGAAAAAGCTCTTCATAACGGAATCCTTCATCCGTTGATCCTCATCCAACACGCGCTCCGAGCCGCCAGTTGAACGTACTCTTTGATAGATCAGGTTTTCCGTCGCCGTCGCGGTATTTCTAATAAAATAATCATTCAGCGAAAAAAAGATCGTGTTCTTGTCCCTGCGCTCATTAATGAGACTCGCTTCCCGCAGCTTGGCAGCATGATGGGTGATCGTCGCCGGTGTGACGCCAATCTTCTCAGCCAGAAGCTGTCCGTTCAACTCCCCTTCGGCAAGCAGGATGAGCATCTTGATTCGGGTCGGGTCCGCCAGCGCTTTATGATAACTGACCACTTTGTCCAATTGCATAGCCAATCCTCAGCTCCCTAAATAATTTAACAACCATCTAATTTATCAATCGTTAAATTAGATGTTAAACCATGAGGAATAAAATGTAAACCTATCCATGATAAATAGGCTTCAATAGCAAAACTAAGAAACCCGCCCTTCTATCGAAGGAACGGGTCTCTAATGACTCTGGTTGTTACTCGGCGCTCGGCCTGATTTGCACACTGCGGCTAATCGCTGCGTCCCAGCTTACACAACCGCCGCGTCTACTCTGCTCTGATCGGCATTTTGACATCTCTTGCATACCTTAAGCGCCGTGCCGTCAGACTTGTTGGCAACGTAGAGCAGCTTAATGCGCGAAGTGCTGCATACCGGGCATGTGCCGCGACCGCGTGATGGCATGTTCCATAGTGCGCGGCCCCGTTTGGTTTTGGCCATGATTCATATCCCCTTTATTTCATAATCTCTCTAATGATCTTGCGAACCCATACACATATACAGCTCGTCCACAATGCGCTTCACCTTTGTTATATGAAGTCTGATCTTTAGGATTCACGCGCTGCTATACCTGTGCAATTCCATTATAGAGGAAGGCGTGCCGCCAAATATAGGGAATAAATGCTTATGAATTCTTTTTTACATACATGGCTTCGTGCCTGCCGTTAAGGGCTCCATATTCGGTGTATATCCGGAACATCTGATTGTTGGAAGCTAAGCTGGTACACGTCAGGGTTGGACAGAGCCTCCCACTCTCGGAAACCGATTCGGTTATCGTAATACTTCAACAGGAGCGAGATCAGATTGCCATGTGACACGATGACGGCATTTTGGCTGGGACTCTGCAATATCTCCTCCACTACACGAACCGCACGATTCATCGCCCTGTTGCTGGATTCTCCGCCCTCATAACACAGGTCCATATCATCATAGGTTCTGCGCAGCATCTCGCGCCATGCAGGAACGTTCTTGCCCGATAGAACTCTCTCCATTAGCCTCTCGTCCCGTTTAATCTGTATGCCCATGCGATCCGCCAAAGGCGATATGGTGTCATAGGCTCTGCGATAAGTGCTCGAAACCATATGGTCTATCCCTTTGTCGGACAGAAATTCCGCAAGCGCATGCGATTGCCGGACCCCCTCCCTAGTTAACGGAGCATCCGCAGCTTGTCCCTCCGCTTGGCAATGCCGCACGACGTATAATTTTTTCATGGAATTGGCACCTCCTTAACCCATTAATCCTTGTGAACCCTTGATAAGGCTCATGGCTGCATGACCGGTCAGATTGAGGTCACCATCATCCAACATAAGGCGAACTCTCTACGGTTAAAAAAGGCGGGCAATAAATTCGGTTTATCTCACAATCGGCCCAACCCAAGTTTCCGATAGGAGGAATCATTCGATGCCAAGCTTCATCCGCCTGCTTCCGAACAGCTTTATCCGCGTGATCTTCATACCCGGACGCGGTGAGGCAACCGACAATCAAAATCCAAACGCATTGACGGATACTAGAAAACCGAGTGATAACGAGGGATTCCCCCCTTTTTCTCACTCGGTTATTTACTAGTGCACTGCAGAGCTGCCCGGTTTTCCTAAAGCTTGCTCAATATCTGTTCTATGATCTGCTGATCCAAAACGGTATTATGACCCGATATACAAGTGTCAAAATCCATTTCTTTATAGTTCAGCAGTGTCCGAATATAAATTTCCTTGTCTACGTATAGGCTTGGAATGATTTCATCCATGGAGTCTCCGACATTATCGCCAACATGGATCACCCTGTCCGCTTCATCCAGTACACTTATGGAATCCACAGTATGTCCTGGCGTATACATGATTCGTATATGGTCCTCAGGGAAATATAATTCGTTATCGAATGTCAGATTGGGAAGGACCAATTCTGCTTCACCCTCAATGAATCTCTTGTTTTTCTGGATCATGTCTTCCCAGCCGGAATCCATCATGTCCCTGCATAGCTTGTGAGATACGATGGTGCAGTCCCGGAACGAACCATTCCCCCATATATGATCCCAATGATGATGTGTATTGATCACAATGATGGGCTTGTGGTCGTGCTTTATGTATTCTTTAACTGGTTCGATGTTCAAAGATCCCAGACCCGTATCAATGATGTAATTATTCCGGTCTCCCATAATAAGCTGGACATTTAAATCCCATCCCGAGGGGATATGGTTGGTAAACAAAACGCTTCTATTCTTTATCTTTTGAATTTTCATCATTCACTCTCGCTATCTGTCATTTTTTCGATCATGAAGCTTACTCGTAATTGTGTTCTTATCAGATTCTATGACGCGTGTTAGTCTAAAGTCAACATGGAATGCGCGTGTTTACTCTAACTTGTTAGTCGCTTCGCTCTTAACTTTTTTTCCGGAATATGGTTTATACCACCCTCCGATATGTTACCATACACCATGGTAGATCCAGGAAGATATTTTGAAGGAGGTACTTATGAGCTATCGCGGATCAGAGTTTTACGATAACGAAAGTAACTTCGAGAAGTACATGTTGCGGAGGCAATGGCAGGAGAACGCCAACGATACGTTAGAGAAGCCCGTCATCTCGCAGCTGCTCGGGGATATCTCCGATCAGCATATTTTGGACCTCGGGTGCGGAGATGCCGGATATGGCGCCGAACTGCTGGATAAGGGCTGTTCCACTTATGTCGGCATCGAGGGTTCCCGCAATATGGTCGAAGCCGCCTCCAGTTCACTTGCAGCTTACAGCAATGGTACCGTAGTACACACGATGATAGAGGATTATACGTACCCGCCAGATGCCTACGATCTGGTGCTGTCCAGACTTGCCATTCATTACCTTCAGGATATTGAGCATGTCTTCCGCTGCATTCATCAGACCTTGAAGCCAAGCGGCCGGTTGATCTTCTCCGTCGAGCATCCCGTCATCACCTCCACGCTTCAGCCATCGGGCACAAGAACCAACTGGGTGGTGGACCATTACTTTAACGAGGGCTACCGCGAACAACAATGGCTCGGCGGCACCGTTCATAAATACCATCGTACCGTCGAGGCTTACTTCCGAGCGATGCAGAAAGCCGGCTTTATCGTCGAACAGCTTCGGGAGTCCAAGCCGGTGCGAGAGAATTTTACGAACGACGAAACCTATGAGCGCAGGCTCAGAATTCCGTTGTTCCTGTTTCTTGTGGGAAGAAAGAATGCGTAATACATACCATTTCGAATAAAAAAGCACCCGTCCACTTCAATGAAGGGAACGGGTGCTTCTTGTTCTTCTGTTTAGGATGATTGTGGAATAGCGGGAACGCCTGCATAAACTCATCCGTTAATCGTCAACTCCTCTTACGAGGTTCTGCCTGCCTTGCTGCCTTTATTGAATCCTTCAGACCTGCGTTTACGGGCTTGGCCATCCTTGGGCTTATTCGTTACTTCCGCCTTTAGCTTACGTGCCATCTCTGAATACGGATTACTAACTGCGTCCACCTTGGGTTTACGCGCGGTATCCGTGCTCGAATGGCGCACTGCGTCCGGCTTCGGCTTGCGTGCCGTGTCGGCCTTCGGTTTGCGGGCTGCATCACCCTTGGGCTTAGCAGGTCTGGCCGCCGCCGACTTGGCATTGCCCGGTCTTGCCGAGCCCGATTTCGGGGAACGGTCCACCTTGGCGGATCTTAATGAACTCGACATCGGAAAGTCATGATCTTTAACCTCGGGAATGGACTTTCCGATGAGTTTTTCAATATCGCGGAGAAAAGGAATCTCGTCCACTTCGCAGAACGAAATCGCCGTCCCGCTAAGGCCCGCACGCCCTGTGCGGCCAATCCGGTGAACGTACGTTTCCGGGATATTAGGAAGATTAAAGTTAATGACATGCGACAATTCGTCAATGTCGATGCCTCTGGCGGCGATATCCGTCGCCACCAGCACCCGGGTCTCCCCGCTCTTGAAATTCTTCAATGCCGTCTGGCGGCTGACCTGGGATTTGTTGCCGTGAATGGCTTGTGCCGTAATATTCACCTTGGTCAGATCGCGCACAACTCGGTCAGCGCCGCGCTTCGTACGAGTAAAGACCAATGCGGACACGATGGATGGATCCTTCATCAGCTCATTCAATTGCTTCTGTTTATTCCCGGTTTCCAGCAGATACACCGATTGCTTGATTCGTTCAGCCGTAGAAGATACCGGTGTGATCTCAACTTTTACGGGATTCTGCAGCAATGTTTTTACAAGCTGGGTGATCTCCGCAGGCATCGTGGCCGAGAAGAAGAGCGTTTGCTTTTTGCTCGGCATTTTGGAGATAATACGTTTCACGTCATGGATAAAACCCATATCCAGCATACGGTCAGCCTCATCCAGCACCAGAATCTCCACATGCTGCAGATCGATACGCTTCTGATTCATGAGATCCAGCAGTCGGCCCGGGGTCGCAATCAGGATGTCCGCACCTTGCTGGAGCGCCCGTTCCTGTGTCTTCTGCGAAACGCCGCCAACAATAGCGGTAGAACGCAATTTCGTGAACTGGCTGTAGGCCTTGACGTTATCCGAAATTTGCAGGGCAAGCTCCCGGGTCGGCGACAATACCAATGCACGAATGCGTCGCGCCATGCCCGGTTTAGGGGGTTGTTCGTTCAATAACTGGATCATGGGTACCGAAAAAGCGGCTGTTTTCCCTGTTCCGGTCTGGGCACAGCCCAGCAAGTCTCTGCCGGCCAGCACAGCCGGGATCGCCTGAGCCTGGATCGGCGTTGGCTCCTTGTAATTCTCCTTCGCTAAAGCCTTAAGAATTACAGGGGATATATTTAAATCTTGAAATGTCATGGAATCTCCTTTATGGTGAATAGCTATATTTTTCGCATCACGTAACATGGGGCATCTCTTCTTAGAGTCTCCACAAGCCGTTCCTTTACGTCATAACACATAACGATACCACAGATTGGTACAAAAAAAGAAGCGGAATTTTTCTCCGCTTCTCTGGTTTAAGCTCCAAACCGCTGCCGATACCCGCATTTTCTGCATAATTCCTCAACGGCTTCCCGCCGCGAAAAGCCATCCACGAGATTATTCGCCCGCTCCCCGTCCACGATGTCCGAGAAGGATTTCTGATGAATATTCCCCAGGTTGATGACACCTTCCCCATCCAGACAGCATGGCACAACCGTGCCGTCCACAAGAATGGCCGCCTGGCTGCGAAGCGCATGACATAAGCCTTTTCCTTCATCCTCCGGCGCTGTCAGGCTTGGCCACTGGAACTCGTAATCCTGGTTCAGATAGACGTGATCCGCCACCCTCACGCCCCCGCCGGGTTCAACCCTCTCCTCGATTCGGTAGTCCAGATTAAATTCCTGCTCCAATATTTCGAGCGTCTGGCGATTTCGGCTCTCCTCCAGATTGGTTGCGTTGTCCTGAGTCAGGTTCCATAAACGGAATGAAAAGATGACCTTAAACTCCTCTGCGGCACGGACAAAGGATAGAATCTCCCGTAAGTATCCCTCGCGGTTCGTTGAACCTTCGTGTCCATCAAAGCTGTGGAGGGAGAAATTCATCTGTCTCAGCGCTGGCTTGCCCAGCAGCTTATGCCGGTTCTTCGCGATCAACGTGCCGTTGGTCGTGATGTTGACCTTGAATCCTTTTTCATGGCTGATATCCAGCAGTTCGTCGATCTTCGGATGGAGCAGCGGCTCCCCCTTCACGTGCAGATAAATATAACGGGTGTGCGGCTTGATCTCGTCCAATCTTCTCGCAAAATCCTCTACCTTGATGAAGTTGGCCTTGCGCTCCGTCGGCGGACAAAACGTGCAAGCCAAGTTGCAAATACTCGTAATCTCTATGTAAACTTTCTTAAACGTCTTCAAGATGTTATCCCCAATCCAGTTGTCTATGATTGCATGGTGATTTGCTAGCTTACTCGCTTGCCAATCCCTCATATCGTACCATAGGCGGGCCTATACAGCTACAACTACAGATGCTATCAGATGCCATTCTGTCTTCCATTTTCCTTCTTCTTCATTCAAGGCAATATAATACCAAAACTTACGTTCTTCAAGTAGCATTTTATCTTCAAGTGATTTGACGGTACTATTATCGACCCCTTTTGAGCGCCTTCATAGTTACTTTCATCAAGCGGTGTGAATTGTGGTACATCATTTTCTCGTTCAGGAACCTCTGTCCCGGTTTTCTGTTCCGTATTAGTAGGTATCGCTGTTGCATTCTACAACCGCTAAGTAAAATACTAAAAACAATGATAGCAGCGCATATCTTTCTTCATACGGTCCCTCTTATAAAAGAACCGCGCAGGAGCGCGGTTCTTTTAAACATGCAGCTACAAATAATCGAAGGCACGGGAATCCCCGGGTCCGCTTATTTTGAATCGTTGTCGTCATTCTCTGCAGCATCGCCAGCTTTGTTACCCAATGCTGCGCCTGCGATACCACCTGCAATCGTGCCGATTGGACCCAATATGGAACCAACGGCAGCACCTACGACGCCACCGCCTGCAGTTCCTAAGGCTTCTCCAGCGTCAATATCCATGTTGGTCGTGTCGCGGTCAGAATCAACCTTTTGATTACGATCATTTTTATTAGCCATCCATCTCACTCCTTCGACATTGTGATAGGAACAGCTCCATCTTGCCAGACGTTGTTCCAAACCATATCTTGCCCTAACGGATCTGAAAGAATTCTTAAAAGTATAACCTGCTCAGATCTTTGTCCACTCCAAAATAGGTTGCGTATTTTAGACGATGTTTGCGGATTATGGGATTATGTAAACGGTACCAAGACTGCTACAATGAACATGCAATTACGAAATGAATGCAAGACTGACTTCGCCTTTGGATAACGCTTCAAGAAGCCCCGCAGAGCGCTCTCTCAGCAATCTATCCATTTCCTGATCCAAAGGATTTGCGGTCTCTGCCTTCATCCCGCCGGCCTTGCCATGAGCTTCAATTCATAACTGGGCTGCAGCTACATGGTTTCTTAAGATTTCTTCTTCTTCCGAATAGGATGGGAGCTTGCTCCGCCATACATGGACTTGCAGAAGCATAACAGCTGCATTCTTCCCTACGTATAACCGCTCTCCCTCCGCATAGACCTGATCTCCAATCGCCAGCCCCTTTTTCGAAAAGCTGTCGATGTCCGTGATCAGTGTATTCGGAGCATTGTCCACGCTGTCAGTGGCAATCGTATATAATTCACCGTTCGGACACTTCAGGTTCACCGTTCGATCAAAGATGCTGTGTACCGTTCCATGAAATTTCAAGCTACTTATTTGTTGAAGGAATCCCGCATCGCAAGAGATGGCTGCGCTTACAACACAAACGGCTTCAGTACTGGTTTTCTTCCCGCAGCTTCCCGTTATATCGCCTCCTTAGCTTACAAATGGACAAGTGCTGTCTTTTGGCTATCCCTTTGAATGTTTCATTCACCTTGGATCGGCCATGCCTTAGTTGTGGATAAATGACCTTAGATGCTATACTGAATTCAAAATTAGCCAATATATAAACGTCGAACATATAACAGGTGAATGACTTTCCACTGCCAAAAGGATATTTTGTGAATTATATCACAGTTGAAGTTACGAACCGCTCCTGACACCCTTATTGTAATCCAGGGCTACACTCCGGTCATTGTACAGCGAAACTAAAAACATCGCATATTCACTGTGCACATTGCACAATGAGAACAAAAACAAAGGTGTGTGTTAAGAATGCTTACCATCAGGGACATCCTTCAGATCAAAGCGATCGAAGGCATTAAACTCGTTGCAGGTTCGGCAGGAATTGATCACCAAATATCCATTGTGAATATTATTGAAAATCCGGATGTATTCGATTGGCTGGCTTCGAATGAGCTGCTCTTATCCACCGGATATATTTTTAAAGATAGCGAGGAGCTGCAGAATCGGGTCATTCATGAATTGGCCGAGAACAACTGCGCGGGCCTGTGCATCACAATGAAACGTTATTTTGACCGTATTCCGCAAAACATGATCGATCTGGCGAACAAGTATGGGCTTCCGCTGCTGGAGCTCCCTTTTGAATACACGCTGTCCAAGGTGATCGCGATCATTAATGAGAAGACCAATGCCGATTATGACGCGCTGAATCGCAGATCGCTCGACCTGCATAATACGCTGTTCAAAATTCCGCTGGAAGGGGGCGGTATCGAACAAATTTCGGCGGAGCTAGCCGACATCGTCATAATCCGATCCTGATTCTTGATCGGGATTGGAATTTGCTCTGCTATACAGATCATCCGGATAATAAGACGCCGCTGCATGAGTTCTTGTCGCTCCAGAAGAACAGGCCCATCTTGCCGTCCGAGTTTACCGAGGCGATCCCGACATACGTAAGCGAAATCAAGAAATCGATCCAGCGCGATTACGATCACAAGCATCAAACCTTCAAATGCCGCATCATGCCGATCTCGGTGTCCAGCCATGTGTACGGATACATCGTCATCTTCCAAACCGTTCGCAAGCTGACCGAAGTCGATAATTTGGCGTTAGAGCACGGCTCTACCATTCTGGCCCGGATATCGTGTACCGAAAATACGAGTTGGAGCATATGGTGAAGAAGTGCGTGAACCTGATCCACGGCTTGTCCAGTAAAGCGAACGGGGAGCTTACGTGTTACTACCGAAGCCAACAGATCATCATATTAGTCGGGAAGAATGAGAGTAAACCGCCGGTTACCGTTAACGAAACGAAAGCTTTCGCCCATGAGCTGGTCGAGCTATTGACCCGAGAAATGAAGAAAACGCGGTTTCTTATCGGCATCGGCAGCCAGCATAAAACATTCTCTTCCCTGCATCGAAGCTTCTTCGAAGCCCAGAAAGCCATGCGATTGATGCAGCGATTCAAAGACATTCGGATCATCTCCCATTTCGAAGATTATACCGTCTATCATTTTCTCGATTTCAATATCAAGCCTGCTGAAATGGAAGAGTTCTTCCACAACACGATTGGCGTCATCCATCACCATGATCAAACGTTCAACACCAACATTATCTCTACGCTGGAATACTATTTCATGCACAATCAGAATGTGACGGAAGCCGCCAAGGCGATGTTCATCCACCGCAACACCTTTATCTATCGCGTCGACAAAATCAAAGAACTCCTGAATTCCAACTTAAAAAACGCGGACGAGCTATTCCAGATTCAATTGGCACTCAATCTCTATCGGCTGCTGAATAAAGGGTAGTCCACGGCAAAAAGACGTGATTGGAAGGATCGCTGGGGGAGCGATCAGTTGAGTGCTTACGGAGGTGTTGGGAGTGTTATATAATGAGCTGCTTAAGTCGGCAATATTATTTGCTCGTTAGCTTCTCGTATTTTTTAGCTGCCATCTTGCCCGGATAAGAGTCCCCTGGCTTCATAGTAAATGATGATTTCTTCACCAACTGTAAATTTTGAGGAATCAATCTTACTTACCCATGCGACTTCCCTATATTCGCCAGATTTGATCACTTCTTGTGTATCTTTATTTAAATCCCCCTCTGTTAATTCGGCTATGAGTAGTGTTCTGTTATTTTGGGTATCGACTTCCTTTACGACTCCTTGCATCTGTTGGTAATCGGAATCGACAATATTACAAGCACTCAATATAAATAGGAGACAGTATGTTACTAACACCCATTTTGTTTTCTTCATTGGTTTGCTCCCTGAATTTCAGATAGTTGACGGATTCTAGGAAAATGCCAATAACTCGGGCTAAAAAAATAATATTCATAACGAAACCTTCGTTCTATGCTTATGTAAAGTGCGCTTGCGGCAGTGAACAGATTAAAGAAAACCTTGAAATGCATATGCCTTTCAAGGTCTCGAACCTATATCTTTTCAACTGAAATTGAATTACAGACTATCTCAGCATTAAGAGGGGGCATTAGAATTTTACAGTTCAACAATCGATGGCCTTCACTTTGAACTTCTGTAACTTCGATATCTTGTAGAAAATAAGGAATTTGTGGTCTGGTCAACTCTCTTAATGGTTTAGTCCTATCATCTACACTTGTAAGAAAGGAAAATTTAGAACATCCCGTAAAGGACAATTTGACGTTAAACTCAGTGTCCTCAAAAACAAGTGTTAATTCGTCACCAAAAAAACTCGAATCAAATTTTAATACTCTAGCATCCCAATAGTGCATTGCTTCAATCTCGCTCAGGATTTTTTCTGCTTTCACTGTATCACCTCATTTTTTATATGGAATATGAGCATCAGGACTTTTTCTGTCAACCACATTTAGATTCACATCGATTGGGTTACCACTTTCATCAAACAAATGAACATGGTCATATTTGGTGACCTTATCGGGTGGGTCGATCCTCATGCGAATGTTTCCATTTACATCTCTAATATGAACAAAACCGTTATTATCAGTATACTCCCAATTGTTTGGCAAGCTATCCAAGATTTCCTGCTTGGACATATTAGGAATGCTATCAGCATTAATGTTTCCTGCGAAGTTGCCGACAGAATTACCCTTCCCCCCATCCCCACCCGAATCATGTTTCAGGTGCGGGTGAGTCTTCACCCCGATCCGGCGCGTGGCTAAGCCAGCGATGGTCATGGCTGCTTGCTGTCCGGCAAAATTGAACGCACCGCCCGACGCCTCGACGTCTGCGGCGAATTTCTCCTGGGTATCGGCATCAAAGATCATTTTGCCTCCCCAAACCGCCGTGTCGATGATCTCTTCCGCCGTCCCGATGGTAGCATAATAGGCCATGTCCTTTGCTGTGCCAAGCGGATCTTCAACTAAGGATGTAGCCGTATCCTTCACCGAATTTGCCACGGACTTCGCCCCGGTCTGCAGCCCCTGCCAGAAGTCTCCCGCATGGTCCCAGAATGTTTTGGGCTCGTTAGCAGCGCTCGCCGCAGCTGCCGCGATCATGAGATCTTCCTGCATATCGGCTGAGATAAACCGAAAGGCAATCGTTTTCAATTCTTGGCCGATGATCCTGAGATGTTCAATCGTTTTATTCATTTCGCCATGGGCGTGCTGAAAATCTTCGAAAAACCGGGAACGGGTCGTTCCTTCCCACGAAGACATCATATACGTAATCTGCTGGTCCAGCCGATTCTTGGTCGTTTCCAATTCTTCCGCTGCTCTGGCGGCTTCCTCCGATACCCGAATCAGCACCTCGGGCGGAACGAGTATTCTAGGCATTTGCATCCTCTCCAACGTTTCATTGGACCTTATTGTATCCGTCTTCCAGGATACGGAAAAGGTTCCAGAGTCCTTCATATCAAAAGGCGTTGGAGTATGCATTTTGGAAGAATCGGGCCTTTCATGCTCCAATATGGTACAGAAGCCCCAATACGCTCTAAGCTTCTAGTATAGTGACAGCCTTGGTTGACATGATAGTGTTGCCCTAATAAAAACAGCCATAAAGGAATACCTTCCATGGCTGTTCGCGCTTGCTCATATTTCGTTTCAGTGACCCTCAACTAGCTCTTAATGAACACAATTTTTACGCCAACCACCTGCTCCTGCTCATTCAAGGCCTTATACACGCCGTATGCACCATCGCCCATGCCGGTACGAGATACGACGCCCCCATCCAGGACGCCCGCTTCTTCCCCCCTCTCGGTAATGTCGCAGCAGGCATAATACCATTCCGTATCCGTGTCCGAGCTATCCGATGCTGAATCCGCATCCGGAATTCGGTACTTTTGAATATCAAAAATACCCGCCTGCCCGCTATCCACCCCAGCTATAAAAGGACACTTGATCCACTCCAGGAATGCCCCCTGTTCAACTGCCGAGTGATGGTAAGCCGTTAGCTTGGCGTTGGCTTCGCCCCAATCCGGGATCTCCACCTTCTCCACTTCCCCTACCCACGTTCCATTCAATACGCCTTCCAACACGCCCATAATAATAATGTTCGTATCCAATTCATAACAAGGATCGGCCACAACCAATTGTCCGGAATTCACTTCAAAATGGCCCAGTTGAATGTTCAATGAAGATACCTCCAAGATGTTCGACTCGATGTATATCTTGATTTCGATTATAGAAAAACCGCTCCAATATAACCGAAACGAAGGAGCGGTTTGTATACAATAATTTTCAATTAATGAATCAATAAATCTACCTTAGACAAAACCTCATTCAAGGTCTCCTTAGGAACTCTGCAAATAAACTTGGCTTGGCGAGATTGCCAATCGAGACTCTTGATTTGATCAGAAAGAATAACCCCTTCTATCGGTAAATCCTGAGGAATAACAACCTCAAAGGGGTAGCCTTTAGCCTTGGAAGTAACCGGACAAAATAAGACTAAACCGACCTTACCGTTATACGTTACAGGTGAGAGTACAAGAGCTGGCCGTTTCCCCGATTGCTCATGACCAGATTGAGGATTAAACTGAATCCATACCAAGTCGCCACGATCAGGAATGTATTGTTCTTTTACCATGACTCCCGTCCTTGCGGCTCACCCGTTTGAACCTCGGAATGGATATTATCAGGCGTTATTTTCGAAAGTAGATCTTCCAGTGTGTTGGTCCGTGGTTTGATGACGAGATGACCATCTTCAACGTCAAGATCGATTTCTGATCCCTCCTCAAGTCCTATCTCCATGGCCAGTGCCTTTGGGATGCGAATGCCTAAACTGTTTCCCCATTTTTGAACTTGCGACATGCTACCACCTCACACAAATGTTTATACAAAGTATAAACATTATTCGGAATGAAGTCAAATTAGCGACCTTTAATAAATTATACAAGATCCTTTGATTACCTCCTGAAGGCAGGATTCGTTTTCTTCTTCTTCGTCCCGCTACACAATCACCACAAAAAACGCACCTCCCTATAGAGATGCGTTTTTCACTGGCTCTCATATGCTACAACCACATGTTACCTGTTGCTTGCAGGGTTACTCCGGGATATTCCCCCCGGCCACCCGGTCGCCGGAATTTCCGGATGGATCGGTTACTTCGTCATCCTCGCCGGCATGAATGATCAGCGAGCGTCCCAAAACGGAGTTCGGCTGGTTCTTTCCAAGAGTTCCATGCTGGATGATCATCTCCGCTTCCACGGTACCGTCTGCACCTACGACCAGATTCGGCATATCGCCAACATGGCTTCCTTGTGGATGCTTGAGGCCATGATGCTTGTCGGTCGGATTAAAATGCCCACCAGCAGATTTGAAATCTCTATCTTTGATCGTGTTCTCATGTACATGGAACCCATGTTTTCCTGGTGTGAGGCCAGATGCGGTAATCTTCACCTTTACCCCGTCATTGATCTGCTCCAAGGTAGCGGAGCCAACAGACTCTCCTGCCGCATTGTACAGCTTGACTACAAGATGCCCCAGAGTTTCCTCCCTGAAAGCCTGGTCCCAGAACACCGGTTGGTTAACCGGATCCGAAACCATGCGAGCGGGTACATCGCTGCTGCCGGTAGGAAACTTAGAATCCGAAGCCGCCGTTCCTTGTTTCGCAAACGGGCCGTCAGCGGTGAAGTTGTCCTTGCCGTTAACATAGTGGCTTATTTTAGACATCGAATGTTTTTTCGCATCTAAGGTTCCTTCGGGATTCGCAGCAGCGAACA
Source organism: Paenibacillus sp. Cedars (assembly GCF_003184205.1). Classification (NCBI taxonomy): domain Bacteria; kingdom Bacillati; phylum Bacillota; class Bacilli; order Caryophanales; family Paenibacillaceae; genus Paenibacillus; species Paenibacillus sp. Cedars. The sequence goes on from NZ_CP020866.1 coordinate 4,781,143, forward strand.
AAATTCCTGTAAACAGCAGGGCTCCGGCCACAAATGCGCCAGCCATATATTTTAACTTGTTGGTCTTCTTTTTCACTTCATCGCCTCCTGAATAATGTTATTCATTCATCTCCCAATCCCCTGATTTTATACGTCTAAGTCGTTATTTTATGGGATGAGGCGTTCGGTAATAGTCATTAATTCCAAAGATATTTACAATCAATAAATAAACTCATACTTTCTATAATATCCAGATACTGAACAGAAAAAGAGAGGGGCTCCGATAACGGCTTTAACGCCCCTCTGGCAAAATGAGTTCTCTCATCCGATCCGTATGTTTGGCCGAAACCACATATACATCTTCTCCCCAATCCTTGAAACCGTAGCTGAACACACTTTCATGACCCTCTTCTCCCAACCACAGCTTGATGGCATGAATCGGAGATTGCTGGGCATAGATGACCATCACGTCGTAATCCGGGTCCGTTCGTTTGGCATCATCCGGCTGCTTGCGAGCGGCAAGGATCGCTTCCTCAAATGCGATTACAGCCTTCTCATCCTTGAAAGACAGCAGTGTATCCCCATTCATCTCGTCCCATGTCTCGAACGCTGAAATCCGGATTTCGGCAACCTGTTCGTCTAGAAGCTGCATCGTCTCCCAACCGGGTTCCTTATCGCAACCTACCAATAGAGCCGTTATGTAGAGCATCATGATCATTAATAAGCGCTTCATTAAACCGTCCTTCCTTATCTACGAAAATAACATTATTGGATGACCCCATGCAGCTTCAGCTTGTCCATCAGCATGGTTCTGTACGTCTCTTGATCATAAAGGGAGTTGTTGATTCGCTCCTTGTTCAGTCCGAGACTGTCCAAGATCCGGTGCTCCAGCTTGCGCCGGGCTTCCAATACTTCCAGCGTCCCTTCAACGCCCTCCAGCGCATCGTGCTTCACCATGCCGACGGTCACCGGATTCTGGATGAAGCAGCACTCAAAAATCATGACAACAGGTTCATGCAACGCCTGCTCTGCAAATGCCTCCCACCGCTCGGTGATAAGTCTCCTGTTGAGGCCCAGCGGGAGCTCGTAAATATCCTGCTTGGACAAGGAATGATATTTAGGTCATCCGGAAAAGAGGTACCGTATTCGTTCTTCAGCTTCTGGTAGGGCAGGAGATACCAGCTGCCTTTTTTGGCGGCCCGCTCGATCAATATTAAAGGCGCCTGCGGCTTGCGGCAACTGCCCAAATTCTTCTTCAGTCACACACGCCGTTCCCTCATAATCCGCCGGATGGTCAACATCCCCTTCCAACACAAGCCGGGCCTCGATGTTTCTTTCGGTTAAAATATCATAAATCATACGGGACGTCGTCGATTTGCCGAATCCCGGCAGACCTCCGACCATGATCAATTTTGTCTTCATTACAAATCCTCTTCAAATCTCAAAAATAATGGCAGCTTCAAGTTATTCTGTGTGGGCCAGTTGATATCCTCTTGTTTATACAAAAAGACTCCGGACGTATTGCGTCCGCAGACTTCTTTCATGAAGATCCACTCATCTCAATGGTTATCGGGCCGTAGATCACTCATTTAAATGCATATACAACAATTGTTGAAGCGCATACGGTGGAGACAGATATTGAGCAGGACGGAACCAATGAGATTGTTGCTACAGTTGGTACTGCTGCCCAAACATCAATTTACAAAATTAAGAATGCTCATATCGTAGCAACAAATCTAAACGAAACGCTGGAGGCACAGGAAGTGACATATGATAAAGAATCCAATACTTTTGTAAGCGGTGTGAAGATTTGGAGAGTCAAAGGTGAGGAATTAGTGAGTTCAAAATAATTCGAGCCTTGGCTCTTTTTTTGACTAAAACATATTATCAATTACTTAAGTTTCATTAAACGTTGGATAAAACGAGAATCCTGAACTCCATACTCATCATAGCCCCTATTTCTCTCCAAGGACAACCCTTCATACTTAGTGATCACCCTACCAGACCAGCGCTCATATCTATTCGCCTTTATACTATAGACATCTCTTTTTTAACGGACTATAATGACAAAAGCGCTCGAAAAAACGAACATTAAGGCGGTAAACATGAGTAAATATATGCAATTGTTTCAAGGGACTTCTTTTTCAAGCAAATCTCCCACCGAAATTCAAGTGTTAACAGACTGTCTATATTGCATCAATGCGGACGGAATGATTGAGCGAGTCGTGGCACCGGAAGACGCCGAATATCAATCCTTGCTGGATACGTATCAGGGCAGCGACAGCTTTCATCGATTAGAGGAGGGACAGTATTTCCTTCCGGGTTTTGTTGACTTGCATGTTCATGCCCCGCAGTGGGCTCAATCTGGAACCGCTTTGGACATTCCGCTCTATGACTGGCTCAACACCTATACCTTCCCGCTGGAATCGAAATTCTCCGATCTCGAGTTTGCGCAAAAGGTCTACGAGGATTTGGTAAGCACCCTGCTGGCCAACGGAACCACGACGGCGCTTTATTTTGCCACGGTGCATAAGGAAGCCAGCCTGCTGTTAGCCGAAATCTGTGCGGGCAAAGGCCAGCGTGGACTTGTTGGGAAGGTCGTCATGGACGATCCCGAGCAAAATCCGGATTACTACCGCGATGCAGACACATCCACAGCATTGGTGGATACGGAAGCATTTATTATCGCTGTTAAGGAACTCGCCAAGACCACGAAACAAGGCGTGTATCCCGTCGTCACCCCACGATTCATTCCAAGCTGTACCGATGCGGGGCTGAAGGGTTTGGGCGAGCTGGCAGCCAAATACGATACGTATGTGCAGTCCCACTGCAGCGAAAGCGATTGGGCACACGGTCATGTGAAGGATCGATTCCAGAAAAACGATGCGTTTGCCTTGCATGATTTTGGCCTGCTGCGTGATAAATCGGTCATGGCTCATTGTAATTTTCTCGATGATCAGGATGCCGAATTATTCGCTGACACCGGAACCGCTATCGCGCATTGCCCGATATCCAACGCCTATTTCGCCAATAGCGTCATCCCGGTTGCTCGCTTCCATGCCCACAATGTTGAGATTGGTTTGGGCTCTGATCTATCCGGCGGCTTCTCGCCCAGTCTCTTCGATAATATAAGACAAGCCGTGATGTCTTCGAGGATGCTGGAGGATGGCGTGAACACCTCCCTTCCGGCTGCCGAGCGCGGCGTACCCGAGTCGCGGATCACGGTCCATGAGGCATTCTATCTGGCTACGGCCGGAGGCGGCGAAAGCCTAAGCTTGCCGATTGGACGTATTCAGGAAAACTACGTATGGGATGTGCAGGTGATCGATACAAGACTTCCGTCCGCGAAGCTGCCGATTTTTGATGAGTTGGAGGACGTACAAGACATTTTTCAGAAGATCATGTATCTCGCACGGCCTGAACATATTCGCGAGGTCTGGGTACAAGGAGAAAAGGTTCATTCACGCTAAGATATATTGCAATTAATCCAAACATTCGAGGTGTCCATCGGAGTGAAAACACAAGCAGACAAACAACATAACACGCAAACGAACTCACAGCATTTAACGGTTCCGCCTGACGGTAAAATATCTGTCGGGAAATCCGCCATTCTCGGTTTACAGCATGTCGTCGCGATGGACGTTTATGTTGTTCCTTTCCTAATTGCCATGTTAATCGGCTTATCGCCCAATCAATCCAGTGCATTAATTCAATCCACGTTTATTGCAGCCGGGCTTGCCACGATTGTGCAAACGTATTTCTGTATGAAGTTGCCGATGGCTCAGGGTCCTTCCTATGTTCCACTCGGCGCGATTGTCGCCATTTATGCCGCCAGCGGCGGCGGGGAGATGGGTTGGAGTTCCGTGCTGGGGGCTAGCTTAATTGGCGCGATCCTCGTGATTATTTTGGGGTATACGGGAATTTTCAATAAAATCGTTACATCCTTCATCCCGCCCATTGTTGGGGGCACGATTATCTTCATTGTTGGTCTGTCTTTATTACCTGTTGCCATCCGGGACAATATTTACGGCGCCACGGACGCTACCATCAATCAGAACGTGCTGCTGGCCCTGATTTCAGCGGCTGCACTCATCCTGTTCGTGATCCTTGGATCCCTGTTCCGAACGCGAGGCGCGATATTCCGGGTTACGTCCGTCATGATCGCGTTAATTATCGGCTGTATCTCGGCCAACTTGATGGGTGTGCTGGATTTCAGCGCTGTCGCCAGCGCCAGCTGGTTCAGCATGCCGCAGATACCATTTAAGGATTTTGGCTTTTCGTTCGACTTGTCGGCGATTATCACCATGGTCATCATCTATCTCGTCCTGCTGGCGGAGACGACAGGTACATGGTTTGCCATCAGCAACGTCATTGATAAACCGTTAACGGATAAAAATATTAATCGGGGCGTCATCGGCGAAGGAATCAGCTGCCTGATTGCTTCAGGACTCGGCTCTACGCCGGTCACTGGTTACTCTACCAATGCAGGCATTATCTCCATCACGGGTGTGGCAAGCCGCCGGGTCTTTCTTGCGGTAGGCGGATGGTTTGTCCTCTTCGGTTGTTCAGGCAAACTGGCCGCTTTGATCTCCTCAATTCCAACCGCCGTCATCGGAGGCGTATTCGCCATCGTCTGTGGGATCATCTCGATTAACGGGATCCAGGTTATGAAGAACGAGAAAATCGGTGAAAAAGAAATGTACATTATCGCCATACCGATGATTTTGACGTTAGCGTTAGTACTCATTCCTAAAGACTTCTTATATACATTGCCTACATTCGTGCAGTATTTGTTCGGTTCACCCATACTAGCGGCTGCTCTTGCAGCGATTGTATTGAATAAATTGCTGCCTAGCGCGAAGTAAAATGGTAAGGCCATCGTAATCACACATGCTAAACACGACTGCCCCCAAAGGAACTACGTCAGCGTAGGCTTTAGGGGCAGTCCTTTACATATGAGCCTTGCGGTTGAGCGGGAATTACCGTCCCATGCAAAGCTACGATTCAGTTCGCAGGTTATAACTCTTCTACCTTGGGAAGTAGGGGGGTTGTGGATTTTTTCCGTATCCATATCGGCAGAAGCTGCGGCGTAGCAATGCCAAGCAGAACAACGATGATCCCAACCCATCGAAGCAACGACACCTCTTCATGCAAAATTAACACCGAAGCTACCACGGCTGCCGGCAGTTCCGCCGCACCCAGTATCGCGCCCAGACCTGAGCCCAGCTTCGGGACACCAATGGAAAAGAAAAGGACCGGAATCACGATGCCCAGCAGCCCTAAAGGAAGACCAAACTTCCAAAGTCCATCTGGAATCGCACCATCATAAATGAAGGAAGGCGAGAAAACCATCAAAATAATGATCAAGGCACTAGTGGTCATATACAAGCTTTTATTCACCGCAGGCACCTGTGTAGCCACCCTCCCGCTTACGAATATATAAAAGGCAAACGACACGGCCGACATTAAGCCGAAAATAACACCTTTGGCCGTAATCCCACCAACACTTGGTTCAAGAATCCCTCCTGCTAAGATCGTACCGATAAGAAGGATGACCATCGAAATGCATTTCTCGCGACTCGGGAACTTTCTATCAACGATAGCCTCCAGAATCACCCCAATCCAAGTAAATTGAAATAAGAGAACGATCGCAATCGAAGCAGGCAATTCCTCCACGGCAAATCCGTAGAATATGCCCGTCAAACTGATGGTGATGCCAGCAACTAATAACGAGAGGCCCAGCTTCATCCCCAGCCTTTTTCGCGAAAATAACAAGACTGACAGGAGCAGCATGACCCATCCAAAAAAGTACTGGGATCCTACCAGCTGCTGCATGCTGAATCCATCTTTCATTCCAAGCTTGATGATGGTAGAGAGCGATCCATAACTGCATGCCCCTAAAAAAACAAGTAAAGCATATTTCAGTAACCTCATATTCATGGTAAACCTCTTCCCTTTCTGGTCCATAACAACATAAAGCCCCTTGTCATTTCACTGACAAGGGGCGAATGAAACCAAAGAATATTTCTTTGACAAAGTTCCGCCACTCCATCCACAGGATAGAGTTTGGTTTATTCAATTCAGCAAGCCATTCATTTACAACAAGAGATATAATATGATAGATCACATACGATGTCAACTGGAAAATCGAACAGGCCCTTCATTAGAATAACCGCTGCACAATAACGGGTGCCATGCCCCGCCAGGCCGCCGGTTCTAAGATGGTTCCTTCCATAAAAATGCTCATCCCGTCATTTTATTAGATATGGATGCACCATCATTAGAAAAAAACGCATCTCCCTGTGGAGATGCGTTTATTGATGGCATGCCTATGCTGCAAAAGCCATCCCCGAGCAGCTTACCAACTATTCGGGAATATTCCCGCCGGCCACACGGTCGCCGGAATTCCCTGATGGATCGGTTACGCCATCATCTTCACCGGCATGGATGATGAGCGAGCGGCCCAGCACCGAGTTCGGCTGACCCTTTTCAAGGGTTCCATGCTGAATGATCATCTCCGCTTCCACGGTTCCGTCAGGGCCTACGACCAGATTCGGCATATCGCCAACATGGCTTCCTTGCGGATGTGCAAGGCCGTGGTGCTTATCTGTCGGGTTAAAGTGACCGCCGGCAGATTTGAAATCCCCACCCTGAATCGCATTCTCATGTACATGGAATCCGTGTTTGCCTGGCGTGAGACCGGATGCGGTCATCTTCACCCTCACCCCGTCATTGACCAGCTCCAGGGTAGCGGAACCAACCGACTCGCCCGCCGCATTGTACAGCTTGACCACAGGCAGCCCCAAAGAGATCGTCCGGGACGCCTGCTCCCAGTACACCAGCTGTCCAACCAGATCGGAAACCATTCGCACAGGCACATAGGTCGTGCCGTTCTGAACAATAGAATCCGGGGCTGCCGTCCCTTGGTTCATAAATTGACCGGCAGGTGTCGAGTGGTCCTTGCCGTTAACGTAGTAGCTTATTTTCGACGTTGTGCGTTTAATTGCATCCAAGGTTCCTTCGGGATTCGCAGCCGCCAACGAAAATCCTGAAAACAGCATGGCTCCGGCAAGAAATGCTCCGGCCATATGCTTCAACTTGTAGGTCTTCTTGTTCACTTCATCGCCTCCTGATGATGGTATTCATTCATCTCCCAATACCCTGCTTTTATACGTCTCAACCGTTGTTTAGGGGATTTGGGGCTTTCGGCGTTGGTCATTGATTCCGAAGACACGTACAAGATAAACCATAAACTTAGCACCCGATTGTAATCTGAGCCTGCCGGAACATATAGGAAGAGCCGCTAACAGCTTTAACGTCCCTCTGGTAAAATGAGCTCTCTCATCCGATCGGTAAGTTTGGCCGATGTCACATATACAGCTTCCTCCCCATCACTGGGACCGTAGCTAAACTCACTTTCCTGGCCCTCTTTCCCTAGACATAGCGAATGGCATACGCCAGCGTCTGAATCAAAAACAGGATGCTTGGTAACTTTTTTCTATAAGTCGAAAGTATTCAGTAATATTTCTTTCTTTTTAAAAAAACGTAGCTTTTTATAATTGCAATCTTTAACTATATATACAAATTATGTAGTATTATATTGTGATGAAAAAAACAAAAAATTGTGTAATGACTGCTAATGCATTAACTAGTATTGCACCTAATACAGAGGATAAAACACAGTTAAAAAATAAATGGGGTAACTAAGGAGGATCAGATATGAAAACACAGATAGGAAGTAAAATGAAATATACAGTATCGGCTATTGTATTAATACTTGCTTGTTTTTTTATATTTTTCTTAATTAAATTAAATAACCAGGAATTAAAAGTTATTAATTTTCCAGCCTCATATATTAGTTATGATTCTGAAAGTGATCTCAGTAAAAGTGCCGATATTATTGTGCTTGGAACACCTGCTGAAGAATTTCAATCAAGAAAGCACCAGGAGGTAAGACATGAAGATGGGTCTTTAGCCGATTTCTATACTCTAACTGATTTTAAAATTGAAAAGTTTCTAAAAAAACCAGAAATCGTTCACCCTAATACTATTAACGATGATACTATCACATTCACTGAACCAATCAGCATTATAGATAATAACGGTGAAAGAGCAATAATCTCCTTAGATGGATATCAAGAACTTGAGTACGGAGAAAATTATATTGTCTTTTTAAAGGATAATGGAATGGGAAATTATAGTGTGATTAATATGAATGAGGGGAAATTCAATCTTCAAAAAGATGAAATTTCTCAATTAAGTTCGCATGGGGATAAAGAAGCTTCTGACAGACATTCGCAAATTCGCAGAGAAGTTCTAAAAAGATACATTAATAATTAAATTTCAAGCCGTTGTTCATATTATATTTATCTCAGGCCCGTCAAGTAGACAGTGCAGAAAATTAAAATTAATTAAGCGGCCTTTCCCTGATTTCCATTGGACTAAGGCTGTTTAATTTTTCTTTTGGCTTAAGTGCCGTATACCATTAGTTCGTTCCGGAGAAGCTTCATTAACGATCTCTCTTATTTTCATATGACGAGTAGTTTTTGAGCATCATATCTAGTCGTTTAATTACTTCTTTGAAGTATAAATTTTGGATACGTATGTTTCTATCAATGCCTATTAAGTAAGCAATAATAATAACTGCAAGTATTATAATTAAAATGTCCATAGTTTCTCCAATTCTCCGTCATTTAGTAAATCATAAATCGACAATCTTTTTTCTCACAAAAAATATAAAGAACCCCCCGCACTTAATCACTTAATATTTCCAATCTATCATCCAACGTCGAATAAAACGTATTGAATACCGGAACAGCTTGTTCATCCTCGTTGTCATGATCCCAAAAGATCGTCAACCAATCTTCGAAGCTGGATAATGTCTTCACAATGGCTTTTGAGCTTTGACTAATAAACCCTAATCTATATTCGTTATTAGGGGTTCCATCCTCACATATGAATACCCAGTGATCATTGGAGTTAGCAACGGCATCAAACATAGTAAGAGAAATAAGACGATGGGAGGCAATAAATTCATCTGTCTCTCGAATGTGTACTTTATCGGGAAGATCCGGAAGAATCACTTTACTCTTACTTACTGTTCCACAAGGGGATTTCTCGCTAACCCCGCCGATAGGTTCACAATCCAGTAAAAATATCCCATTAGAGAATTCGCTTACAAAAGTACAGAACGATTGTGGCAGCTTCATCCCTAATCTACCCTCGAATTCGCTAATATCCTGATGATCTGCAACCTCATATCTATCCACATCAGGATACCTTTTTTGAAAGCGATTCGCAAACTCTCTAACGTCCATTGCAATCACCCCTCTTATATTTAATTACTCGAGAAGTAGATAATAACTAGCTTTATTTTTCAAAAACAGAGTGATATGTTTTATAGTGCAATTCCAGCTGGCTGGCGATTTGAAGAAGGAGCGCATCCGCTCTCTTGATCAGGTTCATTAAATATGTAGGTTGTATTTTGCTGATGAGGGAGCTCTCATGTGATAAATAGGATATGGTCTGTATAAATATCAACGATTCTACGTTTAGCCCTGAATGCTTAGAAAACATCCGCAGTATGTCGTCTAACACAATATTGGATGTTGGTCGCCTTCTCTCCTTCTTTATATATAATGCATTGAGCATGGATTCTAGTGCCCTGTTGCATAACAATAAACTGACATGAAGCAAGTTTTTGTCCAGGAAGTGCAGGGATAAGTTCATATATTCTTGAGAGGAAATAGTACAAAGAATCATCGTATCGTGGTAAGAGTAATCGGCTTCCTTCTGGAATGGTGGATTCGCATTTGGGTCGGTCTCACTTGCTACCATCGATTTCATGAATTCCTTCGCTCCCTTTTAACTAAGAAGGTAATCTAGTCATCCAATTTAGTATTTTTCAGTATCTGTACTATACCATTGTAAACATTTTGTAGGCAATAGCCTACGGAAATTCCCTTATAGAACCACATAAGATGAATTTAACTATCAATAAGGGGTTATAACGTGACTAATCATTGTAATAAATCGATAGAGTTACTTGCCTTCGGCAGGGCTCTTCGAAAGACTCGCAAAGAAAAAGAGCTCACCCAAGATCAGTTAAGCCTCTATTCCCGTGTGGACCGGTCTTACATTAGTGAACTTGAGAATGGGGAAAAAGCGCCTACCCTGCTCACGATTGCGGCATTAGCAAGGGCGCTTCATGTTAAAGCATCGCTACTGATTGAGGGGTATGAGAGGGAATTAGAGAAATAAAATGTTAGTTTCCAGTTTAAGATTCAAGGATCTTCTGAATTTCCTTCATCAGATACGTGTAGGACATCGCCGCAGCACAGAACCAGATCGGATTGACGATCCTGAGTTGATTTAAGAAGAAGCTCGCCAGTTTCCTGCATACGTTACTCGACGTCTGTATGATTGGCCTTGGCACCACCTGCAATCTTTTTTACATTTGCAAAATAGACTTTCCGAAGGAACTCGTCCGCTTCTTCCTTCACGTCTTCATAACGCTGCTCAACTTCACCATATTCCGTGAAACCATGCAGGATTCCGTACGTCCAACGAAAGGAGTACTGGCCAGGTACTCCTTTCTTTTAATTATCCCTTCTCTCTTACAAACTACTGCAGGTCCAGCTGCATGATGGAATTCGCCCACCACAATAAGATCAAATTCGTCCGGTGCGAATGATTCATGATGCTTCTTCATCCCTAACCTGTAGATTGAAGCACACGCAATCCGCGTTCCCTTCTTTTTTGAGACCGTTATAGATACTAAAAGTTCGGCCTTTGCATTCATAGCCAGGTTCAACTCCATCCCCAGCGAGAACCTTTACTTCAGTTCCCCGTTCGATCGCATTAAGCGTTGTCGTCAACATCAATTAAATACACCCGCTCCTGAAACCCTCCTCGAGCTTTCGCCTTCTTCTCCCTCCAATCTTCAAGCTCTTCCCATGTTGCCCCATGCACGACCGCCAACGCCCGGATAACCTCAAGCATATCTGCAAGTTCTTCCAGCGACTCCTTTGGACTTGGAGCAGTAAAGTATTCCTCCGACTCTTCTTTGAGCTTTATGATCAATTCTTTCTTATACTCTTCCTCATCCAAAATCCGTGTGCGAAATTCTTTGCCTGTAGCTTCAATGACTTGGGGAATCAGATCCCGAATTAGCTTATTGTAAACCGGCATAGATTCTCATCCTTTACATGGTTAATTGTATATTCATATTGTATCTTACCTTAGAATTAATGAACTATCTTCGATTTCTATAGAAACTAAAGAGATGCCCCTATGAATGTGAGCCTGCGAGCTCACGGGATGCACCCTCAAATCAACATAGCCTTTATATCACTCAAGATCCATTAGTCGCTCAACAGTCTCCCTTTTTTCCAGGTAAAAGGATTTGACCTTTTTTACAGTAGGCGCTACGTTACTTTCTTTATGATCCTGCTTTCATCTTTCCCAGATGAAAATCATTTTCTGTTGGTTGCAATAGTAATAAAAAAGGAGTAGACAAATTTGTCTACTCCTTAATACCGACTTTATTAATTTAATGAATATATTACTCTTTTTTTTGATCTAATCGCCGACGAAATACTAAAGCCGAGACAGCGAATATAACGAAAGCTACTGTTGAACCAGCAGTAACCATCTTCAACACATCTCCTTTTGGGGATTCGAACAATAGAGCGACCGAGATGATTAAAACAGCACCAGTTAAACCCATTCCTAAAATCGAGATCGCCAAAATCTTATTCATCTAGTCACCTCACAGGTAATTGAAACAAGCTACCGCTCCAGCGATACCACCAGCACCAATAACTGCATATGCACCAATGCATGTCACACATATCGGAGCAGTTACTGGTGTCGGTACTGCACACGAACCGCCACACACAACTGCAATGCTGCACGGCCCTGTTCTCGGTGAACGGTCGTATGCGGGAACTCGTCATAAACCTACTCCAAGGTAGCGAAACCCACAAGCTCCCCAACCGCATTGAACAGCCTCAGCAGAGAGAAGCCAACTAAGATGGCGTCCCTGTTTGGGCAGGACATTCACTATCAGGGCTTAAAAATAAATCCAGCCTTATCGCCCCATCAATTGAGGCCTTACATCCGTAAAGCCCTCACCCGGCTTACGCAGAGCTTCCAAAACCACCTGCGCATTATACCCGTCATGGAAATCATAGATGATACCCGACTCTCCGTTCAAAAGTTGAACAATTTGCTTAAGGATAGGCAGCGGACTGACAACGTCGTCCACAGATACAGACTGCAGACCGGTATCCTTGCCGCCCTGGTACAGGTTGCGCCAATTCTCCAATGCCAGGGTACCTTCTGCCCCGTGGATCACCAGGGAAACACGCTCCTCCTCTTCCCGTTGGTCGGTTCCCGATAGATGAATCTCAATTTCATCATGTAATCTGAGAACGGCCTGGACACGGCTTTCGGACTGATTGGAGTCCGGCGGAAACTCGATATCGCTCTTCACATGCGTAATCGGACCGAACAACTGCTGGATCATCTGGATCCAGTGAATGCCAACCTCCAGCAAATATCCGCCCTGCTGTCTTGATGTGATCCATGGATTCTGCTGCCAGGCCCTCGGCCACTGCGAAAACTCCAGGAATAGGTCCATTCTGTGGATCGGGCCGATCTCCTGCTCCTCAAGTAACCCCTGCAGCTTCAATACGGCCGGGTCAAGCGGAAGCGAGAAATGCACCGCATGGAGCCTATTTGCCTTCTCGGCCAGCTCCACCAGACTCCGGGCTTCAGTCAAGCTGTTAGCCAGCGGCTTCTCACAGAAGACGTGGATGCCCTTGTCGAATGCGATCCGGGCCACGTCATAATGCAGAGACGGCGGAACCGCGATATACACGAGATCCATGGACACCTCGTCCAGCAGCTGACGATAGTCGGTGTACAACCGTGGACGAATCCCTGCTTCTGCGACTTCCCGCTCCAGACTGGATGCATCACTGTCGCAAATCGCGACCAACTCGATCTTATCCGCATATTGCGGCAGTAAGCGGTGAATCATATGCCGACCCATGTGTCCCAAGCCGATGACGGCCATTTTTAGTTTACTCATCCTGTTCTCCTATTCCATTCACGATTGAATTTTGTCATTGAATGCCACGTCCCTTATTATAGATCAAGGTCTAACTGCCCGTACACTCAGATATTACCATTCACTCCACACCCTTCAACGACTCAATCATATGAATCCGCGTTACTTTTTTCCGAAGCATGAGGTTGGAGATAAGGGTCAGGATGAACGCCAATATAACAGATGCCAGGATGATAACAAGGTTTAATTGATCCGGGATTTGCTGATGGGTACTCGAAAGCGCCTTGATGATGATGGAATAAACATAACCGCTGATCGGCAGAGCGACAATGACCGCAAAAGCGGTTAATAACATATTTTCAGAGAAGATCAGCCGGTTGATTCTGCGTTTGGGATAGCCTAATACCTTCAGGGTGGCAAGCTCGCGATTCCTTTCGTATATGTTGATGGAAGAGATCGTGTAGATGGCACCGAAGGACAGAATGACCGCACAGATGATAAACATGATGAAGATAAAGCTGTTTTGCTTCAGCATATATTGCGCTGATTTCTTGAGATCATCCTTGTCTGCAATGGCATCTACCTTCGGGTCTTGTTCAAAAAAGCCGCGAACGCTCGCCAGATCTGCAGCCCTCTCGACGCTCACTAACAGTGAGGAAGGAGCGTAATCGATCCCCAAGCTCTTCATGTAGCCCGGTGTGCTGTAGAATGACGGGTTCGAATACTGTGTGGATATGTCCAGAACCTTCATATCGACGTTGGTTTGGTTAAGCTCTGGTGCTGTGAATTGCATCCGGATCATATCCCCTTCGGAAATACGATACTGATCCGCGTAAGATTTAGGTACCAGCACCCCATGATCTGCCAACGATAGCCGATTCCCTTTTTCGTCATAAAAGTGGATCAGCTCATTCTCTTGCTCCGTAACCACAAGCGTAGCCTGTTCTTTGTTCTCCCCTTGGATGAATTCCACAGGATAGGTGGACAATTCGTAACTGTCTGCAATGCCAGGGGGCAGTGTTACCGTATCCGGGAACGATCCCGTGTAATAATCGACTCGTAAGTCATACGTATTTACCTCCTCAATTTGGCCGGCTACCTGGAGCAGGGCCGTCTGCGTGCCAAAAGCCGTGATCAACAAAACGGTACTGACCACAACACCAACCGAGCTTGCGAGTGCTTTTTGTTTATTTAAGAATATATTTCTTAGTATGATCTTGTAGCTGTATGGCAGCCGGCGCCACATCCCGGGAACTTTCTCGATGAGCAGCTTCTTCATCTTCTTGGGAGGTTTCGGACGCATCGCCTGAGCAGCACGTTCTTGTAATATCGCTCTGCCGCTTAAATAACAGGACAGCATGCCAAAAGCGCTGGAGCATATCATCGGAGGAAGGAGTGTAAAAAACGAAAGGGTGAACGTCAGGTCAGGCAGGGAGTAGGATCTTCCAATCGACGTTGTTATGAGCGGAATGAACAGGGCGGCGGCGATGGCGTAACCCAGAATGGAGCCGATAACACCTGCCAGCACAGGGTAGCCCATATAATGAAGCAGGATGCTTCTATTTTTCACCCCTAATGCCTTCATAATGCCCACTTGATTGCGCTGGGAATCGATCATCCTTGACATGATCAGAAACAGGATCACCGCTTCAATCAAGAAGAGAACGATCGGGATCACCCGGCTCATCAGTTTATTGTTATGGATCGTTTGATGGATTTGGGAATAATTGAAGGTCCGTTCTTTGCTCATCTGGCTTACATAAGGGAGTGAATCGGAATTGGCTTCAATGGCCTGCCCTATCTTGTCAATGTCGTAACCATCCTTGGCATCAATCAGGATCTCATTGTAAAAAAAGCTGCCTGCGATTTCAGATATGGTCTCCTCGGGGATATAGGCTGCTCCATAAGCTTGATGATCCTGGGTTTCGTTCTTTTTGGCATGCTCCACATTCTCATTCAGGCCGCTAATCGTGAACGTCATATCCTTGTCATTCACACGGAGGCTGAGGGGATCACCGACACGGTAATGATGCGCCCCGGCATAATGGGAGTCCAATAGAATCTCATTCGGCTTGGATGGCATCCTGCCCTCAATCATCTTGGGCGTGTTAATTTCATTAGGTACAGGAATTGAATGCAACGTTAGTGCAGCTTTATCATCTTCAAAGGACTGTGTGGCATGAACGGTGTAACGCCCTTCGATATGATGAATGCCCTCCATACTGTGTAGACCAGCGGCGTCCTCCGCAGAGATTTGACTGTAAAATACGTTCAGATCGCTTAAATTATGCTCTTCAAAATACCCCTTCGTATAGGCGCTAAGATTGTCACTTAAGGTGACCAGCCCCGTGTAGAAAAAGGCGCCCACCGCGATAACCAATACAACGGCTATGAATTGTCCCATCGATTGTTTCATATCCCTTAATAATTTCAACGATAAAATCTTCATCACCACTCGATCCCTTCAACGCTTTGTTTGTGATCATTAATCGTGATGCTCTCGATCCTTCCGCTCTTGACGCGGATCACTTTATCCGCCATCGGCGCTATGGCCGAATTATGGGTGACCAGAACGACGCAGGTCTTCGTTTCCTTGTTCAAATCCTGAAGGAGCTTTAAGACTGACTTCCCTGTCACGTAATCCAAAGCACCGGTGGGTTCGTCGCAGAGCAGAAGTGCGGGATTCTTGGCAACCGCTCTCGCGATCGCAACTCGTTGCTGTTCGCCGCCAGAGAGCTGGGAAGGGAAGTTCTTCATGCGATTCGCTAGTCCAACCTTATGTAAAATATCACGGGCGTCCAGATGGTCCTTACATACCTCTGTCGCAAATTCAACGTTCTCCAGCGCATTCAAATTCGGGATGAGGTTATAGAATTGAAATACGAAGCCAACCTGCTCCCCGCGGTATTCGGTTAATTTCTTCTCGCTCCATCCCGTAATCTCTTGATCCCCAACAAACACATGTCCTGAGCTGGCGGTATCCATCCCGCCGAGAATGTTCAAAATCGTGCTTTTTCCCGCCCCGCTGGCTCCTAAAATAACGACGAATTCCCCCTCTGATATGGAGAAATCAACGCCCGCAAGGGCTTGAATCTTCACTTCGCCGATTTGATATGCCTTGGTTACTTTTTTGAATTCGATTAACGTTGCCACTTCTTACATCTCCTCGTATTAAAAATTTCAGTTGGCCTTGATGCGTCTACTCTCTATGTTACACCCTACGTTACAAGAGACACCCGACAAGCGATGTATTCCATCATCAGCCTCAAGAAGGGTTTTGCTCAACTACTGGCTAAGGGATTTCCCCTCCATTCCTGAGGAAACACGAGCCTCAAGCAAACAAAGAACCCTTCCGAAGAATCCGGAAGGGCCCCTATCTCACATTGTTTCTCCTTCTGCGCTTACAATGGCTGAATCCGAACGGAATTTTCCAAAGGCGAAAAAAAAGACCGCCATCCGACTGAGGGATAGCGGTCTGTTCCATTCTTCTAACTGTTTTCCAAAATATCATTGAAGAGTTGTCCGCCACCATCGACATCAATGATTTTAAGGCGACTCGTGTTCTTGATAAAAATGGTCTTGTATTTCTCCTCACCGTCTGGGTTCGTGAGCAGAAGAATGCGTTCGTTTTTGTTATCGGTTACCGTTCGAAAGGTATAATCTTGCGAATCTATATTCCGAACAATCACGTCATATTCGGGAAGTGCAGACCACGCGCCGTGGTCTAGGCTTTCCTCGGCTGATTCATTGTTTTGCTGCGACGTCTCAGTCTGCGCGGATTGTTCGTTATTGCCTGTGGCATTCCCGTCGTTATCCGCTGGGTTCGATTGGCAAGCCGTCAGCAGCGTTGCGGCCGTAATCACAATCAAAAGCATTTTGTTCATTCGAAGTCATCTCCTGTTGCGTTAGTGCTTTTTATTAGGTTATTTGGTGCGGCACCTGACCTTTGCTGTGCAATGAAATGTGGTTTAACTTAAAAGCGTCTCTGAAGCGAGCGTAAACCCTTCAATCGCGACATCTTCGTCCACTTCAATCATGATGCAGCGTTTACCTTGGTAATTAACCTGTTTGATGTACCTTAAATCCTGCGGACTAACCGAAATCGTAGCTACCTTGGTTTCGATCTTAATGGATTTGGAAGTAAACTTCGGCAGGACGCTGGTTGCCTTCATCTCATAGTTCTTGTTGTCCACGATCGTTTCGAATGCCCGCTCCACCTTCTCGGTTGTCACGTCCTCTACGCCGCTTGCGTTCAGTACGCGCTCCAGATCTTTATAATCCAGCTTCGGAGGTTCTTCCTCCTTTGTCTCTTCGTTAATTTCGATCACCCGGTTGATTTCCTCGTACACCTGGGCAATGGTGGCTGAATCGAGCTGTTCGCCGGCCACTTCCTTGACGATATCTTCGAAGATCGCTCGCTCTTCAAGTGCCGTTACGGATCTTTCCCCATTCAAGACCTGTTCGACAAAATGCGGATCCGGAAAATTCGATTTTCCCGTACAATACAAAATACGATTCACATCGGAATAATTGTCCGTCACGCTAGGGTACAGGAATCCTTGCTCCGGCGTACTTAACTTGATAATCGGATCTACAATGACATTGTACTTGAACTCCCTCTCCACATAATCGAACAGGAGCGTCTTCCGTTGTTTCTCCGTAGAATTCACACTGCATAAAATGAACGGATGAGCAAACACCTCGTTCTTCTCGCTCTCTTCCGCTTCATCGTTTCTCGCCTTGGTCGGCATATAATACTGTCCCCGAACGAACGTGACCACCATATCACGCTCATATTTGGCATCCGCCAGCATTCTCTCGACAAGCATCAGCATCAAGTCCTGCCATTCTTCCGGGTCACCCGATACGAGAGCTTGGTGAAGCAGTACCTGCGCCGGTTCCTCCGCTGCTTCCTGAAACCTCAATTCGAACAATTTTTGATCCAGTTCGCCGGTCAGCAGTTTTTTGAAATTACCCATATATAACTCCTGCTTCTCCCGATCCACCAGCTCGAACGGCAGACGCTCCCAGTGATAGATTTCATTCGTTTCCTTCGTAATATAGACATTGAGAATATCGTAAATATTCAGTAAATCGTGGTCCAGCTTAAATTGCTTGCGTATGTTGGCGACTTCTTTTTTGTTCATATCGGACTCTGCAGCTCCTTAGATATATTCTGGCTTATTTAGTATAAAGTATTGGAACGTAGATTTGTTAGCGATCTTGCGGCTTGTATTGCTGTACCTTAGGCCAATTCTCCTGCGGCCCTGATCCTCTATTGTGGCATATTTGAATACCTGAGTCGAGTACATATCCTTGTGGGAACCCATATCAAAACAACGAAGGCTTCTCCTGTTCGATGCTGCAGATGCTGCAACACGCTGCATATAAAAAAAAGATGACTCTTAGGGTCCATAAGCGGCCCGTTGAGTCATCCCTATTAGCTCAAGATGATGTTTATCCGAATTTAGTTATTCCAGTATTGCTTGGCAATCTGTTGACCTTGGTTGATCTTCGCCCATTGCTCGGCTTCGCTTAGCTCGTTACCGCCATCGCAGGACGCAAAGCCGCATTGATGCGAGAGCAGCAGACGGTCCTTATCAATGATTTTGGATGCTTCGTCAAGCAGACGGATGACGCGTGCTTCATCATCAAGTGTACTTGTTTTGGAAGACAGCAAGCCCAGAACAACCTCCGTTTCCGGTCTGTCCTTGAAAACCTCCAGTGCTTCAATCGAACCCGCACGATCATCATCCCACTCCAGGAAGAATCGATCATATTTCAACTGCTTCAGGAACAGATTGGCGATTTTCGCATAAGATCCACCGCCCATGTTGCGGGAATCATAGTTACCGCGGCAGTTGTGTGTCCACATTTTCAAGCCGAGGCTATGACCGAAATCAATCACGGTATTATTAATATCAATAAATTCGGTGGCGAGACCCTGTACTTCCGCTTGATTAATATGCTCCCCTGTAAACGGAGAGTTCGGGTTGTCGTCTGCAAACAGCTCCCACAAGCAATCATCGAATTGCAGGATTTTGCCGCCTGCCGCAGCGAATTCCTCCACGAATTCCTTATACGCGCTCACAAGACCCGCTTTGAGCTCCTGTTTGTTCTGATAAACCGCATCGGTGCCACCAATGTTATCCGACCAGGAAAGTTCACCGTAAATATGGGAAGGAGATGGGACGCAAAGCTTCGTCTGCTGATCGCCTGCCGTATCTTGGAGCTGTTTGAACAGCTGAATGAAGTGATGATTCTTTCCGCTCAGTGCGCCCGTAATGCGCAATCCAATATCTTTGCGTGTTTCATATTTCGAGGTTCCGTCCACATCCCGGAAGAAGTAGCCATGGTCCGCGATATAACGCTCAACTCCGCCAAAACCCCACACAAAATCCAGATGCCACATCGATTTGGAGAATTCGCCGTCCGTAATAACCGACAGGTTATGCTCGATTTCCTTGTTCACGACCTGTGTGATCGCCTCTGTCTCGCACTCGGCATACCCTTCAAAATTCTCATAGAACGGATACTGGATATCATCACGATGTTCAATTTGCGTTTTATATTTCAGCAGCTCTTCGGGCCGCAACAAACTTCCTACGATCTGGAACTTATCCGTCATGTACATAACCCCCTCGTTGTATAGCGATATCATATCACGACGAGCAGAGTTAGAAGGCATACCAAATGATCATAACTAGTTATAGCTAAAAGCTATAGCGAGAATGATGACAGAGATTTCTATGGATACTGAATTCAACTGGATATCGTACAGGAAGACGTTAATGATGCAAAAGAACTGGATACTACACTGTCATACTTGGCGACGCTGATCACTATCTTGGAAAAAGGTAACGAAACTCGTGGGTGAGCAACAAAGTACGTTGGCCCTTCGCCATTTACGCCGACAAGAAGATCAGCCGGGATGCCTACAAGGTGCCATAAATCAAGGAAGATTAGCGCGGCACGGGTATTCACCCGATAACCGGCCAACTGGAGCAGTCGTTTCGATTGCAAACCTGACTGAGTGTTGGTCAATCGGAAGAGACTATCAAAGTGGTATGCCGCTGCTATACAACGGTGCCGACAGGCAAGACAAGTGTGTCAGTTTAAAAGAGGATAAGTTCAGCTATTACTCCCGTGGCCGTTATGCTTGGAAAATGTCCGATGTGCAGCGCATTTCGGAGACGATTCCTGCGAAAGGGCAGTAAGGGTTCTGGATTGGGAAGGGAGGCGGCATGACAGAAGAACCTGACAAACCGGCAGACTGATGCTCTGGAATTTATTGACCACGATATGAACACAAATTGACTCTAAAGTGACTCTAAGTTGAGCACCACATGAAAGTTTTCCCGTGATAGGATGTAACCATAGAAAAAGGCGAGAATGACACTCATGGCTGCATGAATGCGGCATATGACCGAAGAGTACCTCTTTTCGCCTTTTTTACTTAGTAAATCAGTATTACAGTCAGAATTAAGGTAGGTTTGAATATATAAGTTGTGGGGAGTTTGGGATTAGCGATAGTTTTTTTAGGCAGGTCAGGAGTGATGCCTTGACAACTCTTGCAGCAGCTTTTAAGTAGTGAGAAGTCCCATCCTGTTGCAGATATAGCTAACGATAATTCTTATCTATGATTTCGACTAAAATATATGGTAGCTTAGAAATATGAATTTAATAGTGGAGGTTTACATGGCGCGTGTTACAGCATTACTAGGAGCGGGTGCAAGTGTAGACATAGGTGGACCACTATCAGTAGACCTCACTTATAGGGTGAGGGCAAGAGTACAGGAAATATATGATCCTAAGACTCAAAATATCAACAGAGTGCCATTTTTAAATGAAGTTCCCACGAAATTGGATAATTATTTTTCACCAGAAAAAAGTCATTTTGAGGATATATTTTATGCGCTTGAAAGCCTCTCTTCATTCACACGAGGATGGAGACCAAGGACTATTAAAAAATTCAAACCTCATCTAGGATCTTTGTTGAGTCCTATTAATGAACGTTTTTTCGACGAATTGTTATTATTACATGCTAAAAGAGATTTGCTTTCAGAGGTAGGAGATGCAATAAACGGTTATGATAGTCTTTTTTATAGAAGAGAAAACTATATAGGGTATGAAGTTCTTTAAGAAGAAGCTGGTATAACGGACACAAACTTGACTCAACCTGCAAAATCACCAAAAGACGAACCCAATTACGGGTTCGTCTTTTTTTCTGATATCATTTGCTATGTTCAGACAATAAGTTGATCACGAGCTCTATCAGAGCATATTTCAATGTTTTGTTTTACGAACAACATCATGAGAATTGAGAAAAAAGAAATCAAAGAGAGCTCATGTTTTCCTATTCTAAAGTGGCCTACTCTTTTTGGTTTATCGTTTAATTTTTGAAGTAACTATACAAAATAAATCCTGAGTACTTTAAATCAAATCCATTTTTTATTGAATGATAGTTCTCAACTGGTACTCCAAATGAAAATCCTGAATTCTCTTCAAATGCAATCTGCCCCAGTGGTATGATTTCTTTTTTGCTGGTCGTAATTTCAAAAAGGTTATTTGGAGTATAAGCATGTGATGTTCCATCTGCATTGAATACATTATTAGACAGAAAGACGCTATCGTCTTTATTGATCTTAGTTGATGTTTTAAAAGTGAAATATATATCATTTTCTCTATATTGAACATTCTCCAATATTATTTTCGTGTTATTTTTTTCTAAAATGGTTACTTCTACTTTTTTCGTGTTTTCAGTTTTATTTGCGATCCACTCTGGTTTAATATGAACATTTATTGAGACTGGTTTCTGAATTTCTTGAATTTCATATCCATTATTTTTTAACCTATTTTCAAAACCTTTAATTTGGTCTTTTTTTGAAAACTGCACTACAACTAAGATGATTATGAAGATCAGAATAAGCATGACTGATAAACCTAGAAGTGTTTTTTTACGCATAACTTCCCCCTGCAATTTAAATAAGTCAACAGAGATGCATAAAGCAGCTCTGTTGACTATAATACTCTAAAATAAAATTATTAAAAAGTTTTATCAGCATTACTATATGCTGGGAAACGGTTAGATGTGCTTGAGAAGTTTATTGTCACTCCATAGGTAGATCCTGTACCGCCAAACGATACACTTGAGATTCCAGTC
Source organism: Paenibacillus sp. Cedars (assembly GCF_003184205.1). Taxonomy (NCBI): domain Bacteria; kingdom Bacillati; phylum Bacillota; class Bacilli; order Caryophanales; family Paenibacillaceae; genus Paenibacillus; species Paenibacillus sp. Cedars. Next base: position 4,803,360 of record NZ_CP020866.1, read on the forward strand.
GTATTCCAAGTATGTCCATAAAAGCTTCGTGCATACCCGTGGTAATTGGTGAACGTGCTTGAATATGTGGCTGAGGCTGCGAACCCTCTACCTAAATATGTAAAGGTACTTGGATTAACAGCAATAAGTTTGGCGTTGTCTTGATAATCAAAAGCAACTCCTTTTTTTCCATCCCCGTGGCTAGGGCTGGTTGACTCAAGTGTTCTTCCACTATGATCAGTAATATATGCAGAAGACCGTAGCATAACAGGAGCAGTGCCACTGGTATTATAGAAGGTAAAGCCCACTGTGTCATAAGAGCCTACATTTTTAACAGTACCTACCCACTCACCAAAGAAAGATGGGAGATCATTTACCCAGTTGTTATTGTTCCAACTTCCGCCACCTGTTACTGTCCACCTTTGTGTTTGCGCGTCGTAACTAATAGTTACATTAGACATCGAAATATCAGCTGCCTGGGAAAAAGGCGAAACTTCTGACTCGATAACAGGTGTATCTAATACATAAATATCATCTTGTTCAAGAGTTGCCTTCATAACTGATAGAGGCACATCAGATGCGGCCATTTGATTCATTTTTCGTTCTACTTCTTTACTTCTCTCATCTTTTTCTTCTTCAGTCAAGTTGGGGTTGTATTTACTTTCGTATTTTTTAACTAGTGCCTGTTTTGCTGACAATGCATCAGAACTAGGGGAATCTGTTAAAGGACTACCCATAACCGACTGCGCAGAAAATATAAGAAGAAGAGGTGTTAATAAAAAGGCTTTTTTAATTTTGGATTTAATATTCATTGTTTTCCTCCTAAATAGCATGATTTGATTACTAATTATCCCTTATTTAGAACTGTATGTGATTACAATTTTAATTATAATATATATAATGTGTAAATATTGTCGAAAATTGTAAATAAGAACTAGGTATTTAGTTCTGTTTATGAAATAATAATCACTACCAAATGGTTTGAAAGATTTACTGAGCTAATTTGAATTTAGATTTACATCATATAACCAGCCTCTTTTCAATAATTGTGTTTCATATAAATAAACACACAGTAAAATGAAAAAGTTGGTATAAAAATATATTTTCTCAATTATTTAGAGTGTACTCCCTACAATGTAAGGAATCGACATCTCCAAATAAAAAAGCAGTACGTATTTAAGCTGCTTTGTATCTATTTAGAGTTTAAGAGTACCTCTTCATTTAAATTGGAACCAGTATTCTTCACATTGCCTCCCTCGACCTCCCTCGACCTCCCTCTCCTTTTATATGTGACCTTCTCTCTCTTTTGATGAAAATCAAAACAAGTTATCCAGGTAAGCCAGGATAACCGGCGAAAAAATTGAATGATACAAGAAACAATCCGAGATAATGACCATCATGCTTGCTTTCACGGTGGTTTTGGGAACAGTTTATTCAATTATTGCGGCTCTCTCTATAGAGGTCCTACTCTCAAGCTACTGGATGTTATACATATGACAACAGAAACAAAGGAACTGCAGGCACAGCGTGAGCGTTATAATAGCGGCCGTGATAACAAAGAGCTTGCTTCAAGGAACCGAGAAGCTTTTAAAACGATCTTGAACACTATGCAGCTTAATGATAATGCAGAAGTACCTATGATCACCGTTACTATGATGGATGTATCCCAACTATGATGATTTGGAGCATAGCATGACTGAAGATGAATCGAACTTTCGTATTAAGCTTCTTGAAAATGCAGGATTGATCTCAGTACGTGAAGCCTCATTTGGTGCTCAATACATCTATACTTATCATAATAGATTCTATTTTAATGAGAGACCAAACTATACTTATGTAGATACAATTGGGCATTCTTGGCAGACTAATGCTACTCCCAAAAATTCAACTGGTTAATACTATGTTCAAAACTTAGCTAGCCTTAAGAAGTGATTTTGGATTCAAAAGTATCGATCAGTCCTCCTTAACAGGAACTAAAGATGAAGTTGATCTTCGTGCTCTTACTGGCCAACATATTGGAACGCTGACTACAGAAGTTAGAATTCCAGTATCCGACCAAGGAAAGACAGCTGCATTTGCAAGTGCTTATGCACATTCACAAACTAATAGTTTGATTAATATGGCCTTAGGTGTAGCTGGTATAACTTTTGGTTCACAACCAGGAGATAAATGGGGCTGGCGAGATAGTTTCAAAATAGGTCCCCCTGCTCCTTAATTTTTCAATTCAATGAATTATAGTTTGAAATCTCACCCTGGGCGTACTGATAGTAACAGACTGGATTTTTCCAGTCTGTTTTTTTGTCAATGTCGCCTATAGACGTAATAAATCAACACTCTCTCATTTCGAAACAGACTGATAATTGCAGTTGTGTGGAGTAAGTGGAACGAAATGGTTCTATAGTAGACGACGATTGGTGAAGAAGAGAAAACCTTCCTGATGTCGAAATGTTATCGGAGATTTAGGAGGGGTGTAATGCAATATTTAAGACATCAAGCAGTATTCGGTGATCCTTATTGAAAGAATCCTATGATTATATTGCCGATTTTGAGTTCGTTAATGAAAAAATCACCTGGAAGATTAACGGATAACGAAAAATTCGCTTATTTTTTACTTTGTCTAATGCTCATTATTCCAGGCATTGTATTTACGATATACTGCGTTTACTTCTATCAGTAAGTGATGATTAAAGCACCCCAGTGGGTGCTTTTTCTTTTGCTCTTATGCGACGAAATATAAGCTGTTTTAAGCCTGATTGTCAATTGTGGACGATTAGAAGATGACCAGAAAACTTCAGAGAGGGGGCATAGCCTGGCGTATGCTCCTATTTGCCTTGCATCCGTCTAGGGTCCAACTCAACTAATTTCAGGAAGGGCTCGGTGCTTTTAGTAGGGGCCTCTTTTCGTTTAATGGATAGCGTTACTTTCTTAAGGATGAGGATTGTTACAACATACATTATGAAGAACAGCAAATATGGCGTTGTCATAAAGCACTCACTCCTTTCTGGTCTTGACGAACTAACTATCGGAATGACCTAGCGTTTAGTTGCAACCGAAAACTGATTTTTTCAAGTGATGCAAAAGAGATTTTCATCAGCGGGCATCCCTACTATAGGTAGTCGTTCTTGCTCGGAGAAACGATGCGAGGGAATTTCCCCTTCAATTACTTATAAGGGCATGTCCATGACTTTATTAAGGGGCCCTCAAAACATTTACGAGGTGATAGAAGTGAACATTCGAATCGTGCCGATTAATCAAATCAATGCAGCAGCTTACAACCCAAGAGTGGATTTACAACCGATATATTCAAAATATGGAAATTTGAAGCGTAGCATTGAGGAATTCGTCTATGTAGAGCCGATCGTTTGGAACAATTGTACCGACAACATGGTCGGCGGTCATCAGCGGTATAAGATCATGGTCCATGAACAATGACATATGGAGTTGGCCGTGAGTGTCTTCGATCTAGATGATCAACAGGAACGTCATCTTAATCTCGCACTTAATAAGGTGTCCGGCTGTCAGCAGTTAGATGAATCAATTCTTTGATTTCTCGATGTGGCCGAGAAGCTCCAGTCCCGTGTGATCGTGGCAGAGAACGTTAAAGGTAAGCTTATTGGTAAGGCAAAAGGATTCGTTAGTCTGGTCTTATAGGGCACGAGACAAATCGGATACAAGCCGCAGTTATTCCTACTTAATTCAGCAACGATAGGGGTCCCACAGAAACGTGAGCGAGTCTTCTTTGTGGCCGCACCGGAAGACACACCTTTCCCGAAACTTAAATTGAAATTCAATGAGGCGCCTATACAGTATAGGGAGATTCGGGCCGATCAGGGACTGCCAACTAATCCAGAAAGTAAGACTTTCCAGCGTTGGTACAAGAAACGTCCTCCTGACCAAAACATGGGAGATGTGACTGAACGCGAAGAGGGAAAAACTAGCAACTTCAACACTATACTGGTTAAGAATCAAAAATCGCGAACACGCTAGCCAACCATCCTACGCGATGACGTACCGTAACAGATCTCTGATACGGATATCATTTGGATGCAGATCTTTCCGAGCAACTATGATTTCATTGATTCGGATGTACATTACGTGTGCGGTATGAGCGTTCCGCCGTTTATGATGCAACGTATCGCTGAACAGATTCACCTTTGATGATTTAAGGCAAATTAAAAGGAGGACGCAGTAACGTCCTCCCCCATAGACAAAGGTATCTCCGGCTGAGATAGCGGCCCGCCACGCGTGGCATTTTGCAGGCATCCGCTATCTCGCATATCATCTTAACGGTTTCACAAATGTACTACGCCGTAATCCATAAAAATACTGCACGAGGCTGGATGCTTTAACTTTATTTTCTTGGATATGTTCAGAACTCGTTTTTTGCCAACTCGTCTGTCTTCCAAAGGAAGATTATTCAACAAGATAACGTGGCTCTCCAGACTTACCTCTATACTGTAAAATTGCTTCTCCTTGTTTGATATTCATAACCATCCTTGAGGTGGCCTATCTATATCCATCAACAATAACCAGCACTTATCCTCTATGATCAAATTTGAGAACAAATAAGGTAATGTATGCTGTTGACGGAGTTTCTGTTCAATAAGTCATTCCTCTAACAGTATTTCTGCTAATCATTCTTCTCTGCTGTTTCCAAAAGAAAAAACACAGCCAAGTCAGCCATGTTTTTCAAAATGTTACTTGTTCTCTTGAAGCACCCTGTTCCACTCAACAAATACATAGCTATGCGATGAAAGCGGCTCCATTTTTTGCCAAAGCTTGAGTATTCACAAACAAAAAGCTATGCCACTCGTTTGTTGTTTCTCCAGCCAATTAATTTAATTTCCGCGTTCATCTGCCTCATCATGATCCTTGCTTCCAAACTCATCGAGCAGCGCACGTACTTCACTTGTTGACTTAGCGTTCATTAAGCTATTTCTGAGTTCACTTGCTCCTCGGAATCCACGGACATAGATTTTGAAGAAGCGGGCAAGAGGGCTGAACGAACGTGGCAGCTGTGCAGAATAGTGATCATGGAGATCCAGATGTAGCCGCAGCAGATCAAGCAATTCCCCACTGCTGTGTTCCTTCGGCTCCTTCTCAAAAGCAAACGGATTCTGAAAAATGCCGCGGCCAATCATAATGCCATCCACGCCGTATTGTTCAGCGAGCTTAAGGCCAGTCTGACGGTCCGGAATATCTCCGTTAATGGTCAGCAGTGTATCAGGTGCCACCTTATCACGAAGTTTCTTAATCTCCGGAATCAGTTCCCAGTGAGCATCTACTTTGCTCATTTCCTCTCTTGTTCGTAGATGAATGGACAGATTCACAATGTCTTGTTTCAAGATATGGGTCAGCCAGTCGCGCCATTCGTCTACGCTGCTAAAACCGAGCCTTGTTTTTACACTGACGGGCAGTCCCCCCGCTTTGGCGGCCTGGATAAGTTCCGCTGCAATGTCGGGACGGCAGATCAGACCGCTTCCCTTCCCATTTTCAGCTACATTCGCTACAGGACAACCCATATTAATATCGATGCCTTTAAAGCCTTCCTTCGCCATGCCGATACTCATCTGACGAAAATATTCCGGCTTATCTCCCCAGATATGGGCTACCATGGGCTGTTCATCCTCTGTAAAAGTCAAACGTCCGCGCACACTATGATTCCCCTCCGGGTGACAATAGCTCTCGGTATTCGCAAACTCCGTAAAAAACACATCCGGTCTGGCTGCTTCACTTACAACATGGCGAAACACAACATCCGTCACATCTTCCATGGGCGCCAGTACAAAAAAAGGTCGTGGCAAATCACGCCAAAAATTGTCTTTCATATTAATAACCCCTCTATCTATATATACCAGGACAAATCCAGTCCCGAAAATAGTAAATACAACCTGTTCGTGCCCTTGCTTTTTCTTCACTTATAACATGTTAAACAGCGTAAATCAATCGACAGTATATGTTAATCGTAGCAGTGAATACACTCCTAAAAACGATGTGCTCACGTCAATGCAAGTTCATGTTCATAACGTATTGAGCCGCAATTCATAAAAATACTGCAAAATGGGATGCTTTAACTTCATTTTCTCGCTCATGTTTAAAATTCGCTTTTTGCCAACTCGTCTGTCCACCAAAGCTAAAATATTCAATAAGATATCATTGCTCTCCAAGCTTTCATCTATAGAAGTCGATAAAAACGTAGTAGCTACCACAGTAAAATTGGATTTACTTAATGCGGCCTGCGCGGACAAAAGCTCTTTTGCAAGCTCTGAAATTTTCCGGCTTCTTGCAATGACTTGAAGACGATCCTCGGGAACGGTCCCCTTGGTATCCTGTCTGATCGCTTCAATTTCCTCGTGGCTGATCGGAATTTGGATATTCGGATCATTCTTAATTTCCTGCTCTGTCTGATACCATCGGATGAAGCCCGTTGTATCACTCATATTAAGGACGTTCTTTTTATCTACGGCAAGATAACAATTTCCGGATTTATCAGGTAGATAACGATAACTGGTTGCCCGGTATTCGACCCTTCCGTGTAACGCAGGAGAGAGAAAACTCTCCAGTTGTTGCTTTAATTTGCTCCAGGACATGTCATCCCCCTATATTCTTAAAGCCTGATTACCCGTGTTTCGCGGCAGATTTATGGCAATGGCACCTATAGTGCCAGGCTAGTTTGATTTAAAAACAACATATATTCTAAAGGTAAAATATTTCCCTTAGGTGAAGGTCTATCATACCATGATTATGGTCATATACGGAAACAAGAGAACCGCCATGAATGGCAGTTCTCTTAGTTCGATCCTATATTCCTTAGAATTTCTCAGTGTCTTGTCATAATTCGTCTTCTTAATTTGTTTATAAGATTGTATCCATACTGAGGCTATTCTTCATGGCATAACACCTTAATTCTTTCCGCCATAGCCCTTATAAGTAGCGTAAACTGCATCTGCATATTGATCTGCCAGAATAGGACGGCCATAAGAATCCGTAGCTCCCGGATACCAGTTATCTCCACCGTTGTAGTGTAATAATCCGTTGTAGATATTTCCAAACTTCGTAATCTTCTCATTTAAAATCAACGCACCCAGATATACCTGATCTTGTTCACTGCTATGATTATACGCACGGCCAAATTTTGAGCTGAATTGAGATAAATACGCATTGCGTGTGTTTGGTTCTACCTGCATCAATCCGTCGCCGGCCGATGGACTACCTGGTAAACCTGCTCCAAAGCTGCTTTCCTTTTTGATAACAGCACTTAGCAATAAAGCAAAATCTCCGCCTTTCCCATAGGCATTGTCCGCATTCATGACATATGTCCATATATGGCTCGGAACCTCGGCAGGCTTTGTTACTATAGGAGATGGTGAACCCGTATAAATCTTGACCGATGACATTTTGTCATTGATCGTGTTGCCAACCCAGGAAGAATCTGAAGTAAAGGTCCACTTTGTTCCTCCAAAATTATCATTCTCATATACTTCAACCGTCCAACCGCTTGGAACCTTAAGAGACGACATCCAGTCATTCGGAATTCCGTTTGCGTTCAACTGAGACAGTGTATAATTGCCTATCCCGAGTGTCACTGCTTTTCCTCCATAGTTTATATCTGCATAGAATGTTACTCCATTCGTTGTCGGTGGTGGGGTTGGTGGCGTAGTTCCGTCGCTACCGCCTTTCTGCCATAAAGCGGGAACATTGGACGGTTCCCAACCTACGAGAGAAGTATGTGCCTGAAGACAAGTATAAGTGCTTCCACTATAGGTTACTGTGTCATTTACTGCATATGCGGTATTTGGAGCCCATGCTCCTCTAGCGGCTGCGTTTACTGATGGTAAGGCTGCACAGAATGTGAATAGAAATACTGCTAAAATTACCAAAAGTGATAAGCGCTTAAAAGGAAACCTTTTATTAGTCATTTTCAAACCTCCTTGTTTTTTTATTTATCTGTAGCGCTCCCATGAGACATGCCACAGGTTTTAAATGTGCTATGATCTTACTTTATTTCCGTTTTTTTAAGTTAATTCCATAATTTTTTTAATCAGATTATTACAATTCAAACAATACAACGGCATGAAAAGCGACCGGCAGACTGCACCTGATCATTAGAAACGGCAGCGGACGTTTACCAATACGTCCAAACTTATAAGGAGTAATATCCGGAAGTCCGCATTACTGCCGATCCTGAGATAACGAATTTACTTAAACAACAACAAGGCGGTTCCTTACGAGGAGCCGCCTCTATTTTTTGTATGGGTTTTAATCTATATTTTCAATACCCCATCCTCCTGCTTCGTTTTTAGTAAAGAAGTAGGTAATTCCTTGATTTTCAACACTCCCGTCTGAGGATTTTTTTGCAAAGCGCACGCCTACTCTAATTTTGTTCTGGTTGATCGACTTTTTCTATGAGATCCAAATCATAGAACATAAATTGATCGCTTTCGTTTGTGTAATAGAAGCCTTCTCTTATAGATTCCAAAGACTCCTTATTCAGATTCTCTTTAAACGTTTCTTTGTTGTTCTCCACAACCGATTCAAGATTGTTCCTTAATTTGGAGATAATGTTGTCGTCAAAGAAGCTGCCTTTATATTTGTCAAAGTCAATAGAGACGCCTTTCTTAAAATCGGCCGCTGTTATGTCCTTAATTGCTTCTTTCTCGGCTGGTTCGATCAGACTTTCTGTGTTTGTTGGTGTATTGTTGGTTGAAGGTGCTAGGCTTGTTGTGTTGGAAGGTGCTTCGCTATTGGAAAGAGTGTCAGTGTCATCTGATTTCCCGCATGCAGAGAGAAGTAATGCTCCGATTAAACATAGAGCTAAAATACCGTGAGAGAGATTTTTCATTAAGTTGAATCCTCCTTGTAAGTTTTGGTATATATGTAAGAACGCAAGGGAGAAATTTATATTAGGTGCTCCATCCGATCTAATAATCAATGTATTATTGTAAAAGTGACTGATACTGCCCCTGCTAATACAGGAGTTGAACTCACATATCGGGCTTGGGTTAGCATTGGAAAACCTAGTGGATCGGGAACTGTTAAGATTGAACTGATTGGGAGTTAATGTTCTTTGTTCAACACTATACTTATGAAATAATGTCCTCCTATTTATGAATGTCTTCACTTGACTAATACAAAGAAGGTTTCCAGAAGCACATATGCTTCTTGGAAACCTTCTTCACTTGCTAGCTTTCATCTTTAAATGTTAGTCCTGGGAAAACCGTATACGATGAAAGTCCCTTTGCCGATCTTTCAATTTTTTAATTAGATATTTATCTACTTTCGATGGTCTAGGGGTTACATCAATATCCCAAGTGTTTTCTACAGGTGACGAGAGACCCACATACGATACGAATTTAACACGTACTTTATACTCGCCTCTACCGTCCACTGTCCCCGTCTTTTTCGCATCGATGATGACATGATCTAATATAGAAGGATAATTACCACCCACAGGAACATAAACTCCCGGGGCAATGAATGTCTTATCAAAACCTTCAACGACAAGGCTCTTAACCAATTCTTCATCCTGGCTATCGTACGCTAAAACAAACAGGTCAACCACTCTCTTAACTGCAGCCCACTCCTCGCCATACGTATCATTAAGGGATTGAATCCAAACATCGTTTGTTGCTGAAGTATTAGAAGTTCCTTGCTTGATGGATACTGTCTGTGTTTTGGAATCCCATGATACATTGGCCCCAAGCGCCTTAGATATGGTGCTGATCGGTACGAGCACTCGGCCATTTACATTCTTTGGAGCAACATCGGTCGCGATAATCTCCCCGTTCACAACGATTTTAATTTTCCCAGACCCAAAAGCATAACCCCGCCCAATACCAACGAAATACTCAGGGCTACAGTTGAGACCGAGAACAGCCTTTTTTTATTCACCAACAATACCTCCACAAGTGTTCTGCATAAATATAAACGCATTTCGGATTCAATTTATTTCCAAAAAAAGTAAAAATATATTTATATTCAATTACCCATATCCCCTAATGGCTATGAATCTAAAAGGAAATTATATCGCCACTTATTCCCCACCAGCTTTCAGGCTATCGAAACTTTTAAAGGTTAATTATATACTGATGGTTTATTTGGCAGGCACACCTACGAATGTTTCTAATTCATCTAGATCTTCTACTGTGAAAATCAGTCGCGCTGTCTGATCCTTGACAGGAAGATAAGCCTCCACGTTCATGCGTCCTTCCATGTTTACTAGCAGAACCGATCCGGAATTAATACTATGGTTTTTTAGAAATTCTACGACTTTTTGGGGGTTAACGATATTTTCTGGATCTTCACTTGTTTCATAAACGATAATGTTACCACCTTGATACTCAGATATATTACCGTTAAGTATAGTTAATTCGTCATTGACAGGCACTCCCTCGAATCGTGTGTCTGAACTGTAAGGAGACAGAATTTCAGATTTATCTGGTACTTCTTCGATTAATGAGTAGTGATAGTAGCGATCATGCATTGTGTGGAGACCACTTAGTTCCTTGGAGATTCGGTAATCGTTGGAACGATACAATTCGAACTCAAAATCGGATGATGACGGATCATATATTAGCTCAAGAGGTCCTGTCTTTTCATCGTAGGCGGGGAATACATAACCATGATTTTCAAGTGCTGTTGTAACCTCTTTCCTCCACTCCTTATAAGATGAATCTACATCGACTGCCTTTCCTTTTTGCGAGTTACATGCGGATAATAACATGACCAAACATCCAATGACGGCAACGAATCGCCAAGCTTTAATTTTAATCACCTTCAATTCTGTTAATTTAGATCATATAAGATATAGTAATTAACAGTATATTATACACAAAAAGGAATAGGAGGACATAAATATCTCTTCTGCCATTTGATTTTTGCAAAACCGAGATTGTTTGATTAATAAAGGACTCGATCAATTACACCTCACCAAACCAGGGGTACCCTTTTAAATTTGGCAAAACGAGTGAATTTCTGAATTATTGAATAAATTTATGTATACACCTTCTAGATAACTTCTCAAGTATATTTAACCATTTGTCTGACAGTTCAGATGATAATGGCCCCGGTAATATGAATTCATTCCGAGTTTCTTTTTTTGAATGAACAATACTATTTCTAAATTTATATAAATGTGCCGAAAAGTCATCCAAAGTATTCAATCAAATGAGACCGTTGTGAAACGCGTACTCCACAAGGTCATGAGTTTTTATTTTTTCCAAAAGAATACTTAGTAAGTTGTCTTCCTGAGTTTTGAAAATCTTTGTTATATCCAAAATCATAGCGTCTAAGTCCTTAGAAGCAACATATGACTCGCTGATTGTTTCAAATTCACTTTTTCTGTTTGGAATAAAAAAATATTCTAACACCCTGTATAATGATAACGGATCTTTCTTCCTTCGTCCTTCGTTATAAAACATAAACACTTCATCATATTTATGCTTTTGATAAGTTAATTCATTATTTTCATTAGCATCAAAATGATTAACACCATTCCAATCATCACCATAAAAAGTTATTATCTCAGGATAATCATTCTGTAAAGGTGCATAAATCCTCGAAATATAATATAAAGCCTGTTCAATCAACCTCTCCACTTCTTCGAATTCTACGTTATTAATCGACACGGTATAAAATGAATCCCATGTTCCATTAGAAGCACTATCATACAAGAGATGATTAAAAATAAACTTATATGTTGGGCTTGGTATCCCAAACCTTATTTCTGTATTACCAATTGAGAATGAATGATCAAATTTAAAGCCGTTTCTAGTGTGAATTGGCGAGTATGACACTAAAAGTTCACAATAATTCTTTAAGAAGAATCCTTTTCTTGGGTAATACCACATTCCAGGATTGTCAGCTCTGTAATCGTAAAGATTAAATAAGTGTTTAAATTGATCAACATTATTAGGGTCCAAACCAACCTTTTTAATGTCGATTGCAACAGTTTGTTTTTCTAGCCAAGGATGGAAAAACACCAACTTTTCCTCATCATATCGCAGAAATGTAAGTTCTTCTATGAGATCTCCGTAGTATAAAGACCAGTGGTTAAACACGTTAGGTACGTTAACAGGGAAATACGACGATATTAAGGAAAGACTGAAAGAAGTTAGCGACAAATTAGCGGTAACGGGGACACATATCGCAGATTTGGCAACGAATCCCAAACGTTTGCCTAAACAAATAGACAATCTTAAAAAGCAATCGAAAAGTTTGTTAAAACAAGGGGACAACATCAACGAGCTCATTTTCACTCTAAATGATACCCTTTCTAAAATCGAGGATGAGGCAGAGGATGTGAAAAAGGCGATCTTTGCTCTTGCTGGCGACCTGAAAGAGCGAATCGATCGCATCAAAGAGCAAATCAAACATCTCCTTCAGATCTTCCAAGGGCGTCTGGATGTTCGCACCCCATTGCTTCGTGTGACCAACTATGCCGTCGGCTTTGTTGTCGCTATCCATGCCGCCTTTTTGCTCATTGGCATCTGGATGATCACACAGGCCTAAACTAAAGCACCTCGGTGTCATGTGAGAATCAAACCTTTGACATGTGTTTAAAATAAAGCCTATAAGTTGGCTAACAACATGAAATACTCGATTAACCTTTGTTAGAAGAATTTAAATTCAACAGTAGAATAAGAATCTGCCTGTCCTTGTTGATATTAATAATGTAATGTAGTACAGGCAGAGAAATAATTCAATCAACTACTAACCCGCCCCTGCTCCTGCAAGGGCACCGCATGAGCAACCGCAACCAGCTTGTCCTTTAATAGTCATGGTTAGTACTTCAGGTTTAGAATAAGGTTTCATATTTATCACCTCCCTTCAATATTTTGCTTTATTTAAAGGAATTGATAAGAGTTACACTTCACATCTTAAAAAGTCTCGTTGAGGTATCATTCGTCTTTATTACGTGGTCAGTGTGCGTTCAAATTTCTATCCTGATTCCACTCTGAAGAGCTTACCCATTGAGAAGAGTCATTCTACTTGTTGAAAACACTCTGAAAAGAAGATTAGTCCTAACATTATTTTAAGTCCATGATTACCGCAAAATTCTATTACATGTTCAGTGTTGCCGTCTGAAGGATGTTTTAAGAGAATGTGATGGGGGAGGGCTGGGTCCAAGGACTCTTCTACACGAATTATGATCAGGCGCTTTTTTGATTTAGGTTGTATTTTATTAGAATTTTCATATTAATAAAATGTATGCCTTTATATAAGAGGATTTTAAAATGAAGTTTGAAATTTTGAGTTTAAAAACAGGTGCTTAACAGTGAATTAGTATATGTATCATTTTATTATAAAATATACCATTTGAAACACATTGTTAATATATCCCATAATAAATCATTTATTACATAAAAACCCTGAGAAATCTGAGTATTAATTAATACTGCTATATAGGAAAGATACAATGATTTAGCTATTACTAAACAACAAAAAGGACTGCCCATAAGCAGCCCTTTCATTTCCTTCGATGATCATTTCTTCGCCTTCCCAGCACTCCCCGCCTTTTCCACATGCTCAGCTCGAATCTTCGGATCAGTAATGTTCGCCTCAATCAAGGATTGATAGATCTTCTGAATATCAGCTTCCGTTAGAACGGTATCCGCCTTCTCCGCTTGAATCCGATTCATTTTGCGCTGAATATATTCGGACAGTTCGACATCGTACACAATCAGTTCGTCCGATTGGATTTTTCTCAATTCCGGATCAACGCTGAATCTACAACGCATCGTAAAAGAAACCAGTGAGATGAACCGGCTTTTTTGGTGGTTAGGGAGCAAACTTTTAATCGCTTGAATATGCCCGTAATTTTGCATAAAGGGATTATACATTTTAAACCGGTTACTTACCGTCCACGACTTATTCTCTCTTGTCCCCTTAATCTCCCCATTGTAGTTCTTTGTCTCGATGACAAACAATCCTTGCGGCGTGATTACCACATGGTCAATCTGCGAATAGCCCGTACGGGACTTCAAATTCTTCACCATTAAATCACTTACATATTTACATCCTTTGGGTAGTTGATCTAGTTGAATGTTAATTTTATGCTCACCCAGTTCACCAATTCGAGTAGGTTGAACCTTCCGTTTTGTACCGCTTCCAGATGTGTTAGTTTTATTCGTATGTTGACCCTGCTTTTTCTTTGGCTTATCAGAGGATTTGAACAAGGACATTAATTTTTTCAAACATAAGAGAGCTCCATTCTACATGTAATAATGATTCACCCGATCCGTTTCTTCTTTTTCCAGGCATTCAATTTATTCTCAAGTGCAATTCCGTTAATTAATTGAATGTTTAAACGTTCAGCGTCTCTTCTGGCGTCCTTGGTAAAATTACTGGTCGTGACCACCCAGGCATCATAACACCCGTGCACTTTCTTTCCTGCCTTCAATCGGAGAACAATATCATTACCGACATTCTGCTTCCACCATTTACACTGTACTGCAATTTTATATCCCTCTTTACCCCGAAGGATGAGGTCAACCTCGCTATCACCTGATCCACCAACTCGTTCAACGGCATACCCTTGGTCTTTGTAGTACAACTCCATCAGTCTTTCAAAATCTGGTCCGGATAGTTTATGGACATCAGCAGTGATGAGCTGAGTATCCGTAAGTTTAGTTAGTGCCTTCGTTTGATGAGACTGTGATTTCGTATGTTTTGAAGTTGTGGTAGAGGCAACTCTAGTTGTAGGAGCTTCATGGATTTCTTATTGCTCGTCTTTTTCTAGTCCATGCAGTGCCCACCCATTGGGCAACAACCAACCCCAAAATAAACACGCCTACAAATATACCCCAATGTAATTTAGGATTAATAAAATATAACGAGAGGGCTGCAATCGTAAACAAACCTCTTAGGACATGAGCAAGCTGTTGCCCTTCGGCTTTATAAGTTTTCGCCATAGCGGTTTAACTTCCCCTTTGATTCATTTTATCTGAACCATGAACTCCCAGCACCCGTTTAGCTAAATCCACCTGCTCATGATCCAACTCCACCCTTACCGTACCAGTTCGTCTATGCTCACGCCACTTTATCAGATCTTCTTCCGTCTCTAATTTCAGTTCCGCTATCTCTGCCGCCCGGTCGAAAATATACTTCGATGTATACAGAGCTGTGTAGATTCCTCGTCCACCTGAAACAATCGGTTTATCCCGTTTCATCCACCTATCGATCGTAAATTTAACATACAGCTTTTCCTCAGATCCCCGTCTCGCGGGACGCTCAGTAATTTCTCTGCGGCGCAGCACCTTCCAATCCGCTACTCGTCCGTACCAGTGAATGCCTATTTCTCCGGTAGAAGCGAACTTTCCCTTCGATTGATAGAGGCCAATATATTCGATCTGCGTTAGAATCTTGTGATCCGTTATATTCTCAAGAGGAATATGGTAAAAATGCAATTCCAGTGCCTGTTCCAACTGGGAAGGCTCTTTTAGTGAACCTACTAACACGTTTTTGCCAGCCATTTTGTCCTGGTAATAACTCTTCGTACCTCGAGGTCTCGTCGAGCGTTCGTATGCTTTTTCCGGACTGTCCTTAATGAGCTCATCCAGGAATTCTTCCATCAGCTCCGTTGAGTTGGGTAGAAAAGGGAAGGCTCCTACATTCACTAGCTCAATACTCTTATAAAAACGATGCCCCCGAAATTTCTCCTCATCATGATACGGAAAGAGCACATACGCCCCAAACATACTCCGTTCATACTCTTGCTCTTGCTTGTCTGAATACACGATTGCGTCCCGGTACCGATGCATTGTGTTAATATCGTCTTCTTCCGGACCTGGCTGCTTGTATTTATCAAAATAAGGGGTTCCCTCGTATGCAGGATTTATCCGATATTTCGCGTCAAAAATATACTTATACTCCACCGTAGCATCATTCTTCTTCAGCGTTAGCACATTATCCGGCTTCTGGCCGAGTGTAGCGCTCCGATCGCCTTTAGGAAGCACGTTGTAATAGAGCGTAAATATCTCACCGTTACTCGGGTTCCTGTACACCATCCTAGCGCTGGCGGACTTATCCAACGTCACAAAAATTCCGGCCCGCTGAACCTTGATGATATCTTGCTTGAGAAGTTCATACTTCTGACTGAGGAGATCATGAATTTTCAAGAAGCACCAGTATTCGTACAGCTGCGCCAAGTCTTTCATCGAGAGATGGAACAAGTCGCTTTGGATCGATAAACCTTTCATAAGCATCAAATAATTACGATACACTTCCCGATATCCGGGTGCCATCTGTAATACTAAAGATACGGATAGCTGCTTCATCCCACCAACGTTTAGAAAATCCAGTCTCAGCAATCGCTGCAGTCGATTCTGCATAGAGCTCATTCGCTTCATTAGGAGTGGATCCTGCATCCGAGCACTATTAGATAATCTTGACTTCAATTCCTTTAATTTTTTCGAAATGCGCTCAAGTACCCACCGAACAAACCGATTCTCCATCGTGTCATATTGGATTCGACGTTTCATTTCCAAGGCTTGGGTAGGGTACAAGGATTGATCGTTGACTGGAATAAAACCGATCTTATCGTCTTGTCTGAGTAAATGAGGGTGTTTAGTCAGATACGCAATGCTTTCTTTACCTGTCTTCTTGACCCTTGCTGCCTCAACCCTTCTCATCTCTTTCTCTAGCGTGTAGTTAGGAGAAGTCTGTATTCTCTCCACCGCTTGAACAAGCTGTTCAAACACATGCTGGAGAATCGCAAAAAATTCCGTAAGACTTTGATGTTTCGTTTCTTTTAATCCGGTTAAATGGTACGTTTTGCGAAGAAAATCAAAAGACAAATTATAAATCTGCCGATTCACATCGTCTAGAATCATCTGATAATCTTCTTTGTAATCCATTTTGGAAGGAAAAATCTCCAGCTGTAGCTGAAAAACAGCCTGTCCATTTAGCCTGAGCTCCAGATCGGATAGACCAACCTCGTTCTGAAAGTTCAAAATTCCCGACAGGATAGATTGGCCAAGTGGCTTAATCGCTTGCCTTACGCTAGCATTCTCATGATGGAAGGTTAGAGCCAGTGGCTGCTGCTTCTCCACAACGAGCTCATACGACTGCGTTTCGAAAAACAGCGGCCAACTCTTCTCCCCTACCTCCCATGGGGTGAGCGCTCCTGTTTCCGGTGAGAACACCGATATCTGCTCGATCCTTAATTCACTCGAAAGGGAATGAACCTGCAAGCTTGTATCAATCCATTCCCCATCTTTATGGCGATGAAGTTGCATAGACTCCACCGTTGGATGGTACGGTTTGCCTTGAATGTAGAGGTTGAAGAAGTTGGTCTCGACTCGCAACAGTTCCACACTCTGGTTAAGAGAGCCAGTAAGAGGTGAATCCATCTTCTTCTAACCTCCGTAGCATAAAGGCGATTTTCCGAGCGCTTAGAGGATGCTTAGCCTTGTTCTCCTCTTCGTTGTCATTCCATTTTAGGTAGATCTCCGACGCGTCATCCATAAGTTCTGACACTGGCAAAGTTCTCCCTAGTGCCCCTTGCAGAAGCTTAAGGAGTACCCGCTTCACAGATAGGCTACTACCATGGACGCGCGGTAGAATTTTCTGTAGCAGCTGGAGATCAAAGGCCTCATCATTCGAGAGCAACTCATAACGCTGATTGTATACCATGTAAAAACAGATCGAATCCCGGATCCGAAAACCGACATGAGAATGGATCTCTTCAAGGATGTGGTTGATCTTCACTAGCTTCTCCGTCGTGGCATGAACCAACTCCGTATAATCGAAGTATACGTCGATCAGTTGCAAATACTCACTTCGTAAGAACGAGTTGTGTACGGGCATAGGTGCCCCCTCATCTTGCGGTTCTAAGCTCGGATATTGCTGCAAATCAATATAGTTAAACTCGATCGTATTTGCACGATCCAGTACCTTCTTGCTAAAAGGATGCGTCGTCTCATCCATGTTCACCGTTCCAATCAGATACACATTATCTGGAATGGACAAGTCTCCATATATCGACTGATCCTCTGGTAACAAAGACTCCCGGTTAATAAGCTTGGACGTCACGATCCGATCTTGTTTCCATTCCTGCGTCTCAATCACGCTGAGCACATCGCTAAAGTAATACTCCACTCGCGCTAAGTTCATTTCATCCAGGCAGACAAAATAAGGCTTATGCTGATTCTCACGCTGAGAAGCTTCAACAAGCACCTCCGCTAAGCGTCCAGGCCGAAATACTCCCGACAAGTCTTTATAGCCTAGTAAATCAGAAGGATCGCTCCAGTCAGGTCGAACCGGTATCAGCGTAAATTGTCCATTGTCTCCTGTAGCACCTAGTGCCTCAGCAAAAAGCTTGATAAGCTTGGTTTTGCCGGTACCCGATACCCCAGCCAGAATGACAAAAGGCTTGGTTTTTAGGGAGAGGTACAGGTTCTCGATAAGACCCTGAGGATAATGGAATCCTCGGTGGGAGATGTATGATTGAATTTGCTCGATTTGTTTTGGCACAGTTAATGAACTCAAGGATGGGCTCTCCTTCTCTTCTTTCGATGGTACCTCTTCGTCTACACCTTTGTTCTTAATAACATGGTCCACATACATTTTATAGTTAAAGACCACATTCTCTAGATCCGCCAGTAATTGATCGTCATCTGGAATCGCATTTCGATCATATCGGATATACGCCACCGTAGAGACTTGGTAGTCGCGACCAAGACCGCTTTTCGAGGTAAGGTTAATGCCATCATCCTTCTGCATACCTTCAAGTGGAAGGAGTTCACGGAGCTCATTGGCCTTCTGTTCTAGGTAGTGGTACCCTTCTTTCTTTCCGAGCTCATCTTTGGGTACAGTAACCCCTTGGTTTAATGTAAGATAGACAGATTTCATATCCTCTGAAAATAAATAAACGATATATTCACCGTGCTGCGTTGTATCCGTTAACCGCTTATCCATCACCGCGATCCAAGGAACGTTGGCCCAGTTCCCCTGACCAACCGAGCCCTGGATTTTGTAGTTGGGATCGATAAAATAGAGTGACCTTATTTGCTCAGGGATTGTCTGCCTGAAGAGAGTGCCCAATGGGTGACCCGCAAATGCTTCGTTTCTAGCTGCTATGTAACTATTCATAATTTCGATCAGAACATTTTGAAGAGAGAATAGGGGCACCCCTAACTTATCGTTATAGTTCTGGAGCTCAGTTAGAGCATACTCTTTTAACTCTTGCATGACGTGGTCATCTAGTTTGTCTGCTATATCAGGACGAAACGTTACCGTTTGCTGATCTTGGTTAACTTCTAGGATGCTCGATAGCGCCTCCAACTGTGTTTTAAGCAAGGTTATGGTTTGAGATAAGGTAAAATTATCCCAGTGGATTGCCTTACCAAGGGGAGGTGAATCTACTCTCTTACCTAACCTACTATTCTCTTGAAAGTATGCCAAAAATCGCTCAGCAATCGTGCTGAGCGGGAAATAGAGTGAATGGGTCTGTTGGTAATGTTCGATAAGTGAAAGAACTAGGACCATTTTGTAGGATTTTTGTTTGGTGTGAAATATGGATGAGAGTTGGATTGGTAGCATTGGGACCTCCGACTGGTTGGCTTAGTTATAATTTTTTAAAAAGGTAAAAATTAATCCTCAAATATTCTACTGCTTTGATTATATATGGTTCAATAAGTACCATACTAGTTACAGCAGTATTTATTTTTTGTTCGAGCCCTGTAATCCGTTTCCGATTCAATACTTTCCCACCCAATTTCTGTATGTTATCAAAGGCTGACAAAATTTTATGTTCTCTTATTAATATTTAATGTACATCGCAATTTTCATAAAACTGGTTATTTCCAAGCTCAGCATCTTTATCGCATAAAACGCACTTAGGCATAAATATTCTCTATTCTATTTATCTCCACTTATCCTAAATAATGCTCAAGGCTTTATATAAACAAAGAAAAACGACATTTCTGCCGTTTTGGTTTAACGTGTTGGTGGAGACTAGTGGGATCGAACCGCTGACCTCTTGCATGCTTTGCAAGCGCTCTACCACGGATGGCTGGTTAAGATCATCATTACAGTGTTTTTCAAAATCTAAGATATTATTATTTTCTTCACTAATTGAGATTACATATTCATTAAAGAAATATCATGGAACTCTCTGAAGATCGCGCTTTTCATACAATTACATATGAAAATTTTTTCTACTTTCGCGTGATGTTATCCATCCTCCTCTTGGATACAAAGATTAATAAAGTAAACTCTCGTGATCCGCAGATTGAACTGTATCTTGATGCCATCTCTACGGATCTCAATACCACCAAGCATCATTTTCCTCTATTGGGCTGAAGCATGGTTAAACACCTTGCGACAATCTGGAATGTAATGCTTCAAGGTCTCTCTCTCGATCTACTTGGCCTCCACAACCACAACCGGAAAGCTAAGCTTAATTGCTAAACAATCTTATTGTAAAACCATGTATAATAATGTAAAGTAAAATTATGTAATAGTGAATTTATCCTAAGAACTAATCTATTACCATAGTGCATGAGCACTAGAATGGGGGTTATATGAAAAAGCATATTTCCGAACTTCTTAACCATGCTCGAACTGGCCATTCTCACTTTGAATTCGTGGATATCAATGTCTTAGATGATCAAGCATTATTTATTGACCCTTGTTTAATAGAAATTCAACGAGGACCTTGGTACAATAATGCATCCAAATTGTTGGATAATTTCTTCAATAAATTTTATGAAGCGTATCGTAACAATGATACTCTTAAAAAACTAGAGTTACTATCCTGTGCAAGAGAAATTAATTTTACAAAGTTAGGTTATGGAAAGGGAGATAATGGGCACGGAAATACAGCTGAAGGTCTAATAGTAACTTTTAAAAATCTGGAAAGTCTGACAGTGAATATACCCTCTATTACAAAAGCAATGGACTTACCTGTTACTATATCAGGCTTCAATGAAGATGGACTTTCAGATATGATAACTAATATTTTGCACCTCCAATTGAATGAGTTTACACTAGAACAATTAGCTATTACGAATATAAAGCCTAATTCTGAAGACACCTTTAATACTTGGGATTTCGCCTCATCATCTTGGAAAAAAGTAACAGCCCCCTGCTATCGTTATGAAAAAAATAATAAGATTCTACTAACTCCAAAACATATCGTTAGAAAAAAGTATCATTTTGGTGCAAATCAATTTTTAATGCGTGTAATTTTAGAAAGAGCTAAAAAAGAAACCGCATATACTAACCCAAAAGGGAAAACTCGGTATCGGACCACCAAGAAAGAACTCAAGCTTGCAATACCAAAAGAGGATCGTGACTGGAAATATAAATATATTAATGAAAAAACAGAAAGTGACCAGTCTTTCTTAATTGACTACCATGACGCCATCCCTTACTTATACAGTAATAAAGCAATGACTGATGCAGAATTAGACAAATTTATTTATTAGTCAGAACTACGTATATAGTTCGAACTTGACAACAACGCAGTTGCTTGATGATTGAATAATAAGTAACAGCCCTCCACCACTGAATAGAGCAGTAGAGGGCTGTTGCTATTGACAACGAAGGTTTAGGCATTCCCGTTAGATAAAATCCGAAGCAATGACACTACTGCCTCCACATGCACTGTATGCGGGAACATTCTGTCATGGATGCAATCTGTTACAATCCGTAGAATCCTTGGTTTGACGGGCTTTCTGCCGAACGACATCCGTTCTCTATGAGCAATTCCCACGAATCAACAAACTTGAGGGAGATTCTTCTTTAGTAATTAACATCAACGATTCTTTAGCAATATTCCCCGGCAAATTCG
Organism: Paenibacillus sp. Cedars; assembly: GCF_003184205.1. Taxonomy (NCBI): domain Bacteria; kingdom Bacillati; phylum Bacillota; class Bacilli; order Caryophanales; family Paenibacillaceae; genus Paenibacillus; species Paenibacillus sp. Cedars. Next base: position 4,825,135 of record NZ_CP020866.1, read on the forward strand.
ACAGCCTCTTTGACTGATTCAGCGTTATATCATCAAACAAATTCCGAACAAAACGACTATTTGAAAAGTGATCGTCTTTTTCATTTAATCTCGATTGCAACAAATTACGGACTTTTTCAATAGCATGCTCTTCGGCAATAGTCATTTTGATTACAGGTGTAATTGAATATTTGAACAAGCTCATCGAGTGAATAATCACTAAATGAAATCAAAGTTATTGAACCTTGACTTTTATCCTGGGTTGGATTCAAAGAATTGCTCCATCAAATCTGTATACCCAGCAACCTTTCGCACGATTAATTAATCTTTTCACCTTGAATGCTGTTTGTCCTTGATACTCAGCAATTAAATCAGTCCTGCTCGCATCAATAAATTGTCCTTTACTTAGTAATCAGATGGCTTTGTACATCCTCCCAACAATACGAGCCACTGTAGTTTTAGCTGTGCCTAGGTTACATTACCAATAAGTTCCATGTGCAAAGTCTTGTTAGACTTCTTCAAACCGCTTTTCACTCGTAAATGTTGTATTTGATTATAGTCAATCAAATCACGGACTTGCTGCTTCACATTCTCAAGATCAACAATTCGTCTAATTGATTGTAAGTGCTCCAACTTTGCCATGGTGTCCAATTTTTCAACATTACGTTGGAATGTTATCGAACGTTGGAAATCAGTATCTGTTTTATAGTTTTTTTCTAATCATGTTGGTCTGCCCTTTCTTAAACTAAGGCTTAGTGAAGGCTTCCCCGACAATTTCTGAACAACTTCACAAAACTTCTCCCACTCAGGCGGATAGGCATTGCTGCCATTTGTGAATACTTTTTTCGGACAACTGAATCTCCAAGCTCCACTGCGTTCCATCAAGAATATGAGGATCGATGTATTCTTTATCCCAACTCAAGATGTTACATTCCCTTAGCCCATTTCGAACCAGTGTTATTCCTCCAGCATCCATATTCAAGATGATCGGAGGTTCAAAATACTCATCTTTAATGTTCCAAGAAATGTGTCCATTCACTAAGTCAGCTTCAAACTTGTAGCTCGATCCAAAGTATCCGCCTATATAAGCTTCGATTTTTTTGATATTGTTATAATCCTGATTCAATAGCTACAACCCCAAACCATTAATCCCGCAGCGTAACAATCTCTTCCTTAACAATGTGACACCTTTGCCCATTTTCTCATGATCTGGCTTACCATTCACGGATATCATACTTAGCTTCTTTATCGTTCCAGCTTATACTTCTCAGTTCCTTTGTCCAACCCTTTTGAAGATTCCGACAATCTGCCGTGTATTTGAGTTACTTTATATTTGAATTCTGCCATTTCTCCACACTGTACTTTCTATTTTAGACCTATTAAATCTTTCCACCTACTCCCTTAAACTTATCTACAAAGGCAGAGATTTTCTGAAAAACGCTCTGCTTTTTTGTTAAATACTGAGGATTAAGAGGACTCATTTTTGGAAGAATTTCATTAAGCTCCGTTCCATTTTCACTGGCAAATTCTCTTTTTAATGAAGTTAAAATATATCTTTTTGCCGCCTCTTCATTAAGATTTTCAGTTTTAATCAATTCTTCTGCTTCACGTTTTTGCTCAGTTTGAGCAAATGAGAAGAAGGCATCAATAATACTTGCTTTATCTTGAATATTGTCTAAATCAGCTTGGTTAATAAAATCAACTACTAAGCTTTCTTTTGCACGGTTTCCTACACTAGAACGAATTAATCGGCGAACTTCTTCAACCAAGAATGCTTTATCTTTCACCTTTTTGTTATGCTCAAAAATAAGTTCAAGAATGTAATCTAAGTTGATCTCTTGGGATTTTAGAAGATCTACCTCAAAGACAACATCATCCCAATCAATAGAGGCATTTCCTTTTTCTTTTCCAATTTTTTCACGACGAAACCAATCACGAATATCATTATATGAAGAACGATAATCTTGATTAGCTCTCTCTTCTAACACTTGAATCTCTTGCATAACAGCTATATCTTCATCCGTTACATAATGAGTAGCCTTAAAATCTTCTAAAGCTTTAGGGTCAGTCATATCTACTGTTTGTAAAGCTTTTAAAGCTGAATATTCATCATAGTTCTGTAGGATATTTTCAATACGCAAATATTCACCAAATAGTTTAGTAAATTCTTTCTTATCCTTTTCAGTAACAATCTCATCAACATTAGGAAAACGTTCCTTTAATTCTCTTACTACATCTGCATAACCACGACGGGCTTCACCCGTTGCCACATCAGCGAATCCTTCCATATACTCTTTGTAACTTTTTTCCAAAACCACATTTTTAGTGTTTTTATCTCCAAAACGAGTAATTGCGTCTATGGTTGCTTGTTCTAAATCTCTAAAAGTAACAATATTCCCAAAAGTTTTGGTGGAATCATAAATACGATTTGTTCTCGAATAAGCTTGCATTAAACCATGATACCTAAGATTTTTATCAACAAATAAAGTATTTAATGTAGGTGCATCAAATCCAGTTAAAAACATTCCAACAACAATTAATAAATCAATCTCTTTGTCTTTTACTCGTTTAGCAAGGTCACGATAATAATTTTGAAACTCTTTACTTTCTACGCCATAATTGGTTTTAAACATCGCATTGTAGTCTTTGATGGCTGAACTTAAAAACTCTTTTGCACTACGATCCATTGCTGAAGGTTCAAAAGTTTCATCAAGAATTTCACCTATCGCAGTTTGCTCTTCATTAGCAGCAAAGGAGAAGATTGTAGCAATCTTAAGAGAGTTATTGCTTCCTTGTTGTAATTTATTTAATGATTCATAGTAGAGTTTGGCTGCATCGACACTGCTCACAGCAAACATGGCATTAAATCCTTTTCCATTCGCGTTTAAACGATGGGTTTTTACTCTATAATTATTAAGGATATATTGAGAAATTTCTTTAATGCGTTCAGGATGCAGTAGTGCTTCTTTATTTTCTGCTGCCGATAGCTTTTTCTCGTCTTGTTCTTTTTCGATCGTTTTGAACTTGGGACGTACATCGTTATAATCTACTTTGAACTTTAAGACCTTTTCATCTCTAATGGCATCCGTAATTACATAAGAGTGTACCTCTCGACCAAAGACAGAAGCAGTCGTTTCAGAACCTAACGCATTCTCCGGGAAAATAGGCGTACCTGTAAAACCAAATTGATAGAACTTCTTAAACTTTTTTTTGATATTTTTTTGAGCTTCACCAAATTGCGAACGGTGAGCTTCATCAAAAATAAATACCACTTGCTTATGATATATAGGTAACTCTGTTTCGCTTTTCATTAGGTTATTCAGTTTTTGAATCGTCGTCACAATAATTTTATTATCATCTTTTTCAATGTTACGTTTTAATCCTGCGGTATTTTCCGAACCATTAACACTATCAGGAGAAAAACGCTGATACTCTTTTATCGTCTGAAAATCCAGGTCTTTCCGATCTACAACAAAAAAAACTTTATCGATAAAATCGAGTTCAGTAGCCAAGCGAGCTGCTTTAAAACTAGTAAGCGTTTTCCCGGAACCAGTTGTATGCCAAATATACCCGCCGCTTTCCGGGCTACTCCATTTTTTCGCTTGATATGTACTCTTAATCTTCCATAGTATTCTTTCTGCTGCGGCGATTTGATAAGGTCGCATCACCAGCAGGTTATCGCTTGAATCAAATACGGAATATTTTAGCAGTACATTTAATAACGTATCTTTCTGAAAAAAAGTCGCTGTGAAATCTTTCAGATCTTTAATGAGGATGTTATCCGCTTTGGCCCAGTTCATCGTAAAGTCAAAACTGTTCTTATCCCGTTTCGTCGTATTGGCAAAATAGCGGCTATCTGTACCATTAGAGATCACAAAGATTTGTACATACTTAAACAATGAGTTTTCGGAATTAAAACTCTCTTTGCTATATCGATGAACCTGATTAAAGGCTTCACGAATGGCAACCCCACGCTTTTTAAGCTCCACTTGTACTAGGGGCAAGCCATTGACTAAGATGGTCACATCATATCGATTCGCATGCGTTCCTTTTTGTTCAAATTGGGATATAACTTGTACCTTGTTACCGGCAATATTGTTCTTATCTACTAGGTAGATATTCTGAATATGTCCATCATCAAACACAAAATCATATATATGATTGTCATGAATTTTACGGGTTATATCGATATGGTTGTCACTCGGTTTATCTAAATACTGTTCACAAAACCTAAGCCATTCGGCATCTGAAAATTGCATTTTATTCAAGTCTTGGATCTGCACACGAACATTTGCAAGCATCTGTTCAGGAGACGTGAAATTAGGTAGATTTTCATAGCCTTGATTCACTAAATCTCGAATCAGTTCTCGTTCTAAATTAGCTTCCGTTTGATAGCCGACTCCTTGTTCGGCTATCTTGCTATATTTATCTAGAACGATGTAGTGATTTGATTCAGTAATGGGTATGTACTCGCTCATCTTTATGCCTCCTTCCTAAAGCTATAGTTATTTATCAAATGATCGAATAATAGCCTAACCGTTTGTTTTTCCTGAGGAGACGGCTCTGCTGCACTTGAATCCGCCAGTGTAGAATGACTGGTAAATTGGATAATTCGATTATAATAAGTTTGTTTGTTATCAGGTAATAAGTCAGACCATTCTCGAAATCCAAGAAAACTAGCTGTTTTTTCATATAGATTTCTTAAAAGAGTGAAATGATATTTTTGTACTTGATTGTTCTCAATAGCTTCCTCTATCGTCTTCTTCAAATGCAAGTGATAAGAAAAACTCTTATTTGAGTCTCCTGGTTTTTCTTCTAATTCGAAAGTACCATCTTCTTGACGGCCTAGCATGTAGCAGGTCTTTTTATTAACTTCATTATAGAGCACATTATAAAAAATAGGATTGTGAGTTGTAATAACAAACTTTAGTCCGGAATCACTTTTTTTGATCAAATGAGCCAAGTCTACAGCCAGCTGAATAAGATGGTTGTCATCTAATGATGTTACAGGATCATCTATAAACACATATTCCAACTGATTAAGTTTATCTGTTTCTCGTTCACTCGGCTCAGCTACATTTAATACATCAATAACTTGTTTAAGTAAGCTATAAAAAACACTCCAAACAAAGCTACTTTCCTCACCTTTTGAAATCTTAATGTTTGGAGAAGATTCTTCATTTCCCCTTTCATAAGAAAATGTAACTTCCGAATAATCCGAATTGAATTTAGGTGTTAATCTACGATCAGTATAATTCTGAAAATGACTAATGACATTTTGATCTTGACCCTGTTCATTAAGCACCCATTCAGTAAAAGAGTTGGGATGAATTTTAAGTTTTAAATCAATATCATTTGCTAGATCATTGTCCCAATAGAACAAATCTTCCGTAAAAGCGTTATAGTAAATGATTTTTTTGCTAGCTAGTCCCGTTTCGTCCGTCTCTGTATCGTTTTTAGGTGCAACCAACAATCTAAATTCTTTTGATAGTCTGGTTTTTCCATTTCCATTAAAGCCATACATTAATTGAACTTTTTTATTGCTATCTATTAATTGTTGTGCAATTTCAATTAAACTCTTTCCCATACTATGCTTCTACCTCACTTTTCGGAAATGAAAGTAGCATATCACGATAATATTCGTATTGTTTTTGACGCATCTCTATTTCACGAGGTAAACCCTCGGTAATATCGTTCACAAGGGTATCGAAGTGATCGAGAAATAATGCAATTTTATCCTGTGTTTGAATATCTGGCATCGGAATTGTAAAATTTGCGATATCTTTTAAACTGATATGAGGTATAGCACCGCCAGTTTTCTTTAAATCAACGTAATTGCTGAAAGCACCACTCGCGATATAGTGGTAAACATAATGACTATTAGCTTGTTCCGTACGGATACGTGCCACTCGCTGTACTAATAGTAATGGTATTTGCTTTTCACTAACCATGCCATAACTTTTTCCTACAAGGGAACCATCCATGGAAATCACGATATCGTCTGCTCTTAAATGATATTTTTCAAGTCCATCGTCATTTTTCCAATATCTATTATTGTTTTCAGAAAAATCAAGAACGCCTCGCTTGATATTCATTCCACGCATAAGACGAGTACCCGTTTCAGTGAACTGTGAACTATCAAAAGGATTTCCTGTTAAAAGGTCACAAAAATCACCTATTTTCTTTTTCTGTACGCCAGAGTCTATTAAATCTTCAAAAAATCGATTTCTATAATACTCATATTGCTTTTTACGAGCTGTAAGCTCTGCTGTAAGCTCTGCTGTAAGCTTCGCTGTAAGCTCTGTGAATGCGTCCAATATACGGACGATTTCTTCTTGCACTTCAGGGGGGGGAATAGGAATTTTTGCTTTTCTTAAACCAGTCTCGTTAATCGCTGAAATTTTCCCCGTAGATATATGTTTCTTAATTTGGTCATGAAAGTGCTTGGTTCGTAAAAAGTATGAAACATACTTAGGATTCAAAGAACTTCTATATGAAAAACAAGCGTCATGAATAACAACCCCTGTATTTCCGAGCCAAGCGGTACCATTTCCGATATCTTCAATTGTTTCGCCAGCGGCAACAATTACTACATCACCATGATTTGCAACTCTTAGCTTTGCAGCTAAATCATGACTTAAGAATGATTTTGGCGTATTTGCCCAGATATTATAATGCGTATACATTTCACCATAATGAATACATGGAAAACCCTCTGAAAGCATGTCGGTTTTTACAAATCTCTTGCCTCGTGTAAATTTGCCAACTTCCCCTAAAGGCTTCCACTCAACCTCAACCCCATCAAGCAATTTATCGATAGAATTAGGATTAATCAAGATTCAATCACCTCAATAATGTCATCAATTTCGGCACGAAGTTGGTCTATCTTGGCTACAGTTGCTTTTATTTCTGCATTCAGCTCATTTATATCAATGACTTCCCTTGTGTCTTTTGCTTCCACATAGGAGCTCACAGATAGGTTGTAATCGTTTTGTACGATTGAATCATAATCAACAGATTTTGCAACATGCTCAACATCTTCTTTGCTGCCAAACATTTTCATAATTTGCTCGATGTTTTCATCTGTCAGTATGTTATTATTGGTTGCTTTTTTATAGAAATCTACTCCACTTGCATCGATAAATTGAGTTTTATTATCGGTTTTATGCTTAGAGAGAACCAAGATATTAACGGCTATTGAAGTCCCGTAGAAAAGATTAGGTGCTAGTGAAATAACCGTTTCAACAAAGTTATTATCAATTAGGTACTTTCTAATTTTTTGCTCTGCACCACCACGGTAAAAAATACCAGGGAAACAAACGATAGCAGCACGACCTTTACTTGAAAGGTAGCTAAGCGAATGAAGTACAAAGGCAAAATCAGCTTTAGATTTTGGTGCTAATACGCCTGCAGGAGCAAATCTTTCATCATTAATTAGTGTCGGGTCATCACTACCAACCCAATTTACGGAATAGGGTGGATTAGAAACAATGGCATCAAATGGCTTTTCGTCGCCAAAGTAAGGATCTCGAAGCGTATTTCCTAAAGCAATATTAAATTTATCGTAATTTATGTTGTGTAAAAACATATTCATACGAGCAAGGTTATAAGTAGTATGATTAATCTCCTGTCCATAAAAACCATCTTCGATAATATGAGCATCAAACTGTTTCTTTGCTTGTAATAGCAATGAACCTGAACCGGCTGCAGGGTCATATATCTTATTAATCGTTGTTTGCTCGTGTATGGCTAATTGAGCAATAAGCTTAGACACACTCTGCGGTGTGAAAAACTCTCCCCCAGATTTTCCTGCATTTGCAGCATAATTTGAGATTAAAAACTCATAAGCATCACCAAAAAGGTCAATTTGGCTATCTTCAAAACCTCTAAAATTAAGCCCTTCAACACCTTTAATCACAGCTGCAAGACGACTGTTTTTATCCTTTACAGTATTCCCCAACCTATTGCTTGTCGTGTCAAAATCCGCGAATAATCCTCTAATATCTAGTTCAGATGGATATCCATTTGCTGAATTTTCAATAGCAGAAAATATAGCAGCTAAATCTGTATTCAAGCTTTCATTTGTGTTGGCGGTTTTCGAAATATTAGCAAACAGCTGACTCGGATATATGAAATAACCTTTTGTTTTAATGGCATCCTCTTTGATTTCTTTCGTTATAATATCATCAGGAAGTTCTGCATATTTGATGCTTTCGTCTCCCGCTTCAATATAGCTAGAAAAGTTCTCGCTAATGAAACGATAAAAAAGCGTTCCTAAAACATATTGTTTAAAATCCCATCCATCTACTGAGCCACGGACATCATTGGCTATTTTCCAGATTTGGGATTGTAATTCGGCACGTTGTGCTGTACTTGACATTTGTATACCTCCAATATTTCTTCTTATACATTGATTATAGAAGCACTTCTAAATTGAAGTTTTCCTTCTTGCCATATTCACAAAGCAATGCAATGTTCTTGTCTTTTCTTCTAACGTAGCGTTTAAAGGGACCTGTGATCTGTTTTATTATGCTTTCGCGATATAGCGCATAATGTCCTTGCCATGTTATAGGTCCTCACAGTATTACCAGCAGGCGTTTTTATATCTACACCAAGATCATACAGCTCGATAATGACACGATTGCACTTCGTGTTTTCGCCTTTCACTGTAACATGCAGAGCGTGATGAATTTTTCCAATTGGTCACTGTAAACTTGAAATAATGTTTGTCTACAACCTTTCGTCCTCTGTACCAATAACATTCAAACTCTGTATCACATCTAAAAACCCAGTAAACATAATGATTCTAATGATCTGTGTCTTTCCTCACCAACACCGCCACGCACTCCACATGCACCGTATGCGGAAACATATCCACTGGCGTTACCTCCACCGTCCGATACCCGCCATCCTCCAACACACGCAAATCCCGTGCCAGCGTACTTGGATTACAACTCACATACACCACACGCTCCGGCTTCATCTCAAGAATCGTCTCCAAGAGTCGCGGGTCGCACCCTTTACGCGGTGGATCAACCACGAAGACATCTGCCTCGATGCCCTGCTCTTTCCAACGAGGAATTACATCCTCAGATGCTCCGACTTCAAACTCCACATGCTTCATACCATTGAGCTCGGCATTCGCACGCGCATCCTCGATCGCTTCCTTCACGATCTCGACCCCGTACACCTTCTTGGCATGCTGGGCCAAGAATAGGGATATCGTCCCGATGCCGCAATAGGCATCAATCACGGTCTCTTCCCCGGTTAATCCGGCATACTCCACCGTTTTACCGTACAGCACTTCCGTCTGAGCCGGGTTCACCTGGTAGAAGGAACGCGCAGAAATCGCAAACTTCACATCTCCAATATAGTCATGGATGACCTCACGCCCCCACAGGACACGGGTCACATCACCAAATATCACGTTGGTCTTACGTGTGTTCACGTTCTGGCAAACACTCACCACAGCCGGGAGTTCCTCACGGATCGCAGAGATCCACTCGTTCACACGTGGAATCCGCTCGCCGTTCGTGACGAGCACAATCATCATCTCCCGGGTAGCAAAACCGATCTTCACCACGACATGGCGAAGCAGGCCTTGGCCAGTCTCTTCATTGTAGGCGGTGATGCCTAGCTTCCGCCCTATGGCTTTGACGCGGCTAACGACCTCGTCGTTCTGCTCATGCTGAATGAGGCACGTCTCCATGTCCACGATCCGGTGACTGCCTCGGGCGTAGAAGCCGCCGACCAGGCCGCCTTCCGTTACGCCGATCGGCACTTGGGACTTGTTGCGGTAGCGCCAAGGCTCGCTCATACCGAGAGTTGGCCGCACATGGATCCCCTCTTGATCTGATTCAACGCCGGACACGGCAGGATTCGCCCCGTTGGTTTCAGAATTCTGAATGTCCCCTCCACCAGCTGTGCTACTCCGCTCATACATCACACCTGCCCCCGCAGGCGTCTCTCCACCTTGCGCTCCGGCCCCAAATGCGGTCCCTTTGCCGCTTCCGTTCCCCTCACGCACCCGCAGCTTCCCAATCCGTTCCAGGTTGTCCACCACCAGTTGGCGCTTCCACTCCAGCTGACCGGCGTAACTCATATGCTGCAGCTGGCAGCCGCCGCATTGATCGTAGATCGGGCACGGGGCCGCGATGCGGTTCGGGCTTGACTCGACCAGCTCCAGCAGCTTGGCGTAGCCATACTGCTTCTTGGTCTTGAGCACCTTCACCCGGGCCTTCTCGCCCGGCAGGGCGCCCTGAACGAACAGGGTGTAGCCATCCGCACGGCCGACTCCTTCCCCGTCATGATTCATTCCTATAATATCGATCACGACCTCGTCGTTCTTGGCCACCGGCAGGTCCAGGAGGGCGGCCGAAGACGCCGCCGGCTTGCCGCTGCGGCGCATGTCGCTTCCCTTGCGGTTCTTCTTCATGTTGTGCTGTTCACTTCTTTCCGTTCAACTTGTCTCTTGCTACTCTATATTCCCCATCGGATCATCATCCATAATAAAAGCGGATGCTCTCCGTTACTGTTCCTTCACTTAAACAACAAAAAGCTCCCCCAAGGGAGCTTATCGCACAAGCTCACGTCCATCATTATACGGGAGCTTCCTATGTTATTCAATCCAAGAACCTGCAAATCCAATCATTTACTTACAACAGCCTGGAGTCTTAACGGCGATTCGCAGCCTGTTCCATCTCTTCCAATGGCCCATCGCCTCAATCGCCTGCCTATCCCTGATATCCTGGCTAGTACACTGACTCAGACAAAACAATCATTAGTCATATACGCACTCGGCGCTATCTCTAGCCTTGGGTATTGCTTAGTTAGCACTTCGGCGCTGACTCCCAACTATCGGCCAGGCCACCGTGTCTTATGCACCCGATGCTATCGCCCAACAGTCAGTTATCGCTTCCTACGCATACTAACGCCATCTCCCACAACCGCCATCTCACCCAAAAATCCTTAAATGCTGCGGCAGGACACGGAACGTGCCCGGCAGGACGCCACCGAACTCGCCGTCCAGGTTCAGCTGAACCGGTCCGGGAGAGACGACCTCCATATAGTCGGTGCGGAAATGCACGACCTTCTTGTCGTTGATATGCTCGCCGCGCAGGGCGAGGGTTGCGACGCGCACGAACTCCGCCAGATTGCACTTGCGCAGCGCAATGACGTCGAACAGGCCATCGTCAATGCTCGCGCCCGGCGCGATTTTGTCGAAGCCGCCGACCGAGTTGCTGTTGGCAATGAGGAACACCATGAATTCGTCATGGATCGCCTCATGACCGCTGGCGTTGATGATGAGCTCCTGCGGCGTGAGGCTGACCATTTTCTCGATCCCCTTCAAATAATACGCCAGCTGCCCGATCATCGTCTTCAGCTTGCTTGGCACCTCGTAGGTGAGCTCGGTCAGCGTACCGCCGCCCGCTATATTAATGAAGTAGCGATCATTGGCTTTGCCCACGTCAATCGGACGTGTCTCGCCTCGAATCACCAGATCGCAGTACTCTTCCCAGTTCTTCGAGATGCCGAGTGCTCTTGCAAAATCATTCGTGGTCCCCATAGGGAATATGCCGAGCGGCGGAAGGTTATCCCTGCCAGCCATCCCGTTGATAACTTCATTGATCGTTCCGTCTCCTCCGGCGGCAATCACAAGATCGTACCCCCGCTCTACAGCATCTGCAGCTTCACGGGTAGCATCTCCCTCCCCCTTGGTAGCATGACTGGAGGTTTCAATGCCAGCACTGTCCAGACGGTCCAAAATATCAGCAAGCCGACGCTTCATCTCCTCCCGGCCGGAGGTTGGATTATAGATTAACCTTGCACTTCTCATTAACGATACGCCACCTACTTATGATTTCAAGGATTGAAGAAGAAGTTTGGCCTGCGACTCCATCCACTGCGGAAGCAGCGGGTGTGGAAGCAAAGTCCTGCCGGTATACCGGCATTCAAGCCCCTCGAGCCGATCGGGTATAACCTTCTCCGTAAAATACCCCTCACTCAAAAAAAGCGGAGCTACGATCACATCGCAGCCGCGCTCCATCCATGCTGTCACTTTGTCCCGCACATCGCCGGGACTGAGTAAGGCATAATCCGCGCTTGTACCGCTTACTTCGCTAACTCGCCGTGCCAATGAGTTAATACCCTTTTCCCAGCGGCGGCGAAACAGATCATGCCTGCTGCCGTGTCCGACAAGAAGAATGACCTCCTTCGCCGGATTCACGGACAGCTCTCTTACTTTATCCCATACCATTGCGGCAATCTCGGGGTCGTCATCCATCGGCACACTGAAGTGAATCCGGGATCGTACCCTGAACGGCGCAAGGTCGGTTTCCATGTCCGGAACAGCCTTCGCTCCTATAGCATAAGCTATTTCGTCAACATGTGTGCTGCCGGACGAGACAAATAACGGAATGACCACGATGTCAGTGACACCCTGATCCTCCAAGGCCGTAATGCCGTCCTGAATCAGACGGCCTTCTACCAATTCCAGATAGGAAGATACGACCGGTATATCCATGCGGGACGCCAATTCGTGGACGGCTTCGTCCACCAGCGACACCCAGTTCTGTTCACGCGAACCATGACTAATGACCAGCACACCCGGCTTCGTCATGGTGTTAACGCCCTAAACGCTCCAGCGTCATTTTATAACCGTCATTGCCGTAATTCAGGCAACGCTTCACACGCGAGATGGTTGCGGTGCTTGCTCCCGTTTCTGCTTCAATCTGGTTGTATGTGCAACCCTTGCCAAGCATACGCGCTACTTCGAGCCGTTGTGACAAGGACTGGATTTCGTTCACGGTGCAGAGATCATCGAAGAATACATAGCATTCTTCCACACTGCTCAGGGTTAATACAGCTTCGAATAATTGATCGATGCTTTTATCATTTAACTTCTTTAATTGCACTGGATGATCATCCCCTATTGTTACTGTGTATAACACTCGCACTCCCATTGTACCCGAGCGGATATAGTCTTTTCAAGCATTAACGATTTCACGCACTGCAGGACAACCATTACGAGAGGTCATTCACCCTGATGTACTCTCTTATTTTCACCTAACGAAGGACACGCCAAAACCTTCCTGGGCCATCGCCCGATTCCGCTCCTATCCCGAAAATAGGGGTATTCGCCTAAACCCATCGCCCGCCCGTATCATACAGTATAGTATCTTAACTCACAAAGGAAAGTGATATCATGACTGGTCATTCTCACTATTATCATCGCCGACCTTCCTCTTCTAAGCGCTCGCTAAGCGAATATGATTCACTGCCGCAGGAGCCAACGTCATACCCCGGTATTTCTCCATACAGCGATTTTCCAGAAGTCGGCGAATCCAATCTGTATCCATACGCTGACGCTCTTTCAAACGATACGCTGCCTGTACCGGGCATGGAGGCTTCGGCTTCGGCTCTAACACCATCCAGCAACTCTGGCGGCGGGGGTCTGGCAAGTCTCCTCGGCGGAGGCGGCAGCGGGAGTGGAGGCGGAATAAGTAAACTCCTTGGCGGCCTCGGGGTCAACAATCTGAGTGACGTCAAGGGCCTCATCGATCGGATGGGGGGCATCGACGGGCTGGTTAACAACATCGGCAAGGTACAGAAGGTCATGCAGGGCTTCCAGCAGCTTGCGCCCATGGTTTCCCTGCTTGCAGGCGCGTTCACGAAGAAGAAGGGCGGCCGCGGATCATCCACGGCATACACGGACCAGAACGACGACTACGAATACAGACCGCGGAAACGCCGGTCCTCGGGGGGCAGACGACATTCCGGCTCGCGCAAAAGCTCAGGATCACGCAAAGGCAGACGTCGTCGTTAATCTGAAGTGAAATCTCGGCATCAGCACCGCGCATTTCAGCAAGACCACAGCCTCTGAACAGCTGAGACGATCTGCTCTGACCAACAGCGCAGCTGCGCCTTAGCGAACAACAGGCGGGATAAATAGCAAGCTCATACATGACGAAGTAGGCTCCGGTCTGTCAATTCCAGACTGGAGCCCTATCTTTTTCCTAAATATGATTCTATTCAGCGCGTCCAGTCCCCTTCGGGACCGGCTTCTTGCTGCTCGTCGCTCTCAAGTGACTTCAGGCGGAACCAATAGGAGCCGCGCAGACCGGAACGCAGCAGCATCGTAATGCTGCCCAGCAGATACAGCACCGTCGCAATCCGCTTCATCTGCGGATAGAACATCAGAATGCTGCCCGCAATGAACAGCAGCCCTGTCATAATTTCGCTGATGACCATGCCAACCTCGTAACGGTTCGTAACGGCCAGCTTACGCTTTCGTTTCCAGGCCAAGCGGAACATCCGGCGCAGGAGCCGGTTACGAACAGGCTCATCTTGATGACGCGATGTACGCTTCTTGGGATGTGGTTTGAGCCCAGGCTTCATATGCAGTCCCCCCTCAGCAAGCTTATACCCCTTACGGAAGAACAAGAACCACAGCGATTCAGCATTCGCCTTTTTTATGTAGGACAACCCTTCCCGATGATCCGATCAACATTTACCTAAAACTTGGAACGGCAGAGACACTGGAAGGAAGTCCGTCTGATTCAGAAGAGCTTAACGACTTCACGTCCACGAACCCTCTTATTTAAACCAGCCTCGCCGAATAAACCACGTCACCATGCCGCCCCCGAGCACAAACATCAGCAGAAGCACAAGGAAATATCCATAATGCCACCCAAGCTCCGGCATATTCTCAAAATTCATCCCGTAAATCCCGGCGATCAGGGTGAGCGGCATGAATATGGTCGTGATGACCGTGAGTGTTTTCATAATCGTGTTCATCCGGTTCGAATTCACCGATATGTAACTGTCCCGAAGATCCGCCGTCATCTCGCGGTCCGCCTCAATCATGTCCGCCAGCTTCAGCAGGTGATCATAGATATCGGAAAAATAGGCATGGTGCGCGTGATGCTCCATATGCTGCGAGTTCACGATCCGGTACAGCAGATCCCGCATCGGCACGACCGTCCGCCGCAGGCGCAGCAGTCTGGAACGAAGCGCAAACACCTGATTCATCAGGTCCTCAACGGAATCCTTCTCCCCTTGGCTTTCCAGCTCGGCCAGCTCATCCTCTATGGCAAACAGGCTTGGGAAATACTGATCCACCAGCTTATCCATAATGGTATACGCCGTAAAGCTTGGACCATCCTGACCGAGCGGTCCCTTGCCGGCGACTGAGGTCACCCGTTCCCAGGCATCATCCATTTCGGACAGCTCCTGCTGGTGGAAGGAGACCACAAACGCAGGGCCCAGAAACAGATCCACCTCCACCGCCTGCAGCGTATCCGGCTGAAGTGCATGCAGGACAAAAAACTTCGTTTGTTCGTAATAATCCAGCTTGGGCCGCTGCAGAATGTGCAGACAGTCCTCCACCGCCAGCGGATGAAAATGAAAATAACTCTCCAGCATCCGCGCTTCCTCCGGCGTGGGATTGCTGAAATCCGCCCAGATCCAGGCGTAGTCCTCCATCCGGATCTCTTCGAGTGAAAGCCCGGTGACCGTTTCATAGCTTGGCGTAATGGCTAATGTGCGAATCATGATAGCATTCTCCCCTTCCCTGCACCTGCTGTTTTCTTTAAACAAAAAAAGCCAATCGATTCCTGATTGGCCCCACAACTATCCATAATCTATGTGTAATGTAGCGTTAATTGGTTTAGAAAAGAATTTTAAATATGATGCCTGCCAGCACGGCCGTAATCGGAATGGTAATAAACCAGGTTACAATAATACGTCCTGCCAGCGACCATTTTACAGCGGAGAAGCGTTTTGCTGAACCTACCCCGAGTATGGCCGATGTGATCGCATGCGTCGTACTGATTGGCAAGTGAAGCAGCGTAGCTGAAAAGATAACGGAAGCTCCCGTGAAATCAGCAGCGAATCCGTTGATCGGCTCGATTTTGAAAATCTTCGTGCCCATGGTTTTGATGATCTTCCAGCCACCTACCGAGGTCCCAAGGGCCATCGCCGTAGCTGCAGAGAGTTTAACCCAGAATGGAACTTCCATCTCGGACAGCTGACCTGACGTAACCAGGGCAAAGGTGATAATCCCCATCGCCTTCTGTGCATCGTTGGTACCGTGCGTGAAGGATTGCAGTGCCGCGGTAAAAATCTGCATAGTACGGAAGCCTTTGTTCACCGTATGCGGACTGCGCTTCGCAAAGATGACTTTTAGCAGCTGCATCACCAGATAACCGATAACAAACGCGATAATGGGTGATAGGATGAGCGCAAGCACAATATCGGTAAATCCGCCATAATTCAGCTTATCACTACCCGCTCCAACGAATACCGCTCCTGCCAAAGCTCCGATCAAAGCATGGGAAGAAGATGACGGCAAACCAAACCACCAGGTGACCAGGTTCCAGATAATCGCTGACAGCAGGGTTGCAATCACAACCTGCAGACCGTTATCCAGTGCTGCGGGATCCGCCACGCTGCCCCCTATCGTCTTGGCAACGCCGGTAAACATCATCGCACCGACAAAGTTCATGCCGGCTGCAAGTAAAATTGCCGCACGCGGCTTCAAGGCCCGGGTTGATACCGATGTTGCTATGGCGTTCGCCGTATCGTGGAACCCGTTAATGAAGTCAAATGCAAGCGCCAAAAAAACAACAATTACTAGTACTACCATCGTTGTATCCATAGTTCAGGACTCCCTTACGAGTTGCGCATAATGATGGATTCCAGCATATTAGCCACGTCTTCGCAGGTGTCCGTGGTTGTCTCAAGTCGTTCGTAAATCTCTTTTTTCTTGATCAGCAGAATCGGGTCAGATACCGTAGCGAACAGATCCTTGATGCTGATACGCAGCAGTTCGTCGCCTTGGTTCTCCAGATCGTTCAGGCGAATCGTGTACTCACGAATAGCCAGAAGTTTTTTCTGGGAGAGCAAATGAATGGCTTTCTGGATTTCATAAGCCGATTGACGCAGAATTTCCGCAAACTGCACCATGTATTCATCAGGTTTACCCAACTGATACATATAGAATCGGGATGCCGTAGCCTCCAGTCCGTCCATCACATCGTCCAAGCTGGTTGTCAGATCCATAATATCGTCGCGTTCGATTGGCGTGATAAACGTTTTGTTGAGCTCGGTGATAATTGTATGTGTATAGGTATCACACTGCGACTCATATCTCTTCATTTCGTTGGCGAATTCAAGCACATCCTGAAGATTGGAAACGTGCTGCGAAAAATAATCTGCGGCTTGTACCACCGTATCGGCCATATTCTCCAGCGTTTGGAAGAATATATCCTTCTTCTTCAATTTCATACTCTTAACCCCTTTTTTCGATAAATTGCCGCGAACGTCCTTAAAGATAAGACAACCTTGAATATCTTATCACATCCATGGCAGGGTGTGTATAGAAAAGTAACACTCAAAAATGTGAGAAAACAACAGCTGAGTTAATGTATGGATATCATTCCATTTCCCTTGCCTATTAACATCTCCGTAAGCGTGCAAATTATCCCAGAACCGTGTCGATTATCCGAACTTAGAACCTAAGGATTCGAGATGGTTACATGGCTTTCAAAAGAAGGCGCATTCGGCACAATGTTGAAATAAGTCGTTCCCGGAACCAGCGGCACTTCCTTGCCATCCTTCACAAAACGGATCGCATCACCCGCAGCTCTTGCCCACTGGCCCGTAATGACCTCTCCACGCTGGAACAGCATCGCTTCCCCGCCAGCTTCCACGTTCACGGCAAGTCTGCCCACATCATCCAGCACCTTATGGTCTGCCCCGAGGACAATTACATTCGCAGCCTCAAGCTGAACGTTATCGTTGAGATCCACGTGCGGAGATCCATTGACCGACCGTTTGTACGTATTCGAGGAGCCGTCATACTGATAATCCACCACATAGCTGTCCAGTAAAAATTTGATTTCGACCTTCTCTGCGGGTTCGCCGGAAACCCCCTCCACGGGTTCAGTGCCCTCTGCCCCGTCGCCGCTTGCAGCGATTGTCTCCGGATAGAACGTATACTGCGGCACCTGCACATCGTTGCCGTAATTGAGCTTGGCCGCTCCTTCGCGGAGCTTCTCGTCGCTGGAATACAAATTATGCGGAGCTTTGCGGTCGTTGGCCCTCCAGAAATAGGCCCCTGCATTTCCGATCTCATCCATGTCCTGCTTGCGCTGCTGTTGAATGATCGTATAAGCTTCAGGGCTGCCTCCTGCATGCACAAGAACGCCGCCATAGCTCTCGCCCAGATTAATCAGATATGGGCGGATACTGCGAATCGGTCCGATCTTCTCGATCCCGGACTGGCTTTGAAAGATGCCGATCAGTCTCGTGATTCCTCCCTCCGCCAGAACTTCATATACCATATCCGCTTGTCCCAGACCCGACTGCGGCCTTGCGGCTGGTGCGTTATTGATCATAACGGCCAGCGGCCTCTGCGTCAGTGACGCTTCTAACGGCAATCCCGTCAGAGGTGCGTGATAAGGAGAAGACGTATTCTCCTGCGTTTCTTCTGCCGGCTGCTCCATTGGAGCCTCCACCTCCGGTGTCGGAGCAGGCTCCGCCTTCTTATCCCCATTGCATGCTGACAGCAGCAGTACAGCCGCAATCGACAACAAGCTTGTCCTCCATGCAAACCTCTTGAAAGACAAAGACCCTTTGCTAAACATATTGTTTCCCCCTATGAACGCTCCCGTTACTTATTACCCTAATATCCCAACCCTTTTACCCGAAATTTCCAACCGACGTTTCAACTTTAATTTACATTTAATCACAAAATCCGTGCTTTGTCTGTATAAAGAAGGGATACCATCGGCTCATGAATCTCCTTCACGGAGTTGGCTATTATTTTCGGATTACGAGGAATGGATTATCTAGCAAACAAGTATAAGTTCTTGACGTGAGCTATAAAAAAAGCCGCGGTATCCGCGACTTCTGATGCGTGCATTTATCCTCCCACGTATTAGCATTTTTTCATACTTAGTAAGGTGTTAGCTTCTTTTTTCAGTAATTTCTAAAATGACTTACTTCTCATTCATGCTGCACCTCAATGAGATAGTGAGAATATTAAACATGCCAGTATTAGACTGCAAGATGGTACAAACAGAATATGAAGCTTTAGACATTTAAGTGTACTTTAAGCCAATACTAATATAGAGAGAAAACTATTTAGTCATTAGCATATCGTCTATTAATTTTATCAGTGTGTCGCTTCTTGAACTTAAGATCTTATATTTTTTCTCATTATTACTAACTTCAACAACTACATAGCCTCTATCATTAATCACAATTGAATAATTGTTTGACTTATTAACTATTACGATATCATATGCATTTGTTTGACTTTGAATATTCGTCCCACCTAAAACTCTTCGGTACTTGGAGAGTTCTAATAAATGGATAAAATAATCTGCATCTTCTCCACTAATTTCAGTATTTAAAAACTTACTATCTTTAATTTCATCAAATCTTACATTAAAATTTATTTTCTCCACGTTTTTCAATTCAAACACGTCGTTCGCACTTTGTGGGCGAAAATAATAAATTGTCCCAATAATCAATATTATAAAGAGAAAAAATAGAAAGACCTTTATGTACTTTTTTTTAATAGTCATTATTCATTCTCCCTCCTTATAAAATAAACTAACTACATGAACATGTAGTTAGTTTATTTTATTGTTACTGTCTTGACAACTTTAGATATAGAACGTGCTATTACAACCTCTTGTATTTGATGTTAGCTAGCACTTTTAAACACTAGACCGTAATAATTCCACGTCAAGAGCCATTCTCTATATTGGGAAGTACTATCTCTAAACAGATAACAATAATGTGCTAAATTATTAAATTCAGGAGTCTTTTTATAAATCACATTTGATTGTGTCATCGTACTTTCACCATTGACAATCGTTATCCCTACCAATCTGTGCCAAGATTCTTCACCAATTGCCTTAGTCTTCATGTTTGTCATATTCTTACCCAGTGCTTATTCTGGAACGTTCACAACTTTGTGATATTTATCACATATATTGTGAATATTTTCACTTATAATAAAAACATAGAGAAGGTGATCACTTCTAGACAACAAGAACCCACAGCATGGACATCAGAAACACAGCAATTATCCAAAAATCAAAAACTCACTTAAGGAGTGGTTTATATGTTTAACAACTGGCTGAGAACAAACAAATTTGCAATGTGGCTGCTGACCATCATTCGGGTCTACCTCGGATACGAGTGGATGACGGCAGGCTGGGGTAAACTAACCGGCGGCTTTGATGCCGGGGGTTTCCTGCAAGGCGCGATTGCCAACGCAAGCGGCGATCACCCGGCGGTACAAGGCTGGTGGGCAGCGTTCCTCGAACATGCGGCACTGCCGGGCGTGAACCTGTTTAACTTCATCATCCCACTCGGTGAATTCCTGGTCGGTCTCGGACTGATCCTCGGTACCTTCACCACCTTCGCCGCACTGATGGGACTGGTCATGAACGCCGCGTTCCTCTTCTCGGGTACGGTAAGCACCAACGCCCAGATGCTGCTGCTTGAAGTACTGGTCATCGTAGCCGCTGCTAATGCCGGTAAAATCGGTCTCGACCGTTGGGTACTCCCTTACCTCCGTGGTGTGTGGGGCCGGTTTACACACCGCGACAGCGAGCCTGAAACAACGACAACAAATTTCAAAAAGCGCACAGCTTAACATAGTCTGATTCAACAGAAAAGATGATGGGAACTTCGGTTCCCGTCATCTTTTTTTCATGCCAAGAACCCAGGCCAAATCGCACCTTACGCGAATACTGTATTTAAATACAGTTTTTTGCAAATATGAATAATTTGTTTAGAGACGACATTAAATAGATCGTTGCTGTTTTTTTCGGTGATCATCGCTTTAACGAATTTCAAATTTGCAAAAATCTGAAAACAAAAAAGAGAATGATTATTCATGGAGGAGTGGTGCTGGTGTTTATTCAATGGTTGCAATCAAACAAAATCGCAATGTGGCTGCTAACGGTCATCCGGGTGTATGTCGGGTATAAGTGGTTGACGGCAGGCTGGGGCAAGTTAATGGGAGGTTTTGATGCAAGCGGATTTATGCAAGGGGCGATTGCCAAATCTACAGGAGAACAACCCGCGGTTCAAGATTGGTGGGCCGTATTCCTGAAGCATGCCGCACTGCCGGGCGTCAAATGGTTCAACATTATCGTTCCCCTTGGTGAATTTCTCGTTGGGCTCGGTCTAATCCTCGGCACGTTTACCGCGTTCGCGGCACTTATGGGACTTGTGATGAACTCAGCGTTCCTGTTCTCGGGCTCCATCAGTATCAATGGTCAGCTCCTGCTGCTGGAATTCCTCATTATTCTCGCTGCTGCCAACGGCGGCAAGATCGGTATTGACCGCTGGCTTATGCCATATCTCCAGGAGAAATTCACACGCCGGGTCAAAATCAGCAGCGATCCCTCCACTCTTCAGAAGCAAACAGTCTGAGTAGAAGGAGTCTCTATGGTGCACCAATGGCATTCAGCAGAACAGAATCAATAGATTACGTAATACCAGCTTAACTCCAGTTTTAATGTGGTTATCTTTTTCCTCGATCAGGTGGCGTTTGGCTTCCTCTGCTGTCTGAGTCGACTCATTCGATTAACTTTAAGTATATTGTCCGGGCTTTTCCCCTCTGTCGCTTACAGCAGTGAACCACTTCTTTGCCAGCTTAAAACATGAATGTACTGCTCCTGCTAGGCTGGAAAATGCAGTCGTTCTGATCATTACGCCTACTCCTTAGCTTAAGTACCCGCTCTTTCTCTTACTTGGAGCCTGAGAGCTTGCTCCTGCTGTGTTGATACCCAATTATTCTGCTCATTAGTTTCAGGCACAGTACGGAACAGCTTTGTGCTCCACTCACACCAACGGGTGACTGCGGCATTCCATCCCGGTCATCCGTATCTTATTAGGCAATCCTTGCTCTCCGTACGACCCTTGATCTATATGTATACCGCATTCACATGTTAGACTATTTCTGCACATATGCACCCACAACTTACGACTTCCTGCTTACTCCTGCTAATGAGCGCACTCCTGCCACTGCCCTTTGCACACCAATTTCCTGCTCCCTTACCTTGCACATCACCTTCAAGTACTTTCTACATCTAACTTCATCCAACATACAGCTCCCCTAATCATCTTCCTGTACACCGCTGCCCTGTTCGCTCATGTACAATTCCTGACACTGCCCTAAGCACATTAACTCCCTGCTCCTTCGACTAGTTTCTACATTTGAACTTCATTCTGCTTACTGGCCTCTACTCTATTCCTCCACACTTCTGCACCGGCTCATGCTCCCTCCTACTACTGCCCTTTGCACACCAACATTCTGCATCTTCACTTACTTTCTACATCTGCGCTCCATCCTGTATACCGACTGCTCTCCACTCCTACTCCTCTATCCTACTGCTCTTGAGTTCTCATACTCTTACTCCTGCACATGCTTCCATTTCCCCAAGATGATTATTTTTTATGATATTAATCACAAATGTGATTTTTATCACATATATTGTGATTTATTTCACTTATAATAAAGACATGAAAGAGATGATCATCTTCCTAAATCAACACCAGCGCACAACTTCAACACATCTGAGAACCAGCAAGGAAGCTTTCATAGAAAAGAAATCATACTTTTAAGGAGTGGTTTATATGTTTAACAACTGGCTGAGAACAAACAAAATTGCAATGTGGCTGCTGACCTTCATTCGGGTCTACATCGGTTATGAGTGGATGGTCGCAGGCTGGGGGAAATTGACGGGCGGTTTTGAAGCAGGCGGGTTCCTGCAAGGCGCGATTGCCAAGGCAACCGGAGATCATCCAGCCGTGCAAGGCTGGTGGGCAGCATTCCTGGAACATGCAGCACTGCCAGGCGTGAAAATCTTCAACTTCATCATACCGATGGGCGAGTTCCTCGTAGGGGTCGGGCTGATCCTTGGTACCTTCACTACCTTCGCCGCACTGATGGGACTTGTCATGAATGCCGCGTTCCTCTTTTCGGGCACGGTGAGCACCAACGCCCAAATGTTACTGCTAGAGGTACTGATCATCGTCGCAGCAGCCAATGCCGGTAAAATCGGTCTCGACCGTTGGGTACTCCCTTACCTTCGCGGCCTGTGGAACAAAGTAACGCACAAAACAACCAAAGGCGACGGCAACACCCCTACACCGCTAAAAAAACAAACGGCTTAATATAGTAAGCAACTAAAACTTAAAGGATCTAGCCTATTGATTAACAGCCCGACTTGAGCAATCAAGCCGGGCTGTTTTTGTTCTGGCATGCGTTGGGGCATCATTTGAGCAAGGTCTAGCATACATTCGAGGTTTAGCATACGTTCAAGGTTTAGCATACATTCGAGGTTTAGCATACGTTCGAGGTTTAGCATACGTTCGAGGTCTTGCATACGTTCGAAGTTTAGCATACGTTCGAGGTCTAGCATACATTCGAGGTTTAGCATACGTTCGAGTTTTGCATACATTCAAGGTTTAGCATACGAGCTTGTACTTTCTTTCGAGCGTTACTTTATAAGGCACTGACTAGTTACTTCAATTTTAGCGGACTCAGCGGACCTTATTTTGACCAAAACCACCTTTTCTTTAACACTAACGGACCAGAGATCCGTTATTCATCGAATTAGCCCCTCATTTTACGTGATATCCGCAATTTAACGGATCGTGTGTCCGATAGATCCCCCAATTGCGAGCAAAAAGCAATAATAGCGGATCTGAGGTCCGGATACAACCCGGCCCAACCCTATCGTGTGTCCGATAGATCCCCCAATTGCGAGCAAAAAGTAAAAATAGCGGATCTGAGGTCCGATACAGCCCGGCCCGATCCTATCGTGTGTCCGATAGATCACCCAATTGCGAGCAAAAAGTAAAAATAGCGGATCTGAGGTCTGATACAGCCCGACCCGACCCTATCGTGTGTCCGATAGATCCCCAATTGCGAGCAAAAAGTAAAAATAGCGGATCTGAGGTCCGATACAGCCCGGCCCGATCCTATCGTGTGTCTTATAGATCCCCCAATTGCGAGCAAAAAGTAAAAATAGCGGATCTGAGGTCCGATACAGCCCGGCCCTGCCCGGCCGACCCTACCGAACGCTGCGTCCGGTGCAACATGAGAGGTTCTCCCCACGACATCTACCCGACTCGCACACATAGACATCTCCCAGCTCAGGCATCCGCCAATACACAACAAAAGCCGAGCCTGTCATCCAGGCCCGGCTTCTCATTATTCGAATGACCAGCAGTTCAGACTCAAACTGCCATATTGGTAAGATTGAAACAATCGCTTCGCCTTGCGGCCATTATCCGCAGCCCCCATCGCATAGAACAGAGGAACAAAATGCTCCCGTCCATAGGAGGGTACCGCGTCGCTCGCGTGAGGCGCTTTTTTGTCGTACGCAAACAGATTGTGCAGATTCCATTCCGACAGCTGCTCTGCGATCCATTCATCGAACGCAGCCGCCCATGCATCCGGCTCATCACTCTTGTGCACCATCCGCAGATTATGCACCAAGCCGCCGCTGCCGATAATCAGTATGCCTTCCTCCCGCAGATCGGACAGCATCCTACCGATGGAATATTGTTCGCGTGGCGAGCGCTTGGAGTCCACGGACAAGGCCACCACAGGAATATTCGCATCGGGATACATTTTGCGCAGAATGACCCATATGCCATGGTCCAGTCCACGGCCGGTTACGGCTTTGGCATGCAGATTGTTTGCCGAAAACCGTTCACGGATTTGAGCCGCCAGCTCCACGCTTCCTTTAGCAGGATACGTGATCTGGTACATCTCCTCCGGAAATCCATAAAAATCATGCATCGTGCCATGCTCGGCGTCTTCAGTCAGCCGTTGATCCGGATCATCCCAATGAGCAGAAAATACCGCTATGCCTCTAGGTGTCGGCAGCTCCCGTCCCAATTGCTCCAGGAAGCGGGTGTACTCGTTGTCCTCCAGGGCCATCATCGGCGAACCGTGGGCAATAAATAAAGCAGGTAACGTCATCGATGCCACCTCCAGCTTCAAAATCAAGGGACAACTCTATTGTAACGTTAAACCGCCCAATATGCCAAATAACTCCCTTAAATACTCCAGTTCTGCCATTCTTGCTGAATATGCTCCTGCTCGTTCAGCCAATCCCGTGTCCGCTGGAGAAGCAGCTCCCGCTGTGGTCCCGCAGAGTAGGTGTGATCCGCCTGGAACACGATTTCCTTATCGCAGCGCCCTTCCGGACGCATCCAGAACACCTTCTGATACAGGAAAGCATAATCCACCGGGATGACTTCGTCCGAGGTGCCATGCACCACCAGCACATTGCCCGTAAACTTGATCGCTTCCTGGAATGGCTGCCCTTGAGCCAAGGAATCGAAAAATACCGGTGTAAACGAGTATCCCAAATAATCAGCGGAACCTGTCTTAACGGAGGTATCATAGACGCCGCGCCCGGTGATTTTGACGATGTCATTGAATGGATAACCTACAGCCGACCACAGAATCAAATTCTTCACCCGCCGGTCCCGAACGGCGGTTTGCAAGGCCACCGCGCCGCCCAAGCTGTGTCCGATGAGCGTGATGCGCGTAGGATCGACATCGGCACAGCTGAGGCCATAATCCAGAACGGAACGCGTCTGGGCAATCATTGAATCGAGGCCCTCGCTGCCATAATTCCCTGAGCTCTCACCACATCCGATATAATCAAACCGGATCACCATATATCCGTCCTCGGCAAACTCGCGTGCCGTTTTGACAAACAACCGATCCACGCCGATCCGGCTTCCGACAAAGCCATGGCAGATAACGACGAGCGGAACCCGCTGGCATCTGCCACCTTCTGCCGCTTCTTTTAACGGATAATGTATCGTAGCTGTAAGCTCCTCTTGGTTATGACGAATTGTAATTTGCCGCTCCATGCCGACTCCTCCTTGCGATAACGCGCCTTTATCATTAATATTAATAATTCCGATAAGATTAATATGAATTAATTAAACTTATCTTAGCATCGTGATCAGGGATTTGTCAACGCAATGGGAACGAGGCCGTTTACATCTATTGGATATGGAGCTTTAGCTCAGAAACATGGATTCAGCGATTCCGTTACCTGCTTGACTAAAGCCTACGCCAGAAGACGTAAACCCGCACTACTCATAGCTCTGGCGAAACATGGCATGCGTCTCCTTACGTCCGCTCCAACCATTCATCCAGGTTTCCTCACTCGGTTCATTCCCCCATAAGGAAGAAGCCGAAGAATCCTGCTCATCGCTGCCGGAAGTGTATCCTTCTTCTAACTCGCCTACCGTCTTTTCAACTGAACTGCCGTCGACAACCCATTGCCCGTTAGCCGGTATAGATTCTCCCCCGCTTAATTCATCATCATATAAGTTAGCGCTCATCTGTGATTTCCTCCTTCTTATCCCTGCACCTGCAGGGAGTCGTGTATAGATTCAGAATGCTTATTATTGTGAAATAGGAGGCGTGGAATTATACCCTCTTTATGAATAACGACATGGATTGTTCATGCTACCTTGCAATGCAAGCATGCTGCTGATATGATATATTGCATAACAAGGTAGTTGGCAGATAGCACTTCTTATACAGGGTGCATAGGGTTTTGAGGTCTATCACATTCAGAATATAATCTTATTTCGACCCAGTACCTTGCATAACAACATACCCAGAGGAGGATCATCGGATTCATGACCACCCAAAGTCAAATGCTCAAAGGCATTCTCGAAGGCTGCATTCTCTCGCTTATGGAGCATCGGGAGGTGTATGGATATGAGCTTGGTACATTACTGGAAGACAGCGGGCTTACGTTTGTAAGTGAAGGCAGCATCTATCCTTTGCTCCTTCGCATGCAGAAAGAACAGCTTATTGAAGGAACCATCCGACCTGCGCCCGGAGCCGGCGGGCCACCCCGCAAATATTACAATCTCACCGACAAAGGCCGGAATATTCTACAACAATTCAAGGAACATTGGGGAACGCTTAAAGATAGCGTGGACCATATTTTAACCCGTGGAGGACAATAATGATGAATACCAAACAGATGATCAAGGAAAACAACAGGCTCCAGGATGCCATGAAACCAGACAATCTAAGTTACTATCAGGACATGGTTGTATATATTCGCAGCAGCTCCGTCGAGGAATCAAAAGGCGAGGAATTGCTGCTTGAGATCGCCCAGCATCTGCTGGATGCCCAGGCCAAAGGCAAAACAGCCGAGGAGGTATTCGGCAGCGATCCTGAATCCTACTGCAAGGAACTGGTCGAGCAGCTGCCCAAAATGAAAGGCTTAAACCGTCTGCAATACCATCTCATGATTCCGTGGATCGCCTTAACGTGGTTTTTCTTCGTTCAGGCCCTGGTCGGATTTATAACAACGTGGACAGGCGGCCCGGTAGAACGCATGACGCAGGTGCGAATTTCTACCCTGGTGCTGATTGCCGGGGGCTCTTACGTGTTAATCCACGCATTGATGAGATGGATGAAGAATGATACCTTTCAGCCCGATGAAGCTCGGCGCAAGATCAACGTGCGCAGCATGGGGATTTATATGGCCATCACGGTGTTGATTCTTATAGCCGGTGTGTGGCTGGGACGGCTGCTGCCGGTACTCACGATTGCGCCATGGGTCAGTCTCGTGCTGTTCCTGGTCGGGATCGCAGGGACAAAATTTCTTTTTTCGAGCAAATGATACAAACTCGTCATGAATTCGATACGGAAGCATAACAAAATCTTTAATATTTTTTAGTACATTGTAAACTACGGCTCTGAAGAAGATGATAGGATAAGGGTAATGTGTGGTAAGGGAGGAATATATATGTCAAAATCCAAAAAATCCGCGATTGCTGCCATCCTTGCACTTATTCTGTCCATCCAGACCGGTGTCATCGCAAGCGCAGCACCCGCTTCTGAACCTCTAGCTGATTCCAGCGCAGCTTCAAGTAAACCCACGGCCTTCGGCAATGCGGTGTACAACAAAGCCAATAAACTGCTGAAGGATTCAGACGTGGCTTACGCCAAGTCTTATATCACCAAGCATATCGGAAGTGTGACCAAGTATCAGGCCACCATGCTGATACTCAAGCTGGAGAACGCAATGAACGACGCGCTCCCTGCAAAAACCGATAAAGTGTACACAATCGGCATTCAGGATAAGCTGATGAATCTCTACAAGTACGGGGAGCCGATTAACACCACCATCAGCAAAGCCAAAGACGAAACGCTGCGGAAGGTGCTCATTAACCTGCGCGACAGCGGCTACCGACTGTACACAACCGAAGGCGTGATATTCCCGATTATAGATTATAAAACGCTGGAGCCTTACAAACCCTACATCAACAAGGATGTTCAGGCATACATCGATATTATGGTCGTAGAATCCGAGAAGCCTGCGGTCAGTGATGCGGCATTGGTTATCTCTTGGTCCGAAGTGATCGACCGGGGGCTTTCACTGGAAGCCTTTCTCACGGCTTATCCCAAATCCAACCGGGCTGCTGACATGAAGCTGAAGCTTCGTTTTACCGAACTAAGTCTGTTTTATGGGTATAACAATACACCGCTTATTAAATACGAGGACAACCTCTTGGATCCGGAAGTGCGGCAAGCCTTCGATAAAGCCCTGAAGAACAGCGACGCCGTATCCAAAAGCGCCCTTCTCAAAAAACTGAAAGCCTGGTCCGATGTGCTTGAGAGCAACAAGGACAAGCTGACACAGGAAGTGGAACAATACCGTGCCAAGGCGGTTCCGGTCGTTGACTAGAAACAGTTGATGGTGAGCATGCAAATGCAGTGACCTCTATTCACCAGGGCAAGCATCCAATTAAATGTTAACTATGTTAAAAAAGCCGGACTCCCGATGGTAACAGGGGTTCCGGCCTTTTTTTATCACCTGGTTGCTGCCTGACTCTGAAGTTTAAATCAGCAGATTAAACAGGTTCATGTTCTTGTTCAGCTCTGTATAATCCAATCCCTTGCGCTGCATTCGCTCAACTAGCGGACCGTAATCCTCCGGTCTCAGAAGCTCGATGCCCACGAGGGCTGGCCCATCTTCCTTGTTATGCTTCTTGGTATATTCAAAGCGGGCGATATCGTCATCCGGACCAAGCACTTCTTCCAGAAACTCGCGGAGCGCACCTGCACGCTGCGGGAAGTTAATCATGAAGTAATGCTTCAATCCTTCGTATATCAAGGAACGCTCCTTGATTTCCTGCATCCGGTCAATATCGTTATTGCCCCCGCTGATGATGCATACCACCGTTTTTCCCTTAATGCGGTCCCGGTTCATATCCAGCGCAGCAACGGCCAGCGAGCCCGCAGGCTCAACAACGATGGCATTCTCGTTATACAGCTCAAGGATGGTAGTACAGGCTTTTCCTTCCGGGACAGTCACAATGTCATCAACCAGCTCGTTGCAGATATCGTAGGTCAGCTGCCCGACACGCTTCACCGCAGCGCCATCCACAAACTTGTCGATCTCGTTCATGGTGACGACCTCGCCCTGCTTCTTGGACTCGATCATGGATGCTGCGCCGAGCGGTTCAACGCCAATGACTTGCGTCGTTGGGCTTACGGTTTTGACATAAGTTGCAACCCCTGCAGCAAGACCGCCGCCGCCAATCGTTACAAATATATAATCCGCTGGCGTATCGAGCTCCTCCATTACCTCCATGCCGATCGTACCGTTGCCCGCGATAATCTTCGCTTCATCAAACGGATGGATGAAGGTCATGCCGAATTCATCGCAAGCCTTGATCGCTTCGGCATAAGCATCGTCAAAGGTATCGCCTGTCAGGATGACCTCCACGCTGCCCCCGCCAAAACGCTTCACCTGCTTCACCTTCTGATTCGGGGTCGTGCTTGGCATATAAATCTTGCCTTTAATATTCAGCGCATTACAGGAAAAAGCCACCCCTTGCGCGTGGTTTCCAGCACTCGCACACACGATGCCCTCGCTTCGTTCCTCTTCGGTCAAGCTGCGAATCATGTTGTAAGCGCCTCGGATCTTGAAGGATCGAACTACCTGCAAGTCTTCGCGCTTCAAGTACACTTCGCAGTCATATTTGGCTGACAGCACAGCATCCCGCTGCAGCGGTGTCCGCACGATCACTTCGCGAAGCACATGGTGTGCGCGTACGATGTCCTCCATGCTGACTGTTCGTTTTGTCGTATACGTCTCTTCCATTCTCTAAGATCACACTCCCACTTCGCTGCCAGGTTTGCGTATATCCCTCCGCTACCCTTCGTTACGTATTTCTATCATTGTATCACTTTTCATGAAAATATCCCGCCCTTTTCTGACATGCTTTCGGAAAAAAGGGCATTTTCACAACAAGTATAAGCCGGTGCACAGCCGATACCCTGGATAGGTCCATGAAGGATCGGACCTTCCCTTTCAAGAGGTTGACTTCCTTCTGACACTTTACTACTATAAAGTATGAAAGTTAACCTAAATTTTGGGAGGGGTTTTAAATGAGGAAGAAAGTATTGTATGGGTTATTGGCGGGTACGCTCACGCTGGGGATCGGTACAGGCGCTATGGCGTCGTCAGCTTTGGAGCCAATCAAAGCCTATTTGAACAGCCAGATTTCCCTGAAGTTAAACGGTACGGTGGTAACGCCAAAAGACGCAAACGGCAAAACCGTGCTGCCGATCACCTATAACGGCACGACGTACTTGCCTGTGCGAGCTGTAGGCGATCTGATGGATATCGACATTCGTTATGATAGCGCAACTTCTTCAGTACTGATTGGCGGCAATCAGGGATCCCCATCCGAAACCTCCAGTCCGTTATCATTAAGCTCACTCGGAGCCTCCGTATTGGGGACATCGGCCTGGCACACCAAAGATTCCAGCGATACGGTCTACAAAGGCAAGGATTATAAAGACGTTTATTTACATACCAATTCGGCCAAACAAGGCAACAGCTTCCAGATCATGACGGGTAAAAAATATGCCAAACTGCATCTCGAGCTGGCCGTGACTGGCGGTGCGCAAGAAATCGTAATTATGGACCACAACAACTCAACGCTCAAAAAGGTGTCCCTGACTGCTGAAGATGGCCTGGTCGGCGTAGACGTCGATGTATCGGCTGCCGATTTTATTTTTGTGGAGATCGTTGATGAAGGTCCGGGCACTTCCCTGTTTGTTCCTCTGACCAGTTCCTATTTGACAAAATAAGTCCTTGCGATGATTCGTGCGGGCGGAAGGCCATGATATTGAAAGCCGGGGGTTAATGCCCCCGGCTTTCGCGTGTCTATCTGTATGATCTATATTAATTCTGACAAACCACTGATTCACACCTGTTCGGGTGAGACCACCTGCTTGTTAGTCCATCGGAATCACGATCACATTCCCCGTCTGTGTGGTGATTGTAATCTGACGCTGCAAGATCTCGACGCCCAGCCTTTCTTTCACGTCTTCCATGGAAGGCTCCTCAATGGCGGGAGTGCCGGGACCGCTCGGATCACCATATACGGCAGAAATCAGCCAATGCGTCCCGGGGTCCATCGCCGCCCTTAACGTAGGAATGACGGTCCGGGGATGCAAAAAATTCGTATTCGACTGCGGATAGATGAGCTCTGCCATATCGTAACCGAGCATGCCGTAGATGGCGCTGGTGCCGAAAGTACCGGAAGCCGAAGCTGCTCCATCTCCCGCACGGGAGCTGCTCAGAGATCCTAAACCTAACGCAAACCCACCTTCCGCAGCATCCAGTGTCCTGCCCGTGCTGATCCGGTGAATACGGATATGCCAGGGCAGGCCTGCAGCAATCCACGTCTGAACCTCCACGTCTCTCCACGGCTTCCACTTCGCATATAATACATGCTCCTGTATCCGCGTCTCCTTGCACAAGCGTTTCACCCTGAACAGATGATCACCCTCGCTAAGGGCCAGCATGGAATCAAAAGCCCCCTGGGAAAGTCCCCATTCGGCTCTTGGCACACTGAACGCAAAGGCGGTAGAGTAAACAAACTTCTCGTATTTGGCGGATGTATGTGTATGCTCGTTCGTAGAGGGATGACCCGTATTAAAAGCTGCCACATGACCAGCCTTCTCCTCACGGCAAATGACCAGATGTGCCGGCTCCTGCACCGACATGCTTCCTGTGCCTGTCCTTGTTCCTGTCCCTATCCCCGTCTCTGTCTTCGTCATCTCCAGCTCCTCGGCCAACCAGAAAGGATGCTCCTCTGGCAAGACCAGAATTAGAAACGTCTTCAATGACCAATACACGGAGCCTGGCGAATTATAATTCTCGGACATGATCTGATTCGGGTAGGCATAACCCACCGTTAATACACCATCCCGGTCAAAAATAGGCTGCTGAAACCACCATCTGAGATTTCGCAGGACAAGCCCCTTCAGCGATCCCGGACTCAGCCCTTCCAGTCCGGCATAGGCAGCAGCCGACCAGAAGGCCGACTGGGCGAATCGGTAAGTCAGGCTGCGTCCATATGGAATAGCCGCCCCATCAGGGGCAAACCAGTGCACAAAATCACGGGCAAACACCGCCGCCCGCTCCCGATAACTCTGGGCACGTTCAGGATCCTCATCCCCCATCAGCTCTGCATATACAAGGCCGTAGAAATGAAAGGCATACGGCACGTAGTAATCGCAGTGTCCGCCAACTCCATCGCTATACCAGCCAGCACCCAGATAGAAATCCTCAATCCGTTGAAGATTTTTCTCCAACAGAACTGCATCGTAAGGCAGTCCAGTCTTATGGAAGCCAACGTTCACCAGCACATGGAAGAACAGCCAATTGCAATCATGACAAGGATGATGGTTAATCTGATCCAGCCACTGATAGAGATTCGACTTCTCTCTATCGCTCAGCGGCTGCCAAATCCGGTCCGGAACCAAGGCAAAGGCTAATCCGAATACCGCCATCTCCACCAGACGCTGATCATAGTCGCGTACCTCCCCCCAATACTCCGCATGTCCCGGATCGGTTCCCGAACGTATCCCTTGAAGACAGAGCTCCCATAGTTCTTCGTGTGAGCCGCCCGCGATGGCCGGAACGAGTCCCCACAGTATCCGCGAGAAGCCTTCCATCTCTGCGATATTGGCGTAGGCATTCTTACTTGAGCTGCCAAGGATTAATCTGGAATGCTCCGCACTGTAATACCCTTTCAAAGGCTCCAATAGCTGCGAGAGCGCCTCCTGCACATCCAGTCTTGTCTTCAGCGGATTCTGGGAAACCGGATGTGTAAAGCCACCCCCGGGATTTCCAACACCCTCTATGCTCATCTTATATACTCACTCCATTTCCGGGGGTTCTCTGCTCTTATCTTCCGGGCTGGGCCTCCATCTGAAGCGTATGCTTCTCCTGTTTCCTTTCTCGATCCTCTCTCTGATACGTCTGCTTTCCCTATCTCTTCTTCTCAATCCTCTCTCTGATCTGCCTGCTTCATATCCTTTTCCCGTCAATCCAATATCTTCTCGGTTTTCTCTATCTCTTCTGATCTTCCTCGGTTTCTTCATGTTTCCGTAAATCTGGTATTTCCTCTATAACTTCCTTCATCTGTTCTTAATACCGAGACTGCCCCCTCATTCTCCTTACTCCCAATAAAAGGGCCCCTTCTCTCGCAACCGCGCGAGACCTTCCACAAAGAAGAAGTCACCATAAATGAGAGGCACGTCGACATTCTGAGCTTGCGGGTAGTGGCTTGTGCCGTGCAGAATCAAGCCCTCCTCTTCATCGTTGTCCCAAGTGCCGTAATTTCGGTACAGCGATTCCAGAATCCGGATCGCAGGCTTCCGGTATAAGGCAGCTTGCCCTTGATCTACCTTGTCGGCCAGAAGCAGCAGTCCGCTTGCCGCACAGGCACCGGCGGAAGAATCCCGGTATATGCGGGCCTCGTCCGGTGCGCGGAAATCCCAGAACGGCACATGATCTTCCGGCAGGTTCGCAAGAAAGAAATGCGCGACCGTTTTGGCTGTATCGAGGTAAACCTGCTTACCTGTATGATGGTAGGCAAGCGTCAAGCCGTACATCGCCCATGCCGTCCCTCTGGACCAGGCGGATTCCGGCGCATAGCCCTGACCTCCGATGCCTTCGATGCGCTCACCGGATACCGGATCGTAACGAACGATATGATACACGGACCCGTCAGGACGGACAAAGTCCCTGAGTACCGTATCCATATGTGCTTCGGCAATATGACGATAGCGCGGATCGCCGCTGACCTCGGATGCCTGGAACAGCAGCGCCGTATTCATGGAGCAGTCGATAATGGCAAGACCTGCATTGTCCTCTCCTTCCGACCACGGATTCCAGGCTCGAATATACCGACCGTTCAAATTGAAGCGTGCAGCCAGGTAATTGGCTGCCTTCAGCGCCCGGATCTTCGACTCTTCATTGCCGGTAAGCTTGTAAGAGGCCATGCTGGTCAGCATCCACATAAAGCCGAGATCGTGATCCAGACGCACATACTCGTTCAGCACATCGTCCAGACGGAGCTCGCATTGCTCGGCTAAACTACGTAATGCCGCATCGCCGCTGTCATTGTACAGAAGCCACAGCATCCCCGGCCAGAAGCCGGCCGTCCACCAATGCGGCGCCTCCAGTTGATAAACCCCGTTCTGGCTGGCATGCGGAAAGCCCGCCCCGATCCGCACTGCATTTCGCTGCATTTTTACAAGCGCCTTCTCCCAGGCCTCCGTCAACCAATCTAATGCCGTTTCTGTTCCCATGCCTCTTCACTCCTCGATTCATATGAATTGAAATCCAAGCCCTATATTCACGCACAAGCCCGGGTCCTTCACGTTAAAATCAATGGCATACCAAGCCGCATCCTTGCCATCATGATCACGGAACGTATAAGCTTTCAGCTCAGGCTCCATCAGCTCGGGATCGTAATGGATCGCCAGACTCGGTCTGTCGTCTATGGAAAGATCCGGCTCCCGGGTACATTCCGAATCTTGAACGGCTGTCCGCTTCCAGGTTCGTTCATCTGCTGCTAGTCCTTCCGCAGCCTCTTCTTTCCTCTGAACCTGTTCCTGCTCCCTAATCTCCCCCTGCTCATCAGCACCCGCTGCCCGCAGCACAACCATCCAGCACTCATTCAGCTGCTTCAGTTCGGGCTGTACCCTTGTCACAATTCGCTCTACCAGGCTGCCCGGCGGCGAATGAAAATTAAAACGGTCACGCAGCGTTAATACCGGTCTCTCCTCCTGCTTGTTCCACTCCAAGGACCTAACGAATTCCCGAAGCACCGGAGCGCAGTAGGCCGAGGTCAGCTCAAGCGTGAGTTCATCCCTCTCTTCTCCGGTGGCAGCTTCCAATACAATTGCTTCGCTGTCCGCGCCCTCGCACTGGACATGCCCATCAATAATTGGCACGGAATGGCCCTGTGAGCCGTTGCAATCATAATCGTATCGTCCATCGCCGAAATAATCCGCCGTGTACTCGCCGCAGCCGAGATCCGAGCACCACACCTCTCCCGCACCATACAGAATAAAATGACCAAGATCATTATGGTTGTGAGGCTCGTCATTCCTGCCGCCCTTGGCCGCAAATGCATAGAGTTCCTCTCCATCCGAGACTCTGGAGATCAGCCACCGGGCATCCGGCAAGTAATAGCTTGCCTCCCCCCATTCGCTTCCCGGCTTCCCGGGGTCCCTCCAGATCAGATTGCGCAGAGCCGGAGCCCAGCGGCTGCAATGATCGTCACCGTACGCGGACCGAAGGGAAGGAGGCGGTGTCTCGAAGTCTTCATATAATCCAGCCAAATAATGAGACAAGCCGATATGTACGGCGTTTTCCGGCTGCGAGTCGGAGAAGTTGACAACCGCCCTCCCGCCCAAAAAAGAGCGTTGCTGGAACAAGGCGATGCGGCTCACCTTCTCATCACGGAACCAATCCATTGCGCCTTGGCTGCGCTTAAGCAGCAAATCGGCATAATACACAAAATAACCGAACCCATAGTTCCAGTATCCCAGCCCCTCCAGACAAGCTCCGTCAGCACCAAAGCCTTGCAGATAATAAGCCATGCAGCGCTCCGTCTTCAACAAAATCTCCTCCAGCTCACCCGTATCTTCCATCATCAGAAGGGCAGCAGAGCCGATGGAGCCCGCACAGACGGCAGACCAATTGTGCGTTGCGGTCTCCCATCCAAACTCATGGCTGAGAAATGGGGTGAACAGGCGCCTTGCAACCTCGTCCTCCATCCGCGAGATCAGCAGCGGCGGCAAGCGATCCTGCAGCAGCAAGCGGATTTCGCTGAGGGTAAACCCTGTCTCTGCACTGAACAGATCGATCGTGCTTCGGATGTTGGCGGACGACTCACCGTTCAGATGGGCCGGCAAACACCAGGTATACTCATCGCAGATTGTCCAGATCATCTCCTGAAGTGCCAGCAGATACTCCTCCTTGCCTGGCTCAAGCAGGGTCAGAAGAGCACACGTATTCAGCCGCCGCCTTCGCTCGAAGTAGACCTTCTCGTATTCCAGTCTCGTTCCCTGCCGGGCGAACCGCGCGAATAAATCATAGGTCAGCTGCGGGATCGGTTCCGCCAGCACCCGTACCCCTTCCCGCCGAATCTGGGCAATGTCCTCCTCGTAAGCCCCGCTGCTCTGGATATCTTCCCAGAATGACCTCTGGTCTCCATTCGGATAATACAATCGTAGATCCACCGAAGCCCAGCGGGTCACGGCCGGTTTCAGCTCCTGCTCCCTGCTCATCAAGTAAACCCCCATTGCTCTTTTCTTGTTAAAATATTGGCTTCGCGTAAGATGTTAATCTGATTACTATCTAAACCATCAACCACTCCGGTACTCTATGGGCGTTACGCCCGCATACGCCTTAAATATTTTGCTGAAATAACTTACATTGTCATAGGCCAGGCTTTCGCAGATCTCCCCAACCGTGCGGTCCGTCTGTCTCAGCTGATCCTTGGCGCGCTCCATCTTCATCCGGGTTACGTATTCGATAAAGGTAATGCCGGTTTCTTTCTTGAACAAACGACTGAAATAACTCGGGTTCAGATGCAGGCTGCCCGCTACCTCATCCAGCGTGATCCTCCGGTCCAGCCGGAGGGACACATATTTGCAGGCATCCGCTACCTCTGATCTTCGGCTGCCTCCAAATCCTCCGCCCAGTGCCTGTGCCGTGGATTCCAAATGCGCGTATAACCACGACCGCAGCTCGTTCAAGGAATCCATGTCCATAATCTCCTTATGCAGCGCATCTGCCGTATAAGCGGGGGAAAGCGATTGCAGAAGATGAAGCCGCAGCTTCATATCCAGCAGGAGCTTCAAGACCCAGTCCTTCACCAGTTCCGGCGCAAACCGGTTTTCTTGAATCCAGGCAATCCATCGATCCGCCGTATCGCGGACTGCATCGAACGCATCCTTGCTAAGCAGCGATTCCCGCAGCTCCGAGCTGGCCTGTTCATAATGGACGAAGGGATCGGATGCTCGGCCAAGTCCCGGCTTTTCCCGGCTTCCCAGAGATCTGGATACCTCCCCCGGTTCCAGATAAAATCGCTGATGCTCGCAAGCCAGCAGTTCGTTCAGCCCAAGCTTTAGCCCCTCCGGACTTGCGCATCCACTGCCAACCAGAAACGACATTCGAATTCGAAGCACGCTCGTAAGTGTGGCCCGGACTCCTTGAAGGCATGCGGCGACTTCATCATATATGTTGTTTTTCAATCCGGGAGCATAGGAGAACAAGAGCAATGAAGTCTTTGCATCATATCCGACATGCACCGCATCCGGATTCAGGTCGTCCAGCACCTCGCGCAGCACGTTGGAGAGTGCAAAATGCAGCGTCTGGTTGGAGGCGAAGCGATGCTTGATATCCCGTGCGTCCTCCAGGTATCCGATAACGGGAAGACAATGATGGCCAGGCCGCAGCACGCCGTACTCCGACAGCTCATGCTGCCATTTTTCCGGAGACAGCAGGGGCTGGTGGATGAAATTTTTAAAACTCTGCTCCTTGCGCAGCTCCCGGGATTCGTCCACAAGATGAATCATGCGAGACCGCTCCCAGCCCTTCTGGACCTCCTCGTCCATCGCCTGCTTGAATCTTCTCAGCAGCTGTGCCAGCTCCTCGGGGTCCAGCGTGTCCTTAAGCAGATAATCCTGCACGTTCAGGCGCATGGCCTGCTGGGCATATTGGAA
Organism: Paenibacillus sp. Cedars; assembly: GCF_003184205.1. Classification (NCBI taxonomy): domain Bacteria; kingdom Bacillati; phylum Bacillota; class Bacilli; order Caryophanales; family Paenibacillaceae; genus Paenibacillus; species Paenibacillus sp. Cedars. Next base: position 4,863,257 of record NZ_CP020866.1, read on the forward strand.
CTCATTATGACAAGAGAGAATGGCAATTCGGACATCGGCCTTGACCTCTTTTATGCGTGCAGACAGCTCAAGTCCGTTCATCTTGGGCATACCGATATCGGTGATCAGAATGTCCGGGGGTTGAGTCCTGGCATGCTCCCAGGCACTCATTCCATTCTCATAACTTCCCATCAGGTTCAGACCCAGCTCATTCCATGATATCGTCTCGGATAATAACTCGATGACCGGATAATCATCGTCTACCAGCATCACGTTATACATCGGCATTCCCTCTTTCCGGTATATGCATTTCGATCACCGTTCCCTGACCCGGCTCACTGTAAACATGGCACTGAAAAGCCTCGCCAAACACCATTCTCATCCGCTCCATCACATTTTGCAGACCTATCCGGGAGAAACTCCCGCTGCCTGCTTCATCTTGTATCGAGGCGTTTGCTGCTCCTTGTCTTATTTTCCGGATGATGGACTCCCTTGTCGCGACCTCCATGCCGATCCCGTTATCCTTCACCTTCAATATAATATGCCTGCCTTCCATAACCGCTGTTATGGCAATCGTTCCCGCATGCTGATTAAACCCATGGATCAGCGCATTCTCCACAATCGGCTGCAGGAAGAGGCGCGGTACCTTAAACAGGAACGCTTCTGCGGCAATATCCAATTCCAGCCGGACGTCCTCCTTCTGCCTGAGATTCATCAGGGCCACGTAATGCGAGATCAGATCGATCTCCTCGTGAAGATAAATTTCATCCTCTTCCCGGCTGATTGTCATGCGCAGCAACATCGATAAGGAGCCGATCATCTTGGCGCTGTCCGGGTCTCCCCGCTTCATAACCTTCATCCGGATGGAGTTCAGGACGTTGAACAGGAAATGGGGGTGAATCTGGGCCTGGAGCATCCTCAGCTCCGCCTTTCTTTTGCGGGTCTGGTTATCCGATATTTCGGCAATCATCAGCTTGAACCGGTCCAGCATGTCATCGAATAGATGCCCCAAACGGCCGATCTCATCATTGCCTTCGATGTTCGACCGCACCTCCAAATTGCCGCGCTGCACACTCGTCACTACCTTGCCGAGCCGAACAAGCGGCTTCGTAAAGGTCCGGACCAGTGCAATCAGCAGCAGCAAGAAGACCAGGAAAGAGCCCATCTGAAACAGAAACACCCTGCTGAAAATGGCATTGATGTTCACGATTGCCGATTTGTACGGCTGCATCATTACAAGCCGCCATCCGGCAGATGGAATGTCCTGCTGCACCATCAAATATTTCTCTCCGTCCATCGTAACGATGGAGTATGGCTCAGCCGTTCCGGTCTCGCTCAGGTAGGCAAATGGGGTGCCGATGCTGTCCGGATGAGTGCTCGACACAATGTTCCCCTGCCCATCAATCATCAGCACATCGCTGCCTTCGGACAGAGAGTTAAAGATCCTGCTGATTTGATCCTCGGTAAAAGTCACGATGACATAACCGTAAACCTCCGAATCCAGAAGCCGAAGGGTGCGCACCACGGACACCTGATTCGGATGATCGATCCGATCGGAACGGAACACCGTGGGCTCCGGCCCTGTCCACAGCGACTCCAGTCCCCGCAGCTGCTCGACCTGCCTGAACCAGGACTGCCGCCTGTAATCCAGCGGATTGTAATCGCTTACGGAATAATTCATATAATAAGCTCCGTTTGTCAGCAGTACGGTAACATAACTGTGCTCGCCCACCACCGTCAAGCTGTCCAGAAGCTCCAGCACGCGATGCGATTCAACGAATCGGCGGTACGGGTCTTCTTCCTCATTGCCGGAAGCCACCTGCTTGAAATAGGAATTCAAGGTAGAATTCACCTGGATGTAGTTGGCGATATTGAGCTTGCTCAGGAGCAGGTTCGTGACGGACCCGCGAACCAGCTGCAGCGCATCATTGGCATTGGATACTGCCTGCTGCCGCAGAGCTTCCTTCGTTAAGGAATTGTACAGAATCAAGCTGACAATTGCCGGAACGATAATGCACATGACGGACGCCAGAATCAGCTTATGACGAATGGAGCTGGGCACATATCTTTTGAGCCGTTCAAGCATATCCTTCACCTCAGCCCGGAGTGTTCCTTACCTATACGCTTCGAGATACGATGGCAAAAAAGGGACGAAGGCTCGCCCCTTTTTTTCGTTTATTATACCAGATCATTTTTTGTTGGAATCGATAATTTTGTTCACACGCTCCTGGGTGCTCTTAAGGGTCTGATCTATATCCTGATTGCCGAGGATCAGCTTCTCATACTCCTCATTCACCGCCTCGTACACTTCGGCCTGATAGGAGGAAGGCGGAACGATGGCCGAGGCTTTCGAGATAACAAGTGTGTCGACAAGCGATTTTTTATCTACCTTTTCTGGACTTTTGGTGCCTGCCAGGATGGTGTCGATGATTCCCTCCACCTGCTCGCTCTTCACCTGCTGCCAGGCAGGAATGTTCTTGCCCTGTACGATCTGACCTTCCGTTGTGTACCAGCGGACAAACTTGTAAGCCTCTTCCTTGTGCTTCGATTTGGCAGCAACGGCCACATAGTCCGTAGAGACTGATGTCAGTCCGATCGGGTCACTCTCTTTGTTTTTGGGATACGGGGCGACAGCCACTTGGAAATCCAGCGGCACCTTGTCGGTTCCGCCGATCTCGGTATTCATCCAGCTTCCAATCGTGATCATGCTTGCCGACTGGTTAAAGAACTGTGTCCGGTAATTCAGCTTCTGAGAGATAATGTCGGTATAGGGAACAGAAGACTGATCCTCCTTCTCCATCTTCACTCTCAGCTCCAGCGTCTCCCGAAATGTAGGGTTATCCAGATTGGAAGACCCATCCGTCTTCAGGAAGTCGGCATCCTGCGGCTGGTTAGCCATCTTCAGCTTCAGGAATTCCATCCAGCCACCCCCTTGCGGGCCGTGAAAATATGTGCCATAGCGCTTGCTTGCCCCTTCGCCCTGAGTCAGCTGCTTCGCATAGTCCGCATAGTCGTCCCAGGTCCAATCCGTCGGAACGGGAAGGCCCGCCTCCTCCAGGTGGTCCTTATTCAGCAGCACATACCAGGGGTTGAATTTTCCGGGAAGCGCATACACTTTTCCATCCAGATGGGTATCCACTTTATAGTCAGTCTCCACGGTGTAGCCGTCCTTGGCGATGTATTCGTCCAGCGGTTCGGCCATGCCAAGCGCAACCCGCTGGGCATACCCTGCCGGATCGCTGAACATGAGAATATCCATTTGCGCCGAGGACGCGGCTTCAAGGTCCATCTTCTTCATCGCTTCCTGGCTGTCTCCCTTCTCGCTTAGCTGAACCAGCTCAATGGTCACACCGGGTGTTGCATCCTCGTAAGCTTGAATCGTTTTGCTCCAATTGTAGGCTTCCTCCGTACCGTGCGTATACAGCCTCAGATTGACCGTCCCTCCACCCTCGGCGGCGCCTTCTCCTGCCGTACCGCTCGGTTCCTTCGTGCCTCCGCCGCAGCCGGACAGCAGACTGAATGCCATCGTCCCTGCAAGTATCCCTGCCCACCATTTCTTGTTCATCATCGTTATCGAGCCCTCCCCAATCATATCATTCTAATAGAAGCGCGATTCTCCGGGATGTCCTTGTGCCTATCCCTTGACCCCGCCCAGTGCAATTCCTTCGATGACACTCTTCTGACCTATGATAAAAACAATCAGCAGCGGGAATATGGCCGACACGGCCGCCGCCATAATCAGCGAATAAAACTCACCGCTTAAAGACGTAAATTTCTGCATCGCCAGCGGAATCGTAAACAGCCGATCCGTTCGAAGAAAGATGAGCGGATTCTGATAGTCATTCCATGTCCAGATAAAACGCAGAATCGCATAGGTAGCCACAGCGGGCTTTACCAGCGGCAGCGCAATGGACCAGAATATCCGCGGATGGCTCGCACCGTCGATTTTGGCGGATTCGATGAATTCCTGGTGCACCCCCATGAAGAATTGCCGCAGCATAAACGTCCCCAGCACGCTGAAACTCCCAAGCATAATGAGGCCGAGATGATTATCAAACAGCCCAATGTTGCGGTACAGGATAAACTGCGGGATCAGAATGGCCTGACCCGGGATCATGTAGGTCACAAGCACAATGATGAACAGCCAATTCCCGGCGGCAAACTGGATTTTGGAGAACCCATAGGCTGCCAGCGCGGATACCATTGCCGAGATGAGGGTTGTGAGCATGCTAACCTTGATCGAGTTCCAATAGTAGAGATAGAAGGGATAATCACCGAACCATACCTCCCTGTAATTCTGGATCGCGTTCCATTCCCGCGGAATCCATTGAATCGGATACACGAACACATCTCTTTCCACCTTAAAGGATGTGACCAGCATCCATATGAACGGAAGGAGGAACAGCATACTCACAACGAACATCACGATGGTTACGAAGAGCTTGCGCCAGTCAACGCCAGCTTGTGTCTGCATATAACGCCCTCCTCCTAGTAGTTGACCCACTTCTTCTGAGCTGCCCACTGCCCCAGTGTAATCAGCATGACGAACCCGAACAGTACCGCGGCAATGGATGATGCATAACCTACCTTCAGGTTAACAAACGCCGTATCGTACAAATACCAGACCATCATCGTCGTAGAGCCGATCGGTCCGCCTTGTGTCATGACGGCGATGATGTCGAACACCTTGAATGTAGAGATAACCCCCGTAACCAGCAGAAAAAAAGACGTCGGTGACAGCAAGGGAAGCGTAATGCGCCTGAACTTGGTCCAGCCGTTCGCTCCATCGATATCCGCTGCTTCGTACAGATCCTTCGGTATAGACTGCAGTCCGGCAATATAGATGATCAGATTGAAGCCGATGGATATCCAAATCGATATCAGCATAATGGAGATCAGGGCAAAATTCGGATCTGCAATCCATTTGGGCGGATTGGAAATCCCGATTGTCCGGAGGATTTCGTTAATAGGCCCGTAGGACGGCTGGAACAGTACCTGCCATACGACAGCAACCGCAACGATGTTGGATATGTAGGGCATGAAGTAGGCTACTTTAAAGTATCCCTTCATATAAACAAACCGGTCGATCAATATAGCCAGCAGCATCGATATCATCATGTAGATCGGAACCGTCAGAAGAAAAATCAGGTTGTTCCGCACGGACTTGAGAAAGATGTCGTCCTCCAGCAAATGTCGGAAATTCTGAAACCCGACCCACTGGATTCCGTCCCAGCCCTGCACAAAGTTCCAATCGGCGAATCCCAGCACGAGCGTAGCCAATATCGGAAACAGCACCAAAATGATGACGCCAAACAGCATCGGGCTTACAAATAAAATCCCCCATAGATTCTCCCCCCGCCGCAAGGAGCCCCGGGGCTTGGGCCTGCCGGTCATCTGCCGACCAGGCTTCTTCACTGTCTCCATCGTCTGTGACATGTCTGACCACCTCGTTTATCTTGGATGGCTTAAGTATAAAAAAAATACCGTCAAGTCGTTGACGGTATTTTGATCATATTCACTTTCATTTTTACCTTCTATAGGTAAGAAATGTTTAGCACTTGCACATCATGGCATCCAAGGTATTACTGGAACTTCTCCTTAAACCAGGAAGCTGCCATGCCAACCTCTGCACGGCTGAGCTGATGCCCTCCATTCTCCCAGTGCAGCTTGACATCCGCGCCAGCCTCGCTCAGGAGTGCATTCAGATCCTCGCTCTCCTGCGGAGTGCACATCGGATCGCGCCGGCCAGCAGCGATGAAGACCGGAACGCCAGTCAGATCAGGCAGGGCCTTATCCCGCAGCGGAACCATCGGATGGTGGAGTACAGCTCCTTGCAGCGCATCTCCTTCGTGAAACAGCAGGCTCGCGGCGATATTGGCCCCGTTCGAATAACCAACCGCTACGATACGGCTGCGGTCAAAACCGTACTCGGCTGCTGCCCAGTTTAAGAACTCATTCAGATCCTGCGTACGCTTCACCAGATCCTCTACATCAAACACGCCTTCAGCCAGACGTCGGAAGAACCGGGGCATGCCGTTCTCCAGCACGTTCCCGCGGACGCCGAGCACATTCGAAGCTGGCGAGATCATCTCGGCCAGCGGCAGCAAATCCTCCTCATTGCCTCCGGTGCCGTGCAGCAGTAGCAAGGTCGGTGCCTCGGAAGATGTTCCCTGGCGATAAATATGTGTATGTTCCATATGGATTCCGTCTCCTTTTCGTTAATTTAAATAATCTAATCAGAAAACAGTCTGCAATTCCATCAAAGTCTGCCCTGATATCCAGCTTATATATCTTTAATTTAAGATTCTTCAAATACATCATACCATGGAATTCAAAAAATGCAACATCGGTTCTTCTGCATCCCGCCCGGTTTCTACGCGCATGAAAAGAGAGGAAGCCTCCAATATGGAAGTCTTCCTCTCTCATGTATATTCTCTATATGATTCCGTACGTGTTCCCCCGTAACATCACTCATTATATCAAAAGATGTTTATAATGTCAGTGTATGTTTTGGGATTTCTCACAATTTTTTTGCGATTTCATTAGGTATTATTCCAGATGACTGGATGTGAAACCATATATTTAGAAAAACTGTAATCGTTTGGTCATTGTGCCTCTCGGAACCGCAAAAGCCTGTGCCCGCTTGAAGTTCATCGGCGCTCCCCGTACAATCGTGAGTGCCTTATAATATTCGATGAACGGGAAGCCGTAGGTTTCCCCGCGTGCGTAAGCATATACATTCATGGCTCTTACCCAAGTTTCATAGGCTTCTTCCGGAATATCGATAAATACCTCGGGATGAAAATCATACGGATCCTCCCAATTGTCCGCATAGTATAAATGCTGGGCATAATGGGATGGAAGCTCGCGCTCAATGGTCTTCAGCCCCGCATAGAATCGCGCATCCTCCACGATATAGTGTGTATTGGCATGATCCTTATGAATGCTCTCCTTCCAGTGGGTAATTATAATGTCCGGCTTCACTTCCCGTATGACATCGGCTACCTGATACTTCACTTCCTCGTCCAGCGGAAGCTCCGCATCCTTATAAGCAAGAAATCGGACATCCGCGCCAACAATTTCGGCGAATTGATGAGCTTCGTCAATCTTCTGCTTCGCGTAATCCTCCGGCGTCATCCGAGGATGCCCCTTCTCCCCCGGCGTTAAATGAAGAAACGTTGCTCGGTGCCCGGCCTGCGTGTATTTTGCTATGACCGCTCCTGCCGTAAGATCCATATCCCCCGCATGTCCGCCAATCGCCAAAATGTGATGCTGCTTTGCTTCCGTCAATTTGATCTCTCCTTTGTAGAAAAAGTCGTAGAATCTATTTTATTGAAGCGGCTTGCTCATAATATCGAACCGGCGCGTCACGTGAAACCCGGCTTTTCGGTATAAATGTCCTGCGGGGCTTTGCTCGCCCGTCCAGAGGAACCACGCACCATGCAGCCCCTGAGCCCGCATAAGGGCGAGACAGTCATACAGCAGAATTTTTCCCAAGCCCTTCCCTTGCATCGACGGGTCCACTCCAAACGGGCCGAATCGTTCAGCAACGCCCTCGTATCCGCCATGCAGGCAAAATCCAACCAGCTTCCCCTGCTCGTCCGCAATCAAGATCTGATCTGTTCTTAATTGCTGCAGCAATCCCTCACGAATCGCCCGGCCCCAATCAGGGTTAAACACGTCCGTTGCAAAATCAATCAGCTCCACCAGATCGCCGTCCTGAGCCAGCTGAAAGGTAAAGCCCTCCTGCTCGCGCTGCTGCTTCAGCTCCGCAACTTCAAGCGGCATATGGAAATCAACCAGGGAGCGATCCATTGCAACCGCCGTGTAATTCCGGGTAAAACCGCTGGCTTGCAGCCATCCAAGGCCCTCAGGATACCGCTCGCCATCGATACCCGGGACCATATAATTCGGGGCGTAAGAGGAGAAAAAAACTGTACGGCGTCCATGGCATCGAAGGAAATCCTCACCTTCCTGAAGCAGCCGCGCCCCAACGCCCTGTCTTCGCATCGACGGATCGGTATAAAAGAAGGTAATCCAGCCCCGATCCGGCTCCAGCTCGGTTCCGATCATCGGGAGTCTCCGGCGCACCGCATACAGGACGCCTACAATCCGATGTTCCAGCTCGGCAACCCGCAGGCCCTGCGGATCAAAGTTCGGGTCCAGCAGCACCAAGTTTCGAAAGCGAAGACGGGTGATGGGATCTCCCGGCACACAGGCATTCCATAAGGTTGTGATGCCTTCTTCATCTCCAGGCCGATAAGACCTGTAGGTTAGGGTCGTCATAGCGTGTTCCCTCCTCAATTTCTCGTTATAGGTCCCGTTCCGGTTAACGTGAAGCGAAACGGGACCGGATAATCCAATCTTTTGTTCGCGGAATTTGGATATATATTCCCCTGGCTAATCAAACTTTGGCAGCTGTCCATAAGGTGTCATTATTATCCTTCATTTACCGCTGATTACTTAGCCACGGCTCCTGTCAAGGCATTGTGGACCTGGGCACGCAGCTGAGCCACGCTTGTGCTCCTCCCTCCGTATACACGGTTGGTGAGCAGAACGACCGCGAGATCAAACTCGGGATCGATCCACAGGCTGGTACCGGTAAATCCGGTATGTCCATAACATCCAGGACTCATCCAATCCCCGGAAGCATCCATCTTATCCCCTTTCAGAACCCAGCCCAAACCGCGGTTCGATCCTTGAATATGCCCTGTATGGGTACGTACAGCGGTACCAGCCGCAGCTTGAGATAAAATCCGTGATACATGGCCTGTCACCTCCGTATGCGGGGCTGCCGGGATTGTCCCCTGTCCAAGCCACATGCGGGCGTACAACAGCAGATCGCCTGCGGTCGCAAACATTCCGGCATGGCCGCATATGCCACCCAAGGCCCGGGCCTTCTCATCATGTACGATTCCGCATAGATGACCTTGTAGGGTCTCATCATATTCCGTTGCAGCATAGCGTTCGGTCTGTTCCGGATCAGGCGTCAATGTCGCATGACGCATATTCAGCGGATCGAAAACCCGCTGTTTTGCCGCCTGATCTAGTGGCATACCCAGCACCTTCTCAATGATGCGGCCCAGGGTGAGATATCCCAGATCACTGTAAATCACTTCAATATTCGGTTTGGCAGCGAGCGGCGATGCAAGAACAGCATCCCACATCTGCTCTCTGCTCCAGCCCTGGGCATGCAGGTTCATATCGGCCTGAAGCCCGGAAGTATGTGTCAGCAGCTGCCCTACCGTAATCCCTTCTTTACCGGTCGAACCGAATGAAGGCAGAATATCACTCACTTTTGTGGTCAAGGTCAGAACGCCATCATCGATCAGTTGCAGAATTAACGGGAGTGTGACTACCACCTTGGTCAAGGATGCGCAATCATATAACGTCTCCTCACGGGTAGATACAGGCTGACCCTGAATCCGCTTCGGATTGGCATAACCTGCTGCGTAGTACCAGTCCCTGTCTTGGTGGAGAACGCCGAGCACCGCGCCGGGTGTCGTACTTGCAGCAATCTCACGCTCTACGGCAGCGCATGCCGCTCTCAATCCTCTAATGCCCAATCTTAGCTTCGCTGCGCCAGCTTCCACATTCATCACCGAGTCCTCCCCTCCATTACGACAAAATCCATTGAACAACCAGCTATAATCAAAACAACCGAACGAAAGATATCCAACTCTAAAATCTATACTAATGACATACAAACAGAAGCGGAGAAGCCTTTATAAATGTAAACGTTTCCTAAATCTTATTATAGAGCCTGTAAAATTTTGTTTCAATATTAAATATAAATTATAAAATTTAATTTCATGGTGGATCATTAAATATTTCCATTGAATTGGATATTAAATATTGACACTTGAATCCGCTTTCAATTACAATAATTTTGAAATCAAACACTCGCATAATTTAAGGGCCATGCATTCCGTAACCGCACACCGGTATGGAACAACCCCGGTTTCTCTTCAGGAGATGCCGGGGTTTTTTGTTGCCCGATTTTGTTGGAGGTGATGCTGAAGCAGCCAGTTAGCAAGATGAACCAAGATTTCATTCTCAATTACATAGGAGGTATACAATGAAGAAGTTTTACAAACTGACCACCGCGTTAGCCCTTAGCTTATCCCTTACCTTGAGCCTGTTTGGCCCAGCATACGCGGCCCCGGATACCTCGGTATCCAACAAGCAGAATTTCAGTACGGATGTCATCTATCAGATTTTTACTGACCGTTTCTCCGACGGCAATGCTTCCAACAACCCGACCGGGTCTGCCTTTGACGGTACTTGCACCAACCTTAGACTGTACTGCGGCGGTGACTGGCAAGGAATCATCAACAAGATCAACGACGGCTATCTTACCGGAATGGGCGTTACCGCCATCTGGATCTCCCAGCCGGTTGAGAATATCTACAGCGTCATCAATTATTCCGGTGTTAACAACACCGCTTATCACGGCTATTGGGCCCGAGATTTCAAGAAGACCAACCCGGCTTACGGCACGATTGCCGATTTCCAGAATCTTATCGCTGCCGCTCATGCCAAGAACATTAAAGTCATCATTGACTTTGCTCCTAACCATACATCTCCCGCCTCCTCTGACCAGCCTTCATTCGCAGAAAACGGCAAGCTGTACAACAATGGCACCCTGCTCGGGGGATACACAGGCGATACGCAAAATCTGTTCCACCATAACGGAGGCACCGATTTTTCCACGACAGAGAACGGGATTTACAAAAACCTGTATGACCTTGCTGACCTGAACCATAACAACAGCACGGTGGACACCTATCTGAAGGACGCCGTCAAAATGTGGCTCGATCTTGGCATTGACGGCATTCGGATGGACGCCGTGAAGCACATGCCGTTTGGCTGGCAGAAGAGTTTCATGGCCACCGTCAACAACTACAAGCCGGTCTTCACCTTCGGGGAATGGTTCCTGGGCGTGAATGAAGTAAGCGCCGAAAACCACAAATTCGCTAACGAATCCGGCATGAGCCTGCTTGATTTCCGATTCGCCCAGAAGGTTCGTCAGGTATTCAGAGACAACACGGACAATATGTACGGTCTGAAGTCCATGCTGGAGGGTTCAGCGACCGATCATGCCCAAGTGGAGGATCAGGTAACGTTCATCGACAACCATGACATGGAGCGTTTCCACGACAGCAATGCCAACCGACGGAAGCTGGAGCAAGCCCTGGCCTTCACACTCACTTCCCGTGGCGTGCCAGCCATCTATTACGGAACTGAACAATATATGGCCGGCGGGAACGATCCCAACAACCGGGCACGGATCCCTTCTTTCTCCACAACGACTACAGCTTACCAAGTGATTCAAAAGCTTGCGCCTCTGCGTAAATCAAACCCGGCTATCGCTTACGGAACGACGCAGGAGCGTTGGATCAACAACGATGTGCTGATCTATGAACGCAAATTCGGCAACAGCGTAGCTGTCATCGCTGTGAACCGTAACGTGAACACGCCAGCCTCGATTACAGGATTGGCCACCTCGCTTCCTGCCGGGAACTACGCGGATGTATTGGGCGGACTCCTGAACGGTAATTCACTTACCGTCAGCTCCGGCGGGGCTGCTTCCAACTTCACGCTGGCAGCAGGCGGCACGGCAGTATGGCAGTACACTACAGCGACTACCGCTCCAACCATAGGACATGTAGGACCGATGATGGCAAAACCGGGCGCAACCGTCACCATTGACGGCCGCGGCTTCGGCGCAAGCAAGGGTACCGTGTACTTCGGAACGACAGCCGTTACAGGCGCCAACATTACAGCTTGGGAAGATACGCAGATCAAAGTGAAAATCCCAGCGGTTGCCGGTGGCGTATATAACATCAAAATCGCAAACAGCGGTGGCGCTTCAAGTAATGTGTATGACAACTTCGAAGTACTGACCGGAGATCAGGTCAGCGTCCGCTTTGTGATCAACAATGCAACAACCGCTCTCGGGCAGAACGTGTACCTCTCAGGCAGCGTAAGCGAGCTCGGCAACTGGGACCCAGCCAAGGCCATCGGCCCGCTGTACAACCAGGTCATCTACCAGTACCCAACCTGGTATTATGACGTCAGCGTGCCTGCCGGCAAAACCATTGAATTCAAATTCTTGAAGAAACAAGGCTCAACGGTAACATGGGAGGGCGGAAGCAATCACAGCTTCACCGCTCCAGCCAGCGGCACGGCAACGGTCAACGTGAACTGGCAGCCGTAAGCCCCTAATGGGCTAGGCTATTTTCGCAGACTCCATATCAAGCCCACCGGCTCCGGGATTATTCCCGGAGCCGGTCTTCGTGCAGCTAACGACGCGCACCGCGGACAACAAAAACGAGCCGATGAGGGTGTTTCCCTTCATCGGCTCGATATTATTTTACCCTCTATATCCACACCCCGAGAGTAAATTGCTTTTATTGCAATGAGGGTGCAGCGAAATGCATACACAGAGGCGAGGCTTCGACGGAGCAGGCGGAATCATGCTGGAGAAACGAAGTGGTCCCCTTTATCCCCGGAATTCATCATTAGATATGATTTCAATAGAATTCCGGGGATAACAGGGATCGGAAGCATGATCCGTATGCGAAGTGCTGCACGGCCTTCACATTATGCAATGCACATGGTTAACCAAAGCTATTTACGTCCTGAACTTCACCAATGACTGCCGCAAGCTCTCCGACAGCTCCTCCAATCGCGAGGACAGAACAACCAGCTTCTCGCTTACCTTGAACTGCTCGGATGACATCGAAGCGACCTCCTCTGTGGCGGCACTGGTCTCTTGTACGATCGAGCTTGCCTCCGAGATGGAGTCGGTCAAGGTGAGCTGGGATTCGATCAGGCCCTCTATGGCATGAGTCGATTCGCTAATCTCGGTTAAGAGGGTATCCATCTCGTGCCGCACATTATCGAATACCCCCTGCGCTTCCTGTACCGAATGCAGCTGTTCGTCAAAGAGCGGCGATGCCGACGTTAACGCGTCGACGGAGCCCTGCACTTCGGTCCGTATATCCAGGATCATGGCGCCCACCGTCTGGATCGATTCCTTGGAACGGTCCGCCAAGCTTCTCACCTCATTAGCTACGACCATGAAGCCGCTGCCTGCTGCCCCGGCCCGGGCTGCTTCAATGGTAGCGTTAATGGACAACACGTTGGTCTGGTGCGTAATCTCCGACATCAGTTCCAATATTCTGTGAATCGACGAGGTATTATCCTTCAGCTTCTCCGCATTCTGAACGATTGCCCGGTTCACCTGATTGATCCGCGTGGATTTCTCTACCAGACTGTCCATATGCAGTGCACCTTCTCCCGTCACCCGAAGTACGCGATCCGCTGCGGCCTCGATCACTTGATTGGAATCTGAAACCTTGCTCATCTGGACCCCGATGTTCTCGGCCAGCTGATTCTCCCGTTCGGCTTCCATGGCGAGACTTCCGCTGCCCTGCGCAATCTGCTCCATCGCTGCCGCAATTTCGCCAGCTGTGAGTGAGGTTCCTCTTGACGCTTCTGCCAGTTCCTCCGCGGTAGCCAGCACTTCCTTCGCGGAAGCATTCGTCTGGTCAACCAGGGCTGAGATTTGCCCCATCATCTGGTTGAAGCTGTGGCCGAGGCGGCCAATCTCATCCACACGCTGAAAATCTGTCCGAACCCTCAGATTTCCCTGCTCCCCCTCTTCCATCAAACTGCACATCTGATTCAGTGGACGGCCGATAGTGCGCATCATATAGTATCCGATCAGCACTGCAACCAGAATCGCAGCTGCAATGACAACAAGCGTTACGGTCAGCAGCTTATCTGTAGCTTTCACGAAATCACTGACAGGAGCAAAGCCAACCATGTACCAAGGAGCCGTCTTCAGAGGCGTATACACGACCATCTGCTCATTCGCAGTATAATAGGTCCCTCCTTCTGCAGCACCTTCAGGAACCGTAATGGTGGACGGCTGCATTAGTTGCGCCGGATCCATATCGTGTACGATTCGGTTATCTGCGGCAACAATTCGCATTTGCCCGTTATGCCCTATTTTTAAATTAGCCAACACCTCTCCCACGGCCTGATCCTTAATATCCATCAGGAGGATGTACTGCGCATTTGGATTTTTGAGGTTTTTCAGCAATCTCCCCATTGTCATGGTGGGGCTTTTCTCATTCTCCATAAATCCTTTGGTTTCCGTAGGGAACCATACCGGCTCGCCATCAGCTTGAATGATCTGGTCGATTTTGGACTTGATGCTGTCCGCAGAAGACAATCCCAACAAACCTGTAGAATTATAGGAGCCTTGTGCACTTAGACTGGGTGCCACCAGGCGCATGCCCTGCATACGACCATCCGAAGAGGCCGTCCCGTTAAGTTTCTCACGGATACGGTTCTCAGCCTCTGTTTTCTCCCGAATACCGATGTCTGAAGAACTGACCGTAACCAGATCCTCACGAAGCACCGTATCCAGCGCCCATTGACGGGAAGTGGCTTCGTACTGGGACAGCAGGAAATCCAGCTTGTCCGCCGCCTGCATCATCTGACCCGATGTCGCTTCAGACACCTGATCCATAACTGTATCCTTGGATATGAAATACGATAACAACCCCAAGGCCGAAGATAACAGCACAATTGTTGCAAAAAAGATAACAAACAGCTTCATTCCGACTGCCCTAAATTGAAAGCGCCTTGCCATGTTCATATGTATGTACCCCCTGCGTAGCATTCATAAAATACGAAAAGACACAGCAAGCGGTTACCGGCTGTGTCTCTTCGCTGTTCTGTCTATCTTTAGGTCTGATGATGAGTCCGTTGCATGCTACCCTTTGCTTGCACCTGCCGTCATACCGTCCACCAGCAAACGCTGCAGGAAGATAAACAGAATGGTGATCGGCAGCGCGATAAGCACTGAGGCTGCTGCGAACAGAGTAAAGTTACTGTCCTGGGTGGAGTTGACGAGATCCCACAGACCAACGGCAAGCGTCCAGTTTTCTTTAGTCCGGAGCACAAGTCTGGCAAAGATAAAGTCTACCCACGGTCCAACAAACATCGTCAAGCCCATATACGTAATCATTGGCTTCGACAACGGCAGAATGATTCTGCGGAAAATCTGGAAGTTGGTTGCTCCGTCGATTTTCGCCGCTTCATCCAAGCTTCGCGGTATCGTATCCAGGAAGCCCTTCATGATCAGCGTTCCGCCCAGAGGCGCCCCTGCGGCATACACAATAATCATAGCTGCATGTGTATTCAGCAGATCCAGAGAGTTCAGCAAAATGTACAGTGCGATCATACTCATGAAGCCGGGGAACATCCCCAGCACAAGAATGGTCGATAGTGCATTTTGCCGACCCTTAAACCGGAAGCGGGATACGGCATAACTTGTAAGCAATACAAGAATGGTCCCGATAATCATGGAGAATACCGCTATTTTCAATGTGTTCATATACCATGTACCAAACAGGAAGCTTTGGGATGTGAACAACTCTTTATAGTGACTAAGTGTAAATGATTCTGGAATCAGAGTCTTGCTGTACAATGACTTTCCGGGACGGAAAGAAGCCAGAACAATCCAGAGCGCCGGGTAAATACAGCCGATCGCGATGATAACAAGTGTAATATAACTTGCCGTCAGGCGAATCGCATTTCTCGTTTTAATTCCCATTATTGGATCATATCCTCCTCTTTAAATGATCTGGTTCGGCGATAATTGTAAATCGAGAAGGACGCAATAATCATGAAGATGATAATACCGATTGCCGATGCCATACTGTATCTCTGCTGATCCAAAGTCAGCTTGTAGAGCCAGGTAACCAGCAGGTCCGTAGCTCCCGCGTACTGATAATCTCCCACAACCGGGTTACCGTTCGTCAGGAGGAAGATCAGGTTGAAGTTGTTAATATTACCGGCGAATTGCGTAATCAGAACCGGTGCGGTTGAGAACATGATCATCGGCAGGGTGATGATTTTAAACTTCTGGAACCCGGTTGCCCCATCCACGTCCGCGGCTTCGTAGAGATCCTTCGGAATCGTAGTCAGGACACTCATGACCAGGAGCATGGATACAGGTATACCTACCCACATGTTTACGATAATAACGGTGAATTTTGCCCAGATCGGATCTGTCAGCCAAGGCAGGCCTTCCAAACCGAAATATCTTAAGTATTGGTTGATCGGTCCGAACTGCCCGTTAAACATATTACGCATAACGAGCAATGAAATCAGCTGCGGAATTGCATATGGAATGATCAGAATAACGCGCCATACGCCTTTGAAGCGAATTCCTTTTTGCTGAATAAGCAGTGCAACGAGCACCCCGCCAAAATACGTGGTTACCGTTGCAAGCACCGCCCAAATGATCGTCCAGGTCAGGACGCCGAAAAAGGTATGGCTCCACGATTTCAATGCAATCAGATTCGTAAAGGTTTGGAAACCAACCCAGTCTACCAGATTTGCCGGTGGCAGGTTGTTCGGAGCAGAATAGTTCGTGAACGCCAGCAAGACCATGAAGATAATCGGCATGACAGTAAAGAATAAAATACCGATGGCAGGCAAGGTCAGGAATGATTGGGCGAATTTCCACTCAAAAATATAATAAAGGGTCTGTCTGAAATTGTTGGGTTTCACACCCTTTTCCCTTTGTTTTCCAGCATTATATGCGTTTCTGATATTGGCATAGTAACCAAGCAGAAAAATCGCAAACAAAATCAAAGTGATAAGACCTTCAATCAACAGGTTGATGGAATGATCTCCGGCAACCATCTGGGTTAAGCCGTTCACCTTCTCTAAATGACTTCCCTGTTCCCCTAACGATATCATTCCCCAGATAGCATCACCCAGGTTGTTTATGAAGTAGTACAGACTGAATACACCTACGATAAGTAAAAGAACGCCTTTGATCCATTGCCGGTTGTAAAGCTGACCCAGACCCATACAGATGGCTGATAATATGGCCGCTGTCATACGATGTTGACGCATGCTCCCTCCATTCTCCTCTCCATATAATCGAGGAATCACCCGCCGGTTGTTCGGCGGGTGAACTTCTTCATCTTTCTCGTATTATATAAGAACGCTATTACTTAGCAGCTCCACCACTGTTAAGATCTTTAACTTGACTCACAGCTTTATCCAGTGTTTCTTTAACGTCTTTGTTGTTATCCCAAATCTCAGCCAGTGCAGCGCCTACAGGAGACCATACGTTAGCCATTTCAGGAACGGATGGCATCGGCTGGGAAGATTTGAACTGCTCCGTGAATGCCGATACATACTCGTCATTCTTGATTTGATCGTCTTCTTGAGCTTCATTGTTTGTTGGAACCGATCCAACCAATGCACTCAGCTGCAATTGAGCTTCCTTGGAAGTTGCAAAGTCAGCGAACAGACGAGCCGCTTGCGGATATTTCGAGAATGAGCTTACGTACCATGCTTTGATACCGGAGAACGATACGGCAGGCTGTCCGCCAATCGTTGGGATTGGAGCAACGCCGAGTTTGTCGCCAAGCGCTTCTTTGTATCCGCCAAGTTCCCAAGGTCCGTTGATGTCCATAGCCAGGTCGCCGGCTGTGAACAATCCGCGTTTGATATCCGGTGTAATGTCGCCAGATTTAACGGGAAGAATTTCTTTCAGGCTAGCGTATACTTCCATACTCTTAACCGCGCCGTCATTGTTAAGACCGATATCGTTGACATCTGCACCGCCGTTACCGAAGATGTATCCGCCGTTGGAAGCAAGGAACGGATATGCAAAGTACAGGTTGCCCGTTTCGAACATAAATCCGTATTTGTTCTTGGATTTGTCGGTGAACGTTTTGCTGAATTCGATAACTTCTTCCATCGATGTTGGAACTTCTTTTACCAAGTCCTTGTTGTAGTACATCAGGTAAGTTTCAGCAGCGCGCGGGTATCCGTACAGAACGCCGTCATAGCTTACACCTTGGATGGCAGCTTCCGTGTTGCTGCTCTTTGTTTTTTCTTCGTAAAAGTCATTTGGCAGAACCAGGTTTGTAGCTACTGCTTTACCCAGGTTATCGTGAGGGAACAATACTACGTCAGCGCCCAATCCGGATGGACCGTCTTGTGCAAGCTTGGTTACTTGATCGGTTGGAGACAATTCTTCGATGGTCACTTCAACGCCGTATTTCTCGGTAAATTCTTTAGCCACCGCGTCCGTGTAGGCTCTTTCGTCCCGGCTTTCCCATACGATCAATTTAGCGCCTTCTTCTGGCTTAAGTTCCTGTGCTTCTGTATTTTCAGCCGGCGTTTCCTGTGCTGGTGGATTCTCAGCAGGTGCCTCTGTAGCAGGAGCAGCTGTGTTTCCTCCACATGCTGTAATGGAGAACGCCAACGTGAAGGTTGCAGCTAGCGTGAGTAACTTCTTCATCTTCATTCCATGATTACCCCTCTCAAATAAATGATCAGAAAATGTTGGAAATCTGCGCAAACGATTTCAGAAAATTTTCAGTGTCTCTTTTTTTATGTAGCATCTGGCGAGATACTTTGGAAAAATCCCGTTGAGAAAGCGCTTCATTCACTGAAAACATCATACAACATTTAATATCGAATGTAAAAACGTTTGCACAGATCATTTTTCCTCGAAATAGGCATTTAATCCTATATTATCTTCCATTATCGCTGTGTTTCGTAAGTTATCATAAAAATAGTTGTGCATTCGCTGTGCAATCCTGTAGTTATGCTCGCTAATTAAGACAAGAATTCACAATAATTGATGATCAATTGAACAAACGTTTGCACACTAATACGATAGGCGTTAATGAGGCTCCACATACATCTATTGCTTGCGAAAAAGACCGTTCCTCCAGCATTTATGCTCTCACAGTACGGAACGGAAGGAGCGCCGATCGTGATCTAAAAAAGATCCAAGGCAGTCCTTCAGTTTCCTCTAAATGATCATACAAAACAGAAGGACTACCGATCCCGATCTAAAAAAAGATCGGCGGCAGCCCTTCAAATTTTTATGATAGCTGTTCTTGTTCGTTAATGAATACTTCTGCTATTTAGCATTTCCGTTATCATCTGAGTGCCTTGAGTGCAATATCCGTCCGGTTAAACTTGCCTTCAAACGTGATGCCTTCTGCCCGTTCATATGCCTTTGCCCGTGCAGAAGCGATATCTGCGCCTAAACCGACAACGCCGAGTACGCGTCCGCCGTTCGTTCTCCACGTTCCTTCCGCGTCGCGTGCAGTTCCCGCATGGAATACTATGGTGCTGTCCTGCTCGTCCTCCAGACCCGTGATAGCAATCCCTTTCGGATACGATGCCGGATAGCCGCCAGAGGCCAGGATAACGCATACAGCCGCTTCATCGCTCCACTCCAGCTCCAGATCAGCCAAGGTGCCATTTACAGCAGACAGGAACACCTCCAGAAGATCCGTCTTCAGGCGCGGTAATACTACCTGCGTCTCTGGATCACCAAATCTGGCGTTAAATTCAATCGTCTTCGGCCTGCCGTCCGGTGAGATCATCAATCCGGCAAACAGAACCCCGCGGAACGGTCGCCCTTCAGCTACCATCGCCTTTGCTGTCGGCTTGATAATCGTTTGAATGGCCTCTTCAATAATGGATGGCTGAATATGAGGCAATGGCGAATAGGTTCCCATTCCTCCCGTATTCGGTCCCCGATCATCATCGTAGGCCGGCTTGTGATCCTGGGCTGCCGACATCGGCTTCACGGTCTCACCGTCGACAAAAGCCAGAATCGACATTTCCTGGCCTTCCAGAAACTCCTCAATGACGACCCGGCTTCCGGCATCGCCGAATACCTTCGATTGCATGATGTCGCTGAGCGCCTGCTCTGCTTCTTCCAGCGTGCGTGCAACGGTAACACCCTTGCCTGCTGCCAGCCCGTCCGCTTTCACAACGATTGGCGCGCGTTGCTGGCGCAAATAAGCAAGTGCAGCTTCGTAATCGTCAAACTTCGCATAAGCCGCTGTCGGAATACTGTACTTGTGGAGCAAATCCTTCATGAAGGTTTTGCTTCCTTCAATCTCGGCAGCATTTTTACGTGGACCAAAGACAGGAATGCCTGTCTCATCGAACGCATCGACAATGCCGTCTGCCAGCGGATCATCCGGACCAACGACGATAAGTCCCACCTGCTTCTCTACCGCAAATGCAGCCAGCTTCTCAAACTCCGATACCGCGATGGGCACGCACTCAGCCAGCTGCCCGATTCCGGCATTGCCAGGTGCACAGTATATCGTGCCAGCCTTCGGACTCTTCGACAGTGCCCATACGATGGCATGCTCTCTGCCACCGCCTCCGATCACCAATATATCCATGGATCTTCCCTCCCGATTCATCTCAGGTATTCACATCGTTTCATTGCATGAATGATTCATAGTGCAAAATCAAATGTACCATGACGACCGCCTGCTCGGGCTCCAAGTCCCGAAAAGGGACTTGTGCTACCTCTTCGGCAGCCTGGCTCAACGCCCAACGTCCACTTCATCCCCTAAACTTAAAGGCGGCGCCCGCTAAGCGCAGCGTCGCCTCAGTCTGTGTTGGGATTAAGGGGTCCCTTGAACTGCACCGGATGGCTGCAACAAGAGAGACTTTGTTGCCATCCTCATTAGTGTTTGAAATGTCTCACGCCGGTGAAGACCATGGCGATGCCGTGTTCATTGGCTGCCTTGATGGATTCCTCATCCTTAATGGAGCCGCCCGGCTGGATGATCGCCGTAATGCCGGCTTTCGCTGCAAGCTCAACCGTATCTCCCATCGGGAAGAATGCATCGGAGGCCAGTATAGCCCCCTTCGCTTTCTCGCCGGCTTGCTCAACCGCAATGCGTGCCGAGCCGACGCGGTTCATCTGACCTGCGCCAACGCCAACGGTCATGTTGTCCGCAGCCAATACAATCGCATTGGATTTCACATGCTTGACAACCTTCCATCCGAAGAGCAGCTGCTTCAGCTCCTCTTCAGTAGGCTCACGGTCCGTCACGACCTTCAGATCGGCAACATCCAGAGAATGCACGTCGCTTTCCTGGACGATCATGCCGCCTTCAATCGTCGTTACGGCAAGCGTGCTCTGACGCTCCTTGGCAGAACCGAACTCGCCCATCTTCAGCAGACGGATGTTCTTCTTCTTTGTCAGAATTTCCAGCGCCTCCGGCGTGAAGTCCGGTGCAAGGATGATTTCGAGGAAGATCTCCTTCAGCAGATCAGCTGTCGGAGCGTCAATTGTCCGGTTCGCTGCCACAATCCCGCCGAAGATGGAGGTTGGATCGGCGCTATACGCTTTTTGATAAGCCTCCAATACGTTGGTGCCAATGCCAACACCGCAAGGATTCATATGCTTCACGGCCACTACCGTCGGCTCGTCAAACTCCTTCACGATCTGCAAAGCCGCATTCGCGTCGTTAATATTGTTATAGGACAGCTCCTTGCCGTGCAGCTGTTCCGCTGTCGTCAAGGTACCCGCCGGAGCCAGCGGTTTACGATAGAAGGCCGCCTTCTGATGCGGGTTCTCGCCGTAACGAAGATCCTGGATTTTCTCATACGTCACGCTGAAGCGCTCAGGAAGCGGATCGCCCATCACATTCGACAAATAGTCGGAAATGAGTGTATCGTAAGCCGCTGTATGGCGGAATACCTTGGCTGCCAGACGTTTGCGGGTTTCCAACGTGGTGTCGCCACCACCGCGGATTTCCTCGATCACACTGCCATAATCCGCCGCATCGACAACCACGCTTACAAAAGCATGGTTTTTTGCCGCAGAACGCAGCATGGTTGGACCGCCAATGTCGATATTTTCGATGGCATCTTCATACTCGACATCCGGCTTCGCAATCGTTTCCTGGAATGGATACAGATTAACGACAACCATATCGATATAATCGAGACCGAGCTCCTGCATTTGGCGCTGATGCTCCTCGCTGTCGCGAATAGCAAGCAAACCGCTGTGTACCGCAGGATGAAGGGTTTTTACACGTCCGTCCAGAATCTCCGGGAATCCCGTCACATCCGAAATACCGATAACAGGTACTCCTTCCTGTGCAAGAAGATTCTTGGTTCCCCCAGTCGAGATGATCTCTACACCCAATGAAGACAACTCACGGCAAAATTCCACGATGCCGGTTTTATCCGAAACGCTGACCAAAGCTCTTTTGATACCCACGTCCATACCCCCTATATTGAATGAAAATCATAATAGCCTGTCTTGATTCCTTAGATGCTGTCGAACATCCATAATTGCAAATTATTTCCCGAGAAATATCGAACATGTCGATTCGCCGCAAGACCTTGTCCGCTATTATTACAAGAGGCTATTCGGCAATCGTCACATTCCGCCCATTCAGCGAAATCCGCCTCTGAGCAAACCAGGATACGACCTCCGAGTACAGCTTCTGCTCCACATGATGAATGCGCTCCGCCAACACTTCCGCGGTATCGCCTTTCTTGATCTCAACGGCCTTCTGGGCAATAACGGGCCCGGTATCCATGCCGCCATCCACGAAATGAACGGTAACTCCGGTCATTTTCACACCATAGGCAAGCGCTTGTCCAATCGCGTCTTTACCGGGAAAAGCAGGCAGCAGGGAAGGGTGAATGTTGATGATTCGGCCGCTGTAAAACTCCACAAAAGACGGACTTAATAATCGCATATATCCTGCAAGTACAATCAATTCGACACCGCGCTGCTGAAGCTCTGCTGCAATATTCCGTTCATACTCTTCCTTTGAGGCATACTCCTTCGGCTCGAATACAAAGGTATCCACATTCGCCGCTGCCGCCAGCTCCACCACGGGAGCCTGCGGCTTGTCGCATACCAGAAGGCAGATATCGCCACCCAAGGCACCGCTTAACTGCGCATCCACCAATGCCTGAAAATTGCTGCCCTTTCCGGAAGCAAAAACGGCTATGCGAAACGGACTCATTACACCTCAGCTCCCGTGAAGGTTACGATACGCTCGCCTTCCGTCACTCGGCCGATCACGTAAGCCTCTTCGCCAGCGGAACGAAGGAATTGAAGCGTCGCGTCAGCATCCTGTTCCTTAACGACAAGAACCATGCCGATTCCCATATTAAATGTCGTAAACATATCCTTGTTCGAAATCTTGCCTTTCTCCTGCATCAGCTTAAAGATCGGCAGAATCGGCCAAGCACCGTATTCGATGTCGACATTGACGCCATCCGGCAGCATGCGCGGAATATTCTCGATGAATCCGCCGCCCGTAATGTGCGCCATGCCCTTCACTTCAATCTCCTTCAACAAACCAAGCAGCGGCTTCACATATATCTTGGTTGGCACCAGCAGCACGTCGCCAAGACGTCCTCCCAATTCGTGAATCTCTTGCTGCAGCGAATAGCCCGCATCCTCCAGAAGCAACTTGCGTACAAGCGAGAAGCCGTTGCTGTGCACGCCGCTAGAAGCCAGTCCAATCACCGTGTCGCCCGCTGCGATATTCGACCCGTTGATCATTTTGCTTTTGTCGACAATCCCGACGGTAAAGCCTGCAATGTCATACTCGCCTTCACTGTACATCCCCGGCATTTCCGCGGTTTCGCCGCCGATCAGCGAACAGCCGGCCTGGTTGCAGCCGTCCGCAATTCCTTTGACAATGGATTCAATCTTGGATGGAATGACCTTGTCACACGCCAAATAGTCGAGAAAAAAGAGCGGTTCTGCGCCTTGCACCACAATATCGTTCACACACATCGCCACCGCATCGATACCGATGGTATCGTGTTGATCCATCGCAAATGCGAGCTTCAGCTTTGTGCCGACGCCATCCGTGCCTGAGACGAGTACCGGCTCTTCATATTGGTCTTTATTCAGCTTGAACAGTGCGCCAAAACCACCCAGATCTGTCATGACCTCCGGTCGGAAAGTCGTTTTGACATGCTTTTTCATCCGCTCTACCGCTTCGTTGCCTGCTGCGATATCCACGCCTGCTTGTTTGTAAGTATCAGACACGCGCTCAACACTCCTTTTTCGTTATGACGAAAGTATCCGTTCACACAACATTTATGGCCTTAATCAATAATCAGCTTAAAGGGTATTCCCAAGAAAACGGCTGTCCACCGCAAATCTAGCAGCTGCAGCCCATTTTCTCTTCCCCGTTAAAATCAATCTGCGTCGGGTAATCATTGTCAAAACACGCCATACACAAGCCGCCCTTATGGCTGTGTTCATCATAACCGCCAATAGCAGATATGAGTCCATCCGGGCTCAAGAACGACAGGGAGTCCGCATTGATCTCACGGCAAATCTCCTCGACGCTTTTTTCAGATGCAATCAGTTCTCTGCGATCCGGTGTATCGATGCCATAGAAGCAAGGATTCTTGAATGGCGGCGACGTAATTCGCACATGCACTTCGGTAGCGCCTGCCTCGCGAAGCAGGTTGACGATCCGGCGGGACGTCGTACCGCGCACGATGGAGTCATCAATCATCACTACGCGTTTGCCTTCCACCACGCGCCGTACAGCGCTCAGCTTCATCTTCACGCCCTGTTCGCGCAGCTCCTGGCTCGGCTGGATGAACGTACGTCCGGTGTACTTATTCTTGATCAATCCGAGCTCATACGGAATGCCCGTCTGTTCGGCATAACCAATCGCAGCTGAAATGCTGGAGTCTGGCACGCCTGTGACCACATCCGCATCCACGAACGATTCCAACGCCATCTTGCTGCCCATCCGTTTACGGGCCGAATGCAGATTTGAACCGTTCAGATCGCTGTCCGGACGGGAGAAATAGATGTATTCCATTGCGCATAGCGCTTTGCGGCCGGCTTCCGTGTAACGCTCTTCACGCAGACCGTTTCTATCCAGAATAAGAAGCTCCCCTGGAGCGACATCACGTATCGCTTCCGCCCCGATCACTTCAAGCGCGCACGTCTCGGACGTGAAGATATACGCATCGCCAAGACGTCCCATCGTCAGCGGACGGAGTCCGTTCGGGTCCGAAGCGACAAGCAGCTTGTCGTTTGTCATGAGCAGGAAGGCGAATCCGCCGACCAGTCGCTTCAATGCATCCTTGGCTGCCTCGACAAAATCCTTGGGCGATCGTGCAATCAGATGCGCAATAACTTCCGTGTCACTCGTAGTCTGGAAAATAGAGCCCTCCATCTCCAGCTCACGCCGGAGCTTCGGCTCATTCACGATGTTGCCGTTCGTGGCAATCGCCAGATTGCCCTCACGGTATTTGAAGACAAGCGGCTGCGCATTCGTCAGCCGACTGTCGCCGCTGGTCGAATAACGGACATGCCCGATCGACATCCCGCCCTTCAGCGATTCCAGCTTATCCTTGTCGAACACTTCCTTCACAAGCCCCATGCCGCGGTGATAATTGAAGTTCTCACCATCGGCCACGCAGATCCCTGCGCTTTCCTCCCCTCGATGCTGGAGGGCGTGAAGCCCGTAATAGGAAAGGGAGGCGGCATCGGGATGCCCAAACACCCCGAATACGCCGCACTCTTCTTTTAATGTATCAAATATATCGCTCTGACCTGTTCCCTCATTGTAGTAATCCCCTGTCCACAGTCCTTCGGGCATCAGTTCATGAGACATGGAATGGCATCCTCCCAGACGGATTTCAAAGCCTCCACGGATTCTTCCAGCGCAGAAGCACCGTTAATGTTAATGCTAAGCTTGCTTCCGCCAACGAAACCAAGTGCCGTAAATGGTACGCCGGCTTCTTGCAGAAGCTTCTCAAGCGCGTTCTTATGATCAGCGAATACCGACAGCACGATCCGGGATTGGCTCTCGCTAAACAGCGCCACGTCGCTGCGAAGCTCGGTCGACCATTCGACCGTTGCACCGACATTGCCGCTGATGCAGCTCTCGGCGAGTGCTGCTGCAAGGCCGCCCTCCGACACGTCATGCGCGGATTGAACCAGACCGGATTGGATCGCCTTCAGTACGCCGTCAAGCAGTTTCTTCTCGGTACCGAGGTCAAGCTCCGGCGGTCTGCCTTCCGACACCCCATGAACGACCGCTTGGAACTCACTGCCGCCCAGTTCTGCAAGGGTATCGCCCAGCAGATAAATCGCATCGCCTTCCCCCTTGAAAGCTTGTGTCGTAATATGATCCGTATCATGGATCAGACCGACCATGCCGACAACCGGCGTCGGATAAATCGCGCCCTTCGTGTTCTCGTTATAGAGGCTGACATTGCCGCCAATGACCGGAGTTCCGAGCTCGCGACAAGCCTCGGCCATGCCGTCAACGGCTTTTTCCATCTGCCAGAATATTTCCGGCTTCTCCGGGCTGCCGAAGTTCAGGTTATCCGTAATGGCAAGCGGCTCTGCGCCAGAGCATACGATATTGCGCGCAGCTTCGCTGACCGCAATTCTGCCGCCCCGCTCGGGATCGAGATAGACATAACGGCCGTTGCAATCCGTTGTCATCGCCAGCGCTTTGCGTGTTCCATGAACCGTCACGACAGCGGCATCCGAACCCGGACGAACCGCCGTGCTGGTACGAACCATGTAGTCGTATTGATTGTATACCCATGCTTTGCTTGCAAGGCTTGGTGAGCCCAGCACCTTCTTAAGGGCACCGCCCAAATCCTTCACTTCTTCATAACGAAGTGTATCCACGGCCGCTTGCTCTTTATAGTAAGCCGGTTCCTGGGATGGTTTATCATAGATCGGACACTCGTCAACAAGTGCTTTCACCGGCATATCGCCCACCACTTCATCATGATGGATCAGCTTCAAGCGGCCATCGTCCGTTACCTTGCCGACTTTGGCGCAGATCACGCCCCACCGGTCGAAGATTTCGCGAGCTTGAGCTTCATCCTTCGGCTCTACCACGAACAGCATCCGTTCCTGGGATTCCGACAGCATCATTTCATAAGGCGTCATGCCCTCTTCACGCTGAGGCACCTGGTCCAGGTACAGTTCAAGACCATTGCCGGCTTTACTTGCCATTTCCGCACTGGAGCAAGTCAGTCCAGCCGCGCCCATATCCTGAATGCCCAGCACGATGCCGGAATCGATCAGCTCCAGGCAGGATTCCATGACCAGCTTCTCCATGAACGGATCACCGACCTGAACGGCCGTACGGTTCGCTTCGGATTCCTCCGTCAGCTCAACGGAAGCGAAGGTCGCGCCGTGAATGCCATCGCGTCCGGTTGGAGGTCCAACATAGAAGACCGGATTACCTACCCCTTTTGCCACACCGCGCTGAATCTTGTCATGGTCGATAATGCCGACACACATCGCATTGACCAGCGGATTGCCTTCATAACTCTCATCGAATACAACCTCGCCGCCTACCGTCGGGATTCCGATGCAATTGCCATAACCTGCAATACCGGATACAACGTGCTCAAACAAATATTTCACGCGATCGCTCTCGAGCTTGCCGAAGCGAAGCGAGTTCAGGATCGCAACCGGTCTTGCCCCCATAGAGAAAATATCGCGAATAATGCCGCCCACACCCGTAGCTGCGCCTTGATAAGGCTCAACCGCGGACGGATGGTTGTGGCTTTCGATTTTGAATACAACCGCCTGGTTGTCGCCGATATCCACGATCCCTGCGCCTTCGCCTGGTCCCATCAGGACGCGCGGACCGCTTGTCGGGAAGCGACGAAGGAGCGGCTTGGAATTTTTATAAGCACAATGCTCGGACCACATGACACTAAACACGCCGATTTCCGTATAATTCGGTTTGCGTCCCATGAAGGAACAGATCAGCTCAT
This sequence comes from Paenibacillus sp. Cedars, assembly GCF_003184205.1. Taxonomy (NCBI): domain Bacteria; kingdom Bacillati; phylum Bacillota; class Bacilli; order Caryophanales; family Paenibacillaceae; genus Paenibacillus; species Paenibacillus sp. Cedars. The sequence goes on from NZ_CP020866.1 coordinate 4,890,872, forward strand.
ACTCGCTGTCCGAAACTCCCATCTGCTTATAAATCTGAAACTCTGCGATCTGTTCTGCTGTCGGTTCCTTAACGGACGTTTGCTGCGCCATGAGTATCCCTCCATGCCTGTAATATGGATGTGAACATTGCCTTGCCGTCATCCGAGCCGAGCAGACTGCTCACCGCGCGCTCCGGATGCGGCATCATGCCGATTACGTTGCCGCGCTCGTTGCAGATGCCTGCGATATCCTCTACCGAGCCGTTCGGATTGTTTTGATACGTAAATACGATTTGCCGGTTGTCCCGGAGCTTTTGAAGCGTTTCTTCATCACAGTAATAGTTGCCTTCACCATGGGCGATCGGAATGACAATCTCTTGCCCTTCTGCATAATCGCGCGTAAATGGCGTCGTATTATTGTTCACTTTCAGCACACTGTCATGGCAGCGGAATTTCATCGAATCGTTGCGGCGCAGAGCCCCTGGAAGGAGTCCCGCTTCCGTCAAAATCTGAAATCCGTTGCAGATGCCAAGAATATACTTGCCCTCTTCCGCCGCCTTCGCCACTTCATTCATAACCGGGGCGAACCGGGAAATCGCACCACACCGCAGATAATCTCCGTAGGAGAATCCGCCGGGTACCAAAATACAATCATATGGGGAAAGGTCGGTTGCCGTATGCCATACGTAATCCACCGGCTGACCAATCGTCTCTTCTACCGCCTTATAACAGTCAATGTCGCAATTCGAGCCAGGAAAGACCAGCACTGCAAATCTCATCGGTTTAGCCCTCCAATTCATAACGGTAGTTCTCAACCACCGTATTGGCCAGAAGCTTCTCGCACATTTCTTTCACACGCTGCTCGGCTTCCTCACGGTTATCCGTACCCAGCTCAAGCTCCATATATTTACCGATGCGAAGACTCTCTACTTCCTTATATCCGATTGAATGAAGTGCACCCTGTACCGCTACCCCTTGAGGGTCCAATACGCTCTGTTTAATCGTGACGTAGACCTTTGCTTTCAACATTGTTTCCTGTTCCTCCTCGGTATATATGAATGAAATGGTTTATAAAAGCTTACACGCTGACACCCGTGATTCGGCTGTAAATATCAGTGTAGCGGCGTGTTGTTTCCTCCACCACGGCTTGCGGCAGGGGACCCGGTTCACTGTTCTTATCCCAGTCGGACGAAGCGAGGTACGTGCGCACCGGCTCCTTATCCATACTGTCAATTTCAATGTCGAGCGCATAATGGTTCACATCCCAGAAACGGGAGGAATCCGGCGTAAAAATCTCGTCGATCAGCACGATCTCTCCATCGATCAAACCGAACTCAAATTTGCAATCTGCCAAAATAATGCTGTGCTTGCTGCAATAGTCGCGGGCGAACTTGTAGAGCATGAGGCTGCGATCCTGCAGCTGCAATGCGAGCTCTTCACCGACAAGCTCTTGCATCCGATCAAGCGAAATATCTTCATCATGACCGACATCGTTCTTGGCAGCCGGCGTGAAGATCGGCTTGGGAAAAGCCTCATTCTTGCGCATGCCCTCCGGCAGCTTAATACCGTTAACCTCGCCCGTGGACTGATACTGCCTCCAGCCGCCGCCGGTAATATATCCGCGGACGACGCATTCGATATCGATGCGCTCGGCTCTGCGGCACACCATGATTCGGCCATCGAGCAGCGCCTTATCCTTGACGGCATCACCCAGGAGATTCACGTCCGTATGCACAACATGATTGCTGATAAGCTGTTCCGTTTGCCCAAACCAGAAAGCACTCAGCTTGTTCAGCACGGTTCCTTTGGCCGGTACAGGCGGCTCCAGCACATAGTCAAAAGCGGAAATGCGATCGGTGACGACGATGAGTACGTGCTCCCCCAGGTCGTACAATTCACGCACCTTGCCCTTGTACAGCAGCGGTACGTTGACCAGATGAGTGGCGGTCGATAATGCCGGTAATGTCATGTGTTCCTCCCCTTGGGGCGACGTATATCTCAATCTGAGACTGTCGCTCCCTGTATTTCTGTCGGATGAAAAATAGAATGCTCAGTATCATGTGGACTAAAGATCTTTAGCTTGTTCATCACTACGAATGCGGATTGTTTTTCCGATCCCTGTTGCCCCCAGATTTCCATGAATATGATTCAAAGGTTAAAATCCGGGGGCAAAGGGGACCGCTATCGCTTCTACAAAACAATTCCGCCTTCTCCGCTGTAGAACTTCTTATACCGACATCCTTACTCCAGCCCCAGCTTGGCAAAAATCGTATCCACATGCTTCAGGTGCCAGCTTGGATTAAATGCATCCTCAATCTCCTCAGCGCTGAGCACCTCGGTGATCTCAGGCGTGGCTTCCACGATCTCGCGGAATTGGCGCTGCTCTTCCCATGCCTGCATGGCGCGCGGTTGAACGGTATCGTACGCTTGCTCGCGGCTGAAGCCTTTATCGATCAGCTTCGTCAGGATGCGGCCCGAGAAGGGAACGCCATAGGTGCGAGCCATGTTGCGCTTCATGTTCTCCGGGAATACCGTCAGGTTCTTCACGATATTGCCGAAGCGGTTCAGCATGTAGTTCAGCAGCATCGTCGCATCCGGCAGGATGATGCGCTCTACCGAGGAGTGGGAGATATCCCGCTCATGCCAGAGCGGCACGTTCTCGTAGGCGGACACCATGTGACCGCGAATGACGCGCGCCAGGCCCGAGATGTTTTCCGAACCGATTGGATTGCGTTTGTGCGGCATCGCGGAAGAACCCTTTTGACCTTTAGCGAATGCTTCTTCTACCTCGCGAACCTCACTCTTCTGCAATGCGCGAACCTCAGTTGCAAACTTCTCAAGCGATGTAGCGATGAGTGCCAGGGTTGCCATGTATTCCGCATGACGGTCACGCTGCAGCGTCTGGGTCGAGATCGGCGCTGCCTTCGTGCCGAGCTTGCGGCATACGAATTCTTCTACGGAAGGATCGATGTTGGCATATGTTCCGACCGCCCCCGAGATTTTACCGTATTGGACGCCGTCAGCCGCATGGCGGAAGCGCTCCAGATTGCGGATCATCTCTTCATGCCACAGCGCCATTTTCAGACCAAACGTTGTAGGTTCAGCATGAACACCATGCGTTCTGCCCATCATCGGGGTATGTTTGTAGGCCAGTGCCTTCTCTTTCAAAATACCGATAAAGCGCAGGATGTCCTGCTCCAAAATATCGTTAGCCTGCTTGAGCAGATACCCCATCGCGGTATCCACCACGTCCGTCGAAGTCAATCCATAGTGGACCCATTTCCGTTCCTCGCCCAGGCTCTCCGATACCGCGCGGGTAAAGGCGATGACATCATGGCGGGTTTCCTGTTCAATCTCATATATCCGATCCATATCAAAAGTCGCATTCTGTCGAAGTTTAACGGTGTCTTCCTTCGGAATGACGCCAAGGTCTGCCCATGCCTCACATGCGCACAGTTCCACTTCCAGCCACGCTCTGAATTTGTTCTCCTCGGTCCAAATCGCTCGCATTTCCGGTCTGCTGTAACGTTCAATCATCGTTTAATCCTGCCTCCAAATATTCATTTTCTCCACCCATTCCAGGGCGGCATCCACATCCCCGCACAAGAGGTTGATATGTCCCATCTTGCGGTTAAGCTTCGCCTCGCTCTTGCCGTACAGATGAAGTTTAGGCACAACACCCAGAGACTCTGCCAGCGTATCCTCATTACCGAAGCGCTGCACGACCTCCTCCAGATGCTGGCCGAGCACATTCACCATAACAACCGGGCTCAGCAGCGTGGTATCTCCGAGTGGGAGATTACATATGGCTCTCACATGCTGCTCGAATTGGGAAGTTGAGCAAGCCTCCATCGTGTAGTGGCCCGAGTTGTGCGGACGTGGTGCAAGCTCGTTCACGTACAGCTCGCCATCCTCGGTCACAAACATCTCCACGGCCAGCAGGCCAACCGCTCCTAAGCCTTCAGCCACGCGTTCCGCGAGCTGACAGGCCCTGCGCTGAACGTCGCTTTGCACACGCGCAGGTACAACCGACAAGTGCAAAATATTGTTGACGTGCACGTTCTCTGCCGGCGGAAAGCTCTTCACGATACCGCTTGGGGTGCGTGCAGCGATCACGGAAATCTCGCACGCAAACTTCACAAACTTCTCCAATACGAGCTCCGTTCCACTGGCTGCCAGCTCCCTATAAGCCGACCCCAGCTCATCCTCGCTGCGGAGAACCGCCTGCCCTTTACCATCATAACCTCCCGTAGCGGTCTTAAGCACGCACGGAAGTCCAAGCTCAGTGGCGGCGGACTGCAAATCTGTAAGGCTTGTTATCTCACGATACGGTGCAACCGGCACGCCTGCGGCTTCAATTGCCGCCTTCTCACGCAAACGGTGCTGCGTGGTATAGAGCAGCTTGCTTCCTTGCGGAACATAAGACTGCTCCTCCAGAAGCTTGGCTACGCCCGCATCGACATTCTCGAATTCGTACGTAATGACATCAGCACTCTCTGCCAATTGACGTGCAGCTTCGACATCATCGTAACCTGCCGTAATCTGCTCAGCCATCTGACCGAGCGGCGAGTTCGGCGTCGGGTCCAGCGTGACGAACGAATAACCCATCCGGATGCCGTCCAGCGCGATCATCCGTCCAAGCTGGCCGCCGCCCAGAACGCCAATGACGGAACCAGGCAAGAGCTTTTTACCGGATCCGGTTGTCTGCTGTGTTCCGTTCTCCATCATAAGTTATTGCTGCTTTCCAGCACTTCGTCACGAATACGGTCACGACGCGCCTGCACTCTTTCACGAATCCCTGCATCCGAAGTACCCAGTATTTGAGCTGCGAGAAGTCCAGCGTTAGTGGCCCCCGCTTTGCCGATGGCTACGGTCGCTACCGGAATGCCCCCTGGCATCTGTACGATCGACAGCAATGAATCCAGACCCTTCAGCGCTTTGGATTTAACCGGAACGCCGATGACCGGCAATACCGTCTTGGATGCGACCATACCAGGCAGGTGCGCGGCTCCACCAGCTCCGGCGATAATGACGCGAAGCCCCCGGCCCTCCGCTTCCTCGGCATAACGGAACATCAGGTCCGGTGTGCGGTGAGCAGATACGACTTTTTTCTCATACGGAATTTCAAGCTCGTCTAACACCTCGCATGCATGGGACATCGTATCCCAATCCGATTTGCTTCCCATAATAACTCCTACTTGTGCTGACATGAGTTACCCCCGCTTTCTTCGAAATTCGACAATTCGTTGCTGACCACTGAAAAAAGTCCGATCCCGTAAACACAAAATCTGTGCAGGTCTCGGACATACAAGGATTACGAACGCTGCTGCTCCAAGCAGAAGAGTCATTCGCATCCGCCGCCAAAGAGGCAAACAAGAAGTCAGGCCCCGTTGTTGCCGCACCGTTTGTATTCCCTCGTAGTCCGAAAATTTACGGTTTTCGGGTAGAGACTTCCGGGCCATATCCCCGGTTTTATACGAGAAATATTAAATTTCATCAATCACGCTTCATAAGTTATTTTGAACCTCAACATCCTCAGTTTATCAATTTCTGACACCTAGTGTCAACCTAAACACGAACAATCAGATTTGCATAAAAAATAATGTTCGTATCTGGCAAGTGAGGCGTGCAGCAGCAAAAACTTCTTGGAGACTGCGGACTTTATAAGGCCTGCCAATTGGTGGATATGAAAAGCTGTAAGCAGTACATGTTGAGCAATTGGCAGCGCTGCGCTGACGCATCGTGATTCCGATCGCTGTTAAACACGGGAAACTGGATTGAACTATAATGGATGTTTCCCGTGTTTAAAGGCGAACGCTGGCGCTTCTCCATCCACGATTCGTCCGCTCCGCTGGAGCATATTCAATGGAGATTTTTTTGCTGCTGCATTGAGGGTAAGGGAAAAGTATCGCAGAATAAAATAAGACCGTATTCTGCTCTTTAATTGTAGTTACTTACACGAAAGATGGGGGCTAGTGTCGAAATCTTATCATCCGACATCTGGGGGGGAGTTTATCTTGCGAGATAAGAATGGAAAGCCTCTGACGTTTATACTGTCTTATCTTTATAAAAAAAGGGACGCTCTCAGCGTCCCCAACATCATTATTTCACGACCAATACTGGAACCGTTGCATGCTGCACCACGTTATGGCTGACACTCCCGAGCACAAACTCGCGAATACCGCCAAGACCGCGGCTGCCGATAACGATCAGGTCACTGCCGTTCTGATCTGCATACTCCAGAATAACTTCAGCCGGAGGACCCTGAATCATCTCCACCTGACCAGGCACGCCAGAATTCTCAATTCGCTCGCGGATCTCCTCAGTCGTCTGCACGGCAAGATCGTAAACATCTTTATTGAGTGAAGCTGGAATCGGAGCTAGCCCTTCCCCAACGAAAAAACGCGGAAAATCGTAAGCATGAATGACATCCAGCGCAGCTCCCGGCGTTACCTTCGCAAGTTCAACCGCACGTCCGAGTGCTTTATTCGCTGCCTTGGAGCCGTCGTAAGCTAGAAGAATTTTAGTAAAAAGCATACAGGCCACCTCTTTCTGTTGTTAAAAGACCTACTACTTATTATTAAACAACTTCATACCCATATGAAACGAGCTAACTGACTTGCTGTTCGGCTGTCCCCTTATGTAAAAACCAGGCTAATCCGACTTCAACCCCAGAAGTACGTATACAGCGCAACGTTCACGATTAATAACAGCGGTACTCCGATTTTAAAAGATAAATGCCGTGTCTTATGACGTTTGCGGTACATCGCAATCCATACGCCCAAGGCACCGCCAATTGCAGCCAGCAAAAAGAGCGTTCTCTCCGGAACACGATCCCGTCCCAACCGGGCACGCCGCTTATCCTCGGACATGACCAGATAGGCTACCGCATTGATAAAAATAAACCAAACGATCAGTGCAGGTCTCACGTTGGCTCACGCACCCCCATTTCAACTGATCCATGCTGCTCAATCAGCCATTAGTTCTACCATCATTATAAAACCGCAGGCTAATGAAGACAATGCCCGGCTAATCAGCCCTGCCGCCGCATCATCCGCGAATGCCATTACGAGGACACCGGTCTGCCGGCAAGAACCGACTCCCCGATGCCCAGCACAATGACAACTAAGATAATCGAATCATTCGACCGTTACGAAAGCTCAAGATTCATTCTTGGGTATTTCGTTCAGGCTTGGTACATAGTCTGCAGCCTTTTTCGGTTTGAGGGTTTTACTCTCCTCAAGAATGCTTGATTTGTTCTGCTGATTTTCGGTTTTTCTCGCTTTATGATTCGGCATGCAAATCACCCCCTGTCCGTAGAATGGGCCATTGCGCCGGAGGTTATGCTAACAGCGGCAAGAAAAAAAGCATTTCGAGCATCTGAGGTCTCATAAACAGCCGACTACTCCTTGCCCTTCTGTTCAAGAGCTGCTTTCAACAGGTCGCCCAGATTCGAACCGATCGACTCCTGTTTGCTGAATTGCTGTACGAGCTTCCGTTCCTCCCGTTTGTTCACATGTTTGGCGTCCTGCTTCAGCGTTTCGGTAATGCCGCAGCCAAGGCACTGCACAAACATTCCCGCCTTGCCTTCTTTCATCTCCATCTTCTTATGGCACTGCGGGCAGCGACGGTTTGACAGACGTTTCTCACCGGAACGCTTATATCCGCAATCTTCGCTCGGGCAGACCAGCAGCTTGCCGCGCTTGGTCTTCTTCTCCAGCAGCCTTGTACCGCAGTCCGGACAGTGGCTGTTCGAGACATTATGCGGCTTATATTCCGCGTCGCTTCCCTTAACGTCGGTGACCAGTTTCTTGGTCATGTCCCGAATGCCACGCAGGAACGGCTCCGGCTTGCCTTGCCCCTTCGCGATCCGCTCCAGCTCAGCCTCCCAGCGTGCCGTAAGCTCCGGTGTTCTCAGCTCTGGAGCAACAAGCTCAATCAGTTGCTTGCCCTTACCTGTCGGATGCAGGGATTGCCCCTGCCGTTCGATGGTGTCCGAGCTAACCAGCTTCTCAATGATGTCCGCCCGGGTCGCAGGTGTTCCAAGACCGTGCTTCTCCATCTGCGAGAGCAGTGCCGCCTCGTTGTAGCGCTTGGGCGGCTGTGTCCGTCCCGGTTTCAGCACGCAGCGAACCACCTTCACCGTCTCTCCTTCCTTCAGTTCAGGCAGGAGTTTGCCTGAGGACGCACCCTGGGCATCCTCAGGCTCATCATCGCCGTCATCATCATAATCACCGCCATAGACCTCACGCCATCCGCTGTCCTTGATCGTTGTCCCTTTCGCGTAGAGCAGCTCTCCTTCAATCTGCACGGTTACCGATACGTTATCGTACCGGGCAGGAGGATAGAATAGGCTGATGAAGCGGCGCACGATGAGATCGTACAGCTTCCGCTCATCAACAGACAGCTGATTAAGCAGCACGGTTTGCTCGGTTGGAATGATTGCATGATGGTCCGTTACCTTGCTATCATCCACAACCCGTTTGCCTGGCGATATATTTTTGCGCAGCAATGGACGTGCAAGCGATGCATAAGGTCCTATCGCAATGCTCGACAATCTCTCCTTCAACGTCCCCACCATATCGGATGTCAGATAGCGGCTGTCCGTACGCGGGTAAGTGACCAGCTTATGCTGTTCATACAGGCGCTGCAGCACATTCGAGGTCTGCTTGGCCGAGAACCCGAACCTGCGGTTGGCATCCCGCTGCAGTTCGGTCAAATCGTAAGCCAGCGGATGCGGCTCGTTTTTCTCGCTCTTCTTCACGCTGGTGATTTTCCCGGTGCTGCCTTCCAGCTTCGACTTCAGCTTCGCGGCCTTATCCTTCTCAAACAGACGACCGTCTCCGCCCGCCGGACGCCACGAAACCTCGAAGCCTCCCAGATCGGCCTGCAGTGTCTCATACTCTTGGGAGCGGAAATGGACAATCTCCTTCTCACGGTCCATGATCATTCCGAGCGTTGGCGTCTGAACCCGGCCTGCCGACAGCTGAGCATTGAATTTGGTCGTAAGCGCACGCGTCACATTGAGGCCAACCATCCAATCGGCTTCCGCCCGGCAGCGTGCGGACTCATACAGTCGATCAAACTGCTGTCCCGGCTTCAGCGATGCGAACCCTTCCTTGATTGCCTTATCGGTCTGGGAAGAAATCCATAACCGCTTGAACGGCTTGTTCCACTTCGCCATTTTCAGAATCCAGCGAGCAAGCAGTTCCCCTTCGCGGGCGGCATCGGTAGCAATGATCATCTCCCCGACATCCTGTCGCTTCATCAGATGCTGCACCGTCTTGAACTGGTGGCTGGTTTCCTTAAGCACTTTAAGCCTGGTGTTATCCGGCAGGATCGGCAAATCCTCCAGCACCCAGGTTTGATATTTCTTATCATAATCCTCGGGTTCTGCAAGACCTACCAAATGCCCAAGCGCCCAGGTCACAATATATTTCGGTCCTTCAAAATAATTCTTCTGCTTCTCTCGGCTGCCCATCACTCTGGCAATTTCCTTCGCGACGGACGGCTTCTCAGCCAATACTAATACTTTCATAGCCCTCCCCTTCCTCTGTTCCCCTATTATAACCTCCCTTCGTTTATTTCCACAAAAATGAATCAGATCGTTCGCTTCGCGAGCCAGGCAAACGTATGGCTGGCACATATCGGGCAGCCCTGGTTCTTCAACTCCTCAATGATGGAGAAATCGCCCTGGATGCCGACCTGGAGCACGCCAAAACACCGCAGGGAGTTTGTCCCAACGGTGTCCACGTAACCCTGTTAATATTTCATATCATGAAGCTGAATCCTATCCTATAGATTTCCATCCCATTCAGTTCATATCTTTATTAACGTATCGTCCATGATCGGGAACGGCAAGGCGGTTGAACTCTCGGGCCAGCCGATCCAGCGAATCCCTCATCTCATCCCCGTTCATCGACACGCCGTGTCCAGTTATTAGAATCCGGGGTTTTAATTCAGCCAGGCGGCGAACCGATTCCTTTGCAAGGTCCCAGTCCGGTGTAAAGTACATCGGTGGGCCATGCAGCTCCTTCTCCTGCCCTATGACAGCTAATGCGGATTCCTGCTTCACCGTAATGACAGCATCTCCGGCAATAAGAACGCCATCTGTAGCGCGATACAGGGAGATATGACCGGGACTATGCCCTGGTGTATGAATCCACCGCCAATCAGCGAGATTCGGCACCGTGCCATCATGGGGCAATGGACGAATTCGTGAGCCCAGATCGATCGCTTTATGAGGATACATCGGGGCGACACGGGCCATTAATCCACCGCCCACGCTTGGATCTGCTGGAGGGTAATCCTCATCTCCAGTCAGGAACGGCATTTCGTTCCGGTGAGCGTAGACAGGTACGCCCCAGCGGTCCGACAATGCCTTCACATTGCCAACATGGTCAAAATGGCCGTGCGTAAGTACAATACAGACAGGCGGACGAGCGAACCTTTTTTCTGCTGCCTCTGCAATCGCATCTTCAAAATTACCCAGGCCGCTGTCCACCAATACCCAATCACCTGAACTCGGCAGGCCAATCATCTGGATGTTCACCATCACGGTGCGCATAGAAAGGATATCCGGCACAATCTCTTCAGACTCTATCGCACCCGTCTTTAACATACTGTGATCATTCATTATGAAAAGTCGCCCCCATCCTCGTTATAAAGTGCTTCTTGTAATAACATACCCGTTTTGACACTTTTCAACGAGGAAACAGGGGGAATGCTACTGAATCATTTTGTTGAGACGCTCCAGGTAACGCCATCGAGTAATAAAGAAATACATGATCTGTATGCTAAGGAAGAAGATAAAAATCTTCAAACTGTGACCTACAATGGAGAAGTCGACCAACTGCTGAAGGGCAACGAAGGCAACGCCGCTATGGATCAGTGCAATGAGCATCGGAAGGAAGAACATGATGACAAGCTGCTTGGTGATGATGATGCCAAGCTCTTTTTTACTGAGACCGACCTTGGCAATCATGCGATATTGCTGTTCATCCCGTGCAAGATCCGCATACAGGCGGAAATAGACAAAGCTTGCTGCAAAGGTAAAGAAGACGATGCCAACCAATCCGCTTACCATGAGTAAGATGCCGTTCTGCTGCTGGGCGTTTTTCCAATCGAAATACAACGATTTTAGATAATAACTGTTGTCTTCATTCTCGTTAAAACGTTCCAGAATCGATCTGGACACGTCCCCGGTATTCTTCCAATCCTGCACGTAAAATGTATGGTAGGCCGCATAACCGTATTCTTGGTCCTGCTGTGCCTGCAGCGCATCCTCGTACAAGCGGTCGGATACAACCAGCGTCTCCCCGTAGCTTTCGGGTACCGCAATGAACGTTTCGGCCTTGAGCACCTTGACGATTTCCGATGTTTTGCCGTTTAATACCTCGAACTGATCAGACAAAGGACCGTCGATGCGGTAGCTGTTCTTCTCCGAGACCGTTCCCGGAGTCAGAATTCCTTCCAGATCGCCCAATGTTTCTGCCGGGAAACCCAGCGATTGAATGAGACCGTTATATTCGCTCAGCTTAATTAGCTTAACCCCGTTATCCGTGAAAATCGGGGTAACCTCTGCCTCCTTATAATCCAGTCCTCCCTTCTTGAGCTCCTCCCTGATGATATCCAGATGCCGATTCCCTTTATCCTCATCCTCGTCATACATGGAATATGTGTAAGCATAAGGGTTCTCCATCGCAGACAAGCCCGGATCCCCAATCGCCAGCGTCGTCCCAATGCCGGTAAAGGCGGATGCCGAAATGACCGATACAAGGAAAAACATCACTGCATTGTCCTTGATTCTGTACAGCAGCTCCGATACCGTCAGCAGGTTGGTTTTGCGAAAAAAGAATCGTTCCCTCTTCTGCAAGTACCGCATGAAATAAACGCTGAACTGGGTGAAGAGAAAATACGTGCCCGTGATGACCAATACAACACCGCCCAGCAGCAGCAATAGATTGAAAATTTGGAGAATGGCAAAGGCCATAACCATGCCGTATCCCGCAGCAATCAGGAAAACGGCGAGCACAGCCAGCCAGGGTGAGGCTTTCGGCTGGGGCTTGGGGCTTTCCTCCGCTTTGACAAGAGCGAGCAGCGTGCCCTTACGGAGCATAAGCGAGGAGAACAAGGCAATGAGCAAGAACAACACGGCGTAAGCCACTGCCGTCATCACAAGCGCTTGGAGTGGAAAATAAAACGGCAGGCCCTGATCCACAGCCATCAGCTTGGCGCTGATTAACAGAATGAGCTTTGAGAACAGCATGCCGATTCCCATACCGGCGATGATCGCAGCAGCGCCAATCAAAATATTTTCGATAAACAGCATCCGATTCAACTGTTTGCGGGACATTCCGAGTATCATCAGTATGCCGAATTCCTTCTTCCGAACCTTGATAAAGGCCCCAACGGAATACAGCAGGAAAAAGAATGAAAAGACAAACACAATATATTGGGATACCGTCATGCCCATGGTTCCCAGCATGCTCAGGGTTCCGCTGGAGGAGACCAAGCCGTCCTTGAGCTGCGGGTGAAACGAGAGCAGGCCATAAGTAAAGAAAATCATGACAGAGAAGGCACTGCTCAGAAAGTGGGCGATATATGTGCGCTTGCTGCGCAGGACATTATTAATGGCGAACTGGCGAAAATTCATGTCCCGAACCCCCCAGCAGCGATAACACGTTGATAATTTTCTGATAAAAAGCCGACTGGCTGTCACCGTACGTGATCTCGTTGTACAATTGACCGTCCTTGATAAACACCACCCGATTGCAGTAACTTGCGGCCAACGGATCATGGGTGACCAGCAGCATGGTCACTTTGTCTTCCTTGTTTCTGCGATCCATGATCTCCATGACGTCGCGCGCGGATTTGGAATCCAGATTCCCCGTCGGTTCATCCGCAAGCACCAGCTTCGGAACGTGGATCATCGCCCGCGCTACAGCTGTCCGCTGTGCCTGTCCCCCTGAAATTTCATAGGTCCGCTTATCCAGAATCGATGTAATGCCCAGCTTCTCTGCCAGCACGCCGACCCGTCGGTTCATCTCGTCCAGATCGACACCGTCCAGCGCCAGTGGCAGCAGAATATTCTCCTTCACCGTCAGTGTATTAAGCAGATTGAAGGACTGGAAGACAAACCCGAGCTCGCGGCGGCGGAACATCGCCAATTGATCCTGTGACAGACGAAACGGATCTTTCCCGCCAATGCTGATCTCACCGGATGTGGGACGGTCGATGGTGGATATCATGTTAAGCAGCGTCGTTTTCCCGCTGCCGGAAGGTCCCATAATGCCAACGAACTCCCCTTCGTTGATGCTCAAATTGATATTGGAAAGCGCCTCGTGTGACACCGCGGCCTTGTAGACTTTGCCCAGATTGCGGACGTTCAATATTTCCATCTTGTTAAACCTCACTCTCGTTATTTCGTAATCTTGTAAGGTTAGTGTATAGCATCCCCCGGCCTTCTCCTATCGATCACTCTTTCACCAGTCTTACATCGGTGTAAGATTCACTTTTCCCCAAATCTGAAAGACGTCAATACATACTTAACCATAAGAAAAAACCTTATCTCTGACAGATGTCTTCATCCGAAGTCATTTCCCGAGATAAGGCTCCTAGCTTAACATCTTGTATGCTATGGCTTGCTATGGCTCCAGTACAGCCTCGATATGACAAATCCGGGGCGCAGAGCGGAACAGAATCATGCTTGATCTTCCCGCAGCTGCATCTCTAACGAGAATAACGCGATCAATGAAATAAGCCTCATCCCTAGAAAATCAGCCTCACGGTTGTGCCTTTCCCCGGCTCGGATTCCAGCTCAATCCGGTGGTTCATTTTCTGGATGACCTCCTTGACGAGGTATAAGCCCATGCCTGTGGACTCCTTCAGCTTGCGGCCGTTCTCCCCGGTATAGAACGGGTCGAACACCCGGTTCATATCGGACTTTGGAATTCCCATTCCCCGGTCCGTGATCTCCAGCATCACATGACGGCCATCCTCCGAGCGGCGAGCTTGAATCGTCACCTTGAATCCGGTACCGGCAGAATATTTAATGGCATTGGAGAGCAGCTGCAGCATAATAAACCGCAGCCACTTGGCATCCGTCTGAACCATAAGGTCTGGATCCACCAGCAGTTCGGGATATACATGACTATGGATGAAGAAGCGCTTGTTCTCATGAACCGCGTCGACAGCTATCTGGTTCAGATGTACCGGCTCTACGCTGAAATCCTGCTCGAAAGTTTCGAGCCTGGACATATACAGCACCATCTCAAGCCCCCGCCGGATTCGGTCGGATTCCTCGGAAATGCTCTTGAACGAATCGTTATCGTCCTCCTGCGTGATCATCTCAATGACCGAGAGCGGCGTTTTCATCTGATGCACCCACTGATTCATGAAGATCATATGCTCTTTGCGCCGTCGCTCCCACTCCTCCATGACCGTGCGGTATTGACGGTACTGTTCTTCCATAAGCTCGCTGAGAGCGGTTGGCAGGGGAGCGGATTCATTATGCTTTATCGATTCCTCCAGCGATCGGATGGGCTGTGACAGCCGCTCATAGAAATCCCGGTGCGTGAAATACCGGAAAGCCAAGTATCCCCCCAGAATGGTTAAACCAAGAAAAACCGCATAGGCAGCTGTTACCGGATGATCATAACCGTCATACCAGAAAACGAGCAGCACCACAAACAGCGCTGCAAGCGTGAACATAATCAGCGGCAGATGCTCTCGCCAGAACAGCTTTTTCATGACTGCCTCTTCCACACCGTATGAAGTCGGTATCCCGAGCCGCGGACCGTTTCAAGGGCATCCTCAATGCCCAGCTCGGCAAGCCGTTTCCGTACCCGGTTAATATTGACGCTGAGCGTATTATCATCAACAAAGGTATCATCCCATAACTTCTCCAGAATGGTCTCGCGCGTAACAAGGCGGGGACTCCGGCTTAGCAGCGTCTCGAGGAGAATCGTTTCCTTTTTCGTGAGAACGGAGGTCCGTTCGTCCAAACTCATCTCCATTCGCTCGGGATACAGGACAAGCCCGTCCTTCTCCACCGTTCGTTCGGCGGATGCTGTCGCATAATCGCCATATACGCGCCGCAACTGACTGTGGATTTTGGCAATGACGATATCGTAGGCAAATGGCTTCGTAATATAATCGTCCGCTCCGTTCTCAAGGGCTCTTAATTGATCCGGGGTTCCGCTTCTGGCAGATATGAAAATAATGGGGCAGGTGGATAACGACCGAATTTGACGACACCAATAGTATCCGTCAAAGCTCGGCAGATTCACATCCAGCAGAACCACATGCGGCTTCAGCTCCTGGAACTGTTCCAGCACCTGATCGAAATCCTCAACAATAATCGCTTCGTTGCCGTACCTTTCGATATGCGATTGCAGCAACCCCGCCAGCTTCGGGTCATCCTCTACGACCATGATTTTGTACATCAGGCTCTCCCTCCGTGCAGCGTCAGGCACTTCCCCTCCTATCCGGATTAGCAGCCTGATGGTTTATGGTTCCCTAACGATAGCCGCTTCAAAAAAGTTTATCCCGTCAGGTGAAGTGCCTTGCACATACACCCTGCTGTTCTCTTCAGCCGAACGGCTGAGGAGCATCGTATCTCCGAGTCTGGCCTCGTTGTGATATGTAATCTTGAAGCCCGTCACTTTCCCTTCCTGTAGCTCCTGCTCGTCCAGCACATCGAAGCACAGATCCGCATACCGGGCATTATTCAGATGCCCGTTCACATCAATTCCACTGTATCGAACTTTATACGTATAGGCCTCTGCAAGCTGTACGCCTTCAGCCAATACGGCTTTGTTTGGCAGCTCTCCTACCGATTCTTTACCGATCGGCACCTCATACGGGAACATGGAGGGACGCAGGATTTTCCGTTTGTGAATATCCACCAGCGCCCATACCGAGCGGGCTTCACCCAGCTTTTCTCCGTCAGCATTTTTTATCCGATAATCCCGATGCCACAGAGCCCCCTTGGAGCCGCGGCTCCAGGTCTCGACATGGACGGTCTCCATATCCCTTGGCATTCGCCCCATATCAAGGTCAAGCGTAATGAGCATCCAGCCCATCCCCCGCTCAATCATCTCCTCGCGACTGATCCCAAGCGCCTCGACATGCCGGTCTGCCGCCCTTTGCAAAATACTGAGCAGCGAGGACCAGCGGCAATCCCCCCGAAAATCCGCATCAACGGATTGAATGGTATATTCTTCTATCCATTTCTCTGCCATGAGCCTCATGCCAACTCCTTTATAATTTTCATGTTCATGATACTTCAAGCATAATCAAAAGCCCTCTATTTATCAAAAGAACAGCTCCTTTTGTTAGCTGGAAAAAAATGATTTTATCAATGTTCGGGATCAATCCGGTTTAAAAGTCACTTCTTTGGTTAATAGTAAGGCACAAACAACTATAACTTATACGAGGTGATAAACATGAGTTTTCTTTGGTCATTAATTGTCGGCGGTATCATTGGTTGGATTGCAGGTTTGATTATGGGCAGAGACATTCCCGGCGGTATCATCGGTAACATCATTGCTGGTTTTGTCGGTGCTTGGCTGGGTGGACTTTTGCTCGGGTCTTGGGGACCGGAAATGGGAGGTTTCTTCATCTTGCCTGCCCTGATCGGTGCCGTCGTCCTTGTCTTTATCGTCAGCCTGATCATGGGCTCGATGAGACGCGGCCGCTCGTAATGAGCTGAAGTCTAAAACCTTGACTTCCACTGCGATGTACCGCTATTGCCGATACAGACATTCTCACAGCGGTACCGCTAAATGCTAAGTCAAAGGAACATTTTTACCCATCAAAACAGGGTGCCTATTCGCCGCCATGGCTATAGGCACCCTGTTTTTACGTATCTTCTTACGATATGGGAAGACCCTGCTCCTTCGCATAATGGCCCCAATGCGGCCTGCGGCCGTCAATGTCGCGGAAGCCGTATTCATCCGACAAATCCCAGCTGGTCAGCGCCTTACCGCTCTTGGCTGCAACATCCGGATCAGCCGCCAGCGCCGCAACCCCCTGCGCCAGGAAATACGGCGTCTCCGACGCGATGAAATGCGGTTCTTGCGTTGCGGCATCCTGCCAATTCTCTTCTGTAACACCGAAGTGATCCAGCATTTGTTCGGAACGCAGAAATCCGGGTGTAACGGATAACGCGGTTACATGATAGGGGCGCAGTTCCTCTGCCATTGCTTCTGCCAGATGAATCGGCGATATTTTGGCCAAACTATAATACAAGTTCCCGCGATATCGGTAAGTAGAGCCATCCGTAACCTCAATGACCAATCCGCTTCCATTCTCTACCATGAGTGGAACACCGTAATAGCTTGTGATCATATGCGTGGTAACCGCACGCTCCTGCATTAACAACCCATCGGACAGGAACTGTTCCCAGAACGGAACATTCCAGTGTGTAAGATGCTCGCCACCCCATATATCATTGACAAGAATGTCGAGTCGCCCATCCTGCTCCTCACGAACTCGCTCAAACAGAGCCTTCACCTGCTCTTCCACGGTATGGTCACATTGCACGGCAATTCCGGTCCCTCCCCGCTCTGTCACCATATCCGCCGTATCGTTAATGGTCTCTGATCGCTTAATATCCGATGCTTGTCCCCGTACGCTCCGTCCTGTGCAGTACACCGTTGCCCCCGCCGCACCCAGCATAACCGCAATAGCTCGACCCGCACCGCGCGTCGAACCTGCAACGACAGCAACCTTGCCTTGTAGCGGCTTACGATTTTCGTTAATCATAGCGTAACCTCCATCATATAACAGATTTTCTCAACACCTTCATCCTATCAGGCTTATATGACATCCATTGTCTTATATCCATGCTACAATACATTTATCTTCTACAGTTCTTAAAAGAGGTGACACGATATGAGAGCCGACCGTTTACTGTCCATCATGCTGATGCTTCAGAACGGTGGTAAAAAGAACACCCGTTATTTGGCGGAGCAGCTCGAGGTATCGGAGCGAACGATTATACGCGATATGGAAAGCCTGAGCTCGGCCGGCATTCCCGTTTATGCGGAGAGAGGTTCCCACGGCGGCTGGGTGCTGGAGGAGAGCTATCGTACAAACCTGACGGGCATGACGCCTGACGAACTCATCTCCCTGCTGGTTTCCAGCCATAGCCCGCTGATCGGAGATTTAGGCATAGGCAAACAGTTTGATGCCGCTTATCAGAAATTATTGGCTTCTTCCCCGCGCTCCATTCGGCAGGATGCCGAAATCATTCGGGAGAAAATTCATATTGATGGCGCTGGCTGGCACGCTTACCGTGAATCGCATCCGTACCTTACGGTGCTTCAGGAGGCAGTATGGCTGGATCGCGTACTCCGCATTCATTATATGAAGGGAGAGGAGCGTGTCGAGAGAATTGTCCTTCCCCTCGGACTGGTTGCCAAGCGGAGCACATGGTATGTGGTGGCGGAATCCCAAGGCGAACTGCGGACTTACCGCGTATCCAGAATCGTGGATGCCGTGATGACTGATGAGACGTTTCATCGTCCGGCTGATTTTGACTTGGCCCAGTATTGGGAAGAATCATTGACACGGTTCATGCAGAATCTACCGCAATATCCCGCACAGGTTCGAATGACCGTTTCTCTAATCAAACGTTTTGAGCGGGAGCGATATGTGAAAATCATTCATTGCGACACGCGAAACCCGCATGAAGGGTGGATAACGGCCGATTTGGAATTCAATACGTTGGAATCTGCGTCCGCGTTTCTCTTAAGCTGCGGGGCGGAAATCGAGGTGCTTGCACCCCAGGAGCTCCGTGAGCATGTCAGCTCGGCTGCGACTGCCATTGCTCGGCTCTATCAACAGTGAATTCATAAGCAATATGAAAAAAAGCATCAGGAAGCCCATCAAAAATTGCGGCTTGCCTGATGCTTTTTTAGGTTAATCCCGTGAGCCCGGATTTATTGAATGGTATGGATGGGCTTCAGGTTGGCTTCGATCTGCTCCCTCTTCGGTTCCAGGAACGGCGGCAGCGCCAGGGATTCGCCAAGATGATCGATATGCTCATCCGTGTCAAATCCAGGTCCGTCGGTAGCCACCTCGAACAAAATGCCATTAGGCTCCCGGAAATACAAGGAACGGAAGTAGAAACGATCGACATATCCCGAATTTGAGAATCCCACATCCCCAATCCGGTCAATCCAGGAACGAAGCTCTTCCTCATCCTCGACGCGGAATGCAACGTGATGAACACCGCCTCGTCCAAGGCGTTCCTGTGGAAGGTCTGTTCTTTCCTCGACATGAACTTCTGCGCCCGTACCGCCTTCCCCGGTTTCGAATACAAGGATATCCGGCTGCCCGGCTGCAGGCGAGGCATACTGCCCTTTATAACAGAAGCCCATCAGCTCCGTCAATACCTTAACCGTCTGTAACACACGAGGTACTGTCAGCTGCACCGGACCTAAACCGATGATGGCGTATTCTGCCGGAACCGGCCCCTTTTCCCAAGGAATGCCCCCAGGAACTCCTTCGTTATGTTCATCCGAAACCAGAATGATCCGCTGGCCCTCGAAATCTCTGAATAGCAGTGTCAATCGGCCGGCACGTTCCTGTATCTCCTCACGTTCTACGCCGTATTCGTCCAGTCTCCCGGTCCAATATTCCAACGCGCGGTCACTGGGCACTCGCAGGGAGGTTGCCGAAATACTGTTGTTTCCCTCACGGGTCCTGCCGGCCATCGGAATTTCGAAGAAGGTAAGCTCGGTTCCGGGATTTCCTTTCTCGTCGCCATAAAACAAGTGGTACACGGAGACATCATCCTGGTTTACTGTCTTCTTGACCAGCCGCATGCCCAGCACCTTTGTATAAAACTCGAAGTTCTGCGAAGCTGCTGCTGTAATTGCGGACACGTGATGAATTCCTTTGAACTTCATGACCTCAACTCTCCCATCTATAATTTTTTTCTCTAATAAACGAAATCATGTTCACCATTGTAAGCACATATACGCTAAGACTAGACGATGCTTCGAAAACAATCTCTTTATACAGGCAGCTGCGCTCTGGCCGCTGTTTTCTTCTATCGCTGCTCCATCGCAGCGGCTGGATCTTTGCTAATTTCAGTTTAATATTTAACTTAGTCATCGTCAAGTCTTAATATTAAGATATTTAAAACGAAAATAACAGGCTCCCCTTTTCCCGTCATTACAGCCGGAAAAATGGATCTGTTATTTATTCCTTGTTACGTTATTTGGGATCCGAATGCTATCCTCACAAGTTTGGATCTTGAACTCCATGGAGGATCTTTGCGCTTTTATGTTTTGGATGTCGCCTCTTCCCGATACTCGGAAGGGGTTTTGCCTGTTATTTTCTTAAATACCTGCGTGAAATACCGCGGATCCTGGTACCCCACAAGCGGTGCCACCTGGTACACCTTCACATCCGTATTCAGCAGAATGCTCTTCGCCTTCTCAATCCGGCACTCCGTCAAGTATTCCAGAAACGTATATCCCGTTGTTCCCTTAAACAAGGTGCAGAAATGGCTGATGCTCAAATCCGCCAGCTCCGAAACCTCTTCAATGCTGAGATCCTTCTGATAATTGTCCGCAATGTACTCCTTGGCTTTTCCCATCACAGCCTGAACATTGTCCTTGGCCTGCCCCGATCGGCTCTGTGCAATCCATTTGCTGAAATGATTCTTGATGACATCCATCAGCTGCTGCAGGGTGCCGGAAGCATAAAGCTCCTGCAGCAGCTCCTCTAACGACCACTCAAACAGAACCTTCATATGCTCAAACTGCCGATACAGCACAACACTCATCTCCAGCAATACCCGCTCAGTCATTTCCCTGCTGAATGCATGCTCCTCTATATAAGCCCTGGTCTCATCAAAAAGCTCCAGCAAACGCTCCTTATGAAGCGTGCGGATGCTTTCGACCATCATCGACTCCAGATGTTTCGGGTATCCCGCTTCGCTGGCCGTTTCCATAACTGAATCCGCAGTACCGATAAACACACCTTCTTCACCGGAATAGAAGCGCTGATATAACGCGCGTACTGCCGTCTCATAAGCCGTTCCCAAGCGGTCGATCCCCGCCATGCTGGAACTGAAGCCAACAGAGCAGGACAGCTTGGTGTTGCGCTTGATCAATTGAACAAGATCCCGGCCAATGTCCCCCTGTCGCTCCCTCGCAAGACTCGGAAACAACAGCACCCATTCCCCGCTGCGGAAAGGGAATACCGTCAGCCCTCCATGCTGCACGGACCATTCCTCCAGAACATTGCGCACGGCAAAGAGCCATAGACGCTTCTCATCCATGCTCCACTGCTCATTAAGCCGCAAATAGTGATCCAGTTGAATGACAGCCATCGTGTAGCCATGCTCCAATTCGCTGTCTTCCAGCCACTGCATATGCTGGAGCGGACTCCGGTTGCCCTCGATGAACTCCGTTAGCATCCTTTCCCGAGCCAACAGGGATAATACCTTGATCGAGTGAAGCATTTGATCATCCGCCATTTGCTTCTCCAGGGTTCTGGCTGCTCTGGCAATCGTTTCGGTCAGCTCATCGTGATCGATCGGCTTGAGCAAATAATCAAAAGCCCCTTCGCGCAATGCTTCCCTCGCGTATTCAAATTCACCGTAGCCGCTAATAAATATGATCAACCGACGCGCCTGATCCGCCTTCAGTTCCTTCATGAGTGTGATGCCGTCCATTCCCGGCATGCGGATATCGCTAATGATCATATGCGGCGATACCTCGCGCGCCAGCTTCAGAGCGCTATCCCCGCTCTTCGCCTCCCCTACGACCTCCAGTTCAAGCTCATCCCAGGGAATCGCTGCCTTTAGACTGCGCAGAATGATAGGCTCGTCATCGACCAGCATCACTCTGAATTTACCGTCCGCTCCGCTCATGGCTTCTCCCCCTGTCTTTATGGTTACTCCGTCACCGTGTTCCGTCTAAGCTGCCAATAGCGTATCGAGGACTTCTGAATTTGCTCCAGCGCATTGTCAGCATCGATCCGTCCTCCAATCATGTCCTCGATCACTTTAAGGAATGAACTGTTCACTTCAGGCGATAGCTTGTTGTCATACGGGAGGAAGGTACTCGCAGAATCCTCCATCAGCTCCGTAACCTGGGCAAATACCGGACCGGTTTTCTTGGAATCATAGGTTATCTTCATGGAAGGAACGCGCAGCCCTTCATACACCAGCCGGGTCTGTACCTCCGTTGTATAGAACATGCCCAGCAGCTCCAGGGCCGCTTGCTTTTTCGGCTCATCCAAATCCGAGGAAAGTCCGATGCCAATGGTGTAACCACCTGCCAAGGACCGTTCCTCTCCGGAATGCAGGGATGGGAAGGGGATAACCCCCACCTCATTCTGAAAATCCGGATGATCCTCATTGCGAAACAATGTAATATCCCAGCTGCCGTTCAGATACATCGCTGCCTTCCCTTCCGTAAACTGAGCGATGGCTTCCTCGGTGGAAAGATCGTTGGCATGGGGACTGAACGCCCCTTCGCTGATCCACTGTTCCAGCTTCTCAAAAGCCTTCATATACGACTGATGCTGAAAGCTAACGCCATCCTCTCCTTCAACCAGCCTGTCAATGAGTTCCGGTCCCGCATAACGATCCATGAAATAATGGGCAAAAATCCCTGCCGGCCACCGATCTTCATTCCCTAATGCAAAAGGGATCTTATCGTTCGCCTGGAGTACCCGGATCACTTCATCCAGCTCTTCCATCGTCTTCGGAGGCTCCAGATGCAGCTTCTGGAATAAAGCCCGATTATAATAGATCGGCTCCGCATGGCCCTCAAAAGGCAAACCATAGACCCGGTTATTAAAGGTCCAGTGGTGCAGATCCTTGAACTGCTCCCTCAAGCCGGCATTCTCCAGAAATTCCGTTAAATCCATCAGCCGGTTGGATCTGGCATACGGCACAATTTCAGCTCCGCCAAACAGGACAAACATATCCGGCGGCGTCCCGGTGACCATCTCGCTCTTCAGCTTTTGTTCCCGATGGATTGTTTGATCGATGCTTTCAAAGTTCACCTTCACATTTGGATGCGCTTTCTCATAAGTGCGGACGACACTCTCAAAAATAGCCAGCACCGGCTTGTCATGCTCCTTGTTCCAGAAATGCCGGAATGTCAGCGTGATTTTCTCCGGCTGCGCCTCCTGGGCCGGTCCCTGGTTCTGCACTGTAACCCACACAACAGAGAGCGCGAGCAGAGTGGCATAGCCTACAATCCAGCCCCAATTCCAAAACCATCTCACGCTGCGCCGCCTCCTTGTCATGTCAGTATTTTCGGAATACGAATTCGTATCAATGAACCGTGACCGGGGGAAGAACAGATCATAAGTCCGTAACGGCTGCCAAACCGTATCCGCAGCCGCTCGTGCACGTTTTTCAGCCCAACTCCGTTTTCCCGATACTTCTTCAACTGTCCCTGATCCGTATTCCACAGCTTGATCAATGTCTCCGGATCGAACCCCGGCCCGTTATCCTCCACGTCAATTACGATATCCTCATGGTCCTCCGACACCTTGATGGAGATATAGCCGCTGTCCTCCATCGGCTCAATGCCGTGGTATAAAGCGTTCTCCACAATGGGCTGTACAATCAGCTTCTGCGTAACGTAGTGCTTCAGCGAATCCGGAAGCTCAATTCCGTATTCAAACTTCTCTTCAAACCGGAATTTCTGTATCCGCATATAATGCTGGACATGCTCCAGCTCCATATGGAGGGGGATCAGCTCATGATGCTCGCTGATGCTGATGCGCAGCAGCTTACCCAGGGAGACCACCATTTTGCTGATATCCTTGTTGCCCTGAAGGACAGCCATCGAGTTAATCGATTCCAGTGAATTATATATGAAATGCGGATTGATCTGAGCGACAAGCGCCTGCAGCTCCGCTTCCTTCTTCCGGGCCTGCTCCATCTCGACCTGACCAATCAGCTCATGGATCTGCGAGCTCATCCGGTTAAATCCGTCGATTAACAGATCCGTCTCATCCTCTGCCGCATGATGCGATGGGATCGGAACGAATATTCCCTGCTTCACACGCTTCATCCCGTTCACCGCACTGATGATGCTGCGGACCATTCTGCGCACAAAAAAACGGTCGAACAGAAACGCCGACAGCAGCGAGATCAATCCCAGGATCAAGGCAAGGTTACGGATGGAGACCGATTCGGCAGAGATGAGTTTGCTTGGCGTGATGGCGACGAGAAACCATTCCTTATTATGAGAAGGGGAATACGTGATGAGTGATTTTTCATCTAAATATGGATCGACATAGTATCCTTTCCCATTCGTATAACTGTCCGAGAGAAACGGAAATTCCGTCCGCTCCCCGATATGCTCGCCTGATTTCGTAAATACGATATGGCCCTGCTTGTTGACCAGCAAAATATCGCCCTGCTTCAGCGTTGCCGCCTCCCAGAAGACCTGGTCGAGGAGATCCGGCTTCACGTAAATCACAGCCGTCCCGATATCCTCCAGAGAGTAATAGTCCTTAATCACTCTGGACTGAATCAAGACGGGAGCACCGGATGAAGCAGAGCCGTTCTCTCCGGGACCGACCCATACGGGGCGACCCTCTGCCTTCACGACCGCTTCATACCAATCTTGCCGCCTCAGCTCAGCAAGCTCCATTCCGCCATCTGTATGATAAATCAATTGATCATTCGAATAAAAAGCAAACGAGGCAATCATCGGATGATTGATCAGATTGTTGATCTCCTGCCTCCGGTCATAGGTTACCGCGTAGTCCGGCTGCTTCAGCATCTGCTGAACCGATTGCTGGGTAATCGCGGAGTTCGAAATCGTCGTAATTTCGTTCAAGGCAAACTTCAGCTTCCGGTCCGTTTCCAAGAGCGAAATCCAGTAGAAATCATTCGACTTCTTCTCCATCGCTTCCGAAAAGCTGTAATAAGAAACACCGCCCAGCGCGATGACCGGAATGAAGACCAGAAGAATAATAGCCAGCAAAATCTTTCGGCGGAGTTTCATGAACCATTTCCTCCCTCCACTCTACTATGTCTATTATTCTTCATGGCAGGTGGCATTCCTTGTCAAAGTTCCCGCGCCTTTTAACTTTTTATGGCGCCTGATGTCAGACCCGCGATGACATAGCGGCTGAACAGCAGAAAAACAATAAGCAGCGGCAGTGTTGCCGTGAAGGTTGCCGACATGATCATCCCGAAGTCGAGGCCGTCCTTATTGGTGAACAGCTGCTGCAATGCTATTTGAATGGTGTAATTCTCTCGGTTTTTTAATACGACGAGCGGCCAGAAGAAATCATTCCACACATTCATGAAATTCAATATCCCAAGCGTGGCCATCGCAGGCGTCACAACAGGAATGGCAATATTCCAGAAGATCCGGAAATGTCCGCCGCCATCGATCCGCCCCGCTTCGATCAGCTCGGTATGAACGGCAGATGTGATGTACTGCCTCATCCAGAAAATACCGAAGGCATTGACCATGGCCGGCACTATCAGCGCTTTGTAGCTGTCGATCCAGTGCAGCTTGGCCATAATGACATACTGTGGAAGCACGCCTAACTGAGCCGGCACGAGCATGGTAGCAATGACAAATACAAACAGCGTCTTCTTCAAAGGAAACTCGTACTTCGCAAAAGCATACCCTGCCAGCGTGCAGAGGAACACAACGGACACTGTAACCGATGTCGACACAACGACGGAATTCAACAAGGCTCTGAAGAAATCCGTGCGCTCCAGCACGCGTGAGAAGTTATCCAAGAACTGCGTTCCTGGTGTGAGCAGCGGCGGAATATGGAATGCCGCATCCTTGTCATTGGTAGCCACAACGAACATCCAGTAGAACGGGAAGATCGATACAAGCGCACCCAGAATCATCAACAGATAGAAAAAGAATTTTGCGATTACACCGGGTTCATCCGGTTTTTTACGGCTTATTGCAACTGAACTCATGCTTTTTTACCTCCCGTCTCCCCGCCTTCACGGCCCAGCATCATGTTCAATACCGAGAATAGGATGGTGGCGACAAACAAGAGGACCGCCGTTGCCGCAGCCGTACCGAAGAAACCGTTCTTAAATGCTTCATTATACAGATACGTTACCATCGTTACCCCTTCCTGACGTGTAGAGCCTGTGCCGGACTGACCGAGGAAGACATAGGGCTCCGTAAACAGTTGAAGCGCACCAATCGTCGATATCAGGGTAACGAACAGGATAAACGGACGCAGGAGCGGCAGTGTAATATAGCGCAGCTGCTGGCCCCGGGTTGCGCCGTCGATTTTGGACGCTTCATAGATATCAGTCGGAATGCTCTGCAGCCCCGACAGAAAAATAATGGCGTTATAACCCATCCAGCGCCACATCACCATGGACGAAATCGCGATTTTGACTCCCCACCAGCCGGAATTGAACGGAACGCTCTCCACACCGAAGGTGTTCAGCATCCAATTCACCATCCCGTTGTTGCCGAACATGGTACTGAACACCAATGTGACGGCTACGATGGACGTGATATTCGGCATAAAATATAGAATGCGGAACGTGTTCTTGAATTTGTTCAGGGCCGAATTGAGCATAACCGCAACAAATAATGCCACAATGAGCTGCGGCACGGTTCCCATCAACGCCATAATGAGTGTGTTGCTGAAAGCGATCCAGAATGTCGGGTCACTTGTAATCAGCTCGTAGTTCTTGAACCCGACATATTTCATCGGTCCGAGTGCGTCCCACTTGAAGAAGGATAGATAGATGGTAAATACAATCGGATAGAGCCCAAAGATTGCAAACAGTATAAAAAATGGAGATATAAACGTATACGCCGTAAACCGGCTGCGCACGGTCTCCGTCAACAAGCGCCGCTTCTGCGGCACGGATTGCGATGACTTTGCCGTTGCTGTGTCTGCCATAAATGCACCTCCAGGTGGGTAAGGATAAATCCGAAGCCGAGGGGAGGGCTATATCCCATCTCGGATTCGGATGCATCACTTGATATGGACGAGCTAAGCGAAAGCTTATCCTCAGTTTCTTAGCTGCGATCGACCAGTGTCTTAATTTGTTTCATTGCGCTTTCCCACTCTTTTTGCGGGTCCGCTTTCTTCTCCAGCACGTTCTTAAGCGCGTTCTTGATAATGGTATCGGTCTGGTCATGCAGCGGTCCGTAATACACCGGCTTGATACGCTCGGCTGACTTGGCATATGCTTCGGAAATAACCTGACCGCTGAAGAATTCATCCTTCTCTTCCGTGAAGGAAGGCTCGCTGTAAACCGCAGGAATGGATGGGAATAAGCCGCTATCCTTAAACGATTTCAGCTGGTTCTCCTGGTTCAGCACCCACGAGATAAATTCATATGCTTCCTTCGAATGCTTGCCTTCCTTCGGCAAGGTCAGGAACGATCCGCCCCAGTTGCCTGCTCCTTCAGGGAGCTGGGCAATTTGCCATTTGCCTGCGGTGTCCTTGGCATTACGAATGGTACCGGCAATCCAGGCCGGGCCGAGCATAACGCCGAAGTCTCCATCATTAATCGCTTTTTGCCATTCAGGGGACCACAGTATCCAGTTGCCGATCCAGCCCTCCTGAATCCCTTTGACCGTAAAGTCATAAGCTTTTCTCACTTGCGGGTTCGTATCTCCTATAAAGGAACCGTCTTCTTTGTTGAAATAGATTTGATCCGGCGATTGGTCGCGAACCCCGTTGTATACCAAATCCGTCAGGTCAGCAAAAGGTTTACCCGTTTTGCCTGTGAATTCCTTGGCCACGCTTGCGAATTTATCCCATGAATCAATCGCAGCGCTGAACCCGTCCGGATCCGTAGGCAGTCCCGCTTGCTCAGCCAAATCGGTACGGTAGTATACAACCGTAGGGCCGATGTCTGTAGGAAGACCCAGTTGGAACGAGCCATCCACCGATGTGGCTTGCTTCCATTTCCATTCCAGATAGTTGCCTTCTACATCTTTGGCACCGAGATCATACAGGTTATAGAACTTATCCTGGTTGTTAATAAAGCGTTCCATAAAGGCAATCTCAAGTTGAAAAATATCAGGTGCGCCAGAGCCTGCGGACAACGCCGTTGTCAGATTGTTGTGATGCGCCGTCTGGTCCGACGTATTCTGGAATTTGAACGTGATGTTCGGATGCTCTTTGGTGTATTCCTTAGCCAGATCCTCATAATTGGTCGTACCCAATGACCAGAAGGACAGCTCGATTTTCTCTGTAGATGGTGCTTCTTCCTTCGTATTGTCCTTCTCTTCGGTGCTGCCTCCCCCCGGAGATTCAGCCGTTTTGCTTCCGTTGCCGCCTCCACACGCCGCCAGCGAGAACACCATGATGATACTCATGAGCAGCAAGCTCCATGATTTAAACCTTTTCATTCTTCTACCCCTCTTCCATCAAACGTATTTTTCTTTTATAGTCTAATGAAAGCGGAACCAAATTTTGAGGAGGCAAACTTTCGAATTTGAGTTGAATTTATTACGATTCACGTTTGTCCACTTCGTAATTCCACCACAAAAAAACCGCATATCGAATGTCGATAGCGGTCTTACGGATATTTTAGATGTGAAACTCTCGGACTGATGAGCCCTTTGACAGCCGGATGATTCCTGCGGTGGTGGTTTTACCTATGCTGCCTTTCCGTAGTCCTTCGGAACTTGGCGCCTGTCCATGACAGGTCGATTTCTTATATCCTGCAAGAGATCATATCGTCCATTTAACGATGGAGCCGGCATAGGTCATTCCCCCGCCAAATCCATAGAGCAGCACATGGTCTCCTGCTTTCAAGCGTCCTTCATCCACGGCCAGCTGAAGCGCAAGCGGAATGGAGGCTGCCGATGTGTTTCCCCGGTACTCAACGCTGGTTAACGTTCGGTTCATTGAAAAAGGCCCTCGCTCGTTGATCGCTTCGATCATGCGAAGATTGGCACTATGCGGTACGAACCAATCCACTTCGTCCGCGGTCATGCCCCCTTTGGACAGTAAGGTACGGACACCCTCCGGAATGTTCCGAATGGCCCACTTATATATCTCACGGCCATTTTGAACAAGACACCCGCTCTTTAACTCCGCTCCGTCCATCTGCTCGGAAAGGGCTGTCTTGTACAGATGAATGCCGCCTTCGCCAAACGTGCCTGATATGGAAGCTGCAATGCTCGGCGAATCCTCATCCCGCTCCAGCAGTACAGCGCCAGCACCGTCCCCAAACAGAACGCATGTCGTTCGGTCGGTGTAATCCGTAATCTTCGATAAGGTTTCCGCCCCAATGACGAGTATCTTGTTGTAGGCTCCCCCGGATATTAATCCGTCGGCCATCTGAAGTGCATATACAAATCCCGCGCAAGCTGCATTCAGATCGAGTGCCCCCGTACTGGTTATGCCCAGCTTCGATTGCACGCGAGAGGCCGTGCTTGGAAAAGAATATTCCGGCGTGCTTGTAGCCACAAGAATCATATCGACATCCTGCACGGTAACACCGTACCGATCAACCATATCTCGCACAGCACGAATGGCAAGGTCAGACACGAACTGATCCGGAGCAGCTATCCGGCGTTCCCGCATGCCTGTGCGCTGGACAATCCATTCATCGCTGGTCTCGACCATCTTCTCTAAATCCGCATTGCTTAATATCCGTTCAGGTACATAGGTCCCGATTGCTGTAATCCTTGATTTTGATTGGCTCATCATTCACACCTCCAAGTTTATAATCATTATATCACCAAGTACTAGTACTTGGTACTAATTTATTTTATATGCAGATATGATTACCCTTCACCAACTTCACATCCCTCTAAACACAGGCGAATGGAGGCTGTGAGAATCCCGGCAACAGCCTATAAGGCCATGAGAACCCCACGCGGTAATCTATGAAACACAAGCAAAAAACCTCCATCGCCAATGAAGCGATAGAGGTTCCTGGATTCCCAACTATTAGAAGTGTACTTCCTCACCCACCGAAATGGAATGAATGTGAATTTGGGGATCGGTTAATTCCTCGACCAGACGGACTCGTAACCGGTCCGTTTCTGCTTTGTCTGCATGAACAAGCACGGTATGCTGCGCCGGTATAGCGGTTATCATCTGCCGAACGTCCGCCAGACCCTGATGCACTTTATACCTGATTTTCATAACAGAACAATCCCCGTAATCCTCTGGATGCTGAAGGAGACGCTGTCCAAAGGTTCCATTAGAAACATGCCCAGTGAGCAGAACCAGGTTCCGGGAATCTCTGGAAAACCGATGGTAGTACCACTGTGCCAGATCCGACTGCATCATTCCGTCGGTTACGAACCACAACGAGGCTCCCTGTTTATCAAGCCATGACTTGCGTTCTGCATCGCTACCGGGTACAATCCAATTATTTTGGCTCAGCAATAACTCAAGCTCGCTTTTCATTCCCTGATCGGAATCCGTGCTGCGAAGCCACTCCGAACGGCAAAGCAGCCGCTTCATCCCTTCGATCAGCGGAGCTTCAGTCACGATCGGGATATGCCCCCAATTTCGGGATGCCCAGAGAATCATTTCTTGACCCCGACCCACAGCCGGGACCGGCAATAACACTTTTCCTCCGCTTTGCAGCGTGCTCTGAATCGTTTGCTCCAATTGCATCAGCCTGTCGGCCTGTGAATGAGCATCCGTCCCGTAAGCTGCATCTACAATAGCCAGATCCAGCAGCATGGCGGATGACGTGTCTGCAAGTGAGGGGTTATCGTCCTCCAGCAGCAGAGATTCCGAGGTATAATCGCCCGAATAGAAGATCCGTTTTCCTTCGGCCTCTACCAGCAACCAGACAGAGCCCATCAAATGTCCGCTTCTCCCCCACATCACCTTAACACCGGGGAGCGCGTCAAACCATGTCAACCTCTTCGCCTCTTCCTCCAGAAACCGATAGCGGATAGCACTCTGATCTTCTTCCCTATAGGGAAGTTTCTCGCCCACCCGTTCCGTATACTCCCGCCAGGAGGCGAAATAGGCCGTTAATTGTGCCGCCGTCTCCCGGGTCGTCCATACCTCCCCCTGATATCCAAGGCGATACAAGAGCGGAATCGCCACCGAGTGATCCTCATGAGCATGAGACAGAAACACCGCATTAAGCTGCGGAACCTGCTCCGGCTGTATAATCGGATAGACCCCGGTTCCTTCCTTCATAACACCGCAATCCAGCAGCAAATGGACCCGATTGCCGCTCAGCAAATAGGCGGAGCGGCCATGCTCGCCCGCACCGCCCCACACTGTCAGTTTCATCATGATGCATTCCACTTTCTTTTAGAATTCATGGCTTCGACCATCAGCAGCAGCACCACCGTCATTCCGACGGAGACCACCGCCATAGCCATGCCGAGAGACACCTGGCCCTGCTCAAACTGGGCAAATATATACGTAGCCGATGTCTGCATCGAAGGCGGCAGAATGAGCAGTGACCCAACCAGCTCCCGCGACGCAATCGTGAACGTCATAATCCATCCCGCCAGCATGCCCGGCATAATCAGCGGCAGCAGAATCCGCCGCAGTATAAGCAGCGGACCGCCTCCGAATACCTGGCCTGCTTGAAACAGGGTGCCATCAATCTGCGTAAAGCTGGCCTTCACATACTGCACCGTGTACGGCAGGAACAATACAACATAAGTAAGAACGACCATTCCATAGGTATTATAGAGCGTCACCGGCATCCATGGTGCATTCCAGAACAGGATCAATCCGACCACCATCACGATCCCGGGCACCGTGTTGGGCAAGAGGCTAAACAGATCAATGACCCGCTGCATCCGCCCCTGGGACTTGCCAATCGTTAGGGCAAATCCAGTACCCAATACAACCGCCACCGTTGATGCCGCAAGCGACAATCCCAGACTGTTACCAAGCGCTTTCAGGCTGACAGATCCCCATGACAGCAGTTCCTTATAATGATCGAGCGTCAAATTATCTATAGATAATCCGGCTCCCCGGAGCTTCATCAAGGAAGCGGCAATGACGGAAAAATAGGGGATTCCAACCGACAATATTAGCAGCAGCCCGATATATAGCGCGCTGACTGCGCCTTTGCTGCCGCGCAGCGAATATCTTTTGGAGCGCTGGCCTTTACCTCCGACAAGGCGGTAGGTAAATCTCCGGCTGACCGTGGACTGCATGTACCACATCACCAGACAGACGGACAGCAGTACCGAGGCAAGCGAGGTGGCTTTACCGAAATCAATCGGCCAGCTTGATATATATTTGTGAATTTCCGAAGTCATCACATAATATCCGATGCGACGTCCGAACGTTGCCGGTGTGCCGAATTCGGCAATGGTTTTTACAAACACCAGCATTGCACCCATGCCGTAAGAGGATAACAGCAGCGGCAGGATAATTTTTCTGAACCGATACCCTGCGCCTGCGCCGTGAACCGCGCCGGCCTCCTCCAGATTGCCGCCGATACGAATCAGCGCATCCCGCAGAAGCAGGTACAGGAAAGGGAACAAGTGCAGGCTCATAATCAGCACCATGCCCCCGAAGCTGAAGAATGACTCGCTCCACCTCGCTGCTCCCGGCAGCCATTGCTGTAAATATCCGCCCTTCTGCATGAATAGAATCCAGCCCATCGAACCGATATACGGAGGAGTCATGAACGGTATCATCAGAATCACATCCACCCACCGATGCTCTCCCAGCCGGGTCTTGGCCATGATCCACGCGAGCGGAAGCGCGAACAGTGTTGATCCTGCCACCACGCATACTCCGAGCCAAATGGACTGCAGCAATATGCCGGATAGCTCATGGCCCGCTATCGTTCGTATCGGAGCCAGCCAATCCAAGTGCTGTTCCGGGTATATGCTTTGCCAGAATATAAGGAGCAGTGGCACGCCAATGCTTATGATAAGAAGAAACAGGGCGAGAATAACGCCCAGTTTCCTGAAAAATGTCTGACTGTCCATGATGACAGGTCTCACCGCTGTTCACCTCACATGCCTTTTACGTGATTCACTTTTAAACGGTTTATTTGAATACCTCGGAAAAACGCGCGGCCGTTTCATCCCCGCGATCATTCATCCAGGACCAGTCCACCTTAAATACCGGAATATCCTTCAGATTGGTGCGTCCCTCAGCCTCCACATCCTCGCGGCCCGGAATCAGATAAGCTTCTGCCACCAGTTTCTGTGCCTCGTCAGACAGCAAGTAGTCAATAAAGGCCTTCGCATTATCCACATTCGGGCTGGATTTCAGAATCGCCGCAGGTCTTGGACTCACAACGGTTCCTTCTGCCGGATATACGATATCAAGCGGCTCCCCTTTGGCTTTGGCCGAATATGCCATATAATCCACGCCGGCAGCAACCATACTCTTGGCACCGGTGATCACCGGGTCGAGCGCTTCCTGATTCGCCCCAGCCATCGCGGTGCCATTGGCTTTATAACTCTCGAACAATTCCCAGCCTGCATCGCCTTTTACACTCAAATACCCGGTGATGAAATCAAGCGCGGATCCCGACAGCGTTGGATCAGGAATGTTGACGGCATCCTTCCACTCCGGCAGACCCAGGTCCGCCCAGCTTTGTGGTGGCGTTGATACCAGATTAGTGTTGTATACAATCCCCAGTGCAGATGCGCTTGTGCTGAAATAGTTTCCTTCCGCGTCAGACCAATCCTTATTCAGCTTGTCCGCATTGGCGGCTTCCGGATAAGGCAATGTCAATCCATCCGCCTTCAACGCCTGTGCGGACGGAAGCGAAGCGAGAATGACAACGTCCGCGACCGGATTTGATTTTTCCGCTTCCATTCGCGCCAATATTTTGCCTGTTGTGCCTTGGAACATCTCGACCTTCACGCCGGTCTTGGCTTCAAATCCGCTCACGATATTGTCGGCAAGCTTCTGCGGTCCTGCGCTGTACAATACGAGCTTACCGCTTGCTGCAGCCGTACCCGATTCGGACGGCTGGCTGTTATCCTGCGCCGGCTTAACCGAATCGCCGCTCGGCGCGCTCCCGCATCCAAACAAACTCAAACTCATTACCGATGTCAATAATAGCAGCGTGCTTTTTTTCCCCAACTTCAGACCCTTCATCTCCCCAACTCCCTTTCATCATTAGCCTGCGACAACAGGCGTCTGTTCTGCTGTATTTTGTTGCGTACTTCTACCTTGAAATGAGCCTTCATCCATCCGGCATATACAACGGGGAGAAACGTACAGATTAACGCGTTCCCCAATGACCACTCTCTTGTCCAGATAAGCTGTCCACTTGTTATCCGACTCGTCCAACTGCAGCCGGATTTCATATCGCTCGCCTACATAGCTGACACTCAGCACCGTTGCCTGATAGCATAAATCCTCTGTGCTGCTTCTGTTCCAGGTCACATGCTCCGGCCTCACCATCGTCTGATCAGGCGTCAGCCAGTTGGACTTGCCGATAAACGAAGCCACGAACGGGTGGCTTGGCGCTTCATATATGGTCTCCGGGGTTCCCCGCTGCAGCACCTCCCCCTTCCGCATGACCACAATTTCATCCGACATCGACATGGCTTCAACTTGATCATGGGTCACATAAAGCGCAGTCAGTCCCATGTCCTTCACCAGTGACATCATTTCGATCCGCATCTCCTCCCTAAGCACCGCATCCAGCGCGCTTAAAGGCTCATCAAACAATACGAGAGCTGGACGTATAGCTACCGCTCTGGCAAAAGCAACCCGCTGCTGCTGTCCGCCGGACAGCTGGTGAGGATAACGGTTCTCCATCCCCTGCAAGCGGACCATAGCCAGTGCTTCGGTTACCTTTTGCCGGAGATCCGCTTTATGCTTCGCCGCCTTTAATCCAAACGCCACATTCTCGTATACCGTCATATGAGGCCAGAGGGCGAAATCTTGAAAGACCATCCCAAAATTCCGTTTGTGCACAGGAACGTCAACTCTTTGGTGCACCGAGTAAATACACCGGTCTTCCGCGTAGATTTCTCCTCCGTCCGGCTGTTCAAGCCCTGCAATCATTCGGAGAAGTGTCGTTTTGCCGCAGCCGGACGGCCCCAGCAATGTTGTGAATTGACCATGACGCAGCGTTATATCGGTAGGCAGCAAAGCGGCTGTACCTTGAAACGACTTATGAATACCCCTGATTTCAATCTCCACTTTCGATCCCTGCCTGTCTTCTTAAGCTGTTTCCAGTGTAATGCTCACGTTTAAGCGTTGTATTAGACTAATGTAAACACAGAATTAACTTTTTGTTTGAATTCTGTTGATACTCATAGATTAAATCTATATAGAGAGCATAAATAAGGAACAACTAACACCCAAGGGAGAGATGCAAACGTGAACCTGATGAAGCTGCAAATCGTGGAACTGATCGACCGTCATCATCATATGACCAGCGTTGCGGAGATACTCGGCATCAAGCAGCCAACCGTTACTTTTCATATGAAGTCACTGGAGGAAGAGCTGCAAGTCCGATTGTTCGAATCCCGAAGCGGAAAAACATTTCTCACCGAAGCCGGACAAGCCCTGCTGCATTATGCGGTTAAAATAAATTCACTTGCCAGGGAATCCGAGCGGGTCGTCCGGGAGTACGACAGCTTGTATCGCGGAACGCTCCATATTGGAGCCAGTTATGTCCCCGCGACCTATCTGCTGCCCGCGATCTTGAATACCTTTTCCCGTGAATTTCCTGGCATTCGGATATCCTTATCCGTTAAACCTTCGCCGGTTATCCGTGATATGCTGGTCCGGCACCAGATTGACATGGGCATCATCTCGTCGGAGCCCTTTACGGGTTCCGGCCTGCAAGCTGAATCCTTGTGCAAGGATGATTTAACCTTGATATGTTCCCCAGGCCATCCACTCATACAATCGGATATGCTTCAGCCCGAACACATTGTTCGCACGCCCTTTGCCCTGCATGGAAGCGAATCCAGCACAAGGCAGCTGACGGATCTTTGGCTGCAGCAGCACAGCCTGCATATGCGGAGTCCCGTGGAGCTGGACTCACTGGAAGCGATCAAGCAGCTTGTGTTATTGGGCGATCATGTCTCCTTTATGTCGCGAATGGCTGTGCAGCGGGAGCGGCAGCAGGGATTACTGCACGTCCTGCCGATTCCCGGTCACAGGGCATCCCGGCATATTTACAGCGTTCATAACCAGGACCGTCTTCCTTCCGTGCAAATTCATCGTTTTCAGGAGGTGCTGCGGGAGATGGGCAAACAATTGGAGCAGGCACTCTAATAAAGCGAGGATATTTATTTCGGGCAGCGAGCGAATATAAAATGGATGCAGCTATTCAATAATTCTATGGATATTTTATACAGTTCATCCTCTCCGTTAACAGCTAACAATCAATCGACGCTTAAAGTAGGATTGAACCTAAATCCAGCTTATGGGAGTGATTGTATTGAGAAGATGGAAACAGCTGACATTGTCTTTCATGGTAAGTTTCGTGGCCCTGGGAAGCGGTGTGACCGGACTCCACGCATCACAAGTTTCAGCCGCTGCCAATGCCGTGCCTTCCTATGAAGTGAAGTTCCTTGCCAAACCCGAAGCCGTTCTAGGAACCAGCGGGAGTCTTCGGAATGACGTCATTCAGACATTCGGACTGGCTTCTGTTCCCCAAGCAATCGGGGTAGCTTACTATGACACGAACCATCTGGAACTGGATGCCGAAGGCTGGAATGTCCGTTTCCGCAAAAAAGAGGACAAGGATAACTACGAGCTTACCTATAAAAAACGGTATCCCATCCTAAACGGAGATATTAACGCCGCGCTAAGCTTGGCAAACCGTGAGGGCTTTGATGCTTCGGATGACAACTACGAGGCAGAGATTGATTGGGGATACGGCAAACAAACGCTTAGCTTCTCTAACACCAAGAAGGTGAACACCACAACAACCGGCACACAGCTTCCATTGGAGCAGGTATCCTTGGCTTTGCTGCTGGATAAACTGCCCGGTAAACTCAAAAAATGGTCCTCCCCCGATTGGGGTCAACAAAAGCTTTCACAGTCCCGTCTGCATGGTCCGCTGACCTTCTATCGTTACGAAGGCACGTGGGAGGGGCAGAAGATGAGTCTTGAAGTATGGCCTATTCGCAACGCAGAGGGCACAGGAACCGAGAATCTGATTGAAATCTCATTCAAAACAGCTGATGCTTCGGTTGCCTCCCAACTTCGAACCGAACTTATGGACACGCTGATGTCTAACGACTGGCTCCTCCCGATCGATGGCTTGAAAACTCAGCTGATCTTGGAAAGATATTAATTTTGGAAAAAAAGGACGTCCGCAAAGACCTTAGGTCTTGTTGGGCGTCCTTCTGTTCGTTGCCATCTCCTCCATGTAACCACCTCATAATGACTAACGTACGCAGTGAGTTTTGTTTGTGGAGGTTGGGTTTGGGGACTGCTATAGGAAAGTGGCACGGATGATCTACTTTTGGAAAACTGGTTACAAGTACTGCTGAAGACTTGTTACTGAAGACTTGTTACTAAAGACTGTTACTAGAAACTGCTGCCGAAATCGACTACTGAAATCGAATACTGGCCCCCTCTACTGCTGATGAAGCCCATCTTTTCAGAAAATCGTTCTCGGGGTTCTTGATCTCTACAGACGCAAACCACTACTGTAAAGCCACTACTGTAAAGTCACTTTTGGTGGTCTTCTTGATCTCTAACGGACTCAGATGACGCTATTCGCGGAAAAATGAAGCTATTGAAATTCTAACGGACCGGATTGAGCTTATATCGTCAAAAATGTGATCAAAACCGACTCATAGCCTAATATAACATCTGTGGGGTCCGTTACATTTGAAATCATCTAGTTTATTGCTGTATAACACTCCTACGGTCCGTTAGATGGGGAATACTTGCATACCAGAGAATCTGCCATTGCTAATCTACTTTTGGAGCTGGCTGCCCATGCGAAATGCTGCCGAAGACCACTACTGGAAACGGTTACTGGAAAATGCTGCTGAAATCTGCTTCCAATGACCGTTACCGGGAACTGCTCCTGAAGACTGCTACTAAATGCTATTGCCGGAAACTGCTGCTGGTGTTCTTTCTTCTTGATCGCTAACGGACTCAGAGGACACTATTCGCGGAAAAATGAAGCTATTGAAATTCTAACGGACCGGATTGAGCTTATATCATCAAAAATGTGATCAAAACCGACTCATAGCCTAATATAACATCTGTGGGGTCCGTTACATTTGAAATCATCTAGTTTATTGCTGTATAACGCTCCTACGGTCCGTTAGATGGGGAATACTTGCATACCAGAATATCTGCCATTGATAATCTACTTTTGGAGCCAGCTGCCTATGCGAAATGCTGCCGAAGACTACTACTCGAAACTGTTACTGGAAAATGCTGCTGAAGTCTGCTGCTAAGGACCGTTACCGGAAACTCCTCCTGAAGACTGCTACTAAGGACCGTTACCGGGAACTGCTGCTGGTGTTCTTTCTTCTTGATCGCTAACGGACTCAGAGGACACTATTCGCGGAAAAATGAAGCTATTGAAATTCTAACGGACCGGATTGAGCTTATATCATCAAAAATGTGATCAAAACCGACTCATAGCCTAATATAACATCTGTGGGGTCCGTTACATTTGAAATCATCTAGTTTATTGCTGTATAACGCTCCTACGGTCCGTTAGATGGGCAATACGTGCATACTAGGGAATCTGCCATTGATAATCTACTTTTGGAGCCAGCTGCCTATACGAAATGCTACTGAAGACTACTACTGGAAACTGTTACTGGAAAATGCTGCTGAAGAACTGAAAACTGCTGCAGAAGACTGTTACCGGAAACTATTATTGAAAACTACTGCTCAAGACTGTTTCTAGAAACTGCTACTGGTCTTTTTCTGCAAACAGGAAAAGACCGTTATCGATTACTCGATAACGGTCTTTATGGTTGTTCGCTTGGCGACGTCCTACTCTCCCGGGACCCTGCGGTCCAAGTACCATCGGCGCTGGAAGGCTTAACGGTCGTGTTCGGTATGGGTACGCGTGGAACCCTTCCGCCATCGCCACCAAACGGCTTCAGATGTTTAATCACCTGAAAACTAGATACGAAACGAATTTGCAACACATTGAAATACATTTGGATAAGCCCTCGACCGATTAGTATTGGTCAGCTCCATGCATTGCTGCACTTCCACCTCCAACCTATCTACCTCGTCGTCTTCAAGGGGTCTTACTAGTTGGGAAATCTCATC
>NZ_CP020866.1:4935000-5765000 GCF_003184205.1 Paenibacillus sp. Cedars
ATATACCACATGACTTAGTTACTATGCAAGCATTTTTTTAAAATAAAAAAAACCGCCTCTGAACGAGACGGTTCTATTATGCAACAACTATGAAATTGTTATTCAGCACCCAGGAAAGCATAGCGGATCAAAATGATCACAAACAGGATCCACATCAGCCAATG
Organism: Paenibacillus sp. Cedars; assembly: GCF_003184205.1. Taxonomy (NCBI): domain Bacteria; kingdom Bacillati; phylum Bacillota; class Bacilli; order Caryophanales; family Paenibacillaceae; genus Paenibacillus; species Paenibacillus sp. Cedars. The sequence goes on from NZ_CP020866.1 coordinate 4,935,165, forward strand.
CACCTTCGTATCTGTGCGTCCAGTCAGCTTACCGAACACAGCCAGTACCACATAAGCAATGATACCAGCGGAGATGCCGTTAGCGATACCGCCAGTGAAAGGCATCAGGATGATGGTCAAGAATGCCGGGAAAGCTTGCATGAAATCATCCCAGTCGATATCGCGTACCTGACTCATCATCAGTACGCCGACAATGACAAGCGCCGGAGCTGTAGCGGCAGAAGGAACAACCAAAGCGATTGGAGCCAAGAACAATGCCAGAATGAACAGCACACCTGTCGTTACAGCAGTCAAGCCTGTACGTCCACCTTCAGCAACACCGGAAGTACTCTCCACGAAAGCGGTGATTGTGCTCGTTCCAAGGAACGCACCCGCACTTACGCCGCCGGCATCAACGAGCATCGCTTTACCAAGCTTCTTCTCGCCTTCCTCTTTGTTCTTCAGAAGTCCGGCGCGGCCTGCCGTACCAACCAGCGTACCGAACGTGTCAAACAATTCAACGAATGTAAAAATGAAAATAACTTCTATTAGACCAATGCCAAGCGCACCCTTCAGATCCATCTGACCGACAGCCAGATTATCAAATGAAGGAATCCAGCTTGCACCGCTCAGACCTGACAGATCCGTAACTCCCATAGGAATACCGATCAGCGTTGTCAGCACGATACCGATAAGCAAAGCGCCTTTTAACTTCAGAACCATCAGGATGGCGATCAGGAAAAGGCCGATAATCGCAAGCAGTGTATCTTTGTTCTCAACGAAATTCCCCAAGCCCAGGTTGAAGGCACCGCCCGGTACAGGATGAGTAATATCGGTTCCCGGATTAATCGAAGCCGTAACAATATTACCGAGCTTAAGTCCAACAATCGTGATGAACAAGCCAATACCGACCGTGATTGCAATCTTCAAGTTGTTCGGAACTGCCGTCAACAGCATTTGGCGAACCTTCGTTACCGTAAGAATGATGAAGACGATACCTGAGATAAATACGGCGCCGAGTGCCGCCTGCCAGGTAATCGCTCCATTTGAGCTTAACACGACGGTCATGAAATACGCATTCAATCCCATACCAGGTGCCAATGCAACCGGGATGTTAACAAAGAAGCCCATCGCCATCGTCACAAGACCCGCACCGACTGCAGTGGCGAAGAACACGCCTTCCTGCGGAATACCCGCGCCATCAGGACCCAAGAACAGATTGTTGACCAGCAGGATGTAAGCCATGGTCATAAAAGTGGTCAAGCCTGCAATAATCTCGGTTCTTACATTTGTTCCGTGTTCCTTTAGCTTAAAGAAACGCTCCATTGTAGAGATATCCCCCTTAAAATTAATGACACGGCAACACACAAATAGACCCTAAGGATAGATCCCCAGGGCCGTCGCTTGAAAAAAGAGCCGCAAAACAATCATTCGCATGCTGCCGGGCAGCATCCTTATCGAATAACCGACAGCCGATCAGGAGCACTGCTCCATCTAGCTGGCCGGTCTCGAATGCTGGACGAGTCCGCATCATTATATTGCCGCTCTTCTTTTCGTAGCGAGATCATTACGGTGACCTGTAGAGACTCCCGGGCCCATTCCCGGGATTATACGAAAAAGCTCGTTATTTGTTGTTGTCATGTCAGTTTCTACACATATTCTAGGACGAGAAGCCCAAGCTTGTCAATAACAAAAACGAATATTAAACTTGTTAATTTAAAGAAACGTTCGGAAATTGACTCCACTTGACATATCCCATCTAGGACAAATGGACCGCATACGACAAAAAACAACCCCAGAACGTGGGATACTGCGCACAGTGGCGTTGAAAAGCGTTAAAATCATTCTGGTGTTCACCCTAGCTTGGCGCTTCAATAAATAGAATAAAAATACAAAAAAAAGACAAAATAGCCCTGCACCGAGGCCTCTCCCCTATAATTGTATTAGGTGATCAGACATAAGAAATGATTAGCCTCTTGGAAAAAAGCTTCTGCCCGAATCTCTAGGCCATGGAAGCTTCTGCCTGAATCGTTAGGCCATAGAAGCTTCTGCCTGAATCGCCAGGCCATAATACAGCTTCTGTCCAAGTCATTTTGGCCATAAAAAACGCTCCCTCTCATCTGCCAAAAGAAGCAAATGAAAGGGAGCGTATATTTTACTATTCCGATCCTATTCCCACTCGATCGTTGCTGGTGGTTTGGACGTCACGTCATACACGATGCGGTTGACGTTCTCGACTTCGTTCACGATGCGCACGGAGATCTTCTCCAGAATATCCCATGGGATACGAGCCCAGTCAGCCGTCATGCCGTCAATGGAAGTTACAGCACGGATGCCTACGGTGTAGGAATACGTACGCGCGTCACCCATTACGCCGACACTCTTCATGTTCGGAAGCGCCGTGAAATACTGCCAGATCTCGCGATCCAGGCCAGCCTTGGCGATTTCTTCACGCAGGATGTAGTCGGAATCACGAACGATTTGCAGCTTGTCCTCCGTCACTTCGCCCAGTACACGAATCGCCAGACCCGGTCCAGGGAAAGGTTGACGGTGCACGATTGCTTCAGGCAAGCCAAGCTCTTCGCCCACCTTGCGAACCTCATCCTTAAAGAGAGCTTTCAATGGCTCGATCAGCGTGAATTTCATGTCTTCAGGCAGCCCGCCAACATTGTGGTGAGATTTGATGGTATGCGCCGTCTCGGTACCACTCTCAACGATATCGGTATAGAGCGTACCTTGAGCCAGGAATGCAAAATCATCAAACTTGCTGGATTCCTCATCAAATACATAGATGAACTCGTTGCCTATGATTTTACGTTTTTTCTCCGGATCGTCTACGCCTTTCAGCTTGGACATGAAGCGTTCCTGAGCGTCAATCTTAACAACCTTCATGTCGAATTTGCCAACGAAGGTCTCCATAACACTCTCAGCCTCGCCCTTGCGCAGCAGGCCATGATCGATGAACATACAAGTCAGCTGATCACCGATGGCTCTGTGAATCAGCATCGCTACAACGGAGGAATCAACGCCGCCGCTCAGTGCGCACAGTACTTTTTGCTCGCCGACAACTTCACGGATTTCACGAAGCTGATCCTCGATGAAAGTCTCCATGCTCCAGTTGCCCTCGCAACCGCACACTTCATACAGGAAATTCTTGATCATCTCATTACCATGAACGGAGTGACGCACCTCCGGATGGAACTGAACAGCATACAGCTTCTTCTCTTCGTTGCTCATGGCTGCGATCGGAGCAGATTCCGTTCCTGCATCCAGCTTGAAGCCGGAAGGCAGCGATACCACATGATCGCCATGACTCATCCATACCGTTTGTTTTTGCTCAATCCCTTTTACAAGCGTTGAGTTCGGAGCAAATTCCAATTCGGCCTTACCGTACTCGCGCTTCGAGGCGCGTTCCACTTTGCCGTCCAGCTGCTGAGCCATAAGCTGCATACCGTAGCAAATACCAAAAATCGGCAGCTCCAGATCATAAATGGCAGGATCCACATGCGGCGCATTTTCAGCGTATACGCTTGAAGGACCTCCTGAGAAAACAATGCCGCGCGGGGAAAGAGCTTTAATCTTCTCGACGGGCGTGTTGTATGGCAAAAGCTCACTATAAACGCCAAGATCGCGAATGCGTCGTGCTATAAGTTGGTTGTACTGTCCACCGAAGTCCAAAACTACGATGATTTCATTAGGCTTATTCATTACCGGGCCTCCCTTGATTAATGAAATTAATTATACGCAACCCCAATTCATACCGTCAAGAAAGAGGGCCCTTTGTTTTCATGCCAGTTTTTTGACAATTCGGATGCATTGACGTAAAAAGAGTACTTTTTCCGTACGGGACCAAGGTTCGTCCTTGTATGCCGCCCGCTCCCAGCGCTGTGCAAACTGCTCCAGATCCGCTCTGAATTCGACATCGGCAATCGACAAGGAATGGACATATTGACGAAGGGTCTGCCCTCTCTCCAAGGCTCCAAACCGGCGCTGCAGCTTGTCCCAAACCAGTACGGAAGCGGATACAAGACCCTCACGCCTGCTTACCGCTATCGTTCTGGCCATCCTGATGAAGGCAAACCTCTCGCGAACGGCCGGAATTTGATAAATGACTGCCACGATGACAGGAAGAATAAGCAGAAGTAAGCCCCCAAACATCACGGGACCGATCACGGATATCAGAAGTAATACTTTAACGGCTGCGTTAATGACGGAATCCCAGAAGTCTAACCAAGGCTTAAACCCGGCAGGAGCTGAATCGCTGGCAACCGAAAGTGGCGACATCGGCTCAATGCCAAACCCGGGGGTCGGATCAAACGTCACCCAGCCATGATCGGGAAAAAAGACTTCAACCCAGGCATGCGCATTCTTCTGTGCGATCTCGTACCGATCGACCGTTCCCGCGACCCGCTCGCCAGGTGCAAATCCAGTTACATAGCGTGCGGGGATGCCTTCAGATCGGAGAAGTACGGTCATCGTTGTAGCAAAATGAACACAGTACCCTTCCTTCGTATCAAACAAGAAATGATCCGTAAAGTCTGTACCCTCAGGCGGCACCGATGTTTGCAGCGAATACGTATAGTTCTGCTCCAAATAGGATTCGATAGCTTCGGCCTTTTCATACCTGTTCGCAGCTGTCGAGGTGATCTCCTCCCCTAAATTGCGTACTCTAAGCGGCAGCTGTTCGGGAAGCTGCAGGTACATTTCTTTCATATATTCCGGATCGTCACCAGACGCACTTCGAAGTGATGGCACATCAGGCTGATCGTATAAAGATTCAATGGTATAACCGGTTACCGCACTTTGGCCTTGTAAAGATACACTTTCGGAGAGCCGATCAACGGATAAGGTTGGCGCCCCTCTCTCCCTGGAAGATTGGATCTCATTCACGCGGGTAATGATGCCTCCTGCCAGAAGCGTCTGAATGGGCGTATCCTTGTCAAAAGTCAGCGTCTGAACCAGCGTGTTTCCTGCAGGCCGCTCCCAGAAGGGCAGGATCCCGCTCAGATCTTCGGATACCTTGACCGACTTGCGGATGGAAGGATCAATCCCCCATTTTCGGCCGTCATACAGGTTATAAGTGTCTCCCCGCCAATAGGTGCGCACAGGCGACTGCGCCGTAAAATACAGCTCATCACTGAGCGTCAGCGGCCCGCCTAAATCTTTTCCCTGAGCAGCATAACCCGTAACCTGGGAGGCAGGAACCGCTGGCTCTGTATTTCCCCGGAGCCGCTCCCCCCAGCCCGACAAGCGCTCGGCCACCTCGGTTAAAGACAACCCCATGCCTGCCGAAGGCTCGCTCAAGGCTCCTCCCATTCGGGTAACTCCTGTTATCAGAAATGAGGTTGCCAGCACAATTAGACCCCATCGCAGCACGGGCAATCCCGACAAGCGACCGACTTTTACAGGCTCATGGACCTGTATATCGCTACACGCACCCTCGACGGTTTCCTGCTTCAGCTTAAGAATCAGCATCATGCCCTGTGCCAGCAAAATATACAACACAGCCCGCATCATATCACGATAGATGCTCTCCTCCATGGCAGATTCCAGCACAGCTAAATAAAGCAGTGTCGAACCGCCAAACAGCCAGACGGTCCGGCGGTGTAATGCCAGCATATGGACGGCAGATACCATAATCCCCCACCCAACGAGCAGGACGATGGTCCTCGTCTCCTGGCTTAACGCTGTAAACTCCCACGCACGACTGAATGCCGCAGCATCATCCGGAAGTATCGCCGAAGCGTAGTCAACAAACCACGCGAGCGGATTCCGATAATCGAATAATTGGGAGCATAGCCAAATTACCAGTACGGCATTCAGCGGCAGCCACACCCAGCCTCGCCACGTAAACAATCCTTGCAGCAGCAGAAATACAGCCCAGAGGGATAAGGCTTGCAGCACAAGGTAGCTGCTCCCCTCTCCCGCAGTGTGAAGCGGCAGGAGCCACTCTGACAGGAGCCCCAACACAGGCAATGTAATAAGAAAACGATGAAGCAGCGTTCCGTGTGTTAATCGGGAATGAAACAGATTCGGCAGAAGCTTGGCTTCCAACCTCTCACTCCCCCGACGGCCAGCTTCAACGGACGAGCTGTTGCTGGATCCTATCATACCCGGCACCCCCTATCCGGGTTGAATTCTCATAAGCCGATAACTCTTGCAAATAAACCAGCTTCCCGCCTTTGCTGAAAAATTCATGCGCCCACTCCGGGTGATCCTGATCTCCCCATTGAACAGGCGATGCGTTTACAGGGGATTTCATCCGCTTTGCCATTTGCGTACAGTAAATGGTCACTTTTCTGCTGCCTTCATTCAGCAGGTTTATTCCGGTAACAGCCGCATTCTTATGGAACACACCTGTCATTACAGCCCATTCCGTATTTTTCTCTGAAGAGTTATGTGAAAACTCAAACCTGGGACTCCGTACAGAATCCTTCTCAGCCAGCTGAACGGAAGCAAACGGCAGCAGTATATCCTGATGATGCTCTGAGAAAGCTCCTTTGTACTCGATAAGCTGATTCACTATACCAGCCCCATCCATTCGCATCTTGAATGGCATTCTGTCGCGAAGAAGCTGTGTTACCAGTCCTGCTGCGACAGATACGGTTTCTTCGAAAGCATCCTCCGGTTTCACTCCTTCATATCCGAAGTAACCTTGAAGCGCTGTATCCAGCACAATTCCCTGTCTTACCCCGTAACCTTCATGCGGCATAAAAGATTGCAGACGTCCAAGCTTCGCGGAGTTCTTCCAATGAATCCGGTTCATGGGATCACCGGGAATATAATCACGGACGCCGGTACCTCTCGTTTCGTTCCATACCCTCACCCGTGCACGCTCATCCTCTCTGTCCATATCGCTTCCCTGCACAAGCACCTGGGCCTCGGGCCACTTCATGGGCCTTGGGAGTACGATAAAGCCGCCAGTGTCACTTTGCAGACTCCGGCATGTCCTGAACCAGCCGAACATATCGCCCCATTCCACCTCACTATAGATTGAAGACCAGACTCCGCGGGGAACCTGGTTCAGACGGTAGGTATACTCGAGCCGCTTGCGCATGCCAGGAAACAGAAGCTTGCGATATTCCCTGCCACCCATCCGATCGGTTACGATGAGCCATGGAAGGGGCAGCACCGAGCGATAGGTGATCTGAACGGTCATCTCAACGGAATCTCCCGCCTGTATGCAGGCAGGGGAACTTCTACGGGAAATGGTCATCCGGGTTGGACCGAACAAACTCGTTAACCCCCCGCATAACAATAGAAACGTACACGCTAACCATACAAATCGAAGCGATTCCCCGCCTAACCACAGATAGAGCCCAAGCGCTGCGAACCAGATGGCGATCCCCCTCGACCATTCCAGCAAACCGCGTCTCATGACAAACTTCCCTTCCGGCTTCGCTGACGGGGAAGATCAAACCTCGTAATGATGGACTCTACCATTTCATAAGGGGTGACTCCTGCTGCGCGTGCATCATGCCCCAGATGGATGCGATGGGTCAGCACAGGCACAGCGACACGAAGGCAATCATCAGGAATGACATACATTCGGCCTGTCAAAAATGCGGCTGCTTGCGAAGCACGGAGCCAGGCCAGCGTTCCTCTTGGACTGATCCCGAGAGACACGCCCTGCTGTTTCCTTGAAGCATCGGCAACACTGACCATGTAGCGCTTAATGGTGTCATCCACAAATACACGGGAAACCATCTGCTGCATTTTCATGAGCTCGGACCCCATCATGATCGGCTTCAGATCCTCCAGCCTCGGGCTGCCCATTCCCCGCTCCAGGAGCTCCAGTTCCCCCTCCATGTTGGGGTATCCGAGCGATAATCGCATGAGAAACCGGTCGAGCTGTGCTTCCGGCAGACGGCTTGTCCCTTCGTATTCGTAAGGGTTTTGCGTTGCCAGCAGGAAGAACGGAGCTGGCAGCGGATACGTATGACCATCCACGGTGACGCGTCCTTCTTCCATCGCCTCAAGGAGTGCGGATTGCGCCCGCGGCGACGCCCGGTTAATCTCATCGGCCAATACGATATTGGACATTACCGGTCCCGGCCTATAAACGAATTCACCCGTATGAGGATAATAGACCGATGCGCCCGTAATATCCCCCGGCATTAAATCATAAGTAAACTGAATCCGGCTGAAGTCGCAGCCAATTAATGCTGCCACCGACTTCACCAGCATCGTCTTCCCGACTCCCGGCACATCCTCCAGCAGCACGTGTCCGCCTGCTAGCAGTGCCATCATCGTTAACGAAATTTGCTCCTCATGTCCAACAATGACACTGCCAACCCGCTTGGTAACTCTCCCCAGAAGATCAGGCGCCCATTCCGGAAGATTTGATTCTTCAGCATGTATGGATGAACTAAACAAGAACATCAACCTCCAACCTGTATTCATAGATTATTAGATTTAGAACCACTCGAAATTTAGAATCTATGAATAGGTTTTCCAAGAAAGAAGGAAGATAGACATCATTTACTAGAAAACCTGGAAGCCTCTACTGCCTCACTCCTATAGAAACCGGAATGATCTGCACCCCATCGCAGTTGGTTTGATGATCCCCTTCTTTCTTAGCTGCGCAAAAGAAAAAGCGGTTACCCGACCTAAAAAAGATCAAAGTAATCGCTTTTTCTATCGCATGAATGATTGATTCGTAGCCTTAACCGTCCGGGTCCCCCGCCGATTTTCACTATAACACGGGATGCTTGCCTTCATGATCTGCATGATAGGAGTTTGGCATTTTGTGCAACGGTTTTATTCTTTTACGCTGCCCACGTTCAATCCGACTACAAAATACTTCTGCAAGAACGGGTAAACGACCAGAATAGGCACGGAGGCTACAACCGTAACCGCAGCCCGTATGGATAAGGGCGTTACCATAGCTGTCGCTGAATCCTGAGTCATCCCGGCCCCTGCGGCCACATTAGGATTACTGTTGGAATTCATGCTGGACGACAGCAGTTTCATGAGCTCATACTGCAGCGTGCTCAGCTTCTGCGTGGAAGATGTATATAGGAATGCATCAAACCATGTATTCCATGCGCCTACCGCTACAAAAAGAGCAATCGTAGCCAGAACCGGCTTGCACAGCGGGAATATGATCTGCATAAAGATTTTGAAATCCCCCGCTCCATCGATTCTTGCCGATTCAACCAGACTTTCGGGCAGCGTGCCGATGTAGGTGCGAATCACGATCAGGTTGAAGGCACTCACCATGGACGGCAGAATGTATACCCAGAAGCTGTTCAGCAAGTTCAGGTCCTTGATCAGGAAATATCCTGGAATCAAACCGGCGTTAAAGTACATCGTCAATACAAAAACAAGTGTAATCGGCTTGCGGAAGGCATATTCCCGCCGGCTTAAGGTGTATGCCAGCATCGTGGTCAGGAAGATATTCAATACGGTTGAGAGAACGGTTCTGGCCACCGTAATCCAGAATGCATTGTAGATCGTTCCTGAGGCGAATACAGCCTTATAATTCTGCAGCGTCCACTCTCTCGGCAGCAGATAGATTCCGCCGCGAATCGTATCGTTCCCGGCATTAAACGATACCGCAATTGTGTTGAGGAACGGGTACAGCGTAACAATAACAAGGAAAATCATGAACACCGTGTTAAAGGTATTAAATAGAACCGGCTCGACACGGTTTCTTACAATATTTTTCTTCACTGGCGCATTTGCCGCTTTCTGCGGGCTGAGTTGTTGATTTGCCATGTCTATAACAACCTCTCTTCCCCAAGCCGCTTCGCGGTCCAGTTGGCAAGCAGCAGCATGGTGACGCTGACAACCGTCTTAAATATACCGCCGGCTGTCGCCATCGAGTAATTTCCTTGGGCAATCCCGTACTTCAATACGAATATATCAATCGTCTCTGCCCAGTCCACCACAAGCCCGTTGCCAAGCAGATACTGCACTTCAAATCCAGCTTCAAGAATATGGCCGATGGACATAATCAGCAAAATAACGATCGTTGCTTTGATGCCAGGAAGCGTAACGTGAAGCATCTTGCGATAACGACTGGCCCCGTCTATCTCAGCTGCCTCGTAAAGCGCAGGATCGATGGAAGCGATGGCGGCCAGATAGATGATCGTGTTCCAGCCAACCTCTTTCCAGACATGGGAGCCCCCTACGATTCCCCAGAAGTATTTCCCTTCGCTCAGCCATAGGATCGGTTCTTTAATCACCTGAAGTTTCATCAGGAGATCGTTGATGATCCCGTCAGAGGCAAGAGAGGTAGCCACGATGCCCGTTACGATAATCCAGGACAAGAAGTGAGGGAGATACGAGATGGTCTGAACGGTTCTTTTCCAAAACACTTTCTTGATTTCGTTTAACAGCAGCGCCAGTATAATGGCGGTAACAAACCCGAGCACGAGGTTAATCAAACTCATGCCCACCGTATTGCGCAGCACGCGCAAAAAGTTGTCGTCCGTAAACAGGAACTTGAAGTGCTTAAAGCCTACCCAGGCTTGTTCTCCGAAATCCTTGGCTGGCTTGTAATCCTGGAAAGCCATCGTCCAGCCCCATACCGGAACATAGGCAAACAATATAATGTACAGCATCAGCGGGACGGACATCATAATCAGCTGTTTCTGATTTTTGATGAGGTTCCATGTGATAGGCTGTTTCTTTCCCCTCTTGGGATTTCGGACGGCTCTCTTTTTCGCTAAGGTCTCATCCATATCAAGCTGCTCTCCCCACAAACCTTAATTTTAGAAAGTGGAAGGCTAATTGCACGCCCTCCACCTCCTGACCTTGCCTGAACATTATTTGCTCCAGTTCGTAATTCTCCACTGGATCTGTTCATTAATGCGGTCTTCATAGGCTTTAATGTTGATCTTACCGATTTCAGCCGTATACTCGCTCCATGCAGATTCGAAATCTGCCGGTTTAGCCAGGATCGCTTTTGGCAGGAATTTGGTAGACAGGTCGTTCAGCTTGGTATTGACCACCTTCGCTTCCGATCCTTCAACCAGATCGATGGTCCATGCCGGGTAAGCAACCTCATTCTCCGGCGGTTCGCTGAAGAAATCCACGTAGCTGTCGAAGCCGTACGCTTCAAGGAATTTCTTGTCATACTCCTTCAGACCGGCTTTGTACTCCTCAGGCTGAGCCGCAGCATCCGTAGCATTTCCGTCACTGAAGCTTCCTTCGATTTTTGGAGCGAAACCGAAGAACGCATCTGCTTTGTTTGCCAATTTCCAAGTTCCGTCCGTAAATGCATCACGCTGCTCCTGCGTTTTCATAAAGCGGCCTTCCTCATTCACGATGTAATCTTCGCCCTCAATCCCCCAACTCAGCACTTTCTGCCAATCTTCCGTAATCAACGCATCCAGCATCTTCAGAATCTTCACGGGATCCTTGGCATTCACGCTGATGCCGAATCCATTATTCAAATTGAGCGGTGCACGGTCACGATAATGATCCTTGGTGTTCTCATCATAGACCAGCGGAAGGCCGACGTACGTTCTTTCGTCCTTGCCCTGCGTGATCAGGGAATTCTCAGCATTCTGGAAATTCCAGTGCTGGTCGAACATGCCGAGAACCGTTCCGCTGGATAACTTGGCAAGATACTGATCGTAGTTCTGCACAAAAGTCTCTTTATCAATCAGGCCCTGCGCATTCATTTCGTTCAGCTTCTGGTAATACTCCTTGGCGTAATCCTTGTTGGCAAACACCTCGGCAACTCCATCCTTGACAACAACACCGCCGTCATTCGGATGTCCGATCAAATGCTGCGGTGCATTGAACAGGCCCCAGTTTCTCCAGTCATAGTTCAAGATCTCGAACCCAATCGTTGGACTGCCGTCGATCGTCGGATATTTTTCCTTGTACTTGCCGATCAGATCAAAGTATTCGTCGAGCGTTTTGACCTTCGGATAACCGAACTCCTCCAGCACAGCCTTCTGAATCCAGAATGCCGGTCCTGAATACCAGGAGCTGTTCAATTTACCGTTGAACACGCCATAGTTCGGAAGAATATAGATATGCCCGTCATTAGGGTCCTTCATCATGTTCCAGTAATCTTCATAATGCTTCTTCAAGTTCGGAGCATGCTCTTCAATGAGATCTTCCAGTGGAATGTAAGCACCGGCAGCTGTAAGCTTCGTATTTCCAGTCATCATATCCGGATAATCAGAACCGGCTATCATGACGCCCAGCTTCTGATTGATGTCGCCAGCCAGAAACTCAAAGTTGAAGCTGGCACCCAACTCATCCTTGATCTTCTTATAAATTTTGTTATCCGGCGTCGGCTGCTGGCCAGCCTCGCCGATAAAGACACTGACTTCAAATGGCTCTACCTTATTCCCGTCTGTTCCGGGTGTTGTTTGTTCCGCGGAGTCCTTTTTTTCCGGCGTGGCCGCATTATTTCCGTTTCCGCTCCCGCAGCCCCCAAGGACAACGCTGAGCGACAACAGCAATACCGTGCTGAGCCGAAGCCATGATTTTGTCTTTCCCCCCATAAAAGCACCTCCGTAATAATGTGGTTACATCGTGTACGAACCCGCATGCTTGTAACCTATCTATATTTTAAAAGCGCTTTCAAAGTCGGACTATACTATAACTAAAGCATTAACCTTAAAAACTTTAGAACATCCCGCTTTTGAATTCATTCGGCGACATGCCCCATCTTTTTTCAAAATGCTTAAGAAACTGGTTGTAGTGGCTATAACCGACCCGATCCGCAATCTCGCTGTTCTTGAGCTTGTTCTGCTTCAGCAGCGCGGTGGCCTCATCGATCCGCAAATTATGGATGAGTTCACTGAAGCCAATACCGTTCTTTCGAATCAGCAGTTGTCCGAGATAGACAGGATGTAAATAAAAGAGTTCCGCCAATCTCTTAATGGTTAGATTCTCGCGGTAATGCAAATGGATATAATGGTTGATTTCTTGTATTACTCCTTGCGATTGCCGTGCTTGCTGTACGAGCAGATGCTCAATACACTCTTCGCCGCAGCGTATCAAATCCCCGATCAAGTCATCCAGATGGGTGACCCCGTCTGTTAATCCGGCTACGTTGTATTTGCTGGACAGATTTTGAGGCTCAGCGCCCTCTGCCTCTTTCACCAAGCCTATGATCCTGTACAGGACATGGATCACCATTTTTTTCACAATTCCAGGTGCGATCCAAAGCTCTCGAAATGCGGATGCCGCGATGGTGGCAGCTTCACGGAACCCCGCCTTGTCCAGCAGCTCCACAGACCTGATCACATCATCCATCAGGCTGATCTGATAATGATAGTGAAACGGTTGATCCCGTATCTCACGATAAGAAATGCTTCCACCATAATCCGTATCATAAAATTTATGCTCGATGGCTTCCTTCGCGGTCAGGTAGCAGCGATGGATATTCAGAAGAGAAGGCTCAGTCGCTCCCTCTGACGCAATCAACCGCTGACCGGCATGACGGTGGAGCAGCTCCCGCAGCGTATCAGAAGACTCGCTCTCTCCGCTTGCGGAATGTCCATAAACCAAACCTATTCGGTTCGGTTCCAGATCGATCACATACTCTCCTTCCATCTGAACGGACAAACTGGCAATCGTCTCCCTGACGCTTGCCATCAGGGAAGGCTCCGATTGGATCAGGCAGCAACTCCATGCTTCACGCGCCGAGGATATTGCCTGAAGTTTCACAAGCCCGCTATCTTTAAGCGGCAGCTCCAGCAGTGAATGCTTGATCAGAGAAATGGCTTCTTCTCGCATGGCAATGACCCCGAGATTGAATCTGTTCTTCTCTTGCACAAGCTCCTCATGAATCCTGCTCAATTCCTCCTCGGCCTCTTCCCCGATAACAGGTTTCAGTATGTAGTGGTTGATTCCATGGCGCAGTGCCTTCCTTGCATATTCGAATTCGCTGTATCCGCTCATGACTACAAACTTAACCCCGCTGTCAGGATACTCCTGCTGCCACGTTTCAATCATGAGAAGTCCGTCCATGAGCGGCATATTCACGTCCGTGATGACCAAATCCGGCTTATATTCAACCATCTTCTGCAGCCCTTCAAGTCCGTTGCTGCAAGTTCCGCAGATGTTAAACCCAAGGCGTTCCCAATCAATCCACAGCGCAAGCCCTTCCAGCGCACCCGGTTCATCATCGATCAAGAGCACGTTGAATGTCATGGCTCTCCCCTCCTCCGCTCCCTTGCTCCTGAGTTTCCAGCAGTTTGATCGGAATCTCGAACGAAACCGTTGTCCCCTGATTCGGGCTGCTGGCAATATTGAAAATGACATGATCGTTATAGTACAATTCCAGCCTCCGGTAGACATTTCGGATACCAAAGCTGTTGCCCGAGAATTGCTCGTTGCGAACCGACAGGATGATGTCCCGGAGCTTGTCTTGCTCAATGCCCTTCCCGTTATCCGAGATGACGATATGAAGATAATCGCTGGCTACGGAAGCGCTGATCGTAACAAGACCGGCTCCATCCACCGTTTGCAGACCGTATTTGCAGGCATTCTCAACGAGAGGCTGAATGCTCATTTTCGGTATTTTATAATGAAGCGCTTCCACATCGATATGGAATTGATATTCAAATTTATCCCGAAACCGAAACTTTTCGATTTTGAGATACATTTCAATAAACCTTATTTCTTCCTCAACAGAGACCAAATCCTCTCTCCAACTTAATAATCTGCGGAGCAGCTTGGACAAACTCTTAATGATGTCCGTCACATCCGAATATTGGTTCTTCGTACAGACCACTAATATCGCGTTAAGGGTATTAAACAGGAAATGGGGATTCATCTGGCTCTGCAAAAAGTTCAATTCAGCCCGGACCCGCTCCATCTCCAGGTCCTTCTTCTGAATTTCCAGCTTATACACATTGTTGATCAGAGAGTTCATCTTCGTTGTCATCTGATTAAAATTACGGATGAGTCCGCCAATTTCGTCCCGTCCTTCATCAATTTCGATCAGATCAAACTTCTCATTGCTCACCTTCTGCATATGACGGGACAGTCGCTTCACACGGTAATTGTAAGACCTGAGCATAACCGTAATAAAAATCGCAGCGATCAGCGTAACCACAGCTGCCAAAATGACGGTAAACAGCTGCATGTCCAGCATGGCGCTCGTTATCCGGTTGCCCTGGGTTATGCCGATCAGCTTCCATCCCTTAACATACCTGGCCGTTCCGATGGAGAACACGTGCCGATCCTCTTCATCGTACTGCTCCAAGTCAAACACCGGATAAGCATCGTACTTCCCTCTCTCGTAACCGCTGCTGGCCGACATGATGATCTCGTTGTTCTCGTTCACTAAATACATATCCAGATAATCGCGTTCCCGTACAATGACGTCATAGATTTTGCTTAAGTCGATATCAATTCGAAGCAGCTTCTCATAGGTGTCATAGTTATCAAAATAAGCCATTTTCTCAATCACGCTTAAATACGGAACCGTCGAAGCGGAGTTATTCGCCTCCGTTGCCCTGTATGCTGCCACCAGCACCGGGTGGGTCGAATTGCTCCACAGCTTAAACCAATCACTATCAAGCACATCGTCATTGATCACATGATAGTTGCCCCCGGACACAATGGAGGGATTGCCGGTGAAGATACTGATTCGCTGAATCTGGTTGTTGACCGGAATGTAGCTGATTACCCGATTCCGCAGCTGTTCATCAAAGGTCTCATAGAAATCCAATTGCGACTCATATTCCCGATCGAGCATTTCGTAGAGTGTCTTATCGGTGCTCAGGGCATGGCTTACTGCCACGCCGCCGTCTATGAAATTATGGATATCCTTTCTTGCCCGCTCCATCGATATGTCAAGGTTCTGCTCTTCTCTCTCCCTGATCAGCTCCGACATTCGATCCATGAACATCAAGTTAATCACCAGAATAGGCAGCAGCACACCTATGACAAAAATAAGAAAGAATTTATATTTCAGTGGAATATCGTTTACGAAATTTCCCCGTCCGAACATCCTCTTCATAAAAGGCACCCTCCCGGATTAGCGCAGCTTGCTATCCTCATTATTCTTGTAATTCGAGGGCAGCATCCCGGTTGTCATCTTAAATTTATGGATGAAATAGTCCGCGTTCGGGAACCCGACATGCTGTGCAACCTCGGACACCTTCATCCCGCTTCGCTTCAGCAGCAGCTTGGCCTCTTCAATCCGCTTGTCATTGACATATTCCTTAAAAGGCCTGCCTGCGTGCTTCTTGAACAGCTGTCCCAAATAGGTGGCGTTCATGTGAAAATGCTGTGCCAACTCCTGAAGCTGCAGCTTACTCCGGTACTCCCGGTCGACATACTGAATCACTTGAAAAATCGTGTTGTGCTCGTTGTGCTTCCTCAACTCAGCGAGCAGTGAGGAGGCTTGGAGCGCGAGATGCCGCACGTAGTTCTTAAGCGCTGCACCATTGCAGGCATCATCCAGATTGCCAAGCTCCTCCTGCAGCCTGTTCATGAAAATATCCGGATCCCCATTCATCTCGGCGATTGTTCTGCACAGCGACAACTCCAGATCAGCCACATCGGCCCGAATGGCTCTCAGATCCGGCATGTAATCGGTCATGACTGCGAAGATCCGCTCCAAACATGCTTCGATTGGTTGGGACTCCCCTGCCAGGATCATCGACATTAAATCTTCGACCCGCCCGAACGGAAATTCCCGGGAATCGGCCATTCTCCTCAGCTCCTGATAACAAAACACGCCGCTTCTTCCTTGGCTTCGTCTATAATGACGCACCTCCGCGCTTTGCCGGTAAAGCTCCCCGACGGCCTGAATTCCTCTCCCCATGGCACTCAATGCCACGATAACCGGCCCTCCCAGCTCCTGGACCAGTGCGGACTGCAATTGAAGCGCGGTTTCCATAACGTCATCAGGGGCCTGCTGCTCAACACGAAGCAGGACTCCGAGACTGCCGCTGCTATCCTGAAAGCATCCGAGCAGTCCCTCGGGGCCATGATTGGCAATCCATTTCATCAAGTCCATGCCCGAGGACTCCGTATCAATCAATAGACACCGAAGCTCCGGCTCTCCCTGGATCAACATCGCCTTGCGGACTTGCTCCGCTATATCGTGGTTATCCCCATCCTGAATTAATCGATTCAATAGATAATGGATGGCGATGCCCGCTTTCATCTGATGGCTATGTTCGGTTTCATACTCATCCCGGATCACATGGCTCAGTCTGGCTAACAGGGCTTCGATCTCTTCATCATCAATCGGTTTGAGCAAATATTCCGCAACCCGCTGCTGCATGGCGTTGTGGGCGTATCCAAAATCATCATATCCGCTCAGAATCACGAATTTCGGTGGATGGGGCATTGTCCGATTGCTGTGCTCAATCAATTCCAGACCGTTCAGCACAGGCATGCGGATATCCGTCATGACCAGCTCCGGCTGCAATCGTTCTATTAACTTCAACGCTTCCGGAGCACTCAGGGCTTCTCCGCATATTTGGAATCCGAACCGGTTCCAGTCAATCATGGTCCTAAGCCCCTCCAGGACCCATGGTTCATCATCCACCAGAAGTACATTGAACATCGTCATCGTCTCCCTTAGTGAAGCGTATTATGTAAGCGCACTCATTTTACTTATACTACCATACTAGTATACCTATGAGAATATACTGACTTGTATAAATTGATGTGAACGCTAATCGTGATGGTGCCTGGTTCTACAAGGCCATTCAGGCGCAGAACGCAAATAACCCGCAAGCGGATTCTGTCATCTAAGAATCCAGCTTACGGGTTATTCCTATCACCTATCAGCTACCCTTTAATTCCCGATAAGGTGACGCCCTCAATAATATATTTCTGGCCGATGATATATACGATAAGGACCGGAATCAGTGCTATGGAAGCCCCCGCCATCATCAGTGTCCAGTCTGTGGAATACATGCCGCGGTACAGATTCAGCATCATCGGAACGGTGAACTTATCCGTGCTGCTGAGAAAGATCAGCGGATTAAAGAAGTTGTTCCACATCCCGAGAAAGGTGAAAATGCCGAGTGCCGACAGCGCCGGTTTAATCAAAGGGAGCATGATCCGGGCATAGATCGTCCAGCGGTTCGCGCCATCCACAATGGCGGCCTCCTCCATCTCTTTCGGAATTCCCCGGAAGAATTGCCGGAGCAGAAACACCCCGAATGCGTTGAGCAACGCCGAAGGGACAATAATCGCCAGATGCGTGTCCAGCCATCCGATATTTTTCATGATCAGATATAGCGGAATGATGGTCACTTGTCCCGGCACCATCATGGTGGCCAGAAACAGAATGAACAGCGGCTCCCGAAACGGGAACGTGATTTTGGCAAAAGCATAGGCTGCCATGGAACAGGTAACTAGCTGTGAAAGGACGACAATCATATTGATATAAAAGCTGTTAAAGTATGCGCGCCCGAAGGGCAGTGCCGTCAGGGAATCCTTATAGTTGGACCAGATGAACGGGTCCGGAATCCATTTGGGCGGCACCACGAATACTTGCGACAAATCCTTGAGCGAGCTGAGCACCATCCAGACAAACGGCAGTGCCATAATACAAGCACCTATGATCAGAACGATGTGCAGCACGACGGTGGACATTCTCAATCCCCGATGTATCATTCATTCTCCTCCTCCTTCCTCGCATGGATCCGTTAGTCTTCGTAATGAACCCACCGTTTGGACATTTTCATCTGGAACAAGGTGAGCGACAGGATCATCACAAACAGGATGACGGCTGACGCCGTGCTCTTGCCGAAGGTAAAGTCCGCAAAGGCTGTCTCGTAAATGTGATACACGAGAGTATAACTCGCCTTCGCCGGTCCGCCGGAGGTCATGACAAAGGACTGGTCGAACACCTGGAAGGAACCGATAATGGACATGATCGTTACAAAAAAGGTTGTCGGCGACAGCAGTGGAATCGTAATATGAATCAACTGCTGCCATTTGCCTGCACCGTCAATCTCGGCTGCCTCATAATAACTTCTGGATATCCCCTGAAGTCCGGCAAGGAACAGCACCATGTTCCCCCCGAGTCCCATCCATACGCTCAAGAGGGCAATCGAGGGCATGACATATCTGGAATCCGTCAGCCAGGAAGGTCCCGTAATACCGAACCATTGCTGCAGATACATGTTAATGAGCCCAAAGTCTGCGTTGAACAGCCACATAAACACAACGGCCACTGCGACGGACATTGTAATGTTCGGCATGAAGTAGATCAGCCGGTACAGGATTTTCCCGCGAACCCGGTTTAAGCCTACCGCCACCAGCATGGCCAGAATAATGCCTGTCGGTACCGATAGAATCGTATAATACACCGTGTTGACCAGGGCGATATGGAACTCCTCATCCTGAAGCTGGGATATGAAATTCTGGAGTCCGATAAACTTCTTGGCTCCCATCCCGTCCCAGTTCATCATGCTGATAACAAAAGCCGAAATCAGCGGAATTAATGAAAAAGCGATCAGTCCGATCATCTGGGGAAGGATAAAAAAGTAGCCCCATAAACCGTCGGATGTCTTGCTTGTTAAGGAGGTTGTTCTCCTCTCCGGGAGCTGCTCCGGAGAAGGAGAGGCTCCGGGGCTTCCAGCAGGCTGCGTCTTCATATCTTCTCACCGTTCCTCTCCAGAGCTTGATCAGTTCTTGCCGCTCTTGTAATCCTGAATTTTCTTATTAGCCATATCCTGAATGTCCTGCAGGGAGCTTTCAAGATCCTGATCTTTCAGCCACAGTGCCTCGAATTTGGATGTGATATCCTGGCTGAGACCCGGAATGCTCGCCTCGAACGGCGTCAGGGAATACCCGATCTCACGAGCATCGAGGAATAACTGGGCATGCTCCGGCAGATTTCCTTCCAGGACCACATCATCCGTGCCTTGTACCGACGGGACCGCATTGCCACCGCCCTGCAGGCGGTAACGTTGACCTTCTTTACTTACATACTCGGAGAAAAAGGTATAGGCTGCTTCCTTATTCTTCGCTGCCTTGTTCATGACCAGGAATGCCGTTGGGATACCGGCCGGCTCGATTTTGTTGCCGGTGTTGGTAGGCCAAGTTACCACGTCATACTCAAGTCCTTGATTCTTCTTGAACAGCGGCAGATACCACCGTCCCGCAGCAACAAATCCGACCTGGTTGGACATAAACATGGCGTCCCCGCCCTGCCCTTTGGGAAGCGTCCCGGAGAACGTAATGTTCTTGGACTTCACGTTGTCGTACAGGAACTTGAAAGCCTCCATTGCCTTGGGATCCGAAGCCGCCACGAAATTCCCCTCGTCATCGTAGACCTGGCCTCCATTCGAGGTAACCCAGCTGTGATAACTGTTCCAGGAATTATCCAGCACGTAGCCGTATTTCTTGCTGTCCCGGATCTTGTCCGACATTTCCTTGAACTTGTCCCAGGTCCATTGTCCATTCGCCTGAAGATCGGCAGGCATCTCGGTTATACCCGCTTCCTTCAGCACCTTCTTGTTGTACCACAGCACCATCGGGTTGCAATCCACCGTCACGCCGTAAGTCTGCCCATCCCGCACCGCTGCTCCCCACAAGCCCTCGAAGTAATCCTCCTTCTTGATCAAGCTCTCCGGGGCATCCATGTAGGGGGTTAAATTCTCAATGCTTTGATTCTCGATCAATTTCACGATCAGACCGTCACCGGCGTAAAAAATATCCGGCGCTGTCCCTCCCGTTAATTGGGTTAATATTTTCTGATCATACTCGCCGGGAATTGGAATGAATTCGGCTTTGATATCTGGATGCTTCTTGTTGAAATCCTTGGTCAGCTCCTGGTAGCGGCTAAGCTCTCCGGGATTCCCCCAGCTCGCCCATTTAATCTTGACCTTCTCGCTGCTTCCCGAATCTCCGCCCTCCGTAGTTCCGCCTCCTCCACACGCCTGAAGCATGGATGATAGTAGAAGAATGATTACAAGCAACGACCCTCTTACCTGTTTCCTTGTCATTTCATTTCCTCCATTCAAACCCGATTTAGTTTTGCTGGCACAGCACTTTGTAACCGCTTTAATTATAAAATTTTGGCAAAAAGCATTTGAACGGATTATGTTCCGAAAAAGTGGCTTCTTTTCCGATCTATGAAGTTTTGATCATTTACGGTGCTGTCCCTGGTACTCAGCCGGCGAAATCCCTACCAGCTTCTTGAACAATTTGCTGAAGTATTTCACATCATTAAATCCGGATCGGTCAGCCACTTCATACACTCTGAGCGAGGTCGTGGAGAGCAGCTCCTTGGCGCGTTTCAGTCGAAGGTCGATCACATAATCGATAAAGTTGTGCCCGGTGACGCGCTTGAACATTTCACTAAAATAGTTGCGGCTTACAGCCACGTCGTCCGCCACCTCCTGCAGAGATATGGGCTCGGTAAAGCGGGCGTTAATATATTGAACAGCCTGCAGCACAATCCGCTCATGCAGCGTGGATTCCGGGACGGGGTGACGGATGGCTTCCTCACGCAGCATGCGGAAAGCTTCAAGAACAAGCCCTTTTACCTCCTCCACCGATCGAAGCCGCCCCGCTTCTCCTGCCTGGGGCAGCGCCGGACCGCCAGGGAGATAATGCATGGCCAGCAGTCCCAGAATGCCCTCTGCTTCTTTAAGAACCGCAGGTTTGTTCATCCTTCCAGGCTTCCAGCGCTCCATGATCGCCTGCAGCTCCACTTCGCTTTTATCCATATTCCCAACAGCCAGCCCCGCTCTAAAGCCATACAGTCCGGAAGTTGAACCTTCCTGTGCCGATTCGGCATCCACGAGGAGCCTATCCTCCGCATGAAGAATCTGTTTATCCCTATAAAAGAAAAGCCCCTCCAGACTTTCAACGGCTTCTTGAAAAGCCTCATGCAGCTTGCCTATGCTGTTGAAGCCTCGGCTCAATCCGATGATACAGCGAATTGGCAGCTTGATGCCCGCTTCGCTGACTTCCCGCCTCTCTTCGGGACGCACTGGTACGTAGGCCGCGATCCGGTCCGTTTCCAGCCGCGCTGCCAGCGCTTCCGGGACCTGGTCATATAACAGCTCCAGAAGCCGTTCGATTCTGTCATGCCAATCCTTCTGCTGTCCCCCCGCCGCCCGATCTCCTATGTCGGAATCAAGCTGAAGCACAGCCATCATATAAGAGCCGCCATGACTCCTGGCTTCCAAATCTTCTATCGCATTTGGATCGCCGGATAAGGCCTGAAACAGTATTTTCTCATCGGCCTTCTTCTTGTTCCGCCGCTGCTGCTGCTCATGCTCCGTCAGAATCCGCTGCATCTGCCGCTCCTCTTCCAGCTTCGAACGCATCTGATCGAGTATGGCACCGAGCGAGTCCGGGTCCAGCGTCGGCTTGAGAATATAATCCGATGCGCCAAGCCTGATGCCTTCGCGCACGAATTCGAAATCGCTGTGGCAGCTGAGCAGCAGCACCTTCACCCATGGACACAGCTCTCGGGTCCGGCGGGTCAGCTCCAAGCCATCCATGACGGGCATCGCGATATCCGTAATCAGAATGTCGAGATCCCCATTCAGAATCCACTTCATTGCCCGCTGTCCATTGGAGGCCTCTCCGACCAGCCGATAACCGTGCTTCTCCCAATCGAAGGTGGATCGAAGTCCTGTACGAGCGATTGCCTCGTCATCCACGAGCAGCACTCTGTACATAAGCGTCCCCCCTTTCCTTGGCAAAGGTGATAGTGACCCGTGTACCTTCGTGTTCCCGGCTCTCCACCCACACTCCGTAGCCGCTGCCATAATACAGCTGGACCGTTTGGTGAACATGACGCAGCCCGATATGGGTCATGCCGTGTTTGGAGTGATCCTGATCATGCGAGAGCAGTCCTGTTATTCGCTCAGGTCTTATGCCGATCCCATTGTCCTCGATCTGTACCAGGACATCCTGCTGCTGCGATGAAATCCTGATCTGAATCACGCCCGTGTCATCCAGCGGCGCAATCCCGTGAAAGATCGCATTCTCCACAATTGGCTGCAGCAGCATCCGGGGAATATGGATGTCCTCCATATCCTCAGGACAATCGATCCTTAGTTCAATCTGATGGTCGTAACGGTAATTCTGAATAATCATGTATTTACGGAGCTGCTCCAGCTCGTCGCCGAGCCGTATGAACACGCCATTGCGCTCCAGGCTCCCCTCCAGCAGATGAACAAGGGCGGTGACCGATTGATCCACGTCGTTAGTCCGGTTAAGCTTGGCCATCCAGCGGATGGAATTCAGCGTATTATAGAGAAAGTGGGGATTAATCTGGTACCGCAGTGCACGGATTTCCGCTTTTTTCTTCTCGGACTCCTCCGCGGCAATCCGCCTGATCAGCAGATCAATTTGCTCAATCATTTTGTTGAAGCTTCTTCCCAGCTGCCCAATTTCACTGGAACCTACATTCTTGCTCCGGACCGATAGATCTCCTGCTTCGCTTCTGCGCATAAGCCTGCTTAGCTGGACGAGCGGATTGCCAATCCGCCGGGTCATGAAATAACCGATGCCGATCGCTGCGAGGATCGATCCGAAGACAATCCAGACGGTGAAACTCCGGATGCTGGCCGAGTCCGCCGTCAGCTCCTTAAGCGGTACCATCCCTACCACATGCCAGCCATTGTTCAGGCGCGACGGAATCATGAGTGTTTTATTGTTGTTCAGGTTATATTCCGTCAGACCCGTCGGCAGCTTGATCTGGGACTGCTTCCCATACATGGAGGGATCGGGATGATAGAAGTAACGGTTCTCATCATTGGCCACGTACATATACCCCGTATCACCGAACTGGACATGGTTTAATTCGTCGATCAGGACATCCCCCATGATCTCGATGAACATCACCCCCACAATCTCCCCCGTATCCCAGCTCCGTATTGCCCTGCCCAGGCCGAATACCGGAAATCCCATTCCCGTCTGCTTCAGGTAGGAGGTATCGGACAGGCCGAACCATACCGCCTGACCGTTAGCTTCCAGAATCGACTGATACCAAGCGGAATCCCATTGGTCCGGGATGGACATCAGGGAATCGGCACTGAGGACCGAATTGTTCCGCAGCACATCGAATACATACACATCCAATATTTCCGGCGAGTTAATCATGATGGAGGTCAACAGATCCTTTCCCTCCTTCACCTTCAGCGTCAGATCATATTTGCTCATATCCTGATCCTCCAGAATGCCGTGCACCACCTTGCTGTTCAGCACCATCATCGAGGAATCGTCCAGTTTCTTGAAAAACATATTCAGTTTGTCACTGACTTGAGTAATGGTGAGAGAGGCAACTTTACTGACTTGTTCCTCCACAATTGATGCCGATTTGTTGTACGACAGGAAACCCATAATAAGTACCGGGAGTGTGGTGCCGATGAAAAAAAACAAAAACAACTGAATGACAATCGAATGAAGACGATGATATCCCCGCATACAAACTCCCTCCGTTTTGTAAAATGAAAATGATGAATCTTTATTTGATAGCGCTTACATAAATACTTAGCCTTCTTACTCATTTCCTCCTTCAAGCTCTCCTCTTCCACCTCCTCTACCGTTTGCTTTCCCCCTCCCCGCCTTCTCCCCAAGTCCCCGTATCTGGCATAACCCAGAACTCGCTCTGCTCCCGGGTGTATACATCGTATTATGTTTTAAGATGATTGTCCCTAAGTCGATCTGCTTATGTTTGGAGTCTGTGCTTCACTTCACCGAGGTCATCTCCATATAAAAAAAGAGATGGCCCCGAATAACTCCGGGTCCATCTCTTTGTATTCGTATAATGCCGCCCTTTGGCTTAGTAAGCCAGTGTGAACAAACCGTTGATGTGGGACAGGTAACGCATGTTACTCGCTTCCTTCATCAAGGTTGCAGGCAGACCTTTCAATTGGGTCTTGTTCGCGCCGATCGTACCGATGGCATCTTTACGTCCCAAGCTGCCCAGCGTACCGGAGAATACCGGTGCGAAGGAAGCTGGTGCGCCGCCGTTCAATTGAGCGAACATGTTGTATCCGATCAGCTCGCCCATTTGCCATGCCAGCTGTGCTGTCGGCGGGAACGGACGACCTTCTGGTCCCATAACAACCGCGCTGTCGCCAGCAACATATACGTCAGGGTGGGAAGCGGATTGCAGGAATTCGTTCACAACCGCACGTCCGCGGTTCACTTCGATTCCGCAGTTAGCGACAACGCTGTTGCCTTGTACGCCGCCTGTCCATACCAATGTGCTGGTTTCGATGGTGCTTCCATCTTTCAGCTCAACGGTGGTGCCGTCCATTTTGGTAATAGGCAATCCAGTCAGGAAGTTCACGCCGCGTTTTTGCAGGCTTGTTGTCGCACGGTCAACCAATTCAGCAGGGAAGCCCGGCAGAATGGAAGGAGCAGCTTCAACACAATAGAGCGTGATTTCCTGTGGATCGATACCGTATTTGCGAGCCAGCTCGCTTCTCATATCGGCATATTCACCAACAAGCTCAACGCCGGTCAAACCGCCGCCGCCAACCACGATGGTAGCGTCCGCTTTGTTTTTCGTTTTGCTGTATTCCGCAATGCGGGACTCAACGTGAGCACGCAGACGGTTTGCATCGTTAACAGACTTCAGAATGAAGCTGTTCTCTTGAAGTCCCGGGATACCGAAAAATGCAGTTTCACTGCCCAGAGCGATAACCAGGGCATCATATGTGAAGCTGCCGCCGTCATCGAGGGAAACCGAACGCTCATCCGGCTTGATTTCCTTAACATTGCCGATGCGCAGGTCAACGTTCGCGCCGCGCAGAAGCTTATCCAGCGGCAAAGCTACTGCTTTCTCTGCGATGTTGCCTGCTGCCAGGCGGTGCAATTCCGTAATGATCTGATGGGTTGGGAAACGGTTAATCAGCGTGATTTTTGCAGATGCGCCGAAATGCTCGCGTGCAGAAAGTGCACTAAGCAAGCCGCCGTAGCCTCCGCCCAAAATTAAAATATGTTTAGACATGACCATCCTCCGTTCTTCGTATGATTTATGGATTAACGCTTGTTTTGTTGGTCGCGCTCGTTAAGAACGTCCAAAAAAGCCTGAGCATAGCGAAGACCCTTTTGAACCTGAGGATCTTTCAGCATTTTCATCAGACCAAATACACCGATCTGAGCCTGGTCGCCTTGAGCGTGGACACGGTCCCCGGCTTCGATAGCTGCAGATGCAACGCTTTTTGCTGCTGTCGTTACCGGCTTCGCGAATCCGCTGAGGGAAGCCATGGTGTCTTCCGCAAGCACGGGATCCGTAGCTACGGATTTACCGAAATCATACGCTTTAGTCATGACGGACAGCATTTCCGTAAGTTTAGGAAGATTGTCCACGAGAGTTGTAAGGGATTCCTGAACCTCGGGCTTGAGCAGTTGTTCGAGCAGCACATCAGGACGGCTGGACGCCGCAGCTTCTTGGTTTCCTACAACATTTTCCGGAGTTTCGGACGGTTGTGGAGAAGATGTTTCTGTCATAAAGAATTGCCTCCTTTTCTTTAAGTAAATTCCCAAGATGAACTTGGCGACGATCGAACCGGCTAGGTTTAATTTTGGGATAACCGGTATCTATTATGCATCACTTACAAAAGTGCGAACTTATGGGTGACTCATCTATCGCCAAAAATAAAGCAGGGGGAAGCTTCCCCCTCCTTTATTCTGAAACATTCTTAGGGATTGTGATAAATATCTCTAAGTACTAGTCTATAACTTGTGCAGCATAATTACAAACATAAAATACAAATTTCGACTACAAAGTTAGAACGCGATATTCGCTTTCTTCATATGTCACTCTTGTAACAGGGTGGCCGGAAAAGTCAAGCGCGTCCCGAATCGGAATCCAAGCCGTGCCGCCGATCAGATGCACATCCGATGACACAGGTTTGCCACCTGTTTGATGGGATAACAGCAAGCCCCCTACCGGGTCCGCATCCCAGCGATTCCCTCCAAGCTTCACCTGCACGGTTTTGTTATGAGACTTCCAGGACACGCTTCCGCCAAGCCGCTCCACCAGGGAGCGCAGCGGAACCATCAGCCGGCCGTCCACCAACTTGTATTCACCTGCCGCAAACGCGGTTTCAAGTCCGCCGAATTCCACGGCGAGCGTCCTTCCAGATTCAAAGAGTGCGGCATTGGCAACAACTTCCTGTGTGATCCACTGCTTCGAAGGCTGCGAAGCCTTTCGGGCCGCCTTCTGTGCGGTAAATTGAACAGGCTGCGTTTTTGTCGAAAGCACTTCAAAGGCGTACCCCTGCTTTTTATAATAAGAAATAATGTCCGGCAGAGCCTTCACGCTTTCGCCATGCCCTTTACCATCATGAAGAAGCACAATCGCCTCATTGCCCTTAACTTTTGTGGTTGCCCCTTTTACGATGTCCTTAACCGGGACCCCTTTATACTTGGAATCGCCACTGTCAACATTCCAATCGAATACATGATAGCCACCCTGCTTCATCAATTGAAAATAGGCTTCGTCAAAATGACCTGCCGTGCCCCCTGGTGCTCGCACCAACTGCGGCCGCTCCCCCGTAATCAAGCGGATGACTTCCTCCGTCTTCTTAATCTGCCCCCAGAAATCCTGAAAACGCCCGTAGAGCTGGTCGTAACGATGATCATATGTATGATTCCCGATGGTATGGCCTTCTTCATAGATGCGATTGATAATCTCCGGACGGGTCTCGGCTTCCTTGCCCAGTACAAAAAATGTGCCTTTAATTCCTTCTCGCTTCAATATATCAAGCACCTCAAGCGTTAAATCCGATGGCCCGTCATCAAAAGTGAGATAAACCGTTTTATCCGTTGGTTTTTTATATGAAACAGGTGCGGCGTTCACAGCGGGTTTGTCCTTGTCTGCCGTAATGACGATGGGCTTGCTTACCTCTTTCCCCTTCATCTGTGCAGCCTGCTGAGGCACTGCCAGGGGTACTGTCGCCAGAGGAGCCTGTTCTACATATATCTCCATCGGCCGCTGGAAGTCCAATCCCGTACCGATCATGATCAGAACAGCCAATACGCCGAAAAATACTGCAATTGATGTTACCCGCACCATGTTTTTCATTATCAACTCTACCTCCATCGTTTCTATGAGTTCGGTTTCCTGATAGATTATATGGGGCGATATTTGAAAAAAGACTAGAATCTGATATTTTCTTGCGAACTTGATTTTAATTCAGATTACTAGTAAACTGAATTTGAGTTCTTCGCTAGCGTTATCTTAATTCCATTATTATAAGAAGCTTCGTTATACAGATTTGGATTGATTCTTGGCCTATTTCGAGATGAGAAGGGATGATAGAAGCTATGGACAACAACTCAACGGTATTCAAACGCGATATTGCAGAGGTCAGAGACGTCGTTCTCCGGCGCAACAGCCCCATCCATGCCGCTGGACCCGTTATTGAATTCGGTAACTGGACCCAATCCGACCCGTTTCTCGGCATGATGGAAGACAAATTCCAAGCCGGTTCATTCGACGATCATCCCCATCGGGGAATTGAAACCGTTACTTTTGTAATCGACGGAACCCTCGAGCATTATGACAGCGTCTCCGAACAACGCGGGGTGCTTGGGCCCGGTGATGTGCAGTGGATGACTGCCGGCAGCGGCGTCATCCACAACGAAGTCCCTTCCGAGGGCGTAACGGCTCATGTCCTGCAGCTCTGGGTCAATTTGCCCCGTGACCGGAAAATGACCTCCCCTCGCTATCAAAACCTGAAGGGGGCGGAGATGCCGGTCAGACAAGAGAAGGGTGCGATCGCACGGGTCTTTTCCGGTTCATCCGGCCATGTGGTATCCGGCACTAAAAACCATGTTCCGGTTACGATGGTTGAGGCCATCCTTGAGCCTGGCGCTTCCATAGCGCAGGACCTGCCCGGCAGCTACAACGGCTTCATCTATATCCTTGAGGGCAGCGGAACCTTCGGAAGCCAAGGTGTGACTGCCTCCCAGAATCAGGTGCTGTGGCTGGGTGCCGGAATTGATGGAATGCCAAGTGAAATCCAGGCAACGGCTGTGGAGCCCCTCCGCTTCGTGCTGTATGCAGGCGAACCCTTGAAGGAACCCGTGGCCGCACGCGGCCCCTTTGTCATGAATACGGAAGAAGAAGTGAATGAAGCGTTCCGCGAATACCGGATGGGTACGTTCTTGAAGCATTGATCCCTCCCACCCGGTCTATTCCTCCGGTCCTATTTTCTCAAAAGAACGGTCCCTTATTATGCCTGTCCAGGCATGCTGAGGGACCGTTCTTCATATAGCTTATGACAGCACGGCTGTGAGAACCGCTTCGACATGACCTTTTACTTTAACCTTCCGCCACTCCCCTGTCATCTTCCCGTTCTCATCAATCAAAAAGGTGGAGCGTATAATGCCCATATACTCACGGCCGAACATCTTCTTCATCTGCCAGACGCCAAACATCTCGCTTACCTTATGCTCCTCATCAGACAGAAGCAAATAGGGCAGGCTATGCTTATCCATAAATTTGGCATGAGATTTCAGTGGATCCGGGCTGATTCCGATCACGACCGCGCCCGCCTCTTTCAAGGCACCATAATGGTCACGGAAGCTGCAAGCCTCCTCGGTACAGGTCGGCGTCATATCTTTCGGATAAAAGAACAGCACGACTTTGCGTCCACGAAAATCGCTTAAAGATACCTTCTCCCCATTCGAAGCCGGAAGTGAAAAGTCCGGCACCTGGCTTCCGATTGTCAATTGCGTTTGATCTACGATAAGGCTTCAACTCCTGCTGTACGGACCTTATGGCCCGTAAAATTGATTGTCTTTTCGAAAAAAATTATAATAGAATGAATGTCGAATATTCAAATGTTCTATCGAATTTATTCATCAGCGTAATCCGAAAGGAAGAACACAATGACCAAAAAAACAAAGAAGACGATTATATGGAGTGTAAGCATCGTGCTCGCAGCTGTCATTGGCTACGGCATTTATTATGCAGTTTCATTCTACGACGGCTTGCACAGTCTTCAAAAATCAGGCGAATCCTCCCCTTTCCGGGAACTTGAAAAAGTGGATGCCAAAGCCCCTGCCCCGCCAGAGTGGGAAGGAACGGAGACCGTTAACATTTTACTCATGGGTGTCGATGCCCGCGGATTTGAGGAAGGTGAAATCCCTCGCTCCGACAGTATGCTTGTTGCCTCAATTGATCCCGTAGCCAAGAAAATGCACTTATTCTCTATTTTGCGCGATACTTACGTAGAAATACCTGGATATGATCGAAACCGGATCAATACGGCAATTACGCACGGTCCGAATACGGCGATGAAGGCCGTAGGCGATTTGCTTGGTATCCCGGTTCAATACTATGTCTATACGGATTTTCAAGGTTTTATGAAGTTGGTTGATTCCGTCGGCGGCGTTGATTTCTATGTTGAGAAGGACATGAATTATTCCAGTAAAGCAGATAAAAATGAATACGACATTGAACTTAAAGAAGGCATGCAGCATCTTGATGGTAATACGGCGCTGCAATACGTCCGCTTCCGCTATGATGCGATGGGCGACTTCACTCGAACCGAGCGTCAGCGCGAACTCCTGAAGGCCGTAGCCAAGAAAATGCAGACCACCACATCAATCATGAAGCTGCCGGAGATTCTGAAATCCGTCAGTCCGTATATTGATACCAACCTCGATGTCGAGGATATGTGGAAACTCGCCAATGTCGCCTATAAGAGCAAAATGAGCGGCAGTGAGCAGGTTCCTCCGATGAAACTTCTGAAAGAAGAAACCATTGGAGGCGCAGCCGTCTTAACCGTTGGCAATCCGGATACGCTGAAGCAGTATATCCAGGATATCATGAATCCGCCGGTGCCTGATCCAGAGACCGAGGGCAGCGAGAGCACGGAAAGTGATCCTGCCAGCAGTTCTTCCGACAGCATCGCTACTCCATCCACAACAACAGACCGCAATTAACACCCTATACCGCATCAGGACAGGTCGCTACTTCATTCAGCAGCCTGTCCTGATTCATGAAGAAAGGAAGTTTTAGTCTAATGTCTACATCCAGAAACCATTCAGAAACCCTGTATCAAGAAGCACTCCAGCATATCGTTGGAGGCGTGAACAGTCCCTCCCGTTCGTTCAAAGCCGTTGGAGGCGGTGCCCCTGTCTTCATGAAGCGCGCAAACGGAGCCCACTTCTGGGACGTGGACGGCAACCGCTATATTGATTATCTGGCGGCTTACGGCCCGATCATAACGGGACATGCCCATCCGCATATTACAGCCGCCATTACAGCCGCTGCCCAAAATGGCACTTTATACGGTACACCGACCGAGCTTGAGATTACCTTGGCTAAAATGCTGAAGGAAGCCATCCCCTCCATGGACAAGGTGCGTTTTGTCAACTCCGGCACCGAGGCTGTCATGACCACGATTCGTGTAGCCCGAGCATATACCAAGCGCAACAAAATCATCAAGTTTGCGGGCTGCTACCACGGCCATTCGGATCTTGTCCTTGTAGCCGCAGGTTCAGGTCCGTCCACGCTCGGAATTCCGGACAGTGCCGGAATTCCGACCAGCATCGCTTCGGAAGTGATTACGGTTCCGTTCAATGATCTGGAAGGCCTGCGCGCTGCCCTGGACCGATGGGGCGATGATATTGCTGCCGTCATGGTGGAACCGATTGTCGGCAACTTCGGCATGGTCATGCCGAAGCCGGGATTCCTGGAGGGGTTATGCCAGATGACTCACGATAATGGTTCCCTTGTCATCTATGACGAGGTCATCAGCGCCTTCCGCTTCCACTACGGCTCCAGCCAAACCTACGCGGGCCTGGCTAACCACGAGGCTATACAGCCCGACCTTACAGCACTTGGCAAAATCATCGGCGGCGGGCTGCCGATCGGCGCGTATGGCGGCCGCAAGCACGTGATGGAGCAGGTCGCTCCGCTGGGCCCTGCTTATCAGGCTGGAACCATGGCGGGCAACCCCGCTTCCATCGCAGCCGGAATCGCCTGTCTGGAGGTTCTGCAGGGTGATGGGGTTTACGAGGAAATGGAACGATTGACAATCAAGCTGACGGAAGGCTTGCAGGCTTCCGCGGACCGCTACGGCATTCCGCTGACCATCAACCGGATCCGCGGCTCCTTCTCCACCCACTTCTGCGATCATCCGGTTACGAACTATGATGAAGCGCAAGACACCGACGGCGAAGCGTTCGCTGCCTTCTTCCGCCACATGCTGGACCGCGGCGTGAACCTGGCTCCTTCCAAATACGAGGCCTGGTTTATGACAACGGCCCATACGGATACGGACATCGAGGCCACGCTGGTTGCTGCGGAGGAATCATTTAAGGCCATGAAGAATTAATCCTATATATCCAAAAAGACGCAAGGAGGTACGCCCATGAAAAAACACCTAAACAAGTTATAACAGGCCTCCTATCCATGCGGTGCTTCTACGGTCCGAATTCGTGGACCTCCTGCCTGTCCGATTCGAATAAAGCTGCTCTAAAAATATGAATACGGAGGCATGGATAACATGAGAAGCGAACAAGAGATGATGGATTTGGTACTGGGCTATGCAGCCCGTGACGAACGGGTTCGGGCCGTGACCCTGGAAGGATCCAGAACGAATCCGAATGTGCCCAAGGATATATTTCAGGATTATGATATCAGCTTTCATGTAACGGACATGGACAGCTTCATTCAAGATCCGAATTGGATCGATGTCTTCGGGGAACGGATAATTCTGCAGACGCCGGAAGACATGGCTATGTTTCCCCCTGATCTGGGAGGCTGGTTCTCGTACCTGATGTTATTTACCGACGGCAACCGGATTGACATGACCCTGATTCCCATCGAGGAGAAGGAGAAATACTGCAAGGAAGACAAACTGATCCAGATCTTAATGGATAAAGATCAAATCTTTCCCAAGATCCCTGCTCCTTCCGACGAGGATTTCTGGGTACAGCGTCCGTCAGCAGCCTTTTTCGAGGATTGCTGCAACGAGTTCTGGTGGGTATCCACGTATGTCGCCAAGGGCTTGTGGCGGGCAGAAATCCTGTATGCCCAGGACCATCTTCACAACATCATGCGGCCGATGCTGTTGAAAATGCTGGAGTGGCAGGTAGGCACCCAGACCGATTTCTCGCTCAGCGTAGGCAAGAACGGCAAGTACTTGAACAAGCACCTGTCTGCGGACAGCTGGAATGAGCTGATGTCCACCTACCCTCGCGGAACCTACGAAGAGGTGTGGGAGGCGCTGTTTACGATGGGAGCGCTGTTCCGCAGAACCGCGCTGGATGTCGCTAAGCAGCTTGGCTTTGACTATGACATGGGGCAGGATCAGCGCGTGAGCGCCTTCCTGCGGCATGTCCGGCAGCTGCCGGCGGATGCACGCGAAATCTACTGATTCTGATTGAAGCAGCGGAAACTGTCGCAGGCTGTTGTGACCCTGCCACACGGAAATGCTACCGATGTTTGCCCCCTGGAAACCGAACAACCCGCTCAAGGAATTCCTTGAGCGGGTTGTTCGTATTTATCTTTAAAGATAGGCCGACCATCGCCGGTCTCTCTCCTATTTCTGCTCGATTTTGTCGAAGAAGTTCTCCTGTACTAACTTGGCCGTATCGTCCAGCTGCTTCTTGGAGTCCGTGCCTTCCTTCGAGAACGATTCCTGTACGACATTGGACATCGCGGCATAATAGTCCTGCGTGCCAAACTGCGCTTCCGGCTTGCCTTCCAGCAGGCTGAAGAGCTGTGGATCATATTTGTACACGTTGTCGTATTTATCGTAAATCGCTTTTACCTTGGCTGCGTACTCCGAATCATCGCTGAAATATTCAAGCGGTGTCGGAACAAAGTATTTGCCCTCGGCTTTGCGGGCATTGATTGTATCCTCCACTGATTTCAGAGCATCATCCGTAAAATAATCAAACGTAATGTAACGGAATGCCATTTCCTGCTCATCCTTCGTGGCGTTCGGGTTGATAACCAGGTAGTTGCCGCCCAGAATCCCGTGGTGTGCTCCGCCCTTCTCCATAGCTGGCATTGGATAAGCGATCACATCCTCAGGCTTCATGCCGCCTTCATTCAGCGCAGGCTGGATCACGTCAAATGCACCTGCAATGACCATAGCCGTACGTCCTTGCTGGAACGAACTGACAGCATCGCCCCAACCGAGAGCCCAGTCCTGGGGAATGGCATTTCCTTCCCATCTCAGTTTCTTGTAGAAATCCAGTGCCTTCACGCCGGCTTCCGAATTAAACACGGCCTTCACTTTGCCGTCCTCGTTCACTTCGATATCCCCGCCGGCTTCGAACAGGAAGTTGGTCCAGTTCCAGCCTGCCTCATTGCCTTTGCCCATTGGCGCAATACCGGATATACCTGCCTTCGGATCAGCGGCACCCTTCGCCGTGTTGTACATATCGTCCCACGTCCAATCCATCGGCGGCAATGCTACTCCCTTCGCGTCCAGCAGTTTCTTGTTCACGATGGTTGACGTGATGTATCCGTTCTGCGTAACGCCGTACACCTTGCCGTCTACGATAAATTGCTCCTGCAGCACAGGGTTCATGTCGTCCTTGTACTCCCAGTTGTTCCAGAACTCCGTAATGTCGGCTACCCAGCCCCGCTCCACGAGCAGCTGCGCCTCTGTAGCCCAGGTGTTATAAAATGTCGGTGCTTCGTTCGAAGCCATCTTTACCCCAATTTCATTGACGCTGTACTGCCAGTCATCCTTCACAATCGTCACGTTTGGATACTTCGCCTGGAAACGCGCGATTTTATCATCCTCCTGCTGACGCAGTGTGGTATCGTCCGGCAGCGGATAGTGAATCTTGATCGTTACTTTTTTATCCGCGACATCCTCTTTCGGCTCTTCATTCTGTGTCGTGGTTGTCCCCCCTGTATTGGTGGTCCCTCCCTCTTTACTGGTGACCTCCGGAGCTGCTTTGCCGCCGCCGCACGCTGCAAGCAAGGAGCTGAACAGCATAAGGCAAATCAGTAGTGCTGAGAACTTGCGCATGGATACTCCCCTTTTCCTTATTGAAATAATATGTTCTTTCCTATCTCCATCATAAAAGCGGAACGCTGAAAGAACGATGTGCATTCATATGACGATCATGTGCAGGCCTACGATCATGCAAACGCTATTTCTACCCTTTGACGGCCGAGAGGCTGACGCTGCGCATGATAAACTTCTGGAACAGCAGAAACACAAAGATAGGCGGCACCATCACCATGAACAGGATTGTGAATTTAATGCTGCTGTCCAGGTTCCGTGCATTGATCACATACTTGTAGATGGCTGTTGCCAGTGTGTATTTGTCCTGTGTCTGCATCACAAGGGACGGCCAGAACCAATCATTCCACGCAGTCGAGAAAATAAAAATCGCAAGCGTTGCAAAAATCGGGACCGACAGCGGAATCGCGATACGCAGAAAGCTGCTGATCTCCGAAGCGCCGTCGATGCGCGCCGCCTCAAATATCTCGGGATGAATCCCATCGAAGAAGTTTTTGATCAACAGGAAGAAGTAAGCGTTCGCCCCTGCCGGCAGCCAGAACGCCCAGTAGGAATTCAGCAGCCCCAGCTCCTTCAAATTGACGAAATTCGGAATCATATAACTCGATGCCGGTATAAACAAGGTCATGAGAATGAAGAAATAAATCGCCCGGTGATACGGAACTTTAATGCGCGAAATGCTGAATGCCGCAAGGCCCAATACCAGAATGGTCACCAGCAAATTACCGCCAAAAATAAACAGCGTATTCTTGAGAAACATCGGCAGATCAATGTAATCCCACCCCTTCGGGAAGTTATCCCAATGCCACTCCGAAGGGAAAAATCGCGGAGGAAACGTGTTGATCTCCTGGTTGCTCTTCAGGCCGTTGAACATCGTCATGCCGATCGGATACAGCATCGTAAAAGCCATTGCCGCAATACACAGCACCATAAAGCCGTAAACCACTTGATTCAAGGGTTTTCTCAAATCCGAAGTCGATAATATGCCTCTCTCTTTCATCCTAGTACTCCTCCCTGTTCATCTTGAATTGCAGGATGCCAAGTATGCTCAGCACGAGGAACATCAAGACGCCCATTGCGGTTCCCGCCCCGTAATCCAGCTGGTTAAACGCATATTTTACGGTGAGGAGAGCATAGGTGAGCGTAGCCTTGTTCGGACCACCGTCCAGCATCGCGAGCTGCGATTGATACGCCTGTGAAGTACCGATCAGCTGCAGAATCAGCATGAGTATAATCAGATTGCGCATCGAGGGAAGCGTAATATATTTGATCCGGGCCCATACGCCCGCACCGTCGATTTCGGCGGCTTCATACCAATCTTTAGGTATGCTGAGCACCCCCGCCAGATAGATCAGCATTGCCGAGCCGAATTGCTGCCACGTTTCCATCACGACCAGTGCCACCATCGAGAAGCGGCTATCCGATATAAACGATACCGGCTCTGCCCCGAAGAAGCCAAACAAGGCATTGATCGGACCTACCGGATCATACATCCATCTCCACATGCCGTAGAGCACGACACCGGGTACAACAAACGGAAGATAAGCCGCGATCCGGGCGAAGCCCTGGAACAGCTTCAGCTCCGAGATGGCAATGGAAGCCGCTATCGGCACCCAGAAGCCGATCACAAACGTTAACAGCATGAAATAGAGTGTATTACGAACGGAAAGCAGCAGGTCGGGATTACTCAGAACGTTGGCGTAATTATCCAACCCGACGAAGGTGTTTCCTTTGACAAAATCGATATGAAAAAAGCTGTAAAAGATCCCTTTAAATATCGGCACCCATAAAAACACGATAAAGATCGCAATAGCCGGAACGAGGAATAAATACCCCCATAAATACTTCCTCCACAGCGGCTTTCGCTTGTGCTCCTGCCGGGTACGATGACCGGGCTCCGTCAGAGCCTGGCCTTGTGACATGACCGTTTCTTCCATCAGACTCCCTCATTCCTTTATTTAATGTCTAGCTTTTATTTTAAAAAAGCAGGGGAGCCTTCGAACATGTCTAAAACTATGTGAAGTATGACCGTTCTTACTTCTTTAACTCACTCGGGCTGACGCCGAAGTACTTTTTGAAGATTTTGCTAAAATGCTCCGGGGACTCATAGCCGACCCGCTCGGCAATCTCGTACCGGCGAAGATCCGTGTTCAGGATCAGAGACCTGCTCTCTTCCATCCGAAGCTTGACCACATACTCCCATAGGCTGCTGCCGGTATATTTTTTGAACAGATAACTTAAGTAGTTCGGGCTCACGTGATTGTTCTTGGCCACCTCATGTATCGTAAGTCCCTTCTGACGGTAATGATCCTCGATGTACTGCCTGGTATTCTCAACGATCCGGTTGCTCTGGCTCGAAAGCACCTCCTGCGACGTTTCATGGGCATAGTTGTGCCAATTGAAGTCCCCGTAATAAAACACATGAAAATCATGCAGCTGCTGGCTCCACAGCATCGCCTTATCCGCCTGACGGCTGAGCACGCTCAAAAATTCGGTCCCCCTCAGGATTTGGCTTATTCCCACGGTACAGCTCTGCTTCAGGTGCTGCTCCACGTGGTGGTGCAGGCTCCGGCCAATCATCTCCAGGTGATGGATCTTTCCGCCCGCATTCTCCTCCATTTCCTGTTCGCTCCATTGAAGGATGATGTTGATATCCCGCTCCGGCGAGTAGAACGCCAGGGTGTGCGGCTCCTGCTCCAGCAGCTCTTTGGCAATATTCAGCGTTGCATATTGAATCAGGCGTATGTCTTGTGAGGAAAAAGAAGATTCGGTGCCTTGCTTGAGGGCAAGCTTCATCTTGATGACGGCAAAATAAGGACCGATCAAGCCGAGCTCCGACTCGTCGTGCAGATCGGCTAACTCTGACTGCTCCGGCTCGGTTGCAAGCCGCTGATTCAGCCGCTCCGTTCTCCCGGACGGAGGCTCATCCATCCGAAAATGCTCATTGTCCGCCATGAGAAACTGCTCTACCTGAGGTGCAGGTTTATCCAGCTTCAGCAGTACACTGCGAACCGAATCCAGAAACTGCTCGCTGTTCAGCGGTTTGATCAAATAATCCCTTGCCCCGAGCTGGAGCGCCCGCTGCGCGTATTGGAACGTTTCATGGGCTGAAATAATGATGGTCTGGACCCATGGCTTCACAATCTTGGCCTGCTGCATCAGCTCGATGCCGTTCATCTCACCCATCTGGATATCGGTGACCAGCAGATCAATATCTCCCATTCGTATGTAATCCAGCGCCTCCTGCCCGCTATAGGCCGTTGCAATGTCGTCTATGGCAAGCCCCGAAGACGTTAGCAGTCCCGCTAAGCCTTTGCATATCAACGGTTCGTCGTCTACCACCAAAATGTTGTACATCAGGAGACCTCCTGTTCGTTTAAGGTAATGGTTGTTGCTTCCATCCGGGGGATCGTAATGGTCACCCGGGTCCCCCCTTCATCTCTTGGTTCATATTGCAGTCCGTATCCACTTCCATAATGCAGCTGAATCCGCTCATGGATATTGCGGATGCCATAGCCCAGCGAATGATCCGGGGCTTCATCATACAGCAGCCTGCGGATGGATTCGTAATTGACCGGACGATAGCCGTTGTCCTCGATGACAATCCGGCAGTGTCCATCCTCCAGATGACCGGATATGCGGATGATTCCGTCCTCGCCCATATTTTTAATGCCGTGAATAATGGCATTCTCCAGCAGCGGCTGCAGCGTAATCTTCGGCACATGATTCACCAGCAAATCCTCCGGAACCTCCCAGTGGACCGCGAACTGGTAATCATAACGATTCAGCTGGAGATTAATATAAGCCCCCGCATGCTCAAGCTCTTCCCCAAGCGTAATGAGATCCCGGCCTCTGCTGAGACTGATCTTCATCAATTTGGACAGATCCTTGATCATTTCGGCAGACTCCGTATTCCCTTCCATCGTGCTCTTCCAGTAAATGCTCTCCAGCGTGTTGTACAGCAGATGAGGATTTATCTGCTGGTAGAGAAGCTGCAATTGCGCCTCCTTCTGCTTCAAATCCATACGGTATTTGTAATGGATCAGATCATTCAATCGGCGGGCCATGTCATAAATCGTGGAGATCAGGACACTGACCTCATCCTTTCTGCGCCGATACGGTGTTTCCGGCACAATGTTCCCCGGTTCATAGCGCCGTACAAAATGGGCCAGCTTCTGGAGCGGTGTCATCAACGACTGCCAGAAATAAAAGACGATGATTAGGCCCACAACAAAATAAGCGATGGAGATGACCTGGATGACCCGCTTCATCTCGCTTTGCTGGGCGAGCAGCGTTTTGACAGGAACCTTATAGACCAGCTTCTGCTGAAGCATATAGTTATAATCGATGACGTAGATGAAATCCGAGGTAATAACGTCCATGACGCCCATGGTAGAGCTGCCCGGATCAACCTCGGGCGGCAGCTCAAGCGTCCCCGCCAAGCCTTTTACCGATGAAGTCAAAATATTGTTGTTCCAGTCCGTCAAATAGAGCTCCCCGTCCGGTATGGATACCGTTGATAAGGACTCTCCGATCCGCGCATCCAGATTGGTAACAACCAGAACGCCGATGGTTCCGCCCTGATAAATATTGTTGACGGCCCGCACGTAGCTTAGGGTCTCTTGATCCTTGCGCCCTTGCACCGGGGGTGACAGATGC
The DNA here is from genome assembly GCF_003184205.1 of Paenibacillus sp. Cedars. NCBI lineage: Bacteria > Bacillati > Bacillota > Bacilli > Caryophanales > Paenibacillaceae > Paenibacillus > Paenibacillus sp. Cedars. The sequence continues at coordinate 4,974,686 of NZ_CP020866.1, forward strand.
TCCATGCGCCGCAAATATCCGTTGCCCTTCATCGCCACGGCTTCATCAAACCAAGCCGGCTTCTCATTCTCGTCCGAGAAGAAATACACGCCTGCTTTTCTGCGTTCGGGGTAATAAGGAGCAAAAAAGTAACTGTTGTCGGGGTCATACACATAGAGTGAGTAATAAACCGGTTCGCGCTCATCCGTCTCCTGGGAGAAGGAAAACAGCATCTTTTCAAGGCGTTCATAGTTCTTCACCCGCTCCAGAACACTCCCCTCGGAAAAGGTGCCGAGCTGCTGGATCTGCGAGTTCTGAATGACTGTAGAGGTTACTTTGTTAACGGTTTCAATGTCCCGGTTGATGAGCTTGAAATTCTGTTTGTTCAGCTCGATATAGGCATTGGTCACATGGCGCTTCAGAATTTGACCAGCCATGGAATTCCCGTAGGCGTTGAGTGCAAACAACGGGATGACCAGCACCAGGAACAGCAGAATCATCTGCTGTTTAATATTCATGCGGCTTAGCGGATTTTTGAAGCGGTTCTTCATCTGCCCTTGCACCTCCGGCTTTTTCAAGCATATCAACAATCAAATGGAACCAGCGTAGTCATTCCTACGGAAATGATGCGTATTTTTACGATGAGATACGAAGTCTCAACTGGAAGTATTAGCCTCGGGGCATGTAATTTCCTGCTAGCTCGTCGGGGTTTGCAGGGGGCGTGGCTTCGGGGGGACAAAATTCAAAATGCCCCCATACGGGTCCGAGCGGACGGAATGGAGGCTTTTGTAACGGATATTTACTTGGAACTTTGCACCCCGATTCGATGCAAAAGGGAAATCCTTTGTGTCTATCAACAGATCGAATACGTTTAGGAGAATGTGGAGTTAAAACCATTGTGCGACGTTTCATTGTCGAGTGACAAGAACCCGGCATTCAAGCGATCCATCATACGGACGATGATCTTCCCCCCTTTCTCGGAGAACATTTTACCATCGCGCAGGCATCGCGCGGGACTCCGAATATGGGCGACTTCGCCTAAGGAGACCGTTCGCCTCCATTCTTACTGGGCCGTTAAAATCAGTGGTCCATCCGGCGTAATTGCAATCGTATGCTCATATTGCGCCGACAACTTGCCGTCGGCCGTTCTCGCCGTCCACTGATCGTCGTCAATCGTGATATGGAACGTACCTTCGTTGATCATCGGTTCGATGGTAAACACCATGCCTTCCTTTAGCCGGATGCCTTTGCCAGCTACGCCGATATGCACGTAGTTAGGCTCCTCGTGCAGGCTCCGCCCGATCCCGTGAGCCAGCAGATCACGCACGACCGAATACCCATTCGCTTCCGCATGCTGTTGTATCGCCGACGTTATGTCACCGAGCCGGCCCCCTGGGATAGCCCGGGCGATCCCCAGATCCAGGCATTCCTTGGTCACCTTCATTAATTTTTGCGCTTCCGGCCGGATATTGCCCACCGCATAACAATGGCAGGAATCGCCGAACCATCCGCCATATTCCACGACGATGTCGAGCTTCAGCAAGTCGCCATCCATAAGCACCCGGTTTGAAGGAATGCCGTGGGCCACCACATCGTTGACCGAAGTGCAGGTTTCGGCGGGGAAACCGTTGTACCCCTTCGTAAACTGCTTGCCGCCCAGCTTAGTGATGTGTCTGGCAACAAAGTCATTGATCTCCCGGGTGGTGATCCCAGGCTCAATCAGCTTGGTCACCTCGCGGTAGCAGTCCGCAACGATTTGGCTCGCCGGCTTCATCTCTTCGATTTCCCTAAGTGATTTTAAGATAACCATCTTTTGTTTATTCGCTCCTTATCCATTTTATAATTTTAATAACCGGGCGATATCCCTGGCCTCTTCGTGCAGCTTTCCGCGGCGCAGCGAAAGCGAGGCGCAGCCGACCAAGGCGGCCAGCAGCATCTCCGCGTGCTGCAGCAGATCCTGCGGCTCCGCAGCGTTTCCGCCGGAAGCGGCTGCCCCGTCCGCCGTATGCCCGCTTCTCAGCAGCGCGGCAAGCGGCGTGAGCACCTCCCGGCGAAAGGCAGCCAAGAGCGGGATCGAGCGCCCTTCAGGCAGCGCGGCAAAGCCCTCACCGGCCAGCTTATGCAGCAGGTACAGGGCGTGGTCCTCCGCCCAAAGCTGCAGCAGCCGGACGCCAGCGGCAGCGACGGGACCAAGCTCTGCGGCCGTTACACGGCTTCCGCTTCGGGAACCCGCGGCAGCCGAGTTCCCGGTATCCGCCGCAGCAGCCAAGCGGAAATGCCCGCCCGCCGGTGCCATCCCCGCATCTGAATCGTGTGGAGCTTCCATCGGAACCTCCAGCCAATCCCCGGCCCGATCCAACGCGTCCCACAGCAGATCGTGGAGCAGATCGCCCTTATTGCTGTAATAATGATATACCGTGCCATAGCCGAGTCCCGCCTGTGCGGCTACATCGCGGATTTCCAGTAAAGGTCCTTTATTCAAAAAAACATCGGCAGCGGCTTTCCGAATTTGCGCCAGACGCCGCAGCCGGATCTCTTCGTTTTGCTCCTTCGTGCGTGGAGTCATCTTCTCCGTTCACCTCTTTTATTTTTGACCTACTATTATGTCAATATAAAACATTGGCTGGCGAATAACAAGAGGCGAACCGGAAGATTTCCGGCTCAAACCTGAAAACGGTGTCTGGCCAGCGGATAGCCCGAGCTGAGGTTAAGCACTTTATTTCAGATCTTTTTTCCAGGCGTTACGCTGCAATGCCAGCAGTCCACTCATTTCATCCTAAGCTGCCGCCATATCCCCTCTACCCATAACTGCCCAGGGACTGAACCAGCATATCCGAGATCATGGCAGCGGCCCCGGTCTTCTCGATGGCGATCGACATCGGAATCATGCCGCCAATCAGTACGAAACACCGGCCTGAATGAACTCATATGAATAACATCACACTGCTGCCGGATCGCCTTCATCCTATGTCTCAAAAAAGTTCCCATTAAAAAAGCTGAACCGGCTTGATTCTGCCGGTCCAGCTATTCTACGCATGAATATTACAAATTAATGAATGCCGTACGCAATTTGGAACTGTATTGAACATCAAAACCAAGACCGGATGCAATCACTGCGAGTGGAACGTAGGTTTTGTCTTCCTTCCCTACTTTTTGCAGGAAAGCTGGTGTATCAATCGGTACAGACTTTCCGTTGACCTGAACGGCTTTGGCACCGATCTTCACCACAACGGTCTGATCTCCGAAGGAGATCGTTGCACTGGACGTTTTATTTTCCCATTTTGTAGTCGCTCCAACTGCATTCACGATATCCTGAATAGCTACGTAGTTCAGATTGTCGCGAAGAATCGGCTTAAACGGCGTATTCAGCTCCTGTCCCTTCACGACGATGCGCATCGGCTGCCCCACCTCCTGAACAGGGGGTTTCTTATAGCTGCCCCAGATCGTCTCTGCAAACACGCTGGCCATCGTCTCATATCCGTATTGGTTCGGATGGATATCATCTTTCAGGATATGGGTCATCGTCAGCTCAGAGCCCACGAACTTCTTGGCAACATGGGCGACTTTGATATCTACGCCCTGACTCGCAAATCCGTCAGCCACGCCTTCCACCAGCTGCGTGAATTCACCGGATGATGCGAGCAGTTTGGCGTATGCGACTTCGTCCGCGATTTTCGGTACCGGATTGTACTGGTCGGCCACTACAATCGCAGCATCCGGATTCATGGTATGCAGATTGGTAATTACAGCCGAAACATTGTCCGTGTACAGCTTGAACAGTTCCTGCATTTTCGCCTTCAACTGCTCGTCGCTTAAGGTTCCCACCGTGCTGACCAGACTCATCATATCATTCCCGCCGATGGTAATCGTGATCAGATCTGCGTCAGCGATGACAGGCTCGGCTTTCGCTGCATCTGCTCCAATCTGCTTGGTGCGCGGGTCAATGCTGCTGAGACCGGGCTGTATTTCCTCTGCTGTAATGGCCCGTTCATCTGCAACGGCCTGGACGTAATGGTTCAACCCGTCGGTCTTCAAACCGCCGATGCCCAAATTCGTCACTTCCGTTCGACCGTAGAACAATCCCTGCTCATACAGCCGATCAACAAAGCCATAGGGCTTGCTGTTCAGATCCATACCCGGCTCATACCCAACGGTCAGCGAGTCCCCCAGTGTTACGATACGATATGTATTCTTGGCTGTCACATCATCGGCAAAAGTTGGTGCAACGCCCGGTGCGACCAGTGCCACCGCGAGCGTCAAGGTGCCGGTTACTGCGGCCAGCCCCTTTTTCCATGGTTTAAACATGCCATCACTCCCTTAACATCATAAATCTGATTCAGCCTTATTTTACCACCACAAACCTGTGAATGGTACCGCCATCAGCTTCTTAATCGTGGTTTCATCAGCAGATAAGCAAACAAATAGCCTAACGATGCAACTCCAAACCAAGCAAATATCCCGGGTGTCCCCGTCAGATACAAGCTGGGCAGTATGGACCATCCAAACGCAATCAGCAGCAGCAATCGGTACGAATAGAACACTGCGATAAGTGCCAAACAGCCGGGAAGAAAAAGCATGATAAAAGTATTTAAGGCAGGACTCAAGTTCGTGCCATCCGTATACGGATTGAAGAAAATAAGGATGAGCCAGAGCAATATGGAGCCCATACCTGAAAGTCCTGCAACAATATGTGAAGCCTTAAGCTTAAGCCGAACTCGCAACGCTCTTCCCCCATCCATGTCAATTGTAAACACCCGAACGAGACCCGCTCCATCATAAAAAAGAATGGGCAGCCGCTCAAGTGCTGTCCATTCTCCGTTTGCCAACCTATGGTGATATTATGCACTCTCACAGCAAATGTTTCCTGAAGCGCTGTCAAACATCTTCACCTGATTCCTCAGGCTTATCCTTCTTGATCGTCTTATCCATATACTTATCGTACCGGCCATCAACTTCCTTAGCCATACTGCGGTATTTCTGGGTCTCCTCCACGATGGGATCGAGCTGGGTCTGAATTCGGATCTCATATTTCGGAGAAAGAAGCCGGCGCTCCTCTTTCTCCCGGTCCCTCTGCTGCATTTCACCTTCCGTCAACATCTCGCTGAGCTGGCGCTCCAAATTCTGATCTGATTTCTCATTCATCGCACGCATACTCCTTTATCAAGCGGTTGTATGTGACCTGCATTTTCTTTTGTTTGTTCCAGGGGTTAACGGACTGATGCTTCGCCCGCATCTTTTAGTGTGTCCAGAAACCGCTGATGGATCAGCCCGTTCGTTGCTGCCAAATGACGTACCGACAGATCGTAAGGACGCCCCTCCGTATCAGTCACCTTGCCACCGGACTCCTGAACCAGCAAGGCACCCGCCGCAACGTCCCAGACACTCAAGCCGTGCTCCCAGTATCCACTGAGCCGGCCCGCCGCAACATAAGCCAGATGAAGCGCGGCGGAACCGCCGGCTCTCACATTGCGTACCTTCGGCAAAAGCGCCTGCAGCTCTGCCATATTCAGCGGCAAGTTGACCGTGCTGTCAAGAGGAAAGCCTGTGGCAAGCAAGCTGTCCGATAACTGCTCTTCCTTGGAAACATAGGTAGGATTGCCGTGAACGTAGGCTCCTTTTCCTTTTTCCGCAACAAATAATTCATCCCGGGAAGGGTCATATATGACACCGACGATGACTTCGCCATGGTGAGCCAGTGCAATGGACACGGAGTAAAAAGGGAATCCATGCACGTAATTCGTCGTTCCGTCAACAGGATCAATGATCCAGAGATACTCTTCTTCTTTTGCATCATCCAAAGCTTTCGCATAGGCTTCGGTGCCGGGAGCAACCCCTTCCTCTCCAAGAATCGCATGGTCTGGAAAATGGGTCAGAATCAGCTTGCGGATCATCTGCTCCGCACCTTTGTCCACCTCGGTTACGATATCCTGCGCGGACGTCTTCGTGCTAAGCTGTTTCACGGTACCCAGCTTGCTCTCAATCCATTCACCCGCTTTCGCGGCACAATTAATCGCTACAGCGGTGTAGCTTTTACTGCTGACAACATAAGGAATCTTTTCGTTCTCATTCAAAGCGCTCACTCTACTTTCTATATAAATCTAGTGATTTTGGCAATCCCTACATCCTATTCAATTAGTACGGGAACGAAAGGGCAGCGTCTCAAAAAATCCGCCCTATTTCAATAAAAGTCCGTCCTATGCTGTGCACCTGAATGCTTGGCGAGAACGAACTTTTTTATCCAATACGATAGCTTGAGGAGAATCTGTGTTCCGTACTTCCAACGTAACCCAAAATCCATCAACTTGCAAGTCATAACAGGTTCGTCTTATGGTTTTAGGCATTTACTTCGATGGAGGCCCCGTCCAGAATCGTTACACCCTCTCCCGCACAATCTCCCAAATCCTTCATCAGACCAAACAAGGCGCCATCCTTCATCTTGGCTTCAATCATAACGTCCACCTTCGGCGTAGCGCCCGCAATCTTCCGTAAAAATGCCAGCAAAGGCACAACGTCCACCCCGTCTGCATGGCTTCGGATATCTGTAGGGCTTTTGGGACTGGACACATGAATCTTCGGCGGCAGCGGTTGTATCGGCTCAGAGCCTTCTTGAGCCAGCGGCGTCTCCCAGGTGCGGAGAATGGCCGGCCACAGCTCCCAAGGCGCCTCACCATCATTATTGACCCACTGATGATGGATATCCAGCACCATCGGCAGCCCGGTCTGCTGGCATACCGCCAGCGTCTCCTGTGCGGTAAAGGTTTTATCATCATTCTCAAGTGTCAGACGTTCCTTGATGCTCTGATCAAGCGCATGAAAGTGCTCAACGAATCGGGCTGAAGCGCTGGGCTTGTCCCCGTAGGCGCCGCCGATATGGATGTTGTTTTTCATGGAAGCAGGCAACCCCATCGCCTTCAGCATATGGACGTGTGACTCCAGGTCCCGAATGGAATTAATCAACACTTCAGGTCGAGGCGTGCTCAGCACCGTGAAATGATCCGGATGAAACGACACCCGCATCTCATGCTTCTTCACAAACTCCCCGATGGCCTGGAAGCCCTCCTTCAGCGCCGGGAAAGGGTTCCAATCATGCATATCATTGTGCGTGGCAAGCGGAATCAGCTTGGACGAGAAACGGTACACCTTGATATCATGGGCCAGATTATGTCTCAATAACCGAAGGGTATTATGTAAATTCTCGTTCGCGATCCGCTCCAGTTTGTGTATGCCGGCCTCACGGTCATCCAGCTTCGTAAAACTCTTCATGGTCATTGTCTTGGAGGGAGAAGCGTTCTGCACAACCGTGGACATGGCTACATAACCGAAACGGACAATCATGCATGGTCTCCGAAGAACATCTCATGAGCGAGCGCGGTCTGAACGCGTGCTTCCTCATCCGTCAATTTGCGGATCAGCTGCAGCTCAACCGAGGTTACCTCACGACCCTGGAAATTAATCTCCGATACACATGCCGTAATCAGGACAATCGCTACCGCCTGGTTATCCGGCGTATAGGCGATGACCTTCTGTCCTGTCGGAAACACCCTCAGTCCGTCCTTCAGCATTTTGCCGCGGCCGTATTCCAGCAGCTCGTAGAGCTCCTGCTCACTCTTAAACTTACAAACGGAATTGAACTCGGTTTGAAATCCCATATCTCGAATCTTCCTTTCATCCCAAAATATTAGACTCAAGGGGAGCCGTGATGAATAGCGCGGACTCCCCCTGGTCAATCGTATCCTATTGTAAAACGGCTAGCTTATGCCTGGTTCTCATAAATCAAGGATTGCTTGCGGTTGTACCGCTCAAGCCCCAGCTCAATCATCCGGTCGAGCAGCTCGCGGTAGGAAACGCCTGTCTCCCGCCATAGAAGGGGATACATGCTGAACGGCGTAAAGCCGGGCATCGTATTCACTTCATTGATCAGAATCGCGCCGTCGGAGCGGCGTACAAAGAAGTCCGCGCGAGTGATTCCGCCGCCTTCAATCGCTTTGAACGCGTTAATCGCGAGCTCGCGCAGGCGATCAGCCACATCCGGCTCGATCTCCGCCGGGATTTGCATCTGTGACTGTCCGTCCGTATATTTGGCCGCATAGTCATAGTATTCACTGGAAGACACGATTTCACCCGGAACGGATGCCATCGGCTCATCATTGCCGAGCACGCTGACCTCCACTTCACGGGCATCCACAAACTCTTCCACGATGATCTTGTCATCGAACCGGAGGGCGGATTCAATTGCCGACTTGAGCTGCTCCCGGTTCTTCGCCTTGGAGATGCCGACGCTGGAGCCGAGGTTAGCCGGCTTGACGAAGCTTGGGAAACCGAGTTTGTCCTCGATGTCCTTAAGCACGTCGTACTGCCCCTGTTCCCACTGCGTGCGATTGAAGTAACAATATTCACATTGCGGTAATCCCGCTTGGGCGAACAGCTTCTTCATCACGACTTTATCCATGCCTGCAGCCGATGCAAGCACGCCGGTGCCTACGTAAGGAATGTCCGCCATTTCGAACAATCCCTGAATGGTCCCGTCCTCGCCAAACGTTCCGTGCAGCAGCGGAAACATAATGTCCACTGCCTGATTTTCTTGACCATACAGCCTGCTGAACACAGCGTTCAGAGCCGTCTGCGTCCCTTCCCCTTCGGCCAGCTTCAAATCCTCCAGTTGGCTAAACGGAGCTGATCGCTTGCTCCCGATTCTCCAGGTTCCCTGCTTCGAAATATAAAAAGGAATCATTTCGTATTTATCAAAATCAAAAGCGTTCATGACTGCAAATGCCGTGGAAAGTGACACCTCATGCTCGCCAGATTTTCCCCCGTATACCAAGCCAACCGTTAATTTATCCTGTTCCATGTTTACCTCTCTCTTGTCCGTATTGCAGCATGACATGCTGTCATCTTAAAAATAATCGGGTATATGGTAAAACCGATACTCGGTGTTGTCGTTCCATGCGTAGGAATCACGGTAGTCCCAGTAGCGATGACGGCTTGATACCGTATGAGCATTGACCAGCGGCATACCGCCAGCATCAAATGCTGTCACAATGGTGCTGTGCTGAAACGCCCCATCACCGTCCCAATCATACACGATGACATCCCCAAGCATCAGCTGCTCAGGCCGTTCTACCCGCTCGGCTCGCAGTCCCGAGGTACTGGAGTTCAAATAATGCGCGAAGCTGTTCGAAACCGCCCAGCTGTAACTCCACCATTCCCGTTTGCTTACATACCCCTTGTACCACCATCCCGTTTCTCTTTTACCAGTATAGAGGATTGGGGCTTTACCTGCAAAGAGGCACTGGGAGATATAATTGGTGCAATCCACGTCAAATTCTTCAAACTCCGGATTGCCGGAATCCCACCACCTGTCGGCATAAGCAGCAGCGGCTTCACGCTCGTATCGACCGGACCGCGGACTGCTGCCAGCCGAGTAAACACGACCATTCATGAATGGAGTAGACGGTTCTCTTCCAGCCGAGTCCTGGCCTGTGAACGAAGCATCGGTTCTTTGCAAGGGATGGCGTTCGTCCTGCAGACGTTCAATGCCAACGATCAGCCAGGCTTCCCCATCACGGATCAGCGTCAGCCGCTCCCGTGACACCGTGTCCTCACGGTGCGTCATGCCTCTTTTCTCATAATAGAACACGCTGTGAAGCCTTACATCGGCAACAACGTCATCCTCCGTCTCTCTGAGTACACGCTGGAGCCGTGCACGAGTCTCGCTCTTTAGCGGGGTTGCTTCGCGCAACTCGTACCATGACTGCAGTCGGAACTGCCTTTCTCCTCTCTCTACCAGGAAATTCAGATCTGCTACAATTTGCTCTTTCAGGCCTGAAGAATAGTCCACGCGATTTTGGTTATATTGATTGACGTAAATATATAAAGCTTGCTTCCATGGCTTCTCTGCTTGCTTCAGACTGTTCATCTTCTCTCCTCCTCTGACCTTGCCTTTCACGCAGTTCCCTATCACAACTATATGAAGCAAATCTTCAGGCTATGAACTTCGGTAAAGAGAATACAGAAACACTGAATCAGGGCAGCCGTGTCAGCTTAAAAAACGGGCGAATTTTCACGGTTTTGAAATACGTTTCTTCTATAAAAAATGCTTTACGCGGCGAGTTGAAAACGTTATACTTAAGTTAGTTAATTTATGAAATTAGGTTTCATCTAGTGAAACCACAAAAGGTTTAACTCAGATCGTCATAATAAGATCAAATGAAATGACTCAAGGAGGTTCATCTATGCCAGCAAAGGATCAATTCTCCATCTCTCGCAACCTAGAGGTGGGCGGTAAAAATTACCGTTATTTCAGCCTGCAGGCGCTCGAAGAGCAAGGATACGGAAGTGTATCCAAGCTTCCTTTCTCCATTCGGGTACTGCTGGAAGCGGCCGTACGTCAATTTGACGGACGCGCCATTACCGAGGATCATGTAAAACTTTTGTCCACGTGGAATGAAGCACGCGACAACAACAAGGAAATTCCGTTCATCCCTGCCCGTATCGTATTGCAGGACTTCACCGGTGTTCCGGTTGTCGTGGATCTTGCAGCCATGCGCGACACCGTTAAAAAATCCGGCGGCGACCCGAAACAGATCAACCCTCTCGTTCCGGTCGATCTCGTTATCGACCATTCCGTCATGGTTGACGCTTTTGGTACCGACCAAGCGCTTGAATATAATATGAAGGTTGAATTTGAGCGTAACGAAGAGCGTTACCGCTTCCTCCGCTGGGCTCAAACGGCGTTTAACAACTTCCGCGCGGTTCCTCCCGGAACAGGTATCGTTCACCAGGTTAACCTGGAGTACCTGGCTTCCGTAGCAGCTACGAAGACAGTTGACGGCGAAACCCTCGTCTTCCCTGATTCCCTCGTAGGCACCGATTCCCATACAACCATGATCAACGGTCTTGGTGTAGTGGGCTGGGGCGTAGGCGGCATCGAGGCAGAAGCCGGAATGCTCGGCCAACCGCTTTATTTTGTAACACCTGAAGTTATCGGCTTCAAACTGACAGGCAGCCTGTCAGAAGGCGCAACGGCGACCGACCTTGCCCTCACCGTAACCGAGCTTCTTCGCAAAAAAGGCGTAGTGGGCAAATTCGTGGAATTCTACGGTCCTGGTCTTGCCAACATCAGTCTGGCTGACCGTGCAACCGTTGCGAACATGGCACCGGAATACGGCGCTACCATCGGTTTCTTCCCGGTTGATAGCGAGACGTTGGCTTACCTGCGCAACACCGGCCGCACCGATGAGCAGGTTGAACTCGTGGAGAGCTACTATAAAGCACAAAACATGTTCCGTACGGCTGATACGCCGGACCCTGAGTTCTCCGATGTAATCGAATTGGATCTCGCTTCGGTTGTACCGAGCTTGGCTGGTCCGAAGCGTCCACAAGACCGCATTGAACTGACCAACATGAAGCAGAACTTTAACGACATCATCCGTACACCGATTGATAAAGGCGGCTACGGGCTCAGCGATGACAAAATCGCGGAAACCGTTAAGGTCAGTCATAAAGACGGCTCTACCAGCGAAATGGGCACAGGTGCAGTTGTTATCGCAGCCATCACGAGCTGTACGAATACATCTAACCCAAGCGTTATGCTGGGTGCAGGTCTCCTGGCCAAGAAAGCGGTTGAACGCGGTCTGAAGAAACCTGGTTATGTGAAGAGCAGCTTGACTCCAGGCTCCCTTGTCGTAACCGACTACCTTCAGAAGTCCAACCTTCTGCACTACCTGGAAGCTCTCGGCTTCTATGTTGCAGGCTATGGCTGCGCAACTTGCATCGGTAACTCCGGTCCATTGCCGGACGAAGTAAGCGAAGCGATTACCGATAACGACATGACGGTAGCTGCCGTATTGTCCGGTAACCGTAACTTCGAAGGACGTGTGCATGCTCAGGTCAAAGCCAACTACCTGGCCTCACCGCCACTGGTTGTTGCTTACGCTCTGGCAGGTACCGTGAACATCGACCTGCAGAACGATCCGATCGGCTACGATCCAAACAATGAGCCAGTTTACTTGAAAGACATCTGGCCAACCAGTGCTGAAATCCGTGAAGCCATTGGTCAGTCCCTTAGCGCTGACGCTTTCCGTGAAAAATACGAGAATGTGTTCACAGCGAACGAGCGTTGGAACAAGATTCCTGTTCCTGAAGGCGAATTGTATGAGTGGGATGATCAATCCACGTACATTCAGAACCCGCCGTTCTTTGAAAGCCTGGGCAACGGTCTGAACGACATTCAGGATATCAAGGAAGCGCGTGTGCTGGCTCTCTTGGGTGATTCCGTTACAACGGACCACATCTCACCAGCCGGTAACATTGCACCGTCCAGTCCTGCAGGCAAATATCTGAGCGATCACAAGGTGGAACGCAAAGACTTCAACTCCTACGGCTCCCGTCGCGGTAACCACGAAGTCATGATGCGCGGTACCTTCGCTAACATCCGCATCCGTAACCAGGTAGCTCCAGGTACGGAAGGCGGCGTAACCACATACTTGCCGACTGAAGAAGTCATGTCCATCTATGATGCATCCATGAATTATCAAGCAGGCGGACAGAACCTGATTGTTATTGCAGGTAAAGAATACGGTACAGGAAGCTCCCGTGACTGGGCGGCAAAAGGTACGTATTTGCTCGGAGTCAAAGCTGTACTGGCTGAGAGCTTCGAGCGTATTCACCGCTCCAACCTCGTAGGCATGGGTGTGCTTCCGCTCCAGTTCCAGGAAGGTCATGGCTGGAAGAGCCTTGCGCTGAACGGCCGGGAAACATTTGATATCCTGGGTCTCAGCAACGATGTGAAACCAGGTCAAGAATTGACGGTTGTTGTTACACGCGAAGACGGTACTCAATTCGAGTTCCAAGCTATCGCTCGTCTCGACAGCATGGTGGACGTGGACTACTACCACAATGGAGGTATCCTCCAAACGGTACTTCGTCAAATGATCGCATCGAACCAATAAGACAATTCATCTAGGCGCTTTAGCCTTAGGAACAAATCCCCATCATCCGCTAATGGATGATGGGGATTTTTCATTTCACAGTACTTTTTTCCTGAATATTGGAAATTCCGTTTCGAATGATGCCGGAAAGGTTAAATGGTAGAAAACATTCCGGAAATCCATATCTAGGAGGATCGTACCTATGATCAAAATACATACGATGGCTTCGTTCCATTATCAATATCAACGGCCGCAGCCGGTGACGGCTCCGAAGAAAGAGGATTCGACAGATAAACCCGTCACATTTCAAGAGATTCTGAATCAAAAGATCAAAGAGAAGAATATCAAGCTGAGATAAGTACGCTCTCTTGTTAAATTACACATCGAGCAATGAAAACACGAGGACCGCCTTCCAATCCCAAGATTGTGAAGACAGTCCTCGTTTTTTTCGTTTATGAAAAACTGCGGATTGACCTTTACACCATCCGCTCCAACTGTTATACTACATATATAACAGTTACAACGAATGCGGAGGTTCTCTTATGATTATCCAACTGGATATGCAGTCCGATGTCCCCATATACAACCAGTTAATGAATCAGATTATCGAAGGCATTGCCAGCGGCAGCCTTAAGCCCGGCGATCCCCTGCCCTCGGTTCGCAGCATGGCATCCGACATCGGGATCAATCTCCACACCGTTAACAAAGCGTACACGCTGCTGAAGCAGGAAGGCTTTATTCAGATACACAGGCAAAAAGGCGTGGTGATACAGCCGGATACCATGCCGGGCATTACCCCCGAATATCAGGATAAACGCAATGCCTATCTAAAACCTATCATTGCTGAAGCCATCTGCAGGGGCTTATCCGAAGAACAGCTGCTTCAGATCGTACGAGATATGCATAATGAGATCACCCAGACTGGGGAGGAGAATGTGTAATGGTTATGATATCAGCCTCGATTCTAGTATTTATGATTATTCCGATTATTGTACTGCTTGCCTTTATGCCTTATTACACCAGGGAAACAGTTAGCTTTGGAGTATCGGTGAGTGAAGAAATGTTCCACAGCGAAGCCCTTCGCAGGCTGCGGAAGCAGTTTGCTTCCATCAGCTGCGGTATTTATGCCCTTATCTTGATCGCCTGTCTGATCGGATTGTTATCGATTGGGAACACAGGGTTCGAATGGCTTATTGTCGGCTCCATCACGGCAATCGTCATTGCTTCACTTGCCCTGAACCTGACCTTTCATTTCAAAATGAAAGGGATCAAGGCCACTCTTCCCCCTGCGACAACCGGACGCCAGGTCGTGGCAATCGATACCAACTTCAGAAGGCAGAAGCTTGTCCTCTCTAACCGCTGGTTTATCATTCATGCCGTCATTACCATCATCAGCACCGTCTGGATTTTCCAATACTATGACCAGATCCCAGATACCATTCCCATGAAATTTGATTTTCAAGGCAGCGTGATCAACTATGCGGACAAATCATGGGGTGTAGTCCTGCTGCCCAACATTATGCAGGTATTCATGATCCTCATCTTCATGTTGATCAATTGGTCCATCCTAAACAGCAAACAGCAGATCGATCCGGGAGATCCGGCGGGCTCCTCAGCGCGCAACGCCATCTTCCGCCGCCGTTGGTCCTTCTTCAATACGATGGCTGGTCTGCTGCTTGTGCTGATGTTCTCCTTGATCCAGCTCAACATGATCGAACAGCTGAATCCCGAATTGCTGCTGGTCATCAGCTTAGCCATACCGTTGGTGATTGTCCTCGGTGCAGTGGTGTTATCCTTCACAACAGGTCAAGGCGGAAGCCGGCTGAAGAGAGATCCCAACACTCCGCACTCCACTCATAGTGCCAATGACGATAAGTATTGGAAGCTCGGCTCCGTCTATTTTAATCCGCAGGACCCTGCTCTCTTTGTGGAAAAAAGATTTGGCGTTGGCTGGACCATCAACGTAGCAAGTCCGTTAGCCTGGCTATTCCTTGCAGTTCCGATCGTGATTGCCCTGCTGACCATGCTCCTGGTTTAATTTTATCCCCTTACTTCATCATCCAGAATGAAAAAAGAGATGGCCCTGGTCTAAACTCAGGTGTCATCTCTTTGTATATTTGCAAGGGCTCCCGGCAAAACCCTGCACATCTTATCGCCATGCATCCGTCCACTCTCCGTTTAAGCTTTTTCATCATATAAGAGTAACGCTTATCCATGATATCCTCAGAATACAGACCGCCTGTAGCGGACATTTTTCTTCTCAGAGATAAGGATGGGGAGTCTTTGAAGTTTACGCTTTCTCATCTAATGTAAAATAACCGGGCAGCTGTATCACTCGGAGCTGCCCGGTCATTCAATAACTTATAGTGATGCTGTCCGCAACTCCGAAATAGAATGAATTAAATCATCATTCCCATTTCCCGCGCTGCTTCCATCAGGACGGGCGCATGTTCACGAAGTGTATCCGCCGGGAGGCGTGTGACCGGCCCTGACATCGACAGCGCGGCCGCCACTTGACCGTTCCGGTCAAAAATCGGCACCGATACAGCGGCAGCTCCAGGCTCACGCTCTTCAATACTGATGGCGTACCCCTTCTCCAGAATTTCGGCGAGCTGCTGCCGGTACACGTCCCGATCAACAGACTCTGGCCAATCTGCCGCATTCAGCAGCTCCTCCTGATCTGCCGCAGGCGCAAAGGCCACCAGCACCTTGCTGGAAGCGCCTACCGACAGTGGCAGTCTTACTCCCACCTGGGCGACCCGCCGGATGCCCTGGTTACTCTGCACCGCCTGGATGCGAAGCCGATCGGCGCCATCTCGCAGATACAAGCTGACGGTTTCCCCCAGCCGGTCCCGCAGCGCTTCCATCGCGGGAAGAAGGCGAATGGCAGGATCATCGCTCTGGGACAGATGCATTGACAGCTCCCATATTTTAAGGCCGAGCCGGTATTTCTCCGTCTCTTTGTTCCGCACCACAAATCCTTGGTCTTCCAGCGTTGTAAGCAGTCGATGGACCGTGCTTTTATGCAACCCGATAAGGGAGGCTATCTCCGTCAGAGCAAGCTCATTATTTTTCGTAAAACACATCAATATATCAAGTGCCCGCTCTACAGCACGTACCGTTAATTTTCGGTCTTCCATCCCGACCTGCTCCTCTCGTGTTTCATTGTATGAAACCTGGTTACAATAATTATATGAGAATTATTCTCAAAAGTAAACCATTCGCACCGGGACTTTACATTTGTCTTACAATCTATTGATTTGCATTGACTTTATAGCCCACCGGGCATACGATTATTATAAATTTCGATATTTTCACTTTAACGAAAAAAAATCCGACTATATGGTAAGGAGGGGCCACTTATGAGTACAACAACTGGTAGTAATGCCCCACTCTCCCAATTGAATGACACGCCAGCCGAGCTGTCGACAGGCCTGGTTCGTTTTAAGCATATTATATTAGCGTTGTTGTTATCTGTCGTTTTTTTTCTAGTTTTCTGTTTTATTGCACTGCATGCCTATATTGCTTGGGTATTGTCGAATCCGACGGTTGCTCCGCTCTATTCCAATCCCAAACTCGCTAAAGATATGAATTACGAGAATGTCACATTCCACTCGATTGATGGTAAACGGAATATTAACGGGTGGTATATACCGGCAGAGAATTCCTCCAAAACCATCGTGCTGAGCCACGGCTACGGCGCCAACCGGGAGGAAACCTGGGTTCCTATGTACGATATCGCCCATTACGCGCACAACATGAATTTTAATGTGCTGATGTTTGATTACGGCTTTGCGTCCCAGACCAGCAAGGAAGTGGCGACCGGCGGCAAGGAAGAGAAACGCCAGCTTCTCGGTGCCATTGAGCATGTGAAACAGCGCGGCGCGAAGCAGATTGTCGTCTGGGGTTTCTCCATGGGTGCCGGTACTGCTCTCCAGGCGGGGCTTGAGACCAAAGATGTGGACGCCATGATCCTGGACAGTGCATTTTTGCTCGAGCCGGACACGCTTTACCACAATATCCATAACCAGATTAATCTTCCGCGGCATCCGTCTCTGGAGATTCTGGAGCTGCTCTTCCCGGTCCTCAACGGCACAAGTCTGGATCAGATCCCTTACAACGAAGTGAAGAAGCATGACTATCCGTTCCCGACCTTGTTCATTCACGGAACGAAAGACGATAAGGCGCCTTACCCGATCGCCGAGAAAATTGCGTCCAATCAGAGTCATGCGGATTCGGATTCCTGGATCGTAGAGGATGCCCATCATGAACTTATCTTCCGTGAGCATCCTAAAGAATATTTACGCAGAGTATCAACCTTCCTCGGCAAACTTGAAACACCGGAAGGACCGTGACGTTCCGGATAATAGCATTCATTGCGAGATGCCGCAGCTCCATACTATGTTCCAACCCCCTACTGCCTGGAGCAGTGAGGGGATTTTTATTTTTTCCACATAATACAGGCTGCAAAATGAATATAGTGAGTTTAGTGAACCTGATACTGGAGGGAACGGACATGTTATTTCATTATGGAGCGAAACTCCCGGTACGATTATTGGAGGAAATTCGCTATTGGAAACATCAGGAAAGGAAACATACCGGGCTGATTAAAGCCGTAGTTCCTGATCTGGAACCGGTCTACGTTCAGATGCTGGATCAGTGGGCCCTCGTATTTGCCGATACAGAAAAAGTCGCTGACGAACTTCTGCGCCACATTCTCAGCAACCATGCGCCTCCTTCACCTCAAGTGCTGGCCCAGGTAGAGCAGCTGCTTCGAGCCTCCTGCGAGCAATCCAGAGAGTTCATCCGCCAGCTGCACGGACTGAAGGAGAATAGCGAAGCCGTTCAGAAGGTACCGCTTGCCGGTACGATTGTACATCACGTCATCCGGGAGTCCGAGTATTTCCTGAACGCACTGGAGACCCTCAACTCCGCTGGAGCATTAGAGCGATTCATGGATATGCCGCAACAATCCATGACGCTTCATGAGGCCTCGTCCCCTCCACCCTCTCTCTCAGAGGCTGAGCTGTCCATTCAAGGCATGGGCGACAGTGGTCAGGCCGTCCCGATTGGTGGACACCGCCTCCCCCCTCTCCCTTACGCTTATGATGCGCTTGAGCCTTACATTGATGAAAAGACAATGCGGATTCATCATGACATTCACCATCAGAGCTATGTCGACGGCTTGAACAAAGCGGAGAAGAAATTGGAGGAAGCCCGAAAAAGCGGAGATTTCGAACTCGTGAAACATTGGGAACGCGAGCTGGCCTTCAATGGTGCTGGCCATTATCTGCACACGATCTTCTGGAATATTATGAACCCTCGGGGCGGCGGCGAACCGGGCGGGGAGCTTGCCCAGCAAATCAAGAACTATTTCGGCAGCTTCGATCGCTTTAAGAAGCAATTTACCGAAGCAGCAGACAAGGTGGAAGGCGGCGGCTGGGCCATCCTCGTCTGGAGCCCGCGCAGCCATCGGCTTGAAATTTTACAGGCTGAGAAACACCAGAACCTGTCCCAATGGGATGTCGTCCCTCTCCTCACCCTGGATGTATGGGAGCATGCCTATTACCTCAAACATCAGAATAAACGGAAAGATTACATTAACGACTGGTGGAAAGTGGTCTACTGGCCAGAGGTTGCGGATCGCTTCAAACATGCCAGCAAGTTAAAATGGAAGCCGTTCTAAGCAAAATCCAGCTGGATTGCTTCGCAATGGTTAATATTGGGTATTAAGTTATAGCCCTCCTTACTTCGCTTCTGAAGTTTAGGGAGGGCTTATCCATTATTTCAGATAACCACGTTGTTAGGTCTTAATAACCATTACTCTGGTTATTTATTCGGTTGAAGTCTCCTATTTACTGGATTATGATAAAAAGAATGAATGAACATCTGGAAGGGATGAAATTGATATGCTTACCCGATTAGGGTGGAAAAAACCATTCATATTCCTTATGTTAACAATGGTTGTACTAGGGGGTTGTCAAAATATGAATTCAAATAAAAACAACAATACCTCAGGTATCACGGATGACATTACAAACCATGATGATGAATTAATGAGCCAAACCAGAGAAACTGCAATTCAATTCTTCAAGGAAGAATATGACCTGGAAGTTGAGATAACAAACCAAAAGAAAATGCCTACCTATGTCGCAGATGAGATTGATGTTGAAGGATATGTCATTGGACATAAAGATCAAACATTTAATATTTCTGTAAATTACAAAACCTTTCAAACCAAAAATTTTGTCATGAGTCCTGAACTAAAGAAGGTTATCCAATCTAAGAAGCAAAAATAATGAATTATGTTTGATGGAGGAACTCATCATGGTCAATGATGAAACATATAACATTTTATCCAGATTGGCATACAAGGATCTAAAAGAAGGCACTCAAATTGAAGATCTTCCACAATGGGAGGTTTTAGAAAATACTAAAAGCTATAAGTTGTCAGGATTTGATGCTGTCACTTTTGTGAATAGAGATACTGGGGAAGCGGTCATTGCATACAGAGGGACAGAGGGAGAAGCACAGTTATCAGCATCTATACCTGATTATGTAAGTGATGTTGGAATTGGAATTGCGGAACTCAAAAGGAAAGCTGAAATTGAAAGACCATTTGAGGACCATCTAACCAAATTTGAGGATGCGGTTGGAATTAGCAGCATCAACGATTGGCTCGGCGAAACTTCAAGAAAGCTTGATAAGAATATGAATATTCTGGGTACCAATCAGATGTACCAGGCGGAAGACTACGCTAAAGAAATGCAGGAAAAACATAAAGATCTAAATTTTTCTCTGACAGGTCACTCACTCGGCGGTGCAAATGCACAATATGCTGCTGCTTATACAGGTATGACAGCTGTGACTTTTAGTGCCCCCTCTGTTATTGGGAGTCTGTCTCCGGAATTTAGAAGAAAAGCCGAGGATGGGGGGTTCGACTCCCAGATTATTAATTTTGCGCATCCAGGTGATATTATTGCCAGTGGCACTTTGGGAGGTTATGACGGCCACGTAGGCTCTACCTATTACATAGACTCTAGTTACCAAGATGCTAACGATGGGATTAGCATAAAAGAAAAAATTGATAATACACTAGGGGGTCCGAATTATCATCAGCTTGAACGATATCAATTCGAGAATGGGTATATTTCCAACCCTCTGTATGACGGCAGCTCTGACAAGTCTATCGAGTCTCCCCGAGTCCCATCAGAAAGCATGCTCTTTGATGGGTTGAGGAACATGATACTTGGAACTGCAGGAGCCTTATCTCCATTCTTGGGCCTAAATAGAGATGCTGCAGGCAGTTCCTCCAGCACCATCCAGGTCACCCCTGCCGAGCTCCGAAGCGTGGCCGAGAAATGGAGAACACACGCCCAGCAAAGCGATGCCGAAGTTCAAGGAATCAGGCAGCGTCTCGCTAAGTATATGTATTCCAGTCACAGCAGACGCCTCCAGCCGATTGTACAGCAACTGGATGCATCCATCATGTCGATGAGCGAGTGGCATTTACAGCATACCACGGATATTGTTCAGTACATTAAATTTAAGGCTGATCTATTTGAGCGGACAGACAACATCGGGTAAACATCTATAAGAAGTGACCGGGAGGGAAAGATATGAGTCGAGAAATTTTGCTGGAACTTGATGATTTGCTTCAAGCAGAACGTGAGCTGTCGGGACTGCTGGCCGCCATCCAGGCTGACGAACAGGAAGCGAAGGTCATGTACGCCCGTCTGCAGGATTGGAAAGGCCAGTCAGCCCATGTTTTACGGGAGCAGATCGAAGCCTTCTTCCTGGAAATGTCCCGCCGGATCAAGGATATCGAGGAACACAAAAGCAACCTCACCCAGTATGTACAATATATGAAACAGGTAGATGGCGCATCATAGGTCCTCATGCTCATCTTGAAGTATTTAAAATATCCATTCATCATACAGCAAAAAAAGGCTTCGCCTCCATGGGCGAAGCCTTTTTCCATTATCCTCATTCTTAGTCTTTGATCAAAGACAGGAATTCCGAACGCTGCGCGGAATCGCTCCGGAAGCTTCCGCGGACAGCTGACGTTACAGTCTTGCTGCCTGGCTTCTTCACGCCGCGCGCGCACATGCACAGATGCTCGCCTTCCACAACGACCATGACACCGTTTGGCTCCAGCGCCTCGACCATAATATCCGCGATTTGCGAGGTGATGCGCTCCTGTACCTGAAGCCGGCGGGTAACCGCCTCTACCAGGCGTGCCAGCTTGCTCAGGCCAGCGATTTTGCCGCTTGGGACATAACCGATATGAACTTTACCGAAGAACGGCGCCATATGGTGCTCACACTGACTGTAATAGACGATATCCTTTACAATAACCAGTTCCTCGTGATTTTCGTCAAATGTAACGCCGAGAACATCCTTAGGATCGACTTCGTATCCCGCAAAAATCTCCTCGTACATCCGTGTCACGCGGGCCGGTGTCTCAAGCAGTCCCTCACGCTCGGTATCTTCACCGATCAGCTTCAAAATCTGCTCTACATGGTACTCGATCTGCTCTCGGTTTTCGCCTACTTTGTTATTTACATAATCTTTTACGCCCGCCACAGTACATCCCCCTTTCCGTCCCAAAAAAAAGCAAACGGTTAACTTATAGCCGCTGTTAGCGGCCTTTTTAAATAGAAATGCCCCTCCGTCCTAAATGTAGACGCGAGCGGGCCTTCTGGCATTATGATTTGCGTTTACGACCTTGACCTTTACCAGGCATTGGCTGATTTTTCATCATTTGCTGCGCACGCTGCATTTGCTTGCCGTTCATGTTGTACCCCATTTGTTTGGCCATCTTCTGCAGCATTTGCGGATCATTCTGCATCTTCTCCAGCTGCTTGCGGAGATAGAATACACCGATGAAAAATCCGCCAACCAGACCCACGATCAATGTAATAATCGGAATGACATAGTTCATCACTTGACCACCTTCTACTATACTAATATTTACCATTTAATGGCGCATATACGAACCTATCATAGCATGTCCTTTTCGACACAGCAAATGAAAATAACGGATACATAGCAGCCAGGCAGTCCCATGATGGCACCTTAGATCCCTTACGACCCTTTCCGGTCAGGCATAGCCCCTTCCAGCGTTAACAAGGTACGTTTAATTTCCGGGCCGCCGGCATATCCAATCAGTGCCCCGTCGGTTCCAATCACCCGGTGGCATGGCACGATAATCGGCACAGGATTTTTGTTGTTTGCACCGCCTACAGCACGCACGGCTTTTGGACGACCGATGGATTCGGCTATATCCTTATAAGAACAAACCGTCCCGTAAGGAATGGATTTCAGAGCTTCCCATACTTGCAATTGGAATGAGGTTCCCCGCATATCCAGCCCAATGTCGAACTCCTTCAGCTCACCTGAAAAATACCGTTCCAGCTGCGCTGTCGCAGGAGCTAACCTCGCCTCGTCCCGCTGGTAACCGCCGTTGCCGGCCCAGGTCCGAGACCACTGCTGGATGACTGCTTCCTTTACATAGAAGCTGCCGAACTCAATCAGACAAAGTCCCTTCTCCGTTGCACAAACCGTTAAAGGTCCGATCGGCGATTGAATTTCGTCATAATACAAAACTTCGGGTCCGCCTTCCGGAATGGCCATAGGCTCTACTCCATGAATGGCGGGGCTCTCCTGTTCCGGCTTATTTCCCTTATCCGGGGAAGCCGGCAACGCGTTGCCACTGGATAAAACTTCTGCCCCGGCTTGCGCCTCAGTTGGGGCCTCTTTCTCATTCGATTCAGGCTTCAATTTATTCAAGGCTTGCTGCAGCATATCTCGTACTTGGGAATCCCCTTCTGATTTCATGCTTTTCTCTAAGTTGTTCAACGCTTCTTCGCCTCCAATACGGCCCAGAGCCCATGCAGCGGTTCCCCGCAGCTCCGGGCGCGGGTCTTTCAGCAGTACTTCGCTCAGCTTCGGTACAGCTGAAATATCTTTAAAGTTGCCAAGCGCGATGACAGCGTTGCGCTGTATCGGCTTTCGGCCGCGCCAAGCGGCAGATGTATCTCCGAACGTTTCCTTGAATTCACGGTTGCTTAAATCAAGGATCGGCAGGAGCAGCGGCTTGGCTTTTTCAGGATCGGGTTTGAAGGCCTCTTGATGAGTCCAGTTCTTGCCCCGATTCTTCGGACAAACAATCTGACAGGTATCACAGCCGTACAGCCGGTTGCCAATCTTGCGCATGACTTCTTCGTCCAGAAACCCTTTGGTTTGGGTCAAAAAAGAAATACAGCGCTGGGCGTTAAGCTGCCCCGGGCCCACAAGCGCGCCGGTAGGGCAAGCATCGATGCACTTGGTGCATTCCCCGCAGTCCTCGGTAACCGGCGTATCCGGCGGAAACGGGATATTGGTGATCATCTCGCCAAGGAATATCCAGGAGCCTAACTTCGGAGATATGATGGCACAGTTCTTAGCACTAAAGCCAATGCCTGCACGCTGGGAAACCGCCCGGTCGACAAGCGCTCCCGTATCGACCATGCTTTCAAGTCTTGCATCCGGTACCCGTTCTCTTATAAAAGCCTCCAGACGGCTCATGGCCTCCCGAAGCACCTGATGGTAATCTCTGCCCCAAGCAGAACGCGCCATAATTCCCCTGTACTTTCCAGGCTCCGATTTTGGCGGGTTGTCCATTTTGGAATGGTACGTTATCGCAATCGCGATTAAGGACATGGGCTCGTTTCCCGGGAGAGCCGGAGTAACCCTCTTATCCAGATCCGGCTCTTCAAACCCGGATTCATAACCTTTGTCCCGATGATTCTGCAGGACTCCCTTCAAGGACTGAAACGGTTCCGCCGAAGCAAAGCCGATATCATCAATACCAAGCTCTGGGGCAACGGATTTCAGTTCCTGTTTGAGCTCCTCCCAAACCGAAGGCGGAGGAGCGTACGAGCCGAGTGTGTAGGTCATTCTCCAGCGCCTCCTTTCCTGGGATGATGTCCATTGGCAGCTACAGCTTTTTGATCTCGGACAGCGGCCAGAATATGAATTCCGCCCTGCCTACAATGTCGCTTTCCTTCACACTGCCAAACATGCGGCTGTCCTTGCTCTTTCCGAGATGACGGTTATCTCCCATAACAAAATACCGTCCCTCCTCGAGGGTAACAGGCTCAAAGCCTGGATCTTCGATCGCAACATCGGTGTATCCTTCCTCCTTGGCCACACCGTTAACATACAGCGTCTGATCCTTTACTTCAATGGTATCCCCTGGAACGCCGACAATACGCTTCACCAAAAACTCCTTCTTGTCTGGACCATCGCTTGGATCCTTAAGCACGATGACATCACCATGACTCGGTTCTGCAAAGCGATACACTACTTTATTAATAAATAGCCGCTCCGATGCTACCAGTGTCGGCTGCATTGATTCACCTTTAACCATGGACAGGTTGAAAACAAACATATTTAGAAGCACCATAATAACAAATGCAATCGTAATCGTCTTTACCCAGTCCCAAAGCTCGGCTGCCCACCCGTTCTTCTTGCTGGGTTGATTCTGTGGTCCGTTGTTCTCGCCATTCTCAGTTGAATCCGGAGGAATCACTTGTCCCATACTGCACCTACCTTACTTCGATTTCGCCTACAAGCTCCGACGGCGGCACCCTCAAAAAAGGTACATTAATAGAAAAGCATATCTCCCAACCATTTGCAACGGCCGGTAGATATGCTTCATATAGAAAAAATGTCGTTTCTTATCTCTGTCGAAGCTTAAAGCCGCCGTTTTACGTGGCAGTATGTACCGCTTAGTCGTTCAACTATTGACCTAGGATACTGAGCTTCTGGAACGACCGCAGGATTTGGCTGGCACCGTATCCCATGGCTTCATAAAATGGCATGGCTGCGGCGTTGTGCTCGTCTCCGGCTACCATAATCCGACTGACCTTACGTGATTGAAAACGCTGTTCCATCGCCGATATCAGAGCCTTGCCAATTCCTTTTCTGCGATAGTTAGGATGAATGGCAATGCGGTAATAACAACCATGATTGCGTTCGATCGTACCAATTAGGGCACCAACGATTTCACCGTTTTCTTCAGCCACCATAATCAGATCAGAGTCCCAAGCGAGCTGTCTGGAGAAGGGCTCCATCGTGTTTTCGTAGCAGTCTTCCGATAAAGCAATCTGTAGTAGCTCGGTTACGGGGGTACAGTCACTCAACTGAAAGGAACGAACATGCATTTCAAAATCTCCCTTTTCGTTAGCATGATGCGGTTTACCCGGTTTACAAAGATCTAGTATTCCGTTAACGCAAACCTGACATTTGTGTTTACTACAAAAAACGCGAAAATCCTGTTTCCTTGTCCATTAAACCACATCTTTCTCGTAAATTCACGAGTTTTCTTCTGTAAGCGCTTTATCTGAAGCGGTTACATTTTTATTGATGGATTTACTTCCATATTTTTGTTGAATGTATGTGCTGTTTCCTGCTGAAAACTGTTAGCGCACTGTAAAAATCAACTCCAATACTTTCTATACATGCTTTTTGTATCTGTACTAATTTTACAAAGCGACCCACTAAATCCTCTGCTTATCTTATTGGGAAGGGTACGAATAGAAAAGCAGCGTCCTCCCGGCTATATGCCGTTAAGAACGCTGCGTAATCGATTTCTATTTTTACTGGAGAACCACGGTATCGCCCGATTTCAGTCCTGACAGGACTTCGATTTTGTCGAGAGTTTGCATACCGGTCTCAATATCCTGACGTTCAATTTGACCGCCGCCCCTATCCACCATGACGTATGATTTACCCCCATCCGTCATGACGGCGAGTTTGGGAACGACAACGGCTTTGTCCTTCCGCTTGGTCACAATGTCTCCGTTAAGCGTCAATCCGCCGATCAAGCGGTCATTCTTAGGCAGCGAGACAATCACCTTGAACTGCGGTGTCTGAGACGTTTGTTTTTCCTGGGCGGTTGCCTCAGCGAATTTGGCCACCTCCAGCACTTTCCCCTTCAGCTTCAAATCCTTGATGGAAGGCATCTTCACCTCAACCGCCATATCCGGTTTAATGTTGAACACCTCGTTCTCCCCTACATATGCCACGAACCGGAGGGAATCCAGATCGACGATTTTACCGATATACTGGTTCGCCGTGACCGATTGCGGCACCTGCTGTGTCGGGTCGAACAGAAACAACCCCGTAGCCGGAGATTGATATGTGGACTTCTTCAGTCTATCATTCAGATCATTCATCGTCTGTCGTTCAATATCATTGTTCACTTCGTCCAGCTGGCTGCTCAGCCGCGCATTTTCCTGGTCTGCCAGCATTTTCAGACGCTCGGCCTCGGTTGCCCCGACTGGCGCGTTATCCAGGTCCTGATTCAGCGTGAATTCCTTCAGTTCCTGCTCCAGCTTCTTCTTCTGCAGTTCGGCCTCTTTCTGCTGAAGCTGCTGGCGGATCGCTGTTTGCTCCAATTTAAAGAGTGTATCGCCCTGCTTGATCTGCTGGCCATTCTCTACGCTCCATGACTCGACCTTCGCTTCAAAAGGGGCGTACACATTCGTCTCCCGTCCGTACTCGGACGTTCCCTTGACCTGCACGGTCGAAGTGATGGTTTCCTCGGTTACGGGAAACGAGATGACCTGGGGTTCTTCCATCATCGGAATTTCAGGCTCTTTCGGTTTCACCTGTCCATATCCCCAATAACCCACCACACCCAGCACAGCCACGATAATTGTCCATTTTATGATTTTTTTGATCATACCGATTTAGCTTCCTTTCCGATGCTCATAATCCTAATCCCGCTTAATGGCAAGGAGCGCATTTGTTCTTGCTGCGCTTATCGCCGGATAAATCCCCGAGAGGATTCCGGTCATCACCGCGAATGCGATGCCGATGGGCAGCGTGCCCAGCGTAACTGCAATCTGCAGCCCCGACATCCCTGCAGAAGCTGTAATGAATGAATTCAACCCGTTGATGATCAAATACGCGAACACGATGCCAAGCAAACCGCCAAGCAAACCGAGCAGACTGGCCTCCACGATAAACATATTGCGGATTTGCGGCATATTCGCCCCCAAGACCTTCATAATGCCGATTTGCCGGCGGCGCTGATGCGTAGACATTGTCATGGCTACAATGATCGAAATGGAGGCCAGCAATAGAATAAATACGCCTACGCCCAGTGCAATCGCCTTGAATGTGTCCAATTGGGAAGCGATCTGATCGCGCATCGCCAGATTGTCGCTTGCATTAAGCGCAAGTTTTGATATCAAATCCTCAAGTGGTTTAATATTCTGCAGGTCATCCACTTTGACCGTTACGCTGTCGTATACCCGCTGCTTGGAAGCCGTCCCATTTTGCAAATTCAGGCTGTCTGCAAGCCATTCAGCCGTATCAAAGGAAACATAGGCCTGCCTGTCGTAGATGGCAAACTGGGCTTCCCGCCCCGTAGGCACATCCAGCACACCCCCTACGTACATCTGCGGACCCAGCAGCTTCTTTTCGTTGTCCATCTGCTCAAGCTGAATGCTTTTGCCGCTCATGTCCGTCACGGTGCCCTCATACATCTGGAATTCTTCCCACAGCTTCGGATTGTTGGGATCGGTATTCATCATATTGGTCAATCTCTCGCTTGTCTCTGCATCCTTCCATCCTGTTGTGGCTCCATAATTGAGGACGACGGCGCCTATCTGCTCAAGCGCACCACCCTCCTTGAACCTGTGTCCCTGCTCTTTGAGTTTGGACAGGTCCACGGCCACTACATTAACACCTTCGCTAATCAGATTGTCGGACGAAATGGATCGGAAATATCCAAGCTGCTTGGTCGCGATAACGGATTTGACATGATTAAAGCCCTGAATCACCTGAACCTTATCATCCGTAAGCAATCCACGCTCCCCACCGGCAGCGCCGCCCCCCTCTCCGGGTCCACTGCTGCCCTGCGGGGTCACCGTAATCTCATCCAGCTTCATACCGCCTATAATCTCGGTCTCCAAATAACCCTGGGCGGCGTTGCCAATGCTGATCGCAACAATGATTGCCGCACATCCAATGGAAATACCGGTCATGCACAGGGCTGTCACTACTTTGCGGCGCTTGATCTGCCCCCATGCCAGCCGCATGCTGTCTAGAATTTTCAGCTGACTTCACCTGCCCCCTCCGAATGAACCTCGACACCGGACGGAAGCGATGAGGCATTAGGCGCCTTAGAGCCTCCTGCTGCGGGTCTCGTGTATTCCTCCGGCTGAACTAAGTAACCGTCACGGAGCATGATCGTTTTTTTCATTTGGGCCGCAACTTCCATCTCATGGGTAACGATGACAAATGTCGTATTCATGGACTCGTTCAGCGCCATCATAATCCGGATGATTTCCTCTTCCGTTTTGGTGTCCAGATTGCCTGTCGGCTCGTCCGCAAAAATGACGGAAGGCTCCGTGATCAGCGAGCGCGAAATACTGACGCGCTGCTGCTGTCCGCCGGACAATTGGGAAGGGTACAGTGCTGCCTTATCGCCAATTCCCGTCATCTCCAGAAGCTCCATCGCTTTCTTCCGGCGCTTGGACGGTGAAACGGACTGAAAAACAAGCGGCAGCTCCACGTTTTCCCGTACCGTCAGGGTCGGAATAAGCTCGTAGGCCTGAAATATAAATCCGATATGCTTGCGCCTAAAGACGGCAAGTTTGTTCTCCCCGTATTTGACAATATCCTGATCGGCAATATAAATATGGCCCTCCGTGGGCTTCATCAGTCCAGCCATCAAGTTGAGCAGCGTCGACTTGCCCGACCCTGAGCTGCCGAGGAGAGCAATCATCTCTCCCTTCTGGACTTCAAACTGGATGTTATGAAGCACCTTTAACACTTCGTTGCCGTTCTTAAAGCTGTGCGATACATTTTCCAAACGCAACATGTTCGCTGTTCCTTTCCGATTCTTAATCTATCTCTCCTCATTCGGATCCACAGTAGGCTGGAATGTCAGATTATAGCTTTGGCTGCCAAGCGTGATTCGCTCATTCTGGAATTCGTCCACAAGGGTCAGGTTAAACCATCCGCCGCGAAGTCTTTTATATTGATCGTCCGTCAACTCGATCGACATAGACCGAGTACCTGGCACCTGGATATCCGTACCTGGCGTAAGTGTGCGCTCCTGTGTCTGTCCCAGCACGTCTTTGATGATCAGAATCAGCTTGTGGCCGGAATCCGCGGCAGTAATACTCTCGCTGCGTTTCACGTCAAACGTGACATTCAGCGAAATGGAAGAGCTGCCTTCCTGCAAATGCCCTGACGCCTTCGTGACGGAGACGTTGTAAGGATACCAATCGAGCTGCGTCAGCCCGGAGCTTGCTGCCGGTCTCACCGGATTCAGCATCAGTTTCTTCACGCCCATCACACCGGTAACGTCTTTCCCCGTTTCCGCAAGCTTGCCGCCGGACATCGCCGTGCCAAGAGCTAGTCCCAGTTCGCCCGATACCCCTTTTGGCACCCTTGCCCAAAAGACAACGGACTGCTTGGACCCTGGCTGTAGCGCGGCTTCCGGCTGAATGGTGTCCGCTTCGTAAATCATTCCGTCCGCGCTCTGGAAATACCCTTTCAGCATGGCCGCTTGCACACGGCGCTGTTCATTGCTGGTCAGCAACAGCTCGGAATAGACAATGTCGGTATCTACCCCCTCATAGATCACGGTCCGTCGCTCCTGCGCATCTGCACGTTTACCGATAACGGTAACCGAGTAGGGTTTTCCCTTCTCCAGCACTTCAATCGACTGCGTGGCTCCTGAAGTGGTTACGGTCAGGAAAGAAGATTTAGCTGTATCTTTCTGGGTAAACAGCTCGAAGCGGAGCGAACGGATGTCCTTGGTATAAGGGATCCGCGCCATGACATACACCTCTGTTGATGACCCGGGGGCAATCAAAGAGCCCTGTTCCTCTGCAATAACCTCAGAGCCGGTCAACACCGTTTTTTCGTCCGATGTGACGTTTGCCTTAAGCTCAGGCAGCGGCAGCGATTTGGATTCCTGAGTATTTCGCAGACGCAGCTTGGCAACAATGAGATCTGTATCCTGCCATGGGAGACGCTGCATGGATACAAGCGTGTAAGCAAATCCCTGGGCAGACTGCGCGCCGTATTCGACACCGATGGAAGCCTTGCGCTCCGTTTGATACGAAATGTCAAAATAGGCAATCGGCAGGGCCACTTTCTCCTGAGCTCCTGACGCCGATTCGCTGCCCGGCTCGGCCGGATTAGCAGGGGTTTGGGTTGAAGGATCATCCCCGGCAGAGGATTCAATCATTTGCAGCTTCAGCTTGTCCTGCTTGAGCTCAAGCGGAAGCGAAATTTCCATCGACATCGTTTTCTCTTCGCCAGGTCGCAGTGTCAGACCCACTTTGTTATCCGGATTGTAAGGATGGAAGGAGCCTTCCGAGGCTTTAATCGCAAAATCATAACCCGGCACTGCCACCGATTTCTTGCCTTTGTTCTTGAAAGACATCTCGATGTTCCATATGCCCTCGCCCCCGGAGGAACGCAGCGAAGCCTGCCTGATTCTGGCTTCAACCGGAATCCCCTTGATCGTCATCTTCTTGGCTGCCCCCGCCGCGATATCCCATTTAGGAGCTGTTGCCGCTGGCAGCTTAAAGGACTCGACCGGCAAGGTGAGCTTCAGTGTGTCGTCGTTTTCGGTCCATAGGAAACGCAAACCGGCCGATTTAAGATAAGAGGGAATTTCCGTTATGTAATATACCAATTTCTTCTCTTTCGGCTGGATGGGTACCCCCTCTGTACCTGCTTCGTGATGAAGAAGGAATGAATTGCCGCTTGCTGTCACCAGATGAGGTTCGAAACCGCGGTCGCTCCACACTTTCCCGCCATGGTTTGTCATGTACATGCCGACTTTGGCTATCACTTTGCCGTCATACTTAATGATCTCCAGCGATTCCGCCTGAACGGTAACCGGCGTACCGCCCAATTGCAGCTTGGTACTCGATCCCGGTGCGGCAGCTGCCGAATAATTGGCAGGCAATCTGTACGTTCCGACACGCTGCAGGTAGCCTTTGGCTTTCGGATTCCATACGTCCATCACCAGCTTCATGCCGGATAAGGAGTTGCCTTCGGTTTTGGCATAGTAGGTCACGCTGAGGCTCTGACCCGGTTCAATCTTCTTCTTGGCAAGATCTCTGGTAATTGGATTAGCAGCTGTCACAGAACCGCCGGGAAGCACCACCTTAGGAAAATAGGATACCAGCCGTGCGGAGCTCTTGCCCCCGTTTTTGTACTTCAGGGTAAACACTGCAACATATGTGCCGTTTTGCTGCCATCCGTCGGCATGCTCCAGCGTTGCCGTAACGTTATTGCCAAGCGTTACGTTCCATGCAGGCACTGCATGATTCTGCGAATTGGATTTCGTGACTTGCGATGGCCCCGTCTTAGCTGCCGCTGCCTCTGCTTGCGGTGCCGCTGCCAGAATTGCAGCCATTAAGACGGCAGTCACTCTGAACTTTGTACTACTCATGTTTTGAAACGACTCCCTTCTACCTCGGCATATCCCTTTCATTGTCCCATGCAGATGTCATCGACTTGTGTCCATGGTCATATATATAACGACAAGTTTCACAGGAAAGTTCTTCATAAATTTTTGCTGATTTATCAGGTCTTTCGGACTTTTCAAACATAAAAGTTGATTTAATCACCCAAAACGGTTTAATATATGTAGTGTAGCCGGATTACATATCTCATTGCTCCGGGATGATAAAGACTTCCTGATGAAGGAAGACCTTTCATCATAACCAAAAACTAAATTTACAGGAGGTTTTTATTATGGCATTTCAATTACCAGCACTTCCTTACGCAAACAACGCGCTCGAGCCTCATATCGACGCACAAACGATGGAGATCCACCACGATCGCCACCATAATACCTACGTAACGAACTTGAACGCTGCGCTTGAGAACGCTCCTGAGCTTCAAGACAAATCCCTTGAAGAACTGATTGCTAACCTTGACGCTGTTCCAGAAAGCATCCGCACAGCAGTTCGTAACAACGGCGGCGGCCATGCAAACCACTCCCTGTTCTGGGAAGTTATCGGACCTAATGGCGGCGGACAACCGACTGGCGCATTGGCTGATGCTATCAACAATGAACTGGGCGGCTTCGATAAATTCAAAGAAGATTTCGCAAAAGCAGCTACAACACGTTTCGGCAGCGGCTGGGCTTGGCTCGTTGTTAAAGACGGCAAATTGGCAGTAACCAGCACACCTAACCAAGACAGCCCGATCATGGAAGGTCAAACACCTGTCCTTGGCCTTGACGTTTGGGAGCATGCTTACTACCTGAACTATCAAAACAAACGCCCTGATTACATCTCCGCTTTCTGGAATGTAGTCAACTGGGAAGAAGTCGGCAAACGCTACGATAACGCGAAGTAATATCGTTTAACTAAGCCGATGCATACAAAAAGGCTGCTTACAGCTGTAGATCATGTCTACCGCTGTAGCAGCCTTTTTTTGATGTCTACGACTATCGTTTAATGGATGCCGGTCGCCGTCACCTTATCGGACTCGTAATAGCGGACTTTGGATGGTGCATAGATGACACCCCATAATACGACCGAGATAAGAACCGCTGCACCTGCACCGATCAGGCAGACGGCCTGTAGTGACCATACATCAGCTGCAAAGCCTAGCAGAAGCGTAAGAGCGATCTGAAGCATCCCTTCCAACATACGGGTCACGCTGGTGAAGCGTCCCATCAGATCGATAGGCACCTGATTTTGAAAGAATGTGGTAAACCCCGCATTGGCATACGAAGAGAAAAAACCAAAAATGATAAATCCGATTACTGCAGTCACAAGGCCGGAAGCTGCATAGAAAATCATATAACCCGCACTCGACAGCAGGACGCCAGCTCCGATAAACATACGCAGCGACAGCCATTTTACCGATAGAGACGCCGCCGCCGAGCCTGCCAAATACCCTGCTCCTGCTACACTTATAAGCAAACCGTAATCCTCATCTCCGAGCAGCAGCACTTGTTTAATGAAGGTTGCCTCCTGGGAATCGAGCGCAAATCCGAGCAGCATCGCGCATTGAAACAACAGGTAGACCAGCATGAAATATTTCGCGGCTTTGCCGAAATCAATGACAGCGATCCAGTCCTGAAGGAGTGTCTTCATCGTGATGACATTCCGTTTGCTGCCATCCAATTCCTCCCCATCCACATCGGGAAGAAAGTAAATGACCAGTGCGCAGATAAAGAATGATACCGCATTAATAACAATGCTGATTCGAATATCCGTATAAGCGATCAATAGTCCAGATATAGCGGGACCCAGCAGTACGGCTCCGGAAGTAGTAAAGCTGGACCATGCATTAAACCGCTTTCGTTCCTCTGTCGGAATCAACTTCGTGACATAAGTCATTGAGGTAGGCCCGAAGAAGGAGCCCGCCACATTTATCAGGAACATGATGATATAAATCCCCCACACGGAGGACATAAAAGGGATTGTGGCAATCAGGACACCCCGAATAATATCGGTTGAAATCATAAGCTTGCGCTTATTCATCCGGTCAATGATGCTCCCTGCCCACGAGTTAGTCAATAAGGTTGCAAGCGGCCGAATGATGAACAATCCAGCCACGGCAGCAGGAGAGCCTGTCATATGCAGCACAAGCAAATTGATCGCAACCAGATAGATCCAGTTCCCGAGATTGGAAACCCCGATACCAAAAATGTACAACAGCGCATTCTTCCAGCTATGCAACAGCTTCACTACTCCTTATGCGGTTTCCTTCTATACTTCTCCTAGGAAGGAGAACAGCTTCAAGATGAGAAATACGAATGTAAAATACGGATGAACACGTTCGGGAACGCGTAGCGTTCCATGTCATGCACGTGAATCCAGCGGAATTGCTCGATGCCCGTCTCATACGCTGCTGCGCTTTCTGCGGCTTGCAGGGAAGATATCGGCGCATCCTGCCATGTGCAGCGGTATACCCCCATATTCCAATGAATATGGCTAAAGGTATGCTCCGCGTCCATCACATGGCCGATTGGCAAAACCGGAATCCCTTCCTCCAGCAAAGCGCCTTGCAGATGGCTCATAGCCGGCTCCTCGGGCATCACAGCCGGGTTTGCCGATGCCGGCACAATGACATGAGGCAGCTCCCACATTCCTGCCAACAGGCCGGTTGATGGCCGCTTGCGGATCAGAATTTTTCCTTCGTGCACGCCCGTACCCTCTACGATGGCTGTAAGGCGATATTCAGGACGAGGGGGCTTCGCCTTTGTCTTAATCGGAAGGGACTCCTCCTTGCCCTCATACCGTGCCGTGCAGTGCTCCATGACCGGGCACACCAGACATTTGGGCGACTTCGGCGTACAGATTAATGCCCCCAGCTCCATCAGTGCCTGCGTAAAATCCGATGCTCGTCCCTCAGGGACCAGAGTAAGCACCAGCTCCTCCATCTTGGTACGTGTCTTCACTTTCATAATATCTTCTTCAATCAAAAAATAACGGGACAGCACGCGCATCACGTTACCATCCACCGCGGCCGCGGGAATGTTGAATGCAATGCTGCGAATGGCGCCTGAAGTGTAAGGACCGATGCCTTTAAGTCCCGACACTTCGTCTTTACCGCTTGGCATAACGCCACCATACAGCTCCGTTACTTGCCTTGCAGCAGCCTGGAGATTGCGTGCCCTGGAATAATACCCTAGACCCTCCCAGCATTTCAGCACATCGTCCTCCGGTGCATCTGCAAGCGATTGGATCGTCGGGAACCGCTCGATAAACCGATGAAAATATGGAATAACCGTATCCACCCGGGTCTGCTGCAGCATAATTTCCGATACCCAAATATAATAAGGATCGCGGTGTCTGCGCCATGGCAGATCCCTTTTATTCACCTCGTACCAATCCAATAGCTCCTGGCTGAAATATCGTTTAAGTTCTGTGTTATACATCTATATAAATCCCCTTCATAACCTTACTATAGTGTCTCAACAACCGCGAAGGCCGAAGCCAGCTCTGTCTGATGCGAAATCGTCAAATGAATCGTGTAATCGGCAGGTTGGTCAATTCCAAGGCGTGTCCAGGCTTCCTTGGACAAAGTGGCGATGGGTTTCCCGAGGCCATTTGGCAGCACTTCAATGTCCCAGAATCCGATCAGGCGACCGATTCCGCAGCCAAAGGACTTAGATATCGCTTCCTTGGCAGCAAAGCGCCCGGCAACAAACTCCGTCCGTTTAGCTCCCTTACGGGCAGCGATTATCCGCTCTCCCTGTGTAAGTACACGTTCCATGAATTTCTCTCCATGCGGGCCTGTCATCAGAATGTCCATTCGTTTCATGTCCAGCACATCATGTCCAATTCCGTAAATCACATCTTCCGCTCTCCTTCACTAACCCGTCTTCCGTCCATAATCAAACTCACTACTATATTGTATCAGTCGATGTACGTCAACGCGAGACTGTCGTGTTACAACAACATGAAATCATTCAATTTGTGTCATTTCAAATTTTATCTGTTTAGACGGTTCAAGCCGCATCCTGATGGGGTGTGGGGGCCCGAATATAAAAAAACAAAAGCCTTCTGGAAGGTAATCCCCCAAAAGGCTTTTTGGCCTGAAAATCGTTATATTAAATTCCTGGAATCGTGTTGCGCTTGTGAGTGGTTTTTACGTAATAACTCTCCAGTTTCTCCTGAACTTCAGGATTGATTGTCTTGCCCTCCAAATAGTCACTGTTATCATCGTAGCTGATTCCGAGCTCTTTCTCATCCGTCTGTCCTTCCCATAGCCCAGCGGAAGGCGCTTTGTCCAGGATCGATTGCGGTACTCCCAAATAGGATGCAAGCATACGGACCTGACGTTTGTTCAAGGAACTTAGCGGCGTGATGTCCACTGCTCCATCGCCCCACTTGGTGTAAAAGCCGGTGATGGCCTCAGACGCATGGTCAGTCCCGACAACAATCAAATTCTGCTCAAACGCCAGCGCATATTGCACCACCATGCGAACTCTGGCTTTTACGTTGCCTTTGCCGGGAACACTGATATGTTTATGAACACCAATATTTTTCAGACCATGCTCAACCTCAAGAGCAATCTCATTTACAGCTTCCTCGATATTGGTCTCCACGGTATGCTTCAGATCGAAGGCTTTGGCCGTAGCATAGCTGTCGGAAATATCGGCCTGTTCACCGAATGGCTGAAATACTCCAAGTGTTTTGTATTCCTTGCCAGTCTCCTCGGTGAGCTCGTCGGTTGCCCGCTTGCACAGACCCGCTGCCACAGCGGAATCGATCCCGCCGCTAATAGCGATCAGCAGCCCCGAAGTGCCTGAGTTTTTCACATAATTTTTCAGAAAATCAACCCGTTTGCTGACCTCTTCCTCCACATTAATGGTTGGTTTGACACCCAGTTCAGCAATAATTTGTTCTTGTAGGCTCATGATTCAAAGACTCCTTTCAGTATGCTCTCTCTTTCTTAAGTACGTAACATATACAACAAAAGCCCCGCGGCTTCGGAATATGCCGAATGCTTCGGGGCCTATGTAACTGCCAGCTTACTGGCAGTAGCGATTGAATGCGTCGGACAAATCAGCCGCAATTTCTTCTGCGGAACGGTTCTCCACTTGGTGACGCTCAATAAAGTGCACCAATTCCCCGTCCTTCAGCAGAGCAATCGATGGTGAGGATGGCGGATACGGAGCAAAATACTCACGGGCTTTTGCCGTTGCTTCCTTATCCTGTCCAGCGAATACGGTATACAAATGATCCGGCTTCACTTGGTTCTCAAGCGCTATGGCTACACCTGGGCGTGCTTGCCCTGCAGCACATCCGCATACGGAGTTTACAACAACCAGTGTTGTACCTTGCGCATTTGGCAGCACTTCCTCTACCGCTTCAGGAGTTGTGAGCTCCTTGATTCCCAAACTGGTGAGTTCATCCCGCATCGGTTGAACCATATCGCGCATATATCGGTCAAAAGACATACCCATAACTGCTTCACTCCTTATATAAACAAGATTGTTCGAATTATAACAGCTCATCGATATCTATATTATACAATCCTAAAGAGTGAAAGCAAGAAAATACAAAACGAGCAGCATCACAAAATGGGATACCGCTCGTCTTTAACTGTTTCCGGTGGTTTAAACTAGGTAGCAGGATAGTTGGCCCCATCCTTTTTCTTGTCAACGATGGGTTCGCCACGACGATCCTTGTTTTCGCGCTGCTGCTGCTCCTGCTGTTTCGAATCATTTTTACTCATCCGAATCCCTCCTTTGCCATTAGCTCTGCCTTATGATGCCTATTCATCCTCCTAATTATTCGGACGCGGCAGCGCTTTGGGATTCCATTAAGCCCTGAGGGTACGAGCGGACAGAAAATGAGATAATGAACACCGTTCCCTCGCCTTGCTGTGACTTCACATCGATCGTTCCATGATGCCGCTGAACAATGCTCATACACAGGGCGAGCCCAAGCCCCGTTCCCTTACTCTTCGTGGTGTAGAAGGGCTCAAACAAACGCTCCAGCTCGCTCTCCGACATGCCCGTTCCGGTATCTGCCACATACAGCTGCACCTGGTCCCCTTCGATCCTGGTTTCAAGGGTCAACGTTCCTTTGTCATCCATAGCCTCCATGCCGTTGCGACACAAATTCAGGATCAGCTGTTTCATCTCTTTAGCATTCAGGTGCAGCTTGGGTACATGGGTTCCGAGCTTCAGTTCAATGCTCTGTCCACGCAAGTTCGCGTCAGCCCACAAGAGCGGGCTCAGCTCATGGATAATATCATGAAGATGACAGTCTTCCTTCTCGGCAGCCCGGTTCTGGGCCAGAGACAAAAAGTCATTAATGATGCCATTGGCACGGTCCAGCTCCTCCATGACGATCCGGTAATAGTGATCGAGTGTCTCCGGGCTCTTCTCCTTCATCAGCTGCAGGAACCCGCGAACCACGGCCATCGGATTACGAATTTCATGGGTAATGCTTGCCGCCATTTGGCCAACCAGGCTCAGTCGTTCTACATTAATAAATTCGGTTCGAAGCTTCTCAAGCTCCGTGATGTCTTCCATAACACCCACCGCACCCAAGATGTCGCCTTTCTCATTATGTATAAGCGGATAAATGCCCGTTGAATAAACTCGCGTTGGGCTGCGCATAATCTCGCCGGTGCTTTCAATTCCCTCCATGGCCTTCAGAAACCGGTTGCGGAGATGTTCCTTCTGAATCATACCGTCCAATAAATCGAACAGCGGTCTTCCAATCACATCTTTGGACGTCAAATTCGGAAACACACTCCTGCAACTGCGGATAAGAAGTTGGTTAAAAGCGATGATGTTCCCTCTTTTATCCACGGCCACCATTCCTAAAGGGATCATCTCTATTATTTTTGTCAAAGAGATCATTTCTTCACTCTTCACGTCATATTGGCCTGAGGCCAGACGCTCGCTGGTCAGCTCGATCCAATACACAATCATGCCGGAATAAAAGATGCCAATCAGCATATAGAGTATGGTCACCAGGATTGTATCCGGATTCAGGTGATCATTATTAACCTTTCCTTCAATGGCATGAGAGGCTACAATGATCAACATAGCCGGAATCAGTGCACTCCACAGCCAGCAGATCTTCTCGGTCTTGGAGCCTTTCTTGAAATTGGAGGAAATCCAGGGCAGAAGCGAGTAAACCAGGACCAGTACATTGAGGATGAAGTCGATCATCGACCAGCCGTTTATCAGCCCATGGCTTGTCATATACAAGACGGCAAGACATAACCCTGAACTTCGACTTCCATATAATATGCCTAAAAATAACGGGATCACGCCAAGATTGATCGGAACGTAATATTCGTTCATCGCTGAAATCAGGACGCAGAGTACGGTGCTGACTCCGCTCGAAATTACGATATGCTTGTGAAATCGAAGCAGATCATTCGGATTCTTCTTGTTCAGCCACTTGAGATGTCTGTCGAGGAGAAGGGGTAGATGAAAGATGAGTGTACCAGACAGCAAAACTTGCAGCAAAATATCCTTCCATAGGCTCAGCACAGTGATCAATCACCTCAATTGGACAACGTGTCTAATATTTCTGATTAAAACACAGGCGACATCATTTTACAATATCTTGTAAGTTCCTGTTGAAGCAACAGAAAACCCCGTCTTACGTCCTATTCATGAGGTTTGGGTTAATTCGCGAATACCTATATAATTATAATAAGATTCATCTATTCATTGATATAACCTCAAAGGAGCTATGAGCAAACATGCTTGATTATGATATTATCGTCGTCGGCGGTGGACCTTCCGGATTGATGTCCTGCGTAGCTGCAGGAGAAAGAGGAGCTTCCGTTCTGCTGATTGATAAAGGGGATAAACTGGGCCGCAAGCTGGGCATATCAGGCGGTGGAAGATGCAACGTGACAAACGCCAAGGAACAGGATGAATTGATAGCCAACATCCCGGGCAACGGTCGTTTTTTATATAGCGCTTTTCAGCACTGGAACAATCGGGATATCATGGCCTTCTTCGAGGGACTCGGCATCCGGCTCAAAGAAGAGGACAATGGGCGCATGTTCCCTGTGACGGACAAAGCATCCAGCGTAGTGAATGCCTTGATTAGCAAAGTGAAGGAGCTCGGAACCGATATCCGGACGAACAGTCCGGTTAAAAGCGTTCTGTTCGAGAACGGCCAAACGGCTGGAATTCAATTAAAATCCGGGGAAGTGATCAAATCCTCCTGTGTCATCATAGCCACAGGCGGTCAGTCCGTTCCTCAAACAGGCTCGACCGGGGACGGTTATCCTTGGGCGGAAGCAGCTGGCCATACCATTACTGAGCTGTACCCCACTGAGGTCCCTATCGTCTCAACCGAGACGTTCATCGCATCCAAAGAGCTGCAGGGTTTGTCGCTGCGTGATGTTGAGCTTTCCGTCTGGAATCCCAAAGGGAAAAAAGTGATCGCTCATCGGGGAGATATGCTGTTCACCCATTTCGGGGTGTCCGGCCCGATCGCTCTGCGCTGCAGCCAATTTATCCGCCAGGTGCAACGGAAGTTCGAAATCGTGAACGTGGATATGGCAATTGACATGTTCCCTGATCGCTCGCAGGCCGAAATCGAGGCCGAGCTGAAGGAGCGCTTTGAGGCTGAGCCCAAAAAGAGTATTAAAAACGTTCTTAAGGGTATGCTGCCGGAGCGCATGATTCCGCTGCTGCTATCCAAATCATCTATCGACAGTGACATGATCTGCAGCGGTTTATCCAGAACTGCACTTACGTCCCTTGCAACCATTTTGAAAAAATTTGCGTTCCGAGCTTCAGGCACCCGGTCGCTGAAGGAAGCCTTCGTGACCGGAGGCGGCGTCAGCCTTAAGGAAATTCAGCCGAAAAGCATGGAATCCAAGCTCATGCCCGGCCTGTTTTTCTGCGGCGAGATTTTGGATATTCATGGATACACCGGCGGCTATAATATCACGGCGGCGTTCGCAACGGGTTATACCGCGGGCAAGCACGCCGCGGAAGCGGCAGCGTATAACAAGAACTGATCCAATGGTATTGGAAATTACGAATAAAGCACGAAGCGCGCCAGTATGCCCTTTCCTACCCGGGTCATACTGGCGCGCTTTTATTCATCTTGCTGATGCTTATCCTCCCTGTACATCGGCCATGACATCAATGATGGTGCGATCATGACTGCCGCAGTCGTCAATGCCAGCGCGGCCAGCCATCCGACTCCCCCCTGAAACAGCGTGAGCCCTGCCACCAGGGAATACAAAAATGCCGGGAGAGCAAGCAGCGTTCTAACGGCAAGAATACCTGCAGAGCGGTGCTGTTCATTCGTAAAGGGAAGCACGTGCATAAATTCAGCCTTCGCGAACACGGCCCACCGTGTATTGAGCCAATACGATATCATCAGCACAAGCGCGATATACACAACGATTTTAATGATCAACGGCGGGAGCCATACGGCCGGAATGCCAACCAATGTAATCTGAATATATAATGTCAAACTCTCAGGGTGACGCAAAATCGCTTTTAACCCTGCATCGGCAAGCCTCTTCTCCGCTGTGCCCTTGAACAACCGGCCGGACTTGCGCATAAACCAGGTCTTGCTTCGCACACTCGGCGGTTTGCCGACAGCTTGAACCAGCAGCTTCTCGGTCAACTGGATGCGGGTCCTGGCATCCTCCCTTGTATCCGCCATAAAGGTTCCTTGCATGGCAAGACGCCTGCGGCTCAGAAGAATTAATACAATCAGCAGAATGACGACGATTGTCCATAAGACTGCATAAACCTCAAGCCACAAGGATACAAGCAGCGTTAGTAATCCAACGGAAAGCCAGCGAACCGTATAAATCATCAGGTGCTGCCGCCACCCTTTGCAGCTTGAGCGAATCATCCCGGCCCATAGATTCGTACACCAGGCACAGACAACCGTAATCACCAGCAAGGTTATCAAGGTACCCCCGATAATTTCATGTTCCCTGACCAGGATTGGCAGGGCAAGCAGGGTAAACGACAGTCCCTTTAGCGCTGACATAGCATGGCTGTATGCCATGCCTCTGATCAGCAGCCCCTTCATCCATTCCCGCTGCTGGCGGAGAAACAATACGTCAGCCTCTTCGAGGAACAGCAGCACTCGGCCGGAGAACATAAAGAGCAGGATGACAACCACCGCTTGGAGGGGCAGGAACTGTGCCCACCCTGGAAGGGGGCTTGTCCACAACTCACGGTATAACCCGCCTCCCAGAAGCAGGCCTGGAATCAGAATGTAGATCATCACGATCCAATCAACCACGGTCGCCAAGCTTTTACGTTGATAGGTCCAATGTGCAAGCACCCTTCTCCAGAAGAGCGCCCCCGGATGGC
This sequence comes from Paenibacillus sp. Cedars, assembly GCF_003184205.1. Classification (NCBI taxonomy): domain Bacteria; kingdom Bacillati; phylum Bacillota; class Bacilli; order Caryophanales; family Paenibacillaceae; genus Paenibacillus; species Paenibacillus sp. Cedars. The sequence goes on from NZ_CP020866.1 coordinate 5,016,425, forward strand.
TAAGCTGCTGTGAGCGATTCATACCCATCCCCTCCCTCATGTCAGCGCATCGAAGCAGTCAAACAACGATGCGCCTGGAAGTCCCGCGGCCTCACGGAGATGATATAGCGTGCCTTCGGAAACAATCCGGCCCGCGGATATGAGCACAAACCGATCACAAATCTTCTCTGCGGTGTCCAGCACATGCGTAGACATCAGCACACCGGCACCACGGCGTCTCTCCTCCAGCAATAAGTTCAAAAAATCGCGAGTAGCCCGCGGATCCAAACCGATAAACGGCTCGTCTACAATATAGACATCGGGCTTGGAGAGGAAGCCGATCATCAGCATCATCTTCTGCTTCATCCCTTTGGAGAAACCTCCCGGCAGTTCGTTCCGTACAGTCTCCATTCCAAACTGCCGAAGAAGCTGTTCGGCCTGCTCTTCGAAATGGTTGTCATCCATTCCGAATGCAGCAGCAGCCAGGTCCAAGTGCTCCCACAGCGTTAAATCCTCGTAGAACACAGGCTGCTCGGGTACGTACGCATATCGGGGAGGATCACCCGCAATCCTGACATCAGCCTTGCAGTCCTTCAAGAGCCCTAACACCGCCTTGATGGTTGTGCTCTTTCCGGCACCGTTCGGCCCGATCAAGCCGAGCAGTTCACCGGGAACCACTTGAAACGATATTTCGTGTATGCGGGGTCGGCCAGGTTCGTACCCGGCTTCCTGAATGTCTACTTCCAGCACCGGCTCGGCCCCGCGAATGTTCTCCAGAATCCTATCCTGCATCCTAACACCCCATCCATTCATTCTATTTCCATTATTACGCAGATGGACAAGGATTAGTTGCAAGCACCGAAACTTTCTTTGTGGTTTTACATTGTCGAGGGTTCAGGTACCATAGGGACTGCGTTCAAGGAGGCAGAGGCTTCGTCCTTTCTTTCAATCCTTCCCTTGAACAGGAGTAGTACGCCTCCCACTGCAGCAGTTCCGAGTCCTGCAACAATATATGTTGGAACAGCGCCGATTCCCGTGATAAGCGCACCACCGATAGTAGGTCCGACAATGGCCGCGCCGCTTGTAAGGCTGTTGACCGTTCCGAATACACGGCTGGTCATATGCTCCGGCGTTCTTTTCATGAGCAGCATCTGGAAAGGAACCAGCACGAATCCTCCACCAGCGCCCGCCAGAAAGAATGAACCGAACAGCACCACGCTCTGCAGCAGATGCGGCATCTTTGTCACTACAACTACGGCACATACGGCGAAGACCAGACCGGCTGCGGTAGCGCCGGCGCCCATCTTGGCAAGAGTGCTCCAGCTCAGCTTGCGGACAAACATGGCTGCGATTAAAGTACCTAAACCGCTGGCGGAAATACAGTAACCAAGCAGATCCTCCGATACATTAGGAATCAGCCGGAACAGGGTCACGATCTGGGAGTCGGCCATCTGCAGCACCAGCACTACTGCACATATCGTAACAACTCCTCCCAGCAGCAGGGGGATGCCATAAATCAATTGCAACCCTTCACCGATCTCCTTCAAAAAGGATTTCTGCTCGCCCTGACCAGCCCGCACTCCATGGTGCGACTCCCCGGTCAGGCCTTCTTGTTTAACGATCTTTCGGCCTGGAACACCGAGCAGAAGCAGCGCCGATACCACAAAAGCGCCTGCATCAATGATGAAGCATAACTGTATGCCGAACAGAGCCATCAGCAATCCGCCCAAGGACGGCCCGATAATTTTGGACATTTGCTCAATCGAAGAACTGATCGTAACCGCCTGATCGATATGCTTAGGATCTACAATTTCTTTAATTTTGCCGCTCTTGGCAGGAGAGAACAGAACATCCATCAGTCCCTTAACGATGAGCAGAACATAAATTTGAATTAAATTTCCCGCCAACAAGACTCCCAGCAAAATGAAGACTCTCACAACATCCGAAATGACCATGATCTTTTTCCGGTCATACCGGTCGCCGATCCAGCCTGCTATCGGTCCTCCGATCAGAACAGGAAGCGCCATGCATAACGTCATAGCGGTAATTTCCCATGGCGCGGCTTGCCACTTCAATCCGACAAGCGTCAGGAGCGCGATGATATACAGCCATTCGCCCATGTTGGACACCAGCTGAGACCCCATCAACAACATATAGTTCCGATTGCGGAGCAGCGGTTTAAATCCCTCTGATTCTACGGTTTGTACTTGATTCATTCTCCCACCCTTTTCTTCCCATTCGAATAATTTCATTATAGAATCGGCATTCAGGGAACGTATCAGGCTTAAGGCGTAGTTGATACCGGAGCTGGAGAATGAAAATGTTTCGGCAGCATTGTGACAAATCACATGTTGAAATTGTTCATTTAAGCGTAATCTTAGATTTGAAGTAATTCAGGACATGAGTCCATATCAAAGGCGGGAGAATGTATGAAGGTATTACATGATCGCGATACACAGCTTGCTATGCACCTGTATCGGGTGTTTGCCAAGTCATTCAAGAGCGTCAACGAACATGTCGTGAATGGCAGCAAAATCGAAGGCTTTAACCCCACCTCTTTTGCCGTAATGGAGGTGCTGTTCTACAAAGGCCGCCAGCCTATCCAGCAGATCGGCGCACAGTTGCTTCTGCAAAGCGGGAATGTCACCTATGTGGTTGATAAGCTGGTTGCAAAAGGATATGTTCGCCGCAGGCCCTGTCCCGAGGACAGGAGAGTCATCTACGCCGAACTGACTACTACCGGAGAGCAATTGATGCAGAAGCTGTACCCCATACATGAGCAGCACATCCAGCATGCGCTTGGCGGACTGAACGAAGAAGAGAAGCAGCAGCTGATCAGCCTTCTCGCCAAAATGGGAAAACATGCGGAGCTGGCGCAATTGATCGTACGACAGTAAGTGCAAAACGAAGAGAAGAACCCTCCTCCTTAACTTCGGAATCAGGGTTCTTCTTATTGAAATCGTGTTTAGCTATACTCAGTCTTTGAATCCCTCCAGTGCAATGGTCGGTTTCCCATCCGCCTGCCAGGCCCCCTTGTTATAACCCGCATTGTAACCCGGCGCAGCTTCCGGTTCCCAATAAAATACTCCAAGCCCCGTTCCTCCCGATAATCCGCCCACTTTGGTTTTAATGGTCTGAATAAAACTCTTGGCAGCCGCCGGCTGGCTGTAATCCATGCCGATTTCACTGATCATGATGCTTTTTCCATACCTAGCGGTCATGTCTTTGGCATTGGTGATGGTCTGATCCACCTTCGTTGACCAGTCCCCCGCTTCCGGGTACAGTGACATGCCGATAATATCAAAGTTCGCACCGTTACTGATCAAGCCGCCGATGTTCCATTTGAACAATTCATTATCGTAGCCGTTGGATAAGTGGACTATGGTCTTGGTCGAGCTACTGACGGACTTAACCGCATTATGCCCCGAGTTGACAAGCCATGCATAATTTTTCATGTTCACCGAAGCTTTGCCGTCCTCCCATAACATTCCGTTGTTGGTTTCGTTGCCAACCTGTACCCAATCCGGCTTCACGCCCTTATTCTTCATGGTGTTCATCACGTACACGGTGTGGGAATAAACCGCATCCATCAGCTGCTGGAAGGTGAAGCTGCGCCAGGCATACGGCTTGTTCTGCTGCCCCGGGTCGGCCCAGGAATCGCTGTAATGCAGCGTGAGCATAATGCTCATGCCTTTATTCTTGGCACGCAGAGCCAGCTCAGCCGCTTTTTCCGCATTCAGATAACCGTTCATGTAATCATTCATATTGGGATTGACCCAGACTCGAATCCGCGCAGAATTAATCTGGTAATCATTCTTCAAAATGTCGAGAATATCGCGCTGAATCCCATTCTTATCCTTCCATTTATACCCCTGAGCCTCCATGCCGGTGACCCAGCTGATGTCGGCTCCTTTGGCAAAAGCCGGCGCCGCCTCAGCCGAGCCGTTACCCGTGAAACCGAATGATAACGCAAGCATCGATAGACAAAGAAACATCCTGAACAGAACTCCTTTCGTATCCCCGGTCATCATCATACCCCCTTCGTTATTCGTTCACTGCGCAGTGACACCCCTATTGTAAGCGCTACCCAAACAAAGCCACAGGGCATAATCCCAACATTTCCGGTGCTTTTTCAAGTAAAATAAAATCAGTCCATAGAGGCTGACTGGCCTCAGCCTCTTCGGACCGTACGGGCTTCCAACATGAGATGCATCACATGCCGATATCGCCGTGGACGAAAATATAAATAAAACAGGTGCCAGCATGCCGACACCTGCCATATTAAGGTGATACGCTTGATGATCTAATTGAATTAAGGTTTATTAACCATTCACTTTGCGCGTAATCACCTTCACGCCATAAGGCGCCAGTTCTAGCTCCGCACCCACTGCCTCGCCTGAGACCAGATCGCTGTACCGAGCCCCATCCAATGCAACCTGCCTTGGCTCGTTCGAGAAGTTCATTATAAAAATATAATCCGACTCTCCATCTGTGCGAATGGATGAGCTTACGCAGGAAGGCAGCTTCGCGGCCAATGCCCGCCGAACGGCGGTCTGTTCAACGAGTTCCTTGTAGAAATCAGAATGAAAAGGCTCCTTGTTGCGGGAAGCGATATAATAGGCTCGACCCTTCCCAAGCTGATTGACCGTCAACGCCGGGCGCCCGGCATAAAAATCAGATCGGTAAACGGCCAGCGCTTCGGCCGTCTCCAGATGAATCAGATCGCACAGCTCAGCGGCATCATACATTTCCGCCAAGCCAAGTCCACCGCCGGCATTCGTCACAATCCCATTGACATCATGATCATGCAGGGCGTCGATTTCCTCCGACCATATACCAAGCGTCTCTCGGAGCGGACCGGGAAAACCGCCCAGGAAACAAAGATCATTCTCGTCCACGATGCCGGACCAGTACGTAGCAACAAACGTGCCGCCCGCCTCCACAAATTGGTGAATCCTCTCGCCCACTCCCGGCCGGACCATATACAGCATCGGCGCGACCAGCAGCTTGTAAGGGGCAAAATCCTGCTCCATATCAATGACATCAAGAGGAACTCCTTGCTCCCACAATGCCCGGTAATGCGCCTGCACGGTGTCCTCATATTTGACCCCCATATTCCGCGGACCCTGCGCATCGTTGATCGCCCAGCGATTCTCCCAGTCAAAAATGATCGCGGCTTCGGCCGGAACGCCCGTTCCGACCACAGCATTCATCTTCTTGAGCATCTCTCCGACCTCAGCCACATCATGGAACACCCGCGTGTGTTCGTGACCGACATGATCCACGACAGCGCCGTGCAGCTTCTCGCTTGATCCCCTGCTCTTGCGCCATTGAAAATATTGCACGGTGTCCGATCCATGGGCGATGGCTTGCATGGAGGACAGGAGATGCATTCCCGGCCGCTTCAGCTTGCTCACCTGCTGCCAGTTCGTAAGACTCGGCGTGCTCTCCATCAGCATCCATGGCTGTCCGCCTTTGATCGAGCGGATGATATCATGCATCATGGCAACACGGGCCGCCTGAGCGGCATCATCCCCGCCACGATCATGCCAGGTCGGATAGCTGTCCCAGGATACCACATCCAGCAAATCGGCAAACTTCCAGTAATTCAGCCCTTCAAAATACTCCATCAGGTTGGTTGTGACCGGAAGGGATGGATTGATCCTGCGGAGAGGCTCAATCTCATGCCGGATGAAATCGGCCGTCTGATGCGTCACAAACCGTCTCCAGTCCAGGTTCATTCCGTGGACCTGCGTCTCTCCATGAGGCGCCGGGGATTCGATCTGACTCCATTTCGTAATCGTATGACTCCAGAATGCGGTCCACCAGACATGATTCAACTCATCCAGTGTTCCGTACTTATCGTGAAGCCAGGTTCGGAATGCCTCCTGGCAATAATCGCAATGGCAATCGCCGCCAAACTCATTGGATATATGCCAGCCGATGACCGCAGGATGATGGCCGTACCGCTCCGCAAGCTTCAAGTTGATCGTATGAACCTTCTCCCGGTATACAGGCGAAGTATAACAATGATTATGCCGGAAGCCGTGCAGGTTCCGAACGCGCCCTTCGCTTACGCGCAGCACCTCCGGGTACTTCTCCGACATCCAGGCCGGTCTTGCGCCGCTTGGCGTAGCCAGAAAAGCGTAAATGCCATTGGCCGCAAAACGGTCCAATACACCGTCAAGCCAGTCGAACGTAAATACCCCCTCCTCCGGCTCCAATGAAACCCAAGAGAATATACCAACGGACATCACATTGCAGTTCACCAGCTTCATTAGCCTGATGTCCTCTTCCAGCACTTCGGGATAACGGAGCCACTGCTCCGGATTATAATCTGCGCCATGCAGCATATGCGGAACGCGCGGGCTGATCGGATCAAACATTTGCTTCATGTTACGAGAACCTCCTGTTTCCTGATATGATCTCAACTCTTATTCTTTGACAGAACCCAGCGTCATTCCTTTAACGAAAAAGCGCTGCAAAAACGGATACACCAGCAGGATTGGCGCTGCGCCGATAAATATCTGCGCGGCATTCACCGTTGTCTGGGACAACATCTCCATCTCCTTTGGGCTCATGCTCATTGAGCTCATGTCCCGCTGAATAATGACTGTCTGCAGGAAGGTAGCCAATGGGAAGTCCTTGGCGTTGTTGATATACAGCAGCCCGTCAAACCATGAGTTCCAATGGAACACCATGCTGAACAGCGCAATGGTTGCAATCGAAGGCAGCGAGATTGGCAAAAAGATTTTAAACAGCGTTTTGAAATGACCCGCTCCATCAATCAAAGCCGCTTCCTCCAGCTCTTTCGGGATCCCCCGGAAAAAGTTCAGCATCAGAATCACCAGGAAGGTATTCACGGTGCTCGGCAGCACCAGCACCCAGAACGAATTGATTAATCCCAGCTTCTGAATCACGATATAGAACGGCACCAGCCCGCCGTTGAACACCATGCTGAACACAAACAGCCAGGAATAAATGCTGCGGCTGCGGAAGACTCGGTTGTCCTTGGACAGCGGATACGCGGCCAGAAACGTTACGGCGAGTGTCAGAGCGGTTCCCAATACAGTGCGGGCAATGGAAACCCAGATCGAGTGCAGAAATGCCGGGTTGTTAATCGTTTTCTTATAAGCCTCAAGTGAAAAATCGACTGGCCATAAACCCACCAGACTGGCATCAGCAGCTGCTTTGGAGCTGAATGAAATCGCCAGCACATGAAGCAGCGGAATGATGCAGAGAATGGCCAGCGAGACAAGCAGGCACGTGTTAAACACATTGAATATCCGGTAGTGCATCGTTTTATGGTACATGGCTCTCCCTCTTTCACGTAACTAGAATATACGGTACCCCGCCCACTTGTAGGCCAGACGATAGGATACGAGAATCAGGGCCATACTGATGACCGATTTAAACAATCCAATAGCCGTTCCGAACCCCATCTCCCCGTTCAAAATAGCCGTCCGGTACACAAACGTATCAATGATATCGCCTTTTTCGTACACCAGCGGGTTGTACAGGTTGAAGATTTGATCAAAGCCGGCATTCAAAATGTTGCCAAGCGCCAATGTTCCGACAACGATCGTGATCGGGATCATCGAAGGGATGGTAATATGCAGCGTTTGTTTCAAACGATTGGCCCCATCCATTTCCGCCGCTTCATACAAAGTCGGGCTAACACCTGCCAGTGCAGCCAGGAACACAATCGTGTTGTAGCCAAACTCCTTCCATACATCTGACACAATCACCGTGAATCGGAACCAGTTATTGTCGCCGAGAAAAAAGACCGGGTCCAATCCAACCGCCGCCAGAATCCGATTGACAAAACCGTCCACAGCCAGCATTTCGATCAGAATGCCGCCCAGTATGACCCAGGACAGGAAGTGAGGCAGATAAACCATCGTCTGAATGCTCCGCTGAAGCGCTGTTTTGCGAATTTCATTCAGCAGAATGGCAAATACAAACGGGATGAGCAGATTGAACACAATTTTCATCACCGCGATGACCAATGTGTTCCATATGACCTGCATGCTGTCCTGTCGTTCGAACAAATAGCGGAAGTTATCTAAGCCCACCCACGCAGAGCCGCCAACGCCTTCCCACGGCTTATAGTCCTGAAAGGCCATAATGATGCCGCCCATCGGCAAATAACTGAACAAGAACAGACAGATCAGGGCCGGCAGCAGCATAACGTGGAAAGGCCATGTTTTTTTTATCCTCTTCATCCAAGATCCTCCCGTTAAATCAATCTACCTCCTGATTATAGGGCCCGTCCCAAGAGCTGTAGTAGCCCACAAAACCAATATTCATGGCACGATATCAATCAGTTTGGGAAGGGTCCCTCATTGAAAAAAGGACGGCCTTGGCAGGCCGCCCTTCATACAGATCAGATATAAACTATTTCACGCTTTGATACCAGTCGTTAACCTCTTTCGTAATCTGTTCACCGCCCCCGGCTTTCCACGTCTCCACGAATTGATCAAACGATTCAACAGGCTGCTTGCCGTAAATAATTTCGTTCAGCGTCTGGTTCTCGATCTTTGTCAGGTAATCCCATTTCGACTTCATCGTTGCCGTGACGGGTCCCGTAAACATGTCTTTCTTGGAGATCTCCTCTTGGGATAGCAGCACCTCAGCGGCGGCTGGAGTATCCTTGCCGTAGTTTACCGCTACATCCTTCTCCAGTCGGCTCTCCGGCTTCCCGCCTTTTGCCAGCTTCAGAAGCGCCTTCATCTGCTCATCGGGAATCCGGGCTCCGTCACGGACCAGCAAGTAGCGGACAACGTTGACGTAACCGCCTTGGATTTCATCATTCGGCACCATTTCGCCGTTTGCATCAAGTTCAAAATCATAACCCTCGAACAGACCATTGGCAAATTCGCCACCTTCCTTGGACACGGCAAAGTTATCAAACAGATAGTTCTGATACGTAAAGAACGCTTCCGGATGCTCCATGTCTTTATGGATCAGCGTAACGCCATTCGTATACTGTGTTCCATGACGCATCGCCGTACCGTCCGGCCCCGTCGGAATCTGCACCGGCTTCCAGACGGCCTCCGGCGCATTTTTCACCGTATCCAGCAGCGGCCAGCCGCTCATCCAATAAGGCCCCGGAATAATCCCGGCGGTTCCGGCTACTGCCGGCTCCGCTGTCTTGTTCTCATCCCACAGCGCGGCTTCCTTCGGAATATACCCTTTATTCATCCACTCGTTCAGCTTGCTCAAGCCTTGCTTCATGCTTGCGTTGACCGAGCCGTACTCCAAACTGCCGTCCTCGGCCACGTTCCACTGCTGCGGCAGCGTTCCGTAAGCGCCGAATATCCAGGACGGATCTCCCATCCAAGTGTTCATGGACGTCTTAAAGCCAATGCTGAGCGGTGTGACTTTATCCGGGGCAAGCCCCGACGGATTCTGGTTCTTGAAGGCATCCATCACCTTCTCAAGCTCATCCATCGTCTTCGGTGCACCCATGCCCAGCTTGTCCAGCCAATCCTGCCGGATCCATAACACGTAGTCATGATTATAGGCAAAGTCCAGCACCGGGATACCCATGCGTTTTCCGTCCCGGCTGTATTGATTCCACACGTTGGAATCCAGACTCATCGCGCTCTTCCAATTGTCCGATGCATACTGGTCAAACCATGTCCCCACCTCAGCAAACATACCGGAATCGATTAAATCCTGAGCCAGCTGCTGATTCTCCGTTCCGAGCGTTACAATATCCGGCATTTCCTGTCCGGAAGACATCGCCAGACGCAGCTTGGTTGCAAAAGCGCCATTGGTGTCCGTAATGGACCACAGCGATTTGATGTTAATGCCAAACTTCTCTTTGGCCCACTTCGTGGCCACGTTGTTCTCAATGGTTTCCCCATTCTTGAATTGCAGCGTCGGATCGACGCCCCATACCGTCGTAATCGTAACTTCAGGATCATATTTGTCTTTGTAGACGTTTTCAGTTTTGGGTTCGGCAGGCTGTGCTGCTTCCGATTTCGGCTCACTGCCACCGCCCGAGCATCCAGCCAGCGTTCCGGCAAGCAAGATAGACGCGGCCAGGGTTGGCAGCAGCCAATTCTTCCTTCTATCACTCATATCTAAATCCCCCTTCTACCACCTTATGGATTACATGTTTAATTATAGAGGGGAGCGCATAAGCATCCTATGTCACGAATCGAACATTTCTGCACCTTTAGCAACATCCTTGATCCCTGTATTCGTTCGGGGTCATCCCGTAATGCTTGCGGAACATTTTACTGAAATATTGCGGATTCTGATAACCCAGCTCTGCGGTAATTTCGTAAATCTTCTTGTTTGTATGCTTCAGCAGGTATACTGCCCGCTCCATCCTTTTCCGAATGATATAGTCACCGAGGCCCTCACCGGTCTCGCTTTTATAAATTTTGGATAAATACACCGGATGCAGGTATACCCGGTCCGCAATCGTTTTGACGGACAGATCATGACCACAATCGGTAGTCACCATCTCCTGCACCTGTTTGATAATATGGCTTTTGCTCGTTGTCTCCTGTTCGGAGGAAATAGCCTGAAGTTTATTCAGCATATCAAGCGACCAGGACCGCAGCTTGGCAGCCGACTGAACAACCTGCTGAATATAGAGCGGGTCCCAGCCTGCCTGGTCCAGCTGGTGGATATAATATCCCTGCTTGTGGGCCATGTACATATAGGCATTCGTAACTGACAAAAAAATCTCGTACAACGCGCTCTGTCCGATGAAGGCGGTTTCAAGTTCCACGAAGAGCTGTTCTATTTTCTCCCGAGCGGAGTCCCACTGTCTCGTCTCCAGAAGATGGAGCAGACTGGGCGGCTTCATGAAGGAATGGGTGGCATGGGAGGCCGAGTCGCGCCGACTTCCGTCGTTGTCAGCAGCGAAACGAATCGCTTCATGGTCCCCGCTCCCTCCTATATAAAGTGAGCTTAGCCCTGTCCGATAAACGCCTGCCAGCTCGCTCGGAAAATCAAAGCTTGCCGATACGAGAACAGAAATGCCGCCTTTCAAATAACTTCCTACATCTTGCTGAAACTGGGTCACATACCGCTTCATCACATCGGAAGCAGCAGGCCCATCCGTCCCTTCTGATAGGAGTTCTGTCTTTAATTGTGCCAGCAGAATCATCCCGCTGTGCGGGGTCTTGCTCGGCCACACGCGAAACAGCTCCGCAAACACCTCTTCGGCGATGTTCCCGATGGCATATTCCATCAGACTGATCGAATGATCGTCCATGCCGGTGAACTTCGGACCAAGCTGGATCAGCAGCATGATGGTCCTCTGATCGGTTCCAAGAGGGATTTCATATTCACGAAGCTTGTGGTCAATCACATGCCGCGGCATCTCGTGTCCCAGCAAGAGATCATGCATCAGACTGGTTCTCAGAATCCCGATATCCGATTTACGACTGTACCTAAGCTGTTGGTATTCTCCAAGCTCCTTCCGCTCCTCCCGGATCGACTCCAGCGCTGATTGCACACTTCGCATGAATTCGCCATCGTCCACCGGTTTTAAAATATAGTCCGATGCGTTCAGCCGAATCGCCTGCTTCGCATATTCAAAATCGGAGTATCCCGTCAATAAAATACAGCGGATATGAGTCCACCTCCCGGCAATGGTCTCTATCAGCTCCAAGCCGGTCATGACCGGCATACGAATATCGGTAACGACCACATCAATGTCCTGCTCCTCCAGCAGATCAATCGCCTCCAGGGCAGATGAAGCCTGATAGACTTGTCGTATATTCAGCTCACGCCATGGAATCGTCTGAAATAAACTCTCCGTAACGTAACTCTCGTCATCAACCAATAAGAGATTCATCATTTTCATGCCCCCTGCCCTGGCTTATACTGCCATGTAATTGCGGTATTGGCCAATAGAGAATGGCCCGTACGCCGCCTTGAGGAGATGCCATGAATCGCAATCCGGCATTCTCTCCGTAACGCAGCCGCATCCGCTGGTGAACATTCCAGACGCCGCAGCCCATTTCTTGATCCATCGGCTTGTTTAACCGCTCCTCGATGTCGGACAGCTTCTGTCCATTCATCCCGATCCCGTTATCATCGACCAGAATGCAAGCCATACCGTCCATACTCTGAAAGGTTATCCCGATTTCGCCTTCGCCAGAATGGGGTTCAATGCCATGCAGCACGGCATTCTCCACTAACGGCTGAATGACCAGCGGCGGAATTTCAGAGCGGCCCGCTCCCTCAGTCAAAGCGACATAATAACGGAGCCGCTTCATCCGCATCTGCTGAATCTCCAGATAATGAGTAACAAATTCCAGCTCATCCGACAAGGGGACGAGCTCCCTCTCCTGACGCGTGGTATAGCGGAAATACCGGGACAGATTATGCGACATCGCCACCACGGCTTCGTATTTCTGAAGTTTGGCCATGCTGGTAATAAATGAGAAGCAGTTATAGAAGAAATGAGGATTGATCTGCGACTGCAGCTGCTTCAGCTTCGCTTCCCTGACGTGGATTTTCTCCATATATACATGCTCAAACAGCTCCTGGATCTGCTCCACCATCGAGTTGAACCTTGCAGCCAGAAAACTGAATTCGTTTCTGCCCGAAACTTTCACCCTTACCCCGTAATCACCGGCTTGCAACCTGCGAAACACATATACCAGCTGCTTGATCGGTACCTGAACCTGAGAGTACAGCAAATACGCAGCGAGGCAGCTCATCAGAAGCAACGCGCTGATCGAGATATAAAAGAGCCTGTTTGACGTAAGGATAGGCTTCATGATGTCCGATAGCGGGATATAATCAATCAAATACCAGCCGGTCGTTTCCGACAATACGATGCTGACCGAGTAGGTTTTGCCGTCTACTTCCTTCACGCGGTTCTCTACATCCTGGAGCGGCTCGCTGCCAAGCTCCGCAATCATCTGATGGATCAGCTCTTGATCCGCGGTTCGGTTATAAATCACGCCCGAAGCCGGTTTATAGTAGAACGGATCGCTCCTTCCGTCACTCTTGAAGCGGTCCAACATATCCTGGATGTTGGTGCTATCGAATTCAACCTTGATGATGGTATTTGACTTCCCTGTATGCTGCTGAGTGGAATAGGGTGCCACCGAATACCACACAAACAGAAACCGCTGATCGGTCCCCTCCTGATAAGGAGTCACCTGCCAGCCCGGCTTCACGTCCTGCGCTAGCTCCTCCGGCGAGTAGAATCCGGCATCACTCTCTGTGACCACCCGCCCGAGAGACGGGGAATAGATGGCCAGATGGCTTCGCCAGTTTGATGAACTCTCCTGTATGCTCAGCTTCGTCTGGATCTGCTTCACCAGATTGATCGCGTCCAGATTCAAATACTTGTCCTGCAGATAAATATCCCGAAAGCTGGAGATGTCCGGGTCATGCAGCAGTAAATTCGGCCATGATGCCAGAATATCGATGTTGGTATTCACCTGATTCTGAAAGAAGACAAGCTGGTTGGTATTCGATTGGCTGAGCTCATCGCTAAGCACATTCGTAGTGGTTTGATTGGAATAAAAATAAAGACCGACAATCGGGATTAACATCAGGAAGATAAACAGAATGATTTTTCGGAACAGATTAAATCTGGACATGCTGCAGCAGCCCCTTGGTTTATGTAGTATGAGGAGTTCCTATTATAATGAAATATGTTTATTATATCGGAGTTCCGTCAGGGCCGAATAGGGTATTAATGCAATATTTCGGGCACTTTCGAAGGGTTTGGTCATGAAGAGAGACTAGTGTTGAAAAAGCGCAGCTTTTGATGGTCGACAGCCATCCAAGCATGCCCCGAACCACGCATCGTGCGCACAAGGCGAAGTGCGTACGATGTACAATACAAAACAAGGGACCCCTGCGTCCAAAAGGCAGGGGTCCTGTTACTCTTCTATATCATGAGTTAATAAAATGAATGCTTAAGATTTCACGGAAGGCTGCGCTCTCCCCTCCTCCGGCTCAGGAGGAGCATTGCGGAAGGCGGTCACGATAAACAAACAGATCACGGCCATTATGGCCATCACCACAAACAGCGAATTCAGACTGCCCTCCAGTATTCCGCTCAGCAGACCGCCTGACCCTTCAGGCAGTTCAGCGATTCCATGCGGAGAGAGCAATTTGTTAATGTCGTCGCTGGTAATGCCTGCAGCATCCGGCTCCGCCGCAAGTCTGCCCGCAATTCCCGCGTTGACCCATAATCCAAACACCGCTACACCCACGGTCTGACCGAACGTCCGAATGAAGGAGTTCAGCGCCGTGGACGCTCCCCGAACCTGATAACCCACCGAGGATTGTGCAATGATCTGGAACAAAGTCGAGATGTATCCGAAGCCGACGCCATAAATGAAAGTAAAGACCAGCAGCACGCCCAGCGCCGTATCCTTATGCATATAAGCCAATCCCACCGCTCCGATCATCAGGAATACGACGCCGATAATCGCCGTTTTCCGGGAGCCGGATTTAACGATCAAACGGCCGCTGATAATCGAACCGATGAGCCATCCGATCGACATCGGTGCCAGCGTCAGGCCCGACAAGGTTGCATTGCCGCCTCGAACGCCTTGAATCCACAGCGGCAAATACGTGGTCAACCCGATGATAAGCGCACTGACCAGAATGTTGGCCACCGTCGATACCGTAATATCCCTGATCTTAAACAGATGGAGCGGCAGCATCGGTTCCTTCACCTTGCTCTCCACCACCAGGAATGCAAGCAGCAGCACCACGGAGCCGATGATCAGACTGAGCATAAATGGAGAAGTCCAGGAATAGGTCTCTCCGCCACCTACCGCGAGCGCAAATAACAGCGCCGTCATCCCCACGGTAAACAGAGCTGCTCCCCCGTAATCAATCGACACCTCGCGGGTGGTCCGTTCCTCTTTGAAATAACGGAAAATCAGCCATATCGATAACAGCGCAAACGGTACATTAAAGACAAAGATCCAGTGCCAGGACAGGTAATCGACAAAATACCCGCCAAGCAGCGGACCAATCAAGGAGGATATTCCCCATACGGAGCTGATCATCCCCTGAATTTTTCCACGCTCCTCCAGATTGTAAATATCCCCGACAATCGTGAAGGTCACCGGAATGACGGCGCCCGCCCCGATCCCTTGGATCGCTCTAAAAATAATAAGCTGCGTCATGTTCTGGGACAGACCGCACAGCAGCGAACCTGCCAGAAAGATTAGCGAGCCGTATAGAAATACAGGCTTGCGTCCGTATAAATCACTAATTTTGCCGAAGATCGGCGTTGTCACAGCCATCGTTAACAGATAGGCCGTAAATATCCAGCTCATCAGGCTCACACTGCCGAAGCTGCTAATAATGGCTGGACCAGCCGGTCCGACAACCGTGCCTTCAATCGCAGCCATAAAGGTGGATAACAGAATCCCGACCAATATGTAACTGCGTTTATCCTGTTTCAGTACGTTCACGTTCCTTACTCCCCTTTACTTTAGACAGCCCCTGCCGAAGCAGGCATTTTATTGGATATCTTGCAAGATATATGCCAAAATCGGGGCTCATAGCATAAAAAGCGCCTACCTGATATCAGGAGCGCTTCCACATCATGTAATATTTCTATTATAAAGGTTACCTCGTAGTATGCACAGTCACATTTTACCGTTCCTATAGATGAATGAACGATGTGGCATGTTCCTTTATGAGCTCGGGATCGTGAGTAATCATGAGTATGGCCGATCCTTCTTCCAACATATGCTGGCAAAGGCCAATCACCCGGTCGATGGCGGCATAGTCCATCCCCGAGGTTGGTTCATCTAATATATACAAAGCCCGCGGAAGCATCAATTGGCTGATCACACTCAGAAGACGCTTCTCTCCCTGACTGAGCAGATAAGGGGACATGTGAAGCCGGTCCGTCAGCCCAGCCTTCTCCAACAGGAACCTGGCCCGCTCTTGCTCGGCAGCCGACAACTCCCGTCGTTTCTTCACGGGTACCCCTCCATGAAGGCTGTATATCAGTTCCTCCCATACGTTGGGGGCAGTAAACATATATTCGGGCTGCTGGAACACGTAACCGATCTGCTCGGCCCTGCGGTACACGGCCATGCCCTTGATATCTTCCCCCTGCCAACGTATACTGCCTGCTGGAGCTGGCAGCAGTCCCATGATCAGGCGGCTGAGGGTTGTTTTGCCCGACCCGTTCTCACCGGTCAGCAGCACCCAGTCGCCGGGGTATATCTTGGCATGGATGCCGTGCAGCGCTTCCCGGCCCCCGGGATAGGCAAATGTTAGCGAATCGACCTCAAGCAATGGGGAGGCGGCAGACTCCCTCGCGCCTTCTGCATGGGGTGCCGCGGCAGGAACGGAACCTGCGGCGATCGGCTTGCCCGCATGGCGTTCAGCCGAATGCGGGGGAGTTGCCGCCGGGACAGGTTTGTCCCCGGCGGCGGCACCCGCTGCCTCGCCTGGAGGACGAGGCAGCAAGCCTAGCTGCGCCAGCTGCTCCCCGCAGCAGCGCAGCAGCTCCTCCGGCGGCCCGTCGAGCACGACGGTCCCGCCGTCCAGGACGATGACGCGCTGCGCTGCGCGCGCGGCATCGTCAAAGCGGCCGGACGCGGTAATGAGCGTCCGGCCCTCCGTCTGCAGCGTGAAGCACAGCTGCAGGAAGTTCGCCTGCGCCGCGGCGTCCAGGCTCGCGCAGGCGTCGTCGAAGACGTAGAGCCGCGGCCGCAGCGCCAGCACCGCGGCAATGGCCGTGCGCTGCCGCTGTCCGCCGGACAGGCGGCGCACCGGGTCCAGCCGGCGGTCAAGCAGCCCGACCGCGGCAAGGGACTGTGCCACCCGCTCCTCAATCTCCGCCGGTGATACCCGCATGTTTTCAGGACCGAAGGCCGCTTCGTCCTCTACGATGCCCTGCACAAGCTGCGCATCCGGGTCCTGAAACAACACCCCAACCGCCTCCGCTATGCTAGCAATCGGCGCCGCTGCGGGATCGATGCCATCGAGCAGCACCTCCCCTTCTCTCGTGCCCCCGCCGCTGCGCGGAAGGAGACCGCACAGCAGCTGGCACAGCGTAGATTTGCCGCTGCCGCTTGCTCCGATGATCGCCACCCGTTGGTTGCGCGCTATCTCCAGATTGATATTTTGTATAACCGGCTGTTCTTCTCCATCATAAAGAAAACCCAGTTTCCGGCATGTTATCGTTGTTCCTGACATCCGTTTATCCCTTCGTTGAGGCGGCAAACCGGCGAAGCAGCCCCGTCTTCACTAAAGCCTCTCCCAAAACTTTGGTTACCAAACCACAGAGCAACACACCGCTGAGAATCCGCACAACGAGCGCGATCCCAAGCACTTCAAGCGGCCAGGATGTATACCCGAACATATTGGCTGCGAACAGGAACCACAGCGGAACCATGGCTCCGCCAACCAGCATGAGGACGCCCGCGCTCCATTTTTGATAACGGAAGATCGCAAATATCGTCTCTGCCACAATCATATAACAAGCAGCAGCCACGAAACAGGAAGGAATGCCGTACACCGTTCCCGTCAGAGCCTGTATCGTGCCGCCAATGGCAAAGGTGACAACCGCTGTTCCCGGTTTGCGAATGATGTAATAAGCCAAGAGACCATAGATCATATAGATTCCGGTTGTAGTCGAAGTTGCAATGGGTCCTCCAAGACTGTTCAACAGCTTGTTGACCGGCCCTATGTATATCGTAAGAACGGCATTAACAGCGGCAAGCATCGCCATCAGGATAATTTCCTGGGTAGTAAAAGCAAACCATTTTTTCTGAAATGATGATGAATTCAAGTGGAGTCCTCCTTAATTCCAGTCATGAATGACTGTACTTGCGTTCGAATGCTTCATTATCATATTTTGCATCCTTCTGCCCTTATCGTCAACTCGGTTTTTGATATATCCGGTTAACAATTTAAACAATCCACCACAGCCACACCGTTGCAAGCACATAAATCACAGCCGATACGGCCGCCCATGAAGGTATGTTAACCTCCGTTCGGTACGTTCGGTCCGGATACGCCCCAAACCCCTTGGATTCCATGGCTCCCGCTGTTTGCTGCACACGTCGCAGCGCATTGAGCAAGACTGCCGATACAAACTTTAATCCATAACTTATGCGGCTTCCTAATCCCTTCGGCGGACGATGTCCCCTAACCTGCTGGGCAGCCAGAATATGGTTTCCCTCTTCCTCCAACAGCGGAATGAACGTGAGGGCAGCCGATATGCCGAATGCAAACCGATAAGGGACCCGAAGACGCCGGGTCAACTCCGCCACCAGCTCCCTGGGGTCTGTTGTAATGATGTACGCCATGGAGGTCAGGAACAGCGTAAACATTCTCAGGGTCATGGCCCCTGCAGCATTCAGCGCTTCTATGGTCACCGATACCGATCCCCATTGCAGCCACACGGTCTCCCCTTGAACGGTCAGACTGGTCAGAATAAAATAAGGCACCGCAACGATGGCAATCAGCCGAATGCCTCCCAGCAGCTGCCTTCCTGACATATGTCCAGCATATCGGGCTTGTCCGATACAGAGAAGCAGAAAAACCGCCTGCTGCCAGGCCTGGTCAAGCAGCATCGCAATCACGGCTGTACAGAACAATATCACGAGCTTGCTTAAAGGATCATATCGATGAAGAAGCGAGCTGCCCTTCTCATATTGAATCAACACGTCACCACTCCTGCCTTTCCCTTGCCTTAAGCCAATCTTGCCTAAGCAGTGAAAACACTGCTGCATCCACATAACCGCTGGACGTATGCCGGTACTCCCGCAGCACGCCCTCGCGCATATAACCGATCTTTGCAAACCAACGGCATGCCCGCTCGTTTCGGGGATCCACAAAGGCTTCGATCCGGTTTAGCCCCATGGATGAATATCCGAAGTCAGCTGCCAGTTTCGCCGCTTCCGACATGAAGCCTTGCCCCCAATAAGAACGGGTCAGCTCGCAGCCGAATTCAGCCCGAAACGCACCCTTGAGCTGCCAAATATTAAATCCACAGCTGCCAATCAGCTCCCCGGTTTCGATGATTTCGACTCCCCAGCGGATGGCTTCATCCTGCTCGGCAAGCCGAAACAGCCATTGAATCAATGCCTTCGCATCCTCAGCTGAATGCATGACCGGCAAATCCAGATAAGCCGTGGTGGCCGAATCCGACCAACAGCGGAACATCGCTTCCGCATCTTCTGCTGTCATCCTTCGCAGCCGTATTTGCCTACCTTCCAGTTCAGGAATATTTCCTTCACAAATGTACATGGATCTGAGGTCCCCCCTTACAAAAAAACTGACTTGTATCCGCTGTTTCCGGTGATACTATCTATGTGTATAAATGAGTATAACGAAAAATCCGATCCGTTCCTGGTCATCCATTAGCATCCTAGTGGCTGGATGTTTATATATTGATGGATTCGGGAGGCTTCCGTCAATATGTGTTGCACAGCCCCCTGTACAGTACGGAAGAAGGAGGAAGTCATCTGAGTATGTATATCGCGATTGTATTGCTGTTAACCGTCGTTATGGTCGCCGCTGCCATTACCCAAATCGGATATCTGCAGATTACGCGGATGAGAGTGAAGAATGATCTCAAACTGTTCACGGTGCTGGAAAAAGCCGGACTTTACAGCAGGGAGCGATATGAATCCCTTCGAAAGAGTGAAGTGGCTATCACCAGCTTTGACGGATTGAAGCTGTGCGGAGCTGCCATAGAAAACAACCCCGGTTCCAAGCACTGGATGATCCTCGTGCACGGTTATACCGGCTCCCGAGCAGTTTCCACCCAATTCATTGATCTGTTCACGGAGGAGGGCTACAACGTACTCCTCATTGATCAGCGCCGGCATGGACGAAGTGAAGGACGATATACCACCTACGGTTATTATGAGAAACACGACGTGCAGGCATGGGTTCGCTGGATCACTCAGCAGTATGGGCAGGACGTGGCCATCGGGCTGCATGGCCAATCTCTGGGGGGTGGAACCGTACTGGAATATCTGTCTATCGCCGAGCCGCAGGTCAAACTCGTTATCGCCGATTGCCCGTATTCCGATTTGACAGATTTAATGCGTCATCAGCTTACCCGCCTTAATAAAATCCCTTCCGTGCCATTTCTGTCGTGGGTGAATGCAAGGATTCGGCGCAAGGCCGGATTCAGCCTCGACCAGGTCAGTCCAATCCGCGCTGTTCGGAACAGCACACTTCCGGTCTTGTTTGTCCATGGCACCCAGGATCATTACGTACCGACCCGAATGAGCATCGAGATGTTCAAGGTTAAACCGGAACCGAAACAGCTGCTCCTTATTGAAGGAGCCATTCATGCCAACGCATACCATATCGACCCTGAGTTATACAGGGCAGGTGTACATGCTTTCCTTCGCAAGTATATAGGCCAACCCGTGAAGACATATCAACCGGAAGCCGCTCAAGTACCTCAGACGGAGGAAACTCCTCCCTTACATCCGTTTCAATTGGAGCTGGACGGTTCTCTTGAGACGATATAAATGGTTTGCTGCAGCTGAAGCATGGATACTGAACCGACAGCATAAAGAGCCCCCGCTCTAACGCACAGCACCTAGTGTTAGTCGGGGGCTTCTTTCTCATTATTCATCATTATTCATGTTTATGCCATGGAATCTTCCTTCTTCGATTTTACCGGCTTGAGCACTTCTCCGCAGAGATCCTTAAGCTTGCTCTGAATCTCCTTAAACTCTTCGATTCCGGCACCAGTCAAGCTGTAGCCCTCACCGTGTGCAGTCAGGAAATTCTCTTCCGTCAAACGTTCGAGCTCATGCTTAACCTCCCGATCGCCGACCTTATATCCTTGTCGCTCCAGTTCAGGCTGCATCTCACTTATCGTAAGGTCACGCTCGTGTGCGTGATAGAGCATATGAATCCCAATAAACAAATTTTGTACGTCTGCCCGCATTCACTTTCTCTCCCTCCACCTGTTAAGTTGATACCTGGTCTTGTCATTCATTACCCTTGCACCCTGGCGGGGAATCAGCCGTCTGGCCGGATCAAGCTCCCCATGCTCGTCCCTTGACGAATATCTTATACTTATACTATGGTGAATGAACCACGACGATATAATGGAAGGCGGAAATCAGCATGTTTCAAAATACACCTTATGAAGGCACCCGGAGCGAGCAATATGCCCAGGTCCTGAATCAGTTAAAAGCACTTATACACGATGAGCCAAACGCGATTGCCAATCTGTCTAATGCAGCGGCTCTGCTCAAACAGTTTCTGTCCGATACAAATTGGGCCGGATTCTATCTCTATGATGGCAAAGAGCTGGTGCTTGGCCCATTCCAGGGGCTGCCCGCATGCATTCGCATTCCGATGAATCGGGGAGTTTGCGGCACGGCTGCTGCTAAACAAACGACGCTGCTTGTAGACGATGTACACGAGTTTCCCGGACATATTGCCTGCGATGCTGCCTCGAACAGCGAGATTGTTGTCCCTATTATCGTAGAGGGTGCCTTGTATGGCGTTCTCGATATCGACAGCCCTCTGAAGAGCCGGTTCGATCAGGAGGACCAGCTATTCCTGGAGGAGTTCGTCCACATATTGGAAGCCCAGCTCACCTTATAAACAGGATGTTTTTGCGTATTCTTCCATACACTAACCAGGAGTTTGAATCCAACAATTCTTAGGAGGAATACAAGCAATGTATCAAATGAACAACAATAACTCACAAATTTCGCAGCAAATCCGTCAGTGTGAGCAAATTCTTCAACAGTTGACCCAGCAAACGCAGCAGGGCTCAGCCATGTACCAACAACTGCTGCAGCAGGAACAGCAGAATGCAGCCCGCCTGGAGGAAATTGCTCAACGCGAACGTCAAGCAACTCAAATGATCCAATCCGCTCTGCAGGGCCATCAACAAGCCATGCAGCAGTACCAGCAAATCTCTCAGCTTGTCAAACAAGTGGAGCATACCGCGCAAGCTCACAATCAAACACAGCACATTCAGCCTTCCTTCGGGCAGCAGGGTTTCCCTAACATCCACCAAGGGCAAGGCTTTCAATAAGAACATCAAGAAGGGGTACCCATGATCTGGGTACCCCTTCTGCTGTTTCTGCCATGTGACAGCGACTCGCATGTAAGATCTCTCTCTATGAAATTCCGTCATCCTTGTTCATTGCTTCTTGTTTCTACTTCGATTCATCGCTTACGCTGAATTCGATCTCTGCTTGAATCTTGTACCTCTTCGGCTCTTCCCTGTTCGAATCACGCTGCGCCTTCGAATCAATCATAAAGTCCGCAGATCCGTACACCACATACTCTCCTTCAGGAAAACCATTCCTCAGGGAATGAATAAACGCTTTAAACTGTTTATCATCCCCGCCGTTGTATCCGCCACCGCCGCTATAATACTCGCGCAGGGGCTCTCCCTTTTTCAACGTGGTCGTAATATACGGTTCATTCATCGCATAGCTGATGTTATAATCCCTGATGAGCTCCTTCATCGGAAAATAAAAAGCGGAGGCTGCATGGCCGATCGTTATCTCAGCCTCTTCGCCCACATATTCCAGCTCCCCGTATACTTGAACTTTTTCATTTGGCTCGTAATGCTCCTTCTCGCTAACCAGGCGATACACAAAATCCCCATCGGGAACCTCCGCATGACTATCCCTGTCCGCTTTATTCAATGAAAGATTAGACTGAGCCGCCCCCGACATCTCCTGCTCCGCGCAACCTGTAAGAATAAACATCAATATAAACCCCAAGCAAAGGTATCTTCTCATCTTTGATTTCACCTCAACCTCCAGACGGCTCGGGTGGTTACAAAGTTGCATAGATATGCAAAAAAGCCGTTTCCAAAAGTCCGCATATCTGCGAAGTTTTGGAACAGCTCCTCAACTGGTGCATATCAATAAACCGAATCTACGATTCGTAAATGTTCTTAACCCGTCCAACCTGGCCGTCTTGAAGACGTACTTTGATGCCGTGCGGATGGTTCGGCGAATTGGTCAGGATATCCTTAACCACTCCACGGGTTAGCTTCCCCGTTCTTTGATCCTGCTTCAATACAATATCAACCTCAAGTCCCGGTCTGATGTTGGAACGCTGCCCACCATTCATCATCGTCCCTCCTGTTCTCATCATTCATGCTGTTCATTGCGCTATGTCCACCTTACTGAAATCAAAAGCCAAAAGCAAATCTCAACAACAAAGGACTGCCCGTTACGGATCCTTTCAGATCTCATAACCGGGCAGTCCCTCTATCTCATTCCAAGTATGGGGTAACCCCCTATGAATGGATTGGCATTGTTACAGCACACTTCCGCCATACAGGAAGCGGTTTTTCCAAGAGTCGCCGAAGCTGCCTACCAGGACGCCGCCGGATTCTTTCGAATACGTATGCAGCAGCTTGTTGTCTCCCAGATAGATAGCAACATGCGTAATTCTCTGCTTGGACTTGTCCAGTCCCGCATAAGCCGAAGCTGATGATCCTTTATAACTCATGAAGAATACTAGATCTCCGCGTTTCAGTTGATTTACGTTTGTAACCGCTGTTCCTTTATCTTTAACATATTGTCCTTGAGTACGTGAATTACTTGGCAGCGTAATGTTAGCCCCATCCATGAATGCGCGGCGGACAAAGGCCGAGCAGTCAAAAGTTTTCGTTGAACTGCGGTTAGAACCGAATTCATACGGCGTGCCCAGATACTTCATGCCTGCACTGATAACTTTTTCAACGCTGGCATTGGTAGAAGGGGTAGTTGTTCCCGAATTGCCGGAGTTGCTGCCCGAGTTATTTCCAGAGTTGCTGCCGGAATTGTTTCCGGAATTGTTAGAAGAGCCGTTGCTTGGGGTAATCAATTTAGATGAAGCGTACCCTTGCTTGCCACTAGAAGTTTTAATCTTATACCAGCCGGAGCTGCTGCCCAGAATTTGAACGCTGTCTCCTTTATAGACACGATCAACGACTTTACCGGAAGTCGAAGGCTGACTGCGCATATATACATTCGAGCTTGCTACACCTTTTGTTACAGACTGCGCAGTGGCAGCAGAGACTTCATTCACAGACCCATATCCGTAAGAACCAAGAACTGCTGCTGACAGAAGCGCTCCGGCCATCAATTTTTTAAAGCTTTTTTGCGAGAAAATAAGTATCTCCCCCATCTCGTTAGATTGTGGGATGACGAAATTGTCATTTTTCGTGATCCCGCAATCATTATAGAC
The DNA here is from genome assembly GCF_003184205.1 of Paenibacillus sp. Cedars. NCBI lineage: Bacteria > Bacillati > Bacillota > Bacilli > Caryophanales > Paenibacillaceae > Paenibacillus > Paenibacillus sp. Cedars. The sequence goes on from NZ_CP020866.1 coordinate 5,040,566, forward strand.
AGGCTATGTCTTGGGACGCATGCTACCATTCTCACAAAAACGCATGCCAACTATTGGTAAAGAGTAGGACTTTAGTCTCTTTTTATACTTTAATTTAGTATATATAGATTATAATAGAAATAAAAAACGCCAAAATAACCCAACGGGCCCGGTGAATAAACGTCCGGATCGCTCTGTTGGGTCTATCTGCTTATTAAATATACGAATGTATTTCTTACATTTGTGCATGGGGCACCTGATTCAGGTTCTCTTACACCTAAAAAAGAGCCTGTCCAGACGGTATCCCATCTGACAGACTCTAGTTTATCGTACATATTAAATTTCATTCCACTACAATATTGTAAACTTTTCGCTTTACGGTCTCTTGGAATAGAGCGGATATCCAGGGTTTTCCGGTACATCGATCAGAATGACCCGTACATTCTCTTGCGCCTTAAGGTTTATCGTCTCCCCCTGCTTCGTATCCATTACCATAAAGTCCCGATGTTCAAATAGAAGTTTCTCCTCTTCGGAGCTAAAACTGCCGGCCCCCCTGACTGCGAGCGCAGCAGCACGTCTGCCGGATTTCAATTCATACTGGGCCTCATGCCCAGCCAGAATCTGGATATCCAGCATCCTCACGTCTACGGATAGATCCGTTGGCGCAGAACCGCCAATCATCGTTTTGACCAGTCCACCCTGAATGCGGGTTACCGGAAATGAATCCGGTCGATACTGACGACAGGCCGGATTCTGTTTCAACGAATCCCTAAGATACGGCTCGAACCATAATTGGAGCCCTTCTGCATCAGGTCCGGTCAAACGTTCCTCATGCGTAAGTCCAGATCCGGCCCTCATCAACTGCAGGCCTCCAGGCCCCAATTCGCTGTGCATTCCCTGTGAATCCTTGTGTACACCCTTACCCTGCATCATATACGTCACGATTTCAAAACCTTGATGGGGATGGGGTGCAATATAACCTTCAACAGGCGAGCGGAACCAGGACCAATAGAAAAGAGGTCCCACCCGGGTCACAGCCGACCCTTCTCCAGAGAAACCGATCGGCTTCAGCTCTGTTATCCTTCCTCCGTCGAGAGAGCCCTTGCTCTGATTCTCAGGTGGATATACATTTCCTATCATGTCCAGTCTCCTCCTTTCACCCATCCATGATTGACCTTGAACAGGTGTTCACCTTGATATCTCGGCTTTAAGATAGTATTAACGATAACAGAATATATATCAACATCCTTATTTTCCCTGATTGAGAATGCATATTTGCGAATCACCTTCAGTTTATTTTCAGTTCGCTTTCAGACTTCATTCAGTTAGAGAACGTATGATACAGTTAAAGGAACGAAATAAGAGGAGTTTTGAGTTATGGAATCTGTTCACCGTATTCGCATTTTGCTTGTCGATGACGAGCCGCATATCCTGCAATTTTTGGAGTTGGGATTAAGAAATGAAGGCTTTGAGGTGCGCTCGGCCCCCGATGGAGAACAAGCAGTTATAGTAGCAAGCAACTTCGAGCCGCATGTCGTCGTGCTGGATGTGATGATGCCGGGGATGGACGGTCTGGAGGTGTGCAGACGCTTGAAGGAAGAGGGCAAGGATGTCGCGGTGATTATGCTAACGGCCAAGGATGAGATTGATGACCGGGTAAAGGGGCTAACCATCGGTGCGGATGATTATATGGTTAAGCCTTTCAGTTTTGAAGAGCTGCTTGCCAGAATCCAAGCACGGCTGCGCAATCAATTTCCAAGCCTGCTGGGTGAAATCCGGCTGGGTTCCTTCACCATTGATGACCGCAAGAAGGAAATTGCATACCAGGGTGAGGCGCTGGAGCTGTCACCTACGGAATACAAGCTGTTGAAGCTGCTTGTGACCAAACACGGCAGCGTTCTGAGCAAATCCAACATTTTGAATATTGTGTGGGATTATGATTTTGGCGGAGAGGATAACATTGTGGAGGTCTATATCCGTTCCCTGCGCGAGAAACTTGGAGATAAGGAGCACCGGGTTATTCGCACTCTTCGCGGTGCCGGTTACCGGGTGGACTTGTTATGAGAATCCGCGACCGGATACGCTCATCAGGTCCTGGTTCTCTAAGGACGCAGCTGCTGTCGCGTTCCCTTATCGTATTGGCGCTTCTGCTGGTGCTGATCGGTGCGCTGCAATATGTATTGATGAAAAATGCCATGTTCCGTAATCAAGCCGAGGCGCTTGCTCTTCAGGTCCGCTCGCTCCCCAAGGAGCTCTGGGAACCTGACCGCGAGCCTCGTAACCGGCCTGCACTTCCGGATAAAGACACCGGTCAGGAGAACTCTCGCCAGCAAGACAAACCCCTGTTCTTTCTGCCGAATATGTCGCTTGCCAAGATTGATATCGATGGGAGCTACTCGGACTTGGCCGCCGACAACGGGCTCACCGCCCCGCAGCTGCCCTCCGAGGATTATACAGCAGTCCTGGCCCAGCTCAAGGAGCGCCAGCCCATTCGATATGAAGTGATTGAAAATGCCGAAGGCACAGAGCAGATCGTTGTCTTTCGCCCTTACGGCAGCCCTGACAGCCCTTCCGGCCTGCTGCAGCTTGGTATGGATACGCAGCCGCTGCACGCGGTTCTTATGCGGCAGCTGATGATTTTTGCCCTTCTGGCCTTGCTTGCCATGGCGGGTGGAATCGCGTTATATCTGCCTTTACTGCGCCGAACGCTCAATCCGCTCAGCCGAATGGTGGAGACGGTAGAACGCACCGATGCCGGAAATCTGGCCGAGCGTTTTCCCGTTATGCAAGGGCAGCAGGAGATCGACCGCTTGGCCGAGTCGTTTAACGGCATGCTGGAAAGGCTTGAGGATGCGTTTCAAGCCGAACGTGAAGCCAAGGAGCAGATGCGGAGGTTTATTGCGGATGCTTCCCATGAGCTGCGGACGCCGCTCACTTCGATTCACGGGTTTCTGGAGGTGCTTGGCCGCGGCGCTGCCGACAACCCGCAGCAGCTGCATGCTGCGTTATCCAGCATGCACGGCGAATCCAAACGCATGAAGAAACTGGTCGAGGACCTGCTGCTGCTGGCCAAGCTTGACCGCAAGCCTGAGCTGCACCTTCAGGAAACCCGGCTCGATCAGCTGCTGCATGAGATGGAGCCCCATCTGAAGATGCTTGCCCAAGGACGGAAGGTATTCTTTCAATCGGCCCCCCTTCTATGCCGATGCGATCCCGACAAGATCAAGCAGGTTATCTACAATCTGTTCCTTAATGCGGTGCAGCACACGAATCCTGACAGGGGGCAGATCCATGTGACGCTTGATAGGGCTGCGGATCATGCCGTACTGCTGGTTCGCGACAACGGGACCGGGATTCCGAAGGAGCATCTTCCCCATCTGTTCGAACGTTTCTACCGGATCGATGAATCCCGGACCAGACAGCAAGGCGGTTCGGGTCTTGGACTCGCCATAACCCAGTCCATCATTGCCGCGCACGGCGGCTCGTTGAGTGTGGACAGTACAGTTAACCTAGGTTCTGAGTTCCGTGCCGAATGGCCGGGGATTATTCCCTAGCCTAAAAACACAGCTTCAAACACCAGCTCATTCAAGGAACGGCGGCTTGTAGGAACCTCGCGCGCCTGCAGCGCCTCCGGAAGTGCCGAATTGTCTCCCGGATAACCAAGCGTAATGACCGCGAGAAGCTCATATTCTGCCGGAATCTGCAAAGCTTCGCGGGCAAGCACACGGTCATAACCGCCAATGGCGCGGGTGTTCAGGCCGAGCAATGCTGCCTGTGAGGCGATTGTGCCCCAGGCTGTTCCCTCATCAAATGCATGACTGCCGCTGGGCGTCCCGCGGGACCGCCGCCGATCACGAGGACATCCGCCGTCAGTTTCAGCTCATCAATCGCGTTCAACCCATCATCTCCCCACTCCCTTTTGTCAGTAGATAAACCTGGATAAAACAACAAAAGGAGATCATGAATAGGGCTCATGATCTCCAGTGGACTGGTCGTTTGCAAATTTATCATAGTTATTCGATTGGAATTATCAAGAATTTTATCAGGTGAGGACACCAGCGTCAAAATATTTTTTGCAGTGAAGCATTGGTTATACGAGGTATGAACTCCACCCAGTCACCCCTATGTACGCTGCCTTGACTCACGCGTTTTTTCCTTATATCCCGACAATTTGGTACAATACAATCGGTAGTAGAATGTCAGATGAAGGGACTATTAACGATATGTTCAAAATTTTCATTGTCGAGGACGATGCCGGGCTGGTCAGCCTGCTGAAAGAGCATCTTCATAAATTCGGTTATATGACGGAGTCCGTTCATGACTTCGAAACGGTACGTGAGCAATTTGAATCGTATGACCCTCACCTCGTGCTTCTTGATATCAATCTGCCGAAATATGACGGCTATTACTGGTGCCGCCAGTTCCGCAGCCTCTCCACCTGCCCGATCATCTTCATCTCCGCCCGCGACGGCAAAATGGAGCAGGTGATGGCACTGGAGAACGGTGCGGACGATTATATTACCAAACCTTTCGATTATGAAATTGCGATCGCCAAAATCAAGAGCCAGCTGCGCCGCGCCTACGGCTCGTATGCCGCCGGACAGAACGAGCGCATCCTGAGTGTCGCCGGACTAACGCTCGACGTTGAACGCCTCTCCCTTTCACTGGAGCAAACACAGACGGAGATCAGCCATACCGAGGCCAAAATATTGGACGAGTTAATGAAGAAACCCGAGATGGTGGTCAGCCGCGACAGGCTCCTGGAGAAAATATGGGATGACCAGGCCTTTGTAGACGATAATACGCTGAATGTGTACATCACCCGGGTCCGCAAAAAACTCGCCAACCTCGGGATCGAGGAAGGCCTTCAAACCGTGCGGGGACGCGGCTACCGGCTGATTCCGAACTGGAGGGATGAAGCTTGAGATTATTTCTGCAGGAGCAGCGTCCCCTAATCATTGTTTATATTGCACAGCTTCTTGTCGTATCGCTGATCTACAGACTTGACGGCTTCCGGAATATCACGGTCAGCCTGTACGCCGGCATCATCAGCCTGCTGCTGCTTCTCGGCTACCTGATTTTCCGATATATTGCCAACCGTTCCTTCTATAAACGACTGGAGCAGCCTCTCCCGGGAGAATCTCTCACCGGCGAATCCTCTGCAGAATCCTCCCACACTCCGCTCGCCGAAGCACTTCATCAGTTGCTTAGAACCCAGTTCCGGCAATACACAACGGATCTGCATAACTACAAGCACAAAATCGAGGGCCATCTTCAGTTCATCAACCAATGGGCCCATCAGATGAAAACACCGATATCGGTCATTCACCTGATTCTTCAGGATGACGATGATCCCCGTTTTGCAGCGATTGGCGACGAGCTGGATCGACTCAAAAAAGGGCTTGATCTGGTGCTGTATACCGCCAGGCTCGATACGTTCGAGCACGATTTCTATGTCGAGAACCTGCCGCTTCAACGCATCGTCCGAGGTGTCACCTCAGAGCAAAAACGGCTGTTTATCCGGCGCCGAATTTACCCCTCCATCCGGATGGAGAGCGGATTAACGGTCGCTACGGACGAGAAATGGCTCTCTTTCGTGCTGACTCAGCTGCTGACTAACGCAGTCAGGTATACCCTGGAGGAACAAGGGCGCTTGTATTTTGATGGTTATGCCCGGGAGGGTAAGGTTGTGCTTGAGATCCGGGATGAGGGCATCGGCATCCCTCCAAGCGATCTGCCCCGGGTGTTCGATCCCTATTTTACCGGAGAAAACGGGCGCCGATTCCGGGAATCGACGGGCATGGGGCTGTTTCTGGTCAAACAAATATGCGATAAGCTCGGACATGCCTTCGAGATCGAATCCAAGGTGGATGAGGGAACGACGGTACGCCTTATTTTTGAAGGTACCGGCAGCCATAACTCGCACTGATCCCGTATATGAAGGTAAGGGATTGGCTTTGTGCCGGTTCAAATCCTGGTTAAGATGCTTTAAACCAGGTTCCCGAAGCACCGGCTTGCGATGCAAATAGAAACCTTACAAGGTTGTAAGGTAACTGTAAGTTACGAACATGGCATGGACGCGGTCAATTATTTTACAATGATACCATCGTATTAGAGGAGTGAAGATATGCCCATCCTGAGCGTCAAGCATCTATCCAAAATCTACGAGGGCAAAGTGGCGTTTCAAGCGCTGAGCAACATTCACTTCAACGTCACCCAAGGGGAATTTGTCGGCATTATGGGTCCTTCGGGCAGCGGGAAAACCACGCTCCTCAATCTGATTGCCACCATTGATCAGCCCACCGCGGGCGAAGTTATCATCAATGGACGCAACCCTCATCTTCTCAGCAGAAGTGACACCGCTCTGTTCCGGCGTCGGGATCTGGGTTTTGTCTTCCAGCATTTCAATCTGCTGGATACGCTGACAGTTGAGGAAAATATCGTTCTTCCGCTAACGCTGGAAGGTATGGCTCTAGGTGAAATGGACAGCAGGCTGGGCCGGATTGCCAACCAACTCGGCATCGAGTCCATTCTGAACAAACACACATATGAGATCTCCGGCGGGCAGATGCAGCGAACGGCCATTGCCAGAGCGCTCATTCAGGAGCCCTCCCTGATTCTTGCCGACGAGCCCACGGGCAATCTGGACTCCAGGGCTTCCAAAGAGGTCATGCAGACGCTCTCTGCCTCAAGCAAAGAGGCTTCTGCAACGATCCTCATGGTCACTCATGATCCGGTAGCAGCCAGTTACTGTGATCGCGTCTTGTTCATTAAGGACGGACAACTATATAATGAAATGTATTGCGGCGACAACCGGCAAGCCTTTTTCCAGAAAATCATCGATATGCTGGCTCTGCTGGGAGGGGGAAGTCATGACCTTTCGACAATTCGCTTTTAGGAATGTCCTGAGGAATAAGCGGACCTATGCAGCCTATTTCCTAAGCAGCGCATTCTCCGTCATGATTTTCTTTGTCTGTGCTTTGTTCCTGTTCCATCCTGCCATTGCAAATGAGATGTTCTATCCGGTTGTAATTCAGGCCATGGTCGGAGCAGAGCTGATTATGTATGTGTTCTCGTTCTTCTTCGTGCTGTATTCCGTCGGGGCTTTTCTCAAGACACGCAAACGCGAGTTCGGCATTCTGTTCATGCACGGGATGACAGACCGCCAGTTTAACAAGATGGTGTTTCTCGAAAATATGATCATCGGCTTAAGCGCCATAGCAACGGGTATCGTATTCGGCATCATTACAGGCAAGCTGTTCCTGATGGCCGGTTCGGCATTCCTTGGCATTCCGCCCCTGCCGTTTCGATTGCCGCTGCGCGCGCTTGGGCTGACCGTTGCAAGTTATGTACTGCTGTTCATCATTATCTCGCTGTGCACATCCTGGCTGATTCGGCCCAAAGCGTTAATCGAATTGTTTCAATCCGGGCAACGTCCGAAAACCGCACCCGAGACATCACCATGGCTATCGGCACTGGCCGCTGTCCTGCTGATCGTCAGCTACAGCCTGGCGGCCACGACAACGGCCTCAACCCTCGAGCTGCGCATGTTCCCGGTAACCATAATGACGATAATCGGCACCTATCTGATCTATTCTCAGCTCGGGGTTGCTCTCGTTCGCAGGCTGAAGCGGAGCCGCAGGTTAACCTGGAGGCGAACCAAACTCATCTCGCTTTCGAGCCTGCAGTATCGGCTCAGGGATCACGCCCAGATGTTCTCGATGGTGACCATCGTGCTGGCCGTGTCTTTTTGCTCGGTTGGCGTATTTGCCTCCATCCCGGTGCTTACGAAACAATTCAACGAGGATTATCCTGCCGCCATCGGCTATCTTGCCAAAGCAGGTGATACCTTCGAGAAACAGCATTTGAATGAAATCAAGCAGGAGCTTGAATCTAAAAAAATACCGTTTGAAACGCTATCGTTTCGCGTTAAATATACGGAAGCCACATCGGCCTCCGCTCTGGATCAGCCTGTGGAGAATCCGTTAGCCTTGATATCCTTCTCCGACTACAAGGCAGCGGTGCTGATGGCGGGGCTGCCGTTCGACGAACAGCCGCTTCGGGGCGAAGATGCGCTTGTTCTGATTGCTTCTCAAAATGACAGAGCCTATACCCGCAACCGGGAGCACGCCTCTTACCAGCTTCAGGATTCCGGAATCAGGGTGCACGAAATCGGTTATTCCGATCATGTTGGTGTGCCGGAATATTTGCTGCCGGAGATGGATGACGATTCCCGCTTCGGCGGGCTTGTCGTCCGTGATGCGACCTTCGCCGCCATCACGGACCCGGTACGACAGGAACGGTACACCGGCTTTTACGTGGATGATTTCACGAAAACGGAAGGCATCGTTCCCCATCTCGCGCCGCGAGGGGCCGTACGTTATGAGATGGGCCAGCCTTACGCGCTGGCGGTCAGCGGCACGCTGTTTGCCCTGCGGGACAGCCTGTATAATATGCTGCTCTTCGCGGCACTGCTTGTGGGCACGGTGTTTTTTATTGCGGCAGGCAGTTTCCTGTATTTCCGACTCTATGCCGACCTGGATTATGACCGCAGGCATTATGCCACGATATCCCGGCTCGGGATGACCGATAAGGAGTTCCGGCGAATCGTAACCGGACAGCTGGCGCTGCTGTTTTTTGTGCCGATTGGCCTTGCGATTGTGCACAGCATCTTTGCGTTTATTGCGCTGCAGAGCTACTTCTATCTATCCATTGCAGCTGAGATGGGGATTGTGCTGATCAGTTTCCTGATGATGCAGGTCCTGTACTTCTTCTTCATCCGCAGTCAATATCTGCGCAAGCTGAAGCAGTCACTTATATAAAGGGTGGAAGAGCCGTCCTTATCTTTTGAAAGAGGTGTAACTTTTGGAAAACTGGATTACGGATATTATGGAGCAATTCGGCTACATCGGCATTCTGTTCATGATTGCTCTGGAAAACGTGTTTCCTCCGATCCCCTCCGAGGTCATTCTTACCTTCGGCGGATTCATGACAACCTATACGAAATTGACGGTGCCCGGCGTCATTATTGCCGCTACGATCGGCTCTGTGGTCGGTGCGGTTATTCTGTACGGCATTGGCCGTCTGCTCGATGTCGAGCGGCTTGAGAAGATTGTGGATCGCTGGGGACATATCCTCCGCGTGAAAAAAGAAGACATCCGCAAAGCGGATGCGTGGTTTGATAAATACGGCTACTGGACGGTGCTGTTCTGCCGCATGATCCCGCTGATCCGGAGCTTGATCTCCATCCCGGCGGGCATGTCCAACATGAAGTTCGGCATGTTCCTGCTCTTCACCACCATCGGGACCTTGATCTGGAACATCATCCTGGTGTCCGTTGGAGCCGCCGTCGGCGATTCATGGGAGAATATCGTGGCCTTCATGGACGTCTACTCCTATATCGCTTATGCTGTAATTGCTGTGGCAGTTATTGCGTTTTTGTTCTTTTTCTTCCGCAAGCGGAGAAAATCCGCATAACGTCAACTTGGGATTACGACATGAAATGACCATGAGATCCGATTGGGCTCGTGTTTGAGTGCGAATTGATCAGACGTTGGTGATTACGTATTTGGTCGCATGGATCACTTATTCGGCAAAATATTAGTCAGGCGTTTGGCGCGCAGTTCGCACGCATGGGTCGCGTAATTGATCATGCATTCGGTCGTTTTGTTCCACGCATGGGTCACGCGTTCGGTTGGCATTCGCGTTCGATCGCATTGGGTCACACGCATTTGATCACGCACTCGGTCGTTTTGATACACTCATGGGTTACGCATTCAATCCTACATTCGGTCGTTTTGATCCACGCCTGGGCACGCACTTGTCGCACATTCGATCACCCATTGCTCAGGTTATTTCATGCCATACATCATTAACATCATTACGGTTTAACATTTTATATTATCATGTAAGGGAGAGGCTGTAGGTCATGGATTTTTTAACCATCCTCAAAGCAATTATTCTGGGAATCGTCGAGGGACTGACCGAGTTCGCTCCTGTATCCTCAACCGGTCATATGATCATCGTTGACGACATGTGGCTTAAATCCGAGGAGTTTCTGACGAAATACGTAGCTAACACATTCAAGGTTGTCATTCAGCTTGGCTCCATCCTGGCGGTCATCGTTGTGTTTAAAGACCGTTTCCTGGACCTCTTGGGACTTAAGCGCAAAAAGCCTGAAGCTGGCGCTCCGGCTGATACAGGCAGACTGAAACTCAGCCAGGTTATCGTAGGCTTGATTCCTGCGGGTATCCTCGGCGTATTGTTCGAAGATTTCATCGATGAACATTTATTCTCTACCGAAACAGTGCTTATCGGACTTGTGATCGGGGCCATTTTTATGATCGTTGCCGACAAAGTCAGCTCGAAAAAAGAGCCGAAGGTTGTGTCCGTCGACCAAATTACGTACAGGCAGGCCTTCAGCGTCGGACTGATCCAGTGTCTGTCGCTCTGGCCGGGCTTCTCACGCTCCGGCTCCACCATCTCCGGGGGCGTCATGCTCGGCATGAGTCACCGCGCGGCAGCGGACTTTACCTTCATCATGGCTGTACCGATTATGTTCGGGGCCAGCTTCCTGTCGCTGCTGAAGAACTGGGAATACTTCACCCTGGAGGCCCTTCCGTTCTTCATCGCCGGATTTGTAGCGGCCTTCGTATTCGCTCTGATCTCCATCCGCTTCTTCCTGAAGCTGATTAACCGGATCAAGCTGGTACCGTTTGCGATCTATCGGATCGTGCTCGCTGCTGTAATTGCGTTGGTGCTGTATCTGTAAGTAAGTTGGGTAACTCTGTGGGTGATTTGTGGGTGATTGGTAAGTCTCTGCGTTTGAGTCTCTAATAATGAGTCTCTATGAACCCGTTAGACTGTGGAGACGCTTAGCAGACATACCGTTGCTCCAACTACTGTAGTTCCCCGGATTGCTGATATGATTCATCATACGAAGAAATCCGGGACAAAGGTGACCACTCCGCTGTTCCGGAATCGATTCGTTCGCTTCGCTGATTCATGTGAGTGGTGCTCCTTTTAGAGTAAAAAGGCAGGTCAAGATCTAAAAATCTTGCCCTGCCTTTTGTTATTTCAGCTGCCAGGTTCCCACGAGTTATTGGGTTCCTCTATTCGAACACCTTGACCCTTGATTACTGATAACCGTGATTCCTAATGCGTTACTGTGCCTAATGCGTACTGTGCCTAATGCGTTACTGTGGACGAAGGTATGGAGATGGAGTATTGCAAGGCTAACAACGGAGGCTGTTCCGGACCAGAGAGCCGTTATTTTCGAAAAATCGACTCATTTTTAAAATGAGCGGACACCAGAGCCGTTATTATACAAAATTATGCTCAACAACTGCTCATTTTCGGGGAATAGCGGATCTCTTGTCCGTAACCTTTGCGAAAATGCCTAGTTTCCACCAAATAAGGTACTCTGTGTCCGCTAGCGATTCACGATTTTAATTTTTCCTATAACAACAGGCTGTTTCCCCATACAAGGCCATATTGTGCCCCCCCAATTGTGCCTCGTTCATTATCGTCCCCTGTACAGCTCCAGCTCCTCGCACTGCTCCTGTACCGTTTACCGCACTACTCTCCTTGCACAAGCTACATAACTGCCTGTACACTCCCGGTGTGCCAACTCCTATCATCATGATTGCACACTCCGAATAACGGCTACGCTTGTCCCCCATCCCCATCATCCATCAAAAAGAACAAACCTTCCCCTTCGGGAAGGCTTCTGTTTCTGATCTCAAGGATCTAACATGAATTCACGCTGGTCAGCCTCGCTTCACTCTTCAAACGATAAATTGGCGGGCTCCTCCAGCATCTCGTATTGAACCTCGAGGTTGGTCGTTGGTACACTCCGATCCACCTCTTCAAAGCGGAAGCTGTCCACCCATACCTGACCTGCTCCCATCAGCAGCACACCGATCGAGATCGTGGCACTATCTTCTGGCACGTCCAGCACGATCGCATAGTGATTCCAGTTCGTGCTGCCAACAATGCGCCGATCGTTCATATTGTCGAATTGAAGCACATCCTCTGAATGGCTGTCGACACGCATCCACAGCCCGCAATATTCCTTGACGTTCTCGGTTTTGACAAAACCGGAGAATCGCATCCGTTTGCCGACGAATTTACCGGCTTTAAACTGCTGCATCATGGTCGCAAAAGCACCCATGTCCATGGGTGTGACAGCTTTAAGATAGCCCGAAGTGCTTCCTTGATGGACGGTGGTCCGGTCGATGCCGATTTCATAATCCTGAGGATGGCTTCCGCTCAGGAACCAGCCCTTTAATGCGGACTGAGACTGTTGCTGCTGCATAGAATCATCTCCTTGTTCAAAAATGGAATGGTGAGCGTGCGCCGCGAAGATTTTCCGATAACGTCCCGGGGGCATGCCGTACAATTTCTTGAAGGCTCTCGTAAAAGACTCCTGGCTCTCGAAATGGCAGTGAAAGGAGATGTCGATGATCGCAGCCTCGGAGTGCAGCAGAAGCTGCGCCGCATAACAAAGCCTTCGTTTTCTAAGGTAATCCGCGATATTCATACCGACCTCCTTCCGAAACAAACGGTGGAAGTGATATGGAGAAAAACCGGCATGAGATGCAATATCTGCGAGGGTCAGCTGCTCCTCCAGATGCTGCTCCATGTACGCTATGCTCTTTTGGATGATTAGCTGGGTACTCAAGGTTAAGCCCTCCTTTGTTTATAAGGATACCAAAAGGAACCGGCGCGGTTTTGATCTTTTTTGCCAACATAACAAACCCCTTCGAATATACGTTTCGAAGGGGCTTATTTAACGATTTATTCAAGTCACTCCGGTCCTGATAATGGAATGACTCCTTATAGCGCCAAAGACTGCGCCGTGAACAAAGGCACGGCCCTATCTACAAACCATATTACCCCTGCGCCTTCAGCTGGACGGTGCGCTTGGTGCTTGCGGACTCGTACGCTGCAATGGCGACACGGGCAGAGTAGTAACCGTCCTCACCGGTTATTTCAACCGGTTTGCCGTCGCGGATGCTTTCCACAAAGCTGTTCACAAGACCTTCGTCCATATCGTCGCCCCAGAAGCTCCATGCGGCCTTACCTGTCACATCGCTGTACACGTCGTTCTTCTGGGCGAAGGAATCGATGTTCAGCACACCCTTGGTGCCAATAATCTCAAGTGTCACATCTCCCCAGGTCGGGAAGGTGCGGTTACGGGACCAGCTCGGGTCCAGCACGGCTACAACGCCATTCGAGAATTTGACGTGCACCATGCCTGCATCATCAATCTCCGTGTCATTGAACAGGGTCTCCGCATGGGCATAGACTTCCTCTGCTTTGCTGCCGGTAAACCAGTGCATCAGATCCATGACATGGACGGTATGGTCCAATACGGCTCCCCCACCCGATTTGTCCCGTTCAATAAACCAGCCCCCGGGCATGCTGCCCCGGTTGGTCCCCTTCATGGCCAGAATATCGCCGATCTGGCCGGCGTCAATCGCTTCCTTGGCCTGACGTACGGACGTAATGTAACGGCAAGGAAAAGCGGTCATAAGCTGAACACCGTTACCCTGGCACACTTGGATCATCTCCAGCATCTCCGATTCAGACAATCCTAAAGGCTTCTCGCACAGGACATGCTTGCCCGCTGCAGCAGCGTGCTTGGTGATTTCCGCATGACGCGAATTTTCCGAACAGATCACGACGGCATCCAGTTCCTCTGCCAGCAGCTCGTTATAATCCGCATAGTACCGAATCCCTCGATCCACGGAATATGGTCGCACGCGTTCCGCGTCTTCATCCGCGATTCCGACTACCTCGACATCATCCCGCTTCAGCATGCCCAACAAATAACTTGCTGCATGCATATGGGCGAAGCTGATGAATCCTACTTTTACTTTCTTCATGAAACCGTCCCTCCGATCGTCACGGGCTGTCCGGTCTGAGCCGATTGCTCCGCTGCTTGAGCGATTTGAACAGCATAACAAGCATCCTTGATGCTTACGAGCGGCTCGCTGCCGTCACGGATACACTCGATGAAATGCAATACCTCTTTATAATAAGGGTCATGGAGGCTTGGACTTGCGGGAACCTGTACCGCTGCTCCATCCCCTGCCTCTGCGCTTACCCGTTTAATGTCCAGGGACTGCACCTGATTGCTATCGAATCTGATGATTCCTTGATCTCCTGAAATCTCGAACTGTGTCGTAAACGGTCCGGGATACCCCCAGTAGCCGGTTAAACTCGCAATTGAGCTATTCTTAAAATGAAGCGTCAGCTGGGCGTACTCCATCTCGGGCTCGGCCCGTTTAACGATGGAAGCATATACCGACTCCACCTCCCCGAACAGCCAGCAGGCGAAATCGATGTCATGAATCATGAGATCCATGATAACGCCGCCGCTTTTGCCCGGGTCGTTATACCATAAATCCATGCCCTGCGGATAGGACCCGTACCGCTTAAAGTGAGCCATCTTCGGCGTTCCGATATGACCGGAGTGGGCCTTCCGATAAGCATCCTGATAGTTCGGAAAGAATCGGACGACATGTCCGATAAACAAACGGACTCCGTGCTTTTCGCAGGCCGCCTTCATCTCCTGTGCATCCTCCAGCGTTAAAGCTGCCGGTTTTTCGCAGATGACGTGCAGCCCTTTTTCCGCCAACTTCAGTACAAACGGTTTATGGAGATAGGTGGGCAGACACACCGCAACCGTTTCCAAATCTTTTTGCTCCAACAGCGAATCTACATCCGTGTATGCCTTCGCCCCGGTCAAGGCAGCAGCCTGCTCAGCCCGTTCGGCGTTCAGATCGACCACGCCCGTTACTGTTACGCCCGGCATTTTCGCCAAATTATGCGCATAGGCCGTCCCCATCGTTCCACAGCCCAATATCGCTATGTTCATGCTTATCCCTCCAGTATGCCTATAATGACCTGAATCAATAGGTGATGCCGTATCCACGATCCGCGAATACTTTCCACCCTGTTTACATTCTTCATGTGACATGACATTCCTGCCTGTTTTTCAGGATTCGTGCTTTTTTGAACTTATGCCGCTAACTTGGTAAAGTGTATATAGTAAGTAGTAGTAATAATAACATCCCTTAGCGCTGCAAATTCGAAATTGGGATGCGTTCCAATCCAGCACAATAGAGAGAAAGGGTGTAGAGAGAACATGTCAGAACTTGTCGTACAGACGAAAGACGGGCGTATTCAAGGCATTTTGGAAAACGGAGTGCGTGTTTGGAAAGGCATTCCGTATGCGAAGCCCCCGATTGGACCGCTTCGGTTCCGTGCCCCCGCAGCTCCCGAGCCTTGGGACGGGATAAAAGACACCACCGCCTTCAGCCCCATGTGCCTCCAGCCGTTGGAATCCACATCAAGCATGCTTGGAGGAGGCGTAACCAAGACCGTGTCGGAAGATTGCCTTTACCTCAATGTGTGGGCACCCCGGAACGCTCCTGCTGAGCCGCTGCCAGTCATGGTATGGATTCATGGCGGCACGTTTGTCACCGGCTCTGGCAGTTTGCCAAGCTATGACGGTTCGGCCTTCGTTCTCCGCGGCAGCGTTATTATGGTTACCATTAATTACCGCCTGGGCCCTCTCGGATTTCTTCATCTGGCTCCGTTCGGTGAATCTTATGCCTCCAACACCGGCTTGTTGGACCAAATCGCAGCTTTGCAGTGGGTGCAGGACAATATTGGCGGCTTCGGTGGAGACCCGGATCGGGTTACAGTATTCGGCGAGTCAGCCGGCAGCATGAGCATTGCCGCCCTGCTGGCCATGCCTGCGGCAAAGGGGCTGTTCCACCGGGCCATCATGGAAAGCGGTGCTGCCCAAGTTATCACATCGGAAGAGGCACAGATGATTACGGCAGGTTTATTGAAGGAGCTTGATATCCCGCGAGCAGAGATGCATCGGTTGGAATCCCTCACCGGAGAGCAAATATTCGAAGCCGGGGAACGGCTGAAGAAGCGGGTGGGTCCTGGTGTAAGCATGCTCTTCCAGCCCGTCCTGGACCCGGACACACTCCCCCAGGATCCGCTGCAAGCTGTTCAGGAAGGCTCGGCCAAGGATGTACCCATCCTGATCGGAACGAATCTCGATGAAGGCGCTTTGTTCTTCCGGCCGGACATGCCCCTGGTGAAGGAGAGAGATCTGGTCCACGTCGTTGAACGGATGACCGGGATCCCCGATGCGGCTCCCCTTACCAAGGATTACCCTTATACCATTGACGGACATGCCCAGATTATGACCGACCTGTATTTCTGGCGTTCGGCCCTGCAGTTCGCTTCAGCTCAGATCGGACATGCACCGGTATGGATGTACCGATTCGACTGGACACTGCCGAATCACCCGATTCTCGGAAAAGCGATGCATGCACTCGAAATTCCATTTGTATTCAATACGCTGGCGCTGTTCCGGAATATCGGCGTTCAGGTGGATGCTCAAACGCAGGCCTTGTCCGACCGGATGCAGGATGCATGGATTGCCTTCGCACGGGGCGGCTCACCGGATACGGAGGGACTGCCGTGGCCGACTTATGAGCCAGCGTCGCGCTCAACGATGATATTCAACTCCGATTGCTCGATCATCGAGGACCCGGATGCGGTAAAGCGCATGAATATGGGTTTATAGCATACATCACACATCTTGCCGCAGCAAAAAGCTGTACTCCGCGCATCTCGAATCGCGCAGAGTACAGCTTTTCATTTGTCTTCGTCTATTCTTCACTCATTATTTTACGGCACCCTGCGTAATGCCGTTGATGATCCACTTCTGCGCGAACAGATAGATGATAATCATCGGCAGCATCGCCATCAGATACGAAGCAAAGGCCAGATTGAAGTCCGTATTGAACTGCCCTTGGAATATATACTGCACCAGCGGCAGCGTGTAGGAATTCGTATCGCTGATGATGATCAGCGGCAGCAGGAAGTCATTATAGGTGGAGAGGCAGATCAGAATCCCTACCGTTGCATTGATCGGTGCCATGATCGGGAATATGATTCTCCAGAACGTTCCCCAAGTCGATGTGCCGTCCACTCTGGCCGCTTCCTCCAAGGCAACCGGAATGGATTTGATGTAACCCACATACACAAATACGTTAAATGCCAAAGCATATACGGTATGCAGGATCGTAAGCCCGACCAGATTGGTCATATGGAGCCCGGCCGTCAATTTGACCAGCGGCAGCATGATGATCGGGAACGGAATGAACATCGCGCTGATGAAATAGAAGTACAGTCCCTTGAAGAATCTACGATTCATATTGCGAGCGATGGCATACGCCACAAGTGAATTGGTCAATAGCGTCAGCACCACCGTTGCCGTTGTTACCATCGCGCTATTGCCCAGCGCATTGAAGAAATTGGTCATTCGTATCGCATTGGTAAAATTCTCGAAATGAAGCTCCTTCGGCAAACCGAACAGGGAGGTAAGCATGTCCTCCGGCGTTTTGAGCGCAATAGTGATTGTCATGTACAGCGGGAACAGGATGAGGATGGTACCCAGTGTGATGAGAATCATCACCGTCCAATTGGTTTTGGTCCGCATTACATCTCCCCCTCCCTTCTCTGCAGGAATCGGATTTGCACGATCGAGATCGTGGCAATCAGAATGAAATAGATCACGGAGTTAGCCGATTGATAGGCAAACTCCCCTCCCTCGAAGCCGCCGGTGTAGATCAGATGGGAGATGGACTGTGTCGCCCGTCCCGGCCCCCCGTTGGTGAGGGCAACGATCTGGTCAAACACCATCAGGGAATTCTTCATCGCAAGCACCATGTTAATCGTAAAGAACGGTGCAATCAGCGGGAACGTAATCCTCCAAAACTCCTGCCAGCGGTTGGCTCCATCCAGATTGGAAGCCTCGTACAGCGTATGGGGAATAGTCTGCAGCCCGGCCAGATACAGAATCGTGTTATAGGCAATACCCTGCCATACCGCTACGACTACGATACCAATCCAGGCATGCTGCTCGCTGCCCAGAATATTGGTGGACAGCCACTCGATCCCCAGGTTTTGTCCCCAAATGGTGAATACATTCGAGAACAGGTAATTGAATATGTAGCCTACAATCAGCACACTCAGAATATTCGGCAGGAAGTAGATGCCTCTGAAGAAATTCCTCGCCTTGATTTTGGCATTAAGCCCCATGGCAATCAGCAGGCTGAAGATATTGATGAGGATCGTTACTACCACCGCGAATTTAAATGTGAACCAGTACGCATTGCCCACGTTGCTGTCCTTAAACAGGTTCGCATAATTCTTGAATCCGATGAAATCGAAGTTGTCCCCAAATCCGTTCCAGTTCGTGAAGGAGTAATACACCCCTTGCAGTGCCGGCAGTGTCAGAAATACGAAGAACAGTATCACCGCAGGCACGGTCATCAAATAGTAAGGCATAAGCCGCTTGTTCATGTTGGGTCCTCCTCAGTGCATCTTGGATATCGTGTATGTCACAGAAAACTCGCTTGAGAAGCTTACCGGGGAATGATCGTACTGCAACATGGCAACGTTCCTCCGTCTCTTCATTATGGAGCCCTTCTTCTCATGTTGCCGCACTTCATTCTCTCGTGCTGCAACTGTTAGCGCCTGTCTGCTACCTTGTCCCATTCGGTGTCCAGTTTCTTCAAATACCCATCAATGTCCCGGTTCTGTAAAAAGGACTGGATAACCGAGTTCAGCTGCACTGCGGCAGGTATGTAATGGTCGGCAAAGTCTATCACTTGCCCCCGCTCCAGGTAAGGCAGCAGCTCTGCAACGGCAGGATCGTCCTGCGTTACACCCTCAACGGTGGAGAACAGTGTTTGCTCCGTTATATATTGCTTGCTATTTTCAGGCTCCAACAGAAATTGAATGAACTGCTGGGCCTCCTCTTTATGCTTCGAATCCTCGGATATAGCCAGCAGGGTGTCCACTCCCGAAATCAGCTTGTTCTCTTCCGGATTGTTGCCGGTCGGCAGCGGAAAGAAGCCGATCGGTGCATCCGGATTGGCTTTCCGAATCTCCGGAATCGCCCAGGTCCCTTGGATGTACATGGCGGATTCACCTCTGGCGAACTCCCGGTTACCATCTGCATAATTCTTGCCGAAGTTATCCCCATGACCATAATCCATCAGCGCCAGCTGCTTCTCTGCAATCTCTTGGTATTTGTCGGCAAAGGTTACAGTGCCTTCCCGCCGCTCCATATAAAATTCGATGCCTTCCAGGTTGGACGCCAGCGCATTGAACGGAAGCACCGTCTGCCAATCGTCTTTATAGGTAAGATAGAACGGGATTTTGCCAGCATCCTTGGCCTTCTGTGCTGTAGCCAATAACTCATCCCATGTCTTCGGAACGCTAAGTCCCAGTTCTTTAAAAATTTCCGTATTGTACATTACGCCGTTAGCGTTCGTGGAATATGGAATGCCCGTAACCTCGTCCATGCCCGCTACGTCTTTCAGCATCTGAACATAAGTCTCATCCACCTGACTCAGCAGCGGGTTATCTGTCAAATTCATAAAGATGCCGCTCTGTGCCAGCAATGAATAGGTATCCGTTGCACCCATGCCGATAATGTCAGGAATGTCATTCTTGACAACTCTCGTCTTAAGCACCGTCTCTGCATCCGGCGGATTTACCTGTACCACCTTAATCTCGGATTGGGATGAATTAAACTTCTCA
Source organism: Paenibacillus sp. Cedars (assembly GCF_003184205.1). Classification (NCBI taxonomy): domain Bacteria; kingdom Bacillati; phylum Bacillota; class Bacilli; order Caryophanales; family Paenibacillaceae; genus Paenibacillus; species Paenibacillus sp. Cedars. Next base: position 5,060,192 of record NZ_CP020866.1, read on the forward strand.
ATCAGTGCATCAAAAGAGCCCTTCGCCTCAGGTTTATTCTGAAAAAACTCTACCTGTACCCGTCCGGATTCCTCTTTAGCTCCGCAAGCGGTCAGCACCAATACAGTCAACAAACATGCAGCGATATATTTACCAAGCTTCATGGTCTGCCCCCACTTCCTATCCTGATGTAATTTAGGTCAATGCCCATATCTATTTACTACCCTTATTGCTTGGTTGGTAAACGTCCGCTCCCTCACGTGTGGCCCCGTAGACCCATCGCCGTGGAGGCCTTGTCCCCTTGTCTGCCCAGCAGGAAATGGCCTACAGGTTATGGAATGTATAGGGAACCTGATAGGAGTGATCCCGATTTGTCATCCCCATTCTCTGAAGCCATATCCTCTTACCTCCCGGACCTCCGGCGTTACTGCATGCAGCTTGCATCAGGGTCCAAGTGGGATGCAGAGGACATCGAGCAAGAATCCTTAATCAAAATTCACAAAGCCCTTGAGCAGTCCCCTGACCGGCCCATCACCAAAGCCTATCTGTATCGGATAGCGCGGAATACGTGGATCGATTCCTACCGTAAGCACACCGGGAAACCCGTTCTGCTGCCCGATGCCGGCAATGATCGGGAATATCATGAGAGCCGCTTCTTGGTAAGGGAGACGCTGGAGCTGCTCGCAGCCCAACTCACGGCACATCAGACGGTATTGATCATTCTGATCGACATTTTCTCGTATACGGCCAGGGAAGCTGCCCAACTGATACAAAGCACCGAGGGAGCCGTGAAAGAAGCATTGAAACGGGCCCGTAAACGGTTGAAGGGAATTCGGGCAAGCGGAGAAATTCATGGTTACGCCCTGCCATCCGAGCGGAATCAGGAGAGCCGTGACACTTTGGAATGGATGGAATCCTTGATACGCGGCTTTCAATCTGCCAATCCGTACGCCATTGCCAACGCCTATCTGTCCATGCAATCTCGGCGTATTCAGCTGCAGCGGGTGCAGCGTGCCGGGGAGAGGCTTCTTTTTACCTTCCGTGATCCGGACGGTCATCTACTTACCATGACAACAGAAATTTTTTGGGACCCCGTTTCTTATGCACCCTCTTCTTCCGTTTAATTTAATTGAGATCGCATATATAGCGAAGTCCTCAGGATAGAACTATCAAAAAAGGAGTGTATAATCAATGGCAGCAACCCCCCACCGGATAGCTGTAATTCAGTGGCCTGTAAAAAATGTAGAGCGATCGCTAAAGTGGTACCAGGATGTGCTCGGCGTTACGCTGACCTTCCCTTTTACCCCGGGAGATCCTGCGGCCTGGCTCTGCATTGGCGATGCCGGGTTCGGTCTTGTGCAGACAGAAGATGTTCCTCGGCTGGAATTTACGGATTCACAAGGCAATCTTCAATCCATCGTTCAATTGCAGGTGAATGAAATTCACGAGGTATACCAGGACCTGCAAAATAAAAAGGTAGCCGTCAGCGATATGAAATATATTCCGGATGGCGGCTACAGCTTCAGCCTCACCGATCCGGATGGAAATACCGTCAGTCTCTGGGGCGGCTGGCCTTCACCCGGCGAAGAACAAGCGGAATAAATTTCCCAGATGAGCAAAAAAGGCTGTTCCTTCAAAGCAGATTAATCTGCTATGAGGAACAGCCTTTTACTTCTTTAACAACGTTCGCAGCCTTACTTAATCCACGAATAAAACATCCTGTTCATTGTATGCACGAAGAAGTGTGTACCGGCTGTACCGAACCTTGTGGGCTTCACGCAGGCTCCGCATCAGCAGCTCGCTCTGGATCGGGAGCTCCGACACGGCTGCTGGGCCGCCCACCATTGACATCAGATCGCCAAGCTCGGACGGTTCCGGGATCCCTTTAATCCCTTCGCTGATATCATCCCAATGACGGGAGATGCGCTCCGCCATAGAATCAACGTCTGTGGCAGCATTAGGGACGATCCCGAGTTTCTGCTCACCGAGGCGGTGATACAGCTTCGAGATTTCAATACTGGCAGCGCCTACCTTAGCCCCGTGCAGCAGCTGCTTCTCCCCGAGCCGGATGAACTCCATCTCCCAGTAGTGGGACAGATGATGTTCAGCACCCGAAGCCGGATGGGATTGACCGAACAGCAGCATAGCCAGGCCGGATTCAATGAGTGCGCCCATTAAGGTGCACACCCCCTCCTCGCTCCGCCGGGCAATCTGTTCCACCCCACTCACACATTGGCTGAGCGCGAATTTCGTAATGTCCGCCGAAAGCTGCAAATATGGCTCCTCTGCCACCAGGCTTCCAAACTTCCAGTCGAACAGGGACGTATACTTGCCCAGCATATCGCCAAAGCCAGCTGCGGTAAGCTCGGTGGGAGCAGACATGAGAATATCGACGTCGGCAAAAATCGCACTTGGCCCAATAGCCGGTATGGTTTTCTTCTGTCCCCGGATCATGATGGGAGCTCCCTTGGAATTGAAACCATCCACTGACGCGGCCGTTGGTATCGAGAGGAATGGAATCCCAGTGGTATAAGCCGCGTACCGGCTAATATCGTGGATCGTCCCTCCGCCAACTGCAAGCACAGCCTTCGCCCTGCTCTGCTGGATATCCAGTATGACCTGGATCAGGGAGGGTTCATCTGCGATGACATCCCCCTTCTGATCCGAAGAAAGCTTGGTAACCTGGACCTGAATAGCGGATTTCGTGAGCAGTCTCTCCAACGACTGGCCAGCCGCATCATAGGTATTGCCATCAACCACTATCACGACCACCGTCCATTGCTTCGTCTCTAGATAACCGGCGACCTCGCGTAGGGCTCCGGCTTGAATCCGGACAGAATCCACTTCATCCAGATTTGCATGCTGATGGACCGGCAAACCTGCCGCCAAGCTTCGGATGTTCGATAATAGATCGGTCATATCAGGGTGTCCTTCTTGCCTGTAACCGCCAGGGCCGGGAGCGGGTCGTTGCAGGTCATGCCTGTAACTCCACACTCCAGCGAGTACCTGACACCCTCCTCTTCGTCCGGGCAATAGCTCCAGACTAACAGCCCCTGTTCCTGGAACCGGGCAACAAGCGCTGGTGTAAGCAGCGACATCTCCACACCGATCGCCCACATCCTGGTATAGGTTCCTGCTTCGCCAGAGACAAAATGGGACATTTTCTCGCCGAGGAACCCTTGCGTCTTCAGACCATACGTATCGTGAATATAGGTCAGAACTTCTGCATCGAAGCAGGTGAATACACAGCGTGGCAGGTATCCGTATCGGCCCAGTATGGCAACGGCCCGATCAGCAGCCTCTATGGCGTCGGGACTTGGCTTAATCTCAATGTTGCACAATACCTCAGGATATTCCTTGAGCAGATCGCAGAGCTCTCCAAGCGTCGGAATTTTCAACCCTTCAAACTCATGTGCGAACCAGCCTCCCGCATCCAGAGACTTCAGCTCCTCCAGGGTAAAATCCCGAACCGCGCCCGAACCGCTCGTCGTACGCTGAACGGTTGCATCATGGATGACCACCACTTCATGGTCCTGTGATAGCCGGAGATCAAATTCCAGCATATCCACACCTAATTCAAGCGCCTTGCGAAAGGCCAGCAGCGTATTTTCCGGATAAGCTGCTTTGTACCCGCGATGTGCAGCCACCATCATACAGGATGGTTCCTGTAGTCGTTCGATCATATGTCCTGCACTCCTTTACCGATTGTTATTGGGCGAGAATCCGCTCCGTCTCTTTCTTGAAGGTATCCAGCGTAGCCGGAATATCCTTGCTATCGTACATAATCGCTTCAATAGCCGAGAAGAACTCATGCATAATTTCTGGCCATGCCACATCCTTATTGGTATCTACGGCAAATTCCAGCTGATCATAGGCGACTTTGCGATTCGGTTCTTTGGCCCACAGCGCTTGCATCTTCTCCGACTCCACCATCTTCTTCGTGAAGGGCAGGTATCCCGATTGCAAAATAAATTCCAGACCGCCTTCCTCCTCCATCTCCATCCACCGGATGAACTCCCACGCCGCTTCCTTGTTCTTGGAAGAAGAGAGCATTGTCACATTCGCGCCCCCGGTCGGATTCGCGTACACTTCGTCCTTCGGCAGGAATGCCGTCACGTAATCAAAATCCACCGTGCTGGACAGCCCGCCGATCGACCCCGTGGATTGATACATCATGCCGACCTTGCCTTCCACAAACATGCTGTTCACAATGTTGCCGGAATCCTGTGCCGGCGGATAATACAGTGCGCCCGTGCTTTGCAGGTCTTTAAGGTATGCAAACATTTTGGTGCCGGCTCCGTTATCGCCGAATCCTATCGACGAATGGTCATCATTGAAAAAGGTGCCGCCCGCCTGCGAGATCATGGCAATGGGATACCAGGTGTCATAAGGCATCGTAACTCCGTAACGTTTATACTCGCTGCCTTCTTTGACAACCAGCGCATTTGCGACTTCCTTCATCTCCTCCCACGTGGTCGGAATTTGCAGCCCCAGCTCATCCAGCAGCGTTTTATTCACATGCAAAATCGGGGTGGAACGGTTAAGCGGCAGTGACACCAATTGATCATTGAAGGTGGAGTGCCCCATCAGCCCCGGCGTGAAATCATCGACACTGATGCCGGAGCCTTCAAGATAAGGCGTCAGATCCTCCAGCACCTCCGAATCGGCGAACATCTGAACGTAGGCGCGCTCCAGCATGCTGACATCGGGACCGGTACCGGAGGCAATCGCCTGCTGGAGCTTGGTAACCGTCTCGTCATAACTTCCCTGGAACGTGCCGACAACTTCAATATCTTCATGGGATGCATTGAAGCGCTGAATAAGCGCGTCCATGTACTCCCCGTTCTTGCCTCCGAGCGAGTGCCAGAACTGAACCGTGGTCTTCCCCTTATCACCGGACGGAGCTTCGGTGCCCCCGCCTCCCGGCGCTTCGCCAGTCTCCCCGGAACCTCCTCCACTGCACGCGGCAAGCAAACTGAACAGCAGGATGACGGATAGCAGTGAATACCATTTGGATTTCATTCGATTCATTCCTCCATTTAATTATTCGATTATGATTTGTATAAACCTGTCATTTCCTGTAATTATTTAATGCCTGAATAAACAAATGCCTTCACGATATGCTTCGAGCAAAACAAATACACAAGCAGGATAGGCACCACCAGAATGACGTTTCCGGCCATAATGATATGCCAGTTGCTGATGCCCTCCGTCTCCCGGAGCATGGCAATGCCCAAGGTCAACGGCCGGACAGCAGCCGAATCCGTCATGACGAGCGGCCAGAAATAATCATTCCAGTGACTGACAAAACTGAACAGCGCAATGGTAGCAAGTGCCGGCTTCGACATGGGGATCATAATTTTCCGCATAATTTTGAATTCATTGGCGTTATCAAGACGGGCCGCTTCGATAATCTCTTCCGGGATCTGCATGAAATATTGCCGCAGCAGGAAGATGCCAAAGGCATTCGAGATGAACGGTATGATCTGCGGCAGCAAGGTTTTTACCAGGCCCCAGTCCGCCATCATCAGATACACCGGAATGAAGGTAACCTGTCCCGGAATCATGAACGCCAGCAGAATCATGCCAAACAGCAGGGTTTTGCCAGGGAATTTGTATTTGGCAAAGGCATATGCAGCCGGAATCATGATCAGGAACTGCAGAACGATGATGGAACCCGTAACCACAACGGAGTTCTTAAAATAGGTCAGGAAAGGACCGGCGGCATTCATGGCCTCCATGAAATTGCCCCATTGCGGCGAAGCCGGAATCCAGGTCGGCGGAAACGTCATCGTCTCCCGGAATGTCTGGAGCGAGGTGGAGATCATCCACAGAAACGGGAAGATAAAAATCATGAGAACCGCAGCCTTCAGTACATAGCCGAGCAGGATCCATACGGTTTTTAATTCAAAGGTCTTCAAACTGTGCCTCCTTTCTGCATGGACGCGCCCTTTATTGATAGTGAACCTTCTTGGACAGCAGCCGGAAATAGATGAACGTCAGCAGACCGATAATCGCCATGAGTACAACGCCGGTTGCTGCCGAGTACCCGATATTGGTCGTTCGGAAGCCGTATATGTAGTACACAAGCGTGGTTGTTGCATTGTTCGGTCCACCGCCTGTCATCACCTGAACCGTATCAAATACCTTGAAGGAACCAATCGTCATGATGATCAGGATAAAAAACAGCTGTGGCGAAATCATCGGCAGTGTGATTTTATAAAACACCTTGAACTTACTGGCGTTATCCAGCGCAGCCGCTTCATAAATGCTCGGCGAAATGCTCTGCAAGGCCGCTACGATAATCAGCGTGTAGTAGCCGATGGCCTGCCAGACCGATACGATAATGATCGAGATTAATGCTGTCTTGGAGCTTTGCAGCCATGCAGACGGCGGGAGCCCGACCAGCTTAAACACATAATTAAGCAGACCTTGATTCGGCTCCATCAGCCACAGCCACACCAGCGAGATCGATACGATGGATACGACATGAGGCGTGAAAATCCCGGCCTGAACGACGGAGTTGAAACGGCTTTTTTTGTTAAGCCATACCGCAATCAGCAGAGACAGCAGCATGGTCAATACCACAACGCCTGCTGTATAGATGGTGGTGTTCCAGAGCGCCTTGTAGAAATCGCCGCGGCCCAGAATCTGAGTGAAATTATCCCATCCGACAAACTTGCTCTTGTCTTTGTTCATCAGATTGTATTTGAACAAACTTAAGTAAATCAGATACCCTACCGGATACATCACGAACAGCATAATGCCCGCCATCGCCGGTGCGATCAGCACATAAGGTCTGAGCCCCTCCCATATTCGCTTCTTATCCATGTACCAGCCCTCTCAGCCGCTCCATGAACTCCCGGTAACGAGCATCCTGCTCCTCGACCCGCTTCTCGTCTGCACCGAAAAAAAACAATTTATCGGCTGGCACGCCGAGATAAACCTCCTGATCCACATGGAACTCATCTTCCAGGCACTTCACCATGAATGCCTGACCCTCCGTCGTTTTCACCTGATAAATGGTCTCGGCGCCCAGCATTTCACGCGTGATGATCTCACCCTTAGCCTTATAATGAAACGAGCCGGGCTCTGTACCAACCACGACACTCTCCGGACGGAAGCCGAATGTTGTGTTATCGTTGCCAAGCGGCGCAATGTTCATCGGAGGAACCCCGATAAACTGTGCGGCAAACCGATTGCTGGGCTTGCGGTATACTATCTCCGGCGGCGCCTCCTGCTGAATGACGCCTTTGTTCATAAGCACGATGGTATCGGCCATCGACATCGCCTCTACCTGATCATGGGTCACGTACACAAAGGTTGTTCCGAGCTTCTTGTGCAGCTCAATCAGTTCAATCCGCATCTGAACCCGCAGTTTTGCATCCAGATTAGACAGCGGTTCATCCATTAGAAATACCGACGGGTTCTTGACCATCGCCCGGGCTAAAGCCACCCGCTGCCGCTGTCCGCCGGACAAGGTGGATGGCCTGCGGTCCAGGTAATCGTTCAATCCGACGGTTTCTCCAATGGTCTCTACCAGACGTGTCCGCTCCGCTTTGGGAACCTTGTTGTTCACAAGACCGAACTCGATATTTTCGCGGACCGACATGGTCGGATAGATTGCATAGTTCTGAAATACCATGGCCACGCCACGTTTACCCGGTGCAATCCGTGTAACGTCCTGGCCATCGATGAGAACGGAACCGGAGGTTTGAGGGTCAATGCCCGCAATCATCCGCAGGAGCGTGGTTTTCCCGCACCCTGACGGACCTACCAATACGGTGAATTTGCCATCCTCAATGGTTAGATCCAAATTCTGAATGACGGGTTGACGATCAAACCACTTGCTTACTTTCACAAATTCAATAGATGCCAAGAGCTATCCCCCTCACGAAAATGTAATGATGCTATCATGACAAGCAAATAATGAACAAAATTCATTGAAATGAAAACCTTTACATGCTCTCGATAATAAATACGCATCAAATGCACATGTAATGATCATTTTTGCTCATTTTTATTTAGTTTGATTGTAAATCTGCAATATTAGGGGAGTGTTAGGCCTTCGTACGGATTTTGTAAATTCGCATAGCATCAAGGGGTTTAACATTGCGTTAACATAGTGAGGGTACACTGTAGAGACATGGAATCCATAAGCATAAAAGAGCAAAAGTGCGCATTGTATGTACAAACGCATCTAATTCATTCATCGTCTTAATAGGAAGGGAGATATCATCGATTGCTGGCACATGAACGAAAAAAAAGAATCATTGATTATGTAAGACAATACCGTACGGCAACGGTTGCTGCACTGGCATCGGAATTCGGCGTTCATACGGCCACCATCCGCCGGGATCTGGCGGAGATTGAACAGGAAGGCGCTTTAAAGCGTACGCACGGCGGCGTCATCATGGAGCAATGGACGCATAACGAGCCATCATTTAATGAACGAACCAACTTTCATCGGGATGAGAAGATTCGGATTGGCCAGCTCGCGGCATCACTTGTGGAGGACGGCGAGAATATCATCATTGATTCGGGGACAACTACCCTTCATATTGCTACACATCTGGTACACCGCTCGGACATTACCGTCATTACCAACGACATGAACGTGGCTGTCGAACTTCGCGATGCTCCAGGCATCAAGGTTATTCTGACCGGCGGGGAGCTCTACCCGTCCAGTTATATGCTGAATGGCATGTTCACCGATCATGTGCTGAAATCACTGCATGTGGAAAAAGCGTTCATCGGGACCCCTGCCCTGCATCCGCAGTATGGCTTAATGCACCCGGAGGCACTGCTCGTCCCGGCCAAGCAGAGCATGATTCAGGCTGCCGGTGAGATCGTTGTTGTCACAGACCACAGCAAGATTGGCAAGCTATCCCTGCACACCGTTGCACCCAACAGCGCCATTCACACCCTTGTAACCGGCGCTTCGGCATCCGACTCGGATATTAAGCCATTTCAAGAACGGGGCATCACGGTATACCGGGCTTAAGGATGGTTTCCTCTTGGTTCACCTGCGAAAAACACAAAAAGCACCCGTATGGGTGCCCTGATTAAGCTGCTGCCAGCCAGCAGCTTTCCTATTTATTATTATGAAATCATGTATTTACCGGTTCCATCATGCCTATTAAAGGGATTGTAAAGGTAAAACATGCTCCTTCGCCAGAAGTCTCCTCCAGCCAGATTCGACCATTCATCAGCTCCGTTAGCTGTTTGCAGATCGACAGGCCAAGACCCGTTCCGGTGTATTCTCTGGTCACTTCAGCATGGTGGGCTTGAGAGAAGGACTTGAACAAGCGATGTCTCCGGTCAGCTGGAATGCCTATTCCCGTATCTCGAACGGATATCTTGATGGCTTGCGTTTCTGGAGAGATTCCAACAGCGACCGATACCTCTCCTTCACTCGTGAATTTGATGGCGTTGGAGATCAAATTGATAAGCACCTGCCTAATCTTATTGGCGTCTGCTGTCACCTTCTCAGGCACTTCATCGCCAATAACGACATGGAGTCGGATCCCCTTACGCTGCACGTCATTCATAAATAGGCTGGTCACCTGCTTCATCAGCGGACGGAGGTAAAACGGCTCCATAACCAGCTCCATCTTGGTATTCTCGACCTTGGAATACTCCAGGATATGTTCGATCATGGAGAGAAGCGATTCGCTGCTCTGCTCAATCAGCTCCACATATTCCCTCTGCTCCTCATCAAGCGAGGTCAACTGCAGCAATGCCGACATCCCCATAATCCCGTTCATCGGAGTGCGGATTTCATGACTCATCACGGCCAGCAGCTCTGACTTCTCTTGCAAAATTCGGTCGTTCTCATCTTCCATCTGCTTCAATTCATCGATGGTGGACTCCAATTCAAGCATATCTCCAAAGAATGCCGAGAGTGATAACAGCAAATCGATATCCTCTTGGCTGTACTCGTAAAAGTTATGATCGAAAGCACACAAAGAGCCATAGATCTCGCCCGAGCTTGTAACGATCGGAACGCCCATAAACGAGCATCCGCCAACAAACCGCGTGGCATCCATGTCCTTGGTCAACGCATGCGTCAAATTATTCGGTATCACAAGCGGTCCTTCCGATTTCTCAATAACAAGATGACAATAGGAATCCTCGTTCGCTACGATCAAGCCTTCCTCAAGCATAATCGTTTCCCGGTTAAACGATTTCAAAACGGTTGTTGTATGCCGGTCGTTCAGTGCGATGCAGAAGGTATTGGCCTGCATTAATCGGCTGGAAGTCTGGATCACTCTAGCTGCAGAATCATATAATTTCGTGGATATTACGGTCAGTACATCAACATAATCCGTCTTTAACATGATTCTCCTCTCGTTCTAACAAAATGCCGCCTTCTTACCTTCATATCATAGCATTCTCATAACAAAAGTAAAGTTTGGCCGTTTCTGCCATTGCATAAAAAAAGATCCGGCAGTCATAGGACGCCGGATCCTCTCGTACTGTTGGTTAAGGGATTACTTTCCATACTTCGGCAGATCCAGGAGTTTCACCTTGTGTCCACCATTTCGCTTCATAGTTCACGCCATTGTGGCTGACTTTATTGCCATTGGTATAAACAGCTGTTGCACTCCAAGCCGGGTAGGCCGTTGAGCCTCCGGACGTTGACACCGTAAGCGGTGCCGATGCGGAGGATTTGCTGCCTGAGCTGTTAACAGCTACCACAGTATACGTATAAGACGTGCCTGCAGTTAAACCTGTATTGTTGTAAGACGTTGTAGTGGATGTACCCACAAGTGTTCCGTTACGGTAGATTTCATAGCTGGAAGCCCCTGTGGAAGCTGTCCAGGCCAAGGAAACACTACTGCTTGTTTGGGATGGGGAAGTCAGTCCCGTCGGTGCCGGTACGCCTGGATTCGGAGTTCCGCCGCCGCCACCGAAGTCAACATCGATCGCGTTATAAAAAGCATTAGGTGTATCAGCTACTTCCCATACAGCCAGGATTACATGGTATCCGGATTTAGCAGGGACGTTACAAGTGGAAGCATAGTTTGTTGGAGGTTTAGCACCGCCGTAGTCAATGGAGCAGAAAGGCGTCAGATCAAAGGAAGCTCTGCTCAGTGGAGCATTTTGATTCCAGCCGTCTTTCGTGATGTAGTATTTCCAGCTTGCCGTCGCATGGTTGGCTGTCAAATGCCATTGGAACGTTTTGGTTCCCGGGGTAATGCTTACTTTGCTCCAGCGTGTTGCAGATTGCTCATCAAGTTTAGGGAACACACCGCCTGCACTGGCGATTTTGCCATCAGCAGGACCAGCGTTTGGCCAGCCCTTAGGGGCTTCCAAACTTTGCGGCTCATACACGATTGCCCCGCAATCGGTGTTTTGCCCCTGCTTACACAGAATGGCGCGGCTTCCCGGAGAATCGACATACCCGTGGGCAAAAGCCTTATCTGCAAATAAAACCATGAATAAAGCCATCAATAACATCGTGGAACCAGCAATAATCAGATTTTTGAGCCAAGCTTTGTTCGGCAAACTTAAAGTCATACAATATTTCCTCCTCTTAATGTTGAATTTATAATTAAAGCGTTTCCACAACCTCCGGGCTGCGCTTCCCACCTCCCTTCATTTAGACAAGTGTTGCGATCTGAATTGACTGAACTTGGAGATATAATCAAAAAGCGAATGTCCAAGCTTTACCAGTGCTATAATTATTTTAAAGCATATGGAATCGGTATCCCATAATACTAATCAACGATTTATTACACATATCAATGAAATTGGATAAATATGTAACTTGTTATGTAATGAAAAAGCGCATTTTTTGCTGAAAAAGATCACAAAAAAAGCATGCCTCCCATAAGGATTCATGCTTTCGTTCCAAACATCCAGTCCATTCGTACTGCCGGGCAGAACGGAACTGCATTATTCGACTCCGTCCTTAAAGTGCTTCTTGTAATGTTTATCGCCTTTGTGCTCCAAATCCTCAATGGTAAGCTCCAGGGTATGCACAATCTGTTCCTTGACCTGATTCAACGTGTCAAAATACACATTTTCCTCCGTCCCTACGATACGCGTACCACTAAGTGCCTGAACGGCCTGGTAGACCCGGTGCTGTTCGGCCAAATCATCGACTGCCTTCAGTGTATGTTTCATCTGAAGAAACAGGTCTTTATGGTGCTGGGTGGTTAAACGCTTCTCAAGCTCTTCGATTCGGGCATTCACAGCAGATCTCCCCTTCATATTATGATGCTTCGATTATACTTTGTGCGATCGTCTTTTTCCAATAAATTCTTCTTATATATATCACGGTTTCTTGGTTGCTAAACAGGAAATCGCCCCCTGCTCAGCGAACTATGATAACGTTAACATTCTGCACAATTACATACCTTGGCATTACAAAAATGATCAAACATTTGGAGGTAGCAATGGAAAACAACGGACTCGGCGGAAAAAGCATCATCCTCAGGCTGGAAATGAATACTCAAGAGATTAAATTCGGTCAGGTCGCATCCGCGATATTCGAAGCTGGAGGAGACATGGTCGCTATCGACGTCATTCAGGCGAGCGGCAACATCACCGTGCGGGATATTACCATTACGGTAACGGACAGCGTTGATATCGGCAAGATCACAAATAGCGTGAAGGAATTAAAAGGGGTTCGTCTCGTCAACGTTTCAGACCGTACATTCCTGCTGCATCTCGGCGGCAAAATCGAGACCCAGCCCAAAATTCCAATTCAAAACCGGGATGATCTATCCCGTGTCTATACACCAGATGTGGCCCGGGTGTGTACAGCCATTCAGGAGGACCCGAAAAAAGCCTTCACACTGACGATTAAAAGAAATACGGTGGCTGTTATTTCGGACGGCAGCGCAGTACTCGGTTTGGGAAATATCGGCCCTTATGCGGCCATGCCGGTCATGGAAGGGAAATCCATGCTATTCAAGCAGTTTGCCGGCGTAGACTCCTTCCCCATCTGTCTGGATACTCAGGATACGGAAGAGATCATCGCTTGCATCAAAGCTTTGGCTCCGGCTTTTGGCGGCATTAATCTGGAGGACATCTCCTCCCCTCGCTGCTTCGAGATTGAGCAAAGACTGCGCGATGAGCTGGATATTCCGGTATTCCACGATGATCAGCACGGTACAGCAGTCGTTCTGTATGCCGCACTCATCAATTCCCTGAAAATTGTCGGCAAATCGATTGATAACGTCAGAGTGGTGGTGTGCGGCATCGGCGCGGCTGGTATAGCATGCAGTAAAATCCTGATGTCGGCCGGCGTTAAAGACATCATCGGTGTCGACCGCGAAGGCGCCCTGGTTGCAGGGAAGGAATACGGCAATAAGATGTGGCAATGGTATGCCGAGCATACGAATCCGAATAAGGTTGAAGGTACTTTACGCGAGGTGATTCAAGGCGCCGACGTGTTCATTGGACTCTCTGCCGGCGGTCTGCTGCGCCGCGAGGACGTACAAGCCATGGCCGAGAATCCGATTGTGTTTGCAATGGCAAACCCTACGCCGGAGATCAGACCCGAAGAGGTGGAAGATATCGTCGGGGTGATCGCAACCGGGCGTTCGGATTATCCGAACCAAATTAATAATGTCCTCTGCTTCCCGGGTATTTTCCGTGCTGCTCTTGACTGCAGAGCGACCACGATTAATGAGGAAATGAAGCTGGCAGCTGCCGAAGCCATTGCATCGGCCGTATCGGACGAGGAACGCAACCCATCCTATATCATTCCTAGTGTCTTCAACCAGAACGTTGTAAAAGCCATACGTGATCTTGTCGTAAAAGCCGCCGTCAAAACCGGCGTGGCCCGGAGAATCCCGCGTGAATAAGAATTCCCTCATCCGGAAGTTCAACAAGCAGGCTGCTCGATATGAGAGGAATACAAGACAGCGCAGCCTCGGTGAATGGAGACAACGGCTTCTTCAGGATGTCGAGGGACATGTGCTTGAAGTCGCTGTTGGCGCCGGTGCCAACTTCCCCTTTTATAATAGAAGCAAGGTGGACGTAACGGCAGTCGATTTCAGTCCCGAGATGTTAAGCCGGGCACGGCAGATGGCCTCTGAACTTGGCATCCAGGTGACTTTCCAGGAGCAGGACATCGAGACGCTGGAGCTTCCGGAACGATCTTTTGACTGCGTGGTCTCTACCCTTTCATTATGCGGTTATAAAGATCCGGTCAAAGCACTCAATCAAATCAACCGCTGGGCGAAACCCGGCGGCCGCATTTACCTGCTGGAGCATGGCATGAGCACGAACCGGCTGCTCGGCTATGCGCAGCATCTGCTCAATCCGGCGGCACGGCGGATATCCGGCTGTCATTATAATCGGGATATGATCGAGATCGTGGATGCCTCGGCGCTGAAGGTCGTTAAGACAGAACGCTACTGGAACGGCATTATCCACCTGATCTGGGCGCAAGCAACCTGACCTTTTCATTCATTCATTTGAACCTGTCTGCATAGTTTTAACGTGAGCCCTTATTAATTGATCTGGAGGAACTTGTTATGAATACAAGGCCTGATTCTCATGAGTATTTGCCCCTCGCTGAACCGTACGTCTCTCTGGTCCCTGAGGGCAGCATCACGGAGATTTTGCAGCAGCAGCATGATGAAACGTTAAAATCGCTCAGCGATCTGACGGAAGAACAAGCCAATTACAAGTATGCAGAAGGCAAATGGAGCTTAAAACAGGTGGTTGGGCACATCGCCGATGTTGAGCGCTTGTGGAACTACCGCATCCTCTACATTGCGCGGGGGGATGCCCGTGAATTCTCGGGTTATGACCGCGAAATTTTTGTCCGGAATTCTCCCTTCGGCAGTCTTCCGTTGAGAGAAGCCCTTAAAGATTACGCCGCTGTCAGGCAGTCCAGCATTACGCTCATAGGAAGTTTGACGGAGGAAGCGCTGCTGCGCGAGGGCACGTTCAACAATTACCCCCTCTCCGCCCGCGCTGCCGCTTACGTCATTGCAGGTCATGAGCTTCACCACCTGAATATTCTCCGGGATAAATATTTAACGTAATGTAAGACCTGTGCTAGATTCTTCGTCATCTTGGCTGTTTCACGTATCTACATTAACAAAAAGAGGAGGCCCTCCATGAATGCCTCCTCTTTATCGTTTTCAAACCTAATCCCAATTCCAAACCTCGATGCGGCCCAAGCGGAATTCCCGGAATTGCGGCTGCTCCTTCAGCTTCTCCAGCTCCCGCACAGGTCCCGTCACGGTAGCGCCGTAAACCTGAACCCCATGTTTCTCCAAATATGCCAGCCGCTGTTTGTCTATGCCCACACCGTTGTATTGAATGCTCTCGGTCAGCCATTTGAGGTCGGAGATCATATTCGCAGTATGCTCCGACATCTTGCCTACATCCTCAGCTGTAAAATAGAGCCCCCACATAGACAGTCGATTGTCCTCCTCGAACGCGTACAGGGGCCTTAGGGTGAGGTGCGGAACATAATAGTCTTTGCCACCGGCAATGTTTGAACCAACCTCGAATTCCTTAAGCTCTCCCGCATATACCGGCATTCCCGTCACAGCCAGGTCATAACCTTCCAGAAGTTTCAGCAGCTGCTCGGGCTGCATTAAAGTCATCGTTGAAAATGACATATCCGCTACATTTCCGTCATCCATTCTGCCTAATTGCTCGATCCCCTCCTCCTTGCGCTGTTGATCAGGCGGCGTCGTTTGTTCAGACATAATCGATGAAGGCAGAATAAATGCCCCCTGCATATCACTGTCACTATTCAGATAAGCCCCGGTATCTTCAACGGAATACGTCAACTCGCCAAACAATGGCTGCTCAGCTCGAACCTCACCGGTAATGACTTGCCATCCCCCGATATCTCTATATAACTTCAGCGTTGCCTTCTGGGTCAGGAGGGGCGTAACCTCAACATTCGGAAGACCCGTTTTCTCCACCTTAACGCCGTTTCCATGCAGCTCTACCGCCGTGATAACAGACCGGATAAACGTATCATTCCTCTCCGGGGTATCAAAAAATATCTGACTGAGCGACAAATACAGCACGTACAAAAGATAGAACAGCAGCAGCGCTCCCACCGCATTCGACAACAGCCTCACGCGCGTCCGCCACACCATCCGGTTAAACTTCTTCTCGCTCCACTCGGGCTGTTCATCCTCGAAATCCCCGTTCCGGAGCACTTGCTTCTCCTGATCCTCATCATTGCGCATACTTCTACGCCTCCCCTTCTCACCTAGACAACGGTTTGAACGCGCAATTGTTACAGTTAAAAATAAAAAAATCGTCACAGCCGCAACAAATGCTGCTGCCATGACGATTCCACATTCATTCATCTATTATTGCGCTTCAGAGGACGACATGTTCTGTCCATCCCAGCACTCCACATCATGGAGCCCTGGAATGCTGTCCTTGGTGAAGACAGGATCCAGACCTGCCCGCTTCTGCTTCAAGTAGTCCTTAAGCGCAGCGAAGGCCTTCCGGGAAAGGAGTGTGATCGCCACAAGGTTTACGATGACCATCAATCCCATAAATAAATCCGCCAGATCCCACACCAGCTTCACGCTTGTAACCGAACCAAAAATGACCATAGCCAGCACGGCTACCCGATAGATCCAAACCCAAGCCCGGTTCGACTTCAAAAATTCGATGTTGGTCTCCCCGTAGTAATAATTGCCGATCAGCGTACTGAACGCAAACAGGAAGATCATAATCGCCAGGAAGTCGGACGCCCACGCTCCCATCTCCATACCCAGGGCAGCCTGCGTCAGCGCGATCCCGTCAAGCCCGGTCTGCTTGTACGCGCCGGTGAAGAGAATAATGAAGGCCGTGCTTGTACATATAACCAGCGTATCGATCAGCACACCAAGCGCCTGCACCAGCCCTTGCTTCGCAGGATGGCTTGTCGTTGCGGTTGCTGCGGCGTTCGGTGCACTCCCCATTCCCGCTTCGTTGGAGAACAGGCCTCTTTTGATTCCGTTCAGCAGCGCCGCACCGATAGTCCCGCCAGCGATTTGCTCATAGCCGAACGCGCTTTTGACAATAAGAACTAACACTTCCGGCAGTTTGGTAATGTTGGCTAGTACGATAAAGAGCGCCGCACCGACATAAACCACGGCCAATACAACAACGATCAGCTCCGACATTTTGGCAATCCGCTTCACTCCGCCAACGATGATCGCCGCAAATATAACCGCCATGATGATCCCAATGGTTAAACGATCCGCGCCAAATGAATTCTCGAAGGCAATCGTAATGGTATTGGATTGAACCGCGTTAAAGACAAGGCCGAATGATAACGTGATCAGGATTGCAAACAGCACACCCATCCACCGTTTCTTCAATCCTTGCTGCATGTAATAGGCCGGACCGCCACGATAACCGCCCGCTCCGTCCTTTACTTTATAAATCTGAGCCAGCGTGCTCTCGATAAAGCTTGAGGCTGACCCGATAATCGCAATAATCCACATCCAGAACACTGCCCCGGGGCCGCCAAGGGAGATGGCCAGAGCAACCCCCGTAATATTCCCTGTCCCGACACGCGCCGCCATACTGATGGCAAATGCCTGAAAGGGCGAAATACTGCCCTTTGTTTTACTTTTGGGTTCGCGGATTACCCGGAGCATTTCACCGATCAAACGAAACTGCAGGAATCTGGTCCCCACTGTGAAATACAGGCCAACCGCAATCAGCAATACGATGAGCAGTTTAGACCAGAGAAAATCATTAAAGATATTAACGGTATGCTGTACAATTTGATCCATATTCTACCCTCGCTATATAAGTCATCACCCATGGTGTAGGTTTGTGAAAAATAGTCCAATTTTCATCTAACCATTACTTCCCCCTTAAATACAAGAGGTTAATTGTGGAAATCAGGGGTTTGATGAACAGCGCAGGTTCTTCTTGGCCTTCCATATAAGAGAAGTCCCTCTCCACTGCGTGTTAACAACAGTGAGAGGGACTTGCAATCAGAGCAGGGCAACTCTCTTCAGCTTGCCTTATATGGATGGAGGTTTTGCGCCCGTATAGATCAGAATCGCATCCCGAAGGAATTCCGCAGTTCCGGGATGCTTCTCATCGTAATGGGCCGTAAAGCGCTCATCGTCGACATACATCTGGGCAAGGCCAGCATGAGCTTCCTTGCTGTAATCGTTCCAATAATAAGTGAGCCACCGCTTGTGAAGATCGGCTGCCTTCTGCGCCAGATCGCTGGCCGGATCGCCTTGCTTGAACGCTTCGGCCAGCGTCTCGTACAGCTCCTCCGCGAGCCGCGTCACCTCATCATGCTGTGCCTGCGTCATATTTCTCAGCTTGGCATTCGATTTATTCACAGTCTCTTCGCCATACTTCGTGCGAATTTCCTTACCGTATTTCTGCTCATTGTCCTCAATCAACCTCTGTTTGAATCCTTCGAATTTCTCTTGGTCACTCATGGTCATTCTCCCTTCCGTGGAGGCGATCGTGTTCTCCACATTGGTAATCAGCATATCCAATTGCTTTCTTTTGTCCAGAAGCTGTGCATGGTGTTCCTGGAGCGCCCGGGATTTGTTGAAGGATGGCGAGGTCAGAATTTCTTTGATACCGTCCAGATGAAGCCCGAGCTCCCGGTAAAATAGGATCTGCTGCAATTGATCGACCTCCTCCTGCCCATAAATCCGATATCCCGACGAGTTGATCCTGGCCGGCTTCAGAATGCCAATCTCATCGTAATACCGAAGCGTCCGGGTACTGATTCCTGCCAACTTCCCAAGCTTCTGCACCGTGTATTCCATGGTTTCACCTCCTGACAACACCACTGTACACCTTCACGTAACGTTAAGGTCAACACATTGCGCGAAAAAAATTCAGAGCCAAACCAAAAAGTCCCCCACACAAGGTGGAGGACTGACTGAAAACTCGCCCCATAGGATAGCCGGCGACCTCTATCATGAATAGCGACGGGGCAGCATCCATTATCTTAGCGTAACCGCACCTGTTTCAAGCAAATGATACACGTTATACCGCTTCATCTTCGGTATCGGTTTTAGCAGCAGCTCCTGATTTATCCGCGTCCGTATGCTTCTCGTTAATCCACTGCTTCAAGGGCTCGGTCATTTGATCTTTCAGCTTTTGCAGCAGCTGCTCCTCTGTAATTCCCTTGGTGGCAGCCAGCTCGACCAACGATTTACCATCTTCCATGCCTGCCTTGAGCTCGTCCTCCGTTATACCGAGCAGGGCGGCTATTTCCTCCGGATTACCGAATTTCCCGAAGCCATGCCCCCCTCTGCCATGACCTTTCATCCCAAAACCGGGATCACTGCTCGCCACCATTTGCTCCAGACGGGCACTTAGCCCCTCCTTCCACTCGGCTGCTTCGGTTTCCGTAATACTGCCTTCGCTCAGACGTTCCTCAATCTTGGCGGTCTCCAGCTCGGTCAGCTTCTGTACCAATACAGCTTTCGTCATCCCTTTATCTTCGGCAATCTCGGCAAATGTACTGCCGCCTTCAAGCGCCGTTCGGATCTCGGCCTCGGTCAATCCGAGCAGCTCAGCCGTTTCTTTCAAGATGTTGCCTCCGCGGGGACCTCCTCCCTTATGATCCATCCGCTTACCCTCCCATTTCTTTACGGAATCAGATGTGCCTGTCTGCCCTTCTTCAGTAACCGAGGCGGAAGTGTCCGTGCTTGCCGCGGCGTAGGTCTTGCTCTGCAGATATCCGGCTCCTCCCAGCGCAATCGCTGCCGCCATGCTGCCCACTAATACTTTTTTACTTATCGGATTCATCGTAATCTCTCCTTCAGGGTTATAGTTTGTCTTACCATTTGAAGTATAGAGAAGGAAGCTGAAAGTAAACTTAGGGGAAGATTATGCCAGGCTTAGGCCTAGCTGAAGGTTTGCTGAATGCGGGGTCGACAACGTAGAAAACCAGCTGATCCTGCACAAAAAAACCACCGGGGATGGCCTCCCGGCAGTTCATGTTCATCCATTCTCTTCATGATCATATAGCATGCAATTCCATATTGCCTAACCTATTATGGAGGGCCTTCATTCATCCCCCTCATCCGCAGCTTCCTGAATGGCCCGATTGGCCAGGTTAGTCAGCACCATGTCGTCCATTGGCGGGTTATGAAGCCCTGCCCGAACATCCCTGTACATTCTCTCCAAGGGGAGATTCCGGGATAGACTTAATCCACCGACTATCCGCATAGCCTGATCTACAATCCGAACCGCTGCGTTGGTCACGATGTATTTGGCAAGACCGAGTTCGGGCTTTAGCGAAGCGCGGTTCTCCACTTCCTTGTCCCAGCGGTCGGCCGTTTGATACAAATAGCTTCGGGCTGTGAGCAGATCCACCTCGATTTGAGCGATCTGGCGTTTAATATTCGGCAATTCCGCAATGGGGACTGTCAATGAATTCGGTTTATGATGTCGTGCAAAATCGATAGCAAAATTGCGCGCGGCATAGGCAATCCCCATATAACATGCCGGTATGTGAAGCAGGACGCCTTCTGTAGGTACGGGTTCCTCAGGTTTCTCATAATCAAGTCCACGGATCACTTCCGCATCCGGCACAAATACATCCTCCAGAATCACGTCATGGCTTCCTGTCGCCCGCATGCCCAGCGTATTCCAGGTCTCCTCAACCTTGACACCGGGCCCGCTGCGAACCAGAAATGCACCAACCTTCTCGCTGTGCTCCATTCCCGCCGTAACAACAAACTGCTTCAAAATCGGACTTAATGTGCTGAAGGTTTTACGTCCCGTAATGCTCCAGCCACCCGTCACCCGCCGTGCAGTCGTCTCCGGCCTTCCGCCCCGGCTGGGGCTTCCCGTCGCAGGCTCGCTTGCCAGCTCATTCATGACGACGCCTTCGGCCACAACGTCCTTGCACAGCTTCTCAAATAACGGCGCCGGCCAGGCACCGGAAAGACGCAGCTGCAGCATTTGCCCAATATGCCAGCCGACGGCCAGCGCAGTGGACCCGTCCCCTCGGGCAAGCCTTTCCTGGGCAAGCACCATCTCGTAGACGGAGGCTTCTTCTCCGCCGAAGGATTCCGGCACGGTCAGCTTCAGATAACCGGATGCCTTCAGGTCTTCAAAATTCTCGAACGGAAACGATCCCTCCAGATCATGCTTGGGTGCTCTTTCCGCGAATTTCGCTCCGAGCTGGTCGGCCCGAGCAACAATCCATGCTTCGCGTTCATTACGTATGAATGGATCTGTAGAACCGAATCGATTCAAGGTCGTCCCCTCCTCATTAACCCATTATTCCGATGGCTATATACATAAAATTGTAGCAACCCTATTTTCGAGTGTCAATGAAGGGCTAAATAACGTTTCCTGCCAGAAATGAAGCGATGGCTTCATTCACCTCATCGGGGTTATCCAGATTCGTGGCGTGGTGGGCGTTCCGGATGATTTCCAATCGCGCATTCGAAATTCTCTCCAGCATGTATTCCTGCTGCCTGCGGATCATCGTGTCGCTTTCGCCCTGAAGAAGCAATGTTGGACACTGGATCTTGTGCAAGTCCTGCCTGCTCTCCATTCGGGTAACCGCATCCCATATCCGAACCCAATCGCGATGCGTTATGGAGCCGAAGGCTTCCTCGATATAGGCTTGATTGTCCTTATTATATTTGGATAACATCTTGCCCTGGATTTTCCCCGATAAAGAGATCGGCATGAGGTAACTCGACCAACGGTTCAGGGGCACAAACATTCGCTCGAACCAATTGAACGCATTCGTGAATGGAGTGCCTATCAGTACCAGCGCTTCAACCTTGTCAGGATAGCGAACTGCAGTCTGTAACGAGATATGACCGCCCAGAGATAACCCGCATAGGATAGCTTTATCTATGTTCAGATGATCCAGCAGATCCGCCAAGTCCCGGCTGAAATCCTCCGAATTCACTTGTCCATCGGGCAGGGCAGACGAACCATGTCCCCGAATATCCCACACGACGGTTCTATGAGTTTGCGAGAAATAGTCGATCTGCGGCCGCCATTGCTTATGATTCCAGGAGGCCCCGTGCGTAAACACAAGCGGCTTCCCTTCCCCTTGTACTTCATAATACAAATCGACTCCACTTCCGTTATAAACTGGCATGACGCTCCCCCTTCAACTCATGAAATTACGGCTTATCGCTGTTTGTTAACGAGGCAAATATCACATCAAAGCACTCATCAAACAGTTCGTCCAATGACCGGTTGGACTCTTTAATCCAGATCAGCATGGCACCGCTGATGGCAGCCTGTAATACCCTGCTGAGCGAAGCGACATCACATGGAATGATTTCGTTGTTTGTTATCGCCTGGTTCAGCATCTGCCGGGTAAACTCATCGATCAGCCGCAACCGGTACTGCGTCTTCTCCAGCAGATCGGGATCGGCCGTACTCTCCAGATAGAAGGAAGTGTGGTTAGCCAATTCAACGGGATGGCTCATACGTGAGGTAGAGTGCTTGAACACGGCCTTTAGTGCATCGATTCTGGGTTGATCAGACAGGCTGGCCTCATGGAAGGCTTGCCGGGTTAATTCAATGACATAATCGCTGTATGCCAGGAACATATTCTTCTTCGAGCCGAATCTCTTCATTAAGGCTGCCGGCGAGATATGCATTTCATGCGTGATATCCGTTAACGCTACTTGACCGTAGCCTTTTTTGCACAGTGCTCTGTAGACGCCATCAAATATGGCCTCGTCTTGAAATTCGCGAGGTCGTACCATCCAATACACTCCAATCAATTAGTGAATGATTATTTACTAATCATTATTTCATAGACCTTTTTACATGTAAACCCTTAATTCCCGGCCACTTATCTTAGAAACGTGAAATATGTCTTATTCTCTTAGGCGGGTTTAACCTCTATACTGTCAGTAGAAGGAAACCATAATCTAGGAGGAGCTGAGCAAATTGCGTATGAAGTTCGTTTACCAGGCACCTGCAAACGGTTATCCCGAATGGAATAATAACCCCCATATCTTTCAGCTAAATCGTCACAAGGCACACGCTTATATGATGACGTTCCCATCCGAATCCGAAGCGTTAAACCACGACCACTCCTTGTCCCCCTTATATAAGTCATTGAATGGGACATGGAAATTCGCTTTTGCGGAAACACCGGAAGCACGCATTCGCCATTTCCATGAAACCGATTATGATTCCAGCAGCTGGGCCGATATTCCCGTCCCTTCCCATTGGCAGCTTCAAGGCTACGACTATCCACAATATACGAATGTCAGATACCCTTGGTCCGATTCGGAGCCTGAATTAAAAGCTCCCTTCGCGCCAACCCGATATAATCCCGTAGGCTCCTACATCCGGGAATTCACGGTACCCGATACATGGGAGGGGCAGCCGGTTTATATTAGCTTTCAAGGTGTTGAATCCGCTTTCTATGTATGGGTGAACGGCGAAATGGCCGGGTATAGCGAAGATACGTTCACACCGACCGAGTTCGATATTACTCCCTATCTGATCAAGGGCGGGAACAAATTGGCTGTTGAAGTATACCGATGGTGCGATGCGAGCTGGCTTGAGGATCAGGATTTCTGGAGACTTAGCGGCATCTTCCGTGACGTCTACCTCTATTCGGTCCCTGCGCTTCATATCTCGGATTTCTTCGTGCGGACGATTCTCGATGATGATTACCGGAATGCCGAATTGCAGATTGATGCAGTCATCACGAATTATTTTAATGAAACCATCGATAAGGACACCCTTCGGCTTGAGGCGCTGCTGTACGATCATGACCATCGACTGGTTCAGAAGCAATCACTCACCATCACGGATTACATTATTGATGAGGGCACCTTCTCCCTGGGCATGGACGTTCATCAGCCTGAACGATGGAGCGCGGAATCCCCCTGCCTCTACACTGTAGTTCTGGCATTGAAAGATTCAGACGGGGCATGTCTCGGAACCGTTAGCTGCCGCACGGGCTTCCGCCGCTTCGAGCTTAAAAACGGATTGATGCAAATCAATGGGCAGCGCATTCTGTTCAAGGGTGTCAACCGGCACGAGTTCTCCCCTGATACCGGACGGGCTCTAAGCCGCGAGGACATGATCACCGACATCGAACTAATGAAGACCCATAATATTAATGCGGTACGGACGTCCCATTACCCGAATCAATCCATATGGTATGACCTTTGCGATGAATATGGCCTATATGTCATCGATGAAACGAATCTGGAGACACACGGCACGTGGGTGTATGGGCAGCAGGAACTGAAGGATACGATTCCGGGCAGCAAACTCGAATGGCGCGACAACGTATTGGACCGCTGCAATTCGATGTTTCAACGAGACAAGAACCACCCCTCCATCCTCATCTGGTCATTAGGCAATGAGTCTTTTGGCGGCGACAACTTCATAGCAATGCATGATTTCCTTAAGGAGGTCGATCCATCGCGGCTGGTTCATTATGAAGGGATATTCCACTACAGGGAATCCGAAGCGGCCAGCGATATCGAGTCCACCATGTATGCCAAGCCGCAGGATGTGGAGAAGTATGCAACCAGCAATCCGGGCAAGCCCTACATTATTTGCGAGTACAGCCACGCGATGGGCAATTCATGCGGCGGGCTTCACCTCTATTGGGAGCTGTTTGAGAAGTATGACATCTTACAGGGAGCCTTCATATGGGATTGGATCGATCAAGCGATTCGCACCCAGACGCCGGACGGTACAGAATACCTTGCATATGGCGGGGATTTTAACGAGACGCCGCATGACGGCAATTTCAGCGGGAACGGCCTGATCTTCGCGGACCGCAGCAAAACGCCAAAGCTGGATGAAGTGAAAAAATGCTATCAGAACATCAAATTCGAAAGCACCGATCCTGCCGCAGGTCGGATTCGGGTCAGCAACCGCTTCTTGTTTACCAATCTGGATCAGTATCTTGTACAATGGGACGTGCAACTAAACGGAGAAGAGAGCCAATCCGGTACACTTCAGCTTTCCCTGCCTCCGGGCGAGCATACCGAATTCTCGATTCCCTGCCTTCCTATGGAACATAATGGAAAGGAAGCGATTCTTACCCTCTCCCTCGTGAGGAAGGAAAGCGTCAAGTGGGCGCCAGCCGGACATGAAGAGGCCTGGGAACAGTTCGCTCTTACGCCATACGTTACGGAAAAATCGGAGCACGGGACTCACGGGCAGACGGATGCCTTGCTGGATGTTACCGAGTCTGAAGAAGACCTCCTCATCACAGGGTCTGCCGTTTCGCTGCGCTTTAACCAGATCACCGGCAATCTGACATCTTACACGCTGTCCGGCAAGGAATACTTGCGGGCTCCCGTCAGACCTAATTTCTGGCGGGCCGTTACCGATAACGATCTGGGCAACCGCCTCCCTGAACGCTGCGGCGTATGGAGAACCGCCCATAATCAGCGGAAGCTGATATCGCTGAGCTGGCAAACCGAGGGCCCTGCCGTTATCGTCTCCAGTCAATATCAGATGGAGACCCACCCCATATCAAGCCTCACCCTGGACTATCGGATATTCCCTGACGGAACGCTTCATGTGCATGAAACTTTCATTCCTGGCAGCGGCTTGCCCGAGATTCCGGAAATCGGCATGCTGTTCCTGCTGGATAACGAACTGGACACCCTCCGCTGGTACGGCCGCGGACCTCATGAGAATTATTGGGACCGGAAGACCGGAGCCAAAATCGGCCGATATTCGGGGAAGGTGGCGGATCAGTTTGTCCCCTATCTGAGACCCCAAGAGTGCGGGAATAAAACGGATGTCCGCTTCGCCAGCCTTAACGCAGGAAGCAGCGGCGTCGGCCTCCGTTTCGAAAGCCCATCGCTCATGGAGTTATGCGCTCTGCCGTGGACGCCGGATGAACTGGAACGTTGTGACCATGCTTATAAACTTCCCGCAAGCGATAAAACCGTCCTGCGCATCAACTACAAGCAGATGGGTGTAGGCGGCGACGACAGCTGGGGAGCGCCCATTCATGAGGAATTCACCCTGCCTGCAAACCGTACGTACAGCTTCGGATTCACGATTAGGCCAAGCCCAGGGTGAAATATATGAATGCTGGTTAACCGTGACCCATTGAGCAGCCAGAATATTGCGCAGAGGCCAGAACGCAGGTCACACTGAGAATTCCGATAGAAACATAGAGAATATAACAAAAAAATGCCCTCTCACCTCCCAAATGGAGGGAAGAGGGCATGGTTATTTACTTTTTCTTGATCGGGTGCGAATCCTATATCACTTACGCCTGTACGCCTTGCAGCTCATTGCGATCCGATTCGTCCCGGATATCCCCGACGATTTCTTCCAGAATATCCTCCATCGTCACGAGTCCGGCGGCAGCGCCCGACTCATTCGTTACAATCGCCATGTGGACGCGGGATTGCTGCATCTTGATCAGGACGTCTTTGATTGAGGACGATTCCGAAAGACGCGGCATCTCATGAATAAATTCATGCACGGCGCAGTCCCTTCCTGCCGCAATGCCTGTCAGCATCTCTTTGGTGTTGATAAACCCGATGAAACGATCGGCATTCCCTGCTTCGGCAACCGGATAGCGGGTATAATCATACTCACCCAGAACCTCAATGATTTTAGCAAGTGGCCAGCCCTGTTCCACCGTAATGATTCGCTCTCTAGGAATCATGATTTCCTGTAAGGTGCGCTCATCAAAAGCGAATATATTCTTCAGGTAATCCAGCTCAGTTTGGTTGATCTCGCCGCTCTCGTAGCTCTGATCCACAATCCACTTCAACTCCTCCTCGGAATGGACCGTCTCATGTCCAGCCGGCTTTACGCCAAATATACGAAGAAGAAGACGCGAAGCTCCGTTCAGTGCATAGATAAACGGGTACATGATTTTACCGAACCAGTATAGAGGCGATGCCAGCAGCAGCGTCATCTTCTCGGCAAATTGGATCGCCAATGTTTTCGGTGCCAATTCTCCGATGACAACGTGCAGGAATGTGATAATCGAAAGAGCAATGACATAGGAGAGCACGGTTGCAATGGCAGCCGGCACATCAAATCTCTCAAACAGAGGATGGAGCATCCGCTCAACCGTCGGTTCGCCCAGCGCTCCGAGTACGAGCGCCGTTATGGTTATCCCGAGCTGGCAGGCAGACAAGTAGTAATCCAGCTCGTGTGCTACCTTCTTGGCCTTGACTGCTTTTTTATTACCCTCTGCAATCAATTGATCGATTCTTGACATCCGTACCTTCAATATCGCGAATTCGGCTCCGACAAAGAACGCTGTCAGTCCTATAAACACAGCTACTAAAAATAAGTTTAACACGATTATTCCGTCCAATGATTTCCCTCAGTCGAGGGATTCACCTCCAAAAAAATGATGGTCTGAATGTATCAACGAGAAGCCCTTAACACGCAATCTCAAGCTTGTCTTAGAATGACTTGTTTAATCTGCAAGTTATCGGTTTCCGATACAACCCATACGTGCTCGCCTTGCTTGATCTCATCGCCGTCCTGAACCGTAGTGCCTTTCTGATACTGAATCCAGCCGCCAATCGTATCCATCTCTTCACGATTCTCGAAGACCAGTCCAAACTGCTTCTCAAGCTCATCCAGGAGAACCCGTCCATTAATCAGGTATTCACGTTCCCCGGTCTTCCGGATATCCGCCACTTCGTCGGCATCGAATTCATCACGAATCTCCCCAACGATCTCTTCCAATATATCTTCCATGGTCAATATCCCAGATGTGCCGCCGTATTCATCGATAACCAGAGCCATATGCATACGTTCCTGCTGCATCTTCAACATCGCTTCATGGATCGGCGTAACTTCAAGCACGATAGGAAGGTCCCGGACAAATTCCGTCAGTTTGCGCTCCCGTCCAGCCACGATATGCGGCAGCATCTTCTTCACGTTGACAACGCCGACCACCCGGTCCTTGCTGCCCTCTTCAATGACAGGATATCGCGTATAGTTGTGTTCATCCAATATACGGACGATATCCGGGTTTTTCATATCCTTGTTGAGGGTAACCAGAGCGGTTCTCGGCACCATGATATCCTTGGTCACACGCTCATCGAATGAGAATACGTTCTCCATGTAAGCCAGCTTGGTCTGATTGATCTCGCCGCCCTGATAGCTTTGCGTCATAATAATGCGCAGCTCGTCTTCCGAGTAAGCCTGTTCATGTCCAGCAGGCTTCACGCCAAAGGAACGCAGCAATACTCGTGATGCTCCATTCAATGCCCAAATGAATGGTTTCATGATTTTCCCGAACCCATACAGCGGGGCAGCGAGCAGCAAGGTCATCTTCTCCGAGAATTGGATTGCCAGCGTCTTGGGTGCCATTTCCCCAACCACGACATGCAGAAATGTCACGAGTATGAAGGCAATGGCGTAGGAAGCAATCGAAGCCGTTGAGGCCGATACGTTAAAGAGATCAAATACCGGGTACATGATGCGTTCAACGGCAGGCTTACCAATGGCTCCAAGTCCGAGAGCCGTTACCGTAATCCCGAGCTGGCAGGCCGATAGATAATAATCAAGGTCGCCGGCTACTTTTTTGGCCACAACCGCCTTTTTATTCCCTTCAGCAATTAATTGATCAATCCGAGACATACGAATTTTTACAACAGCAAACTCAGAGGCCACAAAAAACGCTGTCAATGCAATCAGAACTGCAAGTATGAATAAATTAGTGATGGTAATAATGTCCAATGATTTCCCTCTTAAGAGGGATTCACCTCCAGATTTAATTAAGGCTGTATTCAATGTTATTCAGAAGCAAGTACATCATGTATTACAAATACCCAGGCAGAAGAGGCAGCCAATAGAAAAGATGTCACTCCCTTTAGTTCCGTAACTTGATCCATTTGCAATAACGCCTTCCCAATGTACTACCTCCTCTCCGAATGTAAATTTTCATAATTACGAAAAAAGTATAACACAATCAGAGCCAAACCATCCAGTTGAACGTCATGGTTTAGAACCAGTTCTGCCGTTTAATTCACACAATTCTCACTTGATTTATGGGTTTAAAATAGGTTTCAGGGTAAATCTGCCTTCTTACGTATTAAAGTTCCCTCTTTCTTCCTTCTTAAACCATTTATCTATCAATACGTATGAGCTGATGACTTGCCCGCATACATATCGATCCGTTACTAGAGGACAGTCATGACCATAGCCAAAATTCCTAAAAAAAACCGCAGGATCGTGGCTTGATCCTGCGGTTTTTATAATTGAATTATTTCCGCTTAATGAAGATCAACGGTTTTGTTAATATCCGAGTTGCCCTCCGGCTGCTGGCCCACCATTTTTTTGAAGAAGGCCTTCACCGTTTTAGTTTTATTTCCGGTTTCCCAGTACTCTGCCGTGTCCGTATTCACCTTGATCAGAATCATGTTGGGATCGTCGTAGGATGTTTGCAGCAGCTTCTCGTATGCTGCATTCCAGAGTGCTTTTTTCCGTTCCACATCCTCTACAACTTCAGCCGTTCCACGAATCGATACGTAGGATTTGCCGACATACGCAATATTCACGTTGGGATTAGCCATGATTTCCGCATATTTGCTGGTATCCCGTTTCGTTAAGAACCAGAGGTCCCCATCAAATTCAATATCCTGTGTCTGCATCGGCCGGGAATTGATCCCACCCTCCGATATCGTGGAGAACATCGCAGTTTCCACATCCTTGATAATATCCTTAACAATCTCAACGGCTTCCTGGTTCACAACGGTTCCGTTTGACATATTGATCACCCCATCCTTCTGTTTAGTCTCTAATTACACTTCCCATAAATAAGTTAAACGATGAATGAAGACCATTTTCCCTGATTCTTGGATAAGATCAGCCTGTATCATTCCATTTCGGGCCGCAGCGAGTTTCGAATGGCTTTATGTCAAAAAAAGAGCCGTGACTGTCAGCGCAGTCACGGCTCTTCGGTTATAATAGATACTTTAGTCTTGATGGTCACAGCCAGCCTAGGTGATTATTCCACTCCACCGGATTCGGGCTTCGCCCTGAATTCAAGCGCATAAATGGAGGAAGGACGCAATGCGTAACCGCGCTGCAGTTCCTCCGCCGAAACCCCGTATTCCTTACACTTGATTTGCTCAGGCTGGAATACGGAATTGATATCATCATAAAAATTCCCGGTAATTTCATAAACGGTTGTTTCCCCGGAAGCTTCGAAAGCTTGCAGCTCAAGCTCGGCCCGAACCTCCCCCAAGCTTCGGTTCACGATAAGCAGCGTAATCACGCTGCCGTCGTCATTCGTACCGGCCACAATGTCCAGATCCGGAAGCGCATCCAGCTCCACAGGCGTCTTCTTGTGTGACGGCACGGAGAAGGTGCCGCATTCCGCCTTAACAGGAAGGATTCGCCGGATATCCCGATTCGCGTAAAGCTTTAACACTTCATAGGTGGGTGTACCGTATATTTCGAGAGGAAGCCCGCTCCAGCCAGGTTCTTTGCCGCAATACTGGTCGGCATAATAATCCCCCACTCTGATGCATCCTCCCAGCCAGCCGTTAACAAGATCGGAGAAGCTGCCGATATGCACCATATCGCTGCAACGAATCATTTCATTCAGGTTGGCGGCATTGGCCACGGCTGCTCCCAAGGTATGTTCGTTCGGCAGCCCTTTTCTTACCGTGTTCGGATAGTACATCGTGTTGTATTCGGTGATCGCCAGCTTCACGTGGCTATGCTTCGACTGGGACCGAATAAGCTCCGTCGTCTGCCGGATATAATGCCGGGTCCATTCGGGATAAGAGGCGATCGCTTTATAGCGGTCCTCTGCCGGGGTGTCCCGGTTCATGCCGAAGGGACCGTAGCCGTGGTACAAATGCAGTGTCAGATAGTCCATATACTCACCGGCCAGATCGAGGACCGTTTGATTCCAGTCCTGATCATAATGCCCGCAGGCCAACATTACGATGGAATCGTCCGCCTCCTTCATGGCCTTGGCAAACGATATCGTCCGCTCCGCAAACCTGTCAGCTGTGCAAGTGCCGACCTGCCATTGCCCCCAAACCTCGTTGCCAATCTCCCAGTACCTTACATCGTATGGCTCGGGTGATCCATTCTTTGCTCGCAGAGCTCCCATCGGTGTATCAACGCTTCCATTGCAGTATTCGATCCACTGGGCAGCCTCTTCTGGCGTGCCGGAACCATCGTTCACGCAAATGAGGGGCTCGACCCGCAGCTCGCGGCAAAAGCGGATGAATTCGTCCGTTCCGAAATATTTGCTGGTCCACCCTCCCCACGCTTCGTTGTACATGACAGGTCTCTCCAGAACAGGACCGATCCCATGCTCCCAATGGTACGCGCTGATATAATTGCCTGCCAGTCGCATCATCCCCGCGTTCAGCTCGCGGGTCATGTCTACCACTTCGCGCTTCACCATGGCAATGCTGTCTACTGGCAGCATTGACACATGATCGATCCAGAGCATGCCGGTGGATACGTGGTCGACCCACCTTGGGTGCTCGGCCGGGATATACACCCGAATTTCCGCATCGGCACAAGCACGGGTTATGGACAGCTGCCCCTCGTATTCCTGCCAGTTATGGCTGCCCAGCTCGACCCGCAGCTGCCCCAGCGTTTCTTCCGTACGCCGGTCCACCGCTTCGATCATCAAATAACGAAGCTCGATGGAAGCCCTTGCAACCATCCGAACGGTGTAATCCTTCGGCCCTTGCAGCGATGTGATCTGCGTTATGCCGGCATAGGCCTCATCATCGCTCAGAATGCGGATGCGCTGGGCGCGGCCCGAATGCTTGGGTGCCGGCGCCTCCATGGCATACCTGGTGTTCCTTCCGTTGGTGTACGCGCGCCAGCTTCCCGATACCGCGGTCTTTGATTCCGTCTCGCTTTCGAAATCCATGTCCTTCAAGGGAAATGCGAGCATGGCCTCCATATGGTCCCGTATATCCTCCACGAAATGTCCGAACAGGTAGGGGTTGACCGTATGCTCGCTCGGCCTGACGCAGTCAATGGTAATCTTGGCGTTTGTTTTCAAGATAAATCCTCCATAAGCGTGATATATTAGGGGAATTAATTCGTGCGAAAATGGCATGTGAGCTGAGCTCACCCTTTTACCGAGCCAATCATGACGCCTTTAACAAAATGCCTTTGCACAAACGGATACATAAGCAGTACAGGCAAACTGGAGACAATAATGACCGCGTATTTAATGCTCTCGGCAAGCAGGATTTTGTCTTCCAAACCAATGCTGCCGTCCACCGCATCAGATTGACTAATCAGCAGAATTTCGCGGAGCACCAGCTGAAGCGGATGCAAATTCTCGTTACGAATATAGATGAGCGCATTAAAAAATGAATTCCAGTGTCCTACCGCATAGAACAGCACCATGACCGCCAGAATCGGCTTGGATAAGGGCAGGATGATGCTCAGCAGCAGCCTCCAGTTGGAACATCCATCGATATGGGCAGCCTCCTGCAGCTCCCACGGAATGCTCGATTGGAAATACGTTCTCATCACGATCAGATTGTAGGTCGCGATGGCACCGGGAACAATCAATGCCCACATCGTATCGACCATTCCCAGATCCTTGACCAACAGATAAGTCGGAATCAGCCCTCCGCTGAAAAACATGGTCAGGGTGATAAACACCATAATTGTATTGCGTCCTGGAAGGTCAGGTCTCGATAGCGGGTACGCTGCCAGTATCGTCATGATGATATTAATTACCGTCCCTACAATCGTATAGAAGATCGTATTGCGGTAACCGATCCAAATCTTATCGTTATGCAAAATATTCGTGTAGGCATCAAGCGTTACGCTCTTGGGCAGCAGCCAAACCTCCCCGTTCAGCACCCTTGCCGGATCACTGAACGAAGCGCTGACAATAAAGATTAACGGATACAGCACAATGAGAATAATGATGGCGGCGACCGCGTAAATGATCACATCGAATACCCATTCATCCGAGGTTCTTTTTATGGTCGATGGCTTGGACATGTCGCGTTTTCCCCCTTTACCATAAACTCGTCTCCGACGTTTTACGCGCAATTCGGTTTACAAGCAGCAGCAAAATCAGGTTGATGATCGAATTAAACAGCCCGATTGCTGCCGTGTAACTGTACTCACCCTTTAAAATGCCTGTCGTGTAAACAAACGTGGAAATGACATCACTCGATTCGAGATTCAAATTATTTTGCATCAGCAAAATTTTCTCAAAGCCAATGTTCATGAAATGGCCGATATCCAAAATCAGCAGAATGATAACAACAGGAGCGATGCCGGGTAAGGATATATGCCAAATCCGCTTCAGTCTTGTCGCTCCGTCCATCTTGGCAGCCTCATAAAGCTGCGGGTTCACCCCGCTCAATGCCGCAATGTAGATAATGGACTGCCAGCCCATGTTCTGCCATATGTTAGAGCCGATAAAAATGGTCTTAAACCAGCCGGCTTCCTCCATAAAACGGACCGGCGTGCCTCCCATTGCCTCGATCAGCAGATTGACCGGACCGCTGGTAGGCGAGAGGAATACATTCAATATGCCGACGATCACGACTACGGAAATAAAGTGCGGAATATACGTAATGTTCTGCAGCCATTTGCTGAAGGTCTTGTTACGAATTTCATTAATGATCAACGCCAGCAAGATGGGAATCGGAAAAGCGATCAACAGCGAGAACAGATTAATGGACAACGTATTCCACAGCAGCCTCCAGAAATAATACGAATCGAAGAAGCGTTCGAAATGCCCGAAGCCCTCCCAGCTGCTCCCAAGGATTCCCTTGGCCGGGTTGAAATTCTTAAACGCAATTTGCAGCCCGTACAACGGACCATAGTGAAAAACCAGATACCAGACGACCGGCACAAGCAGCATGAGGTACAGGTCATACCTTTTGGCCATTTGTCTTAGCAAGCGGGGACCTCGCCTTCGTTGACCTGGAGGCATAGTGATCGTTGTATCGGCTTTGACACTCTTCATGGGCATCCACTCCTTATCCATGATGTGGCAGCATTATTTCTGCATCTTGTCATAAGCATCCTGATACAACTTCTCCAGCTCATCGATTTTCATCTTCTTCAGCGTAGACTGGAATTGTTCCCACTTGTCGAAGCTAAGCGCGCCCACAATGAATTTCGTGCTCTGCTCTTCGTAGTATTTATCGATATCGTTACGCAGAATGTTCACTTGCTGAGCGGTTTGCTCGTCAAACATGGGAGCCGCGTAGCGAACCTCCGGCATGAATGGATCCAGCTTCTGCTGCGCCTCCTGTACCTGCGGCGGATTGATGAAAGAGGCGACCTGCTCGCTGATGAGATGAGGCGCTCCTCCTCCGGCGTAAGGCGTGATTTTTGCCTGGTTGGTAATATCCTTCAAGAAATCCTCTGTATAGTAGGGAATTCCGTCCTTCATCTCGTAATGCTCTCCTTCTCTGCCGAACCGGAGAAGGGTAGATCCTTCGTCGCTATAGAAGTAATCGATCCAGCGCATCGTGACTTCTGGGTATTTATTGACGGACGTGATGGCAAAAGCTCCAAAATCCCGCGCAATCGGCAGCGCCTGACTTTGCATCCGGTCTCCGTCAGGCCCTGCCGGAGGCGCGATCCCGGTATATTGATCCTGGATTGACAAAAAGTTGTTGTTTGTCTGGTCAAAGAAGAATCCCGCATTCCCTGATCCCTGCTTGGCCAAATATTGCGCTTCAGTGTGCGAGAATATCTCGGGATCCAGAAGCTTTTCCTTGTAAAGCTTGTTTAGATACATCAGCATCTCTTTATTCTTGTCGCTACCCATCCAGATGCTTGCCTTGTCATTTTCAATGTTGATGTTGTAGCCGAGCTGTGTGTCCAGTCCGAACGATCCGCTCATCGCGCTCACAACCGATAACCCGATTCGGGCGGTCATCGGAATCTCATCCTGCTTGCCGTTGCCGTTCGGGTCCCCGTCACGGAAAGCAAGCAGCACCTGATACAGTTCTTCGGTTGTCTCCGGCACCTCCAAATTCAGCTTATCCAGCCATTTCTGATTAATCCATTTCTTATCCGTACGCGCCGCGCCCAGCGTGACGATGCCCGGAATCGCATAAATGTGGCCCTCCGGCGTTGTGATGCCCGAGCGGATTTCGGGATATTCCTCCATCCATTTCTTCAGGTTCGGAGCGTATTCATCGATAAGGCCTTCCAGCGGGATCAATTGGCCTGCCGACCCGTAGCGGACGGTTTCAAGCGGCGATAGCCCCGAACGGAACAGCGCATCGGGCAGCTCATTCGACGCGAACAGCAGGTTTTTCTTCTCCTGGAAGCCGTCTGTCGGCGCTTCGATGAACTCCACCTTTACATTGCTCAATTTCTCGTAATCCTGAAAAACCGGCATCTCCTTAAACGGACCATTAACGGGGGCAATCCGGGTGAACATCTTGAGTTCCACCGCCTGCTCTACGATCGGAAATCCCGTGGTGTGAACGACATTCTCCGAACCTTCGGGTGCGGCTTCCTTCTTCGAACCTCCATCTGAACTGCATCCGGCCAGCATCAAGCTGGAAACGATCATGGTCATGATCGCGTTTCTTCCCCAGTGTTTACGCATGAATAGGTGACCCCCACATTTCTTAATCACCACACGCTTAGTGTAAGCGTTTACCGTTGGTGTGTGATTATTATAATTCAACGGCCCTGGCAGCCAATTACAATAATATGATCATTTACTCCACATATTTTACGGTTTTTTTTATACTGGCTGCTTCCGAAACACGGTTTCTGCCGATCCGAATGCTTGGTTTTTCTCTTATCCTTTTCCCAGACTGTTCAAGTACTCTTGCGGTGTCATTCCCGTAATCTCCTTGAACACTTTAAAAAAATAGTTATGAGTCGTGAACCCCACTTGATTGCTGATTTCCTTGATGGTATAGCGCCCGCTTTCCATCAGTTTGCACCCTGCGTCGATTCGTACCCGATTCAAGTATTCCGAGAAGGTCCGCTGCGTCTCCTCCTTGAAAATTCGGCTTAAGTAGGATGAGTTCAACCCGATGGCGCCTGCCGCTAGCTCCAATGTGACATACCCCGGATATCTCTCCAGGATGAAGTGGATGGCTTGCGTGACATGACGAGAATATGCCCCGCTCACACGGTTCTGCTTCAGCAGGCCCAGCAAGTCGGCATAGAAGGATAACAGCCACTGCTCCAATTCCCCGACACTGCCCATCCTTCCGAGTTCGGTTCTTGCAGGAAGCCTGTCCCCTGCTGCTTCAATGGATGGCATCCATGTTTTCAATGCCTTATCACCGGTCTGCATCAGCTCACTGACAATGATCTGAACCGTATGCGAATGGATTGGCTGATGGGAGATCGAAGCAAATATGGATGAAATTAAAGCCTGCACATCTTGGGTGTCCAGTCTTTCGATGGAGAGCAGAAGCTGCTTGTGCTCTTCGATCGTCAAAGAAACGCGCTCTTTGTACCCTCCGGCAAATCCGACAGCGTGGTCCATTATCCTTGGCGGCGTATTCTCGGCGAGCGGCACCTTGACGGATGAAGCATCTAGTTCCCGCTCAGCTGAGCTGTAACTGGATCCAAGCTGGGATAAGCTGGTGCACACATGTCCTATAGCGGTTACGCATCTTAAATTGAGGAATAATTCAAGGGCGTGCTGAATCTTCCTTATTCGTCCATCTGCCTCGCTCATCACGGCAAATTCACTTCGTTCCTTGTTCGCAAACACAACAACAAACCGCCCATCCTCCACATAAGCTGCCGTCCGCTCATGGATATCCCCCAAACTCTGCTGCATCATATCCACTACCTGCTGAACCAGCCGATTCGTTTGCACATCGCTGTACGATTCCGTCAGCAGCCGAAACGGGATAATCTGCACAGCCGCAGCCGTATAACTGAAGGTCTGGGGATACAGGTTATTCCGCTGGGAGAAGGTTTCTGACTCCAGGCTTGCTTCCATCCCTCCTCCCCGGATTAAATGCACAACATAATCACGGATCAGGACAGGGTTTATCCTCTCTTCCAGGGCCTGCCGGGCAATGCGTTCTTTAAACAGCCGATCCTCCTGCCGCAATGCCAGGACCGCTTTATTCAGCATGGCGATCAGCGTTGCCCCGTCCAGCCGATGCTTCAATACATAATCGATGGACCCGTTCTTCAGGGACTCCCGCACGTAGTCATAGTCATCAAAGCTGCTGAGCATGATGGTCTTAATGGCCGGGAAGCGCTCTTTGATCGCTCGGTTGAGCTCTACACCGTTCATGCCGGGCATGTTCACGTCAATAATTGCAATATGAGGAGGGGACTGCTCCATCATCGCCAGAGCCATGAATCCGTTATGCGCTTGGCCGCACAGCTGAAATCCATGCTCATTCCAGTCGAGTAACGTCCACAGATTATGCCGCACCAGCGGCTCATCGTCGACAAGCAGCACTTGGAACATCGCTTATATCACCTCTTGTTCGGATTCTCCCTTACACTCCGTAAGTTTCGGCAGCCGGATCTCGACCTTGGTATACAGACCTGGCTCACTGTACAGCTTGACGCCGTATGAATGACCATACAGGTGTACGATCCGTTCATGCACATTACGCACCCCCATTCCGCTAAAACGGGACGTATTCCCGCTCTTTCCCCTTTCACCCAACAAAGCAGCCTTCTGTCCCTCTGTCATACCCTTGCCATGGTCGATCACTTCAATCTTGAGGTCGCCCCCCTCTTCGCATACGCGGATCAACACAAGTCCCTCCCGCTCCAGCGGTCCGATACCATGAATAATGGCATTCTCCACAAGAGGCTGCAGCATCAGCTTCAGCACCCGGCATTCCAGCAAAGCATCATCCTCAACCTGGGCAACCATCCGGATCGGCTCCATATACCTGTACTTGACGATGGAGATATAGCGTTCAACATAATCCAGTTCCTCCCGCATCGTCAGAAATTCGCTTGAATTGCCCAGAACCCCGCGCATGAGCTCAATCAACGATCCCGACACTTCTTCGATGTTAGGCACGCCGTTCATCTTGGCCAGATACTTAATGGTGTTCAGCGAATTGTATAAAAAATGAGGATGAATCTGCGCCTGAAGGGCCGTTAACTCGGCTTCCCGCTTGGCCCTCTCACTGACCCGGATTCCTTCCATCAGCCGCTTCAAATCCTCCACCATGCTGATAAAGACGCGGTACAGCTGCCCGGTCTCATCCTCGCCCTTGATCTCCTTCCTGGGAAACGTTAAATTCCCCTCCTTCACAAACATCATCAACGATTTCAATCGCCGGATATTAAGGGTGATTCGCGAAGACACCTGCAGCGACCCGATGAGAACCACAACAAAGACGATAACCGACACCTCCGCCAGCAGCTTGCGCAGCCTTGCCGATTCGCTCAGCAGCGAATCCATCGGAATCAACGCCAGCGTGGTCCAGCCCGTATAACCGGATCGGCGGCTGACCACGATATAGTCTCTCCCGTCAATAACTTGCTTGATAGCATCACCATTACCTGCAAGCTCCTGATTGAGTCCGACAATCCTATCGGATGAAGGGGCAAAAGACGGTGCCGATTCGGCCGCATAAACGAACCCGCCCTGCTTGTCCAGCACATAGATCATGCTGTCCGTAGTCGGCTTCACGCCGTATGTTTTTTGGATAAAATCATAATTCAAGTCCACCATGACCACCCCGATCGGTTCACGATTGTAGCGGATCTCCCGCCCTACTGTGATGGCGTCCGACACCCCCGTCTGCTTGAAATACGCATGGCGGGATCCATTCTGCAGCATATAATCCAGCATCGGTGACCCCAGCACCGTCCTGTCCAACCACGGCCCACCGGAGAAATACACCTTTCCGTTCAAACCGACAACAGCGATCCGTGTAATGTAGGGCTTATAATCGATCAGAACGGACAGGAACTCATCGATCCGCTTCTGCTCCTGAAACCACTCGTAACTGATCTCTTCATTCGGGCTTAACAGGGTGTCAATCACCGTGTTTTTATTGGTCACCACAACGGTGTTCAAGCGATCGATCTCTTCCAGCATCATATTCAGCGATTCATCCGCCTGCCGAATGCTGTCCGATACCGAGGTGACCGCATTGTGCATGATCGTCTCACGCATGCTCATGTAAACAATGACCGTAATCGAGACAATGGACACGAGGGTTACCGCACTAAACGCAATGAATATTTTCCCTTGAATGCTTCGACCGGGCGATATCCACCTCTGAATCGTAGAAAGCTTCATAGCGGAATTCTCCTTTTTCAAGATCAACCGAAATAAAAAGTAACCGTTTACAAAATGTCGTTCACATGAGCATTCCCATGGTACGCACTCAGCATTGGGTTCCCCGCATGGTAATGGGAGGCACCTTGTAATAAATCTTGAAGGCTCTCGTGAATGAGTATAAATTGGGATAGCCAAGAGACAGGGCAATCTCCGTGATCGTTGCGTCCGTTTCGGTCAGCAATCGTTTCGCCTTCTCCATCCGTATTTTCTGCATGTATTTTAACGGAGGCATTCCTACCTGACTGGTGAACATATTGGAGAAGTACGAACGGTGCACCCCCGCAAATTCAGCCACCTGCTGTACTGAAATCCCTTCGGTCGCGTGAAGTTCCATGTAATCCAAACACTCATGAATCCATCCCGCAAGCTCTGTCGGCTGCAAAGAAACCGTGTCCGGCACCAGTCCGGCAAGCAGTCCGTAGATCAAGCCATGCAGTTCCAGTGAAATTGAAGGCTTCCAGCGTTCCACGCCAGCCAGGGCATGAATCACGCTTTCCGACGACTCTTTGACCCGGGCGGATAACATTTGTTTGCCAAACGGGCTATCCGGAAGCAAACCGGCAAGCTCCAATAACGGCTTGACCCTGTTGCCGTCCAATGCGAGCCAGCTCATTTGCAGCGGAGAATCCGAGGGAAGCATGTGATAGTAATAGGTCCGCCCCGGAAACAGGCAGAACACATCGTTCTTCTGCAGATCCACCCATTTACCATCAAACTCAAGCCGGACCATGCCTTCATGCACAAAATGCAGACTGTAACACTCGATCCGTTTCGGTCCGACCTTGTAATTGGGCTTGGCTGCAGTTCGTCCTGCCCGAACCGGCCAAATTTGTTCCTCCTTATCCAAATATCCCGGCGTATAGTAGATGAATTCCGCATACTCGTATTCATATTCCTGCATTTGGCGACGCCCCTCCTTTCCTTCATTTTTTGCTTAATCATAACAAAATGACAACAAAAATATAACACTAAGCTATTTTTATAACTGATTTTTTTCAATATTATCATACTAGGAGGGGATTACACTTGTCGAGAACACCTAACATTTTGCTAATAACTAGTGATCAACAGCATTGGAACACCATCGGTACATTTCAGTCTGAAATTTCCACGCCGAATCTGGACCGTCTCGCCCGGCAAGGGACAACGTTCGATCGGGCCTATTGCCCAAATCCCACCTGCACCCCCAGCAGAGCATCCATCATTACGGGAATGTATCCCAGTCAGCATGGAGCATGGACGTTGGGTACAAAACTGCTGGAAGACCGCCACACCGTGGGTCAAAGCTTCCAGGAAGCCGGATACCGAACGGGTCTTGTCGGCAAAGCTCATTTTCAGCCACTGAAATCCACGGATGTTTATCCTTCGCTGGAAGCGTACCCGATCCTTCAGGATTTGGAATATTGGAGAAATTTCCACGGGCCATTTTACGGATTCGACCATGTTGAACTGGCCCGCAACCACACCAATGAAGCCCATGTCGGTCAACATTATGCACAATGGCTGGAAGAGCAAGGGTGTGCCAACTGGCGGGAATACTTCCTGCCGCCGACGGGAACCATGGATCCTTCCCGGACGTACACATGGCCCATCCCGGAGAAATACCATTACAACGCCTGGATTGCCGAACGAACCGGCTCCCTTTTGGACCAATACCAGCGCTCGGATGACCCTTTCTTTCTGTGGGCCAGCTTCTTCGACCCGCATCCGGAATATCTGGCCCCTGAACCGTGGGACTCGATGTATGACCCGGACGAGTTGACCATTCCATCCGTAACGCCGGGAGAGCATGACCGAAATCCGCCGCATTTCCAGTTGACGCAAGAGGACGATCCGGATTTCTCGCATCTTGCAGAGACCGGGTATGGCATACATGGCTACCGTTCCCATCACTATTACGAGTATGGTGCAAAGGCACGACTAACGGAGTATGACAAGAAAAAGCTTGTTGCCGTGTATTACGGCATGATCAGCATGATGGACAAATATATCGGCAAAATCCTCGATAAACTGGATGATCTGGGACTGGCGGAGAATACCGTCGTTGTATTCACAACGGATCACGGCCACTTCTTTGGCCAGCACGGCCTTCAAGCCAAGGGAGGGTTCCATTACGAGGATTTAATCCGGATTCCGTTCATGGTAAGGTACCCCGATCAGGTGCCTGCCGGAAAAAAATCAAATGCCATGCAATCCCTGGTCGATCTGGCCCCGACCTTCCTATCGCTCTGCAACGTTCCGATTCCGCACGCCATGACGGGCGTCGACCAAAAGGAAGTATGGTTCGGCAAGAAGGCGGCCGCTCGGGAGCATGCCCTCTGCGAATTCCGGCACGAGCCGACAACGATTCATCAAAAAACATATATCGAACAGCGTTATAAGATCACCGTCTATTACAATCAATCCTACGGTGAGCTGTTCGACCTTGAGACCGATCCTAACGAGCTGCATAACCTGTGGAACGAGCCGGAGCACGAGCAGCTGAAGGCCGAGCTATTGCTCAAATATATCTGGGCCGAGCTTGGCAAGGAACCGATGCCGATGCCCAGAATCCATCATGCGTAATGGAAATCATGAGAGATCGCATCAAGGGACTGAAGCATAAATTCAAGCTGCTGAACCAGCTGTTCTGGACCTTCTTCCGCATCGGGCCCTCCACCTTCGGAGGCGGGTATGCCATGCTGCCAATTATTGAGCGCGAAGTGGTGAGCAAGAAAAAATGGATGCAAGAGGATGAAATCGGTGAGCTTATATCGCTCGCCGGCTCAGCTCCCGGAGGCGTTGGCGTTAATGCGGCTGCCATCATCGGCCACCGTCAGGCTGGCGTTGCCGGAGCTGTGTCGGCGGTCATCGGAGTGACATGTCCCACGTTTCTGATTGTGATTCTGATCAGCATATTTGCCATGGTGTTCCGAAACCAGCCTAAAGTCGAAGCTGCTCTAAAGGGGATGAACGGTGCCATTATAGCGCTAATCCTCATGGCGGCATATCGGATGGCCAAGTATTCCGTCTTTGACAGGACGACAGCGATAGCTGCCCTTGCTACCGTCTCCGTGCTGTTATTTGCTGGTGTCCACCCCCTCTATCTTATAGCTCTGGGTTTGTTATGCGGCATGACGGTCATCCGGATCAAACTACGGCTTGGACTTCGGGCCCGGACCGAGAAGCAGACCGCAACCGGCAGCCCTTCGGAGCTGGAGTATTACATTTAAGCGAGAGAAATCGGGGCGATCGAATCATGTATTGGGACTTGTTTATCATGTTTATAAGCGTAGGCCTTGTGTCGTTTGGCGGCGGTTATGCAGTCATTCCGATGATTCAGTATGAGGTCACGGAAAAAGGATGGCTGACAGCCGCGGAGTTCCAACAGACAGTGGCGCTGGCTGGAATGGCGCCCGGCTCGATTGCAACCAATGCCGCCACGCTGATCGGCTATGAAACAGCAGGTTATCTCGGAGCCGCCGTCTCCACCGCTGGGATCATTATCCCGTCGTTGATCGTTGTTGTGCTGCTATCTGCCTTCTTCTACCGCTTGCATGACAACCCATGGCTGAAATCTTCCCTGTACGGCTTGCGGCCTGTAACGACCGGGCTCATTCTATATGCAGCCATTCACTTTGGCTTGTCTAATGAAGGCGCAGCGATAACCTGGGGCATCGTCCCCACGCTCCTTATCAGTGGTGTTTGCCTGTATCTCTTACTGAAGCACAAGCTCCACCCGCTGCTCCTGCTCATCGTCGCCGGCGCTGCCGGCATTGTTTTATTCTAACTTGAACTGGGAGGTGCATGATGGAATCCAAACCGTCCTGCTGCACCGCAGCACGAAACAGGCTGAACGTCACGGCCCCAACTCCTGCTGCAGGCCAGGCAGCGTTACCTGGCATTACGATTGCCGAATCCGAGAAGGACCGTATGGTTCAGCTTCCTGGCGGTCTATTTCTGATGGGCACCTCCGATCAGGAAGCCAATCCGTATGATGGAGAAGGACCCGTTCGGGAAGTAAATGTCAACGCTTTTGCGATTGCTCCCTATACGGTGACCAACAGCGATTTCGTCCGTTTCATACAAGCGACCGGATATAGGACAGATGCTGAGCAGTTTGGCTGGTCGTATGTGTTTCACTTGTTCTTGACCGAACAGGCTGCTGCGGCAACACAGGCCCCGGCCCATACGCCATGGTGGAGAGCGGTACCCGGTGCGGACTGGGCTCATCCGGAAGGCCCCGGGTCAAGTCTCGTTCATCGTATGGACCATCCTGTCGTCCATGTGTCCTGGAACGATGCCGACGCCTACTGCAAGTGGGCCGGAGTCAGGCTGCCCACGGAAGCCGAATGGGAATATGCCGCACGCGGCGGACTCGTGCAGAAACGATACCCTTGGGGCGATGAATTGAAGCCTGCTGGAGAGTTTCGCTGCAATATCTGGCAGGGGAGGTTTCCCGTGAAGAACCATGCCAGCGATGGTTATCCTGGCACGGCACCGGTTGGAGCCTATAGGCCGAACGGGTACGGTCTGTATCAGATGTCGGGCAATGTGTGGGAATGGTGCTCGGATTGGTATGACCGAAGCTATGATGTGACTGGACACACGGACAATCCCAAGGGACCACTGCAAGGACAAGAACGAGTCATGCGCGGCGGCTCCTATTTATGCCATCGATCCTATTGCAATCGCTATCGCGTTGCCGCAAGGAACAAAAATACGCCGGACAGCTCATCCAGTCATGTCGGATTCCGCTGCGTCAAGGATATGGGTTACCTATCGTAGTCTCGAGAGGTCAATACATATCGTGTACAATAAGTCCACTCATGCTCCTTAGACACACATATCCTGTATCATAGGGAAGTTTAGTGACATTACCACACCTTATAGATAAAGGAATGAATACGATGGCTGAATGCAATCGAAATCCAATCGGTGAATGCTCGGAGGCTGAAGGTTCGAATACGACAGCCAGTG
Source organism: Paenibacillus sp. Cedars (assembly GCF_003184205.1). Taxonomy (NCBI): domain Bacteria; kingdom Bacillati; phylum Bacillota; class Bacilli; order Caryophanales; family Paenibacillaceae; genus Paenibacillus; species Paenibacillus sp. Cedars. The sequence continues at coordinate 5,104,299 of NZ_CP020866.1, forward strand.
GATTCGCCTCCCATGCGGAAGGAATTCTGACGACAGCTAGCGGAGCCGTTTCCCATGCGGAAGGCAGTACGACCAGAGCGTCCGGGGACGCTGCCCATACGGAAGGCTATAATACCGAAGCGCTGGCCGACAGTTCCCATGCCGAGGGATCGACTACTATGGCAAGTGCAACAGCTTCTCATGCCGAAGGTTTTACAACGATGGCCTACGGCGAAGCCTCCCATGCCGAAGGCAACGCAACGACAGCTCTGGGCCATGCCTCTCACACCGAAGGCTATCTGACGGAAGCGATAGAGGATACCGCCCACGCGGAAGGCTCAAACACCGTAGCAGGCGGAACCGCATCTCATGCGGAAGGGTACAGAACCATGGCCAGTGGAGAAGCCTCCCATGCCGAAGGCATCTCGACAACGGCGAGCGGGTTTATATCGCATGCCGAAGGATTGTCTACAACGGCGAGCGGCCTCGTATCCCACGCCGAAGGAACCAACACTACTGCGCAGGGTAATTATTCTCATGCCGAGGGCGCATATAACACAGTAACCGGCAATTACGGTCATGCGGAGGGCGCAAACAACACGGTGGACGGGAATTATGCCCACGCGGAAGGCGGAAGTAATACGGCTCAGGGAAATTTCTCTCATGCAGAAGGATACGATAATTCGGCAACCGGCAATTATGCACATGCCGAAGGTTCGCTTACGACTGCAAGCGCCTTTAATTCCCATGCCGAAGGCTACACTACGTTAGCGGAAGGTTACGCTTCGCACGCGGAAGGAAATACAACGATAGCTTCAGGAAACAATTCGCACGCCGAAGGTTTTACTACGACGGCGGGTGGTTATGCTTCGCATGCAGAGGGAAATACCACCACCGCATCGGGCGGAAATTCCCATGCGGAAGGAGTCAACACCCTCGCCGAGGGCAGCAATTCCCATGCCGAGGGGTCCGGTAGCCAGGCATTAGGGATCAATGCGCATGCCGAAGGCTCCAATACGCTGGCTTCGGGGAATAATGCGCATGCCGAAGGTGCTAATACGGTTGCTTCCGGTGTATATGCCCATGCCGAGGGAGCAGACACAACGGCATCGGGCAATTACTCCCACGCGGAAGGTTCAAGTACGCAGGCAACCAACAACTATGCCCATGCCGAGGGCTCCCTCACCACGGCCAACGCCTTTAATTCGCATGCGGAAGGCTACACGACGTTGGCATCCGGATATGCTTCGCACGCGGAGGGCAATACCTCCACTGCCTCAGGCAATAATTCACACGCGGAAGGATTTACGACTTCGGCAGAAGGCTATGCCTCCCATTCTGAAGGGTCCAACACCGTGGCATCGGGCAGCAGAGCGCATGCCGAAGGAGTCCAAACGACGGCAAGCGGAGATTTCTCCCATGCGGAAGGCCTCCAAACCACCGCCACCCATAACGGAGCCCATATTATGGGCAGATATGGGGCGTCGCTCTATACCTATTCCTGGCATGTCGCGAACGGGACCTCCGCTGATGCACAGGGTCTGGCCGCTGTTCTGCAAGGGTCAACCGGCAATATGTATATTGACGGCAACTATTTTTCCGGTGGAGCCGATTATGCCGAAATGTACGAAACACTGGATGGCACCGGCATAGAGCCCGGCTATTTTGTAACCCTGGATGGAGATAAGGTCCGGATCGCTACGCAAAGCGATGGTTACTTGCTAGGGATTGTCACCTCCACTCCCTCTATTGTGGCAGATGCCGCAGAACTGCGATGGAAGGATTACTACCTCCGTGATGAGTGGAGAAACGTGCGGTTTCAGGAAGTTACGATTCCTGAGGAACGGGATGAAGAAGGAAATATCATTGCACCTGCATCCACCGAACAACAGCCGATCTTGAATCCGGAGTGGGACCCTTCGATGGTCTATATTCCAAGAAGCCAGCGCGAGGAATGGGTAACCGTCGGTTTGATTGGAAAACTGCTCGTTCGTGATGATGGAACGTGCACGGTTAATGGCTATTGCATGCCCAATGACGATGGGGTTGCCACTAATGCCGACAGCGGATACCGTGTAATGAAGCGCACCGGACCCAATCAAATCATGGTGCAGTTTAAATGAGGGTGGAATGCACCGTGATCTGGCTGAGCGTAGAAGAACCGACTTCTTGGAGTCGGTTCTTTGTACATAAGAATAATAATCGATCTGATTGGGATACAACATTCTTAGGAATAGAGACAATGCAAAGGGTCAAATTGATATAATACACTCTATAGTTTAAATGATGTGACTAATTTCCTGATCTAACCTATGTGATTGGTGGAACAGAATATAGATTGCTTCATTCCGCTAGTAACTTAGTATAGTTGTTGTTTAAATCGGTCTCTTGTTCTGCCAAAGAAAAAGACTAGTAAAATCAGCAATCTGATTTCACTAGTCTTTTACATTCGCCTCATTTAAACCATTTCTTTTTAAACTCTATTGTTTTCGTTTACCAAACGCCCACAGACCAACGCAGGCTAATAATATCCCAAAGCCCATCAACACTCCCTGAACGACCTCTTTCAGCATAGAACCTGTAGTGTATCCATGGTCGTTCCAAGCAAAATACGCAGGACCGCTGAGATCAAGACCATCATCATACTTTGGTTTTTATCCATCGTCATGTCTATCTTTACATCCATGTACCTCTTATTTTGGTTTAAAGCCTCTTTTTCGTACTTTGACTACATCTTATAAGCCTTCATCGCTTTTCTAAGCTCCTTGAATGTAGGGCGTTTGCCGTACATCAGGACACCAGTGCGATAGATTTTTGCAGCCAACCAGCCAAACACGAGGATGGATACGATCAGGATAGCAAGGGATAACAGGATCTCCCACATCGCTACGTCGCCAAGTCCGATACGAACCAGAATCGTTGTTGGTGAGATGAATGGAATATAACTGGACACCTTCATCAGCATCGAGTTCGGAGCGCTCAGGCTAAAGATTGCGATATAAAATGCCACCAGCGACAGCATGGTAATCGGCATGACAGCCTGCCCCAAATCCTCTGTACGGCTGACAATCGAACCAATGGCCGCGTATAACATCGCGTACAAGAAATATCCGAGAATGTAGAAGATTAAGCCAAACACCAGCAGCATCGGATCAATCGCAGTAAGGTCAAGATTCATTTCCTTCAATGTGTCCATGTTGTGAGGCAGCATCAAATTCGCTGCGGCAACAATGCCGAACGCCAGGATCTGTGACAGACCCAGCAGGAACATGCCGATAACCTTACCGAACATTTGACTCAGCGGAGAGACGCTGGTAATGAGGATCTCCATAATACGGGAGCTCTTCTCTGTCGTCACTTCCGAAGCAATCATGTTGCCGGTCCCCATCAAGGTGAAGAAGAAGAGAATAATCAGTGCATACACCACGATGTAGTTAATAACCTCGGAAGCCCCATCCTTCTCTTCGGATGCTCCTCCAGCACTGCCTGATGGATTCGTGCCAATACTGCGAGCATCAATCTGAACCGGCGCATTCAGCTCATTGATCTGTGCATCAGACAAATCAAGCCCATCTACAATGCTGCGAGTCTTTGCCACTTGAAGAGCGGCTTGCAGATTCGATTGCAGCTCCGGACTCATTCCCTCTTCTTCGGAGCTGTAGACCACGGCCGGGAACGTGCTGCCTTCTTGTGCTTCAAATTTTAAATAACCTTCAATAGTGCCATCTTCAATGTCTTTATTCAAGGCAGCTTCATCTGCCGTTTCATATTTCACAAATTTATAGGTAGTTGACGGCAGGCTGCTCCAAGTCGTCTCCAATTGTTCAGCGAGCGCTTGCTCCTGTCCATACACCAGACCTATGCGAGTGGTTTCCTCAGATCCTGCCTTGTCACCCGTGAACATTTGGATCAGAAAAGGAAGATTAATCCCGATTGTAATGATCAGTGCAAAAATCAGGGTTGATACGAGAAACGACTTCGTTCTTACCTTATTCATAAACGTAAATCGGATAACGGTCCACATATTATTCATTAGATTCACCTACCGCCTTTATGAAGATTTGATTGAGTGTCGGCTCCTTCACTTCAAACCGATGGATCACGCTTTGCGACATCGCTGTATTCAAAATATTCTGGGCAGCGTCGATGTGGCTTATGCGGATGGAGTAACCATCCTCTGTCCGCTCAACAGCCGTTACGCCCGGCAGTGAATCGAGCCCCTGAACTTCACCAGAGGTGCCGAGCACCACTTCTTCTCGCGGATACTTGGATTTAATGTCCTTCAGGTTCCCCTTCACTACGGTGTTGGAGCGATGAAGAATGGTAATGTTCCTACATAATTCCTCAACATGCTCCATCCGGTGGGTAGAGAACAGAATGCTTGTGCCTTTGTCGCGAAGTTCTTTAACCGTCGATTTCAACAGTTCAACGTTCACCGGATCCAGTCCGCTGAATGCTTCGTCCAGAATCAGGATCTGCGGATCATGAACCACTGCTGCAATAAAGCCCATCTTTTGTTGATTACCTTTAGACAGTTCCTCAATCTTCTTATCGTAATAGTCAGGCACTTCAAAGCGCTCCAGCCAGTACTTCAAGCTCTTATCGGCGTCTTTGGCTGACATGCCCCGAAGCTGGGCCAAGTATGAAATCTGCTCGCTGACTTTCACTTTCGGATATAACCCGCGCTCCTCCGGCAAATAACCCATAATGTGACGAAGCTCCTTGTTGTAAGGCTTCCCGTTATACAAAATCGTTCCATCATCCGGGTAGATCAAGCCAAGCACCATCCGCATGGTGGTTGTTTTACCGGCACCGTTCGCACCGAGCAGGCCGTAGATTTCTCCTTCCTCAACCTGAAGCGAAATCTGGTTTACGGCTGTTTTGTCCGCATAAATCTTAACTACATCCTCTAATTGCAATCGTTGCATATTGTGAAACCCCTCTCTATCCTAGTTCTGCACGTTGGCAGGAATATTACCTTCAATCCATAGTCGAAGCACTTCATCCAGCTCCAAGGAACGGGCCCGAATAAACGGTATGCCTGCAGACTGGAGGATCTTTTCTACTTCCAAACATTCCGTCGTTATAAAAGAAATCGTATTCGCTGTCTCTTGTTTGCTGCTAAGAATACCAGGCAATTCCTCTACGATGGAAGCATCGCCTTGAATCCAACATTCCTTCCAATTGTCGAGCAGCGAATCCTTCTCCACCATACCCAGCAGCTTTCCATGATGGATAAGGATCACATAATCCGCCAGCCGCCTGATTTCATCCACCACATGAGTGGACAGCACGATGGTGGTATCCATAGATTTCATCACCTTGTGCAGCTGGTCGATCATCAGCTTCCAAGCGAAGGGATCCAGACCGGAAGAGGGTTCATCCAGAAGCAGGAGTTTCGGCTTCGGTGCAAGAGCCGCTGCAATCTCGAATTTGCGCCGCTCCCCTTTGGACATCTTGCGAAGTTTTACGCCCCTCGGGACATCAAATCGTGACAGAAGCTCATCGAAAAAGTAACCATCCCAACTGTCATACCAAGATGCTCGAAAGCTGGCCGCCTCATCCACCGTCATATGCTGTTCTTCTGAGCTCAGCTGTTCGGGAACGAACCCCATCTGTTTACGAATCGAGACGGGGAGCTCTCTCGGATGGGATTCACCGAACCAGGTGATCTCCCCTTCATCTGGAAACACGGTCTGCATCATCATGTTCAGCAGCGTGCTTTTCCCCGAGCCATTAGGTCCCACCAGCGCAACGATGTATCCTTGAGGTATCGATATTTGGATGGGTCCGATGGTTTTCGTTTTCCGCCGTTTAATGACATTACGAATTTCAATGATATGCGGTTCCATTGATTGCTAGCGACCTCCTCTTGCTTGGTATTTATCCCGAACAACTTCCATGAATAGTTCCTTTAATTCATCTTCATTAAACTGAACAGCAAGCCCCTTATCTACCGCAATCTTTAATGCCTCAACGACCGAATCGCGTTTATATTGTTCACGGGCCCGATCACCGACACCAGCAACAAAAGTTCCCGTTCCTTGTCTCGTTCGAAGCAGCCCTTCATTCTCTAGATCCTGATACACCCTGCGTACCGTAATGACGCTGCAGTTCAGATTCCCGGCAAATTCCCTGATGGACGGCAACAGCGTTCCCTCCTCGATCTGACCGCTGATAATAAGCGAGCGCAGCTGTGATTCAATCTGGTGATATAAAGGCTCTGCGCTATTTTCATTAATCTGAATCGGAATTCGCACCTTGTATCACCTCTCTTCTTCCTTGTACATAAGCGGCGAACCTCCGACACCAACGTGTATGTGTTCTATATAAATCATGTGAGATCCCTTGTCTGCTGCCGGGTGTACGTGAATTTACTCATGAGCAGCATGGCCGCCAGTCCGATGATGAGTGATCCCCACATGACCGGTGATATCAAGCTCCATCTGATGGATGCGTTAGCAATGAAATCGGTTAGGCTGTAACCCAGCAAGTTAAACAGAACGACGGATCCTGTGGTTAGCACCATCACCACAAGGGTGTTTCTGAAGTACGCCTTGCCGCTGCACATATGCTCCCAATAAATATAGGGCCCGGTCATTAAAAATCCGATGCCGATCCATGTCAGCATGAATGCGATATAACTCGGGATATCCATTGCGGATCTGATATGATCACCTATCGCATACATGACCCCAAAAAACACGATGCCGTTTATGGCATAAGCTATCAGGCTGTTTATAATGCGGCTTACGAAAATCGCGGAGGCCGGCACCGGTATGCTGCGGTAAAAATACAGCATCCGCGTATACGAATCCTCGCTCAGATAACGGAAGGATCTTCTGCTGAAGAGGTATCCCAATAACGGAGCGTAAAGCACCAATATGAAGTCAATGAACGGGTTGCTGCGCTCATACAAATGTTCAAACTGATTGTCTATGATAACGCTGGCGGCAAATCCCATGTATACCATGAAGAGAATGGTCCATAAAATCTGCAGCTTGTCGCTTGCAAAATCCTTCTTTACGATCTTCATTGCATTATGGAGTACTTGTTGCAACGCGCCTCACCCTTTCCCTCGTATATACAATCAATTTCTATACAATCAATTTCGTAATCATTGCAGTTGTGCACTTCCACTGTGCTTAGTGTGATTACTGTGCTCACTGTGTATATCTTTATATACAGTATATAGTCTGTATCTAAACAGTGTCAATAGAATTTGTAAATATTTATGATTTTCCTGGTTGATGGCAGCGACCGGAGTGGATACACTCCCACACTTCATCCTGCAAATGAGTCACCCCGCCCGCCTCCATAAAAAAAACACCCGCCAGATCTCTCTGACGGGTGTTCTCCCACACTTACATTCCAAATATGACTTTCCATACAGGCTGAGTATGACCGCCTGGATACAACAGATACAGCAAGGTGTACACGGCCACACCGGTAATTGCTGTAAAGAACCAAATAATGGACGTAACTCTGCCCCATTTACGGTGCTTGGAATATTTTTCCTTGAGTCCAAGAGTCAATGTCGTAATGCCAAAGACCGCAGCGACGGTAGCCAGCACAATATGGAAGATCAGGAATACCTGATAATAAGGCTTCAGTTCATCCGGTCCGCCCCACGACGTATTGCCAATGAATATAGTGCGCGATGAATAGATGATAAAGAAGATCACCGCTGCCACCGCTGCCCAGATCATCACTTTTTTGTGAGCTGCGCGTTTGCCTTTAATAATAAGTCCCCAACCGATAGCTACCAGCACGGCGCTTATCACGATAAACGTAGTGCTGACCGTGGGAAATATAAAATACCAATCCATATGGATCCTCCTTCATTAATCCTTATTAAGCTTGATTCAGGTTACCCGAAGGCACCTCACCAGGCAAAGGATCGTCTTCCTGATTCTCTCGTTTGTACCAATGGAAGAACACATAGGCCAGCATCGAAGCGAAGATGATCTCCTGGAAGAATTTCATGATAATCCCGCCAACACGCTGGTCAATGGCCGGCTCCAAGTAGCCGAAAAATTCGGGTCCTCCGAATTGGCTGAGTAATGCTGAGGTGTCACCAGACACACAATAACCCATCGCATTCGCCCATACAACCGGGTCACTATATGTAGCGTACATCGGCTCGTTTGCGAAAATAATGAGCCCACACGCCGGTGTCAGCAATACCATATTGAGGAAGATATACCCCATCTTCATAAGCCCCGAGGACTTGTCCTTCTCCGGAATCGGATTCAATATGGCCCACCACATGAGCAGTGAGGCAATTAACAGAATCAGATAGTACAACCGATGCACCCAGAAATTCAACATGACAAAGTCATGGATTACTGGAATGTGATAAAACGAAAACAAACCGTTAAACACTACTGCTGCCACAATCGGATGCGTGAGGAAGCCTAGCTTCTTAAATGGATTTATCCTGTCGAAAGCACGCCACAGCCAAACCGGAATGCCCAGAATCAGGAGTGGTGTTGCCATGAGATAAGACATCGCCATACTCACCATATGGAACGAGAACATTGTATGTCCAAGCAGATTAACCGGTCCACCTTGGGCAAGATAGAACGTAATCATCCCCGCAACAAATAAAGATTTCCGCCCAGCCGAAACCGGAGCACTTCCCTGGAATCGATGGCTCAAGGGACCGGTCAGCAAGAAATAGCCAGCAGTCAGGAGCAGCATAAACGCCAGGAACATGGGGGTCCATTTATCTGCAAAACTAAAATATTCTAAGCCCAGCATGCAAAAACCTCCCCTAAACGGGTTAAATTCTGTCGAAATTGTGACACCTTCCTACGACTTAAAAAAAGAGGGGGCTGAAGTAGCCCACCTCTTTTTCATTTTACCACCAAACCCAGAACAGTGCCATGACAATACAGGTACTTGCTACGAAGAAGCCGCCAATCATGAACAGGATTGGCATCAGATGCCCTTTGTCCTTTAAGTGCATCCAGTAACCCATTTGTACGAACACCTGCAGCACAGCCATAACCAGCAAGATGATGATCGTAAATGCTGTGTTGATGCCACCGGCTGCGACGGCTGCGAAGGCAATTGCCGTCAGCACGATGGAGAAGATAAATACTACAATGTGTTTCTCAGGGCCCTCCACGCGATGGCGGTGTTTAACTGTCGGCCCCTCATTAGCATTAGATGATTGGTTCGCAGTCATTCCTTAGCCCACCTTTCCAAGAAGGTATACGACCGAGAAGATGAACACCCATACAACGTCGATAAAGTGCCAGTACATGGCAGAAACATATACCTTGGGTGCTGTAACAACGGTTAACCCTTTTCTGTACAGCTGAGCAATCAACAGGCTGATCCACACGACCCCAAAAGCAACGTGAGCACCGTGGAAGCCAACCAGCGTATAGAATGCAGACGAGAATGCACTCGTCTTCATATTAAATGATTCATGTACAATATACTCGTAGAACTCATAAATCTCAAGGCCAAGGAATCCAAGACCCAGTGCTACGGTTACGATGAGCCACAACTTCAGCTTCTCGATATTGTGACGGTGGAGCGCCTGAATGGCGAACACACTGGTCAAGGAACTGACAAGCAATATCAGTGTTGCTGCTGCCGTAATCGGCAGCGAGAACAGCTCAGAAGCCGTTGGACCTTCATTGTTCTGGCCGCGAAGTGCCAGGAATGTTGCAAACAACGTACCGAAGAGTACAGCCTCTCCACCAAGGAAGAGCCAGAAACCAAGAACCTTATTACGGCCTTCGAGTGTTGCCTTCTCCGGCTCGTGAGGAAGTTCGCCGTTTACATGTTCAGCGTGACTCATGCTTTCCCCTCCCCTTCCAGTTCTTCAACTTCGATGTGATATCCATGATCATCGTACAGGGAACGAGCGATCATTGCAGCGAACGTAATCAGAAGACCAACAATCAGAACAATGTATTTATTGAAGATTAAGCTCATGAACGAATTCGAGAAGTCCTCCGTGCTAAACATGAAACCAAGACCCGCGATAAACAGACCCAGTGACATCACAAACGGAAGGATGCTTGGCGAAGGCATATGGATCGGACCAACCGGCTCGGATGGTGTCATCTCTTTATTGCCTGCCATCTTCTCTTTCCAGTAAGCATCGATACCGCGAACGAGCGGAATTTGCTTAAAGTTGTACTCTGGTGGTGGAGAAGGAATGCTCCACTCGAGCGTACGGCCATCTTCCCATGGATCCGCTGCTGCACCCACCGGTTTTCTTGAAGTTGCAACAACGTTGGCCAAGAAGGCCAACACACCGATACCCATCAAGATTGCACCGATGGTACTGATGAAGTTGAGTTCATCGAAATTCTGATTCGGCAAGTACGATACAATCCGCCGCTGCATACCGAGCAAACCAAGGAAATGCTGTACAAAGAATGTCATATGGAAGCCGATAGCGAACAGCCAGAACGTCCATTTGCCCAGCGTTTCGTTCAGTACGCGACCGAACATTTTCGGCCACCAGTAGTGCAATCCGGAGAACAGTCCGAATACCAGACCACCGACGATTACGTAGTGAAAGTGAGCTACAACGAAGTACGTATCATGGAACTGGAAATCTGCAGGAGCAGATGCCAGCATGACACCGGTAACGCCACCCATAACGAAGGTTGGTACGAAACCGATCGCGAACAGATTGGCACTGGTGAAACGGATTTGACCGCCCCACATCGTAAAGAGCCAGTTAAAGATTTTGATACCCGTAGGAACCGCAATCAACATCGTAGCGATGGAGAAAAGTGCATTTGCTACAGGTCCAAGACCTGTCGTAAACATATGGTGAGCCCAAACCATGAAGCCCAAGAAGGCAATCAGGATGGTTGCAAATACCATCGAGCTGTATCCGAACAAACGTTTACGAGAGAATGTCGGGATAACCTCTGAGATAATACCGAATGCCGGCAAAATCAGAATGTATACTTCAGGGTGACCAAAAATCCAGAAAATATGCTGCCACAATACGGGGTTACCGCCGCCCGCAACATCAAAGAAATTGGCACCTAGCAAACGGTCAAAGCTGAGCAATACAAGGCCTACTGTAATTGCAGGGAATGCGAACAGGATCATAGCCGATGTAATGAACGCCGTCCATGTAAACATTGGCATTCTCATGAAGGACATTCCAGGTGCACGCATTGTAATAATGGTTGCCAGGAAGTTGATACCGCCGATCAACGTACCCAAACCTGCTATCTGCAGCCCGATGGTATAGAAATCCACACCGTGTGTAGGCGAGTAGTCCGTTGAGGATAGCGGTGGATAAGATGTCCATCCCGCATCAGGCGCACCGCCCATAATCCAGCTAAGGTTAAGCAACAGTCCACCGAACAAAAACGTCCAAAACCCGAGTGAGTTCAAAAATGGAAACGCAACGTCCCGCGCACCGATCTGAAGCGGAATGACCGCATTCATCAAGGCGAAGATAACTGGCATAACACCCAGGAAGATCATCGTTGTTCCGTGCATCGTAATTAATTCATTAAATACTTGAGCCGATACCAAATCGTTCATCGGCTTGATCAGCTGCAAGCGAATGAGAATCGCTTCAATACCGCCAATCCCGAAGAAAAAGCCGCCCGCTATCAGGTATAATATACCGATTTTCTTGTGGTCAACGGTTGTTAGCCAATCCATTATCCCCGTGTAGCGTTTGACGCTATGGCTATGAGCATGAGCGTGAGCCAAGGTTTGTACCCCCTTTTAAAGTTCCTGCTGTATTAATAATCCAACTTATAATTGGCTAAGTAATCGGCAATTTGCTCGATTTCTTCATCACTGAAGCCGAGATCCTTCGGATTAGGCATCGTGTTACCAGGTTTTACAGCCTGTGGCTCCATCAGCCATTCCACCATGTTGTCTTTTGTCGGCTTTGTCCCTGGATTGCCGCTTATGTCGTTCAGCAAGATACTCGCTACCGTCTCACGTGATCCAATGCCAGTCAAGTTAGGACCCATGGCTCCGCCTTGATCGCCAACAGCGTGGCAGGAGAGACAGTTGGTCTTAAATTTCTCAGCAAGCGCAGCGTCTGCAGGAAGCACGGCAGGTGCTTTCATTGCAGTGACCCATTGCTCAAACGTTGCATCATCAACCGCTTTCACACGGAATTCCATGAAGCCATGGGAAGGGCCGCACAACTCTGCGCATTTACCAATGTATGTATCCGCTTTGTCAGCAACCAGAGTCATGTAGTTAACGCTGCCTTCTGTGTTCGTATCCATCTTGCCGCCGAGCGATGGTACCCAGAAGGAGTGAAGCACATCATTCGTTTTTAATTGGAAGGCAATTTTCTTGCCTACAGGAACAACCAGCTCTTGAGCGGTTTTCACACCGTGGTCCGGATAAGTAAACTCCCACCAGAACTGGTGAGAAGTAACTTCCACCTTAACTGCTTCCGGATCGTTCCAATCGTTCGCTCCGTACGCAAACACCTTTTGAATAGTAGGAACTGCAAGCACGAGCACCAAGAGCAGCGGAATCGCCGTCCAGATAATCTCCAGCTTATGGTTCCCTTCCACTTGTTCAGGAATTTCATCTTGTCCTTTTTTTCTACGGAACTTAACAAGCACGTATGCGGCAATTCCAAATACCACAACCATTACGACGATCATAATCGAAATGGAGAGCTTAATTAAATCCAGTTGACCTTGTGCTACCGGACCTTGTGGTCTTAAGACCGACAAATCCTCTCGGCCGCAGCCGGATAACACCAAAGCAAACATGGCCATCAAAGGAAGAAGACGCTTTACAGCCTGCCACCGTTTCATCATTGATCTACCCCACTTTTCCGATTTTCGTAGACTACCATCCGGCGCAAACAGCGGTAATCTACCTGCACAATCACGGATGAAGTAATCCTGTCAATTAAAGCAATCACTTATTAAATATAAGTTCATGGGTTGCTTTTGTCAATCATTCACAGGGAGTTCACAAATTGTTCGAAAAGTCGTCAAAGTCGCGCCGTTACTGATTTTGCAATCGCTTTCAAACTCGTTTCACACTCCCGTGACCCATGATTCGACATTCTGCACAATGCCTCAGCGACAGTCTTTATAGCTATATATACAGTCATTTCCGTCTTTTTGAATCTGTATGCAGCGGCTGTGCAGGAGCTACATTCACCCCTGAATCTCCATGCTAAAGGAGGTGTTCCAGGCAAGCTGCATCATCCCCGCCAGGAATACCTCCTATTATTATGCTATATTTCTCTGCACTTTAATCCGTCAGAATGACAGGCCCTTCACGTGTGATAGCAATCGTATGCTCATATTGAACACCTATTGATCCGTCCGCGCTGGATATGGTCCAGCCATCATCTCCCCAGAACACTGCACCTGTGCTCCCCAGAGTGAATACCGGTTCGATGGTAATGACCATACCTTCTTTAAGCTTCAATCCCCTTCCAGGAACTCCATAGTTCAGCACATCAGGCGGCTCGTGTATGGCACGGCCGATTCCATGGCCAACCAGCGATTTTACGATCCCGTACCCTTCCCTTTCGGCAACCTGCTCGATGGCATGACCCACATCACCCAACGCAGCGCCGTGACGCGCCGCCTCGATCCCTCTAAACAGCGCTTCGTGCGTATGCTCCATCAGTTTTCTTACCTTGGGAGAAACCTCGGCTACCGCATAGGTCCATCCTGAATCCGCCAGCCATCCGTTCTTATTCACCACCATGTCGATGGTCACCACATCACCCGCCTCCAGCGGCCGCTGGTCGGGAAATCCATGACAGACTACATCATTAACCGATGCACAGGTTGCGTAGGGAAATCCTTTATACCCCTTTTGCTCAGGGACAGCTCCGTTCTTCTCCAGAAACTTCTCCACCCTGGCATCAATCTCGCTTGTCGTAATCCCTGGTTGTATGATCTTAGCTATTTCACGGTGGCACGCAGCCAAGATGCGTCCCGCCTCGCGGATATATCCGATTTCTTCCTTTCGTCTCAGCTGTATCCTCACATCTGCCACTCCCTTATATCCTTATCGGATCGACTGCTAACAATATATGAAGGGACAGATGCAAAATACCCTCAAAATAGTGGACTTTGCACGGAAGTTCGAGCCCGATGTCTATCATCGACCGCAAACGCAAAAAAACCGCCTTCGGGACATTTGTCCCAAAAACGGTTTAACCATATTCTCTAAATGGTTCATATTATTAGTTGATAACAAGATGAACATGCTTGTGATATTTCTATAGATATCAGGTGCTTATTACAGGTTACGAAACGGAGGAATTCAGCTTGCCAAGTTCATGCTCAACAACAAGTGTAAGCTCTTCTTCATAGCCCCCCATAATATGGTACTTCCGGACATACTCCTTTACAAATTTTTTCGGATCTTTAGGCCGGAAAATTCGTGTCATTTCCCGCAGACTTTCCTTAACCTCATTGTGACCTTTCGTTGCCATGATGGATCCCTCCCAAAACGTGTGGAATAAAATTACTCCGTTTAAAGAGAATGCCGAAAAGATCTACCTCATTAAGTTGAAGCCATATTGCAGTTCTAACGGTGATGATTAGGTTGATATTCAGCAACTTACCAATGCACCTGACACTATACATACCCTTACAGCATGCAACTGAATCATTAATATATTATATCATATTCTTCTGTTTGTTTCATCTTTCCCAAAAAATGTTTTTTTGTACGATGAATTTCATGGCTCATCAATTACGCCCGGAATTGGTTAAGATACATTCATACGATCCATAAAACGCAATCAAATCGCAGATTTTTATGACCATGCAATTAGCTATTATCATAAGATTCCAACATAAGGAGGCCCTTCCTATGGCAGAAACACGCTCTATCCTGCACTCCCCTTATTCTTCCGGCTCCCCGATTCCTAGTGCGGAACCGCAAGACTTGGGGCTCCAGCATGAGATCCTGGATCAGGTCGACAAGATCATCCAGAAACAATATCCGAAAATGCGCAGCTTTCTGCTGCTGCATAGGGGCAAGCTCGTATATGAACGCTATTATGGCGGGCACAGTGTTTCTTCGCTCAATGATCTCAGGTCAGCCACAAAGAGTTTTACATCCATATTATTTGGCATTGCCCTCTCGCGCGGCGAATTGCCCGATCTGAATTCATCCATTAAAGACATCTTCCAGCGGTATATTCCCGAACGCGCTCATCCTCTCCTGCACAAGGTTTCCCTTCATCATTTACTGACTATGACCTCAGGCTTTGCATGGCAAACGGGCAAGAAGCTGGGAGAGCCCCTCATTCACCGCTTCCACCGCAACCGGAAATGGACGAGCTTTGCGCTTTCCCTGCCTGTGGTTGAGCAGGAGATGGGGCTCTTTCAATACCGGAGCACGGATTCACATCTGCTCTCCGTCGCCATTAGCGAGGCCACGGGAATGGATGCTTACGCCTATGCCAGGCAGCATCTATTCGGTCCCCTGGGCATTCACCATGCTGCATGGTCTCCAAGCCCTGAGGGCCACAGCATGGGTCACGTCGGGCTCTATCTCACGTCAAGGGATATGGCCAAATTCGGTTTATGCTGCCTGGACGGAGGACGATGGGAAGGTGAGCGTCTCATTCCGGAATCATGGCTGGAGCAAGCACTTACTCCCCAAGTTAAGGGCTATCCTGCTTTTGGCGATTATGGATTCCAGTGGTGGAACGGCATGCAGAACGGTACGCCCTTTGCACTCGCACACGGCCATGGTGGACAGCAAATCTATCTTTTTCCCAAGTTGGATACGGTCGTTGTATTTACTGCCGATAGCAAGGTCAGCCGCTGGAAGAATCCTCGCGTGCTGCTGGAACGCCATATCCTTGATGCTATCCAATCCAAATCCTCACCATCGTCGGATGACTCTAACTAGTTTGTTAAATTGGGCGGCATATTTAAAGAAGCGACCATTATTTTCAAGCCTGTATTTGACTTTCATGCACCTTTTAGCGGATAGTACCTTCTCTTTCTGGTTACTTTATGCGATATGAATCATTTCTAAAATCAAGCCTGAGAGGAGCATGCGACATGTCCGGTAAAGACAAAGATCTCCATCCGATTTCAAACGAAGAGGTTGAAGTGGACGGAACGTACACCAATGAATGGGGTCGGGAGGAATATTTGAAGCGCGGCGAGGAGTTCCCGTTTGATCCGCAGAAGGGCTCTACGGAGTGGAGACTGGCTGAATATGATTTTGACAACCATCATCAAGGCAGAACAGACGAACGTCTGGTTCCAAAAGAGAAGGGCCCGGATAAACAGGTGAATGCCGAATCTCCGCTGCGCCATGATGTCGAAGTTGATTAATCCCTTGTATACCGGCAGTGTACAGAGATGGTTCATCAAGTCCTGACCATAAAGGGTGATACCACATGCGAAAATCGAAATGGGTTCTGCTGCTTATCCCCATTATAGCCGTGGGCGCCCTATGGCTTGCAGCTTATATCGGGAAGCCGGAATACGCCTATGTACCGCCTGAACACAAGTTGGAAAATGCACCACAGCTCCAGGCCCAGCAACTGGGCTTCATTCGCCAGTATGATCTCTGGGGCAAAACACTTACGGTTCCCGGTTCTGCCCTTCAGGACCAGGATCCTCGCTTATCCGCGGCTAACGGAGCTATCGAAATAACGAAAGACATGCTTGCTCTGGGGCGCCGCACCCTTTATGAGGAGACCTTTGGTAATGAGGTATTCTTAACCGATATTCTGGGGATTGTTGATGGCCCAATGAAGCTGGGTAAAATCGCCAAGGCTATCGCTGAGCTGAAGGGAAAGGGCACGAACAATTTACAAATCGAGCTTGATCAGGATGTTACAATTGGTGGCAAATCCTTCCGCAAGGGAGATAAGATTGACACTGGCTTTGATGTGGCCAAAGGAGCTTATGCCCCGATCGGTGTCAAAATAAAATATGACAAGGGTAAAGCCCGTATCGGAGTCACCTGCATGGCCTGTCATGCTACCGTCAACCGCGAGACGGGAATGGTGGTGGAAGGCGCACCGAACTCTGATCTAAACTTGGGTTTCATGCTGGCGCTGGCACCTAACAGCTCGGCATATTTTACCCATACGGATGTCACGAAGCTCGTGGATTTTATTAAGAACGAGAACCGTACCGTCATCAATTCCAAAGGAAAACCCGAGGCACTGCCCGATCCAGCAGCACTGGAAAAGGCGGTTGACGACAATCTCATGAAATGGGCACCCGGCAATTTCGATACTACCGTTGATCTTATCAGCGATGTGACCCAAATTCCCGATATGTTCACGAAGGGTGATCATCCGTTCAGCTGGAGCGGCTTCGCTATTGCGGGCCCTTTCAAGGGGCTCAGCACCTTCAGCAACAATGTGCATGCACAGAATACGGATACCTTGAGCCAAAGCGAGATCAGCGAGCCTTTATGGGGGATCGACAAGGAAATCTATGTGGGCACCATTTTGCAAAATGCAGCTCATCGCAAGTTCCGCTACGACCCAAAGAGCGGGCTGAAGCCAACCGAATTCTTCAACCGGCTGGACCCGAATCCCGGCACCCCCGGTGTCAATGAAGTAATCAAGATTCCGAACTTCCCGAAGGTTTCGGCAATTGCGCCCAATGGACTGTACATCAGTTCGCCCGGATTTCATGCCGGGGAGCAGGTTAATGCCATGTCTGCCTATCAGAATAAGGTGCGTCCGCCAGACACAGATTCTTCGGCAGCCACCAATGCCAAGACCATCCATCTCGGAGCGGAGGTATTCAAAAAAGCACAGTGCATCTCTTGCCATGCAGGTGATTTTTTCACGAATAACCGGATTCTGCCTGCTGTCGAAATCGGCACTGAGCCTGCAAGGGCCAAAGCCTTCCACACCACGCAAAACGCTTTTGGCGAAGCTGAGTTCTATCCTCCCAACACTCCCGTACCCCTCCCTTCGGATGCGAAGGTGGTCAAGATTCCCCTGGACGGAATCGACCCGAAGCAGATCGAGCTGGGCTTCGGCCATCATCAATCCGGAGGCGGTTATAAGGTCAAGGGGCTGATAGGGCTGCGCTGGTCTGCACCGTATTTGCATGATGGCGGAGTGGCCGTTGGCCCGGAGCTGGGACAAATTGGCGTAGCCGAAAGCGTTATGAAAGGCATTCAGCCGGATCCTTACAACAGCCTGAAGGCCCTGATCGACCGGAAGCTGAGAATGCAGGTCATTGAAGCGAACCGCAAAGATGCACGGCTAAGGGACACCCACATTACGGGTCAGGGTCATGAATATTGGGTGGACGAAAGCAGCGGTTTTACCAAGGAGGAGCAGGATGCTCTCGTGAAGTATCTGCTGCAATTGAAAATGAAATAATATCGGTGCACAACCATCATACTTTGTCCAATCGCTTCATAAGGTAAGGTATAAAGCTTGCCCTACCCAGAACCGGTTTTTAAGACAAGGAGTTGATGAGATGTCCCCTTTCAAATCGTCCACAGGGCTTCCCGAGAATCTGGCCGCAACACTCTGTTATCTTCTTCCCATGGTCGGAGGAATTCTGTTTCTTTCATTAGAAAAAAGAAGCCGTTACGTCATATTCCATGCCCTTCAGTCCCTGCTGGCCTTCGGCATCCTTGCCGTCGCCCACCTGCTGTCGAGCGCGGTGCCCATCATCGGCCTCCTGGCTTCCGCCCTCCTCGCACTGGTTGGCGTGCTGATGTGGCTGGTGCTTATGGCTAACGCCATTCAGGGAAAATGGTTCAAACTGCCCTGGATCGGCAATTTTGCCGAGAAACAAATGCAGCGTATCTGACGTGAGCTGCTCCATTACGACTGGATACATTATTGCATATGTGAACAACAAAAAAACGGCCTCGCTCCTGCATCTGGAGCGAGGCCGTTTTGGTTGTTCGGGACCGCTGCTGGGAACGCTGTTAGAGAGCAGGCTGAATTCGACCCGTATGCTGGAGCGAAGTTGTTCTTAAGTTCGGGACTTTTTTTAAATTGACCCTCTTAAGGGTGCAGTTCACCCTTTATCCGTGCTAGTGCTATAGGTAAATATGGCGTAACGGACCTAGTAGACGTTATTTTCAAAAAGCGAGCATGTTTTGAGATGTAACGGACCCTGGAAGCGTTATTTGACAACTAACGGTGGGGATCAAGCCCATATGGACACTTTAACGACTACTGTGTCCGTTAGAGTTGAGGAAGTGGCGATATCCTGTAAATAAGGGATATGAGGTCCGTTAGCTAATAGCTCCTGATTCGAGGGGACATCAACTATCATATTAGTTACTATTCATGCAGCAGCGATCACTTTAGTTACTATGCAGAACAAGCAGCATTCTATTGTGTTAGTTACTTATTACATTCAGATCACAACAATCCATCATTAGTTACTATTCATGCAGACACGCCGCAGCTATCACTTTAGTTACTATGCAAATCAAGCAGCATTCTAGCGTGTTAGTTACTTATTACATTCAGATCACAGCAATCCATCACATTAGTTACTATTCATGCAGCAGCGATCACTTTAGTTACTATGCAAATCAAGCAGCATTCTAGCATGTTAGTTACTTATTACATTCAGATCACAGCAATCCATCACATTAGTTACATTCATGCAGACACGGGGCAGCCATAGCCCCCAACCCATCATTCAAAGAAACCCACGGGTCCGCATAACACCGGGTAACGGTAATAACCAAAATAACCGTGAGTAATATTGAAGAGAATCACGGATAGCGACTCGCCGTCGCTATCCATCTGTAATGCCGGTGCAGCGATCCCGTCAGTCCATAATAAAAGGCAGAGCAAGATATGGAATCTTGCTCTGCCCTCTTCTTTTTGAAACCCGAGTTATCCAGCTGCTTCCACAGGCACTCCTTATGCGGCATGCCCTTCCGCAGTATCACCTTGCTCTGTACGAGTAGGCTTCGTATAGTTCAACCCGTTAAATATCAGGTTCAGCACGATTGCTGTCAAGCTGCCTGCAACAATGCCGTTATCTGCAAGAATACGGATGCTGTCCGGCAAATTAGCGAAGAGATCCGGTACAGTCGTCACGCCAAGTCCCATACCCACAGAACAAGCGATGATGAACAGGTTCTCATGACGGTTCAAGTCAACCTGATCCCCCAGCATGCGAATACCGGAAGATACAACCATTCCGAACAATGCAACCATGGCCCCACCGAGCACAGAAGGAGGTACCAGTTGAGTCAAAGCCGCAATTTTCGGAACAAACCCGATCAGGATCAGCAGACTGCCTGCTACAACAATCACGTCCCGTGTCTTCACGCGACTCATCTGGATCAAACCAACGTTTTGAGAGTAAGTGGTGTAAGGGAACGAGTTGAAAATACCACCTACCACAATAGCGATTCCTTCTGCACGGTAACCGCGCGAAAGATCTTTGGAGGTAATATCTCGGTCTACGATTTTGCCAAGCGCCATAAATACACCCGTGGATTCCGCCACACTGACAATCGCCACGAGAATCATCGTTACGATCGGAACGATTTTAAACTCCGGAGTTCCAAAATAGAATGGCTGCGGAGCACGGAACCATCCCGCTTCACGCAGTGGCGTCAGATCCAGGCCCCCGAACATAGCAGCAGCAATGGTACCGATAATCAGACCAAGGAGGACGGAGATGGAACGCCAGAACCCTTTTGCAAAACGGTTCATAATAATAATGAAAACCAGCACCCCAAAGCCAAGGCTAAGGTTCAGCATACTGCCAAATTCTTCGCCGGCATTCGCACCGCCCCCTAGATCCGTCAAAGCAACAGGTATCAGCGTCAAACCAATGATGGTTACAACAGAGCCTGTAACGACAGGCGGAAACACCTTAATCAGCTTGCCAAACAGACCGGAGAACAGAATTACAAATAAACCGGAAGCAATGATCGCTCCGTAAATAGCCGACATCCCGTGCTGCTGTCCGATAATGATCATCGGACCCACCGCCTGAAAGGCACAGCCCAGCATGACCGGCAAGCCGATGCCGAAATACTTGTTGCCGAACACCTGCAGCAGAGTTGCCACCCCGCATGCAAGCAGGTCGATGGCGATCAAATACGTCAGCTGCTCCGTCGTTAAACCGAGCGCCCCGCCAACGATAAGCGGTACGATAATAGCCCCTGCGTACATTGCCAATACATGCTGCAGACCCAGTGAAAAGGTTTTACCCGGATTCCGATTCTTATCAAAGATCGGATCTTGCACCGCTTGTTTCTGCTGTTCCATGACTTCTTAATTCCTCCCAATAAATTGTTGGCTTGGTTCTATGCGAATGTCACTACACCATCATCAAGTGATGCAATACGTACAAGCGATTCGACCCGGTAACCCGCTTCAGCCAGCAATCGCCCTCCGGGTTGGAACGCTTTTTCGATGACGATACCGATGCCTGCCACTTCAGCTCCCGCCTGCTCAACGATGCGCGCAAGTCCAAATGCCGCCTCGCCATTCGCAAGGAAATCGTCCACGATCAGCACTTTATCGCCTGGCTTGATAAATTTCTTCGCTACCGTAATTTCATTCGTTTCCTGCTTGGTGAAGGAGTACACTTTCTCCACGAATATATCCTCACGGAGCGTCAGCGACTTCTGCTTCCGTGCAAAGATGAGAGGCACTTCCATCTCAAGCGCGGTCATAATGCCGGGTGCGATGCCGGAGGATTCGATGGTCAATACACGCGTCACATTCGCTTCCTTGAACAACCGTGTAAATTCCTTTCCAACCTCTTTCATCAATACCGGATCCATCTGGTGATTCAGGAACGAATCCACCTTCAGTACCTGTCCGCTTAATACAATGCCTTCCTCTTTCACTTTGTTCTGCAGTAATTGCATGATGCTCCCCCTTAAATTTTGTTCACATTCCAAGCAAGAAAAGCCCACTTCCTCCTCTCACCGAAACGCCGGGAAAGAAACAAGTGGGCATAAGCAACAAAAACGCACCGTTAGCCAACCGGTCCATTGACCTGGCTTGTCCGCTGCTGCTGCCATAACCCGTAGTCCAATCATTTCCGGTGATCGGGTAGAAACATGCAGGCCTATTCCTGCACCTATACGAGAAAAGTATGATATCCAAATATCTTAGAATGCTTACGTATAAATGTTGAATTTCCGAATGGTTGAATTTCCGAATGAATGAAGTATAACGCATTCCGTATGAAAAAATAAAGTGAAAATTTACGGAAATTAAAAACGTACGCTTCCTGAACTGAAACCTGCAAATGAAAAAGCCACCCTCGGGTGGCTTCCTCAACAGCTTTTCTGCTGCGGTCATTTATTCAAAGGTAACATGGATCTGTACGATCTCGGAACGAGAGCCCAGCCGAATCGGCGGTCCCCAGAATCCATAGCCTGAAGAAACGATGGAATGCATCTGTCCTTTTTGCAGGTACCCCCAATCATTCTCGAACAAGGCCTGGGTAATCAAATGTGCCGGGAAGACTTGCCCGCGATGCGTGTGGCCGGAAACGGTCAAATCAACGCCCTGCTCCTGAGCCTCGCCCAGCGCATTGGGCTGATGATCCAGCAGAAAGACAGGCTTGGACAAGTCCGCACCCTCCATGATCGAGGATAACGCAGCTCGGTCCTGATCCTGTTTGTCACGCCTGCCTACAAGCGTTATGCCCTCCACCGTCTGCTTCTCATCATACAATACGGTCATGCCACTCTGTTCAAGCGCCTCGATCAACTCCGGAATTTCCCCTTCGAAGCGATCATGGTTCCCTAGCGATGCATACACACCGTAAGGTGCCTGGATGCCAGTCAGAATCTGATCAATGCCTTGGTGCAAGTACGCATCCAGATCGTCATCAATAATATCGCCCGGGAATAACACCATATCGGGCTTCAGGTCATTGATTTCCTTCACCATTCGCTCGGCATGGGCCTTGCCTGACAGTACGCCGAAGTGCATGTCGGATGCCATGACGATATTCAGCTGCTGAAGTGCGCCGGCGTCCTTGGCTACGTGAATGTTATAAGCCCGCACCACTGGACTATATGCATTAAAGGAGCCAAAGCCAATCAGAATGACCATCAACAAAAGCACGATGGAACCAGCAACCTTCTCCATGCCGTCTCTCCGCAAGGCCGTCATTCTCAGCAGCCATAACGTGATATGCATTAACGGTAGCAGAACGATCAACACATAGAATATAGCCATCCAGTAGGAGCCGATAATATTCAGCACCGTAAGGTTACCGAGAAACCGTCCGGATATAAACGATGTCGATACCACGGTCAGCACGGCAATATACACCATTTTGAGCGCAAGGGAGGGGCCGGGTTTCATCCAGCTCCATACGCTTCGCCCGATATAATAAACCAATAAGCCATAAATTATAATCGCTACAATTCCTACAAAAATAAACATCGTCATCCCCTTCCGTAACATCCATTATAACAAGTGGATTTTATAAATCCCAGCGGACGCCGCGGAAGGGGGAATTTCCGATCTATTTAGTTGGGGTACTGATGATGAATGACCCGTATTTTGCAGTTATAGACCTGTTCTTTGTTTAGGGAGCAGCTCATTCAGAAGCGACTTAAGATTGCGATCTTCCGTATACCGCTCTTGACCCAGATCCAGCTCGTTCACCCGGATATACGTATAGGTTTCGGCACTATTCTCCGGTCTAAACAGCAGCTCGTCATGGGGATCAGGCACCACCTGGTATTCCATTTCATGAAACATGTCGAGCAGCTGCTGGCCTGTAGGACTCTTGCCTTTATCAACAAAAATCAATCCCCGCAGCTTCTTAGGCCCTTCCTTGTGTCCGACTGTAAAATGAACGATGCATTCCATGCTCATTCATCCCCCTTCTCTTGGTTGTCGTGGTTGTCGAATAAATCTGTCTCTCTCATGATCTCCTGTCATCTCAACCTTCATTCTAAAACCCATACCGAATCTTAAGCAAATAAACGCCAAGAACCTTCCCGGCGTTCATATCCTAATATGTCTACTTCATTGTATGATAAAAAATGATAGCCATCTGTGAGAAAAGTCACTTCTGGTCAACTGAATATCGCAGGCCTTTGCTCAGGCTGTGTTGCGGCTGGCTTCGTCTACGATTTCTGTGGCGTCCACTTCCAGTTCCTCCAACACATCCGAATGTGTCGAAGTGATGCTCTCCTCCGTGGATTCAAGGTCTGCTTCTGCATTCAGATACTGGCTTTGAATGAGGCCAAAATGATCTCCATAGCGCTCTTCCAGCTGTTCGCCCATATCCTGTTCAAGCTGGAACAAGACCATCTCCTGGGTAAAATGATGCAGCAGCAGCTCTGCCATTACCGGATGCTCCGTGATCACGGCCCCTGTATCATAATCTCCTCCGCGCATGCCGAGTATGCACCATTGCCGGTCTACCACAAACGAAAATTTCCGGCCGCCCCCTCGGCGCTCCGCAAGGCCGTTCCATCCTGACCATGCCAGCGTTCTAGAGAGCCCCTGGTCAGGTCCGTCACAGGCCCACAGAACCTTGACTCCGCGCGCTTCGGCCTCAGCTAGCGGTTCGCGCAGAAGTGCGGCTTCCTCACGCCATACGTCAACTACAATCTCTCGCTGGGCCCGCTTTAATTCCCGGGCTAGAACATCCAGCACGGCTTGGTCGCCTTCCATGCTAAGGAAGGGAGCTGCCGTTCCGCTGCCCCGCGGCAGGCTCTTCTCCACAAAAGCCAGTGATGCTTCCACGCGCCCGGATATCATCCGCGTCAATTCCTCCGGCTTCAGCGAACGGTAACGAACAGGTTCTCCGCTCATACGCTCCAGTGCCCCCTGCCGCTCCAGGCGCTGCATGGCTGCATATACGTTAGAGCGCGAGGCTCCCAGGCGTTTAGCGACCTCATAACCACCCGCAGGCCCATACTCGGCCAGGTCCACCATAATCTTCGATTCAATCTCCGTAAATCCCAAATTGCGCAGATGATGCAGCAATTGTTCCATAATATTAGTCCTCCCATAGATGCTCGAACGCTTGCTCATTCATATATAAAAGTCTTCTCTCGCGCGCAAGGGCATGATCGTCCGATCCCTACATCTTAAATCTGTTCAGCGCCGCAGCGCGGGCACCATTTGGAGCCCTTTGGCAGGTCGACACTGCAGATTTGACATTTCACCATATCGCGGGTTTCCTCATCGTCGCCTACATAGTCCTGACTTTGGTTATTCTCCTGCCAGAAGCGTATCCTGCGATCAAGCTCCAGCTGTCTCTCCCGCTCACGCTCAAGCTCCTCCCAGTGACGGCGCTCCTTCTCCTGCTCTTCCTGCTCCAAGCGCAGCTGATCTCCATCTACCGCCGGTTCAGACAACTCGATATCCTCAAGCTCACGTCCACGATCGCGATCATGTTCCGGCTCTGGCTCCGGCTCATACGAATCGACCTCGTATGGATCCGGATTCTGACGGTATTCATAGGAATGAAGCTCTTCCCGTTCCTGCTGTTCTTCGGCAGCTGCATATTCATGATCATCAAACAACATGCTCTTGCGCTCCTGCTGCTCTTTAGGTTCTTCCGGAGCCGATTCTTCCGGATTCATCAGATTAGCAAGCTTGTTCCCGCAATAAGGACAGAAATTGGCATCCAGCGCAACGACCCGGCCGCATTCGCAGACACGCTCATTCTTGAGCACCGCAATCCGGTTCCGGATCGCTTCGATTTGTTCCTGCAAACCATCGCAGGTCTGGGCGAGCTCCACCATTTCCTTTTCCGCGATGGTCATATCCTGCAAGCGGTAGCCTTCATAGAAAACTTTACCCATCTGCAAGTAATAGGAACTCCGCTGTTGTTCAATTTCCGCAATTTGGCTGTTCAGTTTATTCACTTCCACCACGTGCTGGGCTTTTTCAGTTGCACGATTGGCACCATCTTTTAGCTTTTGCAAAATATTCATTCATGAATCCTCCTCTTTCGCATATCCCGAGTCTTTCGACAATCGTCGGCTCATTGCCATATCTCTTCATTATGGTTATAAACGATTTGTAGTTAGCCATAAACCGGCTATCCCATGTTTCTTTGCAGTTCACAGACTAAACCTCGAGCCATCATATGATCTCTTATCGTCCAGTATACTGCCGTCATGGTTATACTATCATACCAAATTCCATGCCTCATGTGAAAAAGGAAGGGCCTTCCAATCCTCTCTCTTGATTCATCCACGTCCTGAACGTGTATATGATTAGAAAAATGCACCGCACCCTAAAGGATACAACTTGCCTCTTAGCCACACCCTATTTCCGTGCAGCGCATGCTGCCGAAGTCTGGAGGGATATTATTATGACAAACGATAAGAAGACCTATTATGTTTCAGTCAATCACAACCTGATCCAGGATGTGCCGAACGATTCGAATGAATATGTTGTATATATGGATGATGAAGAGGTTTCGAAGCTGCGGGGGCTGCTCCATGAGGTCAGCAGCAGTGACCGGTACGCTTTTAAACGCACCTTTGTCCCTTATAAATCAGCAGATCATGATGACGCCGCGGAGGAATACGATGAACGAACGATAAACCTCTATATCTTTCTCCATGAACATGGGGATGAAACCACTCGCAAAACCATCGAGGATATGAACATCATAGGCAAGCTGAAGGATACCGGTTACGATGATCCTGGTTACGAAGACTCGCCACTGAATAAATAGCCGTTAAAATCCACTCAACACGAATGAATCCCGGAGCAGCTGCTCCGGGATTCATTCACGTAACAAGAACATTGCCCGGCCTTCCTCAGGTCCTGTTCTACTTTATAGATTTGCAGGGCGGGGGACAAGGATAAAAAGTCCCGTTTATCCTACGACTATTAGCACAGCTTACAGTTTAATGTTCGCCTCATCGAAGTATTCCTCCAGCGTCAAGCCGCTATCGGCGATGTCAGGCGCCAAGTCCTTGCCAACATAACGAATATGCCACGGCTCGTACACATAGCCCGTAATGTCCTCGGCCCCGTCCGGATATCGGATGATATATCCGAATTCAGGCGCGCGGCGTGCCAGCCATTGGCCTTCCTCCGTATGTCCGAATGCTTCCTCCAGCGCATTGCCTGCGCTTGGACTGGACACATCAATGGTTAGACCCGTTTGATGCTCGCTCGTACCCGGCACTGCGCTAACACGGTTAGCCTCTGCCTCCCCTTTGGTACGAACGTTATTCTCATATATTGTTTTCTGACGGTCATAAGAACGGTATCCCGATACGGCGCGAAGCTCAATACCGTCCGCTTTGGCTGCATCGAACAATTCTTCGAGTGCATCCGCCGCTTCTTTTCTCAGGTTCCGCTTCTCATGCGGCTCATCAAAAGAAAATGGAACATTCGGCTCCACGAGATCACTGGGTTCATAACCATCCGGCAGGCTGCGCTGTTTATTCACAACCACCGTCACGGCCTCCGCATTCGTTACGACTTGCTTGCCATTGCTCTCCTGAATGGTGGCCTGAAGTGCATTCTCGCTGCGCTTCGCCATCACCGGATCTGCTGGCTGATTCTCAGGCGATGTCTCTCCGTCACCCGAGCCGCCTTCAGGAAGCGTATTTCCTTCCTGACCTTCCGCAGGCGATTGCAGCTCCTGCCCCTGCTCCTTGCCGGAACCCGCATCATCCGATTGACACCCCGCCAGAATGGCCCCTGTCAACAGCAGCGATGACAGCATCACGCTTGTAAATCGTATTCCTCTTCCCGACAATGCATTCATCTCTGCTTCTTCCTTTCCCACAGTTTGTCCTGACTTCATTGTACCTTATCGGGAATCAGCGGGACAAACGAGCGGCTGGCGAATCATGGCGGATATACTCCGATTATGTCAGTTATACGGCAGCTTATCGCGTTTTACGGCACCATCCTTAGCAAATCCCATCCAAATTTATGATGGATTCCCCAGCTAAGGCAACCTCAAACTGCGGCGCTTCTGCTCGGCTTGCTTGGCCGCCCCGCGGGCGATCAGGCCGAGCGCCTTGGAAGCGCCGCGGACGCCGGGCAGCAAGCTTGTCCAGTCCCCGACTGGGCCAAGCTGATCTGCCGGAGGCGGCGGTGACAGCTGTACCGCCAGCTCGCCAAGCTGAGGGCCGGGCCGGTGCAGCCGGCCCTCGGCCGCGGCTTCGGCCACCCATTCGCCGGGAGAAGGGCCAGACGGTCCCTTCTCCTTCGCGCGCGTGGCCGTCTCTGCGGCAGAGCCGCTTGCCGGCGGGGCTGCTTTGGCCCAGGCAGCGAAGACGCCGGCCAGCACCGCTTCCCGCGGCAGCCCCAGCAGCGTCAGCTGCTGGAGCGGCTCTGCCGCGATGTGCGACGCTGCGGCAGCCAGCAAGGCCGCAGCGTGCCCGCATGCCGACTGGCCGCAGGTGCAGTCGGCAGCAGCGGCGAGCGCAGCGCCCGGCAATGGCGAAGGTGCCAGCTCATCGAGCCAAGGGGCACCTTTGCCTGCGAGCAGGCGGTACAGCGCCTGCGGGTCTTCCTGAAGATAGGCCAGTACCGCCTCACGGGCAGCAGCGTCCAGCATTTTTACATGAACGCTGACTTCGCAGTCATCTGGTGATTCTTCGGCTCGCTTCACCTTACCCTTGAGCAGCCCCGGTTCGAACACCAGCTCCATCGGTTCGGATGCTCCTATCGGTTCCATAGCCCACACCTCCTGCAGCCCATCCTTATACTTCAACAGGCTGATTATTACGCTCTATTTAATCCAGGTTACATCCAATCCTGCTCCTGCAGCTCAATAAGCTGGCGGAGCTCGCCGTCTGACATTTCCGTCAGCCACGTTTCTCCTGATCCGACAACCTGTTCGGACAATGCCTTCTTCTGTTCAATCAGTTCATCGATGCGTTCCTCCAGCGTTCCTTGAGAAATCAGCTTATGCACCTGCACATTGCGATGCTGACCGATCCGGAATACACGGTCCGTTGCCTGATTCTCAACCGCCGGGTTCCACCATCGATCATAGTGGAGCACATGATTCGCACGGGTCAAATTCAAACCGACACCGCCGGCCTTCAGCGACAGAACAAAAAACTCCGGTCCTTCGCCTGCCTGAAATGCCCGGACCATCTCATCCCGTTCGCGTTTGGGTACCCCTCCATGAAGAAAATACGGTCGTTTCCCGTATTTGCGACCAAGCATGCTGACCAGCAGCTCCCCCATACCAACATACTGGGTAAAAATCAGCGCCGATTCGCCGACATCTGAGATGCTGTCGAGAATCTCGAGCATGCGTTCCATCTTGCCGGAGGACTCTGCGCGTACCGCGCGGCCTTCATCCCGTCGAAGCAGCTGCGGATGATCACATATCTGCTTCAGCTTGGTGAGGGATGAGAGCACAAGCCCCTTGCGGGCCATGCCCGTCCGGCTCTCGATCTGCCCCATCATGTCATCGACGACCGCTTGATACATCGCACCCTGAACCTCGGTCAGCGGACAATATGATTTCAATTCGAGCTTCTCCGGCAGATCCTTGCGAATATCCGGATCACTTTTCAGTCTGCGCAGCATAAATGGAGAAACGAGTTTGTGAAGTTCACGGAATTTCTCCTGCTGTCCCTCGCCCGGCGCATAGCGCTGACGAAAGTTGTTAAACGATCCCAAATACCCCGGATTGAGAAAATGGAATATGGACCACAGTTCGGCCAACCGATTTTCCACCGGCGTTCCCGTCATCGCTATGCGATGAGGTGCAGACAATTTCATGACACTCTGTGCCTGCTTCGTACGATAATTCTTAATATATTGAGCTTCATCAAGCACTACACTCGACCACTGGATTGCGGATAAATCACTGCCGTCCCGGCCCGCCAAATGATACGTGGTCAACACGACATCATGATCAGCTGCCTCCTTTAGGAAATCTTCCCCGCGCAGACGGCGGACGCCATGGTGCACATGCAAGGTGAGACCAGGGGCGAACCGCTGAATTTCCCGCTGCCAATTGCCCAAGAGCGAAGTCGGACATATGATCAGCACCGGACCGCCTGCGGATTCGGTTTGAAGACGCTCGAGCAGGCAGGTAATGACCTGAACCGTTTTTCCAAGTCCCATATCATCCGCGAGGCAAACCCCGAATCCCAAATCGCGCATCACGCTAAGCCACTGATACCCCCGCTCCTGATACGGTCTTAATTCCCCGTGCAGCGAGGAAGGAATCGGCCGGGAAGGCAGCTTGCGAACCGTATCTCCATCCAACAAGGATGAGAGCAGTCCTGTCGTCTCCACTTCCTCGATGAACAAGCCCTTCCACAGGCGTTCCCCATCCATATCTGCGCTAAGATGCATCCATTCTGCAAGCTCCATCTCGCCCTTCTCATGGCGTTTCATGAAGCGTAACACCTGATGGATTTCCTTCAGATCGACCTCGACCCATTCACCGCGAAACTCCACATAAGGCAGATTCTGTTCGGCAAGAGACTTCAATTCTTCCCGTGTGAGGGATTGACCTCCCATCGCCGCCGATATCTGAAAGCTGACCAGATGTTCCATGCCCAGCACAGGCAGGGGATGCGCTTCGCCAGGCAGCCTGGCCTCGGGCATCATTTTGAGAGATAAGCCGACGCGGCGCCGGCCTTCCCGGCTCCAGCGAGATGGCATTTGAACCGTGATACCGCTTGCCGTTAGCTTGGGAACCGACTCCTTCATAAACGTGGACAAGCGCTCGAGCGTTAGTGTTACGCTATCCGGAGCGCGTCCATACAAGCCTTCGGCCAGCTCAGGCGCCAGCTCTGCGGCTTCTCCCAGCTTCATTAACAGCTGGAGCTGAATCGAAGTATACATACGGCCGCGGATCACTTGATCCGGCTCCGGGTTCCCCCAGATGCTGCGAACAGGCATTAATAAACCTTCATCCTCCTGGCTGCGTACCCAGAAGGAAACCTTCCAGTCCTTCCGGCTGTCTTCGAGCGGCGGCTCGAGCCGGAGTCCAAGCGCGAACGTTCCGTTCTCGGGAGGCTGATCCTCCCCTGTAGGGTAAGGGAACACCGTTCCCCCAACACGTTCCACTGCTTCCTCCAGTTCACTGACTTCCTCCGCCGTGCCTTGAATGGGAATATCCCGGCTGACCGTCAGCAGACCGTTCCACCACAGCTCAGCCAGTGGAGATTGTCCCCGCCGGTAGTTCGCCAGATAGGTCCGCAGCTTATCCTCCGAATCCTGGACAGCGACTCTGGCCTGGCTGTCGATGATTCCGCACAGGAAGGAATACAGCACAATGGCCCCTGCTTCCTCCCGGGTAGATGGATCGCTCCCGGCAAGAGCAGCTGGCGTCCCAATCCCGATGGGCGGAATATTCGCCGCAAGCAACAAAAAGCGCGAAGTATCCTCCGCAGACAGCTGCGGCTTCCATACCGCTTTTATATTCTGCATCGTTGTCCGGCGCCTTCCTGCTGAAGGCACCTCCGCTGTACCCGGTGCAAACTTCCCTTGCAGGAGCAGCTCCAATGCAAACCTGCTGGCTTGTACCCAATACTCCATCTCTTCACCGATAGTCAGACCCTGAGCCTGATAATACTCGGTGTCCAGTGAGAGAAGCATCTGAAATGCGTCTCCCGGTGAGAGTGCGAGCCCTTCCATTGTCCGTCCGCCAAGCGTCTTCCGTTCCGGACGCCGCGTGCTTTTCGATCCGAGGACTTTGGACGGATATCTGAGCTCGGCAAGCCGGAGGGAAGCGTTAGCAAAGGGACGGGTTCCATCCGGTCTGTGAAAGGTACGGACCACGCGGCTCCATGCATCCACTCTGGGCTCCGAAGTCTCACCGGAAAAACAAAAGAATACGTCACCTAACCATACGCCATAGAGCGGTTGATTCATCGTTGTCTCCCGTCTTTTCCTGCTTTATAGATATTATTACTATCTTATACGATAGCTGCATAATTTCAAAACGATCAGGAATTTTACTTACTCTAAAATAACATCATCCTTTATCATACCATGTATTGGCTATTGCGTTGTGATCTATGTATTGCAGAATTCTTCTATTATATAGGTTCAGGAAATATCCTAATTATATAAGTTTGTGAAAGATCCGCCTTCTTATACAGTACAGATACCCTCATCATCAAAAGGCAGGATTTCGAATCGCGGGTAATTTTATGCGACCCCTTTTGCCTGACACTCGTATGTAGATCATACTTTTTCAATTTTGGGAGGTTATTCATATGAGCAGTGTTGCTGGTGTCGGCATATTCGGTATCGGAGCTATGCTGGTAATGTTATTATTCTTCGTTCTTCACATTGTCATCTGCGTATGGGGTTACAACGATGCCCGGCGGAAAGGCCGCAGCCCGGAGTTTGCGCTCCTGGTTGTGCTCGGATTACTGTTCTTCCCCGTTGTTGGTTTAATTATTTATTTACTGATTCGAAATCATTATTAACAATGCCACTTGATGACTTGGTTGGTGATAGCTCCCCGCGCTTCCACCCTACCTGATCTGGCCCTGCTCATTGGCTGTTAAGCTCTCAGATAGACGTAAGCTGCAACGGACTAAGAAGACGTTAATTCGTAAAAAATGGCTCTCGTGAAATTCTAGCGGACCTAAGCGACGTTATTCCGGGTAAAAAGCGGCGTTTGAAGAGGAAAACAACACATTAACAGCTACTGAGTCCGTTAGAACTGAAAAAAAGCCCAAAAGGGTAAAATAACGGCTAGGTGGTCCGTTAGAGTGGAAACAAACCAAAGGGATGGAATAAGCCCGGCTAGATAGCACCGTAGCGTGGAAGCAAACCAAGGTGATGGAATAAGCCCGGCTAGATAGCACCGTAGTGTGGAAGCAAACCAAGGTGATGGAATATGCCCTGCTAGATATCACCGTAGCATGGAAGCACACCAAGGTGATGGAATATGCCCTGCTAGATAGCACCGTAGCGTGGAAGCAAACCAAAGCGATGGATTAACCCACCAGATAGTCCGTTAGTGTAGACTGCTATTTAACTTCCACTACTGCGCACGCATGATCCTCTGCCAGTCAGTCAATGCGAGGCTCTTCATTCTTAATCAGATGCTGCTCGCTCGAATGAAACTTGATTACACATGCCATTGTGCTCAATAACCGAGCCCTGGGCTCAGGAATAGCCCCCATTGTTACTCTAATTTTCATTCCCTCATATGCCGCTATTGGTGCAATCTTGTCCTTGACTCGTTTATTTTAGTTTTCTTCGCATCCAAAAACCAAAAAAGCGTTGCAGGGCTGAGCCCTGCAACGCCTTTTCAATGGATTTAACCCTCAATGACCAAGGTCATCGTCATTATTACTTCGCTTTCAGGCTTTCCCACGATTTCTGAATGCCTTCAAACAATTGATTCTTGTCCACATTGCCGGCTACGTATCCTTGCATCTGGCTTCCGAACTCATTCATGCCGCCATCCGGGAATTTATTGAACTCCCAGCTGAGGGCTTTGTTCTCTTGGCTGTATTTCATCACATCGTTACCCAGGTCGCCAAGCGTCTCGCTGTTCGCTTCAATGCTTGTCAGTGCCGGAATGAATTTAAATTCTTCCGTAATGTAACGTTTACCTGTCTCGGAAGTCACGAGCCAGTTCAAGAATTCTTTGGCTTCATCCTTCACTTTGGACTTATTGTTCACTACCCAGTTGTTCGGCACGCCGATTGGGAGTTTATCGTTCTCTTCCGCATTATCGTTGATTGGCATTGGCAGAAGGCCAATGTTCAGATCCGGGTTGATTCCGTCGATTTGCACTTGCGTCCAGTTCCCGTTCTGCGTCATCGCTGCTTCGCCACTGGCAAAGGTTGTGATCTCTGTATTGTAGTCCGTTGTCAACGGGTTCTTCTGCCCATATTGAATCGTCAGGTCGAACAGACGCATCCATTCGTCAAATTTCGCGTTGCCTACCAGCTTCTCCGTACCTTCATTCAATCCTTTAACAAAAGCATTAGGATCTGGCTGATGCGCAAACGGAATGTTCAGCAAGTGGTTTGCCAAGATCCATGTTTCCTGGTAACCATTGGCGAATGGAGTAATGCCAGCCGCTTGCAGTTTTTTAGCCGCTTCCTCAAGCTCGGTAATGGTCTTAGGAAGCTCGGTGATTCCTGCTTTTTCAAACAGATCTTTGTTGTAGATGAACCCGTAACCCTCGATGGTCATGGGTTGACCGTACAATTTGCCGTCTTTGGTCATCGGCTCTTTAGCCACGTCAACAACGTCTTTCACCCACGGCTGATCTGACAAGTCTTCCACGTTCTCGAACCAAGTCTCAAGATCGCGATATCCGCCTACGTTGAAAATGTCCGGCTCATCGCCAGAAGCGAATTTGGCCTTCAGTGCTGCACCATAGTCGGAGCCGCCACCAACCGTTTGAATGTCCAGCTTGATGCCGGGATGCTCTTTCTCATACTCGGCCTTCAGCTTGTTCAGAGCCTCGGCTATTTCTACTTTGAATTGGAAGATCTTAATCGTTTTTGTTCCACCCTCAGTTCCGCCTTCAGCGCCTTGATTCTCCTCTTTGTTGCCTCCGCACGCTGCAAGAAGCGTGGAGAAAGCCAGAACCATGACCAGGAGCAGCTTACTGTATTTCTTCATTGGTGAATCCTCCCTTTTGTCTTCTCTAATCAATTGGTTTACATCGCTTGATGATAGCGTTTACTTTTTCAGTATAATCAACCTTTTTTCGTAAGATCAGGTATTATATTGATCTATCAGGGGGAAGGAATTGACCGATTGACTCCCGCTTATCCCTTCACCGCTCCCTGCGTGATTCCCTCAATGATGTATTTCTGCATAGCCAGGAAGAAGATAATGACCGGCATGATCCCCAGCACAAGCGCCGGAAGCGCCAAATCCCACTGCTTTGTATATTGCCCAAAAAATGCGAAAGTAGCAATCGGAATGGTCCGGAGC
Organism: Paenibacillus sp. Cedars; assembly: GCF_003184205.1. Classification (NCBI taxonomy): domain Bacteria; kingdom Bacillati; phylum Bacillota; class Bacilli; order Caryophanales; family Paenibacillaceae; genus Paenibacillus; species Paenibacillus sp. Cedars. The sequence continues at coordinate 5,139,085 of NZ_CP020866.1, forward strand.
TCCGCGGACTGCAGAATCAGGGATGGAAGCAGGTAGTCATTCCAAATCCACAAGGTATTCAGAATGATGACTGTAACAAACATCGGTTTCATCAACGGAAACACAACCCGGAAGAATACCCCATAGCCGCTCGCTCCATCCACCGTTGCGGCTTCTTCAATCTCTACGGGGATCGACTTCACAAATCCATGGAACAGGAAGACACTCAGCGGGACCCCGAATCCAAGGTAACAGATAATCAAGCCGTACAAGCTGTTATTAATGCCGAGCGTAGCCGTCACTTTCACGAGCGGGATCATGATCGACTGGAATGGAATAACCATGGCTGCAACAAACAAGGCAAACATGAGCTGATTAAAACGCGTGTTGCGGCGCACCATTTGATACGCAGTCATCGCGCTTAACATCGCCAGCAGCAGGTTGCTTACAACCGTAACGACCAGCGAGTTCCAGAAGGCCAGCGGAAAGTTAGTAATGTTCCATGCCCGTGAATAGTTACTCCATTCAAACGCGGTCGGAAGACCCGCGGAATCCGTCAACAACTCGCCAAAGGTTTTGACGGAGTTCACAAACAGGAAGTAGAACGGGACCAGGAAGAGCAGTGCCACGATGATCATAATGATCTCGGTGGCCAAGGTGTTCAGCCGGTATTTTTTCATAGTCTCCATTAAGCCTCAACCTCCTTGCTCTTGGTGAATCGAACCTGCAGACTCGTGATGATGGCAACCACGATGAAGAAGATGACCGCCTTCGCCGTTCCGAGTCCGAGACGGTTATTCGTGTATGCCTCGTTGTAAATATTCATGGCCACCGACTCCGTAGAGCCAAACGGTCCGCCCTTCGTTAGGGAAAGGTTCAGGTCAAACATCTTGAATGACCAGGAAATCGCCAGGAACAAACATACGGTAACAGCTGGCATCACCAGTGGTATAATGATCGATCGCAGCACTTGTCCTCTGCTTGCGCCATCAATCTCGGCAGCCTCCAGAATATCCTTGGGCACGTTGTTGAGCGAGGAAATGTAGATAACCATCAGATAGCCCGCCGTCTGCCATACGAAAACGATTACAATTGCCCAGAACGCAGTTCCTTTTGTTCCGAGCCATGGCAGGTTGAAGAATCCAAGATTCGTGGCATTACCGATAGCGGCAAACCCTTTTACAAAAATAAACTGCCAGATGAAACCAAGCAGCAAGCCGCCGATTACGTTAGGCATAAAGAAAATCGTCCGCAGCACATTCCGTGTCTTTAGCGGTTTGGTCAGGAAATACGCAAGTAAAAATCCGAGCAGATTCGTAAGGATGACACCCAGCACCGTAAATCGGGTAGTGAACCAGAAGGCATCACGGAATTTATCATCATTGGTAAAAATGGTAACAAAGTTATCAAAGCCGACCCAGTCGATTTTGCTTGACACGCCATTCCAGTTCGTGAAGGAATAATAAAGCCCCAGCAGGAATGGAATGATCATGATCAGGATGAAAAAAATAGTGGAGGGTCCCACGAAAAGAAACTGCTGAAGCAGCGCCGAAGATTTTTTTCGATTCATCCCTTGATCTCCCCTTTTCGTTAAGTTTGTTGTATGATGTATAGCCATTATGCGGTAACCTGTTAACAATAAACACGGAGAATCATGAACCGTTAGGTGTAAAATATTGACCATACGCGCTTATGCCCATTCGATCATATTCGATAATCCAGAGGTGATCCATCATGAAATATCGCAGCATCCAGACCCGTCTTATCCAGTTCATGCTTGCAGTCACAACCATTCCCCTCCTGCTGTCGCTCTTCATCACGTTTACGCATACACGTGAATCAGTGAAGGAACAGACAGTGAATGAAAATGTTCGGCTGAATTATCAAGGAGCTACCAACCAGATGAACTATTTACGCGGCATTGACCGGGCATCGCTCTCCGTATATTCCGATCCCCATTTTCTGCGCAACCTTGCCCTAGACCCCGATAATTACCGGGTAATTGCCGAGCTGTACGCAACCTTGCAGGCTATCCAAACCGGCACACAGGACGTCCATCAGATTTATCTTCATAACGATTTGACGGGACAGTCCACCCAAATATCAAGCAACCTGCCTCGCAGGGAATTTCGGCAGGCTCCTTACCGCACCATAGAGCAATTTGGACAGGGCAATACCGCCATCGAGCCTGTACATCAGGTGCACAGTTACGGGTTTCCGCCGCGGCCCGCGGATATCCTGGATTTTGAGGTCATCACCTTCTATCGATCCATAACCAACGTACCGTCACCCGACCAATATGCCCTCATGGCCATTGATGTGAAACTTGACAGTATTTTGGCCATTTGCGATCAACTGTATGCTAAAGAAGAAGAACAGTTATACTTGATTGATGACAATGGCAGCATCATATATAGTCCGGATCCGGCACAAAGAGGCCAATATTTGAACGATCCGGAGCTGATGAATGTAATCGCTCAAGCGGACAAGGGATATTATGACGGCAACGATGCGATGATCATTTATGAAAAGCTTGATCTGCCTTATGCCCCCTGGACACTGGTGAAGCAGATTCCACACCAGACCCTGTACAAGAACTCAACGGAATTAACAAGCATCAACGCGATTATTGCAATATTCGCGCTATTGATTGTCATATTCGGTACGTTATGGATTTCTATTCGAATTACCAAGCCCATCAAGCAGCTCACAAGTTATATGAATCAAGTAAAAACAGGGCGGCTTGACGTGAATATCGATGTGACAAGTCCGGATGAGATCGGTGTTCTCTCCCGCCGCTTCCGGAACATGATGGATACTATCAACAACCTAATCCTTCGTGAATACAGACTGGAGATCGCCAATAAAACCAATCAGCTGAAAGCACTGCAGGCCCAGATTGATCCGCATTTTCTCTATAATTCGCTTCAATCCATCGGCACCTTGGCACTCCAGCATAATGTACCGCGAATTTATTCCCTGCTCTCTTCGCTGGCGAACATCATGCGTTATAACATGCGCAACAGCGAAGCCAAAGTAACATTGCAGGATGAAATCAATCATGTACGGCTCTATCTTGAGCTGCAGAAGCAGCGGTTCCGGGATCAACTGGAAGTGATATGGGAGCTTGATCCGGAGAGCCTAACAGCTCCGGTTCCGAAAATGATCCTGCAGCCGATTGTAGAGAATTATTTCAAACACGGCATGAATACCCATGCCGGGGTCGGCCTCGTATCGATTTCTTCCCGTATATCCGAGGATAGCCGCTTAATCGTTGTGATCGAAAATAATGGTTCCTCGATCGATGAGGAGGAGCTTGCCTTGATTCGGAGCAAACTCGCCGCCGCTTACGATCACTATGATCGTAACGACAACGGGAACGATTCTATCGGGCTGTTGAATGTATTGATGCGATTGAATCTCTACACCAACAACAATGCTGAATTAATAATAGAGAACGCGTTGCCACACGGCGTCATTGTTACGCTCAATATCAACGCATGGGAGAGTGAACAGTAGAATGAGAGTATTGATTGTAGATGACGAGCAGCATGTACGGGAAGCGATCGGGCTTCTGGCTGACTGGGAGCGGCATGGTATAACCGAAATCGATCAGGCCGCTGACGGCGAGGAAGCCGTGAGATTAATTGAGGAGACCAGCCCGCAAATTGTTATGACCGACATGCGAATGCCCCGTAAAAACGGACTGGAACTTCTGACCTGGCTGCATAGCACCAAACCGGACATCAAGGTGCTTGTCATTAGCGGCTATGACGATTTTGAATATGTACGACATACGATTCGCTCCGGAGGCATTGACTATATCCTGAAGCCCGTGGAGCCGGACAGCTTGAACGAGGCGTTAAGCAAAGCGGTGCATACCTGGCAGCTAGAGGAAGAGAAACGGCAGCGCATCACCACTCAAAATATTGAAATGAATCAGATGACCCCGTTCTATATGGACCGCCTACTTTCGGATCTCGTGAGCGGATACGGGAACAGGGAAAGCGTCGTCTCCCAATTACGGAATCGGATTAGGCTGCCCGAGGCCGGTACTGTATGCAATGTAGCGGTGCTCAGCGATGTTCAATTTGACGAAGCCTTGCTGTCGAAATTTCGCAACAGGCGGCACCTGCTCTCTTTCACGCTTATCAATATCTGCAATGAGCTGCTGAAGGATCAGGGGGTTGCCTTCAGACACAGCGATAAGCCCGGCGAAATCATCCTGCTCTGCTGGCATCCGAGGCTTCCCTTCAACGACCTGCTGGGGAGGATTAATGACGGCTTTTTCTCTACCCTTCGCAGGCGCTGCCATTTCGGTGCGGCGGAAGCAAGCGCCTTTCCCAATGATCTCCCGAAGGCTTATCAAAATGCCGTCCAAGCCTTGTTCAGCCGCAATCTGCTGACGGGAACATGCCGAATACACCGTGAACGCGCCGTCGACAGCGAAGGCTCACGGACGCTGCGGCTCTCTTCCTATGAGGAGAAGTTCAAGCTGGCCGCTCTTAGCGGAAGCAAGGAACGCATGGAAGCTGCCACGGAGGAATGGCTGCAGGATGTACGCGATCGGGATCTTGTATCCCCGGAGCATCTGCTCCGGTGGAATTCGGAATGGGACTGGATACAGTATCACTGGACAGAGAGTGAGGTGAAAAGCACGCAGGAGCCGATCGAAGACGCTGAAATCTCGCAGGATCTTCCATCCGCTCTGCCCTTTGGCGAGGAAGGAATGATCTGCTGGGATCGCTGGCGTGAACAGATCAGCGGCAGGCTGCATGCGGCATCCAGGGTGCTTACCCAGATCCATTCAAAGGATAACCATATCATCCATGACATCGCCCACTATCTGGAGCATCACTATCACGAGGAGATCTCGCTGCAGCAAATCGCGGGGAGATTCTTTCTGAGCAGGGAATACATTTCGCGCAAATTCAAACAGGAATTTGGCGTAACGCTATCCGATTTTCTCGGTCGGATTCGCATCAACAAAGCCAAGACGCTGCTGCTTAACCCCCAAATCCGGATTGCTCAAATCGCGGAGATGGTCGGTTATCAGGATGAGAAATATTTCAGTAAAGTGTTTAAAAAAATGGAAGGCTTCACGCCGAACGAATACCGTAAGAAGCATATGAATTAACGAGTTGCCTGCTGCCTCTCTCGGGAGGCACTGGCTCGATATCGATTCTTTTGGGTATATTCTATATATTCCAGACTGATACCAGGAGGAGATCGTATGTACCGCAACAATCCATACCGCTGGTGGAATCTTCTGTTTTTTGCCGGGGTTATCACCGTGAATGTGTTATCGGGAATTCTGCCGCTTGGCGGCAGAACAACCGGGGAAATATCGGATATGTATTATACGGCGATCACTCCCGCGGGTTATGCCTTTACGATATGGTCCGTCATCTATGTGCTGCTGCTCTTTTTTGTCATCTACCAGCTGCGCCGTGATACCGGAACCCGGGATACTGTCAGATCCATCGGACCATGGTTTATACTAAGCTGCGTCTTCAATATGGCATGGCTGGTATTGTGGCATTATCTGTATATCGAGTGGTCTGTCATTGTGATGTTATTGCTGCTGTTAACCTTATGGGTACTCTATGTCCGCACGCACTCCATAAGCTATCCAGCAACAGGGGAGAAGCTGTTTCTCCAATTACCGTTCAGCCTTTATATCGGATGGGTGTGTCCTGCCTTTATCGTGAATGTTGCAATCGTGATTCAGAAGAATGGCTGGAGCTTTCTGGGTCTGAATGAGACCCCCTTGGGGATTGTCCTGCTCTGTATCGGGGCTCTGCTCGCCATTCTCATCGGCCTCCGTTACCGTGACAGTATCGTACCGATGGTCTTTACGTGGGCATATATCGCCATTGCAGCCGAGCATCGGGAGACGGACGCCATCTTGATGACAGCCTTTATCCTTTCTGTTGTCTTGTTCGTATATGCCGTATGGCTCTTCTTTACACGAAACCGGAGAAGGTCACGGTATTAAGTGAACCCCCCTCGCTAAGCAGTTAAAGCGTCTTGCTACCAATAAATCGAGGGTAAGTGTCATAACTTGGGTTGAATTGATCAAGCCAAGGGGATTCCATTTCGAGAGACCTATTCAAGCGATCTTAGAATTTCTCCAATAATCCCCTTGGATTGATGAACACCGGAATCGATGTTTGTCATAATGATGCTGCCCTTGCCTTGATACGGCTTCGCTGTCAACAGGCATTGGAATCCCACACCCCAACCAAGTGACGATATTTCAACTTCCTGCTCACTCCCATCCAGAAAAACTCCAAGCCCTGTCCAGTCTCTGCCACCTTGAGGAGTAATCCATTCTTTTGCCTTGCCCTTAGAAATCCCTAGTATACTCTTGCTCTTCAACGAATTCATCAATTCGATCACCAGAACGGCCAGATCGGCTGGCGTGGTCCAAAACCCTGAAGCTGCTGGGTATGGATACATGGGGTACTTGCCTTCAACTAATCTCCCGTTTTTGTGGTGACCGCATGACAGCTGTCCATTCATTGATTTGTAGGAAGACGGATTCATTTTACTATTTCTGATATGTAACGGAGCAAATATAAGTTCATCTAACAGTACCTGAAACGGCTTTCCAGATACGTCCTCTATTACTTGTTGGATGATGCAGAAACCTGTATCGGAGTAAGCAAATTCACTACCAGGCTCATACGTGACATTAATCGCTTCTCTGCAATAGGCTGACCTTCCCTCTAACAGCTCCACCATTGAAGGTGAACCCTGTACGGAATTCCACACGCCAAAACTATCTTCAGGATCCAAGATCCCTGATTGATGACTGAGTAATGTTCGAAGGGTCACTTTATGATGTTGCGTACATTCGCTCTCAGGAACCTTCCAGGAAGAGAGTTTAACATTAACATCTTCATCTATATCCACAATTCCTTGATCAGCCAACTTCAACACGAGCATGGATGTAACAAATTTACTAATGGAGCAAGCGTTAAACATAGAATGGCTAGTTACCCTGCGATCGGTTCCCGCTTCCAGAATACCGTAACCTTCCGTCATACGAATGTGACCCTCCTGAATTCTTGCCATACTCAATCCTGTCACCTGATATCGTTCCATCCATTCACGTATATTCCTGTTGATATCAGACCCCATTCCCATGGTATTCCCCCATTCCATCTATCCTCTTACTAGATTCCAATCCATTATAGAACATACGTTCCTTAAAATCAAGATTAATGGGAATTAATTCATAAAACCAAACAAATAGGAGCTCTGCCAAGGTAGGCAGAGCTCCTATCATAGAATTGCTTATTTCTTAACAGCGATAACTTCGATTTCAACCAGTCCGTCCTTCGGAAGACGGGCAACCTCCACGGCACTGCGGGCAGGATACGGCTCTGCGAAGAAACTGCCGTACACTTCATTCACGGCGGCAAAATCATTCATATCCTTCAAGAACACAGTGGTTTTAACCACCTGTTCCAGGCTTGTCCCGGCCGCTTCAAGAATCGCCTTCACATTGCTAAGGGACAGCTTGGTTTGCTCCTGTACCCCTTCGCCGAATTCACCTGTCTCCGGGTTCAGACCAAGCTGGCCTGATGTATACACCAATCCGTTAATTTCAACAGCCTGGCTGTAAGGCCCGATGGCTCCTGGCGCTTGGTTCGTCGATATGATATTTTTACTCATCGTTCATCACCCTCTCTATGTATTCCTATCTGTGTACATTGTAATCTGCCACGGTGACTCTGGCAAATCTAATCAGCTGCCTCGCCAAGTACATGAATGACTTCGTTGGTGTAGATATGATGGCCTTTCATATCCGTTAGCCCTATGTTGACCATTGACTTGGCTACCTTTACCGCCGGAATGGCGCGGTATGGAGCGAGTTTCGGACCTCTGAACGCAAAATCGAAGGCTGTCATGAGAACCGAAGCGGCTCGCTCCCCAAACCGCTGCTCGGGCCTGTCACCCAGCAATAATGACGGTCTGAACAGATGCAGTCCTCGAAAACCGATCTCGCCCAATCTTTGTTCCGTTTCCCCCTTGGTCCGCAGATAGAAATTACGCACCTTCGGATTGGCTCCAGCGGAGCTGACCGCCATAAACTGTCTTACGCCATGCCGCTTAGCCAGCTCTGCGGTTTTGATGACATAATCCACATCCACTTTGCGGAACTCCTGCTGGGAACCGGCCTTCTTAATCGTTGTCCCCAAACAGCAATACACGCTATGGACGCCGGAAAAAGCATCGCTGTATCGATCCAGCCGATCCCACTCCACCAGGATGGGCTTCAGCTTGGGATGTGTAACATCCGGAAGCCTTCGAACGAGCACGCGCACCTCGTCAAGCTCCTCACGGCGCAGCAGCTCGTCGGTTACCAAACGGCCTACAAGTCCCGTGGCTCCGACCACAAGGGCAATCATTCCCACCTCGAGTCTCCCTCCTTCCGTTCATGATATTAAATATAAATTAGATGAAGGATCACCCGCAAATCGCCACTCTTCTATGGAGAACGAAGAACTCTCCGCCCAACCGTCAATGCGATCAGCACCATCAAGACGCCCACTGCGGTTTGAAATCCGTATTGAGATACCCAGTCCGGCGCATTTGCGATCCCCTTAAATATAAAACCTCCCAGCACAGGGCCCAGGAAAGAAGTAAAACCCGTTATCGCCGAGTATACAGCAATAAACATCGGCCGTTCGCTTTTTGGCGTATCCCCAATCATAAAGTTGAAGGCCAGCTGGTTAAACCCGCCTACTCCGGCACCCAGCAGCATATGCGACAGCAGCAGCACCGGAATAACCGGCAGGACTGACAGCAGTCCCCATGACAAGCATGAGCCTGCAATAAGCGGCAGCGTCCAGTAGAGCAAGGTTCTGTTGCTAAAGCGCGCGTTCAAATTCCCCCACACATAGAAGCCGATCATCATGACCATGGTTTGTGCAACCGTCATGATGGAAACGACCGAATACGAAATATGCAGAACATCTAGCATGGCGTATGAATATAGCGGGACAATCAGCGTCTGCAGAAACAACCAGGCTGCCAGAAATAACGTTGACCTAATGAAGGTGGAGTCCGCAAGTGGCTTTCGGATCATCGCTTTAAACTGACGCTCACTCGAATGCTCGAATGGAGGGTCCGGATACAAGAAGAATAGGGACAAGTTCGCGGAAATTGCAATCCATGAAATGATAAACAGAATTAGGAAGCCCTCGCTGCCAGGATAACGGTCCAGGATCACCCCCCCGACAAACAGGGTCAAGGCCCCCAGCGCATTCAAAATCGTATTGCGTATGCCAAAATAACGTCCCCGTACCTTCGCTGGCACCATATCGCTAATGAGCGAAGTCCAGAGCACGCCGGATACGGTATTGGCTATAAAGGCGGCCATGTACAAAACCATAAACACCGGAATCCACCAGCGTTCCGGGAAAATAAACGGAATAACGCCCGTGGCCCCCCATAAGATGCGGTGCACAAAGACGAATACAATCATGGCCTTCTTGCGGTATTGCAGGCGCTGGATCAGGTACGCTACTAGAATCTGAAGCACGTTGAACAGCGTTGTGACGGCAAGAACGAATCCAACCTCGCTGGACTCCGCGCCCAGGAACAATAAGTACCCTGTAAGAAAAGGCCCTCCCAGCAGCGTCTGCAATATGATCGCCGGGACCCCTTCCCATGTTGCCGCTATCAAATTTCTGCGCTGGTATGAAACCTGTTTACGCGGCTTGTGAATAACCTGGACAGCCTTGATGATGATGCACTCCTTCGATGTCTTAGAATGGGCTGATCAAACTTCCTTTTGACCTCATTCTACACCGCATTACACCTAAGTCAATATGACTTTTCAAATATAAAACTCACATGATTTTCTTCATGCCTAAGGGCTTGATACCCCGGCTTAAGAAGACACAAAAAGAGTGCAAATCAGGCACGATTTGCACTCTTTTTCCAAGCGGTTATGAAACTGGTCAACGGTTTCCATTCCCTGCGGAGCCAGCCGGATGATTCGGCAGTTTCCTCCGCCATAAGCCCCGCGGGGGAAGCCGCCTGTTGACTGTCTTTGACAGGGAGAGCTTCCTCGTTCATCATCTCATAGTATCCCAAATGATAGGTGCTGACCATGTCTCCGTGTAAGGTAAACGCTTTGCCGTCACGAATATCAATCAATTTGCCGGTCACAACCCGGGATTCCAGCATGATCATTCCGCCTCCCTTATCCTCTGAATAGACTAGTCACGGAACCTGGTACTCCAATCTGTATATTCACGCTCTGCGTCATCTTTCGAGTGACCGTAGCGTTCCTGTATCTTCCCTACCAACTTGTCCTTTTCTCCAGCAATCACGTCGAGGTCGTCATCGGTCAATTTGCCCCATTGCTTCTTCGCTTCGCCCTTCATCTGCTTCCATTTCCCTTTAAATACGTTGCTATCCATAAATATCAGCTCCTCTTAGAGTAATGAATGATGAATTCTATAATTGCCTGTACTTGTGTATACCCGTCACGAGTTTCTCTGAATCCTGGCAAAGGATGTCATGCGCAGATTCTTCCTCTTTCTTTCTCCGGTGGCCTGCAATTGTGAAGATATAGAAAAGCTGCCACCGTGGATCTCGACAGATCCACGGGACAGCTTTTTTTACATCTTCCTATTCAAGGCTCCTTGTTTCTTAGGTACCGGATTCAACCGCCTATCATCCTTTCAATTTAATGACCGATGCCTCCCGATCTCTCTCTTTGTCCTTCTCTTCCTCTTTATCATCGCCAACAAGCTCTCTTGCGGAAGCTTTGAATTCGAACAATGTACGGCCTACCGCCCGGCCAAGTTCCGGCAGCTTCGAAGGCCCGAACAGAATGAGGACGACAACCAAGATCATCATTAATCCGACAAAGCCGACATTCTGGAACATTTGGACTCAACTCCTCTAATTAAGTAATAGGACTCTGTTTGACTCCTAAGCGCTGGATTTGTTATTTCTTTTTTTTCAACTATCCTGCTCCCTATTTCTTCTTACTCGGAAACACGGCTACCGCCTCAATCTCAATCAACCAATCGGAATTAACGAGACTGGCTACTCCTACGGTGGAACGAGCAGGCTTAACCGGATTCTCCTTCGTATTAAAGAATTGGGCGTAAGCATCAAACCAGCCGGTATAATCAAAACTTCCATTCTTGGCTGCATCCGGGGTCAGGTACACCCTCAGATAAACAACATCCTTCATTGTCAGTCCCTGCTCCTTCAGCTGCTTCTCAATCTCCTTCAGGATGCCGAGCCCCTGGGTTTTGGTGTCGCCATAACGTTCGTACACCGTTTTGCCATCCTTGTTCAATATAGGGGGCACCGTCCCGCTGGTATAGAGGTAAGAAGACCCTTCCGGCACAATTACCCCGCTTGAGATAGAAGAAGTAGGACTGCCGTAAAATTTAGGAGCGGGCGCTGCCTTGGATGGCTTCTTATGGACAGTGGCACTGTCTGCATACGCGGTGACGCTTACGGCACTGAATAACATGGTCAGAGCCAGTAACGTCTTCCATTGGTTTTTCATTGAATAGTCTCCCTTCAATTTAGGCTTTCATGACACGCTTATGGATATCGGTTACGACCTCACGTGCAGATTCGATGGCTCCTGCCTGCCAGGCCGTGATATAACTGATGTGCTCCCCTGCCAAATAAACGCGGTTATCCGGCTTGCACAAGGTAGGATAGTAGGTTTTCCTGTCGTTGGCGGAATAGGACACCCAGCCCCCTTCCTGGTACTTGGTCTTCTTCCAGTCGATGGAGTAGGAAGCCTCGAACTCCTTCAGATACTGCGGATGGATTTTGGCCCCTTGCGTCAGCGCTAGTCTCTCGCGCTCTGCGTACGACATGCCCCCAAGTTTGTCGGCAGTCCCCCCGTATGCATAGTAGCCGAGCAGAATTCCCTTTTTCCCGAAATAATCGGTCGGAGGATAGTAGATTTGCGTAATATCCATATTCGTGAGGCTGCTGCCGCCGTAGAGATCATCGTCTTCCTCCCAGAATCGCCGCTTGAACTGCAGACCGATTTTACCCGCGGAGGCGTATCCGACACTGCTGATGGCCTTGGACATCTCCGGCGAGAAGTCTGCCGGAATCTTCTTTAGTACCGTCAGCGGTATGGTACAGATACAGTAATCCCCTCGGAGCTCCTGATCTTTGCCGGAATTGCCATCCTTATACACGATCCGCACCCCCGAGGAGGATTGGCGAATCTCCTTCACCTCTGACTTGAACTTGATTCGGTTGCCAAGCCGCTTCTCAAATGCCTTCACGATGGCATCCATGCCGCCGACCGGATGAAACATCATCATCTGCTGGTCATAACTGTACTCATTGCTGAAATATTTACCGAAACCTGAATGAATGATGGCCTTCAGATCGAACGGATCCCGGAGAACCCCCGCATCCAGCCGGCTTCCCGGCTCATCCTTGTAACCGCCGCGTTCCGATCCCTTATAGAACAGGTCCGGATTCAGGTCCCCCTCGGCCTTCAGATAATCTACGAGCTTCAGCTTCTCTTCCGCCGTAAGCGGCAGATCCAGCGCGTTTTGATTCACCGCTTTGGCAAGCATCTCGGCAACATAACCGCGAACATCTGCCTTGGCCGCACGTTTAGGGACCCGCTGCCCGGATAACGCGCCAACGTTCTCGTTATAGTAATAGCCACTCTCATTCACATTGTTGAAGGGCTCGATGGCAACACCAAACTTCTTGCAATAATCAAGCGTGACATGAAACTGCGGGATCCGCATCGGGCCTGCATTGAAATAAAGTCCGTTATCAAAGCGGGAGGTCTGGCGACCTGAACCAATCTCCGCCACAGAGGTCCCTTTGCGGATTGTCCAGTTACGACCACCGGCGAATTCCTTCGCTTCCAAAATCGTACAGTCATAGCCTGCCAGCCCAAGCTCATAGGCTGCCGTTAAACCCGCTATCCCTGCTCCAAGAATGATGATTTTTTTGCCTCCACGGCCGCTAAGATTTAAGTCATTCTTACCGGGAGGCGTATATTCCGCTGCTTTCAACGTTTCAGGCGATAGGAGCCCCATCGTACCCATTAGACTGAAGACGGCAACAGATCCTCCCACTTTGCCAACGGTCGTCAGAAATTGTCTCCGGGTCATCTCTTTTTCTTTTGGTTGTTCTTTTGTAGCCACCCTCGTTCACTCCTTCGCTAGTTGTGCTGGATTGGATTCATGAGCCGATCTTAGCAAAGAAACCAAAATTTGACGTAAATTTTGTCAGGAATCCTAACATTGTTTTTTTATTTTTGAAAAACGATTGCTTTTTTCACTTCTTTTTCATAAAATCATGTCATAAATCCTTCCAAACGAAATGCAATTGCCCAATTATTACCGTTTTATCTTCTTTCATTTTTAATCCCAAGCCATTTAACAAAAGCTCAGGGTTAATAATACTTACATAGGAGGTAAAGTTCATGGAGAGTAAGGTGATGAGTATTGGGGTGGTTTGCGAACTGACTGGATTGACGGAACGACAAATTCGGTATTACGAGGAACGAAAGCTTGTTTTTCCGGAGCGTACCAAAGGAGGGAATCGCCGATATTCTTTTGAGGATGTGGAGAGCATCCAGGAAATTCATCGAAAAATGCAGGAGGGATTTAATACGTTTGAACTCAAGGAATTGAAGAAAAAACAGCGATGCACACCCATCTTCCGATGATGAACAAGGAGTGATCAAGACTATGGAGATCAAGAATACCATGACGATGCTGGAACATATCGCCGAGTTAAGGAAACGGATCCTGCAGGTGGCCGCCGTTTTTATACTTAGCATGGTCATCGGACTGATTGCCGCGCCTTACGTCTTATCAGTGCTAAAGCATCATTCGCCGGCATTTCAGGTAACCTGGAATGTATTCTCACCCTGGGACGGCCTGCGCATCTATATGAGCATCGGTATCGTCCTGTCGCTGCTGCCCACCCTGCCGTTTGCCCTGTATCAAATATGGCTGTTCGTTAACCAGGGATTGAACAACCGCGAGCAGAAAGCGGCACTCCGGTTCATCCCCTTCTCGGCCTTATGCTTCATCATAGGAGTAAGCTTTGCTTATTTTGTGGTTTTTCCCATGAGTCTTGCCTTTACAACGGGAATCAACAGTCAGATGGAGCTGGTGGAAACATATGGCGTCTCTCAGTACTTCGGGTTTATGTTCAATATTATGATCCCACTGTCACTGGCCTTCGAGCTGCCGGTTGTTGTCCTGTTCCTGACCCGGATCGGATTATTAAGCCCGGCTATCCTGCACACCATGCGGAGGTATGCCTATGTCATTCTGGTGATCATTGCAGCACTGATCTCCCCGCCTGATCTCGTCTCCCACCTCATGGTTGCTATCCCCCTGATTGGCTTGTACGAGATCAGTACATGGCTGGCAAGCCGGATGCACCACAAGCAAAAGCATGCTGAAATCGATGAAACGGAGATAGACGCAGCGAACCAGATGATATGACGCTTGTGAGCCAATACGGGAGACACTTCCTATGTTAACGCGCCTTGCTGCTGGTCCTGAGTCCAGGGAGGACAGTCTCAATCACCCGCACATCATAAAAAGGAGGCCGTTTACCTAACAGGTAACGGTCTCCTTTTTTAGAAGCAACGAAAACAAGTCTTGCATTCGCCGCTTGCCCTTAACGGATTGAAATGACCTTCTTCTCCGTTTTCATATATTTAACGAACATGCCCGCATAATCAGGATCCCACTGGGTTCCCCTGCCAGCCTCCAGTATGTTCAAGGCATCCACGGACTTCATGCCGCTGCGGTACGGTCGATCAGAGGTCATCGCATCATAAGCATCAGCCACCGCAATGATCCGGCCAAACAGCGGGATTTCTTTCCCCTTCAGCCCGTCAGGGTAACCGGCTCCGTCGTACCGCTCGTGATGGGAACGCACCCCTTCCAAATAAGGGGCCATGGCGTCAGCCGGCTCGATCTGCAGCAGAATGTTCTCTCCTTGTGCCGGATGGGCTTTCACTTGATCGAATTCCTCTGCCGTCAGCTTTCCTTCCTTCAACAGAATATTGTCGCGGACCCCGATTTTTCCGATATCATGCAGCAGTGCCGTCTTATGCAGGATATCGACCTCCTTTTCGCTCAAACCAGCCAGACGGCCGATTAACACCGAATATTCCGCTACCCGAAGCGAATGTCCCGCTGTATAGGGGTCTCTTGCATCAAGCGCTGCTGCCAAGGCAGCAAAATAGCTGTCCAACAGCTTGCGGTTTCGCTCTTCCCGCACCTGAAGCCCTCGAACCATCATATTAAACCCTGCAATCAAGTTGGAAAATTCATCGGAATACAGATTGGAGGTCTGAATGAGGCGGCCTTCCTTAATCTCATTCATTGCCCTGTACAACTGCCGGATCGGGCGCTGTAAATCCTGAGTCAACAGCCAGGCGCCAACATAAGCAAAGCCTACGCCCAGCAGCAAAATGAATCCTGCCCATCCCCAGTACTGCTGGGCTATGATCTGACTGAGCCCCTCCAGCCGAATCTGGACCGCGAGACTGAACAGAAACAAGGGAAAGGTACCGATCAGCATCGTACTCAGCAGAAATTTGGTTCGAATTGCCATGAATACATGGCCTTCCAATGAAAAATCCACACCATAACGAGACAACGCCTGCCGCCTGATCTCCTTGATTAACGGACGGATTGCAGCTATCGTCAGAAAAAATTCAATCATTGCATGACAGCTGGCAAGGAGAATAGCTCCAAGACAAGCCAGCCATATGTAAAAAGGGGGAAAGTTCAGCTTCCCCTGCTCCATCATCCAAACAGTAAGTACTATGGCCGGAAGGGATAAACCCAATAAATGAGGACCGAATATACGATATACTGCCATTCGCGGCATCCGATGAACGCTCAAATATGCTTTTTCCAACACTTCCAGATCGATGTTGTCTTCATCAAATCCCGCATGAATCGGTCGTAAGTGCCTAAGAAAAATTGTCAGCTCTGATGCAATCATAACCATAAACGAAATAGCGAGAATGATCATAAGACGTGCGCCTTCCTCGAACGGGATGTCCAAGGTCGTAACCATCAATACGCCACCCACAACAAGCACAGCTGCAGAGGACCCAATCATATAGTTCCGGATGAGCTGCTTAAGAAAAGACTTATACAGTTGCATGGTACGCCTACTTTCGTTGACAGATAATAAATATCGGCGAGGCATATTCATTGTAAATCAGAACTTATTCGACATTATGCTACAATTTTAAGAGGGCATCAGCGGAATTTGCAAGAAAAATTTGTTAATATGAATATCGTTGGAAATCGGAAAAAAATCAAGCGCT
The DNA here is from genome assembly GCF_003184205.1 of Paenibacillus sp. Cedars. Lineage (NCBI taxonomy): Bacteria > Bacillati > Bacillota > Bacilli > Caryophanales > Paenibacillaceae > Paenibacillus > Paenibacillus sp. Cedars. Next base: position 5,155,412 of record NZ_CP020866.1, read on the forward strand.
TTTACACAACATTCTAATACATGTTTGAATATCTTTGCTTATTAGAACATACTATGATATAATAAGTAATTGTTACATGAAGTTTAACCCCGTTAGTTCCTCGAAACATGGTTATTTACATCTCTGTTGAAGTGAAAATTCCTATTTTAATGACCCTAAGAGTAAGAGTTTTATGGAACGTTTTTCTGATTCACACTGGAGCGGTCATCGGAGCCGCAAGGACGAAAGAGAGGCAGGGCTTTTGTTGTTTTAGAATGATTCTTGAAGAAACTTCAAATACGGAACCAACTGTGCAGCCAGCCCATACTGGTCGTCAGGGGTTAAATTTTATATGCGCATTTAGCGCCAAATCAAGGACTCGGCCTTTGCCGGGTCCTTTTCCATGCCTCCCTTCGCACGCCCTTTTCGAATACCGAAAGACAGTGACAGCCGCCTAAACGGCTGCATATGATACCGAAGACGATCATTCGGAAGGAGCGTGTTGTTTTGAAAAAAAAGAAGAAAAGCGCTGTGTTTTCAACTGCCCAGTCCTACATGATAGATCCCAATACAAGAGAGCTTGACCTGCTGGAGCGCACGAAAGAGCACAGTCACCATAAGGAAACCGACAGAGAGGCCCACATTCTATCATCGGCTCCTGTTGCGGATCTGGAAGAGAATGCCGTTGGCATTAGCGAATTGCAGCAAACGAACGAAACCATGGACGAAGACATAATCAACCAGGTTATATCGGACCAAAATTCCCTTTTGCAAACTGCCCCAGATTCAGATTCGACCAATGAAACCCCTGCCTTCGATCTAGCATCACAAGCTGTCGATTCCAGCAATCCTGCTGCTTCGGATGTCGATCTCAGTTCTCCTGCAGTATCGGATGCCGAGCAAGTGCAGCTCATAACGGAAAAAGAAATGCCAGGAATCAAAGGAGCATTCATATTCACTGAAGATATTGGTGAATTTGCCATAACCGAAAACCGGATCGCTTCCAAAGCGGTCACAGCATCCAAACTGGCGCGCGCATCGGTGGGTCCCGAAGCTATCCAGGACCATAGCGTTACCAGCCTTCACCTGGCCGACGAAGCGGTGACCTCGGGTAAAATCGCGCCATTATCGGTCACGGGAGATCATCTGATGGATGGTATCTTATCCACGCGCAAGCTTCGGGACGGCTCTGTGAATGCCAGTAAAATCAAGGATAGCAGCATCACTTCACAGAAGCTGGCAGACCACGCTGTGACTGGCGATAAAATCGCGGATGGTGCCATATCTGCCCGTCACCTTGAGCAGCTTCTCATTACAACCGAACTGCTTGATAACCACGCGGTTCACGGGGACAAAATCGCATCAAGCGCCGTGGAAACGCGCCATCTCGCGAATGAGACCGTGCACAACTCCAAGCTGGCCGACCTTGCGGTTACCTCTTCCAAAATCCGTGACGGTGCCGTCACCGGAAATAAAATTGCCAACGATGCCGTAAATGGTTCCCACATCCTGCCGCAGAGCGTTGACAGTGAGCATCTGGTGAAGAAGGCCGTCACAGAAAAGCATATCGCACTCGGCAGCATTGGATCAGAGCAAATCGCGACTGGAGCTGTTAACGCTGCACATATCAAAGAAGGTTCGTTGAACGCCCGCCATCTGGAGGATGGAGCCATTGGATCAGAGCAAATCCAGCCGGGTGCCATAGGACCGGTCCAAATCAATAAAAACGCTGTATCCACCCACCATCTGGCCGATTTCAGCGTAACCAGCTCCAAGCTCGCCGATCAGTCTGTTCATACGGCAAAGCTGGTTGAGCAAGCCGTTACGGCTTCGAAAATCGCAGATCAGAGCATTCTCCCGCACAAAATCGCCAATGAGGCTGTTCAAACCCGCCATCTGGCCAAGGGAGCTGTGGAATCGAGCCAAATTGCAGCAGCGGCTGTTCAAACCGAGCATTTTGCTGCACAGGCAGTGAATGCAGAGCATATTGCAAAAGGCAGTATCCTACCTCAGCATTTGGCTCCTCAAAGCGTGCCTGGCACTGCCATTCAGTCCAAAACGATAACGGACCAGCATCTGGCTGACGGAGCTATCGGGAAACGGCATCTTCAGGCCGCATCCGTCGAAGAAGATACGCTGGCACCCGAGAGCGTAACCAGCCAAAAGCTCGCGCTTGGTTCGGTTGGCGGGGCCATTATTGCACAGGATGGCGTGACCTCCAGCAATATTGCCAGCCAATCGATACAGCAGCAGCACTTGGCCGCAGGCAGCGTAGGTACGAGAGCCTTGCAAGAAGGGGCCGTTCACGAGTCCCACCTGGCTGAGAGTTCCATTGCAAGCCGTCATCTGCAGAAGGAAAGCGTACGGACAGAATCGCTCGGATTCGGCTCCGTAACGACAGATAAAATCGCGGCTGGCAGCATTCTGGAGTCCTCCATCGGCGATGGAGTTATTGCGCCTCGGCATTTGGGGGACCATGCAGTAACTTCTCTGAAGCTGTCTCCGGAAAGTGTATCCACGGATAAACTGACCGACCTTGCCGTAACGACATCCAAGCTTGCCGAGGGCAGCGTATCTGCTGGAAAAATTGCAGCACAAGCGGTTCAACCCATTCATCTGTCGCCTGATGCTGTAACCGCGGAGGCGATTCAGAATCAGGCCGTAACCTCAGATAAGATTGCACCGCAAGCCGTAGAGGGCGCCCATCTGGGACTGGAAACCATCTTGGGTAAACACATTGTGCAGGAAGCCATTCATGGTTATCACTTGAAAAAGAAATCCGTCACCTTAAGCCATCTGGCCGACGAAAGCCGTTCTGCAGAAGTGTTATTTGCCGATGCCAGCATTCCGGGCACTAAGCTTGAGTCACAGTCCATTACAGAAAACCACCTCTCGCCTTCATCGGTCTCGGGTACAACACTGCAAGCACATGCCGTGAGTGGCGACAAAATCAAGCCTCTCTCCATCTCTGCTGTTCATCTGCAGGAGGCGAGTGTCCAGTCGGATCATCTGGGTGTGGAGATAATCAAGACCCAGCATATTGACGAGGACTCTGTGACCGATCGCCATATTGCTTCCGGCTCCATCAACGCTGGGCATATTCAAGATGAGAGCATTGAGTCCGCGCATCTCACGAGAGGCGCTGTTCTCTCAGAGCATATTGCCGGAGAATCGATTGATGGCGGGCATCTCACCGAGGGTGCTGTTGGCTCCAGACATGTGGAATTGTTCTCGATTCAGAGCAATCACTTGGCTCCGTATTCCATCAACTCTGCACATCTCGGAAATCAGTCCGTCAGTCATGTCCACCTGCAGCCAGACAGCGTTGGAGTTGATCAATTGCAGCCAGGTGCTGTTAAATCTCGGCAGCTGGCCGAAGGCGCTGTTCTTCCGCATCACCTGCAAACCCATTGCATCGGTTCGCAGCATATCGAAGCTGGTGCGATCACAACAGAACTTCTGCAGGATGGCGGAATAACAGGAAGCAAGATTGCAGAGGCTTCCATCACCGGGGTACATGTTGCCGATGGCTCTCTTACTGGTACTCAAATTGCCAATAGTTCCCTTACCGGCGCTCAAATCGCTGACGGCTCCATCGGCAGCAGACATCTCGGCCCCGATGCTTTCGATAACTTCACCTTATTCGAGGGCTCGATTTCGGGAGAGCATATTGCTGCTGGCTCCCTTACCGGCGATAAAATTGCAGAGGTTTCCATATCGGCTGCGCATGTTGTCGATGGCTCCCTTACTGGCACTCAAATTGCCGATGGGTCCATTACCGGCACTCAAATCGCTGATGGCTCCATCGCCAGCCAACACCTGGGTCCCGATGCCTTCGATAACTTCGTATTAGACGAAGGTTCTGTGACTGGCGACAAAATCGCCAAAGCTTCTATCACTGGGGCGCATGTGGCCGATGGCTCTCTTACTGGCACTCAAATTGCCAATAGTTCCCTGACGGGTGATCAAATCGCTGATGGCTCCATCGACAGCAGACATCTCGGCCCTGATGCCTTCGACAACTTCACCTTAGTCGATGGTTCGGTCACTGGGGACAAAATCGCAGAGGCTACTATTACTGGGGTGCATGTGGCCGATGGCTCTCTTACTGGCACTCAAATCGCCAATAGTTCCCTTACCGGCGCTCAAATCGCTGACGGCTCCATCGGCAGCAGACATCTCGGCCCCGATGCTTTCGATAACTTCACCTTATTCGAGGGCTCGATTTCGGGAGAGCATATTGCTGCTGGCTCCCTTACCGGCGATAAAATTGCAGAGGTTTCCATATCGGCTGCGCATGTTGTCGATGGCTCCCTTACTGGCACTCAAATTGCCGATGGGTCCATTACCGGCACTCAAATCGCTGATGGCTCCATCGCCAGCCAACACCTGAGTCCCGATGCCTTCGATAACCTCACCTTAGTCGATGGTTCGGTCACTGGGGACAAAATCGCAACGGCTACTATTACTGGAGAGCATATTGCCGAGGGCTCCCTATCCGGCAGCCAAATCGCGGGCGGTTCCTTGACTGGTTATCAAATTGCTGATGGCTCCATTGAAAGCCGCCATCTCGGCCCTGATGCCTTCGATAACCTCACCTTAGTCGACGGTTCGGTCACTGGGGACAAAATTGCAGAGGCTTCTATTACTGGAGAGCATATCGCTGTTGGCTCCATAGCCAGCCAACATCTGGGTCCCGATGCCTTCGACAACTTCACCTTATACGAGGGCTCGATTTCGGGAGAGCATATTGCTGATGGCTCCCTTACCGGCACTCAAATCGCTGATGGTTCCATTGAAAGCCGCCATCTTGGCCCTGATGCCTTCGACAACTTCACCTTAGTCGATGGTTCGATCACTGGGGACAAAATCGCAGAGGCTTCTATTACTGGAGAGCATATTGCCGAGGGCTCCCTGACAGGTAATAAAATTGCCGATAGTTCCATTGAAAGCCGCCATCTCGGCCCTGATGCCTTCGACCACTTCACATTAGTCGATGGTTCGGTCACTGGGGACAAAATTGCGGCGGCTTCTATTACTGGAGAGCATATCGCTGATGGCTCCATCGCCAGCCAACATCTGGGTCCCGATGCCTTCAACAACTTCACATTAGTCGATGGTTCAATCACTGGGGACAAAATTGCGGCGGCTTCCATCACTGGGGCAAATATTGTCGATGGCTCCCTATACGGCATCCAGATTGCCGATGGTTCTCTTACCGGCACTCATATAGCTGATGGCTCCCTTACCGGTTCTAAGATCGCCAAGGGTTCCATCGAAAGCCGCCATCTCGGCCCTGATGCCTTCGACAACTTCACCTTAGTCGATGGTTCGGTCACTGGGGACAAAATTGCGGAGGCTTCCATCACTGGGGCAAATATCGCCGATGGCTCCCTATCCGGCATCCAGATCGCCGATGGCTCCCTTACCGGTTCTCAGATTGCCGATAGTTCCATTGAAAGCCGCCATCTTGGCCCTGATGCCTTCGACAACTTCACCTTAAACGAATGCTCGATCACGGGCGACAAAATCGCAGAGGCTTCTATTACTGGAGAGCATGTGGCTGAGGGCTCCCTATCCGGTATCCAAATCGCCGATGGCTCCCTTACTGGCACTCAGATTGCCGATGGTTCCATCGAGAGCCGTCATCTCGCTCCCGATGCCTTCGACAACTTCACCTTAAACGAAGGCTCGATCACGGGCGATAAAATTGCAGAGGCCACTATTACAGGAGAGCATATCGCCGCTGGCTCCCTATCCGGCATCCAAATTGCCGACGGCTCCCTTACTGGCACTCAAATCGCCGAGGGCTCTATCGACAGCCGCCATCTCAGCCCGGATGTTTGCAGCAACTTCACCATAGACGAAGGATCAATCACTGGGGACAAAATCGCAGAGGCTTCCATCACAGGAGCACATGTTGCCGATGGAACGATTACCGGACAACAGCTGGCTGAGGGTACTATCACGACAGAACACTTGGACTTTACTCCAATACGCGGCATAGCTGGACAGCCGAAGCTGCAGCAATTCGGAATGACTCCTTTCGTGTTTGGAGCTGATGCACTGACCGAGGTAACCGTCCAGTTCGATGAGCCCTTTGCCGGAATTAATTATGTCATAGTAGGGATGAGCAACAATCCGGGCTTCCAGATCTCCTTGAAGTCCCAGCGCGAGAACAGCGCCGTCTTGGAAGTGATCCGTCAGCAAAACTGCAATCTTGCCTACGGCTTCATGTCCTGGATTGCCATCGGTCCTTCCCTGTAACCTCCACACCAATTCAAGGAGGCTCTCCCGCAGCATCCAACGGGAGAGCCTCCTATTTCAATGACCAGATTGTTCAAGGATGCAAAAAAAGACGAGTTTTAAGCTCGTCTTTTTTCCATTAATTCAGAGATGAATCTGTGCGGAGCCCCTCACCTATTTCCGGTAATCTCGAACGTATCCGCAAGGCATAACAGCCCGAAATGAACATAATCGCAGCTGCAATGATATACGTAGCCCGCACACCGAATTGGTCGGTAATGAAGCCGAACAACAGTGTGGACACGCCGAATACCAGCGATATCAGAGCACTTTGAGCCGCATACACTTTGGGCAGCAATCGAACGGACACACTTCGCTGCAGGGTGGTTTGTAGCGAAACAGCCTTCAATTGTTCGAACATACCAAAGCCGGCCGAGAACACGAGTGCCAACCAGGGCAACGAGGTAAGTCCGAAGCCGAACGTCATGAAGCTGATGCCAAAGGAAGAGATAATTACAAACTGACGGATGTTGCGGTCAATCACCTCCGCAGCTCTCATTCCAAACAGTCCGCCAAGCATGAGCCCGAGGAAGAAGCTTGCATTGATGTAACCCCACCACGCCTCTTCCCTATGCAGCACCTCCGCTACATATACATAGATGATAGCCGCAATCCAGATCACACCCGCAATCGTCTCCAGCACAAAAATCACATGGATCGCCCGGAGTGAGGGCTCCCTCCAAATAAGTATCCACTCTTCTTGGATCGAACTCCAATGCGATACTCCGGATTTTTCCTTCTGCCCTTGGGGTGTTTCATGCTGATCCTCGATCAGCCTCATGAAAATAGCGGCGGCTGCAGCCAGAACAAAGGTAACCCCTATCACATTGCTGCCCCCAAGGGCTGCCACCAGCAGTCCTCCTACGGCCCATCCGCCCAGTTGAATCATCTGATCGACAAGCGCTATGAAGCTGTTCGCTTTCGTTAACTCGCTGGTATCCACGAGACGCGGCAGCATGGCATGGCTTGCAGGCGCAGCCCAGCCATCAAGCAATGAGATGAGGAATACGAATCCGAGAATGGCGTAGACCGTCATCTCCTGCTCACCCAGCGCATAGTCGGTCATGATCAATAGAAATAACATGGCCGTTTTTCCAATTTGAGACGAAGCAAGCAGCGACTTGAGATTGTATTTATCCATTAAAATGGGCGCAAAGCTCCCGCTTATAAACCGTGCCATCGTTGTGGCAAAAGGAATCAACGCCATAAACATGGCAGATCCTGTTATCCCATGAACGATAGCCATCAAACCGACAATATAAAATAAATCGCCGCTGTTGGCGAGTGCCTGACCCACCCAGAGATAACGAAAAGATTTCCTCTTCATCTTTCTACCCCAATTCTGTATTTAGTTGTGTTGGTTAGGGTAGAAAAACCTACATACTCTGGCCTCCAGACATTTTATATGCTTAATATAGTAACATCATTAAAGACTCCTGTTAAGGTAATGGCTTATTTTTCAGACCCTCCCTTTCCCTGCCGGTATCAGCTTTTGATGACCCTGATTTTACTGGTACATCTCCCCATTCGCCTATTTTTTGTCCCAAGCTAAAACTATTTGCCCGGCTCCAAGGTCTAATGATCAGTCAAGCGCACTCAAGTACTTGAGATGATCCAAGCCAGCCAATGAATAGATCAAACGAATTCGTGCAATGACATTAATACTAGTGCTAGTAGTTAGGGGTGAGTGAACTGAGAGCGAAAGAATCGCAGCAAAAACAGTTCAGCGAAAATATTGAGAAATGCAGAAACAAGTTATATCGGGTGGCCTATTGCTATGTCAAAAACGAGCAAGAGGCGCTGGATATCGTATCGGAGGCGACCTATAAGGGGTACCTCGCATATGAGCGGATGAATACGCCGCAGTACTTTGATTCCTGGATGACCCGAATTGTCATTAACGCTGCCATCGACCATCTCGGTCGTAAAAAACGGGTTACCTATATGGAAGACCACGCTCAAGACTATGCAGCTGCCGAGCATGCCGTGCCACTGGAAGAAAAACTGGATTTATATGATGCGCTGGACAGACTGATGCCAGAAGAAAAAACCTATATCATTCTGAAATTTTTTGAGGATCTGCGCTTTCGAGAAATGGCGGATGTGCTGTCATTATCCGAGAACACCGTCAAGACCAAGTTCTACCGCACTATCGGTAAATTAAAAACGTATCTAATCGAGGGAGAGGTCGATCGTCTATGACAGGAAAAGAACGCTATGAACACATTGAAATCCCAGCCCAGCTTGCCAGCGTTATGGAATCGGCTCAGAGAAAAGCAGCCGCACGTAAAAGATCCATGCGAATGATGAGGTACTCTTCCGTTGTTGCAGCAGCCGTTGCCCTGCTCTTCGTGATAAATATTCCGACGGTGGCTAATGCCCTATCCAAAGTACCCGTAGTGGGCAGCATCGTTCAGGTGCTCCAATTCGGAGGCGGAGGCGAAGTCACAGACGGTGTTACCGTGGGAACGGAAGCTTCCGAGGATGTGTTCAAGATTCATTTTGACCAGGAGGGCCAGTCCGTTTCCAGCGTACCTGCCTACACTGTGGATCACCGTGATGCGCCAAACCGTCTGATCTTTACGTTCAACGGGGTTCGAAACTTTGATTACGAAACCATCAAAAAAGATATGCTGGCGCTCCCGCTCGTGAAGGATGTCTATGAAAACGTCATTTTGGATGATTCGGCCATGCGATTTGTTGTTGAACTGAAGGATGGCGTGAAACATACCGTTTCCGAATATAAAGATCCTGGGTATATCGAGCTGAAGCTCACTTCTACCGGCGAGCCGGTAACACCGCAAGAGGTCTTCTACATTCGCAGTGAAGAGATGCCGCAAGGGGAATCCCTCGCTATCCTTGAAGAGATTTACATTGAAGACGATGTGACCTTCATCAAGACCGCCAGCAGCAACTTCATTGCGGTCATTGGCGGATTTGATACCCGTGAAGAAGCCGAGCAGAAGCTCAGCGAAATCTTGGCTCGTGAGAGCTACAGCGATGATCTCCGCATCGACAGCTGGATGAGCAATGAACGCCCGGACTAATCCGGATTATCAAAAAAGCACCGCTCCGACAAATGTTGGAGCGGTGCTTTTTATAGGATTCGACTTCACTCTTTAGCGTTATGAACGCGTCAGACCCGGAAGCGACTCTCCGGCTGCAGGGGCAGAGCTTCCACACGCGCGGTGTTCGGATATTTGATTCCCGCTCCGGTGTTCAGCACCACCACGGTACAGCCGCTCCAAATCATATTTGCCAGCCTCCCGTTCATGTCGTCTATTTATTATTTTAGGATATTCCGACTTTTTAACCATTTACAACAGTTTCTTATGCATACAAAAAAGCAAGGCTCCTTCCCGGAGCCCTGCTCATTCTTTCAAAAAATTCAGCTGAATATTATGCGGTTGGATGAGGATAGATCATGACTTTTACACTGGTTTCCTTCTGCGTTCTGGCTAGCTCGACGGCCTCCTCAATCTGATCTAGCGAAAACCGATGGGTGATGATGTCCCGTATGCGGCTGTCCTTGTTCTGCAGCATCTGAATGGCGGCCGGATAAGTGTTCGCGTAGCGGAACACCCCGAATACATCCAGCTCGGCATCAACCAAAGCGCCAATGTCCAACGGAATGGCATCGCGTGTCGGCAGGCCTACAAATACAATTCGTCCCCCGCGATTCACGTAACCGATCGAATCCGAGATGGCACCGGCATTACCGGATGTTTCAATGATAAGATCAATCCCTTGGCCGCCCGTAAGTTCGTACAAGCGGTCGGTAACGTCCTCCTCCAGTGGATTGATCACGCCGGAAGCTCCCATCTGAAGGGCCAGATTACGACGGTATTCAACGACGTCGCTGCCATACACCTGAGAGGCCCCGGACATTTTGGCGGCTTCGATAGCCAGCAAGCCGATCGGTCCCAGCCCGAGCACAAACACTCGATCCTCCGGGCGGATACGCCCGCGGCGGACGGCATGGAGGCCTACGGACAGCGGCTCAAGCAAAGCGCCCTCTTCAAAGGACATCTCATCCGGCAGACGGAACAGAAAGTCGCTGCGAACCGCCACGTATTCTGCCCAAGCCCCATCCACCGGAGGCGTGGCCATAAATACAACATCCGGACACAGGTTGTAGCGCCCGCTCTTACAATAGGAGCAGCGCCCGCATGTGACACCCGGCTCTACGGCCACACGGTCGCCGACGGCCACGTTTGTCACCTTTTCTCCTGTTTTTACAACAACTCCTGCAAGCTCATGTCCCAGAATCAACGGTTCTTTGACCTCATACCTGCCTATTCGTCCGTGCTCATAGTAATGCACATCCGAACCGCAAATGCCAATGCAATAAACCTGAATCAAGGCCTCATCCGGCTTCGGCTCCGGAATAGGGACCTGCTTCACCCCAATGGATAAAGGGCGATCAAGAACCGCTGCAGACATCATGTTAAGTTGTGACAAACTGCATTCACCTCTAATCTCAAGAAATCGCTTTCTTACTTAGTTTACACGATAAACTATCGCTTCATAAGGCTTTAGAGTGAATTGATTCAAACTTCGGTCAGAACGATCATAATTCGAGAGTACAACTTCCGGAAGAAGGTCACGCCATTCCGCTGGAAACTGAAAATCTGGCGTTCTGCCATAAAAGTTCAGCACGATCAGATAGCTTTCCTTCCCTAAGGTTCTGGAATAAGCGAATATTTCCGGATGCTCCTGAAGTAAAGCCTGATATTTACCGTAGATCAGCACTTCACTGGATTTGCGCAGACGAATCAATGCTTTATAGTAATTCAAAATGGAATCAGGATCCGTTAGCTGCTGCTCCACATTGATCTCGTGATAATTCGGATTGGAGCGGATCCAGGGCACAACGGTTGAGAAGCCGCCATAGAGCGTGTCATCCCACTGCATCGGCGTCCTTGCATTGTCCCGAGCCCGGTAAGCTATTCTGCGCATCGTCTCGGATACGTCCTTCCCGTCAAGAAGCCGCTCTCGATAATAATTGTAAATCTCGACATCCCTGTAATCACTCAGCTCGGCAAACTCCACATTCGTCATCCCGATTTCCTGCCCCTGGTAAATAAACGGCGTTCCCTGCATTAGCATAAAAAAGGTCGCCAGCATCTTGGACGATTCCTTGTGATAATGAACCGGATCGCCAAAGCGGGATACCGAGCGCGGTTGATCATGGTTTTCCAAATACAGGGCATTCCAGCCTACGCCCTCAAGACCGGTCTGCCATTTGTTCATGATGCGCTTCCATTCAGCCAAATCCCAGGTTGCATAATCCCAACGTCCTTCAGGACCAAAATCCAGATTGACGTGCTCAAACTGAAAAATCATGTTCAATGCTCCGCTCGTTTCCCCGATCCAGCGATCTGCTTCAGTTATCGGTATTCCGCTTGCTTCGCCAACCGTCATGATATCGTAGTCTGCAAAAGCTTCCCGTTTAAATTGCTGGAGAAACTCATGGATTCCCTCAATATTCCGGTGACCCGGGTTGGAGTCCACGTAACGGAGATTGTTCGGGTTTGGCATATCCGGTAATCCCGGAAGCTTCTTAATATGGGTAATCGCATCCACCCGAAAACCATCGATCCCTTTATCCAGCCACCAACGGATCATGCGAACCAGGTCATGCCTGACCATTGGATTCTCCATGTTTAAATCGGGCTGCTTTTTGGAATAGAGGTGGAGGTAATACTGCTCCGTATGTGCGTCATACTCCCAAGCGGAACCTGTAAACACCGACTCCCAGTTGTTTGGCTCCGCCCCGTTCCTGGCATCCCGCCAGATATAATAATCACGCTTCGGATTGCCACGGGAGGAACGGGACTCTATAAACCACGGATGCTCGTCCGAGGTATGGTTGATGACAAGATCCATAATAATACGCATGCCCCGCTTATGGATTTCTGTCATCAGCAGATCAAAGTCGGCCATCGACCCGAACTCCGTCATAATGTCCTGATAATCGCTGATATCATAACCGTTGTCGTCGTTAGAGGATCGATAGATGGGACAGATCCAGATGATATCAATCCCTAGATCCTTCAAGTAATCGAGACGGGACATAACCCCTTGCAAATCTCCGATGCCGTCTCCGTTTGAATCCATGAAACTGCGCGGATAAATTTCATAGGCAACGGCTTCCTTCCACCATACTTTATGCATTGTTATATCCCCCGTTTAAATAAAGCTCATAGCGCTAATTCTATTTGGATAAGCTGCTTCGTGGACCCATAATCATGACCTGCCTGCGCGCATCTGGAAAAGACTAGCCCACCTGCCTTTTCCTGCAGGCTGATGCAACATACAGTATTGCCTTATAGGATATCTTATAAGCCTAAGAACCATAGAATGGCTGGACCACGGGGAAACGGGGTCCAGCCATTCTATGGTTTACACTGCGGCTTCCTCCAAGTCCCTATTAGGGACTTGCACCGCTATAACAACGCGCCACTTCCTTGACGCGACTTCGTCCAGTTATCCCTTCACATACTTTCCTGTCAAGGAATGTTCCGCTGTAATCAGCTCAGCAGGGGTTCCCTCAAACACCACCCGGCCTCCTCCGCTGCCGCCCTCCGGTCCAAGGTCTATGATCCAATCCGCCTGGCGGATTACATCCAGATTATGTTCAATGACGATCACCGAGCTGCCGTTATCTACCAGTCGGTTCATCATATCAAGCAAATGTCCGACATCCGACATATGCAGCCCGGTTGTCGGCTCGTCCATAACATAGGTCTTCCCCTGCTTGTGCAGCTCGCTGGCCAACTTGATGCGCTGGCATTCGCCACCGGACAGGGTACTCAGCGGCTGTCCCAGCGTCAGGTAATGCAGGCCCACATCGTCCAGAGTCGCCAGACGCTGCCTGATCTCTTTTTTCTCGAAAAAATCGAGCGCCTTCAGCACCGTCATGTCCAGCACGTCCGTAATCATTTTTCCATGGAGTTTATACTCCAGCACGTCATCCTTAAAGCGCCTGCCGTCACAGGTATCGCACAGAGTCTTGATGCCTTCCATAAATGCCAGGTCGGTGTAAATGAAACCGAGTCCGTGGCAGTCGGGGCATGCCCCTTTTGAATTGAAGCTGAACAAGGACGGACTCTGATGGTTAGCCTTGGCAAACAGCCTTCGGATGTCATCCATAATACCCGTGTAGGTGGCAGGATTGGAACGAATCGAAGTGCTGACGGCGGACTGGTCGATGACAACAGCCTCAGGATGCTGGGACAGGAAAGCATGGTGAATCAGTGAACTTTTGCCGGATCCCGCTACCCCCGTTACCACTGTCAATACGCCTTCCGGAATATCCACGGTTACATTTTTCAAGTTATGCTGATTGGCATCGGTAATTCGCATCTGCCCGGTGGGCATCCGGAACTGTTCTTTCATCGGCATGCAGCGTCTCATATATTGCCCGGTTAACGTTGCCCCCTGACTATGCAGCTGCTCAACCGTACCCTCGAAGACAATTTCCCCTCCCCCGGTACCCGCATTCGGTCCCACGTCCACCACATGGTCGGCAATCCCGATCACATCACGGTCATGTTCCACCACCAGCACCGTATTGCCCTTGTCACGAAGTTTCATCAACATCCCGTTCAGACGGTGCACATCCCTTGGATGCAGACCGACACTCGGCTCATCAAAAATATACATCATATCCGTCAAACTGCTGCCCAGATGCCTGACCATCTTCACCCGCTGCGATTCTCCTCCGGACAGCGTGGTGGTCTCCCTGCTCAGCGTAAGATAGTCCAGTCCCATATCCACCAGGTGCTGCAGACGCTCCGATAAGCTTGCCACCATACCGGTGGCTACCGGAGCCGTAATCCCCATAATGACCTTTCTCAACTCTCCGATCTCCATGGCTGCACACTCGGCGATGTTATACCCATTAATTCTGCAGCTCAATGCTGCTTGGCTCAGCCGTGTTCCTTGGCATAACGGGCAGGTGCCGTGCGCAATAAAGTTCTTCACGTGATTCAAGGTTCTTTCGGACAACTCGCTGCTGTCGCGCTCGATATAGAGCCGATTGAATTTCAGCACAAGACCTTCAAAGTCAGACTCCACCGGTCCTCCCTTGGACGGAAACCTCACCTTACCCTCCTTGCCGTACAGGAGAAGATTCCACTCCGCTTCGGAATAGTCGGCCAGCTTCTTGTCATTATCAAAAAAACCGGACAGCGTGTAATTCTTCAAATACCAGCTATCCACCGAAAAAATGGGAAACCGCACCGCCCCCTCATTCAAGGATTTGGTCGTATCCAGCAGTTTATTGAAATCCAGTTCCACCTTCTTGCCAATTCCCTGACATTCCGGGCACATGCCCTGCGGGTCGTTAAAAGAAAAAACATTGGAGTACCCCACAAACGGCTGCCCCACCCTGGAAAACAACAGACGGAGTATGGCATACAGATCGGTAATCGTCCCCAGCGTTGAGCGCGAATTGCCACCCAGACGCTTCTGGTCAATGACAATGGCCGTAGACAGGTTCTCGATTGCATCAACATCAGGCTGGCTATACCGCGGGAGACGATTGCGGACAAAAGCGGTAAAGGTCTCATTGAGCAGTCTCTGAGCCTCTGAACTGATGGTATCAAACACGATCGAAGATTTGCCTGAACCGGATACCCCGGTAAATACTGTAATCTTCCGTTTTGGGATTTGCAGCGAAACATTCTTCAGATTATTCTCCCGGGCTCCACGAATCCGGATATATTCTTGCGGCATGGCGTTTCCTCCCACATCCCTGTAATACGCTAATTATAGAACGGCAATTATGACATGTACTGTCATAATGGATGAAAGAGTTTATGATTTATCGCGATATTCCCTGGGCAAGGAAATAACAAGAAGGTTGCAGGCTATATTAATGCTATACTTAAATAGTAATGTGTCAGGATTATACAAATCCCATATTGTTCCATTTATGATTTCGATTTGCCAATTCTGAGCTTGTCCATTACAATTACGGAAAATCATTGATTCCAGATTTCATGATTACAGGAGAGTAGTAATGATATGAGCAAAAAAATAGTAGCCATTGATATGGATGATACGATCTGCCATCTGATACCCAAGGCCATTCAGTATCACAATCTGCAGTACAAAAATCCTCAGCTTACGCTGGATCAGATTACCGATTACAACCTGAACGAGATTTGGCATCCAGAATGCTCGGAAGAATTCTTCTTCGGAAAGCCAGGTTTATATGAAGAACTTGAACTTTTTGATGAATATACGATTGACGAAGTCCACAGAATGACACATGATTATGACGTCATTGTTGTAACCGCAGCCCGCCCCTCCTCGGTGCCGGAGAAGTGGAGATGGCTGCAAATGCACATGCCTTTTATTCCATTCGAGAATTTTTTCGTAGCCAAACGCAAGGATTTGGTGGAGTTCGACCTGCTTATTGATGATGGACCCCATAATGCGATTGCCGCGAGAAAAGCCGGAAAACAAACCATTCTGATTCCGCGTCCCTGGAACGCCCGCATTCAGCATGAATTTATTCTGAAGGATTCCTGGAAGGGAATGCATGAATTAGTAGACCAAATTTTATCAGATTCTAACCATCAAGGGGATATGAAATGAATACAGACCGCAATAGCCGGTACCTATCACAGGACGTCCACTTTTTTGCTGCCGCCTTATCGGAAACACTGGTTTCCGTATGGGAGGAAGATCCCGCAAGCGTTTACGTGGAGATTGAACGAGGGTATATTGAATGCTACACACCGGATGTCGTCCGCATCCGCAATGAAGAAACAGGATATCTCACTCACTACAGCCGTGACACCGCTATGTTTCAGCGGATGTAATACGATAAGAGCCGCCTCCCGGGAGGCGGCTCTTTTATTGCCCAGTTATCTTTTCGCTGACAGGACAAGAAACAGGGTGGCGAGCGGCCCCAGCAGCAAAGACAGCAGGAACCAGTTTAATCCCGTTCTGTTTTTTCCTTGGGCCAGCCCGGCATTGATTAATGCCAGTATCCCCCATCCGACATAAAATTCGTTATTCATGGTATTCCCTCCGTCACCGTGTTCTGTTTATCCTGATTATTACGCACGGCAGCATAGATCGTTGCAGCAAATGGAAAGGACAGGGTATGCTCCCTGCCCAAGCGAGCCCTTACTTCTTCCTTGTCGCAATGGCCTCCGCCGTCTGTTTAACGGCCTGATGTCCGAATACGGCAAATGCTCCTGCGAGTATACCCTGAATGATATTTTCTACGCTCCAGCCAATCAGGCCGGCAGTAAACAGGATGGAGACCACAATAACTACGTATACAATGCTCCAGTTCGGAACCTTAGGCGTTTGCTTCAGCACATATCCGATCACCCAGCAGGCAGCAACAACCATGAACAGCCGCGGGTCAATCAATTGAAAAATGACACTCCATTCCATCGTAAACCCACCTTCCCTATTGATCTCCTACATCCTATTCCATCAGTCTATCGACCGGCTTGTATTTATATCCTTATTCTTGTGAGCAAAATAATAGAATCAGGGGATGGCGATTAACGGCAGCGATACACACGGCCCATCATGTTGCATACTCCCAAGACATACAGAAATGGCAGCTTCCGACGGACGGAAGCTGCCATAATCGATGCTTGCTCAATTCAAAAGTCCCCAATTCCAAATCTGCATTCCTGTGCGGTTATATCTTGCTTACCTCGACTTCATCTCCTGCCGCGGCTTCCACCTCGACAGCGGATTGTTCACCTTGCCATAACAGCTGCATCTCTTCGCTTGTGGCAAGCAGATCCGCCAGGCTGCCTTCAGCCTCGATCCTGCCATCCTTCATGACGATGATATGATCTGCCTTCGAGAGAGCCGCCCTGCGGTGCGATACCGCAATACAAGTAACGTCACGCTCCTTGAACAGTCCATCCCACACCAGCTGCTCCGTCTCCACATCGAGCGCGCTGGACAGATCATCAAAGATAAACAGATCCGCACCCGTCATCAGCATACGCGCCGTAGCCGCGCGCTGAATCTGTCCGCCGGACAGCATGACGCCCCTCGGGCCGACAAACGTCTCCAGTCCCTTATCCAGGTTCTCGATGTCCTTCTCCATGACGGCAAGACGAATGGCCCGTTCGAGAGATTCCTCTGCCCGATCCTTTTTCCCCTGCACAATATTCTCTCTTAGAGGATCGCTGAACAGTCGTGGAACCTGTGGTGTATACGCTGCGCGAGGCGGCATGAGGAAGGTGGCCGGATCGACCTCTTCTCCGTTCCAGCGGATCGAGCCCTCCTCTTTTGGCAGCAGTCCGAGCAATGTCCGAACCAGTGTCGATTTGCCAGCCCCGATTCGTCCGGTGACCACCAGAAATTTGCCGCGCTCCAGACGGAGATTAATATCCGATATTCCATTCTCCGAATTCGGATAATGATAGGATAGGTTCCTGACTTCAAGCTCTTTCAGCTTCTCCCCCGGTTCTCTGGTGATGACAGGCAGTTCCGGCGGATCTTCGTTCAGGTACGTTTCCCGAGCCTCAATAATCTGATCTTCCTCACCCGGGCGAAACAGTGACCGCATCCGGTCAAAGGAAACCTTAAGCCGCTTGTGCTGGAACACCATATAACCGAACAATGAAATACTGAAGCCGATATTCGCCAGATATGTCGTAAACAACGCAAAATCTCCGACGGTAAAATGTCCGGCCTGCATTTCAGCAGCGCACATCAACAGAATCAGACCCGTGCAGATGCTTAATACATGCTGGTTCAGGGATCTCATCCACTGTTTAAACAGATTATCCTTCAGCGCTGCCTGACGGCGGTCTTCATTCAGCTTCGTGAAGCGCTCATGAACATGATCTTCGGCCTGTCCCAGCTTCAAAGCTTGAACGGCACCAAAGGTTTCTGCGATGAAACTCGTAATCCGCCCCGTCGCTTCACGGTTCTTCAGCCCGTAGCGGCGGGCCCGGTTACCGGAGAGGTTGTTCAGCAGTGTCACCACCACGAGTGGCAGGACGGCTACCAGCATGATCTTCCAGTTGATGCTTGCCATGACTGCAACGGAGACAATCGCGAACACGAGTCGTCCCCAGAAGTCCACCCACGACTCCGCGTATTCTACAACCTCATCCACGTCATCGCGGAAGCGGCTCATCGCCTCCCCCGGCGATGCCGGCAGATTTCGTCCTGGCCAGCGCATGATGCCTGCCAGCATATTGGTTCGCAGAATAGCCTGAATGTGATAGATATACGTTACCCAGGCGTAGAACGCGGCGAAGAATGTGCCTACGCGGGAGAACCTGACAACCGCAATGAAGATGAGCGGCATGGCAAGCCACACGTAATCGGTGGAGTTCGCCGTTGCCCGATCAAAGAACCACTGCATGCCAAGCCCAATTAACAAAGGCAGTGAGTGAAAGATACACCATAGAATTCCGTTCACGATAAATAAAGATGGCCGGTAGCGAAACAAACGCCCGATAAATCCGGTAATCGTCATGCAAGCTCCTCCTCTCTGCCCGTAATCAGCAGTCTGGCATAATGTGAAGCCGGATCTTGTGCAAGTTCTTCCCTTGAGCCGAATTCCAGAATCCTTCCGTCACCCAGCACCATAATTTTATCCACCTGCTCCAGAGTGGCCAGCCGATGCGCAATAATGATGCCCGTACAACGGCTCATCAGCTGATCCACAGCTACCTGCAGCATTGTTTCCGTTGCGGCATCCAGGCGTGAAGAGGGTTCATCCAGAATCACCAGGCTCGGCTGCGTCAGGAATACCCGGGTTAAAGCGAACAGCTGTGCTTCCCCGGCAGACAGCGAGGATCCGCCTGTTGTCAGATGCGTTTCCAGGCCCTCCGGCTGCGCATCGATCCACTGACGAAGTCCAAGACGCTCCGTCGTTTCCAGAATGAACGCGTCGGATACACCCTTATCAAACAACGTCAGGTTGTCGCGCAGCGACCCATCAAACAGCTGCACGTCCTGCGTTACCATACCGACCCGGCGGTACAGCGCAGGCAGCTTCAGCTTCGTAATATCGGTACCTCCCACGCGGATTACCCCGCTGTCGATGTTGTACAGGCGCAGCAGAATTCGGCTTAGGCTTGACTTCCCGCTTCCGGTGCGCCCGATAATGCCAAGACGTTCACCCGGCTTAACGGTAAAATTAATGTCTTGCAGCACCGGTTTATCTTCGTTGTAGCTGAAGTTAACTCCCTCAAACTCCAATCCGAGCGCACCCTCGGGAAGCTCTTCTTGCTCTCCGTCCACAATCTCGCTCTTGTTGGACAGGAGTTCTCTGGAGCGGAGCATGCCGGATTTTGCCTTTTGAAACTCTTGCACCTGATCGCCCAGCATCTCAATCGGGTCGTTCAGCATCTGTGTATATTGATAGATCAGGAACAGGGTTCCCAGCGTAATCTCGCCAATCAGATAATAACGGACCCCCAGTAACAGCACAGCGGTAACGGCAAGGGCAAACAGAACAACCGTGGTATTCCAGGGAATGACCCGCAGCATCCAGGCTTTTCTCCCTTTCAGGAATACACTGCGCATCAAGCGGTGAAACCGATTCATTACGTACGGTACATTGCCGTTCGCCTGAACGTCCTCAATGCCTGCGATACGCTCTTCAATCAAGCCGAACAGCGAAGCACTGGCTTCCCGTTCGCTTTTGGATGAATTAACGCCCATGTTCCGGATGAACACCATAAACAGAATCGACAGCAGCGTGAAGACCGTCATGACGATGGCGATAGGCAGACTCACCGTGAACATGAACCCCAATATCCCGGCCAACAGCACAAAACTGCCGATGACCTGCACGATAAACATCGCAAAAAAATTCGAGATGCTGGTAACATCACCATCGACCCGCTCAATCATTTCGCCTGGCGTCTTGACGTTATGAAACCGCATATCCAGACGCAGGCAATGCTTCAAAAGATCGCCACGCAGCCGGTTCGTTGCGCGCCACGAAATATCGTTACCCAGATAACTGACAGCCACCGTAATCAGCTGGTTAATGACAGCCACAACCAGGAATAATCCCGCCAGCTGAATCAGGCTGGCCAGAACACCGCCACCAGCTGCCGTATCGATAAACCGTTTAATAATCTGCGGATTCAGCAGCTGCAAGCCCGTCGACGTCAACAGCATAATAAGCAGAAGCAGCAGTCGTCCTTTGACCGGCTTCAAATATCGCAGCAGCCACGACATAGAAACCTTTTCTTTTTTGGGCACAGTGCCCACCCCCATATGCAAGCAAGTATGTACGAACCTCCATCACCCAAAAAAACAAGGCATGGCGGCAGTAAATCATTACCAGTCTACATGAAAACCACAGCCATTCCTAGGTAAAGAATAATTATAATGGGATGTGCGTTTATTCAGGAATGCATGATACATAAGTGTCGCAGCCACGCGAAATTTCCCGGTTGGACATGACTATGAAGAAAGCTCATTTATTTTTTTATTCCTATATAAATCTTCCAAGTCAAGACCCGCTTCAAAAAAAATCGAATCCCATAATTCAGCATACTCGTATATGTATAATAGAGTGACGTGCAACTTTTTGGAGGTGGGCATAATGAATACTGGGATCAGTGGATTAGACGGACTGGATGAAGAGAAGCTATTGGAAATTCGAGAAAATGCCTTAAAGCTCTCAGATATGAAACAAGAGGTGCCCGTGGAAGAACTGTTCTCGGAATCATTTATTCAACGGCATACCAAGTTTTCTTCCATAGATCACTTGCTGAAAGCTGCTGGTTACGAGGGAAGCACGGATGAAGATTTTGACATATTCATACAAGGAAGTACGATTAACCCGTTTATCGTTGAACATACCCCATTTCGAAGCTGGAAGGATTTTCAGGAATTAGCCGTATCCGCCTATATCACGAAATGGCTGGGATTCTAAATAATGTTGGCAGAATATCAGGTCCACACTAAGGTCTAGTTGAGGATCGAAAGAGCAGAAGACCAAAGAAGCCCCTCTAACCGAAGTTAGAGGGGCTTCTGATATATTTTTTAAGGGGTGCTTTTATTATATGCTGCGAATCTTAATGGGAGATTAAATTTTAATTAAGGGGAACTAAAATGTGGCTGGACGATTGGCTCATGGGTTATGGGTTATCGTTGCTGTCTTTGTTTTATTGTCCCATCCCACGGTTGCACCCAGTGCCTCGGCAGTCGCCCGAAGCGGTACATAGGTCACCCCGTTAATCAGCTTGCCATCCTGAATTGGTTTGCCGTTTACAATAACATTCACCTTATCACTCACCTCACCAGCCGCCTCCTTCTTTTGCAACCCGAGATATTTTGCAATGCCGGCAACATGACCTTCGATGAGGGCACCCACGACATCCTCTCTCTTAAGCTTGGCTGCATCCGCGGCAACATCAACAAACAAATTTTCTGTCAGTACCGCAGGCATGTTCGATTCACGGACCATGTGCAGGTTCTTTGCCTTCTGCCCCCTGTCGATTACGTTAAAAGGCTTTAAGGCCGTCATAATCTCGGTATGAAGCACATTTTGCAAAGAGGCTGTTGCAGCCGACGTATGCGTGTACTTATAGGATTCGAAGCCACCGGCTCCTCCTCCTGCATTACAGTGGACGGAAACCAGGATATCTGCCCCAGCCTTGTTGGCCGCCTCGGTCCGCTCCATTAGCGTAGGAAAAACATCCGCAGATCTGGAGAGCAGCACCTGCACGCCATTGTACTCGGCCTCCAGCCGGTTTTTCACGCTCAGGGACACCGCTAGCACGATGTCCTTTTCCAACAGACCATGAGCAGCCGCTCCGGTATCTTTTCCACCGTGGCCTGGATCAATAAATACCTTCTTCATCTCCCTTCACCTCATCTTTCCGAGCCGCAGCCCGTTTCATCTTTTCGACAGCGAAGGCCACGAACAAACTCGAATAATATGAATCGCTTACTATGTAATATATGATATAAAATGCCGAATGATAGGGCGCTCTCTCCTTAACAGGAATAGCCCCCGGATCACCCAGGGGCACAAAAAACACGCCTTGCGGCGCCATTTTTATATCATTCCAGCCAGAAATCAGGATATGATCTCCTTGCAATGAACATGCTGGTGAAGGGAATTGAACCCCCGACCTACGCATTACGAGTGCGTTGCTCTACCCCTGAGCTACACCAGCATATGTGGTTCGAAAACAAGCCTCCACGAACAGCAAAATTATTATAATACTTTAGCAGCAAAATACAAGTCCCAGCCTAGCCCTTGCAATAAGCAAGATTATCCGCCTAATTTTTCCTGCACCGATTGAATCTTTTGCTTGCTGGAGGAGACTTGATCCCTGCGGTCGTCAATCTTGACCGAAGTCGATACGCGCTGGGCTCCGGATAGAAATGGCGCCTCATGCAGAGCTTCAATCGCTCGCCAGATCATATTCAGCTCGCCCTCTATGATGGTGCTCATCGAAGTCAGCTCATATGTAATCCCGTCCTGTTGTTTCAATATACGCTGCATCTCGGCCACATAAGAGCTTAAGCTCGTTGTTGCTGTTCCAATCGGAATCACCGTCACTTCCGCTATAGCCAATACCAAAACCTCCCTCGCAACATCTCATATAAAGAACTCTTCAATCTCCAGACACAGATATCATATCAATTCTGATCACTCATATCAAAGCCCTTGACTCGCTATTCACAATAAAAAATAGTCTGCTCCTTCCACCACAGATCCAGTACGCAACTATCGTATTTTGTCAAAACGATAATATACGTGGTATCTGTGCAGAAAAGGTCGCATTCGGTCACAATCCAGGAAATGTTATGGCCTTTTGACAGTTTCTTAGCTGGCACAATGACCGCTCGTTTGCTATAATTCTTTTTGCGTTCAATTTTAAGAATATGGTTTACAAACACAATATATTGGGTTAAATTAGATAAACAACAACCAAATATAGTGTGTATAGGTGCCGGAACAACCTATAAGGCGGTCCGGCTTAATAGGGAAGCATGGTGTAAATCCATCACGGTCCCGCCACTGTAAGGGCTCTCGGCTATTTATCCTATCTAGGCCGAACCAAATCATGGAATATTCTTCTGGAGGACCTCATCAAGGTCTTGGGGAAGGCTCCGATTTGTCAAAGTCCGAGTCAGGAGACCTGCCTGTACGCAGCCAACACCAACCTACGGGACATTAGGTAAGTGTTCGTTAAACTTGCGTCTGTACATAACATCATGCCCCTTCAAGGGCTTATGTCAAACGTCATTCACGAATCACAGCGCACGGACATTTTCAAGCCTGCGGGTTTTAGAAAATGTTTTTTTGATGTCCTTTTTCATATTTCCCCCTAAGAAAGCGAGGAATTATTCATGCCCCAGCTCGTAGTTAAACCGAACAACCGTCAGCTCGCCTTTGATGAAATACGCCTCTCTGTCTATGCCGACCGCAATCTGAAAGGATTGGACATGCTTGATAAAGAGCGCCTGCTTCGCGGCGTAAATGCTAAACTGCGCGGTGAGCAAGTCACCGGCGAAGAAATCAGCAGCGCCTTCACGATGTCCGCGCTTGAGCTTGTGACAAAAGAAGAGCCGAATTGGAAGTTTGCAGCTGCGCGTTCGTTTCTGACCTCTTTATATAAAAAAGCGGCCACCAACCGCCGATACAAAGCCTACCCGGAAGAGCCTTACGGTGCCTTCTACCCGCTCATCACAGAGCTTGTACAGAAGGGCATCTATCGCGAGGATCTTCTGACCAGCTACACCAAGGAGCAAATCGAAGAGCTCGGCGAATGCATCGATCCAAGCCGCGATCTGCTGTTTGATTACATTGGTCTTTTGACACTGGCTGAGCGTTATTTGGCAACCGACTTTGACGGTCGTGTCATGGAACTTCCGCAAGAACGCTACATGGTAATCGCAATGTTCCTCATGCACAACGAGCCAGCCGACAAACGTATTGACCTTGTAAAAGAAGCCTACTGGGCGATGAGCAACCTGTACATGACAGCTGCCACACCGACCATGTCCAATGCAGGCAAAAAAGTAGCAGGCCAGCTCTCCAGCTGCTTCATTGATACCGTTGACGACTCTCTGGAAGGCATCTTCGATTCCAACACCGATATTGCCCGTCTCAGCAAAATGGGTGGCGGCATTGGCGTGTACCTCGGTAAAGTCCGTGCACGCGGCTCGGATATCCGCGGTCACAAGAACACCAGCTCCGGCGTTATCCCTTGGATTCGCCAATTGAACAACACTGCCGTAAGCGTTGACCAATTGGGAACTCGTAAAGGAGCCATCGCGGTTTATCTGGATGTGTTCCACAAAGATATTCTGTCCTTCCTGGATCTGAAGCTGAACAACGGTGACGAGCGTATGAGAGCCCATGACGTGTTCCATGGCATCTGTCTACCTGACCTGTTTATGGAGGCTGTAGAGGCCCGTGAGGAGTGGAGCCTGTTCTGTCCTCATGAAGTGAAGAAGATCATGGGCTGGAAAGACGAGAACGGCCGTCCGCTTGGCCTGGAAGACTTCTATGATCAAGCTCAAGGCGATGGCGAGTTCCGTCAAAAATATGCACAAGCCGTGGCGAACCCGCAGTTGCCGCGTATTACGGTACAAGCGATCGACATTATGAAACGCGTGATGAAATCCCAGCTTGAAACGGGTACACCGTACATGTTCTACCGCGACACGGTAAACCGTGCGAACCCGAACTCTGCACATGGCATGATTTACTCATCCAACCTGTGCACCGAGATCATGCAGAACCAATCTCCAACCGTTGTCGAGCAAGAAGAGTTGGTAACAACGGATGGTCAAACCCGGATCGTTATTTCCAAAATCCCTGGCGATTTCGTTGTCTGCAACCTGAATTCCATCCACTTGGCTCGCGCTGTACCGGCCGGTGTGCTGGAGCGTCTCGTTCCTATCCAGGTTCGTATGCTGGATAACGTTATCGACATCAACAATATTGAAGTTCTGCAAGCCCAATATACCAACAGCCAATACCGTGCGGTCGGTCTTGGAACCTTCGGCCTGCATCACTTGCTGGCGCTGGAAGGTATCCGCTGGGAGTCCGACGAAGCCGTTGCCTATAATGACAACCTGTATGAACACATCAATTACCTGCTCGTGAAATCCAGCATGGAGCTGGCCAAGGAAAAAGGCCACTATCCGAAATTCAAAGGCTCCGACTGGGAGAGCGGCGAGTACTTCACGTTCCGCGGTTACACCGACGGCGAGCATGAAGGCAAATTCGTAACCACCGAACAGTGGCGTGAGCTGCAACAGGAAGTACAAGCCAATGGTGTCCGTAACGCATGGCTGTTTGCCATCGCACCGAACGGCTCCACATCGATTATCGCCGGTTCCACAGCGAGCATCGATCCATTGTACGAACTTCTGTCTTATGAAGAAAAAACCACCTACAAAGTGGCTAACCCGGCTCCGGATCTGTCTGAAAAAACAATCTGGTACTACAAGACCGCTTTCCTGATCGACCAGCATTGGTCCATCAAAATGGCGGCTGCGCGTCAACGTCACGTTGACCAGGCGCAAAGCTTTAACCTGTATGTTCGCCCTGATATCCGGGCTTCGGAATTCCTGGAGCTGCACCTGCATGCATGGAAAGCCGGCATCAAGTCCACGTATTATGTGCGCAGCCGTGCGTTGACGATTGAAGAGTGTGAGTCGTGCGCAAGCTAAGAGTTTAATGTAAACTATTTCGAACCCGCCCAAACCCTCCCTTCCAAGGGAGGGCCCCAAGGGCTCTGCCCTCTGGACACCCGCAAGGTGTGCAGGGAATGAATTAGGCGCTTCTATGTTACTTTTGGTGGCTAGGAGCGCTTTCTCCCTTCGGGAACGCTGGAATGTAGTGCGGGGACTATGGCGTTACTCGTGCGTTTATTGAGTTACTTCCTGCGTGGACCGCTCTCCCTTTGGGAGTCGCTTCTCATGTTGTGCATGGAATAAGAGCTGCTTCGTGCGTTTATTGAGTTACTTCCTGCGTGGACCGCTCTCCCTTGGGAGTCGCTTCTCATGTTGTGCATGGCATAAGAGCTGCTTCGTGCGTTTATTGAGTTACTTCCTGCTGGGATCGCTCTCCCTTTGGGAGTCGCTTCTCGTGCGGTGCAGGGAGGAAGAGCTGCTTCGTGCGTTTGTTGAGTTACATCCTGCTGGGATCGCTCTCCCTTTGGGAGTCGCTTCTCATGCGGGTGCTACAAGCATCGAACGGCTGTAAGCGGGATTGAATATACTTTCTAATACAAGACTACAAGGGTAAGGGTATCCAAGCGGAAGAGTTTACGTCCGCCTTTGGGAGCCCTTTGATACCATTAAATACATTCAAGCAAAGGGCGGACAACAGCGGCTGGAGAGTGGATACCCGTCCCTTCAACCCGCCCTACTATAGATATGCAAGGAGAGAGAATTGGCATGCAAATGCAAAAGATATTTAACACCGAAGCACCCAACCGCTCCACCCGTGTAATTGAAGGTGAGTGCTCCGGGATCTTGAACTGGAACGACATTCGGATGCCTCATATGTATAAATTGTACAAGGTGCTGCTGCTGAACCACTGGATCGCGGACGAAATCCCGATGTCCAAGGATGCGCAGCAGTTCCCTACACTGGACTCAGAGGAACAGCGCACCTTCAAAATCAACATCTCCCTGCTGGCTGTGCTGGATTCCATGCAGACGATGTTTGTCAGCGATGTGAAGCGTTATTTTACCGACTCGTCACTCGAAGCCATCTCGGCCATCATCGGTCAGCAAGAGGTCGTTCACAATCAATCCTATTCCTACGTGCTCTCTTCCATCGTTTCGGATCAAGAGCAGAAGGAAATCTTCGAATACTGGAAGCATGATCCGGTTCTGCTGGAGCGCAATCAGTTCATTTCAGATATTTATCAGAACTTCCGCGATAATCCGTCGCCGCAAACCTTCTTTGAAGCGATGGTGGCCGACCTGATCCTGGAAGGTATCTTCTTCTATAGCACGTTTGCCTTCTTCTACAACCTGGCTCGCGACCAGAAGATGATGGCAACCAGCCAGATGATCTCTTACATTCAGCGTGACGAGAACCAGCACTGCTACTTCTTCGCCGAAGTATTCAAACAGCTGCTCAAGGATTTCCCAGAGCTGAACTCCCAAGAGAACATCGACTACCTGTACCGCACCATCGACCGTGCTGTTGAGCTCGAGACCAACTGGGCACACTACACGCTCAGCAATGTACGCGGCATCGATCTGAACGAGTTGGGCGACTACATCAAGTACATCGCAAACCGTCGTATTACGATGATGGGTCTGGAAAAAGCTTACCAAGGCGTAGACGTCAACTGCATGCCATGGATCAAGCCTTTCTCGGATGAAGCTCTGAACGCAACCAAAACCGATTTCTTCGAAGCCAAATCCCGTAACTACGGCAAGGTTGGCGACGACAACGGTTTTGACGATCTATAACAGAGTCTTCAAAGTCCTTGGGACACCCGCAAGCTTTGCAATATTCTTAAAAGCGCTTCTAGGCTAATATAGCACTAGGAGCGCTTTTTCCCTTTGGGAATGCTGGAAGATTGACGTAGGGACGATGAAGCCATTGTGTACTGATATTGAGTCTCTGCCTACAGGGGGCCGGTCTTCTATCGGTCGGTTAAACTGAGCTACCTCAACAACATCTCACCACGAGACCATTAGGCAGGTCCCCAAAAAACGAACAAACCTCGGAGTCATTGTCTCCGAAAGTATGATGTGATTTTCTAAGGGGGGAATCGCTTTCTCGCTTAATAAAGAAATTCGCTCACTCAAATAATATTCAATTTATGGATATTTTCTAAATTCCATTAGAAAACTTTATATTCTAATGGGTTGTATTAATCTGTTTTGCTGTTCCGACAACAATGTGTTTTTTCACATAGAATATAAAGAATATTCCTAGGCCAACTTCTAACACACTGGTCAGTATAGGTACAGAGCGAATTCCAAAATAGTATATAAAGACTCCAGTTAGAAACGCCCCCACTTGTATAGAAGCTAAACTACAAGTGTTCCAAAGGCCAAACAATCTTCCTCGTAAATGAGCAGGCACGTCAGTTTGCATTATTTGTCGTTCAAAAGGTACGATAAATGCACCTACAAAAGCGAATAACATTAAACTAATCGCACCTTGATAGAGGTGCTCTGTAAAACCAAAGAGCGTCCAGGTCAGCCCCATCAATATATATACATAACCATACTGGGTTCTTAAACAAGAACTTGTTATTAGCTAACCAGTAGCCTACCAATACTGAGATAATACCTTCAGATATATAGAGTAAACTGATACCATAATGCTTTGTTTCATAGACATTGGATACAAATTGCTCTAACATCAAATTAAATGATCCAATGATTATTCCCCCTGATAGAGCTGCAAGTAGGACAAGTTTTACAAATTTTTGTTCTTTTATTACTTGTATTCCTACAACAAACTCCTTTTTGATGTTCTTGGAACTTACCATTTTCCTATTGTTTTTCATGGTAATTCTACTAATTATAATTGCTGAAACAAAAAATGAAAGCGAGGTAACCATCCAAGCAATATCCAGATCTAAGAAGGAAATTAAGGTTCCACCAGCTGCAGCGCCTAGTAATCTAATAGAACTTGTTATTGTGAAATTAAAGGAGTTAGCTACAATTAAATCATCCTCTTCAATTAAATCAGGTATGATCGTTTGACGTGCAATAGTTGCTAAAGAGTTTAGAAGTCCACCTAAGAACCTTAATAAACAGAATAAAATCCAAGCATACATACCACCTAGTAACGGAACAACGATATATCCTAGAAATAAAATTCCCCGAAATACTTCTGAAAAAACAATCACCTTCTTCGGATTAAATCGATCGACTAAGAAACCAACTAAAAAACTAAACATTAAAGGCGCAAGTCCACTTACAGCCCATAACATCCCTAGTTGAATTCCATTGTCTGTAATTTGATTAAGTAATACAAGCATCGCTATGAAGGAACCCCATGAGGTTAAACCTGTTAGAATGTTCGTATACGTTAAATATTTGTAACTGGGATATTTCCTCCAAATTAATGAAATCTGGTTCGTTTTTTTCAATTTAATCCCCATCCCCTCTCTTTAAGTAGGATTCGAATTCTTGCCAATCTATTTTATTAAGTATCTTAAGGCATTCTAAAGTCATTAACTCTCACAAATTATCATTTCTCCTCCTTCATTTTATGTGGAAATTTTAACAATATATTAAGAAAATGTATATTGAGAAATTATTCTCTGTTGATAGGTCTTATAAAATTCTTAACTTAAATATTGGAATAATATTAAAAAAAATATAAATACATTACGTCTGCCTGAATCCTTGATCCAATGATATTAAAATTGAAAAAATCAAAAAAACTCCTTCAACAAACACAAACCTCCGCGATATTCCTGCCAGGAATATCACGAAGGTTTTTTTAACGCGCTTGGATCGGCTGCATTCCAATCATCATCTTATCATCTTGCTATCTAGCGGGTTACCACTTGGCTGCCCATACCTCGATTTCTACCTGAATGGACGGCATCGCAAGTGCCGGCACGTAGGCCATCGTCATGGCCGGCGCCTTTCCGCCATGGAACTTTTCCCACACCTGATGGAAGTGAACCCAGTCCACCTGCTGTGCTGCCCAAATATTGATTTTGACGATATGATCCGCCGAGAGTGCTTCTGCTGCCAACAGGCGCTGAATGTTCGCCAGGGTATTCTCGACTTGTTCCTTCATATCATCCGGCAATCCCCCCTCCATATCGGTTCCCACCTGCCCGGACAAGACCAGCAGCTCGGCTCCCTTCGGAACCTTGGTAACATGGGTATAAGGCCCGATTGGCGGAGCGATGACAGAGGGATTGTACCGCTGAACTTGGGACTGAGACCGGTGATCCTCTTCATTCAGAATAGCCAGCGTCTGATGGTCCTCCCACTGTCCGTTGATGTTTACATTTTTTCTGGCAATGCCTTCCTGATGGAATCCGGCTTTACACAGCACTTTAATCGATCCCAGGTTATGCGGCATTACCCCCGCCTCAATCCGGTGGAACTTCAATTCCTGAAAAGCATGCTTCACCACCAGCTGAACGGCCTCCGTCATATAACCCTTTCCATTATGGCGTTGGTCCAGGAAATAACCGATCCAGCAGCTCTGCAGATTCCACCGCACCACTTCGGTCAGCATGATCTCCCCGATAACCTCTTCGGTGTCTCGCAGCCCAATCACATAGAGATATCCCTGATCCCCTTTACTTGATTCCAGAGCTTCTTGAATCCGTTCCAGCTGTCCCTGGGGGGTATAGAAGGCTTCTTCTCTTAAACCCGTGAACCGTTGAAAAAAATCCCGATTCTCCACCTCGAGTTTCAGCAGCGCATCCGCATCCGATTCCTCTACTGGCTTTACATAAATCTGTTTTCCTTGCAATAACATGGCGTACCTCTCCTCTACCGGAAAAATGAAAAACACAAAAACACCACAGAGCTCCTGTGGTGTGCATGCCGATCTATGCAGCCACAGGTAAGCGACCTGTGGTGTTTAATTCCACTGCATCCTCATTCGAACAACCGAATGGAAGGATCCTTGATCGCTGAATATCCGATTATGGACATACTTCTCCCGTCCTCGGATAGATCAAAGAAAACAGCGGTGGAGCATCCCATGCCTTTGGACAAAGACGCCAACGATCTTTTTTTCATGTGAACACCCCTCCGTTCCATCTCATGTTGTTCCTATATTCCAATCCTCTATATTCAGAACATACTCGTTCTCATCCTGCATCTTCAACGTAAGTCTATAGTTAACCATAGTTACCCGTGTTCTGCAAGCAGGATCCAATATCAACGGAGCCGCCTCACATGACCGTTCCCTTGGGATTGTCCTTGGACAGCCCTCTGCCCAGCTTAAGGTGCTTCAACTGAGCCACGATGATGACACTGATCACCACCAGCAGGAACCACGAGCTGATTTTGCCGATATGCACCAGACTCCATGTCCGCTCCTGACCCGGATAGGTCCAGGCCCCAAGGAAGGTTGAAATATTCTCCGCAATCCAGATGAAGAATCCAATCAGCAGAAACGACAGCACCAGTGGCATCCGCAGTGTTTTGCCGTCAACGTCAAAGTACACCACCGTTCTGCCGAACACCACGAATAATAGCGCCGTAAGGAGCCAACGGGCATCCCATACATAATGATGGGTGAAGAAATTGGCATAGATCGCGGCGCTCAGCAGTACGGTGAGCACAGGCAGCGGCCAGCCGGTAATACGCAGATTCATTCGCCGCCAAGCCTGACAGATATAACTCGCAACACTTGCATACATAAAGCCGCTGTACAGCGGCACCCCGCCGATTTTACTCCAGGCTTCCTCAGGGTAAGACCACGATCCCATATGGACCTTATACAGCTCCAGCATCAGGCCGATGACGTGAAAGACACAGATCACCTTCAGCTCATCCCACGTCTCCAGCTTACTTACAAGCATCCCGATTTGAGCCAGCACACATATAAGAAGAATAAGATCATAACGCGGGATTCCTGGAATTTCAATGATTTTGCTCAATGCGAGCGCTCCAAATATGATAACCGGAAAAATACAGGACAACGCCTGCTGATAACCGAATACCCATAACTTTCGTATAAAATCCATAAGTCCCTCCTGCATAGCAGCACATTACGTTCACCCTACCACAGACCCTGATTTGAATAAAAGAACAGCATTGTCATAATTGACCCAGGTTATCCTCGATAAAAAGTAAAAGAGAGAGCAGCTCCTTCTGCTGCTCTCTCTCCGTTCAATATCGTTCCAGACTATTTGTATTCGCGTGTCAGCACCCTCATGCAATACAACGCATAATCGTTTAATCGCTTGATTTATTAGAAATCATTTGCCATAGGTCATGCTTTAGCGATCAGATGAATGACCTTCCTCAAATACCCGATACCGGCGTGGTCAGACTGCGACATGCTGAACCGGTTTTTTCTTTTTGACTCGTAACAAAAATGTAAGAGGTATGGCCACGACAGCCACCATCGTCCCGATCAGAAATACGTCATCGATGCCCATCGTGGTGGCAACGCCCTTGGTCGTGGCACCCGCTCCCATATAGTATGAGGTTCTGGATACCACCAGCGCACTGAAAATGCCGATGGACAACGAGGCAAGCCCTTGACGAGCCCAATTCGTTATGGATGACGCATGGCCCGAATATTCACTGGACACCGCACTCATCGCTGCATTCGTTAACGGCATATTACACAGCGCGATACCGAGGCAGCGGATCAATTGCAGCAGTGAAATGTACAGCACCGAAGTATGAGTGCCGATTCCGCTAAAGGCCAGGGTGGCGGCCACAATGATCAGGACACCTGTAATCACCAGCCGGAACGGACCGATCCGATCATAAAATTTGCCGATAATCGGCGAGGCAGCCGCCATGACAATCGCTCCCGGCAGCATGATCAGCCCCGTATCCATTGGAGACAGCTTCAGCACAGTCTGCAAATACAGCGGCACCAGAAGCGTTCCGGTATAAAGCGATATCGTCACAATACAGTTCAGCATTAAGCTGTACCGAAACCGCGGAAACTTGAATACCTTGAGCTGCAGCAGCGGGGATTTGATGCGCAGCTCCCACCTAACAAAGAACAACAGCAGCAATATGCCGGAGAGGAGCAAAGACAGCGTCTTCCAGGAGCCCCATCCCCAGTCATTGCCGTGACTGAACGAGAGCAGGAGCAGGGAACTGCCCAGCACCACGGTCAAGAACCCGAGGAAATCAAACGTCTTTTTCTCCGTCAGTCTGTAGAAGGGTATGAATTTACTTACGATGACGATAGATATCAGGCCAATGGGAATATTCAGAACAAAGATCGATTTCCAGCCAAAATATTGAACCAGCCAACCTCCCAGGGTTGGTCCGATAACGGGTGCCAGCATGGAGGCAAGGCTCCACAGCCCCATCGCATAGGCCTGCCGCTCACGCGGGAATACCTGATAAATAATCGTCATCGTAATCGGGATGATCATCCCCCCGAATACGCCTTGCGTAATCCTGAACGCAATCAGGGTCTGGATATTCCAGGCGACAATGCATAGCAGCGACGATAGGGTAAAACCTATCAAAGCAAAAATGAACAGCCTTTTATAACTGAGCTGGTCCCCCATATAGCCTACGATGGGAGCCACAATTCCGGTTGCGAGCAGGTAGCCGGCCATCAGCCACTGGGTGGTGCTCAGCGTAGCATCGAACTGCTCCATCACAACCGGGAAAGCCACATTAATCGTGGTAATGCTCAGCACGGCCAGAAAATTGCCGAAAAACACAGCGCTCATAATAAGCCAAAATGAAGATTTCTCTTGTGTCTCTTGTGTATTCACATGAAGCCTCCTAAAACAAAATAAACCCGCCCAGGTCTGGTTAACAGAGCGGAGGCGGGATGCGAGAGCATCGACTTGAACGTTATGGAAATAATTTTTTGCCCAGCAATCGCAGCAAAATATACAGATGATCCGCCTCATCCTGATCCATCTGCTTGAAGGATTCCATGACGGCATAATCCCCCTCGCTGCGAGCATCAAGCACAAGCTGCCGGCCAGTCTCCGTAAAATTGACATAGTGGCTTCGTCCGTCGCTCGGATTGGGCGTTCGAGCCACCAGCCCCCGTTGCTCCAACGCATCCACCAAATACGTAATCGTCGCAGCTTTAAGCTCCATATGCTCAGCCAGTCGATTGGGAAGCCATGGCCCCTGCTGCTCAATCAAACTTAAGATCTTATACTGATTCATCGTCAAATCGTTCTTTCTCAGATGACTTAGAAAAGATACGACCCGATGCCTCGTCATTTTATCCGACAACTCACGATACATGTCCATGAGTCTCTCAACGCTTGCTTCTCTTTCGTTCTCCAGAGCAGTTCACCTCGGTTCTTATTTTAGTTCAACAATTCTAAGTTGTAAACACCATTTTCATGATTTTCATTCCTTAACACCCTTTAATATAGATGATATTCACTTAATTACTTAGAAAATTCAAAGTTTATTTCTCATGTTTGAAGTGGATTTCTTCCGAGAAAAAAGGGCGCCTCCGATCCATAAGATCTTACGGCACCCCTTGCTGTTATGTTAGCTATTCCTCATCGTCTGCAAACAATTCGCGAAGCATCGCTCCCCGATTGTTAACAAATTCCTTCGTGATCATATAATGGTCCGTTTCTTCCAGGCTCGATTCCTCCACCCCGTCGGAGGTCAGCTTATATATAATGGAATCCGGATAAGCCATGACGATAGGGGAATGGGTGGAAATAATAAACTGCGAATCCTTCTGCACCAGATCGTAAATCCGCCTCAGCAGCGCTAACTGACGGAACGGGGACAGCGCCGCTTCCGGCTCGTCCATAATATAGAGCCCGTTTCCCCAAAAGCGATGCAAAAAGGTGGCAAAAAACGATTCACCATGTGACTGCTGATGGAGCGATTTGCCGCCGTAGGAATCTTTAATGGGAGGGCCGATGCTCTCTTCGGCATCCAACCGGTCGATATTTGTCGCGACGTTATAATAACTCTCCGCCCGGAAGAAAAACCCGTCACGCGGTTTCCGCGCGCCCCGGACGGTTCGAATATATTCGTGCAGCTTGGAATGGGTCTCCTCGGTCGAGAATGAGAAATTTATCGTCCCCCCTTCCGGATTAAATCCGAGTGCCGTCGCAATCGCTTCCAGCAGCGTCGATTTCCCCATGCCGTTCTCCCCGACGATATAAGTAACCTTCGGATGAAAATCCAGCCCGTCCAAGCCCGCTACAGCCGGCAGATTAAAAGGATATTCATGAAATGAAGGAATCCGCTCCCTCATCAGCTTAACACTTCTCAGATAGGCAAGCATAATCGAACGATCCAACCCTTTCCCTCCTTGGTCTCCATAAGCAATTCCTGGATCTACTATATAACATTCCTGCCTCTGTTCCAATTCGGAGCGCGGTTGCTTGCCGCTACCCTTGCAGCCACAAAAAAAGCGCGCTATCACAGACAACGGATGGGAGCCTGTGACGGCGCGCTTCTTCTATATATGCCAAGCGAACTATTCGCGAACGATAAATTGATAGAGATCCTCGACCTTCTCTTCCGTTAAATCTCCACTGTTATCAAACACCTTGATTGATGCTTGCGGAATATCCCAGTTCACTTCCGGAACAAATTCGACGCGCTTCTTAAAGTCGTCCCAGTGATCAAGCTTCCACTGATCCCGCTCGGTCCGTCTGTCAATGATCCGCTCCTTCTGCAAATCCATATCCTGAAGCGCAACCACAATGACCTTCACATCCACATCCTTCTTCGTTAACCCCGCAGACGTAATAACCTCTTCGATCCATTCGCGGTTTTTGAGCTCGGCGGTAAACGGAGAAATCATGAACACGTTCTGTCCTGCATTCAAGTTCTCGATGCAAATATCCTTGGTTGTATCATACTCCAGATCACGCAGATTCTCTTTATAGAAAGAAGAGTCCCGATCGTTTGGATCATGGCCGTTACTTTCAAGGAACTTTTCAACAAAGCGTCCTCCAACCGTATCACGGTCGAGAAATGCAGCCGGCATGCGGACTGCCAGCTTTTTGGCTACTGTAGTTTTACCTGTACCTGCTACCCCAACAAAAAACACCAACTTTTGCAAAATGATACCCCTCCATATCCTATCTCCCATAACTAAACGCGTTCTGTCCGATAACGGGTTTCTTCAATAAGCTCCTCCATCGCGGAGGCCAGGCGTTCCTGCAGCACTTCCGCTACATCGAATCCGCCTTCCTCGGTACGGGCTACCTGAGCATCCACTGCATACACCCCGCCCAGAATATGCCGGGCACCGATGGATGAAAGCACCGGCTTCAGTGAATAGTCAATCGCCAGCAGATGTGCAAGACTGCCGCCAATGAACATCGGAAGCACAATCTTACCAGCCAAACCTTTTTCCGGAATAAGGTCTAGAAAGGTCTTCAGCACACCCGTGAACGAAGCTTTATAAACCGGACTTGCCACAATCACGGCATCCGCTTCGGCCACAAGACCGTTCGCTTTGACAATATGCTCGCTCTCAAACTTCGTATGAATCAAATCCTCCGGCGGCAGTCCCGCCACGTCGATCCGGCTTACTTGGAAATGGGCAGCAGCGAGCGCTTGCTCCGCTATATCCATAACCGCATTCAAGCGGGATCCGACTGTAGGACTCCCGTTAATGATAACAGCTTTCGCCATAACAATTCACCTCGGCTAACTTATAATGTCATCCTTATCCGTTCCATAAAACAGCTATTAATCTCAGAAAAAAAAGACTTCACATGGTACTGCAAAGTCTTCTGGTGATTGGCTTGCTTGATCCGACTTTAACAGATATAAATCAGGGCAAACTTGTCAGAATTAATATCATCGTATCAATGTGTCCGCGCTTTTGTCAATGCAGCAGGGAACGGTCGGAAAAACAAACCGCAGATGGCAGTAACCAGTGATAACGAATGAGGGAGATAGCCTGCTTGTGGATCCGATTGATGAACATACGTATCGATCGCTCAATGGGCAGATCAGGATGTAACGGTCCCCTTCTCAGGAAGCAGCGGCGAATACATCATAAGCGCATGATTCTCCGTGATCCACTCATCATGAATCAGCTCGCCTTCCCTGCTGAACACCTTGCGCCCGATGACATTATGCCTCGCATATCCGCCCCACGCTTCCTGGGTTATGCGATGATCTCGTTCATAAACTTCATAGCTATAGAGCGGGACGGCGGTGGAGCGCCATTCTCCAATCAGTGCCTCCTCTGACACATGTACCGCCAGCTGGTAGGTGTCGCTGGTTGGATTATAGATCTGAAGGTCCAAATAATTATAGGCACACGTAGCTCCGCTGCCAAACGGTTGGGTCCGATTCGAATCCGGAAAAACATCGTAGCTGTGCCGATGCCGCTCCCTCACTTCAAGCGGGGTGTGCAGGGTCATCCAGTAGATAAGGTTGGAGAGTTGGCACAGCCCTCCGCCCACACCGGCCTTAAAACCTCCATAAAACAAAACCATGCCGTCTACATACCCTTTCCTGCGGGTCGGACGTCCAATGGTCCTCCAATAGGACAGCGTCTCTCCCGGTCGGATCAGAAGTCCGTCCAAATGACGAACGGCAAGACGCAGGTTGATCGCCTTATTATGCTGATACCACATATCAACATTCTTCAACTGGCGTTTTAGCGGAGTTTGGTGCCCGAATACCGAATAGTCCAATGGCGCTGAAGCATGAGTACGCGCGAGTTTACTACTGCTCTTCATCCATTCCCAATAACGCCGGCAGGTAAAATACTGCTTGCCTGCCCATAAGCGGAATTTTGACCGTTTGACGGGTTTCATCAGGTGACCGTCCTCCCTTGGGTCATTCGATTTAAATTTTGGAAATATTTTACCACACTGCAACCAAAAGATCGTGTGAAAATTGGCAGGAGCTCCTCAGGCATACGATCTTTCTCCTATTTCGGCCGTAAACGGCACCCGGGACTGGGCGAATGCATAGAGATAAGTAATGCATCATCAATCCATGTCATTGATATACCAGAGGAGGAATGAAATGAAGCCCCAGCAGCCCATTCCATATGTAGGCTCCAAAACCGAATGCAAGGAGCAGCCGATCGCCTTCCCTCCCCAGCATCAAAACTGCCAGCCTGGTTTAGAGAGCCTGATGTCGCCGCGCCCGATCAGTGAGGACCCCGCCTACCGGGGCAGCGGTAAGCTGGATGGCAAAGTCGCCATTGTAACCGGGGGCGACAGCGGCATCGGCAAAGCGACGGCCATTGCTTTTGCCAAGGAAGGTGCCGATCTGGTCATTCCATACTTATATGAGACCTCGGATGCCGAAGTCACTAAACAACGAATCGAATCGCTTGGCAGACGCTGTCTTCTGATGAAAATCGATCTGCGGTACAAAAAGAACTGCGAGACCGTGGTTAGCGAGACATTAGCCTGCTTTGGCAAGGTGGATGTGCTTGTGAACAACCATGCCGTTCAATATGTACAGCACAGCATTTTGGATATTACGGAAGAACAGCTGTATCACACCTATCAGAGTAATATCTTTCCTTTTTTCTTCATGATTCAAGCCGCCCTGCCTCACATGAAATCCGGAGCCTCTATCATTAATACGGCCTCCATTACCGCTTATGAAGGATTTAAGGAGCTTATCGATTATTCCTCAACCAAAGGCGCCATCGTCTCCCTGACTCGATCCCTGGCCCTTTCGCTAGTGGATCAAGGCATCCGCGTCAATTCCGTCGCTCCGGGCTCAGTATGGACACCGCTCATACCTTCCAGCTTCTCTGCTGACGAGGTTGCCGTATTCGGAACGAATTCACCGATGAAGCGGGCCGCACAGCCCTATGAGTTGGCACCAGCCTATGTCTACCTGGCTTCGTCCATCACCTCCTCTTTTGTCACGGGTCAGGCCATTCACGTAAACGGCGGAGAGATGGTCACCAGCTAGTATGGATTCAGCAGGACGTTCGTGGAAATGAATATCAAGCAGAGGATGTGTATCATGAATACCGGTATTCCCAGACGGTCCGGCCGTATGGACATGGGGTTTTACGCGTTAAACAAGCTGGCAAGCGCCGGCATTGCCGTGTTATTGCTGAGCCTGCTCGACTGGGTGTGGCCTTCCAGCGCTGAAAGGGCCTCGGCATGGTTAGGACTTTACATGCCGCAGGAGCACTGGGTATACGGATATGCGTTGACGGCCTCTCTCGCGGCCGACGCTATCCTCTCGTTCCTGCCCACACTGCATAAAGGCAAACAAGCCGCCGTGTACGGAGCGGTCGGATTTCTGTTCTTCGCCCTGTTTACGGGCGGCAATCCGGAACATCTGTGGATCCGCGCAGCAGCTGGAACGCTTACACTTCTCCTATTCTTGTGGGGGAAGCATGCCTTCTCCAGCCAATCCCTGGCCACCCCTTTCTTTGCGTTGGCCGTCCCCGTGCTGTGCTGGGTGATCTGATCCGTCGTTTTTAACAAGAAGAAGGGCCTTCTGATGAAGGCCCTTTTAGTTCAAAGCATATCAATGACATCCCCGGCGATGACCGATGCGGGATGTCCCCGGTGCCGTGCGGCCCACTCACCGGCACGGCCATGCAGCCACACACCGAGCGCGGCTGCAGACGGACCGGCATAACCTTGCGCCAGCAGGCTGGCAATGATGCCGGTGAGCACGTCCCCGGTACCTCCGGTCGCCATGCCGGAGGTACCGGTTGTGTTGATGTAAGCCTGTCCGTCCGGCGAAGCCACGACGGTACGCGCCCCCTTGAGCACGAGGGTAACCCCGTGCTCGGCAGCAAACCCTGTAGCAGCACCGATCCGGTCCTGCTGCAGCTCCGCGGTCGGCGTGCCCAGCAGCCGGGACATTTCCCCCGGATGCGGAGTCAGCACCGTGGCCGCGGAACGCGGTCTCCAGGCGCTGAAATCGCCGGACGATGACAGCATATTAAGCGCGTCGGCATCCACCACCAGCGGTCCTTCCCACGCTTCCCACAGTCGCCGAAGCCATCTGGAGTCGCCGTCAAAGCGGCCGAGTCCAGGACCTACAGCCAGCACGTCCCGGGTCTTGGCGAGCTCCAGCACCCGCCCAGCGGAGGCTTCGTTCCAGTTGCCTCCACTCTCTTCATCTGTTGCCGGAGCGAGCATGATTTCCGGTGCAGCTCCGCTTAGCGGCAGCACCAGGCTTGCGGGCAGCGCCCAGGTCACGAGGCCGCAGCCCGCGCGAAGGGCCGCACGGGAAGCGAGCAAACCTGCGCCGCTCATCGTGCGGCTGCCGCCTACGGTCAGCACATGACCGTAGGTGCCTTTATGTCCTTCCGCCGTGCGATAACGCGTGACATCCGCATCCAGCTCCGTCCGAAGGACCTGCGGAGTGAGCAGGTGCGTGCGGACGCCCTGCTCCCGGCACAGCGATGCAGGGATGCCGATGGAGCGCACCACCACCCGGCCTGCCGACTCGGCGCCGGGGTACTGCACCAAGCCTCGCTTCAGGAAAGCGAGGCACACCGTCACCGCCGCCGAGATGCACGGCTCATGCCGCGCGCCGGTATCGGCGTCCAGTCCGCTCGGAATATCCGCGGACACGACCGGCAGGCCGCTGTCATTGGCGGCCTGGATCAACGCGGCGTAAGCGCCGCGTGGCGCGCCCGACGCGCCCGTGCCGAGCAGCGCGTCCACGATGCCGGTGAACGCGCCGTAGTCCACGGCGGCACGGCCGTGGACCAGAGCCGGGATGCCGAGCGCTGCCGCGGCATCCCGCTGCACCGCCGCCTCGCCAGTAAGCGAGGACGGCTCGGCGGCGTAGAGCAGCGTGACGCGTACGCCGGCGTCACGCAAGTGCCGGGCGGCGACCACGCCATCGCCGCCGTTATGGCCCTTGCCCACCAGAATGAGCCAGTGCTCCTGCGCAGAAAGCGCGGTGGGCAATCGCACGTCTCCGTCTAGGACAGGCGACGGACGGCTCATCTCCAGGGCAAGATCATTCGCGGCAAAAGGGGGGCCCATAGCAGTCGAATGATCCGTTAAGGCTTCGCCTCGCTCCTGTCCGCTTGCCTGCGCAGGCACGAAGGCAGTTCCGGCTGCTCCGCTCGTTCCGGAAGATGGTAAGCCGTTCCTTCTTCCCCGCTCGATCAGGCATAACTTCAAGACTTCCTCTGCGATCGCCTTGCCCGCATTTTCCATAAGTGCTGCCGCCGGAATACCGATCCTGTGAATCGCATGGTTGTCCAATGCCCTCATCTGTTCAGACGTCACAACATACATCCAAGCTCTCCCCTTTGCTTCGATATTCCTTACACCCTTGCGCCAATGACTGAGGCTGCATCTCCATTACAACTAATAAGCAACGGTAAAACGGGACTTTACAAACTGGGGGTCATCCAGCTCATCGATTATCGCAACGGCGTAATCCTCGGCCGAAATCCGGCTGCTACCGCTCTCATCCGTCACCAGGCGGTCCATGCCAATCCGAAACTGTCCGGTTCGTCTTCCGGGCTCGATGATGGCTGCCGGACTGACATAAGTCCACTCCAAATCACATTCCTTATAGATCTCGTAAGCATCCGCATGCGCGCGGGCGAGCGGTCGGATCTCCTCCGGAAATTCAGGTGTATCCATAAGAGGCACCCCGCTGTCCGCAATAAGACTTCCTGCACCCCCAGCAATCAGCAGACGGGATACGCCGCCGCGTCTCGTTCCCTCCACAATAGTGCGCGCAGCAGCAAGGAGTTCCTCTTCCTGCCCGAATTTGGGACCAAATGCGCTGATCACGGCGTCATGACCTTGAATAGCCTTCTCCAGCGATGAAGGATCCATCACGTCGGCCTCCGCTTTCTTCAACCGTTCATGCTCCGTATCCATCCGATTCGGATTACGCAGCACCGCCGTCACTTCATGACCCCGGCGCAGGGCTTCCTCTGTAATTCGTCTGCCTATCGTTCCACTTGCACCAATGATGGCTATATTCATGTTCATCGCTCCTTAGACTTAAAATTATACTATATCATCCTTCTTCATAAGCGGCATCTATTCTACAGTCCATAGCTTGTCCACCCCCAGCCTTGCTTAGGCAAGACTCTTCTCCTAATTAATTATCCGGTTATGTTCCTCTTCAAACTCCTATTATGCATCTTTACACCCATAATAAAGCCTAAAGACCTATAAAATACGGCAAAAGTAACTCCGATATATACGTAAGTGCTGCATAAATATGAATATAATTCTTTCACAATGACTTTAAGCGCAATCCTTACGTTGCATGCACCTGTCGATTCATGTCGTGTAAGATATCGAAAGGAGAACAACCCTTTATGAAAAAATTTAGTATTCGCTTGCTGACCCTTTGTCTATCCAGCAGTCTCTTGCTGCTTTGCAGTTTCTCCATGTATCCACCCGGCCCGGCCGAAGCCAAAGCCACCCAAAAATCTACCTGGTTCTGGGAAACTCCGCTGATTGAGAATGCTACACCGGAGATTCTGGATTTCGCCTCCGACCAAGGGGTCAATGTACTCTATCTGCAGATGAACCGTGATGTCCGTCCGGAACATTACCGCAAATTCATTCGCCTGGCCGGTCGGCAGGGCATTGAAGTGCATGTCCTTGGCGGTGCGCCGAACTGGGCGCTGGAATCCGAACGCCACCGTCTCGAAACCTTTATCCAGTGGACGGCCGAATATCAGGCTTCTGCTGCCCCGGATGAACGCTTTGCCGGTATTCACGTTGATATCGAGCCCCATGTGCTGGGCGAATGGAAAACCAATTATGATGCGGTCGTGAAGCAATGGCAAAACAACGTTCGCTATCTGGTAAAGGAAGCTCGCTCCTTAAACCTGCCGATTGCGGCAGATATGACCTTCTGGCTGCATACCTACAAGCTGCCCGATCAATCCATGACCCTCAGCAGCTGGATGATCCAGCAGTTTGATCAGATCGTCATTATGGCATACCGGGATTCCGCCCAGAACATTTACAACCTGGCGGCTGCCGAATTAGCCGAAGCCGACAAATATGGTAAGGAAGCGCTGGTCGCCGTTGAGACCAAATCGAGCAATGAAGGCAACTACGTTACCTTCTTCGAAGAAGGAACGGCCTTTATGGAAAAAGAGCTGTCCAAGGTCACTGCATTGGCAGGCGGCCACGCTTCGTTCTCGGGAACCGCTGTTCACGAATACAGATCCTGGAAGGAATTGCATGGCTTAAACCGCTAACATTGCAACGCACTCATCGTTATCATTCGAAAAAAGATGGCGTCTCAAGAGGCTCTTCCTCTGACGCCATCCTTTATGTTCAGTAGAAGGAATGAGTCCCCTCCATCGGGTAGATCCCTGATCAATCTCAAACGGCCAACATGAGAAGCAGTACGTAACCCACTGTCATCTTCGCTCGCTGAAACGGCGCTTTCTTTACCTGCAGTTCCGTGCTCATCCTGACCCCTCCCGCTCTTTCGATGCTACCGTCTTATTCATATACTATATGCGGGACGGTCTCTTATGTTGCCTTGAGGAAAAATTGTTTGCCAAGAAAAAAACGATTAGCCATGCAAACAGTAGAGTACGATTTAGGCTTCCTGCATAAGCAGCATAACCTTGGCTGCAATGCAGCTCATTCACGATCAGGATAGCGCTTCAAGACGTCCTGCAAATATTGTTCTGCTTCCATTACAAGCTGACGTTCTCCCGTGTTCCATTGATCCCGATTTCGATCGACTGCTAAGAAGGCAGCATGAATCCGTTCGTCGCCATATGTCACACGTTGAACCATCCGTTGCCATTCTTGGGCTAAGGTCCTGGCTAAACGGGATTCGATGGGAACCTTTGAGGCCTTATAAGCTGCAGCTTGCAGCGATATTTTTCTGAACGCATTGTAAAAATCCAATGCAGCCTGCTCAGAGTTAAATGCTTTTTGAAATAGCCGCGAGTCTTCCTCCGAAAATTGGTATTCTTTCCAAGCCGACATATCGACCTCATTCAACGAACGCATGAGATGGGCTAACAGCTCCCAGGGAACGTTGTAACCTTCTTTCATCATTTCCTTTGCGACATGCAATCCGTCAAGCTTGGCTTGGATACTCTCTTTCTGTGAATAGAGCACCGATTCCTGGTAATCTAGAATGTTCTCGATATCCTGCTCCTCGGTGCCCACGATCAATTGTTCTTTGATCTTTCTTAAAGAGAAACCGATGGCTCTATAGAACATAATCTGTTCAAGTACATACAACTGTTTATCATAATATACCCTATGCCCCAGCTCATCCCGCTCCGCCTTAAGAATCCCTTCATTATCGTAATACTGAATGGTTCGCGGAGTTATTCCCGACAATTGACTGATTTCTTTTACGGAATATTTTTTTCCCATGAACCCATTC
The DNA here is from genome assembly GCF_003184205.1 of Paenibacillus sp. Cedars. Classification (NCBI taxonomy): domain Bacteria; kingdom Bacillati; phylum Bacillota; class Bacilli; order Caryophanales; family Paenibacillaceae; genus Paenibacillus; species Paenibacillus sp. Cedars. The sequence continues at coordinate 5,199,614 of NZ_CP020866.1, forward strand.
CCTTCCTGTCCCTTACTCGATTTTCGCTAAAAAAGCTTCTATCGTTTCCAGTAACTCTTTAGGGTATTCCCCGTTAATTGCATGCGAGGCATCTTCAAATACGACCATCTCGCTATTAGGGTCTTTCAGGGAATCCATCCCCGTTTGATACGACTTTTCAGCATGATGCATCGTCGATTGTCCAGCTAAAATTCCGAGCACCGGTATCGTCAGCTCAGCTAGTCGTTCCGGCTTGATGGCTTCCGGCATGGGCAGCTTGCTCTTGAATGTCCGCATACCGGTTTCGATTAATTTGGCGGTCGGGTCGCTGTCATCAACTTCAGCCCCGCCGGATATATAGCTGAGCATTTTCTCCCGGATCGGTTTGGGCACCATGGGCACAGACGCCGGAATGGATACAAGTATCATTTTCAGTGGAATGGGGCCAAACACATAGACAGGGTCCAGCAATATGAGCGAGTGAATCTTCTCATGATGCTTGAGCGCCACATTCGCCGCACTCCACCCGCCGAACGACAGCCCTAATAGGTGGATCTCTGATTCCGGCAGCTGGTCCAGCACTTGCTCTAACCAAGCTGCTTGGTCCGCAGCGGTTTCGATCCGTCTGGTTTCTGTGCTTAAACCCGGCTCTCCTATCAAATCAAGGGTATATACAGGCCGGTGTTCTAAAAAGCCGCTTAGATTGGCCTCCCACATGGGTGTAGCAGATCCTTTTCCGGGAAGCAGCAACAAGGGTGTTTTATGCGGTGTATCGCTCTCCCGGAACTTGTAGAGCTGCACCACGCCAAAATCGGTATTAACCTTAATCGATTCAACCGGTTCTGGTAATTGATTCATCGCCTCATCATAAGCCGCCGCGTATTCCTTATGCCCATCCTCTGTAACAAAACCGCTTAACGACCCGTCATCTCTGAATAGAAAGCCTATTACCGTCAGTATAGCTAGTATAGCAATGAGAATGCTACCCAAGATCAACCATCCTTTTTTTCGTTTCAACTCAATCCCCTCCTAAGGTGACTATAGGATATGACGTAACGTTATACGCAACCCCCATGCTCTCCATAGCTGCCTGTTTCAGAATCGGCTTGAATTCCCTTCCTTCTTGTGCAATAGTGAAAGGTAGAATATTGAAGGAGGGATCGGCTTGTCCCTTACGGAATGGATGATTGATATCTTTGGCTCTCTGAACGCGCTGGTGGCTGTGCTTCTGGCCACAGCGGTATTTTCGGGCCTGTACATATACAGTGCATCCCGTCTCTTGGGTGCACGCAAGGATTCGCTTGCCCGTATTCGTCAGTCCTTGTCCATCTACACCAGGCTTGCGGGACCTCTCGGCACGGTAATCAATCGACCGACTCGAACGGCTATCCCGGAGGATCTCCTCATCCGACTGCTTCAGGAATGCAAATCCGCAGACCTGCTGATTCGGGAACTCCACGAACAGATTGATACCTTTCTAAGCGACCGCGATGAATCCCGGCTGACAACACTGCACAAACTGCTGAATCGCGAAATCGACCGGCTGATGAAGGAACGCGATGAGCTGGTTGGACGTCTTGAGAAACCCGGATGGGGGATGGGACTATGGCTGCTTCTGAAACCTGCCGTACCTGCACTGTCACTGGGAGCTGCGATCCTGTGGACTGCGATTCTCGTCCAGGAGCTCCGTCAGTCCTCTGCCTGGACAAACCCCGAGGTATGGTGTTTATGGCTCTCCAGTATGATTGCAACGGTCTCTTTTTACCGTCTGTTGATGGATTCCAGAAGAAGGTCTCATGGCGTTATCTATACCGTACTGCATCTGCTGATTCTCATCTCTGCATTGACTAATTTAATCTGGATTGAGGCCTCTCCTTACGTTCTGGCTACCCAGTGTTTGCTGTATCTGGCAGGTTTCCGGGTTACAGCCACGCGACAGCGGCGCAAGCGTCCCTACGCAGGTCACCCGGAGCTGATGGAGCAATTCCTGCACCCTACCGGAGAATATGATCCTCTAATTGACTCAGCTGGTCTAACTGAACCGGAGACCGTCAACAGCCCTTTGCGGTCAAGATAAAACAGAACGATGCAGCACATCCAGCCCGCGCCGATCAATACGGCCGGGCTGTTATTTATAATTCATGATCTTCAGATCGCAAGATTTTGCGTAAGTACGGATTAATAATCCACTTTCTTGTGCTTATACAAAAAAAAGAACTTCCAATTAGTCATGACATGCGCCTATCGTCTGCATCGGCTAACACTCCGATGTCTGCTCAATAGGCCGCATTTCATTATATCTGCGGAAGTTCTGTTTCTGCTTATCCTTAGGGATCATCTTGTGTTCGTTCTTCGCTGCTGGCCGGGCGCCCGGGCTGGTCCCGACGTCTTCACCGTGCCGGAGGCCGTATTCTCGAAACGCTTGCGCTCCGTTCGTTCCATCTGGACGATTTGACCCTCATGCACTACGATTTGCAGCGAACCGAATTCCATGTCGTTCAGCAGGCCTGCTATGCGTTCGAGCCACATTTCATCCACCTTTAACGGTTTAGCCATGGATACGCCTCCTTACCGGGCAAAGCCCCAAAATATATACTCATCGACACGACCTGAAATGATGGGTTACACTTGCTTGCACTCGTTAATCATTCTTTTCCAACCAACATAGTATGAATTTACATTAGCATGGGTTGGAAAGGACTGTCAATGAGCATTTTTTCGTGTAAACCAATTTTTAAGCAGCAGTGTAACCAGCGCTAATAACAGCAATAATGAGGCGACGGCGAACGATGCCGAAAATTGATACTCGTTATACAAAATTTCGACATGCAGCGGTAAGGTGTTGGTCTCGCCGCGGATATGGCCGGATACAACGGAGACCGCGCCAAACTCGCCCATCGCCCTGGCGTTGCACAGAATAATGCCATACAGCAGCCCCCACTTAATGTTGGGAAGGGTAACCCGCCAGAATATCTGCCAGCCCTTGGCGCCAAGCGTTACGGCTGCCTCCTCCTCCTTCGTCCCCTGCTCCTCCATGAGCGGAATCAGTTCCTTTGCCACAAACGGAAACGTAACGAATAACGTAGCAAGCACAATGCCGGGTACAGCGAATATAATCTTGATATCATGGGCGCCCAGCCATGGGCCGAACCACCCCTGCCGGCCGAATATGAGCACGAAGATCAGCCCCCCGATGACGGGCGATACCGCGAACGGCAAATCCAGCAGCGTGACAAGCAGATTCTTTCCTTTAAAAGGAAACTTCGTTATGGTCCAGGCTGCGATAACGCCAAAAATCGAGTTGAGCGGTACTGCAATTGCCGCTACCAACAATGTCAGCCGAAGTGCGGATAAAGCATCGGGATCGGATAAGGCAGCGATGTATACCTCCCATCCCTTCTTAAACGCCTCAGACATAACGGTAACAAGCGGCAATACGATTAGCCACAGAAGCACAAATCCAGCCAAGCTGATTAATGTCCATTTTACCCACGGTCTCTCCGCTGCTGCCGGAGAGGAGGGCGCGCTGCGTTTCGCTGCAGAAATAGCAGAAGGCACAGTTCCAGCCATTATGTAACCCTCCCCTTAGCGCGCGGTTTTCCGCGACCAATGCTGTAGAATGTTAATGCCCAAGAGCAGTACAAACGAGATGAGCAGCAGAATCAAGGCAACTGCCGTTGCACCGGCGTAATCAAACTGCTCCAGCTTGGTCATGATCAAGAGCGGTGCAATCTCCGTCTTCATAGGCATATTCCCCGATATGAACACCACGGATCCATATTCCCCTATTCCGCGGGCGAAAGCTAATGCAAAACCAGTCAGCAGCGGCGGGATCAGGGTAGGCAGGATTATGGTACGAAAAGTACGCCATCGACCTGCTCCGAGTGTCGCTGCCGCTTCTTCCGTATCCCGCTCCGCATCCTCCAGCACCGGCTGTACCGTCCGTACAACAAACGGTATGCCAATAAACATCAAGGCAAGCGTTATGCCCATGGGCGAGAAAGCCGCCTTGATGCCAAGAGGCTCAAGCAAAGATCCAATCCATCCGTTAGAGGAATAGATCGCAGTCAAGGCAACCCCCGCCACTGCGGTTGGCAGCGCGAAGGGTAAATCGATCAAGGCATCCCACAGTTTTTTACCAGGAAAGTCATACCGCACCAGCACCCATGCCAGCAGCAAACCCAGTAACGTATCGATCAGTGCCGCCATCGCCGCCGTCCCGAGACTCACTCGGTAAGAAGCAAGTACCCTCGGATCACTCGCAACAGACCAGAACTTCTCCCATGTAAGTCCGGTCTGGTTGAGAAGTAATGCAGACAAGGGCACCAGCACTACCAAACTCATATATAACACGGTGAGTCCCATTCCGATTCCAAAACCGGGGAGCACTCTGCGATTACCTCTGCCTTGTCTCTGTACTTGGATCAAAGCCATATCCTCTCATCCCCTTCTGCCTTCGGCTTGATGCCGATCAGCTGCCTGGCACGTAAATCTGATTAAAGATGCCGCCGTCATTGAAATGCTTGGTCTGTGTTTCTTCCCATGTTCCAAATACGTCCTTAAGCGTAAACAATTCGATAGTCGGGAATTTCTCTTTGTACTTGTCGGCTACGCTTGCAAGCGTCGGACGGTAATAGTTCTCAGCCGCAATCGTCTGCCCTTCTTCACTGTACAAATAATTCAAGTAAGCTTCCGCAACTTCACGGGTTCCCCGCTTGTCAACGTTCTTATCCACTACGGCGACCGGCGGTTCTGCCAAAATACTGACCGATGGATTCACGATTTCAAATTTATCCGGCCCGAGCTCGTTGATGGAGAGGTAGGCTTCATTCTCCCAAGCCAGCAGCACATCCCCAATCCCACGCTCAACAAACGTCGTTGTCGCACCACGGGCACCACTGTCGAGCACGGGCACATGGGTAAACAGCTCTTTAACGAATGCCTGCGCTTTCGCTTCATCGTTATTGTTCACTTTCAAGGCATATCCCCACGCCGCGAGATAGTTCCAGCGTGCACCGCCGGAGGTCTGCGGATTCGGCGTAATGACTTCCACGCCGTCCTTGATCAGATCCGGCCAATCCTTGATGCCTTTCGGGTTGCCCTTGCGAACGAGGAATACGATGGTCGAGGTGTAGGGAGCGCTGTTATGCTCAAACTTGCTCTCCCAGCCTTCATTGATCAAGCCTGCCTGACGGATCGCATCGATATCATAACCGAGGGCCAGCGTGACCACATCCGCCTCCAAACCGTCGATGACCGAGCGGCTTTGCTTCCCTGAACCCCCGTGCGATTGCTTGAACGTGACCTTCTGTCCCTGCTCCTTCTCCCAATGGGCTGCGAAGGCTTTGTTGTACTGGTCATATAACTCCCGAGTTGGATCGTAAGAAACATTGAGCAGTTCCACACTTGGCTTGCTGCTTGAACCCGAAGCCGGCGCTTCTCCATCGGCGGTTGCAACTGTCTCTGTTTTCTGTGCACCGCAAGCCGTAAGCGCCGCTGTCAACAGCACTGTCAAACCTACGAGTATCCCTTGCTTCAACACCTTTTTCATATGGATCACTCCCCCTACTAATCTCTACTAAACAGGCCTTATGGCAAAAAAAGACGGAGGAAAGCTCGACAGAACAGAGTCAAACCGGCTTCATGCCGTGCCTGCATTGTCTTCGAGCGTTCCTCCGTCGATACGGTGAGAACAATATAATATAATTCCTACCTGTTTAGTATGTTATGTAGCTATTGTAATAAGTCCTCCCCCAGCTGTCAAACCTTTTTTTCAAAAAATTTCAAGTTCGTCACAACTCGGTCCACAGAACCATTTTTGGTGCCACTAACGCAGTCACTGCGCGATTTTCCATTTACTGATGGTTGTATGAAGCTGTTTCCATCCTTATAATTCAACCCCAAAGGAGATGATCACCATACGAAAGCAATCATGGAAAATAATTTCTGCTCTTTTCCTGAGTATCCTTCTGTTCATGCCCGCATTTGCCCAAACAACAGAGGCAGCTCCGCTGTTAAAGCCGGGCAGCGAGAACGGGGATGTCTGGGACCTTCAATATCGTCTGAAAACACTGGACTTCTACACGCAACCGCTGGATGGCAAATATGGAGCTAACACAAAAGCAGCCGTTACGCGTTTCCAGAAGGAATACGGGGTGCCCGCTGATGGAATTACCGGTGCACAAACCTGGAGACAGCTGAAAAAATATACGTTAAATCAATCCGAGATGGATATCATGGCAAAAGTCATATACAGTGAAGCCCGCGGTGAGCCCTACAAAGGACAAGTTGCTGTGGGAGCCGTTGTTATGAACCGCATTCAATCCGGCGAGTTTCCGAATGATATTCGGGGCGTTGTTTTTCAAAAGGGCGCTTTTACAGCCGTCGATGACGGCCAATACTGGCTAACGCCGGACCGAACCGCTTATCTCGCTGCAATGGATGCCGTCCGCGGATGGGATCCGACGTACGAATCCCTTTATTACTTCAATCCAAAAACAGCGACCAGCCAATGGATCTGGTCCAGACCGCAAGTGGTGCAGATCGGCAATCACATCTTTGCTCATTAATCCACTGAATGATTAAACACCTGAATTGCTGCAAGCATCGCTCTGGCGAATGTGAACGCTGCGATTTGTAATCAGGTTATCAGGTATACAACAAGGGCTGCCACTCGGCAGCCCTTCTCGTCTTGTTCTATTGTTTGTCTGGTGCACAATTCATGCTAGCTTAGCAGCTCTTATGCCTTCGCTTTCTCAACGGGACAGATGCACACCGGACGTGTCACTTCTAATGTATAGCCTGTAGAGACCAGATTGCCAGTATCCGGATCGATCCGGTAACTTGCGATCAGGCCATTGTCCTGATTCGCCGCAAGCAGGAAGCCATCCGGCAGAATATTAAAATGGCGCGGCGTTTTACCGCCGGAAGACACCCAATTGACTGCACGAAGCGTACCGGCTTCCTGATCGATTACATACTGCACGATGCTGTCATGCCCCCGATTGGAAGCGTACAGATAACGACCGCAAGGAGACACCAGCAGATGCGAGGAGGTGTTGCTGTCCATCACAACGTCCTCCGGTAGGGTGGATATATGCTGCAATATTTTCAAATCCCCGAACGTTGCATCGTTGGCATAAGCCGTTACCGTACTGTTGAGCTCATTCGTGCCGTATACCCACTTGCCTGACGGATGAAAGGCAACATGCCGCGGCCCCGAGCCCGGCGGCAGACTGATCTCGCGGTGGGTCACGAGTTTGCCGTCCTCCAGACGGTACAGATTCACATCATCCATGCCCAGATCACTGACTACGATATATTGGTTCAGCGGGTCTTCAAATATCGAATGCGGATGCGCCTCCGATTGACGGTCATCCCGGAGCCCGCGTCCGCTGTGCTTGATTTTGGAAGTAATCTCCCCTACCCTGCCGTCTTTCTCCAAAGCAAGCACCGAAATATGTCCATCGCTGTACCCTGTCGTGAGCAGATACTTCCCGCTGGACGTACGAGAGACATGGCATGCCCCGGATGAACCGGTGGACTGAACATTCAGCAGGGTCAATTCACCGTTCACCAGATTGGCCGAATAAGCAGACACATCGCTTTCACCCTTCTCGCTGGCCGCATACAGCACGGAGATGGAGTCGTCAAAATCAAGATACGTCGGGTTCTCTATGCCAGCCGTTCCGCCCAATAGACGCAGCTCGCCCGTTCCCCGATCCATCGCCCCCCAATGAATTCGATTCTCTTCCTCTGAACCATAGGTTCCTATGTAAAATATCAGTTCCTGTCCTGCTGTCATGTGCTCCACTCCTTTGTTTAATGAATTGGGCCGGTTGACCCGGCCTGACTCTTACTATGTATTACCCAGCGGAGCCTCATGCTTACCCGACTTTTTACAAGTGGTTCCGGCAGGCAACCGTCTCCTGGTTACTACCAATAATTACTTGCAAAGAAATGTATTGCTACCGTTGGTTTTATCATGTACGATTACCACAATTACCTCTCTATTCTATCATTCGTTGAAGGAGATGACAGCAAATTGAAGAAAAAAATCAGCCTGCTGGCTATCGCATTCCTGTTCCTGTTCGCAAGTGCGGCACAAGCTGCTCCGGCGAAGAATCAGGGGAAAATCCGGGTCTACCTCGATAACCAGGAAATCAAGTTTCAGGCAGCGCCTATTATGAAGAACGGGGTCACCTTCGTTCAATTCCGTCCTTTGTTCCAGGCATTGGATTATAAGGTCAATTGGAACAGCGCCAACAAGCAGGTGACAGGTACATACCTCGATCAGAAGCTTCAAATGACCATCGGCCAGAAGACCGCGTATGTCAATGGAGTCAAAACCTCGCTCCAGATCGCACCCTTTACCGATGCCGGCAACACGCTGGTGCCCCTTCGTTTTGTAGCTGAAGCTACAGGGCTGCCAGTGAAGTGGGATGCCAAGGCGCGCACCATCAAGATTGACCGCGAAGGCGCAATCGACAAAGCCACCGATGAGGTGAAGAAGCTTTACCACGCACTTGAAGAGGCAGGAAATGCCAAGAAATTGGATGCCGCAATGGCCTTATTCCATTCGAAGTCTCCTGTTCTTGCGAAGACCAAAGAAGGCTATCAGAACCAATTCAAATACGACCTTCATGTATCGAGTGATGTATGGGAAGTAACGGTAGCGGGAACATCAATCCACGCATTCACCAGCGTTACCCTTGAGCGCAGCAGCGGCCCTTTTACATGGGATGTTACACTCCATTACGAGAATCTCCTGAAAAAGGATGCGTCGGGTGCCTGGAAAATCTATGATCTGAATCAATATGATACGGAATATCTGGCAGGGGATAATCTGCTCGATGCGAATCCGAAGGTGCCGGAAGCAGAACTGAAAGCCATCCGCGAATCCATTGACACGCAGTACAAGGGCTTCAATGAAGAGAATGGTCCCCTGCTCATGTCCGTTATTCATCCGGACTCGGCATTCTATGAGATGTTCCAGAACAGCATTGCTGAAGGCATCTTCGATGAAGTGAATTTCAACCTCACAGCTGAAGTTGTCCGTCCGGTCTTCTTCCAGGGAGAGGAAACCGTAGTCTACATCGAGGAAACCGACGATGCGGACGGGGATATCATCAACACAACTTCACTCTACTGGCTTAAAAAAGCAAACGGCCAATGGCTAATCTATGATGTGCTGGAGCTTGAATAGAATCTGAATGAACCAAACACTCACAATAACCGATGATCCTCGCAAGGGTCGTCGGTTTCTTTTTTTTGTTAAATCTTCCTCCATCCAGGTCTACTTCACCACAGGTGACATATATCATAGTAGTCATGCATTTAGGAGGGATTGTATGGGTGTCAAATTAATCAGGATTGCTGCGGTTTACTTTGTGCTCGGGGTGCTGCTTGGCATGTACATGTCTATATCCCACAGCTATGATTACGCCTCTGTTCACGCACACGTCAACCTGCTGGGCTGGGCGTCTCTGGCTCTTGCAGGCGTTATCTATCATCTGTTCCCTGCAGCCGGGGAATCGACCGTTGGCAAAGTGCATTTCTGGCTGCACAATATCGGTCTGCCTGTCATGATGATTGGTCTCGCACTACTGATGAGCGGTGTTGAATCCGTTGAACCGGTAATTGCGGTAGGTGGCGTTCTGGTAACGCTGGGCATTCTGGCTTTCCTCTATAATGTGCTGATCCACGTCAAGAGCAGCACGAAGTAGGATGAAGGTTAGGTATTGGACGATGTATTTGGAAGGATCACCCGAATAAGGGTGGTCCTTTTTCATGTTTTCTGGTGCTTCCCCGGCGGGAGATGGGTCATAGTTACCGAGTATTGGGTAAAAAGAGAATACCTTTCTCTTAGAAGGAGGCAACACACATGGAGACAAACACAAACACAGCAATTCAAGTCCAGTTCCACTGCCGTCAGTGTCAAACTGATATCCGGGTTGCGTTCGAATCAGAACAGTTTAACACGGTCCACTGCCCGCAGTGCGATTTCAGCTATTCACTCATGAAACCTACGATAGGTGAAGAAATATTGCTTGATTGGGAGAAAGAAGCCGTATTTCAAAAAATTCGGGCAGACCAAACCGAACATGACAAAATGGAGCTGATGCTCCTGGTCATTAAGGTAGTTGAGCTGCTGACCTGGCGGGATGAAGGGAATGGCCACATTCGGGCCATCGAGACGCTGCGTCAATGGCTGCTCCTTAACGGAGTACCCAAAGCTCTAATCGAGCTGCTCGATGCAAAGGGAACCGAAGGAAGCTCGCCTAACAAGCATAGGGAATAGCGCAATCAATCTACGATTTAGGATATAAAGAAACAAGAAAAGGAACTGCCCCCGTCATCAGGTCGGGCGGCAGTTCCTTTTGTGTCCAAGAGTCGTCCTTATAGCATGCTTGCAAATGTGGGACCATTCCAGATCATCATACGTAATTATGGTTAAAGGAGCTGATTATCCATGTTCAACTTCATGTTTACTGCGTTAATAGGCATTGCACTCATCGCGATTGGCATATATTCCATCCGACATCCGGATTCATGGTGGTTCAGAAGATCGAGAGATGACATTGAGCTCAGCGATTTGAGAATATGGTACTTAAAATTTGCTGGCAAAATGATCATCGCATTCGGTGCATTGGTTATTCTGATGAGCTTTCAGCATCTCTAATTTCATTGAATCGGCACCTCGAAGGCCTGCTCCATGACGCCAGGGTAGCTGCTTAGTGTGAACGTGAGCGGCTGAGGATATTCTTGCGGTTTAAGGTATATATACTGAGTAATCCTGCTTATTCCCGTATCGGAAGAAGAATGGGATGATGAGTTGACTCCCCCTGCATCCTCATTAATCATATGTTTGTTCCCCTCACCATCCACGAACTCGGGCTCAATCGATACACTGCCCATATGCCTGTCGGCCCGCTCTTCATATTCCAGTGTCAGCATATGCTTCGTATACTCTCCGAACTGAATGTCTCCATCCGGCGAACGGATTACTTTCCCCTTCTCCGTATCAACAACGAGCTGCATCGTGGAAGGGTCAACTGCCTGGAATCCGTCCGCCTTCAGCATGATTGATTCGGGTTTCTCCAATATATTGCTTTCGAAGAAATAAGTCATATCTCCTCCCCCGGCACCCGGCAAGAACGCGGAATCGCTGTTCAATCTGATCTTCTCACCGTTAACGACAGTCTCCAGATAAACACCCCACAGACCGGATACCTTCATGGTATTGCTTGACGGAATGTTGGCTTTCACAACAATTCCAGCCGGTGACAGAACGGCTTCCTTCAAGTAGAACCTCTGCTTCTCAATCTGCAGCATTTTGTTGATTGGAATCGTGGTGAGGTACTTCTGGGCAGTCTGTACATCAATGGAAACGTTAATATCGATCACCTGCTCGTTTTCCGCCGAGGATTCATAGACCGTATTCGTGGAATACGGGGCCAGGATAAAAGAGAAGGTCAGCTCCTGCGGCAGCGGGGTGTCCTCATTCGTCTGAACATCCAGTTGGGATCGGTGCAGCACACCGGGTGCCAGCTTGTTCCCTCCGGAAGAGCCCACACTGTAGGGCAGCGGATCGCTTGAGCCCGGATGCTTCAGTACGACCCTCTTCAAGTCGGCCGGATCCTCCGCCATATTCTGGACAGTATAAAATACGTCCATCCGCTGGGAGCCCACCAGCACCCCGTTCACGGTTACGGTGTAGTCTCCCTTTGTTACCGATTGATTAACCGGCTGAATCATTCCATATTTATTCGCCGTATTCAGCGTAATATCTTCGCCAAAATCAAACCCCGTCAGCGGCGGATACGGCCCTTGAGCCGCCATCTGCTCCTTCGGCTTCAATCCGCTCTCGTCCCCGCCCCAGACTGCCAGCAGCAGCGCGGCCGCTACGGTTACCATCACCGCGGAGAAGGAAACCAAACGGGCACGAAGCCGCCGGTGGCGCCGTCCTCTCCGCATCCCGCTTCGAACCGCCGCGTCCAGCGCTTCATCGGTGACAGCCTCTGTGCTGACCTCCGCGGATTTATTCATCTCTTTCAGCATGCGCTCTTCCTTCTCAAACATGGAATATGGCACCTCCTGGCTCGATTTTCTGCCGAAGCAGCTTTAATCCCTGATGAAGCCGGGTTTTGACGGTCCCCTCAGGACAATCCAGAATTTTCGCGATATCGGCGATCGTCATGTCCTGGTAATACTTCAGAATCAACACATGGCGGTATTTGGGTTTCATGCGGCTGAGTGCCTGCTCCAGATCCAGCTTGCTGTCACTGACCATCTCGGCAGCCATCTCCTGGCTTCGTACCTCCTCTATCGGCACCATGCGCTTTTTTCGTTTCTGCTCATCAACGCAGCAGTTAATCAATATCCGGATAAGCCAAGGAACAAACGCCTCCGGATGCTTCAGCTTCCCGCACTTCATCCACGCCCGGTATACCGTCTCCTGCAATACCTCCAGTGCGTCGCTCTCATTATGCAAATAACTGTACGCGATTGCGTATAAACGCCTGCGGTGCTCCGTTACGAGTGAATAGAATGCTTCTTCATCCCCTCTGCATGCCGCAGCGGCAAGCTCTTTATGATCCATCATGCGATATACCTTCCCCTCATCCGACCTGCCTCGTTATTCAATCACTGTATATAAGACTGCGGTGTGTTTCAAACGGTTTTTTTATTTTTCTCCAACCTCACTAGACAAGCAAACAAAAGGCATCGTCTGACAACAAGTTTCAAGCCCCAGCGCATGCTGTCCCGAACAGGCACAAAAAAAGCCCACCCGGATAGGGCAGACCTGTATTTCATTCTTCGTTTAACTTCGTCTTCTGCGTATCTTGAAAAAGTAGTGGTATCCCAGATAGGCGATGCCGCATAACAGCAGCATAAGCGCAGAAATCCAAATGACAGGAAGCAAATATGGCGTGTGCTGGCTGGCTATATATAACAGTACAGCGGAGAAGGCATACATCACCATCAAAATAACGATGCGTTTGAAAATATCCATGTCGTCCGCCCCTCATTCTTCATAGTAAAACAATCTACAATTTTTTCCGATTATCTATCATTATGGTAACGCAAAACGATGAATATTGCACTCAAAATTTGGTAAATTTATAAAAATTTTAGCGATTTAATTGACAAATTCATGAAAATGTTACAATTCAGGCTTAATTTTAGGCTTGATAAAACTAATTGTATTAGTTATAATACTAATATGATTAGTTTACGACGAAAGGGGAACTCTTTTTATGTTAAAAACTACGATAGAGCACGTGACCCAAATTTCTTTTCTTCCTCGTTTATTCCCGGTTAATGTCTACCTTGTTGAAGAAAACGACGGATTGACACTTATTGATGCCGGGATGTCTTTTTCCAAAAAAGGAATCCTTCAAGCTGCATCCGCTATAGGCAAACCCATAACCCGCATCGTATTGACCCATGCCCATGGTGATCATGTCGGAGCTCTCGACGGGTTAAAGAAGGAGCTTCCGGATGCCTCTGTTTACATCTCGCAGCGTGACGCCTTGCTCCTTAAAGGCAACGCCGAGCTCCTGCCTGGAGAGCAGCAAACTCCGATTCGTGGAGGGATCCCCAAGAACATAACCACGGTTCCCGATGTGCTGCTGAGCGGGGGCGATTCCATAGGCTCACTCAAAGCCATTGCATCCCCGGGTCATACACCTGGACATATGGCATTTCTCGATGAGCGCAGCGGTATCCTGATTGCGGGCGATGCTTGGCTAACCCGGGGCGGATTAGCTGTATCCGGCATGCTTAATCCCTTGTTTCCTTTCCCTGCCCTGGCTACATGGAGCAAAGAGCATTCGCTGCAAAGCGCCACATCATTGACTGCCCTGAAGCCCGCCGTTCTGGCTGTCGGCCATGGAAAAATGCTAACCAACCCAACCGCCAGCATGCAGCAGGCTGTTACGCAAGCGGAATCCGCTTTCAGGAGGAATACGAAATGAGCCCGAGACCCGGCATAGATCGACTCCAGCTGCTTCAATCCGCGGCCGAGCTCGCGGATCAGGGTGGGCTTCACGCTGTGACCTTGGCTGCACTTGCGGGTAAGCTTGGGGTTCGATCCCCTTCCCTGTATAATCATGTAGACGGACTTTCAGGTCTGCATGCCGCTCTGACGCTGCATGGACTGCAGACCCTCCACGAACAAATGCTGAAAGCTGTCGCCGGCCGCTCAGGTGAAGACGCGCTGCGTTTCGTATGCCTTACCTATGTTGACTTTGCAAGATCCCACCCCGGATTGTATGAAGCTGCGCTGCAGCCTCTACGCCCGGACCAGCAAGAGACGCAGCGCGTAGGGAATCAGATTGTGGAGCTGCTGCTGCGGATATTGACTCCTTACCAGCTTAGTGAGCCGGAGGCTCTGCATACGGTACGAACACTTCGCAGCCTTTGTCATGGCTTTTCCTCTCTGGAACGTTCCGGTCAATTCGCACTCGATCTGGATCTGGATGACAGCCTGAATTTCATGATCCGGATATTCATTGACGGGCTCCATCAACAGAACAGCCAGCGATGAAGCGCGGAACCTCTGCATTTGCCTGATTTTGCCTGGCATAAGAATGTGCTATAATCAGAAGAAGCACACTGTCGTGTCATCTTATTTATGGAAAGAGGTTCTGAATTGTGGTTGACTTCGATTCCCCAATTCTTCAAATAGGCTCTACGATCGCCATGCTGGTTATGGCCGTGACCGTGATTTTCATTCGGATGAAAGCGAGTCATCGTCCCGTAACCGTTAAGAAGATTATCATTCCGCCGGTTGCGATGAGCACCGGATTTCTGATGTTTGTAGAGCAGCAGGTCCGCATCCCCTTATGGTGGGCAGGAGCAGCCTTTTTGGTCGGCTGGTTCATCTTCTCCTATCCCCTGATCCGAAGCACGAAATTCGAGAAGGTCGAGGGGCAGATCTTCATGCAGAAGTCGAAAAGCTTCGTCTACATCCTGCTTGGTCTGCTGGCTGTCCGGCTCCTGCTACATGGATATATTGAGCAGCATATTTCCATCCCGCAGACAGCGGCGCTGTTCTTCATGCTGGCTTACGGGATGATTGTCCACTGGCGAATCTCCATGTATCGCCAGTATCAGCAATTCTCGACCCCGGAGGCTGCGATGTAACACGCTCTTCCAACACCATGACAGCAAAAAAAGAGTGCCGAATCACACTGAAGGAAGGCCAATGCCTTCTGGGCCCCAAACTCCGTCTTGAGGAGTTTCCTGCAGGCCCCATGTGAATCTGGCACTCTTTTATATTGTAAAACAGAGGTTCCTACTTCTGTTCTTCGCTTACTTTCACCAGCTGTTTTCCCAGGTTCTCGCCTGTGAATAGCCCCAGAAACGCCTCCAGGGTCTTATCAAAGCCATCGATCACATTTTCGGCGTGTTTGATTTTGCCGTCTCTCAGCCATTCGGCCAGCTCATGCAGTCCCTCATTGTACCGGCTGGCGTAATCGCCAACCAGGAACCCTTTCATCAGCGCGGTATTGGTAAGCAGCAAGCTCTGAATTCTCGGACCTGTGTCCGGTTTCTCCAGATTATAAAGTGCGATTTGCCCGCAGATCGGGATCCGCGCGTTTTTGTTAATCAAGCGCAGGACCTGATCGGAAACGTCACCACCTACATTGTCAAAATAAACGTCAACCCCTTCGGGACAAGCCTCGACTAGAGCTTGCTTCAGATCATCCGTCCGATAATTGATCGCCGCGTCGAATCCAAGCTCCTCGGTCAGATACGTTGTCTTCTCATCCGAACCGGCAATACCGACCACCCGGGCTCCCTTGATCTTGGCAATCTGCCCCACAATCATGCCAACGGCACCTGCACCGCCAGATACAACCACCGTTTCACCAGCCTGCGGCTGGCCGATATCGAGCAGTCCAAAGTAAGCTGTCAGCCCCGTCATCCCGAGTACACCGAGTGCTGTCGATACGGGTGCGAGATCCGGGTTGACCTTACGCAGCGTCCCGGTGCTCACAGCGGCAAAGCGCTGCCATCCCCAGCTGCCTGTGACAAAATCGCCCTCCCGATAGGTCGGATCCGTCGATTCCATCACCTGCCCTACTGCGCCGCCTGCAATCACCTGTCCGACCTCATAGGGTTTGGCATAACTTTTGGCATCACTCATTCTGCCCCGCATATATGGATCAACCGATAAGTATACGGTCCGTACGAGTACTTCTCCCGCCTGCGGGACAGGCAAAGGCTGTTCCTCAAACGCAAAATCAGACTCATCCGGCATACCTTGCGGCCGCTTGGCTAGAATAATTCGTTCATTTACCGACATTTGAGTACCCTCCTTAAAAAAGCCGTTATCATACCTTTACCCATTTTGCCCGTTCACAAATTACCTGCTCTTTACAAGCAAATTCACGGCCTCCAGCACAAGCTTCTCCGTATCCTCACCGTTCTCCTCGGCCTTGCGTACACAATCCACCAGATTTGAGCTCACAACAACGCCAATGGTCCGGTCAATCGCCGTGCGTGAAGCGGATAATTGTGTGATGACTTCCCGGCAATCCTTGTTCTCTTCCATCATCTTCAATATCCCGCGAAGCTGTCCTTCAATCCGCTTGATCCGGTTTTTCATCTGATCATCGTACTGCATTTAATTTCCTCCTAAAATACCTGTCTCCATGTTCAGGCCTGTCCTTGTCTCTCCATTATACAACAAACCTCCGCTCTTTCCCCACAAGCCTATCGCTCCAGCCGGACCTCCGGTATCATTCGTTGTCATTCTTCTTGAATGTCCTACGAGGGGCTTGTATACGCTCACAGCCCATGGTATATTTTTAAAGAGCAAATGAAATCATCGACACCTGAGATTCCAAATTCATAATCTAAAGGCAATGTTATCTTACAAAGGTACAACCTCGGCTATTCATAGTCCTGGCTGTGCCTTTTTTTATTTTACTTAATCTAAGGAGGAATTATCGATGTTCTTGGAAGCCATCTATCACCGTCCGCGCAAAAACTGGTCTTATGCTTACGACGGAACGACCATCCATCTCAGAATCCGCACCAAAAAAGATGATATTACCGAGGTGTACGCGCTTGCTGGCGACAAATATTTATGGGATCAGACGATGGAATACATTCCGATGACCAAGCTGTCCTCGGATGAGATGTTCGATTATTGGGAGTGCGAGGCAACCCCTCCCTATCGCCGCCTGAAATACGGCTTTCTGCTCCAGCAGGGCCAGGAAAAGCGCTGGATGACCGAATATGATTTTCTGACGGAGCCGCCGGCCAATCCGGACCGCCTGTTCGAGTATCCGTTCATCAATCCGGATGACGTTTTCCAGCCGCCGGCATGGGTGAAGGACGCCATTTTCTATCAAATTTTCCCGGAACGCTTCGCAAACGGCGACACGAGCAATGATCCGGAAGGCGCCTTGCCTTGGGGCAGCGCAGAGCCAACACCGAAGAACTTCTTCGGCGGTGACCTTCAGGGTGTAATCGACCACCTGGATTATATTAGTGAGCTTGGGGTTAACGCGATTTACTTCACGCCGCTGTTCACGGCAACCACAAACCATAAATACGATACCGAGGATTACCTCGAAATCGATCCGCAGTTCGGCGACAAGGACACACTGAAGAAACTCGTGGACCTGTGCCATGCGCGCGGAATCCGCGTCCTGCTGGATGCGGTATTCAATCATTCCGGCAAAACGTTTGCCCCATTCGTTGACGTGCAAAAGAACGGCATGAACTCCAAATATAAAGATTGGTTCTACGTTCGTTCCTTGCCGCTGGAAGTCGTGGACGGCATTCCGACTTATGATACCTTTGCATTCGAACCGCTGATGCCGAAGCTGAATACGGAGAATCCGGAAGTCCGAGCTTATCTGCTGAAGGCGGCAGAGTACTGGATTAAGGAAACCGGCATTGACGGCTGGCGCCTGGACGTGGCCAACGAGGTGGGACACAGCTTCTGGCGCGAATTCCGTCAGGTTGTCAAGAAGGCCAACCCGGATGCTTACATCCTAGGCGAGGTATGGCATGAATCCTCGATCTGGCTCGAAGGCGACCAGTTTGACGCTGTCATGAACTATCCGTTCACCAACGCTGTTCTGGACTTCTTCATCAACCGCACCGCAGATGCGGAGAAGTTCTCCTTCATGCTTGGCAAGCAGCTTGCGGGATATCCAAGACAAGCCAGCGAAGTGATGTTCAACCTGCTGGACAGTCATGACACCGCCAGACTGTTAACGCAAGCCAGCGGCGACAAACGTCTGATGAAACTCGCCGCCATGTTCCAGTTCACGTATTTCGGCACGCCATGCATCTATTACGGCGACGAAATCGGCATGGACGGCGGGCACGACCCGGGCTGCCGCAAATGCATGGAATGGGATGAGACGAAACACGACAAGGACCTGTTTACGTTCTACCAAACGCTCATCAAGCTGCGCAAAGAGCATTCTGCCCTTCGGACCGGCAGCTTTAAATTCTTGCATGCCGAGAAGAACGGCGGCAAAATCGCTTACCTGCGTGAGGACGACAACGAAACGATCCTCATTGCCATCAACAACGATAAGGCCGGCAACACGATTACCGTCCCTGTACTGGATCCATCCTGGACCAACCTGTGGAACGGCGAGAGCCTTAATGCGAAGCAAGGCCAGCTGACCGTCAAGCTGCCAGCTTTCGGCTTCGCTATTCTGAAAGCCGGGAAGTAATAACAAAACTCCCTTTGATGCCATAACCCGATGTACGGGCTGGCAGTCAAAGGGAGTTTTTTTACTATCACAGCAGAAACTGATCAGCCAATGTAAAGAACAGAATCGTCATACTGATCACCTGATTCAGGTTGTAGGAGGCCAGATTCATCACCTTGCGGCTGGAGGGCTTTATGATACGATGCTCCGTGGCAAGCAGCAGCATGGAGATGATAATTCCTGTCAGATAGAGCCAGCCCAAGCCTTGGATAACATAAAGAGAGACCAGCAGCATAACCATAATGCCATGCAGCGACCTGGAAATGAGGAGAGCCCCTTTTAATCCAAACACGCCAGGGATACTGAACAAACCTGTATTACGATCGAACTCGATATCCTGTGTCGCGTAAATAATGTCAAAGCCTGCAATCCACAGCATCACAACCGTACCGATGATGAACGGGATTATGGCGAATTGCCCCGTTACGGCAAACCATGCCCCGATCGGAGCCGAAGCAATCGTAAAGCCCAGGTACAGATGGCACAACCACGTAAAGCGTTTTGTGTACGAATACGAGCAGATCAGTACAACCGCTACCGGCGACAGCACCAGACACAGCAGATTCAGCATGCCTGCTGCAAGGATGAAGATTGCAAAGTTAACGATGACAAACACATGAACCTCACGAGACAACAGGAGTTTTCTTGGCATGTGGCGGTTAGCCGTTCTCGGATTCGCAGCATCAAACTTCAAGTCGGCGATGCGGTTGAAGGCATTGGCCCCATTACGGGCAGCAACGAGTGCAACGAGTGACCACAGCATGACGCGCCAAGACGGGATGCCACCCGCTGCCCAGATCATGGAAATGATCGCAAAAGGCAGCGAGAACAGCGTATGGGAGAACATCACCAGCTCTCCGAACATTTTAGTCTTATGAACGAACTTATTGATCATCTGCATTAGGATATCACCCTCATCTGTTCACTTCTGGGATAACCCTGCAAGCGCGCTATCCAAGGAGATCAGCATCGCTTCGATTTCCTTCTCCGGGGTAACCATCGCCGGCTGAAAAGCAAGTACGTTTCGGCCCACGCCATTTTTGCCGATGATAAATCCTTCCTCCTTCATACGCTCCAGAAGCATATCCGTCCATGCTGCACTTTCCTGGTCCGACGCGCCGTGGATTTCGGCTCCCGCCATAAGACCCTTGCCTCGAACATCAGCGATAACGCCATATTTGTTCTGTAAGTCCTTCAAACCTTCGATGAGCCGGCTGCCGACTCGGCCGGACCGTTCAACCAAACCCTCCTGCTCGATGTAATCCAAGACAGCAAGCGCTGTTGCGGATGACACCGGATTGCCTCCGAAGGTCGATGCAGAAGGCCGATTCAGACTGGCGGCGATCTCATCCGTTGTGGAGAAGGCGCCGATAGGCACGCCATTGCCCAATGCCTTCGCCATGGTGAGAATGTCAGGCACAATGCCATAATGCTCGATCCCGAACATCCGTCCCGTACGACCGCAGCCTGTCTGAATCTCATCGGCAATCAGCAGAATGCCGTGCTGCTCCAGCATCGCCTTCAACTCGCGGAAATACCAATCCGGCGGCACGATCATTCCCCCGTTGCCTTGGATCGGCTCCACGATCATTGCCGCGAACGTGCCCCCCTTCTCCGCCAATACACTCGCTAATGTATCCAGAGAACGGCGTGCGGCAGCTTCCTGATCCATGTCAGGATCATAGGGACGCGGAATAAACGTAGTCACATCTCCATCCAGGAAGTCGTCGGTACGCCACATGGGGATACCTGTCACATTCATGGTCAGGAAGGTGCGGCCATGAAGGCCGTATTCCAGTGCCAGGAAGTGGCGACGCTTCGTATGCAAACGTGCGACAAGCAGGGCGCCTTCATTCGCCTCGGACCCGCTGTTCACGAAGAACGTTCGCTTCAGATTCCCAGGCAAAATGCCGTCTGCCAACCGCTCCGCCAGCTCCACCATGGGCTGGGTCAGGTAGATGGTTGACGTATGCTGCAGCTTCTGGAGCTGCTCGATCGTACGGGCGGTAATGGCTTCATTGCAGTGACCGCAAGCAACCACCGACACCCCCGTAAAGAAGTCGACATACGATTTGCCATCATGACCGTAGAGCATATGCATTTTGCCACCGACAATCTGAGGCGGCTCCTTGTAGAAATTAGCGGTGCACGGGTAGCCGTACTGCCGACGCTTCGCCACGATAGCTTCCGGGCCGATATATGCTTGGTCCTCATGCGCCATGGAAACTCACCTCTTCGGATGGTTTCCGTTCTCCCTCACGCTGCATAACCGTGCCGAATTGCAGCGAACCCAGGGTATATCCGGCATAGATCGGCGTCATGCCTTCGAACAGCTTGCCGCATAAATTCAGATTCCGCGCAGCCTGGCAATACAACCGCACCAGACCGCGAAGCTGCTCTGTCGTATACGTCTTCCCTTCAATGCGGAAATGATTCACACCTGCTTCATGCAGTTCCTGCAGGAATGGCATGTAGCACAGCTCCTTCGCCATAGCCAAGTGGTTCCGACCAGCGGCATCGCGGTATACAGGATTCTCTCCTTTATCGGTAAGCAGCACGAGATGATTGTTATCGACATACTTGTTATCTTCTTCCGCAATATACTCCATCTCTTCCGCATTAGCGTATAGATCATGCTCAAGATACATCACGATGGGCGATCCGTGAACGATGATCTCGGTTGTAAATTCCGGATGCCGGAGCAGTTTCGTCAGATCGTTAAGCTGAAGCTCCAGCGACGGATGGATTCTGGTGATGCCAAAATGCTTCTGATAGAACGAAGCCGCCATATGGTTGTAAATGTTCAAGCTGAAATCGGCCATCATCGGCAGCTCCAGGGATTGGAACTTGTGCATGGCACCGATGTTGGAGACAAGCAAACCATCCAGCCCATAATGATTGTGCTCTTTGCCCTGCTTCAGAAAATGAGCATACTGCTCCATATGCAGCTCATCCATCATACGGGGCATGCCAAGGATAATCTTGGCGCTGCCTTTGTCCGCCGTTAAGGCTTCGATATCCTCACGGCCAAATGGAATATCCGGCTGGAACACATCGCCTGCCAGGTAAATGGAACTTGCTCCTTCTTCCAATGCCGCGCGAGCCTGCTCCATATTGTTCACATGCACTGTAATTTCCGGAATCGCGGCGCTCTGCCGTTCCCGCTTCGCATATCGAAGCGATTCCTTCACTTGGATCAACCGCTCCTCCTTCATCTCACGTTCGGCGGTTGGCGTACTGAAAACCTTCCCCGTGCTGTAGAACTTGCCTGTCCCCTCATAACGGCGATTAATGAAATCGAGCCC
Source organism: Paenibacillus sp. Cedars (assembly GCF_003184205.1). Classification (NCBI taxonomy): domain Bacteria; kingdom Bacillati; phylum Bacillota; class Bacilli; order Caryophanales; family Paenibacillaceae; genus Paenibacillus; species Paenibacillus sp. Cedars. Next base: position 5,221,650 of record NZ_CP020866.1, read on the forward strand.
CGGCTTGCCGAAGGCATATGCCGTCGTGAAATCGCGCTTTCGGTTCTTATGCAGCGTATCCGATCCCTCCTCGCGGTTGTAGCCCAGCGGATCCGCAATATAGCGATCGATTGCATCTCCGTAGGAATTAACGACCATTAGCAAGAAATCAATATCTCTCATCCGACCTTCAATCTTGAAGGACGTAATGCCGGACTTGATCAGCTCCGGAATATGCTCGTACATGTACATATCCTTCGCTGCAAGCGGATATTCAGTTGGATAGACGTAACCATCCTTCTTCACCCGGTAATCCCAGCGGCATGGCTTCATGCAGCGTCCGCGGCTGGAGCTGTTGCCGAACAGCATCGAGCTGTACAAGCAGTTCGCACCGTGGACCGTGCACATATCGCCGTGAATAAAATATTCGAATTCCATCCCGCTCTTGGCATGCAGCACTTCCGCTGTCTTCAGATCCATCTCCCGGGAAGCAACGATACGTGAAACCCCCAACGCTTTAACGGCTTCGATCATGTCCAGATTATGAACGTTCATCATCACTGAAGAATGAACCGGAATATTCGCATAGTTCATCTCTTGAATCAGAGGAAACACGGCCAGGTCCTGTGCAATGATTGCATCGGGGCCGATCTCGTTCAGGAAAGCAAAATAACGCTTCGCTTCCTCCAAATCCTCTTCATCCAACAGGTTATTCACGGTGATATAGGCACGCTTCCCGCGATCATGAGCCATTTGGACAGCTTCTCTGACCTCTTCGTAACTCAGGTTATATCCCTTGCGCATCATGCGCATGTTCAGGGAGGGTCCCCCGAAATAAACAGCGTCACAGTTTGCGTCAATGACGGTCTTGAATATCTCGAATGTTCCGGCAGGTGCCAACAGTTCCACTTCTTTACCGCTAAAATATCGAGCCACAGTCCGTTCCCCCTTAGGCTTTACATTTAATTTTCTCGATTGTAACATAATTCACATTCCATATAAGTGAATTAATTCACAGCGATATTCCATACTCAATGCTTCCTGAGCAGCACCTGAATCGGGTGCGTAACTCCTGATTATGTATTTCCATTTTTATATTGACCGACCGTTCATTCAATAATAAAATAAACCTATCAAGACAGTAGAATAAATGTAAATCTTCAACTGGAGGATATTCTAATGGATCTGCATTACGAAGTGTATGGAAATGGAAAGCCTGTCGTCCTTATTCACAGCGGTGGAGCGGATATGAGGGATTGGAGCTCGGTTGTGCCTCTATTATCGGAGGACTTTCATGTTATTGCCTTTGACGGTCGCGGAGCCGGCCGATCTCCTTCCCCCATCGAACCTACCAATTACGTGCAGGATTTGTTATCTCTCCTTGATCACCTGAATATTCCTCAAGCTGCGGTTGTTGGTCATTCCATGGGCGGGCAGATTGCAACAGAGTTCGCGATCCAATATCCTGAAAGAGTGTCGGAACTGATTCTCATTGCACCTGCCCTGTCCGGTTTTCCCTACTCTGAGGAAATGCAAGCTTACATGCTGCGGGTAAGCGCAGCCGCCCCAGATATCGAGAAAATGATCGAACTGTGCATAGAGCCCCCTTCCTATGAGATAACGAGAAACCATGCCGAGCGGGGGCTTATGATCCAGATGCTGCGCCACCATTTTGAGCATACCTTTACCTGGGCTACCTTTGACTCGGTTTGGCCGGAACCGCCGGCGATGGAGCGTTTAGAAGATATCTCTGCCAAAACGCTCTTTATCATAGGCGATCATGAAATGCCCGATAACCGGCAGGTAGGAGAACAATTTCGGAGGGTTCCGGGCGCTCGCTTTGTCACTATCTCAGAGGCCGACCATATGCTCACACTAACGCATCCGAATGAATTATCCCGACATATCATCCAATTTGTGAAGGACTGAAGGTTTCATGCCACGTACACCAAGCGAGAACGAACGCATACGCCAGATCGCGAAGGATAAGATTCAGGAAGCCGCCATGGATTTATTCATACATCAAGGCTACCATGCGACTTCCATCAGCGATGTAGCCAAACATGCGGCAATATCCAAGGGACTGCTCTATAACTATTTTTCAGGAAAGGAAGCGCTGCTGGCCGCCATGGTTGAGGATCGCGTTGCAGGTGTGGCCAAGGTTATGGAGGATGCCGCTTCGCTTAAAACTCCTGCAGAACAGCTGAGGTTCATCATTGAGCATGCGATCGACAACGTCTATCAGCAGCCGGAAGTCTTCCGATTCTACCTGCATCTTCAAACCCAGCCCGAGGCCGACCAAGAGTTGATACCTTACGGCAAGCGTCTTGTGGAAGAAGCCGCCCGGCAATTTGAGATTCAATGCGGAATCTTCCAGATGCTAAGGGTCCCCGAGCCGCGTAAACGTTCCATGTATTTTTCTTCTACACTTCAAGGCATTATGCTCATGATATCCACCTATCCCCAGCAATTCCCTATAGAAGAAGTGAAGGAGCAGATGCTGAAGGAGTTTTGCTCTTAAAGGAAAAGAGCCGCGGATTTCCCGTATTTTTGGAATCCGGGCTCTTTATCATGAAGCTATAGCTCCTCATCTACTTTCGCCAGCCCACACTTTCTCAAAATCCTCATCGTATCCTCACCTCTAAACATTCAGACGCATCACTCTGACCACAGGAATCCGCTAACTTTTTCAACTTTTCCTCTTCCTTCATGTAATGAATCAGTTATGCTATGAATAACAGGATCTTACACGAGCGCGGGGAGGGAACGAATCATGGCTATTCACTGGCTGGAACCGGATATCGCCGAATGTACCCGGCAAGGTATCGCCTACTTTACATCGGAGCTGGAAATGACAAACGGCCTGCCTTGCAAAATGTACCGAATTACCGAGAAGTTCGGGAGTTTGTCCGATCATATGCACGATTATCTCCAAATCTGGTATGTCAGCAAAGGTGAATTCATCCACACCCTCTATGGACAGAAATACCGAATGGTCCAGGGAAACATATTCGTTCTTCCTCCATATAGCGTCCATCGCGTGGAGATGATACCGGGGAAAGAGCTGGAGGTGCTCGGCTGCGAATTCATGCCTGCCTTCATTAATGAACGACTCGACGGGAAGCCAGCTGAGCCGAATCTGTTTGACCTCTCCTTCATCGAGCGTTTTATAACTACGGAAGACAGCGTTCCGCTCAAGATTACCTTGACCGGCAGCAGCGATCTGGCCGTGAAGGAACTGCTTACCGAAATGCTGGCCGAGTACGGAAGCCGGGGTCCATTCTTTGATATTTTGCTAAAAGCCAATCTGCTGAAGCTGCTGGCGATCTTGAACCGCGAGCATGCCGACCAGGGCAAGCTTAAATCGTCAAGCTCGAGCAGCGACTCGTACCGGGAGCCCATCCTGGAATCGGTCCAGTATATTCATGACCATTATGACCAGCCCCTGTGGCTGGAGGAACTGTGTGCCCGGACGATGATGTCCCGGACGAATTTTTGTCGCCGGTTCAAGGAAGTTACCGGCCGGACCTTCAGTCAGTACCTGGCCAATTACCGGATACGAATGGCGATGCGGCTGCTGACGGAGCCCGAACTGACGATAACCGATGTATGTTTCAAGGTCGGTTTTAACGAGCTTTCCTACTTCTGCCGCATTTTCAAGAAGTATACGGGAACGACTCCTGCTTACTACAAAAAGAACGCATTTAAAACCGTTGACTAACGCCCTCGGTACGATAATCCAATAAATAAACACGATAGTGAAATCGAATAGATCGTTCCCATGCTATACTCTGGGCAAGCAAGAACGAAGAATCGAGTGACAAGTCCCTGTAATCACTGCATCATCAATCCACGATTTTGGAGGAGAACCGATGAACAAAATTACAATTGCCGTGATTGGCTGCGGTACGATTGCAAACAGCGCCCATATTCCCGCCTACATAGCCAACAAAGACGCCGAAATCAAGTATTTCTGCGATATCGTGAAGGAACGGGCCGATGCTGCCGTAACGAAATACGAGTGCGGCCAGGCCATTGAGGATTACAACCAGATCCTAAATGATCCCGAAGTGGATGCCGTATCGATCTGTACGCCGAATGATGTGCATGCATCCATCGCCATGGATTGTCTGCGAGCAGGCAAACATGTGTTATGCGAAAAGCCCGCCGCCCGTACCTACAACGAAGCTCTGGAAATGCAAAAGGTTCAGCACGAAACCGGCAAAACCCTCAATATTGGGGTGGTCAACCGCTACAATGAAAGCGTAAACAGAATCAAGAAAATGATTCAGAACGGTGATCTCGGCGAGCTGTATCACGTATATGCCAGCTTCCGCTCCCACCGCTCGATTCCGGGTCTCGGCGGGGCCTTCACAACCAAGGCCATCGCCGGCGGCGGCGCGCTGATCGATTGGGGCGTTCACTTCCTCGATGTCGTGATGTACTGCACAGGCGACCCGAAGCCGAAGACCGTGTCCGGGCAGGCTTACTGCAAGCTGGGCAAGGATATGGAGAACTACACCTTCCTTAAAATGTGGGCAGGTCCTCCGAAATATGAAGGCACCTATGATGTCGACGATTTTGTCACCGCTCTGGTCCGCACCGAGGGCCCAACCATTTCCCTGAACGGCGCATGGGCGCAAAACATCGGCGCCGAAGAGATGTTCATCGACTTCCTCGGGGACAAAGGCGGCATACGGCTGAAGTATGGCGCAGACTTTACCTTCTACACTACGGAGGACGGTGCCTTGATTGAGACAACGCCAAAATTCAACCTCGGCAGCATGTTCCAGAATGAGATCGATAGCTTCATTCAGTGCATTCAAACCGGGGAAAAACAGCCGTCGCATATCGATACCGTCATCCTGTCCTCCCAGATTATCCAGGCGATCTACGATTCGTCCGACCAAGGGGCGGAAGTTTCGCTGCAACCCGTAGCCCAGAACAGCCATTAACCTATAGTTCGAAGCCAGGGAGGCCTATTTTACCATGAAAAAAATCGGATTCATCGACCTGCATCTGGACCAATTCCATGCGAATAAATATCCTGGATGGATCGATCAGGCTACAGGAAGTGCCATGAAGGTCGTTTACGCTTACGGCAAAAGAGATAAAGAGAACGGGCTCACAAACGCAGCCTGGTGCAAGGAGAATGAAATTGAGCTGCTGCCCGCTATCGAGGACGTGGTGGAGCGCAGTGATTACCTGATCGTGCTGTCCCCGGATAACCCGGAGTTCCATGAGGAGCTGTCCCGGCTTCCGCTGCAATCCGGCAAACCGACCTATATCGATAAAACGTTCGCTCCTGACCGAGAGACAGCGATCCGAATGTTCGATCTGGCCACAGCCCACGGAACGCCGATGTATTCAACGTCTGCCCTTCGTTTTGCCAGTGAGTACACGGAGCTGGACCGGAGCGGCATTCAGACCATTAGCAGCTGGGGGCCCGGCGGATTCGCCAACTATTCGATCCATCAAATCGAACCCGTGGTCCGTTTGATGGGAGCAGATCCGAAGAGGGTCATGTTCGTTGGTACACCGGACTCTCCTGCCCTGCTCATCGATTACGGTAACGGACGACAAGCTGCCGTGAATCATCTTGGGGAGAATTGCCCTTTTACTCTAGGCATTAAAAATGAAGATGGCAGCTTCAAGCAGGTTACCGCCCATTCAAATTTCTTTGCCTTGTTCATCGAGAATCTGGTGAATTTCTTCGAAACGGGCAAGCCTGCCGTTGACCCGGCTGAAACCATTGCCGTCATTACCATCATCGAATACGGATTAAAGGCAGCCGCCACCCCTTATGCGTGGGTAGAGCTGCCGAATTAGCAAGGGTTCGCTTCAACCATAGCAAGATAGCGTAAAGAGCTGCTCCAGCAGGCCATCAAGGACCTGGGGCAGCTCTTTTATCATTGGTGAACGCTTCTTCTCGGAATGCATCCGCTGCACTCCGGTTAGGAGTAATCACACTTCCTTGCGCTGAAAATAGATGAATCCTCCGAGGAAAAATAACAGAAACCCGCCAACAATCACGATCATAAGGCTCTCAAACGGAATATTGAAGGCGCCGAAATCGGCTTGACCCGCTGGCATCATCGCAAGAAACGGCTGCGTCCACGGATAATAAGGGGCATACGTCTGCGAGTTAGCCACCAAGATGTTCGGAATGGTGAATACAACGTTTAGTGCCAGCGGTGCGGCAAAGCTGCTCCAGGCCGTGGAAACACCAAGCTGAAGCGCGGCAAGCGGCAGACAAGCAACCCAGCCACCCACCAGGCTGCGCAGCAGCATCTCCCAAGGAATCGGAGCCTCGATCCTATGGAACCATCCAGCTCCCATGACAGCACCCAGGAACAGCACTTGCACAGCAGCAAGCAAGATAGCCACCACCGTGAATTTGGCAGAATAGACGACACCACGCGACACCGGCAGGACCAGCAGCTGCTTCCATCCCCCACCGGTATGCTCGTAGCGACACACCATTGCACTGAAAATCCCGGTCATGATCGGGAGCAGCAGCATCGCATGCAGAAAACACATCATGGATAGCAAATACTCCCATGGGGCTCCCTGGATCGGATTGCCACCTAGAATCCCCAGCATCAAAACCAGTACCCCATTCAGCAGAATCTGCGGCCATAATTTGGACTTCGACAGCTTGAGCCACTCTGCGGATATTGCTCTTGTATAAGACGCCATCTCTAGTCCACGTCCTTCCGGTTGAAATGTATGAGTCCAGCTGCAGCAATGACGGCCCCAAGCAGTAAACCCGCTCCTATAAATGTCGCTTTTTCAGGACCGATGTAAGCGAGCAGCGGCCATTTCAGCGGCACCCAATCCGGAAACTCCATGGCAAACATGGATACTACCGAAGCGGTGATGCCTATCGCCGAGGATATCCCTTGATTCTTGAGTGTCAGGCTTAGCCATAACTGAAAAGCCAAGACCGGCAGCGCGGCGAACATAGGCAAGAACCCAATACGTATCAGATCCATATACGGCATGCGATCCGCACCCATTCCTAGCAGCGTGCCAAGTACGGTGACACATACCGTCAGCAGGATACAGGATACGCAGAGTATCAAGAAGGCCTGCACGAATTTTGCACTGAATACAGCGGTTCTTGAAATGGGCAATGCCAGCAGCTGCTTCCACGAGCTGAGCTGATGCTCCACGTTGGCCATCAGCGAGCAGATCAGCGTAATGCCCAAGAACAGGGCGATGGGAACAAAAAACGTAACATTCTCCAGCAGCCCGCCCCAGGGATCTGCCGCATACGTTTTCATCAGATAATCATACCGAAGTCCAAAGTTCAGCCCTTGCATCGCCGCCAGTCCGATGGGACCGAGCGCCGCGAGAAACCAGATGCCTTTGCCCCTTATTTTCAGCCAATCGGCGGACAGCGCACGGAACATCATATCCGGCTTCCCTCCCTTACGATCTGCATGAAAATATCCTCGAGTGACCTCCGCTGCTCCTCGACACGGTACACGGCATGCTGATTCTCAACGAGCCGCTTCACGAGCAGGGCGACCTTGGCATCCTGCATACTTTCCAGCTCCAGCATATGGTCTCGCAGCACCCCTTGGCAGCCCAGGTCCAGCGCCAGTCCGAGCGCAGCCTCCGGCTCCGATACCGACAATCGGAACCCGCTGGATGCGGTGGATACCAGATGGTCAATGGTATCCTGGAACACTATCCGGCCGTCACGGATGATGCCGACTTTATCGGCCATCTGCTCCACCTCGCCCAGCAGGTGACTGGATACCAGCACGGTAATGCCGTATTGACGCGGCATGTTTTTGATCAGCTCCCGGATTTCATGAATGCCGGATGGATCAAGACCGTTGGTCGGCTCATCCAGGATAAGCAGCTCCGGATTGTTGAACAAGGCGGCTGCAATGCCAAGACGCTGCTTCATCCCAAGGGAGTATCCCTTGACCGGTCGCTTGGCTTCCTTCGTCAGGGAGACAATCTCCAGTACTTCCGCGATGCGGGACTTCGGCCCGCCGGTGATCCGGCGAATCGCCTCCAGATTCTCAATGGCCGTCAGATGACCGTAATAGGATGGGTATTCCACGAGAGATCCTGTACGCTGCAAAATGTTCATTTTCTCGCGCTTCAAATCCTTGCCGAACAAATGAATCGCCCCGCGCGTGGGCTGGATCAGTCCAAGCAGCATGCGAATGGTCGTTGTTTTCCCTGCTCCATTCGGTCCCAGGAAGCCGTAGATATCGCCGCGGGCAATCTCCAGGTTCAAATCCACGACTGCCGCGCGTTTTTTATATATCTTATACAAGCCTTTCGTTTGAATGACGAGTTCCGTCACGTTCATCACCTCAGGTATACATCCTACATGGCCAAGGTTAAATGCCGGTCGACCTGAAGTTTAAATTTAATTTAAAAAAAGTTATGCATGAGTGATTGCGTGCTGTTCAAACCGCTGCGGGACCGGACCGCTGTTAAATCCGGGAAGCTGAATCTATCCAGAGGTAGTTTACCGGATTTAAAGGCGAACGCTTCGCTTCTCCAGCAACAATTCCGTTCCCTACGCCGATGCTTTTGCGCTTTTGCACGAATACAAGAGGCACTTCACTAAGCAGCGCTCATTAGTAATCCTGCATCCATGCCCATCGACTCGGAAATACTATCAGCGAGTGCCCGAATATGATATAATCACTTTGCCGAAACGCTGATTGCGTCCGTACAGGGGGGCTACCTGACGCTGATGATGGCATGCCAATCACTCTGCTCTCTCATAGGTAGATTAATCGTTACGATGGGGGCGTGGTTAACTATGGATATGAATGTACTGGTACATGTGGATCTCAAAATGGACTTCTCTCTCAGTCTAGCAACTGTAGCCTGCCTTGCTTATGAACCAAGTTCACTGACGAGCTCGTGAAACTCGAGCGAAAAGCAATTGTGCGAAGACACCCTGGAAGGGTGTCTTTCTTGTTAGTAACGCAAAAAAAGAACCAGCCAACACGCCGGTTCCCCATTTTCAATTTGCCTACACCCTTTCACCATCCGAGCACGATTCTTATATCCTCGATACCTGAAACCTCACCGCCTCCAGATGCTGATCCTCGTGCCTTCATCCGAGCTTTCCACATGGCAGCCCAGGCCCATTTCCCTTGTCAAGTGATCCACGATAGCCAGGCCAATGCCCGTGCCTTTGTTCTGTGAGTCGCTTCCGACTCCCGGTCCGCGATCCGAAATGACAAGCATGCCCTCAAGCCCTTCTCTCTCTTCCGTATGAATACCGATATACTGTCCTGACTTGGCGTGACGGACGACATTTTGGAACAGATTATCCAGAAGCCTGCGGAACCACAGCACATCCACATTCCAATTGAGCGGCTCGTCGCGCACTTGGATATCGGGCTCGATTCCCGCCTTCTCCCATACCGGATACCAAGCAGCTGCACTTTCCTTGACCGTCCGCAGAACGTCCGTCGGTTCCATGTTCAGTTTCACTTTGCCGCTGGCCAGCAGATTGTAGGACAACATATTATCGATCAGTCCGCCCAAGTCCGCGATTTTCGACTCGATGAGGGACAATGATTCCTTCCCTTTCTCACTCAGCGGCTCCCGCTCCATGGAGAAAATATGGCTTCGAATCACCGTCAGCGGCGTTCTCAGATCATGTGACAGATTAGCAATCAGCGACTTGCGCAGCTCCTCCTCCTCACGCTGCCGGCGCTGCCCCTCCTCTAACTGGATGACCATATGGTTATAGCCCTCTTCCAGCTGCCCGATCTCGTCAAGCTTGGTTAAGGCGACCGGCTGCGGTAAACCTGTCACAGTGTGAGGGGAGGTCATAGCAGAACGAAGTCGCAGCAGCCGCTTGCGGATGCGCACGAAGAACAGCCAGGAGACCACAATAAACAGAACCGACATCAAGGTTATAAAGAGGCCATACATCGCCGTTTCGCTGGCGATTGGCTGCTGGACACTGATATATTTTCTCGGTATTTGCATCACTATGAAGCCTTCCCCCGATGCCTCTCCACCGATAAAGGCCACCGAAGTGAACGGGTCTCCGTCCACGGCATTCTTCATGAATTGAACGGTGTAGGGTGCGCTCCATACCTCGGGGAGGCTTGGCTGCACCGGCATCTGCAGCCTCGTCTCATTGCTGCCGTCCACCCAGAACATCGAGATCTCCGGATACTCCAGCTGAATTGCATGCAGCCTTCGCTCTATGGCTTCTGGCGAAGCCCCGCTTAATGTTGCTGCCTCCTCGTGCCACATCTTCTCTAACACAGCACCGCTTGTATACTTCTCGACAGGTACAGCCGGTTTCTCCGAGAACGTATCGTTCACGAACCAGTAGAGAATCGAGGCTAACGGAAACATAATCGGCATGAAAATCATGGCCAGCGAGATTAACAGCAAATACCGGTTGGTCAACGATTTGCGGAACCTTCCTCTGTTCCTTCTCCATCTCATGCTCTCACCCGATAGCCCAGCCCGCGCACAGTCTCAATAATCTCCGGTGTGGCGGGGTCCCGCTCCAGCTTCTCGCGAAGATAGCGGATGTGAACCATCAGCGTTTTATCCCCTTCGATATAGGACTCGCCCCAGACCGATTCATAAATCTGCTCCTTGGTCATCACACGCCCCTGATGCTGGAGCAGGTACATAAATATCTGATACTGTTTACCGGTCAGGAGTGTCTCCTCGCCGGTATCCTCGTTCACAATCCGATTCTCGGCCTCATACACGGATAAGTGCTTCACTCTCAAAGGCTCTGCAGACTTGACGACGGACCGCCGAAGCAGCACCTCAAGACGGGCAGCCAGCTCGTCCGGATGGAAAGGCTTCGTCAGATAGTCATCGGCAAATTCCAGCCCCTGCAGCTTATCGTCAATGGCAGTTCTGGCCGAGAGCATCAGGATAGGCAGACCGGGATATGCCTTCTTGATTCGCTGTCCGATCGTAAAGCCGTCAAGTCCCGGAAGCATGACGTCCAGAATGACGACGGCACATGCCACCGCTTCCTCTACAGCCTTCTCCCCGCTGAGCTGCCACCGCACCTCATAACCCTTGTCTTTAAGAAATTCACTGACCCAACCGCCGATTTCATGGTCGTCCTCGATATATAGAATGCTTGCGCTCATCGTAATCTTCCTTTCGATGCAAATGTTCAATGTCTGCCAGGTGCTGCAACAGCCGCAAAAAGTGATTGCAGTCCATTGTATGCATGCACTGTGCTCCATCATTTGTCATTCATTGTAACACGGGATATCCGAAGTTCGGATAACGGATTGGGTATCCTCGTTCCAGTCAGCATCCTGCCTCATCACCATAAGGCACCTGTCCCCGCTCATGAAAGTCCCTTCCCCAAAAAAGGACCCCGAGCACGCCTCCTTCCAGGGGCTCGGGGTCCTTGTTATGTTTCACTATAGGAATGAACGCAGCCTACTCCATTACAACGGTTGTATACGGCGGCAGCGTTAAGCTGCTGCCGTTTAATGCCGCACTGTCGTCTGTTGTTCTCGACAGTGATGAGAACCCGCTCTCTCCGTTCTTCGATGCCACATCCACCGTCTGTTCCTTGCCGGACAGATTATGGACCACAAGCGCTTGGTTGTCGTTGGTACGGCGGAAGTAAGCCATGACCTGCGCATTTCCGGAAGCATAGGATTCAATGGTTCCGTTCTGAAGCGCAGGCATTTCATTGCGCCAGCTGATTAGCGTGCGGTAACGGGACAGCAGGGAATTCGCATCCCCCATCTGCTGCTCCACACCCTGCACGGCATCCCCCCGGTTATGCTTCAAGGGCTCCCATGTCGTCTGCCCCTTATCACTGCCCGTGTTGGACCAGATCATCGGCTCCCGGATCTGCTCATCCGGCTTCGCCCCCTTCATGCCGATCTCTTCCCCATAATAGATAAATGGATTGCCCGGCATCGTCAGCAGGATGCCAGCAGCCATTTTGGCATGATTCTCATCATTGTTCAGCTGAGACATCACACGATTCATATCATGGTTTGTCAGGAATGTCGCATCCGTGAACTTGCCACCGGATACTTGACTGAATAAGCCGTACATCCGCTCCAGCGTGAAGGCAAGGTTGTTATCCTTCTCGTTGAGCGCTGCACCCACGATGCTCTCGCCCAATCCAAAGTTGAAGCCGGAATCGAAGGCGTTATCCAGGTACGGCGCAATAACGGCAGCGGAGTTATCCCAAATCTCACCCACGATATAAGCGTCCGGGTCCACCTCATTCATGCTGGTGCGGAATTCCTGCCACCAGGCCGTATTCTTTGCCGTGGTTGCCTCACCCTTGTCAGACATCAGATCCTCGTAGATATGCTTGGCGGCATCAATCCGGAAACCATCCACGCCGAGCTCCAGCCAGAACTTGCCGATATCCTTCATCTCCTCGCGTACCTTGGGGTTATCGAAGTTCAGATCCGGCATTCCGCCCCAGAATGTGCCCATGTAATGGGCACCGTTCATCTCGTGCCACGGGGAGCCGCTCCCGGCTGCGCTGGAACCGGAAGGTGCTTTACCCTGATCCTCAGCCCAGATATACCAATCCCGGATCGTGGAAGCTTGATCAGCCGCGGACTCTTTGAACCACGGGTGCTCCGTGCTTGTGTGATTGACAACCAAATCCATGATAATCTTGATTCCACGCTTATCCGCTTCCGCAAGCAGCGTCTTAAAGTCCTCCAGCGTCCCGTAATCCGGATGTATGGAGCGATAGTCCGTTACATCATAGCCATGATAGCTTGGTGAAGGATTAATGGGCATCAGCCAAATACCGGTCACGCCAAGATCATCCGATGTATCCGGATTTCCGTCATTCAGGTAATCCAGCTTCTCGATGACACCCTTCAAATCACCGATTCCATCTCCATCGGAATCATAGAATGAACGTACAAAGATTTCGTAATAAACATCGGATGGCTGCTCATCCACCTTGTTTTCCTGCGGAGCAGGTGCCGGGATGTCAGGCTGCTTGGTTTCCTGTGTGGCCTTCGGCACAGCTTCCTCTTGAGGTGGAGTCGCGCCGCCGCTGCAGCCGGCAAGTAAACCTCCCGCAAGCGCGAAACTTGCCAGCCATAGAGGCACAGCCTTACGTGTACTCCTTTTTTTATGCACCATACCTATTTCCCCCTGTTGGATATATATTAAGTTCACTGAAATCCGCCTTGCTATGCTTGTAATTCGCCATCATCAGCGCAAACGTTTGAATAATATTAAACGAAATTTAGAAATAAAACGGTTACATAATACAGCATGTCTTGAATTCCATCTCAGATTCCCGGTATCCCTGGTTATTTAACCCAACTATATCATAACCCACTCTTCCATTTTGTTAAATCGTTTGCACAAGGCCGTATTAAGTTATTTTCCGGTTTTTTCACGTGATAATACCCGCCTTTCTCCTGATTTCTAATCCTTTCTTCTTTTTTAGTGCATTTGTGAATAATTGCGCTCAGCTGACTTGGATACGTATTTACAAGCATTTCGATAAACGTTAATATAGCAGTGTGAAACCGTTTAACATACTGTACCTATATAGCTTTAGATCTGCCTGTATCAAGTATACTCGGGGCCTGACAGACCCACAATTAAATAAAGAACAACGGACCGCGCTCTAGCGGAAGTTATTCTTGTGAAATAAGGGAGACTCCAGTAGTCGCTTTCTTATTTTCAAAAAAACGCAAACGGTTCCACTGGAGGTCCTACTATGTCTGTAACGATTAAAGATGTCGCAAAACGAGCGGGCGTATCCCCCTCCACCGTCTCACGGGTGCTTTCCAATCATCCGAGAATCAGCCGCGAAACCTCGCGCAAAGTGAAAGAGATTATGGAGGAAATGGGCTACCATCCCAATATTATGGCCAAGAGCCTGGTTTCCAAAACGACAGAAAGCATATGCGTCATCCTGCCAAAACCAGCGGAAGAGCTGTTCCTCAACTTGTTCTTCATGGAGCTGATCCGCGGTATTGTCACACAGGCGAACCGTTCCGGATACGATGTGTTAATCAGCTCGGGCGGCAACGAGAAGGAAGAGGTCGAAGCCGTATCCAGGCTTCTTAACGGTCGGCGTGTCGATGGTGCAATCTTGCTGTACTCCAGGCAGGATGACCAGGTCGTCGATTTTCTCAAGTCTAACAACTACCCGTTCGTGCTTGTCGGCCGAAGTGAGAAATATCCTGACTTGTTATCCGTCGATACCGATAATGTGCAGGCAGCCTATGACGCAACCAAGCATTTGATCTCCCTCGGGCATAAACGAATCGGCTTTGTCAGCGGTCCGCCTAACCTGATCGTGTCTCAGGACCGGATGAAGGGTTATGGAAAAGCACTCGCCGATGCGGGGCTTGAGATGAGAAAAGAATGGATCGTCGAAGGTGAATTCCTTCAGGAAAGCGGCTATCGCGCCATGTCCTTTTTCATGAACCTGCCCGAGCGCCCGACTGCACTCGTCATTGTAGATGATATTGTATCCTTCGGCGTGCTGCGCGGACTTCACGAGCTCGGTTACAAGGTACCCGAAGACGTATCTATTATCAGCTTCAACAACATCTCGCTGACCGAACTGTCGACCCCGCCGCTGAGCAGTGTGGACATCGGCATTTACAACCTGGGTTACACTGCTTCCCAAGCACTGATCCAGACTGTTCGTAACGATGACAAGACGGTACTGCCGCACCGTTACATCATTCCGCACCGGTTGATGATCCGCGAATCCTCGATGTATTCGCTGCCCAAATCCTAGACTCGCCTGGTGGAATGGAAATGATAACGACGCAAAGTACTTCAAAATAAAGAAGCATCGTGGTGCTTCCTTTATTTTTGCTGCTTGGTTCAAACGTTTGCACTAATATTCTTAAGGAGGATTATCATGTCATCCATAACTGCTTGTTTATTCGATCTTGACGGCGTTCTGGTGGATACCGCCAAGTATCACTACATTGCATGGAAGCGTCTTGCCGGGGAGCTTGGTTTTGATTTCACCGAGCAGGATAATGAACGCTTGAAGGGAGTCAGCCGGATGGCTTCCCTCGATATTCTGCTTGAAATCGGCGGAATGACGCTTGATGAAGACGCGAAGCTGGCACTTGCGGAGAAGAAAAACGCCTGGTACGTCGAGTATATTTCCAAAATGGATGAATCCGAGATTTTGCCCGGAGCCCTCGACTTTATCCAGGCTCTCAAAGCCCGCGGTATTAAGGTTGCTCTGGGCTCGGCCAGCAAGAACGCCATGCTGATCTTGAACAATACCGGCCTCACCCCTTAT
Source organism: Paenibacillus sp. Cedars (assembly GCF_003184205.1). Taxonomy (NCBI): domain Bacteria; kingdom Bacillati; phylum Bacillota; class Bacilli; order Caryophanales; family Paenibacillaceae; genus Paenibacillus; species Paenibacillus sp. Cedars. The sequence continues at coordinate 5,236,897 of NZ_CP020866.1, forward strand.
TTCGATGCCATTATCGACGGAACGAAGACCAGCCAAGCGAAGCCGGATCCGGAGGTTTTCACCATGGGGGCCCATGAACTTGGCGTTCAGCCTGATACCTGTGTCGTATTCGAGGATGCAGAAGCCGGAATCGAAGCTGCCACTCGCGCCGGTATGCGCAGTGTCGGCATTGGATCCCCTGAAACCTTGGGACGCGCCAGCATCGTTCTATCCTCCCTGGAAGAGTTCACGGTGGACCGTCTGCTGGAATTGTAGAAGCATGAGCTCATACGCTTTGGGCAACTCTAGCAGCATCATCCCATATAGATATGCAACCATTTTCCCTACTTATAAAGGAGCCGATGATTGTGAAACAATATTTAAAGCTAGATGAATGGTCAATTATTGAAGAGGGCTTTGATCCTCATACGCATGAAATCTCGGAAAGTGTATTCAGTATCGGTAACGGATTTATGGGCCAGCGTGCCAACTTTGAGGAAGCCTACAGCGGTTCATCGCTGCAAGGCAGCTACATGGCCGGTGTCTACTATCCGGACAAAACCCGTGTAGGCTGGTGGAAGAACGGTTACCCTGAATATTTTGCCAAAGTGCTGAACAGCACCAACTGGATTGGCATTGGCATCGAAATCAACGGTGCGCCGCTTGATTTGGCGAAATGCACAGTGAAGAACTTTGTCCGTGAGCTGAATATGAAGGAAGGTTATCTCTCTCGCAGCTTTACCGCTGTCATGGAAGACGGCAAGGAGCTTAAAGTCGAAGCCATCCGCTTTGTGAGCATTGTGCGCCATGAGATCGGAGCCATCCGTTATGCTGTGACCCCGCTTAATTTTGCTGGTGAGCTGACCATCACGCCTTATCTTGATGGCGATGTGAAGAACAAAGACTCCAACTATGACGAGAAGTTCTGGCTGGAAGTGTTCAAGGAAGCGGCTCAAGGATCAGCTTCCTTAACTGTAAAAACCAAGAAACTCGATTTTCATGTGACGTCCGTGATGTCCTACAACATCGTGAAGAACGGCGAAAAGCTTGATGTGCAAGCAGAGCTGATAGAACAAGAGAAATATGCCGCCAACCGTGCAAGTGTATCCGTATCAGAAGGTGAGGTCATCACCGTCTATAAATATGTCGCCAACGTCACTTCCCGCAATCATGGCTTGGGCGAACTGGTGAACGCAGCGCGTGCGGTGCTGGAGCCGGCCGTCGAAACCGGATTTGAGCTGCTCTTGAAGGAGCAAGCTGCAGCTTGGGGCGACAAATGGAAGGAAAGCGATATCGTTATCGAAGGCGATGTGGCAGCCCAGCAGGCGATCCGCTTCAACATTTTCCAGCTCAACCAGACTTACAGCGGCGAGGACGACCGCTTGAACATCGGACCGAAGGGCTTTACCGGGGAGAAATACGGCGGCAGCACCTATTGGGACACCGAGGCTTACTGCTTGCCATTCTACCTGAGCACCGCGGATGCCAGCATCTCCCGCAACCTGCTCATCTACCGCTATAAACACCTGGAAAAAGCGAAGGAAAATGCCAGGAAGCTTGGTTTCACCAAAGGTGCTCTCTACCCTATGGTGACGATGAACGGTGAGGAATGCCATAACGAATGGGAAATTACGTTCGAAGAAATTCACCGTAACGGCGCCATTGCGTACGCCATCTATAACTATGTTAACTATACCGGCGATTTCTCTTATCTTGGTCAATACGGACTGGAAGTGCTCGTGGAAATTTCCCGTTTCTGGGAAGAGCGCGTGAATTATGTCCCCGCGAAGGATCAGTATATGATGCTGGGTGTAACCGGACCGAACGAGTACGAGAACAATGTGAACAATAACTGGTATACCAACCGGATTGCCAGCTGGACGATGGAATACACCCTTGATGTGCTGGAATATTTGAAAGAGAACGAGGATTCCCGCTATGCAGAGCTTACGGCGAAGCTCGAGCTGCAAGAGGTAGAAACGGACAAGTGGCAGGATATCATCAGCAAAATGTACTATCCGGAAGATGCGGAGCTCGGCGTATTCCTGCAGCAGGATGGTTTCCTCAACAAGGAACTTGTTCCCGTTAAGGAATTGGACCCTGTACATCTGCCGCTGAATCAGAACTGGTCCTGGGACCGCATTCTGCGTTCGGTATATATCAAACAGGCTGACGTATTGCAAGGATTGTTCTTCCTGGGCGACCAGTACGATCTGGCAACGAAAAAACGCAACTTCGACTTCTATGAACCGTTCACGGTACATGAGTCCTCCCTCTCTCCTTGCGTACACTCCATTCTCGCATGCGAGCTTGGATATCAGGAGAAAGCGTACGAGATGTACCTTCGTACAGCTCGCCTGGACCTCGACAACTATAACAACGATACCGAGGACGGCTGTCATACAACCAGCATGGCAGGAACCTGGATGTCCGTTGTGCACGGCTTCGGCGGCCTTCGTGTAAAAGACGGCGTATTGCACCTGAATCCGTTCATTCCGGGTCACTGGTCTTCCTTCTCCTTCAAGGTCATGTTCCGTGGATCCCGACTGAAGGTCAACGTGAAAGGCAGCGAGACCATCATCGTGAACGAGACGGATACACCTGCTGTCCTGAACGTGAACGGCAAAGAATACAGCATTAGCGGACTTGGAGAGGTAAAAGCTGCAAGATAAGCGGTACGGGGACAACGGGGACATCATGTCCCTTCCCCTCCCATAAACAAGAGCCCTGGATATTATTCCAGGGCTCTTGTTTGTATATAGAGAATGGGCCCCTCAAGCATCCCTTCTCATTATGAAGGGGCCCATTCTCATCCTTGGCAGGTATCTGTATTTGCAGGGTCCAAGCCAAGGCTTCACCAATCAGCTGCGAGCTTCATTCTCACTTTGGCAGGTATTTACCGATTATGTAGGCTATGAATAGATCAGTTGAGAATGCGGATCACGCGGAGGGCGCTCGGATGGTTTACCGAACAGATACCCCTGCGAGAGCTCGATCCCGATATCTCGGCAAAAATGAAACTCCTCCCGTCTCTCAATGCCTTCAGCCAGCACCATAGCCCCGAAATCATGAGCCATGTTCGTGATCATTTCAAGCTGCTTCTACTGGGCGGCATTTCGATCGCAATGGTCGATAAGACTCCGGTCGATCTTCACATAATCCGGCTTAAGCCTGATCATCTGCTCCAACGTGGAATAGCCCGCCCCTACGTCGTCCATGGCTACCGAGATCCCGTGACTGCGATAAACCTCGAATATCGATTGGAGGTGCTTCACATCATCGATCTTCTCGGTCTCCACAACCTCAAACACGAAATCCCTCGGATCCAAATGGAGCCTGTCGATGGTATTAAAAGTATGACTGAGACACATCTGAGGATCATATATCGACGATGGCAGGAAGTTTACGAAACGTTTCACACCTAAAGGAAGCCACTCTGCGCTGGTTTCAATTGCACAGGTTCGTGCCGCTCGGTCCAGAAAAGAATGCAGTCCGGTTTTTCGGGCGGTCTCAAACAGCTCATACGGTTGGAACGCGACTCCCCCCTCTATCGGACGAAGCAAAAACTCATATGCAACGATCTGCTCAAAGTGATCTACAATGGGCTGCATATAGCTCGTAAACTGCTTATGTAAAATGACATTGACCATATCGTAATGCTCCATCTGCAGCTCGAACTTCTGCATAGGGGTCCACGTATGCCGGATCTGTGGAGCTTCTCCACCGGTAACACAGAAGGACAGCTCTTGACGAATCTTCAGCGGAAGGGGTTGCAGACACTTTATCATGGAGATTAGTTCCGCAAGTTCCTTATAGTTCACAGCACAACCCTCATTGTTCTCTTGTACCGTGTAGCCGTTCAGTGCAAGCAAGCCAATAAGCTCACCGCTTGCAGGCTTCATATGAACGGTCCCCTGGTCCTCAATCGGTTCAAAGGTGCTGCAATTGTCGCAAATCATGTTCGTCCTCCTTGGCAAGCTAGCTCTCACTATGCTTCTTATCGGCATTTTGAATATGATTTCTTTGCATTTTATGGATTTTATATCGAAGTTATGACCTGTTTTATGAGAAATGCGCAAGATTCGTGCAATGATAGGGTTTTAATCTACAAAAATCGACTTATATTGCTTTTAACAACGCATTGTCGATATTTCTGGTTATCCATCCCTTATTCAATCTTCTGATCCAAAAGCTGCAGCTGCATCGTCCGGTCCACATCGAAGTGCCAGCGGGCATTCCGCTCCTTCGCGGCATACATCGCTGCATCCGCACGGCCAATGAGCTCCTGATCGTTCCGGGCATGATCGGGATACACGGCAATGCCGATACTCGGCGACGTTCTAACTTCATATCCCTCCAGTTCATAAGGCTCGCTGAGCAGCATCCAAATCTCCTCCGCCATCCAGATCAGCTCCTGATCCTCCCCGGCCGACTGGATCATCACGGTGAATTCATCTCCCCCTAGACGGGACACCAGAATCCCTTTGGATTCCAGCGACTGAAGGCGGCATGCAACCTTGCGGATCAACAGATCTCCGGCACGGTGGCCATAACGATCATTCACCTTTTTGAAACGATTCATGTCCATGTAGAGAAGCCCTACCCGCGATCCTGTCCGATCGGCCTCTAACAAGGAGCTGGACAGTCTTGCGTTGAAGTAACGACGATTATACAATCCCGTCAGATCATCCCGGTGAGCAAGCGATTCGCTCTGCCTCAGACTTTCATGCAGTCGATGTAACAAGCGGTCATTCTCATACTGGATCAGGATCTGGCGGAACAGAATCAGAATGACGCACAGGGATAGACCGGTAAACAGACCGTTCCAGCCACCGAACCGCTGCGCCATGAGGGCAAACATTCCGCCCAGCACGCCATATGGAAGCAAATATCTGACAATCAAGGTTCCTACAGGACGCGGTTCCCTCTCTTTCACCGTTTGATTTCCGGTATCGGGAGCGGGCTGTGCACCTGCAGAAGCAATGAAAAACACAGATAACGTATGTAAAGGATCAAGATATGCACGAACTTCGAGATTCACGAAATGGACGAGATAAAAGTGCAGAGCATCACCCATAATATAAGCGCTTCCGCCAAGACTTAATGAAATGACCGCCCATTTCCCTAATTGCCTGGTATTAAAATACAACACCACGGTAAAGAAAATAAGTACCATTCCGCACAGCGGAAACAGCATATCCACCCATACGCTTCCAGTCCCCCCCGAATACGTACTGTCCTGAAGTTCGGGCTTGATTAAATACTCCCAGCCCACCGTCATGAACGTTACGCCAACGATGACGATATCCAGCATAAACCGCAGCCCCCTTAGCGGGCCTTGAACATGCCGGAACAAATAGATGAGGCAGCTGGCGAACAGGATCACTTCCAGTCCCCAGAAATAGCTGGATATCTGGAAAGCGCTCTCTTTCCCGAACCCGAAAAAAAAGGAGGAGACGATCCGGGCCGCTGCATCGGCCATCAGTCCGATACTTACCATAAACCAAAACCTGCGAAGATGTGCCTTATAACGCCGGCTGACCCGGATTAAATACACGGAGGCGGCCATAGGAGCAATAATGACTAGCACACGCTGAAGCGATAAAGCATCAGGCATCCACAGAACAGTCATTATCTGAATAAATGCATATATAATGGCGAGTCGAATCCACAGATGATCTGCTGGAGTTGGACTCATAAGCACTCCCCCTTGGCAAAAAGGTAAGCTTGTACACGATGGATGATTTAGGTCTTTTGAATTAAGCTCTCTATTCCTCATGATACTTTTTACCCATCCAAAAGTAAAGACGAGGAAATCAAAGAAAAATCATCTATCCGGCACATCGCTAGAAGATCTATATAATGAAGTTTTTCTACTGGACGGGTGTACTTCAAATGCAAGGACTACACTCAATTAAACACGTGAAAACCTGAAAAGTTACTATATCAATCACCTACTTGACGTATAGGAATCATATGATATTATTCTTCATATCTTATACGAACCGGAAAGGGTGTATGGCAGTGTCACAGAAACGATTGGATCATGTTGGTATTGTAGTCCGAAACCTGGAAGCCACGATAGCGTTTTACACGTCGGTAGTCGGCCTTGAACTAAAGAATCGCCTGACTCATACCAATGGGGTCATTCAACTCGCGTTCCTCGGATTTAATGGAAGTGACGAAACGGAAGTCGAACTTATCCAGGGTTACAGCGACTCGCTGCCTTCGGAAGGAACGGTGCACCATTTTGCAGTCAGTACGGATGATATTGAAGAAGAGTATGCACGCGTCCAAGGACTTGAAGTTCCTCATCTGGACGAGGAAATCGTCACTCTCCCGAACGGCTACCGTTATTTCTTCGTGCATGGTCCCGAAGGGGAATGGATCGAGTTCTTCCAGCGTTAACCCGCACGCAGCACGGTATCCAACATTTCATCTCTTAAAATGTTCATATGCTGAACTCTTGGGCTGCCTAAACGCGGTTCCCTACATAAGGCCTGTCCTGTTCATGACCTTTTTCGAAAACTAGACAGGTCTTGGTGTTAGGACTATAATAACGGATGTACTGATCGAAACTTCATAAATATCGGGGGAGCTGGAATTTAGCCGGCTGAGAGTGTATCCGCTTTGATACTGACCCTTACACCTGATCTGGGTAATGCCAGCGTAGGAAGCCAATGTTTGCGGCAGCCATATTTGCCGTACTATACACTTACGCCGTCATGCGTCCTGAGATTATCGGGGCGTTTTTTTTGTGGAGTTACGAGGTAATAGAAATAGAACTCATAAGGAGAGAAGACACGATGAAGAAGGGAAGATGGGTCCCCCTGCTTCTCGCTTGTGTCCTGCTGATGGTTGCGGCCGGATGCGGTACAGGCGGACAGAACAAGAACACAGGCGCTGAAGGAGAAGACGCCAAGAGTCCTGGGAAACTCCGTGACGTGCAGCTGATGCTCGATTGGTCCGCCAATACCAATCACACGGGTCTGTATGCAGCGAAGGAGCTCGGATATTATGAGGAGGAAGGGCTCAACGTCCAGATCGTCCAGCCGGGAGCCGGTGGAACGGATACGCTGGTCGCATCCGGTAACGTGCCGTTCGGCATCAGCTATCAGGAAGGGGTAACCCTCGCCAGAACGCAAGGCTTGCCGCTCGTCTCCATTGCGGCGATCATTCAGCATAATACATCCGGCTTTGCCGCTCCCAAGGACAAAGGGATCGTGAAGGCTGGAGATTTCGAAGGTAAATCCTATGGCGGCTGGGGCTCCCCCGTTGAGGAAGCTGTCATGAAATCCATCATGGAGATCGACGGTGCCGATGTCAGCAAAGTTAATATGGTCAACATGGGCGATGCCGATTATTTTACTGCCGTCAAACGCGACATTGATTTCGCCTGGATATTCTACGCCTGGACGGGCATCGAAGCCGAGCTCCGCAATGAGCCGCTTGATATGATCTATGTGAAGGACTACTCTGACCAGCTCGATTATTACACGCCGGTCATCGTGACCAACGAGAAGCTGATCCAAGAGGACCCTGAGCTTGTCAAAGCCTTCATGCGGGCTACTTCCAAAGGATACAACCATGCTATTGAGCATCCTGAGGATGCAGCAGCGCTGCTCTCGAAGGCCGTGCCTGATCTGGATGCCGAGCTGGTTCTGGCCAGCCAGAAATGGCTGAGTCCCCGCTATCAGGATGATGCGCCTCGTTGGGGTGAACAGAAAGCCGAAGTATGGTCGGGGTATGCCGACTGGATGTTTGAGCGCAAACTGCTGGAGAAAGAGCTTGATGCAGACCGCGCGTTCACCAATGATTTTTTACCGGAACAACCATAAGGTCTTTTTCTATCAAGAAGAGAGTCGGCCTGACAGCAGGCTGTCTCTCTTTCATAATCATATCGCTGCACGAAAGGATGGATTATATATGGCGAACACCCTCTTGAGCATTCAAGTGATACCCCGGACGCCGGGTGGACGGGACAGCATCCCTTATGTGGATGAAGCGATCAAGGTTATTGAGGATTCGGGTGTGAAGTACGAGGTCCATGCACTGGAGACAACCATGGAAGGAGAACTCTCCGAGCTGCTAAAGATCGTCGAGCGCATGCATGAGGCGCTGGTGAATGCGGGAAGTCCCAGCATCATATCCCAGGTCAAAATCGCACATCATCCGAGCGGCATCAGCATGGATAAGCTGACTGAGAAATATCGTCCATGAGAAGCTGGTGGAGCTCCGTCTGGCCGCCTGTTGTGGCGGTCCTCTTCTTTTTGCTGGTATGGCAGGCGGCGGTATCGATCTTCGATATCGAAAAATTTATTCTGCCTGCGCCAACGGCGATCGGATCCGAGGCAGTTACCGGTGCTGCCGGTCTTTTCCAGCATACATTAGCCACCCTGCAGCTAACCTTGATCGGGTTTATCATCGGAACAACAATCGGACTTGTGATTTCACTGGCTCTGCATATGGTGCCTTTTCTCAAAACAGCTCTTTATCCGCTTCTGATTCTTAGCCAGAATGTACCGACTATCGCCCTTGCGCCGCTCCTCATGATCTGGTTCGGCTTCGGCATGCTGCCCAAGGTTATTGTGATTACCCTGGTCTGCTTCTTCCCGGTGGCCGTTGCGGCTCTGGACGGGCTCGCCCGAACCGATCGCACCATGATGAATTACATGCAGATGGCGGGGGCTACATCATGGCAAATCTTTACCAAGCTGGAGCTGCCTCATGCCCTTCCCTCCATCTTCTCCGGGATTCGGATCGCGGCCACCTATTCCGTCATGGGTGCGGTCATCGGAGAATGGATCGGCTCCGACCGGGGAATCGGTTACTACATGATGCTGCAAAAATCCGGCTACCGCACGGATCGGGTATTCGTTGCGATTCTGGTCATCGTCCTGCTCAGCCTGCTGATGGTTCTGCTTATCACCCTGCTGGAGAAACGGCTGATCCGTTGGAACCGAAAAAGCTAATGCCCAGCAGTCATGGGCCAATACACGATCATCCTTAATGAAGGAGGTATTTCGCGATATGACACAACAAGTTGCTCCGCCGGTCCAGGGTGGGCTTAATCCCCCCTCCGTGGAAGCCTCTCGAACGCCTGCGCTGGAGGTACGAAACCTTCGGAAAACCTTCCGCGACCGACGCAGCGAGGTTCATGTGCTGGATGACCTTGCGCTTCAGGTACAGCCCGGTGAATTCGTCTCGATTATCGGGCCGTCAGGCAGCGGAAAAAGCACACTTTTCCACATCATCGGTGGCTTAACGGCTCCTGATTCCGGCTCAGTCTTCATGGATGGTCGTGACGTAACGGGAAAAAAAGGGCTCATTGCCTACATGCCTCAGCAGCCTGCCCTGTTCCCTTGGCGAACGGTGGAGGACAACGTGCTGCTTCCCGAGGAGCTCAGAGGAACCCAGAAGGCCGTCGCCAGGGCAAATGCCCGGCGCTGGATGGAACGGGCCGGACTTGCCGGCTTCGAGAAGGCGTATCCGCATACCCTCTCAGGAGGGATGCAGCAGCGGGCCGCCTTCCTGCGCGCATTGATGAGCCCGCAGGAAGTGATGTGCCTGGATGAGCCCTTCAGCGCACTCGATGCACTGACACGCAGTGATATGCAGCGCTGGCTGCTCGATATATGGGAGGAGACGCGCCGTTCGGTGCTGATGATTACCCATCATATTGAGGAAGCACTTCTGCTCTCCGACAGCATCTATATTCTGTCGGCGCGGCCTGGGGCCATTTTAAAACGAATCGAGGTCCCGTTCCCCCGTCCACGCCGTGAGGAAATTCTGCTGGATCCATCCTTCATCACGCTGAAAACCGAAATATCCGCCATGATGCGGGAGGAGCAGCAAGAACGCGGACAGTAACAACGTGAACCGTAAACAGAATAATCATTCATCATCCAGCTTCCATCACATCAATGCCACAGAGCTTCGAGAAAGCTTGGTAGAAAGGGTATGTAACGATGAAATCACTAACGCAAACAGGGGCCGGAGCTCCACTGTTAGACACCCACATTCATCTGGACCGTTATTCGTTATCCGATCAGGAAGCGATTGTGGCGGATATCCGGCATAGCGAGGTTCAGAGCATCATCTCTGTCTCTATGGATCTGGCTTCCTGCAAACGGAATCTGGAGCTGTCCCGGCTGTACGGAACAATGGTACGGGCTGCATTCGGTTATCATCCGGAGCAGCCTGTCCCCTCCTCTGCTGAAACGAAGGCGCTGCTGGACTGGATGGAAGAACATGCCGATGACATGATTGCCGTCGGTGAGGTGGGTCTCCCCTATTATGCAAAATTAGAAGCTGAATCCGAGGGCCGTTCGTGGGATAACCGTCCATATGAATATCTACTGGAACAATTTATTCTTTTTGCGAAAAAGCATCATAAACCTGTGATTCTGCATGCTGTATATGAAGATGCGGAAACCGCATGTCGCTTGCTCGAAAAATATGGCGTCACCCGTGCCCATTTCCATTGGTTTAAGGGCTCTCGTGACACCTTGCTGCGGATGGCGGGTAACGGATATTATATCTCCTTTACGCCTGATATCCTGTATGAAGATGAAATTCGTGAAATTGCTCGCCTGTACCCCGATCATCTTGTTATGACCGAGACCGATGGACCTTGGCCGTTCGAAGGTCCCTTTGCCGGGCAGATGACCCACCCTCGGATGACCTCCGCCGTTGCCGCTGCCTGGGCAGAGCTTCAAGGGGTATCCGTGCTTGCGGCGCGGGAGCGGTTATACGAGAATGCCGTTCGCTTATACGGACTATAAGAAAAGCTATCCATACGCCAAGTCGATTGTTCAAGCAATCGGCTTGTTCTCTCTAAGGACTCGATTATATTGATTAATCAGTTCGTCGAGCACAATCGATTGTCTGAGGACTTTGGGATGATTAAAATCACGATACCGCTGCTTTATCTTGTGAAGCTTGTGCCGCTCTCGCTCGATATCAAACTTTATGCCTTCCTTCGTTTCCATGACTTTATGTCCTCCCCTCATGTAATATTTTATACTTTAATGTAAAATTATAGGATGTATGATATTAGACATCAAAGACTTAACATGAGGGGCTGTTTTCGATATTCATGCCTCTAGAAAAACACCCGCGAAAAACCCCGCAATGCGTGAATTCACACGCATTGCGGGGTTTGGGATCACTCCATTATTTTGCAAACTTCTCTTGATATACCTTCGTCATCTCTTCCGTAATTTCCGCCATTTTCGGATCATTTTTTATCGTCTCAATCAATTTATCGTACGACTCAACCGGTTCTTTCCCGGTGATGACCATGACACGCATATCCTCCACTTTCTTGGAGATTTCTGGATAGTATTTGTTATAGGCTTCCGAATACAACTCTCCCGAAGGATTCGGAACCTGCACCGTCTTGCGCTCCGTGACGATGTCTACGTTCCGTGTGTATACTTCATCCGGCATCCCTACCGCGTTGATGGCCATGTCGTCACTTACAAGGTGAATGAAATTGTTCAGGTTGCCGTCACCTGTCTTATCCTTGACGGCCTGCGGCGTTGCAACCTTCTTCCCGTTCTCGACCGTGTAATGGACGCCTTCAATCCCGTAGGTCAGCATCTCATTTCCTTCCGGGCTGTAGCCATAGTCGAAGAGCTCCAGAATTTTTTTCACTTTTGCCTCCGGCACTTTCTTCGGAATCAGGTACACTCCATAGTACGGAGATCCTGAAGGCGTATACTTCACTCCGTTTGGATTCTCCAAGTAGGCAAGCGGCATCAAATCAGCCTTGGGATCCACATTTTTCACCGCTTCGCCAGTTACCCACGCATGGTTCATGGACATGCCGCCTACCCCTGCCTTGGCACTTCGCATCGTATCCATCACCTGCGAGAACTTCATGATCGCAAAATCTTTGGGGAACAATCCTTCTTCATAGGCCTTTTTGATCCACAACATGGCCTCCTTGGACTCGTCCGACGTAAGGATAGGAGACAGCGTATTATCGGCCTCCAGCTTCCATGCCCCTTGTGTTTCATTAAAGAGATTATAAATGTAAGCAAGTGCGCCGGGATTCGCCGCATATGGAATTTCATCAGCCTGTCCGTTACCATTCGGGTCCTGCTCTTTGAAAGCTTTTAACACATTATGAAACTCATCCAGAGTCTTGGGCGTTTCCAGCTCAAGGGCATCCAGCCAGTCCTTGCGGATCATCGGGAACACACCGCCGCCATAGCTTGGATAGTATCGCGGAATGACAATGTTCTTGCCGTCCACCTTGGTGATCTCCCACATGTCCTTCAACTCTTCGCGATTTAAATTCGGGTAGTCTTTAAGAAAAGGCGTCAAATCCCAGAACACCCCCTGCTTCAGCATCTTCTGAAGCTGAGGGTTCTGCATCGTTTCCACAAAAGTAACCTCTGGAAGATCACCGGATGCGAGCATGACATTGATCTTCTCTTCAGCCGTGGATGGGGACAGCCACGTAATGTTCAGTTTGGTATTGGTGTGTTTCTCCAGCTCCTTCCAAAGCGGATTGGTGTTGTCAATAAATTCGGTGGCATAGTTCAAGGTCTGGATCGTAATGCTGGTAGGTTCACTGCTGTCTGTTCCTCCCACGTTATCGCTCGAGGCGCTACCAGCCCCGCTGCCGCAAGCACTAAGCAAGAGCGAACTTGCCAAGAGCAGCAGCCCTGTCATTTTTAAAAACGGCTTACCTGACTTTGGTTCCATGTTGTTCATCATTAGACCTTCTCCCTTATTTAGAATTATTCGACCTGACTGATCATGGTGGCAAAAACAGACCGTATATCGACTCATTCCTTGACGGAGCCCACCATCGCCCCTTTCGCGAAGTGTTTCTGCAGGAATGGATACACTAACATGATTGGAACGGTTGCAATAACAACCGCTGCCATCTTCAACGTTTCCGTTGGAACGGGGCGGTTCACTTGGAAGGCGAATCCTCCGCCACTGCCCGAACCCATTGTGGTTGGATCTACAAGCATATTCTGCAGCAGCACCTGCAGCGGCCACATTTTCTGGTCATTAATAAACATCAGTGCGTTGAAGTAGGTGTTCCAATAACCGACCGCAAAGAACAACCCGAAGGCTACCAGCGCAGGCAGCGACAACGGCAGGATAATCCGCCAAAATACCCCGATATCATTGGAGCCGTCGATCATCGCGGCTTCCTCCAGACTTTCCGGGATGCTGTCGAAGAATCCCTTCATGAGCAGCACATACCACGCACTGGTCAAGCTGGGCAGGATAAGCGACCAAATGCTGTCAATGAGTCCCACGTTACGGACGACCAGGTACAGCGGAACCAGCCCTGGCGTAAAGAGAAAGGTGATTAACACCATAACCATCATGGCCTTGCGAAACCGAAGGCGTTTACGGGACACCGCGTAAGCCAGGCCCCCGGTCACGAGCAGGCTGAGCAGCGTGCCCACCGTAGCCAGAAACACGCTAACGGAGATCGAAGTGACAAACAAGCCGTTGGACAGCAGATGCTTATAAGCATCCAGCGTCCAAACGCGCGGCCACAGAATCAGGCTTCGTTGATAATACTCCACGGGATCGGTAAACGACAAAATAACGGTATAGTAAATGGGAAATATCGTTGCCAAACCGATGATCAGCAGCAGACTGTTATTTACAAGACCAAACAGCCTTGTTTTCCATCCTTTTTCATGCATGCTTTTCTCCTCCTTGTCTTCGCCGATCTGTTGTTAGTACAAGCTTTCTTGACCGTATCGCCTTGCCAATCGGTTGGCCGTAACCACCATAATGACACCGACAATCGATTTGAATAATCCGATAGCTGTACTGTAACTGAACTCACCCTGACGAATCCCGACCCGGTACACATAAGTATCGAACACTTCGGCTACATTGGTGACAGGTGCATTCATCATCAGATAGATCTGTTCGAATCCCGTATCGAGGATCGTGCCCAGGCGCAGAATCAACAGAATCAGGATCACGTTACGCATCGCGGGCAGGGTAATGTGCCACATCCGTCTCATCCGTCCCGCACCGTCCATGACCGACGCTTCATATAATTGCGGATCCACTCCGGCAATGGCGGCGAGGAAGATGATCGTTCCCCATCCAATCTCCTTCCAGATGGACTGCGCCGTCAGCATGCCCCAGAAGTAGTTCGGGTTGGAGAGAATATCAACCGTCTGCCAGTCCATGGAGATTAACCACTTATTGAACAGGCCCTCCGATTGCGAGAACATCAGGTAGGTCAGGCCATAGATCAATACCCACGACAAAAAGTGGGGGATATACACCAGAGATTGAATGGTCCTCTTATAGATGGAGCTTCGTACTTCGTTCAGCATCAAGGATAGAATGATCGGTGCCGGAAAAAAGAAAATCAGGCTCAGGAAGCTGATCGCTAACGTATTTCGCAGCAGCATCCAGAAGTCATGATTGGAGAAAAACCGGGTGAAATGCTCAAACCCTACCCAAGGGCTTCCGAACACCCCAAAGTAGGGAGAATACTCTTGGAAGGCTATGACGAGATTCGTAATCGGAATATATTTGAAAATGATAAAAAAGATAAGGCCCGGCAAAGCCAGCACATACAAATACTTGTCACGCGCAACATCCGACCATATTCGTCCCCATTTTGTTTTGGATTTCAATGGAATGGGCGGCCTCCTGTTTCCTTTTGCCGACCGAACGGTTTCTTGTGCTTTCATCGTTACTCCCTCACTTTCAGCCTTGTCGTGTCGTCCAACATACCGTTCTCGGAACGTAACCTTAATGTAAACGGTTGCAAAATTACCTGCAATTCTACTTTTTTTCCGCAGGGCCTTGAATCCGGCTCCGGTCGATACAGTGCACGGCGAGTGCTGATTCTGCAAGGCATCTCTTATGTTCCATTTCCTTGGATTGCACTTTTTTTCCTGGGTGAATAAACAGCTTCTCACCAACACCAATAGGAAAATATGATCTTTTCAACCAATCCGCTCATTCGCTATGATAGTATTTAATCATTTCCGGCTTTCTACGATTTAGCCTTGAATTGTCTATGCCAACAGGGGGTTAAAGTAATGAGGCAGCAGAATCTTGAATCCGGTTTCAAAGGTATTATGTATTGGAGAAGCATCGCGCTTGCCGTGCTGTTGACATGCCTCCCCATCTCAGCCATAACCGCCGTTTACCTGTATGTGGGGAACCAGCATATGATCAACCAGTATCAGCAGCGCAACGAGGAAGCTCTGGTTGACGCCGCGAGACAAGTGGACGAGCAATTCACCCAGTTGGTCCATTATGCGCTCAATATGGTCGTGAAGCCGCATTTTAAGCCCTCCTTGTCCGACATGGACTTTGTATCGAATATCGAGGAGACAAACGAGCTGTTTAATACACTGAACCTTGTGGAAAACGCCGATCCCCTGGTGGATCAGGTCTATCTCTACATCAAAAAACAAAATAAAATCATGGAGCCCGACCTCGGGCTTCGAACGCTGGATCAGGCTCAGGATGCGTTAAACTTTAACAAACTCATGGAAGGGGATTCGGATATGTTCTGGGTCCATGACCTGGAGCGGCCTTTCAATAAGGAGAGGTCCTCACACGCACTCGTCATGAGACTTCCGTTCAACGGTCATACACCCTACGGCGCGATTGTCATCTACATCGATCCGTCGAAGCTGCATGTGATCCGCAATAGCGAGAATCTCTCGTTCCTGCTGGATGACCAGGGCCATATCATCGGGGAATCCGGAATGAGCCGCAATATGCCAAAGGCGATGAGCGCGATTCTGGAACAGCTGAAGCTGCCTCAGAATGCCCAACACACAAATCATTTGCGGATGAAGGTGCCAGTCGATCAGGATGTACTGCTGGTGAATACCGTTCAATTTGAAAAAATGCAGCAGAATTGGACCTATGTGTCCGGAACGCCGCAATCCAACATCATCGCTCCCACGAAGCCTTATACCCATATCATTCTGATCTGTTTTGCCTTTGCGCTTGCGGCTTCCCTGGGCGCAAGCTGGTTCGCCTCCAAGAGCATGTACCGTCCGATCCGCAAGATGCTGAATATCATTGGCGGCGATCAGAGCAAGCAGAACTCGCGATACAATGAACTGGATTATATTGAACACGAGTGGAAACAGTACCGATTCTCGCATGATACACTGCAAAATCAATGGAAGCGATCCTTGCCCTCGATCAGAGAGGCTTATATCAATCAATTTCTGAGCGGACAAGCCTCTCACCTGACGGAGCCCGAGTATGTGGTCAAGCTGCAAGAGATGGAGCTTGATATTACCCATAAACATTTCTCCGCGATGGTGCTGCAGCAGCATACTCACGGGGAGGACCGCGCGCCTTTAACGGAAAACGATCAGCATCTACTTACCTATGCCGCATTGAACGTCATCCAAGAGCTGGCCGAGGACATAAGCGCGTATATGCATCCCATCAATTTCTTCGACGGCTCCTTCGGTGTCATCTTGATCGTTCCAGACTCCCACACAGCCGACGAGCAGATGCACAGGATGAAGCTGCTGTGCGATCAGATCATACGGGCACTGCGCGATACACTCCGCATGTCGGCAACCATCGTATTAGGGGGACCGAGCTCAACCTGGACCGATGTTCCTCATATTCTCGAGCAGGCCAAAAGGGCGCTGCATTACCGCTCCTTCGATGCAGGCAGCCAGCTGCTGGAAGCAGACACGGTGCTTTCCCAGAAAAATGACTGGATCGACTATCCGCTGGAATTGGAGCAGGATTTCATTCATGCCTTGAATCTCGGACTTCAGAGGGATGCGCTTCGATCCCTAAGCCGCTTCGTAACGTCGCTTCAGGCCGGAGGAGGCTCGGAGTGGCATGTCCATCATGGGCTCATGCGTTTAATCACAAGCGTTCACCGGTCTATGCTGCAGGCCGGTTTAAATCCGTATCAGGTGTATAATTTCTCCAATCTGCAGGAACAGATGTCCCTGCTTCGGGACCCGAAGGCCTGTGTGGACTGGTTCCAACGCGAAATCATCGAGCCCTACCTCGAGCAGCTGACCAAGAACTTCAGCAGCTCCATGAAATCGCTAGTCGAAAACGTGCTGGAGCAAATCGAGCAGAACGGGATGCAGGACCTCTCCCTGGATGTCATGGCGATGGAGGCCGGCGTCAGCGCATCCCAATTGAGCAAAGCATTCAAGCAGATGACGGGCACCAATTATATCGACTATCTGACAACGTTCCGAATGAACCGCTGCAAAGAGCTGCTGCTGACCACGGATCTTCGCATTCATGAGATTGCGGAAGCCGCGGGGTATCAGCCCCCTTATTTCAATCGGATGTTCAAAAAACTCGAAGGAATCACGCCCGGCCAATACCGTCAGCAGGGAATTGGCAAATGATATGGCACAGGCATTATGAAGAACCGCTCTCCATATAGAGAAACATTGAAAAAGCCGCTTTAAGGTTGCGGGAAGCAACCCTAAAGCGGCTCTGTTCATTATATTAACGCTTCATAAAACCCTTCCTGTTCAGAAAGTCCTTCATGTGCAGTCTTACCGGCTCCGCCAAGCGTTTGGCCATAAGTTCAGACCACGGCGTGCTGTTCTTGCCTGCTGTCCGCTTGGATAGATAATCCGCGGAAACCTGATCATAACTTCTTACTTCCTCAATGGCTCCCGGATTGTAGCTGTCCCGGTGCAGGACCGCTTCTACCGGAAGGCGTGGACGAAGCCCCGGATCCTGGTCCGGGTAGCCGAGGCACATGCCAAATACCGGATAGACCAGGTCCGGCAGCTCCAATGCCTCGGAGAAATCAGCTATCGAGTTGCGGACCCCTCCGATGTACACAATGCCAAGACCCAGCGATTCCGCAGCAATCGCGGCATTCTGCGCAGCCAAAGCGGCATCCACGGTGGCCACAATGAAATTCTCGGTGGAATCTTCATACGTCTCCTTGTCACCCGAATGCGCCTCAGTACTTTTTTTCAAACGATACAGATCTGCGCACCACACAAGGAATACGGGGCACTCTATAATATAAGCCTGATTACCGGCCAAGCCGGCCAGCCGCCGCTTCTTCTCCTGATCGGTAACCGCAATGATGCTGTAGGCTTGAACATTACTAGATGTGGATGCCATCTGGCCTGCTGCCACAACGGCCCTAAGCTGCTCCTCCGACACCGGCTTGTCCAAGTATTTGCGAACCGATCGATGATTCATCAGCAGTGACAATGTATCGTTCATCGGGTACTCACTCCTTCATGTTCTATAAGAATGGTTCCATTTATTATGAAACTTCAAATCTGGCTGCGCAAGCTCACACAGCCTGTGACTTTACAGCAAAAAAAACCGGAATGCCAGTATCCGGCATCCGGTTTCATATTCAGCCAAGGCTCTCAGCTTTGGAATTTAATGGGCTCCATCAGGATACGATATCATACCCTTGCTCTTCAATCGCTTCTTTCAGTGCTTCAAGGCTAATCTTGCTCTCGTCATATTCGACAGCCACTGTATTGGATGCAAGATCGACCTTGCCTGACGCTCCCGCACTCTTCAGCGCGCCTTCAACCGAGTTCACGCAATGATTGCAAGACATGCCCTCCACTGTCAATGTCACCTGTTTCATGATGTTGTCCTCCTATTTACATGATATTCGTTACACTTTAACTGTACTATACCCCCCATAGGTATGTAAAGTTCATGAATTTGCTTCTTTCTGCAATAGAAACACGAAAAAAGTAGGAAGATTTATCCTTTTAATCTGTTATAATGTATATAAACTCTTAGATTCAAACATAAAGGGACAAGCTTTTTAAATGATTCTCCGAAATTTTTCCATAAAATTTGAATCTGGTTGCAGGAATTACCACTTCGCTGTCGAATTATCTTATTACAGAGATACTGAACTATGAAAGTAGGAATTCTATCATGGTATTTGACGGCATTATACTAGGGTTAATTGTCGGACTGATACGAGGCGGACTCCGCCACGGACTGCTGCAATTCAGCAAGATACGTCTGAAGGGCGGCTTAATCTTCCCAATTCTCCTGATCGTACAGCTGCTCATATTCCGTTTTCAAGAGAATTCTGATTGGCTGGCAGCCGCAAGTGGATATATTTTTATGCTCATCTATGTTGCCGGCATGATCTTCCTCTGGATGAACCGGGATCAGAAAGGTTTCGGCAGTATATTAGCCGGTGTCTTCCTCAACTTTCTCGTCATGGCGGTCAATGGTGGCAGAATGCCCGTATCCATGAGTGCCGCTTCTGTTCTTGATCCAATATACGTGGACATGCTCATGGATGCGACAGCTACAACCAAACATTATTTAATGGATGCTTCCACTCGCCTGTCTCTTCTTGGTGATATCATACCGTTATCCCCACCCTATCCAAGAACGCAGGTAATCAGTATCGGCGATATTATTATGAACATTGGTATTTTTCTCTACATCGTGCATCTCATGACTTCCGGCAAGAATACCACCGTTCAAAATATAATTCGAAAATCCGATACTACTGAACAAGTTGAACCACAAAATTAATAATACATCATACCATCTGGAAAGGAGGGAGAACTATGAAGAAAACTGATAAAATCAAGTATAACCGCATCGTTTTGAATGCAATCATCGTTGCTTCCGTTGTTGTCGCTCTGACTTCCGGTTATAGATTGGGATAATAAGACTTATTTCAAAAAAACAGGCTGAGAACTCCAGCCTGTTTTTTTATATCTTTTTCGTTGTTTTGCGACGCATTATATCTTAAAATGTGGAGAATACACCATGCTTTTTTTGAGGAGAAACCGTTATGTCCATATTTAAGCGTCCTAAGATTTCTCGAGAACTTCCAGGACAGCTGTATTTTGTGTTTATTTCACTTATGGGCTGTTTAACCTTTCTACTAGTACATCGAGGAGAATTTTTATATTACTCCCCTTCACAGTGGGTATGGGTTTATGCAATGTTAGGTGCCGCCCTAATATTAAATTACTTCACCTTTCAGCTACCGCCTGAGGGTAATTTGCAATCCATGGATTCGTCCGTTTATTTGGCTTGCATTTTCATATACGGAGCACCATTCGCTCTTTCTGTCATTCTGTTTAACACTCTGGCAATAGCACTATATGACAGAAAAATCCCATTCTGGAAGCATTTCGTAAACTTCTCTATATATACACTTATGATCGTCGGATCCTCCCTTGTGTTCAACGCCGCAGGAGGTCAGACAGGACCTATTCTAAACAATCATTTTGGAGCTTACCTCGGCGCCTTGCTCGTATATTTTATAATTAACGTGTTTCTCCTTGGTTTCTACTATTATTTGCTATATCGGGGATCTTTATATGACATCCTTAAATCCTTCATAAAAGACACCCTGCTTGTCTATTTAAGCACGCTCATCCTGTCCATGGTTCTTTCCGTTCTTATCGTTCATAATGGCGTGTTCGGCTTAACTTTGTTCATAGGTTTGAGTATTATGCTCTCCTATTCCTTCAAACAATTATTCTCCATGTACAATGAAGTTCAAGAAAAAGCAATCAAAGATCAGCGAACAGGATTATATAATCACAGCTATTTCGAAAATTTGCTTGAAGACGAAATCAAGAAAGCCAAGGCAAATGATACACCACTGTCTTTGGCCATGATTGATATTGACGATTTCAAGAAGTACAACGATCAGTTCGGGCATTTGAAGGGAGACATGCTCCTTGGGTTCCTTGGCAATTACCTAAAGGTGGAATCCGAAGTGGCAGAGGTAGTAGCCTCTCGCTTCGGCGGTGAAGAATTCACCATCCTCATGCCAGGCTATGATGAGAACAAAGCCCGTTCCTTCATTAACAGGCTCCGCAAAAAGCTGAACGATACCTATTTCGAAGGGGTCGAAATTTTCCCGTCCGGGTGTCTCTCCTACTCTGCCGGCATTGCCACGTACCGGATTGACATCCATGACAAGTCACAGCTTGTCGAGCTTGCCGATCAGGCGCTGTACTACGCCAAGAAGCAGGGTAAAAACAACGTGCATGTATACGGCAGCGGTGCCAATAAAGAATCCGAGATTGACTTCGCGGATGACGTCCGCGATATCGAGCAGCAGCTTAAACTCTTTTTGTATAAAGACGTGGATACATTCAAGCACTCCAAGCGCGTCTTCCGCTACGCCATGGATATGAGTGAAGTGCTCGGACTCGATAGTGTGGAGCGGCGCAATTTCGTACTCGGCGCACTTATTCACGATATTGGCAAGCTTGAAATCCCTTGGGGTATTTTAAACAAACGGGACAAGCTCTCTGCCGGGGAATGGGAAACCGTAAAACGACATGTCAGCTGGGGGAAACGGATTGCGGAAACCAACGAGAAGTTCAAGGAACTGGTTCCTTATATTGAATTGCATCATGAACGTTACGACGGCGGCGGATATCCGCACGGGTTCAAGGGCATTCAAATCCCCAAGCTGTGCCGCATGCTGACTATTATTGATTCTTTTGATGCGATGACAACGGAACGCCCATACCAGAAAACCAAAACCTTCGAAGAAGGGATTGAGGAACTGCACCGATGCTCCGGCACACAATTTGATCCGGAACTTGTTGAACTGTTTGTTCATTATCTCAGGCTTAAAGCCGAAACACAGCAGCAGCCCGCAGCTGGTTTGGAGACATCATGAAGTGGATACTTTGAGTGATCTCCTGTGATCTCCTGAGTGGACCATCCCCCTCCCTCCGTCATTTCGATGTTTGATGCTTCCTCAAATAAGGTATAAAGGTAGTATCACAATGATAGTGAGGTGAGATCAGTGGCTGATAAAAAGAAGGATCTACCGCTTGATAACGGTCCCGGCAACATGGATCACCCTGAACAATATCCAACGGAAAAAGAAAGCCTGTTCGATAAATTTGAGAGCGAGCAGCATGTGGACCCGATTCCGATGGAAGATGCCAGGCTGGAGCGTCAGGAAGAGAAGCAGCGGGACGGCACATCGAAGAAACGATCTTCCAGCGCCGATAAATATCACAGCGGCTTCTAGAATGGGACAGATCCTGGTTAAATCGAACGTCATTTGAACTTATGGCTCCGTTTTTTGCGGAGCCTTTTTATTTCCTTGAATTTTCTTTAATATATAAGGGTATGTATGTGATTAACCTACAGATTATATAAAGAGTGGAGTGGAGCCTTTGTTTTCCATATGGACGTTAAACCGTGTGCAGCGAAGGTTGCTGCTGATACTGATTGCAGCGGTTCTGGTGATGTCCTGTCTGCTGGTGCTGACTGGCCGACATGAACCCTCACCGAGCATTAGCAGTGTAATCGAAGAACGATATATCCAAAGTGCGGCCATGATCAGCCACCCCGGTGGAGACCTTGAAGACCATTCCTCCAGCGTCATGCCCGGTGTGCCGCTTATGATTGCCGGACTTGCTGCCCTATTCGGCAGCATGGATGCTGCTCTGGTCGCGTACCAGCTGCTCCAATGCATCTTTCATGCCTTTTCCGTTTACTTGGTATTTGTGCTGTCCCGCTACATGTTCAATACGCGAATCGCCTTTCTGTCGTGCTTCATCTATGCTCTGTTCTGGCCGGCTTACGGCGCAGTGCGTCTGATCCTGCCGGATATTACGATGCAAACCTTAATGCTGCTTCTGGCCTGCGCTGTAATTGGAGCGCTTGAATTGAGGCAGGCTGGCTGGTATGCCGCTGCCGGTGCACTTACCGCTCTTATGGCTTGTTACAATCTGCAGGCACTGCTGTACCCGGTATTGTTCATTCCCTTCTGGATCAAGTACCGTAGCCCGGTCAAAATCGTAACCGGAGGCATTATTCTGATTAGTGCCGGTTACTTGCTCATCCTGTCTCCATGGTGGCTGAACATCCCGCTTTTTAATCGGTTGAGGTATATGTCCGGGCCGTGGAACCTCGCCTCACTGTGGCTGGAATCCCGATACATTGAAGGCAACCCCTTGGTTCACCTCTTCCGAAGCATATTTGCCGGCCGCACCTCCAAGTATGCGGCTGCCATAGGTAATGAGGAAGCAAGAAGAGTCGTACAATCCGCATTGGATGCCGTACGCCTCGTTATGCTGTTCGCCGGGGTTGCCGGCGTGATCTGGTCTGTGTGGAAATACCGCCTGAAACGGCAGCTGCCGGTGCTGCTGACACTGCTGTATTTCATTGCCGCCGAATGGTTCGTTCCAAGCCTGGACGGAACCGGCTTTCCTTATTCGGTCTTTCTGCTTCTATACGCTGCATTTCTGGCAGACAAAGCGATCATATACGCGCATAGATCCCGCCTGCTCCGCAAATAGGCATCAATACGAAGCCGATCCTATCACAGCGGCCACCTACGCCTGAAAGCACTTTTGATTTCGTGCCTTCAGGCGTTTTTCCATAGTTTTGCATAACCTTTCAGGTCGATGAAACGTCTATATTAGTATTAAAACTGCTATTTATTCATGCCAGGAAGATTGACAGCATGAAATTAAACCGTAAATTCATCACCATTCTCAGTGTCGCCGTAGCAAGCGTTCTGACGATAAGCACCATCCTGTGCTTTACCGATGCTTCCGATCACTCCGGCCAGAAACATCGCATGCGCGAAGATCTGAATGGACAGGCGTTGATTCAAGTCGGCTCCACCTACATCACGCTTATCCGCCTATAAGAATAACCTCACACAGAGCGACACGCCGCTGCCTGATGACTCCACACTCCTCAAAGAGATGGCAACAAAGGAATTGATGCTGCAGCTGGCTGACGACGAGGGCGTTGCAGCAAGCCTTCAGGATGGAGTAAAAAGACCAAGGCAGCTTCGAAAGACGCTTGAGAGCCAGCCGCGGCAGGTGCAAGAGCAGCACTTGCGCATGCTGGATACGATGGGCATCAGCGAAGATCAATACTGGGAAGACTACTCCCCGCCTGAATATCGGGATATGTTATCAATCGAACGATTAGTGAATAAACTGACGACGGAGATGAAGACAAACCAGCCTGACACCATTACCAGTAAGGAGCAGTTGAAGGCTGATCTGTTGACAATTGGCTTTGGATGAACAGAGAACCGTCGTCTTTGATCCAGACATTCAATTGAGATAATACTGGATTGGTATATAATGGTGTAAAAGTCCATAAACCACCGTGGGAGGATATTATGAAAAAACGTTTCTCTTCTGTTCCTGCTTTTGCACTCGGCGCGATTGTCGGTGTGACGCTGACAGCGGGTACCGCCGTTGGCGCTGCTGTATATCTGAAAGCCGTCCCATCCCCTGCTAAAATTGTCGTGAACAGCTCGGAGGTCAAGCTGTCCGAACCTCCCGTTGTCATTCAGAACAAGCTGTATGTCCCTGTGCGGGACTTCTCGGAAGCGCTTGGGTATCAGGTCGGCTCTGTCGGTACCGAGGGGGTACAAATTATTCCAAAATCCTCGATCGGAGAGGCCATCCCGGTCGGCCCAACTGCACCTTCCGAGTCTGAAGGAGCACCTGCCCAAGAACGCCATTTGGTGAAAAATCTCGGGAAGCTGATCCAGGTCAACGGCGAATTGAATATGCAAAAGATTTATATTGTTATTGCTGCCGGGGAAGCCAGACTGTATTCCCAGGATGAAACAACCGGCAACGGGCTGCTGCACTATTTGATCGTAGACGGCGATTCCTCCCTATACGACCCGTTTGTTCAGATGGATGGGAAAGCCGGAGAGCTTGATTATAACCTGCGAAATTTCGACAGTCAGACACCGCTTCACCTGGCCGTCATCAACAAAAATGACTTTTACATCGACAAGCTGCTGAACCAGCACCATGTGGATGCCTCAATCCAAGATGCGTCCGGTAAAACGGCGCTGGACTATGCCGAAAAGGACAGCAAGCAGTACAAAGCGCTGACAGCTTACCTAGACAAGAACAGTAAGTGATACAAGGCGCTAATTGCTTGCCTAATGATACATGGATGCTGAATATCGCTTGCTTGAGCCCACTGCTTCTGGTGCTCAGGCACACTCCCTTGTCGTACCTATAGTTTTATACAAAGAGCCCGCTCAACTTGGCGGGCTTTTGCTTTTGCTTTTGCTCTTTTGCTTTTACTTTTGCCTTTGCGCTTTTCGAGCTTGGGCCTGCCTCCATTTTTATATCCCTTGTAACTTTTTGCTCCGGTTATACGTGTTTCATATAGAGAGGAGGACATGAAACTGAACAGTCTGGAGTCGATTTATCAACATTATGTGAAAGACGTTTACCGTTACTTGTACTCCCTCTCTTATGACCACCATACGGCAGAGGACCTGGTTCAGGAAACCTTCTACCGGGCTTATCTGTATCTGGAGGATTGGAAGGAAGAACGAATCAAGCCATGGCTATTTCGGGTTGCCCATAATGCTTATGTGGATTACCAACGCAAAGCCAGCCGCAGTACCGTGAAGGAAGCTGTTTTTTTCGAACAGGTGGCTGACCGTGATACGCCGGAGAACACCCTGCTTCAGCAAGAAGTCCGGCATGAAATCGGCCAGATGCTGACGGCTATTCCGGAGAATCAGCGCCAGGCGATTATCTTGGTGGATTTTCATCAATTCACCTACCAGGAGGCGGCGGATATTATGGGCATCACCTTATCCCATATCAAGATTTTGCTATTTCGGGCCAGACAGCGGCTGCGAGACATGAAACGAAAGGAAGAGACGTTATGAGCGAAGAATTCAAGCAGCGACTGAAGGATTACGCAGACGGCCGTTTGAGTGACGAGGAAAAATTCGAAGTCGAGCGGGAAATGGAAAAGCTGGAAGAATACCAGGCTTTCCTGGATGAATGGATGGATAACACAGGCTCTAATAATGTTATGCCCAAGCGCCCCGACGATCAAAGCACCCTCTCCCCCAAAAAAGAAAAACGGATCGTCCGCCGAGGCAAATGGAGAGCACGGGTCTCTAACACGCTGACGGTTATATCCCTGCTTCTAATTGTTACGGTCATTAGTTCCATTGTAACGGCGCTATTCTATGGTACTGGAAACCCGAGCCGGAACGATAAATACCGGGATGCCATTGCTTCCGCCATCTCGATCTCCAAACCTAACATAGATGTTTCGCTAAGCAGTCAGGGCAAAACCTTCTTCAGTCAGGAAATGTCCGGGGACATGCTCAAACAAGTGGGGAGTGAACGGGTTCCAGTGGGTCAATACACCGTCAACTTCCTGTTTGGACTACCGTCGGTCGAAATGGATTGGAGAGATGGCAGCTCGGGTTCGTCACAGATGTTCTATCGTCCAAAAGATAGCTCAGAGACTTCTTCTGCAGGCGAAGAGGAAGCTGAACGAGAAAAGCTTGAGGAACCAAAGAGCGGTGACTCTTCCACCAAGAGCGGTGACTGGTCCCGGCTTGAAAAACTGCCGGAGGGTACTGTAGCCGAGGCCTATGTTTCATTTAACCGTTTCTTCACAACCGACGAGCTGCTGAAGCAATTTGAGAACCGGAATATGGAGTCCGTCTGGTTTGCGGTTGACAACGGACCGGATACCCGATTCGGTGGGGAAGACGAAGTAATCTCGAATCCCATCGGCTTCCCGGCTTACCCTGTCTGGCATCATGACGACTTGACCGTGACCTCCTATAAGGAAGAAAAAAGAGGCTGGTTCGGCAAAGTCGTGTCCAGTGGCGGACACTACCCTTCAGTAGAAACCTACGGGGACGGGGAGCTTCGGAATGAGCATTTCAAGAAATCGCTGCGGCTTCTGCAGGAGTACGAACTGATTGCCGAGCGGGTTGCTCCGTTCGTAGACGTAGACGCTTCCTTAGCTTATGTGGAGCAAAACGGCGTTCACCTCTATGGCGCTGTCATAACCGGCCCCGTCAAGGAACTGCTCACCCTCCGGGAGGTCTCCTGGGTGCGTGACCTGCGGGTCGGGGAAGTACAGCTGTGGAATTGGAGCGATGCACAGTGAATGATGACTATCCTGTTACAGGAATTAGGATGAAATGACAGATCATATATCATCGTTACCTCATCCCGGGTCTCCCGCTTCTGAGAGGAATCCGGGATTTTTTTATTATTCATATAAATAATTCAGATCATAAAGGATCTTCGCCCTTATCGCTGCTCTCATGCGACAATGCCTCCATTCGCTGCTGTTTCTCCCGCTCCTCCCGCACTTTACGATCCCTCTCCATCGCTTCAGTTATGTAATCGCGCGGTTTAAGCTTGCCGTTTATGTTCAGAAGAATGCCGATGATAATGAGCTGTAATAATACAATAACAACCAGCATGTGGCCCCTCCTTTAGATTTCGCATGTTAAAATTTCTCCATCAATATAACACTTTCCGATCTATAAAGTTAGTCCTATTCACAGTATCAAGCTCCCTTTCAATGGCTGCCAGCCCATGTCTCATCCATATCCTGCGCTTTGCCAGACTTGCGAGAATCCGGTAAACTGGTTAAGACTATAACCGAAATACGAAATGATTGGTGAATTTCATGAAATCCATACCCTTTTATAAACGCCCGTACGGCGGTGAGCGTCAGGATATTCCGTTTGCCAAGCTGGCTTCCTTCGAGAACAGCCAGGACCTGATCAGCGATGACGCGCCGGATGCGGCTTTTTTTCGCGGCTTGGAATCGCAGGGGCTGCTGCTGAACCGAGCCCAGATCCAGGCCGTACGACATACGCAAGGACCGCTGCTCACGCTTGCCGGAGCCGGCTCCGGCAAGACTTCCGTGCTGGTAAGCCGGACAGGCTACCTCATCGCTGCCCAGAGGGTCGATCCTGCTTCCATCCTGCTGGTCACCTTCTCATCCAAGGCAGCAGCCGAGATGAAGGAGCGTATTATGGCGCTTCCCGGCCTAAGAGCTAATGAAACCGCCAAGGTAACGGCAAGAACTTTTCACTCCTTCTTCCTGTACCTGCTGCGAACGCGAGGTTACAAACAAGAAATTCTCAGCAACTCCAGGCATCAGCAATTCATTATGAAGCGAATCCTGCGGGAAATGGGATTACAGGACAGCTACGAGGCGGAAACCCTGCTCTCGCTGTGGTCCGCTTACAGGATGAGTTTGACCGGTCTTGACGACTTGTCCGTGAAAACCCCTGCCGAAGTGGAGCAAAGACAAATCTTCGCCCGATATGAAGCATGGAAGGAAGATCATGGCCAGATGGATTTTGACGATATTCTGGTCTTGTCCTACCGTCTGCTGTCTAATGACCCCGGACTTCTTGCCTCCCTTCAGCGGCGGTATCGTTATGTCATGGTCGACGAGTTTCAGGATACAGGACTGCTGCCTTATGAGCTGCTGAAGAAAATCGTCGCTCCCCACCGCAACCTGATGGTGGTCGGTGACGATGACCAGACCATATACGGCTTCAACGGCGCGCGCAACGAATTCATTCTGGAATTCGACCAGACGTTCCCCGGGGCCAAGGTGGTGACGCTGGATATTAATTATCGCTCCCTCTCCTCGATTGTCGGGCTCGGGAATGAAATAATTCGCGTCAATGAACGCCGCCGGCCCAAGCAGCTTCAGTCCACCCGCAAGAGCAGCGGCGTGCCGCTGTATCTTCGTCCCGGCGATCCCGACCAAGAAGCGGAGCTGCTCCTGACCCATATCACCGCGCAGGTTCAGGAGCATGGGACGCCATATCGTGATCATGCGATTCTGTACCGGACCGCGAATAACAGCCGAGCGATCTTCGAGCAGCTCGTGATGCGGGAGATTCCGTTCATTCATTACGAGAACGGAGATCTGTTCTATGAGCAGTGGATTGTCAAACCGCTCATGGACCATCTGCGGCTGTCGCTGGACCGCCGCAATTTCACGGCGATGGAGGGTATGCTCCACACCCTTTACATCAACCGGGACAAGGGCATGGCCTTCATCCGGCAGCAGGATGCTCCGCGTCCCAAGAAAGGTCCTCTTTCCCACCTGCTCACGTTTCCCGGTCTTAAGGATTTTCAGATCGAGAATATAAGGACGCGCTCCAAGCTCATCAAGGGACTTAAGGCGATGGAGCCCCTTCAAGCCGTGCAGGAAATGAGGCGGCAATTCTACGACAAATTTCTGGAGGCGGACGAGCGTCAGGAGATGACCCTCCATAAGGAATTTATACAGGAGGGACTCGATGAACTGGAGGCTTCGGCAAAGCGCTTCAGCGAAATCAGCGAATTCGTCGAGTTTGTCGACCGGCTGATCATCGTTCATAAGGAAATGGCGGCTATGAAACGGGACGAGCACGCAGATGCGGTCCGGTTAATGACCATCCATAAATCCAAGGGGCTGGAGTTTCCCTCGGTCTGTCTCATCGGGGCAAGCGAAGGCATCCTCCCGCATACGTCGGCTCTGGATGCTGAGCGCAGGGACGATCAGCGCCCTCTATCGGGCAAAGAGGATAAGGCGCTTGACGCGCTGGAAGAAGAGCGGAGATTGGCTTATGTAGCCATCACAAGAGCACGGGATGAATTGATTATCAGTTCACCCGGCTTTTATCGGGGACGGAAAGCGGAGGTTTCCCGCTTCTTCCGGGATGTGTTCCTCACAGATGAACAGAGCAAGCAAGGCAATAGCATACCTGGCAAGGTCGGTGGATCGATGGCCCGCCCATCCTTTACGGCTAAACGGACGATTAGCATAGAAGCCTCGGCCAAGCACTCATCCCTATCCCCTTCTACCAGACCAGCCCTTGCGAGTGCTGCTGGCCATAGAAACCAGAGCTCGCGCTCGGTTTCGGCTTCCAGCTCGCTCAGTCAGACTGCCAGCGTTGCTACAGAGATCGTTGATGTGTGGCTGTGCACCAGCACAAACTGTAAGGGCTGGCAGCGGGTCAGCCCCCCTACCTCTGCTGACATACGAGACCAGGAGAACAAAGCCTGTCCCTTATGCCAATCGCCTATGAAACGGGGGCAAAAAGAGGTCCCGGTGCATCAAAGGCGCCCAAATTCGTAATGTTGGAAAAACATCATGATCAAAAAAGACTGAGCCTTCCCCGTTCTTCATCGAACGGTCAGGTTCAGTCCTTTATTCTACTTTCTCTATTTCTGAAACGGCTCGATATAGGCATCAATTCGAGCCATGACATCTTGAGTAAGCGCAGCGATCCTCGCCTGTGCCTCCTCATTGGTGCTTCCCTGAGCTGCAAAATACATCTTGATCTTCGGTTCCGTGCCGGATGGGCGAAGACAGAACCAGCTTCCATCTGCGAGACGGAACTTCAGCACATTCTCTTGCGGCAGATCATACAGTCCCAGGCTGAAATCCTCGATTTGACTAAGCTCGATACCCCCTACTTCATTTGGTGCCGATTCGCGCCAAGCGCTCATGATGCCCCCAATCAGCTGTACGCCTTGAATGCCCTTAAGCGTTCTGGTCTCCAGCTTCTCGGCAAAATAGCCATAGGTATCGTAGAGTTCCTGGAGCACTTCATATAAGGACTTGCCCTGCGCTTTATAATAAGCGCCAGCCTCCGCAATGAGCATTGCGGCAACGACAGCGTCCTTGTCACGGGCATAATTACCGGCAAGATAGCCGTAACTCTCCTCATAGCCAAAAATACATTCAAATTCTCCGGTTTTCTCAAACTGCGTCATTTTCTCACCAATATATTTAAACCCGGTCAGCGTATTAAATACGGACATTCCATAAGCTGCTGCTATGGCAGCTCCCATCTCACTGGTTACAATCGTTTTGATGATAGCACCGTTCTCCGGCAGCGTTCCTTTTTGCTTCATGGATTCTAGCAAGTAGTGCAACATGATAGCGCCCGACTGATTACCGCTGAGGATAAAATACTCCTCTTGATCGTCTTGAATCACAGCGCCCATACGGTCGGCATCCGGATCGGTACCGAGGATGAGGTCGGCGCCGCACGCCTTAGCCTGGGTGATGGCCAACTCAAACGCGGCATGCTCTTCCGGATTAGGCGATTGTACGGTTGAGAAATCGGCATCCGGCTGCTCTTGTTCGGGCACGATATCCACATGCTGAAATCCAAGATGCTGCAGCACTGCACGTACGGGAACATTACCAGTTCCGTGCAGGGGCGTAAATACAATCCGGTAATCGCCGCTCGCTTCACGAATGATTTCGGGATTTTGGCTCACACCTGCAACAGCAAGGGTATACGCATCATCAATCTCTTGGCCGAGCCATACGAGCAAGCCCTGGGCTTCGGCCTCTACCCGATCCAGCTTAACGATCTCCTCGAAAGAGCCGATGCGTCCGATCGCTTCGATTACCCTGGAGGCCGTATCGGGTGTGATCTGCCCGCCATCCGCACCGAACACTTTATATCCGTTGTATTCCGGTGGATTGTGGCTGGCCGTAATGACTATTCCCGCCTCCGCATTCAGATGCCGAACCGCATACGACAGCTCAGGTGTCGGACGAAGTGAATCGAATACATAAGCCTTAACGCCATTCCCGGCAAACACCAAAGCGGCTTCAAGCGCAAACTCCGGTGAGAAATGCCGGGAGTCGTAAGCGATTACTGCTGAAGGCGATTCATACTCCTCTTGCAGCACAGCAGCAAGTCCTTGCGTCGCTTTTCCCACGGTATAAATGTTGATTCGATTAGTGCCTGCGCCGATGACTCCCCGGAGTCCCCCGGTTCCGAATTCCAGATCCTTATAGAAACGATCTACGATTTCATTCTCGTTATGCGTTAATTCGCGAAGCTCGTCCTTGGACCCTTCGTCAATTACCCGGCTGCTCAGCCATTGTTCGTAAGCCTGTATCGCTCGTTCTTGAGTTTGAATGGTCATGCTAAACTCAGCCTCCATCTTGGGAATCATCCGTTCATTATAGTCAATCGCGCGGGGCTGCCGTTGAATCGCGCTCAATGAGTGTTGTCGGCAGCAGCAGCTCCATGTGCGGCGCATCGGGCTGCTTCATTCGCCAGAACAGCTGCCGGATCGCTGTTTTACCGAACAGACCGAGATCTACCCCCATGGTGGTGGTCTTCGGCGTAGCCAATCTGGATAGCTGGCCATTATCAAAGCTGATAATCGAAATATCGGCCGGAATATGATAACCCATATTACGAATGGTGGAATTCACGATAAAACCAAGACCGTCATTCACACAGAACCATGCGGTTGGCTGTTCATCCAGCTCCTGCAGCCGCTTCTCCATAAACTCCTGATCTTCCTGCGCATCGCTAAGAATCCAATTCGGTTGGAGTTCCATCCCAAGTTCATAGTGGGCAAGTCTGAATCCTTCAAGGCGTTCGTAATAGCTTGGAGAGAAGGACGTATTTCCAACAAAACCAATGTCTCTATGTCCGAGCTCGTAGAGATGTTTAACGACATGATAGGCACTGAACCGGTTGTTCGTAAGAATAGCATCGGCCTGCACTTCGGGATGGTGATGATCGATAAGCACGGTAGGAATCCCCGTGTCGATTAGCGTGTTCATATATTCGGTACTGAGATGCGAGAGGATCAGAATCCCGTCCACTTCTCTTCCCTCAATAAAAGGGGGGAGCGTCTGATCCTTCATCATCTGCTGGGAAATGGATTGAATGAGCAGCTTCTTCCCTCTCTTCTGCACTTCATTTTCTATCGTAAGGTAGATTTCCCCGAAAAAGCCCCGCATCGAGAAGGCAAAATCCGTTGCTACAAGAGCAATACTGCCTGTAGATTCTTCCTTGTCCTCCTGGTCCGGGAATCGTTTGCGATTACCCGTATAGACATAGCCTAACTCATCCGCCGCTTGAATGATGAGCTTGCGCGTCTCCTCGCTGACACCGCCTTTACCTGATAGTGCTTGCGAAACCGAGTTCTTGGAGATTTGCAAGTGGTCTGCGATATCCTGCATCGTAATTTTTGGCTTAGTCAAGGATAACGTTCCTTTCTCTTTATAGTAAGAATAGTTGTATAGGGTGAATGGATTCTCATCATACTATACCGAAAACCATCAGAGATTTGAAAGCTTCTTGGCTTAACATTACAAACATTATTTTAACATTACAAGTTTAATGTGTAAAGTGATATATTTGTGTAATTTACCTCACAGGAATTAATTGTTTGTTGTATTCTACATGATAAAGCGTTGACAAAAGCATGATTCATGAATAATAATGTTGATATAACGCTTTCAGTAATGAGTAATTATATTTTGTAACGTTACAAAGATAGCGATTTAAACTTCCGTTAATGGAAGACACATTGCATTTGGGAGGAAGGGTCAACATGAAAAAATCAAGAGTTTCTTTGCTTCTGGCAATTACATTGGTAGGTGGAACGGTCCTCGCAGCTTGTGGTAATGGCGGCGGCAGCGGGGGGCAAAGCGCTGATGGTGTAACTACCGTTGAGTTCTGGGCCGCTCCTAACCCGCCGCAGCAAGCATTTTGGCAAGAGATGGCCAAAGAATACGAAGCTGTGAATCCGGACGTAAAGGTTAACGTTAGCGCCATTAAAGAATCACCAAGTTCCGAAGCGAGTATTCAGGCTGCCATTGCTGGCGGGAATGCACCGACGGTAGCAGAGAATATCAATCGTGGATTCGCTGCGCAGCTATCCAACAGTAAAGCGCTGGTCGCTCTTGATGAACTGCCGCAATTTAAAGAGATGGTAGAGTCCCGTAACATGGCGGAAACGATTGCCCCTTGGGAATTTGCAGACGGCCATCAATATGTACTGCCGATCTACTCTAACCCGATGCTCATTGGCTGGCGTACCGATTTCCTCAAAGAAATCGGATATAATGAGCCGCCTCAAACCTACAGTGAGGTTCTGGAAGCAACAGCGAAGCTGAAAGCAAAATATCCGGATAAATATATGTGGGCCAAAGGCGCTGACCTTGCGGACCCTACAGCTTGGAAACGCTGGTTTGACTTCTTCCTGCTCTACAATGCAGCTTCAGACGGCAACAAATTCATTGAAGGCCAAAACCTGGTTGCTGACGATAAAGCCGGCGTTGAAATGCTGACTTTTGTCGATGATCTTCGCAAGGCTGGCGGCATATTGGCCCAGAATGCAACCGATCCATTCGAAACCGGCGCCGGTGTGTTCACTGATATCGGTCCTTGGACATTCGATATGTGGGCAACGAAGTATCCTGAACTTAAATATGGAGAGAACTTCACCCTAACCCTGCCTCCGGTTCCGGATCATATGGATCCGGCCAATGCCAAAACCTATGCGGATGCAAAAGGCCTCGTGATTTTCTCCGGTGCTCCTGAAGCGTCGCAGCAAGCTGCTGCCGAATTCTTGAAATGGGTTTATGCCAATGAAGAAAATGACGTGAAATGGTTTAAGCAAACCAACCTGCCGCCGGCACGTGATGATCTGAATGAAGTGGAAGGCTTCAAGCAGATCCTCGCTGAAAAACCGGAGCTGGCTCTGTATGCGGAAGCGGTATCCAAAGGCGTTCCTGCCATGGATAATCCAAAATTCAATGAACTGCAAACTTTAATTGGACAAGAGGCCTTCAATAAGGTCATTCGCGGCGAAATCGATCCGCAAACCGGTTGGAATAACATGAAGAAAGCGATTGAAGGTGAACTTTAATCATGATTAATAAGCAAAATAATAAGTTGGGCTGGCTTTTCGCCAGTCCCTACATTATTTTCGGACTGGTATTTTTTCTGGGACCACTGCTTTGGTCCTTGTACCTTTCTTTTACGAATTGGGATCTTATCGCCCCCGAATTTGATTTTGTGGGACTGGACAATTTCCGAAAAGCCATGGCAGCGCCCGGTGTGCAATCCGCCTTCTGGGTGACTTACAAATTCATGATGCTGTTTGTTCCACTGGTAACCGCCATGTCGCTGGCCGTAGCCGTTGTTATTCAGGGATTGCCTAAATTCAAAAGCGTATACCTGATCGGGTTCTTCCTGCCGTATCTATCCTCAGGAGTTGTTGCATCCCTGATCGTACAAGGCTTTCTATCTTACAACAGCCCGGTCAACGAGTTCTTAAGAGGCACCTTCGGGATTAATATCGACTGGCTCGGCTCACCTTTCTCTGCACTGTTTATCGTCGGTTTGATTCTGGCCTGGAAGTTCACAGGTTATTATGCGTTGATCCTGACGTCGGGTCTTGAAAGCATTGACAAAGAAGTTTATGAAGCAGCTGCCATTGATGGGGTAAGCGACAGACAGCGCTTCTGGAAAATCACACTGCCGCTCTTGTACCCTGCCCTGTATACAACACTCATTCTTTCGTTCGGCGTAACCTTCGGCATCTTTACAGAAGTTTACCAGCTGACGGGTGGCGGACCGAACTTCGCAACCAATACATGGCAGATGGAAATCTTTAATCAAGCCTTTACGAATCTGCAAGCAGGATATGCATCCGCGATTGCCATTATGGCATCGATTGTCACGTTCATCTCGATCTTCGTGATTCGTAAACTGCTGGAAAGCTGGGGGAAACGAAATGGTTGGGTCTAAGAAAAATAGTAAACGTCGTCTCGCGAGCCGCTATGTACTGGCCACCCTTCTGCTTCTCGTCATGGTGTACCCCTACTTGTACATGGTGCTCAACTCGTTTGCGGATTGGGCACAAGTGGACAGGCAGCTCGTTCCAAGCAAATTTTCTTTAAAATCCTATGAATGGCTCCTGACCGGCGGCGAGGTCGGCATTGCCCGTCCCTGGATGAATGCATTCTTCAACAGCGTCATCGTTTCAGTTGCCTCCACCTTCCTTATGATGTTGTTCGGAATCATGGTAGCCTATGCGCTGTCCAAATTGAAATTCCGCGGACGCGATACCGTGAATAACTTCGTGTTATTCCATATGTTCTTCCCGGCGATCATTCTGCTGATTCCAAACTTCCTCATCATCCAGAAGGTAGGACTTTACGATACGTACTGGGCCATGATCATTCCTAAGGCCGTCAGTTTATGGGCGATTTTCATGTACACCAACTTCTTTAAAGCTGTTCCGGATGCCTTTATTGAAGCAGCGAAGCTGGATGGCGCATCGGATTTTAAAATTTTGTACAAAATCATGCTGCCCATGTCCAAGTCCATAACCGCGGTTATCTTCCTGTTCTTGCTAATGGAGCGCTGGACAGAGCTTCTATGGGATATGATCGTTGTTCGCAGCGACAACATGCTGACACTCAACGTTCTCTTGTCCCAGATGTTCGGACCGTATGGCAGTTATCCTGGTCCGCTGTATGCTGCATCCGTCCTACTCACCGTGCCGATTATTATCATGTTTGCAATCTTCGGCAAAAAGTTCAAGGAAGGCATGCAGTTCAGTCTCAAATAAAAACAGGATATTTTCGAAATAACGTCCGATGGCTGCAGGAAGCTCGTTTAAGAGGTCTGTACTTTACATTACAACCTGCTATTCGGGCTTCTTCTTAAATAAAGGGTGAAAACAGAAAACACCTTTCATCCGGGAGTGGAGAACGTATGGATCGATATCCAAAAAAGTGGTGGCAGGAAACCGTCTTTTATGAAATTTATATGCCCAGCTTCTGTGATGGCAATGGGGATGGCATCGGAGATTTCCCCGGAATCACATCCAAGCTGGATTACCTGGAGGAGCTAGGAATCGGCGGGATATGGCTGACTCCCTTCTATCTGTCTCCCAAGATCGATAACGGCTACGATATTTCAGACTATTACGCGGTCGATCCGCAATATGGGACGATGGCAGACTTCGATTATTTCATTCATGAGGCTCATCAGCGGGGCATCCGGGTCATTGTGGATCTTGTGCTGAATCATACTTCATCTGCCCATGCCTGGTTTCAGGAATCCAGATCCTCTCGCCTCTCTCCGAAACGCGACTGGTATATTTGGAAGTCTCCTGATGAACAAGGCGCACTGAATAACTGGGAATCCTTTTTCGGCGGAAGCGCCTGGGAATGGGATGAAGGCACGGGGCAGTATTACTACCATGCCTTTGCGAAGGAACAGGCTGATCTGAACTGGGCCAACCCGGAAGTCCGCCGGGCGATGAAGGATGTTATGGGATTTTGGCTGGAGAAGGGAATCGACGGCTTCCGGCTTGATGTCATCAATTTTCTTAAAGTCTCGGGCGAATTCCTGGATAATCCGGTAGATGAGAAAGGCAGACAGGTCCATCGATACGATCAGAACCAGGATGGGATCCTGGAGGCGATCGGCGACATTTGCGGCTATGTGCATGAACGGGAAGGCATTTTTATGGTAGGTGAAGTCGGCTCTGAGGATATGGACATCCTGCGCCGATACAGCGGCAGCGGTCTGCT
This sequence comes from Paenibacillus sp. Cedars, assembly GCF_003184205.1. Classification (NCBI taxonomy): domain Bacteria; kingdom Bacillati; phylum Bacillota; class Bacilli; order Caryophanales; family Paenibacillaceae; genus Paenibacillus; species Paenibacillus sp. Cedars. The sequence continues at coordinate 5,274,007 of NZ_CP020866.1, forward strand.
CGATGTGGTGTTTAATTTCAATCTGGGCAGCCAGGAACGATTCCGGCCAGCGGATTTATATCGAGAGCTCCAATTGATGGAAGACCAACATACATCTGACCAGCTTCCAACCTTGTTCTTCAGCAGCCATGATAGGCAGCGCCACATTTCGAGATTCGGCGAAGGTAATACGGAGCTGGAAGAACAGAGAGCCAAGCTGATGGGAGCCCTTATGTTAACCGCGAAGGGTATCCCCTTCCTCTATTATGGCGATGAGATCGGGATGAGAAACCATATCGCGCACCGAATCCAGGATATGCGGGATATTCAAGGCATCAGCCATTATGAGATCGCCCTTAAGAATGGAAAAACGGAAGAAGAAGCATTAAGCATCGCCCGGGCCAAGAGCCGCGATTATTCCCGTTCCCCCATGCAGTGGAATGGAAGCCGTTACGGCGGTTTCTCGGAAGCGGCACCCTGGATCGGGATGGGTCCCGGGCACGAACGGATTCATACGGAAGCGCAGCGGGAGCAGCCAGATTCCATTTATTCTTTTTATAAAAAGCTGCTCTCGCTCCGAAGCCGATATCCGGCCATCGCGGCCGGTGAATACGTTAAACTCGAACGATTGACAGGTGACGCAATCGCATATACCAAACGCTCCGGTAGCGATGAAGCCGTCATCGTGCTCCAGTTCGGGAGCGAGCCGCTTAGGCTGGACCTCTCCTATTGGTCCGATAAGAAGCTGGAGATGGCAGCGGCTAGTGACGAGATTGTACCGATCGGCAGGTCTCTTATCGAAATCCCCCCTCATACGGCAGTGGTCTGGCTTTCCTAGGACGCAATTATTATATGGTTTATATAAGGAGGCTGCATGACAGTGGCAATGAATAAATCCGCAGTGAAAACATGCAAAGTGCTGTTGCAAGAATATCAAGACAGGAAGTCTAACGTTCAAAACCCGGTTAAACTGCATTTTACCGGCGTAGGCGACAAAGACGTTTATAACATCACGGCTCCATTCCGGATCGATGGGGTCACCGTGATTGCAGGCCGGGTGGAATCGCGGGACAGCGAGCATTCGGAAATTCACTTTTTTATGGAAAAGGACGGGGCCTGGATGCCCCTGGGGGGCGCACCTGTCCTCACGCTGCAGGATCCGTTCTTTACCTTCATCCAAGGCGAACTGGTGCTGGGGGGCGTTGAGATCTTCCCGCATCCTGCGATGGAGAATGCGCTGATGTGGAGAACCGTGTTCCGGAAAGGCAAAACGCTGAATGAGCTCTCCCCTTTCTTCACAGGCCCCGATGCAATGAAGGATCTACGCCTCGCGGAGCTGGTAAGCGGTGAGATTGGCGTGTTCACCCGTCCTCAAGGTGAAAAAGGCGGCCGGGGTAAAATCGGGTTCACCAAGGTAAAGTCGCTGGATGATGTGACGGTAGAGCTTGTGAACGATGCTCCTCTCTTGCCAGATCAATTTATCGATTCAGAATGGGGCGGGGCTAACGAACTGCACATTCTGAGAAATGGGCTTGTCGGCGTACTCGGTCATGTGGCCAGCTTCGATGAAGCCGGTGATCGCCACTATTATCCCATGGTGTTTGCCCTCGACCCGCAGACTGGCGAATTCAGTGATATGGAATTGATTGCTGTACGTGCCGAATTCCTGTCGGGGGAAACCAAGCGTCCGGATCTGGCTGACGTCGTATTCAGCGGAGGTCTCGTTCGCCATTCGAACGGAACCGCCGATCTCTATGCCGGAATCAGCGATGCCGAAGCACATCGCATCACCATTCAGGACCCATTCCTCAAGTTCGAACAGTAACATTACAGCCGTTCTCATATAAAAAAAACGCTTATTTGGATAGGGGTAAACAACCATGAATATATACAGATATGAGGAGAACCCTCTCATTACACCGGCTGATGTGAAGCCGTATCATGAAGGTTTTGAAGTAATTGGCGCTTTTAACGCAGGCGTAGCCGAATATAACGGTGAGGTGCTGTTGCTGCTCCGCGTTGCGGAACGTCCGGTCAGTGCTGACCCGATTATTGTCAAAGCGCCTGTATTCAACGCAGCAACGCAGAAGCTGGATATTTTGGAATTCCGTACCGATGATCCGCGTTATGACTTCTCAGACCCTCGCGTCATTCGCAATGTGAATCACAGCGCCACCTTCGAATATCTGACATCCTTGTCTTATATTCGAGTGGCTCGCAGCAAAGATGGACATCGATTTACCATAGATGACAAGCCGCTGGTCTATCCAGCGCAGTCGCTGGAATCCTTCGGTATCGAAGATCCACGCGTCACGCAAATTGGGGATACGTATTATATCTACTTCTCCGCCGTGTCCCCGGTCGGTGTCGGTGAATCGATGGTATCCACACAGGATTTCGTGAACTTCACGCATCACGGGATGATATTCGGACCGGACAACAAGGACGTGCTGATCTTCCCCGAGAAGATAGGCGGCAAATACTATGCGCTGCACCGCCCGACCACAAAGAGTACGGGTAATCCGGAAATGTGGATTGCAGAATCCGATAACCTCTTGTACTGGGGCAACCATAAACATCTTGCCGGACTCCGTGACGGCATGTGGGACAGCGGCCGTATGGGCGGCGGAGCCGTGCCATTCCGCACGGAAAAGGGCTGGCTGGAGCTCTACCATGGCGCAACGCTCGATCACCGCTACTGCATGGGCGCCCTGCTGCTGGATCTGAACGATCCATCCAAAGTAATTGCCCGCTCCAATCATCCGATCATGGAGCCGGAAGCCGATTATGAGAAGAACGGTTTCTTCGGAGACGTGGTCTTCTCCTGCGGCGCGCTGGTGGATGGCGATGTCGTGAAGATGTATTACGGCGTAGCCGATACGTCCATGGCTTGCGCTGAGCTGAGCGTGAAGGGAATTTTGGATAGCCTGACTTACGAATAAGATGTCTGCCTGTCCAACAGGCCCTGCTGATAGCAGTACCGCATCATGATTGTTGACACAGCAGCATGAAGATAACACCACTGCGTGATGTTGACACCCAAACCAAGGCCAGCTTTAGCAGGTCTTGGTTTTTTGGCATCTGCATATGATGGTATATTGATATCACACTACACGGGATGCCGAAATGACTTAGCCTGAAGAAGCACAGCTGCTGATCCCCAAGGATAACATCCGGGTTTATTTCTCCGATTTTGCAAATATATATATGGAAGCGTATACAAAATGGGCTACAATAGTCTTATGAAATCATCTGATCTCAAGCTTATATTCATACCGAGGAGGAATGCCGTCATGATTAAAGGAATCGCCCATCTGGCGTTTGATGTTGCCGATATGGAGAAGTCCCTGCATTTTTACTGCGACGTTCTTGGCTTTACCCGCGCTTTTGATATCCCGAACGATCAGGGCGAGCCATGGATTGAGTACATTAAGGTGTGTGATGGACAGTTTATCGAGTTGTTTTACGGTGGTCAAAATAAACCGGCACATGTACAGCGGCCTGTCGGGTTCTCCCATCTCTGTCTTGAGGTTCAAGATATCGACAGCTTGGCGGAGCATCTTCGCAAGCAGGGCATAACACTCGACGTTGAACCCGTTCAAGGGAAAGACTTCAATATGCAGTGCTGGGCCAGGGACCCGGACGGTAACCGGATCGAATTCATGCAGCTAGACGCCAGATCCCCGCAGATGAACAGCTGAATACACTCGCTCTCATCCTGTTATCACACGAAATACCGCATAGGAATAACAAAATTTCTGCTAGGCAGCTTGATGTAAAGATACGCTCTGGCAGCTGCTTGATTGCGTTACAAGGTCATCCCGCAATTAGGGGGTTGGCCTTGTTTTTTCTTGTCCAGAATGTAAGGACAGGCAGTGCCATTAAACATCTTGCCAACATCTGCTAATCCGGCTACAATATAACCACCGAATTATTCAAATTTGAATAATATATACATAGTTGAATATGGAAAAGGAGTATTCTTAACATGAATGCACAACAAAGCAACATCAAATTGGTCGTGGCCGGTCTGCTGCTGGGCATCTTCATGGCCGCCATCGATAACACGATTGTAGCCACGGCTTTATCGACGATTATCCGCGATCTTCAGGGCTTCGACCAAGTCGTCTGGGTAACCTCGATCTACATGGTTGCCGTAATGGCCGGCACACCGATCTTCGGCAAGCTGTCCGATATGTACGGGCGGAAACGGTTCTTTATATTCGGGCTGGTTGTCTTCCTGATCGGTTCCGCCCTCTGCGGGATGGCCAACAACATGACAGAGCTTATTATTTACCGGGCGATTCAAGGAATCGGCGGCGGTGCTCTTATGCCGATTGCGTTTACCATCGTGTTTGACCTGTTCCCGCCGGAGAAGCGCGGTAAAATGACGGGTTTGCTCGGTGCCGTATTCGGTACCTCCAGCATTATGGGACCGCTGCTGGGTGCTTTTATTACCGATAGCGTTGGCTGGGAATGGATATTCTACGTCAACGTTCCAATCGGGATCGTATCCTTTATTTTCATCATGACTTCCTATAAGGAGACCCGTTCCCATGCCAAGCAGAAGATTGACTGGACGGGAGCCGCAACACTTGTAGGTGCCATCATCTGCCTAATGTTCGGTCTGGAGCTGGGCGGGCAAACCTTTGCATGGGACTCACCGCAAATTTTGGGCTTATTCGGGGGATTCATTGCCCTGTTCGTTGTGTTTCTCTTCGCGGAGACCCGGGCAGCTGAGCCGATCATTTCGTTCCAGATGTTCCGCAAGCGCCTGTTTGCCTCGAGCAATATCGTGGCCTTGTTCTATGGCGCAACCTTTATCGTGGCAACCATCTACATTCCGATCTTTGTTAGCGGAGTGTATGGCGGAACCGCAACCAATTCCGGCCTCATTCTGATGCCGATGATGCTCGGCAGCGTTGCCGGCAGCCAAGGCGGCGGTATGCTCACAACTCGAACTTCGTTCAGGAACATTATGATCCTGTCGGTGTTTTGCTTTATTGCGGGTATTTTCTGCCTGAGCACGATAAATCCTGATACGCCTCGCTACCTGTTGACGATCTTCATGGTCCTGACCGGCTTTGGCGTCGGGTTCTCGTTCTCCACCCTGAGCATGGCCTCCATCCATAACTTCGATGCCAGACAGCGTGGTGCAGCCACTTCGACGAACTCCTTCCTCCGCTCGTTCGGCATGACGGTCGGGATCACCATTTTCGGTATCATTCAGCGCAATGGCCTGAACAGCCGACTTGCTGAAGCCGCAGGGAATGCACCGGCCGGTGTCCCGCTGAATGCGGATGTGGTGCTTTCGCCCGAGGTGATGGGCCAGCTTCCTCCGAACGTACGCGAGCAAGTCACGGTTTCATTGGCCGATTCCATCGCAAATACGTTTATGTGGGCGCTTGTGCCAGCGGTGCTGGCTCTGGTGTTTGTGCTCATGATGGGCAACGAACGGGTGGCCGTTCCTAGTAAGGCCAAGGGAGCCTAGTGGAATGTCGATGAAACTAGCCATTCTGGGTTTGCTGCTGGAGGGTGACTATCATCCGTACGAGATCCGGATCAAGATGAAGGATCGCGGGATGGATCAGTATACCAAACTTCAGATGGGCTCTCTCTATTACGCAGTAGACCGGCTCGCCGAGGACAGATGCATTGAGGCGGTCGAAACCATACACAGCGACAGCCGGCCGGACAAAACCATCTACCGGATCACGGATGCCGGACGCAAGCTTTTTGAACAGCTGCTGCTCAAGAAATTCAGGGACATCGAGCCTGTGCACCACCCGCTCTATATCGCCCTGCCTTTCTCACGCCACGCAGACCCAGCCGTACTTGCCCCTATCCTGCAATCCCGTATCCGGGATGCGGAGCATCGGGTGAATCATGCGTACCAACTGTATGAGGAACACAAACATATCGTTCCCCGCAGCGCCCAGCACCTCATGATCGGGCTGTATGAACACGCCAGGACCGACTTGAACTGGCTAAAAAGACTGCATGAAGACCTCGTGCAAGGAAAGCTTGGCACGATAGGCGAACCGCTGTTTCCGGAGGATGCCTCCGATGAGGAGGATCGCGGAGCCGATTCATCCCTGTAGGTCCTATCTCGGAATATGCAAAAAAAGAGCGAGAACTTCCCGTCAAAAGGGTTGTACTCGCTCTTTTTATAAGATAGAGGCAGATTCTAGAACAGGAATTCGTCCGGATTGGAGCCAAAACGTTTGTTTTGGTTCAAACCGTCAATGGCCGCCATATCCGCTGCAGAAAGCTCGAAATCAAAAATGCCGGCATTCTCACGGATACGATGGTCTTTAATCGATTTTGGAATGACAATAATGCCATTCTGAATATCCCAGCGCAGAATGACTTGCGCCGTTGTTTTTCCGTATTTCTCCGCGATCTGGGCCAGCACCGGTTGATCCAGGTTGCCTTGCATCAATGGACTCCATGCTTCCAGAACGATATGATTCTCGCGCGCGTACCCCAGGAGCTCCTTCTGGGAGAGCAGCGGGTGCAATTCCACCTGGTTCACAACCGGAACAACGCCGGTGTCCTCCATGATATGCTGCAAGTGGCGGATTTGGAAGTTGCTGACGCCGATGGAACGGACAAGTCCTTCCCTTTGCAGATGAATCAAGGCCTTCCACGTATCGAGGTATTTATCTTTTCCCGGCCAGTGCACGAGGTACAGATCAATGAAATCCAGTCCCAGCTTCTTGCGGCTCGTCTCAAAAGCTTGCAGGGTCTTCTCATAACCCTGGTCTTCATTCCATACCTTGGTTGTGATGAACAGCTCGTCCCGCGAAACGCCGGATTCGCGAATAGCTTGCCCCACGCCCTCTTCATTGCCATAGACAGCTGCGGTATCGATGCTGCGGTATCCTGCAGCGATTGCTGATTTTACGGATTGAATAACCTCTTCGCCTTCTTTGGTCTTCCATACGCCGAGGCCCAGCCACGGCATTTTGACGCCGTCATTTAAAGTAGGTCCATCGGTAAAAGTTTGATTGGCCATTGAAGAAATCCCTCCCTGATGTGTAATACTGCGGTTAAAAGCCGCTCTCTTAAGTATATCAAAAGCCCAGTATCCCGCTCAATGTTACATCACATGCCAGGGCTTCATGTTCGGTTTGTGTTTTTTTCCATCTGATCCGGTTGTGATCACGCTTATTAGAGAAAAAAGGGCCGTCCCCAGCAGCCATCAGCCACTTCCAGGTCCAGCCCTTGATTCTTATAATTTGCATGTGCATGCAGCAGGAATCTAATATTTGCGTTTGAAAATCCCAAAACTCAGCAGCCCGCACGATACCATGAACAGATACGGCCCCGCAGCAGCCCCTCTGATTGTCTGCCCAAAAAAATCGACCGTTTTGGACGATACGTACATCATGGTCAAGATAATCGCTGCAAGCGCAAAAGCGTATGCAATAATCTTGTTCATCTTCTTCTCGCGAACCACTTTCAGAAATGGATAGATAAAACATACTATGAAAAACGCGCCGCCCTGCAAAAAGCCGTTCTCTGCAGCCACGCCAATATCCAGCCATTTAAAAAAGAAGGAAGCCAGCGCTAAACAGGTTGCTATAAAAATAAGTTTACTGCCCAGATCCCACAACTTGAATCGAAATTTCATCCATGTACACTCCCCTAGTGTCAATCGCCCGGATGCCATTACACCCTTCGACAAACTTAGGGTTAATTATACCGGATTTTCGCTGCCGAGGGTAGATAAACTACAGGTCTGCAGCACTATTCAGCCATACGGTCTTATTCGCTGCCGGTTGACGTTTTCCTTGCTTCGGCTCCATATCCGGATATCCGATGTACAGGAAGCCCAGCATTTTATCGTCTGGTTTCAAACCAAACGCTTGGTTCATCAGGGCATGAAAGCACGGCTCACCCGTTCTCCACACGGCACCAAGACCAAGCTCATGGATTTGCAGAAGCATATTCTGAGTTGCTGCAAACACCGCTCCGTACTCTTCAAGCTCAATCACCTTCGGGTCCGTGGAAGGCTCAACCGCCACACCGATGACAAGCGGTGCACGATAGGCCTTCGTGCGTCCCGATTCACGAGCTGCAGCTACCACCTCATCGCTGGTATCGTCGCCACCTGCAACCTGTATGTCTCCAAGAGCATTACCCAGCACGTCCCGTCCCTCTCCTTGCATCACAAAAAACTTCCACGGCTCCGTGAGCTTGTGGTTCGGCGCCCAGGTCCCTGCTTCTAAGATTTGCTCAATCCATTCCTGCGGCACGGCGTCAGGCTTGACTTTGCCAAGGCTGCGGCGCGTACGGATCGCTTCACTTACATTCATATCTGATTCCTCCCGAGCTATATATAGTTGATCTTTTTTACATACTCCTAATTGAGAGTCTATCTCAATTATAACAAAAAGAGAAGAGGAACTGCTGCGGAGTCTATCAACCACATTTCATATATAAATTGACCAGCAGAAAATTAACTGGACCTTTTCACTACGAAACCGCTATCTCATTACCTAGTATTATTGTAATTTCCCCCTCTATTTTACTAGCATTTGGATTGAAATGTTCACAATCTACCTCTTTCTTTTGTCTAGATTTTCATACCATTATCTGGGATAATAAAGGTTAACTCACAGAGAAGATTAGGAGGATGATTCATGACTGATAAGCGACTTATAACCCCGGAGGATTTGTACCGGATGCACTGGGTAAATGACCCCGTTGTCTCTCCCGCAAGCGGAGCTATAGCATACGTACATAAATCCGTCAGCGAAAAGTTCGACGGCTACCGCTCCCACATTCGTCTGCTGCCTGCAGTTGGAACCCAGGACATTCCCTTCACATCCGGCGAAGCCGATGCTGCACCTGCTTGGTCCCCCGACGGGTCAGAGCTCGCCTTCCTGCGTAAAAAAGGCGACAAGCCACAGATATGGATCATGCCTGCCAACGGAGGGGAAGCCCGCCCGGTTACCGACATGAAGCATGGTGTCAGTGCATTTAAATGGTCACCGGACAGCACGCGCCTTCTGATTCGAAGTGAGGCGGAAGCAGCGGAGTCTACCGAAAGCGAAGACCAAGGCAAAGACGATAAAAATAAGCTGCCCGAAGAAAAGATCATTAACCGCATTAAATATAAAGCCGATGGCGGCGGATTGTGGAATGGACGTAGAAATCATCTATATATCGTGAATCCGGCAACGGAGGAATGCAAGCAAATAACTGATGGCGATTATGACGTATATGCCTTCGCCTGGTCGCCGGATGGCGGCCACATCGCATACAGCAACAGTCTAGCCACGGAGCAGTTCCCGGATCCCGATCTGCGTTTGACCAACGATGTATTCGTGATGGACCTCACGGACAAATCCGTAACCGAAATAACGGACGGAACGCTGTCGATCGGGTCCATTGTTTTCACTCCGGATGGGCAGTATGTTCTTATGCTCGCCAGCGATCTCAGCTGCGGGTTTGCCACGCTGACCAAGATTCATCTCGTTCCGCTCTCCGGTGGAGAATCCCGTGTCCTCTTTACGGACATGGATGTTCAGCTAGGGCACGCCGCTGTAAGTGATATGAGATCCGGTGCAGGAACGCCTCCTCTGTTCAGCAAGGACGGTCAATCGGTATACCTCCAGCTTAGCCAGGACGGCGGCGTGCATATCGGACGTTTTGCACTGGACGGCTCATCTTTTGACCTGGTGGTATCGGGTGAACGCGAGGTATATCAATTTGCTTTAACTCCTGAGGATACAATCATTTTTGCCGCTGCTGACCTGCTCCAGCCCGGCGATCTGTTCAGCTACTCTGCAGCCGAGGACAAAGAACGCCGCCTGACCCACTGCAATGAAGAGCTCTGGAATGAGATTACGTTAAGCACGCCGGAGTCCTTTACGTTCCATACCTCCGATGGCTGGCCGATTCAAGGCTGGATCATGAAGCCTGCAGGCTTTACCGAAGGCTCCAAAGTTCCGGCCGTGCTTGAGATTCACGGTGGACCTCAAGCCATGTACGCTCACACGTTCATGCACGAATTCCAGCTGCTTGCTGCAGCCGGTTATGCTGTATTCTATACAAACCCCCGGGGCGGGCACGGGTACGGTCAGGTACACGTTAATACTGTCAGAGGAGATTACGGCGGACGTGACTATCAGGACCTGATGGAAGCTGTGGATTATGTTCTCGATACCTACACATATATTGATGCCTCCCGTCTTGGTGTCACCGGCGGCAGCTACGGCGGCTTCATGACCAACTGGATCGTGGGTCATACCGACCGCTTCCAAGCGGCAGTAACCCAACGTTCAATATCGAACTGGATTTCCTTCTACGGGGTCAGCGATATCGGTTACTCATTCACGCAGGATCAGATTTGGGGCAATCCGTGGGATGACCTGGAGAAGCTGTGGAAGCATTCACCTCTCGCTTACGTGAAGGACATGAACACCCCGCTCCTCATCCTTCATGGAGAACAGGATCTCCGCTGCCCGATCGAGCAGGGCGAACAGCTGTTCATCGCCTTGAAGCGGCTCGGGCGGGAAACCCAGCTGATCCGCTTCCCGGGAGCGGACCACAACTTGTCCCGTAGCGGCCACCCGCATCTGCGGGTAAAACGCTTGAGCCATATTGTCCGCTGGTTCGAAGAACATATCGAAAAATAGAACAAAGCCAAAAAACATCCCCGTGTGTGTCGCGCCACATCGGGGATTTTTTATGGCTGTTCGGCTGGGCGAAGGAGCGCGGCTGATCTGTAGAGCCTGCGAGCGCGGCGGTCGCTCTGCAAGTCCCTTTTAGGGACTTGCGCGGCCTGCGGGCGCGGCGGTTCGCGCTCATACTTTACACTCACACCCCGACGGAAAGTGAAATACTTCCCACGCTTCCCCTCTCGTTCACCATCCGGACATCAAACAGATCTATACACCGTCTCACCTGCAACTACGGTCTCCCGGATAGACATATTCGTCCCGTCCGCATGGCAATCGAACAGTGTCAGGTTCGCCGGACGACCAATGTCCAGCTCACCTAATTGCGGCACATTCAACACCATTGCCGGGCGGCTTGTGACCGCGCTTATCGCTTCCGCCAGCATCATGTCCGTATAGCGAATCGCATTCGCAACACCGACGTCCAGGGAAGAAGCGGAACCGGCCAGTATCGCCGGATTCTCTACCGTATGCAGGCGGCCGTCTGCCGTCAGTTCCACTGCGCCTCCGATGAGGCTGCTGTACTGTCCGGGGGCCATGCCGCCGAACATGACGGCATCGCTAACGAGCACTGCTTTCTCCCGTTTAGCTCGCAGCATGGCTTTCAGCACGGACGGTGCCAGATGGTGTGTATCCGGGATAAAGGTTGCCCATAACCGGTCATCAGCCAGCTGATGCCAGATATAGTTGGGGTGCCGCGGCAGAATCGGCTGTGAGCCGTTCCCCAGATGGGTCGACACCGTCGCCCCTGCCTGCACCGCTTGCTCGATCTGCTCCCCTGTAGCCATCGTATGCCCGATCGCTGCCACAACGCCTGATTTAACCAGTTTCTCAATAAAAGGAACCGCCCCCTCACGCTCCGGCGCAAGTGTTACCATCCGAATTAGCCCGTCCGCCGCATCCTGGAGCCGCTGAAACTCATCCCAATCCGGATTTCGGACGTACTCTCTCGGATGCGCCCCACGACTGCCGTCTTCACCGGATAGATAAGGTCCCTCCATATGAATGCCTGCAATTGAGGCACTTCCCAAATGCCTGGATTGGACATATTGGGATAAAGCGGTGAATGCCTGACGCATCCGGTCGTAACTGCCTGTAATGACGGTTGGCAAATAGGAAGCAACGCCCCGGCGATGCAGCGCCAGCGTCACGCCTTCGATATCACTCCTCGATGTCACGGTGCCGTTCAAATCGTAGCCGCCAAAACCATTGACCTGCAAATCGATCCAGCCGCAGCTGATCCAGGGCAGCTTCGCCGATGTCTCATGCTGACCCAACGGCCGCACATCCGCGATTCGTCCATCTAAAGCCTCTATTTCTACCAGTGCCCCGGTGTGCGGGAGCTTACCTCGCCACAACATAGGCGTCCCCCTAACTGTTCTATACTTGTTCTTCGCATAAATGAACTCGATATCTGTGCAAGTTCATTAAATTACACAATTACCCTCACAGGTTTGTTCATATGACGCTTTCCCAGGCAGCGGAAGCGGTGATCATGGCTTCATCGACATGCTCCTCCGCTCCAGACAGAGAACAGATGAGCATAACTTTCGGTTCACCCGCTTTGCGCGCTCTTTTCATGCTGCCGAGCACACCGGATGGTTTACACACTCGTATAACGGAATCAGCAGCTCTGCACGCATTACACCAGCATCCCTAATCTGAATAATTAAGCCCACTGATAAATCGGCGCTGCCGATGCTTTATCCAGATACAGCATCCAGCTTGGATGGGTCTTCAATATCGTGGCGGGCACCTGGTTATCTACTCCGCCTTGAATGGTATTCAGAATAGCAGCCGCCTTTGCCTGATGAGGCACAACCGATACGATATGGCGGCTCTTCAAAATCTGTTTGACCGTCATCGTAATCGCTTGCTGAGGCACTTTCTCATTCGATGCAAACCAGCCCTCCCTGACCTGCTGGTTCTTGCACGTATCGCTCAGGTTCACGATTGTATAAGGCGACTCGTTATCAAAATCAGCCGGCGGATCATTAAAGGCAATATGCGCATTTTCTCCGATTCCAATCAAGGCCAGATCCACAGGCGCTTTCACAATTTCCTCATTCAACCGCTTCACCATGTCCTCAGGATCGCCTTCGCCGTTAATCAGCCATGCCTTGCCGACATTCGCGTAGGCCAGAAAGCGTTCCTTCAAATATTTACGGAAGCTCGCGGGGTGAGATTCCGGCAGTGCGATATATTCATCCAAATGGAACATCTCGATCTTATTCCATTCCATATCCAGCTTCACAAAATGCGACAAAAACTCAAACTGTGACGCGCCTGTTGACAGGACGATGCGCGCACTTCCTTTTTCCGCGATCGTATCGCTAAGAATGGCCTCGCAAGCGCGGGCTGCCTCTAAACCTGCTTGCTCCGCATGCTCCAATATGTTCAACTGCATAATGATAATTCCTCCTTGTTGTACAGAAATTCAAGCCAGAGCGCCGCTATGCAAAAATTCCTCCAGCCTCACCATGCGCTTCTCTACTCGGGAACGCTCGGCGGCAAACGCCATCAGGTGGCTCTGTATCGACGCCTTGGCCGAAGTGGAGCTGTCATGCTGGCCCTGGGACCCCACCGACTTCACAAAATCCTGGATCAAGCGCATATCCCCGCCGCCATGGCCTACATGGCCTTCCGGATCGACGAGTTGAATCACTTCCGACTTGCCGCTGCCAAAGCGGCGGATCTCGATTTCATTGGTCTCCATCGTGGCCCGAATCTCGCCTTCGGTACCCATAAGCTTGATCGTGCGGTTGCATTTTTCCGTGAATGCACTCATCGTGAACACCGCCGTAATGTCATGCTCGAACTCCATGCTGACCACCTGATGGTCCACGACATCGTTATCGCAATGATAGACGCACCGGCCAAAAGGCCCCTCCAGCATCGCTTGGTAACGGGCCTCATAACTTGGATCGTTGCTTGCCGCCTCGCCCTTCCAGCCTGCGTTCTCGATCAGATAGGTGTTCGGCGCATAATACTGGCATTCATGGGACACCGGACATCCGTCCAGGCAGCGCTTCGGCGCGCCGGGCGGAGCGGATTCCGGGCGAAAATGAGACAGATGGCCATAGGATGCCACACTCAGGCATTGGCCTCCGGCCAGCCATTGCATGATGTCGAGATCATGACAGGATTTCGCCAGAATCATCGGGCTGGAGGACTCGGTGTTATTGAAATATCCACGCACGTACGAGTGCGCCTGATGCCAGTAGCCGACGTTCTCATTATGCTGGATCGACATCAAACGGCCGATCCGTCCTTCATCGAGCAGCCGCTTAAGCTCCTGGAAAAAGGGGGCGTACCGAAGAACATGGCAGATCGTTAGCGTACGGTCATAGGCTTCCGCCTGCCGGCCCATATCGATGCATTCCTGCCATTCCGGCGACATCGGCTTCTCCAGCAGCACATGGTATCCCGCCGCCAACGCCTTCATGGTCGGCTCATAATGATCCCGATCCCTTGTGCAGATAAAGACGGCATCCGATTGCCGCGGCCTTGCAAACAGCTCATCCCAGCTCGTAAAGCATCGCTCATCGGCCAGCCCGAACTTGGCCTGGCAGCGGCTTCGCCGCACCTCATCCGGATCGGCAACCGCCACAATCCGCATCTCATCCGGCCGCTGGAGTGCATAACTGCTATAGATCATGCCCCGGAGTCCGGCTCCGATCAGTGTGACGGTCAGTGGTTTTGATTTACTCATGTCCTTCCACTTCCTTTCTCTCTCGTTGCCCGCGGTCATCGCCCTGCGGTTCGTTTAGCTCGGGAAGATCAAGCACCTTCAACATGCCGGGAAACACAACGCTCATCGCTCCCTCTTCCTCAAGCTGCCGTGCACTGGCCAACTTCGAGATGCTGCTCAAAGAGTCAACGGCCTTAACCTGTCCAATCCCCGGATCGATCACAGCCGCAAGCTGCACGTAAAGCCCTTCCCGTCCCACGGCATAGAACGGGATGACTCCTCCCTGCCATTCATCAAAGTGCGAGACGGCTTCTACACATCGAAGTACATCGAACGTGCGCAGTGCGGCCAGGCTATCCCCGAGCCAGATCAGATCATCGGCCAGCTTATGCAGCACCCCGAAATAGGAATGTGCAGGCTTTCCGTATATCGGATAAGGCTCATGGGGACCGACCCCGGACGTATTCAGCACCAGTACAGCGCAGCCGGATCGACACGTCTCCTGAATCCATTCCCAGTGCTCCTTCAATCGGCGGGTCCCTCCCCGCCAAACAGCAACGGTCAACGGCTGTTTTCGCCCGACTGCACCCCCGGCAAGTCGGAATACATAACCGCTGTTCATGATGCCTTCCTGCGACCACCACAGACGGTAATCGGCCTCAAGACCCTCCACCACGCCTAGCCGGATCACGCGCGGATTCAATTCGCAAGGCTTGCGGAAAGCGTAGATCCTCTCCTGCAGCCACTTCCTTGCTTGATCCTGTCTTTGCTGCGTGGGCAGCAAGGACCGCGCCTGGGCCAGTCGATCGCAGCGATCCTCATTGAAATTCCTGATCGATCTTGCATCCGCATAATCCCGGTACACCTGACCGCTGGAGCAGCACCACAGATTTTCCGACGGCAATGCCTCTATCTTCATTTCATAAGCTGCATTCACCCTCACCTGAAGATGCTGAACAAAAAATGCTGCCGCGGCCTCTGCCAATCGGTCCGTATAGCGATGCGTGGAGGCATCGGTCACAAGCTGCACATGGTCTAGGTGACCCAGCAGCTCCCAGAAACGCCGGCTGCGATCAACGGTACGCCGCGTACCTTCAATCGGGAAGAAATCATATTCCACCGCCAGCACAAGCAGCGGCTTCGGCGCAAAGGCGATGAGCAGATCCTCATGGTCATAACCAAGTCTGGTTAATCCCGGCCATACCTGCTCGGCATCCTGCACGCCCCCGGCATGCATATACAGCTGCCGGTTCATGATGAAGGTGGCGGGAGCTGCCGCCGCAATGCGTTCATCGCAGACCATCATCATGGCCGTCTGGGTTCCGCCGCCGGAGTTTCCCGTTACGCCAATCCTTGCCTCATCCACCTCAGGCCGCTCGCACAAATAATCCACGGCCCGCATGGCATCATGAACGAAATAGCGTGCAATGCTGTCTCCGAGCCAGTGACACTGAAACCCGCATTGCTGATGCTCTTGCGTGCCCCAAATGCGGCTCCCTTCCTTCTCCTCCGAGTTACAGAAGCTAAGGCGCTCTCCCTGTCCTATCGGATCGATAGCCATCACAATCAGGCCCGCCCGGACAAATTGCTGGATGACACGCTGATAATAAGCGTTGTGCTTGCCTTCGAACTCGTGACCGCTCAGGAAGAGGACGGCCGCGGACCGCTCCTCCCGATGATCGGGCAGGTACAGATTCGAGGTGACATAATATCCCGGACTGGACTCAAACACGACTTTCTCTACCTGAAAGCCAGCCCCACGAGTCACACCGGTCGTGCGCCCCTTAAGGAAGGGATCCGATCTGACACCTGACGCTTCACCGAACCCCCTCGCCGTCCGGATCGAACGTCCCTTAAGCGGAGCGCTGTCAAGCGATTTATCCTCCCCGGTTGTCGGCCCTTCCTCCGTTTCCGGATTCGCAGAGACATCGGGAAGCCCGCCGATGGACCTCAGGAAAGCCTCCCTGATCTCCACCTGTCGCACTCTTGCCGCCTCGGGCGTGACGATGGCATCCCGTATGGCGTCCCCGGCTGCAAATGCAGCATCGGAGCGGTCAAATACATGCGTCTTCAACTGATCCCGCGTGTCATATAAAGTACAGATATACTGCTCCAGTTCCTGCACGCTGTTCATCTCAACGAGCTCCCATTAACGAAATTCGGTGATATATCCGGGAGTGTAAGGGCCCTGCCTTCGGCAATGGAGCGGTTGGCCGTAGCGCCGATCAGAAGGGATTCCGCGCCTACCGAGCTATCCGCTTGCTGCCCCAGCGGGTCGTCAATTCCCCCTTCAAACAGCGCCTTGCGCAGCTTCTCATCACCGCCACCATGACCGGCGGCCGAGGTATTAACCTCTACAACCTCCTCGGAGCCATCGGTTCGGTAAATATGAATCCTGCTTGCTTCCCCTTGCTTCATATCCGCATTACTGTATATATTTGAGACTTCAATTCGCCCTTTACTGCCGTTGATTGCGGCGCGCCATCCCTCATACGGGCTGTACGCGACCAGGGAATAGGTAAGCATCGCATCATTGTCATACCGGACGTTGACCGACATCGTATCGTAAATATCGATCCGGCTGTCAAACAGGCAGCGGTCCCGAATATATCCGTCCTCTTCTTCAGCCTGATGATAGTATTGTTCAATGAACGGGTCCTTCTCAATATCCATATAGAACTCGCAATCGGCTTTCCGGTGACAGGTCAGACACCTTGCTCCATGCTCCTGCCGATCGTCACCATACACCCGTCTCGTTCCGAAAGCATGCACTTCAGCGGGACGGCTGTCCATCCACCAGTTCATGATGTCAAAGTGATGCGTGGACTTGTGCACCAGCAGTCCGCCGCTGTTCTTCATCTCGGCATGCCATCTGCGGAAGTAATCCGCTCCATGCCTTCGGTCCAGAAACCACTCCAGATCCATATGGTAGATCTCGCCGATCGCCCCTTGAAGCAGCAGTTCCTTCACGGCTGCAAAATATGGCGCAAACCGCAGGTTGAAGGTGACCGTCACCTTCTTGCCGCTCGCCTGCTCCGCTTGCAGAATTTCACGGCATTTGTCTTCATCAATCGTCATCGGCTTCTCGCTGATGACATCACACCCGGCGCTCAAAGCTTGCACGATATAAGTGTGGTGCGTATAATCCGTACTCGCCACGATGACCACATCCGGCTTCACAGCCGCGATCATCTCGTGGAAATCGTCATATACGGGAATTCCTCCACACTCCTCGCTAAGAAGGCGCGCCCGCAGCGGATTGGCATCATATACGCCTTCAAAGGCCGCGATGTGACTCCAGTCCGTTACCATCGGCTTAGCAAACATATACAGCGCTCTGGATCCAGCGCCGACCAGCACGTACTTCTTCATGTCGTAAGTTCCTCCTTCAGCCCTTCATCCCTGTCGAAGCGATACCCTGAACAAATTGCTTCTGCGCGAACAGATAAACCAAGACAACAGGCAGTGTCGTAATGACGGCCCCTGCCATCAGCAGCGCTTGGTTGACATTCTCCGATTTCAGGTAGAGCAAGCCGAGCGGTAATGTATATAATTCCTTGTCTTGCAAGTAAATCAAGGGTCCCAGCGTGTTGTTCCACGCGCCCATGAAGGTGAATACCCCCAGCGCAGCCAGTGCCGGCTTGCACAGCGGCAGATAGATTTTGAAGAATATGCCCGGAGGGCTGCAGCCATCAATCGTAGCCGATTCATACAGCTCTTTAGGCAAGGACTTGATGAACTGGTGCATCAGGAAAATACCGAACGCCCCGCCCAGAAAGCTGGGCACAATCAAAGGGTAATACGAGTTCAATGCGCCAAATTCTTTCCAGATGAAATAGGTTGGAATCATCGTCACTTGAGACGGTATCATCAAGGTTGCCAGCATGATCATATAGATGAGACCCCGCAGACGGAAGGTGAACATCGCAAGCCCAAAGGCCACAAATGCGCTGGAGACCAAGGAACCCACCATCTCGATCGAAACGATGAAAAAACTGTTCATGGTGTAACGACCGAAGTCGATTTTGTTCCATATCGTCATATAGTTATCCCAATTCATCGGATTCGGGATTAACTGCGGCGGCATCTGCGAAATGGCGCCTACCGTTTTCAGCGACGTAGACAACATCCATATGAATGGGAACACCATGAACACCGAACCAACGATCAGCAGCAGGTACATAAGCACCTTAAGTAAGGGGTGAGTGGTCTTAGTCATAGTGCACCCACTTCTTCTCGAAATACTTCTGGAACAGGGTGAAGACTAGAATGATGACAAACAGCAGCCACGCCGTGGCGGATGCAGGGCCCATTTTGAAGAGCAGGAACGCATCCCGGTACACCAGCAGATTCGGAACCATATTCCGTTCCGGGATCCCCGTGGTGATGGAACCGAACAAACCGAGGAACACATCAAATGCCTGAAACGCCGATATGGTCGACAAAATCATCACGAGATACACCATCGGCGTTACCATCGGGAACACAACCTTCGTCAGCTGCTTCCAGCCATTGGCGCCATCGATTTGCGAGGCTTCCAGCACCTCCTTCGGAACATTTTGCATGCCTGCCAGAATCATGATCATGGATTGTCCTACGCCCTTCCAGACCTGAACGATTGCGATGCTGGAGATCACCATCAGCCAATTACTGCTATCAATCCATTTCACAGGGTCGAGCCCCATGGATTCCAGTGCCCAGTTGATGACACCGTATTGGTAGTTGAACATCCATACCCATACCACGCCGCCGGCGATCCACGGGGTTACGACGGGCAGGAAGTAGAACAGGCGGAACAATCCCTTTGCCCGAATGGCCTGATTCAGCATAAAGGCGATCACAAACGCCATGATTGTCTGAATCGGTACGAAAATGAGCGCAAACACAAATACATTTCGGATGGACACCCAGAACTCATGTTTGTTCAAGACGCGAACCCAGTTGTCCAGCCCGATCCATCTCGGCGCGTTAAACAAATCCCACTCCGTGAAGGAAATATACGTGGAGAACACAATCGGAAATAAGAGGAATACCACGACGTTAACGACAAATGGCAATGTGAATATATAGCCCCAGTATCCTTGTTTCTGCATGACACACCTACCTTTCGATAGCGGGAAAGAGATGCAATCCGCTACTTCGTCAAGACTGCACCCGCTCTGATCCCATGAAGCTATTTACTGGAGTCCAGCACTTCCTGAACCTTGGTATGAATATCTTTCGCGCCTTCCTCAACTGAAACATTGCCTACCATGATTTCATTGACCACCTGCTGCACCAGAATGCGCCATTCGCTCCAGGTAGCATTCTCATCCAGGGTAACGCCGCCTTCATCAATGCCGTCCGTGAAAGCTGCCTTGTTCAGCGGTTTCGTTGTACTGTCCTTCAATTGATCCAACGCCGACTTCTTCACAGGCAATGTGGAACCCGTCTTGACGATCATGTCCTGTACTTCGTCGCTGAGATAATATTTCAGGAACTCCCAGGCAGCATCCTTGGATTCCTGCTTCGCTCTGGAGGAGACAAGCCAAGTGTTGGCTACCATTGGAACATAACGCTTGCCGTCAACGCCTTTCGGAATTTTGACAACATCCCAGTTCGTATCCGCAAAGCTCTCGTTCATATTCACCTGCAAGCTGTATTGGAGGAAATACATCGCCGCCTTGCCGCTTGCAAATACTTCGAGCTCGCCGCCGTTCGCTTTCAGAAAGTCGATGTCCGCAAAATATCCCTGGTCCAGCCCATCGTACAGCTGCTGCAACCCGGTTGCAGTCTTGGGGTCGTCAAACCGCGATTTCGTCAAGGTATCATCCAGTGCGGATCCGCCTGCCTGCTTGATCCAAGGGAACCATCCGTTGGTTATGGAGAACGATCCGATAAATCCGAATTGACTCGTTCTGTCTCCTTCCTTGACCGTCAGTGCCTTGGAGGCTTCGATCAGATCGTTATAGGTCCAGTCATCCGTCGGCACCGCGACGCCAGCTTTCTCGAAAACATCCTGGTTATACGCGAGTGCAATCGGATTAATGCCATGAGGCACACCCCAGACCTTGCCGTCGGGTGCCTTGGCCGAGAACAAACCGTCGATATATTCGTCTGCCTTCAGATCTGCTTCAATGTAGGAGGATAGATCCTCTGCTACACCGCGCTGTCCGTAGCTAAGTATGGTAGCGTTCTCTTGGAACCAGACATCCGGCATCGTGTTGCCTGCGATTTGTGTGGCGATCTTGGATGTGAAGTCCCCCCACGGCGCTTCTTGAATTTCAACCTTAATGTGCGGATGGGAGGTTATAAATCCATCGATAATCTCCTTGCTCGTCACCTCGTAGCTTCCAGGCAGCCCAATCTTCAGGGTCACTTTCTCTTTATTGTCTGTTGATTGATCAGGTGATGCCTCCCCATCGGTTGACCCGCCGGATGAGGAGCATGCGCTGAAAATCATCATAAACGCCAGCATCAGGGAGATCGCACTAAACTTCTTCGACATTGAAAACCCTCCTTTTTTTGTTTAAAAATAGGATTGCGTGTTTTCTGCTCCAGCTCATTCCAAATGTTTTAAAATTTATAGTAATCGATTTCTGTACCGAGTATAGCATGGAAGCCCTTTCTTGAATAGAGTTTTCTATTATCTAAATAATGATTTTTATTTCACAAGTCCGAGGTCAGGCTTTGTATAAGGTATTACGAGGTTTATTAGGCATAGTTTTCCACATGTTGTTACTGAATGGGATCAAGTCATTATTCAGTAATCGATATCTTTTTAACGCAAAAAATAAAGCCCGAGCAATACCTGCTCAGGCTTTATTCCGCTGCATCATTTCCCCTCGCCCCGGATATCCCGGATCGACTTTCTCTCCAGCAGCTTAGGTTGAAGCATCACGTCAAACATCGGGCTGTCATCGCCCTGCATCATATCCAGCAGCATTTTGCAGGCCATCTTCCCCATCTCATAATCTGGCTGCTTAATCGTCGTGAGCGGCGGATGAATCATCTGTCCCACGTCGATGCCGTCAAACCCCATAACCGAAACCTGCTCCGGCACCTGAATATCGCGCTGGGACAGCTCGTTGATCACACCGAAGGCCATCATGTCATTGCATGCAAAAATCGCCGTCGGCTGCGGCGAGTGCTCCAGCAATTTCTGCGTCAGCTGCTTGCCGGTATCGAATTCGGTGATGGCATTGTACACTTCCTCAGTCTGAGACTCGACCACCAGCGGCTTCAAACCCGCGTCCTTCATGGCCGACATGTAACCCTGGTGAATGCTTCGGCGGCTAGGACGATCCAGCTTGGAAGTAACATAACCAATGCGTTCATGCCCCTTCTCCTGCAGATGCTTGGTCGCCAGGTAGCCTGCTTTATGGTAGTCGAACTCAATCTGATTGACGTTGTCCTCATCGATCTTCTGGTCAATTGCGATGACATTCAAGCCAAGCTTCATCAATTGTGTCAGTTGACTCTTGTCCTTGGAAATCGAGGAGATAATCAAGCCCTTGACCTGTTTCTCCATGATCGTCCTTAAATATTCATCCTCCAGCGCAGGATCTTGCAAGGAATTGCACACGATAACGGTAAAGTTATTCTGCCGGGCTACCTCTTCGATCCCGAAAATGACGGAAGAATAAAACGGATTCACAATAGAAGGAATGATGACTCCGATCGTATTGCTGCTATTCTTCTTCAGCTGTTTACCCAGCATATTCGGGATATAATTGGATTCCTTCGCGATTTGCTGGATACGCTCCTTAAGCTCCTTGCTGACAGGATAGCTGCTGTTGCTCAACACGCGTGAAACCGTCGCCGAAGAAACGTTTGCCATCTTGGCTATATCATGTATCGTGGTCGGCTTCTTCATAGTATCCCTCACTTGTAGTAATCGTTTACTATAGTAAAGTATACAAATAGCTGACATAGAAAGCAATAGAAGCTGGAGGACTTTCGTTTGCCCATCAACTTACTCAGTCAAGCGGCAGCAGACTGATAAATTGAAATGGCGGTACAAGGATTACCCTGAGCACCGCCATTTCTCTATTTAACATTTTTCGGCAACTACTGCTTATCAAGTCCCTCTTTCAGAGCATCCCACATCGGACTGTCGATCTCTATTCGAGGCGGCTGCTCTCCCTTTTCAATTGCCTCCCAGTACTTCCAATTCGGCTTTTTATCTCCCATCTCGTAATCCATCCCGTCCCAAGTGTCTTCTCTGAATGCGTAGAACGCCCAATGCCAGCCATATTCGTTAAATATGGATATCAAATCGGCTAGATATTGATCTGCTCCGGTTACCATCCGGTTAATCCCGAACTCCTCGGCAATAATCCGATTGGCAGGAACGTTATGTTCAGCCGCCCATTTGGCAACGGGCTCCAGAAATTGTTTTAAAGTTTCTTTGTTGAATTCCTTTTCTGTTTGCTGTTCTCCAACCTTCACTTTTCCCGGATATTCAATTGCAAGGCCCTTTTTCTTGTTCTGACTTGTCAGTTCATAAGGCTCATACATATGGAAAGCGTATAACACGTTATCATCCTGCACCGGCTTCAAATATTGGAATGCCCACGGCGTGGCATATAGGCCCGAGTTTAAAATAATGGGTGTGTCGGAATCCACCGTTCGAATGGCCTTGACGATAGTATCGTACAGCTTGTTCAAGTCTGCGGCTGTGCCCTCAACCCCCTTATACCATTCGGCATAATCCTCAGTCCAGAAATCGTGAAAGCCCGTCGCCGTTTCGGGATGCGGCTCGTTGATCAGATTGTAACCAATCACCGCCGGGTGATCCTTCAATCGGCTTGCAAGATCTCTCCAGAAAAGTGCTGCTTGTTCATGATAAGTTTCATCTTCCCATATCCGATCATCGTTCTTCTTGTTATTAAACTGCCTCCAGCGGTCTCCCGGGAGACTGAGGACAGTCAGCACTACTTTGGAGCCGCGAGCTTCAGCCGCATCCAGATCGCCCTTTAATTTAGCAAAATCCTCCTCCACCAAGCCTTCATATTGATCTGCATTCCCGATAAGGAAGTCACGGTTCGGCTTCGAGTCCGGCTGGTCATTAAACAGAAAATCACGGTCCTTGGCCCATTTGTCCGGGGCAAGCCGAATAAACTCGATATAACGTTCCTTGGCGGCTTCGTAATTCTCCGGCAGCGATTCGGAATTCATAAAGTTTGTCCCTTTGCGCTGCTGGTTCCAAAATGTAATTTTGCCCTTGGGCTCCTCTTGTATTTGCCCAGATCCATTCTCCCCATTTACCGGGGGCTTGGTGTTAGGGGCAGATTCACCGCATCCGGCTACGAGCATTACAATGGATGCCAGGAGGAGCAGCCCGGAGGCTCTCCAGCGCCTCTTCACCCGGTGCCTTACCGCACTTTGGGAACTAACGCGTTGCGAAATACCTCCTGCGTTTCTTTTTTTGAATTGTATTTTCATATCATCACCTCAGAACCTACTCTAACCCCGGTTTGTTACACGAATGTGACAATCCATCATGCCCATTGGTCTTACTGCTGTCTGCATGCACAAAAAAAGACCGCCAGGGTATCCCTGGCGGCAAAATATATGGTGGAGGAAGGAACTTCATCGTTCAGTAGGAATAAGGAGCAGCTAAAAAATGACTGAGATTACACTTCAGGCGTTCCGTAAGTTGCAAACCAGCCTTTGATGGTATTGAAATCATCTGTAAAGGACAGGGAGAGCTGCAGCAGCACACGCGCTTGTTGAGGACTCAGGTTGTCACCTGAAATGATGCCTTCCCCGCCGCTGTATACGCTACCGGAGCCTGTCCGGGTCGTTGTTACGAAAACCACCCCCTTCTCGATCGCTTCTTTACGGGCCGCACTCATCTCTCTCGAGATACCGCCTGCGCCGGTACCGGAAGTGACGATGCCTTTTGCTCCGTCGGCAACAAAGCCTTTAATCGCGCCGCCGCCAGCTTCCTGATAGGAAACCGCAATCTCAACCTTCGCCAAATCCGCTTTCGTGATTTTGCTCAGGTCAAATACCGGCTTCCCTTCTCCCTCTGCCTTCATTGCACGAAGCGGGGCACGATATATCCGGATATTCTCATCATCGATATATCCGACTGCGCCGAGCATCGGCGTTTCGAAAGTGTCGGTGCGGTAGTCATTGGTTTTGGTTACGCCGCGCGCCAGATGGATCGTATCATTCAGCATGAGCACGGTACCGAAGGATTCTGTGCGGCCGCTTCCGGCAAGCTTGATGGCATTGTACAGGTTCGCTTGGGCATCGGAACCGATAACCGTCCAAGGTCTCATGGAGCCTGTAATCACCACAGGCTTATCGCTTTGCACGGTCAGATCAAGGAAGTACGCAATCTCTTCCATCGTATCTGTTCCCGTTGTGACAACAACGCTGTCATACACCTTCAGGGCTTGGTCGACGGTCTGGGATAGATCATACAAATCCGCCATCGTATAGGCGCTGGATCCGGAGTTGCCGAACTGGAGAGTGCTGATATCCGCAATCTTGTCCGTGTTCGGGAGTTCACCCACCATGTCTTCAATCTTCAGCGTACCCGCCCGGTAAGATTGGAAGCTAGTGGCATCTGTCGATTGACCTGCCAATGTCCCGCCTGTCGCAACTACCAGAACGTTAGGTTTCGCCGACTGCTTGGAAGCTTGCGATAATGGAGGAACCGTCGTATTTCTCCCAGGCGCTGCAGGGGTCTGTGCAGGGGCTGGCGTACTAACCGTTCCCTTGACTTCCGTCACCGCAGCAGCGTGCGCCGCATAACTTCCGATCGGGGATAAGGAAATAACAAAAGCAGTTAATGCAGCGGTACTCCAGACGGCTATGGGACGTTTTGACTTTGGTTTCATCATTGCACTCTCCTTTGATGTAAGGTTATGTCATATTAACTGACTCAATAATATGTATTCGTTAGCGTTATTCTATTTAATGTTAGTTAATATAACAAAATTGACATGTAATAGAAAAAGCGTTTACAAATAGAGATATGAAACGATATTCTTATATTTTTAGCCATTTTCAACAAATTGAAAATATTAAATTCCAAGATTCGGGAGAGCTTCTATTTATATATAAACCTTATCAATGTGTTATATAACACTACATATAAGGTGATGTATTTATCATTGATAAAAAAAAGGATAGCCCACACCATCCGGTTGGACTATCCTTTTGCAACTCACTCTTTATCCATGTTAATCCGACAACATCGCAGGTTTGCTTCATTCAGCGAATACGCTTCGGCCTCAATCTGCCTGCCCCGGTTTCTCCATAGCCCCTTCCTGTGTCATCCGATACACCCTTATTCAAGTCCTTGCACGGAAGTGTCAACCGGAGGCTCTGCCAAAGGCGGTTTCATTGCTGCATCCCCCCATAACAAGGGCTGACACTGACGCTATCAACATCATTCTAATTTTATTCATAAATCCTTACTCTTTATCGTCCTTTGTATTTGTATTCGAGGTAATATGGAACTCTTCCATCATGTTCCGGAAACGTACGCCGAAGCCTTCCGAGGCCTCCAGGAAATACTGCTGCTTCACAACAAAGCTGCCGCCCTGCCCGTTATCAAAAACATAATACCGCACTACCGGATCGTCCCACTCTTTACCGCCGGTTCCGCCAATGGCACGCACTTCCCAGCCTTGAACCGGTTCCTCGACCAGATTCGACTCTACCTTCGGATAGTCTTGCAACTCACCCTGGATTCGCTCCGCTGCAGCTTTAGGGGCGATGCCCTCCTGCGAGATTTCCATGAACACTTCCGGATAGCGGTCATCCGTCGGCTTCTCCTTCAATTCAATGCGGTCAACGTCCGCTCCATGAACCATCTTAAACCGGCTCTCATCTATATAAATCACGTAATCCGCACCCTCATGCAAGGAATCCACACTTGTTTCCGGCATCCCTTCAAGCTCCTGCTCCACCGTTTTCTCTGGAGCAAACCATTCCTTCACCTGATCGATAAAAGCCTGGACAGGCACCGTCTGAAAGCTGACGGCAAACACGATCGCTGCTGCGGCTGCGGTTCCCACGATCCAGCCGGCAGCTCTTCGCCGAGGCCGGCGCCTTACCTTCGACTCGCGCGGAGTGAATGGCGCTTCGGATTCGGCCTTTTGCGGCGCAGGCTCACTATGAATACGCTCTTTAATCGACGTCCATATCTCATCTTTATATTGCATCGCATCATCCGTACCCTTCTCTAAGCTGTCTTTAAGCTGTTTATCCAATGGATCACGTCCCATGCTGATTCCCTCCCCTTTTTTGCAGCATCCATTCCTTTAACTTCTTTCTTGCTCTGAACAATCTGGATTTCACCGTGTTGACGTTCAGCTCCATCATGTCGGCAATATCCTTCTCGGCAAAATCATTCAAATATTTCAGAATCACCGGGATCCGATGCTCGTCATCAAGCCGCTGTACCATCTCGTACACCTCACCATGCCGGTCGAAATCGTAGGTGTCGGTTTCCGAAGGAAGATCCCGCTCCTCCGAAATCTCGGAGGGCACCATCCTCGAATGTTTCTTCAAATACCGGTTGCACTCATTATAGAGAATCCGGTTGAACCACGGATCGAAGGGCCTGCTCAAATCATAGGACCCCAGATTGCGGTAAACCCGGATAAAGGTTTCCTGGACTACATCGGCAGCGCTTGCCGCACTTCCGGTTACCGCCGTTGCCGTGCGAATCGCCCGATCCGCATATAACCGGTACAGCTCTTCAAAACCTTCATCGCTGTATTCTGTTTTTAGTCGTTGTATAAGGTCGTGTACCAAACCGTGTTTCCCTCCTTCCACTTGGCCAATCACTTATAATACCCTGCCATGCCGGAGAAAAGTTTTCGATATTTATTTTTTTTGTATCTCACAAAAAAAGGATACCTCGATGCCGCACGGCCGAAGTATCCTTTATCTATATTATACCCTGAAATTACACCTGTGCCGGTATCGGCTCGATTGGGGTCGTGTGATGGTTCATCGGCTCTGCCTGCCGCTCTGCCTTGCGCAGGTACTTCTGATTGCGCCAGCGGAAGTAAGACAGTGCACCTCTCAGATATTCGTCAGCGATCATGCACGAATAGATACCGATCAGTCCCCAGCCCATATGAACGCCGAGCACGTAGGACAGCACCGTGGCGACCAGCCACATCGAACCAAGGGAAATATACATCGTGAACCTCGTATCGCCCACAGCATTGAGTGAGTTGCCTAGTGCCATGTTGAGCATTTTGCCCGGCTGAAGAATCAGGTTCATGCCCAGCAGAGAGGCCCCGATTGCGATGATGGTCTGATCATTGGTAAACATGCCAAGCAGCTGCTTGCCGAATACAAACAAGATAAAGCCGTTAACAACAACATAAATCGTGCCGAAGCCCAGCGCGCGGTAGGCGCTTCGGTAGGCCTCCTTCGTACGTCCTGCCCCGAACAGATGGGCAATTTGAATTTGGGCGGCCATCGCGATGGACGAGCCAAGCAGGAAGCAGAAGGATTCGAGTGTATTCATATACGTGCGGGCAGCGAGCTCCGCAGCGCCAAGCGTAGCAATGAAGGTGTAAATGATGAGCTGCGAGAACACCCAGCAGGACATATTCACCCCGAGCGGCCAGCCGATTTTTAATACCTCGCCAAACAGCGGACGGTCAAACACTCGGAATTCTCTCCACTTGACCCGGTATTCAAACGAACGCAGGAATATATAGAGCAGCAGCAGCACAGCAAGCAGACGGCTGACCACCGTCGAAATTGCCACACCGGTTAGCCCCCACTGCGGGAAGCCAAAGGCCCCAAAAATAAAGCCGTAGTTCATAATCACGTGGATAATGTTCATCCCAATGGCTACGTACATGGGGGCTCGGGTGTTCCCGGTATTGCGAATGACGGTGCTCATCGTCGCCATCATGGCAATCAGCACCATGCCGCCCCCAACAATCGAGATATAGGTGCCGGCAAGTGGAAGCAGGTTCTCCGGCAATTGAAGGACAGCGGCAATCTGCTCCGGCACAGCAAATAAGATCACGCTGCATACGATGCCGATTAAGGTAGTCACACTTAGTGCCATAATCGCGATCGTTCGGGCATCCCCTGATTTGCTGGAGCCGATTTTTTGCGCAATGAGGATACCGGCACCGCTGGCAACTGTCATAAACAGCGTTGTCATCGCCTGAAAGAGCTGATTGGAGAAGCCTACCACCGCAACCGCGTCATCAGATATACGGCTAACCATCAATGTATCGACTGCTCCAAGCAGAAACTGCAGGAACAGCTCAATAAATATAGGCCACGCAAGGACCCATAGTGTAAATTTGCTTGTGTTTTTATCCAACATTCCAACCTCCACCCATGATGTAAGGGTTAAACACAATTCATGATAAAACGGTCTTTAACCTTCTCAAATTATAGATGGTATACTGGAGTTATAATATCATTTTCCGAACGAAAAATATAAAAATTCAAACCTCGAGGATCACGAAAGGGCTTTCCTATGACCATCCTGAATTTCACCGTTCCGCCGCTTCCGGAATATATCAATAGCGGTCTCACCCGGGCTCCCATCCATGGTGGACATCCCAACCGCAAGAACATCGGCATTTTCGATCTG
This sequence comes from Paenibacillus sp. Cedars, assembly GCF_003184205.1. Lineage (NCBI taxonomy): Bacteria > Bacillati > Bacillota > Bacilli > Caryophanales > Paenibacillaceae > Paenibacillus > Paenibacillus sp. Cedars. The sequence goes on from NZ_CP020866.1 coordinate 5,302,952, forward strand.
CTCGTTGTCATGAAGGGTCGGCTTGATGTTACAGAGAATGGAAATCCCTATGAGATCAAACCGGGCATGTATCTCATCCTGCGGCCCGATACGCATCATTTTGGTACAAACGGATGTACCGAAGAGACCGATTATTACTGGCTCCATTTCCAGACCTCCGGGGACTGGCATGCCGACGAGACCGTCCAGGCGCCAAGAAAAGAGGAGGTGCCGGAGCTGAAAGCGATGGCGCCGAACTATTTTACCGTCAAAATCCCCCAGTTCGGCACCCTGCCTCAACCGGAGAAAGCCATGGAGCTTCTGGCAACCATGTCCTCGCTGGTTCAGTACGGCCATCAGGCCAAATTTTTATGGCGGCAGCAGGTGGTTTTTCAAGAGCTCATTGAACAGCTGACCGCCGCACTCGATACGCCGGTATCCTCGCCTTCGTCCGCTTGCGCCGAACGGGCCGCGGCTTATTTGCGGAAGCATTATCGTGAGGAATTCAAGGTGCAGGAGCTTGGTGACCGCATCAACTTTCACCCTGTGTATATTGCGCGCTGCATGCAGAAGGAATTCGGCTGCTCGCCTGTTGAATATTTGCAGCGCTACCGGATCGAGCAAGCCAAGATGCTGCTGATGCAGACGGATTTCAATATCAGTCGTATCGCAGAGGAGGTCGGATTCAACCATGCGGCCTACTTTACCTCCTGCTTCACGAAGCAGGAAGGCATATCTCCGCGGAAATATAGACAGCGGTTCTTTATGAATTAAAATCATTTTCGAAAAATTCGAGAAAGTGACTTGCATCCCGTGCGGGAAGTCTTTATAATGAGAATTAGCCACATGATAATGATTATCATTACCGGACAAGTGAGAATGTGTTGAGAATCTATGCAACACTTGAGGTTACACCTGTTTCGCTTGGAGAGTCTATAGATAAAAGGAGAGCCGATTGACTTATGAAAACGACTTCCCGCCGCTGTTCTCTGCAAATGGATGACTATCTGGACCTGCTGAATCTCGCCATCCAGCTCGGAGACGTGAAATGGCAGAAAGAAATCACCCGCAAAATGGAAATGACGCTGTCCATGCTGGAAACAGCCGCTCAGTAAATATAGAAGACACAAGGATTACATAATCCTGTATATAGGAAAGACACCCATCGCTAATTCCAGGCAGGAACCAGGAACCCCGGTAAGGTGTCTTTTTTTGCTATGTATGAATGCCTTCTACTTGACCGAATAACCATGAAGATCTTGCCCCAAACGTTTGTTAAGCGCTACCAATCCATCGTAATTGGATATATTCAGCGTCACCTCGGCACCCTCCTGCGACTCTGGTAGATAGTATACCTCGCTCATAAGGGAGAGCAGCGCTTCCGAATCCCGCATGATGAGAGCGTATTTATCCTCGTCAGCTTCCAGGAAACGACCGTTCTCTGCGTAGCTGTCCCGAATGCTATCCGACAAGGCCAGCATCTTCTCCGCAATCGGGTTTAACAATGAAGAATGGACAGCCTTATCCGCCGTCCTGGAGTATGCTTCAATCGCCGCAAGCTTCAATCGAACCTCCGCCAGGCGCGCTTCATGAAGCGGCATCGACTTCAGCTTCAGGATGTCGGTATAGTGGCTCCATATTTGAGCAAGAGACGTCCCCAATACGCTTTGCAGGGTCATTCTCGCCCCCTGCTCCATCCTCTTCTGATGTTCAAGCACAACAACGGTACATACAACAATTAAGGCTACAATCCATACCCAGACCCATTTGGCCGATTTCGACATGACACACCTCCAACAATTTATTTTACCATAAAAAGGATAAAGCAAGAGGTTGGATATCTCCTCTCACTTAAAACATCCCGCCATTTTCCAAGCGCAGAAAACGGCAGGATGATAAGGGATGCACAGGAAATGGCAGCCAGGCTATCCCTGCTGCAGCCCGGCATCCGTCTGAACCTTAATCCGGAATTCATGCGGCGAGATCCCTTCAAGCTCCTTGAACACACGTGAGAATTGCTTGATGTTCTCAAACCCGACGGCTTTGCCTATGTCTGTAAGCTTCAGTGTCCCATCCTGGATTAGATCTTTGGCCTTGGCAATCCGCAGCTTCTTGAGAAAGACCACAAAGTTCTCGCCCGTATGAGCCTTGAACGCTTCACTGAAATAGGAATAATTCAAAGAAACATGATTGCTGACCATCGCCATATTAAGCGGTCTATGGAAATTCTCCTCCATGTAACTCACAGCGGCTTTGATCTCGGAATGCTCGCTGTGGGCGGAGCGGATGCCCTTGATGTATTCATTCACGTTAAGCAGCAGATGCTCCAGATTTCTGAAATACGAGTGAAAATGACGGTAATTGTCCATCGTGCCTACCTTGCGGTACAGCTTCAATACCTCCACCATAGACTCCCCGTAAATTCGAAACACTTCATCCAGTACCTGTTCATTAATCCGCTTGCTGACCTGCTCCAAATAATCAATGGCTACATGCGGCATATCCTCGATATGAAAAATATCCAGCAGCAGCGCCTTGATCTCACGCTCGCGTTCTGTACCCAGCATATTGCCCAGCTTGCGGATATCCTCCTCCGGCACCGGATAGGTATGCAGCGCTCCCTGAATATCGTCATGACTCATCAACTTAACGTTAGGATGTATGAACGTATAATTCATCGCGGTCAGGGCTTGCTTGTAGCAAGCCCTGATATCTTCCACCCGGAAACCCTCGCAGCTGATCCCTACGAAGAGCCCGTCCATCTCTCGCTCGGTAAACTGCCGTGCAAGCTCCTCGAATAAACCGTCCGGGCTCCCGATCAGCACAACCTTTCCTGTGCCGTCCAGGAAGCAAGCACTGATTCGCCCTTCGACAGAAGCCATTATATGATCAATCAGTTGCTTGAGCTCATTCTTGTTCATGGCATTGCCGTCTTCATACTTATACTTCATCACTGCAAGTCGGAACGGCTTCATAAACGTATCAAAGCCGATCTCTTTCGCCGCAGCTTCCATATCCTTAAGGGAACCTTCCGGCTGCTCTAACAGCTCCTTCAGGCGATGGGCCTGCAGCTGCTGAAAATACACCTCGCTGGCCGCCATTCGTTTATGCACATCCGCCTGCCAGAGCAACGCTTCTTCCGTCTTTCTCAGCGCGGCGAACAGTTCATCCCGGCGAATCGGCTTAAGCAAATACTCCTTCACCTGATACCGGATCGCTGCCTTCGCATATTCAAAATCATCATAACCACTTAAGATTAGCACGATGGGCTTAACCCCCAGTGTGCTCTCCAGCTCAGTAAATGCCTCAATCAGGCGAATCCCGTCCATGACCGGCATCCGGATGTCTGTAATTACGATATCGGCCGGCTGCTCATGAAAGGAATCCAGCGCTTCCTGTCCCTGTGCAGCTATCCGGATATCGTATTGATCCGGGAACTCCCGTTCAATCATCATTTTCAGTCCATGCCGGATATTCTTCTCATCGTCTACGATCATCAGACTTCTCATGTCCACTGCCTCCTCCTGTTAACAGAACCTTAGGGAACGTCATGGTCACCTGCGTGAATATTCCTTCTTCGCTCTTCACTTCGAGTCCATAATCGTTTCCGTAGAACAACCGGATTCGCTGGTGCACATTCCGAAGTCCGATTCCTCCAGCCTGTGCCCCTCCCCTTCCGTAGTCCCCGGAAGGAAGGTCTTCATTGTCAACCGTGCGCAGACTCTCACCCAGCCTGCCCAGTCGATACGGCTCAATACCGATCCCGTTATCCGTTACGTTAATCGTAATTCGGTCCTCTTCCCATGCAATCACGTTGATCTTAACCCGTTTCTCCTGATCCAGCGCCTCTGGCCAGGCATGCTTGACGGCATTCTCCACAATCGGCTGCAGTGACATCTTGAGCACCTCAAGCTCCATAAATTCAGACGGTATGTTAAGCTCAAGCCATATCGGTTCATCAAAACGGATATTCATCACATCAATATAATTGCGGATATGACGGATCTCATCCCTCAGCTTCACGTACTCTCCCGACCACTTAAAGTTGTAGCGCATCATCCCGCCGAGCGAGGTCAGCGCGTCCGAGATCGTCCGCTGCCCTTCAATTTCCGCCAGCATCTTAATATTCTCAAGTGTATTGTACAGAAAGTGGGAGTCAATCTGACTATGCAGCGTCCGAAGCTCTGCCTCCTTGGTCACCGCTTGCTTCCTTACCCCTTGGGCAATCAGTTCGTTAATGGTTCGGATTAATTTGTTAAAATGATGCGCCAGCTCTCCAACCTCGCCGCCGCCCTGTATGGTCAGGCCCGCAGTGACTTCCCCTTTGCGGACTCTTTTCATTGCCTCCGTTAAACGCCTCAAACTCTTCAGGATGATGGAATTCATGTAGTACGTAATGATCGACAGCAGAATGATCAGCAGGATATTGGCTGCTATAATCTGGCCCTGGGCTTTGGATACGTTATTCAGAGCCCCTTCCAGCGACACGACATTCAGCACGTAAGCATGAAGCCGCTCCACCGGCGTTGCAATCAGCAAGAACGAGGAACCATTCACGCTGAATTGCGCATGCACCGTTTTTTCCAGATCATCGGCCTGCTGCCTCAGGTTAGCGAATTGGACCTCGACCTCTTTCCGCAAGCCCTCATGGCCGGTCATGAACGATTGGCTTCTGTCCATGAACAGCTGCCCCTCCTGATCTACGATCATCATCTGTGAGCTTTCATCCAGGATACCGGCAAAGGTCTTCGGAGCAAAGTACTTGAGCAGCATGTCAACCTGGACCACTCCGCTGTAACTCCCGAGATGGACCTGACGGATCAAGGATACCTTTGGCAATTCCTCGGACACATCCGCTGCGTAACGCTGTAAAATATCAGGGTCACGGTGGTTGAACACCCATAGTTCCCCACCGTTTAATTCCTTGATTTTAGAAAACCAGGGCTCACCGACAATCCGGTTCTCCTGAAATATAATAGGCCACATCTCCGTAACGTTCGGATTATCCGTAAATAAACGAAGGTGGGTAATGTTAGGGTTGTTCGTCTGAATTCGCTGCATGTCCTTAAATGGCCCCCAAGCCAACTCAATCAGCCATGCCGGTTCGGGTTCTTCACTCAACCGCAGATACTCCTTGATTCCATCATCCGAAATCGACAGCTGTGCAGCCATTTCGATCGCCTCAATCTGGTTAAGCATGTTCATCTTCTCGATCTCCAGCAGGAATGAGTTCTGGTTCAGCGCATCGCTAATATAGGTCTCCCGAATCTGCTTGAAAAAATAGTTCGATACGATGATGCTCGGAATGAGCAGAATCAATATATAGGCCGCAACCAGACGGCTCTGCATGGACCTGCGGCCAAACCAATAAGTAAACGATTGAATAAGCGATGCCATTCGTTTCACCATGACTGTCACATCCCGTTTTATGTAATGAACATACCCTAATCCAGAATGGACAAGGACAACAGCATCAGCCGATCGGATACAAACCCTATATTATCTCGTGATGCGACAAAAGGCACCCTATTTCGACAAAATCGAGGATAGGGTACCTAAAGCCTTCATTCTGTTCATCTACCAGATCGTAAACGAAATCCTTATTGCAGGAATTCCTCAAGCTTCTTCACGTTCTCTTCGTATTCTTTCTGTCTGTATTCATGCACTTTGGCAAATCCGAGCGATTCGCGTTTTTCCAAATAACCGTTCCAAATCTGATCAAACTCGGCATCGGTTTTGGCAAAGATCAGTTTCGGCAGTATTTTACCCCACTCGTTCATGACCTTGTCATTTATAATGCCTTCCTCAGAACTTGCATCCGGGTCCAATTGGTCAAATTGCGAGAAGCTTTCCGTCTTGCCGCGCGTCCAGTCTTCCAGCTGCTTGAACGGCTCTACAGCCGGAGGTGCCCAAGCAGGCGTAATATTGGTATCCATCAGCATCCAGAAGGTATGGGATGCTCCGTACTTCTTGTCGAACGCTCCGCGGTCGCTGTTCAGCAGCTGCGCAACTTCAGGCAGGAACTGGTCTTTGCCGTCAATCGTATCCCATGTTACGCCTTTTTCGCCAAGGTAGGTGTCACGCTGTCCTTCTTCGGAGATCAGGTAATCCAGGAAGCGGATGGCACGTGCTTTGTCCTTTACGTTCTTGGAGATCAATGTAACCGTCCAGCCGGAAATCGATGGACCGGACAGGGTCGGCTGATCCAGATTGGAGTTGGCCGGTCCGTCAACCGCGATGTACACGGAGTTCGGATCATTAGCAAACAGCGCGTTCTGCTGGTTCGCCATATCACTGCGCTGGTAGAGCATCGCGAAGTAACGGCCCTGTGCCATTTTCTCTTCCATTTGCGGACGTTTATCCACAAAGATATCTTTGGACATCAGTCCCTTTTCATTAGCAAGACGCAGGGTCTTGAGCCATTTTACATATTCCGGATCTGTCGTGCGGTCATTCAGCTTTCCGTCTTTATCCTGTGGAATGGCCAGAAAGTTCTGCAGGTAGCCTTCCAACGAGCTGTTGCCTTTTTCATGGAAATCATGCAGACCAAACGGAATGAGCGGTTGCCCGTTCACATCCGGGAACATTTTCTTGGCGTCCTCAAGCGCTTTCAGGAAACCTTCCGGTGTGCGCATCTCCGGGCTTCCAAGCGCCTCATACATGTCTTTACGTACCAGGAACGTTTGGTTCGACGTGATGTTGTCGCCAAACTTCTCATAGTCCTTCGGTGATGAGGAAGCATTCGGATAACCGTAGATGTTGCCGTCATCCTTCGTGTACCATGACACTTTTGCAGGGTCGGATACTTTATAGAAATACGGATCATACTGATCGGCCAATTCGTTCAGAGGCAGGACCAGATCGCCTTCAATCATTTTTTTGACAGCGTCTTCATACCATCCCAGCGTAATAAAATCGGGCAAGGTACCGGATGCAATCATCGTATTCATCTTCTCGGCTTCGTTCCCCGCCGGTACGATCAGGTTAAGATTCACCCCGGTCTTCTTGGTTACGTATTGGGAAGTAATATCCTCGCCCCATTTGTTCGGGAACCAGGCAAAGTTGATGTACCAGTCAAACGTAATCGGTGAAGTGTCAACTTGCCACCCCGGCTGATCCTGAGTCAGTTTCACTTCTTCTGCCGGTTTTTCCTCCTCTTTTTCCGACGCGCTATTATCACCGCCGGACGAGCATGCTGTTGTAAAGGCCATGACCAGTGCGAACATCAACAACAGAAGGCTCTTTGGCTTAAGCATCTTGCTCATGTGTTTTCCCCTTTTCTTATTTAAAAATATGATTATATAGAACTCCCGCCGGATGTGGCAAGAGAAGCTACCGCCTGTATCTCTCTCTCCTCCCGGATTTCTCCGGAAGATGGGAGAGGAAAGCTGAACACCGACTTATCCCTTAATGGAACCAATCATCATCCCTTTGACGAAGTACCGCTGCAGGAACGGATATACGAATACAATAGGCGCAGTGGTCACCACCATGGTCGCCATTTTGATTGATTGCGATGTGACCGTCTTGGCGACACCGCCCGGAACCTGGGCCATCATCTGGTTGGAGCTGGATTGAGCCACAACCTTATACAAATACGTCTGGATCGGCTGCAAATCCGTATTGTTAATGTAGATAACCCCGGTGAAATAATCGTTCCACTGGAACACCCCATGAAAAAGTGCGATCGTCGCGATAACCGGCATAGACACTGGCAGCACCACCCGGAGGAAGATCGACCAGTCGTTGGCTCCGTCAATCTTCGCAGCCTCCTCCAGACCGTCCGGGATTTCCCGGAAGAACGTCATGAAGATGATGAGATCGAAGAAGCTGAACATTGCCGGAATGATGTATACCAGGAAGCTGTCCAGCATGTTTAAGTCCTTGATCAGCAGATAGGTAGGAATGAGGCCCCCGCCAAAGAACATGGTCACCGTTCCCATCAGAATATACAACTTGCCGCCAATCAAGCCTTTGCGGGAGAAAGCATACGCAACCATTGCCGTGAAGAGGACGTGGATCAACACGCCGATCACGGTTTTGGCCACGGTAATTCCCATGGCAGTCATGATGCCGGAGCTCTGAAACACCGCGCTGAAATTCTCGAAGCTGAATACCCGTGGCCACCAGTAGATACCTCCGCGCATGGCATCCTGCCCGTCGTTGAAGGCATTCACCAGCACGTACCAGATCGGGTATATCGTCAAAAAGCATACAATCAACATGCCAAAGTTGTTGAATATATCGAAGAAGGCTTCGCCTTTGGTTCTGCGTTTAAGCATGGAATTTCCGTCTCCCTTCCCGTTAGAATAGTGATGTGTCGTTCAGCTTTTTGGTAACCTGGTTCGCGATCAGCAGCAGGATAATGGCAATGACGGACTTGAAGAGTGCGACCGCTTGCGCGTAGGAGTAACGTCCGTTCTGCATCCCGGTGTGGTACACGAAAATATCGATTACGTTACTCGCGCTTTCATTAAGCGAGTTCCGCAGCACCAAAATCTGATCGAAGTTGGAATTGAGCACACCACCGACCGCCAGAATGAAAAGAATGGAGATGGTCGATTTGATACTTGGAAGCGTAATGTACCACATCTTCTGGAACCGTCCTGCACCGTCAATCGTGGATGCCTCGTACATTTCAGGAGAAATGCTGGCGATGGCTGCCAGATAAATAATCGCAGACCAACCAAGCTCCTTCCATATATCCGAGGTGATGATAATCCCCCAGAAATATTTCGGTTCGGCCAGATACGTGATCGGCGCATCAATGATATTCAGAGCCAGCAAGATATTGTTGATAATTCCGATGTCGGCAAGCCAGGTCATCAGAATGCCGCCCAGTATAACCCATGACAAGAAGTGAGGAAGATAAGAGATCGTCTGGATTGTTCTCTTGTAGCGAACAGACCGAATCTCATTCAGGAAAAGCGCAAAGATAATCGGAAGCGGAAAACCGATGAACAGCTTCAGCAAGCTGATGCCGAGTGTGTTCCGCATGACGTTCGTAAAGTCCTCGTCCGAGAAAAACTCCTTAAAATGCTCCAGCCCAACCCATGGGGCCTCGCCAATGGACTTCACAATGTTGAATTCTTTAAATGCGATGATGACACCGTACATGGGAATGTAGTTAAAGATGATCATCCACACAATGCCGAGCAGTGCCATAATTTGAAGATGCCGTTGACCGTAGAGCTTTCGGAGCCATCTTTTTCTATCAAGTTTCTTCTGATCCTGCGCAGAAGGTTCCCTCGATGGACCGACACCGGTTTCGGAAACGTCGGCATGAAGTTGATTTTGCATGGTTATGACCTCCAAGTTGATCCTATCAGATTGAAAACCCTTACATTCTCTATGTTTCTATTGTAGATCGTACTTCCCCTGCATGTAAGGTTTCAGATTTCGTTTCAAGGGGCTCATTTTTCGGGTAAACTCCCTCGATGAGAGCCCTTGTCCTCCCCATAACACAAAAAAGGCATGAACAGCAGCTTCAAGAGCTGTCATTCATGCCTCAATCCTGCAAATGAATCCTGCTATCCGTGATCTAACCGATCACGTCAGCAGCATTATCCGCTTTTTTCCAACGTATATCAAACGGTTTCCCAGTTAATCCTCTTTGTCTTCCTCACGCTGTTCCTGTTTACTCTCGTGTTCCTGTTGATACTTCTCACGCATCAGCTTCTGCATGATGAATTTCTCCTGATCGTTCAAGCCGCCTTGGTTCTCCTGAATGATCATGTTGTCGATGTTTCGCTTCAGTACCTCGGTTTGCGTGTTCAATACATTTCACTCCTTTGAATTTTGCGACCCCTATGCTGCGAAATCACTCTGAGCTCAGAATGTTAAGGGTACACATATTACTAACCATTCTCCTTCCAATGAAACAGAAATAGACGGATTTACCATAAAATCCGAAGGTAGCTTCAAGAAGAATTCGTATTTGCCCAGCGCTTTCTCTAGGTATTAGCTGCTATTTGCGTTCGATCTGAATCCCCTTAGCCAGAGATTTCTGTTGTTTATTGGTATTAACAAGCTGCGGCAGACTTCTCGATTCCTTGACCATAGGGGAATGACACAAATGGCATACCGGTTCCGTGTCGAACGCAAAATCGTCCCGCATCCACCCTTTGCAGTCTTCCTTTGTGCATGCCCAAACTTCCGTTATTTCTTCAGGAATACTCTCCATCGAGTTTTTACGCGAATACATGAACGCTCCTCCTTATTTTCGTCTTAGAAAACAGAAACGCCGTATAAAAGAAAACTGCCCTTAATGTCTCACATTAAGGGCAGTTTTCAATTGTAATTACAATTTAACAACGTTCTCAGCTTGTGGTCCACGGTTTCCTTCAACAATGTTGAATTCAACGCGTTGGCCTTCGTCAAGCGTTTTGAAGCCGTCGCCTTGGATCGCGCTGAAGTGAACGAATACATCGTTACCGCCTTCAACTTCGATGAAACCAAAGCCCTTTTCAGCATTAAACCATTTAACAGTTCCTGTTTGCATGGGGGAATCCTCCTTGATATATATTTACATGACCTTTTTTCTTCGCAGACGGAATAAAAAAATTCACATATTGCACAAGGTTACCAGAAATGACAACCCTCTACAATATGTGAATTCAGGTCGATTTCGATATTCATATCTTAACACATCTGGCCGCCGATAGCAAATACCAAACCAAAAGATTCTGCGTAAAATTATAAGCTGCCTTATTCGGCATCATTCCGATTAACCACAGCGAGGCATATACAACTCCCGGCATATGCCGGGAGCCATATATAGAGCCTTTATTTCACAAGGAAACGTTTACTTGAGCAGTTCCTCAATCGTTTCCTTCCACCGCCCCAGCACTTCATCCGGGTCGTGCAGCTGGATCTTCACCGCCGAGAGAATGTCGGCATACTTCGCGATATCCTCGCGTACAGCCACCACTTCGGCGGCAAAACGCTGCCGCGGATGCCGGGCATCCGGCAGATCGGGAAGTGCCTGAAGCCGCAGCCGAACATAATGGGCTGCTCCATCATGAATAGCCACCAGGGTTGCCTGACCTGAGCGCAGAAGGTTCCCGGTTGTCACCGTCCCCGGCCAGAGCGCAAGTCTAAGCCTGCTCCGGTCCAGAGCGACAATCTCTCCTACGCTTATCATCGCCGTATGCGGCCACAGATCTTCCGTTACACTAAGCAGCATCATTGCCGTGCCCTGCTTCGATTCCAGATCGGAGCCGTCCAGCCATTGGTACAGCCCTTCCGATATACCAGCCTGCTCTGTCACAGCCGCATCTCCCCTTTACCATCTAAATTCAACGGGATTCCGAGAACTCCAGCCAATCCAGCTCGATTACGCCTTTGTTCACCATCATCACCACATCGACCGGTCCTTCCTCGACCGGCATAGCCTCAGTCAGCTTATATATTTGCCACTGCCATTCACCGGACTCCGATAACGAGATAACCTCAGGCTCCCGCTCCCCTACCTGAAGCATGATGTCTACGGAACCCGTCGGAAGCTGCGCCCGAATGTCCAGATCGAAGACGCCTGCTGATGCGCTTAGCGCATCATAAGCGAGCCAATCCCCCTCCTGGAGCTGCAAGCATACCAAGTTATCCTCTACCCATGGCTTGCCGCCTTCCGGCGCATAACTTGGTTTTTCCATCTTGCCTGTAATCATCCGCATCGGAACACCGTCACGAACCCGAAAGCCGATATCCTGCCTGGCCTTTGCTCCAACATGGTAAGAGAGGCCCTCACCACGATATCCGTAAAACTCTGCCGGGATCTGTATGGGCAGCTGGCGCAGCAGGGACCGGGACACGTTCGGATAGGCATCACATGCTTCCAGCGGAAGATGATCCAGGTATTGGCCCAGAATAGCCTCCGCTTCGGCAGGAGATGGCTTCGCTCCACCTTCCAGATAACCCGTCAGTTGATCCCAGCCCTCCGGCATTCTGATCGAGAACGGCGAGTTTTGAGTGTTCATCTTCTTCCAAGTCCAGAAGTTCCAGGATATATTATGGTCCTCGAACATCCGAAATGCCCCCGTGTACCACTGCGGGTTGTTCTCGCCGCCCTCCCCCATGAAGATCGGCACATTCCATTCCTCGCGCAGATCAAGATACTTCTGAATGCTCTCCGTATCGGGATTATTCCAGTACTTATGGAATTGCAGCATGAGGTTGTCATCAAATTTATCGTCGAAAATACTCCAGTCCGTAGACCAGTGCACTCCTTCCAAAATAATCATATGCCGCTTGTCCACTTCGCGTATCGCTGCGGTGATCTCCTTGTACAGCGGCATCACCCGGTCATTGTACTCGCTGAACCAATCCGGCAGCGGCTCATTGAGCAGGTCGTAACCGGCAACGATCCATTCATCTTTATATCGCTCGGCCAGCATCCGCCACAGCGCCACCGTACGCGTTGCGTTCAGCGGGTCGGTGAACAGCTCCGGTAAATCCCGCTCGGAATCGTCTATATTCGCACCCGTCTGTCCGCCAGGTGCGCCGTGCAAATCCAGAATAACATACAGCGAATACGTCCTGCACCAATCGATGACCCGGTCGATCATCTTCAAATGACCTTCGTGATATGCAAAAGGCGGCTGCTGCCCCTCCTCCATAATGAACCTGGCATTGATGGGCACCCGAATCGAGTTGTAGCCCTCATGGGCCATTTGCCGAATATCAGCTTCGGCGATATACCGTTCATAATAGGTTTCCCAGAACGCCGATGCCTTCTCCTCTCCGATCAGATCTTTGACCATGCCTTCGATGCGCCGCGGACGGTCTCCCTGCTCCGGCAGCTTCCACATATATCCTTCCGGCAACAGCCAGCTTCCCAGTCCGACGCCCTGCAGCAAAATCTCCTGACCATCCCCATTAATAATCCGTTTGCCATCCGCCTTAATGAAACCGCTTACTATTTGATTTCTGCTACCACTCATATTGCCATTCCCTCGCTTTCATGTATGTAACGAATGTGGTTGACCTGTGTTTAAAACAAAATATAACATGACATTCGGACAGCTTAACCTCATTCCGAAAATCAGGGAGTCATTCTGAAATATCGCCACCTGAAGCCAAAAGAAAAAGGCGCTCTCCCCTGCCGAGGAAAGCACCTTATTAAATCCACAGATTTCTACGATGATGTCTCTGTAAGAGGCGGCGCCTGAACCGGTGACCCCGTAGCTCGTCCCGGCCGCAGGTTTCCCGGCAGCTTGCCAAAGAAGATCCATGTCCAGCGGCCAAGGCGGCTGATGCTGTATACCACCATGTACGAAACGGCCAGCGCACTGACCAGCCCCCCTGCATACCACGCCAGCAGCAGCCAGGAGTTCTCTGTATGGGGAGGGAAATCCCGGTAGATCAGCAAAACCAAAGGATGAACCAGATAAATACCGAAGGAATATACCCCGATCCGCCTGAATCCGTTCAGCCACCACGCACGCTTATTCCCGAAGCTCAGCGCTACTTGGAGCATAACCAGCGCAGTCGTTAATGTGTGTACATTCCAGAACGCATCGTAGAGCAGCGGGTGATATTCCATGCCCAGCAGCCGCTGATTGTATCGAAGACCTATATGCACCAGCGCGGCGCCCAGCCACACTGCCCAAAGCGCGACCCAGCCCAGCTTGCGCAGCGTTGGCGTTGCGGTCCCCTGTGCTGAAGTCAGCCAATCTTTTACCCGGTCATAATAGATGCCAATCCATGCCCCGAGAAAATAATACGACAAAAATGACAGCGACCAGCTGTTGCGGTTGGTCACGTCCCACCAGGCATCATTGCCGAGATAGAACAGCCATTGCAGTACGATGCCCACCAGCACGCTCGACGCCGCGAAGCCGCGGAACCGCTTCAGCAGCATCAGCACCAGCGGGAACAGCACATAGAACTGAATGTTAATGAAGATGAAATATAAGTGCGTGTAAGATTTTCCCGTCAACAGCTTGGGCCAGAAGCTCTCTAGCATCGCTGCTAGATTCGACTCGCCCCCGCGATGATACCAGGCCACGGTAAAGAACAGAATCGAGAACAGCAGATACGGGACCAGAATATACATCAGCCGGTTCTTGAAGAACCGCGCAAGATCGCTGCCCTTGAACGGACGATGGTAATAGTTATAGAACAGCACAAAGCTGCTCAGGAAAATAAATGTTGTCGTTCCGACCTTCGAAAAAATGTTCAGGAAGTTATATAAGCCAAAAAAATCGTCCCCGCGCATCTGAACTGTGGCGAATGAAGTTGCATGCACCATCAGCACACCCATCATCGCAAAGCCCCGAACCAGGTCGATTTCGGTCAATTTTGCACGTTTATCCATGTTGCCTCCTTCATCCTAATGACGCACCCTATTATATCTCACTCCCCACCGCTTGGATACTAAATTTTCCTAAAAGTGGCATGGAACAAGCTCCCTTTGCCATACCAGTGTAAAAAGGGCCTGGCACCAAGACAGGACAAAAGCTTACATGCCTGCAGCGTCATTTTAAAGTGAATAGGAGGGGATTTCTACTGATCGAATTCAGCCGAGTCAACAAATTTTTCGGAACCTTCCATGTTCTGAAAGAAATCGACCTGACCATTTCCCAGGGGGAAGTCGTTGTCATCGTGGGGCCATCCGGCTCCGGAAAAAGCACGCTGCTGCGCTGCATCAACCGACTCGAAGGCATAAGCGATGGCGAGCTTGTTGTGAATGGAGTCAAGCTTCATGACCGAAAGATCGACATTAATAAATTCCGACGGGATATCGGCATGGTGTTCCAGCATTTCAATCTGTATCCGCACAGGAAGGTAATCGACAACATCATCCTTGCACCCATGAAGGTGCTGGGAATGACCAAAGCGGAAGCCACGGAAAAAGCGATGACGTACCTGCAGCGGGTCGGGATTGCGGACAAAGCGGACAGCTATCCCTCCCAGCTCTCAGGCGGCCAGCAGCAGCGGGTTGCCATTGCCCGCGGATTGACGATGAACCCGAAAATCATGCTGTTTGATGAACCAACATCCGCACTCGACCCGGAAATGATAGGCGAAGTGCTGGATGTCATGCGTTCGCTCGCTCACCAAGGCATGACCATGGCCGTGGTTACGCATGAGATGGGCTTCGCCCGTGAAGCCGCAGACCGGGTCGTCTTTATGGATGAAGGGCGCATCATTGAGGATGCCGCTTCCTCCGAATTCTTCAATCAACCGCGGGAAGAAAGAGCGCGGGCATTCCTGAGTCGTCTGCTGCACCACTAACCGCCGACCATGTTACGGCTAGCATAACCGCTTTCAGTAGAACCGGCTGTGAGAAATTATATCTTTGAGGGGGATCTGAAGTATGAAGAACAGGTTTACAAGGAAGTTCCGATGGAGCGCGGCGATTCTGTCGCTAATTATGATGCTGATCGCATCAGGATGCGGAGGCTCCGGCAATACAGACACCCTGGATGCCATCAAGAAACGGGGCAAACTGGTGGCGGGCGTGAAATATGATACGAAGCTGTTTGGACTTCAGGACCCGGCCACCGGCAATGTGGAGGGTTTTGATATCGACATCGCCAAAGCGCTTGCCAAGAAGATTCTTGGTGATGAAACCAAAGTCGAGCTGAAGGAGGTTACCTCCAAAACGCGGATCGATATGCTCAAGAACGGGGACATCGATATCATTATCGCCACCATGACCATTACGGAGGAACGCAAGGAACAGGTGGATTTCAGCGATGTGTATTTTGAAGCTGGCCAATCCTTGCTGGTGAAAAAGGGCAGCCCCATTACAGGACTCGAAAGCCTGAACAAGGATACGAAGGTACTCACCGTGAAGGGCTCCACCTCCGCGCAGAACATCCGTGAGAAAGCCCCTGACGCCGTAATCCTGGAATTCGAGAATTACCAGGACGCCTTTACCGCTCTCAAAGCAGGGCAGGGTGATGCCCTGACCACCGACAATTCGATTTTGCTCGGCATGCAGCAGCAGGACCCCAGCTTTGAACTGGTCGGCGGCAACTTTACGGATGAGCCATACGGCATGGCAATCAAGAAAGGGAATCCCGAGTTTGTGAAAACCGTTAACGAGTTGTTGAAGGAAATGAAGGATAGCGGCGATTACGACAAGCTGTACGAACAGTGGATGGGCGTTAAACCGGAATAACTGTCACATGTAATGGCCGGGTCGGTTCCAGAAGACTTGCTTCTAATGATAAGGGATCTTCCTTAGGGAGGGGACCTTCTCTTCCGACCGGCCCATCAATTTTAATCCCCAATTGGAGGTGAGGCATTTTGACCTTGTGGGATTTTAACATTCTGGTTGAGCATTGGGATCAATTCATGGCAGGCCTGGGTCAGACTATTCTGGCCAGCCTGTTCGGGCTGATTGGCAGCTTGGTGCTGGGCACACTCATTGCCATTCTGCGCATTGCCCCATTCCGCATACTAAAGGCCATCGGTGCCATCTATGTGGAGTTTATCCGCAACATTCCGCTCCTGGTGGTTGTATTTTTCTTTTTCCTGGGTCTCCCTGCTCTGGGTGTGCCGGTTGATCCGTTCACCTCAGGGACGCTCGGATTGATGGTGTATACAGCGGCCTTCATCGCCGAAGCCATTCGGGCAGGCATTCAGGCGGTACCGTCAGGACAGACCGAGGCCGCACGGTCCTCCGGGCTGAGTTATGTCCAGAACATGCGCTACATCATTCTTCCCCAGGCGGTCAAAATCGTACTCCCGGCTATCGGCAATCAATTGATTAATTTAGTTAAGAACTCCTCTGTTTTGGGCGTTATCGCAGGACTCGATCTGATGTATTATGCCGATCTTATTAATCTAAGCACCTTTAAGGGCATACCTGTCTACACGTTTGTAGCCCTGTTCTATCTTCTCCTGACCGTTCCGCTCAGTCTGGCCGTCCACTACATGGAGCGCCGATTTGCGAGAAGCAATTGACGTTAACACGAAGTTCGCCTATTAAACAGGAGGTGGCATGAGATGGATTTTATCGGTGCGTACTCCTGGCCGAATCTGCGATATCTCCTTCAAGGCTTTTGGATCACGGTGCAGGTTGCCGGCTTATCGATTATATTCAGCTTCATTATTGGAACCGTACTCGGGACTGTAAGGTATACGCGAACCCCCTTCCTATCACGGACAACGGCCTTTTTCGTGGATATAATCCGCAACCTGCCGCTGCTGCTGATCATTTTCTTCATCGGCATGGTGCTGCCGCAGACAGGGATTCGCATTCCAACCTTTTGGGCGGCTGTGGTCGGGCTGAGCATTTTCGAAGGGGCCATGATAGCGGAGATTGTCCGCAGCGGTCTTGTATCGGTAGATAAAGGCCAGATCGAGGCGGCACGGGCCTCGGGTCTCTCTTATATGCAGACATTGAGGCATGTGATTCTCCCGCTGGCACTGCGCCGAATGTCCCCGCCCATGGTCAGCCAGTTCATTTCGCTCATTAAGGATACTTCGCTCGCTGTCATCATCTCGCTGCCTGAGCTGATGCGTAACGTGCAGATTCTAAGCGGCTCCAGCTATTCCTACGTTATACCGGCCCTTGTCTTTGCATCGCTATTGTACTTCACGCTGAATTATCTTCTGTCCATCATCGCCAAACAGCTGGAAGCCAGGCAAATTTAACCCTGATTTCAGTTCTTGGGTCATACTATCGTTATTGACCACCAACCGATTTTCGGGAATGAACTCCAGCTCCGCAGGCCGGCCGGCTTGCGGAGTATTTGGTTTATGCGTGAAACAGTTACACTCCCTTATCATTTTCATAAGGCTGCAACAATGCCCCTATCGGACACGTCTACATATGTATCCATCTCCCAAAAAAAAGGAGCACTCCAAAATGAAAAAGGGCATCCTCATTGCGGTCAGTCTGTCCCTCGTTGTCGGATTATGGCTTGGCATCGATAACACCAAGGTTTCTGCGCTATCTTGTGCGGAGCCTAGAGAGGTTACCGAGGAATTGAAAATATCAGACACGGTATTTAGGGGCACCTTGACCTCATCTAACCCCGAAGCCGACATGTCCAAAACCCATTATGAGTTTCAGGTATCCGAATGGTGGAAAGGAGAGCATACCTCCTCCACCGTCAAGCTGTATTCCAATGGCTGGGAATCCTTCGAGCCGGGCAAAGAATATATCGTATTCGTGGACAAGAGCGAGAAGAGACTCAAACCCCGTCTATGCGGAAATACCGGTCTTTCCTCATCCGTTGACGTTACGGCTTTGGGTG
Source organism: Paenibacillus sp. Cedars (assembly GCF_003184205.1). Classification (NCBI taxonomy): domain Bacteria; kingdom Bacillati; phylum Bacillota; class Bacilli; order Caryophanales; family Paenibacillaceae; genus Paenibacillus; species Paenibacillus sp. Cedars. The sequence goes on from NZ_CP020866.1 coordinate 5,321,143, forward strand.
AAGGCATTCTGCCGGAGAAGCTCGTCCAATCATCCGGTAATCCAAGGCCCGACGGTCTTCTTCAAGTTTTCATGGAATGGATCCGCGATCTGCTGGGCAGAATCTAACCCCCTTCTCTCGCTAACCCATTCCTCGGAAATCCAGCTGTCCGCCTTTTTTTACCAGGGAACCCCCAGCCTCATCCTTATAAAAAAATACAACCATTGTCTGAGTCATCCGTATACAACCTATAAGAACTTGCTGTTTATACAGGAGGATGAGAGATGATCAAAAGATTATTGTTAATTTCACTTGTTCTGGGTGTCCTCTCCGGCTGTTCATTGGTGGACAATGTGAACAATTCGCTGGATTACACTCAAGAAGCAACCACTTTTATGAATGAGGCTGCCCAGTTCGCCGAGTCCATTCCGGAGCTCGCACAACAGGCTGCAACAAATGCAGACGCTCAGGAAACGCTAACCAAGGAACTTGAAGCGATGAAAACCCGAATCTCGGAGTTTAACGGGATTGAAGCTCCTGCCTTTGCGCAGACGATCCATGAACAGCTTGTCGCATTAAACGACACTTTGCTAACGGACATTAACGGCTACATGGATCAAATCCAGAACGGGGTCACCGATTTCCAGAACTCCAACATCGCTCAGACCATCAATAAAATAAACGAAACCATGGATAAACTCCAAAATCTTCAGCCGTGATGGTGCCTTACATTAAGACATGGAACCCCTGCTCTTCATGAGCAGGGGTTCCTGTGCTGTACTCGATTATGTAGATAGTTAGTCCATCATCTGAAAAATGATTCCAAATTGGCTGTAAGCACCTGCCTCACCACATACCGGCTTTCGTCCCCGCCGGGAGCCATGATCCAGTATGTTCCCTGATAACTTGCTTCACCCTCCGAACCCCAAGCCACAATGAATTGCCAGGCTGAACCAAAACGCTTATCGAATTCCACTCTATAATTTTCGGCAATGTTCTCCTTCGAAACAGGTTCGATCCGGACATGCTGTACGCTCTCAAAAGACTTCATCCATTCCGTAAACTCCACCATGTCCTGGACATAATGACCGGAGAAATAACCTTCGGCCCCCCCCGATATGGCGTAAAAGGTCTCCTGATCCTCGGCTTGAGCCGCCTGATACAGCAAAGAAACCGTCTGCACCGGGGTCAAGACAGGCATCTTCGCTTTCGCTGCCAGAAATGCCCTGTCTTCCGCGGTATGACGAATTTCCACAGCAATGAGCTCCTCCATCGCCGCCTCTCTGCCAAGCTCGTAAGCTCCCGGGTAAATCGTGGATTGCTCTACCACTTTAAGCCCATCCGTGAACGCCGTCACGAACCACAGGTTGTGGTCCCCCTGACTGAGCTCCTCCAGCACAATCTCGGCCTGACTGCCGTACGTAATCGCAAGCAGCTGGCGGCTTGCCTGATCCAGCATCTCTTTATCGAAAACCATGAAGCGTTCCGGCCGCACTTCCCGTTTGCCGGCCTCTTCGATTAATACCTTCAGCTTGGCCGGGGAAATCCGGACACTCGGAATGTCGGCATGCTGGAAATACGATTCGGAATCGTCAGCCTGAAGCGCCTCGTACATTCGGAGAACCGCCTCAATCGGATTCCTGTTGGTATCCCCTTTTGGCTCGGACCCTTGCTCCGCCTGGCGATCGACTTGTTCTTCTTGCCGGAATGCCGTACGCAACGATTCCTTAGCCGATGCTGACGTCTCCGATTCTTCTCTGACGGATTTCCCGGCATTCGGTATGGAGGCAGCGGACGTTGGCTGCACAGATGATGGCTCCTCCTTGCTGCAAGCAACTGTTAACAGGATCGTCAGTACAGCCAAAGCAAGAGTCAGTCCATACTGCTTATACAGCTTGCCGATATTCAATTCATTCACCCCCTATATATAGATAATGACCCCACTGTATTTAGGATTTGTACTGCCATCTATCTCTTTATATTCATCATCGTCATTCCGCAAGGGAATGTTTATTGTTATAAGCAAAAAAGCTCCCGCCTCAGATCTTGAGACCTTGAGTGAGAGCTCTTACGCGTACCCTGGATAACTTAAAACTGATTATAGCTTACAAATTCCAATACCGGCTTGCGATAGCCGCGGGGGCGGGGCTTTCTGGTATCCTCCTTGCCGATGGCAATCAACATCGCAGGTACGTAGGAATTCGGAACATTTAATGTCTTCCGCAAAACTTCAGGATCAAATCCGATCATCGGGCAGGTATCCCAGCCCTTGTCCTTGGCTACCATCATCAGCAGCATCGAGGACAGGCTTGCATTACGAATGGCCTCTTCCCTCATAAAAGAGTCTCCGCCCGCTTCATAGAAATCCGTCACCGATTCAACCGTCATATCAAACTCCAGTTTATCGATCACTCCGAGGTTCAAGAAACCCTCATTCATTCTTCCGATGTCCTCATAGGCGAGCTTGTTTCCAAACACAACGATGACGGCAGAGGCGGTGTGGATCTTGTACTGTTTGTGGGCCGCTTCGTAAATTTGGTGCTTGATATCGGGATCCTTCACCACAACATAATGCGTGTGCTGTAAATTAAACGCCGAAGGAGCGTATTTAACCTCATTAAATATTTCATTCAAATCCTTGTCCGGAATTTCGATTCCTTCAATAAACAGATTAGCCGACCTCCGGCTCTTAATCAACGATGTCAGATCACTCATATCTATACAACTCCTAATTCATCCTATTAATTATAAAAAATACAGCATCCATCAAATACAGTTCGAATTCATAACTATTCGCTGCAGCCCGGTGCAAGTTCGGTCTTCATATGCATGGGTTTCATCTGATCGCCAGTTCCCATTCTTATTATTTTCTACCTTTATCGTTTATATTGAAGTTATGTACATCACACTTGCCCTTGCTCTTTAGTTGCGTTAATTAAACCATTTACAAGGTTAACTATGAGGCATTCGCCAAAACTTACCACTTTCAATCCACTAACTTTTATATAGTTATTTATCTTGATTTAAAGATATATGATTATCCCCTATCTGTCAACCATTATTTAACTACTCATACCGGCTACCCCATCCGCTGTTTGGCAACCATGGAAGTCTGTTTCCTAATGCCTGGCAGCACTTCATCACCCGTAAATTCAAGTCAAAAAAAGCGTGCAGACATTGTCTGCACGCCATCAACTTGTAAAAAAGGAGATACCCCTTGGATTAGGATCATCGCCCCCTATTCCGCCAGCTTTTTGATCTCCTCTACGGTCAGGGCCTTGTTATAGATCCGTACCTCATCCAGACTGCCGTTAAAATAAGGATCGGCCGCAAACCGGCTTTTGCCCAAATAAACTTCCGTTGCCAGCAGCTCGTTCGGATTCAGCTTCATATAGTCTCCTGACGCAACGACTTGACCATTCACGTACAGCTTGCCTGTATCTCCTTGCAAAGTGACTGCAACATGAGTCCATTCATTGGTCGGCAATGGTACGGCAGACAAGAGGCTCTGATCTCCACCACTTCCATGCAGCGTGAATTGCAGCACACCGGAGTGCTGGGATGGCGTCAAGAACATATGCCGGGCCAGTCCGTTCCCTGCATCCAGCACTCTCTGCCACGGAGCTCCTCCCTTCCAATATACCCAGGCCGCAAAAGTAAAGTCCTCGGTATCGGTCACCTGATTTGGCAGCTCAATATAGCCATCCGTGCCGTTGAACTCCATCCCGCCGCCTTGCCGGCTCTGCTCGTTCCACTGGACGCCTCCAACCACCTTGCCATGAAATCCATTAGCTGAGCTGTCTAACACCGCATTGCCCTTATTCTCACTGAATGGGTAGTTCAGCAGCAGCGGACCTGCCGGCTGCTGCAAGACGTTCACTTCAAAGGCTCTGGAAGCCTTTGATTTGCCCTTTGTAATTTGAGCGGTCAATGTAACCTTGGCATCCCCTGTCCCCGCAGCAGGGCGCTTCACCTTACCGCTTGCGGTTATAACTTCCGGATGAGAGGAACTCCAGCCAATGACCGTTCCACCCGAAGCCTGGGAAGGCAGGGTCAGATCGTAAAAAATACCGCTCACGTCCCCTATGGACAGATCCTTCTTCACTGCATTCACCGTCTCCTTATCACTCCGGTCAAGCTGACGCGCGCCCCACACGGCCGCCCCATCCGCTGAAAGAGCCGTAAAGGTCATCACCTGCCGCTTCGCATCAGGGTCCCACTGCTCGGCGAGCACCCCTGTATAACCCACTCCATCCAGCGTAAGCTGCACATCCCGTTTTCCGCTGATCTTCCATGTGCCCGCTGCTCCACCCGTGACTTTGCCGTTCTTATGAAGCTCAATGGATACGGATTCTTTCATGGCAGCTGAGATATCTTTGCCGTGATGAATCAGCTTGTATTCTCCAGCCGCATCATTCGGCGTAATCTTATGGTTATGCTTCGCTTCCTCGCCCGCGTATCGGTATGGTGCCGCTACAGGCCAACCCTCCTCATTCATGTACAGTTCATGCACCCGAATCTCATGCTCTTCTCCCCGCAGCGGGAATCGGCTGTGAAAAATAAGAAATGTTCTTCCGCTCCGCTCATCATAATAAACGGAGTTATGTCCTGGGGATACGGCTCCCGTTCCGATTCCCGTTCCCGGATCACCAATCAAGCGTTGAAACAAATAGTTTCCCATCAGCTTCACGCCGTACGGTTCAATCGACCGGTCATCAAAAAGCGGAAGCGCAGGATCCGCCTTCACCTCTCTCATATCGTTGCCTTCTGCATCGTAGAAGGGACCATCCGGACTTTTTGAACGAACGACCCGCATATTGTAACCTCCAGCCGCATCCAAGCCGCCGTACGAAAGATACAGATAATAATAGTCCGTCTCCGGGTTGTAGAGCATGTACGGCCCTTCAATCCGGCTGTGATTGCCGCCGAGCAGCTTCTTGCCATATCCCTGTCCAGGCAGCGGCTTGCCTGTCTTGGCATCCATCTCCATAATGAAAATGCCGCCGGAGTATGAGCCGTATACCATCCACAGCTTGCCGTTCTTATCGAAGAATACATCCGGATCTACCACGTTCGGGTGCTTGGTGGCATCATAGACGGTTCCATCCTCACTGATCTCATTCCACATGCCGGATTTCAGAATAATGCCCGTGTCCTTATAAGGTCCCTCGATCTGGTCTGCAACCGCGACCCCCATAGCGGATCGCGGGGAATCTCCTTTGCAGGCGTTGTAATACATATAGAATTTGCCGTCAGCCAGTTGAATCACATCCGCTGCCCACAAGGTATCGCTCTGCGCCCAGGCGAGTGTCTCCTTCAGTTCCTCCGTTACATTCGGGATCAACGGGTTGCCGTTCGCGACTCCCGATGCAACCATATCCCAGTTCAGCAGATCCTTCGATTTGGCCGCAGCCAGATGGGAACCGAACACATAATATGTATCCCCGGTCTTGATGACGGACGGATCATGAACGGACGCTTCCCGGAATACAGGCGTCTTATCTGCCTTCTTGCTTGCTCCCGCCTCAGCGTACACATCCGGACTGCTCACCACCGCCCCCTGACCCATAGAGGTTAACCCCCCAATCAATAAGGCTGCAGCCAAGCTTGCAGCAGCCGTCTTACGCAGCATGTTCTGGTGCATGCGATTCTCCCTTCACTTCATTTTTTGTAAACCCTTTCACAAATAAAAAAACCAAGAAGATGTAATTTTTGAAGCTTTGTTCATTTAATTCAAAATAATATAAAACGTTTTATATTTGATAAGATATTAACATTGCCTGTTATGGAATATCAATCCTAAATCTCATTATTTTTATTAACAAATATAATAATGGGAGGAAAGACCTAAAAACCCTGATCTATTACGGATCAGGGTTTTATTTTATATTTTAATGAAATTAAATCAGGGAATCACTCAGTAGCTCCACCAGTTACCCGACATCACAATCATGGAGAACAGCTTGATGCTCTCCTCATAATATCCCTCTGCAGATGCGTTCGTTGTGTAACTCCACACAGAGTTCAACCAGCTCTGATGACTGGATGAAGTCATGGCGCTCACGCCGAACGGTGCATAGAAGGCTCCGCTGTTATAGGTCACCAGCGCGGTGCCGTTCAGATTATATCCTGCCTTAACATTAGCCGGATTGCTGCTCGTAGCTGATTTAATGAAGGTGTTCATTTTGTTCAATTGATTCAGTGCACGTGAATCGCCTGTCATCAGGTAATCGGTTGTTATCCGCCAAGGGGTTCGGGATGAATTGTAATAATATTTCCCATCGTTTGCTCCCTCCAAGAATCCCGCTGCAGCAGGCTGATAATTACTGCCTGACATGACAACGAAATCCGGCAGCAAGCCGGTATTCGAGCTGTAACCGTTGTAGATCGAATTGATGATGGTATAGGTCTTGTTAATGACGTTATCCCAGCGAGCATCGCCTGTGGCCGACCGGAATGCCTTCATATGATTCAGCATGAAATCCGATGGGCGGGTGGCGGTGTTGTAGTTACCGCTCGTAGCCCAATCGCCAAGCCGCAGCGTCCATTGAGACTGGTTCACGTCGTTGCTCATAATCGCGTTAATGATATTTTTGGCCGCTTGCAGGTAATTGATCGAGCCGCTGCTTCCCCACTGCTTGTCCGCAAGCAGAAGGGCATAAGCACTGTCCATGTCGCCGTCCGTTGCCGAATTGGCTCCCTCGATATTCTGGAAGCTGCTGTTCTGTTTCCATGCCATTAAATACGGATTGTTATCACTAGGGTGCGCTTTATAATAACGATAAAGTCCATCAAAATACGTCTGTGCATTATTGTCATACCCTGCCATGAGAACGGTGAATAACATGCCGTAGCCATGAGCCTCGGACACCGTCTCCCCTGCGGAATTGTATTTCACGTAATATTGTCCTGAAGCAGCCGGTTTCAAGAACGAGCCCTTCCAGCTGTTCCACTTGCTCTGAACCGCATTATCCATCACAGTCTGTGTCACATGATTAGGCTTAATGGAGCCGCTCGTATAGGTTGTATGCTGAGGAAACGGCTTGTTGGCCGCCATAGACAATCCGGCTGGCAGAACCATAACCACGGCACAGAGCAATACCACAGATTTACGAATAATTGATTTTCGGAATAGCTTCATCAAATTTCGCTCCTTTGATTTTCGAATAGGAAATCTATTACCATGGCAACCTGGTAAACCGGTTTCGGATTCGACCACCACCCTTCCCAATTATCGCTGGAAACGAGGAGACTGATTATATGTATGCGCTACCAATAAAAACGGATATATACCTTCTTTCATATAAAAAGAGTGCATATCCATATCTACTATTATTATAATATAACTGTATATTATTGTAAATTGATAGTTTGTGTATTCCCCTTATTCCGGGCAAGAAAAAAAGCTGTCCTCCCGCAGTGAAAACACGGCTTGAAGAGACAGCTATCCGCTACCACTCTCTATTCTTTGCAGATTGTTGCAAGGCATGGCTTGCAATGACAGTTATATCCATTCCACCCCGATATCGGCGGGTTCCGCATTAAGCTTCTGCACCCACTGGATCATCATCATATTTAAAAATCGTTCCCAGTGTTGCAGATCCCGGACCATACCGCTCATAAGCCTTGCCCGCTTCATCCACGGGGATTACATGCGAGATCAGCGGTTTAACCGTTATTCTCCCTTCGGCAAGGAGACGAATATATTCGGCGATGTTGCGCCCTTCCGTCCAGCGCACGAAACCAATCGGATAATCCGTATTGCGGAGTTCATAATCCGTTTCATACCGGCCAGGACCTCCTGCGCGCGATATGAGCACCTGTGCCTCCTTGCCAAACATCGCTTCCCTGGAATAGCTCATGGATAAATCGCCGACCATGACGATTTTGCCCTTATCCCGTATCCATCCCATCGAGGCGTTCATGAGCTCCTCCCCAGGTCCGCTCGCACACAGAATCACGCTGTCAACTCCATGTCCGCCGGTCATAAGCTGAATCCGCTCCTCAAGCAGCTCCTGACTGTCATACGCATAGGGAATATACCGCTTCATCTCCTTCACCCGTTCCGGGTTCAGATCTAGCCCCGCAACAGGGCAGGCTGACGCGTGGGCAATCTGGGCAATCATCTGCCCGAGTATGCCAAGACCAACAATCACTGCCGATTCGCCGAAATGCAGATCCGCTACTCGCAGGGCATGGATGGCAATCGCCCCAAGCCCGGCAAAGGCTGCCTCCTTCGGATCCACCCCATCCGGGACAGCAGCCGTCAGGTTGGAAGGCACTGCAAGCCACTGGGCATGACGCACGTAAGGCGCCCCATAACAGGCCACCCTTTGCCCGATGGCAAGCCTCTCCACGCCAGCGCCCAATGCCTCGATAATCCCGACAGCGCTGTAACCCATGATGACTTTTTGATCCGATGCTCTTCGAATAAAAATCATTTCCGTACCCGGGCTGACCGCCGAATATTCGGTACGAACAAGCACATGACCTGCCGGCAATCCGGCCGGCTTGTCGATTTGATCCACGATAACTTCTCCAAGAATGGTAGCCACAGCTTTCATACGAACCCTCCCACTTCGCTTTATTTTCCTGATGCTTTTCGATATTCGCTCGGCGAGACGCCGCTATATTTCTTAAAGGTTGTTGTAAACGTGGATGAGTTCGAATACCCCGTCTTCTCTCCGATTTCGGCAATGCTTAAGTCCGTGTTCCGAAGATACTCCCGCGCATGCGATAATCGGACCTTGTTCAAATACTCCACGTAGTTCACGCCAAATGTTTTCTTGAAATAATTCGAAAAGTATTTCGAACTGGTATCCAGCACTTCAGCCATATGATCCAAATACAAATTCTCCATATAATGAAGTTCGATATATTGAGAGATGAATGCGGGATTCAGCTTGCTTCGCGGGTCATGGTTCCGCGTATTTGCCACCACGCGCATCACCTCGATCAGCGCCTTCTGAAGTTCTTCACAGGTAAATGCCTGATCGACCTTCCTGATGAAATCACTCTCCAGCCGGAACAGCTCATGGCGGTCGGCAGACGGCGAATCCGCCTGCTTCATGACAAGAAAGAACATACTCTTCGTGACGTGAACCATCTGATGATGATGGATCTGAAGATTCACATTGTGCTGAAATATGTCGTTCACAATCTGCAATCCTTCATCCACCTTGCCGCTGAGCATGCAATTACTCAATTTCTCAATCTGCTGGAGGGGATAATAAAGATCCGGCACGTAGCGGATCTGCTCGGTATCCACCATATCCGTGTCCGCATTCACGTTGCGGTACAACTGACCGTCCTGAATGTTCCGATAGGCTTCACGGCAATTGCTGATCTTGGATTCATAGGTCCTGCTGACACATCCCCATGCCTTAAACGAATCGGCAAACTCCCGGTTGAACATATCGATGTATTCTTCGAACCCCCGTACCAGCTGCCTGCGCTCCGAGGGCTGGTCCAAGCCAATTAACGCGAGGAATTTCAGCTGTTCCACATGATAAACCACCGCATGCCCATAACGCTCCTGCAGGCTGCTGCGAATCTGAGCCGTCAGCTCCTCCAAGACAAATTCCGCCTTGACTGCCTCCTTACCCGACGCCTGCAAATAGACAGCCGCCATCATAAAATGACGGCACTGAAAAAAGTGCGTGTAGTGCTTCTGCATCTGCATTTCCTGCTCACGTGAATGGTGATGACCATCCAGCGTCTGCAGGAATACGCTGCGGCGAATATCTTCATCCACCAGGTCCATCTGCTTCTTCAGGGATTCATTCTCCCGCTGCACCTTGATGATACCGCTTTGAATTTTCACAAAATCATTTCCTTTAAGCGAACTGCCCCCGAGCAGGCTCACAATGTTCTTCACCGGCCGGTACAGGTAAATACTCAGCAGCAAGGAGAGAATTGCGGCCAGCACAATCGCGCCGTACATGATCCACCGGTTGGCGTTTGTGACGGAATCGATATTCTGAAACTTATAAGGCAGCTTGTTTATATAGATGAAGCCGTTATAGTCCGATTTGTAGAAGTTGTATTCATAGTTGCCGTGAGTCAGGGAAGCCTCCTGGGAAGGATTGAAGTAGACATCGTTCAGGATATCCACCAGATCCAGATTCTCCTCCGTGCTCAGAATGACGTTCTTGTCCGCATCCATCACGATAAGCGAGGCGCCTGGCATCATCGAATGCAGATCGATCCCCTTGAGCAGCTTGTTCACATTAATCAGAACCATGAGGTTCTTATTCGACATCCTGACCTTGTTGCTGTCGACAGCGATCATCAGATTTCTTCCGAATCCGCTGGCCATATCCGCGTAAACCTCAGCGGGAAAGACCGTAAGCTCATGCTCCGACCGGGTGAAGGTCTTCCAGAACATGGAGTTGAACTTCTGGGACTTGTACCTTCTGTCGAACAAGGCATCCAAATTGCTGGTCCCGCGGCTCGTAATCGCCAGATCATGATCGTCAAACGAAACGATCACATCCTCCACGATATCCATGTTCGAAGCAAAACTTGCGATGCTGTCCCGAAGCGAGATAACCTTCTCCATGTCCATCGAGCCGTTATCCAGCTTCACCCGGTCCGAAGGAAGCGAGTGAATGTTAAAAATCAGATTGTTTACAGAGGAGAAGTGGGTGTCGAACGACTGAATTATATTTTTGATCACCATCCGGTTGTTCTCGCTCACCTTGTCATAAATTCCGTTGATGGAATTTTTGTACACAATGTAATTGAATATGAACATGATGCCGATGACGAGCTGCAAAGCGAAAAAAATCTGAAGCAGCCCCCTGCTTGCGATCAATCGATTCATTCGGAATCACCTCTCTTGGATGTCATTCCTTCATATTCAACAAGCGCGGTCCTTGTCCCTTCCTGTCATCCCTTCTCCGAACCCAGCATAACCCCTTTCGCAAAATACTTCTGGGCAAACGGATAGATGAGCAGCACCGGAATCATGGACAACACAATCGTAGCGTTCTTCATGGCCTGCGGCGCCAATGCCGAGGAATCGACCAGGCTTGCATTATTGCCGCCTTCACTGAATATCAGCATGTCCCGGAGCACCACCTGCAGCGGATACATGTTGGCATCATTCAGATAAATCATGGGGATAAAGAAGCTGTTCCAATGCCCCATGAAATAAAACAACCCGATGGATGCCAGTGCAGGCTTCGAGAGGGGAATCACGATCTGGAACAGGATACGGTATTCAGACGCTCCATCCACAACGGCCGCTTCACGCAGCGATTCAGACATATTTTCATAAAAGCTTTTTAAGATCAGAAGCTCAAAGGTCCAAATCGCATTCGGAAGTACAAGTGCCCATACGCTGTCAATCAGCCCTAGTTCCGACACAATGAGATAATTAGGGATAATTCCCGGATTCAGAAACATGGTCAGAATGATGGCCATCAAAAAGAAATTGCGGCCGAACATATCCCTGCGCGCCAGCGGATAGGCTGCTATGGCTGTCAGCAACAGATTGATTGCCGTTCCGAGCGCTGTGTACATCAACGTGTTCAGATAAGCCCGCGGAACCCGATTATCCGTAAGAACCTGGGCGTACGCCTCCAGATTGAACCCTCTGGGAAACAACGTAACATGGCCTTGCACAACCTCCGAGGTTGAACTGAGTGAAACCGCCGTAATGTAAATGACCGGATACACCGTCACGACGGCCAAACTGAGCAGAATCAGTGTATTGATCACATGAAACAGGGAGATGTTTCTGAGTCTGAACCGCTTGCTTACCATAGTCCGCTCCCTCCCAATCTCTTGCTTAAATAGTTGGACGACAGGAGCAGGATCATAGCCACCAGCGCCTCGAACAGCCCAACGGCAGTCGCATAGCTGTAATTCGCTTCCAGAAGTCCTTTGCGATACACATAGGTGGAGAATACGTCCGCCACGTCATAGGTCATCGGGTTGTAGAGCAGCAGCACCTTCTCATAGCCGATGCGGAGCATCGATCCGGTCTTCAGAATGAACATGATAATGATGGTAGGCATTATGGCCGGTATCGTAATCCTGAATATCATATGGCGCCTCTTCGCACCATCGACTTTGGCTGCTTCGTACAAGGAAGGACTGATCCCGGCGATGGCAGCCATATAGATAATCGCTTCGTACCCGACGTTAGCCCAAATATCCGAGGACACATAGATGGTCCGGAACCAATTCGGATCGATAAGGAAATATTTCTTCTCAAACCCGAGGGAGGCCAGAAGCTGATTCAGGATGCCTTGATTGGGCGAGAGAAAATCGATAATCATGCTGCTGATAATGACCACGGACAGGAAAGAGGGAAGGTAGCTTAGCGTCTGAACCGACTTCTTAAACCATTTGATCCTCACCTCGTTCAGGAGAATTGCCAAAATGATCGGGAACGGAAATCCGAAGATCAGATTGTATACGCCAAGCAGCAGGGTGTTCTTGAACAGCATCCAAAAATCAGCGCTGCCGAAAAATTTCTCGAAATGCTTCAGTCCCACCCAATCACTCTCCAATATGCCGGTGAACACGCTGTAGTCCTTGAAGGCAATGATCATGCCGTATAGCGGCCCATATCGGAAAATGAGGTAAAAGAGCAGGCAGGGAATCAGCAATATCAGAAGCTGTCTATCGCGTTTGATACGCTGAAAAGCTGCAGTCGTTCGCTTGGCAAATCCGGCACGGGGCCGGGCATTATTCGTTTTGGTGCCTGCACTGGCCATGGGGTAACCTCCTTAAAGCTGAAGGGGCAGCATCGGTATAAGAACGGATGCTGCCTACGAGCAGCTTTATTCTGTCTTCATTACTTGGATGCATTTGCCTCATCAAATCGCTTCTGTGCGTTGTTGAAAATTTCGACCAATTGGGAAGCCCCTTGCTTCTCGGCCGCTGCCTGCCATTGCTGCCACTCGGCATCTCCATAATTCTTGTTCAGAATGTATTTGGAATTGAACTCATTCGCCGATTTGTTGAGCGCGGTATGAAGCTCGGCAATCTTCGATGTTTCCTCATCCGTAAAGTTCAGGATGGGATCGTACGGCTCAAAGTTGCCTGCATTCAGGCGCTTATCCTGCGCTTCCTGCTCCTTCTCCGTAAAGTTGTAATACACACTGCGTTTGTCGGAGTTTACATACATCCCCTGCAGCCACAATCCATAACGGTCCTCCAGCACTTTAATGTCCACGAGCGGTACATCGGTAAGCTCCGGATAAACCGCCTTATCGCCTTCGATCTTGAATGTCTCTCCTTCAACCCCCGTCGTGACAAGGGTCGCACCCGACGGGCTTGTTAAATAATCAAGAAGCTTGAGCGCTGCTTCCTTGTTATCGTTGTTGGCTACAGCAATACTGAAACTGTTGTCGATCTTGGGCAGCGTAGCCCCGTTGCCTGTCGGTCCAACCGGCGTGCCGTAACGGAGATTATAATTCGGGTTCTGATCCTTAATCTGGTTGTAGAACAGGTCGAGTCGGCCGATCCAGTCAAAGGTTACGAAGGACTTGTTGCCGGATGTCATCTTGGCTGTCCAGGACTCATCCGTATCCGTCAGAAATTCAGGGTCCATCAACCCTTCGTTGTACAGCTTCTTCATGAAATCAATCATCTCTTTATGTTCCGGCTGGATGGAGGCATACTTCCACTGCTTGGATGCCTCGTCATAATAAGTAGGATAATCTTTGCCTCCAAGCCCCCATCCGTAAGACCAATCACGGAAGATGAACTCTTTGGTTTTCGAAGCGTAGGGATAGGAGTCCGGATGGGCTTCTTTCAGCTTTTTCAAAGCTTCATAGAATTCTTCCGTCGTGCTCCATTCTTTTATCCCAATTTCATCAAATACATCCTTGCGGTACAGAAAACCGTGATTGACGTCGCGGTTGATGTTGGCAATCGGCCAGGTGTAAATATTGCCCTCTTGATCGCCGAAGGACGATATGACCCACGGATTCTCCTCGACATACAATTTCTTGAAGTTTGGCAGCATATCGATGTATTCATTGATAGCCACGACCGCATTTTGCTGACCGATCTTCTTAAGTTCCGATGGCGTAAGCCCGTGGAATACGTCCGGGAGCTTGCCGGAGGCCACCGTCACTCTCAATTTATCAGCGAAGGTTGCCGGTGAATATGCTTGAAAGTTCACCTTGATTCCCGTCCGTTTCTCTATTTCTTTGGCAATGAGGGAATCATTCAAATTGGTCTTCTCGCTCGCAACCATCCACGTAATCGTGGTTGGTTTATCCACGAGCGGAAGCGCAAGCCCGCCGGTATCCCCGTATTGGTCAGGATTTGCCGGTACCGAAGGAGACGGTGCCGTTTCTTCGCCCGCTTTCGGAGCGGCCCCTTTGTCTCCCCCGCTGCACGCTGCCAGCATCGAAACGATGAATGTGAACACAAGTACCATGCATAGCCATTTTTTTGTCATGTGCTTACCTCCTCTAAATCTATTCTTTGTCATTGAATTCCACTGACTGAACCTGTGCGCAATCGCTATTCTACCCCCGTCATTCTTCTCGTCTTTTCTCGCCTGCTGTATTCTGCTGACAACATGTTCAATGCAAGATACTCCCTATCACTCCTCCTCAAGTTGTGAACTCCCTATCCCAAACAGGGAATATTCTAAAATGGTTCAGGCAGCTGCTGCCGATTCTCCGGCACGTCTTTTTCCACCCATCCACATCATAAAAACGCTTCCATCATTCGTAAAGCAGTGTATTTCTGCGAGATGCTGTTTTTTCCGCTTTTTGAGGTTCGAGCGCTGAAAACCCGCACAGCATCAAGCTTTATTAACATGTGGAAAATGCTAAAGCGGTAGAAATAGATAAAAAAATAGAGGGATTTCATAACGAAATCCCTCACGGAGCATGTTAAATTTCTTCTCTTCTTCATCGTACATTTACGGGGCAGAACACTTAGGGAGTTCTATTGCAGCGGGTCACAGAGGATGTAAGTTCACTCAGCCGGTAGATCTTTTTTTGCTTTGGCACCCTTTTCCCTCAGTTTCTTGCCTTCCTTGCCGTACAGGTCCTTCAGGATTTTTTTCCCTGTCGGTGTCTGTGCAAGTCCGCCCTTCGCCGTTTCCCTATGCTTGGACGGCATGGCCGTGCCCACTTCCAGCATCACGTCAATCACTTCATCGGATGGAATGACACTGCGTACGCCGGCAAGCGCCATGTCTGAAGCTGCCAGTGCCGTCACGGCACCGAAGCCGTTGCGCACGATGCAGGGGATCTCCACCAAACCGCCGACCGGGTCACAGATAAGCCCGAGGGAATTCTTCAGTGCGAGGCCTACAGCATGAACGGCCTGCTCAGGCGTGCCGCCCCGCAGTTCTGTCAATGCTCCTGCTGCCATGCCGATGGCCGAGCCGACTTCCGCCTGACAACCGCCCTCAGCACCGGAAATAAAGGAATTGTTGGCAATCACATATCCGATCGCGCCTGCACTGAACAGCCCCATAACCAGGTGCTCGTCATCCCAGCCGAACCGCTCCTGGGTACTGACAAACACTCCGGGAATAATGCCGCATGACCCCGCAGTCGGTGTAGCCACGATGCGTCCCATTGAAGCATTCACTTCCGATACAGACAAGGCATAAGCCAGTGCCGTACAAGCATCGGTGCCCAGCGCGGGTACGCCGCTGCTCATATACTGATGAACACGAACCGCATCCCCGCCGGTCAGCCCGCTTTTGGAAGGGACCGGTTCATGAATTCCCCGGTGGACCGCTTCCTTCATGATGCCATAGTAGTCGGCCATCTGCTTGAATGTCTCTTCCTCGCTCTTGCCGGTCTCCTTGATCTGCTCCTTCAGCATGAGCTGGCCTATCGTAACCTGATCCTCCCGGCAGCATGCGATAATCTGCTCCAGTGTAGAGAATTTCATGACTGTACCTCCTCTGCGGTCAAATCCGCAACTACGACGCGATGCACACTCGGCAGTCCTTCAATATGCTTCATCAGCTCAACAGGAACCGCCTCATCCGACTCGACTACCGTCATGGCATCGCCGCCCCTTCCCTTACGATCCACATCCATATAGGCAATGTTCACGCCGCCGCCATCCAGGAGTCTGGTAATATGGGCGACCATGCCCGGCGTATCATCATGGAAGACGAGCAGCACCGGATAATTCATCGTAAACTTGACGTCAAAACCATTCACGCGCAGCATCTCCACACTGCCTCCGCCAATGGAAGCGCCTGCAATGATATCGGTATGCTCCCCGTCTTTCAGTCTTAACTCCACGGTATTCGGATGAAAGGCCACATTCTGTGCGGTCCTGAACTTGAGTTCGATGCCTGCCGCTTCGGCAAGTTCAATGGAATTCCGGATGCGCATATCGTCCGTGGCAAAATCGAGCAATCCGCCCACGACAGCCAGATCGGTGCCGTGACCGCGGTAGGTTTCAGCAAAAGAACCGTAAAATACAATTTCCGCCTGATCGGGGAACGCTCCAAATATGCGCCGCGCAGCTCTGCCGATCCGCACGGCCCCTGCGGTATGAGAGCTGGACGGCCCTACCATACTGGGCCCAATAATAGAAAATACATCTTTAAACCGCATGCGCGATTCCCCACTTTCGACTATTCTGCCCTCATTGTATCAGTCCGCGAGCCATCTTTCCAAGTGCTCTTGAATAAATTCATCATCGTTCAAATGCGGATAGTCCCGGTAAACTCTGTCAATCTCCGCGGATTGGCCCGAAGACAGCGTTTCATGCGGATTCAGGCACCATGTGCCTCGCAGCAGCCCCTGTCTGCGGAGCACCTCATGAATGCCTGGAATGCAGCCTGCAAACTGATGTGCAGGATCGAAGAAGGCTGCATTGGAATCCGTGACCTCGGCATTACGGGTCAGCCATTCCTTGGCAAGGTGGTCCTGTCCGCGGGCTTCCTTGATCTCTTCCAGCAGCTTCACCGCTTTATTCGTCCAAACCGCCCAGTGACCAAGCAGGCCGCCGACAATCGGCTTGGTGACCATCGTTCCGTTCACCCGGAACCGATACGTTGTCAGCAGATCGTTAACGATGTTGTCATCGTTCCCCGTATATAGCGCAATATCCTCGCTGCGGCTTGAATAACAGACGGCACGAACGACGTCAATCGTCTGGTAGCGGTTGAAGGGAGCCATTTTGATAGCAACGATATTCGGAATTTCAGCGAATGCTCGCCAGAAGTCGAACGAGAAGATATTGCCGCCAACCGATGGCTGAAGATAGAATCCGATCACCGGCATGATGCTCGCAATTCTCTCCGTGCGCTCCAGAATGTCCTCCTCGCTCCAGCCGTTTAAGCCGCCCATACTGAGAAGAACCGCATCATAACCAAGCCTGCGAGCAACCTCCGTCTCCTCCACCGCCTGTTCCGTCGGACCACAGACTCCGGCCACCATGATAAAGGGTCGAGCAGGCGCAGCCTTGCGAATTTCCTCTGCTGCAAGACGCAGCACCGGTTCATACAGATCGATGCCTTTGTCTCGAATCTCGAATTGAGTGGAATGAACACCAACCGCAACACCTCCTGCACCGGAGGCGGCATAATAGCGGGTTAATGCCCGCTGGCGACGTTCATCCAGCCTCCGGTTCTCATCCAAGGCAAGCGGGTGCGCCGGAATAACGAGTCCTTCATGAAGGGCCTTCAGCTTCTCGGGCGCCAGCTGCTGGGCTGTAGGGACCTGTCCGCTCATTAGAATTTCCCCTTTCTCTCTTGGAAGTGAGTCGGCTTATTCCAGCTTTCGCCGCCGGATAATACCCATTCAGCGGTCCAGTCCAGCATCTGCAGTAAAGACACCCTCGGATAACCGAACAGCTGGTGAGATTTCGAAGCATTGTTCAGGAGCGCCGTCTCGGACTCGGTACCCGTAAAGCTCACTTCCTTGCCCATTCGTGTGGCCAGTTCCTGCGCCGCCCAGCGGATCGACATCGTCTCCGGTCCGGTAATGTTAATGATTTCGGGCGGCGTGCTGCAATGCAGGAGTGAGCGGAGCGCCATTTCGTTGGCATCCCCCTGCCATATCATATTCGCATGCCCCATCGCAAGGTGAATCGGACGATCCTCATGGATCGTTTTGGCCAATTCATGAAGAACGCCATAGCGCATATCAATCGCATAATTCAAACGGTACACCGCCATCGGAGTTCCATTCTTGTGAGAGAAGTACTCAAAGACGCGCTCTCTTCCCAGGCAGGACTGCGCGTACTCTCCGACCGGCTCCGGTGCCACGGATTCGTTGACTCCGCCACTGCTCACCGCTGAGAACGGATACACATTTCCCGATGAGAACACCACCATGCGGGATGTCTTGAATTTCTCGGCCACCCGGCCCGGCAAATAGGCATTCATCGCCCAGGTAAAATATTCACGGCCCGTTGTGCCGAATTTATTCCCTGCCATGTAGACCACATTGGCAGCTTCTGGCAGCTGCTGGAGCTCATCATCGTTCAGCAGATCGCATGAAATGGTCGCTACGCCCGCCTCTTCCAATTCGCGTCTGGCTTCGGCATTGCTAAACCGGGACACCCCGATGATCCGCTTGCTGCCACCGCCTTCACGAACGGCATTAGCCGCAAGTCTCGCAAGGCTTGGGCCCATTTTTCCGCCGACGCCCAGCACAAGGATATCGCCCTCCAAAGACGCCAGATCGGTAACAAGCTGCTCTGATGGCGCAGCCAGCTTTGCTTCTAATTCCGCAACGGTTAACATCAACAATCTCCTCCTCCGATATGTGATTCCCCTTCATCATACGGCCCTACTCAATATAAAGACAAATCTTTTAATCGTCTTTAAATAAGATTGGTTGATGCGAGATGATCTCCGGTTGTCTCCTTCTCGGGAGAGATTTTATCGTTAGGTTCTTCGCAACAAGTACAGAACCCCTTATCCATGCATGAAAAAAAGCTCCCTGAGCTCAGGGAGCAAACGAAATGTTCAGCACAATATATCGAAGTACAAAGAAGGCAATAATGAAGGATGCTGCCAGTCCCAGCAGCGTAAAGATAAAGATTTTCTCAAAGCGGGAAAACTTAGCTTTCGTTCTCGTACTCTTCAAGACCATCACCTCATCTACCATTATAGCGCATTTATGATAGCTTATTCCAGAAAGGTGAACCGGAAGATTTGTCTGGGTCTCCCCCGCGGCACCTTCTCGATCCCCGCGATTTTGACCAGATCATTGTCCGTCCACAGCTGGAGCAGCCGGTGTGCACTCCGAACGGTAATGTCCAGCAGATGGGCAAGCTCATGGACCTTGTATTCGTATTTACCCGAGCGTGCGCGCTGGTTCAGCAGTTTGCTTAAATAGGCGCTGGTCATGCCTGCGTCCTCTGCCCGCTTGATCAGCTCCGCATCGGTAAAAGACAACACCTCCTGCACCGGATCGGCCATCTCCAGCGGTCCAATCAGCGTTCCATCTTCCCGTACGATGAAGCAGGCGTTGCCGCCCACCTCCTTCGCTTTGCGCATCGCGATGCGTGCGTTAGTCCCCGCCAGACTGGCCGATTGGCCGAAGCCCATGCCGATGCTGAGCGAAATGCCGTAGGTTTTGTTCACGTCTTTGGCCAGGGGAATGGTTTTGTAGCCGCCGGTTTCCCGTTCGAAGATGCCCCGCGTTGTAAAAAACAAATACTCATCCCCGCCCAGATGGGTCAGATAACCATCAAGCGACTCCACATAATCCAGCACCATTCGGTGGATGTCCAGCTTCAGCTTCTGGACTTCATGCTCATTATTCCTTCGCAGTGCCTGGGCGCCGAAATCATCTATATTGATCATGCCGACCACAATCTGGCCCTCCCGACTCCGGCGGGAGGCCGTAGACAACAAAGCCCGTTCCAGCGATACCACAATATCCTGATCGGAAGGCAGCAGCCATTCATTCGGTATCCCGAGCTGTGTCAGCTCATCGGCTACAGACTCAACCCCGGTAAACGCAACAGAACTCGTGCCGGATTCATATTGAGACCGGTGAAAGGCAATCAGGCTCTGCTTCGGGGCATAGGCAGGCCCATCGTATATGACAGCCTGTACAGCAGGAATGCCCAGATCCTTCATGGTCCGAACCACCATCGCCTCTGTTAACGTATCCACCGATATTCCTCCTGCAAGCCTTCCCCTCTGTCCGGCATAAAACAGGGCTTTATACAACCCCGCGTCCGTAACGGGTACATAATGAACCGGAATTTCGACTTGGCCGAGATCCTTCACCTTACGCTGTGACAACGGATCCGAGAGGAACATTACCTCGACCTCGCTTCCGATTCGTTCAGCCAGGGCAGGTGCTTCAGCCTCATCCTGAAATACAAGCGGCACAGGGTCAAAGGAAGGAAAGGTTTCAATGACCTTCAAAATCTTGTCAACGATCGTCTGGGTTCCAATAATGCCGATACGGATTTGCTGGACAGGGGTACGGTTACGCTCTGTCATGATTCCTTCACTCCCATCATTCCCATTTCCGAGAAGCCGCATGGGGCAGGCAGGCACGGATACCTAAATCATACCCGCAATCGGAAATTTGGCAAGTGAATGCAGCCCCCATTCGTAAACTCACCCCTGCACCAATCTGGTGATTCAGTCAGGCGTACACGATAAGGAAACAACAAACAGCGCTGCCATGCTTGTCCCCCAAGTTTCAAGTGGACCGACATGATCAGCGCTGCTTTTATGGAATCAACCTATATTAAGTTTGTTCTTCGTGCATGACGAATTGAGCAATGTTCTTGCTGTGGTCCCCGACACGCTCCAGGTTGCTCAGAATATCCAGATATACCGCTCCGGAGTTGCCTGTGCACAGATTCTGGTTCAGACGCTGAATGTGACTCTTGCGGAATTTGACCTCCATCTCGTCCAGTTCCCGCTCATAATCCAGTACCTCCTGCGCCGCAGTCACATCATTATGCTCCAGTGCGGCAAGCGCCCGTTCCACCGCCTTGTCGGCAAGGGTGAGCATCTCTTTCAATTCACGCCCGGCTTCTTCCGAGAATTCAACCTTTTTATTAATGCTGAATTCAGACAGCTCTACGATGTTTTCCGCATGATCGCCAATCCGCTCAATATCATTCACAAGCTGGAACCAGCCGGAGGCTTTCTCCGATTCACCCTCGGGCAGGCCGTTCTGCTGCTGGATTTTCACCATATAATCGGTAATTTTCCGATTCAGTTCGTTAATGAGCTCTTCCTTCTGCAAGGCAAGCTCCCCCACTCGGGATTCCCTGCTGAAAAAGAAGGTTGACGCATCATTAAGCGTCTCACGGGCATACTGCCCCATGCGTAAAATCTCATGCTGGGCTTGTCCGAACGCAACCGCCGGCGTCGCCAGCAAGCGTTCATCCAGATAAATCGCCTTGAATTCAATCTCCTGCATTTTGCCCGGAATAACCTTGGTTACCAGCCATGCCAGAGCCGGAATTAATGGCAGGAAGATCAAGGCATTGGTTGTATTAAAGATTCCGTGTGCGTATGCAATCTGCATCCGGATATTGACGCCTTCGCCAAGCCACAGGACCAGGGAGTGCACGGGCACCAGCAGAATCATAAAGATAATGGCTCCAATGACGTTAAAAATAACGTGTACCAGCGCTGTGCGCTTCGCTGCAACCGTGGCCCCGATGGAAGCCAGCACCGCTGTGATCGTTGTGCCGATATTATCGCCAAACAGGATCGGCAGCGATCCCTTCAGACTGATCATGCCTTCATCAGCAATCGTTTGTAATATACCGATGGTGGCGCTGGAGCTTTGGACAATCATCGTGAATACAGTACCTACAATAAGAGCCAATAAAGGCTGGTCCTGCAGCTGGATCATAAAGTCCGTAAACGCAGGAAGCTCGCTAAGCGGCTTCACGCCGCTGCCCATGGTCGACAACCCCAGGAAAAGGGTCCCGAAACCAAAAACGACTTGGCCAATATATTGAAATTTCTTCTTGTTAAAGAAAAATAAAAAGAACGCACCTACTGCAATAATAGGCAAAGCATATTCTTCAATCTTGATTCCGACGATAAAAGCAGTCATGGTTGTTCCGATATTGGCTCCCATGATCACGCCGATTGCCTGCTTAAGCGTCATCAATCCTGCATTAACCAACCCGATGGCCATAACGGTTGTTCCCGATGAGGATTGGATAAGAATCGTAACCCCGACCCCAACCAGCACGCCCAGCACCGGGTTGGATGTATATTTCTCCAGCAACCCGCGCATCTTGTCTCCTGCCGACTTCTGCAGCCCGTCCGACATATATTTGATGCCGAATAGAAAAATACCCAAGCCGCCTACAAACTTAAATAGGATGTCTTGCCAATCCAAGAGATAAATCCTCCTTCTGATGTTACACACGTAGTAAGGTTATAAAAAACCCTCTAATAATTTAGCACAATTTCCAGATAAGATATACCTATCTAAGTATCGACATATTACGGGAGGGGCAGACCTATTTCGACCGAGGTACCCCGCTCTTCCTCGCTCCGAATGACAATTCGGCCATGATGGCTCTCCATGATCCGATGGACAATCATAATGCCAAGACCGTTGCCGTCCGGCTTGGTTGTATGAAACGGCTCCCCGATCCGCTGAAGCACTTCCTCCGTCATGCCGGAGCCGTTATCTGTAAAGATCACGCGCTGATAACCCTCCTGCACATCCAGGCGAATATGAATATTGCCGCCATAAGGCAGGGCTTCCATCGCATTTTTCAGAATATTAAGAAAGACCTGCTTAATCTGGTTCCGGTCACACAGAATCACTGCATTCTGCACAAAACATTGGGTCATCTCAATCCCGCTGAGTTCCGCCTGAATCGCAAACAGATGGAGCACCTCTTCCAGGATTTCGCCGCAATCCTCCTGCTTCAATACCGCAGCCTGAGGTTTGCCCAGAATCATGAACTCCCCGACCATCAGATTAGCGCGCTCCAGCTCGGACATGATCAAGTCATAATGGCGGAGCCGGGCATCCTTATTGGCCAACTGCAGCATTCCCTTCACGGTTGTAAGCGGATTGCGCACTTCATGGGCAATACTTACGGCAACCTGACCGGCAAACACCAGCTTTTCCGTGTTGCGCAGCACTTCCTCGGTTCGCTTCATCTCCGTAATATCCCGAAGGGAACCCACCACCCGCATGATCTGCCCCTTCCGGTCATACGCCGGCTGGACGTCGAGGATATAGTGGTTCACATTCCCGGATATTTCGAGTGAGAGCTCCTCTCCGATGCAGACTTCCTGCCTCTGTATCACCCGCTCATAATACTCGCCAATCGGCTTGATTCCGAACACCGAGCGGCTCACATAGTTCGACCGGTCCCGGTCACTCCGATCTGGGCACAACAGACTCAGACAGTGTTCGTTCATCTCCAGAATCTGACCTTGGGCATCCGTAATAATGACACCGTAATGGTTCGTGCCGAGGAGCACCTGGTTCAAGGTCTGCAGCTGTGTATTCTGTTTGCGGGTAACCATCTCCCGCTCCAGGGAATCGGCCATGGTGCATAGCAAGGCATGAAGATGCGGGTGAACAAATTCCTTGTTTGTCATCAAAGAGATGGTCCCTATAATCTCCTTGCCGCTCTCGCCATGAAAGGGTGCCGAATAACAGGCCATGCCGTGAAGAATCTGATGAAAATGATCCTCTCCAATTAACGTAAACGGCCGTTTGTAGTTAAGGCACAGATCGATCGAGCTTGGGCCATCTTCCGCGCAATAGCCGCTGCCCTCGACGATACCCAAATACCGGGCCGTTTCAATGATGGTCGGGTCCCCAGCAAAATCAAGAATGAATCCTTCATTATCCGTAATCGTAATCAAGACGGGGTTCCCGGATCCGGAAGAAAGAAACTTATTTACGAATGCTTGTATCACTTCGATGTATTCACTATATTTTGCACGCCTGACGGCCAATGCTTCATCATTCAACCGATGAGTATGTGTTGGAACAAGCTCCGGGTTCATCCCCTTGTCTATACACTGCTGTTTTGCCTGCCGAATGATCTCCTGATCGGTTATTTCACCAAATGGTTTGTCCAAAATCACATACCCCTTTTTATCATACTGCCACTTTAATGTCATTTCCGTCTATTCTATCACTTTTATCGGCAAATGGAGCCCGGCAGTAAACCCAAGAAAATCACACCCATGCCAAGCCTTCATCTTAGCACTATCAGGACTTGCTGAACAGGCAGTCCCGTATGTCTGTCTTCAACCACGAAAATATAAGGAGCCGACCAAGATATGAATCTTGATCGGCTCCTTGTTATTGTATAGGTCACATGATCCTTATTGGTTCAAGAGGAACTCTTCACCGGCAATGCCAGGGGAAGTCATATGATACGGGTCCAAGATGACCCGGATCTGATCCTCTGTCAAAAGCCCCTGCTCCAGAATAATCTCCTTGATGCCTTGGCCCGTCTTCTGCGCTTCCTTCACCAGCCTGGATGCCACATCGTAGCCCAGATGCGGATTCAATGCCGTAATAATGCCGTAGCTGTTATCCACGAAGTACTTGCAGCGTTCCTTGTTCGCTTGAAGGTCGACTATCAGGTTCTTGTAGAATACATCCATCCCGTTCTTCAGGATTTTGAGGGAATGCATCAAGTTGTTGGCCGCGACCGGAACCATAACGTTCAGCTCGAATTGTCCGGCCTCGCATGCCAGACTGATCGTGTGGTCGTTGCCGATCACCTGGAACGAAACCTGGTTCATGACCTCGGCCATAACCGGATTGACCTTGCCCGGCATAATCGACGAGCCCGGCTGTCTTGGAGGCACGTTCAGCTCGTTCAAGCCCGCTCTCGGCCCGGAAGCCATTAACCGGATATCGTTGCACATTTTCGAGAAATTAACGGCACATACTTTAAGCGCAGCCGACAATTCCATGTACGCATCCGTGTTCTGGGTAGCATCCACCAGATCCTCGGCTTGCTTCAGGGAGAAGCCCGTCTGCTCAATCAAATGCTGAACGACGCTGTGCATATAGTCCGGCGTAGCATTCAGCCCCGTTCCCACAGCCGTGGCACCCATATTCACAACTAACAAGCCTTGTGCCGCCCGGTCGATCCGGTTGATGTCACGTGTCAGCACATTGGCATAAGCCCCGAATTCTTGTCCAAGGCGGATCGGTACCGCATCCTGCAGATGCGTGCGCCCCATCTTGATGACATCGTCAAATTCCTTGGCCTTGTCCTGAATCCCGGCAACCAGTGTGCGGAACACCCCCAGCAAATCCTGAGTCAAGCGGTAGGACGCAATGCGAATGGCTGTCGGAATCGCATCATTCGTAGACTGTGACATATTGACATGATTATTAGGATTGCAGTAGAAATACTCAGCCTTCTGTTTCCCCAAGATTTCCAATGCGCGGTTCGCCAACACCTCATTCATATTCATATTGATCGAAGTGCCCGCCCCGCCCTGAATGGAATCGACAATGAATTCGGAGCGAAGATTGCCCGCAATAATCTCATCTGACGCCTCGATAATGGCGCTTCCTATCTTTTTGGGAAGCAAGCCAAGCTCCATGTTGGCCAGGGCCGCTGCTTTTTTTACTTCTCCGAGAGCAGAGATAAGCTCGGCGTGAATCGGTACCCCGCTGATCGGAAAGTTCTCTACCGCCCTGACAGTATTAATGCCGTAATAGGCTTCCACAGGAAGCTGTTTTTCCCCCAGAAAATCCTTTTCAACCCGAAACTGCATATCCATGGACAACATCACCATCGCCTTTTGATTATTTTGTATCGTGCTTGTCACCTGTTATCATCCAGCTTGCCCGGATATATACAGAATTCTGCCTTCCCACTGGAAATCCTCTATAGCTTACGCGTTTTGTTAGAGAACATTGAATAATATGTGTAAGTGCGCAAAAAAAGAGGCTTTCTCTAAGTAGAAATACCCGGAAATCGCCTCTCTTACCCATCATACCTCTTATTCGGTTGATGGACATCCATACGAAGCCACACAGACTACACAAGGGAGGCCGTTCGATACGGGGGAAAACCAAGCGAGATCACCGCCCCTCCTTCTTTACGATTGCCTGCCGTAATCAGCCCACCGCAGCGCTCCACGATGGCACGGGCAATTGCCAGCCCCAGGCCGGATTCGCCGTTCTTCCCTTTAACAAACCGGTGGAACAGGAATGGAAGCAGCTCATCGGATATGCCCTCTCCGTCATCGGAAACGGTAAGCACCACCTGGCCTTTTTGGATGCCGGCTTGAATGTAAATATGTTTGCTTGCATGTCTGGCCCCATTCGAAACAATGTTAAGCAGCGCTTGCAGCAGCTTGTCACGGTCAGCGCACACAATTAACGATTCGTTCTCCCCATAAGAAGGATGCACAAACAGCCCTTTTTTCACCAAGACCGGATTGATTCTCTCAATGGTTTCCTCCACAAGCTCCCTCAGGTTGACGGCTGTAGCCTTGAATATGTCATCCTCGCTGTCCAGCTTAGCCAGAAGTGTCATCTCGGTCACGATATTTCTCATCCGGCCGCTCTCGCTCATAATGATCTCCAGCCCTTTGCGGATGTCCTCCCCTTCAAACACCCCGTCCCGAATTCCTTCCGCATATCCGGAGATGGACATAAGGGGCGACTTCAACTCGTGCGAAGCGTTCTGGAAAAATTGCTTCTGGACATGGTTGTACCGCTCGAGCTCACCTGCCATTTCGTACAGAGAGTCTGCAACAACGCCGATCTCTCCGCTTGCCGTAACACGCTCTACTTCGGAGAACTGGCGCTGCTTCACCTTCTTCAATTCTTCCCGAAGCAGCATGAGCGGCTTAATCAGCCGTTTGGTAATGAATAAGCTTAAGATAAACATCATCACAGCCCCTACGCCAAAGACCAGCATTAAACGGCCAAGCAGCGCCTGCTCAATCGCCTTGATCTTGCTGACGGGGGTAAGCAGCGTTAATGTTCCCTGAGGCACCGTCGTGACCTCCGTGAGATACGCATCGTTGTTCATAGCGGCTTGAAAGGATACCGTCGAGAATTCCACCGGTCTTATCGGTGCAGCGTCATACGGATAGGCTGTGACCGTTTCCCGTGGAATCACTACATTTCCTTGAGTATCCTGAATAATAACTTCCACATTCGCCATCCGGCCAGCCGTATAACCTGTAACGGCTATCGGCGTACTATCGATCGGAAGACTCTGGGCGGCAGCCGTCTCCAGCTTGGCCGAGAGCTCGGCGCCAATGGACTGCATGTCCTTGCGCTGCGTTCCGATAAAGTGATCCAGCAGCACGTAATGAATGACAACGGCTGTAACGGAAAGCACAAGTATTAACGATAACGCAAAAGCAAGATTGATCTGATGCACCAGCTTCATATCGATGATTCCTCCCCATCCGCTCTCATTCGGTATCCATGTCCCCATATCGCCTCAATCGGCAGCTGCTCCACCTTCTTGCGAAGACGTTTAATGAGATGATCCACCGCCCGGTCGCTTCCGAAATAGTCGTCGCCCCACACGGAGGTCAGCAGCTCATCTCTTGTAAACGCACGATTGGGATGCTCTACAAATACTTTCAGCATCTCGAATTCTTTGTTGGTCATCTCCACTTCTCCCCCGTTCCAGAACACGCGTCTCTCTTCCAGCATCAACTGCAGACGGCCGTTGCTAAGCTCCGGGGACGCTGCCGCAATCCTGGCATTACCCTCTACATGATTGAATTTATACCATCGGTTGAGCTGCCGTTTGATTCGGGCGATCAGCTCACGGGGGCTGAACGGCTTGACCATATAGTCATCGCTGCCCAGCTCAAGCCCCAGTATTTTATCGACTTCACTATCCTTGGCCGAGATCATAATGATGGGGACCTCAGCTTCCGCGCGTATCCGCCTGCACAATTCGAAACCGTCCATGCCGGGCAGCATAATATCCAGCACCCACATATCTGGCGGGTTCGTTCTCCACATCTCCCAGCCTTCCTCTGCTGTTCCAAGCCCAACGGTCCGGTAACCCTCCTTGCGCAAATAAGCCTCCACCAAATTTCGTATATGCTGATCATCGTCGATCACGGCGATGAGATAATTTTGATTCATATATAGTACCTCCGAATTCATCTCCTCTCAGTATACCAAGCGTCGTGCGGCGAATGGGGAATGCCATTATTTTTCCACAAATACACCAATGTTCTGCCAATGCTGACCCGTACACTGGGTACTGTAAGACAAACCAACCCGATAAGGAGTGTTAAACCATGAAACACAGATTATTTGGCAAACTCGCACTATCCGCAGCCCTGCTTGGTGGAACAGCAGCTCTTCCAGTCCATGCCTCAGGTGCTGATACACCAGGCGACGTTTCAAGTCAAACAGGGAAAAGCGCGCCTGCTGAGACTATTGAGATTGCAGCCGTCCATACCCTGCCGAACCCGCTGGAATTGGCAGAGAAATACGCCCCGGAAACGGTTCAGGATTGGAAAGAAACCCTTGAGAAATACGGCAAGCTTGCTGGTGCTGAGGGAACATTTCAGTTCGCGGCGACAACAGCCGCCGCCACGGTTCGGGTTAACGATGACTCGAAGCCGGGTGAAGTAAAGGACCCCGTGGAAGCTACAATTTCGTTCAAGGCTACACCGGCCAAGGATATCCAGGAGTTAATTGACAGCGGTGAGATCAAGGAATTCACAGCAACCGGGGTCAATGACGTTGGGATGCCTCCTGAAGGTGTGACCATTCAAAGAACGGAAGCTGTAAAAGCAGGGGGCGGCGAGGCTCCATCTAGCTTTGTACCAGCCGGTGTAGAAGGTACAAAGGCAGTGAAGATCAGCGATGAGGATCTGGCTTTCATTCATGCAAGAGTAGACCTCTTCAAAGCTGCGGATTCCAAGGATTCCGCCGCCATTCAAGAAGCGCTGACAAAACTGCTGAACCAGTACAAGGAACAGATCACCAAGCTGGAAGCTGAAGCGAAATAACATACAACGGTTAAGTACAATCGGAACTTACAACACACAGGCGGCAAACGCCCGATATACTTAACAAAACAACCCTTGCCGGTGCCGCGGCAAGGGTTGTTCGTGCAGGCTCTGTTTATTTTTGCGCCATGGCCTTCATGAGTTTTACGGCTGAACGTATACGCGGACGCTTTAAGTTCTCCTCCACATAGCGGTAATCCGTTAAGATCACCTTCGCATCCCGCAGTCCGTATGCAAAATCGTCATCGAACAGAAGCCGATACTCCCACACCCGCTTCTCCCAATTCGGAATATTCGCCAGCATCCATGCATCCTCGGCTCCCGGGTGGACATAGGTTTCGCTAACCCCTTCAGGCAGTCTGTACAGCTTATCGATCAGCGATTGCTTGAAGCTGTCATAGGTCTCCCCTTCGACAACAGGGAACGGATGCGAGAGCAAATAATCCGGAATCGGCACCCCCAGCATATCGGCAAGACTGGAGGCAAGCGCGACCGGACGCTCGATATTCGATAAAGAGCTAAGCAGGGGATCCTCCGGATGAATGTAACGGAATAACCGTGCAGGAAGCCGCCAGCGCGAAGTCTTCCACAGCATCTGCGGAATAAGACTGCGCCCCGTCTCCATCCCATACAGACTGCCCATGTGATTATCAACATGGCTCACAGGAATGCCAGCCTTGCTCGCCCGCTCATACTGCGCGTCCAGCTCTTTCAGCACGGCCCCTGTCTCCGCCTTCTGTTCAAACTCCTGAACCGTCGCGTATTGATGACCGCTCTGGTCATGCAGGGATGGATGACCGGTCAAGCTGCTCCATCGCAGCGTCTCGAATTCGCTTGTCATGGTCAGGTGCAGTCCGACATTGGGCTGGCGCCGACGAGCCGTCCAGGAAGCAGCCTCTTCAAACCCGGGGGCCACCGTCATGATGGTGGCCGAGGAAGCCTTGTTCTCCTCCAGCAGATGCTGAATCGCCTGGTTCATAGCTTGGCTCTGCCCGAAATCGTCACAATTGATGATCAGCCTTCGCTCCATGGTCATGTTCGCCTCCTATGGTTTTTGAGAATTCGATTCTGGTCAGGAAGGATAACAGGAAGGAGATGATCAGCAAGCACAACGGAACGACACTGATCAAGTACCTGAAGGTTGATTCCGGATCGCTTCCCGGGTTGTCACCGCTCTCATATCCGAAAATCATGCCGACCACAAAGAACGCCAGTGCGGAAATCAATCCGCTGGAACGCGTAATGAACCCGCTGACAGCCGTATAGATTCCCTCTCGCCTTAGACCCGTCCGCTCCGCATCCTCATCGATGATGTTCCCGCTAACCATAGCCGGTGTTACCAGAAATCCTGCCAGACCGAAGCCCACGCCGATGCCGGCCAAAATGCCGCTGAGCAAATCGTATCCGAACCAGAGTGGAATAACGGATATACCGTACACCCCGAGCGAGAGTCGCCAAGCCTTCACACCATCCATCCTGCGGATCATCCAATACCAGACGAACACCAGCGGGATGACCGATACAAACACAGCCGCCAGCAGAATCGATACTTGGTCAACCGGAATCTGCAGCACATATTTGGCATAGAAGGGGATCGTTGAGCTTATCAGACCATTCACCGTCTGGGCGAACGAATTGGAGATGTTAAATACCCAGAACTTTTTGTTGCGCAAGGTTTCACGAAACGCCTGAACCAGCTTAAGCGGCTCGTTTGTGCTGTACACCTCCTGCTCCCGAACGCTCATTATACAGAGGAGCATGAATACACCAAACAACAGCGCATACAGAATTGCCATATTGGAAAAACCCAGGGCATCATAGATGATCGGAGTAAGCGCAGTGCCTATCAGCAAAGCCACTACTTGGTAGCCCTGCTGTATAGCTGAAGCCTTTGCCCGTATCCGGTCCCCGCGGAACAGCTCGGGAAACAATGCTCCATAATTAACCCATAACACGGTGGCTACAGCTTCATACAGAATAAGCGCAACCAAAAACCACATAAACAGTCCGTTCTGAGACAATCCTTCCGGTGGCGAGAATACGAGCACGAAGGTCAGCATGAACAGTGGAATCGCACCGAATACCCACGGCCTGCGCCGCCCAAGCCTGGTCTTCGTACGATCCGACCAATATCCCATGAGCGGATTGTTGACAGCATCCCAGATCAGAAATACCGTCCGCGCGAGGGAGGCCAGCCCAATGCCAAGTCCCAGTGTGTCCACGTAAAAAAAGATATAAAAGGAGCTGAACGCCTGACTCGGAACCATCATGGCAAACATGCCGAGCGAATATGAATACGGTGAATTCCTCCAACTGCGCTTCATCCGTTTCCCTCCATCCGTTAAGGACGATTTGTTGTACAGTATTCGGCGCAAAGAACGATTATACCTGCTCATGCAAGGGAGGCCATGAGATCTTGTCGAACCGTGCAGGGCAGCGTCTCCCCCTGCCGTAAATTTGGCTGATAATACATATTTTTCTTGGCAATAGCCAACCCTTCTGTGTAAGGCCGTAAAACCACTCGGAAAGGATCTGTGCCATGGAACTCATCAAAGATCTTCTGGTAGTGCTCGGCAGAATTTATACCATCTATCCGCTGCTCTTAGCCGTTACCCTGTTTATGGGCCGTCGATCCGTTGCCGAGCTGCCCGTCTTTGATTACATCATCATTCTGTCCCTCGGTTCCGTAATCGGGGCAGATATTGCAGACCCCCATATCGAGCATATTCCTACGATCTTCGCCATCGTTGCCATCGGTGTCCTGCAAAAGATCGGCTCCGTCCTGCTCATTAAGAGCCGCCTCATCGGGAAATGGATGACATTCGAACCCATTATCGTGATTAAGGATGGGCAATTCCTTCATAAGAATCTGAAAAAAGCCCGTTATCCCATCGATAATATTTTGCAGATGCTGCGTGAGGATCAGATTTTTGATATCAACACTGTGGATATGGCCGTGCTGGAGCCGAATGGGACCTTATCCGTTCTGAAGAAAATGGGGAAGATGACCGTTACGCTAGAGGACTTAAAATTAAAGCGGCAGGATTCCGGCCTGTCCTACGCCATTATTAAGGAAGGGCGAGTTCAAACCATAACCCTCCAAAAGCTAAACCTTACAGGAAAATGGCTGGAGAACCAGCTCAGCGAGCGGGAGATCCTGCTTGATCAGGTGTTCTTCGCTTCTCTTGATGAACAGATGTCTTTAAACATCACCGTCTATGATAAGGAAATTCCGGTTCCCCCGCTGTATCATTAACGAGAAAAAAGCCCGGCGCAGCCGCCAGGCTTCTTCTTGTATTCCCTCTTATTGAAGAACGATTTTGATCGCATGGCCAATCGGCGGCAGGCTCTTGGTCATCACAGGGCTGTAATAACCAATGATCTCCGCATCGGCAGTCAAATCACTAGCTTTCATAGCTTTGCCATCTTTATGCTCGATAATCGTTTCAGGCGTCAGACTTAGGATCACTTCACTTGGTGATTGCTCCGTCAATCCTTGACCCTTGATCGTTACACGCAGGTTGCCGCCCTCTGCATTGATATCAGTAATCGCACCAGCGGTAGCGAGTTGTTCCTTCTCTTCCTTGTCCGACTTCACACTGATTTCATATGCGTAGGTCTGCGGCGGCAGGCTCATGGTCATCGCCATGCTGTGAACGGCTTCAATCTCCATCCCTTTCGCAAGATCCTTGAGCTCGATCTTCTTGCCTTCCGCGTCGCGGATGATGGTGCTCTCGTCCACATTCAGAATGATGCCTTCCGTTCCCGTGCCGTTAATATGAACGGCCTTGCGATTTTCATTATGAATGACTTCCGTGATTTTGCCGCTGGTGGTTTCCTTCTTCACATCATCTTCCCCGGAAGTGATACTCACCCTCATACCATCGACCGCGACGCTAGCCCGGAGTACCTCGCTGAAGAAGTTAGCCGGAACATAGAGCGTGCCCTTCACATTCACCGGCGCAGCGCCGAGGGACTTGTACATTTTGTTTACCGCGTACTGATCCTTGCCTGTTTGCACGAGGGTCCAGATCGGTGAGCCCGGTTTCGTCAGCTCTGCAGAGCGATCCTCCTGATTCCAGTCCAGCTCAAATCCGAGTGCCTCGGACACGCTCCGCAGCGGAATCATGACCAGCTTCGCGTCTGTATTCATAAATCCAGCGCCCGTCACATCCTTGCCGTTGACCAGCACTCCATAATCCATGGCAGCCGATATCACAACCGGCTTCTGTCCTTGGCTTCCTCCAGCCTGGGGTGCCGCATAAACCGCTGCACTACCGGAAACCGCCATGGCTGCAACCATCAGTGTCACCGCTTGCTTCTTCCATTGTTTGTTCATGTTGATCATCCTTTCTAGGTGTCTTTCATTATCATGTACAACTATACTGACGGGCGTTTTTTGCCAAATGTTGCATTGAAACGAAAAAGAAACCCTACCGAGAACATACAAAAAAGCCGTCCGGAAGACTATACAGTCTTCCGAAACGGCCTCTTGCATGCCGGTCTATTTCGTTGATCGACATACAAACAACGGGTCAACAAAACTTCTGCAATATTCCTCCGCAATCTGCTCCGCACTATATCCCATATCCCGGAGATACAGAATAATGTCCGCCCGAGGCAGCGAGGCAAGCATGACGGATGTAAATTGTGAATCAACCGGCATCAGCGTTCCTTGCTCCGCCGCTTGGTCCAGAAGGCCCTTGATCTGCAGTCGCAAATACATGAAAGGTGGATGCTCACACAAAATGTTCTTGGTGTCTTCCAGCCGATCGGAACTCAGCATCACCCGCAGCCATTCCAGATCCTCATTGAAGTGAAGAATAACCTTCGTCATGACGGTCCTCAAACGGGCCGCAGCGGGCACATCCGCGCTATTGCGCAGGTAAAGGTCCAATTCCTCCATGAACCGGTCAATCTTCGCCTCCATGAGCGTAAAGCAAATTTTACTCTTGCTTGGATAGCGGCGGTACAAGGTGCCTTGACCGATTCCGGCGGTTTTAGCCACCTGATGCATCGACACGTCCTCGACGCCGTATTGGTCAAACAAGGCCTGAGCCGTATCCAAAATTCTCTGACCTAATTCGTCATTCTCTTTTGCCATTCATATATCCCTTTCTCTTTGAACAAACGGGAATCTTATGCGGCAGACTGTTCTTCTTCTACGGGTGAAGTTGTTCGTTTGACGAAGAAGCCCAGCACCAAGGCCACTATTGCAAGAACAAATCCGATTATAAAGGCGCTTTGAAGGCCTGCAATCATACTTTCCACCGGATTCATATCCCCGGTCGTCTCGACATAATTTTTAGCTCCTGATGACATGATACTGATAAAGAGCGCCATACCAATAGCTCCGGCAACCTGCTGCAGTGTGCTCATAATCGCTGTTCCATGCGGGTACAGCAAGCGCGGCAGCTGGTTTAGTGCTGTTGTCTGGGCCGGCATCATGACCATAGATATGCCAACCATCATCATAACATGAAGGAAGATAACATAACCACCGGTCCAGGAAGAATCCACTCTCGAGAACAGGAAAATCGAGAGGGACAACAGCACCAGTCCAGGAATAATGAGAACTCTCGGACCGAATTTGTCAAACAGCTTGCCTGATATCGGGGCCATCAGACCGTTGACGATACCCCCCGGCATCATGACAAGTCCTGCCGCCAGTGCGGTCAAACCAAGTGCATTCTGCAGGAACAACGGCAGCATGATCATGGTGGAGAACATACTCATCATCAGCACCAGCATCAGCACCGTGACGAGCGAGAACATCGGAAACTTAAACGTGCGCATATCCAGCATCGGCTGGTCCATCTTCAGCTGACGCCATACAAATAGCAGCAAGCTGACCGCACCGGCGGCAATGAACCATGTGACCTTCGGATCAGACCAGCCGCCCTCACCGGCACTGCTGAAGCCGTACACAATTCCCCCGAATCCGACGGATGACAGAATAATGGAGATAAAATCCACCTTCGGCTTGGTGAGCTCTGTAACGTTTTTTAGATATATAAATGCAAAAACAATCGAAAATGCCGCCAGCGGAATGATGAGGAAAAACAACCAGCGCCAGCTAAGAGCATCCACAATCAAACCGGACAGCGAAGGTCCGATCGCCGGAGCCGTCATCATGACCAAACCGATCATTCCCATCGCTCCGCCGCGATTCTCAGGCGGATAAATGCTGAGGATCGTATTCATCAGAATCGGGATCAGCAGACCCGTTCCTATTGCCTGCAAAATCCGTCCGGACAGCAGCACGCCAAAGGTCGGCGAAATACCGCTGATCACGGTACCGATTAAGAACAGCGTCATAGCACCGATAAACATCTGCCTGGTGGTAAACCACATTTGAAGCAGCGCGGTTACCGGCACCAGAATACCGACAACCAGCATATACGAAGTGGACAGCCACTGAACCGTGGACTCCCCAATACTAAACTGCTCCATCAAGCTTGGGAAAGCGATGTTGAGCAGCGTCTCATTCAAGATGGAAACGAACGCGCCAATAATCAGTGCGGCTACAATCGGCCCTCTCTTTAACTTGCTTAAATCAATCTTGGCCGTACTTGGCCCCACTCCCATATCCAAGACCTTATCCTCCTTAAAATGATGTCTGCGGACAATTGTCCGATTATGCTTTTTAAATTCTAACGGACAATTGTCCGTAGGTCAACTGAAAATTTTCATTGAATTTTCAGGAATTGCAGCCATGCTGGAATTCCTGGGATTATGCGAATACACATCAGTAATTAGGACGCTCAAGAGTTAGGATTTTCAAGACCCTTATGGGTTATCGAAATAACTAGAAAAAGGATCTGCCCCATTATGAAATGCCGGGACAGATCCTTTTCATTCTATGTTCATGCCGATCTCCATCAACCCGCAAGCCGGACATCATCGGAAGGATAGAATTACACTGATGTACTGAACTCGAATGATGCGAGTGCCTGTTATCCGTCACTCCAACTGCCGTTGCCTCTTTTGAGTTTCACGCGTTCTGGGCAATCTTCTCTTGGTATACCTTGGCCCAGCCCTCCAAATTGTTCGTCACGATCAACAATTCCGGATATTGGGCAAGCGTCTCCAGAGCTGCTTCATCATCCGGTGTCCAGACAATGAGCTGGATGTTCCGCTTGCGTGCTTCCTCCATGAACTTCGGGGTCACATAAACGTATTTTACGGATACATACCGGGCCCCGATCGCTTCCAGATACGGAAAAACGGAAGGGGTCGCCCCATATATAACCAGGCCCAGCTCAATGTCCGGATCAAGCGCACGCGCCCGTTCAACGGAATAATGATCGAAGGAGGTCAGGAAGACCTGCTTCTCCATACCCGTTTCCTTGATCACGTTGATGACCTTCTCCTCCAGCCCCGGATAGGTATCGCCCATCTGCTTCAGCTCAATGTCCACGATCATCCGATCCTTGGCAAAACGCAGCGCCTCCTCCAGCGTTGGAATGACCTCTCCCTGGCCTGCGTCCAGCTTGCGTATTTCCTCTAGCGTGAAGGCGTTGATCGCTCCTGTACCGTTGGTTGTCCGGTTTACCGTCGGGTCGTGTATCACAACGGGCACGCCGTCCTTCGTCAGCTGGACATCCAGCTCCAGATGCGAGAAGCCAAGCTCCAGCGCTTTTTGAAAACCGAGCATCGTATTCTCCGGATATTTTAGCGGATATCCTCTATGGGCCAGTCCCCGTACTTCCATATTCCCTTCCCTCCATGTACAAATCGATTGATGGCTTCGATCACGCCTTCGCCATAAGATGCCTGACTTACGTAATCGGATGCCATTTGAAGCTCTATAGGACTGTTCGCTACCGATACTCCAATCCCTGCCAGCTGCAGCATGGACAGATCATTCATCTGATTGCCTATCGCCATGATCCGCCCCGCTTCGATCCCAAGCGTGCGGGATAGACGCTGCAGCATAAATCCTTTGCTAACTTGTCCCGAGACAAGCTCCACGTAGTCAGCCTCGGACTGAAACGGAGAAACGGCATGGCGGTGGACGCTTTCCCACCGGTCCCACACCGTGTTGAATGCGAGCAGATTCCCGATTAATATCACTTTCTCCAGCTCCCCCGCCGTCCAGCGGGAAGATCGGGCAGATATCACGGAGCAGGATACGCGCTCCTTATGCTCATAGGCTTCGATCTCTTCGGTGCGTGCAAAGGTCTGGATTTCGTGCTCGCGGAATAACAACACGCTCAGTCCCATCAGGTGGAAGTCCAGCAGCATATCAGCGATGTTCTTTACGGACAAACAGTATCGTTCCAGGACGCGCCCGCCTTCTGCGAGCACGGCTCCATTGCTCAGAATGACGGGGATATCGATTCCCAGTTCCTGAATCACAGGCATCGCAGTCCGATACGGTCGTCCCGTTGCTACCGTGAACAGGCCGCCTTCCTTCACATATTGCCGGATAGTCCCTGCTACATGTTCACTTAACGAATGATCGGGTGACAATAACGTACCGTCTAAATCGCTTACGATCAGGCGAATGTCTCTCAAGAATATGTCCTCCTCGGTAACGGTGCCAAGGGATGCAGGCTTTCTCCGTCAACTCCGCCTAATCTCTTAACGAATAAAATGAGGTTATTTAAATGTCGAATTCGCCATGGCGGCTACAATATGCTTCTGCATGACCGTAAACACCAGCACGATCGGGATAATGGCCATGACGCTGGACGCCATAATAACATTGAAGAACATCGCTTCATTGCCGGCAATGGAATCCCGCAGCATGGCAATACCTACCGTAAGCACGCGCATATCGTTGTCGTTGGTCATGATGAGCGGCCAGAAATACGAGTTCCAGGACGAGATGAAGATTAAGACGCCCATGGTGACAATCGTTGGCAATGCCATCCGAAACAACAGCTTATACAGAATCGAGAACCTTCCGGCTCCATCCACGCGCGCTGCTTCCAGCACGTCATTGTTGATGGATTTGAAGGCCTGCCTAAGCAGGAATATCGCGTAAGCAGAAGCTCCATGAGGCACGATGAGCGCCCAGAAGGTGTCCAGCCAATCCAGCTTGGACATCATGACGTACACCGGAACGAAAATGACCTGCTCCGGCACGATCAGTGCAGCCAGAACCAGTAAGAACAGAGCGTCCCGTCCCCAGAATTGCCCCTTCGCAAAAGCATATGCCGCCATCAGCGCCACATTCAGCTGCAAAATAATCGTTCCTACCGCCATCAGCAGCGTATTACTGAAGAACCGCGCATAAGGGATCACCCGGAAGGCCTCGGCAAAGTTCTGCCAGGCAAAGGTTTCCGGCCAGAATGTAGGAACGGCCATCCGCATCTCAGACTGCGTCTTGAGCGCACTGATCAGCAGCCAATACACCGGAAAGAACATGACAAGCGTTACCATGACGGCTCCGATGATGCGAAGCGTCATCATGGTCTTGCGGTTCTTGGCTGACCCGGCCATATAATTATCCTTCATAGTGCACCTTCTTCCTGCTGACCACCCATTGAACCAATGTTAACAGCAGTATGATAACGAACAGAATCATGACAAGCGCAGAGGCTCTTCCTGTCTTGAATTCATCGAAAGCCATCGTATAGATCCAGTACACAATAGCGTTTGTGGCCTTGAGCGGACCGCCGTCTGTCATTACGTCAATTGACTGGAACACCTGCATGGAGGAAATAAAACTGGTAATGACAAGAAACAGGGTCATCGGCGACAAGAGTGGCAGTGTAATATTGCGGAACTGCCGAAGCTTGCTGGCCCCATCAATCGAAGCCGCCTCGTAATACTCCGCCGGAATCCCCCGCATGCCTGCAATAAAGAGGATCATCGCGAAGCCCACGCCCTTCCATACCGAAACGGCAACCAATGCCGGTAATGCCGTGGAGGGATTGGTCAGCCATTGGACAGGGTCCATGCCAAACCAGGATACAATGGAATTCAGAAGCCCGTATTGTCCGTTGTATATCCAGGTGAATACCATGGCTGCAACCACCATCGACACGTAATATGGCATGAAGATGACACCGCGCATGAAGCCGAACAGACGTGACGAGGACACATTGAGGAGCAGCGCCAGCAGCAGCCCGATCACAAGCGTGAATACAACGTCCATCAAGGTGTACAGGAACGTGACCTTCAGGGACTGATAGAAATCCGCGCTGCCCAGAAGACGCGTATAGTTATCAACGCCTACGAACTTTTTCACCGGACGAGTCATATTCCAATTCGTGAAGCTGATGTAGACGGAATAGCCCAGCGGATAATACAGGAACACGCCCATGAACAGCAGCGCCGGGACCGCGAATGAAAAGTCCTTCCACTTCTCCATTAACGTATGAGACATCCGTTTAGAGACCGAAGCGGTCGCCCGATTGGACGCCGCCTTAGTCACTTGTTTATTGGTCTCCATAGGCATCACTCATAGTCAGCCAGAATATCGTTGATCTTCTTGGCCGCATCCTGCATAAGTGGTGTCGGATCTTTTTTGTTCAGCACCATTTCCCCTACAACTTCTTTGTACACTTCACTGAATTCAGGATAAGCCGGGTGCTGCATACGCGGTGTCACTTCATCAAAATGCTCGTAAACCGATCGGTATTGCGGCCATCTTTCGAAATATTGATCGCCTTCCTCCGACTCGATCGCGGATTTTCTTGTAGGCAGGTATCCAACGGATTCGGCCCATTTAATGTTCTGCTCAGCTGAAGTCATGAACTCGATGAATTTCCATGCTGCTTCTTTCTCCAGATCCTTGGCACCTTCCATCATGACGATACCTGCGCCGCCAATGTTGGAGGTACGGACTTTATCACCAGGAATGAAGGATACGCCGACTTCGAAGTCTGCATTCTCGCGGTACATCTTCAACATCGCGGAAGTGTGCTGTACCATGGCGATTTCACCGTTCAGGAACATTTGCCGCATATTGTCGGAAGCTCCTTTACCGAAGCCCATATGCATACTGCCGTCATTTTGCCATTTGTAGAAATTCTGAAGGTAGCGGAGGGAATCCTCGTTCTCGACAGCGGAAGCACTCAGGTCCTCCGTCAGGATTTGTCCGCCGCCGTTAATGTTCCAAGGGTCATAGTACCACGTATCCCAGCCTGGAACCGAGAAGGCATAGCGAGTCGTTTTGTCGCCTTCCTTTTTTGTTACCTTTGCATTGAAATCCTCAATCTCATCCCATTTCGCAGGAGGCTCCACGCCCAGCTCGTCCAGCATCGTTTTGTTGTAGACAAACACGCTGGTGCTGACAATCAGCGGGAATCCGAATTGCTTGCCGTTGTAGGCATAGGCGTTCAGCATCCCTTGAGCAAAATCGTCCATCTTCACTTCATCGCGCTTGATCCATGGACCCAGGTCGGCAAATACACCGCTGTCCGCAAAGTTCGCGAGGGACGATACCTCCACATTGGTCACGGCCGGTACATTATTCGCAGCTACGGCAGCCGACAGTTTCTTGTGAAGGTCAGGATAACCGCCTTGGAACACCGGTTCTACCGTAATATGAGGATACTTCTTCTGAAACTCTGCAATCATGTAATTCAAGCCTTCAAGCTGGGCATCCGCGTGGGCATGCCAGTATTGGATTTTGACAGGTGTTGTATCGTTCTTCATATCCATTGAAGCGGCTTCCACATCATCCAGCGAAACCTCGCCTCCAGCACTTTCACTTCCACCGCCGCCTCCGCATGCCGTGGTGATGACCATAAATATGGTCAGTAACGTCAACAACCATGATTTCTTTTTCATTGATGATCTCTAGCCCCTTTCGAATCAACTTCTTCTGAATAATGGCTTGTCTATCCACACTTCATCCATCCCAATGCCAGCCCTGGCGGCACATGGACCCTCAGGAATGAGGAAAGCTCCTCATCCAATCAACCCTTCTACCCCTTAAAAAGCGCACAAAAATAGAGACGTCAAAAGAGCGCAACCTAAGAGCCACCACCTCCTATAAAAGCTAAAGTAGCTGCTACTCGGGTTATCTCATCGTCTCCACCCCTAGCAAATATGTAATTGTAGTAAATCCATTAATCCTACAGGACGCTTTATTTCCAAAAGCGCGCATCACCCGTAGATACGAGATCTGCACCGTTAGCCAGTGCCTCATCGATTTCTTCTTCGCTTCGTAAAAAACCTCCCACAATTAGCGGACAGTGAATTTCCTTCTTCAGGTCGCGGATCACGCGGGGCATAAGTCCCGGCATCAGCTCCACCTCGTCCGGACGCGCTTGTCCGATCATCTTCACGGCGGTTCTTAAAGCTGTCGTATCAATGGCAAACACACGCTGTATCGAGCTGATGCCTGCTTGCCGCGCTGCTGCCACCGTATTGGTCTTCGTGGTAATGATCCCATCGATCCGATACGAATCCGCCAAATACTGCACAGCCGAATTGTCACGACCAATCCCGCTTACCATTTCCAAATGAACAAACACTTTTTTGCCTGAGGAGTGCAGCCGACTTACGATATCCCTTAGTTTCATGATGTCACCTGTCATCAGGTTCACCCGTTCCACCGCGCTGCTCACAGCCGCATCGATCTGTTCAAGCTTGGTAATCGAAGCGATCACGGGAAGACGGCTTCTCTTCTGATCTGTCATAAGTGCGTGTCCCCCTTTACCGAACACTCACTATGATAAAGCGATAGGATCATGTGAGTATTAACGATGTGTAAAATATGTGTTAACGACGCTCGCTGCACACAATCCACACGTCATGAATGCGCTTTCCATTTAGCTGATAACAGATTTTACTATATGCCTGGTTTGGTAGGTTCCCTCCTAGACTTAGGATCATTTTCGGTTCAGCGAACATGGGGAGAACGCTTTCAGAATAGCTCGATCAGCTATTTAATATCTATCATAGTGGAATGATTTAGCTAGAGTCTATAGCGAATATTGTATTAATTTGTCGAATTTAAAAGAATGTGAGCTGAATGTAATAAATACATGGCGCTTTGTAAAAAGAACGTCAACTCCGTTTGCAATCGTCCCTGGTTATGGGGCATATAGAAGGGCAGATCGTGCCAGGAGATCGCACAGGATGGAAACAGGCCGCCCGAGGGTATCGGACGACCTGCCAATCCATGCTTCCATGCGCCTGTTTCAGGCGCTTAACCGTTTGGTCTGCAAAATGCGCTGACTGCTCTACACCTTGGGGATTACGGATTCACCTGAATCGTAAACGTCGAGGTGTTATTCTTGATCGGCGTTACGGTATCGGTGATCTTCAGGTTATTAAAGATCACACTGCCCACGGCCGGACCTTGGTTCGGCTCCGGCATTTCGTTAGCCCAGATTCCTACGCCGGACTTCGCGTCAAATGCGTCGCCGCTCTTTTTCGCACCGGAGATCGTAATGTTCGTAAAGATCGTATCCTTGACCGGGTTCTGCGGCTGCCCGCCAACATAATTGGTCTGGAACATGATGCCGTGGTAAGTCGGATCGATAATGTCCACGTCCGTTACCCGAATGCCCTGGAACACCTTTGAGGCTGAGAACAGCCACATTGCCGGGAAGGTCTGCTGGTTCCAGAAATGGCCGCCCGCACGGACAATCGAGATATTCTCGAATTGGGTCGGCGGCGATGCGCCGAAGCCGTTCATCGGGTATCCGAAATCCAGCGAGCTGATCGTGACGCCGGAATAACAGAGCGTAT
Organism: Paenibacillus sp. Cedars; assembly: GCF_003184205.1. Classification (NCBI taxonomy): domain Bacteria; kingdom Bacillati; phylum Bacillota; class Bacilli; order Caryophanales; family Paenibacillaceae; genus Paenibacillus; species Paenibacillus sp. Cedars. The sequence goes on from NZ_CP020866.1 coordinate 5,363,687, forward strand.
CCGCAATGTAGATATTACGAAACGTATTGCCGTATCCTCCATATACCGCAAGGCCCGCCGCACGCCAGGTCAGCAGCGAAGTCAGATTCTCGTAGACGTTATCCTTCTCGTCTGCCCCTCCCGCATCAATCGCGGAGAACAGAGCAAAGCTGTCATCCCCTGTTGCCCGTGCTTCAATGTTGCTCACGAGATTGTTCGTGCTGCCGTTGGTCATGTTGATCCCATCAGCAAACACGTTGCGGATCCGGGAGTTGGTAATTTTCATGTAATCCGTATTGGCGCCCCAATACATGCACACTTGGTGCTCCACCCAGATGTTATCGATCGTCATGTTCGCAACGTTCGAGAAATCGAACACTTTACCCGGTCCGTCGATCCGGGAGGTGTAATTGCCAAAGTATGCAAAGTTCGCGAAGGTGGAGCCGTTCGCCGTTGCATTGACGGAAAATCCGATATCGGTATTGTTCTGTGACGATGGGCCGGTAAAGCGGGTAAACCATGGGCCCGCACCAACGATTTTCACCGGTTTGCCGTAAACCTGGAACTTATTCGATGTCTGATAGGTTCCGGCCGGGAGATAGACGCCGACCAGATTCCCCGTTGTATCCATGCGGAATTTATCCAAAGCATTCTGCACGTCCTGATGCGTAAAACCTGCGGGAACGACATATTTAGCCGGGTCCGGATTCGGGATTAATGTCACCTGCTCCAGGTTGATAAAATCAATGGCGTACTGGCTTGTGTTGGCTGCATCCTTCTGCAGGCGGATTTTGCTTCCCTTTGGGATGGTGGTATCAAACATGATGTTGGCCTCGTCGTATATGTGACGCGGTGCTCCTGCAGATGGGCTGTTGCTTGGATTGGCCTCATCGCCATAGAGCCATGCATATTTGGAAGTGAGATTGATGGTCTTGGTAAAGACACCATCCACATAGACGTTCAGGGTGGCATCGATCCCTCCGCCGCCAGGCGCATCCGGAATCGAGAAGCGCGTAACCAGACTATTCGTGCTGGCTTTCGTCGTGAACTCTACGAAGCTGCCTGTTGAATGGAGTGTGACCGCCTTCCGGCCGGATGCTTCACCGGCAATATCCCCGATGTTGCGGTTCGGCCCGACCACACCCGCTCCGCCGCCAACGACGGCATCCTCGGCCTCATACATGTCATAAGGCATATTCGCCCCCCGTCCGATAAAGAGCGGACTTGTTGCGATGTTATTAGCTTGCTTCACCGGCAGCTCATTGGCATCCACGGCCACCTCGGTCTTCACGTTGTACTTGCCGTTGGCCGCCGTCCAGCTGCCTACGTTCACCGGCTGAGCCGAAGCCCCACTGGCGATGACGCCATTCACCGTGCCTGTAAAGGTCTGAATGACGTTGTTTGTATTCGCATCGCTCAGGGTCACCTTAATGCCGTGGGCACCTCCAGCGGACGCGGCCGTACCCTGGTTCTTCACCGTAACGGTGAAATTCACACTGTTTCCGGCAGCCGGATTGCCCGGTGACCAACTGGTCGCTGCCACCAGGTCGGAGCTTTGAACAGGGCTGATGACCATGGATGTCGGATGCGTATAGCTGTTATTGGCTTCGTTCTGCTCTATGACGGCATTGTTCTCATCCACCTTGGCCGTGAGTTGATATGTTCCCTCCTCCTTGGCACCGAGATTCAAGGTCACGTTAGCCGAAGCACCGGCTGCAAGTCCCGCCACATTCGAAGTACCGAGCTTGGTATTGCCATGATAGAAATTGACGGTTGTTGCCCCGGAAGAGAGGGTCCCGATGTTCTTCACTACAGCCGTTAATACAATGCTGTCGGTTTCCACCGGGTTCACCGGTGTCCAGGACATTCCCGTAATGGTCAAGTCCGGATTGGAAGCAGGCGTGCCGATAACTTGAAACTCGGCAATCTGTCCTCCCGATGAACCCGTATTGGCCGTGATCCTCAACTGCACGGCATTCACTTTGGCAGTAACCGGAATGGTCACCGTATTGCCCGTGGCCGGGTTAAAGGTATACTGCGCAGCGGATACCAGATTTGTGAAGGCGTTACTGTTCTGATCATGGCCCAGCACCTGAATTGTCTGCGCCCGCGTTCCCCATTGGCTATCCGGATTCAGCTTCAGCACAACCGACGAAATGTCCGCGTTGGAGCCTAAATCAACGGTCAGCGTATGCGGATAACGGTTGGCACTGCCTTCCCAATACGTGCTCAAGCTGCCATCATTGGCATTGGAAGCAGCATAAATGTACTCGTTCGAGGAAGCCGTGATCGGCTTGTTCAGCGCCAGATTGGTTCCGTTGCCTCCGCCGCCGCTGCCTGTGCGGGTCACCGTGTTGCTGGCGGCAGATACATTACCGGCTGCGTCTTTGGCCTTCACAAAGTAACTGACCGTGGCGGCAGCAGGCTGATTATCCGTATACGTCAGCACATTGCCGGCTACGCTTGCCCGCACTGCCTGATTGGCGTATATATCGTACCCCGTTACGCCGACATTGTCCGCTGATGCCGACCAGGTCAGCTTAATTTGGCCTGAAGCTGGCTCAGTATAAGCGAGGTTGCCCGGGGCAGTCGGTGCCTCTGTATCCCCGGCCGGTGCCTGGCCGTACACTTCGAACTCGGAAATCTGACCGGCTGGCCATGCGGTATTGGCGGTGAAAAGCAGCCGTACATATCGCGCCGATTGCGCGGTCAGATTGATCGTAACCTTATTGCCGTCTGCCGGATTAAATGTATAGGCAGCGGAAGAAGACAGGTTGTTGAACGCTGAGCCGTTGCTGCTGCCTTGTACGGTCAACGTCTGAGATCTCGTCTCCCACCCGTTCGCAGGCAGCTTCAATATCACTTTGTTGACACTGTAGGAGCTGCCCAGATCCACCTGAAGCCACTGAGGAAAGGCGTTGTTGCTGCTCTCCCAGTAGGTAGCCTGGTTAGAATCATTGGCATTCCCGGCAGCATAGGTCTGGTTATAGGAGCTGGCCGTCATATTCTTGCCAGCCGCCAGATTGCCTGGCTCCGCTGCGATTACGGCATCCTCGGCTGCTGGCGCTTTGGCGTCTTCGCCGGATGCAGGTGCTTTACCTCCTTCGGACCCGCCGCCCGGAGTGCCTTCATCGCCTGAGCCATCTCCTGGCACCTCCTCATGACCGGAGCCGGGCCGGCCTCCGCCCGGTTGATCCATAGCGGGTTCCCCCGCCGCCGGATCGCCATCCCATTGCTGCCCATCTCCAATCTGAACGGCTGGATGCGAATCGGTATGGGATCCCTCAGCAAAGCCCGGGTCAGGCACCATGATCAGCTGTGTCCATATCAGCATCAATACGAGTAAACTCATGACAGCAGGTTTGATTCTATTCATCAACCTTCTGGATTTCATGATCCAACCTCCTGATATCAAATGTTTTCCTTGTGTACGTTGCATACGTTAGTCTCGTCTTCCCGGCCGCATGCCGGAAGAAATAAGTATGCGCTTACAACTATGTTCCGTTCGTGCCGATCACCTCCCTTGAACTCCTATGTTCCTATGTGCCCTGTGTTGGTCAACCGCCGCCGCTATCCTCCCCATCACGCCCCCAGCACGAATAACCCTGTTAGGATCACCCGAACATAGGCAAAATCTCGCGCACTGGCAGTTTATAAGGAAGAATGCAATAAACATAATGAGAGGGTATGCTGGTTCAGGTGCTGCTGCAAAAACAGAAACATCATGACGCCGTGCGTAAATCTGCGGGGAGCTTAACGATGGGTGGCAAACATATTCCATGCTGTGTCATTACTATAAAGGATTTCCAGATCGATTGACGATGCGCGATCGTATGTTTTTTAGGTGGATTTCTATGCGAGGAAGGAAAGGAGTTTTAATATGGTCAGGTCAGAAAAAAGGCCGGACAAGAACGCCCCCTTGTCCGGCCCGGATGGATCTCCTCCATCCCATGGCTATTCGAATAACGGGACCTTCGGGTCCTTTCCGTTACAGTGAACCAGCATCGCATGCAGCTGTCCCCGGTGGTGGTACACATGACCCAGTATTTCAAGCAGCCATTCGTACCTCGAATAGGTGACGCCCCAGTAGGACGTCATCTCCTGATGAAGCTCTTCTTCCGTCATCTCTCTGAACGCCTGTTCCAGATACGAATAGTTGCTTAACAATTCAGCCTGTATATCCTTCAGGTTATGAATCGATACACCTGCATAATAGGCGCTCATCTCCTCCTGCGCAGCTCCTTGTGATATGTGGAAATCGGCCCGGCAGATGACGGCGATATGCTTGAGCAATTCCCCGACAGAATGTTTGTCCTCGGTCGGCTTAACGAGCAAATCCGCTTCATCGAGCTTGTCGATTATCGCCACGATGGATACAACGGCAACTTCAATCTGATGTAATGCATATGTACAATAGGAATTCATAGTTTCTCTCCCATCCGGTATGTATACAACAATCCATTCAAACTCACTTCACTATTATAGAACATACGTTCCTCTAATTTCAACCAAAAACAACCTGACCCTTAAGTATTAAGAGTCAGGTTGTTCGTGCACACAGAATCTGATAAAAGATCAATCCACAAGATTGAATCCGGTTGTATTCTCAAGTACTTGGACTTTAAACGTGCTGCTGCCGGCTTCCCGTACGACGAATACGGACAGATGGCCGTTTCCGATGGCAATCCGCTCGGCCTTCAGCTCATTCATCCCTTCCGGAAGGAACGGAGACAACGCAATTTCCTTCCTCGCTGCATTCGGATACAATCCGAGCATCGCCTGCAGGAAGGCAATCGAGGTTCCCGCTGCCCATGCCTGCGGCGAACAGGTTGTCGGGTATGGAACCGGATAACCGAGCTTCGCATCATGTCCGCAGAACAGCTCCGGCAGACGCTGGTACTCAAAATGCGCCGAAGCCTGCAGCAGGCCGGAGATGACCTTACCCGCCTCATCCTTGAATCCCTGCTTGCCAAGTCCCAGCAGGATCATGGCATTATCATGCGGCCATACACTGCCGTTGTGATAACTCATCGGATAGTATCCCGTGGAGTCTGTGCTCATCGTGCGGATTCCATATCCGTTAAACATATCGCTTCTGAGCATCCGCTTGGATTGGGCTTTCGCCCGGCTCTCTTCCGGCAGCCCGCTCATAAGCAGATGCCCGGGATTCGAGGATACGCTGCGCACCTGACGGAGATCCTTATCCAGTGCGATGGCATAACACATCTCATCCTCCATCCAGAAGGCCGATTCGAATCGAGCCCGAAGCTCCGCGGCTTCCGTCTCCAGCCTGCGGGCCCGTTCCGGCTCGCCTAACTCTGCAAAAACGGGCACCAGCGATGCCTTGGCTTGATACACATAGCCCTGGACCTCCGACAGTGCGATCGGAGATTCCGCATACTCCCCATTCTCATGGATGATCGAGTTGGCGGAATCCTTCCAGCCCTGGTTCGGGAAGCCTTTCTCGGCTTCCTGCTTGTAAGCCATGAAGCCGGAGCCCGCTTCAAGCGAGGCGTCGATGTAATCCAATGCCCGCAGCATGTTTGGCTTCAATTCCTCCGCCAAGGAAAGATCGCCTGTCCAGCGGTAATACTCGCCGATCAGCGCCAGAAACAGCGGTGTGGAATCGATGGTACCGTAATACGGCGAGAAGGGCGATTGATTCGTCGTGACAAGCTCTCCATAGCGAATCTCATGCATGATTTTGCCCGGCTGCTCATCCCGCCAAGGGTCCGTCTTCTCGCCTTGATAAGCTGCCAGCGTTCTCAAGGTCCCCTTGGCATGCTGCGGGTTCACCGGAAGCATGAACAGGGCCGTGATCAAGCTGTCCCTGCCGAATGGAACCGCGAACCACGGCAGCCCCGCGACTGTTGTATCGCCGAAGCCCACATCGGTCGTCAGCATGCGCAGATCCTGCAGCCCTCTCTGGTACAAGCCGCTGAACAGCGCGGAATCCGACTGGACCCGTGAGCTGTTCCGGTACCATTCTTCATACGAGGCTTCGAGCTTCTTCAGCCCTTCTTCGTAGGTGAGCGGCTCCGTTACGGAATGCTGCTCCGTCATCGGCGTGACAAAGAAAGTAATGACCTTCCGCTCTTTGGCTTTCAGGGACAACGGGAACGAGACGTTCCCGGCCTCATCCGCTTGGCCGCCGTCCGCATCCCAAGCAATGCGTGTCTGTCTTTTCAGGTTATCAGCCCCGACGTAGGCCAGCGTCATATCCTGATCGCCGGTCAGAATCCCCTCCATCTTGCCAACTTCCCCGGTACGGTATTTACGGACCAGGAACATATCCTGAAAGTCCGCGTCGAAGGAAACCGCGAACTCGATATTCGAGTCCGTCACGAAATAATTGGTCAGTGTGCAGCGCTCGTACAAAATGCCATTGTAGATGAAGCGCTCCCGAAGCACTTCAATCGCCCCTTCATCCTTGGCATCCTTCATCAGACGGAATGAAGCAACATAACTCTTGTCCCCCGTGGAGGACAGAAGCGAAGGCTTCTCGCCATCGATGAACAGCTCCATGCGGCTCAAAAAACGCGTATCCTTCGTATATAAACCATGGCCTTGTTCATCCCCCAGGACGATATCTCCATTAAGCCCGGTCAGAAAGAATAAATCTCCTTCTTTAATTACACGGTAGTCCATGTTTAAATCCCCCTTTGATTCCGGTTATTCAACAACTACAAGCTCAGCCTGCAGTCCTTCTTCCGAATGTGGTCCGACCCAGACATGGAACTTCCCGGGCTCTACCGTAAACGCAAGTCTCTCATCCAATAGCCCAAGTTCTTCACGTCCCAGCGTAAAATGTACCGTCCGGCTCTCGCCCGGCTGCAGCTGTACCTTGCGGAATCCCTTCAACTCTCTGACCGGCCGGGTCGAGCTTGCAACCAAGTCGCGAATGTACAGCTGAACGGTTTCCTCGCCGGCTCTTTGTCCGGTATTCGTTATGCTCACCGATACATCTACGGACTCATCCCGGCCGATTTGATGCCGATCCAGCCGCAAATCCGTATATTCGAACGTTGTATAACTGAGGCCATACCCGAACGGATACAGCGGAGAATCATCGCAATCGATATAATCTTCGTACAAATGAGGACGTCCGGTATTCTTCCGGTTGTAATACATCGGAATTTGGCCCGTCGCACGCGGAACGGTAACCGGCAGGCGACCACTTGGATTGTAAGTGCCGGTAAGCACATCTACAAGCGCATGACCTGTGGCGGTTCCCAAATGCCACGCTTCAACCACAGCATCCGCATGTTCATGCAGCCATGGAGTGGCAAGCGGACGTCCGTTCATCAGCACGACGACGATCGGCGTGTCGGTCTGACGTTTCAGCTCCTGAATCAGGCGCTCCTGACAGGGTGGAAGCGTAATGGACGTTACATTGTAATGCTCGCCCGTCATCGCTTCGGATTCGCCCACAACGACCACGGCGACATCGGACTGTCTGGCGAGCTCCACAGCCCGTTCCACTCCCCCATCCAGCCCCTCCAGAATACCGCTGCCCTGCTCATAGAACACCTCGGCTTTAGGTGCGATTTCCGATTGAAAAGCATCCCATACCGTGACAACGTCCTCATCGCGGCCTTTCCAAGCCCAGCAGCCCATCGAATTGTGGCGGTCATCCGCCAGCGGCCCAATTAACGCCAGCCTCTTGTGCTTGCCGGTATCCAGCGGTAAAATCCCGCTGTTATTCTGCAGCAGCACGATGGATTTCCGGGCACTGTCTCTTGCCTGATCCAAATGCGCCGCAGGAATGGACTTCCCTTTCCGTGTGTCTCCGGCTTCTACTATGTCTTCGCTTACATACGGATTCTCGAACAATCCAAGGCGAATTTTTACCTGCAAGATGCGAAGTACCGCATCGTCCAATAGCTCTAGCAGCTCAGGGTTTTCCTGGACCAGCGTTTCCAGATGATCAAGATAGACTCCGGCGTGCATGTCCATGTCGACGCCGGCGTTCAATCCCTTCAACGCGGAATCCTTCCGATCCTCGGCATAGCCATGATAGATCAGCTCCTCGATCGACTCCCAGTCGCTGACCACCATACCTTCAAAGCCCCACTCCCGCTTCAATATATCCCGCAGCAGATATCGGCTTCCGGAAGCAGGAACCCCGCTCAGTTCGCTGAAAGCACTCATCACGGACAGTGCCCCTGCCCGAATCCCGTGCTCAAACGGCGGCAACACGGTTTCCCGCAAGGTCCGCTCCGACATGTCCGTCGTGTCATAGTCCCGACCGCCTTCGATCCAGCCATAACCGGCAAAATGCTTCACGCATGCCGCCACCGTCGGGTAGCCGTCCTCATTCGGACTTTGAAATCCTCTGACCTTCGCGGCAGCGGCCAGGGAGGACAGATAGACGTCCTCCCCCGTGCTCTCCGCGATGCGGCCCCAACGGGGATCACGCGTGATGTCGACCATCGGGGCGAAAGTCCAGCGGATGCCTTCCGCGGATGCCTCTGCCGCAGCAATGCGGGCGTTCTTCTCCATCCCTTCCAGATCCCAGCTGGCGGCTTCGCCGAGCGGAATCGGAAAGATGGTACGGAAACCGTGAATGACATCATCCCCGATGAGAAGGGGAATCCCCAGCCGCGTTTCCTCCACGGCCAGCCGCTGTAGCTCGTTGATCTTTTTCGGACCATGCACATTCAGCAAGGACCCGATCTTGCCTTCGGCAACCAGCTTCAGCTCCTGCTCCTCGCACCGGCCGTATTGCACCGTCTGACCGACCTTCTCGGTCAAGGTCATCTGCGTGAGAAGATCCTTCGCACGCTGTTCCACGTTATCCATGTCTAATCCCTCCCAAGGCTTTATATCAACCTTTCACGCCGGCGTTCGAAATCCCCTCAATATATTGGCGCTGGAACAGGAAGAAGAACAGGATGATCGGCAGCGTGGACAGCACAACCCCCGCCATAATCATCGGCGTATTCTCAAAGAACATATCCTTCACGCTGTTCAGACCAACAACCAGCACATACATTTCCGGTGTATTCGCAAGCGTACTCGGAACAAGATAACTGTTCCAGGTGCCGGCAAAAGCAAGAATCGACATCGTAATCAGCGATGAACGGGCCAGCGGGTACACGATCCGCCAGAAAGCACCCATCTTCGTCAGGCCATCCATCCGTGCAGCCTCCAAAAACTCATTTGGAACCGAGATGAAGAACTGTCGGAGCATGAAGATGTACAAGCCCTGATACAGGAAGGGCACCGTTAACCCCCAGAATGTGTTCAACCATCCAAGCTGCGCCACATTCACGTACACCGGGATCAGGATCATATGGTACGGCACCATCATGGTGGCAACGACGATCCAGTAAATCAGACCTTTTCCCTTGAAATTCAGCTTGGCCAGGGCAAAGCCGGCCATCGGGTTAATGATCAGGTTCCCGATGACAACGACGCCGGTCATGATCACGGTGTTCAGAAACCATCTCGGCACATTGTACGCATCGTTCGTGAAGAAGATTTTGAAGTTCTCGAACGTCCAGTTGGCCGGCGACGTCAGGGTATTAACATGGCGCATCGGGATGATGGACGTATAAAGGGTATAGAGAAAAGGAAGGGCGAATAAGAGCCCCAGTATGATCGTGCCGATATACAGAAACAGCCGACCGTTGTTCGTACGGGTCAACATTACTCTCACTCCTTCTCATCCAAGAATTTTTTTTGCAGGTACGTAATCAGCATGATGATTATGAAGAACAACACCACCGCCGCGCTTCCGTATCCAATGTTCATGTAACGGATCCCGTGCTGGTAGAAATACGTAACCACCGTACTGGTAGCACCTGCTGGCGAACCGAGCGCGCCATACCGGGAAATCGCCGCAATCTGGTCGTAGATCTGGAAGCCGGCGATCGTCGATACCGACACGATGAAGAACGTGATCGGCTTCAGGAACGGAACCGTGATGTAGCGGAATTTGTTCCATTTGGATGCTCCGTCAATCTCGCCAGCTTCGTACAGATCCTTCGGAATTTCCTGCAGGCCCGACAAGTACACAATCATGGTGAAGCCGGCTTGCTGGAAGATAAACAGAATACATACGAATAAGAGCGCATAGTTGGTATCTGCAAACCATGTTACATTCCCGAAGCCTAAAGCTCCGAAAAATTCCGTTAGGAAGGTGCCCTGCTTAAACAGCATCATGAACACGGTGGTGATCGCGATTTGCGAGGTGATATACGGAATGAAGAATACCGTCCGGAATATCCCCTTGCCTTTCAGTTTCTGATTGACCAGGATGGCCAAGAGCAAACCGAGGACAGTCTGAATCGGAATCGAGATGACCACGATTTCCAGGGAATGAAGCAGCGCCCGGAAGAATTCTTTATCTTGAAGAATGGTGACATAGTTTTCGAGGCCGATGAATTTCGCCTGGTCCAAGGCAGCGAAGTTCGCATCTTGAAAACTTCTTACGAAAGACTGGATAAATGGATATAGAAACCACCACGCCCACAATATCAAAAAGGGCAGTGAAAACAACCAGCCCAGTGTCTTGTCGGAGTCTGCCAACGAACGGAACCAGGATTGCCTGATCTTGTTTCCTTTCAAATCAGCGTGCTTGCTGCTGTAATCGGACATAAGTTATCCCCCACTCCCTTACTCAAATTCTAATAGGTGAACAAAGGCTCCCGCTCCCCTGAGAACAAGGAGCGGGAGCGGGTGTTGCCTTTTTCTTATTTAAACTGGCCTTGAATGTCATCGAGAATTTGCTGAGCTGTTTTACCGGAGCCGCCCAGAATCAAACCTTCCAATTCTTTAACGAGTTCATCCGTGAAACGCTTGGTATCCGTCGGATAACCATAGTCTGTGCTGTACTCCAGCGCAGGCTGCAGCGCCTTGAATTCAGGGTTTTTCTCGAAATACTGCTCGGACAACGAGGATACCGCCGGATTAAAGCCGAGCTCCATGAATGCGGTTTGCGTATCGTCATTGGTCATATAATAAGCAGCTTTCAGCGCAGCTTCTTTGTTCTTCGCGTCTTTCAGTACCATGTAAGCATCCGAGCTCATGGTGCTTCCGTTAGTTGTTCCTTTAGGAACCGGAATGGCTACCATTTTCAGATCCGGATTCGCATCCTTCAGGTAACCCTTGTACCAGTAGCCACCCGTACTCATTGCGCCCTGCTCATTGCTGAACACTTCGCCATCCCAGCCGAAGCCGAGTGATTTCGGTGTTACAGCAAGTCCTTCGTCATACATATCGATGATCATTTCCAGCGCCTTCACGTTCTCTGGCGAGTTGATGGTCTCACCGTTGCCCCAGCCGCCGCCGAAGCTCTTCACGTAGTTCGTGATATGGAAGGCATCCAGGTTCACGATAATGCCCTTCACATTGCCTTTGTTCAGCACTTTTGCCGCTTCGATCACTTCATCCCAAGTCGTCGGGTACTCGCCGAGACCGGCATCTTTCCACATCTGCTCGTTGATGAAGAACATCGCCGGCATATCGCTGTTCGGCACGCCGTATTGTTTGCCGTCCACGTTCCAAATTTTCTTCGACGCATCCGGGAAACGGCTCATGTCTACGCCAGCCGCTTGAACCAGTTCATCGATTGGCGAGAACAACCCTTTGTTGATGTATTCGTAAGCACCTTCATTGGACATCTTAATGAAATCAGGCGCAACGCCGGCAGCGATTTCGCCCGGCAGCGTGTTCCAGAATTGCTCACTGCTCGGATATTGTTTGATTTTGAGTTCAAGCTCCGGATATTGCTCGGAGATGGTGTCTGCTGCTTTCTGGTAAATCTCCAAATCCTGTGCCGTACCCCAGAATCCGAAATTCACCGTCACTTTTTCTCCTGCATCTCCAGATCCGTTATCTGTATTGTCAGCGCTTTTATTGCCGCCGCAAGCGGTCAACCCAACAACAAGAGCCAGGCACAACACCAGCATGGCAGAAAACTTCCTGTTCACTTTACCCATGATGCTACCCCCTACATTTCTTTTCGTTTTAACTTGCACCTTAATCATAAAGAGCGAGGGCAATAAAAAAAATTAATCAAATGATGATTAATTTTTTAAAATTGACTATTTTTTTATAAATAGATTGTGCGGTAAGATCATTTTTATTAAAAATCATACTTTCTTTTCGATTATCACACTTCTTCTTTCCTATACTGTTTAGGAGAAAAGCCTGTGTATTTCTGAAATACAATCGCAAAATGGGCCTGATTATTAAACCCTACCATCTCGGCAACGTCATAAATTTTGTAGCGGTAGTTCTTAAGCAGCACCTTCGCCTTCTCGATCCGAAGCTCGTTGATATAATCGAACAGTCCTTGACCGACCTCCTGTTTAAACAGCCGGCTGACGTAATTCGGACTGACATGAAACAGCTCCCCGAACAGCTTCAGCGAGAGGCTCTCCGCATAATGTTCCTCCGTGTACTCCATAATATTGCGCGTGAGCTGGCTGTATCCCTTAAACCCCAGATCGTGGCGATGCTTAAACCGTGCTTCGAACAGGGTCCGGTATGCAGCGGACAGCTGTTGAAAATCATGGATTCCCTGCAAGCCTGCAACTTCTTCCTGCACGGCTCCGCTTGGCTTGCCGCCGCTTTCCCCGATCATAAACTATAAACTTCAAGCCTTCATACACTTTGCGGACATCCTTCTCTTCCATGCACTCTTCTTGCTCCAGAAACTTCTCCCACGTGGATAGCAGCTCGAGAAACCGGTCATTCGCTTCTTCCCTGAGCGCAGACTTCATCTGGCTCAAATAGACATCCGCCTGCTGATAAACGCTCTCGCTCTTCTGTCTCAGATGCTGATAATAAAATATCGAAGTCTCCGGGTGGTAAAATTGCTGGGACAAGGCTCTGCCTGCTTGCTCATAACCCATGGAAATGCCGTCAAAATCAGCAAACCAATCGCTAATGCCCAGCACGATGTCAATATTCACAAAGCGCTTTAGCGCCGAGCTGATCATCTGAACCATTTTATTGACGCGGGTCAACGATGCCAGCAGACTTTTCAATTCGCTGTTGCTTATAAATACGGCATATAGCTGCTCATTCAGCCGAAGAAACTCCACTTCCTTCTCCGTCGATAGAATCTCGCCTACTACGTTCTGAACCGTATTGGGCAGGATCGATTCCGTTTCTTTGGTGTACCTCTTGATGACCGCTTGATAATCCTTGATTTTGAAGAGAACGACATACATATTGCCCTCTTTCAACCCAGTCTCTGCTGACAGGTCATGGACGTTCCCTTGAAGCGCGTCATATAGAATCTGTTCCTTCCGGCTGCCGGGTACATTCGCTCCGGTTCGGGCCGGAGCCTGCTGACTTCCAAACTGCTCCCGAATGCTCTTCAGCATCGCCGTCAGCTCGCGCTCATTCATGTCCGGCTTATGGAAGTAATCGAAGGCCCCTAACTTCAGAGCTTCCTTCACATACGTTATGTCGTCGAAGCTGCTCAGCACGACGGCTTGAACCGGCAGCTGCCGCTCCTTCATTGCCCGCAGCACTTCGATTCCGTCCATCTTCGGCATCTTGATATCCAGCAGCACCACGTCCGGTACCGTTTCCGTTATCATGCGCAGCGCTTCTTCACCGTCGCCCGCTTCACCGACAATGTCCACACCCTGGGCCTCCCAGTCGATGGCCGATTTGATACCGATGCGCACAAGCGGTTCGTCATCTACGATTAGTATTCGCACTTGCTATCACCCTGCTTCTTCTGTGATGATCGGAACCCGAATCCAGGCCACCGTTCCGCCATGCTCTCCGCTCTTGATCCACAGGCCGTACTCCGGTCCAAAATGAAGAGATATCCGGTTCCTTATATTGTTTAGTCCGATCGAGTTGAAGGTATCACGAGGACCTTCCTGCTCCTGCTTGGCTTGTCCGCCCTCCGGAAAACCGCGACCGTTATCACTTACTTTCATAATCAATGTTTCTTCTTCCTCATATATGGATATCACCAGCATCCCTTTATAATCAATACCTTCGAAACCGTGGAAGACTGCATTCTCCACCAGGGGCTGAAGCAAAAATTTCAACGTCCTATGATTCATTACGGCTGGTTCAACCTCATACGTAACATCGAATTTATTAAAATAGCGGAAATCGAGAATTTTCGTGTAATTCTCCATAAACTCGACTTCCTCTGCAATGGTCACATAGTTGCCCTCCTTCTTCACCGTAAACTTGATGACCGAAGAGAAGGCCTGCAGCGCTTCCTCAATGCCGGTGGCCCCCTGGATTTTGGCCATCCACTTGATCACGTTCAGCGTGTTATATATAAAATGCGGACGGATCTGGGATTGCAGCGCATTCATCTCCAGCGTCCGCTTCTCTTCTTCCTCCACATAGATCCGCTCAATCAAATCGCGGATTTCCTGCAGCATCTGGTCCACGGTATGGCTGATCACGCCGATCTCCCCATGCTGCCTCGTATCAAAGCTTACGTCAAGCTGACCTTGGGAGACAAGCTTCATCTTGCTGTTCAGTACCGACAGCGGCTTCATGATCGTGGTCGCGATGCGCGCCGAGATCAGAATGGACAGCACGAGCAGCAGAATCAAGGCGCCCATCAGGATGGCTACCATCAGGTACACGATGGAGAAGAGGTCTTTTTTCGGAATTACCGTAACCGCCTTCCAGTCGGCCATAGAAGAGGACGAAGATATCATGTACGTATCCCGATTAATCTGCGTATTGACTTCACCGTCAGCGTTATATTGAAAATCACTCCCCAGCACCTCGGCTGCCGGCAGCCCGATCTCCTCCGGATAAATGCTGTGCACGATATGATCCGCTTCATCAATCAGATAGAAATTCGTGTTCTCCGAAAATGCCGAATCGCTCCAGAGCGTCTTCAGTTTGTCCACCGAAATGTTAAACAGAATAAAGCCCAGATCTTCCTTTGTATAGGGGTCCATGATCGCTCGGCCGGCAGATACGACCGGAGTAGCCTTGGTGGACAGCAGTTTCTCCTGGTGGATGCCTACCGGAACGAAGCGCCCGTGGGCACCTCTGATCTTCTGGACAAAAGGCTCGCGCGTGAACTGCTCCTTGAAATAAGCGAAATTCATGTACTCCTTGTTGCTTCTGCCGATGATAGACTGGCTGTTCTCGTGGTAGATGACAACCGAGTCAATCAAATCGGAATACAGCATGACTCCGCTCTGGATCAAGCCGTTCACTTTATCGAAATCCCGCCCCCGCTCAAGCAATGGGTAGGTCACCTTGCCATAATCCTTGCGCATGATGGGATACACCGTGGAATCCTGGATCGGAAACATCGACAGCCGCAGCAGCGGCTGCAAGGAGGTATCGATATTCTTGATGATTTGTTTGTTGTTCTCCACGGCAGCATCAATCATCGTACCCCGATTATTCTCTACGTAGACCCACGATACAATCCCGCCGATCAGAATGAGCGGCACAATGATAAATGCGGAGAAAGCAACGATCAGTTTCTTCTCCAGACTGAGATGAAGCATTTTCTGCTTGAGTTTGTTCATGACATTCTCTCTCTTCTCGTTTCTCTCACTTCTCGTTGTTCGTTGTCATCGTTCGTTATCGCGCCGTACCGCTGATTCGGAATTTTCTCGGGGTCATCCCCGTGAAATTCTTGAATAATTGCGTATAATAACTCTGGCTGCAGAACTTGAACGTAAACGCGATTTCGGAGATCGATTGGTTTGTATGGGTCAGCAAATGCTTGGATTCTTCAATCTTCCGCCGATTCATAAAGGTTGTAATGGATACACCCGTCTCCCGCTTAAAGCGATCGGACAGGTAGCTCGGGTGAACGTTTAAATATTTTGCAACCCGCTGTAAGGTCAGCTCCTCAAAAATATGCTCCCTGATGTAATATATCGCCAAATTCACAATATGCGAATAGGATACTTCTTCCTTCTCGGAGCGAATCATCGAAACAAACTGAACCAGCATTTCATATTCAAAATGAACCAGCCGCTCCACATCACTCATTTTCTCAATCTCAAGGATTAGCGTATCACTTAAATGAAAGGCTATCTCCGGGTCGACGCCGCCCTTGATGATCGCCCGGGTAAACAGGGTGCAAGACGCAATTAAGGCATTCTTCTTGGATCGAAGCGGATATGTCGCAAGCACGGCGGCCTCCAGCTCGTTAATCTTGCGCAGCATATCCATGGCCCTGTTCTCGTCCCCGAAGCGTATGGCCTCCATTAACTCGTGCTCGTAATCAAACGGAGGATGTATAAAATTCTCGCGCAGATAATGCATGCGGGAAGACAAATAAAAGGGATGATTTCCTGTGCGGGAAGGTTCCTTCATTATTTCTGCACCACCTAAAAATATTGATAAAAACCTTGATATTTTAGTATAACATAACCCCGTTTGGCTCTAAAATTCAAGCATAACCATGCTAGGAAGGAAGTGTAGACCATGACCTGGACAATTTCAAATCCTGAGTTGTCACAGCAAGCCTTGCTGAATATGGAAAGTATTTTTGCACTCGGAAACGGTTACTTGGGTGTACGTGGCAACTTCGAAGAAGGCTACGGAGAGGACATGTCCACCATTCGCGGAACTTACCTGAATGCTTTCCACGACGTTATTGAAATCCCTTACGGCGAGAAACTGTTCGCCTTTCCCGATACACAGCAAAAACTCGTTAACCATATTGATGCCCAATCGGTCCTGATCTATTTAGGCGATGAGAAAGAACCCTTCCGTCTGGATCACGGCACGATTATTTCGTTTGAACGCCGCTTGTTTATGGACAAGGGATATTCCGAACGAATCGTGCATTGGAGATCGCCCGAAGACAAAGAGATTAAGCTGACCTTCCGCCGCCTGGTGTCCTTTACGCACCGTGAGCTGTTCGCCATCCATGTACGGATAGAGCCGGTCAATTACAACGGCCAGGTCCGCATCGTCTCTACGGTGAACGGCAAAGTGAAAAACTACACCAATCCCAATGATCCCCGGGTCGGCGCAGGACATGCGGAACGGATGACCGTCACCGAAACTGGCGTTAAGGGCAGCGATGCCTATGTCGTTGATGAAACGATGGCATCCAAGCTGCGTGCGGCTTGCGTTACCCGCCACCGCCTGGATGCCGATGCTGACGTTCAACTTGAAAATGGAGCCGGTGAAGTCACCTACACGGCTACCCTTTCATTGACCGGACCGATCGGCTTTACGAAATACAATCTGTATACCGACAGCCTTCGTCACGGGCAGGATATGATCGAGCGCGGGATTCAGCTGCAAGAGAGTTTGAAGGAGCTTTCCTTCGAGGATCTGCTTGCAGAGCAAATCGAATATTTAAATGACTATTGGAAGTCTGCGGATGTGGTGATTCAGAACGATGACCAGCTGCAGGAAGGCATCCGCTTCAACTTGTTCCAGCTGCTGCAGTCCGCAGGGCGGGACAAACACAGCAACATTTCCGCCAAAGGGCTCAGCGGCGAAGGATATGAAGGCCATTATTTCTGGGACACCGAAATTTACATGTTCCCGGTATTCCTGATGACGCAGCCGGACATCGCGCGCCAGCTGCTGCTGTACCGCTATTCCACACTGGAACAGGCGAGAGCGAGAGCTCGGGAAATGGGACACCGGCAAGGCGCTTTGTTCCCGTGGCGCACCATTTCCGGAACGGAGTGCTCCTCCTTTTTCCCTTCGGGCACGGCGCAGTATCATATCAGTGCAGATATCGCATACAGCTATATCCAGTACCATCTGGCCGAACAGGATCAGGATTTCCTCTTGTCTTACGGTGCCGAGGTACTGATCGAAACCGCACGTCTCTGGGCCGATATCGGCCACTATTATAACGGGGCGTTCCATATTGATGAAGTTACCGGCCCGGATGAATATACCTGCTGCGTGAACAACAACTATTACACCAACGTCATGGCAAAACATAACTTGAAATGGGCTGCCAAGAGCTGCTCCATTCTGAAGTCCTATGATGCACAAGGCTTCCAATCCCTGTGCGACCGGCTTGGCGTCACCGAGGATGAAATCTCGGCATGGGCGAAAGCCGCGGAAGCTATGCTGCTCCCGTATGATGAAGCTCTTGGCATTAACCCGCAGGATGACACGTTCCTCCGCAAAGCGGTATGGGATTTCGAGAACACGCCGGAGGACAAATATCCTCTGCTGCTGAATTACCATCCGCTAACGATTTACCGTTATCAGGTGTGTAAGCAAGCCGACACGGTTTTAGCGCACTTCCTGCTGGAAGACGAGCAAAGCTATGAAACGATTCAGCGTTCGTACGACTACTATGAAGGCATTACGACACATGACTCGTCCCTGTCCTCCTGCATCTTCAGCATCATGGCTTCGAAGATTGGCAGCATGGACAAGGCTTACGAATACTTCATCGAGACGGCGCGCCTGGACCTGGACAATACGCACGGCAACACAAAGGACGGTCTGCATATGGCCAACATGGGCGGTACCTGGATGTCCATCGTATACGGCTTTGCCGGCATGCGTCTGAAGGAGAGCGGGCTCTCCCTCTCCCCCGCCATTCCGAAGGATTGGGAGAAGTACGCATTCCGCCTGAACTTCCGCGGCCGCCTCATCGGCGTATCGATCGAGAAGGACGGCGTGACCTTGGAGATCGTCGAAGGCGATGCCATCGAGATCAAGCTGTACAACGAGGCCGTTACACTTGAAGCCGGACAACCGGTGCAAAAATCACTCGCCAAGTAGCTCCGGGCAGGTACAGATCCACCAGATCCATCAGGTTAGGCTTACCGTGAGGAACCAGCTTCAGATAAGTGCATCATTGATCGTGCTCTCATTAGGAAATTAGCGATGATACTAGTACGATTGAATATATTTCAGTTGGTAAAAGGAGTTATTTGGACATGAGCATAGCGAAATCGCTGAAGGCTGTCATTTTTGACTTGGACGGCGTCATTACCGATACAGCCGAGTATCATTATCAGGCCTGGAAGGCTACGGCAACCGAGCTGGGCATTCCCTTCACCCGAGAATTCAATGAGAATCTCAAAGGGGTATCCCGCATGGATTCCTTGAAGCTGCTGTTAAGCCAGGCGGAGACGCCGGTCAACTATTCCGAAGAAGAGCTGGTGCAGCTGGCTGACCGCAAAAACAAGCTGTATGTCGAGCTGATCGAAACGATCACGCCAGCCGATCTGCTGCCGGGCGTCACCGAGTTCGTGGCAGACATTCGGGCGGCGGGTCTTAAGACCGCCATTGCGTCCGCCAGCAAGAACGCCATCGCTGTACTGACCCGGCTTGGCGTCATGGATCAGTTCGACGTCATCGTCGATGTAACCAAGCTTACGAACAACAAGCCCGACCCGGAAATCTTCCTGACCGCTGCCGCGCAGCTGGGCGTAGAGCCCGCCGACTGCATCGGGGTGGAAGATGCCGCGTCCGGCGTCGATGCCATCAAGGGTGCCGGCATGTTCGCCGTGGCAATCGGCAACGCTGCCCACTTCCCGCACGCGGATATCGTGCTGGACAGCACGTCACAGCTGAATTTCCGGGAACTGGCGCAGAAGTTCGAAGGTAAGTAGATCGATGTAGTGAAGGGGTGTTCCTTAGGTGGGACACCCCTTTTTGATGTGGCGGAGGTTGTGCAGGGACGGGATGCTCCCCATGGTCGCTGCAATGGGCTGGCGGGGAGCCGCACTTTGGCGACTCTAAGTCCCTTTTGGGGACTTGTTGGCGCGTAAGCCGCTCTTTGGAAAGTCCCTTTTGGGGACTTATTTGGCGCGTGCGAGCACCCATGCTGAGTAAGATTATCTCACAACGTCAGGATGCGCTATCCCGTTTTTTTGCAACGATGCACCATCTTCGGTAGACTTGAGTTGATACTGATGCTGCTGAGTACCATCCGGTATGTGGACCAGACCTACATATCGAGAACACCATAAAGGGGATTTTCCATGGAACAGGCTGTTTTGAATCAGGGTGCCGAGCGTTTCGGCAGAGGTTCTTATTCACTGCAATTGCTTGGAGGATTTGACCAAAATGTATTTGAATATATCGGTGAAGACGGGCTTCGCTTCATCATTAAATTCTTAGACGCGGCCAAGTACCGTAAAGCCTCGATCATCCGCGAGCTGACGTGGATGGCTTATCTCGCCGAGCATGGGCTAAACATAGCGTCGTCGATTCGTTCCGCCCAGGATCTCCTGATTGAAGAAGTCATTCACGGCTCCAAACGATATTATGTCATTGCCTTTACGAAGGCTCCGGGCAGCCCTTTATCCGATTTGACATCGGATTTTGCTATGATCGAGCGCTGGGGACACGGGATGGGAAGCATGCACAAACTCGGCAAGAAGGACTCCACATCCGCTTCGCTCGTTCACCGCATGGCTTTTCCCCAATGGAATGATCATCTCATCTTTACGGATGCGTTCCCGGAGGCTGCCGGTGAAAGGGTACATACTCAGTGGAGGCGATATCTTAAGGAGCTGGAGTCCCTCCCGCAAGATCAGGACAGCTACGGGATCGTTCATAATGACCTGCACCATAACAATTTTCATGTACATAACGGGGAGATTGTCTTTTTTGATTTCGGGGATGTTTCTTACCATTGGTTCGCATACGATATCGCCATTGCCATCTATCATGCGGTTCAGACAGTCCCTGAACACAGGAAGGCCGAATTTGTCGCCAGATTCTTCGATTCGTTCTTATCGGGCTATCTGAAAGAGAACACATTGAGTGCGGATTGGATTGAACGGATTCCGTTTTTCATCGACTTCCGAAACCTGTATTCCTATGTCTACTTCTCCAAATTCGTGGACTGGAACGAGATGGATGAGTCTACCCGGAATTATCTTCTAGCCATGAAAGCCGATATAGAATCAGGCCAATCGGTAGTCAATCTGTCTATTTAATATAAAGAAGGAAGATTGCTCGCCATGAAACCAAAATCCAAACATCTCCGCCGGCTCGCATATGCAGGCCTGGGTTTGCTCCTCTCAGCCAGCCTTCTATACCTGCTGTTTCTTCGTCCCATACCCATCAAGGCGGGTGGATTCACATCCCTTACGGGCGAGAATACGATCATCTTCGAAGTCATCAACGAAGGATTTACCAAGGTGGAGCTGCTGGATGTGCGGGTGAACGATGGCCAGAAACCAGCCAAGGCGGAGCTCGGCGTCAGTTACTCCCTTCATCTGGTCGGCGGAGACGACCTTGATGAAGACACCCATATCGAATTCGTGGGTATTCAAGAGATGCCGCTCCAACCTGAACTCACAGCAGATGAGAAGTTAGCCGCACTTGATCAGGGAGCACGCATCCCGCTCAATTATGGTGTCCGTCTTTTTAATGATACGCCTATCACCCAGATTGAAGTGACGTATAAGTATTGGGGGATCACCTTTAAGCGGGAGGTGCCGATGGGGCGGTTTTTCAATAACGGTTCAAGCACCTAAATAAGAACAGGTTTTAGTTTACGGGAGTATCATATTGAGCGTAATATCGCTCTAACTGCTTTTGTTATCACTGTTATATCGCTTCCGTTATATCTTTAACCAAGCTCTTTGATATCGACAAGTATACTATGATCACAGGACTCTCTTATACAACTAAATAAGCAAACCAAAGCCTCTATCCCTGTTGGATAGAGGCTGATGCAATTAAAGACCCCGTCTTGCAGTTCTATGTAGTTAATCATTATCTACGTTACAATCTCCGCCCACCGGGCCAGCGTCTCCTGTACCTCGGCCTCTCCTTTCATCATCGCCTCAATATCCTGATTGATCTGCTGCCTGGACAGGTTCCAGACCTGATTGGAGAGATAGGCATTCTTCTCAATGCGCTCCATGGCATACAGGGCGGGACCCCACCACAGATTATCGGTACGCCCAAGCTCCTTGGCCAGTGTTCTTGTGATCGGCAGGCCCCAATAAGCACGCTTGGCTTCCTCAGAAGAGGGGATCGCCAATGCCTTCAGCAATTCCCATGCCAGCTCAGGCTGCCTGGACATGGCAGGAATACCGTATCCTGTCGAATACATCGTATAGATATCCACGCCGTTTCGTGCATGAGGCAATCCCACAATGCCATACGTCTCACTTAGCTCAGGATCGTGGGCCACCCCTCCAATATGCCAGCTAAAGTCATATATCATCGCACAGCGATTCGAACGAAATACGTTCTCAAACCGGACCCCCGGCAGAGGAGCGACACGGTGCTTCTGATACAAATCAACAATCCATCGATACGTAGAATGCGTAATTTCACTGTCCGTATAGCCCTTACTGACAGATCCGTCCTCCGATAAATGCCGTCCGCCCCTGCGCATAAGGAACGGCTCCAAAAATTCCACATCCGGATAAATATAGAGGCCATACCGGGAGTCCTCCGGATATTCTTCGAGCCGCGTTAAGCGAATCGCAGCATCCAGAAACTGTGCATCCGTCCACCCATTCTCAGGGAACGGCACACCCGCTTCGGCAAACCTTTTTTTGTTATAAAAAATAAGGGGAACCGCGGCATCCACAACCGGCAAGGCTGCCAGCTGGCCCTCCCACATCGGATGTGACAAAGCCCCCTGGTAAAAATCATCGATGACCATCGCGGGATCATTCTTCAGATAAGGCAGCAAATCCCGGACAACGCCTTTACGCATCTGAGTAGAATATGCCCCCTCCCGGATGTGCAGCAGATCCGCTCCATCCTGATGAAACTGCTCCAGCACGCCGTAGCTGTCCTCTGCCCGGACAAGCACCACCTTTACATCTGGCCTGGCGGCTTCAAACGTTTGAATAACCGTCTGCACATATTTCAGATCATGTCCGTGCGATTCCGTGATGACACGAAGCTCGGTTGGCGTTGTCATTTCATAATCCCTCCTGTATGATCGATCACGATCACGATTCCCTGTACTTGCTCAGGCTGTTCCCATACGCAATTAAAATCCGTTCTTCTTCTCAACTAATCGTACATCGCTAGGAGTTACCGCATACGTATAGGTTGTTCGCATCTGCGGACCTTCCCCGTGTTTTGGTTCGCAGTCTTGTCTGATGATGACCGTGAAACCCTGTTCATGTTCCTTAACCTCCACGACATCGTTAATCGTCTCTAAGTCCCCTGTACACTTCGGCACTTGGGCCAAAACCTTGGTAAGTACAGCAGCACGGTCCATATTCCCCTCTAAGGGATACCCTGATATTGAAACGATAATCATGAGCACCATGTATATCATACGCATAACATCAACTCCTCTCTAATGTCATAGACGTAACATTCCTCATAATGTTCTATAGATCAACCTGGATCTCTATACTGCTGCCTGTATGTTCGCGGAGACATTTGTACCGTCCGCTTGAACACCTTCCCAAAATGGGAGAAGTTGCTAAATCCTGCACGCATGGCGATATCCGTAATGGAATCATCGCTTTCGCGCAGCAAGCGCTGCGCCTCCTTAACCCGAAGCAGATTCAGATAATCGCTGAAGGTAAAGCCCGTCGTTTGCTTAAACAGCCGGCTGAGATAGTGCGGGCTGATTCGGAACGCCTCCGCTACCCCGGGCAACGTAAAACCTTTCTGATAGTTATCGTTCAGATAACGGACCACCGCTTGGGTCTTGGGATGAAGAATGGGCTCGGTATCGGCGGAACGCACCGTGCCCAGCTGCTGATTGCGGTATGCGTACAGCAGCAATTCAACCGATCGGTGCCGGAGCAGCAAGCAGCTTCCGGCTTGGGGATGAACCATCTCGTCCACCATTTCGCTGACCATTCGCGCCATGGCTTCGCTTGCCGGTGAAGGAAGTCTCAGAATCGGAATATCCCAACCGAACGGCTCCTTCAGTCCTGCGGCCAATTCAGGCGAAATAGCCAGCTCCGTGAACAGCTCCGGCCTGATATAGAGGACAACCCGATCATGATCCGGCCTGCCGCTGTCCAGCGTCTTGTGAACGGCATTCCGGTCAACGAATACGAGATCCCCGGCTCTGACCCGATAGGAGCGGTCCTTAATGAAGTATATGCGCTCGCCCGACAACAGGTAGTACAGCTCGTAATGATCATGAAGATGGTCAACCGTCATCGAGAAGTACCCGATGCGGCGGTCATATTCGATATCCAGATATCCGGCAGGATCATGGTAATCCGCTCGAAATGGCTTCGTCACATGGCTGTCCCCCTTTCCTTGGATTATAGCAAAATATGCGGCATTTGAAAGCGATTACGCATAAAATGCGGCGAAAGAAGTGTTCCCTTGTTATAGGCTAGAGCTATATTCAAGGAGGCGATAGAGATGAGTGACAAGAAACGCTATGTATTGGTCGGAACCGGCGGCCGCGCCGAGTTCTTTTACGGAGCCCTGGCCCAGAACTTCCGCGACAAATCCGAGCTTGCTGCCTTTTGCGATATAAACCAGACCCGCATGAATTACGCGAATCAGCTGCTGAGAGACAAATATGGATATGCCGAGGTTCCTACCTATCCTGCGGATCAGTTCGATCAGATGATTGAGAACGAGAAGCCGGACTTCGTCATTGTGACCAGCATCGACCGCACCCATCACAAGTACATAATTCGCGCGATGGAGCTTGGCTGCGACGTCGTGACCGAGAAGCCGATGACCGTCGATGAGGAGAAATGCCAAGCGATCCTGGATGCCGCCAAGCGGACCGGACAAAATATACGGGTAACCTTCAACTACCGTTATGCTCCGCACCATACCAAGGTACGGGAGCTGATTATGAATGACGCCATCGGACAGGTGACTTCCGTCCACTTCGAATGGCTGCTGAACACCCGTCACGGGGCGGATTACTTCCGCCGCTGGCACCGGGACAAGCGAAACAGCGGGGGGTTGCTCGTTCATAAATCGACCCATCACTTTGATTTAGTCAATTTCTGGATCGGCTCCCATCCTGAAACCGTTTTCGCATTCGGGGATCTCATGTATTATGGTAGAGAGAACGCGGAAGAACGGGGCGTAACCCAATTTTACAATCGGGCAACCGGCAATCCGATCGCCAAGGAAGACCCTTTTGCGCTCCATCTGGATTCCGATGACCACCTCAAAGCCATGTATTTGGATGCCGAGCCGGAGGATGGCTATCAGCGGGATCAAAGCGTATTCGGGGACGGCATCAACATCGAGGATACGATGGGCGTTCTTGTACGGTACCAGAACAAGGCCATTTTGACCTATTCCCTTGTCGCCTACCAGCCGTGGGAAGGTTACCGCATCGCCATCAACGGCACCAAAGGCCGGATCGAGATGACTATTGTGGAGCAATCCTACGTGAACTCGCTGGGTGACAAGAATCTGGAAGGCGCGTTAATCGGTAAAACGCTGCGGGTGCTCCCGACGTTTGATGCCCCGTACGAGGTTCATGTAGAAGAGCAAGAAGGCGGGCATGGGGGAGGCGACCCGGTTCTCCTGAACGATCTGTTCGGGGAGCCCGTGGAGGATCCATACGCCCGCGCTGCGAACCATATTGATGGAGCAAGATCCATACTAACAGGAATTGCAGCCAACCGCGCCATCGCTACCGGCATGCCTGTACGAATCAGCAACCTGGTTCGTTTCTAAGCAGTACAAGGCTGCTTCAAGCAAATTCTCTTAAGCAAAGGCTGCGTCATTCACGCAGTCTTTTTTTCTATTTCCAAGGGCAGCCTTGAAGTCCATTCGGTAAGGAGGGAAAATGATGTTCTTCTCATTAAAAAGCCGTCTGATCGCCTTTATCGTTGTCCTGTTCGTCCTCTCTTTCGGCACGCTCTCCTTCCTGCTCTTTACAGAATCGCGAACCGTAATCCGCTCCTACATTGAATCCTCGGCCCTGGAGAAGATGGAGGAATACGGCTCGTACGTGGACATGGTCCAAATGCAGATTTACGATGTCGCCTCCCTGGTCTTCAACAGCGACATGGCCAAGAACTGGGATAACGCCATACGCGACCCGAGCCTTCCCGAAGGGGAGAAAATGCTTGCTAATCTCGCGATGAGCCGATTCCTGACCCAGGCCACCAACAGCTATACCAGCATCTCCGACGTTTCCGTCTACCGGCGGAACGGGCTTCGCATCGGCAGCGAGAACCAAGTCGCGAATGACCCCGCCTTTATGCAAGAATCGTGGTACAGAAACTTCTTCACGTCCGGGGACCACTGGCTGGCTGCCCATACGGATCAGCATGAACGCGTAAGGGATCACGGCAATCCGGTTGTCAGCCTGCTGATGCCTCTCGGTACCTTCCATCATGCGACGGCACAGAACGTGATGAAGGTGAACGTCAGCGAATCCTATTTTCTGGAGCCGCTCAGCCGCATCCATTTGGCCAAGAATAGCACGATTTTTCTGCTTAATGAACAGGGAAGCCCTATTCTCTCCCAGCAGGCGCATGAGCTTGGTGCTCGGGCTATAGCGGAAATCGACCGTATTCGAAACGGCCCGATCAAATCAGGAGTTGTCTATCTGACCAACGATGAGGGGCAGCGAGACATTCTGGTACACAAAAAGCTGGGGCGTACCGGCTGGATGCTGGCAGGTCTGGCACCGGAAAAGGAGTTATATTCCTCTCTTCACAAACTTCAGAGCACGATCTTGGTAGTTACGGTTGTCCTGATTCTGGTCTCCCTGTTTGCCGCAGCATGGCTCTCCTATGGCGTCACCAAGCCTTTAACGCGACTGGTTCTGGCCATGAGGCAGGTGCAGCGGGGCGCTTTCGATCAGGCGGATTCCCTTCTGCCTCCCGACAAAAACGTAAAAAGCGAGGTCAGTTACGTCATCTCGACCTTCCGCTACATGGTCAGCCGCCTGCGGCAGCATATCCAGAATGAATTCGAGCTGAAGCTGCTCCGCCAGCAAGCGGAATACAAAGCCCTGCTCATGCAGATTAATCCCCACTTCATGTTCAATACCTTGGAGCTGGTAAGCAGTCTGGCCATGCAGCGCCGGACGGAGGATACCGTCCAGGTCATCGAGGACCTTGGCAAAATGATGCGATTCTCCATGAATACGAGCGACGATCGGGTCCCGCTTGAGGAAGAGCTGGCTTATGTCCGGCACTATATCTCCATTCTGCAAACCCGCTTCGGTCATAAACTCGGCATCTCCATCACGGAGGAGGGCAAGCTGGATTCACTGGTCATGATCAAGTTCATTCTTCAACCGCTGATCGAGAATGCCGTCAAATACAGCTTCCAGCATCAGACCACGGCACAGGTGGATATCCGGATCAGCAGAGTGGATAACCGCCTGCATTTCAGCATTGCGGACAATGGCCCCGGCATGCCGTCCGAGATCATCCGCAAGCTGCAGGACCCCATGGCAGCTTCTCAGCTAGAGCCGATCCTGCGGAGCGAGAGCTGGCACATCGGACTCGGCAACGTGATTGCACGCTGCCGCCTGCATTACGGTGCCTTGTTTGCCGTCCATATCCGGAATGGAGTTCAAGCGGGCACATGCATCGAACTGATTCTACCGGTACAGGAGGAATATCATGTACAACGTATTGATCGCTGACGATGAGATCGAAGTCCGCGAAGGGCTGAAGCTGAAGGTGGATTGGGAGGGCATGGGCTTTGCCATTTCGGGGGAGGCCGCAAACGGCGTAGAAGCCGAAGCGCTCTTGCGAGCAGAACGCTTTGACCTGCTCATAACCGACATGAATATGCCCGTTATGGACGGAGTCCGTCTGCTGGATACTTGCCGAAGCCACAATCCTTCCATCCAGATCATCATCATAACCGGATACGAGGATTTCCAATACGCCAGAGCCGGCGTCCGCAGCCAAGCCATGGATTATTTGCTGAAGCCCGTAACCCGGGAGGATCTGAGAACAGCACTGACCAAAATCAAAGCGGAATTGGATAAGAACCGCAAGGTACGGGACGATTCGGAAATGATGCAGTGGCGTCTCTCCCAGTATTACAAGGAAATGAAGGAACGCTTCCTGCTGGATCTCGTGCGAGGCAACCGGCTTCCGGCTTCCTCGCTGCCGGAACGGATTCGGCTGTTCCACCTGGAATCATGGCAGGATCACAGGGTCTGCTTCGTAGCCGCAGGCATGAGGGAGTCCAGCATACAGCATACTCCCAAAGGGCGCGCGCCAGAGCAGCTTCACCTGCCGTTCGAGATGGTCTGCCATGAAATCGCCCAGTCTTATCCCGGCAGCATCCAGGTATTTCATGACGCAGCCCATCCCGGAATCATGTTCTTCATTACGCTTGACGGCGTTCAGCACGAATTCACACGCAAGCTCGCGGAAGATGCGGCTTCCTATTTAACCATGGATGTGCAGGTCGGGCTGGGACTTCCCGTATCGGGACTTGAACGCTGGAAAGAAGGGTATATTCATTCGCTCTTGGCGTGGAATCTGGCAGAGCGTCAAAAGGAACAGGACCGCACGCCCGTAACAGACCACAGTCCATTACTCCCGGAGGAAACCAATCGAACACTGCACCGCTGTCTGATTCGGGGCGAGCTGGATTCCTTTCGCAGCGTCATCCGGAAGGAGCTTGCCGAGGCATACCAGCTCTCTCCTTCCCGCTTGGTCCGGAGCCTTTTTCAAATTTCGCTGCTGATGGAGTCCGCCGCCGCTGACTTCATGGGGTATTCTCAGGGAAGGGAGCCTCACTGGATTTCGCCGGAATGGGTGCTGTGGATGGAGACTCCCGAGCAGGCAGAGCGTTTGCTGATGCAGTGGGCGCAGGATTTTGTGGATCAGCAGCAGGTCTCTGAGGACGGGGAAGCTACTCTGATCGAGTCAGCCAAACGGTATATCGAGGAGAATTATATGCAGGAATTAACGCTGACCTCGTTAGCTGAACAATACAACTACCACCCTACCTACTTCTCGGAAATGTTCAAGGAAGGTGCAGGCATATCCTTTATTCACTATGTTACGGAAGTCCGTATGAAACACGCCGTACGCCTGTTGAAGGAAACCACCTTAACCGTATGGGATATTGCAGAGCTCGCCGGCTTCTCATCTCCCGGCTATTTCAGCTCCAAGTTCAAAAAAATATTCAACATAAGCCCATCCGAGTTCCGATTATCGCAATCCGAAAAAATCGAACATGATGATCCGAAGAAATGAGATTCCGGCCCCTCCCCTTCCCCGGTATGATGAGTTTACCAGAAGTAACGCCGCCTCAATTGTAAGCGGCTTCACATCTCAGGGTAACCGCCCATTCTCATCCATCTGAAGGGAGGCATAACATGAGAAAGCTGTCCAAGCCCTTATACGGCCAGCAGAATAAGACAGCCTACTTGTTTCTTCTGCCTTGGCTCATCGGCTTCTTCTGTCTGACGCTGGGGCCGATGATTGCATCACTGTACTTATCCATGACGAAATTCAACCTGTTGTCATCGCCGACTTGGACGGGACTCAGCAACTATGTCCAGATCTTTACCGAAGACGATACCTTCCTAAGATCCTTGTGGCTAACGTTCTACTATGTCTTCTTGTCCGTGCCGCTGAGGCTTGCATTCGCGCTGCTGGTGGCGATGGCGCTGAACAAGGGCATTCGCGGACTCGGCATTTACCGAACCGTGTATTACATCCCTTCCCTATTGGGGGGAAGCGTGGCCATTGCCATTGTCTGGCGTCAAATCTTCGATGGCAGCGGACTGGTCAATCAGTTCCTGAGCTGGTTCGGCATCACGGGGCCATCCTGGATTGCCCATCCCGACTATGTAGTCTATACGATCATCACCCTGTCCGTCTGGCAGTTCGGGTCGGCCATGGTCATCTTCCTTGCCGGTCTGAAACAGATTCCTGCCGATTTATACGAAGCCTCGGGCGTAGATGGTGCAGGAAAGCTCCGTCAGTTCTTCGGCATCACACTCCCGATGCTGTCACCGGTCATCTTTTTCAACCTGATCATGAGCATGATCAATTCCTTCCAAGCCTTCACGCCAGCTTATGTTATCGGGGACGGCCGGGGAGGACCGCTCGACGCCACGATGTTCTACACTTTGTATCTGTATCTGAAGGGCTTCTCGTTCTTTGATATGGGATACGCCTCAGCCTTGGCATGGATCATGCTGGTCATCATCGGGGTGTTCACCGCAATTGTCTTTCTCACATCGAAGTTCTGGGTGTTCTACGGGGACAACCAGGAAGGGAGGTAATGGATATGCCACTCAAGAGACAACTGGTTCAAGCCGGCAGGCATGCTGCCATTATCCTCCTCGGACTGGCGATGCTCTATCCGGTGTTATGGCTAATTCTGAGCTCGTTCAAACCAAATCAACTCATCTTTACCGACAGCAGCCTTATCCCGACAGCCTTTACGCTGGATCATTATGTGAACGGCTGGAAAGGGCTGCAGGGCATCTCCTTCGGCAGGTTCTTCAGCAACTCCCTGCTGATCTCGGCACTGAGCGTCATCGGAAATGTCATCTCCTGCTCACTCGCGGCCTACGCGTTCTCCAGGCTGAAATTCAAGTTTAAGAGCCTGTGGTTCAGCATCATGCTGGTGACGATTATGCTACCTTACCATGTGACACTGGTGCCCCAGTACATTCTGTATAACGAGCTGCAGTGGATTAATACGTATTTCCCGCTCATTCTGCCCAAGTGGCTGGCGCAGGACTCCTTCTTCATTCTGCTGATGGTTCAGTTTATCCGGGGAATTCCGCGGGAATTGGACGAGAGTGCCACCATCGACGGCTGCGGACAGCCGCAGATCTTTTTTAGAATCGTAGTGCCGCTGCTTGTTCCCGCGCTCATTACAACAGCCATCTTCACGTTTATCTGGAGCTGGGATGATTTCTTCAGCCAGATGATTTATCTGAGCAAAATTGATCTGTTCACCGTACAGCTGGGAATTCGGTCCCTGTTCGATCCATCGGGACAATCGGATTGGGGGGCGCTGCTCGCCATGTCCACGCTGTCGCTGCTGCCTGTGACCATCATCTTTCTTGTGTTTCAGCGGTATTTTCTCGAGGGCATTGCCACAACGGGCCTGAAGTAGTCACGCGCTGTCTGTTCTGTTCGTGAGCATGAAGCACATTTCAAATTATATTTAAACCGGGGGGATTAACTATGTTAAAACGATTTATGGTGGGTATGCTGGCAGGACTCATGTTGTTCGTAACAGCCTGTTCCGGAACGGATCATACCGGTGCTGGCGGAGATACGGATAACGGAGCCGCGGAGAGCGGCCAGGTTGAACTGCGCATGATGTGGTGGGGCGACCAGAAACGGGCAGATATTACGAACGAAGCGCTTAAGGTGTTTCAGGAGAAACATCCGAATATTAAAATTATGGGTGAATTCTCACCCTCCTCAGGATATTTTGACAAGCTGAATACGCAGCTGGCATCCGGCACGGCACCGGATATCTTCTTCTTAGGCGGGAATGTGGTCGACTATGCCAAAAAGAATGTCCTTCTGGATCTGGATCCGTATGTTGGCAGTGAATTGAATCTGGACGGAATGGATCCCACCATGGTTGAGTATGGCCGTCTCGACGGGAAGCTGCAGCATATTTCAGCCGGTGCGAATGCCCGGGGCATTGTCATCAATCAGGCACTGTTCGAGAAGGCCGGAATCCCTTTGCCGGAGCCGAATTGGAACTGGGAGGATTACGCAGCTGTCAGCAAGGAACTGTCTGACAAGCTGGGTGATGGCATTTTTGGAACGTACAACTTCACCGTCGATGGCATGGACATCTATCTGAAGCAGCGCGGCAAACAGCTGTATAATATGGAAAATGGAACTCTGGGCTTTGCCAAAGAAGACATCCAGGAATGGTTCCAATATTGGGAGGAGACGTCCGCAGCAGGTGCTGTGGTCACACCTGAAATGCAGGTATCCAATCCGCATGACGACACTAGTAAATCACTGCTGATTACAGGCAAGGCCGCCATGAGCCTCCTTCCTTCCAACCAGCTGGCTGCTTTCCAGAGCCTGACGGAGGACCCGCTGATCCTCCATCCGGTACCGCGGGGTCCCAAGGGTACGGGTGTTGTATTCGAATCCAGCCAGGGATTGTCCGGTTATGCGAATACCAAGCATCCCAAGGAAGTCGCTATCCTGATGGATTTCTGGATCAATGATCCACAAGCCGCCAAAATTCTCGGCAGCGACCGGGGCGTTCCGGTAACGGAAGCCAACCGCAATCTACTGCAAGAGGAAGCCGGTCCGGTGGAGGAAATTGTATACCAATACACAAGTCTCGTATCTGAGGCTACAAAATCAGAACCTTTTGACGTGAGTTACAATCCTCCGGGATTTGCTGAATTCTCCAAGCTGGCGCAAACGACAAGCCAGGAAATCGGCTTCGGCCGGAAGAGCGTCGAGCAAGCCGTTGCGGACTTCTACAATGGCACCGTTCGAATCTTTGAATCGAATCAATAAACAAGGCTCTACAAGGAGGCGGACATGACCGAAGTTATGCTGGACCGTCTGCGCGGGATCTCGATACAGGATCAGGTGCAGACGGTTAAACCGGAAGATCAGAATTTGTTGCGAGAATGGCAGGAGTCAGGCGTACGATTTGCCGCATCGGGCGGACGGCTGGAGGCTTCATATTATACGGCGCTGGAGAAGCTGCTTCCCTGCATCGTGCCGATGGCTGGCAGCGAGCCTATTCTGCAGGAAGGCGGGATTTATCTTGGCTGCTGGCTGGAGAGCACCGGCACCATCAATGCGGAGCTGCTCTCGCGCTTGATTCCTTCTGTCTCGAAATCGACCTATCTCGCCTTTGCGGCTCACCAAAGAGAGGACGGTTTGCTGCCTTACAAATTAACGGAGAACGGTCCCTCCTTCCGGCAGATTCAGCTGGTTACACCGCTGGCACGCAGTGTATGGAACCATTACCAGCTCCACGGCAAGGACCGCGACTTTCTGAAGACCATGTACAAAGCCATGGCGCATTATGACGAATGGATTGCAAGCTTCCGCAATACCCGGGAGACCGGCTGCGTAGAGGCCTTCAGCACCTTCGACACCGGACATGATTTATCACCCAGGTTCTGGCATGTTCCGGATACACCCTATATGAATGATGCCGCAGCCTATCACCCGGATTCTCCGGTCCTGCCTTTCCTGGCACCGGATTTGACCGCCAACATCTACTGCCAGCGCATATATTTGGCCCGCATGGCCGAAGAGCTTGGTGGATCCGGAGCTGATTGGAGAGCGAAAGCCGAGTCCAGCCTCGAGAGTCTCTTCCGTTACTGTTACGACGAAGAAGATATGTTCTTCTACGACCGGGACCGGAATGACGAGCTGGTCAGAGTCCAGTCCGATGTGCTGCTGCGCGTGATGGCCTGCGAGGTTGGGGACCGTGAATGGTTCGACAAGCTGCTGCGCCGGTATTTGCTGAATACGAGCAAATTTTTCGCCAAATATCCGTTTACATCTATGGCGATGGACGATCCCAGATTCGATCCGTTCTCCTCCTACAACAGCTGGGGCGGGTCGTCCAACTTCCTGAGCCTGATTCGCGCTCCGCATGCGTTTGAATATCACCACCGCTATGTCGAATTGACGTGGGTACTGCATCCGATCCTGTCTGCGCTGTCCAAGGCAAAGCGCTTTGCACAAGCGTTAAGTCCCTGGACCGGAGAGGAAGGTTTTACCGAGACGTATTCCCCTTCCATCCTGTGTCTGCTTGATTATGTGGAACGGTTGTGCGGGATTATGCCGGTCGGGTCGGACCAATTATGGTTTACCGGTCTTCTCCCCGTCGACATGGATCATGGCGAGGAAGTTGCAGGCAACACGGCCTACAGCCGCACGGTGAATGGGCTGCATTACGAATTGGTAAATACAGCAGATCGTATAACGATATACCGGGAAGGCAGCGTTCATATTGAAGGACCGGCCGGAATTCGGCTGGTTACCGATCGAAGCGGACACCTGGAAGGCGTCATTGGAATGAGTGTGCGCACCATCGAGGGCGAGCTCATCTATCAAGGCAATTCCCTTCCGATCCGGATCAAAGGAAATGAAATGCAGCGATATCGAGGCGGAGGCTTGAAAACAGAGAGGGATATCGGCATTATCTGTCCCTCCTATCGTTAATGATTTCAGGAGGTGCCTGAACAGCATGAACACTCAGGATATTCAGCTGCGGGATCCTTATATCCTGCCTGATTCCAAGCACAAGAAATACTACATGTACGGCAGTACCGACAAAAATATATGGAGGGAAGGAAACGGCTTCGATGCCTATATAAGCGAAGATCTTCGGCATTGGGAAGGCCCTTGTACGGTCTTCCACAAGCCCGATAATTTCTTCGCGGAGGTGAACTTCTGGGCACCCGAGGTGTACGAATATCATGGCCGTTATATCATGTTTGCCACCTTTCGCAGGAAGGATAATGATCTGCTGGGCACTGCGGTGCTGTCAGCGGAGCAGCCGACAGGGCCCTTTGCTCTCCATAGCAGCGGTCCTGTGACACCGGCGGATTCGAGTTCTTTGGACGGCACGCTGTATATCGATGAGGAGAACCAGCCGTGGATGGTGTTCTGCCATGAATGGCAGCAGGTTGGCGACGGCGAGGTCTGTGCCATGCGCCTAAGCCCGGATTTATCCGAATCCGTATCGGAACCGGTGATCTTATTCCGTGCCTCTGAGGCGGCGTGGACCACACCGTTTCATTCGCAGCGCTTTCCCGGGACCGGAAACTATGTGACGGACGGTCCCTTTCTATTCCGGACAGCACCCGGCAGCCTGCTGATGCTGTGGGCCAGCTTTGTCGACGGCCGCTACGCGCTCGGCATTGCCAAATCCCCATCCGGCAGCTTGACGGGTCTCTGGCTTCAAGAGCCGGAACCCTTATATTCCAGCGACGGCGGGCACGGGATGGTGTTTCGCACGTGGGAGGGGCAGCTGATGCTGGCGGTACATACCCCGAATCGGACGCCGGAGGAACGTCCGATCTTTATCCCTGTAGTTGAAGACGGAGACAGCCTTAAGGTAAGTCCGATGGATCGGCAAACCGGTTAAAGCACTGGAGTGAATAAAAAAACAAGAGCCGCTCTCCATAGTAATGGCAGAGCCGCTCTTATTTTTATGAAAAAGTTGTTGCTGCCCTGCTTATCATGATCATCGCTTTACTATCGGATATGACAAAAAGAGAAGCCGCACTTCCACGGCTTCCCTCTGTTCATCCTATTACAGCTTCACAATCTTACCCGTCTCTTGCGATTCGAATGCGCCCAGGATGACGTTCAAGGAACGCAGCCCTTCCTCACCGGAAATGCTAGGAGGCGTGTTTGTTAGAATGGATTCCACGAACGCGTCGATGACGCCGCTCGGCACCTGCTTCTCATTCGTTGCCATGGCACCAACCTTGTAAGTCTCGATCGTACCATCTGTCAGCTCGACGTTAACCTCGTCACCATGAACGGCACCGATCTTCATCACGCCTTTCTCGCACCAGAGGACCGTTCCGTTATCACCGGATCTGTAATGCGTCCAGCTTGCCATCAGCGTGCCGACTGCGCCACTCTTCATGCGAACGATGCAGGTCGCATTGTCGTCCACGTCCGTTCCCTCTTTGTGGACCGTTCCGATAAAGCCGGCAACTTCTGCGATTTCATCGTTCAACAAGTAACGGATAAAGTCGGATTTGTGAACGCCAAGGTCACCCATAGCCCCCATAATGGCTTCTTCCTTACGGAAGAACCAGCTGTCGCGACCGTCCAGACTCCAGCTCTCTGGACCCCCATGGCCAAAGGAAGTGCGGAACGTAAGCACCTTGCCGAGCTTGCCGGAATCCAGGATTTCCTTAGCTTTTACGTGTGGAGGCATTAAACGCTGATTGTGGCCTACCATCAGGTAAACCCCATTCTTGCGTGCTGCCTCGATCATTTGCTCTCCTTCTTCCGTTGTTGTAGCCATCGGCTTCTCAACCAGTACATGAAGGCCAGCATTCGATGCTGCAATACTCATTGGAGCATGCAGGTAGTTCGGCGTACATACGCTAACGGCATCAAGCTTCTCATTCTTAAGCAGTTCTTGGTAGTCGGTATAAGCTTTGCCGCCATACTGGGCAGCCATCTCTTCGGCACGTTCCTTTACCGGATCGGCAAAAGCAACCAGCTCCACATTAGCATTGTTCGCGTATTCAGGAATATGTCTGCGCTGGGCGATGGCGCCGCAGCCAAACACAGCCACTTTAATTTTGCTCATTGAAAGTCTCCTTTTTGCACATAGATTAAAATTGGTTCAGGTAGTTCTGCTTCAACCAGTTCATACTGTTCTCCACGCTTTGCAGCGGTGGGTTCTGACACACGTCCTGCTCCACGATCAGCCATTCCGTGCCTGCATCCGATGCAGCTTGAATGACACCCGGCAGGTTCACAGAGCCTTGGCTCAGCTCCAGCGTCTTCATGTTGCCCTCAGCGTCTTTGCTGAAATCCTTCAGGTGAAGCAGCGGCAGGCGTCCCGCATATTTCGGAATGTAAGCCAGCGGATCTTGTCCGGCAAACTGTACCCAGCATACGTCCATCTCGACTTGTACCGCTTCCGGCGTCGTTGCGGAATACATTGCATCAAATACGAATTCGCCGTCAACCTCCGCTTCGAATTCAAACGCATGGTTATGGTAACCAAAGATCAGTCCTTGCTTGCGTGCTTCAGCTCCTACTTCTTCCAGGAAGGAGAAGAGGTTCTTCCAATCCTCAGCATCTTTACGATCTTCTTCAGCTACATAAGGGCACATCATATATTTAGCGCCAATGGTTTTCAGGTAATCTATCTCCTTCTGCAGGTCTGCACGAAGAAGATGCAGGCCCACGTGGCTCCCAATCGCCTTAAGGCCGAGCTCTTGAAGAAGCGTTTTCATTTCCTCGGCCGGAATGTCTCCGTAACCTGCGAACTCCACGCCTTCATAACCCAATTCAGCCACTTTGCGAAGCGTACCGCGGAAATCCTGAGCCGTTTCATCGCGCAGCGTATACAATTGCAAACCAATGTTCATTCTTCTCATTATAGCGCACCTCGATTCCAAAAATGAGTTACTGCTCTATCTGCTACTATCATACATGCAAATAGGCTAAAATGAACATAAACAATATTGCTGCAACATGAACTATCTGCTTGCATTTTTACTGGGGGTTTTAACCATGATGGAGGCAAGACTGCTAATCTGCGACTATTCCTACCACTTCCAGCAGTTCAGCAACAGCCACCGGGGCGGCTTGACGACCTATCTGTTTCGTCTCCAAACCGAGGGGTCCTGTGAAATATACTGCAACGGCATCGAGCACCACGTGCAAGGGGGCGATCTGCTGCTGCTGAAACCCGGCGATGAATACGAGCTGCGGATCAACGATGACGGCGAGGATGGCCGCGTATCCAGCGGAGATTATTATATATTTTGCGATGGGTCATGGATCGATGATTGGTGGAACCGGATCCATCGGCCAGTTGTCAGCCATGTCGGGCTCGACGATCAGCTGCTGGGTCTGTGGAGACAGATGCTGCTGGAGAAGCGGCGCGGACTTGAGGGGGAGACCGGGGAGCTGACGGATTATTTGCTGCGCAGCCTCTGCCTGTGTCTGGACCGTGCCATTACCGAGATCAAGCCAACGGATCGGCTTGCCTTCACCGCTCTTCGGCTGAAGCGATTCGTGGAGGAACATGCCACGATCACCTTCAAGCTGGAGGAAGCCGCTTCTCATGTCGGGCTCAGCTTATCCCGGGCCGTTAAACTGTTCAAGGAGTATTACGGAAAAACCATGATTCAGTACGCCTTGGAGATCAGGCTGAACGCAGCCGTTGAGCGCATGAAATACAGCACCATGACGCTGGAGGAGATCGCGGAAACCTGCGGCTTCGCAAGCTATTCCTATTTTCACAGAGTATTCCGTGCCACATACGGCATGTCCCCGGTCAAATACCGGGAAACGGCAACCGTACCGGCAAGGCCGGGGCAAGAGAAAGCCCCGCGGTAATTTTTTCTCTACATTATAAGAAGCAGCCTGCGCGTACCCGGAAAGGTGGAGCAGGCTGCTCCAGACTACAGATGCTATTAATAACTCGATATACTCTCCAGTACCCCATTAGTAAGTAGAGATAAGGGATATTATACCATGCTTCGACAGGTTGAATAGGTAATTTGAACTAATTGGTGCTGCCGTTCTACTCGGGGAAATCCGGTATAGCGCTGGCTTAAAAAATATCAACACCGAGACTCTGTAGAACCGTTACGGCATCTTCGACAGGCAGCTTCGGAAGCTTAAACTCATGATCGATCACCTCTCGAAGCTCGCTGAGGTCCGATAAAACGCGCTTGTCAACCCTCCCGTCTTCATGCCGGATACTCAGTATATTATTGATTAGGGACAGCGACCGTTCTTGCTCCAATTGCCAGAGCTGACAGCGTAATATAGAGGTGAAGAGATCGTTAGGCTTAAAGTACTCCCTAATAGCAGGCTGAAAATCATCGAATTGATAGGTTTTTCGGGTATCGAAGGACCATACCAGATCTGTAAGCAGCTGGCCGTCCACATACCTGTAGTACGTGTACGTTCCCGGCTCGTCTCCCGGACGCAATCTCACTTCAATTCCAGCATATTGGGAAACCTGATCAGGATAAGTCTCCAACCGAACGGGTTCGAAAAACGGAGCAGCGTTCCCGCAGTCCACATACACTTCTTCTTGCCCATCAGGGTTCCGAACAAGCAGTCCGACATGCCCCTCGCCCAGCAGCGTATAACGAGTTGGAAATCCGAGCTGGTTCAGCAGCTGATGGAGACTGCTGTTAATCATATAACAAGTGCCTCCCGCATTCAGCTGCATCAGCTGATCGACAAACCTCTTCTCGTCTTGCTCCAGCCTGCCTTGCTGATGATACTCATGATACCGCAGCAGCGTGCTAATATTCTCGAAAGGAATCCTATTATGATGCGCAGTGCAAATCTCGGTTAAATACGCCAGCGAAGCCTCCTTGAATGGAACCCGAATATACTGCAAATAATTGGCGGCCCATTCAGGTAAGTGTACTTGTTCCGTCACTATCGTTCACTCTCCCTTATCGGATGCTGTTGATACACTCTTTATTTTAAACGATTCAGCATATCAATACTTCGTACGAACGATAGTGGAACTATGCAAAAATAGTCTTACCCCAAGGTAAGACCATTCTCTATGACCCAGGTCTAATATTCCTCTTTTCTTGCGGCACTCATGGATTTCTCATGATTCAACAGCCATTGCTTGCGCGACAGCCCTCCCCCGTATCCGCCCAATTCACCGCTCGTATTGATGACGCGATGGCATGGAATGACAATCGCAAGCTGGTTGGCCCCATTCGCCTGGGCGACGGCGCGGTAAGCGGTAGGTCTTCCCATCGCTGCTGCGATCTCGCCGTAGGAAGAGGTTCGACCGGGTGGAATCCGCAATAATTGGTCCCAAACTTCCTGTTGGAATGGTGATCCTAACAGGAACAAGGGGGTTTTAAATTCCGTTAACTTCCCGTCAAAATACGCACCCAACTCTCTCTCAATCGAACGGATGGGAGCTGTGTAACCCGGAATAATCGCTGACTTGGTTCTCAGTCTGAGACGTTCTACCTCCCGCTCCAAGCCCCGGCGATCCACGAATTCGAGCAAATACAGTGCTTCGTCATCTGCAATAGCCATCATCGGTCCCAGACGCGTGTCGAGCCACGATGCTTTTAGAATATGATGATGCCCGGACCTTGTAGGGGCTGCGCCCATAATCCGCGAAAAAGCATCCCGAAATCCGCTGCTGGACTCGTAGCCGGTTGACAGCTGCGCATCGATGACAGCATCTCCTTCCCGGATCTGCTTCAGGGCAAGGCCCATCCGCCTAGCTCGTGCATATTCAACAAAGGTCATCCCGAACCGCTTCTTGAATTGGCGTCTTGCCGTTGAGGCATCCACGGACAGCTTCTGGAAGTCCTGGTTGGTCCATCTCTTCTCCGGGTTATCCTCCACAGCGTCTACAAGCAGCCGCACAAGATCCGAAACTTGATTGGGATGCGAGAGCGGCCGGCATCGTTTACAGGGTCGGAAGGATGCCAGCAGTGCTTCTTCGGCCGTCTCATAAAACTCGCAGTTCTCGATCTTCGGTTTCCTCGCCGGGCATGTCGGGCGACAGAATACACCGGTTGTCTTAACGCCCACGTAAAAGACGCCTTCATATTCCGATTTCTTATCCAGCAGCGCCTGATAATATTCCTGTTGATTTGCGGCCGATATCATGTAACGTTCCTCCCTGTGACTATGTTCATTCTATATGGTACATCTGGTATAAGCTGTGTTTCTCCAGGAAAATCATGTACCCTGTCTTGGTGTACCTATTATATTTCTTTTGCACACATGGCGCAGCCGAAAATCGTGCATGAATGTTTCCCGGTTGGAAACAGAGAATGATCATTACTGGCACGAACCAAAACAGCCCCTTCCGAATGAATCGGAAAGGGCTGTTCATGGTAAATATGTGCGGAGCCTCGGAACAGGCTATCTGCCTCCGTTGTAAACTAAATGGACCTTGCTGGCAGCCTTAACCCTTGATCGAGCCTGCCACCATGCCCTTCATGATCTGCTCCTGCAGAATCAGGTAGGCTACAATGGTAGGAATGACCGCGATTGCCATCGCACCCATGGTCAGGGCGTAGTCCGTGCCGAAGCCGTCCGAGAACAGGGACAGACTGAGCGGCAGCGTCTTCAGCGCTTGCGTATTGATAAATACGAGTGCGAAGGAGAAGTCATTCCAGAATCGGAGGAATGCCAGAATGGATATCGTTGCAACGATAGGCGTGCAGAGCGGCAGAATCATTCTACTGAATATCCCCCACCAACCGCTGCCGTCAATCATGGCCGCTTCTTCAATTTCCCTTGGAATGGATGACATGTAAGCCATCGCCAGGAAAATCGCAATCGGCAGCTCAAACGCCGTGTAAGGCAGAATGAGCGCTCCGTACGTATCGAGCAGGCCGATGTTTTTCATCATGATAAACAGGGGCACCAGCGTACTGTGGATCGGAATGAGCAGCCCGGTCGTAAATAACACAACCACCAGCTTTTTGAACCGAAACTCGAATCTGGACAGCACATATGCCGCAAGTACGCTGAGCAGAATGGTCAATGCAACGGCTGTAATGGTCACAACTGTTGAATTGATCATCGCCCTGCCCATATTTCCAAGCTCCCATGCCCGAAATATATTCTCGGTCATCCACTCCTTCGGCAAGCCGTAGGGGTTCGTGAAGAAATCCTGATTCGATTTAAACGCGCTTGTAAAAAGCCAGTACAAGGGATAGAGCGTAAGAATCGCATACACCATCAGCAGCAATTTTACGAACCCGGATAAACCCTTCATGATGACTCGTTTCCCTGAAGCATTTTCGGTCCCGGTCGTCTGTAAATTCACATCGCTCCCTCCTTCATGTTAACTTGACTTTCTGCGCGTTGCGAAGTAATTAAGCGCGATTAGGATGGCGCTGACAATCATAATCATCGTGGAGACGGCAGAACCGTAACCATAACGATACACACTGAAGGTGCTGTTATACATGTATGTGGCAAGCAGCTCGGTCGATTGCGCCGGTCCGCCGCCCGTCATGACAATGACGTGGTCAAAGGCCTTCAGACTTCCGGAGATACAGAGCACGATAGTCACGACAACCGTACTCCAGATCATCGGCAGCGTGATTTGCATCAGCTTGTTCCAGCCCGTGGATCCATCAATTTTGGCCGCATCATGGATCTCGGGAGAAATATTTTGCAGTGCTGCAATAAAGATAACCAGATACGGACCGACGTTCGCCCAGTTAATCGGAATCGATATCGCCAGCATGTTGACTTTCGGATCAGACAGCCAAGCGCGGGTCCATGAATCCAGACCGAGCATCTCCAGCACATAATTCGCAATCCCGAACTGCGGATGGTAAATGTAACCCCAGATCAGGCCGACTACAACCGTCGACAGCACCATCGGCATAAATACGGCGGAGCGTATGAATCTGGAGAAAAACGAATTCTTGAACAGTACAATGGCCAGAATCAATGCAATCGGAACCTGACCGACAATGGATGAGACAACCAGAATCAGGTTGTTTCGAAGCGCCCGCCAAAAAATCGGATCCTTGAACATCTCTATATAATTATCAAGACCGATAAAGGTGGCATCCCCGAACCCTTTCCAGCTGAAAAACCCGTAGTAAGCTGACCAGAAAACCGGAATAATGACAAATATCAGAAACAACAGAAGCGCTGGAAGAAGAGCTATGGCTATAAATCCTTTGCTTCTCATCGCTGTAGGCATGGCAGCCTCCTCCCTCCTAATCCTTGTGCAGTGGTGAATGGTTTCTTATGGAGTAGCGGATCTGGCTTGCGCATCCTGAAGCTTCTGGGCCACACCTTCAACGGGACCGCCCATCATGATTTCCTGCAGACCGTTGTTGATGACTTCAGCCGCTTCTGCAGACAGATAAGCATCATATACTGGCGTAATTCCAGTGGTTTTCACCAGATTAAAGGCTTTGTAGTACAGGGAAGTAACTTTGGACTCATCAATCTCGGTATCGTACATTACCATGGAGTTGCTCTCGGCAATCGCTTTTTGCGCTTCCGGTCCGCTCACGGCATAGATCAGTTCAAGGGCCAATTCTTTCGCTTTCCCTTCGGTTCTGCTGCTAAGGGCCAGACCGCCG
Organism: Paenibacillus sp. Cedars; assembly: GCF_003184205.1. Lineage (NCBI taxonomy): Bacteria > Bacillati > Bacillota > Bacilli > Caryophanales > Paenibacillaceae > Paenibacillus > Paenibacillus sp. Cedars. The sequence goes on from NZ_CP020866.1 coordinate 5,406,243, forward strand.
CCAGCTCCGCCGGAGATCGTGCCTGCCTCACCTTTTCCACCAGGAATCGTTGGCAAAGTAGTAACCTCGATATCCTTCATTTGCTCCTCAGAGGAAGAAGCCGCAAGATTCGTAAGGGTCCATGCGCCGCTGATCATCATCGCTGCATTTCCTTGAATGAAATACTGCTCAGCTTGCGTGTTGTCGATGCTGTTCGCCCCTTCTTGGAACGCTTTGTTATCAACCAGCTCTTTGAAATAGCCGAGCGCTTCGATAAACTCAGGATCGGTAAACTTCGCGCCTTGCTGTGCTGCTGCATTCTTGAACCATTCGGTGCCTGTCACACGGTCGGCAATAGAGCCGATAATGGTGGATTGAGCAACCCACGGAGCTTTGTTTCCGAGGGCGATTGGCGTTATGCCGTTATCGTTGAAGGTCTTAACCGCCGCCATCATTTCTTCCCAAGTCGTTGGGACTTTTACGTTATGTTTGTCAAACAAGGCTTTGTTGTAGTACAGAATCGAGGTTGCCGACATACCCAGTGGAGCAGAGTAGATCTGGCCTTCCTCGAACTCGTATGGATCAAACGCTCCCGGCAGGAATTTATCCTTCCAATCCGAATGCGCATCTAACACTTCCGTAATCGGTTGAAGCAGCTTCGCTTGATGAAGCTCGGATGACTGACTTCCTGCATAAACGAAGAACACGTCCGGCATCTCATTCGCAGCCGCAACGGTACTCAGACGTTGACGGTAGCCATCCGGTGGAATCGCTTGTGCATCGAGTGTAACTTCAGGATGGTCCTGAGCAAACTGATCGATAAAACTTCGGACTGATTTTGCACGCAGGTCATCACCGGCAAAGTTATGCCAGATGGTCAGCTTGACCTTTTCTTGATCGCCTTCATTCCCTCCGGCCTGCTCTTTGCTTTGCCCGCCGCCGCATGCTGCAAGAACCAGTGTCATCATCAGCAGTACAAGACCTATTTTGCGTTTTGGTCTCATGGTCAATCCCCCTTTAATTTATACGAAAATGATGAAGCATCCTAAGATGATTAGTCCAAGTATAAAAGAGGATGTAACGCTTACATAGGGGATATAATTCAGTCCATAGAGGGACAAAATTCAGGATTTGCCCGATACTCCGACGGCGTCTGTCCCGTCCATTTCTTGAACAGGCGGTTAAAATACTTAATATCCTCATAGCCGATTTCATTTGCGATTTCACTGATTTTGGCCGGCGTTTCCCTCAGCAGAGTCATTGCTTTCCGCAGCTTCGCCTGGGTCACGAATTCAATGTAATTCTGCCCGGTCTCCTTCTTGAACATCTCGCTGAAATAATTGGGATTCATATGAACATGCTTGGCCACTTGCTGAAGCGACAGGCTCTGCCCCAGATGCTCATGAATGAAGGAGATCGCCCTGTGAACAGGACTGGTTGTCGACACCATGTCCCGGTACTGCTTCATGATGAGTCCAAGGGAATCGATCAGCACCTTCTCCGGCTTCTTCGTTAAATCGCGGATATCAAAGTTGTCCTCAATCTTCACCGGACTGGTGTAGCCGATGGACGTTGCAGCGCGTATCAGCCAGCGCTGTCCCGAGACGAGCAGGGAATGCAGATAAGCCTGAACCGAGCCGGGTGTCGCCTGGCTCTGACTTTGGATGCGTTCCAGCACATCCGCGACCCATGCCTCCAAATCGGCGGATTGCCCTGAGCGCAGAAGGGAGGAGAGCTCGGTTTCTTCTTCCATCGAACAGACCGTCTCAATGCCTTTCCGCCCTTCGATGTCCTCATAACGGATATGCCGTTCCGAATGGAGAAGCCACTCGTAGGAGCTGGCCTCCACCGCCGTCTTCAGCGCGCGATCCAGCTCGCGAACACTGGACACCGGTCGGCCGCTGGCTGCCTTAATGCGGCAGGCGTGAGTCGATTCCAGCTTTCGCAGCGCGGAATCCACGCGCCCCCAGCCATCGCCTGGCTCTGTGCGCACCAGCAGAAGCAGGGAACCATTCCACTCCAGCCAGGCACCATGCAGCCCTTCTGCCAGCTCCGTCCCGAGTAAGCTGTGTCGTTCGCCAAGGGTCAAGTGCTCCAACTCATCCTGATGTAACGGATGAACCGACAGCATCCAGATCTGCAGAACGGAGCCGGGCGTTGTCAACCTCAATTCAGGATATCTCTCCCATAATTCATTCTCGGCATGCTCATCCAGTGAAACTCCCGATGCAAGCAGCCTCCTCAGGAACCCCCGGTTGACCACCATTTCCTGGGCCTTCCCCTTCGCTTGATGGAGTCTGTGCTGCAGGATTCGCTCTCTCGCTTGAACTGCAGCTTCGATAATTTCCCCGGGTCTGCTCGTCTTCAGCAAGTAGTCACTCACGCCTTCACGCATCGCCTGCTGTGCATACGTAAATTCATCAAAGCCCGATATGACAATGATTTCGATCTCGGGAAACCGCTGCTTAACTTGATGAGCCATGTCCAAACCGCTCAGGCCGGTCATGCGAATATCAGTAAATATAATTTCGGGCATATCGACGGGAATACGCTGAAGGGCTTCCTCTGCCGAAGCCGCGGGCGCCAGCACCGTAAAGCCGTTATCCGCCCAATTGATCACTGTACTCAGCCCATTTCGAATGATTACTTCATCATCAACGATCAGTACCTTCAAGGTCGTCATCCCCTTTGCTGGATATTTCAGTTTGTTGAATATCAGTTAGGTCCGGTATCGTAAACATAACCCGTGTTCCGGCCCCTTCCGTGCTGTCCACACGCAATCCTGCATCCTTGCCGTAATGGAGGAGCAGCCGCTTATGGACATTTCGCAGCCCGTAGCTTCCGCCCGGGGTTTGTCCCTTCTCGTATTGCAATGGATTCTCTACCAGCTGATCCTGAAGCCATTTCAGACGATCGGGCGTCATCCCGATTCCATCATCCTCCACCACGAAGTGAATCCCTTCGCTGCCATGCCGACCTTGTATCGTAATCGTCCCCATTCCGTCACGGCTCAATATGCCGTGCAGCATGGAATTTTCGACGAGCGGCTGCAGCAGCAGCTTCAACATGGTGTGCTGATGAAGTGTCTCCTCGACATGAACCTCAAACGAGAATTTCTCCGGATACCGAATGGTTTGGATGTTCACATAGTGACGGACATGCATAATCTCCTGCTGGATCGTGCAGTATTCCTGGCCATTGTTCAAGCTGAACCGCAGGAAATCACTGAGTGATCCGACCATCTCGGCTATCTTCACATCCTGGTTCATCAGCGCCAGCCAATGAATCGAAGACAGCGTATTGTATAGGAAGTGCGGATTAATCTGCACCTGCAGTGCATGCATATCCGCCTCCTTTTTCAGCGACTCATTGAGTTTCACTTCATCGGTAAGTTTCACGATCCGGGAACTTAACCGGTTGTAACTGATAATAAGCTGTCCAACCTCATCAATTGTCTTCACCGGCAGCGCAGGCAGCGGCTCCTCCGGGCTCGAATTCTTGAGAAACTTCGTTAACACAGACAACGGATTCGTAATCTTCTGAATCAAGAAGAGAACCAGTATAATGGCGAGCAGGATGGCCACGGTTACGGCAACCGCCGTCAATTTGATGAAATACTGGTTCTGGGAACGGTATTCCTCTGAGGGAATGATGCCGACCAGCTTCCAGTTCACACTCGACATTTTCTTATAGAGAATGGTCTTCTTATTGCCGCCCTCTCCATAGTCCATATTCCCGCTAAGCCCCTCGAACTCTTCAATCGAAGGATAATAGTCTGCCAGGGTAAGATTCGTCTCCATATCCGGCGGACCGGCAATAATCCGGTTGTTCTCATCAAGCAGGAGGACAAAGCCGGTTTTCTCCAAGACGGCCTGCCTGAATTGATTGGCAATGACGCCTTGATCCAGGTTGATCTGCAGATTCCCGATCGGCTTGTATTTATCCGTGCTGCGAATCGGCCTGGCCAGCGTGATGACCTTTCTCATGCCTTCAAATGTCCACTGTCGGTGAACAAAAGACCACCATTTGGGATGATGCTCATAATAATCCGGGATCTCCTCGGTAATATTCCGGAACTCGGAACGCACTAATGACTTATGCGAGATCGGATCCTTGCTGCCGAGCGGTTCGACAATGATATTGGCGATATAATCCTTGGAGAAGGCCAGATTCGTCAGGAAGTTAATGACCGTTGTCTGCTGGACATAGTTGCTCTCCTCTGTCTTGAGGTAGGATTGGACCCCGGTGTGCCCGATGAGGAATAGCGAGATATTCTCGACGTCCTTCACCATCGTGTCCAAGTAAGCTTCCAGTTGGCGGAGCGTATTCATCCCCGTAATCTTGGCTTTCTCTTCCGTCAGGCTCTTGGCCATGTTAAAAGAGAAAATACCAAGAAATAACAGCGGCACCAGCGTAGCTATAATAATAAGCAACGATAATTTATGCTTTAGCGATTTCCCAAGCCATTGCTGCATAAATACACCCCGTTCGAGTCCATATGGTATGGGCTTGTTATATTACTTAACATTGAAGGCGTTTACTTCAAAAACATTCTCTTTCCGTTGCAAAAAGGTGTCAGGTTTATTAACTATCTTAGAGGAATCTTAAGACTCAAGTAAATGGTAATAAAGACCTATGAATAGAGATAAAACCATCTTTCATATAGGGTACACTCCCCATGGTCGCCGACCCGCTTCGGTGATGCAAACCGCGTTGACTCTTGATAAGCGCAGCAAAAAAAGGGCGCTGCAGCGCCCTTTTAAATAGAAAATCACATCACCCGATCCAAATTCCAACCTTCCAGTTCATGCTTATATCCTTCTGCTGGTATGCATATATATGTAGTTCTAAAGTTCCGCATCGATAAACGGTAATTTACCTCTGCTCTTCCAAACGATCATATTCCATGCGATCCACCACAAATCGATTCGACTCTTCATCATACCGGTAGGTTATTTGGAGATCACCCGCAAAACCGGCTGGACTTATGCTCCCAGCTGCGAGCGTAACAAGCCGCCCTTCTTCGATGCTGTGTCTGACTACAGCTCCAAAACCCAACTTGTCATTCAGATAGCTTTTATCCTCGGAGTCATCCTCAATTCTCTGAACGGTTTCCTTCCCGTCGATCACAATCTTCACGGCGATGTAATCCGCAAACTTCTCGATGCTGGACTCCACATGACCCGCTACCGCCTGATCCAACGATTCCATAGGAATTTCCTTCAGGGTTTCAGCGTCCACCACATGTGTCTTGCCAATATAAATACCCGTCCCGGTCCCATCCACATAGAACACAACCACTTCCGGCTTGCCATCACCCGTCATATCCCGATATTGAATGATCGGTTTACGCGTACCATCACCACCGTACCAATCCGCAAAAACTTGCCTTCTCCCTTCTACCTCTACCACCATTCCTTCATATCTTCCGTATTTCGTAGCGCTTACCGGGTACAACTTCACATCAGGGTTCTCCTCTGCTGTCGAAACGTCCACCTCCGGCGTATAGACGTAAATCATTCTTTCCTTCGAATCCCAGCCTACCTCTGCATTGTGCAGCTCCGCTATGAATCGAACCGGAACCATAATTCGGCCATCCTTTAAATACGCGGGAACGGACAGCGAATACGCCTTCCCTTGCCCCTTGGCCTCCCGGCTTCCCATCTTCAGCGTGACTTGATCTGTGCTTGTGCTGACGGTTACCGTCTTGGTCTTGTTGTTCCATTGAAGCTGCGTGGGCTTCAAGTATTCCTTAATCACGCGCAAGGGAACCAGCGCCGTCTGATTCACGATAACAGGATTGACATCGAGCGTAACCATCCAATGATTAATGTTCAATTCCATTTCCTTCTGCGGTGCGGCTTTGGCCTGTACCTGTGCCTGTACCATCGTACTCATCAGCATCGTGGACGCCATAGCGCCAATCACCGCCATTTTCGCCCATTTCCGGGTTGTCATGTTCTCTAATCTCCTTGGCTAATAATATATGAAATAATTCGTATATAACTAAGACGCAAGTTGATCGGTATTGGTTGTCCATGTCACGCAAAAAATAAGCCGCTCAAGCATATCATCACTTGAGCGGCTCACCCGGATGGGTACGGAGGAAATCTATGCGATCACGATCGGATAACTGTCATGCCTACGGACGCGGCTTCCGATATTTCTCCGTGCGTTCATCCTCGATGACTCCCTTCCAGTTTAAACCGAAGGCAAAATCATAGGTGTGATTCTCGGAATCGGTATGGCATTCCATATCAAACGCCACATCCTCAAGCTGTTCCTCCACGGTCTTCATATTGGCCGGCATCTGCATGGGCAGCAGGCCTGACGGCTCCACTTCACCCGCAAGCACCTCCATGATGGCTTGATCCAGAACGCCGAAATTCACAAGAATCGCATCCACTTCGGCTTCAAACTCCTCAACCACAGTCGGATTGGACAACAGCATGGATACGATGACCGGTTTGCCGTTCAGCGCTTTCTTCGTTTCCAGTACCATGTCGAGATCGGCCGCATTCTGAGGCGTAACGGATTTGCCCCGATAGGAACGGTTCAGCACATCCGTTGTCCGTGTATCACCGGCCAGACTCACTTCACGGGCATGCTCTGCCGTATACGTCTTGTACTGCAGGCTCATCGGCACGTAGCCGTTGCCTCCCTGATCCTCATCTTCTTGGCTATACCCGGTTCCGGATTTCGGCGTACTGATAAAGACAAGCCCGAAATCCGCCTCGTCCGGATGCTCCGCGAGTTCGAAGTATTTGGCCGCGATGTCCAGATTAACCGGATACTCCAGGCTTTCCGGCGTGGGGTTGCCAAACCAATCCTGTCCTGCAGCCATAAAGCGCTTCGGAATGTAGACCTTGCTCTTCCGCTCGACGGGAAGCACGCCATTTTTATTTTTCAGCATGACGATCGATTTTAGCTGGGCTTCATAACCTTCACGCATAAACTCCGGATTTCCGACCATACGGGAGCTCTCCAACGGATCAACATAAGGGTTCTCAAACAGCCCCAGTCGAAACATATTGCTCAGCAGGCGCACGGCCGATTGTTCGAAGCGTTCACGCATATACGTCTCGCCATGCTCCCGGACACCCATGTGATAGGCAGCCAGCACCGGTTCCATCTCATTGTTGCCGCCAAATTGGTCAACGCCTGCCATCAACAGCTTGTAATGCCGCTCTGCTACCGTCAATCCTTCGACACCCCACGGCTTCCCGCTTAGGAAAGAGTCACGGGGACCGGACTCATCGGCCGTAATCGCCCAGTCCGTGCAGACAACACCGTCGTAGCCGTATTTTTCCCGGAGCAGGTCCTTGATCAGATAGGAGTTATATGAATTGCCAACGTTCTCCCCGTTGACGGTATCCTGGTTCATCGAAATGGTGTAATACGGCATCACAGCGGAAGCCATTCCCGTCTTGCCCTCCAGCTTAAAAGCCCCGTCTACAAACGGAATGAAGTGCTCGTGAAAATTATTACCCGGATAAACCGCATATTTCCCGCTGCTGTAATGCGCGTCCCTGCCTGCCTCGCCGGAACCGCCGCCCGGCCAGTGCTTCACCATGGCGTTGACACTGTCGTACCCCCAGCCTTCGGATATCTCCCGGTCCCCCTCCGATGTCTGAAAGCCATCCACGTAGGCGCGGGCCATATCGGTTGTCAAACGTGAATCCTCGCCGAAGGTGCCGTTAAAGCGGAACCAGCGCGGCTCTGTTGCGATATCGATCTGTGGGGAGAGCGCCGTTGCAAGGCCCATGGCACGATATTCTTTGGAAGCCATCTCGCCAAATTTCTTCGTGATGTCCGGATCAAACGTAGCGGCCAGGCCCAGCGTCTCCGGCCACATGGAGATCCGTCCTCCCGAGCCGGCGTTAAACTCCGAGCTGGCATCCGTGCTGTGCCTTGGGTCCGAGCTGTTATTGGCAGGAATGCCAAGTCCCGTGCGTTCCGCGTATGCCTGCACCTTATTGTTCCAGCGTGCCGCCACTTCCGGACTCTCGACCGTGGTCACCAGCACATGACGCACATGGTCCTGGGCCAGAAAGGCCAGCTGCTCATCCGTCAGCTCCCATGGCTTCACGCCACTCTCCTCGTAGGATTTACCGCCATAGGTAGCCGAGAACCAGCCCCCGCTGGCAGCCGGAATCGACTGATGCCTGCTGTACAGCATCAGGCCGGCGATTTGCTCTATGGTCATTTTGGAAGCCAAGTCCTTGGCACGCTCCTTAGGCGTCAACCGCCAATCCTCATATCGGTCCAGCCTACCGTCACGGCTCAAATCCTTGAAATACAGTCCATCCATCTCGATAATTGCCACACCTGATTCGGACGAGTATCCCAGCTTAGGACCTCCCGGATTGTCGATATAGCGAATGTTGTCTCCATTTCCCGGGATCGTTTGGGTTGTCTGATTGATCTGATGGTTCATTGTGATTCCCTCCACTCCAAGTTTGTCTGCTCTTTCGCTCTGCGCCAGCTATGGACTTTCCGTTATACGTTCTGTACGCTCGGTGCCGTGAGGTCCGGGGAAGGATTCATATCTCCTTCCGTTGCAACCGGCTCCCCGATTTCAGGCAGCGGCTTAATGGATATCATCCCGATCATCATGAATACGGAGAGGGCGATATAGAAGAAGGTCCAGTCCCCGATACCCATCATGGTGCCTGCACCCAGCAGGAACGGCGCGATCGCAGGCACGATGGATTGCGGCAGCGCATTCGCCACGTTCATGATGCCAAAGTCTTTTGCAGAATCCTCCTTGCGGGGCAGAATCCGCGCAACCAGCGCCATATCCACAGCTGAGAAGCATCCATAACCGAGACCCAGAACCGCGGAAGCGATAACATAGGCAAGATAATTCGGAACAAAAGCAAAGACCAGCGTGGCCAAAATCATAATGAAAGCCGACATGTACAGAAACGGTTTTTGCTTACGGAACTTATCCGACAGCATCCCGCCAAATATGCTGGTAACCGCCATTGCCACCATGGAGATGATGTTCACGGTTGCCACACTGGCTGTCGCCTGAGCTTCGGTATAGCCCATCCGGTTGACCAGCATAACGGTAAAATAAAGACTGCTGCAGTAACCCATCATCAGGAGAAACTTCGAAATAACCGCCCAGGTGAAAGCCGGATACCGGCGCGGGCTTGGGTAGACTTTGCTGAGCTTTTCGCCAAACGGGATTTTCTCTTGTTGCTTATGGACGATATCCACTTTGCCTTCCTGGATCAGGAACAGACTGAGGACTGGACCAACCACTCCGATCACCGCGAGCAAAGTCCACTTCGCTGCGGAAGAAACATCCGTCAGGAAGGTCATCATGACCATGCCGACCGCAATCGCTACCGGCAGCACCAATCCCAGAAGCCCGGATACCGTGCCTTGTTTCTCCTGCTTGACCTGATCCGGGATGAGCGCGGTGTACGCCGCCATTCCGAAGTTAAAGAACAATTGCGCAATCGCCCAGCCGATAATAATGAGCCACAACGAGGACGTCATGCCGATCATGAGAAGAGACGCGCAGCCGAACAAAGGACCGATCAGAATCCATGTACGCCGCCGTCCAAACGACAGGTTCGTACGGTCACTGATGGCGCCGCCGAGCGGATTGCCGATAAGAGCGAAGAATGCCCCGATACCTGCCACCAGACCATAGGAGGATGTATATCCGTTCGGGTCGATTTCAATCATTTTGAAAGTCAGCAACAAGGTTGCAGGTGTCATTAATGCCAGCATCATGCAGCCATAACCTAGCATAATACCGAAAGTCAGTCTGCCAAACGATGTTTGCACCTGCCCTTTCACCTTAGCTTCAGCCATTGATATAACCCCCTAATTATTATGAAAACGATTACAGTTTTATTATAAAAGAAACCGCCTTCATCAAGACAGGCGGCTGCTTACAGAGTTCTACGCTTATTTTTAACATCTTTTTGTAAACGTTTTCCTAACTTCAATAGAAGGAGATTAAGAATTGACACAATTCAATCATACGTAGGTGTCAGCTCTATGAGCGCTACCCCGTGGGGCTCAAGATTGAAGCAGACGGTTAGTGCTGCCCCGGGCTCTGCATCGACATATGACACGTGCCGGCGGGGACAGGAACTCGCCTTAAGATACTGCACGTCCTCCTTCGTTAGGGATTCCGGGGCTCCCATCGCGACCCAGGCATCATAACTGCTTCCTTGGTTGCGGTCGATCGTATGCTTCACCATTTTGAACCGGCCATCCGGAACGTTCATGAGGGCTATGTCTATTTTTAATGTCCGCTCATGCTTGAAGCCGTTATAACGATGCGTATGATCAATAAAAGAGATATCGCCCATGGCGTACAGGTCGTCGAAGTGGCAGTAATTATACGTGAGAATCTGATACCCGCCGTCTCCGGCCGTCACGATATATCCCTCACCCTGAGCCAGTACGGTGTGACCCAGCTTCGATAACAGCTCATACGCATGCATCGCAGCCTTCGGAATCCCATATTGCGCAATCAGGCCGAGGCCTCCATGGAACAGCTCCCGGGACGGAAAGGTCTCCTCAATGTTGTCGCTGAGGACCCAGTACCCGAATCCATGGATAACATCCAGATTATCGAGCAGATTCTTCACGATATAAGCGGCCTTGTACACCGTATCGTTCGTGAGCTCGCGGTGGTATGCCGTCGAATTCCATTCGGTAAGATAAATCTCGCAGCCCGACAATCCGTACGCTGCAAGCAGCTCAAGCTCAGCGTTCAGTCTTTCCTTCAAGAAATCAGGATTTGGCGATATCCCGCCAAATTCCTCAAGCAGCTGGTAATAGGGGTCGGTATCGAGCATTTGTCCGATAAACTCCGCGTTCACCATATCCTCGATGCGCTCGTGCGGATAGAAGTGAAGCGGAATAAAATCCGGCTGGCAGGCGTGATGTCGGCAAAACTCGAAAAAATCCTTAACGATGGAGACGGAATCCACCGTAATGATCCTTCCCGGAGCGCCGATCTGGAGCGACTGCGATATTCTTTTCACCGTCTGATAGGTCCTTAAATACAGCGCCCTGTATTCATCCTGTGAGGCAGGCCAGAATATATGGAACTCGGGCTCATTCCAGAATTCAAACTTCCAGCTCTCCACCTCCGCCGCTCCGTAACGGTTCATGCAGTGCCTAATCAACCGATCCACAAGCTCACACCATCTATCCACGGATTTGGGAGGACTGGTGTAACTGGCCCGGTAGAATACCGTTTGGTCCGGATCGGAGGCCAGAGCGGAGGGCATGAATCCCAGCTCGATAAAAGGCTTCAGTCCAATGGACAGCAAGAAGTCAAACAGCTGGTCCACATAACGAAAATTATAACGGGACTGCCCTGCCTCGTCCTCATGGTACACCATCATCCCGTCATCAAAGATGCCGTGGAACCGCAAATACTGAAAAGGACTTCGCCGCTGCACATACTTCAGATGCTGCTGTACATCGGCATGCAGCCCCTCCTTGGCTTTTCCAATGGTAATCAGGCTCTTCCAGGTATGCTTAACGGTTGTTCCAACCCGTGCCGCATCGATTTCATAAGCTCTTGTTTCCAGGGTCTCCACCTTCCGGACCTCTCTGGACTTGCTTCGCTCCAGAAACTGGTGGATGATGCCCAGCGCACTCGAATGATTAAAATTCAGATAATGGGAGGAAATGTCCTCCTTCTTCCGGGGGGCCATCTCCGGACGATACTGCTTGCGGTACTCATGCGGCGTCATATGGTACCGGTTCTTAAAGGCGGTATAGAATGACTTGGCATTCGGAAAACCGTGATTCAAGGCCAGGTCCGCAATCGGAAGCTCCTCGCGTAACAGCAGGTCTTCGACCGCATGCTTCAGACGAATGCTGGTCAGATAGGATTGAAAATTCAATCCGATGTTCTCACTGAAAAATTTGGACAGATATGGCACCGAGAGAAATTCACGCTCCGCTAGGGACTGAAGCGATATGGCGTCTCTGTAGTGCTCATCGATATAAGTGATAATGCGCAGCATGCGCTCCATATACTTCTCGTTCATCGCGCCGCTGGAGCCGCTTGTCCGAAATTGCTTCATGAGGATGGAGAATACGGCCAGCATCCGAATGCCCATGTCCAGTTCGTAAGCTTCCCCCTTCTTATTGCTCAGCTGCACCATCTCGGCCAGCAATTGCAGAATTTGATCAAGCGCGCTGCGCTGCTCAGGTCGTACCGTTCCGGATTCGCATTGGAACGAAATACGCTCAATCCCCTTAATGTTCTCTTTGAGATAAGACAAGGGAATTAGAAACGTAGCGATAATGTTTTGATCGAGACCCATCACTTCATGAACGTGACACGGATTGATCAGGAACACATCGCCCTCTGCCAGCTTGTGCTGCTGACTCCCTACTGTGACCTCAAGATTCCCGCTCAGCACAAAAATAATCTCCACACTGTTATGCCAGTGGCTCGGTACATAATTCACCCTGTGCAGGGACACGTCAAAAGGCAGCTCGTCTCCCGTCTCCACCAATTCATAGATGGATGTCTTCAATTCATTTTCCTCCTTTTCTTTGCTTTAGCGGAAGTTATGTATTTTTGGCTTCATATGCAAATTTCATTACAACGTCCCCTGCATTATGTTAAAGTTAGATCGTATTGTTATATTCTGGAATGCGAAGCATGCTGAAATTGCCCTCTCTTCTAATCTTATAGGTATGTAGACCTATGATGCAAATACCAGGAGGATCCTATGAAAAAAATGTTTAGCCTTTACCGGAAAGTATTCACGATGAACCGAATGGGTTCCTCCTTAAGGCAGGCCTATGGCTCTTACCCGATACCTCCGGTGATCCATCGTTTGCTTGAGCTTAGCCAAGAATACACCGCAAAGGGCTTTGACATGAGCTGGATCGGCTTCCGGATGACCGGTTCCTATGCGCCGTATTCCATTACTCCTCCTGACTTGATTCCCTTCGCAGAAACCGGCGGGGGGGGCATTCATTTTGGCTTCTTGACCGATTTCGGCAAGGTAAAGAATCTTGAGTCTGCCGCCATCGTCTGCGTTACCCCAACCAACGATCCCCCGATTCGTTTGATTGCGCGCAATATGGCGGAATTTCTGGATCTGGTGGTCTCGGTTCCGCATGCAGAGCATCTGGAATCATGGTGGGCGTGTACGGATGAAGAAATGAAGCGTCAGGAAGAAGCACAATTCGAGGCGGAATCTCCCGTTCCAATTACCCACACCCGGAAGGAGATTTTCGAGCGTCTGAGATCTGAATTCGGGGCCAAACCCAGAGCCGTTCTCCCTTATTTACGGGAGGTCCTTCGGGAAAGAGAGTCGAGCTGTTCCCTGTTAACATTAGATGGATTAGGCGTTATGGACGAAGAGGGAGCTAAGCCGGATGCGCACCTACCTGTCGAATGCATCCAGCACGGCAGCGAAACTGGCGTTCATCCGTGACGCCAACTATTGGTATGTCCTGGACCGCGATCAACCGTCGCCTGTATTCAAGCTGCTTCGGGAGACCATGCTGTCGCTTGATCTTCAGGATGAGGCAGCAAGACTGTTTGATATCGACTTGTAAAAAACACCTTGAGGGGAGGTGAGTTTATGGAATTTGGCGGGATGTCCATGTTTGGCATATGGTCGATGTTGATCATTATCGTTTACGGACTTTTTATACTCCTTGGATTATGCGCGTTGTATCTGCTCATCAAGCTGATGATGCGGGCCATAACCGCACTTGAACTCTACATCGATGAGAAAAGAAACCGACGGCTGTAAAGGTGGAGCTTCGGAGTATGCTGTCATAAAGTCCAGGGAACCAGAAATGAAAGGATAAACCAAAAAGCCAATGCTCTATGCATTCTGTCCCTGCACTAGGTAATACTTCGATATGGGGTGTTTCGGGATAGGGTTTCTGCGGTTTTTTAGATGTGGCACGGATGCTTGATTTTTTTTGATTCCTTAGGCCGCCAGATTCTGCTTCTGCCCACATCAGCCTCCTTCCGAAATCTCGGAGAGGGGTTTTTTTTTGCCTCTTTTTTACATGGATGGATCATCCATGACAGGGCCTAATCCAAGGAAACCTTACCTGCTTCCACGGAACCGGAACGTACATTTCATCAATAACACAATGGCACAGCCTAGCATTATTGTGGATTACTCCTGCTGCGATGCCATCACGAACGAATCCTTGGAGGAGCAGTAACTTTACAACATCAGTGCCCTTGAGAAGCCCGTACAGCTGTTACCGGGCTTTTCAGCAAGAAGAAATTCCCCGCTGGTTTCTTCATCTATAGGAATGTGATAGATTTAATGGATAACTTAGAATGATTTCTCTTAGGAGACCGCCTTATTATGAACCCAAACCTAACGTTAGATGATATACAGTGGCAGACGCTCATTCAGCAGACAGCCGGTTATTTCAGCGACCTGACCCTCAAACGGGGATTTCAATACTACAAGCAGGGCCGTGTCCATGCAAGCGAGCTGACAGACTCTTCCGGGATTATAGAAGCCGCTGTGGACGGGACGGAAACCTACCGTACCCGGCTTCATATTCATTCCCTGAATGACAGCGAGTGCAGCTGTCCCGTTAAGGAAGGCTGCAAGCATATGGTGGCCGTTCTCCTTGACTATGCCCAGCTTCAGGGGAGGTCTGTTCATGCTCTGGTAAACGCGCATTCCACCTCGTATGCCCCCGCCGCTTCTTATGCTCAGAACGAAGCTTGCTCCGGTCACATACAAGGACGCCCTGCGGCCGGTACCTCGAAATGGCGAGTGCAGGCAGACCATTTGCCCGAGCTGCCGATCTCCGCATGGCATGAGCTGTTTGAATTGTGCACGGCATCCCTGGGAGCTAACACGCAGAATTCGTTTTACGCCAAAAATGCGCTGGCCTCCCTGCACCATATCAAACCGCCGATGCCGGCGGATATGGATCCATTATACGAGCTCCATGCCCATCTCTTTATTCTGGAGAAGCTGGTCAAGCAGCCCGCCAGTGCCTGGAATGCCTCAGGCTCTTACATTGGCTATCATACGCAGATCGCTGCGGATCATATTCAGGCCCGAATGGAACACATCTTCAAGGAAGGTCTTGAGGGCATCGAGCCCAAAGAGGCGTTCGGACAGCGATTGACCGAGACCAATGCCTATGTCCGGCAGAGCATGCTGAGCGAACCGAGGAACCGTAAATTTTATGCCCAGGTCTACATGCAGCTCTGGATTCACTGGATCTATCCGCTTGCGAAACATAATGCCAGCTTGATCCAAGCGGAGCTGGAGCAGCTTCAGACAGCCGAAGCGGAATTCGGCAGCACGCTCTCACGGGCCTCATGGTTTACGGCGCAGGGCTTAATGTCCTTCTATCTTAGAGAAGATGAAACGTCCTGGAATCTGCTCCGGGAAGCAGACAAGATCAGCAGCCTTCCCCCGGCTGCAGTCCTCGGCTTCTTTGACATGCTGCACGCCGCCCAGGAATGGGACAGGCTGGCCCAGTGGCTCCCCGAGATCGGCCCCCTGCTCGGCAGTCACCGAAACGAGCACCTCAGCAGTTATCAATATTACTGGGATGCCGTCATTCAGCATCTGCCCGAGAAGGCTGAGCGGATGTGGAACAGTCTCGCGGCTATGCTGCCTTACTCGAAGGACATCTACCAGAATGCCTTAATCACGCATGGCAGATGGCGGGAATGGATCGACTACCAATTAAGCACAGGCCGGGAACCGCTGGAGCTTCGGGTCAGCGAGCTTGCCCCGATTGAGAAGAATGCGCCCGAATTGCTGCTGCCTTTTTACCATCAGGCGGTCGAACGGTACATCCTTCACAAGAACCGTGCCGGCTATAAAGCAGCCGTCAAGCTGCTCAAGCGATTAGCCAAGCTATATAAGAAGCTCAAGCAGCAGGAGCACTGGGATCTGTTCATTGTCGCCTTGTCGGTGCGTAACAGCAGGCTGCGCGCATTTCAGGAAGAGCTTCGGAGAGGAAAGCTGATATCATGAGCAGACACACGGAAACCATCACAGTCCATATGGCATTAAGCGAATACGGAGATGCCGTGATATACGGCTCTACCGTCATGCGTGGTTACGTGTCCGGGACATATTTGAAGCATCGATTATTCGCATGGCATGAAGTCTCCTTCTATGGTACAGAGCTTACCGTTCAAGCCGTTCAGGATATGGAAGTGGTCATTCTGCCTTCCGAGCAGGTAATCCCCTTCTTCGCAGACGGGCGGCTGCTCGAGCATATTGAATGGGTATGGGATGAGGCGTGCCTCCCCTTCGTTGAGCTTGCGCCTTCGCTTGCGAATTGCATCCAAGACAAGAAATACGCGCCAAGCTTGAGCGCCTTCAAGTCAGGCAAGCTGCAATGGGTGTGGGATGCGGAGGCTTTTACACCGGAAGAACTGAATCGTATCTCCCTGCTCCACGAGGACGAGATATGGGATGAGGGCTTGCGAGCCACGTTCTCTGCCACTGTTCAAGATCAATGTTATGGCAGCGAAGAGGCGGCGGCTGACCTGCGCAGGGAATATCCCCTCCTCTTCTCGCAAAACCGCACAGCAGCCGAAGGCATGGATGACAAGCAATGGCTGATTGCAATCGGTTGGCGACCGGATACCGCTCCATTCCGACCGCTTCTTCAACTGTTGGAGCCGGACGAAGAAGCCCCCGAGTGGCGGCTTAAGCTTGTACTGCAAGATAAGCAGGACGCCGCAGGGCTTGCAGCCGTTCGCCTGGTTGAAGACGGCCAGGCATTCGGCTCCTGGCCGGAGACATGGACGGCGCATATCAAGGAGCGATCCCCCGGCTGGCTCCAAGGTCTGCAAGCAGCACTTCCGGCAAGGGTGCTTCATGCACCGGAAGATGATGTGCTCGGAAAGCCTCTGTCCGACGAAGCCGCCTGGCAGTTCCTGACTGTAGACAGTCAGCGGCTGCTGCAGTCGGGCTGGCTTGTGCTGCTGCCTGCCTGGTGGGAAGCAGCGAGCCGGAAGAAGCCCAAGCTGCGGGCAAAGGTACGCTCCGGCGAAGGCGAGAACGCGGAGCGAAGCAGCGGCGGCTCCCTGTTCGGTCTGGATGCACTAGTGAATTTCGATTGGCGCATCGCCATCGGGGAAGCAACCCTGTCCGAGGACGAATTCGCGGAGCTGGTTGCCCGGAACGAACGACTTGTCCGGTTCCGGGGCCAATGGATTCCGCTGGACCCGGCTCTGGTCGCTCAGATCCGCCAGATGATGGCAGGGGTGGACCGCGAGGATGGTCTGTCCTTTCAGGATATTCTGCATCTCCATCTGCTTGGCAACAGCGATGATACGGAGCCGACCCCGCAGAACGGAGAGGAAGCGCAGGACCCGGAACGGATCAAGCTCGAGGTTGAGCTGAACGAGCATCTCGTGAAGCTCATCGGCCAGCTCGGCCGGCAAAACGAATGGCCGAGCCTGCCCGTCCCGGATGGGTTGAAGGCTGAGCTTCGGACTTACCAGCATGACGGCTTCGCTTGGCTTGCCTTCTTGCGGCGATATGGGCTTGGAGCCTGTCTTGCCGATGACATGGGCCTTGGTAAAACGGTACAGTTTATTGCCTACCTGCTGCATGTAAAAGAGATGACGATGCAGCGGGAAGAGAGACGGCTCCCTTCCCTGCTGATCTGTCCTACCTCGGTGCTCGGCAACTGGCAGAAGGAGCTCGAACGGTTTGCACCTTCACTTCAGGTCATGCTCCACTATGGCGGCAAAAGAAGCACCAGCGAGGATTTCTATAAGGAGGCCTACCAGGCCGACATTATCCTGACTTCATATGCTACAGCGACGCTCGACCAAGAAATGTTACGGGATATGAAATGGGAAACAATCGGCATCGACGAAGCGCAAAACATCAAGAATGCAGACACCAAACAATCCGCCGCCGTGCGAAGCCTCCCAGCAAGACACCGTGTTGCCTTAACCGGCACGCCGATTGAGAACCGGCTGTCGGAGCTGTGGTCCATCTATGACTTCATCAATCCCGGCTATCTTGGAAGCCTGCGCGCGTTCAACGCCCGGTTCATTCAAGCAATCGAGAAGGACAGGAACGAACAACGCACGGCGGATCTTCAGAAGCTGATCAAACCGTTTATGCTTCGCCGCAAGAAAAAAGATCCCGCAATCCAGCTCGATCTGCCGGACAAAAACGAGATGAAGACCTATATCCATCTGACCGCCGAGCAAGGAGCGCTCTACGATCAGACGGTGAACAGCCTTCTGGAGCGCATGCAGAAGCTCGAGGGCATCGAGCGCAAAGGCGCCATCCTGGCTGCCCTGACGCAGTTCAAGCAGCTCTGCGATCATCCCGCTTTGCTTACAAAGGAACCGCTCCCGGAGGTGCCCGGGGGCGGCGGCTTGCTGGATACCGAAGCCGTTGTTGGCCGTTCGGCCAAGCTGGAGCGGCTTCTGTCCATGGTCAAGGAGCTACGCGACGAAGGGGAGCGTTGCCTGATCTTCACCCAGTATATCGGCATGGGCGAGATGATGCGGCAGGTGCTGCATCAAGAGCTTGGAGAGCCTGTACTGTACTTGAACGGCAGCACGCCCAAGCGGACGCGCGACCGCATGATCGAGCAGTTCCAGTCCCAGACGCTTCCGGCCGATGAGCAGCCGAATGTTATGATTCTCTCGATCAAAGCCGGCGGAGTCGGCCTGAATCTGACCGCCGCGAATCACGTGTTTCACTTCGACCGCTGGTGGAACCCGGCGGTCGAGAATCAGGCAACGGACCGCGCCTATCGGATGGGTCAGACCAAGGATGTCCAGGTGTACAAATTCATCTCCATGGGCACGCTCGAAGAGCGGATCGATGAGATGCTGGAGAGCAAGCAGCAGCTCAGCGATCAGGTCATCGCAAGCAGCGAGGGCTGGATCACCGAGCTGTCCACCGATGAGCTGAAAGACCTGTTCACGCTGCGGCGTGACTGGGCGTAATCTCAGCTGTTAAGGCGAACCCATATACAGCAAAGAGATAGCCAAAAAGCCCCGTGTGCTAACACGGGGCTTTTTCGATTAAACAACTTAAGAGCTTAACCAGCTCCTTGCTTGCTTACTTCATATCTTTGGTGAGTGTGGACACTTAACTAACGGACTGAGCAGACGTTATTTTGCATAAACTCGGCAATTTTGAAATCTAACGGACATGAAATACGCTAATTACGGTAAAAGACAGTAGACTCATCAGATACTGGCCCCTTAACGTCTCTCCTGTCCGTTACGTTTAAAATAATGCCGTTATTGTCAGAATAACGGCGTTGAGGTCCGTTGCACGGTAGTTTGTGGAGTTGCCAGAGTACCGGGAGTAGCAGAGTAATAGAGTGCTTAGGTTACCGGAGTTACAGAGACTGGGAGTTACGGGGTTCTGGGGTTCTGGGGTTCTGGGGTTACTGGGGTTACTGGGGTTACTGGGGTTACTGAGCTAACGGGTTATTGGAGTTATTGGAGTTTCCGCAGCCCGGGATTACTGTGCTAACGGAGCTATCAGAGATACCGGAGTTACTGGACAAAACTGGAGTTATTGGAGTTACCGTAGCCCAGGATTACTGAGCTAACGGGGCTATCAGAGATACCGGAGCTTTTTTGCCTTACGTGTGACTTTTGGTGGGTGTTGGCACTCAACTAACGGACTGAGCAGACGTTATTTAGCATAAACTCGGCAATTTTGAAATCTAACGGACATGAAATGCACTAATTCCGGTAAAAGACAGTAGAATCATCAGATACCGCCCACTTAACGTCTCTCCTGTCCGTTACGTTTAAAATAATGCCGTTATTGTCAGAATAACGGCGTTGAGGTCCGTTGCACGGTAGTTTGTGGAGTTGCCAGAGTACCGGGAGTAGCAGAGTAATGGAGTGCTTAGGTGTTACCGGAGAAACAGAGACCGGGAGTTACGGGGTTACCATGGTTACCATGGTTTCCAGAGTTACTGGAGTTACTGGGTTTCCGGAGTTACGGGGTTACTGAGTTACTAAGTTACCGGAGTTGCAGGGGTTACTGGAGTTACTAGTGTTACCGAAGTAACTGAGCTACCGTAGTTAATGGAGTATTGGGAGCTACCAGAGTTACTGGAGCTGCCGGAGCTTCCAAAGTTACCGATGTTACTGGCGTTACCAAAGTTACTTGGCGTTACTGGAGTTACAGGATTCCCAGGGTACGGGGGTGCGGGGTTACGGAGCTATTCGAGTTGCCCGGGTTTCCAAAGCCACCAGAGTTACCGAGGTTAGGGGGTTCCGGAGCTACTGGTGCTACCAGAGCTACTGGTGCTATCAGAGCTACTGGAGCTATCAGAGCTACCGGAGCTATCAGAGCTACTGGTGCTACCGGAGCCACCAGATCTACCGAAGTTACCGGCGTTACCACAGCAACCTCACACCAACAATGGCCCCGCTGGACAATCACCAGCCAGCCAGACCACCACCCCCTCCGCTCACTTCTCCTCCATCAGCTGCCGCAGCTTCGCTTCCGTGGTCGTATCCGGCGCGGGTGTGTAGATGCTGCATCGCAGATCATCATTGCCGTACACCTTCAGCGACGTGAGTTCGTATACCATCTTCCCGGCTTTGGCATGCCGGAATTCCAGATGCACCTCCGGAGCGTAGCTGACTTGGCTCTGCTCCCACATCCGGTTGAAGTCCGGGTGCCCCTTCTTCATCTCCTCCAGAAAACGGTCATACCACTCATCCTCCACGTACTGCCCGTAATAGGTTCGGAACATGGAGAGGAAGCCGCTGGCGAACTGCTCCCAGTTCACCGCCAGCCGCTGGAACTCCCTGCGGGTGAAGAGCAGCCGGATCATGTTCCGCTCCTCGGGAGGAATGCGGTCAAAATCAAGGAATACATACGCGGCCGCCCGGTTCCAGCCCACGATGTTGCACATGCGATCCGATATCATGACCGGGCAGTACTTCAGCTCGGTGATGATTTTTTGCAGGGACGGGCTGATATGCACGGCCTCCTGCTTGACGGAGTAGGGCTCTGCCCCGCTCTCGAACGCAAGCGAATACAGGTATCTCCGCTCATCAGCATTCAGCAACAGCGCACTGGCAACACAGTCCAGCACAGACGAGGATACCTGAATATCGCGCCCTTGCTCCAGCCAGGTATACCATGTCGTGCTGACACCTGCCAGCTGGGCAACCTCCTCCCGGCGCAGGCCCGGTGTTCTCCTTCGGGTGCCGGAGGGCAATCCAACGGACTCGGGGGAGATTTTGGCACGCTGACCTTTCAGAAAAGCCGACAAGGCTTGAAGCCTGACTTGGGAATTCATAGGGTACGCCTCCTTCATCCAACTCAGGATAGCAGTATTTATACTAGGATAAACGGTATCTTGTAATAGGATACTCTACGTGACATTATAACCTTAAGATTGACAAGTTATAAAGGCTTGCCGTTAGTAAAGTCTTAAAGGAGGCTGTTATTCCATGGAAAGAGTCGTT
This sequence comes from Paenibacillus sp. Cedars, assembly GCF_003184205.1. Classification (NCBI taxonomy): domain Bacteria; kingdom Bacillati; phylum Bacillota; class Bacilli; order Caryophanales; family Paenibacillaceae; genus Paenibacillus; species Paenibacillus sp. Cedars. The sequence continues at coordinate 5,427,673 of NZ_CP020866.1, forward strand.
ATTACCGGCATGGGTGTCATCTCACCGCTGGGAAATGATGTTGAGACGTTCTGGTCCCGGCTTGTTCGGGGAGAATCCGGTATTACACATATAGATGCATTTGACACATCGAGGCAAAAAGTAAAAATAGCAGGTGTCGTAAAGGAGTTTGATTCAAACTCGCTGTTCGGTGTAAAAGAAGCACGGCGTATGGACCGCTTCTGCCAGTTTGCACTGGCTGCGGCAGATCAGGCCTTGCATAACGCCGGACTTGATCTTGACCAGATCAACCGGGAGCGCATGGGGGTATACGTCGGCTCCGGCATCGGCGGTATCCAAACCTTGATGAATCAGAGCGAAACGCTGGCTTCACGAGGACCTGAGCGAGTCAGTCCTACTCTGGTGCCGATGATGATTCCCAATATGGCGGCTGCCCTCATCAGTATCAAATACGGTGCGCTGGGCTCTACGCTGGCTCCGGTTACAGCGTGCTCGATCGGCAATACGGCGATTGGGGAAGCTTTCTTTAATATCCAGGCGGGACGGTCCGATGTCATTATCGCGGGAGGCTCCGAAGCGGCCGTGACCGATATCTCGCTGGCCAGCTTCTCGAATGCAACCGCCCTCTCCACCCGCAATGATGATCCCGGCCGAGCCAGCCGGCCGTTTGATGCGGCCCGGGACGGATTCGTGATGGCGGAAGGGGCCGGTATCCTCGTGCTGGAGTCGCTCTCCCATGCCCTGCGCAGAGGGGTCGACATTTTGGGTGAAGTAATCGGGTATGGGGCCGGCTCGGATGCCTACCATATGGTGGCAACCCCGGAAGACGGCAACGGTGCAGCCCGGGCGATGAAGCTGGCGTTGACGGAAGCGAACCTCTCCCCTTCCGATATCGATGTCATCAGTGCCCATGCCACAAGCACAGTGATTGGCGACCGGTCCGAGACGGCTGCAATCAAGTCTGTATTCGGTGAAGCTGCTTACCGTATCCCCGTGACCGCCAACAAATCGATGACCGGACATATGCTGGGCGCATCGGGCGGCATCGAGGCGATTGCCCTCGTGAAATCGTTGCAGGAAGACGTCATACCGCCAACCATCAATCTGGATGCAGCCGATCCCGGATGCGATCTGGATTATGTGCCTAACGAGGCGAGATCAGCTGCGCTTCGGATCGGCATGTCCAACTCCTTCGGCTTCGGTGGACACAACTCGGCGATTGTTATCAGAAAATATGAGCATGAATAACAGCAAAAACCGAAGACCCCCGTATTGGGGATATTCGATCTCATCTTAAACTCCCTGCAGAAAACGGGGAGTTTCGCGAAACTCTGAGGCCCCAGTGAAACTGGGGTCTTTTTCTTGTTGCGACCGCTGAAGGGTTCGCTGAATAATGAGGCAGACGCTGTTTTTAAATTTTTTATGGAAAATCAAACTTTTTGAAGGACTTGCACGTCATGCATCCGTAAGTCAATTGCAATTGATGGTTACCCGCGCGGGCCCAAAGGAGTGTCATATTTACATGAGAGGCGGACGGAAGCTGGAGAAGCTTCTTATACAGTGCATAACCGAAAATCAGGATAGCGCCTATCGACTGGCATACAGCTACGTTAGAAACAAAGAGGATGCCCTCGATATCGTTCAGGACGCCATCCACAAAGCATTTTTATCCATAGAAAAACTGAAGCAAACGGGTTCATTAAAAAGCTGGTTTTTCCGGATTATTGTAACAACCTCCCTGGATCTCATAAGAAAACAGAAAAAAGTCCGCGTCATGGACGACGAGAACCTGGAGTTTGTATTACCCAGCAGCCATGATCATTATCCCAATCTGGATCTGGCCCAGTCCCTGGAGGAACTTCCCGACAAATATCGGGTCGTGATCATTCTCCGGTATTTTGAAGATATGAAAATCGAAGAAATCGCCGAAGTGCTTCATGAGAATGTCAGCACGGTGAAAACGCGGTTATACCAAGGACTGCAGAAGCTGCGCGTGAATTTAAGTGAGGAAGATCAAGAGGAGGAAAAACGATAATGCATGACAAGCTGAATAGGATGAAAGAACAGTACGAGAGCACTCCTATTCCTGATGAATTGAGCTCGCTGGTTAACAGGACCATTGCAGCCAGGCGAAAAAAAAATAAAACCCTGCCCTGGCTCGCCAGCGCGGCGGCAGCATGCATTCTGCTGTTTGCCGGTGTGAACACCAGCCCAGTCCTCGCCCAAGCCATGTCGGATGTGCCGGTTCTAGGCAATATCATCAAGGTCATCACCATAAGGGAATATACCGAGCAGGATGACCAGACGAACCTGCATATGGAAACGCCGGGCATAACCAATCTGGGTAATGCGGAGCTGGAGCAAACGTTGAATAACAAATACCTGGAAGAGAACAAAAAGCTGTATGACAACTTTAAAGACGAAGTGGCCCAGCTCCATAAGGAAGGCGGCGCGCATCTGGGACTCGACAGCGGCTATGAGGTTATCACTGACAATGAACAGCTGTTGATCCTTTCGCGCTATGTCGTCGAAACGGCCGGCAGTTCGGCTGAATCCAGACAATACGATACGATCGACAAAATCAATCAGATGGTGATCACGCTGCCAAGCCTGTTCAAGGATGATCGTTATATCCAAACCATCAGCGACAATATCAAGGAACAGATGCGCCAGCAGATGCAGGATAACCCGGATATCGTCTACTGGGTAGAGCAGCCGGGCGTGGAGCCTGAAATACCGGAGGATATTTTCCAGTCCATCGCTAAAGACCAAAACTTCTACATTAATCAGGACGGAAAACTAGTCATCAGCTTCAATGAATACGATGTCGCACCCGGCTATCTGGGCGTTGTGGAATTTACGATTCCAACGGAAGCCATCGCAGCCGAGCTTGTCAGCAACGAGTACATCCGGTAGATCACACATGGTAGATATCCATTCATAAAACTGGAGGTAATAACGATGAAAACAATGAAACATACAACGACCCCGTTGACCAGAACCTTGGCGGCTGCCGGATTAGCAGGCATTCTCATGATATCCGCTTCAGGGCTGCCGTCCAGCCACGTCCATGCCGAAACCCGAACTGCAGCGAGTACGGATCAAGCAGAAACGCCGGCCATAACCCCACCACTCGTGACATCCAAAACGCTGCAATCCAAGGAAAAGTGGCTGGAAACCGACATCAAAATCCCTGTATTTCAGGGTCTGGCCGACACCAAATATCAGGAGCAGCTGAACGACATCATCGAACCCCACGCTTCCAAGGATATGGCCAAATGGGAGAAGGAAGCGGCAGAAACAGCCGCCAGTGCTCAGAAGAACGGCTATACCATGCGCCCTTATCAGCTGACGATCACCTATGAGCTGACTTCGGATGGCACGGATGGCGACTTGATCTCCCTCAAAGTCATTACAGAGGGCATGGGAATGAACAATGGCGACCCCCGCGTGGATACGTACAACTTTCGAAACGAAGCTGAAGCACAGCGCGTGACGCTGGAAGACCTGTTCGGAAGGGATTACAAAGCCATTGTGGATCAAGCGGTCAAAACAGCGATCGCGGCAGATCAAGAGAATTACTTCCAGCATGAGGACGGGTTCCAGGGCATCGATGCCGGGCAAGCCTTCTATGTTTCAGGAGGAACCGCCTATATCGTGTTCCAGAAATACAGCATCGCACCCGGGGCTGCAGGCATGCCCGAATTTGCCGTGAAGCTGCTTGGTCAAGGTCAAGCAACGGAGGAACAAGCAGCTGCAGCTGTGATGAAATCAGGCGTTTATTATAAGGATAACAACGGCAAAATCATGGTTCCGGCAGCTCAAGTACTGCGCCAGCTGCACTTCGACGTCAAGTGGAACGGCAAGAGCAAAACCGCCGAGATTTCCAAGGGAGCCGTCTGGAGTGCGGTGACTCTGAACAAGGATGCTTACTCTGTTGGCAAAATGGCCCCGCGCCCGCTCGGCTCTGCTCCTGAAATGAAAGGCGGCCATGTGTATGTTCCGCTGGTCTTCCTGACGGATATTTTGCATCTACAAGCCAAGCAAGACAAGCACGGCGACATTACGGTGACAGCAGCGCAATAACTTTTTATGCTGATCTTATGTCATTAGCTTCCATCCAACTGCACGGCTGCTCCTCAGCCAGAACACCATGCCACAGCACATACAGAGGCCCTCTCAATCCCTTGAGGTGGGCCTCTTTTCGCGCTGTGCGATGGGCGGATGGGCGGTTAGCCCTGCGACCTGCCAGCATGACATCCTGGTGATTGTGCAGAAGCTCAACCGTCATAAGCAATAAGCATTCAGAGGTATTCCTTCACCTGTATACCGGCTTGTCATCTCTGCATAAAAGGTCGATAATGGAAGCAGATTTCTATCGTACTATGGGATTGAGGAGGGTATGGGATGGAATATGTCTATTTGGGAAGAACCGGACTTGAGGTATCCCGCTTCTGCCTGGGAACCATGACTTACGGAGACTGGGATTTGGACGAGAAAACCTCGCTTGGCATCATCGACCGTGTGCTGGATTCCGGCATTAATTTTATCGATACTGCGGATACCTATGGCAAAGGTACGAGTGAAGAAATTATAGGCAAAGCCATTCAAGGACGCAGAGACGATGTTATCATCGCGACCAAATTCAAGGTGCGGACCGCCGAAGGACCGAACGGAGAAGGCGCAAGCCGCTCCCGTATCATGAAACAGGTTGAGGCAAGCCTGAAGCGGCTGAATACGGACTATATTGACCTGTACCAAGTACATCGGCCCGATCCGCATACGCCGCTCGACGAGACGCTGCGTGCGCTCGATGATCTGGTTACCCAAGGGAAGGTAAGATATATCGGCTGCTCGAATTTCGAGGCTTGGCGAATCGTTGAATCCCTATGGACCAGCGAAAAAATGAACCTGGAGCGTTTTGTCACCAATCAGCCTTCGTACAGCATCTTCAACCGCTACATCGAGCAGGAAATCCTGCCGGCTTCACAGCGTCACGGGTTGGCTACACTGGCCTATTCCCCGTTGGATGGCGGCTGGCTCTCCGGTAAATACCGGGCCGGGCAGCCGCTCCCGGACAACTCGCGCGGTGAGCGCATGGACATGGATTCACCTGATAACCGCGCCAAGTTAGAGAAGGTCGAGCTGCTTGCCCAGCGGGCGGAGGAGAAGGGAGTCAAGCTGGGACAGTTTGCACTGGCATGGCTTCTGCAGCGCAACATTGTTCCTGTTGTCGGTATCCGTAACGAGCAGCAGCTTGCAGATAACCTCGGTGCGCTGAAGGTGCAGCTGACCGAGGAGGATTTGAAGCTGGTCGACCAGGTATCACCAAGTCCATACCGGGACTTCTCCCAGGACGGCAGCTTCTGGTTTACCGAGCCTCGGGCCTACCGGTTTAAGTAAGCCTGTCCATCCAAAAGTCGGCAAACATATGAAAAGCCGCAATCGCACGTAATTCTGCCATTGCGGCTTTTTGAGTTACAGCCTCATGCTATAGATCATCAACAAACTCCAGCTTCCCGAACCGGGCAGGAATATGGTAATTCACCTCTCCAGTTGGACTCCATGCCTGATATTCCCGGATGCCTTGAGGGTCTTCGTCGATCCGGTAAAAATTCACGTTCCAGCTCCGCCCCCTCTGTGGAGGATTACCGAAGTTCACGGCAGGAATTGTAATCTCACAAACCCAATTTCCCTGCTCGTCATGATCGACCGAGGTCACAAGACCGGTTAGATCCCACTTGATATCGCTGGTCGTAATCGACTTCCCGCCGTCGTTGCGGATAAGGGCATCAAATACAACATTGTTCGGGCTAACCTCAAGCTCTATGTATTCCTTTCCACTCCCGGCATCATCCACGAACAATTCCACAACATCCTGTTCATATAGCGGCTCATCCCTGTGAAGATACTCGGATACCATGTAGGAATCCTGACAAACAAATTGCACATGAAAATATTCAGGACTCCAGCAGGCACGGACCTCGGTTGCTTCTTTCACGGCATGCCCGGTCACCGTATCGTGGAGAACAACCGCTTCATAGCGACTCCAATCGATCTGTTCCCGTTCCTCTCCCTGCCGGGTGAATGAAGCCGGCCTGCATGGATAAACGGCGGCATTGTGCATGATAACCCCTCCACAAAATTCAATTGCAACTCATCTCTCTATGATAATTCATACCCGTTGGGTTCACCATGCCATGCCAGGAATAAAAATTTTCGGAAAATCCCAGCTTTTGCTCTATATCCCCATAGTGAAAAAAAGCGCATGCTGTGCTACAATATTAAAATTGCAAACTCTAGGGAGGGTTATGGATTCGCCATGCTCATAATTGGTATTGCCGGCGGCACCGGATCGGGCAAAACGACGGTTGCCCGCTCTGTCATTGACCGTCTTGGTTCAGATAAAGTGACTTTCATTTCGCAAGATAACTATTACAAGGATCATAAAGAGCTCAGCTTTGCGGAACGCGAAGCGATCAACTATGATCACCCGTTCGCCTTCGACAACGAGCTGCTTATCGAGCATCTCGGCATCTTGAAGGGCGGGGAGCCCGCTTATGCACCGGTCTATGATTTTACTGCACATGCCCGCTTCACGGATCAGACCCTTGAGCTCAAGCCAAACAACATCGTTATCATTGAAGGACTTCATGTGCTGTCCGACGAGAATCTGCGCAAGCTGCTTCACATTAAGGTGTTTGTGGATACCGATCCCGATGTGCGCCTGCTTCGCCGGGTCGTTCGTGATATTGAGGACCGCGGCCGGACCATCCAGTCGATTCACAATCAATATCTGACAACGGTCAAGCCTATGCACGAGGCGTTTATCGAACCCTCGAAGAAATACGCCGACCTGATCATTCCGGAAGGTGGAGAGAATGAGGTTGGCATTCGCCTGCTCTCCATACTGACCGAGAAATATTTGACCGGCGATCACACATTGTCAGGAGAATAGCCCTGGCACGCGCGCCCTATAAATCTCCCCGTAGGGAGACGTCAATAACGCCCGCATTCCTGTTGCTTACAGGTTTGTGGGCGTTTTGGCGTTTATGTTTTTCATAAGCGATTAATTCCCTGACGGTTTGGGCTCGTTCGTGCACGGATCATAATCGGCAACCACCAGCACATCCATATGCCTTGCATATCTCAGCAGGCTTCGGATCGATTTCCGCTCGGCGTACAGCCTCCATCCCGTGATCTTCGGCTGACCGATGATCAATTGGGTAGCCTTCGCCTCATCAGCCGCCGCGACCCATTGGGATGCAACTTCACGCGCCTTCCCTCTTCTTACAGGCAGCACGCAGAATGTTCCTCCAAGTCGTTCTGTCAGCGTTTGAAGAGCCGTTAAGCGTTTGGAGTCAGCACGGGATGGATGCGCACGCCCCTCCTGAAGGAGCGTCACATACCAGGCCGCCTTCAGCCGATGGGCAATCCGGAAGCCGCGGCGGATGAGCCGCTCCCCCTGAGGTCCGCTGCCAACCATAACATAGATAACCTCCTCGCGCCGCCACGGTCCCCGAAGCGAGCTGCTTCGCTGCCATGACTCCAGCCTCTCATCCACATCATCTGCAATTTCCCTCAGGGCCAGTTCCCTTAGAGCAATCAGATTTCCCGTCTTGAAAAAATGGCTGAGCGCCTGGTGGATCTTCTCCGGCGCATAGATTTTTCCATCCTTCATCCGCTGCTGCAGCGACTCCGGCGTAACATCGATGAGCTGAACCTCGTCCGCCAATTGCAGAATATGGTCCGGCACCGTCTCGCGGACACGCACACCGGTAATTTGCTCCACCGCGTCATTCAAGCTCTCCAGATGCTGCACATTCACGGTCGTAATAACAGAGATGCCAGCCGACAGTATATCCAGCACATCCTCATATCGCTTCCTGTGCTTGCTTCCGGGAACGTTTGTATGCGCCAGTTCATCCACCAAAACCACATCGGGCCTTTGGCGGATGATCTCATCGGTATCCATCTCTTCAAGGCGTGAGCCCCGGTAATCCATCACTCTTCGTGGAAGAACTTCCAGTTCACCGACCTGTAAAAGCGTATCCTTCCGCCCGTGCGTTTCCAGCAGTCCGGTAAGAACCGTCAGTCCCTTTTTCAGCAGATCATTGCCCTCCCGCAGCATCGTATACGTCTTGCCTACACCCGGGGCTGCACCGATATAGACTTTGAACCGCCCACGCTTGACCTGCTCGATCTTCTGATCCAGCTCCTGTTCATTCAAGCGATGAAACGATTCGGACGAACGCTGCGGTGGATGAATCTGAGCCGGGATGATTCGTTCTCCGTCATGCGCTGCCCGGTCCGCTACGATAAAAATATCAATCCCGCGCGTTTTCTTAAGCAGCTCCTGAATCATCGATCCCTGCCGCAGCTCCTGCCAGGGGGTCTGCTTCGAGTGACCCAGCACAATACGGGTGACATGATGCTCAAGTGCATATTGAACGAGTTCACCTGGCAGCTCCCTTCGTGAATGAAGGGGCAGTTCTTCCAGCTTGGCGCCAATCCGTTCCGCAAGCTTCAGCATGGAGCGCTTAAAAGCCGCCTGTTCCTTCGTAAGCTCCTGCTTCTGATTCACAAACGTTACCGCCAACAGTTCGCCGTTCAGTCTCTTCGCAATCTGCTGACCGCGGCGCATATAGATGGACCCGTTCCAATGGTACTGTGTGGACACCAGTATCCGCTCATCGGCCCCCGATGGGCCGATGAGTCCCTGTTCCTTGCGGTACCGCGCAAGCGAGTTGTTCACGCCCTCTGCAACAAGACGGAGGGTAAGCTCCCGAAGCACGGCCAGATTGCCCTGCTTCCATATGCCTCCCCCCGCAAGCAGGCCTTCCTGTGCCCGATCCAGCATCGTTTCAGGTGTTACATCAATGAGCACCACCTCATCGGCGGTCTCAAGGGTATCGGCGGGCACCGTATAACTGGCCTTGATGCCCGTCAGCTTGGTGGCAATGCCATGCACATCCTCAAGCTCATACACATTCACCGTTGTGATGACACTGATCCCCCGGCTTAACAGGAACTTTATGTCCTCCAGCCGTGTGGCATGCCTTGCCCCTCTCCGGTTCCGGTGGGCAAGGCCATCCACAAGCACGACCTCCGGATTGCGCTTCAGCAGCAGATCCAGATCGAGATCCTTCTTCTCTATGCCGTCCTGAACCCAATGAATGCTCGGCACCCGTTCCAGATCCTGTGCCTGCTCCACCGTCTCCGGACGCTGCATTGTGGATACGGCACAGATGACAACATCAATGCCTTGCTGTCTCAAGGTCTGCCCCTCGCGAAGCATATGATAGGTTTTTCCCGAGCCGCTCACGGCCCCGATATACACTTTGAGCCGCCCCTGGTGGAGCTTCGAGATGGACCTTAAAATTTCCTCCGGCGATTTTCTCCGAAAGTGATCCATCGTCAGCTAAGAAGCTCTCTGAGAGCCAAGTTCAGCTTCAACACATTCACGCGCGGTTCACCGAATACACCTAAATCCCGTCCTTCCGTATGCTTCTCCACCAGCTGCTGAAGCTCTGCTTCCGGAATTTCGGTCAGCTTGCTGATCCGTGGAATTTGAATATCCGCTGCTTGCGGCGAAATGTGAGGATCCAGTCCAGAGCCGGAATTCGTTACCAGGTCCATCGGGAGCTCGCTTACCGGAACGTCCGGATTATTCTCCTTCCATGCCTCAATCGACGCCTTTGTTCGATCGATCATCTCGGGATTGGAAGGTGCATAGTTATTGCTGCCTGAGCCGGCTGCGTTGTATTCGATGCTGGACACCCTCCCATGGAAAAATTGCGGGTCCGTAAAGTTCTGGCCGATCAGTTCCGAGCCTACCACCTTTCCGCTCTCATCCGTAATCAGGCTGCCGCCGGCTTGCTTCGGCATCAGCAGCTGCGCTGCACCTGTAGTTACCAGAGGATACAGAACTCCGCACAGCACAATGAATACAAGACTTGCTCTAAGCGCAATGCCTACGGAGACGCGAGCGTTGCCCGCCTCAGCATGAGGCGTGGACGTTGACGATGTTTGCACAGGATTATTCATTATTCTTCGACCCTTTCTTTCATATCTACCTTGTATAATCAACCTTTGGTTTATCTCTATATACCCGGTTTAACCAACACGCCTAAATCCATAAGTGGACAATCATGTCAATCAGCTTAATCCCGATGAACGGCACGATCACGCCGCCTAATCCGTAGACAAGTACATTACGCTGTAGCAGCTTCGATGAGCTCATCGGCTTATAGGCGACACCCTTCATCGCAAGCGGAATGAGCAGCGGAATAATGATCGCATTGAAGATCAGCGCGGACAGGATGGCCGACATAGGGGAACCGAGTCCCATGACATTCAATACGTTCATGCTTGGAATAGCAGCTGCAAACATGGCGGGAATGATGGCAAAATATTTGGCGACATCGTTCGCAACGCTGAACGTGGTCAGCGCGCCTCTTGTCATCAGCAATTGCTTCCCGATGGCAACGACCTCGATAATCTTGGATGGATCTGAATCCAGATCCACCATATTGGCCGCCTCCTTCGCGGCGGTGGTACCGCTGTTCATCGCAAGCCCGACATCGGCCTGTGCAAGGGCCGGCGCATCGTTCGTTCCGTCACCGGTCATGGCCACCAGCTTGCCTTCGGCCTGTTCTTTTCGAATGACGGCGATCTTATCCTCCGGCTTGCTCTCTGCGATGAAATCATCCACTCCCGCTTCGCGGGCAATCGTCGCTGCAGTCAGCGGATTATCGCCTGTACACATAATGGTCTTAATGCCCATCCGGCGCAGCTGTTCAAACCGTTCCTTCATTCCCGGTTTCACAGTGTCCTTCAGGTAGATCAATCCATAGATGCGGTGATCCACAGCCACAGCCAGCGGGGTTCCTCCCTCCGTAGCAATTGCATCACTGTTTGGCGTCAAGTCCGGAGGTATGGAGCCTCCTTGAGACAGCACCCAAGCCTTGACGGCATCCACTGCACCCTTGCGAACTTTTCGGCCATCCTTCAGGTCCATGCCGCTCATTCGGGTCTCTGCCTTAAATTCGATGAATTCGGCTCCCGCCGTCATACTCTCACCCACCTCAAGGCCTTCCTTCTTCAACAGCTCCAGAACGGAGCGGCCTTCCGGTGTTTCGTCCAGCAGCGAGCTGACCGCTGCCCACTGGGCAACCGATGCCAGCGTTTCGCCACGGGCCGGGATCAGTTGACTTGCCATCCGGTTGCCAAACGTAATGGTTCCGGTCTTATCCAGGATCATTGTATTAATATCTCCGGCCGCTTCCACCGCTTTACCCGACATCGCCAACACATTGAACTGGGTCACCCGGTCCATGCCTGCAATCCCGATGGCCGACAGCAGCCCGCCGATCGTGGTCGGAATCAAACATACCAGCAGCGAGATCAATACCGGGACAGACAGCTCGATGCCAAGATACTTGGCAATCGGAGCGAGTGTAACCACAACGATCAGGAAGATCAGGGTCAACACAATCAGCAGTGTGTTCAGCGCTATTTCATTCGGCGTCTTCTGCCGCGAAGCTCCTTCAACCAGTGAGATCATTCGGTCAATAAACGATTCGCCGGGATCGCTGGTAATCCGAATTTTGATTGTATCGCTGACCACCCGGGTTCCCCCGGTGACCGAGCTGAAATCGCCGCCTGCTTCTTTGATCACCGGCGCGGATTCTCCCGTAATGGCAGATTCGTCGACAGATGCCAGACCGGCGATGACCTCTCCGTCACCAGGGATCATCTCGCCCTGCGTAACCACCACGATATCCCCTTTGCGAAGATCGGTAGACGGCACGGACTGAACCCCTCCGCCTTCCATCACTTTATGGGCGGTCATTTCTTTCTTGGATTGCTTAAGAGAATCGGCCTGAGCTTTACCCCTGCCCTCGGCAAGGGCCTCGGCAAAGTTCGCGAACAGCAGCGTAAACAGCAGAATCACAAACACCGTCAGATTGAATCCGGTACTGCCTTCTGTACCGAAATTGGATGGAAACAGTGTCATGAGCAGAACCACCAAGGTTCCGGCCTCCACAACAAACATCACGGGATTTCTCATCATGAAAGCTGGATTCAGCTTGATGAAGCTGTCCTTCAGCGCTTGATTGACCATTTCTTTGGACATCACTTTGGTTCTCGTATTATTCATGGTAATAGGCCACCTTTTCTAATTAACGGATCGTCAGATGCTCAGCAATCGGGCCGAGCACCAGCACAGGCAGGAAAGTCAATGCGCCGATGATCAGAACCACCGCGAGGAGAATGCCGGCAAACAGCTTATTGTCTGTTCGGAACGTCCCGAGTGTCTCCGGTACCCATTGCTTCCGCATCAGTGAACCGCCGACCGCCAGCAGAGCGATCATCGAGATATAACGGCCGAACAGCATGACGAGCCCGGTTGTGATGTTCCAGAACGGCGTGTTATCTGCAAGTCCTTCAAACCCGGAACCGTTATTGGCTGCGGATGACGTGTATTCGTACAACACCTGTGAGATGCCATGGAAGCCGGCATTGGTAATGCCCGCCTGCCCGGCATCCGTCATCAGGGCAAGCGCCGTCGGAGCCAGAATGATAAATGGGTGCACCAGAATGACGATGGCGATCAGCTTCATTTCCCGCGCTTCTATTTTTCTGCCCAGAAATTCAGGCGTTCGCCCAACCATAAGCCCGGCCAGGAACACAGCCAGTATCGCATACATGAGCATATTCATCAGCCCGACGCCTTTTCCGCCAAAAACAGAGTTCAGCATCATCAGGGACAGCGGCGTAATTCCGCCAAGCGGCGTGAGTGTATCATGCATGTTGTTAACTGAACCGGTCGTAGCCGCCGTCGTCACTGTAGTAAACAGCGAGGACTGGGCGATCCCGAACCGGACTTCCTTACCTTCCATGCTGCCTTGGGATGCATCAATCCCCAGTCGGTTCAGTGCCGGATTGCCGTTTGATTCAGCGGCATAGTTCAGAGACAAGAAGCCGATGAACAAGGTCATCATCACAGAGAATATAATCCAGCCCTGCTTGCGGCTCTTGGCAAACAAACCAAATGTATACGGAAGCGCAGCCCCGAGACTCCACATGCACAGGATCTCAATCACATTGGTTAGAGGGGACGGATTCTCAAACGGATGGGACGAATTGACCCCCATATATCCGCCGCCGTTGGTACCCAGATGCTTGATCGATTCAAGAGCAGCCACCGGACCTACCGCAATTTGCTGCTCGCTTCCTTCCATCGTGGTCACGCTGAGCGCAGGCTTCAGGGTCTGAGGCACCTGCAGGGCGACCAGCACCATTGCAATGATGAAGGCCGCCGGAATGAATACCCGGATATGAGCCTTCACAAAGTCCTCGAAGAAGTTGCCGACGGTTGTCCCCTTACTGGTCACTGCCCGGATAAAAGCGATGGCCACGCACAGCCCGGTCGCCGCCGATGTAAACATCATCATCGTAATGACAGCCATCTGCGCAAAATAGGATAGCCCCGACTCTCCGCTGTAATGCTGCAGATTCGTATTGGTCATAAAGCTGATGATCGTATTGAATGACAAGGTTGATTCCATATTATCGATTCCGTTCGGGTTGAACGGCAGTACCTTTTGCAGCCGCAGAATCAGGTAGCCTGAAGCTACCAGTATGATATTCGTAATGACAAAGCTGAGAGCATACCCTTTCCAGGTCATCCCCTTGCGGTCTTTCAAGCCAATCAGTGCAAATATCGGCTTCTCTGCCCAGGAGAACCATTTATCGGTTCGGTTATCTTCATTGCGAAATACCTGATATAGATAGGTTCCGAGCGGCTTAACCAGCAGCAGCAGAACCAGAATAACGATGGCAATTTGTATAATGCCCATGACGAGTGCCTTCCTCCTTCAGCGGTTCCCCTAGAATTTTTCAGGGTGAACCAGCGCATAAATCAAATACAGAAAAATAAAGAGCGTACATACCAATAATATGATCACAGCTGATCAGCCTCCGGTTCTGAAACCACGCGTCCACACCAGGACATAAACAGCATGAACAGTCCGTAGGTCCCTCCTAATATGAGCACCATATAAAAATCCTGCATAATCCAATCCTCCACGAACCGTATTTGGCATTAAATCTGCAACTAGCTGACAATGGACGAAATCAGGAAAGATACCTGATGATGGTTCGTATGAAGCACCACATCGGCGCCCAGTCCCTTATATATCAACCGCGGATTGCTGGAGTGGGTAATGACGTAAATCGACTTTGTTGTCCATGTCCGGCAAATCCGCAAATAGCGGCAGCACAGATTCAAGCTGCTTTCGAACAGAAACACCTTGCTGACGGGAAACTCGGGAATGATCCAGGTTGACTCGTCTCTGGTATCAATCAGAATAATGTCTTTGCAGCCCAGTTCCATCATCCTCTCCTGCTCGGCCCGATTGTTGGCTATAGCTGCAAACGAAATGTGTTTGTACATCAACTGGCGGATAAATTCCTCCCCGGCCTTATTCGGGGCGGATACCAAGATGAAATCCTGCGGTTTCTCCATGTGTTTCTCCTCCTAAGTTTCAGAAAGAGAAGGCAACAAAAAGAAGCCTGCGGGAGGAGAAGAACTCTTCCCGCAGGCTTCTTATTCATCCACGGTGAAATACACCGTGGCTAAAGTCCACGACAATCGTTGCCTCTCTCGATACGCTTACGAGGTTAGCTGACGGATTCGGGCGTGAGAGTCGCCCTACCCATAGACCGTTATCTTGTCTATGGGATTCACCCCTGAGAGATCAAGTTCATCTCCCGACTGGTTCCCCCGTTCCTTTTCCATTCAAGGACTCAGCGAAAATTGAAAACGAGTAGCATGTTATTCAATTAGCTATTGACTTATATTCCAAGCCTGGCAGAACTGTACAGCCGTCAGAGTCAAGCCGTGAGAGTCGCTTGACCCTGAGCCTCTGGAAGACCCATGGTGCCTTCGCCGAGGTTCTCATTCATAAAGGAGCACCGCAGCTCTCACACTGCCTTGTATCCTTATGAATCTTATCGACCGGCTGCCGCTGTGCCCTGCTCTTGGAATCATCCGTCAATTCATAGTTCGTATCATACGTCCGGCCGTGCGGGATGTAAATGAGCTCAGAAACACGTGTGGCTGAATGTGGAACAAGATCTAACCAGTATATCTTCATTATCTCTCGAATACTGCTCCATACTATGTATTTCTCTTGTTTTCTCGAATTTATCGCAATCCATCGAGATACTGAGATTTTGCCATGATAATAGATGACAATACCAAATGTACACGTTTTCTTTTACGGATTTCATCGATTTTCGGAATGTATGCGTCAAATACGGTCATTTACTTTTGGCTGCCTCCGGCGTATGATTCATCCATCTATTCGCAACACACGTTATACGCTGAGCTCCCGACAGATCGGGAGACGGGGGAACCAATATCACCGATAGGACTTCTGTTGGTGAATGGGGTGAATCCGCGATGCCTGACCAGGCATTGTGGTAGGGCGCTCTCAAGCCCGAATCCGACAGCTAACCTCGTAGGCGTATTGAGAGAGAACACGATCCAGCCAAGCTAAAGCGGCCGCTTCATCGGCTGCTAACCGGAAAAAGGCCTGGAGAGCGGGGTTTCTCTGCTCACCAGGCCTTTTTGTCTTGCATATAACATCTTATAAGGGAGCGTAGATCATGACGAAACTCATCGAATTCGAAGCACAGGCAACAGCCATCCAAACAGCGCCAACAATATGTGAAGAGCCCATCCGCTATATGGAAATGTTCCGTTTCGACTGGGGCTCGGCTGAACGCTTTATCCCCTGGAGCGATCGAAGCTGGAACTGCGGCTTGTTCAAAATCAGCTGCGGAGAAGCAGCCGGTTATGCGGAATATGCCCTGCCGAGCACGAGAGAATTCGCAGATCTGGTCCGCTGGGCATCTGTATTTGCAAGGCTGCGGGGCATGCCCGTGACTGAGGCCATACGCTATGCTCAGCAGCAGCAGCAATGGGGATCCGCTCGGATGCTGCTCGCCGTATCGGCGTTAGCCGATCTGGAGACGAACCTGCACCAGCATGTAACTCGCGAACGCCTAGGCAGCCTCCCGCTGGAGCGGTCCTTCCTGATGGATTGCTCGCAAGCTTATTATTTCTTTTAAGGTAAGGGCGGTGTTCACACCCCTCACTTGAACATATTTTTCAGCACCATCATGAGGTTAGCCGGTTTCTCCGCCAGCCGCCGGGTGAAGTACGGGTACCACATCGTCCCGTAGGGCATATAACAACGGATGCGATAGCCATCCTCTGCAAGCGCAGCCTGATCGTTCATTCGCAGCCCGTACAGCATCTGAAATTCGAAATCCTCTTTCTCTATGCGGCTCTGCTCGGCAAACACCTTGACCCAGTCGATGATATTGTCATCGTGCGTGGCAATCGCAGTGTACGCTCCCTGATCGAAATGCATTTTGATCAATTTTTTATAGTTATCGATCACTTCGCGTTTCTGCTGAAAGGCAATGGTTCCGGGCTCTTTATATGCCCCCTTTACCAGGCGCAGATTGACCCCCGCCTCCATCAGGCTTCGCACGTCTTCCTCCGTGCGGAACAAGTAGGCCTGCATCACGGTGCCCACATTGGGCAGCCCCTCCTTATGGAGCCGCAGCGTCATATCGATTGTCGCCTGGGTATATGGCGAATCCTCCATATCCAGACGCACGAAATTGCGAAACTCTTTCGCCTTTTTCACCACCGACCTGATATTCTCGTAAGCCTTCTCAAGGTCCAGTGCCATGCCCATCTGCGTCGGTTTCAATGACACATTTGACTGCACTCCCCGCTGTGCGATTCCCTCCACAAGCTTCAAATATTCCTCGCGGTATTCGGCCGCTTCGTCCAGCGTCGTAATGCCCTCCCCCAGATGATCCAGCGTGACGAGAATGCCCTTCGCATTGAGCCTCTCGATTTCATCCAAGGCCTCATCCAGCGTATTGCCGGCAATGAATCGGCCTGCCAATTTCCTTCCGTATTTGATCGACAGCCACTTCACGAGTTTATTGCCGGACACCGTCAGGATCACTTTACGGTAAAGCTCGGTTCCGTCCATGCATGCGCCCCCTTTGTAAGGTAAACCAAATGCACCCTCTACCTTAACTCATATGCAAAAATCATGACGGCATGCAGGAAGACATACATATCACGCAGGCAATGGCCGTGTCGGAGCGATTCTGGCTTTCCGGCATGCAAAGAAACCTCTCCATTACGATAGTGGAGAGGTTTCTTTGCAATGCCGAAGATTCTTTTATTGAGCATTTTAAAATCATTATAGTTCCGATTGATTTTTCGATTTGCAGACAATTGAAGTAGAAAAGTTCGCCATATGTAAAAGAGATAACTGTAAATATTATAATATACCATTTTTACTATTATAAATTCATAATCACACTATTTTTTTAGAGAAAACACAACTTTTTTTCATTTGTTAAATTTTAGGATTTTAATATATATTATTCGTGTTAATTATAAAAAATAACAGTAAGGGGTTGATTTTTTGAGTTTTTGGGGAGTAATTAAAAAAGTAGCCGCTTTTTTGGCTTTGGTAATGTTATTAAATACGGTATTTGCAGCAATTACTGTATCCGCGCTTCCTGCACATAGCGAACTGCAAAAGACTCAAGAGGAATTAAAACTATCAGAAAGCGAGATTCAAGAACTTCTATTATTTATTCAAGAACATTCTACAAGCATAGAGGAAGCAATCCAAACAGACAACAATTTAAAATTAAAAATGGAGGAATACGACGAGTACAGCAAAGAATTTGCCTTGATACTTGCTTTTGCAGATATAGCAAATAGTCAGACCTCAACGATTAGTCACTTGTCAGATCCCAGTATTCAGAGTGAAATTTCACCGGCGATTTGGCCTATTGTTTGGGCGGTTGTTGCTGCTATAATAAAAGCAGCTGTAAAAAAGAAGATGGGAAAGAAAATCCAGCAGCAACTCGGTGATCGTTTCGAAAGAGAAGTTTGGCCTCAAATAGAGCCAGGAATTAAAGCGCAATATGAAAGATATGGTTATACTAGAAACAAAGGACCTGAGTTACCTTCCGCACCGAACGGGATTAATCAGGGCGAGCAAATTATTTCTTTATTTGGTCAAGATGGTACAGAATATTTGAGACTAGATGTCTTTACTTCCCAATCAAGAAATCATACTCGGTGGCACTATCATACAAAAGATGATTGGCCTGATCATAAAGGAAATATTGATTTATACCATAATTCACTTCCAAAGTGGGGTTCAGAGTAAAGTTGCATAAGAGACGATTTCTATTAACGTTTGGTCGAAATTTAGACCATAGTAATATCGACTACTTGGTAAAAAGCCGATTATCCAGGTATAAGGGCGGAATCCAGAAAGATTATTTTAATACCGTTCTTAAAAAGGGCGCCGAAGTTATTCTAAACTACCAGATTATCGATACGAATTTTGATCGAATATCGTCCAGGTATTATTTGGACGACTTTCATTTGACGGAAGCTCAAAAGAACGGCTTCCTGCTTTCATTAAACAAGCTGAAAGGCACCCATGTCTGGTGCGATCCTAGGATTCAAGGTCATGCGTTCTGTGTAGTGGGTGATATTGAGTTCAGTTTTTATGTGTATCGGTCACTTGAAGGCCAGGAATACCGCTTTCCTCAATACTACAATCATGACGGTAACGCTGATATTATTGTACATTCTCAGCTGCCTAAAATGCCCGAAGAAGAACAATATTTGTGCTTTCCGACTGATTGGAGCCTAGAGGTCAAAGATGAAATAACGATCAAATGGATACAGAAGCTGATTACTTGTAGTTAACGATACTCTAAACCCAGCCGACTCGAACCAAGAAGGTATAAGAATATACTGAAAAAGCTGAACTAGCATCATCTAGTTCAGCTTTTTACATAATTTCAGTCTGTAAAAGGCCAGGTTGATTAAAACTTTAGCCCATTGTCTGATGACGACCACATCATATCCGTTTGGAGAAAAGCAAAAATTACATGTTCTACACCTTGGCCTTGCCGTTAATCTCCCGGACCACCTTGCCCTGAAACGATTGGTTCATCCAGTAAGCGAGATGAATCCCCTCCTCATCGAAGGTACAATCCGTGGTTAAATAGAACGGCGTCTCCGTCAACCGGATCGTCAGTCTCAGCGTCTGGTCGTTCCAGGTCATGGAGGCGGCATAGTCGTTATCCTCGAGCATAATCAACTTCGTGGTTCCTGACTTCCACTCATTGCGGCCAAAGGCAATCGAATTCGTGCCGTCTTCCCCCGCAAGCTCCATTACAGCGCCATCTTCTTCGAACCGAATGGAGATCGAATGCAGCTTATCCTCATTCTCCTCCAGCTCATACACAATTCCGGTAATGTCCTGCTCGATCGGGGAACGCGCTTCTTCCCTTGGGGGATCCAGCTTGAGCTCTTGCAGCACTCCGGCAAGAGAGGACTCGGCCCCCGTGTCAGCCGGCAGCTTATCAGGTCCCATGGCAGGCAGCAGATGCTCCCATACCACGTCCAGCACTTCCTGCATGTCCCCAAGGCCGGAGGTAATGGCGATGACCGCATCCTGCTCCGGCAGCACGACGCAGAACTGGCCGAATGCGCCATCACCTCGATATCCTCCATGACGGCACATCCAGAATTGATAACCGTAGCCTTCGGTCCAATCCGATGTGGAGTCCGCAGGTCCGTTGGATATCTGCTTCGAGGTTGCCTCTTCGATCCAGTCTTCCGGAATCAGGCGGCGGCCTTCCCACACCCCCTTCTGAAGGTAGAGCTGGCCAAACTTGGCGATATCCTCGGTCTTCACCTTAAGCCCCCATCCACCGGTATTGATTCCCTTCGGACAGCTTTCCCAGGTGGCTCCATGTATGCCAAGCGGTTCGAACAGACGGGGCTGCAGATAATCCAGCAGCGTGATGCCGGTTACCTTCTGCAGAATAGCCGAGAGCATGTAAGTCGCTGCGCTGTTATAGACAAAATGGGTTCCAGGTTCATGCTCGACTGCTTGTTTGAAAAAATCATCTACCCAGATATCGGACTGCATGGCAGGCTCCTGGGCATGCCCCGTTCCCATAATAAGCAAATCGCGTATCGTCATCGCGGACAGATTTGGAGAAGGTTCCTCCGGCGTATTTTCCGGAAAGAATCCGATCACCTGATCCTCCAGCGTGACCCGGCCTTCCTGGGCCAGAAGTCCAATCGCGGTAGAGGTGAAACTTTTGCTTAACGAGAAGAGCATGTGCGGCTTGTCCGCCTGATACGGCTTCCACCAGCCTTCCGCTGCGACATGCCCGTGCCGCACCAGCATGAAGCTGTGCAGCTCAAGCTCCTTCTCCTGAATCGATGCGATAAAACGTTCAATAGACTGTGATGAGATTCCTTGGTTTTCGGGGGTACTTCTTGGCAATAACGGAACCGTATTCATATTCATCTTCCTTTCGCCTCTCCCTGTATTAACAAGATACATTCATCCGTACGCTTCCATTATACACCGGATAATGGAACCGCTTCATCATATCGAATCGCACGAAAGCCCCGTCGTTCGCTAATCTCATTCAAGTCCTCCCGTGCAAGAAAGGAAGCCTCCTCATTACGCCCGCGCGCCAGTTCCTCCCCATCCACTTGAGCATTGCCGCACTGCACCATTTCCTCCGAATACAGTGCCGGATGGGACAGGAAGAAGTACTGGTCTTCCGTCAGACCGCCAAGCACCCTTTCAAACGAATCGGCGCCGTCCGGGACACCACCCGGGAAGAAGTTGTAGTAATCGCGATGGTTGATAAGCCCCTTCGCTTCAATCCAGCGGTCCAGCTCTTCCTGCAGCCCGGGTATGAAACGTTCCGGCAGCATATGAGAGTCCGCGTAAGAAATCTTGAACCCTGCTGCGGTCAGTTTATCAAGCTGTGCTTCGCATTCCACGATAATCTCCTGCAGTGAAGGCGGATGATCCCGGAACAAGATCGGGTCCTGATAGAAATATCCGGCCCGATCGACAAGCGAAGGAACCTGTTCCTTCGCGGCAACAGGTCCCCAGCGTACGTTATCCCACTCTGCATTCAGCGTCATATGAAACCCGAAGCAGATGTCCTTGCGATGCGCCAGCAGCTGCGCGGCCTCGGCTAGATAGGGGCCGGGCGCCATAATGGACACATTTTTAATAAAACCGGCATCCACACTTCGGGCAATCGCAGCATTGGCTGAACGGCTGGAAGCGTAATCGTCCGCTCTCGTGATGATCCGCCTCATTTTACCGCACCTGCCGCAATCCCCTTGATGATGTATTTCTGCGCGAAAATATAGAATATAACCACCGGGATAATGGTCAGTGTCAGACCTGCCATCGCCTGGTTCCACACAATCGTGAATTCCCCGAAGAAGTAGAAGGTGGAGAGCGGAATGGTCCGCAGCCCTTTGTCGGACAATGTCAGCGATGGAAGCAGATAGTCATTCCACAGGGCAATGACATTCAGGATGGCAATCGTCACACTGATGTTCTTCAGCAGCGGAAACACAATTCTCCAGAATACACCCAGTTTGGAGCAGCCATCGAGCGTTGCCGCTTCCTCCAGCGCCACCGGCACGGATTTAATGAAGCCGTGGTAGAGAAAGACTGCCATGCTCGAAGTAAAACCGATATTCATATAAATCAGACCCTCATGGGTATTAAGCATCGGAATGTGAAGATTGCTGCGAATCCAGTCCATGACCTGCATCAGCGGCATCATCAGCGTCTGGAACGGAATCAGCATCGTTGCCACAAATGTGAAGAAAATGACTTTGCTCAGCTTGTTATCCGTACGCACCAGCATCCAGGCCGTCATGGAGGCGAGCACGATGACAATGACAACCGAGATGATGGTGACATACAGCGAGTTGCCCAAAGCCGTGAAGAAATTCATCTTCTCCATCGCCGATTTATAATACTCGAAGCTGAAGGAGGAAGGCAGCGCAAGCGCATTCTCATACAGCTCCGCACGATCCTTGAACGAGTTAATCAGCATGAGGAAGACCGGAGACAAGAAGACCAGCGCAAAGAGGAACAGCAGAATGTCGAGCAGCCATTTACCTGATTTCTTCATTACATCTGCACCTCTTTTCTCTTCGTGATGATGACTTGCGTCAGCGTGAGTCCAGCAACAATCAGGAAGAAGATGATCGCTTTTGCCTGACCTAAGCCATAATTGCCGTAAGCAAAGATCTCATTGAAGATATTCATCGCAAACATCTCTGTCGCATTGCTCGGTCCGCCCTTGGTCAGGGACAGATTGACATCATAGATTTTGAACGCACCCGACAAGGTCAGGAACAGACAGATCGTGAAGGAAGGCATCAACAGCGGGAACACAATGCTCTTCAGACGCTGCCACAGACTGGCGCCATCGACCTTGGCCGCTTCCATCAGCTCATCCGGAATCCCCTGGATTCCCGCGATATAGATGATCATCGTATAACCTGCCAGCTGCCAGGTGAACACCGCAACGATGGCATACAACGCAAATTGCGGATGCAGCAGCCAGTTAAAGAACACACTGCCGAGCCCTGTTTTCTCTCCCAAGAAACTGAAGGCATCCGTAAAAATAAACTGCCAGATGTAACCCAGGATCAGACCGCCGATCAGGTTCGGCATGAAAAACATCGTCCGTGCCGCGTTTCTTGAGCGGAGTTTTGTCGTAACGAGCAGTGCAAACCCAAGCCCCAAAATATTGACGCAGACCAGCGCAAGCAGCGTGAATTGAACCGTATGCCAAGCCGATGACAGGAATCGGTCGTCCTGGAACAGCTGAACGTAATTGTCAAACCCTACGAATACTTTCGGATTGGCCGGAATACCGTCCCAATTCACAAAAGAGTACACAATACCGATAATGAACGGGATGATGACGACCGTCGTGAAAATAAACAGAAGCGGCACCGTAAACAGGGCAAACCAGGCTTTGTCCTTTCTTTTGCTCATAATCCATACCTTCTTTCCGTTCCGGATGATTCCCGCGCGGGCGGCATCAAACCTTGAATTCGTGTTAGAAAAAAAACAAAAGCCTAACGCTCTTGGATCATAAGAACGTCGGAGGCTAGGCTTTCGTTTTCATGGAATTGTTATTTCACTTCAGCGGCTTTGCCTGCTTCTTACTTGGATGCTTTCGCCCATACCTCATCAAGTTTCTGCAGGAACTGTTCACCTGTCATGCCCGGATTCATGAAGTACTCCTGCGTCGCCGGAGCCAGGTCATTTGTGATGATGCCCGACGGGAAGTAGTTCAGTGCCCAAGTAATCGTCTCGCCTTTCGTTGTTGCCTCATGCACCGCTTGGGACAATGGATCCAGGTCGCCTGCTTCAATATTCGTTAAAGCCGGAATGAATTTGAAATCGTCCACGATGGCTTTCTTGCCTGTGTCGCTGGTAAACAGCCAATTCAGGAAAGCGTTCGCAGCTTTGACTTCATCAGCATCAGCCTGATTGTTGACGACCCAGTAGCTCGCCACGCCAACGGCGATTTTATCGTTGCCCGCAAGCGGGAACGGCATCATGCCGACCTTGGAGCCGAAATCACCGAAGTCCGCAAGCATGGAGTAACTCCAGTTGCCTTGATGCACCATAGCCGTTTTTTCTGTTGCAAAGTCACCCATCTGGCTGTCGTATTTTACTTCCAGTGGATTCTTGGCATTGGCTTTGATCACATCCATGAATTTGGCCCACTCCTGGAACTCTTTCGTGTCGGCCATCTTCACTTCGCCTTTATTCAGCTGTTCAATATAAGCCAGCGGATCCGCTTGAAGCGCAAATGGTGTATTGAGAATGTGTCCGATCAGGAAGTATGCCTCCTGGGACAAGCTCAAACCGTTCTTGCCATCAGCCTTCAATTGCTCCATCGTCTTGGTGAAGGAGTCCAGGTCTTTCACATTCGCCGGATCTACCAGGTCCTTGTTGTATACAAGGCCGAAGCCCTCTACACCGTATGGAACGCCAACGGTTTTATCGTCGACCTTCAATTCCATGTCAGGCGCAATGTTCTTAACATACTCTTCGCCGCTCAAGTCGGAGAAATAGGATTTCAGCTTCTCGGACTCGGGTCCCTGTGCTACGCTGAATATCGTCGGTCCCTGATTGCTGCCGAGCTTTGCTACCAGCTGCTGCGAATAGGCATCGCCCGCTGCACCCCATACTTCAACCTCGTTGCCGGTTTCTTCTTTATAAGTTTTAACCAAGGCTTCAAGTGGTTCTGTAATTTCAACTTTAGATTGGAAGAGCGTAATTTTCTTTAGCTTATCTCCCCCGGATGCTGCTCCAGACTCTTTGTCAGATGTACCGCCACAGGCCGCAAGTGTCGCAACCAAAGCGGTTGCCGTCAGTATGCTTAATACCTTTTTTACTTTTTTCAAGTGACACGCCTCCCCCTAAGGACTCTATAAAGTAAAACGTTTACAAACCCATCATATGGCGGTTTATCTAGATTGTCAATAAAAATTGTACGCGTTTTCATAAAAATATGAAGTAAAAAAACTAGTAAAATATTAGATATTTTACTAGTTAAATTCCCTGCGTTTTATTTTACTGTTTTCCGCCACTGGATGGTGGCATTCAGTTTAAAGGGTTCCCTGCCCGTGGTGCCCTTGATCATTTCCAACAGTTCCTTCGCCGCTAAATAACCGCTTTCATAACGGGGGATGGCAATCGTGGTCAATCCGGCCATGGCCGCCGCATCCGAATTGTCGAATCCGGTGATCGAGATATCCTCCGGTACCCGCAATCCATTCTCCTCCAGCGCTTTAATCGCGCCCAGAGCCATGTTGTCATTCGCGCAGACCAGCACTTCTGGCAAGGCGTTACTCAGTACCAGGATTTTGGCAGCCTGATATCCGCTTTCCTCGCTGTAGTCGCCATGAAAGTAATTGCGGCGATCAAAGACGATCCCGTTCTTCGCAAGCGTATCTATAAATCCGGCGTACCGCTCCTTATGGTCCAAAGTAAACTCCAGCCCGCCGATGTATCCAAATGTTTTGAACCCCTTATCCACCAAAGCCTGGACCATCTCACACATCACAGGGTAATTGTCAACGATCACGCTCTTGGTGTTGGCATACTCGTTATCGATAATCCGGTCCATGAGAACAACGGGAAATTGAGGCGTAGCTACAGAGACCAAATATTCGTCCGTCATATTCCGGTCCAGACTTATGGTACCGCTTGCAAATTTGCTGCGCATGAAATTCGTGCTGGATTTATTCGTGCAGATGATGAGGTCATACCCGTTCTCCGTCAGGCAATGGCTGATGCCCTTGATGATTTTTAAATAATAATCGCGATCAAAGTCGCTGAATACGAATATAATCGTGTTGCTTTTATCGGATTTGGTCCCCTTATGTGGAAAATAGCCATGTTCCGAGCATAATCTCAGCACCCGCTCCCTCGTATCCTGGCCCACGTTCTTGCGTCCGTTAAGTACATTGGACACTGTAGACACCGAGACATCCGCGAGCCTTGCAATTTCCTTCAAACCACTCATGCGTCCTATCCCCTCTCCAAAGGCGTTAGTAAATTTAATATAACATGGTTTTATTTTTAATAAAATTTACTTATTTTGTTTGGACGAGTTTTGGCTTGGAAAATAATTGATGGGGATCATCGCTTAAGCAGGAAATTCTTTGCTTATACAAGCCAAGAAGCAGGCCATACGATGACATCGCCGTGACCTGCTTATCCGTATGTACCGGGAATCAGAGCTGGCTTAAGGACAATCACCGGCCCTGCCTCACTCAATATCCGCAGATGGCAACGCACTTGCGGCTGGCCAATTCCCAAAATTTCTACGATGTCGCTGACCGATCTCGATTCTTGCTTTTAGAGTTCAACAATGTTAGATCGGTTCGGTTACCTGTTCCCTTTGCTTATGCTGGTTCTCTTAGAGAACCAACAAAGAGGCCGCCCAATGGCGGCCTCTCTCACTATAAACTCCTCTTTAGATCAAAACCGGTCAAAACTATGAAAATTTCATAAAATCACTATGGTTGAATTGACACATTATGCAGCTGCATAATACCGTTTGGATGTCTCCAGAAGCCCTCGACCTTGCTGCTGACTCCGTTTAAATACTCCTGGTGGTGGATATACAACATCGGGGCCAGCTCAACCAGCTTCTCTTGCGCCTGTTTGTAGATTGCCTTGCGCTGTTCAGGATCGTTCTCCTTGCGACCTGCATCCAGCAGTTTATCCAGTTCAGGATTCTTCGTAAAGGTGCGGTTACCCGGCTCCCCTACATTTTTGGAATGGAACAGCTCATACATGCCGTAGTCGGCATCAGCCGTTACCGTAGACCAGCCCAAGATGAACATATCATGCTTGCCTTCTGCCGTCTGGGCCAGATAAGCGCCCCACTCCACCACTTCGATTTTGACATCGACATTCAATTCCTTCAACTTGGACTGTACATACTCGGCAACCTTGATGCGCTCCGGATTATCGTTGGTCCAGATGGTTGTGGAGAAACCTCCCTCGTACCCGGCCTCCTTCAGCAGTTCCTTCGCTTTGTCTATGTTATATTCGATCGGCTTTACGGTGGCATCATAGCCGTTTACGTCCGGTGCCAGCGGACCCACGGCAGGAATTCCCGTACCTTCATAAATACCCGAAATGATCTCATCCTTGTTGATGGCCATGGACAAGGCTTGCCTTACCTTCACATCATTAAACGGCTTCTTATCGTTATTAAATCCGATATAAGACAAGCTCAGCGAGGCTTGACGGTTCAACGACATGCCATCTGTGCTTTCAACGCGGCTGATGCTGCTTGGCGACACCGGATCTATAATGTGCGCATATCCCGTTTCGATCTCGGCGATCCGCGTCCCTTCTTCACTTACGACCTTGAACGTCACCCGGTCCACCTTCGCTTTATCCCCCCAGTAATCGGCATTTGCGACAAGTTTCACTTCCTGCCCGGGGTTCCAGCTCTCTAACTTGAAGACGCCCGTACCTACCGGATTTTGTGCAAGGTACGTGCCGGCTTTCTCACCTGCCTTCAGCTTGTCATAATCCAGCTTGATGGCCTCTGCACTCACCATGCTGACCGCGGAATGGGCAAGATGCGCAAGCAGCGGCGAGAAGGCATACTCGGTCACGAACTGCACCGTATACTCGTCAATAACCTTGACCTCTTTAATCATGGCGACAAGCGAGGCTCGCGGAGAGGCTACGTCCGGATCCTGCATACGCTCTATGTTCGCTTTTACGACCTCGGCATTGAATGGGGAGCCGTCCGTATACTTTACGCCCTGTCTCAGCTTGAACTCCCATGTCAGCTCATCGATTGCTTTCCAGCTCTCGGCCAGCCCGGGCTGAATGTTCAGGTCCTTATCATGAATCACCAGCGTGTTATAGATATGTGTTGTCATTACACTCGTTTGCTGGTCCGTCGACATATGAGGGTCCATGGATGGCGGATCAGAAAGCCAGGCAATCACAAGCTCATTCGCACCGGCTTCGGTCGTCCCCTCGGCGGGATCTTTGCTGCCTGTCTCCGGAGCCGGTGTATTGCTGTTATTTGACGGCGTTTCGGGATTACTGCTCTTGCTTGAACTATTGCACGCTGAGAGCACTACGGTAAGTATGACCAAGATACAGACAAGCCACCTTAATCTTCTATTACCTGCCATGTGAAACAAACTCCCCCTTCTCAATCAAAATAGGAAAATATTTTATACACAGTTAACATATATTTTACTATTTGATATTTATACCAGAAGAAGCCAGATTTACTTGCCGTTTCTACGACACCAATTCTGATATCCATACTCTGAGAAAGGATGATTTCACGTGCATAACATGACCGCTGATGCCAGACCACAAGAATCCGGTAATCATGGAACCCGCCTCGTACAATGGAAATCTTTCTACCACCGTCTGAGGAAAAACAAAGCGGCCTTATGGGGGGGTTATTTTCTCCTGCTGATGATTATTGTCGCTGTCATCGGCCCCCTGCTCACCCAGTATGATCCGACCAAAGTAGACTATTCTACGAAACTGCTCAAACCCTCTGCTGCCCACTGGTTCGGTACGGATCACAACGGAAGAGATATATTCACACGAATTATCCACGGCATGCGCCTCACACTCTCGGTCGGTTTTATCTCCGTCATCATCGGAGCTGCTTTTGGTGTCGTACTCGGAATCATATCAGGCTATTACGGCGGCAAATGGGATACTCTCATTATGAGAATTACTGATGTCATGCTGGCATTTCCAGGCATTCTGCTAGCATTGGCGGTTGTAAGCGTTCTCGGAAAAAACCTGTTTAACGTGATCATTGCAGTCAGCATCTTCTCGATTCCCACTTTTGCCAGAGTCGTCCGAGGCTCCACGCTTGCCGTCCGCAAGCTCGAATATATCGATGCCATGCGTTCGCTTGGCGCGAGCGACGGCCGCATCATCTTCGGACATATTCTGCCGAATATTACATCCCCCATCATCGTGCAGGCTACGCTGCGGATTGCGGTTGCCATCCTGACCGCCAGCGGTCTCTCCTTCCTCGGTCTTGGCGCCCAGCCTCCGACACCGGAATGGGGAGCCATGCTGAATGATGGGCGCAACTATATTATGGATCACCCTCATGTCGCCCTGTTCCCCGGCCTGTCGATCGTTGTCGTGGTCATCGCATTTAATCTGCTGGGTGACGGCTTGCGAGATGTCCTTGACCCGAAAATGAAAAAATAATGAAGGGAGCTGCCGGGCCATGCTCATCTATTCCATTCGAAGGCTTATTCAGACGATACCTGTCGTCATTGGCGTCACCATTGTTGTCTTTCTGCTGATGCACCTCATCCCGGGGGATGCGGCGCAGGTCATTATTGGGGAAGGGGCACCTAAAGAGCAGGTTGAGAAAATCCGCGAAAATCTGGGATTGAACGATCCGCTGCCACTGCAGTATTGGAACTATGTCAGCGGTTTGCTGCAAGGAGATCTCGGCGATTCAATCCGCAGCAACCGTCCCATCGCCGATGAAATATTCAAAAGCCGGTTCTGGATCACCATCGAGCTGGCCATCTACAGTACGATCCTGGCCGTATTTCTTGGCATTCTGGCAGGCATCATCTCCGCCGTTAAAAAAAGCTCGCCTGCCGACATCGGCGTCATGTTCATCGCCCTGTTCGGGCTGTCGATGCCGAACTTCTGGCTGGGGCTCATGTTGATTCAGTATTTTGCCGTAGATTTGGGCTGGTTCCGCCCTTCCGGCTGGGGCACCTGGTCGCAGACGGTCCTTCCCGTCATCACGCTCGGGACAGGCGGCGCTGCGATTATCGCCAGAATGACCCGCTCCAGCATGCTGGAGGTTATCGGTCAGGATTACATCCGCACCGCCCGTGCCAAGGGTGTCCGGGAGCGCATCATTGTCTACCGGCATGCCTTGAAAAATGCCATGATTCCCGTCATTACGGTCATCGGCCTCGAATTTGGAGGCCTGCTCGGCGGGGCGGTGCTGACCGAGTCCGTCTTTGCCGTGAACGGCATGGGACGCTATGTGATCGACTCGATCAGGGCGAGGGATTTTCCCGTTGTGCAGGCCACGGTACTGGTGCTCTCGGTCATGTTCGTGCTTGTCAATCTGCTCGTGGACATATCCTACCGATACTTCAACAAGCGCATCGATTTCGATTGATTGATCTGGTTAGGATTCCAATTGACCCCCTACTCGCTGCCTGCCGGACTTGATCTATTTCTGGGGTGCTGCGCAGACGCATGATCTGCTATTTGCTCTGAATCGACCTATTCTCAAGCCCTTGCGGACACACGATCCGTTATTTGCCGAGAATCGACCTATTCTCGAGCCCTTGCGGACACACGATCCGTTAATCTACTCAAAACCGTGGATTAATCCCGGAATATCTCGCATTAGCGGATCTGGTGTCCTCATACTGCTACTAAATGGCTAAAAACAAACAAATAGCGGAACCACGGTCCGAAAGCTACCCTATTGAGACAAACTGAGCTATTGGGAAGACTTTTGCACACCAACATTAGATACCAAATCCTCATTAACCTAACGAAGGAGCCGCATTTACTGAAATTACTTTGTTTCGGGACTTCGGGACATATACTCATGAGTAGCCCAACATCGTACTGTTTCGGGACTTTGGAACATACACCCCTGGTTAGTTGAATTAGTTGTTTTGGAACTTTGGGGCATTTAATCCAACACCGGACACACGATCCGAGGAGCGAGCCTGTTCTTGATTTCCTGCGGACACACGATCCGCTATTTGCTCAGAATCGACCTATTCTCGAGCCCTTGCGGACACACGATCCGTTAATCTACTCAAAACCGTGGATTAATCCCGGAATATCTCGCAATAGCGGATCTGGTGTCCTCGTACTGCTACTAAATGGCTAAAAACCAACAAATAGCGGAACCACGGTCCGAAAGCTACCCCTAATTGAGACAATCTGAGCTATTTGGGAGCCTTTTGCACACCAACATTAGATACCAAACCCTCATTAGCCTAACGAAAGAGCCGCATTTACTGAAATTACTTTGTTTCGGGATTTTGGGACATATACTCATGATTAGCCCAACATCGTGCCGCTCCGAGCCAACATCGCAAATACCGTCAGATCAATTGAAAGCGAAGGGAGCTTAGACCATGATGAAGATGGAACAGCACGCATCAAATCTGCTTACGATCAAGAACCTGCAGACCTCTTTTTTCACCGACCTGGGAGAAGTGAAAGCGGTGGATGATATCAGCCTGAGCGTACGTAAGGGGAAGACACTCGGGATCGTTGGCGAATCCGGCTCAGGCAAAAGCATATTGTCCTTGTCCATCCTGCGGCTGATCCTTCATCCGGGACGAATCGTTGGAGGACAAATCCTATATAACGGAGAGAATCTGCTCGATAAATCGGACCGGCAGATGCGCAAATTAAGGGGCAACCAAATCTCGATGATCTTCCAGGAGCCGATGACCTCGCTCAATCCGGTCTTCACCGTTGGCGATCAGATTGCAGAGGCGTATCAGATTCATGAGAATCTGAGCAAAAAACAAGCCATGGACAAAGCCGTCGACATGTTACGGCTGGTGGGCATTCCCTCCCCGGAAAAAAGAGTGCGCCAGTATCCCTTCCAGCTGTCCGGCGGTATGCGCCAACGTGTCATGATTGCCATGGCGCTGGCCTGCAACCCCGATCTGCTGATCGCAGACGAGCCGACCACGGCGCTTGACGTGACCATCCAGGCTCAAATACTGGAGCTGATGAAGGAACTGCAGCAGAAGCTGCAAATGTCGATTATTTTTATCACACATGATCTGGGCATTGTAGCCGAAACCTGTGATGACGTAGCGGTCATGTACTGCGGAAAAGTGGTGGAATATACCGATGTGCGGACCCTGTTCAAGCACCCGAAGCACCCCTACACCGTCGGCCTGATGAACTCGCTGCCGCGGCATGATGTCGATAAAGAAACGCTTGAGCCGATTAAAGGCTCCGTCCCAAGCCCTTATGATCCGCAGGATGGCTGCCGGTTTGCGCCGCGCTGTCCGCACGCCGCCCAGCTGTGCTATGACAAGCTGCCTGACCTCCAGGCACTGGATGACCATCAGCAGGTAAGGTGCTGGATATACACGGATCAATGGCAGACCGAAAGCGAGGTGAACGTTCTCCCATGAGCAAAGAGCTGTTAACCGTCAAGAATCTCAAGCAGTATTTCCCGATCAAGGGCGGCGTCCTTGGCCGCACCGTCAATGTCGTAAAGGCCGTGGATGACATTTCGTTCTCTGTGCATGAGGGGGAAACCGTCAGTATCGTGGGCGAATCCGGCTGCGGCAAATCCACCACAGGCCGGGCCATCCTAAGGCTGGATGAACCGACCTCCGGCGAGGTGCTGTTCGAAGGGACGGATCTGCTCTCCCTGAACAAAACGCAGATGACCCGAAGGCGCAAAGACTTGCAGATGATTTTTCAAGATCCCTACGCGTCGCTGAATCCCAGAAAAACCGCGCTGCAGGTACTGGAAGAAGCGATGGACATTCAGAATGTCGTGCCGAAGAAGGACCGCCGGTCCCGTTCCATCGAACTTCTGGAGACCGTCGGGCTGGCTTCCTATCAAGCCAATCGTTATCCCCATGAATTCAGCGGCGGGCAGCGACAGCGGATCGGGATCGCCCGTGCCCTGTCCGTGAATCCCAGGCTGATCATCAGCGATGAAGCAGTCTCAGCGCTCGACGTCTCGATCCAGGCACAGGTACTCAATCTGATGAAATCGCTGCAAACCGAGTTCAAGCTCACCTACCTGTTCATCTCCCATGATCTCGGGGTTGTACGCCATATCTCCGACCGGATCATCGTGATGTACCTGGGAAAAATTGTGGAAATCGCGGATAAGCGCGCGCTCTTCCAGCAGCCGCAGCACCCCTACACCCGCGCCCTGCTATCCGCCATCCCGACGCTGGATCCCGAGCGCAAGAAGGAACGAATCATCCTGAAAGGGGATGTTCCATCCCCAATCAATCCGCCTGACGGCTGCCGGTTCCACACTCGCTGCATGTATGCCAGGGACCTATGCAGATCCGAAGCCCCAGCGCTTCGGGAGGTGATTCAGCAGAACGGCGGCCATCAAGCAGCCTGCCACTATATCGAGGAGATTGCCGCCGGTACGCTGGGAATGGCGCAGCCCTGTTCACCACTTCGGACCGAATGACGGAAGTGTACAGGATGCGCGTGGCCCAGGGCATACTTGCAATGGCTTCCGAGACAACCACACGATAAATGCGCCACGAAAAAAGCGAGAGAACCATCATCTCGCTTTTTTTAATGCACGGAGCTATTAACCGGCCCCGGAATGAAGCGTAAATACCGAAATTTCTGGTGGATTGCCCAGCCTGATTTTAAAGCGCGTTGTGCCGATGCCCCGGTTCACATATAACCGTGCTTCCCGCTCTGAGCCGGATAAGTCGTACATCCCGCTTATATACTTGTCCGCCAGCGAAGTCCTGATCCATGCTCCCAGCACAGGCACATTCACTTGACCGCCATGGCTGTGACCGGACAGAATCAGGTCAATCGGATACCCAAGCAAGCGATCCGCTACGTCAGGCTCATGCACAAGCAGCATATTGAAGTGATCTTCGCTCAGGTCGGATAGTGTACCTTCAGCGTCCGGCCGACCCAGAAGATAATCGTCCAAGCCCGCAACGGTCATCGTCTCTCCGCTGCCGAGCGTTATGTTTGCCGTATCGTTGACAAGCACGCGGAACCCTGCCTTTTTCATATATTCCTGGTACACGCGGCTGCCCCCGCCTCCGCGGTCGTGATTGCCATAAACGGCGAATTTGCCTAGCGGTGCCTCGATCTCGGACAGAATATCCGGTACTTCCTGGATACTCGCCGGACTTCGCCATACCGAATCAAATAAATCGCCCGTAAATACGACCAAATCCGGCTTTTCCCGATTCAATCGCTGAACGAGTTGATGGAGCTGGCGGTTCGAATAGCTTTCGCCAAGATGAGTATCACTGAACTGGGCGATTTTGATCCCATGAAAAGATTGCGACAGGTTCGGCGATTCCACCGTATGATGGGTCACCGTCAGTCGGCTCGGTTCTATTTGCGTAGCATAATAATAAGTCCCGGCAGTCAGCAGGAGCATTCCGATTACAATCCAAACGATGACACGGAGTGGGCTAGGTGATTTGCCCATTCCCGCTGCAGCAGCTTTTGCCTGCACTCCGTCGTGATCCAGCATTCTCATATCAGCCTCTTCCTCTCTTTATCCCAGAACTCGGTGCCCCACATACAGCAGCAGCACCACTAGC
This sequence comes from Paenibacillus sp. Cedars, assembly GCF_003184205.1. NCBI lineage: Bacteria > Bacillati > Bacillota > Bacilli > Caryophanales > Paenibacillaceae > Paenibacillus > Paenibacillus sp. Cedars. The sequence goes on from NZ_CP020866.1 coordinate 5,461,481, forward strand.
AGGAAAAACAGGCTCAGCAGCAGACTCGGCAGTTTATGAATCATGGGTGTCATCCCTTTCTCTCGGTGATGACTACATCTTAGGTCCCCTCTGTTACATCAATGTGACAGCAGCAAAAAAAGCCAATACAACAGCCTCACGGCTGATGCATTGGCTCTAATCGATCCTCCTCACGAACGAACGATTTCAGGATCGCTATGATGATCCATGAACGGCAGGGAAAAATAGAAGGTCACCTCATCTGCGTCAGGACGGACCCCATAGATGGCATGATGCTTCTCCAGAATCGTCCGTACAATCGACAGGCCTAGGCCTGTGCCGCTGTATAACTTGCTGCGCGAGGATTCCATCACATAAAACGGCTCCCATACGTGATCCCAATCGACTGGAGATCTTGCAGACGGTCCTACTGCGTTGGTGATTTCGAAATGAAAAACACCCACCCTGCGCTCTGCCCTAACCCGGATGGTTTCATCCGCGGTATACTTCATGGCATTTGTCAGCAGATTGTGAAACACCGAGGCCAGCTTGGCCTCGTCGGCCATCACCATGCCGCCCTCTGGCGGCAGCAAATCCTCAAACTGCACGCTTAAACCCTGCTGTTCAAAGGATAAGCGGTACGTATCCAATATCCCGGTTAGCAGCTGACGAATCTCAACAGGAGCATGCGTATACGGCTCGACCTGCAGCTTGGAGAATAACAGGAGACGATCAACCATCTCCGTCATGTCATCGGTTTTGTTTCGTATAATTTCCGTATTCCGTCGTCAAGTCCATCCTGAATGCCTGTCGCATACGCCTTGATCAAGGCTAACGGTGTCCTCAGCTCATGTGAAATATCGGCAATAAACCTGCGCAGCTCCTCATTCTTCCCCTCAAGTGTCACATGGGCACTCTCCAGCTTGGTACTCATCGAGTTAATCCGCTCAGCCAGCTCCTCCACCTCATCACCGGTGCGAATGTCCGCTTTTGTAAAGGCCAGGTTGGAAATCGCTTCGGCGGTTTCATTCAGCTTCGCCAGCGGCTTGACGATTCGTGTCGTAAACAGCACGGACAGCAGGATCAGCACCACCAGGGCCCCGCTCCAAATATAAACATTAAAGTGATTAACCATCGAGATGGTGTCAGACGTATACGGAATGGACTCTCCAACGGCAACAACATTCCCTTCCATTGGCAAAAAATTGACGAGGAAGTTCGATTTTAATTTGGGTTGGTCGTATATTTTGTTAACCCTTCCGCCTTCCCGCAACGTATCGATGTTGTCCGTAGTCAGCCAAAAGCGGCTGAGCGTAATCCGCTTCTCATTCAGCCGCGTCTTGAGGCGGTCATTCAACTGATCTTCGCTCTCCGCCAGATCCGCATAAACGATCGTAACCCGGTAGGTCTGCTCCAGCTCCGCTATTTCCTCCAAGAGCCGCTTCTTTTCCATCGACAGCACATGGGAGCTCACTTCCGCGAGCTTCTGCTTCTGTTGGTATAACACGTATTTCGGGAGAAAATACGTATTTAAGGCAAGAGACACGATGAATACGGCGGAGAGCACCAGCGTAATGCGGATGATCAGCTTTTTGCTTAATTTGCTCATAGGCGATCATCCAGACTGTATCCCATCCCGCGGTGGGTCTGAATGCATGACTCGCCGATCTTTTCCCTAAGCCGCCGGATGTGGGTATCCACGGTGCGCTCATCGCCAAAATAATCAAAGCCCCATACGTGATCCAGCAGCATTTTTCTCGACAGAATCCGACCTTTGTTGGCCAGAAAATATTTCATGAGTTCGAACTCTTTATGCGTAGCCATCACGTCCTGTTCCCCGCGGTAAATCCGCTGCTCCTCCAAATCCACGGTCACGTTGCCGATCACGACCTTGGCGTTCAAATGCAGCAGCTTCTTGGCGCGCAGCAGCAGAATACGGGGATCAAACGGCTTCCGTACATAATCATCCGCACCGGACTGCAAAGCCGCAAACTCATCGTCCGCCTCGCCTTTAGCGGTTAACAGCAGAACTTTCGTATGGCCAAGCTGTTTAATGGTTCTGCATACTTCAATCCCGCTCCGCTTGGGCATCATCCAATCGAGAATGACCAGATCCATCTTATGATGATAAAAGAGGTCGACCGCCTCTTCCCCGTCCCGGGTAAGAAAGACAGTAAACCCCTCTTTTTCGAAATAAGCTTTCAAAATATGAAGCATGTGCTGTTCGTCATCTGCTATTAACAGGTTCATATACGTCTCCTTTTAACCTCATCGTGAGTATATATGCCCATCAGTATAACAAAAGACGATCTTCCACAGCAATTACGCCGCCTTCACAGAAGGCGCATCCCCCGCTTCGCTTGGAATCATGTTCTTCCGTCTGTAGATGGAGAGAAGCAGGCCGACCGCAGCGAGGTCCATGATTTGGTTCATCCCGCTATAGGAGATGAATGGCGGTTCTAATGTAACTTTTGGAAAAACACCCAATCCCATTAACATAGGCCAGAGCAAGCGGAATCCAAAAACAACGATCAGTAACGAAGAGATGTGTTTAGCATAAATGTCTTGGTGGACCGCAGAAATGTTCCATATCCTCATGAGGAATAGAAGAATCAGCACTCCTGTCGCAATCCCGAACATCCACCCGAAACAATAGATCAGATAAGGAAACACGTTTTCATACAGGACATAAGGGATCTTCGGTGTAACTTCACCAAATCCTTGTCCAAACCAGCCCGCTGCCTGGATCGTCTCAGCGTTATTCCCCATGTACCACAATTCCTTGGCTGACGGATTCACGAACTCTCTCCACCTGAGCAGTAAATGATCCATGCGAGTGAAGAGAAAAATGGATAACCCCGCAAGAGGCATCACAGAAATCAAGGCAAATTGTTTTCGGCTTCTGCTCGTTCTCCAAGTTAATACAAGAAACCCGACCGTATAAATGTACGTGTATATAATCGAGCTGCTTATGCTGTACAGAACTACTGGCAGAACCCCGCGATACAAGATGTTCAGTACCGTCTCCCACCGTCCCCACTGGCTGGCAGGCTTCATGCCTGCTAAGGCGATCAGAAGCGGCAGCAGCGAGAACGTGATGATATTGACGCCGATGAAACCTATATTGATATAAGGAGTTCTCATATCGTATAACTGCCCATATAACAGCGAGAAGGCTAATAGAAGGACGACGAAGAAAAACACAGGTGCCGAGTACTTTCTCAATTGCCGATAATCCAGAAAATAAAAAACGGTCATACATAGAACACCGATTCCGAGGTAGAGCAACTTTCTCTCTGCAAGGACGATGGAATACCTTTCGTCTCCGTAATACACACTCAACATGCCAACCAGCCCTATAATCAAAAGAAGCCCCAGCATCACCAGCAGCTTCCAATCCATCTGGGGCCGATGGGCCATGTGCAGGCTCTTGCCGATATCCTCCGGGACCCCCATCTGTTTTACCGCATCCTCCACGGCCGATTCTTCCGTATTCCCCTCCCGCATCAAAAACTCGACCCGATCTTCGATATGACTGAGCAGTTCCTCCCGAATCTCTATATGCATTTGTCTTGTGCGAACTTGTTTGCACACACGGTCCAAAAATTGCCGAACAATCTGATACTCCTCCATTTGCCGCATGCGGTTCCTCCTTGACAGAATATAATTCAGCATTAGCTTCCAGAAGTTTAATGACATCACGCCATAATAATCTTGCATATATAGGCAGGTTACATTAGCTAAATGATGAATACTTTTACAATAGTTAATTTAAAAAAAGATAACTCTCCCTAAACTTCGAAAAGAGTTATCTAATCATGATGGGCTAAAACAGTAGAAGTTGTACGATAAACCTGTTCGATATAACATAAGTTGGCTACATCAGCATTGCAATTACGCCGCCTTCACAGAAGGCGCATCCCCCGCTTCGCTTGGAATCATGTTCTTCCGTCTGTAGATGGAGAGAAGCATACCGACCGCAGCGAGGTCCAGCATGTTGTTTGTGCCGCCATAAGAGATGAATGGAAAATCCAGACTCACAACCGGTACCACGCCAAGTCCCATAATGATCGGCATGAGCAGGCGCAGGCCCAACACGACAATGACACCGGTCACGATATTTTTCCCGTAGGAATCGTGAAGTACATTGGATATGCTCCACATTCTGGCGAGGAACAAAAGAACGACCATCCCGACCACAATGCCAAACATCCAGCCGAAGCAATAGATCAGATAGGGATATATGGAGTCGCTGTAAACGAACGGGATCCCCGGATTCGGCGTTGCAAAACCTTGACCAAACCAGCCGGCAGAAGAAACGGCATCGGCGATGGTCCGCATGAAATAGCCCCCGGCTCCTTCTCGATCTGCAACCCCCTCCAGTCTCCACATGAGATAATTCCTTTTTGTAAACAGGACAACCGCCAATCCGGCAAACGGCAGCAGGGTCAATACTGCAAATTGTTTACTATTCTTTTTGGTAGTCCAAGTCAGTACCAGGAACGCCAGCAAGTAGATGAACATATACACCATGGATCCACTCAGACTGTACAGCACGATAGGCAGCACACCCCGATACAGGATGTGAAATACCCCCTCCCATGGTCCCCATTTGCTAGCAGGCTTCATGCCTGCCGCAGCAAATAGGAGAAGGAAGACGGAAACCGTTCCCAGCATGGGAATCACAATAGGCCCGAAGTGAAGATATAGGTTTGCCCCATTCACATTTGAGCCGAAAAATTCCGTCATCGCCATGAGGCACAGCGTGATGAAAAATAAAAATCCTGAATATTTTTTAAGCTTTCTGTAATCCAGGAAATAGAGGGCGATGAGAAGGATGAATCCTATACTCAGAAACACGGCTTTTCTTGCGAATATATCTGTGACGTGTTCCGTGCCGGCATAGTCCACGCTCAGCGCGCCGAACAGTCCAATAATCGAGAGCAGGGCCAGCAGAACCAGCAGCTTCCAATCCATCTGAGGCCGATGGGCCAGATGCAGGCTCTTGCCGATATCCTCCGGGACCCCCATCTGTTTTACCGCATCCTCCACCGCAGGCCCTTCGGCATTCCCCTCCAGCATCAGCAGCTCCGTACGCTCCTCAATATGCCCGAGCAGCTCTTCGCGGATTTCCGGATGCATGGCTCTGGCACGCACCTGCCTGCACACGCGGCCCAGAAAATCTTGCACCACCTTGTATTCTTCGATCGGTCGCATGCTAACGACCCTCCCCGATCACGGTGTCCACCGCCGTGCGGAACCTGACCCATTCCTTGGTCTTCTCACGGAGCTGGTCCTTCCCAAGCTCGGTAATCCGGTAATATTTACGCTTTCGGCCATCATGCTGACTCCAAGAGGATTCAAGCCACCCTTCCGCTTCAAGCGTGTGCAGAATCGGGTATAACGTGCCTTCCTTCATCAGAAATACCCCGTCCGAGCTTTGCTCGATCTCCTTGATCAGCTCATAACCGTACATTTCCCGCTTGTTCAGCACGGTAAGTAATAAAATGACGGTGCTGCCCTTAAGCAGCTCTTTGTTAATGCTCATTCTCTTATCACTCCAATACCTAGATAATCTATGTATCGTAAATCTATGTATATGAGTATAAAATAAGCTTCCCCACATTGCAACGGTAACTTCTCAAGTATTTTGATGCTCCATGTCCTTGCCGATCACAAATGATTCGTGCCTGCGCATCTGTGCCCCACGCTAAAAATAAAATCACAGCAGCTCCAGTAAAGCCTCTCCTTACCGCCCTCTGTATGACTCCACAGCGAATAGCCCGGAAGCTTCTGCTGCCAGGCTATTCCATCAGTTTTCAATTATTCAAACAGCTATTCCATCGATTAATTAAACAGCTCTTCATTTCTTCCTATCCAAACGGCCACGGAACCTCAACAGGCTGTAGTTTCGAGTATGGGAAACGACGATTTGGCCTTCCTCGCTGTTCGTAAAACCGTAAAAGATCCGCTACGCAGGAATCCGCACACTTTTTGTGTACCTTCCTTATCGGGACCGCACCACATTTGTTACATGCTGGGCAAAATCCTCCGCATAACGCCGCAGCTCTTCATCCGTCAGCTGCATGGCATTATGGACGGTAAATACCGGCAAGTACGCCGCGCCTACCAGACTGGCCGTCACTTCATACGGCCGTGTCAGCTCCTCCACCGTATAGCGGTTGTATCCCCCGCTGCCATACGCTTCTTCGGCTCCACCGGTCGTCACGGCCACGCCCCACTCTTTCCAACGAAGCTTGTCGCCGCCCGGACCATACGCCCATCCGAAAGTCAGCACCTGGTCGAACCAATGCTTCAGAAGGGGCGGTGAGCTGTACCACCAGAAGGGAAATTGAAACACGATTCGGTCATGCCGAAGCAGCAATTGCTGCTCTGCCGCGATATCGATGCATCCATCCGGATACTGTTGATACAGGTCATGCACCGTCACATTTTCCATAGATCTCACCGTCTCGGTTAGTTCCCGATTGATCCGTGATCCCGTTTGCAGACTCGGATGTGCAACGATTACCAGTGTTCTCATGTAGGATCCCCACCCTTTTCTAGGTCTAGTGTTATGTATACAAAAGGTATCAATCCCGACCGACGCCCGAATATGAGAAATGTCACAGGTAGCGTTATCCGTCTGTGATACTGTAGCAAGGAACATTGCGGGCGAAAATAAAGTACGCCAAGGGAGGAGAATGAGAACGTGGCCCTTGTTATTCAAAATGTCAAACTGGCTCATCGCATCTATCGACTTACCATTCAAGGCAGCTATTCGGCACGAATGGGGCAGTTCTTCATGCTTCGCTGCTGGGATACCTATCCCGTGCTGTCACGACCGATCAGCGTTCATAACCTGACGGAGGACTCCGTTTCCTTCTTGTATCGCGTGCATGGAACAGGCACATGGCTGCTATCGGCGCTTCAAGCGGGTGACAAGATTCAGCTGGAGGGGCCTTTCGGGCAAGGATTTCCTGAGCCCCAAGGCCGGACGGCACTGGTAGGAGGCGGCATTGGAGCAGCCCCACTGCTGCTGGCAGCTAAGGAAATACCTGATGCCAGCGTATATCTGGGATACACCAGCGTCCCTTTCGGAGTCACCGGATTCCACGAGATCAGCCGCAATGTCACCGTCAAATCCGGCGGCACCATCGTGGATGCAATTGACCCGAGCCGCTACGACACGATCCTTGCATGCGGTCCGGTTGCCATGCTGCAAGCTCTGGCCAAAAAAGTGGAGGGCACCCACGCCGAGCTTCACGTCTCCATCGAGAAGCGAATGGGCTGCGGCATCGGGGCATGCAACAGCTGCACGTTAACCTCCGCTGGCGCAAGCCGCAAAGTATGCACCGATGGTCCTGTCTTCCCGGCGAAGGAGGTGAATTGGAATGATCTCCATCGATTGTGAACTGGCAGGCGTGCCGTTGTCGAATCCGATACTGGCGGCATCAGGCACCTTCGGATTTGGCAAACCGTATGCGGATCTGTATCCGCTTCGCAAGCTCGGAGGCATCGTTTCCAAGGGACTGACCTTGAATCCTCGCCCCGGCAATACGGGTACGCGGCTCTATGAAACGCCATCCGGCATCATGAACAGCATTGGCCTTGAGAATCCGGGGATCCGGGCTTTTCTGGATTCGGAATTATCCGAAATGGCCTCGCATGGGACCGCGGTCATCGTCAATCTTGGCGGCGGTACCTTACGTGAATATACGGAGGGCGCCGAGCTGCTTACGGAAGCCAGCCTCAAGCTACAGGCAGCAGGCAAGCGTGCCATCGATATGATCGAGCTTAACATCTCCTGCCCCAACATCAAGGAAGGCGGACTTGCCTTCGGCGTTGAGAACGAACAGGCACAAGAGGTGGTCCGGGCTGTCCGCAGAGCTACTGCGCTGCCTCTGCTCGTCAAGCTCTCTCCCGGAGCACGGGATTTGAAGGAAATGGCACGAATGTGCGAAGCCGAAGGCGCTGACGGGCTTTCCCTTATCAATACGATTCAAGCGATGGCGATTGATATCCGGGAACGGCGAAGCGTATTTGACAGGGCTTATGCCGGATTATCGGGGCCGGCGATTAAACCGATTGCACTTCGCATGGTTCATCAGGTAGCCCGATCCGTATCCATCCCCGTCGTTGGGATCGGCGGAATCAGCTGTGCCGAGGACATCCTCGAATTCATCATGGCAGGTGCGGCAGCCGTGCAGATCGGCACCTTCAACTTCATCAACCTGCGAGCCGGCGATACCCTGGCTGAAGAGCTGATTCAGCTGATGGATCGTGAAGGGATCCCTTCGCTGGATGATATTCGAGGCATCATCTAGCCTAATAGCCCTCATCTGGAGTCATTCAAGTGGTCCCACACCCGGAGCATTATTGCTATTTGTGATTTTTTTCACCGATAACTATTCTTTTTAAGAATAAAATGAACTCAAGAACATCATTTGTGAAGTAATTCACAAAATTATAGGAGGAAACCAGAATGAAAAGGACACTCTCTCTATCCCTCTCCATTATGTTAATGTTTGCGCTGCTCGTTGGCTGCGGGGGCAACGGAGACCAAGAGCCTGCCACCACGGACAAACCGGCAGAGAGCCAAAACACGGATAATGGCGGAACTACGGAGCAACCGGCACAAGAAGGAACAGCCCTGCAAGACGGCTTGTATTACGCTGAAGGCGAGTTTGCCGAAGATTCCGGCTGGAAGGAGCTCGTAGCCATTCAAGTCGAAGACGGAAAAATCGTCAGCGCCAACTGGAACGGACTTCACAAGGACGGCGGCTTGGACAAAAAGACTTTTTCCGAGAAGGGTTTCTATGGCATGAAGGAAAAAGGCGGCGCTCAAGCGGAATGGCATGAGCAGGCAGCCAAAATGGAGGAATACCTCGTGGCTCAGCAGTCTGTCGATGGCTTGACCTTGAACGATGAAGGCCGCACGGATGCCGTTTCCGGGGTATCCATCCACGTCAACGGATTTACCGAACTGGCAGCAAAAGCCCTCGCGGCAGGACCTGTCGAAGCAGGACCATACAAAGACGGCAGCTACCATGCGGAAGCGGCTGACTTCGATGCCAACTCCGGCTGGAAGGAAACCGTTGACGTAACTGTCATCAATGGCAAGATCGCAGCCGTTAGCTGGAATGGTATTCACAAAGACGGCGGTACCGACAAAGTGACCCGTTCCAAATCCGGGGAGTACGGCATGAAGAAAGGCGGCGCTCAGTCTGAATGGCATGAGCAGGCTTATCAAGCCGAGCAGTACTTGATCGAAAAACAAGATCCGCAAGCAATCGTTACGGCCGAAGACGGCAAAACCGATGCCATTTCCGGTGTATCCATCCACGTCAACGGATTCGTAGAACTGGCAGCCAAAGCACTCGAAGGCGCTAAATAAGCAGCAAGAGCGATAGAAACAAGACAACTATTCCTTGAGGGGAGATTCGCATGAAACAGATTATCGTGCTGGGCGGCGGATATGGCGGCATACTCACGGCCAAGAAGCTGGCTAAACGACTGCGTAAACAGAAGGATTTGCGGATAACACTCATCGACCGCAAGCCGTATCATACACTGCTGACCGAACTGCATGAAGTAGCCGCTAACCGGGTAGAGGAAGATTCCATTAAGGTGGATCTCAAAAAAGTGTTTGCCGGATTCCGTAACGTGGATGTCGTGCTTGATGAGATCGGCGATATCGATTTTGACAACCAGAGACTCCGCGGTGAGAAACAAACCTATAACTACGACTATCTCGTCATCGGAACAGGCAGCAAGCCGACCTTCTTCGGCATACCGGGCGCGGATCAACACGCCTTTACCCTGTGGTCCTATGATGATGCGGTTCGCTTGAAGGAACACACCCTGAACATGTTCCGCAAAGCGGTACTTGAGCGCGACCCGCAGGTTCGCAAAGAAATGCTGACCTTCGTTGTGGTCGGCGGCGGGTTTACCGGCGTTGAGATGATCGGTGAGCTGGCTGAATTTACTAAAGAACTCTGCAAGGAGTTCCATGTCGAGCCAAGCGAGGTAACTCTTCATGTTGCCGATATGGTCGACAAGATCCTCCCGATCCTGCCCGAGCCGCTAATACGCAAAGCCGAAAAACGGCTGCGCAAAATGGACGTCAACATCATTACAGGCTCCAAGATTACAGAGGTTAAGGCGGACGGCGTTACCGTCGGCGGCAGCGACATTAAATCCCGTACGGTGATCTGGACCGCAGGAGTCGAAGGCTCGGACGTGGTTGGCAGCATGGATGTTGAGCAAAAAGGCCGCAAGCGGATTTTGACCAACGACAAGCTGCAAATCCCTGCCCATCCTAACGTGTACGTTGTAGGCGACAATATATTCTACATTCCTGAGGGTGCAGCTGCACCTGTCCCGCAGATGGTAGAAAACGCGGAGCTGGCAGCCCCGGTCATCGCATTTAACATCGTGGCCGAGCTGTTGAACAAACCGATGAAGTCCTACAAACCGACGTTCCACGGCACGATGGTCTGTATCGGCAGCCGTTACGGGGTAGCCAATGTGGGGGTTCCAGGCCACATGTTCAAGCTCAGCGGCTTCCTGGCTATGGCAGTCAAGCATCTGATCAACATGGTGTATTTATTCCAGGTGTGCGGCTTCAACAAGGTATACCATTACCTGCTGCATGAGTTCTTCCATGTCCGGAACAACCGCAGCTTCCTGGGGGGACATTTTGCGAAACGTTCGCCGAATTTCTGGCTCGTTCCGCTGCGGATTTTTGCCGGATGGATGTGGCTCTCCCAAGGCTGGGATAAGATTCACAAAATTATCGACGATCCGGATAAAGTGTTTCTGATTCCGGCCAAAGCAGCCGACGGCGTAAGCGCAGCCTCTGCTGCAGGCGCTGACGCCGCCGGAGCCGGAGCGGCAGATGCGGTGTCCGCCGCCTCCGCTTACACGGCTGAAGCGGTCTCGGCACTGCCAGTGCCGGATTTCATAAAATCGATGGTGGACTGGTCGATGGACCTCATGTTCTATACCGGCGACGGCGGTTATACTTCGCTTGCTTATGTGTTTCAGACCTCGATGGTACTGGCTGAGCTGATCGTTGGCATCCTGCTGATTGTCGGATTGTTCACAGCTCCTGCAGCCATAGTCAGTGTTGCTATGGGCGCCATGGTCTGGGTATCGGGCATGGCACCTAACGAAATGCTGTGGTACCTCGCAGCAGGGATCGCCTTGATCGGCGGATCGGGCAGCACGCTGGGTCTGGACTATTACGTGTACCCTTGGCTCAAAAAGGTATGGAAACGAATACCGCTGGTAAGGCGATGGTACGTGTACACGGACTAATCCCTTTCACTGTTATGAGAATAACCGTCACCATGCACGGCTGATTCATCTCATAAGCCGCTTCTGCGTCGGTATTTGGAACCCCATGATCAGACCTCAGAGCCGCGCATGTGTCCAGAGCGTAAGTTGCGTTCCCTTGTCGTTGCGATGCCGCCGCGGATTCTGCCCTGGTCCCCGGCGGTAACGGACGATTAAACGAACGTCCTGCGCTCTCTAATCAACACGAGCCTTCCGGAAGGAGTCAATCAACGATGGATATGAAGCTTTTACAAGATACAATCGACATGCTTCGGTCGCATATCGATTCCGGAACGGATATCGATTGGACAGATATGGATAACAGGCCGGTGAGGGACATTGCCGATATGCTGGACGCTTATGAATTGGCCCATTCCCGCAAAATGACGGTACTGGCATGCTGCATCCTGATTCAATCCGCGCTCAGCAAGCACGGCAAGCTGCACGCGCAGGATAACGAGAGATTGACGAGGATGCTGCTCGACGGCGATTATTTGACCGGACTCATGTACCGGATTGCCGTCAAACGGAAGGAGTGGAAGCTGCTGTCCCGGCTCCTGCCTTTTCACAAACGCATGCAGCTGACCCTGCTGAAGAAGAATGCATCACCTGAAGTCCTGCTGAGCGAGCTGAAACGTGAAATCCGCAGCTACCTGGAACAACGGAGCGCATAAGGAGCCCTTAAGGGAAAAAGGAGCGATTATTCAGATGAATATTCATAAACAAATAGGAGTGGATCTCGCTTCCTTTGACCGCCTGCTCCGGGAGGTGGTCACTTCAGACCGTGACCTCTCACCTCCATCCGTTGTGCTGGAGAGCGTCGTGAATCTCATCAACTCCGGCGGCAAGCGGCTGCGGCCGCTGATGGTCATGCTCGGCAGCCGTTTCGGGGTAAGCGGGCATGAGTCCGCCGTCATGAAAACCGCCGTGCTGCTCGAATATTTACACATGGCTTCGCTGGTGCATGATGACATCATCGATCAATCCGATATGCGGCGCGGCATGCCAACCCTGCATGAAACAACGGATGTTCAGACGGCCGTGCACATTGGCAACTACATGATCGCCCGTGCGATCGAGTGGGCTGCTGGCCATCCGGGCGAGGAATCAGACGGGGCCAGCGAAGCTGTCTCCGAGGAGGATGCTTACCGTTTGGCAGAGCTTGCCGCTCTCGTGACGGAGCTCTGTATGGGGGAGTACGACCAGCTGCATCACCGCTTTAACTATGATCTGACGATGGAGCAGTACTTGGAGAAGACACGCTGCAAAACCGCCCTGCTCATGGCTCACTGCCTGAAAGCGGGCGCTGAGGCGGCCAAAGCAGATGCCAGAACCGCTGAATTGCTCTTTCAATTCGGCGAAGCGCTGGGGATGGCGTTTCAGATCCGGGATGACCTGCTCGATTTCACGCAGTCCAAGGAGACCATCGGCAAACCCGCAGGCGCCGATCTGCGTAACGGCAACATTACGCTGCCCGTGATCTATGCCCTGAACGAACCTGCCCTTGCAGCGAAGATCAGGCAGCTCGGCCCAGGCTCAGCGGATGCTGACATGGATGAAGTGATACTCCGCATCGCGGGAAGCAGCGCAACCGAGCAGAGCGAAGAACTTGCACGCTCCTACGCGGAGCAAGCTCAGCTCATGATCGGTGAATTGGCTGATCATCCGGCCCGGTGTGATTTACAGGCTTTGCTCCATTATTTTCTGCCCTAAAGACATGAACTCATATATTCCAACTTGAACAGGGATCGTCCAATACGGGCGCATCCCTGTTCGGTATGAAAGGATGTTCAAGCACATGAATCACAAACAAATATGGAGGTGGAGAGCAGCGCTGATCACCTTCCTGATCCTGCTTGTCGCCGGAGGTTTCATGCTGTTCAAGTCCTCTCCCCTTGCCGATTGGGCTGCAGGCGACACACAGGTGAAATCCATTGCTGTTTTTGCTCTTAAGAGCTGCGGCAGCTGTTCCATAGCACTGGATGCCATGGAACAGCTGGAAGCAGAAACCCCTGCCTACCGCTTCCAGTACTTCAGTATTTCGGAGGATACGGAAGCCGTTAACCGGTACGGGATCATCGAGCATCCAACCATCCTGTTTCTGAACGCTCAGGACGAGGAAGTCGGAAGATTGACGGCAGATATTTCGAGCGAACGGATTATGCGCGAGCTGGAGACCCTCGCCGAAGACCCGGAGCGCGTGAGCCCGGCTGAAAGCACGATTATATCCGCCGTTCCCAGCACCATGTCCAGCGTAACTCTCCATGCCTATGACCCGCACAGCGGTTTATTCACGCCCGTGTCCCAGTATGTTCAGGCGGATACCGCTGTCCGTTATCCCAAGGTCAGTGCCATGACGATGCTGACCCAGCTTGGGGATCTGCTTCCACCTGAACTTGAGAGCGCCATTCCAGCAGGCGTAACCTTCGTGGAGATCCGAACCGAGAATGGGACAACCGTGGTTGAATTATCCACCTCCTTCCGTGATTTTGCCGCCTCGGAGGAAGGACAACGGGCAGAGCAGGCTATCGCTTTGACACTGCATACGTTCGAAGGTGTCCATGGCGTTCAAGTGGTAAGCGGTTCGTATCGGGGGAGCGTGCTGCAGGCGGAGGATCTGGCCGGCCGATCGGACGGAAAAAGCGACTATCTGCTGAACCCGGCTTCGCCCCTTCCCCATATAACCAGTGTAAAGGAATACAATGCGGCGATTCTTCACGCCAGCCACTTAGCCTTTATGCCCTGCTTCTGCGGGTGCGGCGATGCCGGCCACAGCAGCAATCTCAATTGCTATTATGCCAGGGGAGACGATGGCCGGCTCACGCCAAACACCCACGCAAAATTCTGCCAAACCTGCCTCGACATCACGAATATGTATCTGGACGGCAGGCATCAGGGCCTTAACCTGAAGGACATCCGGCAGTCCGTTGATCAGGCCTATCAGGGGATCGAACCGACGGACACCCCTTTGCCGTTAGATTAATAGGGAGCACAGGGAAACACCTATCTTGCTAGGATAGGTGTTTCCCTGTGCCAGCGAGGGCTGCAAGATGATCTCACCAAAATAATCGTTCAGTCTTCCAATTCATACATATTTTTACCATTTTATAGCTTTACGCCTAATATGAATCTAGTCTATGATTTGACTGGGTAAATCATCCATGGATCGTATACATCGGGCAGTGAAAATCGACGGATCAGAAGAGGGGACTTATTGAAGAGTGCGCAAAAAATACCTGAGCTTTATGACAGTAGCCTTACTATTTCTCTTGTTTGCCCATGAAGAGACCAGGGCTTCAAGCCAGAAAATGAATTTGACTATTTCTAACGGAGTAACCTATTACGGGGAAGTGAAGAATAACAAGCCCCACGGGAAAGGCACCATGAGATGGGGACCCTACAAAGTGTACAGCGGGGATTGGTACGATGGTCAAAGATCCGGCTTTGGCAAGTACATATCGGATAGAGTCTCTGATCATACGATCATCGTCTATGAAGGCGAATGGAAAAACGATCGTCCGAATGGAAGCGGGATTCGCAAAGAAAGCAACCCCGAACTAGAATTCTATAGCATCTCAAAGGGTCTGTTTCAAGATGATGTCTTGACATCAGGTCATTCCATTGTGCAATCGATCGGCGAGATTTGGTTTGAATATCAAAATGGGAACACCTACTTGGAATTTTCCGTCATGGATAACGAGGATGCTGCTGCTGTAATGCATTCCGAACTGGCAGACGGTACCATTGAAATTCTGAAATATTACAAAAGAATAAAGTCAACGCCTGACTTCAAAGGGTTCGAATATGCAAGGAGCGTAGAGGATTTCGGCAGTTCCTCCAGCGAAGGCTTATACAGGCCCGGTGATTATGATCTGATGGAAATCTATACGGGGGTCCATCAATATTACGCTGGCGGGAAGTACTATAGAGCAGAGAATTATAAGAGCGGGAAACTGCTTTCAGCCAAAGACATACTGGAGAAGGGACAGTTCGATGGGAGCCTCCAAAAGAAAATCAAAGATCATAAACATGTCTTGCTACCCTATCTGAGCGAATTCTCAACACTGTTGAAGGAGATTGAAAATGTCCCGGAGTCAACAGGCTGTCGCAATACCTCCACAAGCATATGCGGTTCCTTTCCGATTAAATTCGAGTAACCAACCGCAGTCCCTTAGGGACTGCGGTTTTCTCCATGTTCATGACATACCTACAGCAGTGCAGCAGCGGCCACAGGCAGCAGGAACGCCCCAACAAACAGCGTGTCTCCCCGTTTCCATACGAAGGCCCTGAATCGGCTTCTCGGCGCCCCCAGACGGTATCCTCTCGCTTCCATGGAATCGGCTAGCCCGATAGCGCGGCGGAATGCGCCTGTCGTTACAGGCACCAGCAGGGCAATGATCAGCCGCGCCTTCTCTCTCAGCGGCCGGGACGACAGGTCGAGTCCCCGGGATTGCTGCGCCTTCCACAGACGTTCCGCCTCCTCGAAGATAGTCGGAATGAACCGAAGCGCAATGCCAAGCATCAGTACCAGGCGATCAGTCGGCAGACCGATACAGGTCAGCGGCTTCAGCAAGCTGCCGAGCCCCTGGGCCAGCTGCTCCGGTTGTGTCGTAAAGGTCAGCACCGCAGCCAGCATGATGAAGAGCGCCATCCGCGATGCGGATACGATGCCTTTTTCCAGTCCGCCCGCATACACCTTGAACGCACCCGCATCCAGCAGCTTGCTGCCCCCTGCATCATACAAGAGATGAAATACCAGAATGAACAACATCAGGAACATAAGCGGCTTCATGGCTCGTATGAAGTAGCGGTACGGAATTCCGGTACCTCGGATCACCGCGAGAGTAAACAGCAGCAGCGCGAGTGCACCCATGTACCCGTCCACCATAAACACGGCCACCATAAACAGCGGCATGGCCGCCATCTTAGCACGGGGATCCAGCCGATGGACCCAGGAATCGCCTTCCATGTATCGACCCAGAATGATTTTTCGTTTCATGACTGCCCCTCCCTTCGCTTATGCCCTATGATTGTGATTCGAGAAGCCCAGCATACCAGTCCGCCAGGGCTGCTGCATCCGGCAGCATCTCCGGTGTCTCTATTCCCAGCTGCGCTGCAAGAGTACCTGCTATCCGTACCGAAGACGGAGCCATCAGACCCGCCTCCTCCAGTACCTCCTGCTTGTGCACCAGTTCCCGGGCCGTGCCTTGAAAAATAACCCGTCCGCCCTTGATCACCACGAAATCATCCGCATAGGATACAAGCTCCTCCAACCTGTGAGTAACAACGATCACCGTCTTCCCTTCCGTCTTGGTCAACCCATGCAGCCGCTGCATCAGATCCTCGCGGCTCGCAGGATCAAGGGATGCCGTAGGCTCATCCAGGGCCAGGATATCAGGATCAGCAGCCAGTACAGCCGCCACGGCCGCCTTCCGCATCTGCCCGGAGCTTAGCTTGAAGGGACTCTGTGCCAGCAGTGCCTCATCCAGCCCGACGAAGAAGGCTGCCCGGCGGACCGCTTCGGCGGCTTCCGCTTCACTCCATCCGAAATTAAGCGGCCCGAACAGCAAATCCTTCTCCACCGTATCCTCAAACAGCTGCTGCTCCGGATATTGAAACACCAGCCCCACTCTTTGCCGAAGCTTGGGAGGGATCTTCCTGCTGTCGCCTGATTCAAGGTTGAAATCCAGAATGCGAACCAGCCCCTCATCTGCCCGCATCAATCCGTTCATATGCTGAAGCAGCGTGGATTTTCCCGAACCCGGTGCGCCGAGGACAGCAATCATTCGTCCTTCTTCCAGCTCCAGATTCAGCCCGTCCAGTCCAAGAATCGTGGTCATCCCCCGGTCCCGGTAGCGGTAAGAAACCTCTTCGAATGATATAACCATAACGCCTCCTGCACCTCCTTCTCCCTGACAAGCTCACCGATATCGATCCCACGCTCTTTCAGCTCCCTGCACAGCTGAAGAGCAAATGGAGCCTTCAGCCTGCACCGCTGGAGCAGGTCCTCTCGCAGAAGCAGCTCCCTCGGACTGCCGTCTGCTGTGACCATTCCGCCATCCAATACGATCAACCGGTCGGCTTCAGCCATCTCCTCCACATCATGGGTGATGGAGATCAGGGTATACCGGCCATCTGCATGCATCGCTCTCATGGAATCCAGCAACTCGTTCTTGGACTTCTCATCCAGCATGGAAGCCGCCTCGTCCAGGACCAGTATGGAAGGCTCCATGGCCAGTACAGCAGCAATGGCGGACCGCTGCTTCTGTCCGCCGGACAGGGTTGCCGGATGGCGTTTTAACAGATGGACGATATCCAGCCGTTCCGCATAGGTCTGAATTCGATGCTGCATCTCTTCCCGGCTCAGACACAGATTTTCCAGGCCGAACGCGATATCGTCTTCCACGGTCAGGCCGACAAATTGATCGTCGGGATTGGCGAATACCATGCCGATATGGCGCCGAATGTCGCCCAGCGTACGGCCGCTTTGCTCCAGACCATCGATGAGAATGCGCCCGCGGCTCATGAGAAGCAGGCCGTTTAACAGCCGGATGAGCGTGGACTTCCCGGCCCCGTTCCTTCCGGCGATACAAACCCACTGCCCATGTGGAATAGCCAGCGAGACGTCCTTGAGCACATTCGTGCAGCCTTGTCCGTAGTACACATGCTCCAACAGGACGGCATGCTTTGATTTATCGATTGTGCCCATGCCCTTCGCCCCCTCCTTAGCTTTCCGCATGAAACATGCCAAACGGATCAATCCGTCTCAGGGATTCAATCAGATGTTTAGCAGCCCATCCGACAAAAATCCCCGTTACCACCCCTGCCCCGAGCAGGAACGGCAGGTAAAAGTATATTTTCGTTGTACCCAGTACGAGCGAGGCTGCCGTCAATTGGCCGATATTATGAGCTACGCCTCCCGCGATGCTCACGCCGGTCAGACTGAAATTGCTTCCGCCGAGCCGGAGCATGACATACATCACCAGGAAACTGCCCAGAGCCCCAAACATGCTGAACATAAAAGTCGAGAAACTTCCCAGTATAAAGGCGGTCAACAAGGTTTTTAGAACAATGAGCCACAGGGCATCCTTCCCCCCAAGGCAGACCAGACAAGTCAGTACGAGAATATTGCCAAGTCCCAGCTTGGCACCGGGTATCGTAACCGCGAACGGAATCAATGCTTCCACGATGCCAAGCACCACCGATAATGAAGCACAAATGGCGATCACGATCAGTTTGCGCAGCGCATAGGGATCAGGAGACAACGGCATCGGGCTCACTTCCTTCAGCTTGATCTCCGGTTACTTCCACAAACACGCGATTGGGCAAGCAGACAATGGTGTCATGGACATCATGGACGTGACCGAAGCCAACGCAGAGCTGGTCCGGACAATCCGACTCAACCATCTCGATTCCCTCGCGCGATATTCTCAGAAGGTTATGCCCCCGCTCTGTACGGATTTCTATATCCTGCGGTTCCTCCGTAAGTGCCACCGTATCATAATGCTTGCCGTTCACCTCGATCATGGCATAGGTTCCTTTCGCCGTTCCGTCTTCTCCCATAAACCTGGACAATCCAAACCAGGCGACAACGGCTATCAGTACGAGCGCTATTCCAATATCTCCGCGTTTCATCAGCATCTCTCCACTCCGCTTTGCTTATCTTCATTATCAGGCCAACACCAAGTGCCAGAAATGATTTTTCTCACATTCAGCACGATAAGGGTCTGATACGCTGGAATCATCAGAATCGAAGAGGAGGAGGCCCTGCCATGTACCGCACGTTTTTTTCCTTCGGCAGTAAACTGGTCATGTCCGCCATCCTGTTAATAGGTTTAATAGGATGTGCGTCCACAACGGATCGGAAGGAAGCAGCCGTAAGCACTGCACCGGCAACCGAACGTTATTTTATATTCGACACGATTGTAAGCCTGCGTGTTTATGACGAACGAATGACATCCCAGCATTTCGATGAGGTGCGCGGACTGCTGGAGCAAATCGACCAACGAATGAACCGGCTGCTTGCAGGCAGCGAGATTGATCAGGTCAATCAGGCAGCAGGGGCTTCTGCTGTAAGCGTCTCAGAGGAAACCTTCAAGGTTGTTCAGACAGCCGTTGATTACGCAGCAGCTTCTGGCGGGCATTTCGACCCGACCATCGGACCGATCGTCGATCTATGGGGAATAGGCAGCGAGCATGCGGCCGTGCCAGAGGATCGTAAATTGACTGCGGCAATGCAGAAAATTGACTACAAGAATGTGACCTTGGAACCGTCCTCACACGCCATCATGCTGAAGAAAAAAGGCATGTCGCTTGATCTCGGCGCAATCGCCAAGGGCTATGCCGCCGATGTGATCGCGGATTATTTGCAGCAGCAGGATTTCAAATCCGCCATTATCGATCTAGGGGGCAATGTCCTCGCGATGGGTGCAAAACCGAACGGTTCCCCCTGGAATATCGGTATTCAGGACCCCGGGGAACAACGCGGACAGCACCTGGGCACCCTTGAGGTCGTGAATAAAACCATTGTCACCTCCGGTGTATATGAACGGTTCTTCGAATCTGAGGGAAACGTGTATCACCATATTCTGAGCCCCTTCACCGGCTATCCGGTTGATAATGACCTGCTCAGTGTAACGATTGTGACCGAGACGTCCATGGACGCGGACGCCATGTCAACTTCCGTCTTCTCGCTCGGTCTTGCGGAAGGACGGCGGTTCATTGAGAGCCGGGACGATGCTGAGGCTATTTTTGTCACCAAGGACCATCAAATCTATCTCACCTCAGGCCTTACCGAAACATTCAATCGGACCAACGACGATTATCAGCTTGCCGAATAAGCTTACGGAAGGAGAAGATCGTATGAAACAGAATAGGGGCACCAGGTCCGATTCAAGGGATGGAGGGTTGTTTCCCGCGGGCACTTCCCCTCGTCTACTCACCGCCGCATCTCGCTTTAATCCGAGAGATTGCGGAGCCTGTCCGATTGTTGGCCGGCGATTATTTATATCAGGAGAACGATCCTGCTGACCAGCTGTATTTTGTTCATCGGGGAAGCTTGAAAGTGTCCAAGCTGCTTGAAGGAGGACTGTCAGCGACATTGTCCCTTCATATCCCCGGCGATCTGTTCGGTGAACCCGACCCGTTCGGGCGAGCCGTCCATCAATTCGAAGCCAAGGCGCTGGAGGATAGCGAGGTTGGGGTAGTACCGCAGACGGAGCTGGATAAAATCATCCGCACCAACGGCGACTTTGCCCTGGAATTCATGGGCTGGATGGCGCTTATGCACCGCACGACACAGAGCAAATTGCGTGATCTGCTGCTGCATGGTAAATCCGGCGCATTATGCTCTCTGCTGCTCCGTCTGTACAATATGTACGGCACGAATGGAGCAGGCAAGGACAGCAGAGCCATAATCAGCAAGCGGATAACGAATCTGGAAATGGCGGAGATGATCGGTTCAACCCGTGAAAGCGTCAATCGCATATTGAACGAGCTCAAGGAACTGGGCGTAATTTCAACCGAACGGGGACGCATTGTTCTGAATGATCCCGAGTATTTGCGAAATATTTGCCACTGCGAGGAATGCCCCAAGGAAATATGCCGAATGTAACGAATAGCCTGAATGCCAGATTGGCAGCGATACCACCAACAAACCGGCGCTTCCTCGTGAAGCTGCCGGTTTGTTGTCATTGTCATGATAGCGGAATGAAATTTTCACATGAAAACAACGCTAATTAGTGATGTATTCTGACTCTTCCCTCGCACGCTATCATAGAGTGGGTCCACAACAGCAGCTAGCAGATCTGAAACTGCCCTGTGTATTTCTGATAGCGTTTCCAATTCAATTATGCATAGAAATGAGGTTTTGCCCCATGACGTATCCATTTCAAAATCCGGACCTTCCGCTGGAAGAGAGGGTGAATAGGATCAACCTGAACTGCATAGCAAGAATTCATCAGATGTGCTTATTTCCCGGCTCAATCACCAGATTATTTTGGAAGTATAAGACTTCTAATCATTCGTATGGTTATGAAAGATAAAAGCCGTCATCAATGGCCTGCCTATGAGCGCCAGATACAATCTGGTGGTCTTTTTAGTTTTTGCACTAGGAAGGTTTACATATTTACAAAATACAAAAAACACATTAGATTTCTTCCATCAGTATTTTATTAAAAAATAACCCGTTGGAATTGATCATCAGCGGGTTTTCAAAATTCAATTTTTTAACATATAGATCAACCGATTTGACATACCAGGAAGATGACCGTCACTTGCTAATACAGTCTTACATAAAATAAGACCCACCCACGCATTCACGTGACAGTAGGTCTTATTTCGAGTTTAGAGGAATTTCATCTATTAGTTCCGACCCCGTATTCTTAACGTTTCCTACTGCAGCAGAAACGGGGTAGGAACGCATTTAAGCTGCAGGGAAAGGAGATAACAGTTCTTGCCCTTACCCTTATGCTGCAGAATATTAAAAGCGACATAGATTAGTCCTGGTGTTCGATCCATTTTTAGGATTTGATAAAAATCTGGCCATCGTTGCATCAAAGTCTGGTTTACCGGTAGTTATATCACACGCCACAAATTCTCTGTCCAGAGTCGTTCCTTTACCAGTTGCTCTGGCGGCTGCTTGAGTAATTTGCTGGTATCGATAACTCACATCATTTTGATGCCGTGTATATAATAACTTGCTCCTCTATATCTAAGATTCCCCTAATACCATCTATTTTCAATTCGGCAATGTGATCCTTTGCAGGTTCATTTAAAATAAGTCCGTGTTAAGAAAGATGAACTGCCTCAATAATACGTGGGGAAGTTCTGAATTTGTTGCTCTAAGATGCCAAGCGTCGTATTCGTCACTGGAGAAAATTGCACACCCTTTTTTATTCAATATGAGGTTGTACAAATATAGAATTTATCAAATGTCGATGAGTCACCTCATACATATTACAAGTAAGATGTTAAAAGCGTGGAGGTGAGAAAAGTCTGAAAAAAATCAAAGCAATCCGGCGCACACGGTCGAATATCAGGCTGATTCAGAAAAAAATCAAACTTAATCGTAGGTTGATTCGGAATTTGAAGCGTGCGTTGTATCAAAACCGAAGGCATGCAGTTTTTAAAAGAAATAGGGATAAAGCAATAAGAAAAAGGAGGTTTTCAAATAAAAGAAAACAATGCAATCTTGTTCGCAATAAAAAATACATTAGAGGACCAATCGGTTTTCCTGGAGCCATCGGAGCAACGGGACCTACAGGTATAAGCGGTCAGCAGGAGGGAATAGGTTCAACTGGGGCACAAGGTACTAGAGGTGCGACAGGTGCGACAGGTGCGACAGGCATTGGACTCAGCGGGATTGTTCTCTTTGATCCTGCTACAAGTGGACTGTATTCCCAAGGACAAGTGGTCACTTATAACGGAAGCACCTATATTGCAAACGTTTCTTCACCTATAGGGATACCATCAGAATCGCCAGATTATTCCTTGATTGCAGAAGCAGGTGTCGGACTCAATGGAGTAATTCCATTTGATCCTGCATTAAGTAATAGTTATCCAGCGGACCAGGTGATTACCTTTAATGGAAGTACTTATTTGACGAATGTTGCCGATCCCGAAGGTTTACCCGGAATGTCTCCAGATTATATGCTACTCGCAGCAAGAGGAGATACGGGCATAACCGGGGCTACTGGTGCAACCGGCGCGACTGGCGTTACCGGAGCCGCGGGCGTTACCGGAGCTACGGGTATAACCGGGCCTACAGGTGCAACGGGAGCTACGGGCACAATTGGGGCCACGGGCGAAACGGGAGCTACGGGCTCAACCGGAGCCACGGGCGTTACCGGAGTCACAGGTACAACCGGAGCCACGGGCGTTACGGGAGCTACGGGCTCAACCGGAGCCACGGGCGTAGCCGGAGCCACAGGTGCTACTGGAGCCACGGGCGTAACGGGAGCTACGGGCACAACCGGAGCCACGGGCGTTACCGGAGTCACAGGTGCAACTGGAGTGACTGGCGTAACGGGAGCTACGGGCACAACCGGCGCCACGGGCATAACCGGAGCCACGGGCGTAGCCGGAGCCACAGGTGCTACTGGAGCCACGGGCGTTACCGGAGTCACAGGTGCTACTGGAGTGACTGGCGTAACTGGAGCTACGGGCATATCGGGAGCGACTGGCGTAACAGGAGCTACGGGCGTAACCGGGGCTACTGGCGTAACTGGAGCCACAGGCGTTACCGGAGTGACTGGCGTTACCGGCGCCACTGGCGTTACGGGAGCCACGGGCGTTACCGGAGCCACGGGCGTTACCGGCGCCACGGGCGTTACCGGCGCCACGGGCGTTACCGGGGTCACTGGTGCAACGGGAGCGACTGGCGTTACCGGAGTCACAGGTGCAACCGGAGTGACTGGCGTAACTGGAGCTACGGGCATATCGGGAGCCACAGGTGCAACTGGAGCGACTGGCGTTACCGGGGCCACGGGCGTTACCGGAGCCACGGGCGTTACCGGAGTCACAGGTGCAACTGGAGTGACTGGCGTAACTGGAGCTACGGGCATATCGGGAGCCACAGGTGCAACTGGAGCGACTGGCGTAGCCGGGGCCACAGGTGCCACTGGAGCCACAGGCGTAACGGGAGCTACGGGCACATCCGGAGCCACGGGCGTTACCGGAGCCACGGGCGTTACGGGAGCCACGGGCGTTACCGGAGCCACGGGCGTTACCGGAGCCACGGGCGTTACCGGAGTCACGGGCGTAACGGGAGCTACGGGCGTTACGGGAGCCACGGGCGTTACCGGAGTCACAGGTGCAACTGGAGTGACTGGCGTAACCGGGGCCACGGGCATAACCGGAGCCACGGGCGTTACCGGAGCTACGGGCACAACCGGCGCCACGGGTACAACCGGAGCCACGGGCATAACCGGCGCCACGGGCGCAACCGGGGCTACGGGCACAATCGGGGCCACGGGCGTTACCGGAGCCACTGGTGCAACGGGAGCGACTGGCGTTACCGGAGTCACAGGTGCAACCGGCGCCACGGGCGTAACGGGAGCTACGGGCGTAACGGGAGCCACGGGCGTTACCGGAGTCACGGGCGTTACCGGGGCTACTGGCGTTACGGGAGCTACGGGCGTTACGGGAGCCACGGGCGTTACCGGAGTCACAGGTGCAACTGGAGTGACTGGCGTAACTGGAGCTACGGGCATATCGGGAGCCACAGGTGCAACTGGAGCGACTGGCGTAGCCGGGGCCACAGGTGCTACTGGAGCCACTGGCGTAACGGGAGCTACGGGCACATCCGGAGCCACGGGCGTTACGGGAGCCACGGGCGTTACCGGAGCCACGGGCGTTACCGGAGTCACGGGCGTAACGGGAGCTACGGGCGTAACGGGAGCCACGGGCGTTACCGGAGTCACAGGTGCAACTGGAGTGACTGGCGTAACTGGAGCTACGGGCATATCGGGAGCTACAGGTGCAACTGGAGCGACTGGCGTTACCGGGGCCACGGGCGTTACCGGGGCTACTGGCGTTACCGGAGCCACGGGCGTTACCGGAGCTACGGGCACAACCGGCGCCACGGGCATAACCGGAGCCACGGGCATAACCGGAGCCACGGGCATAACCGGAGCCACTGGCGTTACCGGAGCCACGGGTGCAACTGGAGTCACGGGCGTAACGGGAGCGACTGGCGTAACCGGGGCCACGGGCGTTACCGGAGCCACGGGCGTTACCGGGGCCACGGGCGTTACCGGGGCTACTGGTGCAACGGGAGGCACTGGCGTAACGGGAGCCACTGGCGTTACCGGAGCCACTGGTGCAACTGGAGTCACGGGCGTAACGGGAGCTACGGGCGTAACGGGAGCCACGGGCGTTACCGGAGTCACAGGTGCAACTGGAGCGACTGGCGTAACCGGGGCCACGGGCATAACCGGAGCCACGGGCGTTACCGGAGCTACGGGCACAACCGGAGCCACGGGCATAACCGGCGCCACGGGCGCAACCGGGGCTACGGGCACAATCGGGGCCACGGGCGTTACCGGAGCCACTGGTGCAACGGGAGCGACTGGCGTTACCGGAGTCACAGGTGCAACCGGCGCCACGGGCGTAACGGGAGCTACGGGCACAACCGGCGCCACGGGCGTTACCGGAGCCACTGGTGCAACGGGAGCCACGGGCGTTACCGGAGCCACTGGTGCAACTGGAGTCACTGGCGTAACGGGAGCCACGGGCGTTACCGGGGCTACTGGCGTAACTGGAGCCACGGGCGTTACCGGAGTGACTGGCGTAACAGGAGCCACGGGCATATCGGGAGCCACTGGTGCAACTGGAGCGACTGGCGTTACCGGCGCCACGGGCGTTACGGGAGCTACGGGCACAACCGGAGCCACGGGCGTTACAGGAGCCACAGGTGCTACTGGAACCACGGGCGTTACGGGAGCTACGGGCGTTACCGGAGTGACTGGCGTTACCGGAGCCACGGGCGTTACCGGAGCCACGGGTGCAACTGGAGCCACGGGCATAACCGGCACCACGGGCGTTATGGGAGCCACGGGCGTTACCGGGGTCACTGGTGCAACGGGAGCTACAGGCGTAACGGGAGCCACAGGCGTAACGGGAGCCACAGGTGCAACGGGAGCGACTGGCGTTACCGGAGCCACAGGTGCTACTGGAGCCACGGGTGTTACGGGAGCTACTGGCATCTCGGGAGCCACAGGTGCAACGGGAGCGACTGGCGTAACAGGAGCCACGGGCGTAACCGGGGCTACTGGCGTAACGGGAGCCACTGGCGTTACCGGAGTGACTGGCGTTACCGGAGCCACGGGCGTTACGGGAGCCACGGGCGTTACCGGAGCCACGGGCGTTACGGGAGCCACGGGCGTTACCGGGGTCACTGGTGCATCGGGAGCTACAGGCGTAACGGGAGCCACAGGTGCAACGGGAGTGACTGGCGTCACTGGAGCTACTGGCGTCACTGGAGCTACTGGCGTAACGGGAGCCACGGGCGTAGCCGGAGCCACAGGTGCTACTGGAGCGACTGGCGTTACCGGGGCTACTGGCGTAACTGGAGCCACGGGCGTAACCGGAGTCACAGGTGCAACCGGCGCCACGGGCGTTACCGGGGTCACTGGTGCAACTGGAGTGACTGGCGTAACTGGAGCTACGGGCACAACCGGCGCCACGGGCATAACCGGAGCTACGGGCACAACCGGCGCCACGGGCATAACCGGAGCTACGGGCACAACCGGCGCCACGGGCACAACCGGCGCCACGGGCATAACCGGAGCCACGGGCATAACCGGAGCCACGGGCGTAGCCGGAGCCACTGGCGCAACCGGCGCCACGGGCATAACCGGAGCCACGGGCACAACCGGCGCCACTGGTGCAACTGGAGCCACGGGCGTAGCCGGAGCCACAGGTGCTACTGGAGCCACGGGCGTAACGGGAGCTACGGGCATATCGGGAGCCACAGGTGCTACTGGAGCGACTGGCGTTACCGGGGCCACGGGCGTTACCGGAGTTACCGGGGTCACTGGTGCAACGGGAGCTACGGGCACAATCGGGGCCACTGGTGCAACGGGAGCTACAGGCGTAACGGGAGCCACAGGTGCTACTGGAGCCACGGGCGTTACGGGAGCTACGGGCATATCGGGAGCCACTGGTGCAACGGGAGCGACTGGCGTTACCGGAGCCACGGGCGTTACGGGAGCCACGGGCGTTACCGGGGTCACTGGTGCAACGGGAGCTACAGGCGTAACGGGGGCTACGGGCACAATCGGGGCCACTGGCGTAACCGGAGCCACGGGCATAACCGGAGCCACGGGCATAACCGGAGCCACGGGCGTAGCCGGAGCCACAGGTGCTACTGGAGCCACGGGCGTAACGGGAGCTACGGGCATATCGGGAGCCACAGGTGCTACTGGAGCGACTGGCGTTACCGGGGCCACGGGCGTTACCGGGGCCACGGGCGTTACCGGGGCCACGGGCGTTACCGGAGCCACGGGCGTTACCGGGGTCACTGGTGCAACGGGAGCGACTGGCGTTACCGGAGCTACGGGCACAACCGGCGCCACGGGCGTTACCGGGGCGACTGGCGTAACCGGAGCCACAGGTGCAACGGGAGCTACAGGAGTATTCCAGCAATTTCAAGTATCCGTGAATACTCCTAACACCTCTGGGAGCTCTGCAATTTTGCTAACTGCAGCACCGACAACGCTTAAAACAATTACCGTTACGTCCATTCCTGCAGGGAGCAGGGTATGGTTAACAGGAATAGTTGGTTGGGAGGCGACTGCAGGAACCTCTTCTATTCAGTTACAGATTCTTCGAGGAGCAACTGTTATCTTCAGTACGAATGCCCATGCTGCAGCCAATAGTGCGTTTGCAACAACAAACGTTAACCACGTAGATACAACACCAGGGACTGGAAATGTCACGTATTCATTAATTGCTGTAATGTTAGTGGGAACCGGTACGGCAGTAGGCGGAATAACTTTTACAGGCTCTTTAATCAATCCTTAACAAAGTGAACAAGGAGATTGTTTTGGGCATTGAGTGATGGTTTATAAAATTGCTTGTGAAACAGCTTACGCTTCAGCGGTAACAGCAGCAGTGGCAACAGCTCTGCAAGAGATGAATGCAATTATAGATGCAAAGACAGATGTTAACCATTTTGAGTTTAATCGTTTTATCGTTCAAGAAGGTCGTCTGACAGAAGCATTCCGCTTCGAAACTCAGCCTGGCGGTACTGCCATCATGAAGTCCTGGGAAGTAAATCAGCAAGCTTTAATTCGGGCGGTGCATGCAGCCAATCCGAATACGGTAGTCGTCATCGTCGGCGGGTACCCGTTTGCCGTGAACTGGGAGCAGGAGCATGTGCCGTCCATCGTCTTTACGTCCCATGCCGGTCAGGAGCTGGGGTATGCGGTCGCCGACGTGCTGTACGGGGATTACAATCCGGGTGGACGCTTGAATATGACGTGGTACCAATCCAGCGAGCAGCTTCCGGATATAATGGATTACGACATCATCAAAGGAAAACGGACCTATCAATATTTCGAGGGGAATGTGTTGTACCCGTTCGGTCACGGTCTCAGCTACTCCCACTTCAGCTATAGCGGCCTGGCGTTAAGCCAATCGAACATCCGGGCCGATGGCCAAGTGACCGTCACGCTGGTTGTGAAGAATGAAGGTCATCTGCCCGGCGATGAGGTCGTTCAGCTGTACGTAAAGGCTGATTCCTCTCGTGTCATCCGACCTCTCAAAACCCTGAAAGGCTTCCGCCGCATTCACCTCCAGCCAAACGCTTCGGAAACGGTAAGCTTTGAGCTTAAAGCGGGGGGACCTGGCCTTCTGGGATGTCACCCGTGATCGCTACTGTGTGGAGAGCGGCAGCTACACCCTCATGGTCGGACCGTCCTCCGGTCAAGTAGCTGAGACGGCCGTTCTTCAAATCGCAGGTGAAACCATTCCACCACGTTCCCTGCTGGAGCCCGTTCGAGCCGTGAATTATGATGACTATCAAAATGTCTTCATAGACGAATGCCGTGAAGGCGGCGAAAGCATACGTATGGCTGGTGATTCGGGATGGATCGCTTTCCATGACGTGAGCTTCGATGAAGCCTTCACCGCATTTGAGGCCAGGGTGAGCGGACACATCAAGGGCGGCGAAGTCATCGTAAGAACAGGCAGCCCCGACGGTCCCGAGGCCGGGAGCTGCAGGGTCCCTCCTACCGGAGGACGCCAAGCCTGGACAACCGTCAAGGCTCCTCTGACAGGATTAGCGGGAAGGCACAACGTATTTCTTGCCTTCACCGGCGAGGTACAGATCAGTTGGTTCCGTATAACATAGACTGTAAAAAATGGTAGCGGTAATTCACCCAGCATGCATATAACCAGTCCTGCTAACATGACATAGTTATCGGCTGATATCTAAAGAACATCTGATCCTCTTTTTTATAAGGGGGCAGGTGTTCTTTTTTGTTAGAATGAAATAATTCTGTATCCATAGAAGCAATTCAAAAAATATGAACCCTTTGCAACGGTCATTTGTTTATATAACATAACGCGAAGAAAGGAGTGCCTTGGATTGACGGAACGCGAGTTATTCGATGCTTATAACAAGGACGTGTACCGCACCTGCTACTACATGCTGCGGAACGCACAGGATGCGGAAGATCTCTGCCACGACGTGTTTGTCACCGTATTTCGTCAGGAATGGAGAAACGTTGAGCATACACGCGCCTGGATCATGCGTATCACGATGAACCACTGCCTGAATTTACTTAGAAGGAATCAGACACAGCGGGAAAAACAAAGCCAGGTTCAATGGCTTCACGAGCAGACCACCGCATCGGTTAAATCCGTAGACACCATCGTATTGGAAAAAGCGGCAACAGCCGAATGGGAGAAACTGCTGAATCAGCTTCCGGACAAGCTGATGGCCGTCATTACGCTCCGCTACATCGGCGAGCTGTCGATGACGGAAATCGCCGAAACCCTGAAGATTCCTGTAGGAACAGTTAAATCAAGGCTTCACAAAGCACTGAAAATCATGCGTAAAAAACTCGAACAAAATCACAGCATTTGGTTGAAGGGAGAGAAACAATATGGAACGCATTGAGAACAATCTGAAAGAACAAATGAAAGCAGAGAAGACCACGCCCTACCCGGATTTTGACCGGATGTGGAGCAGTATTCAACAGGATGAGCTGCGGGTCGCAGCCCGTGATGCGGCTGCACTTCGCCCTCGAAAGCGAAAGCAAATCGCCATCGTGGCAGGGATATCCGTTGCATTGATGGCTACGCCGGTATATGCAGCCCTGTCCTACGATTGGTCCAGCCTGCTCTCCTATCGAGCAGGTATCACAAACGCCCTGGAGCAGGGCCTTGGTCAGACGATTGAGCAATCCGTTACGAAGGATGGCGTAACCTTAACCGTGCACACGGCGTTTATCGATGACAACCGGACTTTCCTGCTCTACAGTCTGGACCCCGGATCATCACGGATGGGAGTGCAAGCAGGGTTTGATCATATCGGGATGAAGGATCACATGGGCAACCCCATTGAAGGTAATTATTCCCACCAGTGGAATGAGGAGCTTGGTGTATTCCAGGGTTATTTTGAGACCGATTGGGTTGCGGATGGGAAGACGGCTGACGTTGAATTTTCACTGGATAATATCCGCTTTACGGGTGACGGGATGCATTCCATCAGCTTCGACCCGAACAACCCCAATACGCAGGAGTTCCAGGTTCAGAAGGACGGTATTGGCAGTATGACCCTGCAGTCTTTCGATCAATCCGGTGGAAATATGCTCCTGAAATCAGCCATTACGTTCACGGATCCTGAGATGAGGCACCGAAGCTGGGTGCGGATTCAAGCCCTTAATGACAAGAACGAGCCTATTAAGGAAGCCGAGACCCCTGTCTTCGGGACACCTGGTGCTTCTGGAGAATACTTGAGTCAACAAATATTCAAGTCGAACTCCATACGTGCTCAGGGTGTCCAGTTCCAGCTGGCTTACGACCGCACGCTAGGAACCGCTGAAGGCACATGGAGCTTGAATTTGGCCCTGTCCAAAAAACAATTAGAAAACGGATCATTTAAGGAGACTCTGAATATCCCGCTGGATCAGGTGCCTGGCGGAACGAAGATTCATGAAATGATTGTC
This sequence comes from Paenibacillus sp. Cedars, assembly GCF_003184205.1. NCBI lineage: Bacteria > Bacillati > Bacillota > Bacilli > Caryophanales > Paenibacillaceae > Paenibacillus > Paenibacillus sp. Cedars. Next base: position 5,492,476 of record NZ_CP020866.1, read on the forward strand.
ACGCCAACGCAAGTGCGATTGATCCTGACCCACAAAGAGAAGTATACCCGCGTTCCTTATATGGATTATCAGCTGGATGTTGGCGGGACACTGCTCAACGGAGGTATATGGTATAAGTCCGGTTCATCCAACCAAACGGAGCTGCGGTTTGAAATGACCGGACTGGATGCAGCCTCTCTTACTAAACAACCTGTGTCCTTGATCGCCAAGCACCGTGTCGACGAATTTGCCGGCGACAAGAATCCGATCAAACTGACCGGCATCTCAGCGGAACATCAAAGCTTGACCACCACTATCGCGGGGTATCCGATCACATGGACCTACTACATGAAGGAGAATCATCTCTATGTGGAATCCTTGAGCTCCGATCCGGCGTTTGGCGGTATCAATCAAACCTATTATTTGGATGGTAAAGACCGGAGCTATGGGATGCCGGCCATGATCGGTATGCTTGGCAATGAGAACAATAAACATATGGACGTGTATGAGAATTTCGATCAGACTGAGCTCGATATTTACATTTCGAACTACACAACCCACAATCGAAACGACGCGCTGCGCGTTCCACTTAAGGCTGGGCAATAACCTATATAGCACACGTTATCGATGAGAAAATAACAAGACAAAGAAACTCGCTTAGATGGACTTGAGCCGTGCCCCGCAACGGAAGGCGCTTCTGTGAAGAAGTGCTTTACCCACGGGGGCTCGTTCTCGACTCCAAAGGGGTTTCTTTTTTTTCTTATAATCCACGTCACAATCCTGCCCGGTGAACTGTCATATGGTTGAACATCAAATTTATACCGTAAAGGGGAACTGAACATGGAACTGCGAATGAATTACCGAACGGCCAATCCCGATGCCTTCAAGACGCTGCTAGCCCTTGAACAAGCCGTGCAAAAGAACGGGCTGGATCACAAACTGTACGAGATCATTAAACTCCGCGCATCCCAGATCAACGGCTGCTCCTTCTGTGCAGATATGCATTCCAAGGATCTGCTGGCCATGGGTGAGAGCGTGGATCGGCTGCTTCTGCTGCCGATGTGGCGAGAGGTTCCGATTTACTCCGAAGCGGAGCGTGCGGTCATCGAATTGACGGAATATGTGACCAAGCTGTCTGAGGCAGGGGTTCCCGCCGAGGTGTACGAACGTGTGCGGAAGCATTTTGACGAGAAGCAATACGTCGATTTAATTATGGCGATCACAACGATTAATGCCTGGAACCGGATCGGCGTTGCTACGGGCCTGTTCCCGGGCTGTTTTGATTAAAAAGCCGCAATTTGTCGGGATTGACCACCAGAAAAATCTGGCGGATCCGGGATAGGTCGGGCTCCCAATCGACTGTAAGCACCATGGAAACCCTGCCATTCCGTCTCAGCAGCAAACCGGGCTCTCCGTTGACGGAAACGGGTTCAAACCCCTCCCGGAATGAGCCCTTGGCGTACAATCCTTCGAAAAAAGCACATACCCGTTTCACACCCAATATCGGATTGAGGGCTGCCCGAGTCTTGCCGCCTCCATCCGAGAGCAGGGTAACCTCTTCTTTCAGCAATGAAAGCAGCGGCTTAAATTGGCCCATATCGGACGCTCGCAGGAACGCTTCAACGAAGCGTTCCTGCATTTCTGTCCGGGGTCCAGCGCCGGCTGGATCCTCGCGGGCAGGCCCCATCTTCTGCCGCGCCCGGCTGAAGGTCTTGCGGCAGCTTACCTCCGTCTTTCCCAGCATTTCCGCTATGACCTCATATTCGAGGCCCAACGTTTCCTTGGCGATATAAATGGCTCGCTCCAGCGGCGTTAATCGCTGAAGCAGCACAAGGTACGCATACCCAATATTCTCGCGGCGTTCCGCAGGATCGGCGCGTGTCAGCATATCATAGTCAGGCATCGGCTCCGGCAGCCAGGGACCTGTATACGTTTCGCGCTGCCGTCTGGAGGATTTCAGCAGATTGATACAGCGGTTGGTTGTCATTTTTGCCAAATAGGCCTTCTCGTTCACAATATCTCCCCGGTCCAGCCCCATAAAATGTGAAAAAACATCCTGCACGATGTCCTCCGCATCCGCTGCATTTCCCAGCATCCGGTAAGCAAGGCCAAACATCATCGGCTTGTACTGCGCATAGATCTGATCCAATAACATAAGGCACACCTTCTCACTCTGTATATTATGGCATGAACACCAATACTAACATGACAGATGAACGCCACGATCTGTGACATCTTGACGTTCTTCATCGGAGTAGTTTGGCTCACATGTGGATGCAAACCTTATCTGTAATTATCCGCCGCGATCGAGTGAACTCGAGATGATCTGCGAATAATTTCGCAGTCAGTCCCCTCTTTTTGCATACAGCGTCACCTTTTCTATATAGTATACGAATACTTAAACCCTACTCTATCCGTATTCCCTGATCCATGATAGGGGCCAGTTTGTCAGAGAGTTTCAAGGTCAGTGGAGGCAAGAGACCATTATCCAATATGTACATTGTGACAACCATCGATAAATCTATCGACATTTGGGTAATTTTTAAATAACATATGTGATGACTCATCACAGCGTACAGGTTTATGAGCTTAGAAAGTAGGTTAGATATGAAAAACTCCACCCCCTTACGCCGCGTTGAACTCGGATATTTCCTGCTGATTGCTCTTGCCATGGTCCAGCAACTGATGATTTACTGGAACATTTACGTAAACCAAACGTTTACTTTCACGGAATTCATGTTCAGCATTGGCACCCTTGCCGCCCTGTTGATCGGTTTTTTTCTTCCGGTAGGGGTTTCGACGGTTACGGTCTTTATGTTTCTTGTCACTTATTTTGTATGGCTATCCACCTTGGCACCCGTCAATGCACTCACGCTGTCCTGGATTCTGCTCCTGCCCGCCAATACCGCTGTTGCGATCCTCATCAAGCTGGCCCTTGTCCGAAGCCGGAGGTTTATTAAACGTCTGGAGCAATTAAGAAAAACCAACCCGGATATCGATATTGACACTTCCCTGGGAAGTAAAGATGCATTCGAGGACACACTAATGAAACAAGCCAATTTGGCCAATCGGTATTCGGATCAATACGGATTTTGCATCGTGATGTTCAAACTCGATTTTCTCCCCTTAACCAGGGAATCTGTCGGCTCACACCGCTTTGCCAAACTAATTATGGAGTTATCCCGCACCATTCAGAAGCAGATTCGCTACGAGGACTATAAATTCTCCATTGGTGAAGGGCGTTTTATCATCCTGTGCCCCCTCACCAAGCCAGAGTACCTCAAAAGCTTGATGGAACGCATCAAAATCGCCATGATGAACGTGCCCTTCCGCGATAAAAAAGGAATGTCGCTTAAGCTGGTGGTTCGCGCCGGTGGCCTCGTATTCCAGAAGGAACAATTCAGCAGGTACGAAAACATCGATGACATTATCTCCGCATTAGAACGAAATACGGAAACCGACCTGATCGGGGAGTATATTTAACCCGTGTACAACATGATTATAAGGAGGCCTACGATCCGATGGCGTACACCAGCTGGTTTATCCCTCTATGCATCGGGGTCAGTATTGTTTTCTTCATTTCCATCCTTCTTCTTACGGTGGCGACCTTAAGCTTCCGGTCAAAAATCAAACGAAAGTACGATCGGGGGAGGTTCAGTGACTGACTTTTTGCTGGTCATCTCGATCATCAGTATATGGGTTGCCGTTCTGGAATCCATCATTATTATGGCCGGCGCGATTCTGTTCATCCATAAACAAAGCCGTCAGAAGCTGGTCAACCCCAGCAATCTGGAGGATTTCCCAACTGTAACGGTTATGGTGCCCGCGCATAACGAGGAGCTGGTCATCCAAGCAACGGTCGAGCACATTCTGCAGATGAATTACCCTCATCACAAAATGCAGCTGATTGTCATTGCCGACAATTGCAAAGATCATACGGCCGAGCGCTTACGCGCATTAAAAGCCAATGAGCGCTACCGGGACCGCAACTTTATCATCTTGGAGAGAACCGGAACCGGCGGCAAGTCGGGGGCCTTGAACGATGCGCTCAAGCAGGCCACAGGCGAATGGATCTGTGTCTATGATGCGGATGCCGCGCCTGAGAAGAATGCGCTGCTGTTCCTGACGCAGAAGGCGATGGAGGAGCCTGAACGCTATGGTGCGGTCTTCGGACGCAACAAAGCCCGAAATCGCGGACAGAATTTTCTGTCCCGCTGCATCAATCTGGAGCTGGTTACCATTCAGCGCGTGCACCATACCGGTCTATGGCAGCTTTTTAAGCTGGGTACCATTCCAGGCACGAACTTTATCGTGAAGACTGGGCTGATCCGGGAAATCGGCGGATGGGACGAACATGCGATTACAGAGGATACCGCTATATCGTTCGAGATTCTGACACGAGGACAGCTGATTGCGCTGGCTCCGCAAGCTGAGGCTTATCAGCAGGAGCCCGAGGATCTGAAGGTCTACATGAAGCAGCGCGAACGCTGGGCCAAAGGAAACTACAGCGTGGTTACCGATAATATTCATCACCTGTTTGACCGGACAAGCTGGCGGATCAAGCTGCACGTGCTGTATTACGCGGCCAGCTACTTCTGGTTCATGATTGCCATCATCATCTCGGATATCATCTTCGTCGCAAACATCGTGTACCAGATCATCGCGCTGTTTAACCCGGCTGTGGTCTCTCCCTTCCGGTTTGAGGGGGACGTGTACATGTACCTGATCATTGCATGGGCGTTAATGTATTATATCTACGTCCTCCAGATCAACCTGGCGCTCGCCACGGACATTGGTCAGAGCAACACACGCAACTTCATTCTATCCTGCGTATCGTATTTCACCTACGCCCAGCTGTTTCTGGTTATATCCATCAAAGCCTTTGTCTCCATGATGAGGGACAAGATCACGGGCAGAGAGTCCAAATGGTATAAAACCGAGCGGTTTGGATGATTAGGCGTATGCTGATCATGAAGAAGAGCGAGTTAGTGGGGCATTCCCCTCCTGACTCGCTCTTTTTCCCGTGCATTTTAACTCCGTATTAGACATGTTTATTCTTCAACAGGCAGGTTGAATTCCAGTTCAGGTATATATGTTTTTTTATGCTCTGAACTATACACATAAGGTCTGACCGTGATGGATTTCGGTTTGGTTGGGAACGGTTCGTACATGAACGTGAATGTAAGATGGCTGCCGGAGCCGCTGCCCATGGCACCAAGGGATTTGGCTATTTCCCCCTTCTCGTTCATCACCTCATAATCAATATGTATGAAATCTTCCACTTTATATTGATCAGGAACAGATTCAATGAACTCCTTAAGATCCTGGCCTGGCTTACCCGTGATGCTAACTATCATTTGCATTGTGGCAGGGGTAATTTTAAAGCTCCTGATCTCCATATGGATATTGTCATGTATTTTAGGCTCCTCCGATTTAAGGACCGCACGATCCGCAGCGCTATTTTTGACCGGAATGCTGAATCTAAACGGCTCCGATACGCTGATGTCTCGAATAACGACCTCTAATGTGAACTCGTCGGGCAGTCCCTCTGGCGACAAGGTCACGATATCCGAATTCGGCGCGCCATCCCCTACTCCTGTAATGCTGTAACCGTAATTCCCCAGTTCCTCCCCATCCACGTAAAATTGGACCCCATTCACGTCCCCGCGCTGACTGGCCTTACTGCCTAATTGACCAAACGATTCATTCTTGCCATCGATGGTCTGCCGGGTCAATACCATTGAAATACGACTTCCGTCATACATCAATTCTGATATGCTTATCGTAATCCCATCATGGGCAACACTCTGTTGAACTTCCGTTATCATGCCCTGTCGGCTAGCTGTTTTTAACCCTTCATCCCCGTCATTCAGAAAAATGCTACCTAAAACCGGTATGTTTTTTAGAGCTTCGGCCATGACCGGGGAGATGAAACCCGATCCGATAATCAGTAACCCCGACACCGCCACAGCCACCAACAAACCAGTCCAATATCGCTTTTTTCGAACAGGAGGACTATTCTCTATAATCCGATAAGTATGGTCTAAACGCATACGGATCGTATCCGGCAACTGCTGAACTTCCCCTGCTTCATCCTTCGCCTGTTCAAGTTCGTGATTAAGGTCATGGTTCATACGTTAACCTCCCCTTCTTTATGATTGGTAAGCCATTCTGATAATGTAACCCGAGCCCGGTGGAGACGCGTCTTAACAGCACCTTCGTTCAAATCGAGCATTTCCGCAATTTGTCGTAAAGGTAAATCCCGAAAATAATGCAGGATAATGATGGTGCGAGACACCTCCTCCAGTCTGTACACGGCTTCGCGCAGATCGATCCTAACCTCCGGGTTCGGTGTATCATATTGGGCTTCATCCAGGTTTAACAAGGGAATCATGCTGCTTCTTCTTCGGATGATGGTGTTGCATTCATTGATCAGGATGCGAAACAGCCATGTTTTGAAGAAGGACGGTTGCCTTAAACTCGGGAGCGATTTATAAGCTTTCAATATGGCTTCCTGCATGGCATCTGCACAATCCTCATCGTGTCGGAGAATGGCCTTCGCTATGCTGTACATTTGCAATTCTAACGGTTTAATCAGATTAATAAATGCCTCATGATTTCCATTCTTGGCGAGTTTAATCTCTGAATCTTGCTCCAATTCCAAAGCATAACCTCCCTTCAGAGCATCTTCGTTAACCAGATTTATGTTGGATGATTTCAATGATTAGATGTCCGGGGCTTTCAAAAGGTTACACCCATACTGTATGTATTATATCGGAGCCACACCAAAAACTCCCGCAAGTTCAGTGAACCTGCGGGAGCTGTTATCTTAGGATATAAAAGTCTTTAAGGGGCTAAAAGTACGCAATAACACTTCGGATTGATAACTCACAGCCAGTAGTCCTTCTTTCAAAAAACCAGCTGCCGCAGTTCAATTATCTTTTAACTGCTTCTGCTTATCACGAAGCTTCTCGGGCGTTACATCGTTTCCGGCGGGATCCACGATGCTTAATCCCGAGAAGGTGCTGAGTACTTGTCCGCGAATTTCAAGCAAATATTCTTGGCGCAGGACCTGTTGCTCGTCTTTTTCCGCTGACGTGAGTGTGCCTTCCCGCTGTTTTTGGGCCAATTGATTAATCCGGGTTAAGCTTTGAATCATGAATATCGCCTCTTTTCCGTTGAATTCATTTCGTATTTTATCTTAATATAAAGATATAATATTTTAAGGAATTTGTCAATACTTTCCCCCTTTCCCACTCCCACTTCATAGTCGCCCGATTCCTTGATCCACAGCGCTGTGCTGGCTCAAACTTTATATTTCGGGTTTATTCATTTGCCATTCGTGGTTAATGTTAGTAGTGAAAACTTGGTTTTCGCAGCATACTAACAAACAGGTCCTTTATCCCTTAGGAAAAATTACTTATTCCTTTCTGATGAACTTGCAATATAATAGAAGAACTTAACTCTAAACTACTGGGGGACCGTCTATGAAGTCTACGCAAAACATCCCGGCAACGGGGAAAAACGACCGTTTTTCTTCAGCTGGTTTTATTCTGGCCGCGATCGGGAGCTCTGTCGGTCTCGGTAACATGTGGAAGTTCCCCTATATTACGGGCGAAAATGGCGGGGCAGCTTTCTTCCTGCTCTTCATCATCTGTCTCATCGTCGTTGGTTTGCCTGTTCTGCTGGCAGAGCTCGCCATCGGACGAGCCGGACGGGGAAGTGCAGCCACTTCCTTCGTGAAAGCCGGCGGTCCCAAAGCTTTCGGGCGTCTGGGACTGCTCCAGGTTATTGCTCCGTTTCTCATTCTGACTTTCTACGTTATCGTGGCTGGCTGGACGCTTCATTACGCAGTGATGTCCTTTAGCGGCAGCCTGTACAACAATACGGACTTCGGTGGTCAGTTCAGCACATTTACGGAGGGCTACATGCCGATTGTATGGCAGGTGGTTGCTATTGCAATCACAGCATGGGTCGTGGCAAAAGGCATCTCCGGAGGCATTGAGAAATTCAACAAGGTGCTGATCCCAGGCCTGATCATTCTGCTGGTTGTGTTGATGATTCGGGCGGTGACCTTGCCGGGAGCCGGGGAAGGCGTATCCTTCTTCCTGAATCCTGACTTCTCGAAGCTGAGTCCGGAAGCGGCACTGGTCGCGTTAGGACATGCCTTCTTCTCGCTATCGCTGGGTATGGGAATTCTACTGACGTATGGAGCTTACGTGGATAAGCGGCAATCGCTAGGTCCGGCAACCCTTGCCATCGGTGCAGGTGACCTGATCTATGCGTTTATTGCGGGTCTCATTATTTTCCCGACTACCGCTTCCTTCGGTATCGAGCCGGATTCCGGACCTTCGCTTGTCTTTATTGCACTGCCGGCTGCCTTCTCGGCCATGCCATTGGGTGCTTTTTTCGGAGGGTTATTCTTTGTCCTTCTAGCTATTGCCGCACTGACCTCCTCTGTATCCCTGCTGGAGGTGCCTACCTCTTACGTCATGGACCGCTGGGGTTGGGGACGGACCAAATCCGTCATGATCATCGGTGCGTTGGTTATGCTGGTTGGTCTTCCCTCCGCGCTATCATTCGGCATCTTGCCAGGACTAACCAATATAGGCGGCAAAAGCTTCTTTGATTGGCTGAATTTCATCACAGCTAATATCCTGCTTCCTGTCGGGGGACTAATTACGACGATCTTCGCGGGTTATTTCTGGAAGAGGGCTGCCGATGCCGCTGGTCTGAAGGCTGGCTGGTTCCGGGTATGGCTGTTCATGCTCCGTTATATTGCGCCAGTGCTTGTACTTCTGGTGCTGCTCCATACAACGGGTCTTATCAAGTTTGAATAGGTTGACCACAAGGCAATCTCTTAGCCTCTTGCGGGCGAACGAGGTTGCCTTTTTTATTCCCTTGCCCCAGGTTTACGAATTGAGAGTGTTCTGAAAACGACATTATCGATATCAACTTGATGGGTATCAGAAAATTCCAGTAAAAAAAAGGTGGAGCAAATCATGAATTTTGAGTATGTATTTGGTGTTGGATTAACCTTAATTCAGTACCTCCTGCTGTTCTTCTGGGCCTATTGGATGCTTATCAGTCTCTTTGGCTTTGGCAAACCGAAGAGACTGAAAGAACATGAGCCTGAGAAACGATTCCTTCTTTTGGTTCCAGCGCACAACGAAGAAGCGGTAATTGGACACCTGGTAGAGAATCTTCACAACATGGATTACCCGAGGGATCTCTATGAAGTGTGTGTTATTGCTGATGGATGCAAGGATAGAACAAGTGAAATCGCTAGAAAACTCGGTGCAACCGTTATTGAACATACATACCTGCCAGGAGAGCAAAAGGGAAAACCATATGGAATCAAATATGCGATTGAGCAGTATGGAGATCGGTTAATCCATGAGTTTGACGGTATCGCTTTCTTTGATGCTGACAACCTCGTTTCGTTAAACTATTTAAGGGAAATGAATAACCACTTGTTGAACGGGGATAAATTAATACAATGTTACCTGGATTCCAAGAATCCGAATGACAACTGGGTGACCATAGGCTACTCCGTAAGCTACATTTTCATGAACCGCTCCTGGCAGCTTGCCAAGTCCCGGTTAGGCTTAGGAAATGCCATCGGCGGAACGGGGTTCTGCGTAGATACGACCCTATTCCAAACGATCGGCTGGACTGCTCGTTCCTTAACGGAGGATCTTGAGTTTACGATGCAGTGCTTGCTTGAAGGCGTACCCGCTAGGTGGTGTCATTTTGCACGCGTGTACGATGAGAAGCCGGAGAGTTTCAGATCCTCCTGCATTCAACGTCTCCGTTGGGCAAGAGGGCACTGGGATGTCTGCTTCAAATACGCTCACAGATTAATGTGGCGATTCGTCACCAGACTGGACTTTAAAGCCTTTGATGGTTTGATGTACCTGATTAATCCTGGAAAAATTGTATTAAGTGCAACCACAAGTCTGCTTGTGTTCATATCTATGGCTACCGACTTATTAGATGCTCATCATTTGATTCCTTGGCAAGTATGGGTGATATGCTTGTTGTTCCAATTCATTTACGTAGGATACGCTCAGTTCCTCGATTCCAAGAATAAAGTCGGCATTTTCCGAAGCTATGTGTACCTGTACTTCTTCAATCTGACTTATGTACCGCTATTTCTTTGGTCACTCATCACCATGAAGAACGTCAACTGGAATCCAACAAAGCATACAAGAGCCCTTCAGTTGAGCGAGATTGAAGTGGATCAATAGCAATGTACATAGTGGATGAATATCACCAAAGCCGCAGGGAGCCTAGGCTCCCTGCGGCTTGCATTTCATCAGACCCATGACAAAGACTAGCAAACCAGGCTTTTAGCTCCAATACGCTAAGCGTGTGTTTCTCCTTTTTAAGCTGCTGAAACTACTATATATTTCGGACATTCCGCCAGCAATCGCTATTTCCCGAGAAATAATGACAAGCGCTCAGACCAATCTAAATTTATTATAAAATTAATTTTCATATTGAATGATAACTTACTAACATTTCCAGGATGAAGTAAAGAAACTATCGCCAAAAAAACCCGACACACTCTCAAATTGAAAGTCCATCGGGCTACCATTTACCATTATTCATCACCACTCGATTATTACAGCATCGCTTGCAGCCGGACGATCGCCTGTGCCCGATCCACCACTTCCAATTTGCTGTAGAGATTACTAATATAATTACGGGCAGTACCTTCGGCGATGTGCAGCATATCTGCGATTTCCCGGTTGTTCAGCCCCTGGACCATCAGTCTTGCCAATCCCTCTTCCCTTTCGGTCAATCGGATTCGATCCAGCCGGTTTCTCCGCATCACAGGATGGCCCTCCGTCATTTTGCTCATCCTTGCCGCCAATTTGGCTGCAACCGGAGCAGGAAGGATAAATTGGCCCGCGACCGTATCACGGATCGAGGCAATCATTTTATCTGCATCCATATCCTTCAACATATAACCGTTCGCTCCATGCGCCATTCCTTCTACAATGTAATCCGTCTCAATAAACGTAGTCAGAATGAGAATATAAATATCCGGATGGCTCTGCTTAATGTGCTTCAGGGCTTGAATGCCGTCCATGACGGGCATTTGAATATCGAGCAGCACGAGCCTGGGACGGAGTGTCTCCACCATTTCGCAAGCTTCTTCTCCGTTCTTGGCTGCACCGACCACCTCCATGTCATCTTCCAGATCCAGAATCGTCCGAAGGCCTTCCCGTGTTAACAGCTGGTCATCAGCAACTACAATCGTGATTTTTTCCATTCCTTTTCCCCAATCCATTGCATTTGGTAAGGCAAATCAATCCGCAGCATACAACCCTGTCCAGGTCTGGAATCGACCGACAAGCTGCCTCCCAGTTGTTCAACACGTTCTCTCATCGCTTTCAGTCCAAAACCCATCACAATCATGCGAGCTCCAATGCCATAATCCTGAAGCCTGAACTCCAGCCTATCTCCCACAGGCATCATGCTAAAATGAAATTCCTTGCTTCCCCCATGACGGATTCCGTTAGTCAAGCCCTCCTGCAGCGCATGATAGATCGTCTTCTTGTAAGCCGTGGATAGCCACTCGGGCAGATCGTGGATAGCCGCATGAATGATGACGCCCGTATTTCGCTCCGTGTCCCGGATCAGCTCGTGGAGCATGTTGGCAAGGTCTGCATACTTGTCCTCCTTCAACATGTGCACGGAGCCCCGTATTTCATTCAGGCTGTGCCGAACCAGATCCTGTGCCTCATTCAGCCGCTGAACACCGCCCTGCATGTCCTTATAGAGCAGCCTCTTTCCGGCTTCAATCTGCAGAATCGTCGACGTAAGCGTGTGCCCAACAATATCATGAATTTCTTGAGCAATGCGATTCCGCTCCTCATAGACAGAGGCCTCTGCCAATGCAGCGGATGTTTCCCGCATCGAGCGCTCCAGGCTTCGCGTTCTCTCCTCCACTTGCTGCTCCAGATTCTCCTTCAAATATTGGATTCCGGTATATAACTTAGCATTAGCAATCGAGATGGCGCATTGCGAGCCCAGCAGCTTCAGTACATCCAGCCGCTGTGGTGTAAATACGCTTCGTGACAGCTTGTTCTCCAAGTAGAGCATGCTGATCGACTTGCTGCTCTATATCAGATGCAGCACTTCCCTGCACTATGAAATCAAAAGATTCATCCCGTAATGGACAAAACGAATGGTGAAAACAGACCTCCTGTCAGAAGGTCTGTTTTCATGGCCTTGCATATTACTGCCAGGCATACCTTCCATTAGTTCCCCCATCTTCCGAAACAAACACCTCTTTCTATGTATTAATGATGTTTTTCATCGCTGTACCGAACACATATCATTTAATATAATGGAAGGGTCGTTCGACAAATAGTGAGTGCTGTCATCAAATTGTCATGTGACATTGATCCGTTTTTGGCGTGATGTAAGGTGTTTACCAAGTATTCGTGCCGCATCGTGCAGATTACTCAGGGTCAGGGGAAGTGCTTTCGGGTTTCTTCTTCTCTTGAGGAGCTTCTTCCAGTTTGAATTTATGGATGTCAATTCCTAGCTGAATACAAACGTCTTCTATTTTCAGATTAATAGTCATACATCACCCCAATGTACTCGCTATGACCTTACTTGTTATCCATCGATTGAAATCATGTTTCGTATCCAAAGCTAGGCGCCTTATGTCTCCTAAATATAATGCAAGGTCCGGTGACACCAATAGTGTGCGTTGTCATCAATATTGTCATATGACATCCACCTCGATTTGGTTAATAAGGAAATAAATGCAATAAAAGAACACTGATTATATTGCTCTTTTATTTATTTTCCACGTCATATTTCCAGTACGGCACCCGCTTTAGTCAGCATCATGCCGCTCGTTGCCAGCAATGAGTGAATTCCAGTTCCTAGTCAATCCCTCCCTCACCCAGCCGGTTCATCCCGTCCCACACAAACCCCGAATCTGAGTGTTGTCCCGAACCATGTCTGTTAGTCTTTGAATCGCCTCTATAAGTTCTGTAGTTGGAAATAACGAGTTATCACAGATTTCGGAGAGGACTTTTCATTTGAGGGGAACGAAAAAGATCCCTCATCCGTTTTACACGGTATAAGGGATCCCTTCTATAATGTGTATCTGCATCCATCCGGGCAAAACCGCCCATGGACGGACATTCTATGGTCACTTACGCCTGAACCTCTGCTGCTTCCACTGCCCAGTTGATAAATGTTTCTGTGCTCTCAAGGCGTTGACCGTCCAGCTCAACGACAATGTTCCAGCCCTGAGGATTGCGAACGGTCACGATCCGTCCAGCTCCCGCTTGCTGCGGTGCAATAGAGATATCCAGCTCGGCTTCACCTATCTTGAGATTGCTCAAGCTGCACTCACGATCCGACCACGAGGTTGGAAGCTGAGGCTTGATATGGACCGTCTTCGCATGCGCACTTGGCGTCACGCCGAAGAAGTGGCGGATAACCGGAACCGTGAGGGCATACAGCGTCCATGCCTGTACCACGCAGCCGTAATCCGGGGACATCTCGGAAAAAGAGCCCGGGAGCACTTTCGAGAAGGACCCCAGCATTCTGCGCAGCAGTGCCAGCGCCTCGTCCGGATGGCCGTTGGCCGCTTCCGCTACCGCATGAACACCCGTCGAGATCGTCATGGTGCCTTGCTTATAGATCCCTGCAAGATAGGTGCCGTACTCTCCAATGAAGATGTCGGAACGCATAGTTTCAAGCGCCCGCTCGGCCTTCTCCGGATCGGCGATTCGGGTCTCCATCGGCGTCACGATGACCCAGTTCTTGTTAAGCAGCCATCCACGGTCAGCCTTCGCATCTTTGGCTTCCGTTAACATCTTCTCCAGGTACTCGCGATATCCCTGAATCCCTTCCTTCTCCGCCAGGGAAACCATATAATCGACCTTCGGTTCTATATCGCTTCTCGAAGCAACCGCATCTGCGTACAAACCTTCCGACTCGCACCAGTACACTTCGTTAATGGCGCGTACTGCCCGGTCTGCAAGCTCATTATACTTCTTCGCGTTCTCTTCCTCGCCCAGATACCTGCTCATGTCCACCATGGCCTGCAGAGCCTGCGCGGTATACACCGCACTGTCGATCAGTTCCATGTTAAGGCCTGCAATCTCAATGATGCCATAACCCGAAGGGAACAGGTCCCCGTCCGGATCCATTTCTTGCAGAAGCCAATCGATACCCTTCACGCAATAGCGGTAATGGCGCTGCAGCAGCTCTTCATCTCCCGTCCAGCGGAACAGCTCCCATACAAAAGCGATATAATGAGCCGTCTCCTGGGTATTCCCCGGGTTCGATACGGCGCCCATGGTCGTGATCTCATGCACGATTCTGCCGTTGCCGTTGGCTTCCTCCGATTTTTGCAGCAGAAGATTCAGCGTATCCTTCGCCAGCTGTGCATCCCCGATAGCAAGCACGCCTTGAAGGGAGTACGTATTGTCGCATCCAAACCACCACGGATAGGTAGGTCCCCCGGCAGTTAAGCCGCGTCCAATTCCATCCACCTTCTGCACCAGCCACTGATTGTTCCACTTGGCCCATTTAAAGGCTTCATTCAGCAGATCCTCACCGGCGATTTCCAGCTTCGCGCGGTTCTCCACTACTTCATACAGTGCCTTCTTCTCCTGAAGAAGCTCCTCATGCGAAGAGACAAGCTTGTTATATACCGCTGCACTCTCCTCCTGAGATTCGTAGGAGCCGGCAACAAACAAACGGAATTGCAGTGTCTCCTTCTCCTGAAGCTCGATCACTCCGCTCCGGAAGACGACACCCGTCCCGTTTCCGGCCGTAAACTCCGGCCCGTACACGGAGGCTCCCGTCTCTACCTCGGTCCCCGGTAAATCCGTACCGATCTGGACATACCAGTCATGGGCGCTGTCCTTCACCGCAACGGTTCGTTCGGAAGACAGGATGACTTCATCCTGTTCGCCGTCTATAATGCCGATTTCATCGGAGAACCAAACGGGACGAAGATCGGTACGAGCCAGCAGCTCCAGCTTCAGCCGCGTGGTTCCTTTTCCATAGGACAGCAGCTGGTAATCGGCCACCATTCCTTTTTCCAGCTCAGGGGCGAACTGAACACGCTCCAGCCGGACCGGAATATGGCCAAGGCCATGATCGTATTGGAACCGGCTGCCCCAAGGCTCACTCATGAAGCTGTCCGAGCGGGACCAAACCGAAATGTTGCGGTCGATATCCGTGATTCTCAGCCAGAAGCCGTCCAGCAGCTTGATCGGGTGAAGCCATACACCGCCCATCTCGTTAGCGACATGGTGTCCGAAATCCGGGAAATAGCCATCCTGGGTTCCGCAGATTTTCATATACTCACCGGCGTTATAGTATAGATTGAAGGGGTGTCTGCTATTTAATCCTGATGTACCCTGCATGTCAGCCTCCTATGGCATCCATCCGGTCAACCTTTAATCGCTGAGGAGATGGATATGCCTTCGATGAAATATTTTTGTGCCAGGAAAAATACGATTAATGCCGGCAGCATAATCAGAATCGTAGCCGCCATCAGCATGTTCCATTCGACGTTATACAATCCCTTAAACATGGAAAGACCCAGTGCCAGCGTATATTTATCACTGGAGTTCAGATAGATGAGCGGTCCCTGAAAATCATTCCAGACGCCCATGAAGGTAAAGATCGATACGGCAATCAGCGGTGCCACCGACAGCGGCAGAACGATCCGGGTAAAGATCTGGAACCGGTTGGCTCCATCCACAAAGGCGGACTCGTCCAGGTCCCGGGGAATGCCGCGCATGAACTGGCGGATCAGGAATATATTAAAGGCTCCGCCGCCAAAAAACGCAGGAATGATCAGCGGCAGGAAGGTATCCACCCAACCGATCTCCTTAAACATAATGAACATCGGAATCATCGTAACCTGGGAAGGCAGCATCATCGTTGCCAGCAGAACCAGGAACAGCGTTCGTTTGCCTTTGAAGTTAAATCTTGCGAATCCGTAAGCACAGATGGCCGAAGATAATACGGTTCCGATTAAGACCGGAATCAGAATCATGACGGTGTTGCCCAGGAACTTGAAGAATGGTACGGCCTGCACGGCATCCCGGTAGTTGGTCCAATGCCACACGGTCGGGAAGAAGTTATCTTTGAACACCTCGGCCGGTGATTTCAGTGAGGTGAAGAAGGTCCACAGTAACGGCACAATGACGATAAGAGCCCCGGTAATGAGCGCCAGCATGGACAGGATATGCGGCAGGCTGATACGCTTGGCAGATTGATTCATGAATGACGCCTCCTTTAATCCTTATCATCGTCGCCCTGGTAATACACCCACATGGACGAGCTTCGAATGACGATCAGAGTAAATACAAGAATGATGACAAACAAGATCCAGGATAATGCCGAGGCATAACCCATCTCATAATCCTGAAATGCCTTGTTATAAAGATACAGGTTATAGAACAATGTAGAATTGAGCGGACCTCCGTTGGTCATGACAAAAGCTTGGGTAAAGTATTGGAACCCGCCGATAATCCCCATGATCAGGTTGAAGAATACCGTTGGCGATATCATCGGCAGCGTGATGCTGAAGAACCTCCGGATACGTCCGGCACCGTCCAGTTCGGCTGCTTCATGCATATCCTCCGGCACGCTTTGCAAGCCGGACAGATAAATAATGATGGTATTGCCGACACCCCAGATTCCCATTACAATGAGTGCTCCGAGCGCATAGGACGGGTCTTGAAGCCAAGCCGGGCCCTGGATGCCGAACCATCCAAGCGCTTTGTTCAATATTCCGTATTCGGGATTGAAGATCATCACCCACATCATCGATACGGCAACGGCCGGAATGACGGACGGCATGAAATAAATCAAGCGGAATACGTTCATGCCGCGGCTGCGCATATTAAGCAGCACCGCGATCAACAAGGAGACGATTTGGTAGAGCGGCACCGATACCAGTGCAAATATAAAGGTTACCTTTAGCGATTGATAGAACAATTCGTCATGGAAAATCGCCTTGAAGTTGTCCAGCCCAACCCACTCGATCGATTGCACGCCCGTGATGATGTCCCACTTGCTGAAGGCTAGCAGAAGTGAGAACAGCATCGGGCCAATCGTAAACAGCAGAAGTCCCAGAAGCCATGGCATGATGTACAAGTAGCCGGCCCAATCCGATTTTGACTTTCGCATAACAGCCTCCTTGATGAAGCAGGTGAAGCGCATGAGCATGCGCTTCACCTGTCATTTTTACTTGATTTTGCTATCCACGTTTTTCGCGGCTTCATCCAAAGCGCCTTTCACATCCTGCTGCTTCAGCAAAATCTTCTCCATGGCTTTGGTGAATTCTTCAACAAAAATCGGGCCATGGGTAGAGCGCAAGGTGACTGGCTTCTTCGCATAATCCATCATTTCAATAACCGGCTTGTCCGCAACTTCGTTAGCTTTCACTTCTTCCAGTTCCGTTACGGTTGCTGGAAGAACCTTGCCGTTCTCGGAGCGAAGCTTCTGGGCTTCGGTACCAGACAACCATTTCAACAGCTCATAAGCTTCCTGTTTGTGTTTGCCGTTCGCATTGATCGCCCAACCTGCACTAGCGATAATGCTGGTGCGTGTTCCGTCCTCACCGGTCGGAATCAGGGCTGAGCCGTATTCCACGTCCGATTTGTCCAGATCCGTCTTCACCCAGCGGCCTGTCACCATCATGGCCAATTTATCCGTCATGAACATAGAGGAGTCACCGCCAAGCGTCTCGGCATCCTGAGGGGTAGGCGATACGCGGTCTTCGCCTTGCGACAGCGCCACATATTTTTCAATAGCGGCTACCGTCTTCTCACCGTTCATGAACCCTTCGGCTTGCGTTCCATCTTCATTGGCTATATCTGTTCCATGATCCCAGAGGTACGTGTAAATCGGATATTCCCACTTGCCGGCATTGAAGCCGAATTCGGTATATTTATTGCCTTCCTTCTTGGTCAGTTTCTTGGAAGTTTCGATCAATTGGTCCCATGTCCAGTCATTGGACGGGTATTCCAGGCCAGCTTCATCAAACATGCGTTTGTTGTACCAGAGCGCCAGCGGATTGAAATCCTTCGGCAGATAGTACTGCTTGCCGTTGATGTTCATATTGTCGATCAGATCCTTCTGGAAGATATCCAGACTGAAATCACTATCCTTGCTCAAGTAGTCATCGAGCGGTTCCACAACACCTTTTTCAACATATTTGAAGTAATCGCCTTCGCCGATCAGGAACACGTCGGGTGCTTGTCCGGCTGCAAGTGAAGTTGTCAATTTCGTGCCATAGCCTTCACTTGGAATCGGCTCGAATTTCACCTGAATATTCGGGTGAGCTTTATTGAATTCATCAGCAAGCTTCTGCTCATTCGCGCTGGCGTTCACATCCCCCCATACGGTAAACGTCAGGTTAACCTTCTCGCCTGCAGCCCCGTTGCCAGACTCCCCGCTCTTACCGCCGCAAGCGGATAATGCCAAAGCCGCGATGATGACCATACTAAGCATTGTTGACCATTTCCAATTCTTTTTCATTGAATGACCCTCCTGAATGTTCAATATTGGATTTGAAGCTCTGTTGAGAACTTGATAGGGTTGCCGTGAATGACCAGCTGCACTTCCTGATCCGAATTTGCGGTCAGCGTCAAGGTCTCCCGGTTGATATGGACCTCCAAACGCTGCCCCTGCCAGTACAGCGGGAAGGAAAGCTCATCCCATGCCTTGGGCAGATTCGGATTCATATGCAGCTCTCCGCCAAGCATGCGGACTCCTGCGAACCCCAGCACGACGCATTCCCATATGCCGCCAAGTGAAGCGGAGTGAATACCGGCATCAGAAGAATACATGTACGGCCCCAGATCGATTTGCGAAGCCCGTTCAAACAGCTGATAGGCCAGATCCCGATCACCAAAGTCATTCGCCAGAATGCTGTGCGTTGACATGGAGAGGGAGGAATCATGAAGCGTTTTCGGCTCATAGTAGTCATAATTCGCTCGCTTCACTTCTGGCGTGAATTGATCCTCCAGCAGAAAGAACAGCATCATAATATCAGCCTGCTTGGATACCTGCATTTCCCCAACCTGATCCAGGTTATAGTCGTCGAAGATGCTGCCTACCTTGCTCTGCAACTTATATGGTGTTAAATCGATGAGTTTCTTCTGTAAGTACGTGTCATCCTGCGGGATAATCCCATCCTGGTTTGGCTGTGGCAAATAGATTTGCTCAATCTTGCTCTGCCACTCGTTCATAGCTTCCTCCAGTTCCAGCTTCCCGTTCAGCGATTGGAACAAGTCAGCATTCGAATTCTGGAGACTGTGATAGTATTCCATAGCCAGTCGAATATTAAAGGAAGCCATATAATTCGTGAATGCGTTATTGTCCACATGCTCCTTGTACTCATCCGGGCCCACTACCTCATTGATTTCATATACACCCTTGGCTTCGTTCCACTCCAGACGGCTGGCCCAGAATTTAGCGGTATCAAATATCATCTCGTAGCCGTATCGGTCCATAAAGTCCTGGTCGCCTGTCGCTTTGTAATAGTGCCATACCGCATAAGCAACATCGGATGTAATATGCTGTTCAATGAAACCGGACCAAATCTTAATCTGCTTGCCGGTTACGATATCCACCTGTCCCCACTCCGGCGTGACTTCGCCATCGCTTGGCCAAGCGGCCTCCCAAGGATACATCGCGCCTGTGAAGCCGTTCTCAATCGCTTTTGCTCTGGCGCCTTCTAGACCAAGATAGCGATACTCAAGCAAAGAGCGGGCGACCTCGGGATGGGTATAGATGTAGAATGGCAGGATGAAAATTTCCGTATCCCAGAAGGAATGACCCTTGTACCCCTCTCCGCTGAGCCCCTTGGCGCCGATGCCCATTCGCCGGTCATGTGCCGGTGTCATGATCACCAGATGATATATGGCAAACCGGACAGCCAGCTGATCGAAGGAGTTCGAAGATTGAATGGATACGTTGTATTGCTCCCAAACCTTGCTCCAGGCTAATTGATGTTCTGCAAAAAGCGGATCGTAACCAGCAGAATGGAACGCTTTCAATTCAGCCAGTGCATGCTGCCGAATATCGTCAAGGCTGGTTCCTTCAGCAAATTCACGGTCACGGCTTGTGAATACGGTTGCCATCTTCTCGAATTCGAGACAATCGCCCGCCGCTACATCAAATGCATAGGATACGGCCACTTTACGACGATCGATATCCATCTTGGGGGCTGCATCAATCTCTTGTTGATTTAACCGGAGTCGATGCGCCGCACCATGGACGAAATCCACCTTGGACTCGGTTGTCGTCTGAATCAGCTCAAGGAAGGTTTTATCGTAAATCCGCTTCTCACCCTCGTGGAAATGCTGACTGCCGCTGTTGCTGACCTGCCCGTCGATACCGGAGTTAATTACCAGTGTTATGCCCTCGTTCAGAGGAGTTATGCTAACCTTCAAACCGATCTGGTGCAGCTTGGCTAATGAGACAAAGCGCCTGAACTCAAATCGGATTTTCTTGCCCTCGTATTCCCAGATAAAACTTCGCACGAGCTCTGCATCGCGAATGTTCAGCATTCGCTCATACTCGGTCACCGTTCCCCGCTCCAGCGAGAACCTTGTACCATCTATCCGGATGTCAAGTCGCGTAATATCCGCCGTATTCGGAAGCTCCGTCACCTCGAATTCATCGAATTTATTAAATGTGCCGTTAACGAACAGGTTTCTCTTCTCCCCGATATACGACTCTTCCGCAGCTGATCGGAGACCCATATATCCATTCCCAAGCGACATAATCGCTTCACACTTGCCTAAAGCCAGCGGATTGAAATGCACCTCGGCAAATGACCATTTATTCAAATCTTCAGACTGTACCTCGTTGTAGCTCAGCATGGTTGTCATCCTCTCCAACTGTTTTTTCTCTATTTTTTGTAAGCGATACCTAAATCGTTTTCGATATTTTAAAAAAAGACCGAAAACGATTTCGAAATGAGCCTAAAATAAAAGCTTTCTTCATGCGAAAACGTTTTCGATAACATTATTGCACCATTATTGTCTCTCTGTCAACAATTTCGAAAGAAAGAATTTTATGATATCCTGGCGTTTGATTCTCCAGCATCTTGATGACTTCCTCAAATGCCGAATAGCCGATTTTTGTGAAGTCCTGCCTGACCGTTGACAATCTGGGAGTCGTATAACTGGAGAGTACGATATCGTCAAAGCCCATGATGGAGATATCCTCCGGAATTCTAATGTTCAGCTCGCGGCAGCGCGTCATAAATCCGATGGCCATCAGATCACTGGATATAAAAACTGCGGTCAGATTCGGATGCCTCTCCAAGTACGGCTCGGTAGCCTCATACGCTACTTGTTCGCTGAAATCCGCTTCGATTACCCGCTTCGGATCATATACGAGTCCCGCCTCTTCAAGTGCTTCCCGGTATCCCTGAAGACGCTGCACGCTAACCGCTGCAAAATTGTGCCCATTGATCATACCGATCTCACGGTGCCCTTTATCAATTAGATACTCCACGGCTTTTCTGGCGGCGCCTACGTTGTCCGTAATGACCGATCCGGTATGGGGACCGACAATGTCTGCATCCACTACCATGCATGGAAACTCACTATTCACCAGCTCGTCAAAATATGGATCCGTTGTACGTAGTCCGGAAATCACAACGCCGGCAATTTTGTTTTCCTTACAGAACTGCCAGTACGATTTATCCTGCTGTTCAGACAAACTACGCGTATAGATCACCACTTCATATTGATAATGCTGTGCTGCGGCATAGACGCCGGTCATGATTTGGAACATAACGCCATCCTTGCCGTTTGCCTGTTCAAAGTTCGATATGATCAGCGCAATGGTCTTGGTGACCTTGTGCTTAAGGTTTTTGGCAAGGCGATTCGGGAAATAGTTCAGCTCCTGCGCAGCCTTCATAACCTTTTCTTTAGTGGTTTCGCTTACATCGGAATAGCCGTTCAGAGTCTTGGAAACGGCTGAAATCGATACATTTGCCAGCTTGGCCACATCTTTGATTGACACCATTTATATCACCACTACCATTCGTTAGATTCACATACTATTGTATCCGTTACCAGTAAAATAGCAACAAAACGGATAAATTAGGAAGAAAAAAACGGTTCAATATCATACAAAAAGTGTAAATGATTTCAGCCTTTTCGAGGCTCTGTGGATGCATGATCGCATCTTCCATTGCAAATCCTATACCTGGATTTATTACTAGTATGGGAGGAATTCAATTGGAGCGTTTTGACCCGGAACTGGTCTTTTTCGAGCCGGCCGCTTTGGAGTATCCGCTTGGCAAAAAGCTTCATGCATGGTTTGAAGAGTTAGGCACTCCCATCAAAATGACCACTTCCCATAATCGGGTAACCGGCATTCCGGGGGAGACCGAAACTGAAAAATACCGCAACGCTAAGCGCACCCTCGTTGTCGGGATTCGAAAAACTCTGGAATTTGATACGTCCAAGCCATCTGCAGAGTATGCCATCCCGCTTACCACGGGATGTGCAGGACATTGTCATTACTGCTACCTCCAAACTACTATGAGCTCGAAGCCTTATGTTCGGATTTACGTCAATCTGGATGAAATTCTGGATCGGGCGAAGCAGTATATCACAGAACGTTCACCGGAAATTACCCGGTTCGAGGCGGCTTGTACCGGCGATCCCGTCTCCCTGGAGCATCTGACCGGAGCACTGGCATATTACATTGAATTCATGGCTAAGCAAGAACATGGACGGCTCCGATTCGTGACCAAATTCGCCAACATTGATTCCTTGCTGAACGTCGAGCACGGCGGACATACCCGGGTCCGATTCTCCATCAATTCCGATTATGTCATTCGGTATTTCGAGCCCGGAACCTCTTCCTTTGAAGAACGGATCGAAGCAGCGGGCAAAATTGCGGAAGCCGGATATCCGCTGGGTTTCATCATCGCTCCGATTGTCAAGTATGACGGATGGCAAGAGGGCTATTGGCATCTGCTAGAGAAGCTTCACGAGCGGTTAAGCCACGTAGAGGTAAAGGATCTAACATTTGAACTCATTCAACATCGGTTTACCAAAACAGCCAAAAACACCATTTTGAAGCGTTATCCGAAAACCAAGCTGGACATGGAAGAAGAAGACCGGCAGCTTAAATGGGGAAGATACGGAAAATTTAAATATGTCTATAAAGCAGAGACCGTTGAAGAATTCCAGCAGCTGTTCGAAAAGGGAATCAAGGAATATTTTCCAAAAGCGGAAATTGCGTATTTCGTGTAATCGGGTACACGCACCCAGCCCTGATCCGAAACTTTATTCTCCGCTCAACATGATAACGGACACCTCACGGTGCCCGTTATTTTCCGATATGTTTCTATTGATCTATCGTTAATCTAAGACCTTCCTCTATCCCATAACCTCGATCGTTTCGGCCTTGTGATCTTGCTCGTACATCCAGACATCAATCTCATCAATATCCATCGGTTTGCCGTAATAATACCCCTGCATGACATGACAGCCGAGTCCGGTCAGAAAGTCGATGTGCTCTTTATTCTCCACACCCTCGGCAATCACATCCAGATTTAAATTCTCTGCCATGAGAACGATGGCGTTGATAATCGCCCGTTTACTGGGCGTATCTAAATCGTTGGTGAAGAGGCGGTCCAGCTTCAGTGCATCGATCGGAATCCGGTCGAGCAGCCCGATCGAGGAATAACCGGTTCCGAAATCATCCATGGACACTTTAACCCCTAAAGCTCTGATGTTCTCAAGCTGTCGAATAATGTCGTTCACATCGTGCAGCACCATGGACTCTGTAATCTCAAGCTCTAACAGATGCGGGTCCAGCTCCGCCTTGTCCAGCACATTCCGAACAAGCTCCAGCAGATTATCGCCGTGAAACAGCCGAATGGACAAGTTCACCGAGACGGGCTGAACGATTCCTCTATCCTTCCATGCCCTGCACTGCTTGCAAGCCTCCTCAAGCGTCCATCGGGTCATCGGTATAATGAGCCCCGTCTCTTCGGCAATCGGAATAAATTCAAGCGGCGATATTATACCCAAGCGGGGATGATTCCAGCGAATCAACGCTTCAAACCCGACCAACCGGTTGCTTTTCACATTCCATTTCGGCTGATAGACGATGAAAAATTCCTTAAGCTCAAGCGCTCTCTGCAAATCCTTCTCCAATTCCATTTTGCGGACCTCTTGAACGCCCATCTCCTCGGTGTAGAGGCATTGCTGATTCTTGCCGAGTCCCTTCGCCTTATACATCGCCGTATCCGCATTCTTCAGCAGCGTGGACCTGTCCGAGCTATGAACAGAACCGATGCTGATTCCGATGCTTCCCGTAACGTACAATTCATTGCCATCGATAAAGTATACGTTTTTAATTTTTTGCAGAATATCTTCAGCCAGCCGCTGGGCATACATCGGATCACTTTGCTTCAAAATGATGAGAAATTCGTCTCCGCCGATTCGGAATACCTGCTGGTAGCCTTGAATGAATTGACGCAGTCGATTCCCCACCTCCTGAACGAGCATATCCCCAACATGATGACCGAGTGTATCGTTGATGGCTTTAAATTGATCCAGATCCAGAAATAAAACACTGATCTTCTCCGTTTCGGAATTACTTTCGAAGAAGCGGTTCATTTCATTGCGGTTAGGCAAACCCGTAATCGTATCCTGATAGGCCAGCTTTTCCAGCACATGCCGGTCAAAGAACATGGCCCCCCACGAAATCAACAGAATCGCAAAAATCGTAATGGTCACACAGTACAACAGAAAGAGATCCACAGACTGCGGCTCATGCTGAGTGATCATGCCGGAATGAGGCTCAAACCGTGCAGCCATCATTCCTGTATAGTGCATCCCGCATACGGCAAATCCCATAATGACCGCGGAGCCCCACTTCAGGAAGCTGG
The DNA here is from genome assembly GCF_003184205.1 of Paenibacillus sp. Cedars. Classification (NCBI taxonomy): domain Bacteria; kingdom Bacillati; phylum Bacillota; class Bacilli; order Caryophanales; family Paenibacillaceae; genus Paenibacillus; species Paenibacillus sp. Cedars. The sequence goes on from NZ_CP020866.1 coordinate 5,517,395, forward strand.
ACTTGGAATGATTGCGAAAGCGGAGAAACAATATTAACGCTGCATAAGATGCAGCCAGTGCAATGATGGCAGACAATACCCAAATGACCGGGTCATAGCTTATTTCCGCGTGCATAATCATGGCTTCCATCCCCATGTAATGCATGGTCACGATTCCGCTGCCCATAATCAAACCACCGATGGCGATTTTGGACCAGTTGATGTCTCTGGGCATGGTAATGTAAAAAGCGATGAAGGAGGAGACCACACTCGCCAGCATTGACATGATCGTCAGAGCAACATCATACTTCACGTTCATATTCATATGCAGGGCCAGCATGCCAACAAAATGCATCGACCAAATTCCGCTCCCCATCACCATTGCGCCGCCAAAAAGCCAAAAGAACCTGGATTTGCCGCTCGCATCTGAAATCTTGGACGTAATATTTAAAGCGGAATATGAAGCAAGTATAGCAATCACGATTGAAAGCCCAACAATATAAAAATTATAGCTGCCGTCCATCTGAGCTGTGCACACTCCTTTTTCGACTAATTCTTAAGTCCTATGATGATCATACGTTTCCTGTCGGACAACGTTCCTGTTTCATTCCGTATCTCAAACCTGTTCGTACCGGGAAAATGCCAAACTCTGATTATTTATTACAGCCTCCCTGCCCCCGCATCCTATTCCATGATAACCAAGTGAACTATTCAATTTCTCGACAAGCTCGGTATCGTTCAAAAGCAGCAAAATATGAATTGAGTCTAAAGAACTAGATATTCAACAAATCTCTGGGTATTCCCTCTATTACTTTAGAAATAATGGAAAATAAAGTGGTTACAGCAAAAAAATAAAAAAAACTGCGGAACGCCATAGTTCGGTCCGCAGCTTGCTCTTATATATTGCCCTCAAGGGTGCTTACCTTCGTTTTTTCATTCAAATACTTCTCGCCCCAGTCGCAGATTTGATCCAGGATCGGCTGCAGCGAGTCTCCCAATTCACTCAGCTCGTATACTACCTTCGGCGGCACTTGATTAAAGACCGTTCGAGTAATGATCCCATCCTCCTCCAGTTCCCGAAGAGTCTGGGTCAACATCTTCTGCGTAATGTCCGGCATCTGCTTTTTAATTTCGCTCGTTCGCTTGGGACCATAACTTAAGTGGCACAGTACAATGACCTTCCACTTGCCACCGATCACATCCATCGTCGCTTCAGACGGAATATTGTATTTCCGCTCCCCGTTCACCCGTATACCCCTCCCCTCAAGCGTAGAGTTATATCGACTTCCTACAGGCACTTCCAGGTATTAATGATACTTTTGGGTACCTATAGAACTATTAAGTGCGTACTTCCTTCCTGTCATTATATGATACATAATCTCCTTAAGCCAGTGCTGCAGCAAATTATTGGAGGTGGAATCGCGATGACACTTATTTACATTGCTGGCGGTTATGGTGTAATCGGCAGTGCGCTTAGCATTCTGCTCTCCATTGAGCGCATTCTGGGCTGGGACGGCTCACCGCCTGCCCCGGGAGGCTTTTACCTGTCCGAAACATTAGTGCATGCAGATGCCGCAATGTCGCGTATTGAACAATTTGGCATACAAATTTTCAGAGAAGAAAGAGAAGGTGAATTTTTATGAAAGTACTAACGGTTGTCACACACCCACGGGAAAATTCCTTTACGTTTGCAGTTACCGCGAGATTTGTGCAGGGGCTTCGGGATGCCGGGCATGAAGCGGAAGTACTGGACCTTCATCGCATAGGTTTCAATCCGGTCCTATGGGAGGCCGACGAACCCGATTGGTCTGATCCTAAGAAGCTTTATTCTCCCGAGGTTGAAGCCGAAATATCACGAATGAAGGAGCACGATGCACTGGCTTACATCTTCCCGGTGTGGTGGTATGGGGTCCCCGCGATGCTGAAGGGGTATATCGACCGTGTCTGGAATCAAGGCTTTGCTTACGGCGGCGGCTCGAAGCTTCACCATAAACAGGTGTTATGGCTGGCCTTGGCAGGCGCTTCAGAAGACCATTTTGCCAAGCGCAGCTACGATCAAATGCTCTCCCATTCCCTCAATGTCGGGATCTCCAATTACTCCGGAATCGAGAATTCCCGAGTAGAGTTCTTCTACGACACCCTGGAAGCTATACCGGAGCACATGGAGGGCTTGCTGGAGCGCGCTTATCAGTTGGGACTGCATTATGCGGATCTCAAGGGATAAAGAAATCACTGCTTCATAAAATAGGGTCAAACGTTCGTACGACAAAAAAAGCGACCTCCCTCGGAGGCCGCTTTCTGATTGATAAAACCCTAACAGCTATCCGTAGAACTCTGGAGTTTCTATGGATCCACATGCAATCATGGTCCCAACACACGGGACAGTCTAACGAGCAGAACGGCTGCTTCCGCCCGCGTCATCGGCTCGTTCGGAGCAAAACGGTTAGCGCCTCTTCCTTGGAGCAGTCCATAATCTGCAGCCGCTTGTACGTACGGCTTAGCCCAGACTGGAATCCCGCTGTCATCAGCATAGGAGGTATTCCCGTCCATTTCACCGGACTCATTCATCACACGGGACAGCACCGCGGCGATCTCGGCGCGCGTAATCGGCTGGCCAGGCCGGAAGGTGCCGTCGGCATAACCGATCATAAGACCTTCCGTAACCGCCATATGAACCCCATCATGAGCCCAGGCAGGTATCGAATTGCCATCGGTAAAGCTTATGGAAGAGCCGGTTAGATCGGCTTTCAGCAATCTTCCCATCATAACCGCCCATTCGGCGCGGCTGACAGAAGCATGGGGACGGAAAGTACCGGATACGTCTCCCTTAACAATCCCGAGCGTAAAAGCCTTCTGGATGTCGGGCTCGGCCCAATGCCCCTGTATGTCAATAAAAGAGTTCTGAATCTCTTGATTCGGCTGTTCCCCTGTCTCCTCCAATGGCTCCCGCTTCAAGGTAAGGCGATAGGTTGTCGCCGATCCATCCTCAGCCTGAACACGAATCGTCAAGACATTATCCCCGTCCTTTAGAGGAACCGTGTAACCGGAGGTTACCCGCTCACCGTTGATCTCAACTTTTGCAGCAGAATGCATGATACGAGGGCTCACTACAACTTGAGCTTCCTTGGTGGTTACCGTATAATCGTAAACCCCTGCCTGGAATGGTGGAGTCAATGTGATTGGTTGGTCCCCTGCCGTAAGGCTCAGCTGCTGCAGCCTGGATTCCGAAGATAGTACCGATGGAACGGAGCCCGAGGACGATGATCCTGATCCTGACCCTGACCCCGAGCCGGAACCCGGAGCTGATGCAGACTGAATGGTCCCTTCAAGCCCTGGGCTGGCATTTCGGGCCGCATCCACTGCTTTAATCGCAAAATTATAGGTCGTATTCGCGGCCAAGCCGTTTATTGTATAATTTCTAGTTGTTGCAGGAACAGATTGTATAATCGTACCGCTTTGATATATTTCATAAGCAGCAATTCCCCTGTCGTCACTTGCTGCTGGCCACTCCAGGGTAACGGCACTTGACGTAACACTGGAGAATATCAGCTTCGCGCCAGTTTGCCATGAAGGCGGGGACGTGTCCGGAGAATCCGGCGGCACATCCTTAACGAGTGTCATGGAGACAACGGCTGACGCCTCCTGAGCGGATTCATTGCCAGCGGCATCCGTTGCGGTCACAACGAATGCGTAGGTACCCGGACTGAGGTCACCGATATCAGCAGGCAGTATTGAGCCGTCGGCTGCACTGAAGCCCAGCCCAATCGGTGCTCCCCATTCTCCTGCATTTACTGTGCCGTCCGCATCGGCATCTACCCAAGGGTACGCCTTCACCATCGCTCCAGCTTCGCTGACCGCACCTGCCTCACCGTACAATTGATCCGGCATTCCCTGATACTGATCGATGATACGAAACTTGGAGACATCAAGGACAGGGGGCGTTGTATCCGGAACAGCTACCGGTTCACGAATCGTCACTTCGGCTCTCGCAGATGCTCCAAGAACAGCACCGTTCGTCGGATTACCCAGTTCAACAAAAAATGTCCGATCCCCCTGATCCCCATTCCTGCCTATAATGGAAATGGGATAAGACTTGGTTGTCTCTCCTTCATTAAACACAAGCAGCTCATCAACGGAGTTATAATCCGTACCGGCAATTGCTGTTCCTTCTATTGTGCGAAGCGAAACCTTGGTTTGACCGTAGCTGCCTGCTGCCCGGTAGACCGAAACCGTCACGCTTGCCGAATTCTCGGCAGCCTCGTATCGATCCTGCGCCAGGGACACAACACCCTCAGCAGCACTGTTGAAGATTTTAATATAGCCATAACTGATATCGATTATATCCGCTTTGCCGTCCCCGTTAAAATCCCCCGAAGCCACCGCAGATGACGGCCGGTCGAAATATGTCCGGGCAGATTGAAAGGTGCCATCCCCGTTGCCCAGCAGTATCGGATTGGATGAATCCTGGACTCCTCCGAGGAGATCCAGATTACCATCCCCATCAAAATCAGCAACCTCAAGATCTAGAGGAGAATGCCCCAATGGAAGTGTAATAACAGGCCAGAACGTTCCGTCCCCGTTACCAAGAAACACGTTCGCCGTGTGATCTCCATTGGCGGCTAACGCCAGGTCCATGTACCCGTCTGAATTCAAATCGGCTGCTTGAAGACCAATAGGCGATCTTCCCGAACTGATGGCCAATACGGAAGTAAACCCGCCCTGGCCGTCACCAAGCAATATGTTTACGTTATTCGATCCTACATTAGCAACAGCTAAATCCACGATCCCGTCGCTATTCAAATCCTCAGAGGCTACACTGCGAGGTGACATCCCTACAGGTACTGTGATCGCTGTCCTAAATGTTCCATCACCCATGCCCCGCAAGATGGATACGGTGTTGGAGCTGTTGTTCGTTACGGCGAGATCCAAGATCCCATCCCCGTTAAAATCCTTAGCTGCCAATCCCACTGGCCAATTGCCTGTCGGGTACGCCACTTGTTGTTCGAATGTCCCATCCCCGCGTCCTATCAAAATGCCTACCGTATTATCCACGGCATTCGACACTGCCACATCTGCATGCCCATCGCCATTAAAGTCGGCAACAGTGACCGCGCGAGGAGACCTCCCGACAGAAGTATCCTGCTTCATCTGGAAGGTTCCATCCCCGTTACCCAGGAGAACAGATATTTTATTTTCCACCAAATCGAAAACAATGACATCCGCTCTTCCGTCCCCATTGACGTCATCTGCCACAGCGTCGTAAGGATTTGTTCCCGCGTGGTATAACACGCCATCCTGAACTAGCAGTTTGTCCGCGGCATGCCCCTGTAAGGGTGCAGCCAACAGAGACAGACCCAGAAGGATCGGTAGCAATCTGCGGGCTCTGACTACACTTTTCTCCAGCTTCAACTCTCATTCCCCCTTTTAAGCAAATCTATTATATCTCAACCTTTCCAACGAAAAATCCCCCTGCAGGGGGATGTGGGGCCATTACTTATTGCTTCAGTAGGATCGTCGGCAGACATATTTCAAAATTTGAAACATTTTAACCATGGGTACCGTACATATAAACAATGAAAATTACGGACAGAAGGAGGTACCGTCGATGATGCCCCAAGGAATGTCTTTTGGCGGAGGGTTTGATTTTATGTTTACGCTGGTTCCCATTCTGATCGGGATTGTGTTCGTTATTGTGATTGTCGGCTTCATCTCCAATGGCGCCCGCTATGTCAAGAATGCCAAATCGCCACGCACTTCCGAATTTGCCCGGGTGGTCTCCAAACGGATGGACGTCCGCCATCATACCAATCACCACAACGACGACAACGGAATGATGCACGCGAACCACTCGTCCCGCACGTATTATTACATCACCCTCGAATTTGATAATGGAGAACGGAGAGAGTACCTCGACGTCAAAAATCTATACGGTCTTGTTGTGGAGGGAGATACCGGCTATGCTTCCATCCAGGGCGATTGGATCGTTGCGTTTGAGCGGAATCTGCAGCCGCAATCCTAATGGATATGAAGATCATACCATTCTAAATTGCAACCGTGCTCCTACTTAAAATATCGCCACAGAACGACAGCCTTAGCTCCGTGATCATCTCGGGACTAAGGCTGTTGTTCATAACATCGCAAGAAAGGCAGTGCCGTCGTAAGCCATTATTTTGGGATTGATATGGACACGGACAGCACTAATGACGCTGCCAGCAGCTCTCTCCGGGACACGCCGCCCTTCAAACCAAAGCCAATGCTTATTCAAATGTTGGGAAACTTCGCAGAATGGTTTCCTTACGAAACTTCATGTACCACTGCCCCCACGGATGGAGGTTGTCGAACTTTCCCCCGCAGGCTTGGAACAGTTTGATATAACGGCCCATTTCCCGGAGCTTCATGAAGTATGGGATTTCCCGAAGCCACTTCTCCTCCAGCTGATGCTCTCTACGATATCCATCCAGGAACGGCATAAGGAATTTGCCCGGGTCCGGGTCGGCCCCTTCGGTTAAACTTGAGAAAAAAGCAGCCACCGCAATATCATCAATAAACCATGAATACCGACTCGCATCAAAATCAATCAAACACAGCGAATTCCCATGAACAAAAAAATTACCGTAATGAAAATCAGCATGAATCAATCCATAAGTCTCCGCTGACACCGGAAGGGCTGAGATATAATGGAACAATGCCTGGTACCGAGAGATGATCTCCTGTTCGGATGGTGGTAAATCGATATGCAACACCTTTTGGGCTTCAAATGACCAGTCCGGCCGTTTCGTGACAGGATCCTGGTGAACGTACGCTTGGGTGATGCGGTGCATATGGCCCATGAATTGGCCCATTCCCCTGTATAGATGCTCATTGGCATCATTCTCTCCCACCGGACGCCCCTTGGCCTCCTCGTAACATACGGCCGTATATTCACGGCCTTCCGCCGGGATGCGCTCCGCCAACTTCCCATCTACCGAGTACAGCGGTCTCGAAACACAGACACCCTTGCTTGCCAGAAACTCGACCCACTGTACTTCGCCTGCAATCTTCGCATACGGCTTGTGGGACTCATCGGTTATACGCAGGAAAACCTTGCGCTCTCCATGCCGATAGGAGGAAATCAAGCTATGCTCGGAGTCATGCGTTTGCTCCAGATTCTTTTCCAGCAGTCCGAATTTGTCTGCAGCTTCTATGCTCCACTTCATCCGGTGTTCCAATCCACAGCACCCCCTAACAAACTAAAGAACATTCCATTCCATCAGCCTAACCAAAAAGCGACCCTGTCAGATCTACGGATCACACTCCTCCTCTGCTCCAAGGGTAACCCTCCCAATCCCTTTTTCAATTCCAATTGTTGTGGTCAAAATGTTGGAGGGATATAATACGGGAGATAGATAAAATCGTCATGCATGAAAGAGGACCCCTATTATGAATCCTGAAACTCGCCATACCCGAACCCAACTCATCATAGAAGCAGCCGAGCATGTGTTTGCACATAAAGGCATTGAAAAAGCCACCATGCAGGATGTGGCCACCGAGGCCAAAATAGGCGTAGCGACCGTTTTTCGCTTTTTTCCCCGCAAAGAGAAGCTTGTTGTTGCGGTTGCGACGAAGAAGCTGGAGGCCGTCCTTGAGACCTTTCACTCCATCGCTGACCTGCCGATTTCCTGCATCGAGAAGCTGGAGCTGTTCTTCGACAACTTCATTTCCCTGCTGGAGCAAAAAGCCAGTTCCAACGTCAAGCTGCTCGAGAATTTCGAGAGTTATGCCGCTAAATTCACGGAGCCTCTCGAAGATATCGAGCTGTTTAACGCCGTCTACCGGAACATCTCCAAGGTATTCTCGACCATTGTCGAGCAAGGCATCCAGGACGGGTCGATTCAAGCCGACCTTCCGATCTCCGAGACGCTCTCTACCATCATCAATACGTTTGGTATTTTTGCCAGAAAGCTGTCCCTCCAGAAGAACATTCTGGTGGTCGAGCCTGACCTCGCGCCCGAGAAACAGCTGGCTATTCTTAAGCACATCCTGCTCAATTATTTGAGAACATAAGGATGAAGTCCCCATAAAAAAGAGTGCGCAGCACCCTATCTGCTCACTCTTATTTCGTTATGTCCACATCTACAAACCCAGCTTATGTCCCCGCTCCAAGCGCTGAATCTGCTCTTCGCCCGTTACGGCCAGTTCGCTGAACTGCTGGATCGTCTCCCGCATCCGCGGAAGAGCCTCCTGCTTGTAGGTGCTGATGGAATCCAGAGCCGACAGCACATCCGTGAACGCTTGCTTCAACGTATCCACGGAAATACTCGTTTCGAGCGATTGCTTGTGAATGGCAGCACCCTGATCCTTCAGCATTTTGGAGGTTGCGCTGATCAGGTTATTCGTGGTTTCGTTCAACAGCTCGATTTTCTTCAGGACAATCTTCTGATTATAGAGGGCGCTGGCTACCGTCACCGAGATTTTGAGCGCCGATACCGTTACGTTCCTTGCCCGATCCACGCCGCGGATCAACTCCTTGTTGTTCCGGATGACGACTTCAATAGCCATGATCCCCTGCTGGTTCACGACCAGCATCTGCTGCAGGTCCATCACCCGCTGGCGCAGCGGGAACAGTACCTCCTCGGTAATGAACCGGATTTTGTCCTCCGACTCCTGGCGTATTTTGGCCGCCTCAATCTGGGATTCGATTTCGGTGTCCATCAGCATACCCAGCTGAATTTCCTTTTGCAGCCTTTTGGTGAGCTCGCGGAGGGCCTGCTGCTCAATCTCGAGCGTGGTATTGTCGTTCTTTAATACCGTCTTTCCTTTATCCAGGGAAATGATGATATCCGAAATCACGGCATCCGCTTTTTGAAACTTGGCAAAATATCGCCGGAGCGGGTTAAACACCATGCCCAGAATCCCGCTCTTCGCAAAATCGATGACGCTCGGGTCCAGATCCTTCAGCTGCAGCTGCAGCTCCGTGAGCCCTCTGGCAACCTGGCCGCCTTCGTCCCCGGTTTTGGATAATCTTCCTACCGATACTTGCAGCAGTCCATTCTTCTCCGAAGAGGATCTCATCGTGCCCATACCGAAGGTGTCAATGGATTGCAGTACCTGTCTTCTCTTCTCGAGTGATTCGATATCCAGCTCCATGATGGCCTGCACGTTGCTCGCTGCCAGCTCCTTGAGCTGCGTGACTTCCTCTGGCTCGGGCTTCACCTGCTCTTCAATCGCATGCTTAATCTCTTCGGGACGAATGACTTCCATCGTAAATGACAATATAACCCCTCCTACAAGTTTCTGTAAAAACTTCGATATCAGAATAATATAAGATGCCCTTTCCTTCCGAGATAAGGGGTATGCCTCTAGAGTTTATGCTTGCTTATCTCTTAAAATGAGCGAGTATCACTTGGGATGAAACTACATCTGCACGTTCAGCAGCTGACCGATTTTATATACGACATCATCCGTATCGGCATTGATGCTGGCCGCTTCGTTAATGCTGGAGATGCTTTGAAGCGCCTGGATGTTGGCGTTATATCCAATTGTGTATACCGGGATTTTGAAGGCTTTAATCAGCTCCCGGATATCATCAAGGGAATGCCCTACGTTGGTCTCCCCGTCACTCAGCACAAAAATCAAAGGCTTCACGTCCGGATTCACCGCCATCTCGTCATGAAGCATCTTCATCGCCACCACAATGCCGTCAAATGTTGCGGTATTCCCGCTGGCCTCAAGGCTGTTAATCGCTCCGACAAACATCGACTGCTGGTTCAGGTCGTATTTGCCGATCGGAAGATTGATCGCGACATCCGTGGAATACGATACGAAGCCGATGCTGTTATCTCTGCCCAAATATTTCTGCCCCGTCAGCAAGGATTCCTTAAGACGGTGCAGAGGCTCGCCGTCCATGCTGCCTGATACGTCCGCTACAAATACGGCCGCAACTGGCTTGTTGCCATCCTTCTTCTCCTTCCACAGCTTCTGTGCGGACGGCAGCAGACTGCTGTCCACGACATCCAGCTCGGGTTGGTAATCATTAAGGCCATTGAACCCTTTTTTATCGGCTAACTGTTGATATGGATCCTGTTCCACAAACGCTGCAAATTTCTTAATAATTTCTAACTTCTCCTTCGGCAAGTTCCCCAGTGCATACAAGGGACTGTCGTGCCTTACGCCAAACGGAGTAAACACGTAACCGCTCTTCATATCCGCCGCATTGACATAAGTCTGGTACTCCAGAACAAAAGCGTCCAGCATGCCCGACTTCGCCGCATCACGCATCTGGATCGTGGTTGAGGCCGTGAAAGGGACGTTCGCCTGGAATTTCTCGAAGCCCTGCACTGCTTTTTCGCTGAGCAGGTCTGAACTGTCAAACGTTTCAAGTGCCGTAATCAGGAAGTTAAGACCCGTGGAGCTGGCAAAAGGATCCGTGTAACCCATCGCCAGCTCATTATTGGATATCGCATCCGTCAGCGTCTTGACGTTCAGGGAGCCGTACTTCTCCACCAGCTCATCGTATTTGGCCTTTCTGGTCACAACACCGGTCACATTTCCGGTCAGACGCTTGGATACAAGCTCCGCCTTGACGCCATATTCCTTAACCATTGCCCCCCACAGCTCATTCGAGGGCGTAAACGCATCCGGTACGTACTTGCCTGATGTTATGTAATCGGTTGCGGTTCCTGAAGCGATGTTGCGGATCTTCACAGATACCGGCTTTCCATTCACCACCGGCTTCGACAGGTTGAACTCCGTTGCTACTTCATTCAACCATCCGTCAATGCCCGGTCCTGCCTTCTCCGGAGATGAGAAGATTTCGACGAAGAGCTCCGTTGTATTCTCAACCGAGATCGGGAATTTGGATATGTCGGGCAAAGAATCCGCTACGGCGACCGGATCCAGGTCAACCTGACCTTTGATCGGGTCCGCCGCCGTGACCACAATGTCCTTGTAGATTTTGTTTATTTTCTTAGCTGCATCTTCCGAGTTAACCTCGGCTTGGCTTTTTCCCAGATTGGAGGTTAACGTAATCCCCGCATACACCAGAACAAACACAACGACCGCAATGGCCACTAGGACAACAAAGGCACTCCCTTTGCTTCGCATACTCATCTCCCTCTCTTATTGCTTGTATAATTTGGTTTGCTTGATCAACGCATCGATTTCCTTCATGCACGGCATATCTTCAACATCCCGGTAATCGGAACTGCCCAGTAATGAGATTTCCAGCAGCAGCTTATCCAGCTTCAGCATAATTTCCTCGTTGGCATCCAGATAACCGGCAACGTATGCCAGGTACTCCTGGTACAGTTCCGTTTTCTTCTGTGCGACCTTGCTGGATAGCCGGGCTGATTTCTGCGGATTGGACATATTCGTGAAATCGGAAGCGGTGAAGGCACCAAGCTTGTTAAGGATCCCTCTGATATTGAGATAGAAGAGTTTCTCCACCTCGTCAATGACCGCCATGAATTTCTTGTAGCTGAGCTCCGTCGGTTCAAAGCGTTCACCCAGAACGCTTAGCAGCGCGCTTCTCTTTTTCTCGATTCGTTCCAATTGGTCGAGGGCAAGGTCAATGTCGTTCTTCAGCACTTTCACATGGCGGTAATGGTGAAGGGAGTTTATGTAATCCTCGCGGGTTTGAATCGTTTTGATCGGCTTCGCAGCCGGAGACTTGAATAACAAGGCATAACTGCCATAGAACAATAGAAGAGCGCTGACAACCCATACCGTAACAACCGATGCCGTCTCGAAGGCGCTGTCGCCGCCGATGTGGAATCCCAGCAAGCCGGGCGAAACAAGCACAACATTCACCATGGCGATAACCGCCATAAGCAGGAGCAGCTTCACAGGTTTCGAGCCATTCAAGAAATTAACACCTCCCCTACTCCTAAAGAGCGATAACTGGTTTTTCCTGGTTCTTCCCTATAACAGCCTCTCAAATATCCATAAATCCATAGACAACTGAAGGATATAACACATACTACGTCTTCATTCGAAGTTAGATGCATTTTCCTCACGGGATGGGCCTGGCGATTTACAATTCATGATTCATGGCATACTTATCGGATTTGCGCCTGACCCTGATAATACCCATATTATCGTCCTTGCCTGGAAATTCGTGAGTGATCCTAAAAGAAACTGCCGTACTAACAGGGGATTCAAAGATGAGGTAAGTCAGATCATAGAGGTAGCGTAACTATATCAAAATTACATAAATAATCCAATGGTTCTGCGTCAAAAGACACAAAAAAAGTCTTCCAGGCCAACCCATCCCTGAAAGACTTTTGTTTCTTATAAATAGCTTAAGCTCCGATCAGCGGGCAGCAGCCTTACGCCTTCCCACGCGGGAGTTTATCCGCATACCTTGTCCGCAGTTTCCCCAAATCATCCAGCTTCTTGAGCACCTGCTCCTTGTTCAGCATGCCAATGCTCAAGATCAGCTGCTCCACGAGCAGCAGCGGCGTCACCATGGAATGAAATTCTCCCATATCCCCCCGACTGACAAAAAACGAGAGCTGAGCCGGTGTTCCATACCGGAAATCCTCCCGGTCGGTGATCATGATGGCTGCATTTCGAACACGACTCACACAGTCCAGGATGACCTCCGTTTCCGGCAGCATTCGGGTGAAGCTGAAGATGAGCACGACATCGTCCTGTTCCAAATGCGCGAGCGATTCCAGCAGCTCATGGCCGCTTCCGGCCATAAGCCGAATGGACATGCCGAACCGGGACAGGCGATACGATAACAGCTCCCCGAGCGATAAGGACGGTCCCGGCGCATACACATACACACGTCTGGCCGAAGCCATCAGCCTGGCCGCCTGCTCCAGATCATCCGGATCCGTCTTCTTCGATGTCTCTTGAAGATGGTGCACGGCCTGCTCCAGCATCTTTACCGGCAAGCTGGATGCATCCATCTCGGATATCGTTTTTTCCAGCTTCACAGCCGGTGTCTTGTCCGAGGTCTCCCGAAGCTTCAGCTTAAACGCCTTGGCATTCTCGTACCCGACAGCACGCCAGAACCGGGATACGGTTGCAATGCTGGTACCCAGCCGGTCCGCGATTTCCTGCTCCGTCATGAACAGCATCTCCTCGGGATAGCGTTCGATGAAATCGGCGATTTTGAGCTGACTCGGCGAGAATCCGGATTTATCGGAAAATAGGTTCTTCAATTGCGCTGCACTCCTTCTACAGTGGGAATCTTGGGCGTCTTCTTACCAGTCCATCATACGCCGTGATTGTTATGTAAGTTTTATTTCATGATTATATTTATGTAAAAAATATTACACTGCGTTGACATACTACTCCGTTCATTTTAATAATCGCCTCCTATACTAATAGCAAATCCCATTTCCAAGGAGGCTTTTCTTAATGGCAAGCAATTCACGGGTGTACACCCTCACATCTTCCCAGAAAATGATGATCTTTGTTCTGTCCATGTCCCTGTACGGACTATCCAACATGTTCACGGAGCTCATCCCGTCATTCCGATTAGGTCCTGTCGAGCTTTCCGTTGAGTATTTCGCTTTTATCCCCCTCACCCTTTGCATGCTGTTTCATCCTTTTTATGCAGCTGTAGGAGCGGCGCTTGGCGAGGTCATCTTCGGTGAACTGATGCTGGGTCAATTCGGTGGATTGGGCGAGCTGGAGAAATTCCTTACCTTCTCCTTCGCCATGTACGTTGCCGGACGCATGGTGAAGGATCCTCTTAACCGGACGCAAGTAGGCGTTGCTGCCATGACCGGCGTTATCATCCATCAGTTGTGCAGCTCATTGGTGGATATCGGCAAGGTATGGATCGGCGTCGAAGAATTTGAAGCCGTTCCCGGCCTTGCGCAGAGCGTGGTTCTGGTTGAAGGCGTCGGCTTCCTGAATGATGTGCTGTTCTCCGGCATTCTGTTTGCCCTGCTGCCTACATTATATCTGGTTCCCCGATTGTATGGAAAAATCGAGCCGCTGCTTGGCATCAAGCCCCGGCAGAAGCTGACCCAGTATGAAGCGGCCGGCATCATCTCGCCGAAACTGGTTATCCTCGGGATCGTGCTTGCGCTCGTTGCCTTCGGAGCCGAATCCCTCTCCGAGACGGACTGGAACTTCGGGGAATGGGACAGCGGCTTTGCAGATCGGTTCGGTGTCGGCGCCATCTGGATCAGTATCGCAGCAGCTGCGATTATCGCCTTGGCCGTGCTGGTGTTCATGCGGGTCCGCAGAAACCGCAGTATGAAAGAAGAACATGCAGCGGAGAAACTGCCTTATGTCTAAACAAGTTCCCCATCCTAATGTCCCGGCTGTAAACATAACCGATGTAACGTTTGTCTATCCCGGCTCCGAGCAGCCGGTGCTGAATGGAGCTTCCCTTACGATTGGCCGGGGCAGCTTCACGGCGATCATCGGCGGGAATGGCTGCGGCAAATCAACGCTATGCAAGCTGTTCAACGGCCTGATCCCCCATTATTATTCAGGGGATTTCACGGGAACCGTTGAAATATGCGGGCTATCCGCCGAGAAGCATACCGTCTCGGAGCTGTCCCGTATGGTGGGTTATGTATATCAGGATTTTGATAACCAGCTGGTCCGACCGACCGTGCTGGATGAAGCGGTATTCGCTCCGCTGAATTATGGTCTGGCCGAATATCAGGAGATGGGTTCCCGCGCCCTTGAGCTGTGCGGACTGACACATCTGAAAGACCGCTACATATGGGAGCTGAGCGGCGGTCAGAAGCATCTGCTCGCCTTGGCGGGAGCGCTCTCGCTGGAGCCGGATATTCTTGTCGTTGATGAGCCGGTATCCCAGCTCGACCCCCAGCATGCCAGGCAAGTATATGATGTGCTGCGCCAGCTGAACCGCGTACACGGGAAGACCATCATTGTAATTGAACATCATACAGAGTTTATTGCCGACTACTGCGAGGAAGTCTGCCTGATGGAGCAGGGAACCGTAAGATGGCAGCGGCCCGTAGCAGATGCGCTGAACAGCCTTGAGGACCTGGAGCGGCTGGGTATCCAGCCGCCAGAGGTTACCAAGGCGGCCGTCCAGCTGGCGGTCATGCTGAATCGTAGCGACATGGCTGCAGACCGTCCGCTTGGAGCACAGCCGATGCCGACCGGCTCCGAATCCGGCTCCCGCGCTGCCGGATTCGCTGAATCTCCGATCAAGCAGCCTTATCCGATTACCGCGGAAGCCGCCGAGATCTACTTCCGCGATCTTCTAACTCGGCAGGATGATCATTCACAGATGAATCGCAAACCACCCGCTCCGGGAGCGAATGATGATGCCCTCTTTACCGGCTTACACACGAAGCGAGGAATTCCTGAACCGCTGATGCAGGAAGAGGAGTTAGAGAGGCATCGGCGGCCAAGCACGGCTGTGCAGGAAGAGGTGGCAGGGCCGCTCTGGAAGCACAGCACGGCTGGGCGGGAAGAGGGCGCAGAGCCGTTCCGGAAGCACAGCACGGTTGTGCGAGAAGACTTGGCAGGGCCGCTCTGGAAGCACAGCACGGCTGTGCGGGAAGACGTGGCAGAGCCGTTCCGGAAGCACAGCACGGTTGTGCAGTTGAATCAGGCCGCTCTAAGGTACCGCACGATCCGCAAAGTAGATCATGAAGTGCTGCGAGGCATCGATTTGAGCTTGCACGAAGGCGAACGGATCGCTCTTGTAGGCAACAATGGTGCAGGCAAATCGTCCCTTCTGAAGCTGATCGCCGGAATCGCCAAGCCTTCAAGCGGCTCTGTGGAAATTATGGGACAAAGCACAGCGTTATCGTCGATGGAACAGATCTCCTCAAAGGTGGCTTATGTCTTTCAGAATCCGGAGGATATGTTCATTGAGGATAGCGTGTATAAGGAAGTTGCCTACGGCTTGACGAGCCGCCACTACCCGGAAGCGGAAGACAGGGCCAATCGAATGCTGGCCCACTTCCGCCTCGAGCCCTTCAGGGAACGAGATGCCCGGCTTCTCAGTGGAGGGCAGCAGCGGCGTGTATCGCTGGCGATAGGCTCGGCGATGATGCCTCATCTTATTCTGCTGGATGAGCCTACCGCCAATCTGGATTTAGCCACCCGTGAAGAGCTGCTGGGCACGCTGAAGGAGCTGGAGCAGCAGGTCCGTACGGTCATCATCGCCACGCATGACATGCAGTTGGTCCACCAATGGGCAACCCGAGTGATCGTGCTGCATCATGGCATGGTCGCTGGGGATGGCTCGGCTGCCGACATTTTTGCTGATCCTGCCTTAATCCATCGAGCCGGGCTAGCGCCTACTCAGATGATGGATTTATCCGCAAGGCTCGGCATCAACCCGCCGTACAGCTCTCCCACTGGGTTGGCACAGCATGTATACGCGATGATGACAGAACAGGAGGGAAGACACGATGCAGCTCGTCCGCAGCTGGTTTAACAAAATTACCATCGAACGCATTCAGCTTGAGCTGATGAATACCGCCTATGGGAGCGGTCATGCCACGCTATCTCGGCTCGATCCGCGCGGGATGCTGATCTGGTATCTGTTTTTTGCCATCGCGCCATGGTTTATCTCCAGTATGACCGTGCTGGCCGGATTGTTTCTCATGATGGTGGTCACCACGATCCTGTCGCGGGTAACGCCGTTTATTATTTTAGTCCTCTGTCTGGGCTTGATCGGGCAAGTCGGCTGGCTGTTTATCCTGTCTCTCTTTTTTGGCGGGGACATCAGCTCGGCCTTGCCGCTGCTGAAGCTGACGCTCAAGCTATCGGTCGTGTCGCTGGCCAGCATCACGGTTTTCTCCGGAATGGATCCTGAAAAAATCAGCGACGGTCTGTTGGCGCTCGGCATGCCGGCCGCTTTCTCGTTCAGTCTGTCTTACGGCTACCGGATTCTGCCGGTACTGTTCGAGGAGTTCCGCCATGTGCTGCTCTCCTATCGACTGCGGGGTAAAGCGCCGGATCAACCCGGCTTTCTCTACTGGCGGCTCGGCGTCTATTATTTGAAGCTGCTGGTGCTATCCTTCTTCCCATTAATGCTGGCCACGGCCAAGCGTTCCCGCACGACGGTGGAAGCGCTGGAAACCCGCGGTTTTTCTTATGGCATGAAGAATCCGGCAGCGAAGAAGCTGAAGCTGTCCCATCTGAAACTAACGTCGCAGGATATGCTCTTCCTATCCGGTACCGCCGGATATACGGCTCTGCTGTTCTGGGTCGGCTAACTCTAATACAGATTTTATAAGGAGTGTTTGAATATGAAGATTGATCTGCACACCCATGCCAAATTGTCCAAGGCATCAGACTTCTCACAGACCTACTATGAAGAGATGGTCCGCGAAGCCATGGATAACGGGCTGCATGCACTCGCGCTCACCGAGCATTTTAACACACGCAACTTCGACGAGGTGTACCAGCAGCTGGACCGGATGTTTCCTTACAATGGCGAGTATTATGATGCAGGCGGTTTAAAAATATTCCCCGGCATGGAAGTCGACATTCGGGAGACCGGCCACATTCTGCTCATCGGACGGAAGGAGTTCATTCTGGAAACCCGCCACCAGTTGAACGATTATACGGAGAAGGGCGCTTTTATTCCCTTTGATGATCTGATGGATCTGGCCGAAGCCCTGCCACTGCTCAAAATCGGAGCCCATCCGTTCCGGGAGAGCACGCCACTCCATCATTTGGACCACAGCCAGCTCCAGCGTCTGGATGCCTTTGATCTCAATGCCAAGGACATGTACCAATACGGCTGTGAGGCCAATCAGGATCAGGTCCAGCGTTTTGCCGCCAAACTCGGCAAGCCGGTGACGGCGGGCAGCGATACCCATCAATGCCTGCAATATGGAAGTGTCTACAACGAGCTGGATATGCCCTGTGAAACTGTTGCCGAGCTGAAGCACGCGATTCTTCAGGGTGCTTACCGGCTTCATGTCTCGGATAGCCTCCCTCTTCAGGTCAAGGCGTCCGTCATGCTGAAAAAGCTGATGAAACAAATCATCCGACTCGAGACAGCTCCAGGCATCGTATAAGGTCACGGAATACGTTGTCAGCCCAGAGGCGGCTGGGTCATAAAAATGACTCGGCCGTCTCTTGGCTGTCTAGTCCCTTAGGTAGAAGGGGAATCTGCGGTGAGGGTGGGGAAAAACCTAAGATAATCCATCGAATCTGTGGCTATTGAGCGCAAGAGTGGATAGCAAATCTTGTGACTAATCAATGAATCTGTAACTAACTATTGAACACCAACGTGGGGCAAATCTATGCCCATTCAACGAGTCTGTGACTATTGAAAGCCGAGAGTGGAAAGTAAATGTTATGACTAACCAAATGAATCTGTAACAATTGAGCGCCAACGTGGAGCAAATCTATGCTGTTCAACGAGTCTGTGACTATTGAGCGCAAGAGTGGAAAGTAAATGTTATGACAAATGAATCTGTAACTTTTGAGCAGCAATCTGGAGAAAATCTATGCGTATCAACGAGTCTGTGGCTATTGAGCGCCAAGAGTGGATAGCAAATCTTGTGACTAATCAATGAATCTGTAACTAACTATTGAACACCAACGTGGGGCAAATCTATGCCCATTCAACGAGTCTGTGACTATTGAACACCAATGTGGAAAGCAGGAGTTGCTATGGCGCTTGAACTCTACCAAACATGGTAACTAGAACTTCTCTTGACGGATGCCCGTCTATGCGGCTTACGGACCCTGAGTACGCTATTACCGCAAAAATAGTACTTTTCAAATTATAACGGACCGTAGGGACCTTATTTTGCCTTTAATTACGGTTACGCACGGTTTTTTTGCTAAATAACGGCTGTGGTGTCCGATAAACCACGAAATTATGCGGATGATTGATAATAGCGTACCCTCGGTCCGTTAGATCCGGCCATTGCCAAGCAAACAGGCAGATGGTGGGTATGTGTGTGTGTGTGTGTTACTCACCAAGCGAGCTGAGGAAAGGGGAATGCGGTGACATCATCAGGCGAGTCAAGGATGGTGCACGCACGTTGCCATCATCAAGCAAGCCGAGGATCGGTGCACTATCAAAAGAGCTGAGAATAGCTGAACCCGTTGTCATTATGCAAGCGAGCTGAGGATAGGCGAACGTGGCGAAATCATCGAGCGGACCGGGGATTAGTGCGAGCTCGCTGTCATTATCAAGTGAGCAGAGAATTTGCGAGCTTGATGACATCATCAAGCAAGCCGAGAATTGGCGAGTCCGATGATATCATCAGGCGAGCCAACGATAGGCCCGCGCGGTACCAACAACACGCGTGCCGAGGATTCGTGCGCACGCAGCATCCCCTAACAGAAACAAGGGGGTGTCCCGCCAGATCCAAGATCTGCTGGGACACCCCCTTTTGATGCATCAGCCGAACCGACCGCTGATGTAATCCTGTGTACGCGAGTCAACGGGATTGGCGAACAGCTGCCGGGTAGCGTCGTGCTCGATAACCTCGCCGTTCAGGAAGAACACCGTCTGCTGCGATACGCGCGCCGCCTGCTGCATATTGTGCGTAACCATGACGATGGTATAGCGATCCTTCAGCTCATGGGTCAACTCCTCGATCTTGAAGGTCGAGATGGGGTCCAGCGCCGAGGTCGCTTCATCCATCAGCAGAATATCGGGCTCTACCGCGAGCGCCCGGGCAATACAGAGCCGCTGCTGCTGTCCTCCCGACAAACTGAGCGCAGGACGCCTCAAGTCGTCCTTCACCTCATCCCACAGCACGGCAGAACGAAGGCTTTGTTCAACGAGTTCGTCCAGCTTCTTCTTGCCGCGAATTCCGTGCTGCTTGGGTCCAAAAGAGACATTATCGTAGATCGATTTCGGGAACGGGTTCGGCTGCTGGAATACCATTCCGATTTTTTTGCGGAGGGATTCCACATGCACCTCCCCGGAATAAATATCGATTCCGCCAATGGCTACCCTGCCTTCAACCCGTGCACCCGGAATCCGGTCATTCATCCGATTAAGGGTCCGCAGCAGCGTGGACTTGCCGCACCCGGACGGTCCGATAAAGGCGGTAATCGCACGCTCCGGAATCTGAACCGAAACATCCTTAAGGGCATGGAACTCGCCATAATACAAGTTCAGTTTGTTCATTTCAATGAAAGGCTGCATGACATGTCCTCCCGGTGTTGTTTTTGACGTGTTATCCAGATCGGCTTGACCCCATCAGGCTTTATTTTTACGTTCATTCAGCCACAGCGGCACACGGAATACGATATTAATGAGCAATGCAACAATGATCAGCACCGCCGTGGTCTTCTGGGCAATCTCCTGGGCATCCGGCACAATGGCCTCGGATTGGACATACCACAGATGTACGGCAAGGGTTCCACCCGGCGATAACAGATTGAAATCCCACATTTCCCCGGAGGTGGATACCCCGGCGGTCAAAATAATGACGGCACTCTCGCCGAACGCCCGGCCTGCTGTCAGGCAGATGCCCGTCATGATACCGTTCATAGCCACCGGCAGCAGCACACGGCGGATCGTCTGCAGATGGGTGGAGCCGAGCGCAAAGGACGCATTGCGAAGCTCAACCGGAACCGCCCGGATCGATTCTTCGGTCACTCTTGTAAGTACGGGCAGATTCAGGAAAGCTAAACTAATAGCCGCACCTAGAATCGTAAGACCGATCTCGAAGAATTCCACGAACAGCGCAATGCCAAACAATCCGAAGATGATCGACGGAACGGATGACAGTCCCTCCACGCATATGCGGACCACCTCAATCAGTTTATTGTTCGGGGCAAATTCCGCCAAATAAATACCGGCTGCTATGCCGATCGGGATGGAGACAATGAGGGAGATGATGAGCACATAGAATGAGTTAAACAGTGCCGGTCCGATGCCGCCGCCCTCTTCAATCTCGCTTGGCAGCCCGTACAGGAAGTTCCAGCTCAGCTGTGGCAGCCCTTTTTCAAGCAGCAGAAACAATAACCCGACAATAAATAAAATCACGATGATGCCGGTACCCCATACGAGTCCCGTAAACAGTCGATCCAGAAGGACGGAGGCCCCTCTGCGTTTGCCAAAGGAATAGGCCAGAGTAGAATGAGCCGGCTTCTTCACACTCATGAGTAGCGCCCCCCTTTTTTCTGAAGTATTCTAACCGCTACGATCATCAGCAGCGAGATGGCGAGCAGAATGAAACCCATCATGTACAAGCCATAATTCCAGGTGGAATCAAATTCCACGCTTGAAATCTGCATGACGATGTTACTTGTCAGCACGGCTGTCGGGGTAAACAGGCTGTTTGGCAGCTGGGCCGTGTTGCCGATGACCATGACTACGGCCATGGTTTCGCCGATCGCACGGGCCATGCCCAGAATTACGGCATACATGATGCCGCTTCTGGCCGCTGGCAGCACGACCCGGAACACGGTCTGAAACCGGTTCGCACCAAGCGCGTAAGCCGCGTCGCGATATTTATTGGGCACGGCAGAGATGGCGTCGTCACTGATCCGGCTGATCGTTGGAAGCACCATGATCGTCAGAACGATGGAAGCCGCAAGCAGACCGTCAGCCAGATCATGTCCGCTGAGGTTGCGAAGCCAAGGAATGAGCAGGGTTAATCCCAAAAAACCGTACACCACCGAAGGAATTCCTACGAGCAGATCCAGCACGGGGCGCAGCAGATTGCGAAGCCACTTCGGCGTCATTTCGGCCAGGAATACAGCGATGATGACAGAAATCGGAATCGATATCAGCATTGTCAGGCTGGTTAGCGCCAGCGTTCCGAGAATAAAGGTAAGCGCTCCATAGTGCTCATTCTCCGGGTCCCAGTTGGTGGAGAAGAAAAATTCCGTCAGCGAGACGTTCGAGAAGGTCAGGACGCCTGTACGGAGCATAAGGACCAATATGCATAACAGGACCAGGCATACAAACAAGGCGCTGCCGATACAGATCATGCGAAAAAGTTGGTTGGACCAGCGAAGACGCGCCTTCCGGTCAAACTTGGAGCCGGAAGTCTTGCCAAAGCTTTGACCCAGCTCGGCCGGGGCCTTGCTGTTCGTGGACGGGTTCATATCGATCATGTGGGGCTCTTCCTTTCACATAGAGAAGCCAGCTTGGCGTCCGTGCGCTGAAGCTGGCTAACCCTTTCCTTATGGAATACGCGTATGAATAACGTTCAAAGCGCGCTTATTTAACGGCGGAAAGCGGAATGAATTTCAGCTTTTTGAGGGAACCGTTCTGGAACTTGCTGCTTTGGATGTATTCGATGAAAGCTTTCGTTGCGCCGGTCGGCTGGCCTTTGGTCATGTAATAGCCGATGCCCCACACTTTGTAGCTTCCGTTAAGCACGTTTTTCTCTGTTGGCGCCACACCGTTGATCGACAATGCCTTCATCTTGCTGGTGACGTAAGGAAGGTCGATATAACCGATGGCATTCGGCGTTGTCTCAATCGTGGTTTTCATATCGCCACTGGAGCCAACCTCTTTGTAGTTATCACCTTTGTTCATAAACTCTTTGCCATCCAGCGCTTTTTGCTGGAAGTTAACGCGGGTGCCGGAACCGAACTTACGGTTAACGACTACGATTTTGGCATCCGAGCCGCCAACTTCCTTCCAGTTTGTCACTTTGCCGGAGAAGATGTCCTGAAGCTGCTTGGTCGTCAGGCTGTTTACGCCCACATTCGGATTCGCAACGGCTGTGAACACCGTTACCGCAACGGGGTTTGCTACCAAGCCATCGAATTTATTAAATCCAGGGACGTTCTTGGATGCGTCCCAATCCACTGCGCCGATGTCGGCAATGCCTTTACGTACCGATTGAGGACCCGTGATCGAGCCTGCTGCGGAAGCCGAGATTTTCACTTTCGGATTCTCTTTCTTGAATTCACTCGCGGCTTGAAGCGTAAGCGGCAGCAATGCGGAGGAACCGTTGATGACAATATTGCCTTTCAGGTTGCTTTTGGCTTCTACAGCAGACGAAGCGCCGCCGATCAGAGACACGGCCACCATCACCGCTGTCAGGGATTTCATCCATTTTTTCATGTTATATAAACTCCTCTCGAATTGGAAAAAGATGGTCTATCCTTGATTGAAAACATTACTTCGTAACCGCTCTCCAGCTGTCGCCTGCATTCACCAAAACCCGGCCGTTCTCGATGATGGCGATTTGCGATCCGGCTACGGTGATGGCGGATACGTCAGCAGATACCGTGTACAGCTTGGTTTGTTTGCCCGTCGCCGTATCAATGGAATAGATCACGCTGTTGCTGTCGTCTTGGGCAGCCAGCACATATAGTACTCCACCGGACAGAATCGCTTGCTCCACATCGTAATCGGCAAACACGTTGGCTGCCTTCTGAGAAGCATCCACGGACAACAGCCTGGCTTGATCATCTGTGGACGGGACGCTAACGTAGTATGCTTTCAGTCCATCCGTGGACAGTACAAACACTTTATCATCCGAGGTCGTAGTCAGCTTCACAGCTTCCGGTTTCGATCCGTCGATGTTAAACGAAAAGATTTGCTGCTGATTGGATGAGAAATCAATGGACACATTGTCTTCATCGATATTCGTGGTATCGGAGGTTACCGTACCGAGTGTGGTTACAGTGTAAATGAATTTCTTGCCATCGGCGGAAACGCTCAGATTTTCCTTATAGTCCACCTTGTCCTCCACCAATTTCGCGATGGAACCGTCGGCCAGACTCAGCTTGGCAATCACGGTGCCTTTATCCCCTTGCAGAAAATAGATAGCACTGCCGTCAGCCGACCACACGAGCTCCGGTTTAATGCTGTTATCGTTCGTGATCTGACGGGAAGCTTTGCTATTCAGATCCAGCACATATACCGCACCTTCTGCGTCCGTGTAGGCTGCTTGATTGCCGCTGGGCGCCACCACCAGATCGGACCCGCCGCTTGTTGTCAGCAGCAGCTCGAACTTACCGCTTGTTGTATCAACCAGGTAATCCGTTCTGCCATTCTCATCGCTCTTGGAAACGATCAGTTTGCCCGCTCCGGCAAAACGAGGGTTCTCTGCGCCTTCCAGAAGTGGTACCGTGCTGATCTCAAGCACGCCTGCTCTGCGGGCAATGGTTCCGCCAAGCCCTGATACCAGTGGACGTAATGCAACATAGCTTGTGCCGCTAACATTTGTGACAGGCTGGGCCAGCGTGGATTTCACTCCATCTACCATCATCTGAGTCGAATTGGCTTTCAGTACAACGGTATGTCCGTTCAGCGTTATTGTCGTAGTGCCGCTATGTACTTCTGCTTGCGCGCCGGTTGCCTTGATCACATCGCGCAGCGATACAAGCGTCTCGCCTTTCTTCACCATGGAACGAACCACAACCGTGCTGCCATTGATGGTGAACGAGGAATTTTGCACCTGGGCTGCAGCTGCAGCAGGCTTTACAGCCGGTGCGGCCGATACGGCGCTAACAACAGAAGTACCAACCACTGCGGCTACCATGGATACTACGAATGCTTTCTTCATTGACATTGGCTCTTGTCACCCTTCTCTTTTAACATTCTATTGGTTTAGGACTGTTTCACCCTGCTGCCCGGAACTCTGCTATTCTATTTATGAGAGCGTACCTGGCTCATCCCCCCAAACTCCTATCGTTCATGGTAAGCAGTAACCCTGCTTGATTGCTATTATAGGAGCGAATTGTAAACGGAAAATGTTGGAATTGTTATCTTAGTGTCAATATTTTCATATGCAAACAAAAAAGAGCCGCTGGAATCATCCAGGGCTCTCCTTCTCGTATCGCATGGTGTTACTTCATTTGATTCAATAGATTCAGCATGGCCTGTGCGCTTTCAGCACGGGTGGCAATCGCCTTGGGTGCGAATGTTCCGTTCGTATGACCCTTCATCAATCCAAGGGACAAGGCCTGATTCACCTCTTTGGCTGCCCATGCCGATATCTGCGACTGATCCTTCAGCTTCGGAGCTTCCACGGCAGTAGCGTTCCCCTTCAACTGGTAGGCACGGAAGAGCATGACAGCCAGCTCCTCTCGGGTGACAGCCGCATTCGGTGCGAAGGTGTCTTGGCTTCTGCCTTTCACCAGCCCATGCTGATGAGCTGCTGCAACAGCGGACGCATACCAGGCATCGCTGCTCACATCAGTGAAGATCGTACCTTGAGCATCTTCAAGGTTCAGGGCCGAAGCGAGCATCGCGGCAAACTCAGCCCGTGTCAGCTGCTGATTCGGGCTGAATTTTGTATCACTGGTGCCTTGCACCACCTGTTTTGCCGCAAGCGCTTTTACCGCCTGCTCCGCCCAATGGCCAACCAGATCGGTAAATGATTTGTTGTACTCCAGTACGGCATATGTGCTGAAATGGCTCACCTCTGCCGTCAGCAGCCCATTCACGAGCTTGCCGCCTGCATAAGACAATCGGCCTTGGTCTGAGATTTGGTAGATTCCAGCCAAGCTGCCCTGTATACCACTGTCAACTGCGAAACCAAGCCGTACGGGTGCGGTGAACTTCTCCTGTACATATTCCTTGCCGTCTTTGGTCTTCACGGAAAGGTTAAAATCATACATCTTGCTGCCCTGCTTCAGCTCAGCCTTCCCGAAAGCAGCGGCTTTAGCTATGAGTGAGGCAGCGGTCTGAGATGCAACCTCTTCCAGCTTGAAGGAAATCATCGCATCCTTGGCTTGATCCGCTGGCACAAGCTGCCGCAGCGCTTTGAGCAGTGCTGACGGAAGCTGGACAACCAGACCGTCTCTCTTTAGTTCCAGCGGCTTCGAACCGAGAATTTCTCCTGCTGTCAGTGGCAGGAGAATCCCGTTATCCTCTGCTCCAAGCTGAATCGTTACGTTCTCTTGCCCGCCTCGCAGTGACTCTTCGGAGATCACGCGCTGCCCCTTATCCGGCTTCGTTCCCGGATCGGTAGACGGGCTGCCGCTTGTTCCTCCATTGCCGTTGCCGCTTCCGCTTCCAGAACCGGGATTGCTGCCGTTGCCGCCGCCGCTCTTGGCGTCCGTCTTAATGACAACAGCCGTGAGAGGCTCAAGCGTGATCGAGCCAGCTGTTAATGCAAAGCCCGATTTTGCCTTGACGCCAACCGTGCCTGCCTCGTCATTATCCACAAGCACCGTGCCGGAAGTCAGGTCCTCGCTCAGCGTCAGCGATCTCGACTGGTTATCGGCATTAACAAACACATAGTAGCTACCTGTTCCGTCCGTCGCTTTGTTTTTGTAGGCTATAACCAGATCCTGGGCTTTCACTTCAGGGATCTGCAAAAGCGTCACATTTGAATCCACTGCAGACTTGTCGCCCAAACGGAAAGCATCGGACGATTTTCTTAATTCAATCAATCCGGTAGTGTACTCGCGTGTCTTGTTATTCTCCGGGTATTTGACTTCATTAGTCGCCTTCTCCCAATCAAACATGTTGATGGCATCGGAAGAGTCATATGAGTCATGAATGAAATATCCGAATCCCTTGCCTGTCTCATCAACCAATTCATGATACTTCTGTTCCGGAACGCCCGGGGCTTTCCACTGTTTCGTACGGCCGTATTCCTGCCCGGCATGGAGGAAAGACGTCCCTTGGGAAGTCAGAGTAAGCAGGTTCCCAAGACGTATCCGTTTATGAATCTCCAGATCATGAGCTGCCACCGAAGGGTCCTTCTTGATGGACTGTGCAATAATATCGTATAACGGCAGATTGTCATGGGCTTCAATGTATTGAACCATGTCGCCCGGATCGTCCTGCTTGGTATTGCTTGGCTGCGCCTTGATATTGTTAAAAATCGTTTGGATATCGCGCGCGCCGCCTGTAATGAATCTAGGCTCTCCTTCGTTACCGAAGCCGGATTTCAATTCGTTGCGGTATTCATCGGAGAATACGCCGACGTCATTCGTTTTGTCCATCCAATTCTGGTCTGCGCCCTTACCCGCCAGGGAAGGATCAGACAGATGTCCACCGAAGGTTATCCAGCCTTCACCGATAAACAACGCCTTCGGATTAATGGCAGCTGCGGCATCGTATGCGTTCTGTACCGCGTCATACGTGGCGTCGCCCATCATATCCCAGCGCATGCCGTCGATCTTGTACTCCTCGAACCAGTATTTCACGGAGTCTACCATCAGCTTCTCCGCCATTTTGTGGTTCGTTGCCAGATTGTTGCCGAAGCCCCCAATGAAATTGCCGTTAGCATCCTGGAAGGCATAATAGTTAGGCACGATATCGTTTAAAAATTCAGCCTTGGCCATATGGGTGTACACCACGTCGAGAACGACGCCCATATCCGCCTCATGAATGGCGTCAATCATCGCCTTCAGCTCTTTGATTCGAAGCTCCGGATCCGCAGGATCCTCGGAGTATGCACCGTCAGGCGAGAAGTAACTGTGCGGATCATACCCCCAGTTATACTCGTTGTCTTTTGCCGAATAGTCCAGTTCTCTATTCTTCATGGCAGCTTCGTCCCCGTAATACCAAGCCATCACAGGCAGCAGCTGGACATGAGTCACGCCCAGTGACTTAATATATTCGAGCTTGGCTTTGAAAGCATCGTACGACCCCCAAGTAGCGTTATGCAGGTCATTCTCGATGGTTGGATCCGAGGTAAAATCCCGAACATGGATCTCCCAGATGATGGCGTCTTCCCGCTGCTCATAACCCGGAATATCCGCGAAATCAAACCCGGCCGGATTCGTCTGGCTTAAGTCAACGATGGCCGCTTTGCCGACGGTATCGCCGTCAGGCCCAACTTCGCCCTTCGTATTCACTCTGAATTGCGCCATGGATTTAGCGTATGGATCAAGCACATTTTTCGTTACGCCGTTATGGCTCACCTCGTATTGATAGAAGTATCCTCTGAAGTCCTGAATGCCAAGGTCCCCAGGCTTCACCTGGACTGACCAGACGCCTTTATCGCCTTTTTGCAAAGCGACGTTGCCAATAAACTGCGCAGCATCATCCTTGTCGTATACGTTTGCGGTAACCGTGGTTGCCGTCGGTGCCCACAGCTTGAGCTCGGCCCCGCCAGCCTGGTAGGTTGCCCCAAGATCATTCCCATCGTAAGCATACATTTCATCCAGCATTCTCCAGCCTGTGGAGGCCGATATGGTTTTACCCGCGTAGCTTACCTTCAAGGGAATCTGATCCAGCTGGAATAACGCCATAACTTCAATCGTGGTGTTACCGGTAATCTCCACGTTCTGGATGTTAACGCTACCCCCGTCTTTGTCCTTGATTTGGAGCTCATTCTTCAGGGTCTCCGCTTCCAGACCTTCGGTCATCGTAAAACCAAGCTGGAGCTTCCCGGGTGCCAACACCTCAGCCGAGACTAATCCGGTAGGCACTTCACCATATGGCGATGTGTACACCGTGTTATCTCCCTCTTTAATAAACAGGTGCTGGTATCGGTCTACCAAAGTGAAGCCTTTGTCACCAGCTTCCTTGCCCGCATCTCCCTTGGATGGATCAAGGACCAGGAAATTCATCTTCTGAGCTCCCGATTTCATCGGGATATCCACATAAGCGCCATAGCGGTCCGTTTGACCCGCAGGGAACATCGTTGCGCCGGTCGGCCAGTCATTCGATGGCGCCGCTACATCTCCCCATAACCATAGACCAAACGGTTGGTAGTTCTGATCCTGTCTTGCATAGTGAACACGTACCGTATCTGCTGGAAGATCCACCGGTTCAAAGCTGTACACCGTATCGGAGCCTTCCTTAAGCCATACTTCCTTCATGTCCGGTGAAGCCAGCGCGAATTTCTTGTCTCCGCCGTCTTTATTGCCGCTGACGCGGTCAACAACGACGATGCCCACCTTCTGTGCCGCATCCTTCAGCGGAATGTCGACGAACGCGCCATAGCTGTCCAGCTGCCCATTCGGGAATGGCGTTGCCCCGTTTGGCCAGTTGGCCGAAGGAGCCGCAACGTCGTCGAATACCCACAGCCCTGTGCTGCCGTAATTCGCGTCAGCCCGATTATAATGGACACGCAGGTGGTTTGCGGGAACCGGAATTCCCGGATCTACAGGCACTGTAAAATCGGCAGCAACCTGATGATTGCCAGCGTTGTAACTGAACGTTACCTTAACATCCTGAGGCAGTTGAAGCGCCTCTCGGTTAGCCGGATACACCGGGCTAGCCGCGTCACCCCCTAAGGCAATCTGGTATTCGTGATCACCGCCATACACATCGGCTGTGACCGTATACACATTGTCATAATCGGCATCCTGCATGATCAGTCGTGCATCTGCCGGCGACCAGTCGGCCGCTTCGCCGATGCCTGATTGGAAGCTTCCTATGACTCTTGGAAGCTTATTCGCTTCCATCGGCGCGTAGTATGTAGAATCTGCGATCCGGTGGGTTCCATGATTGTAATAAAAGGTGACTTGGGCGTCCTGGCTTAGATCGATGAGAATATTGCCGTCCTTGTTGGCACCGCTGGTATTGGAGTAATTAGCGAATCCATAACTCTCCGTCCAATCCCCGTCAATGGCGATCTTGTATTCATAAGATCCCGCAGGCAAGTGGCCGGTAAACCTGTATTCGCCGTTCCCCATATCATTCATGGTGGTTGCGGCTGCTGTCGGATCCCAATCCGTGTTATGACCAAGCTCGGACTGCAAAGTCCCGACCAACGTGACCTGGCTTGGTGCGCTATTGGCATTGGCCGCCGATGGCGGAATGCCTAGCATGGAGATAATCAAAGAAAAAATCATAATGATGGACCACGTTCGCTTGCTTGCTGCAGTCATTCTCATTAACAAATAGCCTCCTTCTGTTTTTTAAATCAGGTAAGTGGTTGATGCTATTCTGATGCCATTCTTTGCGCAAACGCTTGCATTAATGAGTTTAAGCTTCCATCGTTTCAGGGAACGACAATTACTGACAATTGGGGAAGAATCACTCCGATATCTAGTGCTGGAACATGAGATGAAAGCGATTTCAATGAAAACGTTTGCATTTCTTATTGTAGTATCGCATCTCAAGGTCGTCAACCACATTTTGACCTGTTTTTAAAAAGTATTTTTCAGCTTGAATCAAGCTCTATCCAGCAGTATCTAGCTATAACAAATAAAGGGAAACAGCGACTGTATGGCTGATTCCCCTTCAATCTTATTGAACCGTTTCAGCAGTTTCCGTTTCTTGAACGGTTGACATGTCTTATTCCTCTAAGGTGTGCACATTAAACGTCTCGGTGGCTAATGAAACACCATCGATGCCTAGAGCCTGAACATCTACATGGTTATGGAGTGATTGGTCTTTGATATCCCATACCAAAGACCAGCCGTCTTCTCCATCACTATCATACCCTATGAGTTTCCGTTCCTTGCCAACCTCCGTTCCTGTAGGAGATGACCAGAATAACACAGTGTCGGCATGCTGTGCCTCCACATAAATGGTTATTGTGTCAGCATCCCTTGGGACAACCCACCATCCATTTTCCTCCTCGGCATCTGTATATACTTTGTCCATCATCACGGATGTTTTGCTGAATCCGGAAGGAGCATCGGAATTTGCTTTGTCTGGAATGGTTTCAGGTTCCTCGTTGCGAGAACAAGCTGATGCCAGAATCATGGTCAGCATCAGAAATGAGATTACGATTATTTTTTTCATATAGATCCCCCATGTGTGGTTACTTTGCAAGACTATTGAACTTCTAGATAATAATGTTTTGATGATGATTCGGATGATCTGTTGAATGATCCCCATGCTGTTTTACCGGCTGTCTAGGATATGTGACGTTATATCAAGTATAGGAATTAGCTAATACCCCAGCATAGGACTTATTAGCTACTGCCGCAGCATAAGAGACTTCTCTTTTGTTCTAATATTTACTGTTCATATATATATTAACTCTTAACACAAGCAATGGTTACGCAAAATTTTAGAGAGTTATGCCGCCATACCACTAGTGTTCGCAAAACTTAGGATTGATTTCCCTCAACGATTCCCATAACATTAAACATTATAATGATATAATGTTTAGTGTTTGCAAAATCTTGGATGCAGGGGGATTTCATATGAAATTTCGTTTCGCGGGTGCTGTATCGGATATACTGCCCGGTGCGCAGCTGCTGCTAGACGAACTTGGCGTAGAACTTGGGGAAGGCGGAGTCACGGTTGAGGTAGCATTGTCCGAGGGCGAGCTTCAAGTCGGACGAGAACATACCCGAGCTTACATTCGTTACGGCAGAAAGCATCAATTCTTCCGGGGGCTCGGCTTGCTCATTCAACATAGCCGCCATAGCGATACGTTCCATCTTCAAGAGAACCAGCAATTTGACCAGATCGGCCCGATGTTTGACCTGTCCCGGAACGCCGTGCTCACGGTGGACAGCTTTAAACTCATGCTGAACAAGATGGCCTTGATGGGAATGAACAGCGTGATGTTATACATGGAGGATACCTACGAGATCAAAGGCGAGCCCTATTTCGGATACATGCGCGGCCGCTACACGCAGGCGGAGCTAAAAGAAATTGACGATTATGCCGACCAGTTCGGCATTGAGGCTTTTCCAAGCATTCAAACCTTGGCGCACCTGGAGGAGTTTCTGAAATGGGAGCCCATCAAGCATTACCGTGATACAAAGGGTGCCCTGCTTGTTGGCGGCGAGCAAACGGATGCCCTGATTGAACGAATGATCGAGGCTGCAAGTGCCCCTTTTCGCAGCAAGAAAATTCATATTGGCATGGACGAAGCGGAGGAGCTTGGACGAGGCAAATATTTGGATCACAACGGCTATGTGAGCCGCTTCGATATTATGATCGCCCATCTGGAGAAGGTTCTGGCAGCCGTTCGAAGGCGCGGCCTGAAACCGATGATGTGGAGCGACATGTTCCTGAAGCTCGCTTCCGGCGGAGGCGGCGATGCGGCGTATTACGATAAGGAAGCCTCGATTCCGGAGGAAATGGCCCGCCAGATTCCGAAGGATGTGGACATGGTGTACTGGGACTATACCCATATGGAGCCGGAGGATTACGAAAAGGTGATTGCCAATCATCGGCCGCTCGGCTGCAATCTCGTGTTTGCGGGAGCAGTCTGGATTTTTAACACGTTCGGCGTAAACTACGGTCTGTCCCTGAACGCTTCCGATGTGGCGTTGCAAGTGTGCAAGCAGGAAGGAATTCGTGAGGTATACGCGACCATGTGGGGCGATGATGGCAACGAAGGAAATCCCTTTGCAGCCCTGCTTGGCCTCCAGCTCTATGCCGAGCATGCCTATTCGGAAGAGAAGCCTTCCCGGACGCAATTAGCGGAGCGGGTGAAGTTCTGTACGGGCATCGAGATGGAAACCTTCCTGCAACTGAAGGATCTGGACGAGATTCCCGGCCAGGAACCCAACAACGCCAAACAGAGCAATCCTTCGAAATTTCTGCTGTATCAGGACGTGCTTCTCGGGATGTTCGACAAGCAGATTGAAGGCCTGGATCTGGCGAACCACTATGCCGAGTTAGAGCAAAGCATACGCGGGAAACGCAACAGCCGCGCAGAGCTGGATTACCTCTTTGAAATGCCGGAGAAGCTGAGTGCTGTCCTCAAACGCAAGAGCGAGATCGGTATCCTGCTGAAACAAGCTTATGATGCCAAGGATAACGATACCCTAAGACATATGGCCAAGAACGTGCTGCCTGCCATCTCCAGAGCTGTCCAGGAGCTGCGTCTCGCCCACCGTACGCAGTGGCACCGCATGTTTAAGCCCTTCGGCTGGGAGGTCATCGACATCCGCTATGGCGGCGTTATCACCCGCCTGGACACTGCGTCGTTCCGCATTCTGGAATACGCCGAGGGGCGAGTGGCACGAATCGAAGAACTCGAGCAGGAACGGCTCGTGTTCAGCACGACCCACCGCGGCAACCACAAGGGTGTCGGCTGGTGCAGCCATTATTACCGGATGGCTTCGCCGAACGTGTTCTACCATGTGCTGAATCCTTTTTAAGGGTCCAAGCTGCCTGAAATTGCAATACTTTTCACCAATACATCATGAAAAAGCCCCGGAGACCGGGGCTTTTTTGCATAATCGCTAAGTCTTAGATGATATGCCCTAATCCACGCTTAAGATCCTTGATTTTGCACTTCCTCATACCAGACTCGTACATCCCGGCTAAGGCGCTCCACGATCTCGGGATAACGGTCCGCCAGGTTGGATCGCTCTCCCGGATCCTTGGACAGATCGGACAGATGAACCTGATCCGGAACCACGCGATCGAAATCGAGTTTTCCGTTCAGCACCAGCTTCCAGTTGCCTTCCCGGAGAGCCAGTTGACCTTGATACTCCCAGAACAATTGCTTATGCGGTGACGGCTTGCCCCTGAACAGCATCTCCTTCAGGCTGCTCCCATCCAGGGTAATCCCTTGAAGCGGTCCCGCCGCCAGATCGACGCCCGCCAGATCCAAGAAGGTCGGAACGATGTCCATCATGGCCGCGACCTCATCGCGCACTTGTCCGCCTTCCCATCCGTTCGGCCAGTTCAGTATGGCAGGTTCGCGGATTCCACCTTCGAACAGGCTTGCCTTATGCCCCCGAAAGATCCCCGCGCTCCCGCCGTAATAAATGTCTTCCGTCCCGTCCAGCCAGTTACGGCTCTCGGAAGACGGCCCATTATCGCTGGAGAAAAAGATGACCGTATCCTCATAACAGCCGGCTTCCTTCAGCGCCTCCACAATCTCTCCGACGCCATCATCCACCGCCGCAATCATGGCGGCCATCACCTGCCGATCCCATGGCAAATGCGCAAACCGGTCCATGTATTCCTGCGGTGCATGCATCGGATAGTGGGGCGCATTGTACGACGCAAACAAGAAGAACGGAGCCTCCTGCTCCCGTGACCGCTTAATGAAATCAACCGAGCGTTCTGTTATCAGTTCGGTCATATACCTGCCGTTCTCCCAAACCTCCGTTTCGTTTTCCCATAGATCATGCAGGGGATTGACGCCATGACCTTGCCCCCAATAAAAAATGTGCGAGTAAAAATCGACGCAGCCTGCCTTAAATCCAAAGAACTCATCGAACCCATGCGCATTCGGGCTGGTTTCCTTGGACAGGCCCAAATGCCATTTTCCATAAAGTGCCGTCCTGTACCCGGCAGGCTTAAGCGCCTTGGCCAACGTCACCTCGGCGGCAGGCAGCCCATGGGAACTGCGCTTCGCCCCCAGGATTTCACCGACTCCCGCTCGGACCGGATATTTGCCTGTCAACAAAGAGGCTCGTGACGGAGAGCAGACCGGGGAATTCGAATACCAATTCGTAAAACGAACGCCTTCATCTGCCAATCCGTCCAGATGCGGGGTTCTCACGGAATCCGAACCATAACATCCAAGATCCCCGTAGCCTAGGTCATCACAATAAACGACGACAAAATTCGGTTGTTTCATATCTCCATTCACCTCGGATATGCTCGACTTGTTCCTCATATCGTACCCTGTCGCGGATCAACACGGAATGTCCAATCCTTGCAATCGTTATACAATATGTTGCATATTAGCATTATCAAGCGAAGTGATCTCGTTTAGCTGGAAGGAGGAAGCAAAAGCATGACAGTGAACCAACGGCCATCCAGAGAAGAATACTTTAACAATCCGGCTTTCTTTGAGACTCAACTGGGACTATGGATATTCAAATCCGGATCCCATCCCTTCTTCACTGAAAAAGCCGGTCCCCGGTCCGTCGAATTTTATAGTATACATTTCGTTGCCTGCGGCAAGGTACGGTTTGAATGGGACGGCCGCAACGTCTCCCTCTCGGCAGGCGACCTGTTCTGCCTCTTCCCCGGCTCGGTCTATACATATGCCAAGGACTGTGACCAGCCGTCTACGATGATCACCTGGACGGCCTTTATGGGCGAATTGATGCCATCCATATTAAAGCATGTCGATCTATGCCCCGAGCAGCCCTATCGACGGAATGCCTTCGGGGAGAGTGCCTTGGCGGTGATCAAGGAAATTCAGGGATTGCTCCGGCAGCCCCAACAGGATCACAGCCTTCAGCTGATGTCGCTGGGCTTCCAATTGATCCACAGCATCGATCCGAACCGGAACCAGCGACATCCGGCTTCTTCGTCTGCTTCCGATTGGCTCGAATCCGTTCCCGGGTATATGAAGCTTTATTGCACAGAGAACCTATCTGTGGAGGAGCTTGCTGCGTGGGCCGGTGTGCATCGCAGTCATTTCACCCGTGCGTTTACCCGCCGATACGGTATCTCTCCGTCCCGCTACATGCAGCAGCTCATTATGGAGAAAGCGACCCGCCTGTTATCCGCTGAGGGAACCAGCATCACGCATACCGCTTTATCTCTGGGGTATTCGGATTTGTTTACATTCTCCCGCGCCTTTACCCGGTATTTTGGTATGACGCCGAGTGCATTCGTAAAAGGTCATCGCTCTTCATCGACGGCACGCGAATAAGAAGAAGCCATTGCGCTGAACAAACGTCCTACTCTTCCATCCGTTCCCACAGCGCCGTGAAAGCCTCGGCATCCAATTGAAAGAATACAGGAGCGTTTGCGTATCTTACATATTCCCCGTCTCTGAACAATCTTAACTGGACTTCCGTTCCGTCCTGGAGCTTAATATACAGAAATTTCTGTTCTCCCGATCCGGTCTCGTAGATCCCTTGCTCGAATAGAGGATCGGCCGCAATCGGCTTCGCCTCATACAAGGCCTCGACGAAGGCTTGCACCTCCGACTCGCCGGAAAAATCGTGCAGCTTGTTCTCCCCCATGTTCCAGCTGTCAAAATCCTGCCATTTTACCGATGTCATTCGATCCCTTAAATTCAGCTTGCCTATCAAGTCCTCGCCCTTGGTCACCGTAATCCCATTCAAATGCTCATACAGTTCAGCGTAGATCTCCCCATCATGCTCTACATAGGACATGATTCTAAAATCCAAGTCATACCCTTTTACCGAGTAGATGTCCATTTCTCCTATTGTTGAAGCGAGTTCCGTATAATCGTCGGGGGAACTCCATTCCGTAATGCCCGATTGGGACCGTCCCAGCTTGTCGCCCCGCAGCTGCTTGGCGGTTTCCGGCGATATTCGCGTGCCGGTCTGGGTGTAGATATTCCCCTGATATACAACTAACCCGATCATGTCGGCTTTAACACCGCTCTCTCTCGGAAGCTCAATCTTCGGAATGATCACCGGATCATGACCGACCTTAGCGATCGGTGTCGTGTTCTCTCCGGTCCCGGGAGTCACCGGGGTATTGCTGACAACTGGAGCATCTTCTCCATTCAACATGAGCGAAATAACCAACACCACACCCAGCATGACAGCCGCACTAACACCAGCCATCCCCATCCGGTTCCTTCTTGGCGTTTGGCGCCCATTCTGTTTCATTCCATTCATAAGCCGCTCCTCCAATCCTTGGTCAGGTTCTATTTGATCTATCAATTGGTTATAGTCATTCCGATTCATCAATCGTCCTCTCCTTCCAAGTCCATTCGCAGCAGCTTCCTGCCGCGCTGAAGGCGCATCTTGACCGCGGATTCGTTAATCTGCAATATCCCGGCAATCTCCTTAACAGAATAATCCTCGTAATAAAACAGGTGGATGACCGACTTATATTTGAACGGCAAACTCATGACATGGTCCATCAGCATCCGTTCAGATGGCTCAGCAAAATAATCGTTCATATGCTCCATTTTGGTTACCCGCCTGCGCCACAGGCTTCCTTGCATGTTCTTGCAATAGTTGGTTATCACCCGAATCAGCCAAGCCTTCTTATGCTCCTGGTCGCTGAATTCAGGCGCTTTATGCATCAATTTGATGAATGTTTCCTGAATAGCTTCTTCTACATCCTGTTTGTTCCCAAGGTACACCATCGCTATTTTAAAAAGCATATTTCCATATAATTCATAGGTTTCCGTAAAATCTCCGCCCGGCCGGAGCGAATCCATCTGCATCGCGTGTAGACCTCCTTTTACCCTTAACACAGTTATGGACGTGGATCGGTCACATTTTGTTTTTGCTTTTACGAACTAAAAAAAAGAGCTGCCCCTCAGGGGCAGCTCTTTCTCGCCAACCAATATCTCCGCTTATTGGAACACGAACACTGATGTGAACATCCAATCTCCATAAGCCGCATGCACTGCATGTTTATTTTACATACGTCAAATCCTGAATCATGCGATGAAGCACAGCGGCGCTTTCGGCTCGGGTTGCGCTGGACTGAGGATTGAAGCGCAGCTTCGGATCCCCGTTCAGAATACCAAGACCCGCCAATTCATATACAGCTGCCTGCGACCATGCGCTGATCGAGGACGCGTCGGCGAATTGGGCTTTTGCCGCGTCTGCCTGATGGTATCCGGCATAGTCCATAGCTTTGTATACCATCAGCGCCATCTGTTCGCGTGTAATGTCCCGATTCGGCTTAAAGTTGCCGTCCAAATATCCGGTTATGATGCCGGCATCGGCTGCCGCCTGGATCTCACCGGCATACCAGTCGGATAACGCAATATCCTGGAAAGCCACTGCCTTAGCGTCGGCCGTGAGGCCCAGCGCCCGGACTACCAGTGCCGCGAATTCGGCTCGGGTTATCGGAGCATTCGGAACAAAGTTCTGCTCTGAACGTCCGGTCACGATCATGTTGGCTGCAAGGGATTCAACGTCTCCCTTGGACCAATGTGTCTCCATATCCTGGAACGTTACCGGGTTCAGAAGGACCAGATACGTGCTGTTCGTTTGACTGTAAATATCGATTCGTTGACCATTCACCTTGAACGGCACCGGCGTGTATCCACTGCCTGTTCCGTCAACCCGAACAACCGCAATTTCGGAGGAACGATAGGTCTTGGCAACATTCAGGGACCGCTTCACATACGATTGGAACTTATCCAGCGTGATGGTTTTGCCGCTGCCGGACGTTGCGGTTACCGTGTAGCTTACGGCTTGCAGCGCATCATGTCCTTTGGAGACTGCCGATTTAAGAGCATTCGAATCCACGGCAAGTTGAATGACCAGCTGGATACTGTTTATATCCGATCCAGCTTGAGTTGCCAGAGCCTGCAGGTTGATCTCCCGCTTCGGAAGCTCGTAGCTTCCGTATGGAGTGACCACGTTCAGCACTTGAGCGCTTGATTGATCAAGCCATGCCCGCAGCGCTTCATTCTCAATCGTAATGGATGAAGACTCTATAGGCTGCGCACTTGTAACCTCAATGGTGACTTTCCCGTCTGAAGGCAGCTTCAACGCTTCCTTCATGGCCGCTCCGGTTACGGAGCCTGCTGCCGCGCCATTCTCCACTTTAACCGGAACCTTCACCTTGCCTGGTTCCGCCGGTGTCGTCGTGCCAGGGTTTGTAGAATTCACTGGAGGCGTCGTTGGCCCTGGAGTTCCAGGCGTGCCCGGGTTCCCAGGGTTGCCTGTTCCAGGCTCTCCCGGCCCACCAGGAAGCGGCGCTCCTTTCAGGTCTGTAATCCGACCCTCGACGGCCGAAGTCTTGTCCGTGATGGTGCCTACTTTTTTCACGTAATTCGAGAATACCTCATAGTCAGGCATATAGAGCAGGTTCACGCGCCCTTCCAAATATGCCTTTTCGAGCGAAGCGTAGAAATCGCCGCCCTTAGCAGTAAATGCATTTGTCGCTACCTCATATGATTTGTTCATATCAATCGGCTCGTAGCCGTTCTTGCCTTTCACCTCGATACGCAGTACGCGCGATCCAACCGGTTTGGTTGAATCGTAGATAAACTTCATGCCCGCAATATGCGGGAAGCGTCCATCCTCGGCCGGGGTTTTGGAAACCCCGTTCTCCATCGCTTCTTTAAGCTCGGAGCCCGTCAGCGTGATGGTGACGAGATCATTGTTAAACGGCAGGACGGTCATTACGTCACCCATCGTAACTTTACCGGCTCCAATCGAATCGCGAATTCCGCCGCCATTCTGCAAGGCAATGACCGCATTCGTTCCGGCTGCTTGCGCCGCATCCAGCATTCCGTCCGCGATGAGATTTCCGAGATTCGTTTCCTTCGTTCGCACATCGGCGCGGACGCCGTTCAGTTTCACTTCCGTTGTACCAACCTCGGTTTGTTTTAACTGATCTACGCCAGGTTTGTACTTGGCATTCAAAATGGCAAGTGCTTCTGTATCCGGCTGAATGACATACTCGCCTTTGCTGTTTTTCTCGTCAACTGAAATGAGGCGGCTGTTCCACTCCTGCAGAACGCCCTCGTTGTCAAATACGACCTCCAGCTGGCCTAAGAATTGGCCTTTTTCACCTGTCTGCACGATCAGTTTCGGCTCGCTGTCCGAACGGTCTACAACCGCCTGATCCAGCTTGGTATGACTATGACCGCCCACGATGATGTCGATGCCTTCAACTTGCTTCGCCAGGTTGACATCCACGTCATAACCGAGGTGCGACAGCACAACGATTTTGTTGATGCCTTCATTCTTCAGCATCGCGACGGTGTCTTTTGCCTTTTGCACCGCATCATCAAAGGTAACGTCTCCAGGGGAAGCGATGTTTGCCGTGTCTTCGGTCGTAAGACCGATCAAGCCGACCTGCTCACCGTCTACCTCCATGATGATGGCCGGGTAGATGGTTGCATCCTTGGCATCCCGGGCTACTTCATTCTTGAACTTTTGGCTTAATATAGCATCGGCTGAGAAATTCACGTTCGATGAAACAAACGGGAACTTCGCATGCTCAATGAAATCATTCAGTACTTCGGATCCTTTATCGAATTCATGATTCCCGAAGGTCATAGCATCATATTGAACCATATTCATGAACTCCAGATCCGCAAGTCCCAAGTATTGGTTGAAATAGAGTGTACCGGAGAATACATCCCCCGCATCCACGAGCAGTGGATTGACCGCATGCGCTCTCGCCTCTTTAATTGCCGTGACCCGGCGAGCAACGTTGTTCGGAGAGCTTGTGGTATCCAGATTGGCATGCGTGTCATTGGTATGCAGGATCGTAAGCGGGAACCCGTTAGCGGCCTCTCCTTGCAAATCGATCTGCGCGACAACCGGATCATGATCCGATACGCGGCCCTTAGAAGCCGGGAAATCGGCGTTCAGGTGCACTACATCGACTTGCGTAGAACGGGTCAGGTTCTTGCTGACCAGAATATGATCCAGCACCTGCGAATTTCCGTCATACGTGTACGTATACTGCTCTTTCAGCGGCAGCGTATCAATCAAGTTATCTAATTCATTCCCTTTCAAAATCGTTGCCGTCTGCGTAAATTGGAAATCATTCAAATCGCCCAGAACAACAACGTTTGCGTCCGGATTTGCGGTTACCACGCTCTTAACAAATCCGTTAACGACAGCCGCGATCTGATGGCGCTGCGCTTCGCTGGAGAGAACCGGCGGCTGCGTATTGCCAAATGGTCCCTGGTCCCCGGATTTCGAGTTAAAATGATTCGCAATCACAATCACTTTCTCGCCCCGGAATTCAAACTGCGCGGCCAGCGGCTTGCGTGAGGCATTAAATGCAGGATTCTGCGGATCAATTCTGCCTGGATTATAGGTCAGCTGATCCTTAGCTGCATCATAGGCCACGGAATCCGTGGAAGAGCCTTTTTTGTTGTTTACACTGTCCGATAATTGAACACGGTCCGGGTTGTAGAGGAATCCGACCCGAATGTTGGCTCCCGGCGCTCCCCCGTCATTATTATTAACCGGATCAATGTCGGTAAAGCTGTAGGTTGGGCCTCCCGCTGCCTTAATGGCTTTAATCAGAGCATCGTAGCTTAAGTCTGCTGCGGTGGTTCCATTGTTCTGCTCACCGTTGTTGTCCTGCACTTCTACAAGCCCGATAATATCCGGGGACTTGATGCTGCTAACAATCGACTCGGCCAGCTTGTTGATTTTGCTGGAGCCTACGCCCGGATAGAAGTTCTCGATATTATATGTCGCCACCCGAAGCTGCTCGGCATTCACATCAATGGTAGATACCTCTTGTTGAAATGGGCTGCTGTTAATTGCAGGCAATTCGCCTTTGCCCGGAATCACCTTGAAATTGCCGCTGTTGTATCCGATCACACCGATCACATCATCAGCAAACGTATCCCCGGTGCTTACTTCCTGTCCTGGATTGCCATAGGCAATAATAAGGCGCTGCGGATTGAAATTCCCTTGCTCTTTCAGAACGAGA
Organism: Paenibacillus sp. Cedars; assembly: GCF_003184205.1. Lineage (NCBI taxonomy): Bacteria > Bacillati > Bacillota > Bacilli > Caryophanales > Paenibacillaceae > Paenibacillus > Paenibacillus sp. Cedars. The sequence goes on from NZ_CP020866.1 coordinate 5,558,355, forward strand.
CCGCCAGCCGGCGTAATCACATCTGCTATATGATTTTCCACGCGGGTCGCGATATTGTACGTTCCGCTGCTTGTCCAGTACGGACTAATGATGGTTGGCTGCGGAAGTCTGACCCGCATACCCTCCAGGGACTCATAGAAATCGATAGCGTCTTCCTGCGGCTCGAATGCTGTCATCCCGTCGTTATCGATAATGGCAGCCGGAATCGGACGTCCACCCTTACCTAAAGTAACAGGCTCCGGCAGTGGTTGACCCTGATCCAGATTCTTCAAGGATTGCAGCTCAATTTGAGTCGATGTCAGATTGCTTGAGCTTCCTTCGTTAAATTCGGCCACTTTACCGGTGACGCTGACCAAATCTCCGATCTGAGGCCGGCTTGGGTCCGTAGAATACACAAAGATCGCATCAGAGGTATTCGGATTGGAATCCGGCTTCGGATCCTGAATATAAAAACCTTTGATGTTGCCGTTAGAGAAAGTATAGCCGTACTGCGTGACAACACCCTCGATATCTTTTACGGTTTGACCGTTGTAAGGCGAGGCATGGGTTTCCCCCTGAATGTCCGCAATGCGCGGCTGCTGTGTAGCCTTGTAGGCAAATTCGTATACCTTGCTCACATCCACACCAGAAACAACAATCGCTTTGATAGTCGTATCACGGTCAATTGGAATTGGCGAGCTGTACTGCGTGCTGGATGTCGTTGGAACCGATCCGTCCAGCGTATAATAAATGTTTGCACCTTGCGTAGGGCTGGACAGCGTTACCTTTCCGCCGGTAACAATCGGTCCGGCACCCGGGCTCGCCATCACAGAGAATAACTCTTCGATTAAGGCATCCTCACCCAGGGGGATCAGTTCATAAATACTTCCGAACTGCTTCACCACACCCGTAACGCGGCTGAACGATTTAACTGTCTTCAGCTTGGACAAGCCGGAATAGATAATGAATTCATGCCCGCCCTGTTCGGCTGTATACTCACCCGGCTTGTTCTCCGACTTGATGGTTACATCCTCCAGGGAGACGAGCCTTGCTTCGTATGTCTCTCCTGTTGCTGGAGACAGATCAGCCCCGGTGATTGGGAGAGCCTGCGGCAATCCCACTTGGGTGCCCGTTACGCTGTTCGGCAGCAAGGCGTGTGGTTTAATCTCCTGAAGATTGTTGTAAATCTCCATCACGCCTGCCACACTGACCCGGTCGCCAACACCAGCATTCAGCGGGTAGTCATAAAGCACGATACCGGCCGCGTCGTCTTGAATATAGGTTTCTCTGCCTTCGATATGCGTAATGATGCCTTCCGTCCACACATGCTCGCCTTTTGCCTTGCTGCGGGCTTCCGTAACGGATTTCTGCGTTAAAACATCGTATTGGAACGAGGTTACCGGTCCATCCGGTTGGCCGTCCTGGGCTGCGTACGCATCCACTCGTGTTGGCTCGTTGATCACAATTGGGTTATTGATGAGCTGGAAGCCGGACCCATTCCCGCCGGACAAGTACACATCCGCATAGACGGAAGCTCCCACCGTAGGAGGACTTAGCGTAATCTCCGTTCCGGCTGGCCAAGCATTCGGTCCTGGATTAGCCGTTACCAGGCCAAGTCCATTCCCCGGATTGACCGGTGTTGCAGGAGCTGCACTGTTACGCGGATCCGGCGTCGCAACGATAAAATCCGCTGCATTGTTATCCGTATCAAGACCACGATCCGATTGACCAGTGGTCAATTCTTTGCGAATTGCTGCCGTGCCGTTGGACAAAGCTGCCGTTGGATTCGTTTCAGATTCTATTGCAGTTGATCCATAACCAATGAGATCGATACGATCTCCCGCCGCATTCACCAGATCCACGATTCCGTTGCTGCCGCTTAAATTAAGCGATCCTAGAACATCGGGTGTCGGCAGAGCATTCCCTGTTGTGCCACCACTCTGTTGGACTAATAGATAGGTATAAGGCTCCATAATGCCGTTTAAAGAGGTTGTACCGTTAAATGCACCCGAGGCTGCGCTGGCATAACGTACCTTCCAGCCTGTGAGGTCAACTGGACTGCCCGTTGGATTGAACAGCTCGATAAAATCATTCTTATATTGCGCTCCGCTGTTTCCCCCTCCCCCGTATACCTGGCTGATGACAACCTGATCATTGTGGGGAGCAGCCTCCGCAACCTTCACGGGACTGAAAGGAACAAGGATACTCAGGAGCATCACGATGGCCAAAAGCATGCTGAGATGCTTTTGGTACTTATGTAATCGAATGTGCATTCAGGTTTTTCACTCCTCTATTCTATCAAATTTTGTAGCCTTATTAACTATATATAACAGATATGTTTGGGGAGTTCTAACATAAAGTATGCCCTATGTAAAAAAACCTCCGATAGACCTAACCCATAATCTGGGTAAGCATATCAGAGGTTCTACTTATGTTACATTTCCTTGCGTATACGTTACCGTTTACCTGAATCGAACGGCTCCCCTACCGCCTTCGGCGCATTCGAGGATTTGGAGAAAATAACCAAAGCGATTAGTGTCACCACATAAGGGAAAATCTTAAGAATAACCGGTGGGAACACCGCCAGCGATGGAATGACCTGCGATACGTTGGCTACCGTCGTGGCAAACCCGAAGAACAAGGTCGCCAGCAGGATGCCAAGCGGCTTCCATTGTCCGAAGATGAGCGAAGCCAAGGCAAGGAACCCTAGTCCCGCAACGTTCCCCGTAAATTCGCCAGAATACGTCAACAGGATAACAGCTCCCCCAAGCCCGGAAAAAGCCCCCGAGATCATGACGCCGACATACCGCATGGACTGGACTTTAATCCCTGCTGCTTCCGCCGCATGCGGATGTTCACCGCAGGACCGAAGTCGCAGGCCGAACGGTGTTCTGTACAATGCCAGTGCACTGAGCACCAGCACCAACAGAACTAACCAGGTCGTAGCATAGGTTTTAGTAAAAAATAAATCTCCGATGATCGGTATCTTCGACAGCCAAGGCACATCGAACGGCGCGAAACCATTCGTGATGCTGATCTTGCCGCTGCCCGTGATGTTGCGGGCCAGGAAAATCGTCAAGGCGCCTGCAATCATGTTGATCGCCGTTCCGCTTATGATCTGGTTGGCACTGAGGTTAATGCTGGCAAAGGCATGCAGCAGAGAGAACAGCGCACTCGCTGCGGCCGCTGCCAACAGCCCTACCCATAATACCCACGATTGGCCGGGCCATTGCGCCTGCATTTTGAAAATAACAAAAGCTCCGATGAAAGAACCGACAATCATCAACCCGTCAAGGCCGATATTCACGACTCCGCTTCGTTCACTGAACAGCGCGCCCAAGGCGGTAATCAAAAGCGGGATCGTGTAAGCGATGGCATACGGAAAAATCTGTTCAATCGTTGTCCACATATGTCCTTACTCCCCCTGCTTTTTATTTGCCGCACGACGCAGCTTCAATTTGCGGTAAAGACGTTCGATCAAGATGCTGGTTGCTGCAAAATAGATAATAATAGCGATGATCGAATCGGCAATCTCCGGCGGAATCTCCGTCATGGCATTCATAAACCCTCTGCCCGAGTAGAGAATCCCGAAGAACAAGGCCGACACCAATACGCCGAGCGGCGCGTTAATTCCGAGCAGGGCAACAGCGATGCCGTCGAATCCCTGGCTTGGCAGCACGCCGATCTGCATGCTGGATGCATTCCCAGCATATTGCGCAACGCCGGCAAGGCCCGCGAGCCCCCCGGAGATGAACATGGACAGGACGATGCTGCGTTTTACGGCAATCCCCGCATATTCGGACGCATGGCGGTTGAACCCAACTGCCTTCAGCTCATATCCCAGCGTCGTTTTGTTAATCAGGAAAGCAACAATCAATACGGCGATGACCGCGATAAAAAAGCCCAGATTGACATAGGAGCCTTGGAACATATCGCTGAGCCACTGCTGATGCAGCATCGCATCCGGCGGAAGCTGGCGAGATTCCGTCTCCAGGCTTGTCCCTTTGAAATAAGCTGGAATGACATAATAAACGGTCCAGTAGGCCGTCCAGTTCATCATGATGGTGGACACGACCTCATGCACGTTATATTTGGCCTTCAAAAAACCGGGAACGACCGCCCATAGCGCACCGCCGATAAACCCGGCCAGCACCATCACCAACAGGAGCAGGGCACGCGGCAGATCCAGCGAGAGACCAACTGCCGTCGCGCAAAAGCCGCCGAACAGCATTTGTCCCGCTGCACCGATATTAAACAGTCCGGTACGGAAGGCAAAGGCTACCGACAAACCGGTCAGAATAAGCGGAGTTGCCGTCGCCAGCGTATTTCCGATCCTCTCCGGGTTCTTGAGCCCACCCTGGATGAGATACTTATACCCTTCTACCGGATTATGACCGGTCAGCGCCATAAGCAGTGCCCCCGCGATGAGTCCGAACAGGACGGCAAGCAACGATTTTACGCTGTTATTCATGTGGTGCCTCCTCTTTTTGATACCCGGCCATCATCAGCCCGAGCTCTCTTTCGTTCGTTTCGGAGGTTTTGACGATACCTACCAGTTCACCGTTATTTATAACGGCAATCCGGTCCGACAAGTTCAGCACTTCATCAAGCTCCAGGGAAACCAGCAGAACGGCCTTCCCTTTATCACGCTGTTCGATCAGACGACGGTGAATGTATTCAATCGAGCCTACGTCAAGGCCGCGGGTCGGCTGGACCGCAATGAGCAGATCGGGATCACGTTCAACCTCGCGTCCGATAATCGCTTTTTGCTGGTTGCCCCCGGACATTGAACGCACGATCGACCGGCCGCCCGTTCCTGACCGTACATCAAAGCTCTGGATGATATGCTCCGCATGCTTGCGAATCGCAGCAGGCTGAAGCAGGCCATTCTTGGAGTAAGGAGGCTTGTTATACACCTCGAGAATCAGATTCTCTTCGATTGTATAGTCCAGAACAAGTCCTCTTTTTTGGCGATCCTCCGGGATATGACCGATCCCGCTCTCATTCCGCTGACGGACAGATAGGCCGTTCAACGCTTTGCCGTTCAGGTTTACCGTTCCACTCTCCGCTTGCCGAAGACCGGTGATGGCTTCGATCAGTTCGGATTGGCCATTGCCATCCACGCCCGCAATGCCCACAATCTCTCCGGCATGCAGATCCAGGCTAAAGCCTTTGAGTGCATCAACCTTCTTGCTGTTTTTCACTGTGAGCGACTGAATTCGAAGAACGGTTTTACCCGGGCTGCTCTCCTGCTTGTCTACCTTGAAGGAGACGCTGCGGCCCACCATCATTTCGGCCATGGCCTCGCGGCTGGTGTCCGCGACATCGACGGTGCCGATTGTTTTGCCCCGGCGGATGACGGTACAGCGGTCCGCAACCGCTTTAATTTCTTTCAATTTATGCGTGATCAGAATGATCGATTTGCCTTCCTTGACCAAATTTCTCATGATGCCCTGCAGATCTTCGATTTCCTGCGGCGTCAGCACCGCGGTTGGCTCGTCAAATATGAGTACTTCCGCATCGCGGTACAGCATTTTGAGAATTTCTACCCGCTGCTGCATACCTACCGAGATATCCTCGATTTTGGCGTAAGGGTCTACGTTGAGGCCGTATCGTTTGGACAATTCCTCCACCCGCTTGGCAGCGGATTTTACATCCAGGCCAAAGTAATATTTGCGCGTCTCACTGCCCAGAATAATATTCTCGGTCACTGTGAACGGGTCGACCAATTTAAAATGCTGATGCACCATCCCGATTCCGAGTTTATTTGCCACATTCGGATTGGAAATCCGCACTTCCTTGCCGTTGACCTTGATCGTGCCACGGTCAGGCTGATACATGCCGAACAGGATACTCATCAGGGTTGACTTGCCCGCTCCGTTTTCCCCAAGCAGAGCATGAATCTCGCCCTTCTTCAGCCTGATCGTGATATCGTCATTGGCCACAATCCCCGGAAATTCCTTGCGGATGCCCACCATCTCGACAACATAGTCCATGGTTTAGGGTCCTCTCCTTCTTCTTGGTTAAATATCTTCTGTGTTCAAAAATTGCTAAAAAAAACGCGGATCGACTCACTTCCAAACAGCCAGAACGCAGTTAAATAGTTCTGATTCTATTCAATATCAGGATGCAATCGCTTGCGCCGGTGATACGGTCTGATACCTAAAATAGCCCCACAAAGTGGAGCCTATGCTTCGATGCTTGTTCCAAATACTTTGCGGGGGCCCCAAAACATATAAATGCGATTACAGAATTGCTTACGCTTCGCTGAAATAACTTATTATTTCTAATACCTTAAAAAAAGACGGAAGGGAATCCGTCTTTTTTTCATGCGGTATCGCTGCTTTTCAAGTAAGTCTATCCACGCTCTGCTAATGCTCTTGTTGTCTTGAATTACTTAATCAATTCGCCTTGCTCTCCGGCTACTTTAATTTCCCCGGCTTTGATCTTGTTGAACACATCATCCACTTGCTTGAGGATGTCTTCGCTCAGGTTCGGGTTCTTCTCAGGAAGACCGACACCGTCATTGGTAGCATCCAGTGTGAGTGTTTGTCCACCTGGGAATTTACCTTCGGTTTCCGCTTTGATCATATCGTAAGCCGCTTGGTCAATTTTCTTAACAGCGGAAGTCAGAACGACGGACTTGTCGCCTTCGTAAACGCCATCTTGATACTGGTCAACGTCAACGCCAACGATCCAAACGTCTTTGCCGTTCTGAACGCGGGTCTTCGCTTCGTTAATCGCACCAACACCTACGCCGCCAGCTGCCGCGAAAATGACATTGACACCGCGGTCATACATTTGAGCCGCCAATTGGTTACCTGCTGCAACATCGTCGAAAGTTCCTTGGTATACCACGTTTTCTTTGTTAATAACCAATTTTGTTCCGAGATTATCGTTCGCATAAGTCACACCTTGCTGGAAGCCCCAGTTGAACTTCTGTACAGGCGGAATTTCCATGCCGCCGATAAATCCGGCTTGTCCATCCTTCACATGAAGCGCAGTCGCTACGCCAGCCAGGAAGCCAGCTTCATGCTCAGCGAAGAAGATCGATACCGTATTTTCTTTAACTACCGGGGCTGCGCCTTCTTCTCCTGAATGAGGCGTTCCGTCGATAATAACGAATTTAGCGTCTGTATACTTGTCCTGTGCTTTGAACACGGCTGTTTCAAATTTGAAACCCGGGGTTACGATAAATTTAAATCCGGCATCGTACAGGTTTCCGATCTCTTTGGTGTAGTCAGCTTCTGTTGTTCCTGCAGGCTTCAGGTATTTATACTCCATTTTGAAGTCCTCATTGGCCTTCACAATGCCCTCATATGTTCCCTGGTTAAACGACTTGTCATCAATGGTTCCCGCGTCCGTAACCATACCAACCTTAAAGTTCGCTTTAGGTGCGTCTCCTCCTGCACCGCCGCTTGGTTCTGTAGCTGGTTTGTCGCCGCAACCTGCCAGCATTGTGACAGATAACGCCAAACTGATTAAAGATATGACCCCTTTTTTCATTAAGGATAACCCTCCTAGGTATATATGCCCGAATACTAGATTCGTGCTATTTACAATATATTAATAAAACAGACCCTTTTCAACATAAATTTGGGGGATTCTGTCAAACTGCATCTGTGCCGCGGTGAAACGTTTAAGACATGTTTTATCCCAATTTTAGAAGACTTAGGTAACCGCTCTCAACACGATGTTGATATAACGGTTTTTATAGATAACACGGGGGTTACAGGTGATGTGATACACAAAGCGAGGAGGATATAATATCAACTAAACTTCGAAAAAAATAAATAGACTTTATTCTACCACATTTGTATTTGGGCTTGTTTGTTATGGCTGCGTTAAGTATTAAGGCCTACTGTTTACATTCTGTTCTTGTACAAAAATACAGGTCGTCGGAATGAGACACATTACCAAAACTCCTACTTCCATTCCTTTCGTCACCCGCAAGCTTCCATATCCTGAAAGAAAGCACCTCGGCAAGGTGCTTGAGCAGGATGTCATCCATCCTGTAGCTTGAATTATTATTCATTTACGGCGAACTTTCATCATGCGGTTATACATGACAAATGCGGCAATAATCATCGCAATAAAACCGAGATTGCTCGCCGACTCCGGCGACATGCCGAACACCGCAGCCAGGTTCGAAACCAAGCCGTTCGTAAGCAGCGCAACCGCAATCAGCATGATCGGACGCCACACATTATACCTTCTCATCCTCGAAACACCCCTAAGCCAGTTTCGCAAGCAGAATACCAGAACATCAGAATACCTGAGATCATAGACTATTAGCTGTCATTATACCATGAATAAGAATGCGTTTACATTAATAATTAGATTCATAGGGGAATTTATGAGTCGATTGATTCAATAACAAATCCAAAGTCAAAAAAGAATCGGAGCCGGGATGAGAACGAAATTTCGAGAAAGCTGCTTCATTTGAAAAAGATATTTTATATAGAAGAAACAGCAATTGATTTGTAGAACAAACACCTAATTATAGTAAAACGAACAGCCCCCCGCTCCTTTGAGCGGGGGGCTGTTTTCATGAAGTAATCGATAATTCGCTGGCTCCAGCCAACACTAGTATCATGAAGTAACGAGTCTGAAACTGCTCAGCGTAACCATATGTTGTGCGGCTATTTCAAGTTAGAGCGAAACTCAGCCCAGCTTATGTCCACAATTCGGACAGAAATTCGCCCCTTCGTTCTTCGCGCCGCAGTTCGGGCAGAAGTTAGGCTTCTTATTGCCTTCGGAGGAAGATGAAGCCGCAGTTGACGCAGATTTCTCCTTCTCAGCTGGTGGCTGCTGGTTTTGGTTTTGGCTCTGGCTCTGGTTTTGGTTCATATTTTTCATCATCTCATTGGCCATGTTCATGCCCATCATCATACCCGCCATATCCGAAGCAGCGCCGCCGCCCTGCACCTTGCCAGATGCGATACCGTCGGTCATGCTGACCTGCTGGTACTTTTGCAGATTGCCAATCATTTCATGGGAAGCCGTCTTCGTAATCATATCCTGAATTTCCTTCGGATAATTGAAGCTCATCACCTGGAAGCCGGTGATTGTCATCCCGTTGTCCATCACCTGCATATCCAGATCTTCACGAATCCCTTGTGCAATATCCGCGGCATTCGCCTGCAGATTGAACATATCCTTGCCTTCTCGACTGATCCACTTCATCAGCAGTTGATCGAGCACCGACGTAATCCGGATCTTCACATCCTCTACAAGGTAACTCTCTTTCATGCCGGCAATTTTGTCGATCAGTGTAACATAATCGGTCACTTTGAAATTGAACGTGCCGTTGGCACGAATTGGCATACCCCCGGGCAGCTGGGGAGTCGGGATCAGAACCGGATTCTGCGTCCCCCACCTGACGGTGAATTCCTTGGTGTTAACGAATAACACCTCCACGCGCATGCCGCTGTTAAAGCCGAATTTAAACCCTTTTAACGTGGACAGGAATGGAATGATATCCGAGTCAATGCTGTATACCCCTTCATCCTCGAAGATCCCTTCGATCTTGCCGTTATTTACAAATATTGCGTCTTGCCCGGAGCGAATGACCAGCTTGCTTCCTTTTTTGATCTCCCGGTTGCTCCATTTCCAGAAAATCATGTCATCTCTAAACTCTTCCCATTCCACGACATTGGAGAATTGGTTCTTAAAAAATCCCATCTATACAATCCATCCCTTCCATTAAAATTTCCCGCTGCTGCTGCTGTGCGAATGCCCACCCCTGGTGACGCCTCCGCCTCCTCCGCCACCCGAACCTCCGCCCGTGTTGCGCTCAATCTTCCGCTTCGTTGTTGTTGTTCGAATGTATCGGTCCTGATGATCCATGATTCCCGATGTGCTGGCATCCTCATAGGTTCGACGGTTGACCGTCACACGGCCGCCGGAGCGGTAAGCCATGATGCCTACGGCAATTGCGCCGATGGCAGCGGCACTGCCAAGTTGGAACCAAATGTTAAACAGGACATTATCCGGGTTCACACCAGGCTCAAAGCCCATATAGCGGTGAGCGGTTTTGATGTATTTTTCAAAAGCCTGTTTATAATCACCATTCGATAAATCGGGTGTAATCTTGCTGCGTATTTTCGTAAGCCTGCCGGAGTCCAGATACTTCTCAGCCTTATAATAACCTTCCAAATGCACGTTCCGAGTACCATCACGAGCACTCATGACCATGGTCAAAATGACGGTATTGCCGTGCGGCTTGTCATACCCGGGTGCATACTCATCGTAAAAATTTTCCGTCCATAACTCATAATCGTCATTGGGAACGCTGTTAACCGTAAGGATCATAAAGTCCGTCTCGCGCTTTGCGCCGTACTCATTCGCCATTGCATTCAGCTCATTGCGTTCTTCCGGACTGAGCAGATTCGCTTCATCGAAGATCAACGGTTTCATATCCTCTGCTGCCACCGCACCGGCGGGAACCATCCAATATACAGCCAGTAAGAATAAGACCGCCCATAACGTATATCGTCTTCTCACAGGAACCCTCCCCCCATCGCCCAGGAGATTAGCTTCAATGATAGCAAGGAGACGCCAGAAATGCCTGCAAACCATGCAGCCACCTTGGCTTTGCTGATCGGCGGTTTGCCGACGACCTTACCCGTCTGACCATTCATCGCAAAGGTATGCTCGGATTTATTGTAGTCATAGTGAACCATCCATACCGGAAGCAGCACATAATCGGCTTGTTTTAAAGTTGTATCGATCTGTTTGTTGGTGTAACTCACGGTTGTATAACCTGACACCGCTGTCGAAATATAGGAATCAATGTAGGAGCTGATTTTTTCTTTGGCGCGTGGATAGAGCTGCTCGTCGTTCTGACTGTATTTCTCCGCTATGTAACCGGCAAGATACGGCGTCTTGAACTCCTTCAGCTGCTGATAGGGAAATGGCTCCAGCTTATCCATCAACTCATCGTTCATCTTCTCCGAAGCGTCAATTGGCACCTTCACATAGTTCAGGCGAATTTTCCGATAGATATCAAAATGCTGCGTTTCCGTGTACTGATAATCGCCTCTCGTGTAGGTTCTCACCTTCGTACCGCGGGCATGAACCTCGACCCGGTTATGCAGTTCATACAACCAGAAGGGCACATACATCCCCGTAATGCCCTTGATGCGATCCGCGGTCATAAACCCGCCTGGCGTCAGCAGGCCGTTTCTGCACCATTTCTTGAAAGCCTTCATGGCCTCTTCCTTCGTAATCGAAAAAGGGATCACCATCACCGGAGCCAAATTACCGCTCAATCGATCGCTGAGCACAACGGCCGAACCGCAGAAGCTGCAGGTCGTTGCACTTGTCTCCGGTTCGGTCACGATGACAGCCCCGCAGCTGTTGCAATGATACTCCTTCACCTCGTCCTCGATAAAAACCTGCTTCTTCAGGGGATCCGGGATTTGCTCGATATTGTCTTTTCTACCGCAGCTTGGGCAGGATAACATCCCTGTATTACCGTCAAAAACCATGCCACTGCCGCAATTGGGGCATTTGTATTCAATAACCGGCATCTGCTCACCTCAATAACAAAGAAATGGTTAGTCCTTCTTATTCAGCTTTTCCTTCATGGCTTCCAGTTCATCCTCGGCATGGGGAGCCTTGGTTGAACCGGCTACGCCCTTCTCCATGTTCTTCTCCAATTCGGCGATCAGATCATCCAGATCATCTTCCTTAGCACCCGCACGAAGCTCAGCCAAGGCGATCGCTTCATCCAGCGCGCGGCTCGCCTTCTCTTCCATCGAATGAAAGGCTGAATTCGCGCCACCCGAGGAAGAGCGGGAATTTAATTCCTGCTGAGCCTTGGCAGCGGTCATTTTCCCTTTCAGCTCGGCATGGCGTGCTTCCAGCTGGCTCATATCCGATACAAGTTTATCCTGCATTCGCTTCATATTCGCGGCGTTTGAGGAAGCGGCATCATATGCAGCCTGCAAATCGTCCAGCTTCTCAGCCTGCACCGCTTTTCTCTGCAGGAACTTCAAGGCATCGTCCTCGTTCCCCGCTTCCACAGCCTTCTCCGCATATCGCTGCAGCTTCTTGATCTCGGCGCTGCACTCATCAAGCGCCCGCTTTGCCCTGCGCTCATCCGATAGCACGGAGGCCGTCTCCGCTTTCACCTTGCCCAGATCACTGCTCAAGCTCCGCATATAAGTATCCACTGTTTTCTCCGGATCTTCGGTCCGTTCCAACAATGAATTCACGTTGACCTTCATAATATCCTTAAACCTCGATAAGATTCCCATCATGAGTTTCCCCCTCGAAAAGTTTACATTTACCCTATAATACCCTATGTACCGACAAAAGGTTTCATTTGCCGAAATTCGATGGAATATATGTAAATTTATAACTATTAATTACAGAAAAGAACCCCCCGACCCTAAGGATCGGAGGGTTCGTATAGGATTAGATATCATCCCGAATCTGGATGCGTTTCTTACCGGAGTTAGGCTGCTTCGGTATTTCAAGCTTAAGCACCCCATCCTTCAGCAATGCCGAGATTTGGTCCTCCGCAATCTGCTGAACGTAAAATCTGCGGACATACTCGCCATAACGGCGTTCCTTCCGGACGATGTGCTGGTCCGTATCCTCTACGCTGTGATCTTCCTTGCGAACGGCTTTGATCGTTAAGTAAGGGTCAGCGTAGCTGATTTCGATGTCTTCTTTTTGGAAACCGGGCAGCTCCGCCTCAACCAGATAAGCCTGCTCACTCTCTTTAATGTCCGTCTTGAAGGACATCATCGAGCCCTTAAACGGCGCAAACACGTCATCATTAAAGGCATCATGAAACGACTTCACCAGCTGACCGAAGGCATCTTCTCTGCGCTTCCCAAAAGGAATCAATTCAAACATCATCTATTTCCCCTTTCTTTGACCTTATTTGACCTTACGCCTTTATTATATGCCGGGAGAACGTAGATGCCAAAACCGATTTAGAAGGAAAACAGACCAAAATAACGCGTTTTCAGCCATTTTACGTGGGTAATTTAGTTTGATCTTTTCGTTTGACCTTTTTTGATCTTCGGACTTATTCACTCTGGATTCATTTCTCATTAAGCAGCGTGAAATTAAAGAAAAGGACATCCCTGAGGATGCCCTTCCATATCGGCTTATCGTTTCTTCATAATCTGATCGATTTCACTCTTCAACAAAAGGTATCGATGCACGCTTCGCATGATCGGAACTTTGGTTAGCTTATTCTGATCGACATAGCTTTTCATTTGATCCTTAGACAGACCTAACAAATTACCTGCTTCAGAAACGGTTAATACCACTTCGTTGCTTGTCGCATTAAACGTTTTCTTCACCTTTAGATTCCAATCCTCGAATACCTGCATGAGATTCTCAACCTTTCTTATACTTAACTAATGAAACGAACAAACCATCTTCTATCGGAATTGCAGGAGCCTGCCTCTTACGATTTAGTATCCTTGCGCTGATTCTTGCGGTAAAGTTTGATTTGCTGATCGGACGAAACGAGTATCGGCAAAATCTTATTGCTGCTGACCATGGACGACGCGCACTGTGAACAAACGGGAACTTCCTTGAACGAGAAGCTGTCTCGAATCCAACCGTTGCACCCTTCCTTCGTACAGGACCAAATGGCGGTCAACTCTTCTGGCAAATTTTCCAGTGGTCTATTCCAAGAGTAAGACATTGAATTTCCCCCTTAGCTACATTTTTAACGCCCTCATTGCCCTTTTACAAAGCTTGCCTTTTATAAAAAAATCCCCAAACGATACGTTTGGGGATCCTTTCAGAAATCTACAGTTTTACAACGTTCTCGGCTTGCTGTCCGCGGTTACCTTGGACTACGTTAAATTCAACGCGTTGTCCTTCGTCCAGCGACTTGAAACCGTCACCTGTGATCGCACTAAAGTGTACGAATACGTCTTCTCCACCTTCAACCTCGATGAAGCCAAATCCTTTTTCTGCGTTAAACCATTTCACTGTTCCTGTTTGCATAGAAACACCTCCTAAATTTATATGATTTTCTCATTTTGGTTAAAAAACAAAAAATTCACATATTGAACAAGGTTAATAATCAAAATAATAACCCTCTGCAATATGTGAATCCCAGGTCAAAATCCCAATAAACTCATTATACCCCAAGGGTCAGGAAATAGCAAATGATAAATCATTTCCAATAACATCTGCACAATTAACGTAAATAAATAAGGTAAACATCGTTTTAAAGATGAAGAAGAAGCCCGCTCCTCGAGCGGACTTCTAAATATTTCACAAAGACAATGGCATACAGATCATGCAGCGTTTTACCAACGATGCTGTCTAAACCCGTTTAAATTCAATCCAATCGATCTGTAGGCCAGGTTTGACAAAATCCAGCTTCATCTCATAATTACCGGCCTCCAACCGGACTTTGACGAGCTTCTGTTTGATCCATCTGCCGTCCGTGCCGTTCGTTTGAATCGTTGTCACCGGCTGATCATTCAGCGTCACGTTGCACGCGCTTTGCGCCAGCTCGGATTCCGGCGACATGATGCGTACAATGATGCGGTATTCGCCAGGCTCCTCCACGTTCACATAAGTCGATCCGCCTGCGGCAGGCTTCACCTGCATATTCCCGGATAAGGTCTGAGCCTGTTCCGGCGAGAGGGAACGATTGGATTTAAAAGCACCAACGGCCTCCTCCTTCACCTGTTTCCTGGAGAATACCGGAGCGTGCATCAGAAATTCGCATATGTTCATCGCGCTGCGCTGCAGCTCCCCACGGGTAAGCGTACTATTTTCGAGGGATTCCAGCGTATTGTCTTCCCACGCATTGATTTCCGCGCCATAGTTCATGACCACCATGTACAGATCATTTTGCGCCCGGATCATCCAGTTCGTATTTTTTCGATCAGCTGGACCCCCGTTTACCACATCATTCATAATGGCCCACCAGTCGGTCATCACAATGCCTTGAAAACCCCACTCCCCGCGCAGGATCGTAGTATTCAGATCATAATTGGATGCTGCCCAGTGCCCGTTAATCGGGTTATAGGAGGTCATGATGCAGTTCGCCCCGCCCTGCTTCACCGCAATTTCGAAGCCTTTCAAATAAATCTCGCGAAGGGCTCGTTCGGACACAATCGCATCCACCTTACTCCGATGTTTTTCCTGGTTATTGCAGGCAAAATGCTTCAGGGTAGCGTTGGAGCCGCCCTTTATAATCCCGCGCGTGCACGCCGCAGCAAATGCCCCGGAGATCAGCGGATCTTCCGAGAAATATTCGAAGTTTCGTCCATTCAGCGGACTCCGCCGAATGTTCAGTCCCGGTCCAAGCAGCGCATCAATGTTGTAACTGAGCAGTTCCCGGCCTTCCATAACATACAGCTCTTCGACCAGTTCCGTATTCCAGGTCGCTGCGAGCAGTGTGCCAATCGCAACCTGTGTGGCCTGCTGTCCGCTGTCCATCCGAATCCCGGACGGGCCATCCGCCGTACAAGCCACCGGAATTCCGTAGTCGAGCAAGCTGTCGCTTAACCCGCCGAATGCGGAGGCCGTTCCCGCTGTCACCAGCGGGCTGCTCATGCCCTCCCCTCTGACAATCACCGCGAGATCCTGGTCGCTAAGCTGAGCGACAAAGTCCTCCATGCTGGCTTTGCCCTCATAAACATCTCTCAATTTATAGCCTTTATTTTCGGTTTGCTCCAAGGCAGCGGGCAGATTATGCTGGATCCGGTCCGCCATGGATACCTTGCGCTGCGGAACTTCCTCGAAGATCAGTTCATAGGAGCCGTCATCCTTGCGGGCACCCGGCTTCATTCTTGTGAAGCTTTCCGTTGGCGCCATGGCTTCCTGAAGCTGCTCCACCACTCGAAGCGTATCCACCACGTAGCCGCTGTGACCCTCCATACCGATGGGCTCCACGCTTCTCACGCTGGTTCCCACGTACAAGTTATAGATCCCGGCTTCTAACACATACGCGGAAGGCTGCCCCGTCACACCGGCATCATCATAAGAAGCCATTGCATGAACCGGGAAGCTGATCGTAAGCTGCTGCGAATCGCCCGGTTGGAGCTCCCGCGTCTTACCGAATGCGGCCAACACTTTGGCGGGCTGACCCAGCTTTCCTTGCGGCGCTTCGTAATAAACCTGCAAGACCTCTTTACCTGCATAGGTGGACCCTGTATTTTTTACGTTTACACGGACTTCAATGGATTCTTCACTATCTTTGACCGTTCTCTTGGCTTCTTCAAGGGCAACTTCGAACTCGGTATAGGACAATCCGAAGCCGAACTCATACTGAACTTGGCCGGGTCGAAACGTTTCGAAAAAACGGTACCCTACATAAATGTCTTCCTGATACAGGTTCTTCTGTTCATTGCCATAGTTACGGGTGGATGGATAATCCTCGATTGAATAAGCAATGGTGTCGGTTAACTTCCCGCTAGGGGTCACCTCACCGACCAATACGTCCGCAATCGCGTTGCCACCTTCCATGCCACCGTGCCAAGCGTAAATGACACTGGAAATCGGGTGTGCGTAACCTTCATCATTCATCCAGCTCATATCAATAATGTTGGATACATTCAACACAACAACGGTCTTATCAAAATATGCTGTCACCTGCTTCAGCATCGCTTGTTCCTCTGCCGTTAACTGGTAGCTGCCGGACTCGTCGGCATTATCCTGGTCTTCTCCCGCGGTGCGGCCGATTACGACAATCGCTTTGTCGGATATATGTCTTGCTGCGGATACCAGTTCATCCGTTAGAGGCATTTCCTTCTGGTGCCACGGCTCAGCCGCCCAGCCACCACCGCCATTATCGAAGGGGTTCTGCTCAATCCACTGTTCATAGGCAGTTGCTAATTCCTCGTTAATCGCAATGCTTTTCTTATCCCGAAGTCCGTCAAGCAGATTCGTGGTATGGGAAACATGAACACTCCCTCCCGAACCGGTACCGCTGCGGTAATAGTTAATCTGCGTTCTGCCAAAAACGGATACGGTATCGTGTGCTTGAAGAGGAAGCACCTGTCCTTCATTCTGTAACAGTATGGCACCTTCGGCGGAGACTTTTCGGCTGAATTCAGCAAAGCCTTCCAAAGGAACTCCTAATCTCTCTGTGCTCAATAGATTCCCTCCTAATAAATAATCGACATCTATTCACTATCATAGTAACAAATTCTGTATATGAATATGTAAAAAACTCTTGTAAGGAAATTCTTATCCTATTTCTTGCAAATAAAATAATTACGATTGAATGGTGAAGCTGGTATACTTGAAGGTATAACGTTTATCTTGATTGGATTGGCACGCTTTTTTTGAGAATATAACTGCGAATGGATCTAGTACCTTAATATAATCTGCTTTCAATAAAAGGAGGCACTCCCTTGAAGATCATCTCCAGGCTGTTTTCTGAGTACTTGCTTATCCCCCGGCCTTTTCGGCTATTGATTTTATGGGGCTGGATTTTCCTCTTTTTTGCCATTGGCATTAAGCTCAATTGGTTTATTAACTTTTAACAACGTACAACCTCCATATTGGAGGTACGACAAAATACAACCATTAAGAATCCCATCTCCGATGGCGGAAATCACAACCCATTACTAAGAAATTGCAGGTAGTCTCCTGGTTCAGATAAAAATTCAATTGCTAAACCAGATATTCCTATTAAAACACCATACAGAATATGAACCTTTTTCTCGCTTAACTTTGTTTTTTCAAAGATAACAATTAATGATATAAGAATCACCAAATCAACAAGATTACTGGCACTACTTTCTTTAACAAAGTTAGATAAGAATAAAGAAACACCAAGAGCAAACAAAAACAACGGTATTCTTAAGGTGACCATTGTAATCATAAACTCCTTCCTTTCTGGGTGCTCAGTGTGCGGAAGCTGTTTCGATGGATTCGTCGGAAGCTAAACAAGCAAAAACCACCGTCTAAGGTTGGAGCCTGTTTACGGTGGTTTGTCGTTAGATGATTAAATTATGTCTCAAACGCACGCCGTGGGTTTCACAGCCTTTGATCCTGAACTTTAGAGTCTTCACCGTTCCCGCGGTGAGGGCTCTATTTCTATTATAGTTAGTAATACTACGACGCAATTACTCTTTGTAATCATATTTTTGCGTAAAACAAAAATATTCCTAAACCTGTTGTAACGTTTATCATGATTTACGGATATATAGTTTGGGGAGGTGAACAGATGCAAGACACCGATGAATTATACAGGGAATATTCGACCCAAGTATATAAATTCGTATTCAGTTTTTGCCACAATCACTTGCTGGCCGAAGAAATCACACAAGAAACTTTTTATAGAGCTATAAAATCCATACATAGATACGATGGAACCTGCAAAGTGTACGTGTGGCTTTGTCAGATAGCTAAGCATGTGTGGTACCAGGAGCTGGACAAGCAGAACAAGAGGAAGGCTGACCCGTTGGAAGACAGTTCCTTATCCGAATCCTCCCATTCCACAGAATCTCAGTTCATTCTGGCTCAAGAGAAAATGGACTTGTTCAAGCAGCTTCATTTACTGGATCCCCATACAAAAGAAGTCATGTATCTGCGCATGACCGGAGAATTCAGCTTTCGGGAAATCGGCGAAATTCTGGGCAGAGACGAAACGTGGGCCAGAGTTACCTTCTACAGAGGAAAACAAAAATTGATGAAAGGAAGAATGTCATGAAATGCGATATGGCTCGGGACTTGTTACCCTCCTATATTGAGAAACTAACTTCTTCGCACAGTAACGAAGAAATCGAAAAGCATCTGCAAACGTGCGAAGAATGCCTCCAGTATTACAAGGAAATGACCAAACCAACGGATCTCTCCGTGCCCGTCATGGATAAAGAAGAGGTTGAGAACATCAACTTTTTGAAAAAGGTGAAGCAAAAAAACAGAAAAACACTCCTTCTCTCTATCTTGGCGGTGCTCATATTGGTGGCTGCCATTATTAAGCTGTTTGCCATCGGCTTTACGGTGTCATCTCAGGATGTAGATATCGTTCATCAGAAAGTGAATGGTCGCCTGGAGGTACACCTATCTCTGAAGAAGAACGGCCAGGACTTGGTGTTCTCGGGCAATAGCAAATTTATCTATGATGAGAATGACAATGTAATCGGCTACGAAACTCGTTACACCCCTAAAGGCGTGCTTCATAATCCTTTTGATGATGTGGGCGATGAGATTATGCTGGGTACAGAGATGAACAACGATACGGATTATTCGAACACGTTTATTCTTCTATTCAAAGATAAAACCATGACGTTCATCGATGGCGTTCTGGTGGAATAGAATACATCGGATAACATCCGGTCACAGCCTATGCAAAATTAAAGCCAGTCCCGCTCATTTCTTGCGGGACTGGCTTATTGTAACTCCAGCGGTTCATCCATTATCCTTCAGCTATAAGTCTAGCTTCGTGGCTGCCGCCGAAACGAAACGCCCAACCAATCATTCGGTAAAGTCTCTGAGCTTCTTGAATTAATGCACCTGATCGAGCAATTGATAGGCTTGCTCCTTCGTTGTCACCGCCAATAGCGCTTCTCGGAAATCATCATCCATCAGCTTGCGGGACAGCATCTGCAGCACTTTCAAATGTGCATTCTGTTTACTATTCCGCGGCACGGCAATCATAAAGATCAGTTTGGCTTCACTGCCGTCCAGACTCTTCCAGTCCACACCATCCTGCTTGATACCAAAGACTACGCTTGGTTTCAGGACAGCATCCGATTTACCGTGAGGGATCGCAATATTCAGGCCGATGCCGGTGGAGCTTTCTTGTTCCCGGGCTAAAATGGCCTGTTTAAAATCTCCATCAGCGCGTACCGACCCGTTCCGCTCCAAGATCCCGATCATTTCGTCAATAACGGCATCCTGTGTCGTTCCAACCAGATTCAGATTTATAAGCTCCGGTGTTACAATATCCGTCAATTTCTCAACCCGAATAACAGGTGGTTCCGTTACTGTCCCCTTATTACTCTCGATCGAGGACACTTCAGCTGAGTTCCGAGCCAGAGGTACACCTGCACCTGCGTCTTCGTCTGCTGCCAATCCCTCACCTGATCCGGCAGGATTACCAGCCGCTCCTCCTCCAAAAGCTGCCGGCGTCACAGCTGCCACATCTTTCTTGAGCAGGCTTACCATCATCACCGATACGGCTGCGCCGACCATGACCGCGATGAAGAACATCAACACATTATCAACGGCACCAAGTACGGCTACAATCGGACCGCCATGGGCTACGCTGTCACCGACACTGCCAAACATCGCAATCACCGAACCTGTCATCGAACCGACCATGATACTCGGTATGACGCGCAGCGGATCTTGTGCAGCGAATGGAATCGCTCCTTCGGTAATACCGAACAGTCCCATCGTAAAGGTTGCCTTCCCAGCTTCACGTTCCGAAGGCGTAAATTTCCTTTTGTTCATCATGGCTGCCAGTCCCATCGCAATCGGAGGAACACAGATGGCAACGGCAATTTGGCCCATAATCTCATAATTTCCTTCACCGATCATAGCCGAGCCGAACAGGAACGCAACCTTATTCACGGGCCCACCCATGTCAAAAGAAATCATCGCGCCCAGAATAAGCGCTAACAGAATCGAACTTGTGCCCTGCATTCCCGCGAGCCATGCGGTCAACGCTTCGAACAGGTCCGCAACCGGAGCACCAATCACAAAGACGAAGATTAACCCTACAACCAGTGAAGCCAGCACCGGGATAACGATAATGGGCATAATCGGCTGCAACGACCGGGGAACCTTGATCTTTTTAATCGCAAGTGCAACATAACCTGCCAGGAAACCGGCAATGATCCCCCCGATGAATCCAGCTCCCGCTTCACTTCCGTAAAAGCTGCCGTTCGCAGCTATGAACCCGCCGACCATACCTGGTGCAAGGCCCGGCCTGTCCGCAATACTCATTGCGATAAATCCGGCCAGGATCGGAACCATGAAGGTAAACGCAGCCCCGCCGATACTCTCAATCGTTTTCCAGATCGAGCCTTCCGGTATAACCAGACCGCCCGGCGTCTTCACACCGCCCATCGTCAGTGCAATCGCAATGAGCAGCCCGCCGATCACGATAAACGGTACCATATAGGATACACCGTTCATCAAGTGACGGTAGATCGGATTTTGTTTCGGTTTGTTCTCTCCTGTATCTTCAACAGACTTGGACTGTGCCTGATAGACGGGCACATCCCCTCTCATCATCCGTTGGATCAGCTCTTCCGGGTGACGGATACCCTCCTGCACCCCAACAACAAGCAGTTTTTTACCCACAAACCGGTCTTTCACCACCGTTTTATCCGCTGCGATGATAATACCATCGGCTTCACGGATATCCTGCTCCGTGAATTGGTTCTCCACGCCAATGGAGCCCTGAGTCTCAACCTTCAGATCAACGCCCAGCTTCGCGCCTGCCTTCTGCAGATTCTCAGCGGCCATATACGTATGTGCAATTCCGTTAGGACATGAGGTAATCGCTAATATTTTCATGATCGTCATTCCCCTTCTTTCCTGTCATGTTCCCGCTTACATTTATAGTGTACACGCTGAAAACGCTGTTATCGGACGAACTTTTTACCGGAACTTCCGGAAAAACAGATTTATTTCGCAATAAAATATCCCGCAAAGTGGAGCCTATGCTACGCCGCTTATTCCAAATACTTGGCCGGGACCCGAAAAAAATGTAAAAAGCAGGACGTATACGCCCTGCTTCATCATCACAAACACTACTATTCATGTTACCCTTTTAACGTATTCAGCAATCGAATCGCATCGGTCTCCTTAGCCAACACACTGACCAATGCCGGCTGCTCACTGATCCGCGACAATTCTTTGAACAGCTGTCGCATCTCTTTCCGCTCATCATGCTTAATCGCAAGCAAGAACACAAGCTCTACCTTCTCGGTTCCCCAGGTGATGGGCTGCTTCAGAGTAACAACAGCGATGCAGGACTGTTTGACCCACTCCGAGCTGCCATGTGGAATGGCAATGCCGCCCCCTATCGTCGTAGCCGACATGTGTTCACGATCCAGCACGCTTTTCGTATACCCTGCCTCGACATACCCTTTGTCCTCCAGCATGAGCGCAAACTTGGCGATTAACTGTTCTGGACGCTCTGCCTCCTGCTGAGGAAAGACAAGAAAAGGTGTCGTATATTTCAAGAAAACCGATTCCTCAGCCGTTCGGCTGTCCGACTCATCAAGCCGGCGGATCGCCTGCTCCAGCTTCCGTTCATCATTCGCCTCGAGCAGAGGGGAGACGAGGATATGAGGTGATTTTAACTCGGGCAGCTCAACGGTCGTAATAACAAGATCCACCTCATGAGCTGCCAGATAATCCTCAACCTCCGCTCTGGACATCGTTGTCTCCACATGCACGGACGGGAATCTCCGTTCCACCTTCGCTAGAAGCAATTGTGACATTCCAACGCCCATGTGACACACAATAATCACCTTCTGAGGGTGACTCTCATTCTGGTGAAGCCGTTCCACGGACGCCTGAAAGTGCAGCGTCAAATAGGCGGCCTCCTCTTCGGGAAAGTGCAGATGGAGCGCTCCCCCTACCTCTTCCAGTGCGATAATGACCCGATCGAACATATAGGGATACATCCTTTTGATCTCGGCCAGCATCGGATTGGACACAGCCAGACCGTATTCAAGACGATTTATGGTTGTGTACAAATGCACTTTCAACCCGTTCAATAATACCTGGTCCTTGGAAAACGGGATCATATTCAGCTCCGACATTCGCTGAATCAGCTGCTCAACCAATTGGGGCAACAGGGGGTGGCTGTCCGCCAGCTCGCTCCGTCCAACGCCCCCATCCTCCTGACTGTATCGGAACTTCCCGCCAAGCAGGTGCAGGGTAAGATAAGCCGTTTCTTCCTTGGAAAAAGGGACCGCGAACAGCTTTTGCAGCTGCTTCAAAAAGCCTATCGCCCATGCAAACTCCGCTTTGTTCTCCAAAAAGGAAATGTCCTGCCCGGAAAGCGAGATCGGCTGTCCCAGCTTGGTCCGCTTGACCATGAGCAGAATATGCAGCATCAGGCTTTCAAAGGTTTCATCGGTGAAGCGAAGCTGATGCTGCTGTTGCAAAACCTTCAACTCATTGTATACGGTTGCAATCTCGTGCGGTTCATACTGGTTGCGCATCATCTGTCCCGTTAACTCGGGACGGTTGATCAACTGGTTCAACCGTGCCAGTGCCGTCCGTTTGTTCTTCTCCGAGCCTTCAATCATGAAGCCCACGCGCTGCTTGGTCACCAAGCTCAGATCAAAGCTCCGCAGCCAGTTCTGAATCTTTTCCATATCCCGGCGGATAATCGCCTTATTCACGTAAAATGGGGAAGCCAAATTCTGCAGCGTTACGGGTTTCGCGCTCATCAAGAGCCGATATGCCAGGTGCAGCACCCTTTCCTCATCGGATTCATCGCCGGTGGTGCTCTCGTTGGAATATAAGCGGTGGAATAATTCAGCCTGATCCGCTTCGCTGATCTCCAGATAGATGCCAAGTCCCGGCCTTTTCACCAGATGACCACCGGAGTGCGTAACTATATATTCTTCAATCACCTTCAGATCGTTTCGGATCGTCTTCTCCGAGCACTCGGTCTGATCCGCCAGATCCTGCACGAGCCACAACCGGTTCGGTTCCATTAACAAATTGCGAAAAATCTCTTTTTGCCTGTTATTCATTCCAATCTCCCATATTCAGCTTATTTGGAGAGCTCACGAATCGTGAGCAGGTACTTGGTCCTACTGTATATCATATCCGGTCTGTGTGGCAATCGGATCGGGGAAATGGCAGCAAAAGATATTTAAAAAGCAAAGGATCATCTTTAATTTACAATAAGACTCGCACTCTGCCGGATGATAAAATTGGGAAAAGGAAAGGAGGTCTCTCACCACATTATGTAAGCGCTTAAATAATTCATTCATCACGATAAAGGGAGGACAGTAAATGAATAAATGGACCCAACAAGTCATCTCGATGATGACCGCGGCAGCTTTGCTCATACCTTCAGGCTGGTATGCTTCGGACGTAAACGCGGATGCACAGGCATCACCAAATATCGAGACCGTATATCATGAAAGCTTTGAGACCGGAGTTGGAAAAGCCGTGCAATCTGGCAGTGCCAGCTTAACGCACGTTGCCGACAAAGCGTTTGAAGGGAATGATGACGGCGGGGCTCTGTATGTGAGCAATAGAGCAAACAACTGGGATGCCGTTGACTTCAAATATGCCGACATCGGCTTGAAGAATGGCGAGACGTATACGGTAACCGCATCCGTCTACGTGGACGCAGACGTGATCGTGCCAAGCGGCGCACAAGCGTTTTTGCAAACGGTAAACAGCTACGGCTGGCTGGACGGCAAAGACTTTACAGCCGGAAGCGCTGCCGTGCTTAGCAAGGAATTTACGGTGAATACCGGGACGGATTCAGCCCTGCGGATTCAATCCAACGATGAAGGGAAGGCCGTTCCGTTTTACCTCGGAGATGTACGCATTACCAAGAAAGTGACTCCCGGCGGCGGTGAGGAGGAATTACCGAGAGACCCCGCCCTGCCTTTCACCACCATCGACTTTGAAAACCAAACGACAGGCGGCTTTGAAGGCAGGGCAGGCACCGAAACGCTGAGCGTAACAGAGGAAGCCAACCATACGGAGGGCGGCTCGTACGCTTTGAAAGTCGAAGGCCGGACAACCTCATGGCATGGCCCTTCATTGCGAGTAGAGAAATACGTAGATAAGGGCAGCGAATATAAAATATCAGCATGGGTCAAATTGATTGAGCCCGCCAGCTCACAGCTTCAGCTGTCCACCCAGGTTGGCTCTGGAAGCAGTGCGAATTATGTAACTCTGGCACCCAAAACGATCAGTACCAGCGACGGATGGGTTCAATTTGAAGGAACTTACCGTTATAACAGTGTGGGGGACGAATACTTAACCATCTATGTAGAAAGCTCGAATAACGGGTCTGCATCCTTTTATATCGACGACATCAGCTTTACAGCAACAAGCGCGGGCCCCGTCGAAATCGAGAAGGACTTGATTCCCATCAAGCAGGCGTATCAGAACGAATTCCTGATCGGCAATGCCATCACGGCGGAGGATCTGGAAGGTGTGCGACTTGAGCTGTTATCCATGCACCACAATGTCGCCACGGCAGGCAACGCGATGAAGCCGGATGCGATGCAGCCGACAAGAGGCAATTTTACGTTTAGCTCAGCGGACGCCATGGTCGATAAAGTCCTGGCAGAAAATATGCAGATGCACGGACACGTGCTTGTCTGGCACCAGCAATCACCGGCGTGGATGAATACGGCGCAGGACGGACAAGGAAACTCTGTGCCGTTAAGCCGCGATGAAGCACTTGAGAATTTGCGGACGCATATCCGCACCGTCATGGAGCATTTTGGCGACAAGGTCATCTCCTGGGATGTCGTCAATGAAGCAATGAACGACAATCCGCCAAATCCGGCCGATTGGGAAGCTTCGCTTCGCCAATCCCCGTGGTATCAAGCCATTGGACCTGACTATGTCGAGCAGGCCTTCCTTGCGGCTAGGGAAGTGCTGGATGATCATCCCGAGTGGGATATCAAGCTTCATTACAACGATTACAACGAAGATAACCAGAACAAAGCCACTGCCATTTACAACATGGTAAAATCCATGAACGACAAATATGCAGAAACTCACCTAGGCAAATTGCTGGTTGACGGTGTCGGCATGCAAGGGCACTACAACATCAACACAAATCCGGAAAATGTAAAGCGGTCCCTGGAGAAGTTTATCTCCCTGGGTGTAGAGGTTACCATCAGCGAGCTGGACATCACCGCAGGAAGCGACTACCAGCTTCCCGAGCCGCTTGCGAATAAACAGGGCTATTTATACGCCCAATTGATGAAGATCTTCCGGGACCATGCGGACAGCATCAGCCGCGTGACCTTCTGGGGGATGGACGACAGCACAAGCTGGCGGGCTTCATCCAATCCATTGTTATTTGATAAGAACCTTAAGGCCAAGCCTGCCTACTACGGCGTCATTGATCCTGACACCTTTATCGAAGAGCATCAGCCCGGCTCGGAGAATGTCAACCAATCCAGTGCGGCGTATGGTACACCTACCATCGACGGGACCATCGATGCCCTGTGGAATCAGGCTCCCGCCATGTCGATCAATCGGTATCAGATGGCTTGGCAAGGTGCGACCGGCGTGGCAAAAGCGCTCTGGGATGAACACAATCTGTACGTACTGATTCAGGTTAGCGACGCGCAGCTGGATAAATCCAGCACCAACGTCTGGGAGCAGGACTCCGTCGAAATCTTCGTGGACCAAAACAATGCAAAAACGACATTTTACCAAGATGACGACGGGCAGTACCGAATCAACTTCGACAACGAAACTTCATTCAGCCCGCTGAAAATCGCCGAAGGCTTCGTATCGGCAACGCAGGTATCAGGCACCAACTATACCGTGGAAGCGAAGATTCCGCTCAAAGCGATCACTCCGGCAAACGGAGTCAAAATCGGCTTCGACTCGCAAATCAACGACGCCAAGAGCGGCGCTCGCCAAAGTGTAGCTGCCTGGAATGATACAACCGGCAACGGTTATCAGGATCCATCCATATTCGGCGTGCTGACCCTTACCGGCAAACCCGGAAGTCCAGGCGGGAATGGCCCCGGCAGCGGGGACGGCGGCAGCGGCGGTCAGAATAACAGTGGCGGCAGCAGCAGTCATAGCAGCAATGGTGCCGGCAGCCCCTCCGGCATCTCTGTGAGCGAAAATGGCGTAGTAACCATCAAGGCGGAAGTGAAGGTCATAGGCGGACGCGCAGTGGCTGTCATTTCCAGTGACCTCCTGAAGAAAGCACTTGAGCAAGCTGCTCAAATGGTCAACGGCAAGAAACAGATTATTGTTGAGGTGACCCAACAGAACGATGTCGATTCATACGACATACAGCTGCCTAGCCAAAGCTTGAAGGGTCAGGAAGCCTTTGAGCTATTGCTGAAGACCGAACACGCGGTCCTTCATATTCCAAGCAACATGCTTTCGAGTACAGCGGATCTCGCTGAGCCCGTGTCCGTTCGCATCGGCACAGCCTCTACAGCACCAATGAGCGCAGCGGACAGAGAACGGGTTGGCACCCGTCCGGTGATCCAGCTGGAACTGCTGGCAGGCGGCCATGTCATCGACTGGAACAATCCCAAGGCACCCGTAACAGTAGAAATTCCTTACGCGCCGGCTGTGACGGAACGGATTCATTCCGATCACATCGTGGTGTGGTATATCGATGGCAATGGCAAGGTTCATCCTATTCCAAATAGCCGATATGATGCGGGATCTGGCAGGGCTATTTTCCATACAACCCATTTTAGCACCTTCGCGGTAGCCTATGTGTCCCACGCGTTCGGAGATCTGGCAAGCGTCCCTTGGGCGAAGGATGCCATTATGCACATGGCGGCACGCGATGTCATCAAGGGTACAACTGCGAGCAGCTTCTCCCCGGAGACCTTTATCACGAGAGCTGACTTTGCAGCGCTGTTGGTTCGGGCTCTGGAATTGCAGAGCAGCGGAAACCCTGCGGCTGCCTTTAACGATATCGAGCCAAGCGCTTATTACAGAGACGCCATAGACACTGCGCTTTCCCTTGGCCTCGTGAATGGATTCAAGGACCAGACCTTCAGACCAAACAGCCCCATTTCCCGGCAGGATATGATGTCGATGGCAGCACGGGCATTGTCTGCAGCCGGCAAGAAAGCCGAGGGCAGCGGAAGCTTGGACGGGTATCTGGATGCAGCAAGCATCTCCGGCTATGCCATGGACAGCGTTGCGGCCTTAGTGAAGTCCGGAATCGTAAACGGCAAGAACGGCAAGATCGCTCCGCATGACTCGCTCACCCGCGCGGAAGCGGCGGTGATTTTGCACCGAATTTGGAACCTGTAGTGCAGCGATAGAGCCTTCATAAACAGAAGCAGACGCCAGTCGATGACTGGCGTCTGCTGTATTTTCAGCACACAATGCAAACCGTTATCCTAAAGCTTACATGTCTCTTTGACGATCTGCGGTCTTGATTTTGGTATCTCAATATCCTCGCGAATACTCTGGACTTTCTTTCAGTTGGACTATATCATGGCCCGTCGGATTCTGGAAGGCACGAAGCCCGAATGTCGGGGCGACGGCAAAAATATGATCAAAAATATCGGCCTGAATCGATTCATACACTGCCCAGTTGATATCATTGGTGAAAGTGTAGATTTCCAGTGGCAGTCCATTATCTCCCGGTGCCAGCTGTCTGACAATCAGCGTCATATCCTTATGAATTTTCGGATGATTTCTTAGATATTGATGGATATATTCTCTGAACACACCTACATTCGTAAGCTGTCTGCCGTTCACTTTGCTATCCGTATTAATCTGATGCTCCATGTTATAAGCGTTAATTTCATTTAATCTGGTCGTGACATAATCGCTAAGGTAGTGAATCTTCTGAAATTCCTCAATCATGTCCTGAGTACAGAAGCTTATGCTGCTCGTATCAATGTAGAAGCTGCGCTTAATCCTTCTGCCGCCGGATACCTGCATGCCTCTCCAATTCTTGAACGAGTCCGAGATGAGGGCATAGCTTGGAATCATCGTGATCGTTTTATCGAAATTCATCACCTTTACGGTGTTCAAGGTAATGTCGATGACGTCACCGTCCGCATTATATTTGGGCATTTCAATCCAGTCGCCTACGCGTACCATATCATTCGATGATAGCTGAATGCCTGCTACCAGACCTAGTATGGAATCCTTGAAGACCAGCATCAGAACAGCCGATAAGGCACCCAGCCCACTGAGAATGATCAACGGATTTTGACCGATCAGGTTCGAGATCACCACAATGCCGCCGATGATGAACAGAATGATGTTCGCCACCTGAATGTATCCCTTGATCGGTCTGATCTTGGAGATTTCAAACGAACGATAAATCGCGTCAAAGGCGTTGAGCAGCGCATTAAATACCATGATGGTTACGATAATCATATACGTCATGGCCGCTTTTTCAATCAGAACCTGGTACGAGGGAAAGATGGATGCCGAGAAATAGATGATGATGGCCGGCACCAGATGCGACAGCTTGTGGAACACCTTTTTCTCCACAATGATGTTGTCCCATGTGTAGCGATTGCTGTTGACGATATGTATAATCGTCTTCAGTACGATTTTTTTAGTTATGATATTTGCCAGAATTGAGATCAATGCGATAAATAAGACCATGATCATACTCGAAAGATACACAATGGTCTGTTCACTCATGCCATATCCGTCTAGTTGATTTTTGATAAAATCCATTGGTTCCTCCTACCGCTGTTTATATTAGCCTATTATTATAGAATAGATTCCAGCACGAAGCAAAAGTACAAAAATTCCCATCCGCGACCTCATGTGGGTAATGAACATACAGGTTCAATATCCAGCAGCGGAGATTCGCCATGCTTGCAGGGTGCGATTCCGATATAAGTTGGCTATAATGGAGGTACGCGCCTGCATCTCGCAAGAACGAGGTACACGGCCAATTGATTTATACAAAAAGGCAGGATAAATATGAGTATACATGTCCATATGATTGCTCCATATGAAGCGATGATTCCCGTAATACAAGAGTGTATTCCCCATTTTCCCGAACTAGACATTCAGTATGCGGTCGGCGATTTGATGAAAGGGGCTGAGCTGGCAGCCCATGCTGAGAAAAACGGAGCCGAAGTCATTATCAGCCGCGGCGGAACGGCGCAGCGCATCAAGGACGCCGTCACGATTCCCGTCATTGACATCCACCTGTCGGGATACGACATGATCCGTTCTCTCACGCTGGCGAGTCAGTTTAACGGAAAAACAGCCATCGTGGGCTTTTCCAATATTACTTCCGGCGCACAATCGATTATTGAGCTGATGGATTTGCCATTAAAGGTATACACCATCCATAGCTCCGAAGACGTTGCCAGATTACTGCTGGAGCTGAAGTCTGACGGCTACCGCCAGATTGTCGGCGATGTCATCACCGTGAATACAGCCCAGGCATACGGCTTAAAGGGCTTGTTAATCCATTCAGGCAAAGAATCGATCATAAGAGCTCTGGAGGATGCCCAGCTTATCTATCGCTATCTCAGCAAAAGCAACGTCGTTTCCATGATACTGAACGATCTCGTTACACTGGAGCATCCCAATCTCGTTATTCTGAACGATCGGAATGAGGTCATATTTGAGCGATTGACGGATTTTGACCACAGCCCTTTGACGGACCATCATATTTTTCTGACTAATACCAGCCTGGAATTCCACAAATTCAAAATTCAGAATATGTTCATGGTCGATAATTTCCAGTTGGCGGTCACAGCTTATGAAACAACCTTGAATCATATAAGTTATAAAGTATACACGCTGGAAAAAGAACAGCCTTATGCGTTTGCGCAGACAGGCGTAAAGGCATACCAAGAAGCACTAGCCGAACCTGTTGTCGCGGAATCCCCCGCTATGCGCAGGGCATTGGACCATATCCAAGCGCTCTATCAGCACCATGAGCCCATTCATCTGCTTGGGGAGAAGGATACGGGGAAGTCCTTCCTTGTTCAATATTTTCATCAGTTGTACTCGGACGGCGGCTTGCTGCTTCAGATCGATATGGCCCAAATCTCCCCGGATCAGTTAGAGAAAATTCCGTTGTCCAACGTTCGCAATGTGGAATTCATCCATATCGAACAAAGCGTACCTGATCCTCGTTTTGCTGCATTCGTTCAGGCCTGCCTTCCTAGGCAGATCGGCGTATTCATGCTCAGTGAACAGCAGCTTGACCAAGCCGGAACCGGACATATACAGCTCAATACAGTCATCATGCCGTCCCTGTCTGACCGATTGGATGACCTCCCTTCGCTCATTCAGCATTTTCTAAGCCGATACCATCAAAAATACGGAACCAATGCAGTAAAAATAAAGGATGACGCATTGCAGCTGATACGGCAGTCCGCTTCGTTTATGACAATCGGCCAATTAAAACAGCTCATCAAGCAAGCGGCCCTGAACGAGACGGATTACGTGATTTCAGCCGAAACCTTATCTCGCCTGCTGGATGGGCATTCTGCCTCAAACCCTATCCAGCTTGAAGGAACCCTAAAAGAGATCGAGAAAGAAATCATTCAACATGTACTCCGTGAGGAGAATAATAATCAATCAAGGGCGGCAGAACGATTAGGGATTAATCGGGCCACGCTTTGGCGCAAACTTAAAGAATGAATTTAAGTTTGCGTCTTTTTTTCGTTATATATGTTGCAATTTTAAACAGTTAGATAAAATTTTATTATTTACATAAATTATATGTTGCTAAAATAAGCAATATGGACTAGTATAATGACTGCAAGCGCTTCAATAAAACGATTACATTAAGGAGCTAATACTATGAAAATCAAAGCGACATTAGATCGTATCCCTGGCGGTATGATGGTTGTTCCCCTCCTCGTCGGAGCGTGCATCAATACATTCGCACCTAATGCTTTGCGCATCGGCGGTTTCACGGAGGCTTTATTCGTGAACAGCTCGAGTACACTCATTGCCCTGTTCCTGCTGATTGCCGGAACGCAAATCACGTTTAAAACAGCAGGGTCCTCTGTTGGTAAGGGTGTCACACTGCTGGTGTTTAAATGGGCTATCGGTGCACTATTAGGATTGATCGCCATTATGTTTGCCGATTCCAATGGATTATTCCTGGGTCTTGCCCCTCTTGCCATTATCGCCGCGATGACAAATTCCAACGGCGGACTGTATATAGCGCTAGCCGGACAATATGGAAAAGAGGATGACAAGGCTGCTTATCCTTTCCTTGCTTTAAGCGACGGACCGTTCTTGACGATGGTGGCCCTCTCGATCTTCGGCGCTATGGGTTTTGCCAACGGCATGTTCTCGCCGATGTCTTTTGTTGCGGTACTGCTTCCCCTGCTCGTCGGTGTCGTGATCGGGAACCTGGACCGCGATATGGCCGATTGGCTGCATAAAGGCAGTGACAAGCTGGTTCCTTTCTT
Organism: Paenibacillus sp. Cedars; assembly: GCF_003184205.1. Lineage (NCBI taxonomy): Bacteria > Bacillati > Bacillota > Bacilli > Caryophanales > Paenibacillaceae > Paenibacillus > Paenibacillus sp. Cedars. The sequence goes on from NZ_CP020866.1 coordinate 5,590,373, forward strand.
CGCTTTCTCGCTGGGTATGGGCATCAATTTCTCGTCCATCATTCAGGGTGGACTGAGCGGCATCCTGCTTGGGGTGATGACCGTATTGATCACGGGCGGCATTGGATTCCTTCTCTTCAGAGCCATCGGCTGGAACCCGATTGTCGGTGCTTCGGAAGGCTCCACAGCCGGTAACGCAGTTGGAACGCCGGCTGCAATTTTGGCTGCCAACGCCTCATTCGCTCCCATCGCTGAACTTGCAACTGTACAAATCGCCGCGAGTGTCGTGACCACGGCCATCCTGCTGCCGATCTTTATCGGCTTCCTGTCCAAGAGATTGGAGAAATCAGGCGGCGTAGCCAAATACAATAATCCAACATCATAGAGGTTTTTTTAAGAACCCCTCTATCCATCAGCTTTTTAAGAGGAGGTAGCAGCATGAAATTAGCTATTATCGCAGATGATTTGACAGGTGCCAATGACAGCGGGGTCCAACTCGCCCGTCATGGCTTGAAAACAAGTGTGTTATTCGATATGGACGAAGATAATATTCATCACTATGATGCTGTTGTCTTCGATACGGACAGTCGTTCCATTACATCAGAGGAGGCATATCGGCGAGTAAGCCGAGCCGCCCAATTTTTAACGGATGCCGGGTTTGACACGATTTTCAAAAAAATGGACTCCACCATGCGCGGCAATATCGGGATCGAGATCGATGCCCTGTACGACATAGTGAAGCCTGACTTCATGATGATCGTCCCGGGTTATCCCAAAAACAATCGCACCATTCTAGATGGAACTCATTATCTGAATGGCGTGCCGCTGGCAGAGACGGAGATTGCCAACGATCCCAAGACACCAGTCACCCATTCCTATCTGCCGGACCTGCTTCAATTGCAGACCAAACATGCCGTCGGCGTGATTTCAGTCCGCGATCTGAACGCTGGCAGGGACCATATTAAGAATAAGTTAAAGGAATGGATAGAACAGGATATCCCGTATGTGCTGGTGGACTCCACGGAAGAAGCGCATTTAGAGCAGATCCTGCGAATAACCAAACAACTGGACTATGACTTCGCATGGGCTGGATCTGCAGGCATTGCCAACTATCTTCCTTCTCATTACGATATTTCGAGCCGTCCTGTCGAGCTCACCATCAAGCAAAATCAGGGGCCAATCCTTACCGTCGTGGGCAGCGTGAACAAGAATTCCCGCGCACAGCTTAAACTTCTGCTTGAACAAACCGATGTTTATCCGGTACCATTCAGCTCCTATAAGGCTGTATCCGCGCAAGCAGAGCGCGATGAGGAAATCCAGCGCGTGTATGAAGAAGTGAAGACCCAGGCACTGCAAGGCAAGGACATCGTCATCTACTCAACCGCAGAGCAGTCTGATGTTGACCAAGCACGAGCAGTTGGTGAGACTAGAGGACTTAATCACACCGAGGTCAGCAATGAGATTGTGCGCGCCATTGGTGAAATCTGCGCCAAGCTGCTGGAGAACGGGTATTTCCAGGGTGTATCCATGACTGGCGGAGATACCGCCAAGCAGATCTGCATGAAATGGAAGATTAGCGGCTTTGAATTGTTGGACGAGCTTGAGATTGGCGTGCCGATCTCGAAATTTTTAAGCGTTGACGACCTGTATGTCATCACCAAGGCAGGCGGATTCGGCAAACCGGACGTATTTATCCACGCGATTCATAAGTTAAAAGGAGGTCATACCGCATGAAACCGACCGTTGGAATTACGATGGGCGATGCCGCAGGCATCGGACCCGAGATTATTATGAAGGCACTCTCCCATCAGGAGATGTACGATAACTGCAATCCACTTGTTATTGGAGATGCAAAAATTTTAGAGCGGGTACTGCCCATTATCGGTTCAGACTTACAGGTACACGCCATTCAGGATCCATCCGAGGCCAAATATGAATTTGGCACCGTGGATGTTATCGATCTGGATCTCGTTCCGGCCGACCTTAAATTCGGCGAAGTATCCGCTATTGCGGGAGATGCAGCCTTTCGATTCCTGGCCAGAGCGATCGAGCTGGCGAAACAGCACAAGATCCACTCCATCTGCACAGCTCCACTGAACAAGGAAGCTTTACATCAAGGCGGGCATCTGTATCCCGGTCACACCGAGATCCTGGCGGACCTCACCGATACAACAGATTTCTCGATGATGCTGACAACGCCGAACTTGCGGGTGATTCACCTGACTACACATATGGGGTTGATCGAAGCCATTCAGAGCATCACCCCGGAAAGAACGTATACCGTCGTCAAGCTGGCTCACGATACTCTGAAAAAAGCCGGTTTCGACAATCCAAGAGTGGCCGTCTGCGGAATCAACCCGCATGCGGGCGAGAACGGGCTCTTCGGCAACGGAGAAGAAGAGAAACAACTGCAGCCGGGCATCGAGCGTGCCCAGCAGGAAGGTATTAATGTTGTGGGCCCCCTGCCTGCGGACACCTTATTCTTCAGAGCAGGCAGAGGCGATTTCGATATCGTGGTTGCTTGCTACCATGACCAGGGACATGCCCCCATCAAGGTCATGGGCATCGAAGAAGGCGTGAACATCACGGTCGGACTGAAGGGCGGCATCATCCGCACCTCGGTCGACCATGGCACCGCCTTCGATATTGCCGGGAAGAACATCGCCGACGACAAGAGCATGCTCGCCGCGATTCGCTCGGCCATTGAGCTGGCTCCGAAGGATTGGATTTAGTCGAGTGACGATTTGAAGATGTCACATGTGGAAGACCCGGCAGAAGCCGGGTCTTTTTTTGCTGCACACAATAACGGTTTCTGCAGCTTGCCCTCAATTCAGGCCAATGCGGTAACCACGAATAACCGAATACCAGCCAGCACATACTAAACATCACAATCGATTCCAGTACAAGGAGGACCTTTCCATTGAGCGACCATCAACCGGACAAGAACCTGATCAACACGGTGAAAGACCTCGAAGCGACACCCGTGAACAGCCTGGAGGCCCAGCAGCAGCAGCAGGCCCGCAATGATCGCCGGAAGCAAGCCCAACATGACAGCAACGGCAAATACAAGGAGAATGAATCCAAGAACTATCATTAACCGCGTTGTGACCATATGGGCTTCTATACATGCCAATCCCCCCTCATATTACACGTCAAAAAAGCGGCCCGTTAGGGACGCTTTTTTGTTTGGCTTAAACGCTTATTCTTTTGTAGTTACATGCTCATACAAATCGCCGCCACTGCTTTCTATTCCTTCCAATTTTCAATTCCGGTTTCGAGCTGCTCGAACGAATGCGGAATCGAAGCTTCCATGATGTCGGAATAGTAGTCATGTCCTTCCGGAACATCGGTCCATTTCGGTTCAACCTTGATATCCCAAGGCTTACGATCCAGCAGCTGGTTAAGGATCCGAATGACCTCTACCCTTGTAATGGATTGGTTCGGATTGAAGGACTTCTCCGTGAAATCGAACAGCAGTCCCTGTTCCTGGGCCGTTGCGATGGCTTTTTCAGCCCAGTGTCCCGTTACGTCCGTATATGTGCTTTCCTGTACGGCATCCCATTGGTACACATTCATAAGGATCTGCGCAAATTCCGCCCGCGTGATCTGTTTCTTCGGTTTGAACGTGTTGTCGCTAAAACCGACCATCCATTTATTATGAGTTGCCGTCGTGATGGCGTTCATTGCCCAATGTTTTGCAGTTACATCCGAATAGGATACTTTGTTAGCTCCCGCTTCAGCTGTATACAAACGGGACAGAATCGCAGCCATCTCCGAACGGATAATTCCGCGGTCCGCTTGGAACGTGCCGTCTGGATATCCGACCATGTAAGCACGATGATCGCCTGAAGCCTTCACTTTCGGCTGTGCAGAGAAACTGAATTTCACGATGGTATCACCGACGTGGATGACTCCGTCCTTAATGTAGCTGTCATTCCCGAAGCGCTCTTCACGCTTGTCATTACGGCTGTCAAACACGATGTAACCATTCTTCTCGCCTAGGAAATAGTAATCGCCATCTGCGTAAACCATCCAGCCGTATTGGCCGCTGTCAGAGCTGCTCTGCGGGTTGTGGTTTTTGTTCGGCGAAAAATCCGGAAGCTCCGGCAGTTGAACAACCGTTCCCGGCACTCTGCCTTTGGAACGATTCAGCTCCGTATCTGCCCAATACAACTGCATATTCACTCCTGCAACCGGCTGACTTGTCACCTTATCGAGAATCGTGCCATATGGATCGACCAGATCAACCGATAGCTTTGCATTACCATTGCTGTCAACGCTTAACTTGCCGGCAGGGCCCGCCAGCTTCTCTCCGTTAGGTGCGATTACATTCAGCGACAATGTATACTCGCCGGCAGCAACTTTCGGAAGCGTAAAGCTGCCGTCCTGGTTCATTACGATACTCGGCAGATTCAGCTCTTGCCCGGTTGCCGACTTTATTTTCCCGGATACTTTTAAGTTGTCGCCGACAAGCTTCGTAATTTTCTCCTGAACGACTTTGCCCCCGTTCGCTTGGTCGGAAACAACCACTTCCGCTTTCATTGTGGATGCAGGTTGTTGTTGTACAACGCCCGTGTTCCCTGCAGGTGGAGTTTCTTCCAGTACCGCAGGCGCGTGAGGTTTGACGCTGACCACATTGGACACGCCTGCATGTGGACCCGATTCAACGATTAATCGGAAATAGTAGGTTTCACGGCTGGATAAACCGGCTATGGTTGCACTTGTGGAGCCGCTATCCAGCGTCTCTAATGGGCTAACCGGTGTGAAGGTAGTACCGTCTGTAGATCGTTCAATTACAATGCTTGATGCCCCCGTTAGAGCAGGGAAATTCAATGTCACTTGTCCGATGCCTGCAACGGCCGACAACGTGGTGATCGGTTCCGAAGGCAACGCTTCGACCACATTGGATACGCCTGCATACGGACCTGATCCGACGTTCAATCGGAAATAATAGGTTTCGCCGTTCGTTAATCCGGTCAAGGTTGCACTCGTTGAAGCCGCATCCAGCGGCTCTGATGGGCTAACCGGTGTAAAGGTAGTTCCATCGGTAGATTGTTCAACAACAATGCTTGATGCCCCTGTTAGAGCAGGGAAATTCAACGTCACCTGCCCGCTGCCTGCAACGGCCGACAACGTGGTTAACGATTTCGAAGGCGAAGCCTGGACCACATTGGATATGCCGTCATATAGCCCCGATTCAACGTTTAGCCGGAAATGGTAGGTTTCACCGTTCGTTAACCCGGTTACTGTTGCGCTTGTAGAAGTCGCATCCAACGTCTCCAAAGGGCTAACCGGCGTAAAGGTGGTTCCATCAATAGATTGTTCAACAACGATGTTCGATGCCCCCGTTAGAGCAGGGAATTTCAATGTCACTTCCCCATTGCCAGAAGCGGCGGTCAACGTGCCTAAAGGAGCCGGATCAGCCGCATTCACATACACGGTGAATGTCTTCTCGCTTGTAAGCCCGTCCTTGGTGATGGTTGCCGTCAAGGTCACGTAAGTTCCCGACTGGGTGATAACCGGTCTGGTTACGGTTCCGTCGGGCGCGATGATCGACGGCTGGTCAGAGGACCAGACGGTAGTTACGTCATCGTCCTGCTGCAGGGTAAGATTGTTTTTTACCGAGTTTTTGGTGTCGCCGGGCTGAAACCGGATATCGGTATTGCTCTCTGCCTCTTCGATGTCCAGAATAGCCGCTTTATAATCTGTAATCAGTTGATCTGCGATACGATCGGCAATCTCTTGAATGATATCGGCGCTGGATTTGTCGGAATGGATATGTAGTCCGCCGCCTGTAATGCCGTCGATAAACGTTTGGTCGATGTCCGCATACGTGGCGCTGGTTACACCAACATATTGTGCACCGCTGTTATTGAACGAGTTTGTCAGATTGGATTGATTCGAGCCCCCGTCCAAATCCCCGCGAGGGTCATCGTTAATGTTCACGACATAGCGCAGTGGCGACGTTCCCCAAAGGATATTATCCGCAGCCACATCCAGTGTCTTGCTCGACGTTGAATACAACTTCATATTATCAAATGAAAAAATCGAGATGATCTCGCAGCCATGGCCGATATGGCTAACAATGGGCCCAAATTCATTCCCGTAAACATCCGGAAGGGTTAAATTCCGAATGATCTGGTCGCCATTATCCCACATGCTCAGCGTGGTGTCCGTTGCTACGATTTTGATGCTGTGATGAGTGGATGCCCCTTTCGGAAAACTTCCGATCGAGGTAACGCCTGTCATCGAACTCAAATCTCTTCCTGTCTCATGATGCAGCGCGGATGCATCCACACCATTGATTTTATATACCTTGACGGCGCCTTGAACATATAAAATCGAATAACCGCTCAACTTTCCGTTGCCATCGATCTGCGTATTAAATAGAAAGCCGCCGCCTTCCATGCTGTGGTAATCCACTTTGGATTCGTCCATGTCGAAGGTAATGATCTTTTTGCCCGAAGGGCTTCCCTGCGTCAGCATGTAATCCTTATAAGCAGGCGAGGTATAACCATAGAAGGTTAACGTGCCGCCATTGTTGGAAATTTGAACATGATTGTAATCGGCGGTTTCAACCGCCGGGCGAGTGGCATAAGGTCCGCCTATATACCAGCTGTCATAACCGTTATGGACATACGTCGTATCCGTTACCGTTGCCCGGTCTGCACTCGCGTCCATGATCGACACATATTTGGGATTTACGCCTTCCGCTATCAGCCTGGCTTTAATCGCATCATTTAATTGGCTCTCAAAATCACTAGAATCATAGATGCTCGTCCCAGCATTATAGTAGACCTCTGCTACCGGCGAGAGCGCATATGCCATCGGCATATTCGTAACAATTAACAGTGCTGCCACTATCATGGATATGATTTTTTTCTTCAACTGTTTCACCCATCCTGTAAGTTTAGTAACCGTCTGACATTCTACACCGACATGTGACCCCTTATCCCCATTTTTGAATAAAATTGTGCGGATAACACCCTCCAGCAGATCAGATTGTAAAAAATGTAATTCCAACATATCAGAAGCATCTCTCAAAAATCTCTCAAATTCGACTTCGATCGACAGGTAGATTTTTGAGAGATCTTTGCCATATGATAGAGTCCATAGGGGTGTGACTATACATGAAGAAATGGATTGGTTGTCTGGGTGCCATATGTGCCCTAATCGCCATTCTCTATATGATCTTTAGCGATCAGGATACAGGTGCCGTCAAAATCAAAGCCGTAAACGGCGTGCTTGACCTGCGAGAGCTCAAGGAGACATCGTTTGTCTCGTTAGCAGGCGATTGGAAATTCACCGGCGAAGCTTTTGTTGCCCCGACAGACTTTTCCAGTGAAGCCGAACATCTGCCGGTACCCGGTCCCTGGGCATCGGAGGTCGAGTGGGGCTCCTATCAATTAATGGTATATCTGCCGGACCACTGGTCGGGAGAGATCGGTCTCCGCGTTCGCAATATCTGGTCCGCTCACACCATCTATGTGGATGGCGTAGCCCTCTCGAAAATAGGAACCGTGGCAACAACCAAACAAGCGACAACACCGGACAATCCATCCTATGAAGCGTACTTTAAACCGGACAGCCGGCAGCTCCTTATCACCATCCACGTATCCAACTTCTACAATACGAGAGGCGGCATCGTCCTGCCGATTGATTTCGGCGACGCCGAACTGATGAAGGAAGACGTGCAGCGGGATCTGTCCCTGGAGTGGACAGCTACCTTATGTTTGCTGCTGTTCAGCATGTTCCATATGACAATCTACCTGCTGCGAACAAAGGACGAAGCCTTCTTGTACAGCGGGCTGCACTTTCTGCTATTGGCCCTGGTTATCGTGCTGCGAGGGGAACGGCTATTCATTCGGGAGTTCCCGTCGTTTCCCTTTGAGCTCTATTTTCGGCTGCAGGATACCTTTACCTTCCTGGCCTCCATCCTGCTGATTGTCTTTATCGTCAAAATGATTCCTTCCATCATGAGTCGAAAGACGATGTATCTGCTGTTTCTGCCGATCCTGGCCTATGCATTCTTCAATGCGGTTCTCCCGGCTAGAACCCTGTCGGTTACGCAGTACCCGCTCTTTTATTACAACGATGGATTAATCCTGGGCATTATTATTCGCATCTTCTATTTGACGCTTAAAAAGCGAATCAACATACGCCGAAATGAAGCAATCATCTTAATGTCCATGCTGCTGTTTCTTGCCGTATTTGCGATAAGCGCTTCATCGGACAATTTATTCTTTACCGGGCGAAATTACATGAACCGTATCGGGTTGGTCGGGTTTGTCATGACGATGAATGTTTTTCTCGGTATACGTCTGATGAACCGGGCTGAGGAATCGGAACAGCTGAGCACGAGGCTGCAAAAGGCAAACGATGCGAAGGATGCCTTCCTGAAAGTCACGACCCAGGACTTGCAGAGGCCATTGCACGATGCCATCCATCTCGTGGGAGCCATGAATCGGGAGCCCGATCGCGAGAAGCAAGGCCAGCAATTGTACTTGGCTGAGCAGCTAATGGGGAACATGGTTTATTTATTGAGGGATCTGCATGATTTTACCCGTCTTCGATTTGATGATTATGCGATCCAGCTTAAGTCCACCAATCTTCGGATGGTCATGCTTCATGTCATTCAGCTGATGCAGTTTACCTTCACGAATAAAAAAATCGCAATCCATGAACAGATTCCGAAGCAGCTTTATGTATGGGCGGATGAGAAGCGCTTAACGCAAGTATTCATTCGGATCATGACAGAGATCTCTCACGATATCGCAGAAGATCAACTGACGATTGAAGCTATACAGGTGGGCACGGATATCCTGCTTAAAGTGACGTCAGCCGGCGAATCAACGCCAGTGAATCGGGATCGCCCGCATTCTTCGGGACTCATGATGACAGAAGAACTTGTCCAACAGATGAATGGAAGCATCGCATATGAACGTTTGCAAGGCAGAATTCGCTTTACGGTCACACTGGCTTTCAGCGAATGTAAAGAGCCGGTTACCACAGCCGAATATGAATACAACCTGGAATCTGCGGCACACGCAGAAGATCGGGATCTGGGAACGCTCCTGATTGTCGATGACGATGCGATGCATGCGGAGGTCATGAGGGACATGCTGGGGGATGCCTACCGGGTACGAATCGCGTATACGGCTCAAGAAGCGCTTGATTATTATAGGAATCATCCGGAAATCGCGATGATGATCATGGATGATATCATTCCTGGCGACATGAATAGTCTGGAGCTGCTTCAACAAATCCGTACTCAGGCATCCGTAATGGACCTGCCGGTCTTAATGATGATTTCTTCCGAGTATCCCAGACATATCGAAATGATTTTCGCTGCTGGCGCCAATGATTATTTACTGAAGCCTTTTTCCAAAGAGACCTTGATGGCCCGCTTGAATGCCGCAGAACAAACGAAGCAGTCTATGCAGAAGGCGATTGAATATGAAATGGCCTTTCTGCAGACCCAAATCAAACCGCATTTTCTCTATAATGCGCTCAGCAACATCATTGCCTTTTGTTATACGGACGGGGAGCGTGCAGCCTATCTTCTAACGATGCTCAGCTCTTTCCTGCGTTATATATTTGAGACGAGCCGGGACGGACAATTCTCTACCCTGCAGAAGGAGCTGGAGATTATCGACGCTTATGTAGAGGTGGAAAAAGCCAGATTTGGCGAACGGTTAACCTTCGCTTATGACATCGACCCGTCCATTGCCGCGGAGCATATTCTGATTCCGAGTCTGCTCCTGCAGCCTTTAGTGGAGAACGCGATTCGCCATGGCCTGTTCGACAAGGAAGGTCCGGGGCATGTTCAGGTCACGGTTTCCTTGCAGGGTTCCTGCTTGAATATCCGCGTCACCGATGACGGGGTAGGCATGTCGGCCTTGCAATGCGCTCAATTAATGGGGGGAACGGCTGCCCATGCCGGAATCGGATTTACGAATGTACGTCGGCGCGTGCATGACCTATCCCAAGGGAGCCTGGAGATTGACTCCTCACCGGGTAATGGAACAACCATTCAAATCATGATTCCCGTGAAGGAGGGACAAGGGTAATGTGGAAGATCATCATCGTGGAGGATGAGAAACCGATTCTGGGCCTGCATGCCCGATTGCTTGAAACGTATGGCCCGTTTCAAATTGTAGGCTGCTTCGAATCGCCATTTGATGCGCTGCAGGAAATACCCAAGCTGGATCTGGACGCACTCGTGCTCGACATTGAAATGCCGAGAATGACGGGACTTCAGCTGGCCCAGAACTTGGTGGAGAACGGGATCGACGTGCCTGTGATCTTCACGACCGCTCACCAGCAATATGCCGTGCAGGCCTTTCGCGTGCAAGCCCTGGATTATCTCTTGAAACCGATGACCATGAATATGGTGAAGCAGCTGGATGAACGCCTTCAGAAGTATTATGGTCAGAGACCAAAGCCGATCCCTAAGAATACACTCGATGTCCAGTTATACGGAGAAGCATCCGTTATGAGAGGAGACCAGCTTGTAAAATGGCCTACCCGCTTAACGGAGGAGCTGTTTTACTATTTGCTGCTTCATGAAAATAAGTTATGCCATAAATGGAGAATCATCGATGATCTCTGGACGAACGTAGAGGAGAAGCGAGCGCTGTCCAATTTGTATAATACGATTTATCGGATGCGTCAGCTGTTGATGGAACTGGATATTCCCATCGTCATCGAGCGAATGAATGAAGGTTACATCATGAATACAAACAACAGCATCGTTGTGAAACCGAAGGAAGGGCCGGATGCCCTTCTGCTGGAATCGAAAGGATATCTGTGGGCCTACGCTTTCGAATCCGCACGATAAGCAAAAACCACATTCGCATGCGGATGTGGTTTTTGCATTTTTCAAATCCGATCTCAATATCCTCGCGAATATTCCGGGCTTTCTTTGAGATGGACGATATCACGATATCCGCTTGAATCGATTCATACACTCTCCAGGCGGTCTTTCAAGATGAGCCGTACTAAACTTACCGTTTTACCTAAGCCAAAGTTGCAGCAAAAGAGCCCAGCGTCTTTCTGCATGCAGAGAAGGATTGCAGCTCAATGCAAATCTGTGGTTCCTCATTTCTGTCCGCTTCCTGATTACGTACAATCCAGACCCCTTCATTAGCAGGAAGCACAAACAAAATATCCTCGATTGCCGTCTGATTTCCGCTGCCAATTCTTATCGTGCTTAGATTGTCCATGGTACGGGCATTGGTTTGAAAATCCTGCTGCCATTTTGCAATCAGCTGCTGCTGGTCTGATGAAAGCTCATCATGAAGAGGGGAGGCAGGGAATTCACCAGATGTCAGCTGGTTCCACAATTCTTCAGTGATCACAACCTTGGATTCGGATAAAGTCGTCCCATCGGCTATCGAAGGCTCCACTCCATAGAAACGTACAAGCTCCTCTTCCCAATCCGCCGGCTCTGTCCAGGTTAGAAAATGAAGCGTATGATTGTCAGACAAGTGATACAAATACCGCTGCTGCAGCTCGTGGATCGTCAGTACTTTGTTAGAATTCCGATCCGTAATGCCTCTCAGCATATAATTGCTGTACAGCAAATGCTGAATCATTTGCGTAATTTCGGAAGGAAAACGAACCTCTCCGTTCTCTTCATCAATCGATTCTATAAAACCTTTGGACATCAAGCTATGTGTAGCGGCCTGAAACAAAAGCTCCCATCTGTCTTCAGACAGATCTCCATAATATGCCTTCATAAGTCCTGCAGCCATTTCCTCCCCTTGATGAACGGCCAAGGCGTAACCCAGCTCTTCTAATGAAAATATATAGGTATGCTTGCTCATGTAAGCAAATCCTCCAATACAAATCTATTTCGATTCCTTTCCGTTACGGCTGATCAGCCCCCGCAGGCGCTTCATGGCAGATTGAATTTCGGTATCAGTCAACAAATAATACGTGTTCACGGTCCAGGTCTCTCTGTTTTTCAAATGAAAAATCAGCACAGGAAATTTCGGAAGCAGCCACTTCCGAATGGAAGGGCCGCTGTAGCTGATGCTTGTAATCTCCGCCCAGGCTACGGTCCGCGTACCATCTGAAATGGAATTTGGATCGTAGGTGAGAAGCTGCGTATCTGATTTCAGCGCCTTTGGCAAGCTGACAACCAAATATCCTCCAAAAAAAGGAATTCCTATGATGGCTGATGTGATACAAAAAAACTTGCGAATAAAGGAAGTGTCCATAAAAAAAGCTGCGTACAGCAGAAACAGGCAGGCCAGCACAAACAGTAAACTGCCAAGTGATTTGCCCCATGCCACGGATTTCCGATATGATATTGCGTTCATGATTTAGCGCCTTCCTGAAATTATTTGAACAGTCCGCTAATCCAGCGAACTCCTTTTTCGACCACTTTAGCTGCGCCATCACCGACAAAGGCTCCAACCGTACCGCCTACATAGGAACCGATGGCCGCACCAACCGGACCGCCAATCATCGCTCCGACGGCTCCGCCTGCTACAGCTCCGCCATAGGTGGCGGCTGTTTTTACAACAACGTTGGATGCGGCTACAGCTACTTCTTCCCCGTTAAGCTTGCCCTCACGATACTTACTGACAAGGCCGGAAGCCTCACCGATCACATTAAAGGTTGCGTTAATCGGGAATATCTTTTTGGCGATCATGCCTGGGATTTTCTTGGTAGCGATCCCATATCTACCTTTTTCCACGCCGACTATGACCTGTCTAGTCCATTGAGGAAAATTCTTAGCTTGACTAAAGCCTAGCCCAAAATTGAGACCGAATTTGCTTGCCACTCTATCAAAGCCTTTGATTCCGTTCATCATGAAGCCTGGGTTCACAATTTGGCGATTTATGCCTCTTGCCAAGTTCTTCAAGAACGTATTGTTACCTTTGCCTTTAACCCATGGAGCATTATGAATTTTGGCTCGGGACGGATTTCTAGGATCTACTCTGAGTTGTACCGTCTTGGTTAAGACTAAGGAAGCACCCACAGAGCTGTATAGGAGAGTTCCCCACTTTTCCAGATTATCTCTTGCTTCAAGCGAGCTGTCTAACACGTTCTGGGTTTGATCAATCGGATCGGCGGCCGTCCTTGCCTGTAAAGAAACTTGAGTGGAATCGGCCTCTTTAAAACGGTTGACAATCGTATGTAATTCCGTGCTGACTGAACCCACCGCTGTGGTGAAATTATCCATTTGCTGACGGGCCAGCTGGAAATTTTGATAGAATTGTTGCCTTGTCGTACCTTCCCATCCACTTTCAAGAATTTGAATCTGCTGGGTAAGGTGGCTGCAAATTTGCACCCCGATCTCCCTGGCCTGTGCAAATTGTTGGGATATCTCCATAAGTCTTTCCGGAGGAACTAATATTTTACCCATGGCACTCACCTCAACAATATACAGATTAATGTAATTATTGTAGTAAAGGTCATCCATCTTCACAAAAGGAACAAGTAACAGAATAGTAAAAAATCGTTAGGACCTTGGGACCATTTTCCTTTTCCCCATAGTCGGAGGACAGAGCCGATTACGAATTCAAACCCATATCGTTCAGTCAAAAGTAAAGTACCTTGTGCCAAATGGACTAAATAATCTTCAGTTGTCCAAATAAATCACGCTTCAAGTAGTGGAATTAAAAAAAGAGAGCTTCTAAAGCTCTCTATACGCCGTCTGCATCATCCCTTGAGCGGGCTGATCCTCTTCGTACTCATAATATTGCGATTGAACAGGTGCTTCCACTGGTACTGACGGTTGCGGATATGGCTCATCCACATACATGATTCTGCGCTGAATTTGCATCAGCCCATTTACGACGCGAAGAGCGATCCAAAAAAGAACAAGTCCAACGCCTGCGTACAGCAGATATTGCTGATTATAGGTCCAATCGATATGAAAATAACTAAACAAGCTATTCTCTAAAATATCAAGCTGCATTTCATTCATCAAAATGATATGCACGACTGGCAGAGCAATCAATCCCAGTGCTAGTGAAATCACCGTTACCATAACAACAAAGAATACGATACCCGTTACAAATCTTAGTAAAACGAGCAGCAGATTTCGAATAAATAATCCACCGTCAAAACCTCTCACCATTCGTTTCAACCAGTTCTGCCCCGCTTCTGACTGTTGATGGTTGCTATACGCTACAGGAGGATTAGGTAAACCTAAAATTTGTCTAATCAAGCTCTGTTCAAAAATCACAATCCCATTCAACAGCTTGGCTACTCCAAAAAACAGCGGTATTCCGATAAATACGGGAGTTAATCCAATGGATAGTACAATTCCCGTGATGGCCACTGTAAAATAGATAATCCCTAATGGAAGGGATAGCATTAAGTAGAGGATCGTTGCATAGGTTTTTGGATTAAAAAGCACCCAGTTCACCTTACCTGCCCGCGCCTTGGCGGTCGTTTCCATTGCCTTCATATTCAAACACTCCTTGGCTTCATAAGTCACGCTCTCAGATATACATCCATTATATCTGCCTTATTTGCCCGACATAACCGTCTTAGGGGGTATCTGAACCTAGACTTTAGACTAGGGACTGGGCTGGCTTAGATGAACTTGTTGAAGCTAGGACGCTGTTAGTGAGGTATAGGAACCGCATTATATCACTCATTGCTCGTCGAAGAATATATTAAAATTCTTTAGTGACCCCCAGTACTTTACCTTGAATATTTTTAAATGGAACGGGGCCCAAATGACGACTGTCCACACTTCTTCCCCAATGATCACCTAAGACAAATATATATTCTTTAGGAATTTCAACTTTACCCATGTTTTGTTTAAAAAAATCATGGTCTTCCTGAGTTAATTTAAAATTGGGGTCAATTTCTTTTTGTTTATCAATATACTCCTGCTCAGTTAGACCGTATTTTGCTGCCGCACCGTAAAAGCCATCAAGTTTTTTGTCATTGACATAAACCACTCCTTCTTTTATTTCCACACTATCTCCCTCACTTGCGATAAGTCTAGAAATATAATGGTCAGCTAACTTAAAATTTGGGTTATCCTTAAATTCTTCAAACTCTGGAGGTATAAAATAAACAATATCGCCCGGCTTCATAGTCGTATGGTCGATTTCCGAGTCAATTACTAACGAACCATCCTCAGCATAATGATATTCCGTTCGTTGACGGCTCATGTTGTCGAGTCTATAGTCAATTATTTTTAATACCTTCGGTTTTTCTGAATCGTTTATGCTCTCCGTGGATGTCTTATCTGTAGAACATCCCGACATTAGAAAAATCAAAATAAGACCAAGAATCCACGTTCTTCTCATCCCAGCACCTCCTGCGTCGGTACAAATCTAACATATCCTGATGCACTTACATGTAACACTAAAAAACAAAAATAGATCCTACTTAAAAGTAGAGCTATTAAATTTTCTTCACCCAATATTTTCATCTGATTTTTTTTGTATTGCTGAATTTACGAGAGACAAGCCATTTGAAATTAAGTAATGAATTAGACCAACTAATGACGTCAAAGAGATCGATATGAATCTCACATTGACACTCCAAATATTTTTGAAAAGAAAATATGACGCAAAAAATGATAAACAATATAATATTACACTTAGCAAAACTTTAAATGAAATCTTTCTAACGAAGAATCGATTTATAAGAAACGATAATATTGAGAAAAAAATAAAGAAACTCGGTAAAAATATTAAAACCATAGATATATCAGTAAACAAAGGGAAATCGTTATCGACATATCTCGGCCAGAAGACAATTATACCGATAATTGATACTGATGAAGTAAGAAACATCCAGAGTTTTAACAGACCATTCAATCATAAACACCCCCTGCTTGAAACAATAACAAGATAAATCGTAAAAGAGCATCCGACTTAAAGATGCTTCAGTACAGAGCTTAAAAAACAGCGATGGCGGCACTATTTTCAACAATCAATCTTTTTAGAAACTTCAATTCAAAACACATGTTATGGAGCCCTATTCCTCTCACTCCAGATGAGAGAATTATCACCGAACCCTATGTAGATCATTCCACCTTATACAACATAGAGCCTAACAGCTCCCTAATCCTCTGTTCTTCCCCGCTCTCGTTGGTACGGAACCTTTCTAATTCCATTCCAAATTTTTTGAAAATCTCTTCTTTTTTCTTATCTCGCTTTAATTGTTCAGGATTGTTCTCATGAAAGGCAAATCCATCAACTTCGATCGCCAGCGCTAGCGATCTGTCCAGTTTATGATAAATCACAAAATCAACAGAAGAACGATTTCGGACGAATCTGCGCTCTTCTTCATTTAACCGTTCCAGGTCGGTAAATAAATTCATCAGTAAAATCTGATTCCCTAGTTCAAAATCCTTAAACATAGGCTCCTGTAATATCTGGTCGAGCAAGGCGTGCATCAAATTCTCGCTCCGATGCCTTGATTTATTAAAGAAACGAACGCGTTCTCGAAATTCCTGGAGATTATCCGAGTATTCCTTGTATAACAAGTCAAATACAGAATGAATCTCGCTCTCCACGACATTGTTGTCCAGCGTGCTATATTCCATATATCGCATGAGATCACCCACTTCATTCCCATACTTGCGAAACGCAGATTGATCGGTTACCAGAATAAACCTCTCCTGCGCACGGGACACAGCCACATTAATCATGCAAGGATCATTAACAAACTTCATCCCCATGCCTCCTGCTCTCGTTCGGTCGAGCACTGTAGACATGATCATAACGGACTTCTCACGTCCCTGGTATTTATGGATCGTGTCGCTCTCAATGTCAGCAGTGAATTGCAGAGCCGCTTTCTCCACTTGCTTGCGATATGGCGTCACAAAGCCGATATCCGCATGCCCTGCTGCTGCTTCGAGGTACCCCAACAGAATTTCCTGTTCAATGACATCAAGTTCCCTGACATTGAACTTTCCTTTTTTGCCATGGGTTACTTCCCTCATGTGATTGCCCGGTGACGTCTTGTAGATCAATAAAGGAGATTCGGAAATCCCCGGATCGGTAAAAGCAATCAATTTGCCATCGTAATATTTCCTGTTGCAGAATTCAATAATTTGGGGATGACAGCGGTAATGCTCTCTTAACATCACTTTTGGAACGGAATCCCCGTATAAAGCCAACATGGACGACAACAAATTATGCTCGATATAACTGTAAGCTTCATCCATGTCAGGAGCCGCCTGGCTCTGGATTTTCTGTACAATCTCCTTCCCCACGATATGCGGCAGTTGCTTGGTATCGCCCACAATAATAGCTTGCTTGCAGCAGGACAAAGCCAGAGCCCCTGTCAGCAGATCAACCTGTGAGGATTCGTCAATGATGCAATAATCAAATAAGTAATTCGCAGGTATACAATTCCGCAAAGAATGCGTTGTACTAAGCATAATCGGATAGTGCTCGATAAACGTTTTAAACTTGTTGTTGTGAGTGTATGTCTTCTCATTGCAGTCCACAGCTGGACGGTTATGGTATTTCTCATGTAATCGGTGCCGAAACAGCGTTTCGGAGAACTGCTGGTGCTGATCCATTAAGGCTTGATAGTCCTGGGACTCCAATTCTTTCTCAAGCTCCTGAATGCGATCTGATAGCTCCTCAACTTTTAACGTGTAAAATTTACGCTGAACATTCAAGATGACATCCAGCCCCTGCTCTTTCAATCGTTTGAAATCCGTAAAACCATGCCTAAAGAACAACTTGAATTGGTATAGGAGCTTATATTTCCTTTTCATCTCTACAGCCAGGAAGCTGTCTTTCATAAACTCCAGAATCCGCTTTGGTGTCTGCCGGTAAAATGACAACTTCTCTAAAGGCGGGACATCCTGTCTAGCATAATAATGCTCAAAATGCTCCTGTTCAAGCAAATAGGCCGACAGCTTCTGCATAAGCTGTGCCTTCGCCCGATCCAGTTCCATCAAGCGGTGAATACGTTGATCCAAATCTTGTAGTTTGGCGTTTAACTCATCCTCTGGCAACTCACTGGACCATTCCGCTACATCCCAATTGGGTAGATTGGCAAAAAACTTTTTCTTGTTCTCTTGGTTGCCCAAACTAGCTACAAAAAAGTGGTACCCTTGCCGTTCCATCTTTTCTTGTACATTCAGAACTGCAGCGTTGTTACCGGAAACAACCGCTACCTTTTTCCCCTGCATAACCGCCAGATTCGCAAGGATGTTTAAGATCGTCTGGGTTTTACCCGTGCCCGGAGGACCTTCGATAATACTGATGGTGCTTTTTAAAGCCTGCTCAAGCGCAGTCCTTTGACTCAAATTGTACCTGAACGGGAAAATCGGTTCGCTTGTAACCGGGATATCGCTCTTTATAGGTTTTTTCTGAAGATAATGGCTCAAAGCACTATCCGGATCTACATAATGTAGTTTCGCAAATTGCTTGGCCAAAAAAGCTTCCTTGTTCTCCTGTTCATCCTCACTTTTTACATATTTTGAAATCGCGCGCCAATAGTCCAGAATCTGACGCCCTTCAGCGTTTTGGGTACTACTACTTCTAACTTGAATACGTCCACTATCGTATGTACGAATACTCCCATTGTTGAAACACACCCGAATCTTTGGCCCGAAATCTAGCACCCGTTTTACATTATAAAAAGGATACTCATCGTTAAAAACAGCCATATCCTCCGTTATGTCCTGAACGGTCGGCGTCAGTAACTGTATATCATTGAGTTGATACGGATAAGCCTTGGAAGAACCTTTATATATAATCCTTACTATTGGAGGATCTATTTCATATGAAGATACATCCTGTGTCTTGTCATCACCTTTAACGATGATCATAAATCTCTCTTGGTCCATGGCAGCCTCTTTTGTATGTATAGTCGATGTTATATACAGAGGTTTCTATAAACTGGGGGAATATTCCTGCCGCGCTGAGGAATTTAGAGCGAAGATACCTTATGGGAGCTGTATGCGTTATGAAATTCGTTTTGCTATATGCGGGGTAGGGTGATAGTCAATATTTTGCGGTATAAAAAAAGACACTGTTCGTGTCTTTACGGCAGTTCTATGAGTGTTCTTACTAATCACACGATCTCAGAGTACACCTCGATGATCATCGTCGCTCCCAGTCTAAAACCATCAGTAAAAGAAGCAACCATTTCCAGTCCTTGGACTTGTCGATATAAATCTAATAACTCCTCAAGCTCATGAAAATCATCATCGGAAAGCCTCTTCTTCCAAGCATCCATGGACTCGGATATTTGCCGGCTCAATTGGCGATACTGAGGATCGGTGGAAACAGCCTTCTCTACAGGATTCAACTGTCCGTAATATAGGGATTCCAGGAAGCTTGGCATGGGATTCTCCTTCCTTTGTACTTAAGACTTTGAATGATAAAGTTAGCGTATCATATGTTATTGCAATATGTGGTACGCTTATACGTAGTGGGTCTATTTTTTACTGCACTGTTTTATAATTTTTCTACAGAATGTCTATTTTTTTCAACGCTTTGTTGACTAAAGTGTACACAAGTAGTAATATTATGGTAACAGATCTCGCCCCGCCAATCAGTCTAGACTGATTGGCGCTTAGGGCGAGCCAATTTTTTATTAGGGGCTTTTTTATGACTTCATCAGTTGGAATAAAGCCGGCTCTTACACATCAAGAAATGATTTCTCTTTTTAAAGATCGTGGAATGATCATTGAAGATGAGGAAAAAGCAATCGAGGTATTAACAAGAGTTAGCTATTATCGCTTCACCGGATACGATCTGACCTTTAAAAAAGATAATAAATATGCTGAAGGTACGACCTTCGAAAAAATCCATCGCCACTACGAGTTCGATAAATCACTTAGATTGATGTTGATGGAACTAATCGAATACATCGAAATCTCTATTAGAACACAGCTAACCTACATGATTGCTCATGACTATCCGGATTTAGGGTACAGAGATCCACACAACTTTGTGAACGAAGAAAAACACCAGCGATTACTGGAGATTTTGGATAATGAATTAAACAAATCAAATGAGTTGTTTGTAAAGCACCATCGCGAAAATCGAAATGGAGTTTTTCCAGTTTGGGTTGCTTTAGAGATGGCCACATTCTCTAACCTTGTGGAGCTTCACAAAAATTTAAGAACTGATGACCAGATCAAGATATCCAATCAGTACAATTTACACAATACAGTACTTAAAAATTGGCTTATCATTTTAAAAATACTAAGAAATCGTTGCGCACATCACAGTAGACTATTTAATAGTTTGATTATTACAAAGCCAAAAATACTCCGTACAGATAAACACTTAGACTTACAGGAACATCATCTATACACACAAATATTTAATATGAAGTACCTTATAAAGGACCATACACTTTGGAATTCCTGGGTCACGCGTCTAGAGGCATTGATTGAACAGTATGATGATGTCGATATTAATAGAATGGGTTTCAAAAAGAAATGGTCAACCCTACTAAAAACAGTCTAAGGCTCCAATATTCGGGGCTTTTTCTTTTGCCTATATACCCAAGTACAATACTTTTAAGTACAATATGGGAGGTTTACCATGAGCAGCTTTATACATTCAGATTAGTACAAATCGGCAATCTGAGGAAGGCTCCTATTGGGAAGCATAACATGACATTCTAATAGAGCTGCTAAAGAAGAAAGGCATAGAGGCCGTAACTAAACCGGCTAAGTCGTAGGTCTGGCTATCGCTTCCCTGACGTTAAAACAAAGTCGGGTGAGCGCATGTTTGCAACCAGCGCCGTTAGAACTGAAATGATTGCGCTTGAAGATGGAAGCTTTGGCCAGATGCCTATGCGACGCTGATCAATGAAGAAGAAGCGTGAATGAAATAAGTTCATGCTCATTCCAGTATTAGGACGATCGGTACATAATTGAACTACAACTTATTCCACAAGAGGATCTTTCAATGAGCACAAACCAACCAGACAAAAGATCAATTAACACGGAGAAAAACTTGATGAGACAACCGTGAACAGCCAGGAATCCCACGGAAGGATGCTCCTTTTAAAAAGATTGCAAATCCGCTGCATGATATAAATTTGACTATAGGATTAACGCAAGCTTCCGACTCGGATAACCCCCATATAAACAGCTAATTTAAAACTCGAATCCAAACCGCGTCCCCCGTCTCATAGTTGACCGCAACAGCTTGGATTCTTCATGCTTCCCATAGGTCTGCACTTTACACTGTCACCCACGTCAAAGCCAGTTGTACTGCAGCGCTTGGTGGGAGCAATCATCGAGTCATCCTCAGACAGCAGGTGATCGATTTCATCTTCTTCCACTTGTCGCTTTAGTCGCGGACAAAGGAATCGTTTCGAAAATGAGCCTGAGTTTCTTTATCCGCTATATATGTTGTTTTAATGAAGCGGAATTCATCATTTGTGCATAGCACTTATTCCACACACACACTCATCGTATGTCCTAATTCAATATTATTCACGGCTCTTACCACATTTGGATTCTCATACTACCTCAATACCCATTAGGCCTTTAAGTTTGGCGTAATGTTAATTTGTTAATTACATTTTATATAGATGAATTATCGTTTATATAAGCTTGCACATGTGCTTTCAATTTTAATATTCGACTATTGTAGTCATTTAATATGCTCTGCATCCTTTTTCGCTCTTCTACATTCCCTGGAGGGTCTAATCCTTTAATAATATCATTTACGTAGTTGATTTCATTAACATACGCTTTCATTTTGGTCTTTCCATTATATCTCTTTTTGTATCCATCTATTTCAAGTAATGCCTCTAACAACTTCTTATTAGGATCCAATAAAAAGTTCTTAATTTGCCCATTGCTGGCATTATGAATAAATGAATCATTTTTAAGATCCAGTATCCCTACTAAATTTTTTTCAATCTTAGCTAACATTGTTGTTCTTATCAACTCTAATGTATAATGTTCTACTATCTCCGGTTTTGTTCTGGATAAGGTATCTAACCATTTGATTAAATACGATAATATGGAGATGGAGTATCTATCATTCTTTAAGTTTTCTTCAATCTCAGAGTGTGGGTAGTAGCTAAATATCTTTACTCTCAAAGAGACAAAGGAGCAACTTTTGTTCATTTTACGGGCAAGCTTTCTAAACGAACATTTTTCCCAATATATCCACATATCATAAGTATGTTTAGCCCATTCATAAACACTCCAATCTGATTTCCCCCCTTGTACAGAACCAAGTCTTTCTTGTTCTTCCTCTTTAGTTTTAGGAGCTTCCACCAGATATATGGGTATCTTCTTATAGGATAATTTTTTGGCTGCGTACCATCTTCGATGACCCGATAAAATGACGTATTGATCACCTTTTTGATAGCAAGTGATAGGTACCTCCCACCCTTTTTCTTTTAATACCCGCTGTATTTCATCTGTCTTAATCGCATTATTGGTTCGTGGATTTAGTGGATTAGGGATAACGTGCTTTATATCTGCCATAATAAAATCGAGGAACCCCCTCATATTATAATCCCCCCTTTAACTCAAGATTTTTTATAGTGATTTCTCCCAATATCTTATCCAACTCGCTCATTATTTGCTGAGCTTCTTTTAGATCGTTCCATTCTATCTTTTTTAAGGCCTCTACTGATTCGTCTAACAGTTGATATATTTTACTGTCATTACGTTCTTTTTTCGCTTTTTCTATAGTCAGTTCAATTTCTGATTGTCGCAATGTTTTAGTTGTATCCGAAAGAAATGAAAATATCTCTTCAGGGCTAGCATTGCATACAAAATCTCTATCGTTGGCGATACGGCTACTAAAACACTTATTTTCGTATTTCGTTAACATCTGTGTTCTGATGAACTCTTCGGTTATTGATTTCACAAAATCCGGTTGATATTTTTCTAAACGCTTGATCCATGTGAGGATATAATCCAGCATCGAAATCGAATACATTCCATTCGTTAACTTGTCCTCTATCTCAGCACGTTGGTAATATTTATAAACACGAATTTTAGCTGCGATCTTTGATTTGGGAACGCCTATTTTTTTTGCGAATTCGGTATAGGTTATCCCTCCAGCATAGATCCAACGGTCATAAATATTCCTTGCTGATTCATATGGGGTCCAATCGACCTGAATACTTTGCAA
Organism: Paenibacillus sp. Cedars; assembly: GCF_003184205.1. Classification (NCBI taxonomy): domain Bacteria; kingdom Bacillati; phylum Bacillota; class Bacilli; order Caryophanales; family Paenibacillaceae; genus Paenibacillus; species Paenibacillus sp. Cedars. The sequence goes on from NZ_CP020866.1 coordinate 5,613,424, forward strand.
AGACCCTAGCCGGTCCTTCTCCTCTGCTTTACTTGCTGGAGGATCTACAATAAATACAGGTATCTTTTTAAATCCCAATTGTTTGGAGGCATACCATCTGCGATGACCGGCCAATAAGATATAATAGTCCCCCCTCTTATAACACGTCACCGGTTCCTCCCATCCTTTTGACGTTAATGTTTCTTGCAATTGTACTGTTTTGACTGCGAGATTCTTTCTTGGATTACTGGGACTGGAACTAATTAACTCGACCTTCACCCATTCAAAGTTCTTCTTCTCACCATCCTGCAACTTCTGGCCACCCTCTTCCAACGTTGAAATTTGCATCAGTAAGTCCTCGTTTCTATCGAAGATTGTCTGTTTATCGAATCCGCATTTTTTTAGTATCTCATCCATAGTTTCTTTCAATTCAATAGCACGCATACCGCAATGCTCGATTATATTTTCTCTGCTATATCCGTTAATTAACATCAACGATATTTTTTGCTCTATTTCGGAAAATCCACTTTGACTTTCGATCAGAAATAGCTCGTCCTCATTTCCCTCAGCCGCCACTTTATCAATGACTTGTTGCTCATCATGTTGTTTTTGGTTTGTAGTGGCTGGTTCATACAAATAAACCATACGGCGAATTAATATAAAATGCAGAGCATTTACAGCCATGCCATAGGAGCAACCTAGTGCTTGGGATATGTGGTAAGGCGACTGCCCTAGGAGATCCCTTCTTTTTATCTCTAGTATTAGACTGTTTATTTTTTTGCTTGGTCGTATGTAATTAAAATGTTGTATCGTAAATTCTATCATTCTACCCTTTACGAATTTATAGGCGTAACGCCAGAAAAACTCCTTACCTTTATTAAAATCATATTTTGGATATGCCTCAATAAGCCCTAAATAACCTTGTTGTATCAGGTCTTCTAGGAGCCATTTATCATATAACATTCTAACATTCATAAATTTATTTACTGTTCTTTTTACGTTGTTAGCATATCTTTCTATGACGTCTTCAATTGTTGTTTCCATGGATTGAGGTTGATACAAAATGCTACCCTCCTCTCATGTAAGCATCTTTATTACAATTATAATTTAATATATCGTTAGAAATCTCTCATTCGCCAAAGGTTCCAAACATTCAACAACGATGTACCTATTCTGACAAGATTCCTTTTTAGATAGATCCAGGGGTATGTGACAGCGTTCCCACTGAAGTTTGGCCCTCATCCTGGTCTATATGCGATAAGCGATAACACCCGAGTATGTTATTAAGCTTAAGCATTGTAAAAAATAATATCGTTCATAGTCAAAATTAAAGTCTATTGTTTTCAGGAAAAGTCAACGCTCGGTTGATCAGATAGTTGTAAATTAACCGCGCAAAGTATTCTCTAAAGAAGGTGATATCACCAAGACCTAAAGACGACACCATACAAAAAAATTGAGGAAATTAGTGAAAGTAATAAATTGCTAGAGGAGAAGTATGGTCTTTCAGGGTTGCCTACTACGAAACCAGATATTCTATCCAATGCATCTATACAATCTGGAACTCGAATTTCATATAGGAAATCATTAAAGCCAACACAATAAAAGACAAAGACTCTCCATTATATGCAAATACTTTAATTGTTGTATCTGGAATTAAGGGTTTTAACGAAGTCTTTTGTAAAATCATGAGTGGTAAGAGGTTAGAGTGGCTTAGAAAATCTCAAATACTTAGTCGTTTATGTAGGCAAACCTATTTCAAATTACACATTATGCTCCCATAGAAAGCTTTCAAGTACTCAATAATAAAAAGTATAAATTCATGTTAGGAAAACCATTTGGACTAGGTCCTGTATGCAAACTCTGACCCTATAATTTGGGTAATTAACAAGTATGATGAGACGATATGAAATACGTGACGACCAATGGGAAAAGATTAAGGACCTACTGCTACCGGAACGAAAACCACAAGGAGGGAGACCCCCGAAAGACCATCGTCATATGCTGAATGCCATGTTATGGATTGCACACACCGGTGCCTCTTGGCGGGATTTACCGGATTACTACGGCTCTTGGTCCAGCGTTTACAGCCGATTTCGCCGCTGGCAAATCGCCGGCATTTGGGACAAAATCTTAGAGCATGTCTCCATTGAACCTGATTGGGAAAGCGTCATGATTGACGCGACAATTGTCCGTGTCCACCAACATGGATCAGGAGCAAAAGGGGGGCCTCAAGCAAGCAATAGGGCGTTCTCGTGGCGGACTAACCACCAAAATTCACGCCGCGGTTGATGCTCTAGGTAATCCCCTGCGCTTTAAGCTGACAGGAGATCAATGCCATGATTCGGTAACCGGCTACAAAATGTTAAAACAAATGGATCTAACGAAAAAACAGGTGTTGGCTGATCGAGCGTACGACACCAATCAAATTCTTCATTTGTTAGAGCAGCGATCAGCTACGCCTGTGATACCCAGTAAGAAAAATCGCCGCAAACCAAGAAAATGGGATAAAGAAATTTACAAAGAACGGCATCTCATTGAATGTTTTTTCAATAAAGTAAAACATTATCGTCGGTTGGCGACTCGCTTTGATAAGTTAGCAAGCTCGTTCAAGGCTTTTTTAACGCTGGCATCAATTATGATCTGACTCGCTTAGGTTTACATACACGCTCTAGCTCAACCAATAGAATTATCAGAGCACGATTACACAGTTACAATAAGCTTTAAATACAACTTTAGAGCATTTAAAAAAATCTAAATATTTATATGAGTTGTCGCACTGGTAGCATAAATAGTTTTCAGAGAGACAGCAAAAATCCACAATCTTAATTGATTGTGGATTTTAAGTATGTATGGAGGCGAGGGGAGTCGAACCCCTGTCCGAAGATAACGACAACACAAGCTTCTACGGGTGTAGTGACAGATTTGATGTCACCCTAGAGACTCCCTGTCACCGGATTCCCTTCAGGTCAGCCTGATTGTCTTCTTCAGCTAGCCCCAGGCGGAGACTAGACAGCGTATCCCACTAAAGTTGAGCCCTCATCCCGGTACATGGGCGATACAGAGCGAGAGCACGCTCACAGGTTATTAAGCTGCGAAAGCGTAGTTGTTTTGTTGTTTGCCGTTTAATTGGCTTTAGCGTTGATGAAGTGGACGCGTCCCCACTACCCGCTACTCATGCCCGAACTATCCCCGTCGAATCCAAAAACGCCCCCTTAAGTTGGAGAAATGCCAGTGCTTCGCACCTGAGCGTTCCTGCCAAAAAGGGCTATCGGATTAAATCAAAGAATGTATTCCGTCATAGCAGTCAATCTATTGCGCATTCTTTCCCTCCAAGAAAGGAAGACGCAGGCTGTATGCTGATTGTCAAAGATCTTATTGATCTCTCTTACATCACTTAGTATATCACATTTTATATCAAAATGATATATACATTGCAGGTAACACAGCTAAAAGCTGCCAACCAGCTATAATGCTAAATTCAAGCATGTTGACGCAACTCTTTTATACAGGAATCAAAATCATACTTAGCTTTCATTACCTAATGACACTTACCCTAATTACCCATTACCGTTACCTTGCAATCTTCTGCTTCTCGCGCAGCGCACGCTGGATATCGCGCTGTGCATCCTTCTTCGCAGCATCGGCACGCTTGTCATACTGACGCTTACCTTTACCGAGGCCCAGCAATAACTTCGCATAACCGTTGCGGATGTAGATCTTCAGCGGTACAATCGCGTAGCCATCCTGCTTGGACAATCCCAGCAGCTTGCGGATCTGCTCCTTATGCAGCAGCAGCTTCCGTGTACGCGTAGGGTCCAATGGATTGTTACGGTTCCCCTGCTCGAACGGGCTGATATGCATGTTATGGATATGAATCTCGCCATTCCGAATGGTGGCGAACGCGTCTCCAATATTGGCACGGCCGTTCCGAATGGACTTGATCTCCGTTCCGGTCAGGACCATCCCGGCTTCATAGGTATCCTCGATGAAGTAATCATGGGAAGCTTTTTTGTTCTGGGCCAGAACCTTCCCGTCACTTTTCTTACCCATGGTCTCACCCCTTGTCGTCAACAATGTTTATGAAAAAAGGACTTCCGGCAGACCGCCAATATGCAATCTCACCAGAAGTCCATTGTATCAAACGTCTGCCTCCAAAAGCAAGGCGGGGCAAGCTTCTCCAGCAATAGATGGGAAGTGGAACCTTACTTTTTCTTCTTGCGGACAAAAGCGGCTGTACTGTTCCCGCCCTTGTTCTTCCGCTTGCGGCCACCGCCGCCTCCAGCAGAGCCATTGCCATTGCCGCCGGAGTTACCTCCACCACTGACACCGCCCGGTGTTGCTCCGGCTCCGATGAAGATGCCGCTGCCCGACGTCTTCTTGCGCCGGTTCTTGCCACCGGCGCCGCCTGAGCTGCGGGCATTGCGGTCAAAGCCGAGGGCGCCGCCGCCCGCGGAGGTGTAACCGCCTTTGCCAGAGCCAAAGGCGAAGTTCGACGCCTGCGACTGCTGCTCGCCCGTCTCGGCAGCAGCTTCACCGCCGCCGCGCTTGCCGCGCCCGGCGGATGCGCCATCGCCGCGGCCACCCTGGCCGCCGGCACTGTCATTGCGGCGCCCGCCTGGCGCGCCGCCTTCACCCGGGCCGCGCTTACCACCGCGGCCCTTGCCCCCGCGGGCTGCGCCATCGCGGGCACCAAACCCGCGGCCGCCGTTGCCGCCGCGGTCGCCTTCGCCGCGCCCTTGACGGCGCGGCTTCATATCCACCATCTCAAAATCGATGGTGTGGTCGTCCATGTTCACCTTCGCCACGCGAACCTTCACATCATCACCGATGCGGTATACCTTCGAGGTCCGCTCCCCGATCAGCGCCATATGGCCCTCATCGAAATGATAATAATCATCGGTCATCGCGCTGAGACGAATCAAGCCTTCAACCGTATTCTCCAGCTCAATGAACATGCCGAAGCTGGTCACGCTGCTGATAATGCCTTCGAATTCTTCACCGACCTTATCCAGCATGAACTCCGCTTTCTTGAGGGCTTCCGTATCCCGCTCGGCATCCACCGCCACACGTTCCCGTTCCGAGGATTGCTGCGCAATGTCAGCCATCCGGCCGGACAGATGCTCGTGGCGCTTCTCATCAAGCGCACCTCCGCTCTCCAGTACTTCCCGGATGACCCGATGAATAACCAGATCGGGATAACGCCGGATCGGAGACGTAAAGTGGGAATAATACTCTGCCGCAAGGCCGAAGTGGCCCGTGCTCTCCGCATCGTATTTCGCCTGCTTCATCGAACGGAGCATCATCGTGCTGAGCACGGTCTGCTCCTTCGTGCCTTGAATATCCTCCAGCAGGTTTTGCAGGGCGCGCGGATGGATCGAGTTGCCCCGTCCCTTCACCTGATGCCCGAAATTGGCCGCGAACGCCATGAAGTTTTGCAGCTTCTCCTGATCCGGGTCCTCATGGATCCGGTAGATGAACGGCACCTTGAGCCAGTGGAAATGCTCAGCCACGGTTTCGTTGGCGGCCAGCATGAATTCTTCAATGATCTGCTCGGCAATGGAGCGTTCTCTTTTGACGATATCCACGGCTTTGCCGTTCTCGTCCACGATAACCTTGGATTCCACAAAATCGAAATCCACCGCGCCACGGCGCATCCGGCGATTCCGCAGCTTCAGCGCCAGCTCGCGCATCAAGCGGAAATCCTCGACGAGGTCACTGTAGCGCTCGATCAGCTCGGGATCCTCATCCACCAGAATTTTGCGCACATTGTTGTACGTCATCCGTTCCTTCGTGCGAATAACACTGGTGAAGATGTCGTGCTTCACGACCTTCATCTGCTCGTTGAATTCCATCTCGCAGGACATCGTCAGACGATCCACCTGCGGATTCAAACTGCAAATCCCGTTGGACAGACGGTGCGGAAGCATCGGAATCACCCGATCCACCAGATAGACGCTGCATCCACGGTTGTAGGCTTCCTTATCCAGCTCAGAGCGCTCACGCACGTAGTAGCTGACATCGGCAATATGAACGCCCAGACGGAAGTTCCCGTTCGGCAAACGTTCTACATTCACTGCGTCATCGAGATCCTTGGCATCTTCGCCGTCAATCGTCACAATGTTCAGCCCGCGCAGATCGCGGCGGCCCTGCTGTACAATCTCATCTTCCGTAATGGAATCCGGCGCTGCATCCGCCTCGGCCAGCACTTCCTCCGGAAAACCCTCCGGCAGCTGGTGCTTGCGGATAATGGACAGAATATCGATGCCCGGATCATCCTTGTGACCCAGAATCTCCACAACTTCGCCCTCAGCCGCAGCTCTTCCTTCCGGATAGCTGACCAGCTTCACCACAACCTTCACGCCATCAACAGCACCGTTTATGGCATGCTTCGGAATAAAAATATCCCGGTTGATCCGTTTGTCATCCGGCAGCACAAAGCCATAGGCTTCATGGTTCTGGAACACGCCGACCACTTGCGTCACAGCGCGCGTCAAGATACGGACAACTTCGCCTTCCATTTTGCCGCCGTCGTTATGTTTGGAACTAATCTTGATTAAGACGATATCTCCGTTCATGGCACTCTTGAGATCATTGGCATGAATGTACACATCCGGGTGCTCCCGGTCGTCTGGAATCAGAAAAGCAAAGCCCTTCGCATGGGCCTGCAGACGTCCGCGCAGCAAAGACATCCGTTCCGGCACGCCATAGCGCTGGGTGCTCGTCAGGATGATTTTTCCGGATTGCTCAAGCTCATTCAGCAGCTTCAGAAACTCCCTGAATTCATGGGCGTCTTCAATCGCGAAATGTTGTTCCAATTCCTGATACGTCATCGGTTTGTATGCAGTTTCCCGCATAAAGTCCAGTAAAATTTGTTCAGTTATCATGATTATCACCTCGGGGAACCTGCAATTTCATCGTTCCTCTATCCATTCTTTACCTTCATATACACATACCCTAGTATACACGAAATTAATCTGCGGTATCCTTCGGACCATACGAAAGATATAATTTTCCATTTTTTAGGCAAATAAAAAACCCCCGCTCTTCCAAGAGTGAAAAAGCGAGGGTAACATTCTTGTTATTTCAACATAGCAACAACGATGGCCAAAATCATAAATCCAGCTGCAAGACCTACCGTTGTGCGCTGCAGTACGAGATCCATACCGCGAGCCTTCGTTTTACCAAAAAGATGTTCCGCACCGCCGGAGATGGCACCGGCAAGACCTGCGCTTTTCCCTTTTTGGAGAAGAACGACAGTAATCAACCCGATGGAGAAAATAACAAGCAACACTTCAAAAAATATAACCATGACTTCCACCTCCTACGTATGTAAACATCTGAATTTATTATCTTAACGAGACATTCTAGATTCTACATGAAAAACAGCATTTTCATTGTACCACAGCTTTATCGCCTTGACAAGAATAACAGGGATTAACAAGGACCGGAATCATGTCACTGTGTTTCTCCGGTCATACATCACGGCACTTATAATTTCCAGAAAACACGGACGGTCCCATTGTATTTGTAAAGTACATTTCAGAAAGATGTCTCATTTATTTGAGACATTTAGTACAAGCGTAACCACCGAGTATGGATCTAGAACAATTTTTCGTCAAACAGAACCTTACCAGTTTGTTCCTTGGCTTGGATTGAAAGGCTTAGTGGAGGATTATCTCCCCAGATATAATACCATAAAACTAAATCACCTTCTCTTACTAAATTACCCTTTTGCCCATTTACCTCTATTGTTGTTATTTGGTGGTTGGTAATTGTCCCGTAAACAACGCTAAATTGTTTGGATTCAGCAACTTCATATGTAAAGCCTTTATCAGAGTCAATCGGTATACCTCCTACTATGTGCGTTTTCATTTTTCTGTTGTTCTCTAATACACCTAATCCAAGTCCAGGATAAGTGTTATATACTGTATTTGTATAAAACGCATAAATATTATTGTTTTTCATGTCATAATGAACCAATTCTTTAAAAGTATTATCTTGAATAGTAAGCTGTTCAACAATCTTTGTTTCAATAGGTTTGTTCTCGAGAATAAAGAATTGAATAAAGATACTGAAAACGAATAATAAGACCAATAATGAGATTATTAATTTTACTTTCAAAGTGATTCACCTTCTTCTCCTCCTGTACTTCCCTTTGGAGTAGCTGCTTGTTTTATATACATAATCCTATTGTAAATTATAAAACAGAAAAGAAAAAAAACCCATTTCACAAAAATGGGGGGTTTTGATCATTACTTTTATTTAATGGGTATAAATCCACTGATCTGCATGGTCCATTGACTGCCATCCTTGGTTCATCCAACTGAGATTTAGTAAGGACCAACACCGATGCTATTAATGGAAGTTTCGTCCCAAGTACCCATGAATCAAATAGATGTACAAATTTCCAGAGCACAGAAAAAATGGCCTGCCTCCTTCTCCTTCAAAGGATAAGGATGACAGACCATCGGTTCCATAGCAGCTGCGCTGCTTTATTTCACCCGGAACGACCCCGTGCTGATCGCGACAAGATCGCCCTTCTCATTCGTAATCTTGCAGTCCGTTGTCACCGAACGGTGGGTCTGGTGCACAATGCTTGCCGTTACGGTTAGCATTCCTGCCCTGGCGGGCATGACAAAATGCACGTTAAGATTGCTAGTTACCGTGGACTCGCCGGGACGCTCCAGCATGACCGCAATGCCCATGGCGTTATCCATCAATGAGGAGAGCACGCCTCCATGCACAATCCCCATCATATTCATATGATGAGGCTGTGCATCCAGGGTTACAACAACCGCCTCCGAATTGGCAGACGCAAGCTTGCAGCCGAGATATCCCCAGAAGGTGGGCTCTGCCGCTTTGGTCATGGCCTCCATGTATGCCTCACGGTCGAATTCCGGCTGTCCGGCCTTCGTGTCCGGGTTGGTATTGGTATGATTCATCAGGCCGCCTCCTTTTTTTCTTATGACATTATTACATACGGTCTCCATTCCTGCCGTATACCATTTATAGAGTGATGATGCGAAAATTCCGGTCGCTCCCATCCCGCTCGAGGCTTGCACGGCAAACGGTCTGCGTCCGGGATAATTCCGACCGATTTCTCCATTAAATCCGCCCGTCTCGACAGCATCCAACATGAGCCATTCCATGCATCAGCCTGTCGGTCTGCCTTCCTCTTCCTCCTCCAGGAGCTTGCGGCGCAGCACCTTGCCTACCATCGTCTTCGGCAGCGAGTCGCGGAACACATACTGACGCGGCACCTTGTACGCAGCGAGTTGACTGCGGCAAAACTTCTCAAGGCCCGAAGGGTCCGGGGAAGCCCCGTCCTTCAGAACGATATACGCTTTTACCGTTTCTCCGCGATATTCGTCCTTGGTTCCAACGACTACCGCTTCCTTCACGGAAGGGTGCTCATACAGCACCTCCTCGATTTCCCGAGGATAAATATTGAAACCGCTTGCAATAATCATATCCTTCTTGCGGTCGATGATCGTAAAATACCCCTCTTCGTCCATCGTTGCCATATCGCCCGTGAACAGCCAGCCGTTGCGAAGCGTCTCAAAGGTCTCATCCGGCCGATTCCAATAACCCATCATCACCTGCGGCCCTTTCACGATCAGCTCGCCGGGTTCGCCGATCGGCATTTCATCGCCCGTATCCGGGTCGACCACCTTGGCATCGGTATCCGGAACCGGAACGCCGATCGAGCCGATTTTTCGTCTTCCCCAGATCGGATTCACATGGGTCACCGGCGAAGCCTCGGTTAGGCCGTACCCTTCGATCAGCCGGCCCTTCGTCAGCTCCTCGAATTTATCCTGCACCTCAACCGGAAGCCCGGCAGAGCCGCTGACGCAGGCATTGATCGAAGACAGATCATATTCCTTGATCCGCGGATGATTGATCAGGGCAATGTACATGGTCGGCGCGCCCGGGAAGAGTGTCGGCTTCATTTTTTTAATGAGGTCCAGGATCATGGTCACTTCAAATTTCGGTACCAGAATCAGCAAGCCTGCCCGGTAGATCGCTTGATTCAGCAGCACCGTCAGCCCGAACACGTGAAAACAGGGGAGTGCCGCCAGATACCGCTCTTTCCCGTCCTCGACCTGGAAGCACCAGTTCGCCGACTGTACGGTATTGGCGATCAGATTCATATGCGTCAGCATCACGCCTTTCGGGACACCGGTCGTGCCGCCGGTGTACTGCAGCAGGGCCAAATCCTTCTCGGCGTTCACGGATTCGCAGATCGGTTCATTCGAAGAGGCGGCTAGCAGCTTTTTGAAGGCATGAACACGGTCGCTGTAATGAACAACAGGAAGAGGGCCATCCTTCTTGGCCTTGATCGGATACAGGAGGTTCTTGGGGAACGGCAGATAGTCCGCCACGGATGTGACGATGAGATGCTGCAGCTCCGTCTCCTCAATCACGTTCTCGACCCGGGACACAAACATATCCATGGTGATGATGATTTTGGTACCGGAATCCTTCATCTGATGCGCGATTTCCCGCTCCATGTAGAGCGGGTTTGTCATCACGGCCACGCCTCCGGCAAGGAGCACGCCATAATACGAAATGACCACCTGCGGGCAGTTGGGCAGCATAATCGCTACCCGGTCACCCTTCTTGATCCCTTTGCTGCGGAGCGCGTTCGCCATACGGTAGGACGACTCCAGCAGACTTTTGTAATTGATCGTTTTGCCCATAAAATACATCGCCGGTCGATCCGGAAACTTTTGCGCCGACGTTACGAGAAATGAAGCCAAATTCTGTTTCGGATAATCAAAAGCGGGGGCTACTTCCGGTGGATAAAACGGCAGCCAAGGCTTTGCATCCATACAAAACCAACCCTTTCCTAAGGAATGCTCCTTCTTTCCTACTCCAAGAAAAATCTCTCTCTGTTGAGGTAGCGGTTTATACCGTGTACCGTTCGTTCTTGACTACGCGTGCTGCGATGCTGCGCTTGAGCGCCACCGTATCAACCGGATTGCTGCGTGTCAGTTTCTTGAGCACCGACAGCTGCATGCGCAGCATATCGCCGGTTTCAACCGAGGCAAGCGTCTCTTTTGCGAGTGCTTCCATGCGCTGGAACGCCTCATATGCGTACACCTGCGTCATCTCGATCATGCTGGCTGCTTTTTCCTCCGACGTGCGGGCAATCTGCTTGCGGGTACGGAGCAGTGCACTCTCGAGGGCATAAATATCAATCATCATATCCGCCAGATTGGACAAGGCCTCCTGTTCTTTCTCCAGCTTCGTTCCAAACTTCTGAACCGCCAGACCGCCAGCGAGGAGGAAAATCTTCTTGCTCATGTCCAGGAAGTGCGCTTCCTGCTCCAGTGTGCCCTCAAAGGTTTGACCTGGCACCAGCTGCAGCAGCTCGCCTTGGAGGCTTTGCGCTTTCTGCAGAAGCGCGATTTCGCCTTTCATGGCCTTCTTCACAAGTGTACCCGGAATCAGGAGCCGGTTGATCTCGTTCGTGCCTTCGAAGATGCGGTTGATGCGGGAGTCGCGATAGATGCGTTCCACTTTATATTCTTGTATATACCCGTAGCCCCCATGAATCTGAACCCCTTCATCTGCCACAAAATCGAGTCCTTCCGAACAGAACACCTTGTTGATCGAGCATTCAATCGCATAATCGGAGATCGCTGCAGCCGAGTGGATTCCCGCATCCTCTCCGTTGTAATCGATGTCCTGCATCGCTTCGTCAAGTAGTCCTGCGGTACGGTACACCATGCTCTCCATCACAAAGGCGGTGATGTTCATCTCGGCCAGCTTTTTGCGCATGAGCGGGAACTGCGAGATTGGCGTATCGAACTGTTTGCGTGTATTAGCATATTTCGCGCTCAGCTCAATGGATTCCTTTGCTGCACCGACGGTGCCGGCTGCCAATTTGTACCGTCCGATGTTCAGGATGTTAAAGGCAATCCGGTGTCCTTTTCCAATCTCGCCCAGCAGATTCTCCTTCGGTACCTTCACGTCTTCAAAAAAGAGCGGACGCGTCGAGGAGCCCTTGATGCCCATCTTCTTCTCTTCCGGCCCCAGCGTGAAGCCTTCCATCTCCTTCTCGACAATGAACGCGGTGAAGTGCTCTCCGTCAATCTTGGCGTATACGATAAAGATATCCGCAAATCCGGCGTTAGTTATATATAGCTTCGATCCGTTCAAAATATAATACTCTCCGTCATCGGACAGGCGTGCCGTGGTTTTGGCACCCAGCGCATCTGAGCCGGAGGTCGGCTCCGTTAAACAGTAAGCTGCGATTTTGGTACCGGTTGAGAGATCCGGCAGGTACTTCTGTTTCTGCTCGGTCGTGCCGAAGAACACGATCGGCAGCGTGCCGATTCCGACATGAGCACCGAACGAAAGCGCAAAGGACGAGCCTTTAGCCAGGTTCTCGTTAATAATCGTGGAGCTGACCTTATCCAACCCGATGCCGCCGAACGGCTCCGGCACATCCGCCCCCAGCAGGCCCAGCTCACCGGCTTTGCGAAGCAGGTCTACCGTCATCTCATAATTCAGCTTCTCCAGCTCTTCATCATGCGGCACCACTTCGCCCTCGATAAAGTCACGTACCGTCTCACCGATCATGCGGTGCTCCTCCGTGAAATCCTCCGGTGTCAGAATGCGCTGCACATCGGGATTGTCGATGACAAAGCTGCCGCCTTTGATTTTCGGTTCTTTGGTTTGGTTATCGCTCATGATTGGTTTCCCCTTTCGGAATGTGGAATTAGGCGAAAAACAAGGATTGCCTTGGTGGTGCTGGGATGCTATTTAAATGCATGGCTGTGAAAAAATACTGGTTGCTGCGTGCGCGGATTGTACTGGTATGTGACCATTCGATCGATCAAGTACATCCGGTGATAGTACCGGTCGCTGCGCGTGCGGATTGTCCTTCCGATCGCTGTTGATTTTGGATTTCCGGAATGGGTCTATTAATAGTAGAAATCCAAAATCAAAGGCGACCACTTCGTTTCTCCAGTACAATTCCGCCCTCTCCGCTGGGCTGACGCTCTGCCGGAAGCCCCCAACTTGCGGCTATCATTGCATTCGCCTGTGGTTTGGAGTAAGTGGTGCGATGTCCGGTCCATGTACGGAGCGGACATCTCCATGACCAGATAAGTAACGTGACAGAATTTGATAGATTGAAAATCTGGAATTTCTACTTTAAGGGATCAACTACTGTTGAGGTATTGATTCGTTCTTCAGGTGATCTCACCGATACTAGACTGTGGCTATCCCTCCCTGCCTTCAGCACCTTGGTCAGGAGGTATAAGTCCCTTTTGTGGACTTATTTTGGGGATTGGCCCCGGCTGAGACGCTCCAAGTCCCTCTTCCTTACGCTCCGGCGGCGTGCACCTCGAACACCCCGGCGGCGCCCATACCGCCGCCGATGCACATGCTCACGACGCCGTAACCGCCGCCGCGGCGGGCGAGCTCGGAGACGAGGCTGACGGTCAGCTTGGCGCCGGTGCAGCCGAGCGGGTGACCGAGCGCAATGGCACCGCCATTGACGTTGACCTTGCTCTCGTCAATGCCCAAGGCACGGATGATGTGCAGACATTGCGAAGCGAACGCTTCGTTAATCTCGAACACATCCACTTGATCCAGCTCGATCCCTGCCATGCGCAGCGCTTTCGGGATCGCTTCGACGGGTCCTACCCCCATAATCTCTGGCTCAACGCCCGCCAGGGCGAACGATCTGAAGGTAGCCAGCGGCGTGAGACCCAGCTCCTCCGCTTTCTCGCGGCTCATGACGGCTACGGCTGCTGCACCGTCACTCGTCTGGGACGCGTTGCCTGCGGTAACGGAACCGCCGAGGGCAAAGGCCGGCTTGAGCCTTGCCAATACCTCCGGGGAGGTATCCGGCCGCACCCCTTCATCCGTATCCACGGCGAAGTTGCTGCTGCGGACCTTGCCCTGCTCATCCGCGGCAGCCAGCGATACGTTCACGGGTACGATCTCGTCCCGGAACTTCCCTTCAGCGATGGCAGCCGCTGCCTTAGCGTGGCTGCTGGCCGCGAAGGCATCCTGCGCTTCGCGGGTAATGCCAAAGCGACGGGCCACCTCCTCTGCGGTGTGTCCCATGCCGATGTATACCTCAGACATCTCCTCCACAATTGTCGGATGCGGTGCTGGCTTGAAGCCGGTCATCGGCACATGGCTCATGCTCTCGACGCCGCCTGCCACGATGACTTCCGCATGGCCAAGCATAATGCGCTCTGCCGCAAAGGCGATCGCTTGCAGTCCCGAGGAGCAGAAGCGATTGACGGTCAGGGCAGGGACCGTCACCGGATATCCTGCATACAGCGAGATGATCCGCGCTACGTTGAGACCCTGCTCACCCTCCGGCATTGCACAGCCGAGAATGATGTCCTCGACATCCTCTTTTTTTAGACCCGGCGCACGCTCAATGACGGCTTCCAATACCGCCTTGCCAAGATCCTCTACGCGCGTCTGGGCGAAACTTCCTTTCTTTGCTTTCCCTACCGGAGTACGGGCAAGGGATACTATGACTGCTTCTCTCATGCCATTCACCTCATCAACTTGAAATGGTTGAATCCAATTCGGATATGATTGCTGGACACTAATCGGCCATGATATGAATTTGTAACGGGTGGAGCTAATTCAAGAGCCGCCATGATCTAACTTCAACAGCACGGATAACTGCCACCCACGCACTGTATGCACGGTTGATTTATCGAATCGCGTTTGACGAATGATAACTAATCTTTAACTGTAAAGCAGCTCTCTCCAAAACAGCTCTCATCACTCCTAATTACGCAGCGGCTTGCCCTTTGCCAGCATGTGCTGCATGCGCTGCTGGGTTTTGGCCTCGCCGAGCAGGCTGAGGAACGCTTCGCGTTCCAGGTCGAGCAGGTGCTGCTCGCTTACTACAGTTCCAGCAGGAACGTCACCGCCCGTCAGGATATGAGCCAGCTTCTTCGCGATCAGCAGATCATGATCGCTGATGTAGCCGCTTCGCTTCATATCGATGGCACCCAGCTGAAGCACGGCACGGCCGTCGCGGCCGACAACGCGGGCTTTGCCCGGCTGTGGCGGCACATAGCCTGCCCGGTCCATCGCAAGGACCGCCTGCTTCGCTTCATAGATCCGGTAATCCTGATTCATGACCACCGTATCTCCGCTGCGTCCGTAACCCATGCGGATCGCTTCATGTCCGCTGGTCGATGCCTTCGCCATCGCCACCATCTCGAAGATCCTGTTGATCTCCGGCTGGAGATCATGGTCCGCATCCGGATGCCGGTTGCTGGTCATGAGCGCCAGTTCCTTGCAGCCGCCGCCTGCCGGAATGAGACCCACCCCTGTCTCCACGAGACCGAAATACGTCTCCGCCGAGAAGATGATTCGGTCGGCCGGCAGGCACGCTTCCACGCCGCCGCCGAGTGTCATCCGGTGAGGCGCAGCCACAACCGGCTTCTCCAGCCCCTTCAGCTTCATCATGCTGCCCTGGAACAGACGGATGATGTCATCCACCTCATCCCAGTCACCGCTCTGCGCTTCCATCAGCATGAGCATCAGGTTCGCGCCAACGCAGAAGTTGCGGCCTTCGTTTGCGACCACGAGCCCACGGTAATTCGCCCGAATCTCTTCGACGCTCTGCTGAATCATGACCAGAATATCGGCACCAATCGCATTATTCGGAGAGGTGAATTCAAGACACGCTACACCATCCCCAAGATCAATCAGGTTCGCGCCCGTGTTTGAGCGAATAATCCGGTTTTGCGACTTTAAAGTCTGCAGCGAGATCAGCTCCGGCTGAACCTCCATCCCTTTGTACTCGCCTTTGAAATAATGGAACGCCTCGCCGTCCTTCTGCTGATAGAAGGTCTTATTCCCGGCGGCAATCCAATCCTTCACCCAAGCCGGGACGGTCAGTCCTTCTGCTTCCATGCGCTGCACCGATTCCGGCAGTCCGATCAGATCCCAGGTCTCGAATGGACCGAGCTCCCAGTTGAAGCCCCATTTCATCGCGTTGTCGATGTCCTGAATGGAATCCGCGATCTCACCAAGCTTATCGGCAGCATATACAAGCACCTGCTTCAATACATTCAAGGCCAACTCCGAGTAGCGATCCTGCGTACTCAGGAATGCTTTGATCTTCCGTTTGGCTCCCTTCACCGCTTTCGCAGCTTCGATGGAAGCGGAGCTTATTTTGGCGCTCGGGTGGTACTCCATCGTTGACAGGTTGAGCGATAAGATCTGACTGCCTTTATCGCCCTTCACTTTTTTATAGAAACCCTGGCCGCCCTTCTCTCCGATCCAGCCGCGGGTGACAAGCTCATTCATCACATCAGGTACCGTGAACACGTCTTTCTCGGCGCCATCCGGCACTGAGTCGTAAACATTTCTCGCCACATGGACAAACGTATCGATGCCCACAAGATCCAGCGTACGGAAGGTTGCACTCTTCGGGCGTCCCAGAATCGGACCCGTGGCCGCATCCACTTCCTCCACCGTATAGCTGTTCTTCACCATCTCCTGTAGCGTAACGAGGAGTCCGTAGGTGCCAATCCGGTTCGAGATGAAATTCGGCGTATCCTTTGCCAGAACAACCCCTTTGCCAAGGCGCTTCGTACAGAATTCAACCATGAACTTCGTAATATCCGGATCGGTGTCAAAGCCCGGGATAATCTCCAGAAGCTTCATATGACGCGGCGGATTGAAGAAATGGGTCCCCAGGAAATGACTTCGGAATTCCTCGCTGCAATCCTCGACCATGGCATTAACGGATATACCGGAGGTGTTCGTGCTGACGATGGCCCCTTCTTTACGCACACCTTCGATCTGCTTGAAGATGCTTTTCTTGATTTCCAGACGCTCCGTGACCACTTCAATGATCCAGTCCGCATCCTTCAACTGGCTTAGATGATCCTCCGTGTTCCCCGGCGTGATCCGGCTCACAAAGTCGGCGCTGTACAGCGGGGCCGTGCTGGATTTAGGCAGTGCCGCAACGGCCTTGGCTGCAAGCCTGCTTCGAACCTTGGGATGATCCAGCGTCAAGCCGGCTTTCTCATCCTCGGCGGTCAAGGAATTCGGAACGATGTCGAGCAGCAGACAGGGAATTCCTGCATTGGCTAGATGGGCGGCAATACCCGACCCCATGACACCAGAGCCGATTACGGCTGCTTTGGTTATGTTTCGACCTGCGACACCGGAACCGCTAACGACTTCTTTGGTAATGGTATTACTCATTGCACAACGACCTCCTGTTCATGGATTTCAGATAGACCGAATACGGATAATTCCAAGATTTCCGCGATATCTCGCGTTTTGACGCTTTCTTCCACTTCCTTCAGCTTCGTGCCATCCTCCAGCATCGTCAGGCAGAACGGACAAGCCGAACTGATCATGGTCGGCGACACGGACAACGCCTGCTCGGTACGCGCCAGATTCACGCGCTTGCCAGCGTCCTCTTCCATCCACATCTGACCGCCGCCGGCGCCGCAGCACATCCCGTTCTCCCGGCTGCGCTCCATCTCCAGCAGCTCGACGCCCGGAATGGCGCGCAGTACATTGCGCGGCTGATCATATACGTCGTTATAACGCCCAAGGTAGCAGGAGTCATGATACGTGATTTTCTCCTGAACCTGATACTGTGGCTTAAGACGTCCTTCCTTCACCAGCTGATCCAGCAGCTCCGTATGGTGAATCACTTCGGCCGTGAGACCAAATTCCGGATATTCGTTCTTGAAAATATTGAATGTATGCGGACAAGCTGTGACAATCCGTTTCACATCGTACTTCTGGAACGTCTCGATGTTCTCCATGCACAGCTGCTGGAACAGAAATTCATTGCCCATGCGGCGCGGCGTGTCGCCCGAATTCTTCTCCTCGTTGCCAAGAATGGCGAAGTTGACGCCTGCTTCGTTCATCAGCCGGACGAAGGCCCGGGTAATCTTGCGGCTGCGGTTGTCATACGAACCCATAGACCCGACAAAGAACAGCACATCAAAATCCGGATTCTCCTTCACGGTAGGAATCTTCAGCTCCAGAGCCCCTTCGGGATCAACCTCCTTCACCCACTTGCTGCGATCCGCACGGCTGATCCCCCAAGGGTTGCCCTGACGCTCGATGTTCTGCATCGCGCGCTGTCCTTCCTGCGGCACGCTGCCCTCCATCAGAACGAGATGGCGCCGGAGATCCACGATTTTGTCGACATGCTCGTTAGCTACCGGACATTGATCCTCACAGTTGCGGCAGGTGGTGCATGCCCAGATCTCTTCCTCCGTCATGACGCCGCCGATCAATTGAACGTCCTTCGGGTCTACCCCCTCAACTTGATGCCAGGAGCTCTTCTGCACGTCCATTGTCGGACCGATATCAGTAATCCCCTCGCCCTTCCAGCCGACAAGAGCCAGATCCGTAGCAGCCATGGAGTGAACACCAGGCGATCCAAACACCGACGCCGGCATCCACGCCGATTTGGAGGTGAGTGCGGCTCCTTTTTCCGTCAGATGATCCCTGAGCTTCACAATCATGTGCATCGGCGACAGCAGCTTGCCTGTATTCGATGCCGGACATACGTTGGTGCATCTTCCGCACTCCACGCAGGCGTAGAAATCGAGCATCTGCTTCTGCGTAAAGTCCTCAATCTTGCCCACCCCGAATTCCTCGGCCTCTTCATCCTCCAGATCGAGCTTGCTGAGCTTGCCTGGAGGATCCGTGCGGCGTACCAGGATGTTGATCGGTGCCGTAATGAGGTGAAAATGCTTCGATTGCGGTACATAGATGAGGAACGACAGCAGAATAAGCAGATGAAGCCACCAGAACACGAAATAACCAACCGTGACCGCCACCGGCGGCATCCAGGCAAAAACAGCCGCAATGCTGGATGAGATGGGCGCCATCGCCGACCACGCCAGTCCTTCCCGAAGCCGTTCAAAAGCCATCGTCAGCAGTACCGAGGCCATCAGCGCCGTGATGAAAAACACGACAATGCTGGGCTTCCACCCTCGCTTCAGCCGCTTCAGCTTCTCGCCGTAACGCCGGTAAGCTGCATAACCGATTGCCAGCAGGATCAGTGTCACCGTTATCTCCTGCATGAGGATGAAGCCGCCATGCCCCGGAATCGGCAAGCTGTGCCCTGACAGCCCCTTCCATATAATGTCGAGCGCACCGAACTGCAAAATGATAAAACCATAAAAAACGATAAAGTGCATGATACCGCTCTTGCGGTCCTTGAACAGCTTGCTCTGTCCGAACACCTGAATGGCGAATTGGCTCAGGCGTTCCTTCATATCCTTCTTCAAATTCGCTGGCTTGCCCAGACGGATATACAGGTACCGTCGATACACCACCGTAGCGAACATGTACACTGCCCAGCCGGTGATCCCGACAAAGAGAAGCGCGTTGATTAGTTGTAGAATCATCTCTCTTCAGCCCCTTGCGTTAGAATCATCTGCCCTGGTTCTTCTAATAGTGCAGTCTTAATTTCGAAGACTCGTTCACTCCTTCCACAATCCGGATCGTCATGGTGTCCATGTCGGGACAAATATATGAAGCGCTTTCATTGGAGCTGCAAAAATAGACCTCCACATCGTGCCTTGCCGACCACTCTAAACCGAACATGAATTCTTAGCTGCATCACTTCATCTGTACTAGCCTAACGGATACCCAGCTGCTTCGTTTCTTCCGGTTGAACTGCTGTCGATTGCTCTGATATGAACGCCTTAATTGCTGCCCTTCTACGCCTGCTTCATCAAATTCCCGGGTCTTCGCAACCCATCGTTGACAACGACATGAACGTATTTTATGATGGATACAAGAAATGAATGAGTATTCATTCATAATTTTAACTGTATTCTAACATCGGGGTGAGCATATGACAAGTAAAAAAAATGATAAATATTACCTTATTCTCCAGGGCGCCCTGCAAGTATTCGCCGAAAACGGCTATCACCGGTCCCAGGTATCCAAGATTGCCAAGGCTGCCGGCGTAGCTGACGGCACCATCTATTTGTATTTTAAGAGGAAGGAGGATATCCTCATTTGCCTGTTCCAGGAGAAGCTCGGCGAGCTGGTCGGCAAATTCCACGAAAGTGTGGAAGGTACCGCGGACGCGGTGGAAGCGCTGCGTACGGTGTGCAGCATTCATTTTTCCGAGCTGGAGAGCAATCCCGAATTCGCTTATGTCACACAGATTGAGCTGCGGCAGAGTGATTTGGAGCTGCGGAAGGAAATTGGCAACGCGCTTAAGCCATATATTGTGCTGATCGAGAATATCCTGGAACAGGGCATTAAAGAACAGAAATTCCGTTCCGATCTGAACATCAAGCTGGTGCGCAATCTGATATTTGGCGCCATGGACGAAGCGGTAACCTCTTGGCTGATCTCCGGCCGCAAATATTCTCTGTCCGATCAGGCGGAGGAGACGCTCAGCTTTTTTCTGAACGGTGTTTCCAGCGGACAATAAGTCCTGCTGATATTCATATTGAAGGGAGAGTTTAACCGATGAAGATTGTAGTACTGCTTAAACAGACCTTTGACACAGAGGAAAAAATCACGATTGAAAACGGATCGATTGCCGAGGATGGGGTGAAATTTGTAATCAATCCGTATGATGAATATGCTGTGGAAGAAGCCGTGAAGCTTCGGGATGACCATGGCGGCAGCGTAACACTTCTGTCCGTCGGACCGGATCGTACCGCAGAGGCCCTTCGGACCGCGCTCGCGATGGGTGCTGATGATGCCGTACTGATCTCCGATGAGCGGATTCCAGACGATGAGTATGCGGTATCGAAGGTGCTGCATGCGTATTTGTCGAAGGAAAGCCCGGATCTGATCCTCGGCGGCAATTTCTCGGTGGACCGCGGTTCAGGTCAAGTGGCGATTCGCCTTGCCCGTCTCCTCGGTATTTCCCATACCGGCTCCATCACCAAACTTACGCTGAACGGTACCACAGCCGAAGTACACCGGGACGCCGAAGGCGATCTCGAAGTGCTGGAGGTTCAGCTGCCTGCTATCTTCACGGCACAGCAGGGGTTGAATGAACCTCGCTATCCATCGCTGCCAGGTATCATGAAGGCCAAGAAGAAGCCTTTTCAGACGCTGTCGCTGGATGATCTCGGATTATCGGAAGGCGACATTCAGCCAGCAACGAAGCAAAGCGAATTGTCATTGCCGCCGGAGCGCAGTGCAGGAGTCATTCTCAAGGGTGAGCCTGCGGAAGTGGCACATGAGCTGGTATCCTTGCTGCGCACCCAGTCGAAGGTGATCTGAGTATTAGGGAATGAGCGTATGAATCCCTTTGAATCTCACTTCTGAATGCGGTTACATGACATCAACAGTGCACCCTGCCCTCATTCCTTATGTATTCTGATTGTATGGTTTACAGGCTGTCCGTCATGCACGCTTTTCGCCTGATTGCTTTAGTGAATCTGGGCCAACAGCGATTTTTGAAGTATCATCCGCATTCGCTTGGTTGTTAAGACAAGTCGGAATCGTAAAACTCTTTTCACTTCAATCTCAATTGGAACTTAGGAGGTTATGATATGAGCAAAACGATATTAGTATATGCCGAGAACCGGGATGGACGGCTGCGGCAGGTTGCCCTTGAGACCTTGGGCGCTGCCCGTTTAATTGCAGCTGATGATGACAGCATCCGCATTCTGGTTGCAGGAGCCAACATTACGGAAGCCGTATCGGCCCTGAACGGATATGGTGCTGATACGATCTATACTGTCGAGCATGATGATCTGGAAAGTTATAATCCTGAGGCTTATATGGCGGCCATTGAGGCCGTTATTCATCAGGCGCAGCCGGATGCGGTGCTCTTCGGGCATACGGCCATCGGCCGTGATTTGGCCCCGCTGGTAGCCGCGTCCCTGAATGCCGGACAGATTTCCGACGTGACGGCAATCGAGAACGAAGCTGGAGAAGCGGTGTTCACTCGCCCGCTCTATGCCGGCAAAGCTTTTGAGAAACGTGTGTTCCAGAACGGGCCATGGGTCGTAACGGTGCGTCCGAACAATATTCCTGCCGCGGAAGCCGTAGAAGGTGCAAGCACGAGCATTGAGGACATCGCTTACCCGGCCCCCTCCCTCCGCTCCGTGGTAA
Organism: Paenibacillus sp. Cedars; assembly: GCF_003184205.1. Lineage (NCBI taxonomy): Bacteria > Bacillati > Bacillota > Bacilli > Caryophanales > Paenibacillaceae > Paenibacillus > Paenibacillus sp. Cedars. Next base: position 5,635,480 of record NZ_CP020866.1, read on the forward strand.
AGGACGTCGTTCGCAAGACCACGGGAAAAATCGACCTCTCGGAAGCTAAAATCGTCATTTCCGGCGGTCGCGGCGTCAAGAGCGCGGAAGGCTTCCAGCCGCTGGAGGAGCTGGCGGACCTGCTCGGCGGCGCCGTCGGCGCATCGCGCGGTGCGTGCGATGCCGGCTACTGCGATTACGCGCTCCAGATCGGGCAGACGGGCAAAGTGGTCACACCCGAAATTTATATTGCCTGCGGCATTAGCGGAGCCATCCAGCATTTGGCCGGCATGAGCCAATCCCGGGTCATTATTGCCATCAACAAAGACCCCGAGGCTCCTATCTTCAAGGTGGCGGATTACGGCATCGTCGGCGACCTGTTCGATATCGTTCCCTTGCTGACGCAGGAGTTCCGCAAAGTGCTGGTGTCATAACATTTTGTCATAACGACTTCATGTGATCATACAACGTCAATAGGCTGCACCCCATCGTCCAAGGGACCTTGGGGGCAGCCTTCTTTGCTGCGTCATTCTGTGGTAGGCACGCCTTTGGAATTAAGAGTTTTCCAGGGGACTTCCTTACCACCTGCTCGCGAAACAGACGCTATCCCATATCTCCATTAAGAGCCAAACCGCTTCAGCAGCTTGTGCTGATGGGCCGTGAATGCTTCTTCCAGCGTGATATCATAGAGATCGGCCAGCAGCGAAATGTTGCCGAGCACGTCGCCGATCTCCTCCACCAAATCCTGCTTGAGCCGTTCCCTGGACTGGGCCTCCTCATCGGGCCGATCCCTGCCAATCTCATAAGCGCGGACGGCACGTGCCGTTTCCCCTGTCTCCTCCATCAAGAATCCGACCCGAATAAAGGGGCCGTACCCGGTCCAGCCTCGCTCCCCGTAAAACTGCTTAATCCATTGCTGCGCCTCATTCATATCCATAGCTTGTGCTACCTCCGCGATTCCTTGGGATGAACCAACCCATCCCCTAATTTTTTTACATAATTCGAGATCAAACTCAAGATCATGTTAACACGTATGTCATAAGCTAAGAGAGGCAAACCTAACATTGAAGCGATATGTATCCCTGCGTTCCATGACATAGATCACTATATATAGTATAATTACTTCATTATAATATCAACATCTGGTTAAGGAGTGTGCGAATTGAAATCTATATGCGTATTTGCAGGATCCAACATGGGTGAACATCCCGATTATAAAGCGAGGGCGGCCGAGCTTGGCAGACATATTGCCCACAGCCAATACAAGCTTGTGTACGGCGGCTCCAGAATCGGATTGATGGGCGAAGTGGCTGATGCCGTATTGCAAAATGGCGGCGAGGTCATCGGAGTCATGCCCAGGGGGCTGTTCAAAGGCGAGATTGTACATACCGAGCTGACCCAGCTCATTGAAGTCGCTGACATGCATGAACGCAAAGCAACGATGTCGAGACTGTCCGACGGTTTTATTGCCATGCCGGGCGGTTTTGGAACCTATGAGGAATTGTTCGAGGTATTGTGCTGGTCCCAAATCGGGATTCACCAGAAGCCGATCGGACTGCTGAGCATCCGGGATTATTTCGAACCGTTCATGAAGCTGATTCAGTACAGCATCACAGAGGGCTTCTCCAATGCCTCCCACTTAAACCTGATCAATATATCCAATGACCCGCTCAAGCTGCTGGAACTCATGGACAGCTACACGCCGCCGACGCTGGACATGAAGTGGAAAGACCTTGAGTAGAAACCATTTGCCGGATATGACCACCGGACTCCCTCGGTCAGGATACATCCTTGAATGCGCAGGCTCATAGGGAAATCCAACAACAGCCATCACTGTCATTGGGTACACAAAAAGCACCGGGAATCCCGGTGCTTTTCTCTTATCCTCGCACATCCTGATTAACGTCGCGGATTTTACACGAATCCCCCGTTCACGCGGAGTGTTTGACCCGTGATCCATTTTGACTCCTCGCCAGCCAGAAACAATACCACTCCTGCGACATCATCCGGTTCACCCAGACGTCCGAAGGCATTCATGTTCACGATGCCCGCAATCTGTTCCTCCGACTTGCCTTCCATGAACAGTTCCGTATGGATCGGCCCGGGAGCCACCGCGTTAATCGTGATGCCTTTGGGACCGAATTCTTTAGCCAACTGACGCGTAAACTGCTCCACAGCGCCCTTCGTGCCTGCATATACGCTGTAAGACGGGAACATCTGTCCAGCCACCGACGTCGAGAAATTGATAATGCGGCCGCCCGAATTCATATGCTGAAAGGCCCGCTGAATCGCAAAATAAGTTCCCTTCACGTTAATCGCGAACTGCTTATCGAAATCCTCCTCCGTCATGGACGCGATCGGCTTGGTTGTCATGATCCCCGCATTGTTCACCAGGATATCCATTCCACCATAAACCTCCAAGGTTTGACGGAACAGCATCTCGATCTCCGCCACTTGGCTGATATCGGCTTGAATCGCCACTGCTTCGCCACCGCGCAACTTAATGCTGCTCACAACTTCCTCTGCTTTGGCCGGGCTGTTCGCATAGTTTATAACGACCTTGGCCCCGTTCTCCGCAAGCGCTATTGCAATTTCGCGTCCTATGCCTCTTGATGCGCCGGTTACGATGGCTACTTTGCCAATCAAGCTGTTTTTCATGATAAAAGCCTCCCGCTTGCGAATTTGTATATCTGTAAATGCTGGTGCGTGAATATCTCATCAGATGGATCAAGGACCTATAGGTATCTTATTCGCCATTGATTATATGCCGAGTCCTAACAAATAACAAGTGACAATTTTATATATTTGTCATTCACTCACTTGATAAATGCATACAAAAAAGATGCTCTTCCATGCGAGTATCGCCAGGATCAGCATCTTTTTACATAGGGAACGATCTTACCACGCTTCTCCCAGGGCAGCATGAACCTTTAGAATGACCGTCGAACAGGCCTTATTCCATTTTTCGCATTATTCAGACCCGTTAACGGTTGATTTCATGATTCCCGACAGCAATAACGCCCATACCGAGTCAAAATCTGCTTCAATCTCGCTGGAGCTCCACTGATAGGCATGCGCCGGATGATGGAACTGGGACGTTGCCATGAACAAGGCCTTGGCCACCGGCTCCGGCTCGCCCGACTTAAATTCACCGGCACGCATTCCTTGCTTGATGATCTGGGCAATCTGCCCGGTCAATAACTTCACATGCGTATCAATCATCATGACGGCATCCAGCGTCACGGTGGTGTACATGGCAAACATCTCGGGGTCTTCCAGAACGTAATTCCGCTTGGTCCGGATGAGAGTATCCATCCATAACCGCAATCGATCAGCGGCGCTGCCATCCGTTCCGTCTGCAATTTCTTGCAACGGATCTGCAATCCGCTGCAGCCAGCGCTCGGTAACGGCTTCCCTGAGGGCCGCTTTGCTGGGAAAATGCCGATACAGGGAGCCATGGCTGACCTGAAGCGCTTTGGCAACGTCGACAACCGATGTTTTCTCAGGACCATAACGCCGCAGCGTCTGTTCGGCCGCATCTAATATGGCTTCTTTCGTTAAAGGCTGATCATGTGACATATATTTCAATGAGCGATGGTGAATGATAGACATCATCCCTCAACCCCATTCTCACGCCCCCTCTCTCTGCTGAACACATTATAACAAACAAGCCTTCGATATCCATATGGATCTTCTTCATCTTCTTGGTCACTCCCATGCATGGATTGGTATAATATGATCATTCATCCGGAAGCCACAACCTAAAATAACGTTAAGAAAGCGAGTGTGGACCATGGCTAAACTGGACTATCTGCTCTCCATTCTGTGGTTACTTCGATCCCATGGAAAAATGACAGCTGAACAATTGGCCGAGAGACTTGAGTTAAGTGTCCGAACGGTCTATCGATACATCGACACACTGGGTGTGAGCGGAGTCCCCATTATATCCGAATCCGGGCATGGCGGAGGTTTTAGGTTGCCTGATACTTTTTTGAGCGTGCCTTTGTTCTTCGAATTAACCGAGCTTAAGGCCATGGAACACAGTGCGCTCCTAGCCCGGCATGCGGACTACCCTTTTACGGATGCGCTTGAAAAAGCACTTTCCAAGATTGAGCACCGGCTTCAGGAATCCCAATTGGAGGACTTGAGGCGTCATGTCGGCAGTATTAATGTCCTTTCCTCTTCACAGGGCGCCCTGCTTCAGCCCCTATTGCGTGAGTTAGAGCAAGCTGTCGCTAAACGGGAAACGCTGATCCTTCACTATGCGAAGTCATCCAGCAGTTCCGCTCAAGAACGCCACATCGATCCCTATGGTCTCATCTACCGTCTCGGCAAGTGGTATTTGACTGCTTACTGCCATACACGGAAAGCCCTCCGCGTGTTCCGAGTGGACCGGATGAAGAGCCTGTCGTTAACAGGTCGCACATTTGAAATGCCGGAGCATTTCTCGGTCCAAGACTACCTGAGCAATGTTCATGAACATCAGGATCAGGTAACCATGGATACGCCGTCTGTGACCGTGCGCCTTCAGGGTCATACCGAAGCGCTGGACGCGATATGCAACCAGTGGTTTCTGCAGCCTTATCTTGTCGTCAGAAGAACTGAGTATGAAGCCGAGTTCCATATACAGCCTGACCGGATGATAAAATACATGCCGTATCTCCTGCTTTCTTTTGGCAGATCAATCAACGTGCTTGAACCGAAGGAGCTGCGCAGCGCTCTCTTCGAAACGGCAAGGGATCTTGCGAATTATTACGATGAATAATCTTTTAGCAACTTCACTGACTCTCATGCAGTCAGTGAAGTTATTTTATGATAGGCATAATTCATGAGCAAAAAGGAGAGATTCGTATGCTGCTTCCTAAACTCGATCTGACCAAAAGCGATAAAACCTATTACACAGCCGGAAACACGCCTGAGCTTGTGCAATATGATCCCCTACCCTATCTGTCATTAGCAGGCCAAGGCGCACCCGAAAGCTCCATGTTCGAGGATGCTACCGAGGCGTTGTATACCGTCGCTTATGGAGTTAAGGGATATTGCAAGACGGAAATTCAGGATTTTACGGTTCCTAAACTTGAGGGACAATGGTGGGTGGACTCGGATCAGTATGGTTTGGAGGTTCCGAAAGAGGAATGGTATTGGAAGCTGCTCATTCGGATGCCGGCGTTTGTCACCCCGGAGACCGTGGACTCCGCTCGGGACAAAGCCTTCTCCAAGAAAAATCATCTGGAACCCATTCAGCGAGTGGTATTGGAGACGATCCATGAGGGGCTATGTGTCGAAATCATGCATATCGGCCCCTACAGCACAGAGCCGGATACGCTGGCGAAAATGTATGCATTCATGAAACAGCATGCTTACGTCCCGAACGGACTGCACCATGAGATTTATTTATCCGACCCCCGAAAAGCCTCCTCCTCCTCCATGAAAACCATTCTCCGTACTCCTGTAAGACAGGAGCAATAGATGGGTTTAGTGAATACGGGACAACCTGTTGTGCTGACGACAGCCACCATCCTCAACCAAAAGAGGAAGCCGGTACATAACCGGCTCCCCCACATCTATATCTTGCGGATGCTCAGCAGCGAGCTGCCGTTTCGCATAAACTCGTAAGGCACCTTGTTCTCCGTCACCACCAGGCCTTCTGCCTCCAGCTCGTGAATCAAGCGATCCAGATGGTCGTAACGGGATCCCGTTAAATCGGTTAACGGAAAGATGCGGACCTCCTCCGAGGCGACCCGCAGCAGCTCCTGTATCGTCTGCTTGTGAAAGTCATAATCCAAGCGGTCGCTGTACATAAACAGAAAATGGGCGGACAGCACCAGATCAAACTGCTCGTCATGAAAAGGCAGCTCCGGCAGAACCGCAGCGACGTAGCGCCCCGGAAGCTCCCTCATATGCTGCACGCAATCCTGGAGTGCTTGGTGGCGATGTCGGCTAAGCCCCTCCACATCTCCATAGTAATCCCAGACATAATTGCTCTTCGCCCGTTCTATCGTTTCCATGGCATGCCGGATATCCTGCAATCCCTTGCGCTCCAGATCATCAGGCTTGTGATCATAGGTTATATCGCTTGCGGTAATATCGAGTCCAAGCCTCGAACCGTGCGCGGTGAACGAACACGCTCCCCCGGGACAATCCAGAATCCTTTTTCCGACAAGCTCCTCCATGCGCAAATCAAACATGTTGTTATACTCTTCAAACGTGCGGCCAATGAACACAACCCGATCCAGTTCCTGCTTGGTCTTACCTGCACTCTGCTCATCTCTGCTCATCTCTTCTCACCTCAGCTATATGATTTGACTGCGGACGCTACAGTTTCCTGTTTACCCACAAGTATATACTACCATAACATGGAAAATCCGAATAACAATTTCATCATTTCACAGAATCCTGAATTTCACGACGGGTTCAGCGGTCGTATTTATACTATAATGTAGATAATTAACTTTCTTCGAAGGAGATTGTCCTATGTTACCTTATCCAGCCGCTACGACCAGAGAAGAGAAAATGAACATCATTCATCAAATGAAAGACCGACTGCTTCAACTGCATGGCGATGATATTCTGGCCATTGGCTTGTACGGTTCGATCGCGCAGGGAATAGATGGCCCATACTCGGATATTGAACTTCGAGTTGTCACGAAGGACGGGGTATCCCTGCCTGGCCACGAATTCATATACGATCCCTTCAAAATCGAAATCGGCATGGTACAAAAAGGTGAAATATTCAAAGCAGCATCGTCTGTGGATGATTCCTGGGCTATTACAGCCGGCGCTTACGTACATTTACAGGAACTCTACGACCCAACCAATCTGTTGGAGGAAATCCGAGAATTGCCCCTTCAGGTTTCAGACGAAGCCATTAGAGAAACGATGAGGGAGTTCATGATCTGGGAGCCCTACGAAACGATGGGCAAAATACGGAACAATGTCCAAGCCGGGAACCTCTGTTACCTGCCACTGGGCGCAAAGGATCTGACCTGGCAGACGGCCAAACTGATTGGACTCGCCAACCGAACATTTTATAATACAAGAGCCAAAACGCTGGAGGAATCGCTGTCCCTGGAATCCAGACCTTCGGGGTATGATGAGTTGGCGCAATTGGTGATGCGCGGCCAGCTTCTCCAGATCGATCATCTCTATGAGCTGTGTGAACGGCTTTGGACCGGACTTAACACGTGGTATGAAAAAATGAATATTGAATATAAATCAAAAGAGCTTCCATTCTAATGGGAGCTTTTGCTTTGCAGCATTGGCCTGAATGATCCCCAAAGGAAGTGAGTATTAACATGCAAATTCAATTGAGCAGACCACCGGACCGCAAGCCGCCTTATTGGCTGCCGCTTACGACCATCCTCACCGTCATACTCGTGATCTCCCTCATGCTGTGGTTCGAGAAGCCGCCGCAAGCCAGAAGCACCGATACCCCCGCAACCGAATTCTCTGCTGAACGCGCAATGGTCCATGTCGAGCAAATCGCCCAGCAGCCCCATCCGCTGGGATCTTCCGCCCATGCAGAGGTGAGGGCCTATTTGGTGGAACAGATGGAGCAGCTAGGCTTGAACCCGGACGTTCAAGAATTTAATGGCCGCCTGACAACGAAATACATCGACCAGAGCGTTCAGCTTACGAACATCTTGGGTGTCATTAAGGGCACAGGATCCGGTAAACCGCTCCTGCTCATGTCCCACTACGACTCCGTTCCGGCCGGACCCGGGGCCAATGATGCTTCGGTCAGCGTTGCCTCATTGCTGGAAACGGCACGAGCGATTCAAGCTGGTCCCCCGCCGCAGAACGACATATGGATCCTGCTTACAGACGGGGAAGAGAAAGGGCTGTTGGGTGCTGAAGTGTTCTTCCGGGATCCTCAGCACCGCGAGATCGGCATGATTGCGAATTTTGAAGCCCGGGGATCGAAGGGCTCGTCCTTCATGTTCCAGACGAGTGATAGCAACGGGCGGATCATCGAAGAATATGCCCGGGCTGTATCCAACCCGGTCAGCAACTCGCTCTTGGTGGCCCTGTACAAACAGCTTCCCAATGATACCGATCTGACGGTGGCGCTGGAGCACGGTCTTCCGGGGCTGAACTTTGCCTATGGTGATGGGTGGGTAGCTTATCATACTCCTATGGACAACACGGACAACGTCTCCCTTGAGACCATGCAGCATCAAGGCGAGAACGCACTCGCCATGGCTAAACATTTCGGCAATCTCGACTTGTCTGACCTGTCTTCGGAAGGCGACCGCGTCTATTTCAATCTGTTCGGACTGCTGCTTCACTACCCTGCAAAATGGGTGGTTGCCATCACCCTTGTGCTCGCGGCGATATGGCTGGGTTTGGTGTTCATGTTTGCCCGCATCTCATCTCTCAGCATAAAGGGGAGCCTGATCGGCCTGCTGATCCCGATTCTGGCAGCTGTTCTATCCACCGCGCTAAGCTATGGCTTATGGAAGCTGATTGATGCGCTGTGGGCCGGTAAAATGACGCAGCCCTCAGGCGCAACCTACGACTCACTTCTGTACAGTGTCAGCTTCATACTGGTAACACTCATCGTTCATGTTGCCCTTACCCGATGGATCCTACGGAAAGCGAATGAACTGGAAATGCTGCTGGGGGGAGCATTCTTATTCCTGCTTCTGCTTGTCGGCTCATCCTGGCTCCTGCCGGGAGCAAGTTATCTGTTTGCGATTCCGCTGCTGGTCCATTTCATCGCTTTAGCGTGGACCGCATTTACCCGGGATCCGCTGCAATCCTTGCATCATCCAGCTGTGGTACTCACCACCACGCTCGTTCCTATCCTGTTGTTCGCCTCCATCTTTCATATTGTGTTCCTCTTGCTGCCGCCTGGGATTCACCTGTTCAGTGTTGTCCTGATCGGGTTCATACTTGCCTTGATGTCACCGGCCGTACGAATGCTCGCGCAATCCTGGAAATGGGCCGTGCCCGCTGCCTTCATCGCCATCATCGTTCTGCTCGGCATCGGCTGGACTCAGGCCGAGCCCGGACCGGATCGGCCCGTGTACGAGAGAAGGTAGCCTACGTCTCGCACCTACCGTGCTGATCCCATGTACGAGGGCACACCCGGTATGGGTACCATGAAATGCCAAACAAGCAAACGCGAATCACGTTTGCTTGTTTTTTTACAACTATCAAGCTAAACCCATGCTACTTCACCATATCCTGCCAATGCGGGGGCACCTCATGCGTCTCCAGATGCTGAAATTCCACCAGTTTGACCATACCACCGGGAAGCGTTGGGGCTACCTCGAAGACAAGCCGGTCCTTTCCGACCGTAATATGCGGACCGACCGTTGGGTGTGCCTCGAGTGTAAGGATGAAATGAAAGCCGCGAAAGCCGTTCACCCTCTTCACTTCGGTCACATCCACATAATATGGGTAGACAATGAGCTGCTCTTTAAGCGATTTGGAGTAATGCTCACGAACCGCAGCCTCAATATGAGGAAGAAGAATGATCATCAGCATGTCTTGATATTGCAGCTCGGTGCTGTCCCTCTTCGGTGAAGGAGAGGTATTCTCTGCATGGGATGTCAGCGGTAAACCAGTAGTCATAACGACAACAAGGATCAGCACCATGAAGCGTTTGTTCATGATTCTACAATCACCTCCTGCCGAAACTCTTTGGTTTTAGGTTCCCCCAACCGATAGAATTGATGTAACACAAGGGCCGAAGTGTGATCTGCCATATAGATTAATCAGATTTCGTACGATATTATAGGTGGAAGGAACTGCTACTTCGCATCGGCCCATTTTCCTTCGTAACCACCATCATATGACGCATACGAGCGGCTGCGAGGGGGAGGATATCCATCATTATGAAAAAAAGGATTATGATCATGTCTGCAACTATCATTGCACTTTTAGTCATCATTATTGTCTCAGCAAGCTTCTACTTCTATAACGTTGCCATTGCACGTGCCGACAAAACCTTCCTGGACGGCAACCCGGATCTGGAAGCCAACTCCAACATCGACAATCCGTTTGCGGACAGCAAGGATTGGTGGGCCAGGCAAAGCCTGCAGGAATGGAGTCTCACATCGGACGACGGTCTCAAGCTGTATGCGTACTATTTGCCCGCCGCCGCACCCACGGACAAAACCGTCATTATCGCACACGGATATTCCGGGCATTCAGAGCTGATGAGCGGGTTCGCCCAAATGTACCGTGAGGACTTGGGTTATAACGTGCTGCTGCCCGATGCCCGCGGACACGGAAAAAGCGAAGGTGATTATATCGGATTCGGATGGCCCGAACGCAAGGACTATCTGAAATGGATCGATTTAGTCATCGAGCGTACGGGTGAGAAGTCCCAAATCGTTCTTCATGGCGTATCCATGGGCGGTGCCACGGTGATGATGACCAGTGGCGAGGAGCTTCCTCCCCAGGTAAAGGCCATTGTGGAGGACTGCGGATATACCTCGGTTACGGATGAGCTGACCTATCAGCTGAAGCGCATGTATAAGCTGCCTTCTTTCCCGCTTGTTCAGTCCACGAGCCTGCTGACCAAGATTCGGGCCGGATACTCATTCGGCGAAGCCTCGGCACTGGAGCAGGTTAAGAAGTCCAAGACGCCGATGCTGTTTATTCACGGCGGCGGGGATTTATTCGTTCCTACCGAGATGGTATATGAACTGTACAAGAATGGTCCGGAGCAGAAGAGGTTATTCGTCGTTCCTGACGCAGGCCATGGCATGGCGCGTCAATTCGATCCCGAGGGGTATGACCGGGAAGTAACGGAGTTTATCGGCACATACGTGCAATAGAGAAAGAGCAGTCCATGCGGACTGCTCTTCTGTGTTGAGAGGACGGTTTGGACACATGACTTAATTGGACTGAAGCAGCTCATTCACCATACGAATTCCTTCAGCATGCTCGGGGTCCAGCTCAACCGATTTCTCATAATGCATTAGCGCCAGCGCGCGTTCACCCGCAAGCAGATACATCTCGCCAAGACTATCATGAAGGTTCGAGGATCCCGGGAAAATCTGTACGGACAGTTCGAGCAGCCTTACTTGATTTCTCTCCGCATAAGCAGGTAATAATTAACTATAGCTGAACACTACCCGTCTGCTAAGATTAAGAAGAGTTGGGCGCTAACCTAGCAATCTCTGGCTCTCTATCAAGGTCAAGGCGGTTATACAACATGAATCCTAGAAAAACTTCCCGGCGTCTCTACAGTTCCATGCTGATGGTGATCGCTGGATTTGTCCTGTACGTCCTGTATGCCAACTTCATCCACGACCCACAGGCCGGTGAATTTCTAAGCCACAAGGAAAGCCCGAAGCGCACGGTGCCAGTGTCAGCCTGGCTGAACGTGATGTATGTACATGTGATTTTTGCATGTATTGCCATGGTTGGCGGCGCGATGAACTTCTCGAACACGGTGCTGCAAAAGTACCGGCGATTTCACCGGGCGAACGGTTATGTCTACGTCGCTTCCGTCATGGTGGTTGTGCTGACCTCCGGGTATATGGCTCCTTACGCAACCGGCGGCAAGTTAACGAGTGTCCCGTTCAATCTGCTGAACATCATCTGGCCCGCGATAACGGTCATCGCCATTCTAAAAATCAAAAAGAAACAGATCCATCAACATCGCCAATGGATGGCGAGAAGTTATGCCTTCTGCTTCACGAACCTGTTCATTCATCTGTTTGCGGCTGTGTTCCACAGCGGATTCGGACTCGCCTATAAAACGAGTTATGTCATCGGGGTGTACAGTGCCATTCTGTCCCTGTTTCTACTGGCTGAGATTGTGGTGCGAACCGTGTTTCGGGAACCGCCGCCCCAGTTGGGGGATGTAACAGCACGGTAGAAGACCCTATACCCGCCACACAGCAGAAAAAGCCGCGTGAGAACGCGGCCCTTTTATTATCATTCCTTTATGGTTGCATCCCCGGTCTTTTTCCCTCGGACAACATTCCATTTATGTTCTCGATGAGTTGTGGGAGCTCGGACATCGTATGAATCGTAAAGTCCGCCCCGTTCCGGATAAACGTCTGCTCGGCCTTCGCGATCGCAGCTTCCCGCTCCGATTCCGACAAGGCCTGGAATTCGTCCAGGCTCAGGCCCATTTCCGAGCTGCCGATGACGACTCCAACCGACCATACGCCTGCGTTCACGCCCTCTTTTACATCCGAGACGGTGTCGCCCACCTTAACGACTTTCCATGAAGCCGACAATTGGAGAAACTCCATATTCCGATAGATCATGTAAGGGTATGGTCTTCCCTTCGAGTGTGTGTCATCCGGGGTGAAATAGACATCCGGACTGTAACCCTTCTGCCGGGCATTCGAGACAACAACCTCCATCATATTGCTTGTATAGCCTGTTGTGGAGCCAATCTTCAGCCCTTGTGACTTCAACGCTTCCACCGTCTCGATGACACCCGGAATCGGGTCCGTATACTCGGATAAGGAAGCCATTAAGGCCGGCTCAAACTCCGCATACAGCCGCTGCACATCCTGCTCTTGATAAGCTTCTCCATACTTCGCTTCCCATAGAGCCGATACTCTCGGCATCGACAGCATGGCACGGATATGATCGATCTTCAGCATGCCCATCGGTGCTCTCGCTTCGTCCATCGTCACTTCAATACCCGCATTCTTGAAAATATCGACAAACACATTCACAGGTGCAAAACATCCGAAATCAACGGCCGTTCCGGCCCAGTCCAATATAACGCCTTCGATTCTGTTCATTGTGCTATCACTCCCCTATATTCTTCGATAATGCGGCATAACTCCTCGATGTCCTGTTCATAGATTTCCCCGATATTCCCGATGCGGAAGGTATCCACGTCGGTCAGTTTGCCCGGGTATATGACATAGCCTCTTTCTTTGATATAAGCGTAAAATTGCCCAAAGCTAAACCCTTCACCAGGGAACAGAAACGTTGTGATAATTGGTGATTGCTTGTCTTCGGTTATATAGGCATGAATGCCGATCCGGGCCAATTTCTCCCGCAGCAGGCGATTGTTATTCCGGTAGCGTCTGAATCTGGCGGATACGCCGCCTTCTGCATCCAGCTCATCCAGCGCTTTGGAGAATGCCGCCACCACATGCGTCGGTGAGGTATAGCGCCATTTGCCATCCTTGTCCATGCCCTTCCACTGATCGTACAGATCCAGCGACAGGCTGCGTGCAATCCCCTCGCATAACGCAAGCTTCTCCAGCTTGGCGATGACGAATCCAAATCCCGGGACGCCTTGAATGCATTTATTCGCACTGCTGATCAGGTAATCGATGCCAAGACCCTGAACGTCAATCTCCATTCCGCCAAAGCTGCTCATGGCATCGATAATAAGGGTTTTCCCATACTCCTTGGACAGCCTGGATACCATCTCCAGCGGGTTCAGTATCCCCGTTGTTGTCTCGCAATGCACCATCGCAATATGCGTAATTCGCAGATCCTTTTGAAGTCTCGAGCGCAGCTCATCCTCACTTGGTTGTTCATTGTAATTCAACTTGTATTCCGCGTAATGCAGTCCGATGTACTCCGCCATCTTCACGAGTCGCTCGCCATAGGCGCCGTTGGTCACGATCAGCACCTTATCTTCCTTCGATATGGTTGACGTCATCACGGATTCGACGGCAAACGTTCCGCTTCCCTGCATCAGAACAGCTGTGTATTGTGCCGCATCCGCCCCGGCTAATGCCAGAAGCTGTGATCTGATTTTTTGCGTAATGGATTTATATTCGTCATCCCATGTACAGCGGTCAAGGAGCATCTCCTCCTTCACCGAGCTGGTTGTCGTCAAAGGGCCGGGTGTCAAAAGTTTATATTTATTCATATCGTATCGCTCCTAAGGTGCCTATTCTTTAGATCCGTTGAAAAATTGCTGGTGCTCTTCCAACAGCTCAACCGTCAATGGTTTCTCGAACTTCATGGCGTACGCTGGTTTATTGACCTCATCCACAGTCTCCCCCTCATACAGGGCTACCGGATAGTTCACAATCAGATCTTTTCTGGCGTCCTTGATCAGGGTTTCCGCCATTTTCATCGCCAAATCTGTTGTGGCATTCTCCTTGTCCACCACCGCAACCGACTCGGTCAGGGAGAAGTTGCCTTCAACCGGATCCACGTAATCAATCGGTGCACCGGCAGCTTTGGCCGCAACGGCCTGATGCCGGAGTCCAAACCCGGCTGCTACTTCGCCGGCCTGCACCTTCTTGATCGGACCCGAGCCCGAGCTTTCCAGATGCGGTCCGACATTGGCAATCAGATCATGGAGCACCTGCCGGCCTGCGTCTTCACCGTATTGGCTGATAATCGCCTGAACCAGCAGCCAGCCGGTGGAGGAATCCATGATGTTCGGAATCGATACGAGTCCGCTGAATTCCGGTTTGGTCAGGTCGGTGATGGAGGTTGGCATCGGCAAGCCTTTTTCCTTCAACACCTCCGTATTGACGAAGATGGACCCGGTATTCGCCAGAATCGGCGTGTAATAGGCCGGATAGGAGTCAACGGCGCCTGTATCAAAAGCCAGGTCCTTGAACATGGAATGCTCGCTCTGCGAGCTCTCGATAAAGTACGAGCTCATCGTGATCAAGTCGGCCTCGATTTTGTTCCCTTCGGCCATGAGCTTGCCTCCCAGCTCTGAAGTGCCTAGTGATTGCACGAGATATTGTCCGTCATATCCCGCGTTCTTCAACGAGGTTTCCATCGCGGCGACGGCTTCTTCATCCCCGTTCGTGTAGATGACCACCTTCTTCGCTTCCCCCGCGCTGCCGCTGCCACAGGCAGCCAGTGCAAACACCATGCTGATAGCGATTAATGACAGCAGCATTCCTTTTAACGTTTTGATCATGAGTAACTCCACTCCTTGTTGTGTTGTTATATTAGAAATCAAGTGAAAAGATGGGTCTAACTTGCTTGCGCATATCTTTGATTGAATTGCAGATTATGCTTCTGGGCACGGTACTTCTTGCTTCTTGCTTGGTGCTTCGTGCTGTCACCCAGCGAAAGAGGACGGAATCGTACTGGAGAAGCGTATGCGTTCGCCTCGGATTTCTGCAGTTGATTCATTCAATCAGAGAAATCTGAAGATAACAGCGATCGGAAGTACGATCCGGCGTCGCAGCGGACATGCATCCCTTGCAGCAATAGCTCAGCGTCGAACGGAAGTCCTCCGCTGCCATGCGTCGCACACCAGCTTGATGATCAGATTCGTGAAGAAGATCAGCATCGACAGCACGAAGATTTCATTAAACTTGGCGAAATGCTGCAGCTCTTTGATCTTGCTGGCAACAAGCGACGTCTGGGCCGATACGAGAAAGATAATCCCGCTGACCGTCACCATAGCGTTGATGAAATAGTAGCCAAACATCTCGATGACGGTTGAGGCCGAGTTCGGCAGGATCACCCGATATACGGTCTTGAACCAGCTGTCGCCCAACAGCTCCCCGGTAGTCTCCCAGGATGGATTCATTTTGGACAGAGAGTTCTTGGCCATTAAGTACGGCGTCGTAAAGAAATGCACGATATTGCATAAGACAATAATGACAAACGTGCCCTTCAGGCTGCTTCCATTAAAGAGGAGCAGGTAGGAGATCCCCAGCACCATGCCGGGTACCGTATTGGTAATCATCGATACCATATCTACCGCCGATCGGGCTTTTAACGAGGTGCGGACATTGAGCAATGCCGATCCGTATGCCATCAGGGTTCCGAACAGAGCCGTCAGGAGGGCGACCCAGAGCGAGTTGCGATATACCCCCGTCAAATCGCTCGATTGAAACACGTCCCGTACATGCTTGAACGTAAACGTCAGGTCATAGGGATAACTGCTCAGCCATGGTGCAATGAACATCACGGCAAAAATAGAGAGCATTCCAAGCACGATCACCGATGAAATAACTCCGAATGCGATATCCCGCACTCGGTGCCGCGGCAGCTCGATATCCGACAGCTTGTCATAGTGAAAATTCCATTTCTCCAGATAATTCAGCAGCCAGATGCCGAACACGGCCGGAATCAGCATCAGAACCGCAATAACAGCGCCTTGGTTGAAGTCCGGAATGGAGCCCAGCATCACCTGATACAGCTGCGTTGCCACGACGGGATAGGTACCGCCAACGGAAGCCGGTATCCCGAAATCCGTAAAACTTAAAATAAAGGAAAGTACAAAAGCTCCGCCCAGCGCACCCGCGAGAGGGCGCAGAATGGTGTTCATGAAACTTCTCATCGTTCCGTCTCCCATTAACTTGGATACGATGATGAACTTTTTATCAATGTATTGAAAAGCGTTATGGATCAGCAGGAATACGGGAGGCAGCGTGTATACGACATAGCCGATGAGTAATCCGTTCAATCCGTAGATTTCGAACAAATTGCGTCCGGCAAGCCGGGTGATCAATCCCTGGTTACCAAACGAATACATAATGGCGAACCCATACGTAATCGTCGGAAGCAGCATCGGGACGATGATGACGGTTTTCAACACCCCTTTGAGGGGCTGATATATCCTCGTGCAATGAATGGAGTACGCCAGCATAAATCCCAGGATGGTTGTGATCAGCGCCGTTAACGCCGATACCTTCACACTGTTGCCGATCGCTGTCATCAATTCCCGGTTCGAGCCTAGTGACATATAGTGACCGAGGGTAAATCCCTGATCGGACTCGAAGGAACGAACCAGCAATATAAGCAACGGCAGGAACAGAAACCCAGCGAACAAGATCAGAATGACGGTGAAGATTACCCGCATTTCCGGCTTCACATTAGGCATAATGCTCACCGAACAGATTGTAAATATTCTGCCTTTTGATATGCAGCTGCTTGATGATGAACTGCTTCACAAAATCATCCTGGGGATGATGAACAATCTCCTGTGGCGTACCGAACTGGGCGATTTTCCCTTGGTTAATAATCAGGATTTTATCGGACAGCGTCAGCGCCTCCTCCGGATCATGCGTCACAATGATCGTGGTGAGTTTGAATTCTCTGGCAATCGACTGGATACGCTGCTTGATCGACTCCTTAATGACGCCATCCAGCGCACTGAGCGGTTCGTCGAGCAGCAGAATTTTCGGCTTGGTGACAAGTGTTCTTGCCAGGGCCACCCTCTGCTTCTGACCCCCTGACAGCTCGCTGATCCTCTTCTTCAAGTGGGGCTGTAGCTCCAGAAAGTCGATGTATTCCTGTACCTCCTGCTCACTCAGAGTTCCCTTCTTATTGCGCAGCCCGTATACAATATTGTCGTAGGCATTCAAATTCGGGAATAAGGCATAATCCTGAAAAACAATATTAAAGCCCCGCTTCTTCATCGGTACGCTGCTCAGATCCTGATCATGGAACACGATGCTTCCCTGGTCCATCCGGGTGAGTCCCAAAATGATATTCAGTAATGTGGTCTTTCCGCTGCCGCTCGGACCAAGCAGTGACACAATCTCACCTGTACCGATTTCTACGCTGATGTCATCCAAAACCACTTTATCGTCGAATTGTTTGCTTATATGCTGAAGCTTCAACAATCGGCTCACCTCCTTGAACACATCCTCAGTATAAAAACCATATGTAAACAAGAATCATGCAAACTGTTAAATGTAAGTAAATTATGCATATATCATTCATAAATTAATACTAATTGTTGACTATATTTAACTGTATCACATGCCTAACTTACGAATAATATGGGTAAATCTATTGAATATGGAGGCACGAATGAGTAAACTAGACTTGAAAGCGAGCGTCAACTACTAATGCAAATTGAATGGGTGAGGGCGAATGTTTCCACTGGAGAGGCACAAGAAAATACTAGAGCTGCTTACGATTAGAAAAGTATTAAAGATCACGGAACTAACCGAAGAGCTGAATATCTCTGTGGATACACTGCGCCGGGATCTGAACACTTTGACCAAGCAAGGCCGGATTGAGAAGATTTACGGCGGGGTTAAACTCGTAGAGTCCCGGTTCGGCGAATCCTCCATGGATGAGCGTATGGTCAGCCAGCTGGAAGAGAAGGACAGGATCGCCCGCAAAAGCAGTGAATTCATCCATGACGGCGATTGTATCTACATCGACAGCGGCTCGACCACGTATCAGATCGCCAAATACGTGAAGCATAAGAAGAAGCTGACGGTGGTTACGAATTCGCTTCCGGTTGCGATTGAGCTGATGGACAGCGATGTAGAGCTGATTATGATTGGCGGCAAAATCCGGCGCGAGGAACAGTCCATCGTAGCGTATGAATACATTTTCAACTTCCATGAGCTGAATGTGCTGAAGGCCTTCATCTGCTGCAGCGGCATTACCATCGAGAAAGGCATTTCCGACTATAATCTGGAAGAAGCCATTACTCGTAAAAAAATGATCGAGCTGTCCAAAGAGGTGTTTGTTATGGCGGACAGCACCAAGTTTGGCAAAGACGTTACCATCTCTATCGCATCACTCGACAAAATTGATACCATCGTGACAGATGCCAACGTCAATGCAAGCCTCATTCCAAAATTCAAAAAAACCAGTACAACGCTAGTGATTGCGGATGAATAGAATAAACATCAAAACGGACATTCTCCATCGCCGAAGCTTCAGCGATGATGGGAATGTCCGTTTTGGCATTTCACGTTGGATATACCGATGCTGCTTATGAGCGCTAACCTTCTCGAATCCCTCCACCCGTACCATGTTCCCTTCTTACCTAATGCCGCCAATCCCTCGGCACAACGAGAGCCATCAAGCCTCATGCGGTTGTACTCTAGATTTAAAGCCCATATAATGTAATGAAGAATAGGATATTTTTGTTATTTTACTTAGATACTCATGCAGGTAGAGGAGGAAGTAGGACATGAACGTGGGATCAGCACGAGCAGCAGCCACCGATTGGGTCTTGCAGCATGCCAGCAGGGAGCCCGGCTTTATGGGTGCCTATTTTAGCGGCTCCACCGTAGGGAAGCCGGATGATGCCGAGATGGCCCCGTCCTCGGACATCGACGTTGTCGTTGTCACTGAAGACGCAGAACCCCCTCTCAAGCTCGGAAAGTTTGTCTACCAGGACGCCTTGATTGAGGCCACCTATCTTTCCTGGCGGGACCTGTCCTCGCCCGAGCAGGTATTAACGTCCTATCATCTGGTCGGCAGCTTTCGGGTAGACACCCTGATGTCCGATCCGACCGGGCAGCTCCGCAAGCTGCAAACAGAGGTTTCCCGGCATTTCGCCGAGAGGATCTGGGTCAGCCGCCGCTGCGAGAATGTGCGAGAACGCATCATTACCGGGCTCAGATCCATCGATCCTTCTGCCTCCTGGCATAGACAGGTTACCTCCTGGCTCTTCCCTACCGGCGTTACGACCCACTTGCTGCTGGTTGCCGCTCTTCGGAACCCAACCGTCAGACTGCGTTATGCGGCAGCCCGCGATGTGCTTAAGGAATACGGCCGAGAGGAAATCTACGAAGAGTTGTTAAGACTGCTGGGCTGTAAGGACATGACGGCCGAGCAAGCGATGAATCATCTCAATGGACTCTCTCGAACCTTCGACGCCGCTGCCGCGATTGCGAAGACAACTTTCTTCTTCAGCAGCGATATTACCGTGGACGCAAGACCGATTGCTATTGAAGGCAGCCGCGAGCTGATCCTGAACGGCAGCCATCGAGAGGCTGTTTTCTGGATGGTCGCCACCTTTGCACGCTGCCACAACATTTTGGAAGCTGATGGACCTCCTGAGTTTCAACGGGAATACGCCCCGGCCTTTGACGCCATACTTGCGGATCTTGGCATTACATCCACGGCAGATCTGCAAAAGCGGGCAGACGAAGTCATTCGCTTCCTACCCACGCTTTGGAACATCACGGAGGGGATTCTGGAGGCCAATCCCGAAGTAACAGGAGGCCCAGAGCCGACCTAGAATTTCTATATAATTTAAGACCACGCCCCCATATGGCAAGCGTGGTCTTTGTTTTTGTATATGGGGATCTCCTGGTCACCGAACCGCCAGAACAACGCATCCTATCCAGACTTTACCACTGGTTACAGTTCCACCCAACAGAAGCATTTGCCCTTCCCAAAACCCCGAACGATCTTTCCTTTCACTCATACAAATGGAAATTTCCTTAAAGTGGATTTACATTTATGTTATTACGTAATATAATAATTACGTAATAACATAAATTTACGATAAGTGAGGTTGATGACTCCTATGACACGCGACCTGCTCCATGAAATGGATGTCTTACAGAAACAAATGGCGGCGCTGCAGCAGCTTGTATACCAAGCTCTGGTGGAACGAAAACCAGCTTCCGCATCAAACCAGCAGCCCCAAGAAATCACTTCAGCATCCAACATACATGTCTCGAACCATGAACCCGGCTCCGTCTTTTACTCCGGACAGGTGCACCTGAACGGCGATGGACTCCGGTGGGAGCCCCAGGAACGCCGAATGGAGCAATTGCTGGACATGAACACCGAGAAGGCAGCCAAAATCCTCGCAGCCCTGGGCAATAAGCAGCGCCTCGATATTTTAAAGGCCGTCATGACAGAGCCCTTGACCGGCTCCGAGCTGGTGGAACGCTTGAACATGGGGACGACCGGCCAGCTGTATCATCACCTCAAGGCGCTTCTCGGCGCGGATTTACTCGTGCAAGAGCACGGTGGACGCTACGCTCTGCCCAAGCACCGGAGCCTGCCGTTCCTGCTGCTGCTGTCTGCGGCGGGCGATCTTCTTGATACGAGCGATTATCTGGAAATGACAGAAACCCGCAATCATGCGGGGATGTATTTCGGAACCTCGCAGAATTTCGATATTCATCAGCTGCTCTGGGCGGTGGTGGAGAATTCGATATTGGAGCATACGAACGGGTACGGCAATCAGATTGGCATCTTTCTGCATGGGGATGGCAGCGTAACGGTGACCGACAACGGCAGAGGCATTCCCGTGCAGGCCCTTCCGAATTCCAGCATTCCTGCCGTCCAATCGATTCTGACCGATGTCCACCGCTTGAATTCAAGCGCACACTTCCTCGTCCCTGGCGCGGAAAAAGGCATCAGTATCGCCGTGGTCAATGCCCTCTCTCAGCGTCTGGCCGTAGAGATTCGTCGCGACGGCAAGGTGTATCGTCAAGAGTACCGCCACGGCATTCCGCAAACCGGACTTTTGACAGTTGGTTTGACTCAAGACACTGGCACCAGTGTGACTTTCAAACCCGAGCCCGAATTATTCGGCTCCGCCTTTGAAATGAACCACATCATGGAGCGGAAGAAGGCGATTGACGCGGATTATCCTGAGCTCACCCTAACGATCGGTGACATTGCTGAATAAAAGAAACGCAGGAGATCGGTTTCGCACCCCCTTTTTTCCCAGTCTGTAGTAATGTAGTAAGCTCCCGTGCAAACCGGCTTTACGCGCCTGTGATATACTGAGCTTGAACGAACGCTAATCGAGGTGATGTAGAATGTTGGAACGTTCTATGGAGAATGTAATGGAATCCGAACAGGAAAGGGGATGTTGCGATTAAACAAAATAAGAAAAGAGGACGATACACATGCACACACAGCGTACGATCATGAGCGACGGATTTGCTTTGAGTGTTTCCATTCATGGAAGGGGCATGCCCATATTGGTGGTGGGAAGCAGTATTTACTATCCCCGCTTATTTTCGGAGTTGCTCTATACCCAATTTCAATTGATTTTCCTGGATCACAGAGGATTTGTGAAGCCCCCTCGAGCACTGGAACCGGAAGACTATACACTGGATCAGGTTCTGGATGATATCGAAACGGCAAAACAAACGCTGGGACTGGAGGATTTTATCATATTAGGGCATTCGGGGCACGCCTTCATGGCCTTGGAGTATGCCGCCCAATATCCGGAGTCTGTCCGGAAGGTCATTCTGCTGAATGCTGCGCCGACCAACAGCCTGGAACGACAGCAGCAGAGTTTGGATGGCTTCAACGAGACGGCAAGTCCTGCCCGGAAGCTGCAGTTTGAAGGTGATATGGCCCTGCTGGAAGGTGATATTCAGAGGGAGCCCGAGCGGCGCTTTGTTCATATGTGCATCCGGATGGGAGCCCACAGCTTCTATAACTATGCCTTTGATGCGGCATCGATGTGGGATGGAGTTTTCACGAACATGCCCGTTATGGATCATTTATGGGGAGAGGCTTTCGCGCAGCTCAATCTGATCGAATCACTGAAAGGCTTCACCAAGCCGATATTCCTCGGTCTTGGGCGTTACGACTACCTGGTCGGCCCCGTATCGCTATGGGATACTGTCGACGGGTCGCAAGAGAACGTGAAGAAGGTCATTTTTGAAAAAAGCGGCCATAATCCGATGTTCGAGGAGCCTGAGCTTTTTGAGGCCATATTAACGGCTTGGATTCATGAAACAGACAGCTAATCCGGTGAAGTAACTAACGTATACCGATGGATGAACTAAGAGGAGCCCGCAGCATTCCCGCTGGGGCTCCTCTTCTGTGGTACTAGTGTTTCAACCGATAAACCCTCGCTTCATACGGCTTCAGCGGCAGCGTGCGGACGCTCTTCTCCTTGCCGACCTCCATGTTGGAAATCAACAGCTCGAATTCACGGTACTTGATATCCTTCGACAGATTGAATACCGTTTCATCTGCCGTCAGGTTCGTGATGATCAGCAATTGCTCGTCTTCCAGCGTTCGGGTGTACGCATAAATCCGCTTATGATTCTTCAACAGAAGCTCATAGGAGCCGTATACCAATGCAGGATGCGCCTTGCGAATTTCAATCATTTTTTTATAGTAGTGATAGATGGAATTCGGATCTTTCCGTGCCTTCTCGACATGGATCTCCTTGTAATTCGGATTTACCTTCAGCCACGGGGTGCCGCTCGTGAATCCTGCCTGCTCCCCGTCATTCCACTGCATCGGTGTTCGGGAATTATCCCGTCCATTCTTCCAGATGATCCTCATGATCTCGTCATGACTCTTGCCGTTCTCGGATTCGATGCGGTACAGATTCTTGATTGCCACATCATTGTAGTCCTCAATGGATTCAAACTGCACGTTTGTCATTCCGATTTCCTGGCCTTGATAGATAAACGGAGTCCCCTGCATGAAGAAATACATCGTAGCCAGCGACTTGGCGGATGCATCCCAATACGCACCGTCATTGCCCCATGTAGATACCGACCGCGGCTGGTCGTGATTCTCCATGAAGAGAGCGTTCCAGCCTACGCCTTCAAGGCCCTTTTGCCAGCGGGTCAGGGTTTTCTTAAGCGCATAAATGTCTACGCCCCCGGTAACACTCTTACTCCAAAGTCCCATGTGCTCAAATTGAAAAATCATGTTAAATTTGCCGCTGGACTCTCCTACCCACAGATCCGCATCCTGAACGCTGACGCCGTTCGCTTCGCCCACCGTCATAATGTCATACCGATCAAACGTCTCTTGCTTCAGCTCGTTCAGGAACATATGAATGCCTTCCCGGTTCATATGTCCGTCCATGGAAGGCACATATCTCAGCTTGTATTTATTTGGCATATCGGGGAATCCCGGTACCTTCTTGATGTGGGAGATCGCATCAATCCGGAAGCCATCGATACCTTTATCCAGCCACCAGTTGATCATATCGTACAGTTCCCGGCGCACGTTCGGATTTTCCCAATTCAGGTCCGGCTGTTTGCGGGAGAAAATGTGCATGTAGTACTGTTCCGTCGGTTCATCATATTCCCACACGGAACCACCGAAGATGCTCTCCCAGTTGTTCGGCTCCTCGCCGTTCTTGGCATCCGTCCATATATAATAATCGCGCTTGGGATTGCTCTTGCTCGAACGCGATTCGACAAACCATGGATGCTCATCGGAGGTATGGTTGATCACCAGGTCCATGATCAGTTTCATGCCCCGATTATGAACCTCTTGGAGCAGCTGATCAAAATCCTGAATCGTTCCAAACTCTTCCATGATGTCCTGATAATCGGAAATGTCGTATCCGTTATCGTCGTTCGGCGATTTGTATATCGGGCAAATCCAGATGACATCGATGCCGAGCTCCTTCAAGTAATCCAGCTTCGATATAATACCTTGCAAATCTCCGATGCCATCGCCATTGCTGTCCATAAAACTTCGAGGGTAGATCTGATACGCTACGGCCTCTTTCCACCAAATTCTATCTGTCATTCGTGCACTCCTCGTATGTTGTCCTTGTTTGTTATCGTTTTGCTCTATATGGACTCTAAAAATACATCCTTCATCATTATCCATTGTCTGCGTTCCCCGTCAAGTCCCCATATAAGGTTCCATCTATGGTGTAGAAACTCTGTAATTAGAAATTCGTGAGAATTTCCTGGAAAACAACTAATTATCGTATGTAGCTGTTCAGGCTAGGACCGCTTCGCCTGCTGAATCCGTGGATGATTGAGGTTAAGTTAACAAGGCTATTTCGTGTCCATTCGGACACAGGAGCCGTTATTTGCTTAAAACCACTCTATTTGCGAGTCCAATCGGACACAGGTTCCGTTATTTGCTCAAATCACGGATAAATACCCCGAAAATTGTGAAATAACGGATCTCTTGTCCTCATATCGTTACAAATCAGCAAAAAACAACAAAATAGCGGAACCACGGTCCTCTAAAAACGGCCAATCCATACTTGATCGTAAATGATACCCGTGCTCCCTTGATGAAGCCCTGTTTTTCCCCAAGATCTTGGCGCAAGATACATTAACACCTAGGGTCTCGTAGAAAGTACATAACCCATAAGGCCATTGTACAGAGCACATACACCCTAAGTCATACAGAGCACATAAACCCTAAGGTCCTCATAAAGAGCACATTAGCTCTTAGGGCGATCGTACAGAGCACATCTAACCACTAGGGTCATTGCAGAGTATATAAATCCTAAGGTCATCGTACAGAGTACAAACCCCCAAGGGTCATCCTACAAAGTTACAAAGTACATAAATCCCCCAAGTCATCGCACGGAACACAAAATCCCCTAAAGTCATCATACAAAGCACATAATCCCTAGGACTCGTCGTACGAAGCACATACTCAACGGATTCAGCACCCGCTCTCCCAACTCCATCTGCCTCAACCTTCCTTCAAGATTTAAGGAGGCGGAACCCTTCCGCCCCCCTCAGAAGGACAACCCCTCCAGCCTGCGGGTCTCCTCCTCAATCCGGCTTGTATCGATACGTTCAAACAAGAGCTCCACGTGATGGAGGGGCTCGCCAGCCGGAACATTGCACCAATTCCACGCTGCTGGCTTCAACGAGAGAAAGCCTCTTATTTTCTCACAGGAAAACGGGATAAACGGCTGCAGCAGATTCGTCAGGTTAGCGATGATCTGAACACAGGTGAAGAGGGTATCCCCGCAAGCTTCGCGATCCTCCTTGACCTGAATCCATGGCTTGCGCTCATCAAAATATTTGTTCGCATGACGTACCGTACTAAAAATTAATTCCAGCGCCTCCTTCAATCGCCCCTCTTCGATGAGCGTTCCGGCCTCCCGGTACAATGACTCCATACGTCTCTGCCACTCTTCAGTTATGCGCCCTTCGGGTACCTTCCCGTCAAACGATTTGTTCACAAACACCAAAGTTCGATTCACGAGATTCCCAAAAGCTCCAAGCAGCTCGCCATTATGGCTATGAATGAACTCCCGCCAGGAAAAATCGGTATCCCGCTTCTCGGGACCGTTCGCAATGAGGAAGTAGCGGATCGAATCCGGCTGATAGCGACTTAGCAAATCCGGTACCCAGATCGCCCAGTTCCGACTGGTCGAGAACTTCTTCCCTTCCAGCGTCATGTACTCACAGGAAATGATCCGATCCGGCACATGCAGTCCTCCGGCACCCTTAAGCAGCGCTGGCCAGATCAATGTGTGAAACGGGATATTGTCTTTCCCATGAACATAATAAGCTGTTATATCCTCCCTCTCTTTCAGCCAAAAGGACTCCCAATCGCCGCCCGTTTCCGCGGCCCACTGCTTGCTGGCGGATAGATAGCCGCTTACCGCCTCAATCCATACATAGATTTTCTTATCCTCGAAGCCAGGGACGGGTACATCCACTCCCCAAGTGAGATCCCTCGTCGCCGCCCGGTCCACAAGCCCTTCCTCCAGATATCTTCGAGTCAGCTGGATCGCATTCTCCCGCCAGCCCTTGGCGTTATTCAGGTCATCGGTGAGCTCTCCTTGAAAATGCGACAGCGAAACATAATAATGCTCGGTTGGCCGTTCTACTGGCGGGTTGCCGCAGATTTTGCAGGCTCTGTTACTCAGATCCGACGGATCCAGTAGGGTTGAACAGACGTCGCACTGGTCACCGCGAGCCCTGCTGCCGCATACCGGACAGTCTCCTTCCACATAACGGTCCGGCAGAAACCGCCGATCGGTCTCGCAATACGTCTGCTGGATCGTTTTCCGATACAGATGGCCGTTATCCAGCAGCTTCAGAAACAGCTCCTGAACCACGCCATGATGAAATTCCTGATCGGTTCGCGTATACAAATCGTAGGAAAAACCCAGCTGTTCGAAGCATTTCGCAAACTCTCCATGATACCGATCCGCAATATCCCGAGGCGTTACCCCCTCTTGAATCGCCTGCACCGCCACCGGCGTACCATGGCAATCGCTGCCGGACACATACAACACCTGCTCTCCCTTCGCGCGGAAATAACGTGCTAACACGTCGCCGGGCAGTAAGCTTGCGAGCCTCCCCAAATGTAAGGAACCGTTGGCATAAGGCCAGGCACCGCCGATAAAAATGTTTGTCATATCGTTCATCCTCCTTTTTATGGACAACAAAAAAAGCCCTCATCCCAAAGGGACGAGAGCTTGTCGCTCACGTGGTACCACCCAATTTCATTCATGCCTCGCGGCACTCACCTCTTCGGGTACGGCGCGAATCATCGCGGGTATACCCTAGCATGTTAACGGATGCGGGTTCCGGCACAGCCTACAACCCGCTTACGGGTTTCGGTGCACAGCTCAGAGACCATGTTCCCAAGGTTCTTTCCTTACCCCTTTTCACCAGCCGGGGCTCTCTGTTCAAAGACGTCGCCAAGGTACTCTTTCTCTTCATTGCTTTTGCTTGATTTATTCAAGTTATTGGAGATAATACCCGATCCTAACTCAAGAAGTCAAGAGGAAGGAGGCGAGGCCTTTCTTACTTTCGTCTACCGTCCCGCAGCGCCCCCACTTTCTTGCCCAGCATGATATTCAATTTCTTGCGGGCTCTGCTCATGCGATTCCGTACATTGACAGGCTCAATCTGAAGGACTTCCGCTATTTCCAAGGTGTTGAATTTCTCATAGTAATACAAATACATCGGCTGTCTCAAGGTTTCAGGCAATGCAAGCACAGCGGACAGCAGAGCATCGCCTGGATCCTCACTACCAATAGCCAATTCCGGAGGTGTCTGCATGGTGCATTCGCTTAAACGATCCCTAGAAAGAAAGTCCATCGATATCAGCTCCATTTCGTCATAGGTTGATCCATTCTTCCTTATCACCCCTTTAAGGTTGAACTTAGGCCCGCTTACTGATCGGTCGAAATGGCCTTACATAGCGTAGTTCAGGAGTTGATTGGCCGGTCTTTGAGGACCGTGGTTCCGCTATTTTGCTGTTTTCTGCTGGTTTGTAACATTATGAGGACAAGAGATCCGTTATTTCAGGATTTTCGATGATTAATCCTCGATTCTGGCACATTAACGGAACCTGTGTCCGTGTGGACAGGAAAATAGAGTGGTTTTTAGCGAATAACGGAACCTGTGTCCGAGTGGATAGGAAAATAGAGAGGTTTTCAGCGAATAATGGAACCTGTGTCCGACTGGACGAAAGTGGACCGCAGTGTCAGGAATAAAGCACCCCATGTCGGGTTATCGAGATCAAGCTCCGGACTTGCCTGTATTTCCAAGCCTCTCCAGCCTCCTGATCCCGCTCCATCTGCTGCTGCCGTATGAGGTAATCCACAACAAATCAATTGTTCATCCCCACCTCTCTCCTTTCCCTGCCCATAAGTTCATATTTTTTTGAACTAATTAATTTAGTTCAATTATATACAAACCAATAATAAGTTCAATATTTATTTTTCCCAGGTTGTGGTATCCTAAAAACGGATAGATGAGCCCTTGAAGGAGAATGACCATGACCTTAATCAGAATTGACTATTCGCCTGTTCACGAGCTGGTAACCAGCTTGTTCGCATATACAGACAATAAAAATCAACTGCACGATCTCGGCAATAAATGGAGGAAGGAAATTGAGAAGAAGCTGCCTGCATCTTTTAAGAAGAAGCTGGAAGAGCTGAACCTGTACGAAACCATTGCTTATCTGCATCTGATCATTGTCGACAGCCCGGAAAAAGACAACGTCGAGCGGTTTCTCAGCTGGTTCAAAAGCTTAGGCGAAGGTCAGTTGTATGAGCTCTTGGCGCCTTATCTTGAGGATGGAATACCCATGGGGCTTAAAACGTTCCGTGACCTTAGCCATGAGATCATGTTAGAGTGGCAACAGGCCTATACCATCCCGCCTGAGATTCATGAATTACTGGGGCGCTCCGCCGCACGTATGGAACAATTGAAGCCACAACTTTCATACATCGATCTGATTGATGAAGCAACGAGCGGCATTGTGCTGGATTCCTCAGACGAATACAACGGCCTGCTTCTCATCCCCACCTATCACATCAAGCCGCTGAACCGGCTGGACTTTGTGAGCAATCAACTCATCGTTAGCTATGCCGTAGACGATGAGCAGATTGACGAGGATACACCAACCAATCAGCTGCTGCGCATGACCAAGGGATTGGCTGACGAGAAGAGGCTGACGCTGCTGCACATTTTGGCTAACGGACCGGTCACATTTACCGAATTGCAGCAGAAGACCAAGCTCTCCAAGAGCAATCTCCACTATCACCTGTCCCTGCTCAAAACCGCGGGGCTCTTGCGAATGCATTTCAAAATGCCAAACGAAAAATATAAATACAGCGCAAGACCCGAGTCATTCAATCAACTGAAGGGTTTACTGGAGTCTTATGTGTTCGGACTTACAGGCTACAATGATCGGTGAGGAGGAATAATGGGTGTTTATCATCTTTGTAGGTGCGGTCCTCGGCGTCATGCAAACGTTATTGAACTTCATTATCGTTGACAAAGAAGAAAGCAAGTTCAAAAAAATGTACGATACCGCCGGAGCCTCATATTATTTCCGCGGAAGCGTGATCTTCTTCATCGTGATTATCGGAATTGCAATCATCGGCTTCTTGGACATAATCACGGCGGCAGCTATTCAGCGGATGTTTCTCGTCTCCCTGATTATTGCTCTGGCCCTTCGCGCGTATATGGAATGGAAGTACCTCCGCAATACGAACCAGCATAAAGCCACGCTGATCCTATTAGGCACCCTGCTTCTTTTTTCTGTATTTTTCTTTTTGTTAAAATAAGTTCATGCTCATCACAAAAAAGCCTGGAACACAAGATTCCAGGCTCCAAGCTGCCGAGGACATCCCGGCGGCTGTTTTTTATAGTTCCGTACGAATATGGAGCCGACCGCTAATCTCGACTCTGTTCGTTCACTAGCTGTTCGCCAGCATGACAGTCAGAGCGCTCTTGGCCGGCATCTCCAGCTGCAATGCCTCTTCCCCGCGCAGCTGGATCGCCACGCTCTCCGGTGCCTCGCTGTCGTTGAACAATACGGCTGCGATTGAACCATCCGTATTCTTGAAGGCAACAGAGCGGATCAGATCATTGCTGGTGGAAGCAACACGCAGCGCTTTCGGACGGACACATTTGCTGAAATGTGCCAGCGCATAATAGTCCAGCGTATACGTTAGCTCCTTTGTCTGCTGATTAACGGTCACGATGCCGCGGCAGGTGCTTTTGCCAAAGCCAGGCACGGTAGGACCATTCTTCTCATCCAAGGCCATATTCCACAGCACATAGGACTTACTATGATTGCGCAGAATCTCAATACCCGTCCGCATTACATTGGAGAAGGCCTGCTCAAACGGCGGAATCCACTCACCGCCCGACCCTTCCGTAAAATGCACCTCTTTGCCAGGGAAAGCTTCGAATACGTCAGATTGGGCCGACGGCTTGCCGCCATACCAGTGCCAGGCAACACCATCCACTGCATCTTCCGCTTGCTCGAATACCGTCATCGGGTAATCCGGCTTATCCCAGTTATGATCATAACAGAGGATTTTTGTGTTGATCCGGTTCTTCACGAATTGCGGCTTCAAGTGATTCTTGATGAATTCGCTTTGTACTTCAGGCAGCATGATCATGCCCGGATAGTGCCCGGGTGAATACAGCGCCTCATTTTGCGGGGTAACGGCATAAATCGGGAGACCGTGTGAAGCATATCCCTGAATATAGCGCACAAAATAATTTGCATACACCGAATAATATTCCGGCTTCAGCTCTCCGCCAATCATCGAGCCGCTCGTCTTCATCCAGCCTGGGGGACTCCAAGGCGAGCCCATCAGCTTCACATCGGGATTCAATCGCAGCGCTTCCTGCAGCAGTGGAATCATATCATCCTCATCGTGTGCGATGGAGAACTGCTTCAGTTCCTCATCGGATTGACCTTCCGGCAGATCATTATAACTATAGAAATCCCGAGCGTAATCAGACGCGCCCATCGGTTGCCGCAGTACCGACAGACCGATCCCTTCGTTGGCATCGAACAATTGTGTCATGAGCTCCGAACGCTGCTCGGTCTCCAGCACTTGATGAATCAGATAAGCAGCGGAATCCGTAAAGGACGCTCCAAAGCCATCCATCTCCTGAAACGTCTGCTCCTCATCGATAACAATTGTGTGCTGCTGTGCCTCCGGGGATACGGGCGCCAGCTGCTCCTTGGTTTTCTTAACGAATAATTGCTCTTCACCGTTTGACTGGTAGATTGTGATGTTCGACATGTTGTTTCCCTCCAGTGTTCTGTTTATATTTCCTATCCCATGGCTTTACTCTGAACCGCTGACATAGAGAAAGCCCCTTCCTATCAAGAAAGGAGCTCTCCCAGCAAGAGATTTACTTATTTCAGCCCCAGCTTTTCTTTGTTCGCTTTCATCTTCTCGTTGCGGACTTCGGTGATTTTATCCCAGTTGTTATCGTCCAGGAACTTTTTGTATTCGTTCAAAAGGCTATCGAATGCTGCATCATCCTTCGAACGGATCATACTGACGAGAGTTGAGTTCCATTTCGTATTGATGGCCGTCAGGGAGCGTGCTTCCGGTGTTCCTTGGTCCGGGTTGATATTCTCCAAAATAAAGTGCGGTACGAGCTTCCCTTTGCCCCATTCCTGCATCTGCTTGATGGCATCCGGGAATGCATCCCCGCTCAGCGCTTTGTGGCGGTCATGACCGAAGAACATGAATTCGCCCATACGGTAGTCCTTCTTGAACGTATCCGAATTGTTCATCTGAAGATCCTTCACCTCAGGAAGGAACTCTACTGTTCCATCTGCATTCACCTGATAGGTCTCGCCTTCAATCCCATAGTTCATCAGCATTTGTCCTTCTTCGCTTAACAAATACGTGAAGAGCTGAATGGATTTGGCAGGATCTGCATTCTCTTTGGTAATAAAGCTGATCATCCAGCCGGTGATACCGGATTGGTTCAGGGTCGGCGCATGTCCGACCGTGCTTTGCGGTCCGTCAATCGCGATGTACTCACTGCCTTTGTTGTTGCTGTAGAAGCTCTGCAGGTTACCACCCTGCTGCGGCGTGCCGTCCAGCATCATCGTTGCGTATTTGCCTGCTTTGACCTTCTCTTCAAAAGCTGTTCCGTCATCGGCAAAGCTGTCATCGCTGATCGCTCCGTCACGATATACGGTATTGAATGCCTTCACCCAAGTCAGATAGTCTTCATCCAGGTTACGGTTATAGAAACCGCCGTTCTCGTCTTCGAGCGGCACGCCGATGAAATCCTGCAGCACGTCGCCAAGCGAGCCGGTGCCTTCACCGATGGAGTTAAAGCCCAGTGGAATCAGAGCAGGGAACTGCTTCTTGATGTCCGCGAGAGCAGCCCGGAATTCTTCCGGCGTTCCCATAGCCGGCTTCCCTATAGCCTCATATACGTCCTTGCGGATGATAAATGCCGTTTTGGCAGGAATGTTACCGCTGTCATAATCCTCCTGCGTATTGGAATAGTTCGGATATCCGTACGTTTTGCCGTCCTTCAACTGGAACCAGTTGATCGTATCCTGTGCTGCTACTTTATTGAAATAAGGATCATATTTCTCGGCAAGATCATTTAACGGCAGCGCCCATGTGGCCGCCTTCTGGACAACCGGGGAGTTGGAGTCAAACGTTGTGATCAGATCCGGCATTTCTCCGCCTGCAAAAAACGTATTTAATTTGGTGTCGTCACCCGTAATGAATTTGATGTTGATGTTCAGATCTTCCTTGATTTTTTTAGTTACAACGTCCTTGCCAAAGTCCGTGTTCCACCAGTCTGCATTCACGTACCAAGTGAGCTCGGTTGTCTCCTCTTTTTTATCCAGCTGCCAAGCCGGGGTCTCTGCGTCCGGTGTATAACGATCCTCGATCGAAACCCAGTTTTCCTTCTTGGAGCCGGAATTGCCGCCAGATCCGCCGCATCCGCTAACAACCAATACAACAGCCATCAATGCGGTGATCAGCGTGAGGCCCTTCTTGCCCAAAGCTTTGTTCTTCAACATCCTGTAACCCTCCCTTTAAATAAAAGCGCTTTCTTGTTAGACCCTAACCTGTCCAGGTGTGCTTCTGTTCCACTCCCCTAAGAGCAGTAGCTCTACTCTTTAACTGCCCCCAGCATCATGCCGGAGATAAAATATCTCTGTAATATTGGATACATCACAACAATTGGCAGCGTTGTCACGACAATTGTTGCTAGTTGGACCCCTTTGGTGGTCGTCTGGATCGCAACCGAACCGATATTTTGCATCGATTGGGTCTGGGACTGCACAATAATCTCATACAGCATCATCTGTAATGGATATAGCGACTGATCCGTGATGTACAATTTGGTGGTCATGAAATCATTCCACTGTCCGACCCCGTTAAACAACGCAATGGTCGCCATAGCTGGCATGGAGAGAGGAATGAAGATGCTCAGGAAAATTCTCCAGTCACCCCCGCCGTCGATCTTCGCCGATTCCTCCAGCGAATCCGGTACGTTGCGGAAGAAGTTCATCAGAATGATAACATCGTAAAAACTCAACAGAGCTGGAATGATATAAACCCAGAAGCTGTTTAGCAGCCCCAAATCCTTCATCAACAAGTACGTCGGAATCATGCCGCCCGAGAAAAACATGGTGACGACACCCATCGACACGTAGAATTTACGGCCGCGGACGTATTTTTTGCTCAAGCCATAACCCACCATGGCACAGAAGAACACGTGCGTGATGACCCCGATTACGGTTTTGGCAACCGAGATGAAAAAGGCATTCCATATGCTGGCATCCCGGAACACGGCCTGATAATTCTCAAGAGAGAATTCCGTAGGCCAGAAGATGAACCCGCCCTCGGCCAGCGACCTGCCCGAGCTGAAGGATGAAACAACCACGTTCCACAGCGGAACGACAATGATGATGGTAAACGTAACCAGTAAAATGATATTGATCGTATCAAAGATCTTGCTGTCGAGATCCCCTTTTGCTGCTTTCAAATTCACCGTATTACCTCCTTCTGCATGACCTATAGAACGGATTGATTATCATTCAATTTACTGGTCACCTTATTAGCCGTAACGAGCAGAATGACAGATATGATGGATACACCCAAACCAACGGCGGTGGCATAAGAGAAATCGCCTTGTGTCATACCCATCCGGTATACGTACGAGTTAATGACTTCGGCCTTTTCCCGGTTCTGCGAATTCATGAGCACCAGGGTTTGATCCAGATTCGATCCCAATAAACCGCTTACAGTAAGGATTAAATTCAAGCTGATGATCATCTTCATGTTCGGCAGGGTGATGTTCCAGATTTGTCTTAGCCGACTGGCCCCATCAATCTTGGCAGCCTCGTAATAGGTAGGATCAATCTTGGCCATGATCGCCAAGTACAGAATCGTTCCCCACCCGGCTTCCTTCCATATATCCGATAACGTTGCGATCCACCAATACTTGCTCGGGTCGAGCAGAATATTTTGCGGCTGCGAGATTAACCCGAGACTCAGCAAAATTTCGTTGAATAGTCCGGATGTCGAGAACCAGGTAATGAGCATGCCGCCCAATACGATCCAGGACAAGAAGTGAGGCAGATAGGAGATCGTTTGGACGAATTTCTTGAATCGCCCCATGCCCACCTCGTAAATCATAATGGCCAGAATAATCGGAATGACAAAACCGATCGCCAGCTTCAGGAAGCTGATGCCCAGCGTATTGACCACGGAGTCCCAAAAATACTTATCCGATAAAATAATTTTGAAATTATCGAAGCCAACCCATGGAGCAGAATCCAGCGTATCGATCACGGTGTAATTTTTAAAAGCAATTGTCAAACCGTAAATCGGAATGTAGCAAAAAATAAACATAAAAATAACGCCGGGAATAATCATCGACTGAAGCTCCCATTGCCGCCTGAAATCAATGAAGAATTCCTTGATCCTCTGCCCCATCGGCTTCTTCCCGGTTGGCTGAACCGTACCCGTGCCAGTTGACTGAACTGCAGCTGTTTTGCTCACCTGCTTAGCCTCCTTTGATCATAAAATCGATAAGATAAATCAGCGCTAATAAAAACGTTTTTATTTTTGGCGAAAAAATCACCATGACATGATGATCATTTTAAAAAAACAGATACAAAAAATTCCGTTTCTTCACTTAAACCGATTCGTTCCGATTCATCTTCACGTGACTGGAACCGCGAACGACCAGTTCCCCCGGCAGTTTCTGAATCTTGCCCTTCTCTTTCTTCTGAATCATGCGAACCAGATGATCCACGACCAGAATGCCTTGTCTGGCAATCTGATTGCGTACGGTCGAGAGAGGCGGGGTAAAATACTGCGCGATATCGATATCATCAAAGCCCACAACGCTGATATCCTGCGGAACCTCGTAACCAAGGGACTTCAGCGCCTTGATGCAGCCAATGGCACTCACGTCGTTACCGGCAAGGAAAGCATCCGGCACTTTGCCGGGATGGAGATGAAGAAGCGACTTTACAGCAGAATAGGAGCCTTCCTCCTCAAAATAACCTTGCAGTATGTAGTCGCCATCGATCGGGAACTGGCACTCTCGCAGTGCAGCCAAATATCCCTCTTTCCGCTGAACGCTGTCAAACATCGTATCCACGCCGGATATATACGCAATTTTCTTATGACCCAGGCTGATCAGGTATTTGGTTGCCTCATAACCGGCTACGTAAGAGTCGAATATGATGCTGCCCATCGTCTCGTTCTGAACCTCACGGTCCAGGAATACAGCCTTAATCTTGTCTTTCTCCATGGCGGCGATGTCTTTATCGTCGATCTTCAGCTCTTCAAAGATAATGACGCCATCCACTCGGCCGCCCATTATATTGCTCATAATGACCTGCTTATCCTTCGTAACAAACACGTTCAATCCATAACCCAGACGGTCACATTCACGTGACATCGACTCAACCAGTGTGTAGAAGTAAGGCCCTGACACGCTTGTTGTAAAGAAGCCCAGCATATTGGTCTTCCCCGACTTCAACAGCTTCCCGTTCAGGTTCGGTACATAGTTTAGTCGCTCCGCCACCTTCAGCACATGTGATTTGGTCTCCGGGTTCAATACATCTACATCATTCAAAGCATTTGAAACCGTTGAAATAGAGACTCCGGCTTCTCTTGCCACATCCTTAATCGTTACCTTACCCATATAACTATTCTTCCTTTGCAATAAAAACGTTTTTATGTACATAAGTTACCATACAAGCGCTTACAATTCAATGCTTTTTTTCAAGGCGTTACAAATATTTTTTCCGATTATACTTAACAACCCTTGGGGAGATAGGATATGAAAAAAACAGGCACTCTTCAAAGCGGTACCCTTCATCGGTACCACTCTTCAAAGTGTGCCTGCAGGAATTGAATCTCTTTTTCGTAATGAGCCACATGCCCTTCATCGATCATTTTCTGGTAAGCCTTGTTGCCTTGTGCCGCACCGGTTGTAAGTGTATCGCATAATGCCTTAATGCGTCTTATAATCCACTCTTTCATGTTGGGAGGCGGAGCTATACCATAAGACTTAAAGAACAGCGATATTCTGTGAGTACGATCCGCAGCATGTAATTCCGATCGATAAGGTATCGATGTCCCTGTAGTGTAATTTATTGCAAAGCTTGCTAGCGGGACTGAAGTGTACAGCATATAAACCATGTCCCAGATTCGTGGGCCTTGTGCAGCCAGATCAAAATCGATCAGCGCTACCGGAACCTCGTCTCTAAACACGATATTGTACAAAGCGGCATCATTGTGACAGATCACTTCATCGTCCCATTCCCCCGAAGCCTGAGGGTTATGTTCAGACTCCGTTTGGATTGAAGTAGTTGCAAAGCCTTGTACGGCGTCATGATAACGCCGTAACAACGCTGCACTCTGGATAAGGGCATGGTCCGACCATATATAGGGTTTAAAATCAGGATATTGGTTTCCCGGTACCTCTCCAGGAATAAAGGACAAGATCTCGCGACCGCTATGATCAATACCTATAAACTTGGGAGCGCCATCAAAGCCCTGCTTATCCAAATGTCGAAGCAAATCATGGACGAAAGAACTCCAATTTGTAGTACGGTGAACGTTATTTCCGATACGTACGACTTCGTTAACATTGCCACCGGGAAGTACTTCCTCCTTGTCACACATCCATAGCTCCCCTTCCCGCTGCTCCATGTACCATCCCCAGTACCTCAGCCAGTCCCTCCAGATCCAGTCCGTCGGCGGCAAAAGCGGTGCGGACTAGCTTCGGCGGGACAAACTCGTCATATTTGCCGAGATACGGCGCCTCATCCGGGTCGAGAAGCGCTCCGGCATCCTCGCAATCCGTCAGCTCCTTACGGATTTCCTCCATCAGCGTCTCGTTATCCACCTTGCCCGCGACAACCATGTAATACGGCTCCATCGGCACGATGGATCGAAGGGCCAGCCGCTCCGACAGATTATGCTTCAGCAATCGCTCCAGCGTCCGGAACTGCTTGCTGCCCGCCCAAGGCAGGATGAACAGGGAGTCGCCGCCCGCCGGTAGGACCACCTGCTTCAGCAGCCCGCTTTCCCGGGCAAGCCGGCGAGCCCGCTCCAGGCGGTTTACCGCACCCGGTGCCAGATACGGATAGATGGTGCTGTCCGCCAGCACCTCCCGCATCTTCTGCACCACACGGGTATGCACATCGCCGCCTGCGCCAAGCCACAAGGTATCAACCTTGCCCTTGGCCGACTTCACGTACAGTGCCTTATGCTTCGTGTCGACTTCCTCCACCTTCCACAGCATGCCTGCCAGCGAGAAGCAGTAGCCGGGCGGGGGTACGGTCGTAATCGATCCGATTTCTTCCGACCCGTTATAGACGACATGCTCTTCATCGTCTTTAAACACCGCATAGAAGCGGTAGTTGTTGACGATTTTCTCTCCGCCAAGGCCGATGATCAGGCTGCCTTCTTCCGTACGCTGGATGTGGTCCGTCTGGATCAAATACTGCAAGAACTCCTTGTATTCCTCCGGCTCGATGCCGCGGAAGGCCGGGAGCGTCAGCACCGCTCGCGCCAGATCCGGCGGCTCGGCCTCGCCCATGCTCTTAAGCATGCTCATCGTCTGATGGTAGAGCACGCCCACCGGTTTCTTCCGCAGGGCGAGCGGTTCAACCCACTTCTCGCGAATATACAGCTCAATGACGGCAATGGCCCGGAGCAGCATCCATGGCATGCGTGCCGGCAGCTGTGCTTCTTCGTCCTCGTCCTCCGGACAGAGGAACATCATCTCGGAGGCCTGATCCCCGCGCCGGCCGGAGCGGCCGAGCCGCTGAACGAAGCTGGAGCAGCTGTACGGCGCGCCCAGCTGGATGACCCGCTCCAGCTCGCCGAGATCGATGCCGAGCTCGAGCGTCAGGGTGGCCGCGGCAACCGCTGGCCCCGGGCCTTCGCGGAGCGCGGCCTCGGCTTCCTCGCGCAGCATGGCGGAGATGCTTCCATGGTGCACATGGAAGACATCCCGCTGCTCGCGCTTGGCCGCAATCCGCCGCAGCTCGAGCGTGGTCAGCTCGGCATCCGAGCGGCTGTTCGTGAAGACCAGCGCTTTTT
This sequence comes from Paenibacillus sp. Cedars, assembly GCF_003184205.1. Taxonomy (NCBI): domain Bacteria; kingdom Bacillati; phylum Bacillota; class Bacilli; order Caryophanales; family Paenibacillaceae; genus Paenibacillus; species Paenibacillus sp. Cedars. The sequence goes on from NZ_CP020866.1 coordinate 5,673,635, forward strand.
TCAGGTGGGTGTTGTCGTACACGAAGTCGTAATAGGCTTTGCGTGCAAGCTCCAGCTGCTCCGCCTGCTTCTCATCCCGCGCATCCGGGAATGAGAAATGCTCGACAGACAGCCGCAGCTTGCGTCCTCCTTGCGGCGAAACGACCTCGACCGCATTCTTCGTGCCTGCGCCCAGCCAGGCGGCTGCGGTCTCATAATCACTGAGCGTTGCCGACAGCCCGATGCGGCGAGGCGAGCAGGAAGCCATCCGCTCGATACGGGTCAGCTGGCTCAGCACCTGAATGCCCCGATCGGCACCCATGAAAGCGTGCACCTCATCAATGATGACGTACCGTAAATCCTGGAACAGCGCCGGAATGGCATTCGGCCGGTTCATAAGCAGCCCCTCAAGCGATTCCGGCGTAATCTGCAGCACGCCGCAAGGCTTCTGCATCAGCTTGGTTTTCTCAGCTTGGGACACATCGCCATGCCAATGCCACACCGGCACCTGACCTTCCTTCAACAAGTCGGTGATGCGTTCAAACTGGTCGTTAATCAGTGCCTTCAGCGGCCCGATATACAGAATTCCTACCGAGCTGGAAGGCTCATTGTACAGCTCCGTCAGCGCCGGGAAGAACGCGGCCTCGGTCTTGCCCGATGCGGTACCGGAAGCAATCAGCAGATGGTTCGGCGTATCGAACAGGACGCGGCAGGCTTCCACCTGCGCCTCGCGGAGCGTGTCCCATCTTTTTTTATAGATAAACTCCTGAATGAACGGAGCCAGTCTGGTAAAAGGGTTCACACTCATAATTCGAACTCCGCCAGCAGATCGTCCAAATCGTCCGAAGCCGCTTCATTATTCCCCTTGCCTTGCGGCTGCGCCGCGGCGCGTTCTCCCAGGAGCTCCTCGAAGACGGCCTCCGGATGCTGATGCAGTGTATGCAGCAGATCCATAAAGTCCCGCACCACCTCGCGGGTGGTAAGCAGCTCCTCAGCCCCCAGCCGGTTCACGGCTATCTGCATGAAAGCGATCAGCTGCTCATCCGTCAGCTGCGGCTCATACTTGAAGTGCAGGGCATGAATGTCCCGCAGCTTTTGCAACAGAATGAGAATTTCCTCGTACGACAGCATGTCCAGCTTCAGGATGGGCGAGGTGTAGGTTTTCAGCGAACCGCTGCCGTAGCGCCCGTCGATCAGGCGGGAGCGCAGCGCATCATAACTGAACAGCCCCCGGCGCTCATCCTCGACAAACTGCGGCGTTCCGCCCATATAGATGCCCAAATGCTCCGCCTTGCCCTGCATGGTGTCGTTGAACATGGTCAGCAGCTTCTCGTAGTTGCTCTGGCGGGATACACTATTGGTAATTTTGTAGAGGTTAACCCCTTCATCAATAAACAACAGCAGTCCCTTATAACCGATGGCCGCCGTAAATTCGGACCACAGCTTCATGTAGTCATACCAATTGTCGTCATCGATAATGACCCCCACGCCGAGGTCCTTGCGCGCTTCTGTCTTCGTTGGCACTTCTCCGCGGAGCCAGCGCAGCGCTGCCCCCTTGCGGTCATCGTCGCCCAGTTTATAGCCGTTCCAGTAAGCAGCCAGCACCTTCGCAAAATCAAACCCATGCACCAGATTCTGCATGCCGTTAGTCACCGCATAAATCTGCAGCTCCACGCTTTCGTTCAGGGCAGGGTCATCCGGGCGCATGCCCGTTTCCTGCATGATATCCTGCTGGATCGCGGCGATCCATTTCTGCAAAATGGCTTCCAGCGCACCGCCGTCCGGCCTGGTTCTCGTGGACAGATGGGTCATCAGCTCCCGGTACGTGGCAAGCCCCTGTCCCTTCGTGCCCACCAGCCGCCGCTCCGGCGACAGATCCGCATCCGCCACCACGAAATCGCGATCCATCGCGTAGTTGCGGATGATCTGCAGCAGGAAGCTTTTGCCGCTTCCGTAGCGGCCCGTAATCAGGCGGAAGGCAGCCCCGCCCTCGGCGATATTATCCATATCGAGCAGGATAGACTCCACCTCTGGCTTCCGTCCAACGGCAATAAATTCCAGCCCCACCCGCGGCACAACGCCTGCGGTTAGAGAGTTTACAAGGGCCGTTGTGAGCCGTTTGGGGATTTTCAGTTCAGTCATGGTTCCACCTCTCTCAAGCAGCTTACAAACCTAACGATTCCAATGGGTTTCAATCCGTTCGTTTACACGGACTTCAACGTTTCCAGCATCTCTATATAATCATCCGCAATGGTCTCCCCATCAATCAGAAGGTCCCCGATGGTATCCATTGCGGCATCATTGATCTCATCGAGCAATAGCGCCGGCATGGAGCCGGCTTTCTCCGCAATCCGCTGCAGCCCCGGACGGTTCAAACCATCCTTGAGGGCATGGAGAACTTCCAGGTGGATGGGACTCAGACGCTCTGCGAGCTCCTGCCATTCCTCATCCTCGACCTCCCATTGCCACGACTGCTCTTCTACTGCAAGCATCCCTGTAGGCATTCCGGTGTGCACGTCATTCTCTACGGGGTGCGGGTCCATACCATGGATAACTCCAGCTTCAGAAGAATGCTCTTCTCGTGAACCCATGGATTGCATCAAGCTATCATCAGCGCTCCCTGACGACTCCATATAGCAGCTTTCAGCTGCTCCTAATTGGGACTCTGCTTCTGGTTGCTTCGCTTCTAGCGTATTTACGGAACTAGCGATGTCATCTGCATCATCCGATTGTTCCCGCATCTCGATGGAATCGAGCTCATAAGGATCTGCATCAAAATCCATCACGGCCTGGAACACGTCCGGTTTCTTAGGCGCGGATCTGGTGGCGGATCGGCTCCTGGAAGGCGTTTCGGTCTTAGCGCTATCTTTTGTAATAGAGCCTGCGTCGTCCAAAGGTACTCTTGGCGCTCGCGTCAGCTCGCGCTGAAACACTTCAGCCTGCTGCTGCCCGGCTTCCTCCGTAAGCAGCATGTCGCGGACCTGGTCCGACTCCCGCTGTAACCGGCGCAGCTTCCCTGTGTCGATCTGAACCTCAGGCAGGCTCTGCTTGCGCTCGGCCTCCATCTGCTCCTGAATCTCTTTTTTCAAGTAACGGGTGATGATCTCTTCCACTTCGGGCTCAACCACATCCGCGCCGCGCAGCCTTCCCTTGAAGCCTCTCAGCTCTCGCAGCTTATTCTCCGTCAAGCGGACCAGCCCGGTTATATAGGAACGCAAAGGAGCGTACTCGCTTAACGACACCACCGTCAGCACGATGGTGCGCCCGTATAACCCGTGATCGTACACCGCGCTGCGGAATAAATGGCGCTTTACCTGCCGGGGCCGGGGCTGAAAGCGGTCGATGAAGCGCTGACCCTTCATTTTGGCCAAATAGCTGTCCACGAGCGCAATCACCTTCGGGGCGTACCGTTCCAAGTCCTTGCGGCCATTCTCCTGGTAAAAACGGCTCTTCTCCACGTCATAATCCAGCAGTTCCAGCAGCAGATCCCATGTCAGCTCCACCGGCTGGAGGGAGAACCGGCGCTTCCATTCCTTCTCTTTCAGCTCAGCGGATAAAACGCGTGGAAAGCGCTGGTACGTCTCCCGGATCGGCATATCCAGGCCATGCACGATCATAAAATCATATAACCACTCCCGCAGGTACGTATCCAGTTTGGCATAGCGCTTGCGGTATGCGGTCCACGTCTGCTCCATCCATTCGTACCCTTGGAGGGGATCACTCCAGCCTACGCCATGGATCAGCTCATAAAAATACACAAATAAATAGGATAAGTCCGTATCCGGGTACCGCCCGGACCTGACTTCCTCCCGCCAGTAGAAATACCATGTGAACTGGTCGCTAGTCATTTGGTCGTAGGTCGGCCAATAGCTTTTGAAGGTAACAAAAGGGGTCTCCCCCTCCACATGCCATGCGAGCTCCCTTGCCTTCTGCACGAATTGCTGCTCCTTGGTCACGTATCGGAAATCCTCGCCCCAGTTCATATCGAGCGACTGCTGCGGCTCGACAATCAAGGGCTTCTTCGTTGGGACAGCAGGGTCAACTGTTTCCTGCACCTGATTCAGCGTATCCGGGCGCTTGTCCGGGATTGAAACATCCTGCTCATCACCGGCCAGTTCGAATTCGGCAAAACGAATCCCCTGGTCGTTCACGTGCGTAGTATGTCTTATTGAATTTATGTGATTGTCGTTGTTAGGCTTATCATTTTTCATCAAACATGAACCTCCGTCACAACTTCAATTATACCATTTAACCGAAAGGGTCTACCCGATTTTCACATGTTTCTCATCTGTATTATAATGGACGGAATGATAGTCTAGCGAATGACTTTACGCTGAAAGGACCTTCGAATGAATAAATGGCTAAAAGCACTCTTGTTTCTAGTGGGCGCAGCTTTTCTGACGAGGCTGATCCCCTTCTCCTCCTGGTTCCGTATCCTGGATACGATGATCCACGAGCTGGGGCATGCCGTGATGACCCTTATTATGTCAGGGCGGGTACTTAGCATTGAGCTGAACCCCGATCATAGCGGCGTTACCTATTCCATGCTGGCTTCAGGCGGGTGGAGCCCGATTGTCGTCTCGCTTGCAGGCTATATGTCCGCATCCCTGTTCGCCATTCTGATGTTCTACGGCTACGCCAAGAAAAAACAGGCCGCCGGCCTGATCACCATTACCGTGCTTGCCCTCATCATGATTATTTTCTTCGTTCGCACCGGCTACGGATTATGGTGGCTGATTATTTTTATGATCGTGAATCTGATCTTTTATTTTCTCGGCGAGAAGATCCGCAATTTCTATTACCTGCTGCTCGCCTTTCTCGTACTCGAAGAATCCGTGGTCGGTCCGCTCACCCTCTTGACCATGGCGCTGACCCAGCCCAATCAAGCAGGCGACGCCTCCAACCTGGCTAACTTGACCGTGCTCCCGGCCTTCGTCTGGGCACTGCTGTTCCTGCTGTTCTCCCTGTGGTGCGCAAAGGTGGCGCTGCAGCTGTTCTGGAAGAAGCGGTGAGGGTGAAGGAAGGTATATAGATTAAGCCAGCGTTATCCAACATGTGGATGGCACTGGCTTTTTTTATAGCGACTTTTTACTCATATGGATCTAAGGGTCACAATTCACTGCGCTTTGGAAGAGGATTAACTCCCTCATCATGGAACTTGTATAAATCAAAATAAACAAATAAAACCTATAAAAGCGTTATAAAATGAGCTATACTGAGGTAAGAATAAGTAAGGAGTCGTGCTGCGAACACGACTCCAGAGTACAAAAACTGCATAAAGAGCAGTCGGCCACGAAAGATAGGTCGAAAAATAGACCGTTACCTTAGGCAGGGCGGTCTATTTCTTTTTCATGTAGGTGAGCAATGCCAGAATGAACATGCCGAACATGAACATTAAGGAAAGTGCATCTTTGACCTCCATGGGCATCACCTCCCTTCTGGGAGATTAGCCGACCGCCCTTATAAGCCGTATATTGTACTAGAAAATTATAACATAACGAAGACGATCTAATACGCAAACAAGCATAAAATACGATAAAAGAGTAATGAAAAAAGACTATATAAGGCAGTATATACCGATCATCCAAACCAATCTTAGGACATAGCCTCCATGAAAATAGGCAACCCAGCAAGTAGTTCCACTACTGGCGGGTTGCCTATTTCCTATTTATACTTCACACGAATGGTTATCTCAATCTCTGACATAATCCCATTAGATGCCTGAAAACCGAGTGACATCCTTCATCCTCCAACTACCACTCTCACCGGCACCGCACCTGTAAATCGATCGGATAGCGGCCCGCATTCCGTCCATACAGACTGATGCCGCCTTCTTCGGCTCGCAGCTCCAACCGGAAGCTGCGCTTGCGATCAAGCTTCGCCGAAAGTCTTCCCGGTACTTGAGCTTGGCACAGGTATCCGTACGAACCGGCCTCCTCCAGAAGATTATGGACCGGCTGATAGTGCCACGACAGCACGCCCCGGCTGTCGGCAGGATCATCAGCGAGCACAGCCTCGCCGATTTTGACATCGTCTACCCAAACAGATACACGCGATTCATGCAGCTCTTCATCCGTCATATAGTAAGTGCTCGGGTTATACTCTACGTCCGCCGATGCCCCGTGCATGAAGTCGATGCCGTGGCTGCGATGCCGCGCACCCTCGATATTTCGTGCCAGCAATCGCTTAGCGCCAGCCTCAAAGAAAATCTCGATATCGCGGATCAGCGGCTGTTCCTCACGGTCCGGCAGCTGCACGTCATAGACGAATCGTCCCTCTCCGCCGCCGTTCACTTTGGCTCCTTGAAGCGCCTCCCACATATAGGAGAAGCTTTGCTCACGGAATGTGTTGACCGGAATGCGTACCGTTCTGGCTTCCGCTCCACCATTGCACTGCTCCTCTCCGCCGCGCACGTCAAACGTCGTGAAGTTGCGCGTCACGACTCCGTTCGCACCATTCAGGAGACGAACGCCGAGTATTGCAACCGCATCGGTCTCCGGCATGCGAAGCTGCAGTTCGGTCAGCGGCGCCACACCGTAACCGTCCCATGCGACCTCCAGGGATCCTTGATCAGCCACGACCTTCGTACCCAACTGGTCATAGGATAATTCCCAGGCAAGGATAAGCTTCTGTCCATGATATTGATCGGAATAACTGGAACGCTGCAGCGGTATGGATACTGCGGCTCCTTGCTCCAGCGTCTGACAAGGCGGTGCGTCAATGACAACGAAATCCGGCGTGTGCAGGTCGGCTATCGTCATACCTGGCACAAAGTCCTCGTATCCGAATTTTTTATCCGTACCATCAAGACGATAATAGCCGTTGAACTCGTTCGTGACATCACGGAATTCCGTAAATACAAAGCCGCACAGTTTATCATGTCGCCGGAATTCGTTGAGCATGTAACGGTAATGCCATGCCAGATCGCTGTCCCCGGCTCCTCCGTCAATTCCCCACACATTACCACATTCGCTGTTCATGAGCGGAGCGTCACCCTGCTGATTGCCGCCGATATAGTTATGTTCGGAACCCGGATGCGTCTTCTGAACAATCTCCTCGATATGATTCCGCAGCGGTTCATACCCGTTGATGTAAAAATGCCAGGTGTTAATATCCGTTTCCACATGATCATAAGCGCAAGGCGAATTGTCTTCAACGATCCGGGTCGGATCTAGCTCCTTGGCCCATCTGTACTTCTCCCGCACCCATTCCTGCGTCTCCGGGAGATAATATCGATGCTGTCCTTCTCCCCCGGTCAGGCCGGCGGATTCGCTGTCCGTGCGCAGCCCCCAAGTTTCGTTAAACATCACCCAGGAAAAAATAGACGGATGATTCCGGTCCCGCTCTATAATTTCAAGCGCCTCGCTCTCGTAGGCTGAGCGTGCTGTCTCATCCGGGTTGCCCCAAAAACACGGCATATCCTCCATCACCAGAATGCCGAGTTTATCCGCCCAATACAGCTTGCGGGGCTCCTCCGGCTTAATATGAATCCGCACGAAGTTCAGTCCAAGCCGCTTCATGAGATAGATCTCGTCCTGCATCTCCGTATCCGTCGGGTAGGTGAAGAACCCGGTCTGATGATAGGACTGGTCCAGCGTTCCGTTTAAATATACCGGCTTCCCGTTCAATGTGATCCAGCGGTACTCCCGACCGTCGAACTTCGCCGTCCCGATCTCGCGTATCCCAAAGTAAGTATGCACGACATCATCACCGGCGGAACCCGACAGAGTCAGCTGCCCTTCATACAGGTGCGGCGTTTCAGGACTCCACAGCTGTGGATCGTTAACCTGGAACACGGTAGTGCACTCATTAACCCCTTCTGCCAGCTCCCACTCCACCTGATGAGTAATGGAACCTTCTTCAAAAGAAAGATGAAGTGTCGCCGTGCCTGCTTCATGCGCCTGAATCCTGGATTTCAGTTCGACCTGACCATCGAGGGAAGTTATGAAGGTTGCTTGCTCCATGTAGGTTTGCGGCCGGGCCTCCAGCCAAACCGGCTGCCATATTCCCCGGATCTCCCCATATCCCTGCTTCCCGCGGGCCTGATAGTTATGATCATAGTCCTCTGCACGGACCACGAGAATATTGTCTTGTTCCGCATTCCAAACCGTAGTCACATCAAACTCAAATGTTCCGTACCCGCCTTGATGCGAGCCGACATGCTTGCCGTTAACCCATACATCGCACAGATAATCCACGGCGCCGAACCGCAGGAAGATTCGAGACTGCTTCTCGGCCGGCCCCCACTTCACGGAACGTCGGTACCAGCCGACACCCTTTACATCACGCTCAACACCGGACAATGGGCTTACCCAGGAGAACGGCACCGTAATCTCGGAATCAAAACACCGTGCATCGCCCGCTTGCAAGGAAATGTATTCATCCTCGCCAGCATGCTGCTGAGTATCATCGGATCCTTCTGTTTCCAGCTGGAACGACCACTGACCGTTCAGATTTAACCAATCTCTCCGCTCATAATCGGGCCTCGGGTACTCCGGGCGTGGAATTTCCGTACGGATGGGCGTTGCTACAGGAGACTTCATGAAGCGAACACAACCTTTCCTTTTTCTAAATTTGCCCCTATTCTAGCACCTGTATATAATAATTGCAATGTACATTATATTTTTACAATATATCGAATTTAGTGTACACTTGGAGTCACTATATCTCTTCAGTAAAGGAAGGGGATTATGAACGAATCGAAGCTGGAAACCAACCGTTATCCGGCATCCCGGATCGTGGAAGTAGCCAAAGCCTTATCCAGTGATGTCCGTGTGCGCATTCTTGAAGCGCTTGGCGATAAACCGATGAGTGTCGGTCAATTGGCCGAAGCGCTTGGGATTGCGCAGCCTACGGTATCCATTAATGTCCAGATGCTGGAGCAGGCGGACCTGATCGTCTCTTCGCAAGGTGCCAACCGGGAAAAAATCTGCGCCGTTACCTGCCGCTCCATTTTTCTCGAACTGCCCGCAAAGCCGGGCGAGGGGCTGCAGCGCACGGAAGAGATCCACATGCCGATCGGCATGTTCTCCCACTGCTCGATCGAGCCTACCTGCGGCATGGCGGCTCGGGATGGCTCTCTGATCGGATCGCCTGACGATCCGCGCGCCTTTTACATGCCGGAACGAACAGAGGCCGCGCTGCTCTGGTTCTCGGGATCCGGATATATCGAATATTATTTTGCCAATCCCATGCCGCCCGGAGCCGCTCTCGATGAACTGCGCATCCGTGCGGAGCTCAGCTCCGAAGCGCCTTCCTTCCAGCAGGATTGGCCATCCGATATAACCGTCAGCATTAACGATCTCCCTGTAGGCACCTGGAGAAGCCCTGGCGATTTTGGTGATCGCAAAGGGAAACTCACGCCGGATAAATGGAGAAGCGGCAGTGAATACGGCATGCTGACGGAATGGCGCGTAACCGCAACAGGCAGCCAAGTCGACGGTCAAGCGGCAGGCGCGACCACCATAGATTCGCTGGGACTCGCCTTCAACCGGCCGATTCGCGTCCGCTTTGAGGTGAAGGAAGACGCCGAATACCCGAACGGCCTGAATCTGTACGGTTCGGGTTTTGGGGATCATCCGCAGGATATCACCCTGTCTTTTGTGCGGTATACGGAGGCCTGACAGTTGATGCTGCCGGAAAAACTAACGTGAAACACATCTGCGGTATGGATGACCTTGTAGTGACAGGTCTCGTTCCGGGGCTCTACCAACACGGAGCATCCCGCAGCCAAGATGATGCAAAAAACAAGCCTTGGCAATCACAACATTGGCCTGTAAACATCGCTGACGGTTCAGCCTCACCGTGTATCCATGGCTAAATTCAATCATTTTTCTTGGGCTCAACCCCAACCTGAATAAAAGCTATTCCATGCCGACCCCTGGGCTGGCCTGGGAATAGTCTTTTTTTCTTTTAGTTATTTTCCCAAAGTTTATATTTACATTTCTATAAAAATAGATATAATGAGCATATGGATACCATACAAACCATCAAAGCACTATCAAACGAGACCCGGTTTAAACTTCTGGAGTGGCTGAAGCATCCGGAGGAACATTTTGATCCGCAGAAGCACATGCCTTCTACATGCGATTTTCAGGGCGGTGTCTGCGTCGGCTCCATTTCAGAGAAAACAGGGCTTGCACAGTCGGTCGTTTCTGGCTACCTGGTCAAATTGCAAAAGGCAGGTCTGCTGGAATCCAGGCGCTCGGGCCAGTGGACATATTACAGACGTAATGAGGAGGGTATCGCGCGTTTTATCGAACAACTCAAGAAAGAGCTATAGGCTTAAACGAGCATTATCACCATAAAGGAGGCCTAAAAGCTCTTTCTTTTCATTATATATATCTATTTTTATGAAAATGCAGAAAAACATATTAGAGATATTGGAGGATTCCATACATGAGCAACCAAAATCAAAACACCCGATCCACCGAGGCTCTTTTCGAGCCTTATACAATCGGAAACCTGACTCTTTCATCCCGCGTGGTGATGGCACCCATGACCCGCGGCTTCTCCCCGAATGGCGTACCGGGCCCGAATGTGGCGGCTTACTATCGTCAGCGTGCAGAGAATGGCGTCGGACTAATCATTACCGAAGGAACGCTGATAGACCACCCGGCAGCTACCGATAACCCCAATATACCTAATTTCCACGGTGAAGCCGCATTGAACGGCTGGGCCGAGGTCGTCCGTCAGGTTCATGAGGCTGGCGGCAAGATCATGCCGCAGATTTGGCACATCGGCATGACCCGTCCGGTAGGCGCCGAGCCAAACCCGGAGGCACTTCCGATCGGACCATCCGGACTTGACCTGGAAGGCAACCTGATCACTAAGCCGATGACCATAGATGAAATCAAACAAGTCATTCAAGCTTATGCGGATGCTGCTGCGAATGCCAAACGCATTGGCTTTGACGGTGTAGAAATCCATGGTGCCCACGGATACCTGATTGATCAATTCCTCTGGGAAAGAACGAACCAGCGTACCGATGAGTATGGAGGAGACATGCTGAAGCGTGCCCGCTTTGCGATCGAAGTGGTGAAAGCCGTACGTCAAGCGGTAGGTCCGGACTTCCCTGTTGCCATCCGTCTATCCCAGTGGAAGACAACCCAATACGAAGCTAAGCTCGCAGATACGCCTGAAAAACTGGGGCAGTTGTTAACCGCGCTGTCAGACGCAGGTGTCGATATATTCCACTGCTCGACACGCCGCTTCTGGGAGCCTGAATTCGAAGGCTCTGAGCTGAACTTTGCCGGTTGGGCTAAGAAACTGACAGGAAAAACGGTCATCACCGTCGGCTCTGTTGGCCTCGATGAAGTGTTTACCAGCCTCTTTACCCAAGGCAAGGGTGCTGGTCACAAGGACATCGATGAGCTCTTGAACCGCCTTGAGAAACATGAATATGACCTCGTTGCCGTAGGTCGTGCTCTCCTGGCTGATCCGCAATGGGCTGCCAAGGTACGCGACGGACGTTTCGACGAGCTTGAGCCATTCACGCCGGAATCCTTGAATACCCTGGTTTAATGCTGTTCTGGCCCCTATAGACCTGGGCTGCATTAGGCCTTCGAAATATCCATCAGAAGCCGGAAGAGGACCGCAGTCTTCTACCGGCTTTTTTTGCTGTGTACATAAACAAAGACCAAGCTCTCCCAGGAGAGTTTGGTCTTCATGTATTACATCATCTATTACAATAGGGAATCTTCGCCAAGTGCGTTCACGATCACGCCCGCTAACGTTGAGGTCAGCATGGTCGACACATTGCTTAACACGATTACCGCGATTTCTTGATCCAGCAGCTTTAGATAGGAAGCCGTGTAACCGTTAATCCCGCCATGATGGAAGGCCATGGTCCGGTTGGCCCGAATGCTTGTCCTATTCCAGCCATAACGGTAAGGCTGCTGCCCGTCCCAAGAGAATAGCTTGACCGTCATATCGCCGGACAACAGCTTCCCCTCATCCAGTGCACAGTTAAGCATATGCAGATCTCTAGCGGTAGAGACAATGCCCCCGGCCGAATAAGCGTTGGACATGTCGATGTATGAGGCGTTCCGAAGTTCTCTCTCCGCCGTCATCTCATAACCGCTCGCTCGGTTAGATAAGATCGAGCTGGATTCAAGGGAGGAATCCTTCATGCCCGCAGGGCCGAATATTTCCCGTTCCAGAAAGTCGGCGTACGTGGAGCCGCTGACGGTTTCGATGATTTTGCCCAGCAGAATGTAGCCAGAGTTCGAATAGCTAAAGTTCGTCGGAACCTCTGACTCCATGGGAAGAGAAGATATCCATTCCACAAGTTCATCAATTGAATGCTTTTGAACCGATATACGCACCGCCTCACAGCCCTCGTCCAAGGTGCCTCCCTTGCCTTGCCTAGCCTTCCCCACCCACACCCAAAAGCCCAGTTCATGCGACCAGGCTGAACTGGGCTATCTTTGCTCCCCAGCGATGGCTGCAAAAGGCTGCACACCTCCCTCATGCTCAGGTGCGTATATCGGTGGAGGAGCAACGCGTTCGCCTTTAAAATCGGGAAGCCTCCTTACCCTAATCCATCCAGCTTCCCGATTTTAACAGCGACCGGAGCCGATATTCGCACCGCCCCACAGCCCCCATCCAAGGTGCAGCCTTCCCTTTCTCCCCCTCCTCCACCCAAAAGCCCAGCTCATGCGACCAAGCCGAGCTGGGCTTTATCTCTTGTACTCTCCGGCGATGGCTGCAAAAGGCTGTACACCTCCCTCATGCTCAGGTGCGTATATCGGTGGAGGAGCAACGCGTTCGCCTTTAAAATCGGGAAGCCTCCTTACCCTAATCCATCCAGCTTCCCGATTTTAACAGCGACCGGAGCCGATATTCGCACCGCCCCACAGCCCCCATCCAAGGTGCAGCCTTCCTTGACTCTTCGACATCGCCCAATCACACGCAAAAAAAGCCCAGCTCCCAAAAAGCAGGAGCTGGACTTTCTTCTATTTCAATTATTTTTGCTTCAAGTTGTAGAACGACTTCAAGCCGTTGTATTGAGCAAGTTCGCCCAATTGATCTTCGATGCGAAGCAATTGGTTGTATTTTGCCACACGGTCGGTACGGGAAGGAGCACCCGTTTTGATCTGACCTGCGTTGGTTGCCACCGCGATATCAGCGATGGTGCTGTCTTCGGACTCACCGGAACGGTGGGAGATAACAGCCGTGTATCCTGCGCGTTTTGCCATTTCGATTGCATCGAATGTTTCAGTCAATGTACCGATTTGGTTAACTTTGATCAGGATGGAGTTACCGATACCTTCGTTGATCCCTTTTTCCAAACGCTCGGTGTTGGTAACAAACAGATCGTCACCCACGAGTTGAATTTTGTTGCCCAATTTCTCGGTAAGCAGCTTCCAACCTTCCCAATCGTCCTCGGAACATCCGTCTTCGATCGTAACGATTGGATATTTGTCTACCCAAGAAGCGAGCAAGTCAACGAATTCTGCAGGCGTGAAGGATTTGCCTTCGCCTTCCAGAACATATTTGCCATCTTTGAAGAATTCAGTGGAAGCTACGTCCATACCGAGCAATACGTCTTCACCTGGCTTGTAGCCGGCTTTTTCAATCGCTTCGATGATGGAAGTCAATGCATCTTCGTTAGAAGTAAAGTTAGGAGCGAAGCCGCCTTCGTCACCAACCGCCGTGTTCAGGCCTTTGCCTTTCAGAACGGACTTCAGGTTGTGGAAAATTTCAGCGCCCATGCGAAGTGCTTCTTTGAAGCTAGGTGCGCCAACAGGCAATACCATGAACTCTTGAACGTCCACGTTGTTGTCTGCATGAGCACCACCGTTAACGATGTTCATCATAGGAACTGGAAGCTGTTTCGCGTTGAATCCGCCAAGGTAAACATACAATGGGAGATCCAGAGCGTCTGCAGCAGCGCGAGCTACAGCCATGGATACAGCCAGAATTGCGTTTGCACCCAATTTGCCTTTGTTTGGAGTTCCGTCCAAAGCGATCATCAATTTATCGATGCCGAGTTGGTCCAAAGCGTCCATGCCAATTACTTCAGGAGCAATGATTTCATTCACGTTCTCAACAGCCTTCAGAACGCCTTTGCCCAGGTAACGGGATTTGTCCTCGTCGCGAAGCTCAACGGCTTCGTGAATACCAGTGGAAGCACCGGATGGAACGATAGCGCGACCGATCGCACCGGATTCCAGGTATACTTCAACCTCTACGGTTGGGTTGCCGCGGGAGTCAAGGACTTCGCGTGCATATACGTCAGAAATAATAGTCATGTGTATAGTCTCCTTTAAATGTTATGTTTACGTTCCATTATGAACGACTTACTTCCGTGCTGCAATCATGGAGGTTCCCGTCATTTCGTCCGGCTTCGGCAGACCCATCAGATCGAGAATCGTTGGTGCGATGTCGGCAAGAATGCCGCCTTCACGCAGCGTTACGTTCTCATCCGTTACGATGAACGGAACCGGGTTCGTGGTATGCGCTGTGAATGGACGCCCATTCTCGTCAAATACCATGTCCGCATTTCCGTGGTCAGCGGTGATCAGAACAACCCCGCCTTTTGCCAAAACAGCCTCGACAACCTTTCCAACACATTCGTCTGTGGTTTCAACAGCCTTGATTGTTGGCTCCAGCATACCGGAGTGACCTACCATGTCCGGGTTCGCAAAGTTCAGGATGATCGCATCATGCTTATCCGCTTCGATCTCTCGCACACAAGCATCCGCCACCTCATAAGCGCTCATCTCCGGCTGCAGGTCATACGTCGCGACCTTCGGTGAATTGATCAGTACGCGCGTTTCGCCTGGAAGCTCCACATCGCGTCCACCGCTGAAGAAAAACGTCACGTGTGGATACTTCTCGGTTTCCGCAATACGCAGCTGCTTTTTGTTGTGCTGAACCAGCACTTCACCGAGGGTGTTGTCCAGATTCTTCGGCTTGTAGGCTACGAAGCCTTCCACCGTCTCGCTGAACAACGTCAGGCAGACAAAATGCAGGTTTTGCGGGAACTTCGGTCCACGTTCAAAACCGCGAAAATCATTGTTCGTAAACACTTGGGACAGCTGAATCGCACGGTCAGGACGGTAGTTCAGGAAGATAACGGAATCTCCGCTCTCCACCAGGCTTACCGGCTCGCCCTCACCGTTCACAATCACGGTCGGTTCCACGAATTCATCATAAACCGATTTCTCGTAAGATTCGGTGATGGCTTTCAGCGGATCCGTGTATTGAGGTCCTTCGCCGTATACCATAGCACGGTATGCTTTCTCGACACGATCCCAACGCTTGTCACGGTCCATCGCATAATAACGACCGGAGAGTGTAGCGATTTGGCCAACGCCCACTTCTTCAATCTTCGCGATCAGATCCTTAACAAACTGCTTGCCGCTGTCCGGTGCCACATCGCGTCCATCCATGAAGCCATGGATGTATACGTCATGGAAATCTTCCTTCTTGCAAAGATCCAGCATCGCAAACATATGCTCAATGTGACTGTGCACGCCGCCGTCGGACACAAGTCCGTACAGATGCAATTTCTTGCTGTTGTTCTTAGCTGCGCGAACGGCTTCCACCAACGTATCGTTCTCGAAGAATTCTCCTTCACGAATCGACTTCGTGATGCGAGTCAAGTCCTGATACACAATCCGGCCTGCGCCAATGTTCAGGTGACCCACTTCGGAGTTCCCCATTTGACCTTCCGGCAAGCCAACAGCTTCGCCGCAAGCGGTCAATGTTGTGTTCGGGTATTGCTTCAAATACCGGTCGTAATTGGGTTTGTTCGCTTGAGCGACCGCATTACCCACATCGGTGTTGCGAAGCCCGAAACCGTCCATGATGATCAGAGCTACGGGTCTTGGAGCTGACATCTACTTCGCCCCCTCAACGAGTGCGATGTAGGAAGCCGGTTGTAGACTTGCACCACCAACGAGCGCGCCGTCGATGTCGCTTTGTCCCATATACTCCGTTACATTTTCAGGCTTCACACTGCCGCCGTATTGAATACGCACCAGTGCTGCGACACTTTCACCATACAGGCCTTTTACGAGTTCGCGGATATAAGTGATTACTTCGTTAGCGTCCTCAGCTGTTGAGGATTTGCCTGTACCGATAGCCCAGATAGGTTCGTAAGCAATAACAACATGAATGGCTTGATCAGCAGGAATACCTGCGAACGCGGCTTCAGTCTGTACTTTGCACACGTCTTTGGTTTGGCCTGCTTCGCGTTCTTCCAGCTTCTCGCCGACACATACGATCGGAAGAAGACCATGACGGAACGCCGCATGTACTTTCTTGTTCACGATCTCATCGGTCTCTGCAAAATACTGACGACGCTCGGAATGTCCGATAATGACATAATCCACGCCCAGATCCTTCAGCATCAAACCGCTGATTTCGCCTGTAAAGGCACCATTATCTTCAAAATGAAGATTTTGTGCACCAATTTTGATGTTCGTGCCCTTTGCAGCTTCAACCAGAGCAGGAAGAGTGGTGAACGGCGCGCAAATTACGCTTTCCACGCCTTCAACTTCTGCTTTGCCTTTTACATCTTCGAAAAATGCGGTTGCTTCCGGAACAGTTTTGAACATCTTCCAGTTACCCGCTATGATAGGTGTTCTCACACGATTCACTCCTTTATTCCCCCCGAAGAGCCGGGGTTCAAACTTCATCCACTTGCTACCATCTTATATCATAAATCTATTTATCGTTCAGTGCCACAACACCAGGAAGTTCTTTGCCTTCCATGAACTCAAGAGATGCACCGCCGCCTGTGGAGATGTGGTCCATCTTGTCAGCCAGACCGAATTTCTCAGCTGCTGCAGCAGAATCGCCGCCACCGATAATCGTGTAAGCTTCCGTTTCCGCACAAGCTTGTGCAACTTCACGAGTACCGTTTGAGAACGGAGCGATTTCGAATACGCCCATAGGACCGTTCCACACGACAAGCTTCGAGTTTTTGATCACTTCTGCATACTTGGCACGAGTCTTAGGACCGATGTCAACGCCTTCCCAGTCTGCTGGAATGCCGTCGATGCCAACAATCTTTGTATTCGCATCTGCGCTGAACTCGTCCGTAACCACGATATCTTCCGGCAGGTAGAAGTTTTTACCCAGCTCTTTGGCTTTCTCGATGAAACCGAGCGCAACATCAAGCTTCTCTTTATCGAGCAGAGATTGACCGATTTCATGGCCTTGAGCTTTGAAGAACGTGTAAGCAAGTCCACCGCCGATGATGACATTGTCAGCAAGCGTAAGCAGATTGTCGATCACGTCGATTTTGTCTTTAACCTTCGATCCACCGATGATCGCGGTAAAAGGACGATCCGGATTCGAAAGGGCTTTGCCGAGAACGGACAGCTCTTTCTCCATCAACAATCCCGATACAGCCGGAAGATGATGAGCAATACCTTCTGTCGAAGCGTGCGCACGGTGAGCAGCACCAAACGCGTCGTTCACGAACAGATCAGCAAGCTCTGCGAACTGCTTCGCAAGTTCCGGATCATTCTTCTCTTCACCAGGGTAAAAACGAACATTTTCAAGCACGAGCACGTCGCCATTTTGCAGCTGGTTTACTTGTGCTTTTACTGCTTCCCCTACCGCTTCATCCGCTTTGGCTACCGGTTTGCCGAGCAATTCGGACAAACGTTCGCTTGCCGGAGTCAGGCGCAAAGATTCAACGACCTCTCCTTTGGGACGACCCATGTGGCTGGCCAGGATAACTTTCGCTCCTTGCTCCACCAGGTAGTTGATCGTCGGCAAAGTCTCACGAATACGAGTGTCGTCTGTAATTTTACCATCTTCGAGCGGTACATTGAAATCGACGCGGACAAACACCCGTTTGCCGCTTACTTCTACATCACGTACACTTTTCTTGTTCATCTCCACGTTCCTCCTAAGAAAACTATTCTCCTCACCGACAGCATGCAGTTGCTCCCGTTTCTCTCTCTATCGTCTCACCAGCGCCCGGATATGATCTATTCTTCCCAGTGCTCTGGCATGAAACAAGTAAAAACCATGAACCAAAGAGGAGACCCGTGAACGGAACTCCTCTTCGATTGGATGGCTAGATCAATTACAGACCTTTGCTTGCGATGTAAGCAGCGAGGTCAACGACACGGTTGGAGTAGCCCCACTCGTTGTCATACCAGGAAACGACTTTCACCATGTTGTCGCCAACTACCATAGTGGAGAGCGAATCGATAGTGGAAGAAGCCGGGTCACCATTGTAGTCGCTGGATACAAGCGGCTCATCGGAGTAGTTCAAGATGCCTTTCAGTGGGCCTTCAGAAGCTTCTTTCAGCGCACCATTCACATCTTCAAGCGTAACGTTTTGGGACAGTTCTACTACGAGGTCAGTTACAGAAACGTTCTTCGTAGGTACACGCATCGACATGCCGTTCAGCTTGCCTTTCAGGTGTGGCAGTACGAGACCAACCGCTTTAGCAGCACCTGTTGTGGATGGAATGATGTTCTCAGCAGCTGCACGAGCACGACGCAGGTCTTTGTGCGGCAGATCAAGCACTTGCTGGTCATTCGTGTAAGAGTGAATAGTATTCATCATACCTTTCACGATACCGAATTTCTCGTCAAGAACCTTAGCGAAAGGAGCCAAGCAGTTCGTTGTACAAGAAGCGTTAGAGATGATGGTGTGGTTAGCAGCATCGTATTTATCTTCGTTAACGCCCATAACGATGGTGATATCCTCGTCTGTAGCCGGAGCGGAGATGATAACTTTCTTAGCGCCGCCTTTCAAGTGAGCGGAAGCTTTGTCTTTCGCTGTGAAAATACCAGTGGATTCTACAACGATTTCTACGCCGTACTCAGCCCAAGGCAATGCTTCAGGGTTACGCTCAGCGAATACTTTCACTTCGCGGCCGTTTACCACAAGTGCGCCTTCTTTAGCTTCTACTTGTGCGTCAAGTCTGCCGTGAGTTGTGTCATATTTCAAAAGGTGTGCCAGTGTTTTCACGTCCGTCAAATCGTTGATTGCCACGATTTCAACTTCGCTGTTGTTCAGCGCAGCGCGGAACACGTTACGTCCAATACGTCCAAAACCGTTAATACCTACTTTAACCATGAGTAGTTCCCTCCATATTTGTAAAATTTATATATTCAAGATTGACCATAAGATCAATCAAGACAACAAGGTTTGTAAAAACTGT
Organism: Paenibacillus sp. Cedars; assembly: GCF_003184205.1. Taxonomy (NCBI): domain Bacteria; kingdom Bacillati; phylum Bacillota; class Bacilli; order Caryophanales; family Paenibacillaceae; genus Paenibacillus; species Paenibacillus sp. Cedars. Next base: position 5,692,756 of record NZ_CP020866.1, read on the forward strand.
GCTGCTCTAAATTTCTGGACTCAATCAAATGGCGGCATCGATTTCCTTCTCAAGCTCCAACGCTGCCGCTTCATCCGTCACGAGGATGTCCTCATGTCCGAATTTCAGCACGGCGTGAATCGCTTTGCCCTTGCCTTGGCCTCCGGCAATGCCGATGATCGTCTCTGTTCGCATAATGTCCTCAAGCCGAAGTCCGAGGGTTAGCATCTTATGCACAACTTCGCCTTCTTCGCTGAAATAATAGCCGAATGATTCAGCAATCGCGCCATCTGCCTGCAAGTTCTGAATGGAGCCTTCATCCAGCTTGCGTCGTCTCGCCATCTCCATCGCGTCGCCGATGCCGTGTATAATGACCCGGCAGCGCCGAATTACATCCACAATCTCCTGGATATGCTGATCCTGAACAAGAGACTGATAAGCATCCTCGCTTAGCAGATCAGGCACATGGAGCAAACGGTATTCAGCCCCAACACGCTTTGCCATCTTGGAAGCAATGGTGTTCGCTTGAATCTCCATACTCTCTCCGAGGCCTCCGCGCGCAGGCACAAACCACGTGCTTCTGAGCGGTCCGCCACCAGGCAATGATGACATCTGCTCCGCCACTTCAGCGAGTGTAGAGCCGCCTGTTACGGCGATTGTATCTCCATCCTCCACAAAACTAAGCAGCGTCCTTGCGCCGGCCCGGCCAAGCTCACGTTTGACTTCCGGAGATGACTCACTGTCACCGGGAATAATGACCACTTTACGAAGCCCATAAGCCTGACGGATCTTCTCTTCCAGTTCAACCAGTCCGAACAACTCATTCATGACCGGTTCAAGTTCCTCAACCAAGCATAATCCTGCACTGCTGATTCGCATGCCAAGCGTCTCAATCTCGATCAGCCCCTGCGCTTTCAGAAGATCAGTCTCTGCCCTGAGGACACGCTCGGTCATCGAGAGTGATGAAGCCAGCGTTCTTCGGCCAACCATTCCGGACAACTTGATCTGATGAAGGATGGAATACCTTCGTTTAAGAGTGTTCATCAGATCCGGCAGAAGTTGCTCTTGTATTTCTAATAGGTTACGCATGCATTCCACTCCTGCAAACTTCGTCTCGGCTCTCCTCTATCGGGCCGTAAAATGTCCCAGTTAAACTTTTTGAGTCCCACCTTTATTCTAACCAATAATCACGCCCGTTGCAAGTGTCCGAAAGTATATTTCTCTGCCCCAGCCATTCTTATACATTATGGCCAAATGCAAGCTTGTCTATATAGTAGGAACAAAGTTTTGTCCGCTATTGTATTTTCGAAATAGATGCGGTATAATCAACTTCGTTGCTAATTTTTTAGATATCAGAAAGTATATACATCGCAGAGTGTGCTTCCTGATATCGCAAGAAAATCTACCGCTAAACGCGGTCTGTCTTCTTTGAATGTACGTCGATAGACCTTTTTATTATGCGCCCGTGGTCCAATGGATATGACGTAGGCCTCCGGAGCCTGAGATCGAGGTTCGATTCCTCGCGGGCGCGCCATTTTTACTTTTTCTATATACTGATTACCCCAAAGTGCCCATGACGGCTCTTTTTTTTACCCAATAGTTTGACTTTCTTTGACTTTTTGATTTAAATTGTTTATCATGTGGGTAATACGGTAACAGTATTTATATGAGGTACTTAAGAGGAGGTTTTCCACGTGAGTTTTATACCTATGGTCGTTGAACAAAGCAACCGCGGTGAGCGGGCGTACGACATCTATTCCAGATTGCTGAAAGACCGCATTATCTTCCTCGGCTCCGACGTAAATGACGTGGTCGCCAATTCCATCATTGCCCAAATGCTGTTCTTGTCGGCTGAGGATCCCGAGAAGGATATTCATCTTTACATCAACAGCCCAGGCGGTTCCATTACCGCAGGTATGGCGATATTCGATACGATGCAGTTCATCAAGCCGGACGTTTCGACGATCTGTGTCGGCATGGCTGCTTCCATGGGCGCATTCCTGCTGAATGCAGGCGCTAAAGGCAAACGTTATGGTCTGCCTAACAGCGAGATCATGATTCACCAGCCGCTCGGCGGCGCACAAGGTCAGGCCACGGATATCGAGATCCGTGCTCGCCGCATCCTCAAGATGCGCGACAAGCTGAACCGCATCCTGTCCGATCGTACCGGCCAACCGCTGGAACGCATTGAGAAGGATACCGATCGTGACTACTTCATGACGGCTGATGAAGCCAAGGAATATGGTCTTATCGATCAAGTACTGGAAAATACACCACCGCAGGGACTATAAAAGAATGCAAGCAAAGGGCAGGCGCCGTTATCCGGTGCCTGCCCTTTCTTATCCTCTGGATTATTCATTGAAGACTTCGAGTACTAAATCGTGAGAGTATCCCCTCCGGTCGCTGTTGAAATCGGGAAACATGAATGAACAGATAAGGAGGTTTCCCGATTTCAAAGGCGAACGCGATGCTCCTCCGAGGATACTCTCACTTCGGTACGACTCTTTTCAATAAGACATAAAGAAGGTAAGAGCATCCCCCTCCTAAAAGACCTGCCTTAACTTGTGGGGAGGGGAATAGAGGAAAACCTATGTAGGGTATCTTGCAAGGGTAATTGGTTGCGCACAGCCTAATGTGCTCCCCTCACTCTCTGCGTCCATAAACGGGTGGCATCCGATATCGCATAGGGCGACTTATGGCATTTTCCCCCGGACCATGCACCGTGCTCACAGGGAGCAGTGCGCACGGTGTACAAACCATATAAGTCACCATCGAGGCAAGCCTCTCGATAAACACAAAAATCCCCTGAGCATAAGGAGCGGGAGGATGCTCCACGCCCGTTATCAAGGGATTTTTCGCAACTAGTTCCAGCACAGTGTTAAATCAGGACAACATCATGTATCTAAACAAGCTATAGTATTAAAAATGATTTCAGCTAATACAAACTGATTGATCGAGTCTTACTTCCATTCCTTCAGCTTGAACTCAAACTCAGGGAATCCATAGGCATACGCCGTGTACTCATAAAGCTGGAAGTACAGTACCGCCGCGTTATCCTTCACATAGAAGTCGGCATCGGCAGGCACTCCCTCAAAACCGCCGAGATAACCTCCCTCTTTCTTCAGCTTGCTCAGCACAAGGTTGTTCATCTTCTGCTTGTTCTTGCCCTGCATGTTGATGAAATCGCCCAGCTTCATTTGCTTGCCGTCCTTCAGTGAGAAGGTGAAGCTCTTGCGGAAGGTCATGCCATGAGCACCGCCCGTGTACGAATAATCGTACGCCGTAATGCTCAGGATGCCATCCTGATTGTAATGAACTACATAATCACCGCTGAATTCATACGGAAAATCTGTTCCCGATGGCGGGAGTGTGCCCACATTTCCTTCAGCGCCCGTGATGACGCCGGATGCATTTTCTTTTAGCACTTTGTTGATCTCTGCCTGCACCTCAGTATTACCGAGGCCACTGATAACCGGATAATTCACAACGGCATCAACGCCTTGAATTTTCTTTTTCAGCGCAGTCGATTTGATTGTAATGTCGTTTTGCTTTTTCTGCGTCATGCTGAGTGTTTTCAAGGAAGGATTCCACTGTCCCTGAACTCCCATATATTCGCTGATCGTTTTGAACGGCATATACAGACGACCGTTGATAATCTGTCCGCCTGGCTCACCAGCATAAGCTCCGTTCACCAAAATACCGATTTCACTCGCATCATATACGACGGCGCTCAACTTGTTATATCCGTTACCCAGCGTGTAGGTCCGATTCTTCGCATCATATTTAAGAGGCATTCCCAGACCATCCCGTAAAGCGGTTGCCGGAACATAGGTTACCCCATGCAGCACGATGCCCTTCTGTGATAAGGTTTTGCCATTCCATTTCAATACAACTTCATTCTTCGACGATTTTTGACTGGCGGAAACGGATGCCTTAGAGGTGCTTGCATCGATCACCTGTCCACTCAAACCAAGACTGCCAAGCAGGACACTAGTTGCAATTAAGGATGCACATACACGAAATTTAGGATTCATATTAGAATTCCACCTTTGTTAAAATAAGTTTCCGTTAGTTGTTACTCTATTACCCTCATTCATTATAAGGAAAGCTTTCAATCTATTGGTAACAAAGTCAATGACAATTTTGACTCCATGCTAAAGGACCTATATATTCTTGCTTATCTTTGAGTATGGGCCTCGTTATACTAATGAACACAAAACAATGATGTCATGCGCCCAACATGAACATTTCACGGACCCGGACAACGTAAACCAATGGAATGATAAGCAATACCCCCAAGTGCTCCTTCAATGTTTATCAACAGTAAGCGCAAGGGGCTTTTTCTGGAAAACATCCAGTCACAACCACTGCAAATATATAGCTAAAAGCAGCAAGCAGCCAGAGAATTCATGCTGTCTTTATCCCGACTTGTTTAAACCCTTCAGAATCCATATCAAAATGGCATATTTCCACTCTTTATATATAACAATGAAAAGACCCCGTAAGTTATGGGAAAATTCGTATAAGCGATCTTCTACACCAATTTATAGGTCTTAAGATTCAATTTCTATAACATAAAAAAACCTGCCCCCTTGAGGGACAGGCTTTCTATATTACAGTTATATGAAGAAATATATATTTCTTATCGACCGCTCTTCAGCTCGGTCCACAAACGATCGTAGATGGACAGGGAATCGCCGACATTGTCGAGCCATTCGGTACGACGCAGCTCGTCTTCCGTCAGGTTGATCATGGTATTGGCGCGATATTCCTCGCTATGGAATTCCATCGCTTTGGTGTTCGGATTGCTGTATCCGATAAATTCATAGTTCTTGGCGCTGACTTCCGGCTCCAGCATGAAGTTAATGAATTTCTCGGCGAGCTCCTTATTCTTCGCACCTTTAGGAATCGCGTAGTTGTCCGAGAAGATGGTCGCTCCTTCTTCAGGCACAACATATGCCACATCCGGGTTCTCCGCCGCGATAAACGCCGCGTCTCCGGACCAAACCGTAGCAATCCATCCTTCTTCCTGAATCATCTTCTGCTTGATATTATCCGTATCAAATGCAAGCACGTTAGGCAGCAGCGTCTTCAGCTCATCGGATGCAACTGTGATCTCCGCTTCATCCTTACTACTGTTGGATTTCCCCTGCTTCTTAAGTGCCATGCCAATCATCTCGCGGTTGTCATCCAGAAGCAGGACTTTGCCCTTGTATTCCGGGTTCCAGAGATCTCCCCAGCTTTTGATCTCGTCTTTCACGTACTTCTTGTTATATGCAATTCCCGTTACACCGGACGTGTAAACGATCGAATATTTGTTGCCCGGGTCATAAGAAGGATCTTTAAACGTATCCGTAATATTGACGAAGTTCGGGATATTATTCATCTCAAGCGGCTCAAGCAGCTCCGATTCAATCATGGTTTTCACCATATAATCGGACGGCTGAATGAGATCATAACCACTGCCGCCAGCTTTGATCTTAGCCAGCAGATCTTCGTTGTTTGCATAATTGTCATAGGTTACCTTCACGTCAAACTTCTCTTCGAAGTCCTTCAGCACCTCAGGGTCGAAGTTGTCAGCCCAACTGTAAATATGAAGAGTTTCCTTATCCGAGCCGCAAGCAGCCAGGAGTCCTACAGACAATACTGCAACCATACCTGCCATCAGCAGGCGGGTCCATCTTGATTTGTTCAATTCAATATCTCCTCTCTTTCCACTTCCATATTCTATTCGAAAAAAGCGTTCATATCGCTTAGATCGGCAATGTTTTGTGCTTCTTCTGACCGTTGCCGCGGTTGAGAATGTATTGGGCTAACAGGATCAGCGTAATGCTCACCAGAATGAGCAGCGTACACAGCGCGTTGATCTCAGGCGAGATGCCTCGTTTCACCTGCGCGTAAATATAGATCGGCAGCGTCGTTGAGCTTGGACCAGCGACAAAAAAGCTGACCATGAAATCATCCAATGACAGGGTAAAAGCAATCAAAGCGCCGGAGATAATGCCCGGTGCAATCTGCGGCAGCGTTACATGCCGGAACGTTTGCCAAGGCGTGGCTCCCAAATCCTGAGCCGCCTCATCCAACTGCTTGCCCATGCCGGACAGTCTGGCCGTAACCACGACGTAGACATAGGACAGGCTGAACGTGATGTGAGCAATAATTACCGTGGTTTTGCCAAGCGGCATGTTCAATTGGCTGAACAACACGAGCAGTGATAACCCCATAATTATATCCGGGATAATGACGGGCAGATATAACAGCCCGTTCATGCCGCTGCGTCCTTTGCGGCCCATATTTCGGAGCGAGAGTGCCGCTGCGGTTCCCAGCAGGGTGGATACAACCGTAGAGATGACGGCCACCGTCAAGCTGTTCATCAGGGCTTCCATCACATGCCGGTTCTCGAACAGCGATACATACCAATCCAACGTAAATCCTTCCCAGTTTCCGCTCAGCCGCGTATCGTTGAAGGAATAGATAATGATCATAATGATGGGTACATAGATGAAAGCCATCATAAGGAAAGAGTGAATCCCGAGCAGCGGATGATTCTTCTTCTTCACTTATCTCCCCTCCCCTACACGTTGATGGCGGGCTTGCATGGCCCGGTTAAAGAGCAGGATCAGCACCAGGGACGTGGCGACAAAAATCACCGACAACGCCGCTCCAAACGGCCAGTTCCTTGCACCCAGGAACTGTGACTGAATAATATTACTGATCATGGAGGACTTCGCGCCTCCCAATATATCCGTAACTACAAACATCCCGGAGGTCGAGACATACACCAGAACCGCACCCGTCATAATGCCGGATTTGCTCTGCGGCAGCGTAATGTGCCGAAACGCCTTCCACCTCGATGCACCCAGATCGCTGGCCGCATCCAAGAGACGCTTGTCCATCTGCTCCAGCGCTACATAAATCGGCAGCACCATGAAGGGAATAAAGTTATACACCATGCCAAGCAATACGGCACCATACGTATATAACATCTGAATAGGCTCATCAATCCACCCCACCCATAACAGCAGGCTGTTCACCACGCCTTGCGTTCGCAAGAGCAGAACCCAGGCATACGTGCGAATCAGAAAGTTGATCCAGAACGGAACGGTGATCAGAATCAATCCCCATGTCTGGATACGCGGGGAAGCGTTGGCTATATAATAGGCCAAAGGATAGCTGACTAACAAGCAGATCACCGTAGTCAGCAGCGACAGTACCAGGGTATCCCAGTAGATTCCTAAATATAAGGGATCAAAAAAGGTCTTGTATCCTTCCAGACTGAAGGAAAACACGATATTACCGAGCGAATCCCGCGACAGAAACGAGATGCCGACCACGATCAGCATCGGGACGATCAGGAACAGGGATAACCACAACAGCACCGGCGTCAGCAGGAACCTTGATTTCCTCATGGCCCGATGATCACCTCATCCTTCGTGCTCCAGTTCACCCCGACCCGCTCACCAACCTCCCAAGGACGATCATCCGAAATATCCAGGGCAATCGTTACCTTCATCGGCTCATTGTCAAGCTGGACCAGCAGCTTATGCACACTGCCGAGGTACTGCACATCCTCAATCACGCCGCTCTTCTTCGCACCCGACTCCCTCTGCGGAACCAGTTTCTCCGGCCGCACGGCAAAGAGGCCTTCCGGTGATGAGAAGAGATTATTCTCCCCAACAAAAGTGGCAGCAAACAGCGTTTGCGGCCTCGCGTAGATCTCGCGCGGCGTGCCGATTTGCTCTACCCGTCCATGATTCATAATCACGATCCGGTCGGACAGCATCATGGCTTCCTCCTGATCGTGCGTTACATATACAAACGTAATGCCCAGCGTCCGCTGCAAATGCTTCAGCTCGGATTGCAGGTTTTTGCGCAGCTGCAGGTCCAGTGCACCCAGCGGTTCATCGAGCAGCAGCACCTTCGGTTTGTTGGCGATGGCACGTGCGATAGCTACCCGCTGCTGTTGTCCTCCGGACAGCTGATGCGGGAAACGTTCCCGCAGTGGGGTTAGCTGTGTCATCGTCACGGCCTCGTCCACACGTTCCTTGATGAGCTGACGCGGCATTTTTTTCATTTTTAATCCAAAAGCAATGTTATCTTCTACGGTCATATGCGGAAACAGAGCATAGTGTTGGAATACAAGATTTAAATCCCGCTTGTTCGCAGGCACATCCGTCACATTCTGACCCGCCAGCAATACCTGTCCTTCGGTAGGCTGTTCGAATCCTGCTATCATTCGGAGAATCGTCGTTTTGCCGCAGCCGCTGGGGCCCAGCAAAGTCAGGAATTCCCCTTCTTTAATGGAGAGCGACAGCGGATGCACGACCGCTTGTCCCTGAAAATGCTTCTCGATCTGGACAAGTTCAATCACATGCATCAACCCCTTCTTCAAAATGTGACCTATTCCATGTGTACCAGTGTACCAATCCTACTTGCTAGTATGCACAAAAACGTGCTCCACTAAGAAGAAACGGTTATACTGCCTATCTTGCTCAGGTGGGCAGGATCCGTTTCTTAGGGGAAGCTCTAGAAGTCTCTACTAAGAGAAAAAAGCCATATCCATGGGTATGGCTTTACGCTTTAGAACAAAGTTCAGTTTTTCGCATATTCACTATACCTCGTTTTCCCCCTATACACAACACTTTTCTGTGTATTTCGACAGGGGAAGGTACGGATATGGCACCGTATTATGGTATTTCAGTTTTCAGAGTGAATGCATCAGAAAAGTCAAAGAAAACCGTTCACCCGGTAATGACCCGGATGAACGGTTCTCTGCACGCTTAGTGAAAAGACATTGACTATTTCAGCTCATATTGAACATACAGCTGTGTCGAGATTTTGATCTCGCCCGGCTTCACGGATGTGCTGGCGCCTGCGTCCGCTGCATTGGATTGAGCCGCCATCTCCATTTTTTCGAGGCCATAGATGTTATTTACGCCAACGGAGCCTTCCACAATGTTAAGCACGACACCCAGTTGACGCTTGGAGGCTTTCGCCATAGCTTGAGCCTTAAGGTCTGCATTTGCCATGGCTTTATCAATCACCTGCGCTTCGAATGCATCGCGGTTCTCAACAGAGAAACGGGCGTTGCCAATGGAGTTCGCCCCCGCATCAGCGGATGCATCCAGCAGGTCTCCAACTTTGCTCAAATCGCGAAGGGTAACTTCCAGGGAATGGTACGCTGTGTAGTTTTTCACTTTACGGCCATTCTCATCGGAATACGTATAGTTGGGCTGTACGTAGAATTGTTCGGTTTTAATATCCTTGTCATCGATTTTCCATGTTTCCTTCAACAGCTTGGTCACTTTATCCATTTTCAGCGCGTTGCTCTTCTGTGCGGATTTTGCGGTTTCCGCATACGATTCAGCCCCGATGGAAAGATATACGATATCTGGCTTCACCGAGATTTCGCCTTTACCGAGTACGGTGAGAAGATTTTGCTGTGCTGCCTCCGCCGCATGCACCTCGGTTGCCCCGCTCAATCCTGCCAAAGCCGTACTGCCTGTCAACAGTGCGCCTGCAATCATAATGGAACCTACTTGTTTGACCCATCTTTTCATTATTGTCAGCCTCCTTCAATATTGGCATCGCTGCCATGCTTGACTTACCCTTCTAACGTGGCGGGATTGGTAAATGTTGCATCCGATGTGAACGGTTTAGCGATTTTTCCTCAATTTATTTTTCGGGACCCCATGTGATGGTATTTCTAGGCATGATTGGTTCATTGGGAAAATAAGATACCGAATAAAGCAGGAAGCAGCTGTTAACAAGGAAGCAACAATGGGTAACTAACTTACGACGGTGTTTAAAAAGAGGAGGTCACTATGAAATCATCCCGGGTGTTATACGCGTTCATGTCACTGCTGCTCCTTATGGCAGTTGGCATGCCATATGGGACGGCAAGCGCTGCGGCAGAGCCTGCCTCCGGCAAAACCTATCAGATCGGAACGGACGTTACGTTTGCTCCGTTTGAATTCCAGGATGCCAGCGGCAATTTTGTCGGTATCGATATGGATCTGCTCGATGCTATCGCCAAAGATCAAAACTTCAAATACGAAATCAAGCCGCTCGGCTTCAATGCTGCGGTTCAAGCGCTGGAAGCCAATCAGGTAGACGGCGTCATCGCGGGCATGAGCATCACGGATGAGCGGAAGCAGAAGTTTGACTTCTCGGATCCTTATTTTAACTCGGGCGTGGTCATGGCTATTCGTCAGGATCAGGAGTCCATCAAGGGATATGAGGATTTAAGAGGAAAAAAGGTCGCGGTCAAAACCGGTACGGAGGGATACAGCTTCGCGGAATCCATATCCTCCAAATACGGTTTCACCATTGTGCCTTTTGACGATTCGGCTCAAATGTATGACGACGTCAAAACCGGCAATTCCGTTGCCTGCTTTGACGACTTTCCGGTATTGGCCTATGGCGTTAAACAGAACAACGGGCTAAAAATCGTTACGGATATGGAGCCCGGTGCATCCTATGGATTTGCCGTCAGCAAGGGGAAGAATCAGGAGCTGCTGGAGAAATTCAACGCCGGCTTGGTCAATCTGCAGGCAAACGGAGAATATAATCGCATCAAGGAAAAATATATTGGCGAAAACGCTGTAGGCCCGGCAGATCAAAGCCGCTGGGGACTGATTGTGGAGTCGCTGCCTTCCTTGTTGAAGGGCCTCGGCAATACACTGCTGCTGACATTTGCGTCCCTGTTTTTTGCATTTTTCCTAGGCTTGATATTCGGTTTCATGAAGGTCGGACGTAATAAGTGGCTTCGAGGTCTTGCCACCGTATTCGTGGACATCTTCCGCGGCATTCCCTTGCTTGTCCTTGCCTTCTTCATCTACTTTGGTATTCCTCAAGCATTCGGTTTTACCATGTCGCCTATTGTGGCAGCCGTTCTGACCCTAAGCCTTAATGCTGGAGCCTATGTAACGGAGATCATCCGCGGCGGCATCCAGTCCATCGACCGCGGGCAGATGGAAGCAGCCCGTTCGCTCGGTTTGCCATACCGCAAGGCTATGATGAAAATCATTATTCCGCAGGCAATCAAAATCATGATTCCGACCTTTATCAACCAATTGGTGATCACGCTCAAGGATACATCCATCCTGTCGGTTATCGGCCTGGTCGAGCTGACCCAGTCCGGGAAGATCATTATTGCAAGAACTTTTGCATCGTTTGACATCTGGCTGGTCGTTGCGATCATGTACTTGATCGTCATCACGATTTTGACCAAAATCTCGGACCGTCTGGAAAGGAAGGTACGTCATGGATAAGATTCGCGTTGAAGGATTGAAGAAGAATTTTGGTACCAATGAGGTACTGAAGGGCATCGACATGCAGGTTCAGGAAGGCGAGGTTGTCTGTGTCATCGGACCTTCCGGTTCCGGCAAGAGCACGTTCCTGCGCTGCATTAACCGGCTGGATGACATTACAGCAGGCAGGGTGTTCGTGCATGACCGGGATATCAATGACCCTAAAACGAACATCAACAAGGCGCGGGAGAACATCGGCATGGTGTTCCAGCATTTTAATCTGTTTCCGCATTTTAACGTGCTGAAGAACATTACCTTTGCCCCGGTGGAGCTGGGTAAACAGAACTCGGTCGAGGCGCGTGCCACGGCACTCAAGCTGCTGGAGCAGGTCGGCCTCTCGGATAAAGCCGAGGCATTCCCTAACCAGTTATCAGGCGGTCAGAAGCAGCGCGTAGCGATCGCCCGGGCGCTGGCGATGAGCCCGGACATCATGCTGTTTGACGAGCCGACATCGGCGCTGGACCCGGAGATGGTCGGCGAAGTGCTCGGCGTCATGAAGGATCTGGCACGCGAGGGCATGACGATGATAATTGTCACGCATGAGATGGGCTTCGCACGCGAGGTGGCCGATCGCGTGATCTTCATGGACGGCGGTTATATCGTCGAGGAAGGCCCGCCGGAAGAGGTGTTCGGCAGACCGAAGCATGAGCGTACGATCAGCTTTTTGGAGAAGGTGTTGTAATGATGGGGCAGGGGCTGTAAGCACAGGCTAGGGGCGTATGCACAGGCTAGGGGCGTATGCACAAGGGCTTGGGGCGTATGCACAGGCTAGGGGCGTATGCACAAGGGCTAGGGGCGTATGCACAAGGCTAGGTGCGTAAGCACAAGGGCTGGTGGCGTAAGCGCAAGGGCTGGGGGCGTATGCACAAGGGCTGGGGGCGTATGCACAAGGGCTGGGGCTGGGGGCTTACACATACGGCCAACTTATCTTTAGAATCGCTGTTACCGTGCGGTTACTTCCCCATTGCAAGTAACCTTATGACCATGCAGCCTTCATTGTGCAGCTGCCCATCATCGAACTACCAGAAATAGCATCTAATGATGACATCTGGATAAAATTTGGTACTCTAAAGCATGGGCAATCAAGGCATTACTGCAACCCGAAAAACTAACGGACCCAGCGGACCTTATTGGCGGAAAAACGGGGTTTTTAGGAAACTAAGGGACCCAGGATCCTTTATTCCCCAAAAAGGCTTCATTTTCCTGATAAATTCCTATGATAACGTCTCTGGAGTCCGTTAATTCTAAATATGGAGCTGAATTCGACCAATAAGATCATTAGGGTCCGTTAGCATGGGATACACAGGATGTATTGCATCATTTGCAATTATTACTTGCACCACTGTGCTACTTACAATAATTTCCCGACTTACTTCACTTGCACAACTTAGTTATTCGCAACATTACATCGCTGCCCAAATCATCATCACTTACACTTACACCACTTACATCACGTTAGTGTGCGTGATGATGAAGTGGGCAATATGTAAGTGATGAAAGTGATACCAGCACCACTTACCTCCACGTACATTACCTTATGCCACTCTCACCCTCCTACAATTGCACAGTGCTCTCACTGCTATCACCAGCTTTGGTGTTACTTGTACCTCTTTACTATTCTTGCAACATATTCAACCCTTCATATCCAATCTTCATTTCCAATCCTCATTCCCAATCTTCACGCACGACCACTACTTTGTATCCAAAGATCGCTTATAAGGCACCTTCACGGTAAATGTAGATCCCTTCCCAAGCTCGGATTGAACAGCGATCCGCCCTTGATGGATATCGACGATCCGCTTCACGATCGATAATCCCAGACCGCTGCCGCCAGCAGCGCGATTACGCGATTTGTCCGCTTTGTAGAAGCGTTCGAAGATGTGCAGCTGATCGGACTCCGTCATCCCGACCCCCGTGTCCGTGATTGTGACCTCGGCTTCGTCTTGATCTGCCTTCAGCACAATCGTGATTATGCCATCTTCCGGCGTGAATTTGATGCTGTTGTGCAGCAAATTGGTCCACACCTGATTCAGCAGATCCTCCGTCGCCTCGATCTGGACCTCGGCGAGGTCCAGATCCACCTGAATCCGCTTTGCCAGCCATTGCGGTTCGTTGGCCAACACCACTTCACGCAGTTGGCCGTCAAGACGGTAACGTGCCCTTTCGAATACAGGCTGATCGCCCTCCAAGGACGACAGCTTCAGCAGATTATCGCTCAGCTGCGACAAGCGGCGGCTCTCCCCTTCGATGATCTCCAGGTAACGAGCCCTCTTTTCCTCCGTAAGGCGGGGATTGCGAAGCGCTCGGGCAAACCCCCGAATCGAGGTGAGCGGGGATTGGATTTCGTGGGATACATTGGAGATGAAATCCTGACGCATACTTTCCATTCGCCCCAGCTCCCCCGCCATATCGTTAATGCTGCTGGCAATCATCTTAAACTCCCCGCGCCACTTCTGATCGTCCATCTTCACGTTGAAATCCCCTTGAGATATCCGGCGCATGGCATCTGTGATGGCAGTCAGCATGGCAATCTGCCTGTGCTTGAAGAACATGCCCACGATCAGCATGCACAGAAAGAAAATGATAACACCCACAAACAGGTCGAGCAGATGGACAACATAATCCCACTTCGGGGTTCCCGTCCAGTTATATACGAACCTTGTTACATAGGTTGCTGCCGTCCATGAGGCACCCAGGACCGCGAAGATCGAAATGGTCTGAAGGATTTCCCGCACGATTTTCAACAAAATTTTGAGGATTTTTTTCATCAGCCCTCACCTACCTCCAGGCGATAGCCAAGGCCGCGCACCGTACGAATCCTGAACCGGTACTTCTCCTCCGGGAACCGCTCCCGCAGCCGGTTCACGTGTACGTCCAGCGTCCGTTCGTTCCCCTCAAAATCATAGCCCCATATATCCTCAATCAGCCGGTCCCGTGTCAACGTGCTCCCCGGATAGCTTCCCAGCTTGAAGAGCAGCTCGAACTCCTTCAGCGGCAGGGCGAAGATGTCATCAGCCGTCTTGACTTCATAGGTTCTGCGATTCATCTGCAGCTTCCCGACGTTCACCGTCTGGGAGGCCGCGACCTGATACCGCTTCAGCAGCGCTTTGACGCGCACAACCAGCTCGGCTGGTTCGAAAGGCTTCACCAGGTAATCGTCGGTCCCCAGCTCAAAGCCCTTCACGATCTGCCTCGTTTCCCCCTTTGCCGTCAGCATCAGCACCGGGATTCCCGTATTCCTCCGAATCTCCCGGCATAACTCCCATCCATCCATATTCGGCATCATGATGTCCATCACGACCAGATCGACTGATGCCTGATCCATCACGGACAGGGCTTCGACCCCGTCCGAGGCTTCGAGTATCTCCTCCATCCCCGCTTCCTCCAAAAACACCTTCACGAGTTCGCGGATGTTCGGATCATCGTCCACTACCAATATTTTTGCCATGGTCATCCCTTCTTCCCCAGCATGTTCAAGCTGCCATCAAGCCTCCATCGTTTCATTCATCTGCAGCTGCTGCACCGCGAATTCTCTATACATCGCATGCTGCTCGATCAATTCGTCATGCGTTCCCCGTCCGGTTACCGTTCCCTTCTCAATGAAAATGATCTGGTCGGCTCCCACCACCGTGGATAACCGATGCGCAATAATAATCGTGGTCCGTCCAGCCATGAGGTTCTTGAGTGCCTTCTGGACTTCAATCTCCGATCGGCTATCCAGACTGGAGGTCGCTTCATCCAGCATCAGAATCTTGGGATTTCGCAGCAGTGCTCTGGCAATCGCAATCCGCTGCCGCTGCCCGCCGGAGAGCTTCACGCCCCGTTCGCCCACATCCGTATCAAAGCCGTTTGGCAGCTCATCAATGAATCCGTCCGCATACGCCATCTCGGCTGCTCTTCTAATCTCGGTCATGCTCACTTCCCGGTCCATCCCATAACATAGGTTTTCGCGAATGCTTCCGGCGATCATCGGGCTTTCCTGTGAAACATACCCGATCAACCCGCGCCAGGAACGTAAGGAGAAGGTATCATGGATGCCTTGCCTAAACGGATCTGACCCTTCTGCGGAAGGTAGAAACGCTCCAGCATGGAGAACAGTGTCGTTTTGCCTCCGCCGCTCGGACCGACCACGGCCGTGACCGTACCCGGCTCCATCTGAAAGCTGACATCGCGCAATACCGGCTCCTCCGGTTTGTAACCAAACGAGAGATTCTCGATGGACACCCGCTGATTCGCGTTCACGACCTCAGCACCGGCTGAGATGAGTTCTTCCTCTGCATCCAGTGTTTCCAATAATCGCTCTGTTGCTCCCTTGGCCTTCTGAAACTGGGTAAAAAACGTCGTTAACTGCGTCATGGGCATCACAATCTGGATCAGATACAGAATGAATGCAACCAGCTCGCCCGCCGTGAGTGCTCCTGTTGACACCTGAAGCCCGCCATATCCAATAACAACCACCAGCAGCATCATCAGCACAAAGGACATCAGCGGTGCGATACAGGCCGACACAACGCCTTCCTTAATACCGAAGTTGAGCAGGTTGGTAATGCCTTTATTTCCGTTCTCAAACTCTTTATCCTCCGCGTTAGAGGCTTTAACCAAGCGAATCTCCGACAAAACCTGGCTAATATTCGCCGTAAACGCAGCCGTCTCGTCTTGCATGCCAAGCGAGATTTTATACATCTTCTTCCCAAGTGGCACCAGAATCAGCGCAGCGATCGGTATGACGATAAACATCGTCAGTGTCATTTTCCAGTTAAGATATAACAACACGCCTATCGAACCGACTATCGAGATGATCCCGCTGAAGAATCCCGCCACGTGATCCGATATGAGACTTTTGATCACACCTGTATCATTCGTCATTCGACTGACCGATTCCCCTGAACGGTTATGATCAAAGTAACGGATCGGCAGCACAAGCAGCTTCTTCCACAGCCTTTCCCTAAGGGAAGCCACCATCTTCTGTCCCGTATAACTTAGCAGGAAAATCGAAACCCCGGCTGCAATCGTCTGCACGATAAACGCGACCCCAAGGCCGATGATATGCGTGCTGTTCATATCCGTTAAGGAGAAGCCGTCCACCAAGCTCTTGGTAAACATCGGAATGACAAGTCCAACCAGCGTCGAGACCACATTAAGAAGGATAGCCCCAATCAGCAGCAGCATGGGTGGTTTGGTTTCTTTTAATAGTCGAAAAAACGCCTGGGAACCTGCTTTCCTGCTCCCGGTCATCTCTTTCTGCGGTATTGTCTGAGTCGAAGCATTGTCCGTCACACTCATCATGTTCTCTTCCCTTCCCCATATCCCTTTATATTGTCTATAAGGCAAGAATAAAACAACAAGTTAAACGGAAGTTAAACGGACAGCTTTCTTTGATCTAGACAACAAAAAAAGGCGGATTCCCCCGCCCCTTCTCTTAATCTATTCTTATGTACTATGAATCCCACGAGACTCAACATGAACTAGATAGTAAAAAAAGCCTTGCATTGACAAGACTTTTCTTATACTTGAATCACGGATGCAATTATTGATTCTCGAGTTCCTCTTTGCTCACCAAGTTCACGAGAGACGTAACCGCTTGCTCAGCGTCAGCTCCCTCAGCACTAATGTAAACTTCGGTACCTGAGCTGATCGCAAGGCTCATAATTCCCATGATACTTTTGGCATTTACTTTTTTATCATCTTTTTCAACAAAAATTTCGGATGAGTATTTATTCGCTTCCTGAACGAACAGCGCGGCCGGTCTGGCGTGAAGACCCGTCTTTAACCGAACGACTACCGGGTGCTTTGTCATGAAAATTACCCCCTATCTAATAAATCTGCTGCATTGAAAGCGCGATTGACATTTTATAATATTATACCATTTTACCATACAGGACACTAGAAGAAAAAAATCTTATGCATTCCGAATCTTTTCGGCCATTTCATCGATTTTGCGCAGACGGTGATTTACCCCTGATTTGCTGACGGTTCCTTTGAGAAGCTCTCCGACTTCCTTCAGATTCATATCCGGATGAGCCAGCCTTATTTCGGCCACTTCCCGCAGTTTATCAGGCAAGTTTTCAAGGCCCAATTCCCTTTGGAGCAGCTTGATGTTCTCAATCTGACGAACGGCAGCACCAATCGTTTTGTTCAGGTTGGCGGTCTCGCAGTTGACAATTCGGTTGACCGAGTTGCGCATATCCCGCATAATCCGGACATCCTCGAACTTGAACAGCGCCTGATGGGCACCGATCAAATTCAGAAATTCGATGATTTTCTCGCCTTCCTTAATGTAGAAGATAAAGCCTTTCTTCCGTTCGATGCAGCGTGCATTCAGATGAAACTCATTCGCCAGATCCACCAGGGACTGACAATGCTCTTCATACATCGAGGCAATTTCCAGATGGTACGAAGATCCCTCCGGATTGTTCACGGACCCGCCTGCCATAAAGGCACCACGAAGATATGCCCGCTTACAACAGTTTTTATGAACGATCTGCTCATCAATGCGGGACTGAAACAGAAAGCCTTCGGATACAATGCGCAGTTCTTTGAGGATCTCCTGAACCTGGGCGGGAATACGAACGATATATACGTTATTCTTCTTCAAACGCATTTTTTTACGCACCAAAAGTTCAGTATGCGCCTGGAAATGCTTCTTAATTAAGGAATAAATACGTCTTGCAATCGCGGCATTTTCCGTTGAAATATCCAGGATTACCTTTTTGTTCGAAAGCTGAACAGAACCGTTCATCCGAATGAGCGCGGACAGCTCGGCATTTTCACAGCAGTTCTGGCTTTCGACCATCGTCAGTTCTTTCTTCGTCTGTGCCGCAAAGGACAAGGTACTCACCCCTTTCGTGTAGTCCAATCCTGCACCAGCTGAAAAATATGGTTGCTCAGCTTGTCAGCATCATGCCTTAAGTATGTTCTAAATAGCACAAGCTTATCTGCAATGAGTTTATATCCTCGGCTGGTCACCTCGTCACGATCCAGTACCACGGGCTTTGCACCCTTCTGGGCATACTTATCCTGAACCTGAGGCGGGATTTCTCCATCATTTACAATAACATAATCGAACAGATGAAGACCAATATGGTCATAAACGGCCTGCAAGTGGTCACTCACCGTATAATTATCCGTCTCTCCCGGCTGCGTCATCACATTGCACACAAACATTTTGATGGCTTCGGACGATACAATGGCTTCTGCAAGCTTGGGAACAAGCAAATTGGGCAAAATACTGGTATACAGACTTCCCGGGCCGATCAGAATGGCATCGGCCTGTTGAATCGCCTTCAATGCCTCCGGCAGCGGCTCGACATGCTCAGGCTCCAGGGATATCCGCTTAATGCGACCCCCGGCCTCCGGGATTTTGGATTCACCCGTCACAATGGTGCCATCCTCCATCTCCGCATGCAGAATCACGGCTTCACCCGCTGCGGGGAGCACCTGTCCACGAACAACAAAAACCCGGCTCATCTCCTTGACTGCCGTGACAAAATCTCCGTGCAAATCCGTCATGGCAGCCAGGATTAGATTGCCGAGGCTGTGCCCGGCCAGTCCCGAGCCTGTTTTGAAACGGTATTTCAATATATCTGACAACAGCGGCTCCACGTCAGCGAGTGCTGTAAGTACGTTACGGATATCTCCCGGAGGCGGCATCTGTAACTCGCTGCGCAGTATGCCGGAGCTTCCTCCATCATCAGCGACTGTTACGATGGCCGTAATATCGAGCGGCTTCTCCTTGAGTCCCCGAAGCATGACGGACAGCCCGGTTCCTCCACCCATCACAACAATGCGGGGGCGCTTTCTAGCTTGCACAGCCACATTTATCACTTCCCTTAATTAATGCCGATCCCGATCAGAATCGCGGTGGCTCACCGATACCGTCTCCGTTTCGCTGACCCCGAGCATTTTGCCAAGGTATTCAGCAATTGCCACGGAACGATGCTTCCCACCGGTACAGCCAATGCCGATAATAACCTGACTCTTGCCTTCCTTCCGATACTGAGGGATCAAGAAATGCAGCATATCCAGCAGTTTGGTCAGAAAAGCTTGCGTCTCCGGCCACTTCATTACATATTCATACACATCACTGTTTTGACCTGTGTTTGGCCGCAATTGCTCAACATAATGGGGATTGGGCAGAAAACGAACATCAAACACCAGATCGGCATCGATCGGAATGCCATATTTGAATCCAAAGGATGTGATATTAACCGATAGCGTGCTGCTCTCCAGATGCGTAAAGCGTGAAATAATCTTCTCCTTCAAGCGGACAGGCTTCATGTTGCTGGTATCAATCACCTGGGTAGCTGAGTTCTTCAGCTCATCCAGCATTTTGCGCTCCAACCGGATACCGTCAAGCGGCATGCCTTCCGGAGCGAGCGGATGGCGACGGCGACTCTCCTTGTAGCGCTGAACGAGCACGGAATCCGTGGCATCCAGGAACAGAATTTCACAATGAATGGTGAAATGATCCTTAATGTAGTTCAGAGACTCCGATAAAGCGGTGAAAAACTCGCGGCCACGCAGGTCGATGACCAATGCAACCTTGCCGATCTTACCCTTCGATTGATCGATCAGCTCCGCGAATTTAGGAATGAGCACCGGGGGCAGGTTATCAACGCAAAAGAATCCAAGATCCTCCAGACTTTGTACGGCCAAGGTCTTACCTGCTCCCGACATCCCCGTGATGATGATCAGGGTGGCCATGGATGATGTGTTGCTGCCGCGGTTGGCTGCTTCCAGCATCAGCTTTCCCTCCCTTATGAGTTTAAATCAGACGATGTATGGTGAATGAATACTACGAACGTAAATGCAGACCGGCAGCTCCAACAACACCGGCATCGTTGCCAAGTTCAGCGGGAACGATGCGCACGCCGCGCTGCAGCGGTTCCGGTGTCAGCTTCGCGAATACCGTGCGAACCTCATTGAACAGAATGTCGCCGGCATTGGATACGCCACCGCCAATAATAAAGGCTTCCGGGTTCAATACGGCGGCAACAGCAGCCATCGATTTGCCCAGGTAGTATGCTGCGCGGTTTACGATGCGAATGGCAACTTCATCGCCCGCTTTTGCAGCATCAAACACTTCCTTCGCTGCAATGTTCTCAACATGCGCAAGGGAAGTGCGGTCACCGCGCTCGACAGCATCCTTCGCCATACGGATGATACCCGTTGCCGAAGAAACCGTCTCCAGACAGCCCATTTCGCCGCATCCGCATTGAATCGCTTCCAAATCCGGCACAACCGAGATGTGACCAAGCTCGCCAGCCATGCCGCCGAAGCCTTGATAAATCTTGCCGTTTACAATTATACCGCCACCCACGCCGGTTCCAAGCGTGTAGCATACGCAGTTCTCAACGCCGCGACCTGCACCGCTCCAGGCTTCGCCCAGTGCAGCCACGTTGGCGTCGTTATCTATTTTGACAGGCTTGCCGAGACGCTCTTCAAGCAGTGCGCGAATCGGTACATCTTTAAATCCTACATTCGGTGCCAGAATGATAATGCCTTCACGTATATTCGTAAAGCCGGCGAATCCAGCTCCAACACCAGCAAGTTGATCCCAGCTGTATGGCGATTCCTCTACGATGTGACGCACATATTTCTCAATGTTGTCAATAACCGTGTCAACGCCTTTGGCTGTTTCCGTCGGTCCCTCATACTTCTGCAGAAGATGCCCTTCTTCATTGCATATTCCAACTTTAATCGCTGTACCGCCTAGATCGACACCGACGTAGATGTTCTCAGACATGTTTCAAGCCACCTTTTTCCTTCTATATTATAGATTGCTCCTACTGTACCCACTATAATTGAAGGCACTGCTCCGGTCAAGAGAAGACCAAGGGATGGAAAACCGGAAGCAAGCCTTTATCCATGCATATGTAAGCGGATACAAACCTCCTCCAAATCGCCCTCATTTGTTCATAATCCTACTTCCTCTCACCTTAGGTCGAAACCAACATGACAAAAGTCACTTCGAAGTGATGACATCCTGTACTAACGGGTGTTTCTTCTCTTTCGTATGATGAATTCAGATCATTTCGATACGAGAGGGTGCGATACCATGCCAGAATTCATCGGTGAGCCAGTTGCAGAACTGCGGAAGGTTACCAAGATGTTCGGAAGCAAAAAAGCCGTCAACCAAGTGTCATTTGCTATAGAAAAAGGATCCGTCACCGCGATTCTCGGGCCCAACGGAGCAGGGAAATCTACCGCTATTTCCATGATGCTCGGACTGAAAGACGCGAGCGAAGGTGAAGTTCTCCTGTTCGGCCGAAGCCCGAAGGACCTCAAGGTTCGCGAGCGGCTCGGCGCCATGCTCCAGGAGGTCAGCGTCATGGATGGACTCCGCACGCGTGAGATCATTAATCTCATTCGCGGCTATTATCCCAATCCGCTGTCGCTGCAAGACATCGCCTTACTTAGCGGGCTCACATCCGAGGAGCTTAACAAATGGGCCGTCAAAATGTCCGGCGGCCAGAAGCGCAAGCTCAGCTTTGCGCTGGCCATTGCTGGCAATCCCGAGCTGCTATTCTTCGATGAGCCTACCGTCGGGCTGGATACATCGGCACGCCGGTTATTCTGGCAGACGGTGCGCAAGCTCGCGAGCCAGGGCAAGACCATTCTGTTCACCACCCATTATCTGCAAGAGGCAGACGATATGGCTGACCGGATTCTGCTGTTCCATCAAGGTCAGGTAGTTGCAGACGGTACGCCGGCAGCCATCAAATCCAAGCTGACCCGCCGCTCGGTATCCTTTATCGTGGATGCGGATCACCGGCAGGTCAAGGAACTGCTTCATGAGGTGCCGGGTGTAACGGATGTATATGAGCAAGACGGCAGGCTGCACGCCGTCACCGACGATACGGACACAGCGCTTGCGGCTCTGTTCCGCACGGGGCTTGCCGTGCGCGATATGCGCATCGATCAGGGAAGCCTGGACGAAGCCTTCGACCAATTAACGACGAGTCAAGAGGAGGCCGTATAAACATGACAACCTGGAAACTGATTATCTTGCAGTGCCGAATGGAGCTGCTGCGCATGGTACGTAATCCGTATTATATTTTCTGGTCGCTAGCGATGCCCATACTGTTCTATTTCATCTTCACCCGGGTGGTCAATACGGGAGCGGACGACGCCGGACAATGGCAGGCGCATTATCTCATGTCCATGGCATCCTTCAGTGTCATGGGCACCGCTATCATGTCACTCGGCATTCGCCTCGTTCAGGAGAGAGTTCAGGGCTGGGCCATCTACATGCGGGTGACGCCGCTTCCCGGCAGTGTATATTTCTTCGGTAAAATGTTTGTGCAAACCGTCATGCATCTGCTTTGCATCGTCGTAATTTTTGTTGCCGGTTACCTGATGAACGGGGTGTCCCTCTCCTTCTGGCAGTGGGTGCTCAGCGGTCTCTGGATTCTGATCGCGTCCGTTCCATTCCTAGCTATCGGCACCTTGATTGGCTCCATGAAACGCGTGGACACGGCAAGCGGCGTCAGCAACGGCATCTACTTGGGGCTTGCTATTACGGGCGGGATGTGGTTCCCAATCGATGCAATGCCTTCCATCATGCAAGCCATTGGCAAATGGATGCCGTCCTACCATTTTGGCGGCGGTGCCTGGTCAATCGTGCGCGGAGAAGCGCCGGGGCTGGATAATTTCGTTATTTTAGCAGCTTATTTGGCTGTATTTATGGTAATATCCACCTATATCCGTAAAAAACAACAAGCCGACTGAAGGATAAGGTGATGGGATGAAACGCTTCCGGTTTGAAATATTTCCGCGTCATATGGGATTCTTTCCATATATGTGGCTCATCTATATGCTAATGCCGTTCTTTAACATGTTCCAGGCGGATGCCTTAAGGCAATGGATAGGATTTCCGCTGCTGGCGTTGTTTCTTGTCACGTACCGCCAGCTTTATTTTCTGGAGGGCAAAAAGCAATTCATGTACTGGCTCGTCCTCCAGATGTCCATTATCTTCATCCTGTCTGTCTGGTATCATCCAACCTATATGTATATGGGCTTCTTCACGGCTAATTTCATCGGCTGGTATGCCGATCATCGTAAATTCACGCAGGCCATGATTCTGTTCTTCATCGTCGAGGCGATTCCGCTTGCCCTTCATGTCCGAACCATGGCCCCGATGGATTTTATGATCATGCTGCCGTTCTTCCTGATCATGCTCATATCTCCGACAGGATTCCGTTCCCTGAGCAGGCGGCAGAGGCTGGAGCAGGAGCTCGCGCAAGCAAACGAGCAGATTCGCAACCTGATTAAGGGCGAGGAGCGAATGCGCATCGCGAGAGATCTCCACGATACGCTAGGGCATACGCTGTCACTTATCACATTGAAAAGTCAGCTTGTGGAGAAACTCGTCGTAAAGGATCCCGGGAAGGCCCAGCTCGAAGCCAGGGAGATTCAGAACACCTCGCGTGCCGCGCTGCGTCAAGTCCGTGAGCTGGTATCCGATATGCGAACCGCTACCCTGCCCGAGGAACTACAGGAGGCCCGGATCATACTGGAGAGCGCAGATATCCAGTTGATCTGCACGGGCAATCCGAAGCTGGAGGGAATATCCGACCTCGCTCACAATATCCTTAGCCTCTGCTTGCGGGAGGCAGTAACCAATGTGGTCAAGCACAGTCAGGCAAGCCAGTGCCGGATCGTTATCGAATCGCTGAACAATGAATGGCGTATTATGGTGGCTGACAACGGGATCGGTCTTGCAGGCAAGGAACAGGGCAGCCCCGCTTCGGACAGCAATGGCCTGAAGGGCATGGCCGAGAGGCTGGCCCTCATTGGGGGTACCGTCGAAGCGAGCTCCGAACAACAAGGCACGATATTAAACATACGCGTTCCCATTGTCATCAAGAACCGGAAGGAGGACACATCCCATGAGCATCAAAGTACTGATAGCCGAGGATCAGCGAATGCTTCGCGGCGCTCTGGCTTCTTTGCTTGACTTCGAAGACGATATTGAAGTGATTGGCCAAGCGGGCGACGGTGCTGAAGCACTATCTCTGATTGCAGTGCACAAACCCGATGTATGTCTGCTGGATATCGAAATGCCCGTGCGCAGCGGCCTTGAAGTGGCGGAGGAAGTGAAGCAGCGCGGTTATTCAAGCCGGGTGATCATTCTGACCACGTTTGCAAGACCCGGTTATTTTGAGCGGGCCGTACAGGCGGGGGTTCAGGGATACTTGCTGAAGGATGAACCCAGTGAGCGACTGGCAGAAGCCATCCGCCGGGTGATGGAGGGGCGGCGGGAGGTTTCCCCTGAGCTGGTCTTCGGGACGTTATCAAGCGCAGGCGCCAATCCGTTAACCGAACGCGAACGGGAGGTGCTGCGGCTGGCTGCAGACGGAAACAGCTCTAATGATATCGCCTCGAAGCTGCACTTGTCCTACGGGACCGTCCGCAACTACATGTCCGAAATATTAAGCAAGCTGAATGCCAAGAACCGGATCGAGGCCATCACGATGGCGGAAGAGAAGGGCTGGATATAGCGTCTTGGCTGCTTTGATAAAGTTTGTACCCTCGTCTTTATAAGACGGGGGTTTTTTGAGATTCACAGTACAAACAGGCCCATTATGGTCTGTTTTTTCTTTTTTTGTTGACACATCCTTCCACCTGGTATTATAGTATGTCACAAGACTAACATACTGACAGGGTGATATCATGAATTCGATGTTTGACGAAGGGCAGCCGATTTTTCAGCAAATCGCAGACATGATTGAAGATGACATATTAAACGGGACTTACCAAACAGATGATCAGATTATCTCGATGTCGCAGTTCGCGAGTACTTTTCAGGTCAATCCCGCCACAGCTGTAAAAGGCATTGCCCTGCTTGTCAATGAAGGAATTTTGTATAAGAAAAGGGGGCTGGGCATGTTTGTTGCAGCGGATGCCAAATCCATCATTTTAACGAAACGGCAGGATCGATTCTACAACGAGCTTGTATTGAAACTGCTGGACGAAGCGGAAAAGCTTGAGCTGACCACCGAGGATGTTATTGAAATGATCAAACAGAGGAATAGGAGATGAGCAAAATGGGCGCATTACTTACATGCTCCAACCTGGGCAAGCGTTACGGGAGTACGGAGGCAGTCCGAAATTTGGAACTGCATTTAGAGGAGAATACCATCTACGGTCTCCTTGGCCCGAACGGTGCCGGAAAGACCACGCTGCTCAACATGATGACCGGCGGAGCCTTTCCCGACAATGGCAGCATCCAGATCTCGGGCGCAACGCTGAAACGGGGAGAAACCCCGAGGGGCATCTGTTATGTAAGAGAGAAAAATTTATTCTTCGGCGGAGCAAAGGTTATTGAAGTATTGCGACTTGCATCAGCCTTTCATGAGAATTGGAACTGGGACTATGCCCAGAGCCTGCTGAAGACATTCAAGCTGAACCCTGACCAAAAAATCCGTCAGCTCTCACGGGGCATGGAATCCCTGGTTGGAAATATTATCGGCCTTGCCAGCCGCGCACCCATTACGGTATTTGATGAACCGGTGCTTGGACTGGATGTGCTTATGCGAGAAAAATTTTATCGCGTTCTGGTTGAGGATTATGCCAATCATCCCCGGACCATCCTCCTCTCGACCCATCTGATCGATGAGATTGCTACTGTCGTTGAGAGGGTCTACATTATGGATTCCGGCTCCATTTTACTGCATGACGATGTCGATCACATCCGCGCTAACTCCCATCTGTTGACAGGGAATCAGGAGCAAATGGAGCAATTTACGAAGAAGCGGCATGTGATCTATAAAGAATCTTATGGCAAGGGCTCCATAACGGCTATATACGGGACTATCCATGAGGCTGACCGCATGCAAGCCAACAAACTCGGGATTGTCATTGACGGCTTGCCGCTGCAAAAGTTTTTCTCCTATTTAATAGAAGGAGGTCAGATCATTGAATAAGTCCACTGTGCTCATGAGAGCTTCATTTCTGCAGCTTCGACCTTATCTCTGGTCGATTCTTGGCACTATTGCCATTAGTATTCTTGCAAATGTTATCGTAAGCCTGTCTCTTGGAGATAATGGTGAGAATACGCAAGTGTCGGCGGCCAATCTTCTCACCGTGTTCCTGTTATTCATAGGCAGTGTGCTGCCAGCAGGCTTATTCAGACGGGTGATGAATTTAGGAGCTACACGAAAAGAATATTATGCTGGCATGCTCCTTGTTTACGCCCTATGGTCTGCCATCTTTGCCATGCTTAATATCATCTGGCTTCAAATCGAAATCGGCTTTATACGAAACTACGAAAACACCTTTAACATCCTCGAGATATTCGGGTGGAGCCAATTCGGTATCGTTGGCATGTTTGTCTATCAATTTGGCGCCTATCTGCTTCTTATTTCATTGCTGAATCTGCTGTTCTCCGGCCTCCGTCACGTTCTGGGCTGGGTAGTTTGGGTGGTGTTCATAGCAGCAATACCGATCTTTACATCCATCCCTTCCCTCCGGCATACACTGGCCGATGGCTTGCAGGCCCTTCTGTTTAACGATTCACTTCTGCAGGGATTCGGACTCACGCTGCTCATATCACTTGTTCTCCTTGCAGGTGGCTGGTGGTTTACGGCTAGACGTACTATCTCGTAGTCCCAATTCACATAACAGCGCGTATATTAGATCAGTCACTCTGGAGAGGAATGATAATTCACATGAAGAAGGATGCTGTTCCCCATGAGGTATTCCAGTCCTTTCTGTTATGGATGATTGCCATCGGTGCAGGCATATTCGAGATGACGGTAGCGGTCATCGACTATATTTCCACCCATGCAGGATCTGAAATCGGCGGTATTCTCATTCATATAGCCACACGATCCATGTTATTCGCTGCCCTTGTCTACATCATGTTCAGAATGCTTCGAGGAAAAAATTGGGCGCGCATCGCATTGGCCCTGCTATTAGGCGGGATTGGCCTCCTCTCCTTAACCATTGACCCCATCCAATGGCTTATGTCAGGAAATTCATTGTGGGAGGCCTTCGCTCATGCAGACAATATTTCTATACTGTTTGCATCCAGCCGAGTCCTTCATATCATCGCTGTTATTTCCGCCCTCGTCTTTATGTTCAAACCGGCGGCGAACCGGTACTTTAAAGCCGGGTTGTAAATCAATCCAGCCGCAGGTTCATCAAAGGACTCAACCGCATAACAGCCCCTGGCCTATTCAAAGCACGGGGCTGTTTTTATGTACTGCTGGATCCCTTCGAGAGTTCTTCCTCAATCAACCCCATCATTTCAAAGGCTCCGCCACTGCCATTGGACGTGACCACCAGGGTATGGCCTGTGGCCGGATAATAGGCAGACCGAAAATTCACACCTGGGTCGTATCCCATCACATGGTATTTGAACAGGTCCTCATCCTTCTTGGTGATCCACACGCCAAGCCCGTAATGCAAGCCACTGCCCGGATCATATTGATGCGGAATGAGCAGCTGCCTTGTCATGGATGGAGTGAGCAGTTTGTTTGCCAGCAGCGAACTCCATAACTTCATCATGTCCGGAGCTGTCACATATGCTCCTCCATCGGCATAGCCTTGGACCGGAATAGCATACTGATTCGTTCTCCACGTACCGTCCTTCTCATCGATATACCCTATAGCTGTATTCGCAGGCAGGCGGTCCAGCGAGAAATACCCCGAATCCAGCATCCCGCACGGCTGGAAAATACGTTGCTCGATATAATCCTGGAATGGCATGCCCGCATGCTGCTCAACGATCAGGCCGAGCACCACAAACCCTGCATTGTTATAATGAAATCTCTCGCCCGGCTGAAATTTCATGCCCTCATTCTGGAACAATGGAAGAAAATCCGTTCCGTTCCGAAAAGTATACATCGGTACGGCCTTCCACAGATCCTCAAAGTCATCCATGACCTCTTCGTCATAATAATCCGGAATACCCGAGCTATGACTCAGCAAATGATGAACCGTAATCTCCTCGCTGAAATCTGGCAGCGGAATATCCAAGCATTCGCTCAGCTTGCTGTCCAGGGACAGCTTGCCCTCTTCTATTAGCTGACAAATGGCAATAGCGGTAAACAGCTTGCAGCCTGAGGCTATGCCAAATCTTGTGCCCACCTGATTAGGCAGACGGTCAGCCCGGTTGGAATAACCGAATGCCGCTTCCCATACGATGTTGCCGTCTTTATCGTTTAAGAGCACGGCTCCTGAAAAACGAATGCTTGCCGCAAACTCTTCAATTTTATGATTATCCACCTGACCCCATCCTTTATCATGATAGGGATATTTTAACATACTCGTTCATGAGCATCCCGGAAGAAGATAATTATAACGGAATGTTCCCATCGCCCTCCCCGAATACGCTGCGAATCCAGAGGAAATCATTTATGCTTGCACGACAGCAGATTCGTGACCGTATCGCTGAACCGTTCCGGATCTACCGGCTTTAATAAATAATTCTGTGCATTCTGTTTGAATACTTCCAGAGCATAATGACCATAGGCCGTCACATAGACGATATGGACATCAGGGTCAAGCTGTGCAAGCCTTTCACCTGCCTCAAGTCCACAGAGTCCAGGCATTTCAATGTCGAGAAATACAACATCCGCCATACACAATTGCCATTGATCTATGGCATCCTGGGCCTGGGTAAAGGTTCCTGCAACCTCTAGGCGCCCATCGCGTTCGATGAGCCGCAGCATGTGCACCAATGCCGGATTCTCATCATCAATCACAATTGCTTTCATATCGTCAAATACTCCTCCTTATTCCAATCTGTTGTCGAGCTTGGTCGACAAAGGCACTTCAAAGCTGACGGACGTGCCGAATCCCAACCGACTTTCGATCTGAAGTCCTTTACCGTATAGCGTGAGCAATCGGGCGTGTATATTTCGGAGTCCTACACCCCCTGTATGGTGCGCCCCGGAGAGCAAGGAATTGACCTTGTCCGGACTCATGCCCACACCGTTATCCGTAACGGAAATCGTTATCCGTTCCTCCCGTTCATGGATCTGAATACGAACCGTTCCCCCGGAGAGCTGCCTCGTCACCCCATGCCGCACCGCATTCTCTACGATTGGCTGTATGCTAAGCGGCGGTACCAAACGGTCTAATGGGGCATGAACATCATATTCGATGGTCAAGCGATCCTCGAAACGGGCCTGCTCCAAGAATAGATAGGATTGAACCAAGGCGGTTTCCTTCTGCAGCGTACCAAGCTGATCCCTGTTCTGAAAATCAAAGCTTCCGCGTAAATAATGGCTAAGCTCGATGAGCAGCCGTGTCGCTTTATCCGGATCGGTATACAGCACGGCAATGATGGTATTCAGCGCATTGAACATAAAATGGGGCTTGATCTGCGCTTGAAGAAACGCCATCTCCGCCGAAATCGTCTGACGTACAGATCGGCGAAGCTCAAGCAGATTGCGGACTCGGGCCCGCAGCTCATCAGCATCCACCGGCTTTCTTAAGAAATCATTCGCCCCGGCCTGCAGTCCGGTACGGACGTCCTCCGGCAAACTTCGTGCGGTCAGCATCAGAATGGGCAGCTCAAAGAGTGTGTGCTGCTCCCGAACCGTTCTGCATAATTGCAGTCCGGACATCCCCGGCATCATCCAATCCGTAATCACCAGATCAATCCCTTGCCCTGAACGGATATGCTCCAGCGCCTGGACTCCATTGCTTGCTGTGAGCAGATTATAATTCTCCGCAAAGAGCAGACTCCGAAGCACCTGCAGATTCACAGGATCGTCGTCAACCAGCAGTACGGTGGGACCCTTCGGGTACGTTCTGGAGCCACTCGGATCGCTCACATGCTCCGCTGCTACCGCAACAGAAGCTGTCGCGGATTGCGCAGTGCCAATCCATGAAGTCTGGGGCGGAATTAGTGTAGATGGTAGCGTAAAGTGAAAGACCGAACCAACACCCGGCTCAGACTCTGCCCAGATCTCCCCGCCCCCCAGTTCCACCAGCTTTTTCGTAATGCTCAGCCCGATGCCTGTGCCGCTGTATTCCCGATCGGAGGCATATCCAATTTGATCATAGGATTTGAAGATGTCCACGAGACGCTCCTCTGAGATGCCAATCCCCGTATCGCTGACCGATATTCTTACATGCCCATGGATTATATCTGCAGTCACTCGCACCGTCCCTGACTCTGTGAATTTCACAGCATTGCCGAGCAGATTGTACAGAATCTGTCTTAATCGATCTTCATCGGTGTCAAGCCACGGCAAATTCTCCGGCCACTGCTGCTCCAGGCTAAGCGGCTTGCCCGCCGACAGATGTGTAACCACCTCAAGCACGGATTGTGTCACGGCTTTCAGATCAACGGGCTGCCGATGCAGCACAATCTCCCCATTTTTCAGCTTACTAAAATCCAGTATGTCGTTAACCAGCGTGGATAAACGGTTACCGGTTGACACTATCATGGACAGTTCCTTGGACTGCTTAGCGCTTAACGAACCCGAGGACCCATCCAGCAGCGACTGGGCAATATTCACAATGCCATGCAGAGGAGTCCGAAGCTCATGGGATGTATTCGCCATAAATTCGTCCTTCAAGCCATCCAATGTCAGCAATCTCCGGGAGAGCTGATCCACCTCAGTAAATGTTGTGGAGAACCGCTGGGCGAGCAGCAGCGCCTGTGTTACTACAAACAGCAGCATCTCCAGCGGCACGATGATCAAGTTGCTGTATATCCCCATCAAGTTGAGCACATGAACGGTAATCACAACCATGATGCTCAGGATGCCTATCAGCATAAAGCCGGTGTCTTCCGAGCGCCGCCAGATCCCCCGTCCCATCACCGTAGTGATATAGAGAATGATAAATACGGAGAATAGGTAAATGACCGGTTCCAATTCCGAGAAAACAACCGTCGGCAGAATGAGACCGCTCCCTACTGCAATCAGTGTTGCCGCGTTGCTCAGATAAAGTGCCCACCGGTGAACAAGACCTTGAACGGTCTCGGCAATATATCGCAGCAAGAAATAATAGACGAATGCAGAGAAAATCATCTGAATCCGAATGAACCACTCATACGGAAGATCCGGCCATACAGCAGATAGCAGCTTCTCGCCGTGTGTCGCCACATAAACCATAGCAGACAGGCAGAATAACCCCAGGTACTGAAGCGACTTCTCATTTCGCTGCATGCGATACAGTAACAGAAAGTACATAGCCGGAATCAGAAATCCCGCCAATGTCATCAGGTCTACAAAAGCCGTGGTTTCCCGGCTCTTCATCACCGCCTGCTTGTCGCCAAATACAAGCGGAGAATAAATTCCGCCTGAGGAATAGATGAAATTCGATACCTGCACAAGGATCTCAACTTCACTGCCGTCTACTTGGGCGTATCCAACGTATGGGATATTGTTGGGAACACTCCCATCGTCCGATAATCCGGGGGAACCGCTGGCCCCAACCTCCTGACCACTCATAAAAATTCGGTTAGCCGTCCGTATGTTTCCGGTATGAATGCCGTAGATGCCCTCGGCTTCCCTTAATTGAACGACCAGCCTGAACGTCCCGGCTCCTGCTGCCCCAGGCTCACCATCTTCATCTATATATTGATTCCACTTATCGGGGACAGATACGATACTTGTAGGAGAAGGAATCTTCTCATCCGGATGCTGCTGTTCAAAGCTTTCCGGGGTTAACAGCTGCCCTCGATAAAACTCCCATTCCCCGTTGAGCTCTACGCCGCCTTGCTCTGAGAAATCCCACGCGGTTAAATCAAGTCTGCCCTGGACGGCTTCAGGACTTACATCGGGTGTCATGATAAACCGAACAATAAACCATATGGGCAGAAGTATAACCAATGCCAATCCCGCAATCATCACACGCCGCTTCTTATTCATTGTTGACCTACTTCTCTATAGAATGTTAGGATTCTACGGATGAAACACCACTTGAGATACCCAATATATCGGCATTTGGCATAAAGATTTAAGAATCCACCTTAAACTATTCTCTGCAGACATGAAAAAACCCCTCCTGCAAGCCGTGTGGAATTCATAAATTTATGAATTCTTCGATCACGGCCTGCCGTAGGGGCATATGATATAGCGGGTTATTTGACGTTCACTCGCTTAATAAAGAATGAGGCGATTAAACCGATGATGGACGCTACAAATGCAAGCATAAAGGCATTCTGCACACCGGAGGTTAGCGCTTCTGCCATAGGATTGGTAGTCCCTGCCGATGGCACGTAACTCGCCTGGCCGGCTACCATAATACTGACAGCCACTGCGGTTCCGATGGCACCTGCTATTTGCTGAAGCGTGTTCATCACAGCAGATCCATCCGGGTAATAGGCTCTTGGCAATTGATTCAAGCCGTTGGTTTGCGCCGGCATCATGATCATCGCTACACCGATAAAGATACAGGTGTGCATGATAATAATGGTGGTCTGCGGTGTTTCCGTTGTGACATTCGTAAATAGATACGACAGAATCGTTGTGATAATAAATCCGGGAATGACCAGAAATTTTGGACCGAATTTATCAAATAAACGCCCTGTAACAGGAGACATCAAACCGTTGATGATGCCGCCAGGCAGCAGCACGAGCCCAGCCGCGAACGCAGTTAACAGCAGCCCTCCCTTTAAATACATAGGCAGCAGAATTGAAGTAGACAGAATGAGCATCATGCAGAGAAATACCATCAGCACGCCGATGGAGAACATCGGGAATTTGAACACCCGCAGGTTCAGCATAGGCTGCTTCATGCGAAGCTGACGGACAGCAAACAGAACGAGCGCAATCGCTCCAATAGCAATAGGAATGAACACGCCTGGCTCTCCCCATGACCCCGCGCCTTCACCTGCACTGCTGAAGCCAAAGACGATGCCTCCAAAACCTATGCTGGATAGAAAAATGGACAAGATATCGATTTTGGGCTTGGTGATCGTTGACACATTCTGCATGTACACCAGACCAAAAACAAAAGTGAGCGCAAGCAGCGGCAAAGAAATCCAGAAGATGGATTGCCAACCGAGACGATCAACGATGAACCCTGATAATGTGGGTCCGACAGCTGGTGCAAACATAATCACCAAACCCATCAGTCCCATAACCGATCCGCGTTTATGCGGCGGAAAAATAACGAGAATCACGTTTGTCATTAATGGCAACAGCAATCCGGTCCCGATGGCTTGAATCACTCGGGCTACGAGCAGAAGCTCAAAGTTCGGGGACAGGGCGGCAACGATGGTACCTATGATCGAGAAGATAAGCGAGGCATTAAATAATTGCCTTGTTGTAAACCATTGAAGCAATAGGGCGGAGACTGGAACCAGAATACCCAGAACGAGCAGATACCCTGTGGTCAACCATTGTACCGCGTGTGCATCAATGTGAAAATCCGTCATGATATTGGTGAATGCCATATTTAATGCAGTTTCACTGAATAACCCAATGAAAGCTCCAATCATCAGCGATACCGCAATAGGTATAGGCCTGATCTTGGTTTGTTCGATAGATGTTGCTGCAAGACCTTGTTTACTCAACCCCATACTCCTCTCAAACTCTAAATTAGCACTAGACCAGTCTATATAATATGGACATTGAAATAGAATATTTTATTTATTTATTTATTTTTTAAGTAAAATAGGGATGTATTCTGCTATAAGCTGCAGTGGTTCGCCGTTTTTGTTAGTCAGCGATCGCGTGATGGCTCCCTCAATCATGCTATTAATCACAATGCCCAGCTTCTGTGCGGATGCGGGATCATAGCCTGCCTCGATCAGCCTTTTGGCATATAAAAGCTCCCAGCCTTCGAAGGCTGCTTGACAAGCTTTCCGTAACGGCTCGCTGATCAATGAAGTCTCGGCGGCCATTAATCCGATGGGGACACCATCCAGCTCATCGGTATTGTTGAATTGTTCCGCTATGTGTCTGATATGCTCCTGAAATGCCGTCATTACATCCACATCATAGCGAAGATAAGTCTTGATATCATTCTCGATATATATCGCCATAGCTTGTACAGCTTCTATAGCCAACTGCTCTTTTCCCTCGGGAAAATGATAATAAAGCGATCCCTTAGGGGCTCCGCTCTCTTTAAGAATCTGATTCAAACCCGTGCCATGATACCCCTGCAGATGGAACAGGCGCGTGGCTGCGGCAAGTATGCTCTCTCTGGAAACATTCTTAGTACTCAAGAAATACACCCTCTACCCATTATATAGTGACTGGTCTAGATAATGCGACGATTCATTTATTGTATAAAATGTAATGCAGCAAGTAAAGACATAAAAACAGGGAGCCCGTGACTCCCTGTTTTTATAATCTTCGCCTATTCTTTTCTACCCATCAGTACAGCCAGCATAAGTCCAATCAACATGGTTCCGATACTGGCAGCCATCATGCCAGATCCCGACGGAATGCCGGGAAACACAACAGCAATGGAACCCAGAATGAGACCGGTAATGACGGAATACGTCAAGCTCGGGTACTGATCCAGCAGATAACGAATGAGTCGGCTGCTGACCACAAAACCGATCACGGCTCCTGCT
Organism: Paenibacillus sp. Cedars; assembly: GCF_003184205.1. Classification (NCBI taxonomy): domain Bacteria; kingdom Bacillati; phylum Bacillota; class Bacilli; order Caryophanales; family Paenibacillaceae; genus Paenibacillus; species Paenibacillus sp. Cedars. The sequence continues at coordinate 5,727,541 of NZ_CP020866.1, forward strand.
CCGATTACAGCAATAATACCAAAATTCAGTGAAGATAGGGCTGCAATCGCCGTAGAGTAAGCCCCCAGAAGCAGAAGTACAAACGATCCGCTGATCCCCGGAAGCAGCATCGCCATACTGGCCAGCCAGCCCGATAAGAAGAGGCCGATGCCGCTGGCCCAGGTCAATGTCGTTATCGGATCTGATGTGGCATCCGTTCTAAGAAAAGCCGTTGAGGCCAGCAAGCCGGCTGCCACTATCAGCACAACCACATGCACGGTTTTGAACTTGGTTCGAGCCTCCGCTTTACGCAGAATCAAAGGCAGAACCCCCAGAATCAACCCTGTGAAGAAAAACTGGGTGGGCTCATAATAGCTTGTCAGCAAATACTCAATCAAGCGGCTTAATGCCAATAAAGCAGAACCGATCCCGATACCAAGCGGAATCAGAAAGCCCAGATGTTTCTTCCATTCCCTGCTGAAGAATCCACTGATAGCCTCCAACAAACGGTCATAGATGCCCAGCACAACGGCAATCGTGCCGCCGCTAATGCCCGGAATCAGGTCACTGACTCCCATCAGCACGCCCCGATACAGGTTCTTCCATTCCATAATGGCAATAATCCTCCCGCCTTACATAGTGAATCTAAACGTGATGGCCCAGCGAAGGAAGCCTTATTTGTTCTTAGCATGCAATACCAAATTGCCTACTCCGCCAATCGCAAACAGCAATGAAACGACTCCAAATCCCCATTGCCAAGAGCTTCGATCTGTAATAAAAACAACCACCAGGAACGCTATCGCAGCCAAAAAATTGAGCAGCGCAACGATCAAAAATTCCTTTTTCTTCATCATTCATCCTCTACATTCCTACAGAATCAAATCTGTCCAGTCTACTAGCCACTGAGGTGATCATATCATATTTTGGACTAGACTATGAAGTATGATGGGTTCCTTAAGCTTAAGGCACAAAAGTGACCGTCTGTTCGGTCCACAATGCATCGTGGAATGCCTTAGCAATCCCTTGCTCCTCAATACTCGACTTCAGCACATGTTTCCACTTGATCGACGCCGACCATTTCCGTTCAAACAAAAACGGGCTGATTTGGATTTCATGTTCGCTGGCCCAGGTCGCCACGACTCTTTGCCCGTCGATCGACATGTTGAAGCCCTCTCTGAACCACGGATGCTCCTGATCCTTGGATGCCCCTGGCGGATTCATGTTTACATAGAGCGAGAGGTCATCGCACAATTGCAGCAGTCCAAACTGCCTGGTCACGGTATCATCGTCAGGGAATGAAAACTGATCCCGCAGCTCTTGTTGCCGAGCCTGCTCGGCACGGTAGAAATCCGCAAAAGGCGCTTCCGTCGTATTTTTCATAAAAGACGCATAATGAAGGCTGCAGAGATACCCTGCATAAGGACTCATGGCTATGGTCTCCTCAACACCCTTGCTGTACATCAACAATTTCGGCAGTGGCGGATAATCCATAAAAGTGAACGGAGTCCGGCTCTCGTCATTCCAGATCGGCATATCATCCATCAGCAGCCAGGCCCGATCATGCTCCGCTATAGCAAGCAGCACTTCCTCCAACACAGACTCATCTATAAACAGCTCTCGGCGAAATCCCCGGGCGATCTCGCCGGAGAACCGGCCATGGTCGTCCTGGGTGGTCATGACAAAAGCATCCTCTGTCTCGCGAATGATCATCCCATCTTCTCCCTTCTGTTTCGATCCTTACCCCAGATACGCTCTGCGCTTCATGACGGCAATGATGTCCCTGGACTGTCCCTGATGCACGCTGGTATCAAAGCATGAGATCAATTCCCACCCATCAATGCCGTAGCTATTCAGTAAATCCTCGAATTCTTCCTCGTTTACCTTGCCCCCGAGGAACCCCCCGGTTTTATATTTCAGCGTTTTGTATTCCCATTGATCCATGGATTGTTTCCTCCATCATCCCATTGAATTTTGACGGCCATTCAAGCCGGTATATCCGGAAGCTCGGAATCAGTTCGTGTCGCCAACATAGCAAACCGCCGAGTGCTCGGCCTGATCCATGAGCGGCTTCACCAGTGAATGCGGGTATATTCGAATCTCGTTCAATGCGGACAGATCGATCCATTCCACGCCTACTTGGTATTCATCCGGATTATGGCCCTGGAAGGTGTCACCGACATCCGCCAGACAACATTCAAAATAAAACTCCACTTGATGCACGTCCGAATCCCATTCGGCAAACTCGTGATTAGATCCTATGTATTCACGGACATGCAGTAAATCCAAAACCTCCACTTTACGCCCGATTTCCTCCTGACACTCCCTGATTACCGCTTGTACCAAGGTTTCGCCTTTCTCCTGCCCGCCGCCGGGGAACAGGTAGAACTCCCCCAGTTGGTCCACATTTTTTGTCAGCAGAATTTGATCATTGCGCATAATTACGGCCTTGGCCGAGTTCCGAATCGGTTTCATAGGCAGTCTCCTTATCGTAACGTTTCATGTTCTATATTCTATTGTAGCAAAAATAACCCCACTGTCGCCCCCATACACCTAATTATGCATATACTTCCTTTACACAAAACAAACGAAAAAAGCCGGCATCCTTGAAGGTTTCTGCAAGAATTCCGGCTTCTTTTGCGGCTGGGGAAATGGGTCTTAGCCTGGCTATATGGCTATCCATACGATCCATAAACTAGTGCCTATATGAGCCATCCTTCATCTTCTTGCGCACAACAACCGCCACGCAAACAACAATCAGCAGGATCAGTCCCGCAATAATCCAATCCTTGATGACTTGCCAAGGCGTATGGGCTCCTCCGCCATACTCACCCTCATACTGAGCTAACAAATAACCTTCCGTTGTCTCTACAGCAATAGCTGTTTCGGTGGCGATTCCCTTAACGGCATAGTATTGGGTTCCCTTAGGGTAGGCATTGGAGAAATTACCGCTATAAGTCCCTTCCCTGTCCGAATAGTAGGTGACCTTTCCCACCACGTCTCCAAGTGTGGATGCTTCCACTCGATCTTCCGACATGACGTAGATCTTCCCGTCGTTTACGACAAACGAATATGCCCATGAAGCAGCCGCGGTTGAAGAACACACCGGCAGCAATAACAGCGATATCAGCCATATTTTCACATACCAATTCATGTGACGAAGTCCCACCACGGTTCACCTCAGGCATCAGGATGATGTTTCTCTTCAGAATGGGATAGTTATTCCATCACCTTGCTTCTGCCATCGACGGTAAGCTCGATGCCCGGCTCCCTTGCTCCGCCCGACATACTCATGGGAGAGTCTGGCTGCGCCACGGAACCCTCAAAGGTCTCGCTTACTTTTGTTTTGTCCCGCGGCCGAACGGCAACAACCTTACGCTCGAATTCCACCATCTTGCCTCCTATTTCAGAACTTAGCGGGCGCACCGCAACCTGCGACTCGTTGCCATAGCTGTAGATATGGATCTGGCAGTCCGCCAGAATCGTTTCGTTCCTTGTACGATAATCGCATTTGCTGTCTTTTTTGGAGTAAGATACAGAGGAGATTCCACTTGCATTGTATTTCACAAGGTACATAACTTGCTCGGATACAAATGGAAAAAGGACGATCCAAGCAACACAGCCGATCAGCACCCGGCCCATAATCTTCGGATAACGGGGACGATACATTCGGCTTACCCACGGAATTCCGACCATCAACAAGATAAGTCCTGCAATGACAGGTAAATGAAAACCATAAACGCCTTGCTGAGTCCAGGGAGGTATCCCTGCCCAGCGAAACAAATCATCCCCGAATGAATAGCCCAGATGGTGATTAGATATAAACAGCAAACCAACAATAATTGCGGAAATGGAGAGGATTCTACTCTTCAACTGCTTCTCCTCCTCGCCTGATTCATTTACCACATTATAGCAAACAGGAGCTTGGGTGGTAACCCATATTAACCAGCCTTATTTATGGAGTGGTTGTCTACAATCGCAAGCCTCGTTCCACTCTTGGCTTCATGCAGCAGCTTGCGGTCGCGGTAAATCAGACATAACAGCACATGAAGAAACACAGCCCCATCAAGCAGCACTACCCCCATCACATACATGACCAGCAGGATATGGGAGCCCGCCGTATTGACGGTAATCAGCAAGACATGAAATCCGCCCCACACCACATACAGCAGCCCGTTGCGAATCATTACTTCCTTCAGCTTCAGATGCTCACCCGCCCCGCGGATTTGAACCCGTACGATCCAGGTACCCAGAGTCTGCCCCTGCATCATGTACGGCAGCACGATATAATATGCAATCACCACTATAAAATAGGCGCCTTTCAAGTTCAGCACAGTCAACACGCCGATAAGCGGCAGCACGATCGCTCCGTCCATGCAAAAAGCGATGGTCCGGCGCGTATAACTGACCCGCTTCTGCGAAAGATCCACCTTCTCGTCCAGACGATCCAGGCGAGGCAGGTGGTTTTTCATCCAACCGGCAAGCATGAATCCGACCATCCCCCCCATCGTATTCAGCAGCAGATCGTCCACATCAAACAAGCGGTAAGGATAATCATAGAAACCGTAAATGCCCGTCACCTGGGTAACTTCGAAGAACAGCGATAAGCCAACCGAGGCCACAAGACACGTAATCCAGGTCGTCCGCACGTAATAACGCAGGAACATACCGAACGGAACCACGAGAAACACGTTAAAGACAACCTGCAAGAAGGCTCTTTCCTTAAACAACAGCATGTAAGTGGACGGCTCGCGCCACACCACCTTGGTTTCCTTCAATATATCCTGTATGAAATTCAGCGGAATCCACTGCATGACCGAGACAACATTCATCGGGGCATTGTGCCGCGAGGCTGGTAAAGGAAGCAACACCAGATAGACCGCGTTCATCATGTAGAGCAAGAACAAATATAACAGAAATCCCCGGAATTTATTAAAATACCCATACTTGCGATACTGCACGATCAAAAAGGGAACTGCGCACAGCAAAGCCGCTATGGGAAAGGTTAAAAATGCATACGATATCGGAAACAGATAGGCTTCGAGCATTTTTTTCTTCACTCCCTTTGTGATGTTCTGCTTATAATGTACAGGACCAAGTTTAAATGCCAGAGTCCCCTGGGTTAAAAAGCGTTTAAAAAAACAAAAACCTCATCATCATCTGCTTCTCAATTCCTTGGCCATATTCCAATGGCAAATAACCCACACCAATAGTGTGGGCAGGATCACCATAAGCAAGACGCTATTCAATCGGTTATCCTAAAATGGCTTATATGAGTTTATAACGATCATAAGAGCAGAATGGTTTTTCATATTTTCACATCATCCATTCTCTGCCCTCCGATACACCCGTTCCGGCCTGCCTACCGTGCCATATGAAATATCGGCCACCAGCACGCCTTTCTCCACGAAATATTCCAGGTATCTTCTGGCCGTTGTACGGCTGAAGCCGCCTCGCTTGCCAAGCTCCTCTGCTGTCCACACATCTTCCGACTCCTCGATATAGGACAGAATTTTCTCACTCGTCAGTTTGTCGATGCCTTTTGGAAAATACGTCTCCCGATCCAACCGTTCTCCTGCACGCCATAACAGCTGGTCGATGCCCTGCTGATCGATCTGCTTGTTCGCGCCGCCGAGCTGCCTCATATGCTCGTAATATTTCCGGTAGGCTTTCAGCTTCTCCTGAAAACGGTCGAATACGACCGGCTTGATCATAAAATCGTAGACTCCGCCGCGAATCGCCTCTCGCACTGTATCGAATTCCTTGGCTGCCGTTATGATAATAACGTCCGTATGCGGATACCCCCGCTGAATATGCTGCAGCAAATCCAGACCCGACATGTCAGGAAAATATAAATCCAACAAAACCAGATCCGGCGCCAATATGTCCAGCTGTTCATGCGCCTGGGCCCGATCCGTTGCGATGCCAACGACCTCGAAGCCCTCCACCTTCTCTACGAACCGTTGGTTAATGCTGGCAATGCGCACATCATCCTCAATGATTGCGACCCGAATCATGGACATCCCCCCTTGTTTTTGGAATTATAACCGTGAATACCGCGCCGCCCGCAGGCACATTGTGATAAGCAATCGTGCCGTGCAGCTGCTGTACGGTACCGTTTACGATAGACAGACCAAAGCCTCGGTTGCTCTCACCCTTGGTGGAATACCCCAGATCGAACAAACGCTCCGTGCTCTCCCCGGTAACTCCGGTGCCACCATCGGAAACTTCAATACTCAATTCGTCACCCTTGTCGTGTAATCTGACCTTGACCCATCTGTTATCGGGATGTGAGGCCAAAGCCGCTTCCATGGCATTATCGATCAGATTACCGATGATGGTAACCAACTGATTACGGCTGATATGACTTGGGATATCCTTGAAGGAACTGCTCCGGTCGATTTCGACCTTTACCTTCAGCTCGCTTCCGCGATTAAATTTCCCGATCAGAATGCCACCGATAATCGGGTCCGGTATTTCCTGCAGCAGGAATTGAATCAGATTCTGGTGCACATCCGTCTCATGCGTAATCAGATCCATAGCCTCCTGATACGATTCCAGCTGGATCAGGCCGTAGATCGTATACAGCTTGTTGGAATATTCATGCGTCTGCGCGCGCAGCGCTTCCGTATACCTCTTTACCTGCGTAAGTTCTTCGGTCAGGCGCAGCAGCTCGGATTTGTTGCGAAAACTCGATACCGCCCCTACAATCCGATGCTCATGGTCGTAGATAGGCAGTCGATTCACCACAACCGCGTGATCATTAATCACCATCTCCTGATCCTTCTCCGCTTCCCCGGTTTGCATAACCTCCAGCAGTCTGGTGCCCGGGATTACATCCTGTATATACCGTCCGGCGACCAGCTTGCGCTCCTCCGGATCCATCATCATCATCGCGGTATGGTTGGCCAGGGTTACGATACCCTCGCGGTTAACGGCGATAATGCCTTCATGAATCGTCTCCAGAATGGCCCGTTTCTCTTGGTATAATAATCCGATTTCCTTCGGCTCCAGGCCGTGAATCGATCTCTTGACGCTGGACGAGATCCATATGGCACCACCGCAGCCCAGAATAAGGGCAAGACTCGCTAATAACAGAACACGATTACGATACGATTGTGCTGATATCTCAATATCTTTCATCAGAATGCCGACCGATACGATACCGATAATCTCGTTCTTATCATTATAGATCGGCGTTTTGCCCCGAAGCGAGGGGCCCATGGAACCGATGGCCTTCGAGATGATACTCATGCCCTGCAGTACCGGCCCATTATCTCCACCAACCATTTCCTTGCCAATTCGATCGGTAAGGGGATGCGCATACCGGATGCCGTCCCGGTTACCGATAACGATATACTCCGCGTCCGTTTCCAGCCGAATTTCCTCCACAACGGGCTGAATAATGGCAGAGGGATTCTCTTCCTCGAATGCATCCTGAATGACGTCCATTTCGGCAACGGCCTTTGCAAGTTTCAATGCCGATGCGCCGATGCTCTTCTCCAGCGTGTTGACCAGCAGCCGTTCAAAGCTGAAGGTCAAAGCAACAATTACGGCAAACAGCAGCGTGCCAATCAGCAGAATCAGCCTCGTCTGTAAACGCATTCAATCTCCCCCGTATGCTTGTCGATATACTCTAGATTCTGATTTTCTTATTGTATTCTAGATCACACCTCTAACATAGCCCCTGACAAAAATTGGCCGTAAATTTTATGAACAAAATTAGCGAAATGAAGCTTTTTCAACTTATGGCGCAATTCTATTCAAGCCTTACGCAGGATGATAGTATTAAAACACCCATTGCAGTAAGCGCTTACAGTCTAAGCGCACTCTTGGCTAAGAACAAAGGAGGAACTTATCCATGCGTAAACAAAATGGCTTAAAAATCATAGCGGCCGCACTTGTCCTTGCGATGAGCCTGACAGCCTGCAGCACTACCGGAAGCAGCACCGGCGATTACCCGACAAAACCCATTATTGTGACGGCCCCATCAGGTGCCGGCGGTGGCTGGGATAAAACCGCACGCTCCCTCGCCAAGGTATTAACGGAAACGAAGCTCATTGACCAGACCATGACCGTCGAGAATAAACCCGGCGGCGGCGGTACCGTATTCCTGGCGGAGTTTGTGGCAAAAGACAACGAAGATCCTTACAAACTGTTTGTCAGCTCCCCGCCGATTCTCATCAACAATCTGAAAAAGGAAGGAAACAGCCCATTTGGTTACAAGGACGTGACCCCTCTCGCCCAGATGACCAAAGACTTTGGAGCGATTGCCGTACCGGCCAACTCCAAATTCACTGACCTGCAAGCGTTAATCGACGCCATCAAGGCCGATCCCACCTCCGTTACACTTGCGGGCGGTTCTGCACCAGGCTCCATGGACCATTTAATCAGCGTTCTGCCTGCATTTAAATCCGGTGTGGATCCAAGAACCGTGAAATACCTGTCCTATGATGGAGGAGGCGAAGCCATCGCCGCACTCCTGGGCAACAATGCGGACGCCATCGGCACGGACATCTCTTCGCTAGGCAGCTATCTGAAAGCCGGTAAAATCAAAATCCTGGCCGTCACCTCCAGCGAGCGCCTCGGCGGCGACTTCAAAGACGTGCCTACGCTGAAGGAGCTGGGCCTTGACGCTGAATTCACGATTTGGCGCGGTGTATTCGGTCCGAAAGGACTGTCGGAGGAGCAGCTTGCCTTCTGGGACAAAACGCTGAAGGACCTCTCCGAGAATGAAGTGTGGCAAAAAGAGCTGGTTGCCAACGACTGGGCAAGTGAATACCGCAATGCTGCCGACTTCAAGGCATTCCTTGAAGAGCAGGAAAAAGATGTCCAGGAGCTGCTCACAGCGCTTGGCATGCAGAAGTAATACAGGGGGAATGAGGGAGCGAAGGTTCCCTCTCCCTTTTCATCCATGAGGAGGTGTCACCCTTGAACAGCACGTTTGACCGCTACGCCAGCATCGTATTCCTGCTCCTGGGCATCGGCTTCATGTGGCAGAGCGCCAAGATCAGCGCATCCGCATACGGCAGCACCGTTGGGCCTAACATATTCCCTTTTGGTCTCGGATTGGCGCTTATACTGCTAAGCATTCGTTTGTTTTATGAAGCTTTGAAGGCAAAGCCGACAGAAAGCCAGAAGGAGAAGCTGGATTACAAGCGATTCTTTATGATTTTCGCTGCAGCCTTTCTCTACGCCTATTTCCTGGAAGTCATCGGTTATATCATCGGCACATTCCTGTTCCTCCTGTTTGCGTTCCAGACGCTGGAACGAGGGAAGTGGCTGAAATCCATTCTAATCTCCGCGCTGTTCTCCGGCGGCGTGTATGTCATCTTTGTTGTCTTGCTGGAAGGCTCCATGCCGGGCTTCCCGTCTTGGCTATCATGAGCATGGGAGGAATCTACAATGAACGTTTTGGATTATTTGGCGGATGGCTTTATGACCGCCTTGCAGTGGCATAATCTTCTCTTCGCCTTCATCGGCGTGCTGATCGGCACCTCCGTCGGCGTGCTGCCCGGCATCGGTCCGATGAGCGGCGTCGCGCTTCTGATCCCGGTGACCGCCTCCATGACAAGCGGCCTGCCAGCGGAAGCAGCAGCCACCAGCTCCATCATTCTCCTTGCTGGCGTATATTACGGGGCCATGTATGGTGGCTCTACAACCTCGATCCTGCTCAATACGCCCGGAGAGTCCTCGTCTGTCGTGACAACGCTGGACGGCTATCAGATGGCAAAACAGGGCAGAGCCGGCCCGGCACTGTCCATCGCTGCCATCGGTTCGTTTGCAGCCGGGCTCTTTGCGCTTGTGGCATTAATCCTGCTGGCACAGCCTTTATCCAATGTTGCGATTAAATTCGGCCCTGCCGATTATTTCTCGCTCATGCTGCTCGGACTCTGCGCGGTGAGCGGGCTTGCGGGGAAATCGATCACGAAGGCACTCATTATGACCGTTTTCGGCCTGCTTCTGGCCACCATCGGCATGGATACCGTATCCGGCGTCGCCCGATTCACCTTCGACATTCCAATCCTGTACTCCGGTCTGGAATTCTTGACGATTGCCGTTGGTTTGTTTGCCCTTGGTGAAGTGTTCAAATCCATCCTGGAGAGAGACTACATTGCGGGTCAAACGTCCAAGATCGGCCGTATCCTGCCAACACGCAAGGATCTGAAGGATAGCGCCGGACCGATTGCCCGAGGTTCCGTTCTCGGCTTCTTTATCGGCATTCTGCCGGGCGCCGGTGCAACACTCGCTTCCTTCTTCAGTTATATCGTTGAGAAAAAGATCAGCAAAAATCCGGAATCCTTCGGCAAAGGCAACATCGCAGGCGTAGCCGCTCCGGAGTCGGCCAACAACGCAGCATCCGGAGGCGCTATGATCCCGCTGCTGACGCTCGGCATACCGGGCTCCGGCACCACCGCCATCCTGATGGGGGCGCTCATCATGTATAACATCCAGCCGGGCCCGCTTCTGTTTGAGGAACATCCTCAAGTCGCATGGGGGCTGATTGCCAGCATGCTCATCGGCAACCTGCTTCTGCTCGTACTGAATATGCCGCTGGTCAAAGTATTTGCCAAGGTCATCCAGACCCCGGCTAAATACCTCATCCCGATCATCATTGCCATCTCCATATTCGGTGTTTATGCCGTTCAAGCGCAGATCTTCGACCTGATCCTGCTGCTCGGCTGCGGCATTGCGGGCTTCCTGCTTGCTCGTAATGACTTCCCGCTGGCCCCGCTCGTGCTCGGACTCGTACTGGGCCCGATGATTGAGAACAATATGCGCCGGGCACTAACCACATCCAACGGCGACTTCATGATTTTCCTGCAGAAGCCGATGTCGCTGACATTCCTCATCATTGCAGTTCTCTGGATTCTCGTTCCGATTCTGCTGAAGCGCAGAGGCAAAGAAGTTGTCGTGAATGAAGAAGGCTAACTATACGTATACCGATAGGTCAAGGAGGCAGTCATGAATACCAGCAAACTAGGCGGCAAAAGTGTCATTGCCCGAATCGAAATGAATACGGAAGAAGCAAGCTTTGGTCAAGTGACGGCCGCTATCTTTGAGGCTGGCGGCGACATCGTAGCCATTGACGTCATCCAGACCAGCAGTCATACTACGATTCGCGACGTCACCATCACCGTCATCGATACCGTTGACATCGACATCATTACCGAGCGCATCCGCACCTTGCCGGGTGTTCGGCTGCAGCATCTGTCCGATCGCACCTTCCTGCTGCACCTGGGAGGAAAAATCGAGACCAAGCTGAAAGCGCCGATCCAAAACCGTGACGACCTCTCCCGCGTGTATACACCGGATGTCGCACGCGTATGCATGGCCATTCATGAGGAGCCGCGCAAGGCGTTTACGCTCACCGTGAAACGCAACACCGTCGCCGTCATCTCCGACGGCAGCGCTGTCCTGGGACTCGGCAATATCGGTCCATATGCTGCCATGCCGGTCATGGAAGGCAAATCGATGCTGTTCAAACAGCTGGCGGACGTGGACTCCTTCCCCATCTGCCTGGATACGCAGGATACCGAGGGCATCATTGCGGCGATCAAAGCCATTGCCCCTGCGTTCGGCGGGATTAATCTGGAAGATATCTCCTCACCGCGCTGCTTCGAGATTGAACAGCGGCTGCGCGAGGAGCTGGACATCCCGGTATTCCATGACGATCAGCACGGAACAGCCGTCGTCCTGTACGCTGCCCTGATCAATGCGCTTAAGGTCGTTGGTAAATCGGTCGAGGATCTGAAGGTGGTCGTCTGCGGCATCGGTGCTGCGGGCATAGCCTGCAGCAAAATACTGTTGTCGGCAGGCGTGAAGAATATCATCGGTGTTGATCGCATTGGTGCACTGACGGCAGATCAGACGTATGACAATCCGATGTGGCAATGGTACGCCAACCATACCAACCCCGATCGATTGTCCGGAACGCTGCAAGAGGTCATCCAGGGTGCTGACGTATTCATCGGCCTGTCGGCCGGGGGAATCCTGAAAAGAGAGCATGTTCAAACCATGGCGGAACGTCCTATTGTCTTCGCAATGGCAAACCCGGTACCGGAGATTCTGCCGGAAGAAGCCGAGGATATCGTGGGTGTAATCGCCACAGGACGATCAGATTATCCGAACCAGATCAATAACGTGTTATGCTTCCCCGGCATCTTCCGCGGCGCCCTGGATTGCAGAGCTTCCGCGATCAACGAGGAGATGAAGCTGGCAGCAGCGGAAGCCATCGCTTCTGCTGTCTCGGACAAGGAACGAAGCAGGCACTATATCATCCCGAGTGTCTTCAACCAGCAAGTCGTAAGCGGTATCCGGGACCTCGTCATCCGAGCAGCCATCCGGACAGGAGTAGCCCGCAGAATTCCAAGAGAATATCGTTAACGATTATCGACTCCATTCCATGAAGCGGGGAGGATTCACTAATGGGAAGCAGCATAAGGGCCATCGTGGACATTAATATGAGGGCAAATGATTTCTCATCAAGCATCGTACTCGTCCTGGGGCCGGATCATTATATTGACGTAAAAAGCATACTGGGCCTAAGCATGACGCTGTACCGCAATCAAACCTACCTTCTGTACGTTTACGGCCCAGACCAATTGGAAGCGAAAGCCGCCATGCAGGAAGTATTCGCGAAGCATCATCTTCAGCTTCAGCTGAAAGAGGATTAGAGCTTCTTATATTCCGATAAAAAGCGCCCCCGATTATGCTCGTGGGGCGCTTCATTATGTTTATAATGGTTCCTCGGATGAATTTGATTGGTGGCGTTTCCCCCTATATTCTATGATCCAGCAGTCCCGAAGCTCTCCCTCATGCAGTTCATGCTTCTCCAGCATTCTTACCTTACGGAACCCGCACTTCTCATAACAAGCGATGGCACGTTCATTCCAGGTTTGCGGATCCATCACGATACGTTCGGCCTGCCGGTGATGCACGAGATAATCCACCATGGATGATACGAGTTTCGTGCCGATGCCCTGATTCCAATAAATCGGCTCTCCGATGAACTGATCCATCCCGAACGCTATGGAACCGGCTTCAGCCTTCTCATACCCGTAATGATATAGCCCCTCTTCATCCAGGGGATAAAACTGAATGTATCCGATCGGCTTCCCGTCATATTCGATCAAACACCGAGTCTCCTCATCATCCACGTAGAAATGCTCCCTCACCAGCGCTGGGTCATGGGGATGGTCCCTTCCCCCATAGTACTGCAGCACATCCGGGTTGGATAGCCAGGACACCAAAGATGACTCATCTCTCTCCTCCAGCTCGCGGACCGTGATCGGTCCTGCCTCGTACACCAGCATCGTTATCCACCCTTCTCCATCATGAGTCGTTCAAGATTCCTTGTTTTAGACCACATCTGCAACCATCGTGATAGAGGTACCGCTCACCCCCACCTCCAGAAATCCAAAACGTTCATATAGTTTCATAGCCGCCGCATTCCCCGGATCTACGCTAAGCGATACCTTGTGAATTCCCTTCTCCTTCATTCCCCTGAACAATTCCTTCATGAGTGCGGTCCCAATTCCTTGTCCGCGGGATTCCGGAAGCAGCGCCATCCCGAGCTCCGGAATATCATCGCTGACATAACCGAATCCCTTGTTCCCTTCATCAAAATAACGGATATGGATCGAGCCTATCGGCTTGCCGACACCATTTTCAGCAATGTAACCCAGATCGCCGGCTCTGCCCCAGTTCTCCACATATTTTTTCATGAACGGCTCTTCAAGCACGTCCCGGCTAAAAGGCTCCTCTCCTTCAGTCACGTACAGGGACTCATACAGCATATCCCGCAAGAATGCCCCGTCCTCCATTCCTGCAGCGCGAATCTGATACGAATTCATATGCATTTCCTCCTTTCTCCTCTTCTGTTAGTTGATCATGTCTGTCAGTGCAGTCCATATAGCCAATCTCTCCGCATCGAAGTGGGTACGTCCGTAATGATTTAGGAAAATATCCTTGTAGTCATCGCAACTCAGATTATATCGCAGCGTCCAGATGCCCCAATAAAGGTCATAATGAAGGTCTCCAATCCCGCCATAACCCAGGTCAACGAATCCCTCGAGGCGGAAATCCCTCATGATGATATTCGGCAGACAGTAGTCGCCATGGAGAAGCACATCATGAACTGCCGTTCCTCCCAGCTTCTCAAGATCGGACAGAGCCCGTTCCCTTCCACCGGGAAAGGCTCCAATTTTATCTGATTTGCTCATGAGGCTTTCCTGATACTCTTTCAAAAGTTCAGCCGTTCGATTCGGAAATGGACAATCCGCAGCAGATAAAGAATGGAGATAACGAAGACTCTCCCCGAATACGGCAGCCAGCTTCTTCGGATCTTCCAAATGCCCTCCGGATACACCGTCATCCCCTTGCAGGGCTTCGGTCAGCAGGTAATCACTGCCGTTATCCTGTTCATAAGCCATGACCTTGGGAGCCAGACCCTTTCCATGTAGATAGTCCGACATCATTCCTTCTCTCTTCAGTTCATTCCTTTTCGCTATCTTCAAAAACAGAGGTTGGCTCGCTCCCTTGATGTACAGGGTTCTGGCTTGTTCCGAGGAGCTGCTGTCATAGACGGCAGCCGCCTGGATATAGGGCTGCAAGCTGACAGGCAGCGTCTTTATATCAAATGGAATACGTACTCTTTTCATAACTTCTCCCTACCTGCCATCCCATCGGCGGCCTCAGTTCATTAGAATTAAGACGTCCCCCTCGGAACGCCTCGGATCTGTACAGTATGAATTGGCGATTCACCGGTCTAATCCTTCCCTTACAGCCGGTATTTTTTTGTTTAACCTATTTTTGATCACCAAAACGCCCTCTTCCATCACACCTTCTGCGCAAGCATCTTGGTCATGGCATGCCGATGCGGTATGCCGGACGAGTTGCAATCAAATATCACCTCCGGGCAGCTGTGAATCAGCCAATCGTGGTAATGCATCGTCAGCTCCCCGGATCTCCAATCATAAGCGTATGGCTCATTCTCCGGAGGAGGTGCAATGAACGGCTTCTGCACAAATACGTTGAGGCAATGGAGTCCCTCTGTTGAAGTGAATGTTTTGTAATTGGCAAAGATCTCTTCACGATACTCCGGTCTGATATAATGCAGCACGCCACTGGAATACAGCACATCAAACTCCGAGTCCAGACGGTAATCCGAAATATCCGCCTTGAATACGTTCACGTGAACCCCAATCTGATCGGCCAGTCTCTTGGTTTTCTCAATCCCCGCATCCGAAATGTCGAAGGCAGTGACATCATAGCCATTACGGGCAAAAAACACCGCGTCCTTACCTTCCCCGCACCCGATGTCAAGCAGCTTGATCCTTCTTGTCGGAGGAATCATCTCAAGCACCTGATAGCAGGCTGCGCCCGGCTCCGTGCCCCAATAATAGTCCGGCGTTTTGTACTCCTCCTCATAGATGCTGAGGGATTTGCCTGTTGAGGAATAACCGAACAGCTTATCCATACTGACTTCCAGCAGCTGCGACAGCTCCGGAAGCAGTGCGACATCAGGCATAGTCTGCCCGGTCTCCCATTTGGATACCGCCTGAAACGTCACGCCCAGCTTGTGCGCCAAGGCTTCCTGGGTAAGACCGCGCTCTTTGCGGTAACGGTTGATATTTTTGGCTAACATGTCTCTCATATGTATCACGCTCCTAATAACCACATTGTAGGGGCGTTCCGGGGGACGTACAATAACCTGCTTATTGAATCCCGGAGGAATTCAACCGCAAGTTGAATATCATCCAAATACAGGAATGCGCTGTAAAGACATGTTACAATAAACCTGTTTACATTACTGATGAAATTTTAAGGGAGAACACTCGTGAACATTAGAAAACTCAATACCCATGAAATGCCCCCCATGGACCTGCTGTTGCTTGCGGATCCATCGCCAAGACTCGTTGAGGATTATGTGAAGCGCGGCCATTGTTATGTAGCTGAAGATGAATCGAATATGATTGGTGTCTACGTCCTGCTGCCCACCAGGCCGGATACAATCGAGCTCGTGAATGTCGCCGTGAGCGAGAATCTCCATGGCCGAGGATACGGCAAGCTGCTCGTGAACCATGCCATCGGTCAGGCCCGAATTCTTGGATATGCCACGATAGAGATCGGAACCGGCAGCACCGGCGTCGCGCAGCTGGCACTGTATCAGAAATGCGGATTTCGGATGACTGGCATTGATCGGGACTTTTTTGTCCGGCATTATGATGAAGAAATCTATGAGAATGGAATGCGGCTTCGTGACATGGTGCGGCTGTCACAAGATTTATAGCATGGAGGAGGGCTATGTCATGCATGCAATCATGCAATGCACCATTCGCCCTTCCCCGGAATAGGCTAATGTATCATACTTAATGGAGGCAAACATTGTGAGCATAAAGCCAAACCCGAGCCATCTTGCATGGCATGAAACAATGAAGCTGCATGAAATAACCGCTTCGCAGACAAACAGCCTGATCGGCTTCAAGATGTCCATTCATAATATCAAGGATAAACATCTCCATGCACTGTATGCCGAAGCGATTAGAGACATCGAGCAGAACCTGCGGGAATTGCTGCCTTATTTTTCCGAAGCTCCAACAGGAACCCGCAGCCTTTCGGACTCGGAACTAACCGCTTTCTACGCAGGTCAGCTGCTGGGTTATGCCAAGTCCTCAATTCTCGGCTACGCTTCTGCCATTACCGAGACCGCAACGCCAAGCTTAAAAGAAACGTTCCACAAACAGATGCACAGAGCCATTGAGCTCCACACCAAGGTATTCAATTATATGCTGGAGCGCGGACTGTATCCGGCTTATAACCTGAAGGAATTGCTGGAGAATGACGTGAAGAATGCCAATAAGGCATTGGGCATGTAAACTTCTACAGCCAACGACGAAAAGCCCCCGACTGTACAGCAGGAAGCTAAGCGAGATATCGTCTCGCGCAGACTTCCTTCCGCTGTATAGCACAGGGGCTTTTTTTATCCATATACATCCTTAAGAGCAAGGGATTTATTTATTCAACGTTTCGCTCCAGTCATGCACCATGTGACCCTCCAGATACTTCTCGCAGTCCATTGCGGCCATACAGCCAGTGCCTGCAGCCGTAATCGCTTGGCGATAACGCGTATCCTGAACGTCGCCACAAGCGAATACACCTGGAATGTTGGTCTCCGTAGTTCCTGGCGTAACCAGAATATAGCCGGTTGGGTCGGTTGTGATTTGATTGCCGAGGAAGCCCGTATTCGGGGTATGCCCGATCGCTACGAACACGCCTTCCGCTTCAATCAGCTCTTCCCCGCCTGTCTCATTGTTGCGGACCTTCAACCCTTTAACACCGGTTTCGCTGGTAACCACCTCAACAGGCGTACGATCCAGAGCCCACTCGATTTTCTCGTTCTCACGTGCACGATCCTGCATGATTTTGGATGCACGCAGTTCGGTACGACGGTTCACGACCGTTACGCTGGAAGCAAAACGCGTCAGGAAGCTGGCTTCCTCCATTGCAGAATCGCCGCCGCCGATAACAACGATTTTTTTCCCGCGGAAGAAGAATCCGTCACACGTTGCGCACGTGCTTACGCCGCGTCCAACATTCTCCTGCTCTCCGGGAATTCCGAGATACTTCGCGGAAGCACCGGTCGAGATAATCACGGACTCAGCCAGAAGCTCACCCATTCCCTCGACATTCACCTTGAACGGACGCTCGGAGAAATCAACGGACTCCACCCATGCACTCTTGAACTCTGCACCGAAGCGCTCCGCCTGTTGACGCATGTTATCCATCAGCTCGGGACCCATAATGCCTTGCGGGAATCCAGGGAAGTTCTCAACCTCCGTCGTTGTCGTAAGCTGGCCGCCTGGCTGCATGCCTTCGATCACAAGCGGCTTCAGGTTCGCGCGCGCCAAGTAGATGGCTGCCGTCAATCCGGCAGGTCCAGTTCCGATTACGATTGTTTTGTACATATATACAGCCTCCTTAATGGTGATGATTTCTGCTGATCACTACATCCTATTCAGGACTTGCGGAATTTTCCGTACCAAGATCTCCTAAGTATCCGAATATGGGTTGTTACTTAAATGTTTTCCGTAAATGGCCGGAAATTATCATCCGGCTGCACTTTCGTTTCACATACGCTATCAATTTGACGCGCGTAGCGGCTAACCGTGGATGGCGAAATGCCGTAACGGACCGCAACCTGTTCATAGGTCAGGGTGCGTCCACGCTTCTTGGCCGTTAAATATTCCAATGCCGCTGCCCAGCCCTCCACATTCCGAATACTCGGAATATCAGGATACAGCCGGCTGAGGAAATCGGACCAGAGATTCTCCAGCTCTTTTTTCCAGAAGGCATCTACACGCATGTCCATCGTCTGTTCGGCCTTCTCCAGCACCGCCTTCCAGGACGGCAGCCAGTCGGGCAGCACCTCGCGGCTCTTGCCGCTGGACGTTTCGCGGTCATCGCGGCGTTCCTTCAGCCGATTGCTGGCGGCCTCCATCTGCTGGAGCACCAGACGAGCGGCATCCTTCAGCTCCGCATCCTCTCCCGGTTCCTGAAGGAACGATTGCAGAGCGTGCTGCACCTCTTCATCGGCAATCAATTCCAGGGTTCGGATCACTTGAAGCTTGGTCTGCGGATCGCCATGTCTCAGCGCCCAGAAGAAAGAAGAGCGAATTAGCGGATTCTGCTTCGCTTCCTCCGTCAATTTATCGCCATCATGCTCCCAGCGTTTGAACTGCTCCTCGAATGGAAGATGATAGTGGTAGCTTACCTTCATCTGGTCTGTTCCAGTCTCTTTGCGCTTCTGCAGCTGAGCCAGATAGAAATTCGGAA
Organism: Paenibacillus sp. Cedars; assembly: GCF_003184205.1. Lineage (NCBI taxonomy): Bacteria > Bacillati > Bacillota > Bacilli > Caryophanales > Paenibacillaceae > Paenibacillus > Paenibacillus sp. Cedars. The sequence continues at coordinate 5,746,354 of NZ_CP020866.1, forward strand.
TCACCGAATCTCCGTCCAACTTCAGCGCCTGCCGCCAGTATTTCTCGGCCCTGTCATAATCACCGCTGTTGCAAGCCGCAACGGCCGTGTAATGGTACAGGCTTGGATCGCCGCTGAACTCCTCATCCTTCAGAAGCCGGCGGAAATGACCGTACGCAATTTCATGCTGCCCCAGTATTCCCATCGTCGTAGCCAGCTTGAACACATGCTCCAGATGAAAAGGTACCGTCACTGTTAGCATGTCCATTAAACGGTCACGCTGCTCCTGATTTCCTTCATGCTGAAAGAAGATGGCCAGATTGCACAATCCGTGCAGATTGCCCGGCTCCTGATCCAGCACCTCGCCAATGGTACGCTTCGCTGTGTCGAAACGCCCCATATAATAATAAGCCAGAGCCAGATTATTGCGCGCAGCCAGAAAATCCGGGTAATCCTTGACGATCTCCTCCAATAGCTTGACCGCTTGTGCGAACTTGCCTTCCTCAAGCAGTGCCCGCGCATGCTCATGCTCGACCACGCCTTCACGACTCTTGATCCGGTTCAGCTTGGCAGGACGGTTAAGCTCATAATGAAGCAGTTCCATCATCTCTTCCGCCTCATCCAGAAACTGGCCGTTCGGATCTTCCTCCAGATAAGTGACAAGCGCCTCTTCCGCCTTCTCAAACTGTTCCATATTAGCGTAATTGTTCGCCATATAGAAATAGCATTCTGTCATCAACGGGTCCACCTGCTCCAGGATGTGAGCTAGAACATCGTTCGAAGCTTTATAATCTCCCGTCTCTGATAATATACCCGCCATATTGCAATGATTCACCGGATTATCCGGTTCATATTCAACAGCTTTGCGAAAATACTTCAGAGCCTTGTCATATTGGTAACGATCAAGCGAACGAACCGCGCGATCGAAGAAAAAATTGGCATTCATCTCGATAGATATAACATTGTGGGGGTCACTGGACCCATATGGATTACCATTCACGAAAAGCAAGGCACCTCCTTTAACTTGCTCCTCTATCCAGAACAGTATAACACAAGTTACAATGTCATTTGCAGAAAAAAGACACCAGTTTACACACCGGCGTCTTTGAATAAAGTGGCGATCGATCCGCCCTCGATAATGATATGAGATGCCTGTGCCAGCATAGGCGCAATGGACAGCACCTTCAGCCGCATCTTACAGTGATGCTCAGGGAGCGCAATCGAGTCTGTAATAACTATTTCCTCGATATGTGCATGATCAAGCCGGGTCAAAGCTTCCCCGGAGAAGAGTCCATGGGTCGCGCATACAATGGCATCTTGGGCCCCGCGCTCCTTCAGACCTTCTACCACTTGTACGATCGTTGATCCCGTATCAATCAAGTCCTCGATAATGATGGGCGTACGATCCGCCACATCCCCAATGACATGGGTGATGACCGCTTCGTTATGGGCAGGGCGCTGCTTCACCATCATGGCAAACGGCGAACCCAGGCGGCTTGCGAGCTTCTCCGCTGTCTTGGCCCGTCCCGCATCCGGAGATACAATGACAGGCTTCTCGATATTCTTGGCTTTCAGGTAATCCGTGATCAAATCCAGCGCAGTCAGATGATCCACCGGGATATTGAAGAAGCCCTGTATAGCTGGCGCATGCAGATCAATTGTGATGACTCGGTTGGCCCCGGCGGTGGTAAGCACATCAGCTACCATTTTTGCGGATATCGGCTCGCGCGGGGCCGATTTGCGTTCCTGTCTGGCATAACCGTAATAAGGCACAATGATATTAATCGTTCGGGCGGATGCACGTTTGGCGGCATCAATCATCACCAGCAGTTCCACAAACATTTCATTGATCGGGTGAGAAAAGGACTGGAGCAGAAAGACATCGCAATTGCGGATGCTCTCTTCATAATGCACGTAAACTTCGCCACTCTGAAAGCGGGAAATTTTGATCTTCCCGAGTTCAACTCCCAACTGCTGGCTGATGCTTGCCGCCAGCGTCGGATTGGAAGTTCCGGCGAACAATCGTAGTGAACGATACATGAGGACCTCCTGACGAGAGTGGTTTATATGGTCGGCTGACGCAACGATGGTTTGAAAGCGCTATCGTCAAATCAGGCCGTTCCCGTCTCCTGCACCCGTCGATGAGGGTCTTCTGGAGAGGAAAACAGCCGTCTGCAATGAACCTGTTTGCAATTAGTGCTTGTCTTTATTATACATTGTTTTCTCCCACATTCAAAAGCACCATCTCCCGCTTCCGGTTACGGAAGGTTGCGATTTCCCGAACACCCAGCTCGGATAACAGTGCCCGTGCCTGATCCAGATGTTCACCGAGCTTCTTCGGCTGATGGGCATCCGACCCTAAAGTCAACGGGATACCGAGTCGGACCGCTTCCTCCAGCATGCGGCGGCTTGGGAACATTTCCTCGCATGCCTTCGATAATCCGGAAGCATTCAGCTCCATGGCAGTCCCGCTGTGAGCTACGGCAGCAAGCGCTGCTTGTTCCAGAGCGATCACGTCCAGCTTCTGATCGGGACCTGGTCCATATCCGAATCGTTTAATCACGTCCAGATGGCCCATGATATCATAGAATCCGGTTGCGGCGGCTTTCTGTACCGCATCATAATATTGACCGTAGACCTCAAGCGGATCCTTGCCATCCCAGCCGTGGGTCTGGCGATAATCCGTGATGTCCCATTCTCCCAGAAAGTGTACGGAGCCTATCACATAATCCCAGGGATAGTCCCTCACGATTCGCTCGATTTGTTCTTCATATCCCTCGATATAATCGCCTTCAAGTCCGATCCGAATGTCGATCTGTCCCCTGTAACGATCCTTTAACAGCAAGCATTCCTCCACGTAACGCGGCAGCTCGTCCATCGGCATCGCCATTTCAGGGTAATAGTCCTCTGGATTGACGTGGATTAAGGGCATGTGATCCGACAAACCCAGTTGATCCATCCCAAGCTCAACAGCGCGCCGCACATACTCCTCCAGCTGGCCTTCAGCATGTCCGCAGCGGGCATGGTGGGTATGGTAATCTATATGCATGGGCAGCTCTCCTCCTAATCGCGGCGCGGCCGTTCATGGCGGCGGCTCAGCTCATCCATGATCTCATCCAGCGGCAGCTTCCGTTCCTGCAGGAGCACCAGCAGGTGGTAGATCAGATCGCTGATTTCAAGTTTAAGCTCGGCATTGTCTTTATTTTTGGCAGCGATGATCGTTTCCGAGGCCTCTTCGCCCACCTTCTTGAGGATCTTATCAACGCCTTTATCAAACAAATAGGTCGTATAAGCGCCTTCCGGACGCTCGATCTCACGCTGGGCAATGACCTCTTCCAGCTCGGCAAGAACGGCAAAGCGCTCCCCAGATTCCGCCGCGGTACCCTGATTGGCAGGCTCACTCTGTTGACCCGGAACGGTAATCTCATTATGGAAGCAGGTCGTTTGACCGGTATGGCAGGCCGGTCCGTTCGGATTCACCTTCACCAAGAGGGTGTCCCCATCACAGTCATACGTCATGGAAACCACCGTCTGCACGTTCCCGGAGGTGGCCCCTTTATGCCACAACTCCTCACGCGAACGGCTCCAGAACCAAGTCTCGCCGCTTTCCAGCGTTAATCGCAGCGATTCCCGGTTCATATAAGCCATCATCAGCACCTCCTTGCTCTGTGCATCCTGTACGATCGTCGGTACCAGGCCTGCCCCGTCCCATCGAATATGCTCGCTGACCTGCTCCAGAGATAAATCTTTCAACATATCGTCGCTCACCGTATCTCCACTCCTTTTTGACTAAGATGCAACTTCAGATGAGGGATCGAGATTTCTTTATAGTGGAATATCGTTGCCGCCAGACCCGCATCCGCTTTGCCTGTTGTGAACACATCATAGAAGTGATCCTCACGCCCAGCGCCGCCGGAAGCGATGACCGGGATCCCTACCGCCGAGGATACAGCCGACGTCAGCGCCAGATCGAACCCGTCCTTAGTGCCATCGGCATCCATACTGGTTAACAAAATCTCGCCCGCACCTAAACTCTCCGCCTGCTTCACCCAGTCCAGCGCTTTAATGCCGGTAGGCGTACGTCCGCCATGCGTGTATACTTCCCATTCTTCCCACGTTTCGTTGTACTTGGCATCAATCGCCACAACGATGCATTGGGAGCCGAATTTGCGCGCTCCGGCCGAGATGAGCTCCGGCTGTCTTACCGCCGCCGTGTTCACCCCGATTTTATCCGCGCCTGCCCGCAGAATCCGCTTCATGTCCTCGACAGACGAAATGCCCCCCCCAACGGTAAAAGGTATGGCGATTTCTCCGGCCGTTCGGCGAACAACTTCCTCCATCGTTGCCCGGCCCTCTACCGATGCCGAAATATCCAGAAAGACAAGCTCGTCTGCGCCTTCACGGTCATAGAGCGCCGCCAATTCGACCGGATCGCCCGCATCGCGGAGATTTACAAAATTAACACCCTTCACCACCCGGCCGTCTTTCACGTCCAGGCAAGGAATGATCCGTTTTGCCAGCATGCCGTTCCCCTCTTCCTCTATAAACTCTATCGATCAACCACTTATTTGAACGGCCTCTAAGTCCAGCCTTACTTGATTCTCGTAACAGCCTCATACAGATCGATGCTGCCTGTATACAGCGCTTTGCCTACAATGGCTCCGCCTACACCGTCCCCGCTGTGCGCGCTGAGCGCCAGCAGATCGTCCAGCTTTGTCACGCCGCCCGAAGCGATAACCGAACGGCCGCTGGCTTTCGCAAGCGAGACAATCGCTTCCACACTAGGTCCCTGCATCATACCGTCACGCGAAATGTCCGTAAAGATGAAGGTTTCCGCCCCTTTGGATGCCAGTTCTTTTGCCAGCACCTCGGCCTGCACCTCGGATGTTTCCAGCCAGCCACGTGTTGCGACATATCCGTTACGGGCATCGATTCCGATAGCCACCTTATCACCGTACTTGCCCAGCACCTCTTCCGTAAAGACGCGATCCTCGATGGCAGCTGTACCGATAATGACCCGGCTTACGCCTAGTGTGAGCAGCCGCTCCACATCCGCCAGCGTGCGAAGGCCTCCTCCTACTTGAACCGGAACCTGGACACTTGCCGCGATTCTCCCAATGATATCGTGATTGATCGGTTGACCCGCCTTCGCTCCGTCCAAATCCACCAGATGAATGAATCGGCCGCCCTGCTCCTCCCACGATTTTGCCACCTCTAGCGGATTGTCATTGTATACCGTTTCTTGATTATAATCGCCCTGAACGAGCCTGACGCACTTACCTCCGCGAATATCGATTGCCGGATATATGATAAAAGAGGACATCCCCATTCCCACTTTCCTTTGGTCTATTTGGTAGCCTTACGTCGTTAAAAGCAAGAAATTACGAAGCAAACTCATGCCGAGCTCCCCGCTCTTCTCCGGGTGAAACTGCATGCCGTACACAGAACCCCGGCCTACTATGGCCGTCACTGGTTGGCCATAATCGGTAGCCGCCAGCAAATCGGTCTGAACCTCAGGAAGAACATGATACGAGTGGACAAAATACACATGACCTTCCTCAAGCCCCGCAAACAGCGGATGCTCCCGCTTCTCGAACTGCAATGAATTCCAGCCCATATGCGGCACTTTATAGTCGCCACCCGCAAACCGCACAACCGATCCGGGCAAAATATTCAGCCCTTCATGATTCCCGTGCTCTTCGCTTCGGCTAAACAGGAGCTGCATGCCAAGGCAGATCCCAAGCAGAGGCTTCCCTGCGTCCGCAGCTTCCTTCATGACCGAGTCCAGCGAGGTTTCGCGCAGCTGCTCCATGGCATCTCCGAATGCGCCGACGCCGGGAAGGATAATACCATCTGCAGCTAAGATTTCATCCCGCTCCCCGGTGACAAGCGGCTTATACCCAAGCCGCTCCACCGCTTTGCCAACGCTGTGCAGGTTGCCCATGCCGTAATCCACAATTGCAATCGCCATCGATTAGAGCACTCCCTTCGTGGAGGGCACGCCGGTCACCCGCGGATCCACGCTGGTCGCCTCATCCAATGCACGGCCCAGTGCCTTAAACACCGCTTCAATCATATGGTGTGTATTGTGTCCGTAATGAACGATGACATGCAGCGTGATCCGGGCTTCCAGCGCCAATTTCCACAGAAATTCATGCACGAGCTCGGTATGGAAGGAACCGACCTGCTGCGAAGGATACTCGGCCCGATACTCAAAATGCGGACGGTTGCTGATATCCACGATGACTTGAGCAAGCGCCTCATCCATCGGTACAAACACACTGGCGTACCGCTTAATCCCTTTTTTATCGCCCAACGCCTCGCGGAACGTCTGCCCCAGGCAAATCCCGATATCCTCCACCGTGTGGTGATCATCAATCTCGATGTCCCCTTTTGCCTTCACGCGAAGATCAAAGTGACCATGCTTCGTAAACAAATCCAGCATATGATTCAGGAACGGTACATCGGTTTCCAATTCGGAGATCCCGGTGCCGTCTACATTGAAATCCAGGGTAATGTCGGTCTCATTGGTTTTGCGGCTCACGCCGGCTGATCTTGCTGCTGCATCCAAACTACTCACGATTGATTGCCTCCTCTATACGGATATCCATACTAAATGGATGACTTTTGTTCTTCTCTGCTGTTTATCGTTCATGATCAAGCCGAATCCCGATCGCCCGGGCATGACCCTCAAATCCTTCACGGCGCGCCAGCTCCATAATCTGCTCACCGTCACGCAGCAAGGCTTCTTTGCTATAGTAGATCAAGCTGGATTTTTTAATAAAATCGTCCAGATCGACCGGCGATGCAAACCGTGCCGTACCATTTGTCGGAATGATATGATTCGGTCCCGCAAAATAATCGCCCACCGGCTCGGAGCTGTATGGTCCTAGGAAGATAGCTCCCGCATTCTCAATCTGGCCCACGATCGCCATCGGCTCCTCCGTCACAATCTCCAGATGCTCCGGCGCCAGCCGGTTAATGACTTCGATTCCTTCCCTCAGGGACTCGGTTATGATCACCGCGCCGTAACTGTCCACGGAAGCACGGGCAATATCACGTCGCGGCAGCAGCTCGAGCTGTCGCTGCACTTCAGCGACAACGGCTTCACCCAGCTTGCGGGAAGGTGTCACCAGAATAGCGGAAGCCATCTCATCATGCTCCGCCTGGGAGAGCAAATCCGCCGCTATATAGGAAGCATCCGCACTGTCGTCGGCCAATACCGCAATCTCGCTCGGACCGGCCAGGCTGTCAATATTGACCGCACCGTACACTTCACGCTTGGCCAGCGCCACGTAAATGTTGCCAGGTCCGCAAATTTTATCGACAGGAGAGATGGTCTCCGTTCCATAAGCCAGCGCAGCTATCGCTTGTGCTCCTCCTACGCGGTAGATTTCCGTAACGCCAGCCTCCGCAGCAGCCACCAGGATATAAGGATTGATTCCATCCTGACCGCCGGTCGAAGGTGGCGTCACCATGACAATCTCGGGAACTCCCGCCACTTGGGCAGGGATGACATTCATCAGGACCGATGAGGGATATGCCGCTTTTCCGCCAGGTACATATACACCCACACGCTGCAACGGACGAATGATCTGTCCCAGTATGCTGCCATCAGCTTGAAAATCCATCCAGGAATTTCGTTTCTGCTTCACATGAAATCTACGAATGTTATCCGCTGCTGCCTGAATCGCCTTCACGAACGAAGGCTCCACATGACCATAAGCCGCTTTGAGCTCTTCCTCCGTTACGCGAAGCTGGTCCGCAGTCAGATGGATGCGATCCAATTGCTCAGTATGCCGCAGCAAGGCAGCATCCCCTTCGATTCGGATATCCCGCACAATCGCCTTAACGACTTCGTTCTGCTCCGGTGTGCCATAATCGGTCTCCCGCTTCAGCTTAAAATCCTGTGCTGATACAACCTTCACCTTAATCTCCCCCTATCCCGCTGCATGATCCCTACCGTGAAACATGAGCTCCCTCAGACATGATGGCCTTGTGCAGCCGATCGCACAATGCCTGAATTTCATCATTCTTCATCCGATAGCTCACACGATTGGCAATGAGACGACTCGTAATTTCAAAAATGCTGGTCATCTCCACCAGTCCGTTCTCCTTGAGTGTCTGACCCGTCTCGACCATATCGACAATACGATCTGCCAAGCCGATGAGCGGTGCAAGCTCAATGGAACCATTCAGCTTAACCACCTCGACCTGCTGACCCTGCTCACGGAAATACTGTGATGCCACATTCGGATATTTGGTTGCCACCCGCTGAGTAATGCCCGGCTTCCAATCTGGCAAGCCAATAACCGACATCCTGCACCGCGCGATTCCGAGATCGAGCAGCTCATAAACGTCTTTGTTCTCCTCCATCAGCACATCCTTGCCCACGATACCGATATCGGCGACACCGTATTCCACATAAGTCGGCACATCCACCGGCTTCGCTAGAATAAATTCCATTCCTGCCTCCGGCAAGGAAATGACCAGCTTTCGCGTTTCATCCACATCGAGGGGAATCGGTAGTCCGGCCGAACGGAACAGCGCGGATGCTTTTTTATATATACGCCCTTTGGGCATCGCTACTTTCAACGTTTCCGCCACGTTCAAATCCTCCTAACCTTAACTTATATAAAAGATGAATCACGTCCAGGTTCTATTGAAGTGTGATAATCTCCCGGTATCCTCTATGGAGCAAACTCCCGGATATGACAGGAGCCCCTTCGTCTCCACCGTTTGCATGATCCGAAATAATTGAAGTTATAACCGTATGACCCTGTGCGCGAAGATCAGCCGCCTTAGCTAATCCTTTCTTCCGATAAGAAGCCGTGTAACGAATGAGAACAGGAAGGTCTTCCACAATCTCGGAACCCTGTACTCCATCCAATATACGGTTGGTCTTGATGGCAAAACCTGTTGCCGGAACCGCACGGCCAAACTGCTGGAGCAGTTTGTCATAACGACCACCGCTTGCCACAGGGGAGCCTAATTCCGCCGCATAGCCCTCGAACGTCATCCCTGTGTAATAGGAGAAGTCCCCGAGCATGGTGAGATCAAACAGAACATGCCTGGAGACATCGTATGCCTCCAGCACCTCCCACACCTTGCATAGATGCTCAATAGAAGCCCTGGCGAGGTCATTGCTGCTAATTTCAAGAGCTTGACCGGCAATCTCCCGGCCACCGCGCAATCTTAGAATTCCTTCTAACTGTTCTTGCTGTCCTGGGGCCAGTTGCAGGCTGGCGATGGTATTCCGGTATCCGACGTAATCCCGATTCAGCAGATCCTGCTTTAAACTTTCTTGATCTTCAGCCCGCTCAGGAAGCACCTGCTGGAGCAGACCATTAAGATAACCCATATGTCCCATCGCAATCTTAAATCTCTCGACGCCTGCCGCCTTGAGCGATTCAATGGCCAATGCTATCACTTCGGCATCCGCCTCAGGGGAATCATCGCCTACAAGCTCAACACCCGTCTGGAAGAATTCCGCTTCCCGTCCCGCTTCCTCTTCAATCGCGCGAAACACATTGGCATGGTATGACAAACGCACCGGAAGCGGCTCATCTTTCAGCAGTGATGACATGACCCGCGCTATCGGAGCCGTAAGATCAGATCGAAGCACCATTGTTGTTCCACGTTTATTAAGTAATTTAAACAGTTTTTGGTCCGACGTAGAGCTTGCTACGCCTACTGTATCGTAATATTCCATCGTTGGTGTCATGATCTGCCGGTATCCCCAGCGGTCCATGCACGCAAGCACTTCACGTTCAATCCGGCGCAGCTTGGTGACTGCATGGGGTAGATAATCACGAACACCTGCCGGTTTCTCGAAGCCTTTTGGTTTAGACATGAAGCTCCACCTCAAATCAGAAAAAGTCTTTAATATGGTAAAGTGTTACCTTGCTAATAAATTAAAGGATATTGGCTATATTACCATGAATAGATCCCGATCGTCAATGCATGGGAAATGCGTACATCTATGTATCGTTCTCTGTTTCTAATGACATTAGCCGCCCCAGGGCCAGCTTCACTTCTGGGTATAATTGTAACACAAGAACGAGCAGTAGTGGCTGGCTTGGCTTGTGATCATCCCCAGCGATGCCTTATGCGCACCCATACAAAAAGCCGCCCGATTGCCGGACGGCTTGGTTCATGATCGTTGGTATGAGATGAAATTATGCCTGCTATGATTACAGATATTACAATTACAGATCAACCGACTTCTTGCTGTCGCCTGTAACGGTATCCTTTTTTTGTGACGGCGTCTTGGGTGCTTTGGATGATGGTTTTAACGAACGCGGCACGCTGCCAAGCAGCATCCAGGAGCCCGGGATCCACCGGAACATGGTTTGCACCACAAGCGCACTGACAATCAGCGCGGTTACCATACCGCCATATACCCAAATGAGATAATCATCGGTTACTGGGTTCAGCTTCAGATCGTATTCCCGATACAAGAACAGCCACAATGGATGCACCAGATATATCGCGAACGATAGCTCGCCAATCCGTGTCAGGACCTTAACGATGAGTTTCCAACCGCTATTGTACAGCCAGCTTGCCAGCTGCATCAGCACAATCGCAGAGAAGACGGTATGCAGATTCCACAGCAGCTCGTACAACAGGGAATCGTATTTGGCACCGTGCAATCGCTGATTGTACCAGATTTGCACATGAGCCAGTGCCACCGCGATCCATCCGGCCCACAACACGACCGTGCCTGCCCTTTGACCCGAAGTCTGCTTCTTCCATGAGGACGTTAACCAGCCCTTGAATTTATCGTAATTCATCGCCAGGTAAGCGCCCAGCATGTAATAGGCTAGATAAGAGATAGCCAAGCTGCCTTTAAACGTATATTGCAGTTCATACTTATTCCATAAGATGAAGCCCCATTGGAGCAGGAATCCGATCGGAACCGCCCACCGCACCAGAAACCGGGACGATTTGAACAGCTTGAGGAAGATCGGGAACAGAATGTAGAACTGCAAACTGATGAATACAAAATATAAGTGCGTATAGTTCTGTCCGCGAATCAGACGCTCAAAGAAAAGCGGCATTTGTGCCCATAGATCAAACGAACTGTTCAGCAGTCCATTCTGATACATCCGAACAAAGAAGTAGAGGATAGAGAACAGCACATAAGGCAGCAGAATATACAAAAGCCGCCGTTTGTAGAAGTTCTTGATCAAATCCTTGGTCAATGGACGGTCTGCATAGTTATAGAACAACACAAAACTGCTCAGAAATATAAACGAAGGTGTGCCGTATTTAAAGAAGATATTCAAAAAATTAATAATATAATAGAACCGCGAATCGATTGCATCCACCGTTGCAAATGAAGTCGCATGTACGTGAAGCACGCCCAGAATAGCCATCGCACGATAGATATCGAGTTGCGGCAGCCTTTCCTTTTTGTTCAGCGTAGCACTCATATCAGGCGTCGCCTCCTTTTATTTCAGCTTTTTCATAGAGTCCATGTATAAGGCGGCGGGCAAAAAAGTCCCTCAAGGCCATTACCCAGGGGACTATAGTTCGCTTTCTGTCATGTCATCCTCATCTCATTTTACAATAAATCCGACAGCTTGAGAACCTGACATGTCATATTACCTCAAATTGACTCACTTTCCGTCGATGTCCTCTTCAGCTCTCGCAATGGATTCCCGCCTACAAAGACACCTGGTGACACATCCTTATGTACAACAGATCCTGCAGCAACAACCGCTCCATCCCCAATGGTTACACCAGGCAATATCGTTGTGTTCGCGCCGATCAGTACGTTCTCCCCAATCCATACCTCTCCTAGGCGATATTCCTTGATTAAATACTCATGTGCAAGAATGGTTGTATTGTAGCCGATCACCGAATTCTCACCGATGGTTATTTTCTCAGGAAAAAACACATCCACCATGACCATCAGTCCAAACGCAGCATGCGGACCTACCTTCATCCCGAGCATATGGCGGTATATCCAGTTCTTCATGGGCAGGATGGGGCAATAGCGCGCCAGCTGGATAAAGATGAAGTTCTTCACGCCCTTAAACGGGCTAACGGTACGGTAGATTTGCCACAGCGCGTTCGGCCCTTCTACAGGATAACGGGTAATCTTTCTGGCCATGCTGCCAAAACTCCTATTCCTCTGGAAGTCCTACGATATCGTACAGATCTCTCATATCCCTCAAAATAAAATCCGGACCATACTCCTTCAGCTTCAGTTCACCCTTCAGGGACCAGGCTGCTGCGGCAGCCTTAACGCCTGCCGCCTTCGCAGACTGAATATCGACTGGACTGTCACCGATCATCAACGTTGTCTCCGGGTTCGCACCCAGCCGCTCTATCGCTGTCAGAACGGGTTCGGGATGCGGTTTGGGGTGTTCTACATCATTCACCGTAACAATCGCAGACATGAAGCGTTCGAGATCGAACTTCTCCAAAGTCATCATCGTGGAGGGACGGATCTTCGTCGTTACGATGCCGAGGGTTAACCCGTGTCGATGAAGACGCTCCACGACTTCATTCACATGCGGGAATGGTCTGACCATCTCATCATGATGAAGCGTGTTGAACGAGCGGTAGGCTGTTACAAACGGGCTCACATCTTCGACGCCCCCCGAGAAAGCCTGCAGCTGCTGTTCAAGCGTTGTCCCCATATGCGGAATGATCTGCTCTCTGGTCAAAGGTCCTGGAGTCTGAGACTCGAATACATGCAGAAACGATGAGATGATCAATTCATTCGTATCAATAATGGTGCCGTCCAAATCAAACAGTACGGTTTCAATCATGCTGCAACTACTCCTTTTTGTCCTCCGTATCTGGTTTTATAACCGGAGTCTCATCCACCTGCGTTTGCTTGGCCTCCGTCTCCTGAGCTTGGGTAAGAGGGCTCTTATCAACAAGTTCCGCTGTTTCCACTGTCTCTTTATGATTTTTCGAAGAAGTTGCCGCCGGGGATTTCACTGTTTTATTCGTTTGCAGCTCCGCCTCCGGGGTTGGGCTGACTCCTGCTTTGGTGGACACGATCGGATCCAGATAACGCACATTCGCTCGACCTGTCACACGGCGTACAATAATCAGTATGATGCCTGCAATAATAAACAAGACAGACAACAGCTGTGAGATACGGATGTTTCCGTAGGCTGGATCCAGATGGCCCAGTTCAAAGCCCATCCAGGTCATCGGTGCCCATAGCGTATTGTTAATGAAGTCGGCAAGGCCGGTAGAGCCTTGAAATGCCAAACTGTCCGTGCGCACCGCTTCAATGAAGAACCGGCCAATGGAATACCAGATGAAATATCCGATGAAAAGTTCGCCGGAACGCAAGAATTTTTGTCTCCGGATAATAAGCAGTACAACAATACCAACCAAATTCCACAATGATTCATATAAGAAGGTAGGATGATGGAATACGCCTTGTACATTCATCTGATTCACAATGAAATTAGGCAGATGCAGCTCCCCGCGCAAAAATGTTTCGCTTACAGGACCGCCATAGGCCTCCTGGTTGACGAAATTCCCCCAGCGTCCAATAATTTGGCCGGCCAATAGAGACGGAGCACAGATATCGGCAATTCGCCAGAACGAGTAGCCCCTTCTGCGAACAAAGATCAGCGCGCAAATAATCGCACCGATAAGTGCGCCGAATATCGCAATACCGCCATTCCATATTTTGAACACATCGAGGAAGTTATCCTTATAGTCTTCCCACTTAAAAGCAACATAATAAATGCGTGCACCGATGATGGCAGAAGGAACGCCGAGCAAGAGCAAGTCCATAAAGAATTCCTGCGGAATGCCAAAACGCTTGCCTTCGCGAATAGCCAGCAGCAGACCCGCCAGTGCCCCAAGCCCCAAAATCAAGCCATACCAATGAACACGCAGCGATCCGATGGAGAACGCCACCGGATCGATGAGCAATGTTTGCATCACTTATAACCTCCCTAGTCCTAGTCCAAATCGTCCATATCTTCAGCGATGGTTGCCGTCAGCTTGTTCGTAAACTGCAGTGCAGCATTAAGTCCCATTTGTTTCAATCTGTAGTTCATGGCTGCTACTTCAATAATAACCGCAAGGTTACGTCCTGGACGAACGGGAATGGTCACCAGAGGGATATCCGTCTCTATAATACGCGTGGTCTCTTCATCCAAACCCAGACGGTCATACTGCTTATCCTGCTGCCAGGCCTCCAAGCGAACAACGAGGGTGATCCGCTTGTTATTCCGAACAGCCCCGGCGCCGAATAATGTCATTACGTTAATAATACCGACTCCGCGAATCTCCAGAAGGTGACGAATCAACTCCGGCGCCGTGCCGTGAAGCTGAAAATCCGAGGTTTGGCGAATCTCAACCGCATCATCGGCAATTAACCGGTGTCCACGTTTTACAAGTTCGAGCGCTGTCTCGCTCTTCCCGATGCCGCTTGAACCGGTAATCAGCATACCCACGCCGTATACATCACACAATACACCATGAATGGTTGTAGTCGGTGCTAATTTTCGCTCCAGGAAGCTTGTGAATCGACTCGTTAGAATGGTAGTTGCCATACTGCTGCGCAGAATAGGCAAACCTCGCTCATTCCCGAGCTCAACCAATTCCTCCGGCACTTCCAGCGAACGCGTAACCACGATACACGGTGTTTCCTCCGTACACAGACTACGCATCCGTTCTTTACGTTCCTCCGGTTTCAGCATCCCGAAGAAAGCTAGCTCCGTGCGCCCCATAAGCTGTACACGCTCACGCGGATGGTACTCAAAATAGCCCGCCATTTCCAATCCTGGACGATTCAGATCGTCCGTTGTAATCTGACGTTTCAAGCCTTCCTCGCCTGCGATGACCTCCAGCTGAAACTGCTGGACCAGCTCGGATACCTTCACTTTCTTGGCCATGGTCTTACCCCTCTTCTTCCGTTGTATGTTGACATCACAACACAGCCGTTACACGGCTCATCTTGGATGATATATTTCATAATCTGGTTATTTCAAAAAAAATGTTTATTCAAAAAGTATTCTAATTCCTCGTCTTTATCTGTCATCAACATATGTCGCCACGTTCTAAACGCCGCTTTTTCCGCATGCACGAAACACTTATGTATGCCCTGCTTTGTGCTTATCTTATCGAAAAAAGCTACTGAATGCAATTCTCTTTGCCCTTCCGATAGGGACAATAGGCTTATATCTGCTGAGAAATGAAAATAAGTACCACTCTAAATGCCTCTTTCTCCTAAAAAAACCGCCCCTTGAGGGGCGGTTTTCAAGAGAATGCCGTATACCGGAGAATTAGTCTCCCAGCAACACGTTCAATTCGGACTCTTTATCAAAGATATGAACTTTGTTCATGTCGATTGCCAATTTAACATTATCGCTTTCACGTGTAGTAGAACGTCCGTCTACACGGCCGATAACAGTATCAGTACCCAA
Organism: Paenibacillus sp. Cedars; assembly: GCF_003184205.1. Taxonomy (NCBI): domain Bacteria; kingdom Bacillati; phylum Bacillota; class Bacilli; order Caryophanales; family Paenibacillaceae; genus Paenibacillus; species Paenibacillus sp. Cedars. Next base: position 5,761,746 of record NZ_CP020866.1, read on the forward strand.
TCCACTCAGATACAAGAGCATTTCGTGACCGAGGTTCTCAGTAACGTCAACTTTTGCATTGAAGATGGTGTTCGGGGAAGCTTCCAGGAATACTGGCTCTTCATGAATATCTTCAGGACGAAGACCCATGATGACTTCTTTACCGATCATCGATTTGTTTTTAAGAATTTGAGCTTTGCCGCCTGGAACCTGAACGTTCAGTCCCTCGGAAGTGAAGTACACGCCTCCGTTTTGTTCAGACAATTTACCGTTGATAAAGTTCATGGTTGGGGAACCGATGAAACCAGCAACGAACAAGTTGTTAGGGCTGTTGTACAGCTGTTCTGGGGAATCCGCTTGTTGAATGATACCGTCCTGCATAACTACGATACGGTCACCCATTGTCATAGCTTCTGTTTGGTCATGCGTTACGTAGATACAAGTGGTTTCAAGACGCTTAACCAGCTTCGTAATTTCAGCACGCATCTGACCGCGAAGTTTCGCATCCAAGTTGGAAAGCGGCTCATCCATCAAGAAGACTTGTGGATCACGGACAATCGCACGACCCAAGGCAACACGCTGACGCTGACCACCGGAAAGAGCTTTTGGCTTACGCTCGAGCAAATGCTCAATGTCCAAGATTTTAGCTGCTTCACGTACACGTTTATCGATTTCGTCTTTCTTCACTTTGCGGAGCTTCAAACCAAATGCCATGTTTTGATATACGTTCATATGTGGATACAAGGCGTAGGATTGGAATACCATCGCGATGTCACGATCTTTAGGTGCTACATCGTTAACAACACGGTCGCCAATGTAAAGTTTACCCTCAGAAATTTCCTCAAGTCCTGCGATCATACGCAATGTCGTGGACTTACCGCAACCGGAAGGACCTACCAATACCAAAAATTCTTTATCTTTAATATCCAAATTAACGTCAATTACAGTTGCTTTATCCGCACCTGCATACTTTTTGTAAATATGCTCTAAGCGTACACCAGCCATGTGCATTTGCCCCCTCATATGAATGTTATGAAATCGAATACAATTAATTTATAATCTTATATTACCCCATAGGCACCTGACTTGCTATACACAATCTGCACAAAAAACCTATTTCCTTTTCGTCACTTTATACAATAGAAGCGTAATTTTTACTAATACCGCATCACTGAAGCTGCGAACATCCAGACCCGTCTCCTGTTTGATCTTATCCAGACGATAGAGCAGCGTATTCCGGTGAATATACAGATGCTTGGCTGTCTCGCTCACGTTGCAGTCCAATTCAAAGAAGGACTCCAGCGTAGACAACGTCTCGCTATCCTCGAACAAATCGGTATGCCCTGCAGCATACTCCCGCAGGAACTGATTACGTTGATGCTCAGGGATACTGTATACCAAACGCTCCAGGTGGAGCCCGGTTGATAGATGGATATGTTCTTTAACCTGGAACGTGCGGCCGATTGTCATCGTCTCCCTCAACATTCCAACCGTCTGTGGCAAAGCATGAAGCGCATTAACGGCCGGTATAGCCGAGATATGGAAATCCCCGACCCATTCCGTTGAAACCAGCTCGTACAATCCCATACAGAACAGAGACAGTAAATCCTGATCGCCCTCGGCTGGGGTATCCTCTTTATCATCTGTCGTGATTCCATCCAACAGCTCTTGATTCGCAAGTATAATCCATTCTTTATCCAGAAGCGGCACCAGAATAATGTCCCCGTCAAAATAGCTTTTTAATAACCGCTGCAGCGCTTTATAACTCGGCGTCGGCGCGTGTTCGCTTTCATTAATCAGAAGGAATGGAACCATTTCCTCTGTTAAACTTGAGCGGAGCAGAAGCTCATCCGGCAATTCAGCTAACAGTTCTCCGGCTTGAAGACGTTCCTTTAACCATGAACCCAGCTGTTGAGCGCGCCGTTCATCTTCGACCTTAACGCTGCTTTTCGACACTATCCCTGGAGATGTCTCATGAATGCTCGACAATAAAAGGGTTATAAGGCCAATCTCCGACTCCGTCAGAACATTCCGATCTGCCACGATCACCCGGACAGGGTCCTGCCGATTAACCGGAATCCAAACCTCGTTAAGCGCTTCATATTCGTAGGCGCCAGCATGGGTTCGCTCTTTACGTGATGTCTCCCTTTCTCCACGGAAAATGGATCCAAGAGCCTCTTCCACATTATGATGACCGATGCGGTTGCCATGCCGCTGTGCGGCTGTCATGGATTCTTTTAGCCATGCCGCTTCTTGCGCGTTCAATGTTTTTAAACCGAGTGAGGTACCCAGGGTCTGCTCCAGCTTCTGAACGATGTGCTCCATCTCCACCATTGATGACTCCACCACTTTATCGTTTTTTTCTTATTTTAGCATATCGCCCTGTACAAACTACAATTCATTCATTGAAAGCAGATCGGTATGCAGCAAACTTATCTTCTGAAAAAACAAAAAGAGCCGTCAACAACGTTGACGACTCTTGGGATGAGCCATGAAGGACTCGAACCTTCGACACCCTGATTAAAAGTCAGGTGCTCTACCAACTGAGCTAATGGCTCTTATTACTGGTGGAGGATGATGGATTCGAACCACCGAACTCGGACGAGAACAGATTTACAGTCTGCTGCGTTTGGCCACTTCGCTAATCCTCCAGGATATAAAGGTGGCTCGGGACGGAATCGAACCGCCGACACGAGGATTTTCAGTCCTCTGCTCTACCGACTGAGCTACCGAGCCTTATGTAATTGACATAAAAATAAAGTGCGGAGTGTGACACTTCCCACTTTAATCTGTGGAAAACCAACCATTATTATTCCTATAAAGAAATAATGGCGGAACTGACGGGATTCGAACCCGCGATCTCCTGCGTGACAGGCAGGCATGTTAGGCCTCTACACCACAGTTCCGCATTGGTAAAGATGGTGCCGGCGAGAGGACTTGAACCCCCAACCTACTGATTACAAGTCAGTTGCTCTACCAATTGAGCTACACCGGCATGATATGGTAATAAAAATGAATACATGGTGGAGGCTGAGGGGTTCGAACCCCCGACCCTCTGCTTGTAAGGCAGATGCTCTCCCAGCTGAGCTAAGCCTCCAGGTATGTATGGTAGCGGCGGAGGGGATCGAACCCCCGACCTCACGGGTATGAACCGTACGCTCTAGCCAGCTGAGCTACACCGCCATATAAAACCAATTGCATGTAAGTTATTCAAATGGCGGAGAGAGAGGGATTCGAACCCTCGCACCGCTTACGCAGTCTAACCCCTTAGCAGAG
>NZ_CP020866.1:5770000-5827500 GCF_003184205.1 Paenibacillus sp. Cedars
TAGGAGTCTGGGCCGTGTCTCAGTCCCAGTGTGGCCGTTCACCCTCTCAGGTCGGCTACGCATCGTCGCCTTGGTGGGCCGTTACCCCACCAACTAGCTAATGCGCCGCAGGCCCATCCCCAAGTGACAGATTGCTCCGTCTTTCATTATCACATAATGCTATGTAATAAATTATCCGGTATTAGCTACCGTTTCCGGTAGTTATCCCAGTCTTGAGGGCAGGTTGCCTACGTGTTACTCACCCGTCCGCCGCTAACTCTCAGGAGTGCAAGCACTCCTTCAAGTCCGCTCGACTTGCATGTATTAGGCACGCCGCCAGCGTTCGTCCTGAGCCAGGATCAAACTCTCCAAAAAGGTTTGACTTGCTCATTTAGAAACTGACGAGAATTTGTTCAATTCTCTATTATGCTCCATCACCCAACAAACCAAAGGCTTGTACATGATGATTTCGCAATGGATTTTACAAGTAAAATCCTTACTCACTCGTTGTTCAGTTTTCAAAGATCAATCGTTTTTTGTTTGTCATCCGCATCTCAGCGGCGACTTTTATAATATATCATACTAGCTTGCTGTTGGTCAAGAAGTTTTTTTGATTTTTTTCAATCAATCTTCTGCCTAACCGGTCAATCTTTTACACCCCAAATCAAACGGGCGAACATTAATGTATCATAGATTATAAGCATGCGTCAACTACCCTAATAAAGTTATTTTTAAACCGACCAAGAGAGCTACGCCAGGCAGACCCAATACCATTACAGTTCCAATGGTCATTGGATTCAGGGGAATGTAAGTCTCCGCCGCTAAACCAGTGAAATTCACAATATAAATCGCCACCGCAGAGAGAGCAAGATGAGCGCCAAATACAGTTAACCAACCCAGCCCGAGTTTCTTTCTGAAGATGATATAGATGAGCAATAATAGCGATATGCTTAGAACCCCTAGAACAACCAGTTTCATAGATACTCCTCCTTCATATGGTATAAGAACCGCAACAGCGGCCTCTTTTAGCCATTCTCTCTCTTCTGCTCGATATACTGCATCTGCGCCCCATCCAGGTTGAGCTGCTTGGCCTGTTTGAGATTCATCTGGTATTTACGTTCCGCTGCCTCCAGCATGTAGATGGCATAATCAATCTGATCCTGACCCGTAGCCTCTTGAAATAGCAGATGAGCACGTTCCCACTCCATCTGGGATCTCCGAACATCCATGAATACATGCCACATCCGCTCTTGATCCTCAATCGTGATGTAGGTTTCTTCCTCTCGCTTCTTCGACTGCTTCCACCATATCTTCATTCTGCTCACTCTCCTATGAATATGAATGTTTGGCACTGCCATTATGACCGTCTGTAACATTCATATCGAGAGGAGGACAAACTTAGAACCAAAACAAATCTTCCCTACTCTACTTTCTGCACAGCAAAAAGACAAAGAAAAAACGAGCCATCAGAATACCTTCTAATGCTCGTTCGTGTTCAGGGATTTAAGACCACCTATCCCTATACCATTATTCTTTTGAAAAAAACACTGCTGCAGCAACGCCTAATGTCCCTCCCTAATGTAAGCAAGGATTCATTTAAATTAAGCTGCGCAGGGATGGTGAGAACATATTAGTTCAATTCACGCCGTCCTTCGAGCGCCTTGGACAAGGTTACTTCATCCGCATACTCCAAGTCGCCGCCCACAGGAAGTCCATGAGCAATTCGGGTCACTTTAATATCAAATGGACGGACAAGCCGCGATATGTACATCGCCGTCGCCTCACCTTCAATATTCGCATTCGTGGCCAAAATCAATTCTTTCACTCTCTCGTCGCTAAGGCGCGTAAGCAGCTCCTTGAGACGAATTTCGTCCGGTCCAATACCCTCCATGGGAGATATCGCTCCATGAAGAACGTGATAGTAGCCGTCAAATTCCTTCGTACGCTCCATCGCCACGAGATCTTTTGCATCCTGTACTACGCAGATGGTGGAGGGATCCCGGGTCTTGTCCTGACATACCCGGCACGGATCCGTATCGGTGATATTGCAGCAGACAGAGCAGTAATGCAGATTCCTTTTGACGCTGACTAACGCTTTGGCAAAATCAATAACATCATCTTCCTTCATGTTCAGAACATGAAAAGCCAGGCGGGCGGCCGTTTTCGGCCCCACACCCGGCAGTCGCGTAAAGGCGTCAATGAGCTTCGCGATCGGTTCAGGATAGTACAAATGTAACTACTCCTTCTAGGTTAGATTAGAACAAGCCCGGGATTTTCATGCCGCCTGTAAATTTGCCCATATCGGCATTTGCGATTTCTTCTGCCTTGGCAAGTGCGTCATTAACCGCTGTGAGCACCAAGTCCTGCAGCATTTCCACGTCATCCGGATCAACTGCCTCCGGCTTGATGTTGATGGACAGAATTTGCTTGTGCCCACTCACTTCTACGGTAACCACGCCTCCGCCGGAAGTGCCTTCAACGGTTTTGGTAGCCAGCTCTTCCTGAGCTTTCAGCATTTGCTCCTGCATCTTTTTCACTTGCTTCATCATTTGGTTCATATTATTCATGGTTCATCTCTCCTTATAATAGGGTGCACGCAGTCACGTGCTAGTCTTTTATGACAACGAGGTCTTCCCCAAATAACTGGATCGCCTCATCAATCCATGGTTTTTCTCCACCGGCTTCAGCATCAGCCACCTCGTGCTCCAGCTTAAGCTCTTCTGCCTGAGGCTTGCCTGCTCCTTCAACCGCGTCGCTCCAGTCACGAAGCATCATCGTCACCAGATGATACGGCTTGCCGAGCGTAGAATCAAGCACCCCTTCAATCACCTGCTTATTCGCAGGTTTCTCGGTCGTTTCGCGGTGGATGTTGTTTTTGAAAGCGACAAGCACCTTGTCCTCCCATACGGACACCGGCTCTCCATCCATCAGCCACGCGTGGACCGTAACCTTCTCCTCTTTTACATTCTGGAGTATTTGGGCCCACTGCCGCTGAACTGCGGTGTACTCTTCCCCGGTTCGGGAAGCTACATACTGATCCATATGCTGCGGAATCTTGGCTGATGATGCTGCTTTCGGCGCTGGTGTACGGGTAGACTTGGCAGCTTCCCGTTGGTTCGACGTTGGAACACCGTTCTGCATCAGGCGTTCCAGCTTCTTCTCGAGCGCGGCTACATGCTGCTTCAACTGAGCCAGCTCCCCGGCGTCGGCTGTACCATGGGCACTTGTTGCCCCACCCGCGGATTGAGGAATACCGGAAAGCTTAAGCAGGGCTACCTCAAACAAGGTTTGCGGCTGCGAGGCGTACTTCATCTCACTCTGATAGCGGCTCAGCGTATCAATCATCTGAAATAATTCATCGCGGCTGAAGGCATTGGCCATTTCCTGAAATTCTGCCGGATTCAGAACCCGGTCGGTCAGTTTGTCGGCATCGGGCACCATCTTGATCATAAGCAAATCACGGAAATAATACAGGAGATTCTCCATGCACTTGTCGGCACTTTTTCCCTCCTGCATAAACTGCTCCACGATTTGCAGCACGAGCCCGGCATCCCCCTGTTTCACGGCGCTGGCAAGACGCCCAAACTGCTCCGAGGCAATACCACCCGTCATGTCCATGACCTGTTGATAAGACACCGTGCCACCGGTAAACGAAGCGATCTGATCCAGAATACTCAGTGCATCACGCATACCGCCATCCGATAGACGGGCAATATACTGCAGCGCTTCATGATCTGCCGTAATTCCCTCTTCCCCGCAAATCTGCTGCAATCGACCGGTTTGCTCATCAAGGGAGACCCTCCGAAAATCAAACCGCTGACAGCGTGAAATAATCGTTGCAGGAAGTCTATGGGGCTCTGTTGTCGCTAGTATAAACATCACGTGTGCCGGCGGCTCCTCCAGCGTTTTCAATAAGGCATTGAATGCTTCCGTCGTCAACATGTGCACTTCATCGATAATATAAACTTTGCGCCGGACCTCGGTCGGTGCGTATTTGACCTTCTCCCGCAAATCACGGATCTCCTCGACACCGCGGTTGGATGCAGCGTCGATCTCCTGAACATCCATAACGGCTCCGGACGTTATCCGCCGGCAGGCTTCGCATTCGTTGCAGGGTTCCTCAGCCGGACCATGCTCGCAGTTCACGGCTTTGGCCAAAATTTTAGCGGCACTGGTCTTGCCCGTACCCCGTGGACCGCTGAACAGGTAGGCATGGGAAACCCGCTGCTCGCGAATGGCATTCTGCAGGGTCTGGATAATATGCTGCTGGCCCACCATGTCACCGAATGACTGCGGTCGCCAAGCACGATATAACGCGATATGTTCCACTGTGCTTTACCCTCTTTCAACTTCCACTTCACGAAGATTAATAACTAATCGGTATAGACTGCAGCCCCATCTCCGTGTGCGTTGCTCTTACTTTCATCGTCAATCTCAACCTGAAAAAGCGTGAGTTAACGGTTATATTATACTACATTCTATACTACTTTCCCCTGCCTTAGCAAAACGTTTACTTGGAAATCTTTATCCAAGTTAGCGTGAAGGATTTCCCTCGATATCAGGCAGCCTCGACAAAAAACACCCTTGCCAATGGCAAAGGTGTTATGTGCAGTTATGTATACCGTGCACCTGTTATTGATAATTGCGATCCGAGCGGCAATCCTGAACAACAACTCGGGCTAGGCACCCCTCCGGCACAAAAGCGATCTTGCTTATGGCTGCTTCCTTCCGGACCTGACCAGGTTCACAAGTGCTCATTGCGGAGGACCCAACCGTCAACATTGAGTGCAGGGACCAGCCTCACATCGACAATACCTCTAACAGGAATTCAACCTCGCTACAGCGGATTGCGAGTTACAGGGCACCGCTACCTCCCCGTCTAGCACGGCGAACTTTAGTATATCGCATGGCTATCAAAAAAGCAACCGACGGAAGAAGTTACAAGGCATATCACGCCTATAGACAGACAAAAACCCTTCGGCCATAGGGGCGAAGGGTTTGTTTATTAGATACCGTATTTCTTTTTGAATCTATCAACACGACCGCCAGCATCCAGGAATTTCTGTTTACCTGTGAAGAACGGATGACAGTTCGAGCAAATCTCTACACGAAGATCTGGTTTTACAGAACCTGTTTCAAACGTATTACCGCAAGCACAAGTAACTGTAGTAACGTGATATTTCGGTTGAATATCTTGTTTCATTGTAGCTTTCACCTCTTTCCGCCCTGAGCCTCATGCGGACCCAGAGTTATATGGACACATAAACCGAGTATATCACGAGCATATTGATTGCGCAATAGCCCATACACAAAACATCAGACAAGTTCACAAATGGAATTTCACCCTGTTTTTAGCAGATAAACAACGGGCCATGTACCGGTTAAATCAGAGACGTTCTCTTCTTCGGTCTTGCCTGTCCGGCAGGAGGTACATGAGTGTAGGATCCAATGACCACATCAGGTAATTCCTCTTGCATAATCTCAATGGCCTGCTTCATCCCGAGAATCTCGCCTTGTGCAGGCGGAATGAGCTGGAGATAGCTTTCAGGGTCGATATTAAGATTACGAAGCTGGATTAATTTAAGCCCAGTACGCCGGGCAAACTCAATCATGGCTTCCAGCTCTTCCTCGCGATCGGTTACGCCGGGGAAGATCAGATAGTTGATGGAAGTATACACGCCTTGGTCGGTTGCATAGCGAAGGGACTTCTCCACATTAGCGAGCGTATATCCTCTTGGTTTGTAGTATGCGTTATAATGGCCATCCAATGCACTGATGGTACTCACTCGCATCAAGTCAAGGCCCGCATCCACGATGCCGCGGATAAAATCGGTCAAACCCGCATTGGTATTAATATTGATATATCCCATATCCGTCTGTGACCGAACTTCTCTCATCGCTTCGATAATGATCTTCGCTTGTGTGGAAGGCTCACCCTCACAACCTTGGCCAAAGCTGATGATGGACTCCGGTGTTTTCAGATGTTCCAGCATCACCTGCACCAGCTCATCTACCCTCGGGCGGAAATTCATCCGGGTCTGAGGGGCGACAAAGCCGCTGTCATCCGGCTGTTCCGAGATACACCCGAAACAGCCTGCATTACAGGAATAGGATACGGGAACCGCACCCTCCCAGCGATTCAGGAACGTGTTCGATGCCGTGAGGCATTCGTATCCCAATGCACAGTTGGACAGATGCTCATAGAGCCGGTTCTCCGGATATTTCTCCTTCAGAGTCTTAACCCCAAGCTCAAGATCATTCAAATCGCAATTCATTGGATTCCACTTCTCAGGGTCATCGGACAAGCGCGCAGTTGTGTAGAATGCGCCATCCTTCCACACGACAGCCGAATAACCGAAGAGCGGCAGCTTGTATTCCTTGTCTGACTTCACATAGCCTGGCAAGCACAATCGGGTATAGCCTTGCGGCAAAAGCGCTCCGACAGCTGTATACCCGTCTTCAAGCGGCATCATTTCACCGGTCTCAGGATCCATCCCGATGGCTCGGGTACTCGGAAGGCCGACCAGCGTAGCCCCATCTGGCAGAGGTATCAATTCATCATCCAATATTTCAACGATCATATCCCCACTGCGGGCAAGCCCGTACAGCTCAGAATGGTCGTATACGTTCCCTTGTTCATCTGCATAAACCAAATACATGTTGATCTCCTATTCTCCGGTTGTTCAGGGCTTTACGTCTGAGGTGCCGTCGCTGCAGATGCACGCGATGGACGTCTGGCCGACTGGCCCTGAGTCCCGGTTCCGCTGCTGCTGTTGGCGTTAACATCAAATGAAGCCAAGAATTCCGCATTGTTCTTGCTGTCGCGCATTTTTTTGAGGAACCCTTCCACAAAGTCAGCGGAATCGTTCATATTTTTACGGATTGCCCAAATGGTGTCCAGTTCATCCTTGTTCAGCAGCACCTCTTCACGCCGTGTACCCGAGCGACGAATGTCGATTGCCGGGAAAATACGCCGTTCCGCGAAACGGCGGTCCAAATGCAGCTCCATATTGCCTGTTCCTTTAAATTCCTCATAAATGATATCATCCATCCGGGACCCGGTTTCAACCAAGGCAGTAGCGAGTATGGTCAGACTTCCGCCTTCTTCCACGTTACGCGCAGACCCGAAGAAACGCTTCGGACGATGGAATGCCGCAGGATCAATACCGCCGCTTAGCGTTCTGCCGGAAGGAGGAATGACCAGGTTGTATGCACGGGCAAGACGGGTAATGCTGTCCAGCAAAATAACAACGTCCTTCTTATGCTCCACCAGCCGCAATGCACGCGACAATACCAGTTCCGCAACCTTGATATGGTTCTCCGGAAGCTCGTCGAACGTTGAAGCAACCACCTCGCCCTTTACGGAACGCTGCATATCCGTTACTTCTTCTGGCCGTTCATCGATGAGTAAAACAAACAGTTCAATCTCTGGATTGTTGGTTGAGATGCTGTTGGCGATTTCTTTCAAGAGGAGCGTTTTCCCTGCTTTTGGCGGCGCCACGATCAAACCGCGTTGTCCTAAACCTACAGGTGCAAGCAAATCCATAATTCGGGTTGACAACTGATTAGGGGATGTTTCAAGAACAAGCTTTTCTTGCGGATAAAGAGGAGTCAAGGCTGGGAAGTGCAAGCGTTCCGCTGCAACGGCTGGATTCTCTCCATTTACGGCGTTAACCTGCAGCAGTCCGAAGTAACGTTCGTTCTCTTTAGGTGTTCGACATTTGCCTGAGACCAAATCTCCGGTCCGTAGATCAAATTTGCGAATTTGGGATGCCGAGATGTATATGTCCTCCGTGCTTGGCAAATAGTTAATCGGTCTAAGGAAGCCGTATCCTTCCGGCAAAATCTCAAGTACGCCCTCCATAAACATCAAGCCGCTCTGTTCCGCCTGGGCTCGGAGAATCGCAAATATCAGTTCTTTTTTCTTCAACTGGCCATAATAAGGAATCTGATATTTCTTGGCCAGCTTATACAGATCCGTCAGCTTCATGCCTTCCAAATCGGATATTTGTAAATCCATTCAATAACCACCTATTCAATTATTTGTTTCTGTCGCAGCAGAACCTGCTGTCATGTAGTCTATTATTCTATGAGAGCTTTACTAGGAGCATTACCCAAATCAGAGGGAGATATGCAGTTCGGTCCACACAATTCCCTCATTTTGGAAAAATTTCACTCTTCTTCGGTCTCACGCCATACGTCAGCACCCAGCATTCGCAGATTGGATACCAGATGATCATAACCGCGATCAATGAATTCCACGCCACTGACTTCGGTTACCCCTTCGGGTACGGTTAGACCCGCAATGACTAATGCGGCACCTGCGCGAAGGTCCGTCGCCTTGACTTTGGCTGCGTTCAGCGGCCCGCCTTCAATAATGGCTGAGCGTCCCTCCACACGGATTCTGGCCCCCATGCGAACTAACTCTGGTACATGTTTAAACCGGTTGCTATATACAAAATCACTGAGGACACTGACGCCTTCTGCTTGGGTGAGCAGGCTGGTCATCGGTGATTGCAAATCCGTTGCAAATCCAGGATATATAAGAGCCTTCACGTCGGCATGCTGATACCGGTCCTTACCGGTAACGCGAATGCTTTCGTCCAGTTCTTCGATGCCAACGCCCATCTCGATCAGCTTGGCCGTAAGGGCTTCAAGATGCTTCGGAATGACGTTGTCGATCAGAACATCACCGCGTGTAGCGGCAGCAGCAATCATATATGTACCGGCCTGAATCCGGTCTGGAATAATGGAATGACGGCAGCCATGCATCTCGGTTACGCCTTCAATCCGGATGGTCTCCGTCCCGGCGCCCTTGATGACAGCTCCCATGGAATTTAAAAGTGTAGCAACATCTATAATTTCAGGCTCTTTCGCCGCATTTTCGATAATTGTGGAGCCTTTGGCCTTGGCAGCCGCCAGCATAATGTTAATGGTTGCACCAACACTGCTTACATCCAGATATATCTTAGCGCCCCGCAGCTCTTTGGCGTGCAGATGAATCGAACCGTGTTCATTGGTCACGGTCGCACCCAGGGCTTCAAAGCCCTTAATGTGCTGGTCAATGGGACGAGGTTCAAAATTACAGCCGCCCGGCAGTCCGATCACGGCTTCTTTAAATCTTCCAAGCATGGCGCCCATCATATAGTAGGACGCGCGCAGTTTCTTCACGGGTCCGTTAGGCATCGGAATAGATTTGATATCAGAAGGGTCAATTCTCATCTGATTGCCTTCCCATGAAACTTGACCGCCTAACTCTTCCAGTATCTCAGCATAAACAGCTACATCGCTGAGAAGCGGCAAATTATCAAGTACGACTTCCGATTCCGCCAGGATTGCGGCGGGAATTAACGCAATTGCACTGTTCTTGGCACCACTGATTGTTACAGTACCTCGCAGTGGGCGTCCACCGCTGATCATCAATTTTTCCATAAGCTTTCGGGTCCCCCTACATCACTTCGCAGCCGGAAATGGTTCTGATAGCCGTCATTATAGTAAATGAAATGGAAAAACACCGGCTATGCGGTGTGCTTTCCATTTCATTGTATGCAGCATAAGACAGCCTAAAATATCTTAGGTGATTCCAATCGTCCTGTTATGGCCCCTGGGGCTACAAGCGACTCGAATAACTATGAATTAAGCTTGATTGTTGGAACCAAACTCACGCATTTTGCCAACAACGGTTTCTTTGATCGCTTCACGGCCTGGTTTCAGGAATGTACGAGGATCGTAAGCTTCTGGTTTAGCAGCAAGCACTTCACGAACAACTTTGGAGAACGAGATTTGATTCTCGGTGTTCACGTTAATTTTGGAAGTACCCAGAGAGATGGCTTTCTTGATATCATGAGTCGGAATCCCCGTACCACCATGAAGCACCAATGGAAGCTTCACTGCATTGCGGATTTCTTCCATCTCTTTGAAACCAAGGTTTGGCTCGCCTTTGTAAGGACCGTGAACAGAACCAAGCGCAGGTGCCAGAGTATCGATGCCTGTCTCATTCACGATGCGTACACAGTCGTCCAGCTTCGCGTACATTACGTCACCGATTACGTCATCTTCTTGTCCGCCGACCATGCCTACTTCAGCCTCAACGGAAACACCTTTGGAATGAGCGTATTCAACCACTTGCTTCGTTGTTTCGATATTCGTGTCAATCGGGCTGTGGGAATCATCGATCATAACCGAAGTGAATCCTGCGTCGATTGCTTCTTTACACTTCTCAACACTTGAACCGTGGTCAAGGTGAATGGCAACAGGAACTGTTACTTTCAGATCCTCCATCAGACCTTTTACCATGTGTACAACGGTGCTGAATCCACCCATATAACGAGCTGCGCCTTCAGAAACACCCAGAATAACTGGAGATTTCTCTTGCTCAGCTGCTTCAAGAATTGCATATGTCCACTCCAGGTTATTGATGTTGTATTGACCAACAGCATATTTACCTTCAAGTGCTTTGTTCAGCATGTCTGTCATTGATACTAATGGCATGGTTTCATCCTCCTAAAGATGCTTAGTTTGTCTATGGTTTTTAGCCGATATAACATACGGCCTTATTATACCACATCGCGTCATAAATACTAAACAAGCATTTCCTAAAATGCTGCGACGGACCTCACATTCTGGCAAAAAAAAGAATTCCGCCCCTTGAGCAGAATTCATAGTTCAACCGATATTGTTGGCGGTCCCTTTTAACTGCATATTGACGGCTTGCCGCATCTCATCAATATCAAAAGGTTTGGTGAAATGCATCAGTGCGCCAAGATCAGTTGCTTCCTTGATCATGTCGAGTTCTCCGTAAGCTGTCATCATGATCACCTTGATGTCCGGATTCATCTGTTTAATATGCTTCAAAATCTCAAGCCCGTCCATTCCAGGAATTTTCATATCCAGCAGCACCAGATCCGGCGTGTGCAGCTTTACAATTTCAAGCGCTGCCTTGCCGTTCGCCGCTTGAAACGTCTCGTATCCTTCACTGCTGAACACTTCCACAAGCAGGATGCGGATACCGTTCTGGTCATCCACAATCAACACTTTGTGTTTGCTTTGTTTGCTCATCCTTCCAACCTCCCGATACTTAAATCGTGCAATGAGTATATGCAAACTCGAAAGTTCCTAACTTTCCCATAAACCGACCATTATTTGTATTCGCCTGTAGATGTCGAATTCCTTCCTATCTCGAAAAAAGTACGAAAAAAAGATAAATGGATAGCTGTAAACAAAGTCGACAGCAAGGATGTTTACTTCGAACCCTGTCCAAAAACTTTACAAACGCGCCGAAAACATAAAATAAAGTCAAAAAAGAGCCTCTTCAAAAGAGGCTCTTCCCATATTATGCTTTGTGCTGAATCGAAGCTTTTACAAATTCACGGAACAGCGGCTGCGGACGGTTTGGACGGGAAGTGAACTCCGGATGGAATTGCACAGCAAGGAACCATGGATGTCCTGGCAGTTCCACAATTTCAACCAAGCGTCCATCCGGAGATGTACCGGAAATACGCAAGCCTGCTTTCTCGATATCTTCACGGTATTGGTTGTTGAATTCATACCGGTGGCGATGTCTTTCATAAACCAGCTCATCCTGATAGCAGGACTCCGCAAGTGATCCCGGAACCAGCTTGCATGGATACAATCCAAGACGCATCGTACCGCCGAGATCCTCAATGTCTTTCTGCTCCGGCAGAAGATCGATGACCGGATATTCAGTAGCCGGATCGATCTCAGAGCTGTTCGCACCACTCAGTCCCAGAATGGAGCGGGCATATTCGATAACCGACACCTGCATGCCAAGGCAGATACCGAAGAATGGAATATTGCGCTCGCGAGCATAACGAATTGCACTGATCTTACCCTCGATACCCCGGTCACCAAATCCGCCCGGTACGAGGATGCCGCCTATGCCATTCAGCATATCTTCGACGTTGTCTGCCGTAATTTCTTCGGCATTTACCCAGCGGACCTTCACTTCGGCATTCGCATCAAATCCGGCGTGGGATAATGATTCAACCACACTAAGGTACGCATCATGGAGCGCGACATATTTACCAACAATTGCGATCTCAACGGTCTTCTCCAGCTTGGATACGCGTTCTACGAGATCTTCCCACTCGCTCATATCCGGTGCCGGTGTCGTTAATTTCAAATGATTGACTACAATTTCATCAAGACCTTCATCACGCAAATTCAGCGGTACCTCATACAGTGAGGACGCATCGCGGCATTCAACGACCGCGTTAGGATCGATGTCGCAGAAGAGCGCGATTTTCGCTTTCATCTCGGTTGAAAGCTCATGTTCTGTACGGCAGACAATGACATTTGGCTGAATGCCGATACTGCGAAGTTCTTTTACACTGTGCTGGGTCGGCTTCGTTTTCACTTCACCAGCTGCCTTAATATATGGAATGAGGGTTACATGAATATACATGACGTTCTCACGGCCAACGTCGCTCTTGATTTGACGGATGGCCTCAAGGAAAGGAAGGCTTTCGATATCACCAACCGTGCCGCCGATTTCGGTAATGACTACATCCGAACCCGCTTCACGGCCTGCACGGAATACGCGCTCTTTAATTTCATTCGTAATATGAGGGATAACCTGCACGGTGCCGCCCAAATATTCTCCCCGACGCTCCTTGCTGATGACAGATGAGTATACTTTACCTGTTGTCACATTGCTGTTCTTCGATAGGTTAATATCGATGAAGCGCTCATAGTGTCCCAGGTCCAGGTCGGTTTCCGCACCATCGTCAGTAACGAACACTTCGCCATGCTGGTATGGACTCATGGTGCCCGGATCTATATTAATGTACGGATCGAATTTCTGAATCGTTACCTTGAGCCCTCTGTTCTTAAGCAATCTACCGAGCGAAGCGGCGGTAATTCCCTTACCAAGAGATGACACGACTCCGCCTGTTACAAAAATATACTTTGTCACTGTTAAAAACCCTCCTATATAATCTCCATAACTTCAGGCGACATATGATGTTTATCCTAACCCGTTTTCCCCTGATTCATCAGAGGGACCAACAAAAAGCATGGCTCGCTTCCAAAAATGGTGAGCGAGCTGACCTCCGACCTATTACAAACCGCATATACTTGACGCTTCAATGATCCTCGTATAGAGCTGCCTGCACGGCATCATACCGGCGCCGAGCGATTCCGAAATCTCATCACATCTCACCCAAGCACCTAAATCTTAATCGGCACGAAGCTTGGCAAGAGACATCCGCCAAGGCGGATTATTCACTGCAGAGATCAGTACTTCCCTACAAGCAGGATACTTTCTAGCCCACAAGAAAAACGCCTATCGACATACTCCATAGAAGACAGACCCAATTTTTTATGGTAAGTTTTCTTGCGATTTCAGGTCCAGAAGCTAGCGTCGTCTGCACTTTCTAATACCTTAAAAACAAAAAAAGTGACCCCGAATAAATAACGGGGCACTTTTATATTAAACATATTTAATCCACAATCATAAGCCCAAGCAATAGTTTACTCTGTGCCTTATCTGCTTGTCAAGAGAAGAACAAAGCTCAAAATTCCCCAATCACCTGACACCGTAAAACAAAGTCATAAACAAAGCAGACGGGCCCATAAGCCGCTGCTGTGAGACGGATTAATCCTTATCCTTTTCCTCAAATTCTTCCTCTTCCAGATCCTCTTCTTCCTCGGATTCTGAATCTTCATCATCCAATTCGTCATCATCCAGAACAACGTCTTCATCTACTTCATCTTCGGCATCGTCATCATCCGAGAAGAGATCATCGTGATCATCATCGTCATCGTCGATGCTGTCAAAATCATCCTCGGTTTCGTCGGCACTGTAAGTTTCCTCTTCATCCGTGAAGTCGTCATCATCGTCGTCTTCATCATTAATGATCCGCGGACGCTTCGCGTTCGCAATCGGATCTTCGGACTTCTCAAGCGGGTACCAACGCTTCAGTCCCCACAGATTCGTTCCTACACATGCGAAACGTCCGTCTATATTGATCTCGGTATATAACTGGGCAATCGTTTCGTTAATTTCCTTTTCCGTAAAGCCGCGAAGCTTGGCCACCTCATTCATAAGGTCACGGTAATAATACGGCGTGTTCGCCGCCTTCAGAACCATAAAAGCCAGGTCAACCATTGGGATTTCCTGAATCTTCTCCGGATCGATCTTTAAATTGAGCGGATTACTCACTAACGCACACTTCCTCTCACACAAATCTTCACGTTATACCCTCAACATATCCATTATCAAAACTAAGTAAAACCTATTTGGAAATAAAAATCAAGTTTTTATGCGCCACGGCCCGTCCGATACCAAAAAGGAAAAAGACGGAGACTCTTCCTCTCCGTCTTCTGACTGTACCCGCCCCAAGGATCGACTCCTTACGGGATAGATAAGAGAACCTTGATATTCTCTCCATGTATCTTATGTTCGCCCTTCTGCTTTGACACGCGAATCAGGGCCTATTTCCCGGAAAAAGGGCAACATCCCATTCGGGCTCTCACCCCGACTCATACAATACTGAAGCAACGGTTCATCGAGAAGGGAGATTGCCACACATGGATTACACCCGGATCATGCAATCACTACTGACAGAGACGAACCCTATGCGGAACGTCCGGGACAAGAACCGGCGGCTCCTCACGTTTCATGACCCTCAGCTGTACCAGGAATGCATCAGCGAATGGAATCGGCTCGCGGGGAAAGCGCGTTTCCCGGAATCGATCAGCTACTCGCCGCTTACCCACACCATCATCGCTCCGGCTCCCCAGACAGCGAAGTTTGAAGCGGAGTTTCGACATGAGCTGATGGTCGAGGAGGATGAACAGGTTCATATCCAGGCCATACAGGGAACAATTGGAACGTTAACCGGGATCCCATGGGGTATCAAGCAAATCAAAGCCCCTCATGCCTGGTCTATCTCGACAGGACACCGCATGAAGATTGCCGTTATTGACACAGGTGTGGATTTTTCTCATCCGGATCTGAAATACTCGCTGACCAGGGGGATCAATCTGGTTCATCGAAACATGCCGCCGTACGATGACAATGGGCACGGAACGCATATTTCGGGCACGATCGCTGCCGCGAACAGCACGCAAGGCATGATCGGCGTTGCCCCCCGATCTGTGGTATATCCTGTTAAGGCCTTTGATCATAACGGGTCCGCCTTCGTATCGGATATTATTCTGGCAATCGATTGGTGCGTACGCGCCGAGATCGATATCATCAATATGAGTTTCGGTATGCAGACCCGAAGCCGCGCACTGCTGGATATCGTAGGCAAGGCCAACCAAGCAGGCGTCATTATTGTTGCATCCTCCGGCAATGACGGCAAACGCCGTACAGCTGACTATCCCGCCCGCTATCCCCAAACCATATCTGTCGGAGCTACCGATCGCCACCGAAAAATTCCAGCCTTCAGCAATCGCGGGCAATTTGTAGATATTTATGCACCTGGAGACAAAATCGTGTCGGCCTGGCTGCAGGGAAAATACCACGAGATGAGCGGTACCTCCATGGCCACTTCTCATGTCAGCGGAACCATCGCCCTGCTGCTTGCGCAAAAGCCTGATCTGAAAACGGCAACCATCAAAGCCCTGCTGCGGCGTACCTCCTCTCCACTCAAGCTCAAAAAAGGATACAGCGTCTCCGACGGAGAGGTTAATGCTTTCAAATTTTTGCGCGAGGGCATGAAATTATAATCTTGCACTTAAGAATGGACCACAAAAATGAAATTCGCTTACAAAAAAACAGCCGCCTTCCCCCACGGAAAGACGGCTGTTGTCACCTATATCAAGGAAAGTTGAACCAAAACTCCATTACATACGTTCTGGCGCCGATACGCCCATCAGGCGAAGCACGTTAGCGATTACGGTACGAACAGCTCCAAGGAGAGCAAGACGTGCCTGTGTCTGATCCGCATCCTCTGTAATAACACGCTCGGCTCTATAGTAGCTGTGGAACGAAGAAGCCAGCTCATATACATAACGGATGAGTCTGTGCGGAGCATAGTTATCCGCAGCAAGCGACACTTCCTGCGGGAGTTCCCCGATTTTGCGCAAAATGTCGTATTCATGCTCGGCGGTGAGCACGCTCAGGTTCACTTCAGCTAGCGGCAGCAGGTTGATCCCTTGCTCCTCGGCTTGGCGGAATACGCTGCAAATACGTGCGTGTGCGTATTGTACATAGAACACCGGGTTTTCGTTGGACGTAGAAACTGCCAAATCCATATCGAAATCCAGATGGGAATCCATGCTGCGCATCGTGAAGAAGTAACGAATCGCGTCCACACCTACTTCATCCATCAGGTCTTCCATCGTTACCGCTTTGCCGGTACGCTTGGACATTTTCACTTTCTCGCCATCCTGGAACAAGCTGACCATCTGGGCGATCAATACAATCAGTTTGTCCGGATCATTGCCAAGCGCCTCCATGGCAGCCTTCATACGCGGGACATAACCGTGGTGGTCCGCTCCCCAAATATTGAGGATCTTGTCGTATCCGCGCTCGTATTTGTTGCGGTGGTACGCAATATCCGGTGTCAGGTAAGTATAGGTTCCGTCATTCTTAACGAGGACGCGGTCCTTATCATCCCCATAGTCGGTTGTACGAAGCCAGGTTGCTCCATCCTTCTCGTAGGCCTCGCCTTTTGATCTCAGCTCTTCCAGAGACTTCTCGACAAGACCGTCCTCGTAAAGGGACGTTTCGCTAAACCATTCGTCAAAATGAACGCGGAATCGATTCAAATCGCGTTTGATTTTGCCCAGTTCCTTCTCGAGCCCGAACTCACGGAAAAAGGCTGTTCTCTCTCCAGGGCTCATGGACAACAAGGAATCGCCTTTCTCAGCCACAAGCTCTTTGGCAAAACCTTTGATATCTTCGCCATGGTAGCCGTCTTCCGGCATTTCGGCATCTTGACCCAGCTCTTGCAAATACCGAGCTTCCAGGGATTTAATCAGGTTCACGACCTGATTGCCTGCATCATTAATATAATACTCGCGCGTTACTTCGTATCCTGCATAGTCGAGCACATTGCAGAGCGCATCGCCTACGGCTGCGCCGCGGGCATGGCCCAGGTGCAGGCTTCCTGTCGGATTGGCACTGACAAACTCCATCTGAACCTTCTGTCCCTCGCCGATGGTAATCCGTCCGTAGTTGTCGCCCTGCTCTTGTACCAAAGCTACGATGGGATAGAGGTAACCCTTGTCCAGGGTAAAATTAATAAAACCCGGTCCGGCAATCTCCGCTTTCTCAATGGAAGCTTTTGCCGTGTCCAAATGCTCCAGAATAGCCTCGGCAATTTGCCGGGGATTCTTCTTGGCGATACGCGTCAGCTGCATCGCAGCATTCGTCGCCAAATCACCGTGCGATTTATCCTTCGGCACTTCCAGCGTAATGGCCGGCAGCTCCTCACGGGAAACCAGCCCTGCAGCCACGGCAGCGTCCGCTACCGCTTCGGCAACCAGCCCGTTAATGTGATCTAATGGATTCATAGTCATGATTCTTGTGCCTCCTGAATAGTCAAACTAATAGAAAAGTGTCCCGAAAACTCGCCCGACACATATAAATCATACGCCCAAGCCGCGCGTCCGGACATGCCCTCAAGCGCCAGCTCCAGACGCTGGGTATGCGTAGACAGATTAAATGAAGTGAACGGAGAGCGGTAGTAACCCGGTAACCGCTGACCCAGCTGAAACGACTGCTCGGATTCCACCTCGCCGTGCCGAATCAGCTTAAGCCCGTCCTTCGTCAGCTTGAGCATCGCCCGGGTTTCCCCTTGATGCGGCCCGAGTGCGGGTTCTGTATAACGAACATACAGAGCACTCCCTTTGATAAAAGCCTCTGCGGGCAGCTCCTGTACCGTATTCTCCCCTTCGTGAAGGCTGTGAAGACGGATGCTCACTTGTTTTCGGTCGTTCATGTACGTTCCTCTTTTCCTTACCTATTGTATTACTATATCCAGTATGGCCTTGCAATTCAAATGAGGATTTTAGCAAAAGTCAAATATATGAGCCTCTATCTCCAATTTCCCTGCCCATCACTCGGGCCATTCACTGGAATTCAACACGTCAATTCCACTAGTGCTTCGATAACAGAATAGGCCTGATTCATGAAGAATCAGGCACTCCCTATCGACTTGGTTTACAGCGGCAGCAGCGCTACCCTCTCCTGTGCTTCCAGCTTGGCAATCATGTCGTTCCATGCCTGTGGCTTCTCAGGCAGGACGGCATAATATCGCTTCAGGAAGTTCACAATCAGATCTGCAGGCAGTTCATCCACAGTGTCATCACCCGGCATAAAGCAGAAATCGAGCCCGCTCACCGCTTCGCCATCGTTGTTCCAGGATGGATGGACATACGTGAGATCCGTGCGTTTATAGCCAAGATGCGACAGCACCTCACGACGAACAAACGGATCCATCGGCTTCACCCCGCCAAATGCATAGTCCAGCACCTGGTAGGGATCGTAAATCTCGGCAAACATGCCGAACAGCTCTTTACCGTTCGCTGCTGCCAGTTGGTTCAGATCCTTCAGGCGATGCAGCGCCAGAAATCGGCCGATGCCAAGCCCTTCGCGTCCGATGATGGTGAAATCAGTCATCGCCACATTCCAGTCCTCGTAATAACGATACTCCGTCGTACCGACCACCTCTTCTTCATGCAGGGCAACAAATACCCGAATACCCGGATCTTCCAGCGGTTCCTTCCATAGACTGAACTCCAGCACTTCTTCCGGAGGAAAGACTTCCTTCATCAGATTGTGCATTTTGCGAAACAAGGGATCGTTAATACTCGTTATGCGAATATATTCCACTTCGTAAAACCTCCTTATATATGAAGTTGTTTATTTAACGTTCGGGAGAATGATGGTGCAATTGACACGTCATCATCCTCTAAACGGGTTCTTCCATTCCATCAGAGCACCGTAATTGCAGGACTCCGCATCCTCCAGATATTCGGCAGCCACTCCGATAGGCGTTCTGCCGCAGCGCAGCAGGAACGTAATCACCGGATCTTTCAGATCCCCCTGGACTACCGCGTCCAGATACTCCGCAGCTGACATCTCATCGGCATGCCGATGATATCCCGGCATCCGTCCACCGCCAAGCAGCCGGTCCAGTCCCTGTTCGACCGTCACATGATACAGCGACTGGATCAGCCACTTGCCAAGGCCAAGCTTACGGAAGCGTGGCCTGACGCAAATATCGGCGATGTAAAGCGTATTTCCCTCCGGCTTATGCGTCCGAATATATCCGTTATCCGTTGTGTCCGCCCAAGAATGAGCGGGCTGCAGCGGATCGTAATCCACGATGAGCGAAGTGATCGACCCGGCGAGCACGCCGTCTACTTCAACACATAGCGCACCTTCTGGAAACAAAGTGACATGCTGCATTAGCTGTTCCTTGTTCCACCATTGCTCCGGCGGATACGGGGGCGGGAACGTCTCGGATTGGATAACGATCAGCTCGTCAAAGTCTGCTTCCGTGTAACTTCGAACGACAACCGGCACCGGCCGGTTGTCGTCAAATACATATAACCATTGCTGAAACCGGGCCATTTCCTCTGCACCGCCTCTGTCCTATTTTTCAAGCTATGAGAAACCGGGCTTCACTCCCAATCTGGATACAGATCGGTGCGGCGGTCACGCCAAGTCGTTACAGAGCCTTTCTCCCGCACTTGATACAGTAAATCCAGATCGAGATCCGCGGTAATGAGCATATCATGGTTCAGCTCGCCCTCAGCCAGCAGACCTTGGGGCGGGAACGGAATGTCGTTCGGCGTAATGATAGCCGCCTGTCCGAAGTTCGCGCGCATCAGATCCACGGTGGGCAGCGAGCCTACCGTACCGGTCAGCACCACGTAGACTTGATTCTCAATGGCGCGAGCATGGCTCGTGTACCGCACACGATGGAACCCATGTCGGTCATCCGTGCAGGATGGACAGAAAATGACGTCAGCCCCTTTGGCCTTGGCCATCCGTACAATCTCAGGGAATTCAATGTCATAACAGGTCAGCATCGCAATGGTGCCTTTGTCTGTCTCAAACACTTCAAGCCCCTCGCCTGCCCCCATATTCCATCCGGAGATCTCCGAAGGCGTAATATGGATCTTGGCCTGCTCCGCGATGCGGCCGTCCGGATAAAACAGATGCGCCACATTGTACAGCTTCCCTTCACGACGAATGACGTGGGTTCCCCCAATGATATGAATGTTATATTGCTTCGCAAAGCCTTGGAACAGCTCACGGTATCGGTCTGTGAAATCCGGAAGATCATGGATCGTTAATGCTTTGCCCTGATCGTCCCCGATGGACATCAGCTGTGTTGTGAAAAATTCCGGAAACAGCACAAAATCGGCTTCAAATTCCTCCGCCGTCCGAATGTAATGCTCCGACTGATGGGCAAAATCGTCAAAGGATTGAATGGTGTGCAGATGATATTGCACGGCAGAAACGCGAAATTTCATGCTTTTCCTCCTTATAAATGGTTAGATGCCTTCATTATATCGGATTCCGGGCTCCGAGAACATGAGAACATCAAGTCGGCCCCTTCTGGAAACCCTAGTTATGACGGGAACGTCCGAAAACACGCCGAAACGGTTATCCAAGGCGTCACCTGTATCAAATAAAGTTCGATTTTATGAAAAAATACGCATCATTCATACCCACACTTAACAATTGTCCTGTATACTGTCGTATGTAAGCCCTTGGTCACACTATGAATCTCAGCCCTTACAAGCATACACGGCAGTCATGAACTGGCCCTATGGCAAGCTGCCAGCTTACAAAATTATAATGTGAGGTGTTCTGTTCACAATGATTACTCGTTCGATGGATTGGCTTCAGCAACATGACCACCTTATCTTCCGCTGGTTAAACCGCAAGATCAGCAACAAAACGGTGGATTCGATGCTCGCGCTGGTCACCCATATGGGGGGTGCTATCTTTACCATTGTGCTAACACTTTCGATAGCGTTTTTTGCACCGGAGCCGTGGAATACGATGGGATGGCAGAGCTTTATTGCACTGTCCCTCAGCTTTCTGGTTACGGCCCTCATCAAAAGAAAGATGCGGCGCATCAGGCCTTACCTGGCTTTAGAGCAAGTACGGTTTGAGAAAAAACCGATGAAGGATCATTCGTTTCCTTCGGGACACTCCACGGCCATATTTTCTATTGTTACCCCTTTTCTATTCATAACACCGTGGCTGTCATTACTCTTGATCCTGCTGGCGCTTACGGTCAGCCTGTCACGCATTTATCTCGGCTTTCATTATCCTTCGGATTGCCTTGCCGGCTGTTTTGTCGGAACCACTTCGGCTCTGCTCATCGTACTCAGTTAAAAGAAACCATGCATTCCCAACTGGCCACTGCGGCGGCCCATGATGGAAGGCGTGGTTTTTTTGTGTTGTCCATAGGCAGTACCCGTTATCAAGTAAGCATTCCTCGTCCCCATCATTCTAAGACTCCAAGGCAGAACTTATCGCTCGCTTCCCATGCGCTTTCACTACAAATCCTTAGAAACTCTAAAATAAATTGAACCATTCCAGCTGGTAAATCGTACTAACTAATACATCATAATAAGGAGGTATTTATTCATTGAAGAAAAGACTATCACGGATGCTCGTTACCCTATTCGCCGTCACACTGGTTCTTCCAGCCGGGGTCATGGCAGCAGATAACAGCCAGGTTACCGCCGCTGTCCAGGGCCTGGAGAAAACCGCCGCAGAAAAAGCAAAGCTGCTCACAGAGACTTATGGAACCACAAGCGTCCAATATGCCCTTATCGATAACGGCAATATTACCGTGTCCGGGCAAGCAGGCGTGAACGATATCGAAGGAAAGATTCCGCTGACCCAGGATACGATGTATGGCATCGGCTCCACGAGTAAAATGTTTACCGCCGCTTCGGTGATGAAATTGGTGGATGACGGGAAAATCAATCTGGATACGCCTCTCGTTCAGTACATACCCGAATTCACAATGAAAGACGAGCGCTACAAAAAAATTACGCCGCGCATGCTACTTAACCATTCCTCCGGACTGCAGGGCTCGAGCCTGAACAATGCATTTCTGTTCGAGGATAACGATGCTCATGCGCATGACACATTATTGAAGCAATTATCCACCCAAAACCTGAAAGCAGATCCGGGCGCATACTCCGTTTATTGTAATGACGGTTTTACGCTGGCTGAAATTCTGGTGGAAAAAATCAGCGGCAAAAGCTTTACCTCATTCATTCACGAAAATTTCACCGAGCCTTTGGATTTGGATCATACCAAGACATCCCAGGATGAATTGAATTTGAAACAAATGGCTGGACTTTATTATCCTACTCATCAGGGACAGCTTCCTAACGAAACAATTAACGTCATAGGTACCGGCGGCATCTATTCCACGGCTGAGGATCTCGTTCAATTCGCACAGATCTTCACGGGCGAAGCGGAAGGCATTCTCACCGACAAGTCCATCAAGGCCATGGAACAAGAAGAGTATAAAAAAGGCCTGTGGCCGGCCGACGCCGACAATTCGTTTGATTACGGACTGGGCTGGGACAGCGTCAGACTGTTCCCGTTCAACCAATATGATATGAAAGCCGTGACCAAAGGTGGGGACACCATTCTGTATCACGCCTCTCTCGTTGTCCTTCCAGAGCAAAACATGGCTGCTGCTGTGTTATCCTCGGGCGGTTCCAGCTCCACAAACCAACTGATGGCGAGCGAAATGTTGCTGCACGCACTGAAGGAGAAGGGCACCATTAAGGAATTCAAGCCGGAAAAATCATTCGGCAAACCCGTCAAGGCGGATATGCCTGACGACATCACCAAATACGCCGGGTACTATGGCGTGACTAATCAACAGATGAAAGCCGACATCAAGGATGGCGAACTGTCGATCTCCGTACCTATGGTTCCGGATTATCCGGCAGAGAAATATGTGTACACTGCGGATGGAACATTTGTCAGCGCGGATGGCAGTACGAAGGTCAGCTTCGTAACCGAGAAAAATGACGGGATCTACTTATGGGTAAGGCAATATGTATCCATTCCTGGACTCGGACAGCTTGCCATCTCGCAGTATTCCGCCGAGAAGATGGAAGCGAACCCGCTGTCCAAGGAAACCGCTGCCGCTTGGGCTAAGCGGGAAGGTCAAACCTTCTATCCGTTAAATGAGAAATTCACGTCGCTGATGTACTTCATTATGAAGCCGTCCGTAGAGATCAGCAGCAAGAGTGGTTTGGAAGGTTATATGATCGATAAGAAAATCATCGACCCGGATACCGCAGTAAGCGAGCATCGAGTTCCGGCTATTGGAAGCCGGGATACGTCTGAATTCCGTTTCTATAAGGAAAAAGGCGTGGAGTATCTCGAAGCTGCCGGATCGCTCTTTGTGAGCGAGAAAGACGTTAAGCCCCTTTACAAAGGAAAAAAATCAACCGTTACCCTGCAAGCCGATGGATATGCCAAATGGTACACCGTCTCTGATGCCGTTGCAGGCAAAACGATGACAGTGACACTGCCGGCACAAGGCGCATTCGCCGTATATGACGAGCAAGGTGCCGTTGTGAACTACACCGTTGCCAGCGGTTCTAACGAAGTGAAGCTCCCTGCCAATGGAACCGTCGTATTTGCCGGTGCCCCGGGCTCGGCGTTCGGTATCACCCTGAAATAAACACAAAAGCAAGCAACCCGATCAGCCGATAGGCTTACATAGGGTTGCTTGCTTTTTTACTGTCATGGGGGCGCAGTGAACCTCACAGCCTGTCCATTATCTTTCAGTAAAGACAGCGAGATTGTGAAGCGAAGAATTTAAGCCCTCTTCGTGATCTTCCTGCCGTATGCCCTCAGGAACGTTCTCGCAAACAATCGTCACATCCGTTCCTTCCGCGAGTGCGGTCAACGTCCATGTCATAGTCATCGAGCCCCCGTAAGCGGGGTCATCCGACTCGAATTCAAAACACTGCACGATTTTCTGGTTTGGCACCAGCGCCAGGAAGGTACCTTGGACGATATCCGCGCCTTCCGATGATTTGCCAAGGTTCACGCGGTCCGATCCGATATAGTTGAGTATCATTCGATAACTCCCGCCTTCACGGGCATCAAAGCTGTCGATCTGACCTGACATCCCCTCTGGCGGAAGCCACGATACCCAAGCCCTGGGGTCCGTGAATGCCTGATAAATGGCTTTGGGCGATGCCTTAATCAACCTTGAAGCAGAGTCCGTTCTCTTCTTGATAGACGAATCGGTCATGAGGTTAACCTCCTTATTAGCGTTTTCACATCTCATCTCCATTAAGTTTATAACATCTGACCCCGGTCCATTTCTTCTCATTTGCTCAAAGTGCGGCCTACGCCCACACGAAAAAGCAAGCCGAACCCCGATAGCCGCAGGCTTAGATAGGGGAGGCTTGCTTTTTCTTCTCCAGCCGAGGGCGAAGCCTCGGCTGCTCACACACAGGGCTGGCCCACCAGGCGTCCCCGCAGGGGTGCCTTCCGAGGGGGCCACGCCCATACGAAAAAGCAAGCCGAACCCGATAGCCGCAGGCTTAGATAGGGGAGGCTTGCTTTTTCTTCTCCAGCCGAGGGGCGAAGCCTCGGCGGCTCACACACAGGGCTGGCCCACCAGGCGTCCCCGCAGGGGTGCCTTCCGAGGGGGGCCACGCCCGTACGAAAAAGCAAGCCGAACCCCGATAGCCGTAGGCTTAGATAGGGGAGGCTTGCTTTTTCTCTTCCGGCCGGGGGGCGAAGCCTCGGCCACCAACGGGCGCTGTTAAGGCCACGAGGGCGTCCCCGCTAGGGGAGCCCGAGATTGGCCGGGCCCAAGCTCGAGCCCCTCTCAGATCCTCACATCAGCACCGAACACCAAAGTTCCGGGTGTCCAGAGGGCAGCGCCCTTGGGGCCCTCCCTGGCAGGGAGGGTTTGGGTGGGTGGAATCCCCCCCTACTTAACAAACCCCAGCAGCATCTCACGGATCAGCTTCGCAGCTACGATCTGGGTCTGCTCGGACGGATCATAGATGGGTGCCACTTCCACGAGATCGCAGCCGACAACGTTCACGCCGGAGTTTGCAATCAGATGCACGGCTTCCAGCAGCTCTTTCGATGTGATGCCGCCCGCCTCTGCCGTTCCGGTGCCCGGTGCGGCCGATGGATCCAGCACATCGATATCGATGGTCACGTAGACCGGACGGTTGCCCATGGAAGGCAAAGCTTCCTTAAGGGGCGCAGCCACCTCGAACGGGTAGAAGTTGATGTTCTCGCGTCCGTATTGGAACTCCTCACGGGAGCCGGAACGGATGCCGAACTGATAGATGTTCTTGCCGCCCATGATGCCTGCCGCCTTGCGGACCGGTGTGGAGTGGGACAATGGCTCTCCCTCATAATGCTCACGAAGGTCGGCATGCGCATCGATATGAATCAGAATGAGATCAGGGTACTTCTCGTACACCTTCTGAATGATCGGCCAAGATACGAGATGCTCCCCGCCGAGTCCGATCGGGAACTTCCCGTCATCCAGCAGTTTGCCTACATAGTCGCCAATCACTTCAAGGCTGCGGCCTGCGTTGCCGAAAGGCAGCATCAGGTCGCCTGCATCGAAATAGGTCATATCTTCAATGCTTTTATCCAAGTAAGGGCTGTATTCCTCCAGACCAACGGACGCCTGGCGAATACGGGCAGGACCAAAACGGGAGCCGGGACGGTAGCTAACCGTAAAATCCATCGGCATACCGTAAATAACGGCCTTGGACCCTTCATAATCCTCGGAGCTCAGAATAAACACGTTGCCGGAGTAACCTTGATCCAGTTTCATCAGTTTATACGGCCTCCTTATTTCACCAAGTCTTCAACGAATTTCGGCAGCACGAATGCTGCTTTGTGCAGACGAGGGGAATAGTATTTCGTATCCATCTCATCAATGGTGGACTCGTCCACTTCAAGCGGATCGTACGTTTTGCTGCCCATCGTAAAGGTCCACAGACCGCTCGGATAGGTTGGAATGTTCGCTCCATACACGCGCACGATCGGGAAGATTTCCTTCACGTCTCGGTTAACCTGCTGAATCAGGTCCGCCTTGAACCAAGGGTTGTCCGTTTGCGCTACGAAAATACCGTCTTCCTTCAGCGCCTCGTAGATTCCTTGATAGAATCCGCGCTCAAACAACGGAGCAGCCGGGCCCACAGGCTCTGTGGAATCTACCATAATAACGTCATATTCGTTCTTATGCTCAATAATGTGCATATATCCATCGTTAACCAGCACTTCAACCTTCGGATCGTCCAGCTTGCCGGCAATCTCGGGGAGGTACTGCTTCGAGTATTCAATGACTTTTCCATCGATTTCAACAAGTACAGCTTTCTCTACGCCCGGGTGCTTGATCACTTCGCGAATGACACCGCCGTCTCCGCCGCCGACAACAAGAACCTTCTTCGGATTTGGATGCGTGTTCAGTGCGGGGTGAGCGACCATCTCATGATAGACGAACTCGTCCTTGATCGTAGTCATGACCATGCCGTCCAGGACGAGCATGCGTCCAAATTCCTCGGTATCGATCATATCCAGTTGTTGAAACTCCGTCTTCTCATGTACAAACGTTTCCCGTATTTTCGCCGTAATGCCGAAAGTCGGCGTTTGTTTCTCCGTGTACCATAATTCCATCGTCTCTACCTTCTTTCCGCTAGAATAATGTTCAGCCGTCCAGATCCAAGCCGTAAAACTTTATTCGGGGCAGATGCCTTTTGCTTACAGTTTCACACTCTTTCTATTGTACCAAACAAATTAGATTATATTAAATCAAGCCCAAATTGCAACCAAAAGTTCCTGCGCATTAAAATCAAGACCATATCCTGGTCGTGTCATATGAATATCCTGCCCTTTCCAGCCCCATACTGTATAGAAAAGGAAGACGGCCAAGGAGAATGTAAACTCATCTTTTCAACCTTGGCATCCTCTGCTCTCAAACCTTACAAAAAGGACTGGAAGGAGACCCCCCATGCCGGGACAAAAAAAATCACCCAAGCGCAAACGTCGTTTCGTCCGGCTTGCTACATTTCTGTTTGTGCTCCTTGGCCTATCCATCATCGCCGGCGGCATTCTGCTCGCCTATTTATTTATAACGCCGCTGCCCGTCGCGGAAACATCCCGCTACTCGCGTCTGCTCGACAGTCAGGGAGATTTGATCGCCACCTTCTCTACTACGGGACACACATCCGAGCAGGTAAACCTGGCTGATATATCTCCCCTTCTGGTCCAGGCAACTTTGGCGGTAGAGGACCGGAAGTTCTACGATCATCCGGGGTTTGATATAAAAGGCATGGCCAGGGCCGTCCTGGTGAACCTGCAGCATATGGATCGCAAACAGGGAGCAAGCACATTAACCCAACAGCTCGCACGAAACTTATACCTATCTCATGAGAAAACGTGGACACGCAAACTCAAGGAGGCCAAATTCACCGCCCAGCTTGAGATGAAATATACCAAAGATCAGATACTCGAAATGTACCTGAACGAGATTTATTACGGCCACGGTGCTTATGGGATCGAGTCGGCGTCACAGCTGTACTTTGGCAAATCTGCAAAAAAACTGACCTTGGCCGAAAGCGCCCTGCTTGCCGGTATTCCAAAAGGGCCAACGTATTACTCACCCTACAATCATATGGACAATGCAGTCAAAAGACAGCATATCGTCCTGAACGCCATGGCGGAGACCGGATTTATTACGGAGACCGAAGCCGATAAAGCAGCCACAGCCAAGCTCGCCTTGCTGCCCCAGGACCGACAGGAGAACAAGGTGATTGCTTCCTACTTTCGCGACTACGTCCGCGGTCTTGTCACCAAGCAGCTCAACATGACGGAGAAGCAGCTCGAACAAGGCGGTCTTAACATTTATACGACCCTGGATCCTCAGGCACAAAAGGCTGCGGAGGAGGCCGTAGCGGAGGGCATGGACAGCAAGAGCGAGCTGGAGACGGCACTCGTATCTATCGACCCGCGGACCGGCCATATCAAAGCCATGGTTGGCGGCAAGAACTATCGCGAGAATCAATACAACCATGCGCTGGCTAAAACAAGGCAGCCTGGATCGGCTTTTAAGCCAATCATGTATTTAACCGCCATTGCATCCAAAGAGATGACAAGCACCAGCGTGTTTAACAGCCAGCCGACCCTATTTCATTATGATAACAATCGCAAAACCTACCAGCCCAGCAACTTTGGCGATAAGTATCTAGGGGAAATTCCGATGCGGGAAGCCATCGCCGCTTCGGACAATATATATGCTGTGAACACCATCATGCAGATTGGACCGGACAAAGTCGCTGACATGGCGAAAAAAATGGGCATCACAAGCCCGCTGGAGCCTGTCCCTTCCCTTGCTCTGGGCACCTCGCCTGTCAGCCCTTTGGAGATGGCCTCCGCCTACGCTGTCATGGCTAATAACGGTACTCGGGTCTCACCGGTCGCCGTACTGAGCATTACCGATGCGGCTGGCCGCAGCTTATATACAGCTCCGGAAGCTGCGGGGGAACAAATTGTTGAGCCCTCGGCAGCTTATGTGATGACACGCATGATGGAGGGCGTATTCGAGACCGGAGGAACGGGTAACCGCGTCTCTACTCTAATGAAGCGACCGGTCGCCGGGAAGACGGGTACAACCGACTCCGATGCCTGGCTTGTCGGGTATACCCCGGAGCTGTCTACCGCGGTATGGGTTGGATATGACAAGGGACGGGAAATCAGCAAAATTGACGGACGGCGGGCAGCCCCTATTTTTGCGCAGTATACGGAGACCGCACTGGAGAACGTGCCGCCCAAGATTTTTCCGATCCCGGATGACGTCATCAGCGCGTATATCGATCCGACGACAGGCAAGCTTGCAGGCTCTGATTGTCCCGATAAAATTCTGGAGGTATTCGTGAAGGGTACGGAGCCTACCGAATATTGTGGAGAGCACGGCAGTGGAGAGGCCCCGAAGAAAGCCAACCCTGCAGATGCTGCCGAGAAACAGGAGGAACGTTCCTGGTGGCAGGATTTTAAACGATGGTGGGTTGAGTAACACCAGAAACAACGCCATGCCCCAAAAAAACAGCAGGCTCTATCCCGGTAATCCCGAGAGAAAAGCCTGCTGTTTTTCATTTATTGCATATGTAAATACAACCCGTTAAAAGCCCGTGATATATCCGATCATGGAGTTGCCCAGTATGACGATCACGAGCATCACTGCGACATAAACCAGCAGAATCGCGTACAGTGGATCCAAACCGCCAACCATTCTTCTCTTATAGCTAGTCATGACCAATAGCGGTACGGTCATCAGGGTGCTAATGAAGGAAAGAAGGATGATCACCTTCGATATATCTCCATTCAGGAACAGGAACAGTAGGCTGACAACATAGAGCATAAGGAATAGTGTCAGCAAAGTGCCGAACCTGGCCATCACTTCCTTGAGCTTCACGGCCGGGTTAAACGACAGCTTGACCGCAGCGTAAGTAAAAACATTCAACAGGAACATAAATAATGCGATCCAAATGACAGGCTTAACGACAAGCTCGGCAAAGGCCCCCGCAGGCAAACCCTGCAGTTCATGGTGAAGCGTTGCATATATCGTGAGCGGAAGCAGCAGAACATACAGCAGCATGGATACCATCGCGTTTAAGAACTGACTACTGTCTGTGGCGACAGCCGCGCTGAACGGATGTTTGATCCCCTTGAGAAAGTATTCCCCATAGAGCTGTCCATACAATTTCAAGCTAGTCCAATAAGGATTCGGTTCCTCTTCTGCCTCTTCCCCATGCTGCCGACCTGCCGTTTGAAATGGAATGTCGGGCGGTGTATACACCGGCAGTGCGGGCTCTCCTTGGTTCGTCTGAGGCCTATCCCCTTTGCTGCTTACGCTTGTTCTATTGATGCTGTATACTTCCGATGCCGCCGCTTGCTCTTTCATGGCAGCAAAAACGGGTGACTCCTCGATAATCAGCCTTGCCCCACACTTCTTGCAATACTTCCCCTCTCCCGTTTCATATCGACATATTGGACAAGTCATACTCCTGCCTCCCCTGTTTATACACATCCGCAAATAGAAGGATAGGTATTCGATTATGTACGCATTCGAGTCGAAACGATGGCCTAGCCCGCTTAAGATGTGATGAGTTTATGTAGCGCTGGGCCGCAGGTTAACTTCTTGTGTGAATTTACATCTTTTTGCTAATAGTATAAGTTGGCCTGTAATGAAATGGAAGGATTTTCTGAAAAGAGGCGGTGCACCCTAACTGCTGCAATTGGTTCATACTATAGAGCTTGCAGATTTATTCTTAGACTGTGAAGCACTCGTGAACAATCAAACATTCGTTTGAATATAGTGTGGAAATCGGGTATATTATGATTAACAATCAAATAAACGTTTGAATATATAAAGTAAAGAGCACTTATTGCTCCTCATTCAAGGAGGTTGTTTTTTTATGAATGCCCGAACCATGAACGAAGAAGTCTCTCTTGAGCTGTGCGAAATAGAATGTCCTTCCACTGAAAGGGTTGCCTTGTTAAAAGACACGATCTCTGACGATGACATGAGCGGCATGGCGGAGATCTTCAAGGCCTTGGCAGACCCCACACGAGTTAAAGTGGCCTATATGCTGGATCGAGGTGGGGAGCTATGTGTCTGCGATGTGGCTGAGGTGCTTGGAAGCTCTACGGCAACAGCCTCCCATCATCTGCGCACGCTGAAGAACAAAGATATCGCCAAGTCCCGCAAAGCCGGGAAAAATGTATACTATTCCCTTAAAGACGATCATATCCGGACATTGCTTCATATGACGCTGGAGCATCAGAAGGAGAAGATGTAGATGAGCGCGAACCATCCTCAGCTTTCCAAATCATCTCCTGGCGCAAGTAACAGCCCACTTATTGAATATCGGGTTCAAGGCCTCTCTTGTCCCAACTGCACACGTGAGATGCAGGAAGAGATCCAGAAGCTGGACCACGGGGACAACGCCCGCCTGAGTTACAACAGCGGGAAGCTGATCCTCTCCCCCCATGTGGATCTATACCAGGTAGAGACCATTCTGAAAAGTGACGGCGCCCGTATCGTTCATGCCCCCCTGTCAGCCTCTTCGGATGCTGATGCGGACACTCATGACCCTTCATCCCATCAGCATCAACCGTCACATGAGCATGACCACGGTCATGCTCATGTGCAAAGTCATGGCGGCGATGGAAAAATGAAGTGGCTGCTAACCATCTCGGCTGTTTTTTATCTGCTGACCTTTATATTGGAAGGTAACGTTGCCGAGCCGGTTGTAATCGCATTGTATGCAGGTGCCATGATTCTGAGCGGATATACAACGTTCTTGCGCGGGCTGCGCAACCTGACCCGCTTCAAATTCAATATGGACACCCTGATGACCGTTGCACTCATTGGTGCTGTCATTATTGGGGAATGGCGGGAAGCCACGCTGGTTGCCATTCTGTTCGGCCTCAACGAGCTGCTGGAAGGCTACGGCATGAATCGGGCCCGGCAATCGATGGAGGCGCTGCTGGCCGCGGCACCGAAGGAAGCCGAGCTGTGGAAAGACGGTCAGGCCAAGCTGGTACCGATCACAAGCCTCTCTCCCGGTGATGTGGTCCGGGTAAGACCAGGCGAGAAAATTCCTTCCGACGGTGCCATATCCCAAGGAACCGGCGCTGTCAACGAGGCTGCCATTACGGGAGAATCCGTGCCTGTAACGAAACGGGAAGGCGATGCTGTCTACGGTGGCAGTGTAAGCACCGATGGTGTGCTTTACATCGCGATTTCGAAGGCCTACGAGGATTCTTCCCTTGCCAAGATCATGCATCTGGTACAGGAAGCGCAGGACAGCAAGACACCAACGGAGCTTTTTATTGATAAATTCGCTAAATATTATACGCCCGCCATCATGTTGATTGCGTTGGCCGTGACGCTGATTCCACCCTTATTGCTGAATCAGCCCTGGATGACCTGGATCTACCAGGGTCTGTCCATTCTGATCGTGGGATGTCCTTGTTCACTCGTGCTTTCCTCACCCATTGCACTTGTCAGCGGTATGACCCGTGCAGCACGCAACGGTATCCTGATCAAAGGCGGGGTCCATCTTGAGCAGCTTGGCCGGCTGGAAGCCATTGCTTTTGACAAGACAGGAACGCTGACCAAGGGTGAGCCGGCGGTCTATGCGGAAACGGTATACGATGAGAATAAATTCTATGGTGTTATCGGCGCACTGGAGCAGTCCTCTCTCCATCCGCTAGCCAAGGCCGTCATGAAACATCTGGAGATCAAGCAGCCGCAGTGCATGTTTAATGAACCTCAGCAGATTACAGTTTTGCCGGGCGAAGGGATTCGGGCTGAAATCGGTGGCAACTTATTCTGGGTTGGCAGCGAGGACGTGCTGAGACATGTTCAGGGACAGCAAGAACATATCCGCGCCGTGGAGGAAGACATCCGCCGATTGAAGAGCCAAGGCTACACCATCGTTGCAGCCGTAAGCGAGGAGCGCGTATTAGGTCAATTCGGACTCGCCGATGAGATCAGGCCGGAGACTGCGACTGTCGTTCCCAAGCTTCACGAGGCCGGTATCACCGATACGGTCATGCTGACAGGTGACCATGAGCAGTCCGCACAGACCATTGCGAAGCAGTCCGGGGTTACCCGTGTATTCGCAAGCCTGCTGCCGGAAGAAAAGGTTGCCAAGGTCAGGGAGCTTTCTTCCCGTAAAAAAACCGGCATGGTCGGTGACGGCATTAACGATGCCCCTGCGCTGGCGGCGGCCGATCTTGGCATCGCGATGGGCAAAGGAACCGACAGTGCCATTGAAACCGCCGACGTGGTGCTGATGCAGGATCACCTTGGGAAGCTGCCCGGGGCCATCAAAACGGCTAGACGGGTTAATCAGATTATTAAGTGGAATATCGGGCTCTCCCTGTCGCTGAAAGCCATCGCACTGCTGCTCACGATCCCGGGATGGCTGACACTTTGGATTGCGATTATCTCGGACATGGGAGCAACCATTATCGTTACCTTGCTGGGTCTCACCATCCTGCTGGGCAAGGATAAGGAGTTAAAGTCAGGATATTAATAATACCGGAGCTGTATCCCTTGTGGAGCAGCTCCGGTTTTTGTTTTTTCTATCTCTCATTTTTTACATGAACTCGTGATTTAGAGAAACATTTTCCATTAGCCAGACGTTTAAATAGATGGGAGTGATAACCACCAAGGAGGAATTTCATGAAAACCGTTCAATTCATTAAATTAGCAGGCACCGCATCCTTAGCACTTTCATTAATGTTCACGTCTTCATCCCTCATAACCGTACCTGCCCATGCAGCAGAAGCCTCAACATCACAGAGCAAAGCCTGGGGCGCTCTGGATGTGAAGCATAAACCATATACAAATAAGGGCGTATTGTTTATACCGCTGAAGGAAGTTTCTGAACAGTTGCATCTGCAGCTTACGATTCCAGGGAAAAACGAGCTGTATATCAACAGTCCGAAACAATCTGTTCGCATTACAGTTGGACAGTCACGCGCAGTCAATTCCAAGGGCACCGTTCTGAAGCTTGAAGCTGCACCAGTGGTAAAAAAAGGTGTGACCTACGTTCCAGCCAGTCTCATTACCAAGGGTTTCAGCATTCCCCTCAAGTATGACAGTAAATCCGGGCTAACGACGACCTTTGGCTCACAGGGAGGCTATGCCTATACTGCTGTTGGCAATGTCCTGTTCTGGGTCAACCGCGATTATGGGACACTGTTGATGGGTAAAGCCGGAACCACGCCTGTCCAAGTCGGCCGTTTACCGGTTGAGAATCTGGAACTTCTGAGCATAAGCGCACATCGAATCAACAGCAGCACCTACGTTGCCGATATTACGAACGATTACGGCGAGCCGCATATTCATCAAGAGAGATACCGTGTGCTTATTCAAGACAACAAAATTCTCAAGGATTCCAAAACCAGCCACTCCAATTTTGCCGGGATCAATTACAGCAGAGACCAACTCAGCTACAAAGGCAACATCGCGATGATGAATGGCAGTACGCTGGAGCTGGTACATCCAACGGGTAAAACGGTCAAGACCTACAATCTCGCTGAGCTTACAGGCGTGGATGACCAATTTATAATCGAGGCCATTGAGGGGGACTTCCTGCTCGTCCGTCCGTATAAACAAGCTACACTGTACGTCGTACATCCTGCCGGCAGCACAGCGAAGCTGATCTATCCTGAACTTCTGGATGCCGATAGCAAGGACATGATTGAAGAGTATCCATCCAATGAAGTCGGCTATTTCGGTGACGGGCTGACTTATAAAGGATATGCCAATGGTAAGCTGAGTTTCGATTTCAAAAACCCTTTCTTGGGGAAAATCGCGAAGCACACCTACACACTGCCTTTTTAAAAAAACAGAAAACCTGCAGGATTCGTTATGAATCCTGCAGGTTCTTTATTATGTCAGGCTTATCATATAACTTGCCGATTTCATGATTCCGTTGTCTGAAGAGCATCCTTGAACTCGTCCGGTGAAGCATTCCACCATTCTTCGTTGCGTGAGATCAACAGTTCACGCAGCGCCTTCTTCTCTACATCACCCAGGCCATCCAGATTGATTTTGCGTTTCATGGCCGCATCCATTTTATTGACATGATCCGCGAGGATCTTCCAGCCTCGGCGGGCCTCATGGTCTATCCACATCTCGCAGGCAGTCATGCCTGCATAATGCTGACCTTCCACAGTACGGTCTACAGCCACCCACACGATCCACACCTGGCGTCCATTGGGAACGTCATCGCGATTCATGCTGAAACGAATTCCCTTCTCCACCTTGCTCTTGGCATGCATCGCTCCAATATCCACTCGAGCCTCACCATTGTCGATGATGACAGGAGACAAACTATTCAGATCGATGGAGCCTGATCCAAACCCCTTATGCTTACTCTTGCTATTAATAATATTCAAAGCGATCTGCTTCTTGGCACCCTGCTTCTGATCTTCATTCTCCACTGCTGCCGACCTCCTATATTCAGAGCCGATCCTTACGTGACGGCTGCCAAATTTGATAACCATGTCCCAATAATTTTATTTTAACTAATAATCCCCCAAAAGCAAACATATACATGCACTAGATGCTTGTCAACGGGAGGTTGTTCGATATGGTCCCACCACGTGCCAAAGTCTTTCTATCATCCTTGCTCGCCCTTGGATTGCTTGCAGGATCGATGCCGATATTTCTGAATCCAGGGTCCTCAGCGTCCGCCCTTGCCCCAAATGCGGGCAAGCCCTCGGTCTCCGCCGTGGAGAAGTCCCCTCTCTCGCCGCCTAAGGTGCAGCCTGATGTTCCCGCTCCGGCGCTGAGCGACCGTTTAGTGGAATATCACATGGATGTTCGGTACGAGCCTGAAGAGAACAAGCTTAAGGGCAAACAGACACTCACTTGGACCCATCCAGGCAAAAAAAGCGTAAACGAGCTGTACTTTCATTTGTATCCCAATGCATTTTCATCCAACGAAACAACGTTCATGAAGGAATCGGGCGGCAGATTGCGTTCCGATCCTATGCCTGATGACGGATACGGCTCCATGACCATTACCAGCGTGAAAACAACCGAAGGCCTGGCCTTGACGCATCGCCTTCAATTCGTTCAACCGGATGACGGCAATATCAAGGATCACAGCCTTGTCAAACTAAGATTGCCAAAACCCATAAAAAGTGGGGAAAGCATCACCATCCATATGGAGTTTGAAGTCGAGCTTCCCAAAATATTTGCGCGCATGGGCACCACCGAGAATTTTATTATGGCTGGCCAATGGTTCCCTAAAATTTCAGTCTATGAGCCGGCAGGTCTTCGTGGAAGAACGGATGAGGGATGGAACCTCCATCAATATCACGGCAACTCCGAGTTCTATTCCAACTTCGGCATCTACAGCGTTCGAATCCGGGTTCCCGAAAATTATATTGTTGCCGCTACCGGATTCCCGACGAAGCCCGCACAGAAGACGAATGGCGAGAAGGTTTATCAATTCTATGCGGACGATGTCCATGATTTTGCCTGGTCAGCATCACCGAACTTTGTCACGGCAGAAGAAGCCTTCTCTGCGCCAGGTGTACCGGGTGTCCGCATCAAGCTGTATCTCGATCCTGTGCATAAAGACTTAAAGGACCGATACTTCGATGCTGCCAAATCCGCACTTGCTTCGTTTGGTAAATGGTATGGATCCTATCCATACTCCACGTTGTCCATCGTGGTGCCGCCTGAATCGGGCAACGGTGCCGGCGGCATGGAGTATCCGACGCTGGTAACTGCCTTCGGTGCCAGAAATGATTCACCGGGGTACGAGCTGGAACGAACCGTCATCCATGAGATCGCCCATCAATATTTTTACGGGATTATTGCGAATAACGAGTTTGAGGAAGC
The DNA here is from genome assembly GCF_003184205.1 of Paenibacillus sp. Cedars. NCBI lineage: Bacteria > Bacillati > Bacillota > Bacilli > Caryophanales > Paenibacillaceae > Paenibacillus > Paenibacillus sp. Cedars. Next base: position 5,806,384 of record NZ_CP020866.1, read on the forward strand.
CTGGCTGGACGAGGCCTTTGCGACCTATGCTGAAGAGAGAGTGATGGAGAAGGAATACGGTATTACCTCCAACACCGCAGCTCAAGGAGCGTCGATTACCTCACCTGCACCGCTGAAAATGGATTCCTGGAAATACAGCTCCCACGAAAACTATGCACTGAACGTTTACACGAGAGGGAAACTTGTACTGCAAGGCATAGAACGGCAGGTCGGTCCGCGGATGATGGAGAAGATTCTGAACACCTATGCCCAGAAATACCGTTTCAAGCACCCCACCACGTCCGACTTCCAGAAGGTTGTTGAACAAGTAAGCAAAACCTCCTGGCAGTCTTATTTTGACCAGTATGTATATGGAAACCAAATGGCGGACGTCGCAATCGATCTGATCAAAACCAAAAATAAAGGGACGCAGGACAATCCAGAGTATGAATCTACGGTCAAGATTACAAGCAAAGACGGAGATGTAACCGATGTCCCGATCATATTTGCGTTCGAGGACGGCAAGACCGTGGAGCGAACCTGGAGTGGCAAGGACGGTAAAGTCACTTACACTCTGGACTACACCTCGCCGCTATCCTGGGCGATGGTTGACCCGAAATACTCCATGGTTCTTGAGAACAAACACATCAATAATTATATGAAGGCAGGAATGGATCCGAAAGTGGTGACACGCTGGAATCTCAGCATTACCAAACTCGTGGAGACGCTGTTCGGCAGCCTGTCATGGTGAGGGGGGAGCACATGAAAACTTATGCAGGTCAAGGGTGGACCAGTGTTAAAGACCAATTATACGTCTCTATTCTGCTCTTCTTATACCGTTTGCTGTGGGGATATTGCCTGTACCGACTTGTAAAATCAGCCGTCGTTCCCCTTCTGATGCGGTATCCAGACTCTGCACCTAACGAACTGAGCCGGCTATTGTTCTTCTACGAGGGAGAGATGAGCCTGACGTTAAGCAATACGGTCCATACCTACGGATGGCTTCTGGCTGGATTGCTGCTCATCCGGATGGTGCTCACCCCGCTCATACGGGCAGGCATCTTCTATAACCTCCACCAGGAAGCCCAGGGTGAACGCGGCTTGTTCTTCTTCACGGGGATGCAGAAGCTGTGGAAACCCGTGACGATATTCTATCTGATCGAGTTGATCCTCACCTTTGCTCCCGGCTACTGGATTGTGCCCAAAATTCTCCCGATCCTGCTCAACGGCATCCAGGAGCCCGCTCTGCTGCTCCACGCGCTGCCCTATGCGGCAGGCTGGTTCCTGTATGCCTATCTGATTCGGATATCCCTGCTCTATATGCAGTTTGGCCGTATCGGTGATTCCGGTATGATCAGCTCTATTCTAACTCTCTTCAACAATCTGGGCACGGCAGTCCTCCTGTCCATAACCGTGGGCGGTGCCGCCGTTGTTATACTTCTGCTCCTTAGCTCTGCCTCACTCATCTGGGCAGGACTGATCGGTTTAATTATTCAGCAGGCCTCCTATTTTCTAAATGGACTTTTCCAAATTTGGGTAATTTCCTCCCAGTATCATCTGTGGAAATCATCATCCTCACAGCACTCCTAGAAGTTACATTTCGTTACAATAGTATGATCGACAGGCTCGCGAATAAACTGTAACCGGAAGCGACATGGATCTTAATCCCTGCCATTTTTACAGAAAATAGGATTTCATTTATCCTCCATATTACAAATTTCAGAGCGCGAAATTACAAAAAAACCCGTTCCAGCATGACTGGGACAGGTTTTTTTGTTTAAATATACACTTTCCTCGTTTGCCAAAATGTTAATACTCTGCTAAAATAACGAATATGTTAGTAACAACTTTGTCATCTTTACTGTAACTTTTGCTGGAACTATGTTATTTCGTTAATCATGTTGGAACGTCAGACGTCAATGAATGGGTTCATCAACATTTTAAGGAGCCGAATTCCCATATCGATTGGGAAGCGGGGGATCCGTTTTGGGTGAATTGATCTCGCAAGAGAGGGATCATAGGGGACCTTCAACCGAACCCTTAAGCTAACCTCGCAGGCATTGGAAGGAGCATTTCGTTTTGAAAAAGAAGTTAACGGCCGTTTCTCTCGGCCTGGCCCTCGCGCTCACATTAGGGACCGGAAGCGCTTTCGCCGATTCCAAATTAAATACCGCAATCAAACCAGCCATTGGTGTATCTTATAAAACAGGTGGAACCACAACAAATGGTTTTGACTGCTCCGGCTTCACCACCTATGTTTACAAGAAGCTTGGTCTCAGCCTGCCACGAACATCTACCGCTCAATACAAGGTAGGTACGGCAGTATCCAAGAGCAATTTGAAAGCTGGCGATCTCGTGTTCTTTAACACATCCGGTAAAGGTGTATCTCATGTGGGTATTTATGTTGGGGGTGGAAAGTTCGCTCATTCCTCATCTTCTCGCGGTGTCATTGTCAGTCCGCTAAGCCAAAGCTATTACGCACAGCGCTATGTGGGCGCTAAGCGAGTGATGAGTCAAAGCACGTACAAGTCTGTAGCTGTAAACTACAACTAATTGGAACTTTATTGATTTATCCTTATAAGAGAGCCCTGGAGTTTTGAGATTGTGCCGATCTCACCCAGCGGCTTTTTTCTTTTGTTCACTGTGTATACCTCTATAACGTTTGGGACAACGAAAAAGTTCCCTCTTTTCAAAAAAAATATAAATTTATTAATTCAGAAACAACTTCATCAGCATTATTGGCAGCCCTTCATAAAGATCCTTACCTTTTATATACCCTTCCCGGCCTTCATTAAACGCATATTGGAAAATAATTGATTATACCTGACACTTCGACAGCTGATGCTATTGAATAATAGCGAAAATCATCAAGAAATAATTGCCAAGCTTGTTTGCTGTCTGATAGAATGGGTACAGTAACAACTTTGTCATTAATGTAAGTGCTTTAATACATAGATTACGATTGCCGAATTCCCATGGATATGGGAAGCGGGGGAACCATTTACGGGTGAATTGATCTTGCTGTCAAGGGATCATAGGGGACCTTCAACCGAACCCTCAAGCTAACCTCGCAGGCAGCGGAAGGAGCTCTTCATGCTGAAGAAGACGTTATCAGCGGCAGCCCTGAGTATTACGTTACTGTTCACTTCAGGCATTGGCAGCGTGTTTGCCGATAGTGCGCTGGACCAGGAAATTGATAAGGTATTGGGTACAAGATATAGTTATGGAGGTACAACCACGAGCGGATTTGACTGCTCCGGTTTTACCATGTATGTGTATGCCAAACTCGGCCTGAAGCTCCCGCATCAATCCGGCTCTCAATTCGATATGGGGACAAGCATAACCCGCAAAGATCTGCGGGCTGGCGATTTGGTGTTCTTCAATACAACGGGGAGCGGTATATCCCATGTTGGCATTTATGTAGGCGATGGCAAGTTCGCCCATGCCTCGTCGAATCGAGGTGTCGTCATCAACCGACTTGCTGAGGATTACTATGATCAGCGTTACGTCGGTGCCAAACGCATCATGAGTGATGATAAGTATGAACAATCGGCCGATACATCATCTTAGATGATAGAGGCTGACGATCCAGTGCACAGACCTACTGCCCGTTAAAGGAGAGCTCGCCTCTCTTTGACGGGCTTTTTCATGCAGCTCGCTCCCTTATATAAAGGGTACATGGATAATATACGAATGGAGGAAACTACCAATGGATGTTACCCCTATTTCATTTCGCGCCGTCATCATGCGTGAGGAACACGCTGAAGAAATATGCACCTGGTCCTATCCCCATCCTTACGATATCTATGGCTTCCTTCCTTGGGAGCAGATGAAGGGGCTCGAGGTGGAATTTGGCGATCCGATCATACGCCAGCAGCAATATATCTCGATTCTGGATGACCAGGATTCTCTGTGGGGGTTTGCCCAGCTGTTTCCCATGCACGAAGTGACACGGATCGGGCTTGGCATGCGGCCTGATTGGTGCGGGCGTGGAATGGGTAAACGATTTATGCAGACCATAACGCAGGAGGCCAGGCGCAGGAGGCCTACGGATGAGATTGATCTGGAAGTAATGACCTGGAATGAGCGTGCGATCCGTGCTTATGAAGGGGCGGGATTTCGCATCACCGATACGTATGAGCGGCTTACTCCGCAGGGAAAAGGCATTTTCCACTGTATGGTGTATGAGCCTCCAGCAAATGAGGAATAGTAATTCTGTCTATATGAAAAAGCACAAATTTGTGTATTTTTTATGAAGCCTCTTTGGATCGTTGCTTTTTTTGTCACAACTGGCTATGCTGTCTAGGGATGTTGGTTTATAATGGAGACAAGTGCAAAAGTGCAGTATACATAGAAGGGACGAAATGACGATGCAAAAATGGATCATGAGCGGATTGTTCTTCGTCGCATGTGCGTTGGCTATCGCGCTGATGTTTACGCTCCCGGGTAAGGAACAGGTAGCCCAGGAAGAGAAGCCGACCATGCCGGAAGTGACTCTCGATGCTGCCGCAGCGGAAGCAACACTGAAAGCAAGCTGCATTAGCTGTCACGGTGACCAGCTTCAAGGCGGCGCTGGACCAGCTCTGAATCAGGTAGGCGGACATATGGATGCGGATGCCATCTTCAACGTTGTAACCAAAGGTCGTAAAGGAATGCCTTCCTTTAAAGATCAGCTGAAGCCTGAAGAAATCGCAAACATCGCGCTGTACCTTGCTGAGAAAAAATAAAATCAGCTTACACGCAAAACACGCTTGATATCCGGAGAACCTACCGGTGCAAGCGTGTTTTTACATTAATTGGGGCCTATGGCGATTCTAACATCCTCATTGTCTCCCGCTTCAATTACTCCGCCTTGCTGTCCTTGGAACGACTCTTCTCGTAGGCCTCGTTAAATTGCTGCGCTTCCTTAATATCCACAGCCGTAATGCCGCCGTCATCCCATGAAGTAAGACGCAGCGTAACAACTTTATAATCTATGGTGATGTAGGGGTGATGTCCGAAAGCTTCCGAAATAGCTGCCACTTCATCAACAAAAGCGATTCCCTTCATGAAGGAGGAAAAGGTATACTTTCGTACAATCCATCTCCCTTGCTCAAACTCCCAACCCTCAAGCTTTTCCAGATGAGCTTCTACTTCTTGCTGCGTATAAAGCATCTTTTATCTTCCTCCCCGAAAAAAACCTATCGTAAAGCCGACTGACACATTGTATTGGCATTCTGTCATCTATTCTATTCTGCCCTGTATCTGTTCATAACTGACGTGATTATACAAGAGCTACAAAGGCCAGTTCTTCTTCACCAATCAAAATATGTATTCGATGGTTGGTCTGGTCATGCATGACAACGCCGCTGCCCACGCTAATAACCGGTTCGGTACCCAAAGCGTAGAACAAATCCTCTGCCAGCGCCTCATGAACCTCCGTTTTCTCGGCCTCGCCCAGATTGTTCCATTCCTCCGCTTCCATTTCAAAGAAGACATAGCTGTCGGAAATTCTCCCAACTGCTTCCGTTAATTCTGCCAGAATTTCGCCGTAATCTCTTCCGTGCTTAACGCCCATCTCGATCACTCCTTTCCTTGCCGTACTTAGCCTCGTTTCCCTTCCTTCCATTATACCGGAAATTACAACTAAAAAAAAAAGCCCGACCTGACGATAAATAGGATAACGCCCCACAAAAGGCGCCCGGTTCTCCATGAGAGCCGCTCTGACGAATGGATTCGTTATTTTATTTCTCACGGATGAGGTGTGGTATGGAAATTTCAACAATTATAGGCTTAATCATCGGTATCGTCGCGGTAGTGGTGGGCATGCTTCTGAAAGGCGCCTCCCTTCTCGCTCTGTATAATCCGGCAGCCTATCTAATCATTCTTGGCGGCACGGCAGCAACCTTATTCATCGGGTTTCCACTAGTCGAGCTGAAAAAGATTCCAAAGCTGGTCAAGATGACCTTTCTCAAACAGAATCTGATGGACAAAACGGACATGATCAAGCTGTTTATGGAATGGGCTTCGATCACACGCCGTGAAGGACTGCTCGCGCTGGAGACCAAGGTCGATGAGATTGATGACACCTTCCTGCGTAACGGTATGCGTATGATCATCGATGGAAATGATCAGGAATTCGTACGCGATGTATTAATGGAAGATATTAATGCCACCGAGGAACGCCATCGCTCTGGCGCCTTGATCTTCTCCCAGGCGGGTATGTATGCACCATCCCTTGGGGTACTTGGAGCCGTTATCGGCCTGATCGCTGCACTTTCCCATATGGAAGATATGGGAGAACTTGCCCATGCGATTGGAGCTGCATTTATTGCTACCCTGCTTGGTATCTTCACCGGTTATGTCATCTGTCATCCCATTGCGAACAAGCTGAAGCGTCTATCCAAACGCGAAGTTGAAATCCGCTTGATGATGGTAGAAGGCCTGCTGTCCATTCAATCCGGTGTGTCCACCATCGCAATTAATCAGAAGCTCTCCGTGTTCCTGACACCGTCCGAACGGGCTGAGCTCAGTGAGAGGGAGGCTGGTGCTAGTGAGCAAAAAGACTAGGCACGAGCCGCATGAGGAGCATGCCGATGAATCCTGGCTCCTTCCTTATGCAGACCTTTTGACATTGCTTCTGGCCTTGTTCCTGGTGCTTTACGCCATGAGCGCGACCGATGCACGCAAATTTCAAGAGATGAGCGAAGCCTTCAGCGTTGCTCTCACCGGGGGTACCGGCGTGCTGGATTACAGCAAAACGCTGCCCAGCGAAGATCCGCCGAACGTTAATGATCATAAGGCATCGTCCCCTAACGTTCCCGCTACAACCCCTGACCAAAGACGGGCTGAGTTAATGCGCCAAGAACAAGAGGACCTGGAGAAACTGAAGAAGCAGCTTGATAACTATATTAAAAATAACGGTTTAACTTCGGAGCTCAGCACGAAGCTGAATCACTCCCAGCTCGTCATTACGATACGGGACAACGCCTTGTTCCCTTCCGGCGAAGCCGTTGTGAAGCCTGAGGCCCGTAAGCTGGCCAAAGCCATCTCACAAATGCTGCACAAGTTCCCGGATTATGAAATCATCGTATCCGGCCATACGGATAATGTCCCGATCGCCAACAGCAGGTATCCTTCCAACTGGGACCTGAGCTCGGATCGAGCTTTGCAGTTTATGAAAATACTGCTGACCAACTCTGCGCTTGATCCGAAACGGTTCATGCCGATTGGCTACGGCGAATACCATCCGATCGCCGATAACAAAACCGAAGCCGGACGAGCCAAGAACCGCAGGGTTGAGGTATCCATTATACGTAAATATCAGGATAGTGCAACCTTTACCAACGTTGAAGATGTAACCGACGGAAATTAGTCACTACAGACTATAACACACAATAAACAACCGATGCACCTGGTCACCAGGGGCATCGGTTGTTCTGTGTAGATGCGGCATACCGCCAAACGGCTTCCGTCACACTACTCCAGCTTGTAGTTCAACAGCCGGCCGAGCTCCTCCCTCTCCTTCTCGTTGAGATCGCGCCACGAGCCGACGCGCTGGCTTCCAAGACGGATATTCATAATCCGGATTCGCTGCAGCTTTCGAACCTCATAACCAAAGGCGCTGCACATTCTGCGGATTTGGCGATTTTTCCCCTCTGTCAGAATAATTCGGAATACACGCTCGGACATTCTCGTGACCTCGCAAGGTAGTGTCATCTCACCTAAAATTTTTACGCCACTGGACATCCCTCTCAAGAATGTATCTGTAAGAGGGCGGTCTACCGTGACAATATATTCTTTCTCATGTTTCCCTTCGGAGCGAAGGATTTTATTGACGATATCCCCATCGTTCGTTAACAGAATCAATCCCTCGGAGTCCTTATCCAAGCGTCCAATCGGAAAAATCCGTTCTTTGTGCCCCACAAAATCCACAATATTGCCCTTAATATGCAGTTCGGTTGTACTCGTTATCCCTACCGGCTTATAAAGTGCAATATATACATGCTTCTTCTTATCTTGAAGCGGCCGCCCCTGGATACGGACATCATCGCCTTCCTCAGCCTGGCTTCCCAAGACAGCAACCACACCATTAATGGTTACCTTCCCGCTCTCCACCAGCTTATCCGCTTCACGACGCGAGCAATATCCTGTTTCACTGATAAATTTATTAATTCTCAAGATGCCATCCCCTTATCTGTAACTGCTTCCCGCTCAGCCCTCAATTGCAGTCCGCTGCACTGCAGGCAGGACAATACTCACCTTTGTGCCTATGCCCACTTCACTCTCAATCTCCATCGTGCCACGATGACCCTGAATGATACGCTGGCTGACCATCAACCCAAGCCCGGTACCGGTCTCCTTATTGGTAATAAACGGTTCACCCAGATGTGGCATAAGTTCTTCCGGGATGCCTTGACCCTCATCCCGAATGTCGATCTGCACAAGCTCTGCGTTAGGTCGTTTAAGATCGATCCAGACATTGCCGCCTTCCGGCATCGCTTCAATCGCATTCTTGAGCAAATTGATAAATACCTGCTTAAGCTGGTTCTCCTCACAGTGGACAAAGGTCGGTTCTACAGCAAATGTCAATTTGAACTCGATCCCGTACAGATGGGCCTGGCTATCGAGAAAAGATATGACATCGCCCATGATAATTCTAACGTCTCTCTCCTGAAAATGAATTGCCTGCGGCTTGGCTAATATCAGGAATTCACTGACAATCAGGTTGATTCGATCCAGCTCCGACAGCATCAGATCAATATGATCCGGATTGGTTTTATGGGTCTGCTGCTGGAGCTGCAGAAATCCGCGAAGGGTCGTCAGAGGGTTCCGTATTTCATGTGCAACCCCTGCCGCCAGCTGTCCAACCGTATTCAACTTCTCCGAACGCCGCAGCAGCTCCTCAATCCGATTGCGTTCTGTTACATCCCGGGACACACTAATCATCGAGGTAACCTCACCATTCTCATCCCGCACCAGCGAGGTGCTGATGCTGACCTCAATCGTACTGCCATCCTTGCGCAGACGAACGGTCTCAACCGGGGAAAGCCGTTCCCCGGCCCGCAGCCGCCGGATGCGTTCCTTTTCTTCTTCCTCTTTGGCCGGAGGCACTAACGCAAGCTTCCGCCCGACCACCTCATGCGCCTTCCAACCATATAATTGTTCAAACGCTTTGTTCACGCTAATCACACGTTCATAGGTATCTGTGGTATGAATCGCATCCGCCGTTTGATTAATGACGGATTCCAAATATTCCTTAACGGACTGATTCTCATCAACCATCTGCTTCAATTGACTCGTATAGTTACCCAAATTGCGGGTCATCGCATTGATTCGGCCTGCAAGCTGGCCCAGCTCATCCCGACTGCTTACCTCCAGCCTTCTATCAAAGTGACCGTCGGATACGTCGTTGACCGTCCCCAATATGGCTTGAATCGGCTTTGTAAAATAACCCGCTACAATATAACTTCCAAAAATCACGATTTCCAGTAAAACCAGCGAGATGGCCACAAGACTGATCATCTGCTCCCTCATGACAGAGGAGATGGCCTCATAATCCATGACCACACTGATAATACTTGTCGGTTTATCCTCAGATACGATGGGGATAAAGCTTTTCAATACCTTTTTACCATGAATAGTGCTGACAAATACGACATTATCACGGGTAGCAACAGCCTGCTGTACGGCCTCCATATCCTGATCCAGGCTGCCGTAATCATAGGTACCGAACGTTATCGGTCGATTGCGAAGCTTATAATGTACGTCGTCCGTTCCATCCTCCCTCATATATTCATTGCCAAACGTTTCAGGGTTGATGCCTGTCACTTCCAATATTCGCGGATTGGATTTCAGCGTCTCTTCCACGACCGTATCCGGACTCGTAATTTTCACAAAATCCTTGATGTTCGAATTCCGTATGTAGGGATCAATGATATAATTGCGTTTGCCGTCGTAATAGTACCCCCATTTATCAATAAATTCCGGATTGGATGTGGAGAACTCAAACGGTCCCGACCAGAAATGTTCGGCGTGCTGCCCCTCCGTAACCGATACGACTTTACCATACTGAAACAGCTCCTGAAACGCGGTATACCAATAGCCCCATTTCTTAGTCGAAAGACCGATTTCCTCTTCCGCGGAGGAACGGGCAACCACGATATCATCTTGAGTGCGGACCAGCAATGAAATATGCGTGACGCCGATCTCCTTGCTGAGCTCTTCCAGCTGCCGATTGGTTATATTTTTAATATCCGGATCCAATGCTCTGGCCGCATTGACCGAGGCCACCTTCAGCATATCGCCGAATATGTCATCCACATATCCAGAACTAAACCCGGTTTGCTGGACCGTTATGGCAATCTGAGTAGCTGCCATTACCATCTTGGTTTCACTATCCTGCTGCAAATTTTCCTGGGTTGTGTAATAGTTCAGCGTAATGTTGAGCAGAAGAATAAATAATACCGATATGGACATGATCATCGATAATTTCGTCTTGATCGACAAGTGGCATCTTCACCTTTCTGCTATCACATAGACGACTTGCGAATCTATATCCTCATGATACCTTGATCACGAACGTTTGAAAAGACAGGCATAACAACGCTTTTTTACACAATCACATTGCTATTGAAATAGGGAATCCTTACAATAAAGAGGTCATTCCAGGCGAAAAAAATAACGTATCCACAGATTGCGCACAAATACACAACTCATCTGTGGATAATGTGCATAACTTTGTGCATAAAATTTAAATTATCCACAATTCTGTCCACATCATGTTAACAAACGAATAAATGTTCGTTGAACAATGGGTATAAATACAGGGTTTTGACTGGATGTGAAAGGAGTCTTTCGTTTGATACCGAATTCAATAGACCCACTGACTGTGGATAATCCTAATCATGAACACTGGATGAGAGAAGCCATTGCAGAAGCACGTAAAGCCGAGGAGCTCGGTGAAGTTCCTATTGGCGCCGTCATCGTTCGTGGTGATGAGATTATTGGTCGCGGATACAATTTGCGTGAAACAACTTATGATGGAACGGCTCATGCAGAGATGGTGGCCATCCGTGAGGCAAGTCAACATCTTGGAGCGTGGAGACTGCTGGACTGTCGTCTGTACGTCACGCTGGAGCCCTGTCCCATGTGCGCAGGTGCCATCGTGCAATCCCGGGTTCCGCAGCTCATCTATGGCACAGGTGACCCCAAAGCTGGTTGTGCAGGCACTCTGATGAATTTGCTCCAGGAGCCGCGCTTCAATCACCGCACAACTGTCATAGACGGTGTACTCCAGGAAGAGTGCGCTTCGCTGCTCACTCAGTTTTTCCGGCGTTTGCGTGGAAAATGACCATATGTAAAGAAACAGAAAACCCGGCCATGACGGCCGGGTTCTGTTGTCTATGATGAACGATATTAATAAGTGCCCATTTGGCTCATCGATTCCTCAAATTGCTCCATCGTGATGACATCAGCGTCTTTTGGAATACCGATTTTGAACTCTTGTTTTCCGTTGATGTTGTTGTATTGGGTACTACCCTTCACAGCCAACTTCACGTTCTCATTGGTTTCTGGATCATTGAAATCCACGTTCAACACAACATCTTGATAAGCAGGGAAATCTTTTTTATCGATCGCTGTATTGATGTTAAAAGTATTGATCTTCAGGTATTTCTGGATTTCGTCCAAGCCCGCTTTGAATTCGTCTTGGTTCACAGCAGATACTTCCGCTTTAGCTGCGTCAATATCTTCTTGCGTCAGACCCAGCAATTCACGGTACTCGTCTTTAGCTGCAATATCAACTACCTTCGGAGCAACCTTGTTTACCAGGATGTCTAATGCTTCATTAAGCGTATCATTGGTTACAAAGAATTGAACGACTTGTTTCGCATCCACGCCCTCTGGAAGCGCAGCATCTTTTACATTGATATCTTTGAAGTATTTGGCTTGATCATATTCGCTAAGCAACGCTTCAAGGATTTCATTCACGAATTTCTGAGACTTTTCGGTATCCAGGCTCTCCGGACTAAATGTTTCGCCGGATTGCTCAGCAAGCTCTTTCATATCCATCACGAGGTACTTACCTACAACATCCTCTGGGAACGGAAGCATCGGAATGCTTGGAACCTTGACGTAGATCTTCTCATTGGTCATTACCATATCAATGTTGATGGACATGGCCATGTCGCCCTTCAGATTGATCCCCATGTTCATTTCGGTTTGCATAGGCTCCGCTTGATAGATGCCATCCAGCGTAACTTCAGCATTTTTCAGCATTGTCATCGCCTGGGTTACACTTGGGTCGCCTTCAACTGCAGGTATGTTAACTTGAAGGTCTTCAATGACAAATTTACTCTTCATTTCATACGACGTCATCTTCATGGCATTCGTAGCAGCATTGGTCATCGCCGCTTTAGGCTCTTCTTTTTTGGCGCAGCCGGATAGCACAACCGTCACTGTGAGCAGCAGTGTCAGCATGATAGCTGCAAACTTCTTGTTCATTAAAATTTTCTCTCCCCTCTAACATCAAAAAAAATAACAGACCTTCTAATCATAAACCATTTACCTAAAATGAGAAACACTTTCTGGAATATTTGCTGAAATTTATATTTCCTTTCTTTTTCCAGGAGTCTTAAATTTGAACTTCTTAACATGCGAATAAGGTGGGGCCCCAGAATATTACACTTGCACACTAATACGGAAGATTTATGAAAAGGTTTCATAACGAAAAAAAGAACCTCCTGTCGAATTACAGGAAGTTCTCACGATTCTTGCTTCTAGCGCTTCTGTATTAGCGCCTGAGGCCGTTTAGCCTTCCGGGTTGAAATGCCCGTCCTGCTTACGGATCTTCGCTCTGTGTGAGCCTGACAGCGGCTCCTGACCGCCACGGTCATGATCCTTGCGCTTTTTCGGCTGCTCTTGTGCTTCAGGTACTGGAATCGACTTTGGCTTGCTCATCTGGTAGCCCTCCATTTCGTGGATAACAACGATGGTTTCGGCAATCATGTCCTGATTTCGTAAAGTGAAGGGACTGGGATATGTCATTCATATAATCAGTGATGCGTGATTTGCTGCAGCGCTTGAGCACATTCATGAATATGGCGTGTATAGTCACCTACCATACCCTGAATATTCTCGTTACGCTCATCTGTCGTTGCACCATCTCGCTCCACATCGACCAGCTCTACCTTCACTTCCCTTGAATCCACATAGGTGCATTGAAAATCAAACGAATACTCTTGGCGCCCTGCCGCACCGATGTGAATACGGATGGCATTCGCATCCCCTTCGTCCGCAGCCACTTCGGCGCGATCGCCCGGCTTTAGAATCGTTGATAGCCTTTCCTGCCAGGCATTGACCAGCATGGCCTGATCTACATTCAGTTCTGAGTTCATGTTCACACCTCCCCTTCTCTATAAATTGCGATAATGGGCCTTGTTTTATACAGCGTCCATCCACATAGCCGAACTTTACGGACAAGCCGCGTAACGGTGTGCCCTTGCTAAAAAAAGCATACAAAAAAACCGTTTCCCTAAGGAAACGGTTTGTATTTGTTATGTATGGCGGAGAGGATGGGATTCGAACCCATGTGGAGTTGCCCCCTAACGGTTTTCAAGACCGCCCCGTTATGACCGCTTCGGTACCTCTCCATGTGGCAGTGATTACACGTAAATTAATCACGTGCAAAAATCATTATACCACAAGACAAAATAATTTATCAACTATTTTTTCTGCTCAATGATACTGACGTTGCCCATATAAGGACGAAGCACTTCTGGAATGATCACCGAACCGTCTGCCTGTTGATAATTCTCCAGAATGGCAGCAACTGTACGGCCCACAGCGAGCCCGGAACCGTTCAAGGTGTGGACAAACTCCGGCTTGCTCTTCGGCTCCGGACGGAAGCGGATATTGGCACGACGAGCCTGGAAGTCCCCTATATTCGAACAGGAGGAAATTTCCCGGTATACGCCGCTCTCTGGGAGCCATACTTCCAAATCATATGTCTTCATGGAGCCAAAGCCCATGTCCCCTGTACAAAGGGCCATCACGCGATATGGAAGATTTAGCAGCTGAAGCACACGCTCTGCATCCGTTGTCATCTTCTCAAGCTCATCAAAGGATGTTTCCGGATTTACGATCTTCACCATCTCCACCTTATTGAACTGATGCTGACGAATGAGTCCGCGTGTGTCGCGCCCTGCCGCACCGGCTTCGGAACGGAAACAGGAACTGTAGGCCACATAGTATTTTGGCAGATCCTCGATGTTCAGGATTTCTTCACGATGGTAGTTCGTTACGGGAACCTCCGCCGTTGGGATCAAATAGTAATCCGTATCGCTGATCTTGAATAAATCCTCTTCAAATTTAGGAAGCTGTCCGGTTCCGTACAGGCTGTCCCGGTTGACGATATATGGAGGCAGCATTTCTTCATAGCCGTGTTTGTCGCTGTGCAGATCCATCATGAAACTGATTAAGGCACGCTCCAGGCGAGCACCCAGACCTTTGTAGAACGTAAAGCGGGAACCTGTCACCTTCGCACCTGCTTCAAAATCCAGTATACCCAGATTCTGAGCAAGCTCCCAGTGAGCCTTAGGCTCGAAATCGAAGGCATTAGGCTCCGCCCACCGGCGGATCTCCACGTTCTCCTCCTCCGAGGCGCCTACCGGCACACTCTCGTGAGGAATATTCGGAATCGCCAAAGTAAGCTCGGAAATACTCGCTTCCAGTTCACGCACTTCCTCATCCATCGCTTTAATCCGGTCTGACACTTCTCGCATCTCCAGAATCAGCTCATCTGCATTCTCACGATTCTTCTTCAGCCTGGCTACTTCAGCCGACACGGTGTTGCGGCGGTTCTTCAAACTTTCGCTTTCCTGCAGCAACTCCCGGCGCCGGGCGTCAAGCTTAGGAAAATCCGCAATTAAATCGAGCGATTTACCACGATTCTTCAGCGCTTCTTCTACACGACTGTACTCGCTGCGCAATATTTTTACGTCTAACACGGGAAACCCTCCTAAAGTAAAACATCCATCAGTATATCGAAGCAGCTGCCCTCTATGTCTACAAAAAGCCTTGGGACAAGGCTGCATGACCTCTATTACATACGATACATCTTATTGCATTTCAGCGAAAAAGACAACTTGACTCCTGTATACTGCCTAAGAGTCAAGATGTCTTCTGCTGTAGCTATTACTTCTGTGCGGCTGCGGACTGCGAGCGGACCATCTCCACAAAATATTGATGGAGACGATAATCGTCCGTCAGCTCCGGATGATACGAGGCCGCAAGCAGATGCCTCTGTCTGGCTGTAACGATCTCATCCTTATACGTGGAGAGAACCTCAACGCCTGCGCCCACTTCCAGAATCAGCGGTGCTCGAATAAAGACAGCGCGAACCTTCTCATCGATTCCTTTGACATCCAGATCGGTCTCAAAGCTCTCGCGCTGACGTCCAAATGCGTTACGAGCTACCGTGATGTCCATGAGCTTCAAATGCGCCTCTTCATCCCCTTGAATTCGCTCAGCAAGCACAATCAGTCCGGCACAAGTACCGAATATCGGTTTGCCTTGGGTTGAGAATTGAGTAATTGCATCCATAAAGCCATATTTACGCATAAGCTTGCCAATGGTGGTGCTCTCTCCGCCAGGAATGATTAAGCCGTCAACGTCCTGAAGCTGCTCTATCCGCTTGATCGTAACGCCCTCTGCACCGGCAAGGGATATGCTTCGAATATGCTCTGCAACGGCACCCTGAAGTGCCAGTACTCCGACCTTCATGTTACCCCTTCTCTCTTACCAGCCACGATCCTGCATACGCTCGGCTGGACTAAGCTTGGATATCTCGATGCCTTTCATCGGAGTACCCAGATTCTTGGATACTTCGGCAATCAATTTATAATCATCATAATGTGTAGTCGCTTCTACGATCGCCCGTGCAAATTTCTCAGGGCTGTCCGATTTGAAAATACCGGATCCCACGAAGACCCCGTCAGCGCCCAAATGCATCATCAATGCGGCATCTGCAGGTGTTGCTATACCACCAGCTGCAAAGTTAACCACGGGAAGCTTGCCTGTCTCATGGATGCCTTTCAGGAGGTCATAGGAAACACCCAGGTTTTTCGCTTCTGCATACAGCTCGTCCTTCGACATGTTACGAACTTTACGGATTTGGCTGTTGATCAAACGCATATGGCGAACAGCTTCCACGATATTGCCTGTTCCCGGCTCACCCTTCGTACGAAGCATCGACGCGCCTTCACCAATACGACGCAGCGCTTCACCAAGATCCTTCGCTCCGCATACGAATGGTACCGTGAAATCCCATTTATCGATATGGAACACTTCATCTGCCGGTGTCAGAACTTCACTCTCATCAAGGTAATCCACACCAAGAGACTCCAGCACTTTCGCTTCGACATAATGACCGATACGAGCTTTGGCCATAACCGGAATGGATACAACCTTCATGACTTCCTCAACGATCGTTGGGTCAGCCATCCGTGCCACTCCCCCAGCAGCGCGAATATCGGAAGGAACGCGCTCCAGCGCCATAACTGCCGTTGCACCGGCAGCTTCAGCGATTTTCGCTTGTTCCGCATTCATGACGTCCATAATGACGCCGCCTTTTTGCATTTCCGCCATACCTCTTTTTACCGTTGATGTTCCTGTTTCCATGCCCCTAGCCTCCCGATTATATGTTGTATCTCATCGCCATAACACAATCCTGGCGATATGGTCTGTGCCTATATAGGTACATACTTGCAATGAATCTAACTCGATATTTTACCGCATCAAAATCAAATATACAACCCATTTACTCGGAATTTATAGCTGTTAAAAAAGATTTTTGATGGAATCAAACAAATCCGCAAAAAAATCGCCGATTGCCCGCAGGAACAAACTGAACCAGCCTGCCTTCTCAACCTCATCCGCCGTGATTAAGTTCACCGTTTCGGTCTGGGCATCCTTCATGCCTTCAATTTTATAGGTGTAGGTCACCGTGCCCACCTTCGTACCTTTAGCCACTGGAGCTGTCATGCTGGAGGAGTCCAGCTTGGCTTCGAACGTAATATTCTTGCCAGTCGATCCTTTGGGTACAACAAAAGTGACTGCTTTATCGGTTACGACTACAGTTTGCTTGCTTTTACCCTTCTTCACCTCAATGCTATCAAAGCCTTCAACGGTTGCCCCAGCAGCTTGAACTTCCTTCACTTCGAAGTTGTCAAAGCCGTAATCCAGGACTTTTTTGGATTCTACAAAACGAGCTCCTTCGGATTTTGTGCCCATAACCACGCTAATCAGACGCATGCCATCACGCTCAGCGGTACCCGCGAAGCAATACTTAGCTGCATTGGTATGGCCTGTCTTTAATCCGTCCAGACCTTCGTAAGCATATTTCTTGAAGTTGGTGATATCTTTATTGGCTTCAAGCATCCAGTTATAGTTGATAATTGGATGCGTGTCGCGCGGTCGAAATTTGTGGGATTGAATGGCCGTGAATCTTGCAAAATCAGGATGATCCTCAACGATGAATTTGGCCAGTAACGCTGTATCCATTGCTGACATTACCGTTTCCTTGTCCTCTGCAGGACGATATTTCTCGGGCATGTCCGCACGGCTGAGACCTGTAGAGTTAATGAAGAATGCCGTTTTCAGCCCCATCTTTTTTGCCGTGTCGTTCATCAGGGTAACAAACTCTTCCTCGGAACCAGCCACATGCTCAGCCAGTGCTACCGTAGCATCGTTAGCTGAACCTACAGCCATAGCTATGTAGAGCTCTTCGACTGTATGTTGGTCGCCCTCAGCCAAAAATATCCGTGAGCCCACCGTTTTTTCTGCATTCTCTTTTACCGAGACCATTTCATCCCAAGCTAGCTCACCTTGCTTAACTTTCTCCGCAACGATGTACTCCGTCATCATCTTGGTCATGCTGGCCGGCGGCAATGCTTCATCAGCATTAACCGATAACAGGACCTGCCCTGTAGAAGGCTCGATCAATACGGCAGAGCTGACGTCCAATCCAAGCTGATCTATGGATGGAACTTTATCCGGCTTGGCATTATCCGTTGCAGCCTTGTCGGTTGCTGCTTTATCATCTGTAGCATTGGTCGTATCCGCTGTTGCCAGCATATGAGGTGCTGCCAATGAAACCGCCGGTGCAGCGGAGAAACACAGTATATTAAACAGCATCAAGGATGCCAGCGTTCTTTGAATTCGTTGTCGTTTATTCTTCTTTACAGACTTGTCTATCAATGGAATAACTCCCCTCTAATTCTCAATAAGTCATTAACTTGTTCTATTCTATCATAGGGGGGGTATCAAAAAAAGACAAGCTAGATGAATTTCATCCAGCTTGTCCAGGAAATATATGACATATATTGCCTATCCTTGTTTCACTTCAGTGTATTACAAGGAATAGTTAGGTGCTTCTTTGGTGATTTGGATATCATGCGGATGACTCTCGCGAAGCCCTGCGCCTGAAATACGGATAAACTGAGTGTCATTACGCAGCTCATCCAGGTTTTGCGTGCCGCAATAGCCCATGCCGGAACGCAATCCACCAATCAACTGATGAATGGTATCGGCCAAAGGCCCTTTGTAAGCAACACGACCCTCGATGCCTTCCGGCACCAATTTCTTGTCGTCATCCTGGAAGTAACGGTCTTTACTGCCTTGTTTCATAGCAGCAAGGGAACCCATCCCGCGATACGCCTTGAAACGACGTCCTTGGTAGATCTCAGCTTCGCCCGGGCTTTCCTCCGTACCGGCAAACATGCTGCCCAGCATGACGGCACTTGCCCCGGCTGCGATGGCTTTCGTGATTTCTCCGGAGTATTTAATACCGCCATCGGCAATAATTGGCACGCCGTACTCCTTAGCAACGGTCGCACAGTCATAAATTGCTGTGATTTGCGGTACGCCAATACCAGCAATGACGCGGGTCGTACAAATGGATCCCGGTCCGATACCGACTTTAACAACAGATGCTCCGGCTTCGATAAGATCTCTTGTAGCTTCACCTGTAGCTACATTACCCGCAATGATGGTTAGATCCGGATAAATTTCACGCAGCTTGCGAACGGAATCAATGATGTTAATGTGATGTCCGTGAGCGGAGTCAACAGTAATGACGTCTACACCGGCTTTTACAAGCGCTTCTGCTCTTTCGAATGTATCTTTGGAGATCCCGATTGCCGCACCCACCAGGAGACGTCCTTGTGCATCCTTCGCCGCTCTAGGGAACTGGATTGCTTTCTCAATGTCTTTAATTGTAATAAGCCCTTTAAGAACATTATCTTCATCTACTAGAGGCAGCTTCTCGATCTTATGCTTTTGCAGGATCATTTCGGCATCCTGAAGCGTCGTTCCTACCGGAGCCGTTACCAGGTTCTCACTGGTCATCACTTCACTGATTACCGTACTGTAGTCATGCACAAACCGCAAATCACGGTTGGTCAAAATCCCGATCAGTTTATTGCTCTCATCCACGATCGGCACTCCGGAAATCCGGAATTTGCCCATGAGTTTCTCTGCATCGGATACAAGATGATCAGCATGAAGCGAGAACGGATTCGTGATAACACCGCTTTCCGAACGTTTAACCCGATCTACCTCTTCTGCCTGTTGTTCAACGGTCATATTTTTATGAATAATGCCGATTCCGCCTTCTCTAGCAATGGCAATTGCCAAAGGAGCTTCCGTTACGGTATCCATTCCAGCACTGATGAGGGGAATGTTCAATCTCACATGCTCGCTCAATTTTGTGCTAACATCCACTTCTTTTGGAAGCACCTCGGATTTTCTAGGAACCAACAATACATCGTCAAAAGTGAAGCCTTCCTTGCTAAACTTATCTTCCCACACCTGGGTTATTCCTCCTTTTTGTCGTCTTCCTGCGGACTACAACTACTGTCAGAGCGGGACCGGACGGCATTTTCAATGTATTTTCAGAAATATATTATTGCCATCTTAGCAAAGGGCCCATAGGCTGTCAAGGATTGAATTGGCCCTTTTTATGGAGGTCACAAGTATCCATCCAGCGCGTTACCTTGTCTCTTCATAGTGGACAAAACCAATGAGTTTCTTCTATAAAATGGAGACTTATCCACGTTTACACCTTCTCTCCCATTCCCTGATCACTTCGGATCATCCATGGGATTACAGCAGCCTGTCGCATAGTATCACCCAAGCCAGCACGGGATAGTCTGTTATTTACAAATGTAAGAGCTGAACTATAGGAAAAGACCGTTATCGATTACTCGATAACGGTCTTTATGGTTGTTCGCTTGGCGACGTCCTACTCTCCCGGGACCCTGCGGTCCAAGTACCATCGGCGCTGGAAGGCTTAACGGTCGTGTTCGGTATGGGTACGCGTGGAACCCTTCCGCCATCGCCACCAAACGGCTTCAGATGCTTAATCACCTGAAAACTAGATACGAAACGAATTTGCAACACATTGAAATATCTTTGGATAAGCCCTCGACCGATTAGTATTGGTCAGCTCCATGCATTGCTGCACTTCCACCTCCAACCTATCTACCTCGTCGTCTTCAAGGGGTCTTACTAGTTGGGAAATCTCATCTTGAGGGGGGCTTCACGCTTAGATGCTTTCAGCGCTTATCCCTTCCGTACGTAGCTACCCAGCCATGCTCCTGGCGGAACAACTGGTGCACCAGCGGTACGTCCATCCCGGTCCTCTCGTACTAAGGACAGCTCCTCTCAAATTTCCTACGCCCACGACAGATAGGGACCGAACTGTCTCACGACGTTCTGAACCCAGCTCGCGTACCGCTTTAATGGGCGAACAGCCCAACCCTTGGGACCTACTTCAGCCCCAGGATGCGATGAGCCGACATCGAGGTGCCAAACCTCCCCGTCGATGTGGACTCTTGGGGGAGATAAGCCTGTTATCCCCAGGGTAGCTTTTATCCGTTGAGCGATGGCCCTTCCATGCGGTACCACCGGATCACTAAGCCCGACTTTCGTCCCTGCTCGACTTGTAGGTCTCGCAGTCAAGCTCCCTTATGCCTTTGCACTCTTCGAATGATTTCCAACCATTCTGAGGGAACCTTGGGGCGCCTCCGTTACTCTTTAGGAGGCGACCGCCCCAGTCAAACTGCCCGCCTGACACTGTCCTCGCACCGGATCACGGTA
>NZ_CP020866.1:5832500-5895000 GCF_003184205.1 Paenibacillus sp. Cedars
AAATATCCAGAACAAAACTTCACAGGCAACTATAAAAAAAACAATCATTTGGCCATCCCCTTATTTAATACAATCGTATTAAATAAATTTAACACAGCTTTGTTCCCTAAACAAGATACCCTCGTGAAATAAAAAAACAGCCCACTATAGATAACTATAGTCAGCTGCCTTTTGTACTACTTATGAAAACAAAGCCACTTCTATTCTTTATTGCGCATGTGTGGGAACAGCAAGACATCGCGAATGGATGGGGCATTGGTAAGCAGCATGATCAAGCGATCGATCCCGATACCAAGTCCGCCTGTTGGCGGCATACCATACTCCAGCGCACGCAAGAAATCTTCATCCATTTCATGTGCTTCATCGTTACCTTGCTCTTTTTCCTTCATCTGTGCTTCAAAACGTTGACGCTGGTCAATCGGATCATTGAGCTCAGAGAATGCGTTCGCATGCTCACGCGCCACGATAAACAGCTCAAAACGATCCGTGAACCGTGGATCCACGTCATTCTTCTTCGCAAGCGGTGAGATCTCAACCGGATGGCCGGTCACGAAGGTCGGCTGAATCAGCGTTTCTTCAACGAACTGCTCAAAGAATGCGTTCAGGATATGCCCGAATGTCATATGTGGCTCAACCGGAACCTTATGTTCTTTTGCCAGACGATGAGCTTCCTCATTGGACATTTCAACACCAAAGTCTACGCCCACAATCTCTTTGACAGCGTCCACCATGGATACACGGCGCCACTGCGGAGTCAGGTCCACTTCATGGCCTTGGTAGGAAATCACTTGTGTACCGAGCACTTCTTGTGCAATATGGGCTATCAAGTTTTCGGTCAGTGCCATAATATCCTTATAGTCCGCATATGCTTCATAGAGCTCGATCATCGTGAACTCCGGATTGTGACGGGTAGAGATGCCTTCATTACGGTATACACGGCCAATCTCGTACACTTTCTCCAAGCCGCCCACGATCAGACGCTTCAGGTGAAGCTCAATCGCGATTCGCATATACAGCTCCATGTCCAATGCATTGTGATGCGTAATGAACGGGCGTGCCGCAGCCCCGCCAGCGATCGAATGCAAAGTTGGGGTTTCCACTTCAAGATAGCCCAGGGAATCCAGATAACGGCGCATCGACTGGATAATACGGGAACGTGTAATGAACGTCTTTTGAACATCCGGATTGATGATAAGATCGACATAACGCTGACGATAACGAAGTTCCACGTCCTTCAGGCCATGGAATTTCTCAGGGAGCGGATACAGCGATTTCGAAAGAACCTCCAGCTCCTTCACTTTCACGGTTGTCTCACCGGTTTTGGTCTTGAACAAGACCCCCTTCACTCCGATGATGTCACCAAGATCAAGGATGCTGAATGCTTCATATTGTGCTTCTGCAACGGAATCCTGACGAACATAAATCTGAACGCGACCACTCAGGTCCTGAATATGAGCAAAAGAAGCCTTGCCCATGCCGCGTTTAGCCATAATCCGGCCAGCCAGGTTCACTTCCACCTGCTTCTCTTCCAGCTCTTCCTTGGAGAGTCCGTCATACTCTTTTAGAATATCACCTGCGTGATTTTCTCTTTCATACTTCCCACCAAACGGATCGATACCCAGCTTGCGAAGCTCGTCCAGTTTGTTGCGGCGGATTTGCAAAAGCTCACTTAACTCCTGCTCTTGTTCCTGATTGTTTATTTCTTCCGTCATCGTCATTCATCTCCTTCATTTCACTTCCATCGTGAATCCCCATAGAGCAGCACAAAAGCCGTCACCTACATACCATCCGGACAGCTCTCAAATCACTTGTATACATTCGCCAAGGACTTAAACGTATGGGCAGCCCAATCAGACTGCCAGCAACCATTTAAGCCCTTCACACGACCTTGCCTATTTAAAAAAGCCCCCCGAAGGAAGCTTTCTACATCACATTCCGACTTACTTCTTAATGTCTACAATTTTATATTGAATAACGCCCGCAGGAACGTTAACATCCACTACCGATCCTTTTTGCTTGCCAATGATCGCTTTGCCGACAGGACTCTCGTTGGAGATCTTGTTATTCAGCGGATCCGATTCAGCCGAACCAACAATGGTATATTCCATCGTGTCGCCAAATTCCAAATCCTCAACAAGCACCGTGTTGCCCACACCGATTATATCGGTATTGATATCATCATTGTTGATGATACGCGCATTACGGAGCATCTTCTCCAGCGTAATAATCCGGCCTTCGATAAAGGCTTGCTCGTTCTTGGCGTCTTCATATTCGGAGTTTTCACTAATATCACCGTAACCGATGGCAACTTTAATCCGTTCCGCCACTTCGCGGCGTTTTACAGACTTCAGATTCTCAAGTTCGTCCTCCAGTTTCTTCAGACCGTCCTGTGTAAGAATGACCTCTTTATCGCTCATAAACCGATTCTCCTGTCATGTAAATAATTTAAACCACGATATCAACTTACTATATGCGAATTCTTGGGGATCAGAACTCCCTCTGATGCCTGCTCAATTTCTTGAATTTATACTGAAAGATTATATGGGAACCATTTCAAAAAGTCAATGCGCGCAAAGGCTGTTACGGATGTCGCATACACGCACCCATTAACAGCCTGCAAGCAAGGTTACCCCATTGCCGCTGCGGCTTGAGGGTATACACTTTTCGTCGATTCTTCTTGGTGCTCCAAACTGTTCACAAAGTTGTCCAAGAGGCTCACCATTTCATCGCGCTTCGTTTCTTCCATAATGATATCTTTAATGCGGGCTGAACCCTTCAGCCCTTTCAGATACCAGGACAGATGCTTGCGCATTTCCCGTACCGCGACCTCTTCCCCACGCAGGGCAATCAAGCGGTCCATATGCAGGATAGCTATCCTGATTTTCTCCTGCGGAGCCGGATCCGGCAGCAGCTGGCCCGATTTCAGGTATTCTATGGTGCGATACAGCATCCAAGGATTCCCGAGCGCACCACGGCCGATCATGACTCCGTCGCAGCCCGTAATGTCCAGCATCCGGCGTGCATCCTCTGGCGTAACCACATCGCCGTTACCGATCACCGGAATAGAGACGGCTTCCTTCACTTGCCGGATGATATCCCAATCGGCATGCCCGGTGTACAGCTGCTCACGCGTACGTCCATGAACACTCACCGCCTGTCCCCCTGCACGTTCGACAGCTTGTGCATTTTCGACAGCATATATGTGATCGCTATCCCAACCCGTTCGCATCTTGACCGTTACCGGCTTGTTCACTGCATCAACGACTGCTGCAACCATCTCATAGATTTTGTTGGAATCCAGAAGCCAGCGTGCGCCAGCATCCATCTTCGTTACTTTCGGTGCAGGACAGCCCATGTTGATATCGATGATATCGGCGTTAGTCTGCTGATCCACGACTTTGGCCGCTTCCACCAGGGAATCACGGTCACCGCCAAAAATCTGCAGGCTCAGCGGCTTCTCCCGCTCGTCCACGAACAGCATCTCCTGGGTGCGCTTGTTCCCGTGAACGATCGCTTTACCGCTGACCATCTCAGCACAGACCAGCCCTGTGCCGAATTCCTTGGCAATCAATCGGAAGGCCGGGTTGCATACGCCTGCCATAGGAGCAAGAACAACCTGGTTCTTCATCTCGATGTTAGCGATTTTCAATTTATCCATTTCTTATATCACTCCTTTCCTATTCAAATATTTATAGTGGAAGGATCCTGTATACCCCGCCAGGCAGGATCCTTAAGTCTCAAACCAAACCATCATACGCATTAATCGTAGGGTAGTCCAGTCGAAAAATTTGCATATTTTCAGGTAGATAGCTACCCAAAAAGATCTCTCCTATATTAATACCGGGGTTTCTGAAAAATAAACCTGCCCTCGCGTCGTTATGCAGTCTATCTAGCTGCGCTCCTTAAGTTCCTGCAGTGTAATCTCCAGCGCATCCGCAATCTGCACCAGCATCTGCTCCTCGGCACGGCGGTTCCCCCGCTCAATTGAACCCAATACAGCCAAAGAAATACCGGTTCGCTCTGCAAGCTCTTGCTGGGTCAAACCCTTCAATTTTCGGAAAGCGCGGATACGCTGCGCCAATTGCTTGTTTTCCAAAGCTGTATTCCTTCCTTTCCTTCCAGGTTCTCAAGTGCTGTCTTCACCACGGGGTACAGACCCGAAGGTTCATGCTCAAACACGATATCGGAAAGCGGTCTGAGAACAAAGGCCCGCTCCTGCATACGGGGATGGGGAAGAATAAGGTCCGGCGTATCCAAACGGCGTCCTTCCATCCATAGCAGGTCCAGGTCCACCGTCCGTGGTCCCCAGTGTATATGACGGACCCTGCCAAGCTCTTTCTCAATCCGCTGCATTTCGGCAAGAAGCTCATGAGGACTCCGCGAGGTTGACAGGGCTGCCGCCATATTGAGAAACATCGGTTGATCAACATACCCGACCGGATCGGTCTCATACATGTTGGAAATGCGCTCTACCGTAATACCGGGCACTTCATCCAACCGTTCCAGAGCCTCCATCAGATTGCCCTCGCGATCTCCCAGATTAGCCCCTAAAGCAATATAAGCCTCTGAGTTCTCAGAGGTAGCGTGTGAATTCATGATCGTCTCACTTTCTGGTCCGGTGCAGCTCAATGGTCACACCTTCAAAATGAATATCAAAAGGCGGGTGCGGCTTCGTCAATCGGACCGTTAAAGCATCGATAATAGTATAAGTGTCCAATACCTTAGATGCAATATGCTCCGCTAAAGCTTCGATCAGGCGGAATGATTCTGTCCGCATAATGTCCAGCAAGAGGTCATGAATCTCGGCATAATTTACCGTCAGCGTCAGATCATCCGTTTTGGCAGCTTTACTCAAATCCATCTCCAGCTCAAGATCCACATAGAAGCGCTGTCCCAGCTTGCGCTCTTCCTCAAACACTCCGTGATATCCGTAGTATTCCATGCGGCTCAGTATCATCTTATCCATCTCAGATTCCGTCCTTCCGTATCCCCAAAAATTAAATGCGTCGAAGCTCCGTCGAAGCGTAAGTCATAGCATCACACATCTTCGCTGTACGTTTCATATGTTTCACGTCATGCACCCGAACGATCTGGCAGCCCTGCGCAATACCATAGGCCACCGTTGCCGCTGTGCCTTCCAGTACATCCTGCGCAGGGGCACCAAGCGCAGTCTGGATAAACCTTTTGCGGGAGGTTGCCAGCAGCACCGGAAATCCGAGACTTACAAGCTCATCGAGGGATGCCATTACCTTCATGTTCTCGTCATAGTCCTTGGCAAAGCCGATGCCCGGATCAAGCAGAATTTGATTATCTTTAACGCCAGCAGATCGTGCAATCTCGACACTTTCCAGCAAATCCCGTTTAACGTCCTCTATAAGATTGACATAGTTCCGATCAAGACGATTATGCATCAGAATAACGGGACACCCCAGCTCCGCTGCAGTTCTCGACATATCGGGATCATGTTTAAAACCCCAAATATCATTGATGATATGGGCTCCCGCTTCAATAGTCTGACGGGCAACCTCAGCTTTATAGGTGTCAATCGACAATGGGATATGCGGAGCATGCCGGTGAATAGCCTCTATAACTGGAATAACACGGGCGAGCTCTTCTTGAATCCCGACCGGCTCGTGTCCCGGACGTGTTGATTCCCCGCCGATATCGATGATGTCGGCTCCCTCTTCGACAAGCTGCAGCGCGTGCTCGACCGCTCGCTCCGTATCGTTATAACGGCCTCCGTCCGAGAACGAATCCGGCGTTACATTCAATATGCCCATAATGAGCGTGGACTGGCCCAGCTTAAGCGCAGCATCTTTGCTCAGACGATATTCACGTTCGTAAATGGTTGTTCTCATACATAATACCCTGCTTTCCTTCTATACGCACTCTGCAATGCCCGGGTTACTGGACCGGCCGCACCTTGTCCAATGACAATAGACTGATCTCCCGATCCAATCAGTGTCGTGACCGGTACGATTTCCTGAACAGAGCCTGTCGTAAATATTTCATCCGCTCCGCTGAATACTTCCCAGCTGTAGTGCCCTTCTTCGGCTTCGATTCCAAGCTCGGCAGCCAGTTCCAGGACAACGGCCCGGGTAATCCCCGGTAAAATGCCCGTACTGATATCAGGCGTATATAAATGCCCCTCTTTGACAAAAAAGACGTTGCTGACAATACCCTCAGCCACATCCCCTCCTGCGGTTAGCATCAAGCCTTCTGCCGGTCCGCCGGGATGGGCAGGATACCGCTCCAATTCCCGCTTTGCGAGTATATTGTTCATGTAATGCAGAGATTTCATCCGGACAGGGGATTCCGGTGTATTCCTTGGAAGAGACAGCAGGCGCATCACTCTGCCTTTTTCGTATACATCTTCCTTCGTGACCGGCAGCTCTTTAGCAAACAGGATCTCGAAGGGCTTCACATAATCACCGAGAGGCAGACCCAGCAGACCCTCGCCCGCCGTAACCGTATACCGGATATAAGCATCCTGAAGGCCATTAGCCTCCATCAGCTCCGATATCCAGCGGCTCATCCCGTCATGGTCTGTCATGTGGACTATCCCAAGCTGTCGGCAGCTATCCATAAGTCGTTCCAAGTGCCGCTCTAATTGAAATGGCTTCCCCTGATAGGTGCGAAACGTCTCGAATACGCCCATTCCGTACAGAAGACCGTGATCCATTACAGACACCACAGCCCCGGCAGCATCCACGATGCCGCCGTTCAAGCCAATGAATCTCATGCCTTGGCGCCAGCCGTGCGCTTCAAAAAGTTGCGCAGCATCTGATGACCGTGATCGGTAATAATCGATTCCGGATGGAATTGCACACCTTCAACCGGATATTGTTTATGGCGCAAGCCCATGATCTCGCCCTCTTCGGTCCAGGCGGTAACCTCAAGATCATCCGGCAGGCTCTCCTTCTCCACGATCAGCGAGTGATAACGCGTTGCAGTGAAAGGAACCGGCAGACCTTCAAAGACCGAATCGCCTGTATGGTGAATGGGCGAGGTTTTCCCGTGCATCAGCCGCTCCGCGCGAATCACTTTGCCACCAAAAGCTTGGCCTATCGCCTGATGACCGAGGCAAACACCGAAGATTGGAATGACACCCTTGAAGTGTTCAATAATCTCCAGGCTGATACCCGCCTCATTCGGTGTGGCCGGTCCAGGCGATATGAGAATATGATCCGGTGCCAATGCCTCGATCCCGGCAATATCAATCTCATCATTCCGGTATACCTTGACTTCCTCTCCGAGCTCTCCCAAGTATTGAACCAGGTTATACGTAAACGAATCATAGTTATCGATGACAAGTATCATGTTATTTCCCCCCTATATTCGCAGCCACCGCTGCAGCTTCTTCTTCACTGCACATCAGTGCCGCAATCAAAGCCTTTGCCTTGTTATGGCACTCCCTGTACTCTCGATAAGGATCGGAATCAATCACGATACCCGCTCCCGTCTGAATGTAGCCAATCCCATCCTGTACCGCAAGGGTCCGGATAATAATGTTTAGCTCCATATCCCCATTATAATCGATCCAGCCCATAGAGCCGGTATAAGGCCCCCGGGTAACAGGCTCCAGTTCTTCAATGATTTCCATGGTCCTGATTTTGGGAGCGCCTGTTATAGTGCCGCCAGGGAATGTTGCCGCGATGACATCATATGCATTGTTTCCCTCTGCAATTTGACCCTCCACCTGTGACACCAAGTGCATCACGTGGGAGTATCTCTCCACCGTCATCAGCTCAGGAACATGAACCGATCCGTATGCCGCAATCCGTCCAATGTCATTCCGCTCCAGATCAACCAGCATGATATGCTCCGCCCGTTCCTTCTCACTGCCAAGAAGCTCAGCTTCCATAGCAGCGTCCTCATCCGGGTTGCTTCCGCGGCGGCGGGTTCCTGCGATCGGCCGCGCAGACACAACATCGCCATCAAGCTTCACCAGCAGCTCCGGTGAGCCGCTCGCCAGACTAAAGCCAGGTGAGGACAAATACCCCATGTAAGGCGACGGATTCAATATACGCAGCCATTCATAAATATCAGCAGGGTCCGCATGCAGCTGCAAATGCCGCCTTAAGGATAAATTCACCTGAAACACATCGCCTTGGCGGATGTATTCTTGAATGGATAACACCGCTTGCTGGAATGCTTCTTGTGAAAAATCAATCTGCAGCCGATCCCAGATCTCAACGTTGGGCCCGGACAGCTCCTGTGCTTTTGCCTGCCGTTCCTGCCGCACATGCTCATCTTCGGACATAACACCGATTCCTGAATTTGTTCCAAACATCTCGTTCCACTGGGACAGCATGGATTCAGCTCTAATAGCGGCTGTTTCATATAACTGGCCCAATAGTTTCTCCTGCTCGGGCGCAAGTACCAAGTCATTACACGTGCCTGAAGGATCACCCGACACTGACACCGGCTCTTCTGACTGAATGTCCAGGGCTGCTGATTTGTTTGCCCATGGCAGCGGAACGTGAACCGAGCAGTACATGCTATCATCGGTGTGATCATATATCCAAATCTCTTCCATGCGCATCCACAGGTAATCCGGAAAGCCCGGCTCATCCTTGGCCATCGTGGGGAGCTGTTCAATCGAGCGGACCACATCATAGCTCAGGAAACCGGCGCAGCCTCCACGAAAATCGGGCCATCCCGGCACACGGGGGGCCTTCCAGGCTCCCATCCACTGCTCCAGGAGATGCAGCGGCTCTCCTGTTACGTTCGTTCTTTTACCGCTGGACAGCTCTATGACCTCGCCGCTGCTTCCTTTTCCCTGGAGAATGGAAACCGGCTGCAATCCAAGATACGTGTAGCGTCCGCCCTTGCCGCTCTCCAGCACGAAGGCATACGGCGACGCCGCTTTCCATGCATGTCTCCAGGACAAGGGCAACCCTCTTGATGTTCCTTTATATTGAACCAGATAGGGAACTACGGACCAGCCCTCTTTAGCCCATTCTTGCCACTGGGCCAGCTTCACTCTTCTTTCCATGCCGATCCTCCCTTAGTCTTCAAAAGCCTTACTGTTGCCTGTCAGTATACTGTATCCCGCTTCTCTTGAAAACCCTAAATAGGGCATGTCCCACAATAATTTTTGTCCATGGATGAGCCTGGATTCCATTAAAGCGTTCTCTTTGAGAGTAGTATACACAAAAAGCCCCCAATGCTATAAAACACATTGAAGGCTTCCTTATAACTACGTATGTCCAGACCCTAACGGAACGGGAAAATTCGCAGTTTTATCTTAAAGTCGTCTTATTCGAAGTTATAGAGAGGCGTGCTCAGGTAACGTTCCCCGTTACTTGGAATCACAGCTACCACCCGTTTGCCCTTACCCAGCTCTTTAGCCACCTTCAATGCAGCATATACAGCAGCACCGGAAGAAATACCGCCAAGAACGCCTTCTTCCTTCGCCACACGACGGGATGTTTCAAAGGCATCATCATTCTCTACGTGCACGATCTCATCGTAGATTTCTTGATTCAGGATTTCAGGAATAAAGTTTGCTCCGATGCCTTGAATCTTGTGAGGACCTGGTTTGCCTCCGGCAAGGATCGGCGAAGCAGCGGGCTCTACCGCAATGATTTTGATGTCAGGGAACTGGCCTTTCAGCACTTCACCTGCTCCTGTGATCGTACCGCCTGTTCCGATACCAGCGATGAACGCATCCAGGGAACCTCCGATGGACTCGATGGCTTCCACGATTTCAGGACCTGTCGTCTCACGGTGTATCTTCACATTGGCTTGGTTCTTGAATTGCTCAGCCATAAAAAATCCGGCATTTTCTTTCTGAATTTCTTCTGCCTTCTTAACCGCGCCGTTCATACCTTCCGATCCTGGCGTCAGGACCAATTCCGCTCCGTAGGCACGCAGCAGGTTGCGGCGCTCCAGGCTCATGGTTTCAGGCATAACGATAACTGCTTTGTAGCCTTTGGCAGCAGCCACCATCGCCAAACCGATACCCGTATTTCCACTTGTTGCTTCAATTATAGTATCACCTGGTTTCAAGCGGCCGTCTTTCTCCGCCTCTTCCACAATGCTGATTGCAATGCGGTCTTTAACGCTTGCTCCCGGGTTCTGGTATTCCAGCTTCAGATAAATCTCTGCGCTATCCTCGGGTACAATCCGGTTTAAACGGACAAGTGGAGTTCCACCGATTAATTCCGTCACATTATTGACGACTTTTGCCATGAATAAAGCCCTCCTCATAAATATAAAATGTACAAACATAGTCAATACATAATGATGTTATTCATTCTAATGTCGAATCATTGAATTTGTAGTGTCTGGGATGTGTTAAAAAGATAGTGGAGCCAGCATAATCTGAAACTTTCGATTATTTCGGCTTTCCTAATATCCGAGTAAAAAGGTAGGTTTTCGTTCTTTCATCTTATCAACGTTATAAGCCATTGTCAATATCCCATTGCTCGAAATTCAACATTTCTAGGCGGATTTTCCTGCGTCTCTTGAACGAGAAGAGGGCGTGTCCCTTACCATTGCGGAATCTGAAATGCCGCTGTGTCCCTTGCTTTGACGAATAAGGTTAACTTAAGTGAAAAAAAGCTCCTGCAGCAGATTTACTCCGCTACAGCGAGCTTTTCCTCATTTTGATCTACAGCGTGACTGTGCCCGCGCTGATTCGTGCCTCATACTTCTCCCGAAGCTGCCGCTCCAGTTCCGATAAGGATATCGACTGTTCCAGCGCTAGCTGCTTACGAACCGCTTCGCGAATCTTGTCCTCGCTGGGAGCCTTAGGCTCAATAATATCGTGCAGATAAACGATCGCATAGGTGTCTGTGAGTGAGATAGGTCCCGCAATATCCCCTGGTTCAAGCTCTAAAGCTGCATCAAGCAGTGCGGGCGGCAGAAAAGGATCATCCTCTTCGATCAGCCCTATCTGTCCGCCCTCCTCACGGGTGTATTCATCCAAGGATATCTCAGACGCGAGAGCAGCAAAATCTTCACCGTTCTCCAGCCGGTCCATGGCCTGGTTCGCCTCATCCTCCGAAGCCACTTCAATCATGGACAAATTCAGTTGTTTCTTGGGGCGAAATTGATCAGGGTACAACTCCAGATAAGCATCAATCTGCTGCGGTTCGATATAAACATCAGAGGTGGCGATTTTTTCAAGCAGCATCCTATAGGTCGTTTCCATCCTTAATTCTGCTTCGGTAATCCCTAACTGGTCTTCCATTTCCGATAAGAACCGTTCCTTTGAACCGTAGCTGCGGCTCATCACATCGATCTCCGCATCTACTTCCGCCGTCGTAATATCAATGCCCTTCGCCTTGGCCTCCAGAGCTACCGCTTGCCGATTCAGCATGGTCATCAGCATTTCACGGCCATAACGCTTTTTTAGCTCGTCAACCCATTCGTCTTCAGTGATCGCCCTGTCCTGTATGGATGCGACTGCCAGGGATCCATCTTTCAATGATGGCGAAGCCTCCTGCGAAAAAATCCCCGAAAACAGCACCCAGCCGCCCATACCTATTACGCATGCTGTCAAGACAATGACGGTCGCCCACAATCCCTTCTCTTGTCTCGTCATCACGGTCGCTCATCCCAACGTTAAGATTTGGCCCGCTCTAGCACGGATCTTAGCTGTTCTTCATCGTAAGTATATTTCTCATTGCAAAAATGACAGGAAACCTCCGCCTTGCCATCCTCTTCAATCATCTGCTCAAGCTCTTCAAGTCCTAAGCTGATCAATGCGCGCTCAACCCGCTCCTGGGAGCAGTCGCAGCTGAAGATCACTGGCGTTTCCTCCAGAATGGTCACATCCGGAACAACCCGCTTTAGGATATCCTCGAGCTCCAGTCCTTCTTCCAGCAGCTCGGTAATCGGTGGAATCTTGCTTAACGCAAGCTCCAACTCCGTAATCTCCTCATCGGACACTCCAGGAAGGAGCTGAATGATGAAACCTCCGGCATTCGCCACGGTGTAATCCGGTGAAACCAGCACACCCAGACTTACCGCGGAATTGGTTTGCTCCGAAACGGCAAAATAATACGTAAAATCCTCGGCCAGCTCACCTGAAATGATCGGAACGCTGCCCCGATAAGGTTCCTTTAGGCCGAAATCCTTAATCACATCAATGTGGCCGGTGGTACCCACCGCTGCTGCAACGTCCATCTTGCCCGGACGAATGTTCGTTAGCTCGACATGCGGATTTTTGACATACCCGCGAACTTCTCCGTTGGCACTACTCTCGGCTGCAATCAGTCCGATCGGTCCATCGCCGCGTACTTGTATGCTAAGGCGTTCGTCTCCTTTCAGCATGGCTCCCATCATCGCAGCTGCTGACACGGTACGGCCCAAAGCGGCTGTGACGACAGGGAACGTATCATGTCTCCGGCGCAACTCTTCTACCAGTTCGGTTGTCCGAACGGCAAATGTCCGTACTTTTCCGTTTAGTGCAGTTCCCCGCAGCATACGGTCTTTTTGTTTATCCATCTTGAGGCCTCCTTGTCCTTCTTAGTTGTTATGTCCAACTGAAGTATAACGATTAATTCCGTTCATAAATAATGCGCAAGCCTTCAAGCGTTAAAAGCGGGGCAATCTCCTCAATGGATTCCGTCTCGCTTGCGATCAGCTCGGCCAATCCGCCGGTAGCAATAACCTTAACATTGTCCGTTCCCATCTCGGCTTTTATGCGTTTGACCAGACCATCGACCTGGCCTGCGTATCCATACACGATGCCGGCCTGCATGGCATGGACGGTGTTGCGTCCGATTACCTTTTTGGGCTTCTCGAGCTCGATGCGCGGGAGCTTGGAAGCACGCTGTACAAGGGCCTCCGTGGCAATCCCAATCCCGGGCACTATAGCACCGCCGAGGTAATTCCCATCCCGATCAATGCAGTCAAACGTCGTCGCCGTACCGAAATCCACTACAATCAGCGGCCCTCCGTACTGCTCGACGGCTGCCACAGCGTTGACGATTCGGTCAGCGCCCACCTCACGCGGATTTTCGTACCGCAGAT
Source organism: Paenibacillus sp. Cedars (assembly GCF_003184205.1). Classification (NCBI taxonomy): domain Bacteria; kingdom Bacillati; phylum Bacillota; class Bacilli; order Caryophanales; family Paenibacillaceae; genus Paenibacillus; species Paenibacillus sp. Cedars. Next base: position 5,845,488 of record NZ_CP020866.1, read on the forward strand.
TAAGCCCGGTTTTTATGCCCGGTCCCACGATAAGAGGGGCTTTGCCAATGTATTTATTACACATCTCCTCAACCACGCCTACAAGCGGAGGAACTACGGAAGACACAATAACCCCTTCTATTTGGCTTACCAATATATTCGACATTTGAAACAAATTGTGAATTAATACGCCGTATTCGTCCACGGTAGATTGACGCGCTGTACTGATCCGAAAATCATGCAGCAGCTTCTTGCCCTGGTATACCCCCAGCACAATATTGGTATTCCCTACATCTACAACCAGAATCAATCCACTGCTCCTCCTTTCTTCTCGTTAAGATCCAGGCTGATATCCAGGCTGTGAAAAGAATAAGTCAGCCGTCCAACGGAGATCACATCCACTCCGGTTTCGGCAATCCCGCGCACGGTCTCCAGCGTCACGTTTCCCGACGCCTCGACACGCACATGAGGGGACCTGGCCTTGATTCTCCGAACAGACTCCGCCATCATGTCATGACTCATGTTATCGAGCATGATGATATCAGCGCCTGCCTCCAAAGCTTCATCCACCTGCACAAAACTCTCAGTCTCAACTTCTATGGTCATTGTATGTGGAATATTAGCCCTTGCCCGGCTCACCGCTTGCGCGATTCCGCCTGCACCCTTAATATGATTATCCTTGATCATGACGGCATCGTACAAGCCGAATCGATGATTCGCACCGCCACCGACCCGAACCGCATATTTCTCCAGCATACGGTGCCCTGGTGTTGTTTTGCGAGTATCCACCAGTCGGGTCGGTAATCCCTCCAGCATGTCAACAAAAGAACGTGTTCGGGTTGCTATGCCGGACAGCCGCTGAAGCAAATTCAAAGCGAGCCGCTCCCCTGTCAAAATACGATGCGTGCTTCCCTCCACTTCAGCGAGAATGGTACCCTTCTCCACCATGTCACCGTCACGGACAAATGCCGTAAACGTCAGGGAAGGATCGACCGTTTCGAATACGAGTTCTGCGGCAGGCATGCCCGCAACAACCCCTGCCTCCTTGGCATGAATAACAGCCTTGGATTCGTGACCCGGCTCAATCGTGGTAAGGGTTGTAATATCCCCTGATCCAATATCCTCTTGCAGCCATGTCCGAATGCTCTGGAGAAGGCCATCATGGTATCCGTTAAACATCATCGCTCAATTCCTCCGTCATCTCTTGATCCCGAGTATGCACAATATGCTTCTGCCATACGCTGTCGTTCCGATCCGGGAAATCCTCACGGTAGTGGGCTCCCCGGCTTTCTTCGCGACCCAGCGCGCCCTGAACCACGAGCAGGGATGCGGTGAGCATGTTGGCAAACTCGTATTCCTCACGTTTCGAGAGCAGCGCTTGGAACAATGGCAGCTGACGGCCAAGCTCTTCTGCAGCTCTTAATAGGGTATCCCGATTGCGGCGAAGCCCTGCATATCGTACCATCACTTTTTGAAGTTTCAGGCGTTTTTCAACTATCGCTTGTGACGGGGCATCCTTACGTCCAAGCTGATATGATACATGAAGAGGCCCTTCTGATGGTTCAGGGAGCTTCTGAATACGTTCCACAATGCGACTGCCGTATACAACCGCTTCCGAAAGCGAGTTGCTTGCCAACCGGTTCGCTCCATGAACGCCGGTAGACGAAACCTCTCCGCAAGCGAACAAGCGCTTCACGCTGCTCTCTCCGTGCAAATTGGTCTTGATGCCCCCCATCATATAATGCGCAGCCGGGGAGACCGGAATCCAATCTGACGATAAATCAAGTCCATACTGCATGCATGTCTCATAAATCGTCGGGAACCGATGTTTGACCATCTCTGGTGACTCATGGGTAATGTCCAGATACACAAAGGTAGACCGCGTCGCTTCCATCTCGCTGACAATGGCCCGGGCAACAATATCCCGGGGGGCCAGCTCCAGCAAGTCATGGTACTTTGGCATGAACCGTTCCCCTTTGATATTACGAAGAACAGCGCCCTCGCCACGAACCGCCTCGGAGATCAGAAACCGTGGTGCACCCGGATAGCTAAGTGCCGTGGGATGGAACTGAATGAATTCCATATCCCTGATGTCCGCACCTGCCCGGTAAGCCATAGCAACACCGTCGGCTGTCGCAACCTCCGGGTTGGTTGTATACCTGTACAGCTGGCCGGCGCCTCCTGAGCACATAATGGTCGCCCGCCCACGTACAAAAACCCGCCTGCCATCCGGCATCTGTACCAATGCACCGTGACATTCCCCTTGCTCCGTGACCAGATCAATGACAAAATGATCGTCCCATACTTCTATATTGTGAAGCATTTCAACCTGAATGGAAAGGGCACGTACAATTTCATATCCGGTAGCGTCCCCATTAGCATGAAGAATACGACGGTGACTGTGCGCACCTTCCTTGGTTAGCGCAAGCTCGCCATTCTCGACATCAAACATCGTCCCAAGACGAATCAGCTCCTGAACCCCAACCGGTCCCTCATTTACGAGGACATCCACCGCAGTAGATGAGCATAGTCCCGCCCCTGCCATCAGGGTATCCTGGCGATGGTAGACCGGAGAGTCATCTTCAGCTGTTACGGCAGCAATGCCGCCTTGAGCATAACGAGTGTTGCTCTCGAGCAGCGATTTCTTTGTAATCAGCAGCACCTTTTGAGTGGCACTTGCCAAAATGGCCGTATATAAACCCGCAATGCCTGAACCGATGACGATAACATCCGTCTGGACGACCGGCAGATCGTTCAGTTCAAAATCAATCAAATACTGCGGTATCACGATGCCTCACCTGTCTTTTCACGAAAGAGTAGCGCATGCTACTTAACCTGTAACATGCGCTCTAATGAAGTTCTGGCTTTCTCTGCAACGACCGGAGGCACATAAATTTGCGGCTTCATCGTTTCCAGTGCTTTGACCAGCTTTTTGAGATTATTCACTTTCATATTGGGACAAACCAGGAATTTCGTGGCAAAATGGAACGATTTATCCGGGCTATCCAATCGAAGCTGATATCCTGTGCCATCCTCTGTACCTACAATAAACTCCTTGGCAGACGAATTTTTGCAATATTCCAGAATCGCAGTTGTGCTGCCTACAAAATCACCCATCGCAACGACCTCCGGACGGCATTCCGGATGCACCACAAACTCGGCACCAGGATGCTTGGCTCTCATCTCGACAACATCCTTAACGGTCAGCATATCATGCGTGTTGCAGTACCCTTCCCAGATGATCAGCTTCTTGTCGGTATGCTGCTGGACGTAGTGCCCTAAATTTTTATCAGGCACCCATATAATTTCATCTGAATCGACGGATTGAATCACCTTTACCGCATTGGATGAAGTACAGCAGATATCTGTTTCTGCTTTGATCTCAGCTGATGAATTGATGTAAGTTACCACTTTTGCATTCGGGTGCTGCGCTTTCAACTTCCGCAAGCCGTCAACGTTCACCATATCCGCCATCGGACAACCGGCACGCTCATCAGGAATAAGAACGGTTTTGCCCGGTGCCAGGATTTTAGCGCTCTCACCCATAAAGTGCACACCGCAGAATACGATAACCTCAGCATCGGTTTGTGCTGCTTTCTGCGCAAGCAAGAAGGAATCCCCGCGGAAATCAGCGACCTCCTGTATTTCATCCCGTTGATAATAATGAGCCAAAATAATTGCGTTACGTTCCTTCTTCAATTGCATTAACCGCTCACGCAGTTCACGGTTTTGCTCTGCCTTACGCTCCAGTGCCAAAGCTTCCATGATCGACCCTCTCCCTTTATGTAGTCCGGCTGTAAACCGCTTGATGACCATGTGACTTCCAGGATGGTTTATACCTTTGTGAAAGGATGCGCATCCTTATTTAACAACTAATGTACACGTTCGTTCTGTGCCCTGTCAATGTGATAGAAAGCACAAAAAGAACCGGAAAACGAATTATCGTTCTCCGGTTCTTCGATTTTATTCGGTATTCGATGTTTTATCAGCGAATATTACGTTAACCTGCTGTTTCCGTTGTCCGATCCATCTGGAGGATCCTTACGGTCCGAATCTTTAGGCTCCGGCTGTTGATCATTCGAATCCATCGGGTTGTTCGGAATTTCTTCCGTGGAAATCGGCTGATCTCCGTCTTCTTTCCCTTGGATGCGAACTTTCACGTCACCAATGTTGTCGATGATCGGTTCGCCGCTCTCGGAAGAACCTTCACCTTCTCCATTGCCATTGCCTTCAGCTGATCCAGTCTCAATGAGATTCTTGATTTGCTCAAGCTCCAGTGTTTCCATCTCAAGAAGCGTATTCGCAATCAGGTGAACTTCTTTGGAATGCTTGGTCAGAATCTCTTTAGACTTCTCGTAACAATCGTTGATGAACCGCTGCATTTCTTGATCGATCTCATAAGCGATTTGATCACTATAGTTCTGCTCGTGTCCGATATCGCGTCCCAGGAACACCTGTCCTTGGGATGTACCGAACTGCATCGGTCCAAGCTTCTCACTCATACCGTACTCCACAACCATGCTGCGGATAATGCCGGTTGCCTGCTGGAAGTCACTGTATGCTCCGGTACCGATTTCGCCAATGAACAACTCCTCGGCTACACGACCACCAAGCAAACCGGATACACGATCAAGCAATTCCTGTTTCGTCACGAGCATCCGATCTTCCTTCGGCATCATAATGACGTATCCACCAGCACGACCACGAGGGATAATCGTTACCTTATGAACGGTATCCGCATGCTCGAGGAAGTAACCTACAATGGTGTGACCCGCCTCGTGATAAGCTACGATACGTTTCTCGCGGTCACTGATCACGCGGCTGCGCTTCTCCGTACCCACGATCACACGGTCGATCGCTTCATCCACTTCTCGCATGGAGATATCCTTACGATTGCGGCGTGCCGCAAGCAAGGCTGCCTCATTGAGGAGATTCTCCAGATCGGCACCCGTAAATCCTGTCGTACGTTTAGCGATGATGTCCAATTTAACATCCTTCGTCAACGGCTTGTTGCGTGCATGGACTTTCAGCACAGCTTCACGGCCCTTCACATCTGGACGATCTACTGTAATCTGACGGTCAAAACGTCCCGGACGAAGAAGCGCCGGGTCCAAAATATCCGGTCGGTTCGTTGCAGCAACGATGATAATGCCTTCGTTTGCTCCGAAACCATCCATCTCGACCAGCAATTGGTTGAGTGTTTGCTCACGCTCGTCATGTCCGCCGCCAAGACCGGCACCGCGCTGACGACCTACAGCATCAATCTCATCAATAAAGATAATACATGGAGCATTCTTCTTCGCATTCTCGAACAAGTCGCGCACCCGAGATGCGCCAACACCGACAAACATCTCAACAAAATCGGAACCGGAAATGCTGAAGAATGGCACTCCCGCTTCACCGGCAACAGCACGTGCCAGGAGTGTCTTACCGGTTCCCGGAGGACCGACAAGGAGAACACCCTTCGGAATGCGAGCGCCTACCGTGTTAAACTTGCGCGGATCTTTCAAGAAGTCAACAACCTCAATAAGTTCCTGCTTCTCTTCATCTGCTCCGGCTACATCTTCAAATGTAATCCGTTTCTTCTCTTCATTATATAAGCGGGCTTTGCTCTTACCAAAGTTCATCACTTTGCCGCCGCCGCCCTGAGCCTGATTAAACAGGAAGAAGAACAGAACAAACATAATGATGAGCGGAATAAAGGATGAAAGTAATGTCAGCCAAATGCTTTGGCCTTCCATTGGCACCACGGTCAGTTTGACTTTGTTGCTGTCACTGGCTGCAGTCAGCTCTTGCATAGCTGCATCCGTAGCAGGAATATAGGTTGAGAAATTCTCCGATTTTTTCTCTTCGGTAATCTCCCTATACTTACCGGTCACCAGATAAGCGTAACCGTCAAATTGCACCGTCATTTCCTCTATGTTGTTAGCTTTGACTTCCTGCCGCAGCTCGTTATAACTAGGGGCATCGGCTTGCTCGCCGCCATTGGTGACAAATTGAACTATGCCCACCACGACCAAAAATAGAATCAAATAAAAACCAGAATTCCGGATGAACCGACTCATCCCCTACCTCCTCTCAAGACACATAAGATATTTTACCACAGCCTGTCTGGCCATCTCAACAAAGGGCCCTAATCTGTGGCAGCAGCCCATTGGCGCGGTTTAACTGCTGTAGATTTCCGGCTTCAAAATCCCGATGTAGGGGAGGTTCCGGTAATGCTCGGCATAATCGAGTCCATATCCGACAACAAAAGCGTCGGGCAGTACAAACCCGGTATAATCAGCCTGCAAATCCACCGTACGGCGTGCCGGTTTGTCAAACAGGGTAACTACGCACACCGAATTTGCCTTACGGCTCTTAAGCAGCTCAATCAAATGACTTAGCGTAAGGCCGCTGTCGATAATATCCTCCACAATCAGAACATCTCTTCCTTCAACGGACGCGTCCAAATCTTTAATGATTTTGACCACGCCAGAGGATTTCGTAGATGCCCCATAGCTGGAAACAGCCATGAAATCCAGCTCCAGAGGTACTGATATGGATTTAACCAAGTCGGCCATAAAAATAAACGCACCTTTAAGAACGCAAATTACTAGTGGATTGCGTCCCGCATATTCGGCGCTTAGCTTGGAACCGAGTTCCTTAATTTTTGCGTGAATCTCTTCTTCACTGATGAGTATTTCCTGAATGTCATTCTGCAACTTAAGTGGACCTCCTACGTTTATACTATGAAAGCGTGAAACGGGCCATTCTTCGTTTAACACTTGCCTTAAGCATCCGATAGCTCCATCCGGAGAATTCGTGATGTGTGCCGCCCGCAAGCGGCATGAACGGAACGTCGTACACCTGGAATCCACACGATGCTGCCGGAACTGTCACAAAGAATAGGAATCCGGGAACGGACAGACGGTGGAATTTTCTCATCAATGAGAATATCTTTCACCTTTTTGCTTCCGTTTAATCCCATGATCTTCATCTTGTCTCCCGGCTGTCTGTTACGTACGGTTAAAGGAAACTGCAGCCCATCCGCATCAAAATCCGCCACAAAGGGCGATGGTCTGGAGCCGCTCCGGCTTTCGCTTCCTGTCTTTAACGACAATTTCAGCATTTTTCCGATTTCCTTAACATACAGCTCTGAAACATCAGGAGAATCAAGAATGTATATGTACTGTCCCTGTTCTTCCGGAGGCTTAGGCCAGAACTGGACTTGGCCATACTCGCGAACACAGGTAATGCCGTCGCCCAGATCCAGACGCCAATTGCTTCGTTGATCGTTAAGAATCCCTTGGCGAACCGATTCAATCTTGACAAAATCGGTGTTTTCCTGATCTGAGGGCAGGTAATTTAATATTAGTTTAATCAAACGCCGTTGTAAAGCGACATGTAAGCCCAAAAAGGAAGGCGCGTCGAAAGCGAGCCTCCCATCGTTCTCCTGCACCATTCTCCGAAATTGCTTCGCAGCTTCACGCTCCACAAAATCATCCTCCTGCTGGACAATTTCGGCCAGCTGATTGAGTGAGGAGGAGAACTGCCCATTGTATTGTTCCAGGAAAGGCAATACTTCCAGACGAATCGCGTTGCGGCGGTACTTCGTCTGCAGATTGCTGTTATCTACCGCATACTGGAAACCGCACACCCGGCACAGCTCCACGATATCCGCTTTGTACATACGAAGGAACGGACGGATAAGTTCCACTTTTTTTTCCGTGCGCTTAAATTTAATTCCGGCAAGCCCGGGAAGACCGCTTCCCCGCAGAAGCCTCATCAATACCGTCTCGGCCTGATCGTCGGCATGATGAGCAAGAGCCACTGAGCGTGCATTGTATTTCTGTGCAGTTTGCAGCAGAAATTCATAGCGCTTCTCTCTAGCTGCCTCCTGTCCTCCCTTGCCGCTCTCTTCCATATAAGCAGGAATATCAATGAACGCTGTCTCTAAGGGGAGCCCCAGCCGCTTCGCCAACTCACGCACCATCTCTGCCTCTTGATCCGATTCAGTTCGAAAGCCATGATGCACATGGGCGCAGATCAGCCTAAGCGGCGTATGGTTCAGCGAAATTTCGTGCAGCACGTGCAGAAGCGCAACGGAATCGGGGCCGCCGGAAACAGCGACCACGATACCATCACCCTCCGACCACAGCTCAAACTCTGCGGCGGTTCGCTCCACGTTATGAACAAATGTCCGTAAATAATCCTGTTTCACTTGCAGATCCCCTTTATAACTCCCAGTGACAAGACGTTGCTTCATGAGCGGAAGAAGAAATAAACGGCACAGGCCATAATGACTAACGATAAGGCAAATGCGTTCCTCAGCCACCGAGGCGTACGCCCCGGAATAGGACGCGCGCTCTTGGCTGTGCCTTCATACATCCGTTTCTTCCACTCGTTCAACGCTTCCCGTGAATCCGCGAAATTTCCGCATAACGCCTTATTCAGCCAGACAGCGTATGGCTTGAACACAGGGTTTCTTCGCAGTATCAGCTGCAGATCTGCAACACTGCGGGTCTGGGGAAGCTGGCAAGATGCCTCCCTTAAGGATTTCTCATCCAGCAGGCCGATACACATCACGGCAAACGAGAACAAATCATAGGATACGTCGCCGGTTCGGCTTCCGGCATTCCAGTATCCCCGATCATACCATTCTGTAAACTGTTTTACGCTGCGCCCAAAGGAGCTGACGCCTCCGTAATCGATCAGCTCCACTCTTCCGTATGCCGAGACCATTACATTATCCGGCTTCAAATCCCCGAATGCATAGCCTGATGCATGCAGAACAGACAACTTCTCAAGCAGCTTCAATCCAATCAGACTTACCCACTCGGTGCCGCGTTTGCGAATAAACCGATGCAGCGGGCTCCCCTCAATGTAACGCATGACATAGAAGGACACCTCATGGCTGCCATCATGATGATCGTCCGCCTCCACAAGATACGGGTCCGGCATCTGTTCTTTCAACGCATTCAGCACATTAATTTCGGATTGAAGATCCAGAGCGTCATGACCTACTTTCAGAGCATAACGCCCGCGTACTCCTGCCCGATGGACCAGATACACCTTGCCGTTAGCCCCTTTGCCGAGCATACGTTCCACGATATACCGGCTGTTCCGCCATTTACCGGTAATTACGGTTCCTGGCGGGTAACCCGGGTTAGACAACGTAGTCACCGAGCATCCCTTCCTCTTGGCTGGAATCACCCTGCCATGATTGATTACCTTCTAGTGTACCATATCGGTAAAATTCAATCACCTTTAACAGGGCAGGTCCTGTCGGCGTAGCCCCTTTCATCTGAAGCCGGCTGAACATCCCCCTCGCACCATCCAGATCCGAGGTCCAATCCACGTCCATGACCACATCTTCGCCGCTATGCTTGCCCGGAAAATGGAATACGGACAGCTTACTTGAGCCTAAGCGCGCTTTCAGGCTCAGCATCAAGTCACGTATTGCCTCTTCAACAGCAGCCAGTTTAGGCTTCATGCTGGCACTTGCATCAATTAACAGCGCTACTTGAAGGGATGACGTCTCAGCCAGCTCATCCACCACTTCAACGACTTGTGAACGCTTGTCTGGCGGAAGCTCCTCCAATGACCCGCTCCCTAAAATATGCTGTATCTCTTTATTTACCGCTTGTTGGATCGTCTGAACCACCGTTTTCCGAGTCATCATCTGCATCGTCTGTGCCAGCTGCGGTGTACCTACGATCCGGTGAATGCCTCCTCCCGCTTTGGCAATCTCCTTAATCTCCAGTCCCCCAAGCTCACCGATCGTCCCGTAATCAAGAACCCCCACCACGTTTACGACAATTCCGTCCTGCAGCGCATGGGCTGCGGCCAGTACCGGACTGGCCCCTACATTTGAGCATCCATCTGTAATCAGTAGAATTTGTTTCATAATTAAATAATCGCCTCCGTCTCATCCATTCCTATCGATTTGACTTCTATCTCTATCATTTCCACATTCAAGAGAGTTCAAACGACCAATAGGAAAAGAATAGGCGGAAAAAGATTCAGGGTCTTCTTAGGTTCCTCCATTTCCCGGGTAATCACATATTTTACCTGAATCCGTCAGCTAACCGTTCGGGGCCGTTCCATTCGAGCAAATCCCGGCACATGCACATTGGACCACTCGGGATGAAAATGATCGACGCGTCCGACCACCACCGTCATATCATCATGAATCTGGTTCTGTTGATAACGAATGACTTTCTCTAACAAACAATCGGCAATTTCCTGCGGGTCTTCGCTGCTCACTTCCTGAATCAAGCGCTTCATCCACAGCTCCTTGTTAACGGCGTAACCAGGAGCATCATAGATTCCATCCGTCATCATAATCAGAACATCGCCTGCCTGAAGCTGTAATGATACCAGATCCACCTCGATATCCTGAATGATGCCAATCGGAAGATTGCTGGCCGATACCGGTATGACATCGCTGCCCCGTTTAATAAAGCTTGGGGTTGAGCCGATCTTCATGAACGTGGTCTGAGCGGTATATTGATCGATTAGAGCCATATCAACCGTGGCATAAATTTCGTCCGGCGAGCGCAGCATCAAAATCGAGTTAACCGATTTAATCGCAAGTTTCTCATCCATCCCCGATTGAAGCAGCTGCTCCAATATATTGAGTGCCGAGCTGCTCTCGAGCCGCGCCCTTTCCCCGTTACCCATCCCATCGCTAAGCGCTACCGCAAACGTACCGTTGCCCAACTCGACCGTACTGAAGCTGTCACCCGATAAAATATCTCCTCCCTTGGCTGCCGCCGCTACCCCCGTCATAATTTCAAACGTCTTGGCTGAACCAAAACGCACAGTCGCCAAACCATCCCTCGGATGGGTCAAGGTCTCTTCCATCACAGCGATGTGCTCCCCGATAATGTCAGACAGCAGAGGTCCAATAATCTTCCTGCATTCGTCATACCCTCGGGTATATGCATGAATAATCTCAATCTCAACCTGGCCGGAATCCAAACTGATGATGTCGATGCCTTGAATCGATAACCCGAGCTGCTGCAACGCTTCTCTGATCTGCTCCTCCTGTATGTGCATCGTTTGGCTCTCCCGCTTGATCTCCCGGGCCAAGTCCTCCATCACCTGCGAAACCCCGGATAATTGTTCCGCTACCAGATGACGGCTATCGTATATTTGGCGTTTCCACTGCATATCATGTTGGTAGAGATGATACTGCTGCTTCAGTATGCCAAGCACTTCCTCCTTCTTGGCGCAGATCCGGCTCCATTCCGGCGGCAGATCCTTGGCTTCCAACTCCGGATTCTCCTCAATTGAGGTCATCATATCGGTCATATATTTATAAGTCTGGTAAAACTTCATATCCCAGCACTGATTCCGTTTATAGCATGTGGCACAGCTGCCTTCAGCCACGGCATTCATGAAATGGTTCATCTCCTCCGTTTGTCTGCCTGGAGGCTGCATGACCCCTGAGGTTTGTCCAAAACTTTGCGAGAGCTGGCGGAACACCTTGGAGAACTGCGTCACGCGATCCGCCGTAAGATCTCGAACCCGCTTCGCATATTCGTGCTGAGAACGAGTATGGTCCTGCGTACCCGGCACGTATTTGCCAATGGCCTGCATCACACTCTTCGGCGTGATCAGGAATAACACAATGGCAGCACAGGTTTCCCAAGTCGATATCATCACTTCACCAGGATTGCTGAAATAAATGGAGAGAATGGTAGCTCCCAGAAGCATTCCCAGCGAAACACCGCCTTTCTTTCCTTCCTTCAGCATCCCGGCGAGCATCCCGGAAAATGCGAGCAGGCTCATTTGGGAGAATGCCGATATATTGGCAAGACTGAGGATTAATCCCGTCACTACGCCCACGGAGGCACCCAGCGGAGCTCCCCCCACTAGAGCAAACAGCAAAATCAGATACCGGGATAATACATGCTCCACCGACAGGGATTGGACTGTCCAGCCGACGGCCCCTGTCATGACCGACGCCAGCAGAATGATAATACATAGAATTTCCTCGTTTCGGAGGACATACGATTTTTTACGAAGCGTCAGCACCGGGATGGCCTGGATAAATACCAGCGTCAGAACAAAACTGAGCACGGCGTTCAGGGTAAGCATCATCATGGAGTACCAGGTAATGCTCGGCCCGATGAGGACACTGAAAAGGTTCACAAAGAAAGTGGAGACAAACACCATCAGCGGTGCATAAGACAGTTCCGCCCGTTCATAGGTCTCCAATCCCCGCATCATAAAATAAAAGATCAAGATCTCTGCCGGCACCATCCAAGCCACCGGAAAGGACGCAAATAAACTTCCTGCCACGATAGCCACGCCTACCGGGAGAAGATAATCGCGGCGCATAAAGGCAATGACTGCAAAATAAGCAACTGCAAACGGAGACAGCTCTCCCAGAATCATCGCTCGTCCAAGCAGGAAACCCATGAAGGTTAGCAAGATCATCCACTTCTTTGCGGCCAGGAAGTGGATGGGACGCTGCAGGAAAGACAGCTGCCCTAAACGTTCTGTTACACGGGCACGAATAGAACCCGCTCCCCCTTTAACTGCCTCAGTACCCGGAAACATCACCAGATTTCTTTTGTCCATTACGCTGGCACCCCATTCTTCACGAATTTGTTGGTCCCATTATAAAACCCCCATTCAGGAAAGTTTGTCAGAACACCGGACAAGCCCCAAAGAAATTTCCGACAAAATCGCCGTGCCTTGCGAACGTTCGGGAAAAGAGCGTTCATCCTACGCGCCCAGCGGTGTTTCCACCGATCAAGCTTGAAACATCCAGGCAGATCATTTCCCGAATTGAGGCGGACATCCCGCGCGCATTTCCACGGGAGCGCCGTAAATTGCGTAGGAACCTGTCGTACCCTTGGATACAACGACAAAAAAACCGCAGAAGGCGATTTCCCTCTGCGGTCAGTTTATATTTTATCGAATTACATACGTTTGGCTCCGCGTCCGCCGCGTTTACCTTCCGTATTCTTCTTAAGCGAAGAGATTCGTTCTTCACTGTCTTTTAGGAAGCGTGACATTTTATCCTCGAATGAAGGCTTGTTGGCCGCAGGCTTAAACGGGCGTCCACCGCGTTCACGGTTGAATCCTCCACCACCGCCACCTCCGAATCGTTCTCCGCCGCCGCCTCCACTGCGTTCCGGTCTCGGTGCGCGGGGTGGACGACTTTCGGAAGCCGGCTTGTCGACGGCCTGCTTGATCGATAGACCGATCTTGCCGTCCTTGTCGACATTAATCACCTTCACGGTAACGACATCGTTGATCTTCAAATGATCGTTGACATCCTTAACGTAGTTGTCGGCGATCTCCGAGATGTGAACGAGACCCGTGACACCTCCTGACAGATCCACAAATGCTCCAAAATGCGTTATGCCTGTCACCTTGCCCTCTAACTTGGTGCCCACTTCAATTGCCATAGAATAAAATGATCCTCCCTTAAAAATATACAGTCGGATTTAAAAATCGCGCTGCGGTGATTTGATTATACGATAATGACCTAAACAAGGTCAACAGACGTCTGTCATGCCTAATTACGGCTTTTCGCCCGAATTTTGGGGCTGAATGATCGGTGTTTCATTTGGCAGATATAAACCAAATTTCTTACGGGCAATCTGCCCGATATATTCAGGGTCCTTCAATCGCTCCACTTCATGATGAATCTGGTTTAGCGATTGTTCAACGGACTTATAATCCCCTTGCTTCTGAGCTAGCGCTTCGTTCTGATTACGGATGCGGTCATTCTGGGACCAGAGCGTTGAACCTGCCCAGATCAAAAACAGCGCCATCATCGCCACAAACATTCTTTTACGCCGGCGGGCGCCTTTGTTCTTCGTCTTGGTTTGTTGGGGAGCCTGCTTCGACGGATCAGCAAATCTTCCCATGACCATACCTCCTAAAACCAGCGCTTCCACGCCTTAATAACCTTGTCCGCTAATTGCTTGCTCCATGCAGGTAACCTGACTCTGGATGTGATCGGTCTCAGCATCCATTTCAAGAGTCGCCAAAAAGGCATGAGGCATTTAAGTACCAAACGCAACAGCGACAGGAGAAACTTCCATAGAAACCTTAACAACCCTAAGCATAACATCAGGATTCCTTTAATCGGATTCCAAAGCAACATGCGGAACAACTTGTACAAAAAGGACAATATGCCTTTTGTCACTTGAATTAACATTACCACAAAACGCTGGGTTATGACACTCCATAATAAAAAATAGATCCAAACCCCTATAAATAGCCCTACAAACACGTAAAAACGCAGTTGGCCGTTATTGGTGAAGTACAACATGCGAAAAATGAAGAACGCTGCCGCAATCCAGTAAAGGAAGTCTAGGGTATGCTTGGACCATTTTGGGAAATGGAGCTGCCCGGCCAGCACCCGGTAGCTGTCGAAGGCGACTCCCATCGCTGCTCCGGAGAAGAGCATCCAGAGCAGCGTGATCCATTGTACGCTTGGGTTCATTTAAACAGCTTACCGAGCAGGCTCTTATTCTTGGCCTGAGAACCGGGATTCAGGTAAATAAGTGAATGCACCTGACCTTCAATAGACAAAAGCCCCTCTTCCAGGCTGAGATTTTTAATATGTAAATTTTGCCCCCGAATGGTGAGATGCCCCAGCTCGGTCTGAAGCAGAAATTCTTCACTGTCAAAACTCTCCACATTTTGGACACCCGTTATGTCCAGCAGCTTCCGGTTCTGCATCCTCAGGTCATGAAACTTGCCCTTCCCTTGGTCGATCATGGCATGTACCCCTCCTTTTAACAATAGCTTATGGAAAGGTGCCTGTCTTTAGAACCCGGAAGCGCACTTCAGTGAAGATCATGGCATAAAAAACAGAAGCGTCCCCCTCACCCCATGTGAGAAGGACGCTTCATGTAACGGTTTAGGCTGCTTACCAGTCCAGACCGTGATCTTTAACGATCGGTTCTTCCTTGACCAAGGTATAGAGGCTGGTTGCCTCATCTTTACGGGTTGTCTCGGTAAGACGCTCGACCCGGACGGTCACGAGCTTCTGGCCAAACTGGACGGTGATCTCATCGCCCAATTTAACCGTGCTGCTCGGCTTCGCTTCACGGCCGTTGATCAGCACCCGGCCTTGATCCGATACATCTTTCGCTACGGTACGCCGCTTAATTAACCTCGATACTTTCAGGAATTTATCGACTCGCATTATTTTACAGCTTCTTTAAGTTTGTTGCCTGCTTTGAATGCAGGAACGTTCGATTCTGGAATTTCGATGGTGTTGCCTGTTTGCGGGTTACGGCCTGTGCGTCCAGCGCGTTTGCGAGTTTCGAAAGTACCGAAGCCGATCAATTGAACTTTATCACCATTAGCCAAAGCATCCGTGATTTCGCCAAGGAAGCCATTCAAGACGTTCTCAACGTCTTTTTTTGTCAATCCACTTTTACCGGAAATGTTGTTGATCAGATCTGTTTTGTTCATGAGTTAAATCCTCCCAATTATCAGAAAAATATAAGATTTACGGTTATTCGGTTAAACCGCCTTGCACTCTGCAAGATTTCACCATAAATGATTATTCTGGATGCCTTGCGGAATTCCTGCCGCAAATCCCTATTTTTTTATTTTTTCGTGAAAAGTTGCCTTTTTTCACCCGTGGATCCCGCCGTTGTGTGACGATCCCGATTTGGCAGCCTGCCATAGGGCTTCCATCTCGTCCAAAGTACTTCCCTCAACGGATTTTCCCTGCAAAGCAAGTTGCTCCTCTATGTAGCTGAAGCGACTGACAAATTTCCGGTTCGTTCTCGAAAGTGACTCTTCCGGGTCTGCTCCGATGAATCTTGCTGCATTGGAGACCGC
Source organism: Paenibacillus sp. Cedars (assembly GCF_003184205.1). NCBI lineage: Bacteria > Bacillati > Bacillota > Bacilli > Caryophanales > Paenibacillaceae > Paenibacillus > Paenibacillus sp. Cedars. The sequence goes on from NZ_CP020866.1 coordinate 5,861,277, forward strand.
GAACAGCAGATCGCCCAGCTCAAGTGCCGTATCCTCGGCTGACTGACCTTCGGCCACGGCCTGCCGCAGTTCACCAAGCTCCTCCTCAATCTTCTGGAACACACCTTCGATGTTATCCCAATCAAAGCCGACCTTGGATGCCTTCTTCTGAAGCTTGTACGCTTTCATCAATGCGGGAAGATCCCGCGGTATGCCGTCCAGTACAGAGGCTTTCTCCGGGGAGAGGCCTTTAAGGCGCTTCTCCTCGGCTTTCATCTGCTCCCAGTTCTGCAAGGCCGATTCCGCGTCTTTGGCGCTGCTCTCGCCAAAGACATGCGGATGACGGAAGATCAGCTTGTCATTCAGGGCTTGAATGACATCGTACACTGTAAAGGTACCGAGCTCCTCCTCCATCTGTGAATGCAGCATAATCTGCAGCAAGAGATCACCAAGCTCCTCCTGCATATGCTCAGGATCATCCTCATCAATCGTCTCAAGCACCTCGTAGGTTTCCTCGATCAGATTTTTGCGGATGGACTCATGGGTCTGCTCACGGTCCCATGGGCAGCCTTCAGGACTGCGCAGAATGCCGACAATTTCATGAAGTCTGGCAAACGTCCTCTGCCGGAGCTGGCTGTCATCACTTCGAGGCACATAGACCAGCGACAGGTTCCCGTAACCTTCGATACGATCCAGTTCGTAGAGCGGCACACGCTGAATCGCTTCCTCGCCTTCAACGCCCAGCGCATGGCCCACGATAACCGGGTAATCGTCCGGATACAGTTCCATCAGCGCCAGCTTGACTTCCGAAGCGGTAAACATGTCATACACCTGGCCGATCAGGGTATGCAGCTGCGGCTGAAGGACGCTTGCTTGAAGCTCAGCTGCATCGAGAAGCTGGAAGCCCTCAATGGGATCGAAACCAAGGCGAACGAAGGCCTCGTCCAGAAAGCTCTCACCGCCGAGCACCGTCAGGGTCACATTCTCTCCCGGGCAGCGCTCCCGCAACAACCGAACCGTGGCTTCCGCTACCATGGGATGTCCCGGCACCGCGTAGACAATCTCACGATTATCCTCAGCAGCTCTGGCCAGGTTGATCAGAGCGGATGCAATGGATTCGTACACCTCAGGAAAGGTGTCATGTGCTTCATACACATGGTCAAACGATTCCGGATTGACCTGGAATTCATTCAACGCAGCGATTACGGGATGAGATAATGTGCGCACATACACCTTCGATGCCCGCTGCATGGTTTTTATGATGCCTATAGTCAATCGATCAGGATTGCCAGAACCCAGGCCGACCACCGTAATGGATGCACTCATACGATACTTCCTTTCGCTCTTCGTCCGCCTTGTAGACGTCGTTATCGTACACTACTATATCACAGAAGATCAAACATCTCACGTTTGCCGTGCTTTTAGCGCAGCACACGCAAGGCCCGCAAGAAGGCTGCCAGCGGTCTTCCGACCTTCGGCAGCATCCGAAGCTCCTCCTCCGTGAGGAGCTTCGTGAGCGCGGCGCCGATGAGGAAGGCGCCGCCACCGGCCGCGACGCCGCTCAGGCTCCGGGCCGCGGAGGTAAGGCGGCCTGGGGCGAAGCCGGCCGCCGCCAAGATGCCGCTGGCCGCTTCGCCTGCGCCCCAGGCGGCCAGCGCCACCGCTGCGAGGACGGGCAGCGTCCTCGCGAGCAGCCCGCCGGCGTCAAGCCGTGCGCCGGCACTGCGTGAGAGCAGCGCGAGATTGAGCGCTGCGGCGGTCAGGTGCGCAGCCACGCCAGCGATGGCTGCGCCGGTAATGCCCAGCTGCGGCACCAGCAGCAGGTTGAGCAGCAGCTTCAGTCCAGCCGCCGCCAGCAGATGGAGCGCTGGCGCCTTCACGACGCCGATGCCCTGAAGCAGCGCGGCTGTAATCGTGCTCAGCGTCCCTCCGGCCGCCGTGAAGGCAATCACCTGCATCGTCCCTGTACCGGCTGCATCTTCGTACAGCATGATGTTAATCGGCTCGGCAAGCACGGCCAGTCCTACGGAGGCCGTCATCCCGATCAGCCAGAACCAGCGAAGGGCCATACGGGTTTGCCCTGCAACACGGTCTGACTCTCCTCTGAACTTGGCTTCCGCCAGTGCAGGAATAAACAGAACCGACAAGGAGGCAGCCAGCATCGTAACCAGTTGGACCAGCGGCAGACCCCGGTTATAGATCCCAAACTCCGCCATCGTCAGCGCTTCGCCAAGCCCGCTGGATTTCAACAGCCGCGGCACTGTGAAAGTGTCCACCAGTCCAATCAAAGGAACCGCAAGCAGACTGAGGCAAACCGGGATGCCGTAGGCAAGCAGGCGGCGAATTAGAACACCTGCTCCCTCTTTAGTTACATCGGCATGCTGCCCCGAATCGTTCATATCCGGTATGCCGAATGTTGAACTTCCTTCTCCTCCATGTACCTTGCCTCGATACCCCTTGATGTGCTTCCGCCAGTACAGCCCCATCACCAAGAGCCCGGCTGCACCGCCGGCGGCAGACCCCAGGAGCGCCCCGGCCGCAATCATATCTGCACGGGCTCCGGCACGAATCATGTAGAGCAGCAGCGCAATCATAACCCCTACACGGACAATCTGCTCCGTAATCTGGGAAATCGCCGTTGGCACCATATTGTGCAGACCCTGAAAATAACCGCGCAGTACCGCCATCCAAGGAACGAACGCCAAAGCCAATGCACCTGCGCGAAGCGCAGGAACCACTTGGCTGCTTCCGATCCATAGGCCAATCCATGGAGCGCAAACATACATCAGGAAACCCAGGATTAGACCAAACAGCACCAAGGTGATGGAAGACAGCTTCAGCAGCCGGTGGCTGTCCTCGGTTCGTCCCACCGCCTCATACTCCGCCACATATTTGGAGACGGCAGCCGGGAAACCGACAGCCGCAAGGGTAATCATCATCATATAAAACGGATAAACCGTGTTGTAGATGCCGAATACGGCATCTCCGCCCATATTTTGTAGCGGTATTTTTTGCAATGTTCCAATCAGCTTGGACAGAATCGCGGCCGCACTGAGAATAAACGCTCCCCGCAGGAGCCTTACGCCTGTTTGATCTGGTTTCATAGCCTTCTTCCAATCCCCTACATGATCTTTACGGATCACCAATCAACCATAATACGGATGCCGTCATGTGTATCTCCATTATAACCAAGGGTAGGGGAGCGGTACAAAACTATATCAGACAACAAAAACTCCCAACTGTCGATTGATCCTAAGATCAACATTCAGCGGGAGTCTCCATCCAAGGCGTCATATCCTCGTCTTACTGTTCCATTTGCTTGCCGAGGAAGCCTGCGGCCGTTTCAGACATCTTCACTTCCATTTCACCCATGTTCACGGATTCATCCTTGTTCATCAGCACAACGCTGCCAATCGGATCTCCTCCAGCTATGATAGGCGCAACCACAAAAGCGGACAAGGCTTCCGGGTTGTCTTTGCTGATCTCATAAGTACCGCTGTTGCTTTCCAGAACCGTCTTCCGATTCTCCATGCAGTTCTCCAGAAGGTTGCCAATCGGCTTGTCCAAATACTCCTTCTTGGAGCCGCCTGCTACAGCGATGAAGGTATCACGGTCAGAGATGATCGTGATGTGACCTGTGCTCTCATAAAGGGATTCCGCATATTCCTTCGCAAAATCGCCCAATTCACCGATAGGTGAATATTTCTTCAGAATGACTTCTCCATCCCGGTCAACGAAAATTTCGAGCGGGTCGCCTTCGCGAATCCGCAGTGTGCGTCTAATTTCTTTCGGAATGACCACGCGCCCGAGGTCATCAATACGGCGGACGATACCAGTAGCTTTCATGTCACTTGTTGCCCCACTTTCATTAAGAAGATTTTTCAACTACTGTTCCATTCGGGAAGAGGATGTCCCCAGGTATATAAGAGTTAATGTCTGACCATAGTATTCATCCATTCCCAATTCCTTATACATCATCTACCCTCTGTTGGTTGCGAAATCCAAAAATAAATTCATCAGGTCTTGGGGAAAAAAATCCATAACGCGCGATTTCGCACGTTATGGATTACAAATCCCGCCATTTGAGCCATTCGCTGTCTTACAATACTTGAATATTGGTAGCGCAGCACAAGATAATTAACGGGACGCTTGTCCGTCAAATTATTTGCCCGTGTCTTCCTTGCCAGCATCCGGTGTCTGGTCGCCCTCAGCCGGTTTATCGGTTGTGCCGTCCTTCTGCTCGTCACCTGTGCCTTCAGCAGGCTTGTCCGTATTCTCGCTCTTCGGAAGATCCATGCTCTCAATCAGATCGTTAAGCTCATTCTGCATGAAGTTATCGATCTTCGCGGAAGCAAGCTCATTCAGAATGCCTTCCTTCTGATCGGCAGGAAGCTTGTCATATGCAACTTCCTCGCGCTTCTCCACCTTCATGACATGGTAGCCGTAATCCGTCTCAACAGGAGCGCTGATTTTGTTCAGCTCAAGCGTCAGAGCTTTTTCCTTGAATTGCGGTACCCAAGAACCCGCAGGTTTGTTCTCAATCAGCCCCCCCTTGTCCTTGGAGGCCGGATCCTGGGAATATTCCTTCGCTACTGCGGCAAAATCCTCGCCTTTGTTCAGCTTGGTTTCCACTTCCTTGGCGATTTTAAGGGCTTCTCCCTCTGGTCGGTCCTTGCCTTCCGCATCTTTAAAGCTCACCAGGACATGGCGAACGCTGATGTTGGTATAATCCTTCTTGTTTGCATCGAAATCCTTCTTGATATCCTCTTCGGAGACCTGATTCTTCTCGTGCTCCATTACAGTCAGAACACGAAGCATGTAGTTCTTCAGGTCCTGCTCTGTCAATTTCTGCGTTTCCAAAGCTGCTTTGAACTGATCTTCGCCCATACCGTTCTTCTGCTGCTTGAGCAGATCATCGGCTTGCTTCTCGGCAGCTTCTTTTGCTTTATCGTCAGCTTTGGCATACAGGTATTCATACGCTACGCCCTGCTTGGCCAAATACTCTTTAAATTCATCCATCTGCAGAAATTGGGCGTATTCCGGAGACATGAACTGGATCATGCGCTGCTCCAGATCGAATTCCTTCTCGGTAATTTCTCCGCCTTTATATTTCACAATGACTTTACTGTTATCTTCTTTGGCACCCTCGGTTTTGTCGTTTCCGCATGCAGCGATCATCGACATGGATAGTACGGCTGTGATGGATACAATGAATGTCTTCCATACCTTTTTATTTCTTAACGGCATTTTGTAGTTCTCCCTTCAGGTTGAATGGCCCTTGTGCAGCCTCCAGGAATTGCTCCAGCAATTCTAACAATTGTTGATCGGAAAGTCCCTTGCCTTTAATGCGAATAGCCATCGCAGGTCCTTGTTCAAATTGTACACGTCTTTCAAACATATTTCCAATCTGCGCAAGACCTGCTGTATTAACCGCCTTGTCCTGTCCTTCATAGAACTGCAGCAGCACATCGTCCCCGCGCTGAATAATCGAGTCGATCCCGTACGTACGACCATATACCTTCAAGCGGGAAACAGCAAGCAGGTTACTTACCGCCAGCGGCAGCTCGCCAAAGCGGTCAAGCAGCTCATCTTCAAGCTCAGCCGATTCGTCAATGGACGAGACGACCGCCACTTTTTTATAAATTTCGATTTTCTGAATGCTGTCATAAATGTAATCCGATGGCAGGTATGCGTCAATGCCCAGATCGATGGATGTATTCCAATCTTTTGTCGGCAGCGCAGGCTCGCCCAGCATGCTGACTTTGCGCTTCTGAATTTCCTCAGCCAGCATCTGCGAGTAGAGATCGAACCCGACAGAAGCAATGAATCCATGCTGCTCCGCTCCAAGCAGATTGCCGGCACCGCGAATCGACAAGTCCCGCATCGCGATCTTGAATCCGGAGCCAAGCTCCGTGAACTCTTTGATCGATTGCAGCCGCTTCTCCGCCACTTCGGTCAATACTTTATCGCGCTGGTATGTGAAATAAGCGTAAGCGATTCGATTGGAACGCCCTACACGTCCGCGCAGCTGGTACAGCTGGGAGAGACCCATTTTGTCCGCATCGTGCACGATCAATGTGTTTACATTCGGAATGTCGACACCCGTCTCGATAATGCTCGTACTGACCAATACGTCGTATTCGCCATCCAGGAAGTCAAGAATTGTCTTCTCCAGCTCTGTCTCCGACATTTGACCGTGGCCGACACCCACTCTGGCCTCCGGCACAAGCATGGATATCTGAGCGGCCATCTCCTGAATGCCTTGAACCCGATTGTAGAGGTAGTAGACCTGACCGCCGCGGGCCAGCTCACGCTCGATAGCTTCCCGAACCAGGGTCTGGCTGTGCTCCACGACATAAGTCTGCACCGGAAAACGATTCTCCGGCGGTGTCTCAATAACCGACAAATCCCGAACGCCGAGCATCGACATATGCAATGTGCGGGGAATCGGCGTTGCCGTCAGCGTCAACACGTCCACATTGGTCTTCAGCTTCTTTAATTTCTCCTTATGCGTAACGCCAAACCGCTGTTCTTCATCAACGATAAGCAGTCCCAGATCTTTAAACACAATATCCTGAGACAGCAAGCGGTGTGTACCGATCAGAATGTCGACGGAACCCTGCTTCACCTTTTTGATCGTCTCATTCTGTTCCTTACGGCTGCGGAAACGGCTCAGCACCTGAATGTTGATCGGATAATTGGCAAAACGCTCCCGGAACGTCTCGTAATGCTGCTGCGCCAAAATCGTTGTCGGTACAAGTACCGCAACCTGCTTGCCTTCGATGGCCGACTTGAATGCAGCACGAACCGCCACTTCGGTTTTTCCGTAACCAACATCGCCGCACAGCAGCCGATCCATCGGTCGATTTTGCTCCATGTCTTTTTTGATCTCGGTAATGGCACGGAGTTGATCGGGTGTTTCGTCATAAGGGAACATGTCCTCGAATTCCTGCTGCTCTGACGTATCTTTCTCAAATCCGTATCCGGGAGCGGACTGACGCTCGGCGTACAGCTTAATCAGATCATCGGCAATATCCTGAACGGAGGAACGGACCTTGTTCTTGACTCGGGTCCATTCATTTCCGCCCAGCTTGTAAACCTTCGGCTCTTTATCTTCAGAACCGACATATTTCTGGATAAGATCGATCTGTTCAATCGGAACGGACAGCTTATCGCCACCAGCATACAAAATATGCATGTAATCCTTATGGATCCCGTTGATCTCCAGCGTCCCGATCCCCATATATTTCCCGATACCGTGGTTTTGATGCACCACATAATCGCCGACTTTGAGCTCTGTGTAACTCTTGATACGCTCGGCGTTGTCCATATTCTTCGTGCTTTTGCGAGTTTTGCGCTGCTTCGAGGAGAACATTTCGCTCTCTGTAATGATGGCGGCATGGACAGAAGGCATCTCGAAGCCATTCTGCAGATGCCCTTCAAGCATCACCGGCTCGTCAATGCCATAGTCCTGCAGCACTCGCCGCATGCGGTCCATCCGCTCCGCATCGCCCGCCAGCATCATGACCTGAACGCCAGATTTCTTCCAGCGCTCCATCTCCGCCTTAAGCACGTTCATCTGACCATGGAAATCCTGCATGCCGCGCGTGATGACATTAATGATGTTCTGCGGCTGCATTCTTGGCACCTGACGCAGGAAGATCGAGATCAGCAGGCTTTGATATGGATGCTGATAGATCAGTTCCTCCGTATCCAGCGACAACGGCAGCTCCGGAAGGGATTTGCCATTCTGCATCAGATGCAAATTCCATTCGGCCTCATCCCGTTCCAGCTGCTTCGCTGTTTCGAGCAGACGTGCCGGTTCATCCATAATCAGAATGGTATCCTTCGGCATGTAATCATACAGATTGGTCTTCTCCGGATATAACAAAGAAATATATTTATAGAGCTCAGGGAAATAAATCCGCTCGCGCAGCATTTCAACTTCGCGGTGTATTTCATCCCGCAAACGGAGCTTGGCTTGGCGGTCACTCATACGTTCGAGCTGCGCCTCCAGCAGACGAACCACCGTATCAGCCGTACGGCTGAGCCGCTCCAAATCCGCAATAATCTCCTTGCACGGCGTGATGACTACTTCCCGAACCTTATCAATCGAGCGCTGATCGATGGGGTCGAATGTTCGAATCGAGTCGATATCCTCATCAAACAGCTCAATACGGTAGGCCATCGTCGTTGTCATCGGATAGAAATCGATGATGCCGCCGCGGACACTCATCTCACCGCGGCTCTCAACCCGTTCCACCCGCTCATATCCCATCTCAACCATCCGATTCAAGAAGGAATCCAGCACAAGCGTCCCGCCATCATGAAGCACGATCCGGGCATCCGACATCACTTCCGGTGCTGGAAGAAGCCGGCGCACGCCGGAAAATGGCGCAACGACAATACCCCGGAAGCCCCTGGCACAGCGGACGAGTACATCAATCCGTTGTGCCAGAGTCTCGGGGCTTGATACCGCCGACTCAGCCGCTACCAGTTCATTCGCTGGGTATAACAGCACTTGATCAGATGATAGCGCTTCCTGCAGATCATCCGCGATTTTCTGGGCTGAAAACATATTATGAGTCACAACGAGCAGCGGGCGCTGCTGGTCTTGATGCAGTGCAGCCATTAAGATTTGCCTGGACGACCCGGAAAGACCGGAGATCAATTGCTCCCTCATACCGGCATTAACCCCGGCCGTAATGGATTTGAAATCCGAATCCTTCGAAAATACATCAATAAGTGCTTGTAACAAAAGGGGGCACCTCTCTTATGCAAAAGAAATGAATTTCCTAGAATCTATTTCTCATGGAATTTTAAACATTTGCCAAAAAATTATAACCGAAAAGAAGCCTTGAGCAAAACTGCCAAGGCTAGGGCAGCGGCAGACTATGCCACTGTATGTCTTCTACGAAAAAGCATCGTGTACCCCATTATACTCTCATTGCAGGGGATTTGCCAAAAGACTAAGCTCCGGATGGGCTTCGAGCGCTTCCCTGCAATGATCGCAGGTTACCCGAACCATAACTTCTCCGTTAAAATCATACGCTATTATATCCTTGCGTTCCTCAGGGGTCAAGGAATCAAAACCAAGACGTGCTTCGGATACATGATTGGAATCGATACGGCCCTGAAACGCTCGACAGTGTCTACAAACATAGGTTATCGCCATCATATGCCTCCTGAAGGTTGTATATACCTTCAGTATGCCCGGACTTTCCTTGTTTAAGACGCTGTTCTTCTGCTTCGGGAGCCTCAATACATCTCTTGTATGTCTGCATCATATGATGCTCCTCTAGGATTTGTTAAACTTCGCCATCGTCTGTTCAAAGGTATGATCCAGGCTGAACTCCAGCGCATCGCAGGTTTCTTCCACCATGCTCTGCAGCTGCTCACGCTCCTTCTTCGGAAAGGTGCCCAGCACATAGTCTACGATGGCATAACCCGGCTCCGGCCTGGATATTCCCATGCGGACACGGTTAAAGCTTTGAGTGCCCGTATGCTGAATGATGGATTTGATGCCATTATGTCCTCCCGCACTGCCCTGATAGCGCAGACGGATCTTGCCAACGACGGTATCCAAATCATCATAAACTACAATCATATCTTCCAGATTTACTTTATAATAATCCATATAGGCGCGTACAGCCTCGCCTGAGAGATTCATAAAGGTCATCGGTTTGATCAAAACGGTCTTGGAACCGCCAATCATCCCTTCGGCGATGACCGATTTGCACTTGTTCTGATTGAACTTCATGCCATGACGCTCCGCCAGAGCATCCAGTGCCATGAACCCAACATTGTGGCGTGTCTTCTCATAAGCTGGACCAGGGTTGCCCAGTCCGACAATCCATTTCATCACTGGTTGATTCCTTTCACGATTTATACTTTCTTCTTTGCGCATTTCTGAGTACAATATGAACAAAACCTATTGGCGTAATGCCCTCATAAGAAGGTGAATCGGCATTGAAAGCTTTTGAACAGAAATTAACGCATCACAGCCATTTTCAATACCATATGAAGCATGGCATCCCCGTTCAAGTCTATGAACTCGGTTGTCACATAGACGTGGGTCTGATCACTGCAGTCGACGCCTATTTTGTTGAGCTTGAGGGAACGCTGTACAATCGGAGTACGTTCACTTTCATTTCCAGGCCCGGATACTGACATGGCCAACCGTGTATTAACAGGCCTCTATTATGAAAACGTTTACTTCACAGTTGTTCAACTGCGATGCCGGGGTAAGGCCGAGCCAAAGTCACCATAGCCGACAAGGGCTACATTTCCTAATAAGGAGATGTAACCCTGTCCGGCACGGTTTATTATTCTATTTCAAACAATTTACTAATCGATAATTCCTCGTGAACCCGAATGATGGCTTCTCCCATCAATGGAGCAACCGACAGCACGGTCAGCTTGCTGCTAGGATTAGGATTGGTGATCGGAATGGTGTCTGTTACAACAACTTCCTTCAGCGGAGAGTTCTCCAGACGCTCATGGGCAGGGCCCGAGAGAACCGGATGTGTACAGCACGCATACACTTCTTTTACGCCGCCTTCCATCAACGCGTTGGCACCCAGCACAATCGTTCCGGCTGTATCGATAATGTCATCGATCAGAATGGCTGTTTTGCCTTCGATATTCCCGATGATGTTCATGACTTCACTGACGTTCGGCTCCGGACGGCGCTTATCGATAATGGCCAGCGGAGCATTCAGGAAATCAGCCAGCTTTCTTGCACGAACCACACCGCCGTGATCCGGAGATACAACGACTGGGTTCTCAATCTGCTTCGAGCGGAAGTATTGTGCAAGAATCGGTACGCCGAGCAGATGATCCACCGGAATATCAAAGAAGCCTTGAATCTGCATCGCATGCAGGTCCATCGTTATGACGCGATGAGCTCCTGCCTTCTCGATTAGGTTCGCAACCAGCTTTGCAGTGATCGGATCCCGCGAACGCGCTTTACGGTCTTGACGGGCATATCCGTAATACGGAATTACCACGTTGATGCTCTTCGCGGATGCCCGCTTGAGCGCATCGACCATAACCAGCAGTTCCATCAGGTTATCATTCACCGGCAGGCAGGTAGACTGTACGATATATACGTGGCAGCCCCGTACGCTCTCGGAGAGCTTTACTTGAATCTCGCCGTCACTAAAGCTGGTTGTATGCGATTCCCCCATCGGAATGCCGATATAGTCAGCGATTTGATGAGCAAGTTTAGGATTGGAATTACACGTGAATATTTTTAATTTAGAATCAAGATAAGTCATAGAATAAAAACCCTCCGTGCTGGTTCGTTGAATTAGGCTATCCGATCACCGCTTCCCATCTTCGCGAGAGAAGCAGGCGTATTACGATTTACTTGTTCTTCTTAGCAATAGCGCGTGCCCGAATCTTCTCTGCATATCCAGGCTTGTTCTCTTGACGCTGTCTGGCAATGGCCAGATCATTGTCGGAAACCGAATGCGTAATGGTGGAGCCTGCAACAACGAATGCGCCCTTGCCTACCTTCACCGGTGCAATCAAATTCACATTACTGCCGATAAATGCATCATCTTCAATCTCGGTAATGGATTTATTATAACCATCATAGTTGACAGTAATCGCTCCACAGCCGATATTGACGTTCTTGCCGACCTTGGCATCGCCAACATAACTGAGATGGGATACTTTTGAGCCGTTGTCAATCGTGGCATTCTTCACTTCAACGAAGTCGCCAACCTTCACATCTTCACCCAACTTGGCGCCTGGGCGGAGATAAGCAAAAGGCCCCACCGATGTCCGCGAGCCGACTTCAGCACTGCTGAGCACCGAATGTTTGACGCTGGCACCATTGGCGATAACGGAGTCTTCAATATCCGTATCGGGTCCGATCACACAGTCTTCTCCGATCACCGTATTCCCCTTCAGGATGGTACCGGGATAGAGCACGGTGTCAGAACCAATAGTGACATCAGCACCGATATACGTCGAAGCAGGGTCAATGATAGTAACACCGTTCAACATGTGCGTGCGGTTGATGCGCTCTCTCATGAAGCCTTCGGCCTCTGATAGCGCAAGACGATCGTTGACGCCAATCGATTCCGCATAATCATTCGTCTGATAAGCAAGCACGGTCTCGCCGGCTTGTTTCAGGATACCGATGCAATCGGTCAGGTAATATTCTTGCTGCGCATTCTGATTGGTTACCTTATCCAGTGCAGCGAATAGCTTTTTATTGTCAAAACAATAGGTACCGGTATTAATTTCAGTAACTGCGTCCTCTTCCGGACTGCAGTCTTTCTGCTCGACAATCCGAAGTGCACTGCCATCCTCGCCACGGATGACCCGGCCGTAGCCTTTGGGGTTGTCCATATGCGCGGTAAGCACCGTAGCGGCCGCGTTGTTGCTCTCATGAAGCTTCAAAAGATTTTCCAGTGTCTCTGAAGTCACCAGTGGAGTATCCCCGCAAATGACAATCGTGGATCCTTCCTCAGCGCCAAGAAGTTCCTTGGCTTGCTTCACAGCGTGACCCGTACCGAGCTGCTGTTCCTGCAGAACATATTCGGCTGCGTCTTGCAGATATGTGCGGACGGCTTCCGCGCCGTGACCAACGACCACAACACTGCGTTCACAGTTCACCTGCTGTACCGTTTGCAATACATGTCCTACCATCGGCTTGCCACAAACAGGATGCAGCACTTTATATAGTTTGGATTTCATACGTTTGCCCTGCCCAGCGGCGAGCACAATAGCAAATCTTTTCAAGGGCCATGCCTCCTCCTCTTGAACTCACTACTGAATATATATCATTCTACAAAAAAAGAAAAGAGAGCCATAGGTATGGCTCTCTTTTCCTTGAACCCCAATTGTAGAACTTAAGCGCCTTCTTCAATCACTTCTTCTTCTGTAGCCGCGCGCTCATACTCGGCTAATACAGCCGATTGAATCTTCTCGCGGGTACCGGAAGAAATGGGATGGGCAATGTCGCGGAATTCTCCATCAGGAGTGCGTTTGCTCGGCATTGCAACAAACATTCCATTGTTTCCGTCGATGACGCGAATGTCGTGAACGACAAATTCATTATCGATGGTAATGGATGCGATTGCCTTCATTCTCCCCTCAGAGTTAACACGGCGGAGTCTGACATCCGTAATTTGCATATGTGTTCACCACCTTTTTCCATCAGAGACTTGGTGTATAATTCCACACAGCAAACCCGAAATCCTTCTTTTTTCTACTATAAAATGTCCTAAAAACAGGAATTTTTTTTAGAAAGTGATATTTTCGACAGACTTCGGGCAAATTCGAATGAAAACGCTATTATATCGACAAATATCGCGATCCTATTTTTCGAAGTAATTACCAGGGTTCACGGTAATCCTCTTCGTTTTGGAGTCCACATCGCTTAGGATGGCGAGTGAGATATAGTCCTCCAGAAGCCTTTCCTCGGTTTCAACCGCTCCCGACTCTACCAATACACCTACACCTGCGACTTCGGCATTAAATTCACCCAGCAGATCAACCATACCTTGTATGGTACCCCCCGCCTTCATAAAATCATCCACAATCAGTACACGGGAGCGTTCTTTGAGCGCCCGGCGGGACAATGACATGGTGTGAATGCTCTTGTGTGAGCCCGATACATAATTGATGCTTACGGCCGATCCTTCCGTCACTTGATGGTCCCGGCGAACTAGTACGACCGGCAGGTTCAGCTGGGCCGCTGTCGCATAAGCCAGCGGAATCCCCTTGGTTTCCACCGTCATGACTACATCAATATCCCGGTCCGAGAATGCGGTAGCAATGATCTTGCCCGCCTCGTTCATCAGCGAAGGCTGTCCAAGCAAATCCGACATGTACAGATAGCCGCCTGGCAAAATCCGGTCCGATTGCTGAAGCTGCTGACACAGCTCCTCGGCAAACCGCAGCGCATGATCCTTACGCAGCTTCGGAATGTGCCGAACTCCGCCCGCTGCACCAGCCAGCGTCTGGAGCTCTCCGAGCCCCTCACTCTCAAATACGTCCTTAATGATCGCCAAATCCTCACTGATCGATGACTTGGCCGCTCCATATCGCTCGGCGAACGTCGTCAGCGGAATCAACGTATGCGGTTTGGATAGTAAATATTGGGTCATGTCGACCAATCGTTCGCTTCGTTTTAATTTTTTCACTAGGGTTCCTCGCTAAATCCGAATATTATATGTTAAATATAACACTTTTGTACGTATTTATACAACTTCAATTGAAATTCGCCCCCGAATTGTCAATAATAACCGTTTCTAGGTAAGCAGGCGAACAGCATACACTTCCTTGCAGAAACCCCGCAGACCATTATAAATCCGGGCCACCTTGGATTCCTTCGATACCAGACCGAAGACCGTAGGTCCGCTTCCGGACATCAACGCTCCATCGGCTCCCAGCTTCAGCATCCCTTCCTTCAGCTGCTGAACCTCGGGGTGCATCTTCAAGGTAACCTCCTCCAGCACGTTGCCAAGCGATTGGCACATCAACTGGAAGCTGCCCTGCGAAAGCGCCTCTACCATACGCTCAGCGGATGGATGGTGCTGGATCTGCTCGCTGCGCAGACGGCCGTAAACTTCCGCCGTCGATACGTTGATCGGCGGCTTCGCCACGATCACCCAGCACTGCGGCGGATTCGGGATCGGCGTCAGCACCTCGCCGCGCCCTGTCGCCAGTGCTGTGCCGCCGGTTACGCAGAACGGCACATCCGAGCCGAGCTCCGCGCCAAGCGCAAGCAGCTCTTGCTGGGGGATGTTCAGCTCCCAGAGGCGGTTCAACCCACGCAGAGTTGCCGCTGCATCACTGCTGCCTCCTGCGAGTCCTGCCGCGACGGGAATTTTTTTGTCCAGGTGAATGTGCACACCCTTCTTCACGTCGTAGCGCTCTTTGATTAGTCTTGCTGCCTGAAAGGCCAAATTCTTCTCGTCCAGCGGTATGTATCCTGCCTGTGAGGTGATGATGATGGTATCCCGCCTCTGTTCCGACATCTCGAGCCGGTCGGCGAGGTCGATCATCGTCATGACCATCTCTACCTCATGAAAGCCGTCAGGACGTTTATGGAGTACATCCAGCATCAAATTAATTTTGGCCGGTGCTTTTTCGTATATTTTCAAGAACGTTCACCTATCCTTAGCTTTTCCCATATGCTTGAACTTACCATATTCGGAGAAAAACATCTATTGCCTCTATCTTAACAAACTCCGGCGATGAAGTCATGGGACCGTCCGTTGCAGCGTACCCGTGCCGCTTGAGCCGCAATAAAATAACAGGGCCTCCCGCTTTACGGAAGGCCCTGCCCTGTGGTTTACAGATCTGATTTGCTAGCTGCCCGCTCTGCGAGCTCAATCGCCCGTTTTACCATGTTGCCGGCATCCTTGGCTTTAATGCCTCCCCAGCCTTCCTTCTGCACGGTGTCGTAAAATCCCAATTCCTTAGCCAATTCGGTCTTCAGTTGATCTGACATAATACTGCGCCTTCTCCGGCTCATCAAACCCGCCTCCTTGGAAAATGTATTGAGTATGGCATGAACGGCTTACAGCGCGTTGTAGAGGCCTTACGTAAAGCTCCTCAAGGCTTAAGTCTCCACTGGCCGCATTCAGGCGGTTGAAGAGACCCGCGCAGCCTTAGTATGCGTTCCATCTCTCCTTGTCATTCCTCTGGAGAGCTGGCAACAACAAAAAACAGCCTCCCTGTAAGTGGAGACTGTTCTCGACATATCGTTATGACTTGATATAGGTGATTCGCATCTCGTTGTCATCACCGGTTACCATGATTTCCACGGTTTCGGTCAGAATATCGGCATAACTGTAAGACACACGTTTAAAAGTCTGCTGGTCTTGATCCAGCTTCACAATGAAAACAGAAGGGTACGTTTCTTCCAAAACACCAGTACGCTCGACGGTCTTCCGACGGCCACCGTTAGCCCGAAGCGTAATTTTTTGCCCTAAATGGGCATCGAGACTGCGTTTGATTTCCAACAGCGCATTTTTAGCCATTGTCGACGACCACCTCTTTCCTTGTCCATTATACCGAAGATTCAGTCATTTGTCAATTCAAAAACATTAATTATATCAGCATCAAAAATACCTTGTCAACGAATTTTTTTTGATCCCGTATTTCTCGTGTTCATTTGTTTTAATATGCGCTAAAATGACAAGCTTTATGTATTTTTTTTGACAAATTTCTTTAGGTTTCGAAAGAAAAAATAAAAAAACCCCAGCTTGTGGGGTTCTTCTTGGTTTGTCCTCAGCGGCATGATTCAACCGCTAGCACTAGGATTTTGGCTAGCTAACGGAAGGCGTAACCTTCAAAGTGGACAAATCCTGCAGTTTGGGCAGACCGATCCGGTAGCTGCCTCTTGTTTCGATTCCGCCCACGCCTTGGCTGCCGCTAATCGTATGATGGACGATATCATGAATATTTACGGTTTCCCTGACCGACGTATAAGCTGCCTTGGCAGCTACATACACGGGATCCAGCGCATGGATGAGAATTCGCCCTGGCGAGCTGGCAAAATTGGCTCCTGCCTGCAGAAGTGCTTCGAAATGCGATTGGCACGCACCGGCCACAATGACCAGGGAATCCAGATTCCGCTCATACTGACGGGCTACCTGGATAGCCGTGACGAAGTTGTGTGAATTTTTATAGCTGTCCAAGCTATATAAGTCGTATGGCTGTCGTCTCTTGAGAACACCATCATGACCTGTAATCACAACGATATCGGGTCTTACCCTGGGAAGAAGACGATATAATGAATCGGCCATCGACGACTCATTGATATAATGGCCTTCCGCTGGTACCCGAAGCTGATTGTACAAGGCCATGCTTTTCTTCAGGTACTGGGGATCTCCATCCAAATGCAGCACCTTGCCCGGCACGTCAAAGTATCCCTTATTCGCATGCTGGTCGCCTTCGATATTTCGCAGATTGGCCAGTTGACGCTCGCTCTGCTCCTGACGGTGCTTCTGAAGGCGGTCAAGCGACTCACTGGCTTTAATTTGTGCCTGCTTTGTTCGTTCGCTTACGGCGGGATGCGGGACCGTGACCAAATCATTAACGGGAGCGTCGGCCAATAACCGGAATTCCGTCCCTTTGATGACGATATTATTATTTTGCCGCATGCCTTCTACCCGGAACGTTACATCGCCGCCGTAGGATTTACGAACGACCAAGTCTCCCAAGTTCATCACAACATCACCCCTACCCTATGGTATGGGCCACTGTGACTATTGGTTCTTAGGAAGCTTCAATTTATCATGTTAAACCCCTTCAGGGCCCCCTGCGCACGTCAATCTGCTGGTCTATCGAATATCGGCGTTGTAGAGCACATTGCTAAGTTTGGCATACTCTTCGATGCTGAGTGTCTCTCCGCGCCGTGAAGGCACAATTCCTGCTTCCTGCAGCAGCTGTTCCAGCCGCTCACGTCCTTCACCCGCAAAGAACCGGCTCTTCAGGTTATTGGCGATGGTCTTCCGCCGCTGTGCAAAAGAAGCCTGTACCACTTCGAAGAAAAACCCTTCGTCTTCTACGCTAACAGGTGGCTCTTCCCGTACGGCTAGGCGAATAACAGCCGAAGCGACATTGGGCTGCGGAATAAATACCGTATGCGGCACGATACAGACCAGCTTAGGCTCACTGTAATATTGGACAGCGATGCTGAGACTCCCGTAATCCTTGCTTCCCGGTGCCGCAGCCATACGCTCTGCTACTTCTTTCTGGATCATCACGACGATATTCTCCAGCGGCAGCTTCTCCTCGAGCAGCTTCATCAGAATCGGCGTTGTCACGTAATACGGAAGATTCGCAACGACGCTGACTTTCGATACGCCCGCAAAGTCTTGTTGGAACAACTCATGAAGATCCACCTTCAATACGTCCCCATGATGAACCTTCACGTTCTCATAAGGCTCCAGCACTTCCCTCAGGATCGGAATCAAGCGCTGATCAATCTCTATCGCTGTAACCGTTCCTGCAGTCTGTGCAAGCTTCTCCGTCAATGCTCCGATGCCAGGACCGATCTCTAGCGCTCCTTTATCCTCATCTAATCCTGCGGCCTCCACGATTTTGTAGAGAATATTCTGATCGATGAGAAAGTTCTGACCCAAACTCTTCTTGAAGGAGAATCCATGACGTGAGATGATCTCCTTCGTCCGTCTTGGTGTTGATATATCATCGAACCGGCTCATGATTTTACGCCCCCCTCTTCCAGCTGCGTCAGCGCGGCCAGAAATTCTTCACGTGATATTTGAAACGTGGCCAGTCGTTTATGAAACTGCTTGCTGTTGCAATATCCGATGCCCAGCAGGTTTCCCATCGCCATCCGTCTTGCCGCAGCCTCCGGATGGGCCGATAAACCGGCCTCCATCATGTCCTGCAGACTGATCAGGCTCTCTCTGCCCTCGAAGGAGGTGTGGACCCTCTCCAGCGCACGCAAAATGGCCTCAGGAGAGGCGTTCTCAACGCCGATATCCCCTTTTCGGGTAGCGTCCTCTTCCGGAATGAAGGCGTGTTTGCAGCCTGGCACGCCCTGCTCCACGATTTTCCGAATCCGCTCTCCTGCATGATCGGGGTCCGTTAATATAATAACGCCTCTGCGCTCCTGGGCAAGCGCGATGCGTTTAAGGATTTGCTTATTGATGGCAGAACCGCCCGTTTCGATCGTATCCGCGTCCACGGCCCGTTTAATGGCTACCGTGTCGTCCCTGCCCTCCACAACGATTACTTCTTTAATCATGCGATTGCTCTCTTCCTTCCCACGCAAGGCCGGCTTGTACAGCGAATGGTCAGCTTCAAGCCCCATAGGCCTTATATTATTACTCGTTTTTTACAAAACAAAAGAAGAGGAAAGATTCCCTCTTCTTCATCATCATTTATTATAAGCTAAATAGTATAGCATTAGAATGGCATTGTAAATTGGAATTCATTCGTTTAGTTCAATTCAGGTTTAACCGGACCGATCACGTAAACAGTACGGCCGCTTTTACGTCCGAAATTCATGGCGGATTTCAACGAATCGTAATAAACATCAATTTTGTTTCCTTTGATGGCACCGCCCGTATCTTCCGCACGACGGAAGCCGATGCCTTCAATATACACCCACCATCCGATGGGGATGATATTAGGATCTACCGCAATCGTCCGACCTTCCGTCACACGTGTTCCGGATGCTGTCCGAGTGCCGATTCCTTGCTGCTCGGCAGAATACGCCGTCATCGACACGTTGTTCAATACCTTTTTGTATTTAAAATCAACGCCTGCCCGAGAAGCCACATTATTCTCCACCGCTTTGGCGGTTGTTACCTTTTTCGTGCCGGAGAGTTTAGCCGGTGTTGCTTTCACATCGGTGGCTGCCGCTTGAGCAATAGCGGGTTTCTCCACTTTTTTCGTGCCTACAGCAATAATTTTGTCCTTCGTTCTGCGCTCAATCTCCTGGGAAACCTTGGTCTTGGAAACCAGCTTGCCATCGTGATAGACCTTCTCATAGTGATTTACCATGATGCCGGACTCACCCCGCTGAATCACGCGGTTGTCACCCTTTTCGAGCGATGGATCGGCTGTCTTAATCACACGAAATTCCCGGTCTTCTGTTTCCTTAACGTTTTGTTTCGTAACGCGCACGACGTTGATACTCATATCGCTGGTAAGCTTCGTATGCTGTGCCGGTTGTACTATATCTTCACCCTGGATCGTAATGCCAGCTTCTTTCAGTACATGATCAACCGTATCCTGGGATGTAAATATGGTTTTGGTTTTGCTGCCAACTGTAACCTTGACTGGAACTGCCCGTTCAATGATGATCCGGTCGCCGTCCTGGATCGCACCGTTTAGAGGCATCGAAATCTGATCCTCTGGGCTCAACGTGATCGCTTGCTCATCCAGCAATTCCTGCAGCAATGATCCACGTGTTTCTACTGTGGTGACACGACCATCGACCACAAGCTGAACTTCCTTGCCTGTCTGATCATGTACAATCAACGAAACGAGAAGTGATACCGTAACGGCTCCCATCGTGCCGAGCAACATCAATTGACGCAAATTGTCATGCTTCCATCTCAATGCGTAAGACATGCTGGATGATTGTGATTCATGGGTTTCTTCAGGTTGAAAAATGCCCACTATTCCATCCTCCTTCATAGTCCCGCCGTCTTCAGTAACGCATGAATGCATTTGACGTGACTATAGCAATTATTCTCACAAGGCGCCCTGCTATCTATCTAACACCCTGCGTCAATTCCCGTCTTCCCGTCCATCTACCACCACCTCCTGATTACCAAGAGTATGATGATCCCTTCGCCATTATTCAAAAATAAAAGAAAGCCATTGAAAGAGTACTAGAGGCTCTAACGTGGCTTCCTGATGATTAGAATCATGGAAATGGTATGCACGAGATTTCCCCTCTTATTTCGCTTACGGAGTTAGCTGTCGGGTTCGGACGTAAGAGAGACGCCCTATATCCGGATACCCGCTCATGGCGAGATCCTTCAAATTCACCCCAAAGACCCGATAAAGAAATCAAATACGGCTTGGTGCATTCAGACCTGTATGCACGGCAGTATCGGTTCCCCCGTTCTCCAGAATTTCGGAGATTAAGCGAGACGGTTCATGAAATATTCGGCTGGCGATCTGCACATCGCAGCTTCTTATCACTGAAAAGATGATATCCTGTTTACATGCAGGTTGTAAAGCAACAATCAACCACATTTTCTGATGTAAATGGTTAAAATATTGTAATATCAACGCCTTTTCTGATTAAAAAACTTTAATTAATCGAAAATGCTCTCTTTTTCATCGCTTTTGCTCTCAATTTCGTTAAATGCCAAATCGTTCCAGTGCATTTTTGGTGGTAATTTGGGCCAATTCCTCTAAGGACATGCCCTTAATCTCGGCTGCGGTCTCCGCCACTAATTTTACATAAGCGGTCTCATTTCGCTTCCCGCGGAAGGGGTGGGGGGTCAGATAAGGCGAGTCCGTTTCGATCAATAATCGATCGAGTGGAACCTGCGCCAATACCTCTTTAGGCTGCTTCGCATTCTTGAAGGTAATCGGTCCTCCAAATGAAATATGGAATCCCATATCCAGACACATTTTGGCCGTTTCCCAGCTCCCGGAGAAGGAGTGCATTACACCGCCGACCTCGGCGGCTTTTTCCTCCCTTAGAATCTTTACGATATCTTCATGTGCATCCCGGTTATGGATGACAATGGGCATGTTCAGTTCCCGAGCCAGTCCGATTTGGCGGCGGAATACTTGATGCTGTACTTCTTTTGGGGATGTATCCCAATAATAGTCCAGACCAATCTCCCCGATAGCCACCACCTTCTCATGACTGCATAGGGAGGCGATCCAATCCAGATCCTGATCCTCCATGGTGATGGCATCTACAGGATGCCAGCCTACCGCTGCATATATAAAGTCATAGTTCTCTGCCAGCTTCATCGTGGTCGGGATGGTCTCCCGGTTAAATCCGATGTTAATCATCCGGCTCACGCCGGCTTCAAGCGCCCGCGCGATGGTTTCCTCCCGGTCCTCGTCGAATTGGGGAGCATCCAAATGAGTATGCGTGTCGAACAGCATGATATTACCCTCTCCTTTCCTGTCGTTTCCTTGTTGTATATTTTCCTGCAGCACTGCTTATACCCATCATGCTGCGGTTGTCCTGCTCACCAAGTTAATTCTGCTGCTTAAAAATCTCACCTATCTTCTCCGGCATCTGCTCCAGTAGCGGATACACCTTCTCCTCCGGAAAATAAAGATGATATCGCCCTTTATGAATGCCGCTGATAGAGCGTACAATATCGGACACCTCGGAAATTTCCCGCAGCTCATCATGCCGATCCAGAAGCAGGATCTGCTTCTCGTTAAGCGGCATATCAGAATGAACCTTATCATAAGGAAGATCGGTTGGAAAATCAATCTCCAGGTCATATTCCGGATGCAGCCCCGCATCGCGGAACGCTTGGCGTATCCCGTCGATGGTCTCCAAATCGATATTGTCGATTTCTACATATTTATAGAGCTTCCGGTGCATGAAACGGCCGCATAATTCGCCAAGAAGCTTGTCTTCCTCCTCGGTCCATTGCAGAAATGCCGTCTGAATAAGCGCTTCATCCAGGCGCAGGTATTGATTTACACCGATATTGCCTTCAAACAGGGCCGGAAGCGGCTCGACCATAAACCGGAAAGCGTACCCGTTGTCATGCAACTCTTTTGCACGGCGAAAGATTTGACGCAAGATGATCTCCGAACTTCGGGTGACAGGATGAAAATACACCTGCCAGTACATTTGGTACCGCGACATCAGATAATCCTCCACGGCGTGCATGCCGGATTCCTTGACCACCACGCGGTCACGGAACGGCCGCAGCATCCGCAATATCCGGTCGATGTCAATGGTCCCATAATTCACTCCCGTATAATACGCATCCCGCAGCAGGTAATCCATGCGGTCTGCATCAAGCGGACTGGTTACCAGGTTCATGACAATCGGCTTATCATACGTCTTGTTAATGACGGAAGCCACTTTCTCCGGAAAATCTGCCCCAAGCTCCTGCAGAACCTTGTTAACACAAGTATCACCAAGCAGTATCCGGCATGTCCAATCCTCGTGGTTCATATTGAAGGCTTCTTCTATAGAGTGGGAAAAAGGCCCGTGTCCCAAATCATGCAGCAGCGCCGCACAGAGAGCCACATGCCGTTCCTCGGCTGGCCAGTCAGAATACCCTCTCCGTTCGAATTGAGAGATGATTCTTCTCGTAATTTCATAGACACCCAGAGAATGAGAGAATCGGCTGTGCTCCGCTCCGTGGAAAGTCAGGTAAGAGGTCCCAAGCTGCCTGACCCGGCGGAGCCGCTGGAATTCCGGCGTATTGATTAACCTCCATATGATATCGTCCTGCACATGAACATAATTGTGGACTGGATCCTTGAACACTTTTTCTTCCGATATTGGGGAATGCATCCATCTCATCTCCTTATCATTTTGATGTGGATATGGCCGTTTAACACTTCTTTTGACAACTAATGTCGAACAATGTCGAATAAGGTAAAAACGCGCTTTCCAAAT
Source organism: Paenibacillus sp. Cedars (assembly GCF_003184205.1). NCBI lineage: Bacteria > Bacillati > Bacillota > Bacilli > Caryophanales > Paenibacillaceae > Paenibacillus > Paenibacillus sp. Cedars. The sequence goes on from NZ_CP020866.1 coordinate 5,884,330, forward strand.
CGACAAATAGAAAATTGCAACAATAATTGGTTCGATTATGGTAATTCCTTTGTTATACAAGGGTTTTGTTCACTATACTTTCGTAAATAGGTTCCGATTTTTCAAAAATATAGGTTGACTGTTTTGGGAATCGTTGGTACTATAAATAACATAAAAACTAGAACTATGTCGAATTATGACTTTTTTAAATTATGGCGAGAGGGGCATTTATAAGTTATGATGAAATCAACAGGAATTGTAAGGAAAGTCGATGAGCTTGGACGGGTCGTCATTCCAATTGAGTTACGCCGTACGCTCGGAATTGGTGAGAAAGACGCATTGGAGATTTATGTAGACGGCGAACGCATCATGCTTAAGAAATATGAGCCTGCCTGCATCTTCTGTGGTAACGCTGAGAATGTCACTTACTTCAAGGGTAAAATTGTTTGCCATGAATGTATCTCGGAAATCCCTACACCTGTGACAAATTAAGATTTTTAGTATATAATAGCATTATTACACTTTGTTAATTCTAACCTTTTTCATATCTCCTTGGCACCTTCCTCGGCTTTGAACCCGGCCGCAGGAGGGTCTTTTTTTGAGATTAAAGAAAGTTTTCAGTGAAATGCAAGCCATTCTTCAATCCTTTACGGGTCCCAGCAAAGTTTTTAAAATAATCATCAAAGCATAGGCTCTACTTTGTGGGCTATTTGGCTATCCCCTGCGCCAGGTATGGGTGGTCATGAATCTGCTAATAACGCGTTATATATATCCCGCTTCGATACACCGCGATCACCCGCGGTTTTTTTCATAGCATCCTTCCGGCTTAATCCTTCCCGCTCATAATGCTCTACATGCTCTTCCAGCGAAAGCTCCTGCCACCAGGCATTTTTCTCCCGAAGCTCTTCCTCTGCACTGCCCGCCTCTACCACCAAACAATATTCACCCAATGGAGGATGTTCCGTAAGCCACTCCAGGCACTCTGTCACGCTTCCGCGTAGAAATTCCTCATATCGTTTGGTCAACTCGCGTGCGAGGGTCACCTTCCGATTTCCCAGTACCTCTTGCAGGATCTCCAGCGTTTTCTTCACACGATGCGGGGATTCATAGAACAACAGCGTTCCCTGCGCCGATTGCAGTGCCTGCAGCTGCTCCACGATATCCTTGCGTTCCCGCGGCAAAAAGCCGATAAAGGTAAACCGTTCGGTTGGCAGACCCGAGACGATTAAGGCGGAAAGTGCAGCATTGGCCCCCGGGATTGGAATGACGGAAATTCCCGCTTCAATGGCCAGTGAAACCAGGTCCGTACCAGGGTCTGAAATGGCCGGCAGACCGGCATCGCTGACGAGTGCCACATTTTTTCCTTCTATTATATAGCGTATGATTTCAGGACCGCTCGCCGCCTTATTATGCTCGTGATAACTGAACATCGGCTTGGACGGAATTTCGAAATGCGTCAGCAGCTTACGCGATTGCCGCGTATCCTCCGCTGCGATAATGTCGCATTCCTGGAGAATCCGCACCGCACGGTACGTCATGTCCTCTAAATTACCGATCGGCGTCGCCACCAAATAAAGTGAACCCGGGCTTCCCTCGTCCCGAGTTGCATAACTCTGTTGCACGATATTTCTCATTCTTTAGTCTCATCCTCATGTGATCCGTAGTAAATTTCCATGAAATCCGGGCCGTAATTTCCTTGCTCGTCATACACAATCAGCGGAGGCTTCAACCGTACCTCCGGCTTCCCATCCCGAATGCCTTCTATGAGCACCATGTTGGCCTCCATATCTACACGCGGATGGACAAAACGGATGACTTTCGGTTCAATCCGGTATTTGCTCATCAGGGTAATAATCTCCGCCAAACGCAGCGGCTTGTGAACCATGCTCATCTTCCCGCCCTGGCGCAGCAGCTTCGCACAGGCTTCAATCACTTCCGCAAGCGTGCAGTGGATTTCATGCCTTGCAATCGCTTGATGCTCATTCAGCTTTAAGTCACTGCCATTCATCGGCATATAAGGCGGATTCACCGTAATCAGGTCATAGGTTCCATACCCTTTTTCCTTGTACAGCTCCCGCAGATCGCCTTCATGTATCGTGATCTGCTCCTGTAGACCATTCATCGTTACACTCCGTCTAGCCATATCGGCCAGTCTGGGCTGTATCTCGATGCCTTCAATCGGTGCACCTGTACGTGTCGACAGCAGAATGGGTACAACTCCGTTCCCCGTGCACATATCCAAAATGCGGCCCCGCCGTGGTACGCTGGCAAACCTGGCAAGCAGGACCGCGTCCATGGAGAAGCTGAAAACCTCCTCGCTCTGGATGATTCCAAGCTCATGGGTGAGCAGATCATCAATCCGCTCTGATGTCTGTAACAGCACTTCTTTCAATTTCATAGTTTCAACCCTTTATCTCCATAATAGATCCTTGCCTCGTATTGCCCTAACTAACCGCATGTCGGGCCTATAAAATACACAAAAGGCTGCTCTTCACATTGCATGACAAGCAGCCGTATGACGTTCTTATCGATCCTTACAGTATAACCTTTCCATTCTAGAAAAAAACCGTAGGCAGTTTCTCCTACGGCTTCTCATTTATTCAAAAAAGACAAGCAGAACAGGCAATCCCCTTCCGTGCGCAGATGTCCATAATAGACATTGCAAATGTGGAAGCCTTCATGATACAGCCGGGCCAGGTTATCATATCCCTCACCGACCACATCTTCTCCATGTTCCTCATCCTTCACATGAGGCTGAGGTTGTATAGCAACTGGGTTTTCAAATTCTGCCGGATTGACTTCCCTCTTTAAGATTTTCCGGAGCTGTTCATTTTCAAGACTGAGGCGATGGTTCTCTTCCAGCAGTTCCTTGATGACCAGCTTAAGTCCACCCAGTTCACTGTGTATATGTCCCATCTGTGTTTCCAACTCTTGAATGAGCACAAAAATGTTTTTCTTCTCCAAGTCTACACCCCGAAAATAAACATTCTATTGGACTACTTGATGACAACGTCATCCATCGGAAGTTCCTTAACCTTTCCAATTTCAAACAGCTGAACATGAACCGTCCGCTTATCCGCATTAAGTCCGACTACTTTGCCTTCTCCCAGCGAAGTAACGACAAGCTTTCCAGCGGATGGAAGCTCTTCTTTCACGCTTTCATAATTATCATGCTCAAATTTCAGGCAGCACATCAATCTTCCGCATAGCCCGGAAATTTTAGTCGGATTGAGCGATAGGCTTTGATCCTTTGCCATCTTGATCGATACCGGCTCAAAATCACCAAGCCATGAGGAACAGCACAGTACGCGTCCACAGGGTCCAAGACCGCCGAGCATTTTGGCTTCGTCACGAACTCCGATTTGGCGAAGCTCGATTCGAGTTCGGAATATACTGGCCAGATCCTTAACCAGTTCACGGAAATCCACACGGCCTTCGGCGGTGAAGTAGAAAATGATTTTGTTGCGATCAAATGTGAATTCCACATCGACCAGCTTCATTTTCAGCTCGTGATCCCGAATTTTATTTAAACAGGTGGTGAATGCATCTTTCGCGGCGTGCTTGTTCTCTTCAACCACACGGGCATCGGAATCACCAGCGATGCGAATGACCTTCTTCAGTGGAAGAACAACGTCCGATTCACCAACCTCCTTCTTTCCTATCACAACTTGACCATACTCTATGCCTCTCGCGGTTTCCACAATGACGGATTGTTCCTTCTCCACGGGCAGATCGAGCGGATCGAAGTAATATATTTTGCCCGCTTTCTTAAAGCGGACACCTACTACACTGTACAAAAATAAACCCCCTTGTGCCTGTACATATTGGCCATTCTTCGGGCCTGGGGGTGTGCTCACGCCGGAGTGTTACCGCCCAAACCCATCAACAACTGCTCTAAACTGAGCTGTCCATTGACATTATAGCGTAACTTCTTCTGACACTCTGCGGCCAAATCCATGTATGACACCCACTGTGCTGTGCTGCGGGCTGACGCATGACCAGAGATATACTCCGCCTGATCTATGAAAACGAGAGACTCTTTCCTTCCATACTGGACATGGATCATGTCCTTAAACCATAAATGAAACATGCTGAACAATAGGTCCAGATGATCAGAGAGTTCTGTTTTGAACACTTTTTGACTCGCTGTAATCATAGCTGAGCCGCTTCGGTTCAAAGACTCCTTCCCTAATTGTAACACTACGTTTCTAATTTCTGCAAACCAATTCTCATTCAATATTTTCCTGCACTCATCAATTCCTGATGCAAGATGAACTGCGCAGCGCACAAGTGCAGCAGGATAACCTTCACCTACCAGGACCTTCTCCATCATCTGAGGATCCAGTGCCCGGAACGGTACTTGCTGGGATCTGGACTGAATGGTGGGCAGAAGTGCCTGTCCATTCTCGGCTATCAGGATAGCTACCGCCGGCGACTGCGGCTCCTCCAAAACTTTAAGCAGACTGTTGGCTGCCTGTGTTGTCATTTTCTCCGCCCGGTCAATAATATAGACCTTCGGATTGCGGTTCTCCGAGCGATAGGAAAATATGCGCTGCAGATCACGAATCTGATCGATCTTGATGCTGGCCCCATCCGGCTCGACCATCGTAAGGTCAGGATGATTGCCATGGTCCACCTTGCGGCATTCCAAACAATGCCCGCAGGCATCATCTTCAAGCTCCGTACAAAACAATGCCTTGGCGAACGTAAGCGCCGTCTGCATCTGCCCGGCACCGTTAGGACCGCTGAACAGATAAGCATGACTAACTGCATGGCGGCGCAAGGCATTTTGCAGCAATTGCTTCGCAGTCTCTTGACCTACGATATCATTAAAAGACATAAGTCCTCACTTTCTACCGATCCCCATGCCTTCATGGCCGTAACACCTCATGGATCGTTTTAAGCTTCCTTACAATTAAAATACAAGATTGATTAGCATGCCGCGAATTTCTCCAACCTTGTTCAGCAAATCAATTCTCCCTTGCTCCGTATCAAGCAGATCATCTGCCATAGCCAGCAGCGCAGAATCAACCTCATCTATGACATTATAACGCTTGCCGCGCCCCCGGCGGTCCCAGCCCCGTGTTTCCTTCATCTTCACACCGCGCCGAACCGTTTCCTCAAGGAAGCGCCGAACCATCATTTTATAAGTCTTCAGCTCCCGAACAGTCATGACTTTGGCCAATCGGTCCCCTTGTAGTGCAATTTCACGCATTTGACGATTCAGTTCCTCATGGGTTGCACGTTCCCCCTGCTGCTGCATCATATCGGAGAATGATCGCTGCTGAATCGGTCTGGCGTTGCCATCCGGCACCGTGATTTCACTTTTCATGGGCCGAAAGCCCGGATTAATCTTCACCCTGATCCACCGCCTCTTGCGTAATTCTAGCATCTTAATAAAACGGAGGCATCCGGTACGTTCATAAATCGAACAACCTATGCCTCACGTGAACGTACCTTGAAATGGTTTTCTTGTCAAGCGATTTACAGGCAATCATCCGATACATTCAATACTTTATTTGGAGTTCATCTACATCATTACCTATTAAAGATCATCTCCCGAGTACGGCGATCTACGGTAACTATTTTTATTATGATACAGAAGAGGTTCAAAAGATAGTCGATACAGGAGAACACAGCCGTCAAATATCCCAATAAAAACATCCGTTACGTGCTATCGCAGATCCAGAAAATGAATTTAGAAATGCTCGAATCGTTCAACAGGGAGCACAAATACCGTAGCACCGCCAACCTGTACTTCGACTGGAAGCGGTAGATAGGAATCTGTAGTACCACTCATTGGGGTTACCGGAGTGACCAGCTGCTCACGAACCTTACAGCTTGTGCGAATGACACTAAGCACGCTTTCAACCTGTGAATCGTCTACCCCAATCATAAAGGTGGTATTTCCCGCCTTCAGGAAGCCGCCTGTGCTGGCAAGTTTCGTTGCCCGAAAATTAGCTTTGACCAATGCGGCAGAGAGACGGTTGCTATCTTTATCCTGTACAATCGCAACAATCAATTTCATGGTAAACCCTCCTTGTTTAATTTGGACATCGTGTGCCCCTATCACTACTTATTTGACAAACAACCTCAAAAATCCTTTAATATCGCGTCTTCCAGGTGACGATTCATTTCCCGTTCGACCTGCGCCGGTGTCTTGGAAGCATCCACGATGCGAATTCGATCCGGATTACGCTCTGCTACCAGCAGATAGCCCTCCCTAACTTTCTCGTGAAATGTCAGGTTCTCCATATCCAGTCGATTCCATTCTCTTTCGGCATTCGCTGCGATCCGTGAAAGGCCAATCTTTGGCTCGATATCAAACAACAGCGTCAAATCCGGCATCCGGGTATCGATGGCGAACTGATTGATGCTCCACACCTCTTCCATCCCCAATCCGCGTGCATATCCCTGGTAAACCAGGCTGCTGTCCACGAATCGGTCACAGAGCACGGTCAGCCCCTGCCTTAATGCCGGCTCCACCTTCTCCACAAGATGCTGTCGGCGGGCTGCCGCATATAATAATGCTTCGGTGCGTGCATCCATCGCAGTGTGCTCCGGATCCAGAATAATGGAGCGAATCTTCTCCGCAATCTCAATGCCCCCAGGCTCGCGGGTAATCAGATAAGGTATCGAATGATTCTGCATAAAGGCGGCGAGTCTGCCCATCATGGTCGTTTTACCGGATCCTTCTCCTCCTTCCAGGGTAATAAATAGTGGTCTGCGATTATTCATAAGTATCCTGCTTTCATCTTTTGTTGATCACGGATCTAATATGTGTCGACTATCGATATCAGTGTATACTTCGAGTTCCTTGCCTCATAATTCCTTAAAAACGACAATGCTTGCCAGTGTTGGATCCTTGATGCCCTGGCACTTGGCCCCTGCCTCCCTTAATGCCAGCATTCTCTGTGCCATCTCCATGGCTATGACCTCGCCCGGATACAGAATCGGAATTCCTGGCGGATAGGGAATCACCATCTCCGCGACCGTTCGTCCGGCGATGCTCTCTATTGGCACGGACTCCACCATCTCCCTGTCGATCGGCTTCAGTGAAAAGGGAACCGGAGCTGAATAGGGAGTTTCCCCGGGCAAATTGTTCCACGTGGAAACATTGGGGGTTACATATTCTTCAGTTAACAAGCTAGCATCGACATCGATATAATCAAGATTTTCTTCCGGACGAAACACTGGCTGCTCATACCTCGTGAAATCCCCCTGATCCCGCAATTTCCGGATCAGCAATTCCGTACCCTCTGGTTGATCGCCTGGTTCAGTCCCGGTCTTCTCCAACGCCTCCTCCTGCTCTACAATATGCACAAGAGCCCATAAGACGTGATTCGCATCTTCCTGGGTCGACCCTAACGTAAACAATAAGACGACGTACAGCTCGTCGCTCATCTCCGGCACACAGCCGCGCGCCTCTAGTGCGCGCTGGAGTGCATACCCGCTCAGGGACCCGGTGCGGTCATATATGACCGCTTTGAACGGGTCCTGGCGGGTATACGCCGCAGCGGCTGTGCCCGCGGCGTGGCCCCCGGGCTGCGGCGGCTGCAGCAGCCCGAAGCGCGGCAGCTTCGCTAGGCCGCGCCGGAAGGCATCCACGGCGGCAAGGCCAGCCGTGAAGGCGCCTGCGCTCTGCGTGTGCAGCAGGCGCCGCGCCAGGTCCAGCGAAGCCATGAGCGGGTACGAGGGGCTGGAGCTCTGGACCATTGCCAGCCGCTGACGCAGCAGGCTGCGGTCGAGCAGCCCGCCCTGTACGTGCAGCATGGCTCCCATCGTCATCGCGGCTAACATCTTGTGCGTGGATTGAACCACGCCATCCGCGCCGCAGGACAGGGCATTCATCGGCAGCCGGGGATGCTGCCCGTAATGGGCTCCATGCGCCTCATCCACAAGCAGCGGAATTTCATGCTCATGGCATGCCTCTGCTAGCGGCCTCAAGTCGCTGCCCATCCCGTAGTAGTTGGGCATCGTTACGACGGCCCCTCTTGCCTCCGGGTAAGCCTCAAGCGCTGCTGCCAGCGTCGCTGCAGAAGGAGCAACAGCCAGACCACTGGACTTGTCCATTTCCGGCTGAAGAAAGACCGCCCTTGCCCCTGCCAGCATTAATCCGTTTAAGACAGACTTATGTACATTCCGTTGTACAAGCACGATATCCCCAGGCTCCCGGCATACCGTTAGGATTAACGCCAGATTGCCGGCAGTACTTCCACCCACGAGGAAAAAGCTCTCCTCGGCTCCAAAACAATCTGCTGCCAGCTCCTGTGCGTCCTGAATGACCCCTTCAGGATGAAACAAATCATCCGTCCCGGCAATTTCCGTCACATCAATACGCATGGCTTCATGCAGCATGTCTGCGCCGTTCCTGTCTGCCTCGTATGCCCTGCCATTCTTGTGACCGGGTACATGAAATGAGGAAGCCCCCCGATCCCGGTATAACGCCAATGCTTCTGCAAGTGGGGCAAGGTCTCTATGTGTAGTCATCGACATATCCCTTCGGATTACATTCTCTAACCTATTTTAACGCAATTTGAAACCTACGCCTACGCCCCAATCCCACTAAACAGCCTGCACAAACAAAAAAAGGCCTTCAATTCAGGCCCATTACACGCGTATCGCGTCTATGCATTTTTAGGCATGGCAATCTGTTTTAATTGACGGATGAAAAAATGATATTTGGCATCTTCCGCACTGGTATGAACGATTTCCGATTCACATTCCTCGCATACGAATTGCGATACAATGGTGATTCCGTCTGTCTTGGACTGATTGCATATGATACACACGTGTTCGGTCAATTCTTCCATAACCATCCCACCTTGATCCTTTTACTATTAGTATGACACAGTTTCTATTATTTTAAACCTTTTCATAGGATATCTTTCTACGCTTTATTTATATGTACCCCTTGCTGGCCTTGTGTCTGTACCTTTTTTTAACTTAATAAAAATATGATTTTGTCCGATAAAAACATAAAAGACTGTTACTTCTTGTCTATCGAAATTTATCTTATACCTAAGGAGGACGGCACAGCCCAATGGCAGATCCACACGGTCAAGCCACCTTTTATCACTACCGACTCATTAAAAAAATTCAGATTTCCAAAAGCTTGCTCATCCTTTACCTAGGTCTGCCTGTGCTCGCTGCAGTTGCGGGGATATTTACGGTATCACCCTATATCCCGCTCTATATGCTAATCGCCTTTCCGCTTATGCTATGGATCCAGTATGTCATCGGGCATACGGTGCTTATTCTGCTCGGAGCAGGCTACCGGAAGCGCTGGCGCTTTCGTCTAAAGCTGCCGTGGCTTGGCTATATACCGGATCAACACGTCAGCTTGCGTGTATTCACTTTGGTACAGTTCTATACCTGCTGGGTAGGGATTGTCTTAAGCGCTATGATGGCTTTCTGGTTACCGCTGCCTTTAGCGATTGCGCTAGCATTCTGGCATCTGTGGCTTCTTCTCCCCCGTGGCTATACGATGCTGCGCCTGACTGGTCAGCGTAAGGAAGGCATGTTAAAAATGAACGAACAAGACATCTCTTACTACATGCAATAACACAGTGCTGTCTTCCATCTACATGGGTACATATAGTAATCATCCAGTCCATCATTAAAAAAACACCTCATTCCGAAGTGTTCAAGACCCCATTTTATAGACATTTGAAAAAAACCTAGGCGGAAAACGGGCGTCGGCACTCTACCGGCGTCAGTTTTTTTAGTTTTCGTTGTGGTCGTTTCCGGTTATAAAAACAGAATGTATTTCTCAATTTTGTTTTGTGCTTCGGTGACCGTTCGGATATGAAAGGGTAGAGTCCTTCCGTTTTGAGATGCGAGAAGAAGCTCTCCATCGAGCATTGTCATAACAATTTCCTCGTTGAGAGATGCTGATTCGGGCGCCAACCTTTGGCTGGTAGCATGTCGTGGTAAGCATGAGACGTGTACTGGAAACCCTGATCGCTATGAACGATCCATCCGGTCACGTCTTTTTGCTTAACAAATGTTTTGCTGAATGTGCGGTGCACGAGTTCATTGTCGTTGCGTTCGCCCATGTCGTAAGCCACAATTTCGTTATTAAACAGATCCTTAATGGCTGACAGGTACACCCAACGCTCTCCAACACGGTACTGAGTAATGTCAGTTACCCATTTCTGATTTGGCTTTTCCGCAGTGAAATCCCTTTTCAGACGGTTCTTCGATACACGCTCAGCAGCTGCACACGTGCTTCCAAATCGTCTCTTACGGCGAATTCGAGATTGAATGCCGTGTGCTTGCATGAGACGAAAGACCTTCTTGTGGTTCATCCAAATCCCTTGATCTTGCCAAAGAAATAACTGAAGCAGCCGATAGCCATATTTTCCTTCATAACGCTGATAAACTTGAAACACCTGCTTCTTTGCCTTTGCATCACGATCGATTCGTTTGCGCTTTAAATAAGCGTAATAACCACTTCGGGACACACCAAAAACGCGGGAGAGTTTCTGGACATCTCCGTATGCTGCTACCTTTTCCATGATCTGATATCTCTCTTGTTTACTTCCTCCTTCCAGGCGACCAAGCACTTTTTTAGCAACTCATTCTCCCGTTTCAACTTTTGCACATACTGATCCTGACTCCTATATTGCTTCCGACGTCCCCGTCCATCCAGTAGACCGAACTCACCTAGCTCCCTATATATTTTCTCAT
>NZ_CP020866.1:5902500-6414964 GCF_003184205.1 Paenibacillus sp. Cedars
ACTTCCGCAGCCTGTACAATACCAATTCCCTGAATTTGTAATCCAAAAGCACAAAAAAAGAGCATAGATGCAAATCTGCATCTATACCCTCTTACTTCGTTATTCTTCAGTTGCCTCTGTCGGCGTTGTGTCGCCGTCCTGGCCTTCTTCATCTTCATCATCCGGTTCCGGATCATCGCTCTTATCCGCACGGCACACCGTACCAACAGAATCGTCCTCACGGATGTTGATCAATTTCACACCCTGAGCATAACGGCCCATGGTGGAGATGCCTTCCATGCTAGTACGGATAATGGTACCGCTAGACGTAATGATCATGAGATCTTCTTCCGATTTCACGACCTTCAATGCTACAACCGGTCCATTCTTCTCCGTAATATTAATCGTCTTGATCCCTTTACCGCCACGGGTCTGGCTGCGGTAATCACTCGCTGGCGTCCGCTTGCCGTAACCTTTGGTCGTTACAATGAGGATATCAAGCTCCCGATCCACAACGTCCATGCCGATGACTTCGTCATCGTCATCCAGCGTAATCCCTTTTACGCCTGTCGCACTTCTTCCCATCGAGCGCACATCGCTCTCCTTGAAGCGGATGGACATTCCCTGCGCCGTTCCTATAATGATCTCCTGCTGACCGTCTGTCAGCTTGACCTCAATCAAGGAATCATCCTCGCGCAGGTTAATTGCAATCAGACCGCCCTTACGGATATTCACATAATCCTCAAGCGGGGTTTTCTTGACAACACCTTGGCGTGTGGCAAAGAACAGGAAATTATCGCTATCAAAGTTCTCCACCGGGATCACGGCATTAATCGATTCACCCTGCTCAATCTGAATCAGGTTGATGATCGGTGTTCCGCGTGCCGTACGACTAAGCTCCGGAATCTCATAGGCTTTCAGTCGATACGCCTTCCCTTTGTCCGTGAAGAACATGAGGTAATGGTGAGAATTCGTCACGAAGAGATGCTCAACAAAGTCCTCGCTCTTCGTGTCCATCCCCACGACGCCACGTCCACCCCGCTTCTGGCTGCGATACGTGTTCGCAGGCAGACGCTTGATATAACCGGTATGCGTAATGGTGATGATCACTTCTTCCCGTGGAATCAGATCCTCATCCAGGATGCTGTCTTCCCCAACCGTAATCTCTGTACGGCGCTCGTCGGAGAAGCGCTCTTTAATCTCTTGAAGCTCATCATTGATGATCTGAAGCACAAGATGCTCGTTCGCCAAAATTTCGCGCAGTTCCGCGATTTTGGCAAGAAGCTCCTGGTATTCATTCTCAATTTTCTCGCGTTCGAGACCAGTCAGACGCTGCAAACGCATATCCAGAATGGCCTGCGCCTGCTCTTGACTAAGACCAAAACGTTCAATCAAGCCCTCGCGAGCGGCCTCTGTCGTCTGGGACGCACGAATGAGCGCAATGACCTCATCAAGGTGATCCAGCGCAATCCGCAAACCTTCGAGGATGTGGGCACGCGCTTCCGCCTTTCTGAGTTCGAACTCAGTACGGCGGCGAATAACGATGACTTGGTGCTCCAGATAGTAGAACAACACGTCCCGTAGGTTCAAAATTTTCGGCTCATTGTTAACAATGGCAAGCATGTTAATACCGAAATTCGACTGCATGGCCGTATGTTTATAGAGGTTATTCAACACGACATTCGGGTTGACATCCCGGCGCAGCTCAATCACGATCCGCATACCGTTACGATCCGATTCATCCCGGAGATCCGTAATTCCGTCAATCCGCTTGTCACGAACCAACTCGGCAATCTTCTCGACCAGACGAGCCTTGTTCACCTGATATGGAATCTCATGAACGACAATGCGCGCCTTGTTGTTATTCTCTTCAATCGTTGCCTTCGCCCGCATCGTAACGGAACCGCGACCGGTGCGATAGGCTTGACGAATACCTTCACGTCCAAGGATAAAACCCGCTGTAGGGAAATCCGGACCTTGGATATATTCCATCAGCTCCATCGGTGTGATGTCAGGATTACGAATCATCGCCTGAACCCCATCGATAACTTCACCAAGATTATGAGGTGGAATATTGGTGGCCATACCTACTGCGATTCCTGATACGCCGTTTACCAGCAAGTTAGGATAACGCGCAGGAAGAACAACCGGTTCATGTTCCTCACCATCATAGTTTGGAGCAAAGTCTATAGTCTCTTTATTAATATCACGCAGCATTTCCATGGCAATTTTCGATAAACGCGCCTCTGTATACCGCATAGCCGCTGCCATATCACCGTCAATGGAACCGAAGTTTCCGTGACCGTCAACAAGCATGTAACGCATGGAGAAGTCCTGCGCCATCCGAACCATGGATTCATAAACTGCGGAGTCACCGTGAGGGTGGTACTTACCGATAACCTCGCCAACGATTCTTGCCGATTTCTTATGCGGTTTATCCGGGGCCATTCCGAGTTCAGACATCGCATATAAAATACGACGGTGTACTGGCTTCATTCCGTCCCGTACATCCGGCAAAGCCCGGCTGACAATGATGCTCATCGCGTAATCCATAAAGGACTCGCGCATCTCGGTACCAATGTCCCGATCTTTGATTTGGGAGAAATTTTCTTCCGCCATGCTGGACCTCCTTCATTTTCCTATCAACCATGCCTTGATCTATGTGAAAAAAGCAGAATAGTGATCAGAAACCTAGAAACGCACTAACCTTTATTATATTACTTTCACAAACCGCGCACAATTAAACCCGGGATGGATAGTGAAAGAATGATTTTTGCCCGGATACCGGGATATACGCCCTGTCCTCCGTGCCGCTTTTCACATACAATGCATTGCAAAGAACTTTTTCGAATCATCACATCTTTATATTATACCACTGTTTGTCATACTTGTCCTATGTTTTCCGGGTGCAGCCTCTCTTGCTGGAGTCGGTCCAAATCTTTCATATGAGCTCGGATAAACATGACTTTTTGTTACGAGACAGGCAAAATCCTGTCACACATCACACGGCCGGAAAGGATGAAGATGGTTGGCTATACAACGCGTTGCAAGTAAATGGGCGAAAACGAAAATACTCTTGAACAATAAAGGTCTCGCCTCTTATATTCCCTCTACCCGCCAATATTCTATGGAGGCGCTTGAAGATATGCTTAATACGCACACGCTTGTGTATATTAAGCCGGATCGGGGGACCTACGGCATCGGCGTCATGTCAGTCGAACAGCTCCATTCCCTAAACGCTGAAGCTACCGGGACCTCAACTGCTTCCTACAGGCTTCGTTATGACCAAAAGAACGATGTGTTTACCTCCCTCGAGAGTCTCCATAAAACACTGAACGCTCTGTTTCAAGGCCAAGAGTATCTGATTCAGCAAGGGATTCATCTGCTTCGTCATAAAGGGCGCCCCTTCGATCTTCGAGTACTTACACAGAAGAGTCCATCGGGTCAATGGGTGAGCACGGGCATTATTGGCCGGGTGGCAGCCAAGAACAAAATCATTACCAACCACCACAGCGGCGGCGTTGCCCAACACTATAAACCGCTGATGATTGAGCATATGACAGCACAAGAAGCAGAGAACATCCGAAGAGAGCTGAATGTGCTCGGGGTTAACGTCGCGGCTCAGCTGCAGAAATCCTATCCCAATCTGAAAGAGATCGGTCTTGACGTTGCCATCGATGAACGGTGGAACATCTGGATTTTGGAGGTTAATACTAAACCTGCACTATTCCCGTTCAAGAAATTTTTCAAAGATCCAAGCGTCTATAAACAGGTTAAAAAATATGCTGACGCCTACGGTCGCAAGTTATCCAGCAAGAAAAAAGCGAACTAACCCCTACTGTCGTACGATTCGGTCCTGATAAAGCTTGAACGGTTTGTATAACAAGTACGTGAGAATCATATTCCCTGATGATAAGACAATGTTGGCAAAAAAATAAAGGGGCCCCCAGGCCATCAAAGACCTTGGGATGCCCCTTTTGGCTTACATCCGTTTATACATCCAAATTCCGGACCGTTTTTGCATGCTCTTGAATGAAATCTCGACGCGGCTCAACGTTGTCGCCCATCAGGGTATCAAACAATGTATCTGCCAGGATTGCATCCTCGATTGTCACCTGAAGCATGGTACGGCTCTCAGGATCCATTGTTGTCTCCCACAGCTGGCCGGCGTTCATCTCACCGAGACCTTTGTAACGCTGTACGTTGATTTTGACGTTCTCGCCGAATTCCTTAATGATCTCGTCACGCTCTTTCTCACTGCCGGCATAACGGATCACCTTGTTGCGCTCGACTTTAAAGAGCGGCGGTTGAGCGATATATATATATCCCGCTTCTACCAGCTTACGCATGTAACGGTAGAAGAACGTCAGCAGCAGGGTACGAATATGCGCACCGTCGACATCGGCATCGGTCATAATGATGATTTTGTGATAACGGGCTTTGGACAGATCGAAATCCTCTGCAATCCCCGTACCCAGAGCCGTAATAATCGCCCGGATTTCGGCGTTGGACAAAATGCGGTCAAGCCGCGCTTTCTCCACGTTGAGGATTTTACCACGCAGTGGCAAAATGGCCTGGAAATGTCGGTCGCGCCCCTGCTTGGCGGATCCGCCGGCAGAGTCACCTTCGACGATGTACAGCTCACTGATGGAAGCATCCTTGGAGGAGCAGTCAGCCAGTTTACCTGGCAGAGCACTCACTTCAAGCGCACTCTTCCGGCGTGTCATCTCCCGGGCTTTACGCGCAGCTTCACGCGCACGCGATGCCTGGAGCGCCTTCTCCAAAATTCGACGGGACACCGACGGATTCTCCTGCAGGAACTCCTGCAGCTTCTCAGCGAACAAGGACTCTACAATACCACGCACTTCGCTGTTGCCTAGCTTGGTCTTGGTTTGTCCTTCGAACTGTGGCTCCGGCACCTTGACCGAGATAATGGCCGTCAATCCTTCACGTACATCATCACCTGACAGGTTGTTGTTATTATCCTTGATCATCCCGGTTTTGCGGGCATAGTCATTGATAATCCGAGTGAGCGCACTCTTAAAGCCGGATTCATGCGTCCCACCTTCGTGCGTATTGATGTTATTCGCAAAAGAGTAAATATTCTCGGTGTAACTGTCGTTATACTGAAGCGACACTTCAACCTGAATATTGTCCCTTGAACCCTCAACATAAATAGGATCTTCGTGCAGAGCTTCCTTCTTCTCATTCAGGAACTTGACGTATTCAATGATTCCGCCCTCGTATTTGAAAAAGTCGGACGCACCCGTACGTTCATCCGTCAGTGTAAGTGCAATGCCCTTGTTCAGGAATGCCAGCTCACGGATCCGTGTTAGCAGGGTGGTGTACTCATATACCGTCGTTTCCGTGAAAATCTCCGGATCCGGCAGGAAGGTTACGGTTGTGCCGTGCTCATCGGAATCACCGATGACTTTGATGTCATATTGAGGTACGCCGCGATGATATTCCTGCTGGTAGATGTGTCCGTCACGTTTAACCTGAACCACGACTTTAGAAGACAGTGCATTCACAACCGAAACGCCGACGCCATGCAGACCGCCGGATACTTTATATCCGCCGCCGCCAAATTTACCGCCGGCATGAAGGACGGTCATAACGACTTCCAACGTCGACTTCTTCAGCTTGGCGTTCTCACCGACCGGAATTCCGCGCCCGTTATCGATAACCGTTACACTGTTATCCTCATGGACAATAATCTCGATATGGTCGCATATTCCCGCCATCGCTTCGTCAATACTATTGTCCACAACTTCCCATACCAAATGATGCAAACCCTTGGCACTGGTAGATCCGATATACATCCCCGGACGTTTACGAACGGCTTCCAATCCTTCCAGTACCTGAATCTGATTCTCATCATATGTCGGTTGATTCATAGACATGCGTTCACCTACTTCTACAGATTCTGTTATGCCTGAGCTACAAAATGATTCGCTCGTTTCTTAAGCGTTGCAGAGGAGATCGGGGAGTAATAGACGATCGTTTTCGTCACCACTATGGATTTCGGATCTTCTTCGCCAATCATCTCCACGACTTTATGCTGCTGGGCATGCGTGACGAACTGCTTGGAGATCTTCGAAGATTTCTCTATCGAGATATCAAATATCCCAACCAGCTCTGACGAACGGATGATCTTCTCTCCGCCCAAATGAATATACATATGGAATCACTCCTTAAGAGCCCACCTGTCCATCATGGACATGAAAAATGCTGGCACCCTTCAATTTGTCGGTATTCAAACTCTCAATTCCCGTCGCCGTGATGAATGTCTGCACTTTGCTCTGGAATGTCTCGATCAATTGTGTCTGCCGGTACGGATCCAATTCAGACAGCACATCATCCAGAAGCAGCACCGGATATTCACCGATCTCTTCCTGTATCAGCTCAATTTCAGCCAGCTTCAAAGATAGCGCCGTCGTCCGCTGCTGGCCTTGGGATCCATACGTTTGGACTTCTTTGCCATTAATATAAAAAGCCAGATCATCTCGATGAGGACCTGCCAATGTCATACCACGCCGTATTTCTTGCTCTTTCATTTGTGATAATTTTATCATAAATGTCTCAAATAAGACAGCTTCATCTTCTTCCTCCGCGTCAGCAAAGGACGGAAGGTAGTGCAGCGAGAGATCTTCGAGGCCGTTTGTGATGCCCTGATGGATGCTTTCGGCCCACTTTTGCAGCTTTTTTATAAATTGTTTCCTCTTCTTGACGATTTTAACACCATGTTCTGCCAATTGGCTGTTCCAAATGTCCAGCATCGCTTGCTCGGCGCTGCCTTTTCCCCATAATTGCTTCAGCAGATTGTTGCGCTGCACAAGCACCTTCTGGTATTGCTGCAGATGAAACAGGTAGCTTGGGGCCACCTGCCCGATCTCCATGTCAAGAAACCGGCGGCGAACCCCCGGCGTGCCTTTGACAATCTCCAGATCCTCGGGCGCAAACATCACGACATTGAGCGAGCCGATGAAATCGCTGAGCTTCCGCTGCTCCAGCCCGTTAATCTTTGCCTTCTTCCCCTGCTGAGACAGACTCAGCTCAAGCTTTAAGGCGCCATACTTGCGATCGATCTCTGCCGAGACATGGGCATGCGATTGCTCGAATCCAATCAATTCGCGATCCTTGGAGGTGCGGTGGCTCTTCGTTAAAGCCAATACGAAGAGCGCCTCCATCAAATTCGTTTTTCCTTGCGCATTGCGTCCGATAATCAGATTGACATCACCAAACGCCTCAAGCTGCAGCTTCTCATAGTTGCGATAGTGCTGCAGGCTGACATTTTTGACAAACAAGCTTATCCTCTCCCTCGTCTTCCGCGCTTAGCGCCAAAGCGGCTGCGGGAGGCTGTCTATTGTGCTGCCACCTGAAACGTTCCGCAGTCCTCCACCTTGATGATGTCGCCGGGAACCAGTTTGCGTCCGCGCCGCTCTTCCTTTTCGTCGTTGACCAGGACTGCTCCTTCCTGCAGCAGAGCCTTTGCCATTCCACCTGTGGATACGCAATCTGAAAGCTTCAGGAACTGATCCAGCTTGATATATTCACTGTGGATAAATATTTGCTTCATGACTTTGTCCTTTCATCCCTATCAACATGGGGATAACTTTAATTGGCCGTACGGTACGGCAGAATAATATATTGGCTCTTGCTGTCGTCCAGCGGCTTCAGAACGATCGGGCTCATCACGCCCATAAAAGCGATCATCAGCTGTTCACTCTCAACCACCTTCAACACATCGAGCATGTACTTTGAGTTAAACGAGATGCGCAGCGGCTCCCCTTTGAAATCAATCAAATCTAATTCTTCACGCACTTTACCGAGCTCCGATGAGCTGGAGGAAATTTCAATGCCTCCGTGTTCCATCGTTTGCAGGAGGACAATGTTCGTTTTTTCCTCTTTGGAGAGCAGATAGGCACGATCGATCGACTCGCTCAATTTTTTTGTGTCCAAAACAAGTTCTGTTTTATGCGATGTTGGAATAATTCTAGAAGTATCGGGATAAATTCCATCGAGTATACGGGAATAGAACAGAACACGGTCAATTTTAAATAATACCTGATTATCTGCCACAACGATATCTACAAGTGTATTTTGGTCCGGAATGATCTTGCTCAGCTCATTGAGTGTTTTGCCTGCAATAACGACATTGTTGAACGAAATGTCCTGAGTCCCCTCAAGCTGTGCTGAACGCGTAGCCAAGCGGTGACGGTCCGTAGCGGTAAATTTCAGCTCGTTATCGTTAAGATTCCACAATACCCCTGTCAAAATAGGCGTTGTTTCATGGGTGGAGATCGAAAATACCGTTTGCTTGATCATATTTTTCAGCAGATCCCCGGGTATAGATACGGTTTGGCTGTCTTCAATGTTGGGCAATACCGGGAATTCTTCGGGATCCAAGCCGACCATCTGAATTTCCGTTGCTCCTGAAGAAATAAAGGTTTGGAAGTTGTCTTTAACCTCCATCTGAATTTCTTGGGAAGGCAGTTTCTTGATGATTTCAACGAAAAACTTAGCCGGCAGCACAACACTACCAGGCTGCTCTACTTGCACGATCGTATGTTTCTCATCTTCCGAAGGAATAAACGATTGAATGGAAATATCAGTATCGCTAGCGGTTAGTGTAACACCTGAATAAGTGACGTCCAGTTTAATGCCGCTGAGGATCGGAATTGTGGTTCGGCTGGAAATCGCCTTCGATACGTGTTGAATGGATTCGTTTAATACATTTTTTAATATGCTGATTTTCATCAATTTCACTCCTTACGGAAAAATGAGAGGGGTTTTTATCACGTGGCGAATGCCATGATGATCCCCCTCTTTATGGTTAATTTATTTATTAATTATTATTAGTAATAGTAATAGGGGCACTGAATATGTGGATAAGCCCCAGAAAAGGCATAAAATTAAGCCTATCCACATGTGTATAGATTGTGCATAGGCTTTGAACTTGTTCAGGATGGATTTTTGATTTTCTCTGTAAGATTATTGACCACTTTGAAAAGCTCCTGGTCATTTTTCAGAGATTGGGTAATCTTCTCATGGGCATGTATGACAGTGGTATGATCCCGGCCTCCGAATGCCTCTCCGATCTTGGGAAGAGAGTAATCGGTCAATTCGCGGGACAAGTACATGGCAATTTGCCGCGGAAACGCGACGGCTTTGGTCCGTTTACGGGCTTTGAAGTCTTCGAGCCTCAGGTTGTAATACTCGCCAACCTTCTGCTGGATGTCCTGAATCGTAATCATTCTCGGCCGGCTGGACGGGATGATATCCTTCAGTGCCTCAGCTGCCAGATGTGTTGTAACGTCCTGATTGGTCAGGGAGGAATAAGCAACTACACGGATAAGGGCACCTTCCAGCTCTCGAATGTTCGTATCGATCTGATTCGCGATATACATCATGGCTTCGTTCGGGATATCCAAATTCTCGGCTTTCGCCTTCTTGCGAAGGATGGCGATCCGTGTCTCCAGATCCGGCGGCTGAATATCGGTGATTAGTCCCCATTCGAACCGGGAACGGAGCCGTTCTTCCAGCGTCGGAATCTCCTTAGGCGGACGGTCACTGGATATGATAATCTGCTTCCGCTCTTCGTGCAGGGCATTGAACGTATGGAAAAATTCCTCCTGCGTCGACTCTTTGCCTGCCAGGAACTGAATGTCGTCAATAAGCAGAATATCGACGCTGCGGTACTTGTTGCGGAAGCTTTCAGCGCGGTTGTCCCGAATGGAGTTGATGAATTCGTTGGTGAATTTCTCGGAGGAAATGTACACGACTTTGCTGCTGGGATTGTGCTCCAAAATATAGTGGCCGATGGCATGCATCAAGTGTGTTTTTCCAAGCCCTACCCCACCATATAGGAATAATGGGTTGTACGCCTTAGCCGGAGCTTCGGCAACAGCGAGTGAGGCAGCATGTGCAAATCGGTTGCCCGAACCGATAACAAACGTGTCAAACGTATACTTCGGATTCAGCATATGGGACTGAATTTCTTCCCCGGATATCTCAAGCGGCGGCGATGGCTGCTGCAGCACAGGTTCGTGTCCTTTTGCCTCTTCAATAACAAAGCGAACATCAACCTGCTTGCCCACCACCTCCAATACAGTTGCACTAACCAGCTTGGTGTATCGGCTCTCCAGCCATTCCACCGCAAATGTTGTCGGTGCAGAAATGACGACGGAGTGATCGTTAATGGTCAATGCCTTCGTAGCTTTAAACCAAGTGTCAAAACTCGGTTTGCTCAGCTTGGTTTGTATAATCGATAATATTTCTTGCCATAATTCGGAAGTATGGCTTTCCAAAACTGTCACTCCTTTAAATCTTCCAAATGTGGCTAGAGCCATGTGTGGAAATGTCGAAAGAAAATGAATGATGTCTAATTATCCCCAGAACTAAACCCTGTGGAAACAAAAAAATATGGATAAATTGAAATTGTTCACAACTTTATCCACAGCCTGTTGATAATATTATAGCTTCATTCACATATTCACAACCAAAAGTAATATCATCATAGCAAAAGAAGGCCTTATTTTCAATGTATGTCGCTAATTTATCCACAAATTCAATACGTTGTGCATAATTATTATTCACACCACTATATATTGTTTATAATCTGTTTAGCTTTCGACATCATCGGCTTCAAAGCGCGAAAAATTATTCACAGGTTGTCCGATTCGCAAGCAGAATTTTCTTCTCTCACCATCTGTTCATAACTTTTGGTTGAATGTTCTAGCAGCAAATAAATCGACCAAAGGTGAAAAATGGCTGTGGATAGTCCTCGATGAAATCGAAAGATTTCAATTTGAGGGCTTTTTTTGATAGGGATATTGTGGTTTTGCATTTATGATGAGCTGTATAAACTATCAAATCGATGCATCTCATGAGTAGAACTCACATTGGCAGGTTTATATTACGCTGGATGTTGCTAGGGGCTGGAACGCTGGAAGTTTCATTGCAACCTTCTTTATCCTGAACCCGTACTATTAAAAAATGGGATTGGGGGAAACCCAGCATGTGGACAGAGGAGGAAAGCAGCTTGAAGTGGAGAAAAATAGGGCTTGTACTCTTCTTAGCCATCGCATTGGTTCTGATCGGAGTGTGGGCGAAGGGCTATTATTCGAAGAAAGTGTTTTATGTGGAAGAAGTAAAGTACTCGAAAGTTGTCGAATCAGGGAGCGGGGTCATCGAATACAGGGCTTCATTCGGCCGTGGGGAGCCGTTATACGTCCATTCCTATGATGAGGAAAAACGGGTTGAGATGGGCGGCGAGCAGTATGAAATCCGGCCGAATGATCCGAAAACAGGCCATTCTACGTCATATGATGTGCTTTATCCTGACGGAAAGAAATATCGTGTGGAATTGTTCGGAGAACGGGAATTTATTTCATACGATGAACAGGGGGAAATGGTGATCCCCGGCATGAGGTTCACGGATAGCGCTGGCCAAATTCATCGATCCGATCCGCAAGAGCCTCGCTACTATCCTTCAGAGCTTGCTAAAGCTTCTAATGAGCAGTTTCATGACCCCAACGGCAGCGTAGGATTCTTTTTGCTAGCCCTCGGGTTAGGGATCATGAATTGGTGTTTTTTCAGATATGAGCCTTTTCAACGCTTTATGTTTCATATGTCACCCTCGAATCTGATGATAGATAATCCGGAGCCTAGCGATTTCTACTTCTTTATGTGCAAGGCGGGGGGCATATTCGGTATGGGATTTTCTCTGTGGATATTTTTTAGTCATGCGTTGTAATAAAAAATAAGAAAAGCCCGTTTTTCGACATGGATTTTCTCCATCGAAAACGGGCTTTTACTTATATAGTAAGTTTACGATTGTTCGAATCTGCGCTGGAATTCGGTAATCGCTTCGTAATCTTCCTCCAGCTTCCGCGATATGCGGATAAAGATGGGCAGCAGCGCCTTATAAACATCGGAGCTTTCTTTTACAGGATGGTGTTCGTGGGTACCGCCGACCATCGTTCCAACGATGTCGAGTGATTCCGCTCTTCCTGTGGCGTACAGACCGAGCACCACGGCACCAAGACAGGAGCTTTCATAACTTTCCGGTACGATAACCTGCTGATCAAAGATATCCGCCATCATTTGCCGCCAGATGGGAGAACGGGCAAAGCCGCCGGTGGCGTGAATTTTGGCCGGTCGGCCGATTTGCTCCTCCATCGCCAGGAGCACAGTATACATATTAAAGATCACACCCTCCAAAACGGAGCGGATCATATGCTCTTTTTTATGATTCAGGGTCAAGCCAAAGAACGATCCCCGGGCATTAGGATCCCATAATGGTGCACGTTCTCCGGTCAGATACGGGTGAAAGAGAAGCCCGTTCGACCCTGGCGGAATACGGTCCGCGATTTTGGTTAACACATCATACGGATTGATGCCAAGCCGCTTGGCCGTTTCAATCTCCGAGGCTGCGAATTCATCCCGCACCCAGCGGAATATCATGCCGCCGTTATTAACCGCGCCTCCGATGACCCAGTGCTTCTCGGTAAGGGCATAACAGAAGATACGACCCTTGGGATCGGTCATCGGCTTGTCCACTACGGTGCGGATCGCACCGCTCGTTCCGATCGTGGCCGCAACGACGCCCGGCTGGATGGCGTTCACGCCCAAGTTGGACAGAACGCCGTCGGCAGCTCCCATCACAAATGGCGTGGACGGGGAGAGGCCCATGGCTGCAGCAAATTCATTTTTCAAGCCCTTCATGATATGGGTGGTGGGTACAATCGTGGACAAGTGGTCTTCGGTGATGCCGGCAAGTTCGAGGGCCTGCTGATCCCATGCCAGCTGCTCGAGGTTCATCATCCCGGTGCTGGATGCAATGGAATGGTCGACAACATACTGCCCGAATAATTTGAAATAGACGTATTCTTTAATCGAAATGAATTTGGCAGCTTGATTATATACGGATGGCAGCTCGTATCTCATCCACATGAGTTTGGTGACAGGGGACATGGGATGAATCGGTGTTCCGGTACGTTGGTACAGCTCCATGCCGCCCAGTTCTTTTTTTAGCTTCGCAGACCAGGCTGCGCTGCGGTTATCCGCCCAGGTGATGCAGCGGGTCAGCGGGGTGCCATTCCCATCAACGGCAATCACGCTGTGCATGGCCGCGCTGAATGAGACAAACAGGACTTGAGCAGGGGTTATTCCGCTCTGTGTCATGACCCCTTGGACAGAAGCAATGACGGTTTGAAAAATTTGCTCCGGATCTTGCTCTGCCGTAGAGGGGGTAGGGGTGAGCAGGGGATATTCACCGCCGGCTTTGGCTACAACCTCGCCATTCTCTTTGAACAGCACCGCTTTGGTGCTTGTTGTTCCGATATCAACACCGATCATATAGTTCTGCGTACTCAAGAGACATACCTTCTTTCTACGTAAGGGCACCCAGGCAGCTGCTTGAATATCAGCCTTCCGGGAGCCCTCATGTGTCTTATAGCTTTATTATACAATTACATTCAGAACAAGAGCCAACACAAGTCCAGTTACGGACAGGATGGTCTCCAGCACGGTCCAGGATTTGAGGGTCTGTGATACCGTCATATTGAAGAATTCCTTTACCATCCAAAAACCTGCATCATTTACATGAGACAATACGATGGAACCTGCGCCGGTAGCGAGCACCACAAGCTCCACATTGACGCCTGGCGTCATGGCAAGCACGGGAGCGACAATACCGGCTGCTGTTGTCATCGCAACCGTTGCAGAGCCGGTTGCGACCCGTATAAGCGCAGCGACAAGCCATGCAAACAGTATGATGTTGATGTTTGCACCCGTCGCGATTTCGGCGATGGCGTTACCAACGCCGCTATTGATCAGCACCTGCTTGAACGCACCGCCCGCCCCGATGATCAGAATGATCGTTGCAACAGGGGCGAGACATTCACTGGTGAAGCGGGAGAGATCATGTTTGTTGAAGCCGCGGGCGAATCCAAGCGAGAAGAAGGAAAAGACCGCAGCAATCAGCAGTGCAATGATCTCATGACCGACGAATTTGCAGAACACGGATATAAAGCTGTTGGACTCCGGATCGATAATATCAGCCGCAGAACCAATGAGCATCAGAATAACCGGCAGCAGGATCGTAAACAGGGTGATGCCGAAGCCTGGCAACCCGCGGTCCGCTTTGCTTGAGAATTGCTCGGCCAGCTCTTCAGGCGGATCCGTCATGATACGTTTACCGATATATTTACCGAACACCGGTCCAGCAAGAATTGCAGCAGGTATTCCAACCAGGAATGAGTACAGAATGGTCATGCCAAGGTCCGCATTATAAGCTTCAATCGCGATCATTGGAGCGGGATGGGGCGGCACCAGACCGTGTACGGTGGACAATCCGGCCAGAATGGGAATACCGATGTGCAGCAGGGACATTTTTGTTTTGCGGGCAACCGTGAAGACGATAGGGATCAACAGGATGACACCAACCTCGAAAAATACCGGTATACCTACAATAAAGCCGACAACCATCATGGCCCAGTGGACGCGCTTCTCACCGAACCGATCCACGAGGGTGGTTGCGATTTGCTCAGCGCCGCCGGATTCCGCCATCATTTTCCCGAGCATCGTACCCAGGGCGATAACGATTGCAATCGTTCCAAGCGTACCTCCTAAGCCGCCTGTAATCGAAGTAATAACGTCTGCAGGCTGCATGCCCGTCAATAGACCAAGCATCAGTGCGGAAATCAATAGCGTAACGAAAGGATTCCATTTATATTTGGATATCAGCACGATCAGGAAGACGATCGTCAGCAGTGTCCAGATCATCAAAGTAGCATTATGACTGAGACCGAATAGTGAATTCATACCTTGCTTCCTCCTATAGTTGACCCATATTGAATCGGGAAATAGATAATAGTTGAGATGTTCCGGGATAGTATACCCAAAACAAAGCGAATCTCATTGTATACTTGTCGACAACTTAAAGCGTGCCAATCGTATAAAGGAAAGGAGGATTAACCTAACCCTCCGGAAAACTAAGATGAAGCGTTTGACGGGAATCATCAAAATAACGCTGAACCGCCGTCTGAATCCTTGCCGAATCCAGGGATTCCATCTCTGCGATGAGCTGCAGATGTTTATCCATGACATAACGGACTTTGAATTCCCCACCACTGAACACCTGACGTGTCGTAATTAACATGACAGTGATCACGATCGGACGAATGCTCTTCCATAGATGAAGAATTCGTTTATGACGGGCTTCCGTAATGATTCGTTCGTGGAATGCCAGATCCTGATAGGAGAACTCAACCGGGTCCTGGTGCTTGGCGGCAAGCTCCATTCGGTCCACGATTTGTTTTAATTGTTGGACTAATTCAGGCTGCGGATGTACAAATACATGTCCCTGAACGAAGCTCTCAATAAGATAGCGGACATCGTACAATTCCTCAACTTCCTTAAGCGATAAGCCCATAACCACTGCGCCCATGCGTTCCAATTGGATTAACCCTTCGCTGGACAGCGTTTTCATTGCTTCCCGGACAGGGGATCTGCTGGTGCCGAATTCTCCCGCGATTCGGTTCTCGGACAGGATTTCCCCCCGTTTTATGGTGCCGCTAATAATTTGCAGTCTCAGTTCACTTGCGATGGCCTCTCCGAGAGAGGCTCCTTGAAGCCAGGTTGAGGGATATTTCATAGCATGATTCTCCAATCCGATGCTGATTCTTGTGTTTCTAGTGGTAATAATACCACATGCGAAGAGAAGGGGACCATGAATGCGTTCTGCGCAGGATGCCCTTATGTATCAGTATGGATTAAACGGAGAAAAGAGCTATTCCGATTTCTCAACTGCATGGCCGCCGAATTCATTGCGCAGCGCGGCCACGACCTTGCCGTGGAACGCATCCTGGTCAAGGGAGCGGTAGCGCATAAACAGGGACATGGCGATAACCGGTGCGCTTGCTTGAACTTCGAGTGCGGTTTCAACGGTCCATTTTCCTTCGCCGGACGATTGCATAACACCTTTAATGCCTTCGAGCTTGGGATCTTTGGAAAAAGCATTCTGCGTCAGCTCCATAAGCCAGCTGCGAATGACGGATCCATTCGACCATACCCGAGCAACGTCCTCGTATTGGAAGTCAAATGCGCTTTTCTCCAATACTTCAAAGCCTTCCGCAATGGATTGCATCATGCCGTATTCAATTCCGTTATGAACCATCTTCAGAAAATGGCCGCTGCCGCTGTTCCCTGCATACAAGTAACCGTTCTCAACTGCCATATCTTTAAACAGGGGTTCGATGGTAGCAAATACGTCGCGGTTGCCCCCGATCATAAAGCAGCCTCCGTTATGGGCACCTTCCATGCCGCCTGAAGTACCGGCATCAAAGTAGTGGATCCCTTGGTCCGTCAGTTTGGCTGCGCGGGCAATGGAATCTTTGTAATGGGAATTCCCGCCGTCAATCAGAATATCGCCTGGTTCCAGTAGAGGTGAGAGAGAATCGATGACGGAATCTACGATATTTCCTGCAGGCACCATCATCCATAGGATGCGTGGTTTATCAAGCTTGGCCACAAGAACTTCGGTTGACGATGCGGGTTCGGCTCCATATCCAGCAGCTTGACTGACCAACTCCGTATTTAAGTCGTAAGCGACGACCTGATGCTGCTGATGAATCAGATTTTGAACCAGATTGAGGCCCATTTTGCCCAGACCGATCATGCCTATTTTCATAAAACAATGCAGCTCCTTCTTAGGTGTATACTTGTATACAACTTTAATTCAGTTATTTATACTACTCTTTTATAGCTCCTGTGTAAATAAGGAAGCTTTGGAGAAATGGAAAGGACATGATGATGTCCGAAATGACATTCTCAAGTTGTTTAAATAGGTTATCCCCATGTGGATAATTCAAAACTAGCAAAAATAACTACTTGTGGAAAACTTATGTGTGGGAGCAGGACAAGTTGGGTTTGACTTTTGGGCACGAACGTGATTAAATATATAAAGGCATTTTCTGTGAAGATGAGAACATTATCCGCTTGCTTTTAGCGGTCTGTTTACAAGATATACGTCCATAGACGTCGGTTCAACAAATCGCGGTCTATTCTTCCGTGAAAGTGCGTCAATTGACGTTTTGATCTTAAAATATGGGTAAGAGAGATTCCTGTAAGGGGGTGCATTAATTCATGAGACCGACTTTCAAACCGAATGTGAGCAAACGTAAAAAGGTACACGGCTTCCGTAAAAGAATGAGCACGAAGAACGGACGCAAAGTATTGGCTAACCGCCGTCAAAAAGGAAGAAAAGTACTGAGCGCTTAATATTGTGCCGCGAAGACCACCGAGGTGGTCTTTTTTTCGTGATATCTCCTGGAGTGTGAGGAGAGTCCTATATTATGAACACCATGCGCGTTAAATTGGTCGTAAAGTATTCAAATATAGGTGTTTATCGCTGTTTTGGCATGACTATACTATTATAATAGTAGAGATGCCGGGAAGCTTACGATGTGTTGAACTTGATTAACGGCAGGCGGGAGAAACTTGTGCATAGAAAACTTCGTTTACGAAACCGCGCTGATTTCAGCCGGGTATATCGACACGGAAAATCCTTCGCCAATCATCAGTTTGTTGTATATTGGTCACGCAAAAAAGAGGTAGAGCAGTTCCGCGTGGGCGTTTCATGCAGCAAAAAGATCGGTAATGCGGTGGTCCGCAACCGGATGAGACGGCTGGTTAAGGAGATTGTCAGGCACCACCAGCATCAGATTATCGAGCATATCGACTTGATCTTTATCGTTCGAAAAGGCGCCCTCGATAAGTCCTATCAGGAGCTGGAGAAAAGCGTGCTTCATGTATTGAGAAAATCGTCCCTTTTGAAAGCGAAGAGGGGCTGAACCATGTGTTTATTTGTCCATATAAATATGTTATGATTTACCGTGGAATGGAATGGCGAAGAGAGGGGTTTTGAAGTGTCGTTCATGAAGACAAGACGAGGAAAATGGTTCCTCCTCACCGCTGTAATTCTTGCAGTGGCCGTTATCTCAGGTTGTGCACCTGGAGCAGACCAAACGCGTACCATTGAAGATTTGAAAAATGGGGGCTTTTGGCAGAGCAACGTTGTTTACTACTTTACATTGGCACTGGATACGTTTGCTACATGGTTTAACGGTGAATACGGATTGTCCGTACTCGTGATGGTGCTTATCGTTCGTACCTTGATTTTACCGCTGACTCTGAAACAGGTCAGAAGCTCGAAGGCAATGCAGGCCATCCAGCCTGAAATTCAGAAAATTCGCGAGAAATATAAAGATCAGCCGGAAAAAGTTCAAATGGAGACGATGAAGCTCTTCCAGGAGAACAAGGTTAATCCGATGGCGGGATGTTTGCCGCTGATCGTTCAAATGCCAATATTTATCGCACTCTATCATTCGATTTACTATAACAATCTCCTTCGTGACCATGAATTCCTGTGGCTTCAGTTGGGTCAACCGGACAAGCTGTTCATTTTGCCGGTGCTCGCAGCGATAACCACTTACCTGCAAACTAAAATGATGATGAAGATGAACCCGTCTCCGCAAATGGGGATGATGCAGTTCATGTTGTTCGTTTATCCGATTTTGATCTTTGTGATGTCCTTCCAGTTCCCGTCCGCACTTCCGTTGTACTGGTTCTACAGTAACCTTTACACGATCGTGCAGAACTACTTCTTGTACCGCAACAATGACAAGGCTGCTGTCGTGGCGAGCGTGGCCAGCGCAACCGAAGGTCAGAAGAGCAATAAAAGCGGCAATAAGAACGGGAAAAAGAGTGGCAGCAAAGGCGGGAAAAAAGGTTCGAAGGGAGCCAAGAAGTCGAGATGAGTAAAATCGTCGCAACAGGAAAAACCATTGAAGATGCTGTCGCACAAGGGCTGGCCCGATGGGGTGTAAGTCAAGACCGTGTATCGGTTCAAGTATTGAGTCAGCCATCAAGAGGATTCCTGGGCCTGTTCGGGGTCAAGGAAGCGAAAGTAGAATTAACGCTCCTGCCTGACCATGCCGGCGGCGATTCACCTGTGAAGGAAGCTCCTTCAAATACGCAAGCTGCATCGGCCAAAGAGGTTCAGATCTCTCATACCTCTGTTATGACGCCTGAGACGGCTGTCACTACGAAGGCAGAGGGCCCTGGTGCAGCTTATATTGAAGGGAAGGACCCCTACCAGGAAGCCATCGCCTTTCTCCTTGATACGGGACAAGCCATGGGGCTTGATATTACGGTGGAGTTGGAGAAAGGGAAAGACTATGCAACGCTTCAAATTTCCGGTGCCGGACTCGGGCTGATGATCGGCCGCAGAGGTCAGACACTGGATGCCCTGCAGTACCTGGCGAATATTGTTGCGAATCGGTATTCCGACAGTTATCTTCGTATTGTACTGGATGCCGAGAACTTCCGTGATCGCCGTAGAAAGACGCTGGAAGATCTGGCAGATCGATTGGCGGGACGGGTTCTGAAGACTCGCAAAGAGATTGTGCTCGAGCCCATGCCGGCTGCCGAGCGGAAGGTAATTCACGCCAAGCTCCAGTCACATGGAGCCGTGAAGACTTACAGCAAGGGAGAAGAGCCAAACCGGCGGGTTGTCATTACACCCAAGTCTTCCTAAATAAGTTGAAGAGCATATATGATCAATGACTCCTTAAGTTCCAAGAGGGAGTCATTGTTTTTTAAAGAGACCTATACAAAGAGACTCCGGCAGGGGTATTTCTTTTAAAGATCATCAATATGGCGGCCAAGCGAGTTCGTAGTGGTTGTGATATTGAGGTTTTTTTAATGAAAGAGGTGAAGGAAACTATGTTCAGTGATACTATTGCAGCTATTTCTACAGCAGTCGGCGAAGGTGGAATAGCCATCATTCGTGTTAGCGGACCGGATGCTGTTCAAGAAGTGGAACGTATATTCAAAAGCAAAAACAAATTAACGCAGGTGGACTCCCATACCGTACATTATGGTCATATTGCTGATCCGAAGACAGGAGAGAACCTGGAAGAGGTGCTCGTGACCGTTATGCGTGCTCCCCGGTCCTTCACGACGGAGGATGTAGTGGAGATTAGTGCTCATGGCGGGGTGATCTCCGTAAAGCGTGTGATGGATCTGTTGCTTCTATTAAACATCCGCTTGGCGGAGCCGGGCGAATTTACGAAGCGGGCCTTCTTAAATGGCCGGATTGACCTATCCCAGGCCGAGGCCGTTATGGACCTGATTCGTTCGAAATCGGATCGTGCCTTCTCGGTTGCTCTAAAGCAGGTTGAAGGAACGCTATCCCGCAAGATCAACGAGCTTCGTCACACTCTTGTAGAGACACTGGCCCATATCGAAGTGAATATCGATTATCCTGAGCATGATGTGGAATCACTCACCTCGGAGTTCATTAAGGAGAAAAGCCAGCAGGTGATGCATGAGATTGATAAGCTGCTGAAGACTGCACAAGAAGGGAAAATCCTGCGTGAAGGAATTACGACGGCTATCATCGGCCGTCCCAACGTAGGCAAATCCTCGCTCTTGAATACACTTGCCCAGGATAATCGGGCGATTGTCACGGATATTCCGGGAACTACGCGAGATGTTATCGAGGAATTTGTCACGATTAACAACATTCCATTAAAGCTGCTGGATACCGCAGGGATTCGGGAGACGATGGATGTGGTAGAGCAGATTGGCGTTGAGAGATCCAAGCATGCGGTAAACGAAGCGGACCTAATTCTACTCGTACTGAATGCCAGCGAACCACTACATCAGGATGAACTGGAATTGATGGAACAAATACGCGGTAGACAATGCATTGTCATTATGAATAAAATGGACTTACCGTCCCAACTCGATCTGGACATTCTGCATCGGTACTACCCTGAGGAATTGATTGTTCCGATGTCTGTGAAGGCAGAAGAAGGTATCGACCGGCTGGAAGAAGCCATATCGAATTTGTTCTTCAGCGGCCAGATTGAAGGTGGGGATCTGACCTATGTAAGCAATGTGCGCCATATTGCCTTGTTGAAGAAATCCAAGCAGTCACTTCAGGATGCTTACGATGCGGCGGAACAGCTTATTCCGATTGATATGATACAGATCGATGTCAGAATGGCCTGGGAGCAGTTAAGCGAGATACTGGGCGAAGCGGTTGGTGATTCGCTCATCGATCAGATTTTTTCACAATTTTGCTTGGGTAAATAAGCAAGCAGGTTTACTATATAGAGGTGAGATTCGTTTTGAATTTTCAGGGATATCCGCAAGGGTGCCCTAGATTACGTATATAACACATTTTAGAACAGGAGGGTGAGCTATGAGTTATATGGGTGGCACTTATGACGTAATTGTCGTGGGTGCGGGTCATGCCGGCTGTGAGGCTGCACTGGCATCTGCACGTATGGGTGCCGAAACGTTAATGGTTACGATCAATTTGGATATGGTTGCTTTTATGCCTTGTAACCCGTCCATCGGGGGTCCTGCAAAAGGACATGTCGTGCGCGAAATTGACGCATTGGGTGGAGAGATGGGACGCAACATCGATAAAACCTTCATCCAGATGCGGATGCTGAATACGGGAAAAGGTCCGGCCGTTCACGCGCTGCGTGCTCAAGCTGATAAATTTTCTTATCAGCATACAATGAAAGAAACGATGGAGAAGGAAGAGAAGCTTACGCTTCGTCAGGGCATGGTAGACCAACTCATCGTTGAGGATGGAGTGTGTGTGGGCATCCTGACCCAGACAGGTACAGAATATCGTGCGAAGGCTGTTGTGCTGACTACCGGTACGTACCTGCGCGGTAAAGTCATTATGGGTGAACTCATGTATGAGAGCGGCCCGAACAATCAACAGCCATCGGTTAAACTTGCGCATAACCTGCGTGAGCTTGGATTCGATCTCGTTCGGTTCAAGACGGGAACGCCACCGCGTGTTCACAAGGATACCATCGACTTCTCCAAGACCGAAATTCAGCCTGGGGATGACAAACCAAAGTTTTTCTCTTATGAAACAAAATCCTCCGATAATGAGCAGCTTCCATGCTGGCTGACGTATACATCGGTGGACACGCATCAGATCATTAATGATAATCTTCACCGTGCTCCTATGTTCTCGGGCATTATTGAAGGAACGGGACCACGTTATTGCCCGTCCATTGAGGACAAAATCGTTCGTTTTGCCGACAAACCGAAACATCAGATTTTTCTTGAGCCTGAAGGCAAAAACACAAAGGAATACTATGTGCAAGGGCTCTCCACCAGCTTGCCTGAGGATGTGCAGCTTGCGGTCCTTCGTTCCATTCCGGGCATGGAAAAGGTTGAAATGATGCGCAATGGCTATGCCATCGAGTACGATGCGATGGTGCCAACGCAGCTGTGGCCATCCCTGGAAACGAAAAAGCTGCCGGGCCTGTTTACAGCCGGTCAGATCAATGGAACCTCGGGTTATGAGGAAGCTGCAGGTCAGGGTATTATGGCTGGTATCAATGCAGCACGTAAAGTGCAAGACAAAGAGCCTGTCGTTCTGGATCGTTCACAAGGCTACATCGGGGTATTGATCGATGATTTGGTAACCAAAGGAACGAATGAGCCTTACCGTTTGCTTACTTCCCGTGCCGAATATCGTTTGCTGCTTCGTCATGATAATGCGGATCTGCGTCTCACCGAAATCGGTCATGACATCGGACTGATCTCGGAAGAACGTTATGCTAAATTCCTTCAGAAGAAGCAGTTGGTAGAGCAGGAGATCGAGCGTCTTCGTCAAGCGAAGGTGAAGCCGGTTGAGGTGAATGCTACGCTTGAAGCAGCCGGTTCTGCACCGATTGTGGATGGAAGCAATCTGCTGACAATCCTTCGTCGTCCGGAAGTATCGTTTGCGATGATCGAGTCGCTTTCACCATCTCCATATGATCTGGATGAGGATATGAAGGAGCAGGTAGAAATTCAAATTAAATATGCGGGTTATATTGAGAAACAGCTGGGTCATGTAGAGAAGCTGCAAAAGATGGAGAAGAAGCGCATTCCGGAAGATATCGTATATGACGACATTAACGGATTGGCTATGGAGGCTCGGCAGAAGCTGAACAAGATCCGTCCAATCTCCATCGGTCAAGCATCGCGGATCGCGGGTGTAACACCAGCGGATATTTCGATACTTCTCGTTTACCTGGAGCACTACAACCGGGTGACCGCAGCGAAAGGATAAGGAATGGACAACATTCAGAAAGCTTTTGTTGACCGTCTCGGAGAGCACGGGATCACGATAGATGAGAAACAGCTTCAGCAGTTCGAGATGTATTATGAAGTACTGGTAGAGTGGAATGAAAAAATGAATTTGACGGGGATTACGGAGCGGGAGCAGGTTTATACGAAGCATTTTTACGATTCGGTAACGCTTGCCTTTTATGTGGATATGAGCAAGATTGGCAGTATGGCGGATATCGGATCAGGAGCTGGCTTCCCGGGTATCCCTCTGAAAATATGCTTTCCGCATATTAAGCTGACGATAGTAGATTCACTGAACAAACGAATTACGTTCCTTAAGTTTGTTGTGGACACCCTTGGTCTATCCAGCGTTGAACTGATCCATGGTCGTGCGGAGGAAGTTGCCCGCAAGCAGGGGTACCGTGATGGCTTCGACCTGGTAACGGCAAGAGCGGTAGCCAGAATGGCTGTGCTGAATGAGTTCTGCTTGCCTTTCACCAAGGTAGGAGGACGTTTTGCGGCGATGAAGGGCAGTGACCCTGCTGAAGAGGTGAAGGAGTCTGCTAGAAGCCTGAAAGAGCTCAGAGGGGCGCTGAACAAGGTGCATTCGTTCTCCTTGCCTGTAGAGGAGTCTGATCGGCACATTGTGGTCATCGATAAAAAGGGTGCCACACCTTCCAAATATCCTCGCAAGGCAGGAACGGCAGCGAAAACACCAATTATATAATCTACTTCTCTTCTTTAGAAGGGAAGTCATAGTAGAGAAGGACTCGATGGAGTCCTTCTTTTTTTTATGAGTAGGGTAGGGTTGCCTCCATAAGGGTGAGAAACTCGAGCGATAGCTTTCTATCAGAGCTTCTTAAAAGCATGAGATTACGAATTTGCTAGTAGGCTTTTGTGTGAGGTATTGGATTTGTGTAAAAGGCAGCTTCATTTTTTTGAAATGGGAGTAATGAATGTTGTTTGCACTTACGATAGGCTGAGTATCATGATGACATTCGTATTTCTATTCCGGTTGAATCTTGGATAGGATGGAATTGTGCCTATGGATATATACGTTAAAATAAGAGAATGTTTCACGTGAAACATCCCAGAAGATTTATAAATTAAAACAGTCTCTTTTTTAAACAGTTGCTGATACTTGAATGAAGGCCTCTTTACTACCATTGCAAGAACAAAATCAGGTTAGAGGATTGCGGGACTCGCAAACATTACCTGATAGTGTTTTCTCCGAAATTTTGAACCTTGGTGGGTCCATTCCGGGGTACAGATACAGATTAAGACGTAATTCTATTGGTATATCCCACAATCATTCTGACAACTCATATCCCATGAAGCATCATAGGAGTGGAGATTTAACTACCTTTCTTATTTTGGAAGTCAAAAGTTTGGAATTGTGCACAAATCATGTATAAACCAAGCGAGAAATGCAGGAAAAAAGGTGATATTGGAGAATAGAGTTATAGGACAAAAAGTGGTAGAATAGAATCGTAGTATCCATTTGAGCAGGTGGGCGATTCTGCCCGTTCTTTGATGGGATGAAAGAGTATAAATCCTGGTTTGGTCACTTTTCCATCCTTGCTTCGTGCAGTCTTGATTAGAGAAATTGCGACTGCTGTTATTTGGAAGTTCCATGTCACCCAAGGGGACAGTGGTCTCTTACGAAGTAGAACTAATATATACAACTTGTGAGATATCGAAAGTTAGACAACATCATGCTATGGCCTCCTGATATATCTCTCAAGAAGCAACCGCTTCATGCAGCGGGGTTTGATCAGAGAAATGCGGTCTCGCCATTAGGGCTTATTCTCTAATCAGCATGAAATCTGTTTTTGCAGGGAAATGCCTGGCTCCACAGTGGAATCTAGCACCATGACAGCTTGGATATTGCTATATCTAAAATTGGCGCTGGATTCATAAGGAGTTACCTCACATTGTGGTTGTCCAATCGCTTATATCGATTCCGGGATTTTCCGGAGGCTCATCCGTGCTATCATGAAATTAGGTGGTAATATACGGAATGAAAGAACAATTTTCGAGATTGTTTGGCTTAGCGGCAGAGCGGAACCAAGGGGATGAAGTGAAACAAGTCCCGGTAAACGAGATTGTCAGCAGCCCATACCAGCCACGGACGATTTTTGATGATGATAAGATTGATGAGCTGCTCCAGACGATTAAAACCCATGGAGTCATCCAGCCTATCGTCGTTCGTGTCCGTAATGGCGTGTATGAGATCATTGCAGGGGAACGCCGCTGGCGTGCGGTTAAGAAGCTGGGTCTGGACACGATTCCGGCCATTGTTCGGGAGTTCAACGATTCACAAGCGGCATCGATTGCGTTAATCGAGAATTTGCAGCGTGAAGGACTGACTTCGATTGAAGAAGCTGTTGCTTATCAAAAGCTGATAGATCTTCACCAATTAACACAGGAAAGCCTGGCACAGCGATTAGGCAAGAGCCAATCGACCATTGCCAACAAGATCCGTCTGCTGCAGCTACCGGAAGCAGTCAAGCTTGCACTGATGGAACGTAAAGTGACGGAACGCCATGCTCGTGCATTGCTTTCATTGGATAATGAAGAAACCCAGCTCAAGGTGCTGGATGAGATCATAACCAAAGAGCTGAATGTGAAACAGACGGAGGCTCGTATCGCCTTCTATAAAGAAGTAACTACGATGAAGAAATCCAAGCGCATATCCTACAGTAAGGATGTTCGTTTGGCCCTGAACACGATTCGTCAATCGATTGACATGGTCTCAGGTTCCGGAATGGCTATCAAAACAACAGAGAATGATCATGAAGATCATTATGAAATCGTTATAAAAATACCTAAACGTTAAGATATGGTGTGAAGCGGTATACATCGTACCGCTTTTTCTGTTGACCGAGGAGGGGAGATACCTCATTCAATTGAAATTCTCTTAACTCTCTTCGGCAGGCGGAGTCATATAGGTTTATTCTTACTTACAGATGAGAAACACGTGATTAATATTGTTGCTCATTTTCATCGGCGCTATATCCTGGAGCATTCCGGTACATGGGGATTGTTCACATATTTTATGTACAGCTAATTTGCTGTATACATCTATTGCGACTACTTAGAAGAGTCTTCCTACATTGAGGTGAAATGAGTGTCAAAGATAATTGCCATAGCAAATCAAAAGGGCGGTGTCGGCAAAACGACGACTTCCGTCAATCTGGGAGCTGGATTGGCTTCGCTAGGCAAACGGGTGCTTTTGGTGGATATAGACCCCCAAGGAAACACAACGAGTGGGGTTGGCATTAATAAAGCCGATGTTGCAAACTGCATTTATGATATTATCATCAACGAAGTACACCCGAAAGACGCCATCTGTGGGACAAACATAGAAGGTCTGGACATCATTCCGGCTACCATTCAACTGGCTGGTGCTGAGATTGAGCTTGTTCCTACGATCTCCCGTGAAGTGCGTTTGAAAAAATCACTTCAATTAATCAAGCCCCAGTATGATTATATTTTGATAGATTGTCCTCCGTCGCTAGGCATTCTAACAATCAATTCTTTGACTGCGGCCGATTCCGTTATCATTCCGATTCAATGCGAGTATTACGCTCTGGAAGGTTTGAGTCAGCTGCTGAATACGGTACGTCTAGTTCAGAAACATCTGAATACATCCCTCAAGATTGAGGGTGTATTGTTAACCATGCTGGACGCGCGCACCAACCTGGGCATTCAGGTGATTGAAGAAGTGAAGAAGTATTTTCAGGAAAAAGTGTACAGAACGATTATTCCGAGAAATGTTCGTTTGAGTGAGGCGCCGTCTCATGGACAGTCGATCATCACCTATGATCCCCGTTCAAAGGGAGCGGAAGTATACTTGGAGCTGGCAAAGGAAGTGATCTCGTATGAGTAAACGTTTGGGAAAAGGGCTGGATGCGCTTATTCCTTCTTTGTCTATTCATGATGATGACAAGGTAGTGGAAATTCCGCTCAGTCAATTGCGAGCGAACCCGTATCAGCCGCGCAAGACATTTAACGATGAAGCGATCCAGGAGCTGGCAGAGTCGATTCGTCAGCATGGCGTAATTCAGCCGATTATCGTTCGGAGTGTGCTGAAAGGGTATGAGATTATTGCCGGGGAGCGCAGATTCCGGGCGTCTCAGTATTGCGGAAAAGCTACAGTTCCAGCGGTGGTTCGTTCTTTTAGCGATCAACAGGTGATGGAAATTGCCCTTATTGAGAACTTGCAGCGTGAGAATCTGAATGCCATGGAAATTGCGGTGGCCTACCAGGGACTAATGGAACAATTTTCCTTAACGCAGGAAGAGCTGTCTCTGAAGGTGGGTAAGTCTCGCTCTCACATCGCTAACTTTTTACGGTTGCTATCTCTACCGGAAGAAGTGAAGGAAAATGTTTCACGTGGAACATTATCCATGGGTCATGCTCGAGCGATCGTTGGAATTAAGGATCCGATCCTTGTTAAACAATTAGCGAAGCAATGTGTGGAACAAGAGTGGAGCGTTCGTGAACTAGAGGAAGCGGTTAAGAATTTGGATCGCAAGCCTGCCGACAAAGCGAAGGCGAAAGTGAAAAAGCGAGATCCTTATATTGACCATCTGGAAGAGGATTTGAGAGAGCGATTTAAAACAACGGTGAAAATTAAGCACAATAAAGACAAAGGGAAGATTGAGCTTAACTACTATAGTAAACAGGATCTGGAACGACTGCTGGAGCTCCTTCAATAATAGATGAAGGTTGTTAGTGAAGAGGGCTCTAGCACGAGTGGGATAGGTTATAGTGTGACGGATTGAAAAGTAAACCAGAGTGATTAAAAACCAAAGACATGTCGACGTTCCTGTATGGGAATGAGATATGTCTTTATTTAACTGAATGTGCATGGTGACAGGGATGTGAGTGTACTACAATGTGTCGATGTTTGACCATGTATTATAAGGCATCCATTATAGAAGAGATGAAGGGGAAACATCATGGACCCGATCGTTTATCTGGATCATGCGGCTACTTCATGGCCCAAACCTCCTGAGGTGTTTGAGGCCATGAGGAAGGCGATGGAAGACGCTGCAGCTAATCCGGGACGGGGCAGTCACCGGATGGCCGTGAAAGCTTCCCGTGTGCTATACGGGACTCGGAAGACACTTGCGAATATCTTCGGGGTGAAGAACCCTAATGATATCGCACTAACCTCGAATACAACCGAAGCGCTGAATTTAGCAATCAAAGGATATTTGCATGAAGGAGATCATGTGATTGCTACGATGATTGAACACAATTCGGTGCGAAGACCTTTGGAATATTTAAAACGCACACGAGGAATACAAGTGGATTATGTCCCCGTGGATGAGGAAGGTCACCTGGATTTGCAACTAATTGAGGGTGCGTTTCGTTCAAATACCAGGTTGGTTGTATGCAGTCACAGTTCCAATTTGCTCGGCTCTATTGTTCCTCTCTATGAACTGGGAGACATAGTGAAGAGGAAAGGTGCTGTACTGCTCGTAGATGCCGCTCAGAGTGCGGGTATGCTGGATATCAACGTGGAGGACATGCATATTGGTATGCTGGCTTTTCCGGGGCATAAAGGGCTTCTTGGGCCACAAGGAACGGGCGGGTTGTATATCTCACCAAATATTGATCTGGAACCCTTAATGCATGGAGGTACAGGAAGCCAATCGGAAGCGATTGAGCAGCCGACGGTGCGTCCGGATCGATATGAGGCAGGAACACCTAATACGGTGGGATATGCAGGGTTGCAAGCAGGAGTGGAGAAGGTGCTGGAATGGACGCCGCAGCATATCTACCGGCATGAATGGGAGTTAACGCAATATATGATGGAGGGTCTGCAAGAGGTAAGAGATCTTCGCTTACTCGGACCAGCTTTAGGAAAAGCGCGAACGGGCATTATAGCGTTTGTGTCAGAAAGGTACAGTGCATCGGAGCTTGCGTTTCGACTGGACCGGGAGTATGGGATTGCCGTGCGTGCCGGTTATCATTGCACACCGCTTGCACATATGGCATCGGGAACGGAAAAGACCGGTGCAGTCAGAGCCAGTGTAGGTATTTCCACACGCCGTGATGAGATTGATCTGATGAGAAGAGCTATTGCAGAAATTCACAGTTAAACGATTAGATCAAGATGGAGAAGAGGAAGGAAGAAAGCATGTCTGAATTAAATGAATTGATCATGGAGCAGCTTCATTGGTTTGTCGTCGGAATGATCATGATCATCTTGATCTTATGGATAACGATAATGGTTCAAGGGGCAAAACTGCGAAAAATGAGGCGTCGATACGATGCGATGATGGCAGGCAGCGGGGTAGAGGATATTGAAAGCCTGTTGGTCCAGTTGAAAATTCAAATGGATGAAATTGAAGAGGGACATGCCAGTCACCAAAAAATGCTGGATACGATCAGCAGCAGCATAAAAGGGATGAAGTCCAAGGTGGGCATCGTCCGATACAATGCATTTGGTGAACGAGGGAACGAAATGAGCTTCTCCCTGGCTATTCTCAGTGAACAAGAGGAAGGGATTGTTCTGACCGGCCTGCATAACCGGGAGAGCTCCTATGTGTACGCTAAACCATTGAAGGATGGACAGTCTAAATACCCATTGTCTCCGGAGGAAAAAGAGGCCGTTACTCTTGCGCTGCAAGAAGGGTAGAGCGGTTCCACTCTTTGATACCGGCAAAAAGACAGGTTGCAATGATATCAGATAACCGCATGACCAAGCTCAAGCGTGTGTTCTGCAATACAAAGTACTCCATAAAGCCGCCGACATTGACGATACCCGTTACATGGATATCGCCGACCGGCGGTAATTCTTTATGTACACCGGCTCCAGGCTTGAGAGGTCCGTCGGATACCTGAATAGAGCCTACACTTGATGATTGACCCAGACAGGCATCAATTCCGATCACAAAGGGGTTATCATATTTTTCATGAATAGCAGTCAGGGTATCCTTAAGATTCATAGCGTGGACAGGCTCGTCCAGTGTTCCATAGAGATGGAACAGGGGGCTGTTATAACGGGCAAGAGACGTGCCAACCAGAGGGCCCAGGCAATCACCCGTAGAGCGATCGGTACCGATGCAGACAATGACAAGCGGACGATGCTGAATACGAGCGTCAGAAAGATGGAAGAGCAGGCGATGTATAATAGCAGAATGGATGTTAGGGTCCGTATGTGGTATTTTTAAGCTTGAAGCCTCCGGGCGAGACGTGATTTTAGATAGACGGTTCATAGAATCTTCCTTTCGTCTGCATTTGGTAGTATCAGTATATGGATGAAAGACCGTTTTTATACTTTGGGATTTGCTTAAAATGTGATTTGGTGTTCATTTCAGACAGCTTCCTAGCTTAAAGAAAGAGGATGAGCCAGTCTTTACGGCTTTATACGGGTTTATATGAATAAGCTGAACTTTTTAACAG
The DNA here is from genome assembly GCF_003184205.1 of Paenibacillus sp. Cedars. Taxonomy (NCBI): domain Bacteria; kingdom Bacillati; phylum Bacillota; class Bacilli; order Caryophanales; family Paenibacillaceae; genus Paenibacillus; species Paenibacillus sp. Cedars. The sequence continues at coordinate 5,933,065 of NZ_CP020866.1, forward strand.
TTTATATAAAACTCTTATTATTAGGTCATGATGTTAAATAAGCATATTAATAGAAACGATAGGCATGATGGAGGAGGATGGAACAGTGGAGGGCGCGATGCTAATCGCATTTGATTCCACCCAGCAGGCGCTGCGTGCGGAGATGCTGCTGGAGTATGCGGATATCGAAATCGATCTCTTTCCTACACCGAAAGAGATTACGGCAGGCTGTGCATTATCGATTCAATTCCCGCCAGGTGCGTTAAAAGATGTTCAAGAGATCATCCGACAGGAGCATGTGGAGATCCGGGGCATATTTGCACTTGATAACAACATGAGGTATATAGGCATCGAAGAATAAGGGGTAGGACATCAGGCTTGAGGAGCTTGGGTTATCTGACCGGGAGACAGGTAGTTTACAAAACGTTGGTGAGGGAGCAGTGGACTTGAAAAATCAAATCGTTGGATTTTTTACCGATGAAGCGATGTGGATGAATATACTGACATCGGGCATTCGGGTCACTATCATTTTTATTCTGACACGTCTTGTTATTCGGGTTGTGTATAAAATGATTGATCAATTCCTGTTGAAGCAGGAGAAGAGTCGGATTCAAGTTAATTCACGACGATTTGTTACAGTGGGAGAGCTGTTAAAAAATGTAACTTCCGTCGTATGTAATTTCGTTATGATTCTAATCATTCTCTCGGAGTTCAACTTTAAGTTAGGGCCATTGTTAGCCGGTGCCGGGGTCCTTGGCCTGGCCATAGGTTTTGGGGCACAAAGTTTGGTTAAGGACGTGATTACCGGGTTCTTCATTATATTTGAGGATCAGTTTGCTGTAGGCGATGTGATTAAGAGTGGTGAATACCGGGGAACAGTAGAGATGATTGGACTCCGCACATCGCGTGTAAGAGGATTGAACGGAGAAACATATATTATTCCGAACGGGATGATTACGAGTGTCACGAACTACTCGCTGTCCAATTCGCTTGCAATTGTGGATTTGCCGGTTAAGAATGATCAGCAGCTTAAAGATACGGTTACACTTATTCAAACGGCGCTTGAGGGTATCACGGAACGTCGCCCTGAGGTGCAGCAGACACCGGATGTGCTTGGAATTCAAACCTTGAACACATCGGAATATGTCGTTCGAATTGTAGCGGAATGTAATCCCAATGCAAGGGAAGCTGTGGAGCGTCAGATTTTCACCGATATCAAACAGGCGATCGAAGCACGGGAGATGGGACAAGAACGTGCTCAGGGTTGATCAATTTCGTTATCTAATGATATATAATAGATAAGATGAAAGAGATGAAACCAAGGGAGCGGAAACCATGGAACGCAAGGTATTTCAGTTAGGGGATATCGTTCAGATGAAGAAACCTCATCCTTGTGGGAATAATGAGATGGAGATTATTCGCATGGGGATGGACATTCGGATCAAGTGTACCAAGTGCCAGCATAGTGTGCTGATACCCAGAGGAAAGTTCGAGAAGAACCTGAAGAAGGTTTTACGTTCGGCACAGGATTCCGAAGGGGCAGGGGATACTCCGTAATATCTCCTCCCGAGGAGGTATCCCAAGCAGCTGTATGCGAAGCAAGGGATCTAGGGAATGGATATTTGGATTTGAACTTCAGCTTCGGTCACTGTGTCTAAGGTAGGTCAGAGAACAGACAAGCTGTTGACGAGACAACGTTTCCATGCTATAATCAATCTTGCTGTGGAAAGGTACCCAAGAGGCCCAAGGGGGCTGACTCGAAATCAGTTAGGCGTCGCAAGGCGTGCGTGGGTTCGAATCCCACCCTTTCCGCCACCATCGTTTATAAGTTCCGCTGTTATGGATGTAAACGATACGGTTACATAAGTTAGGTGTAAGCTGTATATGCACCTTTGAATAAGACACTCTCTTGCAAGGTTATCCTGCAGAGAGTGTTTTTCGATTTGCTAAGGAATTTATCCAATCCACTTGCTGAAGTGAAAAAAAGAAGGACCCGATTGGGCCCTTCCTTCTGGGTAGGCGGTGCTTGTGAATTGGAATCATTTTATCAGCACTTATGCGAACCTTGTCAATAGCTTCACTTGTCCAAGAGGTCAAGCATTCGGCTCATTTCCTTAGCTTGCAATCCGTGTGAATATCAGAAACCTCATGCGTCGTTCAGCTGCAACGTTCAACGGAACCACACCTCTCTCATGCACCGCCTGATTATAATGTGCGCCTGAAGCATGATTTGTATGCATGGTTACGTTGATGGAAATATATGCCTCGCTGTTCAATGAGGGATTCACGTGGATGGATATGTGGATCCATAAAGCCCAATTGATGGCGGAACCTGTATCACGCGAATGCCATCTGCAGATACAATGAATCAACAGTGACGCGGCTTATTTGATAAAAGTGAGCACAGCTTTCTTTTGTTACTTAGGCTGTACTCTGCGTTTATTCAACCATACACGGTCATCATTCTGGGTTTCTGGAAAGGTGTCACCCCGGCTCATTTTGATCTGGCGCGGATTCTCGATCCCCATGATATGGTCTCTGACGCCTACTTCCATATAAACCCCGTTGTTAGGGGCCTTGTCGCCTGCACGAAATTCGGTCTGTTCTCCCATTGCGGGTCTACCTCCTCATTATGATGGATGGACTGCATGTATTATCATGCGCCAATGGACGGCAAATCATCGCAGGGAATGTGAGAAAAGCGCGGTAATAAAGGGAAGAGTGCCTGTACGACAGGGAAAAGAAACTTGCATCCGATCATCCGTTCTGATATAGTATTATGGTGCGAGTTAGACTCGCTCCTTGCTCTCAACAGGGATTGAGGGCCGAAGTCCATAAGGAGGTGAAACATATGCGCAAATATGAAGTGATGTACATTATTCGTCCTGACATTGAACAAGAAGCTGTTCAAGCTGCAGTCGATAAATTCCAAGGCATCATCTCCAACGGCGGAGAAATTACAAAGCATGACGTAATGGGTAAACGCCGTCTTGCGTATGAGATCAAGAAATTCCGTGATGGCGTATTCGTTCTGGTAAACTTCAACGCAACACCTGAAGTTGTAGCTGAACTTGAGCGTCTCATGAAGATTTCTGACGAAGTTATTCGTTATCTCATCACGAACGACGTTGCTTAAGATGTAGAAGACTTTGTAATTGATTTCGTTCTAGGAGGGGATTGGATTGTTGAACCGTGTCATTTTGATTGGCCGACTGACTAAGGATCCCGAGCTGCGATATACTCCTTCAGGTGTTGCTGTAACGCAATTTACACTTGCTGTTGATCGTCCATTTACTGGACAAGGCGGGGAGCGCGAAGCGGATTTTATTCCGGTCGTGACCTGGAGACAGCTTGCGGAGACTTGTGCCAACTATCTGCGTAAAGGCCGTCTGACGGCTGTAGAGGGGCGCATTCAAGTGCGGAATTACGAGAATAACGAAGGTAAGCGTGTATACGTCACCGAAGTCATTGCCGATAATGTTCGCTTCTTGGAGTCAAACCGTGAAACAAGCGGTGGCGGAGGAACTCGTGAGGAATCGTCGTTCAGCGGAGGAAGCAGCAGCAGCAGCAATAGCAGCGGCGGAAACCGTGGGAACAATAACTACTCGCGAAACAACAATCAGGATCCTTTTTCCGATGAAGGAAAACCGATCGATATATCGGATGATGATTTGCCATTTTAATACGGAAAGGACTGACAACGCATGGCTTTTAAACAAAGAGAAGGCGGAGACAACGACAAAAGACCGGCACGCCGTGGCGGCCGCAACAAGCGTCGTAAAGTATGTTTCTTCACTGTGAACAAAATTACTCACATTGATTATAAAGATACAGATCTGCTCAAAAAATTCATCAGCGAGCGCGGAAAAATCTTGCCTCGTCGTGTAACAGGCACTAGTGCAAAATACCAGCGTGCTCTGACGATTGCGATCAAACGCTCCCGTCAAATCGCATTGCTTCCATACACAACTGAGTAATCATTGTGTTCCAGCGATCCAGCCTAACCATAGGCTGGATCGCTTTTTTATTGTGTAAGTCAACAGCTTGTCTGCGAGCAGAGGTAGCTTAGCAGGCATGATCCTTCTTGCTAGAGGTATAAATTGCCCCTCTGATAAAAGCTGAACGATCAGCAAAGAGAAAATGCCTGGGCTCATATCATCACAGCAGTGAAAGTAATCATCAAATTTATGGTGATATCGGTTTAACCAAATGTTGGGATACAATGTCTTCGTAGAAGAACACTGTCTCCTCTGAGTGTACATTTTGATTGCATGGCTGTGCATAAGAAATACAAGTGCGGTGTAAAGCATTCCAGTTTTAAAGTCCTGAAACCCTGTCTGTTTCAAATGGACATTGTCTATTGCAAGCAATACATTGTCAAGAATGATTAGACCTTCATTCAGAAAGAAAAATTAAAAATAAACGGCTGAAAACCACCCTTCGAAAAAAAATTCCTTCTATTATATATAGCTATACATAGGCCACCTTAAATAAGCATGAAATCCCATTAAATAAACAGTCCAAGAAATCTACAAGAGATGTATCGAAAAATGAGATCATTACAGCATCATTTATGCCTCTATATAGAAGAGAATGTTCTGCTTATTTAATCAGAGAGAACGCACATTGCTGTAATAGTGCACTAAAGAAAATTTAATATTGTGATTACATAAAATTTGCAGAAATCTTTCAGTTCCCTGATGTCCACTCCAGGGATACAAGCGTACATGAAGTGGAAGCTCAATGATGTTAGTCTTATTATGCATATTCCTCCTCCATTATCCAAACGATAAGGAAAAAGGAGGTAGTTGTATGTGCAGAAGATTCTCACTATCCGCAGGGATCGATGAGGTGAATGAACGTTTTGGTATCCATCGGGTAATGTATTATTATAAGAGCCGGTATAATATTAGTCCAACCCAAACCATGCCTGTCATCGTACAGGAGCAGGGGGAGCGCGTGCTTGATGAGTATCGCTGGGGGCTGGTTCCTTATTGGGGAAAGGACGCGGTCAATGCCGATTTTACGACAGTGGATCAGAACCCAACATACCGGAGAGCAATCGAGACGAGACGATGCGTTATTCCATGCAACGGTTTATATTACTGGAGAACGATTGGTAAACGGGGTTATGCTGTCAGAACGGTTATCGGGGAGAATGAAATTTTCGGCATGGCAGGGCTATATGAGACATGGCGGGATGCCAGAGGCAACGAAATGAGAACATGCACGGTCTTAATGACAGAAGCGAATGAAGCCATTCGGGAATTCGAAACGCGCATGCCAGCTATTTTGTCAGAAGAGAATATGCGCAAGTGGTTAGATCCTGAGGTCCAGGGAACGAATGCGGTCTATCCGCTGCTTAACACGTATCGGGGACAGATGCGGATGTATCCAGTAACACCACTTATAGCTGACGATTCGCATGATCATCAGCAGTGTATTGAAGAAATGGATTTAAAATTAGCTTGGGTGAAGAACCTATAGTTCGTAAGTATGAAAGACAAAGGTCGATTTATCTGACATGGAATTCAAAGCAAAAAGCAATCTGGAGCTGCGCTCGGGTTGCTTTTTTAGCGTTAATGGAGCAGTGGACTAAACTATGAAAATATGGAAAGCGGATGAATTACGTCATCTAATAACGAGTAGAAGCTTATGGTCAGAATGATATATAACATGGAATTAAGTTCTTGCTTTATCGAGGAGATCTGGAATAAAATTGCGTCATATAATCTAACTCTGAATTGACTCAACCATTGATTTTCAGAAGACGTTATATGATTTATTGAATATAATGTTATGATTTATAACATATAAACTGCAAGAGCCTATAGGATTATAGTTATTTATTGTAAATAAATCTTGATATTACATACATTTTCAGTAAACTAAGGATATACAACGGAAATAAACTTAATTATTACCCCCAAAAACGACGTTAAAAACATGATTTTTGAGAAAAATGAAAAAAAGTAATTGACGTTACCTAAATTTACACGTATCATAACATTAATTTTATAGGCAAGAAGATATTGCTAGAGACTTTGGCACTAATTGACCAATGGTATATTTTCTGTAAATCTTTCAATTTATTTCACATCATGCAATGACATCCCAGGAACTTTTAAGTATAAGTACCGAAATTATTTAAGGATGATTTCAATATTCGTCCTGATAATTTATAGCAACAACATTTTTTAAGAGGAGGATTCGCATGAAGAAAAGAATGTCACTCTTGTTCGTGATCATGCTCATGGCCGTTACGGTTCTGGCAGCGTGCTCGGGCGGAGGAACAGCAGAACAGCCACCAAGTCAAGGGGAGCAAACAGAGCAACCACCAGCTGAAGGCAATGGCACAGAAACTACAGAACCGCCAGCCGAAGGTGGAGATGAGAGCCAAGGTTACTTCGAAGCTGCAGATCCATCATTGAATCCGGCAGCTGCATTGAATCGTAAAGACACACTCATTGTTGGTATGACTGCACCAAAAGGGGTATTTAGCCCATTCTACTGGCAAACTGCATATGACAAATTTGTTGTAGAAGCTATGTTCGACTCTTTCTTCTCTATTCAAGGTGACGGTACTTACGCGAACCGTTTGGCTGAAAGTGTTGAGGTTTCCGAGGATAAGTTGAAGTATACATTCAAATTGAAACCAGGCGTTACCTATTCAAACGGTGACCCGGTTACAGTAAAAGATTATGCGTTTGCAATGAAGGTTTATCATGATTCCAGCTATGACGGTCAAACCGATATGCTGTCTGTCAACATCAAAGGCGGTAAAGAATATAACGAAGGCAAAGCTACCGACATTTCCGGTATTAAAGTTATCGATGATAACACGATTGAAATTGAAGTTACAGAAGCAAATGCGATGACAAAAGACAATCTCGGAACCGTTTCGTTTGTTCCAGAATCTTACTATGGCAAAGGTTACAAGCAAGGAAATCTCGAGTACATGAAAGAACTGCACGCTAAACCTATTGGCAGCGGTCAATATGTACTGAAGAGCTTCTCCCCAGGTCAAGAGGTAGTATTGGAAGCAAATCCTAACTATTTCCTGGGCGCACCAAAAATCAAAAACGTAATTTACAAAACAACAACTGAAGAAACCAGATTGGCTATGTTCCAATCCGGTGAGATCGATATGGATATGGTTACAGTAAACGAGGATAATGTAGAGGCTTTGAAAGAAATGGGCTTCCTGGACATTAACATTTTCCCAACCAATGGTTATGGCTATGTTGCAATGAACCATAAAGATCCAAAATTCCAAGATCCTAAAGTCCGTCAGGCTTTGATCTATGGTTTGAACCGTGCAGAAGTTGTAGAAATCATCTATGGTCAATATGCTAACGTGATCAACATTCCACAGTCCAGCCAATCATGGGCTTACACAGAAGAAGGCATTGAGCCTCACGAGTTTGATATGGAGAAAGCGAAGCAGCTTCTTGATGAAGCAGGCTGGGCACCAGGTGCTGACGGCATCCGCGAAAAAGACGGCAAGAAATTTGAAATTCATTTCTCTGCTACAGCAGACAACCCAGTAATTGATGCGCTGATTCCAGTAATGACTCAAAATTACCAAGAGTTGGGTATCAAATTAACCGCAGAAACTTTGGATTTTAACGCCATCATGGACAAGAAGGATAAAGGCGAGTTCGAAATGTTCTTTGCTGCATGGGGCTTGACTCCAGATCCAGACTCCACTGTATATATTACGGATGGAAATCAGAACGATATCGGATACTCCAATCCTGCTTATGACGCAGCTATGAAAAAAGGTTTGAACGCCTTTGATCTGGAAGAACGTAAAGCAGCTTATGCAGAAGCATATCGAATTCTGAACGCAGATGTTCCGGACCTCCCGATTTATCAAAGACGTGATGCATGGACAATCAACTCCAGATTGAACGGCATCGATATTACGCCTTACAAAACTTTCGCTATTGATCTTTACAAAGCGGAAATTGAACAATAGCATCAAGAAACATATGCTCAGCTCGCAAGAGCTGGGCATATCCACTTATAAGCCGGGAGGAATATTATGAAGCAGTACATTATCCGGAGGCTGCTGCAGATTATCCCGACAATGATCGGGATTTCAATTATCATATTTGCTATATCATCTTTGGTACCAGGTGATTATATCACTGCAGTGAACAACCCGACGATGACTGCTGAGAAGGCAGCACAGCTTCGGGCAATTTACGGTTTGGATAAGCCGCCAGTCGAGCGTTACCTGACGTGGGTCGGCAATATGTTAAAGGGTAATCTCGGAGATTCCCTTGTGCACAAACAACCTGTTACAACCGTAATGGGGAACTATGTATGGAATTCCTTTTTTATTGCCTTTTTCAGTTTGATATTGAGTTGGATTATTGCAATATTTGCTGGCGTATTCTCAGCCAAGTTCCAATACTCTTTATTTGATAAGATTGTCACATTAGTTATCTTTTTGTGTATGTCACTGCCTTCTTTCTTTATTGGACTCCTTCTTATCAAGTTTTTAGCTTTGGATTTAGGGTGGTTCCCGGTTGGCGGCATGAAGACTTCAGGGTTTAATGGAAACACATGGGATCAACTTGTTGATATTGCATGGCATATGTTCATGCCGGTTACCGTACTTACCATGCTAAGCACAGGTGGTTTGACGCGGTATTTCCGTACAAGCATGCTGGAAGTTATCCGTCAGGATTACATTCGGACTGCTCGGGCTAAAGGCTTGAAAGAACGTACGGTTATCTTCAAGCATGCGCTGCGCAATGCAATGCTCCCTGCGATCACTTTGATGGGCTTCGAACTACCAAGCTTATTTGGTGGGGCCATCATTTTGGAGAAGATTTTCATCTGGCCCGGGGTAGGTCAAGTATATCTGGAATCCATCAGCATGCGGGATTATCCGTTTATGCTAGGTTTCACGGTATTCATATCTATACTGACACTTCTCGGCAACCTGTTGTCTGACGTTCTGTATGGAGCTGCAGATCCAAGAATTCGCTTAAAGTAGGAGGAGATTCATTTGTCCGCAGAGGCTGCACCATTAAAAACGAATCTACCAGTTCAGAAGAAGCAGCCGGATTCTCCATGGCGAATAGCTATTCGCCGTTTTTCCAGAAACCGTCTCGCTGTCATTGGACTTTTCATAATCGTATTTATGTTTTTGTTATGTTTTGTTGGCCCAGTATTCTCACCTTATTCCTTATATGATTACAGTGTAGCTGACAAGAATTTGCCCCCAAGCTCGAAGTTCTGGCTAGGAACCGATAAACTGGGGCGTGACATTCTCCTGCGTATGATGCTCGCGGGCAGAATATCCCTTACGGTTGGACTTGTAGCCACAGGGATTTCCATAATTATCGGTGCCACCCTTGGCGCTTTGGCAGGATTTTATCGCAGATGGGTAGATACGCTGATTATGCGTATGGCTGACATCTTCATGGCCTTGCCTACACTGCCGATCCTCATCATTTTGGGTGCTATCTTGTCCGACTTGAAGGTCGAACCTGCAGATCGTATCTATTTCCTAATGCTGATTATCGGTGTACTCGGCTGGAGCGGTATTTCCCGTCTCGTGCGGGGGCAAATATTGACTCTTCGTGAACAGGAGTTTATGCAGGCAACGGAAGCTTTGGGGCTTAAAGATCGTCGGAAAATCTTCCGCCATTTGCTGCCCAATACGATTCCTATCATTATTGTATCGGCAACATTAGGCGTAGCAGGTGCGATTATTTATGAATCTGCATTAAGCTTTCTCGGGGTTGGTGTTGTTCCACCAACGCCATCATGGGGGAATATGATCTCAGCCGCAAACAATTTGATTGACTTCCGTAAGAGACCGTGGCTCTGGATACCGCCAGGCATGTGTATTCTTGTAACGGTTGTAGCAATCAACTTGATTGGTGACGGGCTTCGCGACGCACTTGACCCGAAAATGAAGAAGTAGGAGATGCGAATATGGCAAAAGAATTAGTTGAATTCCGTAATTTAAAAACGCATTTTCAAACCTCCGCAGGTACTGTAAAAGCCGTCGACGATGTCAGCTTCAAAATCCGTGAAGGCGAAACACTGTGCGTGGTAGGTGAATCGGGCTGTGGTAAAAGCGTGACAGCCATGTCACTCATGCGTTTAATTGATACACCTCCAGTAGGGGGCGAGATTTTTTATGATGGCAAGGACCTTCTGAAGATGAGCAAGCGCGAAATGAGCTTGATTCGTGGTAATGATATCGCCATGATCTTCCAGGAACCGATGACCTCACTTAACCCGGTATTGACGATCGGGGAACAAATTGTTGAACCGATTCTGCTTCATCAGTTGGTTAACCGTAAAGAAGCAAAAAAACGTGCAATTGACCTCATTAATCTCGTTGGGATTCCGCGTGCGGAGAAGATTTTCGACTCCTATCCGCATGAACTTAGTGGCGGTATGCGCCAGCGGATCATGATTGCCATTGCACTCAGCTGTAATCCGAAGCTCTTGATCGCTGATGAGCCAACAACAGCACTCGACGTTACGATTCAGGCCCAGATTCTGGATCTGATGCGCGATATTAAAGGGAAGCTGAACACATCCATTATGTTAATTACGCATGACCTGGGTGTGGTCGCCGAGATGGCGGATTATGTTGTAGTTATGTATGCAGGCAAAGTCATTGAAGAAGCGCCTGTAATCGAGCTCTTCAAGCATCCGAAGCATCCTTATACCAAAGGACTTCTGAAAGCTAAACCGATTATTAACCAGACGCAGGAACGTCTGTACTCAATTCCGGGACAGGTTCCAAACCCGGTGGATCTTGGAGACAACTGTCATTTCCATGATCGCTGTGAATCGTGCATGCAGATATGTACAGAGAAAACACCTCCGCTCGGTACCGATCCGAATGGCCACAAGGTCGCTTGCTGGTTGTATGAAGAGGAGGGGAAAGCACAATGAGTCAGGCACTGGTCGAAATTGATGGTTTGAAGAAATACTTTCCCATTACCGGCGGCATATTGCAGCGGACGGTGGGCAATGTAAAAGCGGTCGATGGCGTCAGCTTTTCCATTAACAAAGGCGAATCCTTTGGGCTTGTAGGCGAATCAGGCTGCGGTAAGAGCACCATTGGCCGGACCATTCTTCGCTTGCTGGAAAAAACAGAAGGTAAAGTAATCTTCAATGGTCAGGATATCCATTCATTATCTAAAGAGAAATTGCGTGCACTTCGTCCGAAAATGCAAATCGTGTTTCAGGATCCATTTAGCTCGCTGAACCCAAGAATTAAAGTAGGGGAAGCGATTGGCGAGGCTCTGATTGACCACGGCTTAGTTAATCGCAGAGAACTTAAAGACCGGGTTATTGAAACGCTTGAGATCTGCGGCCTTGCCGCATATCACTATGATCGTTATCCGCATGAATTCTCTGGCGGACAACGACAACGGATCGGGATTGCCCGTGCGTTGATTCTAAATCCCGACTTTATCGTAGCGGATGAGCCCGTATCGGCATTGGATGTTTCAATCCAAGCGCAAATCATCAACTTGCTTAGTGACTTGCAGCGTGAGAAGCAGTTGACCTATCTGTTCATTTCTCATGATCTCAGCGTTGTAGAGCATTTGTGCAATCGAATTGGGGTAATGTATCTGGGATCGATGGTAGAAATGGCCAGCAAGGAAGAGCTGTTCCGCAATCCGCTGCATCCTTATACCAAAGCGTTGCTGTCAGCCGTACCCGTACCGGATCCAACGCTGAAGCGCGATCGGATCGTACTGAAAGGCGACATTCCAAGCCCGGCGAATCCGCCATCCGGCTGTAAGTTCCACACTCGCTGTCCGCTGGCTTCGGATCTGTGCAAACAGGAGATTCCAGAATACCGCAATATGGGCGATAATCATTTTGTAGCTTGTCACTACGCTTAATATGACTCTTCTTATCTAAGTTTTCTGACAATTAACTTCATATGGATAAGAAGTTTAACAGAGTTACTGAAGGATTTCCTCCGTCTATGGGCGGATGGGGGTCCTTTTTTCCGTTAAACCAGTGAATGAAATTACAAATATTCCTAAATATTTTTTTTGAAAAAAAGCAGACCAAATGCCCGTTTCATCCGTCTAATAGTATGGAGGGCTAAATTCTATGAAAAAACGGTGGCTTTGGCTGGTGATGGTATTGTTAATAACCGTACCCATTGGGGCGGTGGTCATAGGAAATATAGAACGAGCGGGGTTTAGGCCCAAGGTGGACGCGCGAGCGGTTGTCTTGATGGATCTGAACACCGGGCGTATTTTGCTCAGCGAGAACGGCGATATCCCCTTACCGCCTGCAAGCATGTCCAAGCTGATGACAGAATTGGTGATACTGGATGATATCAAAACAGGAAAAAAATCCTGGGATGATGAAGTTCAGATCAGCGATACGGCAAGCGGCGTAAGTGGAATTAAGATTGCCTTAAAGTCCGGTGAATTCCTTACGGTGCGCGAGTTGTTCCAGAGCATAACGGTTTATTCGGCCAATGATGCCGCCGTCGCTCTTGCGGAGCATTTTGCAGGTTCCGAGGAGGCGTTTGTCCAGAAGATGAATGCCAAAGCTAAAGAGATCGGGCTGTCCAGTTCTACGCATTTCGTGAATGCTTCGGGCATAGAGAGCCATACGGACAACGACCAGGAATGGTCTTCGGAGAGAGAAACCCTTATGACAGCCGAAGACACTGCCAAGCTTGCCGCGCATTTGATTAAAAGCCACCCCGATATTCTCAGCACCTCCAGCAAGACTCAAACGAAAATAAGTGGACGAAATTTATATTTAAGCAACACCAACTGGATGCTGCCGTCACTGGGAGGCCCCTACTCTTATGAAGGTACAGACGGCTTAAAGACAGGATACACGGTCAACGCAGGGTACTGTTTCACGGGTACGGCCGAGAAGCAAGGCAGCCGGCTTATCGCGGTTGTCATGGGAACTGAATCCAAAGAAGCAAGATTTGAGGAGACCCGAAAGCTATTTGACTACGGATTTGCCAAAACGTTAACATGGAAAGAGCGGCTGGATGACTGGTTTCAATATTCGGGAATCACAGCTGCTCTTTCGCATGATAAGCTTGCTCTTTCACATGACAAGCTTGCTGTTTAGCTGATAGATGAAGATTTGGTAGATTTATAGAACTGCCCGTGAAGGGTTCACAATTGATAATCATCTGGTTTACAATAGATGATGTGCTGAAGCTGGTCTTCTAAATAAAAGTGAGTCAACGGGAGGATATCCCGTTTAATAAGGAAAGGAGGGTGAGCCAAGTAGCTTTGGGTGCAATTAAGGGCCTTTAACGATCTGACTTATCCATTAATTTATTTTATAATAAAGAAGGAATCGAACTCATGAAGAGGAAATCAATATATATTACTCTCGCTGTTGTCATACTGCTTGGATCATCCGCATTTTTGTTCAGAACACAGCTTGCGGTTGTAGCCTTTGATTTGTTTATGGCAAAGGATGTAGAGGAATCATTGCAGAAATCGTATAAACCGCTGCAGAGCGACAAGACACCCGAGCCTGTAGTACTTCAAAGCGAACCGTTCTCTGTCATGCTGCTGGGCAGTGACCAGCGGGAGGATGAGCCTGCGCGTTCGGACACGTTGATCTATGCAGTTGTGCGTCCACTGGATTCCAAGGTGCTGCTCATTTCAGTTCCAAGGGACACGTATGTCGATATTATCGGTAAGGACAAGAAGGATAAGATTAACCACGCATTTGCCTTTGGTGGTCATCAGATGGCCAAAGATACGATGGAAGCATTTTTTGAGGAGGACCTCAACTATTATGCCTCCATTAATTTTCAGGGATTGAAGGACGTGGTTGACGCCATTGGCGGGGTTGAACTGCCGATTGGCAAGGATATCGTCAATAAAGGCAAAGACCACGAGAAATTTACGATCGAGGCAAACAAGCCGATTTACAACGGTGAGGAAGCCTTGAATTATGTGCGTTACCGTGAAGATAGCGACTTTAATCGGGCGAAGAGACAACAGGTGTTTCTGGATGTCGCTGCCAAGCGGGTCATGAAGCTTGATCAGATCGGCAAGGTGCCGGAGCTGATTGAGATCATGGGTGATAATTTCCAAACCGACATGCAGCCAAAGTTCATTATTGATCTGGCCAAGCAGATGCTGACCGGAGGCAAGGTGGATATGACCAGCTATACGATTATGGGCGAAGGCATGAAAATAGGCGGTGTTTATTATAATGAACCCGATATGGAAGATGTGCAGGAAGCCCGCGATCTGATTGACAGCTGGATGGATCCGAACACACCGGCCAACCAACTGCTGCAGCCAAAAGATGCAGAGAAGCAAAAACTGAAATAAATAAACACCGGTACTTCCGGATGATGGTCATAGTGCGTTGCTTCACCTCAATCAGCAGTCCGGGTTGTCTGGCTGCTGATTTTGTGCCCTATACAAGGGAATCAGAACGATGAAGCTAACGTATGTATGAGTATGGATAGGGGAAGGAGTAACCTGCATACCTAGGCTTCATAAGAGAAGGTTACTTAACATGGCTTCATGATGTTGAAGTCATAAGGAGGATAATGTTTTATGAATATCGCTTTTTTTCTATTGCCGAAGCAGGAAGTAATCTGTTTAACGCTGGATTCCACACTCAGGCAGACGCTGGAACGCATGGAGTTTCATCGATATACGGCTGTGCCCGTACTCGGTAAGAACGGCGAGTATGCTGGAACGGTGACCGAAGGGGATCTGTTGTGGCATATGAAGAACTCGGATGGCAAAATCACATTTGAGAACGCTTCGAAATTTTTGCTTAAGGATGTTCCTTTCCGCATGGACATGAAGCCGGTGTCCATCGATGCTCGGATGGAGGATCTGATTAATCTGGCAAAAGTGCAGAACTTCGTGCCAGTTGTGGATGATATGAATCGCTTTATCGGGATTGTGCGCAGAAGCCTCATTATTGAGTACTGTGAACGGTTTGTTTCCAAGGAGACGATGGAGTCCCAAGGGGCGCCTCAATCCATCTAGGATTGTAAATAACAAGGGTGTGGGACCGCGATGATGACGTGGGTAACACGCCCTGTTTTTTCATAGTTATCCAAAAGATCAGAAGTCGGGGGAATAAGCTGGGCCTAATTGGAGTACAAAGAGAAGGTAGGTTATCTCTTTCCCATGGGACTAAAGGATGGACAGGGTGCCCTGGGCCTTTGTGTGGGTGGCTTTTTTTTATGCTATAATGGAGAATAAAGCTGTTTTCAGGGAGAGATGGATATGCCAAATATGCCGAAGGACTTGGATGTAGCTAAACGCGCTAAAGTGATTGAATGGCTCAAAACCGAAGTAATCGATAATGTATCCCGGTTATTCAAAGCTCTATGGGAAGGCAGCACTACAAAGGTTGGAGATAGTTTGGCAAGCCTGATGATGAGCTCGTACATACTGGGCCGAAGGCTCGGCTTGACCTATCGGGATATGGATGATCTCTTGTTAGAAAAATTGAAAAAGCATAAGCAGGAAGGACATCAGCTGGAAGATTGGTACCAGGATATTTCCGCACTCGAAGAACATTTGCGTAAGAGGTGAACATATTGAAACTGCGCTGGACTACGGCGGTATGGAGTGTTATTTATTTGCTTCTGCTGCTATCATTACTCACACCCTTTTCGATCGTAACGGCTTTCTTGTTAGTTCTGCCGGTTGCGATTCTATTTACGGCTTTGAATACAAAATCTTTTTTTATGCATGTGGTGCCGGTGTGGCTTATTGCGCTTCTGATTGATCCCATCTATCTGTTATTCGCGATTTATTTTGCGGTTCCGGGAATTATTATGGGGTATTTGTACAGGAAGCGGAAGTCGGCAATGCAAGTATTGAAGTATGGCATGGCTGTCATGCTGGTGGAGATGCTTCTGCTGCTGATGATCAGCACAGCTTTCTTCCAGTTAAACCTGTCGGATTATGTGGATGAGATCGTGAAAATGACGACCGCTCCGCTTTCGGAGATGGGCGTTGAAGGCGGGATCGGTGGTCAGTTCCTGGGAACGGAGCTTGATACGCAGCTGATTAAGGATCAGACGATGCGCTTGGTTCCATTTGCGATGATCATCAGCTCGTTTCTCATGACCGTGGTAACCCACGCGCTGGCTCGCCCTACACTCCATAGCATGGGATTGTCTGTGCCTCGGCTGAAGCCGGCTAGAGAATGGATGCTGCCGCGCTCCCTGATCTGGTACTACCTGCTTATTTTCTTCATAAATATTGCAACCATCGATTCGGACAATACCTTCATGAAGATGATTGTGGCCAATGCTACGCCATTGCTGCAGATCTGTTTCATGATTCAAGCGCTGGGGTTCTTCTATTACCTCGCTCACGAGCGGAAATGGCATCCGATTGTGCCGCTCTTGACGGCTATCCCGATTGTTCTGTTCCCGCCGGCTATGATTATCGGAATCCTGGATCTGGCGTTTCCACTTCGTCAGGCCTTTAGTAAAAACAAAAGATAGGGTGATGAGTCATGCCTAAATTTCTGCAGAAACGCTGGCACGGCTATCATACCGTCTGGGCGTTTGCGCTAGTGCTTCTGCTTGTTATTTTCCTGTCGTTCTACAACACGATCCTGGGCCTGGTCGGGCTGCTGCTTGCGGTAACAGGCGGATACGCCATGCTGAAGACGGAGATGAAGTTCCGCCGCGAGCTGGTAGATTACATCGGTGACCTCTCATTCCGGATTCAGCGGGTAGAGGGTGAAGCCGTCAGTGTGCTGCCATTTGGCATTGTGCTGTACAGCGAGGACAGGACCTTGGAATGGCATAATCAATTCGTGGTCAACATGTTTCCGAATCAGACTCTGGTTGGGGTATCCTTGCAGGAGCTGTTTCCCCAGCTGGTGGTAGCGTTGCAGGAGTCCCAAGAGAAGAAGGAACACAAGGAGAAAATGCCGAAGGAAATCAGGCTGGAGATCTCTCACGAGGATAAGTTCTACGGAGCCACGGTCATTCCGGATGAACGACTGATTTATCTGGATGAGATCACCGAGCTGGCGGTGCTAAGGCAGCGTTATGAGGATGAGCGTCTGGCCCTGGGCATCATCATGTTGGATAACATCGATGAGGCTTCGCAGGGCATGGATGATCAGCAGCGGACCGCGCTGATTGCAAAGGTAACCAGCGAGATCACGGATTGGGCACGTGAATTTAACGTTTATCTGCGGAGACTTTCGTCGGATCGTTATCTAATGATGCTGAACCACAGATCTCTGGAAGCACTGGAGAACAGCCGGTTTCTGATCCTGGATGAAGTCCGGGAGATGACGGCTGATTTGAAGGTGCCATTAACCTTAAGTGTCGGCCTTGCCTTCGGCTCTGATGACATCACGGAGCTCGGTCAGCTGGCGCAATCCAGTCTGGATATGGCTCTTGGCCGTGGCGGAGACCAGGCCGCAGTCAAAGCGGGCCAGCGCCTTTCCTTCTACGGCGGTAAATCCAATGCGGTGGAGAAGCGGACGCGGGTAAGAGCGCGCGTCATCTCCCATGCGCTGCGTGATTTGATGCAGGAGAGCGACAAAGTCATCATTATGGGGCATAAGCTGCCGGATATGGATGTGATCGGAGCAGCCATCGGCGTGCTGAAAGCTGCCCAGATGTACAAGGTTGAGGCTTACATTGTCCTAGAGGGATTGAACCCATCCATTTCACGGATTATGGAAGAGGTCCGGAAGGATGAGGCGTTGATGAGCCGATTCGTTTCGACAGAACAAGCGATGCAGATGATGACGGAGCATACGCTGCTGGTTGTCGTTGATACACATAAAGCCTCCATGACGATGGAACCGCGTCTGGTGCATCGTGCCAGCCGGGTCGTTGTCATGGATCACCATCGGCGCGGTGAAGAGTTCATCAACGACGCTGTGTTAATCTATCTTGAGCCGTATGCTTCATCGACCTGCGAGCTGGTCACGGAGGTGCTTCAGTATATTCACGAGCGGGTATCCCTTACCCCGGTTGAAGCCACCGCGTTATTAGCCGGGATTACGGTGGACACGAAGCATTTTGCGCTGCACACGGGATCGAGAACATTCGAGGCCGCCGGATTCCTGCGGCGTCACGGTGCCGATACGATGATGATTCAGCGGGTGCTCAAGGAAGATCTGACAGAATTTATAGCGAAGGCAGAAATCGTAAAACATGCTAGAATGGTATATGACCATATCGCTATTGCGGTATCGAAGAACGGGGAGCCCATGCCGCAGCTGCTGATCGCTCAAGTAGCGGATATGCTGCTTAATATGACGGATGTGCAGGCATCGTTTGTTATTAGCGAACGCACCGACGGCAAGATTGGTATTAGCGCCCGTTCGATGGGCAAGATGAATGTTCAGATGATTATGGAACGTCTCGGGGGAGGCGGACACTTAACGAACGCCGCAGTACAGCTGGATACGACGCCTGAGAAGGCAGAGGAGAAGTTGATGGAGGTACTGGCGGACATCGAAGCGAAAGAGGGGTTATTTGAATGAAAGTCATTTTCATAAAAGATATGAAGGGCCAAGGCAAGAAAGGTGAAGTGAAGGAAGTATCCGAGGGATACGCTACCAACTTTCTGATTCCGCGCGGCGTTGCTCGCCCGGCAACCGATGGCAACATGAAGAACCTGGAGCAGCAACAAGCTTCCGAGGAGAAGCGTAAAGCCCAGGAGAAGGAAGATGCACAGGCACTTGGCAAGAAGCTGGAAGAGATGACGGTTGTCCTGAAAGCCAAAGCAGGCGAAGGCGGCCGGCTGTTCGGAGCAATCACAAGCAAACAAATCGCTGAGGCGCTGGCAGGACAGAAGATCAAAATCGACAAACGCAAAATTGAACTTAGCGATCCGATCCGCAGTCTGGGTGTAACCCAGGTTCCGGTGAAGCTGCATCCTGACGTCAAGGCGACGGTCAAGGTTCAAATCACGGAGGAGTAATATGGGAGGAGAACTCTATTTCGATCGGGTCCCTCCGCAGAACCTTGAGGCAGAGCAGGCGGTGCTGGGTGCCATTCTGCTGCAGAGTGAAGCGCTGATCACAGCGATGGAGCGGGTGCAGTCCGAGGACTTCTACGATAAAACGCACCAGATGATTTACGAAGTTATGGTGCAGCTTGGAGAAGGCAATCAACCGATCGATCTGGTGACCCTTACATCTCTTCTTCAGGATAAAGGTCAACTGGAGGAAATCGGAGGAGTCAGTTATTTAGCGAAGCTGGCCCATGCGGTTCCGACGGCGGCCAACGTGGATTATTACGCTCAGATTATCGAAGAGAAATCGATGCTGCGGCGGTTGATTCGAACAGCAACACAGATTGTCAGCGAGGGATACACCGGAGGCGAAGATGTATCCGGCATGCTGAGTGAAGCAGAGCGCCGCATTCTGGAGATTTCCAACCGACGCACAGGCAGCGGGTTCATTGCGATTCGCGATGTGCTGATGGAAGTATTTGAGAAGGTGGAGGTCCTCCACCAGAACCGCGGGAATACAACGGGGATTCCGTCCGGCTTCGTTGATCTGGATAAAATGACGAGTGGATTCCAGCGAAATGACTTGATTATTGTGGCGGCCCGTCCGTCCGTAGGTAAGACGGCCTTCGCACTGAATATTGCCCAGAACGTGGCTATCCGGGCTAAGGAAACCGTCGCCATCTTCAGTCTGGAGATGTCTGCGCCGCAATTGGTTCAGCGTATGATTTGCGCCGAGGCCAATCTGGATGCAAATGTCATGCGGAACGGGGATTTTAAGGGTGACGACGATTGGTCCAAGCTGACCATGGGCATTGCGGCACTGTCGGAAGCGGAAATTTACATTGATGATACACCCGGCGTAACGGTTGCCGATATCCGTGCAAAATGCCGCCGTTTGAAGAAAGAGAAGGGGCTCGGCATGATACTGATCGATTATCTGCAGCTCATTCATGGACGCGGCAAGGCGGGCGAGAACCGGCAGCAGGAGGTATCTGAGATCTCACGTACGCTCAAGCAGATTGCCCGGGAGCTTGAGGTGCCGGTTATTGCGCTGTCACAGCTCAGCCGGGGCGTGGAGCAGCGTCAGGACAAGCGTCCGATGATGAGTGACCTTCGGGAATCCGGTTCAATTGAGCAGGATGCCGATATCGTGGCCTTCTTATACCGGGATGATTATTACAATCAGGAAACGGAGAAGAAGAACATCATCGAGATCATCATTGCCAAACAGCGTAATGGTCCCGTAGGCACAGTAGAGCTGGTGTTCCTCAAGAACTTTAACAAGTTCGTTAATTACGAGCGAACGCATGCGGATGCCTTTGCAGCCGGGTGACGACAGAGGCAGCTTGTTAGCAAGGATTCTATTGGTTTCTTAATGGCGCATGTGGCCTTTGTCGTAAAGTTCGGGAAAATCTCTAATACCTGCCGCAACCTGTAAGTTCAGGGCGTTTCTTATTGCACATTCCCGAATAAAGCAGAAATCATTCCATAATCTCGTCCTAATTCCGAACAATCGTACACACTGATGTGCGATTGTTCGTTTTTGTATTTGACTTTAAAAAATGGGGCTGTTACACTGTTATTGCTGCTTTAATGCAGTGAGGTTGTTTTTTAATCATAATGAAATGCTTATTACATCAGTGTTTTGTGAAATAATAAGGGTGTAACAGCCCGGGCGGAGGAATGATTATGTCAACGGTAGTCGTTGTGGGAACACAATGGGGAGATGAAGGGAAAGGGAAGATCACGGATTATTTAGCGGAAAGCGCTGACGTGGTAGCCCGTTACCAAGGCGGCAATAATGCTGGCCACACCATTCTGATTGACGGTAAAAAATTCAAGCTTAGCTTGATTCCATCCGGAGTATTCTATAAAGATAAAACCTGTGTGATCGGAAACGGTATGGTGGTTAACCCGGCTGCACTTATTGAAGAGATTAATTATATTCATGATAATGGATTCAGCACGGATAATCTGGTAATCAGCGATCGTGCTCATGTTATCATGCCTTATCATATGGTATTGGACGCTCTGGAAGAGGATCGCAAAGGTCCCAACAAAATTGGCACGACTCGCAAGGGAATCGGCCCTTGTTACATGGATAAAGCCGCACGTAACGGCATCCGGATCGCGGATCTGATGGATGCGGAAGAGTTTGAATTGAAGCTTCGCCATATGGTGAAGGAGAAGAACCAAGTGATTACCCAAGTGTATGGTGGGGAAGGACTTGAGGTTGAAGAAATCCTGATTCAATACCTGCAATACGCTGAAATCATTCGTAAATATGTGCGTGACACTTCCGTTGTCCTGAACGATGCCATTGACGGTAATCAAAAAGTATTGTTCGAAGGCGCACAGGGGGTCATGCTGGACATCGACCAAGGCACGTATCCGTTCGTAACCTCTTCGAACCCTTCTGCTGGCGGTGTATGTATCGGTTCCGGCGTAGGACCATCGAAGATTCAACAAGTGATTGGGGTCGCTAAATCGTATACGACGCGTGTAGGGGACGGACCCTTCCCGACGGAGCTCGACAATGAGATCGGCCATTATATCCGTGAAAAAGGACATGAATACGGCACCGTCACCGGACGCGCCCGCCGCGTAGGCTGGTTTGACAGCGTGGTTGTGCGCCACGCCCGTCGCGTAAGCGGCATTACCGGCTTGTCCCTGAACTCCCTGGACGTGCTTAGCGGACTTGAGACCGTTAAGATCTGTACCGCTTATAAATTCCGCGGTGAGGAAATCACACATTACCCAGCAAGTTTGAAGATGCTGGCTGAATGTGAAGCGATTTATGAAGAACTGCCAGGCTGGAGCGAGGACATTACCGGAGCGAAGACGCTGGAGGATCTGCCAGAGAATACTCGCCGCTATGTAGAACGTGTATCGGAGTTGACTGGTATTCCGATTTCCATCTTCTCCGTAGGGCGCAACCGGGAACAGACAAATCAAGTGCTTCCGATTTATGAGAAATAATATCGAGTTGGAACAAGAGTAGAATCCATTCCAATTTGGAAAAGAAGATATATTGCGAAACCTGCTAATGGCGATGCCATGCGGGTTTTTCTTTTTATTTGGAATGAAATCTATGATTGTACCTCGGAAATAACATACAAGACCCAAAAGTGGAAGGATTTGTCCCTTTGTCTGAGGATATTATCCCCTAGCAGCATGTCCATCAACCCTATAATGGAGAGAGACATAGAGGACAGCACGCTGATTATTTGGAATTGGGGCTAAAGGCAGCGGATATATGCAGTCATTTCGATTTAGGGGGGACAGAAGCCATACGGCCAATTGGGCATGTGGCCTTCTTCGAGAGCTGGAATGTGTTTGCACATTCAGCATAATAAAGACCGGATTCATCCTCAGGTTTGTCGGGATGGATCCGGTCTTTTCATTCTACAGCAGAATCGGCTGCGGCTGCTCGGACAGCTTGCCGTCCTCGATATATACAATCCGGTCACACAGATCCAGCATACGCTTGTCATGGGTGACCATCACGGCGGCCTTCTGGCGCAGCTTCACCTCATCGGCCAGCATCTGCACGACGGTCCGGCCGCGTTCAGAATCCAGACTGGCGGTGGGCTCATCTGCCAGAATGAGCTCCGGGTCGTTCATCCAGGCCCGGGCAATGGCAACGCGCTGGCGTTCACCGCCTGACAGGCTCTCGGGATAATGATTCTTGCGATGGGACAAGCCCAGGCGCTCAAGCAGATGGTCTGCCCGCTGCTTTGGTTTCTGGCCCTGCTGGCCGGCCAACTTGGCAATTAACAGTAGTTGATCACGAACGGTCAAATACGGAATGAGATTCGAGGATTGAAAGACAAATCCGATATGGCTCAGCCGCAGCTGATTCATTTTTTTGGCCGACAGCTTGGTGACTTCATGATCACCCATCCAGATTCGCCCCTGCGTAGGGGATAGCAGTGCCCCTGCTATGGACAGGAAGGTACTCTTGCCGGACCCGGAAGGACCGACCACCGCTACGAACTCACCGCTCTTGATATCCAGTGAAATGCGGTCCAGCACTTTAACGGACGTATCCCCGTCGCCGAATTCCTTACTCACCTGATCCAGCATCAGTTTGGATTGTTTCATTATGCAGCCCTCCCGATAGCTTCGATTGCATCAATCTTGATAACACGATAGAGCGACAGCAGAGACCCCATCAGGGAAACCGCCAGGAACAGCAAGGAACAGAGCAGAACAACGGAAGGAGTTAAGGAAAAAGGAACGGCGCCGGCTATCAGGAGGGATACCCCGTAAGTTAGACCGATACTGATGGCAAGACTGACCACGGTCAGTGTCAGCACTTGAAAGATCAGATTCCTTACGAGATAGCCGGTTCCAGCTCCAATGGCCTTCAGGACGCCAAACT
This sequence comes from Paenibacillus sp. Cedars, assembly GCF_003184205.1. Lineage (NCBI taxonomy): Bacteria > Bacillati > Bacillota > Bacilli > Caryophanales > Paenibacillaceae > Paenibacillus > Paenibacillus sp. Cedars. The sequence goes on from NZ_CP020866.1 coordinate 5,956,402, forward strand.
GGTTCATTTTTTGAATCGTGATAACGTAGAAGAACACAGCCAGTACGAAAGCCGCGATGACAAACAAGAACACAATCATCATTACGAGTGAGCCCTGCTCCTCCTGAAAGCCGGGAATCCCCTGCAGTGTCTCGCTTTTCGTTATGATCTCGATGCCGGATATGTCCTGAGCCAAAGCGTCCATCTGCTCCGGACTACCATTCAGAGCGACCGCATTATAGATGGTCCCTTGCTGTGAACCGCTGGGCTGTAGCGCCTTCCATCCCTCAAAATTCAAGTGAATGACCGGGGCATGGCTGAAGGACTGTCCTTCTGTAAAGGCTGCGATCGTAAATGCAGCACCTGTTGCCTGATCAACGATCCGGTCACCAAGCCGGTATCCGTCATCCTTCAGGGAGCGGTCAGCCATCACATGTTCCGCATCCGTATTGTTTATCATGGTTCCTTCCACAACCTTGGGAGCCATCATACTCGCCATATCGATGGCAAAGAAAGCCGCGTCGAATTTGGCTGTGGAGCCTTCCTTGGTCAAGGTGTTCATGTGGACCCCCAGCGGGGCGGCATGGTCTCCAGCCGGATGCCGCTGGATCTCTCTCCAGATCTCATCGGTCAGAATGGAACGGTTGATCCGATGGTCGGACTCTTCCTGAAGTATCAGAAAGTCGGCATTCATGTTTTGTATGGATGAGGCATTATCGGAAGAGAGCCCCTGAGCCAATCCGGTGACGAACAGGACAAGCCAGGATATCAGTACCATAATGAAGCCGATCAGCAAATAACGCAGCTTCGCGTGTTGAAGTTCGCGCAGTGCAAGAAACATGTTTCTCATCTCCATTCCTGTAATGGGGTAGCATCTTCTCCCTGTATGATCACTACGGGATATGCCACAAGTATAGGAATGGAATATGAACAGCGCATGAACTGGAATCAGGCTTAAGTTACAGGGTGGGCAGGGTCACGGTAAAGGTGGTTCCTTCTCCAGGCTGACTCGTTACTTCAATGCGTCCGCCGTGCATCTGCACAATCTTCTGGGTTATGGCCAGACCTAGTCCGCTGCTGCCCTCGGAGCGGTCGCGTGCCTCATCCACACGATAGAACCGGTCAAAGATGTGAGGGAGATGTTCTGGCGGAATGCCAATGCCCGTATCGGAAATCTCGATGCTGCATGATGGGTTGTCCTGTCCTGTGATACGCAGCGAGATGATGCCTTCCGGAGCGGTGAATTTAATGCTGTTGGTCATGAGATTGGTCCATACCTGATGCAGCAGCTGTTGATCGCCGTGGATATAGGTAGATGGCAGTGACATATCCATGGTCAAATCCTTGCTGCGCCAGCTCCATTCGGTGTGGAACAACACCTGCTTGATTTGCTCGGCAACGTCGAAGGTGGATTTCTCCAGGATATTCTCTTCTTTATCCAGGGAAGCCAGCATGAGGAGCTGTTTGCTAAGCTGGGACATCCGGCGGCTCTCCGCCTCGATAATCGACAAGTAGTGCTGCTGCTGTTCCTCGGACAAGCGCTTGGTTTGCAGCGTCTGCGAAAAACCTTGAATAGAGGCAAGCGGTGACTGAATTTCATGGGATACATTGGACACAAACTCCTGGCGCATCTGCTCCAGCTGCGCTATACCTTTGGCCATCTGGGAAAAATGATCCGCGAGCTGCCCCAGCTCATCTCTTCTCGCGACATTCAGCTGTACGTTATAATTGCCCTTTGCCACATTCTGTGTAGCCTCGGTTAATTTCACGATGGGTTTCACGATATATCGCGTAATGACGCCAACCAACAGAATGCTCAGCAGGATGGCGATAGCCATAATGATCGAGAAGAAGATGCGCATTTCGCCGAACTGGACGGTAATATCGGGTCTGATGAAGAGTGCATGAGGGCTGCCGTCTACCTGCAGCGGAATGCCGATAGAGTTGCTTAATACATTGTCGAAGAAGCCGGTAATGAACAGCTCTGATGGAAACTCTGCGATGCCATGGTACACCGTACCGTTCAGCACTTGCTGCACGGTTTCAGGCGAGAGATCCCGTTCACGGAAGATACCGCCATAAAGCCACTCCTTGCCTTGATCGTTGACCAGATAGAATTGATAGCCGAGCTGCCCGATGTGCTGCAGATAATCATGAATATTGAGTTCCGGGTGCCTGTCATAGAAATCCCCGATGTCCTTGGCCATGGTGGTGACCTTCTGATCGTTATAAGGCTTAAGATTGTACTGGTAGTAGAGATTGGACAGCACAAAAGCAATCAAGCTGCTGGTCACCATAATAGCGATGGTGGTAAGTACGATACGCGAATAGAGGGTCTTCATTGCGGCGAGGCCTCCAATTTGTATCCTACCCCCCGGATCGTTCGTATTTGGAAATCGCCGCTTCGGTCCGCAAAGCGCTCCCGCAGTCTTTTAATATGAACATCAACGGTGCGGTCATCCCCCTCAAAATCCGTCCCCCAGATGAGCTGAATCAGTTCCTCGCGTGAGAACGTCCGGTCCGGATAGCTTGCAAGCTGAGAGAGCAGCTCAAATTCCTTCATCGGCAGCATCAGCACTTTTCCGTGTCCCTGAACCTCATAACTTTTGCGGTCGATCGTGGTTTCGTTCAGATGAATTTTATCTGCGTTCACCATCTGATACCTCCGCAGCAGCGCCTTGATGCGAAACAATAATTCCTTTGGCTCAAAAGGTTTGGTTAGATAATCATCCGTACCCACAGCAAAACCCTTCTCCTTGTCCACGAGCTGATCCTTTGCCGTCAGCAGAATGACGGGAAAATCATAATACCGCCGAATCTCCTCGCAGAGCTGATAGCCGTCCATATTCGGCATCATGACATCCACAACAGCCAGATGAATCTGTTCTTCCGCCAAGCGAGCAGAGGCTTCCTTCCCATCAGCAGCTGTAAAGACCGTATACCCTTCCGATTGAAGATGATATTGCAGCAGCTCCCGAATATGCGCGTCGTCATCCGCGATTAAGATATGAATCATTACTAGAATAAACCCTCCTTCATATGCAGTTTCCAATTGACTATATATGTATCACAAATACCCCGGTCTGGTCGATTCCTGCCTTCACAACACGGGACTAGTGTGGCCTGAATTTACGTGAATCATGAAATATATCAAATAAGAAGTAGAAAAAATGGATAGAAAACGGTTGAAGCGATTCCGAGCCGTCAATACTGGAAAAAGAAAGCAATCATTGTCATGTCATTTCTGAGCATGCATGAGGAAGGAGGAGATACGGATGAATTGGATGAAATGGCTGCTAAAGGTCAGCCTTACCGCCATACTGGTGAGTACACTGACGATTGTGACAACGGGCATTGTGGTCAATGCTTATCTTCAATCGGTTCTTGCCAGTTTCAATATTCAACTGGAGACGGAGTCGGTGGGGGTTGGAGGCATTATGAAGACGATGCTGGGCATGGGTTCAGGCTCTATGCCAGATGGCAGCAGCGGGGACATTCCGAAGGCACAGGATCCCGCCGGTCAGGGTGCAGCATCTGATGATCTGACAGCAGGGGCAGATCAGAGCGGAGGGACAGAAGAGGACACCAAGGCGACTACAGGCTCATCGGGGGATTCGGACGAGCCGCCGGTTGATGATCAGGCACCGGAAGATTCTCTGCCCGTGATGGGGACCACTACGACGGAGTCCGATGATTCCTCCCTGGAGGATCAAGAGATCGTGATGTCTCCGACGGATATCGTGGATCGGAAAGAAAGTCTGTCGACAGCGGATAAGGAAGAGATTTTTACCATGCTGATGAATAAGCTGCCCCAATCCGAAATGCAGAAGATATCCGAGGCCATGGAGGATGGCCTGACGGCAGCGGAGCTTGCGGAGATCGAAGAGGGCATATCCAAATATTTGAACCCGGAAGAATTCGATAAATTGATCTCGATGCTCAAAGAATAACGGTATGGCGGGTTTCAGACCCGGTTTGTCACTGTTTTGTCACTGACTGGCGAAAGTTGTATATTGGAAAAAATCAGGAAGCCCGTGCTGCGCGCGGGTTTTTCGCTGTTTTCACAAACTTGAAATGATTGTAATGGCTATGTTAAAGTATACGAAGATCGAAAAGGTTAAAATTTTGATACCTTTTGACAGGTAGTGTCATATTCAATGCTAAGTCGGCAGGTTCAGATGAACAGAGTCTTACATATGAACAAGGCTTAAAGGAGAGAGACATGAAAGGTTCTAAGGGGAAACGGTGGATGAACAGCGTCTTGCGCAACCAGGCAGGCGAACATTCCGCCCACAACAACAACTCGAATAGCGGGTCCTCTGAGCCGTCGAGCCCACACAACCGGGGATGGAAATCACCGCGCAGATGGGTTTGGATATCGGCAGGGGCATTGCTCATAGCAGGATCGATATATACTGGCGGAAAAGCGTATGTGAACGCGAACACGATTCCGTTCTACCATGTGCTTGTAGATGGGAAGGCAGTCGGTACCATTCAAGATGATGCTCAGCTTGACCAGCTTCTGAAAGAGAAGCAGAAGGAATATCAGGAGGAGTATCCCGATGTCCTCATGGTACTTCATACTGAAGGTATCACAACCAAGGCGGACCGTTCCTATAAGCCAATCGTGAACAGCGAGGAAACCCTTGATAAGCTGGACGGCATGCTGAAGGCCTATGCCCGCGGCGTGGAGCTGAAGGTGAACGGAGAGACCGTGGCAATCGTGAAGGATCAGCAGACGGCACAAGCGGCCGTTGAGGCAGCGAAGCTGAAATTCGCTCCGGCTGCTGCCAAGAAGGAGCAGACGCAGAAGGTTGCCTTCACGAAGACCTCCGCATCGGCATCAAGCAAGAAGAACGATAACGGCAGCGGGCTCCAGTCGGTTGATATTAAAGAAAACATCTCGCTGGCCAACACGAAGGCCGATCCGAACAAGGTGCTGGACGTGGAAGAGGCGATGAAGGTGCTTACGGGCACCAAGGACAAGCCGGTGGTTTACAAGGTAAAAGAGGGAGATACCATATCCTCGATTGCGCGGCAGTTCGGCATGAAGTCAGCTGACGTGATGGCATTGAATCCCCAACTGGAGGAGAAATATGTGCAGATCGGCGCCGAGCTGCAAGTGACGAAGCCGGAAGCGCCGCTTACTGTAAGAACGGTTGAGACGGTATCGGTGAAGCAGCCAAGCAAACCGGAAACGATTGTTCGCAAGAGCAGCGAACTTCCGCTTGGCAAGCGAAAAGTCGTCCGCCCTGGACGCGATGGTGTGAAAACGGTCGATTATATCGTAACCAAAGAGAACGGCAAGGTCATATCCAAGCAATGGACGGGTCAACAGGTGGTGCAGGAATCCCTGCCGGAAGTTGTGTACAAAGGCACCAAGGTGGCTCCTAAGAAAAAGACATCCACCGCAGCCATGAGCCAGAAATCCAGCGGCAGCATGTTTGCTTGGCCAGTGAGCGGAGCACGAATTACGAGTCCCTTCGGACATCGCTGGGGAAGAAGCCATGAGGGTGTGGATATGGTGGGAGGCAGTACCATTATGGCATCCGCCTCCGGAAGAGTTGTGTTTGCCGGTCAGCAGAGCGGCTATGGCAACGTCGTTATTGTCGATCATGGCAACGGATATCGTACCCTTTACGGTCATATGAGCAAGATTTCCGTTAGTAACGGACAATCGGTCGGACAAGGCTCCAAGCTGGGGGTTATGGGCAATACGGGCCGTTCTACGGGAACCCATCTGCATTTTGAAGTGCAAAAAAATGGAGTTGCCCAAAATCCGATGAATTATCTGTAGTTCTGTGTTATACTAGGGAAACCAATGCGACATAAGCCATTATTGGTTCATATATCATAATAGTGAAGATGGCCGCTCCTTAACGGGGGCGGTCATTTTTGCGTCTTGGCAGGTGGTGTGGGTGGAGGGGATGTGGGACAGAACGGGAAATATTTGCAGTGGTGTCGCAAGTGGTGTCCTTCTCCGTCGCTGTTGAATTCGGAAAATAGAAATGTGGCTTACGATGAAATTTTCCGAATTCAAAGGCGATCGCTCACGCTCTCCGAATGACCCCACTTGCTGCAGTCGAAGGTTTCCCTTATCTGTCGATCCATCCCCGCACCTTCCAGCCATGCTGCCGGAGCAAAGATGGCCGTCGCCTGAATCGGAGCGACCACTTAGGGGGGAGGGGATGTGAGACCGAACGGGAAATATCTTTCCAGCCGCTGTTGTCCGCCCTTTGTCTGAATTGTATGTTGTAAGGGGACAAAGGGCTCCCAAAGGCGTCTTCCAAGATATTTTCCCTTATCTGTCGATATCCATCCCCGCACCTTCCAGCCATGCTGCCGGAGCAAAGTGGCCGTCCCCTGAATCGGAGCGACCACTTAGAGAGGAGGGGATGTGGGACAGAACGGGAAATATTTGCAGTGGTGTCGCAAGTGGTGTCCTTCTCCGTCGCTGTTGAATTCGGAAAATAGAAATGTGGCTTACGATGAAATTTTCCGGATTCAAAGGCGATCGCTCACGCTCTCCGAATGACCCCACTTGCTGCAGTCGAAGGTTTCCCTTATCTGTCGATCCATCCCCGCACCTTCCAGCCATGCTGCCGGAGCAAAGATGGCCGTCGCCTGAATCGGAGCGACCACTTAGGGGGGAGGGGGATGTGGGACAGAACGGGAAATATCTTTCCAGCCGCTGTTGTCCGCCCTTTGTCTGAATTGTATGTTGTAAGGGGACAAAGGGCTCCCAAAGGCGTCTTCCAAGATATTTTCCCTTATCTGTCGATCCATCCCCGCACCTTCCGGCCATGCTGCCGGAGCAAAGATGGCCGTCGCCTGAATCGGGGCGGCCACTTAGCGCTGTGTGGGGGGGGAGAGGATGTGGGACAAAGCGGGAATTTGCTGCCGTTTACATTGAGATGGCTGCTCAGGAGCGGTGGGTGTGTAGCGGCGGCAGGTGTGGTAAAATGAAAAGAAGACCGTTTAAGTGAAGGTATGAGGTGAACAGGAAGATGCAGGGAACCATTCTGGTGGTGGATGATGAACAGCCCATCGCCGATATTTTAAAGTTTAACTTGGAAAAAGAGGGCTATGATGTCATCTGTGCTTTTGATGGCATTAGCGCCGTGGAGATTGCGCTCACGAAGCGGCCGGATTTAATGCTGCTTGATTTGATGCTGCCCGGTAAAGATGGAATGGATGTGTGCCGCGAGGTACGTGCCGCTAACCTGCAGATCCCGATCATCATGCTCACGGCAAAGGACGGAGAGATCGATAAGGTGCTTGGACTTGAGCTTGGCGCAGATGATTATGTGACGAAGCCGTTCAGCACGAGAGAAATACTGGCACGCGTGAAGGCGCAAATGCGCCGCCAGCAAAAGCCCGACAACTCAGCGGATAACACAGGCGGCACAAGTGCGGGTGGACAAGGCCTGCGGCTGTTCGAGCTGTTTATAGATACGGATATGTATATGGTATACAAGAGCGGGGAAGCGCTCGATCTGACGCACCGTGAATATGAATTGGTGTATTATTTGGCCCGGAATGCAGGCAAAGTGATGACGCGCGAACATTTGCTGCAGGCAGTATGGGGCTTTGAATACTTTGGCGATGTGCGGACCGTGGACGTTACCATCCGTCGACTGCGCGAGAAAATCGAAGAGAATCCTAGCAAGCCGGAATACATACTGACTCGGCGCGGACTAGGCTACCTGATGCGCAGCGCTAAAAACGGAGGCCTGTAATGAAGTGGCTGTCCTTCTTCCGCACCATTCAGGCGAAGGTCATCATCATTTATGTCCTTCTCATTCTGATCGCGATGCAGCTGATCGGGGTGTATTTTGTGAGTGCGATGAAGAACTCGCTGACCAGCAACTTCACGAAGGATTTGCAGGAGCGCGCCGAGCTGATGTCAGTGCTGGCAGCTAAGACCCTTGGCGGCGAGAATGATTCGGAAGAGGATTCGATCGACAGCCTGCGGATTATGGTGAACAATCTGTTCAATTTGAACGGAGCCGAGATTCAGGTGCTGGATTCCACGGGACGGGTTCTCACCACCTCGCTGCCTTCGCATGCAGACTACGTGAACACCAAGAATACACAAACGGTTGTCAGCCGGGCATTGCAGGGAATACAGGATAATGAGGAATACATTATCGATGATGATAATATCCGCAAGAAAGTGGTGGCCAAGCCGGTCATGTATAACGAGAAAATCGTCGGTGCCATCTACATTGTGGCCAGCATGAGCGAGCTGTACAGCACGATGCAGCGGATCAACAATATTTTTATATCGGGGATTCTGTTGGCGCTTGGCTTAACCGCGGTGCTTGGCGTCATTCTGTCACATACGATTACCCATCCGATCAAGGAGCTGACCAAGCATGCCCGGGCCGTCGCGGACGGCCGGTTTACCGAGAAAACGCCGGTGTTCGGCAGCGATGAGATCGGCCAGCTCAGCCAGGCGTTCAACTATATGACCAGCCGTCTGCGCGAAGCCCTCTCGCAGAACGAAGAAGAAAAGGAGAAGCTTGCTTCGATTCTGACCAATATGAGTGACGGCGTTATCGCAACCGATGAAGCGGGACGTGTCATCCTGATGAACCGGCGCGCCGGGGAAATGTTGGGCGTGGAGGGGGAGGAGCTGGCAGGACATGATATCGTATCCCTGCTGGGCCTAGAGGAATCCGAATCGGAGGCGCTGGCGCGCAGCGAAGGGCATGATTCCAAGCTGCTGGAGATTGTGCCGCGCGAGGGCAGCGAGCCGTTCATGATGCGTGTGACCTTTACGCCGATTCACCGGCGGGAGATTGGCATCACCGGTACGATTGCGGTGCTGCAAGACGTTACAGAGCAGGAGAAGCTGGAAGCGTCGCGGCGGGAGTTCGTGGCGAATGTATCCCATGAGCTGCGTACGCCGCTGACCACCATCAAGAGTTATACCGAGGCGCTGGAGGATGGGGCGCTGGAGGATAAACAGATGGGGCCGCGTTTTGTCGGCGTCATCCAGAACGAGACCGGCCGGATGATCCGGCTGGTAACGGACCTGCTGCACCTGTCACGGCTTGATTCCAAGGAGGCAGCGCTGCACAAGGAGCCGACGGACATTGTGGAGATGTTGGAGGATGTAGAGGATCGATTCTCTTTCCAAATGAAGCAAAAGCATATCCGCACCATAATTGAGGTTAAACCAGGGGTATCCACAGCTATGCTGGACCGGGACGGCATCGATCAGGTTCTCGACAACCTGATCTCCAATGCCTTGAAATATACGCCAGACGGAGGCACTATCACCATGGATGCAAGCATTACGGAGGAAGGCATGCTGTCTTTATCCGTTAAGGATACCGGGATCGGTATTCCGAAGAAGGATCTGGACCGGATCTTTGAACGCTTCTACCGCGTAGATAAGGCCAGAACACGCAATTTAGGCGGTACGGGACTCGGTTTATCCATTGCCCGGGAAATTGTCAGAGCCCATGGAGGCTTTATTACCCTGCAATCAGAGCTTGAGAAGGGCACAACCGTGACCTTCACCCTGCCCTTGAACAACGAGGGGAGGGCGGTTATGTGAAGGAACGTATGAAGACCGTACTGCTGGTTGTGTTGGTCCTTGGTAGTCTGCTGCAAAGTTATGTTCTGATATTCCGTTTCCCGGGCAGCGATTCCGTTGTTCAATCCAAGGATTCCTATATCCGAACCGAGGAGATGGGACCGGAGGAGAAGCCGGAGAATCTGCTCTTTCCTGATAAAATGGTCATTCATCTGGGAGAAGACAAACATACGGTATTCTATTCGAACGATACGTTTTACAATCTCGTGTATAACCGGCTTAAGGGCCGGACCTTTGATAACTTTCAGCGCCGGATGGTCAGCAATATCGACTGGGCCAAGGTTCGTTCGGAGAACCGGGGCATTGAGCTGAGCTTTGATTCGGGCATTCCGGTTACTCTGCTGCAGCGAGTAATGCAGATCGTGCCGGACACGCTGTTTGAAGGGGAAAGCATCAATAAAATATGGCTGTACAGTGTGGAAGGCGAAGCTAAGGTTCACGTCATGTTCTTCAGCACGGAGGGCGATGTCGTCTATGAAGCCGCGCAGGCTGATTTGACGGTACAGGACGTGGATCAACTGGTGGATTTCGGGCTGAGCTGGCCATCGTATAAGATGGTGGATGGGCGCTACTATATACCGGAGAAGGAACTGAATATGGTCAGTGTCGAACTGCCGATTGGCGAATATACGGTGGAGCAAATGCAGCGCAGTCTGTTCTTCGATCCTAGCATCACCCGCAACATTAGGGAAAAAGACGGCTCCGAGATTTATACGGACAGCAAGCGGAGCTTACAGGTTGACCAGGGGCAAAAATGGATCAGTTATACCGATCCGGCTGCGCCGCCATCCGGCGAGAGCAGTCCCGGGAAGGATGTACTGTCCGCCATTGATTTCGTAAATCAGCACGGCGGCTGGAACGGAACGTATCGACTGGGTAAAGCAGGCGAATCCGAGGACCGGACGCTGGTGAAATTCCAGCAGTACTATGGCGGATTTCCCATCCTGAATACACCGGGCTTCCAGTATGGGGTGATGGAACTGGATTTACAGCAGGGTACGGTCACATCCTATGAGCGTTCGCTGTTATATCTGGAGTCTGCCCCGTTGAAGAAGCAAATGGTAAAGCTGACAGGTGGCGAGGCACTGGAGGCGAAGCTGAAGCCTTATGCTGAGGATAACTCCATCGCGAGTCTGGACCCTGCATATCTGCCAGTGCGAACGGAGGAAGACCTGCTGCTTAAGCCGGTATGGGCGGTCGAGCTTCAGAACGGGACAGTCATCACGCTTGAATAAGCGATAGTGTTCAACAATGAAGGAATAAGGAGGGAACATCATGGATTGGGGCCGTGCCAAAAATGTATTGATCTACGCGTTTTTGCTGCTGAATCTGGTGCTGGGCTATCAGCTCTGGATGGATTACCGTGAGCAGGTCGGCTCCAATCTCGATTTCACCTCGCTATCCGAGAGCACCCAGCAGGTGATGGAGGAGAATGGGATTCAATTACTGAGCCCGATTCCGACGGAGACGCCGCAGCTTCCTAAAATTAATTATATATACAGTGCAGAAGCGCAGGGCGAGCCGGTAGGGCTTGAGGAGCCGGTTGACACCAAGCTGGTGTATGCCGATGAGAAGGAATTGCGAAATGCCTTTGAAGGGAAGGTTGCCGATCTCGGAAACTATCGTCATGATCCGCAGTCAGACAAGGAGAACATATTCATATTCCGTCCGTTGGTGCAAAAGGAATGGCCGCTCTTTAATGTGGAACTGGAGTTCATTTATGAATCCCAGAAGATTCACGCCTACCGCGAACCGGTCTTTGAGATTATGCCAACCGATGATATGGAGGAGCAGAAGGTACTGTCCGCATCGAAGGCGCTTGAGACCCTCATTGAACGTAACTTTATACCGCCGGACACAGCGGTCAGAGAGATTCAGCTCGGTTATTATGGGCAGCTGTTTAATACGGAGGATCAATTGGCAGCGCCAACCTGGCGGTTTACGCTGGACCATGGCGAGATGATTTATGTACAGGGCATCAGCGGGGATGTCCTTACGCCAAAAAGCGATACGACAAAGGAGTAACAAGACTATGGGGATATCATTTTCCGTGCTGTCGAGCGGCTCAACGGGCAATGCGACCATTGTCCGCAATGAGGATACGACACTGCTGATTGATGCGGGATTGAGTGCACGGCGCATTGATGAGCTGCTGAAGGAACGCGAGATGATCGCGGAAGAAATCGACGGCATCCTGGTAACGCATGAGCATTCCGATCACATTCGGGGGCTTGGTGCGGTTGCACGTAAATACAATCTGCCCATCTATGCGAATGAGAAGACGTGGGAAGCGATGACCAAGTCGCTGGGCAAGATTGCCGAAGAGAACCGGATTGTGCTGGAGAGTCATGAGGTCAAGGATTTTGGCACGCTGCGGGTGGAGCCTTTTGAAATATCCCATGACGCTGCGGCACCGGTCGGTTATTGCTTCTATGATGGCGATGAGAAGCTCGGCGTGGCTACAGATCTCGGTTATGTCAGCGATAAAGTGAAGAAAGCGCTGGATGGATCGGACGTGCTGGTGCTGGAGGCGAACCATGATATCGAGATGCTAAGGATGGGACGGTATCCATGGAATACCAAACGCCGGATTCTCGGCGACATGGGCCATTTGTCGAATATTTCGGCAGGTGATGCCCTGAGCGAGCTGCTGACGGGAGATACCAAACGGACATATCTTGCCCATCTTAGCCTTGATCATAACATGATGGAGCTGGCAAGAATGACCGTCCGTGATACGATGGAGGATCGCGGGTGCTTCTTCAAGGACAGTGAGTTTAAATTGTGTGACACGTATTATGACCGTCCAACCCCTTGGGATAAGGTAAGCGAGTAGACGTAAAGCCATTATAGATTCATTATATAATCATTAGAAAAACAGCCCCACCGTCATATTTATTTATGACATGGAGCTGTTTTTGTTGTTATGGCCTATCCTGAGAACTTCGCCCGCGTTAACGCTTGCTGAGACTCTCCTGCGCCATGCGAACCATTTCCCGAACCATGGAACCGCCAATCGCACCGCCGACTTTTCCGGCCTGCTCCGTGGTCAGATCTCCGTTACTGCCGGGTTTAAGCGGTACCCCCAAAGACTTGGCGACCTCATATTTGACGTCTTCCTGACTCTGCGGGTCTACCTTGTAACCTTCATTCTGCATCACCTTGGTCATGAATTGCTGCATTTCGGGGCTCCGGTGCCGCCTTGATCTTCTTGCCATCCCATAACCCTCCTCACTGCTGTATGGTTTCCCCCTCATAACATTCCCCGTTGAGAACTTACAAATGAATGGATAACCTAACCATTTCAAATACTAGGGGGAGTTTGAGAGCTCTTCTGGTTGTTAATAGGATCATTTCATAGACAAGACTCGGATAGGAGGCTAGCTGCTGGGAAATCGGAAGTATTTTTGCAATGGGAAGCTTATGAAGAATAAGTTGCCGGGAATCCAAATAGGAATGATGTGTAGGTCAACCGGAGCCTACTTCCTGGCCTGTCTGATTTGTATGGATTTGGCAGCTCTTGGCGATCTCCTTTGCCATATTCTTAACACATTTGTTCTGTATAGTTCTTGAAGGGGGAATGCACGATTGAGGGCTGAGACGTTCAGTGTCTGAGGGATGTCGAAAGAATGGAACATGGAATAATATCCTTGAAAATGGAACCTCTTGGTTGTCTCTCACGTATAGAAGGGTATCGTGTTCACCCGTGATTGTTGTTGTTCTGTAATGAAGAATTACGCTGTGTACAGACTTTAGGAATTGCCATCAATTTGGCATTTGTTTTTACAAAAGAAAGCTGACGTGAACCTCTGTTCGTGTGGTACAATAGGAGCACTAGAAGGCTGGATGCTTCTGTCAGAACCCGCATCGAACAAGACATCAGGGCCTCTGTATGGTATAGATCGAGCTGGTCCAGGTATTCCCAGTTTTTTTACGAAAAACAGATGTTTCGCGCTTAAGCCGCCCTGTTTGTGGTAATAGAAAGATACAGGGTTTTTTTTGAACTGTCGGGTGGCAATACATACCTTTTATGGAACTAGATTTCAGCCGAAAGAGCCGGAATATTCGCTAAAGAGCCATATTTCGATAAAAGTTCAAAGAGAGGGTTCAAAAATGCAACTTTTTGAGCCGCTAAAGAGTTAATACAATAGAGAGATATTTAACAGGTGGCACGCTGCCGATTCATAGAAAGCTAGATACACTCGGTGCAGGGCGGTTGTTATGACGACAAGATGATTAAGTCGGTAATGGCGGAAGGTCTGAAGCTGGTAAAGTATCTTGACGTGTAGCAGCCAAGGGGAGAGAGGGATCGCAATGGGATTGTTTGACGATGATTTCTATTCAACTAAAATTTCCAGACAGAGCAAAAATACCAGCGAGGACCCATCTGAGCGAAAAACGAAGTGGCGGACTTCCCGCCGTAAAAAGAGTTTATCCACATTTCAGATATCCGCGATCAGCTCCGTATGCAGCGCATTGATTGCAGTCATGCTGTTCAGCTTCCTTACAGGACATCCTGCGACTTCGTCGCCCATGACCTTAATTAACGGCAGTCACCAGCTGTCCACGTCCGATGGCGATCCATACGAACGAATTATCAGCGCTGCTCAGAAGGTTCGGCCTGCCGTAGTCAGCGTACTGACACATAAAGAGACCATCCTTCCCGAAGAGGAAGGCCTTGAGGGAGAGGGTCTGGAAGAGGAGTCCGCTGTTCCACCGGAACAAGAAGGAGACTTTGAGCTTCCGGAAGGGTTCGATTTCGGGGAAGATTTTGACTTTGGCAATGATTTCGGGGGCTCGCAAGAGGATGCCTTGGGCTCCGGCGTTATCTTTAAGAAACTGGAAGGCAAAGCCTTCGTTATTACCAACAACCATGTGGTTGAAGGAGCCGATTCCCTGGAGGTTGTATTGGTAGGCGGGGAGAAGAGGAAGGCAACCTTAGTCGGCACAGACAACGTCAGCGATATCGCAGTTCTGTCCATTGATAGTAAAGGTATCGGCGAGGTCGCAGAATTTGGCGATTCCTCCAAGCTTCGTCTAGGCGAAACGGTCATTGCCATCGGGAACCCGCTTGGTCTTGGCGATACACTCACTTCCGGCATCGTCAGTTACACGAACCGTATTATTCCGGTGTCACTGAATCAGGATGGCATCTACGATTGGGAACAGGAGGTCATCCAGACTGATGCCGCTATTAACGAAGGCAACAGCGGCGGTGCGCTGGTGGATCTGAACGGCAAAGTCATTGGCATCAACACGATGAAGATTGCTGACACCGGCGTAGAAGGACTCGGGTTTGCAATTCCGGTCAATGAGATTACGGAGGTTGTGACCGAGTTGATGCTGAAGGGCCACATTGCGCGTCCATATCTGGGCGTCTACACGGTGGATCTAAGTAATCCGTATGCTCCGCTCAGCAAGAAGGAGAAGGAGAATCTCAAGCTGCCGAAGACGGTAACCGAAGGCGTGGTTGTACTGGATGCGCTTGGTCCTGCGCTGGATGCCGGTATGCAGTTGAATGACGTCATCATCAAGCTTGACGGCAAACCGATCACGACGACGCTGGAGCTTCGCAAGCACCTCTATCGTAACACGAAGGTAGGCAGTGACCTGAATGTGACCTTCTATCGCGACGGCAAGCTACAGTCGCTGAAGGTGAAGCTGGAAGAGAAGCCTGGAGAATAATACGGGCAGTTCTGAAGAATATGGAATCAGGCCCTTGAAGATTTTTTTATGCCACGTGATCGTTCGTTGTTTAATGCAGCAAGTAACGGGTATATATTATCGTTAGCGTTGAATAGAATCCAATATAGAGAGATTTTGAAAAAGGTTAGATTAGAGCCGATGAACGGCCGCGAAAAAAGAGCGTGATCCACGCTCTTTTTTTCATTTACCTGAAAGAGATGTAGAGAGCGAAGGACAAGTCCTGTGAAATCCATGGATGTGGAGGAAGCTTTTGCGGATTGAAATAAAGAGGGAATAGCCATTTGCGGCAAAAAGATTTCTTTTTGTCGTAGAGTGTGGTAGAACAGAAGAGTGGCTACACTTGATTGATGATAAAACACAACATGAGGCGAATGATAGAAAGGATGCATAGAATGTACGTCGTATGCAAGGAACATGTGGAACTAGCGATCGAAAATTTCGTGGATGAATATGAGGATGCCCCGGATATTGTTGATCTGAAGGAGACCGAGTTTTCGGACTGGGACCCACCGGTGAAGTGCGCGGAGTGCGAGAAGCATGCTGAGTTTTTAGTTGTGTAACTTTTGAACATTTGACTTGAATAGATGATACCGATGAGAAAGCGTGATGAATTCACGCTTTTTTTGTTAGAATCGATGGGATTATGTTTTCGCTAAAAGCTTAGGAATGGAGGGGACGTCGATGATACGGAGGAGCATCCGAGGCATCCGAGTGACGGATTATACCGATATCTATCTCCTAAACGTGGAGTTTAATCCGAATCTGCATGCGTTCTCGGAAGATAAAGTCAAAGAGAAAATCGAGACCCTCATCCACCATACGAACGATGTGGTTCTGCTATGTGAATCTGATGATGAGGTTATAGGCTACATTCATGGAAGTCCTTATGAGCTGTTGTTCTCAGAATCTTTAATCAATGTGTTAGGTTTTGTCGTAAAGGAGAGGTACCGGAATCAAGGGGCGGGAAGTCTGTTGATCGAGAGTCTGGAGCAGTGGTCCCAGAGCCGCGGTTATTCCGGCATCAAGCTGCTGTCATATCCGAGCCGTGTGCAGGCTCACAGATTTTATGAAAGACGGGGCTACAAGTTTACCAAGGATCAGAAAAACTTTATAAAAAAGTTTGAATAGACTCATGCTATCGTACAGGGACAGCCTTTTCAGCGAGGGGTTGAAGAGGTAATAAAGAGTATGCCTGCATTCCGAACGTACTTGTCAGATGGAGTCATAGGCTTCGATGTACAGACTGTCAATAGTGTATGATGGGTCTATAGATGGAATGTGGCGCGGTAAATACCTATCGTGAATGGAGACGATCACTGTGGATGACTACGGGAAATCATGGGAGAATGAAATCAGGCGGGCCGCAGATGAGGCCTACGATAAGGAAATGGATGCAATCAATCAACAGCTGAAGCAAGAGATCCTCATTGCGCTCATTGGCGATGTGAATACCGGGAAGTCTTCCACCATGAACCGTATCGTCGGTGAAGAGGTGGCAGGCGTAGGGGCTGAGCCGGGAGAGACAACCGAGATTAAACCGCACAAGTACAAAGAGCACATTTATTTTATTGACACACCCGGATTGAATGATGTTAATACGGCCAATTCGGATGTGACCTTGAATTATTATAAACAGGCGGATATTGTACTGTTCTTCCTGAACGCAGCGGGTACCGTCTTCTCCGAGGTGGAGAAAAAGTCCTTTGAGAAGATTCAGAGCATCAACTCAAATATTTTGATTGTGCTGAACAAAATCGATGCCGCGGATGATATTGACCGGCTGGTGGCGCGCATCAAGAAGGAGACCGGGGAGCGCTACGAGGTTGCACCGGTATCCTCACGGACGGGTGAGAACATCGACCAGCTGCGGAGCAGCATTCTGGAGCTGCTTAAAAAAAAGTCTAAAGACATTCTCTTTGCCAAAAGTATCAAAGAGAAGTCTGCGACAGCCAATGCCTGGATCATTGGAGCCTCCGTCTCCGCAGGGGCGGTAGGGGCATCGCCTATTCCGGGCTCGGATATCATTCCGATTACCGGCATTCAGGTGAGCCTGCTGACGCGGCTGGCGGTGCTGTACAATAAGCCGATCAGCAAGGAGACAGCGAAGGAGCTGGTCATTGCCACGATATTCGGGAATATCGGCAAGAGTATTTTTCGGCAGATCGTGAAGGTGTTTCCGGGAGCGGGATCTGTCGCCGGAGCGACGGTTGCGGGCGCAACTACGCTGGCACTGGGGTATGCGGTGAAATATGCCTATGAGCACAATATCGAGATCAATACGGCGAATATTACGAAGCTTTACAAGAAGTTCAGGGATAAAGCGGAGTCTGAAGCCAAGAGCGAGTCCAAGTAATCTGATGGAATAGAAAAAGGGGCCATCGGCCCCTTGATCGCAGCTGCTTCACGGCAGCCGATACTTCCTTATTTACTTTACCGCAGCATGATCGGATTTTGCCTGCTGCAGCATCGATTTCCAATCCGGGAAATCCGTTTCTCTTGAAACATGCCGGTCAAACAGTTCATCTGGAATGTTATCGATATCTTCGTGAGTTTCCACCTGGAAGTTACCCTTTATCAGAAATTCCCCAAAGCTGCCGTGCGATGAATGTTTACGCATAAACGCTTCATTGAACAGCTTTTCCAGAGAAATGTTATCCGGATCCTCCTGTACCGACTTTTGTCCTTGCAGCTCCTTCAACAGATCGTCAAACGACATAGGCTTTTGCTTTCTCAGAGTACCACTCCTAAAACTTTTATTTGTTTTCAGTATAACATATCAGAAATATCTCATACGCATAACCGATTGGGCAGGGGCTTTTCAGTCAAGTTATCTTTTCAATAATGAAGACCATGTCTGCTCAAGCCAGGCATCAAAGTCAGCGCCCTTGTCACCTTCGTACGTATCGTAGAGGTCGATTCTCATCTTTTTCAACTTCTCTTTGAACTCTTCATACGTATGGTCGCGGGGCAGGCTTTTCTTGATGCGCAGCAGCACCTTCGTAGCGTCCTTTATCAGTTCGCCCTTCTGTCGTACCGGCATTTGCACATCTTCGCCAAAAGCCAGCAGTTTATGATAAGCAGCCTCCCGCACTTGATAAACCGCATCCGTATTCAGTCTATGCTTGAGGATGTCGATGGATTTCTGATTTTTCCAATTTCCTAATTCTTCTACCGCATCCAAACGTTCTCTCCAATTGGCGTTCCGGTTGGCAGAGCTCTTCAGCTCCTCGTAATTCTCGGGCATATCCGTTATTACTTCTTGATTGTCCAATCATTTCATCTCCTCAACATGTTGTATCAGGTGGATCTGTACCATATGTTTAATTATGGGGTATCTTTATGGTTTCCGGCGTCGGCTGTACCGTTCGCCTGCTTGGCCCCTTTACTGGTATAAGGTTTGGGTTTACTCTTGGCTCTTCGAGCGCTTGCATCCCACCGGCTCCAGCCCTTCTTGCCCGTGCCTCTGCCTGTTCCGCCCTTGCCTTTGGATTTACTCAACAAATCACTCCGTTATGGTTTAGTCTTGTCCATATATGCTGATTGTTTACCAGCACTGTTGAAATATACACTGTATTTGCCCATATGTATAGGATACCACGGAATTTAGCATAAGAATCGGATTTTATTGGTGGTTTTCATCAGAAGTCATGTTAGAAGTTGACTAATTTCTTTCGGCATGCTATTTTATTTTTGAACTGACCAGTCAGAATAAGAATGATGAATCGAAAATTAGCCGTGAAAGGGCAGATCCGATTGTGAGTAAAGATAAAATTATCCAAGCAGCCATTGAAGTATTCTCCGAGAACGGATACCACCGTGCAAGCATGGATGAAATTGCCGCCCGGGCACAGGTTGCCAAGGGGACCCTCTATTACAACTTCCCGGGCAAATCGCAGCTGTTCAAGACGGTTGTGAAGCAGGGCATCGAAGATATTATGCAGCGGACCGAGGCTGAACTGAACTCGCCTCTGCCTATGAAAGAGAAGATCGAGCGTGTGATCCGCGATCATCTGGACTTGTTTCTGGAATCCCGCCATTTTTCCCACATCGTGTTTAACGAGATTTCTAACGGAATCGAGCAGGATGTTCTGGATGAGCTGAAGGAGCTGAAGCGGAAATATTTAAGCTTCTTGGCAAGCATCATTGAGGAGGGTCAGTGTGAAGAGAACCTGTGCCGAGCCGTCGATGCCAATCTAGCGGCTGCCAGCATTGTTGGTACGCTGGAAAGCACCTGTAATTATTACCTGAACCATCAGGATGCGTATTCCCGCGATGATCTGGAGCAGTTTGCGTTCACGATGATTACCCATGGCCTGTTTATATCGCTTGAATAAGCGAGGCCTTCTTTTTTTGAGTATGTACAACTGACCAGTCAGTACAAAATTTACGAAAGAAAGCGACGGTGTTGATCATGGATTGGAATACAAACGGTTTACTGGCATTGGACTGGTTCAAACAAATGCGAATGGACTCCCCGATAGCGGCAGTTGAGGGGGATAGAGCCTGGAATGTTTTCAAATACGAGGATGTCAAAGCCGTGTTTACAAATTATGAAGTATTCTCATCCCAAGGCTCGTCTTCTACCGATGATCCCATTGAATCCAGTGTTCTGCGGCAGGACCCACCGAAGCACCGTCAGCTGCGCAAGCTGGTGTCTCATGCGTTCACGCCGCGCATGATTGAATCGCTTGCTCCCAAGATTCAGGAGATTACGACTTCCCTGCTGGATGAAGCCGAGAAGAAGGGAACGGTGGATATTGTTGAAGATCTCGCAAGCCCGCTTCCGATTACGGTAATCGCGGAGATGCTTGGGGTATCGATGGAGTATCGGGAACGCTTTAAGGCATGGTCGGACGCTCTGGTGGGCAACAATTCGGATGCCTATTATCAGTGTCAGCAAGAGATGAGTGAGTATTTCTCCGAGATTGCCGAGGACCGCCGCCGGCATCCGCAGGATGACCTGATCACGAAGCTGGTGGAGGCGCGCATTGATAATGAGCATCTGACCGATCTGGAGATTATCGGGTTCTGTATTCTCCTACTCGTAGCCGGTAATGAAACGACAACCAATCTGATCTCATCGGCGGTACTTGCCTTCGACAGCCTGCCGGAGGTTCGTGCGGAGGTGCTTGCAGACCCATCGCTGCTTCCGGGGGCATTGGAGGAAGTGTTCCGCTACTTCTCGCCTGTTCAGTTAATGTTCCGCAGCGTGAAGCAGGATACGGTGCTTCGGGGGCAGGAGCTGAAGCAGGGCCAATTCGTCTACATCTGGATGGCCTCTGCCAATCATGATGAGGATGTGTTCGAGAAGCCGGACGTCTTCAACATTCACCGAAATCCGAATCCACATCTTGGGCTGGGAAGCGGCATTCATTACTGCATGGGCTCCCAGTTAGCCCGTATGGAGTCCCGAATTGCCCTTCAGACTCTGCTGGACCGTTATCCCGCATTCCGCCGGGACCGCTCCGTTGAGCTGGCACGGATGGACAGCACGATGATGTTCGCGCTGAAAGAGCTGCCGATCATTTTGAAATAGATAGCAAGCGAAGAGTCGATCTCGGAGGAGAGCGGCTCTTTTTTAAATGGTGATGTCATTGCTCAAATAACGGTTGAATATGCATAGAAGCAATTGAAATGTCGATGCCCATAAGTTAAATGTTATGCCCCTCTCCTGTCGATTAGAAACTGAGGGAGGGGTTGTAGGAATGCGGAAGGTATGACCTTTAACTGGGGGCGCTACCATGTTAGAATGAACGTCATAACAGCAGAGATTAAGGAGCGAAAGCGCCATGAATATACAGATGATATGCGTAGGCAAGTTGAAGGAGAAGTACCTGGTGCAGGGCATTGCGGAGTACAGCAAGCGCCTTGCGCCTTACGTGCGCCTCTTTGTGCATGAGGTGCCCGATGAGAAGGCGCCGGAGAACATGAGCGAAGCGGAGATGCGGCAAGTGCAGGAGAAGGAGGGCGTGGGCATCCTCGGCCACATCAAGCCGGACACCCACGTCATCGCCCTTGCGATCGGCGGCCAGCTGTGGTCCAGCGAGGAGCTGGCAGCCCATATCGACAAGCTGGGCACGTATGGCACCAGCAGCGTAGCTTTTGTCATCGGGGGCTCTAACGGCCTCTCCGAGGACGTATTAAAGCGCGCGCAGACGAAGCTCAGCTTCGGGCGCATGACCCTGCCGCACCAGCTGATGCGGCTGGTGCTGGTGGAGCAGGTGTACCGTGCGGTGAAGATTAATCGGGGGGAACCGTATCATAAGTGACGGCGAAAAATGGGAGTGACAAGAAGGATGTAGAGGCTTGTAGGAGTAATGGAGGAAGGTGCTATGGAGATACGTTTGTCCCTCTAGAGGTGGGCTCTGGGGGGATTTTTGTGCTTACAGAACGACAATGTTTTCCAATTGCATGCTATAATTATGGTGCGTATCAATTCGAAAAGACTGGCATAGAGGTGATTCGGAAGGCCTTCCAGCAACGGGGAAGCGAACTCTGATGGATAGTATCCCTCTATCTAACATGTCGAACTCATCCTTGTTAGGGTTAAGGATTCGGTTTCGTGAATACAACAACGAGCGATATAAGACACAAAAAAGGGGAAAGAAGGATATGGCAAAAAGGGACTATAAATGCATTAACAAATGTATATTTATGGAAGATAAAGATATGAAAGAAAAGATGGGAATAGAGTTTTCGGATATAGCATACAGATATAATTTTAAAGTTTGCGCAAAATGCGGCGCTTTATATCCTGGAAGTGTCAAGAAAATAAAGGCATATTATGAAATGTTACAAATACCAAAAGAGTTTGATGAAGCACTAGAACTCTTGTATTTATCAAAATATGAGTCTGCTGTTCGAGAGGCAATAGTAGTGCTGGAAAATAAAATTCAAAAGATTTCAGGGCTTAATAATTTGAATGGAATTAAATTAATAACTGAAGCGTTCAAATATAGTTACGATCAAAGTTCTGATACGGTAACATTTCCTCCTAAAATCCAAGTAAATCCACTAAGTAATATTACTGAGAGAAATGAGCATGAAGGCTTACAATTGATGATTATGGGTTTTTTTAAAGGGATTAGAAATATATATATGCATAAGAATGTAAGAACAACAATAATGATAAGTTTGAATTTGTTACCACAAATATCTCTCTACTACTATCTAATCCAATCAGATGATCCTAAGTATACATAATGTTCTTTACATAAAATCGTAATATTGAGGAGCCTAGGGGAACGGAGTGAATCCAAGCGGACTTGCAACCACTAAATTGCATGTTAGTGGCCCACCTAGGCTTGTTAACTCTCCCATACCTAAAGCGGTCGCATGTATCCGCCATGGTTGACACGGCTCATTCTGCTGAAAGTAGCTATTGGGGATTAAAGATGGCTGGCAAAACAGTGCCATAAGTGACGGCGAAAAATTAGGGTGCCCGCATTATGTCATGGACACTGTAAATGGTATAGACATGTATTGAGGTTAAGATTAATCTAAGCTTGCGCCTTTGTTTGCTGATTCTGAAAATCAGTGGACAGGGCGTTTTTTGTTGGCTTGACTATATATAATAAGCAAGATTAGATTTATGGATTATCTTTATTATTATGTTGCTTATTTGAGTTATGTTGTGTATGTTGATATCAAGAAAAGAAACCCATCTTTACAACTTGAAGGGAGATAGGGCAATGCAAATAATGAAGTTGGCGAGTGTATACAAGGACTGGAATACTAAAAATGATAGTGCTTCACAGATGGACAAATTGGTAGCTCGAACACTTTTAGCTACAGACGATGTATCATCCACGCTTTTTATCACAGAGGCATCTTTTGAAGATGTTAGTCGCGTTTACAATACATTAGAAGATATCCGATTATCGAAGAACACCGAAGATGAAGACAGAGAAGAATTTAACTATAAAAATGAGGAGGATCAGTTTATGTCTAAAGAAATGGATGATTCCAATACGAAGAAGCGTATGAACAGAAAGAAAGCAGTAGGTTACGTAATGGGCAATATTGTGAAGAATAATAAAGGATCAAAAGTTGTTAAAGTACGTTACAGCACTATGGAAGTAGAACTGGCAGATAAACGAATTGTAAAAGTAAAGGTAGGTTTATCTAGAGACTATCATGATGCAAGCTACAATCCGCAAAAACAATGCTGCTCGTGGCATAAGGAAGATGACCAGCATATTACTCAATTTGATTATCATATCTACTTAGTTGAAAACGGAGAATCCTATAAAGGACTGATTTTTAATACTAATGAGATACAGCAACACTTGAGTAAAAAATCATATAATGGTCATTTTGCAAACTACTATTTCCACTGGAATCCAGATGGAAGCGTGACGGACGAACGTGACATAACGACACCTATAGATGTTACTAACTATGATGCCGAAAAAATTCATTGGCAACTTAAATAAAGGTTTTATAGTTCGAATTCAAAGCGATGTTTTATAGAAGAGGCTTTTTCGGACAAGGAGAAGCCCCTTCTGCTATTGATTCAGCAGAAGGGGCTTACGGTAAAAAATGCTTCTCTGTCTCCTCATTGAAGGCAAGCTCAACGCTGTCGACGCGCTTCCTGTTGTCCAGTGTAATTCTCACCAAAATCAATTTAGAAATCGCTCGCTGTTCTATCCCGCGCCCAGCAGAAGTTGAGCTTCGGACGCATGAAGCTCCCGCAACAAATGATGTGTCTGGTACTGGTGGAGCAGATTTACCAGGAGGTGAAGATCAGTCGGGGGAACTGTGCAATAAGTGACGGCGAAAATTTCTTAGCCTTGCTTACTAGGCAAGGGGAGCCTTGTGAAGGAGGTTGATTTGTACTTAATCAGGTATATACTTGTAATAATCTAAGCCAAGGAGTGAGTGTAATGCCCTCTACAAAACCAAGTGGATTCGTGAAAATTCGTAAGAGAGCTAAACAATTAGAAAGTGAGTATGAAGAAATTTTAGTTAGGTTAGAAAATCCTCATGAACAAGAAAATTATGATGAAGTCTGTTTGATGGGAGATTGTAGTGATTTTAAGCTTGTTTTGAAAGGAATGCGCGAGGTTGTAGAATTAATTAGCGGCATGCAAAACATCATTTCATTGCAGGAAAAGAATAGAGAGGAAGAATACCAGTCAATTAAAGAAAATTTCAGAAGGAATCTTAGTTATGGAGCTGAAATTTTAAATGAACATGTTGATCAGTTAAATAAGTTTTCTAATGGAAGGTTCAATGAATATTACTTTAGATTATAATGGTACGTCTGTGAATCAGCAATTGATCTCCCCCGGACCGAAAGCCCCTTCCCATTGATTTAGTGGAAGAGGCTACGCTTAAAAAGCGTTTCTCAGTCTCCTCGTTAGAGTCAAACTCAATGCTACCGAAGCGTTTCCAGTCGTTCAAACGTTTTTCTCATGAGTTCATAGGGAAAATTGCTCGCCATCTTATCTCGCCCCGACAAGAAGCTCTCCATCGTCCACATGACCTATCCGCACAGATGATGGTTTTATTGGAGCAGATGTATCGGGCGAATAGATTAATCGGGGGAACAGTGCAATGCAATCAACGAAAAATTGGGGGGCTCTTGCTACATTTGACCTTGACTTTCTTTGACCTAAGAAGGTACAATTTAGGAATATATGGATGGCTAGGTGGTTGGCCTCCATTACTTTAAAAGGGAGTGTTGAGGTTGATTCCTACATACAAGAATGGCGATATGATAGATGAAAGATACTTAGTGGTTGATGATAAAAAGGGTGGAGGGGGATTTGGTAGAGTCCTCAGTGTTCATGATCTACAAGGGGGGGACACAATAGCCTTAAAATATTGCACAGAAACAGATGAGGAACAATTAAAGCGTTTCAAACGCGAAGTACGTATCATGGAAAACATTGATCATGAAAACGTTGTAAAGGTTTTACACTCAAATGTAGGCCATGTCCCCCCGTATTTTACCATGCCTCTTGCTCAATACTCTGTGGCTCACATTATCCCAGAGCTACAAAATAATCGGGATAAAGCTATAGAGGTTTTTGAAGCAATTTGTAAAGGAATCAATGCAATACATATCAGCGGACATACACATAGGGATATAAAGCCTGAAAACGCCCTAGTTTACGATGGGGGAAAAATCGTTGTTTCGGATTTGGGCCTTGCAAAGATGAATGAAAGGGATACAACTGTACTAACACGCGCGAGTGTTTATATTGGAACCTATGATTACATGCCTCCAGAGCAAATGATTTACGGAGGGACTAGGGATCTAGACCATAGAGGGGATGTGTTTCAACTTGGAAAAACTCTCTATCATTTGGTCTCAGGTCAACGGCCGACCGTTATGAATCCAAATGCAGTCCCGACCGGCGTGTGGTATGTAATCCAAAAAGCAACCAGACAAAATCCTGAAGAACGATTTCAGTCGGTCAATCAGATGCTGGATGCTTTGCAAGGTGTAAAAATAGCAACTGACCCAGCGGTGAATCCAACAGCAGTGTTCGCTGAACTTGTTTCGAGGGCTGAAAGTGATCTGGTTGATAATAAATATGATCCCCAAACAGTATCGCAAATGATTCAATTGATTTATAGCACTGATGATGAGGACGAATTCATTGGGCTCTTTCATAAGCTGCCCGATGCTCTTCTACCAGTTTACGCAAATCATATGGCTACAGAATTTGAACCGGTGTTGATTAAGTACAGCGAGGCCATTAATAAAAACATTGGGGAGTATGCCTTTTCTTTTGCAGATGGTGTAGCTCGAAAGATGCAAATTGTATTTTCAAATGCAACCACTCCAGATGTTAAACGTTACGCTCTGGTTACGGTGCTTGAGGCAGCCGTTCAGCTAAATCGGTTTGCAGCGATGGGGGTCTTCGATCAGATTTTACAATCGGTGTCAAAGGACGAGGATGCTTATGCAATCATAGATGGATTGCGTGATCACATTCATGCTTATAGTCATCTTTATGATCGGATTCCAAGAAAGGAGCTTCATCCAGCGATACAATTGGTTTGGGATGAATGTTCCCAATAATTTGTTAGACAAAATAGTACGGAAGCAATTATAATTATGATTATTGAAAACCATGTCATTCCAGTACTATTTATACATCATGTTCGACATCAGAACAGTAGAGTTATTATGCTCTACTGTTTTTTACAATACAAAGTAGGTGAGGGTGCAAAAGGAGGGTTTTTACTGCCAATGATTGAAGCTATTGGTTATTTCGGTGATATGGATGATGGCATATCAAAGCCCAAAAAAATGCTATGTAGTGATAATATTATGAGGGTTATCAAATTTAATTATCCAGATGGATACACAAGGGCCTTATTGCATGAGTATCTTGGGTTTAGGATTGCCAAACTTCTTGAACTACCTGTTCTTGAACAATGCTTTGTAAACGTACCTCCCGAATTAGTTAAAGTTTATACCCATGTGGAAGGGCTATCTTCAGGGATTAAGGTAGGTTCTCCTTTGGTCTCTATTGATAAAAATATTGCTGACAATGGTTTGTTTCGTGAGCCATTACCTAATTTATATAAATCATGTACTAATGTTGGGATGATTCAAGATGTTTTAGCGTATGATATATGGATACATAACGATGACAGAGGTTCTAATAATGGAAACATTCTGGTTATTCCCAATAAAGACGGCTCTAAAGAATTTTTTATTCATGATCACGGATATGCCTTCTTTAAACCGGTTGCCTCAATGGACAGATATAAAAACCTTCAGGAATTCAGAGGAGCTCACTTAAATTGGCAGAATCACAAGTATCCGTTTGGACCTGTGTACGAAGCTATTAAAATGAACATAGATTTGACGGAAACTAAAGTTAATCCTTTCGCAAGAATCATACAAAAAATTGAATCAGTATCAAAATATGATTTAGAGCAAATAATGAATGGTATTCCAAACGAGTGGCAAATCCCTGATTATGAAAAAAGAGCATTAGTTTCTTTTCTTCTTGAAAGAAAATTTAAGGTACGACAGGTTATTGATTATCTCGTCGATATTTGGTGGTTTCCCATTTGGAATGGAGGTGCATTATTATGGCCAGATTTGCAAGCAAGTTCGGAGTAATAAAATATATTCCGAGTAGTATCAAACAAGAAGTTATAAATGTCGGTATAATTATCCATTCCCCAAAAGAGTCTAAGGTTGCATTTAAATTTTTAGATTATGACACGCGTATTAAAAACTTTGTAACTGAAATTCAATATGCTGAATATCGAGCCTTCCGTAAATTAATTGGAAAACACTTGAAGTCACTTAATACAAAGCCATATGATTCGCTGATAAACGTGCCCTTGAGTGACGAGAATTACCTTGAGAAGTTACAATCCAGTGTAAAGCCGCCGTTTATTATTGCTAAACCCGAGTATATTTTTACAGACAATATTATGGATCAAATTGAAGGTCTCTACGACAACATGATTATTACACCAGATGAAATTAGGACTAAACAAAAGCCCCTTATCAAACAAGTCGAAGAGAGATTAATTTCCGAGGGGATTGATCGATTTATTGAAAGAGATATACAAGTAAAAAACCTACCTTTCACTTTAAATATTGATTTTGGATACAGAATAGATGGGGTAATTGATTTAATCCAGCCTTTATCTATCCAAGAATCACCGAGGGAGAATTATAAGGAAGGGGTATTTTGGAAGGACGCAATAGAAAAACTCCACAATGATAAAGAATTAAATAGCGGGTATTTTATTGCAATAATAAAACCAACAAAGAATGCGGAAAAAGTAGGATTTTCTGAATTGATAAAACAATTTGATAGCATCGAAAAGGCTTCAGTAGTTAATTATGGAACAAGGGAGTTTGATCGATTAATATATACGTTGAAGAATCACGGTAAACTTGAAAGAGCTTTATAGACTTGTTTTAAACTCTTTGAGAATGGAGTATAAGCTCTTGACGACTATATTCTTCCTTCATCACCAAGCCAACACAAAGGAGAACGTCCACAATAGGCGTTCTCCTTTTCGTCACGCATGATCTTTCATTGCCTCCCTTGCTATCTGCTGTGCATAGGCTTCACCTAAGCCGATCGATTCGTAATACTCTCGCGTCACCCTTTCCATAAGCTCGATCACAGCATCATATTGCTCCACCGGGACAAATTCCAGAATCACCGCTGTGATTGCCTGTTCACGCGCTGCTTCTCGGATCTTTAATCTCTTCAAGCCCATAGTGCGTATAGCCGCCATTGCTTCCATTGGTGAGCTTGTGCTTCATCTCGATAGCCTTGATGGCGGTGACCGGACTGACTACTTCCATCTTGCTCAACGTGTCGAAGCCCTTCTGAATGACTTCATCCAGTAGCTCCAGATCGTGTCGGATGCGCTTCGCACTGTCTTGATCGACCAGTTCTTTCTCCAGCGTGGCTCTGGCCTTGGCACGTTCTTCGGCGCGGTTCTCCTTATACTGTGTATTGCCCTTTTCTCTTGTCTTACCCCGCGCTGAATCTTCCAACTCCTTTTTGAGCGGGTCTACCTTCGCGTGTAGAAGTTCGATCGTGAGTCCATTTACAATCGCTTCCCGGCGCTGCTTGATGTAAGAGTACATGGTAGGAATGCTGATCGGAAGCCGTTATCATTACACCACGCCACCAATTCCTTCACAGGTGTACTGCCATCAATCATCTTGTCCAGAAGCGGCTTGTTATTCCATTTGGCCAGTGCCGCTACCTTGCCGGGCATGAATTTGTTCGTTCCGTTTTTGAGTCGATCTTGCTTTTTGCTCATCATGCTCCCCCCGTATCGTTAAGCTATATAAACGTAATATAACGATTTGGCTACGAATTAAAGGTGACTGAACTTTAACTCGGCATGCGTCATACAGGCTGTGGAAGGACGGTCTTGCTTCCATAAAACAACTGCTCACCCCATAATCGTTAAGGTGAGCAGTTGAAAGTGTTTTCATAAATTCAGATGGCGATTCTGTTTACTTCCCATCTCCGTGATTGTTTCAGGAAGACGCAAGGGGGCACGTGAGCATTTTGATTTTACGTGAAGGGCGCATCTTCCCTTCCGTAACTCCAAGAGTTCAACTTGTAACCGTAGGTTAATGGTGTGAACAGCCACAAGAAATTCCTTCACA
Organism: Paenibacillus sp. Cedars; assembly: GCF_003184205.1. Taxonomy (NCBI): domain Bacteria; kingdom Bacillati; phylum Bacillota; class Bacilli; order Caryophanales; family Paenibacillaceae; genus Paenibacillus; species Paenibacillus sp. Cedars. The sequence continues at coordinate 5,985,819 of NZ_CP020866.1, forward strand.
GTTACGGAGTCAGGCTCCTGTTCGCTCTTGTACACCATGTCGAATAGGGCGTGTTCCGCAAGCTCACAAGCCTCCAGATTAAAGCGGTCTTCCTCGTCAAAAAGCTGAGTAAATCTTTCATACACATCGCTTAAAGCCATGTTTGTCCTCCTCTCCGGCTCTGGATAGAATAATTGAAAGCACTTCTATTTATTTAGATGGCGATGTCGATTTTCTCCCGCCTCCGCGAGTGCTTTCGCTGGAGAGAATCCCCCGCCGCTGCTGCGACAGGAGAATCGGAGAAGTAGGAATCCACATTTTCATCGAAGCTCAGTTCAATTGTCTCAATCTTCTTGTTTGCGTTCATCGTGATTTTCTTGATGAACAGGTGAAGTAACGTTTTTCGCTGTTCAAATGGCGCGGCGGTGAGCGCTTGATGAAATCCATGAATCAACTCACGCACCTGCTCAAAAACGACAGGAGACGTATTGCCTTCGGTTAGTTCAAGCTCCAACCTAGACTTCTTTGCTTGGAGCTCATTTAATTTGGCATGTATCTCCTGCATTCGCTCAGCGACGATTGATTTATCAAGATTATTTTGCTCGATTAAATCGAGGTATTTCCGCTTACTGGACTCAGCATGTTCTAATTGGCTTCTAATGAGTTCTAACTCCCCTTGAAGGGGTACTGTCCGGGTCGTGAGTCTGTGGTTATTTTTGTCCACGATTGTCTTTAGAATGCGGTCTTTAGACAGTACTTGCGCTAACCGATTCATCACTTCATCTTCAGCTTCCTGCTTCCGAATGCTATTGTCTGAGCATACACTACTTCCTTTACTCCGATAGGCTCTAGTGTTTTAGCCAAATATACCATATTACACCGGTAAAAATGATTAACCTAGTTGTTGCACACCTTTGTACCATACGGCTTGGATAGACAAGGTATCCGAGATATTGGTTGTCGGATCACCAGCTACCAATACAAGGTCAGCGAGCGCCCCTACGGCAATTTGGCCCCGATCGTTAAGACCAAAGCGACGGGCCGGTTTTGAGGTAGCGGACCGAAGTGCTTCTATCGGAGTAAACCCGGCCATAACCAGCAATTGCATTTCATGATGAACGCTGGCACCATGCGCGAGGCCTCCGAGATTCTTAACGGGAACGGGGGAGACATCCGTACCGACCAGAATATCCACTCCGGCACGGTGAAGATCCATCACGTTTCTAAAGCTATTCTCCATATGGCCTTGCGGGAAAGTATTGAAGCTAGAGTTCAAAATATCGATCCATTCCGGACTTAATTTGGAATAAACACGCGGATCATTCGCCAATTCCGATGCCGGATTCCCAAGAATGGACGAGTTCAATACCAAACATGGTGTCACGAACGCGCCTGAATCGGCTATGGATTTCACCAATTTGGCCGTGTGTTCGGGCCTGTCGATAAACAAGTGACCCAATCCTTCCACCCCAATATCAATGGCGCTCTGTGAGGAATCAGCAGTCAAGACGTGAGCTATGACGATTTTATCGAACTTATGGGCTTCTTCCACGGCTGCTTTTAGAATCTCATCGCTCAAAACAGGCAGGCCAGGAGCAGCCATGACCGTCCCTTCTTCGATCATGATTTTAATATAATCGGCTCCATTCTCCACTTGGGTATGCACATGTTTGATCGCTTCCTCCACAGTCGTTACTTGGGGCACTTCTTCGTGATCGTGAGCGTAAGCGGCTAGCATAGCTTCCCGGTCTTCTTTCGATAACTTCTCCAATTCCTTTAATATGAAATCAGGGATTTCATCCCCATCCGGAAGCAGTTCATCCGGATGACCGCCTGGAGCGGTGATCGCTGTACCGGCAGAACGGACATCGGCGACGTCATTCACATTTTTCAACTGGATCGCCCGCCCTCTTTTCGTAAAATCGCCGTTCATTTCGAGTTCTGTCGTAACGCCGAATTTTAAGGCATCCCTTAGTCCACCAATGGAAGTGTGAACATGCGCATCAATCAAGCCTGGCAATAATGTCGCGTTTTTCGCATCAATGATGGTTGCGTTTGCCGGAAGATCTCCACTTACCGCAATAATGGTTTCCCCTTTGATGACAACATTTCTTGAATCGATAACCTTTTCCCCGTCGAAAATACGTGCATTTGTAATCGCCGTAACTCTTTCTAAAGGAGAGCTTTGGGCAGCATTCTTCATTTTGTTATTCCTCCTTGGAGTTGTACGTGAATCACTTCGGAGTATAACTGTTAGATAACTAACTGTCAACAAACTAATATTTATTTGACATGCAAGCTGGATCTCTGTATAGTTTATTTACTTACAGTTAGCTTTCTAACAATTTGAGGAGGTACGATCATGAAGCCTCGCAAGGATACGCCTTATCTGGATTTGTTTCAGATTATTGGCCTTAAGTTAAAGAAAAAAGCAGACGAGAGCATAAAAGAGTTGGGGTTAAACGCTCAACAAGGAAAAATAATTGGTTATATCTACGAGAACCAAGAAACTGAATTAATTCAGAGGGATCTTGCCGATCGGTTTCATCTGCGCGGGGCTAGCATTACAAGTATGCTTCAAGGTCTTGAGCAAAGAGGATTCATCGAGCGAAAAATCCCAGCCAATAATGAACGGCAAAAAAATATTTATGTTTTACCAAAGGCCGTTGAATTGATTGAAGACTTTAATGACTCCTTCCAAAAGGTGGAGGACGAAATCGTTCAAGTCCTTTCCGAAGAGGAGAAGCAAACCTTAAAGGAATTGTTGATCAAAATAAATGAACGCTTATAATGACTGCGAGGGTGATCTAAGCCTGATGTAAATTAGGCAGCCGATTACTTCGGCGGCTTTGTGTGCATCATTCTGAAGGCTTGATCATGGCCCAGAGATTGAGCAAAAAAGTTGGGAGTTAAGCGCCGAAGTGGAATTTTCGCCGATAGACCCGTTAAGGCTGAACCGTATCATAAGTGACGGCGAAAAATATACTGTACTGTTCTGCTGATCTTCTATCTTTTTGTAATTTATGTTATGTTAGAATCTGGATTTAAAGCCAAGTAGCAGAGGTGATTACTCTGAGTGAAGAGTCTATGTTAATTTTAAAACTTCCATTTTATTGGAGAATGATCGATTCAGTAGTGAGTACTTTACATCAATACCCTAATGTTTAATTAGGAGGGGTAGACATGAGAAGAAAAAAGTTAGTAATCTCGCTGACAATCATATTTGTTATTGCATATGTTTTATTTGGAGTATGGATTGCTAATGACACAAAAGTTGTTTTAGAAAAGGCTATGAGTGGAGCAGCCGATTATCCCGAATATATGAACCAAACGACATATCAAAAAATTAATCCAATCGAACGTGGAGTTGGAAAAGAAAATTTCACGTATGACAAAGAGTTACATCGTATAGGATTTGTTTTTCCCTTGCATTTCTTTTTTGTATCGAAGGTCTATGTAACACAACAGTATGAAAATGATAGTCTCGGATTAAAGGAACCTGTCAATTTAAAACTAAAACTGAAATCTGGTAGATGGTATGCTACCAACGCACATATTAAACCTTAAAGAACAAAGAACAAGGTCCCATTTAAAGTCGCTAAATTAGCGGCTTTTTTTGTTTTATCGGTACAAGTTCTTGTCCCGAGCCAAGGACAACAACTTGTACTGATTGCCATAAAGGACAAGAACTTGAGGGCTGTCTAAGGTGTACAAGTCCATGCGCTAAACAAAAACTTGCCGTTACAGACAGCGCGGTGAACCTTATCACAAGTGACGGCTAAATATTTCGGGGGGAAATTCGGGCCTTCGACGCACGACGTGTGTAGGATGCGTTTGAGGGCGCCTCTGGAAATGCTCGCGCCAAAAGCGGCGGATGATGGGTAAATCCAAATCATAGCTGATCCATGGCTGGGAGCATAACCACGCTTCAAAAGACTCCTTGTCGTCAAATGTTGGTTCAACGTAATCAGGAGGTGCCACCAACGCAAACTCCTCCTGCATGTACGGTATATATTCGATTCCAGGGGCAGTAAGCTTTTGCGACATGATGATGATCTCTACCTTTTCCTCAAGCAGCCAGTCAAGTAGCTTGGAAGCGACACCGAGATAGGCAACGACGCGTATCTGGTAGGTGCCAATATAAGGAGCGATATATTCCCGAAAAAACTCATGTGCAGACCCGATTCGAAGTACGGGCAAAGAAGTGATCGCACTTGTCTTGAGGGTTTGTGTGGTTACTTCCAAAGCCTCGATTAGCGGAACCAACTGTGTATATAGTGCTTTGCCTCTCTCAGTCGGAATCATTTTCCGGGGAGCTCGTGTAAATAAAGGTTCACCCACCTCTGCTTCCAGATAAGCCAAATGCTGGCTCATGGCTGGCTGGGTCATCATCCTTGTTCTGGCAGCTTCCGATACGGAACTATGCTTGTAGATACTAATAAAGCTTCGGTACCATTCAAAGTCCGCCATGTTCGCTTTCCTCTCTTACTTGAGACATTTCTGGTGCTGTGCTCCTCATATCGTAAACAAAATTCCGATGACTGTCACGAGCGAAGCAACCCACGGTACAGCAGGGAGCCCTCCTGCAAAGCCCTAATCAATGACGATACCCCGATATAGGCACCAAGTGCATTGCCCAGATTAAAGGCCGCGATGTTCAATGTCGAGGCAAGTCCTCACGTGTATTATTCGCCTAATTTGCTTAATACTGCATCTGTGACAGCGAGCGTAGACTGAGGATTTTGTCCGGTAATCAGATTGCCGTCGACCTCTACATGTGTACTCCAGTTTGGTGCCGCTACAAAAATGGCACCCAGATCACGGATTTTGCTCTCCAAGAGGAACGGCAGGTAAGAGCCCAAGCCTGTCGCTTCTTCTTCTCTGTCGGTGAAAGCATTCACCCGCTTGCCTGCGACCAGCGGCTGTCCATTGGACAAGGTTGCGCCAACGAGACCGGCAGGACCATGGCAAACAGCGGCGACGATTTTTCCTGCTTCGTAAAATTCACGAAGCAATTGCTGGAGCTTTTGGTTGTCCGGCAGATCGAACATCGTGCCATGACCGCCAGGCAGGAATATCCCCTCGAATCCTTCTGCCATCACATCATCCAGCTTTTTGGTATTTTCCAGATGCTTGGAAGCGTCCAGGATTTCTTGTGGTGTTTGGTCGCCCACGCTGCCCGGGTCAATCGGGCTAGTTCCTCCCTTTGGGCTTGCTACGGTGATTTCATAGCCGTTTTCTTGGAAGGCCATATAAGCCTCCGCGAATTCCGATAGCCAGATTCCTGTCTTTTTGCCTTCCTGCATATCTGTATGATTGGTGACAACCATTAAGATTTTTTTCCCCATTTATATTGCCTCCTATACTTTTGAACTCTGCTTACAGGTGTTATTTTACGGCCGCGTTATCAATAAAACAAATTATGTTTTATGTGCATATATATAAATATATTTATACTTTGTACGTGGTAAGAGCAGTGCCGCCGCGCGGCACACTTAAGCGCATTTTTCGCTGATAGACCCGTTAAGCTGAACCGTACCACAAGTAGGGCGGAAATTTCGCAAGAGGGGACCTTTATCCTTCTCAAGGGTCTACCCAAGCATTACTTTTTGGTTTGGATAACTGGGTTTTCCATCGAAAATCGAAAATACGAGATGGTGTAAATGAAATGACTTCGCCAGTCTCCAACGGGATTTCAGAGATGACTGGAAAAGTGTCCAAACTGTCCAGCAAACGATGCAAAGAGCGAACGAATTAAAAAAACTGATTAATGGTCCTTTTATGATCATACCTTTGAAAACTGGGAATAAAATTAAGAAATAGATGGAAAAAATGTGGACTTCGTTTTGTCATGACTGATTTCGTCGATTTTAGACCTTTCTTATGAACTGATTATTATTAATTCACAACGATCGTGCGAAAGGATGTGAAGCATGATTAATATTTGGTTTGGTGAAATTCAAATCGGCAAAGTATCAAGCTCATCGGGCGTTTTTTCAGGAAGTAATGAACAGTGGAAGTTTAGGAATACATCCAAGCAAAACCAAGCGTTTGGATCTATTAACGGAGAAGGGTGCTCGATTACCGATATCCTTGTCGTCCTGAATGATGATGATAAGGTGGATTCATCTTCGAGTTCAAAGCCTACTCAAAAGTGATAAACCCCTTTCGTAAAAAACAGTACCCGCGTACAGATGAGCTGATTCATGATATCCGTGGGCGATTGGAAGAGATGGAGTCTCTGTTAAAACGCATGGAGCAACAACTTAGCCAACCGGAATGCCCTCATCCAGGCATTCAGATCGAGACGGTCCACATTCACCAACCTGTTTTGGAGAATCTGGAATTTAGGCTAGATGCTTTGGATATCGACCAGCTCAGCGGATCACTCAACTTGGGCAACAACTTCGGAACTAAGTGGATCCGAAGTCGTAGCACCTCCAAAGCCAAGAGCGGTTCCTCAAGCACTGCTGCCAACTCTGAGCCATCCAAGGAGAAAATTCATCCAACGTCGTCAGGCTATCGTTGGAATAATCGGGGGTGATGACTGTGGCTTCTTTTATGTCACCGCAATTCGTGATCGGGTCGATTCGTATTGGATCCGTGGAAAATGCTTCATGCATCAATATGGGGAATAACCGGCCGGCCGGCTTCGAGAACCATCAGAAATTGACCCAAGGTTTCGGAGCGGTCAGCGGAGATCGGAACCTGGTAGCCGGCATCCGCTCTTTGCTCAACGATTCCGATTTCCTGGATATGCTTCATGTCACGGACGGAGACATTCCCGAATGGCTCAACGGTATCATTTCCAAAAACGAGCACATAAAATAGGGAAGAACTTCATTTGGAGAAGGGTAGTGACTGAAGCGATGGATAAAAAAAAAGCCCCTAATAGCATTTGGCAAGGTTTCCTAGATAATTGGTCTGAGCAGATGCTTTTTGCAAACAAGGAATTGAACGCAAAAGGCATCGAAAATTTCGTTCAAGAAACGATGAAAAATTACATGCCCAAAACTATGCTTCAACAGGCAGGCCTTCATCATTTTGCCGACTCACTCGATTACGAGCTGTTCGAAACGCATCAATCCATCTTCATAAGATGGAGTATACCAGCCGATGTTTCGCTGAAGAACATAAGATTTTACGTCAATAGTCGAATTTTAAAAATCGTACATGGCGATTCTTCCGAGGAGATCGCGCTCCCTCACGATGTGGATCCGGACCAGACATCCTCAAAATATGATCAAGGCGTCTTGGAAATCAGTCTTTCCAAGACAGGCGATCCAGAGCCGTTTCGGGAGATTTTTATTCGCGACGGAGGCAAATGACTAAACGTTAATCCGAAAATGATAGGGCATTTGAAGCAAATTGGCCATTCCTTCAAGCAGAGGCTGTCTGCCCGAAGGAATATCCGTCTTTGCGATGGGAAGCTCGGCGAGTTGAGTCATGCAGCTTGTCGAATGCGGTAGGATATCCACGATCCGGACATTATAGCGGACGGAAGAATAAGGGGATATATCTACGGTCATACAAAATAACCGAATCATTCATGACACCAAGGAGCCTTAGACGGAATATAAATGTAGAGATAGTCTCCTATTGGGGGTGAGCGGGTTGGCTGTAATCATTACGTTGGCAGCGGGAGCTATCAATGTGAATCAAATGAATAGGGGAAGCGGAATTTCGATAGGGGAGAACTCGCTACCCGGCTGGAGCCAGAATGGGAAAGACAATTACGGCAACGGCCAAAATATTGGGGCTAACGTACAAGTGGGATTCGTGGCTACCGTTGTCGATCCAGATGCAATTGATAACCCTATAGGTGAAATTCAACCTTCCGCTTCGTTACAAAATCAAACGATTTAAGAAAAAGGGAGGCGTGACCCATGGGAGATAAGCCGGTTTTAAAACCTTGCATTCGTTGTGGGCGAATACCGGGCGAGGAAGATGAGTATTGCAGCGACTGCGGAGTTCCGATTCTAAACCGTTGTTCGGACGAACCCGGAATATTTGGCAAAGGATGTACTTTTGTGAATCCTCCAACGGCGGTTTATTGCACAAAATGTGGGGAGCCTACCGTTTATCAATTAAATGGTTTGATCCAGCCGAAGTATCCCAATGGAAACAGACCCAAGTCTTCGGATATCAATTAGTTTCTCATATGGGGCCGCCGATGATATAGCTTATGTTTGCCTTCCTTAATCAAGATTCTCGCTTGGAGGGATTAGTATGGAGGAGCGGATAAAGACGAATACACCGAAAGATTTCTACAGCCAGGTGACTGAGGTACTCGGCGATGACTTTTGGAGTGAAATGAGTGAGCTTCTACCTAATTCGGGTCCTCGGATCGACGTCTTTCATACTTCAACAACGGTGGTTGTTTTAGTAGAGCTTCCCGGTTTGGAATCGGTGGAGCAAATAAGACTTCAATTAATCGGGCAGACGCTGGAATTGGAAGGCGACTTGCCTTGTCATTATCCCGTTACCGGTCCTCGGATCACAATAAGTGAGAGGTTCTTTGGCCCGTTCTGTCGGTCGCTGGCTTTGCCGAAGCCTGTGTCCGCTGAAGCAATTTCCGCGAAGTACACCAAAGGTTTGCTGGTCGTGGTGCTGCAAATTATCCAAGATGAAAATCAAACCCCGATCCAAGTCGATTTTGAACGATCCTGATCCAGCTAATGATGTTAATAATGAAGAACCCTGTTTACGAAGTAATTAGACTGGGATAGTTCACGACATTGTTTAAGAGAGAAACGGAAAAGTTTAGAGCATCAGTGTATTCATTACTTCTGATAAAGGAGGTCTAGTCGTTGAACGTATCGGGACAGAAGGCAAGCGTCATATTTCAAAAAATGATCGTTAACCATCTCGAGGATACTTCGGGGATTTTTATTGGGACCAACCAAGCGATTGGGTGGAGTACGATTAAAAAAACAAACCAAGGATTCGGCGAGTTGAGTCATACGGTTTTGTCGAATGCGGTAGGTGTTCTCCATGATGAGGATATTGTAGACTTCACCATTCAGGATTATCATAATATCATCTTAACGGAAGTTCCCAATAACCAGCAGCAATGCGCCATTCATTTCGGCTCCCTCCAGACGAATTCGTTAATCAACTCTTGTGCGATTGACTTGGGCGACAATAAGCAATTGGGATGGAGAACTGCCCGTAAAGATAACTTTGGAGTTGGCAAACCCATTGGAATCAATTCGCTAAAACGGACCATTGGGGTACTTAACGATAACGATGCCGTGGATGCGACGATAATTACAAACCAGCATGACGAAGATATATCTACGGTCATAAAAAATATTCGAATCACTCAGGACACCGAGGAGACTTAGATGGAATGTAATTATAGGGATAGGCTCTTATCGGAGGTGAGTTGGTTGGCTATCAACATATCGTTGGGGGCGGGAGCTATTAGTGTGAATCAATTGAATAAGGGGTGCACGATTGCAGTAGGAGATAATTCTCAGCCCGGTTGGAGCCAGAAAGGGAAACACAATTACGCTAACTGTCAAAATATAGGGATCAACGTACAAACGGAATTCTTCGCTATCGTTTTCGATAAAGATGTGATCGATAACCGGATAAGTGGCATCAAATCTTTCGCTTCGTTGTAAAATCAAATGGCTTAAGAAACATCTTTCTATGACACCTTGGGATCGATTTGATGAGGCTGTAGAATGGTATCAACTGAGAAATGGGATGGAGGCGAAAAGGAACGGTCCTGACGCCAGCAAAAAAGCTTTTCTTTTCATACTGATATGGGACAGGCTAACCTAAAATCGTAATTACGGCTTTTTTGGACATGGATACTTTTGGCTTGATGTGGCGATGGCGACTATGGCGATACCGGCTGAGAGTAGAGAGCGGTTGTTGGATGTATATTTGGAAACGGCAAATGGACAGTGAGCGAATTGAGTATTCTTGAGGGTTTTGCTGGAGTCATGTTTGGTTACTTCGCTTTCTAGATTAACGGAAACGACAACGAGAGTGGAATCACTGACAATCAGGCCGCCGATGACTTCGGTGGCCTTCTGTCATGTTAAGAAGGCTTGAATCATAGCCCTTGGAGCGAGTAAGATTGGCAGCTATGTGTCGCGGGGATTTTTCTCCGATAGACCCGTTAAGCTGAACCGTATCATAAGTGACGGCGAAAAATGTTGTGACAAGAGGGATGTAGATGCAGCCTTATCTCTTCTTTGCAATGATGGGGGAGGCTTAGAAAGGAAAATGCCCCCGTACCTTTGGCAAGGATTGACGGGAGCATTCCAATCAATTGTTGAAGTAGTGTGACTGTTGGAGGTCGGGGAGCAGTGCTGGCTGGACGGGCCTCCATCCCAGAAGTTCCTACGTTGCAGTGCTTGATCTTGGGATATCGAGCCCTGCAAGTGAGTAATACACCAATTGACCTAAAAGGAGCTTGTTAAAATGACAAACACACCTCAATTACGCGGTATGGCAAACATTAGTTTCTGGGCAGAGGATCTCAAAGCGGCAAAAGAATGGTATACGAAGCTTCTGGGAGTGGAGCCGTACTTTCAAGATTGGATTACCGCATCGGTAGTTGATCCCTTTGGAAACATTATCGGTTTCATTCATGGTCCGCATTATAAAGAAATTTGGGATTCTTTTCACCAAACATAACCTGAACTTCTAGCTGGTGTTTGTTACGCAAACTTACATCAGCTTTTCTGTGAATCTTGCTGCGCTTCGCACCGCACCGTCTTGGTCTGCCAGTTGCTTCTCCAGCATGGCTGGTCTTAACCTTGGGACGATTTTCACGGCGGTTCCCGAAGCGATGTGCTAACCCCATACTCGATTGACCTCCTCTATAATCGCTCTGCATCAGGAGCGCGGAATTAACCGTCCGATGGGGTGTACTTCCCAACGTCCAGCTCGAAAGTTGCTTCACTGGACGGGTCCAGCTCTACTTGGATGGTTCCTCGATTGTCGGTCAGCACAAGCATGCGTGAGCCGACGAGAGGAACGCGGTCAGCGCTGGTGCGCATGTGTGCTAATACGACATGAGGGGAACCTTCTGCAATATAAGTTACTTCAACTGTGAACATCGGATAATTGAAGAGCCAGTGGTTATCGAATTTTATGGCGGTCAACGTCCCGGCGAATGACGAGCCCTCCACGCGGAGGCGCTCGATGTCCGCTTGCCGCCGCTGGGCGTGGACGATGGAGCCAGGCAACCGCAGGAGTACGATGACGGCCCAGAGGGCGAAGCCAGCTCCAACGATTGCTCCGAGTTCTGGTGGGATTGTTGGCGACGTAACTATGGCCTCAAGGTCGAAGGGACGCGATGGATTGTTTATAAGCGTCCAGAGCAGAAGGACTCCCGCAACAGCAGAGATTCCACCTGCGATCGATAGCATTGAGTACAGGCCGGCGACCCTGATTTGTCCGAATTGATCGTCCGCTCGCGAGTACAGTCCACCGGTCGCACCGATCGCGGCGAGCAGCAGTACCACGGCGGCACCCACCGTTACAGGATGAACGAGGAACTTGCTGATCTCCGGTGTCGGCGCAAGGCCGAGCAGGGCGCCGAACGGTACGGAGCTTGCCAGCGCCCATAGTACAGCAGCAGCGAGCAACCATGACAGCAGCGGAGCTACACGTCCGACAGGGCGTCCCGGTTGGAGCGCAGTCATCCGTCCGTTCTTGTCCGTGGTGGAAAACAGCGGCAGGATCTCAATATGATCTTGCTGCCCGTGCTTTTGCTGACCTTCCACAGTATTCCTCATTGGTATGTCCCTCCCGAGAAAGGTTCTCGTACCTCGAGCTGCGAAGGTAGAATCCCCACGGCGCAGCCGGGCTGATCAACAATAAAATTCAATTTAATATAGTTGAGAAGCTAAAGGTGAATTTTTGTAGGCATCCATAATTTTTCTATATATTACCACATGAATGTTGTCCACTGTAATACCTTCCACATACATTTTTTTACGAGTTAGAAGGTAATCATAGATTTGCAATATGGTGTGAGCAACTAACAGTCTTCGTAGATGTGAGGTTTGCAAGACTTTGATCGCGAAGGTGTACATATCCCGGTGGAAAGTTTAAGCCGGATCATGCCGTGACACGCGCGGAATTTGTAGTCATGCTAATGAATGCGCTGAAGATGCAAGAAGCAGGATCGGAGCTGATATTCACAGATAAGGCTGAGATCGGAGCATGGGCACAGAAAGCAGTCTCACAAGCACTACAACTGGGCATTATTAAGGGCTATGAAGACGGTACCTTCGGTTCGAATCGAAATATAACGCGCGCTGAGATGGCGATGATGATTGCGAAGACACTCAAGTTACCGAACGAAGAGAACGCGATAACTTCTTTCACAGATGACAAGGAAATTCCTGTCTGGGCTAAAGGTGCAGTGGCAGCCCTAAAGGATAATGGCATCATACAAGGAACGGGTACTAACCAATTCAACCTTCGTGCCGAAACTACGAGAGCAGAGGCAGCAACCATATTATTAAACATGTTAGATGACTTAAAATAAGAATGAAAGGCATCCAAGAGGGTGCCTTTAAATTTAGCTCTATGGATGCTGTGAACCGTATGTGATCCAGTATGACGATGTCAGAGGTGTGTTCCGCATCCATCCTTGGTTATTTTGGTAAAAAAAGCGTACCCTCAACTCTTCAACGATACATTGTATAATGTCTGTAAAGGGATCGAAGGAGAGAAGAAGCATTGGGTTTTATCGAAGACTTTAAGCAACATATCCTCCGCAACGTCATGAAGGATATCGAAAAAGAATTTCAAAAAACATGGAACATCGATTATAAAGGGCATGTGATCGAAATTCATCACGCGCTGAAAGAAGAGCAGCTCATACTGGACGGGCAAATCGTGGACCGCAAGCAGAAGAATCTGATGTTCTATTTGAAGTTGAAGCCGTATTCAACCTTATCCGGCACACTTGATGTAGGCGATGGCGTGAAGCAGAAGGTGAAGGTCAGGTTTGGAGGTCTTATCCGATTCAAATGCGTTGTCAAAGTGGGTCGGGCCGTCGTATGGAAGGAGTCAATCAAATTAGACTTTCTTCCGTGGAATCATAAGGAAATGCTGGTTCCTTTCATTGAGCAGCAAGTTCAGATCCACCACCGCGTGATGGATGATGCTTTGCCTGATGACGAATACGTGTATAGCGACCATCATCCGCGGGTGGCTGCCGGTTATGCCGATCGGCACTTAGATGATGTGCCTACGCCGTTCTTTTCAAGAAAATTGCTCAATAGATTCGCGAAGCAGCTTCACCATCCTACGATCAAGACGCGAAAGGCCACGTACGAGGACATTATATTTGACCGGTTCGCCAGTTACGGAGGAGAGTTCATCGAACGCTTGGAGAAGGCGAATCTGGATGAAGCGCTTATGCAGCAAGAGGCCGTATGGCTGCTCGAGCATGCCGCCCATCGAGAGGTCGTCAAATTCGCCGTCACGGTTCTAGGTCATACGAATTGTGAACCGTTCAAGGAACGTTTGTACGCGATTGGCATGCATGAGGAATTCACCGAGTACGTTATTTCTGCCTTGCTTCGTGGTACTCGAGAACCCAACCCGCTGATCTGGAAACTTGCTCAGTCCGTTCAGGGATGGGGCAAAATCGAGGCGGTGGTGCAGCTTGAAGCAACCACGCCTGAAATAAAGCGCTGGTTGCTGACCAAGGGCTGCGAAAGCACCGTTCAACATGGTTATTTGGCCTATACTTGCGCGGTGAAAGGAGAACTTGCCTCCGCCTTGATGCAAGAGACGATCTCCAAAGAGCTGTACGACGGGACTGGTCGGATCATCGAGAAGTATTGCAGGAGGGTGATCCGGACCTGGTCGATTATTTGCTTGAACATGCGATCCTTTATCGATTTGTCAGCCATGCTGCCGTTCATTGCAACAACGAAGAAGACTATCATGCTCTGATGCAATTAGCCCGATATTTAGCTGACGAAGAGGCATGGGAAGAATCTTTGGAAGATGTATGGAAACAGGAAGAGCGCAGATTGATCCAGCAGAAGCTGCAGCCCTTGATTGATGAATCAAGATGGCAATTGAGTCCAACTTGAAAAACAAATTACTCAAGGTCTTGGGGGACTGCCCCCGTAATGTAGCTACCCCGTAGAAAATGAAGGCAATTAAAATGAGGTTAGCAGGTATCCCGACGAGGGCTCGGAGCTGCGCTTCATCCAGTTCCCGCCTCCCAAAATAAAGGAGAACGCCACTACGGTGTTCTCCTTATCGCTTTAGAAGTATAAAACTTTCCCTATCCATTCATAAGGGATAGTATGGATTAAAACGGGAATTTTCGTTCTTCTATTTGAATAGAAACCCATTTGGTTTCTGTGAATTCGTCGATCACTCAAGGGTTACCGAAACGGCCCATACCTGAGCCTTTTACACCACCGAATGGTGTATTTTCAATCGCATTGACGGTTTGGTCATTCACGTGGGTCATACCAAACTCCAAATCAGCTGCCAGCTGCTCACCTTTCTCCAAATCCGCTGTAAAGATGGCTGAGCTCAAACCAAATTCTGTGTTGTTGGCAATTTCGATGGCCTCTTCATCTGATGCTGCTTTAATGATGGATACAATCGGTGAGAAATATTCAGTTTGTGCTAAACGACTGTCAGGGAACACATTTCCGAATATGGCAGGTGTCAAAATATTTCCCTCACGTCTGCTATCCAGCAATACTTCTACACCTGTAGTTTTTGCTTCGGCAATAAATCCTTGTACTCTTATGATTTACTGGTATGCGATGATCTAATTCCGGATATAAATCGAGCATTGCTTCGAGAGTTACAAGATATTTTTCAAAATCGAATGTCCTTTGTAGGTGATCAGCCTTCTGAAATGGCACGACGTATTATTAATCTGCTATATTATCATTCGCCAATCATGGAGCAAATTAGTGAAAATCCCTAACCTCTTTAAAATAAAGGTGAAACGTTTCGGGCCATCGTACAAGGATGGCTCTTTTTTTGCCGTTACGATCTCGGAAGCCCTCAACTTGTACAGTTTTTGTACAGAATAGAATGATACAATTCGCGAGGGGGGCGAACCCTCGGGTGAAGATTTTTTTCTGCATAAAAGTATTGCTCCTTAGGGAATGGAGGTCGGCGGTTTGAAGTGGCGAAGTGGACGTAAGGTCTTGTGGATAGGACTTGTTTTATGGTTAGGCGCAGCCTTGGGGATCGGAGGAAGTTTGATCCAAGCCAAGGGGGAAAATGTAACGAAACGGTTTATTACGATGAATATGATCAACCCGAATGGCACGATGGCTACCTATTTACAGGGAGCGGAATCGGTCAATCCTGAATGGGCAGCGGGACGAGAGGCTCTCTCCGAATCCCTTGGATTCTGGATGCAGGCGGCGCTGGCTAGTCATGACCTTGTTGCATTTGAGAAGAGTTATGACGCATTAACCCGCTATTTTACGGCAGATCGTCAATATATTGTATGGAAACTAAATCCTGAAGGCGGGGCGGAAGTCAGCACAAACGCACTTGGTGACGATTTGCGGATTATTGGGGCTCTGGTGGAAGGTTCCCGGATATGGAAGGGCCACTCCGAATGGACGGCGACTGCCAGCGATCTTGCGGAAACCTTGTTAAGCCGGTCACAAAAGAACGGGTATCTGGTGGATTTCTACGATTTCTCCACGGAGGAACTGCCCGACACCTTGAGTCTTGCTTATGTGGATCTTTCAGCACTGCGTAGGCTCTTGGAAGAAGGCATACTGGATATGAAAACGTACAACCGATATCATTCCCTGCTGCAGGGAATGCCGGATGACGGCGTGTTTTATCCCAAAGCTTATCATGTGGTAAACGGGGAATATACATATGATGAAAATGTGAATTTAATTGATCAGCTGCTGGTCGCTATGCATGTCGGGGAAACGCAAAGGAGCCAAGAGTCGCTGCTTCAATTCCTCAAGCAGGAATTGAAGCAGACGGGAAAGATCGCGGGACAGTATAGACGCGCCGACCGAAAGGCCGTGGTGAAATACGAGTCTTCCTCGGTTTATGGTCTCGCTATCATGTTTGCTATCCAAATGGAGGACAGGCCCTTTGCCGTCAAGCTGAACAAACGTCTGCAGACCTTAAAAGGGAAAGATATCCGTTATCCTGGGGGGTATGTGTTCGAGAAGAACACGCATGTTTTTGATAACTTGCTTCCTTTATTAGGGGAATATGCTATTGATCGAGGTGGACATGGAAAATAAAAGATGGGTTCAACGCGCAGTCGGGGGATACGCCCTTCTGATCGGTTTAGCGGTGCTGCAGGAGCTGCTGGTCTATATCAATGTCTTTAGAGACCAATCCTTTACCTTACTGGAGCTGGGATTCGCCATTGGCTGCCTTGCGGCTCTGATGCTGGGCTTCCTGGCCCCTGCCGGGGTCTCGGTCGTTTGTATTTTTGTATATATCGTGGCTTATTTTGTATGGCTTACGACTTATGCGAAGGTCGATGTGCTGTCCGTCTCCTGGCTCTGGCTGCTGCCAGCCAATGTAGCCGTTGCCGCATTCATCAAAACCGGGCTGGTTCGCAATAAGCGGCTAATGGAGCGGCTGGAGGAGCTGCAACGAAAGAATCCGGAAGTGGATTTAGCCACCGCGCTAGGCAATAAGGAAGCTTTTAGGGAAACGCTGATCAAGCAGTCTAATCTCGCTAATCGTTATTCAGATACGTATAACTTCTGCCTGGTCATGTTTAAAATTGAATTTCTGCCGATGGTGCAGGAATCCCTAGGTTCACAAGGCTATGCCCAACTTCTCGCCTCCTTATCGGAAGGGATACGGAAGCATATTCGTTACGAGGATTACAAATTCGCCCTGGACCGGGGAAGATTTATTGTGCTGCTCCCTATGACAGACCAGGAGTATTTAATGACATTGACAGACCGGATTAGGCACGCGCTGGTAGACATTCCGTCTCAGGACGGGAAAGGCGGGGAGCTGAATCTGGTGATCCGTACAGGGGCCCTGGTCTTTGCTAAGGAGCAATTCAGTCAATACGAAGATGCGGATGCCGTCATTGCCGCACTTGAACGCAACACGGAGACGGATTTGATCGGAGAATATATATGAATTTTTGCGCATTATTCAATAAGCAGCAGGCAGAGAAGGAGATGTAATAGATGTCTTACACTGCGTGGTTTGTTCCGTTATGCAAGATTGTCAGCCTGATGTTTGCCTTTGCGGTTCTGGGGCTGTTCATTGCAACGCTGAGCCTTCGGGTTCGTGTGAATCGAAGATACGACCGGAGGAAGAACAGTGGCTGACGCATTATTAATGTTTTGTATTATCAGCATATGGGGTGCGGTGTTTCAATCGATCCTGATAATGGGGGGAGCGGTCCGGTTTATTTTCAGACAGAGCCGTAAGGAATGGACCATTCCCGATGTGGATCAGATGGCACATTTCCCCAAAGTCACCGTTCTGGTCCCCGCGCACAATGAAGAATTGGTGATCGCGGCAACGGCGGAGCATATACTGCGGCTGAATTATCCGAAGGATAAGGTGCAGCTCATTGTCATTGCCGATAACTGCAGCGATGGCACCGCTGGAAGACTGAAGGCTCTGAACAGCAAGGCAGCGTATCGGGACCGGGATTTCATGGTATTTGAGCGTTCAGGAACGGGCGGTAAATCGGGGGCGCTTAATGATGCGCTGGCGTTTGCCAAACATGAATGGATTTGTATTTTTGACGCTGACGCGGCGCCGGAGCGGAACGCACTGTACTTTTTGATCGAGAAAGCAATGGAAGACCCCAAAACCTATGGAGCGGTTTTCGGGCGGAACAAGGCCAGAAACCGTGGGCAGAATTTTCTCTCCAAATGCATTAATCTGGAGCTGGTTACAGCTCAGCGAATCTATCATACCGGACTGTGGGAGCTGTTCAAGCTGGGAACCATTCCGGGGACGAATTTTATTGTGAAAACAGATCTGATCCGTGAGATCGGCGGCTGGGATACGGAGGCAATTACGGAGGATACGGCCATATCCTTCGAGATTATGACCCGGGGACAGCTCATCGCGCTGGCTCCCCAGGCGGAAGCTTATCAGCAGGAGCCGGAGCAGCTCAGTGTGTACTTGAAGCAGCGGGAACGCTGGGCCAAAGGAAACTTTTCCGTTGTGATGGAGAATATCCATCATTTGTTTGATCGGTCAAGCTGGCGCATTAAGCTTCATGTACTGTACTATGCGGCGAGTTATTTCTGGTTTTTACTGTCCATTATCGTGTCGGATATCATCATCGGCGTCAATCTGGTTTATTGGATGATCGCGCTATTCAAACCGGATGTGGTGTCACCGTTCCAGTTTGCAGATGATGTATATGTTTATCTGATGGTGGCCTGGGGATTGATGTATTACCTTTTTGTACTGCAGATCAATCTGGCGCTGGCAACCGATGTCGGGCAAAGCTCGATACAGAACTTTATTCTTTCCTGCCTATCGTATTTCACGTATGCTCAGCTATTCCTGCTGATTTCCTTGCGTGCCCTCTATTCTTTTTTTGTAGACAAAGTGACGGGGAGAAAAGCCAAGTGGTACAAAACGCAGCGATTTGGATGAGGGGACCGTTGCAGGAGAAGTTCTGATATAATGGGCCGGAGGAGGGGAAGAACATGCACACAATGGAGAGCTTAATGGAGCAATTGGAGCAGCTTGGCATTGACGGCTCCGGGACGCTGCTGATCCATTCTTCAATGAAAAGCATAGGTCCGGTCGAGGGTGGCGCAGACACCGTATTGGATGCGTTTACAGCGCACATGCAAGAGGGGCTGCTGGTGCTGCCCACTCATACGTGGTCTTATATCAATGAGGAACATCCGAAATTTTACGTGGATCAATCACCTGTGTGCGTCGGGATCCTGCCCGAACTTTTTCGCAAACGTCCAGGTGTGGTGCGTTCGCTGCATCCCACGCATTCGGTGGCCGCATTAGGCAGGGATTCCATAGCGTTCACAAGAGACGATCACCATTTCGATACGCCGTGCGCCAGGGGTTCCTCCTGGGGGAAACTGCTCGACCGAAGGGCGACCATTTTGTTGGTGGGGGTCGATTTAAAGCGCAACACCTTTATTCATGGAATCGAAGAGTGGGTGGACATACCGGGCAGGTTAACGGATGGGCATGAGAAGCTGTACACGGTTTTACCCGATGGCACGGAAATTCCGGTACCTTCCCGCAGACATTGCGGGTTGTCGTGGTCGGAGCATTTCTGGAAAGTCGATGAGGTCCTTGAAAGTCAAGGCGCGATGCATAAGGGGCGGTTTGGCGATGCCGTTGTTCGGGTATGCGATGCAGCTGCGGTGACGGATCTCCTGACTGAGATGCTCCGGGACAATCCGGATTTATTCTCGGATAATCAGCCCTTGGAGGGTCAGCATGCTGAAGGAAGAGTTCGTTTATAATACATAGGATATATCCGTTTTCACATTCGAAAGAGGAGATAGTCTGAGTTGTCTGCCGCTATTAAATCGGTTTGGCATAAGGCAAGGATTTCGGGAAATGTAAAAAATCGTCCTTCGAAGATACGGCCTATTGGAATGCTATCAATTGACCCTTGAGAAGCATCCAGCGGCTGAAAATAAAGGGAATTTAAGAGCGCTCACCTGTCAGGTAGCGCTCTTATTTAAGGTGAACCCTATCCTAAGGCGTCTGCTTGCAGATCGGTCACCTTAAGTTTGGACTTGGTGCGTCTGGAGAGTTAAGTCCGTTATTCCGTCTTTATGGAGAAATTACGCCTAATGTTCGTTTAAAAGCCTCCATATTGTCTATCAGATACTTACTATTTTCGAATCCGGTCTGGGCAATGATGTTGTTGATATCCTGGACGAACTCGGGCAAGCTGGCGGTTGAGGCATGCTCGAATCTGTTCTCACCCGCGATGTCCCCGAACTGCCGTGCAGCTTCCTCCCGGTATTCCTCCACCCAATCCTTGCGAGTCGATACGTTCTTGGCAAAGTTCAGCAGGATGCTGTTCCAATCTTTTCCGTTCACTATCGCTTCTTGCAGCTTGTCCAGCGTGCTCGACTCGAATTTCTTCATCATATAGGTTAGATCTATATAATCATCCGGGGCTCCAACCGGTCTTTGCGGCGGTGTTTCGTAATGGACCTCATTTGTCTCAGGATCCACCGTTCTGGTTTGGGAGATGGCTCCGATTTGACGGATCGTATTCATGAATTCCGCTGCTTCGTCATCTTCCATGTAGTTATCCGCCATATACTTGGCTTGAGTGAGTCCTAATTCCAATAACGCCCCTCGTTCTGCCTCTCCGGTTACGTCTGTAATGAAATTGGACTGAATGATGCCGTAAACGGCTTCCTTCACCTCCGGGGGTTGATCGGTGAGAAGACGATTCAGCGAATCATTGATTTGAGTGGTTCCAAAATAGACAGCCGAATGATTCACAATATCCGATGCCGCCAACTGTCTGGCAGCCGGGCTGATCTCCACGCTGTCGGTGTTATGCGGAATTATGGGCATCATGGGCATCATGTCTGTGACCAGGGAAGGCTTCTCCGCATTCTGCTTTGAGTTTATGTATAGGTTTAAGTCTTGTTGGGTCGAGCTATGAATCTTCATCATTAACGCACCCCTATCCTATGTATTCCCATTGCTCTTCTTTCTACCTTATAGTATCGGAATAATCTTCCATATTCTTTATGTTTTAATGGATAGAAAATGGCGATAGCGCTTCATAGAATCCGGGGGAACCGAGTGTTGCATCAGACTGGGCCTATTATAGCTTCATAATATAGACACAAGGATATCTCAATCCTTCTTCCTACCGCGATGTTAGATGTGGTAGATTATGGGTGAGCGCCTATATTAGTGAATGGATTAGGAGAGGAATATTCCTTGGTAAAGGACCCGCCAAGCTACCAAATAAGAAAGAGCCATATCCTGTTATGGATAGGGTTATTCATCATCGTTCTATCGAGCATGCGCATATTGTGGATGGATTGGTTTCCTGATCAACGACAGGTTCCCATAAAGAACGGGCAATTGGATTTGCGTGATTGGAAGGCTGAAGATGGCGGCATTCTGTTGCTTGATGGGGAATGGGAGTTTTACCCTTCACAATGGCTGCAAGGGAGCAGCCGGCAGCATGCAACGGGCGAGCTGGAGCCGAGGCTGATCTCGGTTCCCGGAGGATGGAATGAGGCTTTGCCTGGTGAAGGCGAGAAGCCAACTCCATATGGATTCGCATCCTATCGCCTGCGAATTCTTGTAGATCCGGAAGAGGCTACTAATTATAGTATTCGCGTACCCAGCGTGCGTACGTCATCCGAGTTATATGTCAACGGCCGATTGCTTGCCAAATCCGGGCAGGTGGCGGACGCGAAGGAAGAATATACAGCGAAGAACCTACCTTATTCCACAAGCTTTGCGGCAGACGACAACGGCGTCATTGAACTCGTGATTCAGGCCGCAAATTATGTGGATAGTCGAAACAGCGGCATTGTCAGGTCCGTTACATTCGGTTCCGAGGAAGCTCTTGCAAGGGCAATGAAACTTTCCGTTTCGATGCAGACGCTGGGGGCCGTCATATTTCTTATGCACTCTGTCTATGCACTCATTTTGTTTTTGCTGGGAAATCGGGAAAAGAGACTGCTTTATTTTTCTTTACTGGCTCTATGTATAACCATCAGCAACGTATTCAGCAACGATGAGAAGCTGTTTCACCAATTATTTTACATTGGAAGCGATTGGGATTTCCGGCTTTCCAATATGGCATTCATCATCGGATGTTATGCGTTGTTGGAATGCACGAATCATCGGGAGCTTCCTTATTGGAGCAGGATGTATCCTGTTTACACGGCCATCAATCTGGGGACTGCGGGCATTACGATGTTTCTGGCTCCCCATCAGGTGATTATGCTCTTCCCGGTTTATTTCTTGTTGGCCGCTGTAGCTGTCGTGATTACAATCATGGCCATCTTTAAAAGAGTCATCCAGGATATCAAACACCATCTGTTATTGCTGTGTTCCATGCTCGTACTGGTTCATCATCTGTTATGGTCGTTATTCTGGCGGGAAAGCGGCTTGAGTATGATCCACTATCCGGTTGATTTGGTGATCTCGATGGGATGCCTGGCCTCGATCTGGTTCAAGGGTTATTTCAACATGCATGCAAATACCAGGGAGCTTGCCGCAACCTTGCAAAGAGTGAATGACCATAAGGATCAGTTCTTGGCAAACACCTCACATGAATTTAAGAACCCGCTCCATAGCATGTTAAACATGTCTCAATCCGTTCTGAAAAGGGAACGCCCTTCGCTGCAAAACAGGAGCATCAAAGAGCTTGAAACGATTCTGGCTGTAGGGCGTCAGCTGACCCTAATCTTAAATGATCTGATTGATGTGATGAGTTTACGGGAAGGCAATCCGCGGCTGCAGAAAAAAACCATATCGATTCAGCCTATCGTGACCGGCGTCATCGATATGCTGCAGCTTAACGCAGATGTGAAGTCGGTAGCCATCTTGAATCAGATTCCGGAAGATTTTCCTTCCGTCATGGCGGATGAGAGCCGCGTGATTCAGATCGTGTTCAACTTGCTGCACAATGCCGTGAAATATACGAATGAAGGGAACATAACGATTCAAGCATTTGCAGATTCCGGAAGAGCTTATATCGTGATTGCTGACACGGGGATCGGAATGGATGAAGACATGCTGAAGCGTCTATTCCTTCCGTATGAGCAAGCGAGTGCTAGCGAGACCATGATTGAAGGCGGCTTTGGGTTAGGTTTAAGTATAAGCAAGCAGCTCATTGAGCTTCATCAAGGTACTTTAGAAGTATCCTCTGCACCGGGAGAGGGCTCGACGTTTACCTTCTCGTTAGAGCTGGCAGGTATGAACGCAGAGGAGGAGCAGAGCGGATCAAACCCGTTCGAGCCAGTGGGATTACGATGGACGCCGATCCAGGAAACAGCCGCAGCCGGCTTGGAAGAAGTGGAACGAATGCCGCCAGCTGCAAAACAACCGGTTGTAATCGAGAATAGTCGTGATCGCCCGCGTCTGTTAATTGTGGATGACGATCCCGTCAACCTGCAAGTGCTAGAAGCCATATTGCCACCTGACGAATATGATGTAACAATGGCAACCAGCGGTAAAGAAGTGTTGGCTGTTCTGGATGCTCAGGAATGGGATCTGGTCATCTCCGATATTATGATGCCGCAGATGTCTGGTTATGAGCTGACTCGAAGGATTCGCGAGCGTTTTACACTCACGGAGCTCCCGGTGCTGCTTCTTACTGCAAGAAGCCAGCCGAAGGATATCCAAAGCGGATTTTTGGCGGGAGCGAACGATTATGTGACCAAGCCGGTGGAAGCAATAGAGATCCGGTCGCGGATCGAGGCGCTGACCACGATTAAACAAACGGTCCGGGAACAACTACGACTCGAAGCGGCATGGCTGCAAGCTCAAATCCAGCCTCATTTTTTATTCAATGCATTAAGTGCTGTAACCGCTCTAAGCGACGTGAATCTGGATAAGATGCGTACCTTGCTTGATGAGTTCAGCCATTTTTTGAGGTATAAATTCAGGTTCCAGAATACGGATGGACTTGTTCCGATTGAAGAGGAGCTGAGTCTAATTCGATCTTACGTCTACATTGAAAGTGTTCGGTTTGAAGACAGGCTGCAGGTTGTATGGGAGCTGGATGACTGCGAGGAATTAAAAGTTCCGTTCCTTTCGATCCAGCCTTTAGTGGAAAATGCGATCAGACACGGCATTATGAAGCGCACGCGCGGAGGTAAAATACATATTCGGATTGCTGTCCGAACCACGCATGCAGAGATAACGGTTCAAGACGACGGTGTCGGCATGAGTGAAGCTAAATTGCAGCAAATATTGGATAGAAAAGCAGAGAATCGGTCGGGCGTCGGCTTGATCAATACGGACCAGCGGTTAAAACGGCATTTCGGAGCAGGACTCCGTATCCAGAGTGTGTTAGGCAAAGGGACTGAGGTAACTTTTCATGTGCGTCTCGGAACGAAGTGACAACGTAAGAGCAGTTTGAAACGCAGCCCGGTGTGGTTGTGTTTTTTTATGATTACTCGCTCGAACGCGGGCGGCTCTACGGAGGTTCGCTGACTTGGTTTGGCATATTGCCGCATCCTAAATTGGATCATCTGAGGTGCGAAGCCAAATTTCGCTATCTCATCTATGGATGCTGCAGCTACTCCTTGCGTTTTTCTCCAGGCACAGCTTGGAGTGGGTCTTATTGTATTACAAGATTTTAAGCTGACAGCCGCAACTTCCTGGTATATAAACGGGATGTTGAAAGCTTGAATACTCCGGTGAGTATTAACCTCCAAGCCTTGTTACCGCACCACAACTAACAGTACAATAATTCCGAGCCAAATCAGCCAGGTTACTGGGTGACCGAAATTTAATCCCCAGCCGACTCCGAACCTTTTCTCGACGATTAGGTTTGGATCTTTGCGATTGAAATAAATCATACCTAATAGCCATTTATCATCATCATGGACAGGTCTGACATTGGAGTAATCGGCAGATCGTTCCAAGCGGCTTCCGCCCTGACCAGCCCAGAACGATAAGGCGAAGGCGTATAGGATGATAAAGGCTATTATGATTAGGATAATGGGGATAGCGAAATTGATGTTAAGCAGAGACATCATGTTTAGTTGCACGACGGAAAACAGGATAACTATTAAGAAGCTTGCTGTGATCATAAAACATGACCAAGTACGGCGGAAAGTTACGTCTTGTCTGATGGAACGGTCAGGATCAGTGGGTTGAACCTGCTGCTTCACTCTGCGAATACTCCAATTCTCAAATATGAACAAAAGTGTTATGAACACTTGCACTATCGTAGGCATAAACACAGAACTATAAGATTTAGTTGCATAGCGGTCTACGTTCCAACTGCTGTTGTAATGGATCGGAATCTGATCAGGAATCAGATCGTAGTTGCGTAGCGCAGTTACAATACTAACAATAATAATTAAAACATGAATGAGGAACCAATAACTAGACAAGCCAATGTTTCTTTTCCGAAATCCAGTGTCCACTGCCATGATCGATGGTTCCGGAGCAATAGGCAGCATAGGTAGTAACCTTTTCATTTTGAAATGATAGCTAATGTTTATGATTAGGGAGATTACGACCATGGCGAGTGAATAAGTGACAATGATCCAACTTTGTTGCTTGGAATGTTCATCACCGTATATTAGGCAGATGATACAAACAATGAATAGGATGGTATGCAAGGTAGCACTAATCCTGGCATATGACTTCCGCATCTGGCGCAAAGGCTCACTGTGGAATTGTACAGCGCTGACGGTGACCCCAAAACTAATCGTCTCTCTTGTTAAATAAGGCATGCTTACCATGAGTACAATGGTAGGTACAAATACAAAGACCATTACTATAACAGGCATTATCGTCATATCATTCGCCTCCTCTTATACATAATTGTGTATTCGAAAACTCTATAACCCTTATAACATAATTGAAGAAGGAATTATTCCAATGCAGATCTCAGATGATGGTACTACTAAGCCTCAATATGCTTGGCGGGGAATAACGCTGAATAATAATGAACATCTGAGACTTTATCCGACGGATGAGACCCGTGGACTATATGCAGTCAAAGATACAAATATGAGCATTAGATACCAACTAAACAGATCTGCTAATCATTATGCTTGGCTTAGAGCTTATTACACCCCAACTTATGAATGGAGATCTGAGGGTACAAAACAAAACAGTAACAGACACATATAAGGCTCCAGTTTCAGATTATTATATAGGATTTCTTCGTAGTCTGTCCTCTGATGCATTTACATCAATATATTTGAAATCAAGTTTTATTGCCAACCTTGGGTAAACCGATGTTCTGTTTCTTATGCGCATAGTAAGAGGACTTAAAAAACACTAATTGTCTTCTCCGTACATAACACGACGAAATGTGACATAATGGAAGCGAAAAAGGTCCGTGTTTCCCAGAGATCCCCCATTTTGTATAAAAGCATTGGCAACGTTCGTTTTGGAGGGGAACTTGGAGAAGGCCTGAAATAATTTAACGGCTTTTAAATAGCATATAACTATCATATAATAGAAATATCATATTTTTTTTGACCGGGAAGGGATGTACACTGTCTTGAATGAGAGCGCCTACATCTTTTCTTCAAATATTAACGTGTAAGGACGGTAAACATGAGCAACCGACAAACCGAAACAGACGTTATTTTAATTGGTGCCGGAATTATGAGTGCGACTCTGGGAACATTGCTGAAGGAATTGGTGCCGGACTGGAAAATCACTGTGTTTGAGAAGCTGGCAAGCGCAGGGGAAGAAAGCTCTAACGAATGGAATAATGCGGGGACGGGGCATGCTGCGCTGTGCGAGCTTAACTACACAGCTGAACGACCGGACGGTTCTGTAGATATTAGCAAAGCGATAGACGTGAATGAGCAGTTTCAAGTTTCTATGCAGTTTTGGTCTTATCTGGTGAATGCCAATCTGATTCGTAATCCGCAAGATTTTATCATGCCATTGCCTCATATGAGTTTAGTGCAAGGGGCAGAAGATGTCGCGTATTTGAGAAAACGTTATGAAACGATGTCCAATCACCCTCTGTTTCAAGGGATGGAGTACTCCGATGACCCGAAACAGCTGATGGAATGGATTCCGCTGATCATGAAAGACCGTACATCGAATGAGCCCATAGCGGCCACGAAAAGTGACTCGGGTACGGACGTTAACTTTGGCGCTTTAACGCGCATGCTGTTCGAGCACTTAAAGAATCAGAACACCGATATCAAATACAAGCATAGCGTGGATGATATCAAACGCACGAGCGATGGCTCATGGGAATTGAAAGTGCGGAATGATCACGGTCAAGTCGAGCGCCATACCGCCAAATTCGTCTTCATCGGCGGCGGCGGCGGAAGTCTGCCACTGCTTCAAAAATGCGGTATCCCTGAGGGAAAACATACCGGAGGCTTCCCGATCAGCGGACTGTTCATGGTCTGTAACAATCCTGAGGTTGTAGCGGAGCATCATGCCAAAGTATATGGCAAAGCGAAGGTGGGGGCGCCTCCGATGTCGGTTCCGCATCTGGACACCCGATTCATTGATCATCAGAAATCGCTGCTCTTCGGACCTTTTGCCGGCTTCTCGCCAAAGTTCCTGAAGACCGGTTCCATGTTTGACTTATTCGGTTCGATCAAACCGAATAATGTGCTGACGATGCTGGCAGCAGGTGCCAAGAACCTGTCATTGACCAAATACCTGGTCCAGCAAGTCATGTTGTCCAAAGAAAAGCGCATGGAAGAGCTGCGCGAGTTTATCCCGAATGCCAAGATCGAAGATTGGGATATGTTGGTGGCCGGTCAACGTGTGCAGGTGATCAAAGATACGGATATCGGCGGTAAAGGAACGCTTCGATTCGGTACGGAAGTGGTTAGCGCCGCTGACGGATCGATTGCAGCCTTGCTGGGCGCTTCTCCAGGGGCTTCCACCGCTGTTTCGGTTATGCTGGAGGTTGTCGAAAAATGCTTCCCGCAGCATGTTAAAGCGTGGGAGCCGAAAATAAGGGAAATGATTCCTTCCTATGGCTTGTCGCTGTCGGAGAATCCGGAACTTATTCAAGATATGCATGCTTCCACCGCGCAGGCGCTCGGTCTGAACAGTAATTCGAAGCTTCAAATCGCGCGTTAAGGGGCATTAGTCCAATAAGCATCACAGGAGAGCAGAACAATCAGGTTCTGCTCTTTTTTTTGCATAAAAAAACCCCGATTCGACCGGGGGGATTATTTATTTAGAAGGGCTGCCGCTTCCAACTTGCGAAGGGGCAGCCCAGGTGTAATCATTTATTTATTTCCCTTACGTACCTTGAGCAGCTTGCCTTTCACTGTGGTGTTCTGCATCATCTCGAGCACCATAGGACCTTTGCCATTGAGTATCTCCACATCGGTCACAAAATCAAAAATGGTAATGATCCCGATGTCATCCGCGGTGATCCCATCCAGCTTCGCAATCGTTCCAACGAAGTCCACGGCGCGAAGCTTTTTCTTCTTGCCGCCATTGAAATTAAGCTTCATGATCTGCTGGTTCAGCTGCTCACGCTTGTCTTTTTTCAGCTTAGGCCGAATATTCAGCTTGCGTTCGAACGCTTCCCGGCATTCATCAACCTTCTCTTCAGAGGGAGCGGTCATCTTCGGAATAGCAAAGCCAATATACGCTTCGATATCAGCTAATCTCCCGGAATCCCTTGGGGTAACGAGGGTAATAGCACTGCCGGTCTGGCCGGCTCGCCCCGTACGTCCTGTGCGGTGTACGTAGCTTTCCTTCTCCAGCGGGATATCGTAGTTGATGACATGAGTGATATTGGAGATGTCGATCCCCCTGGCAGCAACGTCGGTCGCAATGAGATAGCGGAATTGCCCTCGTCGGAATGCGTGCATCACTTCGAAACGCTCTTCCTGCTCCATGCCGCCATGAATTCGATCACACGGGTACCCGAGATCAGCCAGCGCCCGGAATAGGGTATCTACATGCTCTTGTGTCCGGCAAAACACAATGCAGCTGTCTGGATTCGTGGTGATAAGCAGATTTTGCAGAACAGCGAGTTTATCCGCCTCTTTGACCTGGACCTGAGCGTGGTCAATCGTCGCAGTTGTGAGCCCGCTTGCCTTAATCTCGATCTGCTCCGGGTGATTCATGTACTTGTGGGCGAGTTTAGCCACATCCTCGGGAAACGTAGCCGAGAACAGCATGGTCACCCTGTTGCGAGGGAGGGCTTGAATGATCGACTGTACCTGCTCAATAAAGCCCATGTTCAGCATCTCATCCGCTTCGTCGATGACGAGATGCGAGATCCGATCCAGTGACAGCGATCCGCGCTCTATATGGTCCAGCACCCGCCCCGGCGTGCCTACAACGATATGCGTTCTTTGCTTGAGCTCGGCTTTTTGCATATGGAAGGGATGTCTCCCATACAAGGGAGTCGCCTTGATTCTCTTGAAGCGTCCAATATTCGTAATGTCCTCGTTGACCTGTAGGGCAAGTTCACGGGTGGGGGTTAGGATTAAGGCCTGCGGCTTATTCTCATTCCATTCCACTTGCTCACAGAGCGGAATGCCGTAGGCGGCGGTTTTGCCGCTGCCAGTCTGGGATTTGACAACAAGATCCCGTTTCTCCAGCGCAACGGGTATGACCTCTGTTTGCACCTCGGTTGGTGTCGTGTAGCCGAGACTATCGAGCGCTCTCCTAATCTCTTCACTTAATGGATAATCTGTAAAACGCTTGTCGCTCATCATTAACCTCTTCTACGTTATATTCGAATACCTATATATACAGGCTTATACCATGCATTTATCGTATACCTATCTATTATACTCCGAATCTTTCGGTTGTATTTGTTTTATCCAGAAATCAGGGGGTTCATAGACAATGAGGGAGTAGTCCAGTTCATGGCCTTGAGCAGTTGCTAATTGAACGAGCAGTTTTTTATTTAGATCAAAAGGTCGTAAAGCGCTCGTTTTTATCGATATTACCTGGACCCCGTCCCGTGTAGGCTTCCCACTGAGAACGATTTGATTGCCATGTGTGTACACATATGTAACCGTTGTCTGAAAAACAACGATATATAGATCAAGGTCCGTTCTATTCTGGAACACGGGGAACTCAATGCCTACATTTTGCTTAAAGTCTAATTCGCTGGAGATTCCGATGTCATATGTTGTGAATAATCGGTGAAGCGCATAATGTATTCGCATAGGCATGTAGCTCCATCGGCCACCCCAATAGGTGCTATGCCAGTGTTCTTCATATACAGGTCTTCGAAAGTCCGGATCATTCTTCAGTATTATAAAGGGAACGGCCGTACCTTTCTGGAGAACCTCTGAAATCGGGATGATGTCTTTAGGATAGAATGAGTCATCAATTATATCTTCTGGCCATTCCATAATGGTCTGGGGCTTGGATGGTTCCAATCGTTCTAAACGATGTTTAACATCCTCGCCCTCTGGAGGGGGACAGGCTGGAATGGTATAATCTCAGAAAGAATGATTAGAGTGGGAGGCATGAACGATGAGTGAGGAGCTTTTGGAGCAGCTGGAAGAGTGGCATGAAGAGGATGAATATGAAGAAATTGTCGATGCCATTATGGAAATTCCCGCAGAAGAACGGGATTATGTGCTGATCAGCCATTTGGGCAGAGCGATGAGTAATCTTGAGCGTTATGAAGAGGCAGTTGAGCAGTTCTTGCTGATTGCAGAAGAGGGTAAGGATGATCCGCTGTGGCATTACCGCATAGGCCTTGCTTATTACTATCTGGAGCAATATGAGGATGCCCGGAGAGCGTTTGAAGTGGCTGATCACTTGGAGCCCGGTGATGACGATACTTTGGAATTTCTGGAATGGATTCGAAACAAAACTGCTCCGAAGCCTGTAGTGGAATCTGCGGTTATGGCCTATACGGATCCTGACGTGCTGAGCTTTTGGAATGATAGCGCCCCTGCGGCAGAGAAATATGTTTCAGCCCCGCCGACAGATGATGTAATTGAGTCGGTGGAGGAAGCACTGGTCTTCAAACTGCCCGCATCTTACGTAAATATGATGAAATTACATAATGGGGGGATTCCCCACAATCGGTATTTCCCTCTGGGAGAAGCAACAGCTGAGGGAAAAGACGCCATTGAGATTTCCGGTATTCTGGGAATTGGACGAGAGAAGAAAAAATCATTGGCCGGAAGCTTAGGCAGCCGATTTATGATTGAGACGGGCGGTTATCCGGAGGTTGGCGTGGTCATATGTGACTGTCCTTCAGAATCCGAGGTCGTCATGCTGGATTACCGTCCATCCGGCAACGACGGGGAGCCCGAGGTTATCCATGTGGATAAAGGACAGGATTACAAGATCACCCGGCTTGCCGTAAACTTCGAGGCCTTCATTAACGGATTGGTGAGTAAGGGGTAGCAAATATCCAGAAACATGCGATTTACAACGCAAGAAAATGCCTCTACAAGAAGGCCCAACTTCTCTGTAACTGTATAGAGGAAGTTGGGCCTTTTGCGTTATGAACCATAAATTGATGTAAACTGAGCCTGTGGAGGAAGCCGTTCATGCATTCATGGAGTTTGATAGCAACATGAAGGAAGATCGGTGTTTTGTACACAGACGACTGATGGTCTGGGTTGCAGACGAGGAGCAACATGATTTTCAAATCCACGGATTTTACCAGCACCATGGGTAGTGCTGCAGATCCACCCATGCGTAATGCAATTTTTTTCATGTCCCAAAATATTCCAACCTATGCTAAAATGTAAACAAAACAGAAACGTTAGGGAGGCATTTATTTTGATAGGGCGCAGTGGGAATCCAATACTCAAGGAAGAAACGTTTGAGAAGAGTGGGTATTACAATGACCAGGAAACGATGACGATTGGCGGAACGGTGAACAAATCGTTCATGCTGCTCGCGCTGCTGATCGGGGCAGCGGTCATTTCGTGGGTGATGTTTTTCAACGGGTATGAGGTATTCCCGTTCATGATCGGCGGAGCGATAGGCGGTTTTGTCCTGGCGCTGGTCATCAGCTTTGTGCCGAAGGCAGCACCGTATTTGGCACCAATCTATGCGGTTCTGGAAGGCTTCTTCCTTGGGGCATTGTCCGCACATTACGAATATCTGTACTATGGAATCACGCTGCAGGCGGCCTTACTGACGATGTGCATATTCCTGGGCATGCTGCTCGCTTATAAGACAGGTCTGATCCGGGCGACCCCAGGCTTCAAAAAGGGAATTATTGCAGCCACGATCGGCATTGCGCTTGTATATCTGCTTAGTATGGTTCTGGGCCTGTTTGGTGTAGCCGTGCCTTACCTTCATGACAGCACCCCGATCGGCATCGGGATTTCGATTGTCATCATCATCATAGCTGCACTGAATTTCGTGCTCGACTTTAACTTCATCGAAGAGGGAGCACAGCAAGGCGCACCCAAATATATGGAGTGGTACGGCTCCTTCGGTCTCTTGGTTACCCTCGTATGGCTGTATATTGAAATCATCCGCTTGCTCTCGAAGCTGGCGAATCGGGATTAATGCTTTACATTAGAATGTGAATGATCGCTGTCGGGATGTCCTCGGCAGCGATTTTTTAATATATGGGATGGGGCATGGGTTCGCAGAATAATTAATTCTCGAAAGTAAAACCCTATAAAGTGCGACTTGTGTTTAAATAATAAGTAGGGTAGATATCGTCATCATTAAACTGCGTGAAGAAGGAGATCCCATGACAGACAAGAAAGCCATGATAGATATAGGTTGGAATTTAGACAACAGTTATGCTCAATTGCCGGAAACTTTTTTTACAAAACAGGCTCCCACGCCTGTGCGTGCACCGGAATTGATTGTGCTTAATGCGCCACTGGCGGCATCTCTTGGTTTAAACGCCAAGGCACTGCAAAGCCCGGAGGGTGCAGCCGTGTTGGCGGGTAACGAAATGCCCGAAGGAGCCTTGCCGCTGGCACAGGCCTATGCCGGGCACCAATTCGGGTATTTTACGATGCTCGGTGACGGCCGGGCGGTTCTGCTGGGCGAACAGCTCACGCCGCAGGGCAAACGGGTGGATATTCAGCTTAAGGGTTCAGGCCGGACACCATATTCCCGCGGAGGGGATGGCCGGGCGGCTCTAGGCCCGATGCTGCGCGAATATATCATCAGTGAAGCCATGCATGCCCTGGGTATTCCGACCACCCGCAGCTTGGCGGTCGTGTCCACCGGTCAGCCTGTTACGCGTGAAAAGGATCTGCCGGGTGCGATTCTGACCCGCATAGCGGCCAGCCATCTGCGCGTCGGTACGTTTCAGTATGTAAGGGGGGCGGGGACAACCGAGGATCTGCGGATTCTCGCGGATTATACCCTGCAGCGGCATTACCCGGATGCAGAGCCTGGAGCTGGTGCTAACCGCTATCTGGTCCTGCTGCAGGAAGTTATCAAGCGCCAGGCCGCTCTTATTGCCAAGTGGCAGCTCGTAGGTTTTATTCATGGGGTCATGAACACCGATAATATGACCCTGAGCGGCGAAACGATTGATTATGGTCCTTGTGCTTTCATGGATACCTTTGATCCCAATACGGTATTTAGTTCTATAGATTCCCAAGGGCGCTACGCCTATGTCAACCAGCCCTATATTGCGGCGTGGAATCTTGCCCGATTGGCGGAGGCCTTGCTGCCGCTGCTGCATGATGAGGAGGAGCAGGCTGTCAAGCTGGCCGAGGGTGCCATCGGCGCATTTACCGATCTGTATCATGAGCAGTGGCTCGCAGGCATGAGAGCCAAGCTGGGAATTTTTCATATGGAGGAGGAAGACGAAGCCTTGATTGAGGATCTTCTCAAGATGATGAAAAATCATCAGGCCGACTACACCAACACCTTCCGTGCTTTAACCTTTAATAAGCTGGAGGACACGCCTCTGCAAGGCACACCGGAGTTTGCCTCCTGGTATGAGCGCTGGCAGGCCAGACTTGGCAGGCAGCAGGAATCGTGGGATGATGCCCGCGAGCTTATGCGCAGCAGCAATCCTGCCGTCATTCCGCGCAACCATCGGGTGGAGGAAGCGCTGGAAGCAGCAGAGCAGGAAGGGGACTACAGCGTGATGCAAGAGCTGCTGGACGTTCTGGCAGAGCCTTATGCGCATTCCCCGGAGCAGGCGGAATATGCAGTCGTGCCTAAGGGGTCCCGTCCTTACCGGACCTATTGCGGAACGTAAGGGAATAGAGGGTCAAGCAAGGAAGCTTCTTGCTTGACCCTTTTTTATATGGGCTCAGCCTTGTCCATCTGTTACTTCCGAATTCCGCATGAATTCAAATACAACACAAAAAAGCCCCTGGACCTAGAGTCCAAGGGCTGTATATCGTATGGCTATTTTATTCGAGACCTTATTCAACATCATAGCAGAACCGAAAGAAACAGTCTATATTTTTGCCCGGAAATACCATAGAGTGAGGAAGCCGGCAAAACAAATGAACGGGAGCGTGGTTTCATGGGGTGGACTTGTCATCTCGATCAAGCGGATTTACAGGAGTATGTCGAGAAGGTTCTGGGTACCGGTTATGTTGTGGCGGAAGTGACGAGGATGCATGGTGGCGCGCAGAAGGTCGTCTATAAGATTCATTGCGATAACGGTTTTGTCTGCGTGCTGTATGTGTGGGATTTAACGATGAATTATTTTCAGGAAGAAATAGCGAACGAGCATGATGTGCACGAACGGTCCTTTGGCGCTTATTCGTTTGAAATGAATAACAGATGGCTAAGGGAACACGGCATTTTAACACCTGCTCTGTATGACCTTCATGTCCATACGAAACAGAGCCGTTACCCGTTTGACTATGCTCTTGTTGAGTATATCGAGGGACAGAAGGCGGAGGCTTATGTTCAGCACCCGGATCACCGGGTCCAAGATGAGGTGCTGGAGCGGCTGGGCGACATGATCGCAGGTATGCATGCACATCAAAGACAGATCTATGGAAAACCTGATCCAAGCGAAGGGCGGCGCCAGGAGCCGTGCCATCTTATGCAGCTGGATAACGCCAAGAAACAGCTCTCATACGTTGTCTTGCATCATGCAGCGATCCGAGACCATCACGACAGGCTGATTGCTATATTGAATGAGCTTGAATCCAGAATAGATTCCCGTAAGCGGTACGGTTATATCCATGGGGAGCTGGGACCGGACCACGTCTTGGTCACGGAACGCTTCGAGCCGTATCTTATTGATATTGAAGGTGCGCAATTCTTCGACACCGAGCATGAACATACGTTTCTTGAGCTTCGATTCGGAGAGAGCTACCGGTATTTCAGACCAACCGGGCTGGATCCGAACCGAATGTTATTCTACCGCCTGCATCACTACATCTCGCTAACCTCGGGCGGCTTGAAGCTGCTTCACCGCGGGTTTCCCGATCCGGCCTTTGCTCGAAGCCTGGCCGATTACCATGCCCGGAACACCCTGCGATTCATAGAGGAATGGAGATGATCCTCGAGGAGGGTGGCTGTGGCAGGCGGATCGGACTTACAATATTACAATACGGTTCAACGGTGCCGTAATGAGCACTTACCGGAGCCTGCAACACCTGCAACAGCATAAACAGCCGATGATCTGCATGTCATGCAATCATCGGCTGTTTTGTTAGTAGTGGTGATTGGCGTTTGGCTCAAGAAGCTCAAACCTCGCTCTATTACTTGGAGGCCTGCTGCTTCTCGTTCAAATGCTCGGTCAGGAATGTTACGATTCCGTCCTCCGCATCCTGGGAGTACTGCCAGACCATCGCGCCGGCGAGGTCCTTGTTCTGGATGTAGTTGACCTTTTCCTGCAAGGCCTCCTTATCCTCGTAACTGATGAAGGTATTGCCGTTAAAGAGGTAGGCGGCCTTGGCTTTGTTGTCATAATAACGCTTGAAGCCGTTTTTGTTCAGGTAGGCTTTCTCGATCTGTTTGTAATTGAGATTTACCTTGTCGATGTCAATCGGCGTTCCGGGTGCGAAGAGACCATCTTTGCTGCCCTTGACCTCCTTGACGTTCTTCCAGCCGTACGAATAGGCAGGGACACCCAGCAGCAGCTTCCTGCTGTCGATATCGTGGTCCAGGTACATGGAGATGATCCCGTCGATGGAGTGCTTGGATTTCCCCTTGCTGTCCACGTACAGATTGGAGTTGAACCCGGTTGTGTCCGACCACTTGCCGGTCAGGTCATAGGTCATCACGTTGATGTAATCCACGTATTTCTCCACTTTTTTGACCTCAACATTGTCGAAATACCAATCCTGTGTTCCCGAGGCGAAGGTCAGCAGGTACTTCTTGTTCTTATGGGGCAGACGGTACAGCTTCTCCCGCAGTTCCTTCATCAGACTGGTGAAATTCTTCGTATCCTCAGGGCGTGCTTTCTGTGTATTCCAGGCATGGAATGCCGGATACTCCCAGTCAATATCTACCCCGTCCAGATCCAGCTCCTTGACCATATGGATGATACTTTCCGTGAACAGATAGCGGTTCCCGTCCAGGGAAGCATCGGAGAAGCCGTCTGCACCATAGCCCCCGATCGCCAGCACCATCTGGGTCTTCGGATTATGCTTTTTCAAATTCTTGATATTTTCTTTGATCTGGTTGTTGGTGGTGCTGTCTTCATGGAAATAGAGGTCCGTTCCCTTAATCTTGGCAAAAGCGATAAAAGCGATGTCGACGCCCTTCTCTGACAGCTTGATATTCTTGTAGTCCTGCCAGGCCTCCACGTATACAGCCGTTATCTTCCGGTCTTCCGCCGAGGAGATCTGATAGAAATATAAGCCCATGCCCCCAAGCAGCAGCACGATAAACATCTTGGTATATATCGTTATTCTCATCGTAGTTAACCCCGCCCGCCGAATAGAATGTAGGTTGCCGTTTTACTTAGGTTCAGCACCTTGACGGTGATGTAGCTGATGGCGAAGATGATGGAGATATTCACGATCAGGCTGAGGGACGCTTCCAGAAACGTAGCCTCGACCTCGGTTCTGCCGGACAGCATCATCTCCACCAGCAGGTGAATCAGATAGATGCTGAAGCTGGCCCTGGAGACCGAACTGATCAGCTTCTGGATTTTGTGGTTTATTTGATCGCTGATCGTGGCTTCCTTCTCCTTGAAGAAAACAAACAAGCCGACCGCCATGAAGAAGGTGGTCATGGAATAGTTGCCGTAGAACATCTCATCCAGCACACCGCTGCGCAGCGAGACAAAATAAGTGGCTACCGGCGTGAGGAAGAACGAGACGATGCCCAGATTGTATAATATATTTTTGAGCTTTAGCGGCAGCTCGTAATGGAACAGATAGTACCCCAGTATAAAATAGCCCAGGAATCCCATGAAGAACGGAATGTTCATAATCGGAATGTTAATATATTGATCAGTTGCCCGGAATACCGTGTCCGAGATGAAGCGATACGCAATGCTGACGATAAACCATAACAGCAGGTAGTACCTGAGATCCTTCTCGCTGCAGGATTTGATAAACTTGCTGATCAGCGGTACCGTCATATAGATGGCAATAATGGCATACAGGAACCAGAGATGCACATAATTCCGGTCGGTCAGCAGCCGATAACCGAAATCGACCACGAACTCATAGGCGTTCATGCGGCTTCTCATAATGTAGTACTGATTGTACAAGCCATAGATGAGCGACCAGGTCAGGAGGGGAATGAGCAGCGGCAGCACGCGCTTCACGTAGAATTCCCGGTAGGTCGTGATTTGGGTTCGGAGAATCATGGCGCCGCTGATCATGAAGAATACCGGCACGGCGAAGCGGGAAATGGAATTAAACCCGTTGCTGATCCACCATGAGGAGGAATTGAAGTCATTCGTGCTGGTCAGCACCTCCGCTGTATAATGCAATATAATGACGGCAACGATGGATAGAATTCTTAGAATATCTACGTATACGATTCTTTTATTTGGAACCATGCTGTTTGAGCAGCCTCCTTCTTCATGACTTAATTCGATCCTGCGGCGATGTTCTGGCTGATGGTAGCAACGCCTTTCCGCTCCACGAAGCCCCAGCCCTCATCATTGTCAAAATATTTAAATGTGCCCGCAATATTGATGTACAGCAGCAAATTCCGGTAGGTTAACAGCTCCACCTGGCTGAACAGGAACATTCTCATATAATCCATAAACGTATACGTACTGCCGTACTTACGGCATAAGTACAAGGAAATGATGACCTGGGCCGCATTGAGCAGCACGCTTATAAGCAGGAACAGGATGGCATGCAGCAGGTTTCCGCCAAAGATCAGCGTCTGCCCCAGATAAAATATCGTGGTAAATGCCGAGAGGGTTCCCAGCATAAACCCGTCAATAGCAAAAAACAGGCTCACGCTGACGCTGAATTTCTGGGACAGCCTGGACCAGTAGATCAGGATGCAATCAACAAATGCCTTCTGCCAGCGAATCCGCTGCTTGTAGAAGTTCTGGAGATTCTCGGGGCATTCGGTATAACATACCGCTTCGGGCGCGTATACCAGCTTTTTCTTCAGTCGATTGGCTTTGATATATTCATGAATTTTCAAGGTAATGTCGATATCCTCGCCTACCGTGCTGCGGAAACCGGCCACATGGACCAGAACGTCCTTGTAAAAGGCACCAAAGGCGCCTGAAATCACAACGATCGAATTAAAATGCGATTGCGTAAGCTTGCGGACATAGAAGCCGTGCGTATAATTGATGATCTGGCTCTTAATGAGCCCTTTTCCACGAAATTTCTCCACAATTGCACCGTTCTCATCCCGCACAGCACCCTGCACAATCTTGACGGTACCGCCAAGCGCAATGATGTCGTCATCATGGAAATATTGATTCACATACTTGAGCGAGTCGGCTTCCAGCATGCTGTCTGCATCCAGGGTAATCACGATATCCGAGGCGGCATAATCGATGCCCGCATTCAGCGAATCCGCTTTTCCGCCATTCTGCTTGTCGATAACATAAATATGGTGGTAGAGATTGGAACGATAGAATCCTTTGATCGGTTTATAGGTCAGCTTGTTGTCTGCCGGCCTGGCATCCGGCTGTAAATCCAGCAGCTCGTCAAGCGTGGACATCGTCCCATCCTTGGAGCCGTCGTTGATGATCATGATCTCATAGTTGCTGTAATGCAGACCGGCCATGGCATCGATGCAATTTCGGATCGTCAGCTCCTCATTGTAGGCGGGAACGAGCACCGAAATTGATTTTTCGTCCAGATCTGCATTCAGCTTCTTCACTTTGCTGCATAGCAGCGGAATTACCGTATACAGGGCTTGAAACACCAGAAATACACCGGCTAATCCGTAAAAAAAGTACTCCAAACTCCTCACTCCTCTCTTCTCTATCTCTCTGTGTGATGAAGACCAGTATGGTGCGCCAACTCTATGGGATTTGAGGTGAATCGGCACTTTCTCTATATCGATCAATGTCAAGGGGTAAATTTTGTTGCGCAGGGATACTATCATCCATTTACAACCTTTCATTCCATATAAACCCATATAACATCTTATGTAATAAACTATCGTAATTGGCTCCCAAAAGTAAAACCGCGCTATGGAGCAAGAAAACGAATACATAGATGCTTTTCGAGTATAGCCTCTGTTTTGGTGCATCTTTCTATATTTTAGGCGGCTAAAGCGATTTAACGAGGAATGAAATCTGGAACATTTCGTGTAACTTCGATAGAACTGGACTTAAATCGACGCCATTCTTCAGGAATGACTTGATATTTACAGGGGGTCCCTTAGAATGGTAGAGAAGAAGATGATAGAGGAGTTCAGGACATGAATGAGGTTGTTGTACGAAACAACGTGAAAGTGATAGGAGACGGGGAGCGCACACTCATGCTGGCGCATGGATTCGGCTGCGACCAGAGCATGTGGAAATATATCTTGCCTGCCTTCGAGCCGCATTATCGCATCGTGCTGTTCGATTACGTAGGCTCGGGACGATCCGATCTATCGGCGTATACATCGGAGAGGTACAGCAGCCTGGACGGGTACGTGCAGGATGTGCTGGATATCATGGAAGCGCTGCAGCTTCAGGACGTTATCTTCATAGGTCATTCCGTGAGCTCCATGATCGGGATGCTGGCATCCATCCAGCGGCCGGACTATTTTGAACAATTAATCATGATCGGACCTTCAGCCCGCTATTTGAATGGTGACGGGTATGTTGGAGGTTTTGATAAAAGCGATGTGACCGAATTGCTGGCGATGATGGAGATGAACTTCGCGGGCTGGGCGAGCTTTCTCGCGCCGATTGCCATGAACAATCCAGAGCTTCCCAAGCTGACCAAAGAACTGGAACGAAGTTTCATCTCCACAGACCCTGGGATTACCAGAGAGTTTGCCGAGGTGACCTTTTTCTCGGACTGCCGGAATGAATTGTCTCGCGTTACCGTGCCTGTGCTCATTATGCAGTGTTCGGATGACAGCATCGTGCCGATTGCAGCCGGCGAATATTTACATAAACACCTCCATAACAGTACATTCCGCCTCATGGAGGCAAAAGGCCATTATCCGCATATCAGTCATCCGGAGGAAACCATTACGATAATTCAGGAGTATCTGAAATAAGCGTGTATTCTAAGGATGAGGGCCCGTACGGAAAGGATCGATCAATAAGCAATGGATGAGCGATTGAAATATGCACCCTGCGGTTATGTCTCCATAACCCAGCAAGGCATCGTAAGAGAGGTGAACCAAACCTTCCTTCATATGATGGGATACCTTGAAGAAGACGTGGTGCAGAAGCATTTTGAAGCGATGATGTCGACGGCAAACAAGCTGATATTCCACTCCTATTTCTATCCGCATATCCATCTTGACGGACATGTGGAAGAGCTGTTTATCCGTTTAAAGAACAGTCGGGGCGATTCTGTTCCCTTCATATTGAATGGTCGACGGTTTGAGCGGGAAGGCGAAGAATGGCTGGACTGCGTACTGGTGCAGATGGGAAGGCGCATTGATTATGAGATGGAGCTGAGGACGGCCAAGAGGCAGATTGAGGAAGCGTATTGGGAGAAGGATCGGGCGCTTGGCGAGCTGAAGCATATTCATATGGAGATTGAACGGAAGCAGACGGAGCTGATGGAGATTAATGCGGTCTTGGTCGAATTGTCGAATACGGACAAGCTGACAGGACTGAAGAACCGTAGGTTCTTTCAAGAGCAGCTTGAAGAGCAGCTGAGACTTTACAACCAATCAGGACGTCCATTCTCCTTGTTCCTCATCGACATCGATCATTTCAAGCGCGTGAACGACACATGGGGACATGCGGTGGGAGATGAGGTTCTGGTTGATGTAGCGGGTATACTGAAATCCTGTGTACGTGAAGGAGATGTCGTGGCCCGTTATGGCGGGGAAGAGTTCGTGATGATTCTGCCGGGGCTGGATGAGGCGGAAGCAAGGGAGATTGCGGAGCAGTTCAGGCGCGCAGTCAATGAGGCCATCTGGACAACAGGCAGCATTACCATCAGCATCGGCATGATCACAGCGACGCCGGATGACGATGAGGCGGCACTCCTGCAAAAAGCGGACCAGGCTCTGTATGCCTCCAAGCAAAACGGCAGAAACCAGGTCACCCATCATGTGGATTTGAAGCTTCCCGGGTATTCGCACTAATAATGACGATTGTTTTGATTGCTACAAAAAGCCATAACCAGGTGAGCTAAGGCTCGCATGGTTATGGCTTTTCAGGTTTATCCGAGTATTTCAGGTGGGTGTCGTCTCGCACGCTTCATCATGCTTCGCCAAGTGGCGAGCAGCCAGAGACTTCGTCCCTCAGGACAGACGTTTACCGGGCAAGGCGGACCCCAAACACCGCTTGAATTACTGTCCGGCACTGCGCCGGTTGTACGAGTCGGTGTACGTGCTGTGCCGGAAGTGCAGAATCGGGTCATCGGACAGCGCCATGCCCTCCGCCATGACGGTGGGGTCCATGAGCAGCCCCTCGGGCTCCTCGATGATGTCGGTGACGTAGAGATGGCCAAGGATGACTCGTTTACGGTCGTCCGGCCATGCGCGGGTAGGATCATCTGTGGGATCGCCGGCTTCCCCGAAAATGGCATCCAGCTGGAATACAGCTGCTGCTGTCTCAAGGCGAAGACGCAGCTCGTCCATCAGATAATCCTCTGGCTGCTGTGCGGCATCCTTGATAGACAGCGTCTCCACACCGCCTTCCGGCAGCCATTCGAATTTCACGGGCCGGGCATTTCCCTGCGAGTCGAGGAACAAGTAGGCATGGATGCAATAATAATGACAGGCAGCATAGCTGGCCGGCGGCTTTAGAAGTTTTACAGCCAGCAGGCTTTCTTTGCTCTCCGAGAAATGGGTGATGATCTCTCGAATCAGATCTATCGGTCCCCGCTCGCCTTCCCGAGTCTCGTTAACGGTCTTCATGATGTCGAGAAACGATTCGGGTGTACGGGCAAAAAAGACCGGCACCGTGGCCCCTACCAAGTAAGTAACATCGCCCCCAGGCAGGGTGAATTGGACGGCCATCCCTTTGGCCGGAGATAACAGGTCAGCCATGGCCGGGTTGGTTGAAACGCCGGAGAAGCGGACGATTGCAGGCGTCTCCGCCTGTTCCTGCATATGAGGGGCCGTGGTAAAGGCTGCGCCCAGGCCGCTCGACCGGAAGCTGGCACGGCAGCAGAATCCCTTGGCATGCGCCCGGCGGTAGCCGGGATGCACGCCGGACAGATCCTCAAGGGCATTCACCGTTTGCGACGTGATATCGGATGGAGCAGAATCCGGAACCGGATGAGTACGGCCAGACTGCGCGTCTGTCATCATCTCTTCCTCCTCGCGTTGTCATTAATTACCACGAGAGTGTGCCCCATTAACTTGTTTTTTATGAGAGTAGGGGAATCTACATGAATTCGTAGAAGTAACGAATGAAATGAAAAAAGATCAGCGAGGTGTAGGTCAGGCTGTCCACCCGGCTTAAGTAGCTTTTCTTCAACGCATCGAACCGTCCGTCGTCGCCGATTAATAGATCCCGCTTCAGCACCGATACCGTCAAGCTGCCGAAGAAGCCGCTGAGGCTGATCAGCATGCCGGATAAGAGGGCGAAGGTCGGGCTGAGCGGCGTCAGATAGGGGTAGATGAGGTAGGCGCATCCTGTTGTTGCAAGAAACGCACAGGCAAAGCCTTCCCAAGTCAGGTTGGGGTTCGATGTCGGCACGATTCTGCGTCTGCCAAAATAGAGGGAAGCGATGGTGTGCGCCACATCGTTGAGCTGTGTTAATACAACGAGAAACAGCACGAGTCCTGCTCCATACTGGGGCGACGCAAATTGGAAGTAGGCCAGGTGGCTGAGCCCGAACACCATCAGCATCAGACCCCACTGGGTCGAGCTGACGCTGCGCATGAACCCGACGGTGCCTTTGTTGATCAATCGCGGGAGCGGCAGCACCAGGAATACATAGATCGGTATGAATACAATAAACATGCCGTACCATTCGATATAGATCCAGTAGAACTGGACAGGTATGGTTAAGTACGCCCACAGGAACAGTCGGCGGTCGGCTTTTCTTGTTTTGATCATGGAGAAATATTCTTTGAGCGTAAAGAAAGTAAGCACCATTAGGGATAGCAGAGAAACGACGGGATTCAGAAACGTCGCCAGGCAGAAGATGACCAGCATGCCCCACCAGGTTTTGATGCGGAATCCTACATCGGTATAGTCGATATTCGGCTGCGTCTTGCTCATCACATAATAGAGGAGCTGAAT
Source organism: Paenibacillus sp. Cedars (assembly GCF_003184205.1). Lineage (NCBI taxonomy): Bacteria > Bacillati > Bacillota > Bacilli > Caryophanales > Paenibacillaceae > Paenibacillus > Paenibacillus sp. Cedars. The sequence goes on from NZ_CP020866.1 coordinate 6,029,104, forward strand.
GACCGACAGGACGGAGAATATCAGGATTAAGGTTAGTATCGAGCTTTCCATATGCCTATCATCACCAACTTGTCACGGGTAGGATTTTTCGTTCTGCTGCAGGAATCATATGTTATTATGAAGGAATAACTCCAAATTGATAAGGGGAAATTTCGTAAATGGTAGACGATCGCTCGGTCTTTATACTGCTTACCAATACCGGAACGCTCTTTACAAAAGTCATTCAGGGCTATACGAGAGCACCTTACAATCATGCTTCGATCTCCTTTAACCGGGAGCTGTCGGAGTTATATAGCTTCGGAAGAAAGAATCCGAACAACCCGCTGAACGGCGGGTTTGTGAAGGAGGATCTGAGGACGGGAACGTTCAGCAAGTACCCCAATACGACATGTGTCATCTATGAGCTTCGGGTGTCTGAACGCGACATCGAGAAAATGAAGCGGGTCTTGCAGGCCTTCATCCGAAAGGACAAAAAATACTTTTATAATATATTGGGTGTGCTGGGCATCGCGCTCAAGGAACCGATTGAGTTCAGCAATTCCTACTTCTGCTCGCAATTTGTGGCAGAGATTCTGCACCGATCCGGCGTCAGGCTGTGGGATAAGCTGCCTGCCCTGGTAACGCCGGACGATTTTCGCCAAAGCGAGCGCCTGAACTTGATATATGAAGGAAAGCTCAGCGAGTACGAGGCTTGAACTTGGCGGCAAGTGCGCGGCCGCTTGCAATCCTCCTCCTACGCTCCTCTCCCCGAACATCCGAATCACGATCCGATGATGAAGGAACTGCGCAGTAGTATATTTGATCGAAATGAGCAGGAGGGCCACGTGTTTTTTGATTATGAGACGAGGGTGTATTGGGGAGAGGTTTAACAGAGTTTATTGTTTGAGCGCCGCTCGCCCGGGGTACTGGTACTACGAGTGCACCGATGAACTAAAAAGGAGCGGATGATCATGGAAGTCCATGTCAGATCTTTTTTCGTGAACGATGATGGAGAGGTCCCTAACAATCCTGAGCTGCCCGTCATTGTATACAATGGCGTGTTCGCGGATGACCCGAGCGGGCTGGAGGCAGCCTTTAACCGGCATCAATGGAGCGGGAGTTGGGCAGGCGGCGTATATGATTATCATCATTATCACAGCAACACGCACGAAGTTCTGGGCGTGAGGTCCGGAAGCGCGACCGTCCTCGTGGGCGGTGACGCAGGGGAGAGGCTGGAGATTTCTTCAGGCGATGTGATTGTGCTGCCAGCAGGTACTGCACATATGAAGCTGAGCAGCAGCCCTGATTTTGAAGTGATTGGTGCTTATCCCGAAGGGAACACGCCGAATCTGAGGGAGCGGAACCCGACGGATCGCGCGCAGGCCATCCACGAAATCAGAAGTGTCCCCGTCCCGGATACCGACCCGGTATTTGGCAAGGAAGGACCGCTGCTGCATAAATGGGTGAAATGATAAGATCGATAACCGCCGTATGGGAAGTAAAGAGATCGGGAGGCCGGCACTAAGACTGCGCATGCTGCGCAGGGCAGGTGCGGCCTCTTTTTTTATATACAGGAAATTGTAATGGAACTTGGCCCATGCTATCTTAAATAATGGAAGGTTTGGGTACATGGTTTTCAATTCTGCTAGTGGAGGTGCGGTATATGAAAGCGCTTTTTATTGGAGGGACCGGAACGATCAGCTCGGCAATCACGAAGCAGCTGCTGGAACAGGGGTGTGAGCTCTATCTGTTGAACCGGGGGAATCGAAATGACGCGCTGCCGGAGGGAGCGCATGTGCTGCAAGCTGATATTCATGATGAGGATCATGTGGCACAGCTCGTTTCGGACCTGCATTTTGACGTGGTGGCTGATTTCATCGCCTTTGAACCAGCCCATCTGGAGAGGGATTACCGCCTGTTTGAAGGGCGAACCAAGCAGTTCATTTTTATCAGCTCGGCTTCAGCCTATCAAACGCCTTTGTCCGATTATCGCATTACCGAGGGCACGCCATTATCGAATCCGTATTGGGAATATTCCCGTAATGAAATAGCATGTGAAGACTATCTGATGAAGCAGTACCGCGAGACAGGCTTTCCGGTTACGATCGTTAGACCGAGCCATACGTATGATGAACGCTCGATACCGCTTGGTGTTCATGGCAGCAAGGGGAGCTGGCAGGTCGTGAAGCGGATGCTGGAGAATAAACCCGTTATCATTCATGGAGATGGAACATCCCTGTGGACGTTGACGCACAACAGCGATTTTGCCAAAGGCTTCATCGGCCTGATGGGCAACATACATGCCATTGGGGAGTCGGTGCACATCACGTCGGATGAGTCGCTCACCTGGAATCAGATTTACGGAATCATTGCGGGTGCGCTTGGCGTACAGCTGAATGCGGTCCATGTGTCTTCCGAGTTCCTGGATGCCACCAGCACGCAGGATTTCCGCGGCTCGTTATGGGGTGATAAAGCCAACAGCGTTGTGTTTGATAACAGCAAGCTGAAACGGCTGGTTCCTGACTTCGTGGCAGCCATTCGCGTGGATCAGGGCATCAAGCAGACGGTGCGCCATATTCTGTCCCATCCGGAGCTGCAGCGGGAGGACGCGGAGTTTGATGAATGGTGTGACAAGGTGATCTCCGCATTGGAGAAAGCGAAGTCTCTTGTCAACGAATAGTGTTATCAAGGGCACCCCGACCGAGGGGTGTCCTTTTTTTTGCGGATTTCCGTTAAGTCTTTTATAAAAGAAGGAATATGTTAGAATGGTACGATATGTTGAAACATAAACAAGAACGGGAGAATATGAAATCATGTCGAATTTGCCGAATTGTCCGAAATGTAACTCAGAATATACGTATGAAGACGGGAATCTTCTGGTTTGCCCTGAATGTGCCCATGAATGGACCCTGGAGTCTGAAGCGGAGCATGACCAAGAGGCAAGGATCGTGAAAGACGCGAACGGAAATGTCCTGGTCGACGGTGACTCCGTAACGGTGATCAAAGATCTGAAAGTAAAGGGCAGCTCCTCCGTACTGAAAATAGGCACCAAGGTGAAAAATATCCGTCTGGTTGACGGCGATCACGATATCGATTGCAAAATCGACGGATTTGGCGCGATGAAATTGAAATCGGAATTTGTGAAAAAGATTTAAATCGTGCCCGCAGTACGTGAAGAAAGCAGGTGTAACGTGGATATTGTTCTGTTCGTGTTCATTATACTTGTGGCATCCATACTCCAGACCAGCACCGGGTTCGGGTTCTCCATCCTGGCGACTCCATTTCTGCTGCTGTTATTCCAGCCGGCTGAAGCCATTCAGATCAACCTGATCCTATCCCTTGTGATTTCTGCTGCGCTGATCGCCAAGATTCGCAAGGATATCGACTATGGCATCTTAAAAAGATTGGTCATCGGAAGCACAGCCGGTCTGCCTGCAGGGATCATCGTGTTCTCGCTCATCGATATCGATGCTTTGAAATTAGGCGTGAGCCTCATCATTCTGGCCCTAACCGCGCTGCTGATGCTGAAGTTTAGAATCCGCCAGAACCGGGGCAGAGATTTGGCAGTGGGGGGACTATCGGGCTCTCTGACAACCAGTATTGGTATGCCAGGCCCGCCGTTACTGTTATATTTCTCCGGCACGGATACGCAGAAGGCCAAGCTTCGAGGGACAACCCTGGCCTTCTATTTGTTCATATATTCGCTCAGCCTGATCATTCAGGTGACGGTGGCGGGAACGAGCAAGACGGTCTGGATGTCCAGCGGAATCGCGCTTCCCTTGGTCTTCGCCGGGCTGTTCATCGGACAACGTTTATTCAACGTCATTAACCAGCGGGTGTTTCAAATCTTCACCTACATCATCTTAATCTTTACGGGTGTGTACATGCTGATCGAGAGCCTGTAATGAAGAGTTATCGTGCCGTGTTCTTCAGCATCGCCTCTGCGAGCAGGGGAAACAGGTTATCAAAAGCATGCGTATTGCCGTCAAATACATAACCTCCCGGATAAGCGGGATCTTGGCCCCGGAATTGGGTCATACGATCGTATAATTGCTGTGCCCAAGGGAGGTCATCCGTTTTCAGCGCGAGAATTATGGCCAGAGCGTATACAGCAGGGGACTCATAAGCCGCGTCCGGCTTGCGGGTCTCCCGGTGGTAGCGGCCAACCAGCTGTCCGTTCTGCTGGAACTCTTCCTTGAGGAACGATATAAGCTCCCTCGGCGGATGGTTCATCTCCGCCAGGTGAATGCCAACGATCAGCTGGTCAATCAGATTGACCGAGGTGTCGTATTCATATTGACCCGATCCAATCTGAAAGGTCTTGGGGTAGAAGACGTCGTCGTTCGGCATATGGAACAGCAGGTCTTGATATCGTGCATAATCCTGGCTGGACAGAATTCCGATCTGCTTCATCTCCCGCAGTGCGGATATATCTGCATAAACCAGGCTTAACACGGCGGGCGATTCATTCCGCTCAAAATCATGATAATCCACCAAATATCCTTTGGTTTGAGAGGAGGCCTGCAATGTCGACCCGATCCTTTTTGCCAATGGAAGATAGGACTCGTTGTTGTCCCACAGTCTGGATGCCTTCAGCAAGGCGTCCAGGATTCGCAGATCATCGCCCAGCGCATTCGTGGTTACGTCGGATCGTCCGTCCGGTCTAAGCTTCCACCAGATATAGGTCTCCTTGTTCTGGTGAAGGAAATAAGTTGTAAGTAGCTGAACGCTCTCATCGAACCTTGCCTGATCACCAGATAGGATGGCGTACTGCATCCAGAGCCCGAGTGACTCGGATAACGCTTCTCTGCCTGCAACGATATCCGGGCGCTCTGAAGGAGCCGGCTTGAGATAGGTAGCCAGCGTACCGTTATCGTTCCGCATATGTTCTTCGATAAACGCAGCGGTCATGTCGGGGTTCTCCCTGTTCTGAAGGATGGAATAAGTTATAAAAAAGATGCCGGTAAAAGCAAGGGTGGCGGTGATTGCAAGAATGGTTTTCTTGCGGGTCGAAAATCGCTTTGTCATAGGTTCACCTCGAACATACTATTCTACACTTGCGTGCCAATGCCTTTAAGAAGAGCTGGGGATGGCTGCATACAGCCTTTTTTTGATTATAGCCTTTGTTGATCATAAGCTTTGTTATACCCCAAAAAGGGCTGTACCCGATGTTTGAAGTACAAAACATCCAGGGTACAGCCCTTATGTATAAGCATAGGATCGCTATTGCAAACGGACAATCTTCAAACTCTGATCCTGCAGATGCTGAATGATTCGCGGCAAGGCATCCACAACCGCCTGCGATTCGTGCAGAAGAATAATGGAGCCGGAAGCCTCGATGTGCTGGACATAATCCAGGATTTTATCCTCGTCGCGAGTCAGCCAATCCTCAGGGTCCCGATTCCAGAGCACCATTTTGTTGCCTTGGTGACGGCTTAATGCTTCGGTCTGGCCATCAAACGCCCCGTAAGGCGGGCGGAAGAGTACCAATTTCTCGTGCGTAATATTCTCAATGAGTTCAGCCACGCGGGTCAGTTCCATTTCCTGCTGTTTATAGGATAGGCTCGACATTTGGCTATGGGTCATGGAGTGGCTGCCGATCGAAAATCCATTGGCATGGATAGCCTGGACATAATCGGGATGTTTTTTCACATTGGTGCCCACAAAGAAGAACGTGCCGCCCACTCCATATTTTTGCAAGATGTTCATGATATCCACGGAGTGCTTGGAGGGTCCATCATCGAATGTTAGAGCTACATAGCCTTTGGGAATGCTGAAGCTGATAAACTCATCAAGCTCCAGATATGGAACGGTGTCAGAAGGAAGATCATGATCCTCCGGCTGTTTCTCAGTTTCCTCCTCCAGCGAAGTTACGGGTTTAGCCATTATCGCATGTCGGTTCTCGGCCAGCAGCTGGATGACCGTTTCTACCTCCACCGTGGCCGTTGTTGCTTGGCGGGGCGGAATGCCACTTGGATCTGAGTAATTAAATGAACTTAATAACAACACAAAGATCAAACTCATCATGGTTGCGCTTACCAGCTTAAGCGGAAGCCGATGCCTTTTCCTTCCGAAACGTCGGGCGTCTGTACCCTCCTCGGTCGGTACTGCTATGGGTTCATCAGGTTCAGATCGATACGCAGACAGGAAGGGCAAAGTATGTAAGTCATCCAAACGCCTTGCATTCTTAATCGACTCTAATTCGTTTCTGAAAGAAACCGAGCACGCGAATTGAAACCGATCACTATGATCACGATATGTACGCGTAATTAAACCCATGTATTGCTGTTGATTTACATCCCATACGGTTTGCAAGGATAATCGGTATTTGTGAATCCCGTTGAATTCCGACACGGCTGCTATATTCTCGATGGTATCGGTATCAGTGATCCATATTAGTTCTGCCGATTCAGTGAAGGACAGCTTGATTCGTAGACCGAAGACTTCGGAATCCCTCTCGATAGCCAGCAGTTCAATGACTTTTCCATAGGAGTCTGACATGATGGCCCCCCTTTCTCTAGATGTTAGATTACGGGCTGTCTTTATTCAGATGATGTGCTGGAAGCCGATGTCTTCGGTGAGAAGGAGAAGGACATTTTCTCGGTAAAATCATTGATGGTCTGCATCAGTCTGGCTTTATCATCCAGAATATTCTGGTATTGCTCCGCATATTTCTCGTTTGCGATCTCCAGCTCGCGGACCTTCTCTTCAAGCGAGCTGATCTTGAGCATGCTTTGATATTGTGAATGGTTAGCCTCTTCATAGAGCTTGTTATATTTGGCGGTCTCCGTTTCGAGCTGGTTGGAGAGCTTCTCGTACGCCAGGTTCGATGTCAGCTGATATTCCTTGTAGTCCTCAAGCAGCTGGTCGTAACTCATCTGTTTGTTGGTCAGCACATTCTCGAGCTCGCGGATCTCTTTGTTCTTCTCCTGAACGAGCTGATCTCTCTTGATCTGCTCGTGCTTATACCGGTTAATCGTTTCGTTTGCGGTTAAGAGCTGGTCCTCCAAGCCTTTATTCTTATAAGACAGCAATTGGCGTTCCTTCAGCATGTTCTCGATGGACACAATGACGTCAAGGCCGATTTTGTCCTGATTATCCTTGGAGAACAGATGTTTATTGCTCTCTGCAGCAGGCATCTCAGCCTCTACGGAATAAGCCGTTTCCTCTTCTGCCGCTGCGGCGATCTCCTGGTATTCGGTGTTGTTCTTCTCGGGTTGGCTCTGATTCGAGCGAGCATTCTTAAACCAGACCATACCTTTTTTTTCTGTTTCCCTGGCCAAAATATCAACTCCTATATATTTCAATGAATGTCATATGAGATTAGAGTAAAAGACCCTACTAATAGTCATCGGTAAAAACACCCTAAAAACTTTGCCCTGTTCCCTTGTGAAAACAAAAAAAAGCCCCACAGCGTTGTGGGGGCATGATAGCGGCAAATCAGCCGTTCCGTATGGACGAAAGAGCGGGGACTCTGATAGAAAAAAAGGATGTGCAGATGCTGCACTCCTCTATTCAGGCTTCTGAATGATCAGTTTCGGGGCGATGACATCCACCCGATTCGTCCAAATTCCGCCGCTGTAATCGTCTGGCAGCCGCTGCAGATCCAGCTCGGAGTCAAAACCCTCCGACCAGCCCCCGTCTCCGGCAACCAGGATGACGCGCGTATTGATGCTGTCCATCCGGTTCAGGAATTTATCGGGCCAGCCCCATAAATAGCGGGCATACTTCTCCGGGATGTGCAGCTGGGTGTTGCGGCAGACCGAGGGAATGTAACCGCTCCAGCCGGCTCCGGCGTAGGATACAAGACAGCTCTTGAGTGTATCCATCGACATGACGCGCAGAGAAGGCAGCTGCGATTTTAACGTACGAATCGGTTGATCGTCCCCGTAAACGGTCAGCTGGCTAAGACGCTTCAGCGGCAGCCCGGCCAGATAGTCCGCAAGCAGCTTCCCTTCCTCTGGGTCTGTGCTTTTGATATGGATAAGAAATTCCCCGTCCGGGAATTCCGTTAACACTTCCTCTAATGATGGAATCAGGCCCACGCCCTTGCCGCGGAACGGATAGGTGGCCCCTTGATCAGCCGTGTAGCCATACCCGATGTCTATTTTTTTCAGCTGGTCCATGGTATAATCCTTGACCGAGCCCTCCACATTGGTGCGGCAATCCAGAGTCCAGTCATGGAACACAGCGATCTGACCGTCCTTGGTCGGCTTGACATCCAGCTCCACGATATCGGCACCGGCCTCAAACGCAGCTTCCATGGACGGAAGGGTATTTTCCAGATAGGCATGCTCCGGCACATAGATGCGGGAAGCGGTGCAAGTGTCAGCCTCAATGCCCTCCATCGGGAAGGTCTGACCGAGCCCGCGATGGGCCAGCAGCAGCGGCTCTCCATGACGGTCTTCGGTGAATAGCGATGTATTATTAACAAATAGAAATACAAACAGAACGACAAAAAACAGTATGATATTCTTCCATCTTTTTAGTGTTCGCATGATCCAATCCCCCAAAATCGTTTACAATAAGCAGTATAGTAGATTTGATTAACTTCTCTCTCTAAGTTCTCTATTTCTTTCTCTTATTTAAATCTTAGTGATTTTGGGCGCATACTCAATGGCTGGAGCATGACAATTGCATAATAGCGAACTGATAAATACGATAGGTAATTTAAGGAAACAGGAGGGAGCATGATGGACAAATCCTCCTTTTTGATGGTGGAGCGGGGGAATCCCTACGAGCGTGGAGACGTAATACCGTTAACCAAACCGATGATGGTGCTTGGCCGCAAGGGGCAGCACTTTCATCCGGATATTGCGTTTGATAATATTTTTGTGTCCCGGCGGCATGCGGCGCTGCTGTATAGAAGCGGGCATTTCAGCATTAAGGACCTGGACAGCAAGCATGGAACCTATGTCAATAAGGAGCGGCTGGCTCCTCAAGAGGAAGTTCCCCTTCAGCATGGGGATATCATTGTGCTGGCGGGCGATCTTATCGTGCTGTCCTTCTCGATTCTGAGCATGGATGAGACGATGGACATCACGCCGCTGATCAAACATCTGGCCGCTATTGAGACGTCCGGCGGATTTCAGCTGAATCCTTTTAAGCAGGAGATGGTATACGGCGAAGACGTGTACGCTTTCTCGGAAAAAGAGTACAAGTGCATGGAGCTGCTTATTCATCATCAAGGCCAGTTTGTGTCCAAGGAGCAGCTGAAGACCTACGTGTGGCCCGAGCGAAGCTGCAGCACGGACGAAGTGCCCGACGTGAGCTCGGAGGAGCTGAACGCGCTGATCTATCGGGTGCGCAAGAAGACGCGGGATATTCTGGCGATTGAGAGCATCCGTGGAAAGGGTTATATCCTTCAGTCCGAAGATGAGCGGTAATCAGGTTTGCACAATTCAGATAAAAACAGACAGGCAGGCTCTTCCTCATTTTGCGGGAGGAGCCTGTTTTTTAGCTGAATTTACGGCAATGGGGAAGAGTGAAGCCATTTATTTTCAAGGATTATGGATAGCGAAAGGGAACCTGATGATGTGTATCGAAGTGTAACAGCATAGAATTTTGAATGGACCATTCAGAGAGGATGAGTATGGGAGCATGAAGATGAAGCATGAACAACCGATCGGCATTGCCGTTAACCAGCTGGGCTACCGGAGCCAGGACACCAAGATTGCGGTTATCCCTGGTCAGGGAGGTCGTTTTCATCTTGTAGATGATCAGAACGGCGAGACGGTTTGGCATGGGAGCACATCGCCTGCCATCGTGGATGCTGCCAGTGGGCAGACGGTAAGCCGGGGAGATTTCACGGGGTATGAAGCTCCAGGCACCTACCGGATCGAAACGGAGGATGGGCAGACCTCGGCTCCTTTTGTCATTGCGGAGTCAGTCTATGAGGATGCACACCGCGCATTATTGAAAGCGTTTTATTACTTCCGGTGCGGGATGGCCTTGGACGAGTTGCACGCTGGACCATGGAAGCATGAAGCGTGTCATCTCACGCCTGCCATCGTTCATGGAGAGGAATCCAGGCAAGTGGATGCCTGGGGAGGGTGGCATGACGCCGGGGACTATGGCAAGTATGTCGTTCCGGGCGCCAAGGCGGTAGCCGATCTGCTGCTGGCCTTCGAGCTGTACCCGGAGGCATTTGCACAGCCGCTGCCATTGCCGGAAAGTGACGGCTCCATGCCGGATGTGCTCCATGAATGCCGGTATGAGCTGGAGTGGATGCAGCGCATGCAGGATGAGGAGTCGGGAGGGCTGTTCCACAAGCTCACGACTTTGCAGTTCCCGGGAGGAGACGTCATGCCGGAGGCCGATACGGCCGCACTGTACCTGTCGCCGATATCGGCGACAGCAACCGGTTGTTATGCTGCCATTATGGCAATGTCGGCGCGGATCTACGCCCCTTACGACGAGCCCTTCGCTGCCAGCTGCCTGAAGGCGGCAGAACGCGCTTGGGCATGGCTGGCGGAACATCCGGATATGCCGGGCTTCCGCAACCCGGCGGATATTGCTACGGGTGAATACGGTGACGGTCAGGATGCCGATGAACGATACTGGGCGGCGGCCGAGCTGTATCGCACCACGGGTGAAGGGCGTTACCATGAGGCTTTCCAAGCGTTAGCCAAGCAGAATGCCTTCGGTAAATATGAACTGGGCTGGGCCGACATGGGTGGCTATGGAACCTTTGCCTATCTGATGTCGGAGCGGGAAGAAGACCCGGAATTGGCGGAAGTTTTGATGCGGGGTTTAATTCAACGTGCGGACGAGCTTGCCGCGGTCAGTGAACGGGACGGGTATGGTATTTCACTTCATCCGGATCAATACATCTGGGGCAGCAACATGCTGGTATTAAATCACGCGATGCTCCTGCTGATAGCGGGCAGATTGTCCGGCACCGAAGACTATGAGTCCCATGTGCATGAGCATGTACACTATTTGTTCGGAGCTAACGTGATGGGGATGAGTTACGTCACCGGGTACGGGGCGAAGCCGATCCTGTATCCGCATCATCGCCCTTCCGAAGGAGACGGCGTTAAGGCGCCCGTTCCCGGTCTCGTCTCAGGCGGTCCGAATAAGGGGCTTCAGGATGATTACGCGCTTAAGCACTTGGCAGGCAAGGCGCCGGCAGCTTCTTTTGCCGATGTGATGGAGAGTTACTCTACCAACGAAGTGACCATCTATTGGAACTCGCCGGCTGTGTTGGTATTATCCCATTTTGTATAGGAAACATAGGGAATGCACAGAGGAAAAAGAAACGCCAAAGAGAGTCTCGGGCGTTTCTTTTTTACTAGTTTTCCAATCTGGTCCGGCTTGCCTAGTACATGGATTATCTCAAACGATTGATTCGTTATTTCTTCGACGGTGCTTCATTTTTGTGCTCAATCACATGCAATACTTTCGGTTCGACAGCTTTTAGCATTTGTTCATTTGAAGTTTTGCCTGTTGGAGCATCGCCATGATGCTCTCCTTGAATTTGTGTATCAACCTGTGTTTGGGCGATGACATCGATCACCTGTTGTTTTGAGACGTTTTTAGAGGCAGCAACCTCCACAACGGAGTTCCCTTTGGCCAATTCTTCTTTCAATTCCGTTGCGCTCATTCCTAATAGGGCAAACAGCTTTGCATCATTCAAGAAGGCATCGGCAAAATAATCCGGCTTACCGTTCGTGGTGAAGAAACCTTCTACTTCAGCATTGGAAGGCGTAGCCTCACCTTCGATCCGAGAAGCACTGATGGTATTGCCATGCACAAATATCTGATAGAACGGCTCACTGGCTCCCTTTTTGCTGTAATTCAGCATCCACGTTTTTTGATCCGGGTTGTCCATTGGCTCCATAGCAAACTCGTAATCTTCGATGGGGCCATACATTCTATTGATGAGATCATCTACCTTTGCCTTGATTTCCTGATCGGTCAGAGCCATGAGCGGCTTCTCCTTGGGCTCCCAGTTCTCTTGAATCACGTGTTCAATCGTACCCGACACACTGTTCATATGAAGGGTAATCGTTTTGCCCGTCCCTCCCTTTTCCCGCAGCATGATGCTGGTTTGAACGTCTTGAACGGTGCTTGCATTGACCATCTCGAACGATTTGGTTTCGGGAAATGCGCTATACAGCTTCTCAAGCGCTGCATTGCCAACCTCATCCGACTTGATCTGTTCGGTAGTCATGGATGTTCTGGTAAGGATCTCGATTAGGGGAGGAGCCGCAAATGCCGCAGTTGGAATCAGAATCGCCGTGGCAACAATTCCGCTAATGAATCTTTTTTTCATCGTTTTTTTGCTCCTTTTGGGTTGGAAGTATTGTGAATAGGATTGTTCTATTCGTTTGGAAATGTCCGGGGGACACGCCATAGCCTCTGCCTTTTTGTGCAGATGTTCACGGATTTTGTGTTCAATAGGCATTGATTTTTTCCATCCTTTCCGGGGGGAGATTCCGTAAGTTCTTTCGCAGGGCCGTAAGGCCTGCATGATATCTGGATTTGACTGTTCCCAGGGGGATTTCGAGCAATGTCGCGATTTCTTCAAGAGCATAGTCGTGAAAAAAACGGAGGATAATCACCGTACGCTGTTTGTCCGTCAGCTGCTGGATTGCCTTCGATATCATCTGGTTCGTCTCATCCATGAACACGGCGGGCTGATCCCAGTGGGACTCTTCCCGCGAGAAGGCGCGGATACGTTCAAAAATTCGGAATCTCCGCCAGCTCTTAACCCGAAATCTCTGCACTTGTCGGATCACCAAGCCGTGCAGCCAGAAGTGGAATGGCCGGTTCGTATCGTAGTTTGCAAGCGAGGTCCACATTTGCATATAGATCTCATTCATGACATCTTCCCGATCCTGCGGGTGATCCACCAGAAAGGAAACGGTCCGGTAGACATCCTGGTAGGTAGCATCATACATCGCATGGAACGCCTGTTGATGCCCATCTTTCATTTGTGTAAGTAGCTGGTACATGTATTCACTTTGCATTCAGAGGGCCCTCCTGGGTAAGCAGCTTACACCCTATATTGTCTCTATGGCAGAAAAAGGTTCGGTCCCTCTTCTTATTTTTTTGCACAAGGCTAAAGCGCAAGAGGACAGCTATCGGTTCGTTGAACTTAGGAAGATAGGTGTACGAGCTCCGTGAAATTCGCCCATTGGCAGGGTAATATCACTCATAAAATTGGAATTTACAGGGTGGTGCGGTCATGCGAATCTTCGAATGAAAACGCGAGCCATCATGTATTTTCAAAAAAACGACATGATCCTTTTAAAAGTTGTCAACAATATTCTTGACGAAACCCGCTTTTCCTTTCGTTGAGCCTTTTGCCGGGCTGACTTAACATATAGATGTCAGAGCAAGGCGACAACACAATATTCAGATTTATTGTTCAAATATGACTAGGAGGTCAATACGATGTCCAATGAGACAAATACAAACGCTTCCAAAGGTATCCGGGTAAGGGTTCAACAGCTCGGCCGTCTCCTTAGCGGCATGGTGATGCCGAATATCGGCGCGTTCATCGCTTGGGGTCTGATTACGGCTCTGTTCATCCCGACCGGCTGGTTCCCTAACGAGAAACTCGGGGAATTGGTCGGCCCGATGATCACGTACCTGCTCCCGCTCTTAATCGGTTATACGGGCGGACAGATGGTTCACGGCAAGCGCGGTGCGGTCATCGGTGCTGTGGCAACAATCGGCGTCATTGTCGGGGCGGATATTCCGATGTTCCTCGGCGCCATGATTGTTGGTCCGATTGCAGCTTGGGTATTGAAGCAATTCGACAAGCTGATTGACGGCAAAATCAAATCCGGCTTCGAAATGCTGGTCAACAACTTCTCGCTCGGTATTATCGGGGGCGCGCTGACCCTGGTGGCTTACACCGGAATCGGGCCGCTGGTACAGGGAATTACCAGAGCGCTCTCGGCAGGCGTGGATGTACTGGTCAATGCCAACCTGCTGCCGCTCGTTAACATTATCATTGAGCCGGCGAAGGTGCTGTTCCTTAACAATGCAATCAACCACGGGATTTTCAGTCCAATCGCAACAGAGGAATCAGCACGTATTGGTCAATCTGTTCTGTATATGCTGGAATCGAATCCGGGTCCTGGTCTCGGCATTCTGCTTGCCTATTGGATCTTCGGACGCGGCTCTGCCAAATCCTCCGCACCCGGCGCGGTAGTGATCCACTTCCTGGGCGGTATTCATGAGATTTACTTCCCATACATTCTGATGAAGCCGGTTCTGATCCTGGCCGCGATTGCGGGCGGCGTTGCCGGAACCTTCACCTTCCAGATCTTTGGAGCCGGATTGGTGGGGCCCGCGTCGCCGGGCAGTATCTTTGCTTTCATCGCTATGGCGCCTAAGGGCGGACTGCTTCCGGTGCTGGCCGGTGTTCTTGCCGCAGCTATTGTATCCTTTGCGGTAGCGGCATTGCTGCTCAAAACGGGTAAGAAGACAGAAGAAGAGCCGAATCTTGAAGAAGCCTCCGCGAAGATGAAGGAAATGAAGACCGGCGGCATGAACGACCAGGTTGCTCCTGCATCTGCGGCTGTTGCCAATCTGGATAAAGACAATGTGAACAAAATCGTGTTTGCTTGTGACGCCGGCATGGGCTCCAGCGCAATGGGCGCCTCGGTGCTTAGAAAGAAACTGCAGCAAGCGGGTGTCAACATTACCGTTGTGAACTCGGCTGTAAGTGAAATACCGGATGACGCGGATATTGTCATCACCCAGAAGACACTCACGGAGCGGGCCATCGCCAAGAATCCGAATGCGGAGCATATCTCGATCGACAACTTCCTGAAGAGTCCGAGATATGATGAGCTGGTGGAACGACTCAAAGACTAAATAGTTCTGCATCATATGACACGCTGGCGTAATTACGCCGGCGTTGTCTCCATTTCATGAAGAAGGGAGCCATGCGTCTGGGACAAATCACTGCCCGCCAGCGACAAATCCTTCTGCTCCTGATGAGCAGGACCGAGGGCATGACAGCTGCGGAAATAGCGGCTGAGATCGGGGTCAGCGTCAGGACGGTTCACCGGGAAATGGAGGAGATTGAGAAAGGACTGCAAGGCGCAGACGTTCTGCTTCATAAAAAGTCGGGAACGGGCATCCGGCTGGAAGGAGAAACGCCTGAGGGTATCGCCCAGCTGCGGAAACGCCTGCTTGAAGGTAAGCCTGCCGATTATTCCGTGGAAGAGCGCAAAATCCTCATGTTATGTGCTTTGCTTGAGGCTGATGAACCCATCAAACTGTTTGCCCTGGCCCACAGTTTGAAGGTGACCGTGCCTACCGTCAGCAGCGATCTGGATGAGCTGGAGCCCTTAATGAAGAGGTTCAAGCTTAATCTGATCCGCCGCAGAGGTTACGGGGTTGAGCTTGAAGGCACGGAAGCCGTAAGGCGAAGGGCCATTTGCAGGCTTGCGGAGGAATATCTGGATTATTCGGATCTTGTCGGGGACGGTTACAGCGATGCCCGAGAGCCGGTGACGGCCCGGCTGCTCTCCATGGTTGGTAAACCGGTGCTGCTGGATGTGGAGAAAAGCTTGTGGGATATGAACTGGAGCTGGACGGAGAGCCTTAGCGAAAGTGCCTATACCTCCATGCTGATTGCCTTATCGGTTTCCGTGAAGCGGATCAGGCAGGGACGGCGTATGGAGGAGGCCGATATCGCCACTCAGGATGGAGCCTCCTCCATGGAGGAAGCCAGAGATTTTGCCGTTCGTCTCGGTGAAACACTGGAGATCCCTTTTACGGATTCAGAAATGAAATATATCTCGAATTTGTTCGAGGCAGCCAGGGATATGTCCGAGGTCAGTGAGCTGGCCCATACGGATGTGGAAATGGTGGAGATGGCGCACCGCCTGATCGAGCGGGTGCAGCGGCGCACCGGCGTTCCGTTTGAAGAGGATCGCACGCTGCGGGCAGGCTTGGTGGAGCATATCGGTGCAGCCATGAAACGGATTCGGGAAGGGACCCGGATTCGGAATCCGCTGCTGAGTCCGATCCGGAAGGATTATGAGGAGCTGTTCGGGATTGTCCGGCATTCGGTTGATGAGCTGAGGCTGGGCTTGACCATCCCGGATGAGGAAATCGGGTTTCTGGTTATGCATTTTGGGGCGTCAAGTGAACGCCTGAACCAGCTGGGACACCATCTGAAAGCCATCCTCGTATGCTCCAGCGGTCTTAGCTCCTCAAGGCTTCTCGGAACCCGGCTGAACAAGGAGATGCCTCAGATTGAGGTGCTTGGCAACGTGTCATGGTATGAAGCGGCTCGAATGCCGAAGGAGCAATATGATCTCATTATATCAACCATAGATCTTCCGCTGCCGAAGAATCGATATGTGAGATTAAGCCCGCTGCTGACAGCGGATGATAAAGAGGCGCTGCTTCAATATATCCAGAGCACGTCCGTGAAGCCGGGTGGAAGCGGCACGGCCGTCAACCGGATCGAAGAACAGCGTAAAGCTGCATCATTCGAACGGCTTCGCCTGCAGGCCGCGCTGATGAATGCGATTGTATCGCTCCTGGACGGCTTTCATGTGCATGATCTGGATAACCGTCCGGATGACCTGGAGGGTACGTTGAACGAGGCCTTGGCCAAGGTGTACGAGTGCGGTGCGGTCAGCGATGCGGGGAAGGTGAAGGAGCGGTTGCTTGAGCGTGAACGGATGGGCACTCAGCTCATCCCGGATACGACGCTGGCTTTGTTCCATACGCGCAGCCGTTATATCGCCTGCCCGTCGCTTACCCTGTTCCGGTTAGCGCATGCCGCACCGCTTGAGGATGGGGCGGAAGCAGGGGTCATTCTGCTGATGCTGGCACCGAAGCAGCTCCCGAAGGAGAGCCTGGAGGTGCTCAGCGAGATCAGTGCGATGCTGCTCGGCTCCGAGCTGATTGAGCTGATGGAGCGGGGCGGCGAGGACGAAATTCGGTCATACCTGGCTGAAGAGCTGCAGCATTTTTTCAATCACAGACCATAGAAAGAGGGAGACTAACATGAATAACATACTGTCCAAAGATAAAGTCGTATTGAATGCGAAGGCAAATGATAAAAGCGAGGCCATCCGCATGGCGGGGAATCTGCTGGTGCAGGCAGGCCACGTATCAGAGGATTACGTAGATAAGATGCTGGAGCGCGAAGAGATTGCATCCACTTATATGGGCGGGGGACTCGCGATTCCTCACGGCACCAAGGAAGCCAAAGGCATGGTTATCTCTACGGGATTGTCCATCGTTCGCTTCCCGGAAGGCGTTGATTTCGGCGGAGACGAGCCGGCGTTCATCGTCATTGGGATCGCGGCCGCTGGCGGTGACCATATGGAGATTCTGACAAACGTTGCGATGATCTTCACAGATGACGAGAGCATTGAGAAGGTGATGAACGCATCGAGCGAAGAGGAGATTCTGGCCATCTTCGAAGGAGGAATGGGCGCATGAAGGCAGTCCATTTCGGAGCAGGGAACATCGGGCGCGGGTTTATAGGGCTCCTGTTGTCCCAGGCAGGTTACGAGGTTTGTTTTGTCGATGTGAACGAGGAGCTGGTTTCGGAGCTGAAGGCTCGTGGAGAATATCCTGTAACACTGGCCAGCGAAGGGCAGGAGACAACGGTTGTAAAGGGCATTACGGCCCTCAACAGCGCTTCGGAGCCGGAGGCTGCCGCGCGTGCGGTGGCAGAAGCCGATCTCGTCACAACAGCGGTAGGCGTGAACATTCTGAAGTTTATTGCCGGTACCATTGCCGAAGGGCTAAAGCTTCGGTTGCAGGGAGAATCGGCACCGCTGCATATTATTGCATGCGAGAATGCCATCGGCGGCAGTACGCAGCTGAAAGAGCATGTGTACGGTAAGCTGGATGATGAGACGAAGCAGAAGGCCGACCAGCGGGTGGCTTTCCCGGATGCAGCCGTAGACCGGATCGTGCCGCTGCAGCAGCATGAGGACCGCTTGAAGGTGGTGGTGGAGCCGTTCTATGAGTGGGCGGTGGATCGCTCGCAGATGTTTGAAGGCTATACGCCGGTAGAAGGCATTCACTATGTGGACCGCCTGGAGCCGTACATTGAGCGCAAGCTGTTTACGGTGAATACCGGTCACTGCTCTGCTGCCTATGTAGGCTTCCTGAAAGGCTATGAGACAATTCAGGACGCCATGAAGGATGACGAGGTGGCGGCCCATGTGCGCGCGGTGCTGGAGGAAACAGGGGCTGCGCTTGTGCATAAACATGGCTTCAATTCTGCCGAGCATGGAGCGTATATTGACACCATTCTGGAGCGGTTCCGTAATCCGGCGCTGACAGACGAGGTATCCCGCGTCGGACGCTCCCCGATTCGGAAGCTGTCTCCCGGCGACCGGCTGGTATCTCCAGCGATGCTGGCATTCGAGAGCGGGCTCCCTTACAAGAGTCTGGCCAAATCCATGGCAGCGGCCTTGTTGTTTGATGTGCCCGAAGACCCGGAAAGTGTAGAACTGCAAGCCTCCGTACGGGATATCGGAGTAAGCGACACGGCTTCCCAATATACCGGTATGGCTGGCGAGCATCCGATTATGGGTGAGCTGATGGAGCAATATGAAGCCTTGAAGGCGGAGACTGAGGCTGGGCGGTCATAATTTTTAGCTATGAGAGAAAACCCCTGATTTTCTTTACGGAGAAATCAGGGGTTTTTTGGGCTCGCTTCAGGATGAGCTCCGCTTCCTCAACGCTGGTGTCCAGCTGCCAGGGAGGAATTCCATAATTTCCATCCGTTGATTTTCAGAAAATTTTCGCTTATTTTCGGAATTAAGAGTACACTAGAAGTAAGAAACCGAAGTGGATGTGATGAACATGGCAGAAGAACTGATCTTGACCCAAGAGGGCTATGATAAACTCCAGGAGGAACTGGATGACCTCAAATATGTAAAACGCAAAGAGTTAGCGGAACGGATCAAGCTTGCGATCAGCTATGGTGACTTGAAGGAGAACAGCGAGTACCACTCGGCCAAGAACGACCAGGCGTTTATGGAAACGCGCATCATTATCCTAGAAAAAACACTGAACAGCGCCCGGATTGTCGACTCCAAGCAGGTAAGCTCGACAACGGTGAATGTCGGTTCGAATGTCGTCCTGAACGACATCGAGTTTGCAGAGAAGCTTGAATATCAGGTTGTAGGCCCGGCAGAAGCAGACGTGTTGAATAATAAAGTCTCCTATGAAAGCCCGCTCGGCAAAGCACTGATGGGCAAAGCGGTTGGCGACCAAGTCAACGTGGATGCACCGATGGGCATCGTCAAGTACGAGCTGCTGGAGATCAAGGTGTTGTAAACGATCGATCATTTGCGTCTAACGCCATGATGGATGGGATCCTTGGAACTGCTGGCTGTCTGCATAGCAGACGTTATTCAGATTGCCGCAGCATCTGTAGATGGATGAACTCATATATAAATGAAAGGCGTAATCCGGGAGTGTCATGTCCGGTTACGCCTTTTCTCATGATTATGCCCCAGCCGCAGCAGCCTTGCGCTCATACATATAGCAGGCTACCCCGAGAATGAAGGCAAGTCCTACTAATGCAGCTCCTACCCAAGGCAGGGAGGTTAAGCTCAAATGGGTAATGACCAATCCGCCAATGAAGGCTCCCGCTGCATTTCCGAGATTACCGGCGGAGTGGCTTGCCGTAGAGGCAAGTGCCGGGGCCGATTGGGCAAGACTCATCACGCGTACCTGCATCCCGGGCATCACAGCGAAGGAGGCAGCGCCCCAGAGCACGATGGTCAGCACAGCAGTCACCGGATGATAGATGGTAACGGTGAAGATGGTCAGGATAACGGCAGTCGTGAAGTAGACGCCCAGAATGGAGGGCAATAGCTTCCAGTCTGCAAGTCTTCCGCCCACGATGTTACCTGCGGTCACGCCGATGCCGAACAGCACCAGAATCCAGGTGACGCTGGGTTCTGCAAAGCCGGTGATCTCAATGAGCAGCGGAGCAATATAGGTGAATACAGCGAACAGGCCCGCGTTGCCAAGCGCTCCGATGAGCAGGAAGAGAAGCAGTCCTGGCTTCATAAGGGCTGTGATCTGCTGGGCGATGCTCGAGGCCTGCTCCTGGCGGATCTTCGGAATGAAGATCAGAATGCCAATCAATGCGATAACGCCCATAATGGCAATCGCCCCGAAGGAGGCGCGCCAGCCCATCGTTTGACCGATGAAGGTACCGATCGGAACCCCGATGATGTTGGCTATCGTTAACCCTGCCATCATGATCGATACGGCCCCGGCTCGCTTGTCCGGCCGTACCAGGTTCGAGGCGATAACGGCTCCCACACCGAAGAAGGTGCCGTGTGTCAGTGCCGTCAGCATCCGGGCACCCATCAGCACGGCATAGTTGGGAGCGAAGACCGATACGCCGTTGCCCAGAATGAATAAACCCATGAGCAGCAGGAGCAGCTTCTTTTGCGGGATTTGGTGGGTAAGAACGGTCAGGATAGGAGCTCCTACAGCTACCCCGAGCGCATACATCGTAATCAGCTGTCCGGCAGAGGCGATGCTGACGTTCAGATCGTCCGCGACGTTCGGGAGTATTCCCATGATCACGAATTCCGTCATTCCAATGGCAAAAGCGCCTACAGTAAGAGACAATATCGAGATGGGAAACGGCTCTTTAGGCCCTTTGTTCCCAGTGGCCTGCTGCGATAATTCCATGATGTTCAAGTCAACCTTTCTGCTGTGTATGTTAAAGATATAAACCCAATCTATATTATCGGATTTGAAAGTGGGCCTGTTACATATTATTTAACGTTCTCCGATGATAATCAAGAATTTTATTTTTGGGCAAAATGGACATGCTGATCATGTAAGCTTATTCGGCATATTAGCTTGTCCGCTATGTAAAGCTTGTGAGAGTACCACCCAGGCACTCTCTTCATGAAGCAAGCAAACGATTGTGGTCATCCCATACAGTCGGTTGATCCTGTCCCTTTGCTGTGATGGATTTAGAAACAGGTAAACGACTCGATTCTCCCCAGATCAAATCCTGAGAATACCCACATCCTCCCGGTCCAGCGAAAGCCGGCAACCGATGTCCGGCCAACAAAGGTCGGATAAAACCAGAAGCCCGGCCCATTTCTCGGCCAAATATAGGTGTTGCGGAATAGACAGCCCGTAATAGCTCCAGGGTCAACGGCAAAGGTAGCTGCAAGCGGTTGTTGGGGTACAGTCTGCGGGGGTGGAGAAGAGGGCCCTTGTTGCGGTCCCTGAGGTCCTTGCGGCGGCATAAATGCCATAATGGATTCACTCCTTAATCGGTTTATAGGTTTGGAAGTGAGCAAGAGCGGCTACACCATCAAGAATGCAAGATGAGCCAGGCTCTAGGTATAGAGCAGGGTGATTACTAGTAATTCGAAGAGGACAAGGGGCAGAATGACATGATTATAGTAGCTGGGACCGAAACCGCGCTGGTGATTGTAGTCTGGCAGACTTAAGTATAGAATTCCTCTGTCACACCGGATAATCGTCCCTTCAAAGACGTCACCGTCCAGCGTTTCGACGCGAACCAGTTGGTTCGCATGCTGTTTGCACAGATGGTGAATATGATCCCGAACGGATTGGATGCTGTGCCTCATATTGGGTTCAGCTTGATATAAGGTTTGTTCCTGGTGTCCTGGATATTGAAGACTCATATGGAAAGACCCCCATCGTTATTAGTCATACATAGATTACATCCTATGCGGATGCCTATAGCGGGGTGCTCCTGAAATTCCCGCATGGGCAAATTTGTAGATTAGTGATACTATTTAGATCAATATATGAATTGAGGAAGTGAGCGTTAGTCGTGATCAATATAACCATCCCCAAGCCGGACGTCACCATTACCAAGCAGGCTGCTCCGGAACTGAGCCATATTTACGGATTTACGGATTTCCACCTGATCCCGAGAGACCGGGGCGGGATCTTTATGTTCTACAACAGCAAGGAGGAGCTCTTGTTTGTTGGCAAAGCCAGAAAGCTAAGACCGCGGATCAAGAAGCATTTTGAAGATAGTGTATCTCCCATTAAGGACCATCGTAATGAAGTGACAAGAATAGAGGTCTGTGTCATCGAAGATGCCGTTCACAGAGAAATCTATGAAACCTATATTATCAATGAATTAAAGGCTGAATATAATGTGGACAAAGTGTTCTTTAAATAAAGGACATGTGTAATGGAGCAAGGAGAGGCAATAGACGGGTCTTGGAGAGATCAACGTTTATTGCTTTTTTTGTTGTCGTCCATCATTACAATAAAATCTAAATATTCCTTTACAGGAATATTCCTGATGTGGTATATTGGATTCAAGAAATCAAACACACCATTATATCCGTAAAAAAAAGAGGTGATGATGATGACGGGAACAGAGAGAATGAAGAATTGTCATATCTCAAGGACCATCGGTGCTGTAACGGTCATCATGACACAATGGAACTGACAACGTTTACCGCATTAGCTGAACCGAGTCGTTTCCGCATTGTGGACCTTCTGCTGAGGGGACCGATGACGGTAGGGGATATCGCCGAACGTCTGGAGATCAGGCAGCCCCAAGCCTCGAAACATCTGAAGGTGCTGCTGGAGGCTGGGCTGGTGGAAGTTAAGGCTGACGCCAACCGGCGAAATTACATGCTTCGATCCGAGCCGTTTGAGGAGATGGACCACTGGCTGAATGATTACCGCAGAATTTGGAGCGAGCGGTTCGACAACTTGGATAACTACTTGGAGAAACTTCAGGCTGACACGAAGAATCAGGATTAAGCTACTTAATATGAGGAGGAATGTATGATGGAAAACACCATGATTACCCGTGTTGAAGGGCAAGTACTTGTACTGGAACGTGTTTTTAATGCACCTAGAGAGCTGGTATTCAAGGTATTCTCTGACGGAGAGCATCTGAAGCAGTGGTGGGGTCCGCGCGGGTGGGAGGTTACCGTATCCAGCATGGATTTCCGTCCAGGCGGTTCATGGCATTACTGTATGAAATGCATGGATAAGAATCAGGGCGATTTCTACGGCATGGAATCCTGGGGCAAATCGGTTTATGAGGAAATTGAGGCGCCTGGGAAAATAGTCTATATCGACTATTTCTCGGATGCGGAAGGCCAAGTTGCAGAGGGGATGCCCGCAACCACGGTTACCATGACCCTTGAGGAGATCGATGGAAAGACCAAGCTGGTCAGTCGAGGTGTATATGAATCCCCAGAAGCACTCAAAACCGTGCTGGAGATGGGAATGGAAGAGGGCATTACCCAAACCTGGGACCGTCTCGAGGAATACTTGGCAGCCCAACAGTAACTTTATTACCATCATGCAATCTCGGTTACGCGATATAAAGAATGGCTGGAATTCGCAAGGATACGGCCATTTTTTTATTTTCCTGACATCATGATTGCATAGAATCCACCGCATCAGTTAACTTGTAACTTGAAAAACAGAAGCCAAAAGTTCAATATAAAGATAAATGGATAATCAAAACCGTGTTGTCTGCCGGAGGGGCGGGTCAATGACACATACATAACAGGAGGAAATCAAGATGGAGATCGGAGTCAGTTCATTTGTTGAGACATGGCCGGATGTGAAGACCGGGGAAGTGATCAGCCATGCGCAGCGGCTGCGCGAGGTAGTGGAGGAGATCGTTCTGGCCGATCAGGTGGGCCTGGATGTCTATGGCGTAGGCGAGCACCATCGCAAGGATTATGCCGCATCTTCGCCAGCCGTTGTGCTTGCCGCGGCAGCGTCGCAGACGAAGTGGATTCGGCTGACCAGCGCAGTTACGGTGCTGTCCTCTGCGGACCCGGTGCGGGTCTTTCAGGATTTTGCTACCTTGGACGCGATTTCGAACGGGCGTGCAGAGATTATGGCGGGCCGGGGCTCCTTCATCGAATCGTTTCCGCTGTTCGGCTACGATCTGAGTCATTATGACGAGCTGTTTGAAGAGAAGCTGGAGCTGCTGCTTAAGATCCGGGAATCGGAGAAGGTAACCTGGAGCGGCGGACACCGTCCCGCGATCCAAAACTTAGGCGTGTACCCACGCCCGGTTCAGAATCCGCTGCCGGTGTGGATTGGCAGCGGCGGCAATTCGGAATCGGTCGTGCGCGCAGGCTTGCTCGGTTTGCCGCTTGTGCTGGCGATTATCGGCGGCAGCCCCTTGCAGTTCGCGCCGCTGGTCAAGCTGTATAAAGAAGCGGCGGCCCATGCGGGGCATGATGTGTCAAAACTGCCAATTGGCTCGCACTCGCATGGATTTATTGCGGAAGATACCGAGATGGCAGCGGACAAGTTCTTCCCATCGACCCAAGCCAGCATGAATGTGCTGGGACGGGAGCGGGGCTGGGGATATTATGACCGTGCGAGCTTCGATGCGGCACGAAGCTTCGAAGGTGCCCTTTATGTGGGAGACCCGGAGACAGTCGCCCAGAAAATCATTCACCTCCGCAAACACGTAGGCATTACCCGCTTTATGCTGCATGTCCCGGTCGGGACGATGCCTCATGATGAAGTCATGAGAGCCATTGAATTGCTCGGAACCGAGGTAGCACCCCGAGTCCGCAAGGAAATTGATCGCTGGGAAGCGGCTGGTGAGTCAGAGGAATGAAGCCATGGTTGATAACAGGATCGGATTTAAATAGAAACCTTTCGGGGTCACCCCGCGTCTATTACATAGGCTAAGACAAGCTGAGAATAGGGTGGGATGGTTTTATGAACGTTGCCAAATATTTTGCGATGGGGTTCATATTTATGTTCCTGTTGACCGGAGCTTACCTCGGGCTTGAGTTAATGGAAGGATACAGTATCCGTACAAGCATGTATTACGGCATCCACAACCTGGGTTTTGCCTTAATTGCGGTGGTCTTTCTTGCCTCGGTGATCATTTACATGGTGATCATGCTTCCATTTTCTTGGCTGCTGGGTTTCATCCCTTGGAAAAGAAGTGTCATGACGCTTTATCTTCTCTTGTACTGTGTATTATGGGTTGCGGCAGGCGTGTGGCTGTTCCACCAGCTGTATGATCCTGTATATGTGAAGGAGTATCATCTGCGTATCGACACGGCTATCTTTATATTTGGCGTGATGGGACTGCTCTATGGCTGGATCGAATGGCTGCTGATTCGAAGAGCTGCGATAAAACCCTGAACGTATTGAAAAGAAGGCCGTTGTGAGTGAAGTGAAGCTGCTTGGCCTTGAAGAGTCGCATATTAAAAGGAAAGGGCGTTCCTCTATGATCAGGAACGTCTTTTTGTGTTGCCGTAAGAGGATATCAAATTTGTGCCTATCGCCTTAAAACCAGCATTATCCGGAAAAATGGTATAATAAATGGAAAAACAGGAAGAGACACTTTGATACATCATAGGAAAACACAGGCAGGGTTCGGATAGTCGATGCTATGGGGGCGGCTTGTACTGCAACGTAAATCAATCCATAATCATCTTCGGAAAGAGGGTTAAATCATGAATAAATCATATAATGCTATATTCGGTCCACATATCATCAAAATGGCTCAACTTATGTTCATCTTTGCACTCATCTCGCTCTCCGGGTGTACGAAAGCCGACGTTGCTCCCCCTGTTGCTCCGACTGAGAATACGCCCCAGACGGCACCAGCAGCTCTGGCTGACCCAGATTTCGTTCAACTCGAGAGCAAGTTTAGCGCTCGTCTCGGTGTCTATGCTATCGATACTGGCACCGAGCGGATCGTCGCCTACCGCCCCGATGAACGGTTTGCATACGCGTCTACTTTTAAGGCTCTTGCCGCAGGCGCAGTATTGCAGCAAAACTCGATGGACACACTCGATAAAGTGATCACTTACACGAGCAAAGACTTGGTCACCTATTCGCCGATCACCGAGAAGAACGTGAATACCGGGATGACCCTTAGGGAGCTTAGTGAGGCTGCTATCCGTTACAGCGATAACACTGCAGGAAATCTCTTGTTAAAAGAACTGGGAGGCCCTGATGGCTTCAGGACAGCATTAAAGCAGGCCGGTGACAACGTAACCAACCCCGAACGCTTCGAGACAGATCTGAACGAAGCCATTCCGGGAGACAACCGTGACACAAGCACCCCGAGAGCGCTTGCCACCACGCTTCAGGCTTACACGGTTGGCGACGAGCTCCCGACGGATAAACGCACGCTCCTCATCGATTGGCTGAAGGGGAATACCACTGGAGACAAACTGATCCGTATGGCCGTGCCTGAAGGCTGGGAGGTCGGGGATAAGACCGGAGCCGGAGGTTATGGAACGCGAAACGACATAGCCGTCATTTGGCCGCCAAACAAAGAGCCTATCGTTATCGCCATTCTGTCCAGCCGCGATACACCAGATGCCACTTATAACGATGCGCTTATCGCACAGGCTGCCAAGGTCGCACTTGACGCTCTGAAGTGAATCATAGTCAGCCCACACATCGCTAAAGATGTATGTAGTTCTTCTTGAATTGCATCTCCACGGGCTCTCTTGTCCGGCCGCTCGTTCCAAAAGCCGAAGCGGGTGCTATCAGGTGCTATTCGTAGCGAATGCCGTTTGAAGCTCTCTCGATGGCGTCCCAATCCAGAACGCGGATCATTTGCCCGTTGCGCTCCAGCATCCGGTTCTGCACAAAAGCCTGCAGCACCCGGTTTAAATGCCGGTGTGTTGTGCCCAGCAGGCTGGCGATCTCTCCAATATGGTCGGTTTGCAGTTCCATGCCGAATGAGGCATTTGATCCTGGCGACATCGTCGACATAAGATAACTGGCGAAGCGGTTCTCCACGGACGCGAGCAGGTTGACCCGGGAAGCAGTCGTGCAGGTCTGGAGCTTGTAGCTTAAGTGATCCAGCAAAGTGGATGTAAAGCGGGGGTTCTTCATTTCATGCTGCTTGATATAGTCAAAGGAAAGCCCGATCAGCAAGCATTCGTTAACGGCTTCAATCCGCGACTGGACCGGTACGTTTCGAATCAATTCAATATCGCCGATGATGGAAAAGGGATGGCCAAAGCGCAGCAGGAGCGATTTGCCGGTTTCAATGCTGGAGGTCACCTTGATTTTCCCCTGTACAAGGAACAAGAGGGAGTGCAAGGCGAAGCCTTCATGCAGAATGATCTCGCCCGGTTCATATTGCTGCAATGCAAAAGGCACAGGTCTGGTTAAGTCCAGCATGTGCTCGAATTGAAAATCTTTCAGCTTCGCGTTCAGTAATGGTTCGTTATGAAGCAATTTCATGGATTTTTCGGTGGCTCCCTTCTCTTCTGGACATATGTCCTTCTCATTATACGATCAACTGATATGATAAGGGCAATAGAAGATACAGGGGGAAGCAGGGATGAAATTTGTATTCGATCTGGACGGAACGATCTGTTTTAAAGGTCAGCCGGTTTCGGACGTACTGTTGAAGACTTTCGAGGAGCTGGTGGGGCAGGGGCACGAGGTTATTTTTGCTTCCGCAAGACCGATTCGTGATTTGCTCCCTGTCCTCCATGAGCGTTTCCATCATTACCCCATGATCGGGGGCAACGGCTCAATGGTAGCGACAGGTGGCAATATCGTATCCACGGTGGGGTTTAATCAAGAGGTTTTACCAGTGCTTCTTGAGCTGTTGGCTAAGTATAATGTGAGTTATTTAATCGATGGGGATTGGGATTATGCTTATACGGGTTCCGAGGATCATCCGATCCGGCTGAATCTGGATCCGCACAAGCTGGCTAAGCGAGTGGCGCTCCAGGAGCTGGAATCCATCGTGAAAATATTGATGCTGACCTCGGACCGCATGGCCGAAGTCGAAGAGAAGCTGAAGACACTGGACGTCGTTGTACACGTGCATGGGCAGGAGAACGTGCTGGATATAAGCCCAACGGGGATCCACAAGTGGAGCGGGCTTCAGCAGCTCGGAGTTAAGGAGGGCGAATTTGTTGCCTTCGGCAACGATGCCAACGATATCTCGATGTTTCAGCATGCGCTGCACAGCGTGATGATCGGTGACCATCCGCAGCTGGCCCCGTATTCTTCGGAGCAATTGCTGCTGGATGGTAATATCGAGCATGCCATTTCGGACAGATTGAAGGATCTTGGGTGTTTGTATCGGTAATTTAGAGTAATAGAGCAGGTCATTATGTAGAAGAAACCTTGTCTCATGGGAGCCGCTTGCTTATAAGCGGGTGGCTCTTTTCTTTGGACGGCTAGGTCAGCCGTTCCCCTTGAGATGTATTTGGCCATTGCACCACCGATATCCGATCCACAGCAGAACAACATAGCCAGTTTCTCCGTTGCAGGACCGGGTCACCGCCTGAATGAGGAGGATATTCCGGCTCTCATTGATCAGGTGAAGAATGCCGCCTCGCGGATTTCCATCAAGCTTGCGGATAGGGAATAGGCACAATTCCATATAATCGATGTAAAGCTGTCGAGTCCAACTCGGCAGCTTTTTTGGTTTTTTCAGCGGGCGCGCTGCTCCTGCCAAAATATTATGCCGGTTTCAATCCGGAAGTAGAGGATAATCCGCATGCTTCGAGAATATCATGTGGCATAGGCGTGTGGGAAACGGGAGGGTGTTGATAGAGGGATGGCCACTTATGAGTATTATAAAGAGATATTCGCGGAAGTCCCGAGGCCATTCGCCTTGGTCGATCTGGACATGCTGGACGACAATGCAAGGGCCATTGCAGGGGCTGCAGGGGGCAAAAGGGTACGGCTCGCAAGCAAGTCGATCCGTTCTGTGGACGTGCTGACTCGTATTCTTGGTTCAAGCCCGATCTATCAAGGGATCATGTGTTATACGGCGGCAGAAGCAGCTTTTTTGGCAGAGCGCGGCTTCGACGACCTTCTGCTTGGGTATCCGCAGTGGCAGCCGGAAGCGATCCGAACCTTGATGAACCGGGTAAGCGAAGGTCGCTCGATTACCTTGATGGTCGATAGTGTCGAACACGTTGAGCACGTGGAACAACTCGCCAGACAAGAGGGAACCGTTATGCCGCTATGCATTGACCTGGATATGTCGGTCCAATATCCCGGCCTGCATCTCGGTGTGTGGCGATCTCCCGTCCATTCGTGGGAGGGCATGTACCCTATCGTGGAACGGATAATCCACTCCCCCTGGCTTTGTCTGGATGGCATCATGGGATACGAGGCGCAGGTGGCAGGCGTAGGCGATAAAACAGCCGGAAAGTACCTGAAGAATAAAACGGTGCGGTGGCTGAAGAGCCGCTCTATCGTCGAAGCCGCCAAGCGCAGGAAGGAAGCTGTGGAGCGGCTGATGGCGATGGACCTTCGGCTTCGCTTCGTGAATGCAGGAGGAACCGGCAGTATGGAGAGCTCCAGGGAGGAAGCATGGGTAACCGAAATTACGGCAGGCTCGGGTTTCTATGCGCCGGGCTTGTTTGACCATTATGCTTCTTTCCGTTATCAACCGGCAGCAGCTTATGCCGTAGAGGTGGTGCGTTTCCCGAAGGCAGGGATCGTGACGTGTATGGGCGGTGGATACACGGCATCCGGCACAGCGGATGCGGATAAGCTGGCACAGCCTTATTTGCCTTCAGGATTGAAACTGTTCGCGCTGGAAGGCGCCGGGGAGGTACAGACGCCGCTGCGCTTGCCTGCGCATGTAGAGCTAAACCTGGGAGACCCGGTGTTCTTCCGCCATGCGAAGGCAGGCGAGCTGTGCGAGCGGTTCAAGGTGCTGCATGCGGTCTCGCAGGGCCGAATTGTGGGTGAGTATGCTACCTATCGCGGAATGGGAGCGTGTTTTCTATGAAGCAGGTCCAGTGGTCGAATTGGTCGGGAACCGTACGAGCCAATCCAAGAACAGTGCTTCACCCTACCTCCACGCAAGAAGTCGTGAAGATTGTGCAGATGTGCAGACAGGAGGGCAGGCGGCTGCGAGTGGTCGGTTCAGGGCATTCGTTTACGCCCATTGCGGCATCGGAGGATTGTCTGGTCTCCCTGGACGGCATGCAGGGGCTGGTCCATGTGGACGCAGAAGGTTTAACAGCCACCGTCTGGGCGGGAACGAAGCTGAAGCTGCTGGGTGAGCTGTTGTTTCGGCATGGGCTGGCTCAGGAGAATTTGGGCGATATCGATGTGCAATCCATCGCAGGCGCCATTAGTACCGGGACGCATGGTACGGGCCGGACGTTCGGGAACATCTCAACGCAGGTTGTCGGGTTTACGGTAGTCACGGGTACGGGTGAGGTGCTTGAATGCAGCAGGGAGTCACACCCGGATTGGTTCAGGGCGCTCCAGGTATCCTTGGGAACACTCGGGATTATCGTTCAAGTTACGTTGAGGCTTGAACCGGCCTACCGGATCGAATACGAGAGCAGGCGAGTGACACTGAATGAATGCTTGAAGCAGCAGGCTCGGTTAGCTGAGGAGAATCGCCATTTCGAATTCTACTGGTTCCCTTATGCGGAGCCGTGCCAGATCAAGCTGATGAACAAGACGCATCAAGAGGCGAAGGAGTATCGGATCAAGGATTACTTCAATGAAATGTTGGTGGAGAACACCCTCTTCGGCCTGATCTCGGAGCTGTGCCGCAAGCTGCCCAAAGCAAGTCCCTATGTAAGCCGCTTCTCTGCGTCACAAGTGCCGCTCGGCCGCAAAGTGAACCACAGCCATCGTTTGTTTGCGACCCAGCGGCTCGTTCGATTTAACGAAATGGAGTACAACCTTCCCGTGGAGGCCATGAATGCGGTCATCGAAGATATGCGTGAGGAGCTGTCACGCAGTAAATTCCATGTGCATTTTCCTGTGGAATGCCGTTATGCCAAAGGCGACGATATTTGGTTAAGTCCCGCATATGGCCGGGATTCGGCTTATATTGCGGTTCATATGTACAAAGGCATGCTGTATGAGGACTATTTCCAGGCGATGGAGCGCATCTTCCTCCGTTATGGCGGTCGGCCGCATTGGGGCAAAATGCATTCCCTTGAGGCTGCGCAGTTGAAGGAACTGTATCCGATGTGGGATGCTTTCCTTGCGGTTCGGGAGGAGCTGGACCCGGACGGCATATTATGGAGTAATTATACGGGAAGGCTGTTCGATTCATCCGGCGCTGTCTCCAACAACTTGCTTTTTCTTTGAATTTTACTTGGAGTATATAAAAAAGCCTGATGAGGAAATTCTAGTAGCAAAAAGAAAAGGGGAATTACATTACATGAAGCGGCGATCCATGATCCATGTTCTGCTGTTATGCGCCTTGCTCCTGTTCAGTCTGGGAAGCGCAGCTGCCTATGCGCAGCCACAAGAAGAGAAGCCCAGGGAGCGGCAGCTCGAGAATGCCATGCTGCAGCAGTTATATCCGGTTATCCGATCCTCGCTCCAGGAGATATATAGCGAGGCTTATCCCTCGTTTGGCTGCGAGCGAATTATATCGATCAACGAGCGGGTAACGATGGCAGAGGATAGCCAGCATGCCAGTCCGGTGGATGCGATGCACGGGGCCACCTATTTTGAGATTACAGTGGGCTTATGCAAGGGGAGTGGGGAGAAGATCGAGCTGCGCCTCAAGAATGATACGCCTACGGCGCAATATTATGTGGACGTGTTTCATGTGAGATAACGCTTCTCTTGTTCAGCGTATCTGAGAAAAAATGAGTTAAACCATTTTATGCGGTTTGGGGTGCTTCATCCTGTAGTAGAATTAGCCATGATTTGCGATGCTGCTCATTATCCGTTTCATGAAGGAGTGAATGAACCATGGCGCATGCGCATGACGTTCTATTGAATCAGCTGTTAGCCAATGCGAATGATCCCAGCTGGCACGTTCCTTTCCAGCAATCCGTTGAGCATATAACGGAGGATGAAGCGTTCTGGACCCCTGCCAATGACAGCCACAGCATTGCTGAGATCGTGCAGCATCTACTTTATTGGAATGAAACCTGGCAAACCAGATACCGGGAATCACGAATGAGTGCGGTGTCTTCTATTGGAGACAATCAACATAGCTTTATCATTCCCGACAATGCGACCTTTGCAGAGCTAAGAGACCGACTGTTAGCCGTGCTATTGCAGTGGCAGGAACTGCTGACAGAGGCGAAGCTCGAGCAGGAGGTGGACGGTTTTCCCGTACCGGCCAAGTGGTGGGAGATCATAAGCAATGCGGCTGCGCATAATGCCTATCATATCGGTCAGATCGTGTACATTCGAAAGCTGCAGAAGAGCTGCAAGGCGCTGGAATGGTAAGTTTCGTTAAGAAGTAAGGTTCCCCCGCTCTGGATCCCGTCTAGGCTCTTTGCTGCTTGATCCCCGGGCCAGCTTCCCTGCTCTAACGAGCAAATGCATGGAGGGGCCCGGATTACCCTGGACCCAACCATGCATGCACCTCTCTTACAACGCCTCTTTAATTATCCGTTTATAGAACAGCACCGATAACAGCCCGAATATGGAATACAGTGCCGTATACAGCAGCATAACCATAACCATGGGCAGCCACAGCTCGGTTCCGAAGAAGAACCAGCCGGATTTAACGGCGAAGTAACTATGGAACAGGCCAACGATCAGCGGAATGCCGAAGTTGAACAGCTGCTTCATCTGAATGCCCTTCAGCAGGTTGCCCTGAGTGAAGCCGAGTTTTCTCAGAATGGTATAGTTCGCTTTCTCTTCTTCCCCTTCATCCATTTGTTTGAAGTACAGGATGCAGCCGGAGGTGATCAGGAAGGTGAGTCCAAGGAATCCCACGATGAACATCATCAGGCCCATGTTGCTCTTCTGGTTCATTATCAGCTCACTCTGGGACAGGTTCCCGGTAGACTCACTAATGCCGAGATCCTTGAAGATCTGATTGGCTTGATCGATGGCGATCGGGTCGACAAGGTCGATACCGTAGTAGACATTCGTTTCCTTCTGGATCTTCGGATCCAGATCCTGGGCCAGCTTGTCAAAGACGGTGTGGTCCACAATCGCTGCCGGCAGACCTCCGCTGGCAAAATAATAGGATACATAGGAGTCCTTCTCCAAGCCTATCAACTGCTGTTTTATTTGCTGGTTAGGGCTTGTCAGCTCAATATCCCCCGTGGCCTGAATCGACATAAACTGTTGAATTGCATCGCTGGATCCCGTGAACAGCGTCTCCTCAGGAGAAACATCGATTCCTTCCACACTCTCGTCGCTGATGACCGGTATGACCGTTGGTTGCTGTTCTCCTGGACCTGATACGACCTCCAAGTTGGCCCCAATCACCTGAGAAAGGTCAGCATTCACTTGAATAACGTCACGTTTGGTCTGCTTGAACTCTATATTCTCGTCGGTCAGCGCTTGGATATAAGCAGCCAGATCGTTGGAATTTGCTACCGTAAAATGATTGGGTACGCTCTGCCGTGCTGATTTCTCCGCGGAGTAGTAAGAGATGTAGCTGAGGGACAACAGTCCGATCGCTAACGCGGATACGGTCGTAATGATCGTTAACAGCAGTGCGTTGGATTTCATGCGGAACATGATGGAGGAGAGCGACAGCACTTCATTCACGGATAAGTAACCGCCCTTGCTCTTCCGGATCGCGTTGAAAATAAAACTGACGGATCCTTTATAGAATAAATAGGTTCCGATAATGACCGATCCCAGGATCAGGATCATCGCCATGAACAGCTCGTTCATGGAGGTGAAATCCCCGCTGAACAGCTTGGTTGACACATAATAACCGAGAAGAATAAGTCCGATTCCGAGCAAGCCGAATAACATTTCGAGGAAGGACATCTTCTTGATCTGATTCTCCGTTGTAGATACCGCACGGAACAGGGACAGAATGCTCTGCCGCTGGATGAACGTATAATTCATGATCATGATCAGCACATAGATGACGGCAAACACAATGACGGTTTGGATCAGCGCTTCGGTGGAGAAGGACAAGGCGGCTTCAGCGTCAACACCGATAACCTTGAACAAAATCATCAGGATCAAGCGGGAAGCCGCAAATCCGGCAAAGATGCCAATCACCATGGAACCGAAATACAGAATCAGGTTCTCCGCGCTCAAGATTCGGAATATCTTGCCTTTGGTTAAGCCGATGAGCTGAAACAACCCGATTTCCTTGCTTCGCCGTTTAATGAAAATCGTGTTGGCATACAGCAGGAAAATCGCAACGATGGCCACAAGCAGCACCGAGGCGGCTCCCAGAGCTGCAGCCCCCTTCACAGATCCCTTGGCCTCATCCGTGGCCGGATCATATTGCAGCGTCACAAAGGCGAAATACAGACCCACGCTGAAGATGAGGGCAAAGACATACAGATAATAATTTTTAATATTCTTCTTCAGATTCCGGTAGATCAGATAATTAATGTTCATTCTGAACACCGCCTAGCACGCCCTGAGTCTTGATGATGTCATTGAAGAAGGCCTGCCGGGACTGCTCGCCCTTGTTCAGCTGGGTATAAATCTGTCCGTCCTTAATGAAGACAACCCGGCTGCAATAGCTGGCGGCCACAGGATCATGAGTAACCATGATGATGGTGGAGTCGATCTTCAGATTCAGTTCGCTTAATTTGTTCAACAGATCGGAAGCGGACTTCGAGTCCAGCGCTCCGGTCGGCTCATCTGCAAAAATAATGCTGGGATCGTGAATGAATGCGCGGGCCGCTGAAGTCCGCTGCTTCTGTCCACCGGATATCTGATTCGGATATTTGTCCTTGAGTTCGTATATGCCAAGCTCGGTTGCTATTTTTTGAAACCTCTGGTTCGCATCTTTTTTGGATACCTTCTTGATGGATAGCGGCAGTAGAACATTTTCTTTGACAGTCAGCGTGTCCAGCAGGTTGTACTCCTGAAAAATAAAGCCCAGATGGTGCTTCCGGAATTCGGCCAGTTCCTTCTCTTTCATGCCAGTAAACTCTTTGCCTTCGATTTTTATGCTGCCAAGGCTCACTTTATCGATGGAAGAGAGCACGTTCAGCAGCGTGGTTTTCCCTGAGCCTGATGCGCCCATGATGCTGACGAACTCGCCTTTATCCACACGGATATCGATGCCCTTCAGCACCTCCTGTTTATTGAATTTATTGCCGAAACTCTTATGGATTTGGTTTGCTTCCAGAATTGCCAAGTTCCTCACTCCTTTGTTTACTGTCCTTATCATAAAGGAGCGGCAAGGGCCTTTTCCTTCGATTCGCCGAACAAAGTGCAAAAGCATGTGACATTGTTGTCACATGCCGATAATCCTCACAACATCGTTCTTCTTCGGAAAAATTAAAGTGAAGGTTGTGCCTATGCCTGGCTTCGATTCCACCTGAATGCGGATCAATAGGGCATTGGCTGCCTTCTGTGTCAGATACAGCCCCATGCCGGTTGCCGCACGGTCCTGATGTGAGGTCGTGGACGTGAAACCTTTGTCGAAAATACGAGGCATGTCCTTCGGATCGATGCCGCGTCCGGAATCCCGAATGATGAGTCTAACATGGTCATCCACGAGCTCACTCTGCAAGGCAATATCCGATGCAGAGCTGTATTTAACGGCATTGGTCAGCAGTTGACGGATAATGAAGCCCAGCCATTTCGTATCGCTCAGCACCTCCGTTACCTGCAGGGAGACGTCAAAACCGATGCCTTTTTGCATGCACCAGGATTTGAGCGCCCGTATCTCCTGGAAGATGATCGGCTCAAGCGCGGACACCTCAATATGGAGATCGTTCTGGATAAAGGGGATGCGTTTTTGGTGCAGCTGCTGGTCCAGCAGCAGGTGGATGCGGAGCCATTCGTACTGTAGCTGTCCTTTTAACGTCTCATCCTCCATGCGCTCGATCATCAGCTGCATGGTGGTAAGGGGCGTTTTCACTTCGTGGATCCAGGACAGCAGCTCATCCTTCTCCTCTTCCATCTCCATCAGGCGGATGGAGGATTCCCTCTTAAAGCGCTCGGCCTGGAGGGAGAGCATGTCCATGGCAATTGCTTCAAAGGGATGCTCCGGCTCGGTGATGGCGGCTAAGTCGAAGGTGTCATCCCATGCCCGAAGGCTTTTGTAGAATTTCGTCTCCCGGTTGTATCTGACAATCAGAAACACCATGAAGAGCATAGATGACAGAAACACAATATAGAGAATGGGCAGGAACGGGATTTGGGAATCCACAGCGGCAACAAACAGAAGCAGCAGCTGCAGGAACAGAAATAACAGAATCCAGCTTAGCCGTTCCCGAATATAGGCAAGGATCATGCATGAGCCTCTTCTGTCGCGATATATCCTTGTCCCACCTTGGTTTCGATGTAAGGATCAAGGCCAAGAGGCTCCAGCTTCTTACGCAGTCGATTCACATTCACCGTTAACGTGTTATCACTGACAAAATGCTCATGGTCCCATAAACTCTTGATCAGCTCCTCCCGGCTGACGATCTGATTCTTCCTCTCCATGAGGATCTTTAGAATATACATTTCATTCTTCGTCAGTTCGACCGTGCCTTGAGGGCTGCTAATGGTATTCTTGCCGAACTCGACGGTTGCTCCGCGCCAGGCTCTCAGCTCTGTTCGTTCGGTGCTGTAGTTGTAAACCCGGCGCAGGGTGGCCTGGATTTTGGCAATCAATACATCAAAGTGGAACGGCTTCTGAATGAAATCATCCGCTCCCAGCTGCATGGACATCACCATGTCGGTAGGATGATCCCGTGAAGACAGGAAGATAATCGGGACGTTCGAATGGGATCGAATCATCCGGCACCAGTGAAATCCGTCGAATTTGGGCAGCTGGATATCGATAATGACAAGATCCGGCTGTACGTCTGTGAATTCCTGGAGTACACTGCTGAAATCCTTGATGCCATATACGTCATAAGACCATTGCGAGAGCCGTTCCTG
This sequence comes from Paenibacillus sp. Cedars, assembly GCF_003184205.1. NCBI lineage: Bacteria > Bacillati > Bacillota > Bacilli > Caryophanales > Paenibacillaceae > Paenibacillus > Paenibacillus sp. Cedars. Next base: position 6,065,812 of record NZ_CP020866.1, read on the forward strand.
GACTTCATGGAACAGGGTCGCGTCGTCTTCGATAAGCATAATTTTGAACAAAAGATTCACCACGCTTTATAAGGTTGTCCAAAAAAAGCCGGAGTTCCCGGAAACTTCCCGTTGCTGTAGATGGGCCTTTTAGTTTTGGACTTTATGTAATCGGCACTTCATTCCCAGTGTATAGCAAAAAGGGAGCAAGTGCCATCCGGTGGATGAACATAAGCGCATGCGTAGATGACGAGGCTGAATTACCTATTTACAAACATTTCCTATCTCCCGATAATAGATATGAGCCTATGACCTGGGAGGGGACAATATGAATATGCATAAGAAGTTTAAATGGTTGACCGTACTCGTTGCAGCTATGCTTGTCATTATGACAGGGTGTCAGTCCGTGGGAGGTTTGGATATCAACAAGGCGATGCTTACAAGTCTTGATGTTAAATCCAGTGAATCCAGTGCAAGCATTCGATTCGAGGCGGTGCCTGCCGACCGGGCCCTGTCGTCTGAAGATAAAGAAGCGATTGAACTTATTAATTCGTTATCATTGAATGTGGATCGTGCCATCGTCCAGGATGCCAACACCGTGTCCATTCAGGGCAGTGTGCATTATTTGGACAAGAAGATTCCGCTTCACTTGTCCATGGATCCCAAAGGAATGGCGATTCAACTGGAAGGCGCCAAGCAGCCGTTCTATCTCTCAATGGATACAACGGTTCCCGGAATGCCTGACACCAGCCAATACGAGCAGGCGATTCAAGACGTAGTGAAGAAGGCGGCCGGGCTTGTACTGAAGCATTTTCCGAATCCGACAAAAATTGCTGTGAAATCTGCCCAGGAGAAGGTGAATGGGGAGAGCTTGAACCTGACGCATCTCCATATGGAGCTGACCGGGGAAGAGATATTGACGATGTTCAAGCCTTTTGCAGAGAGTCTCATGAAGGACGAAGCAGGCTTAAAGCAGTTGATTGGTGATGCCTATGATGCCATTTATCCGATGATGGTTAGCATCGGTGAGGCTTACGGGGAAGATGTGGAGCTCTTGCCGCAGGAATCCAAGGAAGAGGTTGTGGCTTCGCTCTACGAAATCGTTCATGGCAGCTTGGCCGAATTGACGGAGAATTACGATGAACAGAAGGAACAGCTGTTGGAGGAGTTCCCAGGAGGCGATACCGTCTTCGGTAAGGATACGGTTCTCAAGCTGGACTATTACTTTGACGAGCAGCTTAACACACGCAAGAACGCTGTGGAACTGACTGTCGCACTTCCGGCTTCCGAAGACATGCCCTTGAAATCCTTCAAGGTGTACTCCGAGGGCGAGGTATGGAATATCGGCAGTGCGGTGAAAGCCAATAAAGTGGATACATCCAAGGGTGCTTTGGATGTCCTGAGCGAATCGGTGACACCAGGCCAGGTGCTGCGCAATTTCGAGAAGAATTCAACGATTTATAACGTGCTGAAGGATGATTTGAAGATCACGCACAGATCGCTGTATCTTGATACGAACGAGGATCTCGTATACCCTGTGATCAAGAAGAACAATCAGACCTTTGTTCCACTTCGTTACCTGACCAATCGTCTTGATGCCGAAGTGAAGTGGGCGAAGGGCTCCAAGAACATTACGGTCATCAATGATCTGACAGGCGAGGAAATCAAGCTGACGGTAGGTTCCCAGAAAGCGACTGTAGGCGGTAAAAGCGTGACCCTGCAGGCGGCTCCGTTTGTCCATAGCGACGGATCTACCTACGTTCCGCTCCGGTTTATGGCGGAAGCCCTCGGGGCAACGCTTCATCTGGAGGGCGATGGCTGGATTATCATTGAGCGTGATTAAGCGATAACCCATTTCGATAACAGACGGACCTGTCGGTCGGCGAGTTAGAGGTGGATACACAGGGAAGTATTGCCGGGGCTGTTTCCCGTCATCTTGGGATGGCGGGAAACAGCCCTTTTTGTCATGGTTGCTGATGTGTTATCAGCGGTTCTTACAGTATAATCGCAGGGCAAGGAAAAGGTATGGATACATCCTATCCTTCCTTCGCCCCATCAACTGTATCGGTACAGTTGGCGTTATTTCTAATCGTAAGGGTGCTCCTCCCGCCGTATGCTAACTTTAGCAGATGCAACACTCCAGGATTGCAATGCATACGAGAAAATAAAGGAGATCATGATTAATGAATACACCGCATACAGGCCGGGCCTATGCCGCAGCGTTAGGATATACCGTCATTATAGGTTTTTCGTTCATGTTTGTGAAAATGGCACTGATCGTATCCAACCCGCTGGACACGTTAGCGCACCGGTTCACCCTCTCTTTCATTGCCGCCGCACTGGCATTGCTCATCGCCCGCAGAAGAGTTCCGCTCCATCTGAAGCGACTGCTGGTTATTGTGCCCTTGGCGATATTCTATCCGTTTCTGTTCTTTACACTGCAAACCTTCGGTTTGGTCTACACCAGCTCAGCTGAAGCGGGAATTATCCATGCTACCGTTCCGATCTTTACGATGCTGCTGGCATCATTATTTTTGAAGGAACGCTCAGGATGGGCACAGAAGCTGTTTACCGTATTGTCGGTAACAGGGATTATTTCGATTTTCGTGCTGAAGGGCGTTTCCTTTGAAGCCTCCAGCATGCTCGGTATCGTGCTTATTCTGTTGTCGGCACTGTCTAATGCCATTTATAGCGTGATGGCCCGCAAGTTAACCCAGAAGCAGCCAGTGCTGGATATTACGTTCATCATGACGCTAATCGGATTCGTGCTGTTTAACCTGATGTCGGTTGTTCAGCATGCGGCCCAAGGAACGCTCATGCAGTATTTTGACCCGTTTGCTCATCCTTCTTTTGTATGGGCGGTCCTGTATCTTGGTGTCCTGTCTTCCCTGGGTACGTCGCTTCTGTCGAATTATGCCTTATCCCAGCTGGAAGCGTCGCGGATGAGCATCTTCAACAATTTGGCAACTGTAATCACCATCTTTGGAGGTGTCTTCTTCTTGAACGAACAGTTGGCCTATTATCATTTCATTGGCGCAGGACTCGTTATTATCGGGGTGATTGGCGCCAGTTTCGCTGGAAGATCCAAGCGGGCTGCACCAACGGGATTGACCCCGGGTGAGTCCAAATCCACTTAACTTAACACCAGTGTGTAGAATAAGTGTAGAGAAATTGTCGAGATCCGCCTTGTATGATTACATGCTGAACCATCTGTTTCCCATTAGCAGGTAGTCATAGCATTCATTTTTAGAACAGATGAAATCATACAAAGAGGTGGATCTATACGATGTGGAAGAAAGGAAGCATTCTGGTACTGGCACTCCTGCTGCTGTTTCAGGGGATGTTCGGTACGGGTGCAGGGTTTTATGATTCGGGTCGTGCATGGGCTGCACCAGCTGATCCGGTTGTGTCGGTGGATCCCTTGGATCCGGGCAACGGGAATGGACCTGCGGATTCGGTAACGGATGTGGTATATCAAGATCCGGGCCAGACGCAAGGGGCGAACGCAGGCGCAGGACAGAGCATTCTGACGAAGGTTACGATTAAGGACAAGAACGGTACGGTCATTGATTCGGTATACAATCCGGATCTGGGAGAGCGTATTGAGCTTGGCTCGGACGTGAGCTTGTCGTATGAATGGGAGCTGCCGAATGGGCATGATTACGTCGACGGCTCGACCTTTGAATTCGACATTCCGGGCGCCTTCAAAATTTATAACAGCTTTAACGGGAGTCTCCTTGCCGATGGCGGCGATGTGGGGACGTTCTCTGTATCGACGAGCGGCCATGTGGTGATGACCTTTAATGATGAGGTTAACAACTCCGAGGTACGGGGGACGCTGGAATTCCTCACCGAGATTAGCAAGGAGACCGTTAAGGGCAGCACGGAAGTACGAATCCCATTCCCGATCCGGGACGGGGAGCAAGTGGCTATCCTGTATATCAAACCGGTAAAAGGCTCCCATCTGGACAAGAAGGGACAAGCCAATCAAGCGTCGAGCATCCTTTGGAGGATCGATGCGAACACCATCCTGCATCCGATTGACTTAGCGGTCATACAGGATCAGATTCCAGCAGGGTTAACCCTGGATGAGAGCTCTGTGAAGGTATACAAGCTGGACGTCAATATTGATGGAAGCACGGTACGCGGAGCGGAGGTGACGGCAGGGTTCAGCCTGAATACGGGGCCTTCTGCATTCACGATTGCTTTTGACCAGAAGATCACATCGGCTTATCGCGTGGAATATACGACGGCAGTAGGCAAGGGCGATGAGACGAGTTTCACGAATAACGCTGCATTATCGGGGAGCGGAATGCCGGAACAAACGGTGAACGCCACGGTGACAATCGATCGCGGAGAGCTGTTGACAAAGAAGGTTGCCAGCTATGACAAGGGCACCCGGACGATCGGCTGGAGTATCGAATACAATTTCCGTGAAAAAGAGATTTCCCGGCAGGATGCCGTTCTGGTAGACCGCTTCAACGGGACTCAGGAGCTGGAATCCGGCTCATTTAAGGTAAGACATGCCGGAACCGGAGGCGCGGAGCTGGTTGAGGGAACCGATTATATCCTGACACCTGTACAGAATGATAATGGGAAGAACGGATTTGATCTGTCCTTCCAAAGTGATATCGATTCCGGCTATATCATCACCTATAGGACCAAAACCGATGATCGCATCTATACCGATGAGACTGTGGCAAATACGGTTAAGGCCAATGGCGTAACGAAGACGGCTAGCCAGAAGCATGAGGCTGTTATCCTCAAGAAGTACAATAGAGCGGTGGATTACAACGCCAAAACGACAACATGGGAAATCAGCCTCAACGAAGACCAGTTCGATATGGACTCGGTGGTACTGACCGATACGTTCCCGAATGGCGGGTTAGAGCTGGTTGCCGGTACGCTGAAGGTGCTCCACGCAGATGGAAGTGCGGTTGATCCCTCCTGGTATACGGCGAAGGAAGACGAGCCTAAGAAAGGCTTCACGGTTACCTTCCATCAGACGTTCAACGAGACTTTGAAGGTGACGTACACCACGACTTTCAACAACGATTGGAAAATCGATAAGACCAAGTCCGAGTTCCGTAACCGGGCTCATCTGGCTTGGCTTGAAGGTACCCAGAACAAGACGATAACAAAGGACGCTGTGCTGAGCCCCGATAATTTAACGAAGACGAACGGGGACAAGAGCGGTGCATACAATCCGCGAACCAAGGAGATCTCCTGGACCATCCGGGCAAATTATAATAAAAAAGAAGTGGCACAAGCCGTCTTCACCGATAAGCTGCTGCAGAATCAGAAGTTTGTTCCAGGGTCGCTTCTCGTATATGAAATGAAACTGACGGGCGCTGCTAACGGGACAACTCGGGGAGATCTCGTAGACCCGATCCTGTATGATGCGGTGCTTCCGGATGAAGCTAATGGCAACGAGCTGCGGGTAGCGTTCAAGAACGCTATCAACAGCCCTTATCAGATTGTGTTCAAAACCACGTTAGACGGAGAGGTCATCGCAAGCGAAGTGTCGAATACAGGCATTTTTCTTGATGGCACAAGCAAGCTGGCGGAGTGGACGACCAAGGTGAGCATTCCGCAAGGTGGCGAATATGTATTCAAGAACGGCGTGCAGAACGGTGAGAAGCTGAAGTGGACCGTCTATGTCAACCGCGGTCAATCTTATGTGGAAGAAGCCACGATTATGGATGAGCCCACAAGCAATCTCATCCTGGTGGAAGATTCGTTCCACGTCTACGCAACCACTGTTGCCGCGAATGGTGCGGTTTCCAAGGCAGCCGAGTTAGTGCGTGACCAGGACTACACGCTGGAATTCATCTATGGAGCGACCGAATACTTCGTGCTTCGCTTCAAGAACCCGATTGATAAGGCTTATATTGTGGAGTATGAAACACTGATTGATGCGGCAGACAGAGAAAAGGTGGGCAATAGCGTCTCCTTTGAGGGGCTTGGTATTACAACCGGTATCCGTGAGACTACACAGGAGATCGAAGTACGCATGTCTTCAGGCTCCGGCACCGGCTCCGGGGTCCGCGGCAGTCTGGAGGTCCTGAAAGTCGATAAGGATGATGCTGCTCTTGCCCTGGAAGGAGCCGTCTTCGTTCTTCGAGACCAAGAGGGCAAGCGACCAGCCGTGACACTGACAACCGATGCGGACGGCAAGGTGTTGTTTACAAAATTGCTGTATGGCCAATATGTTCTGGAAGAGACGGCTGCTCCGCAAGGGTATGTGATCGATCAGGCGACGACTACGGTTACGATCGATTCAAGCATTAAACAGACAGGCAACATCAAGCGAATCATCATCACGAACAGCAAAAAAAGCGTTCCACCCGGCCCTGATCCGGGCACCCCTGGTCCTGATCCGGGCACCCCGGGTCCTGATCCAGGCAGTCCTGGCCCTGATCCAGGCACCCCGGGCCCTGATCCGGGCACCCCTGGCCCTGATCCAGGCACCCCGGGCCCTGATCCAGGCACCCCCGGTCCTGATCCGGGCACCCCTGGCCCTGATCCAGGCACCCCTGGCCCTGATCCAGGTAACCCCGGTCCCGATCCGGGCACCCCTGGCCCTGATCCGGGCAGCCCTGGCCCATCACCGGGAGGTCATTCCGATAACGGGACGCCGACCGTCCCCGGGGAGATTGTATTGCCCGGTGATCACGATGGGGTGGACAAGCCAGCCCATCCGGTTGACCCGGCAGTTCCGGGCGAAGTTGATCCAGAACCGATTCCTGTAGAGGAACCGGAAGAGGGCGCTTTGGTTAGTAATGAGATATCCAAGCCGGAAGATAAGCCGGCTCCACCGACGGAGCATGATGCGAATAGCGCCGATCCGGTTGATGAAACCAAACCGGACAGCGGGGCCGCCATGCTTCCGAAAACAGGAGAGAGCAATCCGCATCCACTCCAATTCGGAGGGCTTGCACTTATGCTCGCAGGTTTCTTCTTGAGTCGTCTGCGCAATAAGCGTCAATAATGGATGAAATCCCCTTCTCCTGCTGGTGCATGGAGAGGGGGATTTTGAATGTTAATTCATCCATAGGGAAGGACGGATAGAATGAGAAAACTCTCAATTGCTCTTATCGTGGTTGGGCTTCTCGTGTTCTTATATCCAATCCTTCGCGATTGGAATGGGGACCGCCAGCAGAAGGAATTGCTGAGGGAAGCCGCGCGATTAGAGGTCGAAGCTGAGCAGCGTTCTGTACAAGATTCCGCTGCTTATCAGTACATGGAATTGTCTCGCATCCTGGACGAGGGAGAGATGGCTGCTTCCGGACAAGAGGAGCCTGCTGATTATGAAGCCGGATCGCCCATCGGCATTATTCGAATTGATAAGCTGGATCTGGAGCTGCCCATTCTTGAAGGGGCAACCCAGTCTAACATGAAAAATGCAGCGGCTCGCGTTACGGGTACGGCGAAGCTCGGCCACACCGGGAATGCAGCCATTGCTGCCCATCGTGCCCATAAGACCGGGCGGCTATTTAATCGGTTGAATGAGCTCACATACGGTGATGAGATCATTATTATGACAGCAGGACGCGAGTTGGTTTATCGCGTGGATCAGATCTCGATTGTGGAACCAACGGATGTGTCCGTATTGGAAGGCAACCCTTATGAACAGAGGCTTACGCTGATTACTTGCGACCCTCTTTACGAGGCGACTCATCGTCTTATCGTCCAGGCTGAACGGGTATCAGGCTAGCAGATTGATTGTCGCAGATCTGCAAGAAGTGCTGCGGTAGCGGTATATGAAGTGAGATGAGACCTTAAGGGGCTTCCGGGAAATCTGTATGATTTTGGGGAAGTCCCTTTCCGTTTGTTTTTGGGCGATTGAACCCAGTGCTGCTCTTCTTGAGATTATGCCTCTATATTAGCAGGAAAATAGTTTGTAATATTAGGTGACACCTAATAAAATAAGGTGTGAACTAATATTGTGTGTGGAATGGAGGGGGACCCTTTGCTCGAATGGATGCTACGAAACGTTATGGCAAAGAGAGGGATATGGTCGGGAGCTGCGTTAGGGAGGCTGATGAAAGAGAAGGCCGATTACAGTCTTTCAGCGGCTTCCATTAGTGCATTGCTGACGAGCCAGCCCAGGCAGATGAAGGCAGAGACGTTAGATGCCCTGTGCACAACCTTAGAGTGTACTCCAGGGGACTTATGGGTGCATACACCTCCTTCTAAAACAAAGGGGGCATAAATGGATGACAGTAAAAGCTATAGTGCCATTCGGCGATCCCATTCTGCGAAAAGTCGCGCGGCCTGTTGATCCCGTGAATGCGAGGGCATTAAAGATACTCGATGATATGGCGGAAACGTTGTATGACAGCGCTGGCCGTGCCGGCCTTGCCGCACCACAAATCGGTATTTTGCGAAGACTTATTGTTATGGACTGCGGTGAAGGGTTGATTGAACTTATTAATCCTGAAATTGTGGAGATGAACGGTGAGCAGGTGGGCCCGGAAGCTTGTCTATCTTATCCAGGATATTACGGGTATGTGCAAAGAGCCCATCACGTTAAGGTGAAGACCCTGAATCGGCAGGGAGAGACGATCATCCTGGAAGGTGAGGATTACCTGGCGAGGTGTATGCAGCATGAGATCGACCATCTTAATGGACTGCTTTTTGTGGACCATGTTCGGGATGGATGGCTGTACCATGAGGAGACTCATCGGCGCGTTGAGTTGTTCCCTGTTATTGGGCTATCCAATACAGGTACGTAGCGCAATCATGAAGGCTGCCTAATGATGGTCGACAGCGATCCAAGCATGTCCCCGACTACTCATGTTTGCACAATGTGTACAAAAAAACGGTCGGAGCCTCTCCGACCGTTTTTGCGATGTGTTGTTTTACGATTCTTTTTTTGATATCGACAAATTTTCGAATTCTTGAAGGGATTGACGAACCAGGAATATCATGATATTATTATCTTAAATTAAAGATATATTAAATCGAAGTAATAATTCAAGATAGTCGTGCAAACAATTTATGATATGAGATGGAGGAATTTAAACATGAATGGATTAAAAGGAATTCACCACGTAACAGCGATTACAAGCAGTGCTGAGAAGAACTATGAGTTCTTCACTTATGTTCTGGGGATGCGTTTGGTGAAGAAGACGGTCAATCAGGATGATATTCGGACGTACCATTTGTTCTTCGCCGATGATAAGGGGAGTGCGGGAACGGATATGACCTTCTTTGATTTCCCGGGTATTCCAAAAGGAAGACATGGCACAGACGAGATTTACAAAACCTCATTTCGGGTTCCTAATGATGCGGCATTGGAATATTGGGTTCAGCGTTTTGACCGGATGGATGTGAAGCACCAAGGCATTCAAGAGCTGTTTGGCAAGAAAACACTTGCTTTTGTTGATTTTGATGATCAGCAGTATCAACTCATCTCCGATGAGAACAATGCAGGCGTGGCTTCGGGAACGCCATGGCAGAATGGACCGATCCCGCTGGAACATGCCATTACCGGACTTGGCCCGGTCTTTGTGCGGGTCTCCAGCTTTGATCCCTTCAAGGAAGTGATGGAGAACGTGCTGCAGTTTACGGAAATTGCCAAGGAAGGCTCGTTTCATCTGTTTGAGGTTGGTGAAGGCGGCAATGGCGCTCAGGTGGTGGTTGAGTATAATGCGGTTCTTCCAAGAGCGCAGCAGGGCTTCGGAACCGTTCATCACGCTGCCTTCCGGGTAGAGGACCGATCGGTGCTGGAGCACTGGATCAAGCGTCTGGACGACTTCCAGTTCCATACATCCGGCTTCGTGGACCGCTTCTTCTTCCAGTCCCTGTATGCACGGGTGGCCCCGCAGATTCTGTTTGAATTCGCAACCGACGGTCCGGGCTTCATGGGGGATGAGCCGTATGAAACGCTGGGCGAGAAATTGTCCCTGCCTCCATTCCTGGAATCGAAGCGCGAGCAGATTGAGGGTATGGTTCGTCAGATTGACACGGTGCGCAGCACGAAGGAATTCGTGAAGGAATAAATATCGTGAGTCCAAGAAGCAATCCGGCTTGTTTATAACAAGCGGCGGATTGCTTTTTTTTATGTAACGACTATATTCATGCCATCACATTCAACCTGAGTGGAAGATCCACGATATGATGTACAGCCAGCCACCGCCGGGCTGTTGTCTCACGATCTCCCTGTAGATGACAATTCACTGCAACAAGCCAATTTACCGATTAAGTACATCAATTCTGGTTTAAATACAAATACTGTATAGGAATCCATAACGAATTGGCTGAGGTGGAGCGTGTGAAAGGAAGTTTGTTTAAAAACGTTGTATTTTCGATATCGGCCGTAATCATTGCGGTTTTGGCTGTCCTGGGGGCAATTAGACCGGGGGCATTCGGGGAAGTAGCAGGGTATCTTTTTAGATTCACAACCAATAGTTTCGGTTGGTTCTATTTGCTCTCGATATTCATCATCATCGTCTTTCTGATTTGGGTTGCGGCAAGCAAATATGGCACGATTCGTTTAGGCGGAGACAAGGAAAAGCCGGATTATCCGTTCTTTACCTGGATCGGCATGCTGTTCTCCGCCGGTTTCGGGGTGGGGCTGGTATTCTGGGGTGTTGCCGAACCGATGAGCCATTTCTTTAATACACCCTTTGCAGGCGTGGAAGCAGAGGGCGTTGAGGCCGCGCGTGTGGCTATGGGCTATTCCTTTTTTCATTGGGGAATCAGTCAGTGGTCCGTCTTCGCCTTGGTTGGTCTTGTCATCGCTTTTCTCCAATTTCGCAAGCAGAAGGACGGGCTGGTCTCTACGGCACTTGAACCTGTCACCGGCACCAAACGGGGCGTGAAGAATACGATTGATATTCTGGCCGTTATCGCTACAGTCATGGGGATAGCTACCTCTATTGGACTGGGCGTGCTGCAAATGAGCGGCGGCTTAAACTCCATTATGGGAATAAACAATGGGGTCGGTCTGCAATTGATCGTGCTGGGGATTATTTTTGTAGCATATATGATCTCTTCGACTACGGGACTGGACAAGGGCATTAAGTATTTAAGCAATCTGAACCTTGCGATGGCACTTGTCCTTTTATTGTTTGTATTTATTACCGGACCCTCTGTATTCATACTAGAAACGTTTACGCTGGCAATCGGGGATTATGTTTCGAATTTTGTGTCGTACAGCTTGAGGCTCCAACCTTATGCGGAAGGGACATGGGTACGGGAATGGACGATTTTTTACTGGGCGTGGGCCATTGCCTGGTCGCCATATGTGGGAGCCTTCGTAGCCAGAGTTTCCAAGGGAAGAACCGTTCGGGAATTCATTGTGGGTGTGATGGTCGTGCCGCCCGTCATTGCCTGTCTCTGGATTGCTGTCTTCGGCGGGACGGCAATTTGGTTTGATCTGCACGAGAATACAGGGATTGCGGCGGCCGTCAATGCGGATGTCACCTCCGCTTTATTCCAGCTGTTTAACCAGTTGCCCTTCTCGTCTGTGATGAATGTGCTCGCGATTATCTTGATTCTGACCTTTCTGGTGACTTCGGCGGATTCAGCGACCTATATCTTATCCAGCATGACGACTTACGGCAGCCTGAACCCTCCTCAAATTGCAAAAATCGTGTGGGGCACACTCATGGCAGCAATTGCCGGCGTGCTGCTCTACGCCGGTGGATTGGAAGCCTTGCAGACGGCTTCACTGATCGCAGCACTGCCATTCACCGTGCTGCTGCTGCTTCTCATTATTGCGATCGTGAAGCTGCTGCGCCGTGAACCGCTTCCGATTCGGAAGGCCGATCTCAAACGGTTCCGTCATCTGGAGGAGGCTGCGAACAAGGGTAAGAAGTGAGAAGAAACCGTCGTAAGAAGCGGGAACAGATACTTTACGGTTTACCATAAGGGGCACTCATGCAGTGTTCCCTTTTTATTTTGTTGCTGAAGATATAGGCTCTGCATGGACCACAACGGTCGTACTGCAAAAAAAAGCCTTTATTACACCCGGGGGGAGCAATAAAGGCTTTGGGAAAACCAGCAGGAAAACCTGTTATTTTTTCTTGAGCAGCAAATATACAAAATACGGCGCACCGATGATGGCAACCATGATCCCGGCGGCGATGCCGTCAGGATCTACGATATTGCGCCCGATCGTGTCTGCAAGCAGCAGCAGCCAGCCGCCAATCAATACAGCAATCGGAATGTAGAGCTGATTCCGCGGACCTACGAGCGCTTTGGCGATATGCGGGCCCATGAGTCCAATGAACGTAATGCCGCCCGTCACAGACACGGCAGATGCTGCAAGAGCTACAGCTGCCAGAAGCAGCACAATGCGTTCCTTCTCGATGGACACGCCCACCCCGATGCCTACGGGGTCGCTTAATCCCAGCAAGTTCATTCGCTGCGCTTTGTACAGCGTGAAGGGAATCAGGATAATCAGCCATGGCAGAAGCGCAGCAATGAAGGGCCAATCGGTACCCCATATACCACCCGCTAACCATTTGGCTATAAAATCGACCTTGGTTCGTTCAGCGGATGAAGTGAGTACAATCATGACACCCGAAAGCGCCATGGAGAACCCGACGCCGGTAAGCACCAGTTTAACGGGCTGCAGGCCTTGGCCTTTTCGGAATGAGAACAGGTAGATACACACCGCGGTCAGCACGGCACCGATAAATGCGGCAAGCGGCAGCATGTATATAAAGGAACCCGCCTCAATCGGGAAGAACAAGAAGAATACAGCTACCCCTACCCCGGCGCCGGAGTTAATTCCGATAATGCCGGGATCAGCGAGGTCGTTGCGGGTAATGTTCTGCAGAATAGCACCGGAGAGCGCAAGTGCCATTCCTGCCAGCAGCGTGATGATCATGCGCGGCAGACGAACATCAAAGATAATGAACTTTTCTTTGAAGCTGCCCTGGCCGAACAGGGTCGGCAGAATCCGGTCATAGCTGACGGACGAATAACCCAGACCAAGCCCGATCAGGATGGTCAGCAGTGTCAGCACGAACAGGGCAATAAATGTTATGCGCTGCTTTCTTACTAAGGATGGATGAATCATGTTAGTCCACGCCCTCCTTTATGCACAATGAACAGGAAGAAGGGCAATCCCATAATGGCAATCAGGGCAGCAACCGGCGTCTCATAAGGAGCATGCAGCGTCCGGCCGACCGTGTCAGCAAACAGCATGAAGATGGCTCCAACCGTTGCCGACATCGGAATCACGTGGCGGTAATCGGTTCCAACGATACCGCGGACGATATGAGGAATCATGAGGCCGAGGAAGGCCAGATTCCCTACCAATGCTACGGACGTTCCTGCCAAGAGGACAATCACCACAAACAGAATGAGTTTGATGGCTGCGATATTTTGCCCCAAGCCGACAGCGACTTCTTCGCTCAAGCTGAGGATGGTCAGCTGTCTGGATAATACGATGGCGATGACAATGCCTATTAGAATAAACGGAAATATCGTCTGAAGCTGACCCCATGACGTGCCGATTACGCCGCCAGCCGTCCACATGGATATGTCTTTGGATATTTTAAAATAAATACCGATGCCTTCTGCGATGGCGTACAAAAATGCCGAGACAGCTGAACCGGCCAACACCATCTGCAGGGGAGAGAAGCCGCCTCTTCGCATGGCTCCGATTCCGAAGACCATGACAGCCCCAACCGCCGATCCAATGAAGCAGGCCACCATAATGCCGAAATAATTGGCGGTAGGAATGAAGGCCAGCGTAAAAGCCAGAGCCGCATTGGCTCCGCTGGTAAGGCCTAACAGACCGGGGTCAGCCAGCGGATTGCGCGTGATTCCCTGCATGATGGCGCCGGAGACCGCTAGCGAGGCTCCTACCAGAATGGCAGCAACCTCACGGGGCAGGCGAATTTCCCGAAGGATGGATAATTTCTCGCCTTGCATTGAGGTGGTAAGGGCAAACCACACATCCTTGATGGTGGTTTCAGCCGCACCGAACACCATCGCAATGACAAACATGCCAATGAATACGATGATGCCTGCGATCAATTTAAGAGAAAAAGGAATAGACCGTTTTGTTGGCATGAGAATCATCTTTTCATTTTAAAGTTTGAATAACTCGTAGTTAGTCTGGCCCAGGGCAGATTCATATGTTAGTTGCCCAGAAAATGTTCAATAAAGAAATCCAGTTGGTAGTCGAGCGTAGTAGCATCGTTAAAATAGAACCGTGTCGCATCAGCTTCGAATACGTGGCCATTCTTCACAGCCGGTATTTGTTTGTATGTTTCGGTTTCCTGGAAAGAGCTATCCGCCCCAGGGGTTTTACTGAAGATCACGTAGTCGCCGGCAAACTCCGGCAGTACTTCGGCGGACAGCGCATAGTAGCCGTCTTTCAATGCCATTTCTTTTACCTTTTCAGGCATTTTCAGTTTCATTTCCCCGTAGAGAATTTCGGTACCGCGGCCCCAGTTATCGCCGAATACATAAATTTGCTTTTCAAAATTCTCGATGACGGATACCGTGGCATCCTCACCGATTTTGGCACGGATATCCTCACCGGCTTTTTGGGCGCGTTGTTTGAAATCGTCGATCCATGCTTGCGCCTCTTTCTCCTTGTTAACCAGCTTTCCGAGCTCCAGATGCTGGGTCAGATAATCCACTTTGTTGTAGGTATAGGTAACGGTTGGCGCAATCTCCTTGAGTTTGTCGACATTCTTGATATTGGAGAGACCGATGATCAGGTCGGGATCAAGCTCAATGATTTTCTCCAGACTTTCGTCGCTGACTTCCATAGCATCCTTGATTTTATCCGCAAATGCCGGATTGCTTTTAGACCAGGAATCAACCCCGACAAGATTGACGTTCAGCGCAATCAGGTTGCCTGTGAACGCGGATAACACAATGACACGCTGCGGATTGGCCGGCACCTCGATGGGTCCGTTCTCGGACTCATATGTAATGGTTCCCGCTGCAGTTTCCGTTTGTTCCGCTTTAGGTGTTTCGGTAGTTCCTGCATTGCTGCTGCTTGTCACTGCCGGCTTGCTGTTGCAAGCGCTAAGAATGAACAGCAGTGCGATAAACGGGATGAGTAGCTTCTTCATAGTTGTCGTTTTGCTCCGTTTTGAGTACATTCTCTTTTTCCCCTTTTAATAGATTGTATGTGATGCATATAGGTTTCGCGGTGCGGGGATCGCGGCCGATCTCTGCATCGATATGGAATACTTTCTTTAATACATCGTGGGAGATAACCTCTTCCGGATCTCCGGCTTGAATGATGTCTCCGTCTTTCATCGCAATGATGTAATCAGCGAATCTTGCAGCCTGGTTGAGATCATGCAGAACCATGACAATGGTACGCTGCTGCTCGATATTCAGCTTCTCCAGAAGCTCCAGGATTTCAAGCTGATGCGCCATATCCAGATAAGTGGTCGGCTCGTCGAGGAAAATCATCTCGGTCTCCTGCGCAAGTGCCATCGCAATCCATACCCGCTGGCGCTGCCCACCGGATAGAGCATCCACCGAGCGATATTTATATTCCTGGGTTCCCGTAACCTCCAGAGCCCAGTCAATGACTTCCATATCCTGCTTGGACAAGCGGCCAAAACCGCGCTGATGTGGATAGCGGCCATAAGATACCAGCTCGCCAACGGTCAGTCCGCCTGGCCCTTCGGGTGTCTGAGGCAGAATCGCGAGTTTCTTCGCCAGCAGCTTTGTATTCATCTTGGCGATTTCTTCTCCATCGAGAATGGCAGCTCCGGCTTGATAGGGAATAATGCGCGTAACGGCTTTCAAAAGAGTAGACTTGCCGCAGCCGTTAGGACCAATAATAGTTGTGATTCTTTTATCAGGAATATCTACATTAAGACGATTCAATATCAGATTCTCGCCGTAGCCGACGCTTATTCGATCTGTACTTAGGCGAATCATCATGTCACCTCCAGAATAGTTAGCAATCAAACGATAATGATTCTCAATTTCATCCATAAATATAATGTGGAGGCGCGCCGTTGTCAATAAATATCTTAATGGAAATTTCAAATAATATTCATGTTTCTTCATAATAATAACAACATGTAGGTTATGGTCTTATGGAATGACTGTATATAGGCGAAATTGTGACAAAATGAATTTTTAATAAATGTTTGATTGTAAAACAGAGGAAGTCAACGTATACTAATTGATAATGATAATCATTTACGTTACAAGGTGATCACAACAGCCTTTTAATCTATAGACCGGGAGTGAAATGCATGAGTGGGAATGAGATATTTGATGTAACCGTTATTGGTGGAGGACCAGCAGGATTATATTCTGCTTTTTATAGTGGACTGCGTGGAATGAAGACCAAGATTATAGAATATCAACCCATGCTAGGCGGGAAGGTTCACGTCTACCCGGAGAAAATGATATGGGATGTCGGCGGGCTGACGCCGACTCCGGGCGCGAAGCTGATCGAACAGATGGTTCAGCAAGGCTTGACGTTTAATCCCGAAGTGCTGCTAAACGAGAAAGTGGAATCGATTGTCCGTAACGAGGAAGGGCTATTCGAATTACATACCGCGCATTCCGGCGTGCATCTGTCCCGAACGGTTATCGTGGCGGTCGGCGGAGGTATCCTGAATCCGCAGAAGCTGAAGATTGAAGGAGCAGAGCGGTTTGAAGTGTCGAACCTGAATTACACGGTGAAGTCCCTGCAGCATTTCAAGGGCAAGACCGTCATCGTGTCGGGCGGAGGAAATTCGGCGGTGGATTGGGCAAACGAGTTGGAGCCTGTGGCGGAGAAGGTGTTCCTGGCCTATCGCAAGGGCGAATTGTCGGGTCATGAAGCCCAGGTGGAGCAGCTGATGAACAGTACGGCGACCTGTCATCTCAATACATCAATCACGAAGCTTATTGCTTCCGATAATCATGAGGTGATCGAGCGGGTGGAACTGACCAATAACGAGACGGGGGAAGTTTCGTATCTGGCCGTGGACGAAGTCATCATTAACCATGGCTACGAACGGGATATGTCGCTCTTGGAGAACAGCAAGCTCGATATTGAACGGAAAGACGACTACTATATTGCGGGCAACGCAAGCTGTAAATCCTCCGTACCCGGACTGTATGCCGCAGGTGACATCCTGCATTTTGACGGGAAGCTGCACTTGATTGCGGGTGCTTTCCAGGATGCAGCGAATGCGGTGAACAGCGCGAAGCAATACATTGAACCGGACGCCACAAGTTACGCCATGGTTTCTTCGCATAATGATGTATTTAAGGAACGAAATCGCGAATTAGTGAAGCAATTGATCAATTAGAACGAAGGCATGCCGCTTTATTATAGAAGAGAAGCGAGGGAATCCGAGCTTCTTTTTTTGCGTTCCCCTATTGTTCTGGGTAATCCCTGAAGTAATCAACGGGCCGTAGCTGATCAGCTGCGCCATCAGAGTCAGGGCGCCCCTTTGATCTGATTCCCTAAGGAAACCGTCAACAAATGGACGCCCTGCGGTTCTTTCAAAACGTGACAAAACCCATCGCTTTCTTGGCAGCAAGGAGTGTTCTGCTGGCAGTTTGGGCAGCCCGCTGGGCCCCATCTATCAAGATGCGGTCAAGCTCGGAAGAATCCACGATTTGATGGAACTTCTCTTGAATCGGAAGCAGCTTCTCAATGACCACCTCAGCCAATTCCTTCTTGAAGGTGCCATACCCCTGGCCATTATATCGCTTCTCGATGACGGAGATATCTTCCTCGGAGAATACGGAATAGATCTCGATCAGATTGCTGACAGCAGGCTTCTGCTCCCAATCGTGACGAACCTCGCCTTCGGAGTCGGTAACGGCTTTGGAGAACTTCCTGCGGATATCCTCCGGCGAATCCATCATGTGGACGCAGCTGTTCTTGTTGGGATTGCTCTTGCTCATCTTCTTCGATGGATCATCCAATCCCATGACCCGGGAGCCAATATCCTGAATGATCGGCTCAGGGATTATAAACGTGCTGCCAAACCGGTTATTAAAGCGCTCTGCCACATCACGGGTCAGCTCCAGATGCTGTTTCTGGTCGTCGCCGACAGGCACATGCGTTGCCTGATAGAGCAGCACATCGGCAGCCATCAGAACCGGGTACGTAAACAGTGCAGAGCTCACCGTATCTTTGCCGTCCGATTTCTCCTTGAATTGGGTCATTCGCTTTAACTCCCCGAAATGCGCTTGCGTCTCCAGCAACCATCCAAGCTCCGCATGCGCAGGAACCTGCGATTGCAGAAAGATTGTCGCTTTGCGCGGATCAATGCCCGACGCGATGTAGAGAGCGGCAATGTCCCGCGTACGCTGGTGCAGCTTCCTGGGGTCCTGATACACCGTAACCGCATGGAAGTCCGGGACAAAAAAATAGGCTTCGTAATCATGCTGCAGATTCACATACTGGCGAAGTGCGCCCCCGTATCCGCCAATATTCAAATCTCCGCTGGGTTTGATACCTGACAATAATCGTTTCATTCACACACCTCCTGATCATTTGGAACAACACAAAAAACACCTCATCCCCTATGGGACGAAGTGTAACTCCGCGGTACCACCCGAATTCGACTGAAGTGTCGCACTTAAGCATGACAGAGGACTTGACTGCTCACTGGTTTCTGTCATCTCTCCCAAGGTAACGGGGGAGCACCGTCAAGGCCTACTGCTCTAGTGTTTCCAGAGGTTCGGGTTGAAGCGAGAAGATCCATTCACATATTCCAGGGTACCGGGCCTCGCACCAACCGCCGGTTCGCTTTAACCTTGGGAATAAGCTACTATTCCTTCTCATAGCCGTGTGGTATGTTGTTCATGAATTTCATCCATCCTGTTCAGCATGAGTGCAGGCAGGATGGATATGATGAGAATCATTACACAGTTGTTATGTGAATGTCAATCAGGAAGGTAACCTTTTTCATATAAAGTGGCACTTCTTTATAGAGACATGATGAAGGGAGGTACGGTAGAAAGTGTTCCAGTGGATCGAGGATGCCAAGAGGGGTAGTGCGGAAGCCCATGAAAAATTGGTCAAACATTATACAGGCATGGCGTTAGCTGTGGCTTACGACAAATTACAGGATCCCTACTTAGCGGAAGATGCGATGCAGGAGGCGTTCACCGACGCTTTTGGCAATCTCCATAAGCTGCAGGACCCCCGGCGATTTCCCGGATGGTTCAAGGTGATCGTGGAGCGTCAATGCTACAGATACCTGCGCAGAAAACAGTTTCGGACACTGCCGCTCCATGAGCTTGAGCAGCCCATCATTAATCAGCAAAGCTTGGAGTCGATTGTGGAGAGGAGAGAAATGATCGGTCAGTTGCATGGGACGATAGAGGAATTGCCATCGAACATGCGAATTGCGGTCCAGTTGTATTATTTTCAGGGCTACAGCCTTCAGGAGATTTCTGAATATTTGGATGTGTCCTTGTCTGCCTTGAAGAAGAGGCTGTTTGATGCACGGCGGAAGCTGAAGAACACGCTTCATGTTGCCGACTTTGTATCGGTGTTCTCTGATCTATATGAGGGAGGTAAACGCATGCTGCATATCGTAAACGGAGATTCGGTTGGAGATAAGCTGAAGCAAGGAAAAGTCCAGGGGGATATTCTGGTTTGGAGGGAGCTGTACTCGTTCGGTCCGGTATTCCCGCAAATGGATGAGCCCGATAACCGAAAGGCAAGGGCGCAGTATTTGGAGCAAACGCTTGGAATCCCGCAGAAGGAATATCTGGACACTTGTGAGTTGCAGGAGCGGAAGCTGCAGGATTTTGGAAAATATGATGAAGTTGTCCTTTGGTTTGAGCATGACCTGTTTGACCAGACGATGCTGTCTTATTTGTTGAATTGGTTTAAGGACCGGCCGCTGGGGAATACGAAGCTTAGCCTGCTGTGCATAGGCGCGTATCCCGGTATTGAGCTGTTCCGTGGGTTGGGGCAGCTTAGCTCAGCGCAGCTGGAGACTTTGGCGGGTACATGGCACACAATCGGAGATGAGGAGCTAACGCTGGGAAGTAAGGTATGGGAAGCCTACACTTCGGATCAGCCGCAGAAACATCAGCGCATCTTGCAGGATGATTATACGGCGCTGCCGTTTGTCAGAGATGCATTTGAAGCTCACCTGTCACGTCTGCCTTCCGTGAGCAGCGGGCTCGGGATCATCGAGCAGGCCACGTTAGAGGCTGTGGCGGGTGGAATCAACACACCTTATGAGTTATTTCGGAAGGTAGGTGACCAGCTTCATGTACTCGGAATGGGTGATCTGGAGTTCTGGTATTATTTATCCGCAATGACGGAGGGACCGCATGCATTGCTGGATATTAATGGCGCAGCATCGTTTCCAAGATTCAAGGCGAAGGCTCCCGATTTCCGAGATTGCATGCTTCAGGTGACGAGTCTGGGAAGGGATGTATTGGCAGCGAAATCGGACTACGCCCATACAAACATCGTCGATAAGTGGATTGGCGGCCTGCATCTGCAGGGGAAAGCTCCGCTGTGGCGCTGGGACCTGCAGCAAAGAACGATAGTGCTAGCAGGCGAATCAGAATGACATCAGACTAAGGGGACGAACCGTTTGGAATATCCAGACGGATCGTCCTTTTTTTGAAAAAAACTGATCTTCGGGATGGGGTTGGCCTGTCGCCATGTATGAAACAACTCGGTCTCTGGACGGAGCAGGTTCTCATCCCAGGGCGGGAATTCATAGCCGCTTCTTTAGCATACAATGGTGTCAAAGATACGTTCGAAATTTAAATCAAGCTGATAAAGATATGGAGGAAGTGCTTTGGAGAAGGGTGTCTTGATCGGAAAAGGCAGGAGTGCAGAGGTCTATGAATGGGGCGAGTTTCAGGCCTTGAAGCTGTTCTACCAAGGGTACCGTCCAGAATGGATAACGTATGAGGCGGAGATGGGGCGCATTGTTTCGGAAGCCGGCGTGCCGGCACCGGCCGTATTTGGCATGGTGGAGCTCGAGGGGAGGACAGGGCTCGTATATGAACGAATTACAGGGTCCTCGATGCTGCATCAGGTGCAATCGTCCCCGCTCCAGTTAAGGAAATGCGCGCGGGATATGGCACGGCTCCAGCATGCCACTCACGGCTGCACAACAACCATACTGCCGCGGCAAAAGGAAAATTTGGAACATGCCATAATGGATGCCCGCGGCATTTTACAGGATAAAGCTCAGACGATCTGCAAGATGCTGGAGTCTTTGCCGGAAGGGGACTCCATCTGTCATGGAGACTTTCATCCCGACAATATAGTGGTTACGGGGGATGGATGCCGGGCGATTGACTGGAACAACGCCAATGTCGGTAACCCTCTGTGCGATGTCGCCAGGACATCCCTGATGTTTCAGTCACCGTTTAACCCGTTGCAGCAATCAAGGATTATGGCGGCTGTGCTCCGGGCTGCCCGTACGATGTGGAATAGAGTATATCTGAACGAATACTGCCGCCTGTCCCATGCAAAGCGGGAGGATATCCACCGCTGGATGCTGCCGGTAGCGGCAGCCAGATTGAGAGAAGACGTTCCAGGTGAACGGGCATGGCTAATGGAGCTTATTGATGATCGGTTACGTGCGTATGCTTGATGAGCCGGTTATGCCGATCATCTCCAGAGTAGATGCGCCCTCAGGCGTAGTCATGCCGATCAGCTGAAAGTAATGGTGCTGTTCCATGGTGCAAGAGATGGCTTTTTGAGCAGACCATCGTATAAGGGCAGCGCCCCGGGCTCCCTGACGAGAAAAAAGGGACTCCATCCACATCGGATGGGTCCCTGCTTCTTACGGCTTGGCGGGTCCTTTAATCTTCTCGAAGTACGGAGCCAGCTTGGAGGCGAGCTCCTCAAACTGCTGCTGCTCTTCTTTGGTCAGCTTCTCCTCATGTTTGACCCCATTTTTATCGGTGATCTTCAGCTTTAATTGCATCAACTGCTTGGTCAGCTCCACATACTCCTTGAATTCGTCTTCCGTGAGTTTGTCTTTTGCTGCTTGAAGCATTCCCTCAATCTCTTGATAATCTTCCTGGGTACCGCCGATCTGTTCAATGGTTGTAGAAGAACCGAATATACCATCGGCTAGATAGGAAGAAGCATATACGGCTGACGGAATCAGGATGGCTACTGCGGCAATACCTGCAAGCATGCGTTTTTTCATGGGAGATCTACCTTTCTTTTCGTTCGCATAGTGTTGGTAGGACTGTTTAACACGCCCATACAATTCAGGTGGACAGTGCATCGAATCTGCCACCTGGCGAAGCTCTTCACGTAATTCCTTGTCAATGGACATACGCGTCACCTCCCGTCATCTCGAATCGTTTTCGGAGTTCTTTCAGTGCCAGATGATGCCTGGATTTCACTGTGCCAACGGGGATTTGCAGCATGTCTGCGATTTCTTCCAGAGCATAGTCGTGAAAATAGCGAAGGATAACGACGACACGAAGTTTATACGACAACTGACGGACAAGGCTGAACAGCTCATGCTGCGTTTCGGACCGCAGGACCGCGTTGTCCGTCCAGTCGAACGGTTCGCAAGTCGTCTGGCGGTTTCGTTCAAAGAGGCGAATTCGCCGCCAGGCCTTTCTTTTCCAATCCTGGACAAGCCGGACCGTGATCCCGTGCAACCAAAATCGGAATGGCCGGTTCGGGTCGTACTTGTCCATCGACCGCCACATGCGCATGTAAACTTCATTCACGATATCCTCAATGTCCTGTTTGTTGTAGACGAGAAAAGCAACCGTCCGATAGACGTCTTGATGAGTCGCCTGATAGACAAGCTGAAAGGCCGACTCGTCGCCGAGCTTCGCTTGTTCAAGCCACGGAAGTAACTCTTTATCATTCATTTGGGGCCCCTCCTGAACTTGTTACAACTCTTAATTCGCTCCCGTGGGCAAAAAGGTTCAGTAAGAGAATAAACTTTTTTTGCGATACTCGCTATTTCAGGGATTTTTTCAGGGTGTATCACTAAATTTCATGATGAGGAAAGGCACATTATAGAGAAGGATTGGCACATCTATTAAATATGGAACAGCTTCCGGAAGGCTTGTTTGAACAAAGAGAAGCTGGTGACGAGCTTGACTACCTAGGAGAAGCGGACAAACAACTGGGGAATCGTGCTCGGGTCCTGAAGGGATTTGGTCATCGTCAATTCATGGCGTGATAGACCGAGGCTGAGGTTCCTGTCTGGTAGTAGGGGTAGCTCATATCCGATTTTACGAGCTCCACGGTTGGCGCATCGGTTAACCTTTCAAGCATGAAGAGGCCGAGATCAATGGATGAAGATACCCCTCCGCCTGTAATGAGGCGGCCATCCCGCACGATGCGCGCTTGAACGACCTCCTTGCAGTAGGGTGCCAAAAGATCGTAAGCCGAAGCATTGGAGGTAGCTCGCTTGCCCTCCAGCAAACCGGCTGCCCCAAGCAGCAGTGATCCGGTGCAGACGGAAACGAGGTATTTTGCTTCCCGGGCCGTCTGCAGCCATGCGATTACCTCGGAATCCTGTCGCAGCTTCCGCGTGGCAAAGCCGCCGGGAACAAAAACCAGCTCATACTTGGAAAGATCGGGCTTTACCCGGCTGATCACATATTCCAGCCCGCGATCATCGGTAATGTGTGAAGTCATCGCGCAGTAATCCCAGGAGACCTCCGCTTCCGGCCGGATGCGGGAGAGCCTGGTTATGACTTCGGTGAAGCCGATCAGGTCCAGAGCCGTCATGCCATGGAACAGGATGAAAGCCATTTTCATAATAAATACCTTCCTTTCAAAATGTGTTAAACTAATTCTAATCATGAGCTCGGAAAATGGAAGGACCATTTATAGCAACTGTATTAATACAGGGGGATGAGCGGGATGGATACGAAGCATGAACAAATCGTTGCGTATATGATCCGGGAAGTGGAAGAAGGTCATATACGGCCGGGTCATAAGCTGCCATCGATCCGGGCGGTGGCCCACATGTTCTCGTGCAGTCCCAATACGGTCGTTCATGCGTATCAGACCTTGGAACGCGAAGATGTGATCTATGCGGTATCCAAGAGCGGGTACTATCTGGTAGAGGGGAAGGTCCGCTCCCATACACGGACTGAAAGCGGGCCGATCGATTTCGCCTCAACGACACCCAGGGGCGATTTTTTGCCGTTCCAGCAGATCGAGCACTGCCTGCGCCAGGCCATTTCCTTGTATAAGGAGGAACTGTTCGGTTACACCGATCCGCAAGGGATCGCCAACTTGAGGAATGAGCTGCGAAAGCACTTCCATGCGCAGCAGATCTTTGCGCAGCCAGGCCAGATCGTGGTGGTGACAGGCGCTCAGCAGGCCTTCTCGATCCTGACGCGGATGCCGTTTCCGGGGGAGGGGCAGGCAGTTCTTGTGGAACAGCCGACGTATTTTGGGTTCCTGGCGGCCGCGGATGTTGCGGGGTGTCCGGTGATCGGAATCCAGCGGGATGTTCAGGGGATTGACCTGGGAGAGCTGGAGGCCCATTTTGGCAGCGGACAGATCAAATTCTTCTTCACGGTGCCGAGATTTCTCAATCCGCTCGGTACGTCTTATTCGCTGGAACAGAAGAAGCGGATTGTGGAGCTTGCGAGTAAGTACGGTGTTTATATCGTGGAGGATGATTATCTTGCGGACCTTGAAGAGGATGCGAAGGCCGATCCATTGTACGCCCTGGACGATGGCAAGCAGGTGATTTATATCAAGAGTTTCTCCAAGACGATTCTTCCGGGGATTCGAATGGGTGCCGCCATCCTCCCCGAACGACTTGTAGACCTGTTCATAAACTACAAGAATGCTGCGGACATAGCGTCGCCGATCCTCTCCCAAGGCGCGCTGGAGCTATACATGAAGAGTGGGATGTATAGGCGCCATGCCACCAGAATCCGTGACCATTACCGAGAGAAGATGCGATATGCTATCGAAGTGTGCGCACGTGTTTTCGGCAGCGGCATTCAATATACGTGCCCTTCCTCAGGCGTGTTCATCACCCTGCAACTGCCGCAGTATGTGAAAGCTTCTGTACTGCAGGATCGTCTGAAGCAGAAGGGGATTTCGGTGACAAACGTGGACCAGCACCTGCTGCCGGAGAATCAGCGGAATGACCGGATCCGGCTATGCATTATCGGCGTGGAGCAGCCTCAGATCGAGGCAGGGTTTATCGTGATTGAGGAGGAGATCCGGCGCTTGGAGCGCAGGGTGCGTTAACAGAGGGGGGCTGTATTTGGACTTACAACATGAAGACAAACTAGAGGCAGCGACCTCATGTTAGGCCGCTGCCTCTAGTTTGCTATTAAGAACCCTTCAGATATGTCAGGATATGATTAAATGGATTGTCGATGTAGGAGATATTCAGTCGCAATGATGTACAAGTAAAAGACCCACACCGTCATGGCGTGGGTCTTTTACTTACTCATAGTTTCACAGATTGCTCGCCAGCAACTGATGAAACAGGTCGCAGTTTACCAAGTATATGAAATGCCAGAGTGAGTTAGTACGGGTTATGAACCCTTGCCCAGGCCCACGCATAAGATGTAGTCACAAACCTGCTGCCTGGGAAAGGGCGTGACTTCATATGGGAATTCAATTAACCGCGATGCACTGGGTTTACCTGGCGTTCATCGTCCTGATCATGACGCTGCTGATCCGGCGGCGCGATACAACGCTTATATGCGTGACCGGAATATTTGCGCTTGGCCTGCTGGCAACGGAAACGCTGAGCGGCTCGGTCTCCGGCGTGTTTAATTCCTTCATTTATGCTACGAAAGAGCTGATGGGTACAATCATGATCATATCGATCATTGTAGCGATGAGCAGGGTATTGATCAAGACCGGCATCAACGAAACGATGGTAGCCCCGCTAACCCGGTTCCTCCGTACCCCGGCCATGGCTTATTGGGGAATCGGCATCATCATGATGGTAACGTCCTTCTTCTTCTGGCCGTCACCGGCGGTTGCGTTAATCGGAGTTGTGCTGCTGCCTGTAGCCATTCGCGTGGGACTGCCCGCGCTTGGTGCTGCGGTAGCCATGAACCTGTTCGGTCACGGCATAGCGCTGTCCGGGGATTACATTATCCAGGGCGCGCCTAAATTGACTGCGGATGCCGCCGGTCTGCCGGTATCCACCGTGATGGCAGCGAGCGTTCCGCTTGTCATTGTGATGGGAGTTGTAACAACGGTGACGGCATTCTGGATGATGCGAAGAGATCAGCGGAACGGCAGCTGGAGAGATGGATTGGTCACCATCAAGAGCACAGGAGAGACACTCGCCGCACGTTCTGAAGAGGATGACGCTGCTGCTCCTATTTCTCCTGGCATGAAGAGATGGCTGGCTATCGCCATTCTGCTGCTGTTTGCTGCCGACGTTGCGGCCATGTTCATCCTGAAGCTGCAGGGCGGGGATGCAACAGCCTTGGTCGGCGGAACCGCGGTCCTTATCTTAAGCATCATTACGCTGGTAGCACATCGCAACCGCGGACTAGAGAAGGTCACCTCGTATTTAATTGAGGGCTTCGTGTTTGGATTCAAAGTATTCGGACCCGTCATTCCGATAGCGGCATTCTTCTATCTCGGAGATGCGGCGTTTACCGATTTGTTTGGCAAAGTACTTCCGGAAGCTTCCCATGGGATCGTGAACGACCTGGGGGTTGCGCTTGCGAATGCGGTGCCGCTAAACGGCGCGGTGGGCGCAGTAACGTTGACCATCACCGGTGCAATTACGGGCCTGGACGGCTCGGGCTTCTCCGGCATATCGCTTGCCGGCTCGATCGCGCAATTGTTTGCAACGGCCATCGGATCAGGTGCAGCTACGCTGACCGCGCTTGGGCAGGTTGCCGCAATTTGGGTGGGGGGAGGCACTCTTATACCGTGGGCACTGATTCCGGCCGCTGCCATTTGCGGCGTCAGTCCCTTTGAGCTCGCAAGGCGTAATTTAAAGCCAGTGCTGATCGGTCTTACCGTTACCACGGTTGTGGCCATGTTCCTGGTGTAAGTGGCAAACGACAGAAGGAAAAGCGCTGTCTCTTGAGGGGCAGCGCTTTATCTCATGGAAGAACCATAATTGGTAATGTTAATCTTCACATCATACGTTACGTTGGCCTTGCTAAAGGCCTCGTCCCAGTTCTTCTCAACCTTTTTCCATAACCGGGGATGCTTGATTCGGAGCTGTTCTCCGAATCCTGCGACATCGACATGATAGGACTCCTGCATTTTGTAGAGTACCTGCCGAATTTGTTCGCGGACCGTATCCTCAAAGTAGCCCTCCAGCTCATCCTGGTAAGACTCGGTTGCTGTATGCTGCGGACTGCTCCAGTCCTCGATCAGGGCTCCTCTGGATGCGACCTCGACATGGAATGAAATTTGATCCCCTCGAACGATGGGAGTGATCTTGCTCTTCGTTACTTTTGGTTCATAGGTTATCGTATCTTCGGTTCTCGGTTTATAGGTTTTCAAAGCGCCTGTTCTGACTTTGCCCGTAATCCAGGATAAGCCCTCCAGATCCGTTTGGTTTAGACTGCCGATCCACTTCTTGCTTGTTCCCTTGAAGATGCCTGCTCCGGAGAATTTGTGCTCGCCCTCGGCCGTAATGACATTCTGCAGCAGAAAGCTCGAACCGGATTGCATCATGCCATCGAGCTTGACCAGTGACATGGCAGGCAGAATCTTGTTGGATAATTGATGGTTATCAAACAGCCCGGTCAAATATAAGGCGGGAATTTCCCCGGGCTCCGATGAACTCAACGCTTCCACTGCACTTCCGTGGCTGATCAGGATGAGACAGCTGGGCCGGATGTCGTTATCCCGCATAATATAGTCCAGGAGCTGCTCGAGATTATATTTCTTTGCTAATTCGGTGGACAGGACAATGACCTTCAAGTGATGACCAATCAAGGGGCGCTCTCGTCTTAGAGCAAATTGCCGAAGGATTTGAACCACGGAATCACCAGTCAAGCGCTCGTTCAGATAAGACTTGCCCCCTTGCGGTGATGATGAGTTCTGGTTCTTCTTTTGCCCGCTGGACGGGGGGGTGATTTGAACGGTGATGGTCATGTTCTTTTTTTTCGGATAATGCCCTCCCTGCTCATTGACCTGCTTCTCAAACTTGGACTCTTGGGCAACGTCCATTCCAAGGCCTACATATAGATTTAATTCCTCGATCTCATCGTTGCTCCAACACCCCGTCGTCGTAAGCAGTATGACGCATGTGAGCACGATTCTCAGAGTACGTGCAGACTGATTCAATTGGTAGTCTCCCCTTTGCGGCGAATCTTGCTGATGATCAGCAGGAAAAATGGAAGGGTGCCAAATAAATAAACCGACACATTGCCCACAATCTGCCCCAGCTTGAATAACTCCGAGATATTTTTCGGGATGACGGCAATCAAGAAAATAACCGGCAGCATCATGAACAGAAAGGGGCGGATGTTCTTCTTGAATAGCTGTGACCAGCCGAGTGATGCGGCATAATGCGTTATGGTAAAGGTCGAGAAAATCTGCATAATCCAGATGACAAGCAGCAGGGATTCGAACCGTTCAAAGATCAGGCCTTGAATTTCGAAGCTTCGGATTAAATCCAGACTGGGCCAGGTGGCAACCTTGACGCCGCCGAGGGACAGACCACCGATGGTCATGACTAGCGCAACCAGGTAGACAAACGTAGGGACGATCGTCCCCCAAGTAACGGCCTTCATTCCTTTTTGGGGAGAGCTCATAAATGCCATAATGATGAGCATGATCTCAAAGCCGGCAAATGCGAGCGTCGTCGATTTCATTCCCTGAAGCACGGGCATTACGCCGGAGCCCAGTACGGGGCGCAGATTGTTGATCTCGAATAACCCGCTGCTGAGCGAGAACGTAATGATGGAGATGACCAGAGTGATGGGCAGAATAATCTCGAAGAGCCTGGCTATGCTGCCGATCCCACCTGTAGTCAGGTAGAGGCCAACCCACATAAAGGTCATCACGATCGCCCACATGGGTGTTCCCTCTAACAGGAACATCCCCGTGACTTCTGCCATGACTCTGAGCTCAAAAGCCGAGATGGTAAGTAAGTAGCCGATGGTGATCAGGCTGATCAGAAATGCAATTGCTTTGCCTGTAATTTGAGGCACGAATTGAAACCAGGTCTGACCGGGAAATCTCCGGCAAAGCTTCACGATAACGAATCCGGCCAGAAGAATCAGCAGGCTTGAGAGAAGGACCGAGATCCATACGTCAGGTGAATTGCTTGCTGTGACGGCCGTTCTCGGCAATGTCAAAATACCTGCACCCAGCATGTAGTTAATAATGATGACTGCAGCCTGTGCAGTCGTAATTTGATCACTCGAACGGTTCATCGGTGTCACCTCCGCCATATTCTTCAACATTTACTTTTTTCGATCCGAGTCCTTGGTCTTGATCATTTGAGGGCGCTCCTTCATGACTTGCAGCGGCAAACGGATGAGTAAATCCTTCCAGTCACTGAATCGGTAAGGCACCAAGGGGCTTGCATACGGGACACCGAAGGATCTCAGCTTGACGATATGGCTGCAGAGGAATAGAAAGAACATGACAACACCGAACAATCCAAGGAAGGCAGCGCAGAACATGCCGATGAATCGAAGGAACCGGAGGCTGATGCCTGCACTGTAACTCGGAATGGTGAACGAAGAGATAGCCGTAACGGCAACAACAATAACCAGAAACGGGCTGACAATCCCTGCATTAACGGCGGCGTCGCCAATAATAAGACCACCAACGATACCCATCGCGGGGCCAATTGGCTTGGGCAAGCGAATACCGGCTTCTCTTAAGATCTCAATGGCAATTTCCATAATGAGTACTTCGAGCAAGGAGGGAAAGGGGACTCCCTGTCTGGTCTCGATTATTGAGAGGGCTAGCCGTGTCGGAATTAGACCGGGGTGGAACGAGATAAAGGATACGTACAGTGCCGGAGCGAGAAGTGCCAGCATGGCTGCCAGCATGCGAAGCAAACGAACGAAGGAACCGGATATCCAGCGTTCGTAATAATCCTCAGGTGACTGCAGCAGCATACTGAAGGTAACGGGGACAATCAGAGCAAAAGGGGTCCCGTCCAGCAGGATGGCGACACGCCCCTCAAGTAAAGCACCGATCACCCGGTCCGGTCTTTCGGTATTGTGCACTTGTTGGAAGGGGCTCAGGATGTTGTCCTCAATCAACTGCTCCACGTACCCGGATTCCAGAGGGTCATCGATATCCATTCGCTGGATTCGCTGCGTGACTTCCTGGACAAGCCCATCATCGGCGATGTCCTTCATATACGCGATGACGAGGTCTTTCTTCACGCGGGTTCCGACTTGATGCCGGGTAATCGAGAGGCTTTCGTTTTTTCCGTGAAGCCTGAGCAGTCCCGTGTTGTCCGCCAGCCTTTCTGTAAAACCCACACGCGGTCCCCGAAGCAGAGCTTCGGATAGCGGCTCCTCCAGACTGCGGCTTTTGCCTCCTGCCGAGAAGAGAAGGAAGGCGCCCTCCATCCCCTCCACCAGCAAACCGGTTGTACCAATCAAGACGGATTGAACCAGATCCCCGAGAGTCTGGGTCTCCGCGATATCCGTGACAGGCAACAGTCGCGTCTTCAGATAGCTGTTGATGGAGTGGCTGGAGTCGGCGAAGCCGTCTGCTTCAGACTCAGGCACACCACTCAGCATTAACGGCGTAATGAGATGGGTGTCGATGATATCGTTGTCGCATAAACCATCGATTGTCAGTACGGCAACACGGGTTTGCGTCCCCTTGATCGTGAATTCTCGGATCTTCACATCGGCGTTGCGACTGGTATGTTCGCGAATGAGCGTGATTTCGGCAGCGTATTGACCCGTTAGTTTAAATACTGTATGCGTGGAATCCTTCCCGCTTTTCTTCTCCATTTCGGCAGCGGAACGCATGTCGCTGCGTGCGGAATGACGCCCGTTCAGGGCTTTCCTGAGCCAGCGCGTGAGCTTAAGCAGCAGGAGCGGGATGATAAGAAGCAATAGGGCTTGAACAAGAATGATCCAGCTGGGAATATGTTGGAGAACCATTGACAACAAACCAATCACCCCTGCGTTGTTTAAAATGAATGCAAGGGTATTGTTGCCCTATAGGCTGTTAATAATTCCTTTATTTTCATCCGGTGCTACTTCGGACCAACAAAAAAAGGGACGTCCCCCGGAACCGTGATATGGCCCGGTTGGATGTCCCTTGGATCAATCTATATAGATATCAATGTGGTCTTTACTTCTTCGATATCGAGAACGGCAGTTCTTCTGCCTCATAAGAACGGTAGCTTGGTGCGAGTCCGAGACGGAAGCTTAGGGATTTGCCTTCCAGAATATCGTCATGCGTAATGTACAGCTTGGTATAATCCTGCCCCTCCAGTTGGACATTCGCAACGAAATTGGACTGCGGGTTATTGTTGTCGGTATAAATGTGCATCTGCTTGCCATTCGGCAGCTCAATCGTTACGCTGTCAAACAGCGGAATACCGAGCACATACTCATTGCTGCCCGGGCATACCGGATAGAAGCCCATGGAGCTGAACACGTACCAGCCTGACATGCTTCCGTTGTCCTCGTCGCCCGGGAATCCGTTAAAGCCGCTGTTGAACAGGTTGGTCATCAGCTGTTTAATGACAACCTGGGATGAGGCAGGCTGCCCCACATAGCTGAACAGATAAGGAATATGGAAGCTTGGCTGATTGGATATTGCCAACTGGCCATAGTCGATGGCAGCCATCTCACTCATCTCATGAATTTCAAAGCCATAGCCCCGCACGTCGAAGTCGGGCGCTTTATTGCACAATTCGGTTATTTTGTCGAAAAAACGTTCCTTCGAACCGTACGCCTCAATCAAACCCTGGAAATCCTGGAATACGGCAAAGCTGGTCTGCCAGGCGCTTCCCTCAGCATAATCGAGTCCCCAGCTCGTGTCGTTAAAATCTGGACGAAACTGGCCGTTCTGATCCTTGGCCCGCATAAATCCGGTCTCTGCATCAAAGATATTGCGGTAATTGAGCGCACTTTGTCGGTAATGATCCGCCATATCCGGTTTCCCCAGCACATCGGCTACGCGGCTGATGCAGTAGTCGCTGTAGGCGTAATCCAGCGTGTGGTTGACACTCTCATGATAGCTGCTCGGAACATAGCCGTGCTTGATGTAATCGAGCGTTCCTTGACGACCATAACAGTTCTTCTCGCTTTGCGTGGTGGCTGCAGTCAGCATCGCCGCAAGCAGCTCTGGCATCAGGTCCTGGGCAATGCCCTTGGCGGCAGCATCGGCAATGACGGCGTCAATAAGCGTACCCGGCATCAGTCCGCGCTCATCAGGCGACAGCCATTTCGGCAGGAAGCCGGTTTCGCGGTAGGAGTTCAGGTAGCCCTCCAGCATTTCCTCATATTCCTTCGGCGCGATGATGGAGTACAGCGGATATACGGTTTTGTAGGTATCCCAGAATCCGTTATTGGTATACAGAATTCCTTTCTTGACGGCTCTGGCAGTTGTATCATAGTGGACCGGCTCCATGTTGGCATCCAGCTCATAGAACTTCTGCGGAAACAGGAACATACGGTACAAGCAGGTATAGAAGGTTCGCAAGTACTCCTCATTGGTATGGGTAACCTGGATTTTGTTCAAGTAATGGTTCCAGGCCTGCGCAGCCGCCTCCTGCCGGTCTTCGAAGGATGCATCCAGCTCGCGTGTAAGGTTAAGCTCCGCTTGCTCCATGCTGATAAAGGATGTGGCCAGCTTCACATCGAGGGTATCTCGCTCACATTCTATGAAACGCAGGACAGCATGCTGATTGACGCCGCTAAAATCTACCTCACGGGAGAATTGGCCCTCGGCATCGTATTGGCCCGTCGCCCCGAGGTCGATGTCCTTGCTGAAACTCATGGCTACGTACATCCGGAACCCATCATCGTGGCAGCCCGAGAAGTTGCTGATATAGCCGGTGATTCTGCGACGGGCAGCATCAAGCTTGAACTCGCTTTGGCCCTTCGCGTTCAGCACGAAGCCGGCCTGCTGTCCGGAATGGTACTTCATGCGCATCGCCGCTCCGTAGCAGCTGGGAACCAGCTCGGTTGTGATGTTATAGCGCTGCTGCTTCACCTTCACGTAATGCGGCTTGAATGTCGCTTCTTCCGGGCGGTAGGAACTTTGACAGGTGAAGACGGACCCTCTGATTTTGTCATCCGCTATCGGGGTCATCAGGAAGTGGGCGAAGTCGCCCATCCACGGACTTGGCTGGTGGGTCAGTCGGATGCCTTGGAACACGCGGTCATTGGGGTTGAAGAACCAGCTTCCCTCATTGTGGGTCTGTACGACATAATGATTCATGCCAAAAGGCACACCGGTGTAAGGAAGCGTATTCCCGTTGGAATAGGCATGTTGGTTGTTGGAGCCTTGTCGAGTATCGATATAGTGCAGCATGCAAAAGTCTCCTTTGGTTTTCAGAAATGAAGTGTCTTACAGTTTCTTTACGGTCTGGCGCTCGATGAGCTGAACCGGAACCACAACATGCTCAAGCGGTTGATCCTTGGGGCTCTCGATCAGTGTGATCAGGCTTTGCGCGGCCTGATATCCCATCCGTCCAAAATCCTGGGATATGGTCGTCAGCTTGGGTTCAACGAAGCCAGCAAGATGAATGTTATCAAAACCGACAACGGAGAAGTCATCCGGTACGGAGAGGCCCAGCTCTTTGGCGATTTGAATAATCTCGATCGCAATCAGGTCATTCTCGGCAACGATGCCCGTAATCCCTTGTGCCATAACGGATTGAATAAACTGGATATAATATTCCCTGCCATTATCGTTGTCATGGGTCAAATAACGGTCAGTTAAATCGCTCACGCTGTAATCGATCAGGCTGTGATCATACAGAGCCTTCAGGTAACCGAAATATCGCTCTCGAATGGAAGAGGAATTCTCTACCTTCAAGGAGGAGATAAAAGCGATTTTCTTATGGTTATTCTCAATCAGATGCTTGGATGCCTGATACCCGCCATCAAAGTTATCCGAGACAACCGACAGGAACGGAATACCCTCAATGCATTTATCCATCGTCACGAGCGGGTACTTCGCCAGGTGGTATTGGTACAGAATGCCAAGATCCGAAATGCTGCTTACCGGATAGAAGATTAATCCTGAATTCGTACTTTGAAGTGCGGACTCCAGCAGCTTCCGTTGACTGACAATCGTATTGGACTGAATGTTCAGGGTATAGTTGGTTGTTGCAAGATATTCGTTAATACCCTTTTCATAATCACCAAGTCCCGGGTTATGCGAGAACGGAAGGATCAGCAGTATCTCCTTGCTGGTCCTGCTCACAGGACGGTGCGGAGCCTTGGCGGCATTCACGAAGCTTCCCTTCCCCTGAACCCGATGGATCAGCTTGGCATTCTCCAGCTCGGTCAGTGCCCTCTTCGACGTGATTCGGCTTACGTTGTATTCCTTCGAAATTTCAGCTTCGGTCGGAAGCTGGTCTCCAGCCTGAAGCTCTCCGGATTCTATCCTGGCAGTAAGCGCATTTACGATATGTTGATATAGTGGAATTTGTTCCATAGCGGATCTCCTCGCTAAATTTGATATATCATTTCGCGGCGTATATGTCAAAGTCTAATGATGTTTTTAATGTGAAAATACAGTGGTTATGTTGAATATACGAAAGACAAGAGACATAGGCAAACCCATTTTTTTATGTACGTAGTCCAACCCTTGGCAATTGTGCATATAGGCAGGGCAAAGGGCTTTTGCCGGCTTTAGTTTCCATTGCCAACGTTCAAACGAAAATCATGAACTTCTAGTTTCATAGTATAGTTCCCTACGTTATATTTCAAGATTAAACGCTTCCAACCCCAATAAATAGAAATGTAAGCGCTAGACAAATAAATTGGTATATCTTATAATCGGATTTATGAATTAATTGATATATCAAATATTGGGGGTTGATGGAGTGTTTCGCGCTAAAAAAGGGAAGGTTGTCATGTCGTTGTTGCTGGCATCTGCTCTGCTTGTTACGGCTTGCGGAGGAAAGTCCGGGGAAGCACAGGATCCGAAAGGTAATGCATCTGCCGATACAAAAGAAATTTCGCTTTTACGGCCAAGCTGGAACAATTTACGGCCTGCATCCAGCGAGCTGTGGATGTGGCAGGAATATGAGAAGATGTCCGGGATCAAGGTGAAATGGGAAGAGCTCACCGACATCGGGGAGAAGAAGAACGTGATTTTGACGAGAGGCGATCTGCCGGATGCGTTCTATCAAGTCGACTGGAGCAACGGAGAATTGCTGAAGTATGGTCAGCAAGGCCTGTTCTTGCCACTGGAAGAGCTCATTAAAGAGCATGCGCCGAATCTGCAAAAATATCTCGAAGAGAATGAAGATGTAAGAAAAGGCTTGACCAGCGCAGACGGTCACATTTATGCAACCCCTTACATCGATCCATACCCGGAGGGTAACCGGACGATCCGCTTATGGATCAACAAGAAATGGCTGGACAACCTTGGCATGGAGGTTCCCAAAACAACGGCCGAGCTGGAGGAAGCCTTGATGGCATTTGTGACCAAGGACCCGAACGGCAATGGCGTGAACGATGAGCAGGGCTGGTATATGCCAAGCGGCTCGCTCGGCTGGACGTTCGAACAGATGATGATGGGTTCCTTCGGCATCGGCAACGGTGGACGGAAGGCGCTCGGAAACTTTATTTATGTCGATGACAACGACGAGATTCAACTGACGATTACAGCCGATGGATACAAGGAGCTCTTGAAGTATGAGAACCGGATGTACAAGAATGGCGCGATCAACAAACAGGCCTTCAGCGGCGTGGACTACGATAAGTGGACGGCGGACGCTGCCAAGGACACTGTCGGCGCATGGAACTGGGCGGCCATCGATTATATCGGGGAGAGCATAAAGGATGATTTTGTAGCCATCAACGTGCTTGCAGGTCCTGACGGAGATACCGCATCGTTGACCGATTCCCAGGTTGCGGGGGCTTCCAGTTTGGTTGTAACGAAGGATGCGAAGGACCCGGGCGCGATCCTGAAATGGGTTGACTACTTCTACAGTGAGGAAGGCAGCGTATTCGGTTACCTGGGCAAGGAAGGCGTTACTTACAATGTGGAAGACGGCAAGAAAGTCTATATCGATGAAATCTTGAACTATAAAGACGGCATCGGACTGGGCGCATTCCAATACGTGGATAACGTATATGGCGGTTACTTCCCGTACATCGAGCTCTCCCCTGAGGTTAGAGCTGCTGCGGGCCGCAAAGAGGCGCCGGTATACACGGATCTGACGGAAGAGACCCTGCCAAGCGTTATGCTGCCGGATCTGCCGGCAACGATCCAGGAAGCGAATGAATCTTCCTCCATCATTGCAGACGTTGGCAACTATGTTGGGCAGATGCGCGTGGAGTTTGTAACGGGTACCAAGGATATCGACAAAGAGTGGGATAACTATATTGCCCAGCTGAAGAAGATGGGCTCGGATAAATATCTGGAAATCAAGCAAACGCAATACAAACGTTATAAAGAGAGCTAAAAGGACCGTTTGTTGGGGAGATTCTTCTTGAATCTCCCCAAATTTTAAATTCTAAGGAGAGGGGAAAACCATGGAATCTTCACTTCACAAGAAGCCGTTCCTTAAACCGAAACGCAAATCCATTTTGAAGCAAAAGTGGCTGTACTTCATGATGCTGCTGCCGCTGACCTCCTTAATCATATGGAATTATATCCCGATGTACGGGATTATCATCTCGTTTAAAGATTACTCTCCCGCATTTGGCATTATGGACAGCCCCTGGGTGGGATTTGCCCACTTCGAACGGTTCTTTAACGCCTTTTACTTCTGGGATGTCATCATTAACACGCTAAGAATCAGTCTGTACAGCCTCCTGGTCGGAATTCCGCTTCCCATCATTCTGGCGCTCATGTTCAATGAGCTGCGCCGCAAGAAGTACAAATCGCTTGCACAGACCATCTCCTACATTCCGAATTTCATTTCGATTGTTATCGTTGTCGGCATGGTTACGTTCTTCACGTCCCCGGTCGACGGTGTGATCAATACGGTCATTCAATATTTCGGCGGTACGCCGATTGATTTTGTCGGCAGTGCGAAGCTGTTCCCGCATGTCTTTGTCTGGTCGGGCATTTGGCAGACCGTGGGCTGGGGAACGCTGATCTATACTGCCGCCATGTCCGGCATTCCGCAGGATCAATATGAAGCGGCTTACCTGGAAGGCGCCACGCGTTTGCAGTGCATCCGGTACATCACCATTCCGGCGATCATGCCAACCATTGTGATCTGCGCCATTTTGGCCACGGGGTCGGTTATGTCAGTCGGGTTCGAAAAGGTGCTGCTCATGCAGAACGATGCAAACCTTGCAACGTCGGAGGTGCTGTCAACATACATGTACAAGTCAGGTATATTGAACGCGGAATACAGCTTCTCGGCTGCCGTAGGCCTGTTTAACAACCTGATCAACTTCATCGTCCTGTATCTGGTGAATAAATTCGCGCAGAAATTCAGTGAGACCAGCCTGTGGTAAGGAGGGGCAACCATGCAGTTTCATCTATCTAGAGAAGATAAAATTTTTAACTGGATCAACATTGTAGTCGTAGGGATCGTCACTTTGCTTATTCTATATCCGTTGTTATTCGTTGTGTTTGCGTCACTCAGCGATCCCCGCCAGATCTTCGACAGTGCTCTGCTGCTGTGGCCCAAGGGATTTACGCTCGAAGGATATAAACGGGTGTTCGATAATCCGGATATATGGATGGGCTTCAAAAATGCCGTGATTTACACGGTCCTTGGAACAGCCGTGAACGTCATCATGACCACCTTGGCGGCCTATCCGTTATCCCGGAGGGATTTCCGGGGCCGGAACGTCATTACCATTCTGTTCACATTCACAATGTTCTTCTCCGGCGGGTTGATTCCGACGTATTTGGTGAACCAGCATCTGGGGATCATCAATACGATGTGGGTCATGATTCTGCCGGGAGCCGTTAGCGTATACAACATGATTATTATGCGTACTTACTTCCAGCAGAACATTCCGCTTGAACTGGAGGAGAGCGCGTTTATTGACGGAGCTACGGACATGCAGCTGCTGCTCAAGGTGGTTCTTCCATTATCGACTCCGATCATCGCCGTGATGATGATGTTCTACGGAGTAGGCAGATGGAACGGTTATTTTGACGCGATGATTTATTTGTCAGACCGCGAACTGTTCCCGCTGCAGCTGATCCTGAGGGAAATCCTGGTGCAGAACCAGATGGGGGATGCAGCGAACCAGGCGATGATGAACAGCAACCAGAGCGAGGTCAACCTGATCAAACAGTCGATTAAATATGCGGTTGTGGTGGTGTCGAGCATTCCGGTGCTGGTCTTCTATCCGATTGTGTCCAAGTATTTTGAGAAGGGCATCATGGTTGGGGCGATCAAAGGATAATCTTCAACATATGCTTCTCCGCAGCAGTCTCTATCGTTTGTCGCCGAATTCATCGGGTAGGCCAAAACCGTCCCGGGATCCGGCGACAACGCGGTTAGGGATGCAGCTGGATTGATATGATTCTGTAACGACGGGGAAATTGGGTTTACAGTTCGTTCCGAAGCGCTCGGAGGTTGATTTGACAGCTTGTCACTTAAGTGATAAATTGACAGAGATTAGGATCGAGGAGGTGAATGGAGCAAATGAAGCAATTAGGGTTTAGTCAAGAGAACCGGCTGGCGATGCTGTCCTGGATTCGGATCACCCGTTTTCAACAGGTCGGCAATCAAATCTCGAATGAATTCCTGCAGCCCTTCTGCATTACCGTTGCCCAATTCGACGTGCTGATTCAGGTCATGGTACATCAGCCTTTATCGCAGCAGGAGTTGGCTGAATACCTTTCCATCAGCGGGGGCGGCGTTTCCCACATGGTGAAGCGGCTGGAGAAGCTGGGGCTGATTGTCCGCAAGCAGGATTGGAAAGTGAAGTATATCTCCCTTACGGAGAAGGGACAAGCCCTGCTGGAAGAGATTATCCCGTTGCTGTCGGATTTCCAAACCTCCATGTTTGATATTCTGGATGAACAAGAATTACAGCAGCTGTACAAAACCATGAGAAAGCTTCATCAACATAACCTGAAGAATAAGGCAGCGCAACCGGAGTTCAAAGCCGAGGAGGAATAGCCCCGAGGTTATCCCGGGTGCCTCCATTCCATTAACTGAACAATAATTGTTGTATCCATGCAGTGTCAAGAATGCTGTGGCGGCGGTGAATCGGCTGCAGGCTTGATTGCCGGGAAGTAGACGGGGGGTCCTCTCATAGGGGATTCCTTTTTTAATGTTGTTGAGGTACAGCTTTTTTAGGGTTGTGCCCTAGATTTCTATGTACTTCGCAAGAACATTTGTTCTATAATTGGGGGTGAATAAATCGAATCGTACAGGAGGTTGTTTCTTTTGAAGAAGAGTGCGCTATTGGTCATTGATGTACAGAATGAGATGTTTCATGTGAATGATCCGGTGTATGAAGGGGAGCGATTGCTCTACAATCTCAAGCAGCTCATTGCAAAAGCCAGAAACGGCGGCGTTCCTGTTTTTTACATACAGCATAATGACGAGGGTCTGGTCAAGGGGTCCGACGCGTGGAGAATTAATCCCGAAATAGCGCCCGCGATGTCGGATGTCATCATTCAGAAGACCAGACCGGATTCATTCTATCACACAACGCTTGAAGAAGAACTGAAACGGCAGGATATTGAACATGTGATTCTGGCGGGGATGCAGAGTGAGTTATGCGTAGATACCACGTGCAGGAGAGCGTCCAGTATGGGCTACGCGGTTACCTTGGTGTCGGATGCTCACAGCACCTGGAGTAGTGCGGCGTTAACGGCTCAGCAGATCATAGATCACGAGAATGCTACCCTCAGATGGTTTGCGAGCATCAAGACAACGGAGGAAGTTATCTTTGCGGAAGAAGCCGGCGTATAATCGCCGGCTTTTTTTGGGGTTCTGAGCGTTGTAAGAATACGCTCCTGCTTGGAGCAGGGCGTGAAGCTGCGGCGCATTTTGATAGGGCAAATCAGATTCTGACAAGCGAGAACGGCAGAGCGAGAATCATGAAGAGTTAACACTTTACCAAGATGCAAGCAATCACGATGGTTAACCCCACAGCGCGATGGCGATGATGCCAAACGTGATGAGCATGGACGTGAGGATTCGTCGCCAGCCTTGCTGCTCACGCAGAACGAGGATGCCGAGTATGGTGCCGAATACCGTGCTGATTTCACGAACCGGAGCGATATGTGCAAGCGGGGTAAGCCGCATGGCGAACAGAAACAATAAGTAAGACCCGGGTGCAAGGACGGAGCCAAGCAGGATCGTCCGCCAGTTCACCGACCATTCCTGCTTCAACTGTCCAGCCAGCATAACCGGAATGATCAGTGCGATGAAATAACTGATATTGGATAGCTGGATTAGCGTGACGGGGGAAACCCCCGCATCCAGAATGGCTTTGTCGGTAAGGGTGTATCCCGAAATACAGAGCCCGACCAGGCAGGCGTAGATCAATGCTTTGGGATTCACGCCCGATGGGCCTCTGAACCTCAGACCGGATAAAGCAAATAACGAAAAAGTAATGATACCAAGCCCCATATACCCCAATGGTTTTAACTGTTCATGAAATAACACAAGGCTGCACAGCGAGGTCAACATGGCGCCGAGCCCCCGCATGAACGGATATACCTGAGACATATCGCCATGGGTATACGCTTTGGAGAGCAGCGTAATATAGCAGCCCTGGATTGTCATCGACAGAAGCATCAGGCCGTATATGTGCGGGCTCAGCTGGAGCTTAGACATCTCGATGAGAAAATAAGGCATCAGGAAGATTAAAGTGACCGAGTGGATGCACCACAGAAATACCGATTTATGAATGCTCCGCTTCGTGAACAGATTCCAAAGCGCATGCGTCAGCCCGGATGACAGTACCAGCAGCAGGGATAGCAATTCCATCAGAGATGTCCGATGAGCACTTCAATGCCGCGTGCGGACAGATTGTCCACCCACTCCTGTGAGCAGCCCCGATCCGTAATGACCATGGAGATATCCTCCAGCTTGGCAAGCTTGGCGAATGTGGTGACCCCCAGCTTCGAATGATCCGCGAGAACGATGCCTTCCTCGGCACGCTCCAGCATTTTTCGCGAAATATAGGCTTCGTCCAGATCATAATCGGTAATTCCGTCGGTTAACGAGATGCCGCCGACAGAGATAAACGCTTTATTCACTTTGATCTGCTCCAGCAGCATCTCGGTGAGAGGGCCTGTTGCCGCTTGTTTGGTGCGGTCCATATCGCCGCCGATATAAATAATTTTCCCCTGGAAAACTTCCATCGCCAGATTGAGCACAGGCAGCGAGTGGGTGATGACCGTGACATGAGACCGGTCCTTGAGATAACGCATCACCTCAATCGTGGTTGTTCCGTTATCCAGCAAAATCGTTTCGCCATCCTTGACCAGGGATGCGGCAAGTTGGCCGATAGCGGCCTTCTCTCCTGTGCGAGTCTGGGAACGGCTGGTGAAGGATGGTTCAATATGCTCGGCGCGCGATTTGACGGCACCGCCGTAAACTTTGCGAAGTTTGCCTTCCTTCTCTAAACGGTCCAGATCCCGCCGGATGGTTTCGGCAGATACCTCCAGCTGTTCGGCGAGAATGTGGACCTTTACCTTGCCTTCAAGTTCTAATTGATGCAGAATTTTCTCCCTGCGATCTTCGTAAGTAACGGACATTTATTTATTTCACCTCGATATAATGTATGACTGATATTGACCGATGATGTGGATTAATCCTTATATTAGGGTGATAAAATCATAAAGTCAATGAAAAATCATTGACTTTACGAAGTTCCCTCCTCTAATATACACATAAAACCACAATAATGTGTATCAGAACCACATGCCCATATAAAAGGAGGAAATACGCAATGAAGCCGATTCTTCGATTCGGAGACGATCATACCTTCAAAATCGTGCAGTTTACCGATATTCATTGGATGAATGGAGAACCAGAGGATCAGTTGAGCCGACAGTGCATGGATACGGTGCTGGACCTGGAGCAGCCGGACCTGGTCGTGTTTACGGGCGATCTGATC
The DNA here is from genome assembly GCF_003184205.1 of Paenibacillus sp. Cedars. Taxonomy (NCBI): domain Bacteria; kingdom Bacillati; phylum Bacillota; class Bacilli; order Caryophanales; family Paenibacillaceae; genus Paenibacillus; species Paenibacillus sp. Cedars. Next base: position 6,107,857 of record NZ_CP020866.1, read on the forward strand.
TATTCAGGGGAAGTTGATCCCGGCTCAAGAAGGTGCGAGGATCCGGTGCAGGCTTTCAAGGATGTCGTGGCTTCGGTAGAATCCCGCGGCATCCGCTGGGCTTTTGTATTCGGGAATCACGATACGGAGGGGGATGTGACGCGTGAAGAGCTAATGGATGTCGCTATGCAGCACACCTATAACTGTGCGGAGCACGGTTCGGCGGATATTCATGGCGTAGGGAATTACACGCTTCCTATATACGGCAGTAATGGGGACAAGACAGAGGCCGTGCTGTACTTCTTCGACTCAGGGAGAGAGTCCAAACACCCTGCCGTTCCGGGATACGATTGGATCCGACGCGATCAGATCCGGTGGTATGAAATGGCCTCGATGGCTTACAGCGTTAAGCATAGCGGGAAACCGCTGCCGGCATTGGCTTTTTTCCATATCCCTCTGCCGGAGTACCAGGAGGTCTGGGAGCGGAAGACGTGTTACGGCAGCAAGTATGAGAAAGTATGCTGCCCGGAGGTGAATACCGGACTGTTCGCGGCGATGCTCGAAAGAGGCGATGTGCTGGGTACCTTCGCCGGGCATGATCACATCAACGATTATTGGGGCGAACTGCACGGCATCCGTCTCTGTTACGGCAGGGCCACCGGATATGGCACATATGGCCGGGAAGGCATGCTCCGAGGGGCGAGGGTCATTCGCCTGCATGAAGGACAGCGGCAATTTGACACCTCGATCACCCTGGCTAACGGCTCGCAAATAGGAGAGCAGGATAAGCATGAGCCCGGCATGTCTGTCTGATTATTGCGTATAGCCCCAAATACACCTCTTTAACGATATGCGGGACAATGAACCCTGCGGTTCCATAAGAGGTGTATGAATTGGGTTATTGTACTTGTGCGTTCATGAATATTACTTTGCTTGCTTGAGTATCACTTACTCGAGTTTACCGGCATTTCAACGGCTTTTTCAAAAAGACATGCAGATAGCTGTTCAAACACCTCGGACTCCCTTTCAACCATTTTGTACATTTTGTTCTGGCCTCTTATAGCATAACCTTTTTGATTCATATCGAGGAAGTAATCATGTAATTCTCCATCACCGTCACGATAAAAAATAGTGAACGCAAACGTCTCTCCTCCATCATTTCTTATGTTTTTGGTGACAAATGATCTTGCTGATCTCGTATACGAAACGGAATCCAGAATGCTCATCCATTGGTTGAGCTCATTATGGTTGTCCTCGAATTCGATTAGGTAAGGTGTTATGTTAGATCCATTCAGGTGATAAAAAAAGATTTTTTCTATTGTAGTAAAATGGCTAATGAGGCTTGTAGCAGGCAAGCGAACCGAGTAATAGTTAATGATCCAAGAAATTGTTAAGATTATCACTGCACATGTGATCACTAATTTCTGTTGTTTCCTCAGCTTCTTCATAAATTTCCTTTCCTCAATCCCTGTCTTTTGTATTTATTAATCTAAACACTTGATTGGATAACTTGGTTGCAGAAACACCCTGTTTTTGACTTCACATTGGTAAAAAAGAGCGAAGCGTGCTTATTTTTGTTGGAACCGTACATTGGATCAAGCAGGGCGATCCTCCTTTTTGCATTAGATTTGTTGGGAATGATTTTTTGGAAGGTGGGGTGTTGTTGCCGATGAAGGTACAGATGTTGGAGCAAGCTTACGTATTATCGGGGCTGTCCATCAAGGATGTTCTGGAACAAAAGTTCTGTGTATTCGATCTGGAGGCCACCGATGATCAGGTAGAGAACGCGGAGGTCGTGGAAATTGGAGCCGTCCGTATGGACAGTACGGGCATACAAGAAGAGCAGACGTTCCATACGTATATCAAACCATCCGGGCCGATTCCGCAGCCGATCGCAGTCTCGACAGGAATCTATAATGCAGATGTGGAGGGTTCGCCCAGATTCCCGAAGGGGTACGGAATGTTTACCGGTTTTGCTAACGAATGCATCTTTGTCACGTACGGAGGGGATGAGTTTGATCTGCCGCTGCTCCAGCGTGAATGTGCCCGGCATGGTCTGCCCGAACCCGCGAATCCCTGTATTGATATCAAGGCAATGTTCGCTGGCCTTCATCCTGAAGTCGAAGATGAGATCACGATGGAGATGATGATGGACTATTACGGATTCGAGACCACAAGTCATAAGAGTGGCAATAGAATCGGAAATTACATGTTGATCGGTCACATATGGATGGATATGATGCAGGAGCTTAAGGCCAGAAGCATCCAACACCTTGAATACCCCGAACCGCTGATCGTCAAAAGATTTCAGCATCCGTCCAAGCGAAGCGTAGATACCGGCTCACGCAAGCTTCGTTTTCCTGCTCTGACGAATTCCCAGCGGAAGATCATGCTCAGTATTCTTGTATTATTCTTTCTTACGATGACTCTAACGGGTATGGTTGATCTATTCACGTTCCGATTGAGATGGAATGGTGGTTTATCCGGAAATGGCAATCCTGCACTCTTGATTGTATTCCTGCTGGTGCCGTTATACGCCGTACTTCTGTGTCTGACGGGGGCGGCATCCTGTTACTTTTTCCGGGAAAAAATGAGGGATGGATGGTATTCCGGCGGCATGTTATCTTTCCTTGTCGTGATGAACGGCACCATAAGCTGGTTGGCTGTCGGATATTATTATAGGATCTTTCATAACCTTGTCGGGGCAACATCAGAGTCAGGCTCCACTATATTCCGGTTTGGGGAATGGGATCAGTATTCAAATACGGCCTTTATTAATATTTTTACATATAGTCTGGGCATCTCTCTTTCGTTGTTAATAGGCTATGGGATTGCATTTCTTACACGTAAACAGCGGGGCTGATCTGGTGAGGCCCTGCCCTCAGGGAAGCTTAGAACGTGCAGGAACGCGAATTGCCTATAACTCCCCTTGTGTTCGCCTCGGAATTTTGGGACAATAAGGAGTGGTGGACTATGAATGGAAAGAGGACCTATCAATGAACAAACCATCCATATATGGATTAACCTTAGATCAGATGACCGCTTGGCTTGGCGAGCGTGGACATAAGAAGTTTCGGGCAACACAGGTGTGGGAATGGCTGTATCGGAAGCGGGTCACTGCTTTTTCGGATATGACGGACGTGCATCCCGAATGCGTGGAGCTGCTCGCGGATCATTATACTATTCTGACCTTGGAAGAGCATACCAAGCAGGAATCGCTCGACGGGACGGTTAAGTTTCTGTTTAAGCTGGTGGACGGCAACCTGATAGAAACCGTATTGATGCGGCATAAATTCGGCTTGTCGGTCTGTGTGACAACTCAAGTGGGCTGCAACATTGGCTGCAGCTTCTGTGCCAGCGGGCTGCTGAAGAAGAGTCGGGATTTATCGGCAGCTGAAATTGTAGAGCAGGTCATGCAGGTTCAGCTACACCTGGATCAGAGAGGCAAGGACGAGCGCGTCAGCCATCTTGTAGTGATGGGGATTGGGGAGCCGTTTGATAACTATGAGAACATGTCGGATTTCATCCGCGTGATCAAGGATCATAAGGGCCTTGCCATCGGACCGCGGCATATTACGGTTTCGACCAGCGGGCTGGCTAACAAAATCGTGGAGTTTGCGGACAGCGATCTCGGCGTGAATCTCGCCATCTCCCTGCATGCGCCGAATGACGAGATTCGTACGCGCATCATGAAGATTAACAAAGCGATTCCGATTCAGAAGCTGATGGCAGCCATTGATTATTATTTGGAAAAAACGAATCGCCGGATCACGCTGGAGTACATTCTGCTGAAAGATGTGAATGACCAGCGCGAGCACGCGCTTGAGCTTGCAGAGCTCGTGGGCGATCGTCGTAACCTGGCGAATGTGAACCTCATTCCCTACAATCCGGTGGATGAGCACAGCCAATATCAGCGGAGTTCGAAGGAATCGATTACCGCATTTTACGATACCCTGAAGAAGCAGGGGATTAGCTGCAGCGTGCGTCTGGAGCATGGCACCGATATTGATGCGGCCTGCGGACAGCTGCGGAGCAAGCAGATCAAGAAAGCACAATAGCACCGAGGGCGATGCTGGATACAGCAATCGATCAGGGCTTATCGGGCGAAGAAGAGTATACTCATTCCATGGGTATGCTCTTTGCTGTTTCCATGGACTTCTATAACTCGGGATAGAAATAACGGCCCTGAAAAGGGCCGTTATGCCTGCTCTCATACATGTTACGGGAATCAATTGCTCCAGCTCCCTTTCCTTCTTGGACTGCTGATTGCTTAGTAAGCTTTTCTACCGCTATAGGAATGGTGCTTGTGGATCCGGCCGTGTTTTTTGACTTCTTTGTTGATTGCTTTGCCACCGGCTCCGCCTCCGACTGCTTGCTGCTGCCGGGTGCCTTTGCTATCGATGGCCGCGTTGGTTCCGCCTGTGCTGTATTTTCCGGCGCCGCTGGCAATTTGCGTAGCAGAAGCGCTGCTGCCCCGGCTCGGCAGCTTGGCTACCTGTTTGTTGATCACAAACACCACTTCCTTTTGAAGCTGTTTGTGCCGGCCGCGCTTGCTGCGGTGTTTCGAGGAATGATCCCTCGGATGCTTAAGTCCCAGGTTCTTGGCAATGCCGCCCGCGCCTATGCTTTCCTGCTGGAACGTATGCGGGGAGTTGATGGCGGCGTTGCTGCCGGATGCGCTGCTCTTTCCTGCGCCGCTGGCGATTTGCGTTGTATTGGGAGCATTCGTGAATTGGTCGTTGACGACAACAACAAATCGTCCGATGCCTCCAAGCGGCGAGCTCAGGGAGAAACGCTGATTGCCCTTCTCGATGGTGATGGTGAGCAGATCCTTATGAGCCACTTGCCCTCATCTCCTTTTTTGCAGGGTCTATGTTTATACTTTATCGTAGAACATTCATGCTGAGCAGGGTAAGGGGTATATGCCAAGAGACGGACCAATTGAGGAAACGGCCTGTATTCCAGCGGTTAGAGGAATGTATAAGAATTGGGGCTTCGTTGTGTATAATGAGTAAGGTGATAGAAAGGGTGGGAATATGCTGACAATCAAAGAATACAGCGTGGAGTTGGTCAAAGATCCGTTCGGAATCTTAACCGGCAAACGCTTTGAATTTGTATGTGATCTGGACGTTCCGGAGGATGATGAGCTTTATTCGGAGCAGGGCATTTACTTAAGGGTGATTTTTCTGGATGACGAGGAGCGCTCGCGTATCGTCAAGTACGATTTTTATGAGCGGACCACGGATCAGTATCTGGACTTCGATATGGAACCCGAAGAAGAAGAACAGCTTACCGCTTTTTGCAAAGAGCATTTGCAAGAGGATGGTTAGAGCCGAGCCGGAAGCATTGTGAAAAGGCACCCTCGGGGGTGTCTTTTTTTCATTTTTACACAGCAGATTTATCGTTCAGCGGTAATTCAAGACATACAGGCGTATTCCTTAAAATCAAGAGCCAGACTATGCATACAATCGGTTCGCTATTTGCATGATATAAAATAACAGAATTCAACATAATTTTGGATGAGCTGTAGGTCATATACTGAAAACATGGTGAAATAGAGGATAGGGTTACCATATTTTCACCCTATTCGTAACGCAATTTACATACCTGTAAACCTCTTTGAAGATTAAATATGTTATCCTAGACATACTAACCTTACATACATCATTCATTAGGGAGGGGATTGACCGTGAATATTGAGGTACGTTTATGCCCGAAGGAACAGTCATTTATTCTGCATAACATCTATCCACTGTACTTGCATGACATTGCTGAGATATGGGGGGTCCGCCCTAACCGGTTCGGTGTATTCGAGAAAGAGGATGTGCCAACCCTGAGCGAACAGACCAAGCAGCTCGATGTTTGGTGGGAGCAGCCATCGGTTCTTTTTCCTTATTTGATCAGTGTGGATGGCATTGCGGCAGGGCTGGCGCTGGTGGCGACAACACCGTACATTCCATCACCGAATATCCAGTATTATTTGAATGACTTTTTTGTGCTTCGGACTTTTCGAAGACAAGGTGTAGCCCAACGTGCGGCTGAGCTTGTGTTCGATCATTTCCAAGGTGCATGGGAGCTTCAGACGAATCCGACCGAGCGTAATATGAGCACTCAGATTTTTTGGCGCAAAACGCTGAATACGTACACGGGCGGAAGGTATACGGAGCATGATGGCGTCCATCCTGAGAAGGGAGATATGCTGGTATTCCGTTTTAATAACAAATAGATCGGAAACTCCAAGTATTTCTTCTATGTTGGGATAGGGGGCTTGACAGCTAGGTGAGGCCGGGATTACACTGAGTAAAATTTTGTGAAAAAATGCTTGGATGAGGACGCCTGAATCGTAAATGAAGCTGAAATCAGAGAGCTGCTGGATGGTGCGAAGCAGTCAGCGGCGATGAATGGCCATCACCTCGGAGCAGATCTGCCGATGATTGAGGTCTTGAGGTGGATCCGGGAACTCCCTGCCGTTATCATGGGGCATCATTGATGGATGGTGATTAGAGCGCGTGCCGGTTTGATCGGCGCGAATCAGGGTGGTAACGCGGAGCGAGGCTCCGTCCCTACAAGGGACGGGGTTTTTTTGTGTTTCCAGGGTCATCGTACGCGCAACGCACAAGCGTACAATGCTTGATGACGGATGGATTCAGGACTCCAACAGCTGGCAAACAGGATTGATCCTGGGAGAGAGGGAGTGTACAAATGCTTGGGAAGTTGATGCCACGGGACGAGGTGCTGTATGGAGCGGATTTTATTCAGGATGAGGTCTCGTACAATCTGATCCATCTCATAACTGAATCGCCGCAGAATGTTGGTCTGAAATCGCTGGATGGACGCATGATCCTTGCCCAGTCTCCCCGTGGGAACGCCTGGTTATGGTTAGCCCGGGAGGTCACAGACGAAGAACGTCAAAACTTATTGCAAGAGCTGGTGAGGGAGCTGGGAGAGGCTGCACTGCCTGGAGTGACCGGAGAGCCGGACGTGGCGGAGCAGTTTGCAAGGATTTATGCGGACGCCCATAACGTGGCCTGCCGTCATCATATGACGATGGAATGTTACCATGCTCCCATCGTGAAGCGGCCTCTGCATGTAGAGGGTGCAATTAGGCTTGCCGCACCCGAGGATACGCAGCAGGTGGCCCGGTTTCTGGTAGGCTTCTCGGAAGATGCTTACGGTGTGCGCGCGAATGCGGCAAGCCAGGTCGTGGCAGCGGAGCGCCTCATTAAACAAGGCGGACTCTATGTATGGATTGCCGGTGATCAAACGGTATCCATGGCCAACATCGCGCACCGGTCACCAAGACACGGACGGATAAATGCCGTATACACTCCGAGAAATGAACGGAAAAAAGGATATGCCAGCGCGTTGGTGGCCGAACTTGGACTTGTCCTGAGGCAGGATGGCCTGGTCCCCATGCTGTATGCCGATCAGGCCAACCCGGGCTCCAATCGGGTGTACCGAAAGATCGGATTTAACCGGTGCGGGACGATTCGTGACTTCAAGTTTGTTAACCATGAATAACGAATCCTTGGATGTCGCCCGCCACGGCTTGGACAAAGCCGGGGCAGACGGCAGGCGCCAACAAATGTTATTCTATAAAGGTATCTAGAAAATGCCGGGCCCGATTGGACAGTACATGATCCTTGAGCCAGACAATGCCGACGTCGGACTGAAAATCAGCGCTTGTGATGGACAGTGTCCGGATGTTGGGGATCGCGAATGAGGACATGACCGATTCGGGTAAAATGGTGGTACCAATACCTTCAGCTACCAAGGCCAGGATAATGGCGACGCTGGAACATTCACATATGACACGCGGTTCAAGTCCGCCGCGCTTGAATTCTTGTATGACCCGCTCATGCATCCCGATCGTCTGATCGGTCTTTAAGGACAGGAACGGATAATCCGCCAGCTCGCGCATCGAGATTTCGGACAGGGCGGCAGTGCTTTCCCAACTGCTGGGAAGGACCGCCACGAAGGGGTCCGAAGGCAAGGGCTGCACAGCATATCGCTCAGGCCCGAAGCTGGATTCGAAGGGGAGGCGGGTCACCGCCAGCTCAATGTTGCGTTTGTCGAGCTGATCTGCCAGCAGGGAATGATCCCCTTCCCGAATCTTGAAGGTGACCTCCGGATAGTGCTGCCGGAAGATATGGATCCGCTGCGGCAGGAGAGAAATGCAGGATACGACGGCGCCGATGGAGAGCATGCCGCGGACTCCTGCGTGAATCTCTTTTACCTCGGTTAGCGTTTCATTAAACTGGTTTAGCAGGGATGCCGCCCTGTTCTGCAGAAGCTCGCCTGCATGCGTCAGCTGCAGCTGCTTGCCGCTGCGGTCAAACAGCGTAACGCCAAGCTCCTCCTCCATCAGCTTCAGCTGACGGCTTAACGGAGGCTGCTCCATGTTCAGCTGTTTCGCTGCACGCGTGATCTGTCCTTCCTGCGCAATCGTCAGGAAATATCGTAGCTGCCGGATATCCATGCTCTCTACCTCCTCTCCATACCCAAAAGGTATGGTATCCCTATAAATCAGATATTTTTAATATAGGGTATCGATTGATATGATTCAACTAATAAAAACGTTTGCAGATTAAGGAGATGTGTGTACATGACTTACATGATACCCGTGGAATTAACGAATACCCCGAAGGCGAAGCCGAGCCATCATAAACAGGCCTTCGGCACTGTGTTTACGGATCATATGTTTATTCTCGACTATGACGCCGGCAAAGGCTGGCACGATCCCCGTGTCATTCCTTATCAGCCTATTGAATTGGATCCTGCTGCGAAGGTATTTCATTATGGCCAGACGGTATTTGAAGGCTTGAAGGCTTATCTGACAGAAGATCAGCGGATTCTTATGTTCCGTCCAGGCAAAAATATTCAGCGGCTTAACTTGTCCAATCATCGCCTCAGCATCCCGGCACTCGACGAAGAACTGGTGATGGAGGCACTCAAACAGCTGGTGCTCGTGGATCGCGACTGGATTCCATCCGAGCCGGGAACATCGCTCTATATCCGCCCGTTTGTCATTGCAACCGAGCCGGTGCTTGGCGTAGCGCCGTCCCTGCAATACAAGTTCATGATCATCCTGTCGGTTGTCGGCTCGTATTATGCGGAAGGCATTAATCCGGTGAGCATTTATGTCGAGCCGAAATATGTACGCGCGGTAGCCGGAGGAGTGGGTAACGCCAAGACGGCAGGCAACTATGCGGCAGGCTTGAAGGCACAGGATGAAGCCACCCTGAAGGGATATTCCCAGGTGTTATGGCTCGACGGCGTGCACCGCAAATATATTGAGGAAGTCGGCAGCATGAATGTGTTCTTCAAGCTTGGCGACACAGTGGTGACCCCGGCACTGAACGGAAGCATCCTGGACGGGGTTACCCGGAACTCGGTCATTCAGCTGCTCCAGCATTGGAACATTCCTGTGGAAGAACGTGCGCTTTCCATTGATGAGATCGTGGAAGCCCATCGCAGCGGATTGCTGACCGAAGCATTTGGAACCGGCACGGCAGCGGTTATTTCACCCATCGGCTCCCTGGAGTGGGAAGACGAGCAATTGGTGATTGGCGAGGGAGCAACGGGCGAACTCTCCAGACGTGTATATGATGCGATCACGGGCATCCAGCTTGGAACGGCGGAGGACCCGTTCGGCTGGGCCGTTGAGCTTACATTATCTTAATGAACTTTATAAGGACTTGCTTCAGGCGGCACACTGCTTGAAGTTGAGTCCTTTTTTTCTTGCCGCGGCTCATGGTACGATGTGGGTAAATCACGAACTCGTATCGATATTGAGGGCCATGGAGGTGAATGTGTGTGAATCGTCCGCAGAGCGTTGTTCCGGATGCCATCGTTTTTACGAATGCTGCCTTTCCTTTCACTGCATCGACCACGCACGGTATATTTGCCGGAGCCCAGCGCCTGCATTGGCACCATGCTCTGGAGCTTAACTATATTCGCAGCGGCATCGGATTTATTCTGATCAACGGGATGAAGCTGCCTTTTCAGCAGGGGGACATTATTTTCATTAACAGCAATGATCTGCACCGGGCTTATGAAACGGAGAACCTCGTCATGGATGTCATTATGTTCGAGCCTTCGCTGCTGTCCATTGATCTCAAGTTCGATCCGGATTTGATGGCTCCGTTCCGTTCGCTGGGGAACGTGGACCGGCAGTCTCCGGTCCACGATGAATTGGCCCGGCTGCTCCGGCGCATGATGGACGAGAATGAAGCGCGGGGCACCTCTTACATGAGTCTGATCCGTTCGGATCTGATTCGATTCCTTAGTTTGGCGAACCGCCACCTGTCAACTCCGATCCAGGAGAACCGACCGATCAAGGGCAGGGGAATGCACGCGTTAAAAGAAGTTCTGCGCACGATGGAGCTTCACCTGGATTACGGCTGGACGCTGCAGGAGCTGTCGGATTTGACACACCTGAGTCCTTCCCGGTTCAGCGCACTCTTCCAGCAGGCGGTTGGAACGTCCCCGCACCATTACCTGATCCAGCTGCGCCTAACCCATGCCGTGCATCTGCTGGAGACAACCGATCAGAAGATCATTGAGATTGCGGAAACCTGCGGATTTCGGAATTTGTCCAACTTCAATCGCTTGTTCAAGCAGCATGTCGGCGCATCGCCAAGCGAAATTCGGGAGCACGCGTATGCGGGCCGTCCCGTTATTCCTTCAACCACGAAGTCTGAGAAACAGTAAGATAGTATCACTCCTCGATGGTATAGCAGTAGATGGAGCACGGTGGAAGCGGTATCTTGGATATATACCACCATGATGCCGCTATAGGCGGGTAGGAGTGAAGTCCATGAGTTTGTATCTGGGTGTAGATGCCGGCGGCAGCAAGACGCACGCTGTGATCTGTGATGAACAAGGGAACATTCTTGGCAAGGGGGCTTCTGGTAACGGTAATCACCAGATTCACCGTGAACATGCGGCCCGTAACATTGAGGAAGCCTGTGATGCAGCTCTTCAACAGGCTGGTGTTGCCAAAGAAGATATAAGTTATGCCTATTTCGGCTTGGCTGGAGCGGACCGGGAAGCAGATTATGAGATTCTGCGCCCCATGATCGGAGCGCTGGGCTATGCCAGACATGGTATCGCATGCGATACCATTATCGGTATGCGGGCAGGAACGAGCCGTCCATATGGAGCTGCATTGATCTGCGGTACGGGCTTTAACAGCGCGGCGCGCAATCGCGCGGGAGCAGAGCTGCAGTATGGGGGCTTCGGATTCTTATATGGGGACGGATACGCAGGCGGTTCGGGGTTCGCGAAGCTGGCCTTCCGGGCGGTTATTCGGGCTTGGGACGAGCGGGGACCGGCAACTTTATTGACTTCGCTCGTTCTGGAGCAGATGGGATATGCGTCCGTGGAACCGATGTACGAGGATGTTCTCTACGGTAAAGCTTCGGTTCCGCCAAGCCTGGTGAAAACCTTGTTCCAGGCAGCCGAAGCCGGCGACGAGGTAGCGACCCGGATTCTTCAGAACGAAGGCGAAGAGCTGGCCAATGCGGTATGCACGCTCATCCGGCGGCTGGATATGACCGATGAAGCCTTTGACATTGTCTATATCGGCAGTGTGCTGAACAGGCCGAACAGCTCCATTTTGACGGATGCGATTGAACGGGTCGTTGCAGTCCGTGCACCGCATGCAGCATGTGTAAGACTGACCTCCGATCCGGTTTCCGGCGCACTTCTCTGTGCGATGGATGCCGATGGGGTTACCGTGGCTGCAGAGACGGAAGCCAAACTGAAGGCTTTTACGTTCGAACAGGTAACCACGGCCTGACCAGCTTAGCGATGGAATAGATCATATGGATAACATATCTTGGAGGCGATGAACATGGCAGCAGGATTGAAGATAGCGGTCATTGGGGGAGGGTCCTCGTACACCCCGGAAATTGTTGAAGGTTTCATTCGCAATTATGAGCAGATGCCGATTCGTGAACTATGGTTCGTAGATATTGATGAGGGCAAGCATAAGCTGGAGATCGTAGGAAATCTGGCGAAGCGCATGGTAAAAGAGTCCGGCCTGTCGATTGAGGTTCATCTCACACTGGATCGCAGACAAGCGATAGCAGGCGCTGACTTTGTAACGACTCAGATGCGTGTCGGCTTGCTGGCCGCACGTAAACAGGATGAGCATATTCCGATTATGCATGGTGTCATCGGTCAGGAGACGACGGGTCCGGGCGGAATGCTGAAGGCACTGCGCACTGTTCCTGTCATTCTGGACATCTGCCGCGATATCGAGGAGCTGGCGCCGAATGCGTGGATGCTTAACTTTACGAATCCGGCCGGAATTGTAACCGAGGCTGTTGCGAAGCACAGCAAGGTCAAGTCCGTAGGACTGTGCAACTCCCCGATTAACTTCCAGAAGTTTCTCGCGGCTGAATATGGCGTGTCCGAGAAGGATGTTCTGGCCGAGTTTGTTGGCATCAACCATCTTCACTGGGTGACCTCGGCCATCGTCAACGGCGAAGAGAAGATGCCGGAGCTGCTGGACGGCGGCAAGTCGTATACGGCGAAGAACGTGCCGACCTTTGGATGGGATGCCGACTTCATCCGTTCGCTGGGAGCCATTCCGACGTATTACCTTAAATACTTCTACATGACGGATACGATGCTCGCGGATATGAAGGCATCACTGGAGAAGGACGGGACCCGAGCGGACGTGGTTAGCCGGGTAGAGCAGGAGCTGTTCGAGCTCTACAAGGACGAGAATTTGGCGGAGAAGCCGAAGCAGCTGGAGCAGCGGGGCGGTGCTTACTATTCCGAAGCGGCTGTTAACCTGATGACCTCGATCTACAATGACCGCCATGATATCCAGACACTGAATGTGTCCAATGGAAACATCTACGACTTCCTGCCTGCGGATGCCAGCATTGAGATCAACTGCGTGGTGACAGGCCAGGGCCCAATTCCACTCGTACCGCAAAAGGTTCCTTCCCATGTAAAAGGGCTGATGCATGCGGTGAAAGTGTACGAACAATTAACGATTGAAGCCGCCATTACCGGTGATCGCGGCATTGCTCTGCAAGCGCTGGTTCATCATCCGCTGGTACCGTCCGTGACGGTAGCGAAGCAGCTGCTCGATGAGATGCTGGAGGCGAACAAGAAATATTTGCCGGCCTTTTTTAAGCCGGAGGCTGTGCTGTAAATCGAGTGGGGATACCACTCCACATAAGAAACAACGCTTATATTTAGTAAAAAAGAGCCTTCCCAAGATCAGATAATCTTGGGAAGGCCTTTTGCTGATGAAACCGTATGCGATTCGTTATACGCCGGAATAAGCCATGAAACCGCCGTCCACAGGGATCACCGTTCCCGTGACGAACCCGGAGGTCTGATCGTCCACGAGCCAGAGCAGCGTACCGAGCAGATCCTCGGGTACGCCGAACCGTCTCATGGGAGTATGCGAGATGATTTTATGAGAGCGTTCGGTTAGCGAACCATCGCTATGGGTCAGCAGGTTGCGGTTCTGCTCGGTCAGGAAGAAGCCCGGCGCAATCGCGTTCACACGAATGCCCGATTCCGCGAGATGAACCGACAACCACTGCGTGAAGTTGTTGATGGCCGCTTTGGCTGCGCTGTAAGCCGGAACCTTGGTCATCGGGCTTGGCGCGCTCATGGACGAGACGTTCAGCACGACGGCCCCGGGACGCCCCAGCATCCCCTCCGCAAAGATTTGCGTCGGAATGAGGGTGCCGATGAAGTTCAGGTCGAACACGCTGCGGAAGCCCGGCACGCTTAACCCGAAGAACGTTGTAACCTCCGGATCCGGCGCTCCCGCATCTTCCGGCCGGTAGATTTCATGGGTTGTGTTGGCATCCTTACGGTTGCCGCCGGCTCCATTAATGAGGATATCGCAGGGGCCATAGGCTTCACGTACAGCCTTCTCGGCTTCGCGGACGCTCTCAACATCCGTCACGTCGCACGGAACGGCAATCGCAGCACCGCCGGCGGCGATAATCTCGTCGGCCACCTGCTGGCCCTTCGAGGCCGTGCGATTCAAGACAGCCACCTTGGCGCCTTGCCGTCCCAGTTCAAGGGCCATCGCCCGGCACAGCACCCCGGAGCCGCCCGTAATGACAACCGTCTTTCCCTTTAGTGACGGATGGAGCGGAAGTGACGGGGTATTTTGCGGCGTGTCTTCAGGGATAGCTTCTCCTGATCCTGGCCCGGAAGCTCCTGCAACATGAATATGAACCTCGCTCATTGAACAGCCTCCTTCCGCTCGGCTGCGCTCTCTGCACGCTCACGGCTGTATGCGTCCCACAGCCCCCACAGATACATAATGCCTAAGGCGCGGTCATACAGACCGTAACCCGGGCGGCATTGCTCACCCCAGATATGCCGTCCGTGATCGGGTCTTACATATCCGGTGAAACCGTTGTCATGATAAGCCTGCACAATACCGGATATATCCACGGTCCCGTCTTCGGTCCGGTGCGACGTCTCCATGAAATCGCCATTCTCGTAGACGCGGACATTTCGGATATGCGCGAATGGAATCCGGTCATGGAACTCGTGGATCATGGAGACGATATCGTTGTCCGGATTGGCGCCGAGCGACCCGCTGCACAGGGTCAGGCTGTTCGCCGGGCTGTCATACAGATGGAGGAATCTGCGCAGATTCTCCTGACTGGTGATGATTCGCGGCAGACCGAAGATCGGCCAAGGCGGATCATCCGGATGAATGGCCATTCGAATGCCATTCTTCTCGGCAGCCGGAATGACGGCGCTTAAGAAATATTCAAGGTTGCTCCACAGATCTTCCTCGGTAACGCCGCGGTAAGCCTCGAATAAGGACGTCAGATGCGCCAATCGCTCCGGCTCCCAGCCTGGCATGGTCAGGGTGCTGTTCCGGTTGATCGTCTGAACCAGCTCCATCGGGTCGGTGCCGTGGATCTTGGCCTTCTCGAAGAAGAGAGCCGTGGATCCATCCGGCGCCTGCTTGTGAAGATCAGTTCTAGCCCAGTCGAACACCGGCATGAAATTGTAGCAGATGACTTTGACGCCGACCTGACCCAATTTCTCAATCGTCCGGATGTAATTGGCTATGTATTGGTCGCGTGATGGGAGGCCGAGCTTGATATCCTCGTGGACATTCACGCTTTCCACGACGTCCACATGAAGTCCGTACGCTTTAGCTTGGTCCACAACTTCTCCAATTCGCTCCATCGGCCATTCTTCACCGACAGGAATATCGTGAAGTGCCCATACGATGCCCTCCACGCCGGGAATTTGTTTAATCTGATCCAGCGAGACCGTATCATTACCCTCGCCGAACCACCTGAATACCATGCGCATTTCTTCACCGCCTTTATAAGTTTAAGGAGTTAACGCAACAGCTGCCGGAAATCTGCAATTACGATGGTACAGCCAAGATGGAAGGCTGCGGACGGACAAGGAGGTGCACCCGCACCCGCCGCTTATGCCTTATTTAAAATAATCGGGATGCTTTTCTTTCAGCACAGCCAGATTGGAGATGATCAGGCTGAGATGTTCCTGCATCTCACGCTCTGCATGATCAGCGTCATGGCGCCGGATCGCGTCCACGATCTCCCGATGCTGCTCGTACAGGTTGGTCCAATTCGGATCGGCGGACAGCCATAACATCCGGCTCCGGTTCAGATGAGCATTCATCTGCTGCAGCACATTCCAGGTACCTACCTTGCGGCAGCCTTCAAACAAAATCCGGTGAAAGGTTTCATCCAGTTCAAACATATGCTTGCCGTCATGTTTCTCGATGCTCTCGCTTTGCTCGGACAGATTCCGTTCCAACTCAAGAAGTTTATCCTCCGGAAAGCTCTCGCAGGCAAGACGGACGACAGCCTTCTCAAGCTGCTCCCGCATGAAGCGGGCTTCCTCGACCAGCTCCGAATCAATGAGCGAGACCCGCGTGCCGCGCTGGGGAAGCACAACAACAAGGTCCTCCTGAGCCAGGCGGACAAAGCTTTCCCGCACCGGTGTTCGGCTAACTTCGAATGAAAGGGAAACCTCCTTCTCGGATAGAGCGGTTCCGGGGGGGAGCTCGAGACTCACAATTTGCTGCTTAAGCTGGGAGTACACGATATGTCCGGCCGACCCTGGCTGTAAACGCAAAGATTCTACCACGGCATCACCTCCTAATGTATTCCATACTACCATACTTGTATGGTAGTATGGAACTGAAAATCTAAATAAGAATCGGAGGGCAATCACATGAGCCGTTTGGATACGGAAAATCTGCTGCTGAACAGCAACAGTGCCAAGAAACTTTTTTATGATTATGCGGAAGGCATGCCGATATTCGATTATCACAATCATCTAAACCCGAAGGATATCGCGATCAACCGGCAATTCGATAACCTGACAGAGATATGGCTGGAGGGAGATCATTACAAATGGAGAGCCATGCGCTGGCTCGGTGTCAACGAAGAGCTGATTACAGGCAGTGCAAGCCCGGAAGAGAAGTTTATGGCCTGGGCAGGCTGCGTTCCGCGTCTGGTCGGCAATCCACTGTATCACTGGACGCATCTGGAGCTGGCGCGTTACTTCGGGGTTCAGGAGCGGCTAACCTCAGGCAATGCCAGGGAAATCTGGGAGACCTGCAATGAACAGCTCAAGAGTCCTTCCTTACGGGCAGGCGGGATTCTGGATAAATTCAAAGTGAAAGTAGCCTGCACCACGGATGATCCGCTCGATTCGCTGGAGTTCCACCGTGCCATTCGGGAGAACGGGGAATTGACCACCATCGTAGCGCCTGCATTCCGTCCGGATCGGGTGCTGGACCTGACCCATCCCGATTTCACCTCCTATGTGGAGACACTGGGATCCACGGCAGATCAAGCTGTAGATACCTACCAGGAATTGCTGGAAGCTCTGCAGCATCGGATACAATATTTCCACGATCATGGCTGCCGCCTGTCGGATCACGGCTTTGGCAGTTTTCCTTATGAACCGGCAGGGGAGAAAGAGGTTGCAGACATTTACGGCAAAGCCATCAGCGGTCTCAGCATAACGCCGCTCGAAGAACGGAAATACCGCACGTATACCCTGCTTAAGCTGGGCGAGATGTATCACGCGATGGGCTGGACCATGCAGCTGCATATTGGGGCGATCCGGAACAATAATGCGCGTATGTTCGCGAAGATCGGCAAGGATAGCGGGTATGACTCGATTATGGATTTTCATCTGGCGGAGAGCCTGAACGGATTCCTGAGCAGACTCGACAGCAGCGATCAGCTTCCGCAAACGATTGTATACAGCTTGTATTCGTCTCATTACGAAATGCTGGCTACCACGATCGGGAATTTCCAGGCGGCTGGCGTTGAGGGCAAGCTTCAGCTCGGGTCGGCCTGGTGGTTCCACGATCAGAAGGAAGGCATGCTGAAGCAGCTTACCGCGCTGTCTTCCATGGGGCTCATCAGCACCTTTGTCGGCATGCTGACGGATTCACGGAGCTTCATGTCGTTCCCAAGGCATGAATATTTCCGGCGAGTGCTGTGCCGTCTGTTCGGGGACTGGATCAAGGAAGGGGAGGTACCCGCGGATTACGATTATATCGGTGCCATTATCCAGGATATCTGCTACCTTAATGCCGAGCGTTATTTTCAAATTCGTTGACAATTTCGCGCAGAGCATGAACAATAGACTTACTATATGAAAGCGTTTGCCGACTGACGGATAGGCATGGGTTGGTAGGCAGATGGGAACAAAAGGCGAGGGGGACATACCGTGCACTTGAACCGGGCGATATTGGTGGATGACGAGGTGTTTACGCGCAAAGGGCTGCTGAAGCTGATAGATTGGGAAGCCTGCGGCTTTCAAATCGTAGATGAGGCGGATAACGGCGAAGATGCGCTGGAGCTGATTGAACGGCTTCAGCCGGATGTGGTCATTACCGATATCCGCATGCCGGTGCTGGATGGACTTGAGCTGATCAGGCGAGTTGTCACGCAGGATATCGTGAAGCCTTATTTTATTATTGTAAGCGGATACGATGACTTTAACTATGCGCAGCAGGCGGTTCGTTACGGTGTACACGACTTCATTCTGAAGCCGATTGACGAGCTGGAATTCAGTATTGCGCTGGTCCGGCTCAGCGGACGGCTGGAGTCTGACCGCGAGGCACGCTTGCGAGAAGAACGTCTGTTGTCCGGCGCCTTGATGGAGTCGCTGATTATAGGGGAAGCGGATGAGGCGCTGCTGGAGGAATGGGAGCGGCGTCTTGAGCTCTTGCCCGAGGACCGACTGTTCTACGTCTTCGTCGAGCGGAATGACCTACCGCTATCAAAGGACGAGGGTGAAGCGGG
The DNA here is from genome assembly GCF_003184205.1 of Paenibacillus sp. Cedars. Taxonomy (NCBI): domain Bacteria; kingdom Bacillati; phylum Bacillota; class Bacilli; order Caryophanales; family Paenibacillaceae; genus Paenibacillus; species Paenibacillus sp. Cedars. The sequence goes on from NZ_CP020866.1 coordinate 6,126,150, forward strand.
CGGAGGCGAGTTCAAGGACCGGGTGGAAGAGGCGCTCCTTGCCGTCACGAATGGAGCTCAGCCCTTCTACTTGCATGAGCACCGCAATCGAATCGGCATCATCGTACCGGGGCGTATTCTGCAATCTTCTCAGGATTGTCAGCGGGAATTCGCCAGACGCATTCAACAATCGCTCGTTACTGATAACGATAGGATCTTTGTCTATTTCGGTCAACCGGTTCAGCAGCTGTCCTTTATCCAGAATGCCTATGAAACGGCCAAGGAAGCCTTGTTATACAAGTACGTCTATGATGAGAGCGGCATCGTAATCCATGAGGAAGCCGCTCTGCATGCGCTGCAATATATCGGTCTGGAGGAGAGCCTCTACGAGCTGCTGCTGGAGCAGATCGAAGAGCTGCATTTCGCCAAGCTGGAGGAGACGATCACATTATTGTTTCAATCCTTCCAGGCGAAGCTGTATGCGCCTGAAGCCGTGAAGATGGCGATCAACCAATGCGTACTGGGCGTGGTGCGGGTGCTTAGCAGCATGGAGGGGGATCAGAGCCGGCTGTCCAGCCTGGAGCCGATGACCGAGTGGCATGACCGCAATCTGTCGCTGCGTGAGCTGAAGCGTCTGTTTACCGATTTTGCAGTTGAGAGCGCAAACTATATTTCACATCTTCGCAAGGAGCAGCACAAGGGCGGAATTCAGAAGATCCGGGCTTATATTGAGGCTAACTTTCATGAGAATATCAGTCTGAAGAGCATCGCGGGAAAGTTCTATATGAACCCGGTCTATCTGGGACAGCTGTTTAAAAAAGCATACGGCGTGTACTTTAATGATTTCCTGCTGCAGCTGCGCGTAAATGAAGCCAAGCGATTGCTGCGCCAGACGGACCTGCGCATCTATGAGGTGGCCGAACGCGTAGGCTTCGGCAACCCGGACTATTTTGTCACGCAATTCGAGAAGATTGAGCGGATGACGCCAAGCGAATATCGGAGCCGCTTGATGAAGGAGGCAGCGTCCGAAGGGACGAATCGATGAAGCCAAGCTTAAACAATGTCCGCCTGCGGGACAAGATGCTGCTGATGTATTTCCTGGCTGTTTTTTTGCCGATTCTGATCACCAACCTGATCTTCTATAATGTGACATCCGGCAGCGTGAGGGAGCAGCGGATCCAGGATATAACCGTAGCGCTTGAGCAGATGAAGAACGAATTCCGCCGAGAAGTCGAGGATGCCCTGGAGATCTCCTCGGTCTTCTATACGGATGTTCAATTGAATGAGATCGTGGAGACGGGATACGACCACCCCGCCGATTATATTGAGGCTTATGACAGCTATCTTCGCCGCATTTTGAATTCGGGCAGCGCCGTATACAACTCGGTCAGCGAAATTACGTTATATGTGGACAATCCGACCCTGCTGTATTCCGGGGGCATCAATTACATCGATGACCAGGTGAAGGAAGAGGCCTGGTACAAATTGATCGCGGGCAAGAACGTGACTCAACCGATCGTGATGCGCACGGGTGGAAACGGCCAATTGGACAGCTTCAGCATCATCCGGAGCATGAATTATTTCAACTCCCAGAATGACTATAGCAAGTATCTCAAGATTGATATGCGGATGCCCTCGATCCGGCAGATTATGAGCAATCTGAACGTGCAGGGCAAGGTGTACCTGCTGAGCGGCGCCGGAAATATTGAATACACCACAGATTCGAACGTCAACGTCATGCAGGACTCCGTGCCGTACAGCAGCATCGTGCATGAGGACAAGTTTCTGGAGTTTCGTACCGACAGCTTCACAACCAACAATCTGAACTCCTGGACGATGGTGGCGGTGACGCCTGAGGATGTGGTGCTGCGGGATGTCCAGCAATCCCTGCGGTTTGTCATTGTGCTGACCTGCTTGAACTTTCTGCTCCCCACCCTGGTGATCGTCTGGATTAGCCGTTCCCTAAGCGTGCGGCTGGTACGCATACTCAAGCATATGAAGAAGGTTAAGAACCAGAATTATGACACGATTGAAGAAGCGGAGGCCCGCGACGAGATCGGCCAGCTGACGGGTGAATTCAACCGGATGACGCTGCAGCTCGAAAGCTTGATCAATGACGTATACGTGGCGGATATCCAGAAGAAAAATTTGGAACTTCAGCGAAGGCATGCGCAATTGAATGCACTGCAGAGCCAGATTAACCCGCATTTCCTCTTTAACGCCTTGGAGACCATCCGCATGCGGAGCCTGATGAAGGATGAGGATGAGACGGCAAGAATCATTCATAACATGGCCAAGATTTTCCGTAATTCATTAGTCTGGAAAAAAGATATGGTGACGCTCAAGGAAGAGGTGGAGTTTATCCACTGTTTCCTTGAAATCCAGAGATACCGGTTTGGGGACAAGATTGATTATACGGTCCACGCACCCGCAGAAGAGGGTCACCTGCAATTACCCAAAATGGCGATGGTTACCTTCGTGGAGAATGCCAGCATTCACGGCATTGAGCCGCTGAAGCACGGGGGACGCATTGAAGTGCATATCGTACGCGAGGGTCGATCGCTCATCTGTACCATTCAGGATAACGGGGCCGGCATGTCCGCGGAGCAGGTCGAACGCATCTGCCGTTATCTCGATACCGAGGATGAGATGGGGGAGCGGATCGGCATTCAGAATGTGATCTACCGATTGAAGCTGTACTACGGAAGCCGGTTCCGGTTTGAAATCGATAGCTCGCCGGGACAAGGCACTCGGGTCCAGCTGTCCATTCCCATCGAACAATAACGGCGGCAAATCCTGCTTGGCATTCCGGTTTGGAATGACCAGAAGCAGGATTTGTTTGTTGCAGGGAGAAACCTGCCCTGCATGATGCCCGTACAGCCTTTTTTTTCTGCCGCTGGACACAGTTCTATAGTTTTCTAAGTATCACCTAAAGATTGACGGGTGAAAATCGCTCAAGGGCTCTCTTATAATGAAAGTGCTTACAATTAAACAAGACCGAAAGGGGTAGGTCAAGAGCATGAATAAGAAATTTTGGATGAGCTGTCTGACCGTAGTCATGATGGTATCTCTTCTGGCAGCTTGCGGCGGAAAAGACAATCAAACCGCGGACAACACGCCGGCGGCTGGTGGCGAAGGCGAGAAGAAGGAAGAGAAGGTCACCTTCACGTATTTCAACGCAGCAGCAGGCAAGGACAAAAATACGAACGAAACCACCATCGGTAAGATCTTCGAAGATCAAACTGGCGTGAACTTTAAGATGGAGCATCTGGTAGGGGATGAGAACACGAAGGTGGGAACCTTCATCGCCAGCAACGATTATCCGGATGTCATCGTACCGGGGAACTCGATTGACAAGCTGGTTGGCGCGGGCGCCTTTATCCCCTTGAATGATCTGATTGATAAGTATGGACCTAACATCAAGCGTGTATACGAGCCGTATTACAACCTGATGAAAGCCGAGGATGGCAACATCTACTTCCTGCCGCTGAGCGCGGTGGTAGGAGAGTACACGTCTGCTCCAAACATTGAGCAGGGTGCATTCTGGATTCAACGACGTGTTCTGAAGGAAGCGGGTTACCCGAAGATCAAGACCTTCGATGAATACCTGGGCCTGATTCGCGACTACGTGAAGAAACATCCGGAGGAAGGCTTGACCGGGTACCTGGCACTGACAACACAGGATAAATTTTTTGCACTGACCAATGCCCCGATGCACTTGGCCGGATATCCGAACGATGGCGGGATCATCATCGACATGGAGACCCACGTAGCGAACGATTATGCGGACGATGACATTACGAAGCGCTACCTGCAGGAGCTGAACAAGCTCAATACAGAGGGGTTGTTTGATAAATCCTCTTTCGTGGATAACTATGATCAATACCTTGCCAAACTGACTTCCGGTAAGGTGCTCGGCTTCTTCGACTATCGATGGCAGGTAGGCCAATCGATGAATAACCTGCGCGAAACAGCCAACGCATCGGGTAACGACGATCTCGAATATATGGCGCTGCCGATCGTCTACGATGAGAATATCAAGGACCAGTATCTCGATCCGCCATCCTTTGTTAACAACCGCGGCGTAGGAATCTCCGTCAGTGCGAAGGATCCAGAGCGTATTGTGAAATATTTCAACAACCTGCTTACGGACGAGAACCAGGTTCTGTCGAACTGGGGCATCAAGGACGAGACGTATTCCGTTGATGAGAACGGCCGCTTCTACCGTACGGAAGAGCAGATCACACAGACGAATACGGAAGCCTTCCGCGAGTCGTTCGGCTTCAAGTACTTTGAATACAACTGGCCTCGTTACGGCAATGGCTCCACGCTTCCTGACGGTAATTCCGTCGGTGCAGGACGCCAGCCTGAGGTTGCCAAAATGTCTTATTCCGAACCGGATAAGAAGCTGCTTGAAGCCTATGACATCGATTCCTTCTCGCAATTGTTTGCGGCGCCGGATGATCGTCCATGGTACCCGGCTTGGAGCATTCCGATTGATCAGGGCTCACCGGCACAAATCTTCACTCAGAAGAAAAGCGATTTGCAGCGTAAATACTTCCCGAAACTGGTGCTTGCAAACCCTGCGGAGTTTGACCGTATCTGGAATGAATACGTGGGCGAGTTCAGCAAGCTGGATGTGAAGGGATATGAGGATCTGATCACCGAGGAAGTCGCCAAGAAAATCGCAAATGCCCAAGGACAATAATAGATGAAGGAGAGGCGAAGGGGGCGGACCACTCGGTAGACTTGAGTATCCGTCCCTCCTCTTCTATACAACAAGCTCGGCGCTGAGAAGTTGCCTGCTTCGAACTTAACGGTAAGGGCTTGGATAGGAAGGAGAAGAAACCGTGGATAAAGCGAACCCGATTGGACCTGCAGAAACGAAGGCGTTGCGAGAAACGCCGGCGGAATCGAAAGGTTTCTTCAATAAACAACGGAAAAACGATACTGGTTTAAATACCAGGCCGCCATCAGGTGAAAAAAGCTTCTTTCAAAAGCTCCTGCAGCAGAAGGCGCTCGTCTTCATGTCGATTCCTTTTTTGCTCTGGCTGTTTATCTTTAAATACCTGCCACTATGGGGCTGGACGATAGCGTTTCAGGATTTTAAACCTGCGAAGAAAATCTTTGATCAGGAATGGGTAGGTTTGAAGCATTTTACCTTCCTGTTTCAGGATGAGCATTTCCTTCGGGTCATGCGCAATACACTCGCCATGAGTTTTATTAACCTCGTGCTCGGGTTTGTTACCGCCATTGTGCTGGCGATTCTGCTCAATGAACTGCGTAATCTGATGTTTAAACGGGTCGTGCAGACGATCAGCTATTTGCCCCATTTCATCTCATGGGTGGTGGCGGCGAGCATTATCTCGACGGCTCTGTCCTCGGACGGCGGAATCATCAATGAGCTGCTGCTGTGGCTCGGTCTCATCAAGGAACCGATTCTTTGGCTTGGAGAAGGAGAATATTTCTGGGGAATACTCGGTGTTTCGGAAGTATGGAAGAATGTCGGCTGGAACACCATCATATATTTGGCAGCCATGACGATGATCGATCCCTCGCAGTATGAGGCGGCGGAAATCGATGGCGCCGGACGTTTTCAACGGATTTGGAACATAACCCTGCCGGGTCTGAAGCCGGTATTTATTATCCTGTTGATCATGAATATCGGTAACTTGCTCGAATCCGGTTTTGAACCGCAATACTTGCTTGGTAACGGCATGAACGTGGATTATTCCGAGAACCTGGATATCTTCGTGCTGAAATATGGTATTCAGATGGGGAACTTCTCGCTCTCGATCGCTGCAGGCATGTTCAAGACGGTGGTCAGCTTCATACTCTTGTTCACGGCTAATCATATCGCGAAGAGACTGGGCGAGGAACGATTGTTCTAAGCGTAAGCTTACGAGGACCGTTTTCCTTCAGAACACTTACAGGAGGATTCATATGGCGAAGACATCAGATTCACCACGAGCTCATGCCCGGTTCAAGTCTCCCGCGGACCGGATATTCGATACTTTGAACATTGTATTCATGATCTGCCTAATGGTGGTTACGTTGTACCCGTTCCTGAATACACTCGCAGTATCCTTCAACAATGCGACGGATTCGGTGAAAGGCGGCATTTATCTATGGCCTCGGGACTTCACATGGGAGAATTACAAATATGTGTTTAACGAAGCAACCATCTTTCAAGCTACCTTCATATCCGTGCTTCGTACGGTGATCGGTACGATCACCTCCGTATTCTGCTGCGCCATGGTTGCGTATACGATCAGCCGTCCGGAATACGTGCTGCGCAAGTTCGTATCCATTGCTTTTATCTTAACCATGTATTTCAGCGGCGGTTTAATTCCGAACTTCCTGCTGATTCGCGAATTGGGCATGCTGGGCACCTTCTCGGTCTACATCATTCCGGGACTGATCGGCGTGTTTAACGTGATCGTCATTCGATCCTTTATCGAAGGGCTGCCCGAAGGGATTCTGGAATCGGCACGCATTGACGGCGCCGGCGAATTCACGACCTTTATGCGGATCGTGCTCCCGCTATGCGTACCCGTTCTTGCGACGGTATCGCTGTTCACGGCGGTATCGCAGTGGAACTCCTGGTTTGACGTATTCCTCTACAACTCTTCCTATACGGAACTGAGCACACTGCAGTACGAGCTGATGAAAATACTCCAGAACTCGAATTCCTCGATGAACTCGGGCAATGATTACGCAAGCCAGTTCGCAAGCTCGGAAAGCGGAGCGAATCAGGTCACGCCGACATCCATTCGGGCCACGATGACCATTGTGGCAAGTGTGCCGATCATCCTGGTGTATCCGTTCCTGCAAAAATACTTTGTGCAGGGGATGACCTTGGGCGGGGTAAAAGGTTAAGCTGCGGGAGCCGCTAAAGCTGTGCACCGTGCGCACTGCTTCCTGTGCGCACGGTACGTGGCCCGATGCATGCCTTGGATGACTGTCGACCAACCGGGATGCAGGTGGCATCACGATCATAAACCATCAATCTTGTTATTATCTCTAATTCAAGGAGGGACTGAATGTGACCAACCATCATCGTAGTGAACCAAAGCTGAAGGAAATGTTCGCGGATGACTTTCTCATTGGAGCGGCCGTAAACCCGCTGACGATCGAAACGCAGGAGGAATTGCTATCCTATCATTTCAACAGCATTACGGCGGAAAATGAAATGAAGTTTGTCAGTGTGCATCCCGCGGAGGATACGTATACGTTCGAGGATGCGGATAAACTCGCTGCCTTCGCCCGCAAGCATGGAATGAAGATGCGAGGCCATACGCTGGTATGGCATAACCAAACGACCGACTGGCTGTTCCAGGACAAGAATGGGAACATGGTGGATAAAGCGACGCTGTACGAACGGTTGAAGTCGCATACCGATACGGTCGTGAAGCGATACAAGGATGATATTTATGCCTGGGATGTCGTGAACGAGGTGATCGCGGATGAAGGAGAAGAGCTCCTTCGTCCATCCAAATGGCTGGAAATCGCGGGTCCGGAGTTTATCTCCAAGGCGTTCCAGTTTGCGCATGAAGCAGATCCGTCGGCTGTATTGTTCTATAACGATTACAATGAGTCCCATCCGAACAAGCGGGATAAAATCTACACGCTGGTCAAGTCCTTGCTGGATCAGGGAACCCCTATCCATGGCGTAGGATTGCAGGCACATTGGAATCTGTACGATCCTGGCCTTGACGATATCCGCGCAGCGATTGAGAAGTATGCATCGCTCGGTCTGCAGCTTCAGCTGACGGAGCTCGATGTTTCGATGTTCCGGTTCGACGACACCAGAAAGGATCTGACCGAGGCGCCGGAGGAGCTTCTGGAGGCTCAAGCCAAGCGGTATGACGAGAAGTTTGGCATTCTGAAGGAGTATCGGGATCATATTACGTCCGTTACCTTCTGGGGTGCAGCCGACGATTACACCTGGTTGGACAACTTCCCGGTGCGGGGGCGCAAGAACTGGCCATTCCTGTTCGATGAGCTTCATCAACCGAAGCGTGCGTTTCACCGCTTGGTGGAGCGTATGGTCAAGTCGTAATTGCTTTTACAAGGATTCCTACATTCAATTTAATTACCATAGCTAATATATGAAGCGGCTGAGGCTGCCATCAGCTTGTCGTGCCGGTCCTTGTGGCCGGCATCTGTATTTTACTGCCTCAGGGCAGCAGGAACTAGTGGAGTGAGAAGCTGGGAAATCATTGGCCTTGCCCAAACGAAGGGGGAACTTACGTTGAACAGCACTTTATATAAAGCGTGGCTGCAATATGCGCCCATCGAGGATCGGGAGCTTGCTGCCGCCTACAGCAGGCAACTCGGCACCATTGTTGTGGATCAGCAGCAGTCCCGAGTTGCGAACGCGGCTGTCCAGGAACTGAAGCATGCGTGTCAATCCATGCTTGGCATCGTCCCGAATATCACCTCGGAAGCCTTGAACTCCTCCCATCTGGAGGTTCGTATTCATGTGGGGGCAGCTGCAGCAGCCGAAGGAGCCGCAGAAGGGATAACCGAGGCTATGGATAGGGGCCGGGCTGATACACAGCTGGATCCGGAGGGCTTCACGCTGGTACATTCAGGCCAAGGGCAGCAGGAGAAGCTTGTCCTGATCGGGGGATCAGGCAAAGGTATATTATACGGGGTGTTTCATTTGCTGCGGTTGCTGGCCTCCCATCAACCGCTAACCGGTTTGAAGGTGGCTGATCAGCCTGTGAATCGTCTGCGGATGATTAATCAATGGGATAACGTCGACGGCACCGTTGAACGCGGATATTCGGGTCAGTCGATTTTTTACGAGAACGGGCGGTTTACCGACAATCTGGAACGAGTGAGGGACTACGCCCGATTGCTGGCTTCGGTAGGCATGAATGCAATCTCCATTAATAATGTCAACGTGCATGAGATCGAGACGCGATTCATTACGGCCGAATATTTGCCAACGGTTGCGAAGGTGGCTGATATTTTCAGAGAATACGGGATTACACTGTATCTTAGCATCAACTTTGCGGCTCCGCTCCACATAGGGGGCGTATCCACCTCCGATCCGCTGAATGAAGAGGTTCGGCAGTGGTGGAAGGATGCGGCGGATGAAATCTACGATCATATCCCGGATTTTGGAGGCTTCCTGGTCAAGGCGGACTCCGAGCATCGGCCGGGTCCATTCGCTTATGGCCGGGACCATGCCGACGGCGCCAATATGCTCGCCGAAGCGCTGGAGCCGCACGGCGGACTCGTGATTTGGCGCTGCTTCGTATATAACTGCATGCAGGATTGGCGCGACCGCAGCACGGACCGTGCACGTGCGGCCTATGATCATTTTACCCCGCTGGATGGACGGTTTAAGGACAATGTGCTGCTGCAGATTAAGAACGGGCCTATGGACTTTCAAGTACGAGAGCCGGTATCGCCGCTGTTCGGCAGCATGAAAGAGACCAATCAGGTGCTGGAGTTCCAGGTTGCCCAGGAATATACCGGCCAGCAGCGTCATGTGTGTTATCTGGTGCCGCAGTGGAAAGAGGTGCTGGATTTTGATACCTATGCGGATGGGGCCGGGTCTGAGGTGAAGAAGATAACAAACGGCTCGCTGCATGGCATGAAATATAGCGGGATTGCTGCGGTGTCCAACATCGGGAATGATGAGAACTGGACGGGCCATACGTTGGCACAAGCGAATCTGTACGGCTTCGGACGGCTGATCTGGAATCCTGAATTATCCTCAGAGGGGATTGCAGAGGAGTGGACGAGGTTAACCTTCGGCAATGACGAGTCAGTTGTAAAAACGCTGTGCCGCATGCTCATGCAGTCGTGGCCGATCTATGAGAGTTATACGTCACCGCTCGGCGTGGGTTGGATGATTACACCGCATACGCATTATGGTCCGGATGTGGATGGCTATGAATATTCCCGGTGGGGTACGTATCACTTCGCGGATCGGGACGGCATGGGGGTGGACCGCACGATGGCGACGGGTACAGGCTACACTGCTCAGTACTTCGAACCAAATGCCGCTCTGTATGATTCACTGGAGGACTGCCCGGACGAGCTGCTGTTGTTCTTCCATCATGTCCCGTATTCCCATATGCTGAAATCCGGCAAAACCGTGATTCAGCACATATATGATACTCACTTCGAGGGAGCCGAGGCTGCCGCTGGACTGCTTGACGCCTGGACCTCGCTAGAAGGCAAAGTCGATCCGGAGCGTTTCGCTCAAGTGGCACAGCGGCTGGCCGATCAGGCTGAGCACGCCAAGCATTGGCGGGATGTAATCAATACGTACTTCTACCGCAAATCAGGCGTACCGGATGACTCGGGACGGATCATATATTAATTTGGGCGAAAATATAGGGGGTGCCCCATCAGATATTCCATCTGATGGGGCACCCTTTGGTTATAGCGATCCACAGAACCATTCATGTATCGATTCAACGAAATCTCATCCGTTCGGATAACCTCATTCCATAAACTGGGCTTTATAGGGTGGGGGGCTATATGATATACTAGGTTCAGGATAGATTAGATTCAAGATGAAGGAACGGGATTTAAAGGAGGGGGAAATGGGCATGACAACTGAGAACCATGTACATGATGCTTGTGCTGTAACCAGCGAGCGGAAGAGCCATCATTCCGATAAAACGAAAAGCAACCTCATCAGCCGGTTGAACCGGATCGAAGGGCAGATTCGCGGTGTGAAGGGCTTAATTGAGAAGGATACGTACTGTGACGATGTATTAAACCAGATTTCCTCGATCCAGTCGGCATTAAACGGTGTCAGCAAATTACTGCTGGAACATCATATGAAGAGCTGCGTCGTGGAGCGCCTTCAGGAAGGCGACGATGAGGTTATTACCGAGCTGTTAACAACGATGAATAAGCTGATGAAGTAACGGGGATGGGACTCTCAGCTGGAGAAGATCCGGTTGAAGTGAATAATGTATGGAGCTGCCACCTTCCGAAGGTGGCAGTATGTGTTTAGTCAAGGATGAATTCCGCACGGTTATGCGATGTATCCATGATATTGGAATTATTTTATAAAAAATCGATAATAACTGGTTGACTAAATATAGGGTAGGGGGGTATACTAACTTCAAGAAATAGAAATTACAAGTAAAGTTCAGCGGGAATCCGAATCGAGTTTCTTGGATGATTCATCAACAATAAAACCAAACCTAAAGGAGAGATTTAGAATGGAACAGGTAACCATGAAAGTAGAAGGCATGTCCTGCATGCATTGCGTGAATTCAATTGAAGGGGCACTGAAGCAGCAGAACATCGAGGGCCATGTAGACCTGAAGGCGGGCACCGTTTCCGTCAAATATGATGAAGCTAAGTTCAATCTGGAAGAAGTCAAAGAGATCATTGAAGAACAAGGGTACAACGTAGTTTAACCAAATGGCACGAGGATGAAGAGGGGTGAGGAGAAGATGGAAGCAGGAGCAACAATGGAGCCGAAGAAAACGTCGCTGCAGTTAAAAGGCATGACATGTGCCGCCTGTGCGAATCGGATCGAGAAGGGCTTAAGCAAAATGGAAGGTGTGCAGGAAGCCAATGTGAACTTTGCGCTGGAGAAGGCATCCGTGACTTTTGACCCGAAGGTGGTTACCGTCCAGGAGATGGAAGAGAAAATCGAGAAGCTGGGTTACGGAACAGCCAAGGAAACGGTTGATTTGCAGCTGATTGGCATGTACTGCGCGGCTTGCGCCGCGAAAATCGAGAAGGTTGTAAGCCGGATGCCGGGAGTTAGCGAAGCGAACGTTAACTTTGCCATGGAGACCGCCCGGGTGGAGTACAATCCTGCCGAGGTTAGCCTTGGCGATATCCAGCAGCGGGTCGAGAAGCTGGGATATCAAGCCGTATCGAAACGGGAGACGCTGGATCAGGAAGGTCACCGCAAGGAGGCCATCACCAAGCAGAAACGGAAGCTGCTCATATCGGCCATTCTGTCTCTGCCATTGCTATGGGCCATGGTGAGCCATTTTTCCTTCACCTCGTGGATCTGGATACCGGATCTGTTCATGAACCCTTGGTTCCAGCTGGCCCTGGCAACGCCCGTACAATTCTATATCGGAAAACAGTTCTACGTGGGGGCTTACAAAGCGCTCCGCAACAAAAGCGCCAATATGGACGTTCTCGTTGCACTCGGCACCTCAGCCGCTTACTTCTACAGCCTTTATCTAACGATCGATTGGGCAGCGGCCGGAGCGAGCGTACACCATGGGCCCGAGATGTACTATGAAACGAGTGCGGTTCTGATCACATTGGTGATTATGGGCAAGCTGTTCGAATCTATGGCGAAAGGCCGTACCTCAGAAGCCATCAAAACGCTGATGGGTCTTCAGGCCAAGACAGCCCTGGTCGTTCGTGGCGGACAGGAGATCACCATTCCGATTGAACAGGTGATGGCGGGAGATCTCGTATTGGTGAAACCGGGCGAGAAAATTCCGGTGGACGGGAAAGTAGTGGAAGGCACGTCGGCGGTGGATGAATCCATGCTGACCGGTGAAAGTATTCCTGTTGAGAAAAAAGCGGGCGATGCTGTCATCGGTGCCACCATGAACAAGAATGGACGCTTGACACTTGAAGCGACCAAAGTGGGCAAAGAGACAGCTCTCGCCCAAATTATCAAGGTGGTGGAGGAAGCACAGGGCTCCAAAGCCCCGATTCAGCGGGTGGCGGACGTCATCTCGGGAATTTTCGTTCCCATTGTGGTTGGAATTGCGGTGGTTGCCTTCCTCGTGTGGTTCTTCTGGGTAACACCGGGTAACTTAGCCCATGCGTTAGAGATTGCCATCGCCATACTGGTCATTGCTTGTCCATGTGCGCTGGGTTTGGCTACGCCAACCTCGATTATGGCCGGATCAGGCCGCGCGGCAGAGCTGGGCGTGCTGTTTAAAGGCGGGGAGCATCTGGAATCCACGCATAAAATCGACACGATCATTCTGGACAAAACAGGCACGGTCACCAAGGGTAAACCCGAGTTGACGGATGTTGAAGTGAACGACATTGACGAGGAGCTGTTCCTGCGTCTGGTTGGATCTGCGGAGAAGAGCTCCGAGCATCCGCTGGCTGAAGCGATTGTTGCCGGAATTGAGGCAAGAGGGACACAGCTCCCGGCTGTCGAGCATTTTGAAGCCGTTCCGGGCTATGGCATCCGTGCCAACGTGGAAGGACACGAGGTGCTTGTCGGTACACGTAAGCTGATGGCACAGCATAACGTGGCAATCAACTCGGTTCTGGCCCGAATGTCGGAGCTGGAGACCGAGGGCAAGACGGCTATGCTTACCGCGGTAGATGGCCGATATGCCGGTCTGGTGGCCGTGGCGGATACCATTAAGGAGACGTCCCGGGCAGCCGTAGCCAGACTGAAGCAAATGGGAATTGAAGTGATCATGATTACCGGTGACAACGAACGCACGGCTCAAGCCATTGCGAAGCAGGTGGGCATTGACCATGTGCTTGCTGAAGTGCTGCCGGAAGGTAAAGCGGACGAAGTGAAGAAGCTCCAGCAGCAGGGCAAGAAGGTCGCCATGGTTGGCGACGGCATTAATGATGCGCCGGCGCTTGCCGTTGCCGATATCGGCATGGCTATCGGGACAGGTACGGATGTGGCGATGGAAGCCGCGGACGTTACGCTGATGAAGGGTGATCTGAACAGCATTCCGGATGCCATCTATATGAGCCGCAAAACGATGAGCAACATTCGTCAGAACCTGTTCTGGGCGCTCGGTTATAACTCGCTTGGCATTCCGATTGCCGCCATCGGTCTTCTGGCACCTTGGGTGGCCGGGGCCGCCATGGCACTCAGCTCCGTATCGGTTGTGCTGAACGCCCTTCGTCTGCAGCGCATGAAGGTGTAACGGCAACGGATGAAGGATATTCGTAGAGCAAGGAAAAGATACTATGGTGACTTGATGGGAGTGTAGACATTGGCATCGCAAAAGTTTGCCGTAACCCCCGGCTTTGAAGTGGGCGGGACGCTGTTCCGCCCGCAGCAGCTGGCGGTACTGGGCTCCATCGTAGGTGAGGATGCCCGCATAGAGATGACAACCTTTAAGCAGCTGTACGTGGAGATGGATGAAGAGCGGGCGGAGGAGGCGAAGGCGAAGCTGGTGGCCGCAGGCCTTCAAGTTCATCCTGCCGGTTTTGTCTCCAAGAGCCTGATTACCTGTAATTTTTGCCGGGGAGCAGAGGATTCGGGCCTGGATGTTGCAGCTATGCTGGATGAAGTTATATCCGATCATCCGGTACCCAATCCCCTGAAAATCGGGTACGCCGGCTGTGCACTGGGAACGAGCGAGCCCCTGCTTAAAGATATTGCCGTCATCAAGATGAGGGATGCCTTTGATCTCTATGTTGGCGGAGAGCCAAGAGGGTTGAAGGCTGCTCTGGCGAAGCCGCTGCACACGGATTTGAAGGCTGAGCAGCTGGCGCCGATCATCTTGAAGCTGATAACCATTTATCAGGAGAACGGGAAGAAGAAAGAGAAGTTCTCGCGGTTTGTGGACCGCATGACACTCGATTACCTGCAGGAAGCAACGCTTCACGAGCGGATGGATACCGCTGCTGGATAATCGACCGGATCAGAGTAGGCATCACCTTAGGGTGGTGCCTTTTTTGGTGCAGGATGAGGTCAACCAGAAATAACTTAATGCTATGCTGAAAGATAGTGCTGATCAGAGACATAACGCCAAGTCGAAACATAACAGAGAGTAGATAGCCTCCGCAAGAGCTACCTAACACCTAACGGGATACTCCGAAATGGGGATGGATATACTTTACAAAAGCACCGGGAGGTGCTTTTTTTATCTATCAGAACCTGAATCTGAATCGAAATACAGCAATTGAAATCATGGAAATAACAACCAAATCGGGCATTTTATCGCGGTTGACGAGCTATGTGAAAGGGTATACAATTTAATTGTTAAAAGCTTTTAACTATTTAAATTTGTAATATATAACGATGACGGACTTCGTCAGCACCGAGGAGATGAATACTGATACTGGATAAGCGGGAACAACTATCGAACATGATGGCTCGTCAGATGATGACACTTGTGGCGAACTATGCCAAGATCTTGGACAACGATTTGACAGCTCCTCAGTACTTCGTGCTCCAGACCTTGGCTTACGAGGGGCAGCAGACCAGCTCGTATTTTGCCAATGCTTTGAATGTTACACTCTCTGCTGTGACCAATTTAAGCAATAAGCTGGTCAGCAAAGGTTACATTGAGCGAGTGGCTTCAAGTACGGACAGGCGTCAGGTCTATCTTAAGATTACGGAGCAGGGCCGTGAAGTGGAGGCCCGAATGATTGCGAAGTACCGTGAATTGAACGAAGGTTTATGGTCGGATTTCTCGGATCAGGAGATGGATGTGCTGATCGCCTCGTACGAGAAGATGATTGAGCATTTGCAGCTTAAGATCAGTCAATCCAAGGCGGAAGACGGGTCCAATGACTAACAATTTCAGGAGGTATTCCTATGGGAAGATTAGATAATAAAGTAGCGGTGATTACGGGTGCAGCAGGCGGTATGGGTAAAGCTGACGCTCTTTTATTTGCGCAAGAGGGAGCCAAGGTGGCCATCACGGATCTTCAGGAAGACAAGATCAAAGACGTGGTTGCCGAGATTGAAGCGCTTGGCGGCGAAGCCATCGGATTGAAGCACAACGTGGCTTCCGAAGAAGACTGGATTCGCGTCGTGGACGAGACGATGAAGAAGTTTGGCAAGATCGATATCCTGGTCAACAATGCCGGTATCTCCAATGCTACGCCGTTCATGGATTTGACGGTGGAAGGCTGGGAGAAAACAATGACCATTAATGTGACGAGCATTTTCCTTGGCCAAAAATATGTCATCCCGCACATGATCGAAGCCGGCGGCGGTTCCATCGTCAACATCTCCTCCATTGCCGGTCTGACCGGCGGCAGCGGCGCAGGTCCCTACACGGCGAGTAAAGGCGCTGTACGTATGCTGACCAAAGCTACGGCTGTTGACTACGCGAAGCACAACATCCGCTGCAACTCGATTCACCCCGGATTTATTGAGACTCCAATGACCGTTGATATGTTCAAGGATGAACAGATGACGCAGTGGTTCCAATCCCAGACTCCGCTTCCACGCCTGGGCAAAGCGGAAGACATCGCGCGCGGTGTATTGTTCCTGGCTTCCGACGAATCTTCTTACATCACCGGCGTTGAGCTGCCGATTGACGGCGGATATTACGCGAAGTAAATCACTATAGATTTCAACAGGGGAGTGTTGATACATGTCCGATAACCAAACAATTGCTGTCATCACGGGTGCAGCCAGCGGAATCGGTAGAGCCAGCAGCTTGAAATTGGCAGAGAATGGCGCAACGGTTGTGCTGGTCGATTTCAACAAGGAAGCCGGTGAAGAAACGCTGCGCATGATTAAGGAGCGGGGCGGGGACGGCATTTTCGTGCAAGCCGATGTGACCAAGACCGAGGATGTTCAGAACTATGTGAACAAGGCAGTTGAAAGCTACGGCAGAATTGACTTCTTCTTCAACAATGCAGGGATCGTGCAGAAGTTCTCGATGCTGGACGATATTGACGAGAACGAGTTTGACCGTCAAATGTCCGTGAATGTAAAGGGCTGCTTCCTCGGCATGAAGTATGTCCTGAAAGTGATGAAGGAGCAGGGCAGCGGGCATATTGTCAATACCGCTTCGACAGCAGGTATTCGCAGTGAGCATAGTGCTGCCGCTTATTCGGCAAGCAAGCATGCGGTGGTCGGCTTGACGAAGGCCGCAGCACTGGAATACGTCAAGATGGGCATTCGCGTGAACGCGATCTGTCCAGGCGGCGTTCAGACGCCGCTTACCGCAGCGGTGGCCAAGTCCTTCACGGAAGGCGGGTACGTGCCGGAAGAGATTGGCAACATGCGGATGGGTCGTCCGGCTGAGGCGGATGAAATTGCCGACGTGGTAGCTTTCCTGGCTTCCCAGGGCTCCAGTTATATGACAGGATCCCTGGTGACCATTGATGGCGGGCTGACGCTATAAAAAAAGAGAAAGACCAGTTAAGCGCCGGGTTCCGGGCTTAACTGGTCTTTTTGGATAAGGGCTGTTATTTGATGCCGACGGCATCCGCCAGCAGCTCATAAGAGTGCAGACGCGCCTTATGATCATAGATCGCGGCGGCAACAATGATCTCGTCCGCGTTTGTTGTTTGCTGGAACTGCTCCAGCTGCGCACGGACGGTGGCCGGGCTGCCGATCGCGGAGAAGCTGAGCTGGCGCTTCACAATGGCCTGCTCCTGCAGGTTCCACAGATCATCCATGCTGTCTACCGGCGGACTCAGCTGGCCGGTGCGGCCCCGGATGATATTCAGGAACTGCTGGTACGGCGATGTGGCAAGGCGCTGCGCTTCCTCATCCGTGTCCGCACAGATCACGTTCACGCCGATCATGGCGTACGGCTTGCTTAGCTCGGCAGAAGGCCGGAAGCTGCTGCGGTACAAATCCAGCGCAGGCATCAGATAATCCGGGGCGAAATGGCTCGCAAATGAGAATGGAAGCCCCAGCTGTCCTGCCAGCTGGGCACTGAATCCGCTGGAGCCGAGCAGCCAGATCGGAACATGCAAGCCTTCACCGGGAATCGCCCGAATGCGCATGGACGAGCCGGAGGTGGGCTGGAAGTAATTTCGGAGCTCGCCGAGACGGTCAGGGAAATCCTGGCCATCACTGCCGGGTCCGCGGCGGAGTGCCCGGGAGGTTAGCTGATCCGATCCCGGCGCACGGCCAAGACCGAGGTCGATCCGGCCCGGGTAGAGCGACTCCAGTGTACCGAATTGCTCGGCAATGACAAGCGGTGCATGGTTGGGCAGCATAATTCCGCCGGATCCCACGCGAATGGTGTTGGTGCCTCCAGCGACATGCCCAATGACCACGGATGTGGCAGAGCTGGCAATCCCCGGCATGTTGTGATGTTCGGCGAGCCAGTAACGGTTGTAACCCCATTTCTCGGCATGCTGGGCAAGATCAAGCGTATTCCGCAGCGAATGTGCAGCGGTGCTGCCCGCTGTAATCGGTGCGAGATCCAGAATGGATAGAGGGATATCGCGGAGCGCTTTAGGCGCTGTATGATCAAGATGTGGTTCTGTCATATTGGAATGACCTCCTTATGCGTACGTAGTGCACGGTGAGTGAGATTATATAGATAACCGATAATGGTACATTAACAGTTGGAGATGGTATCTCTATATAACCCATATTATATACCTACTTAATCGATATGAAAAATAAGTATGTAATTACTCTTATATAATATATGCTTATTCACCTGATCTAAGTATCGTTTAAAAAGGATTCTGTGGATGCATAATAACGAAAACTTCGGCTGGCGTTTTACCTGCACGACCAATAGCCCAAAAAACAACGCGACCCTGCAGCGGCCGCGTTGTTGAATGTTCAGATAGGGTAGAGCTTGTTGTAATCAGTCTGTCTCGCTTGGCGGCGTAATTCGCTCCATTCCGTTCAGGTAGGGTCTCAGCGCTTGCGGGATCAGAATCGAACCGTCCTCCTGCTGGTGATTCTCCAGCAGCGGGATCAGAATCCGGGGCGACGCCACAGCCGTATTGTTCAGTGTATGGCAGTAACGAAGCTTGCCTTCCGCATCCCGGTAGCGGATGTTCGAACGGCGCGCCTGAAAGTCCAGCAGGTTCGACGACGAGTGGGTCTCTCCATAAGCTGCGCGGCTTGGCATCCAGGTCTCGATGTCGTATTGTTTGTACGTCTTCTGCGACATATCGCCGGTACAGACGGCAACGACCCGGTACGGCAGCTCGAGCATCTGAAGCATTTCCTCGGCATTCGCCGTGATTTCCTGAAGAAGCTGCTCCGAGGTTTCCTCACTCGCTTCGCAGAGAACCACTTGTTCCACCTTGGCGAACTGATGAACACGGTACAGACCATGGACATCCCGGCCACCCGAGCCGACCTCGCTTCGGAAGCATAGCGATGCGGCAGCCAGACGGATCGGCTGCGTGACGTCAACGATTTCCCCGCTGTAAAACGATACTAAGGGGACTTCCGAGGTGCCAACGAGCCACTTGTCTTCCTCGGCTATGTGAAAGGCCTGATCCTGACCCAATGGGAAGAAGGCCGTATTCTGCATAGCCTCCGTCCGTACGGTCAATGGTACATCCATGAGGGTAAAGCCTCTGGCTGTCAGCATATCAACCGCAAGCTGCTGAACGGCCCGGTGCAGCATCGCCCCGATGCCGGTCAGGTAATAGCTGCGCGTGCCGGCGGTTTTGACGCCGCGGGGAATATCGATCAATCGGTGCAGCTCACCGAGTGTTACGTGATCCCTGTATTCAAACTCAAACTCGGGTGGCTGGCCTACGCGTTTAACTTCGACATTGTCTTGATCCGAAGCGCCTACAGGCGTATCCGGCGAAACGGTATTCGGTACAAGTATGAGCAGCTCGTTGTAAGCAGCGTCAACCTCCCGGTGCAGCCCTTCCTGTATATCCAGCTCTGTATTGATAGCCTTGACCTGCTGCTTCAGCAGCTCTGCCTCTTCACGCTGCCCCTGCTTCATGTGGTTGCTAATATCGAGCGACATCGTATTGCGCTTCTGCCGCAATCCCTCCACGGCAAGCAGCAGGGCTCGCCGCTGTTCATCCAGCTCGACCAGTTCGGCAACCGACAGGGCGATGCCCTTCTGGTCAGCTACACGCTGCAATTGCTCCTGATTTTCTGCACTTTCCCGGACCCATTTCATGTCTAACATGATCACCGCGCTCCTTTTCTGTGGAAAAAATAAAAAAGCGTCCTAGTCCATATGGGACGAGGGACGCTTATGCGCTCGCGGTGCCACCCAAATTGATTGAACAGTAACCTGCCGCGAAAGCACGCCGGTCCTGGTTCAATCCACTTTGATTCCGCGGTAACGGGCGGTGCCGGTTAACTTAGGGGGATGGTTGATCAATTAAGGATCAATTCCCCTTGACGAGAACGCCTCAGAGTTGGAAGCTCTTCATTGGCCTGATGTTCATATTGTTGTTCAGTATACCGCATGAGCTGTCTTTTATACAAGGGCAGCAGGTTTTTTCTGTTGTTGAATGTTAAACTCGGTATTGAATGAAAGCGATTTAACGTTTAGTCTATTAGTGTAGTGCAAACTAGTATGGCAGTTGGATGAGGAGGCTATGGAGTCTATGAATTACAGACAATTAGGCAATACGGAACTTCACATTAGCGAGATCAGCTTCGGCACATGGGCCATCGGCGGCTCATGGGGGCAAACCAATGATGAGGAAGCTTTGAAGGGACTGGATCGCGCCATTGGGGAAGGCGTGAACTTTTTTGATACAGCCGACGTGTACGGCGATGGACATGCAGAGGATTTACTCGCAATCGCAACCAAAGGCAAAGAAGATTCGGTGCATATTGCCACCAAGTTTTGCCGTGCTGGAGATATTCATGATCTTCAGACCTATTCCGAGGCGTCGATTCGCCGCTATTGTGAGAACAGCTTGAAGCGGCTCAAGCGGGAGCGGATTGACCTCTATCAGGTTCACTGTCCTCCCTTCGAGGTGCTGAAGGACGGACGGGTGTTTGAGACGCTGGACAAGCTGCAGGCTGAAGGAAAAATCCGCCATTACGGTGTAAGTGTGGAGACGGTGGAGGAAGGACTCTACTGCCTTGGGGTTCCCGGGGTGAGGTCCTTGCAGGTCATCTTCAATTTGTTCCGCCAAAAACCCCTGGCAGAGCTCCTTCCGAAGGCAAAAGCGTCCGGTGTGGGCATTCTGGTGCGCCTTCCGCTGGCCAGCGGCCTGTTAACCGGGAAGTTCACGGAGACAACCGTCTTCCATGAAGGGGATCACCGGAATTTCAACGCCAACGGCGAGCAGTTCAATGTGGGCGAGACCTTTGCCGGACTTCGTTTTGAAAAAGGGGTTGAGCTCGCCAGAGAGCTCGCCTGGATCGCTGAGGGCAGAGGCGACATGGCTCGTGCATCCATGCGCTGGATTCTGGATTGCCCTGAAGTCACCGCCGTGATTCCTGGTTTCCGAAACGTCCGCCAAATCGAGGACAATCTCGGAACCCTGGATGTGCCTTCGTTTACGATGGAGGAGAAGGAACGACTGTCCCGATTCTATCGGGAGCAGGTGACGGAGCATATCCGCGGCGCTTACTAAGCACGATTTTCTTGAGGTAGAATAATAGAGAAGCCTCCCGATCATTCGGGGGGCTTTTGCTTGGGATGACGGCCTCCGGGAGAGCAAAACAACGGTTACAGCGCTGCTTTAAAGCGTATCCTATGCTTTATCATGGCAATGATACTATAATATAGGCAAGTATTCGGATTCGGAATGAGTTCATCAGGAGGATTGTCGTTTTGAATGATTTGTTGAAGCGGGAGCATGACATCATCAAGGTCTGTCTGTTAGCAGGCAAAATCATGCTGCAGAGCGGGGCCGAGACCTATCGTGTCGAGGACACGATGATGCGGATCGCCGCGGCTTATGGCGTGGAGAACAGCCACAGTTATATGACCCCGACCGGGATTATTTTCTCGGTGGAGGAGCCTCAGCACATTACCCGGCTGATTCGGATCTCGGATCGGACAACCAATCTGTACAAGATCGATCAAGTCAACAGCGTTTCCCGGAGGGTAAGCATCGGAGAGCTGACGATTGAAGAGGCCCGAACGGCTCTGGAGAAAATCGAGCATGAGCCGGCAATCTATCCAACGTGGCTGCTTATCCTTCTCTCAGCGGTGGCCAGTGGCTGCTTCCTCATCATGTTTCGCGGGATCTGGCCGGACTTCATCCCGGCGGCCATCGCGGGCGGACTCGGCTTCTCCTGCTTTGTATTTATGCATCGGGTCATACCGGTGCGATTTTTTGCCGAGTTCTCGGGAGCGCTATTGATAGGGATTGCATCGGTATGGATGGTCAGATACGGATTCGGTCATCAGCTGGATATGATCATTATCAGCTCCGTGATGCCGCTTGTCCCGGGCCTGCTGATCACCAATGCCATTCGCGACCTCATGGCCGGGCACCTGATCTCCGGTCTGTCCAAAGGGGCGGAGGCCTTTGTCACGTCCTTTGCCATCGGCGCGGGGATTGCATTTACTTTGTCATTCTAAAGGGATGGAGTGGAGGAACAGGATTATGGCAGCCTTTTACATACAGCAGCTCATCACGAGTTTTATTGCTTCGGCGGCATTCGGGATGATGTTCAATGCACCCAAAAAAGCACTGCTGCAGTGCGGATTTGCCGGAATGGTGGGCTGGCTGCTCTACATCATGCTGCAGGACATGATGGTTCAGCCGGTGACGGCCACCGTTGTGGCGGCTTTTTGCGTCACGATGATCAGTCATTTTTTTGCGAAAAAGTACAAGACCCCCATTATCGTGTTCAGTGTGTCGGGAATCATTCCGCTCGTCCCGGGCGGTGTCGCCTATAATGCGCTTCGCCATGTGGCGCAGAATCAATTCGATCAAGCCGTTCAGCTGGGGGCCCAGGCGTTCATGATTTCAGGCGCCATTGCGCTCGGTCTGCTGCTCTCGGAGGTCATCAACCAGGTCATCCGGAAATGGTCGATATCCCGGTCCATATCCCGGTAGAAGCAGGTGCAGCGCATTTCAATCCGAACGCAAGGCGCAAGCTCTTGGCAGACGCTGCAGCATCAGGAAGAGGCAGCCTTACCTGTCTTGAGATGAAACCATGAACCAGCCGTATTTACGCGTTGCTGCGGGATACGGTTGTTTTGGTGCTTGCGAAGATAAGGATCTTTTTGCATCTTTATTTACATAAGTTTCATGTTATTCCTTTTTATTGTCCTATCGCTCGCGGTGCTATATAATCTTCTTGCATCCAATGAAACCGTATTCAAATCAAACCTTTGTGTAACTATACTGCATTGCATTGATTGTAAGCGGACTGCAGATGAAGGGACCAATAGTCCATCGGGAAGAGGGTTATCTATGCAGGAGCTGACTCTGCATCTGTTCGAACGGATGGGCATGCTGCTCATCCTGACTTTCATACTGACGAGAATTCCGTTATTCCGCCAGCTGCTGGATCGGAAGGAGATGTCCGGCAAGCGGATGTTCACGTATTCATGCTTGTTTGGACTCTTCGGCATCCTTGGAACGTATGCAGGCGTGGTCGTGGAGAATGGCGAGTCCAGCTCCTCCTTCTGGCTGATGCGGCTGACAGAGAATCAGGCCTTGGCCCATTCCGCTTTGGTTGGCGTGGTCATCGGCGGGCTGATCGGCGGACCGCGCGTCGGAATCGGGGGCGGACTTCTGGCGGGAGCCCATCTGCTGTACATTGGCGGATATACCGGGCTGGCCGGTGTCATCGCGGTGCCACTGACGGGAGCCTTGGCAGGAGGCGTGGCGCGATTTTTCTCGCAGGAACGGGTCGTCTCCCCCGCCAAAGCCTTATTCGTTGGGATGTTTGCACCGATCCTCCTTATGGGGGTTATCCTGATCTCTGCAACGGAGCCGGACCGGGCGATTGAGCTGGTTAATCTGATCGGTCTTCCAATGGTGCTGACAAACAGCATCTCCATTGCCATCTTTACGACCATGCTGCGGGTTGCGCTCGCCGAGGAGGAGCGGGCAGCGGCCTATGAGACGGAGAAGGCATTCCACATCGCCGAAGCCGCGCTTCCGCATCTGAAGCAGGGGCTGACGTACCGGACGGCGCAGGCCGTGGCAGCGCTGCTGCTGCGGGAGCTGAAGACCACAGCGGTAGCCATAACCGACACAGAGCGATACCTGGCCCATGCCGGGGCCGCCAGCCGTACCATCGATCCGGGAGAAGAGATCCGGTCAAGCCTGACGAAGAACGTCATCTTAACCGGCACACTTCAGATCGTGGATAATGCGGAAGATATTCAGCCCCGCCATCCGTCACTTGGCGCCGCCATCCTGGTTCCGATCATCGAGGGGAGCCAAGTCGTGGGCGTCATTCAGTTCTACTTCAAGCGGCCGCAGGATATCCGCCGTGTGGAGCTGGTTATGGCCCAGGGTCTGGGACAGCTGATCTCCTACCAGCTCGGTGCCACATCCCATGAGAAGATGGGCCATTTAATGAAAGAAGCAGAGCTGAAGCTTCTTCAGGCCCAGATCAACCCCCACTTTTTGTTCAATACGTTAAATGCGATCCATTCGCTGATTCGCACCGATCCGCATCTGGCAAGACATGCCACGATGCAGCTCGGAGCATTCATGCGCCTGAACGTAAAGGTTATGGCTTCACGCAGAACGACCATACGTGAGGAGATGGAGCTGTTGAATGCGTATTTGGATATTATTCAGATCCGGTTCGAGGACCAATTTACGTTTGAGTGCCAGTTGGATCCGGCGCTTGAAGAGCTTCTGATTCCGCCTGCCACGCTGCAAATGCTGGTGGAGAACAGCATCAAGCACGGCTTGCGTGACAAGGCAAGCGGCGGCATCATTCAGCTGACGCTGAGGCAGGTCGATGATATGGCGGTCATTCAATTGAAGGACAACGGGGTCGGTATCTCACCCGAGGTTCTGGATCGTCTCGGTGAACAGCCTGTCATCGGCAGCGAGGGTACCGGAATCGGCATCTACAACATTAATCAGCGTTTAATCAGCATGTTCGGCAAGGAAGCCAGACTGAGGGTGGAGAATCTGGCAGAGGGCGGCTGCGGCATAACTTTCAGCTTCCCCTGCATATCGGAAGGGAGTCGGTACCGTGAAGCGAATTAAAACGATCATTGCGGAGGACGAACGATTGGCAAGGGAGGAGCTGGCTTATCTGCTCGAACAAGAGCCTGATATCGAGCTGCTTCCTCATGCCGTGAACGGCAGAGAGCTGCTGGAGCTCGTTCCGTTGTGGCAGCCGAATGTCGTCTTTCTCGACGTTCATATGCCAGAGCTGGAAGGACTGCAGGCGGCACGAATGCTAAAGGCATCGCCTGCTTCACCCTTGATTGTGTTTACGACGGCTTATGATGAATATGCTGTCGAGGCGTTTGGTCTGGATGCGATTGACTATTTATTGAAGCCATACAGCCATATGCGGTTGAAGGAAACGCTGCAGCGAATCCGTAACCGGCTTCTGGAGGGGCACGCTTCCCCCCGCCCGGAGGCCAGCGCCTCCACTCCTCAGCGGGCCTCCAATTCCCAGGCAGACGCAGCTGCCCGAAGCATGCGCGGCAAGCTGCTGTTCGATGATGGAGACAAGCATGTGCTGGTTGATCCCGAGGGGATCCTGTACGCGGTGCGCGAGGAACGGGTCATTCGCATTTTGACAACGGAAGGCCAGCGGATCACGAGCAAGAGCACGCTTCAGGAGCTGGAGGAGAGGCTTGAGGGTTATTCATTCTTCCGTCCTCATCGCAGCTATTTGGTTAACGTGAACCGGATTGCAGAGTTATCGCCCTGGCAGAATGGGGCTTACAATATTGTGATGAAGGATGAGCAGCGGACGATGATTCCATTGTCGAGGGAGGCAGCCAAGGATTTGTTCCGTTTGCTAAGAGAAGCATAGCCTACGTGCGCAAGAAGGGTATTGTCCCCTGTTCAGGCGGCATATCCGCCTTTTCACGCTTCATATCGGGCGTTTCGCGCAGGAGCCGTAGTCGGCTGCGGACCTCCCGTATATAATCATTCTAAAGCGCTTTCAAGTGTTGGAGCCGCAATAGAATCTGGATCATTAATGGAGGGAAAGGCAATGGAGGAAAAAAGCTATACCGAAGTATGGCATTCTGAAAAATTCAAAACGCTGCTCTCCCGCAAGAAACGGTTCATTATTCCCATGACCGTCTTTTTTCTTCTGTTTTACTTTGCGCTGCCGATCCTCACTTCGTATACTGAAGTGTTGAATCATCCTGCTATAGGACCGATTACGTGGGCATGGGTGTTTGCCTTCGCGCAATTCATTATGACGTGGGTGCTGTGCATATTATATTCCCGCAAGGCAGCCCAATTCGACCGAATGGTAGACGATATCAAAAAGGATATGGGGGCGTAATCGACTATGGCTATCGCGTTATTTTGCGGGATTGTACTTCTCACGCTGATCATTACCTATTACGCCGCCAAGAAAACAACCAACACCAGCGATTTCTATACAGCTGGCGGAGGACTGAAGGGCTGGCAGAACGGGACGGCCATTGCCGGCGATTATATGTCCGCGGCTTCCTTTCTAGGTATCGCCGGCTCGATTGCTTTGGTCGGATTTGATGGTTTCTTCTACAGCATCGGCTTTTTGGTTGCTTATCTGGTTGTACTGTATCTCGTAGCAGAACCGCTTCGGAACCTCGGCAAATATACGGTGGCCGATATGATCGCCGCCCGTTTCTCCGACAAGAAAGTGCGCGGCGTGGCAGCGTTGAACACGATCTCCATCTCCATCTTCTATATGATCGCGCAGCTCGTCGGGGCGGGTGCGCTCATCAAGCTGCTGCTGGGCCTGGACTATGTAACGTCCGTACTGATCGTGGGCGTGTTGATGACGATCTATGTTGTGTTTGGCGGCATGCACGCCACAAGCTGGGTCCAAATATCCAAAGCCGTGCTGCTCATGGCAGGCACGTTCATTATTTCGCTCATTGTATTTGCCAAATTCGATTTCAGCCTGACTCAAATGTTCCATCATATGAAGACGGCCACGCCGCTTCAGGAAGCCTTCCTGAACCCTGGCAACAAATACAAAATCCCGCTGGAGACGCTGTCGCTCAACCTTGCCCTCGTGCTCGGAACAGCAGGACTGCCGCATATTCTGACTCGCTTCTTTACCGTGAAGGACGCCAAGACGGCACGCAGCTCGGTTGTATACGCCACATGGATTATCGGCATTTTCTATGTCATGACGATCTTTCTCGGATTCGGTGCAGCGGCCTTCGTAGGCGCAGCGGATATTACAGCGGTTGACAAAGCAGGCAACATGGCTGCACCGCTGCTGGCTAAAGCCATAGGCGGCGACTTCCTGTTTGCGCTGATCTCGGCGGTTGCGTTCGCGACCATTCTTGCTGTGGTGACGGGGCTTGTGTTGTCCGCCGCATCGGCCTTCGCCCATGATTTTTACGGTCAAATCTTGCGCCGCGGCGAATCTTCGGAGAAGGAACAGCTGAAGATGGCGCGTTACGCATCGATTGGCGTATCCATCGTCTCCATTCTGCTTGCCTTGTTCGCTCAGAAGATGAACGTGGCGTTCCTCGTCTCGCTGGCCTTCGCCGTTGCAGCCAGTGCCAATTTACCGGTTATCCTGTTCACGGTATTCTGGAAAAGATTCAATACGACAGGCGCGATCACAGGCATGCTGACCGGATTGATCAGCACGGTGATTCTCGTAGCCCTGAGCCCGAATATATGGGATCCGGCCGGCAAAGCGATTCTGGTTGGCGATCCGATCTTCCCGATGAGCAACCCGGGCATTATCTCCATTCCCCTTGGCTTCCTGGCAGCTTATGTCGGCACGCTCCTGTCCTCCTCCAAGGATGAGGCCAAATATGCCGAGGTGCTGGTCAAGGCAAATACGGGCGCTTGATTCGATTTGAGCGTGCTTAAGACATTTGTTGAAGAAAAAAGGGCGTATCCTGCTGCTCGTCAGAGCAAAGGATTGTCCTTTTTTTGCCATTTTATCGTAGAATGGGAGAATAACAGCACCTCTGGGGCTGAGCGGAAGGAGGTCATCCAAGTGAACATGTCCGGCATCGTTTTTTTTCTGGCGATTGTGGTTGGCACGTTAATGATTACGTATTATGCCGCCAGGCGAACCACCAACACGAACGATTTCTATGCGGCGGGCAACCGGCTTAGCGGCTTGCAGAATGGACTGGCCATCTCCGGTGACTATATGAGCGCGGCGTCCTTCCTTGGCATTGCGGGTTCCATCGCGGTTTACGGCTTCGACGGTTTCTTCTATTCGATCGGCTTCCTCGCCTCCTATGTCATTGTCCAGTACATCATTGCCGAGCCGCTCCATAATCTGGGCAGGTATACGATGGCGGATGCGGTGGCGGTCCGGTTCGGCGAGAAACGGCTGCGCGGGTTTATCGCTGTCAACAATATGATGATTACCGTGTTCTATATGATTGCCCAGCTGGTTGGGGCCGGATGGCTCATCCATTTGCTATTCGGCCTTGAAACGTCGCTTGCCATCGTGCTGGTTGGCAGCTTAATGACTATCTACGTCACGTTTGGCGGGATGCTTGCGACGTCCTGGGTGCAGATCGTCAAGTCCATACTGCTGGTAAGCAGCACCTTTATCGTGAGCCTGATTGTGTTGGCCCGATTCGATTGGGATCTGCTCGGCTTATTCGCTTCCATGAAGCAGGCAACGCCGCTGCAGGAGCGGTTTCTGATGGCGGGCAATATGTTTGATCAGCCGCTCGATATGCTGTCCTTCAATATGGCGCTTGTGTTAGGGACGGCCGGACTGCCGCATATTATTGCGCGCTTCTACACGGTCAGAGACCCGCTAACGGTGCGCGCTTCGGTAAAGACGGCGACGTTTACGATCGGCATCTTCTACGCAATGACAATCTTTCTAGGCTTTGGAGCCGCCGCTTTTGTTGATTGGTCAGTTTTGTCCGAGCGGGTGGATCTGGCGGCGCCGCTGCTCGCAAGCGCGCTGGGCGGCGAATTCCTGATGGCGTTTGTATCGGCCGTCGCGTTTGCGACTATACTGGCCGTGATCTCCGGGCTTGTGCTGACGGCATCCTCAGCGTTTGCTCATGATGTCTACAGCAGCATCTTCCGCAGCGGGCAGGCGACGGAGGCACAGCAGATGCGAGTGGCCAAGCTTTCGGCCATCGTGGTTGGCATGGCCTCAATTGTGCTCGCGCTTGGCGCGCAGAAGCTGAACGTGGCGTTCCTTGTGTCGTTTGCCTTCGCAGTTGCCGCCTCGGCCAATCTGCCGGTGCTGCTGTTCACGCTATTTTGGCGGAAATTTAATACGTACGGCGCCATGTCGAGCATTGCGGCCGGTTTGATATCTTCCCTGCTGCTCATGGCTATCGGGCCTAATGTAATGGACCCGGAAGCAGGCTGGATTCGGGCAGAAGCGATCTTCCCGCTCAAGCATCCGGGCATCGTGTCGATACCGATCGGATTCGCTGGGGGCATCATCGGCACCGTGCTGTCGGGCAAAGCCAGCTCTACGGGCCAATTCAAGAAGATGCAGGCGATCGCCCATGTCGCTCCGGATGAGATCCGTACGCGTGAGCTTGGCTAAGGCTGACTCCATATGTTTTTTTGAAAACGAGGCTCATCCCATGTCCCATACTTTGTGCATATGCACAATAAAAACCGTTATGGCGTCAATAGGCTTGAATGCGGCATTCCGGTTATACTGAATCCTGTAAGCGCAATCATAGTTTCATAAAGGATGAATACATCATTGTTCACAAGCTATATTGCTTAAGGAGGCATACACAACATGGATGGGACTGTTATACATTGGGGCGGAGCCGTTGTCGGTCTGATTATCGCCATTGTCTTGATTTTTAGAAAAGTAAACCCGGTTTACGCCTTGTTTGGAGGCGCTGTCATTGGCGGTCTGCTGGGCGGAGCCACCATTGATCTGACCGTGCAGTATATTATCGAGGGCACCAACAGTGTCATGGGTGCTGTCGTCCGGGTCTTGGCTGCAGGGGTGCTCGCAGGGATATTGATTGAATCGGGAGCCGCGGAGCGCATTGCCGAGACCATTGTTGCCAAGCTGGGCGAGAAGAAAGCGCTTTTATCCATCGCGCTGGCAACCATGATTATCACCGCGGTAGGGGTATTCATTACCGTTGCGATCATTATCGTAGCGCCCATCGCTTTGTCCGTCGGCAAGAAGATCGGAATTTCCAAAACAGCCTTGCTGCTCGCGCTGGTCGGGGGCGGTAAAGCGGGGAACATCATTTCCCCGAACCCGAATACCATTGCTGTCGCCAAGGGTTTTGACGTCGATCTGGCTCAGGTCATGATCCATGGTTTCCTGCCGGCGGTTGCCGGACTGATTGTCACCATCATCGTGGCGAAGATGCTCACAAACAAAGGGGTTATGGTATCGGATAGCGATCAAGTGGCGGAGGAAGCCGGCAAGAAAGACAAGCCAAGCTTCGGACGTGCGATGGTTGCACCCATCGTGGCCATCGTCTTGCTGGCGCTGAATCCACTGGGAAGCATTCTGGGCATTGAAGCTCTTCAAGCCATCAAGATTGATTCCATGATTATTTTGCCGGTTGCCGGTATCATCGGTTTGATCGCCATGCGACAGACAAAGAGCATCATTGCTTATACCACCTCCGGTTTGAACAAAATGACCGGTACCGCAATCATCCTGATTGGTGCCGGCGCCATTGCCGGCATTATCTCCAAATCCAATCTGAGTGCCGTTGTGGTACAGGGTATCGATGTCATGGGCGTATCCGGCACATTCCTTGCGCCGCTCGCCGGTATTCTGATGGGAGCCGCTACGGCATCCACATCGACGGCATCCATTGTGGCCGCAGGTTCGTTTGGTGAAGCGATTCTGTCCATGGGGACAGCGCCACTTGCCGCAGCCGTCATGGTACACACGGGGGCAACGGTCATTGACCATCTGCCGCACGGGAACTTCTTCCACGTCACCGCAGAATCGGTGAAGATGAGCATTAAGGAACGGATGAAGCTGATTCCTTACGAAAGCATTGTCGGTCTGACCATGGCCATTGTCGCTACGATATTGTACGGATTTGTATTTTAAAGAGACTACAGCATAGATTTGAAATCAATAAGGATAGGCAGGGGATAAACCATGAAGCAGGATTATGTAATTGTACTCGCGCCCGATTCATTTAAAGAGAGCATGACCGCCAAGGAAGTCTGTGAGGCGATGGAACGCGGCATTCTGAAGGCAAACCCGAATGTGACCTGTATCCATGTGCCGATGGCGGACGGCGGTGAAGGCACGATGCAGTCCCTCGTGGATGCAACGGGCGGCACGGTGCACACCGCGATGGTCACGGGTCCGCTGGGCAATCAGGTGGAGGCGTCCTACGGTGTTTCGGGAGATGGCAGCACCGGCGTGCTGGAGATGGCCAGTGCAAGCGGGATCCACTTGGTGCCCCCGGCTGAGCGGAATCCGCTGGTAACCACGACTTACGGGACGGGTGAGCTGATTAAAGCTTGCCTGGATCATGGCGTGAGCAGGCTGCTGATCGGCATCGGCGGCAGTGCGACGAATGACGGCGGAGCGGGAGTTGTTCAGGCGCTCGGCGGCAAGCTGCTGGATGCGGAAGGGAGGGAGCTTGCTTTTGGCGGCGGGGGCTTGGGCAGGCTTGCAAGTTTTGACTTGACCGGCCTGGATTCACGACTGCAGCATGTGGAGGTCGAGGTGGCCTGTGATGTAACCAATCCGCTCTGCGGCGAGACGGGAGCCTCTCATGTGTTCGGACCGCAGAAGGGTGCTACGCCGGATATGATCGAGCAGCTGGACAGCAATCTGCGGAACTACGCCGGGGTTATGAAGCAGCAGCTGGGCAAAGATATCGTGGACTACCCAGGGGCTGGAGCGGCAGGCGGCCTTGGCGGGGGACTGATGGTCTTCCTGAACGGGACGCTGAAGAAGGGCATCGATATGGTTGTTGACTATACAGGTCTTGAAGAGAAAGTGCGCCAGGCGGATATGGTGTGGACCGGCGAAGGCGGGATGGACTTCCAGACGCAGTACGGCAAAACCCCGCTGGGCGTGGCGATGGTTGCGAAGAAGCATGGCAAGCCTGTTGTTGCCTTGGCCGGACGGATCGGTGACGGGATCGAGGTGCTGTACGATAAAGGAATGGACGCTATTTTTGGCATTATGCCGGGTGCGGCTACGCTATCGGAAGCACTGGTGAACGGACAGCAGAATGTGGAGAGAACATCGGAGAATATTGTCCGTCTCATGAACTCCTTGAACAAGTAATCATTCATTTCATAGTGAGAGAACAAGGGGGAGCTGACCTTTACGGGTCGGCTTCTTTTTCTACCGGCAGGATATGGATTGGAAGCGGGATGTGTAAACTATAGAGAGTAACTCTTGTATTGGGATCTTATACAGGACAGTACATGACAGGCAGGTAAGGAGGGACATAATGCATGAAACTATCACGTCCGCTGGCGGAGAATATCGCCAAAGAAATGATGCGTGTCATTCCTTACAATATTAATGTAATGGATGAGAACGGGGTCATTGTGGGCAGCGGGGACCCAGCACGGATCGGCACGCTGCACATCGGTGCCCAGAAAGCCATTCAGACCGGGAGAATCTATGAGGTCTATGAAGAAGGCGGCGGCATGAAGCCGGGGGTGAACGAGCCTATTGTAGTGAAGGATGAGGTGATTGGCGTGGTCGGCATCACGGGGCATCCCGATGAGGTGAGACCGCTCAGCAATTTGCTGCAGGTGACCGTCGTTCTCCTGATCGAGCAGGAGCGTCAGAACAAGGCCATGTTGAACCAACGCCAAAATCGGGAGAAGTTCTACCATGAGTTATCCTATCGCAAGACACCTTACGATGAACCGTTTCTGGAGCGTGCCGAAGGCTATGGACTGGACCTGACGCGAAAATGCCGGGTGCTGCTCGTGCAGGGCTCTGTGGGAGGCAAAGTATTCCGGGGGCTGCAGCAAGCGTACCCTCAAAGCTGGAATTTGGAGAACGACAAAACCGTATTCTTCATGACAGACGCCATGAAATACCGGAGCCTTCTGGACAAGCTGACCGAGCTGGATGAAGTCCACAGCTTGGGGATTGGGGAGCGGGAGGAGCTGGCTGCCACATCGCTGGAGCAGGCGGTATCCGCTCTGGAGCTGGGCATGAACATCGACCCCCGCCGCAAAGTGAATTTCTACGAGGATTTAAGGTTTCTCATCAGCCTGGCTTATAATTCGGATGACACACAGGCTTCGCTGTATTCGCTTCTGGAGCAAGGCGGAGACAAGCTGGACCTCATTGAGACGCTTCAGGTATATATTTCCGAGAATGGGGATCACAACAATACGGTCAAAAGGCTAAATATCCACCGCAATACCCTGCATTACCGGTTAAACCGAATTAAGCAGCTGACAGGCAAAAATCCGCGCCATGTGCTGGACCTGTTCGAATTGTTGTGCAGCTTAATGTGGCGAAAATAAGCAGTGAGGCTGAGCGCGGTCTCGATCTGGAAGGGCTACCGGTTCTCGCTGACTCTTCCTGCAGAAATATTTCACGGCATATCATCGGCAGGGGCGGTGAAGGGCTGAGAAGAGGTAATGAGAAAGGCGCGCGGCTCTTTTTTGTCTTATGGCAAAAGAGTCCAATGAACAACAGGGCAGCTTCAAAGGCCATTATGACCTTGGAGCTGCCCTGTTGTCTGACTTTATTTAATGCCGAGCCGCATGCGGTAGCTGAGCATCACGGGGAGAGTACGCCCTTGAAAATGCTCCTCGACCAGCGTATGAAACAGTGCAATTTTGTCGTTGATTTCGTTTTGCTTCAGCTTGAATACGGTTTGGATGCCGCCTTGACTGACAGCAAGGCCGGTATAGCGTTCCGCGGTGAACGGCTCCATATGGTGGAATACAATTTCCTTGGAGAAGCGGAACACACCGCTCTCGCGGATGTGCTTCAGATGCTCGTTCTTATTCCCTTTATAGGCCTGCTCCTGAGTATCCACATGGCGGTCAATGATGGTTTCAGCCAGTTCAATCAACTCAAGATAGGTTTGTTCAACTTTCCGGGTGAGGCTTGGCGGCCAGTCGCAGTCATATACAGCGAATATACCGTCCTCGCGCAGCACACGGGATACCTCTTTTAACGTACTGGCAGGGTCCATCCAGTGGAAGGACTGGGAGCAGGTAATGATGTCTGCGGATTGATCCGGCAGTGCCAGCTGATTGGAATAACCGGAGACGAACTTGATATCGGCAGCGTTTCCATGGGGACTGCTGGCTTGCTCTTGCTGCAGCGACTGCCATTTGGCGATAGCTTTGCCCCGCATATCGTCATTCGGCTCGACGCCGATGACTTGGTCCGCGGTATCTCTCCATGCAAACGAGGATAACCCCGTCCCGCAGCCCAAATCGACAACAAGCGAGGGCTTGTGTTCCAAATATCCTGTTAGAAGTGTAACAACCTCCTGAGGAGCTTCCGGGCGATGCTGGTCATAGGTATCCTCAAAGCCGGTGAAACGATCCACATTACTGGCCCGATTGCCTTCGGGAACGAAATCCTTGCTCCACACTTCGGTCATATCCTTGGTCATCGTTATTCATCTCCTTATCCGGGTACATAAGCTGGGCATTGCAATTTGAGCTTGCTTGGCTGTGCGCGAGTCTGGATGAGGACTCCATTGCCGTATCCTGCTGCTTTAATGCCATCATATCACAGCAAGGGAGCTTATCAACAGACGGACTTGACCCAAGCGGTGCCTGTACAGGTACAATAGAGGGACAGGGAGAAGGAAGAGGGATGAATATGAAGAGAACAACATCACCGAAGGGAATCTTCTTCGATGTGGATGATACATTGTATGACCATTTGGCGCCTTTTCGCGAGGCTGTTCAAGAGACGGCCCGTCCAGGCGAGGCATTTCCCTATGAAGCGGCATACCATCGGATGCGATATTACAGTGACCGCTTGTCCGTTGAGCTGGGAGGTGCTGGCACGGCAGCTTACGGGGAAGCCGTCGAGGAGATGCGCAGACGCCGATTTCAATTAGCGCTGGCTGAATTCGGCATCCCACTGTCACTGGAGGCGGCCGAAGTGGTACAGCAGACCTATCTGGATCGGCAGTATACCATCAGAATGTTTGCCGGTGCCCGGGAGCTGCTGAAAAAGTTGGCGGACGCCGGGCATGTGGTCGGCTTGATTACCAATGGACCGGCGGATCACCAGATGAACAAAATAGCGGCTATGCAGCTCGGTGATCTAATCCCGCCGGATCGTTTGTTCGTATCCGGCGCCGTTGGCTGGGACAAACCCGATCCGCGGATATTCCGCCATGTGAACCAGCTGACCGGCACTGCGCCGGAGAGTTCTTATTACATCGGGGATTCATGGCGCAATGATGTGATTGGCGCACTCGCCGCGGGCTGGAATATCATCTGGTTCAATCACCGGAGCGTTGCTCCCGAGTCGGAACATGAGCCGCACCATATTGTCACGAGTTATGGCGAGCTGGAGCGGCTGCTTGATGAGCTGATTGGATAAGGATGAAATGCCGCTTCTAGGCTGCACCGGAGAGTGTTTGATGTTTGGTTAACCCCCCAGACGATGCCCAGGTGGTTGTTTATGATGGAGACCACGAACAAAATGGCCCGAAATGAACCGCGTGTGGATGGAACCTGGGAGATCACTGTGCCTCATGAGGAAGACTGGTTGGCAGAGGATATCGAGCAAGCACGGACCGAATACATCACCAAACCGAGCATGGCTGGGGTAAAAGATGTTTGAAGGGCTGGAGCAGCGTCTGGAGACAGGAAAGATGAATGATCTCGATCTAATGAACTAGGGAGCGTGTTTTATAGATGAAGAGTATAACCCCGTTTCTGATGTTTCAGGGCAATGCGGAAGAAGCCATGAACCATTACATTTCCATAATCGAGGATTCCGAGATCACGAGTATCGACTTGTACGGCCCGAATGAGCTGGGAACCGAGGGAAGTGTCAAACATGCGACCTTTACATTAAAGGGACAGACCTTTATGTGTATTGACAGCAATGTGCAGCATGGTTTCACGTTCACGCCTTCATTCTCCATCTATCTGACCTGCGAGTCGGAAGCGGAGATCGAGAAGCTGTACGGGGCATTAATCGATGGCGGGAGTGCTATGATGCCGCTGGGCAACTATGGCTTCAGTGAACAATTTGGCTGGATCGCGGACAAGTTTGGCGTGTCATGGCAGCTGGATCTGCCAAACAAAGCATAGTGTCAGGCAGC
This sequence comes from Paenibacillus sp. Cedars, assembly GCF_003184205.1. Classification (NCBI taxonomy): domain Bacteria; kingdom Bacillati; phylum Bacillota; class Bacilli; order Caryophanales; family Paenibacillaceae; genus Paenibacillus; species Paenibacillus sp. Cedars. The sequence goes on from NZ_CP020866.1 coordinate 6,162,041, forward strand.
CGATCTAAACAGGACGGGCCCAAGTGGGGCCGTCTTTTTTTATGTGCGGGTACTGCAAGATGCCGTGCAGCCGCTGCCGGGTGTCCAGAACCAAGAACTATCTCCTTGTTGTCCTCTGACCTAAATGATCACTTCATGTGGTCATGATCATGACTCTCCATATCCCGCTTATTCCGTATACTGCTTACGGAATTGCAGCGGCGATAGGCCGAAACGCGCGGAGAAGCGGCGGGAAAAATAGGGCGGATATTGAAACCCAACATGCTCTGCAATATGCGACATGGACCACCTTGTGGTCAGCAGCAGCCGCTTTGCCTGATCCAGGCGGTATTGAAGCAGATACTCTGTTGGGGTTACGCCATGGGATTCTTTCATGCAGCGCGTCAAATAATTGTAGTGAAAATGCAGGTCTGCTGATAACCGCGCATTGCTGATGGGTTCGCGATAGTGCATTTTGATATAGGATTCCACTTGTTCCGCCACTTTGCGCACCCGCGACTGTTCCTGGTCGGACCTCGACGGATCAAGCAGCTGCAGCAGTTCAATAAACAAGGTTTGTTCCCGCCAAAATGCGGTAGACCTCGGTTCGGTTGCCAATAGGTGCAGAGACTCGAACTGTTGGTAAACTTGCTCCGGATAGGGTATACGGCCTTGTTTGGGCAGCTCAATATTGTGTGAGATTGAATCATGTCCGGTTATATCCGGTGTCAGGGTCTGAAAATGCAGCCAATAGAAGGACGTTTCTTCTCGGCAATCCTGTACCGCGAAGTGGTAAGCATCGGGGAGCAAGACGACCATATCCCCCGCACACAGTTTCCAGTGCTGCCTCTCTTCGCCCAAGAACAGGCAGCCGCTTTGCACCAGGATGAGATCGAAGACGCCAAGGTTTCTTCGGTTCGGATGCGACTCACCCGGCATATAGTGTGTTTTACCTGATTCAAGGAAGAAGGGCAGCGGCAGGGAAGGGAAGGCAAGAACGCTTCGTTCCGTCACGGATTCACCTCCAAGGGATGTGTGAGATTGTATAAGAAATTAGGTCATTTTTGATATCGTTTTCATCCTATCATAGATCGTAGAATGGGAAGTGTCGAGGCTTTATCCTATCGAATCTCAAAGGAGTGTATTGAAGATGATGACTCTTGCTTCGTGTTCTGCTGCCGTACCTCTTAAGCAAGTGAAACTGACGGACCCGTTCTGGGCCCGTTACATAGAGCTGGTAAGGGATGTGGTGATTCCGTACCAGTATGAAGCCCTGCATGATCGAATCCCGGGTGTCGAGCCAAGTCATGGCGTCTCCAATTTTCGAATCGCTGCCGGCAGGGACAAGGGCGAGTATGGCGGGATGGTATTTCAGGATAGCGATGTTGCCAAATGGCTGGAGGCTGCGGCGTATTCGCTTGCCATTCACCCGGATCCGAAGCTGGAAGAGCAGGTGGATCAGCTGATTGAACTTGTGGCCGCTGCCCAGCAGCCCGATGGATACCTGAATACGTATTTCACGGTGAAGGAGCCGGAGAAGCGCTGGACCAATCTGACGGATTGCCATGAGCTGTACTGTGCCGGACATATGATGGAAGCCGGGGTAGCGCACTATCTGGCAACAGGGAAGCGGAAACTGCTGGATGTGGTGTGCCGCCTGGCGGATTATATCGATTCCGTTTTTGGGCCTGAGGATGGCAAAATTCACGGATTTGACGGGCATCAGGAGATCGAATTGGCGCTTGTCAAACTGTATGAGGTGACCCGGGAGCCGAGATATTTGAGCCTGAGCCAGTATTTCATAGATGTGCGCGGCACGGAGCCTCACTTCTTCCTTCAGGAGTGGGAGCAGAGAGGGCGGAAATCATTCTACTCCTCGGTAGCCAACCCGCCGCACTTGCCTTATCATCAGAGTCATCTGCCCGTAAGGGAACAGAGGGAGGCGGTTGGACATTCGGTCCGGGCCGTGTACATGTACACGGCCATGGCGGACTTAGCGGCCAGAACAAAAGACCCCGCTCTTCTGGAGGCTTGCGAGAACCTGTGGTTTAACATGGTCCATAAACAGATGTACATTACCGGAGGCATCGGTTCAACCCATCATGGAGAGGCGTTCACGACGGATTATGATCTGCCGAACGATACGGTGTATGCCGAGACCTGTGCCTCCATTGGTTTGATCTTTTTTGCCCGGCGCATGCTGGAGCTGGCTCCCAAATCGGAGTATGCGGATGTGATGGAGCGCGCGCTGTTCAACACGGTCATTGGCAGTATGGCTCAGGACGGGCGGCATTTCTTCTATGTCAATCCGCTTGAGGTATGGCCTGCGGCCTGTCGCCATAATCCGGGCAAGTTCCATGTGAAGCCGGTTCGGCCGGGCTGGTTCGCCTGCGCTTGCTGTCCGCCGAATGTGGCGAGACTGCTGTCTTCGCTGGGTGAATATGTGTATACGATGAACGAGGATACGCTGTACACCCATCTATACATGGGGGGTGAAGCATCGGTTCAGTTCGGGGATGTGCCTGTGAAGGTCATTCAGAACAGTGCGCTGCCTTGGAATGGGGACGTCACACTTACTATCCAGCCGGAGAAGGCTGTTGAGTGGACGGTGGCTCTCCGCATGCCGGATTGGTCCCGCGGCAAAGCAGATTTGCGCTTGAATGGGGAAGACGTGAGCATAGAGGATGTTATGAAAGACGGCTATGTCTACATCAAGAGAGTATGGGCGCCGGGAGATACCCTGGAGCTGGAGCTCTCCATGGAGATCCATCAAGTAAGGGCTAATCCGAATATACGGGCTAACGCCGGTAAAGCCGCAATCCAGCGTGGACCGTTGGTATACTGCCTGGAAAGCGTAGATCATGGAGCGCCGATGTCGTCCGTATCGCTAGCTCGCGAGCCTAAGCTGAGCTCACGGTTTGATCCCGATTTTCTCGGAGGGGCGGTTGTCATTGAAGGGGAAGGCTGGCGTGAAGAATCCGGTGACTGGGGCGATGATCTGTATCGAACTTCGCCAACGCCGCTGCGTCCCGCAGCGCTCAAAGCCATTCCGTATTATTTATGGGGCAATCGTGGCGAGAATGAGATGACGGTGTGGATGCATTTGCAGTAAATGAAGCCAAACAGCAGAAAGGGCTTGCTCAAGGTCGGTTGACCTCGCGCAAGCCCTTTTTTTATTCGAATGTATGCAGCTCCAGATTTATTTCAGCAGCTTCTTGATATCTTCTTCCATCTTCTCCGGGGTATCCGTTGGCGCAAAGCGTTTAACCACCTTGCCGCTGCGGTCCACCAGAAACTTGGTGAAGTTCCATTTGATTGCTTTAATGCCGAGCGCGCCGGGGGCTTCACTGGTCAGGTGTTTGTAGAGGGGATGAGCTTGCGAGCCGTTCACATCAATCTTGGAGAATAAAGGGAAGGTTACGCCATGATTGAGCTTGCAGGCTTCCTCGATCGCGGAATCCTCCTCCAGCTCCTGATTCATGAATTGGCTGCTGGGGAAGCCAAGCACGGCCAGTCCCTGATCACGGAATGTCTGATGCAGCTTCTCCAGACCGTCAAATTGAGGGGCAAAGCCGCATTTGGTTGCCGTGTTTACGATGAGCATCACCTCACCCTTGTAGGGCTCGAGTGTTTGGGACTCGCCGCGTATCGTTTTTACTTCATATTCATAAATGGACATCGCCGTAGAACCTCCTCTGATAGGATGTATATAGAAACAGAGTATATCCTTTTACCATGGATTGCAATTTAATAGAACCGTGATATCAGGTTATACATGCTATAAATATGACAGATCAAGGAGCGCAATACATGATGTGGAAAATATAAAGTAAAAATTTGTATTTTTATCTGGACGTATTTAGGAAATATGTGATAGTAGTAGAATAAGTAGTTAAGCAGATGAAGCAAGACAAGAGGGGTCTGCTGAGACTTTTGTTTGGGAGGACAATATGAGATTAAGAACACAAATGCTCAAAACGACGGTGACCAGTCTGCTCGCTTTTATGTTCATCGTCCTGATTGTGCTGGTTCCAAGGGATTTGAATCTGTCGCTGGACGGCAATTTAGTGGTGACCAATTATTCCTTTGATCTGGGCCAGTATGTTACGTACATCCGTGACTATTTTGCAAGCGCTATTCAGAACGGGACGCTCGGGGGAACGCGGTATATCGGCCAGTCCTCGGAAGCGGCTGCTTTTGAAGCTGTTGGCAAAAGCATGCTGGTTATTGTATCCGCTTTACTGATAGGATTCGTGTTAGGTATTCTGAAGGGAGTTTTGGACTACAAATTGTCCAAGACCAAATTCAGCGTGCTGGGGCACTGGACGACATGGTTGTTCCAGTCCATTCCGGATTTTTTCCTGATGCTGATCGCCCAATGGGTGCTCATTAAGCATGTTCCGGCTATCCGTTATTTTGCGGTTGACGGCTGGGAGGCTTTCGTGCTGCCTTCGCTGCTTGTCTCAATTTACCCGATATTTTTTATTGCCCGGATCACGTCGGCTTCGCTGCTCGCACAGGAAGGCAAACTATACATACTGCTGGCTAAAGCCAAAGGGCTGAGTGACCGGAAGGTCGTCTACAAACATATGCTGCGAAACGGCATCGCAACCATCCTGACCCATCTTCCGGGTCTGCTGGTCTTCATCTTGTCGAACCTGCTCGTGGTGGAATATTACCGCAACTATCCGGGAGCGGCTTGGAGATTGTTTCAGGCGCTGGATTTCAATACGTTCAGCGGCACCGGCGGCAACTATGAGCCGGGTGTCATTATTTATATCGCATTTTCCTTCATGGTGCTGTTCATGATCGTTCAATGGATCAGTCATTCGGCACGCAAGTACTTTGATCCGCGATAAGAAACGAGGTGAGTTATCTTGAAGAATTTCCCTTTATGGATTGGCGGCATTCTGCTTGCTTTCTTTGTCTTTGTTATGCTGGCGGGGCCGTACATGCCCTTCATTGATAAGGATTTGAAGAATGAACCCTCCAGATGGGTCATGAAGGACGGCAAGCAGAAGCTGACCCTTCCGCCTTATAAACCTTCTTCGAAGAACTGGCTTGGATCGGATAAGAGGGGGGTCGATAACTTGAGCAAACTGGTTGTGACCGCCAAGGATACGATTCTGCTGGTGCTCGCGATTACGGCTGCCCGATATGCGATCGGGGTGCCCCTGGGACTGATCGCTCGTAAGAAAAAGGGCTTCACCCACCAGTTCATTACCTTCTGGAACCAGATGTGTTCCTATTTGCCGCCGGTCTTCGCATCCGCGCTGCTGCTTGCGCTTCCGTTCTTTCTCTTCTCCCAGCAGCGGATGGGCTGGGCCATACTGATTCTGGCCAGCGTTGAAGCCGGGCGGGTGGCCATCACGATTCAGCAGCAGGCCCACAAGATGGCAAGCGAGCCTTACATGGAAGCCGGAACCGCGTTAGGTCTTCGCACGAGGACGTTGACGAAGAATTACTATATCCCGGTCATGTTCCCCGAAGTTATCGTCAACTTCTGTTTGGATATGGGGAAGGTGATGCTCCTCCTCGGTCAGCTTGCGATTGTGAACATCTTCCTTGGTCACGAGTGGAAGGAAGTCAACTATTATGTCATGGAATTCGTGGAGACCGGGTACAACTGGGCGACGATTCTGTCCAAGAATCGAGCGGACATCTGGTTAGGAAAGTTCCAATTCGTTGTGTATCCGGCATTTGCCATGATGCTGCTGATCATAACGTTCAACCTGTTAGGCGAAGGCTTGCGCCGTCGTTTTCAGGTTAAGGGCTGATTAGAGCCCGGCCGTTAACGTCAAAAAAACCGGAAGAATGAAGGCTATCGCAAGGCGCTTCCCATGTGGAGCCATACCTGGCGGAGAGCCATTCTTCCGGTTTTTATAGTCTCTGTATAATGCGTCCGCTGTTTAAGCTTCTACGGGAAGCTCCGGATGAGCCCAGACAGATACACTGCCTCCGTTAACCGGAAACAGAGCGAACCCGTCCTCACCGATCGTGATCCGGTCCTTCCGGGTGCGAGTCAGATCCACCCATATCTCTCCGGCGCGATGCTCACCAACAAACATTCTCTTCTCCCCGGCATCCCCGTTAGCGATCACCACGGCACAGCCGGAATGCTCGATTTCCTCGATCCCCCGGCGGACCCAGCCAATCGTGTTCGGATGGTCAAAATAATCATCTTGCTCGCCATACGCCCGGTTCACCCTGGCATACAGCAGCGGGTCAATGGCCTCTCTCTTGCCGGGAATGGGCTTCTCGCCGCCGATCCCGTAATAATCTCCGTAGAAGACGGAAGGATAACCGTCCTTGCGCAGCAGAATCAGCGCATAAGCGCTCTGTTTAAACCAGTCCTCCACCCACGATTCCAATGATTCCTGCGGCTGTGAATCATGGTTGTCCACAAACGTAACGGCATTCATGGGGTGCGATGCGACGAGTGTATCGTCGAAGATCTTTCGCAGATCGAAGGAACGGCCGGCTTTGGAAGCAGCTTGGAGTTTGTAGTGGAGGGAAACATCAAACAGATCGATTTTGTAATCCACCGTATCCAGGAAATGCCGGCAGTCCTCAAGCTCGGGATTCCAGAACTCGCCCACGATGTAAAAATCCTCTCCGCGTTTTTTCTTCATGGCTGCGGCAAATTCTTTAATGAAATCATGGTTGATGTGTTTGATGGCATCAAGCCGGAACCCGCTGCATTGCAATGTATCCACGAGCCACTGGCCCCAGGCGGTCATTTCCTTGCGTACATCCGGATGACCGTAATCTATGTTGGCAAACATCAAGTAGTCGTAATTCCCGAATTCATTGTCCACCTTGTCGCTCCAGGATTTATTCTCGCCCACAATTCGGAATATGCCGGAGCGCTTGCTCTTATCATCATAGTCGGTTCCGTTAAAGTGATTGAAATTCCATTGGAACGAGGAATACTGATCACCGCGGCCAGGGAAGGTGAATTTGGTCCAGCCCTCGATCTCGAACGGCTTGGATATATCCTTCGTCCGATCCATCTCATCAACCTGGATAACCTGAAACCGCTCGGTTTCATCAGCACCCGCCTTATGGTTCATCACCAGATCCACATAGACGGCAATCCCGTGCTTGTGGCAGGCTGCAATGGCATCGGTTAGTTCCTGCTTGGTCCCGTATTTGGTGCGAACCGTTCCCTTCTGGTCAAACTCCCCCAGATCGTACAGGTCATACACCCCATACCCGTTATCCTCGGCGGAGGATGCTTTGGTCACGGGGGGAATCCAAACCGCATCGATTCCTGCCTTGCTCAGCTCCGGTGCTGCGCTTTTGAGTCGGTTCCAGTGCGAGCCATCGGCTGCAACATGCCATTCGAAGAATTGCATAATCGTATGATTTCGTTGCATACTTCCATCTCCTCTACAATGATAGCTCTGTATAAATACTGCGTGCTAAATCTCAAATACCCAAGAAAGCAGGGGAGCTAAACCTTTGTGCCCGATGAGTGGGTCCAATTGCTTTAGTTTTACCCTAAAATGGAAGGAAAAAGACGGGGGTTCTTCATCGACAGAAGAGCAAGAAACGGACATGACACCGGAGGCATTTTCTTCAAATATAAGGTTGCAGCTCTCTTATTCCAATAGTTCCCGCAATTCGGCATCCACACACCTCTTCGGCTTGGTTCATCTGTGCAAAAAAAACCATCCCCTGCGCATGAATATGCGTGAGGATGGTTTTTGGTTCGTACACAATGGCTGCCGATCCCGCTCACTCAAGCCATAGCATAGGTAAGCAGGATTAGCAGCGCAGTGGTGATGGACATGGCCAGCAGCGGCCGCCATGCGCTGCGCAGATCCTTCAAGTGGACATTCAGGCCAAGTCCCACCATCGCCATGGCAAGAAGGAAGGAAGCTGCCTGAGAAATCGTATCCTTGATCGGCAGAGGAATGATCGGTTGTCCGGTCCATTCCCAGCTTCCCAGTATACTCGCTGCAATGAAGCCGAGCAGGAACCAGGGGAACTCCATTTTCGTGTGGCTCTCGATGCGCCCGGTACGTTTCATCCAGAGCATGAGCACGACACTGAGCGGTACGAGCAGAAATACCCGTCCCAGCTTGGCAAGCAAGCTAATGGCCAGCGCATCCTCACCCGCCGGAGCGGCTGCTAGGGCTACATGGGCAATCTCATGCAGACTTACTCCCGACCACACACCATACTGGGTGTCCGTCAGAGGAAGCAGCGGCTGAACGAGGGTGTAGCCAATGGCAACAATGGTTCCAAGAAAGGCGATAAGGCCCGCTCCAAGCGCCGTGTCCTTCTCCTTGGCCTTCACAATGGGGGACACGGCGGCAATGGCAGCCGCGCCGCAGACACCGGTTCCAATGCCGAGCAGAAGGGACAGGGACATGTCGGCTTTAAGCCATTTGGCAATTAGCAGCGTCAGCCCAATGGCTACAACAACGCTGATCACATCCTTCAGCATCAGGCCAAGGCCTTGCTGGAACACGATGCCGATATTCAGCTTCAGTCCATACAGAATGATGGCCAGACGCAGCAGCCGCTTGGCTGTGAATTGAATGCCGATGCGCAGCCGCTCCGGGTAGCCGCGCAGCTGCCGGTATAAGGCGGCGATCAGAATCGCCCAGGCAAGCTGGCCGAGGTAGCCAAGACCCGGGATGCTTGCTAGTGCGTAGCCCATGAGGGCAATGATAAAGGTGAAGGCAATGCCGCCTGCGGCGGCAGGCAGTGTATCATGTATCCAACGAACCAGGCGATGGACGGTTGCTTGTGATTTGGAATAGGCTGGTTCAGTCATAAGGTCTAACCTCCGATTCGTTCGGTTGGTCTGAACCCATCGTATCCCATTCGGCTGGATAAGAAAAATAAATCATTATAATAGTCATCATAAGTAATCAGTTATGGTAATATCATCTCATATTGATGAGGGACGCTGGAGAAGTGAAGGAGGTCCAAGATGGATCAAGCACTAGAGGTATTTGTAACGGTCGTGGAGAAGGGGAACTTCACCCGCGCAGCCGAAGAACTGCTCATGACACAACCTGCGGTAAGCCAGTATGTCCAGGCATTGGAGCGGTCTGTTGGCACCAAGCTGCTGGATAGAACCAATAAATACGTCCGCCTCAATAAAGCCGGAGAAATTGTATACCATCACGCGAAGGAGATTCTGGGCCTGTACACGCGCATGAATTCACTTGTGGATGATTTGATGCACCGTGCTGGCGGGAACCTCTCCATTGGCTCCAGCTACACCTTCGGGGAGTATATGCTGCCGCATTTGATCGCATATATGAGAGAGCATTATCCGCTGATTCGCCCTACGATCACGATCGGGAATACGACCGAGGTGGCGGAGATGATTCTGCGCCATGAAGCGGATATCGGTATCGTTGAAGGGGATTATCATGATGAGAAGCTGCATATCGAGGCTTTTGCAGAGGATGAAATGGTGGTGATGGTTCCCCGCGACGGGCGGTATGATCATCTGCAGGAGCTGGCGCTTTCCGAGCTTGCCAATGAGACCTGGATTGTAAGAGAGGCCGGATCAGGCACGCGGGAGGCCACGGAGCGGATGTTTACCCGGTATGGTGTTCACCCTGAACATATCGTGGAGTTCGGAAGTACGCAGTTGATCAAGGAATCCGTAGAGGCAGGTCTCGGCGTTACCCTGCTGTCGCGATGGGTAGTGCGCAAAGAGGTTCAGCTCGGAACCCTGCATATGCTGGTACCCAACGGTAAGCCGGTAGCGCGGCAGTTCTCGTGGATTACGCAGAAGACACCCTATCATACAAAGGCGGTTGAGGTATTTCTGGAGCTGCTGCATCAGCGGCGCGGATTTCCGAAGGAAGTGTGAATATGCGTGAAATGATCGAAGAGAATGGACATCCCTGACAAGGGATGTTTTTTTTGTTAGGACATGATTACAAATGAGATAAATGGTCAAAAATAAATACTAAAATCCATAGATAAGCTATTCATGATGAATTGATATGAAAATCGGGCGTAAGGAGGGTTAAACGATGAAAACATTTAATACCATTGCTTTGCTGTTATTGATCGTTGGGGGCATTAACTGGCTGCTTGTAGGCCTGTTTCAATACGATTTGGTAGCTGCATTGTTCGGTGGGCAGAGTTCTGCAGGCTCCCGTATCATCTATACGATTGTGGGTCTGTGTGCATTATACTCGATCCGCTTTTTCGGTGATGTTACGAATGATGATAGAGATCCAGCTAGATAAGTCATGTTTCATAACATGTACATATCATAATTCGGGATTTAAATCGATATTCGCATCTGGTAATAAAGCTGCTCCGTTTCACGAGGCGGCTTTTTTTTCTGCCCTTACTCCGATATTGTCCATGGCTGCACAATCTCATGTCAGGTGCAAAATCAACATATATTCCTTGTTTTTCCCAGTGTTTATCAGTGTCTATATGGCCTATACTCCAAGTTAAAAACGACATATTTACGGAGCAGGGAAGGAACTCATAGAATAAAACCAAGTCATAACGATGCTTGAAGGAATGATAGATGAATGATAGATAATATAACACATATTTTATCGGGATTTCTTCTTGCACAAACAGAGAAAGGTCTGCCTCGCACATATAAACATGAACGGAGCAGACCGGAAGAACGGTGGACACCAAATATACATGAGGAAGGGAGCGAGATAGCTGCAAAGCAGGCAAGCCTCGATTTCGTTTAGGAATGAAATGCTCTGTACATGGCATCCAGCAGACTGTGTGTCGCATCGCAGCTGTATTCCCAGAACATGATACCCGCCAGCCCCTGATCCTGAATGTATTTGCATTTATGGGTTAACGATTCCGGATCATCGTATGTAATGAAGCTGCTGCCATCGAACAAATAAGGGGCTTTGGCTTCATCATCCCAGAACCGCTTGAACTGAGGGTTATTGAAATAGTCGGCCGTGAGTTGGGTGTAAGTCGGACCATAGCCGCCCGAGGATGGAGCGATCTGGAGATAACCGTTGTTTACATCCGGCACGTCCTTCCATCTTCTGGAGTAGAATGCGGCACCGATCACGATTTTCTCTCGCGGCACGCCCGCTAGGGTGAACATGCGTACGGAAGCATCCGCACTAATTCGAAACAGATCGCCAGTAGAGGTATAGAGGTTGGCATGATGGCCTGTTATTGTCTGGAACCCGCCGCGCATGTCGTAGGTCATGAGCTGGATGAAGTCGAGATAAGGGTGGATGTCGCTTATTTCGGTACCCTCAATATAATACTGATCGGCTCCGGCAGCGATGGTCAGCAGATAGCGATGATTCCTCCCCTGTCCGTAGTGATCGAGCGCTTCCCGCAGCTCCTTCAGCAGCACGGTAAAGTTCCCCTTGTCGTTAGGCGATGCAGTCGTTCCGGCTATTGAGTAGCAGGGATATTCCCAGTCCAGGTCGATGCCGTCAAAAGGAAACTCCTGCAGCAGAGCTATCGCTGATTCGCACACGCTTTGTCTTCCCGTTGCCGTGGATGCAGCTTCCGAGAATCCGTCTGAGCCCCAGCCGCCAACGGATAACAGGATCGTGAGCTTGGGATTGATGGATTTCAGGCGCTGGATTTCGTGAACGGTATCCGTGTCAGCATACGTAATCTTGTCTTCTTGGATATGAGCGAAAGCAACGTTCAGATGAGTGAGCCGCTGGGCATCCTCGGCAGTGATCTGGGATAAGACCTTGCGCCCTGCATAACCGGCCAGAATCCAGGATGATGTCTGCATACGTGAATACCTCGTTTCGTGAAGAATATGTGGGTTTTGTCTTTACGGTTTATTTTTCCAACTTACGTTCAGATCTGGCATCTGTCAAGCTTGTGCACGATGCTGTAATGACAACTTCAGGTGGGAAAAGGGTCAAATTCTACATGTTTTACTTCTCCGAAATGACAATGGCAAGTTGGGGCCAAAAGCCCAAAACCCCGTGATGACAGCACTTTCCGGGTCTTAAGGTGACAATTGAAAACGACATATTTACGGATGAGCCCGCGGTTCATACACTTGGGATGTAAGCGTTAACAATTTTCCGAAGCGAAGCAGAGCCGCACGATATCGAGGTGTGGTCAGTGGCCTCATTCCTTACATGTAAACAGGAGTGTTATTCGCTTTTCCTGCAAAGACGGCCGGATTTTCATTAGAAAAGGAGGGAGCAACCGATGCAGCCAGATGGGAAGTCCGCCTTGTCGCCAGACCTATCGGTGAACACGATTCCGAATCGCAAGAAAAATACGTTATGGAGGAGGATGATTCGAAACTGGGAGTTGTATCTGTTTATCGCGCCAGCATTTTTGTACTTTGTGATTTTCCATTACGGGCCGATGTACGGCATACAAATCGCATTTAAGAACTTTATCCCTACATTAGGGGTTACGGGCAGTCCGTGGGTTGGATTCGATCATTTCGTACGCTTCTTCAATTCATATTATTTCTGGGATTTGCTGTGGAATACCCTCAGCATCAGCTTGTACGAGCTGGCTATAGGCTTTCCGCTGCCCATTATTCTGGCCTTGGCCTTCAATGAGGTAAGGGATTCCTTCTTCAAGCGCACCGTGCAGACCGTAACGTATGCGCCGCATTTTATTTCCGTTGTGGTCATGTCCGGTATGATTATTACCTTCTTGTCTCCATCGTCAGGGATGATTGTCAATCTGGTGGAGGGCCTTGGATTCCAAGCGCCTCAATTTCTAACAGATCCTGCATGGTTCAAGACCGTGTATGTGCTGTCCGGTGTCTGGCAGAGTACAGGGTGGGGCACCATTATATACCTTGCTGCCCTGTCGGGGGTGGACCCGCAGCTGCATGAAGCTGCTGTGGTGGACGGTGCAAGCCGGTTCAAACGGATTCTTCATATTAACATCCCGGCCATTATTCCTACGATCACCATTTTGTTAATTCTGAACATGGGCAGCATTCTCGGCGTCGGCTTCGAGAAAATCCTGCTGCTGCAAAATCCGCTGAACATGGGCTCGTCCGATGTCATCTCGACATTCGTCTACCGTTCCGGTCTGGTTGATGCGCAGTACAGTTTCTCCACAGCTGTCGGATTGTTCAACTCGGTAGTGAATGCGATTCTGCTGATCGCGGTGAACCAAATTGCACGCCGCACCAGTGAAAACAGTCTGTGGTAGAAGGAGGGGAAAACACATGTCATCCGCGGTTAAGGAAAGCAGAAGCGACAAATTGTTCCTGGTATGCAACTACATCTATCTGACGATAGCGCTCGTCATTGTGCTGTACCCGCTGCTATACATCGTCAGCGCCTCAATCAGTGATCCCAAGTATGTCAGCTCCGGCGAAATGTGGCTTATTCCAAAAGGGATTACGTTTGACGGTTATGCCCGGGTGTTTGAGAACGCCAACATCTGGATCGGTTATAAAAATACGATTATTTATACGGTGGTAGGCACCATCGTCAACCTCATTGTCACCCTGCCGGCAGCGTATGCGCTGAGCCGCTCGGACTTCGTAGGACGGGGCTTCTTCATGGCGTTGTTCCTGGTAACGATGTTCTTCGGCGGAGGGCTCGTCCCGAGCTATCTGCTGGTTAAGGATCTTGGCATGGTGAACAGCATGTGGGCACTCATTCTGCCAGGCGCCGCATCTATCTGGAATATTATCGTATCCCGCACGTTCTTCCAGTCCACCATTCCGAAGGAGCTGCAGGAAGCGGCCCATATCGACGGGTGTACTAACTTCCGGCTGTTCATCCGAATTGTGCTTCCGCTCTCCATGCCTATCATTGCTGTCATGGCACTCTTCTACGGAGTCGGACACTGGAACAGTTACTTTAGCGCCATGATCTATCTGAATGATTCAGCGAAGTACCCGCTGCAGCTCTTCCTGCGCCAGATCCTGGTGCTTCAGGAGATGGCAGCGCAGGGCGGCGGAGCCATTGATGCCTCTTCAGCGACGGCGATGAATACCAAAGCGGAAATCGCTGCGCTGGTCAAATATGCCGTCATTATTGTTGCGACCGTTCCGGTCATTGCGATTTATCCGTTCCTTCAGCGTTACTTTGTGCAGGGTGTTATGATTGGTTCCGTCAAGGGCTGATCTTAAACCATAATCCACACTAAAAAGGGGAGTTGTTGTCATGAAAAAGCTTCGCAAGGCTTCATCGATTGTACTCTGCCTCACCTTATCAGCAGCATTGCTTGCAGCCTGTGGTTCACCCAAAGAAGAGGGAGGTTCCTCGACTTCCGGTACGGCCAGTACCGAAGGGGTCAAAAAAGAGGGATTCCCGATCGTTGACAAACCGCTGACGTTAAAGGTTATGTCCCAGGATGCGGGCGTAGCCGACTGGAACACGATGCCGGTCCTTCAAGAGATGGAGAAATTGTCGGGTATCAAGCTGGAATATCAGTTATCGCCAATCGACAGTTTTGAAACGAAGAAGAATCTGGTGTTCGCAAGCGGCGATTTGCCAGATATGTTCTACGCTGCGGATCTCAAGCCGGCTGAGCAGGTGACTTACGGCAGCCAGGGCATTCTGATCCCGCTGGAGAAATACATTGACGAAGGATATGCCCCGAATATCAAAAAGATTCTCGACGAGCATCCGGATGTCCGCAAATCCTTTACGACGCCTGACGGACATATGTATGCGCTGCCGTTCATCGATACGGCCGCCGTGTGGTACAGAGGTCCGATGTGGTATAACGGCGAGTTCCTGAAGGCGCTTAATGTGGAAGAGCCTAAGACTACGGAGGAATTGTATACGTATCTGAAGCGTGTGAAGGAAGAGGATCCTAACGGCAACGGTCAACCGGATGAAATTCCGCTTACTTCCGTAAAACTCGATGATCTTCGAATGTTTTTCTTCGGCTTCTGGGGAATGTACAACGAAGGAATCTATGCCGATAAAGACGGAAAAGTGCACTATCCTTACCAGGAAGAAGGCTACAAAGGCTATCTGACGTTCATGAACCGCTTGTGGAAGGAAGACCTGCTGGATCATGAGACCTTCTCGCAAACCGGCGATCAGAAAAAAGCAAAAGGCGAAAGCAACAAGCTTGCGCTCTTCAATGACTACCATCCGTACTTTACGCTCGGCGGCGAGCCTAGCACGGATCACCCGCTGATGACACCTGTGAAGAGTGAGATCGCAGACTCTCCTGTATACGGCAAGCACCCGGGTATGTCGGCCCGCGGCACCTTTGCGATTACCAGCAGCAATCCGTCCCCGGAGGCGACGATGCGCTGGATCGATTATCTGTACAGCTATGAAGGTGCGACCCTGTTCAATCAAGGTCCTGAAGGCGTGCTGTGGAAATTCAAAGACAAGGAAAACCGGGTGAAAGAGTGGCTTCCTGTCCCTGGTGGTGGAGACCGTGAGGAATACCGCGGCAAAATCACACCGAACTACGGCATTTTGACTCCGGGCATTAACGATCCGGATGTCGCGAAGGGTCTTCGCACCGAATTTGATGAGTGGATTGACCAGCAGAACCAAGAGAAGCTGGTGCCAATCGGAAAGGCTCCATTCCCTAACGTTTATTTGACAAATGAAGAGCAAAGCGAAGCAACCGCTCTATTGTCTGACCTGGATACGTATGTCAAGCAGATGGAAGCGAAATTCGTGACCGGTCAGGAACCGATGGAGAACTGGGATAAATATATAACGCAGATCAAGAAGATGGGCAGTGACCGTATCGTCGAGCTGTATCAAGGGGCATACGACCGCTGGAACACCGGAAAATAAGAAAATAGATCCAAAATAAAAGCCAACTCATCCCGGTCCCTCCAGGCCGGGGGTTGGCTGTTGTTTTTAACGGGCAAGCCCTCATCATCTTGTTAAGGCCATAATCACAAATCAGATATCGGAGGTACACCATGTCGGAGAATAAGCTGGTAGAGGAAGAAGAGCAAGCGGTAGTAGAGCAGGGCGTACACAATTTCAGCAGTGAGGATAAGTGGGTGAAGCCGGAGGATCCGCTGCTTCTGGAACGCCTGGAGTGGTTCAAGGACCAGAAGCTTGGGCTGATGATGCACTGGGGACCGTATTCCCAGCTGGGTCTCGTTGAATCTTGGGCGCTGAGCGACAAGGATGCGGATTGGTCGCGTGACGGCATCGACTGGGATATCGATGCGGAGGAGCTCAAGCGGCAGTATTTTGACCTGAACAAGACCTTCAATCCGCTTCGCTTTCAGCCTGAGCTGTGGGCTGATCTTGCCGCGGATAACGGCTTCAAATATTTGAACTTTACCACCAAGCACCATGATGGATTCTGCATGTGGGATACGCATACGACCGACTATCGTGTCACGGGTCCGGATTGTCCGTTCCATACGCATAAACACGCCGATATCACCAAGGAGCTGTTCGATGCCTTCCGTGCGAAGGGACTCGGCATCTCTGCATATTTCTCCAAGGCCGACTGGCATACGCCATACTACTGGGCGCCGGGGATGGAGGCAGGCAGCTTCACGTCCAGGGGCCCCAGCTATAACCCGCAGGAATACCCGTGGCTGTGGGAGCAGTTTGTCCAGTTTACGCACGAGCAGATTATGGAGCTGATGACCCGTTACGGCCGCATTGATGTGCTGTGGCTGGATGCAGGCTGGGTGAACGACTACCGGGATCAAAATATCCGATTAGGCGAGGCAGTGGAAAAGGCACGCAAAATTCAGCCTTGGCTCCTCTCGGCAGACCGTACGGTTGGCGGACCTTACGAGAATCTGATTACGCCGGAGCAGACGCTGCCTGAACACGCTCTTCATGTGCCATGGGAGAGCTGCATCACGATGGGAACCTCCTTCTCCTTCCGCTATGAGGATCGTTATAAATCGGTGCGTCAGCTCATCCATCTGCTAGTCGAGATTGTGGCCAAGGGCGGTAATCTGGCGCTCAATGTGGGCCCGCAGCCGGATGGAAGACTGTCCGAAACGGCGATTTCACGCATGAAGGGTATGGGAGCCTGGCTAAAGGTCTATGGGGAGGCGATTTACGGAACGCGTATTTGCGAGCCGTACTCTTCCGGTGCCGTTCAGTTTACCCAAAAAGGCGATACCACCTATGCCATCTACCTGTATCGCAGCGAGCAGGAGTCGGTTCCCGAGGAACTGCATATTCCGTTGCAGTCGCCGTTTGGCTGCATTGATCTGGTAGGGGGTCAGGAGGCATTGGATTACCGTCGCACGGAGAATGGCATTGCCGTCCGTCTTCCGGAACAGGAGCGACAGGGTCTGGCGCCGATCGCGCATGTATTGCGGTTTCGTTAAGGAGCGGGAACAACAGCATTACGGATTTTTCACATACAAGGACTTCGGAGAGGTGTGAACAGAGATGCAGAAATGGTTCCAGGACGCCAAGCTGGGGATATTCATTCACTACGGTATCTATGCCGTGGACGGGGTTTCGGAATCGTGGTCCTTCTACAACGGACGGATTTCGTACGAAGAATACATGAAGCAGCTGGACGGCTTTACGGCATCGAGATTCAATGCGGAGAAGTGGGCGGACTTGATTGAGAAATCCGGTGCCCGATATGCCGTGCTGACAACGAAGCACCATGACGGTGTTGCACTGTGGGATACGCAGTACAGTGACCTCAATGTGGTGAAGCGGACTCCGGCCAATCGGGACATCGTGCGGGAGTATGCGGAAGCGATCAGGGAGAAAGGGATTCACCTGGGTATGTATTTCTCCCTGATCGATTGGTCGCATCCGGATTATCCGAGTGTGTTCGAAGGAGGCAGGGTGCCGGAGGATCTCAGCGGCGTCAACCCGCATTCAAGTCCCGTGGACGGCGTTCAGGATCAGGAGAATTGGCAGAAATTTCTGGAGTTCAACAACAACCAACTGCGGGAGATTCTGACGAATTACGGAAAGGTGGATCTGCTGTGGTTCGACGGCGACTGGGAACGGAGCGCCGAGCAGTGGAATCTGCCGGAGTTCAAGCATTACCTGCAATCCTTTAACCCGGACATCATCATCAACTCCCGTCTTCAAGGCTACGGCGATTATAAGACGCCGGAGCAGGGCATACCGATCACGAGACCGGAGGGGCCATGGGAATTCTGCACCACGATCAACACATCCTGGGGCTATGTGCCAACGGATCATAAATATAAATCGTTACACCAGATCATTCGGATGTTCTGTGACTGCATTTCGATGGGTGGCAATATGCTGCTGGATATCGGTCCGCGCGAAGACGGCACCATCGATAAGAGGCAGGAGGATATTCTGCTTGGGCTGGGAGCATGGATTCGGACCCATGAAGAGGCCGTGTTCGGAACGGGAGAAGGCATCATGTCTCGCTATTATCTGGGAGGCAGCACCGTATCCGAGGACAGAAAGACACTGTACCTGTTTGTGTATGACAATCCGAAAGAGAGTGTGTGCATCAAGGGGCTCTGCAACAAGATCAGGAAGATTACCGTGCTGCATTCAGGGAAAGAGCTTGCTCATGAGATTCACGGGGGCGTGCCCTGGTTCAACATTCCGGGAACGACCTGGATCAGGATGACCCCGGAAGACACGCATGAGCAGGTGACGGTGCTGAAGCTGGAATTGGAGGAGGAGCTGGAGATGTACGGCGGCTCAGGAGCCGTTGTGACTCATAACTAATCATACGGGGAGGGCCAAGCGCCGAGGGGTGCAGGGTCTCCCTTACGAAGCGGAGAGAGCGACATGAACCAAAGTGGAGTGCCGGAGCCGAGGATTGAGTATGCTCCCAAGCATTATATATGCCAGCGTGCGGGGCAGCCGCTGGTGCTGGACGGCCGCGTGGATAAGGCATTCTGGGATGCGGCCGATTGGACTGAGGACTTCGTTGATATCGAAGGGGATCTTCGTCCTTTGCCTGGGAAGCAGACACGGGTAAAAATGCTGTGGGATGACAACTATTTCTACTTTGCTGCCGAGCTGATCGAAGATCAGATATGGGCTACCTTGACGGAGCGCGATTCCGTTATTTTCTACGATAATGACTTTGAGATTTTCATCGATCCGGACGGGGATACCCACCAATATTATGAATTCGAGATCAATGCGCTCAACACGGTGTGGGACCTGCTGCTGGTGAAGCCGTATCGGGACGGCGGGCCTCCGGTCAACGGCTGGGATATCAGCGGTCTCAAGACGGCGGTGTTTATCGACGGGGAGCTGAACCGTCCTGACGCCGATAACCGGAAATGGAGTCTGGAAGTGGCGATTCCCTGGACCAGTCTTAAGGAGTGTGCCGAAGGCGGGCGCCCGCCTGCTCCGGGAGAGTTCTGGCGCGTCAACTTCTCGCGGGTGGAATGGCAGGCTGAGGTGCAGGACGGTGAGTACCGGAAGGTGCTGAACCCGAAGACGGGGAAGCCTTATCCGGAGGATAACTGGGTCTGGTCGCCTATGGGCATTATCAATATGCATTATCCGGAGCTGTGGGGATATGTCGTATTCGCGGACGGCGAGGGGCACCAGTCGTTTACGCTTCCGGATGACGAAAGGATCAAGTGGGAGCTTCGCAGGCTCTACTACCGGGAACGTAATTATTATGAAGCCCAGGGTGAATTTACACAGGATGTGAAGCTGCTCATGGGTGAGGATTCATGGAGCATCGAGCCTGTCATTGAAACGACTCGCAGCCTGTTCCAGATTAGTGCGCCTTCCTCGGATGGAACAGCCCTAATCTGTGTACGGGAAGACGGAAAGTTATGGAGGGAGTGAACGGAGGATGACCAGCCAAACCTTGGTGTTCTCAATGGATTCGCAGATGCTCGAGCGGATCGAGCAAAAATTCCGGGAGAAGGTCGTGTTTGCGGAAGGCCGCAAAGATAAGCTGTTCCATGTTTTTGGGCAGGAATTAACGGAAGAAGAGACTTGGGCCTTAAAATATTTGTTTGCCTACATGCCGGTGAACGATTTGGCCGACTATGACGGAGAGTTGTTCCTCAGCCATGTGCGCAGAACGCTGGACACCCGCAAGCGCGTCCCTTGGGGAGACCGCGTGCCGGATCATTTGTTCCTGCATTTTGTGCTTCCCTACCGGGTCAATACGGAGAATATTGAGGATTACCGCGGTATTCTCTACAACGAATTGGCAGAACGGACAGCCAAGTTATCCATGGCAGACGCCATTCTCGAAACCAATTACTGGTGCCACGAGAAGGCAACTTACATCGGCAGCGATCTGCGTACGATATCGCCGCTGACCTTGATCCGCAATGCGCGCGGGCGCTGCGGCGAGGAGTCCACACTGGCGGTGGCCGCTCTTCGAAGCATTGGCATACCTGCGCGTCAGGTCTACACGCCGCGCTGGGCTCACTGCGACAGCAACCATGCCTGGGTAGAAGCTTGGGCGGACGGCCAGTGGTATTATATCGGGGCATGCGAGCCGGAAGCCCGCCTGAATCAAGGCTGGTTCAGTCCGCCAGCCCGCAGGGCGATGCTGATCAATACGAGGATTTTTGCCGATTATCCGGGACCGGAGGATGTCACGCTCTCCGAGAAGGGATATACGGAGATTAATTTGCTGGAGAACTATGCACCGGCTCGTACGATCCATATACAGGTAAAGGATGTGCAGGGAGAACCTGTTGCCGGAGCAAGTGTTCGCTTTGAGCTGTACAATATGGCGGAATTTTATCCCATTGCCGAAATCAAGACCGATGAGCAAGGGGAGGCTGCCTTTAAGACAGGTTATGGCGATCTCTTGATTCGTGCGGTCAGCGGCGGCCGGTGGAATGAAACCCTCTTTAAGGCTCAGGACGGCGAGTGTGTTGAGCTTGTGCTGGACTCATCAGAGCAGCCGGCAGGGATTGTGGATTTCGATATGGTCCCTCCCCCGGAAGGAGAGGGGGAAGCGGCGATTGCGTTACCGGAGGAGAAGATCCGGGATCACAACCGCCGTCTTGAGGAAGGGGCTAAGACCCGGAGCGAATATGAGCGTACATTCCCGAGTGAGGAAGAGGCTTTCGCACTGGCTCATAAGGCTGAACTACCTCCGGAGCGGGTATGGGATATTCTGCGGAAGGCACGGGGCAACAGCCGCGAAGTCGCAGCTTTTCTGGAGGGGCGCTCCAGTGAATACGGCGAGTGGCCGCTGCGGCTGCTGGAGTCGCTGAACGAGAAGGATTTGATCGATACCTGTCGGCAGACGCTGGATGATCATCTGATTGGCGCACTCTCGCAGCGCGGACAATGGGCAGAGGATACGTTCGCGAAGTACATCCTGTGCCCGCGGGTTTCCTATGAAATGGTGGTTCCTTACCGAAGCTTGTTTCAGAATGCCTATTCAGCGGGCGAGGCGGCGGCATTCAGGGAGGAGCCTTCGAAGCTTGCCCGCCTTCTGGAACAGGGCTATACGCATTATGAGGATCTTCCCAACTTGAAGGGCAAAGGAAATCCCGCAGGGACCTACAGTCTGATGAAGGGGGATCTGCAGTCGCTTGATATTCTGTTTGTGGCTGTATGCCGCAGCTTGGGCATTCCGGCCCGATTGCATCCGAGCGAGCAGAAGCCGCAGTACTTGGTCGACGGAGGCTGGGAAGATGCCGTGTTCAGTCTCGGCTCGCCTCGCAATCAGGAGAGCTCCGGTTGGGGAATGCTGCAGCTTCTCAGAGATTCCGAGGCTCCACAGGATGCGCCGGCCGCATCCTATGCCGAGAACTTCTCGTTGGCCCGCCTGGAAGATGGCGTGTATAAAACGCTGGTTTATCCGTATGGCAGCACCGATGTCTACGATGAGCCATACGAGGTTGAACCGGGAGCCTATCGCTTGACTACAGGCATCCGTCTGAAGGATGGAACCGTAAGCGTGCGCTTCCTTTACTTTACCGTGCGTGCCGGGGACACCACGGAGGTTGTGCTGACTTATCGGCAGACGGTGGTCGATATCCCCGTGCTGGGCAAACTGGCAACAGGCAGTGTACTGACCCGTCTGGATGGATCAGAGGTCGTACTGGAGGATCTTCTGGAATCGGCGGGTTCCATTGCTGCCTGGATTGAACCGGAGCGGGAGCCGACCAAACATCTGATTCGCGAGCTGAGCGAGCTGGCTGAATCGTTCGATCAGCTGGGAATGCCGATCGTGCTGGTGATCGGAGATGCGGAATGGAACGTTTCCTTCGACCCTGCGGGTTATCCGAGGTTGCCGGTACGCACGGTTTTTGTGCGGGATTCCAGTTATGCCTCCTTGTCCGGTTTCATTCCGAAGCCCGCGGCTCACGAAGCTGGCTATCCTCATCTGTTCGTGCTGGATAGCCGGGATCAAATCCGTTATACGGCTTCCGGGTACAAGATCGGTACCGGGAAGGAAGCTCTGCAGATTGCAGCGGCGATATCTCAATTTTCGAATGGAGCGGAGTGAAGAATATGACGAACTATATTGCTGCAGGTTATGCCGTCGATGCTGTTCTTCCCGACATGGCGCATGAGGATCTGTTGAAGTTAACCCACCTGAACGTCGCCTTCGGCCACGTCAAGCATGATGAGATCACGACCGAGCATTTGAAGAACGGCGAGGTTGTCCGGAACATCAAGCGGGATCACCCGCATCTTACGGTGCTGCTGTCCGTTGGAGGCTGGAGCGCCGGCGGTTTCTCCGAAGCCGCCTCCACCGAGACAGGCAGGAACAGCATGGCCGCATCGGCCGTCCGGGTGCTGGAAGAATACCCTTTTGACGGGATCGATCTGGACTGGGAGTATCCTTGTTACGGTGAAGCCGACATCGCCTCGAGTCCGGATGATAAACGGAATTTCACCTTGCTTCTCAAGGCGATTCGGGAGGCACTGGATGCCAAGGGATCCGGGGATAGCCGCCATTATCTGCTTACAATTGCGGCAGGTGCAGACCAATACTACCTGGACGGTACAGAGATGGACGAGGTGCAGCGCTACCTCGACTTTGTCCAGTTGATGACCTATGATATGCGCGGCGGTTTTCAGGTTCTGACCGGTCATCATACGAATCTGTACACGCCAACCGGCGATCTGTTCCGAATCAGTACAGATGCGTCTGTGAACCTGTTCGCTCGCGCGGGCGTCCCGAAGGAGAAGATGGTGATCGGTGCCGCATTCTACTCGCGGATCTGGACCGAGGTTCCGGATCGAAACCAGGGACTTCACCAAATGGCTGGCAGCACAGGCGGCTACGGTCCGGCCTTTGCCGAGCTGGACGCGAATTACATCAACAAGAACGGCTACGTTCGATATTGGGACGAGGAAGCCTGTGCACCGTACCTGTTTAACGGGTCCAGCCTAATTTCTTATGATGATGAAGAATCGATCCGGTGCAAATGCGATTATGTGAAGGAGCAAGGCCTGGCTGGGATCATGTTCTGGGAATACGGCTGCGACCCGACTCGCCGCCTGCTGGATGCAATGCATCAAGGACTTCAAGGCATCCCTGCTGCAAAATAGAAGGGGCTTGGCGTACGACGTAGTTTGGCTGGCTCGAAAAGTGACCGTTAAAATATACGAAAACCTCCCCTTAACTGTACGGCTAAGAGGAGGTTTTTGATTTATTGGGCGAATCGCTTACCCGATGGGATCTTCGTCGCCGTCGTTCGAAGCCGTTACCCGATGCGCTCTTCGTTGCTGTCGTTCGAAGCTGTTATCAGATGCACTCTCCATCGCGGTCGGCCGAACCCGTTACCCATCACCCGATACACTCCTCTTCGTCATCATCCGAGGAATCGGCCGAGCCGTTGGGACTGTGCATCTTGCGGTATTGTCCGGGCGTATAACCCGTCTCTTTCTTGAATTTACGGATGAAGTTCGGTGTATCCAGGTAACCGACACGCGTGATGATATCCTTTAACGGGTCGGTGGTATGCAGCAGCAGCCGGATGACCTCATCCATCCGTTTCTGCCAGATGTATTGAGTGAAATTCATGCCGATTTTCTCTTTAAAGGAGCGGCTGAAATACGATGAAGAGATGGTGAATTTGGATGAGATCGTGCCCAGGCTGAGGTCGTAATCCGTGAAATTGGCATCGATATAAGCAACGATTTCGTCCATCAACGAGCTTTCTTCCGTCTCGCTCTTCGCCTCGACATGGGCGCAGATTTCGGCGGCCAGGCCTGCCAGTTTCTTCTCCAGATCCTCCAGCGAGTCGTAGGAGGTAACCCTTGGAAGCTGATGAACCACATGATGGATGCCAAGCTCCGAGGCCGTTTTTAGCATCGTATTCAGAATATCGAAGCAGATGCAGCGGAGCAGCGGTACGGACGGCATTTCCGCTTTCAGGTTATTCAGCGCGGTGGATACCATCTGAACAGCCACATCGTAACTGCCCTGTTTCAAGCTCTGAACCAGCTTCAGCAGTACATCCTTGGGAACCCAGAAGGAGGAATCCTGTGTGCCGGAACCGGAAAGGGCGTTGAAGAAGGTGCTGCTGCCCTGTCCGTGCAGCATGGACGACTCCAGAGCGGTCGACGCCTCGATGTAGGACTGATTCAGCTGCTCGGGATAACTGTAGCGGTTGCCTATCCCGATTGCGGGTGCAGCGCCGGTATGCTCTGCCGCCATCGATTGCAGTGCTTCGACGATGGGCTCCATACGGGCATTCAGACTGGCTTCATGCCCGGTTTCGGCATCAAACCCGACAATAAGTGCCAGTTGATCTGGCTGTGGCAGCTCCACACCATAGGCATAGGCGGAAAACTCCGGCAGTTCCACATCGTTCATCAGCTGCATGACAGGTCTCCGCTCAGGGTTATCCCCGATGGGGAAGGCATGCGTTTCCCAGCCCATGGTCACCACAAAATAATGGGACCTGCTGAAGCGGATGCCGAGCTTCTCCGTAAACTCTGAGGGGAATTCTCCGGTATGACCATGCTTCAGCAGCATGAGCAGTATATGATTGCGAGCGTAGGGCTCCTGAAGATCCACGCGCTGGCTGTAATCGTGAAGCGTTTTCTTGATCCATTCCAGCTCGTTGCTGGATGTGGATGGTTCCGGGTTGTTCTTCAGTCGGATGAACTCCATCAGGTCTGATATCGGATGGTATTGTCGCCGGGCCAGCATAATGGCCAGAATGGTGCCCATCACCACCACGAAGGAGAACACCAGAATAATAAAGGTGCGAATATGGACGATCCGGCTGAAAAACTGGTTGCTCGGCATCGCGGTTACATAAGTCCAGCCAGCTTCAGATTTGACGGATACCACCGAATGCGGTTCTTGATTTAGTGAGAGGCTGTGCGTGCCGGGCTCAAGCGCAAACAACGCATTGACTTCCTCTTCGGTAATGGTTTCCCCTTTGTAATTGGCGGCCAGCACCTGTCCGTAATTATCGAAGATATAAGTCATCCCATGGTAGTCGCTGAGAATGGAATCAATCAATCCGGTGAGGTTGGATTCGTGAATCAAGTACATGACGGTTCCGTGGGCGGGCGTGTTGTTAGGTGCAATCGGTACAAGGTAGGCCAGCATGGAATTCTGGATTTTGGTGCCTTGCACGACCTGCTCCGCCGGGCGCATGGTGGGGAATTGCACGTTATTCAGATCGCGGACCATGTCCGCTTCGTTCCAGGTATTGAATTTGTAGCGGCCTGTGAATACATCCAGGTTCTCGAAGCCCTGAGAGGAGTAGATGCTATCATCTCCGCGGAAGAACAGGAATAGTTCATCGATAATGGAACTGTTGGCTTTGTATTTGACCAGGGCTCCAATCGATTCCCGGCTGTAGTAGGGATGGTGGGTCCAATACCGCGTTAACTGCTCGTCATAGGCAATGCGAAAGGCGATGTCCTGCAATTCTTTCATGCGGTCATCAATGACGGTTTTTGCCTGGGTCAGCTGATTGACATTAGTTTGTTCGATCTCTGATCGGAGGGTATTGACGGCATTATGATAAATAATGATGGTTAATATAACAAGAGGTATAAGGAAAATGGAGATATAGGACAGCGTGTATTTAAGCAGAAGCTTGGACTTGAAGTGATTCCATTTCATATCTGCAACCCCCCGTATTTTAAACAGCAGCAGCGATAGCGCTCTCATAAAGACAGCGAAGCTATTGCCATAGTGCCAAGCCGCTAGATGTTCCTACTAAAAATACTAGGAGAACTTCTCTAATAAATCAATGGATCATTGCTAAATTTCAGAGGAATCATGCCAAAAGTCTCAGACCAGGTACGGATGCACATACAGAAGCAGCTAAGGGTGGAATCCGAGGACATCTGTCAGACATATCAGCTTGTTTATCCTGTTGATTGCCAAAAAAACCGGAGCCGTCCATGGCTCCGGTTGGTCTGTATAAGCTTGATATAGACAGCGATTAAGGTTTTGCGAGAAGCGTTGGTGCAACGCGGTGCTTCGTTGCCTGTTCATAGTCGTAGGCCATTCCGAGCAGATCGGCCTCGCTCCACATTTTGCCGACAAAAGCGATGGCAAACGGGGAGCCGCTCTTATAATATCCTGCAGGTACTGTAACCAGAGGAACCCCCGCAATGTTAATCTCGGGAACGGTGGTATCCGCGATTTTGTCTTCGCTGTGAAGAAGCGGCGTTTCTTTGTACATTTGAGGAAATACGAGTGCGTCCAAGCGATGTTGATCCATTACACCGTTAAAAATATGAAGATACTTTGTTCTGGCCTCTGTGAATTTGGATAAATCGGGAATGGCATCTGGATTTTTCAGGGCTTCCTCGTATTTAGCGAGTGCCGAAGGGGTCTCGCCGGTCTTCTTGATCAGTTCGTGAACTGATTTAATTGCTGCATTTGGCCCTAAACGCTTTAGATACTGTTCCATGTCATACACGATCGATTCAATGCCAATGGAGCCGGCCGATTTGGCGAATTCGGCAAATTCCGTATCGGCAAATGGATCGGTAACCACGATGGCCCCCTGGCTCTCCAGCTCCTTCACGGCACGGTCATACAGCTGCTGCGTTTCCGCTGTCAGTTCCTCGCCGAGCCATCCCGGTCCATAGAGACCGATGCGCTTGTTCTTGAGCGCGAGCGGGTTGAGCTTGGATGTGTAGCCTTTGCGGGGGATGTTGCCGATCGAGGCCACGGTCTTGGCATCTTCGGCCGTGTAGCCGGCAATGACGTCCAGCATCACGGCTGCATCATGGACCGTTCGGGCATGCGGACCGACAACGTCCCTGGTACTTCCGGCGAGAGGAACAACTCCGGCATTTGGCACCAATCCGAAGGTTGGCTTGATGCCAACCAGCGCTTGGGCCGCCGCCGGATTCTGGATCGATCCGCCGGTTTCCTCCGCAATGCCGAGCACGGCAAAATTGCCCGAGATGGACATGGCTGTGCCGGAACTGCTGGCGCCCGGCACCAGCTTCCGGTCTACGGCATTATAGGTGTCGCCAGCCCAGCTGGAGCTGGCGCGCGTGCCGTCGGAGCTGAATGCCGGGATATTGGTCTTGCCCAATATAATCGCACCGGCTGCTTTCAGCCGGGCAACGACAGGGGCATCCTTCTCCGGAATCAGCTCGATCCCTCCGAGCTCTTTGCTGAGCGGAGCCCAGCCGAAGGTGGACGGAAAGCCGGCGACGTCAACGGCTTCCTTAATGACAATTGGAACACCGGCAAGGGGGCCGAGCTTCTCGCCAGCCGTCCGGCGGCGGTCAATCTCGCGAGCTTCCTGGAGCGCATTGACATTCATCATGGTAAACGCATTGTAATTGGATTCATAGATGTTGATGCGGTCAAGGTATGCCTTCACGATATCTTCGGTCTTGAACTCTCCTGCGGCGTAACCCTGCTCAAGTTCCTTCAATGTAATTTCCTCATAGGTAAACCGCTCGGCCGCCGCCGCGGTAATGTTGTTCATCACCAATCCAAGCAGAAGTGTCATGGACATCGCGCGTTTGAACAGCTTGGTTTGTTTTCTTAACATCAATGGCTTCCCCCATTCGCAGTTTTTTTCGCATCTCCCGTTCGATCGTAGGTGACTCGGAAAAATGGAACATATCGCATATGTTATTATTCATAACATATGTTAATGATCCAGACTCTCGCCACTCGTTTTCACCTCCTGTATCTAACATAATAATGACAATAAAGTAGATAATTCCTTTATTACTAAGTAAAGCTAATGCAATTTCTTGAAGGTGTCAATCATTTTAGAGCAAATTCAGTATAAATTATGTAAGATAATCTTACATTTGGTTCATAAAAAAGAACCCGTGAATATGACACCCTATTCGCATAGGCGTCTGTTCACGGGTTATAAAAGGTTCCGTCCTATTTCGGGGGAAACGAACGGTTTTAGGATATGCTGCCTTCCGCTTGCGACAGCAGCTGCTGCTTCCGGTAGATGAGTTTGGAGATAGAAACGCTGATCTCGTACAGCAGGAACAGCGGAACGATCACAATCAGGTCGGACATGATATCCGGCGGTGTGATGGTGACAGCTACGATACAGAGCAGGAAGTAGGCCGATTTACGTATTTTGGCCAGACGATGCGGATTCACGATGCCAAGCTTTGTCAGAAATACGACGATTGCGGGCATTTCGAACAGGAATCCGAACGGAACGGTCATATGAATCATGAACGTAAAATACTTTTGCGCCGTGTACATGGTCTGGAATTGTCCCTCGGCCATACGCTGCATGAACTGGAGCACCATGGGAAAGAGCACAAAGTATCCAAAGCATATGCCTGCAATAAATAACAGGCTGATTACGGGAATGAGCTGCATGGCAGAGCGGTGTGTCCCATCAGGCAATGCCGGCTGCACGAACCGCCATATTTGATAAGCGGCAATCGGAAGTGTAACGGTAACGGCAACCACACCGGCAATGATCATATACACCCACATTACCTCGGAGGGACCAAGCAGAACGAGCTGCTCGTCCATGCCTCGTACCAGCCAATGGTAGATCTTCTCAACATAGATGAAGGCGGCCGTCATCGCTACGAGAAACGCAATCAGCGTGCGGATCAGGCGCTTCCGCATTTCTTCCAGATGCTCGACCGCGCTCTGGTCGTTGGGATCAGCTGTGCTGCTTACTGGCTGCTGCAGTAGTTTGCGTAGCATCGTCTTTCTTCTCATTCTCATCGTCTCCGTTCATCAAGTTGCGGGTTGCGCCCTTGAATTCACTTAGAGTTCGCCCGAAAGCGCGACCGAGCTCGGGAAGTTTGGAGGGACCGAATATAATGAGTGCAATAATCAAAATGAGAACCAGGCCACCGATTCCGATATTTCCAAACGGCATGATGTTAACCCCTTTCTATGCTGGATTATGATTCTAATTTGAATCCGCTAATCGCCACGACGGCACAGCGCGCCATGTTCTCGCCGGAGCGGTGAGGCCATGTGCTGCTTGGCTTGCTGAGGTCCTCCGTATTCTCACCTGGGTGTTGAACGGACAGGAAGAGCGTCTGCTCATCGGGTGTGAAGAAGGGACCGGTAAGCTCCGACTCTACCGGACCAGAAGCAAATTGCAGCGCAGCTCCTTGATCCGGTCCGCTTGTTGGAATGACGAACAGTCCGTTATTCATAAAGGGTTTGTGAACACCTTTGTTCTGGCTGCTGCTGGAGATGTCCGTCACGACCCACAGATCGCCGTTCGAGTCGAAGGCCAGGTTGTCTGGTGAGCTGAAGCCGGATTGGCGTCCGCCCGCAGCAAAGATTTCAAAGTCGAATTCCATGGCCGCCAAATCGTTGCCCGCTTCAAAAATGCGCGTGATATGACCGTGGATATTGCCGTGATTGTCGTTGTTTGTATGGCAGATAAACACCGTGTTATCGAACGGAGAAATTTCGATGTCTTCCGGACGGTCTGTCGGCGTTCCACCAACAAAACGCGCAGCTTCCTGACAGTAAGTCACGACGTCGCCTTGGGACTTGAATTTGGCTTGTGCCTCTTTGTCCTCTGCAATGGCTTTTGTTACAGCTTCCAGAGTGACCGGCTGCCATTTGCCCGACTTCAGGTTGGCAACATACAGGGTTCCCTCTTCCAGAAGTGCGGAGTTGGCGCGGCCTTTGCTTTTGTCATATTTGTTCTTGCTGATAAATTTATAGACACAGGCATCCTTCTTGTCGTCGCCCATATAGACAACGATCCGGCCGTCTGCGGCAAGGCCCATGGCCGTATTTTCATGATTGAATCTGCCGAGAGCGGTGTGTTTTTTCAAGAAGGATTTGTCGAACGGATCGACCTCAACGACCCAACCGTAATGGGTATCCGGCAGCTTCGAGACCGCTGCGGTTTCCTCAAAGTTCTCTTCACAAGACAAAACCGTGTTCCACAGCGTTACGCCGCCGGAGCAGTTGGCAAATGTGCCTGTTGCGGTTGTGGCGCCTTTCAAGGCTGGAATGCCTTTGGCAGGGCCGGTAATGTCGAATTTAGTGAAGCCGTTGATGCGGCGGGCATGGGTGGAGGTGGTGTCCATTTTCCATACACCCTTCTCGTCGCGGTATACTTCGATCACTGACATGCCTTGGTAATACAGGTTTTTATGGATTTGATCCGCGGACATTTTACCGTCCTTCACCGGTCCGATCGAGAATATGGTCGAGTACTCGTGATTGTTGACCAGCAGGCCGCGGACATTGGAGCCCTTAATCGGGAAGAAGGCGTTGTAGTCACAGCCGGAGCCGAATTTTTCGCCAGCGGGATTAATCACATCGTCGAAAGCTGCAATGACATCGTATTTAAAATTTTTAGGCAGGACGAGCTGATCTGCTTTGGTTGGCTCGATAGGCTCGAAATAGCCGCTGACCCGATTCGTTTTGAATCCGAACAGATGATTTGCGGTTCCGGACATAGCGGAAGCCTTGCCTTCTAATACGCCCAAGCCAGCGGATGCGGCTGCCAATGCGGTTGCGCCGGTACCCAGATAAGACAGAAACGTTTTGCGGTCCATTGTTTTACTCAAGCTTATCCACCCCTAATATAAATTGCCATCAGGACAAGTGTATAGGGGAAGTGTTATGAGAGTATCATCCATTATTGGTGCAATTGTAAAAATAAAGTAATCTGAGGGGGTGTTATACCTTAAAGGGGCGGTCAGAACAGGTTGTTAGCGGCGCCCCCGTACATTTCTGGATTTACGGGATTTGGGGATAGTGCCAGGGGGAGTCTTGCGGATCCAGCTACGTGAGCCGGATCAACAAGCACTATCATCCCCAAGCATTAGCGACTGCGTGCATGTCACCGCATGAATCCGCCAGCCACATGCAGCGGCATTCCCACCCTTATATCTACTTGTTGTTATATCGCTGCCGCATCTGGTCAGCCATCATCCGGATTTCCTCGGTTGTTGGCATAACGAATCTGGAGGCGACTCCTGTTAAATCTTTGTCCGACTGCCCATTGCGGATAACCTCTCTTACCGCTGTTATAAACTGCTGTACCGCTGCTGCGCCGCTCCCGATATTTGTCAGTTCCTCGAGACTGGCCGTGCTGGTAGTTTCTACGATAGGGTACTGCTTCGGATCTGCTGTTTCCGCTGCAATATCATAGAAAGAACGAACGAGGCGGGCGCGTTCGCTGCCTGAGCCTTGGGCGATGATAAAAGCTTGAATGATAAAAGCTTTTCGCTGCCTGCGCTGGGCTATGCCGCAAAATTTAAGACCTCGAATGCTCAAATCGAATGTCCCGGGGCAGAATGCTCCGGCAATCTCGCCGGTATCGACCCTTTGCCCGGTGCTGTGCAGCGCTTCCCGGATCAGCTCCACCATGATCTCAAAGTCCTGATGAAAATCAGGCGCAGGTCCCTTGGATGCAAACGGAAGAATAAGGGACAGGTTTACGACCCCGGAGTCCAAGGGAACCGCAGCCCCGCCTGAATGACGGACGGCGGTATCATAGCCGAGTGAGCGAAGCAGGGCTTCCCCCTGTGCAGCTTGGGGCAGTCTGCTGTCGCGCACACCCATGACAAAAGCGCGCGGATGCCGCCATATATGGCAGATCGCGGGTCCGCCCTCTCCGGTCAGTCTGCATAGGAGCTCGTCCAGCGCAAAATGGCACAGCACGTCCTGCTGTGTTAAATCATCGGTTCGGTCGAGCAGCAGTATGGGTTGATCTTCAGGTAGTAACAGGGGGATATTCACGCTTTTCTTGCGCCTCCTTTATGAGTCCAGATATAAGTTTATAGATTCATGAATGGATTTGAAGGTAGGGGATTTAAGGAGAATGAAACCTTGTTCTTGTAGAAGAAGTACCTTAGCATAGGGTTTGTCTTCTTCATGCAGATCGAAGGGAATTTTCCTTAAAACAGCATACCATAAAGTCATGGTGGAGCGGCGAACCATGCTCTTGCCGAGCCAAAGATTTTGCAGCGAGTAAAGGACGTAACACCTGGTGCATAGTCATCCTGACAGAGTTTGGCGGCATGCTGAGCTTCATTGACAATAGGGGAGGAACTTGCATATAATCCGAGTAAGTTTATTGTCTTTGTTAGAGATTTGGTGGGGAGTTCCTTCACTTCATATATAAAGGAGAACGTCATGGAGATTTATAATAGCATTGTTGACATGATCGGTCAGACGCCAATGGTAAAACTTCAGCGGCTGGCGTCTTCAGAGGCCGCCGATGTTTATGTAAAGCTGGAGAGATTCAATCCTTCGGGAAGCGTGAAGGACCGCGCAGCCTACAATCTAATTCATACCGCGGAGGAGCAGGGCCTGCTCCAGCCGGGCGGCACGATCATAGAGCCGACCAGCGGTAACACGGGCATTGGTCTGGCGATGATTGCGGCAGCTAAGGGCTACCGGGCCATATTGATTATGCCGGATAACATGTCCAAGGAGCGGATTAACATATTAAAGGCATACGGGGCGGAGGTCGTGCTGACGCCGAGCAGCGAGCGTATGCCGGGCTCAATTGCCAAAGCGCTTGAGCTTAGAGAGCGGATTCCGGGAAGTTTCATCCCGCAGCAGTTCGAGAATGCCGCTAACCCGGACATTCACCGGGTGACTACAGCACCGGAAATATTGGAGCAGATGGAAGGGCGGCTGGATGCTTTTGTTGCGACTGCTGGAACGGGCGGTACGGTAACCGGAACCGGAGAGGAGCTGCGAAAGTCTCTGCCGAGCCTGCATATCGCGGTGGTCGAGCCGAAGGGCTCGCCTGTGCTTTCCGGCGGACAACCGGGACCGCACAAGCTGGTTGGCACAAGTCCGGGCTTCGTGCCGAAGATCCTGAACACGAGTGTGTATGATGAGATCATACAGATCGCTGACGAGGATGCGCTGCAAACTGTTCGGGATTTGGCACGCAAGGAAGGAATTCTGGTCGGACCGTCCTCCGGCGCTTCGGTATTCGCAGCCCTTCGCGTGGCAGAACGGCTGGGGGAAGGGAAGCGAGTCGTCTGCATTGCGCCGGATACGGGAGAACGGTATTTGAGTATGGATATTTTCTGAATGATGAACAAGCTGCCCAGGAGCTGCAGAGTACGGAGATGCTCAACCGGTTAGCGGCTGAGTTCGGAACTCCTGAATCGGTGAAACGGAGGCTGGATGGTGACACAAACCGGTAAGCAATTACGCTCCCAGCATACGGAAGCCGGGAAGCCTTTGTTGCGGGCGGGGTGCATGATTGCCCTGGTTTGAATCTCTAATGGACCCAGCGGACGTTATTTACCGTAAAAACGCACAATCCCAAATGTAACGGACACCACAGTCGTTATAAAGAGTTTTCGCTGTTCAAACACCTGTGATATTACGAATTAAGGTACCTCAGGTCCGTTGCGATTTTAAAAGGAGCTTTTTACCTCCAATAGCGTCAACTGTGTCTGTTAGCAGTAGAGGACCTCCGTTAGGAGGTCCTCTTGTGTCTGCCCATGATCAACGGCCACGCTCTCGAGAGCCGAAGTACATTAGCAACGATCATGCTCTCGATATGCCTGCTATTCTGCCCTCACCAACGGCCATGCTCTCGAGAGCCGAAGTACTGCCTATTAGCAACGGTCATGCTCTCGATATGCCTGCTATGCTGCCCTCACCAATGACCATGTTCTCGAGAGGGCCAAAGCTACCGCCACTAACGACCACGTTCTTGAAGGGCCGCCTGCCCTGATGCTTCTCTATGTCACGCACAATTCGAAATCGGTACTTTGCGTTCCGATAGTAAGCATGGTTCCGTTAAGCTATGCCTGCTATGCTGCCCATTTCATCCGCATCTTCTAAGTTCCGTTTTTTAACTTGATCTCTGCGACCGGGTTGTTTCCTCCGGTTGGAGGTGACCACAGCTCCAGCTGCTGCATGAGCTGTTTATGGTTTTTCACAAGGAGCACTTTATCGGGATAGCTCCTAAGCGTGTGCTGGATCCGGTGCCTGCCCTCGCGCTGAAAAGACGCGCTCCATTTGAACATGTTCAGGAGCATGATCCAGACGGGTTTATAGTGCGCCTGTTCCAGTCCAAGCCGCTGTTTGATGAATCTGGTGATGATCCGGTAGGTTCTTGTGGAGTAGGGAGGATTCAGGAAAACGATGAGATCCGCCTGCTGGAAGCTGGGGCTGACACATTCAAGATGGGCGCCTTCAATGATCCAGCGTTCCGTCTTCACGATGTCCAGCAGCAGCGCATCCCGGTCCGCCTCGCTCCTTCGGATATCGTCAGGGTTGGCTCGCTCCCAGACCACATTGTCGAGCTCGTAATAGGGGATGCCATGCCGGGCGGAGAGCGCCCTGGCAAGCGTCGTTTTGCCGCTACCGACCGAGCCGATGATATGTATTCGATTCGGAATCATACTGTTCATGGAGATCACCGCATTCAAGAGAATTAGTAGCTAATCCTTTCTGCACCGAGACAGCAATCTCCTGTTTCTAACATTCGAGGGAGTTACCGTACCTCGTGAGAATTACCTTAGCGCATCGAAGAACGCCACGATTTGCTGGGCAACCGATGCGGGTTGTTCAGCCGCAATAAAGTGCCCGCCCGAATTCAGATCCTTCCAGCGGATCACATTCGGAAATATTCGCTCCACGTATTCTCTCGGCGGACGCTCGTTTCGCTGTGCATTTAAGGTGACCGCATGCGGTACAGGCGAGGTTTCTCCCGGTCCCGGCCATCTCGTATGCGTGCCTTCATAATAGTAGCGGTTCGAGGCATTGATGGTCTCGGACACCCAATAGATGGAGACGTTGGAGATGAGCAGCTCTTTGCTGAAATGCTGCAATACGTTGTTATCTTCGGGGGATGTCCAATAATGCCATTTTTCAAGAATGAAAGCGGCCAGTGCCACAGGAGAATCATGCAGGCCGTAGGCTGCCGTTTGCGGTTTTGTACCTAGAATATGGGCGTAGCCGCCTTCTTCACGGTACCATTGCTGCTGATATTGGAGGAACGCCCTCTCCTCATCCGAAAGCGGGGAAGTCGAGTCCACGCAGGGGCTCGGGTTGCCGGGGGATGTGGTGTGATAACCGATGAACCGGTCGGGATGGTCAAGACACATGAGCCCAAGAATGCTGGCTCCGATATCATATCCATGGGCACCGAATCGCTCATAACCGAGCCCCGTCATTAATTTCATAAGCAGTTCTCCTGCCTGTCGGTCCTCAAAGCCTGGACGCAAGGGAATACCCGAGAAGCCGTGACCCGGCAGGGAAGGAATGATGAGGTCGAAGGAAATATCCGCACGACCCCCGATTGGCCCAGGATTCGTAAGGCAAGGGATCAGCTCCAGCATTTCATAGAAGGAGCTGGGCCATCCGTGGGCGATGAGGAGCGGGACGCGGTTGTCACCGCTGCCCTTAATATGTATATAGTGAATGTCTACCCCATCGATTTCAGCGACATAACTCGGATAAGCATGAATGGAGCGACGGAAGGCTTCCCAATCGAACTCATGCCTCCAGTAAGCGATTATATCCTTCATGAAATCAAGCGGGATTCCGTAATTCCAGCGGCCACCCGGGATTTCGTCAGGCCACCGGGTCATATCAAGGCGTTGGTACAGGTCATCAATCGCAGCGGGTTCAATTGGATAAGAAAAGGGTCTGATCTTCATTCACTTCACCTCTTAGGAAGATTGGAGTCTGCTATACTGATAACAACATACTTGCAGTGGATAGATATAAACAGGTAACAGGGAGTTCAACAACACGTGATGACTGTTAAAATAAAATTAATGGTTAGCTAACCGATAAATTCATTTTACTGGTTTGTCATGAAAACATCAATAGGAGGTTTGTTTGTTGTGGGAGCAGAATTGGAGCAGCTGGAAATCATAGCAGACTATATTAATACCCATGATAGACGGATGAGATATGAGGGCGATCCGGGCGTGGAGATTCTTGAAGGCGTAAATGACCTACGATCCTGGCTCTTGGAGTATGGCTTTATTCATGATTTGGACAGCGTAACCGAAGTGGATTTGACGTTGGCTCGTGAACTGCGCAGCAGCTTAAGGGCAGCCATTCCATATAACCCGCATGAACCTAAGGACGACGATTTCCAGACGTTGAATCGTATCGCGGGCCAATTCCGTTTCTTCTATCGTTTCGGTGAAATGTCCGATGTGATGGAGTCCGTGGAGGAACAGGGAAAGGGAGGTTTGGCACGGTTGTTGATTCTGGTGTTCCGACTTCGTGAAAACAATCTGTGGAGCAGATTGAGGGTGTGCACGGCGGCGGATTGCCAGTGGGTATTCGTCGACCGTTCCCGGCCGGGGACGGGCAAATGGTGCTCGATGAAAGCCTGCGGCAATCGCGCGAAGAATAAAACGTACCGGGAACGAGCCAAGTCCATGGGATGAATGCATTACAGGAATTCGTGAAGAATCATAGCCTTACAAAGGCCAATCAAGCGATGTACTTGGTTGGTCTTTTTTTCATGGAATCGAATCACGTAAACAGGAATATGTGATCCCATAACGAAATGGTTGTTACTTAATTATTTTTGTTGCTGCTTATTATTTAGGAAGAATGAAGATTTATGAAATGCATGTCGATTAGGCAATTCTCCATTCGTTGTATAAGTATAGAACGGGAATGCAAGGTTCCTATAACAGGAGGGAATATACCATGAGATTTATGATGATTGTAAGGGCAACCGAGGATTCGGAGGCAGGTGTGCTGCCAAGTGCAGAGCAATTGGATGCCATGATGAGGTACAACATGGAGCTGGCCAGAGCCGGTGTGCTGCTTGCTGCGGACGGACTGCATCCAAGCTCCGGTGCCATCCGGATTTCCTATCCGGAGCCTGGAGGCAAGGCGAAGATTACCGACGGGCCTTTTACGGAAGCCAAGGAATTGATTGCGGGTTATACCTTGATTGAAGTGAAGACGAGGGAAGAAGCGATTGAATGGGCCAAGCGCATGCCGGACCCTCACGGCTTCGGTGCAGGCCAGATCGAGCTCCGGCAGGTGTTTGAACCCACGGATCTGACGCAGGATCCACAAGCCCAGGCCAAACAATATGAGATGCGCGAACATATCCAAAGGCAGAATCCCTAATGCCGGCTGCAGATACACATCGTGCGATCGAGGCGATATGGAGAATCGAATCCTCCAAGATTATCGCCTATCTCACGCGAATGGTTCGTGATATCGGTCTCGCCGAGGATCTGGCGCAAGATGCGTTGATCACTGCGCTCGAGCGATGGCCAAAGGAAGGAATACCGGATAATCCTGGCGGATGGCTGATGACCGCCGCGAAGCGAAAAGCACTTGATGTGCTGCGCCGAAATAAAGTGCGCGATCAGAAGTACGCATTATTGGGCCGCGAGCTGGATGTCCGGATGGATTCGGACATGGAGGTACCGGAGCCGGGGGAAGTGAATGACGATCTGCTGCGGCTCATCTTTATGACCTGTCATCCGGTTCTTTCCCCCGAAGCCCGTGTGGCGCTAACACTCCGCCTGCTTGGCGGATTAACGACAGTGGAGATCGCCCATGCTTATCTTGTCCCTGAAGCTACGATAGCGCAGCGCATTGTTCGTGCCAAGCGGACGCTGTCGGCAACGAGGGTCGCGTTTGAAATTCCGCAAGGAACGGAGCTCAAACCGAGATTGTCATCGGTGCTTGAGGTCATTTATCTCATGTTTAATGAAGGCTATGCAGCATCGTCCGGCAGTCAGTGGATTCGCCCGCTGTTGTGTCAGGAAGCGCTTCGGATCGGGCGGGTGCTGGCTGAGATTGCCCCACTGGAGCCCGAGGTGCACGGGTTGGTTGCGTTAATGGAATTTCAATCTTCCCGATTCAAATCCCGCGTCAATACGGGCGGTCAGCCTGTTCTGCTCCTGGACCAGAATCGGGCGTTATGGGATTATCTATTGATCCGCCGAGGCTTTGCCGCTCTCGATCGAATCGAGCAACTGGGAGGCATGACGGGACCTTATGCCCTTCAGGCCGCAATCTCCGCATGTCATGCCGGAGCGGCCAGTGCCGCAGAGACGAATTGGATTCGCATCTCCGCGCTATATGAAGCGTTAGCCCAGGTTTCTCCCTCCCCTATTGTGGAATTAAACCGTGCCGTTGCCCTCTCCATGGCTTTCGGTCCGGAGATTGGGCTTGAGATCGTGGATGCTCTGCAATCCGTGCCTGCCTTGAAGGGATATCACCTGCTCCCGAGCGTAAGGGGAGACCTGCTCTTTAAGCTGGGACGGCTCGAAGAAGCCTGTGCCGAGTTCAAACGGGCAGCATCGCTGACGGACAATCAGAGGGAACGGGAGCTGCTGCTCGATCGAGCGGCGGAATGCTTGACTGGTGAACCTTGAAAATGAGCGCAAAAAAAGATCTGAAATTTTTTTGATAAATATTTAAAAATGTGTCGATTACGCCGAATCCTGTTCGTCATCTATATGTAAAACCATTAAACGAATAGAGAGGAAGACGAACATGCAAGCACAGATGGTACCGTTTATTATTTCCGAGGATGCAAGAGGACAGGCGGATTTTTACATACAGGCGTTGGGAGGAGAAATCGGCATACTGACTACTTTCGGGAGCATGCCGGGCATGCCGGAAGCCCATCAGGATAAGGTCATGCACATGTCGTTGACCCTGGCTGGCGGCAATCGACTCATTCTGACGGATGCTTTTCAGGAGACTCCCAAGGGCTCGAATATGGGGCTGGCTTTAACGTTTAGTCATGAGGAGGACGCCCGCGCCGCCTATCGTAATCTCAGCCAAGGGGGTACAGAGAAGTATCCTTTTGAGCTGCAGCCATGGGGGGCTTATTACGGAGAAGTCATTGATCGATACGGCATGACCTGGCAGATGGTTTTTCAGGGCTGATCATCAACAATGAGAATTGAATGAATAATAGGTTGGACACTATGATACGAAAGGGAGTTAAATCAGATGAATCAAGAAGTGACGGACTACATTGCGGCAGTGAATGATTCCTGGAAGGTTGAGGTCAGCGAGCGGCTTCGGGAACTCGTGCACAGCACAATCCCGGGCGTTGCGGAACGGCTTCAATATAAAAAGCCCCATTTTCTGAAAAATGGGAAATATGCGGCGGTGATCAGCATCTCCAAGACGGCCGTGAGCTTTACGATATTTAATGCGACGGGCCTGGATTGGCCGCAGCCGCTATTCGAAGGTCCGCCTGAGCGGAAAACGATCAAAATCACGGCTGGGCAGCAGGTGGATTATGATGCGTTGGCATCTTTACTGAAGCAGGCGTCGGAAGGTTTGTAATCCATATGTAATAGGGGAGACGGTGGTCATGAGATCCCGAACAACCTGATCAAATAACCGCGATCCGTATGGATCGCGGTAAGTTCATTTTATTTCTTGGTGCTGTGTTGTTTGCCCGGGAGCTTGTCGCTAGGCGTACCTTTGCCGTGATTCTCTTTGTTGTGGCGGGCTTTTTCCGCGTTCTCGTTCATTTTTTTCACAAAATCATGCGTGCTTTCCATGGGATGTCAGCTCCTTTGATTCTGAATGTATGGCATTTTGCCTGATCGTGCTTAATATAACCATTTTGTTGTTATTGTATTTTATAATGTGGTTATAGGAGTTTAAGTCTGCCTCTCTTTGCAGAAGGAGGAATACATATGTTGTTCAAGTACGGATTCATCTCGGTGCTGTTGGCAGCCGCCTGTTTGCTCGTGATCGCGGGCTGCAAAGGCTCAATCCAGGATACAGCTGACGACGAAATCAGCCTGGTATCCGTTCCATCGTTAATCGGTCTGAAATCGGCGGAGGTTGATGCCATCCAGGTTTTTTTTGGGGACGGCACGCGTTTGACCCTGGATAAGGAGGAGGAGCTTGATCAGATCATGCAATGGGTGAATTCGCTTCAAGCCTATAAAATAGAAGGAGCTCGGGGCCCGGGGTTCCTGTATGCCATGGACATGGTGCAGGGGAATCAGAAACTTCGACTTGCCAATGAATTCGAGGTGGAGGGTCAGTGGTACGCGCTCTCAGGGCCGGAACAAGAGTTGCTGAGTCGTTATCTGATCGAGCAAGGGCGGGCGCACAATCCGGAGTTGCTGCCGGGGATCACCATGGAAACGCCAGAGGCATCCGGATACAACTACATGGATTACGCGCAGAGCGTTAAGTGAGAATGCCACGCTTCATGAACAGATCATCCTATTTCTCAAGTCGCTCCATTCCACCCCCCATCATAAAAAAAGATTCAGCCCGGCTAAACGCCCCCTGGCTGAATCTTGGATATGAAGCGGTACTTCGAGCCCGGTGCTATAAAGCGCCAGGGCATTGTTCCATTACTTGGTATGGCTGATCAGCAGCTCATATTTGTTCAAGGATGCGCCCAAAATATTCTCGTTGCGGCCCTGACCATGGGATTGCCGGAATGACTCGCTGGATGTCCAGCGTTTGAATGCTTCCTCATCCTCCCACACCGTGGAGACCTTCAATTCCTCAGCCTCTGCGCCTTCCTTTGCCTCATGCCATAATTCCATCCGCACGAAACCTTCAATCTCCTGCACACCCTTCGCTTCGGCGAATCGCTGCGCAATCTCTTTACCGAAGCCCGGTTTGACCTTAATCGAGTTTGTAACAACCAGCATATGCGTGATTCCTCCTTCGGTTGATGACCGGAAAAATTCCAGAAATGTCTAGCACCTTGCATGTATGTCCATTATACATGAAGGAACCGACTGATTTCATCTCGGGCTTGGGAGGAACCGGCTTCTGCATGCAAAAGAAACATACGGAACGCTTAAGTAGCCGGAGGGCCATCCCCCGGAAACTCTGCTGCAGGTACGGCTGCAACCGGAGCTGCTTCCTTGGGTTTAGCCCTTCCGCTCCAAGACCAGTAGGTGCCCATGCGGAGCAGTCTCTCCACCGGACCGCTGCGGAACCTTTTTAGCCAGAGCAGGCTGCCCGCTGCCAGCACGCTATAGATCAGAACCGCCAGCAGCGTTCCTTGCAGCACGCCCAGCTTGCCGAACCATCCCAGCCCGAATCCGTAAAAGATCAATACGCATACAACACTCTGCGACAGATAATTGGTCAGCGACATGCGTCCCACCGCTTCAAAAGCCCGAATTACAATGGATTGCTGAGACGAGAACGCGTACAGGGAGGCGAAGAGGTACAGATAACCCAGCGCCAGCAGAGGACCGCCAAGCATGGTGAACACGCCGCTCCAGCTATGGGTTGCGCCGAGCATGACGGCTGCAGTTTTTAATCCAAGCCCGACCGGAACGAGCAGAGCCCATCTAAGATACAGCTTGATTTCCATGGAAGGATGGAGAAAGCGTCCGCGTTTCGCGGCCACCATGCCAAACAGGAACATCGGTGCACTCATCAGCGGAGCAATCAAGATGACCAGCAGCATCAACCAGTCGGGCAGATCGATGGGCATCTCCTCCGTTGATCTGAAATTCAGAATTTCGCTGTAAGTGCCGCTGCCGTAGACTTCAATCGACTGCTTCACATAACTCTCCATGCGCTCTGTTTCACCTGCAACCGGCTCGACGGAGCCGTATCCAAAGAGGGATACCAGTGTGAGCAGGAGAACACCCCAGATCATAATGGTTTTGACCTTTCTTTTCACGAACAGCACAAGGAAGAGACCGATCGCTCCGTAAAACAGCAGAATGTCGCCTTCCCATATGAATATTGAATGCAGCAGACCCAGAACGATTAACAGAACCGATCTGCGGAAGAAACTTCGACCGTACTTGAGCCCTTTGTTGATCAGGCTTTCCCTCATTTTGATCATGCTGTAGCCGAACAGAAACGTAAAGATCGGCATAAAGCTGCCCTCGACGAATACTTTCAGCATGTCATGGCTGATCTGATCCAGCGTGGAAGGCTGGAAGTAATGCAGCTCGTCTTTGCCGAACATGCCGTACTGAAAAATAAGCATATTGGCCATCAGAATACCGAGCAAGCTTAATCCGCGAATGGCATCGACCGCCGTTGAACGTTTGTTTGAATTCATGTATGTCACCTCTAACCCCAAGTATAAAACTTGAACATAAATAACGCGGAAACGGCTTCCTAACTTTTTCTTAACACTTCCAGCATTTGTTTAACTCCTGTTAAGGTTGCTGTGCTAGCATAAATAGCGGGTGAGGATAAAATGGATACACGAATTTTAATTGTTGATGATGAACCTTCCATCGTAAAAATGCTGCAGATGGTGCTGCGCAAGGAAGGCTTTAACCGCATATATACAGCTTCAAGCTGCAAGGAAGCCCTGAGCGAGATCGCCGCTCATGGAGCGGATATCGTGCTGCTGGATGTCATGCTGCCCGACGGCACGGGGTTTGATCTTTGTCCGCAAATCCGTTCGTATGGCAGTCCGCACATTCTGTTTCTGACGGCCAAAGCGTCCGATCTGGATGTGCTGACAGGCTTTGCAATGGGCGGGGACGATTATGTCACCAAGCCGTTTAATCCGCTGGAGATTGCCGCAAGGATCAAAGCGCGTCTGCGCCGGGGCGGCTTCGGGATGATGCCATCGGCCGAGCAGCCGGTTATTCAGCGTGCATGGGACTTCGGCCGGTTCAGGGTCGATGAATCCGCTGGCGAGCTGACGGTGCTGGGAGAGCCTGTGCCTTGTCCGGCACAGGTCTTTCAGCTGCTGCTTTATTTTTGCAAGCACCCGGGGGTAGTGTTCTCGAAGTCCCAGCTGTATGAAGCCGTATGGGGCATCGATGGCATAGGTGAGGACAACACCGTTATGGTGCATATCCGGCGCATTCGGGAACGAATCGAGGAGGACCCTAGCAACCCGCAGTATTTGCTAACGGTTCGAGGACTCGGTTACAAGCTGGTTAAGGAGAAAGGGCGATGAGACTGCGCAGAAGGCTGGCCTTTCATTTTACATACCAACTGATTGCGTTCTCAGCATTTATGTTCTGCTTTCTCATCGTTCTCTTATTCTTCCTGATCAAGCATATCAGTGATGAAGAGATGAGGCGCAACTTCCCGACCGGCGTCCTGAACAGCATTGTAACGGAGACGGTGACGGAGAACGGGAAGGTTCTGCTGGATGACCATTGGAAGCAGCTGCTCCAGGACAAAGAGATGTGGCTGCAGGTGGTGGATATGAAAGGGAATGTGATTCACGCCACCAACACCGAACCGGATGTTCCCTCGGAATACTCGGTTAGCAGCCTGCTTGAGATTAAGGAGAAGCGGCGTCTTGGGGAGTATACAATGGATTGGCAGATGGATCTGACTTATAAGGACCCGCTGCTGTATCTCGCGGGGCGAATTGACGAGAGCTCGGATCATCTTAGGGAATGGTATACCCGGTATCAAGCGGGCGGCAGGGTGAACCCGGCGCAAGCAGCAGAATTGAAGCGCGACTTGGCAAGTCTGGGCGGATATCTGCATGTCATTGACCGGGATGGCCAGATTGTGCAAGCGATTGGAAAGGGAAGCGAGTATAAGGCAAGCTACCATCCGCTGGAGATCATTACGATGCAGGAGCAGCCCGGTACTTACTCCACGCATATTGCGGTTTATCGCGACCCGGCTACCGGCAGCACCTGGGTGTACCATACACCGCAGGATGAGACGCTGGAGAAGCAGCCTATTATGAATGAGCTGATCCGTGTGGCGCTGTGGACCTTGCTG
Organism: Paenibacillus sp. Cedars; assembly: GCF_003184205.1. Taxonomy (NCBI): domain Bacteria; kingdom Bacillati; phylum Bacillota; class Bacilli; order Caryophanales; family Paenibacillaceae; genus Paenibacillus; species Paenibacillus sp. Cedars. The sequence goes on from NZ_CP020866.1 coordinate 6,205,892, forward strand.
TGTGTACTGATCTTGTCGCTGGCGGTAGCGATTTGGCATGGATACCGGTACAGTCGGCCATTGCTGCTGTTTACCGGATGGTTTGAGCGCATGGGGAGCGGAGCTTATGAGGAAGTGCTGACGCCCAAGGACCGGAAGCGCGTATTTCGCAAGAACGGGAAGCTGCGCATGCGCTTCAAGCTGTATAAGGAAGTGATTCACTCCTTCTACAGGATGGCCGAGAAGCTTGCCGAGACCGAACGGGAGCGCGAGCGGCTGGACCGGAATCGGGAAGAATGGATGTCGGGAATATCGCATGATTTGCGTACGCCGCTGTCCTCGATCCAGGGATATGGTTATATGCTGGAGAACGCGCCGCAGGACTGGAGTCAGGAGGAGCTGCGTGAGATGGGAACCGTCATTCGGGAAAAGGGCGATTACATGCTGGAGTTGATCGATGACTTCTCGCTTGTCTTTCGTCTTAAGAGCGAGATCCGGCCGCAGGAACTGACCCGGCTTGATCTGAATGAACTGGTGCGGCGCTGCGTGCTTAAATACGTGAATGATGTAACGCTGGATGCGAATTTTTCCTATATCGGAGGCGAAGAGCCGCTGCTCATTGATGGCAATGCCAAATGGCTGAAGCGGTTGATGGATAACCTGCTTACGAATGCCGTGAAGCACAATCCCGAGGGAGTTCATGTTGAAGTACGGGTAGAGAGACGTCCCGGCGGCGCGGCGATTGTGGTCGCGGATCAAGGCGTAGGGATGGACGAAGAGACTCGCCGCAACCTGTTTGAACGCTACTACCGGGGGACAAACACCGAGGAGAGCATGGATGGCTCAGGGCTTGGAATGAGCATTGCCAAAGCGATTGTCGAAGCACATCGAGGCCGAGTGGGCCTGTGGTCGGAAGTCGGCCGCGGAACAACCATCACTGTTCTATTGCCTGAGGTTTCCGTGCAAGATGGTGCGGATTGCACGGCACATGGTAAGGATGATTGACGTCATCACACGATTTTTTTCATTCCCATTGCAATTTGGTTAGTGTTCACTTATGATATGATTATGAAAAAGAAACCGCATTTCGATAGCAAGAAGAAGGAAATATTGCAGGCGGCCATGAAACTCTTTGCCGAGAAGGGCGTTGACGGGGTATCGGTGAAGGAGATCGGCGCGGCAGCTGGTGTGACGGATGCAGCGATCTATAAGCATTTTACGAATAAGGATGCCGTTGCTGCGGAGGCATTCGAGGAATACTGCGGCAGTTACACACGTTTGGTGGATGATTACGCTTCCCAAACCGGACTGTTCGCAGAGAAGTTGTCCGCCTTGGTCACCCGTGTATTGGAGTCTTATGACGAGGATAAATACGGCTTGCTGCTGTTGTCCCAGCATCACGAGCTGTTTACGGAGGTGCTCAAGAGCAGGGGGCGTCAGCCGCTCGATGCATTATGCGATCTGCTCGATCAAGCGGTGTTGCAGCGGGATATTCCGCCGCAGAATATACGCTTAACCGCGGTGTTGATCATCGGTGCATTCAATCAGCTGGCCGTTTCAACGATGCAAGGGGAGCTTGAGGAACCGCTCTCGGCGCTGGCGCCTGAGGTGACGGCACATCTACTGGCTTTGACAGGTTTAGGGAAGGGTCCGGTGTGACCTTTTCTTTTTACCTTAAGGTTAGTGTTTATTAACCAAATTAACAGGGGGAACGTGTATGAAAAAGATTTTGATTATTCAGGGCAATCCGATTGAGAACAGTTATGGAAGTCATTTGGCCAAGGGATATGCGCAGGGGGCAGCCGAATCAGGGGCAGAGGTGCGTGAGCTGGTGCTTGGAGAGATGGATTTTGATCTGAGCCTATCCGGCGGCTATAAGGGGAATCAAGCTCTGGAGCCCGATCTGCAAGAAGCGCAGAAGCTCATCGCATGGGCGGATCATCTGGTATTTGTGTACCCGAACTGGTGGGGCGGCATGCCGGCACTGCTGAAGGGGTTTATCGACCGAGTCTTTTTGCCGGGCTTTGCGTTTAAGTACCGCCGGAACTCTCCATTGCCGGAGCAACTGCTCAAAGGGAAAACCGCCCGATTGATTGTCACGATGGATTCGCCCTACGTTTACTATCGCTTCTATCTGGGTCAGCCCGGGCATCAAATGATGAAGCATTCCATTCTGAAGTTCTGCGGCGTGAGCTCGGTTCGTGCCACGAACATCACGCAGCTTCGCAAAATGCCTGAGAGCGCAAAAAAGCAATGGCTTGAGCGCGTACAGAACATGGGGAGGAAACTGGCGTAGAGGCCGTTGCCGCCGATGTGCAGTTCTTTCCAAACACTTGACTTCTCGGGCAAGAAGATTATAATTCATACAACAAATGAAACAAAAGAGAATTGAAGGGTAAACAGGATCAAAATCAAATCTTAATGTATATGCCGGGGAATAGGGCCCAGGCGTTTCTACCAGGTTACCGTAAATGACTTGACTACATGAAGGATGAGAGCCAGAGTCCAGCGCCCGGCTTCGAATGGAATGGAGAGGCGGGCGGTAAGATCACCTTGGAATCCGGGTACCGGCAGGTTTTAACGGATGGGGTGTTGTGCAGACTATTAGCAATGCATTGCTGATGCACCGGGCTTCTCTTCCTCTATGGATATAGTTAGTTCAGGCAACCCGGGCAGATACGCTGTCCGGGTTGTTTTACGTGCTTGCGCGTAGAATTGATTTTGTACTTTTACCGTTTCATCATAAGAAAAACGTCTATTGACGTACTTTCACAGATGACAGACCGCAGTTAGAAGAAGTTTTTATTGCGATATCAGGAAGTCGCAAGCTTTGAAGTTTATACTTTCTGATATCTAAAAAAAAGGGGAGCGTGCATTCATCATGAGTTCAAGCAAGAGACAGAAACGATACGAGGTCAGCCGGGAGCTGGGGAAAGTGGCGTTAGGACAGGCACCGGCCGACCTGGTTATCAAGAACGGCACGCTGGTCAATGTGTTTACAGGCGAGCTTCAGGAGCAGGTGGACGTGGCGATGGCATTCGGACGCATCGCTTATATCGGCAGCGCCAATCATACGATCGGGGAAGGGACCCGGGTCATCGAGGCGAATGGCCGTTACATCTCGCCGGGTCTGCTTGACGGCCATATGCATGTGGAGAGCACGATGCTGACCGTGACCGAGTTTGCGAAAGCGGCCATCGTTAGCGGAACCACCGGGATCTATATGGACCCTCATGAGATCGCCAATGTATTCGGTATGGAAGGTGTGCGGTGGATGCACGAGGAAGGACAGCAGCTGCCGCTTAAGGTATTCACCACCATCCCTTCCTGCGTGCCGGCGACGTTTGATCTGGAGGATGCAGGAGCCCAGCTTGGCGTGGAAGATATCGAAGAAGGGCTGACCTGGCCTGGAGTTGCCGGGCTTGGCGAAGTCATGAACTTCCCGGGCGTGGTATATGGCGATCCGACGATGAGCGGTGAGATCGAAGCCACGCTGCGTGCCGGCAAGACGGTGACGGGACATTTTCCCGCAGAGGACGACCGGATGCTTCAGGCGTATCTGGCAACCGGGGTAAGCTCCGATCATGAAACGGTGACGAGAGAGCAGGCGCTAGAGAAGGTTCGCCTCGGGATGCACCTGATGATCCGTGAAGGATCGGCTTGGCAGGACGTGAAGGAAGTCATCAAGGTGGTGACGGAAGACAAGGTGCGTACGGACAATATCTCCTTGGTGACGGATGACGTGTATCCGCAGACGCTGCTGAGGCTTGGCCATATGAACCATGTGGTGCGCCGTGCGATCGAAGAGGGTGTGGATCCGGTGACGGCCATCCAGATGGGCACGATCAACGTGGCTCGGTACTTCGGGATGGATCTCGAACTCGGGAGCATCTCGCCAGGTAAAACGGCAGACATTCTGCTGCTTGATGATCTGAACAGCATGGTGCCGTCGATTGTGATCACCGATGGTGAGGTGGTTGCGGAGAACGGCCAAGTTGTGAAGCTATTCCCTGTATACCAATACCCGGAAAAAGCGTTCCATTCGGTTCGCCTGCAGCGTCCGTTGACAGCGGAGGATTTCCTGCTCCGCAGCAAGTGGGATACCGCACGCACGGAAGTCAACGTGGTGCGGGTCATCGAGAACAGTGCCCGCACAGCCAAAATGACAGCGGTGCTCCCCGTGCAGCAGGGCATCATTCAGCCTGATCTTAACCAGGACGTGGTTCAGCTTGCGTGCATCGAGCGCCATGGCGCAACCGGACAAATCTCGCTTGGCTTTGCGAGCGGCTTCGGATTGAAATCCGGTGCGGTCGCTTCCACGGTGGCGCACGACAGCCATAATCTGCTGGTGATGGGCACGAGCGCCGAGGATATGGCACTAGCGGCGAATGAGCTGGCAGCTTGCGGCGGCGGGATGATCGTGGTGCGTGACGGTCAGGTGCTCGCGAAGGTGGCCATGCCCATTGCCGGCTTGCTGGCGGATCGTCCAGTGGAGATCGTAGCGGAAGAAGTTGCTGCACTGGAGGAAGCCTGGAAGGAGCTGGGGTGCTTCATCCATGCGCCGTTCATGACCTTCTCCCTGATCGCGCTGCCGGTGATTCCCGAAATCCGCATTACCAATCGCGGCATCGCGGACGTGACGGAGTTCAAGCTCATCGAGACGGAGATTCGCGCGGTTCAATAAGGTGGTGGTATGCATTAAAGCAGGTTGGCCTACATGGCGAACCTGCTTTTTTTGGTGCGTAAATACCGGGCTTGACCTGTGAGGGGATGCGGCAAGTCATGCTCCAATGGATAAACCTCACATAATTCCATTCACACTTAGTGATTTTCGTCACAAATTTATAACTTTTTGCCCCTAATCCTTCCTAATATTGTGATATTGATCACAATCCTTTCTGCCGCAGTCTGCGAAAATACAAAAAGAATCAAATTTAAAGTGATCACGTGAGCTAAAGGAAGGGGTATCTTTATGGATCCGGTTATGCTGGCGCGAATTCAGTTCGCATCGACAACCATTTTTCACTTTATTTTCGTACCGTTGTCTATCGGATTAGCGTTTTTGATTGCCATCATGGAGACGATGTATGTTGTCAAAGGCCAGGAAGTATACAAGAAAATGGCCAAGTTCTGGGGGAAGCTGTTCCTGATTAATTTTGCGGTCGGGGTAGTGACAGGAATTCTGCAGGAGTTCCAGTTCGGCATGAACTGGTCGGATTATTCGCGATTTGTTGGGGATGTGTTTGGCGCGCCGCTTGCCATCGAGGCCTTGTTGGCCTTTTTCCTCGAGTCAACATTTATCGGGTTATGGATATTCGGCTGGGACCGGTTATCGAAGAAGGTCCATCTGCTCAGCATCTGGCTGGTGTCCTTCGGCACCCTGATGTCGGCCTTCTGGATTCTGGCGGCCAATTCGTTCATGCAGCGTCCCGTTGGGTTCGAGATGAATAATGGACGAGCGGAGATGAATGATTTCCTGGCATTGATCACCAATGGGCAGCTGCTGGTAGAATTCCCGCACACGATCTTTGGGGCACTGGCCACCGGGGCGTTCCTGGTAGCAGGCGTGAGTGCCTACAAGCTGATGAAGAAGCAGGATCTGGATTTCTTCAAAAAATCATTCCACATCGCCATCGTGGTGGGGCTCACCACCTCCATTCTGGTTGCGGTCTTCGGTCACCAGCAGGCGCAGTATCTGGTGGATACGCAGCCGATGAAGATGGCTGCTGCCGAGAGCCTGTGGGAGACGAGTGACGATCCTGCGGCTTGGACGGTCATTGCGTCCATCGATCCGGAGAAGCAGGAGAACAAGATGGAGCTTAAAATTCCGTATTTGCTCAGCTTTCTGTCTTATAGCAAATTCTCCGGCGAAGTGATCGGAATGAAGGAGCTGCAAGCCCAGTACGAGCAGCAATACGGTCCCGGCGATTATATACCTCCGGTGCGGACCACCTTCTGGAGCTTCCGGATTATGGTGGCCGCAGGCAGCGTGATGATTCTACTCGGATTGTACGGAGCTTGGCTGATGCTGCGCAAGAAGGTCGAGCACGCTGGCAGATGGTTCCTGAGATTGATGCTGTTTGGCATTTCATTGCCGTTCATCGCCAACACGTCGGGGTGGATCATGACGGAGATCGGGCGGCAGCCTTGGACGGTATTCGGACTGATCACCACGGAGAATAGTATATCTCCGAACGTAAGTGCAGGCTCCATCCTGTTCTCGCTCATTACGTTTACAGCCATCTATGCGGTGCTTGCTGCCGTTATGGCGTACTTGTTTATTAAAGTCATTAAGAAAGGGCCGTATGCGGCGGAGGAAGAAGACCGCCACGCAAGCGATCCGTTTAATAAGGAGGGCTACCATGCTGTCTCTTAATGAACTGTGGTTTGTGCTCGTTGCCGTGTTGTTTATCGGGTTCTTCTTCTTGGAGGGCTTTGATTTCGGAGTCGGGATGTCCACTCAGCTGCTCGCCAAAAGCGACACCCAGCGCCGGGTGCTGATCAACTCGATCGGCCCGTTCTGGGATGCCAATGAGGTCTGGCTGCTGACAGCGGGCGGCGCGATGTTCGCCGCCTTCCCGAACTGGTATGCCACGCTGTTCAGCGGATTCTATATTCCGCTTGTTTTTCTTCTGTTGGCCTTGATTGGACGGGGAGTGGCCTTTGAATTCCGCGGCAAGGTAGGCGACGTTCGCTGGAAAAGGGTGTGGGACGGTGCAATCTTCATCGGCAGCGTGCTTCCTCCGTTCCTCCTGGGTGTTGTTTTTGCCTGCCTCATTCAGGGGCTTCCGATTAATGAAGAGATGCAGATGTATGCCGGATTCTTCGATGTCGTGAATGCCTATACCGTTGTTGGCGGGCTGACGATGGTGATGCTCTGCTTGCTGCATGGGTTAATGTTTACGACGCTGCGCACCATAGGGGATCTTCAGGAGCGTGCGCGCCGCATGGCCCGGAGATTGCTGCTCCCGGTGGCGGCACTGTTCGTGGCATTCGGGGTCATGACCTATTTCATGACGGATATCTTCGAGAAGCGTGGTGCGGTGTTAAGCGTGCTGCTCGTGCTGGCTCTGCTTGCATTCCTGCTGGGCGGGTATTTCATGAACGTCAAGCGGGACGGCTGGGCTTTCGGAATGACCGGGGCCGTCATTGCTCTGCTGGTTACATCCGTGTTCGTGGGATTGTTCCCTCGCGTAATGGTCAGCTCCATCCATTCGGCGTTTGATCTGACTATCTATAATGCGGCCTCCGGACCGTATTCCTTAAAAATCATGACCATTGTGGCTGTATCGCTGCTGCCATTCGTATTGGGATATCAAATTTGGAGTTACTTCGTTTTCCACAAACGGGTACATGAGAAGGAGCATCTGGAGTACTGATGGGAAAAGATCTGCTGGGATACAAGGGCGCCAAGATCGTATTCTTCCTTGTCGCCGTATGTACCCTGGCACAGAGCATGGCCATCCTCCTGCAAGCCAAATGGCTGGCGGAAGCCATATCCGCCCTGTTCGCGGGATCCACGCTGCAGGAGCAGGGGGAGACCATTGCCTTGTTCCTGCTTGCTTTTCTGGCACGCCACGGCATTTTCACCGTGCAGCAAGGAATTGCACAGCGTTTTGCCGAGGAGACGGGCACGAGCCTGAGGAAGCAGCTTCTGGAGGAGCTGTTTCGGAACGGGCCGTCCTTTGTCCGGTCGGAAGGAACAGGCCATGTGGTTACGCTTGTGCTGGAGGGCATCGGCAAGTTCCGCAAATATGGGGAGCTGACCATACCTCGCATGATGGGGGCGGGCATTACCCCTGCGCTGGTATGGCTGTACGTATTCATGACGGACCGGATCTCGGGCATTATTCTGCTGGTGACCATGCCGATCCTGATCGTGTTTCTCATCCTCGTGGGACTTGCCGCGAGAAAGCAGACCGAGCAGCAGCTGGATTCCTACCAGATGCTGTCCAATCATTTTGTGGATTCGCTGCGGGGTTTGACCACTCTGAAGTTTCTGGGACAGAGCCGCAAGCACAGCGGGAGCATAGGGCAGGTCAGCGAGGGATATAGGGCTGCGACCATGCGGACCTTGCGCGTTGCGTTTCTGTCTTCCTTTGCACTGGATTTCTTCACGATGCTGTCGGTAGCGTCCGTAGCGGTAAACCTGGGCTTGCGTCTCATTAACGGCAGCCTGGAGCTGCTGCCTGCACTCCTCATCCTGATCCTGGCACCGGAGTATTTTCTTCCGGTGCGCATGGTCGGGGCTGACTTTCATGCAACGCTGGATGGCAAGCAGGCAGGGGAAGCGATGCAATCCATCATCCGGGAGGCCCGGAAAGAGCGCTTGGAGGCCCAAACCGGTGCAACATTTAAAATTAAAGATAATATTCCGGTACGTACTGGCTCCACGCCGCGGTTCCAATGGGAGAAGAGCAGCGTACTGGAGCTGTCCGGCATCGGACTGCAGCATACAGGGGCGGGTCCTGCCTCCTTGGAGGACGTCAGCTTCCGAATATCGGGTCAAGGCCGGATCGGCATCGTCGGAGAGAGCGGGGCGGGTAAATCCACGCTGATCGAACTATTAGGCGGGTTTATGACGCCTACATCCGGTGAGATGAAGCTGAGCGGCGTGAAGCTGGGGCATTCCAGCCGGGGCGAGTGGCGAAGTGAGGTCACCTATATGCCGCAGCAGCCGTATTTATTCAGCGCCAGCTTGGAGGACAATGTGCGCTTCTATGCGCCGGACGCTTCAAGGGCTCAGGTTGAAGCGGCTGTTGAAGCGGCCGGCCTGGCCGATCTGGTGAACAGCCTGCCTGGCGGTCTGGCCGAGATGATCGGCGGGGGCGGGCGGACTTTAAGCGGCGGTCAGGCACAGCGCGTTGCCCTTGCCCGAGCGCTCCTCGGCGGTCGGCAGGTTCTTCTGCTCGATGAGCCGACGGCACATCTGGATATTGAGACCGAATACGAGCTGAAGGAGACGATGGTGTCCCTTTTTCAGGATAAATGGGTATTTCTTGCAACGCACAGGCTGCACTGGATGCGGGATATGGATTACATCATCGTTCTGCATCAGGGACGCATAGCCGAAACAGGAACCCATGACGAGCTTATGGCAAGACGGGGCGTATACCATGGATTGATTACATCGCTGATGGAGGGAGTACAATGAAGCAGGAATCGTGGTTTCGGCCTTATGTGACAGCAAACTTCTGGCGTTTTCTGCTGATTGTCGTACTGGGTGTGCTCACCATCCTGTTTGCGGGGATGCTGATGTTCACATCCGGGTATTTGATCTCCAAATCGGCGCTCCGTCCGGAAAACATCCTGATGGTGTATGTGCCGACGGTAGGGGTTCGCACCTTCGGCATCGGACGCGCGGTTGTCCATTACGTGGAGCGGCTGGTGGGCCATGACACCATTCTTCGCATCCTGTCCCAAATGCGTCTGCGGCTGTATCGCATCCTGGAGCCGCAAGCCCTCCGCTTATCCTCCCGATACCGCACCGGGGATCTGCTGGGCGTGCTCTCTGATGATATCGAGTATTTGCAGGATGTATACATCCGAACGGTCTTCCCATCCATCGTTGCGCTTGTGTTGTATGCTGGAATCATTCTGGCCGTCGGTCAGTTCGACCCGGCATTCGCCCTGCTGCTTGCGCTGTATGTTGCGGTGCTGATTCTGGTGCTGCCGCTGATATCCCTGCTGCTCACCAAACGGAAGAACCGGGAGATGAAGCAGGCACGGAACAACCTGTACCAGAAGCTGACCGATGCGGTGCTGGGCATCCATGAATGGTATGTCAGCGGCAGACAGACAGAATTCCTGGCGGGTTATGAGGCGGATGAAGCCGAGGTAGACCGGACGGACAGATCGCTGAAGCGATGGTCGCGCCTTCGGGGCTGGATCGGCCAATGCATCGTTGCCGTAACGGTGGTGTCGATGGTGTATTGGTCAGGACGGCAGTACGCGGATGGATCCATGGATGTTACGCTGATTGCAGCTTTTGTGCTGGTTGTGTTCCCGTTTATGGACGCATTCCTGCCCGTATCCGAAGCCGTGGAACGGATTCCGCAGTATGGCCAATCGGTGGCGAGGCTTAAGGGCATCGAAAGCGCCGATGAATTCGATGAGAAGCAGGCACCGCTGCAGCTGCTGAATAACGAAGAGACCGAGGCGGTTATACGCGGCGGTGTTCACGTGAAGGCGGATGGCATCATGTTCAGCTATGATAGGGCAGCCGCTGGCTCGTTTGCCTTGGAGCCTGTCGGTGCGGGAGAGGCAGGACACACCTTAACCGAGGTATCGCTGGACATTCCCCCTAGGGCCAAAGTGGCCGTTATCGGCCGTTCAGGTGCCGGGAAGTCCACCCTGCTGCAGCTGATTCAGGGGGTGCTGGCGCCATCGTCGGGAAGTCTTACCCTGGGTGGTGTGGAGGCGGCGCGGTTTGGCGACGAGATCTCTTCCGTTATTGCCGTACTGAATCAGAGCCCGCACTTGTTCGATACGACACTTGCGAACAACATTCGGCTTGGCCGGCCGGAAGCCACGGAGGAAGAGATACGCGATGCTGCTGCCATGGCGCGGCTGGAGCCGCTGGTGGCTTCTCTCCCGGGTGGACTCGACACCCGCATGCAGGAAGCAGGTCAGCGATTCTCTGGCGGTGAACGCCAACGCGTGGCTTTAGCCCGAATCCTGCTGCAGGACACGCCCATTGTTATTCTGGACGAACCTACGGTCGGACTGGATCCCATAACCGAGCGGGAGCTCCTGTCCACCATCTTCTCCAGCCTGCAGAACCGGACATTGATCTGGGTGACCCATCATCTGGTGGGCGTGGAGCAGATGGATGAGATCATATTCATGGAACACGGCCGAATCGCCATGCGTGGCACGCATGATGAACTGATGCGGCACTATCCGCGATATCAACAATTGTACCGGCTGGATTCTCCGGAACTATAGAAGGTCCATGGGAAGAACCGCCCCTTTTTTCACAGGGGCGGTTCTTTTTGTTCCCATCTTATTTTTCTTATAAGTCTGATAAAAGATCGGAATCCCCGTTCCTTCTGGAAAGATGTAACATAGTTGTAGCCGATATAAAGGGTTAATTCTCTATTAGGGGTGTGGCGTATGGTGGATTTAGAGCGGTTAACCAGCGTGTTCTGTCATTTTGCTGAACGGGAATGTCAGGGCTCCAGCGATTTATATGAGTATTTGGCGAGGCATATCGCTGATGATGAAGAGGTGCTGCGGGTGGCCTCGTTTGTTCCGTCAGGTCAGCCGGTACCCAATATGCTGTTCGGGGCTGTTCAATATTTGCTGCTCCAAGGCGAGGGGGCCGAGCTGAGGTCGTATTATCCCGGCCTGGTAGAGCAGCCGCAAGCGATGAATTCGTGTTACCCCCATTTTCGCTCGTTTGTGCTGAAGCACGAAGGGGTACTCATCGAGATTCTGGAGAGCAAGCGGGTTCAGACGAATGAAGTCCGCCGCTGTGCTTACTTGTATCCGGCGTTCTGCTCGATCTACGACAAAGTCCGCAAGCCGCTTGCCTTGGTAGAGCTTGGCTGCAGTGCCGGATTGCAGCTGTTATGGGATCAATACAGCTATTCCTATGGTGATGGAGCGAGTTATGGTCATAACGGCTCAAAGGTTCGCATGACTTCAGAGATCAGGGGGGATCGCCTGCCGCTTCTGCTGCCTTCCAGCCCTCCGGTGGTCTACCGGATGGGGATTGATCTGCATGTGAATGATGTACGGAACGCGGAGGATTTCTTGTGGCTGCGCGCCTTAATCTGGCCGGGCTATCATGATCGGGTGACGATGCTGGAGCAGGCTGTGGAGGTGCTCAAACATCAATCGGGGATACAGTTTCGGGAAGGGGACGGGACCGAGCTGCTGCCTGAAATTGTGAGGGTCATCCCGGAGGAGGCCGTTATCTGCGTATTTCACACGCATGTGGCCAATCAGATTCCGGAGACGTCCAAACGCCGCCTGCTGCAGCATCTGAGCGAGATCGGGAAGACGCGTGATATTGTACATGTCTACAACAATATGTGGGATGGCGATCTCCATGCCGATTATATTCTTGGGGGCGTGCTAAGCGAGTATACGATCGCGCGGACGGATGGGCATGCACGCTGGTTCGAGTGGTTGTTATAAAGCGCATGAATCTATATTTTTTCTTGGGCAAGTCTGTGTCATAATAGGAGAGATGGAATATAAAGCGTTTACGTTATTTCATGGAGCGGAAGACAGCGCGGCTTCAACGACAAGCGGCGGAAGCTTGCCCATGAAGTCTGGTTTCCAGGTTGTTTTTGACAAGAGCCATCATGTTATCTTAGAGAACTTGGAAATGAGGGCAAGACGGAGTTCGATCTGCCGATTCGAGAGTGAGGACAGGCAATAAGCTCCCGTTCCATGGATAGCCTAAACTAAAGATGCCAAAGGAGGAAGTTGGGATGGATTACCGTATTGAGAAGGATACCTTAGGTGAGGTTAGAGTGCCTGCGGACAAGCTGTGGGCGGCACAGACGCAGCGCAGCTCCGAGAATTTCCGGATTGGAACCGAAACGATGCCGAAGGAGATTATTTCGGCGTTTGCAATATTGAAGAAAAGCGCGGCGATTGTGAATGGCAAGCTGGGCAAGCTGGATGCGGACAAAGTGGATGCCATTACGACCGCAGCCGATGAGATTGTGGCCGGCAAGTGGGATGCGCATTTCCCGTTGGTCGTTTGGCAGACAGGCAGCGGCACGCAGTCCAATATGAATGTGAACGAGGTCATTGCGAATCGGGCCAACCAGCTGCTGGAGCAAAAGGGCAGCGCCCTGCGTGTTCATCCCAACGATGACGTCAATAAATCCCAAAGCTCCAATGATACCTTCCCGACGGCGATGCATATGGCATCCGTTGTCGCTGTAGAAGAGCATGTACTGCCTGCGCTTCGCCGCTTGAAGAAAACACTTGAGAAGAAAAGCGAGGAGTACAAAGACCTGATCAAAATCGGCCGCACGCATCTTCAGGATGCCACCCCGCTGACGCTTGGACAGGAGATCAGCGGATGGCATCGGATGCTGGAGAAATGTGAATTGATGCTGTCCTCATCCGTAGAACCGATGCGCGAGCTGGCGATTGGCGGCACGGCCGTTGGTACCGGGATTAATGCCCATCCGAAATTCGGAGAAATGACGGCAGCCGAAATCAGCATGCAGATCGGAAAAAGCTACACCTCTGCCAGCAACAAGTTCCATTCGCTGACAAGCCATGATGAGATTGTATTTGCACACGGGGCGCTGAAGGCACTGGCTGCCGATTTGATGAAGATTGCCAACGACGTTCGCTGGCTGGCAAGCGGTCCTCGTTCCGGCATCGGCGAGCTGACCATTCCTGCCAATGAGCCTGGCAGCTCCATTATGCCGGGCAAAGTGAATCCGACCCAGAGTGAAGCACTCACGATGGTGGTCTGCCAAGTGATGGGCAATGATGCAACCATCGGCTTTGCGGCAAGCCAGGGTAATTTTGAGCTGAACGTATTCAAGCCGGTTATCATCTATAACTTCCTGCAGTCCGTACGTCTGCTGGCAGATGCCATGGATTCGTTCGACCAGAACTGTGCGATCGGCATTGAAGCCAACCTGGATGTCATCCGGGGGAACATGGAACGGTCGCTGATGCTGGTGACGGCGCTGAATCCGCATATCGGATATGAGAATGCAGCAGCCATTGCAAAACAAGCGCACAAAGAAGGCACAACGCTCCGTGAAGCGGCTCTGGCCAGCGGACTGTTAAGCGCGGAGGATTTCGACCGGATTGTCCGTCCGGAAGAAATGATTCATCCGAAGGAATAGGCGCCGAGCTTTCGCGAGGCATCTGTTTGACTACGAGCCCATTTCACTGCGGTGAAGTGGGCTTATTGTTTATCCATCGGCCGAAGGCGGTTATAATTAGGGTGTCAGATTTTACAATCATACATAAATCATGGGGATAAAGGATGGATGATAACTTGAGGAAACATCAGTGGTTTGCAGCATTGCTCTCCCTGATCTGCACCGGGCTCGGGATGTTTTATATCGGGACACCGGGCATGATCATCGGCGGGGTGCTGCTTATGGCGCTTCAGGGAGCGGCTCTTTATATTTTTTTCATCACATTAGGTTTCTTGGGCTTGATTATTGGCCCGCTGGTCATTGTCCTTCATATTGTAGGACTCATTATACCCATCGTTTACTTCAACTACCGATCGCCGAAGAAACCGATGTTCGACGAGAAGCGGCGGCGCCAGCTCTCCTCACCTTGGAAAATCATCCTGAGGACGTTAATCGGACTGGCCCTGTTCGCCGGGTCCATATATGGCGGGTACACCTGGGGATCTTCCCCTTTCATGAAGACGGCAGCGGAGAAACGGGTGGTTCAGGAAGCGGCTGAGTCTTATCTGGAACAGAAGTACAGCGAGCCCTTCAAGGTAACGGAAGTAAGTTATACCTGGGCTGTCAGTTCGTATAATCTTAGAGCCCATTCTGAGCAGGCGCCTGATCTGGAGTTTACCCTAAACAGTGATGATGGCAGCCCGCCTACCCTATCGAATGATACTTATCTGAACTTGCTCTGGGGGAAGCAGCTTGAAGAGCAATTGAAGCCACTGCTGGACGAGCTGTATCCAAACCAGGCTTTTGCGCAAGCCTACGTATTCTCGGATTCCGAGACGCTTGAGCGCAATTATAACAGTCTTGGCCAGGAGGCGGATGGGGCAGTTCGTCAGAATGTAAGTTTAATCGTATTTGCGGATCTCACCGCAGCTAATCTTCCAGAGGAGCAGGAGCGTGTGCTGGAGCTGATACGAAAGCTACCTTCCGTGACCGTAAAGGGGGAAACGGACCTTCAGATCAATTACTATCCTTCGGATTTGAATACGCCCGATACTGCGAAGAAGATAGGGCAGGATTTTGATTATATGAGAGGGTTTCCGAGTACCCATTTTTTCAGAGAGTTCGATATTTCGAAAATGGCGTCTGCGGATGATATCGAGATCAGAGAGATGTAATCAAGATGACGGAGTTCAGCTCTTCTTATGATAAGAAGCCTGGCAGAGTCTATGACTCGGCTTGGCTTCTTTTTTTGATTGTGTGAGTCATCATCGTACCGTTAGTTCCTGGACAGATCAATTACGTGTTCTTTCTTTGTTCGTGAAATGGTCAGTTTCAGGTTGAAGGCCTTGGCCATGTCGCGTACAGGGACGTACAGGGTGTTTTTTGTGAAAACAGGTCCTTCGTATTTGCTCTCATCCAGCCTGCAAGAGTCCGATGCTTCCGGGCACAGCAGCTCCGGTTCATAGATGTTGATGTCATTGACACTCATCTCTTGGGTTGCCTTCCGCACGATCGTATACCCCCGGCTTGCGTTGCCCCATACCGATATGTGGGGAGCGCTTGGAGCCTTCAGATCATATTGATGGAAGTGGTCCAGTTCCGCTTGCAGAGAATAGGAAATCTCGTACCCGAGTGCCTCAGCTAACCCTTGGAGAGGAACATAGGCCTTGCCTTGGCGAATATACACGTCATTCATGAGTGTGCCTGCTACGTTTACGGAATAGCTCGGAGCGGCGGCGGCGTCAACGTCCGCTTGCTCGCTGCTCCAGATGAGCGAAGTTGCTAACAGGACGCTTGTGAGGGCAAATAGAGATATTTTTCTGAATGTCACGGCAGTGATA
Organism: Paenibacillus sp. Cedars; assembly: GCF_003184205.1. Taxonomy (NCBI): domain Bacteria; kingdom Bacillati; phylum Bacillota; class Bacilli; order Caryophanales; family Paenibacillaceae; genus Paenibacillus; species Paenibacillus sp. Cedars. Next base: position 6,221,562 of record NZ_CP020866.1, read on the forward strand.
ACCTCCTTGAATACGGGATGAATTCAGGCATTCGGTAAGCTGCCAGTATAGGGCAGCCAGCTCCTACTATAATAGACGCTCCTTCTGGCTGATTGGTTAGCTGTCATATCGGAAAAAAAGGTATGTTTGTAAGGTATGCTTGTTTTATTCTGCCAAGGAGAAGATGAGAGAGGATGCTGTGGTTTGCCCTAGTTGCTAGATTCATTTCAATAGGCACAGATTTATATTTTATGTTATGTAATATAACATATTATTTATGATAGGAAATGTTTGTTTATACTATTTAGAGTATAATGTTATTTTAATTAACATATATATCCTTCTTTCATTATACTATACGAATCTATAAAAAGAGGAAATTGTTTAATAAATGAATGAAAATAAGTGATAATTACCGATATACATATAATAATGCGCTTACATTATCGAATTCAAAGATTGTTAGGTTAATTTACATGATCTATGATAGTCACTAACTACCTAACAACATCGATAGATTGGAGCGTGCGTCAATGCGTAAAATGACCTCATGGAAATTAAAAGGGAGTGCGGCACTGCTTAGTGCCTCATTGCTGGCCGGATCGTTCATCCTTACTGGTACACCTGCGGAAGCTAGTTCCAGCACGAGCACGAACGCTGGACAAGTGAGCAGCATCCAGAAGAGCAGCTTAACGTCACCTATTACGGTTCAGGAATTCTCCAAACTGCTGAACGCGGTTGCGAAGGGGAATGGACTTGAATTCAAAGGCCTGGACGGAACCGGAACCATCAAGCGCAAAGACGCTGCAGCTGCCATCTATGAATGGATTGAATTGCCGGAGAGCACAAGCGAATATACAGATTTGTCAGAGGCTGAATCCGAGATTGCAGGTGCCTTGCTGAAGGCAGGGATTATGAACGGTTATAGCAGTACGGTATTTGCGCCCAATCAGCCGGTGACGATTTCCGATGCTCATGTGCTGATCGATCGGATCGAAGCCTATTTAACTCCTTTTGACATTACCGAGGCAACGATTGCAGAGATGCAAACGGCGATGGAACAGGGGAAGGTGACTTCCGTCACACTGGTTCAGCTCTATCTGGCAAGAATCCATCGCTACGATGATCAGCTCCATGCCATCCTGACCGTGAACGACAAGGCGGTGGAGGCGGCTAGAAAGCTGGATGAGGAACGCAGAACGACAGGCCCGCGCGGTCCGCTGCATGGCATCCCGATCATTGTGAAGGATAATTATGATACAGCGGACATGCCGACAACGGCAGGCTGCGTGTGTCTGAAGGACTCCATCCCGGATAACGATTCGGAGCAGGTCGCCCGATTGAAGGCTGCCGGAGCGATTATCATTGCCAAGGCGAATCTGGACGAATTCGCTTTTAATATTACCACGTCCAGTTCACTTGGCGGACAGACGCTAAACCCTTATAATCTGGGGCATTATCCTGGCGGCTCCAGCGGCGGAACCGGGGCGGCGATTGCAGCCAACTTTGCAGCGGCCGGCCTTGGCACGGATACAGGCGGCTCCATTCGGATTCCCTCCTCCTTAAACAGCCTGGTAGGCATCCGGCCTACCATTGGACTGTCCAGCCGTGACGGGATTATACCGCTGGCGTTAACACAGGATGTGGGGGGACCGATGGCCCGGACCGTAGCGGACGCGGCAGCCGTTCTTGAAGCTACCGCAGGTTATGATGCAAAGGATCTGGTGACCACGCAGAGCGTGGGTCGTGTTCCAGACAGTTATTTGAGTTATCTGGACAAGGAAGGTCTTCAAGGTACGCGGATTGGGGTTGTCACGCAGCTTCTGTCAGGCACGAAGGCCGAGCAGAACGAAGTGAATGATATCACTTTGCAAGCTGTGAAGGATATGGAGAAGTTAGGCGCGACTGCCGTTCATATCGAAATTCCGAATTATGAGGCTATCATGAAATTCCCAAGCCTCAGCGGTTGGGAGTTCAAATTCCAGCTGAATGATTACCTGGAGAGTCTGGGTGAGGATGCACCTTACCATTCCCTGGAGGAGATTATTGCTTCCGGTGAATATCTGGAATCGCATAAGAGCTCCATGGAAGCCAGACAAGCTCGCGAGACCCTGGACGACAACGAGTACCGCAAAATTGTGCTGGACCGTACAAAGCTGACGCAGGAATCGCTGCTGAAGGTGATGGCCGAGCACAATCTGGATGCGCTGGTCTATCCAGCCTCGGCCGAACCGGCTGGCAAACTCGGCGAGGGTCAGAACTCGGGTGTGAACAACAGGCTCAGCCCGTTCTCCGGCTTCCCGGCAATTACAGTTCCAGCGGGCTTTACGGATGGCGGGCTTCCCGTTGGCGTGGAGTTCCTCGGGAAGGCATTTGATGAAGGCACATTGATCAAGCTGGCATACAGTTATGAGCAAGGCACCCTGCATCGCAAATCGCCAGCCCTGACTCCGTAAGGCTGATGGGGCAAATATCATGAGGGAAACGGACGGATCAAGAGGATAAACCTTGATCCGTCCGTTTGTTGTTATGGGCTCCTGGAAGAGGAGTCCTCACATTTTACATACTCAATGTATTCTTAGCTTCACGGTACCCGGACAGCTTGTTTACGAAGAACGTAATCAGGAACGAGCAGAGCATGCTGGCTGCCATGGAGACCAGGAAGCCGACGGTGTTATTCGATGTGATCGGACCAATGAAAGAGGGGACGTATGCGGTGCCACGAACCCCGAATATGCCGACAAGCATGCCGCCAAGTCCAGCGGAAGCAATGGCGCCCGCAAATACAAATTTATTCGAGAACATGAATGGATAGGCAGCTTCAACAAAGGTGCCAAAACCCATATTGATGGCAAATCCGGGAGCGGCTACAGCGGCCTCCCCTTTGTCGCGGGGTGCAATGATGTTGGCCAGCGTAATTCCTGCGGATACCATGACCAAGCCGACCATATCCACCGCGCCGAGGAAGCTGTTGCTCGTGGTTTCCATCTCAAGCAGTACGATCGGCAGAATGGCCGCATGATAAACGCCGCCAATGATTGCAGGCCAGATCAGCAGTCCTGCAATCAATCCGGCAATGGCCGGGCTCCAGGAGACCAGCGTTTCGATCAGCATGCGGATGCCCTCGCCAGCACTCAGCGCAATCGGTGCGATGAGAAAGTAGACCAGCAGACCGGCAATCAGCCCTGAGACGCCGCCTGCAACGATGTTGACCGTCGTAGCCGGGAAACGCCACTCCACACATTGACGGAATATGTAATGGACAATGATGCCTGCGCCAATTCCGCCGATGATACCCCCGATAATGCCGCCTTCAACGGACAGGACACCGGCCACGATCCCGGCGACAATGGAGACCTCGTCCAGCTCGGATACCTGCTTGGCTGCAATAACGGCAACGATGACCGGCAGCGCCTTGATCATCAGATCAAACACCTCGGTCAGTGCCGATAAGCCCGGAATTTTGCTGACCGCGAGGATCAGGGCCATACCAATGAAGCCGGGAAGCGAGGCCATCATAATGCCTCGAATATTGATGCGGCGCCATGGAGATGAGCTTCCGGCTGCCGCGTGGATGCTCGCTGCTGCGTTCCCGATGACCGGCCGATACGGAAGCCGCCAATGCTTGCTGAGGGAAGTAGCAAACGTGACCGCTCGGGTGCGGTTGGTGGTGCCGGTTGTGCCGGAAGCGGCAATGACGTATGCGCCTTTGGTCTGAATAATCGCCATGGACGTTCCTCCCGTACCGGTCACCGGCAGACGGAACTTGGCGGCAGCCTCAATGGCGTGTCGGTTGCTGCCCTCCGGGTCGGCACTCATTACAATGAGACCGTCAATCTCGCCGAGTTCAATCTGCTCGGCAATTTCCCGGTCAAGCCGCTCAGCAGCCTGATTCACTTGCTGAAGGGTGCCTTCAGCGATAATGACCGGCTCGCCTTGACTAGAATTCCAGCCGTAAAGTGCAGCGGGCGTTGAGTCCTTAGCTGCATCCATGGAGACCTGGGCTGCGATGAACTGTAGAGCCCCGCATGACAGACCGGCGCTCTCCATCTGCACCAATATCTCATCCAGTAGCTTGAGCGGGTCCCTGCCGCCCAGATTGTACAGATTGCCGCCACTGCTTCCTATAATAGCTATTTGACGATTCATGTCTTGCTGCCCCCAATACGATAACAGATTGTAATTTCTATATTACAGCAGAGTTATAACTTGTTAAAGTGCTAAAATGTCGGCAAAGCATGCAAAAAGCCGCCGTGCATCACCCCGTAAGGGCTGCATGGCGGCTATGGTTCATGGTTCGCTTACTCGTTATGTTCCGTTGTTGCTGCCACGGCAGATGTTTCTTCAGCCGTATTTTCTTCCGTTTCCTTGACGATTTGCAGCTTCGTATAACGGTGGGTTTTCTTCTCGATGACGGTAAACGTCAGATCACGGTAGCTCCATGTATCGCCTTTGGAGAGCTCGGAGTTGTGTCCGTACAGCCAGCCGCCGATGGTATCCAGGTCATCCGTGCTCAGATCGGTATGCAGCAGATCATTGATCCGATTGATGGACACCTTGCCGTCAGCGATGATGCGGTTCGGCTCAGGCTGGGTCAGCTCGCGTTCCTCATCCTCGTCGAATTCATCGCGGATCTCCCCGACGATCTCCTCCAGAATATCCTCAATGGTGATCATGCCGGACGTACCGCCATACTCGTCGATTAGGATAGCCATATGCGTGCCTTCCTGCTGCATTTTGCGAAGTAATTTCTTGATCGGAATCGCTTCGGATACTGTCATGGCCGGATGAATCAGCTTGGACAGATCGATGCTGGCATTGTCATCAAACTCCAGGAAGAACTGCTTGGTGTTAACTATACCGACGATCTGATCCTTGTCGCCGCGTACAACCGGGAAACGGGTGTACTGCTCACGCTTGATAATCTGCAGGTTCGCTGCAAGCGGCTTGTCAACATACAGGCAGATCATATCGGTACGTGGCACCATGATCTCCTTGGCAAGCATATCATCAAAAGCAAAAATTCGGCTTACATAACCATACTCGGCTTGGTTGATCTTCCCGCTCTCATAACTGTCACTCAGGATCATGCGAAGTTCCTCTTCCGAGTGAGCTTCCTCATGTTCACTGGCCGGATGCATGCCGAACAGACGAACGATTTTGTTGGCGGATCCGTTAAGCAGCCAGATGAACGGGTACATAATGCGGTTGAACCATATAATAGGCGTCGCGCATAAGAACGACACAGCTTCAGCTTTATTGATAGCAATCGTTTTCGGTGCAAGTTCACCGATAACAACGTGGATATAAGTCATAATAACAAAAGCAAGCAGGAATGAGATTAGCGAAGCTACAGCTGACGGGATGGAAAAGTTATCAAACACCGGATGAAGAATCTTCTCGATGGTCGGTTCCCCGAGCCAGCCGAGACCGAGTGCCGTGATGGTAATCCCAAGCTGACACGCAGACAGGTACCCATCCAGATTCGAAGTTACCTTTTTAACGGCAAGAGCGCCTTTACGCCCTTCCATAACCAATTGGTCTACTCGACTGGGACGAAGTCTTATGATAGCAAATTCCGTCATAACGAAAAAAGCGGTAGCTGCAATAAGTACAGCGACTAAAAATAAATTTATGCCTATACTGTCATCCAAACAAAACACATCCTTTTTTTATCTGATCTGAATTAGTTTTTAAATAACCATGGTTTACTATGCATGGCTGTCAACATAATTCGACCTGAATTTCAAAGGTTCCAGCAGCATGTGCTTGAGGATCAGAAACATATCGGTTTCAGTACAGCATGTAACGTTATTCAAGGAAAGCAGAGACACATGGCGCTTATCTTCCAGCTTCAACCGAACAGGCTCCGGCGTTTTGGGGACCGGCGTCGACTCAGGCAGATTGCCTTCGGAAGCTTCCATTCCGTGCGTAGCCGCAGCGGAATCGGTTATGTCCACTAGAGGGACGGGCGTAACGGAAGCGATCAGCAGAAGGCCAAGTGTTGAACATATAATTCTGATTATCCTTCGTATGGGGTCCAAGTCGGATCGTCACTCCTACAATTCGTAATCGAGTTGCTCTAAAAAAATATATGGCTAAAATGTCATCCTATGAATGCGTAATTTGAGTTGTTGTACGTAATTTCACCACGAATGCGGTTTTCAAAACAAGGTATATTGTTAAGATTATAAAATTTATAGTTTTCAGCGAAGCTGAACAAATTCGATGATCGCAAGAAAAAATTCCTCTAAACGCGGTCTGTCTACTGAAAGTAAGTCGATAGAGTTTTTCTTATTAATCATAAGAAAAAGTAAGCCACTATGTCAAATGCCAGTTGCTTTCCGTTGTGTAATCCCATAGGGAACAAGGATTGCAGGGTGAGCTGTCTATGAAAAAAAGGACAACTCTCTACGAACCTGGAGAGTTGTCCTGTCATGAAACGAATTATTTATGGAGTGGCAGCTGTCTGACATAGCTGTCGGACAGGTGGAGCAGCTGCAGCGCCCGTTCGAACTCCTCCTGGGAAGCCTGCGTCGACTTCTCATCTGAGCTCGGCAGCGGGTGCTTGGTTCCATCCTCAAAGCCGATTCCCGGGATGTACAGGGTGGTATTGTTGATAAACGTCCCGGAAGGAAGGTAATACCGTTCCGGCAGCAAGTTGTTATCGGTGTTGTTCAGCAAATCCTGACCAAAATGAAGCTGTTGGTCCAACGATACGCCGAGCAGGTTAGAAACCGTTGGCAAGAGGTCGATCTGCCCGCCGACTTGCTCTTTCACTTCCGGTTGAAGGCCTTCGCCATGGATTATGAGCGGAATGTTGATCATATCGCCTGAATTATAGTCCCGGCCATAAATTTCGCGCATCAGCTCTTTATCTTTGTTATCCAGTGAGTAGATCGGCAGTCCAAGGTGATCTCCATAGACAACAACCATGCTGTTATCCCATATCCCGTCCTTCTTCAACTGCTCAATGAATTTGCCGAGCGCGTCATCTGCATAGTTCTGGGAGCGGATATAATCGCCGACAAACGTACCATCATACCGCTCTGGGAGCGTCATCCGGTACTTCTCTTCAGGAATGGTATAAGGATGATGTGCAGACATCGATATGACCTGAGCATAAAACGGCTTTCCTGTATCGTGCATCTTTTTCAGCTCGGCGGCTGTCTTGGAATACAGGGCATCATCCGAGGCGCCGAAGAACAGCTTATCATCCTCACCGAAAAAGGCTTTATCATAATAACGGTTAAAACCGAGCGCTTTATACAGCTCTCCGCGGTTCCAGAACTCCACCACATTGGTATGGAAGGTGGCCGTATCGTAGCCTTCAGCTTGCAGCAATTTCGGCAAGCTAGGGAGGACCCTGTCCGCATAATGCTGCGTTGCCGCCCCCCGCGGCGGGATGTAGAAGGAGGTATTTACAACAAACTCGGCATCGGAGGTATTACCCTGCCCGACATTCTGGAAGAAGTTCGGGAAGTACAGGCTTTCACGAGCCAGCTTGTTCATGTGGGGCGTAATTTCCTTGCCGTCAATCTTCAGATTCATCAAGAACTGCTGGTAAGATTCCATCTGGATGATGATCAGGTTCTTGCCCTGGGCTACACCGGAGAGCAGTGCTTCCTGATCCGATGCTCCAAGTCCCTTCAGTTCATTGATTTTATCCTGCGTGATGGTCTTGGCATCTGCAAGCTCGGTGTTTTCCTGTTGGAAAATCGTGTAGGCTTCGTAATTGAGAATTCCCATCTCCTGCGCCTTTACGATTTCGTTCATGCTTGCGCGGTTAGGCATAATCTGGAACAGGCACAGCATCAGGGAGAACACAAACACGATGGGAACGAATTTGCGTTTCTCTTTTTTGGCATGCCGAATCTTCCACTTCTTCACGCGGTCACTGCGCCACAGCAGTACGAACATGACAATGATATCCGTAAAAATCAGCAAATAATAGGGGTCCATTAAGGAGAACACGCTGTTGCTGACTGCGGTTACCTGGTTGACTTGCTCCAGCGCGTGATACGTCACGATAACGCCGTAGTATTTATAATACATAATAGCTGCAAAGAATATGGCGGTCAGCAGCAGGTTAACGCTCATATAGGCAGCAAGTTTCCGCTTGGAGGCAAACCATTCAATCAAGCTGAACACAAGCCAGATAAAAGGAATTTCTGTAATGAGTGGTTTCCAAGGCATCACATCATCAAAAATGACCATCCAGGCTAAGTAGCTTTTGAGCAGCATAATGACAGAGAAAAATATAAAAGGCTTCGTCATCGTTAACCGAAACCGCGAGGTGGAGAGCACCTGTATCGCCTTCCTTTCAATGCCGCCCAATATTAGGTTCAGGAGCTTTCAGCGGCTATTCGTTTTTTTACCATCGACAGACGTTATTCTTACGGTTCGTTTACATTAGACATGACATTAATTTAACAAAACTTATGAACAGAACTTATTATGACCTCTTCCGCGGAGGTTGTCAAAGAGTTAAAGTAAGTTCCGGAAATGCGCATAACAACACAAAAAAGACAACGAAAAAACCGGTCATCGCCGGTTTAGTCAGAGTCATGCCAATATTAGTGCAGAAATGCCATGATTAGTGGTGCGGTCCCGAGGGTGAAGAGGGCAGCAACAATCATCGAAATGCTGGAGATTGTGCCGGAGAGGGAGCTGAATTCGAATGCTTTGGATGTGCCGGTTCCGTGGGCGCTGGTCCCGAACAGAACGCCTCTTGCGATATCGCCCCGAATCCGGAAAATTCGCATGACGGCCGGTCCGATCATGGAGCCCAGAATGCCGGTCATGATGACAAAGACAGCGGTCATGTTGGGCACCCCCCCGATGACCTCAGATACGTTCATGGCAATGGGCGTTGTAATGGAGCGCGGCACAAGGCTGGTGGCCAGAGAGCTGTTCAGGTGCATCCATTTTGCAAGAAACGCAGAGGATACCATCGCCAGCACCGACCCGGTCAGCACGCTGAGCATAATCTCGGCAGCATGCTTCTTCAGGGTTTGAAAGTTCTTGTACAGCGGAACGGCAAAGGCGATCGTTGCCGGTCCCAGCAGCTTGCTTATCCACTGCGCACCTTCATTGTATGTTTCATAGGATACGCCCGTTTGTGTCAATATCACAACAAGGAGCACCGGAGTAATCAGGAGCGGAGACAAATAGACCTTGGGAAAGCGGCGGTACAGCCTTTTGGCGCCCGCATAGATACCGATCGTTAACAGCAGTCCAACGAATGCAGACAGCAGGATGTTCATGGCGTTCTCCGCTCCTTTCGAGTGGAGATGAAGCCGGCTGTCAGCCCCGAACTCACCATCACGATAACGGTGCTGAACAGAACAACAACTAGAATCTGGAGCCCTTCGGCTTCCAGCATCGGGAAATATTTCATGATACCGACTGCAGCAGGGATAAAGAACAGCAGCAATTCGGCGAGCAGCCAATTAGCGCCAAGCTCAATCCACTCCAGACGCAGGATCTTGGTTTCGAGCAGAATAAACACCACGGCAATGCCGAGTATGCTTCCGGGTATCCCCAGATGCAGCCATTCGGCCAGTTTATCCATTCCCATGGAAAGAAGCATGAAACCGGCCACTTGCAGAGTTCCTTTCAATATGTTGATCATGACCGGCCTCCTATGTTTTCAGTATTAATGAAATTTTACAACGATAATTTTCATAGGTAAAATGCATATATCGAATGATAACTATTCCATTTATCTATACATAGAAGAATCAGGAGGGTGGATCGGATGGACATACGGCATCTGGAGTATTTTCTTGAGGTCGCCAGGAATCAGAGCTTCACCAAGGCGGCGGAGAAGCTTTATATTACGCAGCCGACAATCAGCAAGACCATTCGCAACATGGAGGATGAATGGGGCGTCACCTTGTTCTACCGGCAGGGCAAGCGAATCGAGCTGACGGATGCGGGCCATATCATGTACCAGCAGGCACAGCAGATGGTGGATTCCTTCCAGCGCGTATCCGCCGAGCTGGAGGATCTGATGAACCTGAAGCGCGGACATCTCCGAATCGGTCTTCCGCCTATGGTGGGCTCAAGCTTTTTTCCAGAGGTGATCGGGCAGTTCCACCAGGAATACCCAAAGATTACCATTCAGCTTATTGAGGATGGCGCCAAGAAGGTGGAGGCCGATGTGGAGAGCGGCCAGACGGACATCGGGGTTGCCGTGCTGCCGGTTAACGAAGACGTGTTTCACTATTATTCCTTTGTGAAAGAGAAGTTGAATCTGCTTGTACATCCGTCCCATCGGCTTGCAGGCAGAGATCATGTGAACCTGAATGAGCTTGCGGAGGAAGCGTTTGTGTTGTTCCGCGAGGATTTCACGCTCCATGACCGGATCATCCGGGAATGCATAAGCGCAGGCTTCGAGCCTAGAGTGGTCTACGAAAGCTCGCAGTGGGACCTCATCAGCGGCATGGTGGCTGCGAATCTGGGGATAGCCCTGCTGCCGGAAACGATCTGCAAAGAAATCGATTCCTCACGCGTTACAATTCTGCCGCTGGATAATCCGGTGATTCCTTGGCAGCTCGGCATGATCTGGAGGAAGGACCGGTATCTGTCCTTTGCTGTCAGGGAATGGATCAGCTTTACACGCGGGCTGCTGGGAGAACGGGGATAAGTTTGTTTTGAATTGAGCTGCATTTCATACATTTTCACTCCTTGGACATAATATCCATAGTAAGAGAACCAATTACAAGCTATCTTCCAAGGAGGAATGACATTCGTGAGTGGCCAAGAACATGAGGGGAATAATGGGATTAACCAGGAGCGCACAGGTTTTGCACAAAACCGGGGTGAGACGGAGCGGGAGGATACACTGACTAATCGTCAGGGGCATCCGATATCAGACAATCAGAATGTGAGAACGGTTGGAAACCGGGGACCGATGACACTGGAGAATTATCATTTTCTCGAGAAGATTACGCATTTTGACCGGGAACGCATTCCGGAACGCGTTGTGCATGCCAGGGGAGCAGGGGCCCACGGCTACTTTGAAACGTATGGAAAAGTGGGCGATGAGCCCGTCTCAAAGTATACGCGCGCGAAGCTGTTTCAGGTTGAAGGCAAGCGAACTCCGGTATTTGTGCGGTTCTCGACCGTAGTCCACGGCTCCGGCTCGCCTGAAACGTTACGTGACCCACGCGGATTTGCCGTCAAGTTCTATACGGAGGAAGGCAACTGGGATTTGGTGGGCAACAACCTGAAAATATTTTTCATCCGTGATCCGCTCAAATTCCCGGATATGGTGCATGCGTTCAAGCCTGATCCGGTATCCAACGTCCCGGGGCCGGTCGGCATGTTCGACTTCGTATCCCGTTCTCCGGAAGCGACGCATATGATCACGTTTCTGTGGTCCCCTTGGGGTATCCCGGCGAATTACCGCCAAATGCAGGGCTCTGGTGTGAATACATACAAATGGGTCAATGCAGATGGAGTCGGTGTGCTGGTGAAGTATCACTGGGAGCCGCTCAAGCAGGGGATCAAAAACCTGACGCAGGAAGAAGCAAACAAGATTCAGGGCATGAATGACAGCCACGCCACCCAGGATCTATATGAGGCGATTGAGCGCGGAGAATATCCGGAGTGGGAACTGTGCGTTCAGATTATGAGCGACGACGATCATCCGGAGCTGGAATTTGATCCGCTTGATCCGACCAAGCTGTGGCCGGAAGATCAGTTCCCGTTCTTAAAGGTTGGTAAAATGGTGCTGAACCGCAATCCGGAGAACTACTATAACGAGGTGGAGCAAGCGGCCTTCGGAACCGGCGTGCTTGTGGACGGACTTGACTTCTCGGACGACAAGCTGCTGCAGGGCCGTACCTTCTCTTACTCGGATACCCAGCGGCATCGCGTAGGCACGAACTATCTGCAGCTGCCAATCAACGCACCGAAGAAGCGGGTAGCGACCAATCAGCGCGGCGGACAAATGTCTTATTTTGTGGATAAGGCGCCAGGGCAGAGCCCACATGTGGATTATGAGCCTTCCATGACGGACGGCTTGGTGGAAGCCTCGCAGACAGCGAAGCCGCATCAGCCTCACTACGATGCGAATCTCGTGCGCCAGAAGCTTGATCGCACGCTGGACTTTAAGCAGGCTGGCGATACGTACCGAGCATTCGAGGACTGGGAGCGCAATGAACTGATCAACAATCTGGTGGGTGCGCTAAGTCAATGCGATGTTCGCATTCAAGAGAAAATGGTGGAGCATTTCACGTACGCGGATGAGGATTACGGACGCCGCGTTAGGGAAGGCCTGGAACAGGCGAAGAAGGGCTCGGATGGAGATTCACGTGAACAAGCGGTAGAGGATGCCAGCCGCATGGGGCATGAGGCTGATCCTTATTAATTGTATCGCTTGTGCTTGTACACAGCGTCACTTTGATAACGAGAGAATAGAGAAGCCGCCTGCAACAAAGTTAGCCGCAGGCGGCTTTTTTCCGGTTGTAAAATATTTGCGGGATGTTAAGATGTTGCAAGGAATCACAGCGATCCTTATAGAATCAACATAGAACCATGGGAAGAGGAGGCTTGCGTTATGGCAATACAAGCGGGGATCATCGGATACGGCCTGTCCGGATCGGTGTTTCATGCACCGATCCTGAGAAGCGTGCCGGATTATAAGGTACACACGGTTGTGTCATCGGATCCGGATAAGGTTCACAAGGATGTGCCGGATACGGCTGTTGTCGACAGTGTGGATGAACTCTTGTCGGTTTCGGAGATTGACGTTGTCATCATTACGAGTCCTAATACAACACATTATGAATATTCACGGTTGGCCCTTGAGGCTGGCAAGCATGTGGTTGTAGAGAAACCGTTCACCGTAACCGCTGCCGAAGCGGACGAGCTGATTGAGCTTGCCAAGCAGAAGGGCGTCCTGCTTACGGTATACCATAACCGCCGCTGGGACAATGACTTTCTGACCGTCCGCAACCTGCTGGAAACGGGAGCGCTCGGCAAGCTTTCCATTTATCAATCACAGTTCAGCCGCTACCGTCCTGAGGTGCAATCCGAGCGGTGGAGAGAGCAGGCAGCTCCCGGTTCAGGCATATTATACGATCTGGGCTCGCACCTGATTGATCAGGCTCTGTTCCTGTTTGGTCTGCCGGAGACGTTATGGGCAGATTTAAGAATAGAGCGCAAAGGTTCCAAAGCGCATGATTATTTTCATCTGGTGCTGGGTTACGCAACGTTCCGCGTCATTCTGCACTCCGGCTCACTGGTACGGCAAGCCGGCCCGAAATTCGAGCTGCATGGCGATAAGGGAAGTTTCCTGAAATATGGGATGGACCCTCAAGAAGGCCAGTTGAAGCAGGGCATGCGCCCAGGGGATGCAGGCTGGGGGGAAGACTCGCCGGATCAATACGGAGAGCTCGCTACCGAGCTGAGCGGGCTGGCAGTCCAAGGTGAGATTGAGACGCTGCCAGGACGTTATCAGGCATTCTACCAGGGACTTGCTGAAGCCATTCTTAAAGGGGGGGCTTTACCCGTCCAAGCGGAGGAAGCCCGCAACGTGATCCGGATGATCGAGTATGCGCTGCAAAGTCATCAGGAGGGACGTACCATCCAAATTACGTAGCAAAGGATCTCTCTTGTGTCAGGTTAACGTTGGTTTACACATAGTTTGCTCCGATTTGTGGGATATTAGGTGATGCAACCCTGGGCACGTCTTTCATAGGGGCGATTGATCCATATCACTACAAAGAAGGAGAGAGGCGGATATGAAGAAACGTGGAGTCCTTCGGTCGGCGCTTGTGCTTCTGATGAGTTTGGCGATAGTGCTGACCATCTCTGGAGCAGTCTTGGCGGCCGGAAGCGGTCCGTTTCACTTTGGATTTAAGAAAAGCGTCAATGGCCAGCTGCCCTCGATCAATGAGGAAGGCTTTAAGGAGCTTCTGCAAAAATACGATGCCATCTTCATGGGCGATGCCGAGCAGAAGGAGCTTTATCTCACGTTTGATAACGGCTATGAGAATGGTTATACCTCCCGTATCCTGGATACGCTCAAAGAGAAGAAGGTGCCCGCCACCTTCTTCGTGACCGGACATTACGTGAAGACACAGGCGGATCTGCTGAAGCGGATGACGGCGGAAGGCCATATTATCGGCAACCATTCCTGGAATCACCCCGATGTTACCACGATTTCGGCAGAGAAGCTGACTGAGGAGCTGGAGCGGGTGAAGAAGGAGGTCATGAGCATAACCGGCCAGCCGGACATGAAGTATTTGCGTACACCGCGCGGCATATTCGACGAGAAGTCCCTTGCAACCAGCAAACAATTGGGATATACCAATGTCTTCTGGTCGCTGGCGTATATGGACTGGGATGTGAAGTCACAGCGCGGCGCACAGTATGCTTACGACAAGGTGACCGCACAGCTGCACCCGGGTGCAGTCATCCTGCTTCATTCGATCTCCAAGGACAATACAGAGGCGCTGGGGCGAATCATTGATGAAGCGAAGAACCGGGGCTACGAGTTTAAGAGTTTGGATCAGATGCAGAAAAAAGCTCCATAAGTGACCGTTTCGCATAGCGTGCAGATGGTATCCGCGAGGATAACCGTCCGCACGCTTTTTTCTGTATCGATCTGCGCGGATGCTTCGCATTCAGGAACGAATGTTTGGTATAATACGCTTCATAAGAACATGAACGATAGGAGACCATCATGCCTCATACTATCCAAATATCCGTAAGGCCGCTGGTGGAATACGTCTTTCGCAGCGGCAGCATTACCTCGGGCTTTCGCACGGCGACCTCCCTCACCGAGGGTACCCGCGCGCATCAGCAAGTACAGCGCGATTATGGCGAGAACGATCAGAAGGAAGTGCAGCTTGAAGTCGAGATTCCGTACGAGGATCTGCTGTTTGTGGTGGAGGGTCGCTGTGACGGCCTGATTCGGGAGGAAGAACGGATCATGATTGATGAGATCAAGTCGACCTCCGGAGATTTGGGCGAGATTACCGAGCACACCTACCCGGTTCACTGGGCGCAAGCCAAAATGTATGCCTATATGTATGCGAAGTTGCATGAGATGCCAAGGATGGCAGTCAGATTGACCTATTTCCAAGTGCCGAGCGGAGAGCGGAAGCAGTTCGTGCAGGAATGGAGTTTGCCTCAGCTGGAATCCTTTGTGCTTGAGGTCGTGGGGGCATATGCTCCCTATGCGAACCTGTTAAGAGAGCATGCCGAGCAGAGAGATCGGAGCATCCGCGAGCTTAAATTCCCGTTTCCTGCCTACCGGGAGGGACAGCGGAAGCTTGCTGGTGCCGTATATAAAAGCATCGGTGAAGGACGGAGATTGTTCGCCAAAGCGCCGACCGGCATAGGCAAAACCATATCCACGCTGTTTCCTTCGGTTAAAGCGATCGGTGAAGGACTGCTATCGCGGATCTTTTACCTGACAGCCAAAACGATTACCCGAACCACTGCAGAGGAAGCCATGGCGCGCATGGAGCGTCAAGGGCTCTGTATGCACGCAGTCACGCTGACGGCGAAGGACAAGATCTGTTTCAGCGAAGCGGAAGGCTGCAGTCAGATGGGCTGTGCGTTCTCGGAGGGCTACTATGACCGGATCAATGACGCCATACTGGATCTGCTCTCGAATGAAACGTTGATCACGAGGCCCGTCATTGAGGATTATGCCCGCAAGCATACGGTCTGTCCGTTTGAGTTCTCGCTGGACGCCGCTTATGCGGCTGATGCCGTCATCTGTGATTACAACTATGTGTTTGACCCGCGTGTATCCTTCAAGCGTATGCCGGAGGAAGTGAAGAAGCGCAGCGTGCTGCTCGTTGATGAGGCGCATAATCTGGTGGACCGCGCGAGAGGGATGTTCTCGGCTGAACTGAATAAATCTGCGTTCTTAGAACTGCAGAGGGCTTATAAAGAGAGCAATCCCACGCTGTACAATACGGCTAAACGGGTCAATAACCGCTTTAAGATTCTGCGCAAGGCCGGTGAAGAGGAAGAGCGGATTGTAGGCTCCCAGCAGCCGGAGATGATGGTCGAACTATTGGAGGACTTTGCCCTCCAGGCGGAAGCCGAACTGATGACAGGCAAAAGCGGGGATGAGGCCGATGCGCTTTTGGAGTGCTATTTTGCCGTACAGGGCTATCTGCGTATCTCCAAGCTGTATGACGACCGGTTTGTCACCTATGCAGAGATGAGTCAGAGCGAGGTGTTTCTCAAGCTGTTTTGTCTGGATCCCTCTTATTTGCTTCAGCAAGCGGCCAAGAATTATCGGTCCAGCGTGTTTTTCTCGGCCACCCTGATGCCGCTCGGCTATTATCGCGATATGCTGGGAGCGGAGGAAGAGGACTACAGCCTCTCGATTCCGTCCCCATTCTCGGCCGAGCAGCTGGATGTGCGAGTTCTGCCATTGTCGACGCGGTTCAAGGATCGGGAGCGGAGCCGTGAGGCCATCGTGCGGATGCTGAGTGCTCTGGTTCAGGAGCAGCCGGTGAATACCTTGATTTTTTTGCCGTCCTACCCCTACATGCAGGATATTCATGAAGACTTCGCCCGAATGAATCCCGGGGCACGCACGCTGCTTCAGGGACACGGGATGAGCGAGGAGGAGCGGGAGGCGTTCCTGAATGCATTTCAGGCGGATGCAGCCGATCCGCTGATCGGCTTTGCGGTAATGGGCGGCATTTTCTCGGAGGGTATTGATCTGAAGGGAGAACGGCTCTCCAGTGTTGTAGTGATCGGCGTGGGATTGCCGCAGTTGTCTTTCGAGAATGACATCATCAGGGATTATTTCGACCGTACCGGCAAGAGGGGATACGATTACGCTTACGTGTACCCGGGGATGAACAAAGTGCTGCAGGCCGGAGGACGCCTGATTCGATCAGAGCAAGACAGCGGTACGCTCACACTTGTCGATGACCGTTTTCTGAATCGCCAATACGGGATGCTGCTGCCAGAGGAGTGGAGAAAGTTTAGGCGAATCTAAATTTTTCATGGGATGTTGACACCTGGAAATTGGAACTCTATAATACGGATATATTAATTAAGCAGAAGGAGGCTGATGTCAAATGGTTATGATGCATAGTGGATGGGTCGCATTGACGTTGGTCTCTTTGGACGGGAAATTCTAATGGTAACGAAGAGGTGAGGCTTCAGATCGAGCCCTCACTTCCATACCTGGAACCCGCAGGAGACCGTGTTTGGTATCCTGCGGGTTTTTTGTGTCTATACTCGGGGTTTGGTACTGTCTTCACGGGGTAACCGTAGGGGCATGATGCCTTCTTCTGGTGTATATTCAGATCAGCCGCAGATACAAATCTGCGGTTTTTTTGTGTTTTGATATAACAACCAAATTGATAATGATAAGGGGATATAACGAATTTGACTAAACAAGAAATGACACCGTTACACACATATGGATGGAATGAACACTGGAGCTTGATGGCTGAGCAGATGCCGAAGCAGGACAAAGAGCTCGTGCCGGCGCGCGTGACAGCCCAGTTCTCAAAGCAATACCGCATTATAACCCAAGAAGGTGAGCAGACGGCTGTTGTCACAGGGAAGTATGAATACGAAGCGGGCAGCAAAAGCGATTTCCCGGCTGTCGGCGATTGGGTGCTGGTCGAGCCGCTCCAGGGCGAATCGCGGGCCGTCATTCATAAGCTGCTGCCCCGCAAGTCCGCTGTCACGCGCAGGGAAGCAGGCAGCGTGCCGGATGAGCAGGTTATCGCCGCGAACATGGATACCGTGTTTATCATTAATGCGCTGAATAAGGATTTTAATGTCCGCAGAATTGAACGCTATTTAATTGCTGTCTGGGAGAGCGGAGCTGCACCGGTCATCCTGCTCACCAAGGCGGATCTATGTGAATCGCCTGAAACATATGTCTCGCTGGTGGAAGAGGTCGCTCTCGGTGTGCCGGTGTTTGTGGTGAGCTCCTTAAAGGACCAAGGGAAGGAGCAGCTTCAAGATTACTTGGTGCAAGGGAAGACAGTGGCAATAACGGGCACTTCCGGGGCGGGCAAATCCACGTTATTGAACTGGCTGTCCGGTCAGGAGATGCAGCGTGTTCAAGGGATTCGGGAAGAGGATGCAAGGGGACGCCATACCACGACACACCGGGAGCTGTTCGTGCTGCCGGGAGGTGCTATCATGGTGGATACCCCGGGCATGAGGGAGCTGCAGCTGTGGGATTCAGAGGAGGGGTTTGAGACTGCCTTTGCGGACATCTCCACGCTCTCGCAGCAGTGTCGATTCCATGATTGCCGACATGAGAACGAAGCAGGCTGCGCGGTCCGGGAAGCATTGCAGGACGGGACGCTGGATGCAAAGCGTTATGCGAATTACAAGAAAACAGAGCGCGAGCTCGCTCATATCGCCCGTAAAGAAAAGGCAAGCACCCGGCGGCAGAACAAGAGCTCTGGCAAGTCGTCACGCAAGAGCGGCAGAGTGCACCAAGGGGCTTATCAGCAGCTTCTATACGACGAGGAATTATAGTGTTACGGGAAGACCGAAGTCGATTTGACTTCGGTCTTCTCCAGGTATATAGTTAGGTAACCAAATAGATTGGCAAACTATCTATTTAAGGAGAAATGGTCTGTACCATGTCAATTCAAGCTTTAGTGCTGTAGAGAAGAGGTGGCCAATGACACAGGATAAACAACCAGACTCACATAATGGAGATACCGTTGACGAGGAAAGACAGTCACGAGAAGAAAGGTGCATGAAGGGGGGCATGCGGGAAGACAGCGTAGCCAGCAGGCTCCTGTACAGCATCCGTATGTTTCATAAGCAGGAGTGGGATCAGCACATGATTTCCGGCTATACCCCTGGTGAAATTCGAGTTCTAATGGGGCTCAGACATCATATCGAGCCTGACGGACCCGGTATGAAGGTGTCGGAGATCAGCAGCATGATGAACGTTACGTCACCAACGATCACGCAATTCATCAACGGCTTGGAGAGTAAAGGCTTGGTGGAGCGAGTGATGGATGCACAGGACCGACGCGCGGTTCGCGTACAGCTTACGGAGGCAGGGAACCGTATTGTCCAGCAAACCTACCTGAAAGTCAAAAACAACTTTAACGAGCTGGTTGATTTTCTCGGTGAAGAGGATAGCGTCAAGCTGACGGAGCTGCTGACGAAGATTTACCAATTCCAAGAACATAAGCGCAATTCGAATGAAACAACATCAGACAACGAGTAGGGGTGGGGGATTTGTTAAAGCTGTTTCAATACATGAAACCATACCGGACAGCGGTCATTTTTGTTCTGCTGTTCACATTTTTCCAATGTCTGTCTGATCTTTACTTGCCGACCTTGATGGCTGACATTGTGGATATCGGCATCGTGAAGGGAGACGTTCCTTACATTTGGAGTGTGGGAGGTTTTATGCTCCTGGTTACAGCAGGCGGCATGGTCTGCTCCATTGCGGCAAGTTATTTGGCATCCAAATCGGCAACCGGTTTTGGCCGGATTCTGCGTGGTCGCGTATTCTCCCATGTCGAGAATTTTACGCTGCAGGAATTTGACAAGATCGGAACAGCTTCCCTGATAACCCGTACCACCAACGATATCACACAGGTGCAGCAGGTCACGATCATGATTCTTCGCATGATGGCCATCGCGCCGATGATGTGTATCGGGGGCATCGTGATGGCGATATCGAGAGATCCGGGACTGACAACGGTGCTTCTGATCGTCCTGCCGATTCTCGCGTTGGCTATTTTCATCATTGCCAAAAAAGGGATTCCGCTCTTCAAGGCCATACAGATCAAGATTGATACACTCAGCCGCGTGCTGCGTGAGAATCTGACCGGAATGCGGGTCATCCGTTCGTTTAACCGCATGGACCATGAGACGGTCCGGTTTAATGATGCCAATGAGGATCTGACAGCCACCTCGATCAAGGTTAACAAAATCATGGGTGCCATGATGCCCGTCATGATGCTTGTCATGAACTTCGCCACGCTGGCGATTGTTTGGTTCGGAGCCCACCGCATAGAAGCCGAACACATGAAGGTCGGGGACCTCATGGCCTTCCTTCAATACGCGATGATGATCATGTTCTCACTGATCATGCTGTCCGTCATGTTTGTCATGATTCCGCGCGCGCAGGCATCGGCAGTCCGGATCAATGAGGTATTGAACATGATACCGGAGATCCATGATCCGAAGCAGCCGCGGAATACCGGCATTCAGACGGGTTCCATTGAATTTCAGGACGTCACCTTCTATTATCCGGGCGCAGAGGAGCCGGCCATATCCGATATCTCCTTCCAGGCAGGCCCGGGTGAGATTACCGCGATTATTGGAGGAACAGGTTCAGGCAAATCAACGCTGATCAGCTTGATTCCGCGTTTCTATGATGTGACCTCCGGGCGGATTCTTGTCAACGGGACGGATATTCGGGACTTGATGCAGGAAGATCTGCGGAACCGGATCGGATTTGTGCCGCAGAAGGCGCTGCTGTTCACCGGTACGATTGCAGAGAATATCCGCTACGGCAAGGAAGACGCAACGGACGAGGAGATTCAGCATGCCGCGAAAGTTGCCCAGGCGGCTGATTTCATCTCTTCAATGGAAGGCGGTTATGATGCCGAGATTTCCCAAGGCGGCAGCAACGTATCCGGAGGCCAGAAGCAGCGGCTCTCCATTGCCAGGGCGCTGGTCCGGAGACCTGAAATCTACGTGTTCGATGACAGTTTCTCTGCGCTGGATTTCAAGACCGATGCGAATCTTCGTGCAGCGCTGAGGGAGGAAACGACCGAGGCTACGGTTCTGATTGTGGCCCAGCGTGTCAGCACCGTCATGGACGCTGACCGAATCATCGTGCTGGAACAGGGACGCATTGCCGGAATGGGCACGCATGGGGAACTTATGGCATCAAGCGATGTGTACCGTGAAATTGTCACCTCACAGCTGTCAGAGGAGGAGATCGCATGAGCGAGAAGAAACGGGGAGGACATCCTCGGGGCCAGGGCGGTCCCTTCGGCGGCGGGCCGCATGGTGCCGGGATGGCAGCCGAGAAAGCCAAGGATTTCAAGGGGACTTTGCGCCGGCTTACACGATACCTTAAGCCCCATACGGGGAAACTGCTGATCGTCTTGACCGCAGCCATCTTGAGTACGATATTCAGCATTGTGAGCCCGAAAATTCTCGGTGATGCAACCACGATCCTGTTCAAAGGATTCATGGCCAAAATGCAGGGCGTACCGGGTGCCGGGATTGATTTTGATGCCATTCGGAATATCATGCTCTGGCTGGCAGGCCTGTATCTGCTAAGCTCGCTGTTTGCTTATATCCAGCAATATGTCATGGCTGGTGTGGCACAGCGGACTGTTTACGATCTGCGCAAGGATGTCTATAACAAGCTCGGACGCCTGCCGCTTAAATATTTTGACGCCCGTACACATGGGGAGACGCTGAGCCGGGTCACGAACGATATGGACAATATCAGCAGTACGCTTCAGCAGAGTCTTACACAGATGATTACCTCTGTGGTAACACTGGTCGGGGTTATCATCATGATGCTTACAATCAGTCCGCTGCTGACTCTGGTGGTTATATTGACCCTGCCGCTCAGCGTGGTGGTCACCATCATGGTTGCCAAGCGCTCTCAGAAGCATTTCGTGGCACAACAGAAGCATCTGGGCCAACTGAACGGACATGTGGAAGAGATGTATACAGGTCATAAAGTGGTGAAGGCGTTTGGCCGGGAACGACAATCGATGGAGCAATTCGATGAAGTCAACGACAAGCTCTATGATGCCGGATGGAAAGCCCAGTTCATCTCGGGAACGATCATGCCGCTGATGAGTTTTGTTGGCAATATCGGGTATGTGATCGTGAGTGTTGTCGGTGGCGTTCTGGTCACCCGCAGAGCAATCGAGATCGGGGATATCCAGGCGTTCATCCAATATTCACGCCAGTTCACACAGCCGATCACGCAGCTTGCCAATATCGCGAATGTCATTCAATCCACGATTGCATCGGCAGAGCGCGTATTTGAAGTGCTGGACGAGGAAGAAGAAGTGTCTGAGCATACGGCTCCGGCAGCCCTCAAGAAGCCGCTCGGCGATGTGTCCTTCCAGAATGTGAGTTTTGGTTATAAAGCGGATCAGCTTCTGATCGAGGATATGAACGTTGATGTGAAGCATGGACAGACGGTGGCTATTGTCGGTCCAACCGGTGCAGGGAAGACCACGCTTATTAATCTGCTGATGCGGTTCTATGAGCTTAACAAGGGCAAAATTACGATAGACGGAACGGATATTACGTCCCTTCGACGGGGTGAGCTTCGCAGCCTGTTCGGAATGGTGCTCCAGGATACCTGGCTCTTTAACGGGACGATCCGGGAAAATATCGGATACGGCCGCGAGGGGACCACGGAGGAAGAGATCATCAGAGCAGCGGAAGCGGCTCATGCCGACCACTTCATCCGGACGCTGCCGGACGGCTATGACACCGTTCTGAACGAGGAGGCCTCCAACATATCGCAAGGGCAGAAGCAGCTGCTCACAATTGCGCGGGCCATTCTGGCGAATCCGTCGATTCTGATTCTTGACGAAGCGACCAGCAGCGTGGATACCCGGACCGAGCTGTACATTCAGAAGGCGATGAATGAGCTGATGAAGGACCGGACCAGCTTTGTCATTGCGCATCGTCTATCCACGATTCGCGATGCGGACCTTATTCTGGTTATGAACAAGGGCAGCATCATTGAACAGGGAACCCATCAGGAGCTGCTGTCGCAAGAAGGCTTCTATGCGGACCTGTACAACAGTCAGTTCAGCGATCAGCATGAGGCTGGATAACAGAATGCAGGCATAATTGAAGTCCCTGAAGACCCCTTCGATTGCAGAAGGGGTCTTCTTATTCCAGCATGGAGGACTGATTTAAAGCTGCAGCATGATGGGTCGGAGGTGAACGGGGACCTATTCAAGCTGTACTGATTAATAGGTTCACGACAAAGGGTAATAATAGAAGCAAGACATTCCGGTACGGATATGAGGGGGTCATGGAATGATGTATAGTCGGGCATTGCTGGTGTACAACCAGAACGCAGGCCAGCAGGAAACGCTGCAGCAGCTGGCGGCGGTAATTCCAGTATTGGCGAAGAACGTGAAGGAGCTGGTGTTGTATCAGACCTTTAAGCCTGGCGAGGGGGAGGCATTGTGCAGGGATCAAGGCGGGACATACGATCTCATTCTCATTATGGGCGGGGACGGCTCGGTCCATGAGTGTGTTAATGGCATTGCAACGCTGGATCATCCGCCGCTCGTAGGGATTTTGCCTGTAGGCACTTGCAATGATTTTGCCCGCTCCATGAATCTGCCGGTGGAGCTTGTGCTCGCGGCTGACGAATTAATGAAGGGACATGTTCGGGAATTGGATATCGGCATGGCTCAAGGCCGGGTGTTCACGAATTTTTTCGGAGTGGGCCTCATTACGGACACGTCGGAGAATATCAATCCGGATTTGAAAGGGAAACTGGGCAAATTGAGTTATTTTATCAGCATGCTGCAAACCGTACGTGCTGCTGAACCCTTCTCTTACAGTCTGGAATATGACGGACATACCAGCGAAGGCGAGGCCGTCATGATCTACATTTCGAATGGCCGTTACCTCGGGACTCGTCCGCTTCCCTTTACGCTCGATTCGCTGTGTGATGGTTTACTGGATGTGCTGATTATCCGTGAAGCCGGACTTCCGCTGTTAAAAGAACTGTTAAGCCGCAAGGTCGAAGGGGAGTGGAAGCCGGCCAATGAGAGCATAGAGTATGTGAAGGCCGCTTCGGTCAAGCTGACCACGGCAAAGCCCATGAAGGCCGATACGGATGGTGAGGTCTATATGGAGGCCCCGGCTGACGTGTCTGTCAGGCCCCGCGGCTTAAGGTTTTTGGTCGGGGGAGAGTGAGTCGGCAGGCATATTTGATATTGCATTTTCATATGGTTCTTTTATAATGATGTTTATATCTTTAAAGGGAGCCATGATCATCATTGAATAAGTCCGAACTGAACCGAATTACGCAAGAGCTTCTACGTCGGTCGGGCAGCAGTGTCACCGTGGAGATGGATACGTATTTTCCAGGGGGCCGGTTAATCGGCGGGAAATATGTGATGCATTCACATCGTGTGACGATGTATACCGAGGTCATACGCCAGCAGTGTCTTCAGCTGTTTGGATCACTTGAGTCGTTTAATGCTTATTATGCGGTGGTGTTTGCCCATGAGCTGGGCCATTCGATGGACCTGAAACTCACGGAACTGTGTGACCGGATGGATGGAACGATCGATGAATGGGATCAGAAGCAGATTGCGCTACAAATCGAGGAAAATGCCTGGAATAATGCGATGCCGTGGATCCAGGATATTGATCCGGCTTTCATTCGTGTCATCGTAGACCGGTCGCTCGAGGCCTACCGGGACGAGCTGGCCCCGGAAATCGCTTAAGCTTGGGCCAGCCCATATCCACTGCCTTCCGCAATCACATGTCCACAGGCACCCGCGAGGGTGTCTTTTTTGATTAGACTGCAGGTGTGATTTAATATCGAATGTGATGCAGAATGAAACCAAAGATGGCAGCCACCACAATGAAAGCGCCTGCTGCAGCGAGGGTCATTAAAAAATCACGGATCAGGCCATGCTGCTGGATGCCGCCTAATTTTTCCTTCGCTTTCCGTTCGGAAACCTCTTCTTTAATGCGATCCAAATATTCAGGGCCAAGCACCATGGCGATTCCTCCTATAACGAATTTATTACGATTATACCAAAAATAGGATGATTTTGGTGTTGATTAGGGAATTAAGGCGGTTTAGAAGCCCGCTATTAAACGAATAACCAATTTAGAGTAAAAAAACGAGGCGGGACCCTTGGTTTCCGCCTCGTTTTTTTATGCGTTACAGCCTCATGATATTTAGTCCTCAGCGTCCAACTGCTTCAATGGCTCTATGGCCGGGCCTTCCAGCACCTTGCCATCATAACGGAATCGGGACCCGTGACATGGACAATCCCAGGAGCGCTCGCCCTCGTTCCATTCCACCTCGCAGCCGAGGTGTGTGCAGGTCGTGTCCACGAGATGCAGATTTCCCTGGTCATCCTTGTAAGCTCCTGCCCGTTGGCCGTTATGACGAACGACGGCACCTTCGCCTATCTTCAGTTCGGTAATGTCGGCATGGGACAGGTCCACTTTGCCAGCCACAAAATCTTTGGCAACCGTCGCATTTTGCACAACAAATGTTTTGATGCTCGGGTCTGCCTTGAATCGGGACGGGTTGAACATGTCGGCATAACGGTTCGTTTTCCCCAAGATTTGATCACTGATGATGTTCGCGGCCAGTGTTCCTGTTGTCATGCCCCACTTGCGGAAGCCTGTCGCAACATAAATCCGGTCATGCTTCGAAGTGATTGGTCCGATGTATGGCAGATTGTCCAGTGTAATCAGATCCTGCGTCGACCAGCGGTAGGGAATGGCGGAAGCCCCCATCAGATTACCGGCAAACAGCTCCAGATTCTCATAATGCTGATGGGTGCAGATGCTGCGTCCCGTGGGATGATTCTCCCCGCCGACAATGACCAGATCCTCACCGTTATAGGAAGCTGAACGCAGGGAGCGCTTTGGCTTATCCACACTCAGGTACATCCCGCCTGGATAGGCCGTCTCAGGTTTAACGGCAATCGCATAGGAGCGTTCCACGTGCAGCCGTGTGAAGAACAATCCCTTCCCGTCATAGAACGGAAAATGGGAGGCGGAAACAGCGTGGTTGCAAGTTATGCGGTGGCCGCCCCGCTTGGTCAGCAGTGTAATCGGTCCTTCGGTTTCAGCCTTTTCATCCATGGTGGTGTTTTCATAGATCCGCCCCCCGAGCATGAGAAACTGTTCGGTCAGGTGCTTTAGATACTGCAGCGGGTGGAATTGGTATTGCCCCGGCATCTTGATAGCTCCCCGTATCGGCATGGGCAGGGGAAGGCTGTCCTGCCATTCTCCCGGAATCCCGAGCTGCTCATAGGCTTTGATTTCGTCCTCCAGCTTCGCGAGATACTTGTCGTCCTCCTGGGCGTAGATATAGGCGTCCTCCAGCTTCAGCCCGAACTTCTCTTCATCCCCGCCAACGATATTCCGTATGAATTCGATCGCTTCCCGGTTTCCTTCGTAATAGAGCCGGGCGTTCTCCTCGCCAAAATGACTCGTCAATTCATGGTAGATCAGCCCATGCTGGGCCGTTACCTTGGCTGTTGTGTATCCCGTCGCTCCGTTCAGTATGCGGCCAGCCTCAATCAATACGACATCCTTGCCGGCCTTGGCCAGCAGGTAGGCGGTTGTAATCCCGGTGATGCCGGCTCCGACAATGGCAACGTCTGCTTCTATATCTTCGGCCAGACGGGGAAAAGTAGGCAGCTCGGTTGTCGCTCTCCACAGCGATTCCGGATATCGCGGCAGCTCTTGATATGATGGATTGGATGGGTTCATTCCGATTCCTCCTCGGCTTCTTTAGGCATTATCCTCAAACTTAAGGCTCCTTGTCTCCATTATTACCACAGAGGGATGATTAGAAACGAAGCCCGAGCTGTGAATGGCGACTTAATCTACCCTTCTCCTGAATTTGCATGAATTTCTGAATACTCGTAATAATTTGGAACATTTGTGCAGAACCTAGAGAAACGACATGATCATCGGAATTCTATGAAAAACGAGGGGAATTATCATGAGCAGCGAGACACATAAGACACATCTAAATGCCTCACACGCTAAACAATGGCTGCAGAAGCAGCTCCATAAGGTCGGGGATATCGAGGAGCGGGAGCTTAAGAATCAGGAGGATCACGCGTTATTGCTTTATTTCAAGAGCATGTGCGATCCCGTTGTGGTGAATGAGGACCTGATTAACCGGTTTTATGAATTGAACTCTCTGAAGATTTACGAAGAATTCATTCGATCCTTCCCTTCAACGATTGAGCCAGCAGAGGAATCGGAGCTCATGCGCAATATGCTTCGGGGCTGCGTCGTGGTATTCATTCAGGATCGGGTGCTCCTGTTTGATGCCGTGTTGATCAATGCAGGCGATATTCAGCCTGCCAGCACGGAGAATGTCATTCAAGGGCCGGATGACTCCTTTACCGAGAATATTGAAGTGAATTTGAATTTAATACGCCATCGTTACCAAACGGCCAATCTGAAATCGGAGTTTATGACGGTAGGGAAAATATCCCAGACCCGGATTATCATCCTCTATGATGTGACCAAAGCCGATGAGTCGGTTTTGGAGGAATTAAGGAAGCGTCTTTCCGAACTCAAATCAGATATTGTCCAGTCTGCATCCGAGATTGAGCGGCATACGATGCACCCTCAGCTAAGACTGTTCCCAACGTTAATGTTGACCGAGCGGCCGGACCGGACGGTCATGAATATTTCCCAGGGAAAAGTAGCCGTCCTTGTTGACTCGACGGGGTACGCAATTCTGCTTCCGGCGATCTTCAACGATTTCTTTACAGCCATGGATGACAAAATCCAGCTGCCCCCTATCGGATGGTTCCTCAAGGGAATCCGGTACATCGCATTGTTTGTGACGGTCCTCATGCCGAGCCTGTATGTGGCTTTTACCTCCTACAATCCCGAAATACTCAAAATGCAGATTACACTGCTCATTGCGGGCAGCCGGGCCACCGTCCCGTATCCCTCCTTCTTCGAAGTAATCTTTATGCTTCTGGCGATGGAGTTTCTGACGGAGGCAAGTGTCCGGCTGCCGAAGGCGATAGGCCAGACCGCCTGCGTGGTCGGTGGACTCATACTGGGTACAGCGGCTACAGAAGCAGGGCTCGTCAGCAATATCATGATTATTTTGGTGGCTGCAGTGGCGGTTACGAACTTTGTTATTCCGATCAACATGATGAGTTCCGGCATCCGCGTGACCAAGTACATATTCATTCTCCTGGCTACCTTTTTCGGGCTGGTAGGCATTGTGCTGGGTGTCGTTGCAACGATTATGTACTTAACCAGCCTGCGGTCGTTCGGCAAGCCTTATCTGAAGATGTTTGCGGTGGAGTGGAGCAATAAGGGGGATCAGCAGAGTGGTTAGAAATAAATATTTTTATTACCTCTTCCTGCTCAATGCGACCATCAACCTGATTAACTATGTGCCCAGGATCCTGATTCAGGACCGATTTGACGGTGCCTTGATATCCATTCTGATAGCGATCCCTATCGGATCCTTGCTGCTATATACTTTCACCAAGCTAATCCAGAAATTTCCTGGCGAAGGACTGCCGGAAATTTTCAATTCCGTGATGCCTGCATGGATATCCGGCGTGCTTCTGGTTCTGTACGGATTAGGGTGGTATTTCTCCAGCGTCATTACGCTGGTCAGTTTTGTGGATATTACCAACCGGTATGTAAGCCCGGATGTGTCGCCCATTATCGTGCTGATTGGGTTTCTGGTTGTCGTGGCACTTAGTGCAAGGCTGGATTCGGAGTCGATCCTGTATGCCCTGGAAATGATCCTTTATATGACCGTTCCGATCATTATGTATATGGCTTGGCGTGTTTTTAGTAATCCCTACTACAGCTGGGATGCGGTCAGGCAGATCATTACGCATCTGTGGGACATACCCAATTACCGGACGGTTGCAGCCGCGACCTACATTTATACCGGATATATCAATATGGTGGTTTTCAATCGGATCTTCCACAAGTTCAGGGTAAAGCATATCTGGTCCATCGTCATCGTAAGTATTCTAACGCTGGCGGTATCCATTTTTGCGCCGATCGGACTGCTTGGAGCAGCGGGAGCAGGGGAGCATGTGTATCCTGCTTTCTCCACCGTAGACTCGCTTCGCATCCGCTACTTCATCATTGAACGGATGATTTACGTGTTCTATGTGGTCTATATGTGCCTTTCCCTCGTCAATTCCATTGTCCACTGGCATGTGGGCAAGGAATTGATTCTGGGCGGATTTCGGCTGAAGTCCGATAAACCGGAGTCCATTCGTAAGAAGCGGAAGGTGGAATGGTGGGTGCTTGCTGCTTTTTGCGTGATCATCCTTGCATCCTCAATGGCCATCAATCAATACTCTTTGAATGATATGGCCATTGTCTTCCTCGATGTTCGGTTTGCGGGAGAATTCCTGTTAATTGCCCTGTTATTCTACGCCGTGTGGAGAAGGAGGAGGAAGCGGGCATGAACATGCTGAAACGTCGGCTGGTCTGGGTGTTGTGCTGCTCGATGCTTACACTTACACTCTCGGGATGTGAGTTTCGGGATATCGACCTTCGCCTCTTTGTGGTATCCATCGGTGTTGACGTGTCGGAGAAAAGTCCCGATCTGTATAACTTCAGCTTCAAGATTTCGATCCCTTCGGGTGACCCGAAAACCGGCGAGGAGAAGTCGCTTCTCATTACCGAGGAGTCCGACAGCATCGCAGAGGCGATTCGTCAAGTCAAATCCAAAGTGGACAAAGAGCTCGATTTTGGACATTGCAAAGGCGTAATGTACGGTGAAGCCTATGCCCGCCGGGATATTAGCAAAATTGAGGACTGGACGGTCCGCCGGAGGGACATGCAGCTTCTGATGTATCCGGCGGTTGCGATCCCGACGGCGGAGGAGGTGCTCAGGGCAGAGCCGCCAACCGAACGGATTGCCGGTAACGCTATTTTTCTGGCGCTGAGCGAGGATGGCACGGAGTCCCCTTTTATTACGAGGACCTATTCCTTTGATCTTGCCCGCCGAATGACCGAGGTAGGGGAGGATCCTGTCATGCCTGTCGTTGAGGTAGGCGAGAAGAATGTTTTGAATATCAATAAGGTTGCCCTGATGGATAAGTCCAAGGTTAAGGTAATTCTCACGAAGGATGAGACCCGTCTGTTCAACCTGCTCGATCTTCGGAATCTAAGCACCAACTTTGGCACCCGCGTTGACGGGGAATTGATTGAGGTCAACACGGACAGGACGCGGGCAAGCTATAAGATCGTAACCAGCCCGAAGGGGCAAGAAGCGATCCATTTTCGGGTTCGCATTCAAGCCACGCTGGAGGAGAAGGAGGATATCAAGCTATTGACACCGGAAGAAGTAAAAAAAATCGAGGGGATATACAATAAGGAGCTCTCTAAAGCGATAACCGATGTGCTGGAAAAAATCCGAAAAACAGGCCGGGATCCACTTGGCTTCGGTCTTCGGTACGGGGGTACGCATTGGAATAATAAAACCGAAATGGAGGAATGGGCGGCGATCTATCCTCATATCAAGTTTAATGTTTCCGTAAAATTAAGAATCAAATCTACCGGTTATAAGCAGTAGACAGGGTTACTCTATCCATCGTACAGGAAGATGTTACAATAATGGGGAAGCATCTATCTTGTATAAGGAGGTTTCACATATGGAATTTAGAAGATTGGGCGGAAGCGGGCTGAAGGTCAGCGATATCAGTCTCGGGAGCTGGCTGACGTACGGAGGATATGTGGAACGGGAGAATGCAGTCAAGTCGATTCAGACGGCGTATGGGCTCGGCGTCAACTTTTTTGATACGGCAAATGTGTATGCCCAAGGGGCAGCCGAGGTGGTTGTAGGTGAAACCTTGAGGGCATTCCCAAGGGAATCCTATGTGCTGGCAACAAAAGTATTCGGCAAGATGGGGGACGGACCGAATGATCAGGGGCTTTCCCGCAAACATATTAAGGAGCAATGTGATGCGAGTCTGAAACGGCTCGGAACCGATTATGTCGATATTTATTATTGCCACCGATACCATGAAGAGACACCGCTTGAAGAAACGCTGCGCGCGCTGGATGACCTCGTTCGGCAAGGCAAGGTGCTCTATGTAGGAGTCAGTATGTGGACAGCTGCCCAAATGGAGGCGGCATTGGCTGTTGCGGACCGATATCTGCTGGACCGCATCGTGGTGAATCAGCCGCTGTATAATATGTTTGAGCGTAAGATTGAGGAGGAGGTCATTCCGCTTGGCGAGAAGAAAGGGATTGGCCAGGTGGTCTATTCTCCCCTTGCGCAGGGACTGTTGACGGGCAAGTATGCCTCGAGGGAAGAAGTGCCGGATAACAGCCGTGCATCCAAGATCGGAGCGGATCGAATCAAAATGAGTGAAGACCGCCTCCAAAAGGTGCAGGCGCTCGGGCGCATAGCTGACGAGCTGGGCATCACCGTCGGCCAATTGGCCCTGGCCTGGATTTTGCGTCAGGACAACGTATCCAGTGCGCTTGTCGGCGCAAGCCGCCCGGAGCAGGTCGAAGAGAACGTGAAGGCTTCCGGCATCAAGCTGTCGCCGGATACGCTGTCTGTCATCGAAGAGGTATTGAAGGCGGATCAAGGCTAAGAGAGGACCAGGTCATTGATTTCTACGGCGGAGCATACGCGGTTGCGCCCGCTGTTCTTGGCGCGGTAAAGCTCATGGTCCGCTTGCTGGAGCAGCTCCTTGGCATCCTTCGACCGGACCGTATCCGGATGAACGGCGGCTCCGATCGACACGGTGATCCGCAGCCTGGTCCCGTCTTCAAGGACGAATACATGGCGTTCTACTGCGGCCCGGATCCGTTCGGCAATCGCAGCCGTTTCGTCGATGGTTGCTTCCGGAACGAGCACCGAGAATTCTTCCCCGCCGTTGCGGGACACTTCGTCAAAAGAACGGGAATGCTCCCTCAGCACTTTGCTGAGCTGCTGCAAAACGACATCTCCGGCCGCGTGGCCGTAGGTGTCGTTTATTTTTTTGAAATGGTCGATGTCCACGACCAGAACGCCCAGCCGTTCGCTGAAATGCTGGGCTTCGAGAAAGCGCTCGGACAACAGCTGCTCAAACTGGCGCAAATTGTGCAGGCTGGTCAGATGATCGGTCTCCGCGTTTTTTTTCATTTGCAGAAACAATTTATTGGAGGTATGGATATACTCGGTCAGCATGTAGATGACAACGGTGGCAAGCACCGATATAATCAGATGCTGCGTAAAGACGGCAAACACTTTTTGGTGGTTCTGAATATTCATCCACATAATAAACAGGAGCACCAGCATGCTGGATACACTCATGATCATCATTTTGGTCAACCGGTCCCAACGCGTGCGAGACAGGGTTCCGCAGATCATGCCGATCAGCAGCATGCCGGCACCCGCAATGGCAGAGGAAGCGGACATGCCGAACAGGATCATCCGTCCGAGTGCAATCAGAACGCCTGCTATCAACGACGGAAGCCAGCCCAAGTAGCTGGCAATCACCACGATAGCCAAATGCCGCAAATCGGCAAAAAACCTGGGATCAATCGGAAAAGAATAGTACATCAGAATGATCCCGTAGATGCCAAAGAGCAATCCGGCATTGATCTTCACGGTAGTGGAGGGAGTCACAACGCCGGCCACATATTTTTTGGACAGCAGTCCGGATAAATATAAAAAGGTTACGAATATACAAAAGTTGGTGAACAGGATATTAGTCATGAGAAGGGATTCATTCCTTTCACGTGCTTGCACCAGCAGTGCAAGGCGATGAGGACATTCATCCCTATTTTATCGGAAAATGGAATTGTATGTCGAATATTAATTGTTTTATTTGTTAATTTCAGGAGCCTGTAGCGGCAGTCGGACTTCGAACATTGTAAGTTCCGTGCTGCTGGTTACCTGAATCGTGCCGTGATGGGCGTCGACGATGGTTTTCACGATGGCTAAACCCAGTCCTGAGCCGCCGGTTTGATCCGTGCGCGATTCGTCGGCCCGGTAGAATCGCTCGAACAGGTGGGGGATGGCATGCTGAGGGATCGGAGGGCCATAATTGATCACCTGCACGATAGCAACCTTCGGTTCCCGGGATACTTTCAAATCCACCCTTCCGGCATCCCGCCCATGCCGCACTGCATTGGACAGCAGGTTCTCGAAGGTACGCATCAGTTTATCCCCGTCCGAGGAGATCATGATTTTCTCCGTAGCGGGCGTGAATACCACCTGCACCTTCTCATGCTGTCCCGTTAATGAAAAATCCACGGCCAATTGCCCGAGCAGCTCCACCAAGTTAATATCGACCCGATTGATCGGAGAATAGCCCATGCGGGTGTATTCAAACAAATCGCTGACGAGACCGCCCAGACGCAGCGATTTATCGTAGGCGATATCGGTGTAATAACGGAGTTCGACTTCATCCTTGTAACGATCCTCTTTCACCAGTCGCAAGTACCCGATGATGGAAGTGAGCGGGGTGCGCAGATCATGGGAGACGTTGCTGATGAGCTCGTTCTTGGACTGTACCGCCATGCGTTCTTCTGCCAGTGATAGTTTGAGCTGCTTGGCCATTTGATTGATTTGCTTGGCCATTTGGCCCAGCTCGTCATTCGATCTGATGAGGATTTCCTGGTCCAGTTCTCCCTTTGCCAACCGTTTCGTTCCCTCCATTAGCTGGTTAATTTGACGAATGGTCCCTTGACTAAGGAGCAGTACAATGCAGATAAACAGTACAATGCCAACCATCGTTGCAACAATCGGAAACCCGAAGAAATTCTCCAGGAGACGATCCACACTAAAGAGAGCGGCTACCATTGGTTCCCGCCAATAATCCCGCCCGATCAATCGTATGATCTGCTGAGCGATAAACAACATGATCAGGGTGAGGCCTCCGCTGACCAAGAACAGCATGATGATTTTCCACTGCAGCTTACGCATGGATTTTGTACCCGACGCCCCATACGGTTTGGATCAGCTTGTAACCGAGCTCCTTCTCAAGCTTGTCCCGCAGGTTGCTGATGTGAACCATGACCGTGTTGTTGGATACGTAGTATTTCTCCTTCCAGACCTGCTGAAATATATCCTCGGCGCTGAAGATTCTTCCTGGTTGACGGGCCAGCAAGTACAGGATCTCAAATTCCCTTGCCGTCAGGGATACCGATCTGCCATTGGCGGTGACTTCATGTGTGGTCCGGTTGATATCGAGTCCGTCAATCTGGATGCGGTCGGTGTGTCCCTGCTGAAGCTCAGTATTGTACTGCGTGGAACGCCGCAGCAGTGTTTTGACACGTGTGGTCAGTTCCAGCGGATTGAAGGGTTTAATCATATAGTCATCGGCGCCCGTCATCAGCCCCAGGATCTTATCCATATCCTCGCTCTTGGCGCTCAGCATCAGGATAGGGATGGATGAGGTTTCCCGAATCCTGCGGCAGGTGTCGATTCCGTTCAGCCTGGGCATCATGACATCCAGGATGACGAGGTCCACCGTGCCTTCGTTCGTTGCCATGGCCAGCAGCGCTTCTTCCCCGTCATGGGCCTGAATAACGCGGTATCCTTCATTCTCCAGATAGATGGAGATCAGCCCGGATATTTCTTTATCATCGTCTACAATCAATACACTTCTCATCGGTATCCTCCATTAAATCACCCATTAAAGTCTAAACTTTCCTAATAAACAGTGTACCCTAAAATAAGCCCGCACAGCTTAGATTTCACTCCGATGCGTCTTTAGGTTGGATATGAGTCAAGGGCCATTTAATTAAAAAGGAGGGATAGGAGATTCGAAAACATGCCTTGACGCTCGAAGCCGTAATTCATCAGCTTCCGGGTTTCCGTGAACCGCTGATCCGTGCTCTCGGTTCCCATCACGACAGAGATCAACCGATTCCCTCCCCGCGCTGCGGTACCGGTAAAACAATAGCCGGCTGAGCTCGTATAACCGGTCTTGAAGCCGTCATTGCCCACATAGCCGTGCGCTTCGCCTGGCAGCATAAGATTGGTGGTATGCAGGGTAAGGTCCTTCTGCGGCAGCGGAAAATCCCGTTGGCTGGTGACTTCAAGCAGATCAGGGTGTTTATTCATGATCCAGCGGGCCAGCATGGCCGAGTCTCTGGCGGTCATGATGGTCTCTCCTTCGGTGGCCGCTTCCGCAAACGAAGCCAGATCGGCAGCAGGCAGCCCCGAAGCATTGGCAAATACGGTACGGTCGGAAAGACCGATTTCCTTCGCCCGGGCATTCATTTCCTTCACAAACTGTGTCTCCGACCCTTTTAGATGTTCGGCAATGGCCACCGCGGCATCATTGGCTGAATGAATAATGAGCGCCTGGAACAATTGTGTCAGGGTGTAAGACTCCCCTTCGACCATGCCAATACCCGAACCCGGCACTCCTGCAGCGTAACGACTGATGGATACCTCCTCGTCCCAAGCATGCTGTCCGGAACGGACAGCATCAAGCACCAGCAGCTCGG
This sequence comes from Paenibacillus sp. Cedars, assembly GCF_003184205.1. Lineage (NCBI taxonomy): Bacteria > Bacillati > Bacillota > Bacilli > Caryophanales > Paenibacillaceae > Paenibacillus > Paenibacillus sp. Cedars. The sequence continues at coordinate 6,256,716 of NZ_CP020866.1, forward strand.
TCATCATTTTGGACATGCTTGCAGGGGGAAGTGGAAGATCGGCATGCTGGGCATAGAGCACCCGGCCCGTCTCGGCATGAATCAGGATGGCTGAGCTGGCTTTAATGGAAGGGGGAATAATTACCCTTGTTATGTACACCGCCATAAGAATAACGACAAACAACAGAAGCAGCAGACTGAGACGGGCGCGTCCATTGCGGCGTTTTGCCCGGTTGCTCTGCCGTCTGTTTGTTTCCTGCCGGGGTGGTTCGGATGTGGATGAAGGTTTATAGGGATGCTTGGCAACGGATTCCATGGCTGTATATCGACTCCTTTAACTGGCTGTTATTTGCATTAACATCTATGTTTCTAGTCTATCCATACAAGCTAAAGGAATTTTTAACGGAATCTAAAGAAATCTTAAAGATTACCAGCGGCATTTTCAGCGGCGGATATTGACCTTGAAATAAATAAGATTTATACTTGATCTAAAAATAAATTAAAAGGGTGAATACCTTGAGATCTTTAAATCTGACGACACAACGCCAAGCAGTATACGATGTCCTTCGGGAATCGCATGATCATCCGACAGCTGCGGATATCATGAACCGACTGGTGGAGAAAGGATATAATCTTGCATACGGGACCGTTTATAATTCCCTGCGTTATCTGACGGATAAACAGCTGATCCGAGAGTTGAAGCTTGGGGAGAGCGCAAGCCGATACGATGCCCGTACAGACGAACACCAGCACATTATTTGTGAAGTATGCGGAAAAGTCGACGAAGTCATGACGGAGGTGCCGGAGGATTGGGCGGCTACCGTGGCTGGCGAAACCAGCTATGTGATCCATCATGCTCACGTCGTATTCGGGGGGGTGTGTCCAGAATGCCAAATCAAACGGAAGAAATGATGGAGCCGGGAACGGTCTATCCGTTTCCGGAATGGAAATCCGGCAATCTGTTTGTTCGTCCGACGGCCGCTATGGCGATTGGCGATGCTTGTCCTACAACGCTGCGGGCCGCGTTATTGAGCCGTTCTCCAGGGCGGGTTCATGAAATGTTCATTACGCTGACGGACAACTGCTTTGAGGTGATGATGTTCCGAAAATGGGAACCGCGCCTGCAATCGGCTCTGAATACAGGACTGATCATTGCCGATATGACGGGCTGCCGGAATATGGCGGCATTCAACAAGGAGAAGGAGCTTCTGCTTCCCGAACGATCCTCCATTCCGATTCTGTACCTCGTGGGCGAGGAGCTGATGAGCAATGCAGGCTCAAGCCTGCTCGATGAAGAGCTTATGGTATGGCCTGCCCGCTCCAAGGATACGATGATGTATCAGGTACAGCGGACGATTCGATTGTTCTCACCCGCTGCGGGTTTGCCTGGAGAAGAGGAAGCTGTACGCGGTTTGGTGTACAAGGACTTATCGATTGATCGGGATAAAATGACCATTCACCGCGGAAGCACCCCCATTCACTTGACCAAGACAGAGTATCATTTGCTGATGCTGATGCTGGACAGCGAAGGGGCCGTCTGCACGCGTGAGGATCTGATGTGCAAGATTTGGGATACGGACTTTATGGGCGGCAGCAATGTGGTGGATGTCCATATCAAAAGCTTGCGTAAAAAGCTGAGCGACAATGCGGGAGCCCCGCGCTATATTGCAACAGTTAGAGGAGTGGGATACCGCCTGGCGGATTAATCCCCTCTTTTTTTTGCGTGCCTTCACGGTCTTTTCCAGCGTTCATCTGAACTTCATATAAGGATCATATAACACTCATGCGACAATCATGATCTGCTGGATTCTCCGATGATACAATCATCTCATAAATTTAGATTCAGTCTAAAATCAATTATAGAGATGATGGAGGTTCATACATGGACAGATTAACAACCAACCAAGGGGCTCCTGTAGGAGATAACCAAAATTCGAAAACGGCTGGCCGCCGCGGACCGACGCTGCTTGAGGATTATCATCTGATCGAAAAAATCGCCCATTTCGACCGTGAACGGATTCCGGAGCGTGTCGTTCACGCTCGCGGTGCAGGGGCGCACGGCGTGTTTGTGGTCGAGAATGATATGAAGGCTTATACCAGAGCTGCATTCCTGCAGGAAATTGGTCAGGAAACACCTGTCCTTGTGCGTTTCTCAACGGTTATCCATGGAACAGGATCACCGGAGACCGCTCGTGATCCACGCGGTTTTGCCGTGAAGTTCTACACGGAAGAAGGAAACTACGACATTGTGGGCAATCACCTCCCGGTCTTCTTTATCCGGGACGCCATTAAATTCCCGGATATGGTGCATTCCCTGAAACCTTCGCCCGAGAGCAATATTCAAGAGGCCGGCCGCTACTGGGATTTCATGACGCTGTCACCGGAATCCACGCATATGATGACTTGGCTGTTCTCGGATCATGGTACACCGGCAAATTATCGCGAGCTTGACGGCTTTGGTGTGCATTCCTTCAAGTGGGTCAATGGTGAAGGCAAAGTAACGTACATCAAATATAAGTGGGAATCCGTGCAAGGGGTAAGAACGCTGGATGTGGATCAAGCGGGTGAGGTGCAGGGCAAGGACTTCAATCATGCCACCCGTGATCTGCGCGAACATATCGAAAATGGTGATTTTCCGAAGTGGCGCCTGCAGGTGCAGCTGATGTCCCCCGATGAGATGGACGATTTGTCCTTTGATGCGCTGGATCCTACCAAGACCTGGCCGGAGGATCGCTTCCCATTCATCACCGTAGGTACGATGACACTAAACCGCAACCCGCAGAACTACTTTGCCGAGGTAGAGCAGGCCGCTTTCTCTCCAAGCGCTTTGGTGCCGGGTATTGAGCCATCCGAGGATAAATTGCTGCAAGGCCGCTTGTTCTCTTACCCGGATACGCAGCGTCATCGACTGGGACCGAATTATTTGCAGCTTCCGATCAACTGCCCGTACGCACCTGTGCGTAATCATCAGCGCGACGGCTTCATGAACGTGAAGCAGGATCCGTCACCGGTCAATTATGAGCCGAACAGTTATACAACGGGTCCTGTGGAAGACCCGTCGGTCCGCGAGAGCGAAGCTCCATTGACGGGGAGCGTTGTTCGTCAGCGCATCGAGAAAACGGATGATTTCACGCAAGCCGGTGAATTGTACCGTTCGTTTACGCAGCAGCAGAAGGACCATTTACTTCGCAATCTGATTGACGACCTGAGCCAGGTCAAATCCGATATCCAGCTGCGAGCCGTATGCAACTTCTACCGTGCAGACGCCGAATATGGCGCGAAACTCGCGGCAGGACTCGGCGTGGACCTGAGCGGATTTATCCCGGGCAGTCAGCAGAAGTAAGGCAAGAACAACCGATAGGAGCCTCCATCTTGTTCCCGCTGTGCAGGGTGGAGGCCTTTATATAAACGGTGATCCGAGATCACCAGCCAAGAGGGGTACCCGTGTTACAATGGGTACCCCTCTATTTGAATCCATTCCAATTTACGTTCTGAATGAACACGTACAGGATGATGGCCGGCTTCATACACCGGCTGCATTCTATGACATGGGTCTTGGGTTCCTTTCGTTATGGTCGCAGGTTTAGTAAAGGGAGATTTGGAAGAATAAGACCAAAGTGGCTTTATCTATAGGGTCAGGGCCTTTATACTGGAGTCAATACTAGATACTATAAGCTGTACTAAATTAACGGATGCACAGGCAAGAATTTAAGAGAGCGAGGCATATAAGATGGCACAGCATATGAAGGATCGGATCGTAGCCTTGGCCGGCCCGCGTAAAGCGGCAGACATGGCCAAGCTGGTGGAGAAGATGGGAGGAACCGCACTGCTTCGTCCGGCGCAGGGAACTGTGTTTTTGGATGATGAAGTGCTGCGCAGCTCTATCGGGGCTTGGCTCAAGGCGCCTGCGCCGTGGGCGATCTTTACGACAGGAATCGGCCTGGAGGCCATTTATGATATGGCAGAACAGATGGGCCTTATGGATACATTGAATGAAACGATGCAGCACACCTTCATTGCGGCAAGAGGGTACAAAACCGCAAATGCGCTTAAAAAACGCGGTCTCGCGCCCGTTGTCAGAGATGATGACGGCAGTACGGCCGGTCTCATCCGGTCACTCGAGCCGCATGATTTCACAGGCAAGCGTGTCATTCTGCAGCTTCATGGCGAGTCGGCGCCCAAGCTGGTGGAGTGGCTCGAAGGCCGCGGCGCGGCGGTTGAGCAGATTCTGCCGTATCAGCATATTCCACCGCTTGAGGAAGACATTTCGCAGCTTGTCGATGAAATCATCGGTGGCAAGGTCCATGCCGTTGCTTTTACCAGTGCACCCCAGTTTCGTTTTTTAGCTGATTATGCCCGTGCCCATGGCAAGCTGGAGGCGGTGCTGGAGGCATTCCGCGGACCTGTCCTGGCAGCGGCTGTAGGGAAGGTTACAGCCCAGGGGCTGCGTGAGGAAGGCATTGAACGCATGGTGGTTCCGGAGGAGGAGCGGATGGGCAGCATGATGGTGACGCTTGGCCGCTACTTTGCTCAAAATCAAGAATAATGTCATGATATAGAATGGGAGCTGGCAAGATTAGCTTCCATTCCGGCTTCTGATGCATGTTTTCGGAGGATCATGTGAAATATGGAGTAGTAATAGGAGGATGACCAATGGATAAGAAAAAAGCATTGCTGCTCGGCAGCTATACCCACCCGAAGTTTCATCCGCTGCAAGGCATCGATAAACAAATGACGCATCTGCTGAATGATATGTTCACCGTGCAGTGCACGGAAAATCATAAAATGCTTCATGAGAGCAATCTGTACCCTTATGAGTTATGCATCGCCTACAGCGATTTGTGGGACGAGCGCGTCTCCCCCCGGCAGACCGCCGGCTTGCTGTCCTATGTAAGCGGAGGCGGTGGATTGCTTGTCATTCATAACGGGGTGACGCTGGCTAACCGGTATGAGCTGGCCCAGCTGATCGGCGCCCGGTTTGACGGACACCCGCCAATGGAGAAGCTGTATTTTGTCCCCGGGGAGACCGAACACGATATTACGGAAGGCATGGAGCCTTTTGTGCTGGATGAGGAGCCTTACCGCTTCATATTTGATCCCTTCACCGAGAAAACGGTGCTGCTGCATTATGAATTCGAAGGGAAGCAGTGGCCTGCTGCCTGGTGTCATACGTATGGCATCGGACGCGTGGTATTCCTGATGCCGGGTCACCATGAGCCGTCCTTTCTCCAGCCACAGCTGCGGCTCATGATCACGCAGGCAGCGAAGTGGGCTGCACGTGTTCCAGGTTAAATGATTTCGTGAGGATATCGGTGGGAGGGACGCGCGTGAGCGGGAAGATTTTAATTGTAGAGGATGAAGTGAAAATATCCCGCTTGCTTGAAATCGAGCTGGAGAGTGAAGGTTATCAAGTGACCAAGGCGGATAACGGACTGGATGCGCTGGAGGCTTACCGCAGTCAGGACGTGGATTTGATATTGCTGGACGTCATGCTGCCGGGGATGAGCGGGATCGAGCTGCTTCGCCGGATTCGTGCGCATGATACGTACACGGCCGTGCTGCTGCTGACTGCCAAGAGCTCTGTTGAGGATAAAGTGTCAGGGCTTGATCTTGGAGCCAACGATTATATTACGAAGCCGTTTCAGATCGAAGAGCTGCTGGCGCGGATTCGTGCGGCATTGCGGCTTCAGGGGGCCCAGCATTCGGCAGAGCAGTCAGACGGGGAGTGGCTTACGGCTGCGGACCTGAAATTGAATGAAGGCACGCGTGAAGTCATTCGCGATGAACGAAGAATGGATCTGACGCCGCGCGAATTCGACCTGCTCGTATACTTGCTGAAGAACAAACGGCAGGTGCTGAATCGCGAGCAGATTCTTGCCGCCGTATGGGGATATGATTACTACGGCGATACCAACGTCGTTGATGTATACATACGCTATGTCCGCAAAAAAATCGATCAGGACGGCAAGCCGGAGCTGATTCACACCGTTCGCGGTGTCGGCTATGTGCTGAAAGATACCCCATGAAGCTGAGCAGCAAAATCCACCTCTATTCGTCGGTGCTGATGGCTGTCATCCTGATTGTCATGAATTTATGCATCTATTATGTGTTCAGCAAAATGTCGCTGGACAGCCAGCTGAAACAGGCGGAGGTTGAGGCGTCCAGCATAGCCCGGGGCATGGCACATTCAGCCGCTGCCATTCCCGTCGGTGATTTGCTGCGAAGCTATGTACCAGCTGACGGGAAGATTCAATTCGTCCCGGCGGACAGCAAGGTCAAATCTCCGTTTGTGACCTCCTCCGGCGAGGAGATGGAAGGGCTCAAGCTGCCGTATAACACCAATAAGCAGGTAAAGCAGATTTCGTATGAAGGCATGCGTTACGTGATGGTTTCCATGCCGGTGATTTGGAGTGACGGGGCTGTTTACAACATCCAAATTTCCCGCAGCTTGGCCGCAACGATGGAGACGCTGCAGGCACTCCGAATCGTACTGGTGGCTGTAACCGCCATAGGGCTTGTCCCGATCGTGGTTTCTACGCGGGTGCTGGGGAGATTGATCATGCAGCCGATCACCGGCTTGACCCATACGATGCAGGATATTCGTCAAAGCGGCCGCTTCCGGCGAATCGAGCTGAAGGAGAAATCCAAGGACGAGCTGGTTGAGATGGGCGCTGCGTTTAACGACATGATTACGCTGCTGGAGAGCAATCACGCCAAGCAGGAGCAATTTGTATCCAACGCTTCCCATGAGCTGAAGACACCTCTGACCATTATTGAGAGTTACGCAAGCTTGTTGAAGCGTCGTGGAATGGATCGGCCCGAATTGTTCATGGAGTCGGTCGAAGCGATTCACTCTGAGGCCATTCGAATGAAGGAAATGACGGAGCAGCTGCTGCTGCTTGCCCGCAATCAGGAGCAGTGGCAAGTTGAGATGGAGCAGGTGGATCTTGTTGCATTGTCGGAGTCCTCGGCGCGTGCTTTTCGCGATGCCTACAATCGCACGGTGGAGATTAAAGCCGATGGTGAGGTTCTCGGCTGGACAGACAGCCGCAGGCTGAAGCAGCTCTTATTCATTCTGCTGGATAATGCGCGTAAATACAGTGACGAGCATATGATCATCGAGATTGGAAACCAATCATCCGAGGCCTATATCCGGGTTATCGACCGCGGAATCGGAATAACCAAAGACGAGCTGGAGCATGTGTTTGACCGCTTCTACCGGGTGGACGAGGCCCGCGGCCGCCGCGGCGGAGGGGCGGGGCTCGGCTTGTCCCTAGCGAAGGATATCGCAGCAGCCATCTCTGCCGTTGTGGAGCTGGACAGCCTGCCTGGCGTGGGCACAACAGCCACGATTCGCATGAGGGCCTCCCAATAGAAGAAAAGCACCCTTTTCTCATCAAATTCTAACCAAACTGCGCTATACTGACGGAAAAGACGAATGTGTCCGAGGTGATTAGATGCGTAAAAAAGTCAGTTTGCTGCTGGGTGTCGTTCTCGTTGTGGCTGTTATGATCATTGTGAATGCGGTCTGGAGTCCGTTCAGCCGTTCGACGGAGGCCATGTCACAGGCTGAAGCCGTTCGTGGGGTATTGGAGCAATACCAGGGCGGTGAAATTATAAAAGCATCCCTGGAAGGTGAGATGTACCGGATGGAGCTTCAATCGAACACCGGAAAGTACGAGCTGACAGTGGATGCCCGTAACGGGGACATCGTGTCCATCAAACCACTGGACCAAGCGGAAGTGAAGCCGAAGCCGGAGCCGGAGCCGGTTGACCCCGTGCAGCCACCGGATCATGATAACCCCCCCAAGCCGGGAGAGAACGGTGGGGAGGGAACAACAGGCGGCGAAAGCGGAAACGGTACAGGGATCAACAACCCCGAGCCGCCTAAAACGATGATTACCAAAGAACAGGCGACCAAACTCTCCTTAGGGAAGGTAGCGGGAACGGTTGAAGACGTGGAGTATCGCGAGAGCAAGAGCAGCCGTTACTATCTGGTGGAGATTGAGCGGGAAGATGGACGGGAAGCAACCATTCAAGTCCATGCGATTACAGGCGAAATTATGACGATTACATGGGACGACGATGATGACGATGAATAATGAGAGGGTATTTCACATTTTATCATCGTTTTCTAATCTTTCTCTCGGAGTGCTCTCATTTTGAACGTTTATATTAGGTTTGTAGAGATAACCAAGAGAGTATAGAGGAGGCGTAAGATATGAAAAAAGGAACATTGTGGGCAGGTGCGCTGTCCGTGGCAATCGCGGCAAGTGGAGTATACGGTTATAACGCTGTGCAGGCGGCAGGATCAGAAAAGGCCCCGGCAGCGAAAACCCAGGCGGCAGCGAAGCAGCAGCTGATCGGTATGGAGAAGGCAGAGCAGTTGGCACTGGCCGCTGCCAGCGGTAAAGTGGAGAGCATTGATATCGATCGCAAAAAAGGCAAGCTGGTCTATGATGTGGAGATCCAGCAGAAAAACCGGGATGTGGATGTATGGATTGATGCCTACACAGGCAAATCCCTCGGTGTTCGGGTAGACCAGGACGATGATGATAATGACCGCGACAACATTCCCGCCAATCTGATTGGTGCCGGCAAGGCTTCTGCTATTGCAGTCCAACATGTTAAGGGCGGGACTGCTGTGGAAGTGGATTTGGACCAAGATGATGGAAAATGGGTGTATGACGTTGAAGTCAAGACAGCCAAAGGGTCGTCTGAGGTAGAAGTTCATGCCGTCAGCGGCAAAGTGATCAAGGCAGAGAATGAGAAGCATGACGACCACCATGACCGGGATCATGATGATGATCGTGACGATAACGATAACGATCGTGATGACGACTAAGCCGTTTTTCATCCTCACGGAATAGATGCATAAACGAACAGGCGGGGGTATGGTTTCCCCCGCCTGTTCGCTTTTTTCATGATGGCACCTGAATGGTCGTTCTGTTCATCTGAAACCAAGATGCCCTCATATTTAGAGTGAAATCAGGGGAAATTGATAAGGAAGCTTCTCTATACTTATGAAGGCAAGTCCAAGGATAGATGTTTTTGCCAGCATTACAGGTTATAATGGAACCAGACAACGACCGGGAGGGATATACCTTGAGTGATCTTTTTAAAAAAGCAATCTCGTTAGGATTGGGCCTTACCGTAGTCAGCAAGGAAAAAGTAGAGAAAGTCGTGGATGATTTGGTTAAACGCGGGGAGCTTGCTCCTGCGGAGTCCAAGGCACTTGTGAACCGTCTCGTGGAACGCGGCGAAGAAGAGCAGTCGCAGATCAAGACGTATATTTATGAACAGGTGCAGCGTGTATTGTCCGAGCTGGACGTACCTAAAGAGAGTGATGTCGCCAGCCTGGAACAGCGCATTGCCGCTCTGGAGAAGAAGGTCGTAGAACTGGAAGGATCGCAGCAGGAATAGATGGCGGTCCGAATCCGACATGCCGGACGTTACCGGGAAATCGCCATGGCGCTCATGCGTCATGGCTTTGGCTATATGGTGGAGGAGATGGGACTGTTTCATGTCCTGTCGCTGCCGGTCCGCTGGAGTTCCAGGGAGCAGCCGGAGACCATCACCTTAGGGGAACGCATCCGGCGGGTGCTTGAGGATCTTGGGCCGGCATTTGTGAAGCTTGGCCAACTGGCGAGTACAAGATCCGACCTGCTGCCAGACCATATTATCCAGGAATTGGTCAAGCTGCAGGAGCGGGTTCCTCCTTTTTCTTCTGCCAGCGCGCGGGAGCTGATTGAGCAAGAATGGGGAATGCCGATTGACGACGTATTGAGTGAGTTTGAAGAGAAGCCGCTGGCTGCTGCCTCGATTGGGCAGGTTCATGCCGGGAGGCTGAAGTCTGGAGAATGGGTAGCGATCAAAGTTCAGCGGCCGGGCGTAGCCCGAATGATCGGCCGTGACTTGGAGATATTACGGGATTTAATCTCGATTGCCGAGCGTCACTGGGAATGGGTCAAGCTGTACCGGGTGGACCGGATTGTTGACGAATTTGCCAGAGCCATGATGGCAGAGCTGGATTACAGCCATGAGGCCCGAAATGCAGAGAAGGTTGCATCGCAGATGACGGAGCATGAATTTATCCGCATTCCGCGGATTTATTGGGAGTACACGTCATCCAAGGTGCTGATGATGGAGTATGCGGAGGGTCTTACGTTAAGCCGGCGGCAGGAGATTGTAGCCAAGGGACATGATCTGAAGGCTATCGCGGAGCATCTGATTGACGGCATGCTGCAGCAGATTTTTCTTGAAGGGTTCTTTCATGCGGACCCTCATCCCGGGAATCTGCTCGTCCGAGAGGACGGGAAGCTGGTTTTTCTGGATTTCGGGCTGGTCGGACAGCTCAGTGAGAGTATGAGGGATCATCTGTCCGGACTCATTATTGCGCTGATGCGGCGGAACTCGGAAGGGATGATCCGGGCAATTTCCAGAATGGGTTTGATCCCGGAGGATTGTGATATGGACTCCCTGCGGTCCGATATGGACCGGCTGCGGGGAGAATATTATGATGTTCCATTCTCCCAAGTGCGTATCGGCAAGGCGCTGACGGATTTGTTTGCCGTAGCTCAGCGCCATCAGATTATGCTGCCTCCGGATCTGACACTTCTGGGCAAATCATTGCTGACGCTTGAAGGGGTCATCGAGATGCTGGATCCGAATCTCAGCATTATCGATATGGCGGAGCCTTTTGGACGAAAGCTATTGAAGAAGCGGTATAATACCCGCCGAATCGGCAGGAAGGTGCTGGATGGGGTAGCGGGTCTTGCGGAGAGTTTGCTTGATCTGCCTGGACAGGCCAGACAGCTGTCGGCTCTGATCAGCAAAGGGAAGCTGCGGGTGGAGATCAGCGTTCCGGAGCTGCAAGCGCTGATGCGCAAGCTGGATCAGATCAGTAACCGGCTGTCTTTCAGCATTGTACTTCTCGCTTTCAGCATTATTATGGTTGGCTTGATTATCGGTTCGTCACTCAGTCGGGAGCCGATGATGCTGTGGAGCTTCCCGGTAATCGAAGTCGGATTCATTGTAGCCCTGCTCATGGTCGCATGGCTGCTGTATGCGATATTCAAATCCGGGAGGTTCTAGCCTAGCCGGCAGATTCGGCTCTGGCTCGCTTGCGCTGCTGCACCCAGGTTTGGACCCCGATCAGGATCCACTCAATCAGGTGGAAGAACAGCGCAATGAACAGCGATTGCAGCCAGCCTCCGATCGGAATGGCCGGTATCAGCAGGGACACGATGTATAGCAGAACCGTATCGAATGCAATCGTAACGGCTTGCTTGATATAGATGGAGGCGTCCTTGCGAAGGAGCAGCCGCAGCAAGGCGATGACCAATGGGTGAATAAGGCTCTCGAAGATCAGGAATCCGATCAGAACGATGAGCGAGAAGCCCAGCAATACGCCATTGCTGTCGAAGGCAAGGGTGTCGCCGGATCCCGCTGGGTCGGGCAATGGGAACCACCCCGCATATAACATAGCGAAGAGCTCAAGCGGTATAATAATGAAGGCTGACAACAGTGGGATAACCCACAGCTTCTTACGGAAGGGAACATGGGGCTCCCCGTCACGCCGCGATATGTAATTGATCATCAGATTGATAAGGCCGAACAGGATCAGCAGGATGAGTGCTGTCAGGATGAGCTGTACGTTGTTCATTTCGGAGCACCTCCTCGCTTAGTGTAAACTGGATATCTATATGTTGACATTACCAAAGTCAGGGACGTTTGTCAGTTTCTTTACAACTAGAACGATTCCGAAGGACATTTTGTTGGGACTAATGCAGGTTATGCGTGATATCCAGCCAAACCAGTATAGAAGATAAACGCAACAGATGCTAAAAAATTAAATGAGGTGGAACGTTTGCCGAACTTTCAACAACTGGGTATTGACGAACAAAGAGTAAGGAAACTGAAGGAGCAGGGAATTACGGTGCCGACTCCGGTGCAACAAGAGAGCATCCCGCTGCTGATCGATGGAAAAGATGTTATCGCCCGGGCACGCACCGGCACCGGGAAGACGCTGGCTTTCATGCTGCCGATTCTGCAGCAGATCGATCCCAAGCGGGCGTATCCGCAGGCGCTCATTATTGCGCCAACGCGGGAGCTGGCATTGCAAATTACGGAAGAAGCCAAGAAGCTCACAGCCGGAGAGCCGGATGGCATTAAGATTCTGGCGGTATATGGCGGGCAGGACGTGGAGAAGCAGCTGCGCAAGCTTGAGGGCGGGCGCCACCTGATCATTGGCACACCTGGACGTCTGCTGGATCATTTACGCCGCGGCACGCTGGAGCTGGGCGGTGTCAAACAGCTGGTGCTGGATGAAGCCGATCAGATGCTGCATATGGGCTTCCTGGATGATGTGGAGGCGCTGATTCACGCACTTCCATATCGGCGTCAGACGATGCTCTTCTCTGCCACGATGCCTGCCGGGGTGAAGCAGCTGGCTGGAAACTATATGAATCAACCGGTTGATATAGTCATTAAAGGAGCCTCCCCGATTCCGCTGGAGCAGATTCAGCAGGTAGTGGTCGAGTGTACGGACCGCTCGAAGCAGGATGCCTTGCGTACGATGATTGAGCAGTATAACCCGTTCCTGGCGATTATCTTCTGCCGGACGAAGCGCAGAGCGAGTATCTTGAATGATGCGCTGCTGGCCCATGGCTACCAGTCGGACGAGCTGCACGGGGACCTGTCCCAGGCGAAGCGGGAAGCGGTGATGAAGCGATTCCGGGATGCCAAGCTGCAGCTGCTGGTGGCAACGGACGTTGCTGCCAGGGGGCTTGACGTGGAAGGCGTTACGCATGTATTTAACTACGACATGCCTCATGATGTCGAGAGTTACATCCATCGCATCGGACGGACCGGACGGGCCGGGGGTAACGGAATGGCGATCACCTTCGCGGCTGGCAAGGACCTTAATGACCTGCAGCGAATTGAAGAAGGAATTTCCCTGCGTTTAAAGCGTGTGCGTTATGACTCTGGTGCTGGCAGCCTTCGGGAAAGCACTGGCGATTCAGGCAGGGATGCAGGCAGACCGAGAAACACAAGAAGTGTCTCCTCACTCGAATCCGATAATGAACGTGGACAAGGCAGAGGCCGTGCGGATCGTGGGACGGGCTCCGGGCGGAGCCGGGGTAACCATTCTGGAAGCGCGCGCGGCGAGCAGAGCCGGGGAAGAGGCGAGTCGTCACGCCGGGATGAGCGTGGAACTGGCCGGGTCAGCAGCCGCGAGGGTCGCGCAGGCGAAGGCCGAGGACCGTCACTGGCTGGTGAACGTGGCAGCAGCAGCCGCGGGGGTCGCGCAGGCGAAGGCCGAGGACCGTCACAGGCTGGTGGACGTGGCGGCAGCAGCCGTGAAGGTCGCGCAGGCGAAGGCCGTGGGCCGTCACAGGCCGGAGTGCGCGGCAGCAGCAGCGGACGCGGGCAATCCAGGACCGAAAGCCGGGGGAGTCAGAACAGTCGCGGTGGTCAAGGCGGTACTCGTAATTCCGAAGGCCACGGTGCAAGAGGCCAAGGCGGCGGACGGCGCGGCGGGCGTTAAGTACTGAGGGAATTTTTAGGAGAAACCTGTTTCAATTCGGGTGAGCACGGTTAAGTACAGAGCGTTACCTAGTCGAAGACAAGGAGGCGTTATCATGTCTGAACATAATCATGTTGTGAATAAGAATGGTGAGCTGGATGTGAGTAAGGTTGACCATGCGCTGGACCGAATTGACGATGGGGATAAGGAGCGGATTCTGGCTGACTTTGATGCCTTCCAATCCTATTTGAACAAGCGAATTCAGCTTGCTGAGAGCATCGGTTTGAATGAAGAGCAGCTCGCTCAGGCCGCAGAGAAGGTAGCAGGTTACCTGGCGGCAAATGAGGAGCCCCGTAATTCCGAGGAGAAGCTTCTTCAGGAATTATGGAAGGTTGGTACACAAGCGGAGCAGCATCAGCTGGCTCATCTGCTTGTTAAACTGGCTCAGAACCGTACGGCTCAGTAAGGCGAAGAATGAAACGAAAACCTTCCCCGGCCGCTGTCGGGGGAGGTTTTTTGGTTCGGAACAACGGCATGAAACCATAAACATAATTTATGGGAGGCAGGGCCTTGTTTCATTTTCGTTACATATTGTTTTCTCCGATAACAACAATAGAATATAAGGAGGGAGTTACCTGAATGTCTCTGGTGATTCATGAGCAGAGAAAACCCCAAATGCAGCCCTTTTATTGGGTGATTACCTTCGAAATGCACGTGCTGGGGCTGCTCCTTAGCTTGGTGCTAACGATGGGACCCTTGATTCTGCTGTACCTCTGGACCCATATTTGGTCCTGGATAAGTCTAGCTGCCATACCTGCAGGCATCTTTATGGGAGCTAAGCTGTTTAGAAGCTTGAAGGGACATGTCTGGACCAACACACATCTGGATGAGTACTTGTTATATGAGGATCATGTGGAGTACGAGAGGTGGGACCCAGAGTCAAAAGATTCGTTCAAGGGGAGCCTATGGCTCGGCGATGTGAAGGAAATATACTATGGAAGGTATATTTTTTCATATAGTTATGCCTATAAGAAGAGCAAAATGAGCGAAACACTGCCTATGGCAGAACTGATGCCAGTCCTGTATCTCGTGGGTACAGGAGAGCAGGGGGACCGGACGGTGGCCATTCCTTTTATCGATCCGATGGATGCCAACCGCTGGCTGGAGGTCATAGGTCGGCGGGACCTTCCGATATATCTGACCTCGATCATCGTACAGGATCTGGCAGATGAATCGGTTGCCGATGTGCTTCGCGAAGACGAGGATTTGGAACAGACCGCATTCGACGGCAACATAGAGCGGGAATATCGGCCTTATCTGGACCGTCTCTTGCAGGAGAGCGGTGAGGAGCGGGAACTGACGGAAGAAGAACTGAATCAGCTGGAATACGAGATGAAGCTGTACCAATACGAAGAGGCGCTTCAAAAGCGGAGATCGGCGTTTCGCGGAACGGGGCTGCTTGCCTGGCTGGTATTCCCTGTTCAGTTCGGCATCGCATTCTGGTTGACCCGTGCGGCAGAGCAAGGTACCGTGGATCCGGAACAAATGCTGTACCCGATTCTGCTTCTTGGACTTTTCTCCATTCTGTTTTTTGTTCTGGTGAAATGGATGCGCTGGCTGCAGATTCTCATCTTCCCGGGGGTCACGTTCATTACGTTTGTTTTTTTGGACTTCTCCGAAGTTGAAACCGACCCTTCTTACCAGATGTCGAGCATGATGCTTGCCATGACCATGCTGTCTCTGCCGGTGGTTACTCTTATCTATTTGGGTATACGGCATATGCGCAAAGGACGTGACATCAAGAAACTCCCGCCCATCCCAGAGCCCTGCCAGCCTGTGTCCCAAACGAATGATGCAGGTGTCAGGCCAGAAAACCATCTGTCAACTTGAGCTTGATAATATAAACGAAGAACGCAGCCCTCATACCTCGGGCTGCGCTTCATAATGGAATCGATACGTTGTCATGGGGTGGCTGGTGAACGTGGAATCCAGCTTTTTCTTCTCACCCGGTTCCAGTGTCACGCCTTCGTAGGTCTTGATAAATACCTCTTCATCCTCGCTGTCGTAGAGGTAAACCCGGATATGACCACTGAATGTTTGAGTCGCATGATAGTTGCCTGCATAGACCACGATATCGGCGTCATCCTCATTCTTATATGCACCGACATAAGCGATGACGTAATCCTGAGTCCCATGAAGCTGACCGTTTGCTTGTTTGTCCTCATACCGCTGATCCAGGCTTTGTATCATCGTTTCTTCCTTGTACAGGGATTCCTGGGTGATCAGGCCGATCGGGATCGTCAGCATAAAGTAGAAGATGAGCGCTGAGAGCCCTGTGCTTCGCAGCACCGTCTTCTTGTCATATCCACCCATGATCAGTCCGATAAATGCAATCAGGACCATGAGAAGGACGATGAGATGCCATGGAGATAAAAACATTTCGGGGTATAATTTCATTGCTCTTGCCTCGCTTATGTATGAGTATATGATGGATACATAAGATCCAACCCTCTCGGGTCATTACCCTGCTGGCCTGCTGTCTAAACATGCTTGTTTGTCATCAAGTATATGTCCGTTCATTATGGCAAAGCATGCAATGTAGGCTGCAGTTCATAGTACCATTCAATTCGATACAAAAGGATACACTTTATGCTCTTTATGGCCATATCAGAACCGGGATTTGGTTTGACGGCATTTATTCGGTATGATGGAGGGAGACCACAAGGCTTCAGCGTCACGGCAGGAGTCTAATGTCCATTCAAAACAAAGCCGGGGAGGAGATCCAAAGATGTCAGTTTATGAATATCAAGCAACAAACCCATCAGGCCAGGAAGTTTCACTCGATCAGTATTCAGGCAAGGTTCTGATTATAGCGAATACGGCAAGTCAATGTGGTCTTACGCCACAATATGGCGAGCTTCAGCAGTTGTATGACCAGTACGGCCAGCAAGGGCTGCAGGTTCTTGGCTTCCCGTGCAATCAGTTTGGCGGACAGGAGCCGGGGACAAGTGAAGAGGCAGCATCGTTCTGTCAAATAAACTATGGTGTGAAATTTCCGGTTTTCGAGAAGATTGATGTGAACGGGGAAGGGGCGCATCCGTTGTTTCAATATTTGAAATCGGAGCAGCCAGGACCGAATGAAGGCGGGGAGATCGCCTGGAATTTTACGAAGTTCCTGGTGGATCGTGAGGGTAACGTTGTTCAGCGGTTCGAACCGCGCGACACACCTGAATCGATGAAGAGTGCTATCGAATCACTGCTGGGTTAAAGGCAGAATATATCACTAATATAACAGGGCTGTTTCCTAACAGGGCGTATTTGTCCGCAGGAGAACAGTCCTGTTTTTTCTTTTGGAACGAATATATTAACTTGAGGCTAACTCCTTCAGGGCATCCTCTATATGACGCTGGCCTTGAATCAGATCAAACGTGGTATTCTCCGTCTCCGGCAGTGAAAGACACAACACCGCGGCATGCGCAACATCATGACGGGATACGGGCCCGGCCTTCGGGAGATTGGAATCCGCTTCAACCGTTCCGGCAGGCTCATGATCCGTTAACTCTCCTGCCCGAATGATGGTGTGAGTTAGCGTACTCTCGGCAAGAATGACTTCTGCCTTATGCTTAGCGAGCAGATATGGTTTCAGCTCAGGCAGGTTCCCCGGATTCTTGGTCTCCATACAGCTGATCATAATAAAGCGTGGAATCCCTTCAAGCACGCACTGCTCGATCAGCCGGACGGTGCCGATTTGATCGGTCTCCTGCGGATCCTCGGTGACCCCGGCCCCCACTGCACAAATAACGGCATCGACGTCCTTCAGGCCACCTGAATAAGTCTGAGCCAAATCGCCGACAATTCCTTCTGCACCATCCTGCTCCATATTTCGCTTATGATCCTCATCCGGAATGAGACCGCGCACTTGATATCCTTTTTGTACAAGGAGCTTCGCAATCAGCCTTCCGGTTGTTCCACCGGCTCCAGCAACAAATACGGTAGTCATCTCCAAACACCTCCTGCACACCATTACCCGCTGTCGGTTGTTTCAAAAAGGGCATATTCTGTTATTAATTAAGAAAACCTGTTTGAGGCCTCATGTTCTAATCTCACTTATCGGAACGACATCTGTTAGCTTGCCCTGATTTGAAGCCGGTATGCTGAGGGTTTTAAGGTCCATTTATACGATGCTCACGTTGTCAATCTCATCGGCAATTGTCATCGCATCAGTCCATATTTTTTATCACTCACACCATGTGAATTTATGAACAATGTGTGAAATTCGAAATCGCCTATTGAACTGTGAAATAAATCACATTATAATGAGACTATAAAGTGAAAATATTCACAATAATTTTTCCAGTCGCTGCATTCAAGTTCATCAAGGGTTACCAAGCATGAATCCAGTCAAAACAGCTCATCTTAAACAAATATAAAGCTTCAAATTTGGAGGAGGAAAAAACCATGAAAGTTGCCGTTATCGGTTGTACCCATGCAGGAACGTCCGCCATTGTAAATACCGCCAAGCTTTACCCCGATGCACAGATTACCGTTTATGAACGCAATGATAATATCTCTTTCCTGTCGTGTGGCATCGCGCTTTATGTCGGGGGCGTTGTAAAAGATCCTGATGGATTGTTCTACTCTTCACCTCAGAAGCTCGACGAGCTGGGTGTTGAGACCAAGATGAAACATGAGATTATTTCGGTGGATACAGATCGCAAAATTTTGAAAGTTCGTAATCTGGTTACATCGGAAACCTTTGAAGATACGTTTGATAAGCTGATCGTAACAACTGGATCGTGGCCTATTGTGCCTAAGCTTGAGGGCATTGATCTGAATAATATTCTGCTCTGCAAAAACTATAACCATTCCAACACCATCATCGAAAAGGCACAAGGTGCGAAGCACATTACGGTGGTTGGCGCAGGTTACATCGGCGTGGAGCTTGTAGAGGCTTTCCAGCAGAACGGCAAGCAGGTCACCCTCATCGACAGCGCCGACCGCATTCTGAACAAATATCTCGACCCTGAATTTAGCGGCAAGGTGGAAGAATCCTTCCGGGAAAAAGGGATCGAGATGGCGATGGGTCAGACGGTAACCTCTTTCCAGGGGGAGGATGGCAACGTGAACAAGGTCATCACCGACAAGGGTGAGATCGACACGGACCTGGTTATCCTCTGTATCGGCTTCCGCCCGAACACGGAGCTGTTGAAGGGGCAAGTGGATATGTTGAAAAATGGCGCCATCGTTGTGGATCAATATATGCAGACCAGCAAGCGGGATGTGTATGCGGCGGGCGACTGCTGCTCGGTCCTCTACAATCCGACGGGGAAAATGATGTATATTCCTCTGGCCACCAACGCAGTACGGATGGGTACGCTTGTTGCCCGCAACCTCGTGCAGCCGACAACGCCTTATATGGGCACCCAGGGGACCTCGGGATTGAAAATATACGAGCACAACATTGCATCGACAGGCTTAACCGAAGGATCTGCCAAAGACGAAGATCTTAAAGTGGAGACAGTATCCATAACGGATCACTACCGTCCGGAGTTTATGCCAACCTTCGAACCGGTCACGCTGAAGGTGGTATATGAACAGGATAGCCGCCGGATATTGGGTGCGCAGATCATTTCCAGAGTGGATATGACACAGTCCATCAACACGCTGTCGGTATGCATACAGAATCGCATGACTATCGACGAGCTGGCATTCATCGACTTTTTCTTCCAGCCGCATTACAACAAGCCGTGGAACTTCCTGAACACGGCTGGCTTGCAGGCATTGCCTGAGATCGAGACGAAAGCTCCGATACATTCTTAATGAGACAACAGTTGGAAGACCCCCTGATTCGGGGGTCTTTTTCTTGTTTAAGAATAATCGCGCAAGCAAAACTTCTTCTGAAACGCTTCCGTCTTCCATAAAAGGGAATCGATCGATTTATGTTTTTATGAAGGATTCAGGGTTTTTAAGGCGAAATGGAAATGGTCCGCACATTTAGATATAGTCTTTCAGAGAGGTAGGATAATAGAATGAATAAAAAAGTTATGATGGTCGCGGCTGTGTTGTTTTCCATGCTGCTGACAGCTGCTTGTTCCAATGATCAGGCCGATCCCCCGGCAGAGACTCCACCGGCCGTTGTGGGTAACGAGGGGGCGGATGAGAAGGATCCGTCTGCAGAAGAATCGTCTACAGAACCGATCCAAGAGGATAAGGAATCAACTGCAAATACAGATGTGAAACCGATTGGCGAGCCTGCGGCTGTGGGCGACACGGTGGATTATCACGGCGCGGTCATTACGCTGAACAGCGTACGCGATTCGGAGGGCGATGAATACTTAAAGCCTCAGGCTGGCCATACGTTTAAGGTTGTTGAGCTTACTGTGAAGAACAATGGACAGGAGCCGCTTGTCATATCATCAGCGCTGTCTTTTTCCTTGACGGATTCAAGTGATCTTAACTACACGGTCCCTATTACGGATGATGTGAAGATGCTGGATGGTACGGTTGCACCAGGCGGAGAATTAAAAGGTGAAATTCCGTACGAAGTGAAACAGGGCGTTCAGGGGCTGCAGCTAAGTTACGGCGATCCGATGAAAGAAGGAAGGGCCATTTGGACAGTGGAATAATGGAAGCCTCATTAGAATTGATTGTGAGATGGAAGGGATTTTGCTGGGCAGGGCAGAATCCCTTTTTTTTCTGTGCATCTGTTGCTGACTTTACACGGGGAGATGTTTTCAGTATGATTATGAGTAAACCGCATAGTCGGTTTCTTGTGAGGGGATGGATTCCATGAACCTTGACTTTCATTTTTATTAAGGGAAAGGTCTTGGCTTTGCGGCTAAGATCGTTATTCCAGACAAGGAGTGCTTACATCTATGTCTTCAGAAAAAGCGCAGCGAAAGCGGGATTTGATTCTGGATAAAGCGAAAGAGCTGTTCATTCAGCGCGGGTATGCGGCTACATCGATGGATGAACTGGTCAAATATACAGGTGCCAGCAAGGGCAGCATTTATTATCACTTCGAAAGTAAGGAAGATTTGTTTGTCAAGCTGCTGGCGAAGCAGAATCAGGAATGGATGGAAGGCTGGAACGATAAAAAAGCCCATTACATCAATTTCGAAGAGAAGCTGTATGGAATAGCCGATCATATGGTTGATGATTTTCAGAATCCGCTGACCAAGATTGCGGAGGAGTTCTATATCAATCAGCCGGAGAATAAGACGATTGTGGCCGAGATGCTTGCTATTTTGCAGGGTCCGCGTACGCTGTACCGAGAGATTATGCTGGAGGGTGCGCGCGAGGGACGGATATCGGAAGGGGATATTGATGAGATCTCCATTATTTTTGGATCGCTGCTGGATGGGTTGTCGATTTCTTACTATGAACGATCCCAGGAGAAATCAAGGATTTTATACCGCAAGGGCGTTACGTACTTTTTAAAAGGTGTGTTAACGAATGGAAGGCCGTAGTTTACATCAGGAAATGATCAGAAGCGTGTTATCGTTCTTGGAACGGGCAAAAGGCGTTTCTGTAATTATAATTAAACCGAACAGTCGGTTTTATATTAGGGTGATGGAAACATGAGGCAATTGTTTGGAAACCGTGCGTTTGTACTGCTTATGGTCTCTGATTTTATGCAAAATATAGGGATCTGGATCCGCAACATGGCGCTGTTGTTCTTCATTATGGAAAAGAGCAACCATGACCCGGTCGCCGTATCGCTGCTTACGGTCATTGAATACGTACCGATTTTTGTCATCTCCATGATCGGTGGTGTGCTGGCAGACCGCTGGCGGCCGAAGCGGACGATGATATGGGGCGACGTGTTAAGCTTCTTATCTATCCTGCTTATTCTGTTCGTGGTGTTAGCGGGATACTGGCAGGCGGTGTTTGCCGTTACGCTGGTATCAGCGGTTGTGTCGCAATTTTCGCAGCCTTCGTCGATGAAGATCATCAAGCGGTGCCTGCCGGATGAACATGTGCCAGCGGCAACAGCTTTATCCCAGACGTTAATGTCGCTGTTTATTATTTTGGGTCCCATGGTTGGAACGACGATTTATCAAACTTTTGGCCTTCTAGCTTCATTAATAAGCCTGCTGGTTCTGTTCGCTGCTTCAGCGATCGTATTAACCTTCCTCCCTTCGAGTGTAGATCAAGCACCGGATACCACAGAATCTGCCGGTTCTTTACTGAAGGATATGAAGGCCGGATTTTCTTACATCGCTTCCAGTCGATTGCTGAAAGTGCTGCTCGTGGTCTACATGGTATTGGCGCTTGGCAGCGGACTCGTACAGCCTTTGGATATCTTTGTCATAACGGAGCGGCTCCAGCTGGATATGTCCAGCGTCCAGTGGTTTACGGCTCTGGAAGGTCTGGGCATGCTGATTGGCGGACTGATCGCCGCTGTTATTGCAGGTAAGGTAAAAGGCACCTACTTGCTGTTTGCAGGGCTTTCGTTTCTGGGACTCTCAACCTTTGTAGAGGTGCTGTCCCAGTGGCCGATGCTGACCGGCACGATGCGATTTTTGACCGGGGTGCTGATGGCGATGGCTCAAACCGTATTAATGGCGGTAATGATGCAGCAGGTGGATGAGAAATTCATCGGTCGGCTGGGTGGCGTGATGATGCCGGTCTTTACCGGCATGATGCTGATCGGCTCCGGGTTTACGGGATGGTATATGTCGGCAACCTCGATTGTTGTGGTGTATTTCACGGCGGGAGCCCTCTTCCTGTTGTCGTCCTTCATCAGCATGAAGCTTCCGATTTCCAGGGAACCTGTCCAGGAGGAAGCGGAAGCGCCTGTAAGTGTAAACGCCACGGTCAAGGTGTAACCTCTGGGGAGGAGAGTCGCTGGTCTAAGTCGCAGGATGGATGAAGAGCTGCTGATTACTCTAATTCTGTACAGAAACTGCAAGTTAGGTAAAGCGCACGATAAGCGGACTGAATGTTGGCTCAATCTGACATGGGGGTGCACATTCTGGAGGTTCGTTTGATCTGACAATTCAGTACATTTACTGGATTTCAGCTCTATCTAACATTTCGGCACACTCTCATGCATACCAGCTCCATCTCTAACGGACATCAGAAGCGTTATTTGCGCTAATTGTACTTTCTGGATTTCAGCTTTATTTAACATTCCGGCACGCTCTCGGGACATCAGCTCCATCTAACGGACATCAGGAGCGCTATTTGTGCTAATTAGCTTATATAGTAAATGTAACGGACACCAGCGTCGCTATGAAGCTGGATAGAAGGACATTTCCCATCAAATTGACTTAATAACGCCTCTCAGGTCCGTTAGAATTCAAAAAGCTAATTTTTCCGCCCAATAGCGTCTCTTCAGTCCGTTAGACCAGTCCACTGGGCTGGTGTACTCCTGGATGTGAGCTCAATCTGACATTAGGATGCACTTTGTGGATGGTTAGCTCCATCCAACATTGGGGTACACTTTCTGGAAGCTAGCTTGATTTAACATTTCGCTACACTCTCATGTACACCTGCTCCATCTCTAACGGACATCAGGAGCGCTATTTGTGCTAATTAGCTTATATAGTAAATGTAACGGACACCAGCGTCGCTATGAAGCCGGATAGAAGGACATTTCCCATCAAATTGACTAAATAACGCCTCTCAAGTCCGTTAGAATTCAAAAAGCTACTTTTTCCGTCCAATAGCGTCTCTCCAGTCCGTTAGACCAGTCCACTGGGCTGGTGTACTCCTGAATGTGGGCTCAATATAACATTGGGGTGCACTATCTGGAAGTTAGCTTGATTTAACATTCGGCACCTCTCGGGTGCCAGCTCTATTCAACGGACTTCACCAGCGTTATTTGCGCTAATTAGCTTGATCTGACAATTCGCTATACTCTCATGGACACCAGTTCCATCTCTAACGGACATCAGGAGCGCTATTTGTGCTAATTAGCTTATATAGTAAATGTAACGGACACCAGCGTCGCTATGAAGCCGGATAGAAGGACATTTCCCATCAAATTGACTAAATAACGCCTCTCAAGTCCGTTAGACCAGTCCACTGGGCTGGTGTCTTCTGAATGTGAGCTCAATCGGACATTAGGATGCACTTTGGAGCTCCATCCAACATTGGGGTACACTTTCTGGAAGCTAGCTTGATTTGCCATTTCGGCACACTCTCATGCACACCAGCTCTATCTCTAACGGACATCAGAAGCGTTATTTGCGCTAATTAGCTTCTATTATGAACGTAACGGACACCAGCGTCGCTATGAGGCCAGATAAAAGGACATTTCCCATCAAATTGACTAAATAACGCCTCTAAGGTCCGTTAGAATTCAAAAAGCTACTTTTTCCATCCAATAGCGTCTCTTTAGTCCGTTAGACAACCAACTGCCCTATAGTTCTAAAACGAGCGTACTTATCAACGGTTATTGGGTATTTCGGGTAAACAACGGTTTTCGGATAAATAACGGTGATCGGGTAAAGCAGCATATTCCATAAAAAATAGCGGTGTATGGATTTAATCCACACACCGCTATTTTGCGTACCCTTGCTCAGATTGAGCAGGCAAATTGCTCTAATCAAAGAATGTTGTCTGAACCAATAAACAGAGGGGCTCTAACGTCCGGCGGTTATTCCTATCATCCCAAGTGGTTTGACATCCTATCCTGTAAGGGTGATCTACTCGTAACCGGATGAGTCGCCTTTTGACAATGCGCTATGCCTGTATCCGTATATAGCGTAGATGACGACACCGAGTCCGATCCATACAATGAACCCGATCCAGGTAATCCACTGCAGCGTGGTCAGCAGATAGAGACAGCTGGCAACAGCAATCAAAGGCAGCCAAGGCACAAACGGCACGCGGAAGGTGCGTTTTAGATCCGGATGTGTTTTGCGCAGCACAATGATGCCGAGCGAGACGGTAATGAAGGCAAAAAGCGTGCCGATGCTGGCCAAATCCGCCAGGTTGCCAAGGGGGACAAAGCCGGACAGCAGGGCGATGCTGATACCGGACACCCAGGTGCTGAATTCCGGCGACTTCGTTTTCGGATTGACCGAGCTCATCCGTTTCGGCAGGAGTCCGTCCCGGCCGAGTGCATACAGCAGTCGGGACTGTCCGAACATGACACCCATCAGCACGGTGGTGAGTCCAGCTATGGCCCCCAGCGAGATGAAATAGGACATCCAGTCCTGCTCGATGTAGAGCAGCGCAAAGGCAACCGGGTCTTTCACATTGAGCAGGTTGTATGGTACGAGTCCTGTCAGCACCGCGGTAACCGCAATATATAACACGGACACAATCAGCAGGGAACCCAGAATGCCGATCGGGAGGCTCTTCTGCGGATGCTTGACTTCTTCGGCTGCCGTTGCAATGACATCAAAGCCCACGTAGGCGAGGAAGGCAATGGCCGCTCCCGTCATGACACCTTCCATGCCAAATGGCAGGAACGGCGTCCAGTTATCCGGTTCCACATAGAATATCCCCACGCCGATAAATAGCAGAATGACGGCAACTTTCAGATAAACCATGAAGGTGTTAAGCCTTGTCGATTCCTTGGCTCCGCGCGATACAATCCACGTGATCAGAAGCGCGATAAATATAGCGGGCACATCCACATAGGTACCGTTGGCCGGATTAAAGGCATTGGTTATCGCGGTTGGCAGATGTATCCCGAAGCCCGCGAGGATGCTCTGGACGTAACCGGACCAGCTGCTGGATACCAAAGCGCTGGCGAAGCCGTATTCCAGAAGCAGGTCCCAGCCCATCAGCCAGGCAAAACCTTCGCCAAAGGTTGAATAGCTGTACGTATATGCACTGCCCGCCACCGGTACGGTGGAGGCGAATTCTGCGTAGCAGAGTGCACAGAAGGCGCACACCAGCCCCGCCAGCAGGAACGAAACGATTAATCCCGGTCCGGCATGGGTTGCGGCGGTGACGCCGGTTAATACAAAAATCCCTGTTCCCACGATAGAACCCACGCCGAGGATGATAAGGTCCATGGCACTGAGTTGTTTTTTTAATGCGGAACGTACTTCCCCACCTTGCATATTAGGGATCGGCTTCTTGCGAAGCAGATTGTGTTTCAAGCTCATAAATGGAGTCTCCTAGATGTTTATTTAGATAGATTTCCCCGATGTGTGACCCATCCATTCGACATTATAAAGAAAAACGAATTTCTTTGAAAGGGGGAATGTCTCATCTGAAGGCTGTCCTCCCCTGATGGACACAAACGTGACATAATTCACGTTCAAGGTGATGAAGCTGCGTTACAATGAAGGTAAACGATAAATAGGAAACCAAGAGCTGCATCGGACATACCCAATAGAACGAATGCAGGAGAAATGAGGAAGAGACCATGGCCTACTACAAACCTGATCGTATCGCAGAAATTACCGTGGAGACCGGTGTGAAAAAAGCACGCAATTCCACCTTAAATGTTATGATACTCGGCTTTTTGGCAGGGGCATTCATTGCGCTCGGCTTTCTGCTGGATATCCGCGTTATCGCCGGAGCATCTCCGGCCTGGGGAGGGATTGCCGGTTTTATAGGTGCGGCGGTATTCCCGGTCGGGCTTATTCTGGTATTGCTTGCAGGCGGAGAACTGCTGACGGGCAACATGATGGCGGTGTCCTTGGCCAGATTCAAGCAGCGGATTTCCACCAAGGAACTGATCCGGAATTTAGCGCTTGTCACGGTAAGCAACTTGGCGGGGGCATTGTTTGTTGCCTATTTCTTTGGCCATGTGACCGGGCTAACAGGCAGCGGCGTATACTTGGAGAAGCTGGTTAATATGGCAGGTCATAAGCTGGACGACAGCTTCCTGCAGGCGTTCTTGTCCGGCATCGGGTGCAACTGGCTTGTTGCGCTTGCCGTATGGCTCTCCTACGGATCGGATCAGATGAGCGGCAAAATTCTGGGGATCTGGTTCCCGACCATGGCCTTTGTAGCTATCGGCTTTCAGCACGTGGTGGCAAATATGTTCCTGATCCCGGCAGCGATATTCGAAGGTTATTACAGCTGGGGTCAGTATTTCATGAACTTCGTTCCGGTATGGCTTGGCAATTTTGTGGGCGGCTCGCTGTTTGTGGCCGCTGCTTACGGGTCTGTTTACTTGAAGAATAGCAATAGGGCGGAGGAGGTATCCGGCATTCACCATGACGCCGCAGCCGTGACAACGACTCCTGCTGCTGGAAGTCCTCCTGAGGTTCATTCAGCACAGCAGGTATCATAATAAATTCAGTATCGATTGCAGAAAATCGCGGGCACCAAGGGAACGTCTACCATAAAAAGCAAATTCGCCATGCCGGTCTCGGGGGAGGAGACACGGCATGGCGAATTTTTTGGGAGTGGTCCATGATTTGGCAAGGAAGAGAAAGGGTCTGGGTTCCTCTTCTTTGCTCTTGATAGGAATATACCCGGCAGGGAGAAGCGTGAATCACCCTATTTAGAAAAAAATGTATGACTTTACTGGAACCCTGATGTTCTTTTAAGATAAGGGATAGGATGCAGCCGAGCAGAAGGGGGAAATGGACGAAATGACTCAAGACATGATTCAGCAGGAAAATGGCATATTTCCAGGGGTATGTCCGTTGGATTGTCCCGATACATGCGGCCTGCTGCTGCATAAAGAGAACGGGAAAATCGTCAAGGTTACCGGAGATCCCGACCATCCGGTTACGCAAGGAGCCATCTGCAATAAAGTCCGCAATATGGCACACCGGGTATACCATCCGGAGCGTGTGCTCTATCCGATGCGGAGGGTAGGCGCCAAGGGAGAGGGAGCTTTCGAACGAATCAGCTGGGATGAAGCGGTTCAGGAGATTACCACGCGCTACAAGGGGCTGATCGAGGAACACGGCTCCGAGAGCATTCTGCCTTACAGCTTCTACGGCAACATGGGCATATTGAGCGTGGACGGCATGGATCGGAGATTCTTCAACAGGCTGGGCGCCAGCCGGTTGAAGCAGTCCATCTGCAATTCGGCAGGCAGTGAAGGCTGGAAGTCCGTCATGGGCTTTAACGGAGGCACCGTGCCTGAGGTCACGGTGCTGGCTGACGTCATTATCGTCTGGGGCGGCAACATCGTCAGCACCAATATGCACCAGGTGGTGCTCGCAGAGAAAGCGCGCAAGTCCGGTGCCAAGGTCATTGTCATTGATGTTCATAAAAATCAGACCGGGCAATGGGCGGATTGGTTCATTCCGCTGTTTCCGGGCACGGATGCGGCCCTGGCCGTCGGTATCATGCACATTATGTTTCGTGATGGCATGGTGAATGAGGAGTTCCTCCAGCACTATACCCTGGGTCATGAGGAGCTGCGCGAGCATGTGAGAACATACACGCCGGCGTATGTGTCTTCCATTACCGGCGTTTCGGCTGAGGATATCGAGAAGCTGGCTGAGTTGTATGGCCGAGCCCAGGTGTCTTATATCCACATCGGAAACGGACTTCAGCATCACGATAATGGCGGATTGACGGTACGCAGCATAGCGGCGCTTCCTGCTTTGACCGGACAATGGCTCAAGCGGGGCGGAGGTGCCTCCAAGTCGAATGGCGGCTATAACAGTATGGACAGCGATGCACTGGAGCGCCCGGATCTGAGACCGAATCCCGAGGCCCGAACCATCAACATGAACCGGATTGGCGAGGCGCTTGCGATGACCGAGCAGCCGATTAAGTCCGTGTTCGTTTATTGCAGCAATCCGCTCGTTGTCGCTCCAGATACGGAGCGGGTGCGCGAAGGTTTTGCACGGGAAGATCTGTTTACCGTTGTACATGACCTGTTTATGACGGACACAGCGAAATATGCAGATATCGTGCTTCCGGCAACCTCTTCATTTGAGAATACGGATCTGTTCAGTTCCTATTGGCATCAGTACATCCAGCTTCAGGAGCCGGTCATTCCGGCGCTTGGGGAGAGCAAGAGCAATGTGGAGCTGTTTTCGTTGCTGGGACGGGCCATGGGTTTCAATGAGCCTGCTTTCTATGAGACAGAAGAAGAGATGATTGCAAGGGCGCTCGACTATCCGGACAACCCTTATCTGAACGGCGTTACCTTGGACAAGCTGAAAGCGCACCGCCACGTGAAGCTCGACATGACCCCGCTGGAGACGTATCTGGACCGTCTGCCGACGCCTTCCGGCCAGATTGAGCTGTATTCGGCACAGCTGGAAGCAGCCGGTCTTCCGCCTCTTCCGACTTACGTGCCATTGAAGGAAGGATATGATGGCGTGAGGCGAGGCCGCGGGCATCAATATCCGCTGATGTTCATCTCCCCGCCGAATCACAATTTCCTGAATTCAACCTTTGCGAATGTGGAGAAACATCAGAAGTTGGAGAAGGAGCCCGCACTGCAGATCCATCCGGAGGATGCAGCGGAGCGCGGGTTACAGGATGGAGATATGGTTACGGTATATAATGACCGCGGAACCTATGAGGTCCGGGCGAAGGTAACGGATAAAATGCTGCCGGGCACCGTGGTCAGTCAAGGCTTGTGGTGGGAAGGCGAAGGCCGGAAGCAGCGTGCTAACGCCCTTACGCCGGACAGGCTGTCCGACATGGGCGAAGGGGCCACCTTTTTCTCGACGGTAGTCGAGGTCAGGGCTAAAGAGAAGGGTATCTAAAAGATGAATACGAGACTGTCTTGAAGGTCTATATGACCTGAAGGCAGTCTTTTTTTATAGATAAGAAAGTGGGGGGCTGAAAGTGATAACACATTCCGGTGGAAGTATAAAAAATCGGGGTTTTGTTATATAGCTTGAATAAATTTCCATAGGTAGAATGGTACTAAGTCAATTGCAAGCGGTTTCGGAATGGCAGAAATTCAGAGACCCGGCATGCGTTTAGATCAATTCGTAACGGGAGGATAAATATGCCGCAAGCTACTGCAGAACAGCAATCACCCATTTCCCGGCAGCCCAAAGTTCACAGTAAAAGTTTCCTCAGACGCTTGATGAAGCAATGGGATGTTCAGCTCATGGTGTTACCCGGGGTCATTCTGGTTTTCATTTTTGCCTATATGCCCATGTATGGCGTAATAACCGGTTTTATGGATTATAACCTGTTCACCGGATCAAGGATTTGGGATAACCCGTGGGTCGGTTTTAAGCATTTCGAAGCCTTTTTTGCCGCCCCCGAGTTTGAGAGGATTTTGCGCAACACGATTGTCATCAGCCTGTTGAAGTTCGTTATCGGATTTCCGGCACCGATCATACTGGCGCTTTTACTGAACGAAGTTCGCCATATGTTGTTCAAAAGAGTGATTCAAACGATCACGTATCTGCCCTATTTCTTATCGTGGGTCATCGTTGCGGGGTTTGCCACCGCCTTGCTATCCACGGAAAACGGAAGCATCAATATTTTGCTGGAGCGCATAGGGGCCATTGATGAACCGATCAATTTTCTCTCGTTGAAAGAATATTTCTGGTCGATCCTCATTTCGGCCAACGTATGGAAGGATATCGGATTTAACTCGATTGTATTCCTGGCTGCGATTGCAAGCATTGATCCTGCTCTGTACGAGGCTGCAGATATCGACGGGGCAAGCAAGGCGAAGCAGATCTACTTGATTACGCTTCCCTCGATTATGCCGGTAGTCATTATCTTTATGATTCTTGCCATCGGCAACTTGCTCAACGCAGGCTTTGAGGACATCTTGCTCCTGGCATCCAATCCTGTGCTAAGGCCGGTATCTGATGTGATTGATACGTATGTCTATCGGGTAGGCTTGGGGTCACATCGCTATTCTTATGCGGTTGCTATCGGATTGTTCAAGGCAATCATCAGTGTAGGACTGCTAACGATCGCGAACTATCTGGCTCGAAGATCTGGTAACAGCTTATGGTAAGAATCAGCAGCCCTCAGGAGGTACGGCATGTTAAAAAGAATTAGCTTTGGTGACAAGGTCATGCTCATTGTGATATACGCGTTGCTCAGTCTACTCGCCTTCACGGCACTCTATCCGTTCTGGAATGCGGTGGCTGTTTCTTTCAATGTAGGTGTGGATACCGCCAAGGGAGGGGTCACCTTCTGGCCACGAGAATTCACACTCGAAAATTACAAAATCATACTGCAAGATGAAAGACTGCTTAACGGGTTTCTCGTATCCATAGGCCGTACCGTAATCGGAACCGCAACCTCCATCTTCATGACAGCGCTCCTTGCCTTCGGGATGACTCGATCCTATCTGATCGGACGGAGCTATTATATGGTGTTCTTTATATTCACGCTTTACTTTGGTGGAGGATTGATTCCAACCTATCTCTTGATCCGTTCACTGGGTATGATGGACAGCTTTCTGGTGTTTATTATTCCATCGCTTATCAGCGTCTGGAATATGATTATATTCCGAACCTTCTTTAAGGGCCTTCCCGTTGGCTTGGAAGAATCGGCCAATATTGATGGCTGCAGCAATTGGGGTATATTCTTCCGGATTATTCTTCCATTGTCCGGGCCGGTTATCGCCACGCTGTCCTTGTTGACCGCCGTTGGCCATTGGAACGACTGGTTCCTGCCAAGCATCTACATCACTAGCGATACTTTGCTGCCCATTCAGACGATATTGAGACAGACCTTGAATGCCAATATTGTATCCGGTTCAAGCACCGTGCTCGACAGCGCTTCGGTTGCTCTTCTGGATCAAGCAAGGCAAATTACTTCGAAGTCGCTTACGATGGCGATGATGATTGTTGTGACCTTGCCGATCATTTTGGTCTATCCTTTTGTGCAGAAATATTTTGTCAAAGGCGTGCTGGTAGGCTCGTTGAAAGAGTAGGTGGCCGAACGGTTTAAGGCGAACAGCTTTGAACATATATATTCTTGGAAATGAGAGGGGTTAGGTATATGAGAAAGACGAAAAAGCCATTGCTCGTAATGGTATCGCTTCTGTTGGTCATGGTTACTGTTCTTGCCGGATGCGGGAGTAAAAAAGAAGCCGCACCGCCGGCGACACCGCCTGCAACAACCAATGAGGGGAATAAAGAGACTGACCCTCCAGCAGAGGGGGATGGAGGTAAATGGGTGCTTGGCGAGAAGCCGCTGGAATTCTCAGCTTATGCACACTATGGAAACACAGACTTCCCTAAATGGGAAAGCACGCCTATCGGCAAATATTTGAGCGAAGAAAAGCAAGTTAAGCTCAATATGATAGCGG
Source organism: Paenibacillus sp. Cedars (assembly GCF_003184205.1). Lineage (NCBI taxonomy): Bacteria > Bacillati > Bacillota > Bacilli > Caryophanales > Paenibacillaceae > Paenibacillus > Paenibacillus sp. Cedars. The sequence continues at coordinate 6,288,353 of NZ_CP020866.1, forward strand.
CTGCCGGAGCACATACGCAAAAGCTGAGCGCGATGATGGCATCAGACGATTTGCCTGACATGATCTGGGCAGACCGTGAGGATCAGGATATGGAGAGACTTCGTAAAGAAGGAAAGCTGGTAGCCTATGATGAATATCTGGATAAGTATCCCAACCTGAAAACGTGGATGGGCGATCTGGACCTGCTTCGTGCTGAAGACGGCAAGCTGTACAGGTTTCCTAACTGGTACTCATCCAATCCTTACGGAAATGCAGGTTATGTAATTAACAAGAAAATTTACGAAGAGCTGGGCAAGCCGCCACTCGAAACCACAGATGATTTATATAACTACCTGGTAAAGGTTAAAGAAAAGTATGGCAGCGAGATTGTTCCGTTCGAGCCGCATCGCGCACAGGATCGACAAGGACTGGGTGTGTTATATACGGCTTTCGGAGAGGGAGCAAGCTACACCAACCTTAACGCTAATTTGTTAGCGGTTCCAAAGGATGGCAAGCTGACGTCGCTACTCATGGATCCGGTATTCCGTGAGGCTCAGAAATATATCGCTAAACTTTACAGAGAGAAACTCATTTCACAAGATGCCTTTAACCAAACGGAAGATCAAGTGCTGGAGAAAGTCATGACAGGCCGAGTCGCTGTGTTTGCCGGAGCCAGTCCGACAGATATGGCAGGAGAAGCACAGCCGGAGTTAATTAAGAAGGATCCGGACGGCGGGTATTTCATGATCTGGCCTATTCATAAGCCTGGTCTGGATAAGAACAAGATTTATCCAGGGACCTACACAAGCTTTGGATGGAATGCTGCATATATTACAACGGCTGCCGAAGACCCTGAAGCGATCTTTGCATTCCTTGACTGGTATACAGGTCCGGAAGGAATGAACGTGCAATTCTTCGGTCCTGAGGGTAAGAACTGGAAAGGCTTTGATGAGCAGGGTCAGCCGAATTTCACCGAGACTTATAATCCCGAAGAAGTAGCCAAAATTCAATCCGAAAATTCTCCGGTTATGTTTGTAGGGAATACGAGTTATATTGACCCTTCCAAATATAAATATATGAAGGATCTTCCGTTCGAAGAGCAGGATTGGAGAACACGTTACCAACAAACGATTACTTGGCCAACTCAATTAAACGTTACGGAATTTTCCGGTATTGAACCATCCCCGGATTCCGATGAAGGCATTATAAAAACATCTGTAAATGAATTGTTCCTCGAAATTTATGCCAAATCCGTAATGGCTAAGAGTGACGAAGAGGTTGATAAAATTCTTGACCAAGGGAACAAGGATTTGATGGATCTGGGTTACCAGCAGCTTCTTGATTACCGTACAGCCAATTGGCAGGAGAACTTGGCGAAGAGAAAATAATTAATTACAGCGTTATTACAGGGAAGCCTCCCAAAGAATCCACCAGATTCTTTGGGATATCTCTGTTTTATTATCAAATAGTCTTTTGCGCGTATGTGTAAGTAGAGGTGTATCTACCATTATGGAGGGGTTCCATGTACAAGGTGCTGCTTGTGGATGATGAAGAACTGGATCTTGAAGGAATGAGAAGATTCATTCCTTGGTCTGATTTGGACATGGAGTTAGTGGGGAGCGTTAATAATGCATTGTCGGCATGCGAAATAATAAAGAACCAGGAAGTTGATATATTGGTCAGCGACGTCAATATGCCCTATATGTCCGGGCTCGAGCTTGCTCGGATTGCGATTGAGCATAAACCTAACATTCGGATCATATTCGTCAGCGGATATCAGGAATTTAGCTATGTACAGCAAGCACTCTTATTGAAAGCGTATAGCTATGTTCTGAAGCCCATGAACGATCGGGAACTGGTTGCTTCATTAATCAAGGTAAAACGGGATTTGGATGAGGAGATCAAGCAGCGCGAGGTGGAGATGGCTTATCAGGAGATGATCCCTATTGTCAAAAGTGACTTTCTCATACGCCTGCTTGAACGGGAAGAATCAGAGGAATTATTGACACAGATGAGTATTTCTTATGAATTCGACCAGTTGAAGTGGCCGATCCGCGTCGCCGTCATGGAACTGGATAATCTGTCTTGGCGCCAAACGGGGAGTCTTTTTTCAAAGAGGGAACTGGCAAGAATATTTCTGCAGCGTATCCAGGAGGCAATTACAGATGGCGGCATGCTTCCATACTGCAAGCTGTCCCCGCAACGGGTAGCGATCCTGCTTGAGGACGTAAGCGCCACCCATACGATACGTACCTTGACGGATAACGTTCAGTTGCATTTGACGACATCCCTGACAACGGGTATTGGGGAACCCGTACACAACTTGAATCAGCTTCAGCTGTCCTACAGGCAAGCGGTGGAAGCTGTGGAGGCCAAGATGTTTCTTGGCAAGGGAAGTATGATCAAGTATGAAGATGTCAGTGCGGAGCCAGGCATGCTCGATGCGCGGATGCTTGATGAGCGCATGAATGTCCTCCTAAAAGCGATGGAGAAATATGAGCTGGTTCAAATTTGTGATGAACTGGAGAAGTTATTTGGTTCTATAAGGAATCTGCGCTCCCGCTTTACTGTGCATAATATGTCGAATTATATTATCTGGAAGCTCGAACAATATTTAAGCAGTCGAAATGAAGATTTGTTTGACCTGTTGGGCATGGAGATCCATCACCTGGATATTTTGATGCAATTCGAAACCGTCAGTGATATTCGTTCCTGGTTTATACAGCACATATTCGGAATTTCCGAAAGATTATATGAGAAATCCAATTCTAAGGATGGTAAATTCATTCGCAGTGTTATCCAATTGATGAGAGAGCGGATGAGTGAGAATATAACGATCAAGGATATTGCGCAGCATTTTTGTTTTTCGCCGAGTCATGTCGGGTTCCTGATTAAAGAGAGGTCAGGAAATACGTTCAATGAACTGCTTGTCCAACTGCGTATGGAAAAAGCATGCGAATTGCTGAAACAGCCGGGTCTCAAGGTCTATGAAGTCGCCGATCAGGTAGGATATCGCTATCTTCCTTATTTCAGCCGGCAGTTCAAAGAGAAATTCGCGATGACACCCATGGAATTTCGAAAGAGAGAATTGGGATGAATACTCGCTGGACCACATCATCCAGAATAAACGGTAAGAAGCTGGGGTATATACCCATCGGTTACAAGCTCATGCTGACCTTTACGATATTTATATTGCTGTTGGTTTTCGTGAACTTTTATATTTCACACTCGATGTACGATGACACCATGCGCAAACAGAGCCGGGTCAACATCCAGGGGACGCTCAATCAGATCCGGGATAATGTGGCCTATAAAGTGGATGATATCGTCCAGACTTCAGCGACATTGTACGATGATCCTGCCTTCATTCAGAGTGTCCTCAGGAATTTATCAGGCGCTGATAATCATATCCGCATGAACAATGTCATTCTCCCGAAGCTGGAGAGCGCTGCGAAGGCGGTTGGCCTTAATTTAAGGCTATCCGTCTATTTTCATAATCAAACGGTGTACGAGAGATATAGAGATTGGGATAATGCCAATAATCAAGATTTCAACGAACAAAGCTGGGATATGTACCATATGACTCGAATTTCGAATGAGTTTTGGTATTTCACGCTGCCGGAAGAGAAGTATAATTCAACGATGACGTGGAGGCAGGTAGAAGAGGATGAGCGGGATGGGCGGATTTCGCTGATTCGGCGTATCGTGGATATGAATAATCCGCTCGATATTCAAGAAGTGGGAATCATGAGGTTCAGTGTTCGCTTGTCGCAGCTGTTCGACAGTGTGGATTACACGAAGCTTGGCGACGGAAGTGTGTTATCGGTGCTGGATCCTTTTGGGAATGTGGTGTTTACTTCCGGATCAATGGTTGAAGACCCTGAGCATACCAGCGACAAGGTAAATCCGTATGCCGTTATAGCACCCAACGATAAGAAGAATTATTTGGTGATTGAAGAAGATTTGCCGCAGAAGAACTGGAAGATTGTTGCGCAGGTTCCGCTTAACATCATTGAACAGGAAGCGAAGAGAGTACGAACCGTATTAATAGTAATCTGTATCATCTGCATCGTGTTGTTTACATATACAGGGTATGTGATATCCCGATCTTTCTCTAAGCGAATCCAGAAGCTTGTAGGGGTACTCAATGCATTTCGGGAAGGGGAGCTGCATAAACGGATCGCTTATCGGGGCAAAGGGGAGTTCCCGCAAATTGCGAATGCCTTGAATGCAATGGGCGAGGATATCGAGGCGTTAATCAATAAAGTGTATCTAACCCAGCTTCAAAAGAAGGAAGCAGAGCTTGAAATGCTGCAATCGCAGATTAATCCCCACTTCTTATACAATACGCTATCCTCCATTAATCAACTTGCGAAATTCGGCGAGACGGAGAAACTGCAGAATATGGTTGTGCAGTTGGCACAATTTTATCGGCTTACACTAAATTCGGGAAGAATATTAATACCCATTGCATTAGAGATTGAGCAGGCCAATGCGTATCTGGATATCCAAAAGGTAAAATACGGACAGCGCATGGAAGTCAATTTTGATGTGGATACAAGTATATGGCCTTACGAAACCATTAAACTGATTCTGCAGCCCTTTATCGAGAATGTGCTGAAGCATGCGTGGAGCGGGGATCGCATTCATATTCGGATTGTCGTCAAAAAGGAAGGGGATACGATTCTCTATCGGATCATCGACGATGGTCTCGGCATGAAGCAGGGGAGAATCGAGGAAATATTCGATCCCCGGGATAACAACCATACGGGCTGCGGCATCCGCAATATCGACCAGCGGGTGAAGCTGCATTACGGGAGCGAGTACGGCGTGTCTATCTTCAGCAAAGTGGGAATCGGAACTTCGGTTCAAATACGCATACCGGCAAGAGCCAGAAATGCAAACCCCGATAAGAGAGGAGGGTAGACGGGGCCCTAAACTATAGCTCTGCCTAGGGAAGAGGGATCCGTTCAGTTTAGTTTCATGTTCGCTGTCAAGGTAAAGCGTCAATGAGTGTGCTTGCTAAAAACATAGGCCTCAAGCGATACTAGGATTTGGGCGAAGAAATGACAAGCAATGTAAATTTCACAGGATGATATGATAGGTAAAAGACGTTGTCTTTCTCTTTTCTATTAGAAGAACCATAGAAGCCCGCAAGGGCTTTTCTTTTTGATTATATATGCTTATGCCGATTATACTGCTGCGAGGCTGCTGGGAGATAATAAACATGAAATGGTTGGAGCAGTACCCTAAGGAAGTTAAAGGTTTTCTTGTAGCAAGTCTCGTTGCCTCTGCAGGCGGCTCCTTGATGTGGCCGCTGACAACGATGTATGTATTTGATGAGCTGGGACGCAGCATGCAGGATGCCGGCTTTGTCATTCTGATTCAATCGATGGGGGGAATTGCGGGCCAGCTCCTGGGCGGGGCCATGTATCACCGAATTGGGGTGAAGAAACTCATCGTGGGCTCCCTGCTGCTGAATGCGCTGGGGTTGTTTACTCTTCCGTTCATTAACGGACTATGGGGCCTCTTCATCGCGATGATGGGATTCATCGGGTTCTGCAACGCAGTATCCATGCCGGCCATTCAGGCCTTTATCGGATTCCGGTTTGCCGATCGACGGGGTGAGCTGTTCAATGTCATCTATGTTGCTAACAATATCGGTGTAGCGCTAGGTACGGCCGTGAGTGGATTTTTGGCAGAGATATCCTATCATTTAAGTTTTGTCTTAAACGGAGTCACTTCCTTCGGGTTTGCGATTTTCTTCCTGTCCTATCTGACGAAGCTGGACGGACCCGGCGTACCGGAGCAGTCCCATCACCCGCAGCCCAAAACTCCGCTTCCCGCAGGCCCCGGTGCTTGGGCATTGCTGGGAAACACCCGAATTTATCTCTTCATGGGTTTGGGCTCTCTGTTTTTGTGGTTCGGGAATTCGATCTGGAATACGGGCGTCTCTCCCTTCATCATCTCAGAGGGGATGTCCAAGACAGCCTATGGTTATTTATGGACCCTTAATGGCATATTGATCTTTGCCGCACAGCCGCTGACCAATGCAATCAAGCGCTGGTTTGCCCGGACGGAGAGCAGCCAGATGACGGTGAGCGCACTGTTCTACCTGTCTGCTTACCTCGTTATTGTGGCGATGCACAGCTATCCGGGTATGGTGCTTGCGATGGTGCTGGCTACACTCGGCGAAATGCTCATCTCACCTGCTATACCGGCCTTTATCTCGGAGCGGGCAGGTCATGCAGCACCGTTCTATATCGGCGTTACAGGCGGTATGGGAGCTGTCGGACGGGTGATAGGTCCTTATGCTATGGGAACGATGTATGATGGCGGGGGATTGACGCCAGTGGCGTGGCTGGCAGCAGGCGTTGCGGTGTTGTCCTGCTTATCCTTCATGGTGCATGCACGGCTTAGCAAGAACAGCTCGCTGAATCATAACCTCCACGACAAGAATGCAAGACAAGCTGACGCTTCCAGCCCTCACTAAGAAAAATAACATGGAATGTTATAAAGCAGCAGGCAAGCTTCCGGCCGGCTGCTTTTTCTTATGGGGTCGAAGCTCACAGCGCTTGTCAAAAAATAGACTCATAAAAAAATAAAAAGGATATTGAAATCGCTCTCAAGGGAAGCTATAATGAACTTGTCGAAACGTTTCAAAATAGAATGCGTTTTTTGAAGTTATCAAGCAATCAAGCAGATTATTATGAATACACAAAAGCATGTTTATACCTAAAATAAGCATGGAAAGGTGCTTTATAGGGGGAATGAAGAGACATTAGGATTATAGATTTGTACTTTATCCGGCGTCTTTATTTTTTCGAATAAAATCGAAACGTTTCGAAGTAAGTGCTTTCAATTTAAGTTCGGTATTACGTTTTGCATGCTGGTAAACATTAAAAACGGGGTGAATGTAGAATGAGAAAAAAATCATTATTATGGACGTTGGCAGCAATGCTGATGTTCTCGGTTGTTTTAGCTGGATGTTCTGGTGGGTCTGAAGATGCCAAGGAAGGCGGCGAAGGCAAGAAAGAACTGAAAGTTTGGTTGATGGGTGACACAACAGACGAAACCTTAATTAAGGAATATGAAGAGAAAAATCCAGGCGTTAAGGTGAGTGTTCAATTGATCCCTTGGGGCAGTGCACATGACAAGCTGCTTACAGCGGTTGCATCGAAGAGTGGTCCTGATGTCGTGCAAATGGGAACCACCTGGATTCCAGAGTTTGCCCAGGCTGGAGCTTTGCTCGATCTGACGCCGTATCTTGAGCAGTATCCTAGCCTGAAACAAGAGAACTATTTTGACGGTGCTATCCAAACCATGAGTTATGATGACAAGGTTGTCAGTATCCCGTGGTACGTGGAGACACGCGTATTGTTCTATCGCACAGACATTCTGGCCGAAGTCGGCTACCCGGAAGGTCCTAAGACTTGGGATGAAATGAAGGATGCCGGTGAGAAGCTGGCAGCTAGAGGAAACGGCAATTACGCCATTACCATTGATGCCAAAGACATGAACTACCTGTCCATGTTTGCCTGGCAGAATGGAAGCGACATGATTGACGAGAACCGGAAGCCTCATTTTAACGAACCGGAATTTATGGGAGCCATGGAATACCTGAAGAGCTTCTACGATACCGGAATGACGCCGCTTGCGAGCGATTTGGATCTGTTTGCCGCATTTAAAGACGGACAATTCCCGATGTTTATCAGCGGTCCTTGGATGATTCAAGGTGTTAAAGACAAAGCGCCTGAGATTGAAGGTAAATGGGCAACAACAACACTTCCGGCTAAAGAAAACAATGCATCGTTCCTCGGTGGAGCGAACATGTCGGTATTCAACACAACCAAAAATGCAGAGGAAGCCGTTAAATTCATCTCTTTCATGAGTGAAAAAGAATCGCAGCTGACCAACTACGATGTAGCTAAAAACCTGCCTGCTGTTAAGAGTGCATGGGAAGATCAACGCTTTGAAGATCCGATTTTTGCTACCTTTGGAAAGCAGCTCGAAAACGCTAAACCTGTTCCGTTCATTAAGGAGTGGGATGCGATCTCCAAGGAAGCAATTGCAGCTTTTGAGAAAATTACCGTTGGTGGAGCTGACATCAAAACAGAAATGGATCTTCTGAATCAAAAAGCTACCGAAATGCTAAACAAAAAATAAGAGTGCGTCTTAAACGCAGCCCGGCTTGTTTCATCGAAGGATGAAACAAGCCTGACTGCTTCAAACGTACGTTATTCTTATATTGAGAAACCCACACTTGCAGGAGGTGAATGACATTGCAGAACTTTATCAAGCGCTTTAACCATTATAAGTATCCTTATATGTTTATTGCGCCCGCACTGGTGCTGCTTCTGACGTTCTCAATCATTCCGATCATCATTGCGCTAGTCATCAGTTTCACGGATATTGACCTTGCCGGCCTCGCGAATTATTCAAACATTGAAGGCGTTGGCTTTGATAATTTTATCAATGTATTTAAAGATCCGGTCTTTCTGAAATCCATGTTTAACACCATGTTCTATGTTATTATCGGAGTTCCGCTTGTCGTAATGCTTGCCATGGGCGCTGCCCTGCTGCTTAACTATGGCACGGGATTGTTGTTTAAGACATTCCGCGTCGTGTATTATATGCCTTCCATTACGAATATTGTGGCGGTCGCGGTTGTTTGGGGTTACTTGTATAACAGCCATTACGGCCTCTTTAACCATATATTGTCCTGGTTCGGAGTGCCGGCTCAGCAGTGGCTGACAGATCCGGCACTAGCCAAGCTATCGCTGATTCTTCTGGCCGTTTGGAAATCCATCGGACTTAACATGATCATTTTCCTGGCTGCGCTGCAGGGGATTCCGCGCTCCTATTATGAAGCGGCGGAGATTGATGGTGCAAGCAAATGGAAGAAGCTCCTGTACATTACGGTACCACTGCTTAGCTTCGCGACCTTCTTTGTCACCATTACGACATTGATCGGCTGGATTCAATTCTTCGAAGAGCCGCTGGTTATGACCAAGGGTGGCCCGCTCAACTCCACGATGTCGATGGCTCTCTTTATCTATAACAATGGCTTCCAGCTTAGCAATTTTGGCTATGCGGCCGCAGGATCGTTTGTACTCTTCATCATCATTATTGCTGTAACGGTCTTGCAATTCGCAGTCAAGAGAAAAGATGTCGAATATTAAGGCTCAGGTTCAAGCGACCATCCCGTATCGTAACTGAAGGAGGCTTTAGAGTATGGCAGCTAAAAGAATTGAGAAAACAGTCATGACGGTGCTGCTCATTGCAGGAGGACTGCTCATGATGATTCCGTTTATCTGGATGATCACGTCCTCGTTCAAGCCGGAAAATGAATTTACAGCGGTTCCGCCAACGTTATTACCAAAAGAATTTACAATTAAGAATTATGTGGACTTATTTACGAAGCTGGACTTTATTGTATATTTGAAAAATACACTTATCATTGTGTTCTGGTCTTTTGTCGGTCTGTTCCTTAATGCGCTTGCAGGATATGCATTCGCCAAATACGAATTCCCTGGCAATAAAAAGCTGTTCTATCTCGTGCTTGCCACGATGATGATTCCAGGGCAGGTTACCATGATTCCAGTATATCTGCTGATCAATGCAATGGGCTTGACCAACACGATGGCAGGTATTGTGCTGCCGGGCTTGGTTGGCGCTTTCGGTATTTTTCTATTCCGTCAGTTTATGTCCACCATTCCAACGGATTTAATCGAGGCATCAAGGCTTGATGGAGCAGGGGAGCTGCGTATCTTCTTCCAGCTGATCGTTCCGATCACAAAGCCCGTATTCGCGGTACAGGGAATCTTGGCGTTCATTGGAGCCTGGAACAGCTTCCTGTGGCCTCTCATTATGGCAAACGACCAGAAGCTCTACACGCTTTCGGTTGGTTTGCAGCTTCTGAAAGGACAGCATGGATCTGACTTCGGTCTGCAGATGGCAGGCGCGGCATTCATGGTCGTTCCAATTATTATCGTATTTTCTTTCTTCCAAAAACACATTATTGAAGGATATACGATCTCCGGTATGAAATAAGTTAAATAGAGTTTTTTATGTACTAGAAGGGGCGTAAGGAAATGGCAACGATTAAGGATGTGGCAAAGCTCGCCGGGGTTGCGTTGTCAACCGCTTCCTATGCACTAAGCGGCGATAGCAGGGTTAGTTCCAAGACAAGATCCAAAGTGCTCGATGCAGCAAGACAATTGAATTATCGGAAGAACGGATTCGCCATGGATTTGAAGCGGAGTCGTACAAAGACCATCGCGCTTATTCTGACGGATCTGTCCGGCCCTTATTATTCTGAACTGATTCGAAGTGTGCAGGAAGTGGCGTTAACGAACGGCTATGATCTGATTGCTTGCAGCTCGATGGGCGGAAGAGATTCGACGGCGGTTAAATTTCTGCGCGAGAAGAGGGCGGACGGAGCCATCATTCTGGCACCCAATATTCGTGATGAAGTTCTGGTTGAGACCTCCGGTCCCCAATTTCCGATCGTTGTGATGGATCGTCAGTTGTCCAGTGATTATTTGCTTAACGTGCTGGTTGACGGAGAGCAAGGAGGATATACGGCTACCCGTTATCTGCTGGAGAATGGACACAAACATGTAGCCTATATCAGTGGTTCTTCTGATTCTTATGATAACCATTTACGTTACAAAGGGTATTTGCGAGCACTTGCGGAGGCTGGGCTGGAGGAACAGTCGAAATGGCGTCTCAGCGGCAATTTTGTGCGCGAGGGCGGTTATAATGCCACCAAAATGTTGATTATGCAGGGATCGCTCCCATCGGCTGTGTTTTACGGCAATGACGAAATGGCCATCGGTGGATTGAAGGCATTTGAGGAATGCGGGATATCGGTACCGAATGACATCTCTGTCATCGGATATGATGACATCCAATTAGCCGAATACGTAAATCCGCCGTTAACGACCATAAGACAGCCCAAGAGTGAAGCGGGGTCGCTTGCAGCCCATTTGCTGTTTCAAGCATTGGCCGGTGAATCGGTGAAGCAGTCTTACATGCTGACTACAGATATGATGGAACGTGCATCGGTAGGAAAGGGTAAAGCAGGGAATTAAGGTGCCGGATCGGAGATGAGGAACTTGGCGTGGATCACATGTGATTTTTATTCGGAAACACTGCAGCTGTTCACCAGCATGGAGGTGTTTCTACCCCAAGGCAGCTTAATGCCACTCCGTTCTTCTTCGAAGCTGCCGGTGCTTTATTTGCTTCACGGACGAGGGGCAGATCATACCGAATGGATGCGCAGGACATCCATCGAGCGATATGCCGAGAGCAAAGGCCTCGCACTCGTGATGCCGGGATTCGGGCGCAGCTATTACATGGATATGGCGAATGGGCTGCCATACTTCACCTATCTCAGCGAAGAGCTTCCCAAGCTTGTTCGGACGTTCTTTCCGGTGTCTGGCCGAAGAGAAGATACCTTTGTCGCTGGAATCTCCATGGGTGGGTATGGTGCATTTAAGCTGGCGCTTAGCTATCCGGAGCGTTATGCGGCTGGTGCAAGCTTGTCGGGCGGGCTGGATCTTGCCAGCCGCGCAGCAGGAGCGGGCTTTCAGGAGTCGGAGATCCGCACGATCTTCGGCCGTGTGGAGAACGTGCGGGGGAGCCGGGATGATTTGCTCTTCTTAGCTGCAGAGTTTGCCGCATACACCGGAAACAAACCGATGCTGTATCAATGCTGCGGAACCGAAGATTTTTTGTATAAGGACAATCAAACCTTTAGACGATATGCGGACAGCCTGGGAATTCATATCACATACGAAGAAGAGCCGGGTGGACATGAATGGGGATATTGGGACAACAAAATTCAGCGGGTGCTGGATTGGCTGCCCCTGCCCTGAATTTTCTGTTCAAATTCATTGAAACGTTTCGAATATATAGAGATATATGATGTGATTTATTCAATCTAAAGTCTGTTCATAATTAGCATTAAAACCTTATATCATCTATATTTTAATGGCTTAAAACGACTGTGTTTGATAAAATCAAAACGTTTCAAATTTATGTAGAATGGAATGTTGCAAAGACAAAGGAGGATGGGAAATGGCAGATCAACAGCTGATTTCTCTGGTAGATCAGATGACGCTGGAGGAAAAAATCGCGCAGCTTCTACAACTGGCCGTCCCTTTTTTCGAAGGAACTCAGGAATCCGGACAGATTACAGGTCCTATGGAGTCGCTCGGCATAACGGATGCCATTGTAAGTAATGCAGGCTCCGTGTTGGGTTTAGCGGGTGCAGAGGAAGTTATCGCTGTTCAGGAAGCGCATATGCGCAAAAATAGGCTGGGAATCCCGCTGCTGATCATGGCCGATATCGTGCATGGGTTCAAGACCATTTTTCCGGTGCCGCTGGCAATGGGAAGTTCGTGGGATCCGAGTCTTGCCGAGCGGAGTGCGGAGATCGCTGCACGTGAGGCTGCGGTATCCGGTCTTCACGTGACCTTTGCGCCAATGGTGGACCTGGTTCGCGATCCCCGTTGGGGACGCGTGATGGAGTCGACCGGCGAAGATCCCTATTTGAACAGTGAATTTGCGCGAGCTTTTGTCAGGGGGTTTCAGGGTGACGACCTGAGCGGCGACCTGAACCGGCTTGCAGCTTGCGTGAAGCATTTCGCTGCCTACGGAGCAGGCGAAGGTGGCCGTGATTACAACACGGTGGACATGTCCGAGCGTCAGCTGCGGGAATATTACTTGCCTGGATACAAGGCGGCGCTGGATGAGGGCGTCGAGATGGTCATGACCGCCTTCAATACCGTGGATGGAATCCCGGCTACCGGCAATAAAAGGCTGATGCGCGATTTGCTGCGAAGCGAATGGGGCTTCGATGGTGTACTGATTTCCGACTGGGGAGCGGTCAAAGAGATGATTCCCCATGGCATTGCGGAGGATGAAGAAGAAGCGGCACTGAAGGCCATGGAAGCTGGCGTGGACATTGAGATGATGACTTCCAGTTATGTTCATCATTTACCGGCACTGGTCCGAGAGGGACGGGTGGATGAGTCTCTGATTGATGAGGCCGTGCTGCGCATTCTAACTTTGAAAAAGCGCCTCGGACTGTTTGAGCGTCCTACGAGGGGAGCTGATCCGCAGGCTGAGCGGGAAATCTTATTCTGCGATGAGCATCGTCAGGCGGCACGGGAAGCAGCGGCTAAATCCTGCGTGCTCCTGAAGAATGAAGCTCTGCTGCCGCTGCAAGCGGAGCAGCGTGTTGCATTGATCGGCCCTTTTGCTGCAAGCGGCGATATTCTCGGTCCATGGTCGTGGACGGGCTCCAAGGAAGATGCAGTGACGATGGAGCAGGGCCTTCGCTCCAAGCTGCCATCTGGTCAGCTAACGGTAGCCGAGGGCTGCGGTGTGAGCACAATGACCGGACGGCAATTGGAAGAAGCCATGAAGGCTGCGATGGAAGCCGACGTTATCGTGCTTGCGCTGGGGGAGGATTCCGAGATGAGCGGAGAAGCGGGCAGCCGCGCCCTCATTACATTGCCACAGCCGCAGCTGCAGCTGATTCAGCACCTCAAAACGCTGCAGAAGCCGATGGTTGCCGTCTTGTTCAACGGCCGCCCGCTGGATCTGCACGGTGTGCTGGATGAGGCAGATGCAGTACTGGAAGCCTGGTTCCCGGGAACTGAAGGCGGAGCAGCTGTAGCTGCACTGCTTACAGGCGAAGTGAATCCTTCCGGCCGTCTCAGCATGTCGTTTCCATATTCCGTTGGACAAGTACCGGTATATTATAACCATTTCAACACCGGGCGTCCGAAGGATGCGCCAGACGCGCAGGAGCGCTATGTATCGCAATATTTGGACATTCCGAATGAGCCGCTGCTTCCGTTTGGTTTCGGTCTAAGCTATACCGATTTCAAATATGGGGACATGACGCTGTCAACGGATGAAATATCGCCGGATGAATCTCTGGAGGTCACGGTTTCGGTTACGAATACCGGAGACATGGCCGGCGAAGAGGTAGTACAGCTGTATATTCGTGATCGATCCGGCGAAGTTGTCAGACCGGTCAAGGAACTGAAGGCTTTCCGCAAGGTACAGCTGCAGCCTGGCGAACAACAGGATGTAACCTTTACGCTGACCGAACAACAGCTGCGCTATCATCATTCGGATCTATCCTTCACCAGCGATGCGGGGGAATTCGATATTATGGTCGGAAAGAATAGCAGGGATACAGAGACACGGCGGTTTCGACTTCGGAAATAAACACATATTTTTGCAGACAGGAAGTGATACTTGTGACAGCCAGCAATGTAATGAACGATGACAAGATGGTTCTCAAGGCGGGAGAATTAACGTTTACCTTTTTGCCTAGCGGTGATCTGTTTCAGGCGACTTACGGCAGCACCATGATAAACCAGCTCCTCTCCAATTCGATTGATGGTGCCCTTAACAATCTGTTTCTGAGAATTCATACCGAGGCCGGCATCGAGGCGATTCCCCTGCTTGGGGTGCATTCGAACAGCATGGTTACCCGCTTGGATAATCGGATGATGTGGGAAGGAAACGTTAAGGGAGTTGCCTATAAGGTACTATTCACCCCGACAGAATCAGGAGCCTGGTTCTGGGATATTGAGCTCCAAGGGGAAGGGATTCAAGTTGATGTTGTGTATGGACAGGACGTAGGGATCGCGCATCCGGGCGCCGTTCGAACCAATGAAGCGTATTTGTCCCAGTATATCGACCATGCCGTGTTTGAACAGGAAGACCTGGGTTATGTCGTGTGTTCCCGTCAAAACCAGCCGCAGGGAGGCGTGTTCCCCTATCTTCAGCAAGGCGCGCTGACAACAGCCGTTGGCTATGCCACGGATGGATTTCAGTTTTTTGGTCTTTCTTATAAGGAGACAAACCAAGCGGAGGCCTTGTCCAAGGAGAGCCTGGCTAATGAAGTGTATCAATATGAATTTGCTTACACTGCGCTGCAGTCACCATGCCTCGAGCTTGATGGCAAGGCGAGATTCGTATTTTATGGATTGTTTAAAGAGCATCATCCTGAGGCTGTCACCGAATTGGAGTTCCAGGATGAGCTTCAGTCAACTTGGCAGCAGGTTGAAGCTATCGGCATGACAGGAACGGGTCATAAACTAACGCGCACGGAACGATCGGAGTTCCTTGGGGAACCTCTGCGTACCGTGCCTTTGACTGCAGACGAGTTGAAGGCATTGTATCCTGTACGCCGCCAAGAGGAGCGTGACGGGGAAGAGCTGTTGTCCTTCTTCACGGATACCTACGAGCATATCGTCATGAAGGAGAAAGAGCTTCGAGTGGAGCGTCCGCACGGTCATATCCTGATGAGCGGTCAGAATGTGACGCTTGGCAGTCCTGTCCTAACGACAACCTCGTATATGTATGGGGTGTTCAATTCTCAGGTGGTTACGGGCAATACCAACTTCAACAAAATGATGAGCCACGCCAGAAGCGCGCTTAACGTGCTCAAAACGTCAGGTCAGCGTATCTATGTAGACATTGACGGGAAGTACCGTCTTCTTACCATGCCATCCGTGTTTGAGATCGGCTTTAACTATGTACGGTGGTATTATAAGACTGACAATGACATGCTGATCATTACCAACTTCACCTCGGCCGTATCGCCGGAGCTGACGCTTGAGGTTCGTTCTAAGAGCGGCAGGGCTTACCGTTATCTCGTCACTATGCAAATGACGATGGACGTCAATGAATATGAGGTTCCGTATCACCGTGTTCAGGAAGGCAACGTGATCACGTTCCGTGCGGATTCGGCTTCGCTCAGCGCGTCCGTATACAAGGATCTCCATTACCGTCTTCAGGTAAATGGAGCTGATGTGCATGTTACAGACGAAACCGCTCTGGCAAGCAATGTTGTATCGGGAGATGCTTCCCTGACGGTGTTAAGGCTTAGTGAGAGCGCTGAATGGACTATGACCATACAAGGCAATCTCGATGCGGCGAATGCTCCGATTCAGGCTCGGCAGGCCGAAGAGGAGATCGCAAGCTACCGCTCGTTCTATGCTTCGGTCATGAACGGGTTCCACTTAAGTTTCAAGGATGGTCAGGATGACAGCTTGTTCAAGGTGAATGCGCTGGCCTGGTGGTACACGCACAACATGCTGGTTCACTATTCCGTACCGCACGGGCTGGAACAATACGGCGGTGCGGCGTGGGGGACACGCGATGTATGCCAGGGACCTGTCGAGTATTTCATGGCAACTCATCAATACGAGCAGGTTCGGGATATTCTGCTGGAGGTGTACTCCCACCAATACGAAGATGACGGGAATTGGCCGCAGTGGTTCATGTTTGATCAGTATGCACATATACAGCAGGAAGAAAGCCATGGCGACATTATCGTTTGGCCGCTTAAGGTGCTTGGCGATTATTTGGCCGTTACTCATGATTACGACATTCTGGAGCTGGCCGTCCCTTATACTAGAAAACACAGCTTCGATTTTACAGAGCAATCGCATACCGTGCTTGAGCATGTGAAGAAACAATTGTCCTACATTCGGAATCATTTCCTTCATGACACCCATCTGTCTTCCTATGGAGACGGGGACTGGGATGATACGCTGCAGCCGGCCAACGCCCAATTGAAACAGTTCATGGTCAGCAGCTGGACGGTAGCTTTGACGTATCAGACCTTGAACCAGTTCTCCCATGTCATGGAGAACGTGGATACAGGAATGTCCGCTGAGATGGGGGAACTCGCTGAAGGAATCCAGCGAGATTTCAATACGTACATCTTGAATTCCGAAGTCATTCCTGGATTTGTATATATGGAGAGCAAAGAGCACAGCAAATTCCTGCTTCATCCAACGGATCAGGAGACAGGAATCCAGTATCGATTGCTGCCAATGACCCGCAGCATGATCAGTGAGCTGTTAACGCCGGAGCAGGCAGCCAGCCATTACGAGATTATCCGTGAACAATTGTTCTGCCCGGACGGGGTGAGGCTGATGAATCGTCCGGCTGTATATGCCGGCGGCGTCAGCACCCACTTTAAGCGGGCGGAGCAGGCAGCCAATTTTGGCCGGGAAGTGGGCCTTCAATATGTGCATGCGCACATTCGTTTTGTGGAGGCCATGGCGAAGCTTGGCAAGAGCAGCGAGGTATGGAGCGGGCTTGAGCGCATCAACCCGATCGGCATTACCGAGGTTGTGCCGAATGCGGAGCTGCGTCAGAGCAATGCGTATTTCAGCAGCTCCGACGGGAAGTTCAACACCCGCTATGATGCACAGGAATCTTTTGATGAGCTGCGCAGCGGACGCGTGCCCGTCAAGGGAGGATGGAGAATTTATTCCAGCGGTCCAGGGATTTATATGAACCAGCTGATCTCCAATGCGCTTGGCATTCGTGAAGCCGGGGGCGATCTCGTGATCGACCCGGTTCTGCCGACGTCACTCGATGGTCTTCAGTTCGAATTCCATTATGCAGGAATCCCGGTTACGTTCAGCTATCACATTGATAGCCGTGAGGAGACCCGTGTCACGATCAACGGACAGGATGTAGCCGCCGGTTCCATCCGGAACCGTTACCGCACAGGCGGCGTGCGCATTTCCAGCGCGGACTTCAAGCGATTAGCCACAGAGAGTCAGGATGGATGTGTTGTGGATATTTACAGTGGAGTTAATGAACAATAATGCTTGACCCCTATAACTTGTCAGCAGGAAACACATCGTTCTGATATAATGAATGGAATGGTTATCGAAGCGAGGGATGGCGATGAAGACCCGTCAAGAGACAGTGACCATCCGGTTCTCCGAGATGAAGGACGCCGTTTCACTCATGGAGCTTGATGAACTGGTATGGGATCGTAATACAGCCCCTGAGCCGCTGAAATGGACCTCAAGGGATCATTACCTTCTGCAATGCCCGCCCGGCACGCAGCTTGTGGCGCTGTATGAGGAGGAGTTATGCGGTTATGTTGGATTCCGTGCGCCAACAGGCCTTCACAGCAATCGTCATGTGCTGGAGTTGAATATAGCGGTTCATCCCTCCCATCAACGGCGGGGCATCGGGAAGCGCCTTATAGAAGCAGTGAAGGAGATGGCACGGGCGGAGGGCATAACGAAGCTGAGGCTGCGCGTGCTGTCCAGTAATCCCGGTGCACTTTCCTTCTATAAGAACTGTGGATTTAAGGAAGAGGGCCGACTGATTCAGGAGTTCTATGTGGACGGGCGTTACGTCGATGATATCTTAATGTGTTATTTCTTATAAACCGCGCATCGCTCAAAAGCACTGTCCATGTGCAAGAAGAGGATGAGTAGTAGGTTGGAACGGCCCGGCAGCTTGCCGGGCTGTTTTTTTATTTCTGCAGCTTGATCGCTTCTGGACAAGAGCACAGGCGATTGCATATAGTAGATGAAAAAAGAAGAGGGCGGAGGTTACTTCCATGACTTTAGGAATTGTATCACTGAATGTGGGAACGCCTGTAACCGTTGAATACCAGGGAAAAGACCTGTCTACTGGAATCTACAAGCAGCCAGTGGACGGCCCTTTGTTTCTGAGCACGGTGAATTTCGCAGGGGACGGGCAGGCTGACCTCGTTAATCACGGCGGCGTAGATAAAGCGGTGTGCGCTTATCCCTACGAGCATTACGCCTATTGGGAGAACAGTCTGGGGAAACAGATGCCCTATGCCGCCTTTGGAGAGAATCTGACACTGCGGGGAATGCTGGAGGATCGGGTCTGCATTGGCGATATGTACCGGGTAGGAGACGCAGTGGTGCAGATCAGCCAGCCCCGATACCCGTGCTTCAAGCTGTCTCAGAAGCTTGGTGTCAAGGACATGCCGGTACGTGTGCTGAACACAGGTTATAGCGGGTTTTACTTCCGAGTGCTGGAGGAAGGGGATGTCCGTGCCGATTCCTCCGTCACCCAGCTGGAGTCTCACGCTGCGGGCGCGACGGTGCTGGAGGTGCTTCGTATGATGAAGGATGGACGGAAGGATGAGCAGGGGTTGAACCGCATGCTTGAACTGGATGTGCTGTCTGTTAGTTTGAAGAGGCAGTTCGGAAAATGGCTTGAAGCCCTGCAGAGCAGGGCGGATTGATGTTTCTGGAGGGCGATTGGTCAAACCGGCCCTGCCCTTGCGTACTTTCCTTGTCTCAATATTCCTTGCCGGATGGCAAAACCGGCTTGCGTCCCTTCCACAGGATACAAACCGGTTTCTTTAAGATGATCTGTCTTATAATGACAATACGACGTTTTCTTGCGGCGTGATGAGAGGCCAAAGGCTGTCTTATGATCAAGCGCAGGTGCTGGTTATCTCATCCGCTTCCATTCGCTTTGAATCATGCCGTAAACCGCATGGTTTACATAGCCTTGAGGCAGCTTCTCCGCTTCCCGGATAACGCCTTCCAGCACAAATCCCAGCCGTTCCGGGATGGCCCGGCTGCGATGATTCGCGGTCGCACAGCGGATCTCCACCCGGTTCAGCCCCATGCGCATCAGCGCGTGATCCGTGAACGCCCGGCAAGCGCTTGTCATCAGGCCTTGGCCGGTAAAATGCTGATCCAGCCAATAGCCAATGCTGACGGAACGGTTGGTCCAATCAATCTCATGGAATGAGATGGTCCCAGCCAGCTCCTCGCGCACCCAGATGCCTGCCGAGAAGCCACCGTTGTCGGCCGCTTGCTTCATGGCCCCTTTAATATAATTGACGGAATCGTTTATCTCTGTGACGGCATCCACCCAGGGAAGCCACTTGCGGAGGCGGTCCCGTGACCGGTCTGTCATCTCGAACAGGGCCCGTGCATGCTCTATGGCCAGTGGCCGCAGCTCTACATGGTCGTCTAATGCGTATCCAAACATATATGTATTCTCCTTTGTTCACCATCGTGAAGGGTATGCAGCTTTAACGAGTTCGCTTCACTTTTTGCTCTAATGCGTAAATATCTTCTTCAAGGGAAATCATACGCTGACTGACCACCGTTCTGCAGTCGCTGAGCGCTTGATTATATAAGTGCGGCCCCAGCGTTTCCATGAAAAAATCGAGAACGCTCTCCGCAGCCAGATGACCCAGGGTCTCGCCGCGCTCGGTTTCAAAATATTCCTGGACCCCTTCGATAAGCTGTTCGCGCTGCTCTTTGGGAAGTTTGCTAGGTTTCATAAGATTGACAGGCCTCCTATAATGGCTGTTTTCTCTTCATGCTACCCTATAAAAAAGCCCCCGTCAAAATGATTGTTGCAGGCATATCACCTTCTGCCGAATGAATTGTTCGCAGGTTGAATGCATCGATTGGATTGCCTGTCGATTGCACATCTGAAATGGGCGGCTTGTGGTGCTGGAACGCCGAATTCCTTGAACAATCCCCGCATTACAGGTATATTTAAGGGAAACACGTTTATACAGGAGATAGACAGAAATTCACAGAATGAAAGGTTGATCAACGTGGAGAACCATCGGGGAACCCCCTCCAATTTCATAAAGAATGTAATTACCGAAGACCTGAAGTCCGGTAAGGTCAAGGAGATCGTTACCCGCTTTCCGCCGGAACCGAACGGTTACTTGCATATCGGACATGCCAAGGCAATCTGGATCAATTTCACACTGGCCGACGAGTTCGGCGGACGGACGCACTTGCGGTTTGATGATACGAACCCGGTGAAGGAAGACATTGAATATGTCAATTCTATTAAGGAAGACGTCAAGTGGCTCGGCTTCGATTGGGAAGAGCTGCGGTATGCTTCTGATTATTTTGAAGAAATGTTCAATCGCGCGGTGCTGCTGATCAAAAAAGGGAAGGCTTACGTGGATGATCAATCCGCTGACCAAATCCGCGCAACCCGCGGAACCCTGACCGAGCCTGGTCAAAACAGTCCTTACCGGGATCGCGGCGTTGAAGAGAATCTGGATCTGTTCGAGCGGATGCGCAAAGGGGAATTCGCCAACGGCGAGCGCGTGCTGCGTGCGAAGATCGATATGGCTTCGCCTAATATTAATCTGCGGGATCCGGTCATTTACCGTATCTCTCATGCACATCATCATAATACGGGCGACAAATGGTGCATCTATCCGATGTATGCTTTTGCGCACCCGCTGGAAGATGCTATTGAAGGCGTCACGCATTCCCTGTGCTCCCTGGAGTTTGAAGATCAGCGCCCATTCTATGACTGGGTGGTAGCGGAATGTGAGATGGACAGCACGCCGCACCAGTACGAATTCGGACGTTTGAACGTAGCGCAGACGGTAACGAGCAAGCGCAAGCTGAAGCAGCTCGTAGACGAGAACGTTGTGGACGGCTGGGATGATCCGCGCATGCCGACGATCTCCGGACTTCGCCGTCTGGGCTATACCCCGGAGGCTATTCGCAGCTTCGTATTTGAGACGGGAATTTCGAAGGCATACGGTACAGTGGATCGTCAGGTGATGGAGCACTTTATCCGGGAAGACCTGAAGCTGAAGGCGCCGCGTACGATGGCTGTGCTGGACCCGCTGAAGGTGGTTATCACGAACTATCCTGAAGGTGAGACGGAGTGGCTGGACGCCGAGAACAATACGGAGAATCCGGAAATGGGGATCCGTCAGATTCCATTCTCCCGCGAGATTTATATTGAGCAAGAGGACTTTATGGAAGATCCTCCGAGCAAATATTTCCGCTTGTTCCCTGGCAATGAGGTTCGTTTAAAACATGCTTATTTCATCAAATGCCATGAGGTCATCAAGGATGAGAGCGGCAAGGTTGTTGAGATTCACTGCACCTATGATCCGGAGACGAAGAGCGGCAGCGGCTTTACCGGACGGAAGGTGAAAGGGACGATCCACTGGGTGGAGGCCACCCAGGCTGTACCAGCCGAATTCCGTCTCTTCGAACCGCTGTTCAAGGGCGAAGAGGAGGAAGCGGAAGGGGTGCAAGAAATTGCGGGCGAAGAGCAGGAAGTCGCAGCGGAAAAGTCCTTCCTGGACGACATCAATCCGAATTCACTGCAAATTGTGCAGGGCTTCGTGGAACCCAATATGAAGGATGCGGCACCACAGGACAAGTTCCAGTTCTTCCGCCACGGATATTTCAATGTGGACTCGAAGTATTCACAGCCGGGGCGTCCGGTATTTAACCGCGTAGTCTCCCTGAAGAGCTCGTTCCAGCTTCCGAAGAAGTGAGAAGGCTCGTAGAATGAACAAAAGGATCATGGACAGAGGCTGCTGATGTCTTTCATGCTCCCCATAACATAAACAAGACTCGAAGGCTCCCGTAGGGGAGTCATTCGAGTCTTGTTATATTTACGGTAGGTAGTCTGGCATACATTCAAGACGATCTAATTCGCAGTGTATCCCTCAGCCTCATCATCCGGGTGCAGCGGCTGGTAACCATGCTTGCGCAGGTTGTACCACATCCAGCCAAAACCGATGGCACCCACAATGGCAAGCATCATGCCGGTTCGGTACATGATCTGCGCCCCGAAGTTCTGGAACATCCAGCCGCCGGCCAAACCGCCGATGACGCCGGAGATGCCGCTCCAGCTTAAGGTGTAGATCGCTTGTCCGGATGCCCGGTAAGGCGTCGGAACAAACAGCATCGTGAGCTGTACGCCGACATAGAAATATCCGCCAAAGGTTACGCAGTGCAGAAGCTGGATGAAGGCTACCTCGAGCGGGCCATTGGCTTCCGCCATAAGCAGCCAGCGGAGCGCGAAGAGCAGGCTGACAATGGTCAGGCAGCCGACCAGCACATTGATCTTCCGCTTCAGGAAGCGATCAAACAGAATGAAGATCGCCACTTCAAATATCGATGAGAGGAAGATTGCAAGACCGACCATCTGTTTGGTGCCGCCAAGCTCCAGAATGTATAAGGACATAAAGGTATTATTGGCCGTGTTCGGGATGGATACCATGATGCCTAACAGAATGAACCAGACAAAATGGGGATTCAGGAACAGTCGGGTAAGTCCTCTTAGGTTGACGGTTGCCGATGCTGTTGTTTTCTGAATGGAGGGCAGTGTGAACATGAACAAAGCCGCCACGAGCAGCATGATCGAGAACACAATGGAGATGCGTCCGGATCCGAGCTGATCGATTACCGGTCCTGCGACAATTGCTGTCAAGGCCCATCCCAGGGAGCCCCATAGCCGAAAAGAGCCGAATTTCTGCTGCGTTCCATCAATATAGGTTAGAATCAGTGAATTCGTCTGCGAGAACATCGGAGTCTGGAAAAAATAAAAGAAAATCATCGTCATGTATATCATTGCGTAGGTATTCGCTTGAAATACAAACTGAACCAGCAGCAGTGTACCGGTCATCATGATCAGAAGCACGCGTTTGATGTTTGCCGCCCGATCACTCCAGAATCCCCAGAAAGGATTTGCAAAGATGGACACAAATGGCGCGATGGCCATCAGGCTGCCGATCTCAATTTTGCTCATGCCGATATCTTGCAAATACAGCTGAAAGAAACCAGTGAAGATGACCATGGTTCCGTAAATGAAGAAGTTGAACAGCTTGAGCGATGTCAGCGAAGGTTGAGCATTGTCCATATTCTGCAAGTAGGTCATTCCTTTCAAACCGAATACAATCAAAAATAACGGCGTCCAAAAAAGCCGCTTTCCTTTCAATGTATCACGCATTGAAAAGGGATACAAACCATCTTTTAAATAATTTTCCATTTATCTGGTTATTATCCCATAGACTGAATGATGTTTTTACAACCTGTTAAGAAAGTGTGGTGAAACGAATGAGTGGTCAAACCGTCGTTGTCAATCTGCCATCCGATTCGGTGACGGGCATCGTGCTGGCAGGAGGAGCCTCCCGGAGGATGGGGAGGAACAAAGCCCTTCTGCCTATGGGAGAAGCGAGTATGATCGAGCGGGCGGTACAGGCTATAGGCAAAGTGAGCAGCCGGGTGATCATATCGACCAACGATCCGAAATCCTATCATTTTTTGGGGGTGGAATGCGTTCTGGATATTCTCGCGGGGAAGGGACCCATGGCGGGTCTTCATGCAGCACTTGGGGCGTCGAATACTCCATGGAATGTGGTTGCAGCATGCGACATGCCGTTTATTCACGAGCAGTTTCTTCAGGGACTGCTGAATCTGGCGATTACGCAGGACACGGTAGAGGCCGTAATCCCGGTTGTTCAAGGGAGAATGCACCCGCTGCTGGCGGTATATCGCAGGGAAGTTATGACGAGTCTCGAACGAAGGCTTCAGGCGGAACAGTACCGCATGGTCGAATGGGTGGAGGAGCTAAAGGCTGTATACGTGAACGAAGAGCAATTAGAGCACATGACAGGTCTTGATCCGCGAAAGGTCTTATTTAATATGAATACGCCAGATGATTATGAGACAGCAAGAGGGATTTCCTCATCCTAAAAAACACCCCCGCCCGTTGGATGCTGGCGGGGGTTTGCTTATTTACTTCTATTATTGAGCCTAAGATACAATCTGTCTTCCGCTCGCTTACAGCTCGCAGAGGGCTAGCCGCCGATCTGCGACATACGCCGCACAGTGGGGGTGTGGCTCTGCGCTTTTTTCTCAAGTGCCAGTGCCATTTCATGATTGAGCGGCTTTGCACCCAGCGCTTTCCGGAACAGGTTCGCAACCGCCTGGGGATCATCGATGACGCGGCGCACGTTAAACTCGTCGGACCAGTACAGACAAGCCTTGATATGGCCGTCCGCAGTCAGCCTGAGCCGGTTGCAGGAGTCGCAGAAATGGTCGCTGACCGGATGGATCAAGCCAAACGTCCCTGTGGCTCCGACAACCTTCATGTTGCGGGAGGGCCCGTTGCCGGATGGACCCTGCTCTTCCTGGATGCTCCATCCGGCCTCCTGACACACTTCGGATACTCGGCTTAGTGGCAGGTACGAATCGCGCCAGGCATCGGATGCTTGACCAATCGGCATATATTCAATAAAGCGGACATGTAAGGGACGATTGAGTGTCATGGCGATGAAATCGCGGATCTCATCTTCGTTAAAGCCCTTCATCAGCACCATGTTCAGTTTGATGGGATCCAGGCCGGCTTCATAGGCTGCTTCGATGCCTTCCAGCACTTTAGACACATGGCCGCCGCGCGTAATGCGTGCATAACGCTCCTCGTGAAGCGAATCCAGACTGATGTTGATTCGCGTGAGTCCTGCTTCCTTAAGAAGCCGGGCTTTTGATGGCAGCATGATCCCGTTGGTTGTGAGGGATATATCTTGAATTCCTTCTATGGAAGCAATCATACGGACTAAGTTCTCCAGATCCTTGCGCACGAGCGGCTCACCGCCGGTAAGACGTACTTTGGATACCCCCATGGGGGCAAGAACGCGGAGGATCGCGGCGATCTCTTCGTAACTCATAATCTGATCGTGAGGTTGGAATTCCATTCCTTCTTCCGGCATACAATAGACACAACGCAGATTGCACCGGTCCGTCACCGAGATACGAATATAATCATGGACCCGACCGAAAGAGTCTTTAAGCGGTTCAATCATGGAAATCCCCCTTTCGTAGCATACATGGTCACATTGTAGCTATTCCCTGAATCGGAGTCAATGCGACATTTAGGTCCCTCCCGGCGGACAAGCTGCAGGCAGACGGTCATAATTTTGTGACAAGTATCACAGAAAACGCTTTCGAAATCATGTATATTGAACCTGTGGACAAAAGCTTTCTCCCCTTGAAAGCGAGTAGTGACATTCTAGATTTCCGAAAGTTTCCTTATTTTTCCGAAATTTTCGGAAATCATTTCAAGCTGCTTTCATTAGACGTTCATCTAAGATATACTGTCAAGGATATCACATCCAACAAGAGAGGTTACAAAGTAGGAGGTTCGATATGGGGATATCACCTGTTCAAACTTTGGAGGTACCTGACGTCTGTCACAGGTGGCTTGAAAACCGGGGAACGGTTTATGAGCTGCTGATTGATTTTTTGGGCAACTGGCCCAGCTTGTCTATGATTGCAGAATGGAGCCGCGGAAGCGGAATTAGCAAGGCTGCGGAGTGTTCGAAGGCAGGTTCAGACCTGATGAAATATTTGTGCGGACGCTCGCCTGAGGAATTGGTTCGGATTTGCGAGTATGAAGGGGCGGAATACCGCCGACTGCTTGAGCAGACCAAACAGCGTCAGGCCGCTGAGTCCCATTATACCCAGGATGGATGCGCTCAGGATTTGGCCGAGTGTTATGCATCCGCTGGTGTAGCATTCAATAAACTGCATGGCGAAGCGGACGATCATATAGCCCTCGAACTGGAATTTATGACACTGCTTCATGACCGTATGCTGAACAATACGTATTGTGAACACAGCATGCTGCAATTAATGCAGGTTCAGGAGAAGTTTCTGGAAGAGCATCTGTTGTCATGGGTGCCCTCTCTCTGCAAGGATCTGAAAGGTTCTACGGAGAGTCCGCTGTATCAGGCATTATTCAGCCTGCTCGAGGAGTTCCTCGCACAGGATCTGAACATGCTGAAGACGTGGAAGCAATCCAGGGAAGCTGTACTGGTGCATTAGAGCAGCAGATAAGAAAACCATAGCAAGTTATCATGCGAATCGCAGTCATCTACAAAAACAAAGCCCCGGTCTCCTAAATAGGAGGCCGGGGCTTTTGTGTTATATCGGATTAATCTTCGATTCTTTTCTTGCTGAACTTCATCAGGAACTCATACACGATAGGTACAACAACGAGTGTGAGCAGCGTCGAACTGATCAGACCGCCGATAACGGTTATGCCGAGCCCGCGTGAGATGATACCTGCGCTGTTTTCCCAACCGAATACGAGAGGCAGCAGCGCACCGATGGTGGCCAGTGCCGTCATCAGGATTGGACGAAGACGGGTTGCACCGGCTTCGAGCAGGGCTTCGCGAGTGCTCATTCCTTCGCGTTCCATGTGGATAACGCGGTCGATCAATACAATTGCATTCGTGACTACGATACCAATCAACATGAGTACGCCCATGAGAGCAGATACGTTCAATGTCTCGCCTGTGATGAGCAGGCCGATAATGGCACCGATGACGATGAATGGCAGTGAGAACAGGATGGCAAATGGTGCAAGACCCCCGCCAAACGTGACCACGAGTACAAAGTATACAATAGCAATGGCCGCCAGCATGGCGAGTCCAAGCTGTCCGAAGGTTTCATTGATTTGCTCGGTAACGCCTCCGAACTCTACGGATACCCCGTCTGGAAGCTCAAGTTTGCTGACTTCGGATTCCAGATTGGTGGAAGCCGAGCCTACATCGCTGGACAGGATATCGGCTGTGACACTCACAACCATTTTACCGTCGATGCGTGTAATGGAGTCAGGCGTGGTTCCTTTTTCAACTTTGGCTACATCCTTGATCGGTACTTCCATACCGAGTGGAGACGTTACCGTTTCGTCTTCAATTTCTTTAATGCTCTTATAGGTTTTGCTGTCGGTTTCAATGTAAACATTGTAGGTTTTGTCCTCAATCTTAATTTCCGTCAAGACTGGACGCTCCCGTACGGGTGCCAGCTTCATAGCCAATTGTCCGGCTGTGAGGCCAAGAGAGCTTAACTTCTCTTGATCGGCAACCAGCGTGTACTGCTCAAATGACTCGGATAAACTGGTCTCCGCATTGTCGAAGGTAGCGGTATCCTTGTTCGCAAGCTCGGCAATTTGATCAGCTACAGGCTTGATCTGCTCCAGGGAGTCGCCGAAGACGTTAACCGTCAATTGGCTGCCTCCGAATCCGCCGGCCGCCATGTCCATATTGGACCAGGTGCCATCCGGAACTTCCTTGGCTAGATCCTCGATAAGTGCCGTTTTGACATCTTCGAAGTTTTTCGTGTCCGGATCGTACATAATGTAGAACAATCCGGAATTAGCGGAGCCCATTCCAAGCGGATTGCTTCCGCCGATGGAGTACTGCATTGTCTGTACGCCAGGTTGATCCAGAATCAGCTTCTCGGCTTTTAGTGCACGTTCCTCTACATCCTCCAGCATAACGCCAGGTTCAGGAGAGTAGGTCACCATTGCGTATTTGTCTTCTTGTTCCGGGATGAAGCTAACCCCCAGATACTTGGTCAGGAACAAGCTTCCTACCAACAGCACGATGGCTGCCAGGAATGTAATGGCTTTGTGATTCAGAGTCCATTTCAGGATCGAACGATAGCCGCGGGCCATTGCGCCCGGCTTCTCTTCATGATCATGCTTGTTCTTCAAGCCTTTGCGGAACAGGCTGTGCGCCATAGCAGGTACAAGCGTAACCGCCACGACCAGGGAAGCCAGCAGCGCGAAGACCATCGTCAATGCGAATGGCATGAACAGCTCGCCGACCATACCGCTAACCAGTGTAAGCGGCAGGAATACCGCGATGGTTACGATGGTGGAAGACATGATGGGAACAAACATTTCACGTGTAGCGGCACTAATGAGCTCTCGGCCTGTCAGTTTTTCGGTCGAGAGGGACATGCGCCGGTAGATATTCTCGATAACAACAATCGAATCATCGACAACCCGGCCGATGGCAACGGTCATGGCACCGAGTGACATCATATTCAGGGTAATATCCATTTGCTTCAAGCACAGTACCGCAATCAACAAGGATAACGGGATGGAAATGATCGATATGATGGTCGAACGGATATTGCGCAGGAAGATCATGATGATCAGAACAGCAAATAATGCACCGAACAATGCCTTGGAGAGCATGGTATGAACGGAGTCCTCGATCGGTTTGCCTTGATCCAGCATGATGGTCAGATCCATGCCAGGGAATAGGCCTTTCAATTCCTCTGCCTTGTCTTTTACCTGATTAACAACGTCAACCGTGTTGGCATCGTTCGCCTTAACGATTTGGATACCGATGGATTCCTTCCCGTTGGTGCGGGAGATGGATTCCGAGGTTCCGATAACTTCAATCTTGGCAATCTCGCTGAGTTTTACGGTTGGAATGCCGGTGGGAGCGGATGGAGCGCCATTCTGTCCACCAGCACTGGCATCAGCACCGGGAGCTCCCTGCTGACCTGCAGCCCCAGCCGCATCGCCAGGAGGTTGCTGCTGTTGAGCTGCACCAGCACCAGGAGCGCCAGCTCCGGCAGATGCATCGGTACCGCCTCCGCTTGGAATAACAGGAATGGCGATATTCTTCAGATCGTCAATGCCGATGATGCCGCCATCAATGGCTACGGCCTTTTGGGATTTTTCCATTTCGAACATACCGAGCGGAACATACAGCGCTGAACCCTGCACGATGCCTTTAACGGTATCTTCGGTCAGGCCAAGCTCGTTCATTTTGTCCTGGTTAAATTTCAGTTGGACTTCATTAACAAATTGTCCGGCTACCTGAATGGAAGCAACCCCATCCAAATCTTCGAGCTCGGGTACAATGTCATTCTCTGTGATACGGGTTAATTCATCCAGTGCCATGTTGTCTTTGTTCGATATACTCAAGGAGACAACCGGCATGGAGCTCATGCTGAATTTGGATATGGTAGGTTTCTGAGCATCCTCAGGCAGCTTGACTTCATTGATTGCTTCCCGAACAGCTGCTGTAGCGTTGTCCAGATCACTACCATAATCAAATTCAACCATCACGTTGGCTGCATTCTCCATGGAAGTGGAGGTTACGGTTTTTACGCCGTCGATATTTCTCAGTCTTGTCTCAAGCGGTTTGGTTACATCCTCTACAACTCCTTCAGGAGCTGCACCCGGATAGATGGCGGTGACGCTTAAGAATGGGACGTTAATATCCGGAATGGTTTCTTGTTTCATTGTCAGTCCACTGTACAATCCACCAAAGCTGACGATGATGGTCAGCAGCCAGATCGCAAACTTGTTGCGCAGCGAAAAATTGATAATTCCTTTCATTAGGTGATTCTCTCTCCTCTCCAAAATAACGCTATGTCTCTAACTTCGACCCGTTTCCCTGCATAATTCCACCAGGGGTAAGATAGCTTTCCAGCACGGTAACAATGGTGCCCTTGAGCTCGGTATACAGTGCCTCCAGGTCCTCGATCCCCTCCAGGTTAGCAAGCATTCCCTTTAGAACGGCCCTGCTGGGCTGGAGGCCAAGCAGCTCTTTCTCCATAATATTGAGCGACTCCATAGCATCTTCCCGGACTTCCGTCTCTACCGTACTCTTCTTCAGTTCATTTTTCATTGCTTTAATGACGATAAGCGGGTGACGGGTTGTACGAATGTCGGTCTGGCATAACTGACTCAATTGCCCAATCGCCTCCATCGGAATCAGAGGTTCGGGACGTCTGCGCAGAATGCTGTTTACAATATCATCGAGCAGCTGGATCTGGTGGTCTGCAGTGATTCCCACATTCAAATGAAACCCTGGCATGAACAGGAAGCGAATATACGAACCCAGCATGCTGGCCATAAACATGCCAATCTCCATCGTATAAGGCTCAACGTCCGGTCCATAAATGCTTTTGAGCTTATTGTTAAACCACTGCAATGCAGCGAGCATTTCCTGCCGCATGTTTTCCTTGTCAATAGGCGGTTTCCCCGGCATCTGATCATGGAACTGCTTCAGGAGATATTCCCGAATCTCCAGAAAATGGACAAGAAGCACTTCCGTCTGCTTGCGCAGCTGCTCCTTAGGCTCAAGCAGCGGATCGTGATCGACACGGAGGATCTCATCTTTAATCCGGTTTGCGATATGCTCGTAAATGCTCTTTTCCAGTTCCTCTTTGGACTTGAAATGAAGATAAAGGCTGCCTTTCGACATCCCGCATACTTCGGCGATTTCCTGCATGGAGGTAACCGAAGAGCCCTTCGCGGAAAACAGCTGCATCGCAGTGATGAGAATTTGCTGTCGTTTCTCTGCCGTTTTATCAGCCAATCAAAAGCTCACCTCACTTGAGAACTTTTCAGTTCTGGGATTGACCATATGGTCAAGAATAAGTATATATGAAAAAGAACGACCGTTTCAACTTTACTACGGTCGTCCCTTTTCTTGGTTCTGAAAATATATGAAATTTTCTAGAAAAATCGCCTAACTTATCAATTTCAGACCGACAGCCGAGCACAGAATCATGGAAATGAACACCACTCGCCGCCAATCCTTCGGCTCTCCGAACAGAAACATCCCAACCATGGCTCCACCGGCTGTTCCAATTCCCGTCCAGATGGCATAAGCGGTCCCCATCGGCAGCACGGTCATGGCATAAGAGAGGAGGGAGAAGCTGATACCAAACGATAAGGCCAGAATCAGTGTATAATGCCATCCCTTGCGCTGCGACACGCCTTTAATACCAATGACACCGCCAATTTCGAATAATCCGGCAAATATAAGCGCAACCCAAGCCATTATTTACTCACCTCCGGTTCTGCATGATCACTCGTAACCAGCTTAAGGCCGACTACACCTGCAAGCAGCACGCAGATCAGAAGAACCTTGACCAATTTGAACGGTTCTCCAAAGAACAGCATTTCCGATGCCACCGTTCCGGCGGTTCCGATACCTGTAAAGACGGCATATACCGTTCCGACCGGCAGGCGTTTGGCTGCTTCGATAATAAGATAGAAGCTGGCTGTAATGGCGACTATAGTACCAAGCCACTCCAACGTGTTGTTGGAATACTTCAGACCCATAACCCATATGACCTCGACCAATCCAGCCAGCAGTACATAAATCCAGTTGCGATTCATTATGATTGTCACTCCTTTTAATGAGAAAGAATTGTTATCTCACCTGCAGACCCTTATTCTCCTTGAAATTTATACTTATCATGCGTAGTTCTGCGATAATTTAACTCTTGCTGTTAGAACTTTGCTTCGTTACCCCTAACCAAAATATCGGCCAAGCGGCGGTCAGACGTTTCAAGGCGCGTTCCTCCCCGCCGTAAACGGCTTCCAGATGAATTCCATCGAGCAGGGTCATAAAGGCGATGGCTGCTTTACGTGGGTATCGAATGATACGCCCATGCACGGGACAGCCTGCCGCAAGCAGTCTGGACAGGTTGTTCTCCTGCTCGTCCAGCAGCGGATACAACATAGCCATCACCTCATCGTAGAAGGTGCTAGGCGGGAAGAAGGCCATCCGCATGAAGAATCGCACTTCATCATCCCCTTGGTAAGCCTGGAGACTGTTCTCAAGAAATCCATGCAGCTGCTGCTCCAGCGGCAAATCCGTGTGGTTAAGGAAATAGCCCACCATTAATTTCTCTTGTCGTTGGAATACGTCTTGAAGCACCTGCAGGAACAAATCCTCCTTGCTTGAAAAATGAGCGTAAATAGACGGTTTCTTGATTCCGCAATCGTCGGCGATATGTTTCAGCGATGCCCCTTCATAACCGTTCTTGGCAAAATGGGCAAGGGCGGACTGTTTAATATTGGCGGCACTCATAGTACTCCTCCTAACTAACGGTCGTTAGTTATATTTTTATCAAATGATGCCAGTATTGTCAATGTCAATATTTGGGCTTGGAGCTGTCTGACTATCTGCAAGAGAACAGTCTTTAGTTCCGGGGGGAGATCATGTAGAATATGTGTGATCGACATCGTCCATACAAAAGAGACAGAAACGATGAATAACAAGGGGTAAACTGATATGAGAAAGGGAATAGAGGCTGTACTGATCACCGCGCTTTTGATCGCGTTTTATTATTTTGGCATGCATTATTTCGGAAAGACGACAGGGACGGTCATCGGGATCTTCTCCACCCTCACCGTAGTATCTATCGGATTCATGATTTTTATGGAGAACCGCCATCCTTCCAGCACCATGGCCTGGATTCTGCTGCTTGCGCTCGTTCCCATCGTCGGGCTTGTTTTTTATTTCTTGTTCGGGCAGAACTACTTCAAACGGAGAAAATATGATAAAAAAGCACAGAAGGACGTCCTGGTATACACCAGCGAGGTGCTCCGCAAGAGCACCCCTGACGTTTCCTGCTTTAAGCCTGAAACGCAGCAGCTGCTTCAGCTGTCTTCCCGGCTGGCGCGCACGCCGATTTCCTTCTCCAGTGACTCGCGGGTGCTGACCGATGGGGAAGAGACGTTCGCGGCATTGATAGCGGAGCTGGAACGGGCCGTGCATCATATCCATATGGAGTATTACATTTATCGGCCGGATGCCATCGGCACGCAGATTCAGGAAATTTTGATCCGCAAGGCGAGGGAAGGCATTGCCGTTCGGTTTATGGTAGATGCCGTGGGCAGCCTGCAGCTGCCGCCGGCCTTCCTTCAGGAGATGAGGGATGCCGGCATACAGGTCGCCGTGTTTGGCAGTCCGAAAACGATATTTTTTACCAGCCGTGTAAATTACCGCAATCATCGCAAAATCGTTGTCATTGACGGCAGTGTTGGATTCGTTGGCGGATTGAATGTAGGTGATGAGTACTTGAGCCGCAGCAAGGCCTTTGGTTTCTGGCGAGACACCCATATGCTTATCCGTGGAGAGGCTGTAAGGACGCTTCAGGTTGTATTTCTGCAGGATTGGCAGTACATGACAGGAGAGCAGCCGAGCGAGCCGATCTATTATTCACCGGATCTGCTGGAGAACCGCAGTGGAGCGGTCCAGATTATTGCGAGCGGACCGGACAATGAGCGGAGGGCGCTCAAAAATATTTTCTTCTCCATGATTGTGTCGGCTCGCAAATCCGTCTGGCTGGCGACACCCTATTTTATACCGGATGAAGATATTCTAACCGCGCTCCGGGTTGCTGCCTTGTCAGGGCTTGACGTACGGATCCTGTTTCCGTCGAAACCGGACAAGTGGCTGCCCTTCCTGGCTTCCCACTCCTATTTTCCCGCTCTGCTGGATGTTGGGGTGCGGGTATATGAATATGAGAAAGGTTTCATGCATTCCAAGCTGCTGATCGTGGACGGGGAAATCGCGACGATTGGCACCGCCAATATGGACATGCGGAGTTTTCATCTTAATTTCGAGGTTAACGCACTCTTGGTACATACGGAAAGCGTGGCCAAGCTTGTGTCGGATTTCGAGCAGGATCTGGAATCGGCCATCGTGTATGACCGCAACCATACCCGCAAGAAGAGGATCATGACCAGGCTGCTGGAATCGGCAGCCCGGCTGATGTCACCTCTGTTGTAAATCGGCAGGGGAACGCGCGTTGAATGCAGCTGCACTCAACGCGCGTTCATGTCGGCCTAATTGTTAGAAGGTTGTGAACCCGAGGAACTTCTGAATCCGGAACAGAACATCTTTGATCCAGGTGGTTTTTCCCTGATAAGCTCCGGCATCAAGACTGAATTCGGCGCCCTCGTTGAACCATATCTGATTAAAATACCGGTCCAGGTCCCGGGCAAGCGGATGATCCTTTGGGGCGGCGATCCACAGGTTGTTCTCCAGATTCAGATCGGCCAGATTTCGCTGGGTGAAATTAGTGGATCCGCCCGTCATTACGGACTTGCCAGTTGGTTTGGCAATGTACATCAGTTTGGTATGATACTGCTCTTTACCGGTGTTGTACCAACGAACGGAGATATTGCCCTTTGATTTCTTGATGAGTTCAGCGGCAGCCGGACGGTTGGGGATCCCGATTTTTTCCCTGCCGAATGCATTCTGGTTCGGATCCAGGATAAGGCGTATGTCGACGCCGCGCTCCGAGGCTTTCAGAAGCTGGTCCATCACCTTGCCGTCAGCCAGATAGAACATCCCCATCCAGAGTGTATCTCCGGATTGAGACTGCTCAATGGACTCCAAAACGTATTTGTATATTTTCCCTTCCGTCAGGTACCGAACATCGACGCTGCCAGCCTGCCCGGAAGGCTGCTTGGGAGCTGCCGCCTTCGGTTCATATGCCGGCAGTTTGATATCGCTTGAAAGATTGACGGCAGCTTGCTCAGTGGCCAGTATATCGCCAATGATGTCGCCGCTTGTTTCAAAAGCGATGTTCGAGTGGAAAGCGCTGGCATCATGAATGTTGGCTGAAGTGACAAGCGCTGTGTTTTCGCTGATGACGACCTTACGATGATTGGCCTTCACGTTCAGCAGCTTCAGATAGGAGCGAATGGTAATATCGGGCGCTTCGTTTGCCATCAGATTGGGGAGCGTTCCTTTGCCGGATTGACCAAACCACTGGAAAAAGGTGCGCCATACAGCGGAATAGATCGGCGTCGAATCCCGCAGCCGGTTGACATCGGTTATAATGACTTGAATGCCCGCGGCCTTCATGGCCTCGAACTCCGGAAGCGGATAGGAACCATATCCGGTGTTGACTTCATCGCTGATAAAGAAGATGTCCATATCGGGATATTTTTGTTTATGCTTCACAAGGCGATCGGTGAGCTCCTCACTCACCTTCGGAAATGTCTGGCCTTTATGGGCGTAACCGTTGAACAGAAACATATCGATGACCAGGAATTTTCGGGATTCATCAATAATCTGGCCGATGCGCGGTCCGATCTCGCGATCATGGACCGGTTGACCGTCCGGACCGGGATAGGTCAGGTCGACCCACATGGCAACCTCGCTCTGATAGAGCGGGCTTTCGTAAGAAATCCCCTTGGGCAGAGGCTTGTGAGTCTGATAGATCATCACGCCGATCAGCCATAGAATGAGAAGGACAAGGCCGGTAAAAATATATTTTCGTGTTCGGGAACCTTTGGTATGCGCTTTACCTGGCATAAGTGGAGTATCTCCATCAGGGGGATGCGGATGATCTGAAGTGCGGCTGCGAAATAAATGACGGAAATCCAAAATAGCCCATCCTCCTATAACTTTCAGTTGTATAACGTTAATTAACATCAATCACTGGACATGACGCACTCCGTCTGCCATATGTGATAAGGCTCCTTATGCCGGGTTGTTGACCTGTTTCAGGGGTAGAATGATAATATACGGTTTTTTGTTTCATTCCATGCGGCAGAAAACGGACATCTGGCTTATATTTTTGCTTGTTGTTCTTCATATCATACAACCGGCCATATCCGGCACCCTGTGCACGTTAATAAGATGGTTAATTTAAGGATGAATTACTTGAACAAGGAGGCACGGAATGAATTCAGAACATAAAGATACTGCGGGCATGCCCGCTGAAACCATTACTGGCAGTGGAACCGGGAGATACGAGGGCCGGCTGCTGCCGGAAGTACCAACCGGTGAACGAAAAATAGAGCATGTGCGCCTATGCCTTGATGAGGAGGTAGGTTCCGTCGGTTTAACATCAGGCTTTGAACGTTACCGCTTCCGTCACTCCGCGCTGCCGGAGATCGACTTTGAAGATATTAAACTGGACACCACGTTTCTGGATATTCCGGTACGAACGCCATTGCTGATCAGCTCCATGACGGGAGGAAGCAAGGCGACCGGAGAGATCAATATGAGGCTGGCCGAAGCTGCGGAGCGCCGCGGCTGGGCGCTTGGGGTGGGCTCTGTCCGGGCTGCTGTGGAGAAGGAGGAGCTTGCTCCTACGTTCCGCGTGAGAGAGTGTGCACCGAGTGTGCCGGTTATCGCAAACCTGGGGGCTGTACAGCTGAACTATGGCTTTGGTCTTGACGATTGCCAGCGGGCGGTGGATATCGCGGGTGCCGATATGCTCGTTCTTCATCTGAATGGACTCCAGGAGGTATTTCAGCCGGAGGGGAATACCCGGTTTGGTCGTTTGCTTGGCCGAATTGAGGATCTGTGCCGAACGCTGGAAGTGCCGGTGGGCATTAAAGAGGTCGGCTGGGGAATTGATGGAGAAACCGCGCGAAGACTGCTGGATATCGGGGCAGCGTTCATCGATGTGGCTGGTGCGGGCGGCACCTCCTGGAGCCAGGTGGAGAAATTCCGTAGCAAGGACCCGGTACGCCGCGGCGCTGCGGAAGCTTTTGCCGGATGGGGCAATCCCACCGCAGAATGCATTGTGGAGGTGCGGGAAGCTGCTCCTGCCTGTACCCTGATCGGCAGTGGCGGGCTGCAAAACGGCGTTGATGCGGCGAAAGCGATAGCGCTGGGCGCTGACCTGGCTGGCTTCGGACGCGGATTGCTGGGCTCCGCCGTTGACTCTGTAGAGGCGCTGGACCAGCGGCTGGCGCAGGTGGAATTGGAGCTGCAGACAGCCATGTTTGGAATTGGCGCAGGGAACATCGAAGCTCTGAGGTCCACCGCGCGTCTGATTCGTGCCTGAATTGACCGGCTTGACTGCCGGAATCGGGACGGAGTGATGGCAGTATATTCGTATTGAAGTCTATGGGGTATCTGCTATAATTAATAAGATTGTTTAGCTGGGATTGGCAGCTTAGGTGATATGAACCCAAGCTTTGAATACTTACTAATAAGAGTAACTTATAATAAGGAGTTGTCACATAAATGGCTTTAAAGGCAGGGATCGTCGGTTTGCCAAACGTCGGCAAATCTACATTGTTTAATGCGATTACACAGGCGGGCGCCGAATCGGCTAACTACCCGTTCTGTACAATTGACCCGAACGTCGGTGTCGTGGAAGTGCCGGATGAGCGCCTCGATAAACTGACGGAGCTCGTTCAACCGAACAAGACGGTTCCGACGGCTTTTGAATTTGTGGATATCGCGGGTCTGGTTCGCGGTGCAAGCAAAGGCGAAGGGCTTGGGAACAAGTTTCTTGCCCACATTCGTGAAGTGGATGCCATCGTTCACGTGGTTCGCTGCTTTGAAGATGAGAACATTACCCACGTCGATGGCAAAGTGAACCCGGTGAGCGATATCCAGACCATTAATCTGGAGCTGATCCTGGCTGATCTCGACAGCGTGGAGAAGCGGATTGACCGTGCCAAGAAGAATATGAAGGGCGGCAACAAGCAGTATGCCCAGGAAGTTGAGCTGCTGGAGCGCCTGAAGGAAGCTCTTTACAACGACCAGCCTGCACGCAGCGTCGAACTCAGCGATGATGAGAAGCTGATTGTTCGCGACCTGCACCTTCTGACATTGAAGCCGGTTCTGTATGCGGCTAACCTGAGCGAGGACGGAGTAGCGGAAGCGGACAGCAATCCGTTTGTGCAGCAGGTTCGTGATTTCGCGGCGGCAGAGAATGCGATTGTGGTTCCGATCAGCGCGAAGGTGGAAGCCGAAATTGCCGAGCTCGAAGGCGAGGATAGAGCGATGTTCCTTGAGGAGCTGGGACTTGAAGAATCCGGCCTGAACCGTCTGATCAAGGCAGCGTACAGCCTTCTTGGACTGTACACGTACTTTACAGCTGGCGTGCAGGAAGTGCGTGCGTGGACGATTCGCAAAGGAACGAAGGCACCGCAAGCGGCAGCTGTTATCCATACGGACTTCGAACGAGGCTTCATCCGTGCTGAAGTAGTCGCTTACGATGATTTGGTTGCTGCTGGATCGATGAACGGAGCGAAAGAACGTGGACAGCTTCGTCTGGAAGGCAAGGAGTATGTTGTCAGCGACGGCGATGTGATGCATTTCCGTTTCAACGTTTAGAAACGAGAGGTTTCAAAGGCCATGGCTCCATGTCACTTTGTGCATGGGACTGTGGTTTTTTTCTAGTGGTGGAGCCCTGTAAGGAAAGAACGGTTTATCCAGGTCAACAGCCTGCTAGTCAAATGTGTTGTTTCATGGTAAAATAAAAAGTCGTTTGCACTTCATTTTTGTTTGGATATGGAGTACGAAATGGCATATCTTCAGGAATATATCTTAGAGAGGTGAATTCCTTTGTTGGACCGATTACAATCCCTTGCGGACCGTTACGAGAAATTAAGTGAACTGTTGTGCGATCCTGATGTCGCTAATGACTCCAAGAAGCTCAGGGATTATTCCAAAGAACAATCCGATTTGCAGCCTGCATATGAGGCTTATGTTGAATATAAAAATGTAATTGAAGAACTCGAAGCTGCCAAAACCATGCAGGGCGAGAAGATGGACGACGAAATGCGCGAAATGGTGAAAATGGAGATCGAGGAACTTTCCACGCGCGAGCGAGAGCTGGCGGAGAAAATCCGTATTTTGCTGCTGCCGAAGGACCCGAATGATGATAAGAACGTAATCATCGAAATTCGCGGAGCGGCTGGCGGAGACGAGGCGGCCCTGTTTGCTTCCGACCTGTACCGGATGTATACCCGCTATGCGGATACCCAAGGCTGGAAGGTCGAGCTGATGGACGTTAACACGAATGATCTGGGTGGATTCAAGGAAGTCATCTTCATGATCAACGGCCGCGGTGCCTACAGCAAAATGAAATTCGAGAGCGGCGCGCACCGTGTCCAGCGCATTCCGACAACGGAATCCGGCGGCCGTATTCATACTTCCACCTCAACCGTTGCCGTTATGCCGGAGGCGGAAGAAGTGGATATTGAAATCCACGATAAGGATATCCGCGTGGATACGTTCTGCTCCAGCGGTGCAGGCGGCCAGTCCGTTAACACAACCAAGTCGGCGGTGCGTGTGACGCATATACCGACGGGCATCGTGGCTACTTGCCAGGACGGCAAATCGCAGAACTCCAATAAGGATAAGGCGCTGCAGGTGCTTCGTGCCCGTATCTTTGATATGATGCGCCAAGAGGAAGAAGCGAAATATGCCGGGGAGCGGAAGAGCAAGGTAGGTACGGGCGACCGCAGCGAGCGGATTCGGACGTACAATTTCCCGCAGAGCCGCGTAACGGACCATCGGATCGGACTTACCGTTCACAAGCTGGATCAGGTGATGAACGGGGAGATTGAAGAGATCGTTTCAGCACTGACGATTGCAGAGCAAGCTGAACTGATGGAAAAAGGAGTATAAC
This sequence comes from Paenibacillus sp. Cedars, assembly GCF_003184205.1. Lineage (NCBI taxonomy): Bacteria > Bacillati > Bacillota > Bacilli > Caryophanales > Paenibacillaceae > Paenibacillus > Paenibacillus sp. Cedars. Next base: position 6,327,916 of record NZ_CP020866.1, read on the forward strand.
GCTTTGAAGCGGACGATATTTGAATTGACGCCGCAGCGCAGCATAAGAGAAGCCTTTGTGGAGGCTTCTTCTTTTTTAGATGCCATGCGGGTAATGGAGCCCCAGCGGAATGCGCAGCTGCTGCTGGAGCATGTGCTGGGATTGTCGGGATCCTCATATTACATGGCCCTGCCGGAGCCTTTCCCGGCGGAATGCCGCCACGCTTTGGAAGAAGCGATCCGTCGCAAGGCGGAAGGCGTTCCCGCGCAGTATATTATCGGCGAGCAGGAATTTTACGGTCGGCCGTTTGAAGTTACGCCGGCTGTCCTCATTCCGCGTCCGGAAACCGAGCTGCTTGTGGAGGCGGTGCTGAAGTATGGGCAGGAGCTTGCCCCGCGTTCAGAAGGAAGGCTGAAGGCAATGGACATTGGCACCGGCAGCGGGGTTATTGCTGTTACGCTGGCACTGCAGGCCCCTTCCTGGGAACTCCTGGCGAGTGATATTTCGCCTGAAGCGCTCGAAGTTGCCACGCGTAATGCGAAGCAGCTCCATGCGAATGTGGAGTTCCGGCAGGGGGACCTGCTGGAGCCGTTTGCCGGCCTTGCGCCGGACATTCTCGTCTCCAATCCGCCCTATATACCGGCGGAGGACATCGAGGGCCTGCAGCCGGAAGTGCGCGATTACGAGCCGCGCACGGCTCTGGACGGCGGTCGCGACGGATTGAACCCGTACCGGATCATGATGGCACAGCTGCCTCTGCTGTCAGCGCCGCCGCGGCTGATCGCTTTTGAGCTGGGCATGGGCCAGGCCGGGGATGTGGCCGAGCTGCTGCGCCAGACAGGGCATTGGCAGGAAATCGTCACAGTACCGGATTTGGCCGGGATTGACAGGCATGTTCTGGGAATTTGCCGTTAATTGTATTCGGGGTGGATTTCTTTTAGAATAGTTAGTGGACTTGGCGGAGTAATCTTTATTCCGTTCAGATCGTAGATACGGACTGATAACAGCTCAGTGTGTACAGCTCCAGGCACAGGGGGACCAGAGCATGCTCCAGAAACTCAAGAAGATTGATTTTGTCATTGTTTTTGTGCTGTTGATGCTGATGGTTGTCAGCATCACATCGATATATAGTGCCACCTTTGACACGACCGGCTACGAGCGACACTACATCAAGATGGCCGTCATTTATATCCTCGGATTTGCAGTTTTTTTCGGGTTGAGCTTGATTGATTACCGAATCTGGACCAAATACGCAATACACATATACATCGGCGGATTGGTCATGCTGCTGCTGCCTTCCTTCATCGGTCAAACCAAAAACAATGCTACGGGTTGGATCGATCTCGGTATCGTGGATATTCAGCCTGCAGAGCTGTTCAAGCTTGTGCTCATCATATTTATAACGTATGTTCTTCTTCGGAAGAATAAAGCGAAGCTTTCTTTTTGGCGGGATATCATTCCAATCGGATTGTTGACGTTCATCCCGTTTGCCATTGTCATGGTTCAGAATGATTTGGGCAATGGACTAAGTTATATCGTCATCCTGCTTGGGCTGTTATGGATCGGGAATGTGAAGCTCACGCACGCGCTTATCGGGCTGCTGATTGTAGCCGGTGTTGCCTTCGGCGGAGCACAGGCCTATATCCACTATCATGATGAGATTAAAGCATCGAAGATTATGGAGAGCCGCGGACATTGGATGGAACGGATTGACCCGTGGCTGATCCCGGAAAAAGCAACTCCGAAAGCGAGTTACCATACCAACAACGCGAAGCTGGCCATTGCTTCAGGCGGTATGAGTGGTGAAGGGTACTTACAGGGGAGCTCCGTGCAAACGTCACGCGTACCGTACACGTATTCGGATTCGATTTTTGTGCAGATTGCTGAGGAATACGGCTTTATCGGCTCCTCCGTTCTGCTGCTTTTATATTTCATACTCATTCACAGGATGATCCTGATCTCACTGGAAAGCCGGGGGAAAGCCGGGCCGTTTCTTATCATCGGCATCGTTGCCATGCTGCTGTATCAAATCTTTGAGAATATCGGCATGTTTATTGGGTTAATGCCATTGACAGGGATCACGCTGCCTTTTATCAGTTATGGCGGAACATCGCTTATTATTAACATGGCGTGTCTCGGGGTGGCGATGAGTGTGAAGCTGCATGGACAGGAAGTGGAGGAGGATTTGCCTAATCCTAATTCTCCAACGTACGTTGCCGCACCATCCCAACAGGCTTGATTCGGGATGCTTGTGTTTCTACAAGATCATAGCGGGGAATCCAAGGGATGCTATCGAAAGCAGCATCTCTTTTGTGTTTTCTGCCCAGCGATTGCAGGATGGACGTCCTTGAATTGTGTTAAGGAGGAAAATCTTTTAGAATAATTCATTAGGGGCTTATTATGATCATGTATCGACAACAAGCCAAAGCAAACAAGGAAACAAGGCAAACTTTCTGTTCGAAGAATCGTTATATGCCTGTATAGGCAAACCGGGGTTTGACGACTCCGGGCACAGGGGGATCATAAGCATGCTTCAGAAATTCAAGAAGATGGATTACGTTATTGTTTTTGTACTGGTTTTGATGATGGGTATCAGCATTACGTCGATATACAGCACGACCGTTGACACCAAATTTGAAGGCTCTCATATCCGCATGATTGCTTTTTACATTGTCGGCTTCATTGCCTTTTTCGGCATAAGCCTGCTGGATTACCGGTTGTTGATTAAATATGCCAAATATATTTACTTGGGCGGTTTGGCCGTACTGGTCCTCGTTATGTTCATCGGAAAGGATATCAACGGTGCCCAGGGCTGGATTTATATTGGGGGATTAAGCATTCAGCCTGCCGAATTGTTCAAGCTGGTCCTTATTATTTTCCTGTCCTATGTATTGGTGCGCAAAAACAAACCGCTGCTGTCCTTCTGGAAGGATATTATCCCGATTGGGCTCTTGGCGTTCATACCTTTTGTGCTTGTCATGGCTCAGAATGACCTGGGGAATGCGCTAAGTTATGTGATCATCCTGCTGGGTTTGCTCTGGATCGGGAATGTGAAGTTCTCCCATGCGCTAATCGGTCTTGCACTTGTGGCGGGATTAGCCTTCGGCGGAGCGCAGGCCTACATTCATTATCATGATGAACTGCTTGAATCAAAAATACTTAAGCCCCACTGGGTGGAGCGGATCGATCCATGGCTATACCCGGAGAAGGCAACTGCAAAGGCAAGTTATCATACCAATAACGCGAAGCTGGCTATTGCCTCAGGCGGCATGAGCGGTGAGGGGTATATGCAGGGGTCGTCGATCCAGTCCGGCAGAGTGCCGTATGCGTATTCGGATTCGATTTTTGTACAGATTGCCGAGGAATTCGGTTTTATTGGCTCATCGGTGCTGCTGCTGTTGTATTTCATATTGATCCACCGGCTGATCCTGATTTCGCTTGAATCCCGAGAACGTGCCGGGCCGTTTCTTATCATAGGGATCGTTGCCATGTTCTTGTACCAAATTTTCGAGAATATCGGGATGTTCATCGGTTTAATGCCACTGACCGGGATTACACTTCCTTTCATCAGTTATGGGGGGACCTCGCTCGTCATCAGCATGGCCAGTCTGGGGGTAGCCATGAGTGTGAAACTGCATGGGCAGGAAGTGGAGGAAGATATGCCCGATCCCCACGCTTACCGTCCGGCTTCGCCTAAGCAGGCATAGTCTGTTTGGATGAGGAGTCACATGATCATGGCGTATCGCAAGTTAATCTGAGATAGGCCATGTCCATTATCTTGAAATCCCACTGAACACCCATATCCCTCTAAAACGAAAGATGCTGTTCCCTGTTCCTAGGGAGGGCATCTTTATTTTTTTGCAACCTGATTTGTGCGAATCTATGATTTTTCCAACAAATTGCTAGAGTCCACGTTTATAACTCTCTCAGCCGGACATACTGATAGCATCATAGATTATTCGTTTGAGAGAGGCGGCTGGCATAGATGAAGAATTATAGTGAGACCCTCCGTATTATTGTGAAGAAAATGGTTGTGCTCTTATCCTGTATGTTTATGGTTATCATGACGTGGGAAGGACAGCAGATTGATGCATCCGTTGTTGGCGGTCCAATCCCCCAGGAATCGATTCGACTTCGCATTCTCGCGAATTCAGATAACCCGTCCGATCAGCTCGTGAAACGAGAGATTCGTGACGCGGTCGTTGAGCAAATGCAGCTCTGGGTTCTTCAGCTGGAGAATCCGCAGAGCCTTGAAGATGCCAAAGAAGTAACCCGTCAGCATCTTCCGGAAATCCGTCAGCTGGTAGGGGAAGAATTGAGAAAAAGAGGCATTACCTACAGTTATCAAGTGGAGCTTGGCGTAGTGCCGTTCCCAACCAAGCTGTACGGGGGAACGGTCTATCCGGCCGGCGACTATGATGCGCTGCGGATCACTTTAGGCGAAGGCCAAGGCCAAAACTGGTGGTGTGTTTTGTTCCCGCCGCTCTGCTTCATTGATGGCGGCAGCGGGGATGCTGCGGCACAATCCGTTGACACGGGTGTCCAAACGGCTTCTGCCGACGCTGGCGAAACGCCTCAGGAGGAAACTCCGAAGAATGCAGGCGATAGTAAACCTGAAGTTCGGTTCTTTCTGTGGGATATGTTTCTGGGGATTTGGAATTGGGTGGCGAGCCTGTTTTAAGGATTAGGAGCGGATTGATGTTCAATCCTGACGGTGTATGATAAACTTTAGTATAGAAGAGTGCTTTCTCTTTGGCGCGACTGGTTTCGAATGGAACTGGCACGGGACTGAAGAACCAAAGCACTTTTTATTTTTGAAGTAAGCGCAAAACGGAATTTGATGTTTATATATTTTATATACAGAAAGCTTGGGGTAGGTATGGAACAGAACGGAAATGACGGATTGCAACAAGGACAGCGGAATGGCGGCATCCATAATTCAGAGACAACAACCAAGGTTTGGCATGTACCAACCTCGCTCTTCCAGGAGAGCTTGAAAATGGCGGCGGAGCCGGAGCTTCAGGAAGCCGGGTTGGTGTTGGCCCAGGGCGGCACGGTGGCGTTTCCGACCGAAACGGTGTATGGCCTCGGTGCCGATGCGGGCAATACCGAAGCGGTGGAGCGCATCTTTGCTGCGAAGGGGCGTCCGGCGGACAATCCGTTGATTGTCCATATTTCGGAGCTTGCGCAGCTTGAGGGTTTGGTCCAGCATGTGAACGAAACGGAAAGGGCGCTGATGGACTCCTTTTGGCCCGGACCTTTGTCGCTGGTACTACCCGTGAAGCGGGACGCTGTGTCACCGCGTGTAACCGCTGGTCTGGATACCGTTGCTGTGCGGATGCCTGATCACAGCGTTGCGCTTGCCCTGATCAGCGCTGCAGGGCGTCCGCTTGCTGCACCGAGCGCCAACCGCTCGGGCCGGCCGAGCCCGACGCTAGCCAGCCATGTGCTGGCAGATCTCGCCGGTTACATTGACGGCGTGCTTGACGGCGGCCCTGCCGGGGTGGGCGTCGAGTCGACCGTTGTGCAGGTCGGCGAGGATGGCGCCGTGACGGTGCTCCGCCCCGGCGGCGTCACGGCCGAGCAGCTTGCCGCCGTAGCGGCAAGCGTGCGCCTCGACCCGGCGCTGCAGCGCGCCGCCGGGGAGGCGGAAGGCCCGGCGCCGCGCTCGCCGGGCATGAAGTACACGCACTACGCACCGAAGGGTGCGATGTGCGTGGTGCAGGGCCCGCGTGCCGACGCCGTGTCGGCACGCATTGCGGCCGAGCTTGAGGCGGCCGCCCGGCGCGGAGAAGTGACCGGTGTGCTGTCGTTCGACGAGCACATCGGCCACTACCGCGCGGACGTTGCCGTCTCGCTCGGCAGCCTGGCCGCGCCGGAGGAAGCGGCCCGCCGGCTGTACGCCGGCCTTCGTCACTTCGATGACGAAGGCGCGACCTTCATCCTGGCCGAAGCGTGCCCGGATCGGGGCGTTGGCGCAGCCGTCATGAACCGGCTGCTGAAGGCCGCGGGACATCACATCATCAATGTGGATTGAACTCCAAGTCCTGGCACCAGTTTGTGAGTGATTCTCTCAATCCTTTCTCGTAATATGCAAGAGGAAGGGGAGGCTTTGCCGGGATTCCCCAGTCGAATAAACGGTTTTGGAATCATTTAACCCTTGTCCGCATATGGTGTACAAGACCATGGGACTTGGGGGAATGAGCATGTTGGAGGCGTCTGTCCAATCGGGACAGCTTGCGGCGATTCTGCTGATGGCGGTTGCACTCGGGCTAGACGCATTTTCGCTTGGAATCGGAGTCGGGATGAGAAGCGGCATGCGCCTTGGCTATATGCTGGGCATTAGTTTCATGATTGCGCTGTTTCATATGTTAATGCCCCTGCTGGGTTTATTTGCCGGCCATTATGTAGGAATATTATTGGGCCACGTTACAGGGCTTGCAGCCGGTGGGCTGCTGCTCCTGCTGGGTGGACATATGATTTATAATGCCTTGCGTGGCGGAGAAGGCCAGCGAATTCATCCAACCGCCTTTTTGGCCATGCTGCTGTTTTCCCTCAGCGTCAGCATCGATTCGTTCTCGGTGGGGGTTTCGCTTGGCATGTTCGTGGATGATGTTTGGTTGATTGTGGTCTCTTTCGGTATCGTGGGCGGCTTGATGTCGATTCTCGGCTTGCTGCTGGGTCGCCAGGTAAGCGATAAGCTGGGGGAGTATGGCGAGATGCTCGGAGGACTCATTTTGGTCATCTTCGGCATCATGTTTATCATTTAACGCAATATTTGATACAATATCCCCAAAGAACCTACTAACAGGAGGAACGGGACTGTGAAAAATATACTGTTTGTTTGCACGGGAAATACTTGCCGCAGTCCAATGGCTGAAGGGATGCTGCGCAAGCTGTCCAAGCAGCGAGGAACTCCGCTGGAGATTCGTTCGGCAGGTGTATCGGCCGTGGATGGAATGCCGGTGTCCCATCACGCGGAATCGATACTTCGTGATCAGGATATCCAGGACCGCTTGGTGTCCAAACCTCTGACGGCGCAACTGGTAGCGTGGGCAGATCTGATTCTTACGTTGACCCAGTCGCATAAGCAGTATGCCATTCGTCAGTTTCCGCATGCGGCAGACAAGATGCACACGCTGAAGGAATTCGTTGAGGATGACCGCAGGGTGCTCGAAGATCTGCAGGAGCAGGATAGCCTGTATGCAACGCTGGAGCTGGCCCGATCTCTCGGAAGGGATGTAAGTGACAGCGATCGGGAACGCCTGATTGAGCTGCGTCAGCGCATTCCGAGCTTTGATATTTCCGATCCGTTCGGCGGTTCGCGGGAAGAATACGAAGCGACAGCGGCCGAGATTCGGACGGCGTTATTCCGATTGCTGGACAAGCTGGAGTCCGAGCGGCATAAATAGGGCGACCCCTTTTGTGTTTAGAAGCGAGCGTATAATTGGGCTAAAAAGCCGCTTGCCTTTCACCCCGTATTGATTTAAGATGAAGGTGAAAAACAAAGGATCCGGTGTAACTGGCGACGAAGTGGATGAAACCACGATGGAGCATCGGAATATACGGCCGGTCGCCTGGGCAAAGAGCATTTGGAGCACAACACGTGCGCCGACTGCTCTTTTTTCGTCTTTTGCGCGGAATTTGAGTTATAATGGAACAAGCTAAAACGCAAAAGCGAACATACGAGGGGGTTTTTCATAGATGAAAATCGCATTGGGTACGGATCATGCCGGCATTCGTCTGAAAGAGGAGATCGTGGAGGTCATTCGGGGTCTGGGACATGAGGTGGAGGATCTTGGCTGCGGCTGCTCCGATTCTGTGGATTATCCCGATTATGCGCTTCCGGTGTGCGAGAAGGTGGTCTCGGGTGAAGCGGATCGCGGGATTCTGATCTGTGGTACAGGGATTGGCATGAGTATCGCGGCCAACAAGGTGCCCGGTATCCGCTGCGCGCTGACCCATGATGTGTTCTCGGCAAAAGCGACGCGCGAACATAATGACAGCAATGTGATTGCACTGGGTGAACGCGTAGTCGGTCCCGGACTTGCAGCAGAGATCGTAAGCGCATGGCTGACAACGGATTTCAGCCAAGGCGAACGCCATGTCGGCCGAGTGAACAAGATCAAAGCCATCGAGGAGCGTTACCTGAAGAACGGATTGCGATAGTTCGTGTCGATCAGTATGTTATTCATCGCGGCTTATCGTGATGAGGGAATGAAGTGCTTCTGTGAAAAAAACATCGGGAGGACTGTGACATGACGGACATCTCTAAGATTTCCTTGAATGAACAGACAGCGGGCATTGTCCGCGAACTGGCCGAAGCGGCTGTTTTGGGCCCGGGTAAAGTTCTGGTCATCGGGGCCAGCACCAGCGAAGTGGTCGGCCGCCGGATCGGTACAGGCGGCGCGCTTGAGACTGCGCAGCAGCTTCTCCAAGGCATCGCCGAAGTTCAAGCGGAGTTCGGTTTTGCTGTGGCTTATCAATGCTGTGAGCATTTGAACCGTGCACTTGTCATGGAGCGCGATCTGCTTGAGCGGCTGCGCTTGACGGAAGTGGCGGCTGTTCCCATACTGGGAGCAGGCGGATCTATGGCTTCGGCGGCCTATCGCAGCATGAAGGAGCCTTGCCTTGCGGAATCCATTGAAGCTCATGCAGGAGTCGATATTGGCGAGACGCTGATCGGCATGCATTTGCGGCGAGTGGCGGTACCTTTCCGGCCAAGCGTGCGTTATGTTGGTGAGGCTCGCGTTACGGCTGCCTATACCCGGCCGAAGCTGATTGGCGGGGAGCGTGCGGTGTACCGGTTCGAGCAGAAGGATGATGGGGCGCAGTGCGATTGATTCGAATGAAAGCTCGCTTTTTTGTTATTTGTTATATCTTTAGTTTTAATTTGGCAACCAAAATAACGATGGATTATGGGAGGATATGAACATGATGGAACATTTGCGGAAGAATGACCCGGCTGTACTGGAAGCAATGGATTTGGAACTGAAGCGTCAACGCAGCAATATTGAGCTGATCGCCTCGGAGAATATTGTCAGCGAAGCGGTTATGGAAGCAATGGGGACCGTGCTGACGAATAAATATGCGGAAGGCTACCCTGGCAAACGCTACTACGGTGGTTGTGAGCGTGTGGATATCGTGGAGGATATCGCCCGTGACCGTGCCAAGGAATTGTTCGGTGCCGAGCATGTGAACGTGCAGCCGCATTCCGGTGCACAAGCGAACATGGCGGTGTATTTGGCTGCGCTCAAGCCTGGAGATACCGTTCTTGGCATGAACCTCGCTCATGGCGGCCATTTGACTCACGGAAGTCCTGTTAACGCTTCGGGCCTTCTGTACAACTTCGTTGCTTACGGCGTGCAAGAAGATACGTTCCTGATCGATTACGATGAAGTTCGCAAAGCGGCCTTCAAGCATCGTCCTCGCATGATCGTGGCCGGAGCAAGTGCCTACCCACGTATCATTGATTTTGAAAAACTTGCGGCCATCGCGAACGACGTTGGTGCGTTATTCATGGTCGATATGGCTCATATTGCAGGTCTTGTTGCGGCGGGTCTTCATCCGAGTCCGGTTCCACATGCTCATTTTGTTACCACCACAACGCATAAGACGCTTCGCGGGCCTCGCGGCGGTATGATTCTGTGCAAAAAAGCTTGGGCACAAGCGATCGATAAAGCGGTATTCCCGGGTTCCCAGGGCGGACCGCTGATGCATGTCATTGCTTCCAAGGCTGTGGCCCTTGGTGAAGCATTGGATCCGTCCTTCAAGACCTATGCGGAGCATGTGGTGAAGAACGCAAAAGTTCTGGCCGATACCCTGATCGAGGAAGGGCTGAACATCGTTTCCGGCGGAACCGATAACCATCTGATGCTGATTGATACCCGCAATCTGGATATCACAGGCAAGGACGCGGAGAAGGTGCTGGATTCCATCGGCATCACCGTGAACAAGAACGCCATCCCGTTCGATCCGACGAGTCCGTTTGTAACGAGCGGTATTCGCATCGGTACGCCTGCGGTAACTTCCCGCGGCATGGATGAGAAGGCGATGGTTACCATCGCGAAGGTTATTGCCATGACATTGAAGCAGCCTAAAGACGAGGCGACCCTTGAACAAGCAGGCCGTATGGTGGCTGAACTTACAGATCAATACCCTCTCTATGCCGAAATGAAATATTAATCACAGTTTAGTCCGTTCCAGAGGCTTATGATAAGAGGACCCCGCCTGATGCAGGTGGGGTCCTTTTCAGAGCTATAAACATTCTGGCCAGATTGCTTTGCTCATATTTTTCCAGTCAGCGACTGCGGATAGCATCAATATAGGCGAAAATGGAAAACCTAGGTCTAGCCGGTGGCGGTCCCGTCACAAGGTCGAAACAAGCGGGAAATAAACATGACCGGTGCAGGTGTCAATTGACTAGAGGGAATGATATAATAGACAGGATTTATGGAGCTCACAACGATTTATGCCCATATTGAAATAACATTTGCATTCAAACCGGAGGGACCTGACATGGGAAAATTGGTGATTTGTGATCACCCGTTGATTCAACACAAACTTACATTTATCCGCGATATGCGGACTAACACCAAAGATTTTCGCGAATTGGTAGACGAAGTCGCGACTTTGATGGCTTATGAGATTACACGGGAGGTTCCTCTTGAGTCGATATCCGTGCAGACGCCGGTAGCGGAAACGCAGGGGAAAGTCATTTCCGGCAGAATGCTCGGTCTGGTGCCGATTCTGCGCGCTGGCCTGGGTATGCTGGACGGGGTTGTAAAACTGCTCCCCGCAGCAAAGGTAGGCCATGTCGGATTGTTCCGTGACCCGGAAACGCTCCAGCCTGTCGAATATTACACGAAACTTCCAACAGACGTTACGGAGCGCGAATTAATCGTGATTGATCCGATGCTGGCGACTGGCGGCTCTGCGATCGCTGCGATCGACGTGCTGAAGAAGCGCGGCTGCACGCAGATCAAGATGATGAATCTTGTGGCTGCACCGGAAGGCGTGAAGGCCGTCCATGATGCTCATCCGGACGTGGACATCTACGTCGCTGCTCTTGACGAGGGGCTGAATGACCATGGTTATATCGTACCGGGCCTTGGCGATGCAGGGGATCGCTTGTACGGAACGAAATAGGAGACAAGCCTGAGCCATTTGTGCAACTTGAATAATGAGAATAACAAGCATGAAAAAGAGGGGTATTTTCAATCATGTCAAAAGTGAAAGTGATGACTATTTTTGGGGTCCGCCCCGAAGCGATCAAGATGGCGCCGCTTATTCTGGAGCTTCAGCGTCACCCTGAGCATATAGAATCGGTGGTTTGTGTAACTGCACAGCACCGTCAAATGCTCGATCAGGTGCTCGATGTGTTCAAGATTGTCCCGGATTATGATTTGGATGTGATGAAGGACCGCCAGACGTTGAACGAAATCACAGTTCGCGTTCTGGAGGGGCTAGAGCCTGTCCTGCGTGAGGCCAAGCCGGATATCGTGCTGGTGCATGGTGACACGCTGACAACGTTCCTGGCTAGCTATGCCGCTTTCCTGCAGCAGATACAGGTAGGCCACGTAGAGGCAGGTTTACGAACCTGGAACAAGCTGAATCCTTATCCGGAGGAGATGAACCGTCAGTTGACCGGCGTGCTTGCTGATCTTCACTTTGCGCCGACGAACTGGTCCGCCGAGAATCTCCGCAAGGAGAACAAGCCGGAATCCCGCATTTATGTTACGGGTAATACGGCTACGGACGTGTTCCAGTACACGGTGCGTGAAGGTTATACCCATCCGGTTCTGGACTGGGCGAAGGGCAAACGCTTGATCCTGATGACGGCGCATCGCCGCGAATCCCAAGGGGAGCCGCATCGCCAGATTTTTGAGGCAGTCAAGCGCATAGCCGACGAATTCGAGGATATCGCTATCGTCTATCCTGTGCATCCGAGCCCTGCCGTGAAGGAACCGGCTCACCGTATTTTGGGGAATCATCCGCGGATTAAGCTGATTGACCCGCTGGATGTCGTGGACATGAACAATATGTATACTCATACGCATCTCATCATTACGGATTCCGGCGGCATGCAGGAGGAAGCTCCGTCATTCGGCGTGCCGACGCTGGTGCTTCGGGATACAACGGAACGCCCGGAAGGCATTGAAGCGGGAACTTTGGAGCTGGTGGGTACCCAAGAAGAGAATGTGTACGATCGGATCAAGGTTCTTCTGACGGATCAGGAACTGTATGAGAAGATGAGCAAAGCCGCTAATCCGTATGGCGATGGACAAGCTTCGCAGCGGATTGTCAATGCGATTTTGCACCATTTCGGCATCCGAAAAAACCGTCCCGAAGAATTTCACAGAATGTTCACAAAGGCATAGTTTAGTGTATTCTGATTGGCAAGGGTACAGCATACAGTTGAACTGTACGGTTACCGCGGCGTTTTGGGTAATTTAGACTGCTCAAAACGCCGTTTCTACACGGTAATTCAATAAAATCGATTCATTGACAAACTCTTGCAATATTCAGTAAAATGAGTTGGGATTAGAGGTTCATATGAAAAATCCGAAAAGTCAAGATAACCCTTGGTTGATAGCGCTATACATTAGCGGGGCGGGCGGTTTGCTTGCCGCTTACATTCTCATCGGTTTTTTTACCGGGCGCTGGCTTATGAATCAGTGGGACGGGCCCAGAGTGTGGCTTGCCATTGGTACGCTTTCGGGGCTCTTTCTAGGGATTTTGAATATCGCTCTACTCATTAAGAAATTTCTGGGGGCGCAAAGTGAATGATTTGACAACATCCATTGTGAACGGTGTAACCAGAGTATCTATACTCTTATTATCTGTTCTATTTATGGGGTGGGCATTTTATCCGGATTATCGACCTGAGGTATCAGGACTGATACTGGGTATGGTTGGTGGCTTGTTCAACGTACGCTTCCTTTCCATTAAAGTGAGGCAGCTTGCCGATTTGGCGGTCAGTCAAGAGAGCAGACGGTTCAGCTTTGGATATGTCACGAGACTTTGCATCGCGTTCTTGATTGTAATGATGGCGGCCAAGCTTGAACAAGTGTCGCTCGGAGCGACCATCGTCGGTCTGTTCATTCCCCAATTGTTGACCATTCCAGTCAGCATTATTGTTAGCTTGAAATCTAAGAATTGATTAGCGCTAATTGGAAAGGGGTGAAAACAATTTCATGCATGATTCACCGATTATTGATTTAGGTGGGTTTCGACTTGACCTATCAGCCGTCATTATGCTGCTTGTCACGGGGATTATTGTCTTTGTACTGGCACGCTTGGCCGTTCGAAATCTATCTGTAGAAAACCCTTCCAAATTGCAAAACTTCATGGAGTGGGTCGTAGAATTTGTGCAAGGTATCGTAGCAAGTGCTATGGATTTTAAGAAAGGAAAGCCTTATATCTCATTAGGGTTGACTTTGATAACATTCATCTTTGTAGCTAACGTGCTCGGATTGCCGTTTGCTATCATCACAGATTTGCCTGCTGACTTTACAGTGTTCGGGCAAACGATTGAAGCAACGAGAGGTCTTCATGATGGCCATATGGCTCATGTTCTCTGGTGGAAATCACCGACGGCGGACATATCCGTTACTGCAGGTTTGGCGATCGTTGTATTCTTCCTTATGAATTATCTCGGTCTGAAGCTGAACCGCAAGCATTACCTAAAACACTATATTGAGCCGTTCCCGGTGTTTTTACCACTGAACATCATTGAGAACTTGGCGAAGCCGGTCGCACTGGCGATTCGTTTGTTTGCCAACATCTTTGCAGGTGAGGTACTGATTACGGTAATCCTGAAAATGGGTTACTACGGTATTCCATTCCTGGCTGTATGGCAAGGATTCAGTATTTTTATTGGTGCATTGCAGGCGTTCATCTTTACTATATTGACTATGGTTTACATCGCACAAACAACGATTCACGAAGAAGACGCACATTAATAAACTCGGCCGAAACGTGCCGACATTTCGGCAATTTCGAAAGAGATATATTATATTAACCAAAAATTGAACCAATCTTAAGGAGGATATTTATCAATGGAATTTTTAGCAGCAGCTATTGCAGTAGGTTTGGGTGCACTTGGCGCAGGTTTGGGTAACGGTATGATCGTAAGTAGAACAGTAGAATCTATCGCTCGTCAACCGGAAGCTCGCGGTCCGCTCCAAACGACGATGTTTATCGGTGTTGGTATCGTCGAGGTAGTTCCACTCGCTGCTACCGTTATTGCTTTCTTGATCATGTTTTCTTAATAAGAATACTACGGTTTGGCGGGGAGGGCCGATGCCATCCGCGCCTTCGTTTTGTTAAGAACTGCACTTCGCATTAACGGAAAGGAGTGACTTCATTCAATGGTTGTACTTTGGGAGAATATTGTAATTTCAATTCTTGCATTTGGCGTTCTGTATGTGTTGCTTCATAAATTTGCTTTCGGCAAATTGTTTGCAATCATGGAGCAGCGTCGAGAATTGGTTATTAATCAAATAGACGAGGCTTCTAAGACTCGTGAACAGGCACATGTCTATGTTGAGGAGCAAAAACAGGCGCTGAATCAGGCACGACAAGAGGCACATGATATCATCGAGCGTTCAAGACAGACCAGCAACAAGCAAGCTGAGCAAATTGTTGAGCTCGCCAAGGAGGAAGCGGATCGCATCAAAGTTGATGCTCTGCGCGACATCGAAAGCGAGAAGAACAAAGCCGTTGCCGAGCTTCGCAGCGAATTGGGAAGCGTATCTGTAAGGATTGCATCCAAGCTGATTGAGCGGGAAGTAAACAATGACAAAGCCCAAGAAGAACTGGTGGATCAATACCTTAAAGAGGTAGGAGGCAGACCATGAGCCAAAATACAGTAGCAGCCAAGCGATATGCGCGGGCGCTGTTCGAAGTGGCGGCTCAGCAGCAGAAGGGTCTGGAAGTGGAAGAGGAGTTGCGGGCTGTCGTATCTGCCATTGAAGGCGATTCCGACATTCAGAAATTCATCTCCACACCGAATATTCCCCAGTCCGTGAAGATGAACGTAATCAGCCAGGCGCTGGCAGGGAAAGTATCGCAGCCTGTATTGAACACGATTGAATTGCTTCTTGACAGAGGGCGTACAGAAATGTTCGCCGAACTGCTGAACAGTTATGTGAAGATACAAGGTGCGAGCTTAGGAATGGCGGACGCCACAGTATTCTCTACCTACCCGCTTAGCGATCAGGAAAAAGAACAGGTGGCTTCGGAATTCGGACAGTTAGCGAATCAGAATATCCGGGTTACCAATGTGGTGGACGAGAGCTTGCTCGGAGGCCTGAAAGTAGTCATTGGCGACAAGCTGTATGACGGAACTCTTGCCGGGAAGCTGGAACGTCTTGAAAAGTCTTTTAATAGACGAGCATAGTAGATAGGGGTGAAAACGTTGAGTATCAGACCTGAAGAAATTAGTACTTTAATCAAAAGTCAAATTGAAGAATATAAATCCGATATCACTGTCTCTGAAGTAGGTACGGTTATTCAAGTAAGTGATGGTATTGCTCGCGTGTACGGCTTGGAGAACGCGATGTCCGGGGAACTTCTGGAGTTCCAGAACGGCGTGTTCGGTCTGGCGCTGAACCTTGAAGAGAGCAATGTCGGTGTCGTTATCCTGGGACCTTACTCCGAAATCAAGGAGGGCGATCAGGTAAAACGTACAGGACGGATCATGGAGGTTCCTGTTGGTGAAGCTCTGCTTGGACGTGTTGTTAATCCATTGGGTCAACCGCTTGACGGTAAAGGGCCAATCGAGGCAGCAGCATTCCGTCCGGTTGAGAGCAGCGCACCAGGCGTTATCGACCGTAAATCTGTTCATGAGCCGATGCAAACCGGTATTAAAGCAATCGACGCGATGGTGCCTATCGGCCGTGGACAGCGCGAGCTGATCATCGGTGACCGCCAAACAGGTAAAACCACCGTTGCGATCGATACGATCCTGAACCAAAAAGGCAGCGGCGTTAAATGTATTTATGTAGCTATCGGACAAAAGCAATCCACTGTAGCACAGGTTGTTGAAACTCTTCGCCGTCATGGTGCGCTGGAGTACACGATTGTTGTTACGGCTTCGGCTTCTGAGCCGGCTCCACTGCAGTACATCGCTCCATACGCAGGCTGCGCAATGGGTGAGTACTTCATGTACAAGGGCGAACATGCACTTATCATCTATGATGACTTGTCCAAACAAGCGGCAGCTTACCGTGAGTTGTCCTTGCTCCTCCGTCGTCCTCCGGGCCGGGAAGCTTATCCGGGTGACGTATTCTACCTGCATTCCCGCTTGCTGGAACGTGCAGCGAAGCTCAGCGATGAGCTTGGCGGTGGTTCATTAACCGCACTGCCATTTATTGAAACACAGGCTTCTGACGTATCTGCTTACATTCCAACCAACGTAATCTCGATTACGGATGGACAGATCTTCCTGGAGTCCGAGTTGTTCTACTCCGGTCAGCGTCCAGCGATTAACGTCGGTATTTCGGTATCTCGTGTCGGTGGTTCCGCGCAGATCAAAGCGATGAAAAAGGTTGCAGGCGGCATGAAGCTGGATCTTGCGCAATATCGTGAGCTCCAGGCTTTCTCCCAGTTTGGATCCGATTTGGATAAATCAACCTTGGCTCGCTTGAATCGTGGTGCAAGATTGATGGAAATCCTGAAGCAGGGTGTGAACCAGCCGTTGTCCGTTGAACAACAGGTGGTTAGCTTGTACGCAGCTGTTAAAGGATATATTGATGATATCGAGGTTGCAGACGTGCGTCGTTTCGAGAGCGAATTCCTCGCGTTTATTGGTAGCAATAAGCCGGAAATTCTTCAATCTATTACGGATACGAAGGATCTGACGTCCGATAACGAGAATGCATTGAAAGCAGCTATTGATCAATTTAAGAAGGGCTTTGCCACTTCGGTTTAAGTTCCTTAAGGCAAGTTAATAGGAGGGGAGCCGGGTTATGCCCGGCATCCTCTTTCATCATATGGAATGTAGCTTTGGCTGTGACCAAAGTGATTTTTACAAAAGGTGTGGCTTTGGTCCTAGCCAAAGCTTGGTCTACGCGTACGGAGTAACTTTGGCTGTACCCGAAGTTATGCGTTGCTTACGAAGTCAGCTTTGGCTTCGCCAAAGCTAGGCTTATGCTTACGAAGTAACTTTGGCTTTGCCAAAGTTTAAGGTGGTGAAAACATGGCAAGAGGATTACGTGATATTAAGCGGCAGATCAAGAGTGTTCAGAACACCAGGCAGATCACCAAGGCGATGGAAATGGTTGCGGCTGCCAAGCTGAGAAGAGCTCAAGAGAAGGCAACCTCTGCGCTTCCATATTCTGAGAAGCTAAAAGAGGTGGTCGGCAGCATCGCTGCTGGAACCAATGGAATCAGCCATCCTATGCTGGAGAAGCGTGAAGTGAAGAAAACCGGCTATCTGGTTATCACTTCGGACCGTGGTCTTGCGGGTGCATCAAACTCCAACATTTTGCGTAAAGTATCGAATTTTATCGCAGAACGCCATCAGTCCAAGGACGAGTATTGCCTGTTTGTAATCGGACGCAAAGGGCGGGATTATTTCCGCCGTCGTGGACTTCCGGTTGTTGAGGAGCTCACCGATCTATCCGACAGTCCGACCTATGCAGATATTAAGACCATCGCTAACGCGGCGGTTCATCAATATGAGCTGGGTCAGATTGATGAGTTATACGTGTGTTATAACCAATTCGTGAATGCCTTGACTCAGATCCAAGAGGTTTCCAAGCTGCTGCCGATGGAGAACATTGGTGGTGGGAACGTGACGCAATATGAGTATGAGCCGTCTGCTGAGGGCGTGCTTGAGGTTCTTCTTCCGAAATATGCAGAAACGTTGATTTTCAGTGCGATGCTGAATGCCAAGGCCAGTGAGCTTGGTGCGAAAATGACGGCTATGGGAGCAGCAACGAAGAATGCGAGCAAGATGATCAATGAGCTCAACCTCACATACAACCGTGTTCGTCAGGCTGCCATAACGCAGGAAATTTCCGAGATTGTGGGCGGAGCTAACGCTCAGCAATAATGCACGATGGAATTCTTAACTTAGTATTTAACGGATATGCGGCAATGTCATGAGCCGCTTTTACGATCATCGTTCACCGCTAGAGGTGAGCGGGTAGGAGGGAAAACGAATCAATGAAAAAAGGACGCGTTGTCAGCATTACAGGTGCTGTAGTTGACATTGAATTTGAACGCGGTCATCTTCCCGAGATTTTTAATGCTGTCAAGATTGAAGCAACGCTGGAAGGCGGCCGCTCGGTTGATTTGACTTTGGAAGTATCCAATCATTTGGGTGATAATCTGGTTCGTTGTATCGCGATGTCATCCACTGACGGTCTCATTCGCGGTATCGAAGCTGTGGATTTGGGTAGACCGATCACGGTTCCTGTAGGTTCCGCTACACTTGGCCGCGTATTTAATGTATTGGGTGAGCCGATCGATAATGCAGGTGACGTTGTATCCGAAATTAATAACCCGATCCACCGTGAAGCTCCTCCATACGATGAGCTTTCCACGCAAGCAGAAATGCTTGAAACGGGTATCAAAGTAATCGACTTGCTTGCTCCATACCAAAAAGGCGGAAAAATCGGTCTCTTTGGTGGTGCGGGCGTAGGTAAAACCGTTGCGATCCAGGAATTGATCAACAATATCGCACAAGAGCACGGCGGTATCTCCGTATTCGCAGGCGTAGGTGAGCGTACTCGTGAGGGTAATGACCTTTACCACGAGATGAGCGATTCCGGCGTTATTAATAAAACCGCGATGGTATTCGGTCAAATGAACGAGCCTCCGGGTGCCCGTCTTCGCGTAGCGTTGACCGGTTTGACAATGGCGGAATATTTCCGTGATCAAGAAGGTAAAGACGTGCTTCTCTTTATCGACAACATCTTCCGCTTTACTCAAGCGGGTTCCGAAGTATCTGCCCTTCTGGGCCGCATGCCTTCCGCGGTAGGTTACCAGCCAACGCTGGCATCCGAAATGGGACGTCTGCAAGAGCGGATTACCTCTACGAAAAAAGGTTCTGTAACATCCATCCAGGCTATCTATGTACCGGCGGATGACTATACGGATCCAGCTCCGGCTACAACGTTTGCTCACTTGGATGCAACGACCAACCTGGAGCGTAAAATTTCCGAGATGGGTATCTATCCTGCGGTAGATCCACTTGCATCAAGCTCCCGGATTTTGGCTCCTGAAATTGTGGGTGAAGAGCATTACAATGTTGCTCAAGGCGTTAAGAAAATTCTTGCTCGTTACAACGAGCTTCAAGATATCATCGCAATCCTTGGTATGGACGAGTTGAGTGAGGAAGATAAAGCAATTGTTGGACGTGCTCGTCGTGTTCAACGTTTCTTGTCCCAAGCTTTCCACGTTGCCGAGCAGTTCAACGGCATTCCGGGTAAATACGTACCGGTTAAAGAAACCGTACGCAGCTTTAAAGAGATCCTGGAAGGCAAGCACGACCACCTTCCGGAAGCGGCTTTCCTGTTCGTAGGTACGATTGAAGAGGCAGTTGAAAAAGCAAAAACATTGTAAGCTGACGCTCCGTGATCAGCAGACCGAGACAGTGCCCAGAACGGGACTGTGAGGTCTGCTGCGCGAGTTTTCTGCGGAAAACGGTGAGGAGGGATGGAAGTGAGCACCATTTTGTTGGAAATCGTAACGCCGGACCGCCTGGTCTACTCCGAGCAGGTGAACAGTGTTACGGTGCGTGGGGTCGAGGGAGAACTGGGCATCTTGCCTGGTCATATTTCCTTCGTTACACCGCTTCAGATAGCGCCAGTTTATGTGAAGATCGGCAACGAGAGAACCCCGTTTGCGGTACAAGGCGGTTTCGTCGAAGTCCGTAAAGATAAGATTGTCATCCTGGCGGAAAGCGCAGAGAGAGCGGGAGAAATCGATCTGGAGCGTGCGGAAGCCGCGAAGGAAAGAGCGGAAACTCGCCTGAATGCGAAGGGAAGACAGGACGAAGTTGATCATCGTCGCGCGGAATTGGCCCTGCAAAGAGCCATGAACCGGATCAAGATCTCCAATTAATCATAAGGCAGCTCGATGCTATAATAGCAGCGGGCTGTTTTTTTATTCCTGAGAAGCATCCAATGAAATGAAGAATAACCGGGAATGGGGAGGCAAATCTATGAAACAGGCGTTTATCATACGCTGTTAACTATCGCTTTTAATAGATTCGTTACATATGATGTAGTATTAAAGAGAGAAGGGAGGTCATCCCTATGGCTATACTGCTTCCGGAACAAATCTTCTCCTTGGCTCCCAGTGTCGGAAAATCTTTCTATGAACATCAAGCTGGTGTCGATGCTTCTGTTACGATTAGCAATTTTTCGGACGAACCTATATCTTTGGTCATCACCCGGGTCGGAGCTCCTGCATTAACCTATGTAATAGAAGCCCATGACCGACGAGTGTTTAGCATCGAGTTATTGCAGATGGCCGCACTGTTAACCGGCTCGTCAGCTGCTTACGGAACGATTGTTGTGGCAACGACGGAATAGTGTAAGGGGAGTTGAAGTAGGAGTGAGATAGGTTTATTATGCCTGGACTATATTTTGGAGTCCGGGTATTTTTTTGATATTGGAGTGGTATAAATAGAAGTCTAAGGAAGATTTTATGGGATTAGAGCAAGGAATTGTAATAATTTGGAGAGAAAATGTTGGAAATATTGGCTTCATATAATAGTGTGTAAACGCTCAAATATAGAAGATGTGGACAAGACTTTATTATTTCCGAGGAAATGTGGCTAGAAAGTGCTGGATTCTTAGCCTCCAGCCAAGTATTATAGAAGAGTCGGTCCTGAATAGGGCATGATAAATATATGTAGGGGGAGGTAATATGAACCAGGATTTATCTAATTCCATCAGTGCAGTCGGTGTCAATGGATTACTCTCCATTGTTATTTCACTGATCTGTATCGCACTGGCTTGGTGGGCACTGCAGCAAGTAAAGCTGGATTTGGTTGTCCGCCATCCCAAAGGACCACAGGGTAAGTTGTTGCATTTACTGCTGGCTGTGGTGCTTGGACGATTCGTTGCTGAATTCCTAATTGACTATATTACATGGAGTCAAATGATCCGATATATGTTTTAGCACGGGTATGGCTGTAAGTTCGTACATTACACAAAGGGGTATGCAGCAAGGCGTCTTTTAAAGAAAGCTGTTGCATGATCTGTATGTTTGGCGATATTTTACTCGTCTGTTTTAATTATTGTATGATTGGTTATATCACTGTTAGGTTGCTTGAAATAAGATGTCGAATAAACGCATTTTATTATGTTAACACTGAGATTAAGGACTTGATCGGGCGGACGGTGACTTCCGGACTATAATGTTCACCCGGTAATTGTTATGCATTGACAAGAGCTGGTCGGTCATGGTACCTTTCGTAGGTCCATACTGCGGATAACAGATGTTTCACATAAGGTGGCATTATGGATGTCCGGTTCCTGGTGTAGACACCATATCAGATGTCATAAATAGTTCAAAAATCGCTTGTTTGGCGGAAATCACTAATGTTAAGATGAAAGTTAGGGAATTAGCAACAACTAAAACGAACACAAGCATATCAGGAAAATTATGGACGCGGAGGGAAACCATGATGAGCAAATTTATCGTCCGCGGTGGCAAAAGACTGACCGGAAGCGTCAAAGTCAGCGGAGCAAAAAATTCAGTTCTTCCGATCATCGCTGCCTCTCTACTAGGGGAAGTTGGGGAAAGTGTTATCATTGACGCACCTCCTCTTGACGATGTAATTACAATCAGTAAAGTATTGGAGTCGCTTGGTGCGGGCATTACATATCAAGATGAAGTGATACGTGTGAATGCAGAGCACATAACGACATGTGAAGCGCCTTATGAATGGGTGCGGAAGATGCGAGCGTCTTTTCTGGTCATGGGACCTTTATTGGCACGTTGTGGACGAACCCGGATTTCACTTCCAGGGGGATGTGCTATCGGCACGAGACCTATTGATCAACACCTAAAAGGATTTGAAGCTCTCGGGGCGGAGATTAGCCTCGGACAAGGATATATTGAAGCGAAGAGCAACGGCAGATTGCGTGGAGCGAAGGTCTACTTGGACGTCGCAAGCGTTGGTGCTACCGAGAATATTATGATGGCTGCTACATTGGCTGAAGGGGTTACGGTAATCGAAAATGCGGCAAAAGAGCCGGAAATTGTCGATTTAGCGAATTACCTGAATGCCATGGGTGCCAAAGTTCGCGGTGCGGGCACAGGTGTAATCCGCATTGAGGGCGTGGAGAAGATGCATGGCGTCGAGCATAACGTGATTCCAGACCGGATTGAAGCAGGTACCTTTATGGCGGCTGCAGCGATCACAGGCGGGGATGTTTATGTAGAAGGTGCCATTGCCGATCATCTCGGACCTGTCATTTCCAAGATGGAAGAGATGGGGATTACCATTGAACCGGATGAGAATGGGATTCGCGTTATCGCTGACAAACCTTTGAAGTCGGTTGATGTTAAAACATTGCCATACCCTGGATTCCCAACTGACATGCAATCGCAGATGATGGCGCTTTTGCTGGTGTCGGAAGGTACAAGTGTGGTTACAGAAACGGTATTCGAGAACCGCTTCATGCATGTGGATGAATTCCAGCTGATGAATGCGGAGATTAAAGTCGAAGGACGTTCTGCCATCGTAACTGGTGGCGCCGAGCTTAAGGGAGCCAAGGTAACTGCAACCGATCTGCGTGCAGGAGCTGCTTTAATATTGGCAGGGCTTGTATCTGAGGGTACGACTGAAGTTGGTGGTGTGCAGCATATTGATCGCGGTTATGTTCATTTAGCGGAAAAGCTGTCTGGACTGGGTGCGGATATCTGGCGCATTTCGACGGAAGATCAGAGTACGGAGAAGGTTTCGAAGAAAGTGGCAAGCGAAACCGAAGACGCGAAACTGTTTAAAGTCCAACCCACTTGGGTATAATACGTACGATTGTTATCCATCTTTACAGGATGGACAGGATAGAATGAATAAGAAGTGGCTTCGCTGTTAATTGCGAAGCCACTTCTTTTGGTATGGGCACAC
Organism: Paenibacillus sp. Cedars; assembly: GCF_003184205.1. NCBI lineage: Bacteria > Bacillati > Bacillota > Bacilli > Caryophanales > Paenibacillaceae > Paenibacillus > Paenibacillus sp. Cedars. Next base: position 6,350,993 of record NZ_CP020866.1, read on the forward strand.
GGTTGACGTGAATTCTCTTATATAAAGATTACAGAACCATGAGAGGGCAGAATCTATTTGCTAACTGGCTTGCAGCCTTCGATGTCTTTTCCTCCTTTCTCTTAGAAGGGTTCTATCAAATGCCGGTATCTCATAAGTATAAGTAGAGCATGACGGAAATGAGAGTAATCCGGCACATACCAGGGGAGAAGGCACAGGAGGGAAAAACAAATGAAAGATTCTAAGGTTCGGGTGAAGGTGGGCATTGCAGGGAAAGAACGAGCAATGGATCCGAAGACCACCCCGGAGGAAGGGGCAACTGGGCAACCCTATCAAGTTCCAGCGGAAGGGTCGGCGGCTCCCGTGTTGAAATGGGAATTTCCCGGAGAACTTGAGAAGACATCCAAATTCGACAAAGCACATAACCATGATTCGATATCGGACAAAAAAGAATCGGAGCCCGGGCCGCGCGGGCACCGCGGCCCGGCGAGAGGGCCGGACGCCTTCGGCCAGTCCGGCCATGGCCCGCGGGCGGCGCATACGCCGCCGCCCGACCGCCCCGCTGGCGCCCCTGCGCATGGCGCCGCGCCAGCCCCCGGCGGGCCAGCGGCCATGCCGCAGGGCCCGCACCCCGCGCCCGAGCCGCAGCGCTATGCGCAGGCGGCTGCGGGCCGCGCACCGCGCGGAGGCCGCACGTTCCGTGTGCGGCCCGCGCGCTGGGGACGCCGCGGCTTTGCCGCCCGGCGTCCGGCCGCCGGGGGGCGGCGGGTGCGGGTGCACCCCGCCATCTGGGCGGTGGCCGTGCTGCTGGCCTTGGCGCTGGCGCTGCCGCTGCTGGTTGTTGCCCCGGGCAACAACACACCGGAGCCGCTGCCGCCGGGGCCCGCCCCGCTGCCTTCCGCCGAGCCGGGGGCGGCGGAAGAGCCCACGGTGTCCGTCTATTTAACCAAGACGGACACCGTGGAGGAACTGCCGCTGGAACAATACCTCGTCGGCGTTCTGGCCGCCGAGATGCCGGCCGAGTTTCAGCTGGAGGCACTCAAGGCCCAGGCCATTGCGGCACGGACCTATATCGTGCAGCGGCTGGCGTCCGGCGACCGCAGCGGCGTGCCGGACGGCCAGGCCCTGGTGACCGACACGGTCAGTCACCAGGCATACATCGCCCATGACGAGTTGACCGAGGAATGGCAGCGGCTGGGGAAGGGAGCCGAGCTGGGGAAGCTCCAGCAGGCGGTAAAGGAAACGGCGGGATTGGTAATGACATACAAGGGCAAGCCGATCACGGCTTCTTTTTTCTCTACCAGCAACGGCTATACCGAAAATTCAGAGGATTATTGGAAGAATGAAATTCCTTATCTGCGCAGTGTGGAAAGTCCATGGGATAAACAAATCTCGCCCAAGTATAAAACGACGGTCACGATGCCGCGCTCGGAATTCGTAGGGAAGCTCGGTCTGGCGGACGGTGCGGTACCGGTATCGGCGGGCGGGGACGGGAACGCCTCTTCTTTTTTGAAAGTACTCTCCTATACGCAGGGGCATCGGATTGAGAGTGTGCGGGTGGGAGGCAAGACATTTACCGGTCGCGAGGTAAGAGAGAAGCTGGGCCTCCGATCAAGTCAGTTCAGCCTGGTGATGAAAAATGGCGAGATAGAGATTACCACCTATGGCAACGGCCATGGCGTTGGCATGAGCCAGTACGGAGCAGAGGGCATGGCCCGCGAGGGATATGAGGCGAAAGAGATTCTGAAGCACTACTATACGAATATTTCTTTTGACAAAACTTCAAATCTTCTCTCTTCAAAAAAATAATAGTGAGATTACGTATAAAAGAGTTGACCCCGGTAACAATGGTTACTGAGGTGATTGCAAATGAATGAACAAAACAAAAATAGTAAACCCCACGAAGAAGCTCCTAAAACTGTGCAAGGAGATTCGACGGTACCGTCATCTTCGTGGAAGAAAGCTTTATCCAAACGGTGGGTGTTCCCGGCAGCATACTTAGCAGCAGCGGCAATTATACTAACCCTCGTGTGGGTCTACCAGGACGCCAGCCAAAAAACGCTGAAGCCACAAGGGGAAGCCAATGTTTCGGAGTCTGTACAGAGTTCGGAGAAACCTGCAACAGAAGGTAAAGACGGAGAAGCAGTAGAAGTAACCGCCAATGCACAATCGATGATCTGGCCGGTAGCCGACGACGTAGCTGTGAGCATTGTCAAACCTTATTTTGACGAAACGAACCCGGAAACGCATCAGGAGGCGATGGTTCAATATAATGACACCTTCACGCCGAACCTGGGAATCGACCTGGCCACTGCAGATGACACGATGTTTGAAGTCAGAGCCGCGCTTACAGGAAAAGTGACTCGCGTTGAGAATCATCCGCTTAACGGAAACGTAGTGGAGATTACCTCCGGTGATACGAAGACGGTTTACCAAAGCTTGAACGAAGTGAAAGTTAAGGAAGGCGCTGAAGTGAAGCAGGGCGATTCCATCGCAACTGCCGGACGCAGTGAGTTTGAGAAGGATCTCGGCAACCACGTGCACTTCGAAGTGTATGAGGGCGGGAAACTGGTCAACCCTGTGAGTGTGCTTCCGCAAAAATAATTTCATTTCTTCGTACAATGCGCCCACCGCGCACTTGAAGAGGGCAGGATCTTGAGATCCTGTCTTTTTTTTGTTTAGGGTTTCGAAGGCAAGTCCAACCCTTGCCGCGCCTTGTATTATGGACGTTTCATACTTGTCCATGACCAGCATGTCCAGAAAATAAATGAGTCCAAGTAAGCTTGTCAGCCCGTGAAACCGCGAATATCCCGTCATGCCCCTCATATAATGTACCAAACTATCCACACAGTAGGGAGGCGGGAGCGTGCACGATTACATCAAGGAGCGGACCATTAAGATCGGACGCTGTATCGTGGAAACGAGGCATACGGTTCGAACCATAGCCAAAGAATTTGGCGTGTCGAAAAGCACGGTGCATAAGGACTTAACCGAACGTCTGCCGGAGATCAACCCGGACCTGGCGGATCAGGTGAAGCACATTCTCGAATATCACAAATCCATCCGCCATCTGAGAGGCGGGGAAGCTACCAAGATCAAGTACAAAAAAACCGGCAGCAATCGTGAACCGGTGGCCACGGCCAAATCCTGATATTTAGGGCTTAGGTCACTAGATTGGCGTTGAATCCCTCCCCTAAAGTATGATATGTTAAAAGCTGGTATAGGATCGAAATATGGGACCTGTTTTGCCGAAGATCATCATGAATTGCTGGATTTTGTCGATTGATGCATTGGCGAAGCGAACAGTGACCCTTACCATAAAATAACACTTTGGGGGCTTTTCATGATGTTGAGCAAGGATATTGGAATCGATCTCGGAACGGCGAACGTGCTCATTCACGTTAAGGGGAAGGGGGTAGTGTTAGACGAACCTTCCGTTGTCACTATTGAGACCGACACCAAGCGAGTCCTTGCCGTCGGTGAGGAAGCACGGCGCATGGTCGGGCGCACTCCCGGCAACATTACGGCGATCCGCCCGCTGAGGGACGGGGTCATCGCCGACTTCGAAATTACAGAAGCGATGCTGAAGTACTTTATTGATCGCGTGGGCGCGCGCAGTTGGCACAGCCGGCCCCGAATCCTCATCTGTGCTCCCACCAACATTACTTCGGTGGAGCAGAAGGCGATCCGGGAAGCGGCTGAGCGCAGCGGCGCAAGAGATGTGTTCCTGGAAGAAGAACCGAAGGCAGCGGCAATTGGCGCAGGGATGGATATTTTCCAGCCAAGCGGTAACATGGTTGTGGACATCGGGGGCGGCACCACGGATGTGGCCGTCCTGTCCATGGGCGATGTGGTCACCGCTTCTTCGATTAAGATGGCAGGGGACAAGTTCGACGAAGCGATTACGAAGTACGTGAAGCATAAATATAAATTGCTGATCGGTGAACGGACGGCAGAGGATCTGAAGGTGGCGATCGGCACGGTTCGTCCTGGGGGTAGACAAGCTGAGATGGATATTCGCGGACGCGATATGGTATCCGGTCTGCCGTTTACCGTAACGGTTTCTTCGGCCGAAGTACAAGAAGCCTTGTGGGACCCGGTTTCATCGATTGTACTCGCGGCGAAATCCGTGTTGGAACGGACACCGCCAGAGCTGTCGGCGGACATCATCGATCGCGGCGTTATTTTAACGGGCGGCGGTGCACTTCTTCATGGATTGGACGAGTTGTTGACGGACGAGCTTCGGGTTCCGGTACTCGTTGCAGAGGATCCGATGCACTGTGTGGTAAAAGGAACGGGAATTATGCTCGATAATTTGGACAAGGTCGTTAAGAAAAAGTTCTAACCTTCCGATATAGATGATAGGAACAACATGAGCATGGAATGAATCGGTATAATCACCACGATGAGATTAGCGATCTGCTTCGAAATACGCCCACGTTGACAACAGCGGAGAGGGCGGAATTGTAATGGAAAAGCGAAGCGGTCGCCTTTGTTTTTGGATTTCAACCCTATCCAACATAGTTACAAGAAATCCAAAAACAACAGCGATTGGAAGTACAATCCGTCATCGTAGCGATCGTTATATCGACTAAGGTTGTTATGATTCGTTAATGGAAGGGAAGTGCCTTCATTGTTAAGAGGTCTATATACAGCAGCTTCGGGGATGATGACCCAGGAGCAACGACATAATACGGTGACGCAGAACATCGCCAACGTCAACACAGCAGGCTACAAGGCAACAAACAGCGTACAGCGTTCGTTTCCTGAAGTGCTTGTCTCCATGATTGGGGGCAACGATTCGTCGAACGCAGGCCGGAAGCTGGGTAAGTTTAATACCGGCGTGTATGCGGAGGAGAGCATCTCGCTTTATACCGAAGGCGCGCTTCGGGAATCCGGCAAGAACACAGACTTCGCGCTGGTATCCTCCTTTACCGTTCAGAATCCGGCAACGGGTCAGGATTATCCGTTCGATGCTTCCGGCAGATATGTCGATGAGAACGGCGAGGTTATCTATAGACCCGAAGGTTTTTTCACGGTTCAGGACGAGAACGGGGATACCCGGTATACCCGTAACGGGAGCTTTCGGGTGAGCCCGGAAGGTAACCTGCTCAGCGAGAGTGGCTATCAGGTTCTGGATAACAATAACAGACCGATTATATTGACAGGCTCGGCGTCTGACTTTACAGTGAATGAGCAAGGAGAAATCATGGACGCCGCTGGCAACGGGACAGGCATCATCCTGGGAGTCAGCATTGTAAGCCAGCCTCATGGGCTGATTCGCGAAGGGAATGGCGTGTTCCGCATGTCCGATCCGGACGGGGAAGTGCGGTTCATGACACCGGCCGATAACGGAGTGGTTCGTCAGGGATTTATTGAAGGGTCCAACGTGGATCCGACGCAATCGATGGTGGAATTGACCGCTGCGCTGCGCGCGTATGAAACGAATCAGAAAATCGTTCAATATTATGACAGGACGCTGGAGAAGGCGGTCAATGAGATTGGCCGAGTATAAGCAGTGTCTACAGGTTGGCAGGCAGCAGCGTGCTGCCGTATGAATATGTGAGCCCACGGGAGGTAAGTGATGAACAACTCGATGATTAGCGCTATGGTGTCGATGAATGCTCTCCAGCAGAGACTGGATGTCATTGCGGACAATATGGCAAACGTCAACACGGCTGGTTACAAAAAAAAGGAAGCCTCCTTTGATGATGTGCTGACTCAGGTTCAGGGTCATCATAAGGATTTTGACCGGACGGGCCGTTCGACACCGCTAGGCTATACTCTCGGGTATGGCATGAGACTATCTTCCGTTGTGCAGAACATGGAGCAGGGAGCTATGAAGGAAACGGGGAATCCCTTCGATCTGATGATTGATGGACAAGCCATGTTTGCGGTTCAGGGAGATGGCGCAATTGGATACACCCGCGAAGGCGGATTTCATGTAACCCCGGATGCCCGTAACCCTAACAACTTGCTGCTGGCCAATTCGCAGGGCTACCCTGTGCTCGACGTGAACAATAATCCCATTTCGTTCCCGTCCAAAGGGAAAGTTGCCGTGAATGAGAAAGGTCAGATTATATTGGAGACCTTCGCAGGCGTCCGCTCGATTGTGGCTACCTTGAAGGTGGTTGAGCTCGAGCGTCCGGAAGGCTTGGTTGCTGTGGGCGATAACTTGTTTGTCGTTGGGGAAGGCTTGACGGAAGGAGATGTGTTTGATTTAACACCTCCTGCTCCGGGCGAGCCTCCGAAATCTTCGGTGCTTTCCGGTTTTGTTGAGCAATCAAATGTCAATCTGACCGATGAAATGACCAAGATGATGGAAGTTCAGCGAGCCTACCAGCTCATGGCACGTGCGCTAAGTTCCAGCGATACCATGATGAACCTTGCCAACACAATGCGAGGGTAGGTGGGCATCATGAGTGAATCAAAAGCCAAGAAGCGCTCCAAAACTTCCGGATGGAAACTAGCCGTCCGCATCATGATTCCTGTATTGCTTATATTGGCATTATTCGGAGGAATGGTCTTCGGTTATGTTGTGCTTGGGCATCAGGAGTTCAGTGAAGTGTTTGAATGGAGCACGTGGAAGCATGTTTTTGATTTGATATTTGCGCCATGACGGAATGTCAGGGCGAGTTAACAATTGAATTGTACCGCGATGCCGAACTCCCTCTAGGGGAGTTTTCTTTTTTTGGGGTTAAACGGTATAATGGGATGGGACTTGCGTATTAACTTTGTCATTTCATGACGATGGACGGATGTATATCAAAAGGGCCCTCTCCTTGAACACGAATGTCCGAAAGGAGAAAGCCCCTTATCTGAAACCTTCACTTCTGCAGTGGTGAAGGATATCCATCATTTTTACCGCAGATCCTTCTTTTTATGCATATGATTTGAAATTCATGTAGCTAACCTCAAAGATGAAGCATGATAGAACATCAACAACACTGCCCGCAGCTATACGTATACGGCATAACGGAAGCATATGGAACAGACTGCCCTTTTCAAACACTATGCTTGGCGGGTACGTACATAAGGAGGATTTTAATACTATGTTGAACATCAAACAGATTCAAGAGATTATTCCGCATCGTCCCCCATTTTTGCTGGTCGATAAGATCGTGGAGATTGAGGATGGCAAACGTGCGGTCGGCATCAAGAACGTCACGATCAACGAGCCTTTTTTTGTCGGACATTTCCCTGAATATGCGGTTATGCCAGGCGTGCTGATTGTAGAGGCTTTGGCGCAAGTGGGCGCTGTAGCGATTCTCAACGTGGAGAGCAATCGGGGCAAGCTTGGCTTTTTGGCGGGTATTGACGGGTTCCGCTTTCGCGGACAAGTGGTGCCGGGCGATACGCTGCGACTGGAAGTCGAGATTACCCGCCTGAAGGGCATGATCGGTAAGGGGAAAGCGACCGCAACGGTTGATGGGCGTGTAGTTGCCGGGGGAGAGATTATGTTTGCTCTCGCGGATAAGGAGTAATCTTCAGACTATTCTTGTTTGGATGAGGAAGGGAGACTTTTTTTCATGTCAGAGATGAGTCAGAGAACAATCGATACGGTACAGCGTTGGTTGAATGATCCTTATGTTGATGAGGAGACCAAGCAGGAGCTTCGTTCACTTGAGCACGATGCGAAGGAGCTGGAGGAACGGTTTTATCGTGATCTGGAATTTGGAACGGGCGGTTTGCGCGGTGTCATCGGCGCAGGCAGCAACCGGATTAATAAATATACGGTAGGTCGGGCTACACAAGGCTTTGCACGCTATATTCTGGAGGCGCACGGGGTTGCAGATGGGAAGCCGTCTGTTGTTATCGCCCATGATTCCCGCCATTTTTCGCCTGAGTTTGCATTGGAGGCGGCTTTGGTACTGGCCGGCAACGGAATTGTAGCGAAGCTGTATCCTTCCTTGCGCTCTACACCGCAATTATCCTTCAGTGTGCGCCATCTGGGTGCTACCGGAGGAATTGTCATTACGGCCAGCCATAATCCGCCGGAGTATAACGGTTATAAGGTGTACAACCGCGAGGGCGGTCAGTTGGTACCAAGCGAAGCTGAGAACGTGATTGCCCGAATTCAGGAGGTGGATTCTTTTTCCGCCGTGAAGAGGCTGTCACAGGCTGATGCCGAGGCTCAGGGTCTGCTGGTATGGCTTGGCGAAGCGGAGGATCAGGCTTTTGCCGATACGGTGACAAATGTCAGTGTGAACCGGGAGCTTATCGCGTCCAAGCTTGGCGAGGATTTCAAGATTGTTTTTACCCCACTGCATGGAACGGGGCAAGCCCCCGTCGAACGCGTGCTTCGAAACATCGGCTTCAAGCATATCCATGTCGTTCCGGAGCAAGCTAAGCCGGATGCCAATTTCTCCACCGTAAAATCACCGAACCCGGAGGAGCGGGAGGCGTTCGCACTCGCAATGAAGCTTGGCGAGGAAGTGGGGGCTGACATTCTGATCGGGACAGACCCGGATGCAGATCGCATGGGGGCTGTTGTGAAGAACAGCCAGGGCGAATACGTTGTGCTGACTGGTAATCAATCCGGTGCCATTATGATTCATTATTTGCTGGGTCAATTGAAGGAAGCAGGGAAGCTGCCAAACAATGGAGCTGTTATCAAGACCATTGTTACCAGTGAGATGGGAGCGGCAATTGCCGAGCATTATGGTGCAGCCGTGCTGAATACATTGACGGGCTTTAAATACATTGGGGAGAAAATGACCCAATTCGAAGAGTCCGGGAGTCATACGTATTTGTTTGGTTATGAGGAGAGCTACGGATATCTGGCAGGCAATTATGCACGCGATAAGGATGCTGTACTCGCTTCGATGCTGATATGCGAAGCTGCGGCATACTACAAAGGTCAAGGTAAAACCTTATACGATGTGCTGCAGGAGCTGTATGAGCAGTTCGGTTATTTCCTCGAATCACTGGAGTCCCGTACGCTGAAAGGCAAAGACGGCGTTGCGCAGATTCAAGCGAAGATGTCCGATTGGCGCAATCATGCACCGGAGGAAGTCGGGGGCGTACTGGTCAAGCAAGTGCTTGATTATGCGGAGGGCTTGGACGGGCTGCCGAAGGAAAACGTGTTAAAATATTTGCTTGAGGACGGTTCTTGGTTCTGCTTGAGACCTTCAGGCACCGAGCCCAAGATCAAAGTGTATTTTGCCGTGCGAGGTGAATCCCTCGCCGATGCCAAGGCCAAAATTCAATCGCTCTCGGATCATGTCATGGCCCGGGTAGACGCTTAACCATAGATACATTTTAATGAGAGAAGAGAACGAAGGGGATTTACGATGGTTGCTGCAAGGCCTAAGGGCTGTTGCCCTCCATCGTAAATTCCTATAGGTTCGATGAGGAGGTACTTTCGTGGTTCAGAAATGGAAACGCTGGAACACGGCAGCCCGCAAGTGGCTGTGGATTCTGGTTGTTCTTGGCGTTGCAGCGGCCCTGCCTGTAGGTTATGACCGACTGCAAACAGAGTCGACATCAAACAACGTTGAGTTGGTGTTCGATTATCGGGATTTGTTGGATGTCGCGGCGTATCAGTCTAAGCCGCAGGATTTTGTCTCCGAGCAACTGGATCGCCTGAAAGACGCCGGCGTGATCAGTATGGCACTGTATGAAAGCACGCTGGACGAGCTGGCAAAATCGCGGCGGATTTCGGTTTATGACGGGCAGCAGGTTGCTGATCTGACAGGCACGACGATTTCTCCGAACGAGAATTTTACGTATGTTGCTTTTCTGAACGAGGAGAGCGCAGCTTTAATTAAACCGATTATTGAGGAAACCTTTACGAGACTCAATATTCCGGTAAGACCGTGGCAGTTCGACCGTGCAGTGGATGGCCTAGTTCTGGAAACCCCACGCTCCAATGCGGTCATTAAGCCGTTGTCTCCAGATCCGATTACCATTGGCATGCTTCGGGACAAGGGCTTTAACATTGTGCCGCGTCTGTCTGACAGTCTTCCATATGATGAGGCCTATATGGAGAACCTGATGGCTTATTTCGTTGAAAACGGTGTGAAACGGATTCTGTTTGAAGGCGAATCTGCCAAAGGTTTCAATGATAATGCGGAAGAGAAGAGCCTGGATTCCTTTGCACAGCTATTGAACCAATATGATATCGGCCTGGTGGCCATTGAGAACATTAAACGTCCGCAAAAAGGGTTCACGAAACTGGCTTATTTAACGGATTACAATGTAACCCGTATTTATTCCCTTAGTGAGCGGGATGCTAATCTCGAACCGGAGGTTATTGGGGACCGCTTTGCTTTAGCGTCCAAAGACCGTAACATCCGGATGTTTTATTTGAATGCCGAGCCGAGCCGGGATATGACCAAAGCATCCGTCACCCATCCGCTCGATAATCTGATTGACAGTTTGACCGGATCGGGTCAAGCCATCAAACAGATGGAGGACAATGGGTTCACGATGGGTCCTGCAGAGCCGTTCCAAGTGACCGACTCGTCCTTGCAGCGATACTTTAAGCTTGGAGCTGTTGTCGGAGCCGTGGCTTTGATCTCACTGATGGTGTCCCACTTCATTCCGTTCCTTACCATCGCAGCCTTCCTGATCGGCCTGGTGGGCAGTGCAGGGTTGTATGTTCTTAATGCATCATTGCTAGAGCAGGCGCTTGCTTTATTTGCCGCCATCAGTGCTCCGACGGTAGCTGTTATTCTAGCTATTCGAAAAGTCAATGAAACGCAGCAAACCATACCGGACATGACTCCTGGCAGAAGAGTGACACATTCCATCGTATTGCTGGTGAAGACCTCTATTCTGTCGCTTGCAGCCGTACCGATCGTTGTAGCTCTATTAAACAATGTAACGTATATGCTTGTTCTGGAGCAGTTCCGTGGTGTCAATTTGCTTGCCGCGGCACCGATTGCGCTCATTGCCGTTTACGTGATTCTGTACCGCGGCGGATCTACGTACCACTCGATCTTGAAGCTGTTAAAGTCTCCGATTACGCTGACTTGGGTCATTGCAGCCGGCATTGTGGCGATCGTCGGTTGGTATTATCTCACCCGTACAGGTAATTCAGGCTCCGTTTCATCCATCGAGATGGCATTCCGATCTTTCCTGGAGAATATATTCGGCGTACGCCCTCGTAACAAGGAGTTCTTGCTGGCCCATCCAATGATGGTGCTTGGCGTATTCCTGTCATTTAAGTATCGTCATGCTGTCTATCTGCTCATTATCGGTGTGATGGGGCAGCTGTCGATGGTCGGAACATTCACGCATATTCACACGCCACTCTATATTTCAGCTATTCGGGTCCTGCTGGGTCTTGGACTTGGTCTGATTATCGGATTGATCGCAATATTGGTATGGCAAGTGGCAGAAAGGATCTGGAAACGATGGTCTCCACTTCTAAGACGATAGTCATTTCCGGATATTACGGATTTAAAAATAGCGGTGATGAAGCGGTGCTGAAATCGATTCTGACCGCTTTGGAACAGGAAGGACAGGCAGCGGGAGTTGAGATCAACCCCGTTGTACTCTCCATCGACCCGGAATGGACATCCGCTGCCTACGGCGTAAAGTCCGTGCATCGGATGAAACTTGGAGAGGTTCGTCAAGCGATCAAGGCCAGTGACGGTTTGATCAGCGGTGGAGGAAGTCTGCTGCAGGATGCAACCAGTCCAAAGACGATTCCTTATTATCTGGGCGTTCTTAAGATTGCTCAATGGCTCGGCAAACCTACATTTATTTATGCTCAGGGCGTAGGCCCGGTGAATCGTAAACTCTTTTATCCCGTGATCCGTTCCGTCTTCCGCAAATGCACTTACATCTCCGTGCGTGACATCCAGTCGGGCGAGCTGCTTCAGTCCATGGGAATATCAGCTGAAGCGATTCACGTCGTACCGGATCCGGTTATGGGTTTGCCGCTGCCAGAAGGCGAAAATGCTTGCATCGACAATAATGCAGTACATCACAGGTCGTTGCGTGAGATGGATGCAGGCAAGCAAGAGCTGCATACAGATGAGGCTTTTGCTGAAGATCATCATGATAAGACAGAACCTGGAGTCCATGTTGACACTAATGATGGGATCAGACAGGGTATTGTTTCCTCAACTGAAGAGACTGCGAATACACCATTGTCGTCGGAAAGAGCCGACGTTGCTTCTGTTTCTTCTATTGAAGTTCACAAGGATTCTGGTGAAGGGGTATCAATGCAAGAAATACACCAGAATACCTGTGAAGGAGTACGATCGCAACAAGTGCACGAGTACTCCGGTGAAGAAATGCCATCACAGTCATCATCAACAAGTCATGAAACGGGAGATGCTCTGCCGGTCATCGGCATTTCGGTCAGATACTGGAATCCGGAGCGAAAAGAACTGAAGGCTATTGGGGAAGGTTTAAAGGCATTAGCCGAACAGCGCCCCGTACACCTTCGTTTTCTTCCTTTTCATCAGCCGGATGACCTAGAGGCTTCGCAGTTTATTGTGAGCCAGATTGGTGATATCTCCCGGAATGGCTCTATGATCAGTTTCTACCATGATGAGAAGCAGCCGCAGGACATGCTGCGTGAGGTCAGTCATTGTGATTTGATATTGGGCATGCGACTGCACAGCCTGATCTATGCAGCGAATCAGAGTGTGCCGCTGCTCGGCATTTCCTACGATCCGAAGATTAATCACTTTTTGAAGCGGCTTGGCAGCGAGCCTGTCGGAACCAGTGAGTCGCTTGATGGAGATGTGTTGAAGGACCAGATGCTGCAGTTGTTGGACGGTGCACTGGCATGGAGAGCGGAGCACGGTGAGCAGATTGCTGTTTTGAAACGGGAGGCGGCTAAACCTGCGTGTCACATTGCCCAATATTTACGCCATAGAGGATGATAAACATGAAACAGACCTATCCATTTCCTACCGTATCGGTGTTCGAAGTACCTTTTTCTAAACTGAATATGAAGGATACGGTAAAATACTTGACCGAGGCTGTGCAATCGAGGCAGCCCCACCATGTTATTACGGCAAATCCGATTATGGTGATGACGGCCGTAAATAATCCGGATTACAAACAGATGATGCACACCGCGGAAATGATCGTTCCGGACGGAACGGGTATCGTCTGGGCTGCTGGTGTGGGTGGCGAGCCGATTGAGGAACGCGTAACCGGCTTCGAACTTTTACATGAATTATTGAAGGTCGGGGAAACCTATAGATGGAAGTTCTATCTGCTGGGTACAACCGCCGAAGTGATTCAGGAAGCTGCCGAGCGGTTACAAATGCAATATCCGGCTGCGATTATATGCGGCCACCGGGACGGTTTTTTTGGACCTGATGAGGATTCTGCCGTGATCGAGGAGATCCGTGCAGCTTCTCCGGATGTTTTGTTTGTGGCTCGCGGTGCGGACAACCAGGAACCTTGGATTGCCCAGCATAAACAAGCGCTTCATGTCCCTGTGATTATGGGAGTCGGGGGATCCTTTGATATTATCTCCGGTAAACTGAAACGGGCACCGAAAGTGTTCCAAAAGCTGCGTCTCGAATGGTTTTATCGCCTTCTGAAGGAGCCTACCCGCTATAAAAGAATGCTTGCGCTGCCGAAATTCGTAGTGAAAGTGCTGCGCGAGAAAGAAAATGTAACGAAAACGGGCTAAATGGCTCATTTCTGTGGGGAAAATCCGGGATATCACCGGAAATTGGCATTGGTTTTCGGACCCGAAGGGAGTATAATTCAACCGGTAGACAATATTGGGGGTCGAATGATTACATGTTAATGATATACATCATCGGGTTTATCGTATCGCTCGCGCTCGCCCTGCTCTTAACGCCGCTTGTGAAGAAGTTTGCTGTTAAGGTTGGTGCAGTTGACGTTCCTAATGCCCGCAAGGTTCATACGCGGATCATGCCCCGACTCGGGGGACTCGGCATTTATCTGGCTTTTATTCTTGGACTGATTGCAGTTCTTCCTTTTTTGCCAGACAGCTTGTCGGCTCGTGATGCCAACTTTATGAAGGCATTTCTGATCGGCGGTTCCATGATCGTGTTGATCGGAGCCTTGGATGATCGATTTGAACTCTCTGCCAAGGTTAAACTTTTGGCTCAGATTGCAGCTGCTTGTGTAGTTGTATTCGGATTTAACATTACTGTGGACTTTGTAAATATACCATTTCAGGATCGGTACTCCATGCTGGAGAGCTGGGTGTCGATTCCATTGACCATCTTCTGGATTGTCGGTGTAACCAATGCAATTAATCTGATTGACGGTCTCGACGGTTTAGCTGCCGGCGTATCCGGTATTGCGATCAGCACAATCCTGGTCATGGCTATTCTGATGGGCAATACAACCGTAGCCTTGCTCTGCCTGCTGCTGCTTGGCAGCATTATCGGGTTCCTGTTCTTTAACTTCCATCCTGCCAAGATTTTTATGGGGGATACGGGCTCGCTGTTCCTCGGATTCAGTTTGGCCATGCTGTCTTTGCTCGGCTTTAAGCAGATTGCGATTGTGTCCTTCATTACACCGCTGATTATCATCGGCGTACCGTTGTCTGATACATTTTTTGCTATCATTCGCCGCAAGATTCAGAAGAAGCCGATCTTTGCGCCAGATAAGGGACATCTCCATCACTGCCTGCGCGAGCTTGGATTCAGTCACCGCCAGACGGTGCTGATCATTTATGTGATTGCTGCATTTTTCGGTGTGCTGGCTGTCATTCAATCCTCTGCCGCTATGTATGAAGCGAACTGGGTGACCTTTGTTGTCATCTGCGTCATGATGTGTTTCATGCAGATCGGTGCTGAGGTTATCGGCTTGGTCGGCAAAACCAAGCGGCCGATTCTTGGCCTGATTAACCGAATGCGGATGAAGGCTAATACCGAGAGCCGCACCAAGTAGAACTTATTCTTTTTCATATTGCGTCCGAATAAGACAAGTCTGCCTCACCTAAAAAGGTGAGGCTTTTTTGTATGTTTTGCTAAATAATAGGACCTGCGCTTCCGATATATGAACTATGCGCTAGAACCAATCTGTCAGTGAAAGTGAGGGGACCCAGTGAACGACGCAACAACCAAAACGGACTCCAACGTCCGAATGATCAAGGAGGCACGACCGTTGAAGAAAAATTTCCGTACTATAGCAAGCCTGTTACTGGCTGTAGCTATGTTCTTTTCCCTAATTCCGGCTTTACCGGCTTCAGCTGCTAATGGAGCTTTGTATTTTCACTTTTCTAATTTAAGCACAGATCCGAATTCACCAACGCCGGAGAACCGGAGCTCTATTTCGGTTTCAGGTACCTACAACGGCATTAATCCGAATACCATTCAGTATGAGATCAAACGTTTTGATGACACAACTACGGGCGGTACCGGCGTAAAGCCGATCCTGAACGAAGCAGCGAATACGTTCGAGTTTCTGAATGTGCAGTTGAATCAAGGCGTGAACAAAATCATCGTGTCCGGTATGAGCACGCAAGGCCAGCAGATGAGTGCCACGGCTTATGTGAAGTTCTCCGATGTACCTGCTGTGTATGAAGTAGCGCTCAGCGATGGACGCGTGTTGGAAGAGAACGCCTCCAAACCGGTTGTGGTGACCACGCAGACTGTTAGTATCTCGGTCAAAGCAACCAACGGTTCGAAGGGCGTGACCGTTAACGGTATGGCTATGTATGCCGGCGGCGGGGACACGTATTACTCCGCAGGGCTCCCATTGAAGAAGGGTGTTAACGATTTGGTAATTGTTGTGAACTCCGAATCGAAATCCCAAACCATCAACAGACAGGTCGTTTATCATCCGACAGGCTCTTTGACGGTCAATCAACTGAAGATCGGCAGCACCAATATCGATGGGCAGGCCGTGGTAACCGGTAATGTCAACGGCGTTATCTCCGGTTATATTATCGTGGATGCCCCTCCTGCTGGTACGCCTGCAGTAGCTCCAACTCTAGATGTCTCCGTATTTCCACTAGGATCCACGGTGCCAATCATGAACTCGCCGGCATCTGTAGGTGCAGCAAGCGTGCTGGGCAGTACCTTGATGTACCCTTTTACAACCACTGGCTCGGTGAACATCACACAGAGCGGGGAGTACGTTGTTTATATTAAGGACAATAATTCAGGGTTTGACGTGCAGAACACCTTTACTTATCGGGATGTTAACGCACCTACAATCAAGCAGGTGTACCAGCTATATGGCGTAACGGAGAGTGGCGGTGCGGTATCAGCTACTTCCCAATCCATTTTCCCGAGTGGTAACGATACAGTCTTAAACGAACTGCCTATTTATTTAATGGTGGACCAAGTGAACGCAGGTAACGTTGAGATTGAATCTAGCAAGGGCGGCGGGACGATTGCCCAGAAATTCACCTACAACGGTAACACGGTCTTCAAGATCACAAACCTGCCTACAGGTCAGCAAAATCTGATCATCAAGGCCAGCAATGGATCGGGCGTTTCCGATACCAAGGTGATTCCGGTAACGTTCCTGTCTTCCACGTATATCGATATTTTTAACTTGTATAACAATCAGGTATTTAAGAACAGTTCAGATTTTAATCAAGTAACAGGACGTATTGTCAACTACACGGGTACAGCAGGACTTACCATTTCCTTGAATGGTAACACGCGCGATTTGCCGGTGAGCGGAAATGGTGAGTTCAGTTTCACGGATACGACATTCCTGCAGCTGATTCCAGGTCCGAATACGTTGGTTGTCGCTGACAAGAGCGGGAAAATCTCGACGAAGCTGACCCTGCTTTATTTTAGCGATACCCGTTCGGTAATCAAAAACATGATTCCATTCCCGGTTGGCTCCGCAACGGAATCCGATCCAGATGGATTGTTCAGAGAAACGGCTGAAAATGCTTATAACACATATGAGAAGGCCCTGGGTCTTCGCTTTGAAGTTGAATACACCGACGAAATTACGGTCAACCTCAGTCATCCAACACCAACCATTTTTGCAGTATTCACGAAAAATAATGTTGGCACATGGACTCTTTCAGGTGGGGCACTGAAGACTCAATTGGACGCTATCAACCAAGCGGATCACAGTCTGTACTATTCGATTGTCAACGGAGCTAACTCCAGCTCTGCCCGCGTTGTATTTAAAGAGCTTGCTCTTCCAGAGGTTGGACTGCAGGCGATTAGCATCGGTTCGCGTTATCAATCCGTCACGACTACGGATACCATCGAAATTACACGTGAGCGTGCTCCTTACCAAGTGCTGTCTCCTAAGCTTCCTAACGAAGGCGTGTTGAAACAGAACTTTGTAGAGGTGAGCATCAAGGCAGAGGGAGCCGACTCGATTCTGATCGGCAAGACGCCAATGGTGAAATCCGAGACCAGCGACATCTTCCGTCTTGAGGTCAAGAACCTGAAAAACGGCAAAAACACGATTAAGTTCACGATTGAACAAGGCACCAAAAAGACCAATGGACAGTTTGTTGTAACTTACACAGATGATGCAACAGAGGGTTCCCAGTTTAAAACGAATATTTCAAAATCGGGCAAAGTATCGGTATTTAAAGGCGGCGTATCGCTCTCTTTACCTAAAGGCACCGTGCTTCAGCAGGCAAAATCAAGTCCAAATGCAGAAGTGCCGACCATCAACCTTCTTGGTGAACACGACATCCTGTTCGGTATCGCGAATCAGATTGATGGACGGACCATTAAGGCCTATAACCGAATCGGAGAAATCGAGAACGGTGTTGAAATGGACGGACGCCTGGCATTGATCCCAGGGGATAACAACAATGCATTCCGTTTCACGCCAGCTGCGCATTTCGGATATGCTTCCCCGCTATACTGGCTGGATGCAGGTTCACTTAATGCTTACAGCAGCAATGTGGAAGACTTTAATGTAAAAGCGGCAACTCATCCATATGCGAAAGGGCACGAGTTCCATCAACGCCTGATTCCGCAGAACTGGATGGAGCTGTCCCAAAAAGGTACGATTACCTTGAAATACGATTCCGCGCTGGTAAACTCGGCATCCAGCAACCTGGGAATCTGGTGGTATAACCCTTCCCAGGGCACTTGGATTAACATTGGCGGAAAAGTAGATGCCAAGAAAAAAACAATCACGGCACCTTTCAAAGGTTTTGGTTATTATGCAGTTAAATCCTTGCGTTACAGCTATTCCGATGCGATCTCGCACAAAACGGCCCGCAACGATATTGAGTTGATGTTGGCCAGAGGATACATGAAGGCGTCCAAGCAAGATGCGTTTGGCGTGTATGATCCGATGACCCGCGGTGAGTTTGCTACCATTGTAGTGAAGCTGCTGGATATCCCGTTGGATTACGACACGGATAAGAACAAGTTAACCTTCGATGATATTTATCAGGAAAGTGTAGTTAACAGCATGCAGTGGGATTACCGTTATATCGAGACAGCGGCCAGAAAAGGAATCATTCGCGGCATCGCCCCACGAAGTTTTGCTCCGAATATGGAACTGACTCGGGAAGAGGCGGCGAACATCATCGCACGTGCATTGAACCTGAAGATGGGCGAAATCGAGAAAGATAAAGCGGCACTTCAGAAGGAGTTCGAAGATGTCGGCAATATCAAGTCGAATTACTCCTATCCAGCCATTCTTGCCGTGAACAAGGCCGGTATTCTGACGGGTATCGCCAACAGTTTGAAAGAGGGCGAGAAAAAGCCAACGTACAACTTTAACCCGGATGCTGTGCTGAATCGTGCAGATACGGCAACCGTCGTGAAACGCATGATGAGCAAGCTCAAAATGCTGTAAGTTATATTAATAAGTAGAACTGCATGACAAAAGGAACGAGAGCACCCGCCCAATTTCTGATGGCAGTGCTCTCGTTTATATTTGTGTAGCATCCGTGAGAAAAGGGTATTTATAACATAAATAACAAGATCTTATGGGTGCTGTTAGGGTACACGAAAACGTTTACCAATATCTATTGTTTTGTAATTTCATGTAGAATACGCTACAATAGCGGGAGCACATACTATTTTTAGAGGGTGAAGATGAATTTATGAAGCCGATATTATCAAAAGCGCAGCTCGACTACATGAAGGCGAAGACCAAGTTCGAGGAAAAAGCCAAAGTGATGGAGAAGAAAATTGAGCTGGCTCGTGCCGCTCATGATGAGATAACTCAGGAAGTCATGGAGGGACTCGTTGTTGAGACAGGCTTTCATGATTCATTTAACGAAATGACAGCGGCTGAGAATGCGTTGATCCAATGGTCACACACTACAATTAAACATGATAAGACATATCGTACGAATAAATCCGAAATTGACATGATGTACAGTACATTGCATAGTAACCCGGAAATGCGAGCACGAATCATCCAGCTTGCTATGAAGATTCGCTAGTATTCAACAAAGGCGCCCAGAGGGCGTCTTTTTTTGTTGTCGTTATATGTAAATGGACAATTGTTATACGAAGTGATGAAACTCCGGAAAATATTTTAAAAAAAACTTTGCAACAGCCGCAACTTTTTGGAAATTCAAACGTTTATAATGTAGAGCCCAATGAGGTAACCAAGATTATCCGAAACAAGAAACTTGTCTATTAATTAGAAAAATGTTCTTTACGGTGTTGGGGACTCGTTGTATAATACCTAGGTAGGATTAGGAATCTATTCTAGTATGTAGTGTTCTTTCGTTAACAAGATTCTGTGATATCGTCACAGACATCATTTATGATTTATGCTCAACTCGAGAAAGGAGGTGCAGGACAAATGAGTGATAAGAGCTACCAAATTAAAGAAAATAATCAAGTGATGATTCAAGGAGGAGAAAAAAAGGTTATGAAGAAAATTTTATCCGTAGCACTGTCTACAGCAATGGCATTCTCCATGTTTGCTTCTGTTGCATTCGGTGACGATGCGCTTAACACACAACAGAAATTTGATGTACTGAAAGAAAAAGGGATCTTCACTGGTTACCCAGACGGAACTGCTGGTCTGGACAAAGACATGACTCGCGCTGAGTTTGCTAAGGTCTTGGTTGGTATCATGGGTCTTGAGCCAATCGAAGGTAAAGCATCTTTCAAAGACAAAAACTACAAAGCTGACAAATGGCCAGCTCCTTATGTAGAAGCAGTTTACGCTGCTGGTCTGATGGAAGGTAAAAACACAACGAAAATGATCTTCGACTTCAACGGTAAAATCACCGTTCAAGAAATGGCGAAAGTTCTCGTTCTTGCTCAAAAAATTGACATCCCAACAGAAACTAACAACAACGCTTCTGACTGGGCTAAAGGTTATGTTCAAGCAGCAATCAACTCTGGTTTGGTAGATGCTAAAGCTAACCCTAAAGCTAACGCTTCCCGTTCCCAACTGGTTGACGTTGCTTACTCCATCTACCTGGCTCAACAAAAACCAGCCGTAGTTTCTTACGAAGTTAAAGAAGACGGTAAAGTGGTTGAATTCAAACTTGCTAACAACGAAGTTGTTAAAGTAACTTTGGAAACAGCTTTGAAAGCTAACACAGCTACAGAAGTTAAGTTCTCCCACAACAACTACGACTACACTGAAAAAGTGACTTGGGTTGTAACTGCAGCTACTAAGATTCAAAGCGTTGCAGGTACTAACTACAAACAATTGGTTGTAACTTTCGATGGTGAAGTTGACACTAAAACTGCTACCAACGAAGAAAACTACACTATCAGCAACGTTGCAGTTGACTCTGCTTCCCTGTCTGCAGACAAGAGAGTTGTTACGCTGACACTGACTGAGAATGGTAACAAATTGCCACAGCAAAAAGCTACCAATCTGAAAGTGAACGGAGTTAAAAACTCTGATGGAAGCCGTACTTTCAATGAAACTGTATCCTTCTCTGTGAATGATACTGCGATCCCTGAAGTGAAAACAGTAACTGGTTTGGGTACAAGCGCTGTCCGCGTTCAATTCTCCGAGCCTGTAACAAGACTTTCTGCTGGTAATATCGCTAACTATCGTATCGATGGTAAACCGATTTCCGGAACAATTACTTACAGTTACCTTACGAATTCGGTGGTTATTTCCACTCCACTTGCTGTTGGTGAACACACTTTGACAGCAGAGGGTGTAACTGACTTCGCTAACTTCAAAGTTGGTAATGCAAGTTCCACATTCTCGGTAGTTGAAGATACTGTTGCACCAGAAGTTGTGTCTGCTGTTGCTAAAGATCTGCAAACAGTAGTTGTAACTTTCAACGAGCCAATTAAATCGGTGAGCAAAGGTTATCATACTTCGACTTCCAGACCAGCAACAGTATCCATTAGCGATAATGAAGTTACTTTGAGCTTCACTGAAGCTAATCGTTTGGGTCTTGGGGAAACTGAAGTATTCCTTGAAGCTGTAAGTGATTACAGTAACAATTCTTCTAACCGTTCAACTAAAGTAACACCTGTAGTAGATACTGAGCGTCCAACAGTTGTTGGTGTCAATGCGAAGTCAACTGACACAACAGCCCTCACTGTTGAATTCTCTAAATCTGTTAAAGAATCCGACATTCAAAACAGAAGTAACTTTGTCCTGAAAAAGGCGGATGGAACAGTGTTCTCCGGAGCTGGTTTCACTAGCGCTGGTAACCCAACTACCGCTCCTAAATATGCAACGAAAGCAAACGGAACTGTAGATAATACTAAAGCTGTTCTGACTTCTATCGGATCGACTTTGCCGGCTGGTAAATACACTCTGGAAATTTCCGGAATCCGTGACAACACTGCTTTTGGTAACACTATGGTACCTCAAACTGTGGAAATCAATGTAACACAAGCTGGCGCTATCGAAACTACTGCTGCTTGGTATACTCTTGATTCCGCAAATGACCAATACAACATTTATGTGCAGTTTGACAGAAACGTAGCAACTTCTGGTGAAGGTAATGCGCTTGATGTTAACAAGTACAACTATGTTGTTGGAAGCACTTATTATCCAATTCCAGCAAATGCATCGATCACTTCTTACACAGCTAATACAGTTGTAATTACTGTAAATAAAGATGATCTGAATGCTAACTTCAGTGATAATACTATTGCTAAGAAGATCCGTGTGGTCAACGTAGCTGACCTTAACGGGAACTATGTAAACACAACTGGAAGTGTTACTGATCTGACAGCACAAGAAGTTTCTCGCGTTGCTATCGGTGATGTGAATGCTACAGGTGCAAGAACAATTGTTGCTAAGTTTAAAGGTGAGTTGGGATATGTTGATTCACGTGACTTCGCAATCAATTCTGCATCCGTACCAACTGATGTTTATGGCTTCTCCGTAACAAATAAAGGTTTTGCAAACGGTGAAACAACTGTTGAGTTCAATCTTACTAAAGATCTTCCTGCTAACACAGGTGATGTAGTATTGAGAACTACTTCTACAAGCTCAGCTGATCTGCATACTGTAGATAACTATGGTCGTAAGATTGCAGCGGTCAACAAAGATGTTGCTGACAAAATTAAACCATCTATTGTTGAAAATTCCAATGGTACAAAACAAGTTGCTGCAACTGCAACTGAAGTAAGAATTAACTTCACAGAAAGCCTTAAACTTGCTCAAACTGCAGCTACATTTGTAGTCCGTGTAAATGGTAACCCAGTTGACTTGACTGATTACACTGCAAGTGTAAGCGGAAATCAATTGGTAATTACTCTTGATAATGCAGCTCCTGCAAATGCTTTGCTTGAGGTAGAACTGAAAGGTAACCCAGACGGTTTGTACCTCACAGATGAAAGTGGAAATGCAGCTGACAACTTTAGTGTTTCAGCACGCGTTAACTAATCTGTATCTGTAATGCCTTATTAGAACCCTTACCTCAAAGGTAAGGGTTCTTTTAAATTTATAGATAATGAAGAGGTGCAGTATGAAAAACAAAAAAATGATCAAGATGAAAATCCTGTCCGCATTTTTAGTGCTAGCTATCGGGATTGGAGCTGGCTCCATCCTCAACACTCCCGCCGACGGCGCAGGCACAACCCCTGGCACCACTGACGACCCGGTAGTCACCAAGAGCTACGTTGATCAACAAATCCAGCAAGCACTCAATGGCGGTGGTGGAGCAACGAGTCCAACTCAGCCATCGCAAGGTGCTGATGAAGTCAAGAACGTTGCTCTGAAACCTGGTAAGATCTTGATTGCCGATGCTGGAACAGAATTTATTGTGCGTTCAGGTAATGCTGTGATTTACACTGAAGTCTCCAGTGGCGTTGCAGACCTTACAGATGGTAAAGATCTGTTGAATGGACAAGCTGCGCCTAAGAATCATCTGCTCTCGTTTCCACGTGAAGGCCGAGGCATTCAGGTGAAAGAAGGGCAAACCAGCAATCTGATTGTCATGGTACGCGGCGGTTACACCATTAAATAGCGAACGACTAGTGTGCGTTAGGTACCTGCTGATATTGCTTCATCCTTCAAGAGGCATGTCAGAGAATTTGGACTTTAATTCAGTATAGTCCTACTCATAATTATTGCCATTAGTGACAACGTTTTATACGTGTGGAGGCTGTAATCTCGACAAATAATAACTTCTGTAAATACCATTACAGGAGGTGTTTGAACATGGCACGAAGCAGTCGAAATCGTCAAGTGGTACCCGAATGCCGTGAAATGCTGAAACAGATGAAATATGAGATCGCAGCTGAGTTTGGATTGCATGTTGGTTACGGCGGCGGCTCAAATGGAGCGGATACGGAATTTGGTTCAGAACTTGGAGCCATCGGAGGGGGATCCTCTAGTCGCCGTGCTGGATGGGGCCATTTGACATCCCGTGAGAACGGATCTGTTGGTGGGGAAATTACCAAGCGTTTGGTTCAGAACGCCGAGCAAAGCATTCTGGGATGACTGTAGGTTTTTCATAATTTCGGTAAGAACTTATTCTTGAATAACTTCGATATGAAAAACCAAGAAAATCCTTGAGAATCAGCTCACTAACTGGATTGACACCTGGTAACAAATAAGTTAATATGCATGTTGAGGATTGTACATTTCAAACCTTTTCCGATAGGAAAAGGTTCATTTTTTGTGTAGGACCTCTTGATATATCATATACTATTCATATGGGAGGTTGATCTCATGTCTTTAACAGGGCGACGTTTATTTACATCTGAGTCCGTAACTGAAGGACATCCGGATAAAATCTGTGACCAGATTTCCGATGCGGTACTCGATGCATTTTTGGCTAACGATCCCAACGCACGCGTAGCTTGTGAAGTCTCCGTGGCAACGGGTCTTGTTTTGGTCATTGGAGAAATTAGCACCAAATCAGAATACGTGGATATTCCATCCATCGTACGCAATACCGTGAAGGAAATCGGGTATACCCGTGCAAAATACGGTTTTGATTCCAATACATGCGCGGTGCTGACATCGCTGAATGAGCAATCTGCTGATATTGCACAGGGGGTAAACGCTGCACTGGAGAATCGTGATCCTTCCCAAGTGGACAAGGAGACCGAGAACATCGGTGCTGGCGACCAAGGCTTGATGTTTGGTTTTGCAACTAACGAAACGCCAGAACTGATGCCTCTTCCAATTGCATTGTCCCACCGTATTGCTCGTCGTTTGTCTGAGGTTCGTAAAGACGGTACGCTGGAATACCTGCGTCCAGATGGTAAAACCCAGGTAACGGTTGAGTATGATGGCAATAAACCAGTGCGTGTAGATACGATTGTTGTATCGACTCAGCATGCTGAAGAAGCAACTCTGGAGCAAATCCAGAAGGACATCAAAGAACAAGTCATTCTTCCTGTGGTACCAGCTGAGCTGCTGGACGCAGAAACGAAATATTTCATTAATCCTACAGGTCGTTTTGTTATCGGTGGTCCTCAAGGGGATGCCGGTCTGACAGGACGTAAAATCATCGTCGACACCTACGGCGGCTACGCTCGTCATGGCGGCGGTGCATTCTCCGGTAAGGATCCTACAAAAGTAGACCGCTCCGCTGCTTACGCGGCTCGCTACGTTGCTAAGAACTTGGTTGCAGCGGGTCTGGCGGACAAGTGTGAAATTCAATTGGCTTACGCCATCGGTGTAGCAAATCCAGTTTCGATTAGTGTTGATACTTACGGTACTGGTAAAGTAAGTGAAGAGAAATTGGTGGAGCTTGTGCGGGGCAACTTCGATCTGCGTCCGGCTGGCATTATCCATATGCTCGATCTTCGCCGTCCAATCTACAAGCAAACAGCTGCTTACGGCCATTTTGGACGAACCGATCTGGATCTTCCTTGGGAGCGCGTAGATAAAGTGGAAGCTTTGAAGGAACAAGCTGCAGCGAACTAAGTTTCGTATCTGGAAAAGTTTTAAACTGCTGAGTTACGAACCTTGGCATCTTTTCGAAGAGTAAATCATGGTCAGCGACTGCTTATATATCTGCTAATTCGTTCATTAATAGAGCATTACTCTATTAACCGACGCAGACTTATTACAAAAATGAAATAATTATAAAGCTGATGCCTATTATAGGTATCAGCTTTTTTTAATAATTTATTGGAAAAAGAGGAATATAGTTTATGACAAACTAGTTACTTTTAGATGAAATTATAGTAACATAGGGTTGAATTACATACACTCTCAAAAAATGCTACTACATTTTTGCTAGAACTTGATGTAAGATACGCGAAAGTGTTTTTTTTATAACAAAATCGTAACTTTTTCTCAAAAATGAAGTCTATTAATTAGAGACTTTAAATGTTCGGCATCCGTGTTGAACGAGAGATGGGAGAGTTACGATTACATGGTTAGTCAGGGGAAAACACTGAAGACTGAGAAATCAGGCGTAGGCAAAAAATGGTTGATTATTACACTGGCAGGGGTTATCTGGGTAGGCCCTGCGCTTAGCAACGGAATACCGGTTATAGAGAATCTATCGTCTTCATCTGTAGCTCATGCGGCATCCGCGTCAGCCAAGAAACTAGGTGAAGAAATCATTACTTCCGGTGCGGTTCTGATGAAATATCAGTACATTAACAGCACTGGGGGAAAATCGCTAGCCAATGTCATCCGCGTGGATCTCAATAACAAATACGTGAAACTGGATGTCATGACAGGGCAAGGAAATCAATTTACAACGAGACAAAGCACGGGCGGAATGGCGAAGGAGAACGGCGCGGTTGCTGCGATTAACGGTGATTTTTTTAATACCGGCAGCGAAGGGGCTCCGATGGGTGCTCAAATATCGAGTGGTTTGTTGATGTCAACGCCATCTGATCTGAAAGGCATGTACGCTTTTGGTGTAACGAACGATGGAACGCCGATTCTGGACGAGTTTGCATTCTCGGGGAGTGTTACGGCTGAGAATGGAGCTTCATTCCCGCTTGCGGGCATGAACAAAGTCTCCTATGCGCCAGAAGGTACCGGATCAACGTATAGCCATGCGAATACAGCTTATATCTACACAAGTGCATGGAAGGCGGTTGAGCGTCCTAAGAACAGCTCGACGACGCCAACGGAGGTTATGGTAACGGACGGCGTCATTACGGATATTTCAGTGATGGCGGGATTGCCCACAGCGATACCGGAAGGTAGCTTTATTTTGCGAACCCATGGAGCTGCGGCAGAGTTCGTGAAAAAAAATCTGGCTGTCGGCCAAAAGCTGGACGCGAATTATGCGCTGGTGTCCAAAAAATCAGGTAAGGAACTGGACCCAACTACACTTCAAATGATGATTGGCGGCCATACCATTCTGGTTGATAACGGCAAGGCGACGTCATTCTCAAGAAACGTGAATTCGATTGGAGGAAGCCGGGCACGTACAGCTGTAGGTTACTCCAAAGACGGACGTTACGCCTATCTGATTGCTACGGAGAGCAATGACAATAGCAAGGGGATGACCCTTCAGCAGCTGCAGGATTTCATGACCAAGATTGGCGTATGGAAGGGAATGAACCTTGACGGGGGCGGCTCGACGACGATGGTCAACCGTCCACTGGCCGAGACCAATACCGAGCTTACCTTCAACACGGAATATGGCACGACGCAGCGCAGCATTGTAAACTCGCTTGGGGTGTTCTCAACGGCACCCAAGGGCAGCTTGAAAGGTCTGACGGTAAGCGGAAGCAACACCCTGCTCATCGGGCAGATGGGTACGTATGAACTGAAAGGCTATGATACCTATTATAACCCTATAGAAGCCGGCTCCATTAAGCCTACCTGGAAAGCCAGCAACGGCAATCTGGCCGTCAACGGACAAAGCATCAAGGCAACCAAGCCGGGGACAACTACTCTGACGGCAGTAAGCGGCAGCACAAAAGCTACCATGCAAGTTAAGGTGTTAGGTGCGGACGATATCGCCGCATTGACCACAGGCGTGTCGAGTGCTCCGCTGCAGGCAGGAACGAGCGTTTCCGTACCGGTCACGGCCGTAACGAACAATGGTCAGAGCCTGGAAGTGCCGAGCAGCGCACTGAAATGGGAGTTCATCGGATTTAAAGGAAGTGTAAAAGACGGACGTCTGACGGTATCCTCCGTCAACAGCAATACGAAGGTCGGTTATGCTATCGCACGATATGACGGCTTTAGCACAGTTGTTATTTTATCCGCTGCAGGAGAGAGCACATGGGAGAACTTCGAGAACGTGAGTTACCCTGTGAAGTTCACCACGAATGTGCCAGCAGTTACCGGTACTGCAGCAATTAAAAATGGCAGCGGAACAAAAGCAAACTCGAAGGTCTTGAATTTGTCCTATGATATGACAGGTGGATTAGGACAGAAAATGTACGCATACGCGGAATTGAACGGCACAGCCGGGAAATCCATTCCTGCACAAGCAACGTCCATGACGATTGATGTGGAAGGAGATAATAGTCTGAACTGGCTGCGCGCTGAACTGAAAGACAATAACGGAAAAACCGTATATGTGGATCTGGCGAAAGCAATCGATTGGAGCGGCTGGAAGACTCTGAGCATGGATCTGAGTGGATATAACATTGCATTCCCAGCGCAGATGAAGCGACTGTATGTGGTCAACGTGGAAGAAGGTCAGGATGAGCGCGCTTTGACGGGTTCAGTATCTTTTGACGATATAAGGTTCATGATGCCTTCCCAATCAGGGAATGAAGGACTTCCAACTGGAAAAGCAGTCATGACTATTGGGCAAAAATCACTCGTGCTGAATGGTTCCAAAGTGGCAATTGATTCGGCGCCAATCTTGAAAAATGGAACCACCTACGTTCCGATTAAGCATGTTCTAGATGCCTTCGGCGGGCAAGCAACATGGAACCAATCCGCTCAGCGGGTAGGTGTGTTGAGAGGCGGTATGCTCATGGAACTGACGGTAGGCAAGAAGGAATTCATCCTGAACGGTAAGCGCAGTTCGGCGGCTGTCGCACCGATGGTTCAAGGTGGTAGGACTTTGGTCCCTCTTCGTCTCGTTTCCGAGCAATTAGGCCTTAAAGTAAAATGGGACAAGAACACGAAGACCGTTACGATCGAATCATGATATGGTATGATATGTATATGAAACGTTAGAAATGGAGTAGAGTGCGTGGATTATCAAGCCGATGCCATCGACCGTGTCATAAAAAACGCCATCAAAGTGATGGAGGACAGCAAATACCAGATGTTCGAAATATTGGAGGCGTCGCGGCAGGAGCTCGCGTCTCTCAATCATGAACTGCAGCGGACATTAAAAGAAACGACGGAAACTTTAGAGAAGGTAGATCAGCTAGAGCTGAACTATCGCCGTTCCCGGATCCGGCTGACCGAGGTTAGCCGGGATTTTGTCCGGTACAAGGAAGAGGATATCAAGCAGGCGTATGAGAAAGCAACGCAGCTTCAGCTTGACCTCATGATCTACCGGGAGAAGGAAATGTATCTGAAGGCAAGACGAGACGAGCTGCAGAAGCGGGTTCGTAATGTAGAGAACTCGGTGGAGCGTGCAGAATCGATTGGATCTCAGATGGGCGTGGTGCTCGAATACTTGTCCGGAGAACTGGGCCAGGTTTCCCGAATCATCGAATCTGCGAAAAACAGACAGGTGATTGGCCTGAAGATTATTCTGGCACAAGAGGAAGAACGGAAACGCATATCCCGAGAGATTCATGATGGTCCTGCCCAACTGCTGGCTAATCTGGTTCTTAGGACGGAAATTGTAGAAAGAATGCTCGCGAAGCAGGAATTTAAGATGGTGCAGGACGAAATAGTAGATTTGAAGGGCCAGGTTCGCTCGAGCCTGGAGGAAATGCGAAAAGTCATTTTCAATCTGCGTCCAATGGCACTCGATGATCTAGGATTAATCCCCACACTGCGTAAATATGTGCATGATTATGAAGAGAAATCGAAAATCCGCACGATCTTCGAGACACGGGGGAAAGAGCATCGTCTCTCTTCTGCGATGGAGGCGGCCATCTACCGGTTGGTGCAGGAAGCACTTTCGAATGCTGCAAAACATGCTTACCCGACTTATGTGCTTGTTGAGATTACTTACCAGGCGCAATTGGTCAAAATCGTTGTACAGGACAATGGCCTGGGATTCAATGTCGAATTGCTGGAACAGAAAAGCAGGGACCACTTTGGGTTAATTGGCATGCGGGAGAGGGTTGAACTGCTCGAAGGGAGAATGGAGATCGATTCAGCCGAGAACCAGGGAACCAAGATCGTGATTCATATCCCGACGAACGTAGAAAAGAGAAAGGAGTAATCGGATGGAACATATGGAGAAAGAGAACGCGATTATTAAAGTATTATTAGCCGATGACCACCAGCTGTTTAGGGAGGGTCTGAAGCGGATACTGAATATGGAGGACGACATTGACGTCATCGGTGAATGCGGTGATGGAATTCAAGTGCTTGAATTCTGTAACGAAGTGAAACCGGACATCGTGCTGATGGATATTAACATGCCAACAGAGAACGGTGTTCAAGCGACCGAGAAACTACGTGAAATGTTTCCTGAGATCAAGGTTATCATACTGTCGATTCATGACGACGAAAGTTATGTGTTTGAAACGCTCCGCAAAGGAGCTAACGGTTACCTCCTGAAGGATATGGAAGCCGAGTCACTGATTAACGCGATCCGTTCGGTACATGAGGGATATGCATTTATCCATCCAAAAGTAACAGGCAAGCTGATTCAACAGCTTCGTCGGATGACTTATGTAAACGAAGCAGGCGCTATGGCGGAAAGCGGTACGCGCGAAGCGGGAGTCAAGTTTGTGGCAGGCGAGAATAACCCATTGACAAGGCGCGAAGCGGAAGTGCTCAGACTAATGGCCGAAGGCAAGAGCAACAAGATGATTGGAGAATACCTGTTCATTAGTGAAAAAACTGTAAAAAACCACGTCAGCAGCATTTTGCAGAAGATGGAAGTGGACGACCGTACGCAAGCGGTTATCAACTCGATCAAATATGGCTGGGTGACGTTGTAATCGCCGATCCGAATGCACGGACGCGTCTTACATAGGGAGGGAACTGCCAAGGGCGGTTCCTTTTTGTTATATTATAGAGCATATAAGTTTTCAGCGAGCTCAATAATTGCAACAAGAACAACATTCTAACTGTGTATTGTGTTAGAGCCGTTCCCGTCAAGTTTAGTGTGGGCTCTGGTTACATAACTGTCACCGTCCCCTCCTGATCAGCATATATTGTTGATAAGAGAAGGAGGTGAGTCTCATGGTTGCCCAATTGCTGTGGATACTCGCGGTGTACGGGATCGCTGTTGCTCTGGTTCATATCGTGCATGCCCGTCATCTTAGAAGAGCCGGTGAAGGCACGGGGCGGCGCAGGCATTATGTGCTGATCACGTCCAACCATGAGCGGCAGGTGGAATGGTATTTAAGAGCCCTTTCATGGTATGCCCTGCTGAGTGGGACGCGTGTGCGTGTCACCGTCCTTGATGACCAGTCTTATGATGATACGCTGAAGATTGTCCAAAGACTGACTCATTTGTCCGGAATCGAA
This sequence comes from Paenibacillus sp. Cedars, assembly GCF_003184205.1. NCBI lineage: Bacteria > Bacillati > Bacillota > Bacilli > Caryophanales > Paenibacillaceae > Paenibacillus > Paenibacillus sp. Cedars. The sequence goes on from NZ_CP020866.1 coordinate 6,381,770, forward strand.
CTGGTGTACGGGACATGGAGATCCGATGGTCAGGCATCACGGGAACCCGATGCAGATTCGAATGAAGATGAAGTGATACGGATCGATCTGAGGCATCCGATGGAGGCAGTTCAGATTCCTTATGTACAGGGTTAGACATCAAAAAGTTGTTGTTTCAGCTCCCAGGATCATATTCATATTGTTGAAGGCGTGAAGCACACTCCGACCGCGTAGGTGAGAGGTGTGCTTTTTGCGTTTTTTCAAAAAAGTTGTTAGAGGATAGGATTGTGCGTTGGTGTTTATAAAAAAACATATTGTGACAGGATCCGACAAAGGACATCGAAAAGGGGAGCTATTGATGATATGACGATCCTGGCACGGAGGTGCAGCTGTAGATATGAAACGGCCGAGTTGTTTGAGTGAATATCGGCTGTCCATCTTCATGATCATGTTTCTCTCTAATGGAATTAGATATGTTGTCTAACTTAGTTCTCTACTGATAGCAATTGAAAGCAATGAAAAAAGGAAAGGTACATGGGCTTTCTTAAACTTACTAGTACGGTATCAGTCACATGACCTTTACCCGCTTTATATCTCTTGATATTGGAGTTGATGTCCGTGCAGATTGCTATATATGCCATTCGCACATCCGAGAAATGGGAATGTCGTTTCTCCTTAGATCTGCGGGTGGATTTTCAGTGGTGGTATGGAAAGAAGCGATGGTTGGATGAGAGTGCAAATAATCCGATATTTGTATTGTTGTCCTCCCAGATGCCGCTAGGCTGGGCTGTTGAAATTCACGAGGAATTTCGATCCATCAATGAAATGAATGAGTGGAGTGTACGAGAGTGGCAGAACTATGTACTCCTTGGATTAAGGGGGTTTTTACTTCAAGAGCCTGAAGTCAGCAGGCCTCAGTGGGGCGCTTTGTTCAAAGAGATACAGTTGTTGAATGGAGCTCGAATAAGGTCTTTGATGGAGATGGGAAGTACTGTTGAACATGGAGCTGTGTTGATGCAGCAGGCAGAGCTGCTGATTCAGTGTATGGAAGGACGAGCCTTGCTTGCAGGCGAGGTCGAGGCTCTGTTGGCGGAGGTCGCCGGGGAGGACACCGGCGACTGGCGCTCCGCGGCCCAGCTCGGCGTCCTGCTGGGCCGCCTGCGCTTGGAAGCGGGACTGGCACAGCCCGCCCCGCGCCATTCGCCCGGCTGGCTCCGCCGCCGGGCCGTGGCCCCCCGCTGCCGGCGATGCGGCAGCGAGGCCCGTAGCCGCACGGCATGCGCCGCGTGCGGCTCGGCGGCTTGCGCCTATTGCGAGGCCTGCCTCGCCATGGGGCGCAGCCGCGCTTGTGCCCTGCTGCTGCATGGCGCAGCAGGGTCGGCCGTGCGGGGCACGGCCGGAGGTGCCCCCACCGTGGCCTTGGGCCGGTGGGGGCTTAGCGCAGCGCAGAGCGCCGCCGCAGGCGCTGCGCTGCAGTTTTTGGCGGAGTCGCCCGCAGGGGGCTCCGCGGGGCTCGCCCGGTTTCTCATCTGGGCGGTGACCGGGGCCGGAAAAACCGAAATGATCTTTCCGCTTTTGCGGTCTATTCTGGACGTAGGTGGCCGCGTGTTGGTCGCTGCGCCAAGAAGGGACGTGGTGTTGGAACTTGCGCCCCGTTTATCCAAGGCTTTTCCGGAGGAGACGGTAGTTACGCTATATGGAGGAAGTCCGGATCGGTGGAAGCGGGGGAGCATCACGCTGGCAACGACGCATCAGCTTCTGCGTTTTAGGGGAGCTTTTGACCTGGTGGTTATCGATGAAATCGATGCATTCCCTTATCATAATGATCCGATGCTGGATTATGCGGCCAAGGGGGCTTGCAAAGCAGGAGGGAAATATATCTACCTGTCAGCCACCCCGCCAGCGCCGTTGCAGCGGGAGGCGGCAGCAGGCCGTTTGCCTCATGCTAAAGTACCCGCGCGTTTTCATGGTCATCCGCTGCCTGTTCCACATAAGCTTAAAATTCCCACAGTGAACCGATGCTTGCAAGAAAAGAAGCTTCCCCCGGGTTTGGTTCGTAATTTAAGTGCATCTCTTTCCCGCGGCGCTCAGGTGTTCCTGTTTGTATCCCGCATTAAGCATATCGAGCCTTTTCTGGAGCTGCTCCGCAAGGCGATTCCCAATGCACCGATTGAAGGGACATCATCCATCGATCCGAATCGGGCAAGCAAAGTGATGTCCTTCCGCAACCGCGAGATTCGTTTGCTGGTGACAACGACGATACTCGAGCGCGGAGTAACGGTTCCCAAGAGTGATGTGTTTATTTTGGATGCAGACAGCGAGCTTTTTGATGAGGCCGCTTTGATTCAAATGGCTGGTCGCGCGGGTCGATCCAAGGATGATCCGGCAGGGCGGGTGGTATTTGCAGCACCCCAGTGGACTCGGTGCCAAAGCTCGGCCGTTCGGCAAATCAAGGCAATGAACCGAATCGCCGGTAAAGGCGGATATTTACGATCATTCGACCAATTGTCGAGTGAGTAGGGATCAAGGAATAGGGACGGATTTTGTCCATGGAGTCTTAGGAACTCTAAGCGTGTAGGCTGGCGCTGTTTTTGTCGGAATATGGTGACGATGACTGTTGGATGTCTTAAACTGTGAGGGCTGTAGTTGGAATACACTTCATGATCTTCAGTTCAGGATTGCTATAGTGATTGTAGAAAGACTGTACTCTCTGGAGTAACCATCGGATGTTATGCAGTACGGTTGACTAATCTATTGAAAATTCTTGTATCTGTAAATAAATCCAACTTACCATTCCAAAAAGGAGAGGGGCTGTCGTATTTGATGTCAGACGTCTTCGCCAAACTGCTTGGTCATATGCATCGTTTGCTCAAGCCGATGAACGAAACCTGTCTCGCTTGTGGTAAAAGCGCTTCTCTTGCTCGAGAGCTTCCAGGGATATGCTATGGCTGTTCCAGGCAAATCCCTTGGATCGTTAACCCCCGATGCCTGCAATGCGGACGGGGGATTGGTTGTCCAGACTGCAATAGGTTTGGAATGAGCATGAGCAAAAGAAGTTTTATTTTGAACCGAAGTGCGGTGACCTACGATGCGCAGATGAGGGAGTGGTTAGCACAATATAAATACCAGGGTGTATGCGGCATTCTTTTAGACAGTCTTCCAAACGACCATTAGATTGAAAACAGGTTTTTTCCGAGACCCTCCTTTTTCGGGTTTGTCAAAATAAATAAATTCTATGATAGATTTCAGTAGTTTGTTTTTCTCCTCGATAGATGATGTCTCGTAAACACTCAGAACATGGTGTATCTTAGGAATCATGTTGGTTCGTTTACTGGCCAAGTCTTTCTCTTTTTGAATTGAATCCTCAAGAACGTCTAGTTCATCCTGCAGCTTGGTGACTTTCTCTGTAAGTGTCTTTTGTCTATCTAAAAACACCTCTATTGTATATACCTTCTTTTCTAATAAATCATGTGTGTTATCGAGCTGAGACCTCGTTTCCTTCATTTGCTTTTCAATCAATAATTTCTGTCTTTGATAATTGGTTATTAAATCATCCGAAGATCCATTATTTCCACGAAACGAAGGATCGGATTGGATGGATTTATAGTAATTCTGAATTTGACGAAGCAGTTCCCATTCAACGTGCCGAAATGCTACTGAATGGTTAGATTTGCATAGAGGATTCCTGCAGAGAATGATAGGTTCTCTGTTACTCCTTGGATCGGAATAATATATTCGGAAGCTCATTGCTAAACCACAATAGTGGCATTTAAGTAAAGTGGCTGTTGGGTTGACCATCTTCTTCCCTCGATTGATAGGAGGGTTGTAGTTCTCATTTATAATTCTCTGAGCTTTTTCGTAGTCCTCCCATGATACCAGAGGTATATGAGCATCATCAGCGGTTTGAACTTTCTCGCGCGGCGTTAACTTTGTACGGTATTTCCCGGTTTCAAGCTTCGTGTGTTGTCGGTTTCCATATCTGATGGTTCCGCAGTATACCGGATTCTTTAAGATACGGTGCACGGTGTTGTAGCGCCAATCAGTGACTCCCGTAGGTGAGGGGGTCAAGCTATTAAGGCGCACAACAATATCTGATACAGTCACTCCGTCTAAGAACCATTCATATATCTTCTTTACATACTGTGCTTCCTCCGGATGAGGGTAGAGTTTCAAATTTCCCATGTCAACAGGATTGTCCACATATTCTTTTATCAAGTGTGGATATCTTGTCTTGAAGTCAATCCCTTTAATATAACCATAGTTTGCCTTAGCCCCTACATAATTTCCTCGAGCTGCAGAGCGCCTACGTCCGCCGTGGAGACGTTTCTTGGTCTGTTTGTACTCATACCTAGCTCCCATGCCTTTATAGTCCATATAGAGCTCGTCAGCCTCGTCTTGAAGGTCCACAATCTTCCCAGGAGTGAGGATGTATGCTCCGGATTCTTTAAATGCTCTTTCGATCCGTCCTTGGTCTATCTTGTCACCGCGGCCAAGACGGTCCTCGTCCATAACACCTACCCAGCGAATCTCACCATCGGCCAACATTTCCAAGACACGTTGCATCTTAGGCCGCTCTGCAATGTATTCTCCACTCACAATCTCTTCGAGTAAATCGACAACGTGAACCTTATATTGGCGACTCATACGAAATAATTCCTCACGGTGCTTTTCTAAAGTGTCATAAGGCCGCCCTGCGGCAGCCGCTTCCCTTTCAGCTTCAATATCCTTTCTAGATTTCCGGCTGTATAGCACGCCTGGTAATCCTTCTAAGTTGTACATATGTATTCTCACCTTTCTTTAAAAATCTGCCCCATAAAAATCCAGTACTTGTTCAATATCTTTCCTTTGTACAATGAACTTGAATGCTGAGTTATAATACCTGCTGGCGAGATGGCTCAGCTTAAGACTGATTTGCCCATCTCTTGTGTAATCCAGATCATTAAACTTTACAGGTTTAGAGTCGACGAATGCCTCCAGCTGGTTCTCTTCGATTCGTTTGAATGGTCCATCTAGCGAGAAGATAAGCTCTTCTTGAGAGAGCATGGTTTCTTTATCTACTTGAATAATAATTTGGGATGGCTCGATGTAATCACCACTTGGGTCAAAGTATGCATAGAACGTCGTTTCACTCAGGGTTGGAGTTTCTTCTAAATCTATGTGACTCCGAGTTTTCATGAACTTTGCAGTTTCGCTCAGTATTTTCCCTTGATATTCTCTTCGCTGGATTTGTTCAAGTCTCTGCTTAGCGATGTTTTTCGGAACTTTAAAAGTGGTCGCTATGTAACGAATAGCATCAGTCTGGTTATCTGGTAAAGTAAGTTGGGAAATCATAAAAAACGGCATGGCTGCATATAAGACGAAGTTGTTCGCTTCATCTTCCTGAGCTTGGGTGAATGATTTTGGAAGTACCATCTGGTTACCAGCATGCCTGAGTAAATGACAGAGTTCATGGAGGAATTCACTCCATTGTTTTTCAGGAGATAATCTACTATCAAGAAAAACACTATACCTCCCTGGCGTTGTTTCGACCGCACGACTCCGGACTTTTTTGTAGTGAACCCAGACATTCAGCCGTCTAGATAGTTCTTCGATTGTAAGCTGCTTTGGAATAAGTATTCCGCAATCTTTATATAATTTCTCTGCATATTGTTCTAACGGAGTGGTTTCATAATATCTAAACATGTTGCAACCTCCTACGGGAATATATGTTCGGTTAATATGTAAAAAGAAAAGCCAGTAACTGGCTGCTTTTGAATCAGAGATAATGTTAGCGATTCTTTAATTTCTCGACTTCCATTTCTAGATCGGCTATACGGTGATTTAAGACGCGAACATCACCGCGGATATCAGACAAGTTGTCATCTAATTTTTCATTGAATTGAACAGTTTTTACCGTGGATCTCTTATTTAATCCCCCTATACATCGTTCAACCATTTATTAGCATAGATATGCGCTCCTCCAGAAGCTAAGGCAGCAATAACAGAGATGACAACTGAAGCACCTAGGCTGTCGAACCATTGCCCGATAATCCAGCCTACAACTCCACATCCTAAAGAAAGAATTATAAATAACAAATATCGTAGTGGTTTAATGTTCATAAGAATAATCGAACCTAGAAAAACCCCTCCGAAAACCCACCATGAAGAAAAGTATATACCTGATATCACTGCAATAATAATTATCTCTCCGAACAACCAATTTACTCCAGACTCACTCTCACGAGATTGGGTTACCCCTTTTCTGATCTCTTCATGATTCAAAGTAATCACCACTAATTAAATCCTCATCGGCTGAGGTATTTGCTTATTCACCTTGTCGTTGTCCAGGCTTACGCCCCTTTTCTTTTTCCATCAATGCCTTGAATATTATCCTCATTTCCTCACGACGTTCTTCTGGTGCGCTCAAATAATCTTTAAAGAAAATCCCGTGTTCAGGGTTATTAATAAATTCCTCGAACTCTGCTTGTTCTTGAGCTGTATATTCAAGTTCTTTAGTGACGTTATCTTCTGGGGCAAATCCTGATAACAGAAGCAATTCATTTACATCTGCTCCGTCTAAGGAGTTTGCCAGTGCAAGAACTTTATCTCTTGATGGCGAATACCTGTCATTTTCTATAGAACTGATGAATGAATAGCTTACTCCTGATTTTTTCTCAAGATCCCGTAAGGATAAATCATTTTTCAATCTCAATTCTTTGATTAATTTACCAAGCTTCTTGGTATTTTTCACATTGCATCACCTTCATTAATTTTAAATGTTGTGTATATCAAAACACAACCTATTACTATGATGTTGTTCTAAATTTCAAAACATGTGTTGACATTCGAAACATAGTGTTTTATTATTTGTTTAGAAATACAAAACAGCAAGCGAGGTGATGCAAATGAGTAAGGTGTTGGGGAATAATATCGCCAGAATACGAAAGGAATTAAAGATGACGCAGCAGGAACTGGCCGATCTCATTGGGATCGAGAGGACGTCATTATCTCAGATTGAGACGGGCGCATATAACCCAAGTGCAGATACTATGAAAAAGATATCGGATACTCTGGCTCGTCCTTTAGGAGATATTTTTTTTAACCCTGATGTGTTGAAATTCAAAACACTCGAAACTCAGTCTACCGAAACGTCGGAACGGAAGGAGGTGGGTTAGATGGAACACCAACTATCAGAAGCAACAGCAGTCAAGGAAACATATGATTTTGCAAAAGTAAACGAATTGTTGTCTGAAGGATGGACTCTGCACAGCATGTGGCCGGATTCAAATAAAACACGTTATGTACTCATTAAATTCTAAGGAGGCAGGAGCTATGGATACAAACTTAGCAATCCCCTTGGATATCAATATCGTTTCCATCGATCCAGCTATGAATGAACAACAACGAAATACTGCTCTCAAGCTACTTGCTGAATCAAATCAGAGAAGACCGATTACTGGCCCTGTTGCGATCCAACTCTCTGAGAATGGTGGGATCGTTATCAACGAAGGAAACATAGTGACTATGTCACCTAAAGAAGTCGCTGATAGATTCAAGGCTAGATTGAAAAATGGCGATCCAGAAGCACTCAGATTCAATCAAATTTTATGTGAGGGTGGCAATAATGAAGTTCCGGTGGATTCGTAATTCATCTCGAACAGGCTGCGTTTCAGCAACAGTAACAAGAAGCCTGCTGAAAAACATAGATGTTGAGATCGCATTAGATATGTCACTTCCGAATTTTGCAGTAAATCCGGAAAGCCTATCAAAGCTTGAAAGAAAAAAAGTTTTGAAGGAAGCACAAGAAAATTTAAAGAGGATAGAAGAAAGCCGCCGGAGCGGTACCAGCTGCCAGCGGCGAAGGGGATGACGAGGGGGAAGGTTTTGCTCACAACTAAATATTACAGCAACCCCTTGTCCAATATCACCCCAAAAATTGGGCAAAGGAGCACAGATTTATATGGCGATTGGACAATTTGGCAGCGCGCTTGAGGAAGTCCTCAAACGTAAAGGCCAGACCAAATTACAGGCTGCAAAAGTGGCCAAAATTGATAATTCAACGATTGGCAAGATCATTAAAGGATCCCGTAAGCCACCAAACGATATCATGCAAAGCACCGCAACGCATTACGATGATGGCCAGCTCTACATTGCGGCAGCCGGGGAGGTAACCGGCGGTGCTTTTGCACCCTGGCTCAACAATGTGGACTTACATAGAGCAAGCGTTCTGATCAAGAGCATTGAGGAAGTGAAAGAGGTACTCACGGTGTCTGGACAAGCTCCCATCAGCAAGACGAACGATCAACTCGATGAGTCAGAGAGGAAACAGATCCAGCGTCTACTGATGGAGACGGTCGAAGCGATCACTGCATTGACCCATCTGGCCGCAGTGCTGTGTAAGGAGTATTCCTTCTCTTGGCTTGCTACTTGGAAAGAGCATCGATCAATTATGAAGTCTAAAAAATATATGAAATGAGGAACCGGAATGTTGAGAGAACAGTTAGTCGCTGAGGCGAGGGAAGCTGGAAGAAACGCTTCACATAACTTGGAATGGATCCGGAAGAATCCAGAGGTAATGTTGCCTGGGAAGATAGAATCTGCTGAATCATATTTAAACAACATGATCAGATTCGCAGAAAAAGAAATGGGCATGAAAAAAGACTGCCTGGCAGGGCAGTCTCGGTTGAGATCACGACTAATGAGTCTCTTGTCGTCTATTTTAACGGCTGAGCGTCAGAAGCGCAAGGGGGAAACGGCATGATTAATAAAATCGGGGTTAAGCATCTGATCGGTCGAGAGCTCACGAACCAAGAAACTAGTGTTCTTGAATGGTTGAATGGTTGGGAAGAAGAGACAAGCAGCACAATTGCCGGACTTATCCAGGCGGCTTATCAACACGGAAAGCAAGAATCTATTTCCACTGACTCAAAGAAGATGACTGAAGAAGATATCCAGCAGTTTGCATTAGCATTGGCTGAACGTTACCTGCAGGTAGAAAAAGATCACGCAGTAGCATCTGAACTATATACACGAGCTTGCTCTGAAGAGCATTCTCAGGCGGTTGAACGTGTGAATAAGTTTGTTGCTATGGAACAGGCATTTGCCGTGTACAAGATATTCGCGGAAGCGGTAGATATGCTTCCGGAAGATATCAAGTATGCATTCGCACAACATTATGAACGATTGATTCAAAAATAATAGTATGACAGGCCAGTCGGCCCTGTCTCTCGGCTTCGGACAGTTTTCTAACCTATTCTCCTGTTCGGCGTCGAGAGATGCGGCTGACGCATCCAAGGTGGTGCCAACCCCCGGCCCACCTTGAAAAGTACATATGAAGGGAGGAAACGCCATGCAAGTGATCCAAAAGCTGACTGTTGTCAGCAATCCGACAAGAATTTTTGAAGTCGGAACAGAGGTGAACGGTCGTGAAGTCATTGAGATCAAGCAGGTGGGAGACGACAACATATCCGAGTTCTGGGTCATCGATGAGAACGAACAGATTATTGCCAGTGTTGAAAATTGCCCGATCATCGCAGAGTGGCATGAGTTCGTGGAAGACGGACCTGCGGAAACTGTGAAAACAGAAAATGACCCGCGGGTACGGGTCACATCTGGTGCCAAAATTTAATTTTGATGCCCCCACTATAACAGATGGGGGCGAATCACACAAGAGGGAGTGATTACCCATGAGTATTGCAACATCGATGGATATAACCGGTGAACGATTGGAAGTAGTAGTCCAACCCAAACGAATGTATTCACCGACGATCCTGTCAGTTAGAGCTCAGAGCGGAACAGTAGAGCTTCACTTGAACGATGATCAACTGGCCGAGATAGAATTCACTATCAAGCAGCACTTTGAAAACATGAAATATCCTGAATCGCCCATTAAGGAGGAGATCGCTTGAAAAGAATCATCTTGGAAAGCTTGACGCTTCGGAATTTTAAGGGATTCCGTGAATTTGTACTTCTTGCCAACGGCGGTGATGTAGATGCCTTTGGGGATAACGCAACTGGAAAAACGACGTTATTTGATGCCTTTGTCTGGCTGCTCTTTGGTAAGGATAGCAGCAATCGTTCAAAGTTTGAGATCAAGGAAGTGAACAAGGAGGGCAAAGTGGTACAGCACGGATTGGATCACGCGGTTGAAGCGGTACTCCTTGTTGATCAACGCCGGCGGACATTCCGGAAAGTGTATCTAGAAAAATGGGCCCAAAAAAGAGGCTCGGCTACATCTGTATTTGACGGTCATACACACAAATATTTCGTCGACGGTGTTCCAGTCAAAGAAAATGAGTACAAGTCTGAGGTTGCTGCCTTGATCAATGAGGATATTTTCAAACTCCTGACCAGTCCAACTCAGTTCAACGAGGAGCTGAAGCCTGAAGCTCGCCGCAAAATATTACTTGATGTTTGCGGAGATATGACGAATGCCGAAATTATCGCCAGCAATCCCGACCTTACCCCATTAGCTGCTGTCCTGGAGGATCGTAGCATCGAAAAACATAAACAGACCATAAAAGCACAACTTGCTGAGATCAAAAAAGAAATAAACCTGATCCCTACCCGGATTGATGAAAAACACCGAGACATGCCGGACGTTTCCGATTTGGACGCCGAACTTCTGCAGGATGACATCGACACGCTGCGCAGTAGAATCGACTTCAAGGTAGCCGAGCTTCAGCGGATCCAATCAGGTGGAGAATTGTCCTTAAAGGAGGTTCGCTTGCGCGAAATCAACGCTGAGCTGACAGACATCAAGCAACGTGTCCAGGCTGGAGGTTTGCAGGCTGTTAATGAACAACGAGAGCGGTTAATGCAACTGCGCGGCGAAGCATCGGATCTACAGACGCGAATTTCTGCTGGCCAACGTGAGATTGAACAGTACAAGCGACAAGCAGCACGGTCCGAGAGCCAGATTAAGCGGCTTATGGAAGAGTGGGATGCTGCGAATTCTCTTGAGTTTCCGATCCATGATCATGATCACGGCCCTAATTGCCCTGCATGCGGACAAGCTCTTCCTGAGGATCAGGTCCAGGCTGCCCAAGACAAGGCGCTAGCCGATTTCAACCTTAACAAGTCGCGCCGGCTTGATCAAATCTCTGCTGATGGCAAAGCTGCTGCTGCAGAATCTAGGAAGCTGAATGAAGCCTGGAAAGATCTTGCGGATAAGCAGTTCTCACTGGATGAGGAATTGGCTGCAAAGCAGTCCGAAGTCTCGGCGGCCAACGTCAAACTCACCGAGCTTCAGATGTCGATTGCTAACCCGTTAGATGATCCTGAGTACCAGGTAAAACTTCAAGAAGCTGAGGCAGTACGAGCCGAGATCGAGCAGCTTCGCTCATCAAGTGCCGATGCTGTTTCCAAGGTGCAATCTGAAATTCGTGTGCTTCGCCAGCAAGTTGATGAATTGGAGGCCGACAAGCAAAAGTTCGCACAGGTTCAGAAGATAGAACAAAGGATCGCTGAGTTGTCTGAGCAGGAACGCGAGCTGGCCGCCGAGTATGAGCGCCTGGAACACGAGTTGTTCCTTACGGAAGAGTTCACACGGACCAAAGTATCCGCGCTCGAGTCCAGGATTAACAACAAATTCAAGTACGCACGGTTCCGTCTTTTCGAGGAACAACTAAATGGCGGCCTGAATGACGTCTGTACGACACTTTTCGATGGGGTGCCGTACGATGGCGGCCTGAACAATGCCGCCCGGATCAATGTAGGACTGGACATCATTAACACTCTCAGCGAACACTACGGATTCTCGGCACCGATCTTTATCGATAACGCCGAATCGGTAACCCAACTGATCGACACAGACGCTCAGATAATTCGACTGGTTGTTTCGGAAGCGGACAAGAAGCTGCGCGTCGTAGCTCATAAAAACATGCAGGAGGCGATTTGAATGTATGACATCATCAAGAGCATTCAAGCTCAGAAAAAATATTGTGAGGAGAACGAAGCCCCTCACTTTGCTCCCCAATCCGGTAACTGCTGGAGTTGTAGGAAGAACATCTATGAACCACATGAGTATTCCGGATGGAATGGTGGCACATATACCTCTGGAATCACAGTCGAAAAGGCCGGTTCTGAATTGGTGACTGGCTGCCCCCACTGTAACAGATCATATTACGATTAATCTTAGGAGGCGATCTAAATGAGTACGCAACAATTGGCGCTCGTAAAGCGCGACACAGTTGATGTAGTAGCAGATAAGGTTCGGCAATTTCAAGAGCGCGGGGAGATTCACTTCCCCGCAAGCTACAGTCCAGAGAACGCTATGAAATCAGCGTGGCTCCTTCTTCAATCAGTACAGACCAAGGACTATAAACCGGCTTTGGAAGTTTGCAGCCGAGACAGCATCGCCAATGCCCTATTGGACATGGTTGTGCAGGGTCTGAATCCAGCCAAGAAACAAGGCTATTTCATTGTATATGGCAAGAATTTAACCTTTCAGCGCAGCTACTTTGGCACGATGGCCGTGACCAAACGAGTAACTGGGGCAGAAGAAATCGATGCGCAAATTATTTATGATGGTGACGAATTCGAATTTGAAATTGTTCGTGGCCGTAAAAAAATCACAAAGCATAAGCCGAGTTTTTCCAACATGGATGATGACAAGATTGCTGGGGCCTACTGCACAATTTACTGGCCGGATGGCCGTGAATACACCGAGGTGATGACGATGAAAGAGATCCGTCAAGCCTGGAAGAAATCAAAACAGAATCCGGACAAGGAAAACAGCACCCATAATGAGTTTCCTGGAGAGATGGCAAAACGAACTGTTATCAATCGTGCCTGTAAAGCTTATATGAACACTTCTGATGATGGCAGCCTGGTCATGAAACACTTTCAACGTCAGGACGAGGTTCTTGCTGAAGCAGAAGTTGAAGCAGAGATAGCTGCCAATGCAAATGGCGAAGTCATTGACATCACTCCACCGATTGACACAGATTCGGAACCTGAGCCGACCCAAACCAAAAAGGAAACTTCTTCAGGTAGTGGTACTAAATCCAAGCCGGATCCTGGAGATCAACAAGCGATGGACTTTGAAGATTTCTCAGGTGATGTACCACCTATGGAGACGGCTGGCAGCGGCCCTGAGTCTTGGTGATCGATATTCACTGTCTAGGCTCCAGCAGCGCGGGTAATGCCTACCGGATTAGCGATGGGAAAACGGCTCTCCTACTGGAGGCCGGATTTCCTTTCAAGTCACTGCAACGGGCTTTGAAGTTTCGAATGTCAGAGATTGCGGGCTGCTTGATCACCCATGAACACCTGGATCATAGCAAGGCTGCCAAGGACATCATGAAGGCCGGAATTAACGTGTACACCAGTCAAGGAACGGCGGACGCCAGAGGGTTATCAGGGCATCGACTAAAGGTGATCAAGGCCATGACGGATCTCCAGATTGGGACTTGGAACATCTTACCCTTTGATATCCAGCATGACGTGGAGGAACCACTAGGGTTCCTTCTGGCTAATACAGCCGGCGACAAATTGGTATTTCTTACGGACACCTTCTACTGCCGGCACCGTTTCCGAGATCTGACCCACATCATGGTGGAATGCAATTATTCGATGGACATTGTAAAGGAACGGGTGGCAACCGGCCGCCTCCACCCAGCGCAAATGAAACGGCTGCTGAAATCGCACTTTGGCCTGGATCATGTAAAAGATTTCTTGAAAGCCAATGATACCCGAAAAGTTCAGGAGATTTGGCTGTTGCACCTATCAGATGGAAATAGCGACGAGGAACGGTTCAAGCGAGAGATCCAAGAGACAACAGGCAAGCTCGTCCGGGTGGCTGGTCGATGATCGAGGAACAACCTTTGATGCGAAGTATGATGGGCGATCGGATCTGGAAGCTAATGCAAACCGATCCAGAGGAATTTAAGAGGGAGACCAGGGCATATTTCGCTCGAGGATACCCCGGATGGACGGTTGTTCGAGTGATATACCCAATCGTGTTCCTACGGGACGACAGGGGGCGTAAAACGTGAATGAACCCATTCAGTTGGATATTTTCGAAGAGGACGTTCAGTCGGTTTTAAACGGTATGTACTACGAACGGTCTTCAGGTAAGTTTGTCTCCTTTGTTCTGGGCCGAAGGCACTTTGAAATAACACCAGGCCGATGCCTTGGAGACAAGGAGTGGAAAGAAAGGATTATGAGGGAACGTGCTATATGAAAACAAGGATGTAAGTCAAATCATTAGTAGTTAGTCAGGGGATGATTATATGCCCGAAGGCAGTTACCCTTTTCCGATGTACTCCGGATTACTGGAGCCAGAACATTATAAGAACATAGGCAACGCGATATGGCTATTCCTTTGGTGCGTAAGCTCCACGACATCCGAGAAACAAGAGGAGGGGACCGTCTGGGGCATCGTCCTAAGGAACAAGCCTATGAAGCTGTCAGAGATCGGTGAGAGATTCGGGGTTAATGACAAGACTGTGAGCCGCTGGTTGGACAACCTAGAGCAGCATGAATACATACGAGTGACCAGGGCTCCCAGAGGTTTGATTCTCTCAGTTAGAAATTCGAAGAAGTGGACGGACAAAATTGTCCGATCACATGAAGATGAACAGACAGAAATGTCCGATCATACGGAAAGTGATAAGACAAAATTGTCTGATCATGAGGGTGGTGAACAGACAAATATGTCCGATCACGAGCAAATTTCAGGGAGTGATCGGACAGAAATGTCTGATCTAAAAGATATTATAAAGAACTTGATAGATAGATGGATTAATGGATTAAGCGAAGACGATCAAAAAGAGTTGAGCTCAAGGTCCGGGGTGCTGACGTCCGCTGTGGGTGCCGTCTCCACAGGCCAAATAGACCTTGATAAACCGACAATCGAACAACGTGTTCTCCAAATCGAAAAATATTACATGCAGAAGAACGGGGTGCTTAATCCTGTTCCAAGCGATTGGGAACATGTACGCGAGGTTGCGAACGAGGCCATGCCGCTGGATCTCGTATACTTTTTCATCGATCTTGCTATCGCCAGAAAGAAGGCTACCAGAAGGCGGCCAGCAGATAAGATCAGGTTGTTTTCTTACTGCAAAACGGTGATATTCGGCTGCTGGGATGACTTGCTTTCCTATCTCGAACGGGCTCAGGCAAAGACTGCGGTGCCGGCTGTAAATCCAGAACCATCAAAACGGAAGAGCAAGCAACAGCAAGAGATAGACGAACTTGAACGTTTTATCAGGGAGGAGAGAGAGCGTGGAAGTTGTTGAGGTTGCCGAACTGTATAAGCACATCAAAAAATACTATCCGGCTTTTGACGCATCGCTTGATCGAGTAAAAGCCGATCACAAATATCTCTGGGATTTTCAGAAGGATGTTGCTCAGGAGAACGTGGATAAGCACATCATGTCAAGCAAATATCCGCCAAATATTGCGGAGATCCGCGGGAGCTTAGGAGAGCAAATTGAACGGGACCGGATGAAGGTGGCTACCGAGGAATATTTCGCTGAGCGTGCCCGTGCTCGAGAAGAAGCGTGCCCGCCTCCACCAGGTTGGAAAGAGGCTATATATGCGAAACTCAAACGAGCCTGACATGTTTATGCCTGAGATGCCACATGACTTGGCTGCCGAATGTTCTGTACTAGGCGCGATCCTGATCAATCCGGATGTGTACGAGTACGTTGAGGCACTGGTTCCGAATGCCTTTTATCGCGCAGAACATCAGATCATCTTTAGCCGAATGTTGGAGCTGGCCGAGGAAGGGCAGCCGATCGATCTGGTGACTTTGACTTCGTGTCTGCAGGATCAGAAAGAGCTTGAGGATATTGGCGGCGTAAGCTACTTGTCAAAGCTGGCCCATTCGGTGCCAACGACAGCGAATATAGAATCCTACGTCACATCCGTACAAAACAAGTTCATGTTGCGTGAGTATATCCGATCGAGTATGGCCGGGATACAGGCTGCCGTCGCGGGTGAGGATATACAGCGCCTGGTCACATCAGCGCAGCAAGTCGCTACGAGTCTTGCAGATCGCGCAGCTCCTAAGCAGGATTTCAAACGAATCAATGACGTGCTGGTGGAAGTCATCGAGACGACAGAAGTGAAATCAGAGGCATTTAAGACCGGTGAGGTTACAGGACTTCAAACTGGATACACAGCTTTGGATTCAATCACAGCTGGTTTACAACGAAGTGATTTAATCATTGTCGCTGCCCGACCATCAGTCGGGAAAACAGCCTTTGCCCTCAATGTTGCGCAGAATGTAGCACTTCTGAGCAGGGACCCAGTGGCGATATTTAGTTTAGAAATGTCGGCTGCACAGCTGGTGACTCGAATGGTCAGCGCTGAAGGGAATTTGGAAGCAAGTAAACTCCGAATGGGTGATATGGCTGAAGATGATTGGGGCAAAATGTCCGCGGCTGCTGGTGTGCTGGGTGGGGCTAATATCCTGATTGATGATTCGCCAGGCATCACGGTCCATGATATCCGGTCGAAATGCCGCAGGCTGAAGAAACAGGAAGGGCTTGGGTTGATCGTGATCGATTACTTGCAGCTAATCGCCAGTGCCGGAAAAGGGCGTGGACAGGAGAACCGTCAACAAGAAGTGTCCGAGATATCCAGGACGCTGAAACACTTGGCCAGGGAACTGGATGTGCCCGTTATTGCTCTTTCCCAGCTCAGCCGAGGCGTGGAGCAACGTCAGGACAAGCGTCCAATGATGAGTGACCTTCGGGAATCTGGGTCGATCGAGCAGGATGCCGATATCGTTGCATTCCTTTACCGAGACGACTACTACGATAAGGAATCCGAAAAGAAAAATATCATCGAGATCATCATCGCTAAACAACGGAATGGTCCAGTGGGGACTGTGGAACTGGTCTTCCTGAAGCAATTCAATAAGTTTGTCAATTACGATCGGGTGCATTCGGATCCCGGTCCGCAGCCACCAAAACAGAACAAGGTGGTCAATATGGATAAACGCCAATGGGCGTGAGGGAGGAATTACATTGGGGAAACAAACGAGGCCAACAAAACCTACCCGTAAGCAGAAAGAAGAAATGAAGGCATGGAAGCTCGTTCCGGATTCCTGGTTAGTCGTCCAGGATACCCCGACTGAGTTGCTTTTGATTAGTAAGAGCGGATTAAAGAAACGCGCCATACGTCGAGGTGCATGATGGGGAGTCCTTGGAGCAAGTGGAGTGTGTTCGAATACATGAGGCACCGGTTCATGAATACTGGCAATGTCCCCGATCGTCAGGAACTGTTTACCGAGTTCTCAGGCATGGAATCTTCTGAGATTGACGAGGGTGTCAAAGAGTTTGAACTCGCTATGAAGATCGGAGGCGGACAGCTTGCGCAGTGAGGTTCGGATCGATCCGTTTTTTCAAGAGTCACCCTGGGAAATCATCTATGACAAAGACGGCCGACAAATTGGAGAAGTTTTCGTGCTCCGCGGATGGTCGAAGTCCAACAGGAAAAGGAGGGCCAAGAAACGTGGAAGTAAGAGACGAAATCAAAAGAGTTATTGACGACCTGGAAACGAAGGCCGAAGCTGACGATAACACAGCTGCTGCTGCAGCCTATCAGTACGCCGCCCAAGAATTGAAGAAGGTGGGGAAATGAACCGGTATGTCGGGGTAGACCACTCAACGAAAACGGGGGTCGCTATATTGGACCCGAACGGTAATGTCTTGAAAAGGATCGAGATCCAAGCGGATGGTGCGTTAGATGCTGCACGGATCAACGATGTTGTTGTCCGGACACTCCGGTTAATCCAGCCAACCGACAAAGTGGCCATCGAGGGATTCTCTCATGGGTCGACCGGATCTTTTGTGGGACAACAGTATGCAATAGGCTGGGCAATTCGCATCGGACTGTATGTGAGAAAGCAGAAATACATCGAGGTAGCACCCACCCAACTCAAAAAATTTGCTACTGGGGTGGGGAAAGGGTCGAAAGAGGAGCTAATCCTGCCTATTTTCAAACGCTGGGGGTTTGAACACCCAAGTGATAACGTCCGGGACGCCTTTGTCCTGGCGCAAGTCATAAGAGCAATTCATGAGCCTGTACAGCTTACCAAGCCGCAGCAGGAAGTTATTCATAACATTATCAATCCACCGGTGAAAAAGCCGGCTAAAAAGAAGAAGGGAAAGTGATCGATATGGGGAAAGATTTTGCGAAACTTACTGGAGAATTGGCAAAAGGCATCAAAATTGGGGAGTCGACTATTGAGATTAAACTGACTTTTCCGCTTAGAGCAGCATTACCACATTTGGTCTTCTTAAGTAACAACCAAGGGGAAGAGCTCAACGTATTCCTAGGAGATCCACAAATGTCATTCGACTTTGATGAAGATGACGACGCCTACAAGCTTTACCAAGGTGGCCGGCGCGTAACTGCAGATGCTTCTGGCGTGGTGACAGCTGTTGAGCAATCGGATGAGCAGAAGGATGAGAATCAGGCTGAGTTGAACCTCGAGGAATCCGGATCAGAGGGATCCGCTGAACACAGTGAAGGACAAGCGGAAGATCCTGCAGGGGACCCTCCGCCGGCAGAGGATGGCGACGAGCTGAATGATTATGAAAAGGAGATCATCGGCGAGGGTTCAACCCAAGAAGGCTCGGATCTTCCCGAATGGATGCAGGAACAACAGCATGAGCAGTCTGGTGGGCAGGAGATGAGCTTCGAAGAATCTGACCAAGCCCCTGCAGCGGACGACGGCCCTGATCCTGAGGAAAGCCAGACATCCAGCGATGAAGAGATAAGCAAGGAAGAACTGGAAGAGTACATTCTTGCGCAGCGACCATCGTTTCCTGACCATCCGCTTGATTTCCCTGAGTTGCTAAAACGTAAGCGTACGGAGGAAGTGACCTGGCGTGAGCTTGCCAACAGTGTCGGTATGACATCGGGTCAGCTGAACGGAAAATACGCTAAGTACAAAGAAGCGGTCAAAGAAGTAATGAAAAGCAACGGTGTCGCTTAAATATAAATACATTCCAGCCCCGGTCGAAGCAGACCGGGGTACCTAAATACATGCTTCTTGCAGAACGTCAGTTCCTAGAATGGGGGAGGAGAACCTGTGAAGGTTTATGACTACTACATTACGCCGGCTGAATATGAACTAGCTGCCCAAAATGGAGTTTCGAGAGAACTTGTGAATCATCGAATCCGTGGACTCGGATGGGACAAGGATAGAGCGGTCATAACCTCGCCGCGGAAGACGATCATCCATCGTAAGTGGTTGGATATTGCTGCAGAGAACGGGATATCTAAAAGGCTGTATTTCAAAAGAGTTTACCGTGGTTGGTCAAAGCAAGACGCAGCGATGAAACCAGTTATGAGCACGAAGGAAATAATCAAAAATCTAGACAACTATAGAGTCAAGATTTTCGAGCCAGAAGACATCAAGGAAGCCGCTCGCAACGGCATTTCATACGAGACATTTCGGAAGAGAGTAAAAGACTGCGGGTGGACAGTAGAGGAAGCGAAAACAAGACCGCTTTACACGCCTACAGAACGCGCATCTAAAGGGGCGAGGGCTGTCAGAAGAAAGCACGGCAATATATTCGCTCACGTTTATCAGAAGAAACTATCGGGGAGGAATTGACGGTGGATGAGCAGACCCGTAGACGAGTATTTCAGAAGGTGAAGACCTTCAGCAATCATAAATTTTGGAACTGGATGAATTACATGCACAGCAGAGCTTACGCAAAGGCAGCGCAACATTACGAAGAAGCGATGGGGATTGTTCTGCAGCCGAAGCAAGCAGCCGCGGTCAAATCAAAAGCCAAGGAGATCCGTGAGAAATGGGACGGGATGTCTACGGTAACAATTGATGATACCGAGGGCGCTGAGTTCCAGTCATTGGGGGTATAGATATGCCAAAGGCCCCTAGTTGGACAAAAGAAGAAGCAGATTACCTTCAAGAACAATGGGGAGTAACAAGCATTAAGGGGATATCGATGCGCCTTGGAAGAAGCGTAGATGCCGTAAAACTTAAGGCTCAGCGTATAGGGTTATCTGATGCCAGAATGAACTTTGATGGTATAACGGTCTGCCAACTTGGTAAAGCGCTTGGTCGAGAATACTCTACGATGAAAAATTGGATTAATCGTTATGGGATGCCCGCCAAAAAGAAGTTGTTTGCTCAAAGTGCGAGAGTTTTGGTTATAGCGTACTCCGACTTCTGGAAATGGGCTGAGAAACATAAAGAGCTGCTGAACCTAGCTAAAATGGAACCGGGGACAATTGGGCCTGAGCCTGAATGGGCGAAAGTAAAACGAAAAGCAGATCAATTAAGGTCCCAGAAAACATGGCAATCCGTTGACTGGACGCCTGCAGAGGACCAGAGGCTTGCTCAGATCCTGAAAACCGAAATTACCTATCCGGAATTAGCCCGCATGTTTAACCGATCGGAATCGTCCATAAAACGACGGATCCATGATCTTAATCTCAAAATGCGACCGGTCCGCCTGAATAACATAATCAAATATACACCTGATGAGGTTCAAACATTGCTCCAGATGGCTCAAGAAGGGTACAGCTACGAAACGATCGGCTCGACGCTAGGAAAAAGCGCCCTCGGTGTTCGAGGGAAATTGGAGCGTATGGGCTTTGATTTCAAACGTCGCAGATTACGAGAAGAGGCAAAGTAAAGGAGATGCTGAAATGGCCATATCCCTTAAAGCAATTCAGTTGATTGACCAGGCGTTGAATCCGCTGATCGAATCCGGCTGCCGCATTGAGCAGATCAAAATGGTCGTTGCTGCAGGCACTGAGCTTGCCGAACGAGGAGTTGTTCAAACGGGAGCCGGCACGTTGCGAGTGGAGCCGAACAACTTTGTCCGGCGTGGCAAGGCGTACCTGATCGAGGACCATAACAGAGGATTCAATTGGGTTAGATAATACAGGGCTGCGGGCCCCCATACAAGGAGCGAGGACTATGAAGAGATTGTTCGATCAAACTTTGGAGGAGTTCAAGAAAGAAGTTTTTGAAATGGTTAAAAGACTTGATATGTCGTTTGAAGACGCGCTTGAATACGTGTTTAAACAAGCCCATATAAGAGGTGAGTGGGCTGGTAGCAAAGGAATTATAGAATAGATGAACAGGAACGCGGGGAATCAGGCCAAACCGATCTGTGACCTATGCAAAAGGAATGAAGCAGTGTGCGTGATGAAAAACCAAATGAACGGAAACAAAATAAAGGTTTGCCGGAAGTGTTATAGAGATATTTGGGGAAAGTGACTTGCGAACATCAAAATATCAGGAGTTGAAGAAGACCCCCAAAACCTGGCCGGGCGCGGGGGTCAATCGGTAATATATTCCTCTCAATAATTATAGCATAAAGGGGATTGAGGGGAATGGCGATGGCATGGGGACAAGGAGAGCTCTTTCCAAAAGCAAACGAAGCGGAGATCCAGCGCACAAAATTCCTGCTCGGAAAGTATAAAGAGATGACAATGCTCATGCAGGATTTTGAAAAATTCGAAGAAGATTTAAAACAAGTGGCCATTGATGGCGAAGCTGCCCGCCGGATCGATCAGGAGGATCTACATGCTGATAAGACGGCCAACGCTACGATTCTGATTGAAAAGCAGCGCTGGGTATATCAGAGATATCAGTTTTATACTCACCAGCTACGGAGGGCATTCAGTTTGATTCAAGACGATGATGAAAGGAAGGCTGTCGATTACAGGTACTTGCAGGGTTACTCCTATAAGGAGACATTGCTGTTCTTCAGACATGGTCTGAGCGACAGTACTATTCGTCGGAAGATCGCTGAAGGCACTGAAAGTATGGCTAACACGTTAAAACTGATGGGATTCTTTGAGCAGGATAATGTGGAGTTTTAAGAAGTGTGCAACAAAAAGCGGCAAACTAAGATGCGAAATAAAGTCTTAGTTTACCGCTATTTTATTGAACTAACGTTTTCCGTTAGCTTAATACAATAATATGGTAAAATGCTTAATAATTAATTGAAAGTAGGTGTTGAGAAAAATGGAGCCAAGAATCGACCTGATTACAGTTTTGGCAGACGATGTATCAAAAATGGGGGAGTTTTATCGAGACGCACTTGGTTTTCGTATCGATTCAGAATCAGATCACTACTATGGGTTAGAAAATAAAGGTGTAAGATTTGCGATATGTTCTCGTGAAATAATGTATCAAATCACTGAACACAAAGATTACAAAGAACGAAAAAGTGGGCAAAGTTTTGAACTGGCATTTCCCGTTGATTCGGCAGATGAATTGGATAGAGTTTATGCAGAAATCATTGCAAAAGGGGCTACTCCTATCAAAGCTCCTTCGGATATGCCTTGGAGCCATAGAACTGCATTCTTTGCTGACCCAGAAGGAAATATCCATGAATTATTTGCTCCAAAAGCAAGGTGATTAAGCTGCTAAAGGCAATTGACCATGACCACACTAACCTGCCCGTTAGTTTAACAGACCCTTACCAAGCTTTTACCGTCTTCCCGTGTTCAAAACGGTCTATAAGAAAAGTAAGTATTCTATCTGCAGCATATTCAGGTGTTTTTAGATTCTTCTTATTTGCTGTGGTAGCGTGCATTTCAGTATTGACCATGCCTGGTCTAACTGCCATGATCTTAACATCGGTCTCTTCGATTCCAATGCTTTTAGTGAATGTTTCTAAACCGGCTTTAGATGTGGAGTAACAACTTCCACCTGAGGCCAAATTGAATGATGATCCCGACGAAACATTCAAAATTCTCTTTTCGACATTTAAATGTTTCGAATACTTTATAAAACTTGAAGTTAAAATCATTGGTGAAACCAAATTAATATTCATCAACTGGGCTATTAAACCTGGGTCTGTGTCTTCTATAGGTTGATTAAAGAAAATTGCTGCATTATTGATTAGATACAATGAATCAACATCAGGATTTATCTTCTCGAAGATACTTTTCATTAATTTATCAATGTCTGCAACATGGTTTAAATCAAATTCGAAATAATCCAAAACCGTTTGCTTTTGTGAATTTGCCAAAGAAATAAGTGCTTCATTCTTTTTTCTCGAGACACATATAAGATGATGATTATCTGATAACAGTTTTTTTCCGATGGCTTCACCTATTCCATGTGAAGCACCTGTTAGTATAAAACAATTCACTTCTATCACCCCTTACTTTACTAATTCTATTTCACTGTATATTCGAGGCAGCACCAAAGTATCCTGCCCGTTAGCTTAATAACCCTCATCTGCTTTGTAAATATGAGGAGCGATTGAGCAGACCATAAAATTAAGCGGAATTTGACCTTAAACTGAACCAAATTGACTCTAACGTGACCCTAAGTTGAGCACCACATGGCGGTTTTCCCATGATAGGATGTAAGCATAGAAAAAGGCGAGAATGACACGCACGGCTGCATGAATGCGGCATATGACCGGGGCGTAACTCTTCTCGCTTTTTCTATTTCAAGGATTTGGTAGAACCTGAGCAGGTAAGTTTTCTACTGATGTCGAAATTAGGCTTCAGGAGGTGAATAACATTTGAATCAGCTTTGGGAAGCTACTGGACCAATTATCATCGGAATAGTTAGTTTGTTGGGAATCTCTATAGTGCTTTATTTATTGACAATTTTTATTCCTGAAATCAAAAGAACAGTCAAAGCGGCATTCCCCTTTATTCTGGCAGCTACTCTTATTATTTCAGTGTATATTGCTAGCGGGATTTGGGGATGGACCAAATAGAATGAGTGAGTATTATTGAGGGATAAGTAGATTACAATGGAAAAAATCCAGTGTATAAACTTTATGAAGGTTGACTGAGGTTTTATGAAATCAGTAAAATGGTCTTGTTCTTCCTCTCTAGTAACTAAGTACATATGCTTTTAAAGCAAAGAGCGCAGCGTTTTTGCTGCGGCCGGCACGGTCGCCATTCTTTCAAAAGCGTAACGTGAATGCCAAAAATCGTAATAAAATCGCAGAAATGCGTACATAAATCGATAGCAGTCGTTCCTTTCTGGAGCGGCTTTTTTTATTTCCTCGTAGGAGCGTGACGGATAAATGAAGTGGATTCAATGGTTAATCAGAGTGACAGCAAGCAGCCCACCACGAAATAGGAAGGAACGACGACATGGCCGGAAAACGTAATAAGCTGCAACGACCGCGATCCGCACCAAAACAACCGGAGAAGTGCAAAGGGTGTTATTGGGGTGAATGGACCGGAACGAAGCAGTTTTGTTCTCGACCTGAGTGCCAGAAAGAGGTAAAATCCTCCTAAAGCTGAATAAATCGCATTAGGGGTGTTTATATGCAACTGGAACGAGATATCTTAACTGCAGAAGAGACGTTATCGATCGGGGAAGAAACGCTAAAAAAAATCATTGATAAGCCGTTTTTTGATTATAAAGTTGGTGATCAATTTTTCATTAAGGGTCAACCCGATGTCAGACATGTGGTTTTGAATGATTATTATGATGAGCAGCTTCAAGATATTATTCTCGTATACGGGGACAATCAAAAGATCAGTTTCGACGAAGCATATCCTCTCTTCACCACCGGCATGCTGATGGAGCTGTTATCCTTTGCTTTTCCGTTCAACCTTAGTACATTCGGCCATGGTTGGATTCTTCTTTGGAACGGAGGCTCAGTATTTCAAAGCTCGGAAGGAGAGTCGCTCGTGGCTTTCTTGTGGAGATCCTTGGCTGAGGTCGTGGAGTCTGATAAATACGTCTGGTAATCGTTGAAGGGAAATAATTCCCGATGTCGAATTGCGAAGCATAACCAGGAGGTGGCATTATGAAGAGAAATATGGACATAGTTCGCGAGGTTCTCTTGCTTACTGAATCCCTTGGTCCGGAAGGGAAGCACCCGGAGAAAGTTCCTTATAAATCTTCATGGATTGACGGAGTTGACGACGTGGATTTCTATTATCATGTTAAAATCTTGGAGGAGGCAGGTTTTATTTCTACTTTTCAACTAGACCGAGATTTTGATTGGGATACTAACACAGCTGGCCCAGAAAAATACTACCCTGTAACATTAACTTGGCAAGGGCACGAATTTTTAGATTCCATAAGAGATAACGAAAATTGGTCGAAGGTCAAGAAAACATTGGGTAAGCAGCTTTCTGCTACTCCATTTTCCGTGTTAGCAACGGTTACTGGAGAATTGGCAAAGGAATTTGCTTTAAAAAAATTAGGTTTGAAATAGTGGGCACCTTAGGGTGCTTTTTCTTTTGCTTTCAGAAGACGAAATCTAGGCCGTTTTAAGGTGATGGTTATTGATTGCGGACGAATAGAGGAACGATTCAGGAAAATAGCAGAGAAGGGGCATAGCGTTGGTGTGTGCCCCTATTTGTCGTGCATCCATATTAGAAACCAACTCAACTCAAATAGGAGGGAAATGAAGTGAATATCAGAATCATCCCGATAGACCAGGTTAACGCAGCTGCTTACAACCCGAGGTTCGATCTGCAGCCAGGGGATCCAGAATATGAGAAGCTAAAGCAGTCCATTGAAGCTTTCGGCTATGTAGAGCCGATCGTTTGGAACGAGCGCACTGGCAACATGGTCGGCGGGCATCAGCGGTATAAGATTATGGTCCATGAGCAAGGACATACGGAGTTGGCCGTCAGTGTCGTTGACCTGGATGATCAGCAGGAACGGCTTCTGAACATTGCGTTGAACAAGGTATCCGGTCGTTGGGATGACGAAGCGTTGGCCAGACTGTTGGCTGATCTGCAAATGAGCGGCGCGGATTTGGCGTTATCGGGTTTCGATGAGGAAGAAATCAGTGACCTGGTGGCTGAGTTCATCGTACCAGATACGGAGATTGAGGAACCTGTTGTGGAAGATGACTTTGACGTTCAAGGGGCGCTTTATGACATCCAGGAGCCGGAGACGAAACGGGGAGACATTTGGCAGCTTGGCCCTCATAGGTTAATGTGTGGTGATTCAACCAGTGTGGATGATGTAGGCTGCTTGATGGATGGTGAAATGGCTGCGCTGGTGGTTACAGACCCGCCATATAACGTGGCTGTTGAAAGCGACTCTTCCCGTCTGGCCGCCGATGGCCGGGGGACAATAATGAACGACGACATGCCTGCAGAGGAATTTGTGGGCTTTTTGCATTCCGTGTTCGAGAGGTATTCCGAACATATGGATCCAACTGCAGCGGTATACGTCTTTCATCCATCGTCTTACCAGCGCCAATTCGAAGATGCCATGAATGCAGCGGGCATAGTCATCCGGAGTCAATGCGTATGGGTGAAGAACGCGGCTTCGTTCGGTTGGTCGCAGTACCGTTGGCAGCATGAGCCGGTATTCTACGCTCATAGAAAAGGAAAGGCCCCAGCTTGGTACGGCGACCGCCGGCAGACCACAGTATGGCGTGCTGGCCTGTCCGTGGAAGAACCTGAACCATCCACGGTCTGGGAAGTGTCCCGAGGGGATGTCGGCAAGTACGTCCATCCAACCCAGAAGCCGTTGGAACTACTAGCCATCCCGATCGGAAACAGTAGCCAAAAGGGAGACATGGTGGTTGATTTCTTCGGTGGATCCGGTAGCACCTTGATGACATGTGACCAGCTCGGCCGTGTTTGCCGAACGCTGGAACTGGATCCGGTGTTCTGTGATGTCATTAAACGAAGGTATCAGGAAGCGACTGGTATTAAACCTGTATTGATTGGCCATTTAGATCCCGGAACCTAAATGTATTATTGATTCTGATAATGGTAGTGACAGGAAGGGGAATGCGATTAACTGAAGAAGATATTAGGAGGTTGTTTCAATAGGAGGAGATATAAATTGGGGTATGTTGAAGAACTAAGAGCTGCTGTCGGAACAAGGCCTTTGATTTTTGTGGGATCAGTCGTGTTAATTAAGAACAATTGCAATCAGGTTCTACTTCAAAAAAGGAAATACCCTGCTGGCTCGTGGGCAATACCTGGCGGATTGATGGAATTAGGCGAATCAGTCGAGGAAACAGCAAAAAGAGAAATTAAAGAGGAGACCAATTTATCTATTGATAATTTACAACTCATTAATGTCTACTCGGGTCGAGATAATTATATTAAGCAACCTAATGGCGATGAGTTTTATGTTGTTGTTAATGCCTTCTATACTGAGCATTTTGTAGGGGAAATGATTATTAATCGTTCAGAATCATTAGATTTCGAGTTCATTGATATAAATGATATTCCTGATAATCTCGCCAAAAGCCATAGGCCAATTATTAGCGACTTTATTAATAAATTTATGACTAAATAGCATGCTTTTGTTTAACTTTTCCGCCGAATCTGGCGGTTTTTCTTTTGGTCAGAAATTAAAAGGAGGACGCTGACACGTCCTCCCCTACGACCAGGGTATCCCCCGGCTGAGATAGCGGCCCGCCGCGCGCGGCATTTAGCTGACATCCGCTATCTCGCATTCCATCATAACGGAAAGCCGAGGGGAACGACAATGGGAACACCTGAGAACACTGATTTGCTTATGCAGCATGAGCTTCAAGTCATGGAAGGCATCCTCGAGAGCAAGGAACAATACCGGAAGATCGTTAAGGCCGGCATAGCCAAGTGGGTCAAGGATTTTCAGGATGGTCGAATCGAGATCAAGACTGTAGATGACCTGAAAAAGTTGATTGAAATAGATATTGAATTGCAGAAGGACGGACTTTAATAGGATCGTCCTTTTTCGTTGGGGGTGGTGATTGTGTAACATGGCCAGAGAGAGAAGTCCGGAACGGGATAAGGCAAGACAGATGTGGTTGGAGAGCGGCGGGACGATGAAGCTTAAAGACATCGCTGCCGCTCTTTCTGTTCCAGAATCCAGGGTCCGAAAATGGAAGGCTGTGGATCGTTGGCAAGACGAATTGAATGGGAGCGCCGAAGCACCTTTCAAAGGGAGCGCTCCAATTGGAACGAATGGGAGCGCTCCGAAACCAAAAGGAGCGCCCAAAGGGAACAGAAACGCCGCCGGCAATCGAGGAGGAGCTCCACACGGCAATCAGAATGCAAAGGGGAACCGCGGTGGTTCAGGTGGTCCATATCGCAATAAAAAGGCATTGAAGCATGGCATGTATGAGACGATCTTCCTCGATACGCTTGAGGAAGAAGAGTTGGAGCTCCTTGAACAAATCGATACTTCTCCACTTGTCCAGTTGGAAGAACAGCTCCGAATGCTTACGCTCCAAGAACGGCGACATATGAAGCGGGTGAAGCTCCTGGAAGAAGGGCTGACCGATCATGAACGGAAGATAAAGGAGGAACTCACACAACGGAAGGACATGGTGCCTTACACCAGCCCTAAAAATGGGAAACAAATGCAAGTACCGGTCCTTACTGAAGGAATGAAAGTCACCGAGATTACAACCGTTATTACGTCGAAACTGGACAAGATCCTCAAGCAGGAGGAAGCCCTGGTTAAAACAAGGGATAAGAAGCTTCGGGTAATCAACCTGATTGCTAGTATGCAGCAGGAAGAAGAAAAGTTAGCTATCGCCCGCGAACGTCTTGAGCTGGATAAGTTTAAGGCGCTGGGCTATGGCGAAGGGGAAGGGGATGACGACGATGAAGACGATGATGGAGATGATTTAGGATGGTAATATCACTGGCCAAGGAACACCGACGGCGGATTAAACGAAAGCTTCAGCAGCGGCCGGAGAAACTGGAAGAATTGAGGGCGATACTATCCGACTTCGAACAATTCTGTTTCCGGATGCTGAAGATCAAGAACAAGTCCGGGGAAATGGTCCCGTTGGTTCTCAACGATGCCCAGCGTCGATATGCCGCAAAGGTGTTCGAGGATATCGCTGCCGGCAAGCCTGTTCGGATCATCATTCTGAAAGCACGCCAGATGGGGTTCTCGACGGTAACAGAGGCGCTGATTTATTATTTCACGTCACTACAGGAGGCGAAGAACGCCTTTATCGTTGCCCAGTCTTCGGACGCTTCCAGCAACTTGTATGACATGTTTCAGCTTTACTATGAGAAGGTGCCGGCAGTCATTCAGCCCATGAGCCGGAAGAACAACGCCAAGAAGCTGACTTTTGAAAATCCCGCAATTCGAACGGCAGACCGCCGTAAGAATCCGGGGCTTAAATCGAAGATCACTGTACAGACGGCAGAGAGCCGGGTCCTCGCCCGTTCAGACACCATCCATTACCTGCATGCTTCGGAGGTCGCCTTCTGGCCAGCAAAGAAGAAAAAGCGGCATCTATTGTCGTTGCTGGCTGCCCTTTCGAAGGAGCCAGGCAGCTTGGGGATCATCGAATCCACAGCCAACGGCATGGAAGAGTTTAAACATATGTGGGATGCAGCCGTGAAGGGCGAGAGTGACTTTGCTCCGCTCTTTTTTGCATGGTTCGAAATGCCGGATTATCGCAAGCCAGTTCCACCAGGCTTTGAACTAACCGAAGAAGAGCAGGAGCTCAAGGAAAAATATGCGCTGGACGATGAGCAGCTACAGTGGCGGCGATACACCATTCGGAACGATTGCGGCGGCGATCCGCGGCAGTTTGACCAGGAGTATCCGTCCGAGCCGGACGATGCCTTCTTGTTATCCGGTGAGGGTATCTTTGACAACAAGTTCGTCAAACGTCTTAAGGATGCAATCAGCTTGATCGGGAGCTATCACGAGATCGATTTTGTCAAAAACAAGATCATCCCTACGCTTTCGGGCGAGCTGGTCATTTACAGAAAACCGGAACCAGGCAAACGGTACGTTCTGGCGGCGGATACAGCCAAGGGGAAGGAAGACGGCGACTACGATGCGGCTTATGTGATCGAGACGCGTACAGGCGAAATGTGTGCGGCTCTCCATGGGAAGTGGGACACCGACTTGTACGGTAAGAAACTGAACACGCTCGGCCTGTATTACAATACTGCACTGTTGGCCGTAGAGAACAACAATACCGGGGAATCGGTACTGAATACATTGTTCAATACCTGCCATTATCCGTTGCTCTTTATGCACAAGAAGGGGACTATGGGATGGAACACCAACCAAGCTACCCGTCCTGTGATGATTAGTGACTTTAAGGAAGCGATCAGAGACCAGCTCTTTGAAATCTACTGTCCTGCGTTATACGGCGAGTGTATGACGCTGATTGACAAGAACGGAAAAGCCGAAGCCGATAGTGGTTGTAACGATGACCGAGTCATGGCCTATTCCATCGCGCTGCAGGTGCGGCAGGTAGCAGATAAGTGGTTTGAATGGTTCAAGAAGAAACAACAGAAATGGGAAGAACAGAATGAAAATGAGGAAAAAGTGGGGTGGATATAGATGAGTGAAGGCAATGCTGCTTGGATCCCGATCGCCAAGGAAGATGGGGAACGACACATCCCGTCCAGCGCTCAGCTGCCCGATGTATTTGATAAGCTCTATGATTTGCATGGCCTGTTACCATTTGAACCGGGCAATGATCCTGCCAGCTGCAGGCAGCTTGTCAAAAACAGCAATATCATTCCGCAATGCATCGAAGCCTATAAACATAATATCGCTGGTCATGGCATCGCATTAGAGTATTTGCCGGGTGAAGATGACGGCACGGCCAAGGAAGAATGGGACCGGGCCCAACGGTTTCTGGAGACCTGTAATTTGGAGGACTCGCCGGACGAGATTGTGAGTCAGCTGATTGAAGATCTCGAAAGCACCGGGATGGGGAATTTGGAGGTTGCTTGGCCCTCTGGAAGCGAGTTCCCAACGATTTTTCGAATGGACCCGAAGTATGTTCGTTATACCAGGGAGAGTAACTTAACAACAATCAAGCGGAAACGGCGCATAAGTTCAACCAAGAAGGTCGAACAGTTTTCGCAGGAAATTTATGCGCGACGCTATGCCATGAAGCGAGGGACTTCCGTGGTATGGTTCAGGTTGTTCGGTACCGAGGGCACCAATAATCAAATCATCCCCCTGCGCATTGGTAACGATGGGGCATATGGTGAGCCACGCTGGTTCGGTAATGCGCCAGGCGTAGTAGGGGCTCGGGAAGCCGAGGAACTGAACGTTTCCTATTTCAGCAATGGCCGCATGCTCTCCATGATCCTAACAGTTGCGAATGGCAAACTGACAAAACAATCGATTGAATTGTTGAAGAACGTTAAGGGTTCGCAGTCTCAGGGCGGCATCCTGTACCTCGAAGCAAAGGGGGAAGAAACAGGTGGACCGATAGACGAGAAAGTCGAGAAGGTGGCTATTAAGCTGGACAAGCTGAACGACCTTCTACAGCAAGATGCCCTATTCCTCGAATACGGCAAGGAGAAGAAATCCGATATCCTGTCTTCCTTCCGTTTGCCGCCAATCCTGGTAGGACAAAGCTCAGACTATAACCGGGCGACAGCACAGGCTGCGCTTCAATTCGCAGAGGAACAAGTCTTTGAGCCTTATCGAAAATGGATCATGAATGAGTTGTTCAACAAGCGGCTGTTCCCAGCCATGGGTATCTTCCGGGTAAGGGCAGTGCTGCGAGGTCCCAATATTATTGATCCGGCAGACCGTAAAGCAATGCTGGACTTTATCGCAGATCGAGGTATTATGTTGGTCCGTGATCTGATCCCGATTGCTGAGGATGTTCTTGGAACGACGATCGATGAAAGCAAATACAGTGCGGAATACCTTGATACTCCAATTGCTCAACTTGCCGGCAACCAGCCAGAACTGCTTGATCCAGAAAAAGACAACGACACAGATGACCTGCAGGAGCGGGTTGTTACGATTGCAAAGCGTTTGCTGCGTAAGGGCGGGGCGGAGGTGGGCGTACATGTGTGAGGCATGCTGGGAACTGATCGCCAAGGCTGATGATGATGAGTTTTTGGATAGTCTTGAGCTGACCTATGTGGAGCGTAAGGTCTTGGAAGAACTGTATAAGCAGGGCGAAGACCGGATCATGGAGATATTGGAGCTTCAGGGTCAGGCGCTGCAGGAAGCCATTGCGGAGCTGAGCGATGAATCCTTGGGGGATATCGGCGAGCTGGGGAAGGTGCTTATTGCCTTGCGAACATCCGATGTTTTTGGCGATCTGTTCGAAGAGGCGGTTCAGGAAGCCTTCGAGCCGCTGTTCCAACTGGCCGGAGAATCGGAATTATTGGAACTAGATGATGAAAAGGCCTGGAACACCAAGAACAAGGCAGCCAGAGAATTCGTGAAAGAGATCCGCAAATTGGTACCGGATATGAATACGGCTTCCACTGATACCCTACTGCGGAGCTTTGAGAAGGCGATTGACGAAGGCCAGACACCTTCCGATAGGGCCTTACTGGTTCAGGAGATCAGCGCTCAGGCTGCCGAGGGTGAAGAAGGACCGTTTTCCATGCAGCGGGCGCAGCGCATCTCCCGGACCATGAGCACGGCAGCGGCCAATGGTGGCAAGCTGGAAGGCTGGAAGCAATCCGAAGTGGCCAAGGGAAAGAAGTGGCGTTCCGCAGCCGGCTCACGGACTCGGAAATCCCACCGTAAAGCGAATGGTCAGATTGTTGCTTTAGATAAGCCGTTCAAGGTCGGATCCAGTAAGCTGATGTATCCGGGGGATCCGGCAGGGGAAGCAGAAGAGATTGTAAACTGCCGCTGCACGATGCAGTTGGTAATGGATTAAGTGAGGTGAACTGAATATGAGAATCGTAGGTATGGTGCTTTTGCTGTCATGCCTGTTTGTCATGAATTTATACCTGAGAGGAGGTGAGAAGAGGAATGCCATTCAAAATGAAAGACGCCAAAATTACGCACTTATCGCTCGTCGATAAGGGAGCCAACGGAGTGCCATTCGCCATTATCAAGGCGGCGGGCAAGAACGCCATCGAGAAGAAGGTGCAGATTGCCAAAGTCGACGATTCGAAGCGAATTGTGATCGGTGTGGTATACCAGCCTGACATCGAGGATGCCCATGGCGATATGATGGATGCTGTGGAGATCGAAAAGGCAGCACACTTGTTCATGGAAAATCAGCATACCTACAACATTGACAAGCAGCATGATTTGGAAACAGATAAAGGCTATGTTGTCGAATCTTACATCGCCCCATGCGACATGGAAATGGGTGACCAAACCATCATTAAAGGTTCCTGGGTAGCCGGTGTTAAGGTAACGGAAGATGAGACGTGGGAAGCTATCCAAAAAGGTGAGATCACTGGATTCAGTATGTGGGGCGTTGGTAAGCGTGAGGAGGTCGAGGAAGAACAGGTATCCAAGGGATTGCTGAATCGAATTGCGAAAGCCCTCGGCCTGATCGAAAAGGGCGCTGTTGCTGACAAATACAATAAGAACCGCAAGAACCGTGAATTTTGGGCAGCTCAAGACGCCCTGAA
>NZ_CP020864.1:0-248871 GCF_003184205.1 Paenibacillus sp. Cedars
ATTGAACAACAAGAGTTACTGGAAGAAGCGGAACATGGCGGCAAAGATTCTGCCGAACTCGGCGAAGCGAGCGAGTTAACCAGTTCGAAGCTGGAGAAGGCCATGGACCGGCTCGAACAAAAACTGAAAGAAGAGCCGAAGAATAAGCCCATCAAGAAAGCTGTCCGCTTACTACGCAAAGACCTGCTTCCCCGGCAGCAGAAGTACGAAATGCAACGAGAGCTGCTAGGCAATCGAAACAGCTTCAGCAAGACTGACCCAGACGCAACTTTTATGAGGATGAAAGAAGACCATATGCGCAATGGCCAACTCAAGCCCGGTTACAATGTACAGGTGGGTACGGAAAACCAGTTCATTATCGGCTATTCACTGCATCAGCGGCCAACAGACACGCGCTGCCTCATCCCGCATTTGGAGAAAGTAAAAGCTAACCTTGGCGAACTACCGAAGACCATAATTGCGGACGCCGGTTACGGCGGTGAAGAAAACTATGCTTACCTAGAGAAAGAAGAGCGCGAGGCACTGGTGAAGTACAATACTTTTCACAAAGAAAATTCGAAGGCAAACTCGACAACTGGACTTATCAGGAAGAAACGGGTGCCTGGCTGTGTCCGAGCGGTCGAACGCTGCACTTCCAACGTGAGAGTAAGCAAAAGAACGAAAGCGGCTATGAAATACGAATACGGCATTACCGCAGCGCGGACTGTGCAGAATGTCCGCTCAAAGATCGCTGTAGCAAAGCGAAAGGAAATCGAGAAATACAGGTGAGTATGACCTATCTTCGCTACAAAGAAAGAGCTAGAGAGAAACTCCGGAGCGAAGAAGGTCGCGAATTATCCGTCCGGCGCATGACGGAGGTGGAGAGTGTATTTGGGCAAATAAAGAACAACCGGGGATTCCGGCGTTTCCTGCTTCGAAGCTTGCCAAAAGTGAGCCTGGAGGTCGGGTGGCTTTCGCTTGCCCATAATCTGCTGAAGCAAGCGACCATAAGCCAAAAAGCGAAAACGGTCGTTCAGGAATAAGCTCCTGAACGACCGTTCTTCATCTTTTTCGATGAGAGGTACTATCCCTTATAGACTTTAAACTACTTATGGGACAGCTCCTTTTTGATAAGTAATTTCATTTAAAGTCTTAGCTCAGGATATTAAGGTCATAAACCCTACAAATGAAACAAACGTAAATATGAAGGCACATATCAGAGCAGCGTAAGCATTCTTATTTTTCTTAAACAACAGGTACATTGAAACGATACTACAAAGTGCCACTATAAAGAGGAACACAGATATCGGACTCCATGTCATTTCAACAGGAACCCGCACTCCTTTTCCTTGAATCAACCACATATATAACTTGGATGCTGATGATTCCATCAATTGAGGATTTAAATCATGAGGGGCTGGCTGCTGATTCATATAGCCTGTAACGGTATAGATCAGTAGAATAATGATTCCCTCAACCAACACCCACTTTTTAGGATTGAAATCCGTATGGTTTAGCTTCCTTTTTACTAAGAAACCATTGAAGAAAGCAATGACCAAAAGTGGAATCACGAATAGATGTTTTAACAATAAGGATTGGCCATATGAAGTGATCCAAGAGTTCACATAATCAGGATCTGTTCTCATATTTAAAAGTAATCCGGATACAAGGATGATAACCATAGCGATAATTGCGAGCGGATGATACCATCTTAAAAACACCTTCCACTCATCTGTTTTACTGGGTATAAACATGCCAGCAACAACCAGAATTCCTGCCCAAACGCTCACAGAAAGCAAATGTAAAAATTGTGTCCAAAAACCTATGATTCCAAAATTGGAGGATGCATGGCTTGACCACGAGAGAGTCCGATAATACCAATCGCTAGTAAGAATAACCCGTAAGAGCTGTTTTATTGGTTCCTCTATTATTAACTCCGTTGTTCACCAACACGATACTGATAAATAAGCCTGTGAATATCACAGTCCAAATATATGCTTTCCCTTCCGAGAAAAACAGCATGACATTCTTAAATATAAGTGCAAAACCAGCATCATCAGAGAAGAAGAGGACAATCTGAGAACCGTAGGAACGAAAAGATTGCGACTCCTACTGCTGCTATGATTAATAATTTGGCAGGGAATTTAACTTGTGTATGAATACGTGGGACGATAATGCCCCCCGAATAAGATAGCTAAGCAACTATAAAGTATGGGTTCCCCTATCCAATACCAATTCATTTTTTCCTCCGAGTTATTACTCTTCCTACTCCAGCTATAATAAGGATGATCATAATACCAACCACAAAATAAATCCAAATATTACTTTTTCCTGTTTGATTTATGTCCGACTCCGTATTCGCTTGATTGCTGCTTGCCGTTTCGGATGTCACCTCAGGAGTTTCCTTTGGCTCAGAAACAGCCTCTTTATCTGCTATTTCCGGTTCCTTCTCATTGGTTTCTGTAACCGGCTCCTTTGCTTTGATATTAACAATAAAGTCATATTTTCCTTCTATAGGGTGACCGTCTTTCCAACAATTCTCCATTCAATGGTATACGTACCATTTTCAAGAGCAGTCCCATCCATAATATGCCTTGTCATCGTATTCCCCTCAATCGTAGTTTGATCAAGAGGCACTTCCTGTTTCGATTCATGAATGATTTTAAAGAGCTAAGTTTTTCAATATTCGTGTCAAATTGCAGGGATACATCCTTAAGTTCCGTCGTTACGGTTTCCCCTTCTTTGGGTGATGACATTTCCAATTGAGTATGTGCAAATATGGTGGTTGGGAAGGCAAAAACAAGTGCAAACATCATCCCTATTATTATGTGCTGACCTATTTTCTTTATCATAATAAAGCAACCCTTTCAAATTTAAATTAACATTGCTATCAGACTAACACATGAAGATATGTTCATTCAATAATGTTAAAACTCTAATTCTGACAAATTTAAGACAGAGTGAATTTCTTATGCAGAAATTCACTCTGTTAGATTGTTGCGCACTTCATAAAACTAATTAGGTACGAATTAAATACATTCCATGATAATGATGATTCCCATCAATACCGGCACAATCAGGGAAGCATACAAAGCTTTCTTTCTAAATACCATCACTTGTAATCGACGCTCTGGGTCCATCAGCTGCTGAATTCGATAATTTATCGCGGTATGTGAGAAGTGCACACCATAACCCGGAGTTTTTACGGTTTGATTCTTGATTAAATCAAGGAGTACATGGCCTAAAGGCGACTCACTCCCCATCTTTGCAATTGCAAATCGGTCTGCATTCAGTTCCATCCATATTTGATAGTATTGAACCAGCTCTTTTACGATCGGGACATAAATAAGACTCTTAGAACCGATACATAACATTACATTATGAAGAGGATGCCGCCTTAAACAGTGAAATGATTCATGCAAAATAATTGCATTTAGTTTCTCATCATTGAAATGGTTGATAAGACCGGTAGATAGCACGATGTAGGGCTTAAAGAGACCTGACGTCACTGCAATCTTTCTTGAATCTGAGACTACTTTGACCTTACAATTCAAATCTACGTTTTTTTCTGTATAGTAAATAGACAATTCAGGCAATTCGTTAGAACTAACGAATTTCCCCCAACTTCGATATAGAAAAATTTGCTTTATGGTTTGATAACTAAGAATGATGAGTGAATACGCAATAAAAGCATTTATAAAAATCTCATGATTAAACAATGCATCTCGAATGGTAGACATCATCAATGGGGTAATATCGGAATCGAACGGCACATCTTTAATTTGGTGAAGGACATTGTAACCCATCTGAAGCAAGACAGTTGCACAGATTAGTAAAGCAATGGTTAAGGATATTTTCGGATTATGACTAAAATCACTTGGTTTATTCATCTCGTCTCATTTCCTTCAACTTTAGCTCTAATTGTTTGATTAAATCAGGGTCAGCACTGTCTAGATTATCGATTAAATTTTTGACCAAAAATGTACCAAAGTCCGCAAAGAGACTGTCTGTAACAGCTCGTGTCTGCTCAGTGATAAATTGCTCTTTCGTTTGGGGGGCATAAAAATGTGACACCTTTGCCCGCCCTTTACCCGATGATTCTCTAATGAGATATTCCTTTTCGACCAGTCTTGTCATGACTGTCATTACAGCGTTTTTCGATATCGGATTCTCATCATCAATCATCTCGTGAACTTCTTTTATTGTTACTCTACCTTTTGCCCATATGATATCCATAATTTTCGCTTCTAACGAGCCGAAAAAACGATTAAGACCTTCCTCATCCATGTTAATCTTTTTTATTCGCATGATAATCCACCTTTTCCAAGTTGATTAATATCATAGTATGATGTTTTAAACCGACTACTATACTTTAAATCATCTTTGGGAATATGCCAATAACACTCATTCAACTGGATGAGGATCCTTTTTATAGGAATAAAAAAATATCTTAATCGGTCTCGGAACTGAAATCGACAAATAGCTTTACCCAGACCTGAATATGCGCTTAAGTAAAATCATCCCGCCTTACGTCAACAATAACGGCTCGAAGGTAACCATTGTGAGAAGTTTGAAGATGTACAGCTTCTGTGTCACTTTCTGTGGAATAAACCACCACAAAGTCCCCTTTTTGAAAGTGGCCTAAACCATCATTTAGATTCCCTTGGCCTTCAACGATAAACAGGGTCATGACTCGAAACGGTGCAAGGGTTAATGACGTGGATGCCCTGTGTTCAAGCTCCAAATCTATCATGGAAACATCTGTTTTTAGCGTAATTGGGGAATTGTCACCAATGATCTGACGAACTCTCACACCTCCCTTTTGTTTCACAAAAAACTCACTTGAATGATACCCACGATGGCGCGGAAGATCTCTAACACTTTGGGGGCGTTTCGGATCAAACCATATTTGAAATCCATGTGCTCGGGCACCTAAGAAACGCTCTTGATGACATACCCCCGTTGCAGTCTGCAGTACGTGGACTCCCCCCCGACTAACTCTATAGACCTTCCCTTTAACGTCATGTTCCATTGTTCCCTGTAGTATATAAGTCAAAATTTCGTACCGATGATGATATTGCATAGGGGAACTAAAATAATCACTTACTCGAAACCAGTTCCAGTAAAACAGAGGACCCACTTCCTTTTCGTCCGGTGTTTTGCCACAACTGACGGGTATATGACCGTTTAATTGTGCCCCCATTCCATAAACCCTTGATTACGAGATGGATAAATGTGAATGTTCATATATAGCCCCTGTTAAAACAATTCAACTCGTATGAATGAAGAATACGCCACCAAAAAGCATTCAGGGAGAGCTGCTGACTTACTTATAGATACATTCGAATTGGAATCAGCGACTACTTATTGAACACAATCAAGAAGTAGCCGCCTGCAGTCCGACTTGCACATTGATTTAATCAGTAATAACCCCAGATTAATGTCAGAAGTGTACCGAATACCGTGACTAAAGCAATAAAAATCCCATAATACAGACTTGTGTATATTGATTTCTTATCTTCCGTTTCACCAGCATGCATAAACACAACTAATTGTATAGCTGCCTGAATGAACGCTGTAACAAGAAGAATGGTGGCCCCGACCGCGAAGGACATATCCAGGAAGTATACCGTAAGGGCAGCGGCGATCAGGACAAGTGAAAATACAAAACCGATCACTTGTTTTCGCGGGAATAACTCTTTCATGGTCACATCATTCCTTTCAGGAAGACGAAGCTAAAGATAAAAATCCAAACAACGTCAAGGAAATGCCAATACAGAGAGAAAATAAATGCTTTATTCGTGGTTGCTGGAGTTAATCCATGCTTTTTTATTTGAATGATAATGAACAATCCCCAAGCTAAACCTATCGCAACATGCGCCCCATGAATACCTAAGGTAGTAAATAGAATCGCAGTAAAACCGCTAGTCTGGAGAGTAGCCCCCTCATGAACGTACACAAAGAAATCATATATTTCGACACCTAGAAAGCCTAATCCGAGAAGCAACGTAATCAGAAAAAATGTGATCATTGCTTTTGGTCTTCCTATGCGCATAGCATGTATGCCTAATCCGATTGTAAAACTGCTTGCCAAAAGCAAAATAGTTTCAATTATTACTGGGGCGATTTCAAATAATTCAGCACCTGTCGGGCCGCTGCCTGTTCGATTAACTAGTGTAAAATAAGAAGCAAACAGCGTTCCGAAGAGTGCGATTTCAGCCCCAAGAAAAATCCAAAATCCAAAAATATTGAGTCGGTTTTGTTCTGTTCCATATTCTAGTGGGAGCGATGGATCTGTTTTCATTCTCTAACCTCCCCCAATCTTTTTTCAGTAACAATAATTTTTTCAACGGGGATGTAATGTCCATCATCTTTTTCAAATGAGCGATACGCCAAACAAGCAAAAATGCCGATTGTAGCTGCAATGGCGACGCCCCACATAGCGAAGACTAGTGCAAATCCCCATACGAAGAAAATAATCGCCATGATGAATGGTAATCCGCTATTATTCGGCATATGAATTTGATCAATTTTATTTCTGAAAAGTTTGAATCCTTTCTTCTTATAATCCCAGAACGCTTCAGTTGAATTTACCGTTGGAATTACAGCAAAGTTGTATTCAGGTACTGGACTGTGTGTCGCCCACTCTAATGATCGAGCGTCCCAAGGATCAGCCGGAATATCTCTTGATGCAAATCGAGTGCTGTAATAGATGTTATACACGATGAGTACAAATCCGATTAACAGCCCAATTGCTCCAATAAATGAAATCATATTCCACAGACCAAATCCGGTAGACTCTGAATATGTGTACATTCGTCTTGCCTGTCCGTCTAAGCCAGAGATAAACATAGGGAAGAAGGTTACACAAACACCTACTGCAATAAACCAGAATGCCCATTTCCCGATTCTCTCATTTAGCATAAAGCCGAACATTTTTGGCCACCAGTAAGTAAGACCCGCAAGCATCGCAAATACGACTCCTGGAATAATAACCAGATGGAAGTGGGCCACTAAGAACATGGTGTTATGGTACTGATAATCCGCACTGGCCATTCCCAGCATGACGCCGGTTACTCCACCAATGGTGAAAATGGGGATAAACCCTAAGGAATACAGCATGGGAACCGTAAAAACAATTTTCCCTTTTCTAAGGGTGAATAGCCAGTTAAATATCTTGATCCCCGTCGGTACGGCTATAGCCATAGTCGTAATCGAGAAGATACTGTTCACAAGCGCTCCCTGACCCATTGTAAAGAAATGATGTACCCAAACTAAGAATGAAAGTGCAGAGATGGCAACCATGGATATTACCATGGATTTGTAGCCATAGAGATTACGTCGAGCAAAGGTAGAAATAATCTCACTATAAATACCGAATGCTGGCAGGATTAAAATGTAGACTTCTGGATGACCCCAAACCCAGAACAAATTAGCCCAAAGCATGTCCATGCCGCCATCTGCCGTTGTAAAGAAGTTGGTGGCAAATAATCGGTCCATTGTCCCCATGATGAGCGCAATGGTTAGGACAGGAAACGCAAACACAATAATAAGGTTAGTAATCAGCGCGGACCATGTGAACATGGGCATCTTCATCAAGGTCATACCTGGTGCTCTCATTTTTAATATCGTCGTGATAAAGTTGATCCCCGTTATCAAAGTACCCATGCCCGAAATTTGAAGAGCGAACATATAGTAATTCGTTCCTACGGACTGGCTAAACTCGTTCCCGGCAAGAGGGAAGTAAGATGACCAACCAGCATCAGGAGATCCACCGATTACAAAAGAAATGTTAAATAGCATGGCACCGGAAAAATATAACCAATAACTTAAGGCATTTAGCCTCGGAAATGCAACATCCCGAGCGCCAATCTGAAGTGGCACCACAAAGTTCATTAAAGCCATAATAAATGCCATCGCCATAAAGATAATCATGACAACCCCATGGGTTGTAAATATTTCATTATACTCTTGGGCTCCAAGAAGATTATTATCAGGTACAGCCGTTTGTGCACGCATCATAATCGCGTCTGCGCCGCCTCTGAATAACATCAGCAGAGCAGATATGAGATACATGATACCAATACGTTTATGGTCAACCGTTGTTAACCACTCACGCCATAAGTAACCCCATTTTTTATAGTAGGTTAAGCCAAAGATTATCGCGAAAACGGTAAGAGCTATAGCAACCATTGAGGCATAAATTGTCGGCCCCGGGTTGGGGACGGCAAATCGATCGAAAAAATCCATGCTCCTGTCTCCTTTCTGCTGAACTCAATGGTTCATGTTACTCATATTGCTTTCATCAGGATTTTCTTTGCCTTTTTCGTCAGTTGGAGGATCACCTTCAGCATCCGTTTCTTTGGTTGAAGGATGGTGCCCTGCTGGAGGTGGTGAAAAGCCTAAGTGTGTTCCTGTAAATGTGGACTGTCCAAGATGTCCTGGTTCGAGCAGTTCGTTAAATTTCTCTTCGGTGAGAGGTTTAGCTGTTGCTTTAACTTCAGTGACCCAATCATCATATTCTTCTGGAGAAAGTGCTTTTACGCTAAACGTCTGTTGAGCAAACCCTTCACCAGAGAAGTTAGCATTCCGGCCGGTGTATTCACCTGGCACATCAGCTGCAAGATTTAGAGTGTTTACCATATCAGCCATGGCATACTTCTGTCCACCGAGCTGGGGAATCCAAAAACTCGATATGGGTCCGTAAGAATACAGTTTGAATTGAATCGGTCTGTCAGTCGGGATAAACAAGTAATTTAGGGTTTCAATATCTTCTTCAGGATAACTAAAATGCCATTTCCAGTTGGAAGAAGATGCGTATATGACTAAAGGCTCCTCCTTATATCCTTTAGGGATAGCTTCCACTTCATAAGTGGATTTCACCGTTACAAACGAAAGGAAAGCTACGATTAATATGGGGATCGATGTCCAGAGTATTTCGAGTTTGAGACTTCCTTCAATATGAGGAGGTTCATACTCATCACTTTGCTTGGAGGCTCGATACTTCCTTATAATCGAAACATAAAGTGCAATCACAACCACAACAACAATCGCCATGGTCCATATGGATATCATAATGACATCAGCTGTTGTACGAGCTTGCGGTCCCTTCGGATCTAAGACCTTAAGTGGCTCACAACCGGTCAGAATAGTAGCAAAAATAAAAATCAATGATAACGTTGCCCATTTTGTTTTCATGAAGTACCCCTTTCTCATAAATTCAAGTCATACGTTTTTAGATTATCAGATCGCACTCAATAGTTATCTTTCCTTCACTCCTCCTGTCGACTTATACGTGCTTAAACCATTGTATATAATTAAGACTACGCAATGTGGTCTTTTAGGCGATTGTCATAACTCTTTCACGCTTTATTCACCTTTTCAACACAAATCAGCCTCAGAATATTCACAACCACGCTCTGTATTGTTAGATAGTTTATATCCTAATGCCAGGAGATAACATCCGAACCCTTTGATCCTTTCGAGCTTGCTGGTTATAGAACTGCTAAAGAAGGTACTATGGTTATGAAATAAAAAAAGAGCCGCTTACGGCTCTTTGATTTTAACTCTTCATGACACGAACTGCGTTTAATACAGCGAGGAGTGTTACCCCAACGTCGGAGAAAACGGCTTCCCACATCGTTGCAATGCCAAAGGCTCCAAGTAACAAGAACACGGCTTTAACTCCAAGTGCGAAGATAATATTTTGCCACACGATTCTTCGGGTTCTCTTCGCAATACGAATGGCGGATGAAATCTTGGATGGTTCGTCTGTCATAATAACGATGTCAGCAGCCTCAATGGCCGCATCTGAACCGAGTCCACCCATTGCAATTCCCACATCCGCTCTAGCTAATACAGGTGTATCGTTAATACCATCTCCAACGAATATGATTTTCTCTTTTGATGTTTTCTGTTGATCCAGCTTTTCAATTTCTTCTACTTTATGCTGTGGAAGCAGTTCAGCATGTACCTCATCTAATCCGAGTTTGCGTCCCACAGCTTCTCCTACAGTTTTGGAGTCCCCGGTTAGCATAACCGTCTTCTTAATGCCCAGTTCCTTCAATGAGCGAATAGCTTCTGCAGAATCCTCTTTCACCTCATCCGAAATGACAATATACCCTGCATATTCTCGATCAATACTAATGTGTACGATAGTACCTAAATCTTCAGGTTGATCAAATGGAATTTGCTCTCTCTTCATTAATTTCGCATTACCGGCCAAGACTTCTTTTCCACTGACCTTTACTTGAATGCCATGACCAGATATCTCGTTGTATCCTTCCAATTCTTCTTCACGTGTTTCCTGAGCGTATGCTGCTCTTATTGATTCTGCAAT
The DNA here is from genome assembly GCF_003184205.1 of Paenibacillus sp. Cedars. Classification (NCBI taxonomy): domain Bacteria; kingdom Bacillati; phylum Bacillota; class Bacilli; order Caryophanales; family Paenibacillaceae; genus Paenibacillus; species Paenibacillus sp. Cedars. Next base: position 10,319 of record NZ_CP020864.1, read on the forward strand.
CGGGTGGGTAGAGTGCATTTCGGCGTAAGCCGCATATTTGAGCAACTCGTCTCTAGAAATCTCGCCCATGGGATGGATGTTGGTTACCGTAAATGCTCCTTTTGTAAGGGTCCCCGTCTTATCAAAAACAACGTATTTGACATCATTAAGAGCTTCGAGATAATTACTTCCTTTAACCAATACCCCTTTTTTCGAAGCAGCTCCAATACCACCAAAAAATCCGAGCGGAATCGAAACAACTAAAGCGCAAGGACATGAAATAACTAAGAATACTAAAGCACGATAAATCCAATCAGTGAATGTGGCTCCACTTATAATAAGAGGAGGTAGCACAGCGAGCAATACCGCAATAATGACTACCACTGGTGTATAATAGCGGGCAAACTTTGTTATGAAATTTTCTGTTGGTGCTTTTTTACTGCTGGCATTCTGAACTAGATCCAGAATTTTTGAAACTGTAGATTCACCAAAATCCTTGGCCACCTCTACCGTTAACACACCATTCTTATTAATAAATCCACTCAGAACATCTTGACCTGGTTCCACTTCTCTTGGAACCGATTCACCAGTTAATGCAGAGGTATCCACCGCTGACATCCCTTCAATGACCTTACCATCCAAAGGTACCCTTTCGCCTGGCTTTACGACAATATAGTCACCGATTTTAACTTCTTCCGGAGATACACGTTTTGTATCGCTACCCATTTTAAGGTTTGCATAGTCAGGGCGAATATCTAAAAGAGCACTGATGGACTTTCTAGAACGATTTACAGCGATCCCTTGGAACATCTCCCCAACCTGATAGAACAACATCACGGCGACACCTTCAGGGTATTCCTGAATGGCGAAAGCACCAAGTGTTGCTATCGTCATAAGGAAGTTTTCATCAAAAACCTGGCCGCGAACAATATTTCTAGCTGCCCGAAAGACAATATCTCCACCTATAACAATGTAAGCTACTGCAAACAGTGCAAATTCTAAATAACCGGAGAAAGAAGAAAATAAGCCAACCGCAGCAATAGCGGTACCAAACAATAAACGAATTAACATCCGTTTCGTATTTTCATTTCCATGTTCATGAGAATGTCCGTGATCATCTTCATGACCGTGACTGTCCTCTGAATGTAAGGCCCCTGCTGCAGATTTGTTCTTTTCAATTACTCGGATATGAGGCTCTAGTGTTTTCACTTTCTCCTTGGCTTTCGATACAATGTTTTCAACCTGTCCGTTCGCAGTTTCCATCGTTAGTGTCTTCGTTACAAAATTAACGGAACAGGAACTTACACCTTCAATTTTCTTAACACCATTTTCGATTTTCATTGCACAATTAGCACAATCTAATCCTTCTAATATCAATTCTTTTTTAACCCTTTGTTGTTGAGCTTCCATCATATAATCTCCTTTCCACCAACCTTGCCGTACACACATGAACAATTATTCATATGTTATTTAAACTCATTATATTCAAATGAAAACTTAGTTGTCAATTATTTCGTACATTCTCCTCTAAATTAGGTGAAGACTTCTAAACACATCAAAAAAAGCACCAGCAGCTGACTGCGGGTGCTTTCATGTTATTCTCCATGCATTGTATGTTGTAGGGTTTGTGTAAAAATCTGCTCGATGTGCGTATCATCCAATGAATAAAACACCGTCTTGCCCACTTTACGACGTTTTACGATCCTCATATTACGAAGGTATCGCAGTTGATGCGAGATCGCTGACTGTCCCATCTCGAGTAATACAGAGAGATCATGGACACATAATTCTTTCTGCAATAAAGCATTGATCAATTTAACCCGAGTAGGATCACTGAAGGCTTTAAACCAGTCTGCCACTTGAACAGCTGCTTGCTCATCAATCATTTCGGCCTTAACTTGTTTTAAATCAGCCTCTGATCCAAAGCATGATGTGTCACAATCTTCAATCAAGGGATCCTTCTGCTCCATTTTCGTAATCACCATCCTATTTACCATTACCACTTATTTTATAGCAAAGGCACAAAAAACGAAAGGATTACGATTAACAATCCGAATTTTGTCAGAAGAAAAAGTCTCGAACGACTTCTACCCTATTTTTATTCTCTCAGTAGATAATCAACAATACGCTTAGCATCATACTTCACCCATCCAAGCAGCGCTGACCCTCTTGATGTTTGCCACGGTAATCCAACAAAGTAGAGTCCTTTTACAACGGATACACCTTCCATATGATCAATATGCCCATCTTTAAATGCCGCTTCTATATCTATCCAGTGATCATCACGTTTAAAACCTGTAGCCCAGATAATGTTGTCGATATGTATGGGAGATTCTTCGTTCTGAAAATACACCGTTTGATCTACTATCTTTTCCGTCCTTGCATGAAGTTGTATCCTTCCTTGTTGAATGAGCAGCTTTAACTCTTTTCCATAAATCTGTTCTGGCATTGCATGCAACCATTTACCTAACGTACTTTTGCGGTTTGCTGTTAAAAAGCCCACCTTGTCGAAATACCAAAAAATACTCTTCCCGAAAATATGTAACGGTTTATACTGGATCTCACCGCTTGCAGACAGATGCACATCAAAATCATCTGCCAACTCACTGGCAATTTGGGCCCCAGAGTTTCCTGCACCTACAACAAGAACACCCCCTTCCTTGAGATGGTTCTTATTTCGATATTCAGAAGAATGTAATTGTATAACTGCATCACCAAGCTTGTCATGAAAGGAAGGAACTAGTGGCTTCTGAAAAGGACCGGTGGCTACTATAACTTTTTTTGATCTAAACGTACCCTTCGTTGTGGAGACTTCAAAGATTCCATTGTTCATGTTTAATGATGTAACTTGTGTATTGCTTTGAACAGGAAGTTCTAAACGCTTCGCATAATTTTTCAAATAATCGGCAACCTCATTTTTATGTGGTAAACCTTGAGGATCACCTTGAAAGGGAGCACCAGGTAAACTATTATACATTCTTGGCGTAAACAGATGAAGAGAATCATAGCGGTCTCTCCATGAATCACCAACCTCCCTGTGACCATCAAGGATGAGGAAATTCACTGAATTTTGTTTGAGATAGTAAGCAGCCGCAAGCCCGGCCTGACCTCCACCGATGACAATAGTATCTAACATATAAATATCATACCTCCTATAATATTTTTACTTAAAGTATCATATGAGCATTTATTCATCAATAATGAATATCTCAATATTGAGTATCGGCAGAAATGTAGATCTTCTATATAGGCATCAAGTATTTGGTGTTTTGTACACTTAATTATAAGTACAAACGTATGTCTAAGAAGGAAACACGATTGCAAACCTATGAGGGTAACATTGAATTGAAATCATAAAACAAGCCCTTCATTTATGAAGGGCTTGTTCATTTTAATTATTTCAGTTGTAACTTCCGACCATCATCATGTAACTTTTTTGACTAATGGTTCTTCTTGCAGTTACATAACGTTGTTTGTAATAGGTTTCTGACAGTTTACTTATCCTTACACCCTTACTACTGGACGAATGTGCAAATTGACCATTGCCAATATAGATTCCAGCATGAGAAATTCCCCTGCCACTCGTATTAAAAAAAACTAAGTCACCCGGTCTCAGATTAGCTTTTGAGACTGGAGTACCCACTTTGGCCTGAGCACTCGATGTACGTGGCAAATCTAAGTTGAATTTATCAAAAATGTAAAGAATAAAGCCGGAGCAATCGAAACCACTTGAAGTTGTACCTCCCCATTTATAGGGTGTTCCAACGACTTTACTTACTTCAGTAGTCAACTTAGGTTGATTATCTGCAAACGCACTGGCTGCTCCCGAAGATAATATAATGGCAGACCCTAACAACGACAGTAAAATTTTCTTCAAGATTATTTCTCCCTTCGATGCCTACGGAGTTAGCTGAGGGTTCGGTAGAAGGATCCCTATACTCCCTTTACTACAAGAATAATTCACCCAAAAATGGTTCCCCCGTTTTCAAAAACGAAATTCGGCACAATTTATGAATTTTTTGTAACCCTACATAATGTAGTCCATTTTTTCTCGATTGTCAATCTTATCATTAGAATTCTTTCCCTCCTTAAATTAATGTTAAGATTTGTTCAAATCCCGTACCTATTGGACTTATATCAGGACATTATTCAAAAAGAATTCATTTTGAACGCAGAAGCAAATAAAACAATACTGTAATACTTTTGCAGAGGTTCGAAATATAAATAGCAGTCGAACCAAGGTCGACTGCCTCTTATATTAAATTAATTAAGGTCTATTGCTGGCGATTGGGTCTGCATATCGTTCCTGATGTTTTCTAAACCTTCGGTTTGCAATAAGGCTTATGGCAATAAGGACAATCAAGACACTTAATAGCTGCGAAACACGAACAGTACCATAACTCATTTCGCCTTCGTGAAACAAAAGCCCCATCGGTGACCAAAGCAATTTCATCAACGCTGCAAGCCAGTTAGAGGCATACCAAGCTAAACTGTCGGTACGCAGTCCTTCGATAAAAAACCGTCCAATGGAATACCAAGTGAAATAAGTCAAAAATAATTCCCCTGAACGTAGAAAAGGCTGACGTCTCAACCATAAGAGCAACAACAAACCAACAAAATTCCATATGGACTCATACAGAAAGGTCGGATGATAATAGACACCCTCGATATTCATTTGATTGACAATAAAGTTAGGCAGATGTAATGTTGTTCTGAGAAAATCCTCAGATACTGGCCCTCCGTGAGCTTCTTGATTTATAAAATTTCCCCAACGCCCGATCAATTGTCCTATAATCAATCCCGGAGCACATAGATCTGCAATGCGCCAAAAATTATAGCCACGCAAACGAAAGAAAAAAATCATAGCCATAATCGCTCCGATTAAAGCTCCGTAAATGGCGATTCCACCATTCCATATTTTGAAAACGTCCCAGAAGTTATTGCGGTAATCTTCCCACTTGAATACGACATAGTAAGCTCTAGCCCCGACGATAGCGGATGGCACGCCTACAAGTACCATATCCAAAAAGAACCCCGGATGGATCTGATACCGTTTGCCTTCTTGTATAACAACGATAAGACCTATGAGTGCAGCTACGCTTAAAATAATCCCGTACCAGTATAATTGAATTGGCCCTAATCGAAATGCAATTGGATTAATCGCCTCGTACAAATCCTTTCACCTCAATCCCACATCGTTTGTAACCGATGTATTGAGTAGTTCATAATTAATTAAACACCCTATATTTACATAAGGAAGGCGATACACTTTGAACAATGATACTTTTCTTTCACTTCTCAAGCCTAGGATTATGATTTTAAGCTCACTGTTACTGTTTACTATGATTAGTATCGTTTTTCTGACGGATATCTATTTTATCGATTTCAACAATACCGTTCATTTGATAGCATATTATATCTGTCCGTTTGTCATCCATTTACTATTATCCCTTTTCGTGAAGAACAAAGTGTCCTGGTTACTTGGTGCAACGCTAACAACTATTATCTCATTAGTACTGATTCTAGTAGTGGTTTTGGTGTTTTTTTAGCTGTTAGGAACCTGATTTTGGGTTCACACCAGTCTCAGATCTTGTAAGTATCATTAAGATTGTAATTAAAATAAAGGCTACTAATGCGAGAAAAGGAATCGTTATAAAACCAAACCAATTAATGTATTGTACATTACACGGCACCCCGTTCGTGCAGGGCTTGATCTCCGCAAATCCAGGGACTTTCTGCTCCAAGTAATGAAATAATGAAACGCATGCTCCAAAAATCGAAAATGGAAGCACATATTTTTTTATCCTTGTCTCACTGTAAAAAGCCGCAATTCCTAGAATGATACTGAGTGGATACATTAGTATTCTCTGATACCAGCACAATTCGCAAGGAATAAATCCTCTTATCTCGCTAAAATAGAGACTTCCAAGCGTTGCTGTAAGTGCGACAACCCAGGCTAAATATATTGTTTTGTCACGTACCACTACTCGATCCTCTCCCATCTATTCCTTAAGTTGCGCATTGATTAAGGAAGATATCTCCTCATAATCAAACGGGTTCGATACCATAACATTATTGATCATAATCGTTGGTGTTTGTTGTATATTATATTCACGGACTAATTCCTCATCTAAACTAACTTGGTCTTCGATCTGCTTACTTCCCATATCTTCTTTAAGCTTCGCTAGATCAATATTGGGCGTATATTCTTTAGCAAGCTCCAGCGCCTTATCTGGGGTTAGCCATGCGTTATCATGCTCCTCTGTTGCAGGTTGTGCATTAAATACTTCATGGTGAAATGTCCAAAATGCGTCAGGATCTTGCAGCATTATCGCTTCTGCAGCAAGTGCGCCTGTTTTTGATTCTTCACCATGAAAAAGAACATTAATATAGGAGAATGATGCTTGTCCTGTTTCGATAAAGTCCTTCGAAAGTTGTGGCATTATATTCTCCCCCCACGCTTTGCAGGAGGGACATTTGTAATCACCAAACTCCACGATTGAAACCTTTGCATTTTGGTCTCCTAGGGTAGGCTGATTTTCCGTAACCGGTGGATTATCGAATGCCCCTTCCGAACTTTTTGATTTCTGACTGCTTTGGTTTATCAAAACCAAAGCTACCATTAGCCCTACAATGATGATGGTAAAGATAACTAGATTTCTTGATGATTTCTTCTTATTATTCATGTTTCACCTCAGCTATTTATTCGTTTAGTGACCTTTTAGATGTTACTTACTTGCCGTTTTATATGTTTATCACCGCCTTAACTCCACATCTCGATTAGGTTAAAAACCTGTAAATCCGCCGTATAACCCAATTAACCAGATGGTGATCTTGGTCATTTGATCTGTGTAAAGCAATATTCCCGTGAGCACCATCATCGCTCCGCCAATTTTCATCATTAGTGAAGAGTACCTTGAGATCCATTTTAATCTGCCAATAAAAAAAGCCATAATAAGAAACGGTATTCCAAACCCTAGCGTATATGCGCTAATATAGCCCACTGCCTTTTCAGGATTTGTAACTCCCATAGCTAAAACGGCTGAAAGAATGGGTCCGATACACGGCGTCCATCCTGCAGAGAATGATAATCCAACTAATATGGATCCAAGATATCCTGACGGTTTATGCTTGATTTGAAACTTCCTATCCTTCATTAAAATCTGTAACTGAATAACTCCAAGCATGATTAATCCCATGACAATCACTAATAATCCGCCTAATTTTTGAATCAATTCGCGATTATTTGAAAATAAATCTCCTACTAAACTGGCTGATAACCCTAATGCGAAAAAAATGACAGAGAATCCTAGCATAAAGCATATGGTATGAGCAAAAGCCTTCTTTTGCATGATCCCCTTACCATCCTTTAACTCCTTAACAGAAATCCCGGTAATGTAAGATATATAGGATGGATAGAGCGGAAGACAGCAAGGAGATATAAAAGACAAAAATCCTGCTGCAAATGCTATCCATAGAGTCAAATTGTCTGGGCCCATAGTTAACTTCCTTTCTGCAATGAGAAAAAATCAATTATTTGGGAATTATGCAATGCTTGTGGTCTAAGTATTCGATGAGTCAATTTTCACATCATAAACTTCAATGGGGTCATCATGTTTCTCCTTCCGATACCATCTTGCTGAAATGATTGCAAGTGTGACTACAAATGCGGCCTCTTGCGTCATTTTCATGATAATCCCACCTAATTGTTGATCATCAATGGGACTCAAAAATGAAAGTAGTTGTGGAGCATTCACATATGGATCATAAAGAATGTTGCCGGCAAAAATTATGGCTACACATGCTGGATATAACAGAATTGCATTGGCTGCAATGTACCCTAACTTTTTTACATTGGATAGTTTATCAAATTCCGGTACAGGGCACATGAGTGGCCACCACATCTGAAATGACGCAATCACTAAAAAAACATGATATAAGCCTCCTAGGAATGGGATCTCCATCAGCTTATTAAAAACTACTGGGAAATGATATAAGGATAAAGCAGAGTTAAATAGAAACATGGCTAAGATAGGTCGACTAAAAAATGAGAGAAACTTCGAGGAAAACTTGGTATTTAATAAAGGGCGTATTAACCATGATGGCGTACCTAAATAAAAAAACAGCGGCATAATAAAGTATAATAAAGCTTGCTTCAACATGTGAGCGCTAAATAACACATGATGACTAAACGCATTGATTGGACTTCCAACCGCTATATAAAACGTAAACAAACCCGAAATAAACCATATTTTTTGTCCGGTTCTAACGGGTTCACTCTCATAAAAGCGGTTACGTAATGGACCAACATATAACAAGTAGATTACAGATAATAAAACGGTTATAAAAAATACGAGCGGACCCCATAATTCTGAAAAACTGAAATGTGTTAATACACTCTGATTCATCAATGGCAATAACTCCTTTTCCGTATCAAACAGTTAAAAGACTACACAACATAGTATATTACAAACTCAAGGTTACTGGTTATTACAATTGTTTGTCAACTTACTGAACTGAATATAATATGTGTATCTACCACTTGATTTTAGGACTCACCAAGGAAATGAACAAAGAAACGGGAAGATCTGCACTCTACATGAGTTCAATCTCCCCGTTTCTATTCCGTCCATTAATATGAGAAATCAATATATTCATTTGAACAGAACTGGTCCTCTTTGGATAAACTAGGTTCAAAACTGAATACTTTCTGACTGATGGTCTACAGCTAGCTTTATCAGCTGCTTTAACTGCATATCTTCTAGTGAGTAAAACACAAGTTTTCCTTCTTTACGGTATTTCGCGATCCCCATATTTCTAAGCAGTCGTAAATGGTGGGATGCTGTCGCCATTGTAGAACCAATAATATTGGCCACATCGCAGACGCATAACTCATCCTCATCGCATAAGGCATAGGCGACTTTTAACCGTGTAGGATCGGCAATGACCTTAAAAATTTGGGACATATTTTGAAAATCATGATTACTCAACTTTGCTTTAACACGTCTCACTTTATCTTCGTCGTAACAAAATATATCGCAAGTATCCTCCGTTGACATGTGTAACACCTCAATCTCATACTCATTTGAGTATTATCATATTTCAGTTACGGATGGTTGTCAAAAAAGCCAATACGCAGCAAACTAAATATGAATAGGATGTCCAAGAGCAACTTCAGCCGCTTCTGCAGTCATTTCACCAAGTGTTGGGTGAGCATGTATGGTAAGCACAATGTCTTCTAAGGTTGAACCCAGTTCAATGGCTAATGCGATCTCCGGAATCAGATCTGATGCGTTGGTCCCTACAATTTGTCCACCTAACACAAGACCTGTCTTATTATCCCCTACTAACTTTACAAACCCTTCAGCTGAGGTCAAAGATAGTGCTCGAGCGTTAGCAGCTAAAGGGAATTTACCTGTCAATACATCAACCCCCTGCTCTTTAGCTTCGAGCTCAGAAAGGCCGACCGATGCAATTTCCGGATCAGAAAATACAACGGAAGGAATCACTTTATAGTCAAAAATACTTGGAAGTCCTGCAATGGCTTCTGCTACGATTTTCCCTTCATATGAGGCTTTATGAGCTAATGCCGGTCCTGGAATAATATCTCCAATCGCGTATATATGTGGTAGACTGGTTTGACCTGACTCATTGACTTCAACAAGTCCTCGTTCTCCTAATTTAACACCAATCTTATCGAGACCAAGTTCACCATCCGTATTCGGTCTACGACCGACTGTAACTAGTACATAATCAGCCGTCGCTTGTCTTTCTTCATTATTTACGGTAAACGTTACGGTAACTTCATTCTCCGTTAGCTCAACTGACTGAGCCATCGCATCTGTATACACTGTAGCGCCCAAAGAACTTAAGTTCTTACTTACAATACGTGTAATATCCTTCTCAAACCCTGGCAATATGGTACTGGCCCCTTCCAACACCGTGATTTCTGTACCGAATTTTGCAAACATTTGTCCAAGTTCAATACCAATATATCCTCCACCGATGATAATGATACGCTTTGGGATTTCAGTGAGGCTTAAAGCTTCCGTCGAAGATAAGATACGTCCTCCGAAAGGAAATGGTTTTAATTCAATCGGACGAGAACCTACAGCGACGATACAGTTTTCAAAATGAACATGATAGCTTTCCTGCTTATTTGATACTTGTACTTCACGGTCACTTATAAATGTTGCTTCCCCTTTGATAACCGTAATTTTATTTTTTTTCATTAGCGAATGAATACCTGACTTCAGCCGATCAACCACTTCCTTCTGCTTCCATTGCTGAATTTGGGAGAAGTCAATTTCTATATCCCTTGCTGTTAGTCCGGGTATTCCTGGATTATGCATATCTTCGTGTCTATGGGCTGCCGAGATCAATGCTTTGGATGGTACACACCCGCAATTCAAACAAACGCCGCCAAGTTCTGATTTTTCAACCAATAATACTTTCTTCCCGAGTTGAGCTGCTCTGATTGCAGCCACATATCCACCTGATCCCCCGCCAATTACCAACAATTCAAAGTGCTGATTTGCTTGATCCATCCTAATCTCCTCCATCTTTGTTTATAAAATGTTTGTATTATTAATTCCAAGAGCTTCTGATAACATCTAAAACATCACCATGAAGCATGATGGATATACCCAGAACGATAAAAACGATCGGAATGATAACATTACCGTACTTCTGCAATATCTTCACAATAGCTGGGAAACTCGCTAGACGATAACCCAAGAAACACCAGACCGCAACCATAACCAGGAAAACGAGCGCGATATAAATGAGTGAGTCACTGCTTTGGGTTGTAAAATAAGGAATATATATTCCTAGGTTATCTCCACCGTTCGCAAAGGTAATCGCTGCTACCTTAGCAGTCAATGGACCAAAAAAACGATTACCCGTTAATTGAGCCTTTACATCACCTAACTTCTCCAGTGCTTCTTCAGCCTCATCTTCCTCTTTGGTGAAGAACATTCGAATACCAAGATAAATCGGTATCAAGCCAAGAAACCCAGCCCACTCTGGTGGTAGAAAAGTAAAGCCAAAAGCGCCAAGTAAGCTCAGTATCACTAAAAGTCCGAATCCAAGATACTGACCAATTACAATTTGCATATGACGCACTTTATCAATTTGGGCAAAAAAGATCATGAGGATAAAAATATCATCAATGTTGGTTACGATAAAGGTACCAATGGCCGATAAGAGTTGCGTAATAGTCATGGATGATTCTCCTTTCTATATGGGGCTTAACCACACTTCTTTGCTTTATATAGCGAAAGACTCCCATATAAGGTTGTGTATTGTGTTGTTTCCTTTATCGTATGGAATCCAGCCTTTAGGATAAATTCAGGTAAAAGTCCCTTTACATTATCCGTGGTTGTTGAAAATCCATCGAGGATCTGAATGGAGTAATATGCTGCACGCATAATGCCATTTTTCGCTTTCCCCCAATCGGCGATATGCAGCTCTCCTTCTGGTTTAAGTACTCTGAATATCTCCTTCAATGTTTGGAGCTTGTTTGTTGTGGTTAAATGATGAAACATTAGACTAGTGACCACGCGATCAAATGAGTGATCAGGGTATGGTAACTCGTACGAGTTACCTTGATCAAACTTAATGCTTAAATGCCTCTGGTCGGCCTTTGCCTTTGCCATTCGAAGAACATCGGGATCAATATCAAGACCAGTGACCTCTGATTCAGGATAACTTTGTTTTAATTGCACCGTTAATGTACCTGTACCACACCCAAGATCAAGTATTCGTTGTCCTGGATAACTTTGAACTTGTTTGATTAATTGGTTTTTAAATGTAGACTCTCTCATCGTCCAACGTAATACAGAATCATAAAAGGACGTGAGCCAGTGAAAACGTAGAGCCGGAATATAATCCAATTTGGTTTTGTCGTTTCTCCTCTTCATTGATCTACCCCAATTCACTGAACATTAATAATCAAACAGTCGTTTGAATGTATGATTATAATACACCATTATTTTCAAATAGTCAAATGTTCATTTGATTGTTTACAAAATGGAGTATTCGAACGGTTATGACATGCATTTTTAGACTGGTATCGTAATACGAAAAACGAAAGCACGTCTCAATTACCGGTGGTTCCAAAAGAAATTAAACAACCTTAATCCGGGGATACTGAACTAAGGTTGCTTGGTGCTCATTTTCTCCTTTAAGGATGAAATTACAACCTCCTTTTAACATTTGTGATCTCTACTTTACTGTGTGGAATACTGGGCATGTTGACCATGCTGAAACTTAAATCTTGGTCGGGAACATCATAATCGATTTGATTTGCTAGATAATCAAGGGTCACTTTCATGATTTCAATAGTGACCCACTCACCTGCACAGCGATGACCCATTAAGTAGTCGCCACCACCCTGCGGAATAAAGCTGAAGGGGCTTCCTTCCCATTTAGCAAACCGATCCGGGTAGAACATATCAGGTTTTTCCCAAATCATGGGGTCATGATTTGTCCCATAAATATCTAGTAAGGTTAATGTACCTTCTTCAAATTTATAACCGTTCGAGGTGAACTCTTTTTTTACCAAAGCCACAACGAACGGAAAAAACGGATAGAAACGGCGAACTTCTTGTACAAACATTCGAGCATAATTTGCATCGCCGGATATAAGTTTCTCCCTCTCTTCTGGATAGTGGTGAACTGCCACCCCAATGAAATTAATGAATACGGCGATTGCCACAATCGGTCTTAAGATATTGATCACTTCTACAGCAGCAGTCTCGGTATCCAAAAGATTCCCTTCCAGATCGCGATGCCAAGTAAATCTGTGTAATACTGAATTTGCAGGGGGATTCAATTTCCCACCACGAACCTCATTTATGAGGTCTCCGACCCACTTTTCCACCTGATTCCGCGCATGTCTCCCAAGCCAATGAACTGGACCAATAGTAGCAGCCGACTCGAACATTGCCCCCAATTTTTTTGCTAACTCCTTAACTTCATCTTCTTGAACAGGAACACCCGCCCACTGGCAGGCTATCTTGCACATAATTTCCTTTGCTTCATCATAAAGAATAACCCTATCTGTCTGTTCCCATTTGTCGACTGCTTTCTCCCACTGTTCTTTTGTAATGTCATTTAAGATTTGAAGTCCGTCAGGAGACATGAGAGACATAAACATTTCCTTTCGATGTTTATGGGCCTGTCCATCTAGCGCCTGAACGCCATTCTTTCCAAACAATGTTTGCGCCACTCGGTTTGGTGCTGCATCCTTCCTTATAAATTTCTCAGTATCATAAAAAAGTTCCGCAGCTTCCTTTCCCTTCATGCAGATAGCTTTCATGCCAAGTAATCGGGTTTCAAAAATTTCAGAATTAAAACTGTGACATCTGTTCGAAATGTACATATATCCTTCTCTCATAAGGCTCAAACTATGGTCGATTCCTTCCTCTTTAGGCATTTGATTTGTATTTGACATATATGTCTCTCCATTTCATCATGAGTAATACTCATAACATTTACTTCTTTCGCCTCTTTATTCAAAAATTATGTAACGCAGATTTTTCGGAAAGGCAGTTGAAGAGTAAAGCTGATGCTAAAGAGCTATGATTGATGATTTCGTCTATCAGCTCCGGATCCACACCTGAACCCACGAGTTGTATCACTTTGCCAAAAGGCCGTCTTCAACCACTCCTAATTACTCCTGCCTCATGCCTTCTCCGTTCTAGAAACCCGCAGCGTATTGATCATGACCAAAACGCCCCCTGTGACAATATACACATCGGCCAAATTAAACACGGGATAGTTGATGAAGGTAAATTCCAGCATATCCACAACTTCGCCGTGAAGGGCACGATCTACAAAATTTCCGAGTGCCCCTCCAAAAATCAGAGCTAGAGCATAAGCTAGCTCTTTTTGTTTGCGATGAATTTTGTACAAATAAAAGATAATGCCAATAAGAACAATTGTCGTCACCACAATGAAAAAGAGCCGCTGGTTTTGCAGGATGCCAAACGCGGCCCCCCGATTTCGTATGGATGTCAATTGAATAAAACCCGATATAAGTGGTATCTTTTGACCGATATCCATAAAAGTAGCTACACTCCATTTGATGAACTGGTCGACAGCAAAGGCGACAATCGCAACGACATAGTATCGAAGCACATTCTCACATCCTCACAAATAAAGAGTTAGAGGCGTACACCTCTAACTCTAGTTTAATTTTATGATTGGCTATATGGATAGCCAGAGCCTAACGCTTGAATGACTCAGCCCGTACTTTTTATTCTTTCACGCGCATCAGACGTAAGCCATTCAATGCAACCAGGAGTGTTGCACCCATATCGGAAAGAATGGCAATCCATAGCGTTAACCACCCAGGTATAACAAGCAGCAAAGCAATGAGCTTGATCGCTAATGCAAACGTGATGTTTTGTTTGATTATCGATAGCGCATTTCGGCTTAGTTTAATTGCGAAAGGCAGCTTTCTCAAGTCATCTCCCATCAAAGCCACGTCTGCAGTTTCGAGCGCCGTATCCGTCCCAGCTCCGCCCATGGCAATCCCAACTGTGGAAGCAGCCAGTGCAGGGGCATCGTTGATTCCGTCACCAACCATGGCTACATTACCGTATTCCGATCTCAACTGTTTAATGAAATCTAATTTATCTTGAGGTAATAATTCGGCCTGTACATCCGATACACCAACAGATCCAGCGATAGCCGTAGCCGTACCTTTGTTGTCACCGGTAAGCATAATTGTTTTTTTAATGCCAAGTTGATGTAATTTTTGAATAACACCCATACTGGAATCGCGAACTTCATCTGCTACAGCAATCACAGCAAGAATATCCTTTTCTGTACCAACAATCATCGCCGTCTTCCCTTGATTTTGGAGGGACGCAACCAGTTGTTCTTGGTCAGGAGTAAAGTGAACGGTTTGCAGTTCCTTAAAGAGTTTTGGATTTCCTATATAATATGTCGTTCCGTTAACGCTACCCTTAATCCCCTTGCCTGTTATCGAAGAGAAATCCTCAACCGTAATGTCCGAATAAGAAATATTGGATTCTTCTGCCTTTCTCATAATCGCAGAGGCAAGAGGATGTTGAGAACGATACTCCAAGGCAGTAATAATGGAGAGTAATTCTTTTTCATTGGCAGCTTTATTCAATACATTAAAATCCGTAACGACAGGAACACCTCTGGTGAGCGTGCCGGTTTTATCAAAAGCAA
Source organism: Paenibacillus sp. Cedars (assembly GCF_003184205.1). Classification (NCBI taxonomy): domain Bacteria; kingdom Bacillati; phylum Bacillota; class Bacilli; order Caryophanales; family Paenibacillaceae; genus Paenibacillus; species Paenibacillus sp. Cedars. Next base: position 25,505 of record NZ_CP020864.1, read on the forward strand.
TTGCTTTTAAAGCACCCATTTCCTCCAGATATACACCGCCTTTGATGAGAACGCCCTTCTTCGCAGCATTCCCAATGGCCGACACAATAGAAATCGGCGTGGAAATAACCAGGGCACAAGGGCAACCGACAACAAGTACGGATAAGCCTTGGTAAATCCATGTAGTCCAATCTCCACCGAAGAATAATGGGGGGATCACAGCGACTAATGCTGCCACAATCATAATGATAGGTGTATAGTACTTCGCAAATTTATCAACAAAGGCTTGCGATGGAGCACGTTCACCCTGTGCTTCCTCAACTAAGTGGATAATCTTTGCAATCGTCGTGTCATCAACCAGTTTGGTTACTTTAACTTCAAGCAAACCTTCTTCATTTAATGTACCGGCAAATACATCATCATCTACTTTTTTCTCTACGGGGACTGACTCACCCGTAATTGCTGCCTGGTTTACTGCTGAATAGCCACTAACAACAACACCATCCATGGCTATCTTTTGTCCAGGTTTGACGATCATGATATCGCCTAGCGCGATGTCATCCACATGTATCATCATCTCCTGCCCATTGCGTCTCACCAGGGCTTCTTTTGGTGCAATATCCATTAGCGAACGAATGGATTGTCTTGCGCGATCCATCGAGAATCGTTCCAGAGCTTCACTTATCGCAAAGAGAATGACTACAATTGCGCCTTCCGCCCATTCCCCGATAACTGCGGCTCCAATAATAGCTACCGTCATAAGGGTTTTCATATCAAACTCAAAACGCATTAAGTTTTTAAAACCAACTTTAAAAAGCGAAAACCCGCCGATAACGATAGAGGCAGCAAAAAGCAAGGACGTAATCAGGTTTTCTTCACCGTTTACAATTAAGGAAAGGTATCCGAAAACAATCAGTAAAGCCGCATTCAATAACGTGCTATGCTTTTTATAAAATGGTTCCTTTTCTTCTTTGTTAGAGTCTGCTGTCGCTTCCCTTTGAGCCTTTTCTGGGGCAACCTTTAGATTCTCAAACGCACCGGCTTTCTCAAGTTCTTCGATCGTTGTGTCACCATACACGGAAATTTTGGATGCACCAAAATTCACCTTGGCATCTTGTACTCCCGGAAGCTGTTTCACATTATTCTCAAACTTCCCTGCACAATTCGCACATGTAAAGCCTTCTACACGATATACATTTTTTTTATCTGTTGATTCAGCCATATTACTCAACTCCAACAGCCTCCTTCTGATGCTCAATCGCGATACGGATGATTTGTTTCAATTGGGCATCCTCCATTGAATAAAAAACAAGTTTTCCTTCTTTACGATATTTCGTAATCCCCATGTTCCGCAGCAGCCGTAAGTGATGGGAAGCCGTTGCCATAGTAGAACCAATAATATTTGCAACATCACACACGCATAACTCATCCTCATCACAAAGTGCATAAGCAACCTTCAGTCTCGTTGGATCTGCTAAGACCTTAAACACTTGTGCCATATCTTGAAAATCATGTGTGCTTAGCTTTGCCTTCACTCGATTGACCTTATGCTCGTCATAACAAAAAATATCGCATGTATCTCTAACTTCCATCGAATCACCTCAATCAAATAATTATTTGATTATTATAATAATCCCAAGTTCTTTAATTGTCAAAGAAAACCTTAAAAAGGCTCCCCCCCCCATGCCGATCCCCTTACGCCAGAGGATCTTCGCTGCCGTTCAAAAGTTCCAAGCAGCTTTCGTTGCCTTCATCCATACGCAACGAGATTCGGCTTTTCTATACCCTCTTGCGAGGCCATTTTAACGACATGGCAGGATTCACTTTATGAAACGGCCTGGTATGTTGCTCGCCCTGTCTCCGACAGGTACTTTCGTCAATACGCTTCTACGCATAGATTTCGCCATACACAGGTATTTTAGCTCACGGGGGCTTGGCCCCTCTCGTGACCGGACTTTCACCGGCTAGAAGATGCTGGGCACGCTGTGAAAAAAAATGACTCCCTATGGAAGTCACCCTTTACTTGCCCTTTCCTTGTTTGAAACGAATCAAGCGATAGATAAGATAGATGGCCGCACCTACGACCGCCATTCCAATGCATGCCAATCTGAATATGCCAACCTCACTTATAAACGAGCCCATTCGGTAATATGAGGCCGAAAACATCAAACACATCAACCCGAGTGCCATGAAAAATAAACCAATAAACCAATCTGTTTTCTTCATCTTATTGATCCTCCTGTATCATCGGAAGGACGAATTGAACGGTAACACAGGTGCCTTTCCCAACCCTGCTGGTAACATGGATTGAACCTCCTTGCAGCTTCACTAATTTTTTGACAATCGACAAACCGAGCCCTGTCCCGCCCGTTTGCCGTGATCTGGACTTCTCGACACGATAAAAACGGTCGAAGATATAGGGGAGCTCGTCGTCAGGAATTCCGATCCCCGTGTCTTGAATGGATAGTGTCAGCATGGTGGATGAATGGTGAAGATATACATCAATACGCCCTTCATCGGTATATCGTATAGCGTTCTCCAAAAGATTGAGCGCAATTTGCTCTAAACGCATGCCATCCCCTCGAATGAATGGAACAGACTCGGTGGGATGGACAACCAACTCCAACCCTTTTTCCTTTGCTTTTAACGATACCTTTTGGACTGACTGATGGATAACATACCTCAAATCAATCCATTCCATGGATAAACTGATCTTTCCTTCTTCCATTTTGGCAAGCTCAAATAGATCATCCACCAAATGCTGGATTCGAACTCCTTCTTGATAAATAATATCTAAATAACGGTCTTTCTCTTCCTCCGTCTCATACATATGGTTCTTTACAACCTTGGCATATCCCTCCAAATAGGTGATCGGTGTTCGAAGCTCATGTGAAATATTCGCAAAGAACTCCTGTCGTGTATCCCGGTATCGCTGAAGATCTGCGGCCAAATTATTAATTGCTGCAGCCAAATCGCCGATTTCATCATTGCTATGGATGTCCAAACGGGTTTCTAACTCGCCGATGGCGATTTTTTTCGTCGCTTTTTGCATCTTAATGAGTGGTCGTGAGAAGATCAATGCCATAATCCATGTAATGCCCATTGCTAGCAAAAATGCACCCACCCCAGATAACACCAACAAGTTACGTATGGCTGTTAGCGACTTATCCATGCTTTGCATAGAAGCCATCACATAAATAGCTGAGGTAATCTGTTGATCTTTATGGATCGGTTGACCAATCACCATATAGCGATGGCCTAATGGATCTTCATGCTCTAAGTTGATCGCTTTTCCTGAGAAGATTTTCTTCAAATCCTCTTTGCGAATAAATGTACGATCGGCGGGATTATGTTCCCCTGTATGAAAAGTGATGTCTCCTGCTGCATTAATATAAAACATGCTGACATTCGAAAAATCGGCGAAGGTCAGCATCATTTCTTCCGAAGATGCTTCTGTGGTCTCGGCCATGGTCGAGACATGAGAAGTCATTTCCGTGATCTCTGTTTTCATTTCTGAATGGTAAAAGCTTGAAAACATTTGATATAAACTGACACCAAGGAAGAGGAGAACAATAAAAAAAATCGCAGCTATGATAAGCCCCAGTTTCATCCCAATTCGATTACTTCTCATCTTTCTTCTCCCTGTGCGATAAACTTATAGCCTACTCCCCAAACCGTGTGAATTGTCTCGTATCCAAGTCCTGCACGATTCATCTTCTCTCGAATATTTTTGACGTGGGTATCGACGACTCGAGCGTCTCCCGTATACTCATACCCCCATAATCGTTCAACCAAGTCATCACGCGAAAATGTACGTTGACTATGCTCAGCAAGAAAGTGAAGTAAATCAAATTCTTTGGGCGTAAAATCAATTCTTTTTTCACGAATGTAAACTTCTCGAGCATCTGCGTTGATTTTGAGGTTATTAAAAACCAACGTCGTATCTTGAGGTTTTTGGGCTTGATTGATCATAGATCGTCTTAGCAGCGAAAATACCCGGGCTACTAATTCCTCGGGTTCGAATGGCTTGGTTAAATAATCATCCGCCCCAATACCGAGCCCATGAACTTTATCCTTTGTCTCCGTACGCGCGGTGAGCATGAGGATGGGAATTACCTCCGTCTCTCGAACGGTTTTGCACACCTGCCAACCATCCATTCCAGGCATCATCACATCCAAGATTAGAAGGTCAAAAGAGTGCTGCTTGAGAATCGACAGCGCCTCGTAGCCAGTGGAAGCTTCCTTCACCACAAATCCCTCTTTCACAAGATATAGGCGAAGTAGATTCCGCATGTTCCACTCATCATCGACCACAAGTACATGAATCTTTGACATTGTATCCACCTTCTTCAATGTGTAAATCTACCCAAAATGTAAACGATACATAGCGTCAAATGCAAGATGAAGAAACGTCATCAGCATTCTGCTGAAGCAAAAGCAATTGATTCATTCTTTGGATGTTCTTCTTTGATGGTTCTTGTTCATCAACGGCATGAAAATCATATGGAATAATGGGCATATCAGCAAGATGCCTATTAGAATATTATTGGTTGGTTCTCCTCGAAAGGCACGAATCAAGACCATGAGGACAACAATTACAATCGGCAGCGCGCAGCATATTGTCATGATCCAATGATGCGACTTTGAAGCATGATAAGAAGATTGGGACGGATGGCTGTTTTCTTGATGATGCCCTCCACAACAACTCAACATTCATCACTCCTTTAAATGGTATAATTTGGTTAGATTCTGAAGATCATTTCGCATTTTTTCGTTTTGGGCCTTTAACTCGTCCAGTTGTTTCTGCATTCTTTGAGTTTCTTCACTCGTCCCATCTCCTTGTTTTTCATGCCCGTTACCGTGACCACCACGCATACCCAGCATCATAAAGATCATCATGAGCGGGCAAACCAATAACAATAACCATGTCCAGTCCATCTCTAACTCCTCCTATCCGGTGATGTAACTCTATTGTAGAAGAAGAATGTGTGGAAATCGTGTTGAAACGATGGAGGATTGATGTGACCATGAATATAATTAAAACTCCTGCAACGGCTGATCGATGCAGGAGTCTTATTGATTATTCAGGCTTATTTCCTACGGTAGGGTCAGGTGTGTAATTGCTATTGTATCCATTGTACATGACGTCCGTAACCATACCAGCGGAAGCATGATGCAGATCATGGCAGTGGAACATCCAATCCCCAGGATTATCGGCTTCAAATGCGACCACATATTCTTCGCCAGGCTTTACATTCAGCGTGTCTTTGATAACTGGCGTTCCTTCGAGTGGTTTTCCGTTCTTGCTTAACACTTCGAAGAAGTGCCCGTGCAAGTGCATCGGATGATCATCGGTCTTCGAATTATTCACGAAGGTTACTTTCACCTTATCTCCTTTATCTACTTTAATTGGATCGGTATCAGGAAATAGCTTTCCATTAATGGTGTAAACCATTTCTCCGGCTTTCATTTCCGTGTTCAGATCTAGCTTCACGTCTTGATCAAATTTCTGATCCAAAGAAAAATTGGTTCTTGCTAGCTGACCGTATTTGGTTAGATCAAAGGTCGGCAGCTCTTCGTTTGCGTTCGAAGCGTCGGGTTTGCCGCTTACTCCTTCATACTCAATGACTGCACGCATATTCTTCACGCGATCCTCTTTTCCATGTTCTTCTAATAGCCATGATCCTGGGTTATTAGCAGTAAATTCGAGATCATAGCGTTCGCCAGGCGCGATTGCAATGCCTTGATCGGTGATCACGGCTGGACTATTAACAGGCTGTCCATCAGTTGCAATGACTTTGAACTCATGCCCATGCAAATGTATCGTGTGCGTAATGTAACCCGCATTGACCAAACGAATGCGGACTTTATCCCCTTTCTTCACGGTGAGCTTGTCAATTGCATCACCTGTTTTCCCATTCATGGTATAGACATCATACATGCTCATATCATGCCCAGCCATCTCTGTCATGCTGTTGGTATCGCCCATGTCCATTTGGCTGTGATCCATACCCTCCATGTCTTCATTGTTGCTCGTATTACCCATATCCATCTGGCTGTGATCCATTCCCTGCATGTCTTCATTGTTGCTCGTATCGCCCATATCCATTTGGCTATGATCCATACCTTCCATGTCTTCGTTGTTGCTCATATCCATCTCACCTGAGCTCATCCATTCATCGAGTACAAGCGTATAATCACGGTCATAGCTCTCATTGGGATCTTCCACGATTAAAGTACCATACAAGCCCTTATCCAACTGATTTACGCTATCTTGGTGCGAATGATACCAGTAGGTTCCTGGGACCGTTGCTTTAAATTCATATGTGAATTCCTTACCTGCAGCCACTGCATCTTGCGTTACGCCTGGAATACCGTCCATATTATTTGGAACCGGGTAGCCATGCCAGTGTATTGAAACAGGCTCCTCCAATTCATTCTTCAATTTAACTTTTACGGTGTCCCCAACCTTCACACGAATCTGTGGGCCAGGTACCGAATTGTTAAACGTCCAAACAGGCAAGGTCACATCATCCGATACCTTCAAGTTGCTCGCTTGTGCGGTAACCGTAAATTCCTTCCCATCTGCAACAGGAGTCGCTTGCGTCAATTTCATGTCCCCTGACTGCTCTTTGTTTTGACTCGTATTTTGTTGAGAATCCCCCATGTTCATCTTGGGTTGATCCATACCTTCCATCCCATTTTGACTATTTGCATTTGCACAACCCGCCACGACGACACTAATGGCACCTGCAGCGAGGAATAATTTGAGTTTACCCTTCATCATGAACCTCCTTTTGATTTTTCTCTTCATCAATATATCTAAAATTTGTGTTGAATTTATGAAGAAAAACTTTTTGGAATTAGAAATAATGAAAAGACCAGCTGGATGGTTTATCAGCTGGTCTTTTGACGTCTACTCTTCGATGATCATTTTTCGTTGTTTAAATTCTTCTTCCGTGATTTCACCTTTTGCATACCGCTCCGCTAGGATCATAATGGGGTAGTTCTTCGTCCTGTTCTTTCTTGTCAGTGAAGCAACTACCCAATAAACCGCCACGCCTACTGCAACAATCAGTATAAGCACACCTAAAAACATGAGCAACATACACATCATCATGAATGAGTTATTCATATTTATCATCATGTTATTTTTCACCTCGAGAAAAATTCCCTTGCATGGTTTACAAAGTTCAGTATTTCCACAAAAGCCCCATCAATGTCCTTACTCCTGGGAGGCACTGAATTTTTTCACATGAATGGTCTTTCCAAGATTGGGCTTTTTCATCAATGGCATTTGCCTTGTCGTGGTCATACAATGGTGAAGAAATCAATACAAGGAGAGATCAGAAAAGTGTATAATGTGTATCCCTATACCTGGTATTATCCGCCGTTTCGATCCGTGCCACCCATGCGTCAGGAGATGATGGCAGCAGAAAATATGATGATGTCTGAACCTATGAAGGAAATGATAAACATGATGAAGCAGCATATGATGACGACAAATGAAATTAAACGAACGGTAGACAGTATCGAAGAAAGATGTAGACGAATGGAAGAAATGATGAAAGGTAAATCTTAACGGAAGGAATCAGATACCTAGAACGCATCTCTTTGACTGTATCTTACGCCCTGGCCTTAATGATAAGTGGTATGACACTACTCACCAAACCCGTAGCCCTCAACCCTTCCGGGACTAATATTAATTAGCCCCGGATTTTTGCTGTTTTAGCGGTAAGTGACGAGCCCCACAAAAAAGCCACTTCCGTGACTTCTAATCCATATATGTTTCTTGTCCTCCGACATATTCTTAGGCGAGGATCGTTCTCTTCATCCATTATTTTATACCCGTGAACAGCCTCGGCAGAACCCAGCAGCAGCTCCCCGTCGTGGGCATGGGGTATGTTCCATCCCAACCTGATTTTGTTGATTTTTCGCACATTCAGGAAAGAGCAGAATATGATACATTGACATACCGTAGTGTTAACTGAAATGAAAAGCAATTATATAAATTATTATCCTTGATTCGTATAAATGCTTATCTTAAAAAGGATAAATCTTTTCTATTATGGATGATTGTAGGAGGTAGATGCATTGTGTCTGCATTCATTGGAATTATTGCGCTCTTACTTATTATCTTAAGTGTCCTTCGGCGGAGAACTAGTAGTTAAAAAATAAAATAAAAATTAGGCACAAAAGATATGTTTAAAATGACATGTACTAAGATAGACATTCTATATCACTTTCGAATAACGCAAAAGAAATAAATCGCCGAAATAAAATCATCAATAAAGGAGAGCTTAATCAATTATGATTAAGCTCTCCTTTATGTTTAACATTATTTAACAGGGGATAGCTCACTTTCTGTTACCCATTGATGATTTTTAACTTCTTCTCCACCGGTAGTAGGAGTGAAATCAACCATATATACAGTCGTTTTCTCAGCCGAATCAATTTCAGCCGTTGCTCCTTTCATTCCCTCCATATGATCTGCATTTACAACCACTTCAGTTCCTGGTTTTAATGGCGCCTCGCCTGCATTTTGTAATTCTTCATGGATGACCCATTTGTGATTCTTCACTACTTCTCCACCATTCGTTGGTGTATAAGAAATAGTGTACACCGTCGTATCATATGCTCCCACAATCTTCGCTGTCGCACCTTTCATACCTGCCATGTGGTCTGATTCAATAATCGCTTGAGTTCCAACTCCATAGGTTGGATTCTTTGCTTCTTTTAAACCTTTAGGCACTTCTCCAGAACCGGTGTGTTCCATGTTACCATGATCCATTTCCCCCGCATTCTCTGGGCTTTCGGGCTCATTATTATTAGCGTTGCCGCAGGCCCCCAAAACTAATAAAAGGGACATGAATATTAATATTACAGCCATTGGTCTAAATTTCTTCTTTAACATAATTAACTCCCTTCATGACATGAATATTTGCCCTGATTAGAACAGAGGCATTAAAAGTGTATCCTTAACAGTGATATTATAATTGGTTTACCCTCTCTGTAAAAAATGTATTCATTATTCAGAAGAGGACTTTTGTAATCTTCACTAAATCAGTTACAAACAATTACATCGCTTTCGGTACGTTCGACGCATCCGTCTGTTTAGGCGAGCGAATAAACATCAAAGCTAATATCGCACCCGCAAAAGCAACCATACCTGACCAAAAGAAGGCTTGTTGAAAACCATCATTTAATGCTGCTACTGGATTGGCACCCGTCGTGGAAGAGGTAGCAGATGCGGCAATGGCAACCATGATTGCTAAGCTTATTGCTGAACCTATCTGGTAGCTTGTATTGGCTAGACCGGATGCAAGACCGGCTTCTTCTGGCTTTGCTCCCGACATTGCGGCCATCATTGAAGGAATATAGGCTAGAGACATCCCGAGAGCACCCAAAAGCGAAGCTGGAAGTACATTGATAAGGAAACTACCGTCTACAGGCGTATTACTTGAGAACATGAGCATCGAACCTCCAAGGGCCGTCAACCCAATCACAATGTTTGCTTTTATACCGAATTTCCCAATCAACTTGCCTGTAATAACGATCATGAAGATGGCAATCAAAATGGTCATCGGAAGCAGTCCAACTCCACCCGCGAAAGCTGAAAACTTTAATATTTGCTGCATGTATAAGTTCAGGAAGTACCATAATGGAATCCAACCACCTGACAACATGATTAGCGCAATATTGCCGGCTGCCAGATTTGGTGCTTTAAAGATTCCAAGCGGAACCAGTGGTTCCTTTTTGTTTATCTGAATGATGAGGAAAAGAACGAACAATATCACCCCAGCGATAAGGGTCCATATGGTGATTGGTGCACCCCATCCATTATGCTCTGCAGTTACGATTCCGTACACGATCAGAACCAAAGATGCTGTAACCGAGACGGATCCTGCTATGTCAATACTTCCTTTTCTTCGTGTCCCTTTCGCTAATAGACCGGGTGATAAAATTAAGGCGAGGATACCAACAGGTACGTTAATTAGAAAAGTCCATTGCCAACTCAACCACTCTGTAATAACACCACCCAAAAATACACCCGCGGATCCTCCTGCAGCTGCGGAAGCGCCCCAGAAACCAAGTGCCTTGCCCAATTCCTTAGGATTACCGCTAAAAAGCATCATCACAATGGTGAGAGCCGAAGGTGCTATTAATGCCGAACCGAATCCTTGCAATGCGCGACCGATATTTAATGAATCATCGTTCCAAGCAAAGCCCGCAAGTAAAGATGCTAATGTAAGAATCAAAAATCCCCACATGAACATGCGTCTTTGTCCAAAGAGGTCGGATAATCGACCACCGAGTAGTAATAGCCCTCCGAAGAAAATCACATAAGCATTAAAGACCCACTGTAAACTTTCCTGTGTATATCCAAGCGCTTCTTGAATTGCCGGTAATGCAACTCCGATAATTGATGTATCCATAATCACCATAAAATTTGCGAGACATAATAATGCTAGTGCCATCCATCGTCTTGGATCAGCTTGCGAAAGACTCTGCCCTTGTTTTGACATTTCACTTATCCTCCTTTAGCTCATATCACCGGTTTCCATCACAATCCAAATTATTACTCGCGACGGCCGTCAAAAGGCGATGTAATCATGTACCATAATTTACCGGGATCTGATTGTTATAGTATAGCCCCCTACCCTATATTGTCAACATAATTTTTTTATGATAATGATACCCTGATCTTTTATCTAAAAATTTTTACAGAAAATAACAAAAACGCTCAGATTTATAATATCTTGAGCGCTTAAATTCGTGTTATTAATTTAGCTTTGGCCTAAATGAATTTATTCAAACTTAAGGCCATTTCTGGCCGTCTTTTGATCAAAAGAAATTAAATTTGTTTATCTATAACGAATCTTCGTACAAGGGACACCTCCACACGCCGATTCATTGCCCTCCCCTCAGAGGTAGTGTTTGTGGTTTTTGGACGAAATTCTCCAAGGCCAACAATCTGAAATCTTTTCGGATCCATTTTATTATTTTGAAGTAAAATATCCATGAATCGAAGCGCTCGCTTCTGACTTAATTCCCAATTTGACTCAAATTCACTATTACGAATCGGCACGTTATCGGTATGTCCTGCAACGATTATATTATAATCTTCAGTTTCTTCTAAAATCATGGAAATTGCCATAACAATGGCCCGTGATTCGGGTTTTATAACAGACTCACCAGAATTATACAATGTATTATCACTAATCATTATAGTTAATTCCGTTTTAGTCAAACTCGTTCGAATCTTAGTTTCAAAACCATTTGTTTGTATGAATGAATCGATCTTCTTCTGTATCTTTTCAAGCTCTATCTGCTCTAAATTGACTAATGTGTTTATTTGCTTGGTAATACTTCTATCAATAGTTTGCTTAACGTTTACTGTACTATCCATACTCATATCAGATTCTATAATTCCAGACTGTGACAATACCCCCGAACCAGAACTAAAATATGTATTGAATGCTTTACTCATCTCTTCATATTTCTTCGCATCTATTGAACTCATTGCATACAACACAATAAATAGTGCTAGCAACAAGGTTAACAAATCGGCATAAGGAATCAACCAACCTTCATTAACATGTTCCTCGTGTTCATTGTAGCGTTTTTTTTTAATCAAGTTTGTTTCCTCCCATCTACAAATTGGTATTACCTATGAAATTACATAGTAAGATTAGCGGGTTATGACAACACAAAACTCAATAACACTATAAACCGTAGTGCTATTGAGTTCAAACTTACCCGTATTTTCATAGTTTTATGGCATTTATATAGAATCATCAGGGGCAATGAATTTTAACAAATATTCAATCGTTTCAATATCAGATCTACTTGGTATTGCGAATGTTTGTTCATAACACTCTCGCCCCTTACCGGTAATTATAACAACATCACCTTTCTTGGCTTTTTTCCAAACATATTCGATCGCCTCCGTACGATCGTCAATGGTTAAGCATTTATTTTCCCCGTAATTACTAACTAAACTTCTCATTTCCATCAACATTTCATTTTTATTTGCCCCCTTTAAATCATCTAGGGTTAAAACAATCATGTCGTTGTTTTCAACAGAAATCCGGATCATCTCCTTTCTTTTACTTGGATCTCCATTCCCTCGAAAACCGAAAATGTGAATGACTCTGTTATTTGTACGCGAATGTATCGTTCTGAGGAATTGGTGAAATCCGTCAGGAGTGTGGGCATAGTCAACTATAAATTCTGCCCCTGAAGGATGTTTAAAAATTTCAAAGCGCCCAGGAACACCAGCGAATGTACGGAGTGCCTTTTGTATGACTTCAGGCTCGATTCCCATTCGACTTGCTGTTAACCAAGCAGCTACGGCGTTCCATGCATTGTATAAGCCGGGGATTGGCAAAACCAGTTTATAGTGCGAATCTCTTTGTTTCAATTGAAACGTCAATGGAAATTCTGATTCAATATTGGTAATCTGTACATCGTCTTTAACACTTTTTCCAAACGTATGTATACTTGTGTTTTTTGTAGTCAGAAGATCAATAAGCCTTATTCCCCAATCATTATGGCTTGAAATAATGGATTCTCCGTTAGGCTTTAATTGAGTAAATAAACGTGCTTTAGTTCCAAAGTAATCTTCAAGAGTATGATGATAGTCTAAGTGATCATGACTAAGGTTCGTAAATACGGAATAATCATATTCGATGAAGGCTACGCGCTCCTGATCAATTCCATGTGAAGATACTTCCATGATGACCACTTGGTCATCGCTTTGATTCAACCATTTATTCAGTTGTAGTGAATCTGGTGTTGTTTGTGTCGATATCACTTTTCGTCCATTAATTTCCTGAAATACAGTACCTAAAAGTGTACATGTAACACCGGCAAATTCCAATATATGCTTAATCATATGCGCAGTGGTAGTTTTCCCATTTGTACCGGTAATACCGATCATTACGTGACGCTGAGAAGGGAAATCGTATAAGTGACCAACAAGAGCAGCTAAGGCCCTCCGAGTATTTGAAACACGATAATAAGGGACGGGTAAGTCGGTTATGTTATATTCACCGACAACGACTGATGCTCCCGCCTTTATCGCACTTTGGATATAATGATGACCATCTTCTTTGGTCCCGTTGATGGCCACAAATACATCCCCCTGTTGTATCTTACCCGAATGAAATTGAACACCTGTAATGTTCATGTTTGCAATTGTCGTATAATCCTGCACAAATGGTTTCAAAGCTGTGTGTAGATTCATGTGAGCTCCTTTGGCATATTAGTTATCAAATTTGATTGATCCACATAAACTACAAATTGTAGTGTTTAATGTGTGCCTCATTCAATCTTATAGAAATTCTTACCCTAATTATCGATTATAGATGTTATTATTTTTATTACTTATTCTATCTATTGGTTCTACTTCTCCTACTCCACTCATAATCTACTAGTAAATGAACGCTAGATTCAGAGAGATCCAGGAGGGATAATTCATGAGTAATAAACGCAAATATATCAAAGTATTTGGATTGGTTTTTTCGTTAACTTTCTATACAACGATAGGCATTCATATATATCACACGAAATTCGCTTCACCTCAAATAATAACGAAATCGGATCCCCAACCGGTACAGTCTGTTAAAGTAACCTCTCTAGGTTCCCCCTTAACAATAGAATCTTCAAAGCACAAATCGGAACAACCGATTCCATTAAAAAACAAAGAAAAAACATCAACCGATGCTCAAACCAATCCTTTAAAGAAAAAAGTAAAAGCCAAACGTTCCATGCCTCAAATTCTCATCTATCATTCGCACAATCGTGAATCATGGTTACCCGAATTAAGCAATGTCCAAACAGCGAATGAAGCCTTTGACTCTAAAACAAATGTTACCTTATTAGGTGATTATTTAATAAAAAAAATGCAATCATATGACATCCCTGTTTTTCATTCAAAAAAAGATTATCCTTCAGTTATCGACAGTTTTAATTATGCCTATTCCTACACCTACTCAAAGAATACAATACAACAGGAGCTTACGATGCATGATAATATTGAGTATCTGATTGATATCCATCGTGACTCACAGGGACGAGATAAAACCACCGTTCAGCATAATAACTTGAATTATGCTCAAGTGTATTTTGTTGTTGGAACAAATAATCCGAATTGGGAAAAGAATATGAAATTCGCTGAACGCATTCAACAGGGACTAAACGATAAAGTACCTGATCTTTCAAAAGGAATATATAAAAAGGACTCCGCCAGTGGTCATGGTGATTACAACCAAACCCTATCGACAAATAGTGCCCTTATAGAGATCGGAGGGGTCGAAAATAATCTTGAAGAAAGTTATCGTACGATAACTGTACTAGCTAAAGTTATTCAGGAGATCTGGTTAGAAGATAACGACTTAAATTAATATATAAATTGATCAAATTATTAAGTGAGAACGCATTCGATTTTTCAATCATTACTCAAATAACGTCGCTTTTTCTTTATCCATTGTTTTCTAATAAGCAGTAACGTAAACAACGTGGTTACTGCCAAGATGATGCTTTTAAATATTGATGGACGATAATAGGACTCACTTTCTGTTTTTATAACTTGATCGGTACTTGTTGTTTTTTTAAGGCTTTGAACGATAGGTACCAATTTTTCCTCATATACAATTTGCCCAGCTGAATCTACAACAACGATCTGACCGTCAGATTGATCGATCTCAACTTTAAAATCGATGTCTTTTGTGCCTGTAAACACCAATGTCTTAGGGATTACAAATCGATCTTTATAACTCTGGAATGATGTTGCATCTACCGAGATCGAGTAGGTTTCATAATGTTCGAATCCATAATCAAATAAATTCACCATATCGCTATAAGCTAGTTCTGATGAATCCGATTTCAACGTTACAGCGATCCATTCTGAGCTTCCTCTCTTTGCAGAAGCAACCAATGTATAGCCGGATTGATCTACAAAACCATTTTTCACACCCGTCGTTCCCTCATAACGCCAAAGAAGTTTGTTATGATTATAGAGAGTCGTTTCCCAACCTTCTCCAACCCATTCCATTTCCTTTGTACTTACTATGGATCGAAACAAAGGATTTTTCATGGCATATTGTGTAATCATTGCCATATCATAAGCGGTTGTTTGGTGCTTTTGATCAAATAGCCCGTGCGGGTTCTGAAAGGTCGTTTTTTTAACCCCAATTGTTTCACTTACAAATTCATTCATTCGTTCAGCAAACTGGGCTTCACTTTCATCAAAGTACTCCGCAATCGCTGTAGCCGCATCATTACCTGAATTAATAAGAAGCCCTTGTACCAGCTTTAACAGAGAGACCCGTTCACCCTCAAGTAAATAAACTCTAGTACCATCGATAAATCTAGCCGCTTTGCTGACGGTTACAATGTCGTCTAAATTCCCTTCTTCAATCGCAATAATTCCTGTTACAATTTTTGTGATACTCGCTGGATACATCAAACGATCACTTTCTTTATTAAACAAAATAGAACCTGTTGTTCCGTCAATCAATATAGCTGCCTCGCTATTGAGTGAAAAATGATCCTTATCTTCCATTGCAAATGTCAGATTCTGAAGACTGAACTGCAAAGTGAATAGGAATAGAAAAACCTTGTAGAATTTTTTCATAGATGCCGTATCCTTTTCTGAAGGCAATAATATTCTAAAAGAATATGTGTAGCTTATGGATGGTTTCTTTTCTACTAATGGTTAGATGCCCTATATTTTCTTGAGTGTTGAATGGTATCATCAAGAAATGATACCCGCACCGCATCAGGCTCCAAATTCACTGAATAACACAATGATTCAAACCAATCGGTATGAATGAATGCAATTGCATCTTGTCTAATCTGATAAAAATGACCTTTTTTCTTTCCTCGAATCTTTAGGTCTGATCGGGTCAATATCAAGATTTCTTGAATGAGATTGTAATATCCCTGATGCTTCATCTTGTCCCTCCTCTATAATCGTTTCATTCAATAAATTTGTCTGATCTCTTCTAGCATTACGTAATGATAATCCAATTCCTAACAACATTAAGATGAGATACACCATTTGTTCGAAGGATAACGGAATGAGCCATTTGGATTTTGAATCAAATAATGACACGATCATCAGACCCATCACGGGAAATTTTAACGCAGTTGTTAGCCACTTTCCGCTTCCAATAAGCCCAGCGTTTTTCCAGATCCAGACTAGCATCGGTAAAAGAATGATTAACCGGTATACATTGATTGGGTGGTAATGGAATTCAGGATTATGAATTGAAATTCCCCATGGAAGAGTTGTCTGACTTCCGTATTGCCAAGCAAGCATACTGTACGTTACATACGTAACCCCCCCTCCAAAGGTGAACAAGTCGCCAATTAACCACCAAGAAACTTCAAGACGATACCAGGCACGGTATAAATAAATCGAACCAACTATCAAACCGACCCACCATCCCATCATGGTTCCGGGCATCGTCAACCAAAGAAGCGGATGGTTACTCAACAATGATGGTGTACTAACCAGCGGGCTAAATTTCCATATGATCAATATCCATAACAAAGCATTGGCAATTGGGTCTAATATTGGCTGATCTCGATTACCGTATCGTTTACACAACCATTGCATGGCTATAAATCCAGCGAATCCAGACACTGCCATTATCAACCAATCTATCCTGATTACAAACGGGCCAAACTGCAAAATATCATCCCCCTATTAAGCCCTAAGGTAACAACCGCCGAAACTTGGATTCCATGGTTTGTGGATCCACCAAACCAATGACCTGTTCGATAATAATGCCTTCACTATTGACAAATAACGTAGTTGGTATGGGGCGAATCGCATATTTTTGAGCTACTTCACCTTTTTCATCAATCAGAACGGGAAACTGAAAACCATAATCTTGAGCAAAAGCTTTAGCCCCTTCAATTGAATCACTAGCTGTTACATTCACCGCATAGATTTCTATACGAGCTTTATATTTATCGTAGAGCCGTACCAGTTCAGGTGCCTCAATTTTGCATGGACCGCACCACGAAGCCCAGAAATTAATTACGACAGGTTTGCCGTTCAAACTTTGGAGAGAATAAGTCTGTCCATCAAGTGCTTGTAGTGAAAAGTTCGGGGCTTGATAACCCGTCTTGGGTAGTTCTTCTGTGCTTACAGACGTCGATTGTATAATAGCGATGATAGCGAGAACAATAATTGTCGAGAGTATCCACCATTGTTTTTTCACTACAAACTCGCCCCCTTAAAAACCAGTAAATCCACCGTATAATTCAATGAAAAAAATAGTGATTTTTGTCATTTGATCCGTATAGAGCAAGACACCTGTCAACACCATTAATGCTCCTCCGACTTTCATGAGTCGATTAGAATGTTTTAGGATCCATTTCGTTCGCCCTAGGAAGAAGGCCATGATAAAAAACGGAATAGCGAAGCCTAAAGTGTAAGAAAAGGTATATATCAAGGCTTCAGAGGGATTGGTAAAACCTAAAGCTAACACCGCTGTGAGTATAGGGCCAACACAGGGTGTCCACCCTGCCGCATATGTAACCCCTACTAATACGGAACCCAGATAACCGACAGGCCTTTTATTCCATTCAAATCGCAAATCTTTCATGAGGATTGAAGGTTTAAATAACCCCACCATCATCAAACCCATCACAACAATCATCACACCGCCTATTTTGCGAATTAAATCTTGATTACCAGTAAACAGATTTCCTATGAAACTAGCAGACAGACCTAGAGCGAAAAATATAATAGAAAACCCTAAAATAAAAAAAACAGTATGAAAGAATGTTCTTTTTCGAAAAGCCCCTCTACCTTCCTGTAAATCTTTCACGGATACCCCTGTTATATAAGATATATACGAAGGGTACAGCGGAAGGCAGCATGGTGAGATAAATGACAGAAATCCTGCTGCAAAAACAATCCAGACCGTTAAATCAGCGTTGAACATGCTACTTTTCTCCTTAAACTACAGTAAGTAGTGATTAACCTCACACTACGTATTGTAGTATCAAAGAATAGACGATGTCAATTCCAATGAAAAATTAATAACGGAATTTTTTATATTACTTACTTAAATTTAATTTCGGTTGCAAAATATATAACAAACCGTATATCAAAGCTCCTATCGTCATAGCAGCAGTAAAGCCTAGGGTTAAAGAGATCATGGTGGCAAGAAGCGAACCCGTGACGGTCATCAGACCATTAATTGCCCAACTTAATGCTATCTTCCGCTCAGGAATCTTCGTCAAACCAAACGGAAACGGCATACCCATAAATAAACCTAATGGGATGAGTATTAGCCCCGTTGCTATAACCCGATAGGTTAATGATAAAGAAAATGATTGTTCGTTATACCATGATATAACTCCATTCACAATCAATGTTAAAACAAAAATCCACAACAAAGGTGTGTATCTATTTTTGTCGAAAGAAAACCATTTACCAAAAAACAGGCTGCCAACACCACCAGAAACTAACAATACACCAAGCACCAATACAAATGATAACGTTGGATGTCCTAACGGTAGGATTAACCTCTGTATAAGTGTTGTTTCAATCACAATAAATCCGATGCCCAACCCAGAAAAGTATGCAGTACGTCCCAATGTGTACTTTGCTCTTACAGCTAGTATTAAAGTAATCAATATCGTACCTATCGTTAGAATGACGAGTTGGACTGGAACCCCATTTGCCTTATTGTAAAAGTAGGGCATGTCGTCGCGATTAGAAAGTAATTGGTTTTGTGAAATCGAAAAAGTACGATATAAATCAGCATAGCGATCATATATCTTTGGGATGTGAACAGGTATCTGTTGTTTCTTTTCAGCTCCCACTTTAAGACGTTGTGCGGACTCTAAAGTAAAGGGGGCTTTCGTTACAATCACCAACGGCCTGGTAATACGACTCCCATTGAATCCCCAAACGACATGACCAAGATGCTGATATGTGCCAATCACTGCCAGATGATTCTGTAATTGATTATGATGAATTCCTTCAAATCGTAGTGATTTCTCGGTTGCATTCATTACCTTCATGAGCTCTGACTCATCATGGAGTAAAAATGCAAGCCTCCCCCCCGGCTTCAACTTGTTTAGATATTCTCGGATGGCTTCTTCTGTAAAGATATAATTTTCAGTCAAAGCAAGGCCTAAGCCGTTCTCCGATTCTTTTTTTACAAGGGACAAATAGATCAAGTCATACCGATTTTGTGTTTGACGTATATAATTTCTTCCATCAGAAACGATTGCTTTTACCCCCAGTTGATTAAATACATCGCCCGAGAATGAAGCAACTGTCTGCACAGCTCGAAAGCTCCCAGGATTGATATCAACCGCTTCTATTTCCTTAAAGCCTGCAAGTTGGGCGGCTAATACCTCTTGGCCACCGCCTGCTCCAATAATAAGTGCCCGTTTTTTATCTAAGATATCTTCAAAAGCAAGAAAACTGGTTGTTGATCGTAAATAGTCTACCTCGTTTAAGTCCCCCGTATATTTTGATATGGGAGAAACAGCACCCCCATCAATAGTTATATATAACAGCTCCCCGTTTGCATCATCGTATACATCAGTACGAGAGAATGAATTCCATTCCGTATATATAACTTTTGATTTCGCGTTTCCTTGGAACACATTTGATGGGCTTGTTTCAAACGCCAAAAAAGGAATGTATTGCGAGAATGGTAAGGCCGTGTTGACAAGCAGGAGCGTAAAAATCAGGAGATATACGAATTTCAGCTGTGTTCGCGAACGATTAAAGTCAATACTAACGCTTATTCCAAACAATATGGCAGCTAACAGTGATATCGTTGTGATGGGATCGAAAATACTCAATAACACGATGGATGAAACGGCTCCTATCCCTGCGCCAGCCAAATCAGCACAATAAATGAGGCGAATTTGTTGTTTATGTTGTTGCATAATGGCAGCGAGTAAAGCACCTCCAGTAAAGAAAGGGAGCAGAGCGACTGGCGAATAAAACCATATCCCTTGGTACGGAAAGACATACATGACAAAGACGGATACGATTAGAAAAAGTGCAAACAAGCCGAGCCATACATTGCGAAATTGGTAAACACGCCCGGCAGTTTTATAGGCCATGAATCCACCAAGTCCAATACCTAGCGTAGCTAATGATATGGTTAAAAATACGTAGTTATTATCCGAGATAACTGCAAAAAATCGAGAAAGAAAAACTTCGTAGACAATGAAAGAGAAAGCAGCTGCGAATGTTAGAATCGCATCCCTCTGAGTATCCCTGATCACCATGAAAATCCCCTTCCTAATTTATCGTGTATAACTTATGTAATTCAGTCTGCTCTCATCATTCTTATTCCAAACCCGCCATAATCCATTTATCATTTAGCATATTATAAATAAAAAGTGCCATTGTCGCAGTCAGCGATAAATGGCACCTAATGAATAATTGCATTTTTTATTTCTAAGATTCGAATTTCTGTATATATACTTCAAATGTTGTCCCCTTTCCATATTCACTGAATACTTGAATTTTGCCTTTTGGCAATTGCGAGCCCGAATCCAGACACCTACCATGTTCCATTGATCTGGATTTTTCAACACGATAGAATCGCTCAAATCAACAAGGAAGTTCATCTTCAGGAATACCTGGGCACTGTATCCTCAATCGAAATGCAAACCATTCCAACATCACGCATCGTCCGGCATCGTAACGGAGATGAAATATAGATATTCATATTATCAAACTAACCCGATCCGAATGTAGATAATAAAACTGAGTAGAAGATAGAAAATCACAAACTCCTACAGATGGAATACATCAGTAGGAGTTATATGGTTTTATTGATTTATAACATATGTTTTTAAATATATATTAGATCTTAAAGCAGCCCCTTCCGTATTCGTTTAGCAATTCTTCTTACTGCTCTTGCTTTCCGTCGCTCTGCTTTTGATCTCCGCCTCTCTACTCTCGCTATCCTTCTCTGAGCCTTTGCCAGGCGCCTCTCTGCCTTTGCCAACTTCCTGCTGAACTTCAGTAACCTTCCAATGCTAAATAAGTCCATCTTAGCTCCTATTGATCTTTTTTATGCAGCGAAGGTACGGCATTCTTGAGCGCATTTCAAGCACATTCGACTGCACATTTGAGATTCTCGATCAGCAAACTTCGCACACTCATTGCCGCAGACTTCGCAAATATATGCACACAGATTAGCGGCTGCTTTTGCAAAAACACTACGGCGAGCAATGTAACAAGAGAGTGTTTCACAAATCGTAGCACAATCACGGAGTAATTGGATTTGGTGGATTCTAGAGCGTGCGTCAGGCATACAAAGAAAATGAGAAGCCATATGTTCACACATCGCCCCACATTCTTGTACGATTTTGTGTACACGAGGAAACATCATGGTAGTGTGATGTTTCCTCGTCTGATTCAACATTAGAGCCTCCTAATATTTTGTTCATACAGCTTATGCATATGACTTTTGTCCGGTGTAGTAGGTGTTTGCCTATTCATTTGAATATGTAGGGATGGTAAATATTCCATCCAATGCTCCTTCATCTGTTGTGATAGATTTGAGATGCAAGACATTAATCATCACGATCAGGAGGGATTATTTTGAAAAAACTTATCGCATTGGGGTTGTTGACTGCTCTATCATTTTCAGTTGCCCCAGGTCAAGGACAAGTATTGGCTGCTCCTCAACAAAAGACCTTATATCAGCAGGACAACTCTTCTTCAGTCCGACAAAACGTCATAAATAGTGGTATGAAATATTTAGGCACCCCTTATGAATTTGGTTCTAGCCGCTCGAATACAAATACCTTTGATTGTTCTGATTTTGTTCGGCAAGCTTATTGGGAGGGATCCGGTGTATTAATCCCAGCAAATTCAAGAACGCAAGGGGCCTATATCAAACAAAATGGAACTGTAACAAAGGATTGGAGAGGATTAAAACCTGGGGATATCATGTTCTTCATGTCTTATAAGGGGAATAAAGACTCGAGCTATAGAGGTATTGACAAAAATAAGGCACGTATTACGCATAATGGAATATATCTCGGGAATGGAAAGATTTTGCATACCTATTCGAAAACATCCGGTGGTGTCCGAATCGATTCAATTGAGAACACACATTGGGAAAAGAGATTTCTCTTTGGCGGAAGTTTTTTAAGATAAACACTACAAGATGTAGTTTAATTAACAATGGACCCAGTGAATACTGGGTCCATTTAGCTATACCAATTTCTAGAGCCTTCATTGAGATAACACCACATAAAAGAAATGGTCTAAGGTACATTTACTTTGCTTGCAGCAATCTGCTGATTTTGCTGATTTTGTTTATTCTGAAATAAGAAATACAGAATCAGACCACTACTTACGAGGATAACGATAACGCTAGTCCATTGACCCGCGGTCCAATTTAGTACGTAGCGAGGGGAATCCCCACGCAGAAATTCTAACATAAATCTGCCAACTGCATAAAGAATGTTGTAAGAGAGGAACATTACCCCTCTAGGTAAAGTTCTCGTTCTTAATATGAGTAAAACGGCAAATACAATTAAATCCCACTGACCTTCCCATACCTCCGCCGGCCAAAGCGGCTGCGAACCATAAACATCGAATGCCATTGTTCCTGGAGGATAAACAATCCCAAAGTTTGAACCAGTCGGAGAACCAAAAGCATCACCATTAAGAAAGCAAGCAACTCTGCCAATAGCTTGTCCTAAAATAATTGCAGGTGCCAGTACGTCCGCCAGTTCCCAAAATGAAATGCGATGTATCCTAGTATAGATAGCTGCTACTATAAAACCACCCACTAATGCTCCTTGAATCGATATTCCCCCATTCCAAATGGCAAATATCTCATTAAGATGTGATGAGTAATAGTTCCACTGAAAAAAGAAAACATGCCAAACTCTGGCCATTATAATTGCGCCAAAAATCACATAAGTCATTAAATTGGGTATATGTTTCTGGTATTCGCTCCCTCTCGAAAGGTAATAAGCAACTCCAATGGCAAGTAAAATTGCAAGAGCTACAATTACGCCATAAGAACGAATTTCAATTCCGCCAATGGAAAAGAGTATAACTTTCATTTCATCATTTTCCCCTCATCTCAAGTATATAACAGCAACTGATTACCAATAAGTTATCGTATCGGCGAATCCTAATATTAGAAATAATACACCGACTACTCTCTGCATCCATTTCCCCCATTCCCGCGACCTTTTTATCATAGCTGTATCGATCCCCAGGACGACGCTTAATCCCACAAACAATAGAAACGGCATCGCTGTTCCTAGAGCAAATATTGGAGGTAGAATGAATCCATAAGAAGATTGAAATACCAACGGCATAACTAAGCCGAAAAACAGCCAAACCATCGTCGGACAAAATCCGAAGGAAAAGGAAGCTCCTAGTATAAACGCCCCCCATTTCCCACCGATTCGTCTAGATAGATCTTTTAAATAGGAAGATAATTGAAAACCGAAATTACCTGGTAATTTAAACAATCCTAAAAAAAACAGGCCCATGATAATCAGCAGTGGACCTAACATTTTACGTGCGAATACGAAAAATGGAATCATATCTTGGGATAAGCTTTGGCCAAATAGCCAAAATAGAGCACCCAATATGCTAAATACCGAAATTTTCCCGAGCAAATACATAGTGATATCGATCCATGATAATCTTCGCTGAACTTGGCGATTACTAAAATACATCATGGCGCCTATGTTTGCTGAAATTTGACACGGTGCCACTGAACCGACAAACCCCAAAAACATAACAGAAAGAAGTGCTATATTCGAAGAGTAAGCTACCTCAGTTAATGGACCAGCAACGACGTTGGTTATCCAGTTAAAAATTTCATACACGTCTTTACATCACCTCCGCTCTTACTCATAAGACTACATATGGTAGTGTTTAAGATAAAAAAAAGGGCTTATGAACATCCGCCCGATATCAAACCAATCATGATACCAAAAATAATAATGGTTAACAAAAGAGATTTGCCGTAGGAAAAAGGAATATGAAGCGGTTGATCCGGCTGAAGCACTTGTAATATTCGGTAATTAATCGCTGTATTAGCAAAGGGCACAGCTACGGTTATATGCCGATTATTTACCAAAGTGGACAACTTCAATAATACATTCCCTAAGTGATATTCAGATTTCATATGTCTTAGAGCAAAGCGATCCGCAAGAAGTTCCTTCCTAGTTGCAAACTGATTGCTCAATGTTTTTAATAATGGAATATACCCCATGCTCTCTGTCAGTAAAACGACCAAGAACATTTGAAGCGGATCGCGTCCCCTGCAGTGATACCATTCATGGAGTAATATTGCCCTGATTTCCTCTTCGTTGAACATGTTCATAAGCCCAGTAGAAATAACGATACGTGGTTGCCAAATCCCCATTGCCAGAGCAACAAATGCGTCATCTCTTACAACCATAATTTCTGTATTCCAATCCTGGTATACCTTGTTTAGGTATACCGTTTGCTGGTGATCCGTATTATTTCTAAACGTCCGCATCCATTTCCAAGTCAAGAATAATTGTCTACCTGATCTGCCAACTAGTCGCACCACTGTATACAAAATGACAAGATTAAATAAAACTTTTATGATGTCATGCCCCAATGTGTCTTCCTGTATAGCGGTTAAGCAGTATTGTATTATATTCCAATTGAGTGGTACACCTAGCACTTGATGCGCAACATACCAACCCATTTGGATCAGCACAAATGAGCCCGTGAGTAACATGATTAAAAAAATCAGATTTGTTTTTACAGCCGATTTCATGATGAACTCCCGTGATTCATTTGGTTCAGTTTATCTTGTAGCTTAGAGATCAATTTAGGGTCTGCTTCATCCAATGCATCGATCATATGACCAACAACTAAATCTCCAAATTCACGGATTAGTCCTTGTGTAACCTCTTTAGTTTGTTCTGATAAGAATTGCTCTTTGGTTTGTATAGGTTCAAAGAACGTTAATCTTGCCCTACCGCTCCCCTTGGAGGTTTTTTTTAGCAGCCCCTTCTCAATCAATCGATTCATAACCGTCATTACCGTATTGAATGAAAGTGGTTCTTCTTCACTTACAATGGTTTGTACATCACGAATCGTTGTTTTTTTGGATGCCCACAGAATTTCCATGATTTTCGCTTCCAGCGGACCAAAAAATTGATTCAAACCTTGTTCATGCATGTTAAACTTTTTAATTTTCAATTTCCTCACCTCTGTAACTACAAATTGTAGTTACAATTAGAAGCACTGTCAATTGTAGAAGGCGAATTACTTATTTCGTTTTAGTCCATTTCTCGCCGCCGTTACTACTTTCATAAACGGAATAACGATCGGTTATAACAACGAGACGGTTGATGTCTTGCTTAGATGCTTTAATACCAAGTGGCATTTCCCCATTCAATTCTATGCCCATCGCCGTCCATGTTTTCAAATCCATTGATTTTTGGAATCCGCTTTCCGTCATAGTAACTATTTCTTTGTTAGGCAAAGTTATGACTTGATAAACCGGATCATTGGTCAGTTTGTTTTCTTGAACGGTTCCATTTTGTATATCATACCGTACAAGCCCCGTTTCCGTTGCAGCCAAAATGGATGATGGCGATCCAGTCATCATTGTAATAGAATATGCACCGGCAGGTAAACTTGTTACATTCGTCCACGTATTCCCACCATCCCTCGTTTCATACAGGTTATCACCCTCACCTGCTAACAATGTAAATAAATGATTCGGATCATCCGGGTCCATCGTTAAATAATGGGCATCGGGCTCATCGGGTTTTGCTTCATTAGGGAGTCCGTTTTCAATTGTCTGCCAAGTTTCCCCACCATCAACGGAACGTTTGACAAATCCATGTCCTGATACAAATATCCTTGTAGGATCAAACGGATCAATTTCAAGCCCCATGATATCATTCGTACGGAGTTCTGGGAGTGTTCTTTGAAATATATCGTCTTTCAGCTCATAAACACCTGTATGTGTCCCTACCCAGACCGTATCATTACTAGGCGAGTAGCTAAATACATGTGGATGAGTGTTAGAGTCAGCATTCAGTGTATCAAGCGTGGTATCATTCGATTTTTTCACATTTCCCCAAATAGCAAAACCAATCAAGACAATCATAACCACAGAAAATAATGATCCGATACCTAACGATATTCCCTTCCTTTTTTTCTTTGATTTCTTATCCGTCATCATCATTCTCCTAACTTGAGTATAGAATAACTCCTATTATAGTTGGTAAATGTGTAGATTTTGTGAGCCCTCGTTCTCTCAGACCATATAAGCCAAGAACCCATCAATTTAGAAAGGTAAAAAATGTGAGGTCCACCCCTCATTTATACTAATTTATATCACGAGTCTAACTGAATTTTCATGTATAAAGACCGAGTGCCACAAGGCAAAAATATAAATGGTCCATATTTTTCTTGAGTTGTCGACTCTCCCATTACGGTGTTCCTTTAATAGACCAACAACATGATCTATTTGAATCCATTCTTCAATACCACTTATAATGATTTGTTCGATCATGATATCTCCGATAGATCCCATAAGCCATTTCTTTAAAGGTACTGGAAAACCTAGCTTGGGACGATTCAGTACATGATTAGGCACAATGTCTTCCATCGCTTTACGAAGTACATATTTCGTTGTTTTATTTGTTACACGGTATGATGATGGTATTTTTCGAGCTATTTCAAACACTTCTTTGTCTAGAAATGGCACACGAACCTCTAAGGAATGTGCCATGCTCATTTTATCAGCCTTCATTAGAATATCGCCAGGTAACCAGAAGTTTAGATCGATTAATTGCATTCTGCTAATATCATCAAGGTCTTTCGAAATCTCATATATTTTACTGGTCAGTGCGGTTGTAGGCTCCCAATTCGCTTTCACATTTACCATTGAAGATAAGACAAGTCTTTTTTCTTGTTCGTTAAAGATCTTAGCATTCCCCAAAAATCGTTCTTCTAAAGGAGTTAAGCCTCTTTTCATATAGTTTTTGCCATAAAAATTGAAGGGAATTTGGTCTATAAATTGCTTGATGTTCTTTTTTAGGTTTGTAGGAATCCACGATAATGGCTTAAGTGAGGAGGGCTCTCTATAGATACGATATCCTCCAAACAGCTCGTCTGCACCTTCACCCGATAATGCGACAGTAATATGCTCCCTTGCCACTTGGGAAAGTCGATAGATCGCAATTGCAGACGGATCTGCTATGGGTTCATCCATATGCCACACAGCCTTGATTGTATCCTCAAAAAAACGATCAACCGATATCACTTCATCAAAATGATCTATACCCAGTTCAGTTGCCGTCTTTTTAGCGTATATATTTTCATTATGCTCGCCTTCAAATCCTACTGAGAAGGTTTTTATAGGCCCTCTCTTGCTAAGATAACTGGCAATCGATGTTGAGTCTATTCCACCAGATAAAAAACTCCCTATCGGCACATCACTCTGGGTATGAAGATTCACAGATTCATTAAGTTTATACCGGATCTCTTCAATGAATGTTTCAATTGGCCGATGTTCCGGTTCGAACTTAGCTTCCCAATATGCTTGTTTTTTTATATTTCCCCATTGATCGACAATCATATAGTGACCTGGCTCTAGCTTTTTTATTCCAGCAAACATTGTATCTGGTTGGGGCACATACTGTAATGTTAGATAATGGAACAGACTTTTTGAGTTAACGGCGGGTTTCAGACCATCCAAAGAAAGGATACTTTTAATTTCGGAGCCAAAGGCAAATTGAGTGTTATCCGTATAGTAATAGAATGGTTTTATTCCGAAATGATCACGAGCAGCAAATAATTGTTTTTTCCTCCGATCCCATATTGCAAATCCAAACATCCCACGCAATTTTTCTAAACAATGCTCCTGATACTCCTCATATAAATGGATGATGACTTCAGAATCTGTGTTCGTTTTAAACGTATGACCAAGCTCTTCAAGTTCTCTTTTTAATGTTTGATAATTATAAACCTCACCGTTAAAAACTAGCCAAAGGCTCTGATCTTCGTTGGAAATAGGCTGACTGCCGTGTTCCAAATCAAGGATCGACAAACGGGTAAATCCTAAAGCAATCCGATCTACCAACCTAATGCCCGTTTGATCGGGACCACGATGTTTGATTGCATCGGTCATTTTTCTTATTGCTGCCGTCGTTGGCAGAGAATTGTTTTCAAACATCAAAAGCCCTGTAATCCCACACATAGAAAAAGTCTTCCCTTCCGGATTTTTAACTACACATTGTAGTGTTTTAACAAAAAAATTGATCCTTGTTTAAAAACATCAAGAAATCAATAATATTATACACTACGAATTGTAGTTTATTTAATTTAACTAGTCAATTTTTCATTTTATGGTATTTCTATTGCAGATTAATGAAATTTGTTAAATTAATTTCTTAACAAGATTTAATTCACCTTAATATGGGATACAAAAAAACAAACCCATGGTTTTTACCAGGGCTTGTCTAATTACAAATTAGTACTAGTGCAATCCACTAACCATTTTTGTATAACTTTGTTTCGAGATTGTACGTCTTGCTGTAACGTATCGATCCTTATAGTATGATTCCGATAAATTACTAATCCTTACCCCCTTGCTACTGGAAGAATGAGCAAATTGCCCATTACCGATATAAATCCCTGCATGAGATATACCAGCACCACTTGTATTAAAGAATACCAAATCCCCAGGCTTGAGATTTTTCTTTGCAACTGGGGTACCCGTTTTTGCCTGAGCATTTGATGTCCGTGGCAGCTCCAAATTAAACTTATCAAAGATATACAAGATAAAACCAGAACAATCAAATCCACTCGATACAGAAGTTCCTCCCCACTTGTAAGGTGTACCTACGACTTGACTTACTTCTGTACGTAATTTGGATTGATCATCAGCAAACGCATTAGTCGCACCAGCTGATAATATGACAGCAGACCCTATTAATGAAATCATGAATTTCTTCAAACACATGCTCTCCCTTCGGATGCCTACGGAGTTAGCTAAGGGTTCGGTAGAAGGCTCCCTTTATTCCTTTTCAATCAAGAATAATTCACCCGGAATGGTTCCCCCGTTTTCAAAATGAAACTCGGCATTAAAAATTAATTTTTTGTAACCCTACATAATGTAGTACATTTTCGTATATGTTGTCAATCCCATCCTCTAAATCCATCATTTTTTTTATAAACAGTCGAGTTTCGTTCAAATTCACCCCATAAAGTACAATTATAAGGAGAAGTTTCGCTCTTATTGTATTATTCTTATATGAACACAGACTTCTTCTAAGTTAGTTATTAAATACATTATTGTAACCACTTCATTTTCAGTATAGCAGAAAAAACTGTTCAAGCAGACGTTGATCTGCTCTAACAGCTATCTCCAAGTCATATATAATTTTAGTTGTAACTTATAATCAATAAACCCTCCTTTCTCACAAGGAGGGTTTATTGATTATTGAGTCTGTTCTACGCTGCCATTGCTCTACAAGCCTCTGCACATCTAAAGCAAGCTTCTGCACATTCTTGACAGTGTTTTACATCATGCATTTTACATTCTGTGCCACATTCTTCACAAACATCGGCACAGATACTACAGATCTCACGCGCATAAACACTGTTCGTTGACATTGCATGCGCAGCAAAAGCACAAATATCAGCGCATTGTCGATCTAAACGAATACATTTTGTCATCATAGCTATATTCTCTTCATCAAGACAAGCGTTGTAACAATGATTACATGCCATCATACAACGTATGCATTCCTCGATACACTTTTGGTATTGTTCATGTGACATAGTCAATATCTCCTTTCGAATTTACGATTCAAGAATTTAGGATGCACAACACTTTTTATTTGATTCAAAAAATCAAATAATGTAATCACCTCGCTTTTCATACGATTTGTAACCTATTGTTAGGTTGACTATTATATAACCCGAAGTTATGTAGATTTTGTGAGGAAACTGAACAAATTTGAAAATGATGATTGTACATGAAGACTGAGCTTTGAATCCGTGATTACTTTACTATTTTAGGTTTAAATTAGTATTAATGGGTAACAATACTACGTAATGTAGTCCTAACAATCTTTTCTTATTACGGCATTAGACTAAATAATCTTATGAAGAGGTGAATTCAATGTATAAAAACTCCAAAAAGAGCGTGAAACATCAATTCACGAACAATCATATACACAAACACGATAGTGAGCATCATCATCAAGGGATGAAACACGACTACCATGACCATTCTGGATCACATCATAGTACCGGGCACCAACATAACGGCGGGGATAAACATGCCGGTCATCATGTAGATGACTTTAAAAAACGCTTTTATATTTGTTTAATTATTACGATTCCAATCATGGCTCTCTCGCCAATGATTCAGATGTTCATTGGGGTACATTGGCGGTTTCCATATGACACCGTTTTACTGTTTCTACTCTCCACTTTTGTCTTCTTTTATGGAGGTAAGCCTTTTTTAGTTGGTGCATATCGAGAACTAAAACAAAAGAGCCCGGGCATGATGACGTTAATATCACTTGCTATCGTTGTTGCTTACGTATACAGTTCATTAATTGTCATAGGATTGACGGATGTAGATTTCTTTTGGGAACTGGCAACCCTTATTGTTATTATGCTGCTGGGTCACTGGCTAGAAATGAAGTCTATTTTAGGTGCATCTAATGCCCTAGAGGAATTGGTCAAACTAATCCCTTCTGAAGCACATCTTATTACGGAAAATGGAGATATCAAAGAGGTAAGCGTGTCAGAGTTAAGCCCAGAGCAAACAATATTAATTAAACCTGGAGAGCGAATCCCTGTAGATGGAATCATTGTGAAAGGACAATCATCACTCGATGAATCCATGCTTACAGGGGAGTCCGTCCCGGTCATCAAGAATCCTGGAGATAAACTCATTGGAGGTGCTGTTAACGGTGAAGGAGCATTAACCGTAACGGTTACCAATAGTGGTGAAAAGGGTTACTTATCTCAAGTTATTTCACTCGTTAAAGAAGCTCAAGAATCTAAATCTAAAACTCAAAACTTATCCGATCGCGCGGCAAAATGGTTATTTTATGTAGCTTTAGGTGCAGGTTTAATAACCCTAATCGTATGGCTTTCATTAGGTTACGGCTTTAACTTCGCAATAGAGCGCATGGTGACTGTGATGATTATTGCCTGTCCACACGCTTTGGGTTTGGCCGTACCTCTTGTTGTATCAACCACTACCTCGATAGCAGCGAAAAAAGGCTTATTGATACGTAACCGTACTGCCTTTGAAGAAGCTCGAAAATTGAACGCTGTCGTATTTGATAAAACAGGAACACTAACTCAAGGTAAATTTGGAATAACCGATATTTTACCGGCATCGGGATATACAGAGACGGAAATTTTAACCCTCGTTGGTTCCCTAGAAGCTCAATCCGAACATCCTATCTCTAAAGGTGTAGTGGAAGAAGTGAAAAACCGTGAAATAAAAATACCAGAACCAGAGTCATTTGAAGCACTGACAGGGAAAGGTCTTAAGGGGAAAGTTAACGGTAAGGATGTTTTGGTTGTTAGCCCTGGCTTTATGGAGGATCAAAAAATAGATTATCCTATTGCGGAGTATAATAAGCTGGCATCACAAGGAAAAACGGTTGTCTTTGCCGTTGTAGATAACCAATATGCCGGTCTAATTGGCCTTGCAGATAAAGTCCGGGATAGTGCAAAGAACGCTGTAGAAAACTTAAAGTCGTTAGAAATTAAATCAATGATGTTGACAGGGGATAACAGAAAAGTTGCCCAATGGGTCGGCGAAAGCTTACATTTAGATGAGATATATGCAGAAGTCCTCCCCCATCAAAAGGCTGATAAAATTACGGAGATTCAAAAAGAGGGTTATATGGTTGCCATGACGGGGGATGGGGTGAATGATGCTCCAGCCTTAGCAAAAGCAGATCTCGGCATTGCTATTGGCGCGGGAACGGATGTCGCAATTGAAACAGCAGATATTGTTCTTGTAAGAAGTGATCCTAATGATGTCGTTTCGATTCTCGACTTATCCAGGAAAGCTTACAATAAAATGATTCAAAATCTTTGGTGGGCCAGTGGTTATAATATTATTGCCATTCCACTTGCCGCCGGTATATTATACGGTGCTGGAATTGTCCTAAACCCTGCGATAGGAGCCATACTGATGTCTCTCAGTACTATTGTCGTAGCAATTAACGCCAAACTTCTTAGGGCATGACCCATGTGTGAAACAATTACTGCAAGAGGCTCAAACGAGCCTCTTTTTTTCTTTGGGCATAAAGCGAGGCATCACATTATTTCATGAAACCCCTAGCCTGCAGGCTGCCGGCAATAGGTTCTTCTGACAACAGTTCGCAAAGGAACTGGTTGATCGATTCTAACTTATCGTTATCGATTTTTCGAGATATCATCGTGTATAGTTCCTGTTCTATCAATGTTACTCTTCTTGATTTTTCCACACCTTTATCGGATAAACGTAATATAACCGCTCTGGAATCTTTAGGGTCCGTATCACGAATAATGTAACCATCCTGAACAAGTTTGTTAACGAGCCTTGATGGACTGCCACCTTCACATATTAACAGAAAGCCGAGCTCCTTCAATGAGAGTGGTCCTCTCTCTTCAAGAACCCGTAACACCTCCGCCTGTGATCCGGTAATACTTTCTTTACTCAATGCAGACTGTAACATACGTCCACCCTGTCTTTCGGCAGCAAGAATCAGAAAACGTAATTGTTCAGCAAGTTCTATATTTTGTTCCAAGTTAATCACCATTCTCCGTAGCATACTTGATATGTAGAAATTATATCATACCATTACGCCTCGAAAGCAAAACTCCAGCGTCCGGATCATGGGTTGATAGTATAGGTGCACCACCATTTCTTTTTGACCACTCCCTAAGTTGGTTCATTGTTGTTACAGCTGCCTTTTTATCATCTGCAACACCATCTGCTACCTCTCGCTTAAATTGTGATTGTGTGTAGATTGCATCCCCGGCTAAGCAAACCGGCTGTCTTCCATTTACCAACAACGATTGATGACCAAATGTATGCCCTGGGGTCGGAACAATCACAAGGGAACCATCCCCGATCAAGTCATATCCATTTATAAATGCACCTGCTTGATTCATCTTTTCATGATGAATAATTTGATATTTATAATCAGGATTATAAAATCTATGTTTTTGATATCCATGCATGAACGTTGCTCCAAAACGTTGACCATCTGCCCATTCACGCTCACTAATGACAAACTCCGATTTAGTTAATCGAGCAATCCCTCCAACATGATCTGAATGCAAGTGGCTTAGTATCACATATCTGACATCATCAGGAGAAAATCCGAGGCGCAGGATCCCCTCAGTTACCGATTCTGATTCACGAATTTTAAATTGACACATCTTCCGATATTGAGGAGCCCACCATGGGTAAAAATCCGGTTCATTAACTGACGGATCTTCCCCGGTATCAAAGAGCACCAGACCTTTCGGGTGTTCTATTAAATATGTATTAATGGGAAGCCATTCAGTCCACTTCCTGGATGTAAGAATCCAAATCGAGCGATTGAATTTGCTTCCTTCCACCTGCTGAGGGTGAACACGAACTGCTCCGGTTTGTATTCGATGTACTCGAAATGTTGGGGTCTCCAATATTATACATCCTCTCTTTTTAAATTAAATGACACGTCACCTTTCATATGATAGGTGACGTGTCATTTAAAATCAATACATGTGATAAACATATAAAAATAAAGCCGGTCTAGTGACCGGCTTTATGGACGATTATTTTATGATTTCACTTATTTCCTTTAAATTTTCCGCAAACCCGATAAAGACCTTATTATCTATGACAATCGTTGGAACGATTTGTTTCCCCGTTAAGTCTTTAACTTCCTCGGCATACTTTGCATTCTCTGCACAATTGTATTCTGTATAAGGCACATTTTGTTCAGTGAAGTATCGCTTCGCATAATTGCAGTCGCTACATGTCGGTATCGTATAGACTTTGATCGGTTCCGTCATCGTTCTCACTCCTTGTTTTCCTTAATTCGTAACTTCATAGCCCCTACTCCGGATAACTTCCTGAATATCGTTCAACTGTAATTTCGACTCATCATATTGAACGTGGACAGTACCTTCATCAAAATCGACTTTGCCTTCAACACCGATCTGCTCAAGGGAGCCTTCTATAGATTTGACACAGGAACGACATGTCATTCCATCAACTTTCATTTTCACTTCTTGCATTGTTTTCACCTCCTTTCACGTTCACGTTTTTACTATTCGAGTTTTTGCAGTTGTAATTCCCCTATTCTTATCGCAATCCTCACTCTTTCTCCCATGACAACCGCCATTAAAAAAAGGTATTTATTATTGATTACGCACTTTTACACGTTGCAGCCGGAGCGCGTTGAGAACAACGGATACGGAACTCAGTGCCATTGCAGCTCCTGCCACCCAAGGTGCCAATAAACCGATCGCTGCGATTGGAATTCCAAGTGTGTTGTAACCAAGAGCCCAGAATAAGTTTTGTTTAATATTACTCATCGTTTTGCGACTCATATAGATTGCATCCGGAATGCTGGAGAGATCTCCCCGCATGAGTGTTACATCTGCAGCTTCCATCGCTACATCCGTACCCGTTCCAATTGCCATCCCGATGTCAGCTGTCGCCAAAGCAGGCGCATCATTGATTCCATCACCTACCATAGCTACTGTCTTGCCTTGGGCTTGCAATTTCTTCACTTCTTCTGCTTTTCCTTCTGGCAGAACTTCTGCTCGAACATGATCAATACCGACCTGCGCTGCAATAGCATTTGCCGTCCGCTCGTTGTCACCCGTGATCATAATGACTTGGATACCCATTTCTTTCAAACGGTGAACAGCTGCTTTTGATGTTTCTTTAATCGTATCCGCTACAGCAACCATACCTGCATATTGGTTATTGATCGCAACAAGCATGGCTGTTTTTCCGGCTTCCTCCAGGCGAGCCATCGTATCATATGCATGCTTAGCGTCCACCTCATATTTGTCCATCAACCTGCGAGTACCGATAAGAAGTTGATGACCTTCTACGACGGCCTTGATTCCAAATCCCGGGATGGCTTCAAAAGAGTCTGTACCAGGCAACTCAATATTTTGATCCAGTATTCCTGTGACAATTGCTTCTGCCAGAGGGTGCTCAGAATTTTTCTCTGCTGCACCGACCAACCGTAAAAATGTTGTCTCATCTCCTTCGGATAAAACATCCGTGAGCTCTGGCTTACCTTTGGTAACCGTACCTGTCTTGTCAAGTATGATGGCATCGATCTTATGGGTTTGTTCCAGATGCTCACCACCTTTAAACAAAATGCCTAGTTCTGCAGCGCGTCCGGAACCAGCCATAATCGAAGTTGGCGTAGCTAAACCGAGTGCACATGGGCAAGCAATGACAAGAATTGCAATGGCTTTTTCTAATGCTTCTGCAAAATCGCCCGGGGTCACGAGGAAGTACCAAATCAAGAAGGCCACAACTGCTATACCAACAACAATTGGGACAAAAATTCCTGAGATCACATCCGCCACCCGTTGAATCGGAGCTTTCGAGCCCTGTGCTTCTTCTACAACTTTGATGATCTGTGCAAGTGCTGTTTCCTTACCGACTTTTGTCGCTTTGATTCGCAAGATGCCATTTTTGTTAATCGTTGCTCCGATGACCGTGTCGCCTTCTCTTTTCTCAACTGGGAGACTCTCACCCGTTAGCATGGATTCATCAACAGACGATAGACCTTCCAGTACCTGACCATCCACCGGCACCTTATCACCAGGACGTACAAGCACTACGTCCCCTACAATTACCTCATCTACCGGAATTGAAAGCTCTTGACCGTCACGAACAACTAATGCCGTCTTGGCTTGCAGTCCCATCAATGATTTAATGGCTTCAGAGGTTCTGCCTTTTGCAAGTGATTCAAATAATTTCCCTGTGATAACCAATGTGATCAGAACTGCACTTGTTTCGAAATACAGTGATGGTCCATGGTGCATACCCGCGCCGCTTATGAACCAATCAATCGTAAGGTACAAACTGTAAAAATAAGCAGCTGAAGTCCCGAGCGATATCAATACGTCCATATTTGCGCTGCGATTACGTAGTGCTTTATAAGCACCTACATAAAAAGGTTTACCGATATAGAATTGAACTGGGGTTGCCAAGATCAGTTGAAACCATGGATTCATGAAAATCTCCGGTGTATAAATCCATGAAGTGAAAGAAAAATGAGCAACCATCGTCCATAAAAGTGGTAATGAAAGTAAGGCTGAGATGAGTAGTTTCTGTTTTTGCTGACGCAATTCTTTTTCACGACGATCACCTGTGTTCTCATGATCCTCTTTCGAGATTGCTTTATATCCAATTTGTTTAACCTTGTTTTGCATCTCGGTGATGGATACTTCTCCAGGTGAGTATTCTACCCGTGCTGTTTCCATTGCAAAGTTGACCGTAGCATTCGTCACGCCTGGCAGCTTGCTTAAGCTTTTCTCGATTCGATTCGCACATGCTGCACAGGTCATACCTTCGAGTTTAAATTGAGCAACTTCCTTAGCCGTACCGTAGCCCAATTTCTTAATTGTCTCTTCCAGAATGTCAGTATCAATTCTTGTTGGATCATACGATATACTAGCTTTTTCAAGAGCGAAATTTACGTTAGCCGTATCTACACCCTCCAATTTATTTAATCCCTTCTCAATTCGATTGGCACACGCCGCACAAGTCATCCCAGTGATTTGCAAAGTTGATTGTTTTTTTTGGTTCGTTGCTGTTGCTTCCATAAATGGTTCCCACCTTCACTTTACACATTGGATTTATTTTACGTCGTATCCCTGTTCTTCAATGGTTTCTTTGATTTGTACAATCGTGACATGACTTTCGTCGAACGACACATCCACCGTATTGTTTTTGAGATCAACTTTTCCCTTTACACCAATTTCTTTGAGTGCCCCTTCAATCGTATTGACGCAATGTTGGCAGCTCATACCTTCTACTTCTAATGTCAAGTTTTTCATTTTCATCATTACATCCCCTCATTGGTTGTTTTTAAAGTTTAAATTATCTTTTTATTACTACATGTTTCATCGTGTTTTAACATTAAATGTAAATGTCATTTCTTGTTTTTAGTATACCCCCGTACCCTATATTCAGTCAACATCTTTTTAATTTTATTTTTCCAAGCCAATTAATGATTATAAAAAAAGCAGCATCGCTGCTGCTTCTAAGAATTGTTATTTCATTAATTTGTTCATGGTCGTTAACAACTCGGTTAATACTTCTGTATCGCCTTCTTGTATTCGATCGATAACACAACTTCTCATGTGATGCTCGAGCAAAAGCTTCCCGACACCGTTTAGAGCTGATTGGACCGAGGCAATCTGATTTAATACATCGTCACAATAAGTGTCTTTATCAATTAAACCTTTAATGCCTCTTACTTGTCCCTCGATCCGGTTCAACCGAGAAACTATGCTGTTTTTCACTTTATCTGAGTGATGACTCTTTCGCCCACAATCGTCAGTTGAACAGTGACTAGATGGTATTTTTGATTGATCAACCAGTTCCATGTTTATGCTCATTTAATCTCCTCCTTCAGTTTAATATACTCTCCCACCCTATAAAAAAATAAACGGTGTTAACTATATAGAACTTGACACTAGATTGTTGGCCTACATGAAAATTATCATAATACAGTATTACCTTACACTTCGAATATATAGCCCCCCACCCTATATTGTCAAGTAGAACCTTCACACCATTTTCTACACATAAAAATTAATCCAAGCCATATTCATAAAAATAAAGGGTAAGGGGGCATGGTATATTTCATTCACAATATATATTGTCAGTGTTCACATTTACTTTCAAAATCTGTTCCTGTTCTAAATCAGGAGCTTTTAGGGGGAAACGTATGATTGGTTCTTGGATTGTTCTTGGGATAAATGTATTTCTTATGGTGTGGATTGTTACATTCATCATTATCCATCGAGATCGAATTTCGCGTATGGCTAGTATGATGGCAGCTATGTCACTAGGGATGTCCATTGGATTAGGAGTAGGAACTATTGTAGCGAATTGGTTCCCAGAGAACTTTTTCATGGCAACTATGATTTCAATGTTTATCGGCGCTTTCGTAGGTGCTATCGCCGGAATATCTAGCGGTTTAATGGCTATAATGGAGGGTTTGTTAGCAGGAATTATGGGAGGTATGATGGGAGCAATGCTAATGGTGATGATCCCATTAACTTATATTGAGCAGGCCATCAAAATGATCTCAATACTATGCTATTCCATCATCTTTCTCATTTTCCTTATGCTCCGTGGTGAAATTGATTCATCGAGTTCCCACTTTAAAGCGTCGGTTTTAACTAAACCAAGTCTGTTTTTTGGTGTTATCGTAATTTGTTTTTTGGTTATCTATCAAACACCAATTTCATCCAAAGATAATGTTTCCGACCACCCTCAACCTTTAAATGGTGACCATCAACACCATATGACAGGAGAAAACCAGAATCGTTAACGATTACAAGTCGGTTTAGCTATTAGTACTAAGGAGCGAGTGCATCTGCCCATGATAGTCCCTCGTACACCAAGGGATTAATTTCTTATTCGCGCTTCATTAAGTGGACTTATAAATATGAATACCAAAAAGAAATTCCCAAAAGATAGAATATTTCATCCCGAAACGAGAATCCGGATATTATTGCTTTTGCTTCCTCGGCTGCAGCCATAAGCTCGTCCCACTCATCCATTCATGAGTCGCAGCCTTTTATTTTCTTCACGCTGCTGATCCAATTCGGTTTCGGATGATTCAAAAGCCTCTTTGTAACGTGCGACATCTGCCTTTAATTGTGTTACTAGCACATGCGTTACGACTTCTCGCTGTTCCATAACTTTGATAAACGGCGACAAGTCCCGCTCTTGAAACGACTTTTCTGGCGGAGCAGCTGATTCAGCTAACTTTCCAAAACCCTGTTGTAAAGGACCAAGAACATTTGCTAAGTGATGCCTTCTCTACACCGATAACAAGAACTTTATCCTATGAGGATATCAATCTACAGATCTACCAGATAGTTTAGGGCGTTCATCGCTCTTCTTTCGCTCCATTTTCAAAAACTATCTGTATGCTTTTCATTAGTACGGTTTCTTGCTCTTTACCCTCAACAACGTAATTTTCCCCCTGATAAACTTTACCATGTGGACAAATGTGTATAACATACTTTGACTTGGTCATCTTACTGTAACGTTCTTCAAGTTGAACCCGTATTCATTTGCAAAAGGGATTAATGAAATGGGTTTACTATAAGCAAGATCGCTTATGAATGGATATCCGTGTCTCAATTCATTCTCGACCTTCGGATTAAACAACAAAAATATATTCATCATTTGCTTACTTTTCCAGCATTGATACCCGCTACGCATATCAATTTCCCATTCAAATCGTTCTGGGTATTGATAAGGAATTGTTACTATAACTCCTGAAACTCCAGCTTATTTGACATACCAGTCTCTTTTATCCAAGAATAATAACTTGGATTCATCAAGAACACTTCTTCAATAGTCTCTCCTTTGTATTTGCCAAATGTCATTGTCATTTCTATTTGTAATACCTCACTTGTTCGTACATGTTAATTAAACCTTTAAAAAGTCTCCGACATCAAAGTGGTTCGTGGATTCTCCATCGGATTATAGCTCTTTACACCATATAGATAAACAACTCCTCTCTGTCGTCTCTCCTTGCAAGCTTCAACATACTTTTTTCCAATGTTTTGGCTTAAAATGGAGTTATGACTAATAAACACTTATATTAATCATATCTCCGCTACCTATAGAGCTAAGCCAAATGTAGTTCTTTTTCTTCCAGTGCGAATCCCCCTTGGCAATAAGCCTATCCGTATCCGGGTCATGGACGAGTAAGAGGTCCTGTTCTCTTCTTACGTGAACTCGTTAATCAGGATATTGCTCATAAAGGCCATGACGGTTATATGCTCCTTACCTTCCATCTCTTCTTTCCTACGTTTGTGCTTTTTGAATGCTGAATATAGGAATGAACAATAAGCACGAGAATTTTCGTTTGAATCCCCCTCTTTCTTCATGTTGCAACTAACTAACAAGTAGAGGGTATAAGAAGCAGTCTCTCTCACTTAGCATTCTTCTGAATATGTTTCACAACATACTTTGCATCAGGACCAACCCCCCGAAGGGTCGCTGAAGCAAAGGATCGTTGCCCTGACAGCCCCACATAAAATAGACCAGGTACAACCGTACTTACACCTCGGTCTTGTAATGGATCCCCCTTAGTATCAAGTCCTCCTAGATCTTTGATATAGGAAAGATTGGAACGAAACCCAGTTGCAAAAATAACACTATCCACCTTCTCTTTTGATCCATCAGGCCAAGTTACGCCATCTTCATAAAACGATGTAAACATGATCTTTTGCTTTGGATTGCCCTCCTTCAACCTTTGTTTATACCCATCCAGGTCCATGACGGAAGATGCGTTGGCTAATGACTTCCCTATCCGCCAATGAGAATCGATACCGGTGATGATAAACCAAAAGTGAATGTCCTTACCTAGAAAACGCTGCGGCACAAGCGAGACCGGCTCACGAACCGCTAATGTTGTATTGGCTATATCTGCTAACTCCATCGCGATTTGTATAGCTGAGTTTCCCCTTCCAACGACGATAACAGATTGATTTCTAAAGGGATCCGGTGTCTTATAAAAAGCGGAATGTACGATTGTACCTTTGAAATCTTCCTGACCCTGTATCGATGGGATATATGGCTTGTTAAAAGAACCGGTAGCGCAGATCAAATTGCGTGCAGTATATGTTTCTCCCGTAGTCGTACGAACTTGAAAAACACCTACTTCTTTAGAAACTTGCTCAACACGTTGATAAAAGGCAATTGGTAATTGAAAGTGAGATGCGTAGTTTTTTAGGTACTGAATAACCTCATCTCGATTGGGGTATCGATCACCTGGAGACGGGATGGATAGTCCCGGTAAGGATGAATATTTAGCTGGGGAAAAAAGCTTTAAACTATCGTAGTAATTCGGCCACGAACCTGCAGCTTCCCCACTCGCTTCCAAAATTAAAAAGGATAGGCCTCTTTGTT
This sequence comes from Paenibacillus sp. Cedars, assembly GCF_003184205.1. Classification (NCBI taxonomy): domain Bacteria; kingdom Bacillati; phylum Bacillota; class Bacilli; order Caryophanales; family Paenibacillaceae; genus Paenibacillus; species Paenibacillus sp. Cedars. The sequence goes on from NZ_CP020864.1 coordinate 66,682, forward strand.
TCAGGTGGTATCCTGATGCTAATCCCGATTGCCCGCCACCAATGACTAGGACATCTAATACATGATTCATTGTCATTCTCTCCTCTCACGTTATGTATGGTTATCGATATCATTTAGGATTTCATTTTTTCGATCCTTTTTCTTCACTCGAAGCAATATAAATGCACACAAAACTAACAATAGAGCAGCACTGACATTCAAGGCGGTGTCTCCAACTACAGAGAGCAGTGTGAAACCCAGAAATGGACCTAACGCAGCACCTATATCAACCGTCATGGAATACGAAGATACGACGTAATGTTTATTGGATGAATCAGCTGCATATTGAGCGGCATCAGCATCTAATAATGTAGTTACGATTGAAGATACGAGAAGTAATAAGATCAGCGTTGAGAGCCACACAACAGTTTGGAGATGGAATGCGATGATGACAAAAAGAATACCCACCGCCATGATACTTCCCGTTAACCATTCTGTTCTCGACTGCCTGATATCACTAAACCTTCCAACCCAATAACCAAGGAAAGGATCCGCAGCTAATTTGAGGGTGAGTAATATCCCTGTTAACGTTGCAGCACTAAGCGAACTTAATAAAGATAAAGCACTAAAATCCCGCATTTCTATCCAGTAGCTAAGTGTCGATTTCACGTACCCTTGGAATAATAAGGAAATCACAAATCCGGTTAGTAGGAGTACAATGAAACGTCGATCCTTAACCATGAACAGCAGTGCTTTCGAATTTTTGTTCTCTACATGCTGCACTACACCTCGACTTCTTGTTTTGATAGGTAACAAAAGCGGAAAAGTTAAAGCACTGAGGATCGCAAAACCGGTTAACACCGACGAAGTATCAAAGCTTTCAGATAATAAGGAACCTACAACCATTCCAATAACGACACCAGCACCGGCAATCCCATTAAATAAACCTGTTAGTTTCCCTGGCTGCTTACTCTCCGTAACAGCTTCAACCACTAATAACTGCCCGGCTTGTTTAATGAAAGCCCATGCCACCCCCCACACACATCTAGCGATCAAGAGCGCGATAAATTCATTAAAGTAACCATAAGCAAATGTAGAAACGATCGTTAGGCAGATGGCGATGAATAGACCATTTCGAACCGGATATCGTGTATAGAACCAACCAATGAGTGGATGTATCGGTATACGAACAAACCGATTGATCGATAATAAAGCCCCTATCTGCCAAAGAGCTGTTAACCCGAATTCCTCACTGTTTACCGGCAATACGGCATATAACATGGCGTCTCCAAATAAACTAACTGCTGTGATGAAGGCGGCAATGATCATGTTTTTCTCAGCTGTGCTCCGATTCACCATCCTCCCTCTTTGATTTTGATCCCTGGAGCAAATGCATTTGTCGCTACCATCAATAATCAGCCTCCAAATTATTTGTAAATTGCAAGTAATAACCCTTAAAATAGACCCCTTAGTCCACTTCCATGTACACAAAATTAAAATCCACTCACATTCCATGCACCTAACCTTAGATAAGTTATAACTCAAATATTTGTATTTTGCAAGTTTTAATTTTGAAATGAGGACATTTAAATAGCCACCTGTAGAACAGGTGGCTATCATAAGACTAGGCTTCAAATATCTTTTCGAGGGATTCCCTTTGGGTCGGCTTTATTTGAATAATATTGCGAATGCTCTTGGCCTTTTCCTCAGCTTCGGCAATGGTTTGGGCCTCTCCTAGGGCTAGCAAGGTTCCAATGGCAACGGTTCCTGTTCTTCCTTTACCTCCCCCACAATGAAAAGCAACTTTTTGGCCATTGTGATAGGCACTAACTACTTCATCGATCGCCTTTTTAAATAAAACTTCCTCGCTCTCCGTTGCATTGTCGCCCAAGGGGATCTTAACCCATTTCACGTTGGCATCTGTGGATGCGCACTCCGTGGCTTCTTCTCGAAGGTCCACCACGACTTGGACACCTTCTTGTTTTACCATTTCTTCGACATCAGCGGCTCCGCCCATATAGATCTTATCTTCATGTAGTGCATGGTATTTCTTCTCCATGTTCTTCGTTGCCTCCTATTTTCGAATTAGCAGCAGCTGCTACTGCCGCCACTGACGATTAATGCAGGACCTTCTTCATCTAGGTCAATATCCAATGTAACATTCCGTACGAGGTCGGCAATCGTTGGATCGAGAGCCACTTCTATATGATTTATACGCTCGACAATGTCATTTTCCTGAGCTTTATCCAGCGTCAGCTGATAACTTGGTCCGCAACACCCAGCACCTGCATTAAAGAATCTTAACGTTGTGGTCCCAGCTTCTTTCATCATCTCTTCGATGTATGCTTTAGCCCCATCCGTAATGATCATGATGATCACTCCTCACTCATATAAGTAGAATTTTACCCGTCATTACTTCTCCGCCAGTTTTTTGAGCCGATCGTATCCCTTAATTTCCTCCGGTTCCCACGGAATAATCACGCTGTGATTTGCCGATGCTTCTTTGATTTGTGAGATCCATTGAGCCTCCGAACTCGCTCGGCCTTGTAACACCGGATCCGTTGTCTGCGTTGCAGCGAAGCTCTGATTGATCGCCCACCATTTTGTAGGGATATTTGCTCGCTTTAAGTCCTCGTTCAATCGGGAAGCCTCGTAAAAAGGCGTGGCCTCTGCCAGAGTAACAATAACTACGCTGGTCTCCTCAGGATTTCGCAGGCGCGGCAGAAGATGCTTCACCGAATTAGGAATCTCTCCAGAAGAACGTTCAATTTCCTTATGGTACTCTTGCGTTGCGTCCAAAAGCAGCAGCGTATGTCCGGTTGGAGCCGTATCAATCACTACAATCTCATCCTGTGAACGCTCAACCAACTCTGCAAAAGCTCTGAAGACAGCAATCTCCTCTGTACAAGGAGATCGTAAGTCTTCTTCCAAATAAGCAAGACCATCTTCATCTAAGGAATCGGCATTTTGGCTCAGTACTTCATTACGGTACTTTTCCAGTTCGACTCTTGGGTCGACTCGACTCACCGATAAATGGTTGTTTCCTTCCTCATCTAAAATGTGGTTAAGATGTGCGGCAGGATCGGTTGTGCTCAGATGTACTCGATGTCCCTGTTCAGCTAAGCCAACCGCAATGGCTGATGCAATGGTTGTCTTTCCCACACCGCCTTTTCCCATCGTAAATACAACACATACTCCGGATGAAGATATGTCACGGATGAGTGTGCTTAATGGTGGTGCTGAAATCTGTTCCACGTTTTCAGGGCTTAATGATTGTTCTATGGGTGAAAATAATTGACGCAAATGGGATAGTCCGGTTAGGTTATATGGAACTAAAGGTATCTCATAATGGGGAATGGTCTTTAGGTTCTCCGGCATCGCATCTAACGCGATCTGTTGGCGTTTATAGAACGCTTCTGAAATGGGATCCGGGTTTGAATGAAGAACAAAAGTGCCGTTCATAACAAGAATCTGATTATTCATTCCCGTCTCTCTTAATTCGGATGAAGCGCGGGCAGCCTCCAACAGCGGTGAACGATCTGGACGCGTCACCAACACGAGTGTTGTTTGTTGTTCATCATTCAGCGTTGCCAGTGCGTTGCTATATAGTTCCTTCTTCGAATCCAGACCTGCTAATGGACCTAAGCATGAAGCACCGTGTGTACTTTCATCTAGAAATCCACTCCAAGCGGTTGGAAGTTGCAACAACCGAAGCGTATGCCCTGTTGGCGCTGTGTCAAAAAGAATATGGTCAAAACCGGCTTTCAGCTCTTGATTGGTCAAAAGGGCGGAGAACTCATTGAAGGCGGCAATTTCAACCGTACAGGCGCCTGAAAGTTGTTCCTCCATCGTAGCAATCACGGTATCCGGAAGTTTGCCGCGGTACGGATCAACGACCTGTGCTTTATATTCACTTGCTGCCGTCTCCGGATCTAAATTGGCGACATACAGGTTAGGCGCTCCTTGAATCTGAACAGGATGATTGGATAACGTCATACCGAAAACGTCTTGCAGATTCGACGCCGGGTCTGTGCTGACTAGCAAAACTCGCTTACCCGCATCTGCAAGTGATATGGCTGTCGCACTCGCGGTAGAGGTCTTTCCAACTCCGCCTTTGCCCGTAAAAAAGAGATATGGCGTTAGTGGAATATCATTTGGATGAAATGATCTCGTCATCATTGTGCACCTACTTCCTTCTGTCATTGCTTCGTTTTGAGCTCAATACGCATTTTCGGTTTTTTTACCAAGTCCGTCTCTGCCAATCCAGTCCAAGAACACCATTCCTCCATGGAGGGATAGCCTTGGATTTTCGTCACTTGACCGTTTAACAAAACTACCGGTAGAACTTCCGGGCCTTGTTCAGTAAGCAGCTGATTGATAGCACGGTTCGAAACAAACGCATCTGGCTCACTTGCCAGGTTATAACGAGCAACATCGATGTTCTTGCTTTTTAAATTGTGGACAACGGTTGATACACGAATCAATTCAGGGTCCACGCTTGGCCCGCATACTCCTGTAGAACAACACATGGCCGGATCATAAATCTCAATGGATATCATGTCGTTTCCCTCCTGTAATAAAGGAAGCCGAGAAAAGTTCCCGGCTCCTACATTCTATTTGATTACTCGCCGGTTTCAGCGAACTTTTGAATACGCTCGCCGATTTGATCGCGAACGCGCTGAAAAACAGCCCATTTTTCTTCGTCTGTACCCTGAGCCTTGGCAGGATCGTCAAATCCCCAGTGCTCGCGGCGAACATGAGGAGGTGTCATCGGACAACGATCGGCAGCATCACCGCACAGGGTGACCACCAAATCGGATTGATTTAACAACACCGGATCAATGATATCCGAAGTTTGGTTCGAAATATCGATCCCCACTTCGTTCATAGCTTTGACCGCATTCGGGTTTAGGCCATGAGCTTCGATGCCGGCGCTGTAAACATTCCAATCATCACCCAAATGTTTTTTGGCCCATCCTTCAGCCATTTGGCTGCGGCAAGAGTTGCCTGTGCACAAGAAGTAAAGTGTCTTTTTTTCCATCATCGTTTCTCTCCCTTATCGCTTGAATTAAAGTATGGTTAGCCATATATATAAACCTAAAAGGGTTATAAATAACGTTGGGATGGTCAATATAATCCCTGTCTTAAAGTAAGTCCCCCAGCTGATCTTCACGCCTTTGGTCGAAAGGACATGCAACCAAAGCAAGGTGGCTAGTGAACCAATCGGTGTAATTTTGGGACCTAAATCGGAACCGATCACATTCGCATAAATTAAAGCCTCTTTAATGGCAGCCGACGTGTTAGTCGCATCGATGGCGAGTGCATCAATCATGACGGTCGGCATATTGTTCATGATGGATGAAATAATCGCAGCAATGAAGCCCATCCCCATGGTTGCAGCAAATAATCCTTGATCCGCTACGCTCTGTATGACACTTGCAAGAAGATCTGTAAGACCGGCATTACGTAAGCCATAGACCACAACATACATACCGATCGAGAAAAATACGATGGCCCACGGAGCCCCTTGGAGTACTTCTTTGGTTTTCACAGCCGGACTTTTTCTTGCCATCAGCAGGAAGAATATCGCGATAACGCCAGCTACGATCGATACCGGAATACCCACAAATTCACACACAAAGTAACCGATCAGCAGCACGCTCAATACAATCCATGATAAACGGAACATCTTAGGATCTTGAATTGCCGTTGAGGGTTGTTTAAGCTGCATCCCATCAAACTTTCGCGGGATGCTCTTGCGGAAGAACAAATAAAGCACAAGGATACTGGCTACTAAAGAGAACAGATTGGGAACCAACATACGACTGGCGTATTCGATAAACGTAATTCCGAAGAAATCGGCCGATACGATATTCACCAGGTTGCTGACTACAAGCGGCAGCGAAGTTGTGTCCGCAATAAAACCACTTGCGATGATAAAAGGAAATACCTTCTTCTCGTCAAAATTCAGCGCTCGTACCATGGCAAGCACAATCGGAGTTAAGATTAGGGCCGCACCATCGTTTGCGAAAAAAGCAGCGACAACAGCTCCAAGAACGGATACATAGACAAACATCCGGATACCGTTTCCTCGAGCAGCATTCGCCATATGTAAGGCGGCCCACTCGAACAAACCGATTTTATCCAAGATCAATGAAATGATAATGATCGCGACAAAGGCGAGCGTTGCATTCCATACGATCTGGGTGACATCCCATACATCCTGAAAGTCAACGACTCCCACAAGCAGCGCCAGTACAGCACCACCACAGGCAGACCATCCAATGGATAGATTTTTAGGCTGCCAAATGACAAAAACTAAGGTAACAAGAAAAATGATGCTAGCCAGGACAACAGAAACCAATGTTCAAACCTCCAATTAATTACAAGTAATTCTAAGCCCTTTCCTCTCAAGCTCCGTCAATTCATGATTCTGGGAAGGAACAAATTGCAGCAGTTCTTCAATAAGATTATAGTGGCTATTGTCTCGATTATTGGAATAGAATATCCATTGTCCGCGCCTGTTTTCCTTAACGAGACCTGCATCCTTCAACTTTCTTAAATGTTGGCTTATGGATGGCTGGCTTGTCTTGAACACTTCAACGAGTTCGCAAACGCAACACTCCTGATGTTCAAGTAATTTCATCATCGTAAGCCGTGTTTTGTCGCCAAGTAATTTAAGTGTCTGTGAAACATCACTAACTTTCTCCAAACTGGTTTGCATATTGATCACTCCCTTTCGCTTCATCATTATATAATAATACACTTATATAATCAACAACTTATATCTATTTAATTTTCAACCAATATTTACTCTCCACAATTTCAATCACAGGTTGTATTCGTTCGTTTGTTTAGCGTAGCAAGAAGGGTGTCTGTTTCAGGCATTTGATCTAACACCGTCTTGATATAGGGCTTATCGTCTACATTTAAAGAATAATATACCCATTGACCACGGCGAGTCTCATTTACAATTCCCTGCGATTTTAATTTTCTTAAGTGCTGACTAATTGCAGGTTGCGACATGTCAAATAAATCGACAAAATCACAAACACACCATTCTCTGTCTTTAAGCAGCGTTAGCATGGTAAGTCTGGTCTTGTCTCCGAGAAGTTTCAATTTTTCAGCGATCTCATTCAATTGTTCCAAAGTATCCAATCCTTCCTATATAAGCAAGCTTTTTTCACCATTATATAAATTTATAATTATATTTTAAGTGACAGCTTCTTTGAAATCAAGAAAACGGGTCCTGCTCATTACATTATTTGAAACAGCCTCCCCGGGCGCGTTATCGGAGCGCGACTTTCGCGCCTCATGCAACAGCATCAAAAACCGCGCACCAGCAAAGGCACGCGGCAGAAATTCTGTGCGCAAAATTTTCACCCGATTTCTGACCCCACTTTGGGGGGGCCTTACTCTGCTCTTCCTTCGCCCCACCATGATTCACTCATCATTCGCCCACTCCTGGTTTCTTGCGACACATTCCCCGATAGAACCGAATTACATGGCGCTATCAAACTAACCAAACAATAAATCCAGAATCTTTTCATTTGCCTTTCTATTCTTTCCGATGTAAGGGTAGCAGTGGATATGAATTGCTGGATTGAAGTTGATTTCTATAATGCTGTAATTGGTATCGGTTGCTTCTTCCTCTAAGGAATCAATCATCATATCCACACCACATATGGTGGCTCCTGCAGCTTTAGCTGATTGAATAGCAAGTTCCTTATAACTGTTCGGCATTTCATCCGTAAAATCGATACTGTCTCCTCCTGTACTAATGTTCGAATTTTCTCTTAGATAGATAACTTCACCTTGTTGGGGTATATCGTTCCAACTCATAGAATGATTTTTCAAAAACATCTCTTCTGCTTCCCCTAACTGAATTTTCTCAAGGGGCGTCTTATACCCTTTACCTCTGAGCGGGTCTTTATTCTTTTCATGAACAAGCTGTTCGATCGTGTGGACACCGTCACCGACGACATTTGCAGGGACACGATGCAGCACCCCTACAACCTGATCCCCCATGACCAGAAAGCGATATTCCTTTCCTGTCATAAATTCCTCAAGAAGAACCGTTTGATCGTGCGTAAAGGCTATTTCAAACGCTTTTTTCATATCCTCTCTCGAATAATCTTGATTGAAGATCGTAATGCCCAACCCAAAATTGGTTGATTTGGGCTTTATCACAATGGGAGTACCGCGATATGTTTCATAGGTGGACATTGCTTCATCCAAGCTCTGAAACGCTTCCCCTGACGGTACACGAATTCCATGTTGTTTGAGAACTTCTTTCGTGACCACCTTATTTTCCATAATTAACACCGTACTATAGGAGTCCAAGGAGGTTTTCGTAGCTTGCTTCACATACTCTTGATGATTACCTTTGGATAGTAATACAAAGTTCTCATCCCGATCCATCCACTTAAAGCGTATGCCTCGTTTCACCGCTGCCTTTAAGAGAAGTTGGGTTGATAATTCGAGATCCTCATACCCTGCAAAACGGTATCCATTTTGAATACTGTTCTGAGCGTATATTTTTGCTTTTTCCAAATGGTATGTCAGATAAGATGATTTTTGAATGTCGGACTTCACCCTAGATGCAACATTCAACTCAGTATGGAGAATCTTTTGCTTTTCATCGTCCAGAATGTGCTGAAAATCCTCATTCTTAGGAAACAAAAGCTGCACCATATCCTTCATCTCATCGATAACAGCGAGTGCCATTTCCTCCATCGTGAACTGACTATATTCAGGCTCGTTTAAATAGCCTTTTATACCCTCCATAATCACCTGATCTTGGTTTACATCAGCTATCCTTTGATCTTCCTCATGGAAGGATTCATCTACTTTAAGCAGCATAAATAGAATAAACAAATGGATAAAGTGCATCATTTCTTTACTTATTCCAATCTTATGAAGTGGATTAATATCCATAAATCGAAGCTCTAAGTATGCTACTCCATCTTCCACAAGCTCTTGGCACGGATTGATCCCCTTAGTGGTTTTTAAGCGAACGGGGCTGTAAAATTCCTTTACGCTCAGTAATTCATTCTTTTGAATCAGCCTGTTTAAGTCGTGAACATACTCTTTGGCCGAATTAAAAGAAACATAATACGATTTTTCATTCCGATATCCACACATACTGTTCCGAAGTGAGTTCATAATCGGAAAATAATAACTTTTATTATCATGGGAATCCGCCAAGTTAACACATTGCTGAATATAAGTATTATCAAAAACAGGACTTGCCCCTGTTAGATAGATGAGCAGCCAACGGTACCTCATCAAGTTACGGGCTACTTTAAAGTAAATTGCATCTTTGAACTCCTTAAAGTCTTTGTGCCGCTCCTGGATATCATATAGTTTTGCGAGAAATTTCTCATCAAACGAGAAATTATAATGAATTCCGCTTAACAATTGTCTTTTACGACCATACTTATCCGCCAATTCACTTCGATACTCGTCTGCGATGAGATCGCTCATTTTGGCAATAGGAATTTCTTTCTCTTCGGGTAGCATGGGTGGATTGCTGCTTGGCCACAAATACTCTCCTTCCAATTCGACAGAAACAATGTCTTGCAAGGCTTCCATGAAATCATATGTCTCTTCAATCGACTCAAAGGCTGGAGTTATCATCTCAATTTGACTTTCTGAGAAATCAGTTTGAATATAAGGGTTTTCCGTCTTGCTTCCAAAAGCCTTCGGGTGGGGTGTCAGGGCAAGTTTTCCATCTTGGTCGACCCGTACATTTTCTTTTTCTAAACCGAAATGACCTCGAAGCAGATCATTTTGAAGTGCATTGTCTATTACAACCTCTATAAGTTCACGATTCAACAAATTCATGTTTATGACCGTCCTTTATCCTTGTTCATTAAGAAATTACAAGCGATTTATGAATACTGCGTAAAGATTTTCTAAACCAGATGACCAAAATGATCCCCTTAAGAACACTACTTAGCGCAATTGAGATCCACACCCCATTTAAACCAAACGGTTCAGATAAGAGTAAAGCCAAGGGTATTCTTAGCGCCGTAAATAAAATGCTGAAGATCGGCGGAATATGTGTTTTACCAATACCGTTAAACGCACCTACAGTCATCAATTCCATGCACATGAATAACTGGGAGAAGCCGATAATTCGCATATAATCTTCTCCGAGCTTCATACTCGTATCATCAGATAGAAACAGTGAAAAGAGTTGCTGAGGAAACAAAATGAATATGAGCGAAATGAAAGTGCCAAATATGGAGGTCAACAGCAACGCCTTTCGATAACCCTGCTGAATTCTATCCAATCGACGAGCTCCGTAATTTTGTCCAAAAAAGGCCGCGATAGCCCCTTGTAGACCACCGATCGTCATATAGGAGATCGATTCAATTTGAATGCCAACTTTTTGAACCGCAATGGCATCAGCCCCCCACCTTACAATAATTTTAGCAATAATGATCGAAATGATCGTAAAGGTGACCCGTTGAATCGTGATCGGAACTCCCAATCGGATAACCTCTTTCATGAGACGGCTGTTCCAGACCGATTGCTTAGAGATCATTTCTAAGTTTTTCGTTTTCATGATAAACAGCAAAGTCACTAATACATTGGCTGTTAGTGTAGCAATAGCGGCCCCTGCAACTCCTAAACCTTCAAAACTGCCGACTCCATATATTAAAAATGGATCAAGAATTATATTTAAGATGAGACCCATTGAAAAAATATAAAATGGTTGTTTACTGTTTCCCATTGCATTCAAAACGGTTGCATATAAGGTGTTTAGAATTGAAAATAGGGTACCTACTATCGAAATCAATAGAAATTGCTTCGCCATCTGTTCAACTTTTTCACTTCCCAGATCGAAGAAACCGATCAGCTGGTCCTGGGTCAATATGATAAAAACCATGTAGAGCAGCCCTAGTGCAATAGACATGATAAATCCGTTTTTTACATAAGACTTAGCTTGTTCTCCCTGACCGGCTCCCATACTGTGTGAAACCTTGATACCAGTACCAATCGTTATCATGGTCGATAACGCAATCGCTAAATTAATGAAGAAGCTTGCTGTGCCAATTGCAGCAACCGGACCGCTTCCTAGCCCTCCAACCCAAATCATATCCACAAGACCGTAGGTTGTAGATATAAAATTGGTTGCAATGATGGGAATCGTCAATTTCATTAAAGTAGACATAATAGGACCTTGGGTCAAATCATTTGTGCCCTTCATGATCTAGTTGCTCCTTCTTGCTCAAAGGTTACTGTAAAAACCGGCCACAAAGGCCGGATCAGAAAACGCTTGTCACGGAATAGTTTGTAGTCGTTAATTCACACATAAGCATACGCCTATACTTCAGCCAAATCTGTGACTGTTTTTATATAGGCGGATTCTGCTTCTAAAAATCTTTCGCAGTCTAGAGCAGCCATACATCCTGTACCTGCAGCTGTAATGGCCTGACGGTACTTCGGATCCTGTACGTCACCGCAAGCAAAAACCCCAGGAATGTTCGTTTCAGTTGTTCCAGGTTTCACGCGAATATATCCAACTGGATCGGTATCAATCTGTCCTTTCAAAAATGCAGTATTGGGCGTATGACCCGTCGCAATAAAAATTCCATTGGTCTCGATGATGTCTTCATTCCCTGTTTTTATATCCTTAACGCGCAGTCCGGTAACTCCGCGATCATCGGCGATAATTTCAGTGGATTCTTTGCTAAGTGCCCAGCTTATCTTAGGATTTTGTCTTGCACGTTCCTGCATGATCTTCGAAGCACGCAGTTCATCACGACGATGAACAATTGTTACCTTGGATGCGAACTTCGTGAGGAAATTGGCTTCTTCCATGGCGGAATCTCCCCCGCCCACGACCAGCACTTCTTTATTTCGAAAAAAGAAACCATCACATGTCGCGCATGTGCTTACGCCGCGGCCGATATTCTCCTTCTCGCCGGGTATACCGCCAAGTAAATTCGCGGATGCACCCGTGGAGAGAATGATCGTTTCAGCTTGCAATTGACCCAGCCCTTCAACGGACACTTGAAACGGTCGTGAAGAGAAATCCACTTCATGTACCCAACCATTCATGAACTCAGCACCGAATCGAATCGCTTGTTTTCTCATATTATCCATGAGCTCAGGTCCCATGATTCCATCAACAAAACCAGGGAAATTCTCAACTTCTGTAGTTAATGTCAATTGGCCTCCCGGTTGTGGTCCTTCAATAACAAGCGGATTCAAATTAGCTCTAGCTAAATAAATGGCTGCTGTTAAACCTGCTGGACCCGTTCCTATAATGATTGATTTGTACACGTTACTTCACTCCTCTGAAAACATATCGGATTTTCACATCATGGTTTCATTTATATTAACTTTGATAATTAATCAATTTTTTTTGATGTATTGGGTAAAAAAATTATGTTTTTGAATTCGGATAAAATATGCAGCACAGCTTTTCGGATAACAACCCTTTGATCTCTTCATCGTTCAGCTCATAATAGTTCCACTTTCCGATGCGTTCCATCAAAATAATATTTGCTTCCAGCAGCATTTTTAGATGATAAGACAATTTCGATTGGGGGAGTTCCAGCATGTCGGTTAGGTCGCAAACACATACCTTACCTCTTTGATTTAACTCGCAAATAATTTTCAAACGATGTTTGTCCGAGAGTGCTTTGAATTTTTGTTCGTATTTACTTAATGTTATCTCTTCTATAGTTGAATTACTCACGAGATCACCTCCATCAAACAAATCAAAAAAAATTGATGGATTCATTGTAGCAAGCAAAATTCCCTGCGTCAACCATCAATTTTTTTTGATGTATTTCATGATTTATATATGATCGCCCGAGCTCAATTAGCCAAATCGACCTGAAATATAGTGTTCCGTTTTCAGATCTCGCGGTTTTGTGAAAATGTCTTCTGTGATTGAATATTCTACGAGCTGACCATTGAGAAAAAAGGCAGATTGATCCGAAACTCTGGCTGCTTGATGTAAATTGTGAGTGACCATAACAATGGTATAATCACTCTTAAGCTGGGTGACGAGTTCCTCTATTTTCATGGTCGAGAGCGGATCTAACGCTGCCGTTGATTCATCCATCAAAAGAATATCAGGATGAATAGCTAAAGCCCTGGCAATACATAGTCGCTGTTGTTGTCCACCCGATAGGTTTAATGCAGATTTTTTCAACAAATCTTTTACCTCGTCCCATAATGCAGCGTCTTTGAGACTTTTTTCAACAATATCATCTAATTCGGCTTTTTTCGTTTTTCCATGCAGTCTGGGACCATATGCAATGTTATCATATATGGATTTTGGGAATGGATTTGGTTGTTGAAATACCATCCCCACCTTCTTTCTTAACATTTCAGGCTGGACATGTTTTTCATAGACTGAATATCCTGAGATAAAAATCTGCCCCTCGTAATTGAGGTCGGATACATGATCATTCATTCGATTAATCATCCTGAGTAAGGTTGATTTCCCACAACCGGATGGTCCAATCAAAGCTGTTATCGATTTAGCTGGCATATCCATCGTGATATCTTTTAGAGCTTGTTTTTCTCCATAGTGCACACTTAGACTTTTTATTTTGATTGCATTCATTCTGGTAAAACCCCTCGTCACAGATTCTTTTGGAACTTGTTACGTAAAATGATGGCGACAAAGTTTAAAGACAACAATAGAACTAACAAAACGATAATCCCACCAGCCGCAAGATCATGAAAGTCTGTTTGTGGTTTGGCGATCCAATTATAGATTTGAATCGGTAAAACGGTAAACTGGTCCAGAATACTTTGGGGAAGAAAGGCTACATAAGTCAGCGCCCCAATCATAACGAGCGGGGCTGTCTCTCCGATTGCTCTTGAAACCGCAAGTATGACGCCGGTTAAGATCCCAGGAAATGCTGACGGAAGTACGGATCTCTGAACCGTCTGCCATTTGGTGGCACCTAGTGCGTAAGATGCTTCTCTTCTGGAATTTGGTACGGCTTTTATTGCTTCCTGAGCAGATACAATAATAATCGGCAAGATGAGAAGTGTCATGGTTAGGGATCCTGAAAGGAGACTGCGCTCTAGATGTAAACCTCTAACGAACAGTGTAAGCCCCAAGATTCCATACACGATGGAAGGTACTCCGGCTAATGTACTAATATTCAATTGAATGAGGCGGGTAACAACTCCCTTTTTGGCATACTCCTCCAAAAATACGGCCGCACCTACGCCTAATAAAAAAGCGATAGGTGCCATGATGGCCACCATTAAAATTGTACCTACAAGTGCCGACTTCAATCCAGAAGAAGACGCTCTTCGAGATGGATAATTTGTAAACAACTCTGGTCTTACTGAGGCAATCCCATCTACAATTACATTGGTAAGCAGAGCCATTAATGCGGCAACTGCGATTGAAGTTGCTGCTATAAAGAGTAGTTTTGCTAAGTGATCTCTTCTTCTCCGATTTTGGATTTGTTCTACTTCCTTGCTAACTGCCCCATGTTTATTCGGGGTAACCATTGGACTTGGCATTAGTACGCCTCCCTAAACCGTTTAGCAATGGCTGAAGCTAATATATTTAGCAAAAAAGTGATCACGAATAACGTGAGGCCAACGGCAAAAATGGAACCGTAAGCTAATGAACCGTGAGGCGTATCGCCTAGACTCACCTGTACAATGTAAGCGGTCATTGTTTGTATACTGTTTAACGGATTAGCCGTTAGTTGTGGAGTGGCTCCAGCTGCTACAGTCACAATCATGGTCTCTCCAATAGCCCGAGAAAAGGCTAATACAAAGGATGAAACCACTCCAGAAATGGCAGCTGGCAATACAATCTGTAAAGCGACTTCCAACCGAGTGGCACCTAATGCATATGCACCATGCCTCAAGCTTTTAGGTACAGCTCGCATTGCATCTTCGCTTAACGATGACACCATAGGGATAATCATGATTCCAACTGCAATTCCTGCACTGAACGCGGTGACACACGAGTTTTATAAACTAAATCAGTTGAAATCCTATCTTTACTGTAGTCGTCAAACACATTAGCGAAAGATGATTTCATCACACCATTTGGAGCATAAATTACATAAGCCGAATTAGTACTAAAATCAAAATCATGGACTAGCTTATTTATCCCATAACAATTCAGTATCTCGACCTTAAGATTTTCCATTTTTTTAATTGCCTCCATTACCTGATAAATTAATACTTCTAGTAACAGGGAAATATTTCCCCTGATTTTTTTAATTTTCTTGCATTTTAGCAGCAATAGCAATCAATGTTAAAGCACACTCATTGAAAGATGCTTAGTTCTTACTTTTTCGTTTTATTCTGCTCAATTTTTTTAAGGGACCAGTCAGGAATTGACGTTTTCGGTTTTAAATTGAACATATGTATGTGCTTTTTATTTAGATTTGCATCAACTCGGCAATGGGATTATGTTCTTGTCCATTCCGTCAATCGGTACAAGTTCTTGTACTTTGCAACCTCCCTGGATTGTAAGTCACCAAACTATGCATGGATGATCTTTGTTTTGTCCTGGATACGGACATATCTTATATAATTGGGGTTATCGGGAGACAGTCCTGAACTTTTAAATACTCCTACGAATCTATAGCGGTTTATTCCTAAATTGTCTTTATAGTTCGCAAAGACCGCTCTTACCTTATTTAATCTAAGATCATCATCAATGAGTGCAATTCTTCTTTCCTCAGTTTGATTTTCCTGAGATTCATCGATATAGGACCAGTCATCAGCCAGTATATTCAACCATCCTCTTGCCGGGGACTTAATTACCCCATCTATCTTAACAGCTAGTTTTGGACACCAAACCCAAAGTGTTTCAGTCACTCTAAACCCGCTTCTTTGAAATCCCTTATAGTTTTTTCCGAATATGGTATTGGCTATGTCAGTGATATTTTCAAACGATACACCATCATAAATAGTAAGGTACTCTTGCTGCTTAATTTCACTTAGTTGCTCTTCATAGGTCAACCACTTTAATTGCTTAATAGAAGCTTTCTCCTGGATGATTGATATGACCTCACTAATTCGATAATTTATCGATTCTATAGATTGAGATGCATCTATTCTTAGACACATGAATTCAGAGTTAGACTCTTCATTAACAGCAGCTATAATTTCATCCAATCGGAGGTTATCTTCTTCTTGATTTTTCTGGTGGTATGCTTCATCTACTTCAATTGCTATCTGAAGCTGCGGAAAGTATAGATCCATTAGAGCATATTTACCGTTCTTGCGTTTTACATATTGCTGACTAACAGGCTGCAGTTCCATATTATCAATTTTGTGCCAGATTGAATTGATAATATAGTTTTCATAATCCTTTCTTTTAGTTCGTGATAATGTTTTTACTAAATAATCGCGTTTCTCCATACCCTTCACCCTTTTTATTTATTAAAACCTCTCTAATCTAGTCGATTTCCATTGGCGGTCAAAATGTTCTGTTAATGGCTACATTTGAGCTTAGGAGCGGCGTGGCCGCTCTTCTGTTCATCGCACTGGTCTTGCCAAAGTATTAGTGAAGAACAAAATCGAAAAATGAATCGACGTTGAATGGCAAGTATTCAGAAGCAGCCAGTCTCTAATTAACTGTTCTTAGAGGACCTTAAATGAATTAATACCAAACTAGCAGTATTTCTTACCCCATGAAAGACGGTATCCTCGTTAATTATCTCGTTATTAAGCCCGCTATAATAATCCGCGATTTCTCTTATGCTCCAACCTTTAATTTGATAATCCACTAACCATTTAAAGTGTTCCAATTTTCTCTT
This sequence comes from Paenibacillus sp. Cedars, assembly GCF_003184205.1. Lineage (NCBI taxonomy): Bacteria > Bacillati > Bacillota > Bacilli > Caryophanales > Paenibacillaceae > Paenibacillus > Paenibacillus sp. Cedars. Next base: position 83,439 of record NZ_CP020864.1, read on the forward strand.
TTCTTTATCTTTCACATACCCACGTTCGCGCAGGAACTGCGAAGATCTCTCCCGATATAGAGTCTTGTATTGCTCGTATTGCTTATCCATTTTCTCTTCGAATTCTTTCCAGGTTTCTATTCGCGGATCCCAACCTATACCACCTTCCCAAGGCTTAGTTAGTACTTCAAACTCAGAATAGTCTCTTGTGTTCGCCTTTCCTAGTAGGTCGCTTCTTGTTTCGTCGAAGAGCCGAAGGGATTCGTAAGTTAATATATTTGGTGATCGTTTACCAATATCACTTAATATTTCTGGGGTGAAAGTGAAAGGAAACACTCTTGAAAAAAAGGAGTTGAAAATTTGTTCGCCTTTACCAATGCTTTTACTTAATTCAATGTCATCTGGCTCGTCCTCAAAATAGAGTGATTCCGATAAGGAAATGCATTCTTCATATGGCCAGGAGTTTTTGTATATTGCCATTGACCGGCACTCTTCTACCGATACTCCGAAAATACGAGCATACTCTTGGATTTCCTTGACTCTCTGTTTCCGAGAGACTTCATTACATTCTTCATAATAATTACCAATAGACCATAATGCCAAAGTTAAATAAAAATCTTCAATGCCATTTAAGTGATACTTATTAGACCATTTGATTAGTTTTTCTTTTAAGTTGTTATATGCAGGAAAATTAACATAACTAGATTCTTTGACAATGTTCCATTCTGATGGCCCCTCTTGTGGCGATAAATTACTTTGCATCGCATACCAATGATCTGCTCTAGCATATGCTTCGAGAACCTCATTTTTTAATTCCTCCATTACTTCTGGGACCATTTGCTCGATCAACCGAACAAATAATGTTATCGCACCGTGTTTCCCAGCATCAATCAGTACCGGTGCTCCATTATGCTTAATCCTGCTAGGATGATAATATAACCCCTTCATCTACTTATCGTACTCCCCTCTTCTCAAGATTTATTTTTATTTTAGAACATCTCTTCCTCAGTGAACATGAATTCAAGCAGATAGACTCTAATTCAATTAGGAGAGGTCAATACAAAGCATCATCAGCCTATGCTTCATCCTCTCCAGCATACCGCATACGCGGGTGGGTCAGAAGCGAGATTTGAATTCGCTGACAGTAAAAAGAAGAAGAAATCCGTTATCGAGATAAAGCAATTTCCTTTCGAAGTAAATAAGGGAAAAGCCACCTTGCTATTCACGCAGCCGAAGTTGTTCAAATGGTTCCTGGATTTCCACCAATCGCACGCAGATGAGGATCACCGTATCCTCTTCCATCTGAAAGTAAAACAGACCACCTTTAACCCCGGGAAAACACTCCGAGATCTGAAACATAAGGATCCATTTGCCGGCATATCCACCGAGTTCCTAGAACTCAAGGCTGTAAAATGGCATCGCTCTGAGGTCTACCAATTAACTGACGACTGGGCGCTACACTTCGGCGATTATGAAGGACGCTTTATAGTCATTGAGGAATCAAATAGTCCCATTGATGTCAGCGCAGCAATTGATGATAGCACCAATTACGAGCGCTATGTCGATCTGCTCTATAAAACGTGGATCAAGGATGAATGGGATAAGAAGTTTCATGACTACAAGAAGGATTCAAAATTCCTATATCTCAAGATCATCATGAGTCCAACGAGCCAATTAGCCGTATTTCATGACGCCTTTTCGTTCAACGATTTTGTTGACATGCTCTTGACGAAATACGGTAACTCTAAAAGCCCAAGCCAGCTCCAGGGCATCCTCTTTTACGTCGCAGGAACCTACCAGTTGATTGAGTTAACGAAAAAGAGTCCGATCTATCATCCTAAGCCAGTCGCTCTTTTTCCCTGAACGCAAAAAGACCTCTGTCACCATCTAGAGGTCTTCTTTGTAATGAGCCAATAAGCCGCCATTGTTGTATCTCTATCTGATGTTTGTTTATCGAGAGAGGTTTAAATGCCGCCCGGCATAAAAAGTCCGCGCGGCATTTATTTAGAATCCGGAAATATTAAATACCAGATGTAGCCTTATACGTAAACAATGCTTTATAGGATCCTTGCAGTACCCCGATCTTTGTACCGTCTTGCTTACTTATAGTTTGAGGCAGCTTCAAGTCATAACGCATTTGAAACTGGTGTGTACCGCCACCATAAGATGGTTTTGCTTGTATAATCGCTTGCGATGCGTTTGAAAGTACGAGTTGGGAGGAAAGTGTTCCTTGCCCCCGACTGAAATCTATAGGAGCACCTGTGACAGGTCCTTTATACTGCGCTGTTACCTCAACAGCCGAAGCCGGGATGTAAAACTTTTCTAAGGTCCCATTTATGTTTTTCTCGATTTCGAAATCCGTCGAGCTCATACTTAATGTATAGCCAGCATCTGATCCTCTTCCATCAACGAGCGTCACTGTCGTTTCTGCCTTAGAGCTTTGACTTTTCTTGACATCCAACCTGATATCATCGAACTTAATTTGAGTTTGGAACGCACGCAGTCCAGAACCTACAACTTCGACTTTTTGTTCGCTTACATCTGCTGCAAATGTTGAAGTTCCTAGGGACAACAAAAGTGCTGACATCCCCATCGTCCCAAGAAGAAGTTTTCTAAATCCTTTAATCATGTTTTGCCCTCCATCATTTCTTTTGTAGGAATGTTTGTTGGTTGGGAACCATGCATGTATGCTGGTTCCCCCGTAGAACATTAGATCCCTTTGGCCAATGAGAAGGTGAACAAGGATCTGTACACCCCTACTCTCAAACCAACTTTGTCGCCCACTTGATGAGCACTTCCACTGCCCATGGACACTACCTCAACGGTGCTTGGCACGCGGAACATAAAGTCCATAGGAATGTCGTAGTAACCCATACCTTCAAATGGATTGGCTTGTGCAAGAGCCTGTTTCTGAGATCCGAGGACGTAATTCCCCACTTTAGCGGTCTGATCCGGAGATCCGGCAAGAACCTTAGCAGATTTTACATCAACGTTCATGGCAGATGCAGGAATTTTAACTACAAGATCCTGGGTACCCAATCCAGTGTCTAACACCGGGTCACTTACAAAATCTGTAACGGACAGCGAGTACGTCCAACCATCCCCGGATCCAGAGCTATCTTCAATCAACGTATTAGTGACGGAGTTAATCGTTTGATATTGGTTTACAGTCTGTATCTCAATATTATCCAAAAGCAGTCCATTAAACTTGGAAGATAACCCTCCGCCGATAACGTTTAGAATGGCTTCCTGATCTGCAGCCGTTACCTCAGTTCCCCAAGACGGATCAACACCAGGATTAGGGTTTGGATTAGTTCCGTTCAATGCTGGCGTGATATATTCTTTTTCGATAAGAACTTGACCAGATCCAGTATCCGTAACGCGGACCTTGATAGGCAGCGCTGCACCGATATCGATCGGTCCAGTGTACTCATGATATGTAGACCCTTGATCCACCGAGTATTCTTTATACCAGTTCCCCGTCGGAAGATTCGAGAAATCAATCAGTAATTTATCATCGATGTCTCTGAAGAAAGACGGATCATAAACTTGAGCTGTCACAACTAGAAGGGTTTCCGAGCTAAAGTTAACTCCATCGGTTACTCGGGCTTTATAAACAGAATCTACAACGTTATCGACAAACAGTGTAAATTTACGCTCTGTAGCGCTTGGATCCTCAGTTGTGCCGTTATATTGATTTAAGATTTCAGGTTCGTCCACCCATGGACCGCCATCATGTTGAATTTGCAGCGATCCTTGTGTTGGATTAAAGCCGATTGTTAATGGTCTTTGATTGTTTGCATCCAGATCCCCCACAGCACCAACAGGAGCCGTTAACGTCCCCGGAGCCGGCGGATCGACAGTAATGTTTTCTGTTACTCTTGTGAGTTCTTCACCATTCTGGTTTAGAATGATCGCTGTTGCGACATAGTCGCCTTCCTGCAATAAAACGGGAGATGTATAATCGGAAACCTGGCCATCAATATCAACTCGGACTTTTACCCGATTCAAATCAATGGAGCCTGTATCGATCGTGAGTACCCCGTCCTGCTCTAGCAGCTTCGGATACCCCGCAGGGATGATAATAGGGTTATTCATAAAGGAGATATCTAGAATCTCACTGTACAGGCTATCCAATCCAGCACGTGCTTTAACGTTAATCATGCCTTTATTCATCAAGGTTATTGGAGCCGTGTAATCCAACCAAGTAGCTCCATTGTCTAGGGAGTACTCTTTTTTGTTGGCTACTGCAGGATATTCTAAGGTGATAATCGTATTTTCGAATTTATCCGTTGTACGCATACCCTCAGTCGGCTTATCAATTGTTGTCGGCCCCGGAGTATACCCTGGAGGATAAATGCCAGTTGCACCCGTTTGTGGCGTAGTGTTACCCGCTTCATCAATAAGATGAAGAACCCCTGTTTCATCGATTCCGTATACTACACTCTTGTTAACGTCACGCTTAATTTCCAATAAACCAACAAATTTCGTGCCTGTTGTTTTGTTGTACTTGTTTTTATAGATGCTCGAAGTATCTCTCGCAAAGACATACACATCCCCTGTATTTTTCAAGAGGTACATTGCACTTGAGCTCATAGCCAAATCAGTTATATTCTCAATCGCACCATCTGGCCCTGTTAATTTAGTAGGAGCATTAATGACACCACTAATGCCGGTTATCCCTACATTGGGTCCGCCTGCCCATGTGTTACCGTTGTTGCCGACCACATAAACATTACCATCCGTTGCTAGGGCGGCAACAATAGAAATAGCTGCATTAGGATTTACAGACACTTTGCTTGCATTTGGGATTAAGAGGCTTTTTGACGTTGAATACTTGGACCGGTCAAAGGATTGATAACCAATTTGATCAATCGGGAATCCCCATGTAACCAAGTTTCCATTCGACTCAATTTCAAAGAACGTGTTTTCTGCATTGGCGGTATAAACCCTACCTCCATTGGTTTGTTCTTGCTGATATAACGATCGTACAGTTTTTGTAGGGTCCCCATTAAATGGGTAAAGCCTATTACTATTCATCTCGGAGTAGCCTGAACTTTCAAGCGTATATTTCGAAGATGTTGACGTATCAGTCAAGGTATAATAACTTCCGTTAATCATAAAGTAACGAAGGGATACATCTGCATAAGGATTTGAATTTATCGTATCAATAGTGCCTAACATTCCTTCTCCGATATATCCCATTTCAAAGCTATCTGCTCCATTAAATCCTGGAAACAATGACGTGACCTTGATAGGTTTTGCGTTATCAAAAGAGCTTGATCCAAAGGCACGACCGATTTTATAGATTTCTGAATCGGTAACAAACAACACATTTACTGGATCGACCTGAATGATCTTTTTAACCCCGGTTAGTGGTGTGTTCGTGTCCGGATTCAGCACTTCCATCGGAACTGACGCACTCTGCTTTACTCCAGTCCCCAGCTCACCCATAGTTCCCGATCCTATTGCAACTACGCCGCCATCATTTTTCAAACCGAAGAAACTGTATCCGCCGGCATAGTTCAGGTAAACAAAGTCTTTCCATCCTTCAGCCCACTTTGAGAAGGCCCGACTAGGATCATTGAATTGATCTTTGCGAACGAAGAATTCTCCAGAGGTTGTAAGTCTAGCTGCATAACCAGACTCGGCAGTATTGAAATGAAGATACTTAATGTAGTCCGTGCCCCAATCTTGTAATACATTTTTATCTTCAGGTTGAAAAGCCAATGCGGAATCACGCATAAAGATGGTTCTACCATCACTAAGCTCAAACGTTGGCCTAGGCACTCTGTTCATGGTTGGATCTGCAAAATAATCAACGCCGACTATATTTGCATGACCGGCACCTTCGACCGTATTTTTACCAGGTATCAGTACGCTTGGTAATAACAATGCAGCCGCCAGCGCAGTTGTTAGGACACGTCTTGCCTTACCAGATTTACTCCTTTGTCTCTCTACATCTTTTTCTTTAGCCATGTGCCAAGACCTCCAAAATACTGTTATTTTCATCATGCATTCGTTCATGTTGGCTTCCGTCACCCCAATTGACTTCCAATTATCGCTTAAGCTCCTTTTCCTACATCGTCCTCACCCCCTTTCAGGTTTTCAGATGATGCAGAACCTTCCGTTATTTCATTTTTGCTGCCAGGTCCAACAGATGAATTCTCGACCATGGCAATTGCAATACGTCTCGCATGTTTGCACGTATGAATGGTTTTATCCCACTCAGGTTCTTCGCCATCCGGTATGTACCCGAGCTTGACGACGTATAAGGTGAATGTCTTTTGGTCAAGTTGGACTTTCTTTCGCGTCTTATCAAAAGTAAGGCCTTTTTCCAGATACATTTTGATTCGTTCCTCAATGTCGCCCTTTTTACGCTTAGCCAGCAACCAAAATAGGAGAATTAGCAGCAGAAGAATGAGGATCCCACCGATGACGAGAACATATTTCAACCAATCTGGAATGCCGTCCGTTACTTCCAGTTTGTCGTAATGCGCCATAGCAGCTTGTGCTTCATTTTTAGCTTCTGGTGTTACTGTGAATTTAAATAGCTTCCATTCCTTTTGCCCAGCAAAGTTTGCTTCAAAGTACGCTTCGTAATCGCCTGGCAATAACAACTGGTTTTTCGCGATGCTTACCATATTGGCTGTCGTACCGTAGTAGATCGAGCCGGCCTCATACTCTTTTCGAAAAATAACTTTTTTGGAGCTATCCCGAACCTCAATATAACCGGTCGGTTGTTCCAAGATCGTCCCACGATTCTCAAGTGTAACGGTAAACCGGGATTCACCCGATGCGATATAGTCATGAGTAAATGTATTAATCGACATAGCATGTTTGGCATCATCGATCTTATAATCCATAATGATCCACAAACCATTTGAACTTTCAACGTCCGGAGCAAGAGTCGTGTTTTCGATATTGGTCTCGACTCCTTCTCCCTGGAACTCGTTATATTCAGATACAGCTACAACGCCGATGTGCTGCCCAGGAGCCAGATCCTTTGGTATGGATGCTCGGTAGGTATACTCACGCATTTCATTAGGCCCCAACGTAATGTCCTTAGAACCTTGAGGATAAAGCCATGTCCCTGCATTCGTTACCCCGGCGTTATATGCCCCGAAATCCTTTCCTCCATCCTGCAAGGGCACCGGATCCGTCGCGTAAATCTTCAAATCTAGTTTTTCATTCAGCAAATTTTTAACATAGAATTTGTACTCCCGAGTTTCTCCGGGGGTTACTGTATCACGGTAGTACCCCAGACCATCTCGAGCTTCTTTTTTACTTGGTGCAAACCAAAAGGATGCTTTTGGCGCTTGATTCGGATTTACTTCCTGTTTTGCGTAAGAGGGAGTAAGGATAAACAAATTAGATAGCAGAGCAATTAGCATAGTTAAACCAACTAACATGATTGGTTGTTTTGATTTCATGATTTTCACCTCTAAAGAGAGTCTTGATATGATGTACTTCCATTGGGAATAAGTAGATTTATGAGCGTTACTTATTATTCAAACCATTGAGCCAATCCCTTATTTTAGTTATTTGTTGATTATCGATAATATCTCTGGGTTCATAATTACTAACAAATTCATTCAAATGATTGGCAGTTAGTACAGCTGTATTCGAGTTTTTCTTTAACCTGACATCTAGTTCAACTGTTGGATGAGTAAACACCACGATCCCCTGAACCCACATTCGACAACCAATTTCCGCAAGATTTTTAGCTAGAACGAAGGTATGAATTCTTGTAATCGCCATTGGGTTTCGAAGGGTTTTGGGGTTTACCTTATCACCTGTTTGCTTGTATTGATTCCACACCTCATCATTTTCGGATCCGACGATATAACCAGATCGATTCTTTCTGACGATAATGAAAACTCCGTTATTTTGAACTCGAATTTCTTCGATTTCTACCTTGATGTTTTCGTGAATCAATTCAACATTTTTGTATATGTAATTAGGATCTTCTGTAGACGGCGCGCTAATCGCCATCATACTCGAAGGCCCCCCTTCCTGCTGAAACTTCCTCTCCTGAAGGGTTCGAATTAGTAAGAAGCATACTATTGCTAATGACAAGGGTATTAGCGTTAGTAGTATCACATTTTGAACATCCAATTGTTCCACCTACGCATATAAAATTGAAAAATCTTAGACTTTTAGAGCCAGTAATACAAATAGGAATAGATTGATAACGACGAGAATGGGGATTCCTGCTACAAAAAGGGAGTGCTTTGTCTTATGCCTAAAAAGATTCATGCCTAGCCAAATACCAATAGCTCCTCCAAGGAAGCCGATCAGAAAAATTCGTTTTTCTGGAACCCTTCTCGAACCTACGATTGCTTGAGACTTGTCATACCACATAATAAACATGCCAATTAAATTCATAAGAGCAATGAAACAAGGTATTAGCATCTCTTTCTCCCCTTGAATGATTAATGTTCTTATGTACACGTTACATTTGAAATGATTATCACTCCTTTATATTATATTATTAATTAATATATATATTAATATACAAATATATATGTATACAAATATTATTTAATCTTTTCTGTATCCTGAAGCATATTCCAAGGAACCTTCGATTCTGATATTACTCGATTATTATTTATTTCTTTTTCCACAATAATGGTTAATGATTGGAGTATGGCTGCATCAAATAAATGAGTATCTCGTTTCATAATATTAATAGCTTCTCTCGCAGATCTAAGGTTTTGATAAGGTCGACCACATATTATAGCTGAGAATGTATCACTCACGGCCGCTATACGGCCACACAATGGTATGCTGTAGCCCTTTAATCCCTTTATGTACCCGCTACCATCAAAACGTTCATGGTGGTACCTTACAATGTCCTTCACGATTGCAGGCAGTGGTAATCTCTCAAGTATTCTTTCTCCACTTTTTACATGTTCCCATAAGCATGTTCGTTCATCTGCTGAGAGTCTTATATTTCCTTTTAAAATCCTATCATCCATCGCTATCTTCCCTATATCGTGGATCAGGGAACCTGCATAATATAAAAGTGATTGTTCTTGATCATAAATCTTTGCGAGCTCGTATGAATAATGAGCCATTACGACTGAATGAGTGGCAGTCAGTTTGTCTCGCAACTCGATGCAATAGAATAAAGCGTCAACGATTTCGAGATTCAGCGTTCTTTTTAACGAATGCTTAAATGTCTGCTGAGGCACGTTTATTGTTTCTTTCATTACATGTTCCCCGCTTTAGTTAAATTTCTGTCAGATACATTGATCGTGGATGATTCATATTTGCCGTATTCCACCACTTGGTTTTTCCCTGATTTTTTTGCAGCATACATCGCTTCATCTGCTTGTTTTATGAGTTCATCAGATGATAAACCCTCAACGTATGAACTGTAACCTATACTCGCGGTTACCGAGTACGTTCCTTCTGGCGTGTCAAAGGAAGCCTCGTGCTCAATACGAGAACGGATCGATTCAGTCAACTCCAACATATCAATATGGGGATCTACAATTAAACCTACCATTTCCTCTCCGCCGTATCGTCCTGCAACACCACTACCCTCTAATTCCTCCAACAGAATGGATGCAACTTTCTTGAGGATCTCGTCCCCCTTTTTATGTCCAAAAACATCATTTAGTTGTTTGAAATTATCAACGTCAAGGAAGATAACATATACATGTATCTTTCTATCAATGCTTTTATTTACGAAAGCAGCAAATTGCTTACGGTTATAAAGCCCTGTTAGTGGGTCCTGAATAGATGATTCGTATGTACCTCGAATTAACTGAATTAAATAATCAACAATGTAAGAAATTATTATTGTATATGCTGAGACAGTTATGAGTGCTATTAAAAGCTCTAATGACGATAGGTCCCAAATGAATAGTTTTGCCAAAACAACCATCTTAGAAAAAATAAAAAGCACAATAGCGATCTTCGCTTTACGATGCATATCTGATGCTAGATAATACCACGCAGCTGCCCCCAGAATAATCGAAAGTATAGGATGAAGCACCGGAAGCGGGATACAAAACCCAACTAAACCTGTAACTAAACAACCTATATAAACTACCCACTGTTCCCATCTTTGGGTACTTTGAAATATCTGGTAAAGCGCAAAAAGGATAGCTATAAACAATACATCCCCTAGTATTTCTCCGTTCAATGTTACATTTTCGAATACCCCAAGGATTTGCAGAATATGATATATACCTGTAAACAATACGATAATGCTCAATTGGATATTACTTTCAGAGCCTTTTCGTCTAGGCATTTTATTTGTTAAGTTCCACATGATAAATAACAGAGGTAACATCATAATTGATTGCAATAATTCCAATTGAATCCCCCTTATAAAGAAAGGATCCAGGAAAGGGAATGCCCTCCCCCGGATCCCTTTGGCAATTTAGACCACATGGACAACGGGTCGATGACGAGTTTTCTTCTCCCTAACTCATTAAGTCACATAACCTTTTCCTACAATTTTTTGGTCATTAGATAAACAGGGTAGAACTCTCGGCTCTTGTCAGGTATGCTTTTGTTCTAAATGATTCTTCCGGATAGCCGGTAACCATCTGCCGCTACTTCAGGGGCCAGGAATTCCAGAAAACATAAATCCTCCACCTGAAACTCTTTTAATTTAATGAGGCACCTGAGAGCTGAAATCATTCCGACTGGACAGATCAGCATGATAGAAAACGACATCTCCATCCTCTAAATTGAACCGGTTGCCGAAGGAGTCAAATACCAAACGTTGATATCCTTCAAGCTGCCATTGATTCATCAAAGGCGCATTAATGTACTGAAGATGAGGGTTATTCAGATCCCCATTGCGAATAGACTCAATGTTAAAATTCACAATGATATAACCATTCTTGAAAAAGACAGCCGATTTTTCATCTAGTCCCCCGTGGGTTCTTGCATACTCTGCCAGATCCGTGCCAGCCTCAACCACATATGGCTCTGCCGGCAAGCTGTATTCTCCATACCATTTCTGGATCGCAGCATTGGCTCGTTGAACATTGACAGAAGGTGGGATATTCGTTTTTGGCCCGATAAAGGTTCGGATATACTCCGGAAGCAGCATCAGCCCATATCCACCAACCGGTGTCTTTTGTTTTGTATCTTTTGAAATGTAGCGATCGATGTACTGCTGTCTTGTGATTGAACCCAGCTGCCCAGTCGTGAAGTAGTTATCATATTTGAAGTTAGCAGTATCGATCATTTCCTCTGCAGGTACATTTCTTAACCTTTCATTCAAGATGACGTATCGCTTTACTTGATCTTCTGGAGATCCTACCTTAACGAAATTTTTTGAATTTGTTTTATAGTACAGATCAACAGGAAAGCGATATTGCCCATCCTTGGAAACAAAGTGGAATGTCGGTGTTATACGTATGCCATCCTCTTTTCCAAACATGTTACCCTTGCTCTTGAAATCGAATTTGAAATGATACCCGGTTTTGACGGCCACATTTTTAAATCCTTGGATTGGGTTACTTCCTGGCCGGATTGGTAACGTGAATTGTGGAGTATTTCCTCTTGGTTCTCCATCAATGCCCTTTGTTCCAACCCAATAGGATATTCCCGTTGGATTTGTGCTGCCTGGTTGTGTCCGGAAAACAGATTCCCATTTATAATCCGCAATATCGGTAATATGGAAATCGTAAAGCCGGCCAATGACTTCCACAGATACTTCATCAGCAGCCACGTGATTCACCAGATCAAGATTTGCATCGTATTGATATGGAAGATCTGGTGGTGAATTTTCCGCAATGTTCCGGAAGTATACTTGGTAATTCCCCTCATCAACCCAAACTGGTAAGAAAAATTCGGTATCCAATTGGTTAACCGGGATATCGATCCATGTGTCTTTCGGATAGAATACCGTGCGGCTGCTGTTATACGTATCAAAAGGGAATCGCACTTGCTTCGTCCGGAAGTATTTGGCGTAATCTCGATTTCCATAACCAGGATAGTTCGTGTGCTGACCATTTGTCGGCATTCGTACTATAAACGGTCGATCCAAGATGAACGCGGCTCTATTATAATTCGGTGTTGTTTTCTGATTATGTGGCCGATCATCACTAACTGATGAATAGTTAACAACTGGTGTATGTACCGTTACCGTATTGATTTGGTGAATCGAAAATTCTTGGTCGCTGCCGCCGTTTATGTTGCCAGGGAGCAATCCGTAGAATATGGTGCCGGCACTCGTTGTATTAGCTCGATTGACCTTGCTGGAACTAATGATGTTGTTGGGCTTATACAGCACATTCTCATCGATCTGAGTCGGTGCAGGTATGTTTCCAGGCCTCGGTCCTGTCTCAGGAGTTCGGGCAGGATTCATGATCGTTGCCCCATTAAAAACTAATGCATCATTGGTAACTTCAACCTTCTTTACACCATCCTCGGCAACACTTTGCAGATTCTCACTTGGTGGAGACGGTCTGCTTGTAAATTGACTGCCGCCATAAGATCCTGCCGGTGCCACAATAGGATCTGGTGGTGTTGGCGGATAGTACGCTCCTGACGCATTTGTTGTAAATTGCGGCGGCTGATACCCTTGCGGACTAATGGTAATTTGCTCTCCCGGTAAGGCATAGTTCCTTAAAATACCTTGGTTGATCTTATACACTTCCAGGTTATCGATCACCCAATACGAATACGGCCGCACAACCGTATATCTCTGAGTAACAACCTCTTCATCCTCTTGCGGATCCGGAACCTCAGTCGGTTTACCGTCTGGTCCATTCGGCCCCGGCTTCTTCGGATCCCATCGAAGAGTCCATGTCTTCTCCACGTTTACTTCAAAGGTACATGTTCCCGACATTTGAACGAAGGTATTCTGGAATAAATAGTTTCGAGCTAAAATGTTTCCGTACAAGCTTTCGGAAGTCGGGATTCCCTGCAGAACATCAAACATTTCACTTCCACGTTGATCGGCCAATATCTTGGCGGTGACAACCGGATCCATGTACTTCCCATTAATCTGAGCTCCTGGCGCCGGTGGAGTGCATGAATTTTTCGGCGGAGGAGGTGGATCTTTTTTAGGTTCATAGTAAAAATACAGATAGTAAATTGGAAATTGACCGTTATAAACAAATCCACTAGGATCTCCCGGCGAAATAGCTCCACCGCTTGGATCAGATTGGGAACTTTTTTTGTGTCCTTTGTACTCATAATCTGCAGTACCAGGTGTGTGCGTAAAATCATACCGTTTATCTTTTTCTAACTTCTCTTCCCTATCATTAAATCCAGGTACACCATTCAGTGGCTTGCCCGTAGTAGTAAAGTGTTTGATAATCGCTTTACCTTCAGCAGGCTCGAGTTCGATTTCAAACAAAGTTGGGAAGTGATAACGCCACCCTTGAACGAGTGGTGCAAATTGTTGGTTATTATCCCTTTCCTCTTCTTCTCTTCTATTTACTGCTTTTGGGGCCTCCAACAGTCCTCCCGTGACATAAACAGGAACATTCGCCACGTTAGTCCCTTTCCCTGTCCATGGTAGTTTAGTGAGAGAATAACTAATGGATGTTGAATCTTGATAATAGGATTTAGGGTTTCGTGCCATTTCGACTGATCGAGATTTTTCCCAAATCTGATCTCCATACTCACGGGAATAATCGAACTTGCTTACACGAACATCCTTTATTTTTCGAGACGAGTTAAATTCAAACATATAGTCGAAACCATCCACATCAGTAACGGCTCCTGGTGGTTTTGTTGTCGTCCATTTACCAGCGGAATCACTCCATGTGTCATAGTAAACCATACCAACAAAATAATAGATGTTTGGATTGTTAGGATGTTGAAACATCCTACTGTCCCCAATAGCTTCTGCTTTACTCGGGTCGAATACAAAAACCGTCGTGATCACCGCTATTAAGCAAAGCGTCAGCTGTAATGATTTCTTAATTCTCGATCTCAGCATATTGCTGCTCCTTACTTAAAGGGATTAACAATCGCCACGATATAATCCTCTGGTTTGTCTGTCCTAAAGGCAATGTAATCTGCCATATTCAAACGAAATTTAGTCCAATCATAATGTTGAATGTATTTTCCACCTTGGAAAACATCCGACGTGCTGGTAACTGGATAATAATTCGTTGCTGTCCCGTCCTTATGGTTTACAAAAGCATTGTCTACACCAGTCCGATACTTTACAAAGTCATTATTGACCATGAAAAAGATTGGTGTACCTCGAACTGAGCTTCTAATTGCGATATAGTCTTTCACCTTATCCTTTTCAAGTTTGATATCATAAATGATTTCTCCATTTCCAAGTTTGATCGGCAATTGATTAGCATTAATGATTTTAATGCCCTTAAAAGGCTCACCTTTTAGATTCTCAAAGAAATATTTATCTTTTGTGTACTGTTTGAAATCGCTCAAAGGCTTAAGCTTAAACTGATCATCGTCTGTATTTCGGAAATTTTTCTCGCCGATCCAGACCCACCGACCAACCTTATCCCAACTGACCTTTTCACCCAGACCTTCACTCACCAGGCGAAGAGGAACAAATGTCCGGCTATCCTTTAGAATGATCTTCGTACCATAGCTTTTGGACTTCCCGTTCACTAACGCAGTTGTTTGGCCAACGGTCATTTTGACCGTATCCGTGCCTTTCTTTACTTCAACAGTGGTTTTACCACCACTTTTGCTATAGCTGATCTTCCCTCCTAAAGCTTCGGACACAAAACGAATCGGAACCATCACACTACCTTGTTGATCTTGGAACGGCTTGGCATCTGGAAACTTCATCTTTTTTGCGTCCAACATAACTTCGACTTGAACTGCACTTTTGGCTTCTGTCGTGTTAGCACTCACTACACCATAAGCAGCAGTTGTCAGCAAAACACCGGCAAGCAAACTTTTAAAAACCACTCTCATTGGATCTCACTCTCCGTCTATATATTTTGAATCACTTGTTTCAGAATCTTCCGATAACAACATAACAACCAGCATCACCCCTTTCAATTATACCTTATGCCCCCCATTTTCCCGAAACTATTAGAATCAGTTGCGGCCGGTATGTTTGCCGCAACTAGAGGCTTAGCAAAGTGCCAAAGGCGCTGCTGGAGTAGTTGGACTTATAAATCCTTAACACTTTCAAGCACCCTGATACGCAGTGCCGATGCGGCAGTGGCAAATAGACCGCGGTCTTTTGAATTTGGACTACCTATTTGAAGCTACTGAGAACCATTAAAACATTCTTTAGGGAAATATCCAGCTGCTGCAGCCTCTTTTTCACTACTAAATGCTTCTTCGATTCGGTACGGGTAGGAACAGCTATCACGGTAATAATATTTAAGCCCCGTTTGCTGATCCACGGCCCCGTAGATGACCGGTTGTTTTACAAGTCGTCCACCACCAAAAGCAAAGTTATTGTAATATTGATCTCCAATCGGAATCCCTTGGACGAAAGCTAATACGCCAATATCATCTATAGTGTTTGTCCAATCTTCCATTGGTATTTCGGGAAGTTTGAAGTTATAAGTTACTCCATAATGCGAAGCATACTCATTGTGTTTGTTAATGTAATAAGCCAAATCTGTTTGAACCGTTTTAACGATCGTGCTTCTTCTTACAGACTCAAAGAGATCAGGATTATTTAAAATATCAATATTAGTTCGACCCTGAAGTTCCGGTTGATATCCTTCGATCCAAGATTTAGTACTTGCATCGAATGCATATACGTATTGATCAAGTGTGAAGTTAACACTGTTCCCTTTGTTATCGGCAAAAGAATAGGGTTTCTGTGGTCTCCACATATGTTTAAAGATTGTTTGACCTTCTGAATTCTGGTATTCAGAAAAAGCATAAATATGAAAACCTTTATAATCTATAATGCCTACAGCTGGTATATATGATGCCAACGCCCCTTGACCAATATAATCATTATCCACTTCAAAATTGAGATACATTGTTCTAAAAAAAGTGTCGATGGCAATCTCTTTATTGGCATTAAAGTACTTTGGGGACTGGTATCCTGCCTCGTATTCTTGCAATTCATTTTGATTCAGCATAGCGCTGCTATCTTGCACTGCTGTCCGCAACGCTGCGGAGTAAATTTCGTTCAACTTATTAACTTCATGTTGATCGGAAATGTGTAAATCCAAAATCAAGTAGAATGGAAAGAAAATCAATATGAAAATAATGGCAAAATTAGTAATCTTCATTTAATACCATTCCCCCGTATGGGACTAAGATCTTTGCGTTGTTACCAGTATTAGATGCGGTCAATATGTCCCCAATTACGGTAGCCATAGTCCGGTTTGTATTGACGGCCTTAATTTTGAAAAAATCCCCTTCAGTCAATTTATACAGCCTTCTCTCACTATTGAGAGGATCCAAGTTGTTAGGAAACAGTACATTCATAATTTCTTCAGTATAATGACCATCATAGTAAGTTTCGAAATTATTTCTAAAACTATTTGGATTAGCTAGATCAGCGTAATCAGGATTATATTTTTTATGCAAATGTTCCATTTGAATATCAAATTGATTTCCTGTACTCCCTATCTTTTCATTAAATTCTAGGTACATTGATGGGCTTATGTATCCTTTGGTTCTTACAGCATCTACCAATTCGGTGACAGCACCTTGGACTATTAATTGGGATAAATTATCTTGCTTTATAGATTGTTGGTACAGGGGATAAATAAACAACAAGACAATCGCTATTAGCACTGCAACTACCTTAGAAAATATATTTTCCAATCCATACGCCTCCTAGTTAAAAACAACAGTGCTCAAATCACCATTAGTAGCTCTTATAAAAGTAACTAGGTAATTTCTATTTAGATCAATCATTGAGAGATCTGTTACATCTATATCTAAATCTTTTGAAAAGATTGTATTTTCAACCTTAATGTCTGCATTAATACTTTTGATTTGTCGTATGCTTTGTAACACTTCAGCGCCTGAATAAGCTTCTTTCCCCCCTACATCAAGGGTTGTAAATAATCTTTTATCTTGTTCATTTATTTGTTTAAATGCTTGGAAAGTTTTATTTTGAAGGTCTAAACTATGAACTGCACTTGTAGCTGCTAAAATAAATACGATTAACATCGCGCCAAGCAATATACTTCTTTCTATAGAATCATTCATGATAGCCTCCGATTATTTCCTATCGGCCTTCCTCAGTGAGGAAAGCCGATAAGCTTTAAGGTTTATAACTGCTGGAACACAAGACCTACGATAACGTTATTCTGATCACGGACAACTCGAGAAGAATATTTACCGGATGGATTTACGTAAGTATCCAGTGCAGGATCTTCAGCCGTCGAAATATTTTTATTCTTATCTTTTGGGCCTCCGACAACTGTTCCATCATTTGGATTAAATGTATTCCCGTAGAAAGTTGTTGCTCCTTTACCCGTGGTTACTTGAATACCGAAATGTTCCTGATCCATGTATTGACGAACAGCATTCAATACTTGGGAACCTGACATCGAGGCATTATTATAAGTGTTGTACTCAGTGTTAGAAATTTGAGTTGTAATCGTTGTGATCTTACTTTGACCTTGTTTGGTCGCGTCCTGGGACGACATCGTAAGCATGGCAACAATTGTAATCAACAACACCGTAAAAAAGATACCTGCAGCTATTCGTAACGCTAAATTCGGATTTTCTTCCATTGAAATTCAGTCCCCTTTTAATTAAAATTCATTATTTGATTTGCTACATCCGTAAGCTGTCCAACTGATGTGTACAGCAGAGGAAACACAAGCCAAAACACAATAAGTAATGCACCCGGCACAAAACCAATTATCCGCCCCCATGATGCTTTCTTGCGGATTAAACGTGCAAGACGTTCCTCTTTCTGTTTGGAGTAATACTCTTGCTCCATTTCAAGATCATCGAAGGCTTCAGTGACCGTTATTTTGTCAGCTGCCCTTTCTAATCGCCGGATAATCCTATCAAATGATTCAAATGGTGCTTCTTCACGCAATTCTCGTAAAGCATTTTTTGCACCGCTATCAAAATTTAATAGGCATCTTTGTAAAGCCGGTCTAAATATAATGCTGTAACGCTCCATCCATTCCAATATTGATTCAACAGAAACTCTATCAAATTCTGAAAGTATAGAGATCAAGGCATGAAAAGTATCAACTTCATTCTGCATTTCCATCGATCTCATCTTTCGTTGGAACTGCTGAATCCAAACCGGAATGTAGTAACCAATGATTCCGGCTGTTAAAGCGATAACAAGCTCCCACCAACGGAAGTACTCATTTTGAATTGAAGTGGTTTTCTCCATAATGCGGTTAACCGTGTTATTTAAAGCAATGTCATTGATGCGTCCATCGAAAATTTCAATCACCTTTGCCTGGATCGCCTCTCTTGTATTCTCTTTCACCCCTTTTACATCATTAATAATTGCATTATCGAACGCAGTTAACTCTTTAGCTTTCTGAGCCTCAATTGCACTCATCTGGCCAATGATCTGAAATCGCTCAGAGGTAGGACTAGTGAGTACTTGATTAACAGCATTGGAGTGAAGAAAAAAGCTAAGTACAACTACGCCGATAAAACTTGCCAAACTCACTAATATTCGGTGTATATAGAACCACTCCATTAAGAGAGGTGAGTTTGATTCTTTAAGCAACATATTAAGTCGGTAATGCTTTCGCGTATGTTTCCCAGGAACAAAACGGTCAATGATCCACTTAGCCCATAGCCAACTATAAACTTTCTTCTCCCATTGTTTGCGGCGACTTTTCGCAACATATCTAGCCTCATCAAGTTCACTTAATTTACGAATCATCATATAAGCCAAGACAGAGGCAGCGAAAATAGAAATCAATGCGATGTACCCTATACGGGCTTTATAGAATTCCTTTGTAATCGGAAAATACTTTTCTGCCCATTGAACAATCGGGAATGATAATAATATTGGCGCTAGAGCAATTAATGTCAGTCCGTTAAGCCTGTAGCTTAATTGTTTCCTTCTAAGCAGATCAAAACGTATCTCCTGTACAAATTTGTTTATTGAATTAAGGTACATTGACCCTTTGCTTAAGACCTTATCTCCATACTCCATAACAAGGTGTGATACACCAGCAAATATTTTTAAGTATCTGTTAGGAGCTACAGTGTAGTAGCTTTCAAGTGCTCTCTTTGGATCCTGGGAAGTCAGTATTTCATGGATTCGTTGAGTTTGAAGTTTGACCTCATGGGGTGACCCTTGAGCAGCATCATATATTGCTTCATCCACCAATCCTTTTTCTTGGTAATAATGACGTTCGTCCTCTAGAAACTGAGTAAATTGTTTTAAAAGCTTGTCCTCAACTCGATTCACAAAAATAGTTATCAGGAATCCATTCAAAACAATAGCCAGCATTATTCCGAAAAATACAGCCATTACACTCTTACTTAAGAAAGCCAATAAAAGAAGTGCAACCAGAATGATACCCAAGGTTATAAAAGTAATCCGCATTGTTTCTTTACGAATTGTAAATTCATCGTAAGAGTTTACTGACGAAAGGCGCTTCCTGATCGATTTCACTTGCCCTCGTAAACCAGGAATCTTCATGAACTGTGTATACGATTTCTGATAAAGCACCATTAGCTGCGCATTAGTTGTTTTTTTGGTTGTTCGGCTTGCTGACCACATACTACCCAGGTCTTTTCTCTTCCTTTTTAATTTCAGGTAAGAGTAAAGGTAAAATCCACCTGAGAAAGCCAGAGCTATTCCGCTAATTATTGCAAACCAGAGCCACTTATTCATTTAGAGTAGTCCCCCAATGATCATTTAAAAATTCCTGAAAGGAGGCCCTATCGTCATAAGACATGTTGAACATCATCCGTTCTATTTTCTCCGTTGAAATTGGAGCTACAACTTGATATCCTCCATCTCTAAATTCAATTACATTTGTAGCTTTCCAAAGCTTTCCGTTCTTCCTTCGATATCCTTCTCTTTGCAGCTCATAAAGTGCATCAATTTTACTTTCAAGAGTGTCTCCTTTATTGAAATTCCCACTTTTATCGAACAGCTCCGAATCATATTCCATCGGAGTTATTTCAGTAATTCTTTCAATGAATCGGGATCCGTCCATTTCTCTTCTAAAGTGAATATCCCATTTAACTGCGTGGGCAACTTGTTCTTCTGCAATCTTTTCGTTTTTAAAGACATCCTCTTTGAGAAGCGAGTTTCTTAATGACCATATCAATTCTTTTGTAGAGGTAGCATGATGCGTAAACACTGTAAATAAGCTTGCAACCTGAGACATTTGTATCATCCAGGCAGCAACTTCATCAGTTGCAACCTCCCCAAGAATGTTAACCGACCCATCGGTTTTCTTTTGTAAATCCAATGCTTTTTGGCCTGAAATATGCTTGGTTTCACGAAATGCAATGGAGTTCCGTTCTGGATAAAGTCTTCTGATATGAAGTTCAAATATTAATTCTTGAATCCTCAAATTCCATCTTGCATACATCTCTTTTACTGACGCCATCACCGCAGAAGATTTACCAGATCCTTGTGCTCCAGTGAAAGCAGTAGTTTGAGCACCCTTCATCAAGTATTTGAGCATTTCACGGACAACAACAGCATTTTGAAGTGTGTCTGGAAACAGTTTAGATAAAGTCATGTTAGGTAAATCAAATTTACGAACCCAGAAAGCCCAACTCTCTGAGAATTGAGGTCTTACTACGACAACCCGGGAACCATCTTTCATTTCGTTAACAACATATCCGTTTGTCTCGGTAAGCTGTTCTGAACTATCGTATTTATAGATATTTTGACAGACTCTGATGAGCTCTAATTCCGACTCAAAACCGAGGAAAGATAAATGTATGGATTTACCTTTATAGAATATCCAAACGCTCTGATGTCCTTGATTTGGCTTCTTCATACTGTCCATGAGCTCCAGTTCATTCTCAATAGACTGTAAATTGCTAGGTAATCCAGATACGCCTCCAGACACACCGTCAATTGTCATATCCCTTATTTCATCGATCACACCAAAACCCTTATATCTCTGATAAATTCTTTGAACAACGATATTCAGTTTATCGTGATACGTAAGCTTGCCTTCCTTGTATACTTTGTTATAAATATCTCTAATTTCTTCTCCTGTAATAATGTAGGATTCCGCTGTCCCGTCCTCAATAATGAACTTGGGCCTATCCAACTGGTAATCCTCTATTAATTTTGACAACGCCTTAAAACCATGTTTTTGTTTGTACAGATAGAGCAATACGTCAAAACGATCTTGATCGGTGAGATGGCTTGGGTCATTAAATGGAATAATCCAATTAACATTTGTTTCGTTAACACCATACTCTCGATCAAGTAGGTCATATATATACTGCTTGAGATACACTTTTTCTTGAATATCCCCTGATGTAGCGTTTTTCATAGCATTACGAAGTTCTTCGACGAGCCCTGTTCTTCTTTCAAACTCCTCTCCAGATAACCCCATATCAAGCGGATTGCTGTTTACAAAATCATTGATTCTTTTTTTTACGAATTCAAGAATTTGATCTTGCTGAAATCTTTCGATTTCCAAGTCATCTTTTCTTTTTGGAGTTGCAAAGGGCTTCCGAGTAAGCTTGTAACAAAGAAGGATAATTAAGCTGAAAATGATCAGGACGATTATTGCAAAATTGATTAATGATTCGCCCATTAAGAAGCCCCTCTTTCAATCATCTTGACTTGCGTATTGATACCAACCTCTGTGAGTATATATTTAGCGTTTCTTCTTAAATCTTGTATGAACTGATAGTTTTCATGATTTTTACTGATGTTTCGATTCCTTGATATAAACCCTTTAATATCCCCATCATTAAGGTGATCTTTAAAAGAGGTATTGTAAGGCAACGTTAGAATTGGTCCTTTATATGAATATTTGTTAGCAATATTTCTGACTTTATATTTAGACTCAGGATCGTATTGCCCGACGAGTAAAACATGAGGTTTCCGCAATAGTGCTTTGGGCAAACTTTCTTTATCTTTAAAGAACTTATCTAAAACGTGAATATTCTGATTTACACAAACTACAATCAGATCGGAATCCTCAAGCAACGTATTAGTAACAGGGCTATTCGATCCACTATGAACGTCTAATAAGACAAGGTCATAATACTCCTTCGCTCCGTTATAGATAATCCGCATAATTTCATTTGCATTATCAAACTGACTTTTATCTGATTTTTCACTGCCTCTAAGCAGATCTAACCTGTCTCGTTCGATAAATAAAGCATTGTTCTTAACAGTATCTCTTTCAATTTTCCCTGCACGAACAGCTCTTTCTAAACCATCCAGTCCAGTACCAGACATATTGTAAAACTCCGGATTCCCTCGGTTAATCGATTTCTTAAAGGAACTCTCAAGCGTGTTGTCGGACCATTGAGGCTGAGAGCATAAAGTTCTAATCTGATAATCCATACCAATTATAGAAGCTAACGCAGCTGTGTTACTTGTTACACCCAAACCATGCTGAATTCCCCAAAAAGCAATTTGCCCCATATTATTTTCTCCTTTCAGCTTGTTTCCAAAGGACATTGGTTTCTTTAGAATTAGAATCAAGGATTTTACCTGCTACAGACTTGATAACCTCTTTAAAAGGTCCTGATAATCCCTTCAATTTCACTGAGCTCGAATATTGATTGCTTATTTTTCGAGTCAAATCTCGTTCATCTGGGTAAAAAATTAATGTTTCTTCCCAGTGAATAGGGAACTTGTCCATAAGATCATTAATGTAATCCTCATTCAGCGTGCCATGGACTTCATAAATAATCTTCGTAACTGGTACTAATTCGGAAGCAAGTTTTTCATGAAAGAAGGATTCTGTAAGTTTCAAGTTTCTCTGAATTACTGGATTCTCATAGGAAGTGATCAAGTACAACGAATCGGCATTTGGCCAATTCTTTAATGACTGTTCCTTTTCAATGTCTACAAGCACGATGTCATAATCGTGCTTATTTAATATGGATTCTAAATCACTATATTTGTTCAGGCCTTCAGCCACATCAAAATAATCATATTGTTGAATGGCTTCACACATCTCAACCTTGGGATAGGCAAATTCATATCTTTTTGTGAGAGTGTAATCAGCTATTAGAACTTTTTTATCAAGTGAAATGAGCTTCGCTATATAGAATAATAGATCCGTTTTATCAAGATCCCCGATGAAGAGTACCTGTCTCATGTCATCCTCCTTACTCCGTTACCGGAACGCTTTCGATAGTATCTGAGAATACTGCTTCAGAGTCTTGCTGTGTTTGCGGTTGATCTAGCAGCGAATTTCCGCTAACTGGAGGGGTTTGACTTTCTTGTACGTTAATTTGATCCTCTTTTTTATTTCCGTTTAGCCCATTAAGATAATTTTGCCGTTCTCTATCTGTCATTGCTTCAAGATCGCTTTCTAGTTTTTGACGGTATCTACGCTCAAGTTCTGTTTTAGCAACCTCAACTATATTTGGATCAGATTCGATCAGATCAAGCACGGCTTCATTGGCTGGATAAGTGACAACTGCTTTATTCTGCATATAAGGATCCACGTAGCTAAGCGCATAAATGGAAGCATCGTTGATATAGGCATCTACAATCGCACTCGACATAGTGAGAATTTCTTTCTCATTCATTTCATACCAGACGGTCCCGTTCGCCAGATCCTTGACTTTCTTTTTAGAAAGAACAATGTAATCCTGTCCCGTAGGGAATTTCACACGAACATCTACATATTCTTCTTTTCCCAGTTTGCTTGGTAGTTCAATAAGACGAAACTCCTGATTCCTCAAATCATCTGGCGTAACACCTTCTTCAAATAGCATGGCTTCTGTGATAGGTGTGTTTTTCTTGAGATTGATTTTTGTGTACTTTCCAACAATGTCATTTGCTCTCATAACATTGTCCGGCACAGCACTTTTGGGAATATTTATCGTTACTAGATCCGATTCATGTAGAATATCACCCGCTGAATAATCATTAGCAGCTACTTCTACTGCGATCGTTTCCTCCTCTAATTGCTTCTTCACATAATCACGCTCCTGCTCAATCACGAGCTTTTCACTTTCATTTCTTTTTTCAATGTGATTAAAATAGAAAAATCCGAAAGTAAAACAGATCAACAATACCGCAGCTCCACCGATTGAGGCCGCAAGCAGTAATTGTTTTTGGCGAAATCTTATCCTTGACATGTTTCTTCTCCCTTCTGAACTCAAGCCCACCGTTATTCATCTTGGAAGAACGACTGCATCTTTTTCTTAAGAACCGATAATCGTTGATGCTGATGCAGCTTTAACATATCTTCCAATGTCGAATTTACAACCTTGTCCCTTCTATAAGGATCCGGTTGAAAAGGTATGGCGTGAATTTTTCGCTTTGGCAGTTTTTTTCTTATATCTTCAATCGTCTGCTTTGTGGCCAAAGGAACACACAATTTCCATCTGCTTTGATCCAGGTGTATCTGCTCCTCAAAGAATGTGATGACATCTTTTTGCTTCCACTCACTTCCTGACCCAATGACGATGGATATATTAGCTCGTAAGAATTCCTCATAGCAGTAACTATTTTGATAAGCGCCCATATCGAGAATGATGAAAGCATAATTCCCTGGATGGTATTGATAAAGCTTTAGGTCCGTGACATTCTTGACATATCTTACTCCGTCGATTGTAAATGTTGGATTTTTGAGTATTGTTGGATTTTCAACACCTTCATAGGCAGCTTCAATTTCTACAAAATCATTTGAATCATTTGCCTCTATCAGGAGAACAGGATAATTTTCATTCGCTAAATAGTTTGCAATCATAACCGAGGTATGCGTGCATCCTACGCCAGGCTTCACGCCGATTACAGCAATGACTGCCGTTCCAACAAATCTTTCCTTTTTTCGTTTATTGCCATTACGCAATATGGGGGCAAAATCAATATCATCTGTTCGAAATACATCTGTGCTTTTTTTCTTCTGACTCTCAATGATCAACCGTTTCTTTTCTTCAATTTTCCCGAAGAGCTTAGAGCTAGTCTCGGAGAGTTGTCTCCCTATTCCCCTAGCCTTTTCCCCAATCAAAAATGCCGGTTGGTTATCCTGCTCAAATTCATCTGCTTCTATATTCTTCTCTTCGTTATTAGGAGCGGGTGTTCTCTCTATTTCTTCAGGTGACTCAAACAAGTCATTTATTTCGCTTTCCGGATTGTAATCAACGTCCTGGTTTACCACCGCCATCTGTTCCGGAACAGGGACGGGGAATTTATGTCCTAATGCCTCTAAAAGTCGGAGCTCCACGATACCTGGCTCTAGGTCCATATAATTCAAACAGGTGACACCTTCATCGTGCAGGTTAGAAATTAACTCATCATCATCACGATGATAAACCAACAAAATTGATGAACCTGGTCGATCAGAGCGTACTTTTTTAATCAGACGAATAAATGCTTCATCCGACCTTATTACATTTTCCATAAAAATAACTACATTCGCTTCGATGGATTCCCACTGAGGTATAAAGAAGTCTAAAGAATCGATTGTCCTTACTATTTTTCCGACCTCACTTAGCTCATCAGAAAGCCATTCTGCTTCATCCCGATCCGGGGTAGCTAAGAATATGCGATTCATTTCAACCCCCTGATTAAGTTTGTATATTAATTAATAAATATATCAATATATAAGTATTGAAGAAGGATATTTCATCCAAGATTGTAGTATTGCTTTCCTTCATCTTTAAAAAAGAAGAAGTTGGTTTTAATGTCCTTCTCAGTATCATATAAATCCTTATCGGTAATAAACCAGACCAAATTAGTAATGCCTTCTTGTAGCAGAAGCTTTTGTGCTAATACCGCTTTATCGTCTGAGGATAGCAACAGGACTAAAATCCCCCCATCTTCTCCTCCACTGATATAACTTTTATAGAACTGCGCCTGGTACCTAAGTGTTTTTAGCCACTTCTCATCATCTCGATGAACCACCAAATAGAATATTATTTTCTTATTAGCCGGTGTTTGAAGTATGTAACGAGCCATTGGTATTTGCTGGTCATCTTCTAATTTCAATATCGGGTGGAATTCAAAATGAATCATATTGAAGTTTTCACGAAGTTGGATGTACAGCTCGTTTGTTACGATGTATTTCATTCGATACAGCATCGTAGTGGGGCGAGTTGCACGCGGATCTCTGTTTCCTAAGGCTATTCCGTACCTATACTTCAAGATATCAGCACCACTAGCTCCGAGTTCGTAAAAACTTTGCCGATTTTCGGAAGGGCTTGAGTAGGTTTTCCACTGAATACGTCTAATCAGCCCATACTTTAGTAATTTCCGAACCCTCTTTTTCACCGTTTCGTCTCGCTCTGCTTCTCCAAAGAAAATCTGTTGTAGTTGTATCAAAGTTATCCAACGGTGAACGAATAAAAATTTGACGATTTCAATATCCCTGTCTGTAATCCAACCATTTTTTATTTTTTCTTCGATGAAATAAAACTCATGTCTTGTTAACTGATCCATCCCGGTGATGTACGCATATGGATCATCCCATACAGGTTTAGGTTGGAGTGCCATCTCTCCCGTTGTATTTATCAACGGAGACACTTGAATTTCCATAACACACTCCCCTTAATAAATTTCATGAGGAAACTTACAGATTCTTGCTTTTATCCGCCTTCTCTCAGCATCGATGCTCTTTATCTTAACACTTACATGTTTTCCGATTAATTGTCCATGTGATGGCAACCTCTTCGGAAACCATGAAAGTACTTCAATGCCTGGAGCGATTTTTACAAAAATCCCAACATTTTCGACTACCCCTGTTATCTCACCAGCATAAAAATTATCGACTCCAAAATTTTCTCGAACACGATTCCATGGATCCTCTAATAATTCTTTTCGAGATACTTTTACTTGTTGATTCTCTCGATCGATCTCTATAATTTTCACAGTGAGAGATGTTCCCAATGGAACTAGGTTTTTAGCGGAGGGTGTCCAATCATATTCGTAATCCTGTATTGCAAGTACACATGATACCCCTTTAACCAAAATATATAATCGGCTCTCTTCCCAACCCGATACTGTACCCGTAACAACATGACCCTCTTCTGCAGTCTCCCAAAATTCTTCCTGCAATTCTTCAATTGCTTGAACACGTGAAAGCAAGACAATTCCCTTTTCTTCATCGAATACTTGATATTGATTAGGATCCAATCCCATCTTTTGAACATCCAATACCATAAAATCAATTCGATGATCAATAAAGCCGACTAGTGAACGAAATTTATGCTTATCAAACTGATCTTCGAAAATCAATCCCTTTAGACCGTTATTTAATCGGACAAGTGCACATTCCATTTTTTTGCCATGTGGTTCATGAACCTCGACTCCACTTACCGTGCCCTGGTGAATTTGTTTACGTCGAAGAGAAGTACGATACTCTTGCATAGGATTGGACGATAGTGCCTGAAAAGTCGTCATGCTGATTCCTCCTTAACTTTTAAATAAAGTGTACAGTTACGATCCGTCAAAAACCGGAATCCTATTAACTCCACTTCTCGACGTTTTCTGTCTATTACATGGATTGCTCTTCGTTTAAACATTTGATTAAATAGTCCCTCCTCAAGTTCAGAAGACCAAACTACTTTATATAGTCCGCCTTTGGGTAGATGTCCAGATAAATCAATACTGATTTGAATTGAGAAGTTGCTTGTTCTTATATTGCTAGTCTCTGCTTTCACTCCTAATTCCTGAGCTGCTACCCTTACCATCGGGTTTTTATTAGACCATTCCTCCAACAGTTGAGGATTTATCATATTAACCGTTTTAACAAATGCGTAGACTGGGACTGATTCATTCATCATTAGACAATTGTTATAGAACGATTCTATTTTCTCCACGTTACAATGAGGATGTGTCAGAACAAATTCCAATTCTTTTATAAGATGCTCATCAAACAATCTAAAACTCCTTTCTATAAGTACTCCTTTCTACACAATCATATTAATCTATTATTTAATATATATATTAATATACAACTATTAATCAAAAAAATGAAGGACTATTATTTCACCCTCTTTAGATGGCTACCTTTCTCTTTAAATATCCGTTTTTTGGATTTTTTCACAAGTTGAATTTCTAACTGGGGAAATCCATATCGGTCTGAATTTTGTACCACATCATACTGCAGCCCATCGTACAAAATAAACGAGTCTCCGTCGAAGGATTCACCTTGCTGGATTTGTTCTAATACATATTCAATAATTTCTCTTGAATTAGGTAATTCTGCTGTAATGGTGATTTCCGGTAGATTATATAATTGCTGAATTCCTCTGGTTAATAATTTATATGGTTCATCAGTCACGGGATTATTGATTGTAATGATTTTTATTTCATCATTTGATGGGAAAACGATTTTTGCAAGCTTCTCTTCTGGGTAAATCTCAAATTGTATTATGTGACCATTGAACTTCCAAATCTGATTGATATCAAAATCAAGCGAGTACATTTTATCAAATATTGAATGAAATAACTCCTCGTAATTACTTGTTACATTATCTAAATAAATATCAGGATAACCATAATGGTGAAGTCCATGGGTCCGAACATATATAATATTTCCTGCTAAATCGGTAGTAGTAACAGGTCTGATTGAAGGATCAAAAAAATGATACATATATCACCTACTCCTCCCCAATAAATTTCATCTTATATAATTATAGTATCAACCTTCAGTTCCACAAAATATTTTCAAGAACCTCTGTATTTATTTATTTGAGTTGGGTACAATGTACTAGATAGTTAATCTTTTTGTACTGTAATAACATTGGTTTTGAGGAAATATACACCCTTTGATTACGCTAATAGATATATGTTATTTACTTATATTGTGTGTTAATATATATAATAGTAACTTGAAAGGCTCGGTGAAATAATAATGACCTTTTCCTTTGATTTATCGTCACAATTAAAGCCTTATTTAGAAACAATGATTTCCAACTTACCCAATGCTCCAAAATTAGTTATGCAATCATTGTCAAAAAAGGATTACAACAAAGAAGATTTATCGCTTGAAAGCAGAGTCCGCCGCGGAGAACTAAACTATGCTTTAATTTGGATTGAAGCGCTTGGTTTTGTACAGTATAATGCTAGTGGTCGTCAGAAACTTTATAGTCTTACACCATTGGGTATCAAGGTATATGAAGAATTCAACGATTTGTTTCACACTCTAAACGAAGAGCAATAAAGAGTAGCAGACGGATTACTCCGTCTTGCTACTCTTTTTTTCATTGCGGGATATTTGAGCATCGTTTTTGATTTGCTGCGCTAGTTTTAATGCCTTGTCGTCTATGCTTGCCGGTCTAAAGGTTACTCCTCGTGGTGATACTATACTCCCGCCCTCTTCCCCATTTGATAAATTTTCAACAAGATGGCTACTATTGTTTACTGAATCCTGTTCATCCCATAGAGGGCTTCGAACTGTTGTAGGCTCATTAATTTCTGTCTTGGTCTCAATTTCACGAACATTTGTATGAAGTTCTTTGCGATGTTGAGCTTTCTTCTTAATATTTTCCAATTTATCATTATTATCCTTAGTTTCTATATCGTCCATTTCCCCCTCCTTTTTTTCATTTTCAACCGTTATAGTTTCTTGGTCATCTTCAACCTCTTCATTAATTTCATCTTCTCCCTTAACCTCAAGTGGAGTGAACAATACTTTAGGAAGCGGGTAGATTAATCCAATGACAGGGTCTAATCTGACATTATTATGTACTCCCCTAAAGAGACATTCCGCCGGATCCCCGGTTTCCGGATTATAACCCTTTAGGCTAAGAATTTCTTTTGGCATAACCGTAAACCTTTTCTCTTCTTTGATTTGGGTTTTAAACCCTGTTGTAGACATTTCATCGGTTCCACTACTCTGGCCAATCTTATATTCCTCTCCTATCATCTCTGAATAGTATTTTGCATCATTTGGATCGAGACCAGCCATTATAAACTTCTGGACAGCATTCTGTTTTACCATTGCGCCTAGACGCTTACTTACATCATCGAGTTGTTCATTACCCTGATGGATTACATTTACAAATACTTCAAACTCCCTTGCCATTTCCATGAATGTTGAGAACTCTTCATCCGCAAACATTTCAACTTCATCAATAGTCAATTGATGTGGCCGTACATTGCCATCCATATTTCTTCTGAACGTACTCGCACGCATAAGATTTAGAAATAAACGCCCTGCAGTATATGTTAGAGTTTGAAGTGTTCCATACGCTCCATTGAAAAGGATGATCTCTCCATTCTTCATTGCTTCATCTATGCTGAAAGTTGACTTTCCACAGAACATCTTTTGAATATATTTGTTCGACGTCAATTCAGAAAGATAATCATACAAGTTTGAATACGTCTGCATTGCATGCTCTTGCATTTTCGGAGATCCAGCCATATTACGCGTATATTCTCTAAGCAATGCAACTTGGCCTTCTTTACCGAGCAGTGTTATTTCGTGAAGCACTTCTACTCTAAAATCATCATTGATGGGTTGAATCAATCTGTCTAGTTCATTGTATGTTACTTCATTTCCGTAAACTAACTTTAAAGCTTTAACACCGACACGAAAGAGCTGTGTGGCGCGGCTTTTAAAGTAAATTTGTGCATCTGGACCTAGATATGCATGAAATGCTGCAACATTTCGCTCGATCATCGGTTCAATATCTTCACTCTCTGGGACAAAGAACGGATTAAGACAATCTGAATTAACAATTAATGGATCCAACCTATAATATTTTCTTCCGATACGATCCAAAAAATTAGCCATTCGTTTTATCAAACTACCTTTAGGATCTATAACTGTGCTTCCGATGTAATCATTTAAAAGATCCTGTGTAATTAAGTTGGTTGCAAATAAGGTTTTACCGGCACCCGTTCCGGCAATTATTTGCCCGTGTTGTGCCCTGTCGGAACGGTTTAGCTTCATGAGTTGACTTTGCCTTTCTTTCGTTGGACGAGTATAAAAGAGTTCTAATTCACATTGCTCCGAATAGTATCTGAGATGGCTTAAGCAGCCAGGTGTATTTAAATCAATACTGTCTAGCTCATTAATTTCTTCCCAAGAAAATTTATTCTCCGGTTTCTCCTCTCCCCTCTTCATCTCATAATGACTATTAGAAGTTTTCTTGTGTTCCTTTCGAGGTTTATTTTCTTCAGCTGCAGCAGACAGTTTACTGAATATTGTAGAACTGACTCTAATACGTAATGTGTAATATAAAGTAGTGAAAATGGTTAAGATGAATAGTACAAGAGCAATCAAAAGCCCTATTTTTCTATCCGTATAAGCAAGTATCAATTGACCGATTGCAAGAATGCTTAGTGCATTAAGAAAGGTCTGAACAAGAGGTTTAGCATACTGATTTTGATATAGAGCCGGACACGAATATATCGAGTGACCCAAAAAACATGCTAGTATGATCGGAATTGCTCTATATACTACTGGATCATCTACTCCATAAATTACATCCTGATATTTACCAACCAACCATAAAAAAATAAATAAGAGCAGGATTAATAGTGAAAAAGCTTGGATGTTCCAGATAGCGTTCTTGTTAGCAGGGTCTAATGTAAACCTCCGGATTGCAATGTAAATATTCTTGAAAATAAAAGCCACCATATGCCCTATTGCTGAGAATATTCCTCCGATTACCATTCCTATATACTTCAATATGACACCACCCTGATTCTTGTATATTATTTAATTAATATATTACAATAAAAAAGCCATAAATCTATCATACATTTCTATTTTTCTTTTAATTGATCGGGAAACCTGTTTCTCTCCTTGGACTAATGTAGCCCTCTCCCTTACGCTGGGATACCTCCTACAATGATGTAGACCCTCTCCCACTGTTCAAAACAGCCCTCCAATTGTGTGAGAGAGTCCATCCATGTGGAAAGATATACTTCTATACTTTAAATTGTAGAAGCGTTTCTAATATCGGGATACATCTCTCTTTATATAGATATACATATCCTACACCTTATGAATCCATCTCCAACAATATTAATATATACATCCTCCTATCTATTGGAGACATATACATGTGACCTTCACGGGCTTCCCGATTCTATGGGAGTCGTATATAATTCTAGTAAGAGAAGCATATTGCAACGCATAGATACATCTCTCAATAAATTTGGAGAGGGTCTCCAATACGAAGGGAGGGTTATTGTGAACGAAAATGTCTTTGAAAAAGCCTATACGATCAAGGAATTCAGCGATGCTACCGGAGTCCCCCAAAACACTCTTCGGAATTGGGAAGAGAAGCTTGGGGATGCCTTTATGGTTCCCAGAGATCCGCACGACAACCGTTTTTACACTGACAGACACTTAGAATTAGTGCGGTTAATTCAAAAGTGGCGGGACTCAGAATATGAATTAAGCTTCACCCAGATAAAGCAGATGCTTCTCCATATGAATGCAGCTGGCTCTACCACCGGTATGTTTATGCCTCCAAGTGGGGGGGAAGAGGGTTCCAATTCACTTGTATCCGTCTCCCAGTCGAACTCCCAATCCTTACAACTACAAGAAGTTCAGCAACTTGTAGTAGACATGGAAGCACGAATGCAACAATTTTTTGGGCATCTTGATCAAGTCTTAGTGAAACATGCTGAGACTACACAAGAATTCGTACGAAACGAAATTGAAACACTAAAAAATAGCCAAGCTAGTCGTGATGAAAGTTTAATTCAACAAATCGAATCAAAATTTCATGAAAAAATCCAAGAAGAACATAAAGAAATTGTTTCCAATGTAAATTCAATGAAAGACGAGTTTAAATCTCAGGTAGAAACAACCACAGCAAATAGCAAACAACAGTTAGAGGAGCTTATGGCAACCACCAAGAGCCAGCTCCAACAGCAGTTGGAGGAAAATATGAAAAAATGGGCAGTAATCTCCCGAGAAGATTTAGAGAACTCAAACAGAAAGAAGAGGAAAGGCTTCCTTGGGTTATTCGGACGTGGAGATTAAAAAGATCCAGAAAAGCGCTGCGTTACGCAGCGCTTTTGTTATGGCCGAAAATCGCGTAACGACGGCCTTATTTAAAACAGAGGGCACTCTTTGAAAATTAACGACGCGTTACGCATCGTTAATTTGAGGACAAAAGAAACCCCTCTCATCGAGAGGGGAGAAGGGAGGATCAGAGCATAAAATCTTCATCGTCTTTTTCATTAGATTTGCTGCCGGAATCTCCAAAGAGATCAAACTCACTATTTACCGGTTCCTTAGTCGTTGCTACCTCGTTTTTAGCAATTGTTTTGAATGCTGACAGATCTAAGGCAGTCTTATTCTTACGTTCATTCTTCTTCAATTCTAGTTCTTGCTCTTCTCGGTCAATCTCTTCTAGCATCTTGGCGATCCGATCAGGCAGTGCGGAGCAAACGACACCTGTGTAAAGAATGGCTTTGTTTCGCTCGCCCTCATTATGTTTCCCACGACTTGTAATCGTTCCCCAATTACTATTGTCAATTAAGCCAGAATGGGGTTTCTCTGCATTAGCAATGAAGCGGCCGAACCGTTCTTCTAATGTTCTGAATTCAGAATCCGAAATAATCGGGTTCTTGTGTTTAGGATGAATAACAGCAACGAAACCATTAACAGCATCTAATTCATAATCAAAGTCATTTGCTGTTGGGGATTCTCTAAAACTCTTTTCGATAAGCGAAGTTAAGCTATTCACTTCAAGAGAATCATCTTCGTATATATAGCATTTTCCTGATGAATAATAGCCTGGAGTACTTAATACATCAAGCAGTTCATCCTCGTCAAAGGTCTTGCTTGAAGGGAGAGAGGTCAGGAAAGCCACTTCGGTTAATAAAGCTGCGAGAGTACTATTACCGTAATCTGTCCATTCCAGCCTAGTTTCTGTATCACTAAAAATACCCTCCGTCATTGTAAATAGCTTCTCGTTATCCACGATTGTCACGGATCCACATGCGTTTCTCTTAATCAGCTCATCAATGTGTGACAATCCCCAGCGAGCATTCTTTTTAATTCCTCGTTTTTCCCATGATCCCGGTACTGACACAATAGCACCGAACGATGGCTTACCATTAAAGGGTTTTCGTACTCTACTCAAGTTACTTAGAATGATAGGGGCTGCTGCATTTCCCGTACCTCCGCCCATACCTGCAATAACAAATACAAAATCCGCATCAACCACATCAGAATTACTGAGTAGTGATAACACCTTATCGCGGTTATCCTTAATTGCTGCCTGTCCACGCTCAATATCCTTAACCGCTCCATTGTAGCCATCCAACTTAATGATATTCTGAACGATTTTAAGATCAGAGAGGTCAGATTCAGAAGTGTTTAGAGCATATACATCGTGCCCTAGACGAGCGAGCTCATCCCCTTGGCGGCCACCAAACTGTCCGCATGAGATAAAGCAAAACTTAAGCTTTTTCTTATTCCCATCATCACGGCGCATAAACCCCTCAAGTGTAATAAAACCAAGATTCATTTCCATAACTTACTCCTCCTTGTTTGGGTTGAGTTTACTATTACGCAAGTACACTGCTAACTGCTTGCCTCTGATTTCGTCTGGAATGTACTTCTTTTGCCGGCGATCGAGTGGGGAGGGGTCTACATTTACAAACCCATTCGTCTCTAAAAGAAGAAGAGCTTTTTCAACGAGATACCGATCCCCAATTTTGCTTACAAGATGTGTCCAGGTAATTCCTCCATCAGCTCTGTGATTCCATATCTCAGCAAAAACACTTGTCATTTCTCGTGGAATCCTTCCTGCGATAAACTCCAAAACTTCCGTGGGATATTGAAGGTCTTGATCATTCAATTTCAATCACCCCTTTCACGCGACGTAACGATGCGTTATTCCACTCAATCAATCCAGATTAGCGTTAAATCAGGATATATTAACGCTGCGTTACGATGCACTAAATAGTTGAATGAAACGATTATTTACGTTGCTTTACGCGTCGTTAATTATGTAATTCGTTATTGAAGGTCTTGTTTCCTGCATATTATCTAGTTTTATATAACCTTAAATCGAAGAGTTAACGATGCGTTACGCTACGTTATTATTATTTAGCAGGATATTGTTTCCTGTCAAGTTTATAGGGAGTAATTTTTCTTTCTGGAGACCCTCATTTGAGAGATTGAAATTATCGAATGGGTTCAATTACTATATTGTTGACGAGTGGGAATTAGTCTAGACGGGGGGCCCAAGAGAATGACTTTTTTTATATTTTATTGATTCATTCATCGTGTTTATGACGTTTCCTTCATCGATCCTTTTATCAAGTTACAAGCTGTTCATCCATTAGTTCTTTTATCTATATTTCCACCACACTCTTCATTTAATGCAAAAACGTCTGTATTTTTGCTGCATTATCATGTATAGTGCATGTTTATTGTTCCTAGTAATCCCCGACTAATACCCTAAAAAGGGTAAATTCAACCCAAACCCATTCATGGGTTTTGAAGGAGATGAGGTATAATGGCTGACCAGGGGAAATTTGATCGTAATGATCAAGCAGAAGAGGGAGGTAGAAAACGCAAAAGAGGAGCGAACGATTATTCTATAGGCGAAGCAATTGACCTCTTGAATGAAAGAGAGTGGCGCTTATTGGTAGACCTCTACAAATGTAGATGTATACCACAATCAGTTGTCGTCACAACATACTTTTTGGACTCGCCAGACTTGTACTATGAAGAGTATGAAAGTGTAGATAATCATGCCAAGGCTGCTTTCGAGGAAAAGAATAGAAAGAGAGCTGTTCTAAAAGCACGTCGAACATTCAAGCGATTAAAGGATCGTGGTTTGGTTGAAGGAACCTCAATAATCCCAGATGCTGTAGATTTACCAGTGGCCCGAAGAGGAAGGGTAACTGGGGAGACTTGGTACTATCTCTCGCAGAGGGGATTACGAGTTATCGAAAAAAGATTAGAAATACCTGATGATTCAAAATTATCTAAAGTTGAAGTGGATATGGAACGGGCGAAGAAAGAGCACTACTGGGAACTCGGCAAAATATATCTCGATTTGAGATATCGTTGGATGGTAAGTTTCAATGATCTGAAGCAGTTTATTGATTGGGATTGGTATCCATCTGAAAGTGTATGGGGAGACAATGGGGTGATAGAGGTGCGTCCGGATGCTATTTTGCGAATAGGGGAACAGTTGTTTTGTATCGAGTTAGACCGCTCGACAGAACCAATTCAGAGATCTCCATTCCATACTGAACAGGTATCCATACAAAAAAAACTAGAGAGATATAGGGATGTTATAAAAGCTTCGACAAATACTATTATTCGGAATTCCATTATTGCATTTGTAATTCCAGATGCAGTCTATAAAACAAGACTACTTAATATTGGAAAAGCTGCTGATAAAGTTTTTGGTATAAACCATCGCGTACTAATAGGTCGAAATATTGAAGATATTTTAATAGCATACTCGGACCTTGCAGGAACATCCAACAATGAGTAGAGGGAGAGACCTTTACATTTTAGAGAAAACCCCGCTCCAATTGTTGTATATTAATTAATATACTTGTGTGTTATTATATTGATTAATTAATATATAAGTATCGGAGGTGATTATTTGAGCAAAAACAAAAAGGTGGTCTTGGTAAGTGTTGGTGTTCTATTACTCTTGATTGCCTCAGTAATTCTATTTCGGAGCCCCACCAAAGAAACCATACCGGAACCAACTTCTCAAGAAGTACATACAGAAGTTAGTGATCCTGTTGGATCAACAACTCACTCAGG
The DNA here is from genome assembly GCF_003184205.1 of Paenibacillus sp. Cedars. Taxonomy (NCBI): domain Bacteria; kingdom Bacillati; phylum Bacillota; class Bacilli; order Caryophanales; family Paenibacillaceae; genus Paenibacillus; species Paenibacillus sp. Cedars. Next base: position 120,137 of record NZ_CP020864.1, read on the forward strand.
CGAATACCAAGAATCCCATGAGAGAGTGGCTAAGGTAATTGATGATGCGAAACATGCCATTTCAGAGAGAGCACCAGGCTGGTGGGACAAAATTGAATCATGGTGGGGGTGGTTCCTAGGATTTAAGACAGAGCATGCCATTATCATTGCACTTGTCGCGTTCTTCTTAATTGGAATCGTCTTTAATCCAAAGAATCGTGATCAATCCCGTCATCGATAGGAGGTGAAACAAAATTGGGACTGTTTACGAAGAAAAAGAAAGATGAAGTGAATGATTCTTCACCAACGAAAGAATCCGAAGGACAAGCACCTGAAAAGAAGAAACCCGATAAGTCGATTAAGGAACGAGCACCAAAATCTAGAACCGGCTTAAAGCTGCTCAGAACATGCGTCTGGGTTTTCATGTGCTTCATAATTTTTAAAGGCTGCATGTCGTTTGTCCAAGGGACCCGAGTAATTAACCAAACCGTTATAAACGGGAATACGGCTCCGATCATCGAAGAAAAGGTAAAAGGTTTCGCAGCGGACTTTGCAGCTGAATACTTCACCTGGAACACGGGCAACTTCTCTGAACGATCAACACGATTATCCGGATTCATATCGGGCATAGATTCCGATGCTGGTATTAAGGCGCTCGACATCAAAGGCTCGAGTCGAGTTCTTTCAACTGAGGTCTTTGATACAAAAAAACTAAGCGATAACCAAGTTGAGGTTACGGTGATGGTCCGAAGAGAAGTTGAACCTCTTATGGACCAAACCACATCGCAGCCTCCACAATCGAAAGATGATTCTACTCAAGAGGACGCGATCATACCATTGCCGGAAAATGAGAAATCAATTAAGAAGGTTTACATGGTAGTTCCTGTAACACTGGTTGAAGAAGGTATGGTAATCCGATCATATCCGCGGTTTGTCTCCGAGATGCCCAAGGCGGAATCCGTCGAAGCGGCATCGAACGGTCCTTCAATCTCTGATACTAGCACCATTGCTTTAGCAAAAGAACTAACCAGCAGCTTTCTTAATGCGTGGTATGAGGGAAACATTAGTCAGCTTCGATATTTTTACTCTAATGCAGACGATGCTCCCAAATCCCTAAATAAATCCGCCTTTGACTTTGATCGTGTCGAGAGCCTAAACATGTATCGAAATGAATCACAAAGTGGAGTAATGAAAATTCTGGCAACAGTCATAGTGAAAAGTGATATTGGAGAATCATTCACCAATGCATGGTCTTTCGAAGTAATTGAAAAAGATGGGCGCCTCTACATGCTTGATACTGCTCAAGAGGAAGACATTATCGGAACTGAAAATCAAGAACTGACGTCCGATCCGCAGCAGACAACGGATGAGGAAAACCCAGACCAACCCGCTTCCAATAATCAAGAATAACGAAGGGATGCTTTGATAAATGAGAAAATTAAATAAGGATCTGGTGATCCGCACCACATTGCTCTCAATAGCATTAATGTTAATGGCCACGCCGGCATTTGCTAGTGGCCCTGGACAAAAATTGGGGACTTGGCTTACATCAAATATTGGTGCAGTGATACCAGGAATCCTAATCACAATTGGTGCTTATCACATGATAAAGCGAGATTGGATGAAGCTCGTCAGTTTTATGGGAATCGCACTTATTGTGGCAGTACTGATGAACTGGGAAGACGTCAAAAAATTATCCAAATATTTCTTTGATGCAATCTTCGGGGGCATTTAATGAGCGAAAAGCAATCTGAATCTCCTCGGGTGACCGTATCGAACTACTCGAAGATATGGACATGGGATTGGGTTATATATGCTTTTGAAGGTAAGAAGTTACCCGTTCCGGCGAACGTAAGAGCGATCGGCACATTCTTCGCTTGTTTAGTGTTTTGGTTTATCGTAGGAAAAATCTTATTTTTTATCCCACCGGCTTACACATATGCTGTTTTACCGTTCGTCTCAGCGTGGCTGATTATGAAGCAGAAGCTTGATGGTAAGGCTCCACACAAATGGCTGCTATCTATGATTTTCCATTGGATTAGACCGAAATACCTTAGGAGATACAAATCGATCCAGCACAATAAACGATATTCCTATGGCAGTAAAGTGGTGTATCGCACTCAAAGGGAGCGCGGGTAATCCGCGCTCCCTTTGTTAATAAGGAGGGTAGGACATTGAGCGTCGAAGCTACAAAAAAAGCGAACAAAATCAACATCGAGTTTCCTATCGCTTACTTTGAAGGGAACCTAATATTTAACCATAACAAGCAGGTCTGGGCCATTTATGAGCTAGATCCCTTCGTATATGACCATCAAAGTGACCAACAAAAAATAGACCGTTTGATAGCACAAACTTCATTTTTAAGCATGTTAACGGATCAATTCCATATACTCTGGCTACCTAAAGCCCATGATATTGCGAAACATCATGAACGCCTCAGGCAACGAAACTCCGGGCCGCTTAAAAAATGGGGAAACCGGTATGTAACCGGACTTGAAGAGTATTTGAGCGAAGCCTATGATACCTCGGAAGGATCCAACAACGCAGAGTATCGTCCATATATCATTGTCTACATCCCCAAAAACGGTGATAAGGACCTAGTAGAGCAAATTGAGACCGCGTATACCGAAGTGAAAAAATTGTTTCTTCATCCTAAACGTTTTTTCGAACATATCTCCGGTCTTAATGAACCAGAGATTTTTGAACATGAATTTCAAGCTTATATGGTAAAAGAGAGGCAAATATATGATAGGATTTCACGACGAGTAAAAGTAAAACGTGGCACTCCCGCTACTTCAGAATGGTTAATTAAACGCAATTTCTGGTGGGGAATATCCGATCCTGTATTACGTTCGACAAAAGAAAAACCCTGGTCACCAAAGAAAAGGAAAGGGAAGCGGGGTGGGCTCGATACGTTTTTGTATGATTCTAGGCAGATCATTACCTTAACCGAAGCCGAAATTGACTGTGGCACGCATCCCCGCCGACTACAAATTAGCCAGCCGCATAATGGAGAGGATCAATCTGTCTACCATACGTACCTAACCGTTTCTGAACTACCAGATAATATGGACATGCCTGGAAGTGAATGGCTCTACAGTGCCGCCACGCTCCCATTTCCAGTTCAAATGAGCATCAAAGTAGAAGTTTTGGAAGCGCCAGAGGCAATCAAGAAGCTCCTTAAGAAAAAGACTGATATCGATAACCAGGTAAAGAATGTACAGGAGGCTGGAGCTGCAGTTCCGATTGAACTCGCAGAAAAGCAAGAGAAGGCCCTGTACCTCGAAGATGAGTATAAAAAACGGAAAAACCCTACATTCATAACACATGTTACATTCGGTCTTTTCCATACCGATGTCAATTTGCTTAAGAGCAATGCAAAAATATTGCAGGATCATTTTCGAGATTTCGGTAACATTCACGTCGAAATGCCTGCTGGGGATCAATGGCTGCTCTTCAATGATTTTATCCCTGGATCACCTCGCTATGTCTCTGATTATATTCAACGAATCCCTCCAGAAACTCTGGCTTCAGGAATGTTTGGAGCGACTCAGCAGCTGGGAGACAACATCGGAGTTTATATCGGTACGACGGGAACATTACAACAGCCTGTTTATGTCGATCTTCGGCATGCAAGCCAAATTAACCGCTCACCTTCCTTCACCATCAGTGGGACATTAGGTGGCGGTAAATCGGTTTTGCTTAATCTGTTAGGTTATATCAATGCGACCTGTGGGGGAAAAACTTTGATCTTTGACCCCAAAGGCGAGCGATCCCATTGGCCAGAAATGCTCCCAGAACTAAAGGGGCAGATCCAGGTAGCTACCTTATCCGCTTCTCATGAAGACCAGGGGAAACTCGATCCTTTCGTGATGTTGCACAACATCGAAGACGCCAAAGAGGCAGCGATGGACATCCTATCTTATCTAGCCTCTGTGAAAAGTGACCGGGTTGAATATAGTTATATTTCTCAAGCTGTGACAAGAGTAGCATCTGAACCGAATCCGTATCTGAAAAAATGTATTGATGTTCTTCGTGAAATGGGAGAGACTAGACAGCCTGCAGCTGTTGTTGCTGAAGTTCTCGATAGTTTCAGTGACTTGTCATTTGCGAAGTTACTCTTTGGCAATGGAGAGCAAAAAACCATTAACCTGGACTATGCAATGAATATCTTACAGGTCCAAAATCTTAAGATGCCTCCAGTCGAAAAACCTCCAGAGAACTATTCACTGGTTGAGAAGATGTCCGTTGCTACTATGTATTCGATCGGCCGTTTCATGGATACCTTTATTTATTTTGATCGTTCGGTTTTCACGTTAGCCGAAATGGATGAAGCCTGGGCGATCCTACGGACTCAAATCGGAAAAGAAATGGCAGATCGAGTCATCCGTACAGGCCGTTCCCTAAATGGGGGGCTTGGAATTGCAACACAGAATCCTACCGATGTAGCCGGAGATCTTGCAGGGAACATTGGAATGAAGTTTGCCTTCCGTGACTCTGATACAACAAAGATTAAAAATACACTCTCCTATTACGGACTGGAACACACCCAAGAAAATATTGACCTTATTAAAAATCTTGATAATGGTCAATGTCTCATGCAAGACATCTACGGCCGTATAGGCGTACTTACAGTCGATGTTGTGTTTCAACGACTATTTGACTGTTTTGATACTCGTCCGCCAGAGGAAGAGAGTTCTGATCAAGAAGAAGAAAGTGAGTTCTCGATTCTGGAGAAGTTCCAAGAACATTACGAGCAGTTTTCTGCAGCGGGTGATGTAGGAGGGGAGCTTGATGAAGAAGATCCAGACGAAGATTAGTCGGCTCAAAATTAAGAAACCTCTTGTACTGCTTGGTATAGTCGTCTGTTTTCTATTGATTCTTGTTCTTCCTACCGTAGTAGAAGCGTCATCCATTGATGAAATGGTTCCTTCCGACAACAATAAAGAAGCTATTTACAACAAGTATGGGGCCACAAATTATTCATTTCAGACGCTTCTACCTGAGCGATCCTTTTGGCAAATCGGCCAGAAAGCATCGGACGGAATTGTAAGAGTCTATGATCATATTCTAAGCTTCTTCTTTCTCGTCCTTGTTCAGATCACGCGACTATTTACGTTCTTAGCTCATCAAGCATTTACGTTTTCTTTCATGGATCAGCTGATTGATGCCATTGAAAGCATTATTCAAAACATAACCGGAGTGAATAACGGTTTATTAGGAAACGGTTTATGGGGAAGTCTGTTCGGAATTTTTGCGTCCATTACGGTCCTATATATTTTGTTCAATATGATTCGTGGGCGTTATATGGACGGTTACCAATCCGCTGTTGGTTTTATAATGGCTGTCGTTATTTGCCTTGGGTTCTTTTCAAATGCCGGCACGATTATCAAATCCTTTAACAGTATTGGAAACGAAATGGGGGGATTGGTATATTCACTCCTTGCCAAAGCAACGGGACTCAATATGGACCCCAATGCCGGCGTTGGTATAATCTCCGAACAAGTATGGAATGAGCTGGTTGTCCGACCATATAGCATGCTTCAGTTTGATGATTCGGAGCTTCGAAAAAAAGACCCTCAGATGCTTAATGAGGTACTCGCTACGGCACCTTTTTCGGAGGAACGTGAAGCGATTTTGCAGAAAGCGCAAAGTAAGTACCCAGCAATTGGTCGTGAGAGACCTTATGAACAAATGCTTATCCTTGTCTGCTACTATATATTTTCAATATTTACGCTAGGGTTATTCACCTTCTGGGCAATTCTTTCTGTTTTCTATCGTGTGAAACTACTGATTCATGCCGGCGTAATGGCCGTAACATTACTTGTCACTCTTCTTCCAGGTCGAGAAGCGGGATTCAACTCCATGAAGCAGCAGTTTATCAAGTTAATCGGTCTTTGTGTTATGACCACTTTTGTGATGTTCTTCCTTAGTTTATCCCTTGTATTTGGACATCAATCCTATGATGTAGTCTATCAAGCGGGAGCCGGCTGGTTTACTGCAATGATCGTAGAAGCTATCGTAGTTGTCGTGGTGTTCAAATACCGTAACGAGATTGGGGATGTCTTTAGTAAAGCTGCAGGTCATATCCCAATGCCAGCTCGCGCCAAATCTACAGTTGTTGACGCATTGCAGCGTAATGTAACAAGAACCTTGTACAGTAATGCGACGGGTAAAATTAGCAGTATGTTCAATCGCAAGGAACATGAAGGGGTTCCTAGTACATTTAAGCCGGCTGCACTCAGTACTGCTGATAATAACATCAATGATGCTACCACTGCGAGCATGGTGCTCCGATACCAGAGGGAGAAGAAGGCTGCCGAGCAGCTATCTAACGATACTGGAGGCCAGCCTCAATACTCGCCATTCGTGCAAAAAGTAAATGAAAACCTACAAAATGGAAGCAAAAATCCATTTCGTGGCCTGGACAAGGAATGGAAGGAAGAAAAGACTCGGTTATCGTCTGTCAAAGCTGATGGCGGGGATATGCGAAATGCAATCCTTATGCAGGGCGTGAATGAGGACATGAATGACCAAGAGGTTGCAGCAACCTTGTATTCAAATGAAAATGCGATCCGAGAGGCAAGTACTTTCATGGTTAACCGCCCTAAACATGCTGTGAACCAAATGAATAGAGCAAAAACACTTAATCGAAACCGAAAGCTGGAGACCGCGGTGGACGATTTTGTCATGGTCCAACTTTTCCAACGCTACAAAACCGAGTACAAACAAGCCGTAGATACTTCTATCGAAACTGGCGAGCCGGTGCGTCATACAGATTTTGTTAAGAACATGGATGATGGATTCAAGAAAGCAGGCCTTAATACGACCAATAAAGTGAATACCACTATGCTGTCCAGGAAAGGCCGAATTTCAGTCGCTACACATTTTCAATCCATCCCTGAATACGGAACTCAAAAAGAGAAGCTGCTGAAAGCGAACGAGTCGTTCAGAAAGGTTGCTGTGCAAAATGGTGGGATCCAAGAAACACCTAAGTTTCAGCCTCATCCGTTACAGAATCCCGCAACCATTATAAAGAGCATGCCCCCGCTTCCTTCAGCTCAAATCAGAACTGGAGGAAAGATGGATTATGCTACGCAGATTAAGCTTCCTACTTCAATCACAGCGACACCTGTGACCGAACCAAAGTTGACCGTAAACAACGTGAAGTTCAGCAACCCGGATCTCAAGAACAAAATTGAAACTTCACGGGCAAACCTCAAAAACAACATAACAACGGAAGACTTACAAGACATGCGCTTAGAAATCGACACCAACGCGAAAACAGCAGTCGTTATGAACCTAAGAAATAAGGTCTCCGGTGAAGTATCAGGTGGACTAGATGATATGCAAGCCTCCCTTGAAATCATGAAAAAGGCTCGCGGTCAATTAAATCGTGCGGAAGTGACGACAGCGAACCGGAGTATGGAAAAGTCAGTAGCCAATAAAGCCCAGAGCGGTAGAAAGCAGACCAGGGCTTATAGACAGCTTGACTAATTGGGGGAAAAAATTATCATGCAAGATTCTAAAGCTCTCATTGGCGATATCGTAAGTGGTAGATTAAACAAGGAGAACATGAAACAACGTCTCAAAGGCGAAGTCAAGCGGCGAATACTCAATAAAGCAATGCCTTTGCTTATTAAAAACCCTATTTTTTGGATTATTCTCGCAGTCCTATTAGGTGTGCTCGCCTTTTTTATGATAATCGCTACGTTAGTCTCATCAACAACGGTAGTAGCTTCATCAGCATTTATAACTGAAAGAGTTGTTCCTCCTCAAATTTATTATCGTGATTTAGATAGAATCATAACAAGTGAGTTTGGGGAGCGAACAGATCCGGTCTTTGGAACAAAAGCCTTTCACAAGGGAATTGATTTTGGTTTACCTGTCGGAACACCGATCATCAGCTCGTTTGATGGTATTGTAACAACGGTAAGCTATCCGTCTAGAAACTCATCGGAAAGCAATTACAATGCCGGCATATACGTGGCGATAAAAAGTTCAGATTCTGAACTAGCAACAACTACAAGGTATCTTCATTTGAGTGAGGCATTCGTCGAGCCCGGACAAACTGTTCGCCGCGGGGAGATTATTGGTCTTTCGGGTAATACTGGGAAGTCTACCGGCCCTCATCTACACTACGAATGGATCCCGGATGGTGAGGAGCCAGTAGATCCTACCCCATTCATAATGTTGATGTCTAAGGCAACGGATACAGCCAGTAAAGAAGCATTCAAACTATTCAATAAGGTGAAGTGGACGAAGGAAAGCGGGGATTATGACTTTTTTTCAGACAAAATGATGTATTTAAGTGGTGTATATATGGAATCTCCCGCTCCGCCATTTAGTGATATTGGGACTGTGACGATACGGAATGTACATTCTGGAACAAGTGATTCACGAACAGGTGAGGGGACGGATACTGAAACGCCGGAGGAAGCCCCCGTAGTCACGGTCCCTCCAAACTTGGGTTCTTTGACACATCCCTTTTTCATGCAGTACGCTGCCGCCGCCCAGGCTGAAGAGAGGCGAAGCGGGGTTCCTGCAAGTATTACGCTTGCTCAAGCCGCGCTCGAGTCCGGATATGGGAATCGAAGTATTTGCAACAACGTTTTTGGTATTAAGGCACAGAAAGGGTATACCGGTCCAACTTGTTCAGCTCAAACTAAAGAAGAGTACGGCGGCAAAATCGTAACAATCATCGTATCATTTCGTGCCTATTCTAGTGTAGAGCAATCCTTCGCCGATCATTCCGCATTTCTTTTAAGAAACTCGCGCTATCGTTTTGCCTTAGCTCAAGACAATCCTTACGCCTTTGCAAACGAGTTACAGCGTGCCGGTTATGCTACAGATAGTCAGTATGCCAATAAGTTAAAGAGCATCATGCGAAGTCAAAACCTCATATCCCTTGACGCCAATGGAGGAATCGATCCAGCAACGGGACAGCCGTTTAACGATGTAGCGTTTGTTGGCGGGGGTAGTGGGGGAGGAAGCAGCGGAGGCGTAGGTGGCGATGGTAACGTAACCCTTGTTTTCGGCATCCAGCAATATTTTGGCTACTATGCGAAGCAGGTGCATCGATCCACATCTACGGTTACTGACCCCAAAACGGGGAAAACCGAAACAACGGAAGTAGTTACTCGAACGGATTTAATCGATCCAACCTTTAATAAGCCGATAATAAATTCGGTTAATTACAACAATGTGGTAAACTATGGTAGTTACGGTGAGACTGAATCTCCTGATCTATATGTAAAAGACCTTCCTGCCGCCATCATAGTGACTCTTTCGAGCGGTACCGATGAGGATCTATTCGTTTCTCACGTCCAATACGTTAGGGGGACATACTAATGAATGCACTTTTAGCTAAACAGCTGCATACCGAAACATATTTTATGTTGAATTTAGAAATCACCTTCACCGGTTTAAGACAATGGTTCCTCATGGCTGGTGAACAATACGACGATGTGCTCCTCTTTCAAGCCGTCCTGATGCCTGAAAAAGCAGCACCTGAAAAGCAAGCTGAATTTGCCCAACTAGTACTGTTCCGGCACGAAGATGTGTTTTTCCAGATGCACAGAGGATTCCCTACAGATGATCCGATCCATCAATTAATGCTTCGGATATTAAACGTTCGCACTCTCTATGGGGAAGAAAATGCAGTGCTAGAGCTTTGGGAGACTTTAAACCGTGATCGGATGGAAGAGCAGCCGAAATACAGATCGATTCACGAATTCTTTAGTAGTTAATATCTGGGGCAATAGATAAGGCCAATAAACAGCCTTCCTATTGCCCCATTTCCTTTAATAGACTATAATTAAGGTATTACGATTAAATGGATTAATTTTCTTTGCTGCTATTTTTCAGCGAAGAGGGAGTATGTTGTCTTTATACGACAACACTAAATAATTGCCTTGATGCAAAAAGGACGGAGCAGACCTTGTATTGGTGTGCTTTATTTTTGCGTTCAGGGCTTTTTTTATTTCTATTTTTAAGAAGGGGGGTAATAGAGACGTGGATTACCATAAGGAAAACTGGCCACATGAATTAGAGTGTTTCCGGAAGGCCGTGAACGGAAGTGTCGATGGATACATCATGGAAATCGCCGATCATTATTTAAATGATCGTCTCGACAATGAGGAGTACGAAGATCGTACATACACACAAATCGATATCGCCGTTGCGATCTTTAACGGGAAAATAATTGAAGGATATTCGAGCGAAGACAATCGAAAAAGGCCATCCCGCTCCATGAAACTAGTTACCCCAAGCCGTTTAATTCTCGGTAAGGATCTTCAGGGGAATTGGTTTATCATTGTAGTTGGATTACTTTCGAGCAAGCATTTCAGGGTGATTACTTGTTACCCACCTGGAAGGCGTTATCTTCCTTATATCGAGACTGATTAATCACCAATTTTTTTGGGGAAATCAAGTTCCGTGATACAATAAGGTCAGAAGGAGGCGTTGTGTATGACGACTCATTGTGACCGTTGCAAAGGGGAGTACGTAAATATGTTAACCACAAAGTCACAAGTTTATGAAGGTGGTAAGTTAACCGTATCCGACATTCCCGCTAGGAAATGCCAATGTGAAGTATTGACACAGGTTCCTGATGGTGTAATTGTCGATGGTTATAAGATGCTGCTAGAGAAACATGGAATTATCGGTGATGTAACGGTTTCGTTGTCCAAGCTCAAGGAGCATTTTACACCATTGGATTTTATCAACCCGCACATCAGCACGTGACCTGGAGACATAAAAAGAAAAGTCCCGAGTAGAGTCTAACGTTGAAAAAGCGTGATTCTCTCGGGGCTTTTTTTATTTATAAGATCATAAAAACGAAGGGTTTGATTCTAGTGCCGACTAAAAGTACAGATAAGACCAAAGTGTTGTTAATCGTTTGCTATGTCATCGGGATATGCCTGACGATAGACCGATTGATTTTTGGATAACGATCCATCGTGAAAGGGGTTAATAGACAATGAATGTATTTCAGTACCGATTAAATGGGGGGACGCTGATTGTCACGAACATTCGTGATGAAGATGCCAACTTCATGCAGACGATCGAGAAATACATCGATCTTCTCAATCAGTACAAGGTATACGGTACCGTTGAAGTTACTTTGGAAAATCTGAGACGAAGACTCAATTCAAAGTTAACTTCAATTGCCTAATGCAAACCAAACAAGGGCGATAAAGAGAGCGACGACTTAATACGCTCTTTTTTTGTTGCCAAAAGGAGGCCATAAAGATGATTAAAAAGGTTTCGATTCAGCTTAACCGAAGCCTGATTTGCGGTGGGGTAGCAGTCGTTGAGAAGAATGGCATCGATGCTTGTATTTTCTTCGATGTTGTCAAATCCACCCCCATCAAAGTAATTGTCGGCAACCGTGGTAAAGAAGTGCCTGAACATGAAGCAGATGAATACGAACATGCCCTTCTGGAACTGTTCGTAAGACATAATGTACCGCTTCAAATTGGCACATATTCTGTTTACAACGACGTGCTATAGAGAGGAGTAATAGAGATGCGATTATCCAGCCGTAAACCCATCTGTCTGCTCATGAATCTTGGAGGTTTCGAAACCCGTATGGATGAGCTGCTGACCAAGGCATTCTGCTTAGGAGAAGAGGTATTCTCGTTAACAGGCGAGGGGATCGTTCCTCTCCCAGCTCAAAGTGCCATTGTCCCTGTGAACGTAATGTCCCTTTCTTCAGGTGAGTTGCACGTCTGGTCCTCCTTGGTCAACGAGCAGCTGCAGGAGCGGGAGATGAATGTTGCGAATGTCGTCATCCTCGCTGCTGGTCGTAAATACTGTGGCGTATTGCCCCTAGGAACGATCATCTTTGAAGGCCTTCGGATTGGAGCGTGAGCGATGAAGCTGCAGAGTATCGCATTTAAATGGCATGCGGACGCACCACTGGAAACCGTAGCTCCCATATTACAGCTAGCAGGTTTCACACTGGGTAGGCAAAACATCTGGTCCCGCTCCGTGGGCCATCATAAGCTGGAAATTGAGGCCCGTGTACGGATGAATAGCCCTGATCGGTCTTATTTCTGGATCCGTTGGCTAAATGCAAGGGGTATCGTCGATAAGGGACCAATGGAGCGCCTGATAAGCGATTGGTTTTTTACAGTCAATAGTCATATTCCGATAACGGTCAACTGGCTACAAGTTAAAGTTGCGACTTCTGATTTTAAACCACCTTTATTTGGCTTTTATGAAAGCGTCCCTAACATTTGGGTGAAATCAGAAAAACAGATCCGATTTTCGTTCTATCCTATCCTTGATCATTATTACTTTGAGGTTAGAAACAGCGATATCCGGAAATCAATTCCGCATAATCATTTTTCATTATGGATTGATGAACTGAAACATAATTTACTTGGGCATCATCGTCCAGACGATCAGATCTGCCTTGATCTGAACGTGGGGTAATAGAAATTTTGATCAAGCCGGATCCATTGAATCGGCTTAAGTGATGGGTACGCTTAGGCGTCTGCCCAGGGAGCCATAAAAATACCATTATCGTAAGGAGGGAGCCCCTCTGCTGCAACTTTGGCGGGGGTGTATACCCTCAGTTGCGGTAAGGGCGATTAAAGATGAATAACAAGGTGAACCTTTATAAACTACAATGGATGTACAACCGCCGGGCACAAATGAAAAAGTATACTGTTATCGGTAAACTTTTGTCACGCTAGAGCGGGAGGTGCATTTAATATGTCAATTTCTATTTTAAATGAATCGGCAGTTAGGGAAGCGAAAAACGTCTATTTTCATTCGTGTGACGCCGGCCGTCTCTCTGCAAAAGATTTACTGACGGTTATCCTGGAACCGATTGTAAGAGACCGATCCATCTCAGCCATGGTGGACGATATTCTACAGAATGGATTGTCCCATCTGGGCACGCTATCCGAATTTGAATTATCTGTCCTGTTCGGTCTGGATGAAAAGCAGAGTTTTCAGTTGATGTCGGTTTTTGAATTGGCTAAACGAATGAATGCTCCAATTATAAAAGATGAATTAATAATTCGAAGTCCTGAAGATGTGAAAGACGTCCTTCAGGATCTTAAATATTTGGACCGTGAACATTTCGTCACGATCTATCTGAATGCCAAAAACCATATGATTGGTCGTGAGACCATTTCTGTGGGTAGTCTAGATGCCTCCATTGCACACCCAAGAGAGATATTCAAAGGGGCGATCCGTAAAGGGGCAGCAAACGTTATATTTGCCCATAACCATCCAAGCGGAATACCGGACCCTAGCCCTGAGGACATCATGATTACTCAACGGTTGGCTGAGGTGGGCATCATTGTTGGTATTGAGGTGATGGACCATATCATTATTGGTGGCGATAAATACTACAGTTTTCAAGAACACGGCACATTCCCAGTTCCAAGGGAAACAGGCTTGTCGGAATCTTTATGCTGATTGAATCCGTTGTTGAGATATCCGGCTTTAAACTGCATAAGATGGGCGCGCTGAGTGCAACTATTGTTACTTAGAATGAAAAGGGAGGGGCTTTGAAGCTCGTCCCTTTTTGTTATGGGATAAAGATTGTAACCCTCTTTCCGCAGGGATGAGGGTTAGGGAGGGATATTCATGCAATATGAGCAAATCGATTTATTTGAGTATCTAGAGGAGATGGAGCTCTCAGAGAATCAAGATTTTCTTGAGACAGATGTTTCATTCCCTTCACCTTGGACAACAGGAATTCAGGACTTCATGGACAGGGCCAGGACATTTGGAAAGAGACAGTTACTGGCGATCCGTACGGCTGCTGCGTGGTTCATCAAGGCAGCCCCGCTTCTGTTCATGTTTCAATACGTAAATGTGTATACGGTGAAACGAGTCTTTAAGGAAGAAGTGGGCAATTACGACTTATACCAATGCTGTGAGTCTGTACTGACCAGCCGTTGGAACGCAGAGGCGATCTCTCTACATTTAAAGCGACAGTACCAAATCAGCCATTGTTGGGGATCCCTCGGTAAAGATCACTGGGCACAGGAGATAGCAGTGCTTGCTGAGGCACGTAGAATGTACGGCCAAACCATACGAAAGTCAGCATAACTCTGCAATAAATAATCAGTGACTGTGAACAGGAAGCAGCATCGTGCCTCGATTCCTGGGGAACAGTATAGTCTTTGAGTCAGTAGAAATCGGCTCATCATAAAAGGAGGGAGACCCTACGGTTGTGGGAGGGTTTTCCTCCGCAATCAAACGGGCAAAACATGATCAATCATTTACATGGTGAAGGTTTAAAAAACTTAACGGTAGATACTTTGAGAAAGGTTCGGCTGGAGCTTGAACCATTGCTTCGTCGTTGGGACCACATGTGTCCTGAAGACCAGAATCATTACATCGCAACCGAAGTTATGGGATGGACCCTCGGTAGCGGGGAAAATGCAGGCTTGTATATTACTGAAGCTGCTGAGATATTGCGGGTTGAAGACTTTAAGCCAACAGAGTGCTTGACGACCGCTCATTATTTATTTGAGTTCTTTCTCATTCCCGACAAAGTATCCATTCAACCATGCGGCTCCGCAGCCGGATTGTTTTGGATGGTTTATTTTAAAGATGCCTACATCGCGGCGGGTAAAAAGCTGCAGCAGGCGCTGTGTAAGTCATGCATTGTAATGAGGCATGCGATCACGTTGACAAAGGAGAAACCGGTTCAAGGCGGGATGATACAGCCCATTAACCGTGTTCTACCATAGGAGGCGCCCATGTCTACAATTCATTTCTTGGCAAAAGCGGAGGCAAAGGAACGGCTATTCTTCCGAAAATACGGAAAACCCGGTTACCAGGTACATACGGTGACTGGCAGAGCAAATACAATTGAACGCGTTACTGAAAAATACGTATACATCAAGACATCCAGCGGGAACGAAGCGAATCGTATTCCCCGGGAACGTCTGAGACAAGCCCTAGCTATTCTGTTTCACCAAAGAGTAATCACCTTAAAAGAATTGATCCGGATTCAAAAGTTTTCAAGCGCACTTGCTGCTTTAATCCGGATTATTATGATCGATATCTGTAAGGTACTGCGAACGCCAGCCGGCGTTCGTCTTTCTTTAAAGGGATTGCGATACATTTACTCTGGAATCAGCAAAGGGAAACGTGATGTGAGGATCGTAAAACAAAACGGCGGTTTGTTCGTCTTGATTAACTACTTTACCGTTCGATCGGACACGGCAGCAACCTGGAAGGATAACCTTCGCGAGCTGGGATTTGATTATAAATCCGTCATGCTCGATCCGGGGGAGAAGACCCTTCATGAAACTAAGCGGAAAGGGAAAACAGTGAAACCGCTAGACCTGGATGAATATGCAGAGTTCGTGAAGCAACACAGTGATATCATCTATCAATTTTTAACGATCGATAAGATTGGGGATCCGGAAACAACACAGGCGAATACGCTTTATTTGGAGCGGGCAGTTGGCCGAAAGCCAATTCCGGTATATCATGTCCAGAATTCGCTGGCCGTGCTGCAGGATTACATCGATCAAGGCTATGAGGTCATTGCCATTGGCGGTTCCGTCTTTGTTGGTCTTAAGCGTCGTGCACAGCTGTTCGATGATATTTTCAAACGCTTCGGTGATATAGCGAATTTTCACGCTCTTGGTGTAGGTTCCACGGAATTACTACTTCAATACCCATGGTTTTCAGCGGATGCTTCATCCTGGCTGAACGGACGGATATTCGGTAAGCTACTCTCTCTTCACGGGACGGTTAGGGCGCCAATCTGGATGACATCGGAGGAAGCGCTTGCCTTTAACGTCAGAATATTTTCTAGCCTTGAGGATCGATATGATGATATGCAAATCAGCATAGATTTATTGCCACCTCGCTAACCTCCCGCTACAATAGAGTGGACAAGCGTTCGTAGTATAAAAGAATGAGTGGTGACATGGATGTCGCATAAAGATACGAAAAACAATTATCACAGTTTTCTTGGGGACTTAAAGGCAACCTTTGATCCGATCTTTCGTAATGCGAGAACACAAGACTCTTCGGATTGGAGAAAAAAAGCTTGGAGTGGTCCCTTAAAATCCTACATAGGGATGTTCAAAGCAGCCGGCGCACTTGGAAAACTGGGTGGGGTTGTAGCTCCGCTTATCGGTCCAACCTTGGTGGTAGTTGGGGGAATACTAGCCTCCATACCAGTTTGGCTGATTATTTTTCTCCCACTTCTGCTTTTGTTCGGTGTATATTGGATTTTTGTTATTCAACATACAAAAAAAATGGCTACGATGGGGGATCCTCATTTCCATATCGGTGCATTTAAGGAAAAAAGGCCATTGGAATATAAGCTGTGGAAACCTTTCTTGGATAGAAACGGTCCTACATTTGAAGGTCTGTATGATTTTATGATACCGATCTTCAACCCCAACAATGGAGAAGACTTAAAGAGTGTTATTGAATACACGAAAGGTCACGTTGCGGCTGTACAAACAGAGAAGGACGAATATCGGACTGCACGTGATTTCTTGAAGAGTGAGGTTGAAAGGTACGAACGGGCTGTTGGATACTTGGTCGATTTGGTTAAAGCTATTAATAAATCACTTTACCGGTACGCCAATGATTGCATGAACTTTTATGAACTGGATTTTGTTTGTGCTTATACGATATATCGAGTGGAAGAGGATAAAATCCGAAAAATCCATGATAAAGGCACAACCGGCGCAAGTCCTGCCGAAATCACCCTCACCGAAGAGAATGCCAGAAAATTTGCGGCTGTATACGTTGCAATGCTTCCTAGTGAAGAAGATGGATTTTCCTATAATAATCCATTCCCTGGTCGGACGGTTGCAGCCTACCGTATGGAAATCTATGGGGAGACGTGGATCTGGAACTTCCATTTTGACGATTCCAACGATAAGGCATTGAGTCTGACTCTATCAAATGATATTATAGAGATACGTGAAGTATATCGTCTCGTACAGGCGTTCTGTCTATTATTACAAAAACGAGAGATCGAAGGCAAGGAGGGAATCCAAGATGGTAATGCCAAAAGTCAAAGAGCCAACGAAAATTAATTTCGTGTCTCAAAAAGATATCGAGGATAAAAATCGCAACCAACGCGAGGAAGTCTTAAGGATTCTCGACGATTTAAAGGCTGTTCGGGAAGAAGCTGCTGCGTCGTCAGAAAAACATTAATAAATAGAGTTACCAGACCTTGGTGTATGCCAAGGTCTTTTTCATTTTATTTTCATAGTTTGGTTTTGAGATCAAGTAGATTCGGGCAAACTGATTGCTAATAGAGTATTCAATAGGTGGTGATCAGTGAATATGCAAAATCGAAAAGTCGTACCTTTTGTGACGAAGCCGAAAAAGGTTAAATTTAAGTCTCAAGACGAAATCACCAGAGAAAATCAAAAAAAGAGAGAAGAGACTATTAAAAGGTTGGAAGAACGAAAGCGATAACCCCCTTTTCCTTTTTCAATTTTGAATCTAGATCCATAGGAGGCTTTGAAGTGCACCACTTAGAATGGACATTGGATAAAACCCCTGGTTAATCCGATGAGTTCTATGGCTAAAAAAGGACAGACGTTTAACTAATACCCATTTGAGAAGAAAGTAGAGGCTATCCGATTATATGTGGAAGAATACTGGAACTATCGTCGGATAATGGAGCATCTTGGGATACCGATAGACATCGAAAAAAGGTGTGGTCATAATCCCTTAGCTCAAATGCACAGTAAAAAAACGGTCTTCAAAATCAAGGCCGCGGATTTCCTTTTGTTTTAAATAACAACCTGGCAAAAAAAATGATGATCACGAGGATGCTAATTACTACTATCGTACATTCCAATTGATTAAAGAACATATGCTTGTTATTAATAAAATCTATCATGAATAACACAATTAGGCTCAAGTTCATAAAGAAAATGATGAAATCAGTAAATCTGTTCCGAACAAAAAGACTAAATCCTCCCATAAAAAGAAAAATAAAAGAAGCGTATTGAAAATCAGCCTTAAGCTTAACTTCATTGATCAGAAAAATAATTCCTGCGATTAGTGTCAATATCGAGATAGCAGAATTAGTATATTTCAATGAGACACCTCCAAAAATATTATACATATAAAGAAGATAGGAACCAACTCTAATGAGCAGTTCCTATCATCCTATTTATTTTGTTGTATTTTCAAGTTTCCAGAACAAGCCCATTGGGATTGTTCCGTCTTTTGCCACCTCAACTGTATAAACGTTTTTGTCATTCAGTAACTTTTTAAGTTCACTTCCTTTGGCTTTACCAGAAATTTCAGTATATCCTCTGAACTGATAATTAGGGTTAGATTTTACACTGTTTAATGTTTCATCATCTACAGCAAAAACTCCGAAGGTGACACGTTCACCATTACTATTATACCCTCTACCGTGAACAATTAATTCTTGAATATCTTTAGCATAGTTCTTAATTTTCAGATCATCTAGCTCTTCTTCTTTAAAAGTTAATGTGAAATCAAGAAGTTCTTCATCGTCAATCTCTTTGACCTGGTTTTTCTTCTTTTCAGCATACATATCCAAAGTATCCCTTGCATTCATTGTTACATATTCAGTTGGTATAACTGCTTGTTCCACAGATTCATTTCTTGATCCCTGCTGTTCCTCTACATACTCCTCTTCAAGAGCAGTTATACTGCTTTCTAGGAGACCAGTTGTACTTCCTGAAATTTGATAATCGTAAAATCCTTGTAATGATTTTGCAAGACTTTCATCAACTGTATTCAGTTCACATTGACCTATAGCACATTCCCATGTTTTAGGTTCTCTGCTTGGAGATCCCCAAGAAATAAGGTATGGTGCTCCAGTGTTATATGAGGGGTAATAGCCCCATTCAGTACCCAAATAGTAATTTGTACTGGCGGCGATACTGCTCGGGGATTTAGAAGCAACTTCTATTTCGCAAATTGCACTAAATGTACTATAATAACAAGAATCATAATCTGACTTGGGATCTGGCATCGTTGTAGAGTATGACAATCCTTGTAGTTTTGGATTACCCCCATCCACTTTTATTTCAACAGTTGGATAGTATCCTGAATTGATAATGCTTGTCCTTTGAGAACTACCATATTTAAAGTTTATATCAGCATGTATGTAGTTTTTACCGTTCGATGTGTACTTATAGGCAGACATTGATCCGGAATCAGGTTTCCATACATAATTATTAGGATTGGTCCAAGTTTTAGTTTCTGCAAAAGCGCTGGTAGGTAGAATCGAAACCATTGATGCGATAATACCTAGTACAACAATTTTCTTAATGTTCATAAATTAACACACACTCCCATTAATAGATTTAATTGAATAAACCTAATATATTCTAACATGGGTAATATTGGAATGTTCCTTAAGAACCATTTATGCATGTATATTTATCTGATGGATGCACCTAAGATTTACACCAGGAACAAATATGCGATATAATACTGATATTACTTAAGTTTTTTTATTTTCCTTGCCGTCAGTTTCGGCGAGGAAGGGTCAGCAGTCAACTAGCTGCTTAAAAATGATTTGCACTCAAAGGAGACGTAAAAGTGTACGGGATACGTACGCTTTTTTTGCGTCTTCTTTTTTTGTGCAAAAAAGGAGGAAGGAAGAAAATTGAGTCACATCACTTCAACTTCATCAAGAAAGCACGAACAATTTTATTGGGTATTCGTAAATGAAGATTTGAAGCGGTACATGGTGCTTTCAGATGAGGAGTTGGACAGTGCAGATTCTCTGCGCTGGGAGTTAATGAACGAAGGATTTGACGTCTTATGGGACTCAGCCCATAGCCGTAAACAAGCGACCCGGTACATGAAATGTCTTTATCCGGATTGGAGGAAATTCGAATTGGTTCCAGTGCCAGTGAATTTTAAAGAAGCATATAACTTCATTGGCATGTATCATCGCCATCATCCAGCTCCACAAGGTATGAAATTTGCGCTTGGCTTCAGCAATGGACGTAGCTTAGTTGGTGTCCTTACTGCCGGCCGGCACGTGTCCCGCTTCCGAGATAACGGTCAGACGCTAGAAGTTACCCGTTTATGCGTCCATCGTGCCTACAAAAACGTCTGTAGTAAGTTATATGCAGCTGCTGCACGAGTAGCAAAGGAAATGGGATACCACTCCCTCATTACTTACACGCTGGAAGAAGAAGCGGGAGCCTCACTACGAGCAGCAGGATTCCGATTCGATGGAATAAGCCCAGGGGGGAGTTGGCGGAGCCATCGCAGTAAACGACAAGATCGTCATCCTACGGGGCCAAAGAAGATTTTGGTTATGGACCTTCGAACTTGCGAGGAGAAATAAAGAAAGAGTGATTGTTTTGAACCGAATTGCCCTGATCACAGAATCATCATCCCGGCAAACTAGTTCGATGCCGGCTTTTACGTTCTATCAAGGATCGCGCAGCCGCTGGGTCAATAACATCATTCGGTATATGGAGGTTCGTAATTTTCCGCAAGAGAACATTTTCTTTCTAAGCGTATTTGGGCAGCGCATTTTCAAGTACCAGGAGCTCGTTGAGCCGTACCCTGTCCAGAAATGGCACCCACGCAAAGATGAATGTGTGGCATTTGCGGAGAAGATCGTAGCCTTTATTCAACAGATTCACCCGCTTCCCTTCGTGGAGATCCATACCGGTAAAACAATATCCGACCCGTTAAAGCAACTATTCAATGCAAATGGGATCGAATATCGCGTTTACGGCGACGGAGTACCGCTTGGAGCAAAGCCATCATGGTACGCGGAGTTGATTGAGGACGAGCTTACCCGGATCAGACTCAAGGAAATAGAACGAGAGAAAATGATAGTGTCGTCTTTGATTCAATTCCAGTCACCAATTGAAGCAAGTAAACTGATTGATCAGTTCGAGAACAGAGCTCATTTGTATGGCATTGAGGCCAACTTGGAGGAACTGAAAAAACTGATCGGCAGCTATCGACAAAAGAAAAAGGATGCGAACAAAGCATATGAGGCTTTTAAAGTCATTATGGAGAGAGAGGATATCACTGGCGATCTAACCCGCTTCCTGGAGTCTATACAATCCTTAGCGGAGCTTCATTGTCATGCTGATTTTGAGCACTTTAAGAGCAAGTTCGGCCAGAGTGTAGCAAAATTAAGGTTGTACTTGATCAAACACAATTACGCTTTGATGGCTGAAAACAATGTTTTTGCTGCACTGCAGCGTATGCAAATCGCACTTCTTAAATAGTAGGAGAAGTTATGATGACGAAGAGAAGAAGGCGCCCCCATACTCTCTAATTTCAGGTGTGAATGAAGGAGCGGGTATTTTCCCGTTTTGCGGTTCATTGTAGCCCCCTTCTGCGAGCTCCCTATCGGGATAAGTAGCACTTACGCTTCTCTAATCGAGGTAACGTAAGAGGACAGAGAGAGTCCTGCCTATTTCCGAATCGATAAACCGACTTCGGAAAATAGGAGAGATGGATGATGGCGTTGAATGGAACTGTAGTACAGTCTGGGTTGAGATATTTCGGAGGCTAAGTTAAGTTGGCACGGTCTATTATTCCTTATCTACCAGATCATTATTGTTGGGTTGATCTGTTCGGTGGAGCTGCAAACATGACCATCGCGCGAGAGCAGCCTAGTAAGGTCGAAGTATTCAATGATAAGGACGGAGACCTCGTCAATTTTTACATGGTTCTGCGGAAACAAAAAGAGAAACTGTTGGAAGACTTAGCTTCTTTACCGACAAGTCGTTATTTATACGAAACATGGCTTCGGGAAGAAATGCCAAAGGATCCCTATGAGCGAGCAGTCCGGTATTTCTATCTGCTGAGACAAAGCATCATCCCCATGCCAAATCAACCGAGCGGTTGGCGCGCTGGGAAAGTTAAAAATGCGGCAGCCGATTATCAATCCTCGATTGCCAAATTGGATGCATTGGAGAAGCGTTTTCGAAACGTCATGATAGAATGCTTAGACTTTCGAGAAATCATTAAGCGTTATGACGGTCCGGATGTTTTCTTTTTTGTTGATCCGCCTTATGTTGGTCGCGAGAATTGCTATAAAGGTGGATTCCGAGAAGAGGATCATGCAGAGCTTGCCGAAATTCTCAAATATATCGAAGGTAAGTGTCTCGTCACCTACTATGGTGACCCGCTTGTACTTGAGCTATATAAAGAATGGAATTATGTGACCATAGAAGCGAAGGTCGGTGCCGTCGTAAAGGCGTCGCTTGGCCAAAAACGCAGGGTGGAGACGGAATATTTGTTCATGAACTACGTTCCAAAACGTTCTGAACAGCAGATTTCGTTTTTTTAATTTGGAGCGATATAGAAGGAAAGGAGGCAACCTGAAATGATAGAACAACGATTGTTTAATTGCGTCCTTGTGGACGAAGGACTTATAGAAAAAGTGTATTCCGACTTTGATTTCCATCGTTTCGTGAGAATTTGCAGTGACCAAACCAAGCATTATTTAACGAAACACGGGTTGGAGAAGGATGGCAAATCGGAGCTTACGACGGAAACGGGCTATCTTCATTTAACTTCGGTCATTCCGGGTGATCCGGAATCCGAAGTCTACATTTGGTCTTATCCTTTCGATGGCGAGATGAGAGTTGAGGACTTCTTCAACACCCTAGGAAATGAAATTGTCTGGTTGGACCGAGGCAGCACCGACGTTTACGTGATGGCGTTGAACGATGGTAAAGAAGTTGAACGGGGTTTTATCTACAAAGTCATAAGGGATCAACCAGGTACACTTGAAGTGATGGACGAGATCAATGATCGAGCTACGTCGACTTTAGAAACAAACTGGAGTGAGGTAAAACGGATATCCGCTAAGCAGTATTTAGCCATTTCGAACCTCTACAAAGAAGCACAACCGGACATCCAACGAATTTCGGAGATCACGGCCAGCATCTTGTGAAACGCCCGACTATTACGGAGGAGCAAAAGAGAGGAGAGATTCATTTGAAGATTTCCAATACAGCAATCAAAGCTTTTAATGCCGGAATTCGGCCTTCATTCAATCCGGCTGTCAACGTCCGCGATAAACGCGGAACACTAGAGGAGCATGCTGCCCTCAG
This sequence comes from Paenibacillus sp. Cedars, assembly GCF_003184205.1. Lineage (NCBI taxonomy): Bacteria > Bacillati > Bacillota > Bacilli > Caryophanales > Paenibacillaceae > Paenibacillus > Paenibacillus sp. Cedars. The sequence goes on from NZ_CP020864.1 coordinate 143,167, forward strand.
AAATATTCAGAAGGCCAAATACGGTGTCTTCGGTGGTAAAGTATCCCGGAAAGACATCGCCGAATATGCCTATTGTCTGGGGTAAGAGAGAGACAGGAAGACTGTTCACGGTATAAGACCAAACCAATACATCGAATGCTTTAACCCTCTGCACTGGGGACATCAATTTCCTCCCCAGTGCAGACGGGGAGGAGCAGGAGGAATAAAGATGGTCGTTTGTGTAAATAAACCAAAAGTTAAAACGGAACACACTGTGGCTCATTTATTTGGCGGCGCCGGCGGCGGTTCGCTTGGTTTTGCTCAAGCCCGCGGGGATTATATGGGGTATGTAGGACGTTTTCGAACGCTCTGCAGCATAGATTCTGACCCTGTGGTATGCCAAAATTATGAGATGATCACCGGCAGTAAAGCTGTTTGCATGGATTTGTTTTCAAGAGAACAATACATCGATTTTCACGGACAGGAGCCGCCGGAAAATTGGCACGAGGCTACTCCAGGCGATCTTTGGGATGCATTCGGATGGGAAGTGCCCGATGTTATCTTTACATCCCCTCCCTGTAAAGGGTTCTCAGGGCTTCTGCCTGAGAAGTCTGCAAAAACAAAGAAATATCAAGCACTCAATGAGTTAACAATTCGTGGACTTGAAATCGCACTTAGAGCCTGCCTCGAGTATGGTGGCAATCTACCTGCTCTAATCCTCTTAGAGAATGTCCCAAGAATCATGACCAGAGGGAAAAACATTCTCGATCGGATTAAAAAGATGCTGAAGTCTTTTGGGTATCTTTCGAGTGATAATACCCATGATTGTGGAGAGCTAGGTGGCCTGGGAGAACGGAGAAAGCGGTACTTATTAATAGCAAGAAATGAACAGCGTATGAATAACTTTGTATACCAGCCGCCGCGGAAGCCGTTAAAAACGATTGGTGAAGTTCTTGATGCTTTGCCATTACCAGGTGATACCCTCGCAGGTGGCCCGCTTCATCGCCTTCCAAAGCTTGAGTGGAAGACATGGATGCGGCTAGCCCTGATCCCCGCTGGCGGGGATTGGAGAGATCTGAATCAGTTGGATTGGTGGAACTATCGCATTGAACACGAGCCTCGGAGAGGAGCCTGGGCAGTCGAAGATTGGAACGATATTGCACGAACGGTAACAGGTGGAGCTGGTCCCGGACGAAGTAATGGGGCTACAGCGGTGTCGGACCCCCGGATGGGCTTGAACGAAAATAGCACTCATCGTTCCATTTACCGAATATCTCGATGGAATGAGTCATCCCAAACCGTAACAGGGGCTGTGGGACCAAATAATGGTGCCGTTTGCGTGAATGATCCGCGGCTAAAAGAACGTAAGGGGAGACACCCTGACGTTTACCAGGTCGTTCGATCAGATGAACCCTCCCCGTGTGTAACTGGAACGCGGTTCGGAAGCGGGGCCTTGGCGTTTTCGGATCCACGTTGTAAAACCAATCTGCACCCCGATAGCTATGTCATACAGCGATGGGATGATACCGCAAAAACTGTTCGATCCGCAAATCGAATTATGCAGTCTGCAGCGAGCGTTTCGGATCCGCGAAACACTTTATCTCCGAATGCTGAGGTTTCGGAAAAAGGAAGCATTTTTCCTGCGGATCAGGATCGAGGGGTGTATCTAATTATTGCAGAAGATGGTACGTGGCATCGTCCTCTTACAACGTTCGAACTAGCTATGCTTCAATCTTTCCCAGCTAGACTTCCTAACGGCTTGCCTTTTCAACTTACTGGCTGCAGCGATGCAAAGGCAAGGGAGTATATAGGGAATGCCGTTCCTCCAGAAGCAGCTAAAGCAATGGGAACTACGTTCCTCGTAGCCTTGATGGCAGCTTCTGTAGATGCCGGCTTTACACTCAGTTATGAGGCAGTTTGGGTTCGTCAAGAATCTGAACAACTGCCTGAAGCCATTGTTCATTAAGATGTTCCTGATCGAATCGAGAGGGCGACGGGAGCACTTAATCACTCAAAAAACCTGCCTTTAACCGGCAGGTTTTTCTTTTGGTACATTTTTTTCAAACATTCCTAATTGCTCAGCTCTCCTTATAATTTGCATTAAGTTTTGCATATCTTCTGACGGAGATCCTGATACAAGAGACTTGGCCGATTCATGGTTCTCAACTTGTAGTGTGAGATGAGAAACTTGCTTCGTTAAGTCATCGATTGTTTCCCTCATTCTTTCATACTCCCGCTTCAACATAGTAAGAGTCTCAATAAGTGGATCAAACGGAGAAACGGATTGTTGAGATTCTGTAAGAAGATCCTTACCGTGAGTGATAGTTGATACAATGCTTTTTCGAAGGTTCTTCTTTTCAGATTTACTTTTCAATTTAGCTGATTTAATCTGCTTATCGAATTTTTTCCTTACAGTACTGTTCCAACGAAAACCACATGCTGCTGGGGTGCGCTTCATCCTTAATGCTACCTCTTCAAATGCCTTGAGTTGAGTTTTACCATTCTCTATGTGTTCTAAAACTGTTTGGGCTAGTAATAGGTCGTCTTCATAGCTCCATTCATCTTTCCTTCTCATGAATACCTCCAAGTGATGATCTATTCATATGTTTATCCACATAATTAAGGATTTATTCTTCACATTAATAATCTAAGGATCCTTTACGTTACCAATGTTGCTTCAATATGCCTTTCATAATATGGAAAGTGCGGTATACATACACCTTATACGTAACGCTGCGTTACGCGTCGTTATTTCAGACGAGTACAAACGTTCCTTATCGAAGGTTTATTTAAAGGAAGATCATAGTTGGAGTGGCGCTTGGTAGAATCATTGTGCTCGATATTTTAATCTTTCCGGAAACGAAGGGAGTTTATTAATGTTATATACTAGCGTATAAAAAAACGGCTGCAATGACTGACATCCAGTCTTGCATGCCGTTTCAATTCTTAGCATGATCTCCCCATGTGTACCGGAACACGTTCAGCAGCGGCACGTTGAAAGTAATTCCATAAAACTGAATACCCTCTACCGTAATAAATGACAAGTCGTTTGTTGGTGTATTACAGTATTATACTTCATGAATTTTACAATTCCCAAAAAGTAATGTTACTTTTTCCTGGTCCATTCCTGCTGACTTCGGGATTGCTACTACCAACTGCCACTTTGGTCGGGACATTGCAACATAAAGTAAACGCTTCTTCTCATCGGGCATTTGATTGGGACGACAAAAGTCATTAATAGAGAGGTTTTGACCAGTACTGTTAGCACTAAGAACTAGCATTACTGAGTCGAATGTTTTTCCCTTTACTTTATGGATTGTCGTTACTTTTGAATAATTGCTTGGCTGTTTATATAGTTCGTTTACTCTTCTTTTATGATAGGGCCTAAACTTTCCTGCTTTTAATGTAAACGAAGGCGCTTCGGACAAACCCAGTATTCTCTGACATAGGTTTTCCAACTCTGCCGTCCAGTCCAATAAAGAAATATCATAGTCAGGAACGTTCTTAATAAGTGTAAGAATCTGAGCTTTCAGCGCATAGTTTTGCTTATTATCATCATAAAATAATTTCTTCTTCAGTTCATCTCCTGCGATTGTCGTGTCAAGGAGTAGCGGGACAAATTTGTACAACCTGTTTATTGCTGCTTTTATGTCCCCATTATCAAGCTCCGATTTAGAAAGTATTAATTGCAATGGAGAGAAGGGTGAGTCCTTCCAATAATCATCAAATTGGAGTGTCGCATTAAGTGATTCCAACAATGATTTTCCTCTTACAAGAACTTTCTTCTCGTTAAAGCCCGAAGAAATTTCCTGATATTTTGTAAGTAATCGGTCATATTCTTCAAAGTAAATTAAATGTAAAGGCATATCGCCTTTATTTTGGAGTTTCTGCCCGATAAGATTATTGTGTTCTTGCATTCTAAATAAGCTATAGGCGTTAACAATAGGCTGTACTGATCTTTTGCAAGTAGACAGTTCTAAAGGTGTCCACTTTCCGGAAGCAATTTTCTCTAAAAACAAATCTGGTCGTGCCTCCCTCCATTCGTAAAGAGATTGATAAGGATCCCCAATTAATTCAATATTTTCAAGACCGTTTTCGATGAGCTTTTCCAATATCAGGTGTTGGATTTCGGAAGTATCCTGAGCTTCATCAATGATGATATAAGGAAATCTTAAACTTAATAATCTAGCAATTTCAGGATTAGTAGATATGATCTTGTAGGCAATGTATAACGAATCGGAGTTTTTAAGAAGTCCATTATTAAATTGAATTCTTTTAATTTCATGGCAATAACGGTTAAATTTATTTTTGTCTTCCGGATTAAGGTTTAATGAATGACCATCGTAAACAAATTGGTCATCATGTGTAATATCAATTTTCGATGGACTATATCTGAACTGAATGGGAACATTTCCAAATTTAAATCGATGTAAGGGTAAGTTATCAAGCCAAGTATTATCTTCAATGATAACTGGTTTATTAGTATAACCTAATACTTTTTGATAATGGGGCAAAGTTATATATTGATTTATAAAGCTATCAAGTGTTGAGACGAGATGAGGATGACTTAGTGAATTCCCTGAAAATGAATAATATTTCTCATTAATTTCGTCTTTTGCTACGTTAGTAAAAGATAAGCAAGCGATACCCGAATAGCTTTGTCTCCAGTTGCATACAAGCTTATTTAGCTTATATGCAACTGAAGTAGTTTTACCGCTTCCGGGACATGCATTTACAATAATTCTACCTTGACTTGATAAATACCGCTGGCGTTCATCATTAGTCTCAAATTCCATATTGAAAACCTACCTCAAATGTGCAAATGCATTTTTTATATAAGAAGGTATCGTAAAATGCTGCATCGCATCAGTTTTATTAGTAATAAGGTAATGTGCAAAATCTTGAGCAAATTCGGATTTTGATGGGAGACACTTCCATGTTAGTAATGCAACATTCATTCTTTCAATTTCATTTAGTTCACTGGAGCACTGATCTAAGTAGGTTCGAATACTGCCTAGTTTTTCATTTTCAATATCAACTAGATATTTAAATAAAGTATTATTAAACACCTCACTTTTTCTAGCCACGACATTAGAAAAAGCTATTTCAAATTCAAATGTTTTATATCCTGCAAATATGCCAATTGTATCCTGATGATTTTTGAATGAATTTAAATTTCCAATTCTACTACTTATGGAACTTCGAGAGATATTTTCCCTCAATTCATTAAGTTTTCTATAGTTGTCTAACAACAAGTTTTCGAACGAATATTCTGAGTGTTTGGATTCAGTATATCTATCGTCATCTGTGAGTACAGCTACTTTTTTATTTATTCTTTTAGCTTCATTTGTTGAATTGAATAGAAGGAGAAAAGGGTAAAAGGATGTTCCAGTTTGTACGAGTTCTATATCCTTTTCTTCAAATTTAAAATTCTCTAGTTCTGCGAAGGCTGATAGTAGAAGTTCTTCAGAAATGCCCTCTACTAAGATTAAAGATTTTGCATAGAACAGCTGAGACTTAGTTACGTCTAAATATCTTTCTAACATTTTTCTTCTAGTGAGAAAGTCTGCGTTTCTCAATACTTTATTGTTTTGTGATAAGTTCTCTTGCTCTCTATCGTTAAAAATTTGGCCGATACTTACGGTCTTATTGCCGTCAACGATAAATAACTTATCTAGATCGGATTTAGAAGTTAAGGTTGGCGAATGAGTTGTGATAAACAATTGACAACTATCGCTACAAATTTGTTGTTTCAAAAAATTGTACAGATTTAATTGTAACTGAGGGTGTAAGTGAGCCTCGGGCTCCTCGATTAAGAGGGCATAATGAATGGTATTATCTCTATTTACCCGATCGCTCATATCACTTAATACAGTAGCAATGTAAATTAAATTATTATATCCTAGACTGTTTTGATAAAGGCTCAACCCTGAATTCCCAACGTTAGGATTTGAAAAGGGGAGATATGGTTTAATTACATTGACTATATAATCGATTTTAGACTGTTCAATATGTAAATCTATTTGTGAAATAGTAGAATAAATTTGAGCAAGATTATTGTTAATATTAGTCTTAGTTGAACCTACTTCTACCTTCTGCAATAAATCGGTATTTGCCTGTTCAAGAATAGCCTTATACTCTTCTTCAGTTTGGTTAGCCTCTACACTCCGCTTGATAACCCTGCCTAAAATATTCTTCTTCGCTGAAAGCAAGTCGCTAGTACTGTCTCTAAGAGCTCCTAAATAGTAATGTTGGAATATTTCAAATGTGCTAGAGCTAGCTCTTTGACCCGGATTTGCTCCAGTGAAGTATTCAAATTTAGGGTGCTTGTCTCGCCTTTTTTCATAACTAATTGTAATTGAGGCGAAATCTTCATTAGGGTCGAGAACTATGTATTCGTATAGGGCTCCTTTTTGAATATCCGTTAGCCCTCTAAATTCATAAGTGATCCTGATGGTGCTTGCGGAATCACCGGTTTGAAGGTTTGTTGCAAAGTCTTCGTTTTTGACAAATAGTTCTTTTATTGGCTCGCCTAAATTATAAAGTAACCGAATGGCATCGATTATTGTCGATTTTGATGATCCATTTTCGCCGATTATGATATTTATATCTGGGTTAAAAGACAAATCCATTGTTTGGATTCCTCTGAAGTCTTCAATAATCATTCGTGAAAGATACATATATACCACCCTCAAAGTATTTGATTTTCCAAATTCGACAAAATGAAAGGATTTCCCTTCTTTCTTGTCTAATATTGTTATTTATTAAGGTATTTCGAAATGGGAATACACTAGGCTGATATCGATTAGAGCAGCCACTTCAAAAAATGAAACCTCAATTTAAGTCCCAACGTTTACACTGAGGAAAGGAGGAAAAAAACAGATGGAATACAGACTTAGAAAACTTGTGTTAGTAGTCATAGCTATGGCATGTTTTGTTATGATCTTGCCTACAATAGTTGCATATTTATCCGATGCTTTCACTTATATGTCAAATAGTTTAATGAACTGGGACGGCCCAACAATTAATCGTTAATTACGGTCTTATTTACAACGTATTTATCCAGCTTTATAATAAAAATATTAAGATTTATCTTTGTATTTTCTTTGCCGTTGTTTATTCGGTAAAGATGGTGAATAGCTGGCTACAGCTAATAAAAATCGGATTGAAACAGGAAGGCTATAAAGCATACGCGCTACACGTATGCCTTTAGGGCCTTCTTTTTTATGTCCAAAAATAAGGAGGAAATAGAGATGATCGACTTGGAGACAGTATTTGAAAAAGACGGATTGAGGATGCTGCGAGTTTATAAGGATGACCGGTTGATCTTAAGCCTTCCTAATGTAAACCAAATTAGTGCATTGGAGAGCCGTATCGATTCAGAACAATTCGATACGATTGAGGAAGCAGTAGATTTCATCAAGAATAAGGAGCTGTATTGCCGCAACTCTTACTCGTTACATCTGATAGTCAGGGCATATGACATTGTTGACGAGCACTACATCCGGATTTATTACAACATTCATACTTCTGGATGCTAGAGAGGGAGGGGAATAGAAACAATGGAGACATATGAACGAGTCGAAAACACCACTAAGGTTGGTATCCAGAACCGCCTAAAAGACTATAATTCGGTCATCTTGGACATGTGGGATTACTTCGAGTCTGCCGGATTCGCATTTCATGGAGTCATTCGGGACTGGACCGGCGTTTTTCATAATGGAGCCTACTACGCAGTCCACCATTTCGTAAAGGATCGGCCGGATCAGGATTGCATTGCTCCCGACAGTGGTTACTTATGGAAGGATATTTTTAGAAGCGATTCTGCTGCAGGAGCGCTTTTTTTGTTCCTGGAGAAGTCGGGGTTCCGGTTAAGAATGCCTGAACAAGCAGCCATTGACGCGTTGGTGGCCTCTACAGTATGTGATGACTCGGATATGTTCAGAACCGCTCTGTATCCGTCGATAAATGACTGGAGTCTTATGAGTCCGAAGCATAAGTTCCAGGTTTACGGAGTTCATACAACGTGCGCTTTATTGATTGAAATATATTCGCTAGATATCCCTCCATACGGTGCGAGTAAACTCCCGCTCCCGTTTCCGGAAGATCGCTGCCAGCCATCTTTTGATTTTGGGGATTTGGTACCTAACGAGCCGAAGAAGCGATCCAAACGAGCAATTGAGGGGGAGACCTTGGATTACCTTGAAAAGGTTGATAACGAGCTGCTGGCAGTCACCAGGGCGAAAATCAAAAAGATTTATGACGAACATTCCATCATCGGACTTTTAAATTCTGGGGGCGTTGATTCTAGACTTACGCTGCAGCTGATGATTGAACATGCAATAAAGAATCCGGATCCATCGAAACGCATCATGGTCATTTCTGCTGACACGTTGGTAGAAAATCCAGGCGTCAAAAAAGTTATTCATGATCTCCGGGAAGCTTTACATAAAGCTTTCTCATGGATTGAGTACCATATCGTCGAGCCACGTGAGGATAACACCCTCCTGGTATGCATGATCGGCAAGGGATACCAGGCCCCGTCAGTAACCTTTAAGTATTGTGTCCGCCGCTTAAAAATTGAGCCGGCGCGTGAGTTTCTTGAAGCGGTATTCCTAGCAGATGGAGCGGATGATACGGTGCTCGTGTTGGGTTCCAGAGATAATGAAAGTGTACAAAGAAGACGCAGCCTCTCTAAGCACTTTGGTAGTGATTTCTACGGACACCACCCAGTCGGTAATATTCGCACAGCATCGCCGGTTAGAGATTGGACAAAACAGGAAGTCGTGACGTATTTAGCTTTTAACAGAGCACCATGGAAAGGAGCTCGCAATACAGAGTTATTGGCTTTTTACGGAAATGCAGCAGGTAGTGAATGTCCACTCGGTGCAGCCGTCGTTAATGATAATGAGGCCATGATGCAGTGCGGTAAATCGGCTAGAATGGGATGCTATCTTTGTACCATAGCGCAGGACAAGAGCATGGGGAATTTAATCTCGACTCATCCGGAATACGAAAAGTACTATCAGTTCCGGCGAATTCTGAAAGCCATCGGTCAGGACATTCGTTATGGTGGCATTACCGGATTTCAACGCATCGGAAAGTCTAAAATCGGAAGCGGGATCGGTGACTTGACGATCGATTGTCGAACCCACGTCCTGCAGACCATGGCTAGATTCGATATTGAATGGCGTAAGAGTGAAATCATTACGGCCTATCAGATGGTTCTAGAACGTGAAACTGTCGAAGGCTTTCCTGTAACTGAAAGGTTCCGTAAAGCGATCTACCGGTTAATCGGTGTTTCTGGTCCATTCCAGCGATTGCTCGGGCACTCTGTGTTTGATCCGTATGGAACAGGGGTCGATCAATGTTCGGAGGAAGATGCAGAAGCTATAAAGCGGGCGCTTGTTAAAAGAAGAGCGATGATTTGAAGATAAACGAATGACTGCCCATTGTTTTCTCTACGTCCTGGCGGACGGTAAAATACCTCCGCCTTGCGCGGAGGAGCATGGAGGTATAAATATGTCTAAACAATCAGTTATGTCACTGTTTGATTACTTCTTATACGATCAGGACTTTCAAGTTTCTATGCCGCATGAAGTCGTACTGGATCCACTTCCGTCGTCATCCAGCAGTAAGAAACAATACGCCTACGATTGTGGCGAGGAATTGCGCGGAGCACGGAAGCATCTTACGGCCGGTCTGGCCAGATTTTCACCAGAGTGGCAGACCGCGATTGAAGATGACCCTATCCAGGCATACCATCAAGTCTGCAAAGATGGGATGATCGACTCATTAAGTGCTGAAACATTCCAGGAGGAGGGCTACACATCTGAAGCTGCCCTAGTGATTAAGCTCATTTGGGGCCGCGTTAGCCAACGTCCTGCCGATGATCCGCTGCAAAGAAGATACTTTATTCAAGCAGTGAATGAACTGAGAACGTTATTTAAAGACGCAAAGACGATAGACTCTGTTCAAGAGGCCGTGACAATACTACGCGAGAATGTTCGCAATGCATATTATTCGCAATCCGAGTATCGAGTAAAGAAAAATCCGGATCTTTTGACATATAGCTATTGGCTATCACTCGGAGACCGATTTATATCCTTTTTCATTTCAAAGTCACGCACTGTTGCTGGCTACCGAAAGGTTTATCAGAGGGCTTTCGATTCGGAGGAAGGACGAGACTGGAACTGGGCAAAGCCCAAGGAACGAAGCAGTAGTCGGCAAAATAATAAAGCATTTTGGGAACGTAAGGTGCCCGAAGAGGTTATCCGTTTATCGGAGAATCCCTCGGGGGTTGCGAAGCCAGATGATTTCATTGAATATTATGGATTTCGCGGCATTCAGTTCGGCAATTGGGTCGATGATGCTGCCGGCCGATATCACGTTTTATGTTCAGGGAATGCATGGGCCGATCTCGGTTCGATTTTGAAGCTTCCCCCAAAAGCCATTTCATTTTATGGCGCCTTAGGGCTTGCCTTTGGAGCACGAGGGAGTGGTAAAGCAGCTGCACATTTTGAAGTTGCTACCAACGTCATGAACTTGACTAAGTATCGCGGCGGTGGGGCTCAGTGCCATGAATGGGCTCATGCCTTGGATCAGAATTTATATTCTTACTCCCATCAGTTTACGAATGGTAAGCGGGCTTTATTATCCGGAACCGATGCAGGCCCCCATCTTCCAGTTGAGGTAAAAGAGACATTCGCAGCGTTGATCAAGGTCATAAAAGAAGGTACTGGTAGACGGCTTGTTCGCGTTCCTGATCCGCTCCCTCTTCCAGAAAATCATTATTACCAAAGCGTTAAGGGAGAATTAGCTAAGAATAACTACGATGTGAGCGCCGCACTTCAGTCCTTGGTGGGCCGATATCGTATAAAGAAAAATATGTGGATGGACATAGGCATTCTTTATTGTAACTTACTTAAGGAAGCGGGAAGGGAAGTTCCAAACAACTTCTACATCCCTTCAGACGAAAGCCTGTTTTATTCCGATGCTAAAAGTCGAGGAGCCTACTGGCGTAGCAATCATGAACTCTTTGCTAGGGCATTCGAGGCATGGATTGAAGATGAATTATCCGAGGCCGGAATGACTAATTCGTACTTAGTATATGGCACTCAGTTTGGTGGACCATACCCGACCGGTGAGGAAAGGCAGTTGATTAATGCTGCTTTCCGTAAATGGTGGGAAGTAATGCTGCAGCTTGGTATTTTCACAAGTGACCATTTTTGGCGGAATGCGCATTGATATAACACTAAATACCGGGAGGAATCGGAATGACCAGGACCTTGAAAGAAGTGGAAAGAGATATTGAGCGAAAACGAGGAATACTGAATAAAGCGGGGAAACGCTTAGGGCTTCATTCCGCTTATGTTCTGAGAAAATCACAGGAACTTGATTGTTTGATAAATGAATATACAGCAATGTCAATGGATCGTCGAAATCGAAATAAATAAAAATAACTGAAAAGAACAGGCGGATGAGATCCCGCTTGTTCTTTTCACATTTTCGTACGTCTTGGTTTTTCGAGCTATTGATGGGTCAGGTAGGCCCAGCATTATTCGTTCAATGTTCTTCTGATGTACGTGCAAATACTCGCTTGTCCCAGCAAAGAACATCCGTCCTTATGCTCCACGCTCTGTCCTATATCCCCCCTAACAAGTGCTACTTTATGCGGGTTATCCCCGAAGGCTGGTCCCAATGGTTTTTCGATTTTTCAACCGCTAATGGATCGATATTATCCCATACCAGAATGTATTTGTTCCCATCCTCATCTATTGCCAAAGCCGTGTACATTTTCCCCTCATCAGTTGGATAAGGATCCTGTGTCGTAATTAACAACTTTCCTTCCCATTCGATGACTGTGGAGTTATGAACATTTATTTCGTTGAATCTTCGCATGATAATACCCCCTTATAATTCTCTACCTTCGTAATGCGGTCTGTTTTCTTCGTTAGAGCCCAGCTGCTTTATTTAACAATATCTTAAATTGTTGTATAGCACAGCCGAACAAAATAGGAACATCATCTGAAAGTTTCCCTTTTTTTCTCATTGATAAAGGAACTGTTGTTCGCATATAATACAAACAAATGTTCCTGTTTTATCGAAGGAGGAATATGCGTTGAAATCATCCAAACGTGTGGTGATGCTTGGTGACTGCCAGTCTTTTTATGCCTCAGTTGAAAAGGCTGAACATCCTGAATATAAGGATCGGCCTTTGGTGGTCGCTGGGGATCCGGAACGTCGTTCAGGAATTGTGTTAGCAGCATGTCCTCTTGCTAAAGCAAAGGGAATTACAACAGCAGAACGACTTGGGGAAGCAGTGGCAAAATGCCCAGACCTTGTAGTGATCAAGCCGCGAATGCAGCGATACATCGACGTATCCATGCTGATAACGGACATCTACAAAAGCTATACGGACTTGGTCGAGCCTTACAGTATTGACGAGCAATTTCTTGATGTAACAGGATCAATGCATCTTTTTGCGGATACTCCAGAAGAAATGGCACGGATCATCCAGGCTCACGTTCAGGCAGTCACGGGGGTCTATACTCGGTTCGGGTTAGCCGAAACCAAAATCCTTGCCAAGACTGCCTGTGATAATTACGCTAAGAAGAACTCATCCGGCATATTCACCCTGACCAAAGAAATGCTGCCTGAAACACTTTGGACACGGCCAGTCAGTGACATGTTTATGGCTGGGAGCAGGATGACGAGACATTTCATTACTATGGGCCTCCCGACGATCGGACACGTCGCACAGACACCTCTTGGGAAGCTTAAGCAAATGATGCGGCGAAAATTCGGGAAAAACTCCGACATCCAAGCTGAAATGTATTGGCGCATCGCAAATGGTATCGACGACAGCCCGGTCCGGCCAGGGACTCACCAAGTAGCTCCTAAATCAGTCGGCCACATGATGACCTTGCCACGGGATTATGCTCATCTGGAGGAAATCAAGGTCGTGCTATTGGAACTGACGGAGCTGGTCTGCCAACGATGCAGAGCCCTCGGTTTCATGGGTCATGTTGTGTCGGTCGGTTGTATGGGGGCAGACTTTGACCGTCCTACGGGGTTTAGCAGACAAATGAAGATGGAGGATCCCTCCAATATCACCATGCAAGTATATCGCTGGGCCTGTAGGCTACTGGAAGAACATTGGGATGGGCTACCAATACGTCGTGTGGGGATCAGCCTAACGCAGCTCACTCCGGATAATGAATATCAGTTGTCGCTTTTTGATACTGGACGTGAAAGACAGATGGCGCTTGAGCGGACAACCGATGCGCTGAAACTGAAATATGGAAATTCAATCTTGATTAGGGCAGTTTCAATGACGGCAGCCGGGCAGGCGCTCGATCGATCGGCTAAGATAGGAGGACACTATAAATGACGAAATTAGACGGTAACGGATTATGGGAGTCTAGCCGGATGATGCTTCCAGAACATAAGGAAACAATCATCCGCAGGCAGCTGGAAGAGGGGAGGAAGGATAAGCCGGTACTTGATTCGCAGGAAATGGAATTGATCGAGCAAGCGCTGGCTGAGTCATTTCATACGCATCGTAAAATTAAATTGCGCTTGTTCGACGAATATGAGGACCAGGAGCTGGCCGGAACAGTCTCGGTAATTCATACATACCGACGTGAAATCAAGCTGGCGACCGGAATAGGTGCATGGGAATGGATCAAGATTGATGATATTGTTTCTGCGTACTAACAATAAGACTGCCAGGCATTACCCCGGCAGGCTCTTATTGTTTATCTATATCTTGTGTACTCACTTCGTATCCATTGTCCAAAGAAAATAAAGAATTAGACTACCACCGCCTCATTAAGCTAACGGGCAGATTACCCTAAAAGATAAGCCTTTAACAGCAGGTTTTTGTATCTGACCGATGACTATATCTTATAAACATTAAAGTAATCCCCTGGAGGTGATAAGTGCAAATATGAAAAAAGTCACCGAAATGACAATGATCTTGTACAATTAGACATGGACTCAGCAAAAAGACGTGACTAGACTGAACGTTCATAGTGATCAGGGGATTCCACTACACGTCTCATGCCTTAATAAAATCCATCTTTGTCGAATCTAAAATTTAAGATGTATATAAAGAATTTGATTATCATTATTAGTCCAAAGAAATGATCTTCTCGAATGATGTACCAAGAAGCTAAGAGCATTAGAGTCTTTAAGATTATCTGATAAGCTCCAACCACTTGGGGTGAAAAGAAAGTCCTGATTCTTATAACAACTAGAAATGAAAACAAAACTATCATCTAAAAATTTGAATCTTTCAACATTAATTGAATCTTTGTGCATTATCTCGTATATGTTAACATCATTTGTTTGAGGTATTGGATTGGAATCCGATAACATGAATAACTCAGTAATTATATCTGGTTCTTCTTTATTTATATTGATTTTATTAAGGTATTGTAATGTTTCCTCACGAATATATTGTAAAATGAGCTGCTTTATAGTGTTGTCACAATATGCGACCTTTACATCTTGAAAATGAATGGCTAATTCTTTTTTTGCAATTTCGTAATCTTCCTGGTTTGTGATAGGTATGTATACGACATTCGTTTCCCCTGAAGAAAGGGAGAGGCGCAGAAAAAACTCCGCAAGTGGTGAAATATGAATTTTATCGCTGTAGGCTGGGACTATCCTTTTTATTCTAAGCATCTCGTCACTGTGGTTATTATTCCCACCTTTTAGCAACTCTTTTTTTTCAAGAGAAGATAATTTTCTCAGCCAATGCAAATTACTCACTCCAATCTGTGTAGAAAAAAATAGTAACCTATGATCATAGGTTACTATTTTTGTTCGATTTAATTAATCCAGAAATTAGATGGATCATATCCACCAGGCATGTAGACACCATTTTCAACACAAGTAAATGATCCTGATAATCTTGCTCGATAATAACCTGGTTCACTAGTGAAGAATCCTACATTACGTATTGTTGCCATTGGGGGGGTAACGCCATATTCAAATCGATCACTGTCAACGACATTCCATTTGAAGTTTTCCCACTTTTCATAAATTACATATACTGCTGAATATTGGCCGAGGACAAGAACTTGATCCGATTACCGATTTGACACATATCCTACATATCCAATTAAAATTCGACAGCTCTTTCATTAACCTAACGAGCAGATTACGCTAAGGAATTTGAGAATTTGATAAGCGCCAATTGACGTTATACTAACGAGAAACGTTAGTTGAAAACATCATGGAGCAGTTTGCCGGTTAGCAGCTGCTCCAATTCTCATCAAGCTAACGGGCATGTTAGTTAAATAAAAACAGGTAGAGCCGAATACACTCCTTTTTTAAAGCTAAGGGCAGATCCAAAAATTAAGCGAAATCATTATCATTATATACGAACGAAAATTCTGTGAAGTGAGGTGTAGCAAATGGATTACTTTAATGATTTGAATCAATATACAAATGAAATTAAAGATCGCATTGCTGCTTCGGCTGCTGCAATATGCGTTATGAAAGACAACAAAATCCTTCATGAGTGGTATTCTGGATATTATCATTTCCATAAGGGTGCCAGAAGGGTGGATGTGTTTTCTCAATTTAATGTTTATTCAACAAGGGTTACATATATAGGTCTAGCAGCTGCTATTGCTATACATGATGGCGCAATAAAAAGTCTCGATGAGCCAATAAGTAATTATTTAATGACTTATGATAGTAGCATTCTAAATAACACAACAATTAGACATTTAGTTACAAGGACAACGGGTTTGCAATTTCAAGGAGACGGTGTACTACGTAGATTTGAAGCAGGTACGTCTTTTGAAGGAAAAAGACCTGAAATACTAGCAGCAATTATCAAGAATGCAACCGGAAAAACTGTAGCTGAACTAATAAACAAGCGAGTGTTTGAACCGTTGGGTATAACGGAGACCGAGTGGAGAACAGCAGGTAAAGAATCTTTAGTTTGTGATATAAATGATCCTAATAGCTACCCCACTTTAAGACTTGAATCAGATGAAGGTAGTGATCGTAATCTTTATGTAAGCGCAAGGGATCTTGCTTTATGGGGAAATTTCCACTTAAATAAGGGATATTTTCAAGGTCAACAAATCCTTCCCAAAGAGTTGTTTGATAACCTCACTTCTGTCTTAACTCCTTCTTCGTTACCATCCCATTTACCAAGGCTAGGATCATTCTGGTGGATACAAGACAAGAATGTAAAAAACTCTGAAATGGGCTCGGACCTTCCAGAAGGGAGTTATCAAATTCTTGGAGCTTCAGGATGTTCATGTACTGTTATACCTAAGCTTAAAGCAGTGGTGGTGAGAATGACAAATAGTCTTTGGACTTTTGGAGGGAAAAATGGATTTGATTATATTTCAGATATCCAAAGGTTCGGTAACCTTGCCTGTTCCGCTTTAAATCAATACTCGAATGTCGCTCAATGGTAAATGTTCTGTTACTGGGGTAAGGAGAAGAGATTGTTAATGGAAGACTGTATATTTTGCAAAATCGTAAAAGGTGAAGCTAATTCTTGGAAGGTTTATCAAAATGAGTCCGTTTATGCTTTTCTCGATATAAATCCCGTAAATGAATATCATACTTTAATTATTCCAAATAGGCATTATGAGAACATTTTTGACACACCTGAAGATGAATTGATAAAAGTAATGCCAGTTGTTAAAAAGATAACTATGTTATATAACACAAAGTTAGGAATAAAAATGTCCAGATAATCAACAGTTCAGGACCCGAGGCACAACAAGATGTGTTTCACACTCATTTCCATATTGTCCCTAGGAGACATGGTGACAATCAAGACGTTAAATGGACGACTCACCGAGAATGGCGAGAAAAATTTGATGATTTGTTAATGGCGTTAAGATAGCATGTAACTCTTGGCCTTTTGTCGGATCATCCACAGCCTTATTACGCTAACTGGACACGTTAGTTCAATGAAAACAGCGACAGTCTAGGACTTTATTTTCTCGTCCATGGCTGTCGCTGTTTCAATTTCAAGGGTTATTGAGTCTGATGGTATGACAATTCGAAAATCCGCGTGGAATATAAAGATCCAGTCTAATACTTTATTTTCTGCTAAACATCCATGTCATCAGAAAGTGGAAATCAGTCAGTATTGCGGATATATTTTTCGGTTATCTGAAACAAAATCACTATAGTAAAGGCTGCCCAATCTGGTGGTTTTTTTCTGCTTATTCATATCCTTTGCTTGTCACTCATAAGATGAAGGTGTAAATGATTTTTCTTAATTCGATTCATTTGTTTTGATTCTTAATTAAGTATTTATTTGTTCTCAAACCTTGATAGAGGGTCTCTCAACCATTGATCCAGACTATCTCATAATTTAAGAAGGAGTATCTCAGTAATTGATTAGCGTATCTGTTTATCATAATTTGAGAGATAAATACTCAAAATGTGACAGGCGGATGAAAAGTGGACAACTCGCTATTCAAAAATGAGAGGCACCGATTCTCATCTTTTTATAGTCCGCCTTTCAGATATTGAGAAGCGGTTGAAGAAATATTGATAGATGGCTCCTCAATATTTGAGAGGCGATTCAATCCAACAAAAAAGCAGGCCTTTGTGGCCTGCTTAATCTAACTGTAAACTGTCAAATTGTACATCGATGATTTCTCCATTTAGCGAGCGAAAGATATTTAAGATCATATTCTTATAACGATCCCTTAACCAGTCCCGTGTAAAGGGAACAGGGGAATACACTGTATAGATTTGATCCCGCTTAATAGCAAAAGTGTTTTTAAACCAAGTATCAAAAGATGGTCGGGAAATCTTGGATTTTATTTCGGACAGGACCTGCTCCCATAAAAGTTCATCCTCTGCGGAGCGCTCCTCTTGTAATAGACTGATTTTATTTCGGGTTTCTTTCTCGAGCTGCAGCACAGTTTTTTCTTTACGAACAACGGTTCCATTTTTGATAACATCTTCATAAATTTCGAAATAGTCGACAGCTGGATCCAAATTGAGAATGTGATCAAAGTTCGTAACGATACTTTGCATATATTTATCGTGATCAAGTTTCAATTCAGTCGGCAGCTGCTCATAGAGCTCTTGAGGTAGGAAAGGAACCTGCTTGCGAACCTTATACAGTGGGCTTTCCTCCATATTGTTCTTGTCAGCGTTTTGAACATTAAAAACTAGTACAAATCCGTAACGTTCAAGGTTTCCGAGTATTTTTTTGATCGTGTTTCGGCTTTTATTCATTTTCATGCCGATTAGATTAAGGTCTGGCCAACAATAATCTTTATCGCCGTAACAGTAACGTTTCAAATGTCCGTATAGGGCAACCCCTTCAGCGGTTAAGAAATGACTCCAATAATCGAAAATATAGTTGCTAAGTATCGTAACATGACCATCCACATAAGGTATTGGCTGACCATGTTTATCCAAGGTAAACTTGCGAACATCATTTTCAGAGATATAGATTTTCTCAAGCTCTTTTTCGGTATAAATTTGCTCGATACCACCGACTTTTCTTACCTTAGGTTTTTCCGTACCGGTTGGCCGGTACCGATAATACAACAACTTATGTTGCGTTCCTTTTAGGTTCTTATCAATCATAATGGACTCCTTGATTGGCCCTACCTTTGAAAGCAGATACTTCACAGAGGACAAAGGTTATGATAAAATATTCACAACTTTGTTATGTAAATGAAGTCCTTACTTCCTCCATATTTTACTGTCTTACGCTTGGCGGCCGCGGACAGCAAAATGTCGATCGGAATGGGGGCTTTATTATTTTCTCTTATTCTAATATATATATTAATATATTACCTTCAAAGTTCTACATATTTCCACTCCTTATTTTGTGACAGAAAAATAAATTTAAGAAAAAGCCGAAGGCTGGACGCATAATGCTTGTTTTATATTAATGTTTATTTATTTTAAATGATTATAAGAATGATTGTTTGTTTACAAGTCTCAGAATCTATTGATTCTATTGGCTTTCTAGCGCCTTTCTGTCACAAGTTAGGGAGTTGAACGTCACATATTAAGGAGTATAGAAATCACAATTGGGGGAGTTGATTGTCACTAATTAAGGAGTCGCCTGTCACGATTTGTGGAGTAGAAATGTCACAACTTTGGGAGTAGGATGAAGGCTATTTCGCCCAATTTGTTACCTTCGATTGAACGCCTAGAAGCTTCTTATATCGTTATGGTGAAGTTTTGAACAAAAAAATGAATGGGTTACTCCTTATCTTGTGACAGAAGTGAACGATAAGTCCTCGATTTGTGACAGCAGAGCTATAAAACACTCCTGTTTTTGTGACTGCAGGCAAACCCAAGATAGAAATACTCCCTTTTATGTGACAGACATTACTTTAAACTCCTCAATTTGTGACGCTTGATAACAACAAAAAAGGTGAATCCTTCGGTAGAGCTTGATCTTCTGTGTATCTAACTCCTATTTTTGTGACAAAAGACCGGAGATAATCTTTTTTAGCCATAAAGAACTCCTCAATTTGTGACAGAAGTATAGATTTACTCCTAAAAATGTGATAGTTATCTCGTAACACTCCTATAATTGTGACAGCTAGAGGATTCTTCTAATCTACGTACTCCTTGTTTTGTGACAGTAAAGTAGTACATAACTCCTCATTGTGTGATAATTGTACCGAGAAGACTCTTATAAGGCTGTTTTGAATAAGTAAAATACCTTGTTTGTGGCGGATCCCCCAAAAAACTCCTAATATTGTGACAGATGTCCATTGATTTACAGGTAATATCTTACTTTTTTCTGTCACATATAAAGGAGTGGAAAATCGGGAGCCGGTTAATTATAGTAATCATGAAGGGAGGGTTAAGGGAATGGAAGCAGAACAGCTAGAACAGCTAGAATTTGATTTGGGTCCCACGTCTATTTCGCCTGAATATGTCGTCACAAAGTCAAATGCATTGATTGAAATGCCTCTTAACCTTGACCTACAGGAATCGCGTGTCATCTATACGCTCATTTCATTGATCCAACCTGATGATGAAGACTTCAAAACGCATTTCGTGAAGGTGAAGGAGTTTGCCGACATCTTAGATTTGCAAGAGAAGAATTTTTATAAAAAAATCCGGGAAGTTGTGACAGGATTACAGCGAAAGACGCTGGTAATTCGTGAAAACAATGGTGAATCGGATCTTGTAGTGAACTGGCTTTCCGCATCACGTTACCATCATCGCAAAGGTTTGGTCGAACTTGAATTTTCACCACAGTTGAAGCCTTATTTACTGAAGCTGAAGAAGGACTTCACCCGATATAAATTGGCTAATGTCTTAGTTCTGAAGAGTAAATACTCGATACGGATGTATGAACTACTTAAGCGATACCTGAATTTCGGAAAAAGAAGGTTTACGCTTGAGCAGCTCCGAAATTTGTTGGAGATCGATCCAGGGAAACTGACTCATTACGGGCATTTGAAGCAGCGGGTTCTTTTGAAGACACAGGAAGAGCTAGCCGAAAAGACGGATATTTCTTTTGACTTTGAGGAAACGAAAGTCGGACATAAAGTAGTGGCAATAACATGTTACATAAAGCCTAATCACCGCAAAAAATTGCTTCTAAAGGATCCGGAGATTTTCGAGAAGGATGTCACAGCATACTCATTATTGACCCGCTTCGGCGTCCGAAAGCCGGTTGCTGAAGAGCTGATCCAAACATTTGGTGAGAAGAGAGTTAAGGACAACATTCAATACGTATATGAGACAAAACAAGAGGCAAATATCGATAATATCAGCGGATATATGGTAAAAGCAATCCGCGAGGATTTCGTTCATAACGGTGCCGGATATGAGGATGAAGACAGGTTTGACTTTGATACATCTATCCCTCACTTAAATGCCCGTTTACGGCGTTTAATCGAACAGCATCACGAAAAGATTCATGGTGCTAAAAAATCCGAAGAGAAGAAACTACGGAGTGATATGGCTCAGGATGTAGTGGATGAGATTCACCGTACATTAGAGATACGAAGAAATCGTAACTTAAGGCCCTTGGAACCGGAGGATTTTGACCAAAAATATGTCCGAGAATTGTATGAATATTTATTAGAGCACCCCTATGTCTAATCGGCGGGGTGCTTCTTTTTTCGATTGTGGGTGACGTAATTATTGATATCGTTGATGATTTTTTCTTTGGACTTGAGCCAGATCTGACCCGCCTTCTGTTTAAATCCTTTTTCACTGCATAACTTTTTAAATTCATTTTCGATCACAAAATGAGGAGTGAAACTGGTAGTACCGCGGAAGGGTTCCAGGAAATCACGAATGAGTAGATACTCCTCTGGCCGCAGGCCATTTAAAGGTTGGCCATAGGATCCGGTATCAATCAGTTTTGATAAATACGGCACTGGCTGCCGAATCCCATCAATCCGGGTTTGTACATAGTCAAGTGCTATAATGAAGGCGTATTCACCTTTCCTCAGCCACTTGGAATATAGATCTGGGGTAAGCTTGACCCCTAAGAACCCAGTGAAGAGTCTGGCTTGATCAAAAAAGTATTCTTGATTGATATCCAGGTGAGCATGAGTGAGAAATCGGGAAAGGTGGAACTGCAGGCCAATTATGCGATTGCCGGCCGTTTTATGTTCTACAATGTTAATCGATAACCCGAGCAGTTCCTTGATCTCTTCGATGGCTGGGGCTAATATTCTCGCTTTAAAATTGGCGTATCGCGGATATTGATGATGCACCCCAAGCATGGCCCTTAAATTTTCTAAGGAGACCACCTCGTCGGCCCAAATGCTGTCACGAATCAGGGAGTATAGCTTAATCGTAAAGCTGCTCTTAGCCTTCAATAGTAAGTCGATTTCATCGGAATTAAACAGTTTGGCAATACGGAGAAACAAAATCTCCACAAAGGCGTGCATCCGAAACTTGATAACTGATCCACGAGATAATTCTAAATGTTCTATTAGTTTCTTCTCGAATTCTACACTGCCGGCGTGAATTATGATCTCTTGTGTTGCCAGTTGGTCCAGGCTAGATTTCAGTTCTGAATATTTAATACTTTTCCGCCCCATACGCTGGGATAGATCGGCAAGCGTAGCTTCATAGGAATGAAATGGTGTAAGGTTCCAACGGATCACATCGGAAAGCCAAAGGAGGATTTTGATTTCAGTAAGGGTTATTTTCTGCAAGCCAAAATAGGAAGCCTCATATGACATATGCTGGTCACCACCTCTTACGCTATTATACTTTAGATTTGTATAGGACGTAACTTTTCTCTATCGGTGGAAGATGTTATAATTGAGGTATTATAAGAAAGATGAATTGATTTTCTCTGCTGACTGACAATTTCGGCGGAGAGCGAGAAGCTGTTTATGGCAAATAGGTAGTGGATTTGCAGGGTGCATGCGCTAGAAGTATGTGCTTTTTTTGCGTCCATTTTTCGGAGCTCATCATTTGATGGGCTCTTTTTTTGATCATAAACAGGTGAAGGAGGCACGATCATGGATCCATGATCAGCACAGGAAAGAGGGAAACTAAACAATCTTCGAGGAGGAGTGTTTACATGGCTGGAAACCATGGGAGCAGGCAACATGATGGTAGTGAATCTCAAAAAAAAGAACTTAGTGGTGGCCTGGCAGATCATCTACTAGGCATGGCACTTGAAAAACGTAAACTAGCCAAAGATCATATTCAACAGGTATATGATTCGGTCCCGGCTAAATATCACAAACATATCCGGATTCTCTCAAGAAATGAGAAAATCTGGGATAAGGAATTCTTTCTAACGGATGAGCAGCGGAGACGTGGCCTGCATTCGTACCACAGTAAGACATTTGTTGAAACGTTCAGGCCTTATGTGGACGTAGAAGGCCGCATTACGGAAATGATTGACGTACACCAAGAGCATGACAGCGGGTACACACTCGAAACCTATGCGGACCAGATCGGAACTCATTGGGTCATTGAATGCGTATTTGATGGACTCAACAAAAAGGGTCAGCGAGTTAAAACACGTGATCGAGCTGTGATCGGATTTGGAGGTACCGGCGTCGATGCGACAAATCCAATTGAAAATGCCACGACAAGCGCGGTAGGGCGATCACTCGCTCAGGCAGGATACGGATGTATTGGATCCGGCCTAACGTCTTTCGAGGATATGTTCATCGACATATCTAGGCAGAAGGCGCTGGAGGATCTGAAAAATGAGAGGAAATCTAAGGTGATGAATCAGAATGACAGAGGAGAAGTCCAGGATCTCGATCGTGATTTCTCTCGCACGACTACTAAACAGACAAGTGAACCTGATGATCCGGTCAAAATGAAAAATTCACTAGTAAACCAATTGATCAATCTTACAAAGGGATTTGATCAAACCTATGTGAAAAATCGAATCTCCCAATTACTAAAAGTCACCTTTAATGGGCGGTTTAATTCACTTGAGGTCGGACAACTTCGATTGGTTGAAATGCATTTTAAACAAGAGATTGAGGATCAACAGGTTTCTTAAAGAAAGGAGTTAAGGCATGAGGCTACGTAGAACAAGACATGTTGGATGGTATGAGATTATGTCTCAATGCCCGATTTGCGGGAAGAAAGGGTGGTGTGGGATCAATGAGGACCAGACCATTGTCCATTGCATGCGGGTACCATCTGATAAATTCAAGGATACAGATATTGGCCGACAGTATACACATTATTTGACGGAACATATTCCTCGAGAAAAGATCGAAGTAGAGGTTTCAAATGCCGTAGAAAAACGTTCAAACGACCATCTTAATCGTGTATACCGTGCCTTAACGAGAGAAATCCCGTTAACTGCAAAGCATGCTAACCATCTGCTGAAGGATCGAATGATGGATGACCAGTCCATTCGTTTGAGAGAATATCGGACTATGCCGGATCGTGATCGTTACAAAGTCGCCAAAGGCGTCATTGGTCGCATAAGCAGTGATACGGACTTATTGGGCGTTCCAGGCTTTTTCGCTCAAGAGGGGCGATATGGGCCGTATTGGACGATGGCCGGCGATACCGGATTGATGGTGCCGTTTCGTTCGATTTTAAATGAGATCATAGGCTGGCAGATACGTGTAGACAAGCCAAAACTGGAATTAACGATGGAAGGTTCTATAAAAGGGAACATCTTGGAAGAGGTTGAACCACTCTCTAACGGATTGAGACGAGCGAAATGCTCGCTTCAAGTCCAGGACAAGATCCTTGAAGTGATCCTTACAGAGAAGGATAAGAAGATATGCAATTCCAAGTCAGGGCAATTCGTCTTTAGTGTACGATTGCAGCAAGGTACCAAGTACTGGTGGTGGAGTAGTGGTTCAAAATTAAATGGAGCCTCTATAGGTGGACCGCTTCCGGTTCATCTGGCATTACCGTATCCATGTTTACCTTACTGGAAAACAGGCGAGGATCCTAGTGGCCTTATTGACTGCTCGGAGATTTGGATCACTGAGGGAGCAATGAAAGCAGATCTTGCTGCGGATATGATGGTAAAGCCGTTTATGGCTATACCTGGAACAGGAGCTTTCAGATTAGCTCTTGAACCACTTAAACAGCTCGGTTGCCGGCATGTTGTTCTAGCATATGATGCTGACGCTGTTACAACACCAGAAGTTCAACGTTCATTAGAACTCTGTGCAGAATTTTTTGCTAAAGAGAGCGATATGGCACTGAGTCTTGCGATGTGGGATGCATCTTTAGGAAAAGGAATTGATGATCTTCTGAGAGCAAATTATGTTCCGCAGGTGTCCTCTCTGTTGGCTTAGGTCCCGACTGTTCAGTAACATTAAAGTTGCGAACTAAACAATATAGTTATGAAGTGTACATTAAAGATGTGAAATTTGCATTATAATTATGAAGTAGTATGATGGTCCCGAAGTTAATGACTTTCGGGACCATTACTTTTTTATGAAAAATACTTTTACATCGTTCGTAAATCAATACTATAAGCATCATCCGTATTTTGGGGTTTATTAAGAGTTTGTAGATTTGAGGTTATCCAACAACAATTGGTAGTACCTTTCTATGCCCATTAAATACTAAAGAGCCTGTCGGTCCATCAAACCGACAGGCTCTTTTTCGTAGAAGATATTATATCTGTTATCTTTCCATTCTTTTTCAGTCTAGGCTTAGATTGAATCCATAAAGGCCAAGTCCCAGAAGTGGGATAAACTATAGATAAGGGCCTACAACGCATATTACAATAGAATCTCTAAATTAGAGTCATACGGGTAACCAGCGGCTTATGGGGAAGTCCGACACCGTAGATTGTGAAACGGTGTTAGTTCTATTTTACAACCATAACAGGACACCGGGCTCTCTCTTTACTACTTTGTGGCTGACACTTCCTAAAACAAATTCTTGAAATGAATTAAGGCCACGACTTCCTATAATGATCATATCAACATTTTTCTTCTTTGAGTAATCCACAACTGTTGGACCCGGATCACCAATGACAATTGTGATTTGATGATTCACGGTTCCCAGTTCTTCTGTAACTGGTAATAGTTTTTGTTTCCGTTTTAACACAATTTCATCATGGTTCTGTGGATGGAGGACTTCTTCTTTTATTTTAGTTGGATCTACAGCAAGAAAACCTCTACTGTTGCACCATCACTTAGAGATGCGACTCTAGCTGCTTCAGTTGCAGCACGAAACCATCTGCAGCAAGTAAAATATGTTGATACATGTACATCACTCCTGTTCGAATGTGATTTTATTCGCGCGTTAGAATCATGGTATATATCTAATCTATTTGAAATTTTTTTACTTGATGCATTTTGTCCTTTAACCGTGACATGGATATGATTGGCACGGTACTTAATTACAACTTTATCTACGGCGCCGACCCACCATGATCATAATCTCTGCTAAGACAGGCCTTGGAACACAACTCTACCAAGATCAGAAACATCAGAAACACACCAGCTACAATTGTCGACAACCTAGTACGGCCGCATGTAAACGATTCAAAAGATGGGCTGGAGTCTATGAGGATGGGACTTGGAAGCCTCTCCCTATATAAACTCTCACGTTTTCTAGACAGAAGCATCTTGGGGGTTGTTTACTTTGCAGCCACAACAAACGTCTGAACTTGATTTTTTTAGTAGGTTGGTACCTGCAGCTTGAAGAAGTCGCTTTTTCTCCAATCGAAGCATCACTTAGAGTAATGTTCGTTTTTTATTTAGATGGTGAACAATCAAAAAAAATGAGAGGGAAATGACATGCAATACCTCAATACACATCTTTTAAGGAGGAATTCCAATGATACCATTACAAGGACGCGATAATCCAAAAAACCAATCTAAAAAAGTCGGTTCCAAAGTGTTCAGGAATTCGACTTTTTAAGTAAAATTTGCTTAGCGAACAAAACTTCCGAAATGTTAGTAATTTCTAATGGAGCAATCGGCAAGATAAAAGAAGAGTGCGAAGCAAGAGCCATCCAATGTAAGATAATATGGTAGAGTAAACTGGTTATGGGTTAGCGAAGAGTAAAGATTTCCGAGCAGACATTGACTAGATTCTCAATTGAAAGTTTGTGCTATTTTAGAAATAAAATAATTATTTCGTTTGATCTAGTTACTGAATGTATATGCGATTAGGATTATATAGGTCGAACTTTTTCAGGATACCGTAGGGTAACGAATGACCCAAATAATATTAGTTCTCTAAATAACGATATAATGTAGACTTACTGATCCCCGTTTCCTCTTTTATCTCCGATAAGCTATATTTTTTACTCTGATACATCATAATCGCTTGTTTTACATTTTTATCTGACTTTCGAGGTCTTCCTGGAACATTTCCTTTTTGTTTGGCTTCGTTCATT
The DNA here is from genome assembly GCF_003184205.1 of Paenibacillus sp. Cedars. Classification (NCBI taxonomy): domain Bacteria; kingdom Bacillati; phylum Bacillota; class Bacilli; order Caryophanales; family Paenibacillaceae; genus Paenibacillus; species Paenibacillus sp. Cedars. The sequence goes on from NZ_CP020864.1 coordinate 169,955, forward strand.
CCTTTTTTTGTCTTTTCGCTTATAACATCACTTTGGAAATCAACTAAGTGTTTGACGATATCCTCAAAGAAGTATCCCTTTGGACTGCTGGTATCAATTCCTTCCTTAATTGATTCTAAATAAGCATTTTTTTGATTTAAATCCTCTAATAACTCCACTAAATGACGTGTTGAATCTGCCAATGAAAAAAGTTTAGCAACAACGATTTTATCACCCGGATTAAGATTATCCATCATCCGGTTAAGTGCAGTTCTATTCTTAGCTGAAGAATGACTTTCAGTAATTATGGTCTCACATGACTTGTTTTTTATAATTATATTTTGCTCATCACAAGTCAAATCATCGTGATACGGACGCGTATATCCAATAATCATACCTACACTCCTTGTACTGTTACGGTGATTTTATCATACCATAAATTATTTGAATCAAAAAGGTTCCATTTGGGGAAAGATGATGTTAGACTGTTGATATAAAAAACGGCTTTGACAATGAGTAGAGAATAAAAAGCCAATTAAATTTGAGGTGGGAGTTAAGTGATTGAGAAACTAAAAAGAGATTGGTTATTTAATGTGAAAGGAGATGTATTGGCGGGTATTGTTGTTGCTTTGGCTCTAATTCCCGAAGCGATCGCATTTTCGATCATAGCTGGAGTCGACCCAATGGTAGGCCTGTACGCATCATTCTGTATAGCCGTTATCATTGCTTTTGTTGGTGGTCGACCAGGCATGATTTCTGCAGCTACCGGTGCAATGGCTCTTCTAATGGTTCCATTAGTTAAAGATCATGGTCTCAATTATTTGCTGGCTGCAACGATATTGACGGGTGTTATTCAATTGGTGTTTGGATTCTTAAAGATCGCGAAGCTGATGAAGTTCATCCCAAGAGCTGTCATGGTTGGTTTCGTCAATGCACTCGCTATTTTGATTTTTATGGCTCAAGTTCCGCATTTCTGGGGAATATCCACAATGACTTATGTTTTCGTAGCAATAACACTCATCATAGTATATGTAGTACCCTTGTTTTTTAAAGCAATTCCGGCACCACTCATCGCGATTATCTTGTTGACGGCAGTAGCTATTTTCTCAGGATTTGATTTGCGGACGGTAGGAGATCTAGGCAATATAACACAATCCTTACCTTCATTCTTCATACCGGATGTACCATTTAATCTGGAAACGTTGCAAATAATTTTTCCTTATTCATTAGCTTTGGCGATTGTAGGTTTGTTGGAGTCGTTATTGACCGCATCCATTGTAGATGATATGACCGATACCGGTAGTCACAAAAATCGGGAGGCAAGAGGGCAAGGTATTGCTAATATCGTAACCGGCTTTTTTGGGGGAATGGCTGGTTGTGCTATGATCGGACAGTCTGTCATCAATGTTAAATCGGGTGGGCGTGGCAGATTATCTACGCTTATCGCAGGTGTGTTTTTAATGTTTCTTATCCTTGTTTTGGGTGATTTGGTTGTACAAATTCCGATGCCTGTCCTGGTAGGTATCATGATTATGGTTTCAATTGGGACATTTGACTGGTCTTCATTTGCTTACTTGCGGAAAGCGCCTAAATCAGATGCAGCTGTGATGCTTGTGACGGTTATTATTGTTGTTGCTACTCATGATTTGTCTAAAGGTGTTATCGCTGGAGTTATCTTGAGTGCAATTTTCTTTGTAGCTAAAATCTCAAAGATTGAAGTGCGCAAGCGTCAGCAGAACAAACAATTAATTTTCGACGTGGAAGGACAACTTTTCTTTGCCTCAGTTGAGAGTTTTGTGGACAATTTTGATTTTTCAGTAAGTGACACCGACATCATTATCGATTTCTCCAATTCACATGTGTGGGATGATTCTGCTGTAGGGGCCATTGATAAAGTGGTCATTAAATACAGAGAGAATCAGAACCGTGTCACGATTAAAGGCTTGAACTCTTCAAGTAAAAAAATCGTGGATAAATTAGCTGTATATAATGACGCTAATGCAAAATTAAGTGCACATTAAACTAATTTCCTAGGAGTGAATCAAATGTATAGTCGAATCCTATTAGCTGCTGACGGATCAGAAAATTCATTGCGTGCTACCAAAGAGGCCGTCAAAATTGCTTCAGCATCACCAAATAGCAAAGTTGAAGTTGTTATTGTCGCCGATTTTTCAAAAGCCAAAAGCGAAATTTTGCATGCCCAAGGAAGAGAAGAATTAGAATTAAACCGGCGTAAAAAGCTTGCCCCTGTTGAAGAGTTGCTTCAACAAGGGAAGATCAATTATCAGATAAAAATTTTGCACGGGGAACCAGGACCAACAATTATTGACTATGCAAACAAAGAAAAGGTTGAACTGGTCGTGATCGGGAGCAGAGGGCTTAATGCGCTTCAAGAAATGGTGCTAGGCAGTGTTAGCCATAAGGTTGTTAAAAGAGTTCATTGCCCCGTGGTTATCGTTAAGTAGAAAATAATATCAATGAGCAAAAACCCTTCAATGACTAGTTCATTGAAGGGTTTTTATTAAGCGGATCTATTTATAAGCTCCTGGACAATCAATTCAAGTACTGTAGTCTCACGCTCAATGGAAAGACCCATGGATTCTTCCTGATTCCTGATGACTTGGCGGTTGTGCTTGATGGCTTCGTTAATATCAATCCAAACCGCAGTCATTCCGTTTGTAATTTCATAATCCTCAAGTTTTGCATTTCCCAGTTCCTTATCTACAGTACACATAAAATAATATGAAATCATATGAACCAAATCGAAATCGGGTTTGTAGTGAGGTCTATATTCCTCAATACATCCAAATTCACTTTGGACGCGAAGATTGGTTGCTCCTGTTTCTTCTATAATTTCCCGTTTCAAACCGGTTAAAAGATCCTCATTCAGCTCTAGTCCACCACCCGGAAAACTATAATCGTTGTAACGTTTGGTATATAAGAGCAAAATTTCTGAGCCTCTCATAATTATAGCTCTTGCCGCTTTTCGTTCAAATATATTGCCCTCAATCGATTTTACATCCGGGTGTATCATCTTTTTGATTAATCTCATCGATTTCCCAATCCCTTTTGTTATTTTATTTTGCAACTCATACTTCATGAATTGAGGAAAGAATCACAGGGGTTCTTCCGAGTTCACGAGAAAAGACGTCTTGTGATACCCTAACCACTTCATTATTCCAGTTAGATCGATCAAATTCTTTATTGCACAATTTCAAAAGCTCATTCTTAAGCTCTAATTCGGTTTTCTTAAGTAAATGCTTGGCATCATTCACATATACAAAACCACGACTAATCACATCAGGACCGACTAATATTCGATTTTCTTCCATATGAATCACCATAACGACAACGACGACACCATCTTGTGCTAGCTGGTTCCTTTCCTCGATTAAATGTTTCTCAAAGTGACGCATCTCACCATTGCTAACGAATACGCTGCCAGAAGGAATTTTTCGCCCCTTCCATGCGTTATTTTGTGAAAGGGAGAGCGTTTCACCTAGCTCCAGTATAAATATCTCTGAAGGGGATATCCCAGTTTGTTCAGCAAGTCTTTTATGCTTTACAAGCATACGGTATTCTCCATGAATAGGAACAAAATACTTAGGACGTATGGCACGAAGCATAAGTTTCAAATCTTCCTGTGAGCCATGTCCAGATGTATGAATGTCAAATACAGAACCATAAATGACAGATGCTCCAGCACGCATTAACATATCAATACTGCGATTCACATTTTGAACATTGCCCGGAATAGGCGAGGAAGAAAAAATAACAGTGTCACCAGGATACACTTGAATCGTTCGATGTGAGCCAGCAGCAATTCTTGTTAATGCAGCATTGGGTTCACCCTGACTACCTGTACAAATAATTAATACTTCCTCATTTGGTAAAGCATGGAGTTGTTTTGCACTAATCAATGATCCCTTTGGAGCATGGATATAGCCAAGTTCTTGACCAATAGAAAAAACCTTTTCCATACTTCGACCAATTACAAAGATCTTTCGATTGCACTTCACAGCTGCATCAACGACTTGTTGAAGACGATGAACATTAGAAGCAAAGGTAGCAAACAGGATGCGACCGGGACATGCCTTAAAGGACTCCAAAATCGATTTCCCAACTTCATTCTCGGATGGGGTTAATCCCTCACGTTCACTATTCGTACTGTCGGCTAATAATGCTAAAACCCTTTTATTCCCTAATTTCATAATTTTATGGAGATTTGCAGGTTTTCCTACAGGAGTAAAGTCAAATTTAAAATCCCCGGTATGAACAATAGGGCCGAATGGTGTATCCACAACAATTCCGAACGCGTCAGGAATACTATGCATCGTTCGGAAAAAATGAACATGGAGATTTTCAAAACTATAACGTTCATCTTCTTGAATAACATAGAGTTTGGTTTGGTCTAACAATTGGTGCTCCTCTAACTTGGCTTTTAAGAGTCCGATTGTGAGAGCAGCACCATATATAGGGATGGAGAGTTGGCGAAGTAGAAAGGGAACTGCTCCTATGTGATCCTCATGGCCATGGGTAAGAAATAAACCTTTAATGTTCTTTCTTTTGCTGATTAGGTAGCGAATATCCGGAATAATGTAATCAACGCCTGCCATTTCATAATCTGGAAACTTTAAGCCGGCATCAATAATAACAATTTCGTTTTTATATTCGATTCCGTACATATTTTTACCAATCTCACCTAGTCCACCCAACGAGAAAATACGGACTACAGGATCTTTTTTAGAAGTAGTTATTTTTTCATTTAGTTGTAAATCAATGGGTAGCTGTTGAATCATATAATAAATCCTTTCTACTTTGTATAAGGAGAAGACTGTTAGTAATAAATAGGGGAAAGGTTAGATCTGATTTCTCTTATATTCTTTCGCCTTTTTTCAGCCTTTCGATCAATTCTGATAGATCACTCTTTTGCACTCGCCAATGCCGTCCAATTTTAAAAGCGGGAATAACGCCCTCATTTACTAATTTATATGTCGTTATTTCACTTAACTGTAAGTATTTTGCCACTTGTGCAATTGTCATAATTTCATGATTTTCTTCCAAGTTAGAAATCTCTCCTCTAGGATAAATTTAATTATACTCAATTATAATACATTATACTCAAACTAATCAAATTAATTAAATTTTGACTAATTTATATCGGATGATATAGAACGGGGTTGAATTATGAAGGAAATCGTATTTTCAAGCGTTTACATAAGGGAATATGAACTTTGTCATTTTTTTTTAGAGCAGATATAATCGACCGCATGAGTGTTGAATCGGGTTTGACTTTTCTGAGACTGAAAAGTCACAAATAAATTATAGGAGGTATAAATTTTTGTCTGTAAAAAAACTTAATAAAGGTTGGTTTTCCAACACACGAGGAGATATTCTATCTGGTATGACCGTGGCTTTTGCATTGATACCAGAGGCAATCGCATTTTCGATTATTGCAGGTATCAGCCCAATGGTTGGATTATATGCCTCGTTTTGTATGGCTGTAGTGATTGCTTTTACCGGTGGAAGGGTAGGAATGATCTCAGCGTCCACAGGTGCAATGGCATTGTTGATGGTAGGATTAGTCAAAGACCATGGGGTGGAATATTTATTTGCGGCCACCATTCTGACCGGAGTTATTCAAATCGTCCTTGGACTACTTAAAGTTGGGCGCTTAATGAGTTTTGTTCCACAGTCTGTAATGACAGGGTTTGTAAATGCCTTAGCCATCCTAATATTTATATCTCAATTAGAGCATTTTGTTGGTCAAGGTTGGATCATGTACTCACTTGTGGCACTAACTTTAGCAATTGTGTATCTCTTCCCATTAGTCACGAAAGCAATACCGGCAGCATTGGTAGCAATAATTGTTGTTTCCGTCGTAAGTATTTCGTTAGGCCTTAACGTGAATACCGTTGGAGATATGGGGACGATCACGAGCGCTTTCCCAGTACTTCATATTCCCCAAGTTTTATTTACTTGGGAAACTCTGATTATTATCCTGCCTTATTCTGTATCACTAGCGGTCGTAGGTTTGTTGGAATCTTTAATGACCGCAACTTTAATTGATGATTTGACCAATAGTAAAAGTAATAAGAATCGGGAAGCTAGAGGACAAGGTATAGCGAATATTGTGGTAGGTTTTTTTGGTGGAATGGCTTCATGTGCAATGATTGGCCAGTCGATGATTAATATTAAGTCAGGTGGGAAAACTCGATTATCCACATTAGTCTCTGGTGTGTTTCTGTTGTTTTTGATCATTGTTTTAGGAACTCTGGTAAAACAAATACCGATGGCAGCGCTTGTTGGGATTATGATCATGGTTGCCGTAAGTACTTTCGATTGGAATTCATTGAAATCACTTCACAAAATTCCTTTATCTGATGCACTAGTAATGGTAGTAACCGTAATCACAGTCGTATTTACGCATAATCTTTCAATTGGAGTATTAATTGGTATACTCATGAGTGCTGTAGTATTCGCATGGAAAATATCTAAAATCAAGACTACTACACACGCTGCTTCAGGTACGAAAACTTATAGTGTATCAGGACAAATGTTTTTTGGGACGATGAATCATTTTGTAGATCAATTTGATTATAGTGATGACCCATCACAGGTTATTATCGATTTTTCAAATACTCATGTTTGGGATCAATCAGCTGTAAATGGTATAGCAAAAGTGATTGCCAAGTATCAAGAGTTTAACAAAGAAGTCAAAATACTCGGCCTAAATGAAGAAAGTTCAAAAATCGTTGAACGAGTAGGGCTAGCTGCCCCAACAGGGCACTAAAAAAGCACTCCTTGATGGGAGTGCTTTTATTTTACTATAAGAACGGGACACCAGACAGCATGAGCAACTTCTCTACTGACACTTCCCATTACTAATTCCTTTATTTTATTTAAACCTCGACTACCTACGATAACAAGATCATAGCTTTCGAGATTTGCTTTTTTAATAATTTCTTCGGCTGGTTCACCCATGGCAACATGAAGTTCAAAAGGTACATCTTCCTTCTTAAAGAGCAGTTCTGTTCGAATAAGTGCCTCATGAGCTTCAGACTCAAGTAATGATCTTACATTGAAATTGGATTGAATCAATTGTCCACGAGAAATTGGTTTGGAAACGATGTGACACAGCGTAACGGTAACTTCATTTCCCAATTGTTTGGCTAATTCTAGAGCCTTTTCTGCAGCGTGATGCGCATGTTTAGAACCATCTGATGCGACTAAGATCTTTCTTATCATAATGATCCCCCTTAATCGTACTTTTAATTTGTAACATAGCTGATGTTGGTGGAGGTATGAATCAGTGTGAGAAACTCGATCAAATCGGAAATCCCTTTCAAACTACCTTTCTTTTATGGATGGATAATTGTCATGATTTCTGGAGTTGGGTTGTTTTTTTCAGGCCCAGGGCAAACTTATTCTATCTCGATATTTATAGATTCATATATCGAACAGTATGGATGGAGTCGTTCTTTAATTTCAAGTATGTATTCAATAGCCACTTTCTTAGCGGGAATGTTGTTATTTTTCTTAGGACGTATTGTCAATCGAACAGGTCAACGTAAAGCAATAGTAGTTGTAGCTATTATACTGGGTTTTACCTGTTTTTGGAATAGTATTGCTGTAACGCCTTTTATGCTGTTCATTGGTTTTTTCTTATCACGTTTGTTTGGCCAAGGTTCTATGACATTAATTCCAGTAAGCCTTGTGTCACAGTGGTTTGTAGCGTATAGAGGAAGAGCGTTAAGCTTAATGACGATTGGGACGTTTGGTGGTGCCGCTTTTATTCCAATGATTAATACCTGGCTAATTAATAGCTACAGTATCACTGTCACTTGGCTTTTTTGGGGGGCGATGCTTTGTTTTCTTTTTGCACCACTTGCTTACTTTCTCGTTCGTAACACTCCGGAGAGTGTAGGACTATTACCTGATAATCTGCATAAACAGACGGAGAATAAGGAACCGGTAACATTGGAGGAGCATTGGACATTAGGAGAAACGTTAAAAACAAGATCCTTTTGGTTGCTGCTAATTTGTGCTGGTATTCCTGCTATGGTCAATACAGGCTTAACATTTCATTTAATTTCTATCTTTGGATCTAAGGGAATAGACGCCACAGTATCAGCCTTAGTTCTAAGCCTCATGGCGTTACTTTCTTTTCCGGTTTCATTTGTCTCGGGCTATATCAACGATAAGTTTAAATCTCATCATATATTAGCTGGAGTATTTGTAGGACAAGTGATTACGATGTTTATCTTGATTGCTGCTGATAATGTGACTGTGGCATTACTCTTCGGTGTCGTGCGTGGTATAGTTGCAGGGTTTGAATCTATTACTCTAAGCGCGATCTGGCCAAATTACTATGGAAGATCCAGTATAGCCAGTATTAATGGTATAACCATGACTTCAACCGTTATTGGTTCTGCATTTGGTCCGCTACCGTTTGGTATCGCCTTTGATTTTTTCGGAGGATATTCAGAGATCCTTTGGATCATGATTGTATTCCCCGGGATCGGATGTATTTTATCTTTAATGAGTCCAAAACCGCATAAAATATCTACAATAAATATGATAAATAACTAGGAGAGCATTGTTTATGACCACTTTACATTTAAATCAAGTTTATCTGGATTGGAAAAATCAACCTCAAAGTACATTTGATGAATTACTGTTCTATTTATGTAAAAAGGAATGGCCAGATCGTAAACAAGCGATCCGTTTTAGATCTGAGTTAAAGGAATATACCGAAAACATTAAGCGTCTGAATATCGATGTTGAAGACCAAATAAAAGAACAATATGCATTTCAATCTTTGGGATTTCGCTCCGCACTTCATGAGGTAGCAACCGACTGGGAGTATGAGATTGATTTTAAAAAAATCGGTCAGATTGTTGGCTTAATTGCTGGTTACTCAACCCAAATGGCCTGTAGAAAATTAAATACTGAATGGACGTCGCCTAAACAAAATGCATCATTTGCGTATAATTTCATTTACATGATTACGGGTGTAGCACCTTATGCTGAGGAAGTTCAGGCTTTGGATCATTTGTTAACTGTCTATACTTTATTCAGCAATACAGTATCTTATGAACAAGGGAAAGCTTGGCGTAATATGTCAAACATTTTAAGAAAATCGGAGAGTAACTATTTGGATGACCTATCATTAATTATAGAGAATTTACCTACTCAAACTAGCCCAAGCATAGACATGGATACAGATCAGGTTCCTGGTTTTACAAGAGAAAAAAAAGAATAACTAAGTGAAATCGACATGCTATTGTATTGTTTGAAATTGGTAAAGTTAAAAATGATTTGGTTTATTATAAGTCCGCTAAGAAAATTGAATTAATTCAAGAAAAGAAGGGGGGTTATCCTTCTATTGAATTTTTTGGAGTTTTACTAATGAAGCAACTGAATTTGCCAACTTCATCGTTATTTACAATTGCATTTATTGGGAGACTTACTCAGTGGTTTGCTGAGGTTCATGGTTCTATTTTGATACAGCGTAAATAGTATGAATGGTATTCATCGAGCTGTGGTCAATTGATTCTATGGCTTCTCACATAATAATGCCGTCACTACGCATTATATATAGAGGTGTCATTTCTGCATAATAAAGATTTTCTAAAGCGATATTTTGAGGTCCGAAAAATGAGATGGCGAGCGACTCTTCTGAAAGGAACGGGGGGCGCCGCATATGGGAGAACGGTATTTGAGTATGAATATTTTCTAATTGAGAAGGACCTCCGAGTTATAAATAGGAAGTCCTTTCTTGTTTTGTTTGGGCAGCTAACACGAGTTAGGTATTAAATCTCCCCCTAACCAGTAACCATCTCTGCATTATGGATGGGACCCATAAATAAGACCTTTTGATAACCATCTGCCCTGCCATGGAAAGGGCACTCACTTATGTTAAAAGTGTCATATTTTAATTGATGATACTGTATATCCTGGTGAAGTTGTTGGGCATCGCTGTGAAGGATTTGGGGCAGATGCGTACAAATATCCGTTTTGGCGGATGAGGAATGGGTCAAGAGTAGAATAAGACCAGAATCAGCCTGAAGTTCCGAATCTGGGGATCTGAATAACATAATATTTACAACAATTTTTCCATGATCTTAACATCCACATATTTACCATCCAAGACCCCTTGCTTTTCAAATACCCCCACATCACGGTATCCAAGTTTATGATATAGACGCTGACCGTTTTCATTAAATGGAAAGGTGAACAACACGATTTTATAAAAGTCTTTTTCTTTAGCAATCTCCTCAAGACGCTGGAGAAGTATACTTCCTATTCCTTTACCTCTGAAGGCTCGATCGATGTATATGGATAGGTCGGCCACACCGTCATAAGCACATCGTTGAGAATAAGGGTTAAGGGAAGCCCAGCCGATTACGACATCTTCGTACTCAGCTACAATGACTGCATAACGATCTTGGTGTTGTTGAAACCAGTTATTCATGTATGCAATATCTTTTTGATCAACTTCAAGTGTAGCTATACGATCCTCGATTCCTTGATTATAAATGTGCAATATTCGTTCCACATCGTCAATGACTGCCGGTCTAATCGAAGTGGTTTTCATTGTTAGTTCCTCCTATGTAGGAAATATAAGCTTAGCAGCAGGAGACACAGCAGGTATTCATGCGTGGTTGCCTTGAAAACGAGAACAGGTTACGGGATTTTTTTCTATTGAGTTCTTTATTGGTTATCTCTCGGCTTTTTTGAATGTGAAGGTCATTTTTCATTAAATACTCTGCAACGTAAGAATGAAGCAACATCATAATTCATCTCCTATAGATCAATTTTATGATTCAGATAATGGGCCGCAGCATTTATTGGATTTCGCCATCGCGTCGTTAAAAATTTTAACGGAATGAAGCACTGTTTCTTTTTCGAACTCGGTCATATAAGAGAATACTTCGTTAAGATAGTCATTCATCTGCATATCAATGGTTGTTGCAATAAATTTACCTTCCGTCGTAAGGGCAAGTGTGTGAACTCTTCGGTCCTGCGGATCTGGTGTTTTTTTAACTAAATTCATTTTGATTAGGGACTGGACCTGTCGGCTAAATGTCGTAATATCGGTTCCTAGTGTTTCAGCAATCTGTTGCATAGAAGGGTTGTGCTGCCGGTCAATCTCATACAAGATGTGGCTTTGAACTAAAGAAACGTCATTTCCTCCGATACTGCAGCAGTTTTTATTCAGAAGACCAAATCTACGAGTCATGATTTGAAACAATTCACGTGCATTTTCCATATTTGAATCACCTCGTAAAAGTTATATCATAAAATATTTGCAAAATGCAACCATTAATTTATTGTGATTTAAAAATAATAATGATATTTAGATATAATTATTTTATTATAAGGGTGTAGGAGGTGGTTTTCTGAAACATAAATGGATTCCATTTATAACGAAGCGTATTCTTCTCGTTCATTCCGATCGAACGTTAGCGAGGGTAATTCATTATGGCTTAACTAAAGAAGGGTATGATGTAATTGAAGGTTTGAGTCATCACACAGATTTAAGCTCAATTGATTTGATCATTATCGAAACTTCGATGAAGATGAACGAGAGGTTTGAACAATTTAATTCTGTACTACCCCCCTATCTTGGAGTTGAAAGACAAAAATCCTGTTGACACGCCGCTTACCATACTGGATCGATTTGTAGTGGATCAGATGGATGCCGCCATTGATTTTCGAGAAATGTTATACAAAGTAAACACGATCACGAAAAGAAATACAATTCTACCCATAGAACTCTCGGAAAATGAAAAAGCATTTCGAATGTACGGTATCGAAATATACCCTGAGAGGCTGGAGATAGTGACGGATAACCAGACATTACAACTGAGTTCAAAGGAATTACATCTATTCATATTCTTGCTTCAAAACTTCGATAAGTATGTGAAGCTCTGGGAGTTACAATGTGTACTATCCAATAACCAAGAAGAGATAAAACTACAAACAGTTAATATGCTGATCATGAACCTTCGTAAAAAGCTTTTGAACTTGAGTCGTAAAATTGAAGTCAAGAGCAGAAGGAAAATTGGATACCGAATCCTTATATCAGATCATGAATGAGGTGTGATATGAAATATCCTGTGCGTGTTTTCTTTTTAAGCTATCATAACAACTACTGTCGCAGTCAGATGGCAGAGGCGTTTATGTCGTTTTGTGGAAGAGAGAGAGTGAGGGTAGGCAGCGGAGGCATTCTCCCACAACAGATACATCCTTTAACCTTTCAGGTTATGGATGAAGTCGGTATTCCGTTATACAGACCGTCATCTGTTCAGATTGATATGGTGACATTAATTCATTCAGATCTCATCGTCGTTCTGTGCAATGATCGGATCGAGAGGTGTCCCCGGTTTCCTGCAAGTTATTCATCTATCCATTGGAACTTCGTTGACCCACTCGTGATGGATACATCAACCATACTGGATTTTCGGAGAATAAGGGATTTAATAAGAATGCATGTCCTAGAATTGTGTAAACAATTTGACCTGCCATGCAGTCAAACGTCATTTTAGTGGGGGGAGAGATGGAAAATAAAGCACGTTTAGAACTAGAAAATGACGTCCCCTAGACTGATATTTACATGGAGTTAATAAATATACCGAATCTTTTTTACAATATAACGATATTCTTATATCGTAATATAAAAATATTCTTAAAGAGGGAGCGGTATTCAGATGAAGAGGGGTAAAGCACTCGTTGTAGGTTTAGCATTTTCAATTTTGTTAGCAGGTTGTAGTGGAGGAACATCCGGAGATACGCCTCAAAGTGAGCCCAATACTCCAAAGAGCAATGCAAGTGAGGAAGCAAAGCTATCGGGCACCATCGAAATTGATGGTTCCAGCACGGTCTATCCCTTAACTGAAGCTGTGGCGGAGGAATTTGGCAGTGAACATAAAGATGTCCGCGTTACGGTCGGGATATCTGGAACCGGTGGAGGTTTCAAAAGATTTACAACAGGTGAGATCGCAGTTACAAATGCCTCGCGACCTATCAAACCAGAAGAGGCAGAAGATGCTAAAGCTAATGGTATTGAGTACACCGAGTTAGAAGTTGCCTATGATGGTTTATCTGTAATCGTCAATCCTCAAAATGACTGGGTTGATTACTTGACAGTGAAAGAATTAAATGAAATTTTCAAACCCAATAGCACTGTGAAAAAATGGAGTGATATACGTCCAGATTGGCCGGCAGAAGATATTAAAGTATTTTCTCCAGGTGCGGATTCGGGAACTTTCGATTATTTTACAGAAGTAATTAACGGGAAAGCACAAGAAAGCCGAAACGATCCCCAGGTTACTTTTAGCGAAAATGATAACACCCTTGTTCAGGGAATAGAAGGCGAGAAGAATGGTCTTGGATATTTCGGTTATGCCTATTATGAAGAGAACCAAGACAAACTTAAACTCGTTCCAATTGACTCAGGGGATGGTCCTGTATCTCCATCGCCTGAAACCATTAATGACGGGACTTATAAACCTCTCTCAAGACCGTTGAGTATTTATGTGAATAACAAGGAGCTTGAAAAGCCGGAAGTGAATGCATTTATAAACTTTTATTTAAATAACGCTGGAGATTTATCAGAGGAAGTGGGCTACATCCGATTACCTCAAGAAATGTATGATGAGGGGCTCGCAAAGTTGAAATAGGGTGGTAAATAAGGTGTGGTACATTTCCACCATGGAAGGGTATCACACCTTATTTGTATGAATTCAATTAGAGAGGAAAAGAATCAATGGTAGACATGTATAGGAATCCATTCCGAAAAAGTAAAATTCATTTCGGTGATTATATCATGCCGATCATTCTTTTTTTGTGCGCCTTCGTATCCGTTCTGACGACGATCGGAATCGTATACACCTTATTTTCAGAGTCCATCACTTTCTTCAAACAAGTACCCATTAATGACTTTATTACTGGAATGAAATGGGCTCCCTTAATCGAGCCGATAAGCTTTGGCGTTATACCGCTATTACTGGGTACTTTTCTGGTGACTATGATTGCTTCAGTAATTGCGATCCCTATTGGTTTGGCCTCAGCTATTTATTTAAGTGAGTATGCTTCGGAGCGAGTTCGAAACCTGATCAAGCCTATATTAGAGGTGTTGGCAGGAGTACCCACCATTGTTTATGGATATTTTGCCTTAAGTTTTATTACACCTATTCTGCAGTTCATTATGCCAAACACAGCGCTTTTTAAACGTAAAATTACAGCTGCTACAGGGGAGGAAATCAATAAAGAGTCTGTTTTTGTAATAAGACCATACGAAAAAGAATTCAAAACTAACCGTGTCTCAAATCTACTGGTGAATCAAGATCTAAAAACGAAATATGTGGACCTTCACGAAAAGATTAACGACGCAAAAGCATCACTCATGAAAGAGTTGAAGAAAGTAACAAAAATAAACAAAGTAGAAGAAGAAATTCTCAGTGTTTTTGCAACACAAAATTCAAATATAATCGAGATCATCCATAATCTTGAAAATCTTGTTTTGGGTGAAAATTTAGTTGAAAAGTTTTCGAATGTATCCTATAAAATTGTATTCGACCAAAAAGTTATCCAGTTTCTTGCCACTGGAGATTTTAAGTACCAAATAAGGAAATACATAGAAAAATATAATGACTTAATAAAAAACTCAATGTTCTTGCGTAAAGAATTTAATCACTATCATGCAGACACTGTTCAACAAAATTTAGCGAATAATGGATTTTTCAAAGCAGAGCATACGATAAATATAAACATGAATGGGTCCAAACAAGAAATAGGCTCACCGGCTGAGCTGGAAAAGTTGATTAATGAAGAAAAATTAAAAATATTATCCGATACTGAACTCCAAAAAATATTTGAAGACATTGATAAAAAAATATCAAACGCTCAATTGAGGGAGTTTAGAGATTACTTATTTGAAAATCAAGAGTTGTTAGTTGAATTGGAGAACATTCATAATTTGAAAAGATCTGTTTGGATATCCTATTTCCAAAAATGTTCTGTATTATTTCTGAATCTAACTAAAGAATACAAAGAGTCGCAAGATGAGTTGAAAAGAATTATCGAGCAAGCGAATAGAGAAAAAACAGAATGGGAAAACGTAATTGATATTTTTAATAGAAGATTTCATGTACCATACACTCTTAAAATGAGTAATAAAGCTGACAGTATCTTAAAAGATGAAGCACCAAGCATTGAATATATATTTAATGATCGAACCGGACTTTCCGAAAGCATTAGTGAAGACTTACTACTATCAGTGTTAAGTCAAGGTGAGACAAGAGCATTGTACTTATTAAACATTATATTTGAATTAGAATGTCGGAGAATACAGAATTTAAAAACATTACTCGTAGTTGACGATATCGCAGATTCTTTTGATTATAAGAACAAATATGCAATTATAGAATATCTGAAAGAATTATCTGATTCTGATAATTTCAATATCATTATATTAACTCATAACTTTGATTTTTACAGAACAGTACAGGATAGAATAAACACTAATAAGTTTACTCACTCTTGTATGGCTGTCAAAAAGGTTGATTCAATTGATCTAATAAATCCAGGATATAAATATATTAGCAATCCATTTGCTGACTGGAAGAGGTATTTAAATACCAACAAAGCTAAGTTAATAGCGTCGATCTCTTTCGCAAGAAACATAGCAGAACATATAGGAGATGACAATAATTTCAATGTTCTAACCTCAATGTTGCATTGGAAAAATAATTCTCTACAGCTTCGATTAAGAGATATCGAAAATTCTTATAAAGAAATTTTTAAAGATATGAGCGCATTAGAAATAGATGATTCTGATAAACTTGTCTTTGATTTAATTTTTGAGGTTGCTGAGGAGATCTATGCTGAACAAGGTGAGGTAGGTTTAAATCTGGAGAATAAAGTGGTTTTATCCATTGCAACAAGAATTAATGCAGAACGCTACATGATTCAAAGAATCAGTAATCCTACCTTTGTTTCAGAAATTAGAAGTAACCAGACAGGTAAATTGTTTGGAAAATTTAAAACTGATTTTCCAAGTGAGATAGAGCAAATAAAAATACTAGAAAAGGTAAACTTAATGACTCCTGAGAATATACACTTAAACTCATTTATGTTTGAACCAATACTTGACTTAACTGAACACCACCTGAAAGATCTTTATGCAAGTGTGAATGCTTTAATATATACAGAGGAACTAGGATCACAGTATGTTGCAGCATCAGGAGAAGAAAAACCTGCTTAAAGTTAATACTAAATTATTGTATTTAGAATTTCTACATGTCGCTTTAATCAAAAGAATGGAGGAGCCACAGCTCAAAAAACAGATAAATATTTAAGAGATAATAGGTATACGGGCACCGCACACAGGTGGTAATGGCAGTTTCCAGATAGACACCTAACACAAGCAATTGTGTATGTTTGTCGAGGGACAAGAACATATTCCTATTGAAGTCGCTATTTTGAAGTGACCCCCAAAATTTAGATACAGTTATTCATTAGGCAGCATTCTCAGAATGAGTTCGGTACTGTACCTGACTCATTTTATTTTTGCCTTCAACCGTTTGGTAACTATCCGCTTTAATAACAGAATTTCAACTATCCGCCTTGTTTACCGAATGACGGCGATCCTCTTGTGCAATATGAGTATAGATCATAGTCGTGTTCATATCGGAATGGCCGAGTTGCTCCTTTAACATGGCAAGATCATTATTCTCCTGATGAAATTTCGTCGCAAAGGTATGTCGCAGTTTATGGATCGTCAAAGCCGGTCGGCCGAACGAATCAACGTATCGCTCAAGCATTTTCTGCGCGGCACGCACGGACAGGCGGCTAACCGTTCCACTCGGTCCAGTGGGGAGGGAAAGGAACACGGCAGCCTGATTGTCGCCGACACGGTAACGGCTTTTTCGTATCGCCACATACGATTGTAGATCCTGAAGCGCAATATCGCTAATCGTTACGCTGTCCTTTTTATTACCTTTTCGAGTGACAGAGACTTTTGCTTTCAACCAGTCTATATCGTCAAGATCGAGCGAGAGGGCTTCTGATATCCGGAGTCCGGATCCAAGAATAAGGCTGACTAAAGCCAAATCCCGCTCCTTGTTTTTTAAATGAGAGTTAAGGATACGCTTATTGGGCCCGCATATGCCCTGGAAGCCTTCTGCTACAAACAGTCGAAAATCAAAAATTTCATCATCTCGCAGGATTTTTTCCTCGATACGTGCCGCTTTTTTCTCCACTGTGAGTTTTTCTTTGTCAGCTTCAACCTTAATCATGACATTCCGCTTTAGGTAAGGAAATCCTTGATCATCCTCCGAAATCTGTGATAGGAAATGGAATAAAGATTTGAGAGAAGCGAATTTACGAGCAATAGTATCCTTTGAATTACCCTGATCAATCGCAAGGAAATCAGCGTATCTCTCGACGTCTGATGCTCTAAGGTTCTCTAAAACATCAAGTGGTAGATCACTGCGCTCGCCCCGGTAGAAGCCTTCTGAGATAAGCCAATTGAAGAATGAGATATAATCTAGGATGTAATTCAGAAGCGTATTTGGCGACTTCTTGCGCTTGCTGCGCTCTATGTATTCCTGAGCGTACCACGGCAGCTCGTTCATTTTGCTGTCGGCTTTCTTGAATAAGCGTTTACGTTCGTCGATGTGCATAGTGACCTCCACAAGTTCTAAGTTATGAACGCATACATAAGTAAATCTCAGATTCCGTTAGGGAATGGTCTTCTAAAGCTGAAGGGAATTTTATGATGAAATTGTTGCCGCGTTTTACAGCAAAGAAGATTCTCTCAGTTCGAATGAAGTCATCCACATAGCACTCACTTGCATCAATTAGATTCAGGAAGGAAAGTAGACTTTCTAGTAGACCTTTAACAGTAAAAAGCACTGTTTCCCATTCGTCATTACCGTTTTTAAAAGTTACATGATAGCGATGCTTAGGCTCAAATAACATATAACCTCCAAATTGAGTGTTATAAATATGGAAAATTGCGTATAAACCGATGACTATGTAATCATTAATGGCATTAATTAGTGTTTAGCTGTCCATATATTATAGCAAACATAAGTTCCTTTTACTATGATTTCGTCTAACTGTAGTTATGCGTAATTAAGATTGATTCTTTCATGTGTAGAAGGTTATCTGCAATCTTATTGTTGGATGACAAGAACTTGATAACATTTCCACGATCCCATACTCAGCCGGTTATATTAATAAAAACAGCAGCTGATCTAAACCGATCGCTGCTGTTTTTATTAAGCTATCGTTTCCCGTTAGTTCAACCACCATGACTTATCAAGAGTTATTATTCAATACTCTGAAACCATTCAGGATGTTCATCTCTAGTTATAACCATCCATAGGGAATTGTGGAAAACAGGAGTATGTTCTGTTCTTCCGTTCATTTAA
This sequence comes from Paenibacillus sp. Cedars, assembly GCF_003184205.1. Classification (NCBI taxonomy): domain Bacteria; kingdom Bacillati; phylum Bacillota; class Bacilli; order Caryophanales; family Paenibacillaceae; genus Paenibacillus; species Paenibacillus sp. Cedars. The sequence goes on from NZ_CP020864.1 coordinate 188,380, forward strand.
TTTTAGTCTTACTCACCTACCATACCGTCACCATCACGATCATCCATGTATTTGTATAACCAATGATCACTCGTTATTGGCAGACTATAACCGGCTGCTTTCGCTTCTTTTATCGTTATCTTCCCGTTACCATTGGTATCAACACTAGAAAGATCATCTTTTGTATTTGGATTAGTCGCTTTTGTGTTAGAACTTTTTGAATCAGAAGGCTTACTGTCTGTTAAACCAAGGGTTTTGTTTACTTCGTCAGGATTCACATTATCAAATTTATCGACAATCACGTTACCCTTTAACGTATAGGTGTATTGATAACTGGAGGGAATCTGCGTTTTCGTGTTCGGGTAGGTGATAATTGCTTCAAAATTAGTAGCTCCACCTGCTTTGCGTATAGCGTCTTCCATATATGCTTGATCACCATGTCGGTTGAGCGTACTATCTTGTGGGGTGATATTATAAGCATTGGATACACCGCCAAGAGAATCAGCTATGGCATGTCCTTCGTCTAAAACAGCACTCTCAACCCCAGGGACCTTTGCTTCATCAGCACAATACCTACCAGACGATGACACAGGCTCTTTATTGTCATCTTGTAGAATGATTTTATCAGCAATGACACGCACTAGTTGCCCGTGTTCGTTTGTAAATGCCCAGTATTCACGCTTCCCGTAACCAACATCCACAACGACGTTAGGTTCACGATGGCCAGACAAATCACAAGCATCCACTTCAATACGTTCGTATCCTGAGAATAGATCGTTATTTGGTTGGGTTGGTGTTTCCTCGACTGCCGGTTCATCAACAACCTTTTCTTCTCCTTTTGGTTCCTTAATGGCCTCGGTAATAGCTCCCTCTGCTTCTTTATCAACTTTGGTTACTTCTTGTATGGCGTTTTCTCCATTTGTAATAGGCGGATCTTCTACATTGGTACAACCAACCATAAAGATGATCGTTAAAATTAAGATTAAATAGTTCATTTTCTTTTTCAATTTAGGACTCCCCTATAATTTCATACTGTTCATTCTAAAAACGACGACTATAACTTATCTTGTTCTATAATCTTACCATAAAAGACTAATATCCTATTGAATTATCCTGCCAATTACAATAGAACAGGGAGCAGCGTCGCGGCGTTCTGCTCCCTGTATTGGTTCAACTATCGTATCCCGTTAGCGTAGTGGCTTGGTAAGGAAAGTTTTTGTTTTGTCTTTGTCGTTTGTTTATTTCAATCTCAAATCCGTTCATTATGAATATTATATAATGACAAGAACTTGATAACATTGTTTTTGTCACGCGACAATGGTTGTACTTCTCGGAGTCTTTGACGCGGCCACTCGTAGGGAAGATGATGATTTATATCGCTCTTTCTTTTAAAGTCTCACACGGCCACTCTTGTTATTGCCAGGCTCCATGATACAGCGGACTAAAGGATACTTTTTACGTTTCCATGCCTCTAGCTTGTAGAAAGTAACCGCAATACTTGTATATTTATAAGCCAACCATTGCAACGGATTTGCCCGTCGAATCTCTATTGAAATATTCATATTTTTTGCCAGTTCATGAAGGCGTTCTTCCTTGTAATGATCGGTATAAAATAATACACTACCCCCCTTTTTCAAAGCTAGTCGTCGAATTCTTGCCGCTCTTTTGGCAATCATACTCCAATCCGTGAGGGATCCAATATGAAATTCAAACGTATTAAACAACCGATTGTACCATATACCTTGTCCGTATTTTTTGTTGGAAATGGTTACTTCGACAATAGCATAAATAATAGCAGCTATTATTAAAATAAGAGAAATTGATGTACCGAGAATATTAGCTCGAAAAGCAAAAAAACTCCCGATAATAGTCATAGTGAATGATAATGAAAATACAAACTCGGTTATCTGCAATCTTATTTTCAATTGAGTTCTTCTCCCTCGGTGATTTGCTTAGTGTTTTAATTCCTTCAACAAGCACACAGGTCGCGGCTGACAGCTGGCCAAAATAAGCCTTCATCTCATATTACTTATTCACTTTTCTTTTCACCTCATACAACTCTCCAGACAAATAGGCTATTAACCCTGCTGATAGTACAAGGCAATCCAATCGCCGTCTGCCCCAATAATTTTACCTTTAGGAGATTGAGTTAACCTCGAGAAATGTGGTAATATGATCCGTCTTCATTGAATCTATAGCCCTGGGACTCTAAGTAACCGCGCACTTTTTTGTACAGTGTTTTTCCTATGCTAATGTACTGACCGGACTCTCTTTGTGCGATGTTCAATGCATCTTCTATTAGAAGTAACTCCGCATTACTGAACTGTAGCACTTCCTCTTTATTAGCTTCTTGGCTAACATCTGAAACGTTGTCATATCGTTTTGCAATCCATCCCAAGTTTACGCAGTCCCTTCCTTCAATTTGTGCTTGTATCTGATTTCTTCTAGCGTTTCATCCAGTCATTCATGATTTTTCAGAAAGAAGAACAGTGGAATTCTCAGCCGATGATTTCGGCTCGCTTCTTCCATTATATCTCATCTTATCATCTCCTACATAGAAGACGAAGAATGACGAAACTGATTCCCCCCTATAATAATATAATAACATCCAGTACCGCATAGCTAATTATCTGAATTAAACGAATAGCAAAACCATCGGTCACGTACTGAAAAAAAAAGACCTACTCCCACGTGGTCAAGACCCCATTTTGTGGACATTGGAAAAACACCTAAGCTGCAAACTGGCGTCGGTACTCTACCGGCGTCAGTTTGTTTAATTTCCGCTGCGGTCGTCTCTGGTTGTAAAATCGTATGTATTTTTCAATTCGGTTTTGTGCCTCTGCCAGATTTCGGATATTATAAGGGTAGAGCCCTTCCGTTTTGAGATGCGAGAAGAAGCTCTCCATGGAGGCATTGTCTAGGCAATTGCCCCGACGAGACATGCTGATTTGGGCGCTAACCTTTGGCAGCATGTCATGGTAAGCATGAGACGTGTACTGGAACCCTTGGTCGCTGTGAACGACCAATCCGGTCACGTCTTTTTGCTTGGCAAACGCTTTGGCGAACGTCTTTAGTACCAGTTCGTTGTCGTTGCGTTCGCTAAGCTGGTAGGCCACAATCTCGTTGTTGAATAAATCTTTGACTGCCGAAAGATACAGCCAGCGCTCACCTACCCGGTATTGCGTCACATCTGTTACCCATTTCTGGTTCGGTTTTTCTGCTGTGAAATTTCGCTTCAACAGATTCTCCGCCACGCGTTCCCCCGCATGGTACGCCGTGTTAAAACGGCGTTTGCGGCGAATGTTGGATTGAAGTCCGAGCTTTTGCATCAGACGCAATACTTTCTTGTGGTTCATCCATATGCCCTCATCCTGCCACAAGAACAACTGGATTTGGCGGTAGCCGTATTTCCCTTCGTAGCGCGCATACACCCGACGAATGAGCAATGCAGCTTCCTTGTCCCGGTCCATATGTTTGCGCTTCAGATAGGCGTAGTAGCCGCTACGAGAGACCTTGAAGAGTTTGCAAAGGCTGCTGACGGGGTAGCTAGAGGCAGCTATCTCAATGACTTTATATTTCTGTTTTTCACCTCCTGCATCCAGATTTCCAAGCACTTTTTTAGCATTTCGTTTTCCCGCTTGAGCTTTTGAACATACCGATCTTGGTCGATGTATGCTTCCCGTCGACCTCGCTGATCCACCAGTCCAAACTCGCCCTGTTCCCGAAACTTCCGCATCCATTTCTTCATCCGCTGAGGATCATTAATCCCCAAGTGTTCATTAATCTTTCGGTAAGTCCATCCCTCGATAACATGCAGACGAACCGCCTCTTTCTTGATCTCTTCCGAATACGTTTTATACTTTTGTCCCTTAATTGCCATACAAAAATGCACCCCCTAGAATTTCATCGGATAAACCAGGGGTTTATTCCAATGTCCATTCTAAGGGGTGCACTTCAACGCCTTAGCGTGAAATTGGGTCTTATTTTGAGTTTAACGGAATCTCATCTATTAATTCGGAACCCGTATTCTTAACGTTCCCTACTGCAGCAGAAACTGGATAGGACAGCATGTTGGCTGTAGGGAAAGGACATAATAATTCCTGAAGCTTTTCTTTATCTTGTACATCCGGATCCAGCCAGATGTCGGCTTCTTTATCATCCAAAATAACCGGCATTCTATCATGAACATTTGCCACCAAGTCATTTGGTTTCGTAGTAATTATGGTACAGCTGCGCAGTGTCTCTCCGTCCGGATCCTTCCATTCGTCGTACAAACCGGCAAAGCCATACACGCCCTTTGATTTGATCTGGAATCGATAAGGCTGCTTTTTGTCCTTCCCTTCTCTTTTCCATTCATAAAACCCGTCACTCGGGATAATAATACGTTTCGTGGTAATAAGATGTCGAAAGGCCGGCTTAGATTGTATCGTTTCAGCCCTGGCATTAATCATCTTATAACCAATTTTAATATCTTTGGCCCAAAATGGAACAAGCCCCCATCTATATCCTTCCAATACCCTTCTTCCGCTGCTTCCATTTATGACAGCGATTGTTTGAGAAGGCGCTATGTTGTAACGCGGTTTTAATTCATACTCGACCCTGCTCACTTTAAAATGATCAACGATTTCATTTTCGTTACTAGTTAGGGTAAATCTTCCGCACATCTGATATCCCCCCATTCTTATTAATATATTATCCAATATCACCGATAATTAACTTCCACAAAACAACAGGATTGTTTACGTTGAGTCATCGCTCACAACCTGGAGCGTCACGCCGGGATCTGCGACGATCGAACGGGTACCGTCAGACTCTCCAGAGGTAGAAATGCATAATTACAGCTCTTTTTGGATTATAAAAATTGAATATCAACAAGCCATTTACGTATTTGAGGGGCTTGAATCCTGCCCAAAGCAAACTGAATCATTTTATCGAGATCTTTTAAGGTTAGTCCATAGTCAGCTAAATCACTTCGGTTGAAACGAACATAATAATAAAGTTGCTTCGCTTCTGCTTCCGAAATTGAGCAGTTTTTTAGCATTAGAATGCTTCCTGTCAGGTCAAAGTCTGGATCCGCGTTTGCAGAATCAGTTGTTGGAGAGGTGAACCTCGATCGTTCCGTTGTGGGTTGCCGAACCTCAGCTATTGGATTCGGCTGTTCCATATAGCCTTCATTAAAAGATGTTAAACGCTGCCGGCGTTCTTCAACTTTAAGGATCAGATCGGTAGCGAATTTTGTTCGTTCCTTATCCTCTTGTTCCACATCGCTAAGGAGTATTTCATCTCGGACGATGAGGGCATGTGAAATACTGAGCTGATACCCTCTGGTCAAAGAAAAGGCACGATATGGCGTTTTCTTCTGATCCAAAATTAAACGATGCACTGAAATCGTAATGCTGTCTTCCTTGGAGTGAACATAATATAAGCTACGAACATCAAAGTTCAAAGGCGCATGCGCTTGATAGCCAAACAGTGCGGGGATATTCACGTCAGGGAACTCCTCAGATAAATCTTCAAGCAGCTGGTCCCATTTGCTATCCTCTGCCGTTTTCATCGTTAGTCCATACTCAGCTTCCCATAGATGGAGCATATTATGATCACTATCCTCAGCCAACTCCCGGTCTTCTACGAACCAGATTGTCTGGAGTCCTCGATCTCTAAAATACTTCGTCCGCCTATTGATAAGCTGAACAACTTTATCGTCACCAATTTCGTGCACATTGGTAATAATTGAAACTGCGAACTCCCTGCCGTTGTTGTTGATATAAATGTCCGGATAATACCTCCATGACTCCGGCCCCTTCTCTTTGTACCCATACTCAACTTTTAAATCAGATTTGATTCGCTCTTGCCCTTTTAGATCCGTGTAGATGATCTCTTTAATAACTGAGTGCTTCGTATTCTCCCTGCTTACTTGAGCCTGGTAAGAATCATAAGCTCGAGCTAGTTGACAGGTTTTTCCTCGGGTATGAGCAAAATGAATATCCCGGATATCGCCAGCTCGTAACAGCAGGTTTGCCATACAGAACGGACAGGTTATGGTTTCCTTCTCCGCATATTTTCGATATTTCTCAATTTCGGAATCCCGCTCCGCTGCACTGTTTATTATTGTCTTGATATTGATAAGTTTCCCCAAATATAACCCTATGTCCATACTGAGCCACCCTTGTAGAATTATCAAATTTCGTATTTTGATCAGCATCCACTGAAGAAAGACGACTATTTCAGTTCAGAAAAAAATCACTCTAGTTATTGCCTATTATAACTCGCCGATTCGTGTAGATCACTATAAAGCAAAAAAGCCGCAATAAGCGGCTTTAGCTTTTATAGAATAATCCCAGTTAAAATGTATAAGTTTCTTTGGCTCCTGCAGGAAATACACCTCTAGCTGCTTCACGAACATCTACCACATCTCCTGGCTGAAATTTAACCTGTTGATCAAATGGAAGCGGGATCCAGCTTCCACCATTTAGTGAATACTCTGCTACACTACTTGTGGTCCAAAGATAATCGCTGCCTGGAAATTGCATGTGTACCTTTGAAGTGAATAAGAAGCTTTTGGCTGGGCCCGGAGGCAAATATTGCCCTCCTCTTTCACGTAGAAGAACGTTCATATCCCCTGGAAATTCCGGTGGATTTTGTTCATCGAAAGTGGTCCAAGTGGCACCATTATCAACTGAATACTCCAATGCAGAAGTGGCATAAATCGATTCAAAGGTATTCCTAACATCGTTGTGTGCGATATACAAATTGACAACATCTACAAAAGAAACGGTCGTAATGAATCCAGCAGGCACCTGGTTTACTGGATCTGCTTTTACCCGAATACTGACAGATACATCACCTGGGAAGGTAGGTGGATTTCGTTCATCATAAGGGGACCAAGTATTTCCCCCATCGACAGAGAACTCCATACTATCATCGGCGCCGATAAGGAGATTCCTTATTTCGTCTTTACGAACATTAGGGCTAGAAGGTGTTGGAGGTAAAGTATCCTCCAACGCCATAGAGATTGCTAATGTACTTGTTCCATTCTTCAAAATCGCTCGTACAAATAATTGATTTGCTCCTGCAGGGATCATTGTTCCATGCTGCAAAATATACACGTTCCCTGCTTGTTTATCAATATTAGCAATGGTTGAGGTTGGCTGGCCATCAGTTCCCCAAAGAATTTCGTAATGATCTACGACATCGTCCACTTTACCTGGCGTCCAGATAATTTCACCACCGATAATGCCGGCTTGATTATCAGAATCAACAAAGCGAATGCTGGTTGGAACCATAGAAACGGTTTGGTACGCCTTCTCATATGCAATGTTAATTTCTTCAATGCTTGAATACTTCTTGAATGGATCAAGAGCACGTTGATTAATCATAGATTGGGCAATTTCTATACGAATAAGTTCATGAAGTTCTTCGTATTCCGCTTTATCTATCGTTAAGACAGATGCGTAAGACCTTAGTAATCCTTGCATAATAAGAGCATCATTTGTATGGTTCATCGACCTGATGGCATCGGCCTCATAAGTAGATGGAGCTGGATATTTTTCATTCACTGCAGCAATGATTTTTTGGACATCAGCATAGGTCAAGTAGTTATCTGATTCCGATAGCGCTTTTTGATATGCCTTTGCATTGAAATCAATCACTCCTAACTCAATCTCGAGTGGATGCGGATAAGCTTTCAGAACATGCAGCACGTCATCTGCTTTCGTAGGATCTTCTATATTGCCCGCTTCGATGGAAAGTTGTTTAGTAATAAGTGCGACAACATCCTCTCCACCATATGAACCATTTCCACCAAATGTCTTCTGATAAATCGTACCATCGGGATGTGTATCCATGATGTATAAACCATTCTCTGTATAAGACCAATCGATATAGGATGACTTACCATCGCCAAGTGTTACGGTATCAAAATTTAGATTTAAGATAGGCATATCAGGAATCGATAAGTCCCAATTGATAGATGTTATAGGAATGTGTCCAAATCCATAATTTCGTAACCGGCCACTTTTAATAATTGCAGCGGGATCCAGTGTGTTGGTGATTTGTGATTCTAACTTTCCAGTGAACTGAATACGGATTTGAGATAAATTAGCTTTTGGATAGGGTAAGACGTAAATTGAGTTGGGATGATAATTCAAGATGTAAGTGAGATGCACTACATTTGACTCGACACCTGTACCAGACTCTTTGAAGAACCCCCATATTCTGTAGCGTTTGTCTTCCTGCATTCCATCGAGCTTATATACAGTTTTCTGGTTAGCACTCACGGTGAATTCCCCGCTAAGTACCGAATCGTAGCCGGGCAAGCTACCGCTTTTAATTTGGTCTTTGTTTGGTAACAGGAAATCGATGTCTGACGGGATCGCCAAGTAATAAAAAGTTCCCGTTTTCTCGCTTGTTACAAGTACGTCAGCAGATGAAGCATTTCGGTTTTGATAACTGTAGTAAAGTAGCGGGTTACGGTTTGTTGGGTTAGTTGTAGGTGGTGGAGACTCAGGGTTAGATGGACTACCTCCTCCATTCGAAGACCCTGAACCATTTCCGCCTCCAGTAGAAGGGCTCTCCTTCTGACCGGCATTGGTATTGTAGTCTGGATTGTCAAGGTCGTTAATTTTCGCTATTTGGGATTTAACAGTATCATAGTTTTTAATTACTTGTTCTGGAGAGACTCCAGGGGGTAAAACGATGCTCTGAATGGGCACATTGGATGGTAATGTGATTTTTGATTCTATGTCTGTAATGGTTAACTTTCCGATGGCACCCTTGTTAAGTATCGAAATCTCACCAGATCCCTTTACTGTGACGTTATCAAGAACACCATTACCTGATACAATGGTTTCGCCTGACCCCGCGTTTAGTTCTAAGTTATTGATATGTGCTGCTAAATAAACATAGAAAGCACTTTCTTCAACTTTCACTGTTTGATACGTAATTGATTCGTCACCCCAAAGCCCTGATTCCCTGGAGTTAATGTTTACCTCTTGAACAACTGTCTTGTTAGTTGCTTCTACCCGTACACCGTCCTTGCTAACCTCCATGCCCTTTAATGAAGATTGGTCAAATACGACGGTGTTTTCATCGCCTCCTCTTACAAAGGTGCTTCCTTTCACAGTAACTTGTTGTGCATAAAAGTCATGTTCGAGTTCTTCACCAATTTCCAAATTACCATTGATGTTCAAATTTTTAATGGTTATAAAATCTGCCGCAATCTTGAGATTGCCATCAATACTGGCCTTGCCGCCATCGAATATCAGATTCTTTGAGAATTCAGCTTGGCCTTCTCCTGCAGCGCTGCCTGAGGTGACGATATCTAGTGACAGTATTTGTGTTATTTGTCCGTTATCCGCAACAAAACGAACCCCCGCGTTTGTTAAAACCGGAATGTTGGAATCTTTAAACAAGGGCTTCAAAGAGTCCGCAATGGTGTATGAAGCTTCTCCGATCGTTACGATACCATTCTCTATTCGTTGAATGTTTTGAAGATCACCATTGTCTGAATTGATTCTAACCAGAATAGTAGCAAGTTCCTGGCGGAGAATAGTCTTCTGGGGTGAAAACCTCTCATTACTCCCAATCATTAATCCGGAGGAGACAACGGTTGCTACAGATTCCTTTGCCCAGGAAGATATATTGCCGGAATCCTTAAAAGAAGAGATTACTGTTTCTATTTCATTCGACTTATCTAAACCCGCTGCTCTGGCCAAGATGGCTGCCATCTCTTCACGAGTAATGTTGTCTTTAGGGCGAAAAGCTCCATTGCTGTCTCCCTTCATCCATCCTTCACGTTTTACTGCATTGATGACACCTGCACTCCATAAATCCTTAGAAACATCAGAAAATGAAGAACCTGAGTTAGCCTCAACAGGTAGATTGAATGCCTTTGCAAGAGCAGCAGCCACCTCCTGACGTGTCACGGTCTGAAGAGGTCTGAATAATCCTCCTGGATCTCCAGTAATCAGCTGCTTATCCTGTGCTTCTTGAATCAATGAACGTGCCCAAGGTGATGCATCACCTAAATCCTTAAATGTTGTAATGCTAAGGCTAGAAGCGGCGCCTGCATTAGAGCTCATCACCGTACTAATCGCAAGTGCGAGTGCCCCAACCCTAAATTTTTTTTGAAATGTCATGTTTAACCGAGACTCCTCCCATCAGACTATGTCGTAACTCCTAATATCCTGTAGAAATATATTCCAAAATACCTATTAATCATATTATGTATTTTTGATTGTCACAATAGATATCAAGAAGAAATACGAAAATAACTTAGTATATTCATGAAAGCTGTAATGATATGGAGTAAATATCCGCATAATGTATCAAATTCGCTAGCTTTACAAAAAAAAGCAACTGATCACATTGACCAGCTACTTTTTGCACGTTCTAACCTCTTTAAAATTCATTGTGTAAATCCCCTTAACCAACTAATGGTTCGACCAATGATAATGAAGGTTGTCGGTGAAGACGACTTTACTCTGATCTGATTATACCTTCGAAATTAGAATTACCATGGGGCCTTAAAACAAATCTATTGGATAGAGTTAGCTATTTTATCCTTATATGAATCTAAAATACTGAGCCAACGACCTCGATGAAGCAGAGCATGAGATAAATCCTCTTCACTTATACCGATTTTACGAGATATCATCCACATGCATATTACTTTCAAACTAAAATTCATAGCTAGCATTTGATAATCATTCAGAATATTATTGGGTTTTGAATGAAAATGAGTATAATAATCCCTGTTGTTTCTTACAATATCAGCATACTTAGAAGGTTTAATTCCATAAGAGACACTTTCTTTTATTTCATCGGGTAGTTCCTTAAGAACTTCCTTAATTCTTCTTTGAAACCCAAATTCATTCGCAAATTTCAGGTTATCTCTTAATTTATTCCATAAATCGGTGGGCACCTCTTCTTTGAACGAACTCATTACCTTTTCAATAATTCTTAAGTAATCGTCAGGATCAATAAATGTTGTCTTGACACCGTTATCTTGAAGACGATGTAAACTTTCTATTATCCTGGCATAACCCAAGAATTTTTCCTGAATTGTTTTTCTATCACTTGGAATATTTCCGATATAGGTATAGATAATATCTTCCTGTTCTAGTGCGTACCAATTGTTGAGTATGTCAGATATATTCTCAGACATGTTATAAATAGAAATAATAAAATCTTCCCAACGACGAATGGTTACTTCTTTATAATCTGGCGATGGAATACTGCATATTGAGATTGCACGATCCTCATTAATGCCTTCCAAAGCGAGAACATAGTTCAATGAATCGGTGTATATCGATAAAAAGTGCCTGAATTTATCAACTACATTTAAGTACCATGCTAATGGTTGTGGTTCGTCGGGTTCAAACGAAAGGTAATATGTATATCTAATTCCAACATATTCATATTGGTCACTTACATCTTGATAGAATAGTCCTGATTTTATTCTAAGGGATAATTTTTCAATTCGAACATCTAATTCTCGAATTGAGTGTTCCTCAATGGTCAGTTTTTCAAAGATATCCACAGTGACAGGAGGCTGATCCATCCAATATTTTAAATTAGAAAATTCTGCAATGAATTGCGGGAAGAAGATATCATCAACAGATTCGTAATGCTCTCCAAATATAACATTCTCGAAAACCATAGTAACTCTCATCCTAGAAGTACCCTGGTTATTGTCAACTTGCATCCCCGGCGAAGATCCCAGACAACATAATAAAGTAACAAAACCATCGTAGCAATCGCCCAAGACAATAGGAATCTCACTAGGGTGATCAGAATTCATAAGTGAGCTGTTACTAGGTAATTCCCCACTAACCTCTAGTCTAATTTGCTTTTCTATTGAACAAACTAAAACACCATGAACTTTTTTGTCCTCTTCACCAGGTAGCCACCAATTTCCCCTGTATTCTACACTATCGTAGATTTTCACTTTTTTAGCCATTTTAACACGCGCTCCTCTGCTCAACTACTAACTGTGTCTTAAATAGAAACGTAGCCAGTGTATCATAAAGATTTGTTTCCTGGTTGATAAAAGAATTATTAAATTCATTATCACTCATTATTCAAAATCGTGAAAGCATAGCATTAACATTATTTAACTCTAATCTGTTATAATTAAATTGCGTTAAATGCACGTTTAACGCAATTTCGATTTTAAACGATTGAATAGGTGTGATTTGATGAAGTATGCGGATATTCTTGAGCACTATGAACGCGAATTAAACCTTTTTTTGGTATATATGAAGGATCGAGAATATTCTTTAGATACTCAAAAAGGTTACCTCCATGATATAAAACATTTTCTCCTGAGTTTGAATTACAAAGCCATTGGTGATGTTTCGGATATTGATGTTATGTACTATCTAACCCAAGTGAGAGAGACAGGGGCAGGCGCCAGGTATCGCAATCGTTGTCAATCTGCCATTCGCTTGTTCTATAAAGTAATGATTCGTTTTAAGGTAACCGATCATAATCCGGCGATGGATATTGAAAAGGCGAAAGTCGAGAAAAAAAGACAACCAGCCTACCTTCAAAAACAATTTCTTGATGCCTCTCTGGAACTCATTCAAGGAAGATATCTAATAAGAGATGTCTCGATAGTTGCCCTAATGGCGTATGCTGGACTTCGTGTTAGTGAGATCGTCCGTTTGAATATACCTGATTACGACAGAGATAATTCAAATATAGGGGTCTTGGGTAAGGGGGGGAAGTGGAGGTATATCCCGCTGCCAGTCGAATTAAACCAACTTTTAGCAATGTATTTGTCGGAACGAATCAATCCCTGGAATAGCAAGGATCCTGCTTTTTTTGTATCACAGTTTCGGCGACGGATTAGTAAGCGAATGGTGCAAACCATCTCTGAAAAGACGCTCGATGCTCTAACCAAACAGTACCCACAAATTTCCGGATTACCCTTATCAGCGCACAAGTTCAGGCATTCATTTGCCACAGACCTATTACGTAATGGTGCTGACCTTCGAGCTGTTCAGGAGCTACTCGGACATGAGGATATCTCTACAACGCAAATTTATACTCATGTAATGGACGAAGCAAAGGAACGAGCCATGAACAAAGTGCGTCCATCCATCCCTGCATTTACGTCACGGAAGAAAAACAAAGCGAATTAATCTAAGGAAGAACTCGCCATTATACAAGCGCCTAGGTGGGATCAAACGAAACTGCATAGGTGCTCTACGCTTTGCCTCTTTAGAGGAGAACACCTTTGGAATGCCTGGCGCCTATACTCCCTACGGATCATCAAGGCGCCGACTGTTCATACTTGATTTTCATATGGTGATATCGAACCATCAACTCATCTACCTTCCTACTCTGTTCCAGCAGCATGTGGTTGCCGGATAAGGGAATGGATTGCTCTAGTGAAAGTTTTCCAAGCTCGTTTAACTTTTGCCGCTCCATCTCCAGCTCCCTTAACAATTCATTCACCCTTCGGCCCTCCAGTTCATAAATTAAGCCCATTTAAAAACCCACTCTTCACGTATGTTAAAAACTACCTTTTATAGTAAGTTTAAACCTCATTTAAGTCAACTCTGTACTTCACCATAATAGGAGCTGTAAACTCATGTTCTATGGGAAGAAGAGGTGACTATACATGATGATTGTTTACGATAAACAGAAGGTAGGACAGCGCATTCGCAAGCAGCGAAAGGCTTTGGGTATTACACGTGAACAATTGGCTGAACAGGTTGGGAGAGTACCTCGATTTTGCGCAGATATTGAACGTGGGAATGCTGGGATGTCCATTGAAACGATGTTAAGCATTTGTAACTTACTTAAGCTTTCGCCCAACGACTTGCTTTTAGATAACTTACAAGATACAACTCGTGATGAAACCGAATTAATTCTAGATGCACTCAACCATTGCACAGAGAAGCAGCGAAAGGATGCCATTGCTCTATTAAAGTTGTTTTTGACAGCGATTAAATAACCCTTTCCAGGAATGCTAGACTGAACGAAGCTCCTCCCACGCCGAATTTCAATTAACTATCCAAACCAATAGAAAAGCAGCCGATCCATTAGGACGGCTGCTCTATTACTCGTTAGGATTTTCTTGAAGTGGTGTTTTACACAGTGATTGAAACCGTGAGCGTTTCAACGATGCAGTTATCGTCTGGAATGGTCTTACCCCTCTTAAGCATTGACTCGATCTCCATCGCAATCAGATCACGCGCATTTTCGCGTACTTCTTCAATGGTGTCACCTTTTGCGCCAAGTCGAAGTGCCGGGATGTATGCTGTATAATCCTTTTCTGCTTTGTCTTGTTCAATCATAATAATAAAACCTTGGTCGTGGAACGGTTGTGCCATTTCGAAATTCTCCTTCCAGTATGGTTATGAATTTAGTAAGGTGTCACTTTGGACAACCTAATTGAAGAATGGAAGTGTTAGCTATAGGTATCAGCATAACAATTCCATGCTTCTCAAGGCTATCCAAAGTCAAATCACTGATTTCAGCTGCTCAACCAGGTTCCCTTTATAGAATCCTTTTACAATTTTAAGTTCACCTTGCGTGGTATCACAGACATACAAGCGATCTATCCAATGTTTATCGCGGAGGTTGTTCATGCTCTGGAGCCAGTCTCTTTGAAATGTGATCACCTCATCCAAATTGTTCAGCGGTATTAAATGAGTGCCACAATCGTAGACATACCAGGCAAATACTCCTCCATTGGACGACTGTATTATTTTAAGATCATGTAAATAAAAATCAGATTGGAATTTTTTATTCACGATCAAGCTTTTAACTATGGACTCCATCTGTTTTATGAGCTCTGGATTCATATTCTGTTTCGGTCTTTCTGTAAAAATAGTCCCCACTGTTTATTCCTCCTTCAAAGTAAATGATTCAAGGATTTATATAAAGTTGGCTATCGTGAGTTGGGATTCGTTCACAAACTCAGAAAGAGAGAGTGGCTTGCCCCTCTTACTCTTCATGGTGTGACCAAGATGTAATTCCATACGTTTCAGATACTCCCAATCTTCCGGATAAAGTTGAGCGACTCGCTCCATTTCCGAAGCGGTATTGAATATACAGAATCGACAGCTGCAGCGTGAAACCCATTGATAGCATGGATGGAGTTCGATATCATGGTTGGCGGCCAATTGCTTAACCTGGGATTTGAGCATATCCTTAATAGGTCTGAACCAGTGCACTTCACGTTTTTTACGAACAGTTGCATGTGCAGGATGATACTCAAAGAATGGCTCCTTGGCTCGATCGGATGATTCCTCAGAACGTTCCCCGGTAAGCATTAGTATTTTGCAGTTATCGAACTGACGTACCCATTTGGCGTAGACATCCCGTTTGGTGTAAGAGGTACAAAACCTACAACTTTTATCCGGGAACATCTTTCGGTCACGAATACGTTCTTCTAGTGATTTCTCCCCCCATATTACGACTAATGGGATTCCCAGCTTCTGACTTGCATAGCGCAAGTATTCATCCGTCTGCGGCCAATCGAAAAGCTGCTTCTTCTCTGGATCGCCGTCAACCCGCATATGGACCAGTACCATCTTTTCGGTTGGTATTTTGTATCCATATTTCATGATCAGTGCGAGTGCAAGCGAGTCTGCGCCGCCAGAAAAGTTAATGTGATAGGTGTCATACTGGTCAATGGCATACATGTCAGATGGTAGCGAGGGAAGCACGAATTCATCTGCACTCACTCTTTTCATCGAATCAGATATTTGATCGTAAATCGTCTATAACCTCCCATTAGGCAATAAAAAAAGCCATGGAAACACAAATAAGACACCAAAGGTGTCTATGTCTCCATGGCAAATAAAGCCGAAATATTTATTAACCGAAAATCGGTTGACTCTCTCTTTATCGAATCGTCAACGACAAAGAAAAATCTGAAAAACATGTAATACTATATTTATAGCAAAAAGGACAAATCTCGTCAATTATTCCTAAAATATTTTATGGATTAGCGAGGGAAGAATTTCTTCTTCCCCACTAATTTGAACTAAGAGATCTCTTGATCTTTATTGCTCAGTGATTCTAGATCTAGTACTTCATCTACAAAGATAGGACGACAACCACCAGTTCTCGCCGAAAAATTTGATACGTGAACATGAATGGTATTTGAGGCGAAGAGCTCGTTCATAACTGTTGCAATATGCATGGCAGCTTGCTCATTCGCAATCATACGTTGTGGTTGATACGGTTCAGTGCCGCAGTTGTGAGATGGAGGGATTGCGTCTTGAGCATTGATTGGGTATACCTCGTTCAGTGGAGGCAAGATCACCCTTCCCTCTTTCTTGAGCCCTACGACAATTTGACCTGAATAACCACTCTCTACATGTCTTTCAATTTCATCATTTGTCCATTGGTCTTGAGGTCGGCCATCTGCAGGAAGAAATACTCCCTCGATGCCGGCATCAATGTAGATGAGATCGTCTGTTTGATTAAAATATTCGTTCATAATATTCCTTGAATAATCGTAGGGTAAGCCCCAAGCGCCAAACATGATCTCGCATGTCGGTTTCTCAAGGCTCCCCTCAGAACCGGACTTGAAGCTTTCACCTCATCCGGCTCCCTAGATAACTAACAACCTACATATTGCCTCAGCGTACCTTTGTGCAAATCCACGTGGCAGTTCTTACATAGTGCAAGAGTTTTCCGTTGTCTAGCGATCATTACTCGTTCCCATAGCTCTTTACCCTTCAGGCCCTTGAGTTTTCGTACATGGTGCATCTCTAAATCGGCCTGGGAAGCTCCACACCATTCACAAGTGTCTGCGGCTAGTCTTGCCATAAGGCTTCCTCTTCCAGTGTAGATAAGCTTGTTAGGCACTAGATCGACGTTTACATCAACGAACGCCTTCTCGGAGCGCTTAAAAGGTCCGTTAAAGAGTTTGTTAATTACTATCTTCCCTTTGCTGTTCTTATATGTGACTGCAAGAGAGCCGTCGATCGTATACTTTCGGCGTATTTTGCTTGCCGACGTTCTGTACTTGTTGGCAAGCGTTTTCTGGAAACTTTGATGAATAATGAAGTACGGATTATGGAATGTGAAGATGTTATGTGCGAGCTGGTAATAGTTATAAAACCCTCTGATTGATGCGTTATACGATCTGATGATTTCAAGTTCATCAAGGTTAGTTAGGGGTTTGTTATGTTTGGCTTTCCAACTTCCATCTTTACCAATTAACATATATCCGTTTTTCAAGAGAAACTCTCTTACTCTTTCGTGAGGCATGCGGAGTATTACATTCCCGTTAAGTTGCTTAACTAAGCCCTTTTTTGTTGGAATACCCGCATTTGACCTTGCGATTTCAATTTCATATCCAAGAAATCTGATAGGCTTTGAATTGTGAGTGATGAAAGTTTTCTCATCGCTGAGATTTAACTTGAGCTCTTCCTTAAGAAACTGCTTGATTTTTTGTTTAATTTCTACCGCATCTTCTTTATTACCGATTACGCTGATAATGAAATCATCTGCGTACCGGAAATACTTTAGCCGACGAAACTCCGCGTCCATGTCGTCCTTACTTGACATGCTACGTTGAAACAGTTCAGCTTGTCTTATCTGTCCTAAGATCGCCTTTTTCTCCTTCAGTTCAGTACTAGCCGCATAGTGTTTGCGGAATTTCTTGACTTGGAAGTTGGCGCTAAACCAGGCATTGCTGTGTCCCCGTGCAGCTCCCTTATTGAATTCCTGAATGAGCTTTTCCATGAATCTATCCAGTTCACCTAGATAAATATTGGAGAGAATGGGGCTCAGAATGCCTCCTTGTGGAGCACCACTGAAAGTCTTATGATACATCCAGTTCTCCACATATCCTGCTTTGAGGAATTTGCGGATCAGATTTAGGAATCTTTCGTCCTTTATCTTTCTACGAAGGATGTTTATAAGAATTTCATGGTCGATATTATCAAAGAATCCTTCAATATCCCCTTCAATCCACCATTTGGTACTTTTGCATCTATCCCTAATCTTGAGGATTGCAGTATGGCAACTTCGACCAGGTCTGTATCCGAAAGATTCTTCCGAGAAGGTTGGTTCATATAGGCATTCCAAAATCACCCGGACTGCTTCTTGAACTACCTTTTCATCCATTGAGGGGATGCCGAGAGGGCGTTTCTTACCGTTCCTCTTGTTGATGTACGTTCTCCTGGCGGGAGCGGGACGATAGCTTTCGTTCCCTAGAGACTTGATAATTCTGTTGATTCTATCGAGACTAAACCCATCGATTGTTTTGCCGTCCGATCCTGGCGTCATGTTGCCTTCGTTGGATGCTTTTTTCGAGTAGGCTCTTAGGAACAGTTCGGGATTGTAAAGAATACGGTACAAATCCGTGAATTTATAATCCTCCACTTTGGTTTTTATTTGTAGGATGTCTAAAACTACATCGAGTCTTTGCATGGTATTCCACCATAACCTTTCGTATGTTTTAGATAAGCCATCCTGCTCTCCTTCGCCAGCACCTTATAGGATGGTGTCACTCATGCCTCCATGAATGTGTGGGCGTCTTTCACGCTTCCGAATTTACGGCTATCCCTGTTAATCCAGGTTCCTCGGACTACTACGAGAGCTCCGACACCATATTGGATATTCATAGACCTTTGTCTAATAGCTCTGTTAAAGCATTCCAACGTAGGTGTTCTCCGTTTAACATTAAGCTGATATATGAAACGACTTAGGCTCCCATTTCGCTCTTTTAACTTGCTTATCGCAAATGGTTGAATCTATGGTAAGCGTATGTGAGGACAACGAACCCACATAACCTAAGATTCACCTTCACTCTTTCCCACGGTTACGTGAAGGGGGGCGCGTTATTCCCTCCTAGAGCTTGGGTTCAGGCAATCCAGCTTTAGCCATATCGTATCGTCTCACTCCCAAAGCACCCAAGTCCGACGTGGTTCCGTTCTTGTCGCTTCTTTTGTACCAGGCGATTGTCCCCCAGTCGGTTTCCCTCCGAGGTAAGGTATGGAGTGGCAAGAGGCTACACTCTTGGCAGGCTATCCTGTCATTCAGCTAAACGTCTGTTACGGACGCACGTTATCTACTGTTCCTATAAGCACCTTTTGGATTAATTGGGTTCTCTTGTGTCGGTAATCCGTTAAGGAGAAAAGTTTTTCTATTTGCTCGACCGACTCAACATAAGATTCTGGATATGATCCCAGTTTCAGCCCATAAGTGCCACCGTATCGCTTGGCCAGAACCTCGGATTTTTTAAGTCCAATATCTGAAGATATAAATGGCTGCCGTAGAATGTTTTTTTGTTCTACGATATCCGGATCGGCAAGCATAAGAAAGGAGCTTACTTCCGAGAACGCACTCATCATTTTCGTGAGACGTTGCACTGTATATCCACCATTACCACCGGCACCAATCAGTACGATGTAGTAGTATAGAGATTTGTATGTAGGAGTCAGCTTAAGAAGATTGACCATATTTATTGTCTCCTTTCTATACGAATTTCACTTTATTAACCCAGTCATTGGGATATTCTATGAAGTCCATCCGATTGTTGAAATGATGGCTTCTCAGATCCCCCTCAATAAAAACCTGAGGGTCAAGAGGTATGAACTTTCCAGCCAATCCAGCCCGCGTTCGGATATCAAAGAACACTTTGCCCGCTTGCCCTCTATGAATCTTACCGATCACCCCGTACAGCATAGTCCCGACTTCGTCATTATCATCGATCGAACTGAAATCCGCTAGCATTGTGTTATGCGAGTGGATCTCGGCAACTTTGATCATATGCGCGGGGAAAAAGGTGTAATTCGGATCAATCGAAGTTTTGGTCACGCGTTGATAAGGGACATCCAGGATGTATCTCTCATGTACGATATCAAAATAAAACACACCCATGACCTCGACGTTATATTCTGTATAGTCCATAAAAAAGGAAACAAGTTGAGCAAGAAGCTGTGTAGGGATCCTTGGTAACTTAAATTTGAAGCCAGATCGACATAGCTCTCGATATTCAGACTTTGGCAATTCAGCATCAAATTCCTCGAAACCTTCCCAGTAACATAGTTCTTCAAAAGAAGACTTTCCTATAAAGACTCCAATTGGATTTTCGCGTATTTCATAATACCCATCTTGAGCAGCCAGGTAGCTTATAGGCTCCTGGTGCTCAATTAGTTCTTTGGCGGATGAATAAAAGCCACGGGTACCATTAATGAAATATGCGCCCTTTTTTCCCCCGGTTACCATTGGAACGATGATATTCTTTTTCTCGTCCCATTCCATTTTAGTCCGTTGTTTCGATAGCTCGGGATAATCTTTTTCAAGCCGTTTCCGGACTTCTTCGAGTTCAAGTGTTGCCAGCTTGTCCACGGAGAAGAATTTTGTGATCGAAAGGTTTAGACCTGAGTAACAAATGAAAGTGGTATGATTAAAAACAGGCTTTTTCACTTCCTTCTTAGTTGCGTTCGACGGCGTTTTGATGTCTGATTTGGGTATTGAAGTATTCCCGCTTTCGCCGGCGAGCTCGCGCATGTCCGCTTCGCGTTCCTCTTCTCCTTCCTCTTTTAAAGCCTCTCTCTCCTCTTCATCCAAAGTGTCATTATTTCCAGCAGACGCCACGGAATTATTGGCATCAGTACAGGCATCTGGTGCGGGAGAAGATTCTTTTTCGCGTCCTTCCTTCCCCCTGTGCTGCTCTAGGGAGATTAATTTGGATGAATTCTTAATGCTTTGATTATTTTCGGCCGGAGCGGGCACTGTGCTACTTGGCAGATCACTTTCCTTTGATTCGGTCAAACCTGTGGTTCCCTTTTCAGACGATCCCTCCGCTTGTATTCCATTTTTCTCATCGTTTT
This sequence comes from Paenibacillus sp. Cedars, assembly GCF_003184205.1. Taxonomy (NCBI): domain Bacteria; kingdom Bacillati; phylum Bacillota; class Bacilli; order Caryophanales; family Paenibacillaceae; genus Paenibacillus; species Paenibacillus sp. Cedars. The sequence continues at coordinate 209,172 of NZ_CP020864.1, forward strand.
GTTGAAGAGGATCTACAAAGTTACCACCAAAGTAAGAAAAAAGATCACTCTGACCAAAAAAATCGTTCGCCATTTCTATTCCTCCTATTGTCTATTATTATTGAGCCTAGTGCCTACACTTCCAAACCAACGATGCGATTAAACCATTCCTGAAGCGTAAGGTTTGTAGGTGCGAGATATTCTTGCGGAAATTCTCGACCTTTGATCTTGGTCACCAGTTCTCGATAACTCATCTTGCTTTTATTGGCGTCTAGGTAGTAACAGTCCGAGTTCGGGGAGTTGAAGAACAATTCCGGAAATGTGGAGAGCTGCGAGAATCGCTCTATATCCGGCAACTGCTGTCCGCCCCAGCAAACTTGAAAGTTACTTTGAACGTTTGTGTAAGGATAAAAAAAGACCATCGATTCCTCATTGGGAATGATTTGGTCTTCCAATGCCGCAAGATATACATGGACGATTGCCCATTTCTTTTCACGTGCCTGAAGTTCAAAGCCGAATACTAGTCTCGGAAAAGGAACGTCCTCCAAGATGGCTTCATGATAAAATGCCTTCCTAGTATGAGGGGACACTTCCAGGAACACAAACCTCCGAGATTTGGTCAGTTCAACATAGTGGAGTGAGCCTCTTGGCATAACAGGTGTTCGTACCATTCCGGTTTCTAGCGACTGCAGGATCGCACCGGCGACTGCCTCGTGGGTGTATATTCCTTCACCAACCTTCACGCCATTGGAATATTCCTCAATGATCGGAAGCGCGTAATGATCCCGAATCCGGATAACCAATTCATTTCCCGTCCTACCTTCACCACTGTGAACTGAGAGCACCTGACTCATGCAACTTCATCCTTCCTATTTATGGTCTCCTGGTCTAGAACATGGGTTAGTCTTGTCAGCATCATATCGAAAGTAAATGCGTCTTTACTCTCCATTATCAAATCAGCATGAAGATATTCCATGATCTTTGCAAAAACGATATCCGTCTTTTCACCGATGCCAACGTCTGGAACGGATCCAATCCTCTCTTGGACCTGTTTTAACAATTGAACATTACGTGCACCGTTTTGGATTTGATATTTATAATCACGAATAACTTGCTTTACCTCTTGCCGGATGTTTAACAAAACCTTAAGAAATGGAGACAGAATGCCATAGAAGCCGGTTAGGGTAATATGGATGCAGGAAGTGGCTACTAATCCATCCATATTGAATTCGAGATATTGGCATTCCTGCTTCAGCATTTTGTTGAACTTAGCAGCATAGTTATCACTTTTCTCTTTATCAACGATAGCGAAAAATAGAGCCATTTCCGGAAACGAGATCCGATATGTACTCACTTCCTCCCAGTGTTGATTTAATCCTTCGTATGTCTTCCTTACATCGCCAAATACTCGTTTAATGCAAGTGATGAAGATAGGATATTGATCTCCCCAATCATAACAATAGTAATTGATTGGTTGATTCACGATATCACACCCTGCATCGTGAATCATCTTCAACATGACAAGAGCATCGTAGGTTGCCTGCATTTGTCCGATCTGCTCGGAACAGAAGTAGGATTTCTCCATTTTCTAAACCACCCTTCAAAAAAATTGAACTTCCGAGACTTGATTTTCAGGGGCAGACCGTTTAAGTTCGGCAATAAGATTACAACTGTGCAAGTATTGGTGAATGGCATTGTCTTTGTTGACATTTTCAGTGCCTTCCTCAATGTGTTCATAGGATTCATAATTCATTGCATGATCTAATGCCTCCTTAGCATCCGCAAGAGAGAATGAATTCCAGTCGACATCCTTGCTGTTGTCCGAGTCATGTGCTGCCTCAATCGCACGGAAGAGTCCAATCGTAGGTGGTGTGATGTTGCTCTGCCCCGCCGATGAGACTTGGTTCAATGGGGGGCATGACAGGATCTCTTTGAGAATATCCAGGTTGATACGCATTTCTATTCCTCCTTGTTTTGGGCATAAAAAAGCCGTTGGAAACAAAAAAAGACACACCAACGGTTGTCTCTTGTTTCCAACGGCTTATTGTTAGCCTGATTTTTTTGACGGCAAATTGCCGCTACTCCCTCTCTTCACCGAATTATAGACGGTAAAGAAAAATACTCAGTTACTCGTAATAGAGTAAGTATAACACACTGAGAGATCCGAGTGAAGTTTTGAGTACCGTCAAATTAGGCAAGCTGCTGATACTATTTACATAAGTTCAGTTTCAAATTACATTAGATTATATAAGACAACAAGAAAAGCAATCCTATCATTGAAGCTGATAAGATTAAACACCACTTATATCCGGTCCAGGAAGATCAACCAACTCATTTAATCTCTCTTTTAATTTCTCCATGATTTATGAACATTTCCTTACTATATGATGCTTTGATCTTGCCTTTGTACCAGACATTAGCGGGGGGGGGGGGGGATCTTTTAGAAGGCATCCATGCCTGCCGTTATATATTCTAGTTATCCTCTTTTATCTTTACCCCGATCCCTATGTATTTCACTGTTCCTTCTTTTATGGTATTGTTCCAAGGCTTATTGTAACTATCGATAATTTCTTGAGTTTGCGGCCGGTAAATCTCCTCAACTACAGCCGACATCTTTTGATGAGCTTGATCGCAGAGTGGATCTGAAAAATAATTAACCGTTAAGGATGGTTGTAAAAAGGATTCAATATATGTTTCTTCGTTCGATGACGTTAAAATACTGATTTCATAAATTACATATGATCCCCCAAGTTTTGCATTGATCGGAGCATCAACAACCATTTTATCCGTGAAAATTACTTTTCCATTCTCGCACCAAACATAATTGAAACCACGGCCACTTATTCTTTTGTCACTTATAGATAAATTAAGTTCTGGATGCTTTTGTTGCAGAGCATCCAGCCATTCTTTGAGATCATACCAGGTACCTGACTGATTTTGACTCATTATGTAGTCGCACCTTTCATGTGTGAAGGATGGTGAATTCTGCTATTACAGAGGTCGCACCATGTATTATTCGTTACGCCTCGTCAGATCATCAATTATTGCATGCATTTGTTCATTATTCCATTCCTCTTCACTATTAATATAGTTGTTATGTCTTTCATAATAAACAGGATATTCCTCTAAGGTCATTTCTCTTTCAATAACTAACCCACCACATTTAGCCGCTATATCACTAGCAAAAACTTCCTCAATGAATGGAAATGCCAGTGACTCATCGCTTACAAATTCCAAACTAAAAGCATCTTTTAACGGGCTTATACGTTTCAATCCGCCTGCATAATACAGATCACCCAGTTCTACCAACCAGTATTTGAGATTAGAGCTTCTATCCATTTCTTCACTCTCCTATTCATTGTAGCTTTGAATGTATAACTATAATACCTATTTGAAGAATTTTTTACATAGCAAAAAAGTAGAAAGCGTTCCATACTGCTATAGATTATCAGCTACAAGTTCGGTTCTATAATCACCGCTCGTAGCAGTTGTGTATCTACATTCTTTTTCAAGCGAAAGTAGAACACTGGCATGGGATCGAACGCTATATGAAAAATTCGTCTTTAGACGAGCTAAGTTCAATGATCCATTCCATGACATGAGGCTACCAGCTACATCCTCAATCTATAACTTTTATGGTTTATCTCCCACTCTCTATTAGTACCGGTTTATTGCCTTTATATTCAGAATAACCTTTTACTCTAAGATCTCCAATATAAACAGAGTTTGCATAACTCAAAAGCATCATTCTAAGGATCAGAGCTTGAAGTTCTCGAGCCGAACTTAATTTGGTTTTATGTAGTATGCTGGTCATATGATTTTTTAGTGTGTGCTCGCGGATGCTCAACCGACAACCGAGATCCCGGTTATTCTCCCCATGGATGGCCAGAGCCGCTACCACTTCAATTTCTCGTGATGACAGTCTGTATGTATCCTTAATGTCCTGAAAAACTTGGTCCAAATTTGCGTTTTTGAATTTCATAACTAAACTCATACTTTAACCTCCAGTTAGATAGGAATCTATGAAAAAAGTAAACCAAACGACACCGACGGTTGCCCCCATACAAAGGTATTCGATCAGGGTGCCTTTAAATGTTCCAGTGCTCATAATTCGAAACCTTAAGACGAAGTGAAATGGGGGTAGAATACGAATACCACGATTCGTTAGTGAATCAGCAAGAATATGAAGCATGTAGGATAAACCTCCGGCTAACCAGATTGAGCGGTCGCCCGTTGCAAAAAATAAGATTAAAGTCCAGCCGGTTAATCCATATAGGGTATGTGTTAATCCTCGATGCGGAAGGAAAGGCACAATGATTAAGATCGCTCCAGCGATATAGTTCCAGGGTATGAACTGGTTGCCAAGTGTAAGTAGTCCGATACCGCAGAGGAACATGATCACATTCTTTAATCTTCGATTAGGCAGCATTGTGAATATCATTATGAACAGTGCCACCACAAAATTCCAAGGGGCAAATGGCTTCCCAAGAAAGCAAATACCAGCAGCGGCCAACAGTAAGAAAAGTTGAAATACTCGAATCACTGTTTTTGGAATTGCTCTTGAAACTAATAAAGAGTTTGGTTCATCAATATCAGGTAACAACGAACTCAGCGCGGCAACGACAACAACGGGAATTGTAATGGTGTGTCCGGTTAGTCCAAGTACAGACACGGATAGGCCTGTACTAATTACAAAATGAGCTCTTCCCATCATAAGTATCTGCTCCTTTAGATCGGTAGAATGTGTACCAAATCGGATACGGTCGATGAGTACTGACATTTTGGCAGTGATTTAATGATAAGTCCTTTGTATCGTTTGGTTCTCATTCGATTGTCGAGGATAATGACAGAACCTTGACAATAAACGGATCGATTTAGCCGCCCGAAACCTTGCTTTAGCTTAAAAATCATTTTGGGGAACATGTAATCGAAAAAGCTACTACGATCGGCTTTCTCCAGCAGCTCGATTTGGGCTTTGATCAATGGGTCATCCGGATGTGGAAACGGCAATCTGGGGATCACGACAGCGGTAAGGGCATCTCCAGCCACATCAACTCCAGTCCAGAAACTTGAAGAGCCAAATACGATCGTTCGCGGTTCATTCTTAAGATGCTGGATCAGTTCCTCCCTGTTACAGCCAGGATATTGGACCAATAGATGGTAACCTACCTCGCTGCAGTAATTCTGAAAATAACGAGCAACCTGGTTCATTGCCTCAAAGCTTGTAAATAGAACAAGCATGCGGCCGCCGGTATACATTGTAATTTCCTCCAACTTGTCTGCCGTGTACCGGTTAAATTCCAGGCTATTTGGATCCGGTGCATCATCGGGAACAATGATCATCGTCTTGTTCAAGTAATCAAAGGGACTCGAAACAACGACAGAATCATATTCCTTCACCCCGACTCGACCTGCAAAAAAGGAGAATTTCCCCCCATTGGACATGGTTGCGCTGGTTAAGATGACGGGAACCTTTTCGAACAAGCTTGAAGCTAAGATGACTTTAGGAAAAAGTGGAGCTGCATGCAGTGTGATGTGATCACGACCACGAACAGTTGCCCAGTAGGCCCAGGACCGTTTGGAATTACTACTTATAAAATCCAGATCGTCATTGCACTCGAAGAGCTTGTCCAGAATATCAGAGGCGCCCTTGACGTTCAGACTCTTCAGCTTATCAATGAATTCCTTTATCAAAGAGCAAACATCAGCAACATCGATTTTTTCATGAAGGAGTTGATACGCTTTATTTTGCATTCCATTTCCAACCTCAGTGTATACCTGATCGAGTTTTAACTGAATATCCTGACGAATCTGAGAAAACACGAGCTGCGTACGATGATCTAATTCTGTAAAGAAATCTCGACGGAATAGATGTTCGAATAATGATTCGAACCGGTTCACATCAGCAGATTTTTCGAAAATCTGGCAGCAAACGTCCTCCATTTCATGCGCTTCATCAAAAATAACGGCGTCATAGTTTGGAAGCGAACCATTTCCAGTCTTCCTTCGTATAGCAAGGTCAGAGAAGAAATAAGCGTGGTTGGTGACAATAATATGTGATTTATGCATCTTCTCTTTTAACTCTTCAAGCAGGCAGGACTCCGGTTTATTGATTGCCGGGCAGGTGCTTGCTGAAATTTTTTTCCACAAGCTATCTTCAACATCGAATCCAAGGCCAGTGCGGTCGTTTACGTGCTCTCGCGTGACTCTTTTGAATATTTTCTGTACGGTTTTGGATTCTTCCGTCATACTTCGAAGTGTTTCCTGCCATAGGCTCTCCAGTTTGGAATAGCAAACGTAATGGGATTTCCCTTTCACGAGCTGGTATTTTAAGTTCTGATGCTCCATTTTCAGTATCTGTTGTACGCGTGGGAGCTCTACATTTACGATCTGAGTCATAAGCGGGATCGTATGAGTACAAATAATGACAGTTTTATTATTTTCTACAGCCCACTTGGCTGCTGGAATTAAATAACCAAGTGATTTACCTGTTCCAGTGCCAGCTTCAGCCAAAAGGTGTTTTTCATCCTCCAGTGCTGCCCCTACTTTATTCGAAATGAGCATTTGTGGTGGGCGCGGCGAGTATCCTTTCACAAGTTTGGAGAGGTGACCACCGGCTCCCAGCGCACGCTGAATAAATTCTTCCACAAAAACCTCCTTAGTACTATGTATATATATTAATTAATTAATTAATATATATACATAGTACTATAAGGCTATAGAAAATCAAACTTTTTCATCTATTTATTCTCTGGAGTTAAATCCTGGAAATAAATAGAGCCATGTTCAATTTGAACACGGCCTATTTACAGCAGTTTTTATAACGGTCTATTATTGTTATATGTTATACCTTCGATATTTATATCTGGGGTACCGCCAACATTTTAACGATAATATACGCTAAGCCTTCGGATGTACCTGGCTTAGCGTTTTTTCTTACTCTAAGCCCAATAGTCCGGGCTACACCGCCCGGACTACCGATCACTCACCTTCCTGTTGTTTCAGCGGTCGTAATGAGTTGAGAGACGTATTCTGCTTGAAGTTGAATTTGTATTCACCTAGAAAATTGATGTGCTCCCATCCAAGGGGGGAAATGTGATTTAGCAGTTCTTCCTGAAGCTTACCTTGCTTTTTGCGGTGTTCAGTTGCCTGCTGGAGATAGACGGTATTCCAAACGCTAATTGCATTGATGATAATGTTCAACGCACTTGCCCGTTGGAGCTGATCTTGTAGCGCACGTTCCCGCAGTTCGCCATGTTTGCCGAAGAAGATCGCTCTGGCCAATGCGTTCATGGCTTCTCCTTTGTTCAACCCCCGATGGATTTTTCTCCGCAGCGCCTCGCTCGAAAGGTAATCCAGAATGAAGATCGTTTTCTCGATACGCCCCATTTCTCTCAGCGCGGTAGCCAAGCTGTTTTGTCTTGCATAGGAACCGATTTTCCCCATAATGAGTGATGCTGAAACGGTTCCTTCCCGGATGGAGTGAGCCAGCCGGAGTACATCGTCGTAGTTCTCTTGAATGATCTTTGTATTAATCTGTCCGCGAAGCAGCTTCTCCAATTTAGGGAAAATGGACGGTTTTCCGATAGCGTAGAGCTTGGAATCAGCCAAGTCGCGTAAGCGCGGCGCAAAGCGAAATCCAAGCAAATGCGTTAAACCAAAGACTTGATCGGTGTAACCGGCCGTATCCGTATAATGCTCCTCAATGGACAAGTCCGTTTCGTGGTGGAGCAAACCGTCGATGACGTGTACGGCATCCCGAGCGTTCGTATTGATGACTTTCGTATAGAACGTGGAAAACTGGTCGCTCACGAAGCGATATATCGTTGCTCCTTTTCCGGTCCCGTAGTGAGGATTCGCATCTGCGTGAAGAGACGATACACCGATCTGGACGCGCATTCCATCAGATGAGGAGGTAGTGCCATTCCCCCAATATGAAGGCAGCGCCAGCTTATGATGAAAATTGACAAGAACAGCTTGCGCTTTATTCATCGCGTCTTCGTACAGCCGCCATTGAGCTGTATTGGCCATTTGCCGATATGAAATGCTCGGCGTGGCTTCAGCCATCTTCGTAAGCCCGATGTTCGTTCCCATTGCCATAAGGGTAGCCATAAGGATTGTTGTTTCTTCCTCGTTCGGAGCGCGGTTACTGGAAGCGTGAATAAACTGCTCATGAAAATTCGTCCAGTTGGCTACTTCCATGAGCAGATCCGTAAGCTTAATTCGTGGTAGCAGCTCATAGAGGGAAAGACTGAAATTTCGGGATTCATCGGGAACATCTTTCTCCAATCGCTCAATGTGCAATTTCCCGTTCTCCAAATTTACTCCGTCCAGCTCATCGATGTGATCCGAAACCCAATTTAATCTTTGAAGAAGTGCTTCAATCCGTTCTTCAAGATATTCCTTTGCGGACAAACTGACGGCAAGCTTTGTAGCGTTAGGATCAATGCCATTCCAATCGGCTTTCGGAACAAGGTATTCCTCGAAATCCTTATGCTGACGGCTTCCGACTATGGACACGTCCCCGGAACGAACGTAATTCCGCAACTCTGTCAGGACAGCCATTTCGTAGTAATGCCGGTTGATCGTTCCGTCATCGTCGTAAACGTGCTTTTGCCAGCGGTTCGAAACGAAGTTCAGCGGCGCGCCTTCCGGAACCTTCCGCTTCCCGGTTTCATTCATATCCCGGATGATATCGACCGCCTTCATTAGCGGCTCTGCGGACTTAGTTGACCGAAATTCCAACGATTTTAGCAGCGTTGGCGTGTATTTTCGGAGCGCATAGAATTTCTTTTCTAACAAGTCCAAGTAGTCGTAATCAACTGGTCGCGCCAGCCGTTTAGCTTCCTCCACGGATGCGACGACCTGATCCCACGGCATGACGGCATCAAGAGCAACAAACGGATCAATGCCTTCGCTTCGGGCCTTAATAAGAGCGGCTCCAAGATCGGCAAAGTGAACAACCTTTTCGTTGATCGATTTACCGTTTTGCTTTTGAAGTTCCTCTTGGGCCTTTCTCCCTTTGGAAAGCAGTATCATAATCTGCCGGTCATGAATCTCGAAAGCCAGGTCTGTCAAATCCTGAATTAGTTCCAATAGGTACGCTACTAAAATCGCGTACTTTTTCGGATCATTAAAACGTCTGAAAGAATGAGGTTCGTAACGCGAACCGATTTTAGAAAGTTGACGTAGACGGTTCGGATGGATGCCTTTCGTATCGACTTGCAGCTGCAAGTCGCGTAAGTATTCGAGTTTTTCAATCACCTTCAAAAAAGAATCCGGAGAGCTAGTACCTGGAATTTCCCTTAACCATGCTAAGTAGGTTTTGCTACTTTCCGGCATGGTGGTTAAGACGCGATCCAGCTTAGCAATTTGTAATTCTGTCAGTGAACTGCTGAGCAGCTTGAATATTTTTTCTTCTGTTCGTTTGCGCGTTTCCCAAACGGCTCTTTCAATTGTAGCCATTGAAGGGAGAATGATTTTACGCTTACGTAAATCTTCGAGTGCGAGTTGAATCAGGTGTAAGGGATTGCCGTTTGCCATTGCATGGCTAAATAGATGCTTGCACAAAGAACGATATTCGCTCAAGGTGAATGTCTGGTAGCCATATTCTTTCCGGATCTCATCCAGATGCTCGTACTTCGTTGCTTCTCGGTCGCCGTAAGATGCAAAAGACTCCACATCGGCATTGATTTGCTTTGCAATATGACGAAGAATTTGAACCGGCACTTCTTTTGTATCAGAAAGTGTCCAGCCGAGATAACGAAGTACGCACAGCTGCACGGCAAAGCCGAGTCGATTATAATCTCTTCGCCGCTGCTGTATGATTTCAAGGTCATGCTGTGTAAATGTGAAATAAGTGCCCAATTCCCATTCGCCAAGATCAGGCGGTATCTGCAAATAATGCAGCCGTTCCTCCGGAGTTAGCAGTTCCCTTACTCTCGCGTACATCGTACTTCATCCCCCTATTGCCAAGCTATTTTTTCGACTTCCGCTTGCAGATCCGCACGGGTTGCCTTGACGTAAATCATCGTTGTGTCCAGACTATCGTGTCCCATAATTTGCGCCAAGCGGTGCAACGGCGTGTTTTCTGCCATCACATAGCCGAACCGGTGCCGTAGATCGTGGGCGCTCAATCCTTCGAGCCGGGCTGCTTTCATATATTTTTGAATTAAATGACGTAAAGCACGTTCGGTTAATCGATCGCCGGTCTTTTCAGATGGAAACAGAAAAGGACTGTGCGGAGGGAGTTCTGCCAGATATTTTTCTAAAGCAACTCTACACGTGGCGTTCAAAGGAACTTCCCTCTGTTTATTTCGTTTTCCGGATCGGACCGTAAGCTGACCACTACGTTTACCGATTTGAATATCTCCGGGAGCCAAGTCACACACTTCCATGCTTCGTAAGCCCGTGTGAAACATCACGATTAGAATCGTCTGATCCCGAAGAGAACCGCCATGCTCGGCCGCAGCAACCAAAGCAGCTTCTTCTTTGTCTGTCATCTGTCTGGGGCTTACCTTTTCTTCCGGAACCAATTTAACCGGCTTCGAAGGGTCGCGGCGAATCCTGGATTCTGACACGGCCCATTCAAAAAAACGTTTCAGGGTAATAAGCCGCCGGTTAATGGTCGCCGGTTTCAATTCCATTATTTTTTGTGCTGCTTCCCTATATCGCGTTAATGTTGGAGTAGCCACATCTTCAATTCGAAATATAATCTCTTCCTCTTGGTGGTAGGCGGTCTCAAACCAGCCGATGAAATGTTTTAGGTCGCTTGCATACTCTTTTAGTGTTTTGGGATTCAAATCTTCGTGGGTGGTGAGAGCGTGAATGAAGTCCTGAATCGTCTGATCGCCCTGTTCCGAAATCCCCGGTGTTTCTCTCATTAGCAAAGCCTCCAAATCTTGTCTTACATTAGCGGACATGATATTCTTATTTTAACCGAAACATTAGCGGACATCAAGTGTATGCTTTGAAAACACCAAATGACCGCTAATCTTAATTAGCGGTCATTTAATATTAGGAGATCATTCCTTCATGATGGTTCGTAGAGACGATTTGCGCAACCGAGGAAACACTCGTGCAGCAAATGAATCGGCAACGAATCGCGCTATAGGAATCGTTTCTGCGCGATACTTCACGAAGCATATTTTTTATTTTAATATCAATTCGATGATGTTGCTTGTTTTGCCACCGGATGACGAACTTTTTTGACGCATTGTCATCCTCCCTGCACCTGCCATTTCCACGAGAATTTGCCCGATGGCGTTTGTGGTATCAATCACCATGTTTTTGATTGCTTTAGGTTCCAGCGTCACCCCGTTGTCGATGGCTGTGCCATCGATCACACTTGGCAATACATTGCCGTTTGCACTGTCTTTGACGACCATGTTAATATTTTTTTCTTCGTCGCTGCCATTGTTGATCGCCACCGAAAGTGTGGTTTCTCCGTTTTTGCGAGACATCGTGAACGTGGTTTTTGAACTGTTTTCAAGCATGGGTAAACGCCTCCTTAAGCGATTGAATTATTTTGGTTTAACATATCAAAAATGCGCTGTTGTTTATTTTTTTCATCATCGAGCAGTTTGGAAATAATCCCTTCCAAATTCGTCGTCCCCGACGTGCCGCAGGTACAGCCGCTTGTTGATCCGCTAGAAGGCTGACAGTTACAGCAGGTACGGCATTTGCAAAACAAAAGCAATAAGGCTAAAAGCACGGAATTGTCGCTAATTTGAATTTGATTGCCAACGGTGAAGTTGTTGCCATTGGAGACGGTGTTTGCCGAGTTGTTTGCCGAGCTCGCTAACCCGTTTGCCGTGCTCACTAAGGCGCTGTTGTAGTCAAAGGTGTTGTTGGATTCACTGGTATTCGTGGATTCGTTGGTGGCGCAGCTGGTGGAGTTTAACGTGCTGTTGGCGGTGCTTGCGTTGTCGTTCGTTGAAGAGTTGTCAGCATTGGAGGTATTGGTGGTAGTATTATCGCCTGTCGACGCTGTTGCTGTAGGCGTAGAGGTGTTATCACCTGTGGTGGCAGTGGCACTGGTTGTGGATGAATTATCGCCAGTGGTTGAGGAACTGTCACCTGCACTCGATGTAGCATCTGTATCCGATGAGTTTGTTGCAGGACCACTTGTTGTGGTTGACGTATTATCACCATTCGTTGATGTGCTATCACCTGAGCTGCTGGTGGCGTCCGTATCCGATGAGTTGGCCGCAGGACCACTACTTGTGGTGGAGGTATTATCTCCATTGGTGGAGGTACTATCACCCGATGACGAAGTGCTGGTGGCGTCTGATGCGTTGTTCGAGCCGCTAGTTGAGGTTAATGTATCGGTCACGGTAGCCGAACTATCATTATCACTGTTGTTGGTTGCACCACTGGTGGAATTAACCGTTTCGTTAATGGTAGAGTCACTATCGGTATTAGAGGTATTGTTCGAGCCGCTTGTGCTTGTTAATGTGTCATTGACAGTAGCCGAACTATCATTATCACTGTTGTTGGTTGCACCACTGGTGGAATTAACCGTTTCGTTAATGGTAGAGTCACTATCGGTATTAGAGGTATTGTTCGAGCCGCTTGTGCTTGTTAATGTGTCATTGACAGTAGCCGAACTATCATTATCACTGGTGTTGGTTGCACCACTGGTGGAATTAACCGTTTCGTTAATGGTAGAGTCACTATCGGTATTAGAGGTATTGTTCGAGCCGCTTGTGCTTGTTAATGTGTCATTGACAGTAGCCGAACTATCGTTATCACTGGTGTTGGTTGCACCACTGGTGGAATTAACCGTTTCGTTAATGGTAGAGTCACTATCGGTATTAGTGGCGTTCGTTGCCGTACTTTGGTTATCGACTTTTTCGAAAATTTTCGAGTCGCTGTCGCTTTCCGAATGATTTTTAGCGCCACTTTCGCTTGTAAGTTGATCGTTAATGGTGGATCCGCTGTCGTTATCATTTGTGCTTGTGGCATTACTAATGGCATGAGCTTGGTTTTTAGCAAGGTTTTTAGCAAGGTTTTTAGCAAGGCTTTTGGCAATCGCCTTGTCGATCGCCTTGGCTAAGGAAATCGTCACTTTGACAGGCGGCTTGCGGTGTTTGTGTTTTTTACGATGACAGCTACACGCTGTTTGCTGGGAAGATTTTTTTTTGCAGGTTGTTTTTCTTTTTCTAAATTCCTTTGTCATTACTTCTATCCTCTCCTTTGATGGGGGTAGTTGACTACCCTTTAGTATATTTGCCTGCTATTAACTCGGAAACGGCGAATCTACCTATAAATTTTTGTCCATCTATCAAATACACAGAAAATGGGCAAAAAAAGACCTTGTCTCGCTCTCGGCAAGACAAGGTAAGGTCCATGACAAAGGAGGTGTAGCTACCCTATGTTTGATATATGCAGGAGGACGGGTTTTCGCTCCCCTTGCCCTGGACAGTCAACCGGGGTATTGCCAACAAAACGCGGAAAGCGTACGCTAAGAAACCTTGAAATTTATTAGCCTCAATCTATCCAAATGATTCCATCCAAAAGAAGCAAACCCTCCCTACTTTGCAAGGGCTAGGGGGATTACCAAGAATATAAAAGAGAAAAGAATCGGAAATAAGATCAACCTCAAATAGTCGGTGATTCCTTAAGTATAAGAAACGTTGGCTTTTTTATATAGAAAAATCCTTAGAGTATATTTTCGTCAAAATGTTGGATGGACCCCTATCTATATTCAAGATTCATCTATAGTTCTTGAAGGATCGATCGGAAAAATTAAGATCGTGTATGATCTTATTTCCGTCACGGGACTGGAGTAAGCTCATGAGCTACTCGCGTAAAAAGGCTTTGAGATACTGCTCAGGGATCTTTCTCTTGTAATGATCCGGTAGATGTTCAAAACAATATACCATCTTGTTTCTATTTAGATTCGGTACCTGCTTTAGCAAGTCCCATTCATCCGCACTTAAAGTCTTATGACAACCAGCCATAATGCACTTTCTCTCAACCTTATGATTTGGATTTGCCAAACGTACCTGGTTCTGCCCCTCTATAGACGGATCGCTGTCCAATAGGTGCCGAATACCTGGATTACCTCCCCAGTCCATCTTATTATGTGGGGCAAGGTCCCTCCAACCCATCTGCCAAGTGTCTAAGGCATCGACAAATGCACTGGCAGCAGCTTGATCTAGTGTATTGGAGATTTTAGGGCGCCCTTTGCTATCGCTATCGATATATGCTAAACCGTATCCGTCACGACTGTGGTCACCGATCGTAACCGTGACTATGACCTTCACATATAGATGTTCAAGGTTGATTTCAATGTCTTTTATCGATTTATTCCACTTCCCTTGAGTGGCTGCCTCCAGCCTATCCGTATAGATTTGATTCGGTATATAGGCTTTATTGTTATCGGATCGAAACTTCACAGTACCATTTGGAAACGATTCCTTCAATCGAAGAATAATTTCCGAGTAACTCATCTCGTCCATATTTTCCTCCCCGAGAATTCTTCTCTAACTTCACGGCCACATCAACTTATGGGGATTCCCTCAGTCTACATTAATTGTATCGCGCTATGTATTTTTCGAAATTCGAATATACTTTCCGCGCCAGCCGAACCCGCTCCGGTAGCTCCCGCAACATCTGCATCAAATATTCGTTACCTGAATCCGTGATGCTATAGTAGCGATTATACCGATCATCGCCCCCCCATTCTCGAATAACATGTCCATTCTCAGCCAGTTTCCTTAGCCTCGCGCTAAGGTATGAATCGTTCACACCGATTCCGCCCAGGATAGCTGCGATTTTCTTATCCAGTTCACTGACATAAAGCTGTTTACCGTCCTGAAGTTCCGATAATACTACGAAATCAATCACCTGCTGCACTTTAATGACGTAACCAAGTGTACCTTCTTTTTCAATGGGATTATCGTCTCGAGGCATAGAAGATTCTCCTTTCTATTGTTCGATAAATGAGCGCTATCAATATAAATGTACTATGTGTATGCGTAGTGCACCTTTCTCTAATGAATAAGTCTAAACCGGGTCAGATTTTAAGAATTGAAACTTGGAGCAGGTAAAAAGGGCTTCTTCAAAAGAATTATGGTATAACTCCCCTGTCTCCTCGTCGATGTTAAATGATGCGGTTTGATTGATTTGAACGAGAACACCGTTAGCATTTTGCTCTAATGCCTGATTTAACTGCTTTTGGCTAACATACTCAAACGCTTCAGGAAAAGTGTGGCGGAGCTCTTCGAGCTTATCTTTGATATAGTTAAACACGGTTTCTCCGTATTCCATTACTCTCTCTTTACTTGGAAAAGTTCCTTTGTGGGTTACTTCGTTCCTGAATTGAGTAGTCTTATTGCTTAACATATCAGGGGATTTATTAAAAGAAAGCAGATATAACATCATATACGCTCCAAGTTGACGTTCTGATTGCTGGGACATTTTCTTCCAAGTGGTTAAGTATTGGGAATTAAAGTTGTTTCCCTCATGGGGTTTTCCAAAGTTGTTTTTTAATGCAGCTGTCATAACCTCAATACTAAACTCGTGAAAACGTTCAACAGCGACAGCAAAATTGGTTGCGGCTTCACGGCAGTAACCATCATTCAATGCGTGTAGTCCCATGTCAAAAAGCAGCTCGAACCTTTGGTGGGTTAGTATCAATACACTGGGGTGCCCTTTAGGACAAGTAACAGACTGAATTATGATTTCATCAGTGATGTCGAACATGAAATAAGATTCATAGTCATTTTCTAGGATTTCGCAAACAGTGCACCGTGTTGAAATTCTCATTCAAACGCCACCTTAAAAAAAGTATGATTTACTCATGAACTAATTGTATCATGGTATAAAGGCAGACTCAAAGCGTGTTTTTACTATCCGTGTTTGCACGGATTCGCCTCCCCCTCTCCCCTTCATACGTCGCACTCTCACATCCAGCCCCTTTTATACCATCCTTCTACTCCTTGGGTATCTAGATTCGAACCTAGTTGCAAAATTTAAATCTGCTACTTAATTCGTATTTATTCTTCTGCCATGTACGTACTTAGCTGCAGATTTAAACTTTGCCTCTTAATCCGAATTCAGTAGCAGATTTCCGACCGCCGGGGGGGCCGCGCGCGCTGCGCGAAAACCGGGTTGAAAAGGTGACCAAACCCACAATATAGGGATCCGAAAACAAGATACATCAAAATCGTCGAAGGTTTACGAATATCCGGATAAAAAGGAGCGGGAGCCATCTGTGGGACTGTGGAGGTCAAAAGTTAATCATGAAGTTATGTCTCTAGGGTGGAACAGCCGACCGAACGGCAGATTGGTGATGACGATAGGCGGTGGAAGGAAATGAAGCGGGGAATGGTCGACGTGAGGGAATAACCGTGCAAACACGCTTAGTGAAAACACGAATATTGATATATGCAGTCATCCTTTCAAAAAGTACTTGCCCTGTGTTCATACTTCATCGATCCTGGTCCCCTTTGATAAGTTTCGCGTGTATTCAAAAAACTGAATACTAATCTATTCATAAAACTGAACACTTTGTGGTATTATGGATGTATGAGATAGATATCATATATACGCTGTATATACGATATCATTAGGTATTTTCCGAATGGTAAGTACCTATAATAAAAAAAGAGCCCACACCGATGCAACGGTTAAGGCTCTGAAGAACAAAGGCTGTGGATTGTCCACGGTATGTGCTTGTTCTATTCTTTTGCGAAAGACCACCTAGCCGCCAAGCTAAGAGGTGGTCTTTCTTTTGTTTGGCTTCCGACGAGTCCAGCGGTATAACTTCCGCAGGCTGAGAACGATGCTCAAGACTGCTGCAATACCCTTCAGAATGTCTAGTGCGATCACAGGCGTCACCTCCTTTATCATGAGGCTACATCCGTGATCGCTCCACCGCACTTTGTCCTATTTATATTATAGCAAGTTATGGTATTATCCGACACCTAGATATTCCAAGAATAACTGCGCTCCGTTTGAAAGACATACTATTTTGATAGGTTTTTTCTTCATATACATAATCTAATCAGTATTTTACTTTAAGATTTTGCTATATTATCAAAATCGCCATAGATGCTTTCCAAATTTACACCTAAAAAATTTAACTCTTCAAGGATTGTTTCACTATTTTCAACTTCAATTGTTATGTCTGGAACAATAGATTGATAATTCAATACGCCATAGTTATAAATTTAAGGAAAGAACATGTATGAATTTACAGTGTTTAGAACCTGTCGAATATTTCGACTAGTCCATAGTGTGGTTCCGAATATAGGAAGCTCAAGGATGGATATCAACAAAATTGCTCGATTACTTTCTCTGCCAGTGATTGAATTATTGCATTCCAATGATAATCATTAGGTGAAGGGTCAAGTATTTTAGGAACATTCAAATCAAGTTTTACATCTTTCTTTCCATGTACAATACTATTTCTATATTCATATAGTTTTTGTGAAAATGTAGGAATATCATTAACCTGAATAAGTCCGTCCTTATACGCTTCATAAACTATACTATCTATGTCATATAAATTAGATAACAGATTCTCTAAAAGAACATTTTCCCGAGTACCGTACAGTTTTGTTATTGATTCAACGAATGTGTCAATTTTATTGGCTTGATTGTAATTATCCACCAATCCTTGAATTTCCGACTTCTTGTTGATTATGAAAAAATATTCAAGAACTCGGTAAAAATATAGTGGATCGTTTAATTTTCTGCCTATATTATAGAAAGCGATAGGTTCAGTGTAATTAAATGCTACAAAATCATAACTCTCAGGTTCATCCACTGAAGAATCATTCCATAGATAATTATCACCTTCAAACTCAAAAGGAATTATTTGTGGGTAGTCTCCAACTAACTCAGGTGGATCATATTTTGCGATAAGAAATAATGCCTGTTGAAGTGTTCTTTCTAAGTCAGTCTTATCACAACCAACTACCCTTAATGTAAATAAACCCTCCCACCCATCAACGAAATTATCATCGTTAGTAAAATGATTAAACATTAATCTATATAGGCTGCTAGGCACGGCTATCTCTATCTCCACATCTCCAATTTTAAACTGATTAATTTTGGGAGTCTTGTAGTAAAAGTAATTTTGATAAGTGAGGAGAAACTCACCATATCTTTTATAGTGATATCCGCAAGATTCAATGAACAAAAATCCTTTATTGAATTCCTTAAAATCATGATCGTATAGATCCTCTATTAGACTGCTATATTCGTTGTCTTTATTAAGTTTTGCACTAATATATACTGGAAGTTTTTTTCTGAGATCATTCCAGTTAATCACAATTTTCAAATCACTCTCTTGACACATAAGTATAAACTGCTCTGAATCAAGCCTCAAGATTTCAAATACTTCAGAAAAATCAGGAATATGTTCAGAAAAGTGTGATTCTAATTGTGAGAGTATTTCTTGATTAATCATAATATCCCTCTGTTTAAGTAATTTAGTATATTAACTTAAGTCTAGCATTAAGGAGTAATACTTCACATCAAATTTTTCCATGCCACAAAAATAACTTCACGATGTAGATGTAAGTGCTACTGTAATATTAGGAAAAAACGACTTGTTATTTGGTGTAAATATACCCCCATAGATTTGTTATGAATGTTCAGACATATGTACAAAACATCGAATTTGGTACATATGTCTATTGATGCATGAAAAGTTTGTATTAGTGTAGTATATTTGAACAAATGGTAAAAGAAGGTGAATGTGATTCTAATGAAATATATTTTTACTGTTGTATTATTTATTGCTGCTGTTATTCAACTGGTTCTGGATAAAACTATCAGCAAAACAGATGAGAAGATATCAGATACGGATGGTGTTATCCCATACAGGGGGTTCGTCGTGTTTGGGGCAATTGCGATAATTTTGTCAGTTATTTTTATTAAAGAACCTCCTTATAATTATGTTTCGATTGGGGTATTACTCACTCTAGTGTTCGGTGTTCGAGCAATATTTCAATGGAAATATATTCGAAATTCAAAAAAACATATTATTTCACTATCGATGATGGCCTTATCTGTAATTGGTACAACTCTTTACGCTTTAACTGTAGTGTGGTAAATCGGGGATGCCAAAGATCTTAAACTGTTAGTATGTCTGTATCAAAAAGTTAGATGTATCTTTAAGCCACACCGTCCAAATAAGTTAATTTACTGCCCGTGCATCCCGCTTCTCAATGACATGTCGAATCCGTATCCAAATTTACACCTGAAAAATTTAACTCTTCAAGGAATGTCTTGTCCAACAGTAGATATAGTATGTTCAGATGTCATGGATTTTTCCTCTCTATAAATCACATAGTTTTCTCAAAATTATAACTTATAACACCCCTTCTGTGTCATTAATATGCTGTTAAAGGATACTAAGCTCCTTGTATACTATAAAAAAAAGAAGAACCCACCGGGCCCTTCTTTTTTTATTTAAACGACATACTCCAGCACAGCTAAACGCATCTTTCCAGTGCTCGTCCAGTTTCGAAACCGAACACCTATCTGTACATGGGGTTCGACAAAGACAAAATCTCTCGTCTCTCGAATTATTTTACGCTGCAGCAACGGGAACACTCTCTTACGTACGGTCTCGGTTAAACCGTACTCAACAACCCCTACCGGGATCAAACGATCATCTTCCTTAAGGGCAATGGACCAGGCTAGTTTTTTTCGAGAATATCCGGTGACAAAGACCGTTTCCCGGCTGTAGCAAACAACACGCTGCCAAACATCTCTCCTCGCCCCCGAATAATATCGGCTGTTCCGGAGTTTCAGTACAATGCCCTCCAGGGCCGCCCGCTCAACAGCGCTGTAAAAAGGGATGAAGTTATGATCAACATACCGAATCCTCTTGATCAGATCATTCTCTCGGAGAGTTTGCTCCAATAACTCTTTCCGGTCCATTAACGGCAGCCGGCGGACATCCTCGCCACATTTCTTCAAAATATCGAAAGCTACGAAAGTTAGACCTGGCGAGGGAGCGGGAGTTCGGTTTTGCATGAAACGGCGCATCATGGCTTCAAAGTTGGGCTTACCGTCTGGATCCGATACAATGAGCTCGCCATCCAACACAGTTCCTTTCGGGACGGCAGCTTTAACCCCACTCACGATTTCCGGAAATTTAAAAGTGATTTCGTTATTGTGCCGCGTATATATTCTCGTGTGATGATCGATTTCTGCGACCGCTCTGATGCCATCCAGCTTTAATTCGGCAATATATCGATCGTCCTCAAACGCTTCTTTTGTATCTGCTAATAACATAGGTTCAAACTCCATCAAAAACTCACCACCTACATATAACGGTAGCATGCGAATTTTCACAATCCTACAGGTATATGTTGGTCAGTAAAGTTTCATAAGGGAACTTGTCCATTTATTGTTTACATAATTTTAATTATGTACTGAGGAATTTGACGAGCTTGTTAGTTATGCACCCACTTAAAGATAGAGTAGTTTAGTGATGCAACATGTGACATAGTAACCATCAATTTATCGTGGGAAACTAAGTTGTTAACGTTTTATATTCCGTCCGAAACAAAAAATCCGGGTGTAATCGCGACAACTGAGCGATTGTTTACCCCCCACCCTCTTTCAGAGGTGGGTAGGAATTGTTTAAGTGATAGTTGAACCGTAATTTTGCAGCATTTAAAGCATGAAATACTTCATATTCCGTTCGAATGAAGAAACTGCATTATCTCACCGACTCATGGCAGTTACACTTACTAAAATACAGGTCGATTCTTTTGTGGAGGTTTTTGGTAAATCATGTCGAATATTTAAATGAATTATTCATATGGGGGCAAATTAATGGGAGCTAAATTTATACTTCTTTTTTCACAATGGAAGGTTTTCTGGAGTTTACGAGCTACAACCAAAAGACTTATTTTTAAATTGCAAACTCTCCGATACAAGTTCATTTATGGGTTTAGGGAAGAGAAGGACAATATCTTAAGCATGGGTAGTCTTACTAAAATAGCCGTGACTCAGTTACTTTTTGCAATACTTATCTCAATTCTTCTTCAAGTTGTAGACCATTATCTCTTGCCTTATTATAAGGAGCTAAATATTAATATACCTGAGGACGGATTATATGGCACCTTATTCAGCGCGATTAGTGCTATCGGAGGGGTATTTATTGGTCTCTACTATGCTGGGATTAGCGCAGTAGGGAGTTCAATATATTCGAAAGTTCCCAATGAAGTAAGAAATCTGTTGGCGAATGAAAAGATCGGCTTTGTATATATGCGACTTTTATCATTTACCACGTTCATAAGTTTTTGTTTTATCGCTATGAGAGCACTCGGTTTACCAAGGAATCATATCGCAATTCCTTTTATTTGTATCTTGGCTGGCATCGGAATAATTGGTTTTATTCGTCTTGGTCAAAGGACATTTTACTTGTTTGATCCCTCTAGTCTATCTGTTCCTGTACTACATGACGTATATCGCGATATCAAAAGAGTTAGCGCTGGTGGGTACCAATGGGATGATCCTTCTTTTCAAAATCATGCAGCCAAACAAGTGAGAAACAACTTAGATATTCTACGTTCGCTTGCAGAAATCACATCAAAAGAACGCCATTTATTAGGTAAACCTTACGTACAACTAATTCAAAAAATAATTATTTTTATGATTAACTATGAAAAAATGAAAAAAAGGATTCCTAGTAAAAGTAATTGGTACATTAAAAGATATAAACATAGGCTTTGGTATAGAACTAGCGATTCTACCGTATCAATAGCGCTCCAGTCTAGTTCCTTACCCCAACCAGAAATCGAACATGAACATTTTTGGGTAGAGGATCTAATGTTAGGGACGATTAAAACATGTCTTAATTCGACCTTAAATAGATCAATTGACGAAGAACACCCAATAAACTTATTAAACTCCTGGAAAATTTATACTGATACAATTTCAAGTGGAGGAGATTTTTCGCGAGCGATTGATCAAATCTCGACAGTTGCGGACGTAATACTAGACAATATCAAAAAGTCAGATGAATACATAATCGAGCAGGAATCTTTAATACTCATTCACTTAGTGGAATCCATAATGTACATGACTATTGAGTCTTTTTTAAATTATATATCATATTTAAGAACAGTTTCCGTTAAAGAACTTAATGCTAAACTTTCAGTTATTGATTGGCGTTTGTCTAAGAGTATTTATTCACAGGACATGCCTATTCATTTGCTTCAACAATTGGAATGGCTAAGAGATCGTTTGGAATATGAATACTTAATTGAAGATAAGGTGATTTCCCCGCCATGGTACATCCTGGAACTAGTGCTCAAAGTTAATTTAGAGAAGTATGTAACTGACTTAGAGGCAATCTTTGTAAGATGTTCTTCGCTATTTAATAGTTGGATTGAAATGACAGAGTCAATGAAACGCCCCTTGTTGAGTGCTGCGATATTAAGTCGCGAATGGGAGTTTTGGGGGAAAGTTGAAGCTCATCTCACAGTACTGGAGGAGGCTTGGATAGAAGCCATCGCCGATAAACGTATAAAAGGTCTAATTTGGCCCTCAGTAAATTTTGATGACTTACTTAAACAAAAGAAACTTCGAAAAATAGAAGCTGTGAAACAAATGTCTACTGTAGGAGGTCTTTTGAATCTCCTTTCAAAATCAGATAAACTCCCAGACTATGGTGGCCAATTTATAAATATCTGCGCATACCAATTGTTAGATGCAATGTGTAATAATAACTTTGAACTTTTTAAAATCCTGTTTAAAAAATACCTTTATAGCTCGATTGCTACTTTCTCAAAACTAAAACCAACAGAAACATTGCCGGATTGGAGAAAGATTCAGGAGTTCAAAATAGCTGTCTCACCTTTACTTGATCTAATCGAAATTAGTGGTTATGCAAAAGTAGCTTCCGAATTTTATGAGGAAAGTTCATGGTGGGCTGAAGTTGTAGATATCTGGGATAATTACATAAAGGAAGATTCTGATTTAGATGAAATTTTTATTCTTTTATCTTCAGCAATTAACTTAACTGAAGGCACGATCGAAATAGCACATCGTAGTAGTTTTAGACTTTCGTGGCAACAGAATATTCTGGCACTATTAAGCCAAATTCAGAGAAAAGAAATCTTTAGTGATCAAGAGTTTATGTTTAGGCCAAAGACTCTTATATTCCATCCCAGTGCTCTTGTACGAATGATAAGCAAGGAAGATTATCAAAGGTTTGGATCTTTTCGAGATGGTATTGGTCTGTTCATGTACTATTTTTTTAAAGCATATAAGAAATGCGACCTGTCAAAATTATCAAGCAGGAAGAGAAATTTTAATGACATTGATACACAGCTTTTAACAGAAGAGAAATTCTATCAGGAAAATGTTAATTCTGATAAAGAAGAGGATGAATTGTAGTGAGTAGAGATTACGTAAGTCAGGCATTGAGGAGCTTTCCGAGTCTTAATCCAGGACGTGAAAATCCTCTTTATTCACATATGTTCCTGGAGGATTTGTGCTCGGGAACGTTACCGATTGGGGGAAGGAGTTCTACTCATCCAAAGTTCTCAGTAATACTTGAGGGCGAAAATCAATGTATTCCATATGTAAAAAAACTCCTCAATTCTTTAAGCCATTATGATAACCATGACACTATGCGAATAGTGTGTGATGCTGTCAACTCCATAGCTTCTCACTTGGTTACTACCGGAATATGTCACTTCGAGATTGTAAATGATACAACAAATTCAGAACAATATTATCTAGTACCTTTCACTTCAAGACGTCTTTTAAAGATATCTAACATTTACTATCAATTCGTTCCCCGTGGTGACTGGAAACTTCACAGGAAGAAAGTAAACTTACTACATAGCCGCCAAGTCTGGGGAGTTAGTTTTCCTAAGGTCTTGGATGGAATGTGGCAATATAAAAACAAAAAAAAGAGGTTGGCCTCACTTGATCCTTTAAAGCCTGGCTTTTGGAAGT
Organism: Paenibacillus sp. Cedars; assembly: GCF_003184205.1. NCBI lineage: Bacteria > Bacillati > Bacillota > Bacilli > Caryophanales > Paenibacillaceae > Paenibacillus > Paenibacillus sp. Cedars. The sequence goes on from NZ_CP020864.1 coordinate 233,097, forward strand.
ATAATTCTTTTGATTTTGATCATTACGTCAAAAGTGAAGAAGTTTATATCCAGAGACTTACTAGGAACTATGGTTGGGATAAACGTTCTGATAAAAATAAAACTGAATTCTACTCTATATATCAAAAGATACGAATGCAACGATCAAAAGCAATAATTAGCGAACACATTGTTGCACAATTGAACTTATTGATATCACGTTTAGGATACGATTGTATCATTAAAATTTTCGGGATACCTTCAGTCCAAGATATTATTGAGATCGAGAATAAGTTAATCGCCGGTTCTATAAGTTTTGATGACGCAATTAATACTGTGTTGGTATATTAATTTCGTATCCCAACAAGTTCAATCCTGAGACAACCAGCCCTTATAATGTTGCTATTAAATCTGCATTGGGATGCTGCAATTTTTAATTTTAATTAATGGACGGCTTGAATTCGTCATAAGCAATTCCATCTACAACTATTTTGCACCGCACGCATTAACCCCTAGCGAGCGGTGCAGATGGTGTTTGTCCGACATGAGATATGATGTTGGAGGCTTTTTGAAGGGACATTTTAGAAGAAATGGGAGAGTTAGATCACAAATCGACATGTTATCTCTACCTAGAATGAATTATGATCAGTTCAATTACACTTAATTTTCAATAAAGAATTTCTTTCCCTCATCATGTAGTTATACTTTTTTAGTTGTTTTTTCACCAAACGTCAACTTGGCCCATTCTTCTAAAGTAATTCCATTTTGGATTTTAAACCCTTCAGCTTCATCAGATGCATCAAATACCAGCAATTCCTCATCTTCTTGCTCATCAACCGTTTTAGACGATCCACGACCATAGTTGTATTCATTTGGCCGCGCATGAAGCAATCTGACATAATCACCTGATTTAGCACAGGCACCGCCTAATGCGGTGTTATTAATATTATCCGGTGAGATCGGTCCGAATACAGCACAATGAGTCATTTCATCGTTGAGTTTTTCACAAATTCGGCAGGTTGGATAAATCTTCTGAGTGCCCATAGTAAAATTCCCCTCTTCTCTCTATTTGCTTCAATCATATAACGGAAATCGAATTTCACAAAATTTTTTGAATAAAAAAAGATGCCGGCATCGCCAGCATCTTTTTTGCATTAAGCTGATTCTTTCAATTTATCATGGCTGTCAGGGGACTCTTTACGTGGTGCCGGGTAAAGAATGTCCTTTGCCTCCTCACGGATTTGGTCCAATTTCATTTGAACCTGATCAGCCTCGTACAACAGAGCATCAACATCTGCCCAACCGGTTTTAATTGTCATCCCTTTCAACCCCTTCCGTACTCATCTTTGTAACCATTATATCATATACAAAAATTAAGGCGCAAGCGTGGGCATAGAAGCGGAGCGTCCGGAGATCCTGGCTTGTAAAACCATCGACGACTTCCGATTGTACACATAATACTCCGAGTATGTCGTCATCAACCCGGATCGGTAAACCTACGATTGATTTATAGTCATCTGAAGGCTTTATGTCTCCAAAGATTTCAGAGTAAAGGGAAACATCGGAGATATATTCCTCTTTGGAGCTCTCCATAATCATACCAGCAAATCCCTCCCCCTTCTTAAAGCGAGCCCTTCGCGCTGAACGTGCGCTTAAACGTATGTAGTGTTCAATTCGAAGTTCATCTCCATGAGTCTTGAACAATGCTACCGATTTATCACTTTGATCTTTCTCTAAGCAAGTAATCGCTTCAGCTAAAATATTGTTCATCATCTCACTTCGCCAATCCTCTTCCTTATACAGCAGATATGCTGCTGAGCCCACTAATCGGCGTCCATTGTCATGATGTCGGGTCAATACCGTTAGTTTTTTTGACAAAGATGCGATTATTTGCTCCTGTTTTAAGGCCTGTGCATTTAAGTCTCTTCCAATACTAGTTGCTCGTTTTCTTTCCTCCTGGGCAATTTGAAGCTCTTTCTGGAGTTTAGAAATCTGCTTTTGTAAATGGAGCGGGGCTTTAATAAATTCTTCATCATAGAAAGGATTCGGTAAGTCTGTGAATCCAAGTTTGAGATCCTCTCCGCTCCCTCTCCATAGATCACCAATAAATTTGCTAAAGAGAAGAATTGAGAAGAAGAGCCCTGCATACATGAATAACTGCCAAACTGTAATCTTCTCACTCCATGATTCAGGAATTAGCGCCGATACTGCCCCGACTAAGGTCGCTAAAACCAACATCGTAAATAACCCGGCACAACCATAACAAACCAATACCTTCCAAGCCGTCAATCTGGTCCCTCGGCGTGGTTCATTATCAGCGGCCGGTGTCATCATCGGCTCCGACATTTGACAAGTCCCCCTTCCAAGTATATATAGTTCTGGGGAGCCTTGAGCTCCCCATTCTATTAGAAATTAAATGCTATCTGCCCAGCCCCTACATTATACTTCTTTTTTGTCTTGACCGCCGGTTTATTGCCTTCAACTACTAGTTTTATATCGCCTTGCGAAGAAAAGAGTTGCTCTTGAACCAGTTTGTTGGTTAAATTAAACACCCACCTGCGAAAGCCATCTGTCTCTTTGGGAGCCTTTGAACAATCCCAGGTCAAAATGGTCGAATCAGGTCGGCCGGAAACATCCAATCCATCAACGCCAAGCTTTACTCGATCAACTACGTACTCAATCTGCTGCTCAAAACGAGGATAAAGATCAGAAGGTATAACGGCGTTTGCCCAACCAAGAAGAGCTTCCTTTAGGGAATGTGCCTCGAAAATTTGACCCCCCAATGCCAAAGTGCTATCTGGTTTTTGCACTTCACTGAGACTGACATCGACTTCGGCGATTGGATCCTCTCCCACTGGCGTAATTTGAACCAAAGTATCCGGAATGAACTGACTTGCATCAATTGTCATCTTCCCCCAAATGGACTCTGCGCTCTCCACACCTTCAATGTTGTTCCCAACAAAGCGCTTCGCCAATTCAGTAGCTAAGCTGCCCCCAGCTCCTTCAGTGAGGGCAGAAAGTCCTTCTTGAGAGAACTGCCCCTCTAAAGCCTGTGCAGCACTCATTTTGGCTGCCATCAGATTTATCGCAAGTTCCTGCATCGTTCCCTTATAAGAATTGTACACGGTCAAACATTTATTTGCCTGACCGATCCGCCAGTGCCGTCTTGAGGCTTGGCGTACAATGTTCAAACGGTATCCGGTCTGGTAAAAATAGAGCGACGGAAACATGAGAAGATCGAGTCCGGTGCTAACTAATACTGGATTCGTCAAGATGACCTGTACTCCTTCATGCACCCGATCAGCAATCCATTCTTCCCGATCTTTACCCTTGACATCCGATTCAAGAATCGCAGTTTTAATCCCTCGCTCTTCAAGCAGTCGAGAAAGCCGCTGCAATGTCTTCATTTTACCGGTATATGTTGCGTAAATGCCGACTCTTCTCCCAAGTTTCAACTGCGAGCGCACGAACTTGATCATCTGTAGTTCTTTAGGATATAAGAGGCGGTCACTTAACCGATACTTGTCGGGTACAATACACTTTCCTGTATCCGGATGATAGACCCCTTTAAAGTTGAAAGGGACATCCGGATAGCTCAAGAGCGTATTGAGCAAGCTGCCGAGCAACAACGACTGTCCCCCTGCGGCGAGTTCTTTTTCAATGGCTGCTCTCAGAAGGTTTTCTACTTTGGTTATATTCTCTTTTAGGTACCCGGCAGGCGCAAGCAACCTCATTCCCTTCCTAAGCCCTCTCTTAACTCCTGGTCGACGTTCAATACGAGCGCTGCAGTTTACAAACTTTCGCTCACCCTCAAGTGGAACACTCATCGGCCCTTCGCTAAGTTCCGGCAACACCTCAAACATATCAGCCATTTGAATGAACACAGCAACATCGCTTAGAATGTCCGTAAAGAGCTGAGGAGCTGCAGCCGGTTGTTCCTTCACGCTGGTACGTTTCGATTTCCCGTTACTGGAGCTGTTTAAATCTCCTTCATCACGTATTTTCGTTACCCGTTCGCGGACGCCGTATAAGTCAATCCATTTTCCTACATCATCCCAGTTAAAACCTAACTGCTTCATACGAGCAGGAAACATACGAAATATCAGCTCGAATAAGGAGGAAGCGTAACCGTTTGACAAGGTGCCCGTCATAGCGATCCCACGTCTAGCACAGTTTAAGAAGACATGAAAGGCGTGTGCTTGGGCACTACCACCAGCAAGCTCATGGCATTCATCACCGATGGCCAAGTCAAATTTCCCCTTAAACCACCGCTTAAACAATTCTGCAGGAGATACCTTGCGTGGCGCCGTCCCAGTCACCGGCTTCGGCATGCCAGAGATGAACGTTTTATTGCGATTTTTTGCCTGCCAGAGCCGAGCTCCGCAAATACGGGTCTCGTCCTTATCCGGATCAGAATTTTCATACAGTCTTACAGGATTTGAGCAGAACAAATTACTTTTTCTTCGCTTGGGTTTTCCATGTTTATCGAAAAAGTCATCATGCTCCATGGGTACGAGGCCGCCTTCTTTTTCTTTCATCAACTGGCCTCCACAATCCGGACATTTCCATCCCCGAAATGATACTTTTTCGACCATATAAAAATCTCCATCATTAGTCGGGATCCGCTGCTGATATGTACGGTCCGACCATTGAGCAGCCGGCTCGTAGATGTAACCAAGCTTAGCAGTATCCCTTGCTATGATAAACACTCAATCTTTTGAGGCTTGGTATCCAACTTCCGACTATCACGGAGTCTAATGACATCCACATAATCAGACAAAAAACGAACCTCAAACAGATTCTTATCCAGTAATATTCCGCATTCCCGCTTCGTCTTCTTGATCAAATGATTGGGAACCATATAAAGGACTCGCCCAGCTTTCTTCTGAAGCAGCTCAGTAATGAGCGAATAGAAGACCGAAATAGAGACGGATGTTTTCCCTGTTCCAGGCTCACCAATCACAAAGAGATTCCGATGACGCTTAAACCCCTTGATTAAAGCAGTTACAACGTGAGACTGCGCTTGAAATAAAGGACGTTTGAAGTTCTCTAACACCTCAAGTGGCTTATCATGTCCAGGATGATGAACCGGGACATATTCGTCATTCAGACGCCGAATAAGAGCGGGCCCGAATAATTCTAAATAATCCCCAATGTTTTCTATATCCGCAAGTGATGTTACACTCTTCTCCCCTAACGATGGATCGATCTCCTCGATCGCCATGTTATAGCTTGCTACGTGAGTACTCATGAAGCAGCCCCTTCCTTCGTATCATCGACCAGTCGAATAGCGCCTGTTCTGAGCCCATAGGACACATATTCGTCTAAAATGTCTTCGCCGGCCAACAACTCGAAGGCAGCCAACTTACTATAATCCCCCGTATAGTCCCGCACATCAAGCGGAATGAGATATCCATCCTGGAAAAGGCGTTGATACAAATATGGGATCCATTCTTCAAGTAACGGAGTTTCATAATAAGCATCGATTGCCCAGAAGAGCTTTTCATGAATGTTTCCATCCCATGCAAAGATACAGTAACCTTGGTCTTGACGTGACAGCACTCTTTCACTGGCCACAATTCCGGTGACCAGGGTTTCGTCTTCACGTTGTGAAAGGTGTTTGTATTTTCCGTATGGCTTCACATATAAGGCAGAGTGTTCACCGGGTTTTTCCCCAATTCGTGGTGCATGATAGATTCGGAAGTTGACATCCTCGGCCTTTTTGGCATGATGAAACTGTGCGAATACAGCCTGCACGCGCGAGTCAATATCGATAACATTCGTATAAATGAGATAATGATTACTTTTGGTCTGAATCATACTTCGTTACCAAAAGTGAACAATGGACTCTTACGTAAATATCTTTATGATTAAACTCCATAAATTTCATGTTCTTTAGTTCCCCTCTTCTGAAATCTCAAGCTGCTAGCTTTGAATCGTACGAATATTACCTGCTCGATCCACGATCCGGAACGTGATTTTAAAGGTCTCCCTTGTCGTCTCAATAGTTTCGTCACCGACCTTTTCAACCTCGGTTAGGGCCTCCTTCTTCACGATTCCTTTGAGAACGTGAAGAAGATCGCCGCTCCCGACTTTCCCATTTAATCGCCCTGAAGCCATGCGCAACACCCGGTGCATTTCCTTGTCGGGAAGAAGGGGCTGCAACTTCAAAGCAGGAGCCTTGGGAGTTGTCCACTCCATACCTCTGCGCGATAATGAGGAATTACAAGATACCATTCTCAATTGGTCGACATCCATTAACATAGACCTGAAGTATTTCGGGGTTATGTTACCCGCCGGCACCTTATAGTACGGTTCCTCGGATTCAGGTAAACGATTAAGCTCCATACCTTCAGCAACCAAACCTAGGATTCGCTGCACTTCCGGTCGATTAATGAATTTGACGGATCGTTTACGGCCAAACACATACACTTGGCCGAAAGTATCGTCATGAGATTGGTACACCTTGATGTCATCCAGATTGGTAACCAGCAAAGTTACAATATCCTTTGTCATTCGTCGCCTTGGGATGTTATAGATGAGTATTCCGTCCGCAGCTAAGTACTGCATAATGTGACGAAGAAACACCTTCTCTTTACGCTCACGCTTCATCTCTTCCGATTCCGAATCGTCATCATAGGGTGGATTCAGGTAGATTAGCCTAAAATAGTCTTTCGAAATTCGGCATTGTTCATAGCCGCCATAACACGAATGATGAATACGTTCTCTAAGCTCCAGGTATTTCTCTTCATTGGGTTCAACTCCAAAGGTAACAGCCATTGAGCTTTCCGTAAGGATTTCCAGCGCTCGACCGCTTCCAGCACAGAAGTCTGCGACGGAAAATGGCCGTTGCGGGTAGTGCAACAAATTTCTGACACGGACCATGTCTTTCTCGGTCGTCTCGAAGTTTCCCATTCGAATCTTGTTCCTCACGATACGATCGAACATCCGCTTCATGTTGTCGGACATATTTATCATCCCCCTGACAGAAAATAGAAAAGCCGCGCATACGCGCAGCTCTTTTTGGGCAACCCAGTAATTTACTATCTAACGGGCAATACAACGTTCATTACCGATGGATCTCCATCATACAAAACAAATGAAGGGGTACCAGGTCCCGTGATGTTGAATAGAACATCATTCACGTCCCGATCACTAACTGAAAGTGCATCCCTCAAATAACGACCGTTGAACCTCACACCGTCCATGCCTTCATCTACATAGGATCCCTCGATGGATTCAATAATTTCACCTGTTTGGCTTACTGATTTCACAATCAGTTCCCCGTTGTCTCCGCGCAAAAAATAAACACGATGGTTTTCAGACTCGAGGGACAACATTCGGTTTAATGTGTCATCAAGCCGGTTGAGAGGAATCTTTGCGACGTATAATTCCTCTGGAATTTGGCAAAGAGAATTAACATCAGGAAAGCTCCCCTCCAATAGTCTTCCAAAGTACACCGTATTACTGCTTCGATCCCGAAGAATGACATGGTGTCCAGTGATGGCCATGTCTATCCTCTCCGAAGTTCTAAATGTATCCACGATGTTTTTGAAATTCCATGCATCGATTACGCCACCATTGAAATGATCCTTAGGTACTTTTACATCGGTGATGAGATGGTATAGCCGGTGCCTATTTGTCGAAACAAAGCCAAGTCTACCTTCCACGGAGTAGATGTTAATACCGCAAAGGATTGCTGTAGTTGCATCAGTTGAGGCAAATCGTTGAGCTGCTGCCCCCTTTCGCAATACATCAATGGGGATCGAGATAAACTCTGCGCCGGCCAATGATGGGAGCTGTGGGTACTCATCTGGATCCAGTACCTTAAGGGATGCAGATCCACGATTTCCGTATGATATTTTTACAGAGTCTTCACTCACGCTGAATGACAACGGCCCACTCGGTAAACGCTTTACCAACTCTATCCCTTCCCTCGACGGAAATAAGTAACTACCATCCAGACCACCAGTATTCTCTACCTGCAGCATCATAAGAACTGCCTGAGAATCAGACATCGCCGTAACGAAGAGCACATTTTCCTTCAAATCGAATCGAATACATTTCAATATTGGAATCATGCTGCTCTTCGGAACTACCTTTGCACATGTAGCTAACACATTCATAATGGCTTCATGTTCGACGGTAAACGAAGCCCCCTCCGCTTTAACGACCGTACCGACATGTTCCTTTACTGCTGTTGCCATCGTTTAATTCCTCCTTGTTTTTGAGCACAAAAAAACCGTGGAAACAAAAAAACACACCTTAGGCGTGTCTTTGTTCTCCACGGCAGTTTCATGCCTCATATTTATTTCCCCATAATAAGGGAGTACTCGCTCACCTGCCGAAATGATAGCGGCGGTGAAAAAAATGGTAAATCGGTAATATCAATATTATATTGAAATAAGAGCGGTCCTGCAAGACTAGACACCGATCGCAGGTAATCCTGTTTTCAGCTCACGCTGCCTTACTAAAAATTCGTCGTAATTATTCCTTGAAAGTAAAATACGTGTTGTTGAATTCCGCATTGTAATTAGATAATTGCCTTGAGTTACGGGATCGGGAAGAACCTCATCTACATAAATCAAATTCACCAGGAAACTTCGATGAGGGCAAAAAATGATCCGAGACGTTTGATCCATGATCTTTTTTAAAGGAGTTCGCGTCTCGACAACTTTCCCATCTTTTAAATAGATCTTTATCATTTTCATATCATTAATCTTTTCAGCGTAGAGAACCTTTTTCTCGTTAACCGATATATCCCGACGCCTTGATGTAACGGTGATCATATTCATATTTTCTTCCTGCAGCGTACTCAGCATGTTATCTGCTTTCAACTGGATGATCGCTTTCTGGATGGCCTTTTCTAGTCGGTGATAGGTAACTGGCTTCACAATATAATCAACAGAGTCTAATTCATAACTTAATAACAGATGAGTTGAACTGCTCGATCCCGTAACGAAAATTATCTTTGATGAAGTACCACTCTCCCGAAGGACACGGTATGCAGAAATTCCGTCCATTTTCTCGAGCCCAATATCGAGAAGGACTATGTCTGGTTGGTCCATAACACAACTTTCAATCAATCGAGAACCGGAAGATACCATATCTATAACAGTATGGCCCATTTTTTCAACAAACATTTTTAGCTTACTGCGCTGAGCATACCCATCTTCTGCAATGATAACCGCATAATTTCTATCCACCATTCAACACCTCTACTCCTGTGAAGTACTACTATTACCTACTTATTCTCCTATCGGCAGCCATATATTAAACTGGATACACCCATCTTCCGGAAGTTCATATTGAAGACTTCCCTTGTTACGCTTAACCCGCTCCAGAACAATATTTAAGCCAATTCCAGTGCTGTTCTTCGTGGATTCTCGCGGTAAAAACATTTGCTCAATTAAATCAAGCGACATTTGCTGCTTCACTTTGTTTCTGACTGAGAATCGAAACTCACAGTTCCGTATTTCTCCGGTAAGCACAACCAGGCGTCGATCCAGATTCATTTTCAACACTTCATCAAAGGCATTATCGAGTAAGTTTCCAAGGATTTTTACAACATCTACTTTTCGGGAACCTGTAAGATTAGGTTTTGATCCTGTCAAATTAGTAAGCTCAAATTGAAAATTAATATTCTCAGCCATCGCTTTTGAGTATTTTGATAAGATCAGAGCAGATATTTCAGGGACGCCGATATCGATAATCTCATTTATTGTTGCTGTCTCCTCCACTATTTCATTGATGTATGCCTTAGCATCATCAAAATACTCAAGCTCAATTAGACCATGCAAAGTATCCAAGTGATTATGAAAATCATGGCGCTGTCCCCTTACCTCAATCCATAGAGGATCCGTAGTACTTTCATGATGCTCCAAAGTCGCCACAACAGGTTCCTTCTGGAATTTTGCTATTAATTTAAACAATGACCAAACGAAGACTCCAATAATCGTTAAAATCAAGGAGATGGACGCATACTTCAGTATATAGTTCGTATGATCCATGTTACCTGTAATGCTGATGATATATGTATAGCCATTTGTATCCTGACAATGATAAAACGTTTTCACGATTTTATGATTCTTTATCTCAGCCCTATAGGATGTATTCTCTCTTGCTTCAATGGCTTTCTGAATATATTTCAAATCCCTCGGATCTTCGAATACATTCGTGCCAAATAGTAACTCTACTCTTTTTGGACTCCATTCTCCCGATTTTTCATGGTCATTTCGACTACTGCCCGCCGGATTATCCCAAAAGACGGCGATATCAAGCAATACCCCTTCTTCCTCACGAAGCATGGTTTCTAAGTACTTATTAAGATCCATTTCCTGCTCAATCAGGTAATAGTATCCATTATCTACATATGGATTAATAATGTAGTTAGTTCTTCCATCGTAGTAAAAACCGTTTTTATAAAAAGGATGAGAATTAAGAGCACCAACTATTGGCTGATCTGACCAGAAATTCTGAAGCTGTGACCCTTCTAAAGGCTCTAAATTCAATAACTGCCGAAATGCCTTGTTATATGTATCAGAACTAGGAGGTCGCATACCGACCCGAGAGGGTTCGGATGATCGTACTACTATAAAATCATTCCCTCTTGGCGCGATCAGCGAGATCACGTTGATATCTAGGTGTTCCGCGAGATCACTGAGCTGGTCATTAGAAACATCTTCATATGATTCAGGAATTTTATTCGAAATCGCAATCGCTGTATTACGGAGCGAATACGATAACAGAGTATCTGATATTTCTATACTCTTACTAAATTTTTGAATTTCTGAATCTAGCAACTTCGAAGTGATTGTCATTTCACTTGACACACGTTCAAAAAAGGTCTTTTTACTTATATTATCGAACATAAATAGGTTTGTTAATAGGAATAAAATAATAGTTATGGTGAACAACCACGCAATCGTCCGACTGGACATACAGATAATTACCCCCTAAGACCCACCCCCTTTTACCTATATTTTCAACATTTCAGGTCGCTTTAACCCCATTTTAGGCCGTTTTTATTCCAACACTTACTAATCTGATATACACTGCAAATAAGAACGCTCGCAATCAGGCAAAGGGGGTCCGTATTCTATGAGTCGCGTTTCTTATTTAGTCATTTATGAAGGAGATCGAGCTGCGTCGAATGTGGCAGCCTACGTACCGATTCTAGACTTAGAAATTATCGGTGATACCTACGAAGAGGTACGTTACCTTGTTCAAGAGATTATGAATCAGGAAATAACATCACTTGCTGCTTCTGGCCTGCTGATTCCGGAAGATAACGCTAAAACCGAGACGATTGTAATCGCTGGCGGTAAATTCCCAATTTTGTATGAGACAAATGGAAGTATGTCTCATCATAAAGCTTATATTCCTGATTTTCGTATTCAAGTCCAAGGCTTATCATTTGAAGATGTTCAGCAGAAGGTTAGAATCCTTTTACAGGAAGAGATAAACACACGAAGAGAAAGTAATAATCCAGTGCCACAAGATTTTGTCCAGATCGAGCGGGTAACAATTGCACACCGAGTTATTCACCCGTCGGTACAATCAAAAACTTTACAAATATCCTAGTATTCAATAAAACACTGATAATGTCAAAAAGTTTGTTCTAATGTCGAAAATACTCAATCTCAAAAAATCAAAAAAGCGAGGGCCAACAAGGCTCTCGCTTTCAATTTCTCGTTTATTGAATACTTTAAGTAATTCGACATCATTCATTTCTATGTATCACTTGATGCTGATATACGAATGATTAATTTCGTTAATCTTCTGATTCTTCAGAAATTTATGTTCATGTTGCTCAGTAAGGCTGCCTTACAGCGTTGAATAGCTCCTTTTTATTATAATTCATCCGGATCTCCCATAATCTCATGAGGGTACAATTGGCTTTTGATAAGGTGATATGCATCCGTCCGATCATATAAAGGAGCATATCTATAACGTTTATCATCATTTGTTCCTCGTCCTGCCAACGCGATATGACGGAAAGCTGATGGTTTTTCACGTCCACTTGCCAGGATCGCCCAGGTCATTACAACGACTCTTTGTCAGTAGCACCGCAAATGGATATGGCGTATCTGTCCAGCGCTTAGAAATTGAGTTGTAATATGGAAATCTCGTTTCTAACACTTCTTCTTTTGCGTACCAGCCTTTTTTATTGGCATTGTCTTCATCCTCCATAAGCTAAAAATCCGGATCTTTCGGGTAGTAACCCCTCCATTTTCTCGCCTGACTCTGTCCATAATCAAATGGGGATAATCACTCTCCCCATACCATAAATACTAGTTATTCTTTTTAAGTGCAACTACCAAATTATCAATTTTATAATAAGCAATCACAGGAGGATTGGCATCTGGAAAAACGCAAAGAGCCCTGACACCACTCCTCGCTATTTCAATAATGACACCGGTTCCGTAATGCTTGTACTTTTTATGGACCACTCTATCCCTCTCCTTAGGGGCATTTATTAGTGATCCAACGTTCCTTATATATTCTCTCAGTTCTTTTGAAAATTGTTTTAGAATGTCCTCAAACAATCATGATAGAGGCAGCGTCCATTGAGTCAGTGTAAGTAACCGACTTTATCGAATGCTGCTATTAATGAGTCGCGGCCTTGTTTCAATACGTTCGTGGTGTCGTCAGCGATTTCTAACGGTTGAGAAACCGACAATCCTCTAAGCACGAACTGCTGTGTCCTTGCTCTTACTAGTCTGTAGAAAATCCGAAATCTTTCACCTTCATGTCAATTTCATATGTAATTGGAATATGGCTGAAGGTTTCATCCCACTGATCCCCCTCCTGTTTCCACAACTTCGGATGTTTAATGCGGAGCATTTCGCCAAAGTCTCCAACATCGACACGATACACATGCTGCATTTTGTGCAGCACCTGAGCAACTTGTTTGCGGGCTTGTTCTTCGAACTTCTTTTCTAACCCTCGGATGTATTCAACGGTGGATGGAATTTCCGGAAAACTCCAGTCCTCAATTAACCGACCTTCTGATAAGATCTTGACGTGGAAAGAGATATCGTTACCTTGAACTTTAGGAATGATAATACTTTTGGAATTTTTGGGCTCATAGGTAACCGTATATCCGCCTTTTTTTACATAAGTCTTGAGCGCTCCTCCCTTGACATCTCCCATGATCCAAGTTAAGCCTTCCACGTCGAACTGTGTCAGTTCCCCGATCCATTTCTTGGTACTTCCTTTAAAAATAGCAGCTCCCGAAAATTCATGTTCACCTTGGGAGGTAAGAACATTTTGTAGCAGAAAACTATCCTTAGACTCCATGGCGCTGTCAAGTTTATTCAGCGTCATAGGCGGTAAAATTTTGTTGGAACGATACCGGTTGTCCACGAGCCCAATTAAATAGAAGGCTGGAATTTCCCCAGGTTCGCTCAAGCTTAATGCTTCAAACGCACTCCGATGACTTACCACAACCAGGCAGCTGGGTCGAACATCATTATCCCGCAGAAGAAAGTCAAATGTCTGTTCGAGGCTATAACTCTTGGCTAGTTCGCGAGAAACGACGATAACCTTCAAGTGGTGACCAACAATCGAGCGATCACGAAGTAATGAAAACTGGCGAAAGGTCTGAAAAACGGAGTCGCCTGTCAGTTGTTCATTTAGATAACTCTTAGTTGGTGACGAAGATTCCCCTCCCTTCTGGGAATTATTATTCCCGCTTATCGGTGGAACAATTTAGATGGTGGCTGTTAACAGTTTTTTCTTGGGTAATGGCCGCCCTGTTCATTGATTTCCTGCTCAAAACGAGATTCGTTGGCTGAATCTAGGCCCAGTCCTACACCGACCGTTAAATCTTCGATTTCTTGGCTGCTCCAGCAACCTGTGGTCAAGATGAGTAGCAGAGTTATAGCGATCAGAAGCGAGTATTTGATCCGTCTGTTCAATCAGGTTTAGCTCCTTTCTTGCGGCAAAACTGGTGAGCAATGGCAACGGACATATTACAGAAGCACGCATCCACGCTCTTGGTTTCAATAACGGGAAGCTCCATATGCGATATCCTCAATGCTCCTCAATATCACATTGTGTTTCCGGACCATCAATTTGAATCGTAGTATGTTTGATCTTAAATTGTTCCTCGAGAATGTCTTCAGCCTTTTTAAGGACCACGGCACTCTTTTGTATATCATTCACAACGATATGACAGCTAAGTGAAGGAAAATCTGAAGAAATAGTCCAGACATGTAGATCATGTACCTCGATCACATTTTGAATGGAACTAAGCATATCTTGAACTTCGTTGACATTAATATTGGATGGTGCTCCTTCCATGAGAATGTGGATTGAATCTCGAGTCACCCTGAAAGCACTAACGATGATAAGAATGGACACCAATACACTGGCAATCGGATCTGCTAAGTTCCAGCCGAAAAACATAATCAGTAAAGCAGCAATAATGGCTCCAACGGAACCAAGCAGGTCACCAATTACGTGAAGAAAAGCACTCCTTATGTTCAGATTTTCGGCCCTGTCACCCTTCATCAGAATATAGGCCGCAGCTAAGTTAACAATCAAGCCAATGGAAGCGATAATGATCATACCTGAACTCATAACTTCAGGGGGCTCAGAAAATCGTTTATAAGCTTCCAAGAATATATATATAGAAATTACGATTAAAGTAATTCCATTAATAAATGCAGCTAAAACCTCAAATCTTTTGTATCCGAAGGTTTTATATTTACTGGCTCTTCGCTCCCCAAATGTCATAGCAAAATAGCTTAATCCAAGTGCAGCAGCATCGCTTAACATATGACCTGCATCAGAAATTAAAGCAAGGCTGTTCGTCATAAAACCGCCAATGGCTTCAACAATCATATATGCTGTAATGATAATAAAAGAAAGTCTTAAGGCTTGTTTATTCACGTTTTTACCATGACTATGTGAATGCCCCCCCTCTTGAGAGTGGCCATCATCATTCGATTGTTGAAGTGAAACGCATTTTTGTCCCATTGATTTCAACTCCTCATGCTATAGTGTGTTCACACGATTTATCGCTCGAAATACAGGGTTCCCTAAACTAAACCAAATTACGCCATTTAGTTTTCAACCTTCACCTTTTACCTATTTTCATTAATTTTCTTGTTTAATACTGACCTTTTTTAACAGACGACAGAAAAGGGGGTGTCCCAAAAGTCATCGTAGATGACTCGGGACGCCCCTCTTTTCATTTTAGTACACAAAAAGAAACCTTTCCTTGGTAAAATGGAGGTACCACCCAACCACACACCAAAGGAGAGGTTTCTTTGTTTACTCAATATAACATGGAGCAGTTGTTCCTGCCAATGGATCTTGAAGAAGAGATCCCCAAAAATCACTTTTGCCGCGTCATCAATGACGCCGTAAACCGCATCGACGACGGAATTTTTGAGGCGGCCTACACCGGTGGCGGACGTCCGAGTTTTCATCCGAAACTCATGACAAAGATTGTTCTTTACGCCTATGCGCAGCGGATCTACTCCTCCCGACAAATTGCTAAAGCCGTACGGGAGAACATTCCTTTCATGTGGCTGGCTGCCCGGCAACGCCCGGACTTCCGCACCGTAAACCGATTCCGCTCCGAGCGGATGAAAGATGTGCTTGAGAAGGTATTCACGGCCGTATTGGAATTGCTTGCGGAAGAAGGCTACGTCAAACTGGAACACTATTTTGTCGACGGCACCAAGATCGAGGCGAACGCCAATCGGTATACTTTTGTTTGGGGCAAGTCGGTCGTGAAACAACAGGCGAGGTTGCAGGAGAAAGTCAAAGCGCTCTTCGCCGAG
>NZ_CP020865.1:0-56646 GCF_003184205.1 Paenibacillus sp. Cedars
CGACGTAATTTGCCAAAATTAAATATCGTGTCGTATAGTAGGGATAGATTCAGAGAATTACTGGAAATGCTCCCAATTACATAAGAAAAAATAAAAGCCCACACCTCACACTTTTTGAATGACTAGTTTGCCGACCGGCATTCAAAAAGTGCCCAAGAGTGAGAGCTTCTACTTTTATACGCATTTTATAGGGATATTATACTCTATCTGCGAAAAAAAGTGAAGAACCTACTCTCTCTTTCCTATTGCCTTTTTGAGGCGTGGCGCGAAACGAGGGAGTTTTTTTATGCTGCCTGCAATTGCTGTGCGCCCGGCCGCTGTCGGGACGCAAGAGGCATTTCGGCTGCTATTTGGCAATCAACTCACCGAGACACCCAAACGCTTCCCAACGGAAGCAACCGGCCGAGCGAAAACGCTAGGATGGGTATTTGTCAGCTCCGATTGCCGAAACATGAAAGCATGCCGAACCTATCAAACGCTTTTGGCCATGAGTGGCCAACATACATACTATACGCGCCGAATACTTTTTACCGGAATGATCGACGCGAGGAAAGCGACGCTCCGGTACTTAAATGCACTTGTCATTGATGTGGACGTAAAGGGAGCGGACAATCCCAATGCAGGGCTTTGTCTGTCCGATCTCCTGGAACGCATCTCAAGCGCCGGTTTGCCATGCCCAACGATGATTGTCCGTACTCCGTCGGGGGGGTATCATGTTTACTTTCTGCTTAATGCACCGCGTAAGGCATACACGAATGTGATCCAGACCTACCGGCGCATTCAGACGGCCATTGCAGCAGCCATCGGAGGGGATCGCAGGCGATTGGGGCCGAACGTTGGTTCCGTTTGCCAACTCCGGAAACGCTTGTTTATGCGTCCGAGCAACGCGTATCGTTCGCAGAGCTGTTGGATTGGGAGTGTATCAACCAGGACGCCATACAAGAGGCTAAACGCGGCTCTATTGTCCAGAAGGGGTTATTGGACCATCCGGCGTGAAAACGCTTCTAGCGGGCGTAGAAGTCGGGAAACGGGATAATACGTGCTATACTCTTGCCCTGGCTTTCAAGCGAGAAGGCTATAGTATGGAGGATGCCGAGGCAGAATTGCAGGAGTGGAACACGCGATTGGACGAGCCAATGCCGCAACGTATTGTATCGCGGAAAGTTAAGAGCGCCTACAAGGGGGATGCTCCGGCCGGGCCTACCGGGGAGTGGATCACCTACCTTTCCGGCGTACCATTTTCCTATGAAGTATGGGAGACGGCCAAGCCAAGAGGCGAACGAAAAACGAGTCATTATAGCGAGTGGGCCGAAGATGTGGAGCGTGTTTTGCAGCAGCTTCCGGATCGGTCTATTACGGATGCGCAGCGCAAGCTTGCGTCTTATTTCGGCATGTCGCTATCTACTTATCAGGCAGTTGTCGCCCTGATGGTTGAGTCCGGCAGAATTACCGTGGAGGTACATGGTAAAGGGCGCGGAGCATCAACTACGTTAAGACTGGTTTCAAGTCCCGAACCGGCTCCAGAAGTGCCAGTTATAATACCGGTTAAAAATGTACCCGATTCCAATACACTTACCCTAGTTGGGGTGGTGGGTGGGGTCCTGCCGCGCTCTTCGGGGCATCGTACTTGTGTGGGGCATCCTTTCTTGGTTCCGTCTTCGGGTCCGCCTGGTTGATCGATTCTCTTTCTTTTTGGTCGGGATACTGTATGGTTCTCGGGTTGGGGGACGTAGCCCAAGCGGAGGCGCGGGAGGCCGCTTTTTTCTGGGACTTCCGCTTTCTGTCAGTTCTTTCCTCCTAACCTGACTAGGAGATACTATCCATTTTCCCCCAATTTTATTCCATCCCGTGTACGATAGTGATATACTCCGCGTATATCCTCTCTGTTAACTCTCCTAGACCATGAGTGTATAACTAAGGCGTTAACTAGACTGTACATGGTGTATGGTTTTAGTTGTTATTCTTCTGATGAGACAACCTTGCTGTGGCTGCGTGCAGGCGTTCTGGTTCCCGCTCGACGGCATTTCCCGACCCCACCTCACAACGTCCGAGGCTGGGGTCGGGAAAACGAGCGGTACCAGAACGCAGATACTTTGGGTGAGGGGAGAAACTTTTTAAATGCAGGAGAGGATACAGGATATGTGAGGAAGGAGGGATTCGGGGGAGAAAGGGATTTAAGTTCAAAGTCGAAAGATAAGATCAAGATCAAAAGCAAAATCTTTGTGGGTAATTCAGAGAAGCAAAGTCAAAACCTTGAAAGCTGTTCGAGGAAGAACAACCTTGTGGGCAATTTCATGGATGCCAATCTTTGTGAGCTGTTCAGGGAAGATGGTTGGTATGCTATCGCATACCTTGATCAAAGTTTGAATGTCTAATCAATGATGCCGTGGGGAGCTGATCGGGGAAGTTTGCAGGCTGATTCAGGATGTATGTTGAAGGGAGATCAAATGAAGAATAGCGGCCTTCCGCTGACGATTTTTGTTGCGTAGTTAGTTGCAAGTCTAGTTGTACCTTGAGCAGCCGGTTTCCAGGAGGCGACACGGACGGATGTGAGCGGGCTTTGGAGCTTTGATATTGATAGCGGGGAGCGTGGTGTGACGCTAGAAACGGTAGCATGGAGGGAGTCGTTTCATGTTAACGAAATACTCGGATTTCAAGGAGAAAGACCTTGAGATTTTACGTTTTGTGTTGAAGCAGGGAATTGTTACGTCTCAACAAATTTTGCGGTACACCGGTGAAACTTCGCTACACAACGTATACAGGCGACTTCGGAAATTGGAAGCGGCAGGGCTTGTGTGGAAGAAAAAATTAACGCTGCGTCTGAATGTGTACTTTCCGAAACGTGAGGCGAGGGATTACTTGGACTATCCGGTTACGGTTGCGAACGATACGTCATTGTACACGGCCGAACACGACCTCATCATCAATGATCTTATCCTGCATCTGAAGGCGTCGGTGAAGGCTGAAGGTTTTGATTACAAGACCGAGCGGGAATACCGTTTTGAGCTGCTGGAAGATACCGAGGGCAAGCAGGAAATGCTTCAAAAATGGAACAAAATTCGGGATACGTTGCCGGATGTAGTGCTGCTGCTTCCGGGGTTTACGATTGCAGTCGAGGCCGAATTGCATACCAAATCGAACGGCCGTTTGCAAAAAAAGATGCATCGATATGCAGCCGAGCTGGTTGCAGGAAAGTATACCGATGTGTGGTATTTTGTCCCGAACCAAACGATAGGTAATGCCCTCAAACGAGCGATTGAGCATGTGGCGCAGGAATGGCGAGCTGTCGGACGCCCGGCGCAAACTCAATCCGGAAAAAACGTGTTTCAGCAGATTCAAGTACGGTCGCTGCCTGCGGAGGTTGTGGGAGAGTGAACCAATGGCTCGTCGGAGCGAGGAGGAATTATTGCTTCCCCAACAGCGGGAGAGTGAAGGTGCAACAACGGTTGGCTATATCGTCATAGCGGTACTGGCATTCGTCCTGCTTATTGTGGGGCTTCCAGCCGTGCTTACGGCGGCGGTACTTTATGGCCTGTTTGTGTTCGTAATAAAGAAACCTTGGATATTGTACGCGATCATGCCGGTGAGCTGCATCGGTCTATTTGTGCTACACGGCGCAGGGGAGTGGGCGTCGATCCTGGGCTTTTTGTCGATTCTGAACATACCCATTCTTACGGAAGCGGCTGAACAGTATTTACATGGGAACGAACCTTTCTCGATAACCGGTTTTAGCTATGCGTCCGCCTTCATTTTCGGCAATCTTTTGGCAGGGGCAGCGCACCCGTTTATTGACTATTACCGAAGCAAAATTGTGAAAACGAAATACGATGCGCTGCGGAAAAAACGCTCTTCGGGAAGCTATCGGTATTTCCGGGCCAAGCGGTTTAAATTGGTGCAGAAGGCGCAGCTCAAATTCCGGAAGTCGAACTCGAAAGAAAATTTTATAGGCTACGACGAGTTTCAAGAGCGCGTTGCGCTAGAGCCTCATGAGCCGAATCAGCATGTGTTTGCGGTAGCGACGACCGGAGGCGGGAAGACCGTCATTATCGGGACGATGGTTGAAAATGCTATACGCCAGGACAAGCCGGTTGTATTTATGGACGGCAAGGGCGAACGGGCATCGATGTTGGAGTTTAAGGAACTTTGCGAACGGTACGGCAAGCGCGTCCATATGTTTACGGATGTGGACGAGATTAGTTTTAACTTTCTGCGGCATGGTTCCGCGACGCAGCTCCGGGACAAAATTATGAATTTGTTTGAATGGTCCGAGCCGTACTACAAGCTCAATTGCTCCCGTTTTTTGCAGCTTGTTCTCAAAATGATGAAAGAATTTAATTTGACGATCGATCTAAAAAATTTGTATGACCTCACCTATCCATCTAAGGTTGCGGCTGTGCTGAACCGGCAATTAGAATTGGCCAAAACGGAAGTTTTCGTAACTGACGAAGGCAATGAAAAAGCCGTCCCCCATCACGACGAACCCAATTTCACATACGAAGATGAACACGAAGTAACAACAGCAGAAGCGACGGCGATTGAAGATGTACCGAATGCGAAGCCGATTTTGGAAGAGCATGAACAAGAGCCGAAAACAGCTTTGTCATTAGAGGAAATCGATGCTTTGCTACAAGGGCAGACCGTTGGGGAACCAGCCGTAGCGCCAACAAACGTGCCTGAATCGGCTGCCTCATTATTTGAGGGGTTAGAACCTGCACCTGTATCAGTCGCTCTTGATATGGAGCCGGAAGCGGAATATGTGCGTGAAGGAGATCCATTGGCGGAAGAACCGTTGCAGGAGGAGCCTGTTTCCGAATCGGAGGAAGAAGGGGAGCCGCCGCGCGATACCGTTCATGTGCAACCGGCCAAAGCAAGCGCTTTATTTACCGGTATGGAAGAAGAAACAGAACAGGAAGCACCTGCGGCCGCGCGTCGATTGGTTTGGGACGAGGCGCTGCGGGCCAGAGTGGAATATTACCGTGAGCGCTTTTTTGGGATAGATGATGAAGAGGAAAGCACCGGGATTCCATTCGACACGCTTATCAGTTTGCGCAATCAGCTTGCGGAACTGATGGAAAGCGATCTTGGGCCATTGTTCGAGGAAACCGGCGAAGGAATTGACTTGAAAGAAATTACGGACCGAAACGAGGTTGCTATTTTCTCGTTATCCGGGAACAAGTACCGGGACTATATCAAGACGCTTGGGCGGCTTGTTATATCCGAAGTGAACACGCTTGTCGATTACCGGCAGAAGGAAGGCAAAAAGTCGATCATGTCCGTCTACGACGAATTTTCGGCCTATGTCTCCCATGAGGTTGTAGACGTGATCAACAAGAGCCGGTCGGCTGGGTTTGAATGCCTTATATCGGTGCAGGGCTTATCTGACATCGACGCCGTTGATCCGGTGTTGACGCGGCAGATCATCAACAACTGCAATACGTATTTCGTCGGTCGCGTCAACGAAAGTGAGGATGCGTCCACGCTTGCCGCCACGCTCGGCACCTATGAGGACGGCGACATTACAAAGCAAGTCCAGAAAACAGCCGTCAAGCTTCGGATGGAATCGGAAATGGGGACGATTCGTAGCGTGCAGCGGTTCCGGGCGCATCCGGACGAAATCAAGACGCTGGCGACCGGCGAGGTATTTTTAGCACGGAAGACCATTGAGAAAAACGGGGAGCCGTATGTAGCCCGCGTTTACGTGCGAAATGCGCTGGATACAACCGGCATTCCTGCGAGAAAGGAGCAGCAGTATGCCTAAAAGTTTAGCCAAACTGAAAGCAGCGTCTGATGCGCCGCAGCGGGAAAAAGGAGCGATCCTTCGACAATTCAAAAGTTGGATGCGTAAGGAGAAGCCCGAGAAGCGGCGGGCTTACCGGCCGCGCGGTTATATGACGCGGAAAATTGGAGCTGCCGCATTTTGGCTCGCCTTTGCCTTTATGTTCCTGGTTGTGTTTTTCTCGGCCATTCAACGAACGATCCGGCAGACGCCCAAACGCGAAATGAAGGAGCCGAGTTGACGCTAAACCCGGCTACGACAACGACGGCCGTCCAATATGCCGAAAATTTTGCCAAGGAGTATTTTACGTGGAAGCCTGGCGACGAGGCGACTCAAGACCGGAAAAAGCGTCTGACTCCGTTTCTGGCGAAAGGGCTTGATGCGCAAGCTGGCCTGCAAACCTCCGGCCTGAAAACAACTTCGACCTTCCTGAAGGCCGAAATCAAGCACATTAAAGAAATGGGGCCGAACCGGGCGTATGTGACCTTGGAAGTGTTCTATAAGCTTGGTCTGCCGAAAGAAGTTGAGCAGCCCCCGGCGTCGCCACCGTCCGGAACGGATACTGCAAATGGGGATACGGCCCAAGCCGGACAAACTCCACCACCGGAAAACACGGCGCAGCCTCCAACGAAGACGATTCAATACGAGCCAAAAGAAGTCAGCAAATTTTTCGTTGTGCCGGTTGGTTACGACCAAAATTACGGCATCTACGACTTGCCGAAATTCACGTACATTGATCGGCAAACGACGATGGAGGCAGATGATCAGGCCAAGGGGTTGCGAGCTGCGGATGAACCGTATGAAGTCAAAGAAAATATCCGGAATTTCCTGGATACGTTTTTTAGCTCCTTTGCCGCCGATCCGAAGGACAAGCTAGGCTATTTGTTGTCCGATCCAGAGCATCAGAACGGGTTAAATGGAGCCTTACATTTTGTCAGTGTCACATCGTCCGAGATTTATCAATCGGCGAGAGTCAGACAAAACCGGCCGGTGCTGCTCCGAAGGAAGGGGAAGCGAACGGATCGCAGCAAGCCGGAACAGAGGCGTCCCCAGCGGCCGGGGAAGTGACTGGCGCAACGGCGGCAACGTCAACGCCGGTTACGCGAACGTATATCGTGTTGTGCAGCGTAACCTACGAAGACCCGGTTTCCAAAGATCGTTTTATGAGCAACTACCGGCTGACCGTAACCGAAAAGGAAGGCCGATATATCGTAACCAAAATGGATGAAAAATAGGAGGGATCGGCTATGGATTTCAAAAGCTTGTTGGATTGGGGTTCGGAACAAGGCGGGTATCTCATATTGTTCGCCGGGATTATATTCGTTCTTATCCTGGCGTTCCGTCGACATTTCATCGGGGCGATTGGTACATTTGTCATTTTGATCATCGGGTATGCGGTCGTCAAGAATCCGACGATACTTGGCAACATTTCCGAGTTCTTCACCGAGAAGATCGGCCTGAAAAAGTGAAGGAGGGCCAGCGATGGAACAACAGCGAAAAGAGCTGTGGGCCTTAAACGATTTTTTGAAGTTTGAACGCAGGCTGTATCAGTTCGCAGGATTGAAGTTTGGCCGAGAGATTAAAATTAAGGCCGTTTTATACTGGTTGTCGTTTTCCGCAATTGAGTTCGTGTGGTATTGGATTCCGATTCTGAATTTCCCCCTGCGGCTGCTTCCGGAATCGATCCTGTTTGCTTTACCGTTTGCAGCAACGTATCTGCTTATGGACGTCGGAACAGAAAACCGGCCACCTATCAAATTTCTAAAAAGCGCCGCGGCTTACCACTGGCGTAAAGGGAAACGCGTGACCTACTACAAAGGCAAGGAGCTGGAGCAATCCAAGACATACGGGTTCGGCGGCCAATTGGCCGCCAAGGACTTACCCGTCGCCAAGAAAAAGCCCAATCCGAGCTATCAATTTCGAGGTTACTTTACAGTAGACGATTGAAAGGTGGGTGAATGTGCATGAAGGTATTTACGGACTTTCCGGTGCGTCATATTGAAGGCAATTTGGCGTTTGGCAGGGACGGCAGCGTATGGGCCTATTATCAAGTGGAGGGGTTCGGCTACGATTTTCGAGATACCATGCAGAAGATCCATCCGTACAATCGGCAGCTCTCTTTCTACGTTGAAAATGTGCATGACCTGCATTTCCTGATGATACCGTCACTGACGGACGTTTCCGGGATCATTGACGAGACGATAGAGGAGATCAGCCGCAAGGACTATGCGCTAAAGGAGAACGGGATTCGTTATTTTCAAAGTTTGAAACGAACGCTCGCCGCGCAGCGTTCGTCCCGAGAGACAAATGAATACCATTCCTATATTGGGGTGCAGCTTGATCCGAGAAAAAACGAAATGCGCAAAATCGGCAATTTGGGTTTGGCAGCGGTGACAACGCTAAAAGACTTAGTTGCCGGATTTACTTCTCCCGTTTACCGAGCTGTGGGCCTGGAACCCAACGACATCCTCAAACGGGATATTGAGCAATGGAGGCGGCAGGCCGATGGCTTAAGGGAAACGCTCGGCCAATCGATGTCGTCGCTCGTGCGGGCGCTGACAAAGGAAGAAACGGTTTTTTTAATCGAACAGAACTTTAGCGTCACACATAACGATACCCGGCTGCGAAAGGGATATGAAACCGGCATGGACGTAACCGGGATCGAGGATAGCGGCCGGGTTCATGAGGCACGGCGCGGCAATTCCAAAGCGTTCTACGAGCTGCAAAATGCGGAAATCGAGGAATACGACCAAAAGACGCTCAAGCTCTATAAGATGGTTGGGGAAGAGATCGAAGAAAATTATGTGCAATACCTGGTTGCCGATAAAATCAGCCCGCGCAGCTTGCATCCGGGATCAGAATGGATGCTTCACTTGCAAAACAGGCTGCGCTTCCCGGTATCCGTGTCGATTAAAGCAAGCTTCATGCGCAACGATCAAATTATTAAGCAGCTCTCCGATGTGCGCTTGGCCTATGAAGATCAGCGAATAGAAGCAGCCAAGGGCGGCAGCGAAGTTGACCTGAAGGTATCCAAGTCGGAGAGCGGCGCAATTCAGATGGAGGCGCGGTTCCAAGAAACAGGCTATCCGGCGTATGTCTGCTCGTTCGTTTTCAAGGTGACGGCCAAAGACCCCGACGAGCTGCGCGTCCGGGTAGACGAATTGAAACGCGAGATGAACCAATTCGGCATGCACTTGCTGTCGCCATATGGGGAAATGATTTCGTATTTTATGGAGTTCATTCCAACTTCGCCGCGCTACAATGCTGACTATTTGCAATATGTTGAGCCGACGAAGCTCGCAGGAATGATGTTTGCGGCCACGACGAATATAGGCGACAACCGCGGATTTTATATCGGCCAAACGCTTAAACTCAACCGGCCAGTATTCATCAAGCCGGACTTGGCCGCAAAGGCATTTGAAGGCGTCCAGAACGTTGTCGATTCATTAGCCGTCATGATTGCCGGAATGACCGGCAAAGGCAAATCGTTCTTAATCAACCTGTTTGCATACTTGTCCGTCTTGAGCGGATCGCTTGCGCTGATTGTAGACCCGAAAGGCGACCGGAAACGTTGGGCCGAGGGGTTGCCGTTTATTCCTCCGGAATTTATATCGGTGTGGACACTAGGAGCCGACGAGCGCGATGCGGGTTGCCTTGATCCTTTCCGGACAAGCGTTTCGACTTCCGAGGCCAAAGATATTGCAATGGACATTCTCTCGTTCCTGTGCGACAAGCACCTGGGCGATGTTGGCTTTACGCAGCTCAGTGAGGCTATCGAGCATGAGGGGGAGCAAGACGACCCGTGCTTGGGCGGACTGCGGGATTACTTGAAAGCACGGTTGCCACAGGAGACGACGGATCGCCGCCGCGAATCGTGCATGGAGCTGATCGAGACGCTGGAGACGTTAGGCCGTTTGCAAATTTCGCGGCTGCTGTTTGGCGAGAAGGGGCAGCGCTATCGCGTCCTGGAAGTGAGCAAGCCGCTGCAAGTGTTAATGGTGCAAAACTTGCAGCTCCCGAAAAACGATAAGGACCGGGGCAAAATCCGGCCAATTGAAAAGATTTCCGAAGCGATCTTGATTTCGATTGCGGCCTTTACGAAGCAGTACATGTTCAATCAGGACCGGCACATTCATAAAATAGTGGTGCAGGATGAGGCGAAAACGGTAGAGCGATCCGCAGAGGGTAAATCCCAACTCGACTTTATTACGCGTATGGGACGGCACTATAATACAACGCTGATGAAAGGAACGCAGAACGCCAGTGATTACGACGAGGACGTGGCCAATATGGGGATGAAGTTCTCGTTTGCGCTCAAAAAGTACGATGAATCTTTGGAAATGTTGCGTTACTTCAATCTGCCGGACACTCCGGCCAATGCGGAATACCTGAACAGTTTAGATCGGGGAACGGCGCTGTTCCAGGACATTTACGGCCGGACGGCGGCGATTCGCATTCATCCGGTTTATAAGGAAATCGAGGAAGCGTTCGACAGCTCCACGGCGACCGAAGAGGAAAGGACCTACGAACGCCAAAGGCAGGAACGCATCCGGACGGGAGTGTGAGACAAATGCGAAAAGGACTATTTATAGGAATGCTGATCGGGGCGCTGCTGCTGTTGGCCGCATGCGGATCATCCAGCGGCGGCAAGCCATCGGCCGATGTAAAAGCAGCGGATGACCTAGCTTTACAATATGTTCAAGCGTCAGTCGATGGAGATGACGAGCTTTTCCGGAAAATTCTCTCTCCAGAAGAACCGCACTATCAGATTTTAGAGAAAGATAAGCATACATTTCCTGGAAGGTTTAAAGAGATTGGAGAACGTTACAGTATTTATCGGTTTGAAAAGGAACCAGGCGAAAAAGGAGTGTTACATTATGAAGTGATTTATTATTTACCAAACCATAATGGAAACGCTAAAGACTTCCTGGAAATGAAGAAAGAAAAGGGCGAGTGGAAAATACGTGAATTAAAAGCCGAGGAAGCAGAACAAAAAGTCGAGAACCCGAAGGATGGTGTTTACATTCACAAATATGTAAAAGAAGGTGAGGGCTGATGAAACGGCTGCGGCCCCTCTTGGTATTGATGGTACTGTTCCTCTTATTGCCGGTAACGGCGGCGGGTGCAGCAACCGGAAACACTGGTACGGGCATATCTGATAATTTGTTTGATACCAAACATGAGGTGACTAGCGACGGTTCCAAGGCATATTACCAAATCGATGTAACAAGCAAGCAACCGGGTGAAGACGACGACGGTGGAGGTTTTAAAAACCCATTCAAGACCATCGGAAGTTGGATTTCCGGCGATGCCATTAAGGATACGGTGCTGGCTCAGTTCTATGAGGGCATGAATTTCGTTGTTAACATTTTGTTCAAGGTCAATGTGTACATGACGAACATGATGCTCACGGTCCTGAACTACGCCTACCATTTCGATGTGATCAACCGAATCATCGAACAGATCGAAGGTGTCGTTCAAAAAATTACCGGTATCTCTAATTTTCATTTTGAACAATACGGTCTTTACGGTGATTTTCTTATCGCCATAGGTGTAAGCGTAGGCTTGGTGTTCGTCTATAAATATTTCTTTCGACAGGCGCAGCTTGAGGCAACCGGCAACGTCGCAAAAAGCGTTCTTATTTTAATGGCGGCACTGTTATTTTTTACGAACTATGGCACGGTTCTGAAAGGTGCGAACAATATTACAACCGAACTGACGGGTCATGTAATCGGTGCGTCTTCCGGTTTGTTTGAAGGGAAGGAAGGTGATTCGACCCGTGGCCTTGGCGAAAACATGTGGGATCTGTTCGTCCATCGGCCTTATCTCTATATGCAGTACGGCAATGATGACGAAAGCGCAGTCGGAAAGGATCGGGTCAATGCGCTGCTCAAGCTATCTCCAGGAGAGAATAGGCAAAAATATGTTGAGCGAACAGAGATAAACGAACGTTCTAACATGATGATGACCTATTCAATGGTTCCGGATAGGTTGGTGTTTACCGTCCTGTATACGATTGTCAACGGCATTACGTCGATACCAATTTTCGCTTTAGCATTGCTGCTCATTCTATTCCAATTTTGGTTTTTGACGATTGCGGTTGCTGCGCCGTTCTATATGGTGATTGCCGCGTTTCCGGGCGGGGGAGGCGTATTCCGCCGATATACCGAGGAACTGGCGTTGCCGCTGCTGTTGAAAATCGCGGTATCCGTCATTGCTTTAGTCGTCTTCACCATGTCGGCCATCGTATATGAAGTCAGCAATTCGGACAGCATCGGCTATTTCGCAACGGCGTTTGTAGAATTTATTGTACTGCTGCTTATCTTTGTACTGCGCAAGCGGTTCATGCGGATTTTGATGGAGGGTAACAGTCTAATCCGCAGCGTAGCTCATGAGGTATCGAACTTTGACCATCATGTGAGTAATACCGCCCGCGAAATGAAACGTAAAGCGACCAAGGCGGCTGCGCAAGCGGCGGGCGCAGCGGTGGCCGGTCCGGAAGGGGCGGCGGTGGCCGGTGCTGCCGCAGATGGAGCGATGGGCGACGATAACAAAAGCGAACCGCTTGAAAACGTATCGATGCACGATGATGAAGGTAAAGAAAAGGACGAAACGGTATACGCCGATGCAGAAATTGTTTCACCCGGATCGCAAGTCGTGCCGCATAGCAAGCAAGCGGATCGCGACCCCGATATTATCGATATGCCGCTCACTCGTTTATCTGACGCAGGGTCGTGGCATCCTGGCGGTCAGTCAGCGGCAGCAGAGGCGGCAGCGGCAAGCGAACTGCCGGGTACCGGAGAAGCTTTGCCGATGTTGATGACTTCGGCAGGGGCGGGAGGCAGCAGAAATCCTTCTCGCTATCGTCTATCTAAGGGCGGTACGGGCAGGGCGGCAATGACTGCGCGGCGCGGACAAGCCGTACCCGGTAGGAATTATGCTCACACCCGGACTGCGTCTAACACGCCGATAGCGCCGGATGGGATCACTACACCCGATTTGACAGCAAGTGAGGCGGTTCACCGAGAGCAGGGTCGTGCCGCCCTGCCTAATACAAGTCTTTCTTCAACCATGATGGACAAGCCAAGGGAGCAAGTGGCGACGCCGCCGCAACCCATGAATGCATCGGCGCCAGTTCATGAGACAATACAGCAACCGGCGCAGCAGGAGGGGAGAACCGTACCTTCGGCCGTTCCTGAATATGTCCAAGCTGTTCCACATGGAACGAGAACGGCAGCGCCAGAGGTCGTTTCATTAGACTCCCGACGTCAGGGAGGGGAGCGTAGAAGGCATGCCAAATCCGAGGCCCGTTCCGATTCGTTCCGGACGGCGCGAGGATCAGCCATATTGGAATCATTGGAGATGCCGTTCGTTTCGCATGAAGCAGCTCCGGTGACTTCACAGGATAACCTTATCCCCCGAACCGGGGCGACGGAACTGCCCTCGAAGAATGCCTCCTTAGAGGAGGACGAAGGGGAGCGTGAGAGCTAATGGCGCGTTCCCCACAGCTCCCGGATCGGGCTAAAACATGGTTCAGTATTATCATTGGTCTGCTACTGATCGCGCTTTTTATCGGATCATTTTTTTCCGGAAGACGCGCCGCGCAGCCGAAAGAAACCAAACCGGCTAAGGTCCATGAACAACAAGGAGACGTACACCAGTACGAGGCTCAGCCGGAGCCAGAGGAAACGACAAGCAAAACACCACCTATTACCGAGGAAGCAGTAAGTAGCGCACAGACCGTTCTTCCGGATTTCCTGAAAGCGTATGTGCCGTTCGATAGCAAACAGCCGGACGCTTACGTGGATCGCTCCAAACCGTATATTACCGATTCCTTTTACAAGCAGCTTTCATCGTTTCAGCGGCGGGGAACGCTCTCTCGCGCGAAGACCGATTATGTCACAGCCGAATGGACACCGGCCGAGCTGAAAGCAGACGAGCAATGGTACAACGTGGATGTAACGGTGACCCATACCGACATAAACGGTAAGAGTGAAGATGGCTTGCTGCTTTATGTGGTGTTGCTCAAACGGGTTGATGGGAAATGGAAGGTTGATGATGTCGGCATTCGTCCGGGATCGGGGGCGATTCCGGAATGAAAAAATGGGGATGGCTGATCGCAGCAATTCCGATCCTGCTCGTTGTGGCCTTATGCGGGATGTTTCTTTTTCCGCTGTTGTTCATGGGCGGGGGAAGTATCGGATACGGCTTTTTAGGAGGGTCAATCTCGCCGGTTGGGGAACGTGAAATACCGGCCGAATATATTCCAGTCTATAAAGAGGCGGAAGCCAGGTACGGAGTTCCTTGGAATTTGTTGGCCGCGCATCATCGCGTCGAGACGGTATTTTCTACGCTTCAGCCTATGATTTCGAGCGTCGGAGCAGAGGGACATATGCAGTTTATGCCGTGTACGTGGGTAGGTTGGTCGCATCCATCTTGCTACGGTGCCGGGCGGGGGAGTTTTACCGAAGAAGAAAAAACGAACTTGGCCATGATCGCCCGGTACGCCGGGTATGGTGTGGATGCAGACCGTGACGGCCGGGCGAGTATGTGGAGCCTGCAAGACTCCATCTTTTCCGCCGCGAACTATCTAGCCAAAAACGGCGCGTCGACCGGCAACCTGGAACGTGCCATTTTTGCCTACAATCACAGTCAGGATTATGTAGCGGAAGTGATGATGTATGCAAGACTCTACGTGACCGAAGGATTTATTCCGATTGAAGTGATTGAACCATCCGAAAGCGGCTTTGCACGGCCGGTTTCCGGTGAAGTCACATCCGGTTTCGGTATCCGGATCGATCCAGTGACCGGCAAGCCGGGCGCATCTCATGAGGGCATCGATTTTGCTTGTCAGGCCGGGCAACGTATTCCGGCGTCCAAAGCCGGAAAGGTTGTGTTTGCCGGTTGGCAGGACGCAAATGATCATAGTAAAGGCTACGGCTTATTTGTTTGGGTAGACCACGGCGGCGGCTTTAAGACTACGTATGCGCATATGTCACAGACGACCGTTCAGGTCGGGGATGTCATTCAGGCAGGGGATGTGGTCGGCGTGTGCGGTTCCACGGGCAAAAGCACCGGCTTGCATTTGCACTTTGAAATCTTTGTTAATGGTCGGCGCGTCGATCCGTCTCCATTTATCGGTTTGTAATGTTCGGGATTTTTAGTCGAATGGATCTCCTGCAGCCGACTTGAAGCGCGTGGATCTCGCTGGAAAAACGAACGATCGGAGCTGCTATGCCGGCCAAAAAATCGGTTAAAAACGAACAATCTGTTGGGGTATGAAAAGAGGAGCCGAGAGTAACGAAGGCAAGCGTTTATAAGAAGCAGCAAGGCGATAAATAAAACGAAGGCAGCTCCGGACATTTCTGCCCGGAGCTGCCTTCGACCGATGCTTTCGGATTATGGATTTAGTATACCCAAAATGAGGAGAACTGTCTATGTATTTATGAGAGGGGGCTCTTTCTTGTTTTATGGATATCGGTTTGACTTCCATATTCCTACAAACTGTAACATTATTCGCCCGTATGTTATTTTAGAAACAGAGTAGTTCTAAAAAAGAGGGTGAATGAATTGAGTGATATCGTAAAAAATCAGCATTATATACCACAGAGTGTATTGAAGCACTTTTCTTCTAATGAAAAGGTCTTTGAAGCCTTGGTCGATAAAAATAAAGAGCCGTATCAGACTCATTATCGTAATTCCATGTCGGAGCGTTTTGCGTATGAACATCCATACCTGGCTCGAAATCAATTAGAGAAATTTTTTCAGGAAGTCGAAGCCGATTATGGTCCTGCGATCATCGAGGCTTTGCGCTTAATTACGCTTTATGAAGAAAGCGGAGGCATGATCGATCCTATTAAAAAGCATGTACAAGCATATCTAAGTGCAATCATCATCTATTACTATAGGAGCGGTGCGTTACTGCATGAGTTCGCGCACGAAACCTCGAAAAAAGAAATCCGTGTCTCGCTGCTACTGGATAAATTAGTGAACACGAGTTATATCAATAATTTGGGTAACAGCATTAAGGAATTTTACGAATTTGCAATTATCAAAAGCGAGCAGAGCCACTTTTTGATTAGCGACCAGTATATTTCCACCGTAGCTTTACGGATTAAAAGTAGATTTGGCAATATCAGCAACAGGCACTTGGGTCTGAAGGATGTAATGATCTTAGTTCCGTTATCCAGTCAGTACTATATTGTTTTTTATCACGGGCGCAAACCTGGGTATATTCAGCCCCAAACGATGAACACGCTCACCGCAGAACAAGTGAAGGAGATAAATAGGATTATAATCAACAATTCGTATAAAAAATGCGTGGGAAACGAAAAATCCGCGTTACTAGAAGCGTTACCTCATTTTGAATGGAGTTCTCCTTCGGCCACTTACATAGGATATAATTCTGGCAGAGTAAGCGGATCAACGTTGAAAAAGGAAATATTCTTTTATGAACGGGATAAAAGGGCTTGGGAGTTATTTACCGGACCAACCCATTACAGAGATTATAACGAATTAGGACGAAATGATATTTGCGGCTGCGGCAGCGGGAAAAAATTTAAAGTCTGCTGTTATGACGATTATGAAGAAGTTAAGCGAATATGGCGGACAATCAGCGACAAGCACCTTGCAGAAAGAGTTAGTGTACATCCATCTGCTCAAGTTGAGCAAAGTATTTTTTCATTCTAAGCTTGTATGGTCGATATCAAAAAGCATGCTTTTTGATACATATTTTTTTGCTCTGTTTATATGTATCAAAATGTATTAAAATCACTTTAGAAACGCTCCGTTTCAAACAACTACATTTTGAGACGTAATTAGGGGAGAGTGGGGTACTTGAAGCTGGCTTATGGACGGGTATCGGCAAAAGACCAAAATCCGGAACGGCAGCTCGTCAAGTTCCGGGAGCTGGGCGTTGATGAAAGATACATATTTGTTGACAAGCAGAGCGGCAAGGATTTTGAGCGCCCGCGCTATCAGGCAATGCGTCTGATGATTAGAGAGGGCGACCTGGTTTACCTGGATGCGCTGGATCGGCTAGGCCGAGATTACGATGGCATAATTGCCGAATGGAAAGCGATTACGCGGGAGATCGGCGCGGACATCGTATGTCTGGATAACGAAACGCTGTTCGATTCCCGAAAGTTCAAACAAATGGGTGATTTCGGCAAAGTCATGGAGGACCAGTTTTTAAGCCTGCTGGCATATGTGGCCGAGCAGGAACGGAAAAAGAACCGGCAGCGGCAGGCGGAAGGGATTGAAGTTGCCCGAGCGGATGGCGTTACGTTCGGGAGGCCGAGGCAGGAAATTGACGATAAGTTTATCAGGACATACCGGGAATGGAAAGCAGGGCAAATCACGGCAACCGAGGCAATGCGAAGAATTGGTATGAAAAAACCGACGTTTTACCGGCGAGTCAGGGAGTATGAAGGAGCAAATGGACGGAACAAGCAATCGCCCGTTGCTTTAAAAGACGATGCAGAGAATGGGAAACAGGGGATGGTTTGAAGCCATCCCCTAGCCGTTATTCCGGTTTATTCCCTGCATTCGGGTCTGCAACAAAATTTGTCTTATAGTCCGTATATTTCAGCTCCGTTACCATGCCGGCAGAAGCATGATGCAGATCATGACAGTGGAACATCCAGTTGCCTTCATTATCTGCTTCGAATGCGACAACGTATTCTTCGCCCGGCTTCAAATTCAACGTATCCTTTATGATTGGGGATCCTTCAAGCGGTTTCCCGTTCTTGCTTAGCACTTGAAAGAAGTGACCGTGCAGGTGCATCGGATGGTCGTCAGTTTTCGAGTTATTGACGAGGTGAACCTTGACGGTCTCTCCTTTTTTGACGTTGATCGGTTCGGTTTCCGGAAACGTTTTTCCGTTTATGGTGTAGACCATTTCGCTGTTTTTCATTTCGGTATTCAAATTCATCGTGTATTCCAACGTATACTTCTGATCTAACGTAAAGTTAGTTTTGCCTGCTTGGCCGTAACGGCTCATATCGACAGCCGTCAGCTTCTCTGCTTCATTCGCTTTGTCGGAACCAGCGGGAGCTCCTTCATAAACAATCATGGCTTTCATCCCTTTAACAGCAGCTTTGTCGCCGTGGTCCTCGATCAACCATTGGCCCGGATTACTGGCGACAAATTCAATATCGTAACGCTCTCCTGGAGCGATACTTACGACATTATCTTTCAGGATACCTGGATTATTTATAGGTTGTCCGTCGGTAGCAATAACTTTGAATTCATGTCCGTGCAAATGAATTTGATGAGACAGATAGCCCGCATTGATCAAACGGATTCGAACTTTATCTCCTTCCTTAACAGTGAGCTGATCTACAAGCGAGCCGGATTTTCCATTTATGGTATACAGATCGTACATACTCATATCGTGTCCCATATTCACGGAACTATTGTCGGTCTTGGTCGACGCTTTGTTTTCGTTCCCCATATTCATCGTACTGTGATCCATGCCGGACATATTGCCAGACATGTTCATGCTGGATTTATTGTCATTCGAACTGCCCATATTCATTTTGCTATGATCCATTTCCGACATGTTGCCCCCGGACATATTCATGCCGGACATTTCCCCGGAGCTCATCCATTCATCGAGGACAAGTGTATAATCACGGTCAACGTCGGGACCTTCTTTCGGTTCAACAATGAATGCCCCATACAATCCGCGATCCAACTGATTTACACTATCCTGATGCGAATGGTACCAGTAGGTGCCAGGAACATCTGCTTTAAACTCGTACGTAAACGACTGGCTTGGTTGGACGGCGTTTTGCGTTACGCCTGGAATGCCATCCATTGCGTTCGGTACAGGAACGCCGTGCCAGTGAATGGTGACTGGCTCGGGCAACTGATTTTTAAGATTGACCTTTATCGTATCTCCTTGTTTAACCCGAATTTGCGGTCCAGGAACGGAATTGTTGAACGTCCAAACCGGCAACGTTTTTCCGGGGGCTAATTCCTGATTGCTCGGAGCGGCAATCAAATTAAATTCTTTTCCCGTTAATACAACAGACTTTTCCGTTTGAGCATTTGGCGTTTCCGGAGTTTCTGTCAACGCCGGAATTAATTTGACCCACTAGCGCCGGGATATTTTTGACCCACCTGTGCGCTTGGTGCCGAATAAATTCCGGTTTTTAGTTTTTCTTTAAGCCGGTAGCTGTTCCCACGGATGTTCACAACATGGGAATGGTGGAGGAGGCGATCGAGCACGGCCGTCGCTAGAACGGCGTCCCCCATGAGTTCACCCCATTCGCCAAAGCTTTTGTTGCTGGTAAGAATCATGCTGCTTTTCTCGTATCGAGCACAGACCAATTGGAAAAATAGGTTCGCAGCCAGCGGATCGAGGGGAAGGTAGCCCACTTCATCGACGATGAGGATTCGAGGGCGAAGATACACCCTCATTCGCTTGTCCAGTCGGTTTTCCTCATACGCCTTTCGTAAATCGCCAACCAATTGGGCCAGCGATACGAAATACACCGGTAAACCTTGTCCAATCGCTTCCATCGCAATTGCAACGGCCAAATGAGTTTTCCCGACGCCGGGAGGGCCGAGAAAGAGTACGTTCTCTTGCCTCCCGACAAACGTTAACGCGGCAAGCTCCCGAATCAGGCGCTCATCAATCCCAGGTTGAAACGTGAAATCGAATTCACTTAGCGTTCGTCGGTATGGTAGATGCGAAAGCTTCATCCGCACTTCGACGTTACGGCGCTGTCGTTCCAGAATTTCAGCTTCTAGCAGTTCATTCAGGAATGACAGGTACGTGCTTTGGGTTCGGCCTGCGGACTCTAGCTTTGCGTCGAGAGCCTCGGCAGCTTGGACTAAGCCGAGTTCCTCCAGACGGAGGCGAGCTTGTTCGAGTTCAATCATGCCCCCACCTCCATGAGGCGATCATAGACATCGAGTGAGCGCACCTCTACGTCGTGCTTGGGCACTTGTATTCCTTGGGGCCTTGGGTGGGCGTAGCCTTGTGAAGTGCTCAGGTTAGTGTACTGGTTTTGGCACATAACAAGCGCTCGTGATCGGTAGATCTTCTCGTGCTGTGCGATGAGCTGCTTCTCGTAGTAAATCTCGACATGGCCGTTCACTTCACGCACCTTCACCTCACGACCGCTGTACCTCCAAGGAACACCGTACCGCACGCCGTCATAGCTCACGAATCCGTCCCGGCTGACCTTCCGAGGCTCGAATCGGTACTTTGCCCAGCGCTCTGGAGTTGGTAGCTGCCCCAACGCTTCGTGGGCCAGACGGTCGATCGGTCTTTCGCCGGTTGTGCCGTGAATACGGCGATTTTGTTCGTCACACCATTGCCGGACCTGGCGGTTCAGATCGCCGAGATCCGTGAATTGTCTTCCCGGCATGAAGTTCTGCTCGATGAACTGAACGCTTCGTTCAACCTTGCCTTTGGTTTGCGGCCGTCGCACGCGACACACTTTAGGGATCATACCGATGGCTGCAGCGAAGTCTTCGAACAACGGATGCCAGCGCGGCTTACGATCATCGCCCATACCGAGTATGACGGTTTTCATCTGGTCGGTAAGCATGGTTTTCGGGACACCGCCAAAGTATTCTAGGGCATTCATCAAGCAACGTAGGAAGCTGTGGATGTCGCAGCGTTTCGAAAACTCCATGTACGTCATGCGGGAGTACCCCAAAACCATAGCAAAGACAGGGATTTTCCGCACTTCGCCATTTAGATCAACGTACTCGCAAATCTTCCAGTCCACCTGCGCTTGACGTCCAGGGGGCGTTTCGTAGCGTTGGACTGCCGGCGCCTGTTTTGGAGGCCGATTCGGCTTCACATAGTCCTTAATGATCGTGATTCCGCCGCTGTAACCTTGATCTTTTAAGAGGCGCAAAAGCACTTCGCAATTGAATATGCCTCTGCCCAAGTACTGATCCAACTGGGACTTGTATGGATCAAGTTTGGAAGCTCTTTTCTTGCGGGGATTGGGTTCAGGGATACCATCGGCTCTAAGATATTTACGAATCGTATTTCTTGAATGACCCGTCTCCCGCATGATCTCACGGATACTCTTGCCGCTAGCTTGAAGTTCATGTAATCTAATCACTGTCCCACTCCTTAGCATATTTCCTCCTCTCGAAATATCTTGGCCGATACTACAGAGGAGATATATTCTACAGGGGTGGGTCATTTTCATTCCGACGCTGGTGGGTCAATTATATCCCGGCGGTGACAGTTTCCTTGGTTCCTTCCATATTCATTTTTGAGTGATCCATTTCGCTCATTCCACCAATCGAACCTGAACAACCGGCCAATATAACAGATAAAGCTCCGATTGCTATTATACTTTTAAACCTCCAACCTAGCTTCATAGCTGATTCATTCCTTTCTGTAACTGAACTTCCCATAGATCAATCATAGCCGAAGCCTGTGTAGAACTTTTGAAGAACAGAAGGAGTTCGCAGAGACAGGTTTAGTTCTTTATACTTTTGTACACCGACTTGTGAAAGTAGGCATAAGCTGATAAAAAAATAAGCGAGGAGGATTCCTCATGCGCGACGTTGACGTACTTTGCCAGAAATTTGCCCATATTCTTGGCGGGCTTTCGAACGTAAAACATGGGTATGTATGGTCGAAAGAGATCGACCGCATATTAGCATAAACATATTGGGAAGGCCAAGCCATTCCGGACTTGCTCTTCATTCCATGTGGTCTTTTGAATCAATGGATTTACAAGGAAGGACCTTAAACTTGGGGGAGACGGCACTTCTTCAGGAAGAAGCTTATCCGTTTACTTGGCATTTGCAAAAAAATGGAGTCATGTTAACCGCCTTGCATAATCACTGGTTAATGGACAATCCTCATCTAGTTTATGCTCATTATACTTCTGTTGAAGAGCCGCTTTCTTTTGCAAAGAAGGTAGCGGAAGCCTACAAGGTGCTGAAATAATTCGATTTCTTTAAAGATACAAACCGGGTTCCTTTCCACAAAGGGGAGCCGGTTTTTTATATGCGGCCAACTCCAATTTTTCATTTACACAGGTCCTTCATAAACGTGGGTTATACTTAAAACAAAAGAATTTCACTGGGGTACCTATATGGACCGATTTATGCTGTTCTTAGAGCGCAAGCGCTCCTGGCTGTTTTAACGGCCCGGCTGCTTCCGTTCGTCCCGGCACCGGCCGTCAATGCAGCCGCGGCGATCAGCCAGATGAACTTCAGCAGTTTTCTTCCTCGCTACTGTGATCGGGAAAATCCCGGAGATGGTTATGTTTTCAGTCATGGGGGGCCAGTTGGTATTCACATATTTGTTTGGTGCGGCTTGAATATATGATTTGTGTTTGGAGGTTGATTATGAAAACCGTATTGGTCGTCGATGATGAATCGAAAATTCGGGATGTGGTTGTATCCTACTTGAAAAAAGACGGTTTTCAGACCGTTGAAGCCGAAACGGGCAGCGAGGCCATTCGGCACGTGCAAAACGAATCGATTGATTTCGTCATCCTGGATCTTATGCTTCCGGATATGGAGGGCGAGCAGGTTTGCCAAGCGATTCGTCAAATCCATTCTGTTCCGATTTTGATGCTTACGGCGAAGGTTTCCGAGAACAATCGGATTAAGGGGTTATCCATGGGGGCCGACGATTACTTGGTCAAGCCCTTTGACCCACGCGAAGTAGTGGCTCGGGTTCGGGCAATCCTGCGGCGTACGGACGAGTATCATTTGCTTGCGGATCGCCTGGCCTTTAATCAAGGGGAACTTATCATTGATTCATTAAAGCAGCAAGTATTCCGTGACGGCCAACCGGTGAGCCTGACCCCGAATGAATATAAGCTGCTGCTTGTCCTGGCCAAGCATCCACAGCGTCACTTTTCACGAGACGAGCTTGTGGAACGCGTGCTTGGCTATGATTTTGACGGTGATAGCCGAACGATCGATCAGCATGTAAAAAATATCCGGCAAAAAATAGAGGGTGACCCCAAGTCCCCCAAATATATTGTGACGGTGTATGGAACCGGCTATCGGTTTGCAGGAGGAACAACATGAATAAGCGTCTGCATACCCGTTTGGCTCTGATTATTATCGGGATTGCTGCTGGCATTGTCCTGATTTCAACCATTAGCGTCATTTTGACGACACACTATCATTTCTCCTTGTATCAAGCGCAAGCCGGTATGACGCACGAATTACCCGAACTGAATTATCATTTGGAGCAAGCGATGATGCAAACGATCATCTGGACGTGTTTAGTTGCGATTGTACTTGCCGTATTTCTCGGTTTTTATGTGGCCAAACGGATTTCGGCTCCTCTCGTTCATATGACACGAGTCGCGGAACGCATGACGGACGGGGAATGGAGTACGAGAGTGGACATTAAAGGGAAAGATGAGCTTGCAGACTTGGGCGCATCGCTAAATACGCTGGCGGAGCAGTTGCAGCAGCATGAGCAATTGCGCGTCACGATGACCGAAGACATCGCGCATGAGCTGCGAACCCCTTTGGCTACGCTCAAAAGCCATATGCGCGCACTGGAAGATGGGATTTGGGAGCCTACGCCGGAGCGTATCCATTCCTGCTACGAAGAAATCGAACGATTGACGCAACTTGTGGCCGAATTGGATGATCTGACCCATGTGGAGTCGCCCGGTTTTCAATTGTTGCGAAAAGACGAATCATTGGCGGCCATCATCGAGAGAGGCGAAGAACTGGTTGCTGCTGCCTATCGTGAAAAAAATGTTCATCTACGGTGCTCCGTAAGTCCTGATATTCAAGTGTTTGTCGATCATGATCGCATGATTCAGGTGCTTGTGAATCTGCTTAGCAACGCGCTGAAATTTACTCCTGAACACGGAGAAGTGCGAATTGAGGGGAGTGAAGACAGCGGGCATGTTTGGATCCGAGTTCAAGACACGGGAACGGGAATCCCGCAGGAGGACTTGCCTTATGTGTTCGAGCGATTTTACCGGGCGGACAAGTCCCGCAATCGGAAGACCGGCGGCAGCGGCCTGGGGTTAACCATCGTCAAGGAGTTGGTTGCAGCCCACGGAGGGGAAATTTCGGTCGAGAACCGGGAAGGTGCCACCTTTACAATTCGGCTTCCCAAAAGACAGTAGAGCGCTTTACATCGAATCTTCAAAAGTATCGATTACACTGTATATGACTTGCAATTTAACGAATGGTTTGGACACAACACACATGGGGACACTGGATTCAGGTCTCTTTTTTAAGATATGGGGGTAATTTTTTTGAAAAAGATGACGATGCTTGCACTAGCGGCAGTACTCTTGATTGGGACCACGGCATGCTCGAAAAAGGCAGAGCAAGGGCAGAATTCTATTGCGAATACCAGTTTTATGCACCTACATGGCCTTGGTTACTCCGCAGACGGAAAACGACTTTTCATTCCCGTTCACAACGGACTACAGGTATATGCAGACGGTTCATGGAGTGAAGGTCCAGGGGAGAAGCACGATTATATGGGGTTCACCGCCGTAGATGACGGATTTTATAGCAGCGGTCATCCAGCACCGGGTTCGAAGTATAAAAATCCATTAGGTCTTGTGAAAAGCACGAATGACGGGAAAACCGTCTCGGTTCTTGCTCTTGAGGGAGAGGTCGATCTACACGGAATGACAGCCGGGTATCGTTCACATACGCTATACGTGGTGAACCCGGAACCTAACTCCAAAATGAAGCAGGCAGGGCTCTTTTATAGCAAGGATGAAGGGAAAACCTGGACAAACAGTCCTGCAACCGGCCTTCAAGGGCAGATGACGGCAATCGCAGCTCACCCTTCTGATGCATCGATTGCTACTGTCGGCACGACAACAGGCGTCTATCTATCGAGGGATTACGGTCAGACGTTTACCCCATTGTTTCCGGAACAACCGGTTACAGCCCTGACCTTCACGGATTCCGGTAACGTGCTGGTAGCAACCTCTGGTCCCGATGCTTCACTGCTTGAAATCAATATAGAGAGCAAGCAACCATTGACGATCCAGACGCCAAGCAAAGATACGATCACCTATGTTGTTCAGAATCCGGCAAATCCGAATGAGCTGGCCATTGCAACGGAACCAAAGAATGTCTATCTCTCTACAGATCGAGGTACTACATGGATACAGATTGCAGATATAGGCAAAACTATCAACCGAAAATAGGAGGTCTTTGAAGCATGAAAAAAAGCTTAAAAGTTGGCATCATTTCAGCGGCTATAGTATTAGCCCTAACCGGATGCTTTAACAAATCCAATTCTTCCACTCCACACGATATGAACAACATGGGACAGCCAACCGGTTCGGCACAAAGCCCAGCCAGTACGGTATCGGTGCCGTGGATTGCCTCAAAAAACACGACGCGCATCAACACAAGTGACCCGACGGAAGCTGCGGTGCTTGTTTCGAAAACGCTGTGGATGGCAACCAGTGATGCGAACCGTCCTGGAGGCGTCATTCTAGCGAACCCGAAAGATTGGCAAACGGCCCTTGTCGGTGCAGATTTGATTCATCACCCGAATAACGGTCCAGTACTGTTTGTGAATAAAGACAGTGTACCGGATCTAACGCTTAACGAATTGAAAAGGCTAAAACCAATGGGTACGGACGCGAATAAAGGAACCCAAGTTATATTGGTCGGGGATCTTGATCCCAAGGTAGAGGAACAGGTAAAAGCGCTTGGCTATAAGACGGACAAGATTGCAGGGGGCAACCCGGCGGCCGTAGCCAAAGCCGTGGATGCTTATTATACCGCTGTCGCGAAGGAAAATCCGCCTTCGGTCATCATTGGTTCTATGGACAGCGAAGAATATACGATGCCAGCGGTGAATTGGATTGCTCATATGCCGGAGCCGCTGCTTTATGTTAAAAAGGACGAGGTTCCGCAAGAAACCGTGGATGCTTTAAAGACACGGGGCGGAAAAGCCAATATTTATTTGCTCGGGCCAGAATCGGTTATTTCGGCTAAAGTTCAAGAACAATTAGGTCAGTACGGGAACGTGGTTCGTATTGCGGGCAATGACCCATATGCGAATGCCGTTGCCTTCGCGAAGTATAAAGATTCGGCAACCGGTTTTGGCTGGGGAATCACAACACCGGGCCATAACTTTTCGTTCGTCAACAAAGATTCCGCAGCCTTGGCACTCGCGGCGGCTCCATTCTCGCATTTAGGCAAACATGCAGCGCTCCTCTGGACGGACAAAGGCAAGCTGCCGGATACGGTGATGTCCTATGTCATGTCGGTTCAACCGAAATATAAAAAGGAACCAACGGAAGGGCCATACAACCATGCTTGGTTAACGGGTAGTGAGGATTCGTTGACAGCCGCGGCACAAGAGGAGATCGATTCCATGCTGGAGATCGTATCGGAGACCGGAGAAGGTCACGGCGGACATGGCGGCGGCAATACGAAGACGGAACCATCACCTAAACCAAGTGAAGGTAGGGGTCCATCCAACATTTTGACGAAAATATACTCTAAGGATTTTTCTATATAAAAAAGCCAACGTTTCTTATACTTAAGGAATCACCGACTATTTGAGGTTGATCTTATTTCCGATTCTTTTCTCTTTTATATTCTTGGTAATCCCCCTAGCCCTTGCAAAGTAGGGAGGGTTTGCTTCTTTTGGATGGAATCATTTGGATAGATTGAGGCTAATAAATTTCAAGGTTTCTTAGCGTACGCTTTCCGCGTTTTGTTGGCAATACCCCGGTTGACTGTCCAGGGCAAGGGGAGCGAAAACCCGTCCTCCTGCATATATCAAACATAGGGTAGCTACACCTCCTTTGTCATGGACCTTACCTTGTCTTGCCGAGAGCGAGACAAGGTCTTTTTTTGCCCATTTTCTGTGTATTTGATAGATGGACAAAAATTTATAGGTAGATTCGCCGTTTCCGAGTTAATAGCAGGCAAATATACTAAAGGGTAGTCAACTACCCCCATCAAAGGAGAGGATAGAAGTAATGACAAAGGAATTTAGAAAAAGAAAAACAACCTGCAAAAAAAAATCTTCCCAGCAAACAGCGTGTAGCTGTCATCGTAAAAAACACAAACACCGCAAGCCGCCTGTCAAAGTGACGATTTCCTTAGCCAAGGCGATCGACAAGGCGATTGCCAAAAGCCTTGCTAAAAACCTTGCTAAAAACCTTGCTAAAAACCAAGCTCATGCCATTAGTAATGCCACAAGCACAAATGATAACGACAGCGGATCCACCATTAACGATCAACTTACAAGCGAAAGTGGCGCTAAAAATCATTCGGAAAGCGACAGCGACTCGAAAATTTTCGAAAAAGTCGATAACCAAAGTACGGCAACGAACGCCACTAATACCGATAGTGACTCTACCATTAACGAAACGGTTAATTCCACCAGTGGTGCAACCAACACCAGTGATAACGATAGTTCGGCTACTGTCAATGACACATTAACAAGCACAAGCGGCTCGAACAATACCTCTAATACCGATAGTGACTCTACCATTAACGAAACGGTTAATTCCACCAGTGGTGCAACCAACACCAGTGATAATGATAGTTCGGCTACTGTCAATGACACATTAACAAGCACAAGCGGCTCGAACAATACCTCTAATACCGATAGTGACTCTACCATTAACGAAACGGTTAATTCCACCAGTGGTGCAACCAACAACAGTGATAATGATAGTTCGGCTACTGTCAATGACACATTAACAAGCACAAGCGGCTCGAACAATACCTCTAATACCGATAGTGACTCTACCATTAACGAAACGGTTAATTCCACCAGTGGTGCAACCAACAACAGTGATAATGATAGTTCGGCTACCGTGACCGATACATTAACCTCAACTAGCGGCTCGAACAACGCATCAGACGCCACCAGCACTTCGTCATCGGGTGATAGTACCTCCACCAATGGAGATAATACCTCCACCACAAGTAGTGGTCCTGCGGCCAACTCATCGGATACGGACGCCACCAGCAGCTCAGGTGATAGCACATCAACGAATGGTGATAATACGTCAACCACAACAAGTGGTCCTGCAACAAACTCATCGGATACAGATGCTACATCGAGTGCAGGTGACAGTTCCTCAACCACTGGCGATAATTCATCCACAACCAGTGCCACTGCCACCACAGGTGATAACACCTCTACGCCTACAGCAACAGCGTCGACAGGCGATAATACTACCACCAATACCTCCAATGCTGACAACTCTTCAACGAACGACAACGCAAGCACCGCCAACAGCACGTTAAACTCCACCAGCTGCGCCACCAACGAATCCACGAATACCAGTGAATCCAACAACACCTTTGACTACAACAGCGCCTTAGTGAGCACGGCAAACGGGTTAGCGAGCTCGGCAAACAACTCGGCAAACACCGTCTCCAATGGCAACAACTTCACCGTTGGCAATCAAATTCAAATTAGCGACAATTCCGTGCTTTTAGCCTTATTGCTTTTGTTTTGCAAATGCCGTACCTGCTGTAACTGTCAGCCTTCTAGCGGATCAACAAGCGGCTGTACCTGCGGCACGTCGGGGACGACGAATTTGGAAGGGATTATTTCCAAACTGCTCGATGATGAAAAAAATAAACAACAGCGCATTTTTGATATGTTAAACCAAAATAATTCAATCGCTTAAGGAGGCGTTTACCCATGCTTGAAAACAGTTCAAAAACCACGTTCACGATGTCTCGCAAAAACGGAGAAACCACACTTTCGGTGGCGATCAACAATGGCAGCGACGAAGAAAAAAATATTAACATGGTCGTCAAAGACAGTGCAAACGGCAATGTATTGCCAAGTGTGATCGATGGCACAGCCATCGACAACGGGGTGACGCTGGAACCTAAAGCAATCAAAAACATGGTGATTGATACCACAAACGCCATCGGGCAAATTCTCGTGGAAATGGCAGGTGCAGGGAGGATGACAATGCGTCAAAAAAGTTCGTCATCCGGTGGCAAAACAAGCAACATCATCGAATTGATATTAAAATAAAAAATATGCTTCGTGAAGTATCGCGCAGAAACGATTCCTATAGCGCGATTCGTTGCCGATTCATTTGCTGCACGAGTGTTTCCTCGGTTGCGCAAATCGTCTCTACGAACCATCATGAAGGAATGATCTCCTAATATTAAATGACCGCTAATTAAGATTAGCGGTCATTTGGTGTTTTCAAAGCATACACTTGATGTCCGCTAATGTTTCGGTTAAAATAAGAATATCATGTCCGCTAATGTAAGACAAGATTTGGAGGCTTTGCTAATGAGAGAAACACCG
This sequence comes from Paenibacillus sp. Cedars, assembly GCF_003184205.1. Classification (NCBI taxonomy): domain Bacteria; kingdom Bacillati; phylum Bacillota; class Bacilli; order Caryophanales; family Paenibacillaceae; genus Paenibacillus; species Paenibacillus sp. Cedars. Next base: position 29,031 of record NZ_CP020865.1, read on the forward strand.
GGGATTTCGGAACAGGGCGATCAGACGATTCAGGACTTCATTCACGCTCTCACCACCCACGAAGATTTGAATCCCAAAACACTAAAAGAGTATGCAAGCGACCTAAAACATTTCATCGGCTGGTTTGAGACCGCCTACCACCAAGAGGAAGAGATTATATTTCGAATTGAAGATGTGGCTACTCCAACATTAACGCGATATAGGGAAGCAGCACAAAAAATAATGGAATTGAAACCGGCGACCATTAACCGGCGGCTTATTACCCTGAAACGTTTTTTTGAATGGGCCGTGTCAGAATCCAGGATTCGCCGCGACCCTTCGAAGCCGGTTAAATTGGTTCCGGAAGAAAAGGTAAGCCCCAGACAGATGACAGACAAAGAAGAAGCTGCTTTGGTTGCTGCGGCCGAGCATGGCGGTTCTCTTCGGGATCAGACGATTCTAATCGTGATGTTTCACACGGGCTTACGAAGCATGGAAGTGTGTGACTTGGCTCCCGGAGATATTCAAATCGGTAAACGTAGTGGTCAGCTTACGGTCCGATCCGGAAAACGAAATAAACAGAGGGAAGTTCCTTTGAACGCCACGTGTAGAGTTGCTTTAGAAAAATATCTGGCAGAACTCCCTCCGCACAGTCCTTTTCTGTTTCCATCTGAAAAGACCGGCGATCGATTAACCGAACGTGCTTTACGTCATTTAATTCAAAAATATATGAAAGCAGCCCGGCTCGAAGGATTGAGCGCCCACGATCTACGGCACCGGTTCGGCTATGTGATGGCAGAAAACACGCCGTTGCACCGCTTGGCGCAAATTATGGGACACGATAGTCTGGACACAACGATGATTTACGTCAAGGCAACCCGTGCGGATCTGCAAGCGGAAGTCGAAAAAATAGCTTGGCAATAGGGGGATGAAGTACGATGTACGCGAGAGTAAGGGAACTGCTAACTCCGGAGGAACGGCTGCATTATTTGCAGATACCGCCTGATCTTGGCGAATGGGAATTGGGCACTTATTTCACATTTACACAGCATGACCTTGAAATCATACAGCAGCGGCGAAGAGATTATAATCGACTCGGCTTTGCCGTGCAGCTGTGCGTACTTCGTTATCTCGGCTGGACACTTTCTGATACAAAAGAAGTGCCGGTTCAAATTCTTCGTCATATTGCAAAGCAAATCAATGCCGATGTGGAGTCTTTTGCATCTTACGGCGACCGAGAAGCAACGAAGTACGAGCATCTGGATGAGATCCGGAAAGAATATGGCTACCAGACATTCACCTTGAGCGAATATCGTTCTTTGTGCAAGCATCTATTTAGCCATGCAATGGCAAACGGCAATCCCTTACACCTGATTCAACTCGCACTCGAAGATTTACGTAAGCGTAAAATCATTCTCCCTTCAATGGCTACAATTGAAAGAGCCGTTTGGGAAACGCGCAAACGAACAGAAGAAAAAATATTCAAGCTGCTCAGCAGTTCACTGACAGAATTACAAATTGCTAAGCTGGATCGCGTCTTAACCACCATGCCGGAAAGTAGCAAAACCTACTTAGCATGGTTAAGGGAAATTCCAGGTACTAGCTCTCCGGATTCTTTTTTGAAGGTGATTGAAAAACTCGAATACTTACGCGACTTGCAGCTGCAAGTCGATACGAAAGGCATCCATCCGAACCGTCTACGTCAACTTTCTAAAATCGGTTCGCGTTACGAACCTCATTCTTTCAGACGTTTTAATGATCCGAAAAAGTACGCGATTTTAGTAGCGTACCTATTGGAACTAATTCAGGATTTGACAGACCTGGCTTTCGAGATTCATGACCGGCAGATTATGATACTGCTTTCCAAAGGGAGAAAGGCCCAAGAGGAACTTCAAAAGCAAAACGGTAAATCGATCAACGAAAAGGTTGTTCACTTTGCCGATCTTGGAGCCGCTCTTATTAAGGCCCGAAGCGAAGGCATTGATCCGTTTGTTGCTCTTGATGCCGTCATGCCGTGGGATCAGGTCGTCGCATCCGTGGAGGAAGCTAAACGGCTGGCGCGACCAGTTGATTACGACTACTTGGACTTGTTAGAAAAGAAATTCTATGCGCTCCGAAAATACACGCCAACGCTGCTAAAATCGTTGGAATTTCGGTCAACTAAGTCCGCAGAGCCGCTAATGAAGGCGGTCGATATCATCCGGGATATGAATGAAACCGGGAAGCGGAAGGTTCCGGAAGGCGCGCCGCTGAACTTCGTTTCGAACCGCTGGCAAAAGCACGTTTACGACGATGACGGAACGATCAACCGGCATTACTACGAAATGGCTGTCCTGACAGAGTTGCGGAATTACGTTCGTTCCGGGGACGTGTCCATAGTCGGAAGCCGTCAGCATAAGGATTTCGAGGAATACCTTGTTCCGAAAGCCGATTGGAATGGCATTGATCCTAACGCTACAAAGCTTGCCGTCAGTTTGTCCGCAAAGGAATATCTTGAAGAACGGATTGAAGCACTTCTTCAAAGATTAAATTGGGTTTCGGATCACATCGATGAGCTGGACGGAGTAAATTTGGAGAACGGGAAATTGCACATTGAGCGATTGGAGAAAGATGTTCCCGATGAATCCCGAAATTTCAGTCTTTCCCTCTATGAGCTGCTACCACGAATTAAGCTTACGGATCTGCTCATGGAAGTAGCCAACTGGACGAATTTTCATGAGCAGTTTATTCACGCTTCCAGTAACCGCGCTCCGAACGAGGAAGAAACAACAATCCTTATGGCTACCCTTATGGCAATGGGAACGAACATCGGGCTTACGAAGATGGCTGAAGCCACGCCGAGCATTTCATATCGGCAAATGGCCAATACAGCTCAATGGCGGCTGTACGAAGACGCGATGAATAAAGCGCAAGCTGTTCTTGTCAATTTTCATCATAAGCTGGCGCTGCCTTCATATTGGGGGAATGGCACTACCTCCTCATCTGATGGAATGCGCGTCCAGATCGGTGTATCGTCTCTTCACGCAGATGCGAATCCTCACTACGGGACCGGAAAAGGAGCAACGATATATCGCTTCGTGAGCGACCAGTTTTCCACGTTCTATACGAAAGTCATCAATACGAACGCTCGGGATGCCGTACACGTCATCGACGGTTTGCTCCACCACGAAACGGACTTGTCCATTGAGGAGCATTATACGGATACGGCCGGTTACACCGATCAAGTCTTTGGTTTAACGCATTTGCTTGGATTTCGCTTTGCGCCGCGCTTACGCGACTTGGCTGATTCCAAGCTCTACGCTATCGGAAAACCGTCCATTTTCCCTAAATTGGAGAAGCTGCTTCGCGGACAGATTAATACAAAGATCATTCAAGAGAACTACGACGATGTACTCCGGCTGGCTCACTCCATCCGGGAAGGAACCGTTTCAGCATCACTCATTATGGGGAAAATCGGTTCCTATGCAAGACAAAACAGCTTGGCTACCGCGCTGAGAGAAATGGGGCGTATCGAGAAAACGATCTTCATTCTGGATTACCTTTCGAGCGAGGCGCTGCGGAGAAAAATCCATCGGGGGTTGAACAAAGGAGAAGCCATGAACGCATTGGCCAGAGCGATCTTCTTCGGCAAACATGGCGAACTGCGGGAACGTGCGCTACAAGATCAGCTCCAACGGGCAAGTGCGTTGAACATTATCATCAATGCAATTAGCGTTTGGAATACCGTCTATCTCCAGCAGGCAACTGAACACCGCAAAAAGCAAGGTAAGCTTCAGGAAGAACTGCTAAATCACATTTCCCCCCTTGGATGGGAGCACATCAATTTTCTAGGTGAATACAAATTCAACTTCAAGCAGAATACGTCTCTCAACTCATTACGACCGCTGAAACAACAGGAAGGTGAGTGATCGGTAGTCCGGGCGGTGTAGCCCGGACTATTGGGCTTAGAGTAAGAAAAAACGCTAAGCCAGGTACATCCGAAGGCTTAGCGTATATTATCGTTAAAATGTTGGCGGTACCCCAGGTACAACCGAGGGCGGCAATATGACGAATATGCCGGGCATGAAGCATTGATGATGCGGACGAACGTAAATTCCTAAAAGAAAGCGGGTGTCTGCCGATGATGGGGAACTATGGATGGCCATGGGTTATGATACTGTTTTGTCCGTTGTTCATGGCCGTCATCATAGGTGTTTCCGTTTATATAGCGGTAAGACTGGCTTTAAGAAAAATCCGTTTGTAGTGTATCAAATCAGCTCGTTTGGGTAAAACATAACAGATACACTATTTGAAATGGAGGTTAACACCCATGTCACATGAGCAATTTCAACATTGCATTGATGAGTGCATAAAGTGTATGCTTGCATGCAATCACTGTTACGACGCTTGCCTGAATGAAGATCACCTTGCGATGATGAAAGAATGTATCCGGCTAGACCGGGAGTGCGCCGACATTTGTGCTTTTGCTGCGCAAGCGATGTCTCAAAGTAGTTCCTATGCGAAGGAGCTTTGCCGGATTTGTGCCGACGTTTGCGAAGCCTGCGGGAATGAGTGCAAAAAGTATGAAGAAGAGCACTGTCAGCGTTGTGCCGATGCCTGTTTTTCTTGTGCAAAAGCTTGTCGGGCTATGGCGAGTTAGCTACAACGACAGCCTATTCCGGAGAGTTCTGGGAGATAGGCTGTTTTTATTGATGGGTAGGCTTCGGCTGTTGGAGACAGCAGGAGCCTACTTTTGATGAATGGAGGAGGAGCGCGGCTGTATCCCAGTGCTTTTCTATGCAGTTGGACGGTTGTATCAAGCAAATAAAGAAAGGTGTTCACAATGATGGATAGCATGATGTTGGATCGTTCAATGATGGTCATGATGTGCATTATGATGTACATCGGGGCGATCATCTTTATACTGATTGTTGGAGCAACCGTTTATGTTGTTGCTCGATTACTGATGATGAAGAGCCGTGTTGTAGATCGTCCCTTGATGATGCTGAAAGAACGATACGTCAGAGGCGAAATTAATGATGATGAGTATTTACGAATGAGAAAAGTCATCAATGATGTGAAATAAGGAGTACCTACCTTTTCGTGGATGAAATGTTGTATCTAATCGTGTCCTTATCGTTTGGGTTTGCTGGATCATTTGTGCTATGGAGATATTTCAAAACGACCTTGTCCCGCATGATTCAGAAACAAAATGAACAGAAAATCCGCGAATAGGTGCCCTTTAGCGCATCTCGATCAGAGGCGCTTTTACTGTTGTTTTGTAACTTTTATAGTAACGGCTGCTCCATTTAAGCAGTAGGGGTAGTATCATCGAAGCTGAACCACCCCCAAAATAGATGAGAATAATTATATTTCTTCCACTTTTCGTTCGTTCAAACTTCGTAAATACGCGGTAACGTTGCCCAAGCAACAGGTCCCTTGAGGGTTGTTTACTTCGCAGCCACAGCGATTCGACTGGACGTGCTCTTTAATATGTTCGATAGGCTGCAGATTATCGCTATATGCTTGAAAAAGGCGATCTCTGGTCCAATTAAAGCAATAGCAAACTGGCACATGCATGCTGGAGTTTTTTTGGAAGACTGGTACTTTCAGGGCGTCCTCTTCAAATGTTTGCAAATGAGTACCACTGAAATAAACGGTATTACATGAAGAGTTTGGACAGAAAAAATAAGTGTTATCTGGCTCGATGGTTTCCAAAGAAGAAGCTATAAGCAAAGACTTTAGTGTAATGATAGATAAACCTTTACCCTTCTCACCGCAGGAAGGACATCTGCCGGTTTTGGCTGTTTCCCTGTTGTTGGATGATGCGCAACAATCCATGTAAAATGCACTCCTTAGCCGGTTTTTTGGACTTGACCAAAAAAAACGATCCTTTTCAATTCTTTCATGCTTTGGTCATTTTACCCGGATTTCCCTTTGACTTTTAAAAGACGAAGACTATTTAACGTAACGATAAGTGTCGCTCCCATATCTGCGAAAATGGCCAACCATAGCGTCAACCATCCAGGGACAATTAAAGCCAAGGCTACAAGTTTAATCCCGAGAGAGAACGTAATGTTTTGCTTTATTATCGCAAGGGTTTTACGGCTTAACCGAATTGTATACGGAAGTTTACCTAAATCGTCAGCCATAAGCGCAATGTCCGCCGTTTCAAGGGCCGTATCCGTACCAGCGCCGCCCATAGCGATACCAACCGTTGAGGCTGCAAGCGCGGGTGCGTCGTTTACACCGTCGCCAATCATGGCGACATTACCGTAAACCTTGCGAAGTTGCTTGATGTAGTCTAATTTATCCTGTGGCATTAGGTCGGCTTTAACGTCAGTAACATTTAGTCGCCGCCCGATCGCTTCGGCGGTTGCTTGATTATCACCCGTAAGCATAATCGTTTTCTTGATGCCAATTTCATGCAATTGCTTAATAACGTCTTTACTGGAATCGCGCACTTCATCGGCCACGGCTACTAAGGCAAGAACTTGTTGTTCCGATCCCAAGACCATAACCGTTTTCCCTTGTTTTTGTAGAGCTTCAATACGTTGATTCGTATCAACATTCATATCGGAGTGAAGTTCTGCAAAGAGTTTCGGACTACCGACGTAATACAATTCCCCGTTTACCTTGGCTTTAACGCCTTTCCCGGTTATAGATTGGAAATCCTCAACGGCTAGGGATAAGTCAGCTCCGAGGTTTTCTGCTTTACGAACAATCGCGGAAGCAAGCGGGTGTTGCGAACCTTTTTCGATAACTGCCGCGATAGCAAGCAATTCTTTTTCGTCTTTTGTTCCGAAAGTATCGACATTTGTTACTTCCGGGAATCCCTTCGTCAGCGTACCTGTTTTATCGAATGCGATTGCTGCAAGGCGACCGGCTTCTTCAAGGTGAATGCCACCTTTGATAAGAACACCATTTTTCGCGGCGTTACCGATAGCTGTAACAATCGAAACAGGAGTCGAAATAACTAACGCACAAGGGCAACCTACAACGAGAAGTGCTAGTCCTCTATAAATCCAATCGCCCCAATCAGCGCCGACGAACAGGGGGGGGACAACGGCTATTCCTAATGCCAAAATCATAATTGCAGGCGTATAATATTTCGCAAATCGGTCAACAAACGCTTGTGAAGGTGCACGTTCTGCTTGTGCTTCCTCAACAAGGTGAATAATTTTGGAAATCGTTGTATCCTCGACGTGCTTCGTTACTTTGACTTCAAGCAGCCCTTCTTCGTTTAATGTGCCTGCGAACACTTCATCGTCAATTGTTTTCGCTACGGGAACCGATTCGCCAGTAATCGCGGCTTGGTTAATCGTTGATGTTCCTTTAATAACCACGCCATCCATTGCGAGTTTTTGACCTGGCTTTACAATCATGACGTCGCCCACCTGTATATCATCGACGCTTACCGTCATTTCTTGGGAACCACGTCGAATCAGTGCTTCTTTCGGCGCAATATCCATAAGGGAACGAATGGATTGACGCGCTTTTTCCATGGAGTAACGTTCCAAAACTTCACTAATCGCAAACAAGATAACAACAGTCGCGCCTTCTCCCCATTCCCCGATCGCCGCGGCACCGATGATGGCGACCGTCATTAGGGTATTCATATCGAATTGAAGCCGGAAAAGATTCTTGATTCCTTTTTTGAATAATTCGTAACCGCCGATGAGAATAGAAGCCACGTAAGTAACAGCAGACAAGACGCTTTCCTCACCGTACTGCTCACTCAAAAAGTAACCCGCGGCAAGCAAGATGGCCGAAAGCAGAACATTCCAATGTTCTTGCCAGAAAGGCTTTTTCTTTTCAACAGTCCGTTGCTTTTCAGGTGTAACTTTCAGGCTTTCAAACGCTCCGGCCTTTTCCAAATCCTTCACTGTGGTACTTCCATAAACGGTAATCTTGGATGCTCCAAAATTAACTTGTGCATCTTTAACGCCGGGCAAACTTTTTACATTTTTCTCGAAAATACCTGCACAATTCGTACAAGTAAAACCTTGGACTCTGAAGACGTTTTTATCTTCGGTTTTTTCAACGCTATTTTCCATTGGTGATCAACTCCCGCGAATGAGTAGAAGCTAGTTGTACAAGTTGACGAACATGGTCGTCCTCCAGAGAGTAAAAAACTAATTTACCTTCCTTGCGGTATTTCGCCAAGCCGAGCTGTTTTAAAGTTCGAAGATGATGAGAAGCTGTTGCCATCGAAGAACCGATGATGTTGGCCACGTCACAAACACATAGTTCGTCTTCTTCGCACAAGGCGAAAGCAATTTTCATTCTTGTTTCATCAGCCAGTACCTTGAACAGCTTTACCATGCCTTGAATATTTTGTCCTTCAATTGCAAGTTGTACCTTTTGGACTTTAGGTTCGTCATAACAAAAAATTTCACAGGAGTCCTTTTCTTGCTCGCTCATGTCTTCACCTCAACAATCAAATTGTCATTTGATTATTATCATACAACAAACCTTTTCATTATTCAAATGCACATTTGATTATTATTTATCGAACGCGTATTAAATATTCGAAGTCCGCAAATTTTTGTATCGGAACGCGGCTGTCACCAGTTCCCCGATGGTTGCCTTTTTCTTTTTCCAACGTTAATACTGCGATAACATTCGACATGTAAGATCAAACTATAAATAAGCAAATAATTATATGGCTATTTACAACGGATAAGGGAGTGTGGGAGAATGAAAAAGGATGTCAAACGGATTTATTTCCTTTGCGGGCAAAATCGGTGCCGAAGTCAGATGGCCGAAGCTTTTGCCAAGTTTTATGGCAGGGATCATGTCGTGGTGGAGAGTGCTGGATTAAATCCATCTGAAGAAGTGCATCCTTACACCATTGAAGCTATGCGTGAAGTAGGCATCGATCTTTCCCAGCATGTTTGCAAAAAAATTGATATGAAGGTTTTTCTAGCGTCAAATGCGATCGTCAAGCTGTGCGAACAAATTGTGGAGCGCTGTCCCATCGTGCCGTTTAAGATCATGAACGTCGAGTGGAACATCCCTGACCCGTTAGCCGTAGACGGCGGCAGCCTGGAAGACGTGAAGAGAGCACGTGACGAGATTCGGGAGAAAGTGATCGGGTTGTTAAAAGGGATGGACATTCCCGTCGCTTAAAAGGAGTGAAGCAGTTGAGCAAACTAGAAGAAGTAGCGGATGCCTTGAAGCTATTGGGGGACCGGAACAGACTCACTATCGTAGCCTTGTTGCAGGTGAAGGAGCTGTGCGTGTGCGAGATCGTGGACATTTTGAAAACGAGCCAGCCCAATATCAGTCAGCATATGCGCAAGCTGCGGGACGGGGGCCTGGTCAAAGAGTCGCGCAGGGGACAGTGGGTTTATTATTCGCTCTGTTTGGAGGACAAGCCTTATATTTTGGATATTCTAAAAGAAATTCCTTCGCAAGTGGCGCTGATTGAGCCTGCCGTTTGCGAAACCAATGATTGCTGTACGTAGTTCAGGAGGAAGCATATGGTTTATGTAGCGATTTTCATTTTCTTGGTAACGTTGCTTTTTGTCATTTGGCAACCGAAAGGATTAAATATCGGCTGGTCGGCAAGTGCCGGAGCTATCCTTGCTCTGCTATTTGGCGTGGTCAGCTTCGCGGACGTCGGCACCGTAACCGGCATCGTGTGGAACGCCACCTTGGCGTTTGTGGCCATTATTTTAATCTCACTGGTGCTGGATGAAATCGGATTTTTTGAATGGGCTGCATTGCATATGGCGCGGCTGGCACGCGGAAACGGCCTGCTCATGTTTGTTTTTATCATCCTGCTGGGATCGGCGGTTGCCGCCTTGTTTGCCAATGATGGCGGGGCCTTGATTATTACCCCGATTGTACTCGCCATGGTCCGGGCACTTAAGTTTGATGAAAAGATGATCCTGCCGTTTATTATGGCCAGTGGGTTTATTGCGGATACGGCATCTTTACCGCTTGTTGTCAGCAACTTGGTGAATATTGTATCCGCCGATTATTTCAACATCGGTTTTGCGGAATACGCGAGCCGCATGATTGTTCCGAATTTCTTTTCCGTCATTGCGAGTCTCATTGTGCTGTATCTGTATTTCCGGAAAAGCATCCCGAACCGATACAATCTCACGCAACTGAAAAGGCCGAAGGAAGCCATCAAGGATATGCGGCTGTTTAAGTTATCTTGGGTCATTTTAGCCGCGCTGCTTGTTGCGTATTTTATCAGCGAATTTTTCTCGATTCCTGTATCCATTATTGCGGGGGTTGCCGCGATTGCCTTTTTGTTCGCGGCGAGAAAAAGCCCTGCGATTCATACCTGGAAACTGGTAAAAGGCGCTCCCTGGGCTGTCGTGATCTTCTCTATCGGCATGTATGTGGTCGTTTATGGCTTGCGCAATGCCGGACTTACGGATGCACTAGGCAGCGTCATTCAAGCGGTCGCAGACCAAGGGTTGTTTGTGGCTACCGTAGGTATGGGCTTTATTGCAGCCATCCTGTCGTCCATTATGAACAACATGCCCACGGTCATGATCGATGCGCTGGCCATCCAAGGTACGCAAACCGATGGGTTCATTCGTGAGGCGCTGATCTATGCGAATGTGATCGGTTCGGACTTAGGACCGAAAATTACGCCAATCGGCTCCCTGGCGACGCTGCTTTGGCTGCATGTCCTATCCACGAAAAACGTGAAAATCGGATGGGGCTATTATTTTAAAGTCGGCATCCTGTTAACCATTCCCACGTTGTTCATTACGCTCACCGGTCTTTATGTATGGCTTTATGTTCTCCAGACGCTACAGGTGAATGTATGGTTATGTATCGCGGTGATCGTGGTCGTCCTAGTGGTAGTTGCAATGATCATGAAGACTTTTATGAGAAGTAAACAAGCGAAAAGAGTTCATCAAGGCGATTAACGAATTGAAATCAAAGGAGATTGTTCACTATGGAGAAAAAACCGTTAATTTATTTTTTGTGCACCGGAAATTCTTGCAGAAGCCAAATCGCGGACGGGTTTTTAAACGCGCTAGGCGGCGAAAAATATGAAGTCAAAAGCGCAGGTCTTGAAGCACACGGACTGAATCCGCGTTCGGTGCAAGTCATGCAAGAAGCTGGCGTAGATATTAGCAAAAACACCTCCGATGTGATCGATCCGGACATTTTGAATCGCGCCGATTATGTCATTACCTTATGCGGCCACGCCGACGAGCATTGCCCTGTAATCTCCAACAAGAACGTAACGAAATGGCACTGGGGTTTTGATGATCCGGCAAAAGCAACCGGAACGGAAGACGAAATCATGAACCAGTTCCGCACCGTTCGCGATTCGATTAAGAACCGGATTGAACAATTCGTCAAAGAAGGGAAATGAGGTGGCGACGATGATCAAACGAATGCATGTTGCTTTAAACTGTACGGAGCTGAACAAGTCTTTGGAGTTCTATCGCGCTTTTTTTGGGGCCGAACCGAGTAAGGTTAAAGATAATTACGCCAAATTCGAGTTAGAAGAACCGGCGCTGCATTTTTCGCTTAATGTACGCCCCTTCGAACAAAAGGGTGTACTGAACCACTTGGGATTCCAAGTGAATAATACGGAAGAAGTGCTGGCCATGGGGGAGAGGCTTCGTCAAAGTGGACTGCTGCTGATTGACGAAATGAATACCACATGCTGCTATGCGGTGCAGGATAAAGTTTGGGTGTATGATCCGGACGGCAACGCTTGGGAGATTTTCTACACAAAAGAAGATTCCGAATTCGAATCTGCTGGTGAAGCCAGGGATTTGTCCCTGTGCTGCGCACCGCCAGCGGCCCCGGTTCCGATTGAGTTTGGATCGTTTAAAAAAGGAGTATAGTCCATGGCATCTGAAAAAACCTACCATGCTTTGATTCCGGATAAAATTTTCATGGGCGCGGCAACGGATGTGGAATCGATGGTGAAAAATGAAGGGATCGACGTGATCGTGGATCTTCGCGGCGAAGCGACGGAATGCGCCTTTCCAGCGGCGAATACGAAATGGATTCAAATTCCGTTAGCGGATCATGCGACTATGCCGCAAGAAAAAGCCTTCGAGCAAGCGATCCAGGCCGTCACCGAAGCTTATCACCAAAACAAGAAAGTTGCTTTTCATTGTGGCGGAGGAAAGGGACGGACCGGTACGGTAGCCGCTGGCACCTTGCTTGCCTTGGGATTAAGCGATACGCTTGACGAAGCCGAGGCCAAGGCAAAGAGCATTCGCAACATCATTGATATTAAGCCATCACAGAGAGAATCTTTGCACCAATTATATCCCGGTAAATAAGCAAGCAGAGACCACTCAGCCGAGTGGTTTTTCTTTTTTTTGATTTACACATTTGCAATTTGCAAATAAATATTGTATAACTAAGTCATGAGGTGAACCACAGTGGAAAATGTTCGCGAACTATTTCAAATCATGACACGCCGTTTTGGGTTTCTCAATAAAAATTGCTGCTCCGCCGGTGGCTGCGATATATCTTTAGTGCAAAGCCATATTCTTTACGAGATCGATCGTCAGCATAAACCGTCCATTCAGCAGGTAGCCGATGCGTTAGGGACTGATATTACGACCTTTAGCCGACAAATCCAATCGTTAATTAAAATGAATTTGGTCAAAAAATCGCCCGATCCGGACGACCGTAGGGTGTATGTGCTTTCGCTCACGACAGAAGGTAAGTACGTGGCCACAATGATTGACCAGCAATGTAACGCTTATTTAGCTGAAATTTTCTCTCATATGAACGATTTTGAAAAAGAAACGGTCATTCGCTCCATTAAGCTTTTGAATGAAGCGATGTCAAAATCCAGCCTATGCTGTTCCACCCCCATCGGGTGATTTCTTTTCTTTTATACTTGTAAATTGCAAATAAATCGGAGGGTAATGGGTATGAATGAGGCATTGGATACGATTGTCATTGGAGGGGGGCAGGCGGGTCTTGCATCCGGCTATCATCTTCAGAAGAAAGGACTTCGATTTCTGATTTTGGACGCGAGTGACGAGGCGGGCGGTTCGTGGCCGCGTTATTACGATAGTCTCAAGCTGTTCTCTCCGGCACGCTTTTCGTCGATGCCGGGCATGACGTTCCCCGGCGATCCGAATGGTTACCCCAAGCGTGATGAAGTCATTCGTTATTTACAGGATTACCGGGCAAAGTTTCAATTGCCGGTTCGGACCAATCAGCGAGTAGTATCGGTCGAAAAGAATGGAGAAGGGTTTACGGTCCGTACGATGGCAGGGGATACGTTTTGGGCGCGCACCATCATTAATGCGACCGGATCGTTTCACAATCCCTATACGCCAGTTTTGCCCGGGCAGGAGGTGTTTCAAGGCCGCACGCTTCATTCCTCTGAATACCGAATCCGGAGCCATACATCCATCAACGCGTGGTAGTGGTCGGGCGCGGCAATTCTGCCGTACAGATCGGCGTTGAGCTGGCCGAGGTGAGCAAGGCGTCTTTAGCGGTACTCCGGCCGGTTCAGTTCATGAAACAAAAGGTATGGGGCCAAGATGTGCATTTTTGGGTGAAACTGATTGGGTTTGACACCTTTCCATTTTGGCGGTTCGGGAAAACCGCGCCGAGTTCAAGTGCGGTGAACGATTCGGGCGGGTACAAAGAAAAAGTAGCGGCAGGGAAACCGGATCAACAACCGATGTTTACATCCTTCTATGAGGATGGCGTCATTTGGCCGAACGGGACAAAAGAGCCAGTGGATACGGTGATCTTTGCGACAGGCTACCAGCCGCATCTTCCCTACCTTCAAGCGATTGGCGCGCTGGATGCAGAAGGAAGGCCGTTACATCAAGCAGGCATAAGCGACGTTCCGGGGCTTTATTATGTGGGGCTGGAAGGACAGCGTTCCTTTGCTTCTGCTACCTTAAGGGGGGTGGGGCCGGACGCGCAGTTTGTTGTGAAAAAGCTTTTGCATCATCTTAAACACTGAATGCTTACATTTTTTGATAAAAGGATGGATCCGACTTGAACCTCAATTGGTTTGCTGCGGAAATGCTCATGAAACAACGCCAAAGGGAAATCGAACGATCTGCTAGAGAAGCCTGGAAATGGTCAGACGCTATGCAAAAGCAATCGGTCCGATTCTTTAAGCGACGGCCAATCATTCGTGCAACACCAACTGCTTGTTGCGCTGCGAGCTGCTGTTGATTGTATAAAAAACTAAGGAGTGATCTTTCATGAATCAAGTGAGTAATGATCAAATTCGTCAAAACGTTCGGAATCGGTATAAAGAAATCGCCTTGCAGGACGTAGGGGCAGGGTCCTGTTGTACGCCAGCGCCAGCTAATGCTTGCTGCGAGTCGCCCGTGGACGTTTCCGCTAAAATGGGCTACTCGTCAGAAGAACTGACAGCCGTTCCGGATGGGGCGAACCTGGGCCTCGGCTGCGGCAATCCGCAAGCCATTGCCGCTTTGCAACCGGGAGAAGTTGTGCTGGACCTGGGCAGCGGCGGCGGGTTTGATTGCTTTCTAGCCTCCCGTCAGGTGGGCGCTTCCGGCCGCGTCATTGGTGTAGATATGACACCGGAAATGGTCAGCCGCGCCCGCGAAAATGCCAGTAAAAGCGGATTTACCAATACGGAATTTCGGTTGGGCGAGATCGAGCATCTGCCGGTTCAGGACCAATCGGTTGACGTGATTATTTCAAACTGTGTCATTAATCTGTCCCCTTCGAAGCAGCAGGTATTTGATGAGGCGTTCCGTGTGCTGCGTGACGGCGGCAGACTGGCCATATCGGATGTCGTGGCAACAGCCGATTTTCCGGAAGAAATCAAGCAGGATATCGACCGTATCTATTCAGGGTGCATTTCAGGAGCTTCCTCCATCGGCGAACTGGAGGCCATGCTTGCGCAAAGCGGTTTTACTGATATTGAAATCGAACCTAAAGACGAATCCCGTACGTTCATCAAGGATTGGATTCCCGGCGCAAATGTCGAACAATACCTGGTATCCGCCGCGATACGTGCCATCAAGCCTTGAGCCATGACGGGCCGAGCTGTTGGAAGCTCGTGTTGAGCTGAACATGTTACGGCATTAAATAATAAGGCGCTGCCGGTTAGCTGGCAGCGCCTTCGCCTCTGCGCGTATAGCCGCGCCTTGCGGTTTTGTACCCTATTTTATTTCGCGTCCTGCTTAAAAGAAAGAATGCGAAGTGTTGGTTGTCCATCAATATGCTTGGTTCCGTACAGCGGCGGTGTTTTGCCTTCCTCCAGAATCGTGCGCGGACACCACGTTTTAAATTCGGTTTCTTCTCGCCTGGATATGCCAAGGTGTACGATGGCGTTATCAAAACCGCCGTATATAAGTAATTCTGCCCCTAATTTATGAAATTTAATCATGGCTGTGTCGGATGTGAGGATGCGGGGAATGGCGAGAAAATAAATCCATTTTCCTTTCAGGCTGTTAAAGTTCGGTTTGCCTGCGCGGGACCGCATATGTTCCCGGTCAATCGTGCCGTTTTTGATGTTGTCCCAGCCTTCCGGCCCCCGGTATAATTTCAAATCTTGAGACCGTATTTTGCCCGTGACCATTTTTTCTAGCCCCAGCAGATGACAGAAGTTGTCCTTTTCAAAGTGCAGCTTAACAGGGTCATGGTTCTCCAGTTCATATGTAAACGTGTAAGGGAGAAGATACTGCTCATATAACTGTTGAAGCACTTGAAGGCTAATATCCGCAATCAAGGGTTTCGTCGTTCGGGCAACTAATTGTTCGAGTGTTAGCGTCATAGAATCATGTCTCCTTGCACAAAAAAAGCTCTGATGTGTCCACATCAGAGCCGCCTTGTTAAGCTGATGGGTAGCAAAAACAGTCGGTAAACACGGAGATTATGGTCCCCCCGGCGGGGAACACCACGCTACCCGGTGGTGCGGATCGTTGGCGATCCCTATATATAAGTGTTTCCTAATTGCTGAAAATCCATATCATTCGGCAACACAAACGGTCGGTAAACACGGAAATTATGGTCCCCCCGGCAGGGAACACCACGTTGCCCATGGTGCGAGCTTACGCTCCGATTTATTTATCTTGCCTGTATATTATACAACGGAAACCCGGATTGTGCAACGGACAGTTGGGATGGAGCGAAATCGTACCGATCTATTGGAGTAGCGAGGGAGTGAAGTCAGTAGGGGATTGTTCTTAGCAACCGGGGGGCGAAGCCATGTCCGAAATCGAACAGGGCAGCTTCCCTTAGTGTTTCAACATTTCACGCAAAACCCGGAAGGCTCGTTCCTGATCCTGCACGTTCTGCTCTTTGAGGAGCATCACGGATTGCCATATCCATTCATCCTGTTTTAGATGCTCAAACGGATCGCGTTCACTGAACAAGGCATATACGTTTATATGTAGCGCATCGGCTATTTTTTCCAAAGTTTGAAGCTGTATGTTTTGTTCGCCGCGTTCGACGCGGCCGATATAGGTTCCTTGCGATTCTAACACTTCCGCCAATTGCTCTTGGGTCCAACCCCTCAATGTGCGGTAGTGCCGTATCTGCTCTCCTATCGTTTTGGCTAGATGACTCACGTTGGTCGTTCACCTCTTTCTACTAAGAAGTGTAGACCAACGACATGATGCACTTGGAGAGTGTCGAAAGTTCAAATAATTAAAATGTAATTGAACTCTTAGGTTCTTTTAGTGTATACTTTCCACATCTTGGGATTTCGAACGCAGCCTCATTTCCTCATTGGGTCCGGAACATTTCTCGTGCGATATTCAGTACCTTTTTACGATCCAATGGGTCACGGCTCATTAAGAGAGCCAACATTTCGACAATCGTTTCATCTTCCGGTCCATCGAGCTGTAGCATCCGGAACAAGTCGGTTCGACAAGCTTGCGCGATTCGATCTAGGGTTTGAATGGTTACGTTGCGCTGTCCGCGTTCCAGGGAACTGATATAGGTATAGCTGGTTCCGATCAACTCGGCCAATTCCTCCTGTGTCAAGTCCTGGCTTAATCGGGTGTGCCGGACGGCATTGCCCACCCGTTGCAATGTTGTATACGCCACGGTTGTTACACTCCTTCCTATCCATTTGAGTGTAAGCAACTTGAGCGTAACTATGCAGATTACTAAAAGATAATTTTTTTGTTGTAAACTTATCTTATGAGATAAAATGTACTATAAAAGTTTCGTTTTTTCTTAGGATATGTAACTTAAAAGATAATCGGGGGGGAGATCATGTGGAATATCCTGGTTCCAAACTTGATGAAACCGGCAGACATGCTCTTGCTGGTGTTGACGATCCTGCTATTTTTCGCGATTTGGCAGGAGGGGGAAGCAAAGGCGACGCGGCAAAAAGATGGGAAGTGAAGGCGTCCGATGACGAAGACCGCTCACACTCGAATGTTTGGTACTTCTACCGGACTTTGCCCCGGCCGCGATCGGTTTGGATAGAGGTAGAAGAGGAACCAATCGCTTGGTACTGGAAGCTGTGGGGTTATGGCGGTATGGCTATCGCTTATTCCGGCTTTGTTGGTTATATCGTGCTTACCTTATGGGCCATGATCTACTACGCTTATCAATTCGTTTCATTTGCACTTTAGGAGGGACAGGCAATGTTTTCCGAACTATTATTCAACATGTCTCCTGCCGGAAGAGCTGCCATTTTTGTCTTCGGTGTCATCTGTTTTAGCTTGTTGGTTGTCCTGGACCGGCAGGCAGTCAAACGTCGGAAGCAAGAGGGGCGAGATTCTTCTAAATCAGACTAATCCGGATGGTCCGGACACGGCCGTTCAATGCTTCGACGAATAGATCGTGCGCCAACGGATCGCAGCTCGCTCCGGAAGGCCGGTGACTTGAAGTAGACGCATAGGGTTGCTAACGGCCACCGGCATACCGTTATGGGAGGCTTTGCGTCCAATGCCGCACCAAGGGGGCGGTTTTGTCATTTCCGGCTGTTCTACCCTTTTTTGAGCTTCGGCCTTGCGCTGTGGCTCTTTTTTTTGTTCCGCAGCTTTATGCGGTTCACGTTTGGTATGAACCGGATCGTTCGGCTTTTTTTGCGGAATGGATCTTCTGCAGCCGGAAAGAGCTGCGTGGATCTCAGCGGAAAGCCGAACGTTTTCTTGTGGCCATTGGATCCAAAATCATCAAAATCCGAATGAAGGAAACCGGTTCCCCCGGTTCAACCGGCCCTAAATCCCAAGCGACCCGGAAAGACGCCGGGTTCCATTGGGATTTTTAACGGGCCTCGCAGGGAAGCAAAAGCGTTTCTCTGGGTAACGCTCGATCCATCATGGGCGCTCTCGCTTACGCTGCCGCGCCCATCATGGCTCTACGGGGCAGGGCGGCACCATGATTCCATTTCGCTGACGCTCCATTTCATCATCGTGCCTAAAGCGATTCGGGCAGGTCGGGGAAGCCAAAAGCTTTGCAAGCGGGTTCCAGGAAGCAAAAACGGCCTGGCAGCGCAGGGGTACTTTCGCGCGCGGGCCTTGCTCCTTCCGTTTTTCAAGGCCCACATCCTGTACACCGCAGCCGATCTGTCGCATGGGAGCATACCCGAACCGTGGCTGGCAAGGGTAGCCAAATTTTTTTGAGTAGAGCGCTCAAAAAAATTTGACTATCCCTGACGGGCAGACCCTTGCCAGCCAGAACCGGATATGCTCTAAAATCTGCGACGGCTGCGGTATACAGGATGTACCTGTTCCTTGAAAACTCCATACGCAAGACCAGGAAGCACGAAGGAAGCCCCTACGCTCCAAACCTTGAAAGAAGACGCTCCGCGCTGGCTCGACCGGCAAGCGGGACCAGGATGGGGGTTTCAGGGCCAAAAAGTCAAGTCAAAGAAGGAAAAAACGGGATGGACTAGCAAAGGATGCGGGTAGCATCCGCCGCGATTTTAGCCGGATATTGGCGGCGTGAAAGGAGGTGAGAGCATGCGGGGAGTAAACGAGCTGCGCGAAAAAATCGAAGCGGTGCGCGCGGAATTGAACACGCTTGCGAAGCAGGTAGGCGCGATGGCGAAAGAAGTGCTTTTGAAGTCGCAAGAATTGGACGAGCTGCTAAACGAATACAACCGAGCTTTGAAAAAGGGAGAGTGAGCAGGTATGAGGATTCATGTTTTCCGAGGGTTATTTCCGCTTGGGCAGGTGTACACCACGCCGGGCGCGCTAGAAGTTGTCAGCGAGGATGAACGCATATCCGCGCTGACCCGGCATATTGGCGGCGATTGGGGCGACGTCTGTGATGACGACCGGGCCGCTAATGACGAGGCGCTGCAAATGGGGGAACGGCTGCTGTCGGTTTATCACACGGCGGCAGGCGTCAAATTCTGGATTATAACGGAACGCGACCGCAGCGCGACCACGTTTTTATTACCTTCCGAATATTAAAAGGCCCGTTTGCTTTAGGGAGCAATCGGACCGGGGCGAAGAAATTTTGCGAACCCCTTCGCCCCTCTATTTTACCACATGTAAAGGAGAGGGCAAATCATGAGCCAAAAAATTTATGAAATGGTGACGGAACGTATTGTCAAGCTGCTCGAAAGCGGTGTCGTGCCGTGGCGTAGGCCATGGAGAAGCGGCGCGGCGGTGAACTGGCTGACTCAAAAGCCGTATCGGGGCATTAACGCGCTGCTGCTTGACGCTGGGGAGTATGCCACATTCAAGCGGATCACCGAGGCGGGCGGCACCGTCAAGAAGGGCGTAAAAGGCGAGATCGTGGTTTTCTGGAAGTGGCTGGAGAAGAAGGACGAGGAAACCGGCGAGACGGAGAAAATACCGCTTTTGCGCTATTACAAGGTGTTCAATATTGCAACCCAATGCGAAGGACTGGAAAGCAAACGGAACAGCGAACCGGCGTATGAGCATGACCCTATTGAGGAAGCCGAACGGCTTGTAACCGGCTATGCGGACCGGCCGCCTATTCATTTCGCGCCGGGCCGGGCGTTCTACCGGCCGGGGGATGACATGATCAGCGTTCCGCCGATGGCGGATTACAAGCAGCCCGAGGAATATTACTGCACGCTGTTTCATGAACTGGTGCATTCGACCGGCCATACCAAGCGGCTGAACCGGTCCGGCATTACGGAGCTGGCCGCATTCGGTGACGAGAATTACAGCAAAGAAGAATTGATAGCCGAGATCGGCGCGGCCATGATGTGCGGCGTCTGCGGCATCGACAATACGACCATTGAAAACAGCGCGTCCTATATTAACGGCTGGCTGCGGGCGCTCAAAGACGATCAACGCATGATTGTACTGGCCGCAGGTAAGGCGCAGCGCGCCGCGGACTACATGCAGGGCATCAGCTTTACGGACGGCGAGGAATAGCAGCCAAGGCAACCGGCAATCGGGGGCCTTGGCCCCCATATCCAAATAGGAAGGGAATGGGTAGCGATGCAAACGGTGACGTATCCGGATTACGTGTTTTTTTGCAAGGCGTTTCAGGAATGGAATTTGTTCGATTTCGAGGAAAACGACATCAAGCAGGAGCCGGGGGAAACGCCGTCCTATACGTACGACGCTACGTTTCGGGACGAGAGCAATTATAAAACGAATGTGGTCATTTCCTTTGACGGCGCGGCCATTACATGGGCGATTGCGGACGGTTGGGAAGATGCGCACGAAGAGATTAGTACGCTCTATGATTCCATGATGCAATTAAAAGCCAGCGGCCGGCAGCTCGTTTTGTAAAGCACGTCCGGGGGGCTAACAGCCCCCCCGGACCCCCCATACGAAAGGAAGGAAAACCGATGCACTATGAAAGCTCTACCGAGACGGCAAAAAAAATCCGGGTGGCGCTGCGGCGCGCCTTTCCGGGGCAACCCTTTTCCGTGCGCTCGTCGGCCGATAGCGTTTCAGTGAGTTGGGAGGACGGGCCGTTTGTGCCGGACGTGGAAGACGTGCTGCATGCCTTTCAGAGCTACGAGACACGGCGCAGCAGCGGCGAGGATCGCCGCGAGGCGGTCGGCTATGGTTGGGAGGGGCGGCGCATTGTCGGGGCGCAGTATTTGCGCACAAGCCGCCGCTTGAGCGCTGCGAGGCGCGCCCGCGTAGCCGAGCGTTTGGCCGAACAGGGCGTATCGATGCAGGATGCCACCAAGCCCCTTTTATTGGCCGCTGAACGGGAGATCATCCAACAGCAGACGCATTCCGTCCTTGAACAAATGGAGGCTTGGGAAGCCGCCTGGAGCGAGTACATGCACCGGCTGCGGCGGCTTGAGGACTTGGAGGCCCAAGGGCGCTACGGCTATCAGCTCCGCATGCCGCGCGCTGCCCTTGGCCGGGCCATCCAGCGGCTGCGGGCGCTCGACCCGGATTTTTGCCGCCGCCTGCATATTTAGACGCCCACATGATCGCCGCTATTGGCGCGGCCGGGGGGCTTTCCGCCCCCCGGACCCCCCGGCCTGCTCCCAAACCCCGGCGACCGCGCATTCTGCGCCGTCGCCGCTTACCTCAACGGATCAGCCGAAGTCCGGTTTAAGTAGTGTAAACATTGTAAACGTTGTAAACATACTATGTTTGCAGGGTTTAAATGTTTGCAAGCCGGAAAAGATAGAATCAAAAGTGTTTACCTTGTAATCTATGTAAACATACTGAAAAATGAGGATTCAAACGTTTACAGAATATCAGGAATTGAACAAGAGGGGTTTCGGGTTTTTGGGAGAAAAGAGGGAGTGCGGCCGAGGTGGTTCGTATTCTTTCCTTTCATTCGTTAAAATTATGTTGTAAACAGTGTAAACAGTGTAAACATAGTAAACATTATGTGGTATAATAAAGAAAAGTAAACAAGGGAGCGTGAAGCGCATGTCCATGAATGAACCAACAAAAGGGCCAACCGTCACGAAATCGATCCGGGTACGTCCTGAAATCAAACAAAAGGTTGAGGAATTGTTTGCGGAAAGCGGTTTGCCCACAGAAGGCGAGTTTTTGGAATACATGGCGCAGCTCGTCGAGATGCAGCAGCTCAAAGAAGGCGTTGCTGCGGGCTATCGCAAGCTGCTCGAAGAACGTGAATACCACAAGCGCCGCGACGAAGAAATTTTTATGATGATGATTCAGTCAGAGGCGGCAGCGCGATTGGAGCTTACACAGGGGCATGAGGCGGTATTGGCCGAGCGAAATGCGGCATTTTTGGCGCAGGAGCAAACCATTGCCGATATGACGATTGAAATGAAGCAGCTCAAGGATGAAGGCGGGCGCTTGAGTAAAGAAAACAGCGACCAAGCGAAGCAGATTGCGCAATACGAGGATAACACCAAAAAGTCTAATTTGCTCCTGGAGCAGTACGAGGAGAAGAACAAGGCTTTGAGCGCGCAGCTCACCGATTTTCAAGAGACGATGGACGAAAATAAGGAACTGCACCGGCAAGTGGACGAGCTGTCGAGGCAAGCGGAGAAACAAACCGACCAAATCGCATCGCTCGAACGGGAACAACAGCGGATCGAACAGCAGCATGCGGAGCGGATCGCGCAACTGGAGGCGCGTCATGCGGAAGAACTGGAACGTCTCAAAGAAAAGCTCGATGTACAGCGGGAGCGCGAGTTGGTTCAGGCGCGGAGTGAGTACCAAGAGAAGTTAGAGAAAGTTAACGCGGAAGCGACGGCGAAGCAGCAGGAGTCAACGGCGCTAATCACGAAATTATATGAGCAGATTAATGAGCTTCGGGAGCAATTACAAACGCAAGGGCGTTCCGCTGCATCGAAAGGTCGGGGCGGGGATAAGCAGCAACAATAAAGGAGGCCGGATCGGCGCGAGCTGAAGGCGAGAAATCGCTTGAAATGCCGAACGATTATTCCGTTTTGGAAGATCCACTGTTCGGCATTTGAGAGTTTAGTAGAGTGGTCGGAACGGACATGCTATAATTGACTCTATGGACTTTGAATAGTGGTGGATGTTTTCGGACCACGGCGCAGCTTCCCGAAAGGGGGTGACGCCGATGGTCGCACTTGTGGCGTTTTATGATGTGCTGCGTTGGATCGTAACGATACTAAGCCTTGTGTTTGGTATCCGGAAGCTCTATCGCTGGGCGCGTCGTAAGTTTCGTAACAAGCGAAAAACCACCGCTAAGTAGGTTGGAGAGCCTAAACGGTGGTTTTCGCTTGAACTAGCTATTTAGTTTCACGCGCGCCGTGGTGATCCACAGCCTTTCGGGTCCTAAGAGTCTTTACCGTTCGCAGCGGTGAAGGCTCTTCTTAGTATACGGATCAACATGTTACCCGTATACCTCGTACTTGGCTGGCCGCCTACGGTGAGATTCGTTCTAATGTCTTTATACCCGTTATTTTATCACGTCATACCATGTCATGCAACGTATAAAGGCTTTTGTGGGGCCTTTCGCCGTAGCCGCGTATGAAGCAGGCAGAGAGCCGTCCAGGGCGCGTCGGCGGCGTTAGCGAACCCTTGACGAGCGGTTCCGACCGCCGACGCTAACCGATGCCATGCAACCCCTTGCATGGCCCGCCCCCTTTAGGGCGGGGGGAGGGTGTGCAGAGGGCGTAAGCCCTTTGCGTTCCCCCGTTCCGGGGGCGGAGGGGGAGCTTTTCTGCATGACTAGGCTATGCTATGATTGAATCATTACACTGATACGTAAAACTGAACAGTAAAATTGTTGTATAAAACTATTCCGTGAAAGAAGGGTGATGGTATGGCAGTTGTTTACGCAGTTTCCGCCAATAAGGGCGGCGTTGGGAAGACCAGTTTTGTAAGCAATATTGCGACGGCTATTGTTCAAAAGCAGCCAAAGGCCCGCGTGCTTATTATTGATACGGACCCCCAGGGCAATGCTTCCATGGCTTTTGGGAAAGTTCCCGCCCAATATGAGCGCACGATTTACGATGTTCTAGTAGAAGGTCTATCGATGAATGACGTAAAGGTGCCTTTGATGGATCGACTTGATATTGTACCGGCGAATAAGGAAATGGCGACTCTTGTATTTGATGTGTTGGCCGATGTGGAGACGTACCGGCGACCACTTTACTTGTTGAAAGCCCCATTGGATGCGGTACGGGATCAATACGATTATATTTTTATCGATACACCGCCGGACATGGGATTGATTGCCGGGAATGTATTCGCCGCCGCGGATCGCGTCATTATACCGTTTGAGCCGGAAACGTTCGCTGTCGCCGGTATTATCCAAGTCATTGAAGTGGTTGAAGACTTTCAACAAAAGCATCGCCCTGAACTGGTCATTGATGGAATCGTAGCGATGAAGGTTGATTCTCGGACCACGCTGCATTCCGAAATGCTGCCAAAAGCTCGGAAATATTGCATTGAACATGGTTTACATATGTACGAAACCGTCATATCTAAATCGATTCGGTTTGCGAATGCTACTGCCTACGAAGGACAGCCCGCCGTTCTGGCCGACCCTGGCAACCATCTCGTAAAATCCTATTATGATATTTTGGAGGAGGTGTTGGCGCATGGCAAAGCCCAAGCGCAGATCGTTAGCTGATTTCGATGTATTTTCAACGAAAAAAACTGAACAGTTAACAGGAACAGATTCACAGAGCAATGAAACTGAACAGTTACATGGAGCAGATCAACAGAACAATAATGCTGAACAGTTACATGGAGCAAATCAACAGAACAATGATGCTAAACAGTTACATGGAGCAAATCAACAGAACAATGATGCTGAACAGTTACATGGAGCAGATCAACAGAACAATAATACTGAACAGTTACATGGAGCAGATCAACAGAACAATAATGCTGAACAGTTACATGGAGCAGATCAACAGAACAATAATGCTGAACAGTTACATGGAGCGGATCAACGAAACAATAATGCCGAACAGTTACATGGAGCAGATCAACAGAACAATAATGCTGAACAGTTACATGGAGCAGATCAACGAAACAATAATGCTGAACAGTTATATGTAGCAGATCAACAGAACAATAATGATGAACAGTTACATGGAGTAGATAAACGGAATAATAATACTGAACAGTTAAATGAAGCAGATCAACGGAACAATAATACTGAACAGTTACATGGAGCAGATCAACAGAACAATAATGCTGAACAGTTGCATGGAACAGATCAACAGAACAATAATGCTGAACAGTTGCATGGAACAGATCAACAGAACAATAATACTGAACAGTTACATGGAGCAGATCAACGGAACAATAATGCTGAACAGTTACATGGAGCAAATCAACGGAACAATAAAACTGAACAGTTTAGTGTAACAAGAGGGGCGGAACCGCAGAATTTTTTGAGCGTATACGCCGAAGAAAGAAAACCGCCGCGTGTTGAGGACACCCATACACGTGACACGTATTTAATTCGCAATGACTTGCTCGAACGCTTCAACAAGCTAGCAGCAGGGCAGAAAAAGGGCTTTAAGATGCGCTTTATCAATTACGTACTTGAGAAAGAGCTGAACAACATTGAGAACTCCGGAGGGCGGTGACACCATGGAGATGGACGCCCTGCGCGAAGTCGATATGCAGCTCAATGAAATGGCCCATGAGTTTATCGGAAAGACTCAACGCCATGCCGACCCCTTGAAAGCTGCGAGTATTCATCAAGAAATGATCGAACAACTAAGCGCGGCACTTGTACAGCGCGTATCCGTCAAAGCCTTATTTATGTATGCGAATCAATGGGGGGAAACGTTAAAGTCACAGCAGTTGGAAGGCGGAAACGACCGGTTACTGTTAAAGGCGAAAAATGATATTCTCGAACGGGCGCTCCGCGTCAAATCGGTAGATTATTTGCGCGAAGTTGTCCCGTTTAATACGAATATTGCCCAACACGCCCTATTCTCGGCCAATCCGAACGGAGGGAACGGACAAGCCCCGACAACTGTTCATGGTGTCCGAAATGTGTATATCAAGCAAACAACTGGGGAAGTGCTAACGACATATGAGGCTCGCGTGATGGGGGCCATTCAATCTCTTTGGTTTAAGAAAAACGTAAACGGACAACCCACAATTGAGTTAAAATATGCAGATATCTTGGCCGAATTGGGCTTGACGGATGGTGCAGCCAATTACAAGCGCGTTCAAGAAGCGCTTACGCGCTTGTGGAACATCGAAGTGACGCTTACCCAGTATCAGCGCTCCAAGAACGCCGAATACGAGGAGATCGCCTTGACGCGCTTGATTGACCAAATTGTATTCCGGCGTAAGGTGGGAACACCAAGCCATTATCAGTACAAGTTTGAAATCAAGCTTCCGGAATGGTTGGTCGAGGCGAACAGAGAAGGGAACCTGTTTGATGTATCGCTCATTCTCATGAACGATCTGAAGTCCTATCTGGCGCAGGGGTTATATTGGCTCGTATCCTCCTACCCGGATGAACCGGCTGTGACGCTAGAGCTGTCAACGTTAGCCGGACATTTTCACTTTCTGGATGATGATCGCGAACCGATTATGCCGGTTTATAAAATCGTGGAGCGCATCAAACAGGCTTGCGAGGAATTGCAAACTGTAGGCTTCATCGACCACTTTGAATTTTCCGGAAAGAAACAAGGGCTGTTGGGACGCTTTTTGACCGTGACGAAAAATCCGGTGTTCTTAAACGCTCCGGTCCGTTCGGTCCGGGAACTGAACGAGCCGGTTCAATTGGATCTCTTTAATGCATAACGAAATCGAACGATCGATCCATAGACAGCAATTAAATGTTCGGACTTGAAGGTTGAATGCCTCCTGCAGCTCGCCCCGATCTGACTTGGCCGGGGCGAGCTACGACAAAAAAAGCGAATAATACCGAAACAAAAAGCCACGCTTCCTTATCAGGAATGCGCGGCTTTTTGTTTCGGTCATGTATTTGCCTTTTTGGAAGGATACGGCTTTTTCTGATCTGTGCGGCCGAGAAGGTAGTCCGTACTGGTCTGGTACAAGTCGGCCAATTTGATTATTGAAGCGGATGGTAAATCCAGTTCTCCCGTTTCGTATCGAGAATACGTGGTCTGATTGACCTTAAGAACCTTGGCTACATATTGCTGTGTCCAGTCGTTATCTTCTCGCAGCTCTTTAATTCTTGCGTACATTTCCATCACCCAAGCTCATAGTAAGCTATGCGAAAACCGCATATTGACATTTATGCGGTTTTCGCATAAAGTTTCCGTACAGAGCGAAGGGAAGGGACGGGAAACATGATGAAAACCTTGTTGCGGAAGCTGTATAACGGAGAGCTATGCCCGATTGAGCAGATCGTATCGAAAGAGACGGCATACCGGCCCGTCAACCGGCAGATTACGGAAGCGATGGGCGTTTGGCGGAAGCGATTGGACGAATCGGAGTATAAGGAGTTGGAGGATTTGCTGAACCTTCGCGCTCAAGCCGGAGAAATGGACCTGGCTGCATCGTTTGAGTACGGCTTTCAGCTCGGCGTTTCCCTTATGGTGGAAGCGTTAGCTGGTCGGAAAGATATGTTGAAGGAGGGAAAATGAGAGGCGCGGAAGCCTGGGCGAGAAAATTTTTTTGGGGCAGGAGCGGCAAAACATCCGTTTAACTACGGAAAATCAGCAAATCATCCGTTTTACTACGGAAAAAAAATCAAAACATCCGTTTTACTACGGAAAATGAGCAAAAAAAAATAAAAAATCGTGATTTTGATGAAAACACTTTGTCGAATACGGGCGAAAAAGGCCGAAACATCCGTTTTACTACGGAAATTGAATTAAAATCATCCGTTTTACTACGGAAATGAGATTCAAATCATCCGTTTTACTACGGAAAAATGAAAA